>NZ_FTMY01000027.1 GCF_900156165.1 Pseudacidovorax sp. RU35E
ATGAGCCACACGCCCACCATCACCGACATCGAAGTCATCCCCGTCGCCGGCCGCGACGGCATGCTGATGAACCTCAGCGGTGCCCACGCGCCCTTCTTCACCCGCAACGTGCTGCTGGTGCACGACAGCGCCGGCCGCACCGGCGTGGGCGAGGTGCCAGGCGGCGAGGGCATCCGTCAGGCGCTGGAGGACAGCCGGCCCCAGCTCATCGGCCAGTCCATCGGCAAGCACCTGCAGCTGCTGCAGCGCGTGCAGCAGGCCCTGGCCGGCCGCGACCCCGGCGGCCGCGGCCTGCAGACCTTCGACCTGCGCATCGGCGTGCATGCGGTCACGGCCATCGAGTCGGCGCTGCTCGACCTGCTGGGCCAGCACCTGGGCGTGCCGGTGGCGGCGCTGCTGGGCGAAGGCCAGCAGCGCGAGCGGGTGGAGATGCTGGGCTACCTGTTCTTCGTCGGCCCTTCGGACCAGACCGACCTGCCCTACGTGAAGCCGGGCGACGACACGAGCGCCAGCGACGACTGGGCCCAGGTGCGCCACATGGCGGCCATGACGCCCGTGGCCATCGTGCGCCAGGCCGAGGCCGCCCATGCGCGCTACGGCTTCAACGACTTCAAGCTCAAGGGCGGCGTGCTGGCCGGCGAGCAGGAGATCGAGGCCGTGCGCGCGCTGGCCCAGCGCTTCCCCGAAGCGCGCGTCACGCTGGACCCCAACGGCGGCTGGCTGCTCAAGGATGCGATCCGCCTGATGCGCGACATGCGCGGCGTGCTGGCCTATGCCGAGGACCCCTGCGGTGCCGAAGGCGGCTTCAGCGGCCGCGAGGTGATGGCCGAGTTCCGCCGCGCCACGGGTCTGCCCACCGCCACCAACATGATCGCCACCGACTGGCGGCAGATGGTGCATGCCCTGTCGCTGCAGTCGGTGGACATCCCGCTGGCCGACCCGCATTTCTGGACCATGGCCGGCAGCGTGCGTGTGGGCCAGACCTGCCGCGACTGGGGCCTGACCTGGGGTTCGCATTCCAACAACCACTTCGACATCTCGCTGGCCATGTTCACCCACGTGGCGGCGGCCGTGCCGGGCAAGGTCACGGCCATCGACACGCACTGGATCTGGCAGGACGGCCAGTTCCTCACGCAGAACCCGCTGCAGATCCGCGGCGGCTTCGTCGAGGTGCC
>NZ_FTMY01000026.1 GCF_900156165.1 Pseudacidovorax sp. RU35E
CTGACCTGCCCCCAGAACCCGTACCAGTCGATTTGAGGAATCCGCTGGGTTGAAGGAGATTACTCCTGGGTTTGCTGCGGCGCCGGCACGGCGCCGCCGGCTGTTTTGCGATGCTGGGCCGCGAACTTCGCAGGCGGCATCCGCCCGCAACTGCTGTGCGGGCGCACCTCGTTGTAGTCGGTCCGCCAGCGTGCAATCTCGTCGCGCGCCTGCTTCAAGCCTTGGAACCAATGCTCGTTCAGGCACTCGTCGCGGAACTTGCCGTTGAAGCTCTCGATGTAGGCGTTCTGCGTGGGCTTGCCCGGCTGGTTAAGGATGTGGCGCACGCCCTTGGCCTGCGCCCAGGCCATAAAGGCCCGACTCGTGAACTCCGGCCCCTGGTCGGTTCTGACGGCCTGCGGGTAGCCCCGGAACCGCGCCACCTGGTCGAGCACGCGCACAACGTACTGGCCGCCGATGCCGTGGTCCACCGCGATGTCCACGCACTCGTGGCTGAAGTCGTCGGTGACGGTCAGGCATTTGATGCGCCGCCCGCTGGCCAAGCTGTCGCTGACGAAGTCCATGCTCCACACCTCGTTGACGCTCTGGCACTCATGCAGCGGCACGCGTTCGAGCTTCAGGCGCTGCTTGCCGCGGCGCGTGCGCACCGACAGGTCGGCCAGCTTGTAGAGCCGGTACACGCGCTTGTCGTTGATCTTGGTGCCTGCGGCCCGTAGCAGATCGCCGATGCGCCGGTAGCCGAAACGCCGCCGCTCGTGCGCCAACTCGACGATGCGCTGGCTCATCGCCCGGTCGTGCTGCGCACGCTGGGGCGGATGCCGCCAACTATCGCGCGACAGTCCCACCAAGGCGCAGGCGCGCCGTTCACTGATCGAGGTCGCTTCCAGCATCGTGCCCACCGCGCGTCGCTTCGCCGGTGGGCTCAGCGCTTTACGCCGAAGGCCACCTTCAGCGCCTCGTTGTCCAGCACCGCCTCGGCCAGCAGCTTCTTGAGCCGGTTGTTCTCGGCTTCCAGATCGCGCAGCCGCTTGGCATCGCTAGCCTCCATGCCGCCGAACTTGGCCCGCCACTTGTAGAACGTGGCCGAGCTGAACCCCTCTCGGCGGCACAGGTCCGCCACGCTCATGCCGGCGTCAGCCTGCTTGATGAACCCGATGACTTGCTCGTCTGTGAATCTGCTCTTGCGCATCGCGCTTCCTCTCGGTTGCGCGGATTTTCTCTAGTGCCATGGTAAGGATCACGGGGAGCAGGTCA
>NZ_FTMY01000023.1 GCF_900156165.1 Pseudacidovorax sp. RU35E
TTGGTCTTGTAGAAGCCGTTGTTGCCGATGGCATCCTGGTCCTGGCCACGGAACTTGTAGTTGGTGGTCAGCGAGATGTTGGCCGTGACGGGCGAGGGCGCCGGTGCGGCGGCGGGTGCTGGCGTCTCGGACTGGGCCTGGGCAGCGAAGGCGATCAGGCTCGTACCGAGAAGGCAGAAGGAAGAAGCGCGAAAGGACATGGGGGAAGGCATCGTCGATGCAGAGAAAAAAGGAGGGCGGAAGCTGTGGGCCGTGTCAGCGAGGCCGGCGGCGGCGCGCATGGCGTTCGCAGCGGCGCACGATCAGCCATGCCACGCCGCTGGGCAGCAGAACGGCCGCGAGGGCCGCGGCGGCGGCAAGCAGGTCAGCGAGCATGGTGAGGGCTCAGCGCTTGGTCAGCGCGTCAAGCGCCAGGTTGAGCGCCAGCACGTTGACCACCGGGTCGCCCAGGAAGGGCAGCGCGGGCCGCTGTACCTGTGCGTCGACCAACTGCTGGACCTGCGTAGTGCTCAGGCCGCGCACGCGCGCCACTCGCGCGGCCTGGTAGCGCGCCGCCTCGGGGCTGATGTGCGGATCGAGTCCGCTGGCCGAGGCCATCGCCAAGTCGGCCGGCACCGGCGCCGTGTTGCCCGGGTCGGCGGCGCGCAGGGCCTCGACCCTGGCCTTCACGGCATCGGTCAACGCCGGGTTGAGCGGCCCCTGGTTGGAGCCCGAGGAGCCGCTGCCGTTGTAGGGCTGCGGCGCGGTGGCCGAGGGCCGGCCCCAGAAGTGGCCGGGGTCGCTGAAGTTCTGGCCGATGAGCGCGGAGCCCACGGCCTTGCCGTCGCGTTCCACCAGGCTGCCGGCGGCCTGCTTCGGGAACAGCGCGCCGGCCACGCCGGTCACGGCCGCGGGGTAGACCACGCCGGTGATCACGCTCAGAGCGGTGAACAGCACCAGGCAGGGACGCGCGAGGTTTTGCTTCGTCATGGGGATCGTCTCCATGGGTTCAGACCAGACCCACTGCCGCCAGCAGCAGGTCGATGAGCTTGATGCCGACGAAGGGCACCAGCAGCCCGCCCAGGCCGTAGATGGCCAGGTTGCGGCGCAGCAGCGCGGCCGCGCCGATGGGCCGGTAGCGCACGCCCTTGAGCGCCAGCGGGATGAGGAACACGATGATCAGCGCGTTGAAGATCACCGCGCTCAGGATGGCCGACGACGGACTCGCCAGCCGCATCACGTTCAGCGCCGCGAGCTGCGGGTAGGTGCTCACGAAGATGGCAGGGATGATGGCGAAGTACTTCGCCACGTCGTTGGCGATGCTGAAGGTGGTGAGCGCGCCGCGCGTCATCAACAGGGCCTTGCCGGTCTCCACCACCTCCAGCAGCTTGGTGGGGTTGGAGTCCAGGTCGACCATGTTGCCGGCCTCCTTGGCGGCCTGCGTGCCGCTGCCCATGGCGACGGCCACGTCGGCCTGGGCCAGGGCAGGTGCGTCGTTGGTGCCGTCGCCCGTCATGGCCACCAGCCGGCCGTCGGACTGGTACTGGCGGATCAGCTTGAGCTTGTCCTCGGGCGTGGCCTCGGCCAGGAAGTCGTCCACGCCGGCCTCGGCGGCGATGGCGGCTGCCGTGAGCTTGTTGTCGCCGGTGATCATCACCGTGCGGATGCCCATGCGGCGCAGCTGCGCGAAGCGCTCGCGGATGCCGGTCTTGACGATGTCCTTGAGCTCGACGATGCCCAGTACGCGGGCGCCCTCGGCCACGGCCAGCGGCGTGCTGCCGCGGCGGGCCACCTCGTCGGCGGCGCGCAGCAGCTCGGCGGGCATGGTGCCGCGCAGCGACTCGACATGGCGGCGCACCGCCTCCACGGCGCCCTTGCGCAGCAGCACGGCGTCGCCCGTGAAGTCCAGCGCGGCGGCGGGCAGGTCGGCGCCGCTCATGCGCGTCTGGGCGGTGAAGGGCACGAACACGGCGCCGTCGACGGGCGCTATGTTTACGCCCTCGCGCCGGGCCAGCTCGACGATGCTGCGGCCCTCGGGCGTCTCGTCGGCCAGGGAGGCCAGCTGCGCCGCATGCGCCAGGAGCGCCTTGTTCACGCCCGGTGCCGGCAGAAAGGCCGAGGCCTGGCGGTTGCCGTGGGTGATGGTGCCGGTCTTGTCCAGCAGCAGCACGTCCACGTCGCCCGCGGCCTCGACGGCGCGGCCGGAGGTGGCGATCACGTTGGCCTGCATCATGCGGCTCATGCCCGCCACGCCCACGGCCGACAGCAGGCCGCCGATGGTGGTCGGGATCAGGCACACCAGCAGCGCCACCAGCGCGGTGATCGACACCACCGTGCCCGTGCCCGCCGCCTGCACGCTGAACAGCGAGTAGGGCAGCAGCGTCACCGTCACCATCAAAAAGACCAGCGTCAGCGCCACCAGCAGGATGGTCAGCGCGATCTCGTTGGGCGTGCGGGCCCGCTTGGCGCCTTCGACCATGCCGATCATGCGGTCCAGGAAGGATTCGCCCGGGTTCACGCCGACGCGCACCACCAGCCAGTCCGACAGCACGCGGGTGCCGCCGGTCACCGACGAGAAGTCGCCGCCCGACTCGCGCACCACCGGTGCCGACTCGCCGGTGATGGCCGACTCGTCCACCGAGGCCACGCCTTCGATGACCTCGCCGTCCAGCGGAATCATGTCGCCGACCTCGACCAGTACCACGTCGCCCTTGCGGAGGTTGGTCGCGCGTTCGGGGCGCCAGATGGCGCTGGTGGATTCGGCCGTGGCCGGCTCGGGCGCGGCGCCCTCGGCACGCACGCGGGCCAGCTGCTCGGCCAGCCGCGCCATCTCGCGCGGCGCGCCTTCGAGCTTCTTGGCCCAGCTGTCCTTGCGCAGGCTGCGCAGCGAGGCGGCCTGCGCCTTGCTGCGGCCTTCGGCCAGCGCCTCGGCGAAGTTGGCGAAGAGCACGGTGAACCACAGCCACAGCGACACCGCGAGGATGAAGCCTGGCCGCATGCCGGTGTCGCCGGGGTAGTTGAGGCTGTGCACCCACAGCAGCGTGGTCAGGATGCTGCCGACGTAGACGACGAACATCACCGGGTTGCGCCACTGCACGCGGGGGCTCAGCTTGGTGAAGGACGCGACGAGGGCGGGGCGCACCAGCGCACCGTCGAGCAGGGAAAGCGTGTTGTTGTTGTTCATGGCGCGCGCCTCACTTCCAGAGCATCAGGTGCTCGACGATGGGGCCCAGGGCCAGCGCCGGCACATAGTTGAGCAGGCCGACCAGCAGCACCGTGCCGATCAGCAGCACCACGAACAGCGGCCCGTTGGTGGGCAGCGTGCCGGCCGTCACCGGCAGGCGCTGCTTGGCGGCCAGCGCGCCGGCAATCGCCAGCACCGGCACCATCACTGCGAAGCGGCCCAGCCAGGTGGCCACGCCCAGCATCGTGTTGTAGAAGGGCGTGTTGGCCGACAGCCCGGCGAAGGCGCTGCCGTTGTTGTTGGCGGCCGAGGTGAAGGCGTAGAGGATCTCCGAAAAGCCATGCGCGCCTGGGTTGGCGATGCCGGCGCGGCCGGCCTCCATGCTCACCGCCACGGCCGTGCCCAGCAGCACCAGGATGGGCGTGACCAGGATGGCGATGGCGATCAGCTTCATCTCGTACACCTCGATCTTCTTGCCGAGGTACTCCGGCGTGCGGCCGATCATGAGCCCGGCGATGAACACCGCCAGGATGGCGAAGACCAGCATGCCGTACAGGCCCGAGCCCACGCCGCCGAACACCACCTCGCCCAGCTGCATCATGACCAGCGTGACCAACCCGCCCATCGGCGTGAGCGAGTCGTGCATGGCGATCACGGCGCCGCAGGAGGCGGCCGTGGTCACCACGGCGAACAGGGCCGAGGCGGCGATGCCGAAGCGCAGGTCCTTGCCTTCCCAGTTGCCGGCCGACGGGTCCACGCCCAGCGCTGCCAGCAGCGGGTTGCCGGCCTGCTCGGCGCCGGTGGCGACGATGACGCCGACGACGAAGATCGCTGTCATCGCGCCCAGGATGGCCCTGCCCTGCCGGCGGTCGCCCACCACTTGGCCGAAGGTGAGGCACAGCGCGGCCGGGATGCTGAAGATGGCCAGCATCTGCAGCAGGTTGGTCAGCGCCGTCGGGTTCTCGAAGGGATGGGCCGAGTTGGCGTTGAAGTAGCCGCCGCCGTTGGTGCCCAGCATCTTGATCGCCTCCTGCGAGGCGACCGGGCCCATGGGCAGGGTCTGGGTCTGCGTGGTGGCTTCCTTGGTGACGGGGTTGCCGGCGGCGTCCTTCAGCGGCTGGCCGTCGGGGCCGTTCTGCGGGTCCTGGTAGACCGTGGCCTCGACCGTGGTGACCGTCTTGTAGCCGTCGAAGTTCTGGATCACGCCCTGGCCGACGAAGACGACGGCCAGCACGAAGGACAGCGGCAGCAGCAGCCACAGCGTCAGGCGCGTGAGGTCGGCCCAGGCGTTGCCGATGGCGCCGAAGCGGGCGCTGCGCCGGCCGGCCTCGCCGCGTGCCGCAAAGCCGCGGATCAGCGCAAAGGCCACGGCGATGCCGGTGGCGGCGGAGAGGAAGTTCTGCACCGTCAGCGCCAGCATCTGCGTGAGGTAGCTCATGGTGCTTTCGCCCGCATAGCCCTGCCAGTTGGTGTTGGTGGAGAAGCTGAGCGCGGTGTTGAAGGCCGAGTCGCCCGACACGGCCGGCAGGCCCGCGGGGTTGAGTGGCAGCAGGGCCTGCAGGCGCTGCAGGCCGTAGACGGCCAGCGCGCCGAGGGCATTGAAGGCGAGCAGGGCGAGGGCGTAGGTCATCCAGCCCATGGAGCTGTTGGGCTCGACGCCTGCCAGACGAAAGAGCGGCGCCTCGATGCGGGCGATCCAGCGCGGCATGCGGCCTTCGCACAGTGCGGCCAGCCAGCGGCCGAGCGGCCAGGCGAGGATCAGCAGCAGGGCGAGGAAGACGGCCAGGAGGGTCCAGGCGGAGGCATTCATCAGAAGTCCTCCGCGCGGATCAGGGCATAGACGAGGTACGCCAGCAGCAGGGCCGCCAGCGTGCCGGCCAGGCCATAGAGGGCGCCTAGCGACATCATGGCCGGCCCCCGTTCGGCCGCTCCATGGCGGCCAGCGCATACACCAGCGCGACCATGCCGGCCCACAGGGCGGCGATGGCGGCGAGCCAGACGAGGTCCATTTCTCACTCCAGTGATCGGAAAGACGATGGCTGGCAGTGTCGGAACGGGGGCGTCAAGACGGTGTAGAGACTGGCGGGGGCGGTATCAAAACGGCGTAAAGATCGGCACGGTTGCGGTTGCGGTTGCGGTTGCGGTTGCGGTTGCGGTTGCGGTTGCGGTCGCGGTCGCGCCGGGGTTGCTGTTCAAGCCGCGCTTGTGAAGGACACAGGGGGTGCTGACGCTGTGCCGCTAACCGGCGGGGGATGCCGGCATGCGCGCTCCCGGTGCACGCTCGCGCTGACCGGCTTGCCTCACCAGATACGTGCTCGCTGTCCACCGACGTGCTTGGGGCACTGCACGGCGCCGCGAATGGCACCTCCGCACGCATACGGGCATCCCCCGCCTCGACGTCCGGCGTGAACCGCCGGGTTTGCCGCCCCGGGTCTCTCATTCCGTTCGCCCTGAGCTTGTCGAAGGGCATGACGGCGCGCGACGCAAAGGCCCGACTCGCCCTGACCGCTGCAACGCGATGCAGCGCAGTGCGCGAGCGGGGCTTCGACAGGCTCAGCCCGAACGGTCTGGGTTGATTGGCCCGTGTTGCCCAAGAGGTCCCTTGACCCCTTTGCCGCAAAGGGGAGGATCCGTGCGCAGCATCGAACTGGATGGATTCGCGCGCAGCGTCGAGGCGGAGGATGCCGGCGTGCGTGCGGAGGTGCCATTCGCGGCGCCGTGCAGTACGGCAGGCGCGTCGGTGGAAGGCGAGCACAAAGCTTGTGCCCTAAGCCGGTCAGCGCGAGCGTGCACCGGGAGCGCGCATGCCGGCATCCTCTGCCGGGTTACCGCCCCAGCCACTTGCGCGACCGGAACACCCCCAACCCTGATTCACTCACCGGGCATCTTGGGCATCGAGGCCATCCGGCGAAGCACCGGCTCGCACCCGCTAAAGCCCTCAAGCCCTCAAGCCGCTTCGAGCGCGTCGATCAGCTCGGTCTCGATGGCCAGTTGCGCCTTCTGACCATGCAGCTCCGGGCCACTGATCAGGAAGCTGTCCTCCACCCGCTCGCCCAGCGTCGTCACCTTGGCGAGTTGCAGATGCAGGTGATGGCGCGCCAAAACGCGGGCCACGCTGTAGAGCAGGCCGGCCCGGTCGCTGGCCGAGATCGTCAGCAACCAGCGCTGCGCCTTCTCGTCGGGGGTGAGGTACACCCGCGGCTGGATCGGGAAGCTGCGCACCCGCCGCGACACCCGGCCCCGGCTGGGCGCGGGCAGCTCGCCCCAGGCGTCCAGCGTCTGCGCCAGGTTGGTCTCCACCATGCTGATCAGTTCGCGGTAATGCTCGGGCAGAAAGGTGGTCACGACCTGGAAGGTGTCCAGCGCGTAGCCGTTGGTGGCCGTGTGCACCCGCGCGTCCAGGATGCTGAACGAGGCCTGGTCGAAATAGCCGCAGATGCGCGCGAACAGGTCCGGCTGGTCGGGCGTGTAGACCACCACCTGCAGCCCTTCTCCCACTGGCGAGAGACGCGCCCGCACGATGGCCTTGGCATGCGGATCGGCTGGGATGCCCTTGGGCGCCACGAAGCGCGACAGCTTCTTGGCGTGCCAGGCAATCTCGCCGGCGTCGTGGCGCATGAAGTAGCTCACGTCCAGCGTGTCCCACAGCGCCTTGTGCGCCTCGAAGGGCTGGGCATGCAGCTGCAGCAGCGTCAGCGCCTCGCGCTTGCGGGCCTCCACCTCGGCATCCGGGTCGGGCAGGTGGCCGCCCAGCGCGCGCGAGGTGCGGCGGTAGGTGTCTTCCAGCAGCTTGCCCTTCCAGGCGTTCCACACGCGCGGCGAGGTGCCGCGGATGTCGGCCACCGTCAGCAGGTACAGCGCCGTCAGATAGCGCTCGCTGCCCACGCGCTGGGCGAATGCGCCGATGACCTCCGGGTCCGACAGGTCCTGCTTCTGCGCCACGTTGCTCATCACCAGGTGGTTGGCGACCAGGAACTCGATCAGCCGCATGTCTTCGCGGCCGATGCCGTGCTTCTGGCAGAAGCGGCGCACATCGCGCGCGCCCAGTTCGGAATGGTCGCCGCCGCGGCCCTTCGCGATGTCGTGGAAGAGGGCGGCCACGTACAGGATCCACGGCTTGTCCCAGCCGGCTGCCAGTTGCGAGCAGAAGGGGTATTCGTGCGCGTGCTCGGCGATGAAGAAGCGCCGCACGTTGCGCAGCACCATCAGGATGTGCTGGTCCACCGTGTAGACGTGGAACAGGTCGTGCTGCATCTGCCCCACCGTGCCGCGGAAGACGCGCAGGTAGCGCCCCAACACCGAGGTCTGGTTCATCAGCCGCATCGCATGCGTGATGCCGCGCGGCTCCAGCAGCATGCGCATGAAGGTCGCATGGTTGACCTTGTCGTTGCTGAAGCGGCTGTCCATGCGGCCGCGGGCGTTGTAGAGCGCGCGCAGCGTGCGCGCCGACAGGCCGTTGACGCCGATGGTCTTTTGGTAGAGCAGGAAGGTCTCGAGGATGGCGTGCGGATCCTTCTCGTAGAGGTCGTCGCTGGCTACCTCGATGGTGCCCGCCTTCTCGAAGAAGCGGTCGTTGATGCGCGTGAGCGTGGCCGATTGCGGGTTGAGCCGCTCGGCGATGTTCAGCATCAGGATCTCGGTGAGCTGCGTGACCGCCTTGGCCGCCCAGTAGTAGCGGCGCATGAGCGCCTCGCTCGCGCGGCGGCCGGTCTCGTTCTCGTAGCCGAAGGTCTGGGCCACGGCCGTCTGCAGGTCGAACACCAGCCGGTCCTCGCGCCGCTTGGCCACGGCATGCAGGCGCGCGCGGATGAGCGACAGCAGCGCCTCGTTGCGCTTGATCTGCTTGACCTCGAAGGGGGTGGCCAGGCCGTCGCGCGCGTAGTCCTCCCAGCGCTTGCCGAAGCCGGCCGCCTGGGCCACCCAGCGCACGGTGTGCAGGTCGCGCAGGCCGCCGGGCGATTCCTTGCAGTTCGGCTCCAGCGAGTAGGGCGTGCCGTCGTGCTTCAGGTGGCGGTGGCGCATCTCCTGCGACTTGGCCAGGAAGAAGGCATGCGGATCCATGGCCTCGTCGAAGGCCTTGCGGAAGGCGGTGAACAGGCGCTTGCTGCCGCACACGTGGCGGGATTCAAGCAAGGCGGTCTGCACCGTGACGTCCTTGGCCGACTCGCTCAGGCACTCGCCCAGTGTGCGCACGCTGGAGCCGATCTCGAGGCCGGCGTCCCAGCAGCGGCCGATGAAGGTCTCCAGCCGCGCCGGCTCGACCTCGCCGCCCTCGGGCAGCAGCAGGAGCACGTCGACATCGGAGTAGGGAAAGAGCTCGCCGCGGCCGTAGCCGCCGACGGCCACCAGGGCCAGTTGGTCGCCGAAACCGGCGTCCTGCCACAAGGCGCGCAAGGCGGCGTCGGCCTCGGCCGCCAGCTCCTTGAGCACGGCGTGGATGTTGCGCACACCCTGCGGCGCCAGCAGGCGCTCGAACACGGCACTCTTGCCGGCGCGCAGCTGCTCGCGCAGGCTGGCCGGCAGATCGACGGCGACGGAAAACCCCATGCCCGCGCGGTGCGTCAGGCGGCGACGGGCGCCGGCTGGCCGCTGGCGGCAGGCACGAAGGCGGGCAGCGGCGGGCTGCCGGCCGACAGGGTCAGCACCTCGTAGCCCGTCTCGGTGACCAGCACCGTGTGCTCCCACTGGGCGGAGAGCGAGCGGTCACGCGTCACGATGGTCCAGCCGTCGTAGCGGCCACCGCGGTGGTCTTCCTTGATGTCGCGCTTGCCGGCGTTGATCATCGGCTCGATGGTGAAGATCATGCCGGGCTTGAGCTCTTCCATCGTGCCGGGGCGGCCGTAGTGCAGCACCTGGGGCTCGGCATGGAAGGTGCGACCCACGCCGTGGCCGCAGAACTCGCGCACCACCGAGTAGCCATTGCCCTCGGCGAAGCGCTGGATGGCATGGCCCACATCGCCGAGGTGGTTGCCGGGCTTGACCTGCAGGATGCCGTGCCACATGGCCTCGAAGGTGACCTGGCACAGGCGCTTGGCGGCGATGGAGGCGTCGCCGATCACGAACATCCGGCTGTTGTCGCCGTACCAGCCGTCCTTGATGACGGTGACGTCGATGTTCATGATGTCGCCCTTCTTCAAGGGCTTGTCGTCCGGGATGCCGTGGCACACCACATGGTTGACCGAGGTGCACAGCGACTTGGGGAAGGGCACGTCGCCCGCGCCCTTGTAGCCCACGGTGGCGGAGGTGGTGCCCTGGCCGACCATGTACTCGGCGGCCAGCCGGTCGATCTCGTTGGTGGTGATGCCGGGCTTGATGAAGGGCGTCAGGTAGTCCAGCACCTCGGACGCGAGGCGGCAGGCGACGCGCATCGCGGCAATGCCTTCGGCGTCGTGGTAGGTAATGCTCATCCGGGGATTATCCCATCCGACCCCCTAAAATGCCGGGCTTTCGCGAACGGCCCCAGTCAGCGGCCGGTTGCACCGCCTCCCCCTTCTGTCCTTCCGGCCCCAGGCCCCGCCCACCGTGACGCAGCCCGCATCCACCGTTCCTCCCGTCGTGACCATCTTCGAAGGAGGAGCCGCGCTCAGCGACTTCCGCGCACGCCAATTGCTGCCACGCCTGCAGGCGGTGGACGCGCGCATCAATGCCATCACGGCGCGCTTCGTGCACCTGGTGCTGTCGGACGCCGAGATGGATGCCGCCGCACGCGAACGCTTCGCCGCACTGCTGACCTACGGCGAGCCCTTCGACGCTGGCGCCGCGCCGCAGGGCGCCACGCTCGTCGTCAGCCCCCGGCTGGGCACCGTCTCGCCCTGGGCTTCCAAGGCCACCGACATCGCCCGCAACTGCGGCCTGGCGCTGCGCCGCGTGGAGCGCGTCACGCAGTACCACATCGGCCTGAAGGCGCCCCTGCTGGGCCGCGCGCCCGTGCTGGACGCCACGGCCCTGGCCCAGGTGGCCGGCCTGCTGCACGACCGCATGACCGAGTCGGTGCTGCCCGGCGTCGACGGCGCCGCGGCCCTGTTCGCCGAGCTGCCGCCGCAGCCCATGGCCCACGTGGACGTGCTGGGCGGCGGCCGCGCGGCGCTGGTCGAAGCCAACACCACCTTCGGCCTGGCCCTGGCCGAGGACGAGATCGACTACCTGGTCGACGCCTTCGGCAAGCTGGGTCGCAACCCGACCGACGTCGAGCTGATGATGTTCGCGCAGGCCAACAGCGAGCACTGCCGCCACAAGATCTTCAATGCCGACTTCACCATCGACGGCGAGCGCCAGCCGATGAGCCTGTTCGGCATGATCCGCCACACCCACAAGACAAACCCCCAGCACACGGTCATCGCCTATTCGGACAACGCGTCGGTGATGGAAGGCCATGCCATCGAGCGCTTTGTGGCCCGCAGCGAACTGGGTGCCGACGCGCCCGCCTATGGCAAGGAAGAGGCGCTGCACCATGTGCTGATGAAGGTGGAGACGCACAACCACCCGACGGCGATCTCGCCCTTCCCGGGCGCTTCTACCGGTGCCGGCGGCGAGATCCGCGATGAAGGCGCCACCGGCCGCGGCTCCAAGCCCAAGGCGGGCCTGACCGGCTTCACGGTGTCCAAGCTCTGGCCCGAGGACGGCAGTTATGGCAAGCCCGCTCACATCGCCAGCCCGCTGCAGATCATGACCGAGGGCCCGCTGGGCGGCGCGGCCTTCAACAACGAATTCGGCCGGCCCAACCTGCTGGGCTACTTCCGCGAATACGAGCAGACGGTGGCGAGCGACGTGGACACCGTCCAGCGCGGCTACCACAAGCCCATCATGATCGCGGGCGGCCTGGGCCAGATCGACGCCACGCAGACCAGCAAGATCCAGTTCCCCGCCGGCACGCTGCTGATCCAGCTGGGCGGCCCCGGCATGCGCATCGGCATGGGCGGCGGCGCCGCCAGTTCCATGGCCACCGGCGCCAATGCGGCCGAGCTGGACTTCGACTCGGTGCAGCGTGGCAACCCCGAGATCGAGCGTCGGGCGCAGGAGGTCATCAACCACTGCTGGCAGCAGGGTGCGAAGAACCCCATCCTCGCCATCCACGACGTGGGCGCGGGCGGGCTTTCGAATGCCTTCCCCGAGCTGACCAACGACGCCGGCCGCGGTGCCCGCTTCGACCTGCGCGCCGTGCCGCTGGAAGAGTCTGGTCTGGCGCCCAAGGAAATCTGGTGCAACGAAAGCCAGGAGCGCTACGTGTTGGCCATCGCGCCCGAGTCGCTGGACCAGTTCCGCGCCTTCTGCGAGCGCGAGCGCTGCCCCTTCGCCGTAGTGGGCGTGGCGACCGAGCAGCGCGAGCTGGTGGTGGCCGACGCCCAGGCCGACGCCGCCAACCAGCCCGTGGGCATGCCCATGGACGTGCTGCTGGGCAAGCCGCCCAAGATGCACCGCGACGTGGCCCGCATCCACCGCAACTTCAAGCCGCTGGAACTCACGGACGTGGACCTGCAGCAGGCCGCCATCCAGGTGCTGGCGCATCCCACCGTGGCCTCCAAGCGCTTCCTGGTCACCATCGGCGACCGCACGGTGGGCGGCCTGACGCACCGCGACCAGATGGTCGGCCCCTGGCAGGTGCCGGTGGCCGACTGCGCCGTCACGCTGGCCGACTTCCGCGGCTTCGCCGGTGAGGCGATGAGCATGGGCGAGCGCACGCCGCTGGCCGCCATGGACGCCGCCGCCTCGGGCCGCATGGCCGTGGCCGAGGCCATCACCAACCTGCTGGCCGCGCCCATCGACCTGGCGCGCGTCAAGCTGTCCGCCAACTGGATGGCGGCCTGCGGCGAGCCGGGCGAGGACGCGGCGCTGTACGAGACGGTCAAGGCGGTGGGCATGGAGTTGTGTCCGGCGCTGGGTGTGTCCATTCCCGTCGGCAAGGATTCGCTGTCCATGCGCACGCAGTGGGCCGAGGGCACCGACAAGAAGAAGGTCAGCTCGCCGGTGAGCCTGATCGTCAGCGCCTTCGCCAGCATCGACGACGTGCGCGGCACGCTCACGCCGCAGCTCGACGCGCTGGAGGCCGACACCACGCTGGTGCTCATCGACCTGGGCCGCGGCCAGCACCGCATGGGCGGCAGCATCCTGGCCCAGGTGCTGGGCCAGACCGGCGACCGCGTGCCCGATTTGGACGATCCGCAACTGCTGGTCAAGACGGTGGACGCCGTCAACCAGCTGCGCGCCGAAGGCAAGCTGCTCGCCCTGCATGACCGCAGCGACGGCGGCCTGTTCGCCGCGGCCTGCGAGATGGGTTTTGCCGGCCATGTGGGCGTGTCGCTCAACGTCGACCTGCTCGTCACCGAAGGCGACGGCATCAGCGACAGCCGCATGGAGACGGGTGACGCCAAGAACTGGGCGCAGCAGGTCAGCGCACGCCGCGAGGAGCTCACGCTCAAGGCCCTGTTCAACGAGGAACTGGGACTGCTGCTGCAGGTGCGTACCGCCGAGCGCAACGAGGTCATGCAGACGCTGCGTGCGCACGGCCTGTCCGTGTTCAGCCACTTCGTCGGCAAGACCCGGCCCGAGAGCTCGCCCATCGACGCCGGCAAGGGCAAGGTCGAAGTCTGGCGCGACACCAAGGCCGTGTTCAGCGCGACGCTGGCCGACCTGCACCAGGTGTGGGACAGCGTCAGCTGGAAGATCTGCCGAGAGCGCGACAACCCCGACTGCGCCGACGCCGAGCACGCCGCCGCCGGCGACCCGGCCGACACCGGCCTGCACCTGCACCTGCCGGAAGGCTTCGGCACTGCGCCCGCCTTCGTGGGCAGTGCCCGGCCGCGCGTCGCCATCCTGCGCGAGCAGGGCGTCAACTCGCATGTGGAGATGGCCTATGCCTTCCACGAGGCCGGCTTCGAATCGGTCGATGTGCACATGACCGACCTGCAGAGCGGCCGCGCCGACCTGGCCCGCTTCCAGGGCATCGTGGCCTGCGGCGGCTTCAGCTACGGCGACACGCTGGGCGCCGGCATCGGCTGGGCCCGCAGCATCACCTTCAACCCACGCCTGGCGCAGCAGTTCGGCGACTTCTTCGGCCGCGCCGACACCTTCGGCCTGGGCGTGTGCAACGGCTGCCAGATGTTCGCCGAGCTGGCCGACATCATTCCCGGCGCGCAGGACTGGCCGCGATTCACCACCAACCGCAGCGAGCGCTTCGAGGCGCGCCTGTCGCTGGTGGAAGTGCTGGATTCGCCCAGCCTGTTCTTCGCCGGCATGGCCGGTGCGCGTGTGCCGATCGCCGTGGCCCATGGCGAGGGCTATGCCGACTTCCGCCACCGCGGCGACGCCGGCCGCGCCATCGCTGCCATGCGCTTCGTGGACCACGCTGGCCGGCCTACCGAGCGCTATCCGCTCAACCCGAACGGCAGCCCGGACGGCCTCACGGCCGTGACCACGGCCGACGGCCGTTTCACGGCCATGATGCCTCACCCGGAGCGGGTGTTCCGCAATGTGCAGATGAGCTGGACGTCGGGTGACCACGCGGCACTGAGTCCCTGGATGGAAATCTGGCGCAACGCGCGGCGCTGGATCGGCTGACCCCGCGCAAGAGCCACCCGGCGGCGCGCATACTCGCGCCCATGCAACTGCATCAGATCACCGTCGAGTACGTCGCCCCAGAGGATCGGCTGCTGCTGCACCTGGTTGCGCAATCGGGCGAACGGACCTCGCTGTGGATCACGCGCCGGCTCCTCCTGGCGCTCTATGGTCCGCTGCATCAGGCCGTCTCACGGGCTCATGTCGCAGCGGAGTGGGGGGCGGTGCCCTTGCCTGAAGGCGCAGCGGATCTGCTGGCGGAATCGGCGCGGGCCCAGGCGCTGCGCGAGGCCGACTTCGCCACGCCGCCGCAGGCCGCCCCGAGTGCCCAGGTCCTTCCGGACGGCGCCGTTCCAGTGGTCGGCGAGGTGACGCTCACGGTGGCCGTGGGTGCAGAGGCGGCGGGTCAGCTGACGATCCGCTGGCGGACTACCGATGGCCGCGATGTCGAACTGAATGTGCCGGCCGCTGCGGCCACGGCGCTGCAGACCCTGCTGTTGCAGGGCGCCGAGCGCGGAGGATGGGGCTTGGCGCCTGCCGAAAACGAAACGGCCCGGACGCAGGAGGCATCCGGGCCGCGATTCATGAACTGAGGACGCGCCGAGCGCATTGCGCTCACGGGCGCCGCCGCCCGCAGGCGGCTGGCTGCGTCACTCGACGCGCGCCTTGCTGCGCAGCTCTTCCTGGAACTTCTGCAGCTTCTGCTGCTGCATCTGCTGCGTCAGCTGCGCCTTGACTTCGTCCAGCTTGGGGAACTGCATCTCGCGCGTGTCGTCCAGGCGGATGATGTGCCAGCCGAATTCCGACTTGACCGGAGCGGCAGTGGTCTCGCCCTTCTTCAGCTTGACCATGGCCTGGGAGAACTCGGGCACCAGGCTCGCGGGCGTGGTCCAGTCCAGGTCGCCGCCGTTCGCGCCGGAGCCCGGATCCTTCGAGTACTTCTTGGCCAGGTCCTCGAACTTGGCGCCCTTCTTCAGCTCGGCCATGATCTTGTTGGCCTCGTCTTCCGTCGGCACCAGGATGTGGCGGGCGTGGTATTCCTTGCCGCTGTTGGCCGCCGCGATCTTGTCGTACTCCGCCTTGATCTCGGCATCGGTGACAGGGTTGGTCTTGCGGTAGTTGTCGAACAGCTGGCGGATCAGGATGGCCTGGCGAGCCAGTTCCATCTGCGCCTTGAAGTCGTCGCTGCGGTCCAGGCCCTGCTTCTGCGCTTCCTGCATGAAGACTTCGCGCGTGATCACTTCCTCGCGCAGCTGATCCTGCATCTCCGGGGTCACCGGACGGCCGGCGGCGGCCAGCTGCTGGGCCAGCACTTCCATCCGAGCCTTCGGCACGGGCTTGCCGTTGACGATGGCGGCGTTCTGCGCCAGAGCAGGCAGCGAAGCCGCCAGCGCGGCAGCGGCCAGGACGTGGAGCACTTGTTTTTTCATGATCGGAGAACGGCTAGGGGAAAGAAGGGGCGCCGTGGAACGGGCCGGAAGGAAGGAGTGGGGAGGGAAGGGGGCTGAAGCCTCGCGGCAGGGGCCGGAAAGTGCCGGCGCAGCGCTTGCTCAGAGTGTCTCGATGGCGATCGCGTGCAGGCCGCGGGCAACAAAAGGCTGGACGGCATCATACACAAGGCGGTGCCGCGCAACCCTCGTGCGCCCCTCGAAAAGCGGCGATGCAACGCGCACCCGGAAGTGGGTGCCCCAACCCGCCAGGCCCGCCCCCGAGTGCCCCGCGTGTGCCGCGCTTTCGTCCAGTACTTCGAGGTGCGTGGGTTGCAGCAGCGTCCGCAACGCGGCCTCGAGTTCCTCCACGCGCGGCAGACCGGTCGCAACGCCTGTCACGCCGACTCCTTGTCGCTGGGCTGCGCCTGCAGATGCGGCGCCACATACAGTCCCTGTGCCACCAGGAAGGCGATGGGAAAGACGTAACCCCAGAGCTTGAAGTTGACCCAGGCGTCGGTGCTGAAGTACAGCGCCACATAGGCGTTGATGGCCGACATGAAGGCGCAGTAGAAGACCCAGGCCACGCCGAGGCGGCGCCAGATGCGGTCGGGCAGGACCAGCTGGCTGCCCAGCAGCATCTTGAGCACGTTGCGGCCCATCCCCCACAGCGCGACCGCCAGCGCGATGGCCATCGCGCCGTAGAGCACCGTCGGCTTCCACTTGATGAAGCGGTCGTCGTGCAGTGCGAGCGTGAGACCGCCGAACAGCAGGATCAGCACCAGCGTCGCCTTCTGCATGGGCTGCAGCCGGCGCTCCATGGCGTACACGATGGCCATCTGCACGACCGTGGCGGCCATCAGCACGCCAGTGGCCACATAGATGCCATAGAACTTGAAGGCGCCGAAGAACAGGACGATCGGCAGGAAGTCGAGCAGGGCTTTCATGCGGGCAGCGGGCGGACGCCGTCGGAGGACCTCATTCGGCGTCTTCTGGCTTGAAGTCGAGCGAGGCCGAATTCATGCAGTAGCGCAGCCCCGTGGGCGCCGGGCCGTCAGGGAAGACGTGGCCCAGGTGGGCGCCGCACTGGGTGCAGACGGTCTCGGTGCGCACCATGCCATGCGAGCGGTCGACATGTTCGGTGATGGCGCCCGGCACGGCCTCGGCCGAGAAACTGGGCCAGCCGCAGCCGGCGTCGAATTTGGTGTCGGACTCGAACAGCTTGGCGCCGCAGCAGATGCAGTGGTAGCTGCCGTCCGCCCAATGGGCCTCGTACTTGCCGGTGAAGGGTCGCTCGGTGGCGGCGTGGCGGGTGACGTTGAAGGCGGCGGGCTCGGCGCCCTTTTCGGCCAGCAGGGCCTTCCATTCGGCGTCGGTCTTGCGGATGGTTGGTTCGGTCATGAGGAGCAGCTGATTTCGATGGCAGACGCCCAGTCGGGCGGGAAGTCGGCATAGGCGTCCATGCCGGGATGCTCGTCAAATGGGGCCTCCAGCAGCGCAAGCAAGGTGTGGACGCCGGAGAAGTCGCCCTTCTGGGCTGCTTCGATGGCCTGCTGGCCCAGGTGGTTCCGCAGCACGAAGCGCGGATTGGCGCGCAGTGTAGCCACGGCCGCCGCCGCGTCGGCTTCGGTCGGCCGGCGCTCGAAGGCCGAGAGCCAGTGCCGCCAGCTGGTGCGGTCGACGAAGAGGTCGTCGAGCGGGTCGGCTGGGCCGCCCGCGCGGTAATGGGCGAAGCGGCGCCAGAAGATGGTCCAGTCGACGCGCTCGGCGGCCATCACGCGCAGCAGCGCCTCGAGCAGCGCGGCATCGCCGGCCACCGGTTGGGCCAGGCCGAGCTTGGCCAGCATGGCAGCCTCGAAGCGCAGCGGGAAGACCTCGCGGTACGACTTGAGCGCCGCCAGCGCCAGTTCTTCCTCGCCGATGAGTGGCATCAGCGCCTGGGCCAGGCAGAACAGGTTCCAGTAGGCGACATTGGGCTGGGCGTTGTAGGCATAGCGGCCCTGCGAATCACTGTGGTTGCAGATGTGGCCGGGGTCGAAACCATCGAGGAACTGGAAAGGCCCGTAGTCGATGGTCAGGCCCAGGATGGACATGTTGTCCGTGTTCATCACGCCATGGCAGAAGCCCACGGCCTGCCACTGCGCCATCAGCGCCGCGGTGCGCTCGCTCACCGCATTGAGCAGGCTCGCGTAGACATTGCCGCCGAAGCGCGTGTCGTCGCGGCAGTCGGCGTAGAACTGGTCGATGACGAAATCGGCCAACTGGCGAAGTTCGTCGTGCTGACCGCGCCCGGCGAAATGCTCGAAGTGGCCGAAGCGGATGAAGCTGGGCGCGACGCGGGTGACGACGGCGGCGGTCTCGATGCTCTCCCGCGCGATGGGCGCGGGCGAACCGACGAGCGCCAGGGCGCGCGTGGTCGGAATGCCGAGGGCATGCATCGCCTCGCTGCACAGGAACTCGCGGATGCTGGAGCGCAGCACGGCCCGGCCATCGCCCATGCGCGAGTAGGGCGTGCGCCCGGCGCCCTTGAGCTGGACCTCGAAGCCGCCGTCGGTCTCGCCAAGAAGGATGGCGCGGCCGTCGCCCAGCTGGCCTGCCCAGACGCCGAACTGATGGCCGCTGTAGACGGTGGCGAGCGGGTCGCTGCCCTCGGGCACGGCGTTGCCTGCCAACATCTGGAGCGCCTCGTCCGAGGCCAGCCAGTCGCGGGACCAGCCAAGCAGTTGCCGGGTCGGCTCGCTCGTCGCGATCAACGCGGGTGCGGGCAGGGGCGTGGGACGCAGGCGGGTGTAGAAGGCCGGGCCGAGGCGGGCGAAACCTTCGCGCCAGAGCGGCGCAGCAGGATGTCCTGAAGTGCTGCTGCCCAAGGCGCCGGACGAGGGGGACGAACTCATCGTCGGATTGTCCGTGAAGCCCTTTCGCCCGCTGGATTTACGGGGATTCCCGATGGGGCGGGCATGCTGCACCGCGCAATACTCGTCCGCTTTGTCCTTTCGCCACCAAGGAGCCTCCCACATGCTGGGCCTGATGCAAGACCGCCCCCTGCTGATTTCCAACCTGCTCGAGTTCGCCGAGCGCCACCATGGCGACGGGCAGATCGTCTCGCGCCGGGTCGAGGGCGACATCCACCGCTACACGTGGGCCGACGTAGCGCGCCGGGCGCGCCAGGTCGCCAACGCGGTGGAGGCCGAGGGGCTGCTTTTCTCCGACCGTGTCGCGACGCTGGCTTGGAACGGCTACCGCCACCTCGAGCTGTACTACGGCGTCTCCGGCAGCGGCCGTGTGCTGCACACGATCAATCCGCGTCTGCATCCCGACCAGATCGCCTGGATCGCCAACCATGCCGAAGACCAGATCCTGTGCTTCGACCTCAGCTTCCTGCCGCTGGTGCAGGCCGTGCACGCCCGCTGTCCGACGGTGAAGAAATGGGTGGCCATGTGCGATGCCGACAGGCTGCCGGCCGACACCGGCGTGCCCGGCCTCGTCAGCTACGAAACCTGGATCGGCGGCCAGGCCGATACCTACGAATGGCCCAGCTTCGACGAGAACTCGGCCTCGAGCATGTGCTACACGAGCGGCACCACGGGCAACCCCAAAGCCGCGCTCTACAGCCACCGCTCGACGATCCTGCATGCCTATGCGGCCTGCCTGCCCGATGTGATGTGCCTGTCGGCACGCGATTCGGTGCTGCCGGTGGTGCCCATGTTCCACGTCAATGCCTGGGGCATTCCGTATTCGGCGGCCCTGGTGGGCTGCAAGCTGGTGTTTCCCGGCCCGGCGATGGACGGCAAGTCGGTCTATGAATTGATCGAGAGCGAAGGCGTGACCTTCGCCGCGGGCGTGCCCACGGTCTGGCAGATGCTGCTTGGCCACATGCAGACGCAGGGCCTCAAGTTCGGCAAGCTCAACCGCACCGTCATCGGCGGCTCGGCCTGCCCGCCGGCCATGATCAATGCCTTCCGCGAGCAGTACGGCGTCGATGTGCTGCATGCCTGGGGCATGACCGAAATGAGCCCGCTGGGCACGCTGTGCACGCTCAAGAACAAGCACCTGTCGCTGCCTGCCGAGGAGCAGCTCGCGCTGCGGATGAAGCAGGGGCGGGCCATCTTCGGCGTCGACATGAAGATCGTCGGCGACGATGGCCAGGAACTGCCCTGGGACGGCAAGACCTACGGCGACCTGCTGGTCAAGGGCCCGTGGATCGTCAAGGAGTACTTCAAGGGCGAGGGTGGCGACCCCCTGCGCGGGGGCGGCTGGTTCCCCACCGGGGACGTGGCCACTATCGACGCCGACGGCTTCATGCAGATCACCGACCGCAGCAAGGACGTGATCAAGTCCGGCGGCGAATGGATCAGCTCGATCGACATCGAGAACATCGCCGTGGCGCACCCGGCCGTGGCGATGGCGGCGTGCATCGGCGTGTTCCATCCCAAGTGGGACGAGCGACCCATCGTGGTCGTGGCCAAGAAGCCGGGTGCCGAGGTCACGCGCGAGGAGCTGTTGAAGTTCTACGAGGGCAAGACGGCCAAATGGCAGATTCCGGACGACGTGGTCTTCGTCGAGGCCATCCCGCTGGGCGCGACCGGCAAGATCCTCAAGACGCGCATCCGCGAGCTGCTCAAGGACTACAAGCTGCCAGGGCTCTGACCCCCGCATGCGGGCTGTCGCCTGCGCGATAGAGAGGCCGCATTCGCGGCCTTTTTTTTCGGGTGTTCCCTGATCGCCGCGAGCCGCCCGGTGGCTACGCTGCGCGGACCCAATCCCGGAGACAACACCGATGAACGTTCGCCTGAAGCACCTTGCCGCCGCCGCCCTGGCCGTGATGGCCACCAGCGCCTTTGCCCAGAAGGGCGAGACCGTGAAGATCGCCTGGATGGACCCCCTCTCGGGTCTGATGGCGGCCGTCGGCACCAACCAGCTCAAGACCTATCAGCTGCTGGCCGAGCACTTCAACAAGAGCAATGCCTCGGGCGTGAAGTTCGAGATCATCGGCATCGACAACAAGCTGAGCCCGCAGGAGACGACGGCCGCACTCCGCTCAGCCATGGACCAGGGCGCGCGCTACGTGACCCAGGGCAACGGCTCCGGCCCGGCGCTGGCCATCATCGATGCACTGGAAAAGCACAACGCCCGCAATCCAGGCAAGGAAGTCGTTTACTTCAACTATGCCGCGGTCGATCCGGACCTGACCAACAGCAAGTGCAGCTACTGGCACTTTCGGCTCGATGCCGACACCTCCATGAAGATGGAGGCGCTGACCACCTACATGAAGGATCAGTCCGAGATCAAGAAGGTCTACCTCATCGGTCAGAACTACTCGCACGGCCAGCAGGTCAGCAAGTTCGCCAAGGAGAACCTGGCGCGCAAGCGGCCCGACGTGCAGATCGTGGGCGACGACCTGCATCCGCTGGCGCAGGTGCGCGACTTCGCGCCCTACATCGCCAAGATCAAGCAGTCGGGCGCCGACACCGTGATCACTGGCAACTGGGGCTCCGACCTGGCGCTGCTGATCAAGGCGGCCAACGACGCAGGCCTCTTGGACACCGTGAAGTTCTACACCTACTACGCCTTCGGGTCGGGCGCGCCCACGGCCATGGGCGCCACGGCCGCCGGCAAGGTGTATGTGGTCGGCTATGGCCACTACAACATGGGCCCGCCGATCCAGCCGCTGATGGCCGACTTCAAGAAGCGCATGAACGACGACATGACGCAGAACTCGATCTACCACACCTTCGCACTGCTGGACGCGGCCTTCGTCAAGACGAAGTCCACCGATCCCGTGAAGGTGGCGGCGGCACTGGAGGGCATGAAGGTCAAGAGCTTCAACGGCGAGGTCGAGATGCGAAAGGCCGATCACCAGCTGCAGCAGGGCCTCTACATCACGCGTTGGGAGAAGGCCGGCGGCAAGTATCCCTATGACGCGGAGAACACCGGCTACACCTTTGCACCGGTCAAGTACTACGAGCCCTACGTGGCCAGCACCCCTACAAGCTGCCAGATGAAGCGGCCCTGAGCGCCGTGCACCAGTAGCGTGCTACCCGAGGGTAGAAATGGTGCGGCGGCGGCTGTCACCCGGGTGATAGAAAAGCGATTCCCCAGAGGGGAATCGCGGGGCTTTCCCCTAGCGAGCGCGCAAAGAAGCACTGTACGCTCGTGCAAGTTCCGGCACCCGGGACACCACACAGGAGACATGCCTTGAAGACCTCTTTCCAACTGACCGCCGCCGCCTGCGTCCTGGCCTTCGGCAGCAGCGCTTTTGCCCAGCAGGGCGAGACCGTGAAGATCGCCTGGCTCGACCCGCTGTCCGGCCTGATGGCGGCGGTGGGCACGAACCAGCTCAAGACCTTCCAGTTCCTGGCCGAGGAGTTCAACAAGAAGAACGCCGCCGGCGTGAAGTTCGAGATCATCGGCATCGACAACAAGCTGAGCCCCCAGGAAACCACCGCAGCCCTGCGATCCGCCATGGACCAGGGTGCGCGCTACGTGGTGCAGGGCAACGGCTCCGGCCCCGCCCTGGCCATCATGGACGCGCTGGAAAAGCACAACGCGCGCAATCCCGGCAAGGAAGTGGTCTACATCAACTATGCCGCGGTGGACCCCGATCTCACCAACAGCAAGTGCAGCTACTGGCACTTCCGCCTGGATGCCGACACCTCCATGAAGATGGAGGCGCTGACCACCTACATGAAGGACCAGGCCGAGATCAAGAAGGTCTACCTGATCAATCAGAACTATTCGCACGGCCAGCAGGTCAGCAAGTTCGCCAAGGAGAACCTGGCGCGCAAGCGGCCCGACGTGCAGATCGTGGGGGACGACCTGCATCCGCTCGCGCAGGTGCGCGACTTTGCACCCTACATCGCCAAGATCAAGCAGTCGGGCGCCGACACCGTGATCACCGGCAACTGGGGCTCCGACCTGGCGCTGCTGATCAAGGCGGGCAACGACGCCGGTCTCAACGTCAAGTACTACACCTACTATGCCGTCACCAGCGGCACGCCCACGGCGATGGGCGCCGCCTCCGACGGCAAGGTCTACCAGGTGGGCTACAGCCACTACAACGCCGAGGGCCCCATCAAGCCGCTGACCGACGCGTACAAGAAGAAGTTCAACGACGACATGTACACGACCGTGATCTACACGGCTTTCTCCATGCTGACCGACGCCTTCGTCAAGACCAAGTCGACCGACCCGGTCAAGGTCGCGGCCGCCATGGAGGGCATGAAGTTCAAGAGCTTCAACGGCGACGTCGAGATGCGCAAGACCGACCACCAACTGCAGCAGGGCCTGTGGATCACACGTTGGGAAAAGGCCAGCGCCAAGTACCCCTACAGCCCGGAGAACACGGGCTACACGCTGGCGCCCGTCAAGTACTACGAGCCCTACGTGGCCAGCACGCCGACCAGCTGCCAGATGAAGCGGCCTTCCTGATACCTTCGGGTAGCACGGGCCGCGCCGGCATGACGCCTGCCGGCCCGGATGCGGCCCCCTCCGCTGCCCGCCGGCGCCCTGCGCCGGCCATGCTCACCGCGCCCACCGGAGATCGACTCCGGTTTCTGGGCCGGATGTTTTCCTGAGGCTCGACGACAGTGGAATTCTTTCTCATCTCCCTTCTGAACGGCGTGAGCTACGGGCTGCTGCTCTTCATGCTCAGCTCCGGCCTGACCCTCATCTTCAGCATGATGGGGGTGCTCAATTTCGCGCACACCAGCTTCTACATGTTGGGTGCCTATTTCGCCTACACGCTCTCTGGCGTGCTGGGTTTCTGGCCGGCGCTGTTCGTCGCGCCGCTGCTCGTGGGTGCGCTCGGCGCCGCCTTCGAGCGCTACAGCCTGCGCCGGGTCCACAAGTTCGGCCACGTGCCCGAACTGCTGGTCACCTTCGGCTTGTCCTATCTGATTCTCGAAGTGGTGCAGCTGGTGTGGGGCCGCTCCACCGTGCCCTACGGCCTGCCGACGGCCTTGCAAGGGCCGCTGTTCACGCTCTACGGCACGCAGTTCCCCAAGTCGCGTTCCTTCATCATGCTGGTCGCGCTGCTGATGCTGCTGGCCGTCTGGCTGCTGCTCACCCGCACGCGCATCGGCCTGGTGATCCAGGCCGCGCTGAAGCATCCGGAGATGGTCGAGGCACTCGGCCACAACGTGCCGCGGGTGTTCATGCTCGTGTTCGGCGGTGGCGCCGCGCTGGCCGGCCTGGCGGGCGTGATCGGCGGCAACACCTACGTCACCGAGCCGGCCATGGCTGCCTCGGTGGGCTCCATCATCTTCGTGGTGGTGGTGGTCGGTGGCATGGGCTCACTCGCCGGCGCATTCCTGGCCTCGCTGTTGATCGGCATCGTCCAGACCTTTGCCGTCGCACTGGACCAGTCCATGGCCTCGGGCCTGCGCGCCTTGGGCATGGCCGTGACCGACCAGACCTTCGGCTATCCACTGCTCAAGCTCACCATCTCGCAGGTGGCGCCGATCCTGCCGTACCTCTTCCTGGTGCTGATCCTGATCTTCCGGCCCAAGGGCCTGCTCGGAACCCGCGAGGACTGATCGATGAGTGCCCTTCCCATGACTTCGCCGACCACCTACTACCGCTTCAAGCCGCTGAACCTGGGCCGCATCCTCGTGTGGGGCCTGTTCGCACTCGCGCTGATCGTGGCACCGCTGGTGTTCACCAGCAGCCTGGCGCTGACGATGCTCTCGCAGATCGGCTACCTGATCATCATCTGCCTGTCGTACAACATCCTGCTGGGCCAGGGCGGCATGCTGAGCTTCGGCCATGCCGTGTACACCGGGCTGGGTTCCTTCATCGCGGTGCATGCGATGAACATGGCCTCCAAGGGCCAGATCCCGATGCCGCTGGTGCTGATCCCGATCGTGGCCGGTTTCGCCGGTGCCTTCTTCGCGGCGCTGTTCGGCTTCGTCACCACCAAGAAGTCGGGCACCACCTTCGCCATGATCACGCTGGGCATCGGCGAGCTGGTGGCGGCCATGTCGCTGATGTTCCCGGGCTTCTTCGGCGGGGAGGGCGGCATCACCACCGATCGCGTGTACGGCAAGTTCCTGATGTGGAACTTCGGCCCGCAGATCCAGGTGTACTACCTGATCGCCGTCTACTGCTTCGTCTGCACGGCACTGATGTTCGCCTTCACGGGCACGCCGTTGGGCCGCATGCTCAATGCGGTGCGCGACAACCCCGAGCGTGTCGAGTTCGTGGGCTACAACACGCAGCGCGTTCGCTACCTCTCGTTCATCATCGCGGGCTTCTTCGCCGGCATTGGGGGCGGTCTGGCGGCCATCAACTTCGAGATCGTCAACGCGTCGGACAGCCTGTCCACGATCCGTTCGGGCGGCTACCTGCTGTTCACCTTCCTGGGGGGCGCGACCTTCTTCTTCGGTCCGATCATCGGCGCGGTGCTGCTGGTGTTCGCCTCGATCCTGCTGTCGGAGCTGAGTAAGGCCTGGCTGCTGTACCTGGGCCTGGTGTTCCTGTTCATGGTGATGTTCGCGCCAGGCGGCGTGGCCAGCCTGATCATGATGAACGTGCGCGTGGCGCGCTTCGGCAAGCTGGGCCGCTTCAAGTGGCTCTATGTCGGCCTGGCGGCCACGGGGGCACTGATGGCGGCCGGTTTCGCCGGCATCGTCGAGATGCTCTACCACATGCAGCTCAACGCGGCCCTTGGCCCGACGGTGCGCTTCTTCGGCATTGGGCTGGACACCTCCTCGGCCGCGCACTGGGCGCTGGTCGGCGCCGTGGCGCTGGTCGGTCTGGCGTTGTTCGACCAGGTCCGTCGCCGCTTCGCGCGGCGGTGGGGCCAGGCACAGGAGGAGATCGAGGCGCAGATCAAGCGGCAGGAGATGGCTGCATGACAGGACTTCACATGACGACCCGACATCCAATGGCCTGCGTGGAGTGCCGAGCATGAGCAACAGCGAATACGCGATCGAACTGAAGGACCTGCGCAAGAGCTTCGGCCGCACCGAGATCATCCGTGGTGCCAACCTGGCGGTGCGCGCCGGCGAACGCATCGCCGTCATCGGTCCCAACGGTGCGGGCAAGTCCACGCTGTTCAACCTGATCAGCGGCCGCCTGCATCCCACCAGCGGCGAGGTGCTGCTGCACGGCGAGCGCATCAATGGTCTGCCGCCGTACGAGATCAACCGCAAGGGGCTGTCGCGCAGCTTCCAGATCACCAACATCTTCCCCAAGCTGTCGGTGTTCGAGAACCTGCGCTGCGGCGTGCTGTGGAGCCTGGGCTACCGCTACACCTTCTTGCGCTTCCTGTCGCGCCTGGACGATGCGAACGAGCGCACCGAGGTGCTGCTGCGCCAGGTCGGGCTGGAGCGCAAGCGCGACGTGCTGGCTGTCAACCTGACCTATGCCGAGCAGCGCGCGCTCGAGATCGGCGTGACCATCGCCGGCGGTGCCAGCGTGATCCTGCTGGACGAGCCCACGGCTGGCATGAGCAAGACCGAGACCACGCACTTCATCAACCTCATCAAGGAAGTGACCGTCGGCAAGACGCTGCTCACGGTGGAGCACGACATGGGGGTGGTCTTCGGCCTGGCCGACAAGATCGCGGTGGTGGTGTATGGCGAGGTGATCGCCTTCGACACGCCCGAGGCCGTGCGCGCCAACGCGCGCGTGCAGGAGGCCTACCTGGGTTCGCCGGTGGCCGACGAACAAGGAGGACACTGAGATGACGCTCAAGGTCGAAGACCTGCACGCCTACTACGGCAAGAGCCATGTGTTGCATGGCGTCTCTTTCGCCATCCAGCCGGGCGAGATCGTCGCGCTGCTGGGGCGCAACGGCTCGGGCCGCTCCACCACGGCCAAGGCCATCATGGGGCTGGTGCACGGCGAGGGCGCGGTGCACTGGAAGGGCCAGAACATCCTGCGCCGCAAGGCCTACGAGATCGCACACCTGGGGATCGGCTACGTGCCGGAGAACCGCGACATCTTCCCCAAGCTCACCGTACACCAGAACCTGATGCTGGGCCAGAAGGGCGCCGGCAAGGGCAGCCGCTGGGGCTTCGACGACATGTACCAGATGTTCCCGCGCCTCAAGGAGCGCCAGCACACAGAGGCCGGCGTGCTCTCGGGCGGCGAGCAGCAGATGCTGACCCTTTGCCGCACGCTGATGGGCGACCCCGAACTCATCATCATCGATGAGCCCACCGAGGGGCTGGCGCCCAAGATCGTCGAGCTGGTGGGCCAGTACCTGCGCACGCTCAAGGACAAGGGCGTCTCGGTGCTGCTGATCGAGCAGAAGCTCACCATCGCCATGCACATCTCCGACCGGGCGCTGGTGATGGGCCATGGCAGCATCGTCTACGACGGCACGCCCGATGGCCTGCGCGCCGACGCCAATATCCGCAAGGAATGGCTGGAGGTCTGAACCCTTCATTCAAGGGCCTTGGCCCTGCCGAAAGTGGGGGCGCGAGCCCCTTCTTTTTTGCCTTCGCGTGGCCGTGGGTGCAAGCTCGCGGCTGTTTGTCCCGGGAGCGACTGGCAGCGGTTGTCGCGCCATCCGATCTGCCTAGAATGCCCCGAAAAGAACACTCGTGCTTTTTTAGGAGACAACAGCGCACGCCGGGCTCGCCGGCGACCTGCGCATGGCTCCGAACGCTCCCTCATCGCAACCCAAGGAACGCAGCATGACGGCTGAATACAAAGTCCACGGCGACGTGGCCGTGATCACCATGAGCAACCCGCCGGTCAACGGCCTGGGTTATGCCACGCGGGTCGGCATCACCGATGGCCTGGCCAAGGCCCTGGCCGATTCGGCCGTCAAGGCCGTGGTGATCACCGGCGCGGGCAAGGCCTTCTCCGGCGGCGCGGACATCAAGGAGTTCGGCTCGCCCAAGGCGCTGGCTGAGCCCAACCTGCTGTCGGTGATCCTGGCGCTCGAAGCCTCGACCAAGCCGCTGGTGGCCGCCATCCATTCGGTCTGCATGGGTGGTGGGCTGGAACTGGCCCTGGGCTGCCACTACCGCGTGACCGCGCCCGGCACCAATGTGGCGCTGCCCGAGGTCAAGCTGGGCCTGATCCCCGGTGCCGGCGGTACGCAGCGCCTGCCGCGCGTGCTGGGCGTCGAGGCGGCCCTCAACATGATCGTGAGCGGCGAGCCGGTCAAGAGCGAGCGCCTGGCCGGCCTGCCGGGCCAGAAGCTGTTCGACAAGATGGCCGGTTCGGCCGAGTCGGTGCTCGAAGAAGCCATCGCCTTCGCCCGCGACGTGGCCGCCAAGGGCGGTGACCTGCCGCTGGTGCGCAACCTGCCATGCCGCCATCCGCAGGGCGATGCCTACTTCCAGTTCGCCAAGAACATGGTGGGCGGCATGTCGAAGAACTATCCCGCGCCGCTCAAGTGCGTGGAGGCCGTGCAGGCTGCCACCAAGATGAAGTTCGACGACGGCATGGCCTTCGAGCGCCAGAACTTCATCGCCCTGATGTTCACGCCGGAGTCGGCCGCCCTGCGTCACCTTTTCATGGCCGAGCGCGCCGCCGGCAAGATCGCCGACGTGCCGGACGACACGCCGCAACGCGCCATCAAGACGGTGGGCGTGATCGGCGCCGGCACCATGGGAGGCGGCATCAGCATGAACTTCCTGAACGCCGGCATCCCGGTGACCATGCTGGAGATGAAGCAGGACGCGCTGGACCGCGGCGTCGCCACCATCCGCAAGAACTACGAGGCCCAGGTCAAGAAGGGCAAGCTCAAGGCCGAGAAGTACGAGGAGCGCATGGCGCTGCTCAAGACCACGCTGAGCTACGACGACCTGAAGGACTGCGACCTCATCATCGAGGCCGTGTTCGAG
>NZ_FTMY01000010.1 GCF_900156165.1 Pseudacidovorax sp. RU35E
CAGGGCGACCTGCATGATTTCCTTGGTGATGCCCTGGATCTTGATGTCCATCTGCAGGGCCGTGATGCCGTTGGTCGTGCCGGCCACCTTGAAGTCCATGTCGCCCAGATGATCTTCATCGCCCAGGATGTCGGTCAGCACGGCGAACTTGTTGCCGTCCTTGATCAGGCCCATGGCGATGCCGGCCACGTGCGCCTTCAGCGGCACGCCGGCGTCCATCATCGACAGGCAGCCGCCGCACACCGAGGCCATCGACGAGGAGCCGTTGGATTCGGTGATCTCGCTGACCACGCGGATGGTGTAGGGGAACTCGTCCTTCTGCGGCAGCACGGCCACCAGGGCGCGCTTGGCCAGACGGCCGTGGCCCACTTCGCGACGCTTGGTGGAGCCCATGCGGCCCACTTCGCCGGTGGCGAAAGGAGGCATGTTGTAGTGGAACAGGAAGCGGTCCTCGAACTCGCCGGCCAGCGCGTCGATGCGCTGCGCGTCGCGCTCGGTGCCCAGGGTGGTCACGACCAGCGCCTGCGTCTCGCCGCGGGTGAACAGGGCCGAGCCGTGCGTACGGGGCAGCACGCTGTTGCGGATCTCGATGGGGCGCACGGTGCGCGTGTCGCGGCCGTCGATGCGGGGCTCGCCCTGCAGGATCTGGCTGCGCACGATGTTGGCTTCGATCGCGAACAGCAGGTCGCTGACCTTGCCGGCATCGAATTCGGCGCCATCGGCCTTCAGCGCTTCGAAGACGCTGGCATTGGCTTCACGCAGGGCCTGCGTGCGGGCCTGCTTGCTGCGGATCTGGTAGACGGCGCGCAGCTTCTCTTCGGCCAGGCCCTTGATCTTGGATTCGAAGGCGTCGTCCTTGGCTTCGGGGGCCCAGGTGCCGTTCTCGGTCCACAACGGCTTGCCGGCTTCGCGGGTCAGCTGGTGGATGGCCTCGATGGCGATCTTGCCCTGCTCGTGGCCGAAGACCACGGCGCCCAGCATGATCTCTTCGGACAGTTGCAGCGCTTCGGATTCGACCATCAGCACGGCGGCTTCGGTGCCGGCGACCACCAGGTCCATCTGCGAGTCGGCACGGGCGGTCTTGCCCGGGTTCAGCACATACTGGCCGTTGATGTAGCCCACGCGCGCGGCGCCGATGGGGCCGCTGAACGGAATGCCCGAGACCGACAGGGCGGCGCTCACGGCGATCATGGCGGCGATGTCGGCGTCGACTTCGGGGTTGAGCGACAGCGTGTGGATGACCACGTGCACTTCGTTCAGGAAGCCTTCGGGGAACAGCGGGCGGATCGGGCGGTCGATCAGGCGGCTGGTCAGCGTCTCGAGTTCGCTGGGCTTGGCTTCGCGCTTGAAGAAGCTGCCGGGGATCTTGCCCGCGGCGTAGGTCTTCTCGATGTAGTCGACGGTCAGCGGGAAGAAGTCCTGGCCGGGCTTGGCCGACTTGGAGGCGACGACGGTGGCAAGCACCACGGTGCCGTCGATGTCCACCAGCACGGCGCCGGTGGCCTGGCGGGCGATCTCGCCGGTTTCCATGACGACGGTCTTGTCGCCCCACTGGAAGCTCTTGGTGACTTTGTTGAAGAGGCTCATGCTCTGCTCCTTGGGTGATGCGGTGCTGGCGTCGAGGCCGGCCCGCGGGTGGCGGAGTGCAGGTGCGGAACACGATGCCATTCCAGCGGGGCCCTTGCGCAAGGGGCCTGTTGGAATGACACAGCTTCGATCCGTTCTGCGGTCTCCGAAGTTAAAAACGCCTGAGCTAGCGGGCTAACTCAGGCGTTCGTGCGATGCGAAGCGGCTTACTTGCGCAGGCCCAGCTTGGCGATCAGGGCGGTGTAGCGCTCGGCGTCCTTGGACTTCAGGTAGTCCAGCAGCTTGCGGCGGCGGCTCACCATGCGCAGCAGGCCGCGGCGACCGTGGTGGTCCTTGGCATGCTGCTTGAAGTGGGGGGTCAGCTCGTTGATGCGAGCCGTCAGCAGGGCGACCTGCACTTCGGGACTGCCGGTGTCGTTGGCAGCACGGGCATTGGCCTTGACGACCTCGGCCTTCTTTTCGAAAGAAATCATGATGATGTGTCCTGTGATTCCCGACCGGGTGCGGCCTGCGGGGTTGAAACGCAGAGCCGTGGGCACGGGGTTGTTGACTTGCGACACTCCCTGGAACCGGGGATGCCGTGGAGCTTTGCAACGCGCAAAGCCTTGAAATTCTAGCAGTTTCTGGTCAGCCAGCCCGAAAGCCGCTCCACGCCCTGCACCAGTCGGCCCGTGTCGCGCGAGGCGAAGCACCAGCGCAGCCAGCCCTGGGCCTCGGGCGCGAAGGCATTGCCGGGGGCCAGGCCCAGGCCGGCTTCGGTCACCAGCCGCTTGGCCAGCGCCAGCGAATCGGCCGCGCCCTCGACCTGGAAGAATGCGTACATGCCGCCCTTGGCGGCCGACACCTTCAGACCCGGCAGGCCCTGCAGCAGCGGCACCAGCGTGTCGCGGCAGGACTGCAGGTGCGCCACCACCCGCGGCGTGATCTCCGCCTCGTGCGCCAGGGCAGCGATGCCGGCGCGCTGGCTGAACACGCTGGCGCAGGAGGTGTTGAACTCGATCAGCTTGCCCACCGCGTCCAGCAGCGTCGGCGGCACCACCAGCCAACCCAGGCGCCAGCCGGTCATCAGGAAGCTCTTCGAGAAGCTGTGCGCCACCAACAGCCGGTCGTCGGCGGTGGCGATGTCCAGGAAGCTGGGCGCGCAGCCGTTGGCGGTGTCGCCGGCGTAGTAGAGGCGCTCATACACCTCGTCGGCCAGGATCCAGGTGCCGGTCGCACGGCAGTGGTCCAGGATGGCCTGCTGTTCGGCGCGGGTCAGCGTCCAGCCGGTGGGGTTGTTGGGCGCGTTCAGGATCAGCAAGCGGGTGGCGGGCGTCACCGCGGCGCGCAGCGCGTCCAGGTCCAGAGTCCAGGTGCCGTCCACCGGCGCGAGCGGCAGGCAGCGCACCGTGGCGCCCAGGATGGCCGGTTGCGCCGTCAGGTTGGGCCAGACCGGCGTCACCGCCACCACCTCGTCGCCCGGGTCCACCAGCGCCTGCACGGCGATCATGAGCGCACTGACGCCGCCGGAAGTGACCGCGATGCGCTCCATGCCCACGGCCGGATGCAGCCGCGAGGCATAGCGGGCGATGGCCTCGCGCAGCTCGGGCAGGCCCAGGTTGTGGGCATAGAAGGTCTCGCCGCGTTCGATGGAGTCGATGGCGGCCCGGCGCACCGGCTCGGGCGTGACTTCGTCGCTCTCGCCGAACCAGAAGGCCAGCACGTCGCTGCGGCCCATGCCGGCGTTGGCGACTTCGCGGATCTTGGAGGCTTCGAGGTTGTCGATGGCTTGGCGCATGGGTGTCCTCGGGATCAAGGCCGCTGCATGCGGCAGGTGGTGGGGAGCTCGGCCACTTCAGGCGCGATGTCCTTGATGACGCGGAAGCCGTAGCCCGAGCCTTCGACGTCGAAGCTCACGCCCGGGGTGCCCTGGCGGTCCATCAGGCCCACGACCAGCGGCTGCTGGAACTGGTGGTCCGCCGCACGCATGCGCCCGCTGCGGCCGGCGAGCGACACCTTAGCGCTCTCCAGCTTGGTGGCGACGGCGGCCGCCTCGGTGCTGCCGGCCTGGGCGATGGACTGCGCCAGCGCCTCGATCATCAGCTGCATGCGCATGTGCACATAGTCGTCCGCCGGGTTCGGGAAGCGCGCGCGGAAGCTCTTGTAGAAGGCCGCCGACTCCGGCGTCGGCACGTTCGGCAGCCAGTCGGCCACCGCGATCACCTTGCCCACGCCGGCCTCGCCCAGGGCGGCCGGCGCGCCCAGGGCGTTGCCGTAGAAGGTGTAGAACTTGCCCTCGAAACCGACCTCGCGCGCCGCCTTGACCAGCAGCGTCAGGTCGTTGCCCCAGTTGCCGGTGAACACGGCCTGAGCGCCACTGGCCTTGATCTTCACGGCATAGGGCGCGAAATCCTTGACCTTGCCCATGGGGTGCAGCTCCTCGCCCACGATGCGCACGTCCGGCCGCAGCTCGGCGATGCGTCGGCGGCTTTCACGCAGCACGGCCTGGCCGAAGCTGTAGTCCTGCCCGATCAGGTAGGCGCTGCCCACGCCGCGGTCTTCCTTGAACACGGCCATCAGCGCCGCCACGCGCATGTCGGCATGGGCATCGAAGCGGAAGTGCCAGAAGCTGCAGCGCTCGTTGGTGAGGATCGGGTCCACCGCCGAGTAGTTGAGGAAGAGCAGGCGCCGGCGCGGGGCGCGCTCGTTGTGCTTGTCCACCGCATCCAGGATGGCCGCAGCGGTGGCCGAGGAGTTGCCCTGCAGTACCGCCTGCGCGCCGTTGTCGATGGCGGAGCGCAAAGCGGACAGCGCCTCTTCGGTCTGCCCCTTGCTGTCGTAGCGGTCCAGCTGCAGCAAACGCGCACCGCCTGGCAGCGGAACGCCACCGCGCGCGTTGACGCGCTCCACGGCCCAAAGCAGGTTGCGGAACACGGCCTCGCCCGTGTTGGCGAAGGGGCCGCTCAGGCTCTCGACCAGCGCAAGGCGGATGGGCGCCCCACCCTGCGCGCGGGCCACGCCGCCGAGGGTGGATGCACATAGCGCCGCCGCGCCGCTTTTCAAGACGCGACGGCGAGAAATAAAGGTCTGGGACATGCTCTTGAAAGCCGCTGGGAGGGTGCCTAGATAGGCCTCAAGCGGCACTCACGACTGAAAGGCCGCGCAGTGTAAGGGGCGCATCGTGCGCCTCTGGATCGACCCTCTTTCAGACTGGAGAAACACATGCTGTTCGCACCCGCCATCCGTTCCGCCGCCCTCGCCTCGCCCCGCAGCTTCGACCGCGGCTTCGAGCGCTTCGTCAACGACGCCTTCTTCCCGACCGCCCGCGGCGTGCAGGTCGAAAGCACCGAGCAGGGCTGGACCCTGAGCCTGGACGTGCCCGGCATCGCCCGTGAAGACCTGGGCGTGGGCATCGAGGGCCAGGTGGTGCGCATCGAGACCCGCGCCGAAGCCAAGCGCCAGTACAAGGCCGCCTACGAACTCCCGCAGGAGATCGACGCTGGCGCCAGCGAAGCCAAGCTGGAGAACGGCGTGCTGACCCTGAAGCTGGCCCGCCTCGCGCCGGTGAGCAAGGTCACGCAGCTGAGCATCGCCTGAGTCTTGCGTTGGACGGGGGCGCTCAGCGCGCCCCATGAAGAACGGCCTCCTCGGAGGCCGCTTCTTCGTGGTCAGCGCAGGCGCTGCATGCGTGTCGCTCAGCCGGCCCGCGCGAAGGCGGCGGCCTCGGCCACCCGCGCCGCATCCGGCCGCACGCCCGTGTAGAGCGCGAACTGCTCCACCGCCTGCAACACCATCACCTCCTCGCCCGTGATCACGGGCCGGCCCAGCCGGCGCGCAGCGCGCACCAGCGGTGTCTCGGAGGGCAGGGCCACGACGTCGAACACCCAGGCCGCCTCGGCGATCAGTGCATCGGGAAAGGCCTGCGCCTCGGACTCCGGCGCACCGGCCATGCCCAGCGGCGTGACGTTGACCAGCACCGCACCGGGCGCCTTCTCCGGCAACTCGGCCAGCCACTGCAGCCCATGCAGATTGGCCACCGCCCGGCCGCTGTCGGCATTGCGCGCCACCAGTGTGCCGGGGCCCAGGCCATGGTCGACCAGGGCCGCGGCCACCGCCCGACCCATGCCTCCGCTGCCACGCAGCACGAAGGGCGTGCCCGCTGGCACGCCATGCGACTTCAGCAGTGCCGCGACCGCGATGTAGTCGGTGTTGTAGGCCACCAGCCGCCCGTCCGTGTTGACGATGGTGTTGACCGACTGCAGCCGCGCGGCCGAGGGCGTCAGCTCGTCGAGCAGCGGGATGCAGGCCTCCTTGAAGGGCATGGAAACCGCGCAGCCCCGCACGCCCAGCGCGCGCACGCCGCCGATGGCGGCGGGCAGATCGGTGGTGCTGAAGGCCTTGTACACATAGTCCAGGCCGAGGGCCTGGTAGAGGTGGTTGTGCAGCCGGGTGCCGAAATTGCTCGGCCGGCCCGACAGCGACATGCACAGTCGGGTGTCGCGGCTGAGGGTCAGGCGCATGTCCTTCGCAGCACTCATGGATGGCTCTCCTTGGAAATCAGGCGGCGCAGCTTAACGCGCCAAAAAAAGGCGGCGGGCCCGCGCATGCACAGGCCCGCCGCTGGCGGAGGAAAGCGGCGCGCGCGATCAGGCCGCTGCCACCACCACCTTCTTCTTGAACGCGCCCAGCGCCAGCGCCGTCACCACGCTGCCGATCAGGATGGCCAGCGCGTACAGGACGACATGGTTGACCGCATTGGGAATGGCCAGCACGAACACGCCGCCGTGCGGCGCCTGCAGGGCGATGCCCCACATCATCGACAGCGCACCGGCAGTTGCCGAGCCCAGCACGCAGGCCGGGATCACGCGCAGCGGATCGCGCGCCACGTAGGGAATCGCGCCCTCGGTGATGAAGGCCAGGCCCAGCACCGCGGCGGCCTTGCTGGCCTCGCGCTCGTCGGGCGTGAAGCGGCTGGCGAACAGGCGGCAGGCCAGCGCGATGCCCAACGGCGGCACCATGCCGGCGGCCATGGCGGCGGCCATCGGCGTGGCCACGCCCGAGGCGATCAGCGTGGTGGAGAACACATAGGCCGCCTTGTTGATCGGCCCGCCCATGTCGGCCGCCATCATGGCGCCCAGAGTGATGCCCAGCAGCACGGCGCTGCTGGTCTGCATGCCCTTGAGCCAGTCGGTCAGCGCCGCCATGATGGCCGCCACCGGCTGGCCGATGACCAGCATCATGGCCACGCCCGTGATGGCAGCGCCCAGCAGCGGCAGCAGCAGCACCGGCTTGAGGCCCTCCAGTCCGCGCGGCAGGCGGATCCAGCGGTTGAGCGCATTGACCGAATAGCCGGCGATGAAGCCGGCCGCGATGCCGCCCAGGAAGCCCGCGCCCACCGTGCCCGCCAGCAGGCCGCCGATCATGCCGGGCGCGATGCCGGGCCGGTCGGCGATGGAGAAGGCGATGTAGCCGGCCAGCGCCGGCACCATCAGCGCGAAGCCGCCCTTGGCGCCGATCTGGAACAGCGTCCAGCCCAGCGTGCCCTTGTGCGCGTCGTCGTAGACATAGATGCCGCCCAGCGCGAAGGCCAGCGCGATCAGCAGGCCGCCCGCCACCACGAAGGGCAGCATGAAGGAGACGCCGGTCATCAGGTGCTTGTAGGGACCGGTGGCCGCCACCTTGCCCGCTGGCTTGGCACCGGCCGCGGAACCGGAAGCTGCAGCTGCGCCCTCCCCGCCCCAGACGGCCGCCTCGGCCTGCGCCTTGGCGATCAGGCCCTGCGCATCGTGGATGGCGGCCTTGGTGCCCGAGGAATGCAGGCGCTTGCCGGCGAAGCGGCTGCGGTCCACCTGGGTGTCGGCGGCGATCAGCACCAGGTCGGCCTCGGCGATGGCCTGGGCGCCCAGCGTGTTCTGCGCGCCGACCGAGCCCTGCGTCTCCACCTGGATCTGATGACCCAGCGCCTTGGCGCCCTGCTCCAGCGCCTCGGCGGCCATGAAGGTGTGGGCCACGCCGGTGGGGCAGGAGGTGATGGCGACGATCTTCAGCGGCCTTGCCGCTGCGGCTGCTACGGCTGTCATGGGCGCCGCGGCAACAGGCGCCGAAGCCGGCGCGCCGGCCAGGGCCAGCGCCTGGCGCAGCACGGCGCCGGCATCGCGGAACACGGCGTCGGGCGCCACGTCCAGCACGCGGCCGGCGGGCAGCGCGCTGCGGTCCACGGCGGCACCGGCGTCGGCCGCCACGATGACAGCCGAGGCCTGGGCGAGTTCGGCGGGCGAGAGCTTGCCCTGGGTGCCGAGCGAGCTATGCACCTGCAGCTTCAGGTCGTGCCCGAGCTGGCGGGCGGCGTCGGCCAGCACCTCGCCCAGCATGAAGCTGTGGGCGGGGCCGGCCTGGCTGGCGGCAATGGCGATGAGTGAGGCCATGGTGTCTCCTGGCGGGGTCTTGGTGGGGTGAGTGACAGAAGGGAAAACGGAATCTGGAATGAGGTGCGAGCGGGCTTTGGCGCCGGTCAGACCGGCTGCAGCGCGATGCGCGCGGCCAGGGCCTCGATCTCGGCGCGCGGCGGCAGGCCGGGCGCGATGCGCTGGATGCGGGCGGCGGCGCAGGCCATGCCGAAGACGCCGGCCTCGGGGAAGGCCTGGCCGTCGACCAGCGCCGCCAGCGTGCCGGCCACCAGCGCATCGCCAGCACCGACGGTGGTGGCCACCGGCACGCGCGGCGGCAGGGCCAGCCAGCAGCCGCCCTCGCCCGCGATGACGGCGCCGTCGCCGCCCAGCGAGACGACCACCAGCCCCACGCCGCGCGCGCGCAGCGCCAGCGCGGCGCGCGCCACGTCGGCCGCCGCAGGCAGCGGCTGGCCGACCAGCTCTTCCAGCTCGGCGCGGTTGGGTTTGAGGAAGTCGGGCGCGGCCGGCAGCCGGTCGAGCAGCTCGCCCAGCACCTTGCCGCCGGTGTCCACCATCAGGCGGGCGCCGCGGGCGCGCAGTGCCTCGGCCAGGCGCACGAGGCTGTCGACGCCCACGCCGGGCGGCAGGCTTCCGGCCAGGGTGCACCAGGTGCCCTCGCCCACCAGCGGCGCCAGGCGCGCCAGCAGCGCGGCCTCGGCCTGCGCGGTGGCGTCGGTGTCGAAGGCGATGCCGGCCAGGTTGATGTCGGTGCTGTCGCCGCGCGCGGCGTCGGCCAGCTTGATGTTGGTGCGGGTGCGGCCCGGCACACGCACCATGGCGTCGGCGATGCCGCGCTCGGCGAAGGCGCGCTCGAAGCGCTGCGGGTTCTGGTCGCCCAGCCAGCCCGATGCCGCCGTGCGCAGGCCCAGCGCGGCGGCGACGGCCGCGACGCCGATGCCCTTGCCGCCGGCCTCGAACTGCTCGGCCCGGGCGCGGTGCACGGCGCCGGGCTCCAGCCGGTCGAGCGAGACGGTGTGGTCGATCGCCGGGTTGGGCGTGACCGTGATCAGCTGCATCGCGGTGGGCGTCATGCCGCCACCTCGTCGCCGGCCGGCGCGGTGTCGCGCAGCTGGGCGGCCAGGGCGCGCACGGCGTCGCCGTCGTCCATGTCCAGCGCCGCGCGGGCCAGGGCCTGCAACTCGGCCAGGCTGTGGCGGCGCAGCAGGGCCTTGACGCCGGCGATGTCGCCCACGCTCATGCTCAGTTCCTGCACGCCCAGGCCGGCCAGCAGGGCCGCGCCCAGCGGCTCGCCGGCCAGGCCGCCGCACACGCCCACCCAGCGACCGTGGCGGCGGGCGCCTTCCACCGTCTGGGCGATCAGCCGCAGCACGGCCGGATGCAGGCTGTCGGCCATGGTGGCCAGCTGCGGATGCTGGCGGTCCACCGCCAGCGCGTACTGCGTCAGGTCGTTGGTGCCGATGGAGAAGAAGTCCACATGCGCCGCCAGCCGGTCGGCCATCATGGCGGCGGAAGGCACCTCGATCATGATGCCCACCGGGATGCGCCGGCCGCCCTGCTCGGGCGCCAGGCCCAGCGACTGCTGCACCTCGGCCAAGCGCTCGCGCAGGCGGCGCACTTCGTCGAGCGTGCTGATCATGGGGAACATCAGCGACAGCGGCCCGTCCTGCGCGGCGCGCACCAGGGCGCGCAGCTGCGGCAGCATCAGGTCGTCGCGGGCCAGGCACAGGCGAGCGCCACGCAGGCCCAGGAAGGGGTTCTCTTCCACCGGCAAATCCAGGTGCGGCACCTGCTTGTCGCCGCCGATGTCCAGCGTGCGCACGATCAGCGGCCGGCCGCCCAGGGCGCGCACCATGTCGCGGTAGACGGCGTACTGCTCTTCCTCGTCGGGCACGTGGTCGCGCTCCAGGAAGAGGAATTCGGTGCGCATCAGGCCGACGCTTTCGGCGCCATGGTCCAGCGCCTTGGCCACCTGCTCGGGCTTGTTGATATTGGCGGCGATCTCCAGGCCGTGGCCGTCCAACGTGGTCACGGGCTGCAGGCGGCTGCGGGCCTCCTCGGCCTGTCGGCGGGCCAGGCGGTCGATCATGGCCTGGACCTCGGCCAGGGCCTCGTCGCTGGGGCCGATGTGCAGCTGGCCGCGGTAACCGTCGAGGATGGCGCGCTCGCCGCTGCGGGCGGCCAGCACGGCCGGGCCGGCGGCCACCACGGCCGGCAGGCCCAGGGCGCGCGCCAGGATGGCCGTGTGGGCGGTCGGGCCGCCGCGGGCGGTGCAGAAGCCCTTGACGCGCTGCACGTCGATCTGCGCCGTGACGGAGGGCGACAGGTCGTCGGCCAGCAGCAGGCTGTCGGCCGGCCAGCGCGACGGGTCCTGCCCGGCGGCGCCGGCCTCGCCCACCAGGGCGCGCAGCACGCGGTCGCCCACGTCCTGCAGGTCGGCGGCGCGGGCGGCCAGCACCGGGTCGGCCACGGCGCGCTGCGCCGCCACATGGCCGGCCAGCGCATGGCGCCAGGACCAGGCGGCGCCGTGGCCCTGCACCACCAGGCGGGTGGCGTCGCGCAGCAGGTCGGCGTGGGCCAGGATCTGGCGATGCGCCTCGAAGATGCCGGCCTGCTCGGCGGCGTTCTTGCGGCGGGCGCCTTCGGCCAGGTCGATCAGTTCGGCCTCGGCGGCGGCCAGGGCCGCGTCGAGCGCCGCAGCGGCGGCGGCCACGCCCTGGCCGGGCTGGTCGGCCACCTCCAGCGCGGGGGCGTCGGCCATCACCAGCGTGCCGATCACGAGGCCAGGGCTGGCCGCGATGCCGCCGATGTGCTGGCGCGCCTCGGGCTGCCAGCCGGCCAGTTCGCGGCCCAGGCCGTGGGCCTGCTTCTCGCGGGCGGCGGCCTGCTCGGCCTGGCGTTTTTCGTCCTGCGCCAGGCGCACGATCACGTCCTTGAGGGCGGCCAGCGCCTGCGCGGCATCCGGGCCGGCGGCCGAAATGCGCAGGCGCGCGCCGCGGCCTGCGCCCAGGCCCAGCAGCGCGGGCATGCTGCGCGCATCGGCCACGGTGTCGCCATGGCGCACGCGCAGCTCGGCCAGGAAGCGCGAAGCCACCTGCGCCCACTGCGTGGCGGGCCGGGCATGCAGGCCGTTCGGGTAGTCGAGCACCACGTCCTGGGCCATCGGCAGGTCTTCGGGCACGGCGGTGGCGACGGGCGCGGCGCCGTCGCGGGTCAGGGCGGCCACGATGTCGTCGGCATTGCCGGTGGCGGCCAGGCCTTCGAGGCGCTGGCCATCGGCCATCAGCCGGGTCAGGCGACGCAGCACGGCGATGTGCTGGTCGGAGGCGGCGGCCACCGCCACCACGAGCTGCACGCGGTGGTCGGGCGCGTCCCAGGCGACGCCGCCCGGAATCTGCACCACGGCCAGGCCGGTGCGGCGCACCAGGCCCTTGTCTTCCACCATGCCATGAGGCACGGCCAGGCCGCGGCCCATGTAGGTGGTGGCGACCTGCTCGCGCCGCAGCAGGCTGTCGGCATAGGCGGGGTCGCAGAAGCCGGCCTGGACCAGCAGGGTGCCGGCGGCGCGAATGGCGGCCTCACGGTCGGCGACCGCGGCGGCGAGTTGGACTTGCACGGGTAGATCCATACCGTCTCCTGTAAATTTTGGAATCGATACCAATGGCGGAATTATCGAAGTGGGTGCTTGGCTGTCCATCGAAACCCGCTGATTTGCCTCAAAAATCAGGGTAAACACTGAGATTGAGGTCTTGAAATCTGGGCGGCAGTTTCCGACTCAGAATGCAGAATCCTGGTAACGATTCCAGTCATTTGACATGACACAGCCACTTTCCCACCGCCAGAGCGCCAGCATCAAGGATGTCGCCGAGCGCGCCGGTGCCTCCACCACCACTGTCTCGCGGGTCCTGAGCCATCCCGAGGCGGTGCGGCCCGACCTGCGCCAGCGGGTGCAGCAGGCCATCGACGAACTGGGCTACCGGCCCAACCTGGCCGCACGGCGTCTGCGGCAGCAGCGGGCCTCGCTGATCGGGCTGATCGTCTCGGACATCCGCAACCCCTTCTTCACCGAGATCAGCCGGGCGGTGGAGGACATCGCCTACCGCCACGGCCTGCGCCTGATCCTGTGCAACAGCGACGAAGACCCGGCCAAGGAACAGTCGTACCTGGAGCTGATGGCCGACGAGCAGGCCAGCGGCGTGATCCTCTCGCCCACGTTGGAGCTGACGCGGCGATTCCGCGCCGGGCAGCACCCCTTTCCGGTGGTGATGGTCGACCGGGCGCCCGAAGGCAGCACGCCCAGCGATCTGGTGCTGCTGGACAACGCCCCCGCCGCCCGCCGCCTGACCGAGCACCTGATCGCCCAGGGCTGCCGACGCATCGCGCTGCTGGCCGGCTCGCGCAGCAGCACCGGCCGCGAGCGCCAGGCCGGCTATGAGGCCGCCATGCGCGAGGCAGGCCTGGCCCCGCAGGTGGTGGCCCTGCGTCCCCTCGCGGCCGAAGGCCAGGCGGCCGCCGCCACGCTGCTGGCCCAGGCCGAGCGCCCGGACGCCTTGCTGGCCACCAACGGTCTTCTTTTGTTAGGGGCCTGGAAGGCGGTGCGCGAGGCCGGCCTGGCCATGCCGGAGGACGTGGCCATCGCCGGCTTCGACAACAACGACTGGACCACTCTGCCCGAGCCCGCCGTCACCGTGATGGCCCAGCCCACCGCCGACATCGGCCGCACCGCGGCCGAACTGCTGCTGCAGCGCATGGCCGAACCCGGCCGGCCGCCGCGGCGCATCGTGCTCGAAGGCGAACTGCTGGTGCGCGGCTCGAGCGTGCTCAGGCCGTCGGCGACGGTTGCGCCGCCTCGGCCAGCGCATCCAGCGGCCAGCGCGGCTTGACGTCGAAGGCGTAGCGCGCCTCCGGCTGCGACAGGCCGGACTGGATGCGCATGGCCGCCGCCAGGGCGATCATGGCGCCGTTGTCGGTGCACAGCGCCAGTTCCGGGTAGTGAACGCGTACCTTGCGCTTGGCGCAGGCGGCATCCAGTTGCTCGCGCAGCAGCCGGTTGGCGCCCACGCCGCCGGCCACCACCAGGCGCTTGAGGCCGGTACGCTCCAGCGCCGCGAGCGACTTGCGCACCAGCACCTCGACGATGGCCGCCTGGGTCGATGCGGCCAGGTCGGCCTTGCGCGCTTCCAGTTCGGTGCCGAGCTTCTTCGTCTGCGTGAGCACCGCCGTCTTGAGGCCGGCGAAGGAAAAGTCCAGGTCGCCGCTGTGCAGCAGCGGACGCGGCAGCTTGAAGGTCTGGGCATCGCCGCCCTCGGCCAGCTTCGACAGCCAGGGCCCGCCGGGATAGGGCAGGCCCATCAGCTTGGCGCTCTTGTCGAAGGCCTCGCCGGCGGCGTCGTCGATGGTCTCGCCCAGCAGCTCGTAGCGCCCGACGCCTTCCACCCGCATCAGCTGCGTGTGGCCGCCGGACACCAGCAGGGCCACGAAGGGGAACTGCGGCGGGTCGGCACTGAGGAAGGGCGAGAGCAGGTGCCCCTCGAGGTGGTGCACGCCCAGCACCGGCCGGCCCAGCGCCGCGCCCAGGGCGCAGGCCACGCCCGCGCCCACCAGCAGCGCGCCGGCCAGGCCGGGGCCGCGGGTGAAAGCGACGACGTCGATGTCGGCCCGCGTCCACCCGGCTTCGGTCAGCACAGCCTCGGTGAGGGGCAGCACGCGGCGGATGTGGTCGCGGCTGGCCAGCTCGGGCACCACGCCGCCGTAGGCCTGGTGCATGGCGATCTGGCTGTGCAGGGCGTGGGCCGCCAGGCGCGGCACGCCGCCGTCGGCCAGGGTCTCGACGAGGGCCACGCCCGTTTCGTCGCAGGAGGATTCGATGCCCAGGATGCGCATCGCGGCAGTGTAGGCGGCGCTTCTGCGCAGGACCGGGCGGCAACCCCATGCCCCTGCGCCGGCCCGGCGCGCAAGGCCGGCCGTCGGCAGGGTCGCCCGCCGAGGGGCATGGAATTTGCGGCATGCTCTCGCCCCCCGCGTTTTTCTGCTTCATTGCCGCCTCACCCATGACGACCAGCCTTGGCTTCCTGATCGCCGCCCGCCGTTGCGAGATCGACGAGCTCGACCAGCTCGCCCGCACCAGCGAGCTGGTGGGCACGCTGGGCCGGCTGGTGCATGCGCTGCAGCGCGAGCGCGGCATCACCAATGTCTTCCTGGGCTCGGGCGGCCAGCGCTTCGCCGCCGAGCGCGCCGCGCAGGTGGCCGACTGCCTGGCCCGGGAACAGCAGGTCCGCGCCGCCCTCGATCCGCTGGTGGACGACCCGCGGCGGCTGGCCGGCGGCGCGCGGCTCTTTCCCCGCGTCGCCTATGTGCTGCAGGGGCTGGACGCCCTGCCCGGCCTGCGCGCGCGCATCGAAGGCCTGGCCGTGGGGCCCGACCTGGCCACCGCCGCCTTCGTGAAGCTGATCGCCGGCCTGCTGGCGGTGGTGTTCGAGGCGGCCGACGGCGCCACCGACCCGGACATCTCGCGCTGGCTGGTCGCCATGTTCAATTTCATGCAGGGCAAGGAGTTCGCCGGCCAGGAGCGCGCCTTCGGCGCCGCCGCCTTCCTGCGCGGCGGCAACGACGACGCCCAGCGCCAGCAGTGGCTGCACCTGATCGAATCGCAGGAGCGCTGCTTCGGCCTGTTCTGCGAGTTCAGCGACGAGACGCTGCGCACCCAGTGGCAGGCCAGCCAGGCGCCGGCCCAGTTGGCCGAGCTGGAACGCCTGCGCCGCATCGGCTGCACCTCGCCGGCCGGCACGGTGCTGGACGCCAACCTCAGCCCGCTGTGGTTCGAGGGCTGCACGCGCCGCATCGACGCCATGCAGGCCATCGAGGACGGCCTGGCGTGCGAACTGCGCGCGCTGTGCGGCCACAAGATCGGGCAGGCCCGCGCCGAGCTCCAGCGCTACGAGGCGCTGCAGGCCGAGGCCGTGACGCCCGGCGACTTCTTCGCCGACGCCGCGGCCGAGACCGCCGAAGCCCCCGCCGCCGGCTACGGCCGCAACCTCGAGCGCTCGGTGCTGCAGATGGTGCAGGAGCAGTCGCGCCGCCTCCAGGCCATGAACGACGAACTGCAGACCGTGCGCGCCTCGCTCAACGAGCGCAAGGTGGTCGAGCGCGCCAAGGGCTTGCTGATGGCCCACCGCCAGCTCAGCGAGGAAGAGGCGCACAAAATGCTGCGCCAGACCGCCATGAACCAGAACCGCCGGCTGGTGGATGTGGCGGAGTCGGTGCTGGCCATGGCCGACTTCCTGCCGCTGGGCGGCAGCGCCTCGCGCTGAGCCGGGCCCCTGCCCAGCCGCGCCCCAGGTTGACACAGACCCGGCGCTGACGCCCGCACCGCAGCTGCTTTTGGTGCACAGCAGCAATCCGCGGTGCACGTCCGTGGCGCATGGCGGTTGCCTCGGGGACGCCTGCAGCAGTGGGCTCGGCAAGCCCTCTCCGGCCCTTCTCCCTCTGACGACGCCACCTTGGACCGCGCACCGGCCCATCCTGGCACACCGCTTGCGTAGTCCTGACCACAGACCGGAAACGGTCGTCCGGCAGGCGGCGCCCAAAGGCGGGCACGGCAGGCCGGACACAGGACAAAGGCGTCCTCTCCCGCTGGCTCCATGGCATGCACCGCATGCGATGGGCCCGGCGCGGCGAGGACGCCTTTTTGTTTTCCCCCTTCGCTGCCCCTCTTGCCCCGGAGTCTGCCCATGACCGACGCCCACCGCCCCGCCCCGCTGAGCCGCCGCCGCGTGCTGCAGGCCGCCGCCGCCAGCGCCCTGACCATCGACCCTGCCCTGCGCGCCTGCGTCTGGGCCCAGGGCTCTGACAAGCCCGAGAAGGAGGAGGTCAAGATCGGCTTCATCCCGCTGACCGATTGCGCGAGCGTCGTGATGGCCTCGGTGCTGGGCATCGACAAGAAGTACGGCGTGAAGATCGTCCCGAGCAAGGAAGCCAGCTGGGCCGGCGTGCGCGACAAGCTGGTCAATGGCGATCTGGACTTCGCCCACGTGCTCTACGGCCTGGTCTACGGCGTGCACCTCGGCATCGGCGGCCCCAAGAAGGACATGGCCGTGCTCATGACCCTCAACAACAACGGCCAGGCCATCACGCTGTCCAAGAAGCTGGCCGACAAGGGTGCGGTGGACGGCGCTTCGCTCGCCAAGCTGATGGCCGCCGACAAGCGCGAATACACCTTCGCCCAGACCTTCCCCACCGGCACCCATGCCATGTGGCTGTACTACTGGCTGGCGGCCAACGGCATCAACCCGATGAAGGACGCCAAGTCCATCGTGGTGCCGCCGCCGCAGATGGTGGCCAACATGCGCGTGGGCAACATGGACGGCTTCTGCGTCGGCGAGCCGTGGGGCCACCGCGCCATCATGGACGGCATCGGCATCACAGCCGTGACCACGCAGGACATCTGGAAGGACCATCCCGAGAAGGTGCTGGGCACGTCCGCCGACTTCGTCAAGAAGTACCCCAACACGGCCCGCGCCGTGACGGCAGCCATCCTGGAGGCGGGCAAGTGGATCGACGGCGGCCTCTCGAACAAGAACAAGATGGCCGAGACCATCGCCGAGAAGAGCTACGTCAACACCAGCGTGGACGCCATCAACCAGCGCATCCTGGGCCGCTACCAGAATGGCCTGGGCAAGACCTGGGACGACCCGAACTACATGAAGTTCTACAACGACGGCGCGGTGAACTTCCCCTACCTCTCGGACGGCATGTGGTTCCTCACCCAGCACAAGCGCTGGGGCCTGCTCAAGGAGCACCCGGACTACCTGAAGGTGGCCACCGAGATCAACCGCATCGACATCTATAAGCAGGCCGCCGCCGCCACCAAGACGCCGGTGCCCGCCAGCCCGATGCGCAGCAGCAAGCTCATCGACGGCGTGGTGTGGGACGGCAAGGAGCCGGCCAAGTACGCCGATTCGTTCAAGGTCCGCGCCTGAGGCCGCACCCTCCATCCACCAGGAGCCCATCACCATGGTTGCCGCCGTCTTCCATCTTCCGCGCGAGGCCGACATCGCGGCCCCGTCCCCGTCCGTGCATGTGCCGGCCAAGCCGCTGACCGTGGCGTCTGCGCCCGACGCGCCCGTTGCCCCGGCTGCGCCCGCCCAGCCGGCCAAGGCCGCGCGAGCCCCGCGCGACTTCAGCGGCCTGTGGCTGCGCATCGTCCCGCCGCTGCTGGGCTTCGGCCTGCTGCTGCTGGTGTGGGAGCTGGTGGCCGCGCGCAGCGGCGGCAGCTTTCCGGGCCCGGCCGAGACCTGGAAGCAGGCGGTGCAGGTCTTCGCCGACCCGTTCTACAGCAACGGCCCCAACGACCAGGGCGTGGGCTGGAACGTGCTGGCCTCGCTGCAGCGCGTGGCGGTGGGCTTCGGCCTGGCGGCGCTGGTGGGCATTCCGGCGGGCTTCGCCGTCGGCCGCTCGGTGTTCCTGGCGCGCATGTTCAATCCGCTGATCAGCCTGCTGCGCCCGGTGTCGCCGCTGGCCTGGCTGCCCATCGGCCTGCTGGTGTTCAAGGGCGCCAACCCGGCCGCCATCTGGACCATCTTCATCTGCTCGATCTGGCCGATGGTCATCAACACCGCGGTGGGCGTGCAGCGCGTGCCGCAGGACTACATGAACGTGGCCCGCGTGCTGGACCTGTCGGAATGGAAGATCCTCACCCGCATCCTGTTCCCCGCCGTGCTGCCCTACATGCTGACCGGCGTGCGCCTGGCCGTGGGCACCGCCTGGCTTGTGATCGTGGCCGCAGAGATGCTGACCGGCGGCGTGGGCATCGGCTTCTGGGTGTGGGACGAGTGGAACAACCTCAACGTCAAGAACATCATCATCGCCATCTTCGTGATCGGCATCGTGGGCCTGCTGCTGGAGATGGCCCTGGTCAAGCTCGCCACCGCATTCACCTTCGAAGAGGTCAAGTCGTGAACACCGCCGTTTCCACCGCTACCTCCACTGCCGCAGACGCCAGGTTCATCCAGATCCAGGGCGTCGAGCAGGCCTTCAAGACGCCCAAGGGCCGCTTCGTCGCGCTGCAGGGCATCGACCTGACCGTCGCCAAGGGCGAGTTCGTGGCACTGATCGGCCACTCCGGCTGCGGCAAGAGCACGCTGCTGAACCTGATCGCCGGCCTGACGCGGCCCACGCAGGGCGCGCTGCTGTGCGCCAACAAGGAGATCGCCGGCCCCGGCCCCGAGCGCGCGGTGGTCTTCCAGAACCATTCGCTCCTGCCCTGGCTGACCTGCTTCGAGAACATCTACCTGGGCGTGGAGCGCGTCTTCGGCGCCTCCGAGTCCAAGGCACAGCTGCGCCAGCGCACCACCGACGCCCTTGCGCTGGTGGGACTGACGCCTGCCACCCACAAGCGGCCCGGCGAGATCTCCGGCGGCATGAAGCAACGCGTGGGCATCGCCCGCGCCCTGGCCATGGAGCCCAAGGTGCTGCTGATGGACGAGCCCTTCGGCGCCCTCGACGCCCTGACCCGCGCCAAGCTGCAGGACGAGCTGCTGGCCATCGTGCAGAAGACGCAGAGCACCGTGGTCATGGTCACGCACGACGTGGACGAGGCCGTGCTGCTGTCCGACAAGATCGTGATGATGACCAACGGCCCGGCCGCCACCATCGGCGAAGTGCTGGCGGTCGACCTGCCCCGCCCGCGCAACCGCGTCGAGCTGGCCGAAGACCGCGACTACGTGCACTACCGCAAGGCGGTGATCGACTTCCTCTACACCCGCCAGGGCCACGTGGAGAAGCAGGCCGCCTGAGGGCCGCCCCGCGGGAATACGGCACGCAGGAGACAGGGATGCGGCAGAAACTGGTGGTGATCGGCAACGGCATGGCCGGCATGCGCACGGTGCAGGAGCTGCTGGCCATCGCGCCAGGGCTCTACGACATCACTGTCTTCGGCGCCGAGCCGCATCCGCACTACAACCGCATCCTGCTGTCGCCGGTGCTGGCCGGCGAGCGCAGCCTGCAGGACATCGTGCTGAACGACTGGGACTGGTACCGCGAGCAGGGCATCACCCTGCATGCGGGCCGTACCGTCACGCAGGTGGACCGCGCCCGCCGCATCGTGCGCGCCGACGACGGCACCGAGGCCGCCTACGACCGGCTGCTGCTGGCCACCGGCTCCCAACCCGTGCTGCTGCCGGTGCCGGGCGCCGGCTTGCGCGGCGTGCTCGCCCACCGCGACATCGCCGACACCGAGGCCATGATCGAGGCCGCCCGCACACACCGCCATGCCGTGGTGATCGGCGGCGGCGTGCTGGGGCTGGAGGCCGCCAGCGGCCTGGCCCGGCGCGGCATGGCCGTGACGGTGGTGCACCGCAACGACTGGCTGATGGAGCGCCAGCTCGACGCCGAGGCCGCCACGCTGCTGCGCCAGACGCTGGAAACACAACAAGGCCTGAACTTCCGCCTGGGCGCGCAGACCGAGGCGCTGCTGGACGACGGCCAGGGCCGCGTGCGCGCGGTGCGCCTGACGGACGGCAGCGAGCTGCCCGCGGACCTGGTGGTGATGGCCATCGGCATCCGGCCGCACATCGCGCTGGCGCAGCAGATGCGCCTGCATTGCGAGCGCGGCATCGTGGTCAGCGACACGCTGCAGACCGTCACCGACGGCCGCATCTATGCCGTGGGCGAATGCGCCCAGCACCGCGGCGTGGCCTACGGCCTGGTGGCGCCGCTGTTCGAGCAGGGCCGCGTGGCCGCCAACCACCTGGCGCAGATGGGCATCGGCCGCTACGAGGGCAGCACCGTCTCGGCCAAGCTCAAGGTGACGGGCGTGGAACTGCTGTCGGCCGGCGACTTCATGGGCGGCGAAGGCACCGAGCAACTGCTGCTGCGCGACCCCGACAGCGGCGTCTACCGCAAGCTGGTGCTCAAAGACGAGCGGCTGGTCGGCGCCTGCCTTTACGGCGATGCCGAGGGCGGCGGCTGGTACCTGGACCTGCTGCGCGAAGGCCACAGCGTGGCGGGGCTGCGCGAGCAGCTGATCTTCGGGGAGCCCGCCCATGGCTAAGGAAACGCGCTCCACCTGCCCTTACTGCGGCGTGGGCTGCGGACACGCCTGCGGCGGTCCACTTCGCGGCGAATGTGAACACCGCAGCCTGTCCCTGTCGAGCCATGTCTGAAACGAAATCCACCTGTCCCTACTGCGGCGTGGGCTGCGGTGTGGTGATCCAGACCGAAGGCGACCGCATCACCGGCGTGCGCGGCGATCCGTCCCACCCCGCCAACTTCGGCCGCCTGTGCACCAAGGGCAGCACGCTGCACCTGACGGCATCGCCCACCATCTCGCAGCAGGCGCGGCTGCTGGCACCGGCGCTGCGCCCCAAGCGCGGCGAGACGCCCCAGGCCATCGGCTGGAACGAGGCCCTGGACCTGGCAGCCGAACGCTTCGCCCACGTGATCGCCGAAGACGGGCCCGACGCCGTGGGCTTCTACCTCTCGGGCCAGCTCCTCACCGAGGACTACTACGTCTTCAACAAGCTGGCCAAGGGCCTCGTCGGCACCAACAACCTGGACACCAACTCGCGCCTGTGCATGAGCAGCGCCGTGGCCGGCTACAAGAAGACGCTGGGCGCCGACGCCCCGCCCGCCTGCTACGACGACGTGAAGGACGCCGGCTGCCTGTTCGTCGCCGGCAGCAATGCGGCCTGGGCCCATCCCATCTTCTTCCGCCGCATCGAGGAAGCGAAGCGTGCCAACCCCGCCATGAAGATCGTGGTGGTCGACCCACGCCGCACCGACACCTGCGAAATCGCCGACATGCACCTGGCCCTTCAGCCAGGCAGCGACGTGATGCTCTTTCACGGCCTGCTGCACGTGATGCTGCGCGAGGGCTGGACCGACGTCGCCTTCATCGCCGCCCACACCCAGGGCTTCGAAGCGCTACGCGAGACGGTGCGTGACTGCACGCCCGAGCGCGTGGCCGAGGTCTGCGGCCTGGCCGTGGCCGACATCGAGCAGGCCGCACGGCTCTTCGCCACCGGCGGCAGCGGCGATGTGGCGCATCGTGCGCCCACGCTCAGCCTCTACTGCATGGGCCTGAACCAGTCCTCGCACGGCACGGACAAGAACGCGGCGCTCATCAACCTGCACCTGGCCACCGGCCAGATCGGCCAACCGGGCGCCGGGCCCTTCTCGCTCACCGGCCAGCCCAATGCCATGGGCGGGCGCGAGGTGGGCGGCCTGTCGAACCTGCTGCCGGCCCACCGCGACATGGCCAATGCCGCGCACCGGGCCGAGGTGGCCGCCTTCTGGGGCGTGCCGGCCATCCCGGCCACGCCGGGCCTGAGCGCCATCGAGATGTTCCGCGCCGCCGCCGAAGGCCGGGTGCGCGCGCTGTGGATCGCGTGCACCAACCCGGCCCAGTCCATGCCCGACCAGGCGCTGGTGCGCCGGGCCCTGGAACGCTGCGAATTCGTCGTGCTGCAGGAGGCCTTCGCCACCACCGCCACCGCGGGCTTCGCCGACCTGCTGCTGCCCGCCACCACCTGGGGCGAGAAGGACGGCACGGTCACCAACAGCGAGCGGCGCATCTCGCGCGTGCGGCCCGCCGTGCCAGCGCCGGGCGAGGCGCGCCATGACTGGGCCATCGCGGCCGACTTCGGCCAGCGGCTGCAATCGCGGCTGGCCCTGCAGGCACGGGCGCCCGCCACGCCCGCCCTCACCGCCTACGACACGCCCGAGCAGGTCTGGAACGAACACCGCGCCACCACCCGTGGCCGCGACCTCGACATCACCGGCCTCTCCTACCCCCTGCTGGACGAACTCGGCCCGCAGCAGTGGCCCATGCCCGAAGGGCAGGCGGCCGGCACGGCGCGCCTGTACCAGGACGGCGTCTTCGCCACGCCCGACGGCCGCGCCCGCTTCAGCCCCGAGCCCTGGCGCCCGCTGGCCGAGGCACGCGATGCCGACTGGCCCTATTCCCTCAACACCGGCCGCCTGCGCGACCAGTGGCATGGCATGAGCCGCACCGGCACGCTGGGCCGCCTCTTCGGCCATGTGGCCGAACCGGCGCTGCAGATGGCGCCGCAGGACATGGCCCGCGAAGGCCTGGCGGCGGGCGACCTGGTCGAGGTCGCCTCCCGCCGCGGCAGCGCGGTGCTGCCGGTGCAGCCCGATGCCACGCTGGCGCCGGCGCAGACCTTCCTCGCCATGCACTGGGGCGAGGAATTCCTCGGCGGCCGGGACGCGCAGGGTCGCGAGATGACCGGCGTCAACGGCCTGACGACGCCCACCTTCTGCCCCACCTCCAAGCAGCCCGAACTCAAGCACGCGGCCGTACGCATCCGCCGCGCGGCCCTGCCCTGGACGCTGCTGGGCATCGCCTGGCTGCCGGCCGACCGGGCGCTGGCCGTGCGGCAGGCATTGCGCGAGGCGGCGCGCGACCTGCGCTTCGTCAGCTGCGTGCCCTTCGGCGACGAGGGTGCGGGCGGCGGCGAAGGCGGCGTGCTGCTGCGCGCCGCGGCCGATGCGCCGCCACCGGCCGCGCTGGTGGACCGCATCGAAGCCCTGCTCGGCCTGTGCGACGGCCAGGCCCTGCGCTATGCCGACCCGGCCCGGGGCCACCGCCGCGCGGTGCGGCTGCAGCGCGATGGCGAGCAGGCCCATGTGCGCGCCGTGCTGCTGGCCGGCGACACGCGGGCCGAGGGCTGGCTCAAGACCCTGATCCAGGACCGGCTGCCGGCGCAGGACTTCGGGCGCCGCCTGCTCTCCTACCAGGCCACGCCGCCGGTGGCCGTGGTGTCGCGCGGCAAGACCGTGTGCAACTGCTTCGGCGTGGCCGAACAGGACATTGCCGGCCACCTGGCCGCCTGCGAGGGCAGCGAGGCGGCCCGGCTGTCCAGCCTGCAGCAGGCACTGCGCTGCGGCACCAACTGCGGCTCCTGCGTGCCCGAACTGCGGCGCATGGTGCGCGAGACGCCGGTGCGCCTGCAGCGCCGTGCGGCATAAGCGCCTGCGCATTCCGGCATAAGCGCTGCGGGACAATTCGGACACCCATGGGAAGCATTGCGCACTACATCAAGGACATCGGCCGCGGCGCCCGCGGTGCGAAGCCCCTCGCCCGCGAACAGGCGGCGGACCTCTTCGGCCAGGTGCTGGACGGCAGCGTCACCGACCTGGAGATCGGCGCCTTCTGCCTGGCCATGCGCGTCAAGGGCGAGACCACGCAGGAGATGGCCGGCTTCCTCGACGCCACCCATGCGCGGCTGGCCTGCGTGCAGAGCCTGGCCGGGCCGGTGGTCGTGCTGCCGAGCTACAACGGCGCGCGCCGGTTGCCGGTGCTCACGCCCCTGCTGGCGCTGCTGCTGGCCCGCGAAGGCCTGCCGGTGCTGGTGCACGGCAGCCGCACCGAAAGCAGCCGCGTCACGGCCGCCGAGGTGCTGGCCGAACTGGGCCATGCCGAAGCGACGACGCTCACGCCGCTGGACGCGGGCCAGATCGCCGTGGTCGATACCGGCCTGCTGCATCCCGGCCTCAAGCGCCTGCTGGAGGTGCGCCGCGTGGTCGGCCTGCGCAATGCGGGCCACAGCGTGGTCAAGCTGATGCAGCCGGTGGCCGGCCCGGCGGTGGTAATCGGCAGCTACACCCATCCCGCTTTCGGCACGGTGATGACCGAGCTGTTCGAGCTACTGGGCATGACGGCCATGCTCTCGCGCGGCCTCGAAGGCGAGGTGGTCGTGGACCCGCGCCGCACGCTGCACATCGAAGGCTTCGTGCGCGGCCAGCGCCAGCCGCTGCAGACGCAGCAGCCCGGCACGCTGGCCGAGATCCCGGGCCTGCCGGCCGAACTGGACGCCGCCGTCACCGCCGCCTACACCCGCCGCGTGCTGGCGGGCGAACTGCCCCTTCCCGAAGCGATCGCCGCCCAGGTCGCGCACATCCGCCATCTGGCTGCCCACGCATGAACACGCCCACCAACGCCTCCCGCCCTCTCGGCCGCTGCACCCTCGTCGGTGCTGGCCCTGGAGATCCGGAACTGCTTACCCTGAAGGCCGTGAAGGCCATCCAGGCCGCCACCGTGCTGCTGGTGGACGACCTGGTCAACGACGAGATCCTGCAATGGGCGCGGCCCGACGCGCGCATCGTGCACGTCGGCAAGCGCGGCGGCTGCAAGAGCACGCCGCAGGCCTTCATCGAGAAGCTGATGATCACTGCGGTGCAGGAAGGCGAGACCGTGGTGCGCCTCAAGGGCGGCGACCCCTTCGTCTTTGGCCGCGGCGGCGAGGAGGTCGAACACCTGCGCGAAGCCGGCATCGCCTGCGAGGTGGTCAACGGCATCACCGCCGGCCTGGCCGCCGTCACGGCCCTGGGCGTGCCCCTGACCCACCGCGACCATGCGGCGGGCGTGGTGTTCGTCACGGGCCATGCCAAGACCGGCGCGGCCGACAGCGCCCGCCACGACAGCACCGACTGGGCGGCCCTGGCCGCCACGGCGCGGGGCGCCCGGCTGACGCTGGTGATCTACATGGGCGTGGCTGGCGCGGCCCACATCCAGCAGCAGTTGCTGGCCGGCGGCCTGCCGGCCGCGACGCCGGTGGCGGTGGTGCAGCACGCCAGCCTGCCGCGGCAGCGGCAGATCGTCGCCACGCTGGGCACGCTGGTCCCCGAACTGGCACAGAGCGGCCTGGGCAGTCCGTCCATCATCGTGGTGGGCGACGTGCTGCGCGGCATGGCGGCGGCTGGCGCGCCGGCCGCCTCCCGCTTCGGCACCTGAGCACATCCTCCCCGGCAGCCCACGGGCGGCCTCGCGCAGGCACCCAGCCGTCCGCCCGGCGGCGCGAGAACTCGCGCCTGGCCGCGACTTTTCAGAGCAGGCGTCCCCGCCCTTGCATGCATGGGCCCCTCCTAGAATCCGCGCGCCCGAAAACAGCAGACAGGAGGACCACACAACATGCTGCACATCGACCGGCTTCAGGATCTGGCGGAAAGCTACGGCACCCTTCAACGCGGCAAAGGCATGGTGACAGGCGTCATCGCCCTGTCGCTCGGCATTCTTTGCTTCCTGGGCGTGCTCGCCTTCCACTTCCCGCAGTACCTCACCACACCCGAGCTTCGCAAGAGTTACAACGTCGACGCCATCCGCTACGTGATGCTGGCAGCGATGGTGATCGCTGGCGGCCTGGCGCTGGTGAACATCCTGTTCAACCGCACCCGCTGGCTCTCTTCCTTCGCCTTCCTGCTCGTCGTGCTGTCGGCCGTGCTGGGCGGCCACAAGGTGCCGGTGCACCCGGACTTTCCAAGCGGCACGCCCTATATCGGGCTGGACTGGTTCATCCTCGACCTGCTGGGCTCGGCCCTGCTCTTCATCTTCATCGAGAAGCTGTTCGCGCACCGCAAGGACCAGCCCGTCTTCCGCGCCGAGTGGCAGACCGACCTGCACCACTTCATCGTCAACCACATGATCGTGGGCTTCGTCCTCCTGGCGACCAACCTGCTGGTGCACCGCTTCTTCGGCTGGGCCGCCAATGATGGCCTTCGGGGCTGGGTTCAGGGCTTGCCCTTCTGGGCCGGACTGCTGCTCATCGTCCTCGTGGCCGACTTGGTGCAGTACTGGACCCACCGCGCTTACCACGAGGTGCCGCTGCTATGGCGCCTTCACGCGGTCCATCACAGCGTCAAGAGCATGGACTGGCTGGCCGGCTCGCGCCAGCACATCCTGGAGCTGCTGATCACCCGCACCCTGGTACTGGCACCCATCTACGTGCTTGGATTTTCGAAAGAGGTGATCGATGCGTACATCGTCATCGTGGGCTTCCAGGCGGTCTTCAACCATTGCAACGTGAGCGTGCGGCTGGGCCCGCTGCGCTATCTGGTCGTGACGCCCAACTTCCACCACTGGCACCACAGCCAGGACGAGGAAGCCTTGGACAAGAACTACGCCGCGCACTACGCTTTCCTCGACCACCTGTTCGGCACCGCCGTGAAGAGCAGCAGGATGTGGCCCGAGCGCTACGGCGTGCTCGGCGACTACGTGCCCAACGGCTTCCTGCGCCAACTGAAATTCCCCTTCGTCTGGAAAGGCTGATCCTGGTGTCCATTTCTTCGACTGCCGCATGACGGCGTCCTTCGACGCCATCGTCATCGGCGCCGGCGCCGCCGGGCTCTTCTGCGCGGCGCAGGCCGGCCAGCGCGGCCTGCGCGTGCTGCTCATCGACCATGCCGAACGCGTGGCCGAGAAGATCCGCATCTCCGGCGGTGGCCGATGCAACTTCACCAACCGCGAACTCGACCCGCGGGCGCCGCAGCGCCATTACCTGGGCGAGAACCCGCATTTCTGCCGCTCGGCGCTGGCCCGCTACACGCCGGCCGACTTCATCGCCCTGGTCGACCGCCACGGCATCGCCTGGCACGAGAAGCACAAGGGCCAGCTCTTCTGCGACGGGCCCTCGCAGCAGATCATCGACCTGCTGCTGGCCGAATGCGCCGATGGCCACGTCGAACACTGGCAGCCCTGCGCCGTGCAGTCGGTCGTCTTCGACGCCGACGCTGGCCCCTACCGGCTGCAGACCGCGCGCGGGCCGGTGGAGGCGCCGCAGCTGGTCATCGCCACCGGCGGACTGGCCATCCCGCAGATCGGCGCCACCGACTTCGGCTGGCGCATCGCCGCGCAGTTCGGTCTCAGGACCATTGCCCCGCGGCCCGCGCTGGTGCCGCTGACTTTCGGCGGCCAGGCCTGGGCGCCCTATGCGCAACTGGCCGGGCTGGCGCTGCCGGTAGCCATCAGCACCGGCAGCGGCAAGGCGCGCATGCGCTTCGACGAGGACCTGCTGTTCACGCACCGCGGCCTGTCGGGCCCGGCCATCCTGCAGATCTCCAGCTACTGGCAGCCGGGCACGCCGCTGACGCTGGACTTTGCGCCCAACACCGACGTGCAGGCCCGCCTGACCGAGGCCAAGCGCGATTCGCGCAAACGGGTGGCCAACGAACTGGCGACGCTGGTGCCCTCGCGGCTGGCCGACGCCTGGACCGGCGAGGACCCGGGCCTGCAGCGGCCCATCAACGAGGCGGCCGACAAGTCGCTGGCCCGGCTGGCCGAGCGCATCAGCCGCTGGTCGCTGGTGCCCGACGGCACCGAGGGCTACAAGAAGGCCGAGGTCACGGCCGGCGGCGTGGACACGCGCGAGCTGTCCTCGCAGACCCTGGAAGCCGCGCGCCAGCCCGGCCTCTTCTTCATCGGCGAGACGGTGGACGTGACCGGCTGGCTGGGCGGCTACAACTTCCAGTGGGCCTGGGCCAGCGCCCACGCCTGCGCGCAGGCGCTGCGGGCCGGCTGAATGCGCCAGCCACAGCCGGCGCAGCGCGGCGCCGCGGGCTTGCCTGATGGCAGCGCCTCGGCCCCGGCGTCTCCAGCATCGCGATGGGTACGGTCGCCGGCCTCCCGACGCAGCTTGAGCGGCAGCCCCGAACCTGCTACATTAGCGGGCTAACTCTGGCCTACCCCTCAGCGGGCCGCACATCTTTCGAGTTGAGGACCACCGGCCGGGGGCCTCGATCTTCCCTGGTCACATTCAACATCTCTTTGAATCAATGACCACCATCCGCGTTAAAGAAAACGAGCCCTTCGACGTCGCACTGCGTCGCTTCAAGCGCACCATCGAGAAGATCGGCCTGCTGACCGACCTGCGCGCTCGCGAGTTCTACGAAAAGCCGACCGCCGAGCGCAAGCGCAAGAAGGCTGCGGCCGTCAAGCGCCACTACAAGCGCGTGCGCAGCATGCAGCTGCCCAAGAAGCTGTACTGATCGATCCGCGGGCAACGCCGGCACGTCCTCGACGCCGCCGGTCACGCACCACGCAAGCCGCGCCGGGGAAACCTGCCGCGGCTTTTGTTTTTCTGCCGCCGGCCGAGCGCCGGCGAAGACACCGCCCGGTCCACGGGCCCAGGCCGCACGCCACGGGGAGCGCGCCGCCTTTTCCTCCATTCCCCTGCAGCAAGGACGCACCATGAGCCTCAAGGCCCGCATCACCGAAGACATGAAGACCGCCATGCGCGCCAAGGAAGCCGAGCGCCTGGGCACCATCCGCCTGCTGCTGGCCGCGATGAAGCAGAAGGAAGTGGACGAGCGCATCGAGCTGGACGACGCCGCCGTCGTCGGCGTCATCGACAAGATGATCAAGCAGCGCAAGGACTCCATCGCCGCCTTCACCCAGGCCGGCCGCACCGAGCTGGCCGACAAGGAAGCGGCCGAGGTTGTCGTGCTCGAGGCCTACCTGCCCCAGCGCCTGGGCGCCGACGAGATCGCTGCAGAAGTGAAGGCCATCGTGGCCGAGCTGGGCGCCAGCGGCCCCGGCGACATGGGCAAGGTGATGGGCGCCGCCAAGCAGCGCCTGGCCGGCAAGGCCGAAATGGGCCAGGTGAGCGCGGCCGTCAAGGCGGCCCTGGCCGGCTGACCGCATGAATGCGCCAGTCGCCGCGCCCATCGGCAAGGCCTGCGCCTGCGTGGTGGACGCGCGCGGCCGGCTGCTGGTCTTCCACCATCCGGGCGACCGCGGCATGCAGCTGGTCAAGGGCACCATCGAGCCCGGCGAGTCGCCGGAGGATGCCGTGCGCCGCGAGCTGCTGGAGGAATCCGGCCTGCGCTTCGACGGCCCGCTGCAGCCGCTGGGCACGCTGCTGCGCCACTGCGACGCGGGCCACGAGGGCAACGACCACACGCATGAACAGCTGTGGCACCTGTTCCTGATGCGCATCGAGGCACTGCTGCCGGAGCGCTTCGAACACACGGCCCACGGCAGCCCGGAAGAGGACGGCCTCGTCTTCGACTTCCGCTGGCTGAGCGAAGGGGAGCCGCTGGACGGCTTCACCCTGCCCTACCGGCAGGCCATCGAACGGGTCTGGCAGGCGCTGCGGGTCGCCTGAGGCCCGCCTCCCTCACCGACACCCGGGCACCGCCGGATAGGCGACTGACGGCGCTACGGCGCTGGCAGCATTCGCTCAGGCCCCGGCCACCTTCATCCGGTCGATCAGCATCGAGCCGACCGTCTTGGCGCCGTAGTTGTAGGCGTCGGCCCCCACGGCCTGGATGCCCATCAGCATCGACTTGAGGTTGCCGGCGATGGTGATCTCCTGCACCGGGAAGGCGATCTGCCCGTTCTCGACCCAGAAGCCGCTGGCGCCGCGCGAGTAGTCGCCGGTGACGTAGTTGACGCCCTGCCCCATCAGCTCGATGACGAACAGGCCGGTGCCCAGCTTGCGCAGCATGGCGTCCAGGTCGTCGGCCGGGTCGGTCAGGCGCGAGCGCAGCGTCAGGTTGTGCGAGCCACCGGCGTTGCCCGTGGTCTTCATGCCCAGCTTGCGGGCCGAATAGGTGGACAGGAAGTAGCCTTCCAGCCGGCCAGCGTCGACCACCGTGCGCGCCCGGGTGATCACGCCCTCGTCGTCGAAGGGCGCGCTGCCCTTGCCACGGCGGATGTGCGGGTCTTCGGTCACGTCGATATGCGAGGGCAGCACGTCCTTGCCCAGCGAGTCGAGCAGGAAGGTACTGCGCCGGTACAGCGATCCGCCACTGACGGCCTGCACCAGTCCGCCCAGCAGGCCGGCGGCCAGCGGCGACTCGAACAGCACCGGGCATTCGGTGGTCTTGATCTTGCGCGACTTCAGGCGGCTCAGCGCCCGCTCTGCGGCATAGCGGCCCACCGCCTGCGGCGAGGCCAGCTCGTCCGCCGAGCGCATGGAGCTGTACCAGGCGTCGCGCTGCATGTCGTCGCCGCGGCCGGCGATGGGCGCCACCGAGATCGAATGCCGCGAACTGGCGTAGCCGCCGCGAAAGCCGTGCGTGTGCGCGCTGAAGAAGTGGCTTTGCTGGGCCGAGACGCCCGCACCTTCGCTGTTGGTGATGCGACGGTCGGTGCTCAAGGCTGCGGCCTCACATTCGAGCGCGAGCTTGGCAGCACCCTCGCTGTCGATGGCCCAGGGATGGAAGAGGTCCAGCTCCGGGTGGTCCTTGGCGATGTCCGCCTCGTCGGGCAGGCCGCCGACCGGGTCCTCGGCGGTGAAGCGGGCGATGTCGTACGCCGCCTGCACCGTCTGGCGGATGGCCGCTTCCGAGAAGTCGGAAGTGCTGGCGTTGCCGCGCCGGTTGCCCACGTAGACGGTGACGCCCAGCGACTTGTCGCGGTTGCGCTCCACGTTCTCGAGTTGGCCCTTGCGCACCGAGACGCTCAGTCCGCAGCCTTCGGACGCCTCCGCGCCGGCGTCGGTGGCACCCAGCTTCTTGGCATGCGCCAGGGCGGTGTCGACCAGGTTCTCGAAGTAATCTCGGCTGTAGGCGAAGCCGCTTTCCGCGCGCGAAGTGGTGGTGCTCATGTGAGGGACAATGATAGCGACGCGCCCCCGATGGCCGGGCGGCGCACCCAATTCCCCCGCCATGCCCCGCAAACCCAAAAAAGGCTACTTCGTCCGTGGCCAGTTCGTCGCCGAAGGCAGCGAACTCGACATCGAATACAAGCGCGAACTCAAGGGCGGCATCGAGACCAGCAAGACCGATCTCAAGCGCGAAAGCGCCGAGCTGCAGGCGCTGGGCGAGGCCCTGCTCACGCTGCGTGGCGAGGCGCGCGAGCGTCTGCAGCTGCCCGACCAACTGATCGAGGCCCTCAAGGAACTCGGCCGCATCACCAACTTCGAAGGCCGTCGGCGGCAGTCGCAGTTCGTCGGCAAGCTCATGCGCAAGCTGGACGCCGAGACGCTGGAGGCGGTGCGCACCGCCCTCGACGAGCAGGCCCGCGGCCCCGCCCAGGCCACCGCCATGCTGCACGAAGCCGAGCAATGGCGCGAGCGCCTGCTGGCCGACGACGACGCCCTGGGCGCCTGGATCGAGACCCACCCCGGCAGCGACGCCCAGCAGATGCGCGCCCTGGTGCGCCAGGCCCGCAAGGACCACCAGGCCGGCAAGCCCGGCGAGGCGCCCCGCCAGGGGAAGGCCTTCCGCGAACTGTTCCAGCGCATCCGCGAGCAGCTGTCGGTGCATGGCGACGACGACCATGCCGACCAGGCCTCGGCCCAGTCGCGCGAGGAAGACGCCTGATGGCCGCCGCCGGTTTCGAGTCGGTCAGGATCGGCATCGTCTCGGTCAGCGACCGCGCCAGCAGCGGCGTCTACGAGGACAAGGGCCTGCCCGCGCTGCAGGACTGGCTGACGCGGGCGCTCAAGAACCCCATCGCCTTCGAACCCCGCCTGATCCCCGACGAGGCCCCGCGCATCAGCGCCGCGCTGATCGAGCTGGTGGACGCCGGCTGCAGCCTGGTGCTGACCACCGGCGGCACCGGCCCCGCACCGCGCGACGTGACGCCCGAGGCCACGCTGGCCGTCGCGCACAAGGAGATGCCCGGCTTCGGCGAGCAGATGCGGCAGATCGGCCTGCGCTTCGTGCCCACGGCGATCCTGTCGCGCCAGGTGGCGGTGATCCGCGATCGCAGCCTGATCATCAACCTGCCCGGCCAGCCCAAGTCCATCGCCGAGACGCTGGAAGGCCTCAGGACGGCCGATGGCAGCCAGATGGTGCCTGGCATCTTTGCGGCCGTGCCCTACTGCATTGACCTGATCGGCGGGCCCTACCTCGAGACGCACGACGACGTCTGCAAGGCATTCCGGCCCAAGTCGGCGATCCGGCCGGCCCGCGACTGAGCGTCTTTCGTTCCTGCCCGCCTGGGCCCACCCGGCGCGGGGACACGCTCAGAACTCCGCGTCGAGCTCGTCGATCTCTTCGGGCTCCTGCATGGCCGCGGCCATCCATTCGCGCATCGCGGGCAGTTCCAGCACTTGCTGACTGTAGGAAGCGCACAGGTCGTCCAGCGCCACGCCGTAACTGCGAAAGCGCGTGACCACCGGCGCATACATCGCATCGGCCAGGCCCGGCCGGTCGCCGAAGAGGAAGGGGCCGCCATAGGTCGCCAGGCACTCGCGCCAGATCGCCACGATGCGGTCGATGTCGGCCTGGGCGCGCGACCACACCTTGAAGTCCTTGAAGCGGGCCTTGATGTTCATGGGCAGCGCGCCGCGCAGGGCAGAAAAGCCCGAATGCATCTCGCCGCAGATCGCACGGCAGTGGGCGCGGGCGGCTGCATCCGTGGGCAGCAGGCCGGCCTTGGGAAAGTTCTCGTGCAGGTACTCGCCGATGGCCATCGTGTCCCAGACCCGGATGCCCCGGTGCTCCAGCGAGGGCACGAGCATGGACGAGGACAGCAGCAGCATCTCCGCCTTCATGGCCGGATCGTCGGGCGGAATGACCTTCTCGACGAAATCCAGACCCGCCAGTCTGCACATCAGCCACCCGCGGAGGGCCCACGCGCCGTAGTTCTTGCTGCTGATGGTGAGAACGGCCTTGGCCATGTCGAATGCTCCAGTCGGTGACTCCGGCCCCACGACCTGCAAAGCCTGTGCCAGAACAGTGCATGGTCCCTGCCGCGCCTGCGCACCGGCATGGCCCGCAACTTGCCTTGATGGGGACATGCTGTACCAGGCCTATCAAATGCAGGCCGACCTGCTGTCGCCGCTGCGCCAGCTGTCGCACTTCTTCGGACATGCGCTCTTTGCCGCGGGCAACGAGCGCACCGTGCCCCGGCGACTGTCGGCGGCGATGGACGTCTTCGATCGGCTCAAGCTCACCCACCAGCGCCCGGACTACGGCATCCGCGAGGTCACGATCAACGGCGAGGCCGTGCCCGTGGTCGAGGAAAAAGCCCTCCAGGCTCCCTTCGGCACACTGCTGCGCTTTCGCAAGCTGCGGCCGGCCGATGCACCAGCGGAGCCCCCCGTGCTGCTGGCTGCACCGTTGTCGGGCCATTTCGCCACCCTGCTACGCGAAACGGTGCGCACCCTGCTGCGCGACCACGACGTCTACATCACCGATTGGCACAACGCACGCGACGTGTCGCTGGCCCATTGCCGCTTCGGCCTGGACGAGTACACGCTGCAGCTGATGGACTTCCTGCGCGCGGTCGGGCCGGGCGTGCATCTGGTGGCGGTGTGCCAACCCTGCGTGGCCGCCCTGGCCGCCACCGCGCTGATGGCCGAGGACGACGACCCCGCCACCCCGCGCAGCCTGACGCTGATGGCCGGGCCGGTGGACTGCCGCATCAACCCGACGCAGGTCAACCGCCTGGCCACCGAGCGCCCCATCGACTGGTTCGAGCGCAACCTGATCAGCCATGTGCCGCTGCCACATGCTGGCTTCATGCGCCGGGTGTACCCCGGCTTCGTCCAGCTCTCGGCCTTCATGAGCATGAACACGGAACGCCACAAGGAGCAGTTCCGACGCCTCTACGCGCACATCGTCGAAGGCGAAATGGACAAGGCCCAGGCGATCCGCACCTTCTATGAGGAGTACTTTGCCGTGAACGACCTGCCGGCCGAGTTCTACCTGGAGACGGTGGAGCGGGTCTTCCAGACCTACGACCTGCCGCGCGGCGAACTCACCGTCGCCGGCCGCCGCGTCGATCCGCGGGCCATCCGCCGCACGGCCCTGCTCACCGTGGAGGGCGAGCGCGACGACATCTGCGCCGTGGGCCAGACGGTGGCGGCGCAAGACCTGTGCAGCAGCATCCGGCCCTACCTCAAGGCGCACCACCTGCAGGCGGGCGTGGGCCACTACGGCGTGTTCAGCGGCAGCAAGTGGAATGCGCAGATCTATCCGCGGGTGCGCGAGACGATCCATCAGGCCGCTGAACTGGGGTGACGTACTCCGGTTGCCTCCCCACGGCAGTAAAAAAGCCGCGTGCCCCAGCGGGCGACGCGGCTTGTCCTGACGCTGCCTCGCTTCAGAGCGAGGGCTGGTTCTGCGCGTTCTCTTCTTCCGCCGGCCAGTCGCGGATGTAGGCCTTGAGCATCTTGTTCTCGAAGTTCTGGCTGTCCACCACGGCCTTGGCCACGTCGTAGAAGCTGATCACGCCCATCAGCATGCGCTTGTCCATGACCGGCATGTAGCGGGCGTGGCGCTCCAGCATCATCCGGCGGACCTCGTCGAGGTCGGTGCCGTTGGTGCAGGTCAGGGGCGCGTCGTCCATGGCCGTGCGCACCCGGGTGTCACCGACGGCACCCCCATTGCGCTGGATCTGCAGGATCACCTCGCGGAAGGTGAGCATGCCGACCAGGTCACCATGGGACATGACCACCAGCGAGCCGATGTCCTTCTCGGCCATGATGTCCACGGCCTCGGACAGCGGATCGTCTGGGCCGATGGTGTAGAGCGTGTTGCCCTTCACGCGCAGGATGTCGCTGACTTTCATCGGGTGCTCCTCAAGAAACCGTCCTGAAAATATAGCCCACAATCCCGCGGGACTGGCGCCCGGCCTCGACACTTTTCGCAGCTTCGGCACGCGGGCGCTGACAAGGAGACACGCTTGATACCTCGCATTTCCGCACGGCCCGTGCGCGGAGCCCAGCCATGAGCGGCTATTCCGACCCCGGCTTCGACACCCTCGCGCTGCATGCCGGCGCCGCGCCCGACCCGGCCACCGGCGCCCGCGCGGTGCCCATCCACCTGACGACTTCCTTCGTCTTCGAGTCCAGCGACCATGCGGCCGCGCTCTTCAACCTCGAGCGCGCCGGTCACGTCTACAGCCGCATCAGCAACCCCACCAACGCGGTGCTGGAGCAGCGGGTGGCCGCGCTCGAAGGCGGCATCGGCGCCATCGCGACCGCCAGCGGCCAGGCCGCGCTGCACCTGGCCGTGGCCACGCTGATGGGCGCGGGCTCGCACATCGTGGCCAGCACGGCGCTCTATGGCGGCTCGCAGAACCTGCTGCACTACACGATGCGCCGCTTCGGCATCGAGACCACCTTCGTCAAGCCGGGCGACATCGACGGCTGGCGCGCCGCCATCCGGTCGGAGACGAAGCTGCTCTTCGGCGAGACCGTGGGCAACCCCGGCCTGGACGTGCTGGACATTCCCACCATCGCGCAGATCGCCCGCGAGGCCAAGGTGCCGCTGCTGGTCGATTCGACGCTCACCTCGCCCTACCTCATCAAGCCCTTCGACTGGGGCGCGGACCTGGTCTACCACTCGGCCACCAAGTTCCTGTCGGGCCACGGCACGGTGATCGGCGGCGTGCTGGTGGACGGCGGCAGCTTCGACTGGGAGGCCGCCGGCCGCTTCCCGGAGCTGACGCAGGGCTACGACGGCTTCCACGGCATGGTGTTCAGCGAGGAGAGCACGGTGGGCGCCTTCCTGCTGCGCGCCCGGCGCGAAGGGCTGCGCGACTTCGGCGCGGCCATGAGCCCGCACACCGCCTGGCTGATCCTGCAGGGCATCGAGACGCTGCCGCTGCGCATGGAGCGCCATGTGGCCAACACCGAGCGCGTTGTGCAGTTCCTGGCCAGTCATCCCTTCGTCTCACGCGTGGGGCATCCACTGCTGGAATCGCACCCCAGCCATGCGCTGGCCGGCCGGTTGTTGCGCGGCGGCGCGCGCGGCGCGGGGGCGGTGTTCAGCTTCGACATCAAGGGCAGCCGGGCGCAGGGCAAGGCCTTCATCGAGGCGCTGCGGCTGTTCAGTCACCTGGCCAACGTGGGCGACTGCCGTTCGCTGGTGATTCATCCGGCCAGCACCACGCACTTCCGGATGAACGACGAGGCACTGGCTGGCGCCGGCATCGGCCAGGGGACGATCCGCCTGTCCATCGGCCTGGAGGACGCAGACGACCTGATCGACGACCTCAAGCGCGCCCTCAAGGCCGCCGAGAAGGCGGGAGCCTGAGATGGAGCTGCAGGTCAACGGCCACCGCGCCTACGCCTATACCGGCGGCAAGCCCTTCGACGCCGCCAAGCCCACCGTCGTCTTCATCCACGGCGTGCTCAACGACCACAGCGTGTGGATCCTGCAGAGCCGCTGGTTCGCGCACCACGGCTGGAACGTGCTGGCGGTCGATCTGCCCGGACATTGCCGCAGCGAGGGCGCGCCGCCCGCGTCGGTCGAGGCGGCGGCCGATTTCGTGCTCGCGTTGCTCGATGCCGCTGGCGTGGCGCGCGCCGCGCTCGTGGGCCACAGCTTCGGTTCGCTGATCGCGCTGGAGGCCGCGGCGCGGGCACCCGATCGCGTCACGCACCTGGCGCTGGTGGGCACGGCCTACCCGATGGCGGTGTCGCCAGCGCTGCTGGAGAGTTCGCTGAACGCGCCGCAGAAGGCCATCGACATGGTCAACGTGTTCTCGCATTCCATGCTGGCGCCGCCGCCCTCCTCGCTCGGGCCGGGCACCTGGCTGATGGGTGGCTCGCGGGCGCTGATGCGGCGGGTGCTGGCGAGCAACACGGCCGTCAACGTCTTCCACACCGGCTTCAAGGCCTGCAACGACTATGCGGGCGGCGAGGCGGCGATGGAGAAGGTGCGCTGCCCAGTGCTGTTCCTGCTGGGCGGCGCCGACCAGATGACGCCGCCCCGCGCCACCAAGGCGCTGCGCGACAAGGCGCCGGGCGCCCGCATGGTGACGGTGAAGGCCGGGCATGCGCTGATGAGCGAGGCGCCCGACGCGGTGCTGTTCGCGCTGCGCGACTTCCTCAGTTGAGGACGATCAGGCGCTCGACCTCCACCTCGGTGGTGCGCAGGCCCTTCTCGAATTCGCCGTGCAGCTCGACGCGCTGCTCGGCGCCGAGCGTTCGGCCGGCCGGGAAGTGCTGCGGTTCGATCTCCACGCGGATGCGGCCGGTGTCGTCGGCGAAGGTGTAGTTCTCGCCGCCGTCGTGCGACACGATGCGGCCCTGCAGCCGCACCTGCTGGTCGTCACGGCCGCTGTCGAGCAACTGGCGCACGCTGCTGACGGGCACGGTGCTGGGGCCGCCGTAGCCGCCGGGTGCAGCGGCCACCGGGGCCGGCGCGGCGCCCGGCGCGGAGGCCGCACTGCCTGCGGCGCCGGCCGTACCCGCAGCAAGCAGCGAGAGGGCGAGGGTCGAGGCAAGGATGGAAGAACGCATGGTGCAAGGCTCCTGGAAAGGGTCGGGACGGGGCCGGGTCGGCGGAACCGATCCGGTGGGACGAAGGCTGTGCCCGGAATCCCGGGCCAGTGAAGTCATTGGGCGGCCCGAAGATGAAGGCCAACTGATGGCCCTCGGCGCTTCTCAGCGCGGCGGGAAGTCCACGACAGCCGAGAGCCCTTGCCCATCCAGCCCTTCGTCGAAATGCAGCCGCGCCCCGTGCAGCGCCGCGATGCGCGCCACGATGGACAGGCCCAGGCCGTTGCCCGGCTGGCCGCTGCCCAGCACGCGGAAGAAGCGCTCGCCCAGCCGCTGGCGCTGCGCGGGCGGCACGCCGGGCCCATCGTCGCGCACAGCCAGGCGCGTGCCGCCGCCGGGCAAGGCGGCGCTTTCCACACGGATGCGCGCGTCGGGGCCGCCGTAGCGGCGGGCGTTGTCGACCAGGTTGCGCACCAACGTGGCCAGCAGCGCGGGATGGCCGACGATGACCGGAACGGACAGTGCCGTCTCGACGCGCGCGGCGTCGGCCGCTTCCTCGGCTGGGTCGCTGCGCCCCGGTCCGGCCCCCGCCAGCACGTCATCCACCAGGGGCGCCAGCGACACCGGCTCGACCGCCTCCAACGTCTTCACCGGATCCAGCCGCGCCAGCGCCAGCAGGCTTTCGACCAGCTGCGTGCTGCGGTCCACATCGGCGCGCAGTTGGCGCGCTTCCTCCGCCGGCAGGTGGCCCTGGCGGGCGAGCAGTTGCACGCGGTTGCGCAGGGCCGCCAGCGGCGTGCGCAGCTCGTGCGCGGCGTCGCTGGTGAAGCGGCGCTCGCCTTCCATCGCGACGGCCAGCCGCGCCAGCAGGCCGTCCAGCGCGCCGAGGATGGGGCGCAGCTCCTGCGGCATGCCTTGCGCATCGACGGGTGTCAGGTCTTGCGGCGACTTGGCGGCGATGCCGGCCGCAGCGGTCTCCAGCGGCCGAAGCAGCCGACGGATGACGAACCAGCACACGCCCACGAGCAGCAGCAGCAGGCCCAGCGCCGGCCAGGCCAGGCGCTCGGCGATGTCCTCCAGCAGGTCCAGCCGCTCTTCCCAGGGCTGGCCGACCTGGGCCTGCAGGCCGGTGGCGGGGTCGCGCAGCACATGCACGCGCCAGTAGTGGCCGTCCACCCGCACGTCGTAGTGCTCGTCGTCGCCCTTGAGCTGTGCGACGAAGGGCGCGGCCGGCGCATCCCTGCCCCGCTGTAGCACGCGGCCGTCGGGCGACACCAGCTGGTAATAGATGCGCAGGCGCAGCCCATCGCCGCGCGCACCGGCCGTGGCCGCCGCGGCAGGCTCGCGGCCCAGGCGCAGCACGAGCTGGGCGCTTTCCTCCAGCGCCTCGTCGAAGGTCTCGCTCACGCCGTGCCACGCCACCTGGATGACGATGGCCAGGCTGACCAGCCAGACCACCACGCTGGCGGCCACGACGGTGGCCAGCAGGCGGCGGCGCAGTGACCAGGGGCGGTCCGCCCTCATGCGGGCGCCAGGCCGTAGCCCTGGTTGCGCACCGTCGTGATGAAGCCGCTGCCCAGCTTGCGCCGCAGGTTGTAGATGTGGACTTCGATGGCGTTGCTTTCCACCTCTTCGCCCCAGCCGTAGAGCGCCTCCTCGATCTGCGCGCGGCTCAGGATGTGGGTGGGCCGGCGCATCAGCGCTTCTAGCACGGCAAACTCGCGCGCGGTGAGCGACACGGGGGCGCCGTCCCGCGTCGCGCGCTTGGCGACCGGGTCGAGCGCGACGCCGCCATGCTGCAGCACCGGCGTGGGCTGCCGGGCCTCGCGCCGCAGCGCCGCGCGCACGCGGGCGGAGAGTTCCTCCAGGTCGAAAGGCTTGACCAGATAGTCGTCGGCGCCCAGGTCCAGGCCCTCGATGCGGTCGGCCAGCGTGTCGCGCGCGGTGATGAGCAGCACGGGCAGCGTGGCGCCGCGGCCCCGCAGGGCCTGCAGCACGCCATCACCATCGAGTCCGGGCAGGCCGCGGTCGAGCAGCACGCACTGGTAGTCGTGCGTGGCCAGCGCCGTCACCGCCTGGTCGCCGCGCTGCAGCCAGTCCACGGCGTGGCCGTCCATCTGCAGCCACGACTGCACGGTGGCGCCCAGCGAGGCATCGTCTTCGACCAGCAGGATCCGCATGGGCGCAGGCTAGGACGAGTGGATGAAGGGAATCTGAGGCCCTTCAGCGATCTTCCACGGCGAAGGCATCGTCCTGCCGCGACCCCAGTGCCTGCAGCAGCGCGGTGACGGCGGCGTCGGCCGGCCGGGCCGCGGGCGGCGACTCCAGCATGCGCGCCAGGGTGCCGGCATGCGGCAGCATCGGGCCCAGGAAATGCACGCCCTGCGGCCCCGCCAGCAGCAGCGTGGGAAAGGTCTCGACGTCGAATTCGTCGGCCAGGTCGGCGTGGTCCTCCACGTCGACCCAGGCGAAGCGCAGCTGCGGATGCGTGCGCTGGGCCTCGGCGAACAGGGCGCGGTAGTCGCGGCAGGTGCCGCACCATTCGGCGCACAGGCACACGGCCCAGGTGGAATCGGCTGCGGTGGCGTCGGTCACGGTGCGGGCGTCGGGGTCTTGGGGAGGGGCTTTGGCCATGGAAAAGGCCGTCGCTATTATGGGCAACGCCCTCCGAGGCGACAGGAGACCGCGATGAATCCCTCCCCCGCCGCCACGCGCACGCCGGCCGGTGCCGCCGTCGATCCGCGCCAGTTCTCGAGCTTTGCCGAGTTCTATCCCTTCTACCTGAGCGAGCATGCCGACCGCACCTGCCGTCGCCTGCATTTCATCGGCTCCACGCTGGCGCTGGCCAGCCTCGCGGTGCTGGTGGTGACGGCCAACCCGTGGTGGCTGCTGGGGGCGCTCTTCGCGGGCTACGGCTTCGCCTGGGTCGGCCACTTCGCCTTCGAGAAGAACAAGCCGGCCTCGTTCAAGCGGCCGCTCTACAGCTTCATGGGCGACTGGGTGATGTACCGCGACATCTGGGCGGGGCGCGTCAAGCTCTGATTGGGCCCAGGCCAACCAGGCCCGGGGCCGGCAACACCGCGTGGGCGCGTCACGCGCTGATGCCGTCCGCGAGCGGGACGCCTTCGGTCGGCGCTGGCAAACGCTCCGAGGCCAGCGCATCGGCCAGCATCAGCCGCGCCAGTGGACCCCGCTCCCACAGCGGCTCCAGCACCGGCTTGCGGGGCAGCAGCAGCGCCTCGACCATGGGCGCCAACGGGGTCGTGACCGGGTCCACCAGAAGCACATAGCGCGGATCGCCGCTCTGCGGCTCCTCGGCCAGCGGCGCAACCCAGTCGAGCGATACCAGCGTGTCGATGACCGGGGTCAGCTGCAACACGTCGGCCCGCAGGCGCTTGGCCATCTCCTGCGCCCCCATCCCGCGGGCTGGCCCCTTGCGGGCCTGGGCCAGCAGGCGAAGCGCCTCGATGCCGAGTTGCATGGGCCAGCCCGGCCGCCCCCCGCGCCGGGCCACGCCGGCCAGCAGGATGGGCAAATAGGCCGCGATCACCGCCCCCAGCAGCACGATTACCCAGGCGGTGTAAATCCAGATCAGCAGGATGGGCGCGGTGGCGAAGGCGCCATAGAGCACCGAATACGTGGGCACGAAGCTCAGATACCAGGCCAGCACCCGCTTGGCCACCTCGATGGCCGCCGCCACGAACAGACCACCCGCCCAGGCATGGGCCCACCGCACCTGCGTGTTGGGCACGAAGTGGTAGAGCGAGGCCATGCCCAGCGCCAGCAGCAGGAACTCCGCCCCGTCGAACAGCCAGCGCAGGTTGAGCCCCGACTCGCCGATCAGTCCGCGCGAGGCGCTGAAGACATAGGCCGTGGTGGACAGGCTGACCGCCAGCAGCAGCGGCCCGAGGGTGATCGATGCCCAGTAGATGAGCACCCGCTGCGCGAAGGGCCGCGGCCGCGGCACGCGCCAGATGCCGTTGAGCGTCTTGTCGATGGTCAGGATCAGGGCGATGGCGGTGATCAGCAGCACACCGAGGCCCACGATGCCCAGGCCGCTGGCCGCGCTCGCGAACTGCGTGAGATAACCCAGCACCTGCCGCGCGATGTTCTCGGGGATGAGGCTTTGCACCAGCCAGCGCTGCAGCCGGTCCTGCAGCGTGGCGAAGATGGGGAAGACGGTGAACAGCGCCAGCGCCACCGTGAAAAAGGGCACCAGGGCGATGGTGGTGGTGAAGGTGAGGCTGCCGGCCGTCAGGGCCAGCCGATCGTCGCGGAACCGCTCGCCCAGCACCGCCGCGGTGCTGCGCCACGGAAAGCGCGTGAGATCCCTCCAGAGCCGATGGCGAATCATGCTGGGTATCATGCCACCGCCCTTCGACACCGACGCCGCGCCCGTCTGCCGCGGCGTCTTTTCCTCCCCCGGTTTGAACACGTCCTTCGCCCCTCCCTCGGCCTCCGTCGTCGCCACGCGCGTGCTGGCGGTGGGCTGCCTGCTGGGGCTCATCGGGCTGGGCCTGGCCTGGGAGCTCTGGCTGGCGCCGCTGCGCCCCGGCGGCAGCTGGCTGGCGCTCAAGGTGCTGCCGCTGCTGGTGCCGCTGGCGGGGCTGCTCAAGTGGCGCCTGTACACCTATCGCTGGCTGAGCCTGATGATCTGGCTCTACTTCACCGAAGGCGTGGTGCGCGCCTGGAGCGACACGCTGCCGACGAGCCGCGCCCTCGCAGGCATCGAGATCGTGCTGTGCCTGCTGCTCTTCGTGGCCTGCGCCTGGCATGTGCGCCTGCGGCTGCGGGCCGGCCAGCGGATGCGCGCTGCCGACCCATCGACCTCCTGACCTCATGACGACCCCTGCCCTGATCGAATCGCTGCGCGCCATCGTCGGCCCCGCCCATGTGCTCACCGATGGCGACCTCACCGCCTACGAGCAGGACTGGCGCAAGCGGGCGCGCGGCAAGGCGCTGGCCGTCGTGCGCCCCGGCAGCACGGCCGAGGTGGCAGCCGTGGTCAAGGCCTGCGCCGCCGCCGGCACGGCCATCGTGCCGCAGGGCGGCAACACCGGCCTGGCCGTGGGCTCCATCCCCGACGAGAGCGGCAGCCAGGTGGTGCTGAGCCTGGCGCGCATGGCCGCCGTGCGCGAGATCGACGCGGCCAACCTCACCATCACCGTCGAGGCCGGCTGCGTGCTGCAGGTGCTGCAGGAGACCGCCGCCAAGGCCGGCTTCCTGTTCCCGCTCAGCCTGGCGGCCGAAGGCAGCTGCACCATCGGCGGCAACCTGGCGACCAACGCGGGCGGCACCCAGGTGCTGCGCTATGGCAATGCGCGCGAGTTGTGCCTCGGCCTGGAGGTGGTGACCGCCCAGGGCGAGGTGTGGGACGGCATCAGCGGCCTGCGCAAGGACAACACCGGCTACGACCTGCGCGACCTGATGGTCGGCAGCGAGGGCACGCTGGGCATCATCACGGCCGCCACGCTCAAGCTCTTTCCGCAGCCGGCGGCGCGGCTCACGGCCTGGGCGGCAGTGGGCTCCTTCGATGACGCGGTGCAGCTGCTGGGCCAGGCCCAGCGCCACCTGGGCGCGGGCCTGACAGGCTTCGAGGTGATGGGCCGCTTCGCCCTCAGCCTGGTGCGCCGCCACATGCCGCAATTGCGCGTGCCCTTCGCCGACGCGGCGGGCGACGGCCATCCCTACTTCGTGCTGCTGGAGAACTCCGACAACGAGTCCGAGGAGCATGCCCGCACCCGCTTCGAATCGCTGCTGGAGGCGGCCTTCGAATCCGGCTGCGTGGCCGATGCCGTGGTGGCCGAGAACCTCTCGCAGGCGCATGAGCTCTGGCACATCCGCGAGAGCATTCCGCTGGCCCAGGCCGAGGAAGGGCTCAACATCAAGCACGACATCTCGCTGCCGGTGTCGCGCATCCCGGCCTTCTGCGCCGAGACCGACGCCCTGCTGGCGCGCGAGATCCCGGGTGTGCGGCTGGTCAACTTCGGCCACCTGGGCGACGGCAACCTGCACTACAACGTCCAGGCGCCCGCCGAGGGCGATGCCAAGGCCTTTCTGCGCGAACAGGAGAAGCGGGTGAACGAACTCGTCTACGCCCAGGTGCAGAAGTTCGGCGGCTCCTTCTCGGCCGAGCACGGCATCGGCAGCCTGAAGGTCCAGACCCTCGAACAGCACAAGTCGCCCGTGGCGCTGGGCATGATGCGGGCCATCAAGTCGGCGCTGGACCCCCAGGGCCTGCTCAATCCGGGCCGGGTCCTGGCCGCCTGAACGCCTGCGCGAACCGGAACCCGCGCCCCCCTGCATGCCCCATGCCGTCGCCCGCCTGCGTGCCGACCGTCTCGCGCGCAACACCAAACCGTTCATGGCGCGCGGCGGCTTCAAGCGCGAGCGGTGTCCGGCCTGCCGCCTGGTGCCCAGCCACTGCATGTGCGCCCTGCGGCCGACGCTGGCCGTGCGCGCGGGGGTGTGCCTGCTCATGGCCGACATCGAACCGCTCAAACCCACCAACACGGGCTGGCTGGTCGCCGACGTGGTGCCCGACACCTTCGCCTTCGGCTGGACGCGGACGCAGCCCGACCCGGCCCTGCTGGCGCTGCTGCGCGACCCGCAATGGCAGCCGCTGGTGGTGTTTCCCGGTCAGTACGCCGCGCCCGAGCGTGTGGTCGAGGCCGTGCCTCCGGCTGTGGGGGCGAATGGCGAGGACGGGCGCCGCCCGCTCTTCGTCCTGTTGGACGCCACATGGACCGAGGCGCGCAAGATGTTCAGGCGCAGCCCCTACCTCGATGCCTTCCCGGTGCTGAGCCTGTCGCCGACCAAGTCGTCCCAGTACCGCCTGCGCCAGACCTGCCACGAGCACCACCTCTGCACCAGCGAGGTCGCCGCGCTGTGCCTCGAACTCGCCGACGAGCCGATGGCGGCCCGCGTGCTCGACGCCTACCTGGACGTCTTCACCCATCACTACCTGCAGGCGAAGAACCAGCAACCGGTCGACCCGGACGGCAGCGCCCGGCAACGGCTGCGCGCCCTGTCATCCGCGCAGGCCGCCGATCCCGGCGCCAGCGACACGCGCCCGGAGGGCGCCTTCTAGAATCCGGCCTGCTTTTGCGACCGCCCATGACCCGCGCCGACACCCACCCCATCCGCTCCCAGTACGAAGACTTCATGCGCCATGTGAACACGCATGGTGTCTTCAAGAGCGACCGCACCGGCACCGGCACCAAGAGCGTGTTCGGCCACCAGATGCGCTTCGACCTGCGCGAAGGCTTTCCGCTGGTGACCACCAAGAAGGTCCACCTCAAGTCCATCATCCATGAGCTGCTGTGGTTCCTCGCCGGCTCGTCCGACAACAACTGGCTGCGCGAACGCGGCGTGACCATCTGGGACGAATGGGCGCGCGAGGACGGCGACCTCGGCCCCGTGTACGGCGTGCAGTGGCGCAGCTGGCCCACGCCCGACGGCGGCCACATCGACCAGATCGCGCAGGTGGTCGAACAGCTCAAGACCAACCCCGACTCGCGCCGCATCATCGTCAGCGCCTGGAACGTGGCCGATCTCTCGAAGATGGCGCTGATGCCCTGCCACGCCTTCTTCCAGTTCTACGTGGCCGAGGGGCGGCTGTCGTGCCAGCTCTACCAGCGCAGCGCCGACATCTTCCTGGGCGTGCCCTTCAACATCGCCAGCTATGCGCTGCTGACCCACATGCTGGCGCAGCAGTGCGATCTGGAGGTGGGCGACTTCATCTGGACCGGCGGCGACTGCCACATCTACAGCAACCACGCGGAGCAGGTGGCGCTGCAGCTCTCGCGCGAGCCGCGGCCCTACCCGACGCTGCGCATCAAGCGCCGGCCGGCCAGCATCTTCGACTACCAGTTCGAGGACTTCGAATTCGAGGGCTACGACCCGCACCCGGCCATCAAGGCGCCGGTGGCGGTCTGATCCAGGCGCTGCCATGTCGACGGGCCGGCTGAACCTGATCTACGCCCGCGCCGCCAACGGCGTCATCGGCAAGGACAACGCGCTGCCCTGGCACCTGCCGGAGGACATGGCGCACTTCCGCACGCAGACCCGCGGCTGCCCGGTCATCATGGGCCGTCGCACCTGGGATTCGCTGCCGCCGCGCTTCCGGCCATTGCCCGGCCGCACCAACATCGTGGTGACGCGCCAGGCGGACTGGCAGGCCGAGGGTGCCGTGCGCGCCGGCAGCCTGGCCGAGGCCATCGCCGCCGCGGGCGATGCGCCGGAACTGTGGGTGATCGGCGGCGCGCAGCTCTATGCCGAGGCGGAGCCGCTGGCCACCCGTGCGGTCGTCACCGAGATCGACTGCGACTTCGAGGGCGATGCCTTCGCGCCGGTGCTCGGTGCTGGCTGGCGCGAGACGGCGCGCGAGACCCACACCAGCGCCGCGCCGGACGCCCTGCCCTTCGCCTTCGTGACCTACGAGCGGGGCTGACGGCCGCCCGGCGTCCGCTGCGTCCGCCGATGAAACTCAAGCACCTCGAGGTCTTCCACGCCGTCATGCTGACCGGCAGCGTGAGCGCCGCCGCGCGGCTGCTGCATGTGACGCAGCCGGCCGCCACGCAGACGCTGCAGCACGCCGAACTGCAGCTGGGCTATGCCCTCTTCACGCGGCAGCGCAACCGGCTGGTGCCCACGCCCGAGGCGCAGGCGCTGTATGCGGAGGTGCAGCCGCTGATGGCGCAGCTGGAGCGGGTGCGCCGCGTGGCGCTGGCGCTCGGCCGCGATTCGGGCACGCCGTTGCGGGTGCTGATCGTGCCCTCGCTCGCCGTGCGGGCGCTGCCCGATGCGCTGGCCGTCTTCAAGCGGCGGCATCCCGACATGCCGGTCGCCATCCGCACGCTGCATTCGCGCGAGATCGCCCAGGCGATGGCGCTGCACGAGGGCGATGTTGGCATCGTCTATGGCAGCGCGCCGCATCCGGCCCTGCACGAAGAGGCCATCGCCAGCGGGCGGCTGGTGTGCGTCTCGCGCGTGGACCATGCCGGCGCCGACACCCGCGCCACCGTAGCCCTGGACGAGGTGCTGCGCAGCCCCATCATCCGCATCGACGAGCGCGATCCCATCGGCACCATGCTGGCCGAACAATGGTCGAGGCTGGGCGTGGCGCCCACCGGCGGCATCACGGTGCAGACGCACCACATCGCGCTGGTGCTGGCCGAGCAGGGCTTCGGGCCGGCCATCGTCGACTCCTTCACCGCGCAGGCCCGGCGTGACGAGGCCCTGCATGTGCGCACGCTGCTGCCGGAGATCGCGGTGGAGGTGCGGGCGCTGCTGCCGCAAGGCGTGCGCTCGCCGCGGCCGGTGGCCGACTTCCTGAAGGCGCTGCGCGCCGTCACGGCCGGGAACGCCTGAACCGGCGTTCGGCACCCACGGCCGGACGGCCTCACGCCCGTACGCCCGGGCGGCGCCGGCCTGTCTAAACCGAGAGTCAGGCCGGCGCGTGTTCGCGCATCCGCATCCGCGCGCGTTCGGCCAGCGCCCAGGCCACCGTGGCCCGCGCCAGCGCCGCCGTGGCGTCGATCACGGGCAGCCCGGCGCGGTCGGCATCGAGCACCAGCGGGATCTCGGTGCAGCCCAGCACCAAGGTGCGCGCACCCCGGTCAGCCAGCGCCCGGGCTGCCTGGCCGAGGCAGGCGGCGCCCTGCGCCAGATCGCCGGCCTTGACGGCCTGGATGCCCGGCATCACCCATCGCGTCAGCTCATCCGGCGTGGGCAACTGCCAGCGTGTGGACGCGCCGGCGCGCCGGACGTACAGCCCCGATTCCAGCGTGGCGCGCGTGGCCAGCAAGCCGATCGCGCCCTCCGTCGGCGTCTGTCGGGCCGCTTCGGCCAGCGCGGCATCCACCAGGTGCAGCATCGGCAGGCCGAGCGCTGCCTGCAGCGGCTCGAACCACAGGTGGGCGGTGTTGCAGGGCATGACCAGCAGCCGCGCGCCGGCCTCGGCGAGTCGCCGTCCGCTGGCCACCAGCGCCGGGAGCGGCGACACCCCCTCGCCGAGGTAGGCGGCCGTCCGGTCGGGAATCTGCGGGATGGAGCTGACCAGCAGCGGCAGGTGATCCTGGTCGCAGCGGGCGGGCGTCGCCGCCAGCACCTTGTGCATGAAATCCAGGGTGGCCAGCGGACCCATGCCGCCCAGGATGCCGATGGGCGGCGCTTCGACGCGGCGCGGATCCAGGGTCGAGGAAGAGAAGGCAGCACACATGGGCGGAATGCTAGGCGGCCACCCCGTCGTGCGGCCATCGCGTCTGCGGCGGCAGCCATCAGCGCGGCTTATGGTCTTCGTCATCACCAAAGGCCCGCGGGGCCGCGAAAATGCGCGCGATGAATGCAGACTCCCTGCGCCCGCGCGTCTATCTGGCGGGCCCGGACATCTTCCGGCCGGACCATCCGGCCGTGTTCCATGAACTGAAACGGCTGTGCAGCGCCAGTGGCCTGGAGGGCGTGGCGCCTTCCGACGCCGAACTCGACCTGGCCGGTGCGAGCGGCGGCGACGAGGAAGCCCGACGCATCTGCCAGGGCAACATCGACCTGATCCGCAGCTGCAACGGCGTGATCGCCAACCTGCAGTGCTTCCGCGGGCTGGAACCCGACTCGGGCACGGTGTTCGAAGTGGGTTTCGCGGTCGCCCTGGACAAACCCGTGTTCGCCTACGGCGTGCCGGCCGGCAGCTATGCCGAGCGCGTGCAGGCCGAGCGGCCCTGCAGCGCCGACGCCGAGGGCATGCTGCGCGAGCAGGCGGACGGCACCGAGGTCGAAGGCCGGGGCCAACGGCTGAACCTGATGCTCACCGGCTCCACCGTGCTGGCCGCGGATGCGGCCGACGCGATCCGGCGACTGGCCCTCGTGCTGGGAGCCCACGCCCGATGAGCCCGGTGGCGGCCGCGCTGGTGCGCTTCTGGTTCAGGCTGTGCCTGCCCATGCTGCTGGGGCTTGGCCTGACCGCCTGGGCCGCGGCACAGGCCGTCGCCCCGGCGCCATCGCCCGCCGAGCGACTCGAACCCGTGGCGATCGGGGAGCACGCAGGCGGCCTGCCGCTGGCCTGGCATCTGCAGGTACTGGACGACACCAGCCGCACGCTCACGCTCGACGAGGTGCGCCGGCCCGAGTGGCAGTCGCGCTTCACCTTGCCGGACGATCCGTTGCGGGGCCGCGAGGCCGACCGCGTGTTGTGGTTCAAGTTCCAGCTGCGGCTGGCCGATCCGGCAGATGCGCCGCAGGAATGGCTGCTGCTGGTGCCTTCGGTCTCCACGCACGAGATGCGCTTCTACGGCCCCTTCGCGCCCGACGGCCACGCGCTGGCCGAGCCCGTGGTGACGGGCATGCGGCATCCGTGGCGCACGCGTCCGGCCTCCTCCGAGCAGATGGCCTGGCGCTTCCACCTGCCGGACGCGCAGCCCTACACGGTGTATGTGCGGGCGGAATCCACCTTCGCCCGCGTCTACGACATACGCGTGTGGCGCACCGCCGACTACCTGGAATCCACCCAGGACAAGCGGATGTTCGACGGCATCAGCTACGGCATCCTCATCGGCCTGCTGGTGTACGGGCTGGTGCTGCTGCTGGTTTTCGGCGAGGCCATCTACGTGTACTACCTGCTGTCCTGCCTGTGCGCGCTGGGCGCGCTGGCCGGCATCAACGGGCACCTGCTGCGCTATCCGTTCGCCAACTGGCCGGCGGCGGCTGGCGTGTCGTACACGCTCATGCCGGCCCTGTGGGCCATCTGCAAGCTGCAGTTCGGGCGGCGACTGCTCAACCTGCGGCAGTTCGCGCCCTGGCTCGACCGACTGGTGGTCGGCCTGCTGTTTGCGCTGAGTGTCGCGGCCGTCTACGGGCTCTTCGGGCGGCATCCGCTGCTGACCTTCAACCTGGTGCAGGCCTCGGTGGTGCTGGCCTCGGCCGTGCTGCTGGCCGGCGCCCTGGTGGCGGGCCGGCGCCGCTACTGGCCGGCCGTGCTGTACTGCGTGGGCGTGGCGCTGCTGCTGCTGGCGGTGTGCGCCATCATCTTCGCCGCCTGGGGCTGGCTGAACTGGCGGCCCGGCCAGATGAACCTGACCCAGGGCGCGCTGGTGCTGGAACTGGTCGTCTTTGCCGTGGCTGCCGCCTCGCGTCTGCGGCTGGTGCTGCGCTCGGAGCAGGCCCTGGCGGCGCACAACCTGGAGCTGATCGATGCCCTGCGCACCGACCCGCTGACCAGCGTGGCCAGCCGGGCCGGGCTGGAGGTGCAGGCCAACCGCTGGCTGCGCGAGGGCCAGCCCTTCGCCGTGCTGTTGCTCGACCTGGACGGGTTCAAGGCGGTGAACGACCGCCACGGCCATGCGGCCGGCGACGCGGTGCTCGCGGCCCTTGCCGCGCGCCTGCGCGAAGCGGTGCGCGACTCGGATCTGGTGGCCCGGCTGGGTGGCGACGAATTCGCCCTGCTGGTGGCGGGCGACCCGCACCCCGACGCGCTGACCGGCCTGGCGCAGCGCCTGCTCGCGCAGTCCTCCTTGCCCGTGGACTGGGAAGGCCAGGGCCTGCGCGTCGGCATGAGCATCGGCATCGCCCGCCGGCCACAGGACGGCGACAGCCTGGATGCCCTGCTGCGCGCTGCCGACCGCGCGATGTACCACAGCAAGCAGCAGTCCGAAGCGCCCGGCTTCAGCTTCGCGGGCGACATGCCCGCGGCCTGAAAGCACAAGGCCCGGACATGCCGGGCCTTGTGGTTGGCATCGGAGCGGCCGTGCCGGTATGCGGCCAGCCGTCGGCGCCGGATCAGCGCTCGATGGTCAGCGCCACGCCCATGCCGCCGCCGATGCACAGCGAGGCGATGCCCTTCTTGGCATCGCGGCGGGCCATCTCATGCAGCAGCGTGACCAGGATGCGGCAGCCGGAGGCACCGATCGGGTGGCCCAGCGCAATGGCGCCGCCGTTGACGTTGACCTTGCTGGTGTCCCAACCCATTTCCTTGTGCACGGCGCAGGCCTGGGCCGCGAAGGCCTCGTTGATCTCCAGCAGATCCAGATCCGCCGCCTTCCAGCCGGCGCGCTCCAGCGCCTTCTTCGAGGCCGGCACGGGGCCCATGCCCATGATGGCCGGATCCAGCCCCGAGGTGGCGAAGCTGGCGATGCGGCCCAGCGGCGTCAGGCCCAGGGCGGCGGCCTTCTTGGCGCTCATCACCACCACGGCGGCGGCGCCGTCGTTCAGGCCCGAGGCATTGCCTGCCGTCACGCCACCGGCCTTGTCGAAGGCCGGACGCAGGCCGGCCAGCCCTTCGGCGTTGGTTTTGCGGTTGATGAACTCGTCGGCGTTGAAGACGACAGGGTCGCCCTTCTTCTGCGGGATGTTGACGGCCGTGATCTCGTCCTTGAACTTGCCGGCATCCTGCGCGGCGGCGGCCTTCTGCTGGCTGGCCAGGGCCAGTTCGTCCTGTGCGGCGCGGCTCACGTCGTACTGCTTGGCCACGTTCTCGGCCGTGATGCCCATGTGGTACTGGTTGTACACGTCCCACAGGCCGTCCACGATCATGGTGTCGACCAGCTTCCAGTCGCCCATGCGCTGGCCGTTGCGCGAGTTGGGGAGCACGTGCGGGGCCAGGCTCATGCTTTCCTGGCCGCCGGCCACCACGATCTCGCTGTCGCCGGCGTTGATGGCCTGCGCGGCCAGCATCACCGCCTTCAGGCCCGAGCCGCAGACGGCGTTGATGGTCAGGGCCGGCGTCTCCTTGACGCCGCCGCTCTTGAGCCAGGCCTGACGGGCCGGGTTCTGGCCGGCGCCGGCAGCCAGCACCTGGCCCATGATCGCCTCGCCCACCTGGCCGGCCTCGACCTTGGCGCGTGCCAGGGCTTCCTTGATCACGATGGCCCCCAGTTCGGTGGCCGGAATGCCGGCCAGCGAGCCGCCGAACTTGCCGATGGCGGTGCGGGTGGCCGAGACGATGACGATGTCTTCCATGGTGCTCTCTCTTCAGTGAAATCGAATGGGGATGGGTGGGGAATCAGGCCTTGGCCTTGACGTAGCGGCCGGGCGCGGGCTCGATGGCCTTGTAGCCTGCACCATTGCCGTAGGCCTTGGGCGCGGCGATCTGCTTGCCGGCATGGCGCTTGAGCCAGGCGTCCCAGTCGGTCCACCAGCTGCCCGGGTACTCGGTGGCGCCTTCCAGCCACTCGGCATGCGTGGGCGGGAAGGTGTCGTCCTCGCGCAGCCAGTGGCTGCGCTTCTTCTTGGCGGGCGGATTGATCACGCCGGCGATGTGGCCCGAGGCGCCCATCACGAAGCGCATCGGTCCCGACAGCAGCTGCGTGGTGGCATAGGCGCCACCGATGGGCACGATGTGGTCCTCGCGCGAGCCGTAGATGTAGGCGGGGATGTCGATGCGGCCCAGGTCCACCTTCTCGCCGCAGACCGTGACCGCGTCCTTGTCGGCCAGCTTGTCTTCGAGGTAGGTGTTGCGCAGGTACCAGGCGTACATGGGCCCGGGCAGGTTGGTGGCGTCGCTGTTCCAGTAGAGCAGGTCGAAGGGCGGCGGCGACTCGCCCTTGAGGTAGTTGCCCACCACGTAGTTCCAGACCAAGTCGTTGGGCCGCAGGAAACTGAAGGTCGCCGCCAGGTCGGCGCCGGGCATCAGGCCACCATTGCCCATCTGCATCTCGCGGAAGCGCACGAAGGCCTCGTCGATGAAGACGTCAAGGATGCCCGTGTCCTCGAAGCGCAGCAGCGTGGTGAGGAAGGTGACCGAGGCCGCCGGCTTCTGCCCGCGCGCCGCCAGCACGGCCAGCGCCGTGCCCAGGATGGTGCCGCCCACGCAGAAGCCCAGCGCGTTGATCTTGCCGCCGCGCTTGTCCTGGCCGCTGATGGCCTGCACGGCGCCGATGGCGGTGATGGCGCCCTTCTCGATGTAGTCGTCCCAGGTCGTGTGGGCCAGCGACTCGTCTGGATTGCGCCAGCTCACGACGAAGGTGCGGTGGCCCTGCTCGACGGCATGGCGCACCAGGGAGTTGTCGGGCTGCAGGTCGAGGATGTAGAACTTGTTGATGCAGGGGGGCACCAGCAGCAGCGGGCGCTCGTGCACCTTGTCGCCCAGCGGCTTGTATTCGATGAGCTGGAACAGCTCGTTCTCGAAGACCACCGCGCCTTCGGTGGTGGCCACGTTGCGGCCCACTTCGAAGGCGCTCTCGTCGGTCATGCTGACATGGCCCTGGCGCATGTCGTGCATGAGGTTCTGCATGCCGCGGGCGATGCTCTCGCCCTGGGTCTTGAGCGCCTTCTGCTGCGCCTCGGCATTGAAGGCCAGGAAATTGCTGGGCGCCGAGGCGGCCATCCACTGTTCGACCGCGAAGCGCAGTCGCGACTGGGTCTTGGCATCGGCCTCGACCGCCTCGGTCATGGCCAGCAGGGTGCGGGCGTTGAGCAGGTACACGGCGGCCGAGAAGGCGGCCATGGGGTTGGCGGCCCAGCCCTCGCCGGCGAAGCGCTTGTCGCCGGGCGGCGGGACCGACAGACCCTGGCGCCACAGGGCGCCCGCCTCTTCGACATACTGCTGCTGGATGGCCTTGAGGCGGCCGGGATCGAAGGAGAAGCGCGGCAACTCGGGCTGCGCGGCGCCACCGAAGCTGCCGCCGTTGCCGAGCTGGCCAAAGGCGCTCATCGCCTTGCCCCAACCATCGGTCAATGCCTGCTGAAACGGCCCGAACATGGCGTTCATCTGGGCCTTCGCGTCTTGCTGGTTCATGGAGTCTCCGGTGCCTCACCTGACGGATGGTCGGGGGAGTATCCTGCATTTTCGAGACCCTTCTTCGCCCGGAAAGCCTACCTCTAAAGCCGCCCCGTGTTCCTCCATCTCGTCGTGATCGCCTGGCTCTACGTGGCCGTGATGATGGCCGTGGCCGAAGCCACGAACTCCAATGGCAGCCTGCTCGGCGCCATCGTCACCTTCGTGCTGTACGGGCTGCTGCCCATGGGCATCGTGGGCTACATCCTGTCCACGCCCGCGCGGCGGCGGGCGCGGCGTGCACGCGAGGCGGCCGAGGACGGCTCAGGCCACCCTGCGCCGGAGCCGACGGGCTCAGTCGCGCCAGATCAGGGCGGCGAACCGTCCGCTGACGCGCCCGTCGCGCCGATACGAAAAGAAGACTGAGGGATTGCCGACGGTGCACCAGGCGGGGCTGCCGTCGTTGCCGTGGACGTCGTGCACGCCCAGCATGCCCAGGCGACGGCGCGCCAAGGCTGGCAGGTCGGCCATCCATTTGCCCTCGGCGGCGCCCGGCAGGAAGCAGGCGTGAGCGCCGTCGTCGCGCGCCAGAAAGGCGGCCCGCACCTCGGGCCCCACCTCGAAGGCCGTCGGACCGATGCAGGGCCCGAGCCAGGCCAGCAATTCGCTGCCAGCGTCGAAGGCGGCGCAGGCGCTGTCGAGCACGCCTGCGGCCAAGCCGCGCCAGCCGCAATGGGCGGCGGCCACCCGCCGGCCCATGGCATCGGTCAGCAGCACCGGAAGGCAGTCGGCCACCATGATCGTGCAGGCGATGCCGGGCTCGGCGGTCGTGCAGGCATCTGCCTCCAGGCCATCCGGGTTGTGTTCCTCGAGCGATGCGCAGGCCGTGCCATGCACCTGCTGCAGGTAGACGGGACGCACACCAGCGGCCTCGGCCAGCCGGGCGCGGTTCTCGGCCACCGCCGCCGGGTCGTCACCTACATGCGTGCCCAGGTTCAGGCCCGCCCAGCCGCCACCCTGCGCGCTTCCCGAGACGCCGCCGTCGCGCGTGGTGCACAGGGCATGCACGCCAGGCGGCGCCGGCCAGTCGGGGCAGATCAGCTGCATGCCCGCGCTCCGGCCGTGGATCGACGGCTCATTCCGCGTCGGGACACTGCGACGGCTGCGCGGCCTGGAAGGCAGGCAGTTCCATGCAGGCGTCGAACGCCGCCATGGTGCGCGGCAGGCCCGACAGGTCGCTGTCGAAACGGCGGGCATTGAAGATCTGCGGCACCAGGCAGCAATCGGCCAGCGTGGGCGTGTCGCCCCAGCAGAAGCGGCCTTCGGGCGAGGCGGCCAGCTGGCGCTCGAAGGCCACCAGCCCGTCGCGCACCCAGTGGCGGTACCAGTCGTTCTTGGCCTCTTCGCTCACCTTGAGATCGCGCACCAGGTACTTGAGCACGCGCAGGTTGTTCAGCGGATGGATCTCGCAGGCGATGGACTGGGCCAGGGCGCGGACGTGGGCGCGGGCTGCGACGTCGCGCGGCAGGAGTGGGGGTTCGGGGTGCAGCTCGTCCAGGTACTCGATGATCGCCATGGACTGCGAGAAGCGCTGGCCGTCGTCGGTCTCCAGCAGCGGCACCAGCTGGTCGGCCGAGATCTGCGCGTACGGCGCGGCCTTGTGGTCGCCGCGGGCGATGTGCACCGGCACGTAGTCGTAGGCCAGGCCCTTGAGCTGCAGGGCGATGCGCACGCGGAAGGAGGCCGAGGAGCGAAAGTAGTTGTGCAGCTTGATCATGGTCGCCGAGCATACGACGGCGCCGCCTCTGGCACACTCGCCCTTCCCTTCCCCAACCCTCCCAAGAGCAGTCTCCATGGCTTCCCAGGATTTCGTCTTTGCGCCGGCACCGGTGGTGTCGGTTCCCGTGGCGGGCAGCGCCGCGCGCTTCCCGATCCATCGCATCTACTGCGTCGGTCGCAACTACGAGGAGCATGCCAAGGAGATGGGCTTCACCGGCCGCGAGCCGCCCTTCTTCTTCATGAAGCCTGCCGATGCGGCCGTGGTGGTCGATGCCGGCACCACCGGCACCGCGGCTTACCCCACGCTGACCAAGAACCTGCACCACGAGATCGAGCTGGTGGTGGCCATCGGCACCGGCGGCAAGAACATCGCTGCGGCCGATGCGCACAAGCACATCTTCGGCTACGCCGTGGGCCTGGACATGACCCGCCGCGACCTGCAGAACGACATGAAGAAGCAGGGCCGCCCCTGGGACATCGGCAAGAGCTTCGAGCAGAGCGCGCCCATCGGCCCGATCGTGCCCAAGGCCGAGGCCGGCGACATCGAGAAGGCCGCTATCTCGCTGCAGGTCAATGGCGCCGACCGCCAGCGCAGCAACGTGAGCCAGCTGATCTGGAACATCGCCGAAACCATTGAGCACCTGTCGGCCGCCTGGGAGCTGCAGCCCGGCGACCTGATCTACACGGGCACGCCCGAAGGCGTGGCCGCCGTCGTGCAGGGCGACCTGCTCGAAGGCGAGGTGGCCGGCCTGCCGCGCCTGTCCGTGCGCATCGGCTGACCGGCGACCCAGGAGCCGCCACCCCATGTTCGAGCGACCCCGCATCCAGCACTGCAAGGCCTGCGGCACCGCGGTGGTCTACCGCCTGCCCGACGACGGTGACACGCGCGAGCGTGCCGTCTGCCCGGCCTGCGGCACCATCCACTACGAGAACCCGCTGAACGTCGTGGGCACGGTGCCGGTGCTGGGCACGCGCGTGCTGCTGTGCAAGCGCAACATCGAGCCGCGCTGGGGCAAGTGGACGCTGCCGGCCGGCTTCATGGAGCTGGGCGAGACCACCGCCGACGGCGCCGCGCGCGAGACGGTCGAAGAGGCCGGCGCCCAGTTCAAGATGGGCGAGCTCTTCGCCCTCATGAACGTGATGCGCGTCGGGCAGGTCCACCTGTTCTACCTGGCCGAGCTGCAGAGCGACCGCTTCGACCCCGGCCACGAGACCATCGAGGCGCGCCTCTTCGAAGAGGACGAGATCCCCTGGGACGAGATCGCCTTCCGCACCGTGCGCGAGGCGCTGCGCTGCTTCTTCGAGGACCGGCGCGCCGGCCGCTTCCAGTTCCACACCCTGGACATCCAGTGATGCGTCTTCGCCTGATCCTTCCCCTCTTGCTCGCCCTGGTGGCCGGCCTGGCCCACGCGGACAAGGTGGGCGAGGTGAGCACGGCCTTCAAGCTCATCGGCCCGGACCACAAGGTCGTGGTCGAGGCCTATGACGACCCCAAGGTCACGGGCGTGACCTGCTACACCTCGCGCGCCCGCACCGGCGGCTTGTCGGGCGCGGTGGGCCTGGCCGAGGACAAGGCCGAGGCCTCCATCGCCTGCCGCCAGGTCGGCCCCATCGCCATCGCCCAGGCGCTGCCGCAGCAAGAAGAGGTCTACAGCGAGCGGCAGTCGATCCTGTTCAAGCGGCTGCGCGTCGTGCGCATGGTGGATGCCAAGCGCAACACGCTGGTCTACCTCACCTATTCCGACCGGCTGATCGACGGCTCGCCCACCAACGCGGTCACCGCCGTGCCGGTGGACCGGGGCACGCCCATTCCACTCAGGTAAGGCCGCGCGGCGATGGCGACGTCGTCTCCCGCGCGCGCCGTCCGCGAGCTCTACCAGGCGCTCTGGCGCCATGCGGAGGGCGTGCGCACGCATCTGGTGGGCGCGACCACGCTCATCTCGGCCTCGCAGCTCATCCGCCTGACCCTGCCCTGGCTGGCCGGCCGCGCCATCGACACGCTGCAGCGCGGCGACATCGCCGGCTCGGCCCGCTGGATTCTGCTGCTGCTGGGCATCTACCTTGTCTCCTGGATGCTGCACGGGCCCGGCCGCGTGCTGGAGCGCAACGTGGGCCTGCGCGTGCGCGAACGGGTGGCCGACCAGCTCTATGCCCGCATCGCGGCTGCGCCCTTGGTGTGGCGCGACGGCCACCATTCCGGCGAACTGCAGCACCGCGTGCACCAGGCCAGCCGCGCGCTGTCGGACTTCACGCAGAACCAGTTCGTCTACGTGCAGAACGCCTTCAGCTTCATCGGGCCGCTGGTGGCGCTGGCGCTGCTGGCGCCGGCCAGCGGGCTGATCGCGCTGGTGGGCTTCGTCGCCATCGCGTTCGTCATCGTGCGCTTCGACCGCACGCTGATGCAGCTGGCCCGCGCCGAGAACGACGCCGACCGGCGCTATGCCGCGGCCCTGTTCGACTTCATCGGCAATGCCGGCACGGTGATCGGCCTGCGGCTGCAGGCGGCCTCGCGCCGGCTGCTCGGCCGGCGCATGGGCGCGGTGTCGGCGCCGCTCAAGCGGGCGGTGGTGGTGAACGAGGGCAAATGGTTCGCCGTCGACCTGCTGGGCCTTGGCCTGACCTGGGCGCTGGTCATGGAATACGTCTGGCAGAACCGGGTGCCCGGCCAGCCGGTGATGCTGGGCACCGTGTTCATGATCTACCAGTACGCGCAACAGGCCGCGTCGGTGGTGGGCTCGATGGCGGCCAACTTCCAGAGCTTTGCGCGCATGCACACCGACTGGGGCAGCGCCGCGCCGATCTGGGCCGCGCCGGGCGATCCGTCGCAGCCCGTGCCGCCCGTGGACGCCCAGGCCAGCTGGGTCACGCTGGCACTGCAGGACATGCAATGGCGCTATGCGGATGGCAGCCGCGGCCACGGCCTGCAGGGCATCGACCTGCAGTTGCGCCGCGGCAGCCGGGTGGCGCTGGTCGGCCCGAGCGGCGGCGGCAAGAGCACGCTGCTGCGGGTGCTGGCCGGGCTGTACGCGCCCCAGGCCGGCACCCTCCTGCGCGACGGCCGTCCGATCGACTGGGCCGATCTGCGCCAGATGGCCACCCTGATTCCCCAGGAGGCCGAGGTCTTCGAGGCCAGCGTGCGCGAGAACCTGGACTTCGGCGACGCCCGGCCCGAGGCCGAGCTGCACGCCGCTGCCGCGGCCAGCGCCTTCGACGAGGTGCTGGCGCGGCTGCCGCAGGGCCTGGACAGCCCGCTGACCGAGCGCGGCTTCAACCTGTCCGGGGGCCAGCGTCAGCGCCTGGCCCTGGCCCGCGGCGCACTGGCCGCCACAGGCAGTTCGCTGCTGCTATTGGACGAACCGACCAGCGCGCTGGACGGCGCCACCGAGGCCCAGGTGCTCGACCGGCTCTCGGCCGCCTTCCCACAGGCCTGCGTGGTCGCTTCCATCCACCGGCTGGCGCTGCTCGGCCGCTTCGACACCGTCGTGCTGATGGAGGCGGGTCGGGTGGCCGACGCCGGTCCGCGCGAGGTGGTGCTGGCCCGCCATCCAGCGCTGGCGGCCCAGGTGGCCGGCGCGTCGACGTGACGAGCGGGAACGCCGGCGCCGACAGCGGCCCCACTTCGCAAACCCACACAATTCGGCCCTGAACCCTGGCCCTGCCAACTGCTCCAAGCGCCTCATGTTCAATCCCATTTCCCTGCTGCGCCGTCGCCTGCGGCCTGGGCGCCCCGTGTCCGCGGGCTGGGCCGCCTGGGTGGGCGGCAGCCTGATGCTGGCGGCCAGCCTCGCCTTCTCCGCCCCCGCCCACCGGGCGCCGGCCAAGACCAGCAAGCCCACCACGGCCAAGCCGGCCGCCAAACCGGCAGCCACCAAGAACCGGCAGGCCACGCCGACACGCAATGCCTCGCGGGCCCGCCCTGCGCAGGCGGGCCGCCAGGCCAACGTCCGCGGTCGCCAGGCCCCGGCGAAGAAAGGCCGGTCGGTCGCCCGGCATGCGGCGCCCGCGGCCGCCGCTGCAGCCGGCGCGGCGGCCCTCAGCGCCACGCCGGGTGAGATGCCCCGCTTTGCCGCACCGGCGCCGGGCACCGTGCTCCAGGCCTTCGATGGCGAACAGAACAAGGGCATCGACATCGCCGGCCGCGCGGGCGACCCCGTGGCCGCTGCGGCCGATGGCAAGGTGGCCTTCGTCGGGACCGAACTCGCCGGCTATGGGCGGACGGTGATCGTCGAGCATGGCGGCCAGGTCATCAGCGCCTATGCCCACGTGCGCAACATCCGGGTGCGCGAACAGCAGATGGTGCGCAAAGGCGACGTGATCGCCGAGATCGACGAAGGCAATGCCGGAGAGAGCCGTCTGCATTTCGAGATCCGCCGCCAGGGGGTGGCCGTCGATCCCCAGCAGTACATGACTCCGTAGATCCTGCGCGGTGCACTGGTGCGCGAGGACCGCCCGCCCCGCACCAACCTGAGGCGAAGGCTCGGCACGCAATTTGCAAGAAATTGTGTCAAGAGTCTTCTCCATGTCGAATTTCCTCTCGCGCCGCCTCGGCCGCCTCAGCGTCGGCCGCAAGCTGTTGGTCATCTACCTGCTGGACCTCACCGCGGTGATCTTCATCAGCGGCATCCTGATCAACGAGAAGTTCATTGCCATCGACTTCGGCCGCAAGGAGGCAGCCGGCAGTGCCTACATCGCCGGGCTGCGACCCACCCTGATGGCCCTGGCCGGCTGGCAGGGCGCCCGCGCGGCGGACGACGACGCGCTGGCGCAGGTGGAGCGCCAGTGGGGCGACGGGCTGCAGAGCAGCGACGCGAGTGCGCATTTCCGTCGTGACGTCCAGGCCTTCGAGAGTGCTTCCGGACCCGCACGCAATGCAGCCGCGCAGGCCGCACTCGACAGCGGCCGGGCGCTGGTCACGCGCGTGGGCAACCAGTCCAACCTGATCCTCGATCCGGATCTGGACAGCTACTACACCATGTCGCTGCTGCTGCTGCGCTTTCCGGAGCTGATGGAGCTGGGGGCCGCGATGCGCAGCCAGCTCGTGGCCCACCGCGAGACGCTCACCCTGCTGGAGCGCACCGAGTCCAATACGCGCTTCTTCATCCTGGAGGGGCGGCTGGACACCGTCACCGCCGCCATCCGCAGCGACTATGGCGAAGCCTTCGCCGCCGCCCGCGGCCCACTCGCGGGCGCGCTGGACGACTCGCGCCAACGGTTGCTGGCCGCCATCGAGGACTTCCGCCGCGCCGCCCGCGTCGCGCAGGAGCAGGACAACGCCCCGATGGCCGCCTTCGCCGCCGCCCAGCAGACCCTGTTCGCCCGCCTCGATGAAGCCTGGGGCGCCACGACCCAGGAGATGGCCAGCCTGCTGGCCGTGCGCGAGCATGGCTTCTTCACGCGCATGTGGCTGCACCTGGGCACCGCGCTGTTCCTGCTGATGCTGATCCTGACCGCTGTGTTCTACGTGGCGCGCCAGATCTCGCAACCACTGCGCCGCCTCTCGGACGTGGTGGACACGGTGCGCCGCACCGGTGACCACACCCTGCGCGCCAGCTGGGAGAGCGGCGACGAGATCGGCCGGCTGGTGCTCGGCTTCAACGACATGCTGGCCCAGCTCGACCGCGAACGCCGCATTCAGCAGGAGCTGGCGGCCTCGGCGCGGGCGGCCGATGCGCAGCGCGAGCTGGTCGAGGCGATCCCGATCCCGCTGATGGTCACGGCGATTCCCGGCCACGAAGTGCTCAATGCCAATGCGCCGGCCCAGGCCTGGCTGGGCGGCCGCTCGCAGGACCCGTGGGCGCAGGGCCTGGAGCCCAGTGTGCGTGCGCGCTTCTTCCAGCAACTGGCCGACCGCCGCGCGGTGGACGAGTTCGAGGTGCGCTGGCATGGCGGTGGCGCACCGGGCTGGGCCGTGCTGTCGGCCCGGCTCATCCACTACCAGGGCCAGGCGGCGATGCTCACCGCCTTCACGCCCATCAACCAGCTCAAGCACATGGAGCAGCGGCTCAAGCTGTGGGCCAAGGTCTTCGAGGCCTCGTCCGAGGGCATCCTGATCATCAACCCCGAGCACGCCATCATCACGGTGAACAACGCGCTGTGCCGCGGCACGGGGCACGACCTGGCGGACCTGGTGGGTCAGAGCCCCGCCCTGCTGCTGGCCGACGACGGTGCCCAGCTGCGCACGCTCTGGCCGGTGCTGGACAAGCGCGGCGCCTGGCAGGGTGAGGTGCTCATGCGCCGACGTGACGGCCACGCCTATCCGGCGTGGATCGTGGCCAGCGTGGTGCGCGACGGACCGGACCGCATCTCGCACTACATCTTCACCTCCATCGACATCAGCGATCGCAAGCGCAGCGAGGAACGCATCCGCTACCTGGCGCTGCACGACGTGCTCACCGGCCTGCCCAACCGCTCGCTGTGCGCGGAGCGCCTGCGCGAGGCCATCGACCGCGCGCAGGCCGCCGGGCGCGGCGTGGGCGTGCTCTTCATCGATCTGGACCGGTTCAAGAACATCAACGACTCCCTGGGCCACCACGTGGGCGACGCGCTGCTGCGCTCGGTGGCCCAGCGCTTTGCCGACTCGGTGCGGCAGGTGGACACCGTCAGCCGCCTGGGCGGCGACGAGTTCATGGTGATCCTGGACGGCGTGCGTGGCAGCGACGAACTGCAGGCGGTGGTCGAACAGCGCATCCTGCCCGCCGTGCGCGATCCGCACGAGGTGCACGGCTCGCGCCTGTACGTCTCGTGCAGCGTGGGCATGGCCATGTACCCGGAGGACGGCGCCGACATCGACACGCTCATGCGCCATGCGGACATGGCGATGTACGACAGCAAATCCAGCGGCCGTGACACGGCCCGCTTCTTCACGCCGGCCATGAATGCGCGCGCACAGCAGCGCCAGCAGGTCGAGTCCTGCCTTCGCCACGCCATCGAACGCGGCGAGCTGTGGCTGGCCTACCAGCCTCGCATCGAAGCGCAGTCCGGGCGCATCATCGGCGTGGAGGCACTTCTGCGCTGGCACAGCCCCGAGCTGGGCGCCGTGCCGCCGGCCGAGTTCATCCCCATTGCCGAGGAAAGCGGGCAGATCGTGGCGCTGGGCGACTGGGTGATCCAGCAGGCCTGCGCTCAGCACGACGCATGGCGGCGCAGCGGCCTGGGTGAGCTGACGGTCTCGCTCAACATGTCGGCCGTGCAGCTGCGCACCAGCGGCGTGCCCGAGGTGCTGCGCGCCGCACTCGCCGCCCACCAGGTCAATCCGGCGCACCTGGAAGTGGAACTGACCGAATCCACGCTGATGGAGACGGCCGAAGAGACGATGGCCCAGTTGCATGCCCTCAAGGCGCTGGGCCTGACGCTGTCCATCGACGACTTCGGCACGGGCTACTCGAACCTCAACTACCTCAACCGCTTCCCCATCGACAAGCTCAAGATCGACCGCTCCTTCGTGCAGCAGATGCTGGAGGACCCGGCGCAGCTGGCCATCGCGCGGGCCATCATCGGCCTGGGTCACACGCTGGGCCTGCGCGTGGTGGCCGAAGGCGTGGAGCGGCCGGAGCATGTCCAGATGCTTCATGCCGCACGCTGCGACGAACTGCAGGGCTTCCATTTCGGCCGGCCCATGCCGCCGGCGGAACTGGAGCGCTGGCTGCGCAGCCACAAACAACCGTTGGAGTTGGCAGAGGCCTGCGGCTGAGCGCAGCCGCGGCGGTGTCGGCATTGGCCTCAGCTGGTCGAGGGGGGAATCGTGCCCGGAGCTCGCAACCAGTCCGCCTCCCAGCCCCCGCCCAGCGCTTGGATCAGCGCCACGGCCGACGCCTGTCGCGACAGCTGAACGTTCAGCAGACTGCGGCGCGCGCTCAGGGCCGAGGCCTGGGCCGTCACCACCTCGGTGTAGCTCACTTGGCCCGCGCGGTAGCGGTTGAGGATCTGCTGCTCCGTCAGGTCTGCCGCTTCCGAGGCCTGGCGCAGCAGCACCGCCTGTTCGCCCAGCGCCGCGGCGCTGCTGAGCTGGTCTTCCACCGCCTGGAAGGCCGTGAGCACCGACTGTCGGTAGCCGGCCACGGCGCCCTGGTAGGCCGCGCCGGCCGCATCGACCTGGGCGGCGATGGCGCCGCCGTCGAACACCGTCTGGGCGGCCGAGAGGCCCAGCGCCCACAGCAGGTTGGAGGCATTGAACAGGTCCCCCACCCGGCTTGCGCTGCCGGTGACCGAGGCCGTGAGGTTGAGGCTGGGGAAGTACGCGCTGCGGGCGATGCCGATCTGCGCATTGGCCCGCGCCATGGCGCGCTCGGCGGCCGCGATGTCGGGCCGGCGCTGCAGCAGTTCGGCCGGCAGGCTGAGCGGCACGGCGGGCACCACGGGCAGCCAGTCGGCCTGGGGCGCGATGCGGAAGTCGGCCGGCGCCACGCCCACCAGCACGGCGATCGCATGCTCCAGCACGGCCCGGTCGCGCACGAGGCCGGCCCGGTCGGAGCGCGCATTGACCAGTTGCGTTTGGGCCTGCAGCACGTCGGTCTGCGCCGCGATGCCGGCCTGGTAGCGGTTGCGGGTGATGGTGAGCGATCGCTCGTAGCCTTCGAGCGTGCGGTCCAGCAGCGCGATCTCGGCGTCGCTGGCACGCAGTTGCAGGTAGTTGGTGGCCAGCGAGCCCAGGGCTGACAGCCGGGCGGCAGCCAGGTCGGCCTGGCTCACCTGAGCACTGGCGCTGGCACTGTCGACCGACAGGCGCAGCCGGCCCCAGAGGTCCGGCTCCCAGCTGGCCGTGAGGCCCGCCGAGAAGGCGTTGGATGGCCGCGTGCCGTTGTCGCTCTTCACCGGCCCGCTGCGGCGACCGCTGCCGCTGGCGGTGAGCGCCGGCAGCAGCGAGGCCCGCTGCTCGCGCACCAGCGCCTGCGCCTGGCTGTAGGCCGCGACGGCCACCGCGATGTTCTGGTTATTCACCTGCACCCGCTCGGCCAGCGCGTCGAGCTGAGGGTCGTCGAAGCGCTTCCACCAGGGGCCCTTGTCCAACGCGTCGCCGGGCGTGGCGGGCAACCAGCCGGCCGCGGCTGGCGCTTCCTTGAAGGCGGCAGGCATCGCGTCCGTCGGCGGCGCATAGCGCGGCCCCACGGCGCAGCCGGCCAGCAGGACGGCCGCGGGCGCGGCCAGCAGCAGTTGCCGGCGCGCAAGGAAGGCGGAAGGAGCAAGGCGGGTCTTCATCGGGTGGGAACGTGTTCGTGGATGCCGATGCGGGGCACGCGCCCCCCGCCGGGCCGCAGGCGGTCCATCAGCACGTAGATGACGGGCACGGTGAGCAGCGTCAGCAGCTGGCTCGCGACCAGGCCGCCGATGATGGTCACGCCCAGGGGCTGCCGCAGCTCGGAACCCACGCCGAAGCCGATGGCCAGCGGCAGCGCGCCCAGCATGGCGGCCAGCGTGGTCATGAGGATGGGCCGCAGCCGCAGCAGGCTGGCCTCACGCACGGCCTCGGTGGCCGTGAGGCCGCGCTCGCGCTGCGCCTCCAGCGCGAAGTCGATGATCATGATGGCGTTCTTCTTGACGATGCCGATCAGCAGGAAGAGCCCGATCAGCGCCATGATCGACAGGTCCATGCGCAGCATCAGCAGCGCCAGCACCGCGCCCACGCCGGCCGAGGGCAGCGTGGTGAGCACCGTCACCGGATGGATCAGGCTCTCGTACAGGATGCCCAGCACGATGTAGATGACCACGATGGCCGCCACGATCAGCAGCGCTTGCTGGTTGCCGCTCTGCTGCGCCGCACGCGCCGTGCCGCCGAAGCTGCCGCGCACGTTGATCGGCAGGGCCACGTCGTCCTCGGCCTGCTTGATGGCGGCCTGCGCCTGCTGCAGCGTCACGCCTTCGGGCAGGTTGAAGGAGATGGTGCTCGACAGCTCGGTGTCCTCGTGGCTGATGGCACTTGGCACCGCCCGCTCCTTGAGCGTGGCGAAGGCCGACAGCGGCACCAGCGTGGTGTTGCTGGTCGCCAGCGCCTGGCCCGTGGACGCACCGCGCTGCCCCGGGTTGGCCGAGCTGGTGGTCGAGGTGCCGGTGCTGGTGTCGGTGTTGGCCTGAAGCGAGGTGCTGGCCGTGCTGCCATCGGCATTGGTGACGCTATTGAGCGTGGAGGGCACGTACATATCCTTCAGCGCCAGCGGCGAGGTCTGGAAGCGCGGCGCCCATTCCATGATCACCGAGTACTGGTTGAGGTCGTTGTAGATCGTGGCCACCGAACGCTGGCCGTAGGCGTTGTAGAGCGCACTGTTGAGCGCGGTGGTGTTGACCCCCAGGCGCGCAGCGGCGTCGCGGTCCACCGACAGGAAGGTCTCGACGCCGTTGTCGCTCGAGCTTTCTCCATCCACGTCGGCCAGTTGCGGCAGCTCGGCCATGCGCGCGGCCAGCTTGGTCGAGGCGGCACGCAGGTCGGTGATGTTGTCCGCGCGCAGGGTGTACTGATAGGCCGAGTTGCTGGAGCGCCCGCCCATGCGCAGCTCCTGCACCGGTCCGAGGAACACGCGCAGACCCGTGAGCTGGTTGAGCTGTGGCCGCAGCCGGTCGATCACCACCTGCGTCTTCACGCCGCCGCGCTGGGCCAGCGGCTTGAGGTTGACGAACATGAAGCCACCGCCCGCGCGCGTGCCGCCGGTGAAGCCGACCACCGTGTCCACCGCTGGGTCGGCCTTGATGATGTCCACCGCCTGCTTGAGCTTGGCCGACAGCGCCACGGACGAGATGCTCTGATCGGCCCGCAGGCCGGCGTTGATCTGTCCGTTGTCCTGCTGCGGGAAGTAGCCCTTGGGTACGTGGATGAAGAGATACACGTTCAGGCCGATCACGGCCAGCAGCGAGATCACCACGATGGTCTTGCTGGCCAGTGCCCAGTCGAGGCTGCGGGCATAGCCGCGCAGGATGCCGTTCCACAGCCGGTCGCCCTGGCGGCCCAGCCAGGCGCTGATTGGCGCCCAGCGGCGGCCCAGCGGCCCGGGCGGCCGGCGCTGGTACCAGCTCTCCGCCCGCAGCAAGGCTGCGCACATCATGGGCGTGGTGGTGAGCGAGATCACCAGCGAGATCAGCACCGCCACCGACAGCGTCACCGCGAACTCGTGGAACAGCCGGCCGACCTGTCCGCCCATGAACAGCAGGGGGATGAACACCGCCACCAGCGACAGGCTGATGGACAGCACGGTGAAGCCCACCTCGCGCGCGCCCTGCAGCGCCGCCTGCAGGCGACCCATGCCGTTCTCGATGTGGCGCTGCGTGTTCTCCAGCACCACGATGGCATCGTCCACCACGAAGCCGGTGGCCACCGTGAGCGCCATCAGACTCAGGTTGTTGAGCGAGAAGCCCAGCAGGTACATGACGCCGAAGGTGCCCAGCAGCGACACCACCGTGGCGACGGTCGGGATGATGGTGGCCCGCGCCCGGCGCAGGAAGAGCCCCACCACCAGCACCACCAGCGCGACCGAGATCATGAGCGTGAACTCGACCTCGTGCAGCGCCGCGCGGATGGAGGCCGTGCGGTCAGAGGCCACATCCACCTCGATGTCCTGCGGCAACTGCGCCTTGAGCTCGGGAATGAGCGCGCGCACCGAGTCCACCGTCTCGATCACGTTCGCATCGGCCTGGGCGCGCAGAAGCACCACGATGGCGGGCTGGCCGTTGAACAGGCCGAGCGTGCGCGTGTTCTCGACGCTGTCGATGACCTCGGCCACGTCCTTCAGGCGCACCGCCGCGTTGTTGCGCCAGGCGATCACCAGGTCGCGGTAGTCGGCCGCGCGCAACCCGGGGGACGGCGTGTAGATCTGCAGCCGCCGGTCCTCGCTCTCGATCACGCCCTTGGGCCGGTTGGCGTTGTTGGCCTGGATGGCCGCACGAACGTCCTCGGTGCTGATGCCCAGGCGGTTGAGGCTGAAGGGCTCCAGTTCCACCCGCACGGCAGGCAGCGAGCCACCGCCGATTTCCACGTCGCCGATGCCCTCGACCTGCGACAGGCGCTGGCTCACGATGTTGGAGACGGTGTCGTAGATCTGCCCCGGCGTGCGCGTCTTCGAAGTGAGCGCCAGGATGATGACCGGCGCCGAGGCCGGGTTGGCCTTGCGGTAGGTCGGGTTGCTGCGCAGCGTGGACGGCAGGTCGACCCGGGCCGCATTGATGGCGGCCTGCACCTCGCGTGCGGCGGAATCGATGTTGCGGTCCAGGTCGAACTGCAGCGTGATGCGGGTGGAGCCCACCGAACTGGTGGAGGTCAGCTCGTTCACGCCCGGGATCACGCCCAGCCGCCGCTCCAGCGGCGTGGCCACGCTGCTGGCCATGGTGTCAGGGCTGGCCCCCGCGATGCTGGCGCTGACGGTGATGACCGGGAAGTCCACCTTGGGCAGTGGCGACACCGGCAGCTTGAAGAAGGCCAGGATGCCCGCCAGCGCGATGCCGAGCGTGAGCAGCACCGTGGCCACCGGCCGCAGGACGAAAGGCCGGGAAAGGTTCACGCGCGGGCCTCCGTGGGACCGGGCGTAGCGGGGCCGTCCTCGTCATCCTCGCGCCGGCCCTTGCGTGAGAAGCGTCGGCCCAGCCGGTCGAAGGCCAGGTAGATGACCGGCGTGGTGAACAGCGTGAGCAGCTGCGACAGCACCAGCCCGCCGAAGATCGACAGCCCCAGCGGCCGGCGCAGCTCGGCGCCCTCGCCCAGGCCCAGCATCAGCGGCACGGCCGCGAACAGGGCCGCCAGCGTGGTCATCAGGATCGGCCGGAAGCGCAGCAGCGCCGCCTGGCGGATGGCGTCTTCGGGTGCCTTGCCCTCGTTGCGCTCGGCATCGATGGCGAAGTCGATCATCATGATCGCGTTCTTCTTGACGATGCCGATGAGCAGGATGATGCCGATGATGCCGATCACGCCCAGGTCGTGGCCGGTGAGCATCAGCGCCAGCAGCGCGCCCACGCCCGCCGAGGGCAGCGTCGAGAGGATCGTCATCGGGTGCACATAGCTTTCGTACAGCACGCCCAGCACGATGTACACGCACACGACCGCCGCCAGGATCAGCCACAGCTGGCTGGTGAGCGAGTTCTCGTAGGCCCCGGCCGCGCCCAGGAAGCGCAGGTTGATGCCGGCGGGCACGCCGATCTCCTTGGCCGCGGCACGGATCGCCGACACGGACCTGCCCAGCGCCACGCCGTCCGCGGTGTCGAAGCCGACGGTGGCCGACGGGTACTGCGCCACACGCGTGATCTGCAACGGTGCGGGCTGCTCGCGCACGGTGGCGAAGGCGGACAGCGGCGTCGCCGTGCCGCCGCCGGTGCGCAGTTGCAGGCTGCCCAGGCCCTGCGGCGAATCAAGCCCCTCGCGCTGCGCCTCCAGGATCACGCGGTACTGGTTGGTCTCGGTGAAGATGGTGGAGACGATGCGCTGGCCGAAGGCGCTGTAGAGCGCATCGTCCACCGAGCTGGCCGTGACCGACAGGCGCGAGGCCGTGTTGCGGTCGATGTCCACATAGGCGGCCAGGCCCTGCGCGCCGGCGTCGGTGGTGGCATTGCGCACCAGCGGCTCGTTGCCCAGGCGGGCCACCAGCTTCTTCGCCCAGTCGTTGACGGTGGCGGTGTCCGAGCCCTCCAGCGCGACGCGGAATTCGGTCGGGCCGGATTCCGCGTCGATTGTCAGGTCCTGCGTCGGCTGGAGGTAGAGCCGGACGCCTGCCACCTGCGACCGCACGGCCTGTGTCAGGCGGTTCATCACCACGTCCTGCGCGTCGCGGCTGCGGCGCAGGTCGATCAGCATGCTGCCGGTGTTGAGCGCCATGTTGCTGGCGCCGTCCACGCCCACCACCGAGCTCACGCTCTGCACATCGGCATCGGCCAGGATGACGGCGGCCGCCCGCTCCTGGAGCTGGGCCATGCGTTCGTACGACACGTCCTGCGAGGCTTCGATGCGGGCCTTGAGCTGGCCGGTGTCCTGCGTCGGGAAGAGCCCCTTGGGGATCATGATGTACAGCAGCGCCGTGAGGGCCAGCGTGCCCACCGCCACCACCAGCGTCAGACCCTGGTGGCGCAGCACCCAGCCCAGGCCCACGTCGTAGCGGGCGATGACGCGGTCGAAGAAGCGCTGCACCGTGCGGCCCAGCCGGCCGCCACTCTTGGATTCCGTCTCGAGCCAGCGCGCGGCCATCATCGGCACGAGCGTGAGCGAGACCACGGCGGAGATCAGGATGGTGATGGCCAGCGTGACGGCGAACTCGCGGAACAGCCGACCCACCACGTCCTGCATGAACAGCAGCGGGATCAGCACCGCGATCAGCGACACCGTGAGCGAGATGATGGTGAAGCCGATCTGCGAAGCACCCTCGAGCGCGGCCTTGAAGGGCGGCTCGCCCTCCTCCAGCTTGCGGGCGATGTTCTCGATCATCACGATGGCGTCGTCCACCACGAAACCGGTGGCGATGGTCATGGCCATCAGACTCAGGTTGTTCAGCGAATAGCCCAGCAGGTACATCACGCCGGCCGTGCCGATGAGCGAGATGGGCACTGCGATGCTGGCGATGATGGTGGCGCGCAGGCTGTGCAGGAACAGGAAGATGACCAGCACCACCAGCACCACGGCCAGCACCAGTTCCATCTGCACATGCTCGACCGAGGCGCGGATGCCGGAGGTGCGGTCGGACAGCACTTCCACCCGCACGTTGGCCGGCATGGCGGCCTGCAGCTCTGGCAGGCGGGCGCGGATCGCGTCCACGGTCGAGATCACGTTGGCGCCCGGCTGGCGCTGCACGTTGACGATGATCGACTGGCGTAGCGAGCCATCGCCGGCCCCGTTGGCCTGGGGCTTGTCGTCCTTGAGGCCGGCCCAGGCACCCAGCTGCGCGTTCTCGGCGCCGTCGACCACGCGCGCCACATCCGACAGCCGCACCGGCGCGTTGTTCTTCCAGGCGACGATCAGCTTCTTGTAGTCGGCCGCGGTGAGCAGCGCGTCATTGGCGTTGATGGTGTAGGAGCGCTGCGGCCCGTCGAAGCTGCCCTTGGCGCCGTTGGCATTGGCCGCGGCGATGGCGTTGCGCAGCGTGTCCAGCCCGATGCCGGCCGAGGCCAGCGCCTGGGTGTTGGCCTGGATGCGCACGGCCGGCCGCTGGCCGCCCGCGAGCGAGACCAGCCCCACGCCGCTGACCTGGCTGATCTTCTGCGCCAGACGGGTGTTGACGATGTTCTGCACCTCCGTCAGCGGCAGCGTGTCGGCGGTCACGGCCAGCGTCATGATGGGCGCGTCGGCCGGGTTGACCTTGGCATAGACCGGCGGCGCCGGCAGGTCGGTGGGCAGGAAGGAGCCGCCGGCGTTGATGGCGGCCTGCACCTGCTGCTCGGCCACGTCCAGCGTCTGGTCCAGATCGAACTGCAGCGTGACGATGGACACACCCGCCGCGCTGGTTGAGCTCATGCGGTTGAGGCCCGCCATCTGCCCGAACTGCCGCTCGAGCGGCGCGCTGACGGTGCGGCTCATGACCTCCGGACTCGCGCCCGGGTAGAGCGTCTGCACCTGGATGGTCGGGTAGTCCACCTGCGGCAGTGCCGCCAGCGGCAGGAAGCGCAGGCCCACCAGGCCCGCCAGCACGATGGCCAGCATCAGCAGCCCGGTGGCGACCGGCCGCTCGATGAAGGGGCGCGAGGGGTTCATCGGCCTTCACCGCCGCCACCGCCACCGCCTTCGCGGCGCCGCTGCTGCAGGCGCTGCCAGCGCTCGATGGCCTCGGGGTCGCCCTTGTCCAGACCGTCGAGCAGCGCCTTGATCCGCGCCAGGCGTTCCGGGTTGTCGCGCGCCGCGTCGAGCATGCGCTGGCGCTGCTCGGGCGTGGGCAGCGAACGCGCGGCGGCTGCGGGCGACGACGCTGCGCCGCCAGAGGCAGAAGGTGCCCCGCCGGCCGCGGCGCCGGGCTCAGGCGTCGCAGCACCTGGCATCGAAGGAGCGGTCGGCGCTGCCGGTGCACCGGCAGCGGGTGCGGAGGCCGCGCCCTGCGGTGCCGATGCCGCGCCCGCCGGACCGCCCGCGCCCTCGGCGCCGCGGCGGCGCTGGCCACCCTGGCGCGGGCCCGTGGCCGGCCGCTCGCCCTGCAGCTGCACGCGCGAGCCATCATTGAGCCGGTCCCCGCCCTCGGTCACCACCTTCTCGCCGGCCTGCAGGCCGGACGTGATGGCGATCACCTCCGGCGTGGATTCGCCGCGCTTGATGGGTCGCACCTGCACCGTGCGGTCGTCGCGGATGACATAGACGTAAGGGCCGGTCGGCCCGGTGCGGACGGCCGTCACCGGCACCACCAGCGCGTCGACCGTGCGCAGCGTCAGCCGCAGGTTCACGAACTGGTTGGGAAAGAGCTTGGCCTGCGCGTTGTCGAAACGGGCCTTGGCCTTGACGGTGCCGGTGCCCACGTCCACCACGTTGTCGAGCGTCGAGAAGACGCCCTGGTCGAGCACGTCGCTGCGCGTACGGTCGAGTGCCGTGGCCTGGAGTTTGGCGCCGGTGCCCTGCTGTGCCTGGATCTCGGGCACCCGGTCCTGCGGCACCGAGAACTGCACGTCGATCGGGTTCATCTGGGTGATGACGGCCACGCCGGTGGTGGCATTGGCGGCCACGTAATTGCCGGGGTCCACGGTGCGCAGGCCGATGCGGCCTGTCACGGGTGCGGTGATGCGGGTGAAGTCGAGGTTGAGCTGCGCGCCGGCTTCGGCCGCTTTGTCGCTGACCACCGTGCCTTCGAGCTGGCGCACCAGGGCGGCCTGGGTGTCCACGTCCTGGCGGGCGATGGAGTCCTGGGAGAGCAGTGTGCGGTAGCGCTCCAGCGTCACGCGGGCGGCCGCAAGCTGCGCCTCGTCGCGCAGGCGTGTGCCCCTGGCCTGGTCCAGCGCCTGCTGGTAGGGGCGCGGGTCGATCCGTGCGAGCACCTGGCCCTTGCGCACGGTCTGGCCCTCGCTGAACAGCACCTCGGTCAGCACGCCGCCTACCTGGGGCTTCAGGGTGACGGTGGCGAGCGGCGTCACGGTGCCCAGTGCGTCGAGCGCGATGGGAAGCTGCATGCTGCGGACCACGGCATGGCCGACGGTCACGCTGCCGAAGCCACCTCCTCCTCCGCCCGGACCGCCCGGACCGCCGGGTCCTCCGGGCCCGCCCGGACCGCCGCGCCCCGGCGGACCACCGAAGCCGGCACTGGCGTCGGCCGCCGGCCGATGGACCAGGTACCAGCCCAGCCCCACCAGGCCCGCCACCAGCACGAGCACCACCGCGCCACCCAGCCAGCGGCTGCGTCGCCCGGGCGGGCGGGCGGGGGGAACCTCCGGCTCTGCGGCATGTGAAGTCTGGGGCGGGGGGGTGTGGCGAGGGTCCATGGATGCGTAGCGGGCATGCGGCTGAGCGTGCCGCGAGTAGAGCGGGAAATCGTAGCTGCGATGTGGGAGCGACCGTAAAGCGGCGGTAAAGCCTCCGAGCTGTCGGCCGGCGTCCCGTCGCGGCAGGCCGCAGGCCGTCCGCCCCGGCGGTGCACCCACCCGTTCGCGCCGGAATCCTGCGGCTCGCGCAGCCCTGGCGCCGTTCGTCGCAGGCCGGTGGCCGGCGGCGGCACCGGCCTGCACAGTCCACCCCATCGCAGCCCGTCCGGCGGCGGATTCCTCCCACCCACATCGATCAAGGAGTTCCCATGCTCACCGATTCCATGCTCTTCCAGATCATTGCGCACACCCCCCGCTGGGTGTTCGCCCTCTTCGCGCTGCTGGCGTGGCGTGGCGCGCGGCAGCTGCTGACGCGCGAGGTCAGCCTCGTCGGCGTCACCGTGCTGCCTCTGGCCATGATCGGCTTCGCGCTCTACGGCGTGGCCTCGGCTTTCGGGCAGTCGCAGGCCGGCCTGCTGGCGCTGGTGGCCTGGGCCGTCGCTGCCGCGGCCAGCGGCTTCTGGATGCAGGGCCGGCCGCTGTCGCCGCACACCCGCTACGACCCCGACCTGCGCGAGTTCCTGCTGCCCGGCAGCCCCTGGCCACTGGTGCGGATGATGGGCATCTTCCTGACCAAGTACGTGGTGGGCGTGACGCTGGTGCTGCATCCCGCCCTGGCGCACGACAGCGGCTTCGCCCTGGGCGTGAGCGCCCTGTACGGCCTGTTCAGCGGCATCTTCGCCGGCGGCACGCTGCGGCTGTGGCGCCTGGCGATCGGCGCCGACCGCCGCGCCTCCCTTGCCTGAGCGGCTGCCGCCGCCCCGGTGAGCCTGGGGACCCGCCCATCCTTCTTCCTCGTTTCCCTTGCTGGAGATCTTCATGCCCACAGATGCCTACGCCTCCATCGACGCCCTCGCCCGCCGTCGCGCCAAGGCCAAGCTCGGCTGGCTCAGCCATGCCGCCATCTATGCCATCGTCAATCTGGCCCTCATCGCGATGTCGGTGGCCCAGGGGCGCCACTGGGCGGTGTTTCCGCTGCTGGGCTGGGGCCTGGGCCTGTTCTTCCATGGCCTGGGCGTCTGGGTGTTCGCACCGGGCAATGCCTTGATGGAGCGCATGGTGCAGCGCGAACGGGAGCGCCTGTCCGCCGAAGGCCGCGCGGGCCGCTGAACGGCTGCGCGCCCCGCCGCTCGCCCGCCGCTCGCCCGCCGCACGAACGCCCGCACTCAGGCAAGATCGCGCCCCATGATCACCGTCCACCACCTCGAAAACTCCCGGTCGCAGCGCGTTCTGTGGCTGCTGGAAGAACTCCAGCTGCCCTACGACGTCGTGCAGTACAAGCGGGACCCCGCCACCATGCTGGCGCCGCCCGAGCTCAAGCGGGTGCATCCGCTTGGCAAGGCACCCGTGGTCACGCTCGACGACGGCAGCGTGCTGGCCGAGTCGGGCGCCATCCTGGAGACGCTGGCCGAGCGCTATCCGGCCGCCGCCCTGCTGCCCGAGTCGGGCAGCCCCGAGGCCGCGCGATGCCGGTATTGGCTGCACTATGGCGAAGGCTCGGCCATGCCGCCGCTGCTGCTGACGCTGGTCTTCAGCCGCATCAAGGGCGCCAGGATGCCCTTCTTCATCAAGCCCGTCGCCCGCGGCATCGCCGACAAGGCCATGGCCAGCTTCGTGCAGCCGCAACTGCGCCAGCACCTGGACTTCATGGAGTCCGAGTTGGCCCAGCGCGACTGGTTTGCCGGCCCGTATTTCAGCGTGGCCGACATCCAGATGAGCTTTCCGGTCGAGGCGGCCCGCGCCCGCGGCGGCCTGGACGCGAGCCGACCGAAGCTGATGGCCTGGCTCGAACGCATCCACGCGCGCCCGGCCTACCAGCGGGCGCTGGAGCGCGGCGGCCCCTACGCCCTCATGGACTGACCGGCCCCGGCAGCGCCAACCCATCCTTCCTCATACGTCCGGAGCACGCGCCGTCATGCCCGTCCTGCTGCTGATCCTGAAGTTCGCCGTCGTGACGGTGCTGCTGGCCTCGCTGCTGGAGGCGCTGGTGCTGTCCTGGCGCCATGCCCGCGGCCGGGGGCCGGCCTATGACTGGAGGTCCGCCGGGCTGTCGGTGGTCGACTTCCTGGTGCGCGAGTACCCGCTGCGCTGGCTGCTGCCGCTGGCCTTCTGGGTGGGCTGGATGGACTGGCTCTACGCGCACCGGCTGTTCACCCTGCCGCTGGACCACTGGACGGGCTGGGTGGCGGCCTTCCTGCTGCAGGAGTTCTGCTACTACTGGTACCACCGCGCGGCGCATCGGGTGCGCTGGTTCTGGTGCACGCATTCCATCCACCACTCGCCCAACGACCTCAACCTGTCGGCTGCCTACCGCTTCGGCTGGACGGGCAAGCTCACCGGCGTGCTGGCCTTCTTCCTGCTCGCACCCTTGCTGGGTGCGCCGCCGCGGCTGATCCTGCTGCTGTTCACGCTCAACCTGCTCTACCAGTTCTGGATCCACGCGACATGGATTCCGCGGCTGGGTCCGCTGGAATGGGTGCTCAACACGCCCTCGGCGCACCGCGTGCACCACGCGTCGAACCTGGAGTACCTGGACGGCAACTATGGCGGCGTGCTGATCGTGTTCGACCGTCTCTTCGGCACCTACATCGCCGAGCGCGAGGACGTGAAACCGCGTTACGGTCTGGTCAAGCCGCAGACGTCGTACAACCTGCTGGCCATCGAGTTCGACGGCTGGCGCGCACTGTGGCGCGACCTGCGGGGCGCGACGTCGGTGGGCGAGGCGCTGGGCTATCTCTGGCGGCCACCGGGCTGGCACCCAGGCGGCGGGGAGACGACCGAGGAACTGCGTCGCCGTGCGCAATTGGCGGCGCCGGCTGCGGCGCCAGGACCGCTGGGTATGAAGACGGACGTGGCGATCACGCCGCCGCTGTCGACGCCATGAGCGCCCCGGCGGACACAACGTCCACGCGGACGCCGGCGGGCACGGGGTCCTCCTCGATGACCAGCGTGCTGCGCAGCCTGCTGCGCCACTATCTGCACGTGCTGGCGCTGTGCTGCGTGGTGTCGGTGTTCACCACGCTGATGTGGCCGACGCGCAGCTACCTGGTCCAACTCGGCTATGCCACCTGCATCGGCACCCTCTGCTGGATCACCATGGAGGCCGGACGCTACCTGGTCGATCCGCGCAACTGCCATGGCAATCCCGAGGGCGGGCGTGGCTGGCCCAAGGGCTGGCGCGGGCTGGTTCTCACCGTGATCGGCATCCTGGTGGGCTTCTACGTGGGTGACGAGGCCGCCTACTGGCTGATCGGCCCCGGCGACAGCGATGCCGGGCCCGCCAACAAGAACATCATCGGTCTCTACATCACCGTCGCCGCTGGCGCCATCGGCTCCTTCTACTTTCATGCCAAAGGCAGGTCCGCCGCCATGGCCGCCGAAATCGCCGCAACCGCGCGCGACGCCACCGAGGCCCGCCTGAAGCTGCTGGAGACCCAGCTCGAGCCGCACATGCTGTTCAATACGCTCGCCAACCTGCGCGTGCTGATCGCCACCGACCCCGAGCGCGCCGTGGCCATGCTGGACCGGCTCAACGACTACCTGCGCGCCACGCTGGGCGGCTCGCGCAGCACGCTGCATCCGCTGTCGCAGGAGTTCGAGCGGCTGGCCGACTACCTGGCCCTGATGGCCGTGCGCATGGGGCCACGCCTGCGCTGCGCCCTTGACCTGCCGCCGGAACTGCGCGCGGTGCCCGTGCCGCCGCTGCTGCTGCAGCCCCTGGTCGAGAACGCCATCCGCCACGGACTGGAGCCGCAGGTCGAAGGCGGCGAGATCCGCGTGCTGGCCCGGCGGGAGGGCGGCGATCTCGTCATCGATGTCATCGACACCGGCGCGGGCCTGGACGCGGGCCCGGTCAGCACCCTCGAAGAGCAAGAGCCGCGGCGGCCAGTCCACACGTCGCCCGGCAGCGACTCCTCGACCCAGGGCGGGTTTGGCCTCACCCAGGTACGCGAGCGGCTACGAACCCTCTACGGCGAGGACGGCACGCTCGCGTTATCCAGCCCGTCCGGGGGAGGCACCTGCGCCACCGTCACCCTGCCCTTTTCCGCTGCTGCCTGAAACGCGCCCGCCCATGCCCACCGCCTTGATCGCCGAAGACGAACCCCTGCTCGCCCAGTCCCTGCAGGCCGAACTGGCCCGCGCCTGGCCGGCGCTGCAGACCGTGGCTCTGGTTGGCGACGGCATGAGCGCCGTGCGCGATGCGCTGCGGCTGCGGCCCGACGTGCTGTTCATGGACATCCGCATGCCCGGCCAGGACGGCCTGGCCGCCGCCGAGGAGATCGCCGAGCGCTGGCCTGCGGAGGAAGCAGCGATGCCGCAACTGGTGTTCGTCACCGCCTACAACGAATACGCCGCGCGCGCCTTCGAGGCCCAGGCGCTCGACTACCTGATGAAGCCGGTACAGCCGCAGCGCCTGGCGCGGACGGTCGCCCGGCTGCAGGAGCGGCTCGCTGCGCCTGCGGCGATGCCGCAGCAGGCGCTGGCGCAATGGCGCGACCTGCTGGGCGCGGCGTCGTCGCCTCGGGGCGAGGCGGCGCCACTCAAATTCATTGCCGCCAGCAATGCCGGCGGCACCACCGTGCGCATGGTGCCGGTGGACGACGTGCTGTACTTCGAAGCCGCCGACAAATACGTGCGGGTGCTGACGGCGGACGCCGAACACCTGATCCGCACGCCGCTCAGGCAGTTGCTGCCGCAGCTCGATCCGCAGCGCTTCTGGCAGATCCACCGCGCGGTGGTGGTGCGGGCCGATGCGGTGGATGCCGTCCACCGCGACGATGCCGGCCGCATGCAGCTGACGCTGCGTGGCCGTCCCGATGAGCCCCTGCCGGTGAGCCGGCTCTACGCGCCGCTGTTCCGGGCGATGTAGCGGCCACCTCCAACGGCGGGAACCGCCCACGAAAAAGCCGCCTGCCGGCGAGCGGCGGGGCGGCTTGGTTTCGACGGCGGATCAGCCCCATGGGCCGACCGCTGTTTCAGCGCCAGTGGTGATGGTGGCGGTAGTAGGGCGGCGGGCCGTAGTAGACCGGCGCCGGCTCGTACACCACCTGCGGGGCCGGACGGTAGTACACCGGCGGCGGCGGGCGGTAGTAAACGGGCGCCGGCGGCGCCACGTAATAGGCAGGCGGCGGGCCGTAATACGCCGGCGGGGGTGCTGCCACGCCCACCGCCACGCCTGGCACCGACACGCCGACCGACCAGCTCACCTGCGCGCTGGCCGACGATGCGGCGAACAGGGCGCCCGCTGCAACGGCAGCGGCCGCAGCCCACTTGAAGAAGCCCGTGCGAGAGACATTCATCTCGATCTCCTGGAAAAACTGGGGAAGGACGCAGTTCACGAAAACTGCCGTCCACCTGACAGATAGAACGCCGCGCCCCCCGGAAAGGTTCACCCGCGAACGTGACGTTGGTTGCCAGACGTAACCCTTACGGCGTTGCGGGCAGCACTTGCGCTGCAGCGCGGCGAAACCATCGACCCGCGCCGACCCATAAAATTCCCCGATGACTTCTCCCACTGCCCCGCACGGCGACAACAAGAACAACGGCGGCAAGCAGGCTGCCGCGCACGCGGCCCCGGCCGCCCCGAGCAACTTCCTGCGCCACGTCATCGAAGCCGACCTGGAACAGGGTACCTATGCCTCGCGCCGCTGGGGCGGCGGCCCGGGCGACGGCCCCTTCCATCAGGCCGGCATGCCCGATCCGGCGAAGATCCGCACCCGCTTTCCCCCCGAGCCCAACGGTTACCTGCACATCGGCCATGCCAAGAGCATCTGGCTGAACTTCGAGCTGGCCAAGGAATACGGCGGCGTGTGCCACCTGCGCTTCGACGACACCAATCCCGAGAAGGAAGAGCAGGAGTACGTCGACTCCATCCGCGAAGCGATCCGCTGGATGGGCTACTCCACCGCCCTGGCCGACGTGCCCGCGCAGCCCGGCGTCGCACAGGACCATATCTACTACGCCAGCAACTACTTCGACTTCATGTACCGCGCGGCCGAGTACCTGGTGACGGCCGGCCATGCCTACGTGGACGAGCAGACGCCCGAGCAGATGCGCGCCAACCGCGGCGACTTCGGCGCCCCCGGCACCGACAGCCCCTTCCGCAGCCGCGCACCGGAAGAGAACCTGGCCCGCCTGCGCCAGATGAAGAACGGGGAGCTGGCCGACGGCGCCGCCGTGCTGCGCGCCAAGATCGACATGGCGAGCCCCAACATCAACCTGCGCGACCCCACGCTCTACCGCATCCGCCGCGCCACACACCACAACACCGGCGACCAGTGGTGCATCTACCCGATGTACACCTTCGCGCACCCCATCGAGGACGCGCTGGAGCAGATCACCCACAGCATCTGCACGCTGGAGTTCGAGGACCAGCGACCCTTCTACGACTGGCTGATGGTCCGGCTGATCGAAGGTGGCCTGCTGACCGCCCCGCCGCCGCGGCAGTACGAATTCGCGCGCCTCAACGTCACCCACGTCATCACCAGCAAGCGCAAGCTGCGCCAGCTGGTCGAGGAAGGCCATGTGGACGGCTGGGACGACCCGCGCATGCCCACCCTGGCCGGCCTGCGCCGCCGCGGCTACACGCCCGAGGCGCTCCAGCTCTTCTGCGAGCGCAGCGGCACCACCAAGTCCGGCGGCGCCTGGACCGAGTACGCCGCCCTCGAAGCCGCGCTGCGCGATGCGCTGGATCCGGTCGCGCCGCGGGCCATGGCAGTGCTGGACCCGCTGGCCCTGGAGATCACGAACTGGGACGCCACCATGGGCGCCGGTCACCTGGAGCCCTGCCACGCCCCGGTGAACCCGCACGACGAAACCGCCGGGCAGCGCCACTTCACCTTCGGCAAGACGCTGTGGATCGAACGCGAGGACTTCCAGGCCGTGCCCGAGAAGGGCTACCGCCGCCTCTACCCGCCGCACACCAACGCCAGCCAGCAGGCCATCGACGGCAACAAGGTGCGCCTGAAGTACGGCTACGTCGTGCAATGCACGGGCTTCGAGCAGGACGCCGACGGCAAGGTCACCAAGGTGCTGGCCGAGGTGCTGCCCGACACCAAGAGCGGCACGCCCGGCGCCGACAGCGTGAAGGTCAAGGGCGTGATCGGCTGGGTGGGCGCCCATGACGCCGTGCCCACCGAGATCCGTCTGTATGAGCGCCTGTTCAAGACCGAGCAGCCCGGCAGCGCCGACAACATCGCCGACGAGCTGAACGACGCCAGCCTGAGCACCGTCCAGGGCTACGTGGAGGCCGGCCTGGCCAGCGCCGCGGCGGAGACGAACTACCAGTTCGAGCGCCTGGGCTACTTCGTGGTCGACGCCAAGGCCTCGGCCGAGGGGCGGCTGGTGTTCAACCGCACGAGCGGGTTGAAGGACAGCTGGGGGAAAAATTGAAGGCGGAGCCCCCGCTGCCACTGATCGTTACTGACATCCTGGGCCGCGCGATTCGATCATCAATCCCATATTGGGTATGATCAAACCCATTATGGGCATTCCGCACACGACCGTGCCGCCTGCCAGCGTCAGCTTGGCCGACGCCCTGTTTCCCAAGGTCCGCCAACGTGTGCTCGCCGTCCTGTTCGGGAATCCGGCACGCAGCTTCTACGCCAACGAGGTGATCTCGCTGGCCGGATCGGGCAGCGGCGCAGTGCAGCGCGAACTGGCGGACCTGTCGCAAGCGGGCCTGTTGACGGTGACGCGTCAGGGCAACCAGAAGCACTACCAGGCCAATGCCGATTCGCCCGTGTTTGCCGAGTTGCGCGGTCTGGTGCTCAAGACTTCGGGTTTGGTCGAGGTCCTGCGCACCGCATTGCTGCCGCTCGCGTCCCAAATTCGGGCAGCTTTCGTGTTCGGCTCCGTGGCCAACCAGCAGGACACGACTCACAGCGACATCGACGTGTTGGTGGTGAGCGCGAGCCTCGGGTATGGGGAGTTGTTCGGCGCGTTGGAAAGCGCCACGGCCACGCTCGGCCGCACCGTGAACCCCACGCTCTACACACCCGGTGATCTTGCGCGGCGGCGCGCGCAGGACAACGCCTTCGTGACCCGCGTACTCGGTCAGCCCAAGCTCTGGCTGATCGGCAGCGACGAGGCGCTCGATGGCTGACCCGCTCGACAACCTCGCCGGGCCGGGCAAGGCGCTGCGTGCAGAAGCGCCAGACGCAGCGGAAACCGCCGGTTTGCTGCGCAGCGGAATGGCCCGGCTGAAGGACGCGGGCAACACGGCGCTGTCGATCGAGAGCCGCTTCGATCTGGCCTACAACGCGGCACATGCCTTGTGTCTCGCAGCGCTGCGCCGCAAGGGGTATCGCGCAAGCCATCGCTACATCGTGTTCCAGGTGCTGCCGCACACGCTCGGCTTGGGTCCCGAGGTTTGGCGCGTGCTCGACAAGTGCCACAACACCCGCAACCTTGGCGAATACGAGGGACTGCTCGACGTCGATGCAAATTTGGTCGAGGCCCTGGTGCAGGCGACCCGCGCAGTGGCAGACGCGCTGGGTGAATGAACCCACTGCGGCATGGAACACGCCTTCGTCCGATTCACGTCGAACCCATGAAGCACGAGCCATCCAGGCTTTCGGGCCTTTCAGCCGCCCAGCACGCCGCCTTCCGCCGCTTGGCGCAGGACCTGCCCGGCATCGACCGCGAGGCCTATGAATCCGCCGGCCGCGACTGGCGCGATCCGGTCATCGGGCTGGGGCCGCGGGACGCGGCGCTGTGCATCTTCGGCCGCGACCCGGGGCGCACGGAGGCGCAGCAGGGGCAGCCCTTCCTGGGCAAGGGCGGGCAACTGGTACGGGCGGCGCTGCACCGCCAACGGCACGGGCCGGACGCACCGGCGCCGGACTTTGCGGAATCCATCGAGGCCGGATCGGGCGTGTTCTGGCTCAACACCGCGCCCTACAAGCCGGTGGGCAACAAAGCCTGGTCGATGGCGGTCAAGCGGCGCTTCCGTCCGCTGATGGCCGAGCTGCTCATCGACCTGTGGCAGGGCCGCGATGGCCGGCGCACCGTGATCGCGCTGGGCCGCGAGGCCTTCTTCTGGTTCGGCATCGGGCAACCAGCCGAGGTGAATGCGGCCCTCGACGACTTCTGGGCGCTGGGCGACGAACGCTATGGCCGCACGCTGGAAGTCGGCTACGCGCACGGCGGCGTCACGCACCCCGTCACGCTCGCGCCGCTGCCGCATCCATCGCCGGCCAATGCGGTGTGGTTCGCGCGCTTTTCGGCGCTGATGGATGCACGCCTGCGGCACTTGAGCTGACGCCCCCGCGCCTCAATGCGCTTCGCCGCGAGGAAGGCTGCGGACGATTGCGCCATGGCGGCGACCGGACTTCAGGGCGGGGCTATGCTCGACGCCGTCCATGACTGCGCCGTCCCCCCGCCTCATCCGCTTCCACAAACCCTACGGCGTGCTGAGCCAGTTCACACCCGAGGGGCGCTGGCGCGGGCTCAAGGACTTTATCGACCTGCCCGGCGTGCATGCCGCCGGCCGGCTCGATGCCGACAGCGAGGGCCTGTTGCTGCTGACCCGCGACGGCCCGCTGCAGGCCCGCATCGCCGACCCGCGGCACAAGATGGAGAAGACCTACTGGGTGCAGGTGGAGGGCCTGTGCACCGACGAGGCGCTGGCGCAGCTGCGCCACGGTGTCGTGCTCAACGATGGGCCCACGCTGCCAGCGCGCGCGCGCCGGCTCGATCCGCCGCCGCAGTTGTCACCGCGCGAGCCCCCGATCCGCGAGCGCAAGAACATTCCCACCGACTGGATCGAGCTAGCCATCCGCGAGGGCCGCAACCGGCAGGTGCGGCGGATGACGGCGGCGGTGGGCCTGCCGACGCTGCGGCTGATCCGCGTCGCCATCGGCCCCTTCGTGCTCGAGGGGCTGGCGACCGGCACCTGGGAGGCGCTGGAGGTGCCGCCGGTGCTCGATGCGCCGGTGCCCCGACCGCCCCGAACTGCTGCACCCACGCCAGGGAGCAGACCCATCCGGACCGGGCGCCGATGAGCTACGAGGAATTCTCCCGCGAGCGGCTGGAGGCGCGCTACGGCGCAGGCAAGGGGCGCTGCTGCTGAGCAGCGGCGCCCTGGCCAGCGCTCACCGGCAGGCGAAGCTGGCCGCCTTGTCGGCATCGCCGCCCAGGTACTGCGCCACCTTTGGATAGGCGCACACGGGCCGGCTGCGTTCGCTGCCGTCGGCGCGGCGCTGGGTGGCCAGCAGCGCGGCGGGCGCGCGGCCCGTCTCGGTCCAGTCGATCACGGCCGTCACCGCATCGAGCACGTTCGGCGAGTCGCCGCCGTTGCAGTGCTGCATGCCGGGCACCATGAACACGCGGTAGCTGTCGTCCAGCTTGGGCATGGCGCGCGCCGCCTCCTCGTGGTAGCCCACGCTCATCATCGGATTGAGGGCCGGGTCGGCCCAGCCGTGGTAGGTGATCATCTTGCCGCCACGGGCCGCGAAGGCGCTCAGGTCAGGGTTGCGCGCATCCACCAGCGTGCTGATGAAGCTGGTGGCGCGGAAGCCCTGGTCCAGGTCGAAGGTGCGCCAGTCGGCATCGGGCCGGCTGGCGGGCTGGTCGGCGAAGTAGCGCAGGAAGGTCTGGGCATAGGCGCTCTGGCGGGTCTCGCCAGGCGGCAGGGCCTGCGCGCCAGCAGTGGCGGCCGGGGCGCGCGGCATCGAGACGAACCATTCCGCCCAGCCGCTGATGCCGCTGGCGTCGGGCGCCTCCGAACCCCAGGGCCAGGCCGGGAACACGCTCTTGCCCTTGTGCTGCATGTCCCGGTGCACCGCCTCCAGCGCGGCGACCTGCGCCTCGCTCAGGTCCGGGAAGTCCGCCCTCGGATCGATGACGCAGCGGCGCGGATCGGCGATCACACCATCCTTCAGGCCGTCCACCGCATCGCACTTGGCGACGATGGCGCGGCCGATCTGCGACAGCTGCGCGCCGGTGAAGCCGGCCTTGGCGATCAGCGGCGCGTACGACACATAGTCGTACATCGTGCCGGTGAAGTTGAGCACCGGCGCGCCCGCGGCGATGCCGTCGAAGTCGGCCGGATAGCGCTGGGCCGACATCAGGCCCTGCCGCCCACCGGTGGAGCAGCCATCGAAGTACGACTTGGCCGGCTTGCGGCCGTAGAAGGCGGCGGCCAGGTCCTTGGAGGCCTGTGCCGTCAGGTGCACGGCGCGGAAGCTGTAGTCGACCAACTTGGCCAGGTCGTTCTGCGCGAAGCTGCCGAGCGGCTGCGCCACGGCATCGTGGCCGGTGTTGGTCTGGGCGGCGACGAAGCCGCGCTTGAGCGCCTCGTCGCGCAGTGCCACGCGGCTGGGTGCGTCGATGCGCTCGCCGGCATAGCCGCCGTTGCCACGCATGTACAGCCGGCCGTTCCAGCGCATGGGCAACGCCACCTCGACCAGCACCTCGGGGTCGAGCATGGCGACGATGCGGCAGAAGTCCGGTACGCCGTTGGCCGCGGGCGTGGCGGTCGCGCTGAGCACGGTCAGCCGCGTGCCCTCGACCGAGCTCACCTGCTGGCCGAGCCGCGCACAGTCGCCGGTGGCCGGAAGGCTGGCTTCGGCATAGCGCGACGCAGACTGGGCGGAATCGCGGAAGCTGCCGACGTTCTGCGCGTGAGCACCGGCGCCGAGGGCCGCCAGACACAGGGCAGTGGTGCGAAGGGTGAGCGGATGCATGCGTGTCTCCTCGTTGTTCAGGGTGGCGGGAGTATGGGGTGCCGCCGCGGGCCCGGGACCACGGGGCTGTTCCGGGCACGACGGGCCACCACGCCAGCCGGGTTCAGTGGAGCGCGCCGCCGGCTTCCACGATGTCCCGCTCCACCGCCAGCGCCGTGCGCAGCAGCAGGCGCATGGCCTGTACCTGCGTTTCCAGCGGCAGGCAGGGCATGCCCGGCGCGCGTGCGGCCTGTTCCGGCAGCGCGGGCACATGCACGAAGCCGCCACGCGTGCGGGCCAGTACGGGCTGCGTGGCCAGTCGGTGCATCAACCCGTAGAAGGCATGGTTGCAGACGAAGGTGCCCGCGCTGTTGGAGACCGAGGCCGGCAGGCCCGCAGACCGCAGCCCATGCACGATGGCCTTGATGGGCAGGCTGGAGAAGTAGGCCGCCGGCCCGCCCGCAGCCACCGGCGCATCGACCGGCTGGCGGCCGGCGTTGTCGGGGATGCGCGCGTCGTCCACATTGATGGCGACGCGCTCGGGCGTGATCTCGGCGCGGCCACTGGCCAGCCCCAGGCCGACCACCAGGCGTGGCACCGCGCCCTGCGCCAGCGCCTCGTCCAGGCGGGCCAGCGCGGCACCGAACACGCAGGGCAGCTGGACCGCCTGCACCGTGGCGCCGCCGCACGCCCAGCCATCGAGCGCGCGGGCCACCTCCCACGACGGATTGACCGTGTCGCGATCGAAGGCTTCGAAGCCGGTGAGGAGGATGCGGGACATGACGGGATTCCTTCAGCGCTGCGGCGAAAGGATAGCCACGCAGGGCAGATCGCACCGGGGCTGCGAACATTGCGGTTCGAAGATGATCCATCACCGATGCCTGAATCTCCCTCTCCTTTCCTTCTCCGCAGCACGCCGGCCTCTGACGGCCTAGCCGACCGGCGCGGCTTTCTTGCCGCGCTGGCGGCGGGCGCCCTGCTTCCCTCCGCGGTTCACGCAGCACCTCGGCAGCCCTCCCCGACGCCTTCTCCCACCGCACCCGGCGTGTGGCCTCGTGCCCTCCAGGTCCCGGGCGGCGTGGCGCGCCTGGCGCTCGGGCCGGCCAACCGGCGGCCCGCGGTCCGCACCGCGGCAGGCCTGCCGGTGCTGGTGGTGGGCGACCCCATCGAATGGACGGCCGTGGTCGGCATCCCCCTGGCCGCCAGCCCCGGCGAAGCCGAGGTGCAGGTCGGCACCGCGGGCGAGGCGCACCGCATCGCCTATGCGATCGCGCCGAAGCGATATGCCGAGCAGCGGCTCACCGTGGCGCCCAAGACGGTGGACCTTTCCGCCGCGGACCAGGCTCGCTACGAACGCGAGCGCGACCATCAGGCCGGTGTGATGGCCACCTTCAGCGACCCCGTGCCCGCCGAACTGGCAATGGCGGTGCCCGTGCCCGGCCGCCGCTCCAGTTCATTCGGGCTGCGCCGCGTGTTCAATGGCCAGGCGCGCAATCCACACAGCGGCATGGACATCGCCGCGGCCACCGGCACGCCCGTTCGGGCGCCTGTGCCGGGCACCGTGATCGACACGGGCGACTACTTCTTCAACGGCGGCACCGTGTGGCTCGACCATGGCGGCGGGCTGCTGAGCATGTACTGCCACCTCAGCCGCATCGACGCGAAGGTGGGCGACCGTCTGGCCACGGGCGACGCCTTCTGCGCCGTCGGCGCCACCGGCCGCGTGACCGGGCCGCATCTGCACTGGGGCGTGATGCTGAACCGCACGATGGTGGATCCCGCCCTGTTCATCGAGGCCTGACGCGAGTTGGCCGAAGCAGTAGGCGTGGTTGGCATCGGCCAGGGCAACGAACTGCGCCCTCCCCTCGGCCAGGCGAGGTGTCGCGCGAATGATCTGCGCGGGTGGCAGCGGAGGGCCGCCCCGGGCCGACAGCTCGAATTCGCCCGTGCCGCGCCGCAGCATGCGCCGCCGTCCGACACGCCGGTCGGCCTTGCCGCTGGTGCAATCCTCAGCGAGGCGGGTCGCAGTGGAAGGCCCGTCCGAACCATCGTTTGAGGAGAAACGAATGCCCCGATTTGCCACCATCCAAGGCCATGTCACCTACACGCCCGGCGACGGCGCGCCCATCGAGATTCCGGAAGGCCGGGTCGAAATCGTGGAGGCCGAAGACAGCGTCACGATGTCCTGGGAGGCCGAGCCCGGCACCGTGGGCACCACGGCCATGCCGCGCCTGCAGTACGACCAGTATGTCGAAGCCGGAAAGATCCGTCCGGACGCGGAGGGTCAGTCGTCAGCCTGAAACTTAGAGGCGCGGGGACGGGGGCGACGTGCCGCTTGCCCCGACCCAGCGCCGTCTGGGCGCACCTGGTCAGGCTGCACCGCGGGAGCGACCCAGGCCTCGCGCAAATGGTCCAGGAACCGCTGGGCCAATGGCGTCGGCGTCGCGCCCGCCAACGTCAGGATCCCCATCTGCCGCGTCAAGGCCACATCGGCCAATTGCAGCCCCTTGAGCACCGCGTCGCGGGGGTCGAGGGCCAATTCCGGCACCAAGCCCACCCCCAGGCCCGCCTCGACCATGGCGAGCAGGGCGCTCACATGGCCCACTTCCAGCCAGGCCCGCGGTGGGCGTTGATCCGCACCCAGCCCTGCATCCAGCAGGCGTCGATTGCCGCTGGTGCGTGCCACCGTCACCCACCGCTCCGCCGCGAACATCGCCAGTGCCAATGACCGCTTGCGTGCAAGCGGATGGTCCCGCCGCACGGCCAGCACATAGCGCTCTTCCAGCAGGGGTTCGAAGCCCAGCGCCGCGTCCGTCACGCCGCTGAAGCCCACGCCGAAATCGGCTTCGCCGGTGCGCACGGCCGCGGCGACCTCGTCCATGCCACCGTCCATCAGCCTGACCCGCACCTGCGGCATGCGGCGACTGAAGCCATCGATCAGCTCAGGCATCCGCGCCGTTGCCACGGTGGGCACACAGGCGATGGAAATGCGGCCCGCATGGCGCGCCGCGATCTCATGCACGCCCAGCACCGCGGCCTCCAGGTCGTCCAGAGCGAATCGGGCGCGCGACAGGAAGGACTCTCCCACCCGGGTCAGCCTCACCTCGCGCGTCGTCCGCTCGAACAGACGCGCGCCCAGCAGTTGCTCCAGCCGGTCTACACGGCGGCTGAGCGCGGCGGGCGAAAGGTGCAGGTCTTCGGCAGCGGCCCGGAACCCGCTGCGGTCGGCCACCGCAACGAAGGCCTGCAACTGTTGGAGATCGAAATTGATGCGTGGCATGCAACAAGTGTATTGAACGTTGCACTTGTCGTAACAACGCGGGGCGCGGAGGATTCGGCCCGGTTTCAACACATCCTCCAAGAACATGACCGAGACAAGCCTGAAGCGAGGCTTCGCCTGCGCCGCCCTTTTCCTCGCCTTCACCGCCAACGCCCTGGCCCAGCCCCTGACCATCGTGTCCTCGGGCGGCTTCGCTGCGGCCTACAAGAAGCTGGTGGCCGAGTGGCAGAAGCAGCCCGACCATGAGGTCGACTCGCAGTGGGGCCCGTCGATGGGCGCCACCAAGAACGCCATTCCCCAGCGTCTGGACCGCAAGGAACCCATCGACGTGGTCATCATGGTCGGCGATGCGCTCGACAAGCTGATGGCCACCGGCCAGCTGGTGCCGGGCTCCAAGGTCGTGCTGGCCGATTCCACCATCGCCTGCGCCGTGCCGCAGGGGGCGCCGCGCCCCGACATCAGCACCGTCGACAAGCTGCGCCAGACGCTGCTGAATGCCCGCTCGGTGGCCTGGTCCGACAGCGCCAGCGGCGAATACATCGAGCGCGAGATGCTGCCCAAGCTGGGCATCGCCGAGCAGATGCGCGGCAAGGGCCGCAAGATCCCGGCCACGCCGGTGGGCGAGATCATCGCGTCCAAGGAAGCCGACTTCGGCTGCCAGCAGCGCAGCGAACTGCTGCCGGTGCATGGCATCGACATCGTGGGCGACCTGCCGGCCGACGTGCAGTACGTGACCGAGTTCTCCGCCGCCGTCGTCGCCAGCAGCCCGCGCCGCGACGAAGCCACGCGCTTCCTGCGTTTCCTGGCCACGCCCGAGAACGCGGAAGTGATCCGCTCGACCGGCCTGGTGCCGATGACCAAGGGCGGCACGCGCTGAGCGAGCGCCCCCTGTGGCCGGCCGCCGCTCCCGGCGGTCGGGCCCGCGCCGCGCGCACCTGCGCCGGCGCTTTTTTCTTTCCTCTCTCCTTTCTTTTCCGGACCCGCCGACCATGCGATCGATCTCCCGCCGCGCCGTGCTGAGCGCCCTGGCCTTTTCCACCCTCACCGGCGCTGCCGGCATCGCCGCGGCGGCCGACTGGCCTTCCAAGCCGATCACCCTGATCGTGCCTTTCGCGGCCGGCGGCACCAACGACATCCTGGCCCGCATCGTGGGCCAGAAGCTGTCGACCCAGCTCGGCGTGCCGGTGGTGGTGGACAACCGCGGGGGCGCCGGCGGCACCCTGGGCGCCGGCATCGCCGCCCGCGCCACGCCGGACGGCAACACCTTCCTGATGGCCGCCATCGCCCATGCCGTGGCACCGGCGCTCTACAAGAGCCTGCCCTACGACTTCGGCCGCGATTTCGACCCCATCGGCCTGATCGGCACCACGCCCAACGTGCTGATCGTCAACCCGTCGGTGCCGGCCAAGACCGTACCCGAGCTGATCGCCTATGCCAAGGCCAACCCGGGCAAGCTCAACTACGGTTCGGCCGGCCCCGGCAGCACCGAGCACCTGGCCGGCGAGCTGTTCCGCGCCATCACCAAGACCGACATCACGCACGTGCCCTACAAGGGCGGCGCGCCGATGATGGCCGACCTGCTGGCCGGCAACATCCAGATGGCGCTGGAGACCAGCCCCTCGGCCTCGCCGCACATCAAGGCCGACAAGGTGCGGGCCCTGGCCGTGACCTCGGCCACCCGCTCGCCCATCTTCCCCAATCTGCCGCCCCTGGCCGAAGCCGGCGTGCCGGGCTACGAGATGACGACCTGGTTCGCGCTCATGGCCCCGCACAACACGCCCGCCGCCGTGCAGGAGCGCATGCAGAAGGAACTGCGCACCGCGCTGGCCAACCCCGAGGTCAAGACCCGCTTCGCCGAGCAGGGCGTGACGGCCGGCAACATGACGCCCGCCGAAGTGCGCAGCTTCGTGCAGCGCGAGACCCAGCGCTGGGGCGACAGCCTGCGCAGCGCGGGCGTCAAGCCCGAATAAGCGACTGCCCGGACCCGCCCCGGACCCCACGCAAGCCGGCCCTGTTGCCGGCTTTTTTCATTGGGTCAAGGCCGCTGCCGCGTGCGCTTCCTGCAGGCACTGCGCGAACAGCGCCGTGGCCCGCGCCGGCTGCGGCGAGCGGCGCCACACGCCGACGAAGCGGCAGTCGTAGACCAGGCGCTGCGGCGCCAGCGCCCGCAGCCGGCCTTCGCGCTCGAAGCCGGCCGCGTAGTGGTCGGGCAGGAAGCCCAGATAGCGCCCCGACAGCAGCAGCAGCGCGATGGCCTCCTGGTCGTAGCCGGTGGCGCGCCGGGTCAGACGTGCGCGGTGGCTCAGCTCCATGTTGGGCGAGTGGTAGCCCAGGCCGGCAAAGGCATGGCGGCGCAGGTCGGCCCAGTCCAGCGCGTCGGTGTCGGCCTCGAAGAGTGGATGGCCACGGCCGGCGTAGAGCTGCATGGTTTCGCCAAACAGGTCGGCATAGGCCAGGCTCTGCGAAGCCCGGTGCGCCGGCACCACGCCCACATGGAAGCGGCCGTCGATCACGCCGCGCTCGATGGCGTTGAGCGAGGCCACATGCACGTTCAGCGACACACTGGGCGCGCGCTCGGCAAAGCGCGCCATCGCCTCCCCGATTCGGGCCTGCGGGTTGCTGGCCGTCTTATCGAACAGCGCCACCTCCAGCTCGCCGCCCATGCGGCCGTGGATCTCGTCGATGCCGCCACGGAAGGTGTCCACCGCCGCCAGCAGGCCCAGCGTCTGCTCGTAGACCTTCTGCCCCTCGGGCGTGAGGGCGAAGCCGGTGCGCCCGCGCCGGCACAGCGTCAGGCCCAGGCGCGTTTCCAGGTCCTTCACGTGGCGGCTGACGGTGGAGGTGCCGATGTTCAGCTCCAGCTCCGCCGCCGTCATGCCACCACAGTCGACCACCGCCTTGAACACCCGCAGCAGGCGCAGGTCCATGTCGCTGACCTGGCCGAGCACGGCGCGGCCTCGCGGGCGGGCCTCTTCCGCGGCCGCGGCCGGCTTCGCCTTGCCCCTCGTCACAGGCGGCACCGCTGCAGCGGGAGCGGCGGCACGCGGCTTTCTTGCTTGCATGGATCGTCAAGTGAACAGTGATGAATGTCCATTTTCGCCAGTATCGGCATCGCCACAATCATGACCATCCCCGGACTTTTCCCACCGCCGCCATGAGCTCCATCCTCGAATCCCACGTCTCGGCCCCCGCCGTGCGCACCGACGCCGCCTGGCTCGAAGCCCACTGGATGCCTTTCACGGGCAACCGGCAGTTCAAGGCCGACCCGCGCATCATCGTGAGCGGCAAGGGCGCCTACTTCACCGACGCCGACGGCCGCAGGATCTTCGACGGTCTGTCGGGCCTGTGGTGCACGGGCCTCGGCCACTGCCGCAACGAGATCAGCGAGGCCGTGGCCCGCCAGGTGGCCACGCTGGACTATTCGCCGGCCTTCCAGTTCGGACACCCGCTGTCGTTCGAACTGGCCAACAAGGTCAAGGACCTGATGCCAAAGGGCCTGGACTATGTCTTCTTCACCGACTCCGGCTCCGAGTCGGCCGACACCTCGCTCAAGCTGGCCCGCGCCTACTGGCGCGCCAAGGGCCAAGCCAGCAAGACCCGCCTGATCGGCCGCGAGAAGGGCTACCACGGCGTCAACTTCGGCGGCATCTCCGTGGGCGGCATCGGCGGCAACCGCAAGACCTTCGGCCAGGGCGTCGAGGCCGACCACCTGCCCCACACCCAGCCCGCCATGGGTACCTTCGCCAAGGGCATGCCCGAAGTCGGCGGCGTGGAACTCGCCAACCGCCTGCTGGACGTGATCGCCCTGCACGACGCGTCGAACATCGCCGCAGTGATCGTCGAGCCCTTCTCCGGGTCGGCCGGCGTGGTGATCCCGCCGGTGGGCTACCTGCAGCGTCTGCGCGAGATCTGCACGCAGAACAACATCCTGCTGATCTTCGACGAGGTCATCACCGGCTTCGGCCGTGCCGGTGCCATGACCGGCGCCGAGGCCTTCGGCGTGACGCCGGACATCCTGAACTTCGCCAAGCAGGTGACCAACGGCGTGCAGCCGCTGGGCGGCGTGGTGGCCACCAAGGAGATCTACGACACCTTCATGGCCGCCGGCGGCCCGGACTACCTGGTCGAGTTCCCGCACGGCTACACCTACTCGGCCCACCCGGTGGCCTGCGCCGCCGGCATCGCCGCACTGGACCTGCTGATCGCCGAGGACGGCCCCGGCCGCGTGAAGGCGCTGGCACCCTACTTCGAGACCGCGGTGCACAGCCTCAAGGGCGCCAAGCATGTGGCCGACATCCGCAACTTCGGTCTGGCCGCCGGCATCACCATCGCCCCGGTGCCCGGCGAGCCGGCCAAGCGGCCCTACGAAATCGCCATGGCCTGCTGGAAGAAAGGCTTCTACGTGCGCTACGGCGCCGACACCATCCAGCTGGCGCCGCCCTTCATCACCGAACGTGCCGAGATCGACCGCCTGATCAACGCCGTGGGCGAGGCGTTGCAGGAAGTCGCCTGACGTTCAGCCGCTCGTGCTTCAATACGGGGATGGACGCCCGAAGCACTGACGCCGCCACCCGCCCCGCCGTGATGATGCAGGTCCTCGTGCCCGATGGCACGCTGGCCCAGCACAGCACGGCGCTGGAGGCCGCACATGATGTCTTTCGTGTGACACGGGTGGCGCCGCAATTCGCCTGGCAGGCCATGGAAAAGCTGGCCGACTGGGAGCAGTCCGGTGCCGACGGCGACGCGCCTCTGAGCGAAGCCGAGGACCTGGCCATCGACGTGCTGCTCTGCGCCCGCGAAGCCGCCAACCAGTCGCTCGGCGTACGCCAAGGCGAGCCGGCGGTCGAACTGCAGTTCATCGAAGCTTCCGCCCCACCCCGCTGAAGGTCGCAGCTGTCGAGAGGGGGCCCGCCGCAGCCCCTTTTTTTTTCAGCCCTTGTTGCCGTTCGTCTCGGTCTTGCGCAGCCCGCGCACGTTCATCACGGCCAAGCAGACCTGCAGCGAGATCAGCGCCCAGGCCTGCGTGTGCAGACCCCAGGCCGCCCACATCACGTTGCTGGCCAGGAAGATCCCGAAGCCGGTGTTGCGTCGCCGCTTGTTGTTCGAGGCCACGAGCCAGGCAGAGAGCACCGACGCCGCGAACGCGGGCCACTGAAGCATTCCGATCCAATCCATCCAGCAGTTCCTTGCAGCGCGCAGCACCGGCGGCCGATGGCAGCATCGTGCGTGGCGGGACGGGGTCTGTGCGTGGGAACGGGACGGCCTGCCGTGTCGGCGCCCGGCCAGGGCCCGGCAGCCGGGTCAGGGGACAGGGCACAGGCGCCGCAGCGCCGCCACCAGTTCGTCGAGGTCCAGCGGCTTGACCAGATGGGCGTCGAAGCCCGCGCGCCGTGTGCGCTCGACGTCGTCCGGCTGGCCCCAGCCCGTGGCGGCGATCAGTCGCACGGCCTGTGCATCGGGCATGGCCTTGACCGCACGCGCCACTTCGTAGCCGTCGGGCGACGGCATGCCGATGTCCAGCACCAGCACATCCGGTGGCGCATGGACCACCTGCGTCAGCGCCTCGCTGCCCGACAGCGCGACCTGCGTGTCGAAGCCCCGCAGCCCGAGCAGCCGGGCGATGGGCCAGACCGCGTCGGCGTTGTCGTCCACCAGCAGCACCCGCAACGGGCGCGCCGCTTGAGCGGCGTCGTCGGCAGGCGTTGCGGCAAGCTGCGGATCGGGACGCACCTCGCCAGGCAGCCCGCCGATGGGCACGGCCACGATGAAGCGCGAGCCCTTGCCCGGCCCGCGGCTGTCGCCGCTGACCCGCCCGCCGTGCAGCTCGACGATGCTGCGCACCAGCGCGAGGCCGATGCCCAGGCCGCCCGCGCCGGGCCGCAGTTCCGACGGCCGCTGCGCGAACATCTCGAACATCGATTCGACCACCCCGGCCTCCATGCCGATGCCGTTGTCGCTGACGCCGAAGACGATCTCCGCGCCCTGCTGCGAGACATCGAGCGCGATGCGTCCGCCGTCGGGCGTGTACTTGACGGCGTTGGTCAGCAGGTTCGACAGCACCTGGCTCATGCGCACGGGGTCGACGAAGACCTGCAACTCCGGCTCCGGCACCGCGACGGCGAGCGCATGCGCCGCCTCGTCCACGCCGTGACGCGTGGCCTCCACCGCGGCCTCGACCAGCACACGAACCGGCACCCAGCGCTTGCGCAGGTTCATGCGGCCCAGGCGCAGGCTGGAGACGTCCAGGAGGTCGTCGAGCAGCACCTTCATCGTCTGGGTCTGCCTCCGCACGATGTCGATGACACGGCCGCGTTCGGGCGCGGGCAGGTCCGGCTCGGCCAACGCGGTGCCCGCGGCGTGAATCGATGCCAGCGGATTGCGCAGTTCGTGGGACAGCACGGCCAGGAAGCGGTCCTTGCTGCGGTTGGCGGCCTCCAGCGCCTGCTGCGCGGCGCGCTGCTGGCTCTGGTCGCGCAGGATCTTGACGAAGCCCACCAGGCCGTCGGGCCCGCGCATGGGCATGAGCGCGCCGCTGGCCCAGAAGCGCGAGCCGTCCTTGCGGACATGCCAGCGGTCGTCCATGGCGTGGCCTTCGCGCAGCGCTGCCTGCAGCTCCAGCCGCGGCGCGCCCGCGGCGCGGTCCTCATCGGTGAAGACCAGGTCGGCGAAGCGGCCGACCACCTCGGGCTCCGAGTAGCCCAGCAGGCGCTCGGCGCCGGTGTTCCATCCGGTGATGCGCGCCTGCAGGTCGGTCGAGAAGATGGCGTACTCGACGGCGTTCTCCACGATCAGGCGCAGCCGCTCCTCGCTTGCACGCAGCGCATCCTCGGCGCGGCGCCGCTCGCCGATGTCGGTGCTGACGACGACCAGCGATGGCCGCTCGTCGCCGGCGGCATCGAGCAGGCCGACGCTGTTGTGCATCCACAGCACCGAGCCGTCCTTGCGCAGGCAGCGCTTCTCGATCTGGAAGGGCTGGCGATCGCGCAGCAGCCGCTCGGTGCGCTCCATGCTGGGGGCGCGATCGCCGGGATGGATCAGGTCCATCATCAGGGTGCCCACGAGTTCGCCCTCGTCGTAGCCCAGCATGCGCGCGTAGTGGCGGTTGACGAAGAAGATGCGGCCCGACTCGTCGGCCTGCAGCACGCCCACCGACGCATGGTTGACGATGGCGCCGAAGCGGGCCTCGGACTCGCGCAGCGCCCGTTGCGCCAGACGCAGCTCACTGATGTCCACGAAGGTCAGCACCACGCCGGCCACCTCGCCTTCGCCGGTACGGTGCGGCAACACACGCGCCAGGTACCACGTGCTGGCACCGGCCTCCACCTCGCGCTCCACCGCACCCAGGTGCCGCAGCACGTGCGCGGCGTCGTCCATGAGGCCGGCATAGCGCAGCGGCGTGGCCAGGTCGGACAGCGGCCGCCCCAGATCGCCAGGGATGAAGCGGAACAGGGCGCAGGCGGCGGGTGTGTAGCGCACCACCCGCAGATCGCGGTCCAGGAAAACGGTCGCGATGGCCGTGGCGTCGAGCAGGTTGAGCAGTTGACCGTTGCTCTGCCGCAGCGCCTCGATTTCGCGCTCCAGCGCGCTCACGCGGCCCGCCGCCACTCCGGCCGCCGCAGCGGCATGGGCGTCGCCGCCCGCGGTTGGCGGGGCGGGCGGACGGGCGTCGGAGCGGGCGTGATCGTCCATGCGGATCCTCTCGGTGGATGGGTCGGTCCGACCGAGCCTGCCCCCATGCAGGCTCAGAGGCTGTAAGCCTTGAGGCGGTTGTAGAGCGTCTTGAGGCTGATCCCGAGCACCGCGGCCGCGCGCTCCTTGTGGCGCTCGCAGTGCAGGTAGGTGGCCATGATGGCCTGCCGCTCGATCTCGGCCAGCGTGGTGCCCACCGGCACCGAGATCCAGCCCGGCGTCAGGGCGGCCTGGGCAGCCGGCGCAGGCGCAAGCGGCTCCAGCGGCATGGGCGCAGAGGCCGCGGCCAGCTCCGCCGAGGAATCGGCCGCGCCGGGTGGCATCCATTCGTCGGACATCCAGCCGTCCACGCTCATCACCCAGGCGCGCTGGACGGCATTGCGCAGTTGCCGCACGTTGCCGGGCCAGTGGTAGGCGCGCAGCTTGCGCAGCGCCTCGGGCGTGAAGCGACGGGTCAGGCCCTCCTGCACTCGCAACTGCTGGGCGAAGTGCAGGGCCAGCAGTTCCACGTCGTCGCCGCGCGCGCGCAGCGGCGGCAGGACGATCGGAAAGACGTTGAGTCGGTACAGCAGGTCCTCGCGCAGCACGCCTGCACGCACCGCTGCATGCGGGTCGCGGTTGGTGGCCGCGATGATGCGCACGTCGGTCTGCTGGACTTCGGTGGAGCCCACCCGCATGAAGGTGCCCGACTCCAGCACCCGCAGCAGCTTGACCTGCAGTTCGGCCGGCATTTCGGTGACTTCGTCGAGGAACAGCGTGCCGCCATGGGCCCGCTCGAAGAAGCCGCGATGCTGGCGCTCGGCGCCGGTGAAGGCGCCGCGCTCGTGGCCGAAGATCTCGCTCTCGATCAGATGCGGCGACAGTGCACCGCAGTTGACCGCAAGGAAGGGCTGCTCGCGACGGCGGCTGAGGTCATGGACGGCGCGGGCGACCAGTTCCTTGCCGGTGCCGCTCTCGCCCTGGATGAACACCGTGGCCGCCGAGCCCGCGACGCGGGCGATCTGCAGGTACACGCTCTGCATCGGCTCGGAGCGGCCGATCAACGCGCCGAAGCGGCCCGTCTCGCGCCAGGCCTCGGTCAGTTCGGCCACTTCGGCGCGCAGACGCGAGGGCCGCATCAGCCGCGACAGCAGATGCCGCAGCTGCTGCGGCTGTACAGGCTTGACCAGGTAGTCGGCGGCGCCCAGGCGCAGCGCGCGGATCGAAGTCTCGAGGCTGGCCTGCCCGGTGATCAGCACCACCTCGATGTCGTGGCTGCTGGCCTGGGCCGCCTCGAGCAGTTCGAAGCCGCTGCCGTCGGGCAGATGGACGTCGAGCATCATCAGGTCGGGTGGCGAAACGGCCAGGGCGCGATGGGCATCCGCCAGGGTGCCGCAGGTGGAGACGCGATGGCCCTCCCGCGCCACCAGCGCGGCCAGCATGCGTGCCACGTCCTCATCGTCCTCGACGATCAGTGCTCGTCCCATTCCACTCCTCGGGTGTTCTGTTCTGCAGCCGGCCGTCCGGCCTCCTGTGCGAGGCGCACATGCCCACGCCGGGCTCGACGCTATCCCAGCTGGACGGGTAGTGCTGTCGGACGAGAGCAGAAATTACGGCAATGCATACCTGTCGGTGCGGCGCGCGAGCGTCTTTGGAGTACTAAAGTTCTAGCTCTGCACGAGTTTGGCCGTGGCACGTCCGTTGCGCTGTAGGGAAGGTGAGACTTTCAAGATCGACCGCCAGCGGCATGGCCCGCGCTTCCCGGGCCGCAAGTGCCCTTCACCCCCTTCTCCTCGATGGCGAGTCCCCTGCCGGGCTGCGCCGCACCGTGCGCCAGGGGGCGTGCGCATGATCCGGGTCGGCATCGCCGACGACCATCCGGTGGTGCGCTCTGGCCTGCGTGCATTGCTGTCCACCTGCGACGACATGACGGTGGTCGGCGAAGCCCGCGACGGCCGGGAGACGCGCGCCCTCGCGCTGGACGTGCGGCCCCACGTCCTCATCATGGATCTGATGATGCCGGGCTACAGCGCGCTCGACCTCATGACCAGCCTGCGCGAGCGTGCCTCGGGCGTGGCCGTGCTGGTCTACACCGGCTACCCGGCGGAGCACTACGGTCCCGCACTGCTGCGCGACGGCGCCCGGGCCTACCTGGGCAAGGACTGCGACCCGGACGAGGTGCTGGCCGCCGTGCGTGCGCTGCATGCCGGCCGGCGCTACATCACGTCGGACATGGCGGGCGTGCTCGCCCAGCGCTCGAGCACGCAGACCAGCGAGGCGGCGCCACACCACTCTCTCACGCCGCGCGAGTTCCAGATCTTCCTGAAACTGGCGCAGGGTGACAGTCCGGCCCATATCGCCGACGCCCTGTGCGTGTCCGCCAAGACCATCAGCACGCACAAGGCGCGCATCATGGCCAAGATGGACCTCCACTCGAACAGCGAGTTGACCTACTACGCCACCAAGCGTCGCCTGCTGCGATGACGGAAGACGACGCCATGGACAAACCGATCCCGCCCCCTGCTTCGCACCGCGCCCCGCCGGCGCCGGGGGGAGCGAACGCGCCGGATTCGCCGCAGCAGGCCCTGCTGCGCGAGTTCGACCACGACGCGCGTTCGCCCCTGAGCGCGCTTGCGGCAGCCACCGAGTTGCTGGGCGCCACGGACGACCCGGCCCTTCAGGAAGAGGCCCGCGGCGTGATCGGCCGCCAGGTGCGCAAGCTCAATGACCTTTTCGCGGCCTTTCGTGCCCGACTCGCCCTCCTCGCGCACGGGCGTTCGGACCCGCCAGGCTGAAGTGGCCCGATGAGGCGCGCAGGCGCCCCTCACTCCATCAACTGGTGCCGCACGGCGTAGAGCGTCATCTCGCCGTTGGAGCGCAGGCCGAGCTTCTCCAGGATGCGCGTGCGATAGCCACCCACCGTCTTCACCGACAGGCACAGCGACTGCGCGGCCTGCTGCAGGTCGCAACCCTGGGCCAGCTTGAGCAGCACCTGCAGTTCGCGCCGCGTGAGCGGCTCTTCGCGGCATCCGTCGGCAGGCACGCAATGCTCCAGCAGCAGGTTGGCCATGGTGGGCGACATGTAACGCTCGCCGCGCGACACGGCCCTCACGGCATGCAGCAGCTCCGTGGGGTCGCTTTCCTTGTCGACCAGCGCGCGCACGCCCTCACGCACCAGCGTGCAGGCGTACTGCTCCGCGGCAAAGCCGGTGTAGACCACCAGGCCCACGTCCGGCGCCTGCATGCGCAGACGAACCACCTCGTCGAGCACGTTGGAGCCGGGGATCACCAGATCCAGGATCAGCACGTCCAGCTGCTGCGCGATCAGCTCGCGCGCCAGTCCTCGGGCCCGGTCGCATTCCCAGACCATCTGTAGGTCGTCCTCCGCCGCGAACAGGGCCCGCAGGCCACTGCGCACGACGGGGTGATCGTCCACCACCCCGAGACGGACCGGCGCCGGGAAGCGAATGGAACGGGCTGTCGGGGAAAAGCCGGAGACAGGCGCGGAGGCCGAAGGAATGGAACTCTGCATGAACATTGATGAAGGCAACTCCCGTGCCGCCGAGACGGACCCGACTGTTCGTCCAGAAGCGCGAAGTTGAGAGCAGAAACCGCCATCTGGATGGGGATGCACGACAAGCCCGGCCGGAGGTTTCCGTAACTGTTGCGGCAAGCCTTGCCGGGCGGCGAGTCGAGATAGGCCTCGAACACAACGAGGAGTTGGTCATGCGCGCCATCGCGCGTGCATTTGGGTTCGCGCGCTGGCCGCGCCTTCCGACGGCAGCACGGTCCTCGTCCGACATGGCGCTGCCGATGCGCTTCTAGGCTGAAGCCGTCGGTGCCGCAACTGGCCTGCCCCATTCCGGGGAGTCGGAGCGCCGGCTTGTCCCACGAACACAAGGAGCAACGCATGTCGAATTCACAGAATGGCCGTCCGGGCCATACCGAGCACAACGCACAGGGCAGGCAGCCGCCGACGCCGCGCAACGAAGCCCGTCGCACACCGGAAAGCCGACATGATCGCGAGGACCATGTCGGTGGCAGCAATCAAAAGCAACAGCGCCAGAGCCGTGGTGTCCATTGACCGATGGACCGCCGTCGCGGTCTTCACAAGCGCGCTGGCAATCGGTCTTCCCGCCGCTGCGCAGGGCTCCGGCAATCCCCGTGGCAATCCGCAGGGCAGCGAGTCTCCCGGCACCACCGGTCGGGCCATAGCCCCACCGGCCAGCCGTCCGCCGCAAAGCGCGGCTCCCACGACACGTGAGGAGGGCCGACGCACCAACCCTGACCAACCGGACTCAAGCAGTGGTCATGGGCGCGAGATCGGGGTGGGACAGCCCGGTGGCCTTGGGGGCCCGAAGGGAGCAGAGAGCGGCAATCGGACGACCGAGACCAATCAGGCACCCCGGCCTGCCAAGAAACCCTGAGGCAACTGCCGCCGGGCGACTGGGGCGCCCCGCGATGCGGCGCCGCTCCCGTGCTCAGTCGGGCCGGCCGTTGCGGGACGACGGCTCCGCAGCCGGCTGCGTCAGTGGGCTGTGGGGTTCGCCTGATGGCGTCCTGTCGCCGCCAGGAACGCCGCTCACCTGCCGCAGATCTTCCGCGTGTCGATGGGCACCCTCCCCGCGATCTCCCGCTGGCGATGCTTCCTGGTCGAGCTGGGTGGTGGGCGGGTGGCGCGGGTCGCCCACGACAGGCGGGGTCGGCATCGGGATCTGTTGGGGTGGCGTGTCGCTGTCGGGCCGCTGACCGCCCTCGAGCGTCCTTGCCGGGTCCTCACCGACACCCTGAGGCGGCGCACGGCGACGGTCTTCATTGGGTTGCATGGTCATGTCCTGAAAGAGTGGATGAGTCGGTCCGCCCTCAAGAGCGGTGATCGTCCACAGAAGACCTCGAATCGACGCTCCTGGGTGTGGTCCGCTGCTTTGCACGGAAGTAGGAATCCCCGCAACGCGTCCCGCAAACCCGGCACGTTGCAAGTGCGCACGACGGCCTGCTCCCTGGCCTACAGGCGAATGCCGGGAAGCGCGCCAAGGTGGCGGCTCATCCATCAACAGGAGAGCACCATGAGCACCACCCGCATCACCGACAGCGGCGAAGGCACCCGCCCCACGACCGATGGCGCCGCCAGCAACCTCGGCGCCGCCAAGGGCTACCCCGATGGCGACACCGTGAAACCCGGACCGCATGAGCGGATGATGGACAAGCGCCAGAACGCCGAGGCGGCCGAACACGACGGCGCGGCCCCGTGGGGCGTGCGCGAATCGATGCGCCCCAACCCCAACACCGAGCCCCCGCCCTGGCCCGGCAAGACGCGCACGGGCCGCCAGGCGCCTCCGGGACGTTGACACTGGCATCACCGCGAGGCCGGGCGTTCCCAGGTTGCGCGTCCCGGGTTGCTCCTGTGGAGCGACGGCCTGACGCGCACTAGCATGCGGCGATGGACCTCCGGCAGCTGCGCTACTTCGTCGCCCTGGCCACGCAGAAGAACTACGGCAAGGCCGCCGGGGTGCTGCATGTCACCCAGCCTGCATTGAGCCGTCAGATTCAGTTGCTTGAAGAAGAGCTGGGCGTGCGGCTCTTCGAGCGCCACGCCCGGGGCGCCGCCCCCACGGAGGAGGCCGAGCTTCTGCTCGAGCGCTCGCTCTTCCTTCTGCGCTACGCCGAGCAGATGAAGGTCGACCTGCTGGCACGCCAGCGCGATCCCCGAGGGCCGGTGGCCGTCGGTCTGTCGCCCGGGTTGGCCCAGCAACTCGGGGTGCTGCTCACGACCGCGGTGCTGGCCCAGTATCCCGAGGTGCGGCTTCGCATCGTCGAAGGCTTTGCGCCCTCGCTGCAGGCGATGCTGGCCGAGGGGGACGTGGACATCGCTCTGCTGATCGAGCCCGTCGAGCGCCGCAACGTCAACATGGTGGCGCTGCTCAAGGAAAAGATCTGCCTCATCGGCAAGGCCGACGACCCGCGGCTCAAGCGCTCACGTGTGCGCATACGGGACCTCGCGGGCGTGCCGCTCGTGCTCACCGGCCTCGTGAAGTCGGGCGTGCGCCTCGAGCTCGAAGCGGCAGCCGCCAGAGCACGCATCGAACTGGCGCATCAGGTCGAGGTCGAGACGGCCGAGGTGGCGCGCCGCCTAGTGCTGGCCGGTGTCGGCGTGACGGCGCACTTCGCCGCGGCGGTGAAAGAGGACATCGCCGAAGGGCGGCTGCGTGCGGTGCCCATCGAGGGGCTCTATCTGCACCGCGTCATCGCCCGTGCCGCAGACCGTCCGACCTCCCGCGCCACGGCGTGCGTGATGCAGGTGGTGCGCACCGTGATCGAAGCGCACGTAGGCGAAGGCCACTGGCCCAACGCCGAACTCGTCGGCTGAACGCCCGCGCCGCGATGCCGGCGCCTTATGGCTCCAATCAGAAGATGCATTTGGACGAACAGCAGCGGCCCGCCTAGTCTTCGCTCGTGCCGGCACCTCGTACGTGCCGGTCGCCAACGACAGGAGACAACCCATGCCCATCGACCGTCGCGCGCTGCTGCGCGCGCTAGCCGCCGCCTCGCTCGCCCCGCCCCTGGCCAGGGCACAGGATTCCGCGCCCTTGCGCATCGTCGTGCCCTTCAGCGCCGGCAGCGGCACCGACATCACGGCCCGCAGCCTGGCCGACACCATCAACCGCAGCAGTGGCCGGACCGTCATCGTGGACAACAAGGGCGGCGCCGGGGGCGTGCTGGGCGCACTGGAGGTGGCGCGGGCAAAGCCGGACGGCAACACGGTGCTCTACACCACGGGCGGCTTCACCACCAACGCGGTGCTGGTCAAAAAGCTGCCGTTCGATCCCATCGCCGACTTCACGCCCGTCACCCGGCTGCTGCGCTCTTCCGGCTTCGCGCTGATCGTCCCGAGCAACTCGCCCTACCGGCAACTGGAGGACTTCGTCGCGGCAGCGCGCGCCCGCCCGGGGCGGTTGAGCTTCGGCTCATCGGGCGTCGGCAACACCACCCATGTGATGGGCGTGCTGTTCTGCCGCGGGGTGGGCGTGGACCTGCTGCATGTGCCCTTCAAGGGCACGCCGACGACCGACCTGATCGCCGGCACCGTGGACTGCGCCTTCCTGTCGCCCACGGTGGCGGCGGCCCAGCTCAAGGCCGGCCAGCTGCGGGCACTGGGCATCTCGGGGCCCACCCGCGCCCCGACCCTGCCCGACGTGCGCACCTTCGAGGAGGCGGGCCTGACGGTGCAGGACATTCCCGCGTGGACCGGCGTCTGGGCGCCGGCGCACCTGCCGCCGCCCTTGCTCGAGGGGCTGCACCGCACCTTCACCCAGGCGCTGGCCGTGCCTGCCTTCGCTGCCTTCCTGCGCGAGAACGGTGGCGAGCCCGACGGCCAGCGACCGGATGCCTTCAAGGCCTACAGCGACGGCGAGATCGCCCGCTACCGGCGCCTGCTGCCGCCGCTGGGCATCGAGATGGGCTGAACCACGATGCCCGAGTCCATGGCCCTGCGCGGCACCCGCACCGCCTTCGAGCTGGCCGGCCACGGCCCTGCCCTGCTGATGCTGCATGGCGCGGAAGGCAGCCGCCGGCAGTTCGCCACCATCCGTGCTCACCTGCAGTCGCACTTCACGGTACTGACCTACGACCAGCGCGACTGCGGCGACACCCACAACCCCGAGGTCCCCGCGACCCTGGCCGACCTGGCCGACGACGCGCAGGCGCTTATGGCTGCGCTGGGCATCCCGAGGGCCCATGTGTTCGGCACCTCCCTGGGCGGCCGCGTGGCCCAGACATTGGCACTTCGGCATCCGGCAGCGATCGACCATCTGGTGCTGTCCAGCACATGGCCCTTGCCCGTGGATCTGGCGGCCGAGAACCCGGAGGCGGTCGCCGCCACCGCGCAGCTGCGTGCCGGCCTGCCCGCGACGGCCGAGCAGCTCGCCGGCTATTTCTATCCCGCGCACCATCTCGCTGCCCATCCGCAGGCGCGGCAACACTTCGCGGCGGCACCGCCGCGCTCGGCGCGGTCGGAGCGCCGCTTCCTCACCGCCCGCGACATGCCGGCGCTCGATCCCTCGCACATTGCAGCACCGACGCTGGTGATCGCCGGCGCGCTGGATGCGCTGGTTCCGGCGCAGTTGAGCCTCGCGCTGTCGCGGTCCATCCCCGGTGCACGCACAGCCATCCTGCCCGAGGTGGGGCATCTGGGCGTCGCCCAGGCCCCGGAGGCGGTGGCCCGGCTGGTGATCGACTTCGCCACGGGTGCGCCGGCATGAATCCATCCACCCGCTTCGCGCCCGCTGGCGCATGGAGTTCCTCTCGATGATCGATGTCCCTGTTCTCATCGTCGGTGGCGGCCCTGTGGGACTGACCGCCTCGATCTACCTGTCGCACTTCGGCATCCCGTCGCTGCTGGTCGAGCGCCATCCGGGCACGGCCGTGCTGCCCAAGGCCCGCGCCCTCAATGCCCGCACCATGGAGATGTACCGCCAGATCGGCCTGGAACGCGCGATCCGCGGCGCGGGCATGCCGGAGCGCTTCGGCCACATGGTGATGTGGGCTGAAAGCCTGGCCGGTGCCGAGATCAAACGCCTGGAGCCGGCGCGCGGTGCTGCGAGCCAGGCCCTGTCCGTCACCAGCAACTGCGGTTGCTCGCAGGACATGCTGGAGCCGGTACTGCGCGAGCGGGCCGAGGCGGCAGGCGCGGGCCGCGTGCGCTTCGGCACCCAGCTCGTCGAACTGCAATGCCACGACACGGGCGTCGTCGCGCGCATCCGCGATGGCGCAGGGCAGGAGGAAGAGGTGTCGGCGCGCTACCTCATCGCTGCAGATGGCGCGCAGAGCCCGATCCGCCAGCAGTTGGGCATCGAACGCGACGGGCAACGCGACGTCTACGACAGCGTCAACATCCACTGCCGGGTCGATCTCACCCGCTGGATCGACGACCGTCCGGCCGGGCTGTACCTGATCGAGCAGCCCGAACTGCGCGGCACGTTCATGACCATCAACGGCACGGACCGCTGGGGCTTTCTGGTGACCTCGCTGTCGCACTATGGCTACACGCCGGAGCAGTTCACACCCGGCTTCTGCACCGAGGTGATCCGGCGCGCCGTGGGATGCCAGGACCTGGCGGTCGAGGTGCTGGGCGTCGGCGCATGGAAAGCCTCGGCCCTCGTGGCCCGCCAGTACCGGCAGGGGGCCGTGTTCCTGGCAGGCGATGCGGCCCACGAGATGCCGCCCACGGGCGGCTTCGGTCTCAACACCGGGGTGCAGGACACCCAGAACCTGGCGTGGAAGCTGGCCGCCGTGCTCAAGGGCGACGCGGGCGAGGCGCTGCTGGACACCTACGACGCCGAGCGCCGGCCAGTCGGCCAGGCGGTCACCCACTCCAGCCTGCTCAATGCCCTGTCCATGGGCCGTACGGCCCGGCAGCAGGAAGCGGTGCTGCCGCGCAAGGAGTTCCTCAACGAGGTGGGACTGATCTTCGGCGCCCATTACCGGTCGGCGGCGATGGTCGACGATGGGAGCCGGCCGGCGGTGGACGACGCCGTGCTCCAGTACGTGCCCAGCGCCACGCCAGGTTGCCGCGCTCCGCATGTGCCGTTGACACGCGACGGTCGATCGCTGTCGACGCTGGACCTGTTCGGCCGCGAGTTCGTCCTGCTCACCGGCCCGCACGGCATGCCGTGGCACGAGGCGGCGGCACGCTTGCGGCCTTCGCTCGTCGGCTTCGTCATCGGCCAGCATCTGCAGGACGAGAACGGCCGGTTTCTGCGCAGCTATGGCCTCGCACCCGGCGGCGCGGTGCTGGTGCGGCCCGACGGCTATGTGGGCTGGCGCGCGGCCGACGCGGTGGACGACCCTGCGGCCGAGTTGGCGGAGGCCCTGGATCGGGCGCTGTGCCGTGAGAGCTTTGGGGGCGGGGCGTGAACGCCGCAATCTCGGCCCTCCACCACTTCACAGTGGGATGCGCACCTGGCGACCTGCCCGTGCTGCTCGACTTCTACACGCGGGTGCTGGGCCTGAAAGAGGGCTTCCGGCCCGGCCTGCGCCACCCGGGTCACTGGCTCTACGTGGGCGACCAGGCCATCATCCACCTCAACGCGCTGCGCTCCAGCACGCCGGCCCGCAGCGGCGGCGCGCTCGACCACGTCGCGCTCAAGGCCGAAGGCCTGGACGGCACGCGACGGGCGTTGAAGGCAGCGCAGGTGCCGTTCACCGAAGCGCCCTTGTACGGCACCCACCTTCACCAGGTGTTCGTGGAAGACCCACTGGGCCTGAAGGTCGAACTGAACTTCGATCTCACCCAGGAAGAGGCGCACGGCGGACAGCCCGACGCGCCCTGAGACACGGGCCGCGCGCGGTGGGCTTCACCGCTTGGCGTCGGCGCCCGCGCCCTGCGACAGCACCAGGAACTCCTGCGTCAGCACGCCCAGGCGCTCGCCCAGCCAGGCAGCCGTGGCCTCTTCCTGACGGAGGATGTCCTCGCAGACCTGGCGGGTCTGCGTGTCCTGCGCCATGTCGGCCGCAGCCACCAGGATGCGGTACGTGGCCACCTCGAAGTGCTCGAAGGCATAGCAACTCATGGCCACCTTCATCACCTCGTCGTCGGCCATCCGGGCGCCCAGACCCTGCACCATGGCACCCATCTTGGCGGCCATGTCCTTCATGCTGGAGGTGTCGCCGCCGCGGCGCTGGATGCACTCGCGCAGCATTCGCGCCTGCTCGCGCGTCTCCTGCAGATGCGCCTGCATCTTGGCCTTGAGTTCGGGATAGTTCTGCAGCCGGTCGCTGGCGGTCTGCAGCATGGTCTCTGCCTGCTCTTCCATCGCATGGGCGTCGCGCAGCCAGTCCAACAGATGGTCGGCGGGTTGGGTCATCGAAAAGCTCCTGGTAGGGGATGAAGAAAGAGATTCAGCCAGCGCGCCGCCGGCTTCGAGTCCGTCGAGCGAGGCACCCGGGTCCTCCTCACCAACGGCCGACTCGCGCGCCAGGTCCGTGCCGAACGCCTTGCCAGAGTGGGAGTTCATGGGATGCGTCCTGTGGGAAGTCGAAACGCCCACCCTGCGGTGCAGCGGCCCCACGGCTGTAGGAAGAGTCCCGGCACCCGGCCGGCGAGACACGCGGGCGCCTATGGCGAAGACCGCCGACGGAGAGCCCTGCCGCCGCGCGGCTGTGCGCTCCCACTCCCGCCTGGGCCTCCACCTACACCTTCGCCGACAGGGGCTGCGAACGCTGAGCGCTGGCGTCCTCGCATCGACGGGGGCCCTCCAACCCCAACCACCCCACAGGAGTCTTCTTCATGTTCTCGCACAACAAGCGACTGCAGTACACCGTGCACGTCAGCATGCCCAACCCTGGCCTCGCCAACCTCATGCTGGAGCAGTTCGGCGGCCCGCAGGGCGAACTCGCCGCAGCCTGCCGCTACTTCACCCAGGCCATCGCAGAAGACGATCCCGGTCGCAAGGACATGCTGTTCGACATCGCCACCGAAGAGCTGAGCCACCTGGAGGTGATCGGCAACCTCGTGTGCATGCTCAACAAGGGCGCCAAAGGCCGGCTGGCCGAGGGCGTGGACGAGCAGGGCGACCTCTATCGCTCGATCACCGGCGCCGGCAATGACAGCCACCTCACGCAGGTGCTCTACGGCGGCGGCGCGCCACTGGTCAACTCGGCAGGCGTGCCCTGGACGGCCGCCTACGTCGACACCATCGGCGAGCCCACCGCCGACCTGCGCTCCAACATCGCAGCCGAGGCCCGCGCCAAGATCGTCTACGAGCGTCTCATCAACCTCACCGAGGACCCGGGCGTGAAGGACGCCCTCACCTTCCTGATGACGCGCGAAGTGGCGCACCAGAAGTCCTTCGAGAAGGCGCTCTACAGCATCGAGCCGAACTTCCCCCCGGGCAAGCTGCCGGGCGACCCGCGCTTCACGAGCGTGTACTTCCGCATGTCCAAGGGCGAGGCCGACCTCAAGGGCCCGTGGAACGAAGGCCCAGACTGGGACTTCGTGCCGATGACGCAGGACTCGGCTCCCGTGGATGGACGCACGGGCTGGGCCTCCGTCGAACTCCCCGAAGGCGATGCGGAGCTGGTGCGTGCGATGGCCACGCGTACCCAGTCGCGCACCGACATCGATCCCACCACCGGTGCCGAGCTGGGCGCCGGCGTCACCCCGCCCCCGGCGGCCAAGAAGAAGTGAGCGCAGGGCGCGAAGCGGACGCGCCGGCACCGGGAGGCCTGGCGCTGGTCATCATCGACATGATCAGCGGCTGGGACTTTCCGGATGCCGAGCACCTGCTGCCGCATGCCCAGCGTGTGGCCACCGAGATCGCCGGCCTGGCCCAGGCCTGCCGCGATCGAGGTGTGCCTGTCATCTATGCCAACGACAACCGTGGCCGCTGGCGTTCGGACTTCAGGACGCTGGTCGAGCATGCACTGGGCCAGGACGGGCCGGGTGCCGAGATCGCCCGTCTGATGCGTCCGCAGGAGCACGACTACTTCGTGCTCAAGCCCAAGCATTCCATCTTCCATGGCACGCCCATGCCCTTCCTGCTGCAGCACCTGAAGGTTCAACGCCTGGTGCTCGCCGGTGTCTCCAGCGACCAGTGCGTGCTGATGTCCGTGTCCGACGCGCGCATGCGCGAGCTGGACCCCATCGTGCCCGCCGACTGCTCCGCATCGCAGGGCGATGCCCGGCATCAGGTGCTGCTGCAGCAGTTGCGCGAGACCTGGAAGGTCGAGGCGCCGGACACCTGGCGCGCGATCTTCGAGGACGCGGCGCCTTCCTCCTCCCCTGAACCACCACCCCGCCAGGAGCCCTCCAATGACTGAACCCAAACCGCAGGCCTCCACGCCGCCCCAGCAGCCGCCCGGCCTCGAATCGCGCATGACACCGCAGCCGGATTTCGGCGCCGACAGCTACCGCGGCAGCGGCAGGCTGCAGGGCAAGGTGGCGTTGATCACCGGTGGCGACAGCGGCATCGGCCGCGCTGTCGCCCTGGCCTTTGCGCGCGAAGGCGCCGACCTGCTCATCGCCTACCTGCCGGAAGAGGAAAGCGACGCCCGCGTCACCCGCGAATGGGTGCAGCGCGAAGGTCGCCAGTGCCTGGCCATTGCGGGCGACATCCGCAGCGAAGCGCATTGCCGGTCGCTGGTCGATGCCGTGGTACGTCAGTTCGGGCGGATCGACGTGCTCGTGAACAACGCAGCCTTCCAGATGAGCCACAAGTCGCTTCAGGAGCTGACCGAGGAAGAGATCGACCGCACCTTCCGCACCAACGTCTTCGCGATGTTCTTCCTCGCCAAGGCGGCTGTGCCGCACATGAAGCCCGGTGCCTCGATCATCAACACGGCGTCGATCAACGCCGACAAGCCCAACGCCACGCTGGTGGCCTATGCGGCCACCAAGGGTGCGATCCAGAACCTCACCGGCGGCCTGGCCCAGTTGCTGGCCGAGCAGGGCATCCGCGTCAACTGCGTGGCGCCGGGGCCGGTATGGACACCGCTGATCCCCTCGACGATGCCGCCCGAGCAGGTCGCCAAATTCGGGCAGCAGACGCCGATGAAGCGCCCCGCCCAGCCCAAGGAGCTGCAGGCGGCCTACGTGATGCTGGCGTCGGATGAGGCGAGCTACATCTCGGGCGCCACGATCGCCGTCACCGGCGGCGTGCCGATGATCTAGAGCGCATCCCTCGTTGGCAGGAGCAAGGTGACGAGCTGCGTCCGGACGACGAAGCCGCCCTAGAGCGGCACCCAGCTGGGCGTGCGCGCCAGCGCGGCGAACAGCTCGGCCGCCTGGTCCGACGGCGTGGCGTAGAGGTCCAGCGGCAGCGGCATGCCGTGGCGCACGAAGACGGCGCGGATGCGTTCGTCCCAGTCCAGCAGGGCCATCGACCAGTCCGGGAACACCCGGCTCGGGACGGGGCCCCGGTCGAGCAGCTGCAGCTTGCCGTGGCGTTCGTCGTCCAGGAGGCGGGCAAACAGATGCTCCACCGCCGCCTGCGGTCCTTCGAGGTACTGCATATACACGCCATCCAGCAGGCACAGGGCGCCCGTGACGCCCGCGGCCGGGTTGTTCTCATGCGACTGACGCAGGATGCCCGCCACGTCCTCCGAGCGGAAGGGCCGTGCACGACTGGCGTAGATGAGTCGGTAGATCACGCGATGCATCCTAGTCCCCCTCCCGCCAAACCCGATGGTCCGTTGCAGAGATCTGGAGGCAAAAGGAGCCGCATCTGGATTTCAGGGCAAACCCTGATCGCAATCCCTGAAACCGGTTTCATAATTTCCGTCATCGGAGACACACCGGCGCGTCCATGCGTCCCATGCCGTGAATTACCAGTTCCAGTTCGATGCCGTGCTCGCCGCCTGGCCCCTGCTGCTCAAGGGCACATGGATCACGGTGCAGCTCTCGCTCACCGCCACGCTGCTGGGCCTTGCCGTGGCCGTGGTGTGCGCCTGGGGCAAGACCAGCGGCCCGGCCCCGCTGCGCTTCCTGATCAATGCCTACATCGAGGTGATCCGGAACACGCCCTTCCTGGTGCAGCTGTTCTTCTTTTTCTTCGCGCTGCCGGTCATCGGCGTGCGCTGGTCGCCCTACATGGCCGCGCTCACGGCCATGGTGGTCAACCTGGGTGCCTATGCCACCGAGATCATCCGGGCCGGCATCGAGTCCATTCCCAAGGGCCAGATCGAGGCGGGCCGCGCGCTCAACCTCAAGAGCTGGGAGATCTTCCGCTTCATCATCATCAAGCCCGCGCTCAAGGCCATCTACCCGGCCCTGACCAGCCAGTTCATCCTGCTGATGCTGAGCTCGGCCGTGGTGTCGGTGATCTCGGCCGATGACCTCACCTCCGTGGCCGCCACGCTGCAGTCGCAGACCTTCCGCAGCTTCGAGATCTACATCGTCGTGGCCGCCATCTACCTGGGCCTGGCCCTGCTCTTCTCGCTGCTGTTCAAGCTGATCTACCAGCGCGTGCTGCACTACCCCGACCGCCGCTGAAGGCAGCACCAGGAGACGACCACCATGCGTACCTTCGGCTTTCCCGAATTCCTGTTCATCCTCGAAGCGGCCCAGTGGACGCTGGCCCTGTCGGCCATCGCCTTCGTGGGCGGCGCCATCCTGGGACTCATCGTCGCGCTGGCCCGCACCATTGAGAACCGCGCGGCGCTCTTCGCCTCGGGCGTGTTCATCCAGGTGTTCCAGGGCACGCCGCTGCTGCTGCAGCTCTTCTTGATCTTCTTCGGCGCGCCGGTGCTGGGGCTGGACATCAACCCCTGGGTCGCCGCGGGCGCGGCGCTCATCCTCAACAGCGCCGCCTTCCTGGGCGAAATCTGGCGCGGCTGCATCCAGGCCATCCCGCGCGGCCAGTGGGAAGCGGCCATGGCACTCAACCTGTCGTACACCGCCCGCCTGCGCGACGTGGTGCTGCCCCAGGCCTTCAAGATCGCGCTGCCGCCCACGGTGGGCTACGTGGTGCAGATCATCAAGGGCACGTCGCTGGCGGCCATCATCGGCTTCACCGAGATCACCCGCGCCGGGCAGATCATCAACAACGCCACCTTCCAGCCGCTGGAGGTGTTCAGCACCGTGGCCGCGCTGTATTTCGTGATCTGCTGGCCGCTGTCGCTGCTGGCCGCGCACATGGAACGCCGCCGTGCGCGGGCCCTGGCGCGCTGACCGCTGCCCTTCTTCTCTTCATTCATCCCGTCCCGTCCAACCCCAAGGAGACCTCCATGAACCTCAGCCTGCATCGCCGCGCCGCCCTGGCACTGGGCCTGGCCGCCTGCGCCACCGCCTTCGCACCCCTGGCCTCGGCCCAGTCCGTGGCCGACATCAAGAAGAAGGGCGAGATCACCATCGGCATGCTGGTGGACTTTCCGCCCTACGGCACCACCGACGCCAGGAACCAACCCGACGGCTACGACGCCGACGTGGCCAAGCTGCTGGCCAAGGACCTGGGCGTGAAGGCCAACATCGTGCCCGTCACCGGCCCCAACCGCATTCCCTTCCTGCTGACCAACAAGGTCGACCTGCTGATCGCCTCGCTGGCCGTCACGCCCGAGCGCGCCAAGCAGGTGGACTTCTCGGTGCCCTACGCCGCCGCCACCATCGTGCTGTACGGCAGCAGCAGGGTCGAGATGAAGTCGCCCGCCGACCTCAAGGGCAAGCGCGTGGGCGTGGCCCGCGCCAGCACGCAGGACGTGTCGCTGACCGCCGTGGCACCCGAGGGCACGGAGATCCGCCGCTTCGACGACGACGCCTCCGCCATGCAGGCGCTGATGTCGGGCCAGGTCGATGCCATCGGCTGCTCCACCACCGTGGCCGCCCAGATCGCCAAGCGCGCCGGCAGCAACTTCGAGAACAAGTTCAACCTGCGCCAGCAGGTCATGGGCATCGCCATGCGCCCGGGCCAGCCCGAGCTGAAGAAGACGCTGGACGAGTTCGTCGAGCGCAACAAGAAGAACGGCGAGCTGAACAAGCTCTACCAGAAGTGGCTGGGCACCGACTTCCCGGCCATGCCCAACTCCTGATTGGCTTCTTCCCACTCCCGAACGCACAAGGCAGCCGAACGATGAACAGCAGCGTGGCCGCGCCCCATGAACTGGGCGACCCCATCATCCGCATGGAAGGGGTGAGCAAGTGGTATGGCGAGTTCCAGGTGCTCACCGATGTGGACCTGTCGGTGCGCACCGGCGAGCGCATCGTCATCTGCGGGCCCTCGGGCTCGGGCAAGTCCACGCTGATCCGCTGCATCAACCGGCTGGAGACGGTGCAGAAGGGCCGCATCGCGGTCGACGGCATCGAGCTGACGGCCGGCGGCAAGAACGTGGACGCCGTGCGCGCGGAAGTGGGCATGGTGTTCCAGCAGTTCAACCTGTTCCCGCACCTCACGATCCTGCAGAACTGCACGCTGGCGCCGATGCGCTCGCGCGGCATGTCGCGCGAAGAGGCCGAGGCCGTGGCCATGAAGTACCTCACGCGGGTGCGCATTCCCGAGCAGGCCCACAAGTACCCCAGCCAGCTCTCCGGCGGCCAGCAGCAGCGCGTGGCCATTGCCCGGGCGCTGTGCATGGCGCCCAAGATCATGCTGTTCGACGAGCCGACCTCGGCGCTCGACCCCGAGATGGTCAAGGAAGTGCTGGACACTATGATCGGCCTGGCCGACGACGGCATGACCATGCTGTGCGTCACGCACGAAATGGGCTTCGCCCGCAGCGTGGCCGACCGCGTGATCTTCATGGCCAGCGGCCAGATCCTCGAACAGGGCACGCCGGAAGCCTTCTTCGGCAATCCGCAGCACGAGAAGACGCGGCAGTTCCTGGGCCAGATCCTCACCTCGGGCCACTGACGCGATGTTCTCCGTCCTGATCTCTCTTTCCTCCTTCGGCGCGGCAGAGGTGGGCCGCCATGGCCAGGCCTGGGCCACGGGCCTGGCCTACGAAGCCGGCGTGGACAGCGTCGAAGTGCGCGGCGAGCTGCTGCGCAATCCCGTGTCCGAACTGGCCGCGCTCAAGGGCCATGCCGCCGTCTACTCCAGCCCCGAGGGTCTGTGGACGGCCGCGGGCGAACTCGACAGCGCCGCGCTCCAGGCCGGCCTGGCCCGCGCCGTGGCCCTGGACGCGCCCCGCCTCAAGATGGCCATCGGCGGCTTCCATGCCACGCGCAGCCGCGACTCCCTCGACGCGCTGCGCGAGGCCCTGGCCCGCACGCCGGTGGAGCTGGTGATCGAGAACGACCAGACGCCCACCGCCGGCACCCTCGACGCGCTCGTTTCCTTTTTCGACGCCCAGCAGGCCGCCGGCCTGGACCTGGGCATGACCTTCGACATGGGCAACTGGCACTGGCTGGGCGAATGCCCGCTGGAAGCCGCCCGCGCCCTCGCCCACCGCGTGCGCTACGTGCATGCCAAGGGCGTGCAGCGCCGGCCCGACAAGTGGGTCGCCGTGCCGCTGGCCGAATCGGCCGCACCCTGGCGCGCCGTGCTGCGCGCCCTGCCGGCCGATGTGCCGCATGCCATCGAATACCCGCTGATCGGCGACGACCTCACGGCCGTCACCCGTGCCGAGATCGCCGCCCTGCGCCAGTTGCGCGCAGCCGCCTGTACACCACGACAGAGTCTTCGCTGAACCGTCCCGCATGACCACCGCTCCCACCTTCGACGTCGCCACCTTCGGCGAGGCCATGCTGCTGCTGGTGGCCGACGAGCCCGGCCCCATCGAGAACGCCACGCTCTTCCACAAGCGCAGCGCGGGCGCCGAGACCAACGTGGCCATCGGCCTCTCGCGCCTGGGCCTCCAGGTGGGCTGGGCCAGCCGGCTGGGCACCGATTCCATGGGCCGCGCGCTGCTGGCCACCATGCAGGCCGAGGGCATCGACTGCTCGCACGTGGTGTGCGACGCCAGCCAGCGCACGGGCTTCCAGTTCAAGGGCCGCGTCACCGATGGCAGCGATCCGCCCATCGAATACCACCGCAAGGGCTCGGCCGCGAGCCAGATGCGGCCCGAGGACATCGACGAGGCCTGGCTCTGCGCAGCGCGCCACCTGCATGCCACCGGCGTCTTCGCGGCGGTCTCCGAGACCACACTGCCGACCGCCCACCGCACGCTCGACCTGATGCGCGCGGCCGGCCGCAGCATCTCCTTCGATCCCAACCTGCGGCCCACCTTGTGGGGCAGCACCGAGCGCATGCGCGAGTGCATCAACGCGCTGGCGGCCAAGGCCGACTGGGTGCTGCCCGGCCTGGAGGAAGGCCGCCTGCTCACCGGCGAGGCCACGCCCGAAGGCATCGCGCGCTTCTACCGTGCGGCCGGTGCCTCGCTGGTGGTCGTGAAGCTAGGTCCCGAGGGCGCCTACTACGACAGCGCCACGGCTGGCTGCGGCCAGGTGCCCGGCTTCCCGGTCGAACAGGTGATCGACACCGTGGGCGCCGGCGATGGCTTCGCGGCCGGCGTGGTCAGCGCCCTGCTCGAAGGCCGCAGCGTGCCCGACGCCGTGCGCCGCGGCGCCTGGATCGGCGCCCGCGCAGTGCAGGTTCTGGGCGACACCGAAGGCCTGCCCACGCGGGCCCAGCTGCAGGAGGCCGGCCTGTGAGCGGCGCACGCAAGAAGGTCCTGGTCTTCCGCGCCCTGCCGCCCGACCAGATGGCGCGTCTGCAGGCCGCGCACGACGTCAGCTTCGCCGACCCCAAGAAGGACCGCGCCGCCTTCGACGCCGCCCTGCCCGAGGCGCAGGGCCTGATCGGCTCCAGCTTTCCGATCGACGCCGGCGTGATCGCCGCGGCGCCGAAGCTGGAGGTGGTTTCCAGCGTGTCGGTGGGCGTGGACAACTACGACCTGGCCGCGCTGCATGCCCGCCACATCGTGCTGGCCCACACGCCCGGCGTGCTGGACGAGACCGTAGCCGACACCGTCTTCGCCCTGCTGATGGCCACCAGCCGCCGCGTGGTCGAACTCGCCACGCTGGTGCGCGAAGGCCGCTGGGATCGGAACATCGGTGAAGACCTCTTCGGCTTCGACGTGCATGGCAAGACCCTGGGCCTGCTCGGCTTCGGCCGCATCGGCCAGGCCATCGCGCGGCGCGCGGCCCTGGGCTTCGGCATGCCGGTGCTGTATCACGCGCGCCGGCCGGTCGACCTGGCCACGCAGGCGCCCGAGCTGCAAGGCCATGCCGATCACACGCCGCTGCCCCAGTTGCTGGCACGCGCCGACTTCGTGGTCGCCATGCTGCCACTCACGCCGCAGACCCGCGGCATGGTCGATGCCGACCTGCTCGCGCAGATGAAGCCGGGCGCCATCTTCATCAATGGTGGCCGCGGTGCCACCGTGGACGAGACGGCCCTGCTGGCCGCGCTGGACAGCGGCCAACTGCGCGCCGCCGGCCTGGACGTGTTCGCGCGCGAGCCGCTGCCGCTCGATTCGCCGCTGCGCACCCACCCCAAGGTGACGCCGCTGCCGCACATCGGCTCGGCCACGCACGAGACGCGCCATGGCATGGCCGAACTTGCGGTGAGCAACCTGCTCGACGCGCTGGCGGGCCGCCGACCGGCCGCGGTGTACGACACGTCGGCTTCATGAACCAGCTCCCGCCGGCCGTGCGGGCGGGCCGCCCCACCATCTCGGACGTCGCGCGGGTGGCGGGCGTGTCCAAGGCCACGGTGTCGCGCTTCTTCAACCACCGCGAACGCCTGCTCAGCCCCGACATCGCGGCCCGCGTGGAGGCCGCCATCGCCGAGCTGGGCTATGTGCCCAGCCCCATGGCCCAGGCGCTCAGCCATGGCCGCTCGCGGCTCATCGGGCTGATCGTGGCCGACATCACCAACCCCTTCTCGGTGGCCGTGCTGCGCGGTGCCGAGAAGGCGTGCAAGGACGCGGGCTACCTGGTGATGCTGTTCAACATCGGCAACGAAGCCGGCCGCGAGCGCGAAGCCATCGACGCCCTGGCCGGCTACCAGGTGGACGGCTTCATCCTCAACACCCTGGGCCGCGGCGCGGGCGTGGTCGAGGCCATCGCTGCACATGGCAAGCCGGCTGTGCTGGTGGACCGCCGGCACGACGGGCTGGAGGCCGACTTCGTCTCCATCGACAACCGCGGCGCCATGGCCGAAGCGTGCGGCCACCTGATCGACGGCGGCTGGCGCGAGCTGCTGTACGTGACCGAGCCGCAGCAGGGTGTGAGCACGCGGCGGGAGCGGACCGCCGCCTTCCATGACTGCGTGCGGGCCCATGCCCCGGCTTCGCCCAAGGTGCGCGGCGACGTCTTCGAGATGGCCGAGGGCGGCGACGAGGCCCTTCGCGATGCGCTGCGCGCGCTGCGCAAGCGGGCCCGCGCGCCGCGCCGCGCCGCCGTCGTGGCGGGCAACTCGGTGGTCACGCTGCGTGTCGCACAGGCCGTGCGCCAGCTGGGCTGGGAGTTCGGCGAAGACCTCGGCTTCATCGGCTTCGACGAGCCCGAATGGGCCTCGCTGGTGGGCCCGGGCCTCAGCACCCTGGCGCAACCCACCGACGAACTCGGCCGCGCCGCCGCCGCCTGCCTGATCGAGCGCATGCAGGGTCTGGAAGGCCCGGCGCGGGAGCTGCTGCTGCCGGGGACGCTGGTGGTGCGCGGTTCTTCCGCGGCCTGACCCGCGACACGCCGGCCCTGCGCTGCGCGCGAAGGCCCGGCGCGGGCTGGCTCAGTTCAGCACGATGTGGGCCTTGGTGGCCACGTCGCCGAACTTGCGCAGGCTGTCCTGCACGAACTTCTGCGCCTCGGCCGGCGACATGCGGCCGGGCAGTTGGCCGCCCGCCTCCAGCGCCGCCTGCACCTGCGGGCTCTCGGCCGCCTTGGCGATGGCGGCATTGAGCCGCGCCACCACCGGATCGGGCAGGCCCTTGGCCCCCGCGACGGCGAAGTACTGAGTCGCCTCGTAGCCCTTGAGGCCGGCCTCGCTCATGGTCGGCACGTTGGGCAGGCTGGGAATGCGGTAGGGCGTGGTCACGGCATAGGCGCGCAGCTGGCCGGCCTTGATCTGCGACAGCACGGGCGTGACGCCCAGCATGCCCAGCTTGACCTGCCCGCCCACGACGTCCACCACGGCCTGGCCGCCGCCCTTGTATGGCACATGCAGCATCTGCGTGCCGGCCAACTGGTTGAACAGCTCGCCGGCCAGATGCTGGCCGGTGCCGATGCCCGAGCTGGCGTAGTCCCACTGCTGCGGGTTCTTCTTCATGGCGGCGATGAGCGCGCCGAGGTCGGTCGGCGCCAGCGAAGCGCCGCCCACCAGCACGATGGGGCCCTGTGACATCAGGCCCACCGCCTGCAGCTCACGGCCCACCTCCGGCTGCTGCTGGCCGAAGAGCACCGGCCCCGGCACCGTCACCAGCGTGTAGCCGTCGGGCTTGGCCCGCGCCGCCTGCTTGAGCGCCAGCGCACCGGAGGCACCCGGCACGTTGTCGATCACGATGGTCTGGCCGATCTGGTCGGACACGGCCTTGGCGAAGGCGCGCGTGAGCACGTCCACCGTGCCGCCGGGCACGAAGCCCACGATCCAGGTGATGGGCTTGGCCTCGGGCCAGGGCTGCTCGGCATGGGCGCCTAGCGCGATAGTCGCGGTGGCGGCGAGCGCCGCAAGGCGCAGGAGACGGCGGCGGCTGTGAAAGGAGGTCATGGGCTTGCTTCCGGGGAGTGATGCGGGGCGGGACGTGCGGCTCAGCGGTCGGGCTGGCCAGGCGGGGTGTGCGGATGCGCGGCCGCACTGGCGTTGAAGTCGCGGATCATGCGCAGCACCGGGCCCATGACCCAGGTGTTGAAGACCAGCACATCGGTCTCTTCCTTGGGGTCACGCGTGATGTTGAACAGGTAGGGCGACTCCAGCTTGCCCTGGCCCTGGTTCACCTCGGGCTCCCAGTAGAAGTGCAGCTTCCAGTCGCGCCACTTGGCGGCGCGCAACTCCTGCTTGATGTAGAAGAGGAAGCCTTCGCGCGCCGACTTGGACTGCTCGCCGAAGAAAAAGGCGCGCTGGTCCACGCCGTCGATGGGCCGGTCCTGCGGCAGCGGCGCGTCGGCCACGGCCGCGAGGGTGGTGAATAGGTCGGTCACGTGCACGATCTCGTTGCTCACACGGCCGGGCTCGATGCGGCCGGGCCAACGGGCGATGAAGGGCACGCGCAGGCTGCCCTCCATGGCCGTGTGATACGTACCGCGCCAGGGGCCGGCCGTGCCGCGGTAGGGCGCGCGGAACTCGGGGCCGTTGTCGCTGCAGAAGATGAACAGCGTGTCGTCCGCAATGCCCAGGCGTTCGACCTCGTCGACGATCTGGCCTACGCGGTGGTCCATCTCGGCCATCGAATCGGCGAAATCCCCATTCCCGGTGCTGCCCGCGAAGTCCGGATGCGGTAGCGTCGGAAAGTGCAGGTGCACCAGCGGCAGGTACAGAAAGAAGGGCCGCTTCGCCGCCACGTTGCGCTGCATGAAGGCGCAGGAGCGCTCCACCAGGTCGGCGTCGATGCCGCGGCGTGCCTCCAGGTCGTAGAGCCTCACCTCGCGCGAAGGCTCGCCGACGCGGCCTTCCATGATGTAGGGCAGGTCGACCACGCTGGGGTCGAAGCCCACGGAGGACGTGAACTGGCTTTCGTCCGTGGTGCGCGGAATGCCGTACCACTCGTCGAAGCCGCGGTCCGAGGGAAAGCGCCCCGCCACGTCGCCCAGGTGCCATTTGCCGAAATGGGCGGTGGCATAGCCGACCTGCGACAGCAGTTGCGGCAGCGTCACCTCCCAGCGCGTGAGGCCCTGCGGCAGGCCCGGCGGCACGGACTGCAGGCAGCCGGTGCGGATCGGATGGCGGCCCGACATGAGGGCCGAGCGCGTGGGCACGCAGTCGCTCTCGACATTGAAGTTCTGCAGCAGCAGGCCCTGGCGGGCCAGGGCGTCGATGCGCGGCGTTGGCGCGCCCCGCAGGGCGCCGCCGCCGTAGCAGCCGAGTTCGCCCCAGCCGAGGTTGTCGGCCACGATGAGGACGATGTGGGGAGAAGCGTGGGAGGCCATCGGGAACGGAAGGGATTCGATGGCCTGCAATCTAAGACGCCTCGGCGTCTTCTAGCATTCCTGCTCCCGTGTGATGCCATGAGCGCCAGGAATGAATCTCTCGATCCAGGACATCCAGTACTTCCTCGCCGTGGCCCGCGAGGGGCAGCTGTCATCCGCCGCCGACGAGCTGGGCGTGACCCAGTCGGCGCTCACCAAGGCCATGCAGCGCGTGGAACGCGAGTTCGGCCTGCAACTGCTGGAGCGCAGCGTGCGCGGCATGCGTCCGACCTCGGCTGGCCTGCGGGTGGCCGAGCAACTGCGCAGGTTGCAGGCCGAATACGCCGACACCGTGCTGCTGGCCGACGAGATGCGCGCCCGCCAGGCCGGCCTGCTGCGCCTGGGCGTGACCGACACCCCCGGCGGCAACCGCATGGCGGCGGTGCTCGGCCCCATGCTGGCGATGCGGCCGGGCTTGCGGGTGAAGCTGCGCGTGGACCGCTCCGACGCGCTGGCCGCGCAGGTGCAGGAAGGCTCGCTGGACCTGGCTCTGGTGCCGGCCTATGAAGGCCAGCCGCTGCCCACCGAGCGCACCAAGGTCGACAGCGACCCGCTGCTGCCGCTGGTGCGCGTGGGCCATCCGCTCACGCGCCTGGCCCGGCCGGGCTTGAAGGATGTGGCGGGTTACGGCTGGATGCTGGGGCCCGAACATTCGGCCGCCTTCCAGGCCGTTTCGGCGGTGTTCGCGCGCCAGGGGTTGTCAGCCCCGCAGATCGTGGTCGAGGTGCCCTTCTCGTCGGAGATGAACCTCACGGTGCTGGCCGCCACCGACCTGGTGACGCTGCTGCCCCGCTCGCTGATGCCGCTGGCGCCGGCCGAACGCTTCGTGCAGTTGCCGGTGGCGGCACTGCGCATTCCGCGCGCGGTGGTGCTGCTGTCGCGGCCGGGGTCGGCCTGGTCGCCGTTGATGGAGACGCTGCGGGGGTTGTTGCTCGAGCGGGCGAGGGCGGGTGGGTGAAAAGCCCACCGGGAAAATTAGACCTCCCGTCGGGCTTGAGCGGCAGTGCGGACGTCAACAGAGGACACGCGGGCCCAACTCACGCTCTACGGCAGATAGCCGAAGATAAGGTTCTCCATGTAGCCACCATGGCTCCACGGGACCAGCTGCTGCACCTACAAACTTCGCCACTAGGAAGTCCGCGTGCATCTTCAAGGGCCTGGCACTTGACGGCCATCTAAGTCATGCGACCATATTGATAGGCCGTTGCTGGTCGCTTTTTGAACACGCCATGTTTGAATCTGTCGTTCTCCGGAAAAATGAACTAGGTGCTCCTATATCCGCGGGCATGCTCGCCGAAGCAATGCTCTTCTATAAAAAAACGCACATAGTGTTTGATCGTCTTACCGCTACCCAGCTAGCATTAAAGTTGGGACCGATTTTGATCACACTTTTGAAACGTCCAGATGTTTCTGCCGTCTATCTTGAAGAGCTCCTCGGCACTGTCACTCGCAAGGCTGCCGGAATTGAGTTTCATGACTTTGGAGCAATGCTGCTTACGAGTACGCAGGAGGCAGGTCCAATAAAAAGTTCCGAGGAACGCTTATCACTAGACTTGGCGCGTGCCGGGATGACTGCTATAGAAGCACGAAATTTTGCCCAGCACTTCTTGAGATGGGTGCCGGTGAGGCGGCTTGAAAGTGACCACTTTGTTCGCGGCGGCATGGCTAAAATGTCGCGGAGTTATTTTGCAGATGAAGCTTTCTTGTCAGCTAGTCTGCGCTCGATTGTCAATATCATGCCTGGCGGCCACGATTTGGCTAGCGATTTTAAAGTTCAAGTTTTTCCAGGTGAATTTGGACACCATGTCTTTCATCAAATTGATCTAAACCGGATAAATTATGAACTGCGAGCAATTTCTCCTTCACCCCAAGATGTGACAACTGCACATCTTTTGACAGCCTTTTTAGAGGCCGTAACGGACATGACCCTTGCTGCACATTACGGGAGTGACTTTACGACGTCCGGAATTTCTTCTGCGGTAATTCTGTTGAGGTATCAGGAAATACTAAACCGTTTACGCAAGAACCAAGATGAAATTGACTCGTTTCGCGAGATTGTGCACACCGGAATGCCTACAATTGCCGAAGTAATCGACAGTGGTCAACAGTCATTTGAATCATTCCTGAGTTTACTTGATAAGTCAAAAAAGTTCCGAGAGTGGATCCACTCTGCCAATCCAGACGAAGGACTAGTTCAAGAGTATTTCAAATCGATATCGACTGAACATTGGATCCAGACGGGTAAAGCCAAAGTGATCAGATACTTAATAGGCCAAGCGGCCGATGCATTCGATTCCCAACTAGGCTTGGCCGTTGGGTTTGCCGATGCATTTATCGTTGAAAAAGTTCTGAAAGGGTGGAGACCGAGTCACTTCATCGATAACAAACTGGCTCCATTTCTGAACAAAAATCCTAATTCGGATTAGTCCATCGATGCCCACGGTATCAGGTAACAACTGAACCGCTCCGCCCGGTGCGGGGCCAGCGTAAAGCTCTGCGGCAAGACCCCTGCGACGGCGCCGCATTCCCGCGCTGGCCGCCCTCAGTCCGCCAACCGCCCCTGCACCAGCCGCAGCACGCGGTCACACCGCGCCGCCAGCGTTTCGTCATGCGTCACCATCACGAACGCCGTGCCGCGCTCGCGGGCCAGTTCGAGCATCAGCGCGAACACGGTGTCGGCCGTGCTGCGGTCCAGGTTGCCGGTGGGCTCGTCGGCCAGCACGCAGGCGGGCTGGGTGACCAGGGCGCGGGCGATGGCCACGCGCTGGCGTTCGCCGCCGGACAGCTCGGCCGGCCGGTGCGACAGGCGCTGGCCCAGGCCCACCGCGGTCAGCGTGGCCTGTGCGGCCGCTGCGGCCTTCTCCGGCGTTTCGCGGCGGATCTTGAGCGGCATGGCCACGTTGTCCAGCGCGCTGAACTCGGGCAGCAGGTGGTGGAACTGGTAGACGAAGCCCAGGTACTGGTTGCGCAGCCGGCCTTGCGCCGCGGCGTCCAGGCGGCCCATGGGCTGACCCTTGAGCTCCACCGTGCCGCTGCTGGGCGAATCCAGCCCGCCCAGCAGGTGCAGCAGCGTGCTCTTGCCAGAGCCGGAGGCGCCGACGATGGCCATGGTCTCGCCGGCCCGCACGTCCAGGTCCACGCCGTGCAGCACGGTGAGGTCGATACGGCCTTCGTGGAAGCGCTTGGTCAGGCCGCGCGCCTTGAGCACGACGTCATTCATAGCGCAGTGCCTCCGCGGGGTTCACGCGGCTGGCGCGCCAGCTGGGGTAGAGCGTGGCCACGAAGGCCAGCACCAGCGAGATGATGGCGATGGGCATGATGTCGCTGCGCTGCGGGTCGCTTGGCATGCGGCTGATGAGGTAGATGTCCTGCGGCAAAAAGTGCGTGTGCAGCAGCCGCTCGATGGCCGGCACGATGATGTCGATGTTGTAGGCCACCAGCAGGCCCAGCCCCAGGCCGGCGAAGGTGCCGATCACGCCCACCATGGCGCCCTGCACCACGAAGATGCCCATGATGCTTTTCGGGCTCGCGCCCAGCGTGCGCAGGATGGCGATGTCGGCGCGCTTGTCGGTCACGGTCATCACCAGTGTGCTCACCAGGTTGAAGGCGGCCACGGCCACGATCAGCGTGAGGATGATGAACATCATGCGTTTCTCGACCTGCACGGCCGAGAACCAGGTCTTGTTCTGGCGCGTCCAGTCGCGGATGAGGAACTGCCCCGGCAGCGTCTTGGCCAGTTCGTCGGCCACGTCGCGGGCCTGGTTCAGGTCCTTGAGCTTGAGGCGGATGCCCGTGGGTCCTTCGAGGCGGAAGACCCTGGCGGCGTCCTGCTCGTGGATCATGGCCAGCGCCGAGTCGTACTCGTAGTGGCCCGAATCGAAGGTGCCCACCACCGTGAACTGCTTGAGTCGCGGCACCACGCCGGCCGGCGTGACCTGGCCGCCGGGGGCGATCAACGTGACCTGGTCGCCGTCGCGCACATAGAGCTGGCGCGCCAGCTCGGCGCCCAGCACGATGCCGAACTGCCCCGGCACCAGCCGGTCGAGCGCGCCCTTCTGCGCGGTGCTGGAGAAGTCGGTCACCTCGGGCTCAAGCTTGGGCTCGATGCCGCGCACGAGTGCGCCCTTCATGTCCTCGCCGCGGGCGACCAGCGCCTGGCTGGCGATGAAGGGGGCGGCGCCGATCACTTCGGGGTTCTTGCGGGCGGCGTCCATGATGGGCTGCAGATCCTGCAGCGCCTGGCCGTCGCGCGAGAAGATCTCGATGTGCGAGACCACGCCCAGCATGCGGTCGCGCACCTCCTTCTGGAAGCCGTTCATCACCGACAGCACGATGATCAGCGCGGCCACGCCCAGCGCGATGCCCGCCATCGAAACGCCCGAGATGAAGGAGATGAAGCCGTTGCGGCGGGTCGCCCGGCCAGCGCGTGTGTAGCGCCAGCCCAGCTGCAGTTCGTAGGGAAGAGCCATGGATGCGTAGACAGCGCCGCATGGCGCCGGAAGCCCCCGGGAAGCCGGGCCGGGCATTGTGGCACCCTGCCACGAGCCCCCGCGTCGGACGCGACAATACGGCGCATGTCGCCTTCCGCCGACGCGCATCCCGCTTCCTCCTTCCCCTTGCACCTCATCGTCCCCTTCGCCGGCCGCAGCACGCCTGCCTGCCAGGCCGCCCTGCCCGGCCTGAAGCTGCCCAACCTGGCGGCCTTGCTGGCCCGCCTGCCCGAGGCCGCGGCCGATGTGCAGGACGAGCACAGCCTCACCCCCCCGCACGAACGCGCCCGGGCCGCCGCGCTGGGCCTGCCCCCCGCCGACGACGGCGCGCTGCCCTGGGCCGCGCTGTCCGCCCGTCGGGCCGGCCTGCCGGGCGCCGCCGATCAGGCCTGGGCCTGGGTCACGCTGTGCCACTGGCAGGCCGGCATGAGCGAGGTGGTGCTGATCGATCCGTCGCACCTGGGCGTGCAGCCTGCCGAGTCGCAGGCCTTGCTGGCTGCCGTGCGGCCCTTTTTCGAAGAGGACGAGATCCATCTCTTCGCCACCGACGCACCGGGCACCTGGCTGGCCAGCGGCCCGGTCTTCGACGCGCTCCCCACGGCCTCGCTGGACCGCGCCATCGGCCAGCCGCTGGACGCCTGGCTGCCCATGGCCGATGGCGCCCGCACGCTGCGGCGGCTGCAGAACGAGATGCAGATGCTGCTCTACAACCACCCGGTGAACGACGCGCGTGGCGACCGGCGGCAGCTGCTGATCAACTCGCTGTGGTTCAGCGGCACCGGCCGCGCGCCGGCCGTGCACCCGCAGGCGGCCGAGCCCGCCGTGGACGAGCGCCTCCGCCCCGCCGCGCTGGACGACCATGGCGAGGCCTGGGCCGCCGCCTGGGCCGCGCTCGACGCCGGCCCCATCGCGCAATGGCTGGCACGCAGCCGGGCCGGCGAGCCCGTGACGCTGACCCTGTGCGGCGACCGCACGGCGCGCCGCTACCAGGGCCAGCGCGGCCTGCTGCAGCGCTGGCTGCAGCGCACGCCCGACATCACCGCCGTGCTGGAGTCGCTGTGAAGATCATTCCCCGCGACGTGCCGCCCCGCACCGCCTGGGCGCTGCAACAGGCCGGCCTGCATCCGCTGCTGGCGCGCCTGTATGCCGCCCGCGGCGTGGCCTCGGCCGACGAGCTGGACGACGGCCTGGCCCGCCTGCTGCCCCCAGCCGGCCTGCGCGGCGCCGATGCCGCCGCCCGGCTGCTGGCCGATGCCATCTCTGCCGACCACCGCATCTGCGTGGTGGCCGACTACGACTGCGACGGCGCCACCGCCTGCGCCGTGGCCCTGCGCGGCCTGCGTCTGCTGGGCGCCCGCCACGTGCAGTACCTGGTACCCGACCGCGTGACCGACGGCTATGGCCTGACGCCGCCCATCGCCGAGCGCGTGGCCGCCACCGGCGCCGAGCTGCTGCTGACGGTGGACAACGGCATCGCCAGCGTCGAAGGCGTGGCCCGTGCGCGCGAGCTGGGCCTCGCGGTGCTGGTGACCGACCACCACCTGCCCGGCGCCGAGTTGCCGACCGCCGACGTGCTGGTCAATCCCAACCAGCCGGGCTGCGACTTCGCCAGCAAGAGCATCGCCGGCGTGGGCGTCATGTTCTATGTGCTGCTGGCCCTGCGCGCCGAGCTGCGTGCGCGCGGCGCCTGGAACGCCCCGGGTGCCCATCAGCCCAAGCTCGATGCCTTGCTGCCGCTGGTGGCGCTGGGCACCGTGGCCGACGTGGTGCGGCTGGACGCCAACAACCGCCGCCTGGTGGCGCAGGGCCTGCGCCGCATCCGCGCCGGTGCCATGCCGCCGGGCATGGCCGCCCTCTTTCGCGCCGCCGGCCGCAAGCCCGAGGTGGCGACCACCTTCGACTTCGGCTTTGCCCTGGGCCCGCGCATCAACGCCGCCGGCCGACTGGCCGACATGACGCTGGGCATCGAATGCCTGCTGACCGACGACCCCGGCCGCGCCGACGAGCTGGCCAAGCTGCTCGACGGCATCAACCGCGAGCGCCGCGACATCGAAGGCGGCATGCGCGAGCAGGCCATCCGCCTCGCCGAATCGCTGTTCGGCATGCAGCAGGCCGTGGAGGGCCAGGACCGGCCCGCGGCCGGCATGCCCGCGGCCATCAGCGTGTTCGACCCCGAGTTCCATGAAGGCGTGGTGGGCATCGTGGCCTCGCGCCTGAAGGACCGCCACCACCGGCCGGTGTTCGTCTTCGCGGCCAGCGGCGCCGAGGGCAAGTCGCACGAGCTCAAGGGCTCGGGCCGCTCGATTCCCGGCTTCCACCTGCGCGATGCGCTCGACCTGGTGGCCAAGCGCCACCCGGGCGTGCTGCTGCGCTTCGGCGGCCATGCCATGGCGGCCGGCTGCACCATCGCGCGCGAGCAGTTCGCGGTGTTCGAGCGGGCGCTGGCCCAGGTCGCGGCCGAATGGCTGGACGCCGCCACCCTCACGCGCCGGCTGGAGACCGACGGCCCCATCGACCGCGAATACCTGCGCGTGGAGCTGGTCGACACGCTGCACCGCGAGGTGTGGGGCCAGGGCTTTGCGCCGCCCACCTTCAGCGACGAGGTCGAGGTGGTCTCGCAGCGGCTGGTGGGCGAGAAGCATCTGTCGCTCAAGCTGCGCCTGGCCGGCCAGCCGGTGGACGGCATCTGGTTCGGCCAGACCGAGCCGCTGCCGCCCCGCGTGCGCCTGGCCTTCCGGCTCGATGCCGATGAATGGCAGGGCGTGCGCCGGCTGCGGCTGATGGTCGAAGGCGCCGAGTTGCCGGGATGAGCGAGACCCTGCCCTGGCGCTGCCTGCTCGTCGAGGACGACGAGGCCAACGCCCGCTACATCGCCGACGGCCTGCGCCGCATGGGCCACACGGTCGCCATCAGCCGCGACGGCGCCGATGCACTGGCCCGCGCCACGGGCGAGGCCTGGGACCTCGTCATCCTCGACCGCATGCTGCCCAACGGCATCGATGGGTTGGCCATCCTGGGCACGCTGCGCAACCTGGGCCTGCGCACGCCGGTGCTGGTGCTCAGTGCCCTGAGCGCGCTCGACGAACGGGTGCGCGGCCTCAAGGCCGGCGGCGACGACTACCTGGCCAAGCCCTTCGCCTTCTCCGAGCTGGCGGCGCGCGCCGAGGCGCTGGTGCGGCGCGCCCGGCCCGGCCCCGAGCAGCGCGTGCTGCAGGTCGCCGACCTGCGGCTGGACCTGGGCACGCGCAAGGCCGAGCGCGGTGGCAAGCCGGTGGCGCTGCAGCCGCGCGAGTTCCGGCTGCTGGCCTGCCTGATGCTCAACGCCGGCCAGGTCATGACCCGCACCATGCTGCTCGAAGCCGTGTGGGACTACCAGTTCGATCCGCAGACCAATGTGATCGACGTGCAGATCAGCCGCCTGCGCACCAAGCTCGACGGTGCCGGCGGTCCGCCCTTGATCCACACCGAGCGCGGCGTGGGCTATCGACTGGCCGCGCCGGAGCCCGGCGAGGCGCCGGCCTGATGGGCGCCTGGCGCCGCCTGTGGGCCTCGGTCGGCTTCCGGCTCGCCTTCCAGTACGCCGTGCTCGTGGCCATCACCATGATGGCGGCGCTGGCCATCGTCTACCTGCAGACCGTGGGCGTGCTGCACCAGCGCATCGCGCGGCAGGTGGGTGTCACCACCACGCAGATGCAGGCACGCGCCGAGCAGCAGGGCCTGGAGGCCGTGGCCGCCGCCATCGGCCGCGCGCTGGACGACGGCCGGCAATCCGACACCGAGCTCTTCGGCGTGTGGCAGCCAGACGGCACACGCCTGGCCGGCAACCTGGATGCGCCGCCGGCCGACGCCACCGGTGGCCGCGATGGGCAGCAGCGCGCGCAGCGGGGCGGCACCGCCAACACCGGCTACCTGGCCGTGCGCCGGCTGCCCGGCGACGCGCTGCTGGTCGTCGGGCACGACCTGAGCGACCAGGACGCGCTCGAATCGCTGGTCGTCAGCGCCAGTGCCGCGGCCGGCCTGATCGCGCTGCTGCTGCTGGTGGGTGGCGTCTTCGTGTTCCGCCAGGAACTGGAGCAGGCCGTGGGCCGAGTGCGCCGCACGGCGGGCCGCATCGCCGAGGAAGGCCATCTGGCCGAGCGGGTGGACATGACCACGGGCGACGACGAATTCGCGCGCCTGGGCCAGGACATCAACGCCATGCTCGACCGCATCGAGTCGCTGATGGAAGGCGTGCGCCATGTCTCCAACACCATCGCCCACGAGCTGCGCACGCCGCTCACCCGCGCGTTGCTCGGCCTGCAGGCCGCGCAGGCCCCAGGCGTGGACGATGCCGCGCGTCGCGAGGCCATCGACCGCGCCGTGCACGAGCTGCAGGACCTGGGCACCGTCTTCCAGAAGCTGCTGCAGATCGCCGAGGCCGAGGCCGGTGCGCGCCGCCGCGCCTTCGCGCCCGTGGCCCTGCACACCATCGCCGACGACGTGCTGGAGCTGTACGAAGCCGTCGCCGAGAACCAGGGCGCGCACCTCGTGCGCGAGCCCGCGGACGAAGCCAGGGTGGACGGCGACCGCGACCTGCTGGCCGGTGCCATCGCCAACCTGGTGGACAACGCGCTGAAGTACGGCGGCCCCGGCTGCACCGTGCGCATCGGCACGACGATGGCCGCCGGCCAGGCCATCGTCGAGGTGCAGGACGACGGCCCCGGCGTGTCTGAGGCCGACCTGGCCCGCCTCGGCGAGCGATTCACCCGCCTCACGCCAGAGCTGCCCGGCCACGGCCTGGGCCTGGCCAACGTGCGCGCCGTCGCCGCCCTGCATGGCGGCCGGCTGGTGGCCGAAGGGGCGGAGCCGGGATTGCGGATGCGGATGGTGCTGCCAATCGGATCGCCGTCACACAACTGATCCGCATCTGACGCGCAAGCGGCCCAGCAAGCCGCCCTTGTTCCCGCGCCCACATTGCCGAATGGCAATGTTTCCGTAACCCACGGCGCACGCCCCCTTTCCTACGATCGCCCGCGCTTTCCCGCCCTTCTGTGGCGGGCCCTCCGCCGCGCGCGGATTGCTCATCAACGATCAAGGAGACCTGCAGGGTGAAGATCAAGAGTCAGAGAGATTTCTTTTCGGGCGCGCTGTTCTGCGCCTTCGGCGTGGCGTTCGCCTGGGGCGCCACCTCGTACACGGTGGGCGACGGCGCCCGCATGGGCCCAGGCTACTTTCCGCTCATCGTCGGCGTGCTCATCGCCATCATGGGCACGCTGATCACGCTCAAGGCGATGACGGTGGACACGGAAGACGGCGAGCCCATCGGCCGCATCGCCTGGCGGCCGCTCATCTTCATCATCAGTGCCAACCTGGCCTTCGGCGTGCTGCTGGGCGGCCTGCCCAGCATCGGGCTGCCACCCATGGGGCTGATCGTGGCCATCTATGCGCTCACCTTCATCGCCAACCTGGCGGGCGACCACTTCAGCGTGAAGTCCTCGCTGGTGCTGGCCACCATCCTGGCGGTGGGCAGCTACCTCGCCTTCGTGGTCGCACTCAAGCTGCAGTTCCCGGTCTGGCCCACGTTCATCGCCTGATCCCCTTTCTCCAGAGACATACAAGAACACGGGCCTCATGGATCTCTTCAATAACCTGGCGATCGGCTTCGGCGTCGCCTTCACCTTCCAGAACCTCGTCTACGCCTTCGTCGGCTGCCTGCTGGGCACGCTGATCGGGGTGCTGCCGGGCATCGGCCCCGTCGCCACCATCGCCATGCTGCTGCCGGCCACCTATGCGCTGCCACCGGTGTCGGCGCTGATCATGCTGGCGGGCATCTACTACGGCGCGCAATACGGCGGCTCCACCACGGCCATCCTGGTCAACCTGCCCGGCGAGTCCTCGTCGGTGGTCACGGTGATCGACGGCTACCAGATGGCCAGGCAGGGACGGGCCGGACCGGCGCTCGCCGCTGCGGGCCTGGGCTCCTTCTTTGCGGGCTGCGTGGGCACCATCATCCTGGCCGCCTTCGCGCCGCCGCTGACCGAGCTGGCCTTCAAGTTCGGACCGGCCGAGTACTTCAGCCTGATGGTGCTGGGCCTGATCGGCGCCGTGGTGCTGGCCTCGGGCTCGCTGCTCAAGGCCATCACCATGATCCTGCTGGGCCTGGCCCTGGGCCTCGTGGGCACGGACGTGAACTCGGGCGTGGCCCGCTACAGCTTCGACATTCCGGAACTGACCGACGGCATCGGCTTCATCGCCATCGCCATGGGCGTGTTCGGCTACGGCGAAATCATCGGCAACCTGTCGCAGCCGGCCGAGCAGCGAGAGGTGTTCACGGCCAAGGTCAAGGGCCTGTGGCCCACGGCCGCCGACTTCAAGCGCATGACGCCGGCGGTGCTGCGCGGCACGGCGCTGGGCTCTGCACTGGGCATCCTGCCCGGCGGTGGCGCGCTGCTGTCGTCCTTCGCGTCGTACACGCTGGAGAAGAAGATCCGCCGCGCCCCTGGCGAGGTGCCTTTCGGCAAGGGCAACATCCGCGGCGTGGCCGGTCCCGAATCGGCCAACAACGCCGGTGCGCAGACCTCCTTCATCCCGCTGCTGACCCTGGGCATTCCGCCCAACCCGGTGATGGCGCTGATGGTGGGCGCGATGACCATCCACAACATCCAGCCGGGCCCGCAGGTGATGACCAGCAACCCCGAGCTGTTCTGGGGCCTGATCGCCTCGATGTGGATCGGCAACCTGATGCTGATCATCCTGAACCTGCCGCTGATCGGCGTGTGGATCAAGCTGCTGACCATCCCGTACAAATGGCTCTTCCCGGCCATCGTGCTGTTCTGCGCGGTGGGCGTGTACTCGGAGAACAACAACACCTTCGACGTGTGGATGGTGGCGATCTTCGGCATCGTGGGCTACGCCTTCCTCAAGCTCAAGTGCGAGCCCGCGCCGCTGCTGCTGGGCTTCATCCTGGGGCCGATGATGGAAGAGAACCTCCGACGCGCGCTGCTGCTGTCGCGAGGCGAATGGAGCGTGCTCGTCACGCGGCCCATCTCGGCCTTCCTGCTCGTGGCCGCGGCCCTGCTGCTGGTGATCGTGCTGCTGCCGTCGGTGAAGGCCAAGCGGGAAGAGGCGTTCGTCGAGGAATGACGCAGCGCCACCGTGCGGCCAAGCCGCACGGTGGATGCGCAACGAAGAAGGACGCCCTGCGGCGCCCTTTCTGCTTTGGGAGCCCGCCCCGCTCAGCCGGCCGCGCCCTGCTGCGCCAGCCATGCCACCAGTTGCGGCAGCAGGGCCTGCGGATCGCCCTCTTCCACCGCCGTCGCCAGCGTCTGGCGAACGCCTTCGGCGATGGTGCCGGCCGCCCCGCTGTCGCGGGCCATGGTGGTGTAGTAGCCCAGGTCCTTGAACGCGTTGGCCATGCTGAAGCGCAGCCCGCTCGGGTCATGCGCCAGCAGGAAGGGCCGCAGCCGCTCCAGCGCCGTGCCGCCGCCGCCGCCCTTGGCGAGCACATCGACGAACACCTCTGCCGCCACACCCGCACGTTGCGCGCATGCCGCGGCCTCGGCGATCAGCGCCACCGAGCCCAGCGACACGTAGTTGTGCAGCAGCTTCATGCGGTGGCCGGCGCCCACGGGACCGCAGTGCGTGATGTTCTCGGCAAAGCACGCCAGCAGCGGGCGGCATTCTTCGAACAGCGCGGTCTCCGCACCCACCAGCAGGTTGAGCCGGCCTTCGGCGGCCTCCTTCGGTGTGCGGGTCATGGCAGCGTCCATGAAGCGCCCGCCGGCTTCGGCCACCACGCCGGCCAGACGCTCGGTGGAAGACGGGATGGCGGTGGAACAGTCGATGACGATGCCGCCGGGCCGCAGGCCCTGCAGCACGCCGCCCTCGCCGAGCAGCACGGCCTCCACCTGTGGCGAACCGGTGACGCACAACAGCAGCACGTCGACCTCGGCCGCGAGCGCCTGTGCGCTGCCGAAGGTGCGCACGCCTGCTGCCTTCAGGGAGTCCAGCGGCTGGTTGCCCGGATGCTCCAGCACGGCCAGCGAATGGCCATGACGCACGATGTTGGTGGCGATGCCGTGGCCCATCAGGCCCACACCGATCAGGCCGATCTTCTGGTTGCTCATCGGATGTCTCCTTCGTCTTTCGGTGGAATGTGTCGCGCTCAGCGCAGGGGCCGGCCCAGGCCGCCGGCGCACACGTACTTGATCTCGACGTAGTCATCCACGCCGTACTTGGAGCCTTCTCGGCCCACGCCCGATTCCTTGATGCCGCCGAAAGGCGCCAGCTCGGTGGAGATCAGGCCTTCGTTCAGGCCGACGATGCCCACCTCCAGCGCCTCGGCGACGCGCCAGGCGCGGGCGTAGTCCTGTGTGTAGAAGTAGGCCGCGAGGCCGAAGGGCGTGTCGTTGGCCATGGTCACGGCCTCGTCCTCGGTCTCGAAGCGGATCAGCGGCGCCACCGGACCGAAGGTCTCTTCCTGCATCAGCCGGGACTTCGGCGACACCTCGGCCAGGATGGTGGGCGTGAAGAAGCGCCCGCCCAGTGGATGCGGCTTGCCGCCCGTGACGATGCTCGCGCCCAGGGTCACCGCATCGTCGATGTGCTCACGCACCTTGGCCACCGCCGCGTCGTCGATCAGCGGGCCCAGCTGGACGCCGGGCGTCAGGCCATTGCCGACCACCTGCGCCTCCACCGTCTTGCGCAGCAGCGCGGTGAAACGCTCATAGATGCCCGACTGCACGAAGATGCGGTTGGCGCACACGCAGGTCTGCCCCGCGTTGCGGAACTTGGAGGCCATCACGCCAGCCACCGCGGCGTCCAGGTCCGCGTCGTCGAAGACGATGAAGGGCGCATTGCCGCCCAGCTCCATCGATACCTTCTTGACGGTGCCCGCGCACTGCGCCATCAAGGTCTTGCCCACCTCGGTGGAGCCGGTGAAGGAGAGCTTGCGCACCACCGGGTTGGCCGTGAGCTCGCCGCCCACGGTCGAGGCCGAGCCGGTGACCACGTTGAGCACGCCGGCCGGAATGCCCGCCTCCAGGGCCAGTTGCGCCAGGGCCAGCGCCGAATACGGCGTGGCCGACGCAGGCTTGATGACGATGGTGCAGCCGGCCGCCAGCGCGGCGCCGGCCTTGCGCGTGATCATCGCGTTGGGAAAGTTCCACGGCGTGATGGCCGCCACCACGCCCACGGGCTGCTTGAGCACCACGATGCGCCGATCCATGCTGGCGGCCGGTATCACGTCGCCATAGACGCGCTTGGCCTCTTCGGCAAACCATTCGATGAAGCTGGAGCCGTAGGCGATCTCGCCCTTGGCCTCGGCCAGCGGTTTGCCCTGCTCCAGCGTGAGGATCATCGCCAGGTCGTCCTGGTGCGCCATGCACAGGTCGAACCAGCGCCGCATCAGGCGCGAGCGCTCCTTGGCACTGGTCTCGCGCCACGCCGGCAGCGCCTGGTTGGCGGCATCGATGGCCGCGCGAACGTCGGCGGCGCCGAGTCGCGGCACCGTGCCAAGCACGCTGTCATCCGCGGGGTTGGTGACCGTCAGCGTGGCGCCGTCGGTGGCGTCGACCCAGCGGCCGCCGACGAAGCATTGCTGGCGAAAGAGTTCGGTGTGTTGGAGCTTCATGGTGCGTGCTTGGAATGAAAGGTGTCAGCGCAGAAGGTTGTCGGGCGTACGGCCGGCACGCAGTGCCTCGATGCCGTCGATGAGCAGCCAGCCCATGGCATCGCGCGTCTCGTATGTGGCGCTGCCGATGTGCGGCGAAAGGAAGACGTTGTCGAGGCCGCGGTAGCCGGGGTGGACGTGGGGCTCGTTGGCGAACACGTCGAGCCCGGCGCCACGGATGTGGCCGCGGCGCAGTGCATCGATCAGCGCCTCGTCATCGACCAGATCGCCGCGGGAGATGTTGACCACCACCGAGCCCGCCGGCAGGCGTGCCAGCCGTTCGGCATCGAAGACGCCCTTGAGCGCCGGCGAACCCGGGGCGGCGATCATGAGGATGTCGATGTCCCGGAGCATGCCTTCCAGCGTCGGGTGATAGGTGGCGCCCGCCTCCAGCTCAGGCGCGAGACGCGAGCGGTTGTGATAGTGGATGGCCAGGCCGAAGGCCCGCGCGCGTTCGGCGATGGCGCGGCCGATGCGGCCCATGCCGAAGATTCCCAGCCGCCGCCCGACCAGCCCCATGCCCAGCAGCTGGGTGGGCGCCCAGCCCTGCCAGGCGCCGCTGCGCACCAGCCGGTCGGCCTCGAAGCCGCGGCGGCAGGCATTGAGCAGCAGCATCAGCGCGATCTCGGCGCAGGCATCGCTGAGCACGTCCGGCGTGTGCAGCACCTGCACGCCGTGGGCGCGGGCGGCGGCCAGGTCGATGTGGTCGTGGCCCACCGACAGCGTGGCCACCGCGGCGAGCGAGGGCACCAGCGCGGCGATGACCTCGGCCGTCACCGGCTCGGTGGCCGTGACGAAGAGCAGGTGGCAGCCCTGCGCACGCGCCGCGATCTGTGCGGCGGACAGGATCGAATCGTCCTCGTTGACGACCAGCTCGAAGCGCTCGGCCAGTGCCGCCTCGACGGCGGGGGTGAAGCGTCGGCAAAGAAAGGCCCGGGGCCGATCGGGAAGGTTCATGACTGTCTCTCTGGGTTCTTCGTTGAGCCGGCCGTCGCCGTTTCACGCTCAAGTTGTATTACAAATACGTCACATCACTTCTGTCAAGCACGAAGCGCCGGTGCTATTCTTCGGCCCCCGACCTGCCCGCCCTCATCATGGCCTTCCCGATCCAAGACGATGCGACCTCCCGCGCTGCCGAAGGCACGCTGGCCGACCGGGTGACCGGCCTGATCGCAGCCGACATCCGCGCCCGCATCTACCCCGCCAACACGCGCCTGCCCACCGAGCTGGCCATGACCCAGCAGTACGGCGTGAGCCGCACGGTGATCCGCGAAGCCATCTCGCGCCTCAAGTCCGAAGGGCTGGTGGAAACGCGCCAGGGCAGCGGCACGGTGGTGCGCGACCCCAAGGCCGCCGATGCCTTCCGCCTGGGCCAGGGCAGCGGCAACGACGCCGAGTCGCCCGCGCATGGCGTGCTGCGCATCCTGGAGCTGCGCCGCGGCATCGAGGCCGAGATGGCAGCCCTGGCCGCCGAGCGCCGCACCGGCGCCGAGATGACGCAGATCCAGCAGGCGCTGCGCGCCATCGCCCGGGCCGAGAAGGAAGGCCGCGACGGCGTGGAGGAAGACCTGGCCTTCCACATCGCGATCTCGCGCGCGGCCCACAACACCCACTACACCGAACTGCTGGGCATGCTCACGCGGGCGTTGCATGACGCGATCCGCCTCACGCGCTCCAACGAGGCGCGGCGCACCGACCTGGCCGCACAGGTGCAGGCCGAGCACGAAGCCATCTGCGCCGCCATCAAGGCACGCGACGCCGCGGCGGCCCGCACCGCCGCCTTCATGCACATGCACAACACGGCGGGTCGCATCGAGCAGGCGGGCCAGGACTTCTGGACCGGCGACAGCCGGGCCGCCGCACGCCGCGTGGCGCGTGCCAAGCTGGGCGAGGCGGCAACACCCTCGCAAGCCAGGGCCGGCATGCCGGCAAAACCAAGGTAAACACCGTTTCCCCGAACAAAGTTGTCTGATAGATTCATCACACAACTTTGGCGCGCAGCCTGATCCTGGTCGACTCCACGGACCCTGCAGGCACTCGGCCCGCACCGCAACCCCCACCTCATCGCCATGAGCCCACCCCGCGTCCTGCTGACCGATCCGCTCCATCCCGATGCCCTCGCGGCTGTGTCGCAATGGGCGCAAACCGAGCAGATCCCCGACGGCGTGGTGCGCGACGCCAGCGACGCCTGGCTGCGCGATTCCATCGGCCGCTTCGACGGCATCGTCGTGCGTCGGCTGCTGCCGGCCGACCTGTTCGACGGCGCCGACCGCCTGCGCTGCGTGATGCGCCAGGGCGTGGGGCTGGACTTCATTCCCGTCGAGCGGGCCACGGCACGCGGCATTCCTGTCGGCAATACGCCGGCCGTCAATGCCAATGCCGTGGCCGAGTACGTGTTCGCCGCCCTGCTCGCGCACGCCCGGCAACTGGCCGACTTCGACGCCAGCGTGCGCGCGGGCGACTGGGCGGTGCGGGCCCAGGCCGGCGCCCGCACCTTTGAACTGCGAGGCCGCACGCTGGGCCTGATCGGCTTCGGCGCCATCGGCCAGCGCATCGCCGCCATCGCGCAGCAGGGCTTCGGCATGGCCGTGGCGGTGTGCACCGGCACGCCCGCCAAGGTGCCGGCAGGCATGACCGCCTTGCAACTGCCGGCGCTCTTTGCCGCCAGCGACTTCGTGGTCGTCGCCTGCCCACTCACGCCGCAGACGCGCGGCATGGTCGATGCCGAAGTGCTGTCGCACGCCAGGCCCGGCGCCGTGCTGGTCAACGTCGGCCGCGGCCCTGTCGTGCGCGAGGAAGACCTGGTGCAGGCGCTGGCCCACGGGCCCCTCGGCGGCGCCGTGCTCGACGTCTTCGAGACCCAGCCACTGCCCGCCGAGAGCGGCCTGCGCCAGCACCCGCGCGTGATGCTCACGCCGCACCTGGCCGGCATCACGCAGGAGGCCGAGCGGGCCATGGGCCTCATGGCCGTGGACACGCTGGCCGCCGTGCTGCTGCGTGGCGAGCAGCCGCCCAACATCGTCAACCCCGAGGTCTTCGGCACCGGGCCCCAGGCCGACCGCTGAAGCGCATCCACCCACACCCCCAAGAACAGGAGACACGCCATGAAGATCACCCGCATCACCGCCATTCCACTGTCGTACCGGCTGCCCGAGGGCAAGACCGTGACGATGGGCATCGGCAGCACGCTCAAGCGCGACTGCATCATCGTGCGCGTGGAGACCTCGGAAGGCATCACCGGCTATGGCGAGGCGCATCCGGGCCGCAGCCCAGGCGCCATCGTGAGCCTGATCCACAACACGCTGCAGCCGCTGCTGGTGGGCATGAACGCCACCGACGTGGTGGGCGCCTGGCAGCGGGTGCACCGCATGCAGCTGTCCAGCCACGGCCTGGGCGCCGGCACTTGCCTCGCGCTGTCGGGCATCGACATGGCGCTGTGGGACATCCGCGGCAAGGCCGCCAAGATGCCGCTGTACGAGTTGCTGGGCGGCTCGCACCGCCGCATTCCCGCCTACGCGGGCGGCATCGCGCTGGGCTACCAGAGCCCGGAATCGCTGGCCGAAGAAGCCCAGTCCTATGTGGCGCAGGGCTACAAGGCCGTCAAGCTGCGCATCGGCGACACCGTCAAGAACGACGTCGCGCGCCTGCGCAAGGTGCGAGCGGTGCTCGGCGACGACATCGACATCCTCACCGATGCCAACACCGCCTACACCATTGCCGACGTGCGTCGCGTGATGCCCGTGCTGGCCGAGATCCAGGCGGGCTGGCTGGAGGAGCCTTTCGCCTGCAACGACTTCGCCTCGTACCGCGAAGCCGCCAAGATCTCGCCGCTGGTGCCCATTGCGGCCGGCGAGAACCACTTCACCCGCTTCGAGTTCGGCCAGATGCTCGACGCGCGCGCCGTGCAGGTGTGGCAGCCCGACCTGTCGAAGAGCGGCGGCATCACCGAGGGCGTGCGCATCGCGGCCATGGCCTCGGCCTACCGCATTCCGCTGCATGCCCACAGCTCGGCCACCGGGCTCAACCATGCGGCCACGCTGCACTTCCTGGCAGCCACCGAGAACGCCGGCTACTTCGAGGCCTGCGTGTCGCACTTCAACCCCTTCCGCGACATGTTCGGCAGCACCTTCCAGATCGGCGACGACGGCTGCGTCGAGCCGCCGCGTGGCCACGGCATCGGCATCGAGGTGGACGAGTCGATCTTCGACAAGTACCCCATGGTCGATGGCCCGGGCTATGTCGTGAAGTTCTGACCCCCACCGCAGCCATCACCACGCCCGCCGGTGCACAACCGGCACCACGACAACGACGACGAACAACGGAGACAAGCCATGCAATTCGACAAGCGCCAACTGCTGCGGGCCATGGCCGCGGCCCCCCTGACCCTGGCCGTGGGCCGCGCCTGGGCCAATGACGACTACCCGAGCAAGCCCACGCGGATCATCGTGCCGTACACGCCGGGCGGCTTCAACGACACGCTCGCGCGCACCGTGAGCGACCGCCTCAACCGCACCTGGAAGCAGTCGGTGATGGTGGACAACCGCCCCGGCGGCAACACCGTGCTGGGCAACAACCTGGCCGCCAAGTCGCCGGCCGACGGCTACACCATCCTCATCACGCCCCTGCCCTTCTCGGCCCTGCCCGCGCTGTATGGCAACAAGCTGCCCTACAACGCCACGGCCGACTTCCAGCCGCTGGTGTGGGCCGGCTTCACGCAGAACGCGCTGGTCGTGCGGCCCGACCTGCAGGGCGTGACCAACGTGCGCGAACTCATCGCCTCCGCCAAGAAGAACCCCGGCAAGCTCAACTACGGCTCCACCGGCTCGGGCTCGTCCAACCATCTGTCGATGGAGCTCTTCATGAGCATGACGGGCACCAAGATGACCCACGTGCCCTACAAGGGCAGCGCGCCGGCCGTGATGGCCATGCTGGGCGGCGAGATCGACGTGCTGTTCGACAACATGCCCAACCTGATGCAGCAGATCAAGGCCGGCAAGCTCAAGCCCATCGGCGTGACCGGCGCCAGCCGCGCGGCGCTGCTGCCCGAGGTGCCCACGGTGCAGGAGGCCGGCGTGCCCGGCTACGAGGTGATCGTGTGGTTCGGCATGCAGATGCCGGCGGGCGTGCCCAAACCCATCGTCGAGCGCGCCAACCGCGACATCGTGGCCGTCCTGAAGGACCCGGAAGTGGTCAAGCTGTTCCGCGACCAGGGCGTCGAGGTGGTCGCCAGCACGCCCGAGGCCTTCGGCGAGCTGCTGGCCAAGGAGATTCCCAAGTGGACCAAGGTGGTGACTGACGCCGGCGTCAAGCTGGAGTGAGCACACGGGCGGGCAGGCGTGCACGAAACGTGCTGGCGGTCAGCCTGCCCGTCACACAATCGCACGCCATGCCCGCCAGCCTCAGCCCGCTGCCCCCGGCGCCTGCCGGTCAACCCTTCACCCGCGAGAGCCTGTTCGACGGCTCCGTGATGGCCGCCCTGAAGGCCTGCGCCCCACCCGACGTGCGGCTGCGCACCCAGGAAGAGCTGGACGCCTGCCTGGACGCCACCCTGGCGAGCCACGACCCGGCCGACGACCTCTACCTTTTCGGCTACGGCTCGCTGATGTGGAACCCCGCCATCCACCACATCGACGCCGCGCCCGCCCTGGTGCGCGGCTGGGGCCGGCGCTTCTGCCTGTGGCTGTACATGGCCCGCGGCTCCGTCGAACACCCCGGCCTGATGCTGGCCCTGGACCGCGGCGGCGCCTGCCGCGGCATCGCCCTGCGCATCGCGGCCGAGCAGGTGCGCAGCGAGCTGCAACTGGTCTGGCGGCGGGAGATGCTGTCGGGGGCCTATGCGGCGCGCTGGGTGATGGCCGAATGCCAGGGGGAGCGGCGGCGGATGCTGACCTTCGTCGCGAACCGTAAGCATCCGCGGTATGCGGGGCGGATGGAGCCGGGCGAGGTGGCGCGGTATATCGCCAGTGGGCGGGGGACGCTGGGGACTTGCCGGGATTACTTTCAGCGCACGATCTACGCGCTTAAAAGCCTGGAGGTAGACGATCCGGAGATGCGTCGCCTTGTACAAGCGCTTGATAGTGAACCCCGGAGCATCACTTAGTTGTTGCCCATAGGTCGGGATACGCAGTCTCTGCGGTGGAGGGTCGTACAGCAAGCCCGCAGCCTTTTCCGGAGACCGCTTGCAAGACCCCGCTCCTCGAAACCTTGCTCTTACGAAATCAGTGGCGTCCGAAGCTTTTTAGTTTGGGCAGAGGGATTTTTTAGACCCTTTCCCGGGTACATCCCCATACTGTCCAAAATAGACTCTTCCTGTTGACAAACGCTCTTTGTACGTTATGTAGCGTACTCAATAAGCGATGAGTGCTCGTCATTACCATTGAAATCGACGTGTAGGACGCTATTAGCTAATTTTCCTGCCACTTGGGTAAGCGCACAGGAGCGTATAACCTACTAATTCAATCCAGGAAAATTCCTCGGCAAAACGGATGAGCACAAATGATGTGTGGCAGCTAAAATGACGCAGTAGCGCGCCCTACGGATTAAATTCATTATTAACAATGATTTTCAATATTGAAGTTTGGAGAATTAATGTCTGTTCCAGAAAAACAAGTCTCTGCGCTTTTTTCAGTTAATGGAGGCATTGCCGATGAGGCAGTGCTACCCGCCTATGACGTCGGGCATCTTCTAATTGGTATCGCGAGAGCCTCAAATATCATCGCTCACGCATTTTCGAGTAACGACGAAATTAGAAAAAGGGCAGACTCTGCACATTCGGTTCAAACGCTGGTGACACCCTCGAGAAAGGGATGCTTTGAAGAGGAAATAATTTTCAGATTCAGCACCAAACTGGCTGAAGAGATCGGATTGAGCGTGATAGCTAACGCATTCTGGGACTATTATGCATTTAGCTGGTCCTCAGCAATAGGCGAGGATTACCGTCCAAAAACGCCTTTTTTAAGGCGCCGAATCTTGGCAAACGATGTTCTCGGGCCGGAAATGGCAGAAGCTCTCGAATCAGCTCTTCAGGATGTGCATCGCCCCATTGTTACCGACCGTGATTTAAACATAGAGATTATCCGCCCAAGGGTTGGAACTGTATTGAACCTAGACTCAAAAACATTGGATTACACAGCCACACAAGAGGATCCGTCTCAAAAAATAACCATAGTCGCCAATGTAACGAGATTCAATATCATAAGTGGCTTTGGGCGATTTTTTGTTCAATCTCTACAAAGAGTAGTACCATTTAAAGTAGCAGACAGCCGGGATAGCGAACTCATGAAGAAGGCGGGCGAATCAATGACGGATTCACAAATAAACTTTGGCAAAGGAAAGAGAAAATTCAGGGTTCATTTGATGTCAAGTGCGCAAGGTCAATTGAAGCGATATGTAGTACATCAAATATCATGAACAATTCCCTAGCTGACCAGTATTGTTCATATTTATGGTCGTACTTTTGTCTAACTAGAGACGAGTGGAAATTTTATTTAGACAGCGTATCCTCGATACTCGTAATTTTAGCCGGCCCGTTCGCGTTATACAAAATATTTCTTGAGTTACGTAGAATCAGAGAACAAAGTTTAAGTGACTCAAGCACCAAGACCTCGTCGGCGCAACTTAAGAGGACCGAATTCTTCTTGGCGCAGCATAGGCGCCTATTTGATGACAAAGAACTAAGAGAAGTGCTTTTGTACCTTGATGAAGATACAGATGAATTGGCTAACGTAAAACTATGGGAAAATAAGAGGAAATTTTTAACTTTTATTGAAGAAATGGCATTGCTTGTGGAGGCTGAAAAAATTGACAAAAACGTGGCGTATTACATGTTTGGGCACTACGCAATTTGCGCATCAAAGGGAAAAAATTTCTCTGAGGGCATCATGATGGAAGAGGAGCATTGGATGCTATTTTTTAAATTCGTGAAAGATGCAGAAGAATACAAAAGATCGGGTAAGCCAGATCTTTCTAAGCTTAGGCTATAAATTTCCTAAGTCCCGTTAAGCAGCAGGTTGGTATCTAAACCTCAAAATGCGGCTGAATCTCCCGAATCCGCTTGATCGCCACTCCCGCCGCCGCGGTCCGCGTCTCCACGCCTAACTTCACATACACCCGCTCCAGGTGCTTCTTGGCGGTGGCGGGGCTGGCGCCCAGGATCTCGCCGATGTCCTTGTTGGTCTTGCCCTTGACCACCCAGTACAGCACCTCGGCCTCGCGGGCGGTGAGTTTCAGGGCCAGGCTCATGGCCTCAATGACGGCGGTGTCCGAGAGCTCCCGGATGATGATGAGCCAGTCGCCTGCGCCGGGCACCGTCGCGCTGGGGGTGCCGTCGGCGTCACCGGTCTGGCGGTGCACGCGCAGCTGCAGGCGGCTCGCGGCCTGTTGGCCGATCTCCAGCGGCGGGGGTTCGGCGCCGGCCTGCTGGGCCTGGGGCAGGTGGCGCTCCAGCCAGGCCACGATGGCGGCGGGCGTGGCGGGCGCCTCGGTGCCGCAGTAGCGCATCAGAAGCTCGCGCGCCAGCGAGGTTTGCCAGATCAGCCGGCCCTCGGGCATGCGCACGGTGATGCTGGCGTAGCCGAAGGCGTCCAGGGCATTGCGGGCCTGGCCCGCTTGCTGGGCCTGCTGGCGTGCGCGGCGGGCGCCTTGCAGGTGCACGTTCATGCGGGCCAGCACTTCCTTGGGCTTGATGGGCTTGGTGACGTAGTCCACGCCGCCCGATTCCAGTGCCGCGACCAGGTGCTCGGTCTCGGTCAGGCCGGTCATGAAGACGATGGGGATGTCGGCCGTGGCGGCGTCGGCCTTGAGGCGGCGCGCCACCTCGAAGCCGTCCATGCCCGGCATCATGGCGTCGAGCAGCACGATGTCTGGATGGGCCTGCGCGGCGCGGGCCAGCGCGGTGGGGCCGTCGGTGGCGACGAGCACGGTGTAGCCCGATTCGTCCAGCGCGTCGTGCAGCACGGCCAGGTTGTCGGGCACGTCGTCGACCACCAGCACGAGGTCGCCGCGCGCGGTGTTCTCGCGCAGGCTGGCGGCCAGGGGCGAGATGGCGGGCGCGAAGGCGCTACCGCCGTCGGAGGGGTCGTCGATGCCAATGCCGTTCATGTTCTCAGGAAGCTTCCAGCGCTTCGGCCAGGGCGCGGCCCATGTCGTCGAAGCGGAACTGCCGCGCCAGCGTGCGCTGCTGCGCCGTCCAGCCCGCGCATTCGGGCTGGGTGGCGTCGATGTCGTCGAGCTTGGTCATGATCCCGCGAAGGTAGCCGAGTTGGACGGCCTCCTCCAGCGCGCGCAGGCGCTCGGCGGCCGGGGCGACGATGGCGGCGGGAACGGCGGGGGGCGGCGCCTTGGCTGCGGCGGGGTCGGCCGTCCAGCGCAGGTCGAGCCGGCGGCCGATCCAGTCGAGCAGCTCGCTGTGGCGCACCGGCTTGACGAAGAAATCCTCGGGCGTGATGCCCACGTCGTTCTCCAGCCGCTTGTCGAAGGCGTTGGCCGAGACGATGGCGAACCGGGTGTCGTGACCACTCCCCCTCGCGGCCGACAGCAGCGCCCGCGCGCGGCGGATCGTCTCCCAGCCGTCGATGCCCGGCATGGCCAGGTCCACGAAGACGGCATGCGGCCGGTAGCCGGCGGCCAGCAGGTCCAGCGCATCGTGCCCGCTGGCGGCGGTGCGCAGCTCGAAGCCCAGGGGCTGCAGCAGGTGCACCAGCAGGTCACGGTCGGCCTCTTCGTTGTCGATCACCAGCAGCTGTTGGCGCGGGCCTTCGTAGCCACGGCGGGGCGTGGGCACCTCGGCGGAGGGCACCGACACCGTGCCGGGACTGCCGCCGCTGGAGGCACCATGGACCTGCGTGCCGGCCGTGGCCTCGTGCACCCGCGGCAGGAACAGCCGCACCCGGAATACTGCGCCCTGCCCCGGCGTGCTGCTGACCTTCATCTCGCCGCCCATCAGGTCGGTGAGCATCTTGGCCATGGTCAGGCCCAGGCCCGCGCCGGGGGCGCTGCCGCGCGAATCGCCACGGGCGAAGGGCTCGAAGATGCGGGCCAGCTCGTCGGCGGTCAGACCGGGGCCGGTGTCCTCCACCTCCAGCGTGGCGAACTCGCGGGCATAGGCCGCGCGCAGCGTGACCTGGCCGCGGGCGGTGAACTTGATGGCATTGCCCAGCAGGTTGATGAGGATCTGCCGCACCCGCTTCTCGTCGGCGCGCACCACGGCCGGCAGCTGCGCGGCGGGCTCGAAGACGAAGCGCAGGCCCTTGTCCGAGGCCTGCAGCTCGAACATGTCGGCCAGCGACTGCAGCATGTCGCCGAAGGCCATGGGCTTGGCCTGCAGCGTGAGCTTGCCCGCCTCGATGTGGGCCAGGTCCAGCGTGCCCTCGATGAGCGAGAGCAGGTGCTCGCCGCCGCGCTTGATGACGGCCACGGCCTGCTGGCGGTGCGGCGGCACCGAGGGGTCCTGCCCCATCAGCTGCGCATAGCCCAGGATGCTGTTGAGCGGCGTGCGCAGCTCGTGGCTGATGGCGCTGATGTAGCGGCTCTTGGCCTGGTTGGCGGCCTCGGCGGTCTGGCGGGCCTCGTCGGCGGCCTGGCGCGAGGCCTGCAGGGCGCGGTCAGTCTGACGGTGCAGCTCGATCTCGCGCACCAGCAGATGGGTCTGGCGGTTGGATTCTTCCTGCGCCACCTTGCGGCTCTGGTGCGCCAGCACCAGCCACCAGGCCACGATGCCGGCGATGAGCAGCAGCGCCATGTAGGCCTTGAGAAAGCCCGAGCCCAGGGCCTGCGCCGCCTCGCTGCCGGCGGCGCGCCCGGCCGCCACCGAGGGCGCGCCGCCGCTGTCGATCCAGTCGCCGATGCCGCGCAGCTCCTGTTGATAGAGCACGCCGAAGACGGCGGCCAGCAGCGGCACCACGATGAGCATCAGCATCAGGAAGTGGCCCAGGCCCGTGTCGAGGTAGGGCCACACGCGCCGGGGCAGCAGCCACCGCAGCACGGCCGACCACTGCGCCGACAGGCCCGCATGCGGCTTGCACAGGTCGCCGCAGCGGGCGTCGAGGGTGCAGCACAGCGAGCAGATGTCGCCCTGGTAGGCCGGGCAGTGGGCCATGTCGGGGCCTTCGTACTCGCGCTCGCAGATGACGCAGCGGCGGGGGGCCAGGCGCTGGTAGGAGGCTTCGGGGGCGACCCAGTGGATGCGATGGGCCCGCTGCCGCGATGCGGATGGCTGTTGCGCCTTCCCCCCCTGGGGGAAGGCGGGGATGGGGGCCACGACGCCCAGTGATGAGCGCTGCGCCTGAGCTGGCCCCCACCCCTGCCCTCCCCCAGGGGGGGAGGGGGGAACAGCCTGGGCGCCGCTGGAGGGAGCGGGCGCAGCGGCAGCAGGCGGCCCCGGCTGGCGCGCCAGGTAGAAGCGCCCGCGCGTGACCCAGGCGATCAGCGGCGAGGCCGCCAGCGCCGTGCCCAGCGCGATGACGGCCGAGAAGGCCTGCGCCAGGGGCCCGAAGACGCCCAGGTGCGCCGTGATCGATACGCCCGAGGCCAGCGCCATGGCGCCCACGCCCACGGGGTTGATGTCCCAAAGGTAGGCCCGCTTGAACTCGATGCCCGGCGGCGACAGGCCCAGGGGCTTGTTGATGACCAGGTCGGCCACCACGGCCATCATCCAGGCGATGGCGATGTTGGCGTACAGGCCCAGCACGTCGCCCAGCGCCTCGAAGACGTTCATCTCCATCAGCATGAAGGCGATCAAGGCGTTGAACACCACCCACACCACGCGGCCGGGATGGCTGTGCGTCACGCGCGAGAAGAAGTTGCTCCAGGCCAGCGAGCCGGCATAGGCGTTGGTGACATTGATCTTGAGCTGAGAGATGACCACGAACAGCGCCGTGGCCGCCACCGCCCAGCCGTACTGTGGAAAGACGTACTCGTAGGCGGCCAGGTACATCTGGTTCGGGTCCACCGCCCGCTCGGTGGGCACCATGTGGGTGATGGCCAGGTAGGCCAGCAGGGCGCCGCCCAGCATCTTGGCCACGCCCAGCACCACCCAGCCCGGGCCGCCCGCCACCACGGCCGCCCACCACCGCCCCCGGTTGGCGGCGGTGCGCGCCGGCATGAAGCGCAGGTAGTCGGCCTGTTCCCCCATCTGGGTGATGAGCGCAATGCCGACCGTCAGGGCGGCACCAAATCCGTGCAAACCGAAGCTGGAGGTGCCACCGCGATCACCACCGTAGTGCGTGATGCCCGCAAATGCACCAGGATCGCGCGCCAGCACGAAGGCAAAGGGCACCACCAGCATCAGCAGCCAGATGGCCTGCGTCCAGACCTGCAGCCGGCTGATGGCCGAGACGCCGTGCGTCACCAGCGGAATCACCACCAGCGCGCAGACCAGGTAGCCCCAGGCGGGGGGGATGCCCAGCGCCAGCTCCAGCGCATAGGCCATCACGGCGGCTTCGAGCGCGAAGAAGATGAAGGTGAAGCTCGCGTAGATCAGCGAGGTGATGGTCGAGCCGATGTAGCCGAAGCCGGCGCCGCGCGTCAGCAGGTCCATGTCCACGCCGTAGCGGGCCGCATAGGCGCTGATCGGCAGTCCGGCCAGGAAGATGATGAGCCCCGTCGCCACGATGGCCCAGAAGGCATTGGCAAAGCCGAACTGCACCAGCAGCGTGGCGCCCACGGCCTCCAGGATCAGGAAGGACGCAGCGCCGAAGGCCGTGTTGGCCACCCGCCATTCGGACCACTTGCGAAAGCGCTGCGGCGTGAAGCGCAGGGCGTAGTCCTCCAGCGTCTCGCTGCCGACCCAGCTGTTGTAGTCGCGGCGGACCTTGACGATGCGCTGGGGCGCGTCGTCGGCGGCGGACACGGCGGAGGTGGGCGGAGCGTCGGCGTTCACAGGCGGCAGAGTGCAGCTTTCATGCCGAGCAAGGCACGACTGTTGCAAAGCGTTGACGCTGCCTATCATGCGGCGCGCCGCCCCCCCTGCGGAGGCCCGCGGCCGATCCGGGCCGCCCGGACACCCTGAGCAAAGCGAACCATGGAACTCACGCCCCGAGAAAAAGACAAGCTGCTGATCTTCACCGCCGCCCTGCTGGCGGAGCGGCGCAAGGGCCGCGGCCTGAAGCTCAACTACCCCGAGGCCGTCGCGCTGATCTCGGCTGCCGTGATGGAGGGCGCCCGCGACGGCAAGACCGTCGCGCAGTTGATGAGCGAAGGCCGCGAGGTGCTGACCCGCGACGACGTGATGGAGGGCGTGCCCGAGATGATCCCGGACATCCAGGTCGAGGCCACCTTTCCCGACGGCACCAAGCTCGTGACGGTGCACCAGCCCATCGAATGAGCGCCCGGTCCGCCCTGCACTGTCCGGCCCGACCCGCTCCTCCTCCCCGATTCCTCCGAAAGACGCCCATGCGCATGTCCCGCCCCCTGCTGCTTCGCATCGCCACCGCCCTGGCCGCCACGGCCGCCCTGCCCGCCCTGGCCCACACCGGCGCCGATGCCGGGATGCACCACGGCTTCGTCGCCGGCTTCATGCACCCGCTGACCGGCCTGGACCACCTGGCCGCCATGGTGGCGGTGGGCCTGTGGAGCGCCCTGGCCGCCAAAGGCCGCCGCGAGCTGCTGGCCGCGCCCATCGGCTTCGCCGGCATGCTGCTGGCCGGCGCGCTGGCGGGCCTGGCCGGCCTGTCGCTGCCGGCGGTGGAACCCATGATCGCCGCCTCGCTGCTGGTGCTGGGCCTGCTGGTGGCCACGCAGCGCCGCCTGCCGGCACTGGCCGCCGCCGCGCTGGTGGGCGTGTTCGCCGTGTTCCACGGCATCGCCCACGGCCGCGAACTGGCCGAGCACGGCGGCGCCGTCGCCACGCTGGCGGGCATGCTGGTCGCCACCGTCGGCCTGCACGCCGCGGGCATCGGCCTGGGCCTGGCGCTGCGTCATGCCAACCGCTGGCTGCCGCGCATCGCCGGTGCCGCCGTCGGCCTGTTCGGCCTGGCCCTGCTGGGCGGCATCGCCTGATCGAAAGGCGACGCACATGATCCCGGGCGAACTGCTCATCGACGCGGGCGACCACGACCTCAACCCCGGCCGCCGCACGCTCACCGTCGTCGTCAAGAACGGCTCGGACCGGCCGATCCAGGTCGGCTCCCACTACCACTTCGCCGAAACCAACGGCGCCCTCGACTTCGACCGCGAGGCCGCGCGCGGCATGCGGCTGAACATCGCCTCGGGCACCGCCGTGCGCTTCGAGCCCGGCCAGCAGCGCACCGTCGAGCTGGTCGACTTCGCGGGCGACCGCATCGTCCACGGCTTCCGCGGCCTGGTGCAAGGAAAACTCTGATGGCCTCCATTTCGCGCCGCGCCTACGCGGAAATCTTCGGCCCCACCGTCGGCGACCGCGTGCGCCTGGCCGACACCGGCCTCGTGATCGAGGTCGAGCAGGACTACACGCTGCGTGCCGGCGGCTACGGCGAAGAGGTGAAGTTCGGCGGCGGCAAGACCATCCGCGACGGCATGGCCCAGAGCCAGCGCACGCGGGCCGAAGGCGCTGTCGACACGGTGCTGACCAACGCGCTCATCCTCGACCACTGGGGCATCGTCAAGGCCGACATCGGCCTCAAGGACGGGCGCATCGCCGCCATCGGCAAGGCCGGCAACCCCGACACCCAGCCGGGCGTGGACATCGTCATCGGCCCGGGCACCGAAGTCATCAGCTGCGAGGGCAACATCGTCACCGCGGGCGGCATCGACAGCCACATCCACTTCATCTGCCCGCAGCAGATCGAGGAGGCCCTGGCCAGCGGCGTGACCACCATGCTCGGCGGCGGCACCGGCCCGGCCACCGGCACCTTCGCCACCACCTGCACGCCCGGCCCCTGGCACATCGAGCGCATGCTGCAGGCGGCCGATGCCTTTCCGATGAACCTGGGCTTCCTGGGCAAGGGCAACGCCAGCCGCACGGCGCCGCTGCACGAGCAGATCGAGGCCGGCGTCATCGGGCTGAAGCTGCACGAGGACTGGGGCACCACGCCCTCGGCCATCGACCACTGCCTGGAAGTGGCCGAGGCCACCGACACGCAGGTGGCCATCCACTCGGACACGCTCAACGAATCGGGCTTCGTTGAGGACACCATCGCCGCCACCAAGGGCCGCGCGCTGTGCGCCTTCCACACCGAAGGTGCGGGCGGCGGCCATGCGCCGGACATCCTGCGCGTGGTGGGCGAGGCCAACTTCCTGCCCTCGTCCACCAACCCCACCATGCCGTACACGCACAACACGCTGGACGAGCATGTGGACATGCTGATGGTGTGCCACCACCTGGACGCCGCCATCGCCGAGGACCTGGCCTTCGCCGAATCGCGCATCCGCAAGGAGACCATCGCGGCCGAGGACATCCTGCACGACATGGGCGCCATCAGCATGATGAGCAGCGACTCGCAGGCCATGGGCCGCGTGGGCGAGGTCATCATCCGCACCTGGCAGACGGCGCACAAGATGAAGGCGCAGCGGGGCACCCTGCCCGAGGACAGCGCGCGCAACGACAACTTCCGCGCCAAGCGCTACGTCGCCAAGTACACGATCAACCCGGCCATCTCGCACGGCATCAGCCACGAGGTGGGCAGCCTCGAAGTGGGCAAGTGGGCCGACATCGTGATCTGGAAGCCGGCCTTCTTCGGCGTGAAGCCCTTCTGCATCGTCAAGGGCGGCAGCATCGCCATGGCGGCCATGGGCGACCCCAACGCCAGCATCCCGACGCCGCAACCGGTGCACTACCGGCCCATGTTCGGCGCCTTTGGCGGCAACCTGGCAAAAAGCAGCCTGACCTTCGTGTCGCAGGCCGCGCATGCTGCCGACGTGGGCCGCCGCTACGGCCTGTCCAAGACGCTGGGCGTGGCCCGGAACATCCGCAACGTGCGCAAGAAGGACCTCATTCACAACGGCCTGACGCCGGTGATGGAGATCGACCACCAGACCTACGCCGTGCGTGCCGATGGCGTGCTGCTGACCTGCGAACCGGCCAAGGTGCTGCCGATGGCGCAGCGCTATTTCCTGTTCTGAAGAGGATGCCGGGCGGGGTTTCGACAGGCAGCGAGGTGCCGGCGCTGCGCATCCGGCTGGACGACCTGCGCGATGCGCGCATCGCACGTTTCCTCGAAGAGCATCTGGCCGACATGCGCCGCGTCTCGCCGCCGGAGAGCGTGCATGCGCTGGACCTGGAAGGCCTGTGCCGCCCGGAGATCCGCTTCTGGAGCGCCTGGACGCACGATGACCAAGGCGAGGCGCTGGCCGGCACGGTGGCGCTCAAGCGGCTGGATGACGGCCATGCAGAGCTGAAGTCAATGCGCACCGCCACCCACCTGCGCGGCCGCGGGGTCGCCGTGCAGCTGCTGGCCCATGCCCTGGCCGAAGCCCGCACCGCCGGTCACACGCGCGTGAGCCTGGAGACCGGCACCCAGCCCTTCTTCGCGCCGGCGCGGGCGCTCTATGCGCGCCACGGCTTCGCGCCCTGCCCGCCCTTCGGGGACTATGGGCCGGATCCGGCCAGCTGCTTCATGACCCGCACGCTGTGAGGTGTACCTCAGACGGTCAGCTCTGCTGCTCCATGCGATCACGGACCCAGGCACCCAGCTCATCCTCTCCCAGCTCGCCCGCGGCCAGACGGACGATGGCAGACACACACTCTTCATCGGTCGCCGTCAGCGTCCAGCCGTTCAGTTCGAGGAACACTTCAAGCGCCACGAATGCCACCCGCTTGTTGCCGTCCACGAAGGGATGATTGCGTGCCAGACCGAACGCATAGCTGGCTGCAGGATCGGCCACATCGGGAGATTCGTACAGCGCACGGTGCCGAGGCCGTGCCAACGCGGACTCCAGGCCGCCCTCGTCGCGCAGGCCCGCAGGACCGCCGTGCTCCGCCAGTTGCTCCTCGTGCACCGCACGCAAGAGCCCAGCACCGAGCCAGACCCAAGCCGCATTTGCAGCGCTCATTTGGCCAGCTCGCGCAGGACGTTGCGACGCTTCTTCATGACCTTGCGCGCGGCCTCCATCTGGCGCGCGAACTCTTCGTCATAGGGAGAGATGTGATACCCGCCGATGGCGGATTCGGACAGGAAGAGGTTGTCGCCCTTCTCGACATTCATCTTGGCGAGCATCTCCTTGGGAAAGATGACACCCACCGAATTGCCGATTTGCGTAAGCTTGACGATGGCCATCGCGCCTCCTAGAAGTTATAACAATCGTTATATTATCGACCTCTCCTCGCAGAGGCAATCCACCATGCTCACCGCCAACAAACTCATGCCCCAGGGCCGCGGCCTTGCGCCCGTGCTCGTCAAGCGCGCCGCCACGATCGAACTCGACTGGGATGTGCGCCAGAAGAGCCGCTTCGACACCACCGATTCGCAGGGCCGGCGCATCGGCGTCTTCCTGCCGCGCGGCACGGCGGTGCGCGGCGGCGACATCCTGGTGGTGGAAGACGGCTCGCTGGTGCGCGTGATCGCCGCGCCCCAGACGGTGCTGCGCATCACCCACTGCACGGCCCACGGCACGCCCTTCGACCTGGTGCGCGCCGCCTATCACCTGGGCAACCGCCACGTGCCCATCGAGCTGCAGCCCGACCACCTCAAGATCGAACCCGACCATGTGCTGGCCGACATGCTGCGCGCCATGCACCTGATCGTGAACGAGGTGCAGGAAGGCTTCGAGCCCGAGGGCGGCGCCTATGGCGGGCATGTGACCAACGACGGGCATTCGCACCATCACCATGGGCATGCGCATGGGGGTGGGCACGACCACGACCACGACCACGGTCACAAACACGACCACGACCATGAGCACGCACCCGCCGCCGCGAAGACGGCCCACGTGCATGGACCAGGCTGCGGCCATGACCACGGCCACGGCCACGGCCACGGCCATTCCCACTGACGCAAGAGATCGATGCTCGCCCCGCACAGCCTTCTGCAGCTCATCTGGCTCGCCTCGCCCGCGCTGCCCGTGGGCGGCTTCTCGTATTCCGAAGCGCTCGAGGCCGCCATCGAATGGGCCGGCGTCAAGGACGAGGCCGCCGCGGCCGAGTGGCTGGCCGGCCAGCTGCACCTGAGCCTGGCGCGGGGCGACCTGTCGGTGGTGGCGCAGGCCATCGCCGCCTGGTCGGCCGGCGACCTCGCCCGCGTGCAATCGCTCAACGACTGGGTGCGCCAGACACGCGAGTCCGCCGAGTTCCTGCTGCAGACCGAGCAGATGGGCCGCTCCTTCGTCGAATGGCTCAAGCTGCACCATGCCGACGCCGCCGCCTGCTTCGCGGAGCTGCCCCCCACCTACCCCGTGGCCTTCGCCTTCGCCGCCGCGCGGGCCGGTGCCACGGCGCAGGACGGCTGCCTGGCGTTCGCCTTCGGCTGGGCCGAGAACATGAGCGCCGCCGCCATCAAGGCCGTGCCGCTGGGCCAGAGTGCCGGCCAGCGCATCCTGGCGCGGCTGGCGCGGGAGATCCCCGCGGCGGTGGAGGCCGCCATGGCCTTGCCCGACGACCGGCGCCAATCCTTCTCGCCCATGCTGGCCATCCTGTCGGCGCGGCACGAGACCCAGTACTCGCGGCTGTTCCGCAGCTAGGCCCCGACCCGCCCCGCCTCCACCTTCCATCGCACACGACCATGACCGCCCTGCACCACGTTCCGAACCGCACCAAGAAACTGCCGCCCCTGCGCGTGGGCATCGGCGGGCCCGTCGGCTCGGGCAAGACCACCCTGCTGGAGATGCTCTGCAAGGCGATGCGCGCGCAGTACGACCTGATCGCCATCACCAACGACATCTACACCAAGGAAGACCAGCGCCTGCTCACCGTGGCCGGCGCGCTGCCCGCCGAGCGCATCCTGGGCGTGGAGACGGGCGGCTGCCCGCACACCGCCATCCGCGAGGACGCCTCCATCAACCTCGAGGCCATCGACCGCATGCTGGGCGACTTTCCCGATGCCGACGTGGTGTTCGTGGAAAGCGGCGGCGACAACCTGGCCGCCACCTTCAGCCCCGAGCTGTCGGACCTGACCATCTACGTGATCGACGTGGCCGCCGGCGAGAAGATCCCGCGCAAGGGTGGCCCCGGCATCACCAAGAGCGACCTGTTCGTCATCAACAAGACCGACCTGGCGCCCCACGTGGGTGCGGACCTGGGCGTGATGGAAGCCGACACGGTGCGCATGCGCCGCGGCAAGCCCTTCGTGATGACCAACCTCAAGACCCAGGACGGCCTGGCCCAGGTGGTGCGCTTCATCGAAGAGCGCGGCATGCTCGCCGCGGGCTGAGCCGGCTCGGCCGGAGCCGCATCAGCCGAGCACGCGCCGCACCCACAGCCCGTAGCGGCGCACCTCGCGCGAGAGCGTGGCCTTCTCGGCGTCGGGCGCCGCCTGCAGGGCCATGGTGAACGAGCCCAGCTGGAAGGCGGCGTACAGCGGCAGGTAGAGCGCCAGCAGCGACGACTGCACGGGCACGCCCGCTTCGCGAAGGCGCCCCATGAGCCAGTGCCGCTCGCCGGCATCGAGCCCGAACTCCACCGTGGCGCCGGCCACGTCCCACTCCAGCGGCTGACAGCCCACCAGGTCATGGGCCACGGCATGGTCCACCGCGTCGGCCTTGAGCAGCGTGCGGCCGTCCCACAGCCACTCCCAGGCATGCAGGCGGTTGTCGGTGAGCACGCGGCGCAGCGGCATGACCAGCGCCGCGGTGGGCAGCGCTGCGCGCCAGTCCTGCCAGGCGCGTGCCGCGTCCTCGCCCAGGCCCTTGCCGATGTTGTGGCCGGCCATGTCGAGCAGCACCTCGCGCGTGGCGCCGGCCGCAGCGGGCGCGGGCAGCCGCGTGCCGCGGAAGGCCAGGTAGTCGGCGAGCCGCTCCAGCAGCAGGCCCCGCGTGGGCTGCTGCGCCGCAGGCCACAGCGGCAGCGGCCGTGCATGGGCCAGCCAGCGCTCGGCGGTGAAGCCGTGCCACAGGCCCTGCACCGGCGGACAGAAGCCATGCCCTGCCAGCAGATGTCGCCGCGCGCAGGCCAGACGGCCGCCCCGGCCCAGGCCCGCGAAGCGCATCAGCCAGTCGCCGCCCTCGGCGGGCAGCAGGAACTTGAGCCGTTCCATGTGCACCTGCGCGGGCAGCGTCTGTGCGCCCTCGCCGTGCCAGGCACGCCATGCGCCGCCCGAGAGGCTCTGCATCTCGCCATGCACGCCCGGCAGCCGGTCGCGCACCCAGTCCGTCAGTGCATGGGGCGGCAGGGCGTCAGGCCCGGCCACCTCCTCGAAGCCGAGGTAATGCACGGGCTGCTCGCGCCATAGCAGGCGGGCCTCCACGCCCGCTGCGGGCCCCGGGCCATGGCCATGCGAAGGAAAGAGGTGCACGCGCGGCTGCGGCACGCCCGCGAGGCGCAGTGCCTCCACGCCGGCCATGAAGCTGCTGCCCGACAGGCCGGGGCCTTCGTCCACCACGGCCGCATCGGGCGCCCAGCCACCCGGCGGCAGACGACCCGCGCGCCGATCGAAAGGATGGCCCTGCGGGCGCAGCGTGTCGAAGCCAGGGGCCCGCAGGCCTGCCGCCACCATGGCCGCCAGGCTGGTGCCGATGCTGCGCAGGCCCACCACGCGCGTGCGTTCGCCCGACAGCGCGCCGGACTCGCGCACCTGCAGCGCGGCCATGCCATGCCCCTCGGGATAGAGCGCATAGAAGGCATAGCCCTCGCAGCGATGCACCGTGATCCAGGCGGGCAGGGACTGCCCGGCACAGGCGCGCACTGCTTCTTCCACCGCCTCGTCGTGGGCCAGCGCGAAGCCATAGCACCAGCTGTGCAGGCAGCAGCGCGCCAGCGCCAGCGTGAGATGGGTGACGCTGGCGACACCCGGCGTGACGCCATAGGAGAGCACTTCGTCGCCCACCGCATCCGCCACGCCCTGGAGCAGTTCGCCAGCCTCGATCAGCGCCTCCACCAGCCGCGCATGCCGCACGATGCCCGGCGGCAGGGCCCGCGCGCGGCGCAGTCCGATGCACACGCGCGCCAGCTTGGCGCGCGAGCGCTCCTGCCGCCGCCCATCGCCGTAGACGATCATGGCGCGTCCGCGTGCCTCATGACCCTGCGTTATCGCGAGGGGCGTCGGCCGTGCCGGTCCCCGTGCCGCCCATCAGGTGCGCATACGCGATGCGTTGGCACTGCGCCATGGTGGGCACGGCGAACTCGGCACGCGCCTCGTGCCGATGCCGCGCCATCCAGGCGATCCAACACCCCAGCTGCGCCGGCGAAGGCGAGACCACCGCGCGGCGCGACTTCATGTCCGCCAGCGCCTGCAGGGGCGGCACGCCCCGCGCCACCAGCACGCACAGCGCCAGGGTGGCCGAACGGCCGATGCCCCACTGGCAGTGGATCAACAGACGCTCGCCTGCATCCAGGCTGGCCTGCGCGAAGCGGATGCCGTGGTCCAGATGCGCGTCGCCCACGCTGCACATGTCGGGCGTGGGCAGGTGCAGCAGCCGCACGCCGTGCCGCGTGAGTTGCGCCTCGTCGTCGCGATCCTCCTCGCGCAGGTCGATCACGGCACGCACGCCATGGGTGCCGGCCAGCTCCGCATAGAAGCCGGGCGGCACATGGCCACCGACCGCCAGCCGGGGCGTGATCCAGTCGAAGTACGGAGAAGAGCGCAGCGAAGCCATGCTGCATCTTGGCCGGCGCCATGCCGCCGACGCAAGCACCGGCGACTCACAGAGCGGTCAGCTTTGTCCCACAGCCGCGGCACGGCCCGGTCCTAGCGTGGCCGGCGTACCGCGCCGCGGTGCAGTCTCTTCTCTGCTCCTCACGGACACATCACAACATGAACATCACGGTCCTGGGTACGGGCTATGTGGGACTGGTCACGGCCACCTGCCTGGCCGAAGCCGGCCATCAGTTGCTGTGCTTCGACGTCGACGTCGACAAGATCAAGAGACTGGCGCGCGGCGAGTCCTTCGGTGCCGAGGAGGCGCTCGACGTCGCCGATCTGCATGCCGACCTGGCCAGCGCCCTCGAAGCCGAGGGTGGGCGGCTGGTGATCGCCGGCTACCACGAGGACGACCTGCGAACGGCGGACGGCTTCCTCAAGGCACTGGTGGTGCCGGAGGGCACGGCGTGAACGTGCCCATCCCGGCCGGCCATTCGCTCGACGCCGTCCGCCCCATGCCTGTCGGCGGCGGCCCTTCGTCGCCCAGTGCACGCCTGGGCTTCCTCGGCGTGGGCTGGATCAGCCGCCACCGACTGCAGGCCCTGCTGGAGGACGGCGCCGCCGAGGCGCTGCTGCTGTGCGACAGCGATCCCGCCAGTCTGGAAGCCGCCGCCGCCCTGGCGCCCGGGGCCCGCACCCTGCCCACGGCCGCCGACCTGCCCGCCGGCCTGCCGCTGGACGGGCTGGTCATCGCCACCCCCAGTGCCCTTCACGCCGCCCAGGCCCGCGCCGCACTGGAGGCCGGCCTGGCCGTGTTCTGCCAGAAGCCCCTGGCGCGCACGGCCGCGGAGACGCGTGCCGTCATCGAGGCCGCACAGCGCGCCGACCGGCGGCTGGGCGTGGACCTGTGCTACCGGCACACCGCCGCCGCACGCGCGGTGGCAGCCCAGGTGCGCAGCGGCGAACTGGGCGCGGTCTATGCCATCGACCTGGTCTTCCACAACGCGTACGGCCCCGACAAGGCCTGGTTCCGCGACCCGGCCCTCGCGGGCGGGGGCTGCCTGATCGACCTGGGCACGCACCTGATGGACCTGGCGCTGTGGGTCATGGACTTTCCCGTGGCCGACGAGGCCTCGGCCCGGCTGTATGCGCAGGGGCGCCGGCTGGGCCCGGCGCCGGACGAGGTCGAGGACCATGCCCTGGCCCAGTTCACCCTGGCGCCGGGCACCAGCGTGCGGCTGGCCTGCTCGTGGAACCTGTCGGCCGGCTGCGATGCGGTCATCGAGGCGCACTTCCATGGCACCCGCGGCAGCGCCCGCCTGCGCAACGTGGACGGCTCCTTCTACGACTTCGTCGCAGAGCGCTGCCACGGCACCCGGGCGCAGCGCCTGAGCGAACCGCCGGACGACTGGGGTGGCCGCGCCGCCGTGCAGTGGGCCCGCGCCGTCGCCGCAGGCGGTCGCTTCGATGCCGAGGCCTGGCAGGCCCTGCGCGTGGCCGAACTGCTGGACCAGCTCTATGGACGCGCCTGAAGCGCAGCCCCTGCGCGTGCTGATGACCACCGACACCGTCGGCGGCGTATGGCAGCACAGCGTCGAGCTGTCGCGCGCACTCTCCGACTGGGGTCATCGCGTGGTCCTGGTCGCGTTGGGGCCGCCGCCCACGCCACGCCAGCGCGCCGAGGCGCATGCGGTGCGCGGCCTGGTGCTGCAGGTCCACAGTGGCGCGCTGGAATGGATGCACGAACCGTGGGACGAGGTGCGACGCACGGGCGACTGGCTGCTGGCCCAGGCCACCCGGCTGCGGCCGGATGTGGTGCACCTGAACCAGTTCGCCTTCGGCGCGCTGCCCTTCGACGCGCCCACGCTGGTGGTCGCGCACTCGTGCGTGCTGTCGTGGTGGCAGGGGGTGCATGGCGAGGCGGCGCCACCGCAGTGGGACCGCTACCGCGCCGCCGTGCGGGCCGGGCTGGAAGGCGCCGGTGCCATCGCCGCGCCCACGCGGGCCATGCTGGCCGCCGTGGGACGCCACCACGGCGTGCATCGCCACGGCCATGTGCTGCCCAACGGCCGCGACCCGCGACGCTTCGTCGTCGGCACCAAGCGGCCCCACGTGCTCAGTGCCGGCCGGCTGTGGGACCCGGCCAAGAACCTCGACGCGCTGCGCGCCGCCGCCCCCGCCCTGCCGGCCCCCTGGCAGGTGCGCGTGGCCGGTCCGGTGTGCGGGCCGGACGGCCAGTCGGTCGACGCCGGCCCGCTGGAGGTCCTGGGCCCCCTGCCGCCCAACAGCATGGCGCGCGCCTACGCGGCTGCGGCCATCTATGCCCTCCCCGCGCGCTACGAGCCCTTCGGCCAGACTGCGCTGGAGGCCGCCCTCAGCGGCTGCGCCCTGGTGCTGGGCGACATCGACAGCCTGCGCGAACTGTGGGAGGGCGCGGCCCTGTTCGTGCCACCCGATGACGCGTCCGCACTCGGGCGCGCACTGGCCGGCCTGGCCGATGACGAGCCGCAGCGCCGGGCCCTGGCCCTGGCGGCCCGCGCGCGTGCGCTGCGCTTCACGCCCCATGCCATGGCCAGCGCCTATCTCTCGCTCTACCGCACGCTGCTGCGGGACAGGGCGCGCCATCCACCGAGGGTGCCGCCCGTTGGCGGCCCTGCGCCCCTGCCGCCCGGTGCCGCGCAGACCCCCGCGTCCTCCTTCTGACCCCACCCCGAGCCACCTCGCGCACCGATGCACATCGTCCTCTTCTGCCATTCGCTCGTCTCCTGCTGGAACCACGGCAACGCGCATTTCCTGCGCGGCGTCTGCCAGGAACTGCTGCTGCGCGGTCACAGCCTGCAGGTCTACGAGCCGCAGGACAGCTGGAGCCGCACCCAGATGGTGGCCGAGCAGGGTCCCTCGTCCCTCGAAGGCTTCCGCCAGGCCTATCCGCGGCTGCGCAGCCATCTCTACGAGCCCGCCCGCCTCGACCTGGACCGCGCCCTGGCCGGTGCCGACCTGGTGCTGGTCCATGAATGGAGCGACCCGGCCCTGGTCAAGCGGATCGGCCGCCACCGGCGCGACCGCCGCTATCGCCTGTTCTTCCACGACACGCATCACCGCAGCCGGACCGACCCGAAGGCGATGAGCGCCTACGCCCTGGAGGACTACGACGGCGTGCTGGCCTTCGGCGAAGTGATCCGCGAGCTCTACCTGGCCCAGGGCTGGGCCCACCGCGCCTGGACCTGGCACGAGGCCGCCGATGCGCGCCGGTTCCATCCCATCGCCGGCCTGCCGCGCGCGGGCGACCTGATCTGGATCGGCAACTGGGGCGACGAGGAGCGCACCGCCGAGCTGGAGGAGTTCCTGCTCCAGCCGGTGGCCGACCTGCACCTCTCGGCCCGCGTGCATGGCGTGCGCTATCCGCCCGAGGCCGTGGGGCGGCTGCGCGCCTGCGGCATCGACTACCGCGGCTGGCTGCCGAACCATGCGGTGCCCCGGGCATTCGCCCGCTTCGGCTGTACGGTGCATGTGCCGCGGCGGCCCTATGCGCGACAGCTGCCGGGCATTCCCACGATCCGCATGTTCGAGGCGCTGGCCTGCGGCATCCCGCTGGTCAGCGCGCCGTGGAGCGACAGCGAGCATCTGTTCCACCCCGGCAGCGACTACCTGGTCGCCCGCGATGGCGCGCAGATGCGCCAGTATCTGCGGGCGCTGAAGAACGACCCCGCCATGGCCCGGGAGATGGCGGCCCGCGGCCGCGCCACCGTGCTCGCCCGCCACACCTGCGCCCACCGCGTGGACCAGTTGCTGGCCATCCACCAGGCCCTGTCCGCCCCGCCCCCGAATCCCCCTGTCCGGAGCCCTGCATGACACGACCGATGGACATCGCCTTCTTCGGCTCGAGCCTGGTCTCGGCCTATTGGAACGGTGCCGCCACCTACTACCGCGGCATGCTGCGGGCGCTGGCCCAGCGCGGCCACCGGGTGCACTTCTACGAACCCGATGCCTACGAGCGCCAGCAGCACCGCGACATTCCGGACCCACCCTGGGCACGCGTGACCGTGTATCCCGGCGACGACGCGGCCGCCGCACTGCGCTGCGTGGAAGAGGCACGCGGCGCCGACCTGATCGTCAAGGCCAGTGGCGTGGGCGTGTTCGACTCCCTGCTGGAGTCGGCCGTGCTGGCCCTGCGCGCGCCCACCGCACAGGTGGTGTTCTGGGACGTGGACGCGCCGGCCACCCTGGCGCGCATGCAGGCCGACGGGACGGACCCGCTGCGCGCGCTGGTGCCGGACTTCGACCTCGTGCTGACCTATGGCGGCGGCGAGCCGGTGGTCGCGGCCTACCTCGCGCTGGGCGCGCGCGGCTGCGTGCCGGTCTACAACGCGCTGGACCCCGAGACGCACTTCCCGGTGGCGGCCAACCCGCGCTTCGAGGCCGACCTGGGCTTCCTGGGCAACCGCCTGCCCGACCGCGAAGCGCGCGTGGAGGCCTTCTTCCTCGATGCCGCCGAACGGCTGCCGCGCCGCAGCTTCCTGCTGGGCGGCAGCGGCTGGCAGGACCGCGCGCTGCCGGCCAACGTGCGCCACCTGGGCCATGTCTACACGGCGGACCACAACGCCTTCAACTGCAGCACGCGGGCCGTGCTCAACATCAGCCGCGAGAGCATGGCGCGCTGCGGCTTCTCGCCCGCCACCCGGGTGTTCGAGGCGGCGGGCGCCGCGGCCTGCCTGATCACCGACGCCTGGCCGGGCATCGAGCATTTCCTGGAGCCGGACACCGAGGTGCTCGTGGCCGAGGACGGTGCCGCCGTGGCCGCCCACCTGGACACGCTGGATCCGGCCCGCGCCCGCGCCATCGGCCACGCCGCCCTGCGCCGGGTGCTGGCCCACCACACCTATGCCCATCGCGCCGCGCAGGTGGAGGCGCTGTTCGAGGGCACCGATGTGCGGCCCGGCGGGCTGGAGGCCGTATGAACGCGGGCGCATCAGCCGACCCCGCCGCAGCGCCGGCCGAGCGCCCGCTGCGCATCGTCATCCTCGGCCTGTCCATCACGTCCTCCTGGGGCAATGGCCATGCGACCACCTGGCGCGCACTGGTCCGCGCGCTGGCGGGGCGCGGGCACGAGGTGCTCTTCCTCGAACGCGACGTGCCTTGGTACGCCAGCCACCGCGACCTGCCCGAGCCGCCCTGGTGCCGCACCGCGCTGTACCCGGATCTGGACACCCTGCGCTCGCAATGGGCCGGGGCGGTGGCGGAGGCCGACCTGGTGATTGTCGGCTCCTTCGTGCCCGACGGCATCGAGGTGGGCGACTGGGTGCACAGGCAGGCGCGCGGACTCACCGCCTTCTACGACATCGACACGCCCGTCACGCTCACCGCGCTGGCCCAGCACGCGTGCACCTACCTTTCGGCGGCGCAACTGCCGAGCTACGACCTGTACCTCTCGTTCACCGGCGGGCCAACTCTGGAGCGCCTCGAGCGGCAGTTCGGTGCCCGGGCGGCGCGGGTGCTGTACTGCGCGGTCGACCCGCAACTGCACGCGGCGCAGAACGTGGAATGCAGCCTGGACCTGGGCTACATGGGCACCGACAGCACCGATCGCCGTGCCGGCCTGGAGACCTTGCTGCTGGCGCCGGCCCGCCGGTGGCCACAGGGCCGCTTCGCCGTGGCGGGCGCCAACCATCCTGCCACCGAGGGCTGGCCGGCCAACGTGCGGTATCTGCCGCACCTGCCACCGCCGGAGCACCGGGCCTTCTACGGCAGCCAGCGCTTCACCCTCAACCTCACGCGGGCCGACATGCGGGCGGCCGGCTGGTCACCCAGCGTGCGCTTGTTCGAGGCCGCGGCCTGTGCCACGCCCATCATCAGCGACCGCTGGGCGGGCATCGAGGACGTGCTGGTGCCGGGACGCGAGATCTTCCTGGCCGACAGTGCCGACGAGGTGCTGGCCCTGCTCCACGACCTGCCCGAGGACCAGCGCCGCGCGGTCGGCGAAGCCGCGCGCCAGCGCGTGCTGGGCGCCCACACAGCAGAACACCGGGCGCGCGAACTGGAGGCCTACGTGGCCGAGGCGACGGGTGCGGCCGTGTCGCCGGCGGCCTCGCCATGACCAGCGCGCCTCCAGACGCTCACGCTCCCTGGCGATGCGGTGGACGGCGCGGCCGACTGCGGCCGCATGCCTGAGGGCTCCATGGCGCGACCACAATCGCGCCATGCCCCCCCCCGACAACGTGTTCCCACCCACGCGCGAGGCCGCCCTTGCCCTCGTGGCCGCGGTGCAGCCCGAGGCCTACGCCCGCACCCGCAACGCGCTCGAAGGCGCCGTCAGCCGGCTCTCCCCCTACTTCACGCACGGCCTGCTGACCCTGCCGGAGGTGCTGGCCGGCGTGGCGGCGCGGCATCCGCTGCACCGCGGGCACCGCTTCGTCATGGAGCTGGGCTGGCGCGAGTACTTCCGCCATGTCTGGCAGCACCGCGGCGACGGCATCCTGCAGAGCCTGCATCCGGGACCGCTGCCCGACGGGGCCTATGCCGGCGCGATCCCGGCCGACCTGCGTGAGGCCCGCACGGGCGTGCCGGCCATCGACCGGGCCGTGCGCCAGCTGTATGCGCAGGGCTGGCTCCACAACCACGCCAGGCTCTGGCTCGCCAGCTACACCGTGCACCTGCGCAAGGTGCACTGGCGTGCCGGTGCCGACTGGATGCTGGCCCATCTGCTGGATGGGGACCTGGCCAGCAACCACCTGAGCTGGCAGTGGGTGGCGGGCACCGCGAGCACCAAGCCCTATCTCTTCAATGCCGAGAACGTGGCCCGCTTCGCGCCCGCGGACTGGCACAGCCCGGGCAGCGCCATCGATTGCAGCTACGAGGCGCTCGACGCCCTGGCCCGCAGCACGGCGGTGCCGCCCCCGGCCCACGAACGCCCAGGCCTGCCCGAACCGGCGCCCGCCCTTCCCCCTCGTCCCGCCACGCCGCCGCCTGCCCGCGCGCGCACGGGCGTCGTCTGGCTGGTCCACCCCTGGGCCTTGCGTGCCCCGCCGGCCGACATGGCGCCGGGTGTCGAATGCCTGGGATGGTGGCCTCTGGAAGCGCCCGGCGTGCGCAGCTGGCGGGCCGCGCGCACGGCCTTCGTGCAGGCTGCGATGCGGCCCCTGGTCGACGACTGCGTCGTCGGCAGTGCGGCCGAACGGGCCGAGGCGCTGGCGGGTGCGCACGCGGTGCATGCGTGGGACGAGCCGCACCTCGCCGGTCTGTGGCCCGAGGGCGTGCACCTGCATGCCGTGCCCGCGCTCTTCGGCCCGGTGACGCGACGCTGCGACTCCTTTTCGGCCTGGTGGAAGCGGGCGCAGCCGGCGGCCGGCATCGCCCTGTGAGCACCCGGCGGCTGGCGGCTCAGGCCGGCGCCGTGCCCTGAGGTGTGGTGCCCTGGACGGCCGTGCCCTGTGCCGCCGCCCGGGCCACGGCCTGCTCCGCGGCGCGCGCCGCGATCCAGCCGCCGAAGGCTTCCCAGGGCATGGGCCGCGCGATATGGAAGCCCTGCGCCTTCTCGCAGCCCATGTGCACCAGCGCGTCCAGCGCCTCGGGGCTTTCCACGCCTTCGGCCACGACCTCGAGCGCCAGGTTGTGGGCCAGGTCGACGATGGCCCGCACGATGTTGGCGTCGCTCTGGTCGTCGGCCATCTTCAGCACGAAGGACTTGTCGACCTTGAGCTGGTGCACCGGCAGGTGCTTGAGGTAGGCCAGCGACGAATAGCCGGTGCCGAAGTCGTCGATGGACAGCCGGAAGCCCATGTCGCCCAGCCGCACCAGCGTGGCCCGCGCGCGCTGCGGGTCGTCCATGATCGCGCTCTCGGTGATCTCCAGGCAGAAGGCGCTGGCCGGCACCCGGTGGCGGTCCAGGCTGGCCTGCAGACGCCCGATGAGCTGGGTGTCGACCAGGTCCCGGGTCGAGAGGTTGACCGACACCATCTCCAACCCCTGCGCAGACAGCGTGAGCCAGCAGCGGCAGGCCTCGTCGAAGACCCACTGCGTGAGCCGCCGCACGAAGCCCGTCTGCTCGGCGAAGGGGATGAAGTGCACCGGCGGCAGCAGCCCCCGCTCCGGATGCTGCCAGCGCAGCAGCGCCTCGGCGGTGCACACCTGGCCGCTGTCCAGGCTCAGCTTGGGCTGCAGGAACAGCCGCAGCTCGTTGCGCGTGACCGCGCCGCGCAGCTCCGACAGCAGCGACACGGCCACGGCCGTGCTGACCGACTGCGCGGGCTCGTAGGCCAGCCACTCGCGGCCCTGGCGCTTGGCGGCCTGCAGCGCGGCCTCGGCCCGGCCCACGAGTTCGTCGCCGGTGGCGGCGTCCTCAGGCCAGCAGGCATAGCCGGCGCTCACCTGCACGTCGATGCGCTGGCCCGCCACCAGCAGCTGCTCGTCGAACAGCCGCACCAGCGACTGGGCCCACACCTCCGCCTCGTCCCGGTCCAGGCCCGTGCGAACCGCGGCGAAGGTGTTGCTGCCGATGCGGGCCACGCCGTCGCCCGCCAGCTGCACGCGGGCGTCGAGCCGCGCGGCCACGGCCTGCAGCACGCCGTCGCCGAAGGCGAAGCCCAGCACGTCGTTGACCAGCTTGAAGCGGTGGATGTCGAGCAGCAGCACGACCAGCGAGGGCGGCGCCTGCATCTCGTCATCTGCCTCCTCGTGATGGCCCTCGGGCTCGCGGTCCGCGGCCGCACCCGCCCTCGCGAGGGCCCGGGCCAGCGTGCGCTTGAAGGCCTCGCGGTTGGGCAGGCTGGTCAGGCTGTCATGGAAGGCCAGCCGCGTCACCTCGCTGCGATGCGCGCGCAGGTTCACCCGCATGTCGTCGAAGTCGCGCGCCAGCATGCCGACCTCGTCCTCGCGCTCGCGCTGGTGGATGGGCACGTCGAAGTTGCCGGCGCCGATGGCCCGGGTGCTGGCAGACAGTTCGGCCAGCGGCTGCACCGCCTGGCGCACGGCGATGCGGCCGCTGATGGCGAACAGCAGCAGGCCGAGCACCGAGATGAGACCCAGCTGGAACGCCATGCCGCGCGTGGCGCCCGTGGCGGGCGCCAGCGAGGCGGCCAGCACCGCCTCCATCCGGCCGTCGAGCATGGACTGCGGCGCGCGGCGCAGCAGCCAGTCCTGGCCGCCGCGGCGCCATTCGAGGAGGTCTTCGTCCTTCAGGCGGCCCACCGGCGGCGGCTCGCCCTCGGGCAGGCTGTCGATGAGCGGCCTCAGCGGCCCTGGGCCGTCGCTGGCCAGCAGCATCAGCTGCAGTTGCGCCAGCTCGGTGAAGTCGTGCGCCACGTCGGCGGTGAGTTCGAAGCTCATCAGCACCCAGCCCACGACCAGGGGCGCGCGGATGGGCACCAGCACGAGCTGATAGACCTTGCCGCGCGACGCGTAGAGCTGGGCGCCGTCGGTGGCCGGATGGGCCGCCAGCAGGCGCAGTTGCGCCGCGCTCAGGCGCAGCGACACATCGCCGGGGCTCTCGGCCAGCCAGCGGAACTGGGCGTCGAGCGAGGCCGCGGTGCTGGCGCCGATGCGGGCGATGCCGTTGCCCAGGGCCGAGGCCAGCGTGTCTGCATCGCCGGCCGCCAGCGCTTCCCGGAAGCCATAGTCCGAAGCCAGCACCGAGGCCGCCTCGTGCAGCCGCTGCTGGCGCTGGGCCAGCAGGTTGCGCCAGATGCCTTCGCCCACCATCAGGCGCTGCTGCACGTCGGTGCGCGCCTGCTGCCACAGCGACTGCCGGGCGGCCCAGAAGGTGCCGGCCTGGATGAACAGCAGCAGCACCAGCATCACCATCGCGATCCGGTTGACCAGCGATGCGCGATAAAAGGCACGGATCATGGCGGGGCCGTCTGCACCGGCAGGCGGGCGCTCACCTTGGCTGCGTCGCGCCCCACCTCCAGTGCCACGGTGGCGGGCACGTCGCCCACGGGCAACGCGGCATGCCAGGCGCGCAGCTGGTAGCCGCCCGGCGGCACGTCCTTGAGCACCAGCCGTCCCTGGGCATCGGTGCGGCCGTAGAAGGGCGTGTCCAGCACCAGCACCCAGCCCACCATCTCGTCGTGGATGTTGCAGCCCAGCACCACCACACCGGGCATGTCGAACAGCACCGGATTGGCGGGGCGGCCGATGTAGAGCTTGAGCTCGAAGCGCTTGGCGGGCGAAAAGGAATAGACGTGGTGGCGGACTTCGTCCCGGTTCGGGAAGTCCACCGACGTGCCGCGCGTGACCACCAGCACCTCGGGCATGAAGCGCCGTTGGGCCTGGGCCAGCTCCATGCCCTTCAAGGGCCGCACCAGCGCTGCGGCCGCGGGCGATTCGAGGAACACCACCGCCTGCGCCAGCGGCCGCCCGGCGGCATCGACCACGCCCACGTCGACCGTTGCGGCGCGGCAGCCCAGCGACAACAGGGCCGCGACCAGCGCGCCGGCGGCGCGCAGGGCAGAAATCGCCGGCATCGGCTTGGCGCGGTCCGGATCAGGGCTCGATGGCGAAGCCCAGCACCGGTGCGCCCTGGCCCAGCGTGCCCAGCAGCGTGCTGCTGCCGGATTCGAGGCGGATGCGGTAGAGCTGCGTGGGCGAGGTGGGCGTGAGGCGGATGGCCGCCAGGGCGTCGTTGTCGCGGTCGGCGATGTCGAACTGCACGGCCTCGATGCGGCCCATGCCGAGCGAGCCCACGGTCGTGAGCTGGCCAGTGTGGGGCAGCACCACCGGCGTGACGCCCTCCAGGCTGCCCTGCAGCAGCAGCCAGCCCTGCGAGGCTTCGATGGCGTAGTTGCTGGTGAGCTTCGGATCGCGCTTGTTGTAGGTGTAGGCCACGGCCTTGACGCAGGCGCCCTTGCCGGCGCCCGAATCGCTGGCCGCATAGACCAGGCGGCCATCGAGTTGCAGGCCGGGGGTGTCGGGCTCGTTGTCGACCACCTCGTTCGTGAGCGGATGCAGGCGGAAGTTCTGGCCGGCGCAATTGACCACCCGCAGGCGGTCGACCACGGGATTGAAGTTCATCCCGTAGGTCTCGCGGGCATCCATCGGCACCGAGGTGGCAGCCGCCGCCACGGGCTTGGCCTCGCCGGTGTCGGTGGCCAGCAGGTACAGGCGGCCACTGCGCGTGAGGGCGTAGAGCTGGCCGTAGGCGACGCGGAAATCGATCCCCACCACCGGGTCCCCGGACGGCAGCCCCGTGACCGGACGGCTGGCCTGCTCGACGCCGGGCTGCGCAGCCGAGTAGCGGTGCAGCACGCCGTCGGCCGTGAGCGTCCACAGCGTGTGCGATGCCGCGGCGCGTGCCACCGGCGCCGGCTGCCCGGGCCGGGGGGCCGCCATCGGCTGCGCGGCCTGGGCGGCGGCCATGCCGGGCGCCAGGAGGAAGGCGAGCAGGCTGCCAGTGGCAGCCAGGCCCGCGGCGGAGCGCGCACGGCGCATGCAGATGGACTGGGTCATTGCGTAATTTTCGACACTTTCTTCTACAACTTGAGTACGGGACCACCACAAAAAGCGCCCCTTTGGCGCCGGCGCGACACGCCCCGCGATAGCCCCACGGCCGTACGGGCGTGCGAAAAACCGTCCAATCCGCGCCGGACCCGACTCAAGTACGCCGCCCGCCGGCCGAAATGGAGGATTGGGAATGTTCCCCCTTCTGGGCGGCGCACGGTGGGAACCGGCGGGCCGCGCTCTGCCGTGAACCTGCTGTTGCCCCGTTACGACGCCTGGATCGTCGCCGCCTCGATCCTGATCGCCACCTTCGCGTCCTACGTGGCGCTGGACCTGGCCAAGCGGGTGCACACCCGCGACGTGATCGTCTCGCGCACCTGGTGCGCCGCCGGCTCGCTGGTGATGGGCACCGGCATCTGGTCGATGCACTTCGTGGGCATGCTGGCCTACTCCCTGCCCATCGAGCTGGGCTACACCTACGCGCTCACGGCCATGTCCTGGCTGGCCGCCGTGGCGGTGTCGGCCCTGGCACTGCAGCTCGCGGCCAAGCGCTCGCTCAGCGCGCAATCGCTGCTGTACGGCTCGGCCGCCATGGCGCTGGGCATCTGCGCCATGCACTACCTGGGCATGGCCGCCATCGACGTGGTGCCGGGCATCCGCTGGAACTGGTCGATGGTCGCCGTCTCGGCGCTGATCGCCTGGGGCGCCTCGGCCGCAGCCCTGTTGCTGTTCTTCCTGGTGCGCGACAGCGAAGGGGGCAGGGCACGGCTGCTGCAGCTGGGCGCGGCCGTGGTCATGGGCCTGGCCATCAGCGGCATGCACTATGCGGGCATGGCCGCGGCGAGCTTCCAGGTGGGCAGCGTCTGCCTGAGCGCCGGCGAGCTCGGCGGCAAGAGCCTGGGCCTGACGGTCATGGCGGCCACACTGCTGATGCTGATGCTCACGCTGTTCACCTCGGTGCTGGACGCCCGGCTGCGCGGCCGCACCATGCAGCTGGCGCGATCGCTGAAGGAGGCCAACCACCAGCTCCAGGAGGCGAACGAGGAACTGCACCGCCGCGCCTTCCTCGACCCGCTCACCGACCTGCCCAACCGCGTGCTGTTCGACGATCGCCTGGCCCATGCGCTGACGCGCCTGGATGGCGGCAAGGAGAAGCTGGCGGTGCTGTTCGTGGACCTGGACGGCTTCAAGCCGGTCAACGATTCCTTCGGCCACTCGCTGGGCGATGCCGTGCTGCGCGAAGCCGCCCAACGGCTGAGCGGGGTGGCCCGCAGCACCGACACCGTGGCGCGCATCGGCGGCGACGAGTTCGTCGTGCTGATGGAGAACGTGGCCTATGCGGCCGACTGCACCGAACTGGCCTGCCGGATCGTGGAGGCCATCCGCGCGCCCTTCCCGGTCGGTCAGCGGCCGGTGCAGATCTCGGCCTCGGTGGGCATCGTCGTCTATCCCGACCATGGCGAGCGGCACAAGTTGGTGGCCTGCGCCGACGCTGCCATGTATGCGGCCAAGCGCGCCGGCGGCGGCAACTATGCGCTGTTCGAGTCGCGCATGGGCACCAATGCCGAGGAGCAGCTGGGCCTGCAGTCGGATCTGCGTGAGGCCATCCAGCGCGGCCAGCTGGCGCTGCACTACCAGCCCAAGATCGACGGCAAGCGCAACCAGATCCGCGGGGTGGAGGCCCTGCTGCGCTGGACCCATCCGCGCCTGGGGCCCCTGAGCCCCCTGGTGTTCATCCCGCTGGCCGAGCGCTTCGGCCTGATCAATTCCCTGGGCCATTGGGTGATCGAGGAGGCCTGCCGCCAGATTGCGCAATGGGAGACCGAAGGCTTGCACATGCGGGTGGCCATCAACCTGTCGGCCCACCAGTTGCGCGAGCCCGACCTGGTGGTGCGCATTGCCGATGCCCTGGGCCGCAACCGCGTTTCGGCCGAACAGCTGCTGTGCGAGATCACCGAGACCGTGGCCATGGAGGACGTGGCCGCCACGCAGCGCGTGTTCGAAGGCCTGTCGCGCATCGGCGTGTACCTGGCCATCGACGACTTCGGCACCGGCTACTCCAGCCTGAGCTACCTGCGCCAGCTGCCGGCTCGCCAGCTCAAGATCGACCGCAGCTTCGTGAGCGACCTGGAGACGAGCGCCGACGCGCGGGCCGTGGTCGATGCCGTGGTGCGCCTGTCGCACGCGCTGGGCCTGCGCGTGGTGGCCGAGGGCGTCGAGACCGTCGGCCAGCGCGACATCCTGCTGGCGATGGGCTGCGACGAGCTGCAGGGCTTCTTCTTCGCCCGGCCGATGCCGGCGGACGACCTGCTGGCGTGGAGCCTCGGCCGGCGGCCGGCCGACACCCATGGCGAGTTCTCGCCCTCGGTGATCGCGTCGCTCTAGCCTGCGCCCCGGCAGCGGCAGCGGCAGCGGCCGCCGCTGCTCTTACTTCACCGTGCCGACTTCGCGCCAGCCCAGCTGCCGCGGATCGAAGGCCCAGAACACACCGGACGGCGCACTGATGCCGCCCGCACTGCTGCCGGCGATCAGCCGCGGCTTGCCCTTGACGTTGTAGAAGCTGAGCTCAGTCACGATGGCGCCCTGCGGGATATAGGCCACCGTGCTGTCGAGCACCGAGGTCGCCTTCGCGTAGTTCAGGGCATAGATGCGGCTCTGCCCGTCGGGGTTGCAGGCATCCCCGGTGGGCAGCGTGGAACTGAAGGCGACGAGGCCGCTGAAGGCGGTGGGCGGCGTGATCAGGCGCCAGCCCACGCTGCCGGTCGTGCCCAGGTCGATGTACCAGCCGGCCTTGCCGCTCAGGTTCGGCGCCGTGGCCAGGGTGCCGCCGTTCGGATCGTTGGTGGCGTTGGTGGCCGTCACCGCAGCCAGACGGCTGCGCAGGTCGACCGGGTAGGCCTGGCCGTCCGCACCCGCGGTGGCGAAGGCGGCGATGCCGCCGTCGATCAGCGCGTAGAAGCTCTGGTTCTGGCCGCTGAGCAGGTCGGTGCGGTCCAGCAGCCGGCCGGTGCCCACGAGCACGTAGCGCTGGCGCGTGACGGGGTGCACCTCCACCAGCGGCGCGGTCGTGATCGGCTGCGCCGCGTTGCTCGCATCCTTGAGCACGGCGATGCGCGTCGGCGCCGGATACGCGGCACCCCCACGCGGCGACGTGAGGTCGAAGCGCCATACCTGTCCCGACAGATCGCCCACGTAGACCGAGTCGGCCGTGAAGTCGGCGAAGTCGCGCACATAGGCCGTGGGCCGGGCCATGCCGTCGGCGGCCTGGGTGCCGGTGGAAACCTTCTCCAGCAGGCGGCCGTTGCGCGGATCGACGACGAACAGCCAGCCCTTGCCGTCCTGGTTGTTGTAGCCCGAGGTGAACAGCGCCACCCAGCCGTACTTGGCGGTCTTGACGACCACCGGGTCGCCGAAGCTGTAGCCCATGTCCACGCAGTTGCCGCTGGAGATGTTGCAGGTGCCGCCGGCCGCCGTCGGCAGGTTGGCCGCGCCCGGGAATTCCCACAACACCTTGCCGGCCACCGCCGCCTCGCTGGTCATCACCGAGGGATCGCTGACATCGATGGCGTAGTAGCTGCGGCCGCCCTTGCCCAGGCCGCCGATCAGCACGCTGCGCCAGTCGGACGAGGTCACGCCCTGGGCATTGGTGACATTGGCGAAAGCGCCGCCCGCGTTGAGGAAGTCGATGTCGAAGACCTGCGGCGTGGCGTCCACGTAGTTGCGGTGGGCATAGAGCGGCTTGCCGAGCTGGGCCAGCAGGCCGTCGGTCGGGTTTGTGGCGTCGCCAGGGTCGCGGCTGAACAGCACCGAGGGCACGTAGGCGAACAGTTCCCGGCCGGCATTGGTGCCGGTGCCGCCGGTGAAGGCATGGAGCATGCCGTCGTTGGCGCCCACGTAGAGCATGGTGGCGCGCGAGGCCTTGCCCTGCCTGTAGGCGCTGTAGCCGGGGTTGGCCGCGTCCGAGTACGAGGCCGCGGGCGGTCCGACGACCGTCACCTTGGAGTCGACGATGTCGCCGAGACGCCGCGGCTGCTGCACCGCGTTGCCGCTGCTGTCGGTGGTGGTGATGGACCGGATGCGGTAGCCCAGGCCTTCGCGGCTGCGGTCGCCGCGCAGCCATTGCAGGTAGTTGGAGCCGTCGTTGCCGCTGACGTAGCTGGTGTCCAGCGCGGTCTGCTGCGCCGAGGTGAGGCTGGCGTAGCGGAAGGGAACGCCGGCCGTGCCCGTCCAGGTGACGACCTGGCGGGCCGTGCTCCAGCCGGTGTCGGTCGTGCCGGTTCCGAGCTGGTTCTCGAAGGTGGTCGTGGTCGTCCAGGCCGGGGTGGAATTGGCCGTCGGCGTGCCGTCGGCCGCGAAGCTGATCTGCGTGGCGGTCAGCTCGCCCGTCCAGTTGGCGGGGTTGTACTGCGTGGCATAGGACACGTCGCTGTCGGTCGTGACCTGCCGCCCGACCAGCGACACCACCGACGAGAACGCACCCTTGGACTTGTTGGCGATGCTGTCGAAGGCCTGGCGCAGGCCGGCGACCATGGTGTCCGGACGGCCGGCGGTGAAGTAGTTGTCGGGCCGGGGCTGCTGCGCGCCGTTGCGGTTGTCGGTCAGCGTGTCGCCGTTGGTGGACCACCAGTCCTGCGGAATGGTGCCGGCGAAGGTGTAGGGATCGAAGCCCTGGGGCACGTTCAGGCCGCCGAACTTGGCTGCCAGGTAGAACTTGTTATTGCTCTGGAAGGGCTGCTCCAGCACGTCGACCCAGTAGGTCTGCACTGTCTGCTTGCCGACGGTCTGCGGCTTGCTCGCGTCGTCGGGGCGGATGTCCTTGGTGTTGGCGTCGAAGGCCAGGCCCGCCATGTAGTAGCGCGAGGCGCCGGCACCGGTGGCCACCGACGCCAGGTTCGTACTGACCGACGCGTCGACCTTGTTCTGCAGAAAGCCGACACGGTTGGTGGCCACGACCGAATCGACCGAGTTGTCGTTGGCAATCAGCGCGGGCTTGGTGGGCTCGGAGTCGGTGCCCGTGTTGTTGCCCGGCACGTTCTTGTCGTTCCAGGTGTAGATGTCGCCGATGCCCAGCACGAAGTTGCGCTGGCAGGAGTACTGGATCGGGTCGTCCCAGTTGGTGATCACCGGAAAGCCGTCGAGTTGCGTCCGGCGGGCATTGGTGTCCGTGGTGGTCATGTTGGACCATTCGGGCACGTTGCCCAGGGCACGGAAGTAGCGCAGCGTGGCGTAGTACAGCTCGTTGACCGGGTCGTAGCTCTTGTAGTTGCCAGGATAGATCTGGCCGAACTTGTTCAGGTAGTTGATGACGCCGCTGTCGGCGATGGCGATGCCGGTGTTGGTGGTGGTGGACGTCGCGTCGGCCGTGTCGGGATTGCGCACGAAGGTGCCGTCGGTGCTGCTCCATTCCGCCGCGCCGTTGGTCACGCTGGGCTGACCTGGCACCGGATTCGTCGGACCCACGAACTTCTGCCGCGCCCGCATCACACCGCCGTCGCGCAGCGCCGCGCCGTCATTGAGATAGCCGAAGGCGCTGAAGCGGATGTCGTTCGAGTACTGCTGGACCAGGCCTTCGGGCTTCCAGTTGCTGCCGTACTGCTTGCAATTGGATTCCACGCCGCCCGCGCCGCTGGACGGATCGCACACCTTCACGCGCACCGTGTAGTCCTGGGTGGGCGCGAGCTGGTTCGACAACACGTCCCAGCTGCCACCGGGCTGCAGCATCTCGAGCTTGGCGACTGCATCGCCGCCGCGCTCGTAGTACTTCATTTGCACCTGGATGTTGTCGCCGGCGTTGAAGCTGATGCCGACCGTGGTGTTGACCGTCGCGCTGTGGTCGTTCCAGTTGTTCACCCTCAGCACGCCGTTGATGGAGAGCAGCACGCCGTCGTCCGAGGTGGTGCGGAAGGTGTATGTGCCGGTGGAGGGGGCCGGAAAATTCACCGTCCAGATGGCGGTGAAGTTGTCGGTGCCCACGCCATTGCCGGGCCCGCCCTGGCCCCAGTTGTAGTTCACCGAGTCGTTGTAGTTGGTGTAGGTGGGCGTGCCAGCCGGGTTCTGGTTGATCGTGTTGGCGTAGTAGTCGCCGCGGATGCCGGTGACCGGCGTCAGCCGCATGGCAAAGCCGCGGCCGTTGATCGAGATGCCCAGCGAACCGGCGTTGGTGAAGGGCGTGGCGCCAGCAATGAACTGCTGCGGCAGGCTGCGATCGTTGAACAGGCCCTGGCCGGAATGCCAGCCCTTTTCCAGGATCGTGGTGGTGGCGGTGTCGACCACGCGCCTGCCGCCGGTCATGGCCCAGCGGAAGGGGTCGATGGCAGCGGTGGTCGCCCAGTTGAGGAAGTTGCCGCTCCAGGCGCCGCTGCAGGTGCGGTTGGTGGCCAGCCCGATGGGCGTGAAGTAGCTCTGATCGCCGTAGCCCGCCGGAATGACGATTCCGCCGGCGGTCGTGTTGGCCGTCGTGTCCTGCACGTAGCGGTAGCACTTCTCGGTGTCGAAATAGCCGAGGAAGGCCGCGGTGTTGGTGTAGTTGTCGGTGTGGGCGGTGCGCGAGGCGGTGGGCCATTCCACCGAGAGCGCGAGCGCCAGGTTGCCGGCTGCCGTGGAGTTGGAGAACACCGGCTGGTCGGCCAGCGGTGCGGCCAGTGCCAGCCCCTGGAAGGGCAGCACCAGCATGAGCATCAGGGCGCAAAGGCGCTGGGCGATTCGGCGGTTCGAATGGAACATGGTGACCCCGGGGCTGCGGAAGTGGAGCGCCTCACTCCGGTTTGGTGAACGAACTCTGGACGAAGACCTGAAGGTTGCGCGGGCCGGTGACACGCACAGTGACCCGGTAGACCGGCTGCACCGGCGGCGGCGCGCGCGACGCCAGCTGGGCGCTGCCGCCCACCGCCTCACGCGTGATCGGCACGCAGTGGCTGCGGCCCTGGTCGGTGGCGCTCTGGGTGGCGATGTCGCACAGGCGGTCGACCACGTAGCGGATCGCCACGCTGTTCGTGCTGCCCTGCAGGTCGGCCGCGCTGGCCACCGTCGCGAAGGTGGCGTCGCTCAGGAGCGCCAGCGGGATGCCCATGTCGTTGACGGCCAGCGGCGTGGGGCTGTAGTTGAGCGCCTTGTTGGCGGCCGCGCTGCCGTTGACCGGATAGGTGGCGTTCATGGCCACGGCGATGGCCTGCTCCGCCTGGTTGACCAAGTCGCGGCGGATGGCCAGGCTGCCCACGCCGGACAGGGTGCTGTTCATGGAGCGGCTGACGGCCACCCCGCCGGCCAGCAGGACGACCAGCACGATCAGGCAGAAGATCAGCACGACGCCGCGCTGGTGGCGGCGTGCGGGCACGTGGCGGGAACGACGGAGAACGCGGGGGCTCATGAGGCGGGCTGCTTCATCAGCAGGTTGCGCAGGGGGACGATGGTTTCGACGATGCGGTAGCGGTAGTGCCGGTCATCGTTTGAAAGGCTGATCGTGTAGCGCTGGGCTGCGGGAAGGTCCGCGAACAGGGTGTACGAGGCGTCCGCGACCAGGTCCTTTTCGTAGACCGTGCTGCGCAACAGCATCGACGCGCGCACGGCGACGATCCTGCGCATGGTGTCGGGCGTCGTCATCACCGCGCCGATCGAATAGTCGGTCGCGCCGGCGCCGCCGGCTGCGGGCAGCACCCAGGCATCCATCACGCCGTCCGGCACCGTGGTCGTGTCCACGCCATACAGCGCCCGCAGGGCATAGACGCCCTCGGCCATGGGCTCGGGCACGGCGCTGCCGGCGGAGTTGAGCAGGTCCTCGCGGTAGAGGATGCGGTCGGTGCCGACGCCGAACATCTGCAGTTGAAGGTTGTCGCCGTCGGCATTGCCCAGGGCCGTGAGGTAGGCGTCGGGGCTCTTGGCCAGGGCGTCGAGCGTGGTGCTGCCAGCGCTGCCCCGGTAGTAGGTGCCGCCCAGCGGCAGCGTGTCGGTGCCGCCCGTGGGCGGCGCGAAGCTGCTGTCCACCTGCGTGACCAGACAGTCGGTCACGTTCTTGGCGCTGAGCAGCAGCACGTCGGCCGGCTGCATGCCGATGGTGTTCTCCAGCAGCAGTTTCTGCGTGCCGGCCGTGCCGCGCACCAGCCGGGGGATGTCGCCGAGCGGCGCGCTGCCGCCCATGGTGATCAGGATGTCCGAGCCGCCGCCGCTGCGACCCTGGTCGATCAGCACCGGCGCCACGCGCAGATTGGCCGCGCCCGAGGCGCCACCGAGCAGCTCGGCGAAGGGGGCTCCGAAGGCGGCGGAGGCGGGCAGCACGCTGGTGGTGGTGCCGCCGGCGGTGCGGCTGGCGTTGATCTTGCAGCCCAGCACGCCCCAGTCGTAGCCCTGCGAGAAGCCCGCGCCCGCCGAGCGCAGGGCCCGGTCGATGACGGTGGCGGCGAAGCTGCCGCTCTGGTTCATGTCGTTGGTGCCGGTGGTGGTGCGGCGGTTGGATTCGCCCAGCACCAGCACGCTCATCACCGCGAGCACCACGATGAGGCCCAGGGCCATGGCCACCAGCAGTTCTAGCAGCGAGATGCCGCGCATCGCCAGGCGGCGTGGCGACGAGGGCGGGGTCGGGACTGGCGGAAACGGCATGCGCACGACCTCAGAGCGACGGCAGGATGACGCGCGTGCTGAAGCTGCTCGCGCTGTTGGCGCCGCTGCGCGATGGCGGCGTCCAGGTGATGACGATGTCGGCTGCCGGCGGGACGCTGCCGGCGACCGCCGTCACGGTGCCGCTGCCGCTGGGCAGCCGGCTCAGCTGGGGGTTGGCGATCTTGGCCTGCCAGGCGGCGACGATGCCCGACTCGGCGGTCACCGTGCTCAGGTCGACCGTCTTGTAGGCCCACATCTTCCCGGCGAGCTCGTCGGCCAGCAGGCTGGCGCGGCTGCGGTAATCGGCCTCCAGCGACAGCGAGATGGCCTGCGCCTGCAGGGCGACCAGACCCAGGATCGCGATCGAGAAGATCAGGATCGCGACCAGGACTTCGATCAGCGCCACGCCGCGCTGGCGCAGCGGCATGGAACGGAAGGGGCGGCGCATGGGCATCGGCATCCCTGCGCTCAGCTGTAGCAGCCGTCCGGGCTGGTGGCGGCGTTGCGGGCCGGGTCGCACATGCGCACCTGGCCACTCAGGCCGACCGTCACGCGCAGCGGCCGGTCGGCCCCGGTGACGGTGATGGCGAAGGTCTGCAGCGGCGGCGTGCCGGTGGGCGCCTGGCAGGACGCGCCGGGCCCCGAACTGGCGGCGGCACCCGTGGCGCGGCCCAGGCTGCTGAAGCACACTTCGGCCGGCCCGGTGACGGCGACGCCGTCGGCCGCGCCGCTGAAGTTGCCCGTGCTGATCAGCTGCGCGGTCTCGGACGAGCCGTCCACCGGCAGCTGGTAGACGGCCCAGAACTTGCCGCCGCTCGTCGCCGAGACCGAAGCCGCGGCCGTCGTGGGCGGGCTGTTGGTGAACAGGAACACCATCGGCCGGCTGCGCCCGAGTGCTTCGGCCTGTGCGGTGCGCAGGCCGTCCTGGATGTTGTTGGCCGCGGTGCGGATGCGGCTGTTGCGGACCCAGTCGGCCATCGACGGCACGCCCACCGCCAGCAGGATGGCCAGCAGCGTGATGGTGATCATCAGCTCGACCAGCGTGAAGCCGGCCGCGCGCCGGCCTGCATGACGGGCCGCCGTCAGGGGCATGTCTGGCCTCGCTTGACGATCCAGGCCGTGCTGCAGTTCGCGCCCCAGCCGGAGGGCAGGCCCGAGGTGCTGCGGGCGCCAGCCTGGGTGACCGTGTACGTCAGGTTGCTGCCCAGGGAACTGGCGACGGCCTGGACGGTGTAGGTGGAGGCAGTGGGCGTGCCGCTGCAGGACACCGTGAACTTGCCCGCCGTCGTGGCGGTGCTGCAGGGCGCCTTCACCGTGGTGCTGACGTCGTTGTACTGCCGGTTGTCCTGGAAGTACCGCTCCATGTTGGCTTGCATGGCCGCCAGGGCGTTGGTGCCTTCCACCATCTGGCCGCGCAGCACGTAGTCGCGGTAACTGGGCAGCGCGATCGCGCTCAGGATCGCCACGATGGCCACCACGATCATCACCTCGATCAGGGTGAAGCCGGAAAAACGCGGGGCAGGAACCTTCGAGCGGTGCATGGGGAACGGACGATGGACAAAGTGGTTAACTATTGTGTCATCGCAGGTACTTTGTGAACCTGAGTAACAACGTTCCGCAGAGCAAAAAAGTGCACAGAAAGTTCAACGACCGTGGCGTGGAGGCGTCAGCCCGTGCACTGCGACGTCGGCGTTCGGCTCGCCGTCAGGTTGACGCGGTGGGCCGCCTACAGCCGGCGACCGCCACGCCCTACACCGGATGAGGCGCGTGCACCGACCGCGTCGGACGGGCGTGTGCCAGAGAGTTCGCCCATCTGCTGAAGGCGGATTCCCGGCGCGATGTCCGTGACGGGATTGCTCTCATTACCCATCCAGGAGGTCATCCATGAACAAGGATTCCGTGCAAGGCAACCTGCAACAGGCCAAGGGCGCCGTGAAGGAAACGCTGGGCAAGGTCACCGGCAACAAGTCGCTGCAGGCAGAAGGCATGGCCGACAAGGCCGCCGGCAAGGCCCAGGAAAGCTACGGCGACGCCAAGGACGCGGCCAAGGACGCGGCCGACAAGCTGCGCAAGTAACAGGGACGGCAACGCTCATTTCATCGGCTCTTACGACCGACATCACACCTCGGGGCGCCAGGATCCACAGGACCCAGGCGCCCCGATCTTTCCTGCCGAGCATCGAAGGATTCGAATGATCACAACAACAGCCCCCCACATCGTTGCGCCAGAAGCGGCGCGCCTCAGCCTCACACGTGTCTCCTGGGGCGCCGTCTTCGCCGGCCTGTTCCTGGCGTTGGCCACCTACCTTTTCCTCGCCCTGCTCGGCACCGCCATCGGCGCCAGCGCGGTGGACCCCATGGCGCCGGGCAACCCGCTGGCCGGTTTCGGTACCGGCGCAGGCTTGTGGGTCGGCTTCTCGACGCTGATCGCCCTGGCCGTCGGCGCCTTCTTTGCTGGCCGCACGGCGCCCGGCAAGGGCGCCCTGCACGGCGTGCTGTGCTGGGCCGTGACCACGCTGGTGACCGTCTACGCCCTGTCGTCGCTGGCTGGCGGTGTGATCGGCACTGCCACGCGGGCCGCCGGTGCAGGTGCCGCACTCGCGGGTCAGGGCGTGGCCGCCGTGGCGCCCAGCATCGCCTCGGGTGTGAAGGACCAGTTGCAGAAGAACGGCATCAACCTGGACTTCGACGATCTGCGCAACCAGCTCGACCTGCTGCTGCGCCAGACGGGCAAGTCGGAATTGAACCCGGACGTGCTCAAGTCCAAGGCCGGCGATGCCGTGCAGGACGGCAAGTCCACCGCCGGCGATGCCGCGACCACGCCCCAGGCTGCAGGCAACGACCTGTCGGCCTTCTTCGACCGCCTGCGCCAGAAAGCCCAGCCGGCGCTGGACGCCGCCGACCGCGACGCCCTGATCAACGTCATCATGGCCCGCACCGGCAAGAGCCGCCCCGAGGCCGAACAGATCGCGGCCAACTACGAGCAGAGCTACAACCAGGCCGTGGCGAAGTACAACGAACTCAAGGCCCAGGCCGAGCAGAAGGCCCGTGAGGCCAGCGACGCCGCGGCCAAGGGCGTGAGCCATGCCGCCTGGGCTGGCGTGGTCGTGCTGCTGCTGGGGCTGATCGTGTCCGGCATCGGCGGCTTCATCGGTCGACGCACGGCCGCCCAGCGCGAAATGCTGATCGCCGTGTGATGCCCAGGCGCCGAAAGGGGCCGGCGACCGTCACGCAACAACGCCCCCGGTGCACGCGCGCCGGGGGCGTTTTCGTTTTGCAAAGGTCGCCCTTTGGCGGGATGGCCTATGGCTCGGCCGAGGCCTGGATTGGTCAGGTCACGCTGGGCAAGCGCGGCGACGCTATCGAAAAGTTAACAATAGTTCACAATTCTCTGCTCCCGATGCCTGCGCTAGGGAAGATGTCTGGCACGCAATCGGTGCACGGTTAACTAAAGTTAACAAACCTAACAACAAGATTTCTGCCGTAGCCGGGTAACGCCGGGTGCGGTGGACCCGGGCGGCGCTGCCGTCTGCTTCTTCGATGCACGTTCTCTCGATTTTTGGAACCCGCCCCGAGGCCATCAAGATGGCGCCCCTGGTGTCCGCACTGGCCGGGGAACCTCAACTGCGCAGCACTCTGTGCATCACCGGCCAGCACCGCGAGATGCTGGCCCAGGCCATGGACCTGTTCGACCTGAAGGCCGACCGCGACCTGGACGTGATGCAGCCGGACCAGACGCTCAACCAGCTGAGCGCACGACTCACCACCCGCATGGACGAGGTACTGCGCGAGCTGCGGCCCGACTGCGTGCTGGTGCATGGTGACACCACCACGGCCGCCGCCTGCGCCCTGGCGGCTTTCCACCTGCGCATTCCGGTCGGCCATGTGGAGGCGGGCCTGCGCAGCGGCGACATGAAGGCGCCGTTTCCGGAAGAGATGAACCGCCGGGTCGTGGACGTGATGAGCGAATGGATGTTCGCCCCCACGCCCTCGGCGCGCGACGCACTGCGGCGCGAGAACCTGGGCGGCCGCGCCTGGGTGACCGGCAACACCGTGATCGACGCGCTGGCCGCCGCGCTGGCCCGGCTGGATGCCGACCCGGTGCTGTCGGCCACGGTCTCCGGCCGCTACGGCTGGCTGTCCACCGACCGCCGGCTGGTGCTGGTCACCGGCCACCGGCGCGAGAACTTCGGCGAGGGCTTCCGCCAGATCTGCGCCGCCCTGCGGGAGCTCGCCCGCCGCGACGACGTCGAGGTGGTCTATCCGGTGCACATGAACCCCAACGTGCGCGGCGTCGTCATGCAGTTGCTGCACGGCCTGCCCAATGTCCACCTGATCGAGCCGGTGGGCTACCTCGACTTCATCTGGCTGATGCGCCGCGCGCACCTGATCCTCACCGACTCCGGCGGCGTGCAGGAAGAAGCGCCCCACCTCGGCAAGCCCGTCCTGGTGATGCGTGACGTGACCGAGCGCCCCGAAGCCGTGGCCGCCGGCACGGCCCAGCTGGTGGGCACCGCACCCGAGCGCATCCTCGGCGCCGCCCGCCGCCTGCTGGACGACCCCGACGCCTACGCGGACGTGCGCCGCCGCGGCAATCCCTACGGCGACGGCCATGCCTGCCGCCGCATCGTCGATGCCCTGTGCGGCCGGCCCGTGGCCGAGTTCGCACCCCCGCCCCTTCAACCCGCTTCCGTTCCCAGCCTGGACTTCGCATGAGACTGCCCCACCGCCTCTTCCGCCCTCTTCCCCTGGTCCTGGGGATCGGCCTGCTGGCACCGATGGCCGCCGCGCTCGCGAGCCCGGCCGGTGACGCACTGCAGCGACTGCAGGGCGAGACCTGGGTCACGCGCAGCTTCACGCTGGCGGACCTCGGCATCACCCGCACCGTGCTGCTCACCGGCTTCGAGGCCAAGCAGGAGTTCTACCTGCCGGTGCCGCGCAACGTGGCCATCGCCGATGCGGGCATCGACTTCCGCGGCCGCTACTACAAGCCGGAGGAATCCCGCACCTCGATGTCCCTGGCCATCAACGGCCGGCCGAGCTACGCCACCCGCGTGGAGGCCGCCGAGGGCGACGCCAGCCAGACGCTGAAGGTGGACGTGCGCACCATCGTCGACGGCTTCCTGCGCCTGGGCGTGAACTGGGTCAACAACTCGCCCGAGCGGATCTGTGCCTATGAGCGCCCTTCCGGCAACGTGCTGGCGGTCGAGCCCGACACCCGCTTCACCTACCGTTTCACCAGCGGCGCCCTGACCCAGCTGGCCGACGCTTGGGTGGCGCTGCCCGCACGGCCCACGATGATCGTGGCCGGCAAGCGCCTGTCCAAGGGCGCCTACGACAGCGCCTGGCGCATCGGCCTGGCAATGGAGCAGGCCGGCCGGCAGATCAACGTGCGCGCCTTCCCGGGCGTGGGCGACAGCATCGACACGCAGGGCTGGCAGATCCCGCCCGCCCTGGCCGCCCTGCCCGCCTTCTCGGGCCTGGCCGCCGGCGAGGCCCGCCACCAGATCCGCGACGCCGCCGAGGTGGGCGCGCTGATGGTGCTGGGTTCCGGTGCCGCCACCGGCGACCTGCTGGTCATGGACGCCCCCCTGCGCCAGCAGATGAACGCGGCCCTGGATGCGCTGGCCGCCCAGATGGGCGGCGACGCCGATGCCGCCCGCGCCCTGTCCGACTGGCGCGGCCGCCAGACGGCGCTGGCCGCTGACGGCATGCCCTCGCACATGGTGCGCCTGGCCACGCTGGGCGCGCGCCCGGTGATCGTGCTGGCCGAGGACGCGGGCGCACAGGCCGCCGGTGCCTTCGCCGACGCCTGGCGCAACGTGCTGTCCGGCCGCAACGCCATCATCGACAAGGCCGACCAGGCCGAAGCCACCAGCCGCACGGTCATCCACCCGACGCAGTGGGGCGGCACCAACCCCAACTTCGACGTGCTGGCCAAGGGCGACTGGACGGTCACCATGCCGCTGGCCGCACTGTCGGCCGACGGCCGCCTGCCCACCGACATTGCCGTCGATCTGGCCGTCTCGCCCAGCGCCGGCCGCTCAGCGCCGGTGGCCACGATCTACTGGAACGACACGCTGCTCGGTGCGCGCCGGCTCAACGCCGACGGCCATCCCGAGCGCATCGACGCCCGCGTGCCCAGCTACGTGCTGGCCCTGAACAACGTGCTGCGCGTGGCCATCCAGCGCCAGCCCTACTACGACGGCTGCAACGAGGCGCCCCAGCCCTATCCGGTCCAGGTGCTGCGCACCACCGCGCTGCGCACCGGCGACGCCAGGCCCGACGGCACCTTCGTCGGCCTCCTGCCCCTGATGGCCCACCAGCCGCAGGTGGCGGTGCCCGAGGCCTATCTGGCCGACGCCGTCGCCACGCTGCCGCGCGTGGTGCGCATCGCCGCCGCCGCGGGCGTGAGCCCCGTGCGTGCCGAATTCGTCGTGCAGGGACAGGGCGCCTTCAACCCGGCGCGTCCCTTCCTGGCGCTGCAGGTGCCGGTGGATGGCGCCGACACCCGCGTGTCGGTCAAGGACGGCCACCTGCGCATCAATGGCAAGCAGTCGCCCTGGCTGGACGTCGGCGGCCTCGCCCAGGCCAGTGCCATCGAGGTGGCCAGCAGCCACGGCCAGTACGGCCTGGTCTACCAGGTGCTGGGCACGCAGCCCGCGCTGGGCAAGCCCTTCGTGCTCAACCGCGGCGACCTGGCCGTGCTGGGCGACGAGGGCCCGGTGGCCTGGTCCGACGGCAGCGTCGCGGCCAACAGCGACACCCCGCCCGAAAGCAGCGGTTTCCTGGCCGAGTGGCGCCGCCACCTGTCGTGGGGCGTGCCCGTCATCGCCTTCGCGCTGCTGCTGTTGCTGCTGCTGTTTGTGCTGGCCCATCGCCTGAAGCGTCGCCACGACAAGAACAAGTGATGACCTCCTCGCGCCTCAGGTCCTGACGGCATCCCCGCATGGACTCGCTCTACTGGCCGTACCTGGCGGCCGACTACTACCACCTGCTGGAGGTGCTGACGGCGACCGTGGCGGTGCTGGTGCTGATCTCGGGCCTGGACGACCTGTTCATCGACCTCTGGTACTGGGTGCGCGAGGCCTGGCGCGCGCTCACCGTGCGCAGGCGCTATGCGCCGCTGTCGGTGGCGCAGCTGCGCGAGCGCGACGAACAGCCCATGGCCATCATGGTGCCGGCCTGGCACGAGTACGACGTGATCGCGCCCATGCTGGCCAACATGGTTTCCACGCTGGAGTACCGCGACTACGTGATCTTCGTGGGCACCTACCGCAACGACGCGCGCACCATCGAGGAGGTGGAGCGCATGCGCCGCCGCTACCGCCACCTGGTGCGCGTGGAGGTGCCCCATGACGGTCCCACCTGCAAGGCCGACTGCCTCAACTGGGTGGTGCAGGCCGTCTTCAAGTACGAGAAGAACACCGGCCAACGCTTTGCGGGCGTGGTGCTGCACGACAGCGAGGACGTGCTCCACCCGCTGGAGCTCAAGTACTACAACTACCTGCTGCCGCGGATGGACTTCATCCAGCTGCCGGTGACCTCGCTGGAGCGCCACTGGTTCGAGCTGGTGGCCGGCACCTACATGGACGAGTTCGCCGAATGGCACAGCAAGGACTTGGTGGTGCGCGAGAGCCTCGCCCACGTCGTGCCTTCGGCCGGTGTGGGCACCTGCTTCTCGCTGCGGGCGCTGCACACGCTGGCCGAGGCCACGCAGAACCAGCCCTTCAATGTGGACAGCCTGACCGAGGACTACGACATCGGCAACCGCCTGGGCCAGCTGGGCATGAAGCAGATCTTCGGCCGCTTCGAGGTGGACTACGTGACGCGGCGCACCTCGTGGTTCGGCCTGGGCCGCGACAAGGTGCATGCGCTGCGCATGCCGCTGGGGGTGCGCGAGTTCTTCCCCGACACCTTCCGCACCGCCTACCGCCAGAAGGCCCGCTGGACGCTGGGCATCGGCTTCCAGGGCTGGGAGCAGGTGGGCTGGCGCGGCTCGCTGGCCGCCAAGTACCTGCTCTACCGTGACCGCAAGGGACTGGTGACCTCCTTCGTCGCCATGCTGGGCTACCTGCTGGTGTTGAACTTCATGCTGTTCTTCCTGGCCTACCAGTTCGGCTGGTTCACCGTGCACTACCCGCCGCTGCTGCATCCAGGCAGCTGGGTGGTGACGGTCATGGCCATCAACGGCCTGCTGCTCATCTGGCGCGTGCTGCAGCGGGCCTGGTTCGTGACCCACATGTATGGCTGGGAGCACGGCCTGCTGTCGGTGCCGCGCATGGTGGTGGGCAACTTCATCAACGCCGCAGCCGCGGCCCGGGCCTGGCGCCTGTTCCTGTCGCACAAGCTCCTGGGCACGCGGCTGGTGTGGGACAAGACCATGCACGACTTCCCCTCCGACGACCACCTGGTGCAGACGCGCCAGCGGCTCGGAGAGCTGCTGCTGTCCTGGCGGGCCATCGACCCCGAGCACCTGGAGACCGCGCTGCGCATGCAGGCCCAATCGCGCCGGCCGCTCGGCGCCATCCTGGTGGACAACGGCTGGCTGGACGACGCCACCCTCGACGAGGCCATCGCCTTCCAGGAAAACGACTCCCAGTTCGTGGGTCTCGAAACCCACAACCAACAGCAGGCACCCGCATGAAACCGCTGCACCGCAAAGCCACGCTGGCGATGGCCCTGGCGGCGGCCTGGCCCGTGATGCCGGCCCTGGCGTCGGTCGCGCCCCTCGCGGCAGAGACACCGGCCGGCCAGGAGGCCGGCGTCCAGCTGCGCGTCGCCATGCGGCTCGCGCTGCCCGAGACGGCCACCGCCGGCGGCCAGCCGGCCCCCGCCCCCATGCCCGGCCCCGAGACGCCGCAGGACGCCCTGCAGCTGGCCGAGCTGCCCGGCTGGCGCCGCCGCCTGTCCGCCGACAGTCTGGCCCTGGTGCGCATGGCGCGCATCGAGCCGCGCGGCATGCCCTCTTCCGCCGACGCCGACCCGCTGATGCAGATCGGCGGCGCACCGCCGCCCGCGCCGCCGCAGGGCCCCTTCCCGCCCGGCGGGCCGGACGTGGTGCTCGGCGCCGGCAGCCGCCGGCTGCCGACCGTGCCGACCCGCCTGGACCTGGCCCAGCTGCAGGAGCCGCCGTCGCCCGATGGGCCGGCACAGTTCGTGCGGCCTGGCGAGCGCCGGACCGCCCCGGCGGCGCGCGCCCCGGGCGCCCGCGCCGGCCGCGCCGCCCGCAGTGGCAACCGCCTGCGCGGCACGGCCTGGCGCCTGGCCGCCCAGGGCTACCGTGCCTACAACCAGGGCCGCTACGACCTGGCCCTGCAGCGTGCCGATGCGGCGCTGAGGCTGCGGCCCGACGTGCCGCGCCTGCAACTGCTGCGCGTGTACACCCTCCAGAAGCTCGGCCGCCTCGACGAAGCCGAGCGCAGTGCGACCCAGGCCATCGCCCAGGGCCATGGCAGCCCCGAACTGCAGGCGGCCCTGGTCAACCTGCGCCCGGCACCCGCCGCCACGGCGGCGGACGGCACGCCCCTCACCGAGGCCTACCGGCGCGGCTTTCCGATCGCCACCCAGGCCTACACCCTCTACAACGACGGCAAGTACGCCGAGGCGGCCAGACTGGCCGAGCAGGCCGTGCGCATCGACCCGAGCCAGGGCCCCTGGACGCTGCTCTGGCTCAACGCGCTGGAAAACCAGCAGCGCTACGACGACGTGGTGCAGTACGGCAACGTGGCCATGGCCCTGGGCGCGCCCAACAAGGACGCGATCATGGCCCGCATGCGCTTGGCGCGCCAGCAGATCGCCAACGTGCATGCGCAGGCCGCCTATGCCGCCCTCAACAAGGGCCGCAACCGCGAGGCGCTGGCCGAGGCGCGCGACGCCGTGCGCATCGCGCCCGATGTCGCCAGCCACCGCATGCTGCTGATCGGCGTGCTGCAGGCCATGCGCGACGACGCGGCGGCCGAGAAGGCCGCCACCGAGGCCCTCGCGGCCGACGACGAGAACACCGGCGTGCAGCTGCTGCGGGCCTACCTGCGCCAGTCGCTGGGCGAGACCGACGCCGCGCAGAAGGACATCGACGAGGTGCTGGCGCTGGACTGGATCACCGACGACCAGCGCCGCAATGCGCGGCTGATCGGCGCCGATCTGGCGCTGGCCGCCGACCAGCCCGAGCGCGCCCGCGCGCTGCTGGCCCCCCTGCCCGCGGACGATGCGCAGGCGCAGGAACGGCGCAAGCGCGCCAGCCGCTTCGCCGGCTGGGGCGCGGGCAGCGACAACAGCCTCACCGCCCTTGCGCCCCTCCAGCTGTGCCGCGACACGCCCTACGGCACGGTCTGCGAACTGGCGCCCTGGGACGACCCGGGCACCGACAGCCCGGCCAGCCGCGCCTACGCCGCCTTCGGCCGGCAGGAATACCCCAAGGCCATCGCCCTGGCCCGCCGCGCCGTGGCCGAGCAGCCCGACAGCGAGGCCAACCAGAACCTGCTGACCACCGCACTCGCCTCGGGCACGGCGCAGGAACAGCAGGAGGCCATGGACCGGCTCAACACCGCGCTGGCCGCCAAGCCGCAGGACGCGGGGCTGCTGCGCCAGCGCGCCTACCTCTACTCCAACCGCAAGGAATACGACCTGGCGCTGCAGGACTTCGTGGCGGCGCGCAGCACCGGCGAGGCGCCCGAGACCAACGTGCTCGACGAGGCCTATGCCACCGCGGGTGTCGGCAACCGACCGGCCGCCGCCGCCATGCTGCGCCAGGCCATCGACGACGCCGACGCGGGCAAGCTCGCGCTGGACAAGCAGCAGCGCTTCGACACCCGCAGCGCCATCGCCAACTTCTCGCGCGAATGGGGCGTCAATGCCTCGGTGGGCTATCGCGGTGCGCGCTCGCCGTCCAACGCGCTGGCCGGCCAGCCGGTGTCCGTGCCCGGCAATGCCACCTTCAGCACGGTGGAGGCCTACTGGCGCCCGCCCGAGTTCCTCAACAGCAGCAACCGCACCTTCGAGGTGTATGGGCGGCTGTCCAACACGCTGCAGAGCGGCAACACGGTGACGGGCGCGCAGGTGGTGGACAACCCCTGCGGCGGCACGACCAACGTGACCGAGGGCACCTTCCGCGGCGCCTCGGGCTGGCCCTCGACCACGGGCGCCATCGGCGCGCGCTACACGCCCGATGCGGGCACCAACCTCACCTTCGGCATCGAGCGGCAGTTCCTGCTGGGCACGGCCACGCGCTCGGGCGCCATCAACGCCGGCCCGGCCTCGGTGCGCTGCGCGCTCAACAGCCAGGCCGCCACCATCGACTACCAGGGCGGCAAGGCCTCGGGCGGCTGGCAGGCGTACATGCTGTATGGCTTCTACGAGGGCACCGCGCTGCGCATCGACCGCCCGAGCTGGTACACGATGGAAGGCTATGTGCAGGCCGGCTACACGCTGCTGGACCATGGCGTGGACTACACCGAACGCGACGCCAGCGGCAACACGCTGGCCACCGGCAACGGCCGCCTGCGCCGCGGCCAGGGCTTCGCGGCCGGCGAGGTGCGCGTGGGCCGCAGCTTCCTGACCTCGTACAGCGACCGGCTGGTGGTGTTCCCGCACGTCACGCTGGCGGCCGACTGGTATTCGACCCAGGCGCGTGTCAGTGGCGTGCCGCTGGCCGGTGCCAGCAGCTTCGCACTGGCGGGCAACGGCACGAGTTGGTCCGCGGGTGCGGGCATCGGCGTCAACCTGCGCTACTGGCTCAACGAGGACCGCTACAACGCCCAGCGCTCGCATGCCGACCTGAGCCTGCAGTACCGCGCCCGCCTGGGCGGTGACGCGGACCGGGCCAAGGGCGTGTTCATGACGCTGTCCTATTCCTATTGATTCCTGCGGGCGTGCGGCCGCGCCGCCGCACGCCTCGCGACGACGCACACGAACGAGGGGTTTGCATCCATGACCGACGACCGCACCGAAGGCGGCCTGCGCCGCCGCCACCTGCTGGGCCTGCCGATGGGCCTGGCCCTGGCGGGCCTGGCGCGCGCCCAACCCGACACGCTGGCCTTCGTGGGCCAGGACAACTTCATCTTCGCGGCCTGGGACAGCCTGGCCACGCCCGAATGGAAAGGCATCGACGCCACCGTGGCCCGTGTGGCGCAGGTGAGCCAGCTGCTCGCGGCCAAGGGCGTGGCCCTGGTCGTGCCGGTGCTGCCCGACAAGATGCGCATCTATGCGGAGAAGCTGCCCGCGGACAAACCGATGTCGCCCGAGATGCGGCAGCGCTACGCCGGCATCCTCTCGCGCCTTCAGGCGGCCGGCGTGGCCACCTTCGACGACGAGAAGCTGCTGATGGGGCTCAAGGCCGCCGGCCAGAACGTCTACTACCGCACCGACCAGCACTGGACCCAGCCAGCGGCCGATGCCACCGCGCAGGCCACGGCCGACCTGATCCGCCAGAAGGTGCCCAACCTGGCCGGCCAGCCGGGCACCGGCATGGCGCTGGGACCGCTGATCAACGAGCGGCGCTATGGGGATCTGGCCGACCGCTTCCTGTCGCCCGAGCAACGCCGCTCGGTCGGCCGCGAGATCTATTCGGTGCGCCGCGCGGGCGATGGCGAAAGCCTGCTGGCCGATGCGCCCGCCCCGGTGCACGTCACCGGCAACAGCATGGTTCAGCCCTATTTCGGCTTTCCGCAGAAGCTGTCGAACGTGCTCGACCGGCCCGTGTCGGTCAACTGGAAGCCGGGCGACGTGGGCTTCTGGCGCGTGCTCATCGAGTATGTGGAATCGAACGCCTTCCGCCAGCAGAAGCCGCAGGCGCTGGTGTGGCAGCTGTTCGAGCCCAACTTCCACCTGGGTCCGGATGCCCGCGGGCTGTGGGACAGCGCCTCGGTGATGGCTGCCGAGGAGTGGCAGCGCCGCATCCAGGCCGCGCTGGCGTGAGCGTGGCTGCGCCGCCGGCGCCCAAGCCCGCAGCCGCGCCCACGCCGCCCGACCGCCGGCACATCCCGTTCGCGCTCGTCATCGGCGTGCTGCTCGCCGCCGGCCTGCTCTGGGGCGGCTGGCGCCTGGCCACCGCCGACCGCGGCGCCTGGCAACAGGCGGGTGCCGAGGCCGCCATGAACCGCACCCTCGGTGCCCTGCCCGGCCAGTCCGGCTGGACGCGCTGGGGCGCCGGGCTGCGCTGGCGCCTGCTGGGCGACCTGGGCCCGCAGGTGGCCGAGGGCTGCCCCGGCTGGCTCTTCTACCGCGACGGCCTGCGGCCGGCCGCCGGCGAGGCCGTCGCGGCGGCGGCCTATGCGCGCCGCCTCGCCCTCATGCGGCACTGGGCCCAGCGGCTGCGAGCGCATGGCGTGCAGCTGGTGGTGGCCACGGTGCCTGACAAGTCCCGCATCGAGGCCGCGCATCTGTGCGGCCTGCCGGTTTCGGCCACGATGCAGGCACGTCTGGACGACTGGCAGCAGCGCCTGGCTGCGGCCGGCGTGCGGCACGTCGACCTTCGCCCCGCCTTGACTGACCTGCCCCAGCCCTATTACCGGACCGATGTGCACATGGCACCGGAAGGCGCCGAAGCCGCGGCCGCCGCCATCGGCCGCACGGCGCTGCCCTTGCTGGGCGGCCCCGGCGGCCAGCGCTTCGACGATCAGCGCGGCGCGGCGCCCGAGCCGCGCATGGGCGACCTGATCGTGCTGGCCGGCCTGGAGCACCTGCCCGAAGGCTGGCGCCCGTCGCTGGAGTCGTTCGTCCCCGAGCGCATCGTGCCCGTGGCCAGCGGCGGCCTGCTGGATGCCGGTCCGCCGGCCGAGGTGCTGCTGGTGGGCGATTCCAACGGCCTGCGCAGCGAATTCCCTGGCCGCCTGGGCCGGCAGCTCGGCCGCGAGGTCTGGACCCTCAGCCACGACGGCGGCTATTTCTCGGGCGCCATGCTGGCCGCCCTGGCGCAGCAGGACCGCTGGCCCGCCAGCCTCAAGCTCGTCGTGTGGACCTTCTCCGAACTCTCGCTCTCGCTGCCCCTGAGCGCCGACGAGGCGCGTGCCGCCGCCGCCCTGCCCTGAGGCCCGACGCGCATGCTGTTCAACTCTTACCTCTTCCTGTTCCTGTTCCTGCCGGTGGCGCTGGGTGGCTACTACGCCCTGGCTGCGGCCGGCAGGCGCTGGGCGGCGCTGTGGCTGTGCCTGACGTCCTTCGTCTTCTATGGCTGGTGGAACCCGCGCTTCGTGGTGCTGCTGGCCGGCTCGATCCTCGTCAACCACGTGTTCAGCCGGCTCATCATCGGCAGCAGCGGCGACAAGCGCCGCCAGTGGTGGATCACGGCCGTGGGCGTGGGCTGCAACCTGGCGCTGCTCTTCTATTACAAGTACTTCACCACGCTGCTCGGCGCACTGGCCGACCTGGGGCTGCGCGCGGGTCCGGTCGAGGACATCCTGCTGCCGCTGGGGATCTCCTTCTTCACCTTCACGCAGATCGGCTATCTGCTCGACTGCCAGGCCGGGGCGGTGAAGAAGGCCAGCCTGCTCAACCACACGCTGTTCGTCACCTTCTTCCCGCACCTGATCGCGGGCCCGGTGCTGCATCACAAGGAAATGATGCCGCAGTTCGACCAGGCCGAGACCTACCGCTTCCGCGCCGAGAACCTGTCGGTGGGCGGCACGCTGTTCGTCATCGGGCTGGCCAAGAAGGTGCTGCTGGCCGACAGCATCGCGCCCTATGCCGATGCCGGCTTCGCGTCGCCGGGCGACACGCAGTTCTGGGCCGCCTGGGGCGCCGCGCTGGCGTACACGCTGCAGCTGTATTTCGACTTCTCGGGCTATTCGGACATGGCGCTGGGCCTGGCCAAGATGTTCGGCGTGCGCTTTCCGCTGAACTTCAACTCGCCGTTCAAGGCGGCCAGCATCATCGACTACTGGGCGCGCTGGCACATGACGCTGACGCGCTACCTCACCACCTACCTGTACTACCCGATGGCCATGAAGGTCTCGCGCTGGCGCAGCCACCGTGGGCTGCCGGTGGGCGCCGCCGGCAGCCGCACGGCGCTGGGCTTCGCGCTGATGATCGGCTGGCCCACGCTCTACACCATGGGACTGGCGGGCGTGTGGCATGGCGCGGGCCTGCAGTTCTTCATCTACGGGCTGCTGCACGGCAGCTACCTGTGCATCAACCACGCCTGGCGCATCGGCCTGGCGCCGCGCGTCGCGCCGCAGGGTCCGCGCGGCCGGCGGCTGTGGCTCATCGCCTGCGTGGGGCTGACCTTTTCATCGGTGACGGTGGCGCATGTGTTCTTCCGCGCCAGCAGCGTGGCCGACGCGATGGCGCTGCTGCAGGGCATGGCCGGCTCGCGCGGCATCGAATCGCTGGGCGGCGCGCAGGCCGTGGCGCTGCTGACGCAGGGCTGGGCGGGCTGGCAGTCGCTCATGGGCCGCCATGTGCAGGCGCTGCTGATCGTGCTGCTGCTGGCCATCGCCTGGGGCACGCCCAATGCGTACCAGATCCTCGGCCGCTTCTCGCCCGCGCTGGGCCGTGTGCAGGAGGGCCGGCCCGCGTGGCTGCGCTGGCAGCCCAGCACGGGCTGGCTGGTCGTGGTGCTGCTGCTGTTGCTGGTGAGCGTCATGAACCTGCACCGCGAGGCACGGTTCCTTTACTTCCAATTCTGATGAAGCCTCTCGCCACTCTTCTTCGCACGCTGGCACTGCCCGCGCTTTGCGCCACCATGGCATTTCCCGCGATGGCCCAGGACGGCGCACTGTCCCAGCTCTACGCCGCGCGCCCGCCCGCGGGCTCGTCCTTCGTGCGCGTGGTCAATCCCACGGACCAGACGCTGCTGGTGCAGGTGGCCGGCGGGCCGGCGCAGCGCATCGGACCGCAGGCGCCCGCCACCAGCTATGCCATCGTGGCCGGTGGCCGGCCATTCGCCGTGCAGGTGGGCGGCAAGAAGGCCGCGACGCTGGAGGTGCGGCCCGACAGCTTCGGCACCTATGTGCTGCGCCGCGATGGTGCCGGCCATGCCTTCACCGCCATCGACGACACGGGTGACGTGCCCGATGCGCTGAAGGCCGAGCTGCGCTTCTACAACCTGGTGCCCGGCTGCGCGAAGGCCCAGCTGCAGCTCGCACCGGCCGGCACGCCCGTCGTGCGTGACGTGGCGCCGATGGCGGCCGGTGCGCGCTCGGTGAATCCGGTGCAGGCCCAGCTGGCGGCCGCTTGCGGCAGCGCCGTGAGCGCGGCCCAGGCCCTGCCCGCGCTGCAGGCGGGCGACCACCTGAGCCTCTTCATGACGGGCACCGCCGACAAGCCGGTGCTGACGATGCAGCCGGCCCGCACCGACACCTTCAAGCGTTGAGCGTCTCGTACAGCCGCGCCAGTTTGGCGCGGTCGGTCTTGTAGTTGACCGACACCGGCAGCTGCGCGCAGGGCAGCAGCTCCGACGGGATCATGTAGTGCGGCAGGCGCGCCGCCAGCAGCGCCTTCCAGTCGGCCAGCTCGGCCGGCAGCGCCGTGTCGTCGCTGCCCGTCTCGACGAAGGCCACCAGCCGCGCCACGGCGCCGTTGGGCCGGCGCAGGGCCACGGCCGAGGCGCCACGGTTGCCCGGCAGCGCGGCCAGGGCGGCATCCACCTCCATCAGCTCCAGCCGGTAGCCGTTGAGCTTGATCTGGTCGTCGATGCGGCCATGGCAGAAGAGCAGGCCGTCCTCGCCCTCGGTGCCCAGGTCGCCGGTGCGAAAGCCGCGCTGGCCCTCGCGCATGAACATGCGCGTGGTGTTGAGGTCGGGCCGGTTGAGGTAGCCGCGCATCACATGCGGGCCGGCGATGCACAGCTCGCCCTCGTCGCAGTACACGGCACTGTCGCGCTTGGCACGACCGATGGGCAGCGGCGCGTCGGTGGCGAGCATGGCGTCTTCCACCACCAGCAGCGTGGTCGCCACCGTGGCTTCGGTGGGGCCATAGGTGTTGAGCAGCGGCACATCGGGAAAGCGTTTGCGCAGCTGCCGACACAGCGGCACGGGCAGCGGCTCGCCGCAGAAGACGAAGGTGCGCAGCTGCGGCAGCGCCGCCTGCGTGAAGCCCGGGTTGACCAGCTGCTGCTGCGCGAAGGACGGCGTGGACACCCAGGTCGTCACGCCATGCCCGGCCATCAATGCCGCCACCTTGAGCGGCGAGGCGGCGTCCTGCCGGTCGAGCATGAGGATGGTGCCGCCCAGCGCCAGCGTGCCGAACACGTCGTAGAGCGACACGTCGAAGCTGAACACCGTCTGGTCGAGGAAGACCGGGCGCTCGCCCAGGCCGAAGTCCAGACGCATCCAGTCGATCAGGCCCTGCACGCTCTCACGGCCGATCTGCACGCCCTTGGGCTGGCCCGTGGTGCCCGAGGTGAACATCACGTAGCACAGCTGCTTCTCGGCCAGCGGCGTGCCGGCGCCCTCGCGCAGCACCTCGAAGCGGCCCTGGGCCGCGTCGTAGAGCAGGTGGGCGTCGAGGATCTGGCAGATGCTGGCCAGGCGCTCGGCCGGGTAGACCGCATCGACGGGCACGAAGGGCGCGCGCAGCATCAGCGCGCCGGTCAGGGCGACCATGAAGGCCGCTTCCTTGTGGCCGCGGATGACGATGGGCATGTCCGCGCCCAGGCCCAGACGGCGGGCCTCGTCGCACCAGGCCTCGGCCTCGCGCTGCAGTTGGGCCCAGTCCAGGTGGCGGTCGCGGGCCACGATGGCCGGCCGTTCGCCGCCGGCCTCCGTCTGGAGGAAGCGGCCGCCGTCGTAGTCGAAGTGCATGTCTGGCGCGCGAGGGCGGCTCAGGCCGCCGTGTTGGCCACGACGAAGTCGGTGAGCGTGCGCACCGAGTACAGGTGCTCCTGCGCCTCGGTGATCGGCACCGTGCAGCCGAAACGGCTCTCGACGGACAGCATCAGCTCGACGGCAGCCACGGAATCGAGCAGGCCGGATTCGAGCAGGGGCACCTCCGGATCCACCTTCTTGAGGATGGCGGACTGGATCAGGGCGATGAGTTGTTGTTCGATCTCGGCAGGCGTGGTCATGAGGATGGAAGACGGAAGCAAAGGGCGCAGTGCCCCGAAGTTCAAAGGTCGCGGTTGAGCGGCACGCCCAGCACCACGGTGGAAAGGCTGCCGAGGATGCGGTCGTCGTTGACCATCACGGCGGCAGCATGCGCGTCGCGGATGTGGCGGCTCAGGTAGAACTCGCCCGGCTCCATGTAGCCCTGGATGCCGCATATGCGCAGCGCGATGTCGGTGACGCGCACCACCAGCTCGGAAGCACCGACCTTCAGCGCGTTGTAGCTGACCATGCGTTCGGTGGCGGTCTGTGGCCCCTCGACGTCTTCGTAGAGCGCCATGCAGGCCGCCAGCGTGCCGCGGAACTGCTGCACCAGCGTCTCGCCCTCGGCCAGTCGCAGGTTGGCGATGGGGTTGAGCGGCGCCCCGCTGCGGTTGCGGTGGCGCAGGAAAGCCCGCGCCCGGCCCAGCGCCGACACGGCGATGCCCAGCCACACGGCGCCCAGCAGCAGGTGCGAGGTGGGCAGCATGGTCTGCGACATGTGCACCGAGAAGGGCTCGGCATAGACCTGTTCAGGCCCGCAGTCGGCGATCAGGTCATAGCGGTCGGTTCGGGCGCCGCGCATGCCCATGGGGTTCCACGGTGTGTGGGCCTGCAACTGGATCTGGTCCTTCCGCACGGCCACCAGCCGCTGGTCGGTGGGCGCCGCATCCTCGGCACGGCGGGCACTCACCAGGAAGACGTCGGCCGCGGGGGCATAGGAGATGACGGCCCCGCTCTTTCGCAGCCGCAGATGGCCGTCGGGCTGCGGGTCCAGGAAGCAGGCGCTGGCGCGGATCGCACCGCCGGTGGCGCCTTCGGTGGTGGCGGAAGCCACCAGCAGCTGCTCCGACGCCATGCGCGCGAGCAGGCCCTGCAGCCAGTCGCTGTCCTGCGCATGGCCGATGGCCACGGCCGACTGCGCCTGGTGCATGGCGTAGATCAGGCCGGTCGAGGCGCAGGCCTCGGAGAGGCGGCGACACACATTGACCACTGCCCGCAGCGGCAGCCCCGGACCGCCGTAGCGGGTGGGCACGAGCAGGCCCATCAGGCCCTGCGCACGCAGCGCGGCGAGCACCTCGGTGGGCAGCCGGCCCTCCCGGTCGACGGCCTCCGCCTGTTCGGCGGCCAGTTGCGTGGCCCGCGCCACGGCGGACTCCATGGCCGCGGCGGGCGACACCAGTTCTGCGGCCTTCATTCCCGCCCCAAGCTTCGAGAGTGTTGATACATTTTTAGTATAAGTTCACTTTTCGTAAGCTTTGCGGACAGGCCGTGACCAGCACCTGACGGCGAACGTCAGGCGGCATCGGCGAAGGGCCGCTGTGGCTCAGGCGCCGTCGCCGCCGCGCCAGTCGCGCAGCAGCTTCTGGGCCTCGGGCGTGTCGCCGAGCAGCCAGGGGTCGATGGCGAAGGCGAGCACATGCTCGGCGCCGTAGCTGCGCGCGACCTCCAGCTGGGCGCGCACCCGTTCCAGCGTCGCGGCCCGGGCGCGGAAGGCGTCGGGCTGGCCTGGCGGATTGGGCAACTGCTCGAACAACTCCACGATCAGGTCGAACGCCACGCCACGCTTGCGCAGCAGGCGGCGCAGTGGCTCCAGGCCGGCATAGTTGCCCATGCCGGCCACGCCCACACCGTCCTGCAGCATGGGCCGCAGCGGCGCGGCGTCGAGGATCTCGGCCCACAGGCCGTCCAGCGAGCCCGGCGTGGGCAGGCGGCTGTAGAAGGTGGAGACGGCCAGGCGCGGCTGGCTGCGCTTGAGGGGCTCGGCCGCCAGCTCGCGCAGCCAGGCCGTGAGCAGGCGGCGCCGCTCGGGCGTGGCCCAGTTGTACTGGTCGATCTCGTAGGGCAGGTACCAGCCGCGGAAGGCGGCATGGTCCGGCCAGGGCTCGCTGCGCATGGCGGCCAGGCTGCGATCGCGCGTCTGGTCAAGAAAGGCCGGCAGCGCCTCGGGCTGTTTGGCGCCCAGCGTGGTCCACCAGCGCTCGTCGTAGGGCAGGCCCAGGCGCACGCCCATGCCTTCCCGTGCGGCCTCGTCGAACAGCATCTGCAGCAAGGCCGGCTTCAGCATCCAGTCGTTGGTGCCGCCGTACAGGCCCATCCACTGCACGACCACCTCGCGGCAGCCCAGCGCGCGCGTCGTGCGCAGGCGGCGGCGCCATTCGTCCAGCGACAGTGCTTCGTGGCTGCGCCAGGGCTGCAGGAAGGTGCCATCCAGCCGCAGCGGCGCCGGTGCGCAACCGGCGGCCAACAGGGCAGCCGCGGCGCCGGCCGCACCCAGCCAGGCGCGTCGTGTGGGCATGGGCGGAGGCTTCACGTGTAGCGCTTTTCCAGCGCGTCCCAATCCGGCTTGCCGACAAGGCGCTGGCGCTCGGCGAAGGGTGCGACGAGGCCGCTGGACTCCTGAACCTCCTTCTGGTCGCGCAGCACCGTGAGGGCCTGCTGCATGCCCATCACCGCGCCCTGCAGCGCGGCATTCGCATAGAGCACGATGCCGTAGCCGAGATCGGCCAGCTGGTCGGCATTGAAGATGGGCGTCCTGCCGCCGATCACCATGTTCATCAACTGGGGCTTGGCCAGGCGCTGCGGCAGGGCGCGCACCTCGTCGGCCTGGGTCACCGCCTCGACGAAGAGGATGTCGGCCCCGGCCTCGGCGAACTTCTGGGCGCGCTCGACCGCGGCCTCGAAGCCGTGCGTGGCAGCGGCGTCGGTGCGGGCCAGGATCATCAGGTCGGCATCGCGGCGCGCATCGACGGCCGCCTTGATCTTGCTCACGGCCTCTTCGGTGCTGATGACCTCCTTGCCCGAGAAATGGCCGCAGCGCTTGGGTGCGACCTGGTCCTCCAGCTGGATGCAGTCGGCGCCGGCCCGCTCCAGCGTGCGCACCGTGTGATAGACGTTGAGCGCATTGCCGAAGCCCGTGTCGGCATCGACGATCAGCGGCAGCGACACCGCATCGCGGATGCGCGCCGTATGGTCGGCGATCTCGGCCAGGCCCATGAAGCCCTGGTCGGGCATGCCGAACCACATGTTGGTGACGCCGGCACCGGTGACGTAGATCGCCTCGAAGCCGAGGTCTTCGATCACACGGGCCGAGAGGGCATTGAAGGCCCCCGGCACGAGCACGCCGCGGCGGGCCTCGACCAGGGTCTTGAGTTGTTTGCGAGTGGACATGCACGCGAGGGGTTCGACGGTCGGGGGGCGCCCAGCAATGCCGGGCCCACCCTGGCCGTCCGGTTCAGAAGCAATCGCCGGGCACGCGCACCCAGCCTTCCATGAGCACGCGGGCGCTGCGGCTCATGAGGGCCTTGGTGACCTGCCACTGCGGCCCGGCCGGCCCGTCGACCTGCCGCGCCTCGGCGCCGACACGCAGTAGACCAGAGGGATGGCCGAAGCGCACGGCGCTGCGTTCGCCGCCGCGGGCCGCCAGGTTGACCAGCGTGCCCGGAATGGCCGCCGCGGTGCCGATGGCCACGGCCGCCGTGCCCATCATGGCGTGGTGCAGCTTGCCCATCGAGAGGGCGCGAACGAGCAGGTCGATGTCGGCCGCGCGCACCGCCTTGCCGCTGGAGGCCACGTAATCCTGCGGCGGCGCGACGAATGCGACCTTGGGCGTGTGCTGCCGCGTGGCGGCCTCGGCCACGTCGCGGATCAAGCCCATGCGCACGGCACCCCACGCGCGGATCGTCTCGAAGCGCGCCAGCGCGGCGGCGTCGCCGTTGATGGCGGGTTGCAGCTCGGTGCCCGTGTAGCCCAGCTCGGCCGCGTTGAGGAAGATGGTCGGGATGCCGGCATTGATCAGCGTGGCCGCGAAGGTGCCGACGCCGGGCATCTCCAACTGATCCACCACGCAGCCGGTCGGGAACATGGCGCCGCCCTCGCCTTCTTCGGCGGGGTCGAGGAACTCGAGCGGCACCTCGGCCGCCGGGAAGGTCACGCCGTCGAGCTCGAAGTCGCCTGTCTCCTGAACCTGTCCGTCCGCCATGGGCACATGGGCCACGATGGTCTTTCCGATGTTGGCCTGCCAGATGCGCACGGTGCATACGCCTTCCGCCGGCACGCCCGCCGCATCGACCAGGCCGGCGGCGATGGCGAAGGGGCCCACGGCCGCCGACAGGTTGCCGCAGTTGCCCGACCAGTCGACGAAGGCGCTGTCGATGGCGACCTGGCCGAAGAGGTAGTCCACGTCATGGCCGGGGCGCGCGCTCTTCGACAGGATGACGACCTTGCTGGTGCTGGAGGTCGCGCCGCCCATGCCGTCGGTGTGCTTGCCGTACGGGTCGGGGCTACCGATGACCCGCATCAGCAGTGCGTCTCGCGCCGGGCCGGGCTCACGGGCGCGCTGGGGCAGGTCCTGCAGGCGGAAGAACACGCCCTTGCTGGTGCCGCCGCGCATGTACGTGGCGGGGATCTTGATTTGAGGCGCGGGCATGGTTCAGTACGTGGCCGGTTGAAGGGGGGCAGTCTGCCCCGCCAGGAAGTCCTGCGCAAAGCGCTGCAGCACGCCGCCGGCCTCGTACACCGACACCTCTTCCGCCGTGTCCAGCCGGCAGCGCACGGGCACGCGCAGGGGCTCGCCGCTGCGGCGATGGACGACCAGGTCGAGTTGCGCGCCGGGGGTGCGTTCGCCTTCTACGTCGTAGGTCTCGGTGCCATCCAGCCCCAGCGTGAGGCGCGTCGTGCCGGGCAGGAACTCCAGCGGCAGCACGCCCATGCCGATCAGGTTGGTGCGGTGGATGCGCTCGAAGCCTTCGGCCACCACCGCCTCCACGCCGGCCAGGCGCACGCCCTTGGCCGCCCAGTCGCGGCTGGAGCCCTGGCCGTAGTCGGCACCGGCAATGACCACCAGCGGCTGGCGGCGCTGCAGGTAGGTCTCGATGGCCTCCCACATGCGCACCACCCGGCCTTCGGGTTCGATGCGGGCGAGCGAACCCTTCTTCACCACGCCATTGACCACGGCCATCTCGTTGACCAGCTGAGGATTGGCGAAGGTGGCGCGCATGGCCGTGAGGTGGTCGCCGCGGTGGGTGGCGTAGGAGTTGAAGTCTTCCTCCGGCAGGCCCATGCGGGCCAGGTACTCGCCGGCCGCGCTGTCGGCCAGGATGGCGTTGGAGGGCGACAGGTGGTCGGTGGTGATGTTGTCCGGCAGCAGGGCCAGGGGCCGCATGCCGCACAGCGTCCGCGGCTGGGCGGCCAGCGCGCCCATGCCCTCGGTGTCCCAGTAGGGCGGGCGGCGGATGTAGGTGGACTGCGGGCGCCAGTCGTATTGCGGATTCGCGCGAGCCTCGCCCTCGGCGCGGATCGCGAACATGGGCTCGTACACGCGGCGGAACTGCTCGGGCTTGACGCTGGCCGCGACCACGGCGTCGATCTCCGCGTCGCTGGGCCACAGGTCGGCCAGGCGCAGTTCGCGGCCCTGGGCGTCGGTGCCCAGCACGTCGCGCTCGATGTCGAAGCGGATGGTGCCGGCGATGGCATAGGCCACCACCAGCGGCGGCGAGGCCAGGAAGGCCTGCTTGGCATACGGATGGATGCGGCCGTCGAAGTTGCGGTTGCCCGAGAGCACCGCGGTGGCGTACAGGTCGCGGTCCAAGATCTCCTGCTGGATGGCCGGGTCCAGCGCGCCGCTCATGCCGTTGCAGGTGGTGCAGGCGAAGGCCACGATGCCGAAGCCCAGGCGTTCCAGCTCGCCGAGCAGGCCGGCCTCCTGCAGGTACAGCTCGACGGCCTTGGAGCCGGGCGCCAGCGAGGTCTTGACCCAGGGCTTGCGCACCAGGCCATGGGCATTGGCATTGCGCGCCAGCAGCGCGGCGGCGATGACGTTGCGCGGGTTGCTGGTGTTGGTGCAGCTGGTGATGGCGGCGATGACCACGGCGCCGTCGGGCAGGCGGCCCGCGGCCTCGTCGGCGCGCCCGGCCGCCAGCTTGGCCGCATCGGCGATGCCGCGCTCGGCCAGGGCACTGGCCGGCAGGCGGCGGTGCGGGTTGGAGGGGCCGGCCAGGTTGCGCTCCACCGTGCCGATGTCGAAGCGCAGCACGCGCTCGTACGCGACCTCGGCCAGCGTGTCGGCCCACAGGCCAGCCGCCTTGGCATAGGCCTCGACCAGGCGCACCTGCGATTCCTCGCGGCCCGTCAGACGCAGGTAGTCCAGCGTCTGGCCGTCGATGGCGAAGAGCGCGGCGGTGGCGCCGTACTCCGGGCACATGTTGGCGATGGTGGCACGGTCGCCGATGGACAGGCGCGCCGCGCCGTCGCCGAAGAATTCCACGTACGCGCCAACGACCTTCTGCTGGCGCAGGAACTCGGTGAGCGCCAGCACGATGTCGGTGGCCGTGATGCCCGGCCGGCGCTCGCCGACCAGCGCCACGCCCACGATGTCGGGCAGGCGCATCCACGACGCGCGGCCCAGCATCACGTTCTCGGCCTCCAGGCCGCCCACGCCCACGGCGATCACGCCCAGCGCATCGACATGCGGCGTGTGGCTGTCGGTGCCCACGCAGGTGTCGGCATAGGCCACGCCGTCCTGCACGGCGACGACCGGCGACATCTTCTCCAGATTGATCTGATGCATGATCCCGTTGCCCGCCGGGATCACCTGCACGTTGTCGAAGGCCCGCTTGGTCCAGTCGATGAAGTGGAAGCGGTCTTCGTTGCGGCGGTCCTCGATGGCGCGGTTCTTGGCGAAGGCCTCGGGGTCGAAACCGCCGCATTCCACGGCCAGCGAATGGTCCACGATCAGCTGCACCGGCACCACGGGGTTCACCGCGGCCGGATCGCCGCCCTCGGCCGCGATGGCATCGCGCAGGCCCGCCAGGTCCACCAGCGCGGTCTGGCCCAGGATGTCGTGGCACACCACCCGCGCCGGATACCAGGGAAAGTCCAGGTCGCGTCGGCGCTCGATCAGCTGGCGCAGGTAGTCACCCAGCCGGACCGGGTCGGCGCGGCGCACCAGGTTCTCGGCATGCACCCGCGCGGTGTAGGGCAGCCGGGCCCAGGCGCCGGGCTGCAGCGCCTCGATGGCGGCACGAGCGTCGTAGAAATGAAGGTCGGTGGCGGGAAGCGGCTGGCGGTGGAGGCGGTTCATGGGGTCGTGGAGCGGGCGGCGCACCGACGCGATGCGCCGCCGCATTGGTGAACGAAGGCCGGCAGGCGACGCCGGCCCCGCCCGTTTTTACTGGGCCTGGATGTTGTTGTCGCGCGCCACCTTGGCGTAGCGCGGGATCTCGGCCTTGATCAGCGCGCCGAACTGCTCTGGCGTGCCGCCAGCGGGCGACACGCCCGTGGGCTCCAGCTGCGCGACCAGCTCGGGCGCCTTCAGGCCCGTGTTGATGGCGCCGTTGATCTTGGCCAGCACCGCGGGCGGCAGATTCTTGGGCGCGATCAGGCCATGCCAGGCGACCACGTCGTAGTCGGGCAGGCCGGCTTCGGCGATGGCGGGCAGGTCCGGGTAGGCCGCCAGGCGCTGGGCCGTGGTCACGCCCAGGGCCCGCAGCTTGCCGGCCTTGACGTGGGGCATCAACGCCTCGGTGCCGGCCACCAGCAGGTCCACGTTCCCGGCCACCAGGTCGGTCACGGCCGGGCCGGTGCCCTTGTAGGGAATGTGCACGCCCTTGACCTTGGCCATGCCGAACAGGTATTCGGTCGTGATGTGCAGGTGGCTGCCGTTGCCCGCCGAGGCGAAGCTCAGCTTGCCGGGGTTCTTGCGCATGTAGTCCAGCAGCTCCGCCATGTTCTTGGCCGGCACCTTGTTGGGGTTGATGCACAGCACGTAGGCGCCCTTGGACAGCTGGATCACGGGCGTGATGTCAGCCACCGGGTCGAACTTGAGCTTGTAGAGCGCCGGATTGACCGTGTAGCTGCCCGCCACCAGCAGCAGCGTGTAGCCATCCGCAGGCTGGTGCAGCGCATAGTCCGTCCCTAGCGTGCCGCCGGCGCCGGGCCGGTTGTCGACGATCACCGACTGGCCCACACCCTTGGCCAGCAGGTTGGAGCCGACGCGGGCGATGAAGTCCGAGCCGCCGCCGGGCGCGAAGGGACAGACGATGCGGATCGGCTTGTTGGGATAGCCGTCCTGCGCGGCAGCGTCGAAGCCGAGCGGCAGGGCCAGGCTGGCAAGGCCGGTGTTGAAGAGGCGGCGATTGAGGGTCACGGAAGGATGTCTCCAGGGTTGGCGGCCCGCACCATGCGGCCGACCGGGCGCGGGATCGTCGGTGCGCCGACCTGACGGGAACCTGCGTGGGCTGCAACCCTTCGGAGGCGATGGTTGCAGCTGATCGCATGCCGCAGCGGCGCCGATGTCGCTCGCGCGCTCCCGAATGGATGCACCAAAGCCGTGCGCCACGTACGATGCAGGAGCGGCCGCCATGGCCGCCCCCTATCGGCCGCCCCGTCCGGTCGGCCTGTTCCTGCCGGTGCCACCGCGCGCCCGCCTAGCCTGCGTCACCATGCGATCTCCTTCCTGGGCCGATCTGGCGGCCCGCTTCCGTCCTGCCACCGCCCGGGTCGATGCCCGTGAGCGGCTGCGCGCCTTCGCCGGTGCCGGCCTGGGCATCCTGATCACCGCGCTGATCGCCCGCTGGTGGGCATTGCGCACCGGCATGGCGGCGCCCTGGCTGGTGGCGCCCTTGGGCGCCAGCGCGGTGCTGGTGTTCGCCGTGCCGGCCAGCCCGCTGGCCCAGCCCTGGGCCGTGGTGGGCGGCAACACCGTCTCGGCGCTGGTGGGAAGTGCCTGCGCCCTGCTGATTCCCGACCCGGCCTGGGCGGGCGCGGTGGCGGTGCTGGCGGCCATCGCCGTGATGTTCGCGCTGCGCTGCCTGCATCCGCCGGGCGGCGCCTCGGCCCTGCTGGCGGCGCTGGGCGGGGTGGGCTTCGGCTTCGCGCTCTTTCCGATGCTGGTCGACTCGTTGCTGCTGGTGCTGGCCGGCATGCTCTACAACGGGCTGACCGGGCGACGCTATCCGCATGCGCCGCAGGCCCCGGCCACCGCGCCAGCGGGCAGCCGCTTTTCCGCCGCCGACCTCGACGCCGCGCTGGCCCACTACAACCAGGTGCTGGACGTGAGCCGCGACGACCTGCAGGACATCCTGCAGTACGCCGAATCGGCTGCCTACGAGCGCAACTTCGGCCAGCTGCAATGTGCCGAGGTGATGTCGGCCGGGCCAGCGGCGGTGCAGTTCGGCACGCCGCTGGAAGAGGCCTGGACGCTGATGCGCGCGCGCGGCGTGAAGGCCCTGCCGGTGGTGGACCGCTCGCAGCGCGTGGTGGGCATCCTGACGCGGGCCGACTTCCTGCGGCACGCCGGCTGGGACCAGCGCGAGGGCGTGGGCGAGCGCCTGCGCAGCCTGCTGCGGCGGGACGGCCTGACCCATTCCGACAAGCCCGAGACCGTCGGCCAGATCATGACCCGCGAGGTGCGCGTGGTGAGCAGCCACCGCCGCATCGCCGAGCTGGTGCCGCTGTTCGCCGAGGCGGGCCATCACCACCTGCCGGTCATCGATGCCGACAAGCGCCTGGTGGGCATCATCACCCAGTCGGACGTGGTTCGGGCGCTGCACCGGGCCTCACGCCCGGCCGGCTGACGAGGCCGTCACCTCCCCACGGAGTCGATCATGAAGAAACAGACGACGAGACAAGCGGGCCTCCCCGGCATCCTGCCGCGGCTGGCGCGCTGGACCGGCAGCGCGATGCTGCTAGGGCTGGCCGCGCTGACCGGAACGAGCGCACCCGCCCAGGCCGCGGACGAGATGCAGCGCCGCATGGCCGCCTGCACCACCTGCCACGGCCGCGAGGGGCTGGCGACCAATTCCGGCTACTTCCCGCGGCTGGCGGGCAAGCCGGCCGGCTACCTGTACGACCAGCTGCGCAGCTTCCGCGACGGCCGGCGCCAGCAGGCCGACATGAACCACCTGCTGGCCCAGCTCTCGGACGCCTACCTGCGCGAGATGGCCGAGTACTTCGCGGAACTGGACCTGCCCTATGCCGCGGCCACGCCCTCCGACCTGCCCGCGGCCGAACTCGCCCGGGGCCGGGCACTGGTGCTGGAAGGCGATGTGGCCCGTGGCATACCGGCCTGCGTGCGTTGCCACGGACCGGCGCTCACTGGCGTGCAGCCGGGCATTCCCGGGCTGCTGGGGCTGCCGCGGCTGTACATCGCCTCGCAGCTGGGCGCCTGGGTCACGGGCGACCGGCGCGCCCTGGCGCCCGACTGCATGGCCGAGGTGGGCCGGCGGCTCAGGAGCGAGGACATCCGCGCAGTCGCCGGCTGGCTGGCCGCGCAACCGGTGCCGGCGAACTACAAGGCCGTACCCGCTTCGGCCCTGCCCGCGGGCCTGCCGGTGGCGTGCAGCGCGATGGAGGCGCACCGATGAACGCGCCGCTCACAGGCGCACCAGCGGCCCGGCCGTCGACGCTGCGTCGCGCCCTGCTGTGGACCGCACTCGCCCTGGGCACGGTACTGACCGCGCTCGCCGCCACCGTGGTGCTGCTCAACCTGCGCGGCGAGGCCCCGATCCGCGACGACCTGGCCCCGCCCGCCGCCTCGGCCGCGCAGCTCGAACGCGGGCGCTACCTGGCCTTGGCGGGCAACTGCGCCGGCTGCCACACCGCCCGCGGCGGCGCCGCCTATGCGGGCGGGCGCGGCATCGAGACGCCCTTCGGCACGCTCTATGCCGGCAACCTCACGCCGGACCCGCTCACCGGCCTGGGCCAATGGAACGCCGACCATTTCTGGCGCGCCCTGCACCATGGCCGCTCGCGTGACGGGCGGCTGCTGTATCCGGCCTTTCCGTACACCAGCTTCACGCAGGTCACGCGCGACGACTCGGACGCGCTCTTCGCCTGGCTGCAGAGCCTGCCGCCGGTGACGCAGGCCAACCGCCCGCACACGCTGCGCTTTCCGTACGACACGCAGGCCGCGCTGGCCGTGTGGCGGGCGCTGTTTTTCCGGCCGGCCGAGTTCGTGCCCGAGCCCAGCCGCTCGGCCGAGCACAACCGCGGCGCCTACCTGGTGCAGGGCCTGGGCCATTGCATCGCCTGCCATGGCAGCCGCAACACGCTGGGCGCGACCGACGTGAGCCGCGGCCTGGCCGGCGGCATGCTGCCGGGCGAGAACTGGTATGCACCGGCCCTCGATGCCCCGCACGAGGCGGGCGTGGCCAACTGGCCGCTTCAGGACATCGTGGCGCTGCTCAAGACCGGCCGCACCGAGCACGGTTCGGTGCTGGGGCCGATGGCCGAGGTGGTCTACCGCAGCACCCAGCACCTGAGCGATGCGGATCTGCAGGCCATGGCGCTGTACCTCAAGGACCTGCCGCAGCAGCCGGCCCCACCGGCCCCCGCCCAACCACCTCGCCGCAACGAATCGCTGCTGGCGCGCGGCGAGAAGGTCTACGCCCAGCAATGCGCCTGGTGCCACGGCGAGCAGGGCCAGGGCGAGCCGGGCGCCTTTCCGCCGCTCGCGGGCAACCGGGCGGTCAACATGGCCAATCCGGTCAACCTGGTGCAGGTGGTGCGGCGCGGCGGCTACCCCCCGGCCACCGAGGGCAATCCGCGCCCCTACGGCATGCCGCCCTTCGGCCATGTGCTGAGCGACGAGGAGATCGCCGCGGTGCTGAGCTATGTGCGCAGCAGCTGGGGCAACACGGAGACGGAAGTCACGCTGCGCCAAGTGATGCAGCGCTAGAGGCGGCTCAACCCCAGGGCTCCGCGGCTTGCGGGCGCGATCCTCCGGGACCGCCACCGAACCGGCCGGCCCCTCAGCTGCGGCGTCCGAGCGCCTGTGAAAGCCGCACCGACTGTGACTTGAGCAGTTCCACGAAGCGGCGCACACAGGCGGCATCGACCCGCACGCTCGGCCCGAAGACGGCCAGCGAACCGACCACCCGCCCATCACCCAGGAAGACCGGCACCGCCACCGCCACTGCCCCCTTGATGAGTTCGTCGCGGCTGACTTCGTAGCCCTGTTCTCGGATCTGCTGCAGGCGCTTGCGCAGCGCGTCGCCCTCTGGGCCGGTGGGCAGATGCACCTCTGGCGCCTGCAGATGCGCAAGGATCACACGCCCGCTGGCACCACGGGCCACGGCCTCGCGGTGACCGACGCCACGCTTGAAACTCAACGGCTGGGCGCTGGGCAGTTCGGCGACGCAGACGCGGTGGTCACCCTGGTGCAGCAGCAGCGCAACGGTTTCGCACGTCTGCTCCCACAGGGCCTGCAGCATGGGCTGGGCCAGCGCCGCCACGTCGAGGCCGGTGCTCCACACGTGCGCTAACTGGGCCACCGAAGCCCCCAGTGCGAATCGCTGAGGCACGCCGCTCGAGATGATGAAGCCCTTGTTCTCCAGCGTGCGCAACAGCCGGTAGAGCGTGGGCCGGCTCAGATCCACCCGCTTGAGCAATTCGCCGGCCGTCAGCGCCTGGTCGCCCGGCCCGAACGCCAGCAGGATGTCCAGGGCACGTTCCACGGCGCGTACGCCTTCACCCGATTTTTCTTCTGCGTCCAAGCGAGCACTCCTGTATTGGGTCGCGGATTGTCACCAGCCAATTGTCCAACAGACGGACACGATGACCATCTGTTGACCAAGCGCAATTGAGTCCGCACAATGGATACATGTCCATCAAATGGACTTAACGATGACGATGGAGAACACACGATGAACAAGGAAATGTCTGAGACCCTCACTCGCGTCGGTCCGGGTACGCGCATGGGCGAGTTGTTGCGCCGCTATTGGGTGCCGGCCCTGATGTCCAGCGAGATCGCCGAGCCCGATGGCCCGCAGGTGCGCGTGCAGCTCCTGGGCGAGAAGCTGCTCGCCTTCCGCAACACCGATGGCCGGGCGTGCCTGATCGGAGAGTTCTGCTCGCACCGCGGCGTGTCGCTCTACTTCGGTCGAAACGAGGAGAACGGCATTCGCTGTGCGTACCACGGCGTCAAGTTCGACGGCGACGGCCACTGCGTGGACGTGCCCTCCTCGCCCCAATCCTGCGCGCGTATGCACATCAAGGGCTACCCGTGCATCGAGCGCGGCGGCGTGGTGTGGGCATACATGGGGCCCGAAGGCCAGCAGCCCGAGCTGCCGGAAGTCGAGTGGTGCACCCTGCCGCCCGAGCAGGTCTTCGTCTCCAAACGACTGCAGTACAGCAACTGGCTGCAGGCCATGGAAGGCGGCATCGACACGGCGCATGTGTCGTACGTCCACCGCTACGAGGTCGACTCCGACCCCATGCACCAGGGTGTCAAGGCACTCGACTACATCAAGGCCGACGGCAACGTGATCTTCGAGATCGAGAAGACGCCTTTCGGCCTGAGCCTGTTCGGCCGGCGCAACGGCGAGCCCGATTCGTACTACTGGCGCATCACGCAGTGGCTGTTTCCGTGGTTCACCCTGATCGCCCCATTCGGCGAGCACGCGCTGGCGGGCCACGTCTGGGTCCCCATCGACGACCACCATTGCTGGGCCTGGAGCATCAACTGGCGACCCGACCGTGCACTCAGCGATGAAGAACTCGAGGCCATGCGCGCGGGCAAGGGCATCCATGTGGAATACGAAGCACCGGGCAGCTTCGTGCCCGCCGCCAACCGCGACAACGACTACATGATCGATCGTGTCGCCCAACGCGAGCAGCGCTCGTACAGCGGCGTGTTCGGCTTTTCGGCGCAGGACTATTCGCTGCAGGAGAGCATGGGCCCGATTCAGGATCACGAAGCCGAGCGCCTGCTGCCCACCGACAAGGCCATCGTGATGGCCCGCCGCATGCTCAACGAAGCGGCGCTTGGGCTCGAACAGGGCGAGGCGCCGCCGGCGCTGAATCCGCAGGCGCAGCGCGTGCGTCCGGCCGGCGTGCTGCTGCCGCGAGAGCAGAGCCCGCTGGAGTGGGCCAGCACGGAGTTGGCCGACAGCACGCGCAAACCGGTCTTCAGCCTCTGAAGCTGGCATCCGCCCCACGAAAGACAGGAGACATCATGCGAATTCCCAAGACACTCGCGCTGGCCGTGCTGGCCGCGGCCTGCGCCAGTTCGGCGTGGGCCGCCGACGCGGCCGCAGACTGGAAACCCAGCCGGCCGGTGCGCATCATCGTGCCCATCGTGGGCAGCACGAACGACGTGCTGGCCCGCCTTGTCGCCCCCAAGCTGCAGGAAGCCTTCGGCCAGCCTTTCGTGGTCGAAAACAAGGGCGGCGCTGGCGGCAACATCGGTGCCGCCGAGGTCGCCCGCGCCGCCCCGGATGGACAGACGCTGCTGGTGGGCTACAACGGTCCGCTGGCCATCAATGTCACGCTGTTCGACAAGATGCCCTTCGACCCGCGCAAGGACCTGGCGCCCATCGTGCTCGCCGTGAAGTCGCCGCAATACCTGGTGGTCAATCCATCCACGGGCATCCGCGACGTGCGCGACTTCATCGCCAAGGCCAAGGCCAACCCGGCCAGGTATTCCTATGGCTCGGTCTCGATGGGCAGCGCCTCGCACCTGACGATGGAAATGATGAAGTCGGCGGCCGACTTCCGGATGACCCATGTGCCTTACCGCGGCGCGGGGCCGGCCGTGGCCGACCTGCTGGCTGGGAACGTGCAGGCGGGCTTCTTCGTGCCGGGCAATGTGCAGGGCTTCGTGAAGGAAGGACGTCTGAAACTGCTGGCCACGAGCGGCGCCAAGCGATTTCCCAGCACACCCGATGTGCCCACCCTGGCCGAGTCGGGCCTGAAGGATTTTGAAGCCACGTCATGGATCGGCTTCCTGGCGCCTGGAGGCACGCCGCCGAACATCATCAAGCGCTACAACGAGGAGTTCGTGCGCATCCTCGCCATGCCCGACATCAAGGCCCGCCTGGAAGAGATGGAGTTCGAGGTGGTCGCAGGATCGCCGCAGGACTTCAGCCGCTGGATCGACACCGAGATCAACCGCTGGGGCAAGGTGATCAAGGACACAGGCGCGAAGGTGGACTGAGGATGGCTGCGACGAACTCCGCACGCCTGGCCGGCAAGGTCGCCCTCATCACTGGCGCGGGTGCCGGCATCGGTGCGGCGACGAGCCGGCTGTTCTGCCGCGAGGGCGCCCGCGTGGCCCTGGTCGACGCCGACGCCGAAGCGCTGGCACGGACGCACGCAACGCTGCGCGAGGAATTTCCTGATGCGTCAATGCTGACCCTGGCGGCCGACGTCCGCGACGAAGCCGCTGCCACCGAGGTGGTGGCGCGATGCGTGCGGCACTGGGGCGGCCTGCATGTGCTGGTCAACAACGCCGCGATGCGCAACTACAGCGCCGTCGATGCCCTCACGGCCGAGCAGTGGCAGGCGGTGGTGGCGGTCAATCTGGTCGGCATGAGCCAGTACTGCAAGGCCGCCCTTCCGGCATTGCGCGCCAGCGGTTGCGGTGCCGTGGTGAACGTGTCGTCGTGCTACGCGGTGACCGGCCGCAAGGGCATGGCGCTGTATGACGCGACCAAGGCGGCCCAGTTGGCCTTCACCCGCACGCTCGCCTTCGAAGAGGCACCGAATGGAGTGCGCGCCAATGCCATCTGCCCCGGCTCGACGCTCACGGACTTCCATGTGCAGCGGGCGACCACGGCGGGCAAGTCAGTGGAGCAATTGCGCGCCGAGCGCAGCACCAGTTCGCTGATCGGGCGGTGGGCCGATCCGGTGGAGATCGCGCACCCGATCCTCTGGCTGGCGTCTGAAGAGGCGTCTTTCATCACCGGCACGACGCTGATGGTGGACGGCGGCCTGCACATCATGTGAGCCCAGCGAATGTCTTTGCTTCGAGCACGGGTCCACACGATGCGCCACGAGGCCGATGGCATCGTCAGCGTCGAATTCCGCCCGGCCAATGCCGGCGTGACCTTTCCGGCCTTCGCCGCGGGCTCGCACATCGACCTGCACCTGGCCAACGGCCTGGTGCGCAGTTATTCGCTGTGCAACCCCTGCAGCGACAGCGGCCGCTATGTGGTGGGCGTGCTCAACGACCGCGCGAGCCGGGGTGGCTCGAAGTTCGTGCACCAGCAGCTGCGCGTGGGCCAGGTGATCGACATCTCGGCCCCCCGCAACAACTTCGAGCTGCACGAGGA
>NZ_FTMY01000017.1 GCF_900156165.1 Pseudacidovorax sp. RU35E
GACACGCTTCTTTTTAAGAAGGCAACTTCTTTTTCATCAGAAGCCGCTGCCACTCTCTCAAGCCACCCACCAACCAAACTCAGCAAAAAAGCTGCTAATCAGTCAGCGAGCCGGCCAGTATACGAGAGCTTTTCAGAACCTTGCAAGACCACTCCTACAAAAAGTTTAAACAGCCTCCAGCCTCCCAACTAAGCGCACCAGCGTCGCCCACCTGAACGTCAGCAAGGCCAGAGCGGCAAAGACAAGCGTGCGATGAAGGCCCTACCGGGATGCTCTAGGTAGTTATGCGTGACCGTCAACAGCGGATCGCCACCACGACGAGTAATGCGTGACGGTCAAAGCGGAGGGCCACAACGAAGCACAGCGCAAGCAATCAGCCCCTCCACCTCCCTTGCGGGAAAGTCGTCCCCACCCAGCAGGGACCAAGTTCGACCCCGCGCCCAGCGGCTTGGTCCACGCGCGAGGGTTCAGCCCTCTCGAGCATCGCCCCAGGCCCGCACAGCCGCCGCTTCGATAATCCCCGCCCAATGGCACTCATCACCTTATTGGACGCACAGCTGGCCTTCGGCCATGTGCCGCTTCTGGACCACGCCGATTTCTCCCTGCAGGCGCAGGAGCGCGTCGGGCTCATTGGGCGCAATGGCGCAGGCAAGTCGTCGCTGCTCAAGATTCTTGGGGGGCTTGAAAAGACCGATGACGGAACGATGCAGGTGCAGCAGGGGTTGCGCGTGGCCTTCGTCGCGCAGGAACCGGTGCTCGATGCCGGCCACAGCGTGTTCGACGCCGTCAGTCACGGCCTGTCCGAGATCGTGAGCCTGCGCGCCCGCTACCTGGCGGGCGGTGAGGGTGAAGACCTCGACGCCCTGCAGTCCCAGATCGAGGCCCAGGCGGGCTGGAACTGGGAACAGCGCGTCGACGAGACCCTGCACCGCCTCAACCTGGCACCCGACGCACGCATCGGCGCGCTCTCCGGCGGCATGCGCAAGCGCGTCGCGCTGGCCCAGGCGCTGGTGGCCGCGCCCGACGTCCTGCTCCTCGACGAGCCAACCAACCACCTGGACCTCGAAGCCATCGAATGGCTGGAGCAGTTGCTGATCGCCTTCAAGGGCAGCGTCGTCACGATCACCCATGACCGCGCCTTCCTCGACGCGGTGGCCACGCGCATCGTCGAACTGGACCGGGGCCAGTTGCGCAGCTATCCGGGCAACTTTGCGCGCTACCTGGTGCAAAAGGAAGAGCAGCTCGCGCAGGAAGCCGTGATCAACGCCAAGGCCGACAAGCTGCTCGCGCAGGAAGAGGTGTGGATCCGCAAGGGCGTCGAGGCCCGCCGCACGCGCAGCCAGAGCCGCATCGGCCGGTTGGAGACGCTGCGCAGCCGCCGCGCCAGCCGGCGCGAGGCGCTGGGGCGCGTCAAGATGGACGTTGCCAGCGGCCTGCCCAGCGGCAAGATCGTGGGCGAACTCACCGACGTGACCAAGCGCTATGGCGACCGCGCCGTGGTGCGCGATTTCTCGGCCACCATCCTGCGCGGCGACAAGGTCGGACTGATCGGCCCCAACGGCGCGGGAAAGACCACGCTGCTCAAGATGATCCTGGGCGAGATCGCCCCAGATGCCGGCCGCGTGCGCCAGGGTGCCAACCTGGAGGTCGCCTACTTCGACCAGATGCGCGACGCACTGGACCTGGACGCCACGCTGGAGGATTTCATCAGCCCCGGCAGCGAATGGATCGAGATCGGCAAACAGCGCAAGCATGTCAAGAGCTACCTGTCGGACTTTCTCTTCTCTCCTGCCCGGTCGCAATCGCCCGTGCGCTCGCTCAGCGGCGGCGAGCGCAACCGGCTGCTGCTGGCACGCCTGTTTGCACGGCCGGCCAACGTGCTCGTGCTGGACGAGCCGACCAACGATCTGGACATCGACACCCTCGAACTGCTGGAAGAGCTGCTGCAGGATTACGAAGGCACCGTGTTCCTGGTGAGCCACGACCGTGCCTTCCTGGACAACGTGGTGACAAGCACCATCGCTGCGGAAGGCGACGGCCGCTGGCGCGAGTACGAAGGTGGCGTTCAGGACTGGCTGATCCAGTCGAGGCGCGCACGGGAGATCGCCGCCGCTTCGGCCGCCGCGTCGGCGGCGAGCACACCCCCCGGGGCGCCTGGACCCGCGACGCCACCCACCGCAGACACGACCGCGCCGGCCCCTCGCCGCAAGCTCAGCTACAAGGAACAGCGCGAACTCGACGCGCTGCCCGAGCGCGTCGCGGCGCTCGAAGCCGAGCAGAAGTCCGTGCAGACCGAACTCGAACGCGGCGGCGGCGCCATCTACGGCACCGACCCCGGCCGGGCGGCCCAGCTGGCGCAACGCTTTGCGCAGATCGAGGAAGAACTGCTGGAAGCGCTGGAGCGCTGGGAAGTCCTCGAGGCCCGCTGAAGGCGGCCGCCTCGACGCTCCTGCGCCCGGGCATCGGGCCGCCATCCCGCCCGGGCGCGGCGCCCAACAAAAGGCGCCTTCCGGCGCGCCGAGCGCCCGCTTGTCCGACACGGCAGACAGCCGCCGCAGGCTATACCGCACGCTCCATGCCTGCCATCCCTGCGCCATGCCGCTTCAACTGAATTCATCCGCCAAGGCCCTGCGCCGCGGCCTCGGCGTCGCGCTGCTCGCAGGGGCCGCCTTGCTTGGCGCCACCGTCGGCGGTTGCACCAGCCTGCCGGAGAACGTGAACCGCCCTGTCTCGCAGGCCCTTCCTCCCGTACAAGACGGTCCGCTTGCCCCGTTCGCACGAGACAACGGAGGCGACCCAAGCGCCGCTTCCGCCACGACAGCGCGGCCCCGCTCCGGCTTCATGCTAGTGGACGGCCCGCAGGCCGCCTACGCGAGCCGTTTGGCGCTCGCGGAGCAGGCGCAGCGCAGCCTGGACCTGCAGTACTACGCCATCCATGCCGACGCCAGCACCGGCCGCCTGATGCGCGCCGTGCAGGACGCCGCAAAGCGCGGCGTGCGGGTTCGCATCCTGATCGACGACTTCCACAGCGCCGGCCGCAACGCGCTGGTACTGGGCCTGGCCGACACGCCCAATGTGCAAATCCGTCTGTTCAACCCGCTGGCCGGTGCGCGGGCTTCGTCCATCGGCCGCATCGTCGTGTCGCTGGGCGACGTCGGCCGCATCCAGCAGCGCATGCACAACAAGCTCTTCATCGCGGACAACACGCTGGGCATCACCGGTGGGCGCAACCTGGGCGATGCGTACTTCGGGCTGGGCGACGCGGGCAACTTCGTGGACCTCGACGTGCTGGCCGCCGGCCCCATCGTGCAGCAGATGTCCAAGAGCTTCGACCAGTACTGGAACGACGAGCGCGCCTACCCGGTCGAGTCGCTGGTGGATCGCAAGGAGATGGACAGCATCCGCGACAAGGCGGCCGAGAGCGCACGCTCGGGCGCCGGATCGCATCCGCAAGGCTCGCCCTCGCCGCCCGACGGCGAGCCCCGCCCCGATGCCCGCAGCGCGGCCGCCTTTGGCGACAGCAAGGCCGCCCAGCGCCCGGGCTGGGACGAAAAGCCGATGGACCTGAAGACGGTGAAGTTCGTCTGGGCGCCTTCCCTGCTGCTGGTCGACCGCCCCGGGAAGATCCCCGCCGACGAACAGGCCAAGGAAGGCCCGTCGCCCGCCAAGCCCGATGCGCCCCATGGGGAGATGCCGGCGGGCGAAACCGTGGTCGAGGGCCTGCTGCCCTTGATCGCAGAGGCCCGGCAGGATCTGGTGATCGTCTCGCCCTATTTCGTGCCGGGCGATCAAATCCGCACCGCCCTGGCCAAGGCGCGCGAGCGGGGCGTGCGGGTGCGCGTGCTGACCAACTCGCTGGCCTCCAATGACGCGCCCGTCGCGCATGTGGGCTATGCCCGCCATCGCACCGACCTGCTCGACATGGGGGTGGAGTTGTACGAGATGCGCGCCGACCAGGCTGGCCTGCGCCAGGCGCTGGGCACCGGCAGTGGCGTGACGGGGGGCATGGGCGAGTCCAAGGCCATGCTGCATTCCAAGTTCATCGTCCGCGACGGTCGCGTGCTGGTGATCGGGTCGATGAACCTGGACCTTCGTTCGCAGAAGCAGAACACCGAGATCGCGCTGCTGGTTCGCAGTCCGGCGCTGTCGACCCAGGCCACGTCCATCGTCGAGAAGAGCCTCAAGGAAGGTGCCTGGAAGGTGGAGCGCGATCCGGCATCCCGCGGCGCCCTCGTCTGGCGTGCGCCAGCGGGCAGCGGTCTCCAGGACGCCCACACCGAACCCGACACCAGCGCCAGCCTGCGCGCCCTGCTGTGGCTGATCGGGCCCCTGGCGCCGGATTCGATGCTGTGAAGCGCTTCGTGTCACGTTTGGGCCGCCACGTGACAAGCGGCGCCGTCCACCTGCGCCGATGGCTTGGCACGCCCGCCGCGGGTGCGCTGCTGCTGTCGCTCTCCGCGGCAGCCAGCGCAGAGGTCCAGCCATTGGCGCCCCCACCCGTGACCGTTCCGGGCACGCCTTCGCACGCCGCCCCGGTGCCGGCCGTCGTTCCTTCGATGCCCGCTCCGTCCGCGGCCAGCACGGACTGGCGTGGCCGCATGGCCACCGCGGTACAGCAACTCGACAGCCACCCGCAGACGGGCCTCGGCGTGTACGTGCTGGACCTGGCCACCGGGCAGTCCTTCGGCCATCGGGCCGAGGAGCGTTGGTACCTCGCCTCGATGGTCAAGGTGCCGGTGGCCATCGCTGTGCTGCAGGCGGTCGAACGCGGCGACATCACGCTGGACACCACGGTCACCCTGCGCGCCGGGGACCGCGTGGACGGCGCGGGCGCCACGCTGCGCCAGCCGCTGGGTGCATCGCTCAGCGTGCGATGGCTGATGGGCCAGATGATCATCTACAGCGACAACACGGCGACCGACATGCTGATCGACCTGGTCGGGCTGCAGGCGGTCAATGGTGTCGTCCAGGCGCTGGCGCCGCGCGGCATTGCGCGCATCACGCCGCTGGCCGAGGTGCGGCGCCAGGTCTATGGCCAGCTCACGCCGGCGGCCAGTCACCTGTCGGGCAGTGACCTGCTGGCCCTGCACCGCGCGGGCAGCGACGCGACAAGGCGCCGCCAGCTCGCCGAGCTGCTGGCCGTGTCTCCCAGCCAGCTCAAGGCCGGCTCCCTTGATGCCGCCTACGACGCCTACTACGCCGAAGGCCTCAACAGCGGCCGGCTGGATGCCTATGCCCAGATCCTCGTCGCGCTGGCCGAGGGCCGCGCCCTGGGTGCCGAGGCTACGCAGACGCTGCTCAAGCTGATGGAAGACGTCGCCACCGGCCCGCAGCGGCTGCGTGCCGGCTTGCCGCCGCAGGCACGCCTTGCGCACAAGACGGGCACCCAGCGCCGCCGCATCTGCGATGCCGGCCTGGTGCGCATGCCCGGCACCGATGCACGGCACCCGGTGGCGCTGGTGGCCTGCGTGCGCGACGCACCCAGCCTGACCCGTGCCGAACATCTTCTGGCCCAGACCGCCGCCGCCCTCTGCCGATCCGGACTGCTCACGCAAGGAACCCCCGATGCGCCCACCTGCCCTGCTTTCATGCCTGACGATCGCCACGGCGCTGCTGCTGCCGGCGTGGCGCGCTGAGGCCGCCGACGACGGCGCCTGGTCGCAGCGCCTGGCCGAGCGCATCGCGCGCATCGACCAGCAGACGCCCGGGCGCCTGGGCGTGTACGTCAAGCGCCTGTCCGACGGCAGCGAGATGAGCCATGGCGCCGACGAGCGCTGGTACCTGGCCTCCATGGCCAAGGTGCCGGTGGCACTGGCCGTGCTGCGCCAGGTGCAGGACGGACGCCGCACGCTCGACGACGAAGTGGCGCTTGAAGACGGCGACCGCATCGACGTCGGCAACATCGTCTGGAACGACACCGGCACCCGCTACAGCCTGCGCACGCTGATCGAACGCATGCTGCTGGAGAGCGACAACACGGCCGCCAACATGCTGATCCGCACGGTGACCGTGCAAACGCTCAACGACGGTACGCGCCAGGCCATGGGCACGCCCAACGTCACGTTCACCACCTTCGCGCAAGTGCGGCGCGACGTGTATGCCGAGGTGCACCCGAAGGCGCGCGACCTGGACAACGGCACGCTCGTGCGCATCGCCTCGGCCCGCAACGGGCCGGCGCGTGTCGAGGCCATCCGCCGTGCCGTCGACGCGAAGCGCACCGACCTCGCCACCACCAGCATGGACGAGGCCTACGACCGCTACTACCGCCGCGACCTGAACACCACCACGCTGATCGCCTACGGCGGCATGCTGGAGCGCCTGGTCCGCGGGCAGGTGCTGCCCGATGGCCCGCCGCGGGCGGTGCTCTACAAGGCGATGAAGCACGACATCTACACCGGCTACCGGCTGCAGGCCGGCCTGCCGCGCGACCATGCCTTCATCCACAAGACCGGCACCCAGCACCGCCGGGCCTGCCATGCCGGCGTGCTCGACCCGGACGACCTGCAGAAGGCGCTGGTGATCGTGGCCTGCACGGCCGACCTGGACGAGCAGAAGCAGGCCGGGCCGGTGCTGGAGTCGGTGGGACGCGCGATCCGGCAGGCCGCGCTGGACCGTTGAAGAGCCGGCAGCGACGGTGCACGAGGGCGACGATCAGCGCATTGCGTCCCGCGTGCGGCCGAAGGCCTTCCAGAAGCCAGCGTCCTGCGCGGTGGCGAAGTTGATGCGCATCAGCGTGGTGGGCTGCCGCCGCGCATGGAAGAGCGATCCGGGCGCCAGCAGGTAGCCCTGGTCCAGCATGCGCTGGGTGAGGGTGTCGGTGTCCACGCCCGTGTCCAGCCAGCCGAACAGGCCCGCGGGCTCCGACGCCAGCGTGCAGCCGTGGGCCAGCGCCAGCTTGACGGCGCGCCCGCGGGCGCCGTCAAGCCGCAGGCGGATGCGCTCAACATGGCGGCGCAGCTGGCCCTGGTCGATGCACCAAGCCAGCGCCCGCTCGAACAGGGCCGGCGTGGTCAGCGTGGCGAGCAGCTTGGTCTCCAGCAGCCGCTCCACCAGCGGCGGCGCGGCCGCCAGAAAGCCGATGCGCCAGTTGGGCGCCAGCACCTTGGCGAAGCCGCTCACGTAGATCACGCGCTGCAGGCCGTCGAGCACGGCCAGCCGGGTCGCATGCTCGGGCGCGAGGTGGCCGTAAGTGTCGTCCTCGACGATGTGGAAGTCGTGCTGCGCCGCCAGCTGGAGCACGCGGTGGGCACTGCCGGGCGCCAGGCAATGGCCGGTGGGGTTGTGCAGCACGCTCACGCTCACGAAGAGCTTGGGCGCATGGGCCTCGCAGTAGCGCTGCATGACGGCCAGGTCGGGCCCGTCGGCGCGGCGCGGTACGGGCAGCACGCGCATGCCCAGGGCTTCGAGCCGTGCGAACTCGACCGCCCAGCCGGGCTCCTCGACCATCACCGGATCGCCGGCGCGCAGCAGGGTGCGGCTGACGATGTCCAGCGCATGGGTGGCGCCCACGGTGCTGACGATCTGCGACGGCGTCACCGGCAGCTGCAGGCCGGCCAGCTTCTGCGCCAGGCTGGCGCGCAGCGTGGCGTCGCCGGCCGGGTCGCCGTACTGCAGCGAGAACTCGCGCAACGCCGCGGGGCCGGTCACGCGGCGCACGGCGGCGGGCATGAAGCTGCTGTCCAGCCAGTCCGGGGGCAGCACGCCCATGCCGGGCTGGGGCTTGTCGCTCTGGCGGTGGAACATGCCGCGGATCAGCGTGCTGGCATCGGCCGGTGCGGCCGGCGGCGCGGCCAGCACGGTGGCGACCGGCGCGGCCGGTGCCGCCCCGCGGGCATTGGGCTCGGCACGGTCGGCCGCCTCCGCCTGCCGCACGAAGAAGCCGCGCTGGCGCCGCGCCTCCACCAGGCCCTGCGCCAGCAGCTGGTCGTAGGCGGCGACCACGGTGTGCGGGCTCACGCTGTGCTGGCGCGCGCATTCGCGCACCGACGGCAGCCGCGCGCCCGGCGCCAGCAGGCGGTTGCGGATGCGCTCGGCAAACAGCGCGGCCAGTTGCTCGGTGAGGGTCTGGCTGTGGGTGCGGGTGAGCATGTGTGCTGGTGCGGCCACCAATACAGATGGGCCTGTTTGTTCGAAAAACTGTACTGCTTCTGTACTGGCGCCAAAGTGTAGAGTGGCCCTCCATGACCTGGCAAGAATTCACCGCGCTGCTGGTGCTGGCCTCGGCGATGAGCTTTTCGCCCGGCCCCAACACCACGCTCTCGACCACGCTGGCGGCCAATGGCGGCCTGCGCCGGGCGATGCGCTTCGTCTGCGCGGTGCCGGTGGGCTGGAGCCTGCTGCTGTTGCTGACGGCGGCCGGCCTGGGCGCACTGGTGACCGCGGCGCCCGCGCTGCGGCTGGCCGTGAAGGCCGCGGGCATTGCCTATCTGCTGTGGATGGCCTGGCGCCTGTGGGGCGCGGACCGGATGGCGCAGGCCTCGGCCGCGCAGTTGCGGGTGGGCTTCTGGCAGGGCGTGGGTCTGCAGTTCGTCAACATCAAGGCCTGGCTGCTGGCCCTGGCCATCGTGGCCGGCTGGGTGAGCGGGCAGGCGCAACCCATGCTGCGCACCGGCATCGTGACGGGCGTGATGATCCTCTTCGCACTCGCCAGCAACCTGGCCTATGCGGCCGCCGGCGCCCTGCTGCGCGGCTGGCTGGCGCAAGGGCGCCGGCTCCTGATGTTCAACCGGGCGATGGCGCTGCTGCTGGTGCTGACGGCGGCGTGGATGGTGAAGGCATGAGCACGAGCACGCACGCCCGCGACCAGCGCCTGGGCCTGTGGCTGGGCATCCTGGGGGTGGCGGTGTTCGGCATCACGCTGCCCGCCACCCGCCTGGCCACGGGCACGGCCGAGGCGCCGCAGCTCTCGCCCTGGTTCGTGACCCTGGGCCGAGCCGCGCTGGCGGGGCTGCTGTCGGCGGCCTTCCTGCTGGTCACCCGCTCGCCGCTGCCGCAGCGCCACCACTGGCGACCGCTGGCCTTCGCCACGCTGGGCAATGCGCTGGGCTATCCGCTGCTGCTGGCGCTGGCCCTGCGCACGGTCACCGCCGGGCATGCGGCCGTGGTCACGGCGCTGCTGCCGCTGGTGACCGCGGTGATCGCCGCGATGGTGCTGCGCCAGCGGGCGCACTGGGGCTTCTGGCTGTGCGCCGTGGCCGGCAGCGCGCTGGTGATCGTGTTCTCGCTGCTGCGCGCCTCGCCGCAGGGCGGCTTCGGCCTGGACCCGGCCGACCTGCTGCTGGTGGGCGGCGTGGTCGCGGCCTCGGCCGGCTACATCTATGGCGCGCAGGTCACGCCCGCACTGGGTGCGGAGCGCGTCATCTGCTGGGTCTGCGTGCTGGCGCTGCCGGTCACGCTGCCGGCCACCTTCTTTCTGTGGCCCACCACGCCGGTGGCGCCGGTCGCGTGGGGCGGCCTGGTGTACCTGGGCGTGTTCTCGATGTGGGCCGGCTTCTTCGCCTGGTACCGTGGCCTGGCGCTGGGCGGCGCGCTGCGCGTGAGCCAGGCGCAGCTGCTGCAGCCCTTCTTCTCCATCCTGGCGGCAGTGCCGATCCTGGGCGAGCGCATCGACGCCATGACACTGGGCTTCGCCCTCGCCGTGGTGGCGACGGTGCTGCTCGGCAAGAAGCTCGCCCAGCCGCCGGCCGCGGCGCGCGCCGCCACAGAACGACCCCTCTGACCCTTTTGCAAGACCCTGCCCCGGCCCGCGTGAGGCCTGGCACACGACAACCCGACAAGGAGCACCCCATGACGACCTGGAAACTCGCCGCCCGCGCCGAGAAGATGAACCCCTCCGCCATCCGCGAGATCCTCAAGGTGACCGAGCGGCCGAACGTGATCAGCCTGGCCGGCGGCCTGCCCTCGCCCAAGACCTTCCCGGTGGCGGAGTTCGCCGCTGCCTGCGCCGAGGTGCTGGCCACCGATGGCCAGGGCGCGCTGCAGTACGCGGCCAGCGAGGGCTACGCGCCGCTGCGTCAGGCCGTGGCCGACATGCTGCCCTGGGACGTGGATGCCGACCAGGTGCTGATCACCACCGGCTCGCAGCAGGGCCTGGACCTGATCGCCAAGGTGCTGATCGACCCGCAAGCCAAGGTGCTGGTGGAGACGCCCACCTACCTGGGCGCGCTGCAGGCCTTCAGCCCCATGGAGCCGCAGGCCGTGAGCGTGGCCAGCGATGCCGAAGGCGTGCTGCCCGAAGACCTGAGCGCCAAGGCCGCCGGTGCGCGCTTCATCTACCTGCTGCCCAACTTCCAGAACCCCACTGGCCGCACCATGAGCGAGGCGCGCCGCGCCGCGGTGTCGGCCGCCGCCCAGGCCGCGGGCCTGCCGATCATCGAAGACAACCCCTACGGCGAGCTGTGGTTCGACGAGGCGCCGCCGCTGCCGCTGACGGCGCGCAACCCCGAGGGCTGCATCTATCTGGGCTCCTTCTCCAAGGTGCTGGCGCCGGGCCTGCGGCTGGGCTTCCTGGTGGCGCCCAAGGCGCTGTACCCCAAGCTGCTGCAGGCCAAGCAGGCGGTGGACCTGCACACGCCCATCTTCACGCAGCGCATGGTGAGCACGGTGATGCAGGGCGGCTTCCTGGAGCGGCATGTGCCCAAGATCCGCGCGCTCTACAAGGCGCAGCGCGACGCCATGGTGAGTGCGCTGCAGCGCGAGATGAAGGGTCTGGATGTCGAGTTCAACGTGCCCAAGGGCGGCATGTTCCTGTGGCTGCGCATGCCCGAGGGCATCGACGCGACGGCGCTGCTGGCCCAGGCCGTCGAGCGCAACGTGGCCTTCGTGCCCGGCTCGCCCTTCTATGCGGGCGAAGCCGATCCGCGCACGCTGCGCCTCTCGTTCGTGACCGCCACCGAGCAGCAGATCGCCACCGCCATCGCCGCCCTGGCCGAGACGGTGCGTGAGGCACTGGCCCACCGCGCCGCGGCGCTGGTGCAGCAGCAGCTGGCCGCGGCCCACTGACGCCCGACGCCAAAGGCCCCCCGCCATGCACACCGCCATCCTCACCTTCGACGGCTTCAACGAGCTCGACTCGCTGATCGCCCTGGGCGTGCTCAACCGCATCAAGCGCCCTGGCTGGCGCGTCACGCTGGCGGCACCCACGGCGCGCGTCACCTCGATGAACGGCGTCACGCTGGAGGCCACCGCCTCGCTGGAAGAAGCCGCCCAGGCTGACGCCGTGCTGGTGGGCAGCGGCCTCCGCACGCGCGAGGTGGTGGCCGATGCGGCGCTGATGGCACGCCTGCGCCTCGACCCGACGCGCCAGCTCATCGGCGCCCAGTGCTCCGGCACGCTGGTGCTGGCGCGCCTGGGCCTGCTGGGCACGGTGCCTGCCTGCACGGACCTCACCACCAAGCCCTGGGTACAGGAGGCCGGCGTGCGCGTGCTCGACCAGCCCTTCTTCGCCGACGGCAACGTGGCCACGGCCGGCGGCTGCCTGGCCTCGCCCTACTTGGCCGCCTGGCTGATCGCGCGCAGCGAAGGCATCGCCGCCGCCCGCGATGCGCTGCACTACGTCGCGCCCGTCGGCGAGAAGGACGACTACGTGGCCCGCGCGATGGCCGCCGTCGCGCCCTACCTGCCCGCCGCCGCTGCCACGGCCTGATCCGCCTCGACAAGGAAACCGACCATGCTCAATCTCTGGGGCCGCATCAGCTCGATCAACGTGCGCAAGGTGGTGTGGTGCGCGCAGGAACTCGGCCTGGACTTCCAGCGCACCGAGGCCGGCGGCGCCCATGGCCTGGTGCACACGCCCGAATACCTGGCGATGAACCCGAATGCGCTGGTGCCGCTGCTGCAGGACGGCGAGGGCGACGCCCGCTTCGTGCTGTGGGAAAGCAACGTGATCGTGCGCTACCTCTGCGCCCGCCATTCGCACGGGCTCATGTACCCCGAGCCGCTGAAGGCGCGCTTCGACGCCGAGCGCTGGATGGACTGGCAGCAGACCACACTCAACCCCGCCGGCCGCGACGCCTTCGTGCAACTGGTGCGCGTGCCGGCCGCCGAACGCGATGCGCAGGCCGTCGCCGCCTCCATCGCCGCGACCGAGCCGCTGATGGCCATGCTCGACACCCGCCTGGCCGGCCGCGACTTCATGACCGGCGAGCGGTTCACCATGGCCGACATCCCGGTCGCCTGCGAAGTGCACCGCTGGTTCGGCCTGCCACCGACCGAGTACCGCCGCCCTTCATGGCCGAACGTGGAGCGCTGGTTCGACGCCCTGCGCACCCGGCCGGCCGCCCTCGGCGTGCTGGATCTGGCGCTGGCCTGATCCGCCGCGGGCCCGCCCGCGGCACATGGCGCCCGACCGGCGCCCGCAGGCGCCACGGCGCCGCCCTCTCCGCTTCCTCCTTCATTTCCGCTTCCCGAGTCCCGCCATGAGAACCCGCCCCTTCCGCCAGCCCGACGTCTTCACCGACACGCCCACCCGCGGCAATCCGGTCGCCGTGGTGCTGGACGGCCAGGACCTGGACGACGAGGCCATGCAGCGCTTCGCGCGCTGGACCAACCTGTCGGAGACCACCTTCGTGCTGCCGCCCACCGCCGAAGGCGCGGCCGGCGGTGCGGACTACCGGGTGCGCATCTTCACGCCCGGCGGCGAGCTGCCCTTCGCCGGCCATCCCACGCTGGGCACCTGCCGCGCCTGGCTGGCGCATGGCGGCCAGCCGCGGCGGGCCGGCGGCATCGTGCAGGAATGCGCCATCGGCTTGGTGCCGATCCGCGCCGAGGGCGAACGCCTGGCCTTCGCCGCGCCGCCGCTCCGGCGCAGCGCGCCCAGCCCCATGCTGCTGTCCAAGGTGGCGGCGGCCATGGGCCTGAAGGCCTCGCAGATCGAGGCGGCGCAGTGCCTCGACAACGGCCCGGTCTGGCTGGGCCTGCTGCTGGACAGCCCCGACTCGGTGCTGGCGCTGCGGCCCGACCATGCCGCGCTCAAGGCACTCGGCCAGAAGGTGGGCGTGGCCGCGCGCACGCCTGCACAGGATGCCGGCGCGCCGCCGCTCATCGGCCGCGCCAACCGCGAGGCCCGCGCCTTCGGGGCCCGCAGCAGCACGGCGGCCGCCGCAGCGGTGGCCGCGCCCGCGGTCGATCTGGAAGTGCGCGGCTTCGCGGCCCCCATCGGCGTGGAGGAGGACCCGGTCACCGGCAGCCTCAACGCCAGCCTGGCGCAATGGCTGATCGCCGATGGGCTGATGCCGACGCGCTACGTCGCCGGCCAGGGCCAGTGCCTGGGCCGCGACGGCCGGGTGCATGTGACGCAGGACGAATCGGGCCAGGTCTGGATCGGCGGCGACGTGGCCGACTGCATCGAGGGCCGGGTGCTGCTCTGACCGACCACTAACGGCAACACCATCCGTTCCTGCACAGGCCGCCGCCTCAACCGCCTGACACCGAGCCCTTCCATGACCGTCCACGTCGACCATCTCGTCATCGCCGCCGCCTCCCTGGACCAGGGCATCGCCTGGTGCGAGGCCACGCTGGGCCTCCTGCCCGGCCCGGGGGGCGCCCATCCGCTGATGGGCACGTACAACCGACTGCTGGCGCTGGGTGGCGCGGACCATCCGCGCTGCTACCTGGAGATCATCGCCATCGACCCGACGGTCCGCCCGACGCGCGCGCCAGGCCTGCGCCGCTGGTTCGACCTGGACGACGAGGCGATGCAGGCCTCGCTGGCGCGACAGGGGCCGCGCCTGGTGCACTGGGTGGCCCGCGTGCCCGATGCGCCAGCGGCCGTGCAGGCCCTGGCCGCCCCCCCGCTGTCCATCGCCCGCGGGCCGCTGCTGGCGGCCTCACGCGAGACGGCGGCGGGCCGGCTGCAGTGGCGCATCACCGTGCGCGACGACGGCCAGCGCCTCTTTGGCGGGGCGCTGCCCACGCTCATCGAATGGGGCGGCCTGCACCCGGCCGAGCATTTGCCACCGTCGGGCCTGGAACTGCGGGGCCTGGCCGCCAGCCAGCCCGACCCGGCGCCGCTGCGGGCCGCCCTGGCAGTGCTGGGCCTGGCCGACGGCATGCCCGTCACCGCCGGCGCACCCGGGCTGCAGGCGCGGCTTCTGACGCCCCGCGGCGAGGTGCTGCTCGACTCGCGGGTCTGAGCGCGCGCCGTCTTCGACGATCCGCCCGCCGCGTCGAGGCCTCAACTCCGGACGACCCGTCCGCTTCCTTGCCTTTCCAGGACCCGCCATGCGCTTTTCTGCCGACGACATCACCACCGCCCTGGCGACCGTGCGCAGCGCCCTGCCGCCCACGCCGCAATACCGCTGGCCGCTGATCGAGCAGCCGCTCGGCGCCGAGGCCTGGGTCAAGCACGAGAACCACACCCCGGTGGGCGCCTTCAAGGTGCGCGGCGGGCTGACGTATTTCGAGCATCTGCGTCGCACGCAGCCCGAAGTGCGGCATGTGATCAGCGCCACCCGAGGCAACCACGGACAGTCGGTCGGCTTCGCGGCGCGACGCCATGGCCTGCAGGCCACCATCGTGGTGCCGCACGGCAATTCGCTCGAGAAGAACGCCGCCATGCGCGCCCTGGGCGTGGAACTGGTCGAGCACGGCGATGACTTCCAGGCGGCGGCCGACCACGCTGCCGCGCTGGCGACGCAGCATGGGCTGCACCGCATCCCGTCCTTCCACCGCGAACTGGTGCGCGGCGTGGCCACGGCCTACGTCGAATTCTTCGAGGCGACGAAGGCTGCCGGCGGCGCGCCGGACGTGCTGTTCGTGCCGATCGGGCTGGGCTCGGGCTTTGCCGGCGCGGCGGCGGCGCGGGCTCATTGCGGCGTCGCCACGCAGCTGGTGGGTGTGGTGTCGGCGCATGCGGACGCCTGCCTGCAGTCCTGGCGCAGCGGCACGCTGGTGGAGTCGCCCGCCACCACCCGCATCGCCGACGGCATGGCCTGCCGCACGCCGGTCGCCGAGTCGGTGGCGGTCGTGCGCGCGGAGGCCGAGGACGTGGTGGCCGTCAGCGACGACGAGGTGGCCGCCGCCATGCGCCTGCTCTACACCGCCACGCACAACGTGGCCGAAGGCGCCGGCGCCGCCGCGCTGGCCGCGGCGCTGCAGCAGCGGGGACGCTGGGCGGGAAAGCGCGTCGGGCTGGCGCTGACTGGCGGCAATGTGGATGCACCGATGTTTGCCGAGGTACTGGCCGGCGCTGCCACCGGGGGCTGAGGCAGGCCCTTCCTCTCCCGCACGGCGAGAGGGCGCACAGCAGCGGTCACCGAAGCGACGGCCGCCGCGCCCCCCGTCCCACGCGCGACAAGCGCAGCACGCTCGCTTTGGACAATCGCCCGCCATGGGAACGCTCTACCTCGTGCGCCACGGCCAGGCCTCGTTCGGCTCCGACGACTACGACCGCCTCAGCGAGCTCGGCCACCGGCAGGCCGAACGGCTGGGCGAATACTGGCGCGAGCGCGGCATGCGCTTCGATGCGGTGATCACCGGCACCCTGCGCCGCCACCGCGAGACCTGGGAAGGCATCGCCCGCGGCATGCAGCTGCCGCCGCAGGACGTGCTGCCCTGGCCGGGCCTGAACGAATACGACAGCGAGGCGGTGGTCGCCACCATCCATCCGGAGAAGCTGCCCAAGGCCGACACGCCCGAGCTGTACAAGGCCCACTTCCGCCTGCTGCGCCAAGGCCTGTCGGCCTGGATGAACGGGCAGGCGGCACCGGTGGGCATGCCGAGCTATGTGGACTTTCTGGCCGGCGTGACGACCGCGCTGGACCATGTGCGCGACCGCCACCATGGCGCGAAGGTGCTGGTGGTCAGCAGCGGCGGGCCGATCTCGACCGCCGTGGGCCATGTGCTGGGCACCTCACCCGAAACCACGATCGAGCTGAACCTGCGCATCCGCAACACGGCCGTCACGGAGTTCGCGTTCACGCCCAAGCGGCACATGCTCGTGACGTACAACACCCTGCCGCATCTGGACGGTCCGGCCTACGAAAAGTGGGTGACGTACGCCTGATCAGGCGGCCGCGGGCGGCTCTGCGGTGGCTTCGGCCAGCCAGCGCAGGTAGGCCGGCGAGCCGGCCGTGATGGGCAGTTGCACCACCTCCGGCACGGCATAGCTGTGCTTCTCGTCGATCAGCGCCTGTAGCGCCTCGAACCGGCCTGCGCGTGTCTTGCAGATCAGCAGCCACTCGGGCTCGCGGCGGGTCTCGCCTTCCCAGCGGTAGACGCTGCGCACCCGCTGGATCTGCACGCAGGCCGCGAGGCCCGCCTCGACCATCGCGCCGGCCAGATCCTCGGCCTCTTCTTCGGTGCCGGCCGTGGTCATCACCACGCATGCGGTGTCGGTCATGACTTCAGCGGCGGCGGCCGGCGACCATGCCCCAGACGAACAGCAGGATGATGGCGCCGATCACCGAGGCGATGAAGCCGGCCGGCTGGCCCACCGTGTACCAGCCCATCGCCTGGCCCAGGTAGGTGGCGATGAAGGAGCCCACGATGCCGATCAGCGTGGTGACGATGAAGCCCGCCGAGTCGTTGCCCGGCTTGATGGCGCGCGCCACGAGGCCGACGATGAAGCCGATGAGGATGGTGCCGATGATGCCCATGGTGTTCTCCTTGAAGGTTGAGAGGGTGAAGAAAAGGGTACTGCTCAGTGCAGGGTGCCGGGGCGCGGACCTGCGGTGGGCGCCAGCGCCTGGACCACGCAGGCCGCCAGCGCAGAAATCTCGAACGGCTTGATGAGGATGGACTGCGTGCCCAGCACGCGCCCCACTTGCGCCATGTCCGCATAGCCGGTGGCCAGCACCACGGGCACCGCGCCCACGCGATTGCGTGCATGCACGATGAACTCGGCTCCGGTCATGCCGGGCATGGCGTAGTCGACCACCATCAGGTCGGGCCGCGGCTGCGCGCCCAGGACCTCGAGACCCTGACGGCCGTCCTCGGCCTGGGTGACGCGACATCCGAGCAGCGCCAGGCTGTCGGCGATGACGCGGCGCACTTCGGCATCGTCCTCCACCACCAGCACCGAGCGGCCCGAAGCCAGCGCCTGGACTTCAGCCTCGGGCGGCGGGGGCGCCGCGTCCGCGGCCGGCGCGGCCACCGCGGGAAAGAGCAGGTTCACACGGGTGCCGTGGCCTTCCTCGCTGTCGATGGTCGCTTCGCCGCCCGACTGCCGCGCGAAGCCGTAGACCTGGCTCAGGCCCAGCCCGCTGCCGCTGCCGAGCGGCTTGGTGGTGAAGAAGGGATCGAAGACCTGGCCCAGCACGCCGGCCGGGATGCCGGTGCCGGTGTCCTGCACGCGCACGGCCACGAAGTCGCCCGCGGGCAGGCCGCCTGCGGCCTCCCGCTCCACGTGCTCCGTGCGCACCGTGAGCACGCCACCGGCCGCCATGGCCTCGCGCGCATTCACGGCCAGGTTGATGAGGGCCATTTCGAGCTGGCTGGCGTCGAGGACGGCCCAGCACGGGGACGGGTCGAGTGCCAGTTCCACCCGCACGCCCGAGCCGACCGAGACCGCGATCAGCTCGCGCATGCCTTCCACCAGCGCATTCACATCGGACAGCCGCGGCAGCAGCGACTGCTTGCGGGAGAAGGACAGCAACTGACCGGTGAGCCGCGCGCCCTTGGCCACCGCGCCCCGCGCGCGGCCACTGATCTCCTGCACCTTGGCTTCCTTGGAAAGGCGCCCCAACAGGTCGAGGTTCATCTGTACCACGTGCAGAAGGTTGTTGAAGTCGTGCGCGATGCCGCCGGTGAGGCGCCCCACGGCTTCCATCTTCTGGGCGTGCAGCAAAGCGGCCTGGGCGCGCTCACGTTCGCCGATTTCGGCCGTCAGCCGGTCATTGGCGCCGGCCAGCTCGCGCGTGCGCTCGGCGATGCGGGTCTCGAGTCCGGCATTCAGGCGTTGCACCTCGGCACGCGCAGCCTCCAGCTGATCGATCTGCTGGCGCATCGTGTACTGGCGATGGCGCTGCCGCACTGCGGCATGCACGGCGCGGGCGAGCGTCTCGTCGCAGGCGGGATGGTCCACCACCACCACGTTGCCCAGTTCGCGCAGCCGAGCCATGGCCTCGGGCGTGTGACCTTGCTGGCTCATCAGCACGACAAAGGGGAAGTCGGACCAGGCGGGCTGTGTCGACAGCCAGGCATCGAGCGACGCATCGGGCAACAGGGCCAGCGAGGGGCCGGTGAGCAGCGCGGCCGCCGCACCTTCCTGCAGGTGCGTCATCAGCCCCGCCATCGAGGCGCACGCCACGGCGTTGAGGCCAAGGCCGCGGGTGACGCGGGCAAGGGCCTCGGCGTCCGCCGGCACGGGCGCATGGATGAGGACGCGGCGCTCCATGCGTCAGCGGGCGGCCACCGCCACTGGATCGGACAAGGTCAGGAAGGGGTGGCAGGGCATGGAGACGGAACCGGGGGAATCGACAGGCCAGGTACATCCGCAACGGCGGCACTGGACACAAATAGGACGACGGTCAACGAACACATTCTGGCGAGCGCGTCTGGCGCGCCATGTCGTTTGAAGTCCTACATCGGTGTGGGTGACTTGCGCCTAATTTGCGAGCCATGCTCGAAAAACTCCCCGAAGCCATCGGCCACGCACTGTCCGGCGTGCGCGCCGGTCTAGACGACATCGTCTTCAACACAGCGGGCCTGCGGGCGGGTCATGGGACGCTCGAACTCACCAGCCTGGCCTTCGGGGACCATGCGCCGATTCCCCAGCGCTACACCGCCGACGGCGAGGGCCTGTCACCGCCGCTGGCGTGGACAGGCGTCCCGGCTGGCACGGCAGAGCTGGTGCTGATCGTGGAGGACGCGGATTCGCCCACGCCGTGGCCACTGGTGCATGCCATCGCCGTGAAGCTGCCGTCGGAGGACGGCCACCTGTCCGAAGGGGCCTGGCCGAGCCCCGACCATGAAGGCGAGGGCCTTCACGCCGGGCGCAACTCCTATCTCCAGGCGGCCTGGCTGCCGCCAGATCCTCCCCCGGGCCACGGGCCGCACCGCTATGCCTTCCAGCTCTATGCACTGGCCGCGGGCGAACCCCTCGACGAGACCCCCGGCCGCGACGCGCTGGTGGATGCGATCAAGGCACGGGCGATGGCCAGCGGGCTGCTGATCGGTACCTATGCGCGCGGGGATGGAACGATTCCCGTCGGCGACGCGGGAGCGGTGGCAGCGGGCTGAATCCCGCTCGCCCAGCGTGGGCGCCGGGATCGCGACGCCTGTGCCCATTCGCCGAAGGCGAGCACGCCTCAGCGCCGCGGCGGATCGACGCCCAGCGTCGAGAGCGGAAGGCGCGAGACCTCGGCCAGCGCCTGTGCCAGTCCGCGCGCGGCGGCGTCCAGCAGGGCGTAACCTTGTGCGCGCGTCGCCGCCGCCGCGTTGCCGGCCGCTCCCTCCGGGTGGTAGTCCTGCATGGCCCAACCCAGCTTGGCACTGCGGCCGTTGCCCAGGATCGCGTAGTCGCGGGCCCGCTCGCGGGAGGTGGACGGAAAGTCCTTCACCGCGTAGTGCCGTACCTGCTGCGGCGCCAGCGCCAGCATCAGTGCTGTCTCGAATTCGCCGGCGTGTACGTCGAAGCGGTCTGGCACCAGCGGCTGGCCGGTGGTGGCGTCCGTCAACGGCAGGTTGAACCAGCTCAGGCTGTAGACGATCAGGTCGTGCGCCTCGCGCAGCTCGCGTGCGGCGATGTCCATTGCGCCGGTGTGGCCGCCGTGGGCGTTGAAGAGCACCAGCTTGCGCACGCCGGCCCGCGCGACGCCTGCGCCGATCTCCTTCCACAGGCGCAGCACCGTCTCCGACGACAGGGTGAGCGTGCCGGCGAAGCGGGCATGTTCGGGGCTCAGGCCCACGGGCAGCGTGGGCAGGAAGAGCGCGGGCAGTTCGGACGGCAGCAGCGGCAGCGCGGCCTGCACGATGCCCTCGGCGATGACGGTGTCCACGCCCAGCGGCAGGTGCGGGCCATGCTGCTCGGTGGCACCCAACGGCAGCACCGCGACGGTGGTGGCCGGGTCCAGCGCGGCGAAGTCGCGGGTGCCGAGTTCGGCCCAGAAGCGGGGAAACGTCGGCGGCATGGGCGGCTTGGCGGGCGTGGCGGTCATCCGGCAATGTTAGGCCGGCCCGCCGCACTGCCTGCACCGGTGCTGCCTCCGGCGGTGGCGATGCCGGCCGGATCGTCGGCCAGCCAGTGCGCCAGCCAGTCGGCCAGGAAATCCACCAGCGCCCGCACTCGCGCTGGCACGAAGCGGTTGCTGGGCAGCAGGGCATGCAGCGGATAGGGCTCGGTGTCCCAGTCGGGCAGCAGGCGCACCAGGGCGCCGCCGTCCAGGTCGGCCCGCACGTCCAGGTAGGACTTGAAGGTGATGCCCACGCCGGCCACCGCCCATTCGCGCGCCAGCGAGGCATCGTCGGCATGGCGGTCGCCGTCGATGCGCACCGCCACCCACTGGCCGCCCTGGCCGAAGCGCCATTCGCGCTGGCGGCGGCCACCGCGGTGGAAGCTCAGGCAGTTGTGCTGCGCCAGGTCCTGCGGCGTGCGGGGCATGCCGCGCCGCTGCAGGTAGGCAGGGGCGGCGCAGAGCACGGGTCGGGTCTGCGCCAACGGGCGCGCCACCAGCCGCGAGTCGGCCAGCGGGCCATAGCGCAGGGCCAGGTCCACCTCGTCGCGCATCACGTCCAGCGGCCGGTCGCCGACCGACAGCGCCAGCTGCACGCCGGGATGCCGGGCCAGGAACTCGTCGAAGGCGGGCAGCAGCACGCGGCGGGTGAGGTCCGAGGGCGCCGCCACCCGCAGCGTGCCGACCAGCTCGCCACGGCCGGCCGTCACCTGCGCCTCGGCCTCGGCCAGCAACTCGAAGGCGCGGCCGGCGTAGTCGAGCAGGGTCTGGCCCTCGGCGGTGAGCCGCAGCGCGCGTGTGGAGCGCTCGAACAGCCGCGCGCCCAGTTGCGCCTCCACCCGCTTGAGCGCCGCGCTCGCCGCGGCCGGCGTCAGGCCCAGCGTGCGGCCCGCCGCGCTCAGCGAGCCGCCGCGCGCCGCCTCCTGCACCAGCCTCAGGTCGGCCAGATTTTCAATTCCCATTTGAAGATGATGCCACCGGCGAGCAGCTTATCAATGCGGGGCGCGGAACCTAGAGTGGAGTCATCCCTCTTCCCTGCCTGGAGAACCCCATGAAAGCCGTCGGCTACCGCCAGAACCTGCCCATCGAACAACCGGAATCGCTGATCGACCTCGACCTTCCCGAGCCGCAGCCCGGCCCGCGCGACCTGCGCGTGCGGGTGGCTGCCATCTCGGTGAACCCCGTCGACACCAAGGTGCGCCGCAATGCCGCCCCCGAGGCCGGCCAGGCCCGCACGCTCGGTTGGGACGCCGTGGGCACCGTCGATGCCGTCGGCAGCGCCGTGACCGGCTTCGCCCCCGGCGACCGGGTGTACTACGCTGGCTCCATCGTGCGGCCGGGCGCCAACAGCGAGCTGCATCTGGTCGACGAGCGCATCGTCGCAAAGGCCCCGGCCACGCTGGGCGATGCGGAGGCCGCGGCCCTGCCGCTCACGGCCATCACGGCCTGGGAGCTGCTCTTCGACCGCCTCCAGGTGCCGCGCGGCAGCGGCGCCGGCCAGACGCTGCTGGTCACCGGGGGTGCCGGCGGCGTGGGCTCGATCCTGATCCAGCTCGCGCGGCAGCTGACACAGCTGCGGGTCGTGGCCACCGCCTCGCGGCCCGAGACCCGCCAGTGGTGCCTGGACTTGGGCGCCCATGTCGTGGTCGACCACAGCCGGCCGCTCGCCGCCGAGCTGAAGGCCGCCGGCATCGAGGCCGTGGACCTCGTCGCCAGCCTCACGCAGACCGCGCAGCACTACCCGCAGCTGATCGAGGCGCTCAAGCCCCAGGGCCGCCTGGGCCTGATCGACGACATGCCGCAACTGGACGCGATGCCGCTGAAGACCAAGGCCATCTCTCTGCACTGGGAAATGATGTTCACCCGCTCGCGCTTCGAGACGCCCGACATGGCCGAGCAAGGCGCGCTGCTGGCCGAGGTGGCCGCGCTGGTCGACGCCGGCCGCCTGCGCACCACGCTGGGCGAACACTACGGCCGCATCGACGCAGCCAACCTGCGCCGCGCCCATGCCTTCGTCGAAAGCGGCCGGGCGCGGGGCAAGGTGGTGCTGGAAGGCTTCTGAGCCGCCGGCCCCGCACGCGGCGTGCGTGCCATGCCGGCGGGGCGCGACGCGTGGCTCGGAAGGTGTGAACGAGCCCGGCGTGGCCGAGCGGGCTGCGAAAACGTGGCCAATCAAGGCGCAAAGCGCAGCCATAGCTCGGGCTATGGCGAGCATTTGCAACGCGGAGTGGGCGTGTTTTGGCAGAACGAGCGGGCATGGCGGGCTCGTTCACACCTTCTCAGTCCTGCTGCTCGTAGTGCGCCTGCCGCGCCTCCATCTCCGCCCAGCCGATCACCCGCTTGAACTCGGCCATGGGCACCTGGCCGGCCGGCAGGCCATCCACCTCGCCGCTGCGGCGGGCGGCCAGCGTGGCCAGATTGGCCTGCAGCGCATGCACCGTGCTCATCAGCGTGACGATGGGATAGGTGGCGAAGGCCGCCACCGACTCCACCTGCTCGCGCGTGAGCTTCTCCATCCACAGGCCCTGCATCAGCTGCAGCGAAAGCCGGCGGCCCGACACCTCGCGCAGCTTCACCAGGTCCTCGTAGCCCTTGAAGGTGCGCGAGATCGGCTGGATCAGGTCGGCGCCCGCCTCGGCATAGCGCGCGGCGCGGTCCATGGCCTCGGCGGGGTCGAGCACATCGGTGCGCGCGACGATCAGGAAGTCCGGGTCCTGCCGCGCGTCGACCGCGGCGCGGATGCGCGCGACCGCATCCTTGACCGGCACCACCGGCATCACCGAGGCGGCGGCGGGGCAGCGCTTGGGGCTGATCTGGTCCTCGATGGAGATGGCGGCCACGCCCGCCTTCTCGAACTCGCGCACGGTGCGGGCCACGTTGATCACGTTGCCGTAGCCGGTGTCGGCGTCCGCGAAGATGGGCTTCTTCACAACGTTGGCGATGCGGTTGACCACCGCCACGTTCTCGGTGAGGGTGTAGACCTCCATGTCCGGCTGGCCCAGCAGCGAGGCCGAGATGCCGAAGCCGGTGGTGAAGATGCCGTCGAAGTCCGACTGGTCCACGAGCAGGGCCGACAGGGCGTCCTGCACGCCGGCCATCCAGAAGGTGGGGCCGTCGGTGATGCGTTGGCGAAGGGTCTGGCGCAGAGTGGGCATGGTGGCTCCTTTCGCGGACGGTCAGCGCTTGACCGGGTCGATGTAGCCACCCAAGGGCGCGAACTTGTCGCCTTTCAGCTCCATCAGTGCCACGCCGGTCTGGCCGCGGCGCGAATAGGGGCCGGCGTTGAGCGGCTGGAAGGTGATCTTGGGGCCGATCTTCTGGTCGAAGTCCTTCAGGCCGTCCAGCGCCGCCACCACCTTGGCGCGCGAGGGCTCGTTGCCCGCGCGCTGCAGCGCCTCCACGGCGACGGCCGCGGCCGAGTAGCCCATCAGCGCATTCGACGATGGCGCCGACTTGGGATAGGTCTTGGTGTAGCGCGCGAAGAAGGACTGGATCGCCGGGTTGTCGCCCTCGATGGCGTCGTAGTAGGAAGCCACGTACAGCTTGGACTGCGTCTTGCCCAGCAGCTCCACGAACTTGGGATCGTTCAGGCCGCCGGCACCGAACACGGTGGGCTTCCAGCCCAGCTTCTCAGCGCTGCGGAAGAACTGCACCGCCTCCTGGCCCAGCGCATAGACCACCACCACATCGGGCTCGGCCTGCTTCAGCTTGAAGACCTGCGAGGTGAGGTCAGTGGCGAAGCGCTCGAAGCTCTGCGCCTCGACCAGCTTCATGCCGTGCTTCTCCAGCTGCTTGACGGCGATGTCGTAGGCCGGTTTGCCCCAGCCGTCGTTCTGGTAGAGCATGGCCACCTTCTTGGCCTTGAGCGTGCCAACGGCATAGTCGATGTACGCGGCCGTCTCGGTGGACTGCGGCGAGGGCAGCACATAGAGCAGCTCGCGCGGCGGCGTGCTGGTCAGGTCCGAGATGGACAGCGCGCCGATGGTCGGCACCTTCTTGGTCGAGCTGTATTCGTAGGCGCTCACGTTGGTGGCGTGGCCGATGTTGCCCACCATGGCGAGCACGTTGTCGCGCTCGATCAGCAGCTTGGCATTGGCCACCGACTTGGCGGGCTTGAGCTCGTCGTCGTAGGTGATCAGCTTGATCTTGCGGCCGTTGACGCCGCCCTTCTCGTTGACCATGTCGAAGTAGGTGCGCATGCCCTCGTCCACGGCCTTGCCCATGTAGGCCAGCGTGCCGGACAGCGGCTGCGAGGAGCCGAGCACGATCTCCTTCTCCAGCACGCCTTCGTCCTTGTTCTCGAAGGCGGCGGCCGGCAGCGCGGCGGCGGCCAGCGCACAGGCGGCCGCGGCGATCAGGGTGCGGCGGGAATGCAGCGTCATCATGGGTATGTCTCCTTGGGGTGGGTTTGTCGCGGAAGGAAGAAGCGCAAGGGCCGTGGCATCAGCCGCCCAGGTAGGCGCGGCGCACGTCCTCGTTGCCGGCCAGCTCGGCCGCGCTGGCCTGCATGACCACGCGGCCGGTCTCGATCACATAGCCCTCGTCCGAAATGTCCAGGGCGATGTCGGCGTCCTGCTCCACCACCAGCAGCGTCAGGCGCTCGCGGTCGCGGATGTCGCGCAGGGTGGAAAAGATGGCGTCCTTGAGGATGGGGGCCACGCCCATCGAGGGCTCGTCCAGCATCAGCAGCCGGGGCCGGGCCAGCAGGCCGCGGGCGATGGCCAGCATCTGCTGCTCGCCGCCCGAAAGGGTGCCGGCGCGCGAGCCGATGCGCTCCTTGAGCCGCGGAAAGTAGTCCAGCACATGCGTGATGTGGTCGCGCACCTCGCCGGCGGGGCGGGTGTAGCCGCCGAGCATCAGGTTCTCGCGCACGCTCAGCTGCGCGAACACCATGCGGCCCTGCGGCACATGGACGATGCCGCGGCGCACCAGCGTCTCGGCCGGCACGTTGGCGATGGACTGGCCGTCGAACTGCACCGTGCCGTCCATGACCGGCAGCAGGCCCGAGAGCACGCGCATCAGCGTTGTCTTGCCGGCCCCGTTGGCGCCCAGCACGCAGACGATGCGGGCCTCGTGCACAGTGAGGCCGATGCCGTGCAGCGCGCGGATCTTGCCGTAGCCGGCCGCGAGCCGCTCCACCTGCAGCAGCGGGCGCGCGGCGCCCGTGGGTTCAGCGACGTTGGCCACTCTTGCCTCCTCCCAGGTAGGCCTCGATCACGGCCGGATGCGATTCGATCTCCCGCGGCGTGCCCTGCGCCAGGAAGGCGCCGTTGTGCATCACGGTAATGGTGTCGGAGATGGACATGACCAGCGGCATGCTGTGTTCGATGAGCAGCAGCGTGGCGCCGGTGCGTGCCTGCAGCGTGCGCAACGTGTCGCCCAGGGCGTCGATCTCGCGGTTGTTCATGCCGGCCGCGGGCTCGTCCAGCAGCATCAGCACGGGCTCCAGCGCCATGGCGCGGGCCAGTTCGACCAGCTTCTGCGTGCCGTAGGGCAGGTCGCGCACCAGCGTGTGGGCATGGGGCGCGAGGCGCAGCTCCTCCAGCAGAGCCTGCACGCGCTCGCGCTCGGCGCGCTCCTCGCGGCGCTGGCGCGGCAGGTTGAGCAGGGCCTCGGCCAGCGTGGCGCGCATGGCCTGCGAGCGGGCGATGAGCACGTTGTCGAACACCGTCAGCTCGGCGAAGAGCTCCAGGTTCTGGAAGGTGCGGGCGATGCCCAGGCGCGAGATCTGGTGCGCCTTCAGGCGCAGCAGGTCGTGCTCGCCCTGCGCCGTGCGCAGCAGCATGCGGCCCTGCTGCGGCGTGTAGAAGCGGCTGATGCAGTTGAGCATCGTGGTCTTGCCGGCACCGTTGGGGCCGATGAGCGCATGCACGGTGCCGGGCATGACGTCGAAGCCCACGTCCTGCACGGCCACGATGCCGCCGAAGCTCATGCGCACACCGGCCAGGGACAGCAGTGGTGCGGCGGCACCGGCCGGCCGCGCCGCGCCCCGAGCGGGCGTGGCCTGGGCGTCGATCGCGCGCATCATGTGCCCTCCTTGCCGGGCGCGTCGGCGCCGGGCAGGCGGCGCGTCTTGAACAGGCTGGCCAGCCCGTCGGGCAGGAACATCAGCGCCAGGATCATGGCCACGCCGTACAGCGCGCGCTGGAACTGGTCGAAGCCGAAGTAGGTGAGCAGCTGCGGTGCGCCGATGACGAAGATCGCCCCCAGCACCGAGCCCAGGATGGAGCCCAGGCCGCCCACGATCACCATCGACACGAAGCTGATCGACACCATGATGTTGAACAGCGACGGGTCGATGAAGCGCACCAGCGGCGCATAGAGCGCGCCCGACAGGCCCGTATAGAAGGCGCAGACGCCGAAGGCCACCAGCTTGAGGCCCGTGGTGTTGAGCCCCAGCGCGCGGGCCGCCGTCTCGCTGCCCTTGATGGCCAGGAAGCCGCGGCCGAAGCGGCTGCGCGCCAGGTTGCGCGCCAGCCAGAGGGCGGCGCCCAGCACGCAGGCGGCCAGCAGGTGGTAGGCGCGCTCGTCCAGCGCCAGCCCGAAGAGCGTGGGGCCGGGCGCGCCCATGCCGTTCTCGCCGCCGGTCAGGTCGCCGCCGGACTTGGCGATCTCCACCGAGATCATCACGAAGCCCAGCGTGGCGATGGCGAGGAACACCTCCTCCAGCCGCAGCACCGGCAGCGCCAGCACCAGGCCGACCACCGTGGCGATGGCCGCCGCGATGAGCATGGCCAGCAGCATCGGCACGCCGAACTGCTGCGTCAGGATGGCCGTGCCGTAGGCGCCGATGCCGAAGAACACCGCGCCCGCCATCGAGATGAGGTTGGTGTAGCCGGTGAGGGTGTTGGTGCCGAACGAGGCCAGCGTGTAGATCAGCACCAGCGTGGCGATGTAGAGCACGTAGCCGCCGGGCACCAGCGGTGCCAGCACCAGCAGGGCCACGAACAGGGCGGGAGCCAGCCAGGGGCGGCCGTCGAGCAGATGGGTCATGCGCGTCATCGCTTACTCAGACCTTCTTGACCTGCCGGCGCGCCAGCAGCCCGTGCGGCCGCAGCACCAGGATGGCCAGCATCACGATGAAGGGCACGGCGTCCTTCCAGGCCGAGGACACATAGGCGCCGGTGAGGTTGCTGCTCACGCCGATGATCACGCCGCCCAGCAGCGCGCCCGGCATGCTGCCGATGCCGCCCAGCACCGCCGCCGCGAAGGCGAAGTGCAGGGCGTGCTGCATCATCGAGAAGTGCACGAAGGTCAGCGGCGCGATCAGCAGCCCCGCCGCAGCCGCGATGACGTGCGACAGCGCCCAGGCCAGCGCATAGATGCGCTTGATGGGGATGCCCATCAAGCGCGCCGCCACCGGGTTCTCCATGGTGGCCTGCATGGCGATGCCCAGCCGCGTGAAGCGGAAGAAGGCGAACAGCGCCGCGGCCAGCGTGGCGCACACGCCCACGATGCCCAGGTCGATGCCCGACACCACCGCATCGCCCACCTGCAGCGGCGTGCTCGGGAAGATGCTCGGCAGTTCCTGGGTGTCCTTGCCCCAGATCCAGATGGCCATGTCGCCGAACAGCAGGAACAGCCCCAGCGTGCAGATGGCCGAGGACAGCAGCGCCTTGCCGATGAAGCGCCGGATGATGAAGCGCTCGATCGCCATGCCCAGCGCCGCGCCGAACAGCAGCGTGAGCGGCACCACCGCCCACATCGGCAGACCCAGCCGCACCAGCGTGCAGGCAGTGAAGGCCGACAGCATGGCGGCCTCGCCATGCGCGAAGTTGAGGATGCCCGTGGCCTTGAACACCATCACGATGCCCAGGGCGATGAGCCCGTAGATGGCGCCCAGGGCGACGCCGCTGACGATCATCTGCAGCATGCGCGACGCCCTCAGCCTGCCGTGGCGCCGGTGGTGGCGGCGTCGGCGGCCGCCTTCTGCGCCGCCTCGCGCGCGAGCCGTGCCTTCAGGTAGGGCACGAAGCCGCCGGCCGCCAGCGTGCCCCGCTCGACCGAGGACAGCGGCTCGAAGGGCAGCTCGGCACCGGTGTCGAGGTTGAGCACGCGGCCGAGCGCCCAGTCCACGCGCAGCCGCTGCCAGCGCGCGGTGGCGGCGCGGATGCCCGGGCAGGTGACGAGCGGAAAGCCCATGCTGATCTCGCCGCGGAAGAAGCCGGGCGAGAAGGATTCGGCGATCACACCCTCCACGCCCAGGTGGCGCATCGCGCGCATGGCCGGGTAGTGCGGATGGCCGTAGCCGAAGTTGTGGCCGCCCACCAGCAGGTCGCCCTTCTGGACGCTGGCGGCGAACTGCGGGTCATAGCTGGTCATGGTGACCCCGGCCAGCTCATGGATGTCGGTGATCTTGATGTTCTTGATGCCCACGATGAGGTCGATGTCGTAGTCGTCCTCGGTGAAGATCCAGGCCGCGCGGCCTTCGAGGTTGGGCAACTGGGCGCTCATGCCGCGCTCCCTTCGGCCGCGGCGGCCGCCAGATAGGGCCGCGGGTCGGCGATGCGCCCCTCCAGGGCCGAGGCGGCGACCACCGCCGCATTGCACAGGAAGATCTCGGTATCGGCACTGCCCATGCGGCCGGGCGTGTTGAGGGTGCCCGTGGACACCGCGCGCTGGCCGTCGGCCATGGTGGCGATGCGGCCGTAGCAGTAGTCGCAGCTCGACGAGCTGATGAAGGCCCCGGCATCCACCAGGGTGGCGATCAGGCCCTCGCGCGCGGCCTGCGACATGATGGCCTGCGAGGTGGGCACCACATGCAGCTGGAAGCCCGGCTTGATGCGCTTGCCGCGCAGCACGTCGGCGGCGGCGCGCAGGTCCTCCAGCCGGCCGCTGGCGCAGGAGCCCAGGTAGCCGGTGTGCACCTCCAGGCCCGCGTACTCGGCCAGGTCGCGGGTGTTGGCGGGGCTGGGCGGTGCCACGACGATGGGCTCCAGCGCCGAGATGTCGATCTGCACCACGCGCTCGTACACCGCATCCGCATCGGGATACACCGGGTCGAGCGCGATCTTGGCCCGCTCGCGGGTGTACGCCAGCGTCTTGGCGTCCGGCGCGATCAGCATGGTGGTGGCGCCCAGGAACATGGCCTGGCCGCAGATGGTCTGGCGGCCCTCGATGCTCATGGCTTCGATCACCGGGCCGCTGAGCTCCACCACCTTGAAGCGGCAGGAGGACGGGCCCATCACCCGCACCATGTGGTGGAACACGTCGCGCGCCATCACGCCCGGCTGCAGCGTGCCGGTGAGTTCGACCTTGACGGTGGCGGGCACGGTGAGCGCCATCTTCTCGCTCACGAAGGTCTCGAGCACGCTCTTGCGCGCGCCGAAGGCCAGGGTGCCGAAGGCGCCCAGCTGGCTCACATGGCCGTCGAAATGCACGGCGAAGGCGCCCGGAGTGGCATAGCCCAGCTCGGCCGACACCTGGTGGCCGATGCCCTCGCGCTCGTGCACCGGCACGCCCTGCTCGGCGCCCCAGGCGCGGGTGACGCGGTGCAGTTCTTCTTCCTTGGGCGCGGCGGCCGGGACCATGTGGTCGATGAAGAGCACGAAGCGCTCGGGGCTCGTGACCTTCTCGACGCCGAATTCCTCGCGGGCCTCCTTGAAGAACACGTCGGTGTAGCCGGGGAAGTCGTAGGCGATCACGAAATCCGGCCGGGCCAGGATCTCGTCACCGGCCTTCACGGTGGGCAGCCCGGCCACGCGGGCCAGGATCTTCTCGGTCATCGTCAGGGGCATGGCGCCTCGTCTCCTTATCCACAATGTGGCGCCCTGTTCGGCGCCCATGGATGGATTACAGAGCGCCCACCCGGCTCACCCTGATGCGGTTAACCCTAGATTGCCCACAATGTGGATGCAAACTACAAAGCCCACATGAGTGAAGAGAACGAGGAAGTCGCCGAAGGCACAGACGGACCGCCACAAGGTGGACAGCAGCGCACCGGCACGCAGAGCATCGAACGGGTGGTGAACATGCTCCGCGTTGTGGCGTCCCGGGGCCGCAATGGCATGCGCATCGGCGAGGTGGCGGCCACCAGCGGACTGCCGCAGAGCACCTGCTTTCGCATGCTCGCGCGGTTGGAACTGGAGGGCCTGGTGGACCGCGATGCACGCACCCGCAAGTACTACCTGGGGCCGCTGCTGCACGAGCTGGGCCTGCTGGCGCGTCCCCGCTACCGGCTCAGCGAGATGTGCGACGCGGCCCTGCACCGGCTGGCCGAGACCACGCAGGACACGCTCTACCTGAGCGAGCGCAGCGGCCTGGAGGCGGTGTGCACCAACCGCGCGCTGGGCGACTACCCGATCAAGGCATTGCCGCTGGACATCGGCATCCGCCGGCCCCTGGGCGTGGGCGCGGGCGGGCTGGCCATGCTGTGCGCCATGCCGGCGGCCGAGGCGGAGTCGATCATCCAGGCCAACGGACACCGCTATGAGAAGTACGCCTCCTTCTCGGCCGACTTCCTGCGCGAGGTCGTCGCCCAGGGGCGGCATCAGGGCTACTCGTTTCTGGACAGCGCGGTGACGCCCGGCACGGCGGCCATCGGCGTGGCATTTCCGCCGGACAACCCGGTCGCGGCCATCAGCGTGGCCGCGATCTCGGGCCGGCTGACGGCCGAGCGGCGCGAGGAGATCGCGCGCGAGGTGCAGCGGCAGGTGCGGCTGATCTGCGCCGACATGACGGCGCATGCGCTGCTGCCGCCGGAGGCGGGCGCCAGCTAGGGCTCGAGAGACGTCAACGCGCGCGAGACACGCGCCAAACCGCGCCGCCCACGTCGTCGGCCACCAGAAGCGCGCCCGACTTGTCCAGCGCCACGCCCACCGGCCGGCCCAGCGCCTTGCCGTCGGCCGAGAGGAAGCCCGTGAGGAACTCGCGCGGCGCCCCGCTGGGCTTACCGCCGATGAAGGGCACGAAGCTCACGCGGTAGCCCGAGGGCGGGTTGCGGTTCCAGGAGCCGTGCTCGCCGATGAAGGCGCCGTTGGCGAATTCCTCCGGCATGCCGCGCGCGCTGGAGAAGGCCAGGCCCAGGGGCGCCACGTGATTGCCCAGCGCGTAGTCGGGGCGGATGGCGGTGGCCACCTTCTCGGGTTGCTGCGGCTGCACGCGGGTGTCGACCATGCCGCCCCAGTAGCTCCAGGGCCAGCCGTAGAAGCCGCCTTCGCGCACCGAGGTCAGGTAGTCGGGCACCAGGTCGCTGCCGATCTCGTCGCGCTCGTTGACCACCGTCCACAGCACATTGGTGTCGGGCTCCCAGGCCATGCCGTTGGGATTGCGCAGGCCGCTGGCCATCATGCGCTTGGCGCCGGTCGCGCGGTCCACCTCCCAGATGGCGGCGCGGCCTTCCTCGTGCTGCATGCCGTAGTCGGCGATGTTGCTGTTGCTGCCGACGGTGACGTAGAGCTTGCTGCCGTCGCGGCTGGCGATGACGTTCTTGGTCCAGTGGTGGTTGAAGCCGGCGGGCAGGTCCGTCACCTTCACGGCCGCGCCACTCGCCTGGGTCTGGCCTTCGGTGTAGGGCAGCTTGACCAGCGCATCGGCATTGGCCACGAACAGCTCGTTGCCCACCAGCGCCATGCCGTAGGGCGAGGTCAGGCCGCTGGCGAAGACGGTGCGCGTCTCGGCCACGCCGTCGCCGTCGGCATCGCGCAGCAGGGTGATGCGGTCGGCACTGGGCACGCCGGAGCCGGCGCGCTTCATGACCAGGCCGGTGATCTTTTCCTTGATCTTGTCGAAGAAGCCGCCGGGCTTGGGATCGGCATTGCGGGGCCGGTCGCTCTCGGCCACCAGCACGTCGCCATTGGGCAGCACGTACACCCAGCGCGGATGGTCCAGGCCGCGCGACAGGGCCGTCACCTTGAAGCCGGGCAGCGGCGTGGGCGCGGCGGTGTCCTGCCAGCCGGTGGCGGGCGCCACCTTCATGGTGGGCAGCAGCGTCTTGTTGGGCGCGGGCAGTTGCGGGTTGGGGCCGGTGCCGGCCTCGAATGGCAGCTTGGCGGTGTCGCCGCAGCCGGCGAGGGCCAGCACCGCGGCGGCGGCAAGGGTGAGGGTGGCGGTGCGCATCATGGGCGCGGATGATCGGGGCGGACCGAAGCGGCGCATGTAGTCGCAGACCGCGAGCCGCCGGAAGCCGAAGGCTGCGCCCGCGCACGATCCGAGAGAGCCCAGGGCTACCATCGCAGGATGACCGCCGACGCCCCTGCGGCTGCGCCCTCGCCGGCCGCACCCGCCATCCCGCCCACGACCACCGACGACCTGTTCCGCGCAGACGCCTATCTGCGCGAACGCCCCGCCCGCGTGCTGCGCGTGGAGGCCGCAACCGGCACCGTGGTGCTGGACCGCACCGTGTTCTATCCGCTGGGCGGCGGCCAGGCCGGCGACAGCGGCGTGCTGCGGCTGGCCGATGGCGGCGAGCTGACCATCGCCGACACGCGCAAGGGCAAGGACGAGGAAGGCCAACCCACGGCCGAGATCTGGCACCTGGCTGCGCCGGAGCAGGAAGCCGTGCTGGCCCGTCTGACACCGGGCGACACCGTCACCGCCGCCATCGACTGGGAGCGCCGCCACCGCATGATGCGGCTGCACACCGCCAGCCACCTGCTGTGCCACCTCGTGGCGCAGCCGGTCAATGGCTGTTCCATCACGCCCGAGGCGGTGCGCGTGGACTTCCACATGAGCGAGGCGCTGGACGCCGCGGCCCTGGCCGAGGGCCTGACTGCCCTGGTGGCCCAGGCCCTGCCGGTGACCGTGGGCCGCGTCACCGATGCCGAGCTGGACGCCAACCCCGGCCTGGTCAAGAGCATGAGCGTGCAGCCGCCGCGCGGCAGCGGCACGGTGCGCACCATCCGCGTCGGCAGCACCGAGGCGCCCATCGACCTGCAGCCCTGCGGCGGCACTCACGTGGCCAACATCGCCGAGATCGGCGCGCTGCGCGTGGCCAAAGTCGAGAAGAAGGGCGCGCAGGCCCGGCGCGTGGTGCTGGCCTTCGCCGAGGCAACCTGATGACGGCCTGGCGGCACGCTGCGGCCGACGCCGTAGACGGATGCGCTGCGGCTGGCGGCAAGAAAGGATCCACGACCCTGGCGGCCGGAACTTCAGGCCCGGGCCCCGCTCCGACCCCGCGCATGCGCACCGCCCTCTCCCCTCTTCCTGTCCGCTGGCTGCTGCCGCTCTTCGCGGCCTTCCTGCTGGCCACGGGCCTGCTGCCCCGCGCATCCGCCCAGCTCACGCCCGCCAGCAACGGCGGCGGCAGTGCCGTCGTCACCACGCCGCATGTGCGGGCCGAACTGGTGGCCCAGGCGCCGCAGGGCGTGGGCCCCGGCGCCACCGTCTGGCTGGGCCTGAAGATCAGTCACCAGCCCGAGTGGCACACCTACTGGAAGAACGCCGGCGATTCCGGCCTGCCCACCGAACTGCGCTGGCAGTTGCCGCCCGGCCTGGACGCTGGCGAGGTCGACTGGCCGGTGCCGCACAAGCTCTTCATCGGCAGCCTGGCCAACTACGGTTACGAGGACGAGGTGCTGCTGCCAGTGCCTGTGACGGTGGCGCCGGACTTCCGCCCGCCCACCACGCTCCCCGGTACGGCCACGCTGCCGATCCGCCTGTCGGCCACCTGGCTGGTGTGCCGCAAGGAATGCATTCCCGAGGACGGCGAGTTCCGCCTTGACCTGCCCGTGCGCAGTTCGACCGCGGGCCATGGGGCCGAGTTCGACGCCGCCTGGGCCGCGCGGCCGGTGGCGGTCGACGCGGCCGCCACCGCCAGGCTCGCCACCGATGCCCGCAGTCTGGCGCTGCGCGTCGAGGGCCTGCCCACCGCTGCGCAAGGTCGCCCGCTGGAGCTGATGCCCGAAACCGCCGAGGTGCTGCGCAACGGCGCCGTCGCCGGCACCGACTGGCAGCAGCGCTGGGAGGGCGGCGTGTGGACGGCGCAGTTCCCGGTGGCCGACCAGCGCTCGGCCAGCCCTGCGCGCATGCCGCTGGTGCTGGCCCTCACCGGCGAGGATCGGCGGAAGGCCGAGGTCGCCGGCGAGCCCGTCGGCTGGCGGGTCGATGCCGCGGTCGACGGCCAATGGCCCGCCGTGGGCGCGCCCGCCACGGTCTCGCCCGCGCTGCAGGCGGCGTTGGACGCAAATGCCCGCCCGGCCGCGCCCGTGGCCCCCACCTCGGTCGCGCCGGCCGGCCTGCTGCTGGCCCTGCTGGGCGCCTTCGCCGGGGGCCTGCTGCTGAACCTGATGCCCTGCGTCTTCCCGGTGCTGGCGATCAAGGTGCTGGGCTTCACCCGCCATGCCGACGACCGGCGCGGCCACCGGCGCGCTGCCCTGGCCTACAGCGCGGGCGTGGTGCTCAGCCTGCTCGCCCTGGGCGGCCTGCTGATCGCGCTGCGCGCGGCGGGCGCGCAACTGGGCTGGGGCTTCCAGCTGCAGTCGCCGGGCATGGTGGCGGCGCTGGCGGCGCTGTTCACGCTGCTGGGGCTCAACCTGGCGGGCGTGTTCGAGGTGGGCATGCTGGCGCCGGCGCGGCTGGCGGGGGCGCAGGTGCGCCATCCGGTGCTCAACGACTTCCTCTCCGGCGTGCTGGCGGTGCTGGTGGCCTCGCCCTGCACGGCGCCGTTCATGGGCGCCTCGCTGGGCCTGGCCATCGGGCTGCCGGCGGCGCAGGCGCTGCTGCTCTTCGCCGCGCTGGGGCTGGGCCTGGCCCTGCCCTACCTGCTGGCCGGCTTCGTGCCGGCGGTGGCGCGGCTGCTGCCGAAGCCCGGTCCCTGGATGGACACGCTCCGGCGGCTGCTGGCGTTCCCGATGTTCGCCACCGTCGCCTGGCTGGTGTGGGTGCTGGGCCAGCAGGCCGGCATCGACGGCGCGGGTGCGCTGCTGGCGCTGCTGGTGGCCGGCAGCGCCGTGGTCTGGGCGCTGGGCACGCTGGCCGGCCGCACGCGGCTGCTGCTGGGCGGCATGCTGGCGCTGGGCTTTGCGGCGCTGGCCGTGAGCATCGGGCCGCTGCTGCTGCAGATGGCGCCTGCGCCGCAATCCACGGCGGGCGGCGCATCGGCCGAGTCGCGTTGGCAGCCCTGGTCGGCCGAGCGTGTGGCGCGACTGCAGGCCGAGGGCAAGCCGGTGTTCATCGACTTCACGGCTGCCTGGTGCGTCACCTGCCAGGTCAACAAGAAGACCACGCTGGGCAATGCCGCGCTGCTGGCCGACTTCGACGCCCGCGGCGTGCAGCTGCTGCGCGCCGACTGGACCCGGCGCGACCCGGCCATCGCGGCCGCGCTGAATGCGCTGGGGCGCAATGGCGTGCCGGTGTACGTGCTGCAGGCGCCCGGGCGGGCGCCGGTGGTGCTGAGCGAGCTGCTGTCACCGGCGGAGGTGCGCGACGCGCTGGCTCGGCTGTAGGCCCGCGCTGCCGGACAGTTGCGCCAAGGTGCCGTTGACACGCGCGGGCCTGGCTGGAGCATTGTGCGCAATGTTGAGTCGACTGCCTTTGATGCAAGCCGCAGCGGGCATTTCCCCCGGCCCGTACAGGTTGTCGCGCGGGCTTCAAGAAAGCGGTCTAAGCTCCCGCTGCGCTTCATCATTCAACCCGGCCACCACGGCGCTCAAAGACCGTGCAAGGCCTCCTTCCGTCATGAGGAGCTGATCCATCCATGTCGACCTCGCCGTCGCCATCCAACCTTTCGCGCACCGAGCGCGCCGCGCGCAATGTCCGCGCAGCCCGTGCCGCCCTCTCCCGTGCTTCCCGCCGCGCCGTCATGACGGCCGCCATGGCCCTGGGCGCCAGCCTGCTGATCAACGCCCAGGCCCATGCCGCCCCGACGGTGGGCCAGAAGGCGCCCGACTTCGTCGCCGTGGACACCAACGGCCAGCGTCACCAGCTGTCCGATTTCGCCGGCAAGTACGTGGTGCTCGAATGGACCAACCCCGGCTGCCCCTTCGTGCGCAAGCACTACGGCAGCGGCAACATGCCGGCCACCCAGAAGGCCGCCACCGCGCGGGGCGCGGTCTGGCTGGCCATCAATTCCACCGAGCGCGCCGCCAGCGACTACCTGCCGCCGGCCGAACTGGCCGCGTGGATGAAGGCACAGTCGGGCGCCCCCACCGCCGTGCTCATGGACGAGGACGGCATCGTGGGCCAGGCCTATGGCGCACGGACCACGCCGCACCTGTTCATCATCGATCCCAAGGGTGTGCTGGTGTATGCCGGTGGCATCGACAGCATCGCCTCGGCCCGGCCCGACGACATCAGGACCGCGACCAACTATGTGAATCAGGCGTTGGCCGATGCCTTTGGCGGGCGCCCGATCTCGGCGGCGAGCACGAAGCCCTACGGTTGCTCGATCAAGTACCGAACGAGTTGAGCCAAGGCACGGGCGGCGGCACCGCTGCGACAATCCAGCGATGCCCTTCGCCCCTCTCCAGAACGACAGCTTCCTGCGCGCCTGCTGGCGTCAGGCCACCGACCACACGCCCATCTGGCTGATGCGCCAGGCCGGCCGCTACCTGCCGGAGTACGTCGCCACACGCGCCCGGGCCGGCAGCTTCATGGGCCTGGCCACCAACGTCGACTACGCGACCGAGGTCACGCTGCAACCCCTGGACCGCTTTCCGCTGGACGCGGCGATCCTGTTCTCCGACATCCTGACCGTGCCCGATGCGATGGGCCTGGGACTGTCCTTCGAGGCCGGCGAGGGCCCACGCTTCGCGCGCACCGTGCGCGACGAGGCGGCGGTCGACGCCCTGCAGGTGCCCGACCTGGAGCGCCTGCGCTATGTGTTCGACGCGGTCGCCTCGATCCGCCGCGCGCTGGCGGGCCGCGTTCCACTGATCGGCTTCTCGGGCAGCCCGTGGACGCTGGCCTGCTACATGGTCGAAGGCAGCGGCTCCAGCGACTGGCGGCATGCCAAGGCGCTGATGTACGGCCGCCCGGACCTGATGCACCGCATGCTGGCCGTCAACGCCGACGCCGTGGCGGCCTACCTCAACGCCCAGATCGACGCCGGCGCGCAGGCGGTGATGGTGTTCGACAGCTGGGGCGGTGCGCTGGCCGACGGCGCCTTCCAGGAATTCAGCCTGGCCTACACGGCCCGCGTCCTGTCCCAGCTCAAGCGCGAGGGCGCGGACGGCCAGCGTGTGCCGCGCATCGTCTTCACCAAGGGCGGCGGCCTGTGGCTGGAGGCGATGGCGACGCTCGACTGCGAGGTGCTGGGCCTCGACTGGACGGTGGACCTGGCCCTGGCACGCGCCCGTGTGGGCGAAGGCCCGGGCGGCAAGGCGCTGCAGGGCAACCTGGACCCGAACGTGTTGTTCGCGCCGCCCGGCCGGGTCGCGGCCGAAGCCGTGCGCTTGCTCGACCGCTTCGGCGCGCCGCATCGGGATGCGGCGACCACCGGCCCGACGCACATCTTCAACCTCGGCCATGGCATCAGTCAGTTCACTCCCCCGGAGCATGTGGCAGCGCTGGTGGAGGCGGTACATCGGCATTCGCGGGCCCAACGCGCGGGCTGAACCCGCGTGAAGCCGCATGAACAGGGCGCCGGCAGCGGATTCGCCCTTTGTCAAGCCCCCGGGGCATCACTTATGCACAAAGTTCGTGCTGCGGTGCGCCAAACGTTGAAGCGCCTCGCAGTCGGCCTGAACCGCAGACCCGCCCCGCTAAGTCCTTGATTTTCCTCGGATCGGCTAAATGCCTTTTTTGTGGGCATCTTGGCCAAGCCCTTGATTCGACGGGCTTCGGAGGCTTTCGCAGCCGCCTATCAACAAAGTTATCCACAGCAACGCTGGATGACTGCCAAACCCCACACGAATCAACTACTTAGCTGTTGCTTCTTGAAACAAGCATGAAAGAAGCCGCCCAAAGCCGCATCCGCGTCCAGGTGGCGGTGCAGACGCCCGCCCACAGCGGCATTGCCGAACCTTTGACTTACATGGCCCCGCATCCCCTGCCGGCCGGGGCGCTCGTGCGCGTGCCGCTGGGGCAGCGCGAGGTGCTCGGCGTGGTCTGGGGAGAGGCCGCACAGGCGCCTGAAGGTGCCACGCTGCGCGACGTGACCGCCGTGCTCGAGGGGCTGCCGCCGCTGTCCGCCGGCTGGCGCGACCTGGTGGCCTTCGCGGCGCGCTACTACCAGCGTGCCATCGGCGAAGTGGCACTCGCCGGCCTGCCGCCGCAGTTGCGGGAGCTGGGTGCCGAGCAACTCGCGCGGCGCCTGGCCCGCAAGGCCAAGACCTCGCCCACCGTGGCCGAGGGTGACGTGCCCCGCGCGCCCACCCCGGAACAGGCCGCCGTGCTGGCCGAGCTGCGCGCGGGCGACGCCGGTGCCTTCCTGCTGCACGGGAGTACGGGCAGCGGCAAGACCGAGGTCTACCTGCAGACCGTGGCCGAACTGCTGGCCGCCGACCCCGAGGCGCAGGCGCTGGTCATGGTGCCCGAGATCAACCTCACGCCCCAGCTGGAGGCCCGCTTCGTCGCCCGCTTTGCGCCCGTGTATGGCGCCGGCGCCGTGGTGTCGATGCACAGCGGCCTGACGAATCCGCAGCGTCTGGGCAGCTGGCTGGCGGCGCACCTCGGGCGCGCCCGCATCGTGCTGGGCACGCGCATGGCCATCTTCGCCAGCCTGCCGAAGCTGGCGCTGATCGTGGTCGACGAGGAGCATGACCCCAGCTACAAGCAGCAGGAGGGCGCCCGCTATTCCGCCCGCGACCTCGCCGTCTGGCGAGGCCGGCGCGAAGGGGCCAGGGTGCTGCTTGGCTCGGCCACCCCCTCCCTGGAGAGCTGGTGGGGCAGTCGCCCCCCATCGGACGGCGATGCCGGGGGCCGCTACCGGCGGCTGGCCATGCCCAGCCGCGTCGGGGCCGGCGCATTGCCCACCGTGCGCCTGGTGGACATGAACCTGCAGCCGCCGCGCACCCGACTCAGCGCGGGGCTGATGGACGCCATCGCCCAGCGCGTGGCGCGCGGCGAACAGAGCATGCTGCTGCTCAATCGCCGTGGCTACGCGCCGGTGCTGGCCTGCAGCGCCTGCGAGTGGAAGAGCGAATGCCCACACTGCAGCGCCTACCGCGTCTTCCACAAGATCGACCGCAGCCTGCGCTGCCACCATTGCGGCTTTGCCGAGCGCGTCCCACGCGCCTGCCCGACCTGCGGCAACCTGGACATCGCGCCCGTGGGTCGCGGCACCGAGCGGCTGGAAGAGGAACTGGCCGAGCTGCTGGCCGGCGTGCGGCGGCCCGAGGCGCAAGGCCGTGGACCGGTGCGCATCGCCCGTATCGACGCCGACAGCACCCGGCTCGAAGGCGCGCTGTCCCGTCAACTGGCACAGGTCCACGATGGTGCCGTGGACGTGCTGGTGGGCACGCAGATGATCGCCAAGGGCCACGACTTCCGCCGCGTCACGCTGGTGGCGGCCATCAACCCGGACGGCGCGCTGTTCTCCAGCGACTTCCGCGCGCCGGAGCGGCTGTTTTCACTGCTGATGCAGTCCGGCGGGCGCGCGGGACGCGACAGCGCATGGCTGGCAGCGCAAGGCAGCCGGGCGGAGATGTGGATCCAGACCTTCCACCCGCAGCATCCGCTGTTCGCCGCGCTGCGCCGGCACGACTACGCGGCATTTGCCGAGCAGCAACTGGAGGAGCGTCGCGCCGCGAGCCTTCCGCCCTTCGCCTTCCAGGCCCTGCTTCGCGCCGATGCGCGCACGCAGGAGGCGGCGCAGGCCTTCCTGACAGCAGCGAGCGCGGCCGTCGACGACCTGCCGGAAGCGGCGGCCGTGCAGCGCTACCCGGCCGTGCCGCTGGCCATCCAGCGGGTGGCCAATGTGGAACGGGCACAGATGCTGGTGGAGAGCGAATCGCGCATGGCGCTGCAGCGCCTGCTGGCGCACTGGCATCCGCGGCTGCATGCGCTCAGGCGCAGCCCGGAGGGCCAGGGAATCATTCGGTGGCTGGTGGACGTGGATCCACAAAGCATCTGAGCACAGGCTCAGGCCTGTCGATGCTCGACGTGTCCGATGGGTGGCTTGATGACCTGCACATAGGAGAGCACGCGGCGACGCGTCGACCGCAGTCGGCCTGCCCACGCGCCAAGCGCGAGCAGCACACCCGCGGCCGCAAGCAGGGCGGCGGCCCAACGCACCTGGCCATGCATTGCCATTGCACCCACCGCGGCCAGCGCCGCCACGGCGACCATCACGCGAACCCATGTCTGCATGATCAGAACCTCGGAAACATGCGCTCACATTAGGCGGTGTGCCGCAGGCGCGGCGTAGGAATATCGCGCATGCCTGCAGGGTCGAACGGCCTATGGCGAACGGCCCGGCCGGTGCTCAGCGCACCCAGGCCACGGCCAGCGGAAAGCTCAGGAACGCCACCACGGTGGTCCACAGGATGATGCGCGCCACCCGGCCGGTGTCGGCGCCATAGCGCTCGGCCAGCATCGAGACGTTGCTGGCGCTGGGCAGTGCCGCCGTCAACACCAGGGCAGCGCCGGCCAGCGGCAAGAGCCCGGTGCCGGCCGCTGCCAGCGCTGCCACCAGACCGACGATCAGCAGCGGGTGGACGACCAGCTTGAAGCCGACCACCGGCAGCAGGTCACGCAGCGCCACACCCCACGGCGCCTGCGCGCCCTCGTCCCGCGCCCGCAAGGCGGAGCGGGCCAGCACCGCACCGATGGTGAACAGCGCCGCCGGCGATGCCGCATCCGCCAACATGCCCACCGTGCGATCGACTGGCGCGGGCAGCTTCCACTGCAGTGCCGAGGCCACCGCGCCCAGCACCATCGACCAGGGCATGGGATTGCGCACGATGCCCCCCAGCGCGCGCCGCACGGCCTGCGCCGCCGCGCCGCCCTCGTGCACATCGAGCCGCGACAGCGCGATGCACAGCGAGGAGGTCAGGACCATGTCGAAGGCGATGGTGACGATCACCGGGCCCGCCACCGCCGGCCCCATCAAGGCCGCGAGCAAGGGCACGCCCATGAAGCCGGTATTGGGGAAGGCCGCCACCAGCGCACCGAAGGCGGCGTCGTTCCAGCTGTGGCCGGCGCGCCGCGCGGTGGCGGTGGCCAGCGCGACCATGGCCAGGGCGGCCACGCCCCACACCAGCGCCACGCGCGCGTCGAGCAGCTGCGCCAGCGGCGTACCGGCCGCGAAGCGGAACAGCATGCAAGGCAGCGCGAAGTAGAGGACGAAGACGTTCAGGCCCGGAATCGCCTCCAGCGGCATCAGGCCGCGCCGGGCGGCCAGATAGCCCAAGGCGATGAGCGCGAAGAAGGGGAAGGTGGCGGCAAAGACGGCGAGCACGACCGCGCATTCTCCTCGCAGGCCCCCCGCCAGTATCATTGCGCGCTTTTGCGTCCGGCCGATCCAGCGTCGCGGCGCGTGCAGCCCTCCCCCCTTCTCGCCATGTCCTCCGGCCTCAATCTCGCCCAGCAGGAAGCGGTCAACTACCTCCACGGGCCCTGCCTGGTGCTCGCCGGCGCGGGTTCGGGCAAGACGCGGGTGATCACCCACAAGATCGCGCGCCTGATCCAGGCCGGCCTGGAGCCCAAGCGCATCGCGGCCATCACCTTCACCAACAAGGCGGCGGCCGAGATGCGCGAGCGGGCCAAGGGCCTGATCGGCCGCGACGCCAAGCAGGTGGTGGTGTGCACCTTCCACGCCCTGGGCGTGCGCATGATGCGCGAGGACGGCGGCGTGCTCGGCCTCAAGCCGCAGTTCAGCATCCTGGACGCGGACGACGTCACCAAGATCCTCAAGGACGCCGGCGGCACCACCGACACGGCCACCGCCCGCACCTGGCAGTGGACGATCAGCAAGTGGAAGAACATGGGCCTCAATTCGGCCGAGGCCGAGGCCCAGGCGGTGGACGACAACGAGCGCATCACCGCCAAGATCATGGCCCGCTACGAGGAGCGGCTGACGGCCTACCAGAGCGTGGACTTCGACGACCTGATCGGCATGCCGCTGCAGTTGCTGCACAAGCACGAGGCGGTGCGCGAGAAGTGGCAGAAGCTGCTGGGCCACATCCTGGTGGACGAATACCAGGACACCAACGCCACGCAGTACGAGGTGCTCAAGCTGCTGGCCGGCGAGCGCGGCCGCTTCACCGCGGTGGGCGACGACGACCAGTCCATCTACGGCTGGCGCGGCGCCACGCTGGACAACCTCAAGAAGCTGCCGATCGACTATCCGCAGCTCAAGGTCATCAAGCTGGAGCAGAACTACCGCTCCACCAGCGCCATCCTGCGCGCGGCCAACAACGTGATCGGGCCCAATCCCAAGCTCTTTCCCAAGACGCTGTTCAGCGAGCTGGGCGAGGGCGAGCCGGTGCGCGTGGTGGACTGCGACAACGAGCAGCACGAGGCCGAGCGCACGGTGGCCCGCATCCAGGGCCTGCGCGAAAGCTCCACGCACAAGGAATGGCGCGACTTCGCCATCCTCTACCGCGCCAACCACCAGGCGCGCATCTTCGAGCAGGCGCTGCGCCGCGCCAACATCCCGTACAAGGTGTCGGGCGGCCAGAGCTTCTTCGACCGCGCCGAGATCAAGGACCTGTGCGGCTGGTTCCGGCTGTGGGTCAACAACGACGACGACCCGGCCTTCCTGCGCGCCGTGACCACGCCCAAGCGCGGCATCGGCCACACCACGCTGCAGCAGCTGGGCGTGTTCGCCAGCCAGTACAAGATCAGCCTGTTCGAGGCGCTGTTCTCGCCCTCGCTGCCCAGCGCGGTACCCAAGCGCGGCATCGAGGGGCTGCACGAGTTCGGCCGCTACATCAACGACCTCGAATACCGCGCCCGCCACACCATCGGCGCCGAGGGCGCGCGGGCCTTCCTGACGGACTGGCTCAAGGACATCGAGTACGAGAAGCACCTCTACGACGGCGAGGACAGCGAGCAGGCCGCGGCCAGCCGCTGGACCAACGTGCTGGAGTTCTGCGACTGGATGTCGCAGCGATGCGGCGGCCAGGTGGAGGACGCCTCCGGCGCCACCAGCGGCCCCGAGGCCAAGAGCCTGCTGGAAGTCGCGCAGACCATCTCGCTGCTGTCCACCATCAGCGAGCGCGAGCAGGACCAGAACGTGCTCACGCTCTCCACCCTGCATGCCTCCAAGGGCCTGGAGTGGCCGCACGTGATGCTGGTCGGCGTAAACGAGGGCCTGCTGCCCTTCAAGCTGGACGACGACGAAGGCCGGCAGGAGAAGGTCACGGAGAACATCGCCGAGCGCCTGCAGGAAGAGCGCCGCCTGATGTACGTGGGCATCACCCGCGCGCAGCGCACGCTGGCCGTGAGCTGGATGAAACGCCGCAAGAAGGGCCGCGAGATGGTGCAGGCCGCGCCCAGCCGCTTCATCGCCGAGATGGCGCTCGACAAGACGACCGCCAAGGAAGACCCGCGCGAGAAACTCAAGGCGCTGCGGGCAGAGTTCGCCCGCCGCGCGGCAGCCGCGGCTGCCGAACCGTCCAACTGAGATTGCCCTCCCGGAGCCTTCGATGCGCCTGTTGTCGCCCCTGTTGATCGCGCTGGCCGTTGCCGGCTGTGCGGGCACGCGCGTGCCTCCGGGCTGCCCTGCGACGGCCAGTGACATGAAGCCCTCGGACCTGTACGGCTGGTGGGATGCGCGCTTTCAACCCGACGCGGCCGTGGCCGACGTCGAACTGCGCCCTCATCCGGAATACGCAGGCAGCGTGCGCGGCACCATCGCCAGAGCCGGCGCTCCGCTGGCCCAGCTGGCCGGAGACATCAACCCTGACGGCCAGCTCAGCCTCGACGAATCACGGGACGGCCGCACGATCAGCGCGGTCTGGACCGCAGACCTGCAGCCCGCCTCATGCGGCAAGGAGTTCACTGGAACATGGCGCAATACCGCCACCGAGCAGAGCGTGCCCGTCGCCCTGCGCAAACGCCCCTCACCCTGAGCATCCTGGCGTTGGCCGCCCTGACGGCCCCGCTGGCCGCACAGGCTCAGTCCCGCGCCCCCGCGCAGTCCGCCCCCGCGCCCGGCCTGCCGCCGAGCCCTCTGGCCGGGGCCCAGCTCACCTGGCAGCAATGCGCCCGCCTGGACCAGGACAATGCCGCGCGGCTGGCCTGCTTCGACCGCTGGGCATTGCAGCAGCAGGCGCCTGCCGCCGCGCTGCCACCGGCACCGCCGGCGCTCGCCGCAGCCCAGCCACCGGATGCGCCCGCCGTCGACAAGCCGGTGGACGTGGCCCAGCCCGCCACCCGCGTGATCGCCGTGGCCGACACCGAAGGCTGCCGCGACCGCCAGTACTCGGTGCTCTCGCGTTTCTGGGAGCTGGAGGAAGGCAGCAGCTGCGGCACCTTCACCTTCCGCGGCTACCGGCCGCTGAACGTGTCGATTTCGGCCGCCGACGGCCGGCCACAGACGCCCACCTCGCCCGCCGAAGGGCACACCGGCACGGCCATGGCCTACCAGCCGACCGAGATGCGCATCGGCCTGTCGGTGCGCACCAAGCTGGCCGAAGGCCTGCTCACGCGCGGTGACCCGCTGCGCCGCGATTCGCTGTGGTTCGGCTACACGCAGCAGTCCACGTGGCAGGTCTTCAACTCGGACCTGTCGCGGCCCTTCCGCACCACGGACCATGAGCCCGAGCTCATGTATGCCTATCCCCTCGACCTGAACCTGCCTGGCGGCTGGCGCTGGCGCTACGCAGGCCTTGGGCTCGTGCACCAGTCGAACGGCCAGAGCCTGCCGCTGTCGCGCAGCTGGAACCGCGTCTACCTGATGGGTGGCGTGGAGCTGGACAACCGCTTCGCCATCACGGCGCGCGTGTGGCAGCGCATCCACGAGAGCGCCGCCGACGACGACAACCCCGACATCACCAAGTACCTTGGCCACAGCGAGATCATCGGCACCTGGAACATGGACCCGGTGAACACCCTGCGTGGCACCGTGCGCGGCATGCTCGGCGGCAGCGGCAAGGGCTCGGTGCGGCTCGAATGGCTGCGCGCCATCGGCGATCCGGCCAAGAGCGACCTGCGCTTCCACCTGCAGCTGTTCCATGGCTACGGCGACACGCTGGTCGACTACAACCGCAAGCGAACCGTGTTGTCCCTCGGCGTGAGCCTGGTGGACTTCTGATGCCACGGCGGCCCCGCATCGGCCTGGCGCTGGGCAGCGGCTCGGCGCGGGGCTGGTCGCACATCGGGGTGATCCGCGCGCTCGAAGAGGCGGGCTATGCGCCCGATGTGGTCTGTGGCACCTCCATCGGCGCGCTGGTGGGCGCCATCTATGCCGCGGGTCAGCTGGACTGGCTGGAAGGCTGGGTGCGCAAGCTCACCTGGCAGGGCGCGGTGGGCATGCTGGACCTGAAGATGGGCGGGGGGCTGATCGAAGGCGGCAAGCTGCTCAAGTTCTTCCGCGAGCATTCGCAGGACCCGGACTTCGCCGACCTGCCGCGCGCCTTCGGTTGCGTCGCCACCGAGCTGGCCACCGGCCGCGAGGTGTGGCTGCGCGAGGGCCCCGTGATCGATGCGGTGCGCGCCTCGATGGCCCTGCCCGGTCTGTTCACACCGACGCAGCAGGATGACCGCCTGCTGGTGGACGGCGGGCTGGTCAACCCGATCCCGGTCTCGCTGTGCCGCGCCATGGGTGCCGACCTGGTGATCGCGGTGGACCTCAACTGGGACCTGATCGGCCGGCGCAACCGCACGGCCTCACCCGATGCGCAGGAGGCCGCCGGCAGTGCGGTGACGGCGGCGCCGCCGGCTGCGGCCGGCGTCCTCGCAACGGTGCTGGGCAAGCTGCGGCCCGCGCCGCGCGCGCCGGCCGGCAGCACGACGGAGATGCCCTCGCTGCTCGACGTGCTGGGCACCAGCCTGAACATCATGCAGGTGCGCATCACCCAGAGCCGCATGGCCGGCGAGCCGGCCGATGTGCTGGTGCGCCCACGCCTGTCGGACATCGCGGCGATGGACTTCCACCGCGCCGCACCGGCCATCGCCGAGGGCGAGCGCGCAGCCCGTCAGGCGCTGCCGCTGCTGGCCGACCTGGCCGTGCCCCTCAAGGACGGTGGAAGTCTGCCGCCGGTGACCGTCCAAGGCTGAGCGGCGGCGCAGGCCGACCGGTGCTGCCGGGCGGTACCGGCACGCGGCGCCCCGCGCGGGGGCGGCACGGTCCCGGCATCCCACGCCACCGACCTTCGACGTTCAGCTGCGATGCAACGCAGCCTGCAGCGTCTCGTGCACGACCTCGGGGTCGGCCGGCTTGATCAGGTGCGCCGCGAAGCCGGCAGCCTGGGTGCGCTGGCGGTCGATGGGGCTGCCATAGCCGCTGAGCGCCACCACCGGCAGGCGGGCACCCAGGGCCCGGCCGATCTCCACGCCACTGCCGTCTGGCAGGCCCAGGTCGGTCAGCACGATGTCGAATTCCTTCTGCGCGGCGCAGGCCAGGCCCTCGGCCACCGACGCGGCATGGGTGATGGCGTAACCGTAGTCCTGCAGGAAGAGCATCAGCAGCTCGGCCGCCTGGCGGTTGTCCTCCACCATCAGCACGCGGGCGCCCTGGGCGGCGGCGGGCGGCGGCGGCGGGCTGGGCGCGGCACGCAGCGGCTGGGTCTCCTCACGGTCGGCCAGTGGCAGGCGCATCTCGAAGGTCGCGCCCTGCCCTGGCCCGGCACTGGTGGCGGTGAGCATGCCCCCATGTTCGATGACCAGATGCCGTGCGATGGCCAGGCCCAGGCCCAGTCCGCCGAACTGACGCGCCACCTCGCGGTCGGCCTGCTCGAAGGCCTTGAAGATGCGCTCCATCGCATCGGGCGCGATGCCAATGCCGTGGTCGACGACGCGGACCACGAACTGCCCGTCCTTCACCTCGGACTCCAGCCGGATGGCGGCGCCCGACGGGCTGAACTTGATGGCGTTGCGCAGCAGGTTGGCGATGACCTGCTTGATGCGCGCGGCATCGGCCCGCACCCAGGCGCCTTCGGACACGCCGCGCATGCTGAGCTTGAGCTTCTTTTCGGCCAGCGCGCCGCGCATCATCTCGCCGACCTCGGCGGGCAGCGCGGCCGCGTCGAGCCGGTCGGCGCGCAGGCTGAGCTTGCCGCTCGTGATGGTGGAGACATCCAGCAGGTCGTCGATGAGGCGCGCCTCCAGTTCGACGTTGCGGCGGATGCCGGGGATCAGGTCCTTGTGGCGCTCGGGCACGGTCGCCAGGCGCTGCAGCAACTGGGCAGCGAAGGAAATGGCCGCCAGCGGGTTGCGCAGCTCGTGCGACACGATGGCCAGGAACCGGTCCTTGGCCTCGTTGGCGCGCGCCATCTCTTCGTGTGCGGCCTCGGCCTGGGCGACGGCCGCGCGCAGGGCCTCGGCATTGCGGTGCTCGGCAGTGCGGTCGCGGATGATCAGGCAGTAGCGCACGCGGCTGGTGGCCAAGGGCGCTGCGTGGCGCGAGGCATCGCCCTCCAGGCAGGCCACGACCACGTCGGCCCAGCAGGGCTCGCCGTGCAGGGGCTGCAGCCACAGCTGCGCATTGAAGCTGCCACCCGCACAGCTGGCATGGAGCCACTCCATGGGTTGCGGCCCTTCACGGCTGGTGAGGAATTCATGCAGCGCGCGGCCCAGGGCCTCGGGCTCGCTCGAGCCCAGGATCTGCCGGGCGCCCAGGTTCCAGCGCAGCACGCGCGCCTGGGCGTCGAGCAGCACGACGGCATAGTCCGCCAGCGAATCGACCAGGCGGCCGAAGAGCAGGTCGTTGTCCTGGAGGGCGCGCTCGGCGCGTACCCGGCCATCGCGCACCGCCACCTCGCGCAGCGCCCGGTCCACCACCATGGGCAGGCGCGACAGGCGACCCTTGCTCACGTAGTCGGTGGCGCCCTGGCGCAACAGCTCGACGGCGTTGTCCTCGCCGATCACCCCCGAGACGAAGACGAAGGGCACCTGCGGCGCCACGCTGCGCGCCAGCTCGAGCGCCTGCTGGCCCGAATAGCCGGGCAGTTCGAAGTCGGACAGGATCAGCTCGAACCGCTCCTGCTGCAGCGCCGCGGCGTAGCCGGCCTCGTTGCGCACGGTCTTGATCTGCGCATGCGGATAGGCGCGCAGCAGCGCCTCGATCAGCAGTTCGGCATCGAACACCGAGTCTTCCAGCATCAGCACGCGCAAGGGTGCCGCACCACTGCCGGCCGAGGGGACCCGGGAGCCAGGGCTCACGCCGGCGGCCGCCCTGTCATTCATAGCGGCGCGAGGTCTTGACCGAGCCGGGCGGCGGCTCGTTGAGCACCGCCCAGAACACGCCCAGGTCGGCAATGGCCGAGACGAACTGCTTGAAGTCCACCGGCTTGACCACGTAGGCGTTCACGCCCAGTTCGTAACTGCGCAGCACGTCCGATTCCTGCTGCGAGGAGGTGAGCATCACCACCGGCACGCTGCGCAGGCTGGGGTTGGCGCGCACCTGCTCCAGCACCTCCAGACCGTCGACCTTGGGCAGCTTGAGGTCCAGCAGGATGACCGCCGGGTTGCCCGTGCCGCGGTCGGCGAACTCGCCTTCCTGGTTGAGGTAGGCCAGCGCCTGGGCGCCGTCGCGCACGGTGATGACCTCGTTGGCCAACTGGCTGCGTTCGAGCGCCATCAGGGTGAGTTCGAGATCCCGCTTGTCGTCCTCGACCAGCAAGATGGGCTTAAGCATGCAGTTCTCCGGGCTCGTCCTGTGCGGGACCTGGGGGATGGGGGGGCAGCACGAAGCCGAAGCGGGCGCCGCGTCCGGGTTCGCCATGCGCCCAGACCCGGCCGCCATGACGCTCGACGATGCGCTTGACGTTGGCCAGGCCGATGCCGGTGCCCTCGAATTCCTCCGCGGCATGCAACCGCTGGAACACGCCGAAGAGCTTGCCCACGTACTTCATTTCGAAGCCGACACCATTGTCCTCGACCTCGATGCCGCTGCCGTCCGCCTCCCGGATCGCACGCACCTGGATGACGGCCGGGCTGGCACCGCGGGTGTACTTGAGCGCGTTGGCCAGCAGGTTGCGCGTGGCCACCTGCAGCAGCAGCGGATCGGCCTCCAGCACGGGCAGCGGCGCGTCGACCTTCCACTGCACACCCCGGCCCGCGTCGCCGCGCGAGAGCTCGTGGATCAGCCCTTCGATCAGGTCCGCCATCTTCAACGGCCGCAGCTTGAGCGCGGTGCGGCCCATGCGCGAGAAGTCCAGCAGCGCGTCGACAAGTTCGCCGGCGAAGGCGGCCGCGTCCTTGACGTTGGAGAGATAGCGCAGCGCCCGTTCGGAGAGCTGGCGCCCCTCCATGTCTACCACCAGATCGACGAATCCCGCGATGTGGCGCATGGGCGCGCGCAGGTCGTGCGAGACGGTGTACGAGAAGGCCTCCAGCTCGCGGTTGACGCGACTGAGTTCCGTGGCCACCGCGGCCATCTCCTCGGCGCGCCGCAGCACGATGCCGATGAGCGCCTGACGCAGTTCGTCGGCGGCAGCGCGCTCCTCGGCGGTCCAGGACAGGCTGCGGCCACGGATCTTCTGCGCCCAGCTGGAAAAACTGCGCCGCGGATGGAGGCGGCCATCCTCCGGCCGCACTTCCTTGCGCGGATCGCCCGCCCAGGTGATCGTGCGCACATGTTCGGGCCGGAACCACAGCACCAGATGCCGGTGCACCTGCGAGATCGACACCGCCAGGCAGCCGGCGATCTCCTGCCCGGCAGCCCAGGACGGCACCGTGTGCGGGCTCAGCGCGTCGTTGGCATAGACGGGCTCTTCGAGGCCGGCGATCCAGCTCGCCAGTGCGAGTACCTCGGACTTGGGTGGCGTCTCGCCGGTGGTCCAGACCTCGTCGTCCAGCACCACGGCGGCACCGGCGGCGCGCGCCAGCCGCAGCAGGGGCGCGGGCTCGGCCAGCAGGCGCTGCAGGCTGGCATCGCTATCGGACAGGTGCGACACGATCTCCAGGATCAGCTTGCGCAGTTCCAGGCGCTGGGCCGCCGAGGCATTGCTTTCCTTGGCCTGGATCTGCAGCGAGACCAGCCGCCCGAGGTGCTCGCAGGCCAGGCGCGTCGTGGGCGCGAGGTGGCGCGGCTGGTGGTTGTGGCAGGAGATCAGGCCCCACAGGCGCCCCTGCACCACCAGCGACACCGACATGGACGCGAGCGTGCCCATGTTGCGCATGTATTCGAGGTGCACCGGCGACACGCTGCGCAGCCCCGACTGGGACAGATCCACGGGCCGTTCGCTGCCGGGCCCGACCAGCGGCACGGGCGTGTAGTTGGCGTCCGGGATGATCCGGAAGTGATTGAGCGTGTACAGGTCGCGCGCCTGCGCCGGAATGTCGGCGGCAGGGAAGTGGTGGCCCGTGTAGCGCTCGTAGCCATCCTCGGCCACCTCGGCCAGCACATGACCATCGTCGTTCTCGTCGAAACGGTAGAGCAGGCAACGGCCGAAGCCGCTGAGCTGCTTCATCTCGGCGACGGCCAGCTCGGCAAGGTCCTCGATGCTGTCCACGGCCTGCAGCCTCGGCATGAAGGCCCGCGCCACCGTATAGATGGAGGTGCTTCCATGGGCCGGCTCTTCATAAGGCGGCTCGAACTCCACGATGAGCCGGCCATCGCGCGCATGCGCCGAGGCCTGCATGCGGGCACCTTCGCCCACCGCGAAACTGCCCAGCGGCACGGGAAAAGCCTGTTCCGGCAGGGCCTGCAGGCCGCGGGCCAGCAGCTCTGTCACCGCTGCGTGGCGCTCATGCTCCGGCCAGTTGGCGCTCCAGGCGACCTGCCCCCCGGTGGCGATGTCGATCACCAGAAGCCGGCCATGCGGCTGGATGGCTCCGGGAATGCGGATCGGCTCGTCCTCGCAGCGCGCCAGGTCGGCGGACTCCGGACCTGGGGATGGCTTGCGCGCGGGAGAGGCGGGGGACAGAGTCATGCAGTGGGATGGACGCGCTCAGGCCTGCCATGGCAGACCCGTGGACCGGGGCGGACAAAAGGTGGTGGAGCTTCTCAGCTTTTGCTCGCCCGACTTGTAGGCGCAGGCCGACACGCAGGTCCGAAGAATGGACCTCCCGCGTCGCAGGCAAACACCGCCCGGTGGCCCCGCCCAAAAAAAAGGACCTCCCGGATGGGAGGCCCGAAAAGACAGGGCGTGCCTTCGTCGGAAGGCGAGGGAGGAAAAATCAGCCGCCCTGCCTGAATGGCGGCACGGATGGGCCTCGGGAGGATTGGAACCAGGGCCTCGCCGGCGTCAATCGGCTGAGGCGTACCTTAATCGCTCGGAGAGCTTTCCACTGCGCGTCGCAATACATCCAAAGTGTTCGTTCATGAACGATTTCTCGGTTCGCGCCTTTGGTTCTCAGTCCATTCGGATGAGCCAGGCCCCAGCAGCGTGTGGCATTCGGAAGACGCGGACCCGCAGCATGACCTGGCCTGTCGGGCACGACGGCGCCCCTCGCATCCTGCCTTTGCCGTGAGCCCGCGAGCGGGACGGCGCCCAGCACCTGAGTGGGCGACGCGCACCGTCAAGGTCGCGCGGCGCGTCGTGACGTCAGCCAGTCGCGGGGCGGCAAGTCGGCCAGCGGCGCGACTGTGCCATTGCTGCCGAATGGCCCAACACAATGGGCGGCAAGGATGCCACCAGCGATGAAGACTGCAGCGATCACCGGGCCCGGCGTGGGCATCGCGCTCGTGGCCGTGGCGCTGCTGCTGACCGGCTGCGGCGGAATCGGGTTCCTGCATCCGCACGGGCCAGTGGCCGCCGTGCAGCGCGATCTCTTCTTCGAGGTGACGGGCTGGATGATGGTGGTGGTGCTGCCGGCCATCCTGCTCGTCCCCTTCATGGCGTGGCGCTACCGGCGCAGTGCGCGCCACTCGGCCTACCGGCCGGACTGGAAGTTCTCGTGGCCGATCGAGATCGCGCTGTGGGGCGTGCCAGTGCTGCTGGTCGTCATCCTGGCGACGCTCATCGTCCGCAAGGCCGTCGCGCTCGACCCCTATGCGCCCATCGCGTCGGACCAGCCGCCGCTGGAGGTCGAGGTGATCGGCCTCGATGACAAGTGGCTGTTCGTCTATCCACAGGAACAGATGGCCACCATCGGCGTGCTGCCGCTGCCAGTGGGGCGGCCGGTGCACTTCCGCCTCACCAGTGGCACCGTGATGCAGTCCTTCGCCATTCCGGCGCTGGGCAGTCAGATCTACGCCATGGCCGGCATGGTCACCGAGCTGAACCTGCTGGCAGACCGGCCCGGCATGCTGCTGGGCCAGAACACGCAGTTCAACGGCAGCGGCTTCCAGGCGCAGAAGTTCCAGGCCCGCGCCATGCCGCCGGCGGACTTCGCCCGCTGGATCGGGCAGGCCCGCGCCGCCGGCCGGCCGCTGGACGCTGCGGCCTATGCCCGCGTGGCCCGGCCCGGCCAGCTCGCCGAACTGCAACGGCACTTCGACGTCGATCCGGCGCAGGGCCTCGTCTTCTCGGCCGTTCCTCAGGGCCTTTTCGATGGCGTGGTCGCGCAAGCGCGGCCAGCGCTTCCCCATCCTCACACCGGAGCGGCCCATGCCCATCCATGACGGAGGGTGGGGCGTCGTGCTGGGACGCCTGTCCTTCGACGCCCTGCCTTTCTACAGTGCCATCGCCACGGCCGCAGCCTCGCTCGTGGTGCTCGGTGCGCTGGGCGTCGCCGGCCTGCTCACCTGGCTGGGCCGCTGGGGCTGGCTGTGGCGCGAATGGCTCACCAGCCTGGACCACAAGAAGATCGGCATCATGTACGTGGTGCTGTCGCTGGTCATGCTGTCGCGCGGCGTGATCGAGGGCGCGCTGATGCGGGCGCAGCAGGCGGTGGCCCTGGACAGCCCCGGCTTTCTGCCGCCGGAACATTTCGCCCAGCTCTTCTCCACGCACGGCTCGATCATGGTCTTCTTCATGGCCATGCCCTTTCTGACGGGCCTCATCAACTTCGTGCTGCCGCTGCAACTGGGCGCGCGGGAAGTGTCCTTTCCGCTGCTCAATTCGATGTCGCTGTGGCTCACGGCGGGCGGCGCCGGGCTGATGATGGTGTCGCTGGTCCTCGGCAAGTTCTCCACCGGCGGCTGGAGCGGCTACCCGCCGTACACCGAGGCCGCGTTCAACCCGGGCGTGGGGCCGGACTACTGGATCTGGGCCGTCACGCTCGGCTCCATCGCTTCCACCATGACGGGCATCAACGTGGCGGTCACGGTCTACAAGCGGCGCTGCCCGGGCATGACGCTGATGCGCATGCCGCTGTTCTGCTGGACGGCGCTGTGCACCGCCATCCTGATGATCTTCGCCATGCCACCGCTCACCGTGGCCACCGGGCTGCTGGCGCTGGACCGCTACGCCGGCATGCACTTCTTCACCAACGATGCCGGCGGCAACATGATGAACTTCGCCAACCTGTTCTGGCTGTTCGGGCATCCGGAGGTCTACATCCTCATCCTGCCGCCCTTCGGCGTGTATTCGCAGGTCATCTCCAACTTCTCGTCCAAGGTGCTCTACGGCTACGACTCGCTGATCGCGGCCACCATGTGCATCGCCGTGCTCTCGTTCACCGTGTGGGTGCACCACTTCTTCACCATGGGCCAGAGCGCCAAGCTCAACGCCGTGTTCGGCATCGCCACCATGGCCATCGGCATTCCCACCGGCGTGAAGGTGTTCGACTGGATCCTCACCATGTTCCGCGGTCGGGTGCGCCTGTCGGTGCCCATGCTCTATGCGCTGGCCTTCATGGTGCTGTTCGTGGTGGGCGGCCTCACCGGCGTGCTGCTGGCCAACCCGGCCATCGACTACCAAGTGCACAACTCGGTGTTCCTGGTTGCGCACTTCCACAACATGCTGATCCCCGGCCTGCTCTACGGCCTGCTGGCCGCATACACCTACTGGTTCCCCAAGGCCTTCGGCTTCCGGCTGCACGAGGGCTGGGGCCGCATCGCCTGCGGCTGCTGGGTGACGGGCTTCTGCCTGGCCTTCCTGCCGCTGTACCCGCTCGGCCTCATGGGGATGCCGCGCCGCAGCCAGGCCTTCTTCGAGCCGCAGTACCTGCCTTACACCATCGTCGCCGCCATCGGCGCAGCGTTCATGCTGGCGGCGCTGGTGTCGCTGGGCGTGCAGCTGATCGTCTCCGTCCGCCAGCGCGCCGCCCTGGCCGTGCCGGGCGGCGACCCCTGGAATGCGCGCACGCTGGAGTGGTCCATTTCCTGTCCGGCGCCGCACTACAACTACGCGGTGCTGCCCGTGGTGCACGCCCGTGACGCCTTCCATGCCGCCAAGGCCGCGGGCACCGCCTACCCGGTCACGCGCGACTATGAGGACATCGAGATGCCCCGCAACACCGGCACCGGGGTGGTGGTGGGCGTGGCCCTGGCGGCGGCCTGCTTCGGCCTGGTCTGGTGGATGTGGTGGCTGGCCGGGGCAGGCCTCGTCGTGGCGGTCGGTGCCGTGGTCGCGCGCAGCTTTGCCACCGACACGCTGCACCGCATCCCCGCCGCCGAGGTGCGCCGGCAGGACCAGGCCTGGCTTGCCGTCGCCCGCGCATTGCCGCGCACGGGCCGCGAGGCCGAGGCGAGCCCCGCCAACCGCGGCATGGCCGAGGCGGCCGGCGTATGAACGCCGTCGCCCCCAGCCGGCATCCCGGCATCAACCTTGGCCAGACCGACGCACCGGCCCATCGCGAGGCAGAGGAGACGGTCTTCGGCTTCTGGATCTTCCTGATGAGCGACCTGGTGCTGTTCGCCCTGCTCTTCGCGACCTACGCCGCCATGCTCGGCGCGACGAACGGCGGCCCCGGCCCGCGCGATGTGCTGGAGCTGCGCAGCGTGGGCGCGCAGACCGCGCTGCTGCTGGTGTCTAGCCTGAGCTTCGGCATGGCCTCCCTCGCCATGAAGTACGGCGCGCCGGTGCGCCGCCTGCAGCTGTGGCTGGGACTCACGCTGCTGCTCGGGCTGGCCTTCCTGGGCCTGTCGCTGCGCGAGTTCGCGCACCTGGCGGCGGAGGGTGCGGTGCCGCAGCACAGCGGCTGGCTGTCGTCCTTCTTCGCGCTCGTGGGCACCCATGGCCTGCACGTGGCGCTGGGCTGCTTCTGGATCGGCGTGATGATGGTGCAGGTGCGCGTGTTCGGTGTGCAGCGGCCCGTCAAGCTGCGCCTGCTGCGGCTGGGCCTTTTCTGGCACATGCTGGACGTGGTGTGGATCTTCCTGTTCTCGGTCGTCTACCTGGGGGGCCTGGCATGAGCGGACACCCTTCAGACACAGGCGCCCCGCACGACGCAGGCGCGGCCGAACTGGCATCTGCGCGCAGCGACGACGTCCGGCGGGAGAAGCGCCGTGAACTGCGCGCCTATCTCGTCGGGTTCGTGATCTCTGTGCTGCTGACGGCCCTGCCCTTCGCGCTGGTGGCCGGCGGCTGGGCCACCGGGCTGCGCGCCTATGCCGTCATCGGCGCGGCCGCGCTGTTGCAAGTGGCAGTGCACTTCCGCTTCTTCCTGCACATCGGGCTGGGCCGCTCCACGCGCGACGACCTGCAGCTGATCCTTTTCACCGCGCTGATCATCGTCCTGATGGTGGGCGGCACTGTGTGGATCCTGGGGAATCTGCACGCGCGCATGATGTAGCTGCTGCGGCGGCGGAAGCGCACGGCGGCGGCCTTCACACCGAGTTGCGTTTTCCGCGCGGACGCCGTGTGGCAGGGGGTCGATTATTGGAGATGCGGGCCGGCACAGCGGCGCGCCCCACGCGCGTGGTCAATGCCCTCGGGACGGCGCCAGCTCGGCGGATCGGAAGACGGTTCACGTTTCACGTTTCACGTTTCTGCACGTGATGCGCCGGATTTCAGCGCCACTCCCAACATGCTCGCGGCAGACAGCAAAAAGCCCCTGACTCCGTTGGGAATCAAGGGCTTCGCATTTGGTGGCCTGGGGCGGAATCGCAAAAGGTCCGCAATGCCTCTATCCACGCGCCCTCCGTGAAGTTACAAATTTCCCGGGGTACGGGACGGGGTACGGTCGCAGAAAAGCAACGTATGCGGTCAGTGGTTCGATGTTGGAATAACACGCAACACAACATGTTGACGATGACCAAGGTCGAGAAAGCACATGTATCCGTGAAGATAAGCGGGCAGATAAACGCTGCTGGCGTGGATACGGTGGGAAGCCGACGACGACGCAAACACACTGCGCAGTTCAAGGCGGCGTGATCGCAGATTGCCCGAAGCCAATCGTGTCGATTGCGAGTGGCTTAAAGGCCATGGAGGTGTCGACCACTGGCTGTGAGGGACTTCGTCAGATGGGCCTATCGCGCATGGACGCACACACGCGTCAAGTCTTCCGCCCGCGAGCTCTCCATGCGTATCTCGAAGCAATCTGCGCGGCGCCAGCCCAGCAGCAATTGGACGGACGCGCGGGCCTCGTCCGACACCACGCGCTCCAGGCGCAGCACGGGCTCGTGCTCTGGCACGCCGAGTGCCGCGGCGATGTTCGCCGGGCAGCGTTCGGCCCTCACCGACTGCTGTGCGCCGCCCACCTTCAAGCCGCCTTCCTCCAGGGCCCTGATCAGCGGCTGCCGTAACAGTCGGGCAAGATCCAGCAAATGGGCCAGGCGCTGAGGCACAAAGCTTTCGGTGTAGGTGAGCGGCACGCCGACGCGGCTGCGAAGACGGACCACGCGCAAGACGCGTTCGCCTGCGCCGATGCCCAGCGACCCAGCCACCGGCAGCGTGGCCTCCACCGAGCCGAAGCGCAGCACCTTGCGGTGGTCGGCCCGGCCGCGATCCAGGAACTGGTCCACATGCTCGCGCAGCCGCCGCCGCCTGGCGGTACGCTCAGGGCTTACAGTGGCGGCTACCCGGCGTTCGTGGCGCGTGACCAAACTCTGGTCCTCCAGCCGGCGCAGTGCATGCCGCACCGTGACGCGCGCCACGCCAAACTCCAGGGCCAGTGCACGCTCGGTCGGCAGCGCGCCATCGGGATAGACGCCACTGCGGATGGGCTCGGCCGGCATAACCTCGACACGGTGGTATTTCGCAATGGGGCTGCTGCGGGTCGTCATGGGATGCGTGCCGGATGAGCTGGTTCTAAAAATAGAACCACTGGTTGCCCTTACCGTTGCTGCACCACGTGGCAGACGTCTGCGCCTGGCTCCTCCGCCATGGCATTTCCGCTGAAGCGGTGGTTCAGCCCACAGGGACGGTGACGATCTGCTCGACGGCTTTGCGCGAGAGCATGGCGACGATCTGATCGTGGCTGGCGCCTACGGCCACAGCCGCATGGGCGAATGGATTTTCGGCGGGGCAACCCAGAGCCTGATGCAGCACGCCAGTCGATGCGTGCTTTTCTCGCACTGAGGGCCTTGAATTGCGCCTGAGTGCCGCCATCTGACACTGTTGCCGAATGGGCGGACCCTTCCGCTTCCCGCTGGCCGATGCCGGCGTCTTGCAGACCCCCCTTCTTTTGCCGACACACGCCAGCCGCTGGCATTGAGCGGCTGCGCACCCTCGCCCGCATTGCGGGCCGACCTCGAGAGCAGGAGCACTCCATGGCAGAAAAAGAGCAGAAGCGCGGCAACCGGGAACTGAAAAAACCCAAGAAGAAGCCGGCATCGACAGTCCCGACAACCATTGCAGCGGATCGAACGCCGGCACCACCGGCACGCGTACCCAAGAAGTCCTGACAGACGCTGGGCCACTGCGCCCGGCCCCTTCCACGAGGGCCATATGGCCCATGTACTTCTCGGCGGGTTGATCGCGGGGCCACCCGTGCCCGCGGCGCCCTGAAAGGCGCCCATGCATCCAGTTCTTCAGTTCGCGTTCCAGCGGTCCAGCCGAGGGCCGTGGTCAGACACCCCGCCCGTGCGCGAGGAGTTGTTCGGCATCGAACGCCTGGAGCAGCATGCGCGCAGCCTCGCAGCGGCCCAGCAGGTCACCGCCAATCCGCCCCGGGTGCTTTCGCTGCACAGCCGGTTGCGCGACAACGCCGCCGAACTGCTGCTGGCCTACCGTGCGGGTGCAGCGGAAGTGGCCCAGGGCCGCGGCGTGGTCCCGGCTGCCGAATGGCTGCTGGACAACTACCATGTGGTCGAGGCGCAGGTGCGCGAGATCCGCACCGACCTGCCGCCGGGTTACTACCGGCAACTGCCCAAGCTGGCAGACGGTCCGCTGGCAGGCTATCCACGCGTCTTCGGGCTCGCCTGGGCCTTCGTCGCCCATACCGACAGCCACTTCGACCCTGCCGTCCTGCGCCGCTTCATCGCGGCGTACCAGGAAGTCCAGCCGCTGGACATCAGCGAACTCTGGGCCGTGGCAATCACCCTGCGTATCGTGCTGGTGGAAAACCTGCGCCGGCTGGCCGACCAGATCGCGGCGGGACGCGCTGCGCGGGCCGACGCGCAAAGGCTGGCCGACCGCCTGCTGGCGCCAGGCGGCGCGTATGCGGCGCTGCAGCGGGACATCGATAGCCGTGGGAGGGGCCCGCTGTCCGAGCTGTTTGCCGCGCAGCTCGCCAAACGCCTGCGCGACCAGGACCCTCGCACCACGCCCGCCCTGCAATGGCTGGAGGAACGGCTGGGTCGCCAGGGTTCGGACACAGACCGGGCCATCCTTCATGCGCAGCAGCGCCAGGGTGCCTCCAACGTCTCGGTGCGCAACGTCATCACCAGCATGCGCCTGATGTCGGACGTCGACTGGGCGGATCTGTTCGAGAGCAACAGCCTGGTGGATGCCCGCCTGCGGGCCGGCGGCGCCTTCGCGGCGATGGATTTCCCGACACGCAACCGCTATCGCACCGCGATCGAGCAACTGGCCCGAGGTTCGCCCCTGTCCGAGCTCGCGATCGCTGAGCGGGTGCTGGCGCTGGCTGCGGCGCAGAAGACGTCCGGGCTTCGCGTCCAGGACGCCAGCACGGCAGATCCCGGCTACTACCTGATCGCCGAAGGGCGCAACGCACTGGAGCAGGCCGTCGGATTCCAGCCGCCGCTGGCCGTGCGCATCAACCGCTTCAGCGTCCGCCTGGGGATCGGTGGCTACGTGGCCGCCATCCTCGTGCTGGCAGCGATGCTGCTGGGCCTGGCGTTCTGGGCCGCCTTGGGCACGGGCGCCTCGACGGCCGTTCCCGCCGGGCTGCTGGCGGCGCTTGCGCTGGCCGCATTCCTGCCTGCCACGGAGGTCGCCACGGCCCTTGTCCAGAGAATGGTCGGCTGGCACTCCGGGGCCGTGGGTCTGCCGGCCCTGGCGTTGGCCGACGGGGTGCCTGCCAACCTGCGCACACTGGTCGTCGTGCCCACGCTGCTGTCCAGCGAGGCGGAATTGCGCCGCCACGTCGAGAGCCTGGAAATCCACCATCTCGCGGGCGCGGGCGGCGACCTGTCCTTTGCCTTGTTGTCGGACGGCCTGGACGCGGACACGGAGGTGCTGCCGGGCGACGCCCACCTGATCGGTATCGCACGGGAAGCCATTGCCGCACTGAACCACCGGCATGGCCCGGCTCCGGGCGGCAAGCGCTTCTACCTGCTGCACCGGCGACGCCGGTTCAACGCCGGCGAGAACCGGTGGATGGGGTGGGAACGCAAGCGCGGCAAGCTCCACGAACTCAACCGGCTGCTGCGCGGCGCGACCGACACCAGCTTCATGCCGCCGGATGGCGGCGCGGCCGACAACACGCAGCAGCCCGACATCCTGGCCGGCGTGCGCTACGTCATCACGCTGGACGCCGATACCCGGCTGCCGCGCGATGCGGCGCTGCGGCTGATCGGCAAGATGGCCCACCCCCTGAACCGGGTGCGCTGGAGCGACGCCGAACAGCGCGTGGTGGGCGGCTACGCCATCCTGCAGCCGCGCGTGACGCCGGCGCTGCCGCTGGGCCGCGAAGGCTCGCTCTACCAGCGCCTGTCGTCCGGCCCGGGCGGCATGGACCCTTATGCGGCGGCCGTCTCCGACGTCTACCAGGACCTGTTCGGCGAAGGCTCCTACACCGGCAAGGGCATCTACGACGTCGATGCATTCGAAGCCGCGCTCGCAGGGCGCGTTCCCGAAAACACGATGCTCAGCCACGATCTGTTCGAGGGCGTGTTCGCACGCTCGGGGCTCGCGTCGGACGTCGAGGTCGTCGAGGAATTCCCGGCTCGCTACGACGTCGCCGCGCGGCGCCAGCACCGATGGACGCGGGGCGACTGGCAGCTCCTGCCCTGGGTGCTCGGGCGGCGCTACGCGGGTGCGGCCGTGCCGCCGGTGGGCCGCTGGAAGATGATCGACAACCTGCGGCGCTCCCTGCTGGCGCCAGCCAGCCTGCTGGCCCTGGTGCTGTGCGCCTGGCTGCCCTGGCCCCAGTCGCTGAAGGGCATGGGACTGATGATGCTGGCTCTGGCCGTGCCGGCCTTCCTGCCAGGCCTATCGGGCCTGCGTCCGCCACGCACGGGCATCGGACTGGCCAGCCACCTGCGCCTGATGGCCACCGACCTGCGGATGGCAGCACTCCAGGCGGCCTGGGCGCTGGCACTGCTGCCGGACCAGGCGTGGCGCGCGATGGACGCGATCTCGCGCACCCTCACCAGGCTGTACGTGACGCATCGTCACCTGCTGGAATGGACAACCGCCGCCCAAACCGCCACGCGTCCGCGCCCCGGCATGGCGGGCTTCTATGGTCAGATGGCCGGCAGCCTGCTGCTGGCCGGGACACTGGCGGCGGGCATCAGCGTGTTCGCGCCCGCAGCCTGGCCGATGGCGGCGGGTCTGGCTGCGCTCTGGCTCGCGGCGCCGGCCATGGCCTGGCGCGCCAGCCGCCGCCCGCCCTTGTCGCAGCCCGGCACCGCGGGCGCCGCCGACGCCATGGCTCTGCGCCGCACGGCGCGCCGCACCTGGCGCTTCTTCGAGACCTTCGTGACCCCAGCCGAGCACATGCTGCCGCCGGACAACTTCCAGGAAGACCCCAAGCCAGTGGTCGCGCACCGCACCTCGCCCACCAACATCGGCCTGTACCTGCTGTCGGCGGTGGCGGCCCGCGACTTCGGTTGGGCGGGCGCCGTACAGACCTGCGAGCGTCTGGAGGCGACGTTCGCCAGCCTCCACACACTGGAGCGTTTCCGTGGCCATTTCTACAACTGGTACGACACGCGCACGACCCGAGTGCTGGCGCCAGCCTACGTGTCGTCGGTGGACAGCGGCAACCTGGCGGGCCATCTGATCGCCGTGGCCAACGCCTGCGAGGAGTGGGCGGGCACGCCGCCGCCGCTCGACTGGACGGACGGTGCCGAGGACGCGCTCGCACTGGCACGCGAATCCGCGCTCACCGCGGCGCAGGGCCCGCGCGGCCGGCGGCTGCTGGCCATCTTCGACGAGATCGGCGCCGGCCTCCACGGCCGTGCCGGTCAGCCGGTGCCCGTGCTCCAGCGCCTGGCCGACAGGGCTGCGGAAGAGGCGCGGGCACTGATCCCGGCGGCACAGGCTGAGGGCGACGACCTGTTGTTCTGGACCGAGGCGCTGTCCGGGCGGATCGAACAGCAATCGCGCGATGCCGCCTCATTCGCCGCCACGGCAAGTCCCCTCGACGCCCGCTGGCGGGCCCTGGCGCAGCAGGCGCGTACGCTGGCGCTCGGGATGGACTTCGCCTTCCTGCTGGACCCCGAACGCAAGCTGCTGTCCATCGGTTATGCCGCGACGGAGAACGTGCTCGACGCCAACTGCTACGACCTGCTGGCGTCCGAGGCGCGGCTGGCCAGCCTGTTTGCGATCGCCAAGGGCGACGTGCCCACGCTTCACTGGTTCCGCCTGGGCCGCACCGCCATCCCCGTGGGCCGGGGATCGGCCCTGGTGTCCTGGTCCGGGTCGATGTTCGAATACCTGATGCCCTCGCTGGTGATGCGCGCGCCGGCCGGCAGCCTGCTGGAGCAGACCACCCGCCTGGTCGTGCAGCACCAAGCGGCCTACGGCCAGCTGATGGGCGTGCCATGGGGCATCTCCGAATCGGCCTACAACGCCCGTGACCTGGAGTTCACCTACCAGTACTCCAACTTCGGCGTGCCGGGCCTGGGCCTCAAGCGCGGCCTGGCCGACGACCTGGTGATCGCGCCCTATGCCACCGGCCTGGCCGCCATGGTGGATGCACCGCTCGCGCAGCGCAACTTCGAGCGCCTGCAGGCACTGGGCGCGCTCGGGCGCCACGGTTTCTACGAAGCTTTGGACTTCACGCGCGCCCGCCTGCCCGGCGGCGCGCAGGTCGCCATCGTGCGCAACTACATGGCGCACCACCAGGGCATGACCCTGGTCGCCATCGCCAACACGCTGCAGGGCGCGCGCATGCGCGAACGCTTCCACCGCGAGCCCATGATCCAGGCCTGCGAACTGCTGCTGCAGGAGCGCATGCCGCGCCTGGTCGCCGTCGCGCATCCGCGGGCCGAGGAAGTGCCCTCGGGCGCGGCAGATCCGCACGGCGACCTGCACGCGATACGGCGCATGGACCCTTCGGCGGCGGCGGCGCCCGCCACGCACCTGCTGTCCAACGGGCGCTACGCCGTCATGCTGACCGCGGCGGGCACCGGCTACAGCCGCTGGCGCGACCTGGCCGTGACACGCTGGCGCGAAGACGCGACCCGCGACCAGTGGGGCGCCTACGTCTATCTCCGCGACACGGACAGCGGCCGGGCCTGGTCCGCCGCGGCGCAGCCCCTGGGCGTGACGGCCGACAGCCACGAGGTGGTCTTCGCCGAGGACCACGCCACCTTCACGCGGCACGACGGCAGCCTGACGACCACGATGGAGGTGTTGGTCTCGGCCGAGGCCGATGGCGAAGTGCGCCGCGTCACGGTGGTCAACACCGGCCGCAAGGCGCGGGAGGTCGAGCTCACTTCCTATGCCGAGGTGGTGCTGGCGCCGCCCGCCGCCGACGATGCCCATCCGGCCTTCGCCAAGATGTTCGTGCAGACCGAATACCTGCCCGAGTTCGGCGCACTGATCGCGACGCGCCGCCCGCGCACACCCAACGAACCGCCGGTGTGGGCCGCGCATTTCGCGGTCGTGGAAGGCATGGTCACGGCGCCGGCGCAGTACGAATCGGACCGGGCGCGCTTCCTGGGGCGGGGACGCACGGCCGCCGCGGCGCAGGCCATGGCGGACGGTGCCGCGCTGTCCGGCACGGCCGGCACGGTGCTGGACCCGGTCTTCTCGGTGCGTCACCGTGTGCGCATCGCGCCGGGCAAGTTGGCGCGGCTGGCCTTCTGGACGTTGGTGGCCGCGACGCGCGAAGCGCTGCTCGACCTCGTGGACCAGCACCACGACCGCAGTGCCTTCGAGCGCGCACGCACGCTGGCCTGGACCCAGGCTCAGGTCCAGTTGCGGCACATCGGCATCGAGGCCGGCGAAGCCGCGGACTTCCAGCGGCTCGCTGCGCCGATCCTCTACGCCGACGCGCGTTTCCGCACCCCGTCCGAGGCCATCGCGCGCGGCGCCGGCCCGCAGTCGGGCCTGTGGCGGCACGCGGTCTCGGGCGACCTGCCCATCGTGCTGCTGCGCATTGACGACATCGAAGACATGGCCCAGGTGCGCCAGCTGCTGCGCGCGCACGAGTACTGGCGCATGAAGGGGCTGAGCGTCGACCTGGTGATCATCAACGAGCGCGCCTCGTCCTACGTGCAGGACCTGCAGACCGCCATCGAGACCGCCGTGCGCCGCAGCCAGTCGCGGCCCCGCCTGGACGGCGAGGCGCTGGCGCGCGGCGCGGTGCACACGCTGCGCGCCGACCTGATGGACGCGCCGTCCCGCGCCCTGCTGCAATCCGTGGCCCGCGTGGTGCTCCTGGCGCGCGCGGGCGGCATCGACCGGCAGATGGTGCGGCTGCCCGTGGCGACGCCCACCGCGCGGCCTGTTTCCGAGCCGCCCATGCAGCCGCCAGCCGCCGCGCTGCCCAAGCAGGCACAGAGTCCGGACGCGGCCTCACTGGAATTCTTCAACGGACTCGGCGGCTTCGACCAGAACGGCCGCGAATACGTGACCGTGCTCACCGACGGCCAGACCACGCCCGCGCCCTGGATCAACGTCATTGCCAACCCGGGCTTCGGCTTCCAGGTTTCGGCCGATGGCAGCGCCAGTACCTGGGCCGACAACAGCCGTGAGAACCAACTCACGCCCTGGTCCAACGACCCGGTGACCGACCCGACGGGCGAAGCGTTCTTCGTGCGCGACGAGGCGAGCGGCCAGCTCTGGAGCCCCACCGCGCAGCCGATCCGCGACGGCGGCACCTACGTCGCGCGCCACGGCCATGGCTACAGCCGCTTCGCGCACGAGGCGCACGGCATCGCGCTGGAACTGCTGCAGTTCGTGCCGCTGGAGGACCCTGTCAAGGTCTCGCGCCTGACGCTGCACAACCGCACCAAGCAGACGCGGCGCCTGTCCGTCACGGCCTATGCGGAATGGGTGCTGGGCAGCTCGCGCGCCGCCAGCGCGCCCTTCATCCTGACCGAGGTCGATGCAGCCACCAGCGTCCTGCTGGCGCGCAACCCCTGGAGCACGGCCTTCCCGGGTCGCGTCGCTTTTGCCGACCTCGCGGGCCGGCAGAGCGCCTGGACCGCCGACCGCACGGAATTCCTGGGCCACCATGGCAGCTTGGCGGCGCCGGCTGCGTTGCGCAGACAGACACCCCTGTCCGGCGCGGCCAGCGCAGCGCTGGATCCCTGCGCCGCACTGCAGTGCAGCCTGGTGCTGCGGCCCGGCGAGTCGGTGGACGTGGTCGCCCTGCTGGGGCAATGCGGCAGCACGCAGGAGAGCCTGGCGCTGGCGACCCGCTGGCGCCAGGCCGACCTGGACGCCGAACTGCAGCGGGTGCGGGACCATTGGGACGGCCTGCTCGGCGCCGTGCAGGTGCGCACGCCCGACCGCGCGATGGACATCCTGCTCAACGGCTGGCTGCTCTACCAGACGCTGGCCTGCCGCATCTGGGCCCGCTCGGCCTTCTACCAGGCCAGCGGCGCCTACGGCTTTCGAGACCAGTTGCAGGACGGCATGGCGCTGGCATTCGCGCGGCCGGAAGAGACGCGACGGCATCTGCTGCGCGCCGCGGGCCGCCAGTTCGTGGAGGGCGACGTGCAGCACTGGTGGCTCCCGCACTCCGGTCAGGGCGTGCGCACGCGAATTTCGGACGACCGCGTCTGGCTGGCCTTCGCCGCGGCCAGCTATGTCGCCGTGTCGGGCGATGCGGCGGTGCTGGACGAATCCATCGCCTTCCTGGAAGGGCCCGCCCTGCAGGAGGGTGAACACGACGCCTTCTTCCAGCCCATGCAAGCCAGCGCATCGGCAACGCTGTTCGAGCACTGCGCCCGCGCACTGGACCAGAGCATCGCGCTGACCGGCGGGCTGGGCCTGCCGTTGATGGGAACCGGTGACTGGAACGACGGCATGAACCGCGTGGGTCAGCACGGCCGGGGCCAGAGCGTGTGGCTGGGTTGGCTGCTCGTGCGCACGCTGGCCCTGTTCGGCCCGCTGGCCGAGGCGCGCGACCCGGCCCGGGCCGCGCGCTGGCGCGCCCATGCGCAAACCGTGGCCGCCGCGCTGGAGCGCGAGGCCTGGGACGGCGACTGGTACCGGCGCGCCACCTTCGACGACGGCACCTGGCTGGGCAGCCGCGACAACGAGGAATGTCGCATCGATTCGATCGCCCAGTCCTGGGCCGTGCTCTCCGGCGCGGCCGACCCGGACCGCGCCAGGACCGCGATGGATTCGCTGCGCGCGCACCTGCTGGTGCCCGAGCCGGGCCTGGCGCTGCTCTTCACCCCGCCCTTCGACAGCACCCCTTGCGACCCCGGCTACATCAAGGGCTACCCGCCGGGCCTGCGCGAGAACGGTGGCCAGTACAGCCACGCGGCCATGTGGGCCATCCTGGCGTTCACTCAATTGCGCACTGACCCTCAGGCTGGCAAGCACGCCCATGCGCTGTTCTCGCTGGTCAATCCCATCCACCATGCCCGCACGCCACGGCAGGCGGCGCGCTACCGGGTAGAGCCCTACGTGGTGGCGGCCGACGTGTATTCGGTGCCGCCGCACGAAGGCCGGGGCGGCTGGACCTGGTACACCGGCGCCGCCGGCTGGATGCATCGTGCGGGTGTGGAAGGCATCCTGGGCATTCGCCGCGAAGGCGAGGTCCTGATCCTCGATCCCTGCATCCCCGCCGAATGGCCCGGTTTCGAGGTCCAGGTCGTCCTTGGTACGGCGCGCTACGCCATCCAGGTCGAATCCCCGGGGAGGCGATGCACCGGCATCTCGTCGGCGGTGCTGGATGGCTTGGCACTGGCCTGCGACGGCGGCGCTCTGCGCGTGCCGATCACACCGGGCAAGCATCGATTGGTGGCCACGCTGTGACGAAACGATTTTCCCGATGCCCTCTGGAAAGCTCATGAACCGTTTACGGCCGGCACCCACGGCGCAGGTTCAACTCCCTCGGGCATTGATCGACCGGATCGCCCCGCCCTTTGTCCGCTTTCTGCACATCGAGGCAGCCGGTGGCGCTGTGCTGCTGGTGTTCACCATCGCCGCCCTCTTCCTGTCCAACTCCCGATGGGCAGATGCACTCTTCGGCATTTGGGAAACGCGGGTCGAACTGCGACTCGGGCCACTGGAATTCGGTCGCTCGCTGAAAGGTTGGATCAACGACGGGTTGATGACGCCCGCGAGGCGCTAGCAGCGGGATACCCCGTCAGGCCCCCGAGTGGGCGCCGCGCCATCGCTCGGCAGCGCCCTCGTCCGGCAGGTGGCCACCAATCAGTCGCGCACCGGGGCGGCGGGCGAGGCGGTATCGCCGCCCGCTCCGAGTCGGCTGCGCGAGCGAAGGAGTTCCGCGTAGGCGACGGCATCCTCTAGACGGTCGTAGCGATAGCCGCCGAATGTGTACTGGCGTCCATTGAAGCCGACCGCAAGCGCGCGCAACCGGGCGGCGTCCGGTTGCGCCCCCCCGTGTTGCGATTGGTCGCTCTGTCCACACGGCGTCCAAGACGGTGGGCCAGAGCGGGCAACGTCGTCCTGCGCGACAGATCGCGGGCCTGCACCCGCTGAACCAGTGAAAACGGGCAGAGTATGTCCAACGGAGGGCACCGCGGTACCGAGCCGGCGCATCAGCAGCCATTGCCCAGCGACCCAGAGCATCGGCAGGGCAGCAGCGACGGCAACCATCAGAACCAGATAACCGACCCAGGGCATGGAATGCTCCATTTCTCGATGGAACTGGCTATCCGGCGTCTTTGAACAGCCCCTGGAAGGGAATGCTCAGGAGATACATGCCAGCCGCACCGACGAGCGCGTAAACCGCACGCGCCAGCAGAGGCTGCGCCTCGAAGATGCCTGCCACGAGATTGATGTCGAACAGCCCAACCGCACCCCAGTTCAAAGCGCCGATGACGACCGTCGCCCACGCGAGCCAGTTGAGCGTGCCTAGCGTTCCGATATGGTCGCCGAAACGGAACGGGGACTGCGTCTTGATGATGGACATGGTGTTCTCCTGGAGGTCCGGCCGGATTGATCTGCAGGGCATCAAATGGATGCCCGAATCGCTGAAGGTGGAGTCCGTGCGTCACGGTGCATTCCGACGTGCGAGAAGCACCGAATCGCGCTCGCGCCCCATCATGCGCCGCTGGCCGGACCGCGTCCAGGAATCGATTGACATACCTTTTCCCGGGACATGGGCCGACGGAAGGCGGGCGAGGCGCCCGCGCCTTCTGCCGTCCTCTTGGGCCGTCGTGGCGCATGCCCATCCTGTCTGTACCTGCACGACGACTGGCACCTTCAGGCCGCGAAGTCGAAGCAACCGCCGCCATAGATTGCCAGGTCTCCACCCTTCACGAAAGGCTCGGCAATTGGATTGCCTTCGTTGCGCCAAGCTTCGCGCCGCCAGTAGGCGGCGCGGGCGGTCTGGGCCATGAGATCTTCTTGATGGGCGACGTAGTAGGGAGATCGTGACGCCACTGCTGTTGAGCGTCTAGAGGCTGGGCGCCGGGTTCATGGCGGGCAGTGTCAGGATGAGGCGTCGGAGCGTCGAGCCGAGCCCGGCGATGATTTCTTCCAATGCTTGCGGCAAGTGGTGCGGGCTGCCGTTCGATGCGGTTTCTGCCCTTGCAGTACACGACCTTCGGTTTTTCAGGATGCATCGCCAACCCGCGGTCCGCCAGTCGAGACGCGATGGATCGCATCACGTGCTCCGCCGGCTTCCAACTGCGGCAGTGATCGTGGCGTCCACCACGGTGCCGGTGCGCAGCATCAGGCCGCGCTGGGCGCGACGGGCTTTTCTGGTGGCCAGCACCTGCGGTGCCAGCGCGTGCCTGTCCAGCAGGTGGCGAAAGCGATGGATCATGGTTTCGTCGGGCATGCGCGCGGCGCCCTGCAGCCGGCGAAGCGCCGGTACCGCGGGCGCTCGTACAGTTCTTCTCCCACCGCCGGATCGCTGAGGTTTCACCAAGTTGCCGCCCGCCGAGCGCTTGATGCGCTCAGTGCGCATTAGGCTGGATCAAGCCCGAGTGGAATCTGGCTCATGTCAGCATCCTCGCCGATGCTCGACTACGGCGCCCACCCTACCACGGAGGGTTGTGCAGACTCGCCCTAGGTCCATCCGGGTGCCTCTGTCATCTTCAACCCACCCTACGAAGCCGACTTGACCCACCAGCCACTGTAATTTCACCTGGAAAGATAGGTAAATTTAATCCTAGGTGGTCGTTAGTTTCGAGCGCATGATGACTCACTGCTGCGGCGCAGCCCTAACGATCAAGGAGTCCTCGTGTCACACCAAGTACATCTTGAGTTATCAGAGGGTGAAGACAAAGCCATCTCACACGCGTCACCCACATCGGGGCTTGACCGGTGTCAGACATCTGTTCGATCAGTGCTTGGTGAACTGACCCCATCCATTGCAGCGGACCTGCCGGCGCCTGTGCCAAGCCCTCGCCGCAGCCCTTCAGGGTGCAGCATGGAAGGGGCTGACCAGTCCGAGCAGAACTTTTCCGGATCGGTTGGCGTTGCCAAAAAGATCCCATGCCGGGCCCAGAAACCCCCAGTGCTTCCACGCCAAGCTGCGCTGTTGGTTCGGGCGCGCCGCAAGCTGCCTGAGCTGACCGATCTGGACTTGCTCGATCGGGAGCACGCTGTAATGGCGGTGCGTGGTGCCCTCGACGGTCGATTGACTCACAGCGATGCCGCCAATGCGGCGATCGCAAAGGCAATGACAGAGAACAGTGCTGAGCTGGTGAATCTGTTAGAGGAGCTTGTACTCCGGGCTATTCGACAGTGCAGTGCCGAGTCTCTACGGGGCCACATTTCAACGCTTGCCTAGTGCGCTCTTAGCCGGGCCACGATTTGCCCGCGTTTCTGACCTCTATCGCATTCCAAACATTTCCAATCGCTTCAAGGATCCTGTCATGGCCATCGACTCCCATGGCGAATTAATGAGGTTTCATTGAAGGTCATTCTTTTGCCAGTTCCATGAAGAAAAATGTGCCACTCCCAGAAGAGCCGTCAGAACGTCTTTCGGCTACAGATTCGACAGGTAACGATCAACGCCGGACAAGCGTGTCAGCGATGCTCTGGGGCTGGATAGCGCTGGGTTGCTGCTTCGCAGCCGTGACATCCTTTATTGCGCTTCTGAACTGGCTATTTCCATAGAAAATCATTCACTGTGCCAGCCTATGGCGCAACATGGATGGGGTCGATGCCCTGCCTAAACCTGCGGTCCAGCGTCAACTTGCCTGAAGGCTGATCATGGCGGTCTTGAGACAAGAAAAGCCTGGGCACGGCCATGCGCTGTTCGCGCTGGTCAATCCCATCCACCATGCCCGCACGCCACGGCAGGCGGCGCGCTACCGGGTGGAGCCCTACGTGGTGGCGGCCGACGTGTATTCGGTGCCGCCGCACGAAGGCCGGGGCGGCTGGACCTGGTACACCGGCGCCGCCGGCTGGATGCATCGTGCGGGTGTGGAAGGCATCCTGGGCATTCGCCGCGAAGGCGAGGTCCTGATCCTCGATCCCTGCATCCCCGCCGAATGGCCCGGCTTCGAGGCCCAGGTCGTCCTTGGTACGGCGCGCTACGCCATCCAGGTCGAATCACCGGGGAGGCGATGCACCGGTATCTCGTCGGCGGTGCTGGATGGCTTGGCACTGGCCTGCGACGGCGGCGCTCTGCGCGTGCCGATCACGCCGGGCGAGCATCGATGGGTGGTCACGCTGTGACGAAACGATTGCCCCGATGCCCTCGGGAAAGCTCATGAGCCGTCCACGACCGGCGCCCACGGCACAGGTTCGACTCCCTCGGGCATTGATCGACCGGATCGCCCCGCCCTTTGTCCGCTTTCTGCACATCGAGGCAGCCGGTGGCGCTGTGCTGCTGGTGTTCACCATCGCCGCCCTCTTCCTGTCCAACTCCCCGTGGGCAGATGCCTTCTTCGGCATTTGGGAAACGCGGGTCGAACTGCGACTCGGGCCACTGGAATTCGGTCGCTCGCTGAAAGGTTGGATCAACGACGGGTTGATGACGCTGTTCTTCTTCCTGGTGGCAATGGAACTCAAGCGCGAAGCCGTCCTGGGCGAGATGCGCAATCCCCGCATGGCGGCCTTGTCGATCGCCGCAGCATTCGGCGGCATGGTCACGCCTGCGGCCGTTTACCTGGCACTGCAGTGGGCGCAACCCGGCCAGCACGGCTGGGGCGTCGTGATGGCCACCGACACCGCGTTTGTCATTGCTTGTCTGGCGTTGCTCGGCAAACGCATTCCGCACAGCCTGCGGGTTTTCATGCTGTTCCTGGCAATCGTCGATGACATCGGCGCCATCGTGGTCGTCGCCGTCGGATACAGCCACCACATGGACTGGCGCATGCTCGCCCTGGCGGGTTTATGCATCGGCATCCTGCGCCTGCTGGCTGCCGCCGGCATACGTAGCACCCCGATCTACGTCATCGTAGGCTGCGCCACTTGGCTGGCCATTGATGCATCCGGACTCCACGCCACGGTCACAGGCGTGATCCTCGGGCTGATGACGCCGGCGAGACGTTGGGTGAGCGACAGCCGGCTCTACGCCATCCTGGGACAGGTCATCGCACACCCGGCGGGCAACGACGGCAGCGCTCACACAAGCGACCGCAGCACATTGCGGGCGGCAGAGATTGCCGCGCGCGAGTCGCTCTCGCCCGTCGAGCGCCTGGAGATGGCGCTGCATCCCTGGGTCAGCTTCTGCATCATGCCGATCTTCGCCCTCGCCAACGCAGGCTTGGCACTTTCGTGGACAAGCGCCGCCCAGCCTGTCGCGGCAGCGGTGTTTCTGGGTTTCGCTGTCGGCAAGCCGGCAGGAATTCTTCTTTTCTGCTGGCTGGCCCTGCGTTCTGGGGTAGCGCTACGCCCTCCGGATCTGGGTTGGGGCAGCATGGCGGGCGGCAGCTTCCTGGCCGGCATCGGTTTCACGATGGCGCTGTTCATTGCCAATCTCGCATTGGCCGGCCCGTTGATGAACAGCGCAAAGATCGGGATCTTCCTGGCCTCGCTGTTCTCGGCGGCTGTGGGCTTGGCGTTGCTGGTGTGGAAGCCTCGAACACAGGCTATCGAGTCCGCCCTGAACAATCCCGTTTTCAGCCGCGAGCAGCGCGATTGTTGAGCGCGGGAGCGATCAGCGCGACGACAACCGCCTGCACGGACAGCCCGATCCGGGCGCAATAACGGCGCGATGCGGCCAGGATCAGGCGCAGGTGGTGCCCGGCACCGCACGACACCGCGTGCAGCGCATCGCCCAACGCGCCCTTGAGCGGGTTGGGAGCGAGGCGCCCGTCGACCTTCATGTGCCCGATAGCCGGCTCGATGACGCTTCTTCGCTTGATCATGGCCTTGAGGGTTTTGGTCAGGCCCCGCTTCTGGCCCAAGCGCAGGATGCGCACGCCCTCGATCTGCACACCCTGGGAGCCCTTGCCGGTGCGCAGCATCAGGCCGTGCTCTGCGAGATGGGCATTGATGGTTGCCAGCACCTGCGATGCCAGGGCATGCCGCTCCAGGAGGTGGCGAAAGCGAAGGATCGTGGTCTCGTCAGGCATGCGCGCGGCGCCTTCCAGCCCGGCGAAGCGGCGGTACAGCGGGCGCTCGTGGAGTTCTTCTTCCACGGCCGGATCGCTGAGGTTCCACCAAAGCTGCAGGCAGTGGATGCGCAGCATGGTCTCGATGCCAAACGGCGGGCGTCCGCCGAGCGCTTGGTGCGCACCGCGCGCATAGGGCTGAATCAAGGCCACCAGCGCAGCCCAGGGCACAACCTGGTTCATCTCTTCCAGGAAGACCTCCTTGCGTGTCTTCTTGGGCAACGGCTCAAGACCGAGTGGAATTTGGCTCATGCACGCATCCTCACCGAGGCTCGGCTACGGCGCCGGCCCTATCGCAAGGGGTTTTGCAGACCTTCCCTAACACGCCGAGCGCAGCGACAACTCTAGCGTCGTACTTGCCGCACTATAGAAATTTACACAAATTTCGAGCTATTGAGATACAGCAGCAATGGTCGGTTTTTCTAGGAGCGCGGGGGGCGAGATGCCTTCACCGAACGGCCATGCTCTGGCTAGATTCGGAAGTCATCAAGACGGTACTGTCGGCACTGTCCGCATCCGATGAAATGTGCGATCTCTTCTGATGAACGCCTTGAGCATGTGCGGGATCAGTGCAACGGCGTCAACGGTCTCCCCGTAGGTCTGCGCATGCAGCACCGCGTAACGTTCAAGGTCGTTTTTCAGAGCAACGGGACACGAGAAGGTCAGCTTGACGCTCTCATTCTTCGGCAGCGGCCCAAGCCGCAACTTTCGCGTCGAAGTCATGGAAGGCTCCTTCGTTCAAAGAAAAGCGGTTGGTACGGCCGCAACACCAGATCCCGGTTCACAATGACCCGCACCGGCAGCCCGGGGCGCAGTGTCAGCGTCGGTTGGATGTCGAGGTTGCGCCGTGTGAGTTCCTGCCCAACCCGGCTGACGCTGTCCTGCAGGCTATCGCGACCAGCGATCACGATGCGATCGCCGCCATTGCGGTTCTTGGGTGCGGCGAGCTCGGAACCAATGCCCAGCAGCGTCGTCAACGCTGCACCGGCCATCACCCGATCCCAGTGCCAATCGACACCGTCTTCCAGTCCCGCCTTGCCTGAGGGATCACCGCCGACCAGGTTGTCCAGTGTCAGTGACGTGGTGTCAGGCAACACGATGCGGTGCCAGACCATCTGTACCCTGCTCTGCCCAAAGCTCAACTGGCTGTTGTAGCGCCCCAGGATGTGCGAGCCCTGCGGAATCAACAAGTGGCGGCCCGTGGCGGTGTCGTAGACCGGCTCCGTCACGCTGGCAATGACATCACCCGGGAGGTCAGATTGAATGCCGGTGACCAAGGCGCCGGCGATCACCGTCCCCGCCATGACCTGGTAAGGAGAAGCGGGCAGCGTCACGGTTCCGGCATTCCGCGTCTGACCGGTACCCGCGCTCTGGAATGTTTCCTTCTGATTAGGCTGCGGAGCACGCGCTTGCAACCCGTCGCGCGCAGACGCGATACCTCCGCCGGGCACGTCGCCGTCACGCACAGGTACCTGACCGGACGATGCCGACGAAGCCACTGAATTAGCGTCGCTGTCTGCCAATGCCGGCCTACCCGCCAGCGACGCGGCGCGTTGACCGCCGGATCGAAAGAACACCCCGGAGGCGAGCGCCTGGGCCTCTTCCTTGTGCAGCGCGTCTCGCTCTGCCTGCTGCGGGTCTTGGCCAGGCGACGCATACGCGGCGCCGGCAGGCTGCTGCGCCTTCAGAACGGCATGTCCCAGATCTCCAGGCAGCGGAGGCCCCAACTGCGGAAAGGGGGGCGCATGTGGGACAGGCGCTGGCACCTGCGAGTAGTCCGTCGGCAACTGGCTCAATCCCTCCGATCGAGACACGCGATCCACGTTGTACAGCTCTGCGGGCTCGCCTCCTGGCTTCCGTGCGCGAGGCTCCAGAGACCAAAGCATGGCACCCAGGACGCCCGCCGACACCCCGCCCGCGAGCAGGATCATCATCCGGCGGTTGAGCCGGACGACGGCGCGCGGCTGGGCCCGCAACGCCATGCCTTCAGGCGGCGCCTTCGGCGCGGTCGCCGCGCCCTCCTCGATTGCAGCCATCACGATCCAGCTCCCAGTGCGCGGCCGTCGGTGCGCTCGATGCGCACGGCGTCGGCCTTGTCCGCGCCCAGCCGCAACTCGGCCGCACCGAACAGCCGATCCACGATGTAGTACGGCGGCCGGAAACGATAGTTCACCAACTGCGCGTCACCCTGGTTCCCCACCACGAAAAGCGGCGGCAGCTCGCCTTGGGCTATCCCTGCGGGGAACTGGATGTACACCTTCTCCCCGTCATCGAAGGCCCGCAGAGGCTTCCATGGCGGGCTGTCGCCGCGAATGACGTAGCGAAACCGGAGCCGGTCCAGCGCCAGCCCACTGTCGACGGGTACCGCAGCCTGTGCCTTCGCGGCCTCGCGCCTCAAAGCAATGAGTCGATCCTTTGGGTAGTCCCACGACACGGAAGCCATCCACGCCTTCTCGGTCGACGTCAGTTCGACAAGATAAGTCCGCCGGTTGGTCGTGATCACCAGGTTGGTCTTGAGGTCGGCACGAATGGGCTTGACCAGCACGCTGACCCGGGCCACCTCCCCCGCACCACTGACCGTGTCCCCGACGATCCAGCGCACGGTGTCACCGGCTGCGACCGTCACGAGTTCCTCCCCAGCTTGCAGAAGGATCGCCGTCACGCGCCCGGGCGCTGCATAGACCTGATAGAGCGCCCCTTCGCTGTAGGGCCAGACCTGGATCGCGTTCACGTAGCCATCGCGCGTGGGCGGAACACGGGCATCCTCGTTCGCGCGCGTGACGCGCTGCGCCTCATCAGCAGGCTCGGTTGCAACCGGCGCGGGCGCCTTGGCGTCCAGCGGCTTCAGCTGCGCCGGCATGGGCAGCACCTGCGGCACCTCGACCACGGTGGTGGGCGCGGGAGGCTCTGGCACGCGCGTCGCTTCGGCCGGCTCGTCCAACGCAATCACCGGTGGCGGTGCCGACCGACTGGCACATCCAGCAAATCCCACTGACACAGCCGTAAAGACACAGATCCTGAAACTCGCACTCATGGCTTCACTCCTTCATTGGCGTCCAGCTCACGGCTCCACGACAGACCATTGACGTAGATGCCGAGGGGGTTCTTGCGTAGCCGCTGCTCGGTGCGCGGCGTCTGCAGCACGACCGTGATCGAGGCCGTCCAGCGCTCCAGGCCCGCCGGTGCGCCGTTGACGAAGCGCTGTTCTGTCCAGCGCACGCTGAAGGACTGCTCGGTGGCACGGACAACGCTGTTGATCTGCACCGTGACGGACTCCTTGCCCACCCGCGAGAAGGGATCGTTCACGCGCGCGTAGCCATTCAGCGAAGCAGCACCGCGATCGGTGGTGTAGTCGTAGGCGTCGAGCCAGTTCTGCCGCACGACCACCGGGTCGATGGACAGGGACCGCACCAGCGTGATGAAGCGAGCCAGGTGATGCGCGATCTGGGCATCGGTCGGCCGATAAGGCGTGGCGGCCTCGCCCACCGCGCGGACTTGGCCCGCCGCGTCCACCTCCACGACGTAAGGTGTCACGGTGGCCCGAGAGGCCCGCCACAGCAGGCCACCGCCCATCAGCAGGGCGAGCCCCAGGCAGCCGAAGGCCATCCACCGCCAGTTGCGGGCCTGCGCCCGCGCCGATCCGATCCGTTCGTCCCAGGCTTGGCCAGCGGCCTGATAGGGAGTAATGGGCTGGGGCGTTTGGGCGTAGCGCACGCCCGGTCGCTTGAAACGCATGCTGAGCTCCTCAGGAATCCGAATCACGCAGGGTCGGTCCGCTGCCGGCACCACCGGCATCGCCGCTGCGCAGGGTGTGGGCGACTGTCGTGGCTGCATGCCCGATCTGCTGGCGACGCCGCATGCGGCGCGCCCAGGCAGGTTCGGCGGCTCGACCCATCGCAGACGGCTCGTCCCTCACTTCTGCAGCGTTCGCACCAGATGCCGGCGGTGCAGCCGCCTCTGCCACGAAGCCAGCAACACGTTCACCCAGCGCCTTGGTGCCAGCGGCCAGGCGAGTCCCCAATGCATTCGCGCCTGCCCGCGCCACATTGGCCATGCCAGCCGTTGCAGCCCGGGCAGGATTTCCGTCAGCGCCTGCGGCACCTACCGCATAGGCGTTCCCCGCATCGCGCGCCATCGAGGCGGCCGTACGGCCAGCGGTGGCGCCCCCGTGAATCGCAGCCCGCGCTGCCCCCGGCGCGAGCCGCGCACCAGCCGCTGCGGCAGACCCTATGCTGGCAGCCGCAGCACCGCCTGCAACCGCCAGGCCCGCGGCCCCCATCGCCGTTCCAGCGGCCGCCCCGGCGCCCAGTTGCGGTGCGCCAGACACTAAACCGGTGGCAATGCCCGGACCGAACACGCCAAGCCCCAACAAGGTCAACGCCGCCAGCATCGTGACCAGCGCATGGTCGATGCTCGGGTCGTCTCCGGCGGCCGCCGTGAACTCGCCGAACAGGCCTGAGCCGATGCCCACGATGACGGCGAGCACCAGCACCTTGACGCCCGATGCCACCACGTTGCCCAGGACCTTCTCCGCCAGGAACGCGGTCTTGTTCCAAAGGGCGAAGGGCACGAGCACGAAACCCGCGAGCGTGGTGAGCTTGAACTCGATCAGCGTGACAAAGAGCTGAACAGCCAGCACGAAGAAGGCCACGATCAGCACCAACCAAGCCAGGAAGAGGACAGCGATCATGTCCAGGTTGGCAAAGACCTCCGGAAAGCCCGTAAGGTCGCCGATCTGCTTCATGATCGGGCGCCCCGCCTCGATGCCGACCTGCGCCAGGCGGCCTGGCTGCAGCAGTTGCCCCTTCGAGAGACCGGAACCCGAGGCCTGCAGGCCAAGCGCCGCGACGGAGTCGAACACGATGCCCGCCAGCCGGTTGAAGTTGCCAAGGATGTAGGCGAAGGCACCCACGTAGAGCACCTTCTTGATGAGTCGCGCCATCACGTCGTCGCCCTGCCCGCCCGCGTGGCCCAGCGCCCACATCAGCCCCGCGAGCGTCATGTCGATGGCCACCAGCGTGGCGGTCAGGAAGCGCACCTCCCCCTGGAGCAATCCGAAGCCGGAATCGATGTAGCGGGAGAAGACGTCCAGGAAGCGGTCGATGGTTCCGACATCGTTCATGGCGCAACACCTTGAGCGGCCTGCGCCGACGTTGAACCGGGTGCAGCGTACGGCGACGGTGACGCTCGCAGGAAGCGCAGCCGGGCGGCCTCCGAAACGGCAGCGCACTGGGCTTCCGACACGGCGGTGTCTCGCCGCCGGCATGCGGACTGCAAGGCAGACAGCCGCTGCGGATCTTCCGCCAACTCCTGCGCCAACGCCGGGGACGGCAGTGTCTGCTGCCGACTGCAGCCGCCCTGCCCCAGCACAGCGCCCACGAGCATGCCCAGCGTCAGCCAGTAGATGGCGCCCGGCGCGCCCACGGCCTCACGGAGTGCCATGGAAACTCACCGGGTAAGGGGTGTAGACCGTGCCGCTGCCCTGGAAGCGGCGCCGCGTCTCCCGCGCCCGCTCATGCGCGGTGGCCTGCCGCGCCTGCTCAAGCGCAGCAGCCCGGTCTTGGGTCAGCTGCAGCTGCTGCGCCTGGATGGCCTGCCGGGCCTGCAGCGCCAGGAGTTGGTTCGTCGCTTGAACCGCCTGCAGTGCGCCGCTTGCCGACTGGCTGCGCGCCACCAGATCCGACAGGACCTGTTCATCCGCGGAGAAGTTCTGGACGGCCTGCGCCTGCACCTTGGCAGCGGTGCGCAGGGCCTCCAACGACAGGGACCAGCGCCGACGCGCATCCTCGACCATCTGGCCCTGCGACACGGCGCCGCCCACGGCCTGCGGGTACAGCGCCTGGAACTGCGCCTCCATGGCCTGCACGCCCTGGGCCAGGCCCTGCGCCTCCTGGATCAGCCGGTTCGACGTGGCGAGCGTGCTGCGCAGTTGCGCCAGGGCGTTGAAGTCCAGACGGGCCAGGTTCTTGGCCTGGTTGGTGATCATCTGCGCCTCGTTCTGCAACTGCTTCACCTGGTTGTTGATCTGCTCCAGCGTATTGGCCGCCGTGAGAATGTTCTGCGCCAGGTTCGAGGGATCGAGCACGATGTCGCCGATCCCGAAGAGGGCATGGGCGGGGGCTGCGGCGCCCAAGGCAAGGGCGGCTGCCAGCGCAACGCGGCGGAGCAAGCGGTGGTTGGTACGCGAAGACGTCATGCGATGTTCTCCTTCAGGTTGGACGATTCGGGACCGCGCCCGGGATAGGCATCCAGAAGCTCGGCCGCCCAACCCAGCCCCTGGTGCATCAGCCATCGCCGTGCGAACGCCGGGCGGCCGTGTTCGCGCAACAACTCATCCATCTCCCGCTGCTGTTCGGGCCGCGACGCACCGGCGAAGGCCAGGGCCACCGCGCCCAGGCCCAACTCGAACATCCGGCAGCCCAATCGGGACTGGTAGTAGTACTCGCGCTTCGGGGTGGCCGTCGCCACGAGAGCGATCTGCCGCGCGTTGAGGCCGAAGCCCTCGTAGATCTGCCGGATCTGCGGCTCCGTCGCCTGCGGGTTGGGCAGGAAGATGCGGCTGGCGCAGCTCTCGACGATGGCCGGCGCAATGGTGGAGTTCTGGATGTCGGCCAGGCTCTGCGTCGCGAACAGCACGGACACGTTCTTCTTGCGCAGCGTCTTGAGCCACTGGCGGATGCGTGCGGAGAAGACCGGCTCATCCAGGAACAGCCACGCCTCGTCCATGATCAGCAGCGTGGGCGCGCCGTCGAAGCGCGCCTCGAAGCGCGCGAAGAGATAGCCCAGCACCGCCAGCACCGCCGCCTTGCTGGGCATCAGCGCCTCCATCTCGAAGCACTGCACGGGCGCATCGCCCAGCCGGTCCGCTTCGGCATCGAGCAGCCGGCCATGCGCGCCGCCAAGCACGTAAGGCGCCAGCGCCTGGCGCAAGGCCTTGGACTGGAGCAGCACCGACAGGCCCGTGAGCGTGCGCTGCTCGACCGGCGCGCTGGCCAAGCTGCCCAAGGCCAGCCACACCGCCTCCCGCTCGGCCGGTCCCACCTCGCCGCCCTCCTGGCGCAGCCGGCCTTCGATCCACTCGGCCGCCCAGGCGCGATGGCTTTCTTCATCGATGCGGGCCAGGGGCTGGAAGGCAATGCCGTGCTCGGCGCCAAGGTCGTAGTGCTCGCCCCCGAGTCCCAGGATCGTCGCGCGCAGGGAGCGCCCCACGTCGAAGGCCAGGACCCTGGATCCGGGATAGCGCCGGAACTGCAGCGCGAGCGTGGCCAGCAGGACGGACTTGCCCATGCCGGTCGGCCCCACGACCAGCGTATGGCCCACGTCTCCCACATGCGTCACCAGCCGGAACGGCGTGGCCCCGTCGGTGCGGGTGATCACGAGGGGTGGGCCGTCCAGATGGGCGTTGCGCTCCGGCCCGGCCCACACCGCCGACACCGGCATCAGGTGCGCCAGATTCAGCGTCGACACGATGGGCTGTCGGACATTGGCATAGACATGACCCGGCAGCGACGACAGCCAGGCCTCCACGGCGTTGAGCGTCTCGGGCATCGTGACGAAGCCGCGTCCCTGGACCGCCCGCTCCACCTGCCGCAGCTTCTCCTCGGCCGCGTCAGCGCTGGCGTCCATCACGACCACCGTGGCCGTCACGTAGCCGAAGGCGACCTGGTCGCTGCCGAGTGCCTGCAGCGCCGCGTCGGCGTCGGCGGCCTTGTTGCTCGCATCGGTGTCGACCAGCGGGCTCTCCTGCTGGAACACGCTCTCGCGCAGCAGCGCGGCCACGCTCTTGCGCTTGGCGAACCAGTGCCGGCGCAACCGAGCCAGTGCCTGCTCGGCCTCGGCCTTGTCCATGCAGAGGAAGCGGGTCGACCACCGGTAGGCGAAGCCCAGGCGGTTGAGTTCGTCCAGGATGCCGGGCCAGGTCGACGTCGGAAAGCCGCGCACGGTCAGCACGCGAAGGTGCTGGTCGCCGAGCATCGGCGCCAGACCACCGGCCAGCGCACGGTCGGCCAGCAGCACGTCCAGGTACATCGGCACCTCCGGTACCGCCACTGGGTGCCGGTGCGCCGAGATGCAGCTGTGCAGAAAGGACAGCGTCTGTGCATCGTCCAGCCAGCCCACCTCGGGCATCACGCCCTCGATCAGGTCCAGCAGTCGGCCAGACTCCGCCACGAAGGTGGCCAGGCGCTCGCGCCAGTCCACGCCTTCCACGGCGCGGTTCTCGTAGAGCAGATGCGCCGCCCGGTCTCGGGCCTCTTTCGGGGGAAGCCAGACCAGTGTGAGGTGGTAGTGGCTTTCGAAGTGGCTGTCGGACGCTTCAAAGGCGGCACGACGCTCCTCGTCCACGAGCCAGGACAAGGGCTCCGGAAAGTCCGACGGGGGATAGCCGGCTGCCTCGCGCCGCTCGGCCTGCACGAAGATCGCCCAGCCGGAACCGAGACGACGCAGCGCATTGTTGAGCCGGGCGGTGGTCGCCACCAGTTCGGTCGGCGTGGCGCTGTCCAGATCCGGCCCACGAAAGCGTGCCGTGCGCTGGAAGCTGCCATCCTTGTTCAGGACGACCCCGGGCGCCACGAGCGCGACCCAGGGCAGGTAATCGGCCAAGTGGTCGGCCCGCCGACGGTACTCGGAGAGATTGAGCATGCGACTGGGCCCTCACACGTCCAGCAGCGCGCGGTGCTTGAGGTGCCGCATGAACACGGACATGAATTGCGCGTCCTGTCGCGCACCCCAGACCGCCAGCGCATGGCCGATCCCCCAAAGCAGCGCGCCTGGAATCCACAGCTGCAGCCCCAGGCCAACCGCAGCCGCCAGGGTGCCGTTGGCGATGGCCACGGTCCGCGGCGCACCGCCCAGCAGGATCGGCTCCGTCAGCGACCGGTGCAGCGGCACTTCGAAGCCGGGAACGTCCTGCCCGTTCATGCCAGGACCGCTCCGCCCGAGAAGCTGAAGAAGCTCAGGAAGAAGGACGAGGCCGCGAACGCGATCGACAGGCCGAACACGATCTGGATCAGCTTGCGAAAGCCGCCGGACGTGTCGCCGAAGGCGAGCGCCAGGCCGGTCGAAATGATGATGATCACCGCCACGATGCGCGCCACCGGCCCCTGAATGGATTCGAGGATGGACTGCAGCGGCGCCTCCCACGGCATGCTGGAGCCAGCGGCATGCGCGGGTACGGCCACCGCCAGCAAGGCGATCAAGGGTACGGCGGCGCGCAGCAGCGCTCGCCTGGAACGAGGACCAAGGGTCATGACAGATCTCCTGCGGTGGATGACGAGGGTTGAGAGGGCGAAAAGTCGGAAGCGTCGGGCAGTCCGGTCCCGAGCGCGTCGTCCAACAGATAGCCGTTGGCATCCAGGCCGATCACGCGCGTGACGCTGCGAACACGGCGGGCCTGACCCCGCCCCGTCAGATGCACCACGACGTTCACCGCTTCGGCGATGAGGGCCCGGGGCACAGTGAGGCTGACTTCCTGGATGAGCTGTTCCAGCCGCGTGAGGGCGCCGGCGGCGGAGTTGGCGTGCACGGTCGCGATCCCGCCCGGGTGGCCGGTGCCCCAGGCCTTGATCAGGTCGAGCGCTTCCGCGCCACGCACCTCGCCGACCACGATGCGGTCGGGTCGCAGGCGCAAGGTGGCGCGCACCAGGTCGGCCATGGTGGCGGTGCCCGGTTCGGCGCGCAGGCTCACGTGGTCATCGCTGCGGCACTGCAGCTCCACGGTGTCCTCCAGCACCAGCACGCGGTCGCGTGTCTGGGCCACCTCGACGAGCAGCGCATTTGCCAGCGTCGTCTTGCCGGTACTGGTACCGCCGGCCACGACGATGTTGAGCCGCGCGCGGACGGCGCTGCGCAGGAAGCCCGCCTGCGCCTCGCTCATGATCCCTGCGGCCACATAGTCCGCGAGCGTCATGACGGCCAGCGCCCGCTTGCGGATCGCGAAGGAGGGGGCCCGCACGACGGGCGGCATCGCACCCATGAAGCGCTCCCCTGTTTCAGGCAACTCGGCGGACAGCAAGGGCGCACCTGCATGGACCTCCGCCCGCACGTGGGCCGCCACCAGCCGGATGATCCGCTCGGCGTCCGCAGCGGCCATCCGGTGACCGGTTGGCGCCCTCCCCGCGCTCAACCGGTCCAGCCACAGGGAGCCGTCCGGATTGAGCAGCACCTCGACCACATCGCGGTCTTCGAGGGCAGCGGTGATCTCGGGACCCATGGCCGTGCGCAGCATGCGGATGCGCCGCTCCGCGGGTTCGCCGTCGGTCCAGGCATCTGAAGCCGTCATGCGCCCTCCTCGCCTGCAGTGGGCGCGGGCATGCCGGAGGGTCGGGTCTCTGGGCCATTGACCGACAACTCCTCGTGGACCTCCCGCACCAGGCTGCGCCCGCGCTGCACATGGCGGGCCAGTTGCTCGACAAACTGGGCGTAGCGCGCCCGGCCCTGGGCGCGCACGGCCTCCTGCTGGTGCTCCGGGACCGGCAGGGCCAGTGTCAGGTAGTGGCGCACGAACAGGGCCACGGTCTCGATCAGGATGGCCTGGTCGCGCTCGAGCCGTTCGAACTGGCGCGAGAGGCGGTCCAGTCGTTTGGTGAAGGCCGTTTCGCGCTGCTCCGCCGCATCCGGCGCGAGATAGACCGAGAGCGCTGCTGCAATGACCGCCGATTTGGACACGCCACGGTGGGCCGCGATGTCCTCCAACCGACGCGCATGGTCCGGCTCGATGAAGACATTCAAGCGCGTGCGCCGGGTACCGAGGCTCATAGCACGATCCCGTCGTCCGGATCCAGCGCCGCCAAGCGGGCGGTGCGAGAAGAGTTCCGCTCCGCCTGACCGCCTCTGGATGCGGAAAGACTCTGTGGCAGGGCCACCGCCGAATCGTCCGCATCCTCGTCGAGCAGCAGCAGGTCCCCCGCCTCCGTCTCGTGCGCCGGTGCCAGCGTCAGGTCGAGTTCCGGCTTGCGCTGATGTCCGCCCTCGTCGGCTGCGGCATCGTCACTGGCGCCGCAGCCTGCCACTGCACAGACAGGCGCGGGCAAGCCATGCCAGTCATCCTGCCGGGCCGGTGGCCGGTCGGCATAGCCGCCTGAAGACAGCAGTGGCGGCGGCAGCACACGCGCGGTGAAGTTGCGATCCAGGAAGTAGCGCAGCTTTCGAGCACGGATGGGTGGATGGCCGGACACCATCACGACCGCGTCATCCGGCGGCAGTTGCATCACCTCGCCCGGCGTCAGCAGGGGCCGCGCCGTCTCTTGCCGCGACACCATCAGATGCCCGAGCCAGGGCGAAAGCCGATGACCAGCATAGTTGCGCTGGGCCCGCAACTCGGTGGCCGTCCCGAGCGCATCCGAGATGCGCTTGGCGGTGCGTTCGTCATTGGTGGCGAACGCGATGCGCACATGGCAGTTGTCCAGGATCGCGTGGTTGGGCCCATAGGCCTTGTCGATCTGGTTGAGGCTCTGCGCGATCAGGAAGGCCCGCAGGCCGTAGCCGGCCATGAAGGCCAGTGCCGACTCGAAAAAATCCAGCCGTCCCAGGGCCGGAAACTCGTCGAGCATCAACAGCAACTTGTGCCGCCGTGCCAGCCCGTCCGAGCCGTCCAGCGACTCGGTCAGCCGTCGGCCGATCTGGTTGAGGATCAGGCGGATCAGCGGCTTCGTGCGGCTGATGTCGGAGGGCGGGACCACCAGGTACAGCGAGACGGGGTGTTCCGCCGAGATCAGGTCCACGATGCGCCAGTCGCACCGGGCCGTCACCGCCGCCACCGTCGGGTCCCGGTACAGGCCGAGAAAGGACATGGCGGTGGACAGGACACCCGAGCGCTCGTTGTCGCTCTTGTTGAGCACCTCGCGCGCCGCGGAGGCCACCACCGGATGCGGCGCGGTCCCCAGATGCAGCGTCGTCATCATGCGATGAAGCGTCTGCTCGAAGGTGCAGGCCGGGTCGGACAGGAAGTTCGCGACGCCGCGCAGCGTCCGGTCCTCACCTGCGTAGAGCACATGGAGGATCGCGCCCACCAGCAAGGCGTGGGAGGTTTTCTCCCAGTGGTTGCGCCGCTCCAGCGCCCCTTCGGGGTCCACCAGGATGTCGGCGATGTTCTGCACGTCGCGCACCTCGTGCTCGCCGCGCCGCACTTCCAACAGGGGGTTGTAAGCGGCGGACCGTGCATCCGTGGGGTTGAAGAGCAGGCAGTGCGAGAAGCGCGCCCGCCAGCCCGCCGTGAGCTGCCAGTTCTCGCCCTTGATGTCATGGATCACCGCGGAGCCAGTCCAACTGAGCAGCGTCGGCACGACCAGGCCCACGCCCTTGCCTGAGCGCGTCGGCGCGAAGGCCATCACGTGCTCGGGCCCCTCGTGCCGCAGGTAAGCACCGCCTTTCGCGGCGAAGCGCCCCAGGAACACACCAGCCTCGCCCGTCAGGCCAGCCTTGTCGACGTCCGCGGGCTCCGCCCAGCGGGCCGAACCATAGGTGGTCACGCGTCGGGAGACCCGCGAGTGCCACACGGCCATGCCGATGGCCACGCCTGTGGCGAGCAGACCGCTGGCCGCCGCGATGGTGCCTCCAAAGCTGAAGACCTCGGGCGCGTAGGCGTCGTACCAGTACCACCACTCGAACAGCTTCCAGGGTTCGTAGATGGGCTGTCCTGCCAGTTGGAACCAGGGCGGTCCCAGACGCCGCTGATGTCCCAGCGCATCGGCGGTCCACTGCGTCGCCGACCACACCCCGCCCAGCGCCGTGGCCGTCACGGCCGCGACCCGGCCGAACAACACACCGCTTTGCACTTCCTGGGACATCGCACTCCTCGTCAACGCAGAGACGCGCATGCGAATGGCATGCGGACAACTGCGACGCAGTGTGCAAAGCAGGCGCGGATGAGGCCACCCATGCTGGCGTACCGTGGCGTAGTCGCGAGCGAGCCGAAGATGTTCAGACGTCGCCGCGGCGCGATGGGCACGCGGCCGGCCCCATGTCGGCGCTTCGCAGGTCGCCCACCACGCGCTGGAAGTGCTGCTCCAGATCCCGCCCATGACGCGCCAACGCCAAGCCTGCCGGCGTGAGCTGCAACGGCCGTTGCCGCCGGTCAAAGAGCAAGACGTTGCCGAGCCTGTGCTCGAGCTCGCGAATGGCCCGGGACAGGTTCGAGGCATCGGTCGGCAGTTGCTCTGCAGCGCGGCGAACACTGGCCTCTTGGGCGACGGCCAGAAAGAAGCGCAGGTGGCGCAGGCTGATGCCTTGGATCATGGGTAGGCCTCCGCCGATGCACGGCGCTCTGACACCCCGGACAACTGCATCCAAGGCCAGCGATGCACAGTGTGGGCAGATACGGTCGAGGTAGCAGCCCCCGAAATCTGGCAGGCCCCCTGCGCACCGGGGCGCCCAGCCGCCCGATCTCATGGACATCACTGGCGAACACGCTGCGTTGGAGCGCCGGGGACCTTATGCAAGCGTGCTCAAGAAGCACGCTTGTTGCCCAGCATGCAACGGGCGTCATGCCGCCCGCCGCGAATCGCAGTCACTGCAATCCGGGTGACCGATTGCTCGGCATGCAAGCGTTGAACAGCTACCGCACAACCGGGAGGATCGCGCCGTTCCCATCGTCAACCGAGGACCCGCTCATGACCCTCTTTTCTCATGGCATTCGATTCGCCCGCCCGCTTTCGTTACTGCTGATGGCCTGCTGCCTCTGGGCCAGCAACGCGAACGCACAGGAAAGCTTCCGCATCGCGACCGAGGGCACCTACCCGCCCTGGAGCTTCAAGGATGCCCAGGGCACGCTGCAGGGCTGGGACGTCGACATCGCCCACGCGCTGTGCGAGAAGATGAAGGCCAAGTGCGAGATCGTGGCCCAGGACTGGGACGGCATCCTGCCGGGCCTGCTCGCCCACAAGTACGACATGATCGTCGCCAGCATGGCGATCACGGAGCAGCGGCGACAGCGCGTCGCCTTCTCGGACAAGTACAAGGAGACGGTCTCGCGCTTCGTCGCCCGGAAGGGCACGCCGCCGGACGTGAGCCCGACCGCGCTGAAGGGCAAGTCCATCGGCGTTCAGCGCGGCTCCATCCAGGCCGGCTACCTGAGCCACGAATACAGAAACTCGGATCTGCGCTTCTACGACACGCCGCAGGCCGCCGAGCTGGACCTCGTGGCGGGCCGCGTGGACTACATCTTCGGGAACATGGTCACCTACTACGTCGGCTTCATGAAGACGCCACAGGCCAAGGACTTCGACTTCGTCGGTCCCGACCTGAAAGGGGGACTGCTCGGTGAGGGCAACGGCATCGCCGTGCGCAAGGACGATCCGCAGACCCTGGCCAAGGTCAACGCGGCCCTTGCGGCCATCCGTGCCGATGGGACCTACGACCGCATCACGGCAAAGTACTTCCCCTTCAAGCTGATGTAGGCCAGCGACTCGCGTATGGAACTTCTTCAAGGCTATGAAGCGCAATTGCTGCAGGGCACGCTGACGACGCTGAAGCTGGCCGCATGTGCACTGGTCCTGGGCACGGTGCTGGGATCTGCCTGCTGCTGGCTGCAGCTGTCGGGCGTTCGTGTGCTCGAAGCCGTGGGGCGCACCTATGTGGCCGTCGCACGGGGCGTGCCGGATCTGCTCATCGTCTTCGCGGTGTTCTTCGGGGCACCGCTGACACTGGCCACCTTGACGGGTCGCCCGGTGGAGATCGACACCTTCGCTGCGGGCGTGGTGGCGTTGGCCCTGTCCTTCGGCGCCTACGTGGCCGAGATCATCCGTGGCTCGCTGCTGTCCGTGCCAGGCCCGCAGCGCGAAGCGGCGCGGATGCTGGGGCTTTCGCGCCTGCAGACGCTGGGGACGGTGGTGCTGCCGCAAGCGGCCCGTGCAGCGCTTCCGCCCTTCGGCAACCAATCCATCGTGCTGCTCAAGCAGACGTCCATCGTCTCCATCGTGGGCTGCGACGAATTGATGCGCAAGGCGGCGGAGGCCGCAGGCGCGACGCGGCAGCCGTTCACGATGTACCTGGCCGCCGCCCTCATCTACCTGGCGCTGACAGCCATGCTGACGCTGTGCCTGGGATGGGCGGAGCGCCGATCGGTGCCCACGGCACAGAGGTGAGCAGCATGTTCGACATCACCCTTCTTTGGTCCGTCCTGCCGACACTGCTGGCGGCCGCCCAACTGACGCTTTTGCTCACGGCGCTGGTCATCCTGCTCGGAATGGCGCTGGCCCTGCCCGTTGCGCTCTGCGTCAACTCGGGCTTTCGTCTGGTGCGCGCCGCCGCGCAGGGCTACATGCTGTTCTTCCGCGGCACCCCCGCGCTGGTCCAGCTCTTCCTCCTGTACTACGGTGCGGGGCAGTTCGACGTGGTGCGTGAGTCCTTCCTCTGGCCCGTGCTGCGCAATCCGTTCTGGTGCGTGGTCATCGCGCTCGGCCTGAACTCGGCCGCCTATGCCGGCAAGACGCTGGGCGCGGCGCTCGACGCCATTCCCAGGGGCATCCAGGAGGCCGCCTTCATGCTGGGCTTGAGCCCATCGCAGCGCTTCTGGCGGATCGATCTGCCGCTGGCGCTGCGCGCCACGCTGCCCGCGCTCGGCAACGACGTCATCCTGACCTGCAAGGCCACCTCCCTGGCGAGCACGGTGACGCTGCTGGAGCTGACGGGCACGGCACGGCTGCTCACGTCCGAGACCTACGCGCCCTATGAGGTGTTCTTCGGTGCCGGGCTCGTGTATCTCGCGATCAACTACCTCCTGATGTCCGGCCTTCGCAGGCTCGAACGCACCTTCAACGTCCAGACGGCTTCCCCTTCCCAATGAAATTCATCACCCTTGGCCCTGCCGGCAACAACCACGAACTGGTGACGTTGCGTTACCTCGACTTCCATGGCCTGCGCGACCGCGCTGCGCTCGCGTTCGCGCGCGACTTCTCGGAAGGTGCCGCCGCTGTTCTGAGCGGGACGGCCGACTTCATGGTCCAGTGCGCGGTCCATCCCGAATGCTCGACGACGATGGCCCGATCGTTCGACGGGCTGTACGCCCTGGACACCTTCATCTCGCCCAGCCGCGATCTCGCCATCCTGCAGCGCAAGGATGTCGCGCAGCCCCGAACACTGGCGGTCATGAGCCCGACGCTGGGCTACATCGACGCGTCCCGCTGGGAGGATGTCGAACTGGTCCCGACCGTGTCGGAAGTCACCACGGGGCTCATCGAAGGCCGGTATGCGGCAGGCGTGGGCTATGCATCAACCGCGCAGGACCACCCGGAGCTGCTGCGCGTCGCGCAGTTCATCGGTACGGTGGACGACGTGTGGATCGTGTACGGCCGCACCCGCGTGACCGAAGGACGCCTGCTCGCCTGGCCCGACAGCCCGGCCAGCCGCCTGTACCGGGAGGCCGCATGACCGCAGGCGCTCCGGACCGGACGCTGGTGGTGCGCGTCGGCAATCTGTCGAAGCACTTCGGGGCCCATCAGGTGCTCTGCGACATCAACCTGACCGTGCAGGTCGGCGAACGCGTGGTCGTCTGCGGCCCATCCGGCTCTGGCAAGTCCACGCTGGCCCGATGCGTGAGCGGCCTGGAGCCCTACGCCAGCGGTGAAGTGATCGTCAACGACCGGCCGATCTCTCCGCGCATGCGCCATGCGGACCTGGTGTCGGCCAACATCGGCATGGTGTTCCAGCAGTTCAATCTCTTTCCCCATCTCACGGTGCTGGAGAACTGCACGCTGGCGCAGCGCTGGGTTCGCCGCAGGTCGAAGGCTGAGGCGCAGGACACCGCGCTGGCCCACCTGGCGAAGGTCCGTCTGGCCGACAAAGGCTCGGCCTACCCGGCCCAGCTCTCGGGTGGTCAGCAGCAGCGTGTAGCGATCGCCCGTGCGCTCTGCCTGAACCCTTCGCTCATGATCTTCGACGAAGCGACCTCCGCGCTCGACCCGGAGATGGTGAAGGAGGTGCTCGACACGATGATCCTGCTCGCGCGCGACGGCATGACCATGATCTGCATCACGCACGAAATGGGATTCGCACGGGCCGTGGCGGACAAGGTCGTGTTCATGGACGCCGGCCGGATCGTGCAGGAGGCGCCGCCCGATCGCTTCTTCGGCGGGAACACGGACCCGAGGATCCAGCAGTTTCTGAGCCAGCGCTTCTAAAGCGGCCGGTCGAGACGCAGCCGGCTTGAGCGCTGCGCGCGCTCAATCGCCGCAGACCCGAGCCAGCCCCCGGTCCAGCCCCACGGCGAACAAGGCGGGTAGCCGGTGCGCATCGGCATAGGCCGCCGTGGCATCGGCGACACAACGCTTGCAGTCCGCGCGACCGCGGTACGGCTCGGCCGACTTCAGCGCGTCGATGAGGGCCGGCCTCAGCATGTCCAGGGCGGGGCGCAGCGCAGTGCGCAGGTCGGCCCGAGGCTCCCGCGGCGCCCCGCCTGAGCGGTGCCACTGCGCGATCAGTCCGATCTGGATGAGTTTGCTGGCCTCGATCTGGTCGGCGAAGAACGCGTTCGCACGCTCGGGAGCCACGCCATGCTCAGCAGCCTCCTGCGCCGCGGCGGCGATGACCTGGGCCTCCCGGGGATCGCCCGGCGGATCGGCCACGGGATGGCCGCTGTCCCATTTGGCGAGCGCCACCTGGCGGGAGATATCGAGCCGCTTTGCGCCCAGCTCGACAAGCCTGGACACGTCGCAACTCGGTGGCTCTCCCGATGGCGCCGCACAGGCTGTCAGCAGTGCGGCAAGCGCCAACAATCCAGGGATACGGTATCCGGCGATCGCAGGGGACATCGGCAACTCCTCATCGAATCCGCCGCTGAGCGTAGAACGGACGCCCAGGCGCAGGAACCTGCCAGATTCAGTAGGACCGCCCGTCCACGAAACGCTGTAGGCAGCACGTCGCCCCAGCGCAAGGGCGAAGCCTTCAGCTACCCCTCCGAAGGCGTCCCGAGAGCCCAGCGCGTCAGGGTGCGGCGCAGCCGCTGCTGCTCCACCCGGCCGAGCATGCCCATGCGCGGTATGAGCGCGACGACCTTGTCCAAGGTCACCAGCCCATGGACGAACATCGCGATGCAGAACGCACGGTCCTTCTCGCGGCCAGCCACGGCCTTGGAAAGGAGAAGGTCCGGCAAGTCCAGACAGTAGGCGACCTTCCCGTCGGTTCCCGGGCCCTGGACGCGATGCACCCGGGTCATCCAGTCGTCCGGAAGGACGGCGGTTTCCGGTCCCACGCCTTGTGCGTAATACCCATAGGTCTCGTGAAACTGCGATCCCTCACCGATGGCCCCATCAATGGCGTCTGCCAGGTCGGGGCGCTGCAACGGATAGATGTCTGCCTCGCGCGAAGCACGAAACACCTCGGGCGCCGCCGGCAGCGCCCCCAGGATGGACTGGCTGCCCACCACGATGAATTCGTACTGGTCGGTGATGTCCGCGCTGGCGCGAACGATATGCTCCAGTTCCTCCCGCGTCACGGCATGCTCGCAGAGAGGTCCGAAGCACCGAGCTGCACGCCCTTTTTGAGCGCGCGCACTTGTGCCAAAACATCGGCTCGCACGTTTTCGGGAAGAACGGCGGTGAGCGGCGACGCCTGACGAAGTTCGGCCGCACGTTGATTTCGGCCGAGCACCTTGCTCCAGGCGTTCGAGCGAAGAATGGCGTCCCATTCGTGCCAGAGGCTGGTGGATCGTGTAGAACCGGCACTCATCCAGCGCTGCAGTGTGGCTTGGGCCTGGGCCAGCAGTGCCGGGTCCTCGCGCACCAGGCGCACTGCGGCCTCGTGCAAGGCCAGGCTCTGCAGGTCCTGCGCGCGATGATGCGCGTCATCCGTGGACACCGTGACCTGAACCGACGGCCGAGGGCGGCGCGACCGGGCGCCCGCAGTATTGGCGGCCGCAGCCTGCAACGCGTCACTCGCCAGCAACGCGAGATCCCCCGCAACGCCCAGCACCGCCATCACACGCACATAGTTGCCCATTGACGGACCCGGGTCTCCCGCCTCGATCGCGGCCAACGTGGTGCGCGAGATCTGCGCGCATTGAGCGACGTCCGCCATGGAGCGCTTGCGGCTCTTGCGCAAGACTTTCAGGCGGTCCCCCAACTGCAACAGCAGCTGCCGTTCGAGAACACCGGACAGACCCTCGTTCATATGAACGGAATTCTAGTCAAAACACCTGGAATCGACCATTATTCTGAACACTTGAAGCACCGGATCGGGTATGGACGGAGCGGCGTCCCTGCGCCCATGCGACGGGTCAGGAGCACAGGGGGGTGAACCATGGCCTCAAGGCTCAAAGCCGCAGCAGCATGATCAGAGGCATGAAGAGGCTTCGCTGGTGGCCTCGGCCTTGGACAAGCTCTCCTCGAAGAGCGCGCCAATGCGCACGTCCAATGCGGCTGCGATGCGTCCTAGCGTCTGCGTTGAAGGAGATACCAAGCCCCGCTCAACACGCGAAAGCATGGACAAGGATAGGCCGGAGACCCGCGCGAGTGCTGAAATCGACATGCCCAACCGCTCGCGATGAGCACGGACATGCATCCCAATCCGTAGCTCCACGGATCCATCCACGCCGCGCTTCGGCGCTCGCACCCTTGCAAGCAACCGCTTGGGGATGCACACGGGTTCCGACGAGGGCATGGGAGAAGCTTGTTGCACGGCAAGGTCCTTTCACAAGCGCCAAGAGCGAACCCACGGCGGCCGTTATCTACGTATTTCGTAGAGCACTTTAGCCCAAATACTTCGAATATCGTAGGGTGACGCTCAACGGTCCGCCCACGTCCAGCCCCATATTCAGTCGACGCATGCGCGAAGCGCGTCTTCGAGCGCGATTGCCTCAAGACCGATTGGGCGTTCTCATCGGGCTGGACGAGTCGAGCAGCAGCGCCAGAATTTCTCGCTACGAAACCGGCGTGCACGAACCTTCGTTGCCCACGGCGCGAGCGATCGCCACGGTTTTGCGGGTGCCTCTCGCCTACCTTTACTGCGAGGACGACGTCACAGCGGAAATCCTCCTCGAACTGCACATGGGCGACGACGCCATGCGGGCACTGTGCCTTGAATGGCTGAGGACCGGCCGCCGGACGCACCACCCCTGACTCGTCGCCGGCGGCAAGCCGCATGGACTTCTTTCTGCGTCAGGCTTCTGGGCAGAGGATGCTGGCGCATCCTGCCGCTCCCACAAGTGAATGGCCGAGGCACGGGCCCCGCAGTCGGCGACCCAGCACCCGATGAAGTCAGCCCCTCTGCTCATCACCACCCTGCTTGGGATGAGCGCTCACCATTCGCTGTGCACGCCCCCTCCTGCGCCCGCTCAGGCGCGCAACGTGAACACGATGGACAGATAGGACACCGGCCGAACGACAACCGCCTCGACACCGTGCAAGGCACTCGCATCGAACAGCATGGAGTCACCCGCGCTCAGCTCCATCACCCGCGGGCCGTAGCGGTACTGGACCTGCCCACTGAGCAGGTGAATGAATTTGAGCCCCGGATGCTGGAAATTGGCATACGGCGGCGCCTCCGGCTCCAGTCGAACCAGGTAGGGCTCCACGAACATCTGGCCGGATAGAAGGTGGCCCAGCAATTCGTAGTGGTAGCCCGCCACGGCACCCAGCCGATCCACGGGCATCCCCTGCCCTCGCCGCACCAGGCTGAAATCCATGCGCTCCGCCTGGTCTGCAAAGAAGCGGGCCACCGGAACGCCCAGCCCGCGGGCGATGCGTTCGAGGGTGTCGACCGAGGGAGACACTAATCCGCGCTCGATGCGCGACAGCATCGAGCGAGACACACCGCTGGCCTGCGCCAGCCCCAGCCCCGACAAAGATGCCGCGGTGCGCAGCGCCCGGATCTGGGCGCCCACCCGGGACACGGTCGATTCCGGCTCGCCGGCCTTGGACTGCCGGGGGGTCGGCAGCGCCGAGACCGGAATCTGGATGACGCGGCCGGACGGCAGAGGCGAGGCCTTGCGCAGGCGGCTCATGGGCCCAGCCCCCCGCTGGCCCACCGGCCCACACGCCACGGCGAAACCATGCCCCGTGCCGCCAGCCAGCGGGCATGGGAAGAGCGGGCGCGAACGGAGCGATGCACGGCAGATCCACGTCAGAAAGGCCGCCAGTGTTCAAACAACCCTTCCCCCCCTCAAGCCTTGCCCCAGAGGCAACCACTGCTGATTGAATGGACCCGGCGCGGCGCCGCATGGGCAATGCATGCAGGGTTGCAGGACCGACACACGCACCAAGGCAGACCCGCCGGCGAGGTGTTGCACATCACGGCCACACCGCTGTTTTGTACCATACATGCGGGTGCATAAACAGTTCACCACCACGAGATTCGGTGGGTGCGCACCCACCAGGATCCCGAGCTTCTCCAGGCCTTCGCGGCCGAGATCCGGGCGCGCCGTCACGCCGCGGGCCACAGCCAGGAAGCGCTGGCTTTTCATTGCGGCCTGCACCGCTCCTTCATCGCCAGGCTGGAGCTCGCGCGAAGCAGCCCGTCGATCACCGTCCTGTTCCGACTTGCCGAGGGTCTGGCGACGCCGCCAGCGACGCTGGTCGATGCGGTCGCGGTACGGCTGCGACAGGAGCGCGCCGCACGCGCGCAGCAGTCCGACGCCTGAGCACCCGGGTCCGTGAGACCGACGCGGCATGGGCCCTCGGTGCCCCGTCGAGACAGGACGCCAGCGAACGGCAAGGGGCCCGCCGTTTCGTGCCATGCACACACCTCTTTTTTTGCACCATACAAGCGGGTGCATAAGAACCCATTGACCGGGAGAGTCGGCGCGTGCGCGCCCACCAGGATCCCGACCTTCTCCGAGCCTTCGCGGCCGAGGTCCGGGCGCGCCGGGATGCGGCAGGCTTGAGCCAGGAAGCGCTGGCCTTCCAGTGCAGCCTGAACCGGACCTTCATTGCCAAGCTGGAGCTGGGCCAGACCAGCCCGTCCCTCACCACACTGTTCCGACTGGCCGACGGCCTGTCCGCCACGCCGACCCAGTTGGTCGAAGCCGTGGCCGTGCGGCTGCGCAAAGAACGTACAGCCAGCCGCCGACGGGCCGCCTGAAGGCGGCCGCGCAGCGGCGCCGCCGGCACCAGACCGGAAGGGCACCGAGCGCGCCACGGGTGGCCGACACCGGCGCGCAGCGGCAGGTTCCGACGCCGGCCACGCCACCGCTCCCCTTCGCCTGACTTCGACGGACGCCGCCACCGCACCGGCGAACCTCCCATTTTCCGGAGGTTGTATTTGGCGCAAGCACGTTCAGGATGGCCGCTTCCCTTTCACGTTGGAGGCCCTCCATGCGCACCCTGCTGATCGACAACCACGATTCCTTCACCTACAACCTGTTCCAGTACTTGGCCGCCAGCAACGGCGTCCCGCCCGTGGTGGTGCGCAACGACGAAATGGACTGGGCCGAGGCCTCGCACCTGGGCTTCGACAACATCGTGATCTCGCCGGGCCCCGGCCGCCCCCAGCAGCCGGCCGACCTGGGCCTGTCGGCGCAGGCGCTGGCGCAGGCCGACGTGCCCATCCTGGGCGTCTGCCTGGGCCACCAGGCCATGGGCCATGCCTGCGGCGCCACCGTCGATCTGGCCATGCGACCCATGCACGGGCGGATCGACCGCATCTCGCACTGCGGCCGCGGGCTGTTCCAGGGCATCCCCGACCGTTTCGAGGCAGTGCGCTACCACTCGCTCGCCGTGACCCAACTGCCCTCCAGCCTGGAAGCGCTCGCCTGGGCGCCGGACGGCACGCTCATGGCACTGCGGCATGTGCGCAAGCCCTGGTGGGGCGTCCAGTTCCATCCCGAGTCGGTCTGCACCGAGCACGGCGCCCGCCTGTTGCGCAACTTCCGCGAACTGACCCTCGAATGGCAGCAGAGCCGGGTACGCCGCAGCACCTGGGGCAGCTTCATCACGATGCCCGAAGCGGCCGAGCCGCCAGCGCCCGCCTGGGATGTGCGCGCCCGGTGCCTGGATTTCTTCGTGGACCCAGCCCGGGTCTACCAGGCGCTCTTCGCCAGCCAGCGTCCGGCCTTCTGGCTGGACAGCAGCCAGAACGGGCCCGGCATCGCCCGCTTCTCGTTCATGGGCGATGGCAGCGGACCGCAGAGCGAATACCTGAGCTACGACAGCGAAAGCGGCGCGCTGCATGTGCAGCATGCGGACTGCGAGGAAACGCTGCCGCAGAGCGTCTTCGACTACCTGGGCCTGCGGCTCGCCAACGAGCCTGCCCAGTTGCACGCGCCGCTGCCCTTCGACTTCGTCGGTGGCTTCGTGGGCTACTTCGGCTATGAACTGAAGCAGGAGCTCGATGGCGACGGCGTCCACGAGGCCCCTGGACCCGACGCCGCCTGGCTGTTCGTGGACCGCTTCCTCGCCTTCGACCACGCGGAAGGCCAAGTGTGGATCGTCTGGCTCACGCCGCAAGGGGGCCAGGATCTGCATCAAGGTTGGGTCGAGTCCATCGCGGCCTATTTGCAGGCCGAAGCCGAGGCCATGCCGCCGCCGCCACCGGAGAGTCGGACCCAGGCGGCGAGCCAGGTGCAACGCATGCGCTGGCACACCCCTTTGCCGACCTATCGCACGCTGATCGAACGCTGCCAGCAGGAAATCCGCATGGGCGAGAGCTACGAGCTCTGCCTGACCAACCAGCTCGTCGGCGTCGGTCGCGTGGATGCGATGGCGCTCTATCACATGCTGCGCTCGCGCAATGCCGCCCCCTACGCGGCCTACCTGGCGCTGCCGGAACTGAGTGTTCTCAGCGCTTCGCCGGAGCTCTTCCTGGCCATCCTGCCGGACCGGACCGTCGAGTCCAAGCCCATCAAGGGCACGGCACCGCGCGGCAACACCCCCGAAGAGGACGAGCGGATCGCCCAGGACCTGCTGTCCGACGAGAAGACCCGCAGCGAGAACCTCATGATCGTGGACCTGCTGCGCAACGACCTCAATCGCAGCTGCGAAGTGGGCAGCGTGCATGTGCCGGTGCTCTTCGGGATCGAACGCTTCGCGACCGTGACCCAGATGGTGAGCACCGTGCGCGGCCGGCTGCGCAGCGACCTCACGGCCGTGGACGCCGTGCAGGCGGCCTTCCCGGGCGGCTCCATGACCGGCGCGCCCAAGAGGCGCACGATGCGCATCATCGACGCACTGGAAGGCGCGCCGCGCGGCGTGTATTCCGGCAGCCTCGGCTATCTGTCGCTCAACGGCGCCGCGCGCCTGAACATCGTGATCCGCACCCTCGTCGTGCAGGACGACATGCTCAGCATCGGCGCGGGTGGCGCCATCGTGGCGCTGTCCGATCCCGATGCCGAGGTCAATGAAATCGTCCTGAAGGCGCGGGCCCTCTGGGACACGCTCAAGGCCTGCGGCGCAGCGCTGGACGACGCGGACCTGCAGGGCATCGCGCCGGCCGCGCCACCGGTTTCCCCAGGCGACGGCCAAGCCCGTGAGAATTGATGCGGAGGGCCGGTACGGCCCCGCGGCCATGGCCGCTGCCATGGGCTGCTGGGCCGGCAACGATGCCCTGGTCAAGCTCTGCGCACACGACCTTTCGGTGACGCAGATCCTGGCCATCCGGGGCCTCTTCGCCAGCTCGCTCGCGCTGACCCTGGTCCTGCTTGCACGCGAGCGGCTTCAGCCACGCGCGCTCACGCGCCCAGCCGTGGCGCTGCGGTGCACGCTGGAGCTCGCCACGGCCGCCAGCGCTACCTGGGCACTGGCCCACGCGCCCCTGGGCGTCGTCACGGCCATCACGATGACCGCCCCCATGCTGGCGGTGCTCGGGGCACAGCTGCTGGGCTGGGAGGCGCGCGCATGGACTCGCCTGCTGGGCGTGCTGGCGGGTCTCTTCGGCGCCCTGCTGGTCGTGCAGCCATGGCAGAACCAACAACCGCCGCTCGCGGGTGTCGCGGCGGCATTCATCTGCGCCCTGTGCCTGGCCGCCCGGGACCTGAGCACGCGACGCCTGGCGCAGGCCCTGTCGGCGCGCGCAATGACGCTCCTGACGAGCGCCACTGTCGGACTTGCCGGCCTGGGGGCCTGGCAGGCGACGACGCCCGCCCCATCCGTCACTCCATGGCACTGGGGACTGTTGGCTGGCGCGGCCCTATGCGCCACCGCAGGCAACCTGCTGCTTGTCGCGGCGCTGCGCAGCACGCATCTGGGGCGCGTCATGCCCCTGCGCTTCAGCCTGCTGCTGTGGTCCACCTTGCTGGGCATGCTGATCTGGCAGGAACGGCCTTCGACGCTCACCTGGGCGGGCCTCACACTGATCGCCGCAACCGGCGCGGCCGCGTTGCGCAAGCGCGCCCCCTTCGCCTGAGCGCCATCGCGCGCGCCGGCGTCTTCAGCGAAGCATGCCGGTGGCAGCGGCCCGCGCCGTGGCCGAGGGACGGTTGCGCGCGCCCAGCTTTCGCCCTGCGTTCTTGATGTGGAACTCCACGGTGTGCGACGACGTGGACAGGATCTGCGCCGTCTCCGTCGACGTCTTGCCGTCGGCTGCCCAGCGTAGCGCCTCACGCTCGCGGGGTGTCAGCGGCGCCAGGTGCAGGCCCTTGAGCTGGAGGATCCGCTTCGTCAAGGCGGCGTGCGCCACGTTGACCAGGAAGCGCAGGCGGACCTCCTTGGTACGAAGTTCAGCCTGGCCGATCGGCTCCGAGGACCGTGCAAGGGTGAGCATCCCCACGCCGCCCTCCGGTCCGTAGCAGGCCTGGGCCCGCCCATGGCGAAGTCCAAACGACCGCGCTTCGTCCCACAACTGTTGCGCGGACCGAAAGAGACCGTCGCACCACAGCACCGGCTCCAGCGATGCGTGCGCATGGGCCACGGTGGGATCGACCCGAAGGTAACCGGCCTCTTTGTAGCGCTCTCGCCATGACTCCGCGTAGTTGTTGACCAGGTAAAAGCGCCGATCGGTGAACGGCAGCGGGTACTGGTAGCCGTAGGCACACCACTCGAAGCCAAGCTGCTCTGCGCACTTGGCCACCGTATTGAAAGCCTGCCGAACATCCCCGCTCGCATCCAACGCATCCAGCAGTGCGCCGCCCCAACTCTCCATGTGGTTCCCCTCATCGGACGTTGACACATGACCGTCACAAAAGATTAACGAAACATGCGCCTTTTATGCAACAGCTGTGCGCTCGATGAGCAGTCATCGTCTTTGGCAACTCGCGATCCAGACCCCGGCTCGCGCACTCCAAGGCGCACCGCAGCGCGTTCAACGCGGCGCGCAACTACCAGATTCAGCAGGTACCTCGGCAGCGCGTCTTTGCCTGAAATCGCGGTGATCACACCGGAGGATTTCATGCACTACCTGACAGGCAACGCGCAACAACTCGGCGCCACCTTGGTCGATGCGCTCGGCCGCTATCGGCACCAGGTTTTCGTCGAGCATCTGGGCTGGCAGTTGCCCGATGCGACCCCTGGCGCAGAGTGGGACACCTTCGACACGCCGGGCACCGTGTATGTGGTCGCACTTTGCAACCATGGTCGAATTGCCGGATGCGCGCGCCTGCTGCCGACCACCGGTCCGTATCTGCTCGCCGATGTCTTTCCCGAACTGCTGAACGGCACCCCGTGCCCGCGCTCGGCCGCCGTGTGGGAGCTGTCGCGCTTCGCGGCCTTCGATCCCGAATCACCGCCTGCACGAGGCCACACGCTGGGTTCGCCCGCTGCGCTCGACCTGCTTCGGGTGAGCCTGCGGGAGGCCGCACAACGGGGTGCCAGGCAACTCGTAAGCGTGTCCCCCGTGGCCATCGCGCGGATCCTGCATCGAGGCGGCTTCGCCCACGCCCGGCTCGGCCCACCGCGCGAGGTCGCCGGTCAGCAGCTGTTCGCCTGCAGCTTCAACGTGGCGCCTGACGAGGACGGGGCCGGCGGCCTTGAGGCCACACCCAGCGCGTTGGAAGTGGAGGCGCAGTAACCCCCATCCCCTCGCGCTGCGGCGACTCGGACCCGCGTCCGCATGCCCACGCCCTTGCTCAGCTGGCAGCGCAACTGCGCGTTGGGGCGCAGTCCACCCCAACAGTGACGAACAGAAGGCCGCCAGCGCATGGGGAGCCCTCAGCGGCCGATCCCACGGCTGCGCCCCACCTCCCAGTTCACCGTGCTGCCTCGGACGGTCACGCTCAGAGCCTGGCCAAGGCGCGTTTCGATGACGGGCCGCCAAGGCACCAGGCAGAAGCCGTGGCCGTCGTCGAGCAAGGCGAAGCGGCCGCTGACGAGCTGAACGGACGTCCGATAGGTGCCCTGGGCGCGAACGCCGTCCTGGACGGCTCGCCACACCTTGCCGGTCTCCGCCTCGAGCGCTCGGCCATGCTGCTCGACCTCCCGCGCGATCAGCGCCTGCAGCAGGTTTCTGTTCGGCACCACGTACGCCCCTTGCTGCTGCGCCAAGCCCTGTGACGCCAGCACACGCAGTCGGTCCTCGAGCGCACGGCGCACCTGCGCGCCGAAGCCTGCGGCAGCGGGATGCTCGGACGACTCGGCGCCAACGAGTTGTCGATCCAGCCATGTGGCGCCGCACGCATGAACCTGTTGCTCGACCGGCAGATGACAACGGACGTCCACATGCAGACCTGCAGCACCCTTGCGGCCGTCGTGATCCCGGGCCCGCTCGGCCAGGTCATCAGGAATTCGCCAGACCCCGTCAGTCACGCGCTCGACGACACCACCGCGTCGCAGGGCCTCCAGCCGGCGGGCGCAGGCCGCCAGCACCTGTTCGACATGGGGGTGCCGGCTGGTCTGAAGCGCGGCGCGATGCGCAGCCACCTCATAGAGACCGCCCTGAGCGGCTGCCCGCACAAGACCGTCGGCCGCGCGCCCCAGGGGCGGCGGCCCACAGGCCACGATGCTTCCCACAGGAATACCGGACAGATCGCGTCCCGCGGGCAGCCGGACGTAATGGGCACGCCCATCGATGCCGTCGATCACCAGGTACGGTTGCTCCAGCAGCTCGTCGTGCAAGCCCTTCGCATGGACACGCCCCAGGATGCGAGCGTCTGGCGGTGGATCGGGCACCAGTGATCGCGCCTCGCCCGCCATGGCGCGGTGCAAAGTGCGAAGGATGTCGCCACGCTGCCCCATGGTGGAGAGCGTGTCCGCCAGCCTCGGAGAAAGCTGCCATCGGTGCGCGTCGATCTTGCGCGCGAGCCCCAACTCCCCGAGCCGCTGCAGGCGCCCCCGCAGAAGCGTATCACGCGCAGAAACCCGGTCCGGCACCGGTGCGGACCTCAGCACGACGACGCCATCCACGGCCTGACGCAGCAGTTGCCGGTCCAGGCCGGTCAGGCGCTCCTGCTGCACCTCGCGCTGCTGGGCACGCTGGATCTCGAGCTCGGTGCGCGGCCCGAGCCACTGCGTGACGATCTCGCTGGCCCGGTGGCGAATCCCGTGGGCGGCATAGTCGGGAGCGATCACCAGGTCCCGCTCATCGCGCGCGCCACCCACCCGTCCTCGCAGCACGATGTGCGTGTGCGGGTTGTCTGTGTCCCAGTGGTCCACGGCCACCCAGTCCAGCGGCGTCTCCAGGTCCGTCGCCATCTGCTGCATCAGCCGCCGCGTGAAGCCGCGCAGGTCGTCGAGCTCGGCGGCGTCCTCGGGCGAGACGATGAGACGGAACTGGTGCCGGTCACCACGGCCGCGCGCCTCGAAGGCCTTGAGATCGGCCACGTCCGTCTCGGCACCGTAGGCTTGGGCCTTCTGGCCGTCGCGCGTCACGCCATCGCGTTCGATATACCGCAGGTGGGCGAGCACACCCGCCTTGCCCGCACGCCGCAGCACCACGAAGCGCGACTTCACAACCACCCGCCGCGCATCAGCACCCAGACGGCGGCCTGCCGCGCCAGCGGCGACTCGCCCGCGCCCAAAGGACGACGCCGGTCGCCCATCGCCCACGCGCGGCTTGGCGCCCGATGCGGACGCCGCCTTCAGCACGCGCGAGATGAAGGCCTGGGGACGGCCACGGCCACGCGCCTTGGGCGCGCCAAGCAGGGGCCGGAAGCGGTCGTCATCGGCAGCCGCCATGGCGCCTCCGACGATGGGACAACGGCACGGCGAAGGCACCGCGGCGGCGGGGCCGGTGCCGCGCCAAACCCTTGTGCAGACAGGAGAAACGCCCTTGGGTGTGCCGCCCCTTTTCTCTTGCCCTCCCCCTGCAAAACCCGGATCCACCCCGCACCCGGATGCGTGACCCGCAACGGGCAGACCTGCCGGACTGCGCAATGCGCCCAGCAGGCGAGCCGGACGCCGCAGCCTCCGAGAGACATCGATTGCATGTGCAAGAGCCGCGATCACGCAAAGCCCATGAGGTCTCTGCGGCACTGGCGATGACACGAGAAGGCATCTCGATGGCCTCACCAGATCCACAACGGCCGCGCGATGCCGAGCACAGCGTCGGCGCCGACGGGACCGAAGTAGCGACTGTCGAACGAAGCCGGATGCGCGTCGCCCAGCAGGAACAACTCGCCATGAACGAGCCGTCTGCAATGCAGCCACGAAGGCAAGGGACGGCCCGCCCCGTCGTGCGCCAGCACGACGCCCACGGCGGTATCCTCGATCACCACTTGCTGCCCAGACACGCACACCCGCTCCGGCGCCATGGCACCGATCCGCTTGAGCACCGGCACGCCCTCAGGCAGGTAGCCCCGCTGCGCGGCGAACGACGCAACGGCGTGCGGTAGCCGCGCCAGAACGATGGCACCGGGGTGGAGTGAACGCGGATCGCGCGGCGCGTCGATGCGATACCAGCCGCGCGCCACGCTGGCCGTCGGATTGAAGACAACACGGACAGGCAATGGCAGGGCAAGTGGCGCGATCAATGCGCCACTTGCGAGCACCATGCCGACCAACAATCCGGCACGTAAAAGTACGACGCTCATGACCGCCACCGCTGCCATGACGGCATCACGTGAAGCGGCGATATGCCCGAGAACGTACGTCCGGCAGCCCCGCGCGCGGCGCGCGCCAATCCGGTTCCTGACCGAGTTGCACGCAGGCATTCGACGTCCTCGCGACGTGCGGTGGTGCGTAAGCATGGCACCGTCATGGCTGCGGCTCCGGGTATTCGCGCTCCAGCAGTTCGCGCAGCATGTCGGCTGCCGTGATGCCCCGCTGAAACGCCGTCACCTTGATCCGTCCGCGCAACGCGGGCGTCACATCGATCGTCAGCCGCGCAGTGAACACCTGGGACTTGGCGGGCGCAGCGCCGCCGTCCTCCCGATGCACCCAGGCCGTTGCCGGATCGAGCGCCGGCCGGCGTCCGATCACAGGTCGTGGCGGCAGCTTGAGTGGCGGCGCCTTTGTCATCGCAGTGCCTCCTGCGCGGCATCGGCCAACGCCCAGATCTCGCGGGCCGCAGCGCCCTTGGGCGCCACCTCCCACACCAATTTGCCCGCCGCCACGCAGTCGGCGAAGGCGATGCGCTGCGCGATGTCGGCGCGCAGCGTGGGAAACGGCTGATCCGCCAGCGCATCGCGCGCCTCGCGTCCGATGACGGTGCCCACGATGCGCCGGTTGATCACGAAGGCCGCGCGCAGACCCGGCCGAAACACCTGCGCCTCCTGGATCAGGGCCACCATCTCCTGTGTCGCCCAGACGTCGTAGGCGCTGGGCTGCACCGGGATCAGCACCAGGTCGGCGGCGAGCAGCGCCGAGCGTGCGAGCGACGCCACCCGGGGCGGGCCGTCGATGACGACCCGGTCCGCCTGCAGCGCGATCTGCGGTACTTCCTTGTGCAGCGTGTCACGCGCCAGCCCGAACACGCCGTAAAGCCGACCCTGACCGCTTTGAAGCCGACGCTGAGCCCAGTCCAGCGCAGACTCCTGCGGGTCGGCATCGATCAGCGTGACGCGCTCTCCTCGACACGCGAAGGCGCCTGCCAAGTGCGTGGACAGCGTGGTCTTGCCGGCGCCGCCCTTCTGGTTCAACAGGGCGATCACCTTGCCCACCAGGCTGGCCTGCGTGGCGGCCTTGACGCTCAAACCGGGGGCCGGCGGCACGCGAGGGCGTGGCTCAAGGCCGGCACTGCCCGTTTCCTGGGCACCCCAGATCTCACGCGCGCGGGTATTCATCAAGTTAGTCCCTGTTATGGATAAAAGTTAAGGAAGACCCAAACCCTTGTCCCGTGCGGGTTCCAGCGGGTTTGGCGCCGGTGATCTCCCGAGCGCCGCGCCGCCGATCTCCCGTGCCTCCTGCCGGTGATCTCCCGAGCCCATCCCCACACGATCCACAGCTTGTTCCACAGGACCTGTGGATAAGCCGGCAACGTCATCGCGTCGGAACGCCAGCCAATCGGCGGCCCCGATCCGTTCGATCAAGAGCCGATAGCCGGGCAGCGACTGGCGCTCAGCCAGGGTGCGCACATGCAGCGCAAAGTCGCGGTAGCGCTGCAGGCTGCCGGACTTGGCATGGAGGTATCGCAGCTCGAAGCGCCAGCCACTGCGCTGGCGTCCGCCGTGCTTGCGCACCAGGCGGTACAGCCAGCGCTCGATCCCGCCCGTGAGCTGGAAATAGGTGCGGTCCAGCGTCAGCACCAGCGCGTTGTCGATCACGCCGGAATAGAACCAGTCTGGCAGGATCAACTCGATGCCAGCAGAGCGGCCATCAGGGCGGACGCAGTCGCGCCACTCGTTGATCCACGAGAAGCGGTGCATGCGCCGCCCGGCCTGCCGGATCGAGGTCTGCACCGTGGTGGACTGCAGCCGGTCCAGCGAGGCCCGCAGCGCGAGGTACTCGGTCTGGCCCGTGCCGCGCTGCGTGAAACGCAGGATCTCGTAGGGCGTGGCCGCCATCAGGCGCGAGGTGGGCCTGCCCTCGTCCCGCGCCTGCACGATCTGGCTCGCCGCCCAGATCAGCACGTCGGCGTCCCAGATGGTGGCGATGCCGTGCTCGGGCACACCCTCCACCGTCAGGGACACGGCGCCGGCCTCGAAGCGGATGGGCACCACGCGCCGCGACTTGGCCAGGCTGAAGAAGGGATAGGCCATCAGGTCCTGCGCATCGCGCAGCGCCATGTCCTCGGCCGGCAAGGCGCGGAACAGCGTGAGCTGCTCCCGCTCGCCAGATCGCCTGGACATCGCCACGCCCTGCTCTCCCGCTCAACGCACCGAATCCCGGACCGCGTAGCCCGGGTCCGAGGTCATGCCGAAGGTGTTGCTGTCGGCATAGGCCAGCAGGTCCACCCGCGCATAGACGACCCGGGACCCGAACTTGCGAAAGCGTGGCCCGCCGCCCAGCACCCGCTGCTTCTCCAGCGTGCGGGGCGACAGGCGCAGCAAGGCCGCCGCCTCCTGCGTGGTCAGGAACTCGGGTTCGGCACCCGTGCCATCTGGAGCGGGCCGAGTCGCAGCCACGGCCATGGGGCGCGGGGGAATGGAATGTGCGGTCGCCATGGAGGCCTCCATCTCGGTGGATGGGCCGCGATCCATTCGCAGCCCGATGGAGGCAGTCTCTGGAAACGGGCGGCGCTCGGGCAGGGAGAGATTCAGTGCCCGGCTTCGTCTCCGTGGGCGCCATCGTCCCTCTGTCGCAGCCCAGCCAGTCCGAGGTAGCCGCAACGCATGAAACCCTCAGCCCTCGACACCAGGTGTCGCACCTGGGCACGCATCACGCCGTCCGCATGCCACTCGCGTCGAACGGCCTCCAGGCCGAAGAGCGCGATGGCCAGTTCACGGTGCGACGCACCGGCCTGCACGGCATCGAGCGCCTGCAGCGCGCGCAGGTGCAGCAAGCCGCTGCGGCTCGCCGAGCGGTTGGAGGCTGGGCACAGCGTCCGGCCATCGAGCAGGCCTGCGAGCGCCTGGAACTCAGCCAGCTGGCGCCGCAGATGCGGTGTGAGCGGGACGGTGCAGATGCAAGGCGCGCCATCGGACATGCGCTCGTCGAGCAGGATGCGGGCATGCCGGGAACCGATGGACACGGTCAGGACAGCATCGGCCGCGCCAACCAGATGCTTGCGGCCGGCGATGCGCCAGAGGTCGAAGCACTGGGCGCCCGCGCCGACGGCGGCCCGGATACCTGCATCCGATGGACGCACGTGAAGCGCGCCCTCCGCCGCGCTTAGCCAAACAGGGCAAGCAGTCCGTGCATCCTCCTCAGGATCAGCGGCGACATCGCAACCCCCATCGCCTCAGCGCGTGCAGGGAGCCATGCCAACGCCCAAAGCGCCAGGCGCTTCGGTAGGCGGGATGGCGCCGCAGGTACTCCCAGGCCAGCGCGGCCCCGTCGAGCTCGAGCAGGTAGAGGTAGGCAGCGCCCGCGCACCAGGGTGCTTCGGACGTGCCGGCAGAAGAGTGGATCGTCATGGCGCAGCGCTGGTGAACGAAAAGCGCAGGCTGGCACGTTGGCGTCGCCTGCGCGTGGCTTTCAGCGCCTCGACGGCCGACCTATGCCACGATGCGCCCCGCGAGTCGCGCGTCGCGCGCATAGAAGGAGATGGCCCTGTCGGCGTGGAAATACAGGTCCCGCTCGACCGGCGGGCCCAGCGGTCCCCGCAGCGCGGCCAGCTCCGCGAGGCTCATCCACCCGAGCTCAGGGTGGCCCTGACCCAGGTCGCACAACCCGAAGGCATGGTCTTCATCATCGGGATCGATCTCGGTGAGCAGCCACGTCGCGCCCGCATCGGGCGTGAAGAGCTTGACCACCGGCCGCGGATCGAAACTGTGTTCGTCGAGGGATTGCCTGCCGTTCTCCAGCAGTTGCGCACGTTGTTCGTCGGTGATGAGCGTCGTCATGAGGAATGCCTTTCCATGGTTGCCGGGCGGAATTGCCCAGGCCAGGCAGGACACGGCGAAGCGCAGCCGTCACAGGTTCCGCAGGACGGACGCAGGCCGCCAGCGTGCGACGCACGCGCAGACCTTGACGGCGAGCACGCCGTGGCACGATGGCCGAACCGCAAGCCAGCCCCCAGCGCTCGTCTCCCCGCAAGCGAAGCGCGCAGCGCCCTGGGCGCGAAGGCGTCAGTGATCGAAGCCCGACAGGGGCCAGACACCTGGCTTCGCGAGGCCAGGTGGCTGGATGCACAAGCACGAGAGCGCGGTGCGGCATCGCCGCAGACGCACGAATCCGCAATGCCGGAGAGTCGGTTTGTCGGAGCCTCGTCGAACCGCAGAGACGGGTTGACGGCTTTACGCTCCTGCGCAGAACCGCCAATGCACAGAATCGGCTCTACGCGGAAACGGACTTCCCCATACGCGATGGTGAGCCTTGGCAAGGCCGCCCATCGGCTGGCGCTGAAACAAGACGGAGCGCCCCGCCTCGGCGGGGCGCTCAGGGCGTGGACGATCAGTCGGCCTTGGTGCGTGTCCAGATCAGTTGGTGGGCACCTTCTTCGCCTTCGACCAGGCGGGCGTAGATGGTGGACGGGAACGATGGGTCATCGAGCGTCACCGAGAGGTAAGGCCGCTCCGCACGGCTGACCTTCTTCCAGGCGGCGCCGATCTCCAGCCCGTTGCCGGCCACGATGCGGAAGTCCGGGGCGTTGTCGCTGCCCTTGTCGTTGGGGACGATGCGGACCTTGACGTTCAGGGTGAGGGTGCGCACGGTGCCGGTGTAGCTGTTGCCGGAGGCGGTGAAGTTGCCGATGGTGCTCATGGTGATTCCTTTCGAGGTGGTGCCAGGTCCGCGCCCATCGCGGCCTTGTGCGGTGATCCGACCGGCGGGGGTCGGGCGCGTCGCACCGGAGGCCGCAACGCAGTGGAGGACCGGCAGGCCCGGCAAATTTGCCTCGCGAGGAATGCGCGCAGCGCAGGGGAAATTTGTTGGGCAGGCCGGTTGCGGCGATCAAGCCCGAGGCAGGCCGCAGCGCAGCGGCAGCGAAGTGCAGGCCTGCCGTGCCCGCGCCAGGATTCACGCTCAAAGACAAGGCCGTGGGAGCGGACCGACCCTCGCAAGGAACCGGGGGCACTGGCCCTGCCACCTTCGTGCACCCATCCGGCCCCTGCAAGAAGCCTGCGCCGTTCATCCGCATCGACATCGCGTCGCAGGAGCTCACGACATCGCCGGTCATTGCCCGGCAAAGGAAGGTGCCAGCGATGCGAAGGTCCGCCGGGCCGACACCCGGCTGAACGAGCCGAGTCCTTCCCGTCCGCGTCTGCCCTGGGAAGGTTGCGGGAAAGCCTCCAGAGACGCCCACCAGCCGGCACCAGATGCAAACACCCCCCATTGCGCTGGCAGCGAGAAGCAGACGCGGGCCACGCCCGCTGAGTTCGCGGAGGTTCTCGCCTGCGGCACGAGGCAGCCGCCCAAAGCCGAAACCGAGCGCATGGCCCACACCGATCATGCGCACCCACACGCCCCCCGGTGGGGCGGCGCGTCGTCGGCATCCGGCCGATCAGCCCTGGGCGGACACCATCGCCTCGAGCCGCGCGATCACACCCGGCTCGACGAAGACGCAAGCCTGCCCATCGCCGATCGCAACGTTGAACACCCGCGTGAACACCTCGCGCCGGAGATGCGCCAGCCTCCCTGTGCGATAGGCCCGCTCAGGCTGCAAACGCGTGGAACCTGCAGATACGCCGCTGCGCGCCGGATCGCATTCGATCAGCGCGACGAAACCTTCGTCGAACAGCTTTTGATGCTCGGGGCACAGGCCCCAACCCGTCGTCGTGTGACGCTCCATGCTCGCGCGAAAGCGCTTGTCCATCAGCACATGGCCGGTGTCGAACAGCCTGCCGCAAACGAGACACAGGTGCTGCTCCAGCGAAACATACGATTTGTCGTCCATGAGGATCTCCGGTTGCTCGGGCGGGATTGCCCGAGACCGTCATCCGCGCGGCGCAGCGCAGGCCGTCAGGGGCCGAAGGCGGCCGTCAGGCCGCAAGCGCCAGCGGCGCGCCGCCCTTGAAGGCCGAGCACGCCGTGATAGGGTGAAGGGAGCAGCAAGCCGCTCCCCTTCGTTCAAAGAAGCCCGAGCTCTGCGAACGACACCACCGTTGGGCCCGCGACGATCAGGTGGTCGATCACCCGGATGTCCACCAACGCCAGCGCGTCCTTGAGCGTGCGTGTGAGCAACTCATCCGCCCGCGAAGGCTCGGCCGCGCCAGAGGGATGGTTGTGGACCAGAAGCAGGGCAGCCGTGTTGCGTGCGAGCGCCTCCTTGACGATCTCGCGCGGATACACCGAAGTCTGGCTCACCGTCCCGCGGAACATCTCCACGTAGTCCAGCACCCGATGCTGTGCATCCAGGTGGATCACGGCGAACACCTCGTGGGGCAACGTCCCCAGGCGCACGCGCAAGAACTCCCGCACCGCAGCCGGCGAGTCCATCAGATCGGCGCCCCGCACCTGACCTGCAAGCACCTGCTGTGCCGCCAGGAGCACCTCCTCGGCCGTTGCACGGCGGTACTCGCCCGCATGGTCCTGGACCAGCAGAGCAGCAGGGACTACGGTACTCAGGGAGTGGAAAGAGGAAAACAGATCGTGCGCCATGACGGCCTCCAGTGACCGGGCGGAATTGCCCGGGACCGGAACCGGCACATCGCAGCGCAGCGGTCACAGGTTCGAAGACGGCCGCGAGGCCGCCAGCGTGCGAAGCACGCGCAGACCTTGACCGCGAGAACGGTGTGCAAGGATGAAGGGAACCAGCAAGCCAGCCCCCGCCCGCCCCTCCCCAAGGGCGAGCGGAGCGCGCAGACCGTCGCACGGCGGCGGCCGGAGGCGTGAAGGATCGAAGCCTGACGGCCAGGACGACATCGTCGACCTGGGGCGAAGCCCGAAGAGCCTGACGGCAGGAACTGCCGGCACGCGCAGACTTGGCAACTCAGCCAGCCTCACCCCGTAAGCCAACCTCGCGATGTCAGCAAAACCCGTCACAAGGCGCAACCATGCCCAACAGACAGCACAGCATCTCTTCGTCACCCGAAGCCGAGCCAGCGTTCCTCCGCCTCTCTGACGTCATCCGCATCACCGCCTTGAGCCGCTCGACCATCTACCGCCGCATCGCCGCCGGCGAGTTCCCTGCACAGGTCTCGCTGCGGACGTGCGACAGGCTGGCGCCGCGAAGCACTCCAGACTTGGCTGAACGATCCAACAGGTTTCTGAGCCCTCGCGACATGCGAGATACGGCGCGGCGCTTCAGGGGGCGCAGGTCCGACACGTTGCTGCGGCGGAGCGAGCGTTCGGGCCCGGGTAATCGTCAAGTGCGGTTGATGCATCAGAGCTTGCCAACGGTGCTGCGCTGACTGGACCCGCAGGCCGGATCTTTCGGAGCATGGCCAAGCGCTCCGAGAAGAGGCGCTACGTGAGCGACAACACGGTCAACAGTGCGCTGCGCACGTTGGGCTACGACAGGAAGGAGCAGATCACGGGACATGGCTTTCGCGCTACGGCCCGCACCCTCATCCGGGAACTGCTCGGCTGGGATCGGGAGATTATCGAGCAGCACCTGGCACACGTGTCGGATGAAGAGCTTGGCAGCAGCTATGACCGCACGACGCATTTCGAGCAGCTACGCCGGATGATCCGGGTGGGGGCGGATCTGCTGGACGACCTCGCTGATGGTCGAACGGCCGAGCCGACGCGCGATCTGCGCCGGCTGGATGCTTCGCCGCTGCCATGGGTGAGGAGCGGCCTGCCCCAGGGCCTTGGGGGTGCGGTGGACGTCAGGGCGGCGGCGTAGGCGATCGGTAGCCGTCAGGATCGTCGATCCACGCTTGAAGCGCGGCACTCGGCCAAGCGGCGGCCCTGCCGCCGAGACGGACGGGTGCAGGGAAGCGGCCCTCAGAGACCCGCCTATAGACCGTCGAGCGGCTGAGCGAGGAAATCCGCATGACGTCGTGCAGGCGGTAGAAGGCCGGCGGGGCCTTGGAGGGATTCGGCTTGGGCAGGGTTTGATGGAAGAGCATGGCGGCACCTTGTCGAGCGATGTCGCAAGGATGCGTCCTGGGGTGCCTCATAAAAACCCAGGAGGGCGCAGTCTGTCGTATGTGGTTCAGGACCTGGATTGGTGCAAACCTCATCCAAAATTGATGCCTTATATGCTAATAATCGTGGCGAAAGCTTGCTCCTTTCCTCATGTACAAGCATTCTCCCCAGTTCATTTGATAGCATATAAAGCATAATTTTCTATCGATATTCATGCTTTATGTGCTATAAATTGTCCTGCTGAAAGTGAGGCTTGCGTTGGAGCTTTCGTCTTTCATCTTAAACACGATAGCAAATAAGGCATATGAACACCTTGCTGGATCTCGGCCGCGCACTCGCGCGCTTGCGCAAGGAGCGTGGCATGACGCAGAAGGAACTGGCCAACCTGTGCGGCATGGGCCAGTCCACCCTTGCGCGCTTCGAGACCGGCGGCGTCGCCGAATTCGGCTCCCGCAAGTTGCTGCGCCTGCTGGAAGTTCTCGGCTACGGGATGGACTTCGTGCCGATGAAGCGCGAATTCACGCTCGACGACGCGCTGGCGGAGCGGCAGCGCGCCTTTGAGGGCGTCGGCGGGGTTCAGCGATGAAACTGCACGTCTTCGTCCACGACAGGCCGGTGGCGACCTTGGAGTCTGCCGATGGCTTCCGGCACATCATGGCCTACCACCCGGACGTGGGTCCCGAGCAGTTCGTCTCGCTGCTCATGCCGGTGCGGACCGAGTCTTACGCCTACCCCGATCTGCATCCCGTGTTCCGCATGAATCTGCCGGAAGGCTTTCTGCTGTCCATCCTGCAGGAGCAACTGGGGCCGCACGTCGGCGCATCACCACTCAACCTCTTGTCCGTAGTGGGGCGCAACGCCATTGGACGCGTCAAGGTGGCGGCTCGGGGCGCAGACCCTACACAGCCCCCTGTAGCGTTTGAACTGGGGGCCATTCTGCGCGGCGACAACTCAGAGGCGGCCTTCGTGGAACTGGTCCGCCGCTACGCCGTCTCCGGGGTGTCGGGCGTCGTACCGAAGTTCCTGTCGCCCAACACGCTGGCGGAGTATGGCAAAGGCACGCTGGCCACTGACCGCCACATCATCAAAGGCACCACGGGCAGGCTTCCGGGCGTTGCGTTGAACGAGCACTTCTGCATGGAGGTGTCGCGCCAGGCAGGGATTCCGACGGCACAGACGGAGGTGTCCGACGATGGCCAGGCGCTTGTGGTGCACCGCTTCGATTTCGAGGACGACGGTGCCACGCGCAAGGGCATGGAAGACCTGTGCAGCCTGCTGTTGCTGCGGCCGGAAGAGAAGTACCAGTCGACTTGGGAGCGCGTGGTGGGCCGCATCAAGAATGTCGTGACCATCGCGGCGCAGCAGAACGCGGCGCTGTCGCAACTGGCGGACCTGCTGCTGTTGACCTATGCGCTGCGCAATGCGGACTGCCACACCAAGAACATCGCATTGTTGTACTCGTCGCGCGAAAACATCGTCCTGGCGCCGGTCTACGACATGCTGACGATCACGGTCTACGACGACTACGCGAAAAATCCCCCAGGGATGCCGGTGGAGGGGCGCAGCACCTGGATGCCGGGCAAAGCGCTGGAGCGGTTTCTGCAGACGCGCTGCGGCGTGATGCCCGCCCAGGTCAAAGAGCGCACGGAGCGCATCTGTGAGGCCATCGTTCGAGTGACTCCCCAAGTGGTTGAGGCTGCAGGGCGCTACCCGGTCTTTCACGAGACAGGCAAGCGCATGCTGCATGCGTGGAACGCTGGCATGAACAGTCTGCGGCTGCAAAAGACCTGGAGCCTGCCATCGCTGCAACAAGCCATCGAGCAGGCGCGCTTTTCGGACGTGAAGCCAATCACTCCCACGCCCAGGGAAAAGATTGGACGATCTCCCTTGCTGGGGAGGCGCGGATGAGTCGCCGATCAATCAGCCGCCGCGCGTTGAGTAGCCTGGATCCGAGGCGCACCTCGAACCTTCGCATGACGCGTGCCATCCACGGATGGTTGCCTGTATCAAAACGTGTTCGCGTGGTACCTTCGCAGGATTACGGGGGAATTGATTCGTGAATTGAGGTCGATGTCAACGAGAACGACAAGTGGAGAACATCATATCTAGCCGACTCAAAGCCGACGAGCGGCCATTTATTGCCGTGACGAAAGACGACGACTGGCGCCTCTTCAATCCGAAGATCGACGGCGACGGGGCTGAGTATGTGGATCTTCGAAGGTTTTCTAAACTTTCGAAAGAGGATGCTGTCGAGAAGCTCTCGGAATATGCGAACTCACTTGACACCACCACTTTACCCGCCTTGAAAGCAAGGGTCGCGACGACCTTGCTGCGTGACCTGATTGCCATCGGGTGGGAAACCCATACGACTGCGCACCATATCTATGTACGGCCGCCCAAGCACATGGATCCCGCAGCGCGCAAACACTTGATTCGCCAACAACTTCTTTTCGGCCGCGACGATCAACTTCTGGAAGATTCCCACCGCCGATTCATCTATTCGATGGAGCGGCCGTCCAAGCATTCCTCAAGCAGGCCGGTGACTGACTTGATCGCTGACGGCAGGAGATTGTCGGAACAACTGAGGCCTATTGCCAATGTGCCACTGCACGAGCGCCAGGCGCTTCTGCAAAGTATCTGCCGTCCCTATGCACAACTGGTCAGCGACGAACGGGATGAATTCACGAATCTGAGATTGATCGACGTGTGGCGCTACTTCCGCCACAGTTGGAGCACACGATATCGGTCCAGCCCCGGTCGCAATCTGTTCTATCTGATTCGCGATGCCGCGCAACCTAATCATCCGGTGATCGGGATCACGGCACTTGGAAACACCGTCATGCAACTGACGCCGCGGGATCGGGCGCTTGGTTGGACTGTCGATGGACTGTTGGGCCTGATCGAACAAGGCGTGGTGTCTGATGTTGAAGTCCTGCGCGCCTTTCGCGAACGCCTCGAAGAGGACTTCGACCAGATATATCGGGAGGACCTGCCCGTTGATCGCCGCATTGATCACAGCGTAGACGATGAAACCCTGAGCAGATTGGCGGTGATCGAACAGGATGCCCTGAGGGATAGAGAAGATGCGTTGAAGGGCGACGAAGAAGGTGCTCCTAAGAGGCCAGATGACTTGACGCCAAAGCGGCTTCTGGAACTGACCAAAACACCCTTGTATCGCTCAAAACGTGCGCGTGCAGCACGGGAAATTCTGCGAGCCTACCGGACCATCGCGATCTGGCATGCAAGCTTGCGCGATCTTGCAGCGACTGACCATGGGGCCTGGGCGCTCAACCTCGTCATCAAGCAGTTAAAGAAGCGATTCTCCGCGACGAGCATGATGGAACTCACCGTGTGTGGTGCCGTCGCTCCGTACAACCATCTTCTGGGTGGGAAACTGGTGTGCATGATGATGATGAGTCCGCGTGTGGTCAACGACTACCGTGAACGCTACGGCGGCACTGTCAGCATCATTGCCAGCCAGATGGCAGGCCGTCCCGTCACCAAGGATCCGGACTTGGCCTTTCTGGGGACGACGAGTCTCTACACCGATCATTCTTCTCAGTACAACAGAGTCAAACTTCCGAAGGGTACGCTGGAAGGCCAGACGGCTGCCATCTCGTATGAGCAACTGGGAAGGACCGAGGGCTTTGGATCCCCCAACCTCTCCACCGAGACCGAACTTGGCCTGGCACAGATCGCGGAACAGGCCAGCGGCTTTCGAAACGTCAACTTTGTATTTGGAGAAGGGCAAAGTCCGAAACTGCGCCAACTGCGCGAAGGCTTTACCCATCTCGGACTCAATCAAACCAACCTTCTTCAGCATGGCGCGCCGCGCATCATCTATGGCGTTCCACTTGTGACGAACCTGAAGCGAGTTCTCCTCGGCGTTGACGCTGAGTCTTGCTATGGCATCGATCCCCAGACGGTGGGAGCCGAGGAGAAGATTGCAGATCATTGGATGTCAAGGTGGCTGGCTTCACGCCTGGACCACTCACCGGCGTTGGATGCGGTGGCTCACTCAACGCCTCTAACGGAGCGCGTCTCACGGCTAATTCCAGATCGACCAGAACCTCGCAGCACGCAGAGGCAACTCATGCTCAAACCCGCCATTGGAGAGAGGAACGACATGCAAAGCGACACCAAGGCGGACGATCGTCTGCAGTTCATCCGCCTGTTGTATCGCAATGAGAGTGCGTTCAGCGATCACGTCAGCATCGGACGGCTCAAAGAACTGAACATTAAGACGAATCTGGAAGAAGTGGTTCGGAAGGTTGTTCGAACGGGTGGGTCCGTGGTTATTACGGGAAACGCTGGCGACGGAAAGACGCATGCCATCCTTTTGATGAAGAAGGATTTGAAGGATGCTGACGTGGTCACTGATGCCAGCGAACTCTCGTCCGCGGAGATCGTTCGACGCTGGCAAGCAGCTCGCGACGAGCAAAAGCCATTCTGCATTGCCATCAACGAAGGTCCCTTGGTGGATCTGGTGCGCGAGTTTCGCGGGAAGCATCGGTGGCTGGAGGACATCCGGGCTCAACTGCTGCGCCTGGTTACCTACAAGCCTCTGGAGGCCTCATCACCCGACGATGAAGAAAGTTGGAAACCTCAGAAAGGTGAAACAGTCATTCTTGACCTGAGTCATCGCCGAGTTTTGTCTCCAGATCTTGCGGGGGAGATCATCGACAAACTGACAGACGACCACTGGTACGAGGCTTGTGCTTCTGAAGAGAACTCGGTCATCAACTACAACCGAAGGATGCTTCGATCACCCGTGCCGCGGGCGCGAATGGTGAAGCTTCTGACAACAGTGGGGCGCGCAGGCGCGAAGATCACATTCCGCGAGGCACTTGCCTTCGTCTCCTACTGCATCTTTTCCGGGAAATCGCGCGAAGAGCTGAAAGAGGCCGGCTACGGGGAATTCTCCAGGTACTACTGGAACGCTTTCGAGGGGGAGGGAGCCATCTTCGAACTGCTGAATCGGGGAATCGATCCCATGAAACAGACCAACCCACAAGTTGACGAGCATCTGTGGCGCGGAACGATCGACCCCAGCGACTTTGCAGGGCACGCGAAGTTGCCGGTCCTGCAGAGAAACCTCGATGAGGTGGCGGAAAAAGAGCAACGCAACTTTGCCGACGAGTTCACAGCACTCAAGCGCCGCTGGTACTTCGAACATGTCAATGGGCAACTGTTTGACTTTTCAGATGCCAACAAACTGTTCGCGGAGTTGCAAGATACGTCGATCGCCATGGCGATCCGACTGAGTCGCCTGATCTCCCTCATCAACCGTTGGTGGAACAGGGGTGGTGACACCAAATCAGATGCGCTCCGACTCTGGACTCGCCTTTCATACCAGCCGCGCACGCGCAGCCAGGCCATGGTCTCTGGTCTGGCAGTCAATCGAAACCGCCTCCGGCTCTACAAGCCTGAATTGGCTCCGGTCTTGCGCAAGGCGTTTGGCGAACAACCGGCAAGCCACCTTCTGCTGGCTTCGGCGGATGATCCGAGGTTTGCTCGCCTTGTCGTGGATCCGGAACTTCTGGAAGGCTTGATTCATGGATCGCTTGCGGATGGACAGAACGAAGTCGCGAGACGACTGGGACAGTTCAACGACACGCTTTCTCAATACGGTGAAAAAAGCCCCGACGTGCGTACCGTTGATGTTGTCGACCCACAGAGTGAACTGCGCACCACCGTAGTTGTGGATCTGATCAACCGTCGCTTCGACTCCGCCACCTGAGAGAAATCATGAGTACACAACTCCGCAAGGTGATCACTGATGAGGTTCAGCGCAGGCATGGCTATAAGGTGATGGAAGCCAAGATCAAGCCTGTCCACATCGCCAATGCACTGATGCGCGCGGAACACCAAGGTGTTGGAAGAATGTCGGTGCTCGAACAGTTGTTCGAAGCGACACTTCCGAAAAACAGCCTCGACAAACGCGTGGCCGCTGTTCGCTCCCTCGTGGATGGCCAGCGTGACCGCTGGGGCGCGCTGGGAGAGGCCGCGGATCTGAAGTCATCTGCACTCATGACCAAGGTGCTCCCGCTCATTCGTACCTTGTTGGGTGCAGACGGCGCGGTTTTTGGGAAGTCACCGGAGTTCTCATCCTTTTCGTCGCCGACGGCGCTGACCGTAACGGGGGATCCATCGGATGATGGAGCCGGCCTGTTCATACATCGCCTGTGGGGTGGGCACGACTCCAGCCAGAGATTGGAGATTCTCAATCTGTTATCGCGCCTGACCAATCCGGACAAGAATCCCGCCGACATGGATGATCTCTCGGCTCTTCTCTCTCCACTGGTTGACTCCACGCGTAAGAAACTGGTCTCGCCGGTAGACAGTGAGGATCTCAAGAGCGGCTATTCGCCAGTCGAGTTGGCTTTGCGTGATGCGGCAGACAAACTGGCGGCCTACGAGCGGAAACTCAATCCCAACCCCATTGCAAGCTTGCAGCGTGTCATTCTTCTCGCGGCACTCTCCATGTTCATGCACGCCGCGAGTAGACCTCGGGAGCGTGCAGGCAGGCCGGAGCGGGTCCTTCTACTGGACGCTTCGGGCGATCATTCGTCGCCCACGGTGACGGCTAGTACCCGCTGCATCTCGCAATTGATCGGAGATGCACGTTTGTATATGGCATCAGTCGTGGCCGATCTTCTCGCCGCTCAATCCTCCAGTTGGCATAGCGATCCGGTTTCCGCGCTCAATGGACTCCTCCAGGATGCCGGGTTCGCGCCAGTGGATGATTCAAGTTCAATCGCGCGTCGATTGCAGGACATTTCTCAAGAGCACGACGATCCTGAGGAGATTGCTCTGGAGGTGGCGGAAGAACTGATTCGGCAAGCGGAGGGATCTTCGAGTCGAGGGTTGGATGGATATCTGCGACTTCTGGGAATCCGATCCGGATTTCTATATCCCGCGCAAAAGAACCCGAACAAGAGGCTGAATCCTGCAGACCGGACACTTGAGGTGTTGGTCGCCTCAACAATCGATGTCGATCAACCTCCGTTGGAGTATCGCGACTTTCTGGATTTGCTTAGGCAAAAGTGGGCCATCGTGGTTGGCGGTCGCACGGAGGACAGGGCGTTGCTGGCGGAGATCGGTGCGACGGTGCCCGCGCGCGCCTTGAGCGAGAACAGCGAACGCTTCCTAAGTCGATTGGAATCTATCGGCCTTGCTCGCCGTCTTGCCGACAGCGTCGCGGTTGTCGGCTTGCTGGAGGCAAACCATGAGTGAGATCGCGATGAACGTCAACCGCCATATTGCAGACCTCTTGCTGGCTGAGTTCGAAGCGGCAGTAACACGAGAGGATTTTGGCGTTGTGACGCAGGATCCCGCGGGATTTGATCGTGACCACTTCCTGGCGGCGCTCCCGGACCTTTTCACAAGAATGAAAGGACGATTGCGCATCTCGCTCGTCGGTCAGCACGATGCAGTAACTGGATTCCGTTCGCTGTACCCGAAGTTCGCAGAATTTCTGGCTTCGGACGAAGAGACCGCCGTTCAGTGGCGCAACCAAAAACTCAAGACCATCGTGGTGCTCGCAGATGGACCTTTGAGCAGGCAGGCTTCCTTGAAGGACTTTCGTGTCCTGAGCGAAAACGCGTTGATTGCGCGCCTGTGTGATGAGCAGCGAGACAAGGCCGAAGTGCTATGGCTTCGGACGCTGTGGGATGCGCTGAAGTCCAGCCGTGGACCAAGCCTGTCATTACGTGCAATCGCCAATTACGCCGATGTCCTCAAAGGGTTCAGTCCCTTTGAGCGTTCCGTGAGGGCTCCAGCGGCACTGCACGCACTCGGGCTGTTTCCCGACTCCCATCTCGCTGATGAATCCAGTGAAGGGCGGGTGGTGCGACGGCTGAAGTCCAATGCTGAGACCCTGGCCACGGTGAGCAATGGCGCTCCCGATGACTGGGATCGTATCGCCGTCTTCTGTCGCGCGCTTCCAAAGGGCGACAAGGGAAAATTCAACGCGATCCGCAGACGTCTGCGGTCCATCAATGATCGAACGGCCGAATCATTGATCGACATCGAGTTGGCGGATGTCATGACGCTATGGCGGGGGAAAATCTCACCAGCCCACCCCGGAACTGAAATTGGAGGTGCGAAGAAAGACGGAGGGAAGGTTCCGGTCGAGTCTGTGGTTGCTGGACTTCTGCTGGACGGCGGCAACGAGAAACTGTCTGACCTCGCTGAGCAAGTCACCGTGTTGGCAGAGCAGGCGGAGAATGACCAGACCGTGGGAGAGGATGAACCACTCGGCGGAACTGAGGGCAAGGGCGACAGCGGTGCGCTGCCGACGCAGACCGTTACCAGCGTGAATGCCAACGTCATCGCGCTGGTCAAGTCCAGGTCGACCCATGCGGAGTGGGGTGGTGTGATCGACATCGAGTCTGATCGTATAGATGCGCTTATGGAGGTGGCCGCGTTCAAGGCCTGGCAACCGTTCGTCTTCCAGGAGTTCCAGCAGTGGCTCTCAGAGTTTGTCGAAGCGGAATTGGCGCCTGCCGCCTGTCTTGATCTTGCGATTTCACTGGCGAGCGCGAGAGGACGGCTCCTGCCGGTGGCCGCGGAACTCACGGTCTCGCCGGTTGCTGTTCTGGCCGGTCGCCCCGATGCTCTGAATGCTGCGATGGAGTATCTGCAGGCCTACGACCAATTGCTCAAGCAACTTCAGGCGGCATTCCAGGAGATGTACTCCCAGGCCATGGACGAAGCTGAGCGCGTCGTGCATTGGCTGCTGTCGATGGAACTGTATGTCTATCGAAGGGAGGGCATTCCAGAGGTTCTTCTATCGCCGCTTCACCCCCTGAATCTATGGCGCAGCGTCGCGATCGTCCGTGACTTGCAAGCACTTGGCGGGCGGTTGTCCGAGACGGAGCGATCAACGCTCATTGCGGCGTCGGCAGAGGATCTTCAACTGCTCAATGTGTTGATCCTTCCCAAGATCGAATCTGTTACCGCACAGCCATCACTGCTGGGTCATGCCGGCGCCGTGGCTCATCTCCCTCTCTTCAAGGAGGCGCCTAGAGGCGTCCTGGAGCCGGACGGCTTGAAGTCGGTCAGTTTCCTGGCCGCTCTCGCCGCACAATTGCGGCCGTTCGCGAGACCTGGCTTGCAGGTGGTCTTCGTCAATGTTCCGCGTCCTGCACGGTTCATCGAGGTGCTCCTTGATGTGCTGGATCTGGACAACCAGGGCACCGAAGATACTTTTTGGGGCCTTCACATTCGTTTGCGCTATACCTCGGATGACACGCGAGGGTGGACCGGCGAGTTGGAGGACATGGATGATCAGTTGAAAGATCGCATCAGGGCGGGCCAGGAGCGAGGGCTTGTCAGCCTGTCCGTTGATCCAGAAGTGAAGAAGTGGCCTCAGGTCATCGAAGAGGTTCGAAAGCTGCCGGCCCATCTCGGTGTCGTATTTGATCCGTTCGAGGTTCGCACTGCGCTTGTAGCGCGAGCTGGCCTGCACGATCTGAGCCCGTGGATGCCCAGTTGCGAATACCGCTACAACAAGTTGAAGAAGCAGATCACGATCATTCCGGTGGCGGAAGAAGAGGTATTTGCCACCTACTTCGCCACTGCGACCCTGGTCCATCGCGAACTGCGCCAGACCACGGCGACCCACCAACCGCAAGTTGCGTCCGTCAAGAGTTGGCTGGACCAGCTGGCAGAAAGCTGCACTTGGACCGTCGTTGCCGATCCGCACCGTGTGCTTGTCCCCCGGCTGGGAGACGCAGAGGTTGTTGATCGCCGAATCGAAGGTGCTCGCCAGTTGACGACGTTTGGGCGCGACCTAAGCCCCTTCATTCGCAGACTGGATCAACAACTGCGCAAGACGCATTTCGTGGCGGATCCGAATACGCTGGAAGAACTGGTTCGCGATTTGGTGGCCATGGAACCCAACGGCATCCTGGGTTTGGTCGGAGGTGACAAGTCAAAGCATGTCAAAGGGGCGCTTGGCAAACTCATTGCCATGCGCTGGTATAGGCGGCGCGAGCCCAGTGGCTTGGCCGTCAGCTTGGACACCCAGAATGCCCGTAGGTGGCTGACCGCGGGCGGTCACTCCAATGAAAAGGCCGACTTGATCGGGTTACGCGAAGAAAACGGCGAGTTGGTCATCGACGTCATCGAAGTCAAGACGCACGATGAGGGCACGCCGTACTCCGTCAAGGACGGCATTGTCGCGGGTCATGCGGTGGATCAGGTAGTGGCGACCCTGCATGCTCTGGCCGAGGTGTTTGGTGGTCCCAACCTTTCGCCTCTGGCGAAGCCACGACGGGAGGTCGTTCGAGAGCATCTGTATACCGCACTCCTACGCGATCTGGATGCTGAGTACATTGAACGGTGGCATGGCTTGCTGCACGATCTGTTCAACGGCAGTATCTCCGTCAAACTCGCCGCCCGCATTGTTCATGTGCAATTGGCGAGCGTGGTGACCACTGAGTCCTTGAGCGTCACGACAAGGCTTGGTATCCCAGTCGAGATCAACACATTGGCGGCCACCGATGTCGGTCTGGCGTTGACCGCGACGAAGATCACGAAGGAGGAACTTCCTTTGTCAGGTCGAGGTCATGGCAACGCAGGAGGAGGTGCTTCAAAAGGTCTTGAGCCCAGCGTGGTTTTCCAACGCTTGACCAAGCCCGTCGATACTTCCGAAGGACTGCCAGCAGAGATCGAGACACCTGCGGCCGGTCCGAACACGGCTTCCATGGCTAGGCAAAGCACGGCTGGCGACGCAGCGGAGGTGGTCCCTTCCAATCCAGGATCGGCCTCAGAGAATGCTCCGTCGGGACTTCTGGAAGTTGAACTGGGCTCGGAGACGGCGAACTCAAAATCCGTGGTCCGCTGGAACCCTGGAAAGCAAAGCAACGGGTTCTTCTTGATTCTTGGATCGTCCGGTTCAGGCAAGACCGAAGCCTTGAAGGTGGTGGGCAAGAACATCAGCGATTTCGGCGTGCCAGTGCTGGTGCTCGATTTCCACGGCGATGTGAAGTTTCCTGGCCTGCGTTCAGTACTGCTCTCGTCCGGGACTTCGAGCACTGCGGGTGTAAACCCGATGGAACTGGACTCGCAGAGTGCTGAGGAGACGGGTTTGTATGACCAGCGCAAGGTGCTGCGCGACATGATTCGCAACGCGGTGCCTGCGCTCGGTCACCGCCAGAACAGCATTCTGCGTGAGGCACTGGAAGACGCGTACTCTGCTGCGGGTTTCGACGACTCTGACCCTGGGACATGGCGCAATGCTCCACCGACCTTTGCTGACGTCGAGCGGATCTTGGAGGACTGGGCCGCCGACGATGGCAGGAAGAGTCAGCGATCCGCGATTGAGGGTTGTCTCGCCGCGGTTCGTGAAATATTTGAGCATCCGATATTCCATCGTAGCGAACATGTATCGGCGGAGGACATTCTGTCCTCGAATCTCCGTCTCGACCTAAGTAAACTGACGGATGAGGTCCGCTACATCACAGCCGAGACCCTTCTTCGGAAACTGTTCAGAGTGCTTCGCCTTCGAGGGCCCATCCCCGTCCAGCCCAGCGATGACAGGCAGCGCTTCCGGCTTTTCGTCATCATCGACGAGGCCAAAATTCTGAGCACCGGTGGCGGTGATCCAGATGCACCAGATCGAATCTTGAACCTTCTGTTCACAGAAGCCCGAAAGTTTGGCCTGGGGATGATCCTTGCATCGCAGATGAGTGATCACTTTGGATCGGAAGTGAAGGCCAATGCTGCCACTTGGTTGGTGCTCAAGCCGATGGATGTCAAGGAGGCGAAGAAGAACGCGCCAAACGTCCATATGGACCCGGAAGCGCTGACCAGTCTAAAGGGACGAGGTGATGGGTATCTTAGGGACCGATCCTCGCCACGGGCCCGGCGCATACAGGTCAAGCCATTGCCTGCGATGTCGGATGACCAATAGTCAACACTTTGTTGGTGCGTGCGACCAATGTTATGGAGAGGCGATCGCGAGGCGGAATGGTTATCTGTGAACTGGTGTCGCGTGAAGGAAACCGGAGATGAAGTACACGACATGTGGTTTTGCTGTTGATGAACTTGAATTTTTGCAACACGTTCCGTCTCGTGTGTTGGTCGCGGCTTCAAGCGGCAAACTTGATCTCAATCAGTTGGCACGAGAAGAACTAGCTCAACGTGGATTGAATCAGCAAGGAATATGGGTTGGTTCTTCGAAGGCGCAGTTAGCCATGGATGACACCCAGTGCCAAGACGCACGCCGTGCGAATTCGATGCTCGACGCCTTGCTGAATTCGGGCGCCTCGGGACGCAAAATGGCTATTGCATTGATGCTGCTGGCAGATGCGCAAAAGTCGACACAGCGCGCTTGAGACATGTTGATGGAGAGCATCCGAAGAAGTCGCTTTCCGTTCATTGTGAACAACAATTCTTGTATCCCCCGGCATGTCATGCCGGGCCGAGCTATACGTGCGTTGCATCGAGCCGCCATGGCGTCTCGCCCCTCCGACTCCTATCGCTGACGCCTCGCCCTCGATGAGGGCTGCGCGCTGGGCTTGCCAATACAGGGGGCGTGGTGGGGGGCTGGCTTGCTGTTCCCTTCAGGGTGTCGCCCCGTTCTCGCGTTAAAGGCCTGCGCGCACGCTGTGCGCTGGCGTCCTTGCGGCCGTCTTCGAGCCTTGAGCGCTGCGCTGCGGCGTGCCGGTTCCGGTCTCGGGCAATCCCGCCCGATCGCTGGAGCCGACCATGTCGCACGATCTCTTCTCTTCCCTGGATTCCTTCGCTACCATTACCGCCTGCTCGGCTGAACTCAAACTGTTCTACGCCCTCTCAGACGACATGGAAGCGATATTGCCTCTGCGAACACATTGGCAACGATCAACTCGCCGAGGTAGTTCGAGACAAGCTCTATAGTTTCAGCCTGGATGCCCGCATAGCAAAGGCCCCTATATAAGCGACGCATCAGGCGCGCGGGGCTGAGTGATTTTGTGTCCTCACGAACTGCAGCACATTTTCTCCGTCCTGCACAGGCATCCTTCCGGCCTCCAGATCGTCCAGGAAATCGGCCCACTGCTGCACCATCGTCTTGCGCTGCACCAGAAAGGTCGTGCGGTCGTAACTGCCGCCTAGTTCCTCGTCCGACACATGCGCCAGATGGCGCTCGATAACGTCGGGCGCCCATCCGAGGTACTCCCGGATCATGGTCCGGGCAGTGGCCCGGAAACCATGACCTGTGATCTGCTCCTTGGTGTCGTAGCCCATGCTGCGCAGCGCGGCATTGATGGTGTTGTCGCTGATGTAGCGGCTCTTCTCCGAACGGCGCGACATGCTGCGAAAGACCGGCCCGATCGGACCGGTCAACGGAAACAGATCCCGCAGGATCTCCATTGCCTGGCGCGGCAGCGGCACCAAATGCGCCGGTGTGCGGCTGTCGCGCTTCTGCCATTCGCGCAACTTCATCTTCTCAGGCGGACAGCGCCACAACTCATCCTCAAGACGGATGTCCTCCCATGCGGCGAGACGCAACTGGCCAGGGCGTTGGAAGATCATCGGCGCCAGCCGCAGGGCGCAGCGCGTGATGAAAGAACCGTTGTAGGAGCGGATGTCGCGCAACAGTTGCCCGAGTTGCACGGGATCGGTGATGGCTGCGTAGTGCCGGCTTCGCGGCGCCGGCAGGCCACCGGTGTTCTTGTTGACGAAGCTCCCAGCCGGCTCCAGAGCACCGACGTCGACCGCGTACTGGTACACGTGCTGTACTGCCTCTCGTACGCGCTGAGCCGTCTCCAAGTTGCCGCGGTCCTTGATCCGATGCAGGCATCGCACAATCTCGGTCGGAGCGATTTTCTCGATGGGCCGGTCACCAACCCAGGGGAAGACGTGGATCTCTAGGTGTCGGATGACTTTGTCGGCGTAACCGCTCGACCATTGCCTGTCCTTCTTCGCATTGGCGACCCAGGCACGCGCCAGCAGAGCAAAGGTGTTCAGCGCCGCAACACGCTCCTGCTCCTCGCGTTGCCGGCGAACCTCCTTGAGGTCCTGTCCACCCGCGCGCAGACTGCTGGCCTCATAGGCTTTGGCGCGCGCCTGCGCCAGCGTCACCGCCGGGTACGGCCCCAGCCCGAGCTTGACGGTCTTCCCGTCCTTGGCGTAGCGGTAGATCCAGGCCTTCCCGCTGCTGCGCACGCGCAAGAACAGGTTGTCGCCATCATTGAGGAAGAACTCCCTCGGCCCAGGCTTGGTCGCCTTGATTTGCGTCTCGCTCAGCAGTCCCATCTCGTACCCCGTACCCCCGGAAGGTGTTTTTCACGAGATCACTCTAGGGTACGGCTCGGGGTACGGGCAAACGCGGGATGTAACGGGACGACTTGGAACGTTGTGGGCGACATTTCGGAGCCAAGTCCTTGTCACACAAACAAAAACGCCTAGTCCGGAGGGACTAGGCGTAGGTGTTTGGTGGCCTGGGGCGGAATCGAACCACCGACACGCGGATTTTCAATCCGCTGCTCTACCAACTGAGCTACCGGGCCTTAGAGGCTTGCCTGCGTTGAATATCAGGCGAGCCTCAGATTATAGAGCAGCTTTCTTCCCTTTGGACAGGTCCACGCCAAGTTGTTTGAGTTTTCTGTAGAGGTGGGTCCGTTCCAGCCCCGTCTTCTCGGCCACGCGGGTCATGGAGCCACTCTCCATGGCCAGATGGAACTCGAAATAGGCCTTCTCGAAAGCGTCGCGGACCTCGCGCAGCGGCCGGTCGAGGTCGAAGGTCTGCCGCGCCTGGGGACCGGGCTCCGGCGTTGCCGGATGCAGCACGGCCAGGATCGGCGGAACTGGCGGCTGTGGCGCCACGGCAGGGGATGACGGGGCGGAGGGAGGCACCACGCCAAGCGAGGGCGGCCGGCGCCCCTCGTCGCGCATCAAGCCCTTCTCGACTTCCTTGAGCAGCTTCTGCAGGGTGATCGGCTTTTCGAGGAACGCGGCGGCGCCGATGCGTGTGGCCTCGACCGCTGTGTCGATGGTGGCATGTCCGCTCATCATGATGACGGGCATGTTGAGCAGACCCGCGGCCGACCACTCCTTGAGCAGTGTCACCCCATCGGTGTCGGGCATCCAGATGTCGAGCAGCACCAAGTCGGGACGCTCGCGTTGCCGTGCCGCACGCGCCGCCGAGGCGTTCTCCGCCAGTTCGACGTTGTGCCCCTCGTCATTGAGGATTTCGAACAGCAGGTCGCGAATGCCCAGTTCGTCGTCGACCACCAGGATGTTTGCCATGAATGCGGAGGGTTCTCTTGCTTGCTGCAGCCTGGGGCGCTCAGGCAGGCGATGAGGCAGCGGAGGGCGCCGTGCCGCCGCCCGATGGTGCGGCAGCAGTGGCAAATGATAGCGACACTTGTGCGCCGACCACCGCGCCATTGACCATCCGGTTGGACAGGTCCACCCGCGCCCCGTGTTCGTCTGCGATCTTCTTGACCACAGCAAGACCCAGGCCCGTGCCCTTGCTCTTGGTGGTGACGTAGGGCTCGAAGGCACGCTGAAGGATGTTTTCCGCAAAACCGTGGCCGCCGTCCTGCACCACCAGACGAACGCGCTGCCCTGAGTCGGCAAGCCGGGTGCGGATGAGCACGGGTGACGCGCCGTGAGCGGTTTCGGTCGCGTCCTGCGCGTTCTGCAACAGGTTGTGGATCACCTGCCGCAATTGCTGCGCGTCACCGCGGATCGGCGGACAGCGCGCATCCAGTTCGGTCTGCACGGGCACGCCGGCGTGCTCGGCGGCATACAGCTGCAGCACGTCGCCGACCAGGGCATTGAGGTCCAGCGGCTTGAGCTCTGCCGCGGGCAGCCGGGCATAGTCGCGAAACTCGTTCACCAGCCGCTTCATCGCATCGACCTGCTCGACGATGGTCTTCACGGACTTGCGCAGGACCGCCTCTTCGGTCGGCGCGACCTTGCCGCTGAGCTTGAACTCCAGCCGCTCGGCCGACAGTTGGATGGGCGTGAGGGGGTTCTTGATCTCGTGCGCGAGCCGGCGCGCCACCTCGCCCCAGGCCTGGCTGCGCTGGGCCGAGACGATCTCGGAGATGTCGTCGAACACCAGCAGGCGCGCCGCCCCAGGAAGTTGGGCACCGCGGGCCACGATGTTGACGGCGTTGCGCTCCACCCCGATGCCGACGGCATGGAGTTCATACGCATACTGCCAGTGGTCCAGGCCATGCTGAAGCGCGTCGGCCTCGAGTTCATCGAACTGCCGCTGCACCGCGAGTGCGAAGTCCGCCAGGCCTGGCACCTCCGCCAGCGCCCGGCCCTCGTACGCCGCGAGCGGCGCGCGCAGCACACGGGTCGCGCCAGGGTTGGTCGACAGCACGGTGCCCGCGGCGTCCAGCACGATGACGCCCGAGGTGAGGTTGTCCAGGATGGTCTGCAGATTGGCGCGGGCGGCGTCGAGCTGCTGCATGCTCTGCTCGACTGCCGCGCGGGCCTCCGCCAATTGCTGCGTCATCACGGCAAACGAGCGCGTGAGACCACCCAGCTCGTCGCGCGCACGCGAAACCTGCGTGGGCCGCAGGTCGCCGGCGGCCACCTGGCGCACGCCCTCGGCCAGCACCAGCAGCGGTCGCGCCAGCTGATTGCCGAAGAGCACGGCCAACAGCACGGCGCCGAAGACCGCCAGGAACAGGCACAGGGTGAGCGTGCCGATGTACATGCGGCGCAGGCCGTCGCGGGCCAGCGCGCGCTCCTGGTATTCGCGGTTGGCCTCCTGCACGGCGAGGGCGTTGGCGACGATGGCCGGCGGCAGCGGCTGGACGATCTCCAGAAACCGCGGCTCGTTGAGTTCGAACCCCGGCCGCGGCACCAGGGCCATGGCCTTGACCACGGCACGCGACGACGACAAGGCGCCCGACTCGGCGGTTTCGTCGAGCCCTTCGATGCGGGCGGTGGCACGGTCGGCCCGCACCTGCCGCAACTGCTGCGGGCTGGGCCGCTCGGGATTGAGTTCGAACCTCAGCGAGCCGGCGCTGGCCAACAGCTGACCGGTGGACGACCACACCTGCACGGTGTTGGCGCCGAGCTGTTCACGCAGCCGGTCCAGCGCCACGGGCAGGCTGGTGTCGGGCGTGTTGGCCAACTGGCTGCCCGCCGTCCGCGCCTTGGCCGCGAGGTCATCCGACAGCGAGTCGAGGGTGGCACGGCCCAGGTTGAGGCCGGCGTCGAGGGCGCCTTCGACCTTCACGTCGAACCAGCTTTCGATGGAGCGGGCGACGAACTGGTAGGAGACCGCATAGACCAGGATGCCGGGCACCACACCCACCAACGCGAAGATGGCCGCGAGCTTGATCAGCAGCCGGCTGCCGAACTTGCCCTGCCGCAGCCGCCGCGTCAGGCGGAAGGCGACCCAGACCAGCACCAGCATCAGCAGCGAGGCGACCACCACGTTGACGGCGAACAGCCGCGTGTAGTTCTGCTCGTAGAGATCGCGGTTGTTGGTGGACTGGGCCAACAGGAACATCAGCACCAGGCCCAGGGCCGTGATGGCTGCGGCCGCCACGCCCACGGCCCAGCGCCGCGCGCGGGAGCGTCGGCGCGGGGTGCCGCCGAGGCCGCCGGGCTGCGTTTCGATCATCGCGCCGGCTCCAGCGGCAGGCGTGTGCTGCGCTCCACCGACACGTTCCAGTCGGACTGGCCCACCAAGCCGATCTGGAAGGGGCGCGGCAACTGCGAGGTGTCGAGCCGGAAGCGGAACACCACCGGATGCGACCCGCCCTCGCCCACGTCGCCCACGTCGGCCAGGCGCATGCGGCCGATGCGACGCAGCGCGTCCAGCGCCTCCTCCAGCGTGTCGAAATGCTGGCCAAGCATGACGCTCGAGGCCAGGGGCGTGATCGGCGTGGGCGACACGTTGAGACGCCAGCGGCGCATCAGCGGCTGATAGGCCAGCCGCATGTAGCGTGTCGCCTGGCCGATGCGCTGGTCGGTCCAGTACCAGCGCTCGCGAAACAGCTCGGCTTCGGCGACGAAATGCAGGGCGATGCCTTTGTCCAGCACGTCGGACACCGCCGCCGGCAGTTCGAAACGCACGGCGGCACTGAGGTAGATGCCGTCGTCGGTGGCTTCGAGCCGAAGCTGCGTGAGCTCGGCCCGCGTCTGCTGCGCCCAAACCGGCCGGGCCGCCAGCAGGCCCGCCGCCAGCACGCCCGCCAGCAGTCGCCGCCTCGTCGGCTCAGGGGGCGTGCTTCTCAAGCAGCGCGTAGAAGAATCCGTCGTGCTCACCCAACGCATTGTCCGGGAGGCCGCGAGGGCCGGCACCACCTTGGGGCAGCAAATGGCCGGGCGAAGGCAACAGCCGTGCGTTGGTGTTGTGCGCAAGAAACGCGTCGATCTGGCGGGAGCCCTCTTCGCGGAAGACGGAGCAGGTGCAGTACAGCAGCCGCCCGCCGACCCGCACCAGCGGCCAGAGGGCCGCCAGCAGCATGGCCTGCTCGAGGGCGAGCTGTTCCACGTCGCTCTCCCGGCGCAGCCAGCGCACATCGGGATGGCGGCGCACGATGCCCGAGGCGGTGCAGGGCGCATCGAGCAGGATGCCGTCGTAGGGCTGGCCGTCCCACCAACCTTCGGGGCGGGCTGCATCGGCCACCCGCACATCCGCCTGCAGGCCCAGACGCGCAAGGTTCTCGTCGATGCGCCTGGCGCGCTGGGGATCGATCTCGAGCGCCGTCACCTGGATCGGGGCGGTGCCTTCGCGTTCGAGCAGATGCGCCGTCTTGCCGCCCGGCGCGGCGCAGGCATCGAGCACACGCAGCGCCGCACCCGCCGGCATCAGGCCTTCGAGCAACAGAGGCGCCGCCAGCTGGGCGGCTGCGTCCTGCACCGAGAACTCGCCCGCCTCGAAACCGGGCAGCTGCTGGACGGGCCGTGCCTCGCGCAATTCCAGCCCCTGCTCCGCCACCTTGCGGGCCGGCAACTGCATGGCGGCCAGCGCCGGCAGATAGCGGGCCACCGAGGTCTTGCGCGCATTGATGCGCAGCGTCAGGGGCGCCGGGCCGTTGTTGGCCGTGAGCACGCGCTGCCACGCCTGGGGATGGTCCCGGCGCAGCCGCTCGATCCACCACCGGGGATGGTTCCACTGGGCCACGGGTTCGCGTTCGGTGGCCGCGACCAGCTCGTCGCGTTCGCGCAGGAAGCGGCGCAGGCAGGCATTGATGAAGCTGGCTTGCGCGCGCGTATGGGGCTGACGCTTGGCCGCCTCGACGGTCTGGTCGACCAGCGTGAACGCTTCGTAGGGCGCACGCTGCGGGTCCCAGGCCAGCGCCAGGGCGGTGCACAGCAAGGCGTCGGCCGCGGGCGGCGGGGTGCGCTTGGCGAGATGGCGCCGCAGCGCCTCGCCACGGCCCAACCACCGCATGGTCTGGAAGGCGATCGCCTGGACGCCAGGGCGCAGGGCAGGCTCGACCGCGTCAAGCGCAGCCGTGGCGGATGCACCCCCACGGACGGCCGCGAGCACGCCGGCCACGAGCTGGAGCTGACGCCACAGTGGCGGCCCCAGCGGGGCGGAGGGGGAAGAGGAATCTCCGACGGACATCGGTTTGGGCAAGGAAGACGACGATGGTAATGGTTGCCCGGACACCGCTTTGGCAGCGCGCCGGTCGGAGCGGCGGGGCCGCCAGACTTCAGGCCAGAGGCGCTGCCACCTTGAAGCGGGCCAGCCAGGCCACGATCCGGGCGGGAAACTGCCGGACCGCTGCGTTGTACTGCGACACCGCGGTATTGAACTGCGCCTGCGCCACGCCGATCTGTGCCGGCGGCAGGGGCCAGGCGGTTCCGGCAAGCAAGTCGTCGGCCACCAGGGCAGGCAGGGACTGCCCCGCCGCCTGCGCATGCTGGTGCCAGGCCGCCGTCCAGGCGCGCACGGCCGTGCCCAAGGCCGCCATGGTGGGCGCATGCAGCGGCCGCAGGCGGGCCGCGCCCAGCGAGGTCGCCAATTGCCCGCAGGCACCACGCAGCGTGGCATCCAGACCCCGCTGCGTCTCCTCGGTGGAAGCGGGCGCCTGCGCCAGCTGCGCCTGGACATGCTGGACCTGGGCCATCAACGCGGCATCGAGCTGCGCATAGGCCTGCACGGCAGCGCTGCGCAGTCGCACGAGCCGATTGTGGGCGCCGACGTACCAGAACACGCCGATGGCGATCACGCCCCAGCTGGTCAACGAGCTGGCCCAGCCGTTCATGACGGGAGAACGCCGGGCGTCGAATGAAGAAACGCCCTCGCGCCGTTGAGGGCGGGAGGGCGTCGTGACGCGATCATGGTGTCGATGCGTTCGTCTTGCGCTGGACGCGCATGGCCCGAAGGACCATGCGCTTCGCGGCTTACTCGCCGGCGGGGGCTTCGCCCGCGTCGGCCGTGGCGTCCGCCGATTCGTCCGAGGTGGAGGCAGCCAGCTCGGCGGCTTCCGCATCGGCGATGGCGCGTCGCTCGGCCTCGTCCATGGCTTCCCGGGCCTTGCGGGCTTGGTGGTAGGCCAAGCCGGTGCCTGCGGGGATCAGGCGGCCGACGATGACGTTTTCCTTCAGGCCGCGCAGCTCGTCGCGCTTGCCCATGATGGCCGCTTCGGTCAGCACGCGCGTCGTCTCCTGGAAGGAAGCCGCGGAGATGAACGAATCGGTCGACAGGGAGGCCTTGGTGATGCCCAGCAGCAGGTTGCTGTAGACCGCCGGGATCTTGCCCTCGCGCTGGAGACGCTCGTTGGTGTTGAGGATCTCCGAACGCTCGACCTGCTCGCCCTGGATGTAGCCGGACTCGCCGGCGTTCTCGACCACGACGCGACGCAGCATCTGGCGAACGATCACCTCGATGTGCTTGTCGTTGATCTTCACGCCCTGCAGGCGGTACACGTCCTGGACTTCGTCCACGATGTAGCGGGCCAGCTCTTCGGAACCCAGCAGACGCAGGATGTCCTGCGGATCGGCCGGACCGTCGACCACGACTTCGCCCTTGTTCACCACCTGGCCTTCGTGCACCAGGATGTTCTTCTCCTTGGGCACGAGTTCTTCCCAGACCTTGCCTTCCGGATCGGTGATCTGCAGGCGGATCTTGCCCTTGGTCTCCTTGCCGAAGGAAATGGTGCCGGTCATCTCGGCCAGCAGGCCCTTGTCCTTGGGCGAGCGGGCTTCGAACAGCTCGGCCACGCGGGGCAGACCACCCGTGATGTCACGGGTCTTCTGGCCTTCGACCGGGATGCGGGCCAGCACTTCGCCGGGGCCCACGTCCTGGCCGTCGCGCACTTGGATCAGCGCGCCCACCTGGAAGCCGATGGCCACCGAGTGGTCGGTGCCCGGGATCTTGACTTCCTGGCCCTGCGCGTCGAGCAGCTTGACCAGCGGACGCACCACCTTGGCGGCGCCGCGGCGCTTCGGATCGATCACCACCAGCGTGGACAGACCGGTCACTTCGTCGACCTGCTTGGCCACGGTGACGCCCTCTTCCACGTTCTCGAACCGCGTCTGGCCGGCGAATTCCGTGATGATGGGGCGGGTCAGCGGGTCCCAGTTGGCCAGGATCGTGCCGGCCTTGATCTGCTGGTCGGCCTTGACGGTCAGCGTCGCGCCGTACGGCACCTTGTGGCGCTCGCGCTCGCGGCCGTGCTCGTCCTGGATGATGATCTCGCCCGAACGGGCAATGACCACCAGCTCGCCCTTGGAGTTGGTCACGTAGCGCATCGTGGCGTTGAAGCCGATGATGCCGTTCGACTTGGCTTCCACGCTCGAGGCGATGGCGGCGCGCGAGGCGGCACCACCGATGTGGAAGGTCCGCATCGTCAGCTGCGTGCCGGGCTCGCCGATCGACTGGGCGGCGATCACGCCGACCGCTTCGCCGATGTTCACCAGGCCACCGCGGCCCAGGTCGCGACCGTAGCACTTGGCGCACAGGCCGTAGCGGGTGGCGCAGGTCAGCGCGGTGCGCACCTTCACCTCGTCCACGCCGGCGGCTTCGAGCACCTCGATGACGTCTTCGTCCAGCATCTCGCCGGCCTTGACCAGCACGCTGCGGTTCTCCGGGTGCAGGACGTCGTCGGCGGTGGTGCGGCCGAGGATTCGGTCGCGCAGCGACTCGATCACTTCGCCGCCCTCCACGATGGCGCGCATCGCGGTGCCGTCGCTGGTGCCGCAGTCCGGATCGGTCACGACCAGATCCTGCGTCACGTCCACCAGACGGCGGGTCAGGTAACCCGAGTTGGCCGTCTTCAGGGCCGTGTCGGCCAGACCCTTACGGGCACCGTGCGTGGAGATGAAGTACTCCAGCACGTTCAGGCCTTCGCGGAAGTTGGCCGTGATGGGCGTCTCGATGATCGAGCCGTCCGGCTTGGCCATCAGGCCCCGCATGCCGGCCACCTGGCGGATCTGGGCGGCGGAACCCCGCGCGCCCGAATCGGCCATCATGTAGATGGAGTTGAAGGACTCCTGGTCCACTTCCTTGCCGTGGCGGTCGGTGACCTTCTGCTTGGACAGCTGGGCCATCATCACCTTGGAGACGGCGTCACCCGCGCGGCCCCAGATGTCCACGACCTTGTTGTAGCGCTCGCCGGCCGTGACCAGACCCGAGACGTACTGCTGCTCGATCTCCTTCACCTCGCGCGAGGCGTCGTCGATGATCTTTTCCTTCTCCGGCGGCACCAGCATGTCGTCGATGGCGATCGAGATGCCGGCCTTGGTCGCGAGGCGGAAGCCGTTCTGCAGCAGCTTGTCGGCGAAGACCACCGTCTCCTTCAGGCCGCAGCGGCGGAAGGAGGCGTTGATCAGCTTGGAGATCTCCTTCTTCTTCAGCGCCTTGTTGATGTTGCTGAAGGGCAGGCCCTTGGGCAGGATCTCCGACAGCAGCGCGCGGCCGACGGTCGTGTCCACCAGGGAGGTCGAGGGCTCGAACTCGTTGGTGTCCTTGTTCTTGTTCCACTCGGTGATGCGCACCGCCACCTTGGCGGTGAGCTCGACCTGGCCGGCGTCCAGCGCGCGCTGCACTTCACCGATGTCGGAGAAGATCAGGCCCTCGCCCTTGCCGTTGATGCGGTCGCGGGTGGTGTAGTACAGGCCCAGCACCACGTCCTGCGAAGGCACGATGGAGGGCTCGCCCGAGGCCGGGAACAGCACGTTGTTGGAGGCCAGCATCAGCGTGCGGGCTTCCACCTGCGCCTCGACCGACAGCGGCACGTGGACGGCCATCTGGTCGCCGTCGAAGTCGGCGTTGAAGGCGGCACAGACCAGCGGGTGCAGCTGGATGGCCTTGCCTTCGATCAGGATCGGCTCGAAGGCCTGGATGCCCAGGCGGTGCAGCGTGGGGGCGCGGTTCAGCAGGACGGGGTGCTCCTTGATCACCTCTTCCAGAATGTCCCACACCACCGGCGTGCCGGCTTCGACTTCCTTCTTGGCGGCCTTGATCGTCGTCGCGATGCCCATGGCTTCGAGGCGCGAGAAGATGAAGGGCTTGAAGAGTTCGAGCGCCATCAGCTTGGGCAGGCCGCACTGGTGCAGCTTGAGCGTCGGGCCCACCACGATGACCGAACGGCCCGAGTAGTCGACGCGCTTGCCCAGCAGGTTCTGGCGGAAGCGGCCGCTCTTGCCCTTGATCATGTCGGCCAGCGACTTCAGGGCGCGCTTGTTGGCGCCCGTCATGGCCTTGCCGCGGCGGCCGTTGTCCAGCAGCGAATCCACGGCTTCCTGCAGCATCCGCTTCTCGTTGCGCGCGATGATTTCCGGAGCCTTGAGCTCCAGCAGGCGGCGCAGACGCGAGTTGCGGTTGATGACGCGGCGATACAGGTCGTTCAGGTCGGAGGTCGCGAAGCGGCCGCCGTCCAGCGGCACCAGCGGACGCAGGTCCGGCGGCAGCACGGGCAGCACGTCCAGCACCATCCACTCGGGCTTGATGCCAGACTTGCGGAAGGCCTCGAGCACCTTCAGGCGCTTGGAGTTCTTCTTGACCTTGACTTCGGAGCCGGTCAGATCGCCACGCAGGCGCTCGATCTCGGTGTCGAGCTCGATCGATTGCAGCAGGTCCTTGATGCCTTCGGCGCCCATCTTGGCGATGAACTCGTCACCGTACTCGGTGCGCTTCGCCTCGTAGTCGTCCTCGGTCATGATGCCAAACTTCTTCAGCGGGGTCATGCCGGGGTCGACGATCACATAGGCTTCGAAGTACAGCACGCGCTCGATGTCGCGCAGCGTCATGTCGAGCACCAGGCCCAGACGCGACGGCAGCGACTTCAGGAACCAGATGTGCGCGCAGGGCGCGGCCAGGTCGATGTGACCCATGCGCTCGCGACGCACCTTGGTCTGCGTGACTTCGACGCCGCACTTCTCGCAGATGACGCCGCGGTGCTTCAGGCGCTTGTACTTGCCGCACAGGCACTCGTAGTCCTTGATGGGCCCGAAGATCTTGGCGCAGAACAGGCCGTCGCGCTCGGGCTTGAAGGTGCGGTAGTTGATGGTCTCGGGCTTCTTCACCTCACCGAAGGACCACGAACGGATCTTCTCGGGCGAAGCCATGCCGATCTTGATGGCATCGAAATGCTCATCCGGCGTGAACTGCTTGAACAGGTCGAGTAGCGATTTCATGTGACTCTTTCCCTTTCAATTACGAGCGCTCGAGCTCGATGTCGAGACCCAGCGAGCGGATTTCCTTGACCAGCACGTTGAACGATTCCGGCATGCCGGCCTCGATGGCGTGTTCGCCCTTGACGATGTTCTCGTAGACCTTGGTACGGCCCTGGACGTCGTCGGACTTCACCGTGAGCATTTCCTGCAGCACGTAAGAGGCGCCGTAGGCTTCCAGCGCCCACACTTCCATCTCACCGAAGCGCTGGCCACCGAACTGGGCCTTGCCGCCCAGCGGCTGCTGCGTGACGAGCGAGTACGGGCCCGTGGAGCGGGCGTGCATCTTGTCGTCCACCAGGTGGTGCAGCTTCAGGAAGTGCATGTAGCCGACGGTCACGGGGCGGTCGAAGCGATCGCCGGTGCGGCCGTCGTAGAGGTAGGCCTGGGTACGGCTGTCGGTCAGGCCCTTGAGCTTGGCGATGTCTTCCGGGAAGGCCAGCTTCAGCATCGCGCGGATGTCCTCTTCGGTCGCGCCGTCGAACACCGGAGTGGCGAAGGACACACCGTTTTGCAGGTTGTGCGCCATCTCCACGATGTCGGTGTCGCTCAGGGCGTCCAGGTTCTCCTTGCGGCCGGTGCTGTTGTAGAACTGCTCCAGGAACTGGCGCAGCTCGGCCACCTTGGCCTGCGTCTGCAGCAGGTCGCCGATGCGCTGGCCGATGCCCTTGCCGGCCCAGCCCAGGTGCACTTCCAGCACCTGGCCCACGTTCATCCGCGAAGGCACGCCCAGCGGGTTCAGGCAGATGTCGCACGGCGTGCCGTCGGCCATGTGGGGCATGTCCTCGACCGGAACGATCTTGGACACCACACCCTTGTTGCCGTGGCGGCCGGCCATCTTGTCGCCGGGCTGCAGGCGGCGCTTGACGGCCAGGTACACCTTGACCATCTTGAGCACGCCCGCGGGCAGCTCGTCGCCCTGCGTGAGCTTCTTGCGCTTCTCTTCGAAGGCCAGGTCGAAGCTGTGGCGGGTCTGCTCCAGCGAGTTCTTGATCGACTCCAGCTGCATGGCGACCTCGTCCTCGGCGGGACGGATATCGAACCAGTGGAACTTCTCGACCGAGGCCAGGTAGGCCTTGTCGAGCTTGGTGCCCTTGGCCAGCTTGTTCGGGCCGCCGTTGGCGGTGCGGCCGGTCAGCAGCTTTTCGATCCGGTCGAAAGCGTCGGCCTCGACGATGCGCAGCTGGTCGTTCAGGTCCAGACGGAAGCGCTTGAGCTCGTCGTCGATGATCTGCTGGGCGCGCTTGTCGCGCTGGATGCCTTCACGGGTGAAGACCTGCACGTCGATGACGGTGCCCGAGGAGCCCTGGTCCACGCGCAGCGAGGTGTCCTTCACGTCGGAGGCCTTCTCGCCGAAGATGGCACGCAGGAGCTTCTCTTCCGGCGTCAGCGTGGTCTCGCCCTTGGGCGTGACCTTGCCCACCAGCACGTCGCCGGGGGTAACTTCGGCACCCACATAGATGATGCCGGACTCGTCCAGGCGGTTGAGCTGCTGCTCGGCCAGGTTCGGGATGTCGCGGGTGATTTCCTCGGCGCCCAGCTTGGTGTCGCGGGCCATGACCACCAGTTCCTCGATGTGGATCGAGGTGTAGCGGTCGTCGGCGACCACGCGTTCGGAGATCAGGATCGAGTCTTCGAAGTTGTAGCCGTTCCACGGCATGAAGCCGATCAGCATGTTCTGGCCCAGGGCCAGCTCACCCAGATCGGTGGAGGCGCCGTCGGCCACCACATCGCCCTTGGCCAGCTTGTCGCCGCGCTTGACGATGGGACGCTGGTGGATGTTGGTGTTCTGGTTGGAACGCTGGTACTTGATGAGGTTGTAGATGTCCACACCCACCTCGCCGGCCTGCGCTTCGTCGTCGTTGACGCGCACCACGATGCGGGTCGCATCCACGTAGTCGACGATGCCGCCGCGCGTGGCCGTGACCACGGTGCCCGAGTCCACAGCCGAGACGCGCTCGATGCCGGTGCCCACGAAGGGCTTCTCGGGACGCAGAACGGGCACGGCCTGACGCTGCATGTTGGCGCCCATCAGTGCGCGGTTCGCGTCATCGTGCTCCAGGAAGGGCACGAGCGAGGCAGCCACCGACACGATCTGCGCGGGCGACACGTCCATGTACTGGATGCGGTCGGCACCGACCAGGATCGATTCACCCTTCTCGCGGGCCGACACCAGGTCGCCGGTCAGGCGGCCTTCCTCGTCCAGCGCGGCGTTGGCCTGGGCGATGACGTACTTGCCTTCCTCGATGGCCGAAAGGTAGTCGATGTCCATCGTGACCTTGCCGTCCACCACGCGGCGGTACGGCGTCTCGATGAAGCCGTACTCGTTCAGGCGGGCGTAGAGGGCCAGCGAGTTGATCAGACCGATGTTCGGGCCTTCCGGCGTCTCGATCGGGCACACGCGGCCGTAGTGCGTGACGTGCACGTCGCGCACTTCGAAGCCAGCGCGTTCGCGCGTCAGACCGCCCGGGCCCAGGGCCGAGACGCGACGCTTGTGCGTGATCTCGGACAGCGGGTTGGTCTGGTCCATGAACTGCGACAGCTGCGAGGCGCCGAAGAATTCCTTCAGTGCCGCCGAAATCGGCTTGCTGTTGATCAGGTCATGCGGCATGAGCGGCTCTTGCTCGGCCTGGCCCAGACGCTCCTTGACGGCCTTCTCGATGCGGGCGAGGCCGGTGCGGTACTGGTTCTCGGCCAGCTCGCCGACGCAACGCACGCGACGGTTGCCCAGGTGGTCGATGTCATCGACTTCGCCGCGACCGTTGCGCAGGTCGACCAGGATCTTGACCACGGCGAGGATGTCCTCGTTGGTCAGGACCATCGGGCCCGTGGACTCGTCACGGCCGATCTTGGCGTTGAACTTCATCCGGCCCACGCGCGACAGGTCGTAGGTGTCCGGGTTGTAGAACAGGCGCTGGAACAGGGCCTGCACGGCGTCTTCGGTCGGCGGCTCGCCGGGGCGCATCATGCGGTAGATGGCCACGCGGGCGGCAAACTCGTCGGCCGTCTCGTCGATGCGCAGCGTCTGGCTGATGTAGGCGCCCTGGTCCAGCTCATTCGTGTAGATGCACTGGATCTCCTGCACACCGGCGGTGCGCAGCTTCTTGAGCACGGTCTCGGTCAGCTCGTCGTTGGCCTTGGCCAGCACCTCGCCCGTGTCGGGGTCGATGATGTTGCGGGCCAGCACGCGGCCGACCAGGAAGTCTTCCGGCACGCTGATGTGCGTGGTGCCCGATTGCTCCAGCTCGCGGGTGTGGCGGGCCGTGACGCGCTTGTCCTTCGCCACGACGACCTTGCCGGCCTTGTCGGTGATGTCGAAGCGTGCGACTTCGCCGCGCAGCCGCTCGGAGACGAACTCCATCTGGCCGCCGCTGTCCATCAGGCGGAAGTTGTCGTTGACGAAGAAGTTCGCCAGGATCGATTCCGGGTTCAGGCCGATGGCCTTCAGCAGGATCGTGACCGGCATCTTGCGGCGGCGGTCGACGCGGAAGTACAGGATGTCCTTCGGGTCGAACTCGAAATCCAGCCACGAGCCGCGGTAGGGAATCACGCGGGCCGAGAACAACAGCTTGCCCGAGCTGTGCGTCTTGCCCTTGTCATGCTCGAAGAACACACCGGGGGAGCGGTGCAACTGCGACACGATCACGCGCTCGGTGCCGTTGATGATGAAGGAGCCCTTGTCGGTCATCAGGGGCACTTCGCCCATGTAGACCTCCTGCTCCTTCACTTCCTTGACCACCTTCGACTGCGAGGTCGAGGACTCGCGGTCATAGATGATCAGCTGCACCTTGGCCCGCACGGCCGACGCGAAGGTCAGGCCCCGCGTCTGGCACTCGCGCACGTCGAACGCGGGCTTGGCCAGGTTGTACTCCAGGAACTTCATCTCCACGAAACCGTTGTGGGAGACGATCGGGAACGCGGCGTTGAAGGCGGCTTGCAGGCCCTCGTCGCTGCGTTTCTGGGGTGCCGCGGTGGCTTGCAGGAAGGCGGTATAGGCGTCCTTCTGCATCTGCAGAAGGTAGGGAATCTGGACGACGCTGTCGCGGTTGCCGAAGCTTTTGCGGATTCGCTTGCGTTCGGTGTAACTGTAGGTCGATGCTTGGGCCATGAGAGCTCCGGGGCTTGAGATCATCAGCGACTAGGGTCAGCAACGCGCGTGCGTTCCTGCTTGGCGGCTGGCCACTACCAGCCGATGGCGGACGGCGATGCATTGCACATCGCCCGAACCAAGAGTCCTTCTGCAGTCGGGGTCAGAAGACACTCGAAAGCCACCGGCGGGCGGCGGCTTTCGGGTGCGCTCTGAAAGCGGCAAAGGCTGGAAGGCCCGCGAGGGCACTTCCAGCCTCCAGTGGGAACCGAATTACTTCAGTTCCACCTTGGCGCCGGCTTCTTCCAGCTTCTTCTTGGCGGCTTCGGCGTCAGCCTTGGCCAGGCCTTCCTTAACAGCCTTGGGAGCGGCTTCCACCAGGTCCTTGGCTTCCTTCAGGCCCAGGCCGGTGATTTCGCGCACGGCCTTGATGACCGACACCTTGTTCGCGCCGGCTTCGGTCAGCACGACGTTGAATTCGGTCTTCTCTTCGGCGGCCGGGGCGGCAGCGGCGCCACCGGCAGCGGGAGCGGCCATTGCAGCGGCGCTCACGCCGAACTTCTCTTCGATGGCCTTGACCAGGTCGTTGAGCTCGAGGACCGTCATGCTGTCCAGCGCGGTCAGGAATGCGTCTTTATCGAATGCCATGTTGATTTCCTAAAACAGATTGGGTTGATTGCCGCGCGATCAATGGATCAGGCCGCGGCGGCCTCGGCTGCAGGTTCTTCTGCAGCGCCTTCGCCACGCTTGGCCGCCAGGGCACCCAGCACCACGGCGGTGCGGGAGATCGGCGACATCAGCAAGCCGCACAGCTGGGCCAGCAGCACTTCCTTGGTAGGAATGTTGGCCAGTTGCTTCACGCCTTCCACGTCCAGGGCCTTGCCCCCGAAAGCGCCACCGCGAATCACCAACTTGTCGTTGGTCTTCGCGAAGTCGGCCACCACCTTGGCGGCAGCGACGGCGTCTTCGGAGAAGCCATAGATCAGCGGACCGGTCATCTGGTCGCCGACGACTTCGAATGCGCTGCCAGCCACGGCACGGCGGGCCAGGGTGTTCTTCAGAACACTCAGGCTCACACCCTTTTCGCGGGCTGCATTGCGCAGACGGGTCATGTCGGCCACCGTGATGCCACGGTATTCCGCCAGGACGAGCGTTTGAGCTTTAGCGGCGAGGCCGGTCACTTCAGCAATGACCGCTTCTTTCTCACTGCGATTCAGACTCAAGGTCTACTCCTTTTCAATGTCGCCCGGTTGCCCGGGCGACGCCTTCATGCAGCGACCAACTGTTTCGGAACCGGAATTCCTTGCAGTGGGATCGCCATCTGCGCTGGCCGACCTTGGGTCGATTAAGGCGGCGGGGTTCGCACCCCGACCGCCGCCAGCGGTCTTGGATGGCCCGGAGCCCCTTCCCGAAAGAAGAAGGCCCCGGCCCACCACATCCGCCGAGCCGTCCGAGGACAACCCGGCAAATCACGTTCAGGCTCAGGCCTGGGCGATGGACTGCGTGTCCACGCGCACGCCCACACCCATGGTGGACGACACGGCGACCTTGCGCAGGTACACGCCCTTGCTGGTGGCCGGCTTGGCCTTGTTCAGAGCGTCGATCAGCGCCACCAGGTTGCCCTGGAGCTTGTCGCTGTCGAAGGAGCGGCGGCCGATGGTGCCGTGGATGATGCCGGCCTTGTCGACACGGAACTGCACCTGGCCAGCCTTGGCGTTCTTCACGGCCGTGGCGACGTCGGGGGTCACGGTGCCGACCTTGGGGTTCGGCATCAGGCCGCGCGGGCCCAGGATCTGACCCAGCGTACCGACCACGCGCATCGCGTCGGGGGCGGCGATCACCACGTCGAAGGGCATGTCGCCGGCCTTGACCTGGGCGGCCAGGTCGTCCATGCCGACGATGTCGGCACCAGCGGCCTTGGCCTCTTCGGCCTTGGCGCCCTGGGCGAACACGGCCACGCGCTTGGTCTTGCCGGTGCCGTTGGGCATCACGACGGCGCCACGCACCACCTGGTCCGACTTCTTGGCGTCGATGCCGAGCTGCACGGCCACGTCGATGGACTCATCGAACTTGGCGGTGGCATGCTCCTTCACCAGCGTCAGCGCATCGGCCAGCGCGTACAGCTTGGTGGTCTCGATCTTGCCCTGTTGGGCCTTTGCCTTCTTGGTCAGCTTGGCCATCTCACACGCCCTCCACGTTGACACCCATCGAACGGGCGGAGCCGGCGATGGTGCGAACCGCTGCGTCCAAATCGGCAGCGGTCAGGTCCTTCATCTTGGCCTTGGCGATGTCCTCGAGCTGGGCGCGCGTGATCTTGCCGACCTTGTCGGTGTGCGGCTTGGCCGAGCCCTTGTCCAGCTTGATCGCCTTCTTGATCAGCGTGGTCGCCGGAGGCGTCTTGATGATGAAGGTGAAGCTCTTGTCCGCGAAGGCGGTGATCACCACCGGCAGCGGCAGACCGGGCTCGACGCCCTGGGTCTGGGCGTTGAACGCCTTGCAGAACTCCATGATGTTCAGGCCACGCTGACCCAGCGCGGGACCGATCGGCGGCGAGGGGTTGGCCTTGCCTGCCGGCACTTGCAGCTTGATGAAGCCGACGATTTTCTTCGCCATGCTTGACTCCTTGCGGGTGATAGCGCCGCGGACGTTTCCGCAGCTCCCCGGGGTTGCGACTCAGGAAAAAGGCGGACCGCCGAGTCGAATGGCGCGGACCACCTGAAGCCGCGACTGGCGCTGCCAGCCGCGTTCTTGTCTCTGTCTCAGGTCTTCTCGACCTCGGCGAAGCCCAGCTCCACCGGCGTTGCGCGGCCGAAGATCATCACGGACACGCGCAGCTTGCTCTTTTCGTAGTTGACTTCCTCGACGGTGCCGTTGAAGTCGGTGAACGGACCTTCCTTGACACGCACCAGCTCGCCGGCGAGGAACTCCACCTTGTGGCGGGGCTTCTCGGTGCCCTGCTGCATCTGGTTGACGATCTCGTCGACCTCGCGCTGCGAGATGGGTGCCGGGCGGTTCTTGGCGCCGCCGACGAAGCCGGTCACCTTGCTGGTGTGCTTCACCAGATGCCAGGTGTCGTCGTCCATCACCATCTCCACCAGCACATAGCCGGGGAACAGGCGACGCTCCATGGTGCGCTTCTGGCCGTTCTTGACGTCCACCACCTCTTCGCTCGGCACCAGGATGCGGCCGAACTTCGACTGCATGCCGGCGCGGTTGATGCGCTCGGTGATGTTGCGCTCCACGGCCTTCTCCATGCCCGAATAGGCATGGACCACGTACCAGCGCAGATCAGGATTGGATGGCGGCGCCAGGGCGGGAGACTCGTTGTCGACGTTGTCGTTCATTACTTTTTCCAGCCCAGCAGCAGGTCGTAGAAGAACCACTCGAGGGTCTTGTCCGTCACCCACAGGAACAGCGCCATGATCACCGCGAAGGCGAACACGTAGGCGGTCATCTGGATGGCTTCCTTGCGCGTCGGCCACACGACCTTGCGCACTTCGCGCCAGGCGTCGCGGCCAAAGCCATAAAGGCGCTTGCCACTTTCGGACACGGCGAAAACGGCCACCGCCGCTGCCATGCCGACCAGCAGCACGCCCCATTGAACCCATGTCCCCTGCCTGGCCAGCATGTAGAACGCCACCAGCGAACCCAGCAGCAGCAGCACAGCCGCTGCCAGCTTGGCTTTATCGGCGCCCGTCTGGACCGTTTCGATTTGAGTTGTGGCCATCTCGGCAAATTCCTGGCCTCGCGGCCTGTGTAGACGCCTATTCGGAAGACGCCGAAGCCCGCCGGAGCGCGGCGGGCTTGAATCTGTTCGGTTTTGCCGAATCGGCATCGGCTGGATCCGAGTTCTGAGGGTACGGACCCATCGCCACCCCTGAGGAGGTGGCAGGGGCAGTAGGAATCGAACCTACAACCTTCGGTTTTGGAGACCGACGCTCTGCCAATTGAGCTATACCCCTAAGGCCTGACCAACAGGCTTCGAGGCCGCCACCCTTTCAGGTGTACGCCTCGGACATCGCAATTACTCGATGATCTTGGCCACGACGCCGGCGCCGACGGTACGGCCGCCTTCACGGATGGCGAAGCGCAGGCCTTCTTCCATGGCGATCGGGGCGA
>NZ_FTMY01000028.1 GCF_900156165.1 Pseudacidovorax sp. RU35E
AAGCCGCACGTGAACGTGGGCACCATCGGTCACGTGGACCATGGCAAGACGACCCTGACGGCGGCCATCGCCACGGTGCTGTCGGCCAAGTTTGGCGGCGAAGCCAAGAAGTACGACGAAATCGACGCGGCGCCCGAAGAAAAGGCCCGTGGCATCACGATCAACACCGCCCACGTCGAGTACGAGACGGCCAACCGCCACTACGCGCACGTTGACTGCCCCGGCCACGCCGACTACGTCAAGAACATGATCACCGGTGCCGCCCAGATGGACGGCGCCATCCTGGTGTGCTCGGCCGCCGACGGCCCGATGCCCCAGACCCGTGAGCACATCCTGCTGGCCCGCCAGGTGGGCGTGCCCTACATCATCGTCTTCCTGAACAAGTGCGACATGGTCGACGACGCCGAGCTGCTCGAGCTCGTCGAGATGGAAGTGCGCGAACTGCTGGACAAGTACGACTTCCCCGGCGACGACACCCCCATCATCCACGGCAGCGCCAAGCTGGCCCTGGAAGGCGACAAGGGCAAGCTGGGCGAAGAAGCCATCATGAAGCTGGCCGACGCCCTGGACACCTACATCCCGACGCCCGAGCGCGCCGTGGACGGCACCTTCCTGATGCCCGTGGAAGACGTGTTCTCGATCTCGGGTCGCGGCACCGTGGTGACCGGCCGTGTCGAGCGTGGCGTGGTGAAGGTCGGCGAGGAAATCGAAATCGTCGGCATCAAGCCCACGATCAAGACCACCTGCACCGGCGTGGAAATGTTCCGCAAGCTGCTGGACCAGGGCCAGGCTGGCGACAACGTCGGTATCCTGCTGCGCGGCACGAAGCGTGAAGAAGTCGAGCGTGGCCAGGTGCTGTGCAAGCCCGGCTCGATCAAGCCGCACACGCACTTCACCGCCGAGGTGTACGTGCTGTCCAAGGACGAAGGTGGCCGTCACACGCCGTTCTTCAACAACTATCGCCCGCAGTTCTACTTCCGCACGACGGACGTGACTGGCGCGATCGAGCTGCCGAAGGACAAGGAAATGGTCATGCCCGGCGACAACGTGTCGATCACGGTCAAGCTGATCGCCCCGATCGCCATGGAAGAAGGCCTGCGCTTCGCCATCCGTGAAGGCGGCCGTACCGTCGGCGCCGGCGTCGTGGCCAAGATCATCGAGTAA
>NZ_FTMY01000025.1 GCF_900156165.1 Pseudacidovorax sp. RU35E
AAAACAAAAAGCCCCGCAGCGAGGGCTGAGGGGCTTTTTGAGGGCTGTAAGAGCCTGACGATGACCTACTTTCACACGGGAGTCCGCACTATCATCGGCGCTGAGTCGTTTCACTGTCCTGTTCGGGATGGGAAGGAGTGGTACCAACTCGCTATGGTCATCAGGCATAAAGGGTTGTCGTGCTGATTTTTGGGTCAACACGACGAATTCATAGAGTCTGTCAGCTTTAGTTTGATTGCGCCTGGCATAACACCTTGATTGGCTGCTGCATCTTTATATATGCAGCGCACTGAATCAAAGTTATAGGGTCAAGCCGCACGAGCAATTAGTATCGGTTAGCTTAACGCATTACTGCGCTTCCACACCCGACCTATCAACGTTCTGGTCTTGAACGACTCTTCAGGGGGCTCAAGGCCCCGGCAGATCTCATCTTGAAACGAGTTTCCCGCTTAGATGCTTTCAGCGGTTATCTCTTCCACACTTAGCTACTCGGCAATGCCACTGGCGTGACAACCGATACACCAGAGGTGTGTCCACTCCGGTCCTCTCGTACTAGGAGCAGGCTTCCTCAAATCTGCAGCGCCCACGGAAGATAGGGACCAAACTGTCTCACGACGTTTTAAACCCAGCTCACGTACCTCTTTAAATGGCGAACAGCCATACCCTTGGGACCGGCTACAGCCCCAGGATGAGATGAGCCGACATCGAGGTGCCAAACACCGCCGTCGATATGAACTCTTGGGCGGTATCAGCCTGTTATCCCCAGAGTACCTTTTATCCGTTGAGCGATGGCCCTTCCATACAGAACCACCGGATCACTATGTCCTGCTTTCGCATCTGCTCGACTTGTCAGTCTCGCAGTTAAGCACGCTTATGCCATTGCACTATCGTCACGATGTCCGACCGTAACTAGCGTACCTTCGAACTCCTCCGTTACGCTTTGGGAGGAGACCGCCCCAGTCAAACTGCCTACCATGCACTGTCCCCAACCCGGATAACGGGTCTAGGTTAGAACCTCAAACACACCAGGGTGGTATTTCAACGTCGGCTCCATGTGATCTAGCGACCACACTTCAAAGCCTCCCACCTATCCTACACAGATCTGTTCAAAGTCCAATACAAAGCTACAGTAAAGGTTCATGGGGTCTTTCCGTCTTTCCGCGGGGAGATTGCATCATCACAAACATTTCAACTTCGCTGAGTCTCAGGAGGAGACAGTGTGGCCATCGTTACGCCATTCGTGCAGGTCGGAACTTACCCGACAAGGAATTTCGCTACCTTAGGACCGTTATAGTTACGGCCGCCGTTTACTGGGACTTCAATCAAGAGCTTGCACCCCATCATTTAATCTTCCAGCACCGGGCAGGCGTCACACCCTATACGTCCACTTTCGTGTTTGCAGAGTGCTGTGTTTTTAATAAACAGTCGCAGCCACCGATTCTTTGCAACCCTTTCATGCTCCGTTGTTCACTTCACACTACTAGGGCACACCTTCTCCCGAAGTTACGGTGTCAATTTGCCGAGTTCCTTCTCCTGAGTTCTCTCAAGCGCCTTAGAATACTCATCTCGCGCACCAGTGTCGGTTTGCGGTACGGTCGTGTGCAGCTGAAGCTTAGTGGCTTTTCCTGGAACCTCGTTCATTCACTTCGCGAGCAAGCTCGCTCGATCGACAGCCTCGGTATATGTACGCCGGATTTGCCTGACGCACGCCTACTTCTGCCTAAACCGGGACATCCAACACCCGGATGAACTATTAAGATCCGTCCCCACATCGCACTGCACATCGGTACAGGAATATTGACCTGTTTCCCATCAGCTACGCATCTCTGCCTCGCCTTAGGGGCCGACTCACTCTACGCCGATGAACGTTGCGTAGAAAACCTTGCGCTTACGGCGAGCGGGCTTTTCACCCGCTTTAACGCTACTCATGTCAGCATTCGCACTTCTGATACCTCCAGCAGCCTTTACAAGCCACCTTCACAGGCTTACAGAACGCTCTCCTACCACTCACACTTGCGTGTGAATCCGCAGCTTCGGTAACTGGCTTAGCCCCGTTACATCTTCCGCGCAGGACGACTCGATCAGTGAGCTATTACGCTTTCTTTAAATGATGGCTGCTTCTAAGCCAACATCCTGACTGTTTTAGCCTTCCCACTTCGTTTCCCACTTAGCCAATTTTAGGGACCTTAGCTGGCGGTCTGGGTTGTTTCCCTCTTGAGTCCGGACGTTAGCACCCGGTGCTCTGTCTCCCAAGCTCTACTCTTCGGTATTCGGAGTTTGCCTTGGTTTGGTAAGTCGCCATGACCCCCTAGCCAAAACAGTGCTCTACCCCCGAAGGTAATACTTGAGGCACTACCTAAATAGTTTTCGGAGAGAACCAGCTATTTCCAAGTTTGTTTAGCCTTTCACCCCTATCCACAGCTCATCCGCTAGTTTTGCAACACTAGTCGGTTCGGACCTCCAGTACCTGTTACGGCACCTTCATCCTGGCCATGGATAGATCACTTGGTTTCGGGTCTACACCCAGCGACTGAACGCCCTATTCGGACTCGATTTCTCTACGGCTTCCCTATTCGGTTAACCTTGCCACTGAATGTAAGTCGCTGACCCATTATACAAAAGGTACGCAGTCACCCTTGCGGGCTCCTACTTTTTGTAAGCATGCGGTTTCAGGATCTATTTCACTCCCCTCCCGGGGTTCTTTTCGCCTTTCCCTCACGGTACTAGTTCACTATCGGTCGATGATGAGTATTTAGCCTTGGAGGATGGTCCCCCCATGTTCAGACAGGATTACACGTGTCCCGCCCTACTTGTCGCTAGCTCAGTACCACACAGGTCTTTTCGCATACGGGACTATCACCCACTATGGTCGGCCTTTCCATGCCGCTTTGCTAAGTCCTGTGATATCACTAGCAGGCTCCTCCGATTTCGCTCGCCACTACTTTCGGAATCTCGGTTGATGTCTTTTCCTCGAGCTACTGAGATGTTTCAGTTCACCCGGTTCGCCTCGTATCCCTATGTATTCAGAATACGATACCTTTCGGTGGGTTTCCCCATTCGGAAATCTCCGGATCAAAGCTAATTTGCCAGCTCCCCGAAGCTTATCGCAGGCTATCACGTCCTTCGTCGCCTATCATCGCCAAGGCATCCACCACATGCTCTTATTCACTTGACCCTATAACTTTGACCTCTCTCACGAGAGTTCTCAGTCCATCAAGGAATTGTCAGGTCTTTCACCTGACGCGTTATGCCGTCTTCAATTTGCTCTTTTGCAGCAAGCTGAAGTTCATTTGACGCAATCAAAAAATTGTCATCAGAGGCACGGTCCGCACTAAACCTTTACGAATGTGCGGTTTCCTCTGACAACGCTGATTCGACTCTATGAATTTTTAAAGAACAGCCGATTGATCCGGTCTATACCGGACCAACAACAAAGAAGCCTCTTGCAAAGCCTCTTTGGTGTTGGTTTGTTTTTGTTGTTGATGCCCGTTGGCAGGTTGGTGGAGGATGACGGGATCGAACCGACGACCCCCTGCTTGCAAAGCAGGTGCTCTCCCAGCTGAGCTAATCCCCCGATCCCCATCCATGCGTCGCTCGCGCACTCGCGCCCTACGCACTTCTTGCCTCGGAAGAATGGTGGGTCTAGTTGGGCTCGAACCAACGACCCCCGCCTTATCAAGACGGTGCTCTAACCAGCTGAGCTACAGACCCCTGGTCGACATCGCCTCTCAGCAATGCCAACTCGACTCTTCCAACAACCGATAAGTGTGGACGTTTGACTCGGAAACCTCAGTTTCCAGAAAGGAGGTGATCCAGCCGCACCTTCCGATACGGCTACCTTGTTACGACTTCACCCCAGTCACGAACCCTGCCGTGGTAAGCGCCCTCCTTACGGTTAGGCTACCTACTTCTGGCAGAACCCGCTCCCATGGTGTGACGGGCGGTGTGTACAAGACCCGGGAACGTATTCACCGTGACATGCTGATCCACGATTACTAGCGATTCCGACTTCACGCAGTCGAGTTGCAGACTGCGATCCGGACTACGACTGGCTTTATGGGATTAGCTCCCCCTCGCGGGTTGGCAACCCTTTGTACCAGCCATTGTATGACGTGTGTAGCCCCACCTATAAGGGCCATGAGGACTTGACGTCATCCCCACCTTCCTCCGGTTTGTCACCGGCAGTCCCATTAGAGTGCCCTTTCGTAGCAACTAATGGCAAGGGTTGCGCTCGTTGCGGGACTTAACCCAACATCTCACGACACGAGCTGACGACAGCCATGCAGCACCTGTGTTACGGCTCTCTTTCGAGCACTCCTCTATCTCTAAAGGATTCCGTACATGTCAAAGGTGGGTAAGGTTTTTCGCGTTGCATCGAATTAAACCACATCATCCACCGCTTGTGCGGGTCCCCGTCAATTCCTTTGAGTTTCAACCTTGCGGCCGTACTCCCCAGGCGGTCAACTTCACGCGTTAGCTTCGTTACTGAGAAAACTAATTCCCAACAACCAGTTGACATCGTTTAGGGCGTGGACTACCAGGGTATCTAATCCTGTTTGCTCCCCACGCTTTCGTGCATGAGCGTCAGTGCAGGCCCAGGGGATTGCCTTCGCCATCGGTGTTCCTCCGCATATCTACGCATTTCACTGCTACACGCGGAATTCCATCCCCCTCTGCCGCACTCCAGCGATGCAGTCACAAAGGCAGTTCCCAGGTTGAGCCCGGGGATTTCACCTCTGTCTTACATCACCGCCTGCGCACGCTTTACGCCCAGTAATTCCGATTAACGCTCGCACCCTACGTATTACCGCGGCTGCTGGCACGTAGTTAGCCGGTGCTTATTCTTACGGTACCGTCATCAGTTCCCTGTATTAAAAGAAACCTTTTCGTTCCGTACAAAAGCAGTTTACAACCCGAAGGCCTTCATCCTGCACGCGGCATGGCTGGATCAGGCTTGCGCCCATTGTCCAAAATTCCCCACTGCTGCCTCCCGTAGGAGTCTGGGCCGTGTCTCAGTCCCAGTGTGGCTGGTCGTCCTCTCAGACCAGCTACAGATCGTCGGCTTGGTAGGCCTTTACCCCACCAACTACCTAATCTGCCATCGGCCGCTCCGTCCGCGCGAGGTCTTGCGATCCCCCGCTTTCATCCGTAGATCGTATGCGGTATTAGCACAGCTTTCGCTGCGTTATCCCCCACGATCGGGCACGTTCCGATGTATTACTCACCCGTTCGCCACTCGTCAGCACCTTGCGGCCTGTTACCGTTCGACTTGCATGTGTAAGGCATGCCGCCAGCGTTCAATCTGAGCCAGGATCAAACTCTACAGTTCGATCTTTGAATACTCATAAAACGGAATCGAAGTGAACTTCACTTCTTCTCTATTCCATGAGCGTTTGAATGAGCTATAAGCTCAAGTTCCGAAGAACTCGATTCCCTCATCAAACGCCCACGCTTATCGGCTGTATGTTTTTAACGTTCACCAGAAAGCAGCACCAAAGCACCTCTTTCTGTCGTCTTCGCTGCGATCAGCGAAGCCCTCGATTATGACAGCTTTTATAAAGACCTGTCAAACTTTCGGGTCTTTCGTCTCGCAAGCCACCGAAGCAACCCACTAAACCAACTACCCGCAACACCCTTCAGCTACTAACTTCGCTGCTTTGTGTCGAGCCCTCGATTATGACACGCTTCTTTTTAAGAAGGCAACTTCTTTTTCATCAGAAGCCGCTGCCACTCTCTCAAGCCACCCACCAACCAAACTCAGCAAAAAAGCTGC
>NZ_FTMY01000006.1 GCF_900156165.1 Pseudacidovorax sp. RU35E
CATCCTCACCAAGATCGAGCGGCAGTCGGGCAAGACCATGATGATCTGCGTCTCCCGCTGCACCGGCAAACGGCTGGTGCTGGACGTCTAGCCCCGCAGCCCGGGCTCGGCCCCGCGAGGGCAGGCCGCCCCGCCGTCGAAAGGAAACCCGCCCGGCACGGACCGACGATCTACTTAGTTGTCGAGCGTCAGCTTCTGCTTCTGCACCACGTCCTTGTAGACCGCGTACTCGGCCTTGATCTGTTCGGCGAACTGCTCGGGTGTGTTGGCCACGATGATCGAGCCGGTGTCCTCGATGCGCTTGCGCACCGCCGGGTCTTCCAGCGCCTTCTTGGTGCCGGCACTGATCTTGTCGACCACCTCCTTCGGCAGGCCCTTGGGGCCCAGGATGCCGTAGTAGGCCATACGGTTCACCGGCTCCAGGCCCACTTCCTTGAAGGTGGGCACGTTGGGCAGCTCCTTCAGCCGCTGCGGGGCGGCCACCACGATGGGCACCAGCTTGCCGGCCTTGATGAAGGGCAGCGCCGAGGGCAGGTTGTCGAAGATCATGGGCACCTGACCCGCCACCACGTCATTGAGGGCCGGACCGGCGCCGCGGTAGGGAATGTGGGTGATGAAGGTGCCGGTCACGCTCTTGTACAGCTCCATCAGCAGGTGGCCGATGCCGCCCGTGCCGGAGGTGCCGTACGAATACTTGCCCGGGTTCTTCTTCAGCTCGGCGATGAAGCCTGCATAGTCCTTGGCCGGAAAGCTGGGGTTCACGGCGATGACGTTGGGCGTGGCCGCGATGTTGATGATGGGCGTGAAGTCCGTCAGCGGGTTGTACGGCGTCTTGGGGTTGATCGCCGGATTGGCGGCCGTGCTGGACACGGTGGCCACGCCCAGCTTGTAGCCGTCCGGCGCGGAGCGCGCGGTCTCCAGCGCACCCACCGCGCCGCCGCCGCCGGCCTTGTTGGTGACCACCACCGGGTGGCCCAGGATCTTGCCCAACGGATCGGCGATGACGCGGCCCACGATGTCGGTGGTGCCGCCGGGTGCGAAGGGCACCTGCAGCTCGATCGGCCGCTCGGGATAGCCTTGCGCGAATGCGGCGGGCGCCGCAACGAGGGCGGCGAGCACGGCGCCACCCGCCAATGCCTTCCAGGGACTGCGTTGCATGGTTGTTTCCTTTAGTCGTGATCGGGAGCGGCCTCGTTGCGGGCCGGCCGGCAGTGTGGCGCGGCGGCGACGCGGCGTCGTCCGTAGCCGCGGGCCGGCGGCCTCCGTGGCGCTACGCAGGGGTTATCCCCAATCCAACACGCGCAGTTCTAAAGGCCGTGCTCGCGCAGGAAGCGATACAGCCCGTGGCTGTTGGCCACGCCCAGCTTGGCGAAGACATGCGCGCGGTGGGTCTCGATGGTGCGCAGCTCCACCGGCGCGAGTTCCTGCGCGATCTCCTTGTTGGGCTTGCCTTCGGCCACGAGCCGCGCCACCTGCATCTCGCGCGGCGTGAGCTTCTGCCACAGCGCCTGGGCCGCGTGCAGCGTCTGGCGGCGCTCGGCCCCAGCCTGGGCCTTCTCCAGCGCCTTGGCGACCGCGGCCAGCAGGCGCTCGTCGTTGCAGGGCTTTTCGAGCCAGCCCAGGGCGCCGTTCTGCACCGCTTCCACCGCCATGGGAATGTCGCCGTGGCCGGAGAGGAAGAGCACCTCCAGCGCGCTGCCCCGCTCGCGCAGCGCGTCGAAGACCTGCAGCCCGCTCATGCCGCCCAGCCGCAGGTCGAGGATCACGCAGCCCGGATGCTGCAAGTCGGCCCCGGCCAGGAAGTCCTCACCGCTCTCGAAGGTGCGCACGGCATAGCCACGCGACAGCAGCAGCAGGCCCAGCGAGCGGCGCACGGCCTCGTCGTCGTCGACGACGCACAGGTTGTTGGCGGGCAGGGTCATGGTGGGGCGATGGGCAGTTCGAGCGTGAAGACGGTGCCGCCGCCTTCGCGCCCGGCAAAGGTGAGGCGACCGCGGTGGGCCTCGACGATGGTGCGGCAGATGTTCAGCCCCAGGCCGAGCCCGCCTGCCCGCGTGGTGAAGAAGGGCGCGAACACCTGGTCGGCGATGGCCGGGTCGATGCCGGTGCCCCGGTCGGCCACGCGCAGCTGGATGCCGCCTTCGCGCCGCTCGGCGTCGATCTCGAGCCGGCGTTCGGCGGGCGGCACGCCGCGCATGGCATGCAGGCTGTTGGAGACGAGGTTGAGCAGCACCTGCTCCAGCAGCACGCGGTCGCCGCGCAGCAGGGGCAGGTCGTCGGGGATGCGCACCTCGGGCACCACCTGGCCTTCACGCAGCTCGCCGCGCAGCAGGGCCAGCGCCTGCGCCACCAGCGTGGCGACGGCGCAGTCCTCGGCGCCGGCCGTGCGCTGGCGCACGAAGCCGCGGATGCGCCGCACGATCTCGGCGCTGCGCTGGGCCTGGGCGATGGTGTCGTCCAGGCTCTGAGCCAGCAGCGCGCCGTCGCCGCGCTGCGCGAAGGCCTTGGCCGCGCTCGCGAAGCTGCTGAGCGCCATCAGCGGCTGGTTCAGCTCATGGGCCAGCGTGGAGGCCATCTCGCCCAGACTGGCCAGGCGTTGGGCGTGCTGCAGCTGGGCCTCGTTCTGCCGCTGCAGCAGCTCGGCGCGCCGCTGCTCGGTCACGTCGACCACCGAGCTCATCCAGCCCGCGTGCCGGCCCTCGGCATCGATCAGCGGCGAGGTGTAGACCATGGTGATGACGTCGTGCCCGTCCTTGTGCCGCAGCCGCGACTCGTGACCGGACTGCGAGGGCTGGCCGCTCATCATGGCCTCGTAATGGTGCCAGTGGCGCGTCACCTCGTCGGGATGCCAGTACGGATAGGGCGGCAGCCGGCCCAGCAACTCGCCGGCCTCGAAGCCGGTCATGCGGCAGAAGGCCGGGTTGACGTAGGTGATGCGGCCTTCCACATCACGCGCGCGCATGCCCACGGGCAGTGCGTCCTCCATGGCCTTGCGGAAGGCATTCGCCTCGCCCAGGGCCTGGGTGCGCTCCTTGACGCGCAACTCCAGCTCGCGGCGCGCGTCCCGCTGCTCGGCAAAGCGCCGCTCGCGCAGGCGCCAGTACAGGCCGGCCAGCAGCAGCAGGCTCAGGCACAGCAGGGCGACCATCCAGGCGCTTTCGCGCGTGCGCAGCACCTGGTCGTGGTCGGCCATCACGGTGAGCATCCACGGCAGGTCTTCCACCGGCTCGCTCACCGCCAGGAAGTGGCGGGCCTGACCGTCGATCTGCGTCCGGACCAGCATGCCGGGTCGGTCGCCGTCCGGCGTCACCTTCCACGGCAGTTGCGGAAAGCTGGCGCGCGGGCCGTACTGCTGATCGCGCCGCACCTGAGCCAGCCCCTCGGCATCCACCGGCCGCGTGGCGTGGTAGAGCCACTGAGGCACGGAGCTGAGGAAGACGATGCCGCGCGTGTCGGTCAGCAGGATCGGATCCTTGGCCAGTCGCCAGGAGTCCTGCAGCTGGCGCAGGCTCACCTTGACCGTCACGACGCCGAGCACCTGATCGCCATCGCCGCGCACCGGTGCCGACATGAACAGCCCCGGCTCGCCGGTGGTCTGCCCCACCCCGTAGAAGCGCCCGCTGCGGCCCGCCAGCGCCTCGGTGAAGTACGGCCGGTTGGCATAGTTATGGCCGACGAAGCTGTGCGGCGCCGCCCAGTTGCTGGCGGCCAGCGTGACCCCGCGCGCGTCGATGAGGTAGAGCACATCGGAGCCGGCCAGGCGGTTGAGTTCTTCCAGGTAGCGGTTGGCGCTCTGGCCGAGTGCGGCCTGCCCAGGCGCATTCAGCAGTGCCAGCACCACGGGATGCAGGGCGGCGGTGAAGGGCAGGTGCCGGTAGCGGCCGGTGGCATCGCGCAGGCCTGAGAGCTGCACCTCCGCCGCGCGGCGGATTTCGTCGGCCTGGTTGCGGGCGGCGCGGTCGGCGGCCCATTGGCCGGCCAGGGCGACGACCAGCAGCGAGAGTCCAAGCAGCGCGGTCCAGACCGCGAAGCGCGGCCAGTGGAATCTCGCGGCGGAGATGGAAGCCCCGGGGTTGGGCGCAGCGACGGCAGGTGGCATGGGCGATAGGCCGGCCATTCTCTTCGAGCAGGCTGGGGCGTCGGAGGCCAACGAGAGGACGCAGGAATCGCGGGCTGACTCCGCCTCGTCCTGGGCCATTGCTGGCCGTCAGATGCGCCGCGCCAGCTCTTCCGCGAAGAAGTCGGTCACCTGCCGCACGGTCGCCGAGATGAACCGGCGACTGGGCCACACCAAGGCCAACGCGCGGCTCTCCCCGACGAACTCGTCGAGGACGGTGATGACCTCCGCATCCTCCGGGCTGTCGGTCAGCGACGCTCCGTGGAACATGCCGATGCCCAGTCCTGCGCGCACTCCGGCGAGGATGGTCTCGACCGTGTTGGAGGCGAGGTTGCCGCCCACGCGCACAGTGATCGGCCCGGCCGGGCCGCTGAAGGCCCAATCGGTGGCGCCGTCGTAGACCAGGCAGTTGTGCTGGGTCAGCTCCTGCGGATGCCGCGGCGTGCCGTGGCGCTCGAAGTACGCGCGAGAGCCGGCGCACACCAGCGAAGTGCTGGCCACTTTCCGCACCACCGAATCCGCGTGGTAGACGGGGCTGACGCGGATCGCCAGGTCGACGCCTTCGGCAATCAGGTCTTCGGTCCGGTCGGAGAGACGCACGTCCAGCTGGATCTTCGGGTGCAGCGTCAGCAGGCGCGGCAGCAGCGGCAGCACATGCAGCCGCCCGAAGGTGGAAGGCGCTGCGATGCGCACCGGGCCGGCGATCTCGTGGACGCTGCCGGCGAGTTCCTCGTCGGCCTGCTGCATCTCTTCGAGGATCGGCTTGCTCCGCTCGTAGTAGCGGCGCCCCGCCGGGGTGAGCGCCACGCTGCGCGTGCTGCGGTTGAGCAGCTTGACGCCCAGGCGCTGCTCGAGCGCGCTGACCGACTTGCTGGCCATCGACTGCGAGCCGCCCATGCGGCGGGCGGCGGCGGAAAAGCCACCGGCCTCCACGACGGCGATGAAGGCACTCAGTTCCTGGAATCTATCCACGGCCCCTCTCCGGCTCATTGATTCGTTCTAAGAATAGACGATGTGCTTCATGACGGGATTATCAGCACGTAGAGCGGAAATTAAAGTCGATTCATCGATGCGCGACGGCCTCTGCAATACACAGCGTCCGCCCCGTCGGTGCCCCGCACTCCGATCGACCCTCCAAGGAATCACCATGACCTCCCGCCCCGACGCCCTCTCCAACGAAGCCTTTGCCGATGCCTCCGGCCCATCCCTGAACCTGGCCGGCAAGACCGTGGTCGTCGTCGGCGGCAAGACAGGCATCGGCCTGGGCATCGCGCAGGCCGCACGTGCCGCCGGCGCCACGGTCGTCGTGGCCAGCCGCCGCATCGCCACGCCCGACGAACGGCCCGACCTGGCCGGCTACCGCCAAGTCAGGCTCGACATGAGCGATGAATCCGCGGTGAGCGGCGCCTTCGACGGCATCGGCGCCTTCGACCACCTCGTGGTCACCGCCGCGCCGGACATCGGCAGCTGGGGCGCGTTCCAGGACGCGGACATGCGCGGCGTGCGCGCCTATGTGGAAGGCAAGTTCCTCGGCAGCTGGGCCTGTGCCCGGCACGGTGCACCGCACATCCGACCGAACGGCTCCATCACCTTCCTGACAGGTGGCATGGCCGTGCGACCCAAGATCGGCTTCACCGCGGTCACGTCGGCATTCGCCGCCGTGGAGGCCCTGTCCGCCTCGCTCGCGCTGGAGCTGGCGCCGCTGCGCGTGAACACGATCCGTCCCGGCTTCGTCGACACCGACATGTGGGGCTTCCTGCCCGAAGCACAGCGCCAGGGCTTGCGCCAAGCCGTGGCGCGGAACTTTCCCGCGCGGCGCGTGGGCCAGCCGCGGGACATCGGCCATGCGGCGCTCTTCCTCATGACCAACCCTTACGTCACCGGCACGGTGGTGGAGGTGGCGGGCGGCGAGAACCTGGTGCCGAGCGTCGGTTGAAAGCGCAACGGGGGCGAAGCCAAAGCCAAACTGTCTTGGCATTCCCCCCCTTCCGAAACAGACTTCCGATGGCGCACACGGGCTTCGGTGTTGTTGCCCCTACTCGTGCGCCGTCTCGCCGGTTCAGCGAGATGGATGGCTCACCAAGAGAGAAGGGGCACTCCCGGCAGGGCATCAATTGCTGACTGCCGATGTCCACTCACGGCCGGCTGCGTCTACCTACCTGTAGGACTCAGCTTAGGGACTTCCGCTACGTTGACCGGGTGGGTGTGGGCCGCTAAGTTGAGCCCATGTTCAAACCATCACAGTCTTATGCGGAATCCTGTTGATCTGGAACTGATTCGGCAGTTGGAGCCAGCTTAGTTGGCCACGGGTAGGGACCAGCTTCCACCGCCGAATTCAAGGTCGTCCTCGCACGCCGAAGCGGTCGTTTACCTGCCGGCTCTAGGAGTTGTACGGATCACGTATGCGCTGCGGAGAACAGTACTAAGAGGCGTTCTAAGCTGGTGTTGGTTCGCGAAGAGTGCCTCGGTCGAGGCTCCTCCTGCTTGAGGACAACTGCAAACTTGCGGCTTCGCCCAGTGTGAGACCGTTTTGTGGTCAACTCGACCTACTTACTACCTTGCCCGATAGGTCTTAAACGAATTCTGGCGGAAGCGGTGAGATTCATCGACGTCTACAAATCATGCACTTAGGATTTCGATACCATGGACTTCACCATGCCTACACGCCTATTTAGACTTGCGTCTCCCTTAGCGTCAAATCTTCAAAGTGACTGACCTACTTTCCATGAGACCTAGAGCCACCGGAGCAATGCGCGATGGCGGGCCCCTTACAGGTGGCGGTTATGGTGTGCCATTAAGCGCATGAGATTTCCGACCCTGACGAGGCTTGCGTCGGGCCGAGCGCCTAGCGTTGGTCCACGGCCGCCAGAACGTGACTATCTGGACTCGCAACTACTGCCAAAGCTTCATCCTGCGGATCGAAGTCCCTGAGCTTTCGGGTGCTCTTGAGAGCTTCCGGCGGCTAAGCACCCGCGACGCCGCGACCAAGGTAGACCGTAGGCCGGGTCGGCAGTCCCGCAGCTTGAGCTCTCGTAGTAGGCGCACAACGTTAACACTATCATTGGGGTCATCCTTGTCCGGTACGCATTTCCCGAAAGCACGTACCACGACTATGGACCTCTTTTCTATGCCGCCATCTTTAGGTGCGGCCGCGGAAAAACACTTCAGCTGCAAGAGTTCGCGGCTCAAGCGCTTCTCAGCTTGCGATGTGGAGCGCAGTGGTGACGAAATCAAGGCTAGTCGCCCGAGGCGGAGATACATTCGCCGCTGTCAGTTAAAGCGTCCTAAGCCAGCTAAGCGACCGCATCGTCTGCTCAAGGATCTCGCGGCTAGTCTGCGACCGCTGATGAGCATGAATGGTGCGGACCGAAATGAGTGGCGAAACTCCCGCGAAGCCGGCGGAAACCATGCTTCTGCAATCTTCCCCCGTCATATGCGACCTTGTCTCCGGCGATGTGCAAGCCCGACGATGACCTTACTTCGACTGCATTGTGTGCCCCACTTAGAGCGAGCTCACCTCCTACGCACGAGTTAGCAACGTTCACCGACGTCCGCATTTCGGCGCGCCTCCAACCCGCGGGCTTGTCCCGGTACGCTGTAGACTGGTGCAAGGACCCACGAAGGGTCGAGGAGATGTAGTGCCTATCCATCTAACTCCGTTCGGACAGACCGACTCGCTATGGACCGGCAATACTTGGGAGGTGCCCGACGAAGACGCCCTCGCGAAATGGATTGGGTGGGTAGCAATTGGCCAAGCGCTTCATGTCGCTGAAATTCTTCACTCAGTAGACCCAGGCTCTGCTTTACCCACGAACGAAGCAGCGAAATCCGAGGCTGTTGACCTTTTGACTCAAAAGGGTGCCGATCCTTGGCATCGAGATGGGTGGATGTTTCAAGTTATGTCGTGGCTAGCGGCTAATGTGGATAGGCCTGGCGCACTAATTGCGCTTCCCCATCTCATGCACGCAGACAAGGGCCTAGATGGCCTCGAAATACTGCTTGATGAATCCCAGAACGTCGTTGCAGCGATAATTTTTGAGGACAAAGCGACTGAAAATCCCCGAGACACCATCCGGGACGACGTCTGGCCAGAGCTCTTAAAATTCGAGTTAGGGCATGGAGTCAGCAGGCTGACTCAACAGGCTTCAGGGATTCTGGCGGCAGCGCAGGTCCCGAACCCGAGTGCAGCTGTTAGCAAGATCTCATGGAATACAACTAGGCGCTACCGCATTAGCATCACATCAAGTAAAAGCACGCCAAATTCGCGAAAGAGCCTATTCAAAGATTTCGAGACTACGGTGCAAGGTGGCATCGACCGGCGAAAGGCGGAACTTTTCGTGGTTAAGGACCTTAGACCGTGGATGGCGAACCTAGCCAAGAAAGCAATTGCCCAAGTAGCTGAGCTATAAGTTAAGGAGTGCCTCGCGATGTTTGACCCTTCAACAGAGGAGCTGATTCGGCACGCCCCAACCCTCGATGGGCTAGACAATAATCAACTCTCTAAAGAATTCACTCGAATATACACGACCATCATAGCGGCACGTATGCGGCTGCGTGATATACCCTCGCAAGCTGATCAAATAAGCGAGTCGCGAGTCGAGACCCTTGAAATAGTCAATAAAGAGATAAAGTTTTTAAGAGAGCTTGCAAGCACCCAAGAGGCAATTATTTCTGTCAGCCCTTCACGCGATGACCGCCGCTCTGCGGCATTTGTCGCCGGGACTGCGCACTATGTTCTCCTGCAGGCGGAACGCATCGGTGGCGCCAAGGTTACCTCACGCCTAGACGTCGACTACATATCGCCTGAAATTTCTGCGACAGTTTTGTTCATGATTGCTGGCGCTAGTGCAGACGCCGCGGAAATGGCCAGAGAGATTGAAGAAGACCATTCTCAGTGGAATCCTTATCGGTCGCCGCTATTAGCCGCTATCCGGCAACTTGCTACCGGAGATCTAGCGAACATCCAGCCACAATCAGAATTCACAAGTGGCGCCGATGATCGGCGTCCAAGCATAGAGCGCGCAGTTGATGCGCTGTACCACCTGATTTACAACGGTCTTGCGTCGTTGGCTGCCGAGATGCTGGGAAATGAGGACGCAAGCAGCGGTGGGAAATTCGCGAGAGCGGAAGCGCTATGCAGCCGAGCGGTCAGCAGTCCGTTTCAACATCAACCAATCGTCCGCATCTTCGCTGGGCCGCGACATCTAGCAGTGTTGCTTAAGATTCTGGCTGGTGACTTCCCAGAAACAAGTGTCGCTAAGCTTTCTCCACCAGATGGCAGCGATCCTGCGCGATGGAGCCGCGGCGTTCGCCACATCTCACGCCGTCGCCCATACCTCTGGCCGAACCACCTCGACGCCATCCGCAGTGGATATTTGGACCTCGGGAAATCCGCTGCAATAAGCTTTCCAACCGGCGCTGGGAAGTCAACCCTGTCCGAACTTAAAATACTCGCGACGCTCAGCAAACACTTAGATGTTGTCTTTCTGGCTCCGACGCTTTCGCTCGTGGACCAAACGGCTCGCGTTTTAGACGCGGCATTCCCTGAGGCGGCCGTCGAGCGCGAGTACGCAAGCGACGACCCATTCGGCTTCGAATCCGTCCGCCTTCCGCCGATCACCGTCATGACACCCGAAAGATGCCTCGCTCTAATGGGGTTTGAACCGAGACTGTTTGAGAACGTTGGCCTCATCGTCTTTGACGAGTGCCACCTACTTCATGCTATCGACACTGAGCGGGGAAAGCGGGCCGTGGATTCTATGCTCTGCGTGCTCAATGCGGTCGATCTGGCACCAAAGGCAGACATGCTCATGCTTTCAGCCATGATGAGCAACGCAACTCAAATAGCAGGATGGCTGGAAAGCATCATGAAACGGCCCTGTCTCGCACTGTCAATGAGTTGGAAACCTACTCGACAAGTGCGAGGCTGCCTTGTGTATCCACGTTCAGAGGTCGACGATATGAAAGCCCTCGCGAAATCACTAAAAAAGGCCGCTTCTACCAACGCACCTTCACAAAAAGCAAGACGGCAAATGCTGGCGCGACCGCAAGGTTTTTTTGGCCTTAAGCAAACATGGGACACCACGAACCGAGTTGATTATGCGCTGCTTCCATTGCTCGAAAAGCCGGTGCAGTTGGGCCTAAGTCCGTACTGGAAGCTAACGCCAAATGCGAATAATGTTGCGGCGGCCATTAGCTCTGCGGCAGTCGATGGGAGTTCGTCTCGGGTGCTAAAGACCCTTATTTTCTGCCAAACGACAGTTAACGCAAACAGCACCGCCGAATACGCCAGGGCGCGGCTTGGAGCAAATATAATTCAATTAACAGCCGAGGAATCTCAATTCTTAGACATTGCGTTACAAGAGATTGGAAGTGCAGACTGCCTGTATATTGAAATAACGTCAAAGAAGGAAGTGACTTCGTCGGCGCTACCACATCACGCACGGCTCCTACCGGCTGAGAGGCACCTACATGAGTCGCTGTATCGTCGTAAAGACGGCATCCATATTTTAGCTGCTACTTCAACCCTTGCACAGGGAATGAATTTGCCCAGTCAGATTGTTCTAATTGCCGGGGACAGTCGCTTTGACGCTGCAAACAACCAACTTGAACGCCTACAGGCGCACGAACTTCTAAATGCAGCAGGTAGAGCAGGCAGAGCGGGAGAGAGTTCATATGGATTCGTTCTTGTCATTCCCAGTAAAGTTGTCTTCTTTGACGATTCTATCGGCAGCATCCATCAACACTGGACTAACCTTAAAGAAATTTTTTCTCAATCTGACCAATGCCTTGCGATTGAAGATCCCCTTGCGCCGATTCTTGACTCTATACACTTGCATGGAGAGAGCCATGCGGCTGCTGAATATTTGCTTCGACGTCTTCCCGTTGGAGAGTCGGATGAGGTTACAGAAATGAAGTCCCGCGCCATGTTGAATCGGACATTCAATGCATACCTAAAATTGATGTCTGGAGACAAGGAATGGATTGGGTCGCGTATAGCCGCTGCAATTTCGGCTAAGAAGAATCTTGCCGATCCAGATGAAGATTCCGACTGGGCAGATGTGCTGGCGGCGAAGTTCGGCATTCATCCTTCCACACTGCGTTCGTTGGAAGAGCACCTTAAATCTCCGCCAAGTGACACTTCCGTAAACGGGTGGATCCGATGGCTGTTCGACTGGCTTAAGACCGAGCCGAAGGCCTTTATTGAGATGACTCGCCAAGAAGGTCTTGAAACGCTGTTCGGGAATAGATTTTCCGTGCTATCAGCGCCGGATGAACGAGGGGCATTTGCCATTCCGAGGCTTTTACCACTTCTCGAAGCATGGATGGCGGGGAAGCCGTATACGGAAATGGAGAAGGTGTTTGACCCCTCTCTGAAAAAGCTGAATAAGTGCGAGAACAGTCGGGATTTCGTGCTCCGTGTTCTCCCGGATTTAGCTTATGTAGCCTCACTTCCCGAATTAGTCCGCCGTTCCAGCGAAGCAATTGGCAAATCATGGATAACCCTCGAACGCCTGAGCGGATGTGTTCGCGACGGCCTAGACTCACTGGAGAAGCTCGCCCTGTATCAAATCATCGGCAGGTCAGGAGCGCGGATCGCAGCACACGAAACTTGGGATGTCTGCGAGTTTTGGACTGACGCTGCGAAGCCTGATGAGGACTGGAAGACGTTGCGAAACCGAGTCAAGGAGGGCTGGACGACGTGGCGCACCCCCTAAATCCATTTCAGCAGAAACGCCGCAATCTTCCATTCGGCGAGATTTATCGATTAACCTGAGCTATTAGGTCACCTGGAGGTCCATGACGACTACTGGAAAAATCATCAAATAACAACCCCGTCGGACTCGTGGCCCAAAACGGAACGTCGACAGGCTGATAATTTTGCACTTCAGCGTCCCCAAAGCAAACATATGTGGAGATGCACGAATAACTAGGTCTTCGTCGAACGAAATAGTTCGCACCGAATTTGAGTGGCGGCTCAAATCACATTTGTCCTCCCTGTACATTCGCAAGGCGTGCTATTCACCCTCAGATCTTTCTAGCGGGCGCAACTCGACTTGCGACCAATCTGTCAACGTCGGAGCCCCGCAGTAAAGATTTAGTGGGCATGGTTGGCGGATCGGGCTATCGCGCGCGGCACTCGATGGGCACTGGCACATTGAAGTGCAACAGCGGGCCGGCCAGGCATCCCGCCAGCAGGGCCGCAATTAGACAGAGGAGCACCGTTCGCCTCGCGGTGCAGCGCGCCCCCGCCTCCAGCTGTCAACGCGCGCCTGAGCGCTCCCGCAGAGGTTGCCTGGCACTACGGCCGGCGTCGACAGAATTAGTTGCGCCATAGCCTCCTGTTGCGGTCGCCGCTCTGCAGATGTGGCATTCGCGAGCCGATCGCGCTGGTCTGCTAGGTTGCGAAGATCGGCAGCTCCGTCGTTGCAGGCTGAAGCGTCCGCCCGTGCGGTGTTCCACTCGCCCGTCGTGCGCGCGACGGCACCCCGCGTGTGCAGCCAGGCCCAGCCGAGCCCGGCATTGCCGTCCGGCCACGCTCAGCACCAGCGCAACGGCAAGCGCCTGCATGGCCGCGGTCATCGAAACGCCGCCTCGCCGGCCTCGATGGCCTTGCGCACTGGCCAGCCCAGGAACACGAGCCGCGTCGCATGCCGGCGCCGCTGCAGCCCCTTGAACACCTGTCCTCCCGCCCTCACCCATTTCGGCAGCTCATCCGCTGCGCCCGCGTAGTCGCCGGCATTGAGCTTGCGCAGAAAGGTGCTCGGCCGGCCATCGGCCAAGTAGAGGATGCCGTCCCGCCCTCGCCCGCCTGGCCCGGTGTTGTAGACCGTCGAAACGATGGCGTCCCACTGGCACTGCGACACCGGCACATGCACGGCCTCGCGCGCGGGAGGCTCGAAGTCGCGCGCGAGGCGCCGCGCATAGCGCACGTCTGCCTCAGACTGCGTGATGACCCGGCCGACGCGCACGTCCAGTGTGTCACTCCATCCGATGGTCCAAGGTGCGCCGCTCAGCTTGGCGAACGGCGTCGGGATCGCGGGCATGTTGTACGGGTCGAAGCCCGCGCGGCGCAGCGCGGCAAAGAGCGGCGAAGCCGGGTCCGGGTAGGCCAGCAGCTTGCACGCCTCGTAATGGTGATTCAGCGCGTGGCAGGCCGGGCCCGCGCGCATCACTTCGACGGCACTATCCATGCTGCCCCCTCACGTCGCGCACCTTCGCTTCCCGCGGCGCGCAGCCTCGCCAGTTCTTGCGAGACAGAGCCAGGTGCATGAGCATGCCGGCGAGCGCCGCCACGTCGTACCAATCGAGGTCCTCGCCGCGCAGCAGGCCCAGCACCACGCCGAAGGCGAAGACCGCCCACAGCAGATAGACGCCGAAGACGCTCACGCGGTGTTCACCCGCGCGCAGAAGGTCCACGCGCACGACGCAGCCGATGAGCACAGCACATGCGGCGATGAGGCCGCCCAGTTCGATGGCTGTCGTCATGTCTTGCTCTCCAGCTTGCCGACGTGGCTCAGCAACGCACGCAGGAGCGTTGTCACGAGCACCTGCGCGCCGAATCCGGCGATCAGCGACAGCACGATGAGCACCGGCCGCGAGCTGCCGATGAACTCGGTTGCGGCCGTACCGCAGGCCGCGCCCACCAGCGTCGACAGAGCCACGAAGACGAGGGAGCGCACGCGCCCCATGCGCTCGGCCTGATACAGGGCCAGCAGCGCCCCAATGAGCCCCCAAATGAGGGCGTAATAGTCGACACCGAGCATCGCCATGGCGAGCGTCGAGGCGCTCGCGGCGATGCTGGCGACCACGTTCGAGGTCGGTTCCGGAGGCATGGGCTTAGGTCGCTTCCTCGAAGACGGCGGCGGCGCCGGCCAGCTCGCCGTCGGGCTTGGCGATCAGCGCCGTGTAGAGCCATTGCAGCGTGTCGCCTTCGGGCGTGCCCACGAGGTCGACGGCACGATGGGCCAGGGGCTTGCGGCCGGCGGCGCGCGCGTCCGCGCTCACGAAGCCCTGCAGCACGGCCTGGCTCTTGGTGCCGTCCACCACGATGGTGTATTGGCTGATGACGAAATGGGTGACAGGCGCCGGTGCCCTCGATGAGGGCTCGCGCAAAGCCCTGGCGGAAGCGGTGAGATTCGAACTCACGGACGGTCGCCCGTCGCCGGTTTTCAAGACCGGTGCAATCGACCACTCTGCCACGCTTCCTGGGTCGGCCTTCTGCGGCGATGCCGTGCGGCACCCGAAGGCGAAATGCGGCCGCAAGTGTAAGGGCACCGCCGCGCCCTTCCGCGGCGGCGGCGGCGTCAGTCCGCCCGGTCGCCTTCGGGCAGGAACATCGCCTGCAGGTCGCTCAGAAAATCCATGCCCCGCTCGGTCGGCCACACGCGGTGCAGGTCGCGCGCCAGCAGGCCGCGGGCCTCGGCCTCTTCAAGCGGACGGCGAATGGCGCTGATGGCCAGGCCGGTTCGCTCGCCAAACTGGGCCAGCGTGAAGCCTTCCTTCAGGCGCAGTGCGTTCAGCATGAACTCGAAAGGCAGGTCGGCCAGCGCCACGTCGTCGCTCTGCGCCACGGCCTGGCCGGCCAGGGCCTGCGCCATGTAGCGCTGCGGATCGCGCACGCGCACCTGCCGCACGATGCGGTGGGCAAAGCTCAGCTTGCCGTGCGCGCCCGCGCCCAGGCCCAGGTAGTCGCCGAACTGCCAGTAATTGAGGTTGTGCGTGCAGCTGTGGCCCTGCCTGGCATAGGCCGACACCTCGTAGCGCGCCAGGCCCGCAGCCGCCGTGCGCTCGGTGATGCGGTCGAGCATGGCGTAGGCGATGTCGTCCTCGGGCAACGCGGGCGGGTGCTTGGCAAAGAAGGTGTTGGGCTCGATGGTCAGGTGGTAGATCGACAGGTGCGGCGGCGCGAGGGCCAGGGCCTGGTCCAGCTCGGCCTCCAGGCCCTGCAGCGTCTGCCCGGGCAGGGCGTACATCAGGTCGAGGTTGAAGGTCTCGAAGGCCTGGGCGGCTTCTTCGACGGCGGCGATGGCCTGGCGGCGGTCGTGCACGCGGCCCAGCGCCTTCAGGTGCGCATCGTCGAAGCTCTGCACGCCGACCGACAGCCGCGTGACGCCGGCGGCGCGGTAGGCGCGGAAGCGGTCGCGCTCGAAGGTGCCGGGGTTGGCCTCCAGCGTGATCTCGCAGCCGGGCTCCAGGCGCAGGCGGGCACGCACGGCGCCGAGCAGCCGGTCGATGCTCTCGGGCGCGAACAGGCTGGGCGTGCCGCCGCCCATGAAGATGGTGTGCACGGTGCGGCCCCACACCAGCGGGAGGGCAGCGTCGAGGTCGGCGATCAGGGCGTCGATGTAGCGCTGCTCGGGCACCGCGGCGTCATCGCCCTCGCCGCGCCATTCGTGCGAGTTGAAGTCGCAGTAGGGGCACTTGCGCAGGCACCACGGCAGGTGGATGTAGAGCGACAGCGGTGGCGATGCGGCCAGCTGCAACGGGCCGGGCCGCATCATGTGCAGCACGTCGTTGGCCTGCGGCGCGACGGCCACGGCGGGCTGGATCGGGATGCTGCTCATCCGCCCAGGCCCCAGCGTTCGCGCATCAGGGCCAGCATGGCGCGCGCGGCCTGGCCGCGGTGGCTGTGGGCGTTCTTCACCTCGGGCGGCAATTGCGCGAAGGTCTTGCCGAACTGCGGCAGGAACATCACCGGGTCGAAGCCGAAGCCATGTTCGCCCACGGGCTCGGTGGTGATCTCGCCGACGGCGCGGCCCACGGCCACCAGCGGCTCGGGGTCCTCGGCATGGCGCAGCGCGACCAGCGTGCTGACCAGCGCGGCGCGGCGATTGGATTCGCCGCGCAGCTGCGCCAGCAGCGCCTTCACGTTGTTGGCGTCGCCCTTCTCGTAGCCGAACTGCGTGGCGTAGTAGGCCGTGTCCACGCCCGGCAGGCCGCCGAAGGCATCCACGCACAGGCCGGCGTCGTCGGCGATGGCGGGCAGGGCGGTGGCCGCGCTGGCATGGCGGGCCTTGGCCAGCGCGTTTTCGACGAAGGTGCGGAAGGGTTCTTCCGCCTCGCCTACGCCCAGCTCCGACTGGCGCACGAGCGTCAGGCCCAGCGTGCCGAAGAGCTGCTGCAGCTCGGCCAGCTTGCCCGCGTTGTTGGATGCGAGAACCAGTTTCATGGATGCGCTCTCCGTGCTCGCGCCCACTCAAGCGATCTGCAGGGCCTGCTTCTGCAGCTGCACCAGCTCGGCGATGCCCTTGTCGGCCAGCGCCAGCAGCTGGTTCATTTCTTCGCGGCTGAAGGCGGCACCTTCGGCCGTGCCCTGCACTTCCACGAAGTGGCCGGCGCCGGTCATGACAACGTTCATGTCGGTGTCGCAGGCGGAATCTTCGACGTATTCCAGGTCCAGCAGCGGCGTGCCCTGCACGATGCCGACCGAGATGGCGGCCACATGGCTGCGGATGGGCGACGCGGCCAGCGTGCCGGCAGCGATGAGCTTGGCGACGGCGTCGTGCGCCGCCACGAAGGCGCCCGTGATGGCCGCCGTGCGGGTGCCGCCGTCGGCCTGCAGCACGTCGCAGTCGAGGTAGATCGTGCGCTCGCCCAGAGCGGCCAGGTCGAACACGGCGCGCATCGAACGGCCGATGAGGCGCTGGATCTCCTGCGTGCGCCCACTCTGCTTGCCCTTGGCGGCTTCGCGGCTGCCACGGGTGTGGGTGGCGCGGGGCAGCATGCCGTATTCGGCCGTGACCCAGCCTTCGCCGCTGCCCTTCTTGTGCGGCGGCACCTTCTCTTCGACGGAGGCAGTGCACAGCACGCGGGTCTCGCCGAATTCGATCAGCACTGAGCCTTCGGCATGGATGGTGAAGCCGCGCGTGATGCGCACGGGACGAAGCTGGTCGGCGGCACGGCCGCTGCTGCGAGTGAAGGAGCTCATGAGGGTTCTCTGGATCGAATACGTAGAAAGCGAAGCGACGACCTGCGGGCACGAACGCGCGCCAGGCAGCACCTCGCGCGGATCAGTTCTTGCGGGCGGCGGAGCGCCGTATGGCCTCGTTGATCTCGGCGATGGAGCGCTCGATGGCGGCCTCGTCGAGTTCGTCGTGGTCTTCCTCGCCCGGCATTCCGGCCTGGATGCTGGAGGCGAAGACATCGGGACCGATGCTGTCGGTGGAGACGCCGGGCTCGGAGCCGGGGGCGTCCGGCGTCTCCCACTCCACGGCGATCAAGGTGACGTTGTCGGAATGGCTGCCACCGCGACGCAGGGCCATCTCGACCAGTTCGGGAGCCGCGTCCGCAACCGGCCGCGCGGACAGGGTACGCACCAGCAGCGCGTCCTCGACGACGCCCCACAGGCCGTCCGAGCAGAGCATCAGCCGATCCCCCTGCTGCAGCGGAAGCGGCTCCGACAGATCGAACAGCGGCGGTACCGGCGAGCCCAGACAGGTCTGCAGGATGTTGCGATTGACCGGCGCATCGACGCCGTCCGTGGCGCGCGGTCGCTCGGCATTGGAATGGTCACGCGTGCGCACCAGCAACCGGTGGTCGCGCACCACATACAGCCGCGAATCGCCGCAGTGGATCCAGGTGGCGCAGCCTTGCTGGAGCACGCCCACCACGATGGTGGTGCGCGGCGTGTCGAGCATGGCCTTGCCGCCGGCATAGCGCATGATCTGCTGGTGCGCGGCCATCACGGCTGCCACCAGAAAGGCGCGCACGTCCTTGAGCACCGGCCGCGCGTCGCGCTGGAACATGGCGGCCACGGCCTGCAGCGCGATCTGCGCCGCCACCTCGCCTTCCGGATGACCGCCCATGCCGTCGGCCAGCACGAACAGCGCGGACTCGCGGGTGTAGCAGTAGCCCATGCGGTCCTCGTTCTTGAGGCGCCCGCCCTTGCGGCTGACCTGGAAGACGGAGAACTTCATGATGCGGCCGGACGGGTGGTCGGCGCGCCCGCCTTGGCCACCGGCTTGCGTTCGGGCGTGCGCATGTTGTCGATCGACAGGCGCATGCGTTCGGCCACGGAGAGCTTGGTGTAGCGGCGCTCGCCCTCGCGCCCCAGTTCCTTCTGCAGCGCGAAGACGGATTGCGGGCGCGACAGCGGGTCGAGCGCCATGCACCACTCCACGACCTCGATCAGATCGTCGGAGTACACGCCACGCAGCCGCGTGAGCGAAAGGCCCAGACGGTCCTTTTCGAGCCGCTGCGGCGCATCGAGCGGCGGATACCCGTGCATGCAGGCATACACGCAGGCGCCCACGGCGTAGATGTCGGTCCAGGGACCCATCGAGGAATCGCGCCGGTACATCTCGGGCGCAGCGAAGCCCGGCGTGTACATCGGCCGCACGAAGTTGCCCTCCTTGGAAAGCACCTCGCGCGCCGCGCCAAAGTCGATCATCACCGCACGGTCGTCGTCGGTGATGAAGATGTTGGCCGGCTTGATGTCGAGGTGCAGCATCTTGTGCTGGTGCACCACGCGCAGGCCGCGCAGGATCTCGTCGAACAGCGAGCGGATGGTCGACTCGCGCAGGACCTTGGGGCGCTTGAGTTCGCGGGCCGTGACGACGAAGTCCTGGAGCGTCGCGCCCTCCAGGTAGTTCATCACCATGTAGACGGTCTCGTTCTCGCGGAAGAAGTTGAGCACGCTCACCACCGAGGCGTGGGCGATCTGTGCGAGCGCGCGGCCTTCCTCGAAAAAGCTCTTGAGGCCCAGGCGGTAGAGCGACAGCTTTTCGGGCGGCACCTGCGGCGTGAGGCTGCCGTCATCGCGCGTGACGAGCGACGAAGGAAGGTATTCCTTGATGGCGACCTGCTGGCCGGCCTTGTCCACCGCCAGGTAGACGACGCCGAAGCCTCCGGAGGAGATGCGGCGCACGACGCGGTAGCCACCGATCACCGTGTCCGGCATCAGGGGCGACGGTTTGACCTTTGACATAATCGGAGGCTTCGCCCGAAGAGGGGAGGCGGCATGCCCGTCGATCCACATGAGAGAGGGCGCCGGCCCGTCGCTTCTGCGGGGCTTGTCACACGAACACGAGCCGAGAGCGAGGTGCAATGTCAGTTTACAGCATGACCGGTTACGCCAGCGGGCAGAGCCGCGCGTCAACCCCCGATGCCTCGGCCGGCGAGGAAAGGCCGGGCCCGCGCCTGGGCCTGGAACTGCGCGCCGTCAACAGCCGCTTCCTGGACCTGAGCTTCAAGCTGCCCGAAGAGCTGCGCCAGCACGAGCCGGCCCTGCGCGAACTGCTCACCCGCCGGCTCAAGCGCGGCAAGGTCGAGATGCGCGGCTCCGTCGAGACCGGTGCCGACACCAGCTTGGCCGAGCCCTCCGTGCGTCTTCTTCAGCGACTCAATGGTGTTCAGGATGCCGTGCGGGCCTGGCTGCCCACGGCCCGCGAACTGAGCGTGGCCGATGTCCTGCGCCTGGCGGGCAACGACGGCGGTCGCGGGGTGTCGGCTGAGCAGTTCGACGTGGTCGCCCTGGCGACCTCGGTGGTGGACGACCTGATCGCGGCGCGCGAACGCGAAGGCGCGCGGTTGGTGGCACTGCTGCAGGAGCGGCTGCAAGCGCTGCGCACGCTGGCCGAGCAGGCAGAGCCACTCGTGCCCAAACTGGTCGAGCAGCAACGCACCCGCTTCCTCGAACGCTGGCAAGAAGCCATGGGCCTCACGACCGGCAGCGCAACGCCCGAAGCCGCCCAGGACCGCGCGCTGTCCGAAGCGACGGCCTTTGCGATCCGCATCGACGTCGCCGAGGAACTCGGCCGCCTGCGCGCCCACCTCGACGAGATCGACCGGTTGCTCACCAAGGGCGGCGAGGTCGGCAAGCGGCTCGACTTCCTCATCCAGGAACTGCACCGCGAAGCCAACACGCTGGGCTCGAAGTCGGCCGCACTCGAGCTCACCCGCATCGGCGTCGACATGAAGGTGCTGATCGAGCAGATGCGCGAGCAGGTCCAGAACATCGAATGAGCGCCATGGAATACCCCGGAAACCTCTTCGTCGTTGCGGCCCCGAGCGGTGCCGGCAAGTCCAGCCTGGTCAAGGCGCTGCGGGAACTCGACACCGGCGTGAACCCGTCGGTCTCCCATACCACGCGAGCACCGCGGGGGCAGGAAAAGCACGGCCGAGAGTATTTCTTCGTATCGCCAGCGGAATTCGACGCCATGGTGCAGGCCGAGGCCTTCCTGGAGTGGGCCAATGTGCACGGCCACCGCTATGGCACCTCAAAGCGCGCGGTCGAAGAGCGCATCGCTTCGGGCGCGGATGTCATTCTGGAGATCGACTTCCAGGGTGCGCTGCAGGTGCGCAAGGTGTTCGCCAACGCGGTGCTGATCTTCATCCTGCCGCCCAGTTGGGAAGAACTGCGCTCCCGCCTGGAGCGCCGCGGCGAGGACGCGCCCGACGTCATCGAGCTCCGCCTGCAGAATGCGGCCGAGGAGATGACGCAAACCCGCGAATTCGACTACGTTATAATCAACGAGTTATTTGAGCGCGCGCTTTTCGACCTCAAAGCGATCGTTCACGCGCAGAGGCTGCGCTACTCGGCCCAGCGTCGCGCACGTGCCGACACCTTCGCGGCATTGAATATTCCCTGACACTTCACCAAGGCATACCGTCATGGCCCGCATCACCGTCGAAGACTGCCTGCAGCAGATCCCCAACCGCTTCCAACTCGTGCTGGCCGCGACCTATCGCGCCCGCATGCTGAGCCAGGGCCACGCGCCCAAGATCGAGAGCAAGAACAAGCCTGCGGTCACTGCGCTGCGCGAGATCGCCGACGGCAAGGTCGGCCTCGAGATGCTGAAGAAGGTTCCGGGCTGATCGCCACCGTTCTCAGCGTCATTCGCCGAGAACAAGCACCTTTCGAGGTGCTTTTTTTACGCCCGGACGCTGCAGGACGCGTCAGCGGCTAAAGTCGGACGCATGAGTGTGGTCCTTCCCTCCTCCGCCTCCGGTTCGTTGCCCGCGCCCGGCAAAGCGCCCACGGCGGCGCTGAATGCGGCTGCGGCCAGCTTCGCCGCCTTGACGGCCCGGTTGGACTATCTGGCTGCGGAAGACGTGGACCTGGTGCGCCGCGCCTATCGTTTCGCAGACGAGGCGCATCTGGGTCAACTGCGCAACAGCGGCGAGCCCTACATCACTCACCCCATCGCGGTGGCGGCGCAGTGCGCCGAGTGGAAGCTGGACGCCCAGGCGCTGATGGCAGCGCTGTTGCATGACGCCATCGAAGACTGCGGCGTCACCAAGCCCGAACTGGTCGAGCGCTTCGGTTCGGCGGTGGCGGAACTGGTGGACGGGCTTACCAAGCTCGACAAGCTGCAGTTCGACACGCGCGAGGAAAACCAGGCCGAGTCCTTCCGCAAGATGCTGCTGGCCATGGCGCGCGACGTGCGCGTCATCCTCATCAAGCTGGCCGACCGCACGCACAACATGCGCACCCTCAGCGACGCACCGCGTGCCAAGTGGGGCCGCATCGCGCGGGAGACGCTGGACATCTATGCCCCCATCGCCTATCGGCTCGGGCTGAACCAGACCTATCGCGAGTTGCAGGAACTGTCGTTCCGACACCTCAAGCCCTGGCGCTACGCCATCCTCACCAAAGCCGTCTCCAAGGCCCGCAGCCGGCGGCGCGATCTCATCCAGAAGGTCCAGCGCGACGTGGAGACGGCGTTTGCTGCCGCCGGCCTTCAGGTGCGAATCGCCGGCCGCGAGAAGACGCTCTACTCCATCTACCGCAAGATGGACGACAAGCACCTGAGCTTTGCACAGGTCACGGACATCTACGGCTTCCGGCTGGTCGTGCCGAGCACCATTGCCTGCTACACGGGCCTGGGCGTGCTGCACCAGCTGTACAAGCCGCATCCGGGCAAGTTCAAGGACCACATCGCGATCCCCAAGATCAACGGCTACCAGTCGCTGCACACGACGTTGGTCGGCCCTTCGGGCGTGAACGTGGAGTTCCAGCTGCGAACCGAGGCGATGCATGTCGTTGCCGAATCGGGCGTGGCTGCGCACTGGCTGTACAAGGCCGCGGGCGACGCGGACCAGGGCGAGCGCGTGAGCGCCAAGTGGCTGCAGTCGCTGGTCGACATCCAGGACGAGACCCGCGATGCGCGCGAATTCTGGGAACACGTCAAGGTCGACCTGTTCCCTGACGCCGTCTACGTCTTCACGCCACGCAGCGAGATCCTTGCACTGCCACGCGGTGCCACGGTGGTGGACTTTGCCTACGCCATCCATACCAACGTCGGCCACCATGCATCCGCCGCCCGCATCAACGGCGAGCAGGTTCCGCTGCGAACCGAACTCAAGAACGGCGATGTGGTCGAGGTGATCACGGCACCCGTCTCCACGCCCAACCCGGCATGGCTGGGCTTTGTGCGCACCGGGCGAGCCCGCTCGAAGATCCGCAACTACCTCAAGACTCTCGCCCAGGCCGAGTCGGAGCGCCTCGGCGAAAAGCTGCTTTCCCAGGCGCTCCGGGCCGAGGGGGTGCGCAAGCTGCCGGGCAGCGAGGCCGACTACCAGCCCATCTGGGACAAGCTGCTGCGATTCACCGGCAACCGCAACCGCGAGGACCTGATGACCGACATCGGTCTCGGCAAGCGGGTGGCCAGCATCGTGGCCAAGCGGTTGATGACACTGCTGGCCGAGCGTGGCGAGAAGCCCGATGCGCTGCTGATGAGTCGTGAGCGCTTCACGGCGCATGAGAACGTCTCCCAGGGTGCGGTCACGCTGGACGGCAGCGAGAACTCATCCGTGCGGTTTGCGCTGTGCTGCCGGCCGGTGCCCGGTGATCCGATCGTGGGCTACCTTGGCCACGGCGAAGGTCTGGTGGTCCACACCGACGCGTGCGGCGTCGGTCAACGACTGCGCCACAAGGACGCCGAGCGATTCTTCGCCGTGGAGTGGGCCGACGAGCCCGTGCGCAGTTTCGAGACGGGCATCCTGGTGACCGTGCGCAACGACAAGGGTGTGCTGGCGCGCGTCGCCTCCACCCTCGCCCGGGCCGAGGCCGACATCACCCACGTCGAAATGCCGGACGAGAGCCAGCAGGATTCGACCGACCTGCGCTTCGTCATCGCGGTGCGCGATTCAGCCCATGTCGAATCCGTTCTGCGCGCCGCGCGGCGTACGCCGTCCGTGCTGTCGGCGCGGCGGATCGTGCCTGCGCCCTGAGCGCCCCTCCGCTCCGTCGCCCGCCCGCTGTGGTCCGATCAGCGGGAAGCCGGAGCCGGGTACACAACCTCGACCACCTCGATCTCCTGCGTCCCGCCGGGTGTCACCAGCTTGAGCGCATCGCCCACGTGCGCCTTGAGCAAGGTCCGCGAGATGGGCGCGATCCAGCTCACCTGGCGTTTTGCGCTCTCCGCCTCGTCGATCCCCAGGATGGTGACCGTGTGCTCCTCGCCGGATTCGTCCGCATAGGTCACGGTGGCGCCAAAGAACACCTGGTCGCTGCCGTGGTGGACCGATGGATCGGTCACTTCGGCGATCTCCAGGCGTTTGGTGAGAAAGCGGATCCGCCGGTCGATTTCTCGAAGGCGCTTCTTGCCGTACAGGTAGTCGCCGTTTTCCGAGCGATCACCATTCTTGGCGGCCCAGTGGACGGCTTCGACCACCTTGGGACGCTCCACATCCATCAATGACAGCAGTTCGGCACGCAGGCGCTCGTAACCTGCCGGCGTGATGTAGTTCTTGCCACCTGGGGGCAAGGGCGGGAGGCCGCCGGCCTCGTCGTCCTCATCACCGTTGTCGCTTTCCTTGGTGAAGGCTTTGCTCATGCGCGAGATCCCTCAAAAGCTCTTGGACAAAGAAAAACGGGCTAGCGCTTGTGGCGCTAACCCGTTGTTCCCCATAGGGAAATATGGTGCGGCTGGCAGGAATCGAACCCACGACCCCTTGGTTCGTAGCCAAGTACTCTATCCAGCTGAGCTACAGCCGCTGAGCTTTCTAGTATAGCACGACATTATCGTGGCGCCAACTATTAAGCAAAACTTTCTTCGTTTCTTCCGTCCTGGTAGGCCGTGCTGGGCTTGAACCAGCGACCAAAGGATTATGCCTACCACTTCAGCTTTCGCTGCCCGTTTCCGGTTCGTGGTCTGGACTCTGTCTTGCCTTTCGGCCTTCCCGTCGAGTCTCTACACGTTCCCCTTTCGGGGCTTCGCTCGGTGTTGGCCTGGCGCTCGGAAGAGCACGTTAGCGTTCGCCGAATTTGAGAAGTTCTACTTCAAGGCAGAGTGAACTTACCTTGAGCAACCCGTCGGGCCTCACCCTTTGGCGCCGAGACACCTTTAGGCTGCTGCCCTTCAAGTCCTCTGCTCTAACCAACTGAGCTAACGGCCCGAAGAAGTGGGATTATGACACGCTTTTCAGCCTCGGTCACGCGGAACGAAGGCACGACCCGAAAAAGATTTGCCGCCGTTGCCACGACCGGCGCCTGCCGGACGACCGTCGCGCGCAGCGGGAGCCGGCCGACGGCCATCGCCATGCGCGCGAGGACCACCAAAGCCCTCGCCATGTCCACGACCGCCAAAGCCTTCGTTGTGTCCACGATGACCTGCGAAGCCTTCGCCTGGACGCTGGCCGCCGAAGCCCTCTTGGCGGCCGCGATGGCCACCGCCAAAACCTTCGTCACCCTGAGGCCGGCCAAAGCCACCGCCGGCGCGCGCGCCGCTGTCGAAGCCTTGCGAGCGCTGGCCGCCGTGACGCGCCCCGCCTGACGACTCACCCCAACCCTGGGCACGGCCACCGCCAGCAAAGCCGGGGGAGCGGCGGCGATCGTCGCCTTGGCGCCCGGCCGGACCACTACGGCCCCGGCCCGCGCCGCCACGCGGCGGCTGGGCCGTCGGCGCACGGCGCGTCGGCTCCATGCCTTCGATCACCTCGGGCTGGAACTGCTGCTTCGTGAAGGCTTCGATATCGAAGATGCGGCGCTGGTCGCGGAACTCTGCGAAGGTGACGGCGATGCCGTCACGGCCGGCGCGGCCGGTGCGGCCGATGCGGTGGGTGTAGTCCTCCGACTTCATCGGCAGGCCGAAGTTGAAGACGTGACTGATCGTCGGCACGTCGATGCCGCGGGCGGCGACGTCGGTGGCCACCAGGATCTGGACCTGGCCATTGCGCAGCGCCATCAGGCGGCGGTTGCGCAGGCCCTGGCTCAGAGCGCCATGCAGCGCCACGGCAGAGAAGCCGGCTTGCTGCAGGTCATTGGCCAAACCATCGCATTCGATCTGCGTGCTGGCGAAGACCACGGCCTGCTGGATGGCGGGATCGCGCAGCCAATGGTCGAGCAGCGCGCGCTTGTGCGTGGCGTGGTCGGCCCAGTGCAGCACCTGACGGATGTTGGCGTGCTTCTGCTGCGGGCTGTCGATCTGCACCTTGCGCGGCTCGCGCATCACGCGGGCGGCCAGTTGCTGGATGCGCGGCGCGAAGGTGGCGCTGAACATCATGGTCTGCTGGCGCTGGATGGTCAGCTGGTTGATCTCGGCCAGGTCGTCCGCGAAGCCCAGGTCGAGCATGCGATCGGCCTCGTCGACGACGAGGAAGCGCACCTGGTCCAGCTTGATCTGCATCGAACGCTGCAGGTCCAGCAGGCGGCCAGGCGTGGCCACCACCAGATTGGCGTTCTGCAGGCGGGCGATCTGCAATTGGTAGGGCATGCCGCCCACCACGTTGGCAATGCGCAGGCCGCGGCAGTGACGCACCAGTTCGATGGCGTCGTGGGCCACCTGTTGAGCCAGTTCGCGCGTGGGGCACAGCACCAGCGCGCCGGGGACGGCCGCCTTGAAGTTGCGCGACTGCGTGGGGTTGACGCGGCGGGGCTTCTTGGGCGGTGCTTCGCCGCGGGCGGCGGCTTCGGCGGCCAGGCGGGCGTACTCGGCCTTGGCCTCTTCTTCTTCGCGCTGCTGTTGCAGCAGCAGCGTGTGTAGCACGGGCAGCAGGAAGGCGGCGGTCTTGCCGCTGCCCGTCTGGCTGGAGACCATCAGGTCGACGAAACCGGCAGCGCTGGCGTCCTGCTCTTCGTTGCCAGGCATGGCCATCGGGATGGTTTTCGTCTGGACGGCGGTGGGCTCGGTGTAGCCCAGTTCGCGCACGGCGGCGACGAGCTCAGGCGCCAGACCCAGTTCGGCAAAAGGATGCGGGCCTTCGGGCACGGCCGCATCGGCGACGACATCGTTGGCCAGGACGGCTTGGGGCGCGTCGGCGCGGCCATCGGCCATGATTTCGGTGGAAAGGGAAGAGTCGAGCACAGGCGCAGCAGCGCCCTGCTCATGCAGGGAGTCGGTCATAAAACTGATCGTGAACGCACGCCGCCCCGAGGGGGCAGGCACGTTGGAGGTTCAGAAAAACATCAACCATCCAACGACGATCGGCGCGTAGGCGATCCGTTCAAAAGGATCAGGCGCCGTGGTCGGGTTCATCGAGCTGTTCCGCTGTGTGCGGGAGCCGCCGACCAATGTGCAAGAAGGGAGATGCGCAAACTCGCTGCGGTCTTGGTTTTGCAGCGAGCCCGCGATTATGGCAGGACTTCAGGGTTTTGCCTAATCCCGCTTTGTGCAAATGCTTAATCCGTCAGGCGCAAGAAGGTGTCGCGGTAGTGCAGCAGCTCGTCGATGGACTCGTGCACGTCTGCCAAGGCCGTATGCGCCTGCTGCTTCTTGAAGGCGGCATAGGCGGTGGGCTTCCAGCGCTTCGCCAACTCCTTGAGCGTGCTGACGTCGAGGTTGCGGTAATGGAAGAAAGCCTCCAGGCGGGGCATGTACTTGACCAGGAAGCGCCGATCCTGCCCGATGGTGTTGCCGCACATCGGCGAGCCGCTGCGCGGAACATAGCGGCCGATGAAGTCGAGCAGCTGCTGTTCAGCCGCCGCCTCGTCGACGGTCGACGCACGCACCTTGTCGATCAGGCCGCTGCGGCCATGCGTGCCCTTGTTCCACGCGTCCATGGCTTCGAGCAGGGCATCGCTCTGATGGACGACGAGCACGGGGCCATCGATGCGCACCGAAAGGTCGGGGCTGGTGACGACGACGGCGATCTCGAGCAGGCGCTCCTTCTCGGGATCGAGCCCGCTCATCTCGCAGTCGAGCCAGACGAGGTTCTGGTCGCTCTTGGAAAGGGTCGGGACGGATGAGGCTTGGGATGCGGACATCCGGGCATTCTCGCCCACAGTCAACGGCGCCCCATGGGGCCGGTGGGTGCCCACTACACTGCGCCACGCATGTCCGCCTCCCTCGCCTTCACCCTTCTTTTCGCCGTCGCGCTCAGTGCCGGATTGCTGCTGCGCTTCTGGTTGGCGACGCGCCAGATCCGCCATGTGGCCCGGCATCGCGACGCCGTGCCCGCCCCCTTTGCCGGCACCATCGATCTGGCGGCGCACCGCAAGGCCGCCGACTACACGGTCGCGCGCATGCGATTCGGCCTGATCGAGGCCGCCTGGGGGGCGGCCACCTTGATTGCCTGGACCTTGTTGGGAGGATTGGACCTGCTGGACAAAGCGCTGGCTGCCTGGCTCGGCACCGGCATGTGGCAGCAACTCGCGCTGCTGGGCGCATTCAGCCTGATTGGCGGGCTGATCGACCTGCCCTTCACCTGGTGGCAGACCTTCCGACTCGAGGAACGCTTCGGCTTCAACAAGATGACGCCCCGGCTCTGGCTGGCCGACCTGCTCAAGGGGACAGCATTGGGCGTGGTGCTGGGCCTGCCGCTGGCCGCGCTGGTGCTGTGGCTGATGGGTGCGGCCGGGCCGCTCTGGTGGCTCTGGGCCTGGGTGGCGCTTGCAGGCTGGACGCTGCTGCTGCAGTTCATCGTCCCCACCTGGATCGCCCCGCTGTTCAACAAGTTCTCGCCGCTGGACGATGAATCGCTCAAGCAGCGCGTGCAGACGCTGATGACCCGCTGCGGTTTCGCGGCGAAGGGCCTGTTCGTGATGGACGGTAGCCGCCGCAGCGCCCACGCCAATGCCTACTTCACCGGCTTCGGCCGGTCCAAGCGCGTGGTGTTCTTCGACACGCTGCTGCGGCAGCTGACGCCGGGCGAGGTCGAAGCGGTGCTGGCCCACGAGCTGGGCCACTTCAAGCACCGCCACATCACCCGTCGCATGGGCCTGATGCTGGTGCTGAGCCTGGCGGCCTTCGCACTACTTGGATGGCTGTCGGCCCAGGCCTGGTTCTACACCGGGCTGGGCGTGAAGCCGCACATGGCGGCGCCCAACGACGCGCTGGCGCTGCTGCTGTTCATGCTGGTGGTGCCGGTGTTCAGCTTCTTCGTCTCGCCGGTCCTGGCGCGCATGTCGCGTCGGGACGAATTCGAGGCTGACGCCTTCGCGGCCACGCATGCCGATGGTGCCGACCTGTCCCGCGCCCTGCTCAAGCTGCACCAGGACAATGCCTCCACGCTGACACCGGACCCGGTGTATGTCGGCTTCTATTACTCGCACCCGCCGGCGGCGCAGCGCTTGGCGCGGCTGCAGCCGGCCGTGGTGGCCTGAGGCAGCCGTGGGCCGCAGCAAGCACAGCACGCCCGACGGCACCGCGCCCAACGTCGGCACGGTGCAGGCGGGGCTGGTGGTGGGCAGCCATGGCCGCCACTGCCTGGTGGAGTCGCCCGACGGCGAGCGCCGCATCTGCCACCCGCGCGGCAAGAAGAGCCAGGCCGTGGTGGGCGACCGGGTGCAATGGCTGCCGAGTACTGACGAGGGCACCATCGAGCGGGTGGAGACGCGCCGCAATCTCTTCTACCGCCAGGACGAGATCCGGACCAAGTCCTTTGCAGCGAACCTGGACCAGATCCTGATGCTGGTTGCGGCGGAGCCCGACTTTTCCGAGCACCAGCTGACGCGTGCGCTGATCGCGGCCGAGGCCGAGCACATCCGCGCGTTGATCGTGCTCAACAAGAGCGACCTGCCCGATCTCTTCTCGCCGGCCTGGGAGCGGCTCGCGCCCTACCGCCGCATGGGCTACGGGGTGTTGCCCCTTTCGCTGAAGGCCGACGGCGCCTCGGGCCTGGCCGAGGTGCAGGCCGAACTGGCCGGCCGCACCACACTCATCCTCGGCCCCTCGGGCGTGGGCAAGAGCACGCTGGTCAACCGGCTGGTGCCCTCGGCGCTGGCCCAGACGGGCGAGATCTCGCAGGCGCTCAACTCGGGCCGGCACACCACGACGACCACCACGTGGTACTGGATGGACAAGCCGGCCAGCACGGCCCTCATCGATTCGCCGGGTTTCCAGGAGTTTGGTCTTCATCACATCGAGCCCACGCAGTTGCCGGCGCTGATGCCCGACATCGCGGCCCACACTGGCGAATGCCGCTTCTACAACTGCACGCATCGGCATGAGCCCGGCTGCGGCGTCATCGACCATGTGGAAGGCGAAGAGCGCAACGGCAGCAGCGACGCGGACATCAGCGCGATGCGCTACCGCATCTACAACGAGCTTTTCGACGAACTGAGCCGACCGGCGTACTGAAGGACGTCGCAGGCGCAGGCCCGGCCTTCCGGCGCGCCCTGGCGGCGAGTCGAACCCGCGCCTCAACCCTCCAGGATCGCCTGCACCGCCTCAACCAACGCGCTGCACTGCGCCCGCGTGCCGATGCTGATGCGCAGCCACTGGTCGATGCGAGGCTGCCGGAAATGCCGTACCAGCACGGCCCGTTCTCGCAGCGCGGCCGCCAGGGCGGCCGCATCGCGCTGCGGATGCCGCGCGAACACAAAGTTGGCCTGTGACGGCAGCACTTCGAAGCCGAGGTCTTCCAGCTGCAGGGTCAGCCCTTCGCGCGTGTCGATCACCGCACGGCACTGCGCGCTGAACCATGCCTCGTCCTCGATGGCCGCCAGGGCGCCGGCCTGTGCCAGCCGGTCGAGCGGGTAGGAATTGAAGCTGTTCTTGATGCGGGCCAGGGCCTCGATGAGCGGCGCCTGCCCTAGCGCGAAGCCTACGCGCAGGCCCGCGAGCGCGCGCGATTTGGACAGGGTCTGCACGACCAGCAGATTGGGATGGGCGTCCACCAGCGCCGCCGCGCTCTCGGCACCGAAATCCACATAGGCCTCGTCCACGAGAACCACGCGCGGCGGACAGGCGAGCAGCAGCCGTTCGATGACAGCCAGCGGCAGCCCCTGACCTGTCGGCGCGTTGGGATTGGCGATCACCACGCCCGCACAACCCTGCGCGGCCCGGTAGGCCAACGCCTCGATGTCGATCTGCAAAGCCTCGCCGACGGGCACCTCCGTGGCCTCGATGCCGTGCAACTGCGTCCAGACCCGGTAGAAGCTGTAAGTGACGTCTGGAAAGAGCAGCGGCTCGTCACGCTGGAAGAAAGCCAGAAAAGCGTGGCTCAGCACCTCGTCGGACCCGTTCCCCACGAACACCTGGTTGGCCTGCAGCGCGTGGCGGCGGGCGATGGCCTCGCGCAACTGCGTGGACTCGGGGTCCGGGTAGCGCTGAAGTCCTTCCCGCGCGGCTTCGGTGATGGCAGCAATCACCCGGGCGGACGGCGCACTCGGATGCTCGTTGGTGTTGAGCTTGACCAGGTCGGCGATACGCGGCTGCTCGCCGGGCACGTAGGGCTCGAGATCCGCGATGCGCGGACTCCAGAATACAGAGGCGGGTTGGGACATGAGGCTCGCCACACGGCGCAGCGCCGGGCATTGAAAACAAGAGATGAAGACGGGCGCGCGTCAGCCCAGCAGACGCGCCAGCGTGAGCAGCGCCAACAACAGCATCCACAGCACCACGGACCGCCAGACCAAGCCCACCACGCTGCGCAGGTGGGCGGGCTCGGGCTCACGCCCCGACGTGCCGCCGCCGGCCGGCATGGACGCGCCGGCCGGATCGAGGTCGAGCAGCGCATCGGCCACCGGTCGGCTGGAGCGCAGCTGCTCACCCCCAAGGCGCACATTCAGCGCGCCGGAGGTGGCGGCAAGGATCACGCCATCGTTCACACCCGGAAAATTCCGCGCATCGTTGCGCCAGGCATCGACGGCCTCCTCGAAGCTGCCCACCACCGCGAAGCCCAAGGCCGTGATGCGGGCGGGCAGCCAGTCGATCACCGTCCACGCGCGGTCCGCGGCCTGCTGTACCGCGACACTCGCAGGCTGGCTCATGGCGTTGTGCTTGTAAGCCCAGTAGCGGCCGACAAATTCGCTCATGCGATAGAACACGGCCCCGGCCGGCCCCAGACCCAGCAGAGCCCCGAGCGAGAACCACGCCAGCACCCCCAACACATGGCGATGGGCTGCGATGACCGAATATTCGATCACATGCCGCACGATCTCGCTGCGCGGCAACTCCTCGGCGTCGACCCGCTGCCAGCGCGCGAGCAGGCTGCGCGCCAGTGCCTCGTCGCCCACGTCGAGCGCGTCGCGGATCTCCGTGAAGTGATGGCTGAACTGCCTAAAGCCCAGCGTGACATAGAGCACGCCGACGCTCCAGATCAGCGCAAACGGCGCGCCCAGCGTGAGCATCAGCAACCAATGCAGGCCCAGCGCCAGCAGGCTGGGCACGCCGACAGCCAACGACCATGCGACCCACCCATGATGCGGCTTGCCGGCGTCGAAGTTGCGGCTCGTCCACCGCGTCCAGGCCAGCGCCGCGCGAGCCGCCGGGTTGTCGGATGCCAGCGGCCGGACCTGCTCGATCAGCAGCGCACACAGGATGGCAAAGAAGCTCATCGAAGAATGATAAGACCGCCCTGCACGCCGCTCGGGGTCACAACGATGCCGGCCATGCCCGCGCGCAGGCTGCCGTCATGCGGACAGGAAGCGATAGAGATTGCGCAGCATGCCGGCCGTGGCACCCCACACAAAGCGCTCATGCGCGCCATCCTGGTAGGGCATCGAGAAGAAATGCCGTGCTGCAGGTCCTTCGCCTTCGAGGTGGTGGCGGCGATGGTGAGCGGGATTCATGAGGAAGGCGAGCGGCACCTCGAACACGTCGGCCACCTCCGCCGGATTGGGGCGCAGGGCGAAGCCTGGCTGCACCAGCGCCACGACCGGCGTCACGACGAAGGCCGTGATCGTGGTGTACGTGGGCAATTCACCCAGCACCTCGACGAAACTCGCGTCGAGGCCGACCTCTTCCCACGCCTCACGCAACGCCGCGGCGGCGATGGTCACATCGCCGGGGTCCACCCGCCCGCCCGGAAAGGCGATCTGACCCGAGTGGGTAGACATGCGGGTCGCCCGCTCGGTCAGCAGCACCATGGGCTCGTCGCGCAGGACGATCGGAACGAGGACGGCCGCCGGGGCGGGGCTGCGGCGCGTCAGACTGGGCTCGCGACGCACTTCGGGTGTCCACATGAGACTGCCCGACAAGGAAAAGCGCGCCCGCAAAGCGTCCGCAGTGAGGCGAGCTGGGGGCACTGCCGGCAGGTCATGGTCGACACGCGTGACCGGCACCATGCGTGGATCCGTCACCGCCCCAGTCGGCGTGCCGACCGCATTGACCACCTCGGGCGGTGCATGGTCCGGGGTGCCGGACAAGGGGGATTCAGGACTCAGGGACATGGCGAAATGCACTGCAATGAAAAAGGCCGCCCGAAGGCGGCCCGGTGCGGGCGGCAGGAACGTTCACCGATCCTGCCTGCACGGCGCGAATCAGTTCGCGGCGGCCGCGTTGGAGGCCTTGCCCGGCAGCTTTTCCTTGATGCGGGCGGAACGGCCACTGCGCTCGCGCAGGTAGTACAGCTTGGCGCGACGCACATCACCGCGACGCTTGACTTCGATGCCGGCGATCAGCGGGCTGTAGGTCTGGAAGGTCCGCTCGACGCCTTCGCCGCTGGAGATCTTGCGCACGGTGAAGGCGCTGTTCAGACCGCGGTTGCGCTTGGCAATGACCACGCCTTCGTAGGCCTGCACGCGCTTGCGGGTGCCTTCGACGACGTTGACGCTGACGATCACGGTGTCGCCAGGTGCGAATTCGGGGATCTTCTTGCCCAGGCGGGCGATTTCCTCTTGTTCGAGGGTCTGGATGAGGTTCATGGTTTCCTGCGAAGGATCGTGTCCGCGCTGCACTGAAGGCGGCTGCCGGTGCCAGCTCACACGTGAAGTTCGTGGAGGGCGCCGGCCCCAGGAAGCAAGGCTTCTGGACGATGGCCGCGGCCGGACAGAGGATCGGAAAAGCCCGCGATTATAGCGCGCCGCGCCGCAGTTCCTGCAAGAACTGCTCATCTCGCGTCTGCAGCCGGCCCTCGGCGCGGGCCGCGTCGATCAGTTCCGGCCGCCGCAGGGCCGTGATGGTCAGCCGCTGCTCGCGGCGCCAGCGCTCGATCTGCGCATGGTGGCCTGACATCAGCGGGGTCGGTACGGCCTCACCTTGCCAGATCTCGGGCCGGGTGTAGTGGGGACAGTCCAGCAGGCCATCGAGCGCCGGATTGAAGCTGTCCTGCGCGTGGCTGTCTGCGTCGCCGAGCACCCCAGGCTGCAGGCGCGCAACCGCATCGAGCAACGCCAGCGCGGCCAGTTCGCCGCCAGAGAGCACGAAGTCACCGAGGCTGATCTGGTGGGTGACGTAGCGGTCGATGAAGCGTTGATCCAGGCCCTCATAGCGGCCACACACCAGCAATGCGCCCACACCGGCAGACCATTCGCTCACGGCCGCATGCCGCAGCGGCTCGCCAATCGGAGAGAACAGCACCACCGGCACCCGCTCGCCACGATCGGTGAAGGCAGCCTCCGCGCAACGGGACATGGGCTCGGCCATCATGACCATGCCGGGGCCACCACCGAACGGCCGGTCGTCGACGCGGCGGTAGTTGCCGTCGGCGAAGTCTCGTGGATTCCAGAAGCGAACGTCCACCTGCCCCGACGCAAAGGCACGGCGGGTGATGCCGTTGGCCAGGAAGGGCGCAAATAGCTCGGGAAAGAGGGTCAGGACGTCGAAGCGCATGTGCGTCCCCGCTCGGGCCGCCGAGCCCGGTCAGTAATCGGGCTGCCAATCGGCCACGATGAGGCGGCCGGCCAGGTCGACCTTGTCGACGATGGCGGAGACAAAGGGAATCAGACGCTCGCCCGGCTTGTCGCCTTCGGCGGCGGGCGGCACCTCGAGGACCAGCGTCGTCTGTGGCCCGGTGGCCAGCAGCTCGCGCACCATGCCGAGGGCCACGCCATCGCGGTTGACGACCGACAGGCCGACGAGGTCGACCCAGTAGTACTCGTCGTCACCCGGCGTCGGAAACAGCGAACGCGGTACGAAGATGCGCGCACCGCGCAGGGCCTCGGCCGCGTTGCGATCGGGCACTTCGTCGGAATGAGCGACGATGCAGTCGGTGTGCTCGCGGGCTTCTCGGATGGGCAGTCGGAAGACCTGGCGATCATTGCCAGGCGGCTGGAGGAACCAGCGCTTGGACGTGAACAGCGCCTCCGGCTTGGCGCTGTGGGGCAGGACCTTGAACCAGCCCTTAATGCCCCAGGCATCGACGATGCGCCCGACTTCGATGGCATCCGCCGGCAGTTCGGCAGCGTCGAGCGTGGGCAGCATCGGCGACGGCCCGCCGATCAGGCGGCGGCTTGCTCGGCAGCGGCCGGCGCGGCGGAGCCGGCCTGCTTGATCAGGCGCACGACGGTGGGCGACGCCTGGGCGCCGACGCTCTTCCAGTACGCCAGGCGGTCCTGGGCGATGCGGATGCTTTCCTCGCCGCCACGGGCGGTGGGGTTGTAGAAGCCAAGGCGCTCGATGAAGCGGCCGTCACGACGGGTGCGCTTGTCGGAAACGACGATGTTGAAGAACGGACGGCCCTTGGAGCCGCCGCGGGAGAGTCGAATGACGACCATGATTTATCCTTGGGGTGGAGCCGGCCGCAGGTTTCAGGGAATGCCTGGGATCGGCCGGTGAATTCTTCTCCAGCGTTGAGACACGCGACATGGCCACCCGGCCAGCGACACGCTGAAAAGCCCGCGAGTATAGCGCCCTTCCGCCCACCCCCATGCATCTGACCATCCGACCGAGCCGCGACGAAGACCTGGCGGCCATCACGGCCATCTATGCCCACCATGTCCTGCACGGCACGGGCACCTTCGAGACCGAGGCACCGACCCAGACCGACATGACCCACCGCCGCGCTGACGTGCTGGCCAAGGGCCTGCCGTATCTGGTGGCCCAGGGCGAGGCGGGCGATGTGCTCGGCTTCGCCTACTGCAACTGGTTCAAGCCACGTCCGGCTTATCGCTATTCCGCGGAAGACTCGATCTACATCGCCGACGCGGCGCGCGGCATGGGCCTGGGCGCGCGGCTCCTCGAAGCCCTGATCGAGGCGGCGCAGGCGGCCGGGGTGCGCAAGCTCATCGCGGTGATCGGCGATTCGGCCAACGCCGGCTCGGTCGGCGTCCACCGCAAGCTGGGCTTCGCGCAGGTCGGCGTCATCAAGGACTGCGGCTGGAAGTTCGGCCAGTGGCGCGATGTGGTGCTGATGGACAAGGTGCTCGGCGAAGGCAGCAGCACGTCACCCGAATAAGGACACGCCATGACCATCGACACCCAGGCCGGGACGGTCCCCGGCGCCGTTCCCGTGCGCAGCCCCCGCAGCAAGACCATCGCAGCGTGGCTCGCCTTTGTGGGCGGCCCGCTGGGGCTGCACCGCTTCTACCTCCACGGCCTGGGCGACATGCTGGGCTGGCTGCTGCCGATCCCGACCGCGCTGGGCCTCTACGGCGTCGAGCGGGCCCGCATGTACGGGCTGGACGACGGCTGGAGCTGGGTGCTCATCCCGCTTCTGGGCTTCACCATCGCGGGCTGCGCGCTGATGGCCATCATCTATGGCCTGATGACCCCGGAACGCTGGAATGCCAAGCACAACCCCCAACTCGCGCCCGATGCGGCGCCGGGTGGCACCAGTTGGTTCACCATCGGTGCCGTCGTGCTTGCACTGCTGATCGGCGCGACGGTGCTGATGTCGAGCATCGTCTTCAGCTTCCAACGCTACTTCGAGCACCAGATCGAGGAAGGCCGCCGCATCTCGCAATAGGCCGACGCGCGGCCGGCAGCCCGTCCCCTCAAAAGAGCTGCATGCTCAGCCAGTAGGCGATGGCCGCCACGAAGGCGGCGGCGGGAATGGTGAAGATCCACGCCCACACGATGTTGCCCGCCACACCCCAACGTACCGCGCTCGCCCGCTGCGTGGCGCCCACACCGACGATGGCACCGGTGATCGTGTGCGTGGTCGACACCGGGATGCCCAGCGCCGTCGCCAGGAACAGCGTCAGCGCCCCGCCCGTCTCGGCACAGAAGCCGCCCACGGGCTTGAGCTTGGTGATCTTCTGGCCCATCGTGCGCACGATGCGCCATCCCCCGAACATGGTGCCCATGGCAATGGCCGTGTAGCAGGCCACGACCACCCAGGTCGGCGGCGCCGAATCGGCCGTCGAGGCGTAGCCCGTGGCCAGCAGCAGCATCCAGATGATGCCGATGGTCTTCTGCGCATCGTTGCCGCCGTGGCCCAGGCTGTAGGCCCCGGCAGAGACCAGCTGCAGGCGCCGGAACCAGCGGTCCACCTTCGAGGGCGTTGCGCGGCGGAATGTCCAGGCCACCGCCACCATCATCAGCGAGCCAAGCAGGAAGCCCAGCAGCGGCGAGACGAAGATGAAGGCCACCGTCTTCCAGATGCCGGCGCCCACCAGGCCCGAGGTGCCGGTCTTGGCCATCACCGCGCCCACGATGCCGCCGATCAGCGCATGCGAGGAGCTGCTGGGAATGCCGTAGTACCAGGTGACGAGGTTCCAGCTGATGGCACCGATCAATGCACCGAACACCACGTGCACGTCGATCACGTTGGCATGGGCGATGCCCTTGCCCACCGTCGCCGCCACGCTGAGGTGGAAGACGAAGATCGCAACCAGGTTGAAGAAAGCGGCGAAGAGCACCGCCTGGCCCGGCTTGAGCACGCCGGTGGACACCACGGTGGCGATGGAATTCGCCGCATCGTGGAAGCCGTTCATGAAGTCGAAGGCGATGGCCAGCGCGACCAGCACCACCACCACCCAGAGGGCGACCTGCACCGTTGCCATGGAGACTTCTCCCGGCGGTTCAGGAGTTCTCGAGGATGATGCCCTCGATCACGTTGGCCACGTCCTCGCATTTGTCGGTGACCGTCTCCAGCAGCTCGTAGATGGCCTTGAGCTTGATCACCTCGCGCACGTCGGGCTCCTCGCGGAAAAGCTTGCTCATGGCGCTGCGCATGACGCGGTCGGCATCGGATTCGATGCGGTCGATCTCTTCGCAGGTCTTGAGCGTGGCCTCGGCCACGGCCGGATCGGCGATCTTGCCCAGGTACTTGACGGCATCCTTGAGGCGGCCGCAGCACTTGACCGACAAGGCGGTCAGGCGGGAGATCTCGTCCGTCATCTGCCGCACGTCGTACAGCGCCATGGTCTCGGCGCAATCCTGGATCAGGTCGGCCACATCGTCCATCGTGTTGATGAGCTTGTGGATCTGCTCGCGGTCGATGGGGGTGATGAATGTCTTGTGCAGCAGCAGGTTGACGTCATGCGTCACCCGGTCGGCCGCACGTTCGGCGTTGTCGACGTCGCGGTTGTACTGCTCCCGCAGGTGCACGTCGTTGTAGTTGGCGACCAGCTGTTCGAAAGCCCGTGCGGCCTCGACGATGCGCTCGGCATGCTGGTTGAACATCTCAAAGAAATTGCCCTCGCGGGGCAGCAGCTTGCCGAGCATGAAATTGGCGTCCTTACACGAAAGATGCGACAGGGTGATGACACCCGAGCAACCCGCAAGTGTAAAGGGCAGCGCCTGCAGGCCGCCCCAACGGGTGCTTCAGAGGCGCTGGATGGCCTGGCCGACCACGGTTGCGAGCTGAGCCGCATCGACCCGCTCGGGCGCGATTTCCGCCAGCGGCAACAGCACGAAGGCCCGCTCATGCATCCGCGGATGGGGCACAACCAGGCGCGGCTCGCCGATGCGGGCATCGCCATAGAGCAGCAGGTCCAGATCAAGCGTACGCGGCGCGTTGCGATACGGTCGCTCGCGGCCCGCTTCGAGCTCCAGGCGCTGCAGTTCATCGAGGAGATCAAGCGGCGCCAGCTGCGTCTCGAGGCCCGCGACCGCATTGATGAAGTCCGGGCCGCCGGCATCGATGGGCGCGCTGCGGTAGAGGCTGGAGCGGGCGACCAGCCGCGTCTGCGGCAGACCGCCAAGATCGGCAAGTGCACGAACCACGGCCGCTTGGGCGTCGCCGAGGTTGGCGCCGAGCGCCACGTAGGCGCGCACGCAGGGCGCTTCGGGTGCGGCATGCATGCCTGGGCTCGCCGCGGCTTCGTTGGCAATGGGGCCAGCCGCTGGCGCGCCCGGCGCGAGGCTCACGCAGCGTCGGGCGAGGAGCCGCCCGCGTCGCCCCCACCCGCCACGCCGCCGGCGCCGCGCGGCTTGCGACGCCGGCGGCGCTTGCGCGGTGCCCCGCCCTCGCCGTCCGCGGGCACCAGGGCGTCCTCGCCATCGCCGGTCTGTTCGCCCAGGGCGGCCTCGGTCGGTTCACCGCCGCCCGTCGACGCAGGCGCCACGGCACGAGGGCTGCGCGTGTGAACGCGGGGCGCGCGGTTGCCCGACTGCGCCTTGCGCTGCTCCGCCCGCACCTGCTCGATCAGGTCCTCGCGGCGGATGTCGTCGGCGGTGCTGAATTCCTGCCACCACTCGGCAATCGCCTCGTCCACCTCGCCGATGTCGGCACGCAGGCGCATGAAGTCGAAGCCGGCGCGGAAGCGCGCCTGCTCCACCAGGCCGTAGGGCGTGCTGCCGACACGCTTGTCGAAGCGCGGCTGCATCATCCAGATCTCGCGCATGTCCGCGGCCAGCTTGCCGCGGCCCGACACGTCGCCGATGCGGGTGTTGAAGACGTCGTCGATGGCATCCTGCAGTGCAGGGACAGGCGGCTGCGCACGCTGGCCCGGGCGCTCCTTGAGGCGCGCCTGCCAGCCTTCACGCACGTCGCTCCACAGCACGCAGGCCAGCAGGAAGCTGGCGGCCACCGGTTTGCCCTCGCCCACGCGGCGGTCGGTGTCGGCCAGCGCGGCCTTCACGAAAGGCAAGTCGGCGCGCTCCACCACCACGTCGAGCAGCGGATAGATGCCTCGCGCCAGACCCAGTGTGCGCAGCTGCGCGATGCTGGCCAGCGCATGGCCGGTCTGCAACAGCTTGAGCATCTCGTCGAACATGCGGCTCTGCGGCACGTCGGCCAGCAACCGGGCTGATTCGACCAGCGGCGCCGCCGTCTTGGCGTCCATCTTGAAGCCCAGGGCCGCGAGCTTGGCCGAGAAGCGGATGGCGCGCACGATGCGCACCGGGTCCTCGCGGTAGCGCGTGGCGGGGTCGCCGATCATGCGCAGCACCAGCTTCTGCGCGTCGCGGATGCCGTTGTGGTAGTCCACCACGATCTGCCGCGCCGGGTCGTAATACATCGCGTTGACGGTGAAGTCGCGCCGCGCGGCGTCCTCGTCCTGCGGCCCCCAGACGTTGTCGCGCAGCACGCGGCCGCTGGCGTCCACGGCATGCTTCATGGCCGAGAGTTCGCTCTTGCTGGTGCGCTCGTTGCCGGCCACCTGCTCGGCGGCGCCGGCCTCCATGTAGGCGCGGAAGGTCGAGACCTCGATCACCTCGTGCTCGCGCCCGCGGCCGTACACCACGTGCACGATGCGGAAGCGCCGGCCGATGATGAAGGCGCGACGGAACAGGCCCTTGACCTCTTCCGGCGTGGCGTTGGTGGCGACGTCGAAATCCTTGGGCTTCAGGCCCAGCAGCAGGTCGCGCACTGCGCCGCCGACGATGTAGGCCTCGAAGCCGGCCTGCTGCAGCGTGGTCACCACGTTCTTGGCCCGCTCGTCCACCAGGGCGGGGTCGATGCGGTGCACGCTGGCATCCACTTCCTGGCGCTTGCCGAAGCGCGAACGGCCGCCGCGGGCCGAGCCCGTCTTGGCCAGGATCTTGTCGATGAATTGCTTGATCATGGAATCCGTGTGTCGGGCCGCCCCCGCAGGGCGGCCCGGAAAATCTTCATTCGTTCTCGAGCATGTGCCGCACCAGCGGGATGGTGATGGCACGCTGCGTCTGCAGCGCATAACCGTCGAGCTTCTTGAGCAGCTCGATGAGGCTGCCCAGGTCGCGGCTGAAGCGGTGCAGCATGTAGTCGACCACCTCCGGCGGCAGCTTGAGGCCGCGCGCCGAGGCGAGCTCGTGCAGCACCGCCCGCCGCTCCGCCTCGCTCAGCAGCTGCAGCTGGAACACATGGCCCCAGGCCAGCCGCGTGCGCAGGTCCTCGCGCAGCTTGAGGTCGGCCGGCGGCAGCTCGCCCGCCGCCACCACGCCGCACTGCAGCGACTGCGCCTGCACGAACCAGCTGAAGGCCGCCTGCTGCTGCACGGTGTCGTACAGGTGCACGTCGTCCATCAGCACGGCGTCCCATTGCTCGTCGAAGGGGGGTGGGTCGTAGAGGCCTGGGTGCATCCAGCCCAACCGCGCGCCCTGGTCATACAGGGCCGCGGCCACCGACTCGAGCAGATGCGTCTTGCCGGTGCCCGATTCGCCCCAGAGATAGATCGGTACCGGCGAGTGCAGCGTGCCCCGGCCCGTGCCCACCCAGGCCCGCAGATGGGCCACCGCCTCCTCATTGGGTCCGACGTGGAAGCTCGCCAGCGTCGGCGCTGTCTGCAGGCCGATGTCGAGCGCGAGCTGCTTCATGCGAGGGAGATGGAAGGCGGCGGAGGGATGTAGGGATGCGGCAGGGCGGCCCGGAGCCGACCCTTAAAATCGCGTGAAATTCTATGCGGCCCGCCTCCGCGCCTGTCGAAGACGTCCGGGCCGCCTTCTTTTTGTCCCTTCCCTGCGCCGCTCGCCATCATGACTTCGCCCTCCTCCACCCCCCTCAGCTATAAGGACGCCGGCGTCGACATCGATGCGGGGGACGCGCTGGTCGACCGCATCAAGCCGCTGGCGAAGAAGACGATGCGCGAAGGTGTGCTGGCCGGCATCGGCGGCTTCGGCGCCCTGTTCGAGGTGCCCAAGCGCTACAAGGAGCCGGTGCTGGTCTCCGGCACCGACGGCGTGGGCACCAAGCTCAAGCTGGCCTTCGAGTGGCAGATGCACGACACCGTGGGCATCGACCTGGTGGCCATGAGCGTCAACGACGTGCTGGTGCAGGGCGCCGAGCCGCTGTTCTTCCTGGACTACTTCGCCTGCGGCAAGCTGGACGTGGACACCGCCGCCCGCGTGGTGGGCGGCATCGCCCGCGGCTGCGAGCTGTCGGGCTGCGCGCTGATCGGCGGCGAGACGGCCGAGATGCCCGGCATGTACCCCGCCGGCGAATACGACCTGGCCGGCTTCGCTGTCGGCGCGGTCGAGAAGTCGAAGATCCTCACCGGCCAGAACGTCAGGCCCGGCGACGTGGTGCTGGGCCTGGCCTCGCACGGCGTGCATTCCAACGGCTTCTCGCTGGTGCGTAAGGTGATCGAGCGCGCCGGAACCGACCTGCCCGCGACGCTGGACGGCCAGCCATTTCGCGAGGCCGTGATGGCGCCCACGCGCCTGTACGTCAAGCCGGTGCTGGCGGCGCTGGCCGCGCATCCGCACGGCGGCGAGGCGGGTGACGGCGGCATCAAGGCGCTGGCCCACATCACCGGCGGTGGCCTGCTGGAGAACATTCCGCGTGTGCTGCCCGAAGGCACTGCCGCCCACCTCACCAAGGGCAGCTGGCCGCAGACCGAACTGTTCGCCTGGCTGCAGAAGGTGGCGGGCATCGACGATATCGAGATGAACCGCACCTTCAACAACGGCATCGGCATGGTGGTGGTCGTGGCTGCGGCCGATGCCGAGGCCTGCGCGGCCACGCTGCGCGCCCAGGGCGAGACGGTCTACCAGATCGGCACCATCGCCGAGCGCGGCCAGGGCGCCGCTGTCGTCGTGGCCTGAGGATCCGCCCGGCCACGCCGTGACGATGTCGCATCCTGTCGCCGTCGGCGCAAGCCGGCCGGTGGTCATCGCCAGCTACCTGCTAATGGGGCTGGGCCTGCTGGGCATCCTGCTCAGCCATCTGCTGGTGGGCCTGCTGTGCGCCTGCGTGGGCTTCCTGTTCACACGCTGGTTCACACGGCTCACGGTGCAACTGGCGCATCGGCGGCTGCCGCCACGCGCCCTGGCGCGGGTCGAATCGATCATCAAGGCTGTGGCGATCCTGCTGGTGGTGCTGGGCCCGCTGGCGCTGCTGGCGCTGGGCGTGTCGCAGGCGCGCGAGTATGTCGTGGAGGCGCCGCAGCAGTACCGTGGACTTCTCGACTACGTCGCCCGCACCATCCTGGAACTGCGCCAGAAACTGCCGCCCGAGCTGGCCGCTTCGCTGCCGGCTGCAGCGGACGATGTCCAGCGCATGGTGGCCAACTACCTGCGCAACGAAGCCGGTACGCTCGCACTGGCCGGCCGGGCGTGGCTCAATGCGGTGCTGCATGGCTACGTCGGCCTGATCGTCGGCGGCCTGGCCGCCGTCGCGCTACCGCCGCTGCAGCGCCGCCCCCTGGCTGCCGCGCTCCACCAGCGCATCACCACCTTCGGTCTGGCCTTCAAGCAGATCGTGGCGGCCCAGTTCTGGATCGCCAGCTTCAACACAGCCCTGACGGCCACCTTCCTGCTGCTGGTGCTGCCGCTGTGGGACACGCGGCTGCCCTACACGCCCGTGCTCATCACCTTCACCTTCGTGGCGGGGCTGGTGCCGATCGTGGGCAACCTGCTGTGCAACGTGGTGCTGACGCTGGTGGGCCTGTCGGTCTCGCCGGTGACGGCAGCGGCCTGCCTGGTCTTCCTGATCCTGATCCACAAGGCCGAGTACGTCATCAACGCCAAGGTGGTCGGCAAGCGTACCCACATGGCAGTGTGGGAGCTGCTGTCGGTGATGTTCGTGGCCGAAACCGTCTTCGGGCCGGCAGGGCTGGTGGCGGCGCCGCTGTTCTACGCCTACCTCAAGAAGGAGCTGGAGGCGGCGAAGCTGGTCTGACGCGCTCGGCCGTGGCTGAAGCCCCTCGTACCGGCCGACCCATCTTGAGCCCCGGTCCTGGGCCCCCCTCGAAGCACACCCGCCCAGGACGCCCAAGCACGGCCCAAGTGCTCGGGGTTCAGCCCGGACGACTCGCCCCGTCCACCTGCGCCCCAGCGCCATCCGGCGGCGACTCGGACGCTGTCAGCCATTCGGCCGCATGGGTGCGCAGCACATCGATCTGCACCCACACCAGCAGCAGTTCGGTGCGCATCAGCCGCAGGCGGGCGGCCAGATCGTCGGCCCGCTCGTCCCCAGCCGCCATGGCGCCGGTGTCTGCCTCTGCGCGGGCGGCGAGCGCATCGCGGGCGACCTGCGACGGCACCTCGCCCACCCGGCCGGCTTCGACCTCTGCCGCCAGTTGTTCCAGCGCTGCAGCTGCCTGCTCGGCGGCCGCCCGCAGCAGAGCCACCCGCGGGCCGTCGGGGACTGCGGCACGGTGTGCGCCCAGGGCCGAGAGGTAGCTCAGCAGCGTGTGCGACTGAATCACGAAGCGCACCGCCACACCCGCACGGCGGCGCGCAAAGCCGGGTTCCCGGAACATCTCGGTCACGGCCGTCGCCAGCGCCGCGTCGCCGTTGTGCGCGTTGCGCCGCGCCAGCCGGTAGGCCAGGTCGTCGCGGGCACCGCTGTCGTACTGACCCGCGATCTGGCGCAGGTAGGCGGCATGGTGGCGCATGGCCTGCGCGGCGATCTCGTGGATGCGCCGGGCCTGCCAGTGCGGCAGCACCAGCAGCACGGCCAGGCCGGCGATCACGCAGCCGATGGCGGTGTCGATCAGCCGCGGCTGGATGAGCCGCGCGCTATCGGTGATCTGGTTGAAGCACATCAGCACCAGCAGCGTCATGGCGGCGGTGGCCAGCAGATAACGCGTGCTGCGGTTGGCAAAGAACACCACGCCCGCCACCACGGCGAAGGACGACTGCAGCAGCGGCTGCGGAAAGAGGTCGATCAGCGCCCAGCCCACCACCACGCCCAGGGTCGTTCCCACGACGCGCTGGCCCATGCGCGCAATGGTCTCGCCGTAGCCGGGCTGGCAGACGAAGAGCGTGGTCAGCATGATCCAGTAGCCCTCCTGCAACTGCACGACATGCATCACGCCATAGCCGGTGGCCAGTGCCACGGCCAGACGCACGGCATGGCGGAACAGCGGCGAGCGCGGCGTGAGCTGCCGTCGCACGCGCGCCAGCGCATCGCGCCAATCCCGCGCGGAGCGGTCGAACAGGCTCATGTCGGTGCGGCCGAGCCGGGCCGAGGGGTGGGCCGTGTTGCTGGCGCCGGCCAGTTGCCCGTCGAGCAGCGCCAGATTGCGTGCCAGAGCCTCGATGGCCGGCAGCCGTTGCTGCGCCTCATCACCCGCGGTCGCACGCGCATGGGCGATGGCGCTGCGCAGTTCGGCCAGGGCCTGCACGCTCTGGCCGTCCATCACGAAAGGCTCTCGCCGCTCCACCGACCGGGCCAGCTGGCTGCACGCGTCGCCCTGCAGCCAGAGAACGCGCTGGCAACGGTAGAGCAGGTCGCTGTGGAAGAAGGCCTCGGCCAGCGCGTTGTAGTCCTCGTGCGAGGAGCTGGCGCGCTCGTGCACGTCCTGCGCGATCAGGTAGAGGCCGCGGTAGCGCGCGAGCCGGCCCGTGGGAGCCCGCGGACCGAGCCGCGAGAAGATGGCTTCCTTGGCATCGTTGAGGGCGGAGACCACCTTTGCATTGAGCCCGGCCAGCGCCAGCCGCTTGCGCTGCACGTCCACGCCGCGCAGCGGCTCGAACAGCGAGGCCTTGTAGCGCACGTACTCGCCCAGCACGCCATACACCCGCACCAGCAGGGCCTGCACCGGCAGCGACGGGAACAGCGCGCACCACAACACCGAGATGGCGCCATACCAGGCCGCCCCTGCCACCAGCAGCAGCGGCTCGCGCCAGTGCTGGCCGGGGCCGTGCGCCGCCACCGCGTGCTCCATGCTGATGGTGGCATACATCCCCAGGATCAATGTGCCATAGGCGATCGCCTTGTAGCGCGCGCCGATGGCGCCCAGCATGGTGATGCCGAATGCAGAAAGGCAGAAAACGCCGATGAACACCCATGAGAGGCCGAACAGCGCCTGCACCCCGGCGCCGACGGCCGCGAAGCAGGCCAGCATCACCAGGAGCGCACGCAGCCGGCCACGCCAGCTGTCGTCGGTCTCGGCCAGCGCGCTGGCGATGGTGCCCAGAAACAGCGGAATGACCGCATCCTGGTGGCCGGCCAGTCCGGCGCCGGCCATCAAGGTGGCCAGCGCCAGCAGCACGCGCAGGGGCTGCGCGCGCTGAAAGAGCAGGCGCCACTGTCCGCGCAGGCCATCGAGGGAGATCAGGGAATCCATCAAACAGCGGGAGGGGTGTCGCCCGGATCACGCAGGATGCGTGCCGCGGGCTCGGAGGACCGATATGGGTGGTGTGTTCGCGCGGTGAACCGGGCGGAACCGTCGCCGCGTCCAGGAACGATAGCCGGACCCGCTTAGCGGGTCGTGAACAAGATGCTGGCCCGCAGCCCGCCCGTACTCGTGGTGGCGGCCAGGCGCATCTGCGCGCCCAGCAGCTTCGCATAGCGAGCGACGATGGACAGCCCCAGGCCCGACCCTTCGCCCAGCTTGCGTCCGTCGGTGCCCTGGGCCCAGCGATGCATCAGGGCCTGCCGCTGCACGTCGGGAATGCCAGGCCCGTCGTCGGCCACCGAGAGCACGGGCACCATCGTTCCGTCGACCTCCTCCTTCGACAGCTCGATGGTCACCGTCTTGCCGCCATAGCGCAGGGCGTTGTCGATCAGGTTGTCGAGGATGCCCTCCACCAGCGCCACGCTGCCATTGATGGTGAAGCCGCCGCTTTCCTGTGCCTCGTCCAGGCCGCGGGCGCCCAGGTCGACGCCACGGGCGTCTGCGCGGGTCAGGTGGCGCAGCACGGCCTCATGAGCCAGCTCGTCGAGGACCACCGGCTCGCGCTGCAGCACGGCATCGGATTCGGCGGCCAGGGCCAGTGCCAGCAGCTGGTCGACCAGGTGGCTGGCCCGGGCCTCGCTGGCGGCGATGCGCTGCAACTGTTCGCGCGCGACCCCCGGATCGGCGTGGCCCAGGCCGTAATGGGCCAGCGCGCGGATGCCGGCCAGCGGCGTGCGCAGCTCGTGCGCCACGTTGCCCGCGAACTCGCGCTGCGCCCGCACGCTGCCGTCGAGCCGCACGAACAGGTCGTTCAGGGCATCGCCCAGCTGCGCGACCTCGCGCGTGTCGCCGCCCACGATCACCGGCGACAGGTCGCTGGCGTCGCGCCGGCCAAGGTCCTGCTGGAGCGCGCCCAGCGGGGCCAGCTCCCGTGCAATGCCGCGCCACAGCCACCAGGCCAGCACGCCCAGCAACAGGATCTGCGGCAGCGTGGCATAGAGCGCCAGCCGCCGAAGCAGCGCAGTGCGCGATCCGGTGGTCTGGGCCACGACAACGATGAAGTCACCGGACCCCGCAGGATGGCGCAGGACCACTGCACGCAACTGCTTGCCGGCGAAGCGAACGTCCGCGAGATGCCAGGTCGCGCCCTCGGCCAGGAAGGGTGTCTGCAGCGCCGGATCACCCGAGAGCAGACTGCCATCAGGCCGTCGGACCGCGAAATACACCGTCTCCCGCTGGTCGAACAGCAGCGTGGTCATCTCGCGCGCCGTGAGCTGCAACTGCGCATCGGGCCGGCCCTGGGGCTGGATGTTGGCGGCGATGGCGTAGGCATCGTCCACCAGCGCACGGTCGAAGGCCTGGCGCACGAAGTAGTTGGAGATGATCAGCACCACCACCGTGCCGGCCAGCCAGGTGAGGGCCAGCGGCAGCATCACCTGCCGCAGTACGCGCGCACGCAGCGATGGGCGGGGGCGATGCCCGGCCGCCGCAACGGTCGCGGCGCTCGCCGGTCGGGCGCTCAAGCGTCGCCTTCCAGCAGATAGCCGATGCCGCGCAGCGTGCGGATGCCGGCGCCGCTGCCCAGCAGCTTCTTGCGCAGACGCGAGATGAAGGCCTCCAGCGCGTTGTCGCCCAGTGCATCGTCGAAGCTGGACAGCTTGTTGGAGAGCACACGCTTGCTGACGGCATGGCCCGGTGGACTCATGAGCTCCCACAGCACCTCGAATTCGCGGGCCGGCAGGTCCAGCGGCGCACTGCCGATGAAGAAGCGGCGCGCTCGGCGATCGAGCTTGAGCTGACCGACCAGCGCCACGTCGTCCGTGCCCTGGGCGCGACGCACCAACGCGCGCAGGCGGGCGTCGACTTCGGGCAGCTCGAAGGGTTTGCCGAGGTAATCGTCGGCGCCGGCGTCCAGGCCGGCAATGCGTTCGTCGGTCCGGTTGCGGGCGGTGAGGACCAGCACAGGCGTACGGTCACCGCGGCTGCGCGCCTGTCGCAGCACCGTCAGACCGCTGCCGAGCGGACTTCCTGGGCCAGGACCGGCCGGCAGATTCAGGTCCAGCAGCACGGCATCGAAGGGTTGCACACGCCAGAGGTAATCGGCCTCCTCCATGCTCGCCGCCACATCGACCCGATGACCGGCATCGGTCAGGCTGCGCAACATCACGTCGCGCAGGGTCGCATCGTCTTCCACCAACAGGATTCGCATGGGGGCGAAGGCTACCCCACCCGAAGGGAAGCTGACCAGGGGGCGGTCAGCAATTGGTCAGCCTTCCGGCGCGGCACGCCGACGGTTGGCTTGGGAACTGCCCGCCGCTTCCCTGGAGCGGTACGAGGGCGACGGTCTCAGGACAGCGCCCGCCGCAGCGTCGCGGCGCGCTCGGCGATGGCGTCGACGTCCAGGGCGTCCTCGGCATGGGCGAGGTAGGTGTCGAGGTCCTGCACGGCCTGGGCCGTATGGCCCTGCTCGGCGCAGGCCAGGCCGCGGTCGCGGTATTCGGCCCAGGCCTGAGGCAGCAGCACGATCAGGCGGTCCAGCACGCCGATGAGACGGGCCCAGTCCTCCTGTGCGCTGTGGATCTCCTTCAGATTGCGGAGCATGCGGGCGATGATCTCCCGTGCCGGCGCCGGCTGCAGATACAGGCCCAGCGGCACGTCGAATTCGCCCACCAGGCCGTTGCTGCGCTTGTAGGGTTCGAGGCGCTCCGCCAGTTCCTCCCGCGACAGCGAACGGCCGGTGAAGGGGTCGATGACCACCTGCCCCTTTGGAAGCGACACCTTCAGCATGAAATGGCCCGGAAAGCTGACGCCGCGCGCATGCAGGTTCAGGCCCTGGGCCAGCTCGATCCACAGCACCGCCAGCGAGATCGGGATGCCGCGGCGGGTGCGCAGCACCACATGCAGGAAGCTGTTGTCGGGGTCGTAGTAGTCATTGACGTTGCCGCCGAAGCCCAGGTCATGGAAGAAGAACTGGTTCAGCGCCCGCAGCCGCGCCAGCGGCGCGGCGTCCGCCGGCAGCCGGCGTTTGAGGCGGGCCAGCAGCTGGTCCATGTCGCCCAGCACCTGCTGGACATCGAGCTCGGGATATTCGTCCTGCGCAAGGCTGGCGGCGGCTTCGAGCAAGGGAAAGTGCTCGTCGCTTTGCACCAGCGACTCGAAATAGGCCAGCGGCGTCGGCGTGTCGTATCGAAGAGACATGGGCCTTTGTAGTGGAGCCGCGTCGCGAGCGTCAAGGCGGCCGCAGGAAGCCCCACGCCCACCTCGGCGATGCCGGGCGCCCTGCCTCAACGCCGGACGAAACTGCGCAGCCGCAGGCCGCAGGCGGTGAGCACGCCGAAGTACAGGAGTGCGGCACCGGCGACGAAGGCCGCCAGCAGGCCGACGCGCAGCAGACGTTGGCTGCGCAGGCCCACCCAGTCGAAGCCATGCGCGCCCCATATCAGGAGCGCCGTCATCACCACTGTCCCGGTCAGGACCTGCAGCAGGAAGCGGCCCCAGCCCGGCGCCAGCCGGTAGCTGCCGCTGCGACGCAGACCGACCCACAGCGCCAGCGCATTGAGCAGTTGCCCGACACCGATCGCCAGGGTCAGGCCTGCATGCTGCAGCCACGGCACGAATGCGAGGTTCAACACCTGGGTCACGGCCAGCGCCGCCAGGCTGATGCGCATGGGCGTGCGCATGTCGTGGCGCGCGTAGAAGCCGGCCGCCAGCACCTTGATCGAGACGATGCCCACCAGTCCGACGCCGTAGCCCGCCAGCGCATCGGCGGTGCGCAGCACGCTGGCATCGTCGAAGGCGCCGTTGTGGAAGAGCACCGCCACCAGCGGCACGGGAAACACCAGCAGGGCCGCCGCACAGGGCAGCGCCAGCAGCACGATGAGCCGAAGCCCCCAGTCCAGCATGGCTGAATACCGGTCCGCATCCTTCGCCGCGCGCGCCGCGGCAAGTTGGGGCATCAGCACCACGCCGAGGGCGACGCCGAGCATCGCGCTCGGGAACTCCATCAGCCGATCGGCATTGGTGACCCAGGTGACGCTGCCAGCCACGAGGTGCGACGCGATCTGCGTGTTGATGAGCAGCGACAGCTGCGCTCCGCTGACGCCGATCATGGCCGGCAGCATGAGGCCGAGGATCTTGCGGGTACCCGGATCGGCCCAGGCCTCACGCAAGGCGGCGACACGAACGCCCAGGTTCGGCATGAGGCCCAGCCGGCGCAGAGCGGGAATCTGGATGGCCAGCTGCAGCACACCGCCCACCATCACGCCGACGCACTGCGCGTAGATGGGTTCGATGCCCCAGCGCTGGAACAGGGGTGCGCCCAGCACGATCGAACCGATGAGCGCCACGTTCAGCAGCACGGGCGACGCCGCAGGCACCGCAAAACGCTTCCAGGTATTGAGGATGCCGCCCGCGAAGGCCACCAGCGACATGAAGCCGATGTAAGGGAACATCCAGCGCGTCATCACGACGGCGGCATCGAAGCTGCCCGAGCGCTCCAGACCGCTGGCCATGGCCCACACCATCAGCGGCGCGGCGACCACGCCCGCCACGCACAGCAGCACCAGCGCCCACAGCAGCAGCGTGCCGACGTGGGCGATCAGCTGCCGGGCCCGGTCCTCGCCACCCTCGGTGCGGGTGGCCGACAGCACAGGCACGAAAGCCTGGCTGAACGCGCCCTCGCCCAGCACGCGGCGGAACAGGTTGGGAATGCGGAATGCGACGTAGAAAGCGTCGGTCATTGCGCTCACGCCGAAGACTGAGCTCATCAGCACATCGCGCACGAGGCCGGTGATGCGCGAGGCCAGGGTCAGCAGGGAAACGGTGGAAGCGGATTTGAAGAGCGACACGGCGGCGCAGTGTAGGCGGGGCCTTGGGACGCCTGGCTGCGCGGGGAACCGCCTGCTGCCGTTGCCACTGCCGGCCATGGCACTCTTAAGCGGGGCGAGCAAAGAACGGGGTGGGCTATACTCGCGGGTTCGCCGCAACATCCCCAGACACTCAAGGAACACACATATGGCATCCGCCAAGCCCAAGAAGAAGAACCCGCGCCTCGCGTCGGGCCGCAAGCGCGTCCGCCAGGACACCAAACTCAACGCTGCCAACAGCTCGCTGCGCTCCAAGTACCGCACGGCGCTGAAGAACGTCGCCAAGGCCGTTGCCGCTGGCGACCAGGCCAAGGCCACCGAGCTGTTCGCCAAGGCCCAGAGCGTCGTCGACACCATCGCCGACAAGGGCATCTTCCACAAGAACAAGGCCGCGCGCGACAAGAGCCGCCTGGCCGCCAAGGTCAAGGCCCTGGCCACTGCCGCTCCGGCGGCCGCCGCCTGACGGAATTCAGGTCAGCCCGGACTGCCTACAGGCGGTCCGCCGTTTGATCGGGTGCGCTGCAGCGAAAAAGAAAAACCGCCTTCGGGCGGTTTTTTCGTTTCTGGATCCGGCGGCTCCGGATCAGAAATGGGGCGAGGCAATCAGCCCTTGGGCGGCTTCCCGTCCGGCACCAGGCAGGCCTCGGCCACCTGCAGGTCGTTGTCCTTGGCGAAATTCATGACGAAATCCCAGGCCATCGGCTCGGACTCCTGGAGGTCGCGGTGGACGACCACGCACTTCACGCCGTTGATCACCGTCGGCACGCACCAGGGCGAATAGCTGAGATGCCCCCCGAGGCGGGCACCACCGGGGCGGAACTGGCTCATCACGCCGGCCAGCCGCTCGGCCCAGTCGCTGGGCCGGAAAGTGCGACCCTGGCTCGTGATGCCCTGAATGAAGACTTCTTTGGCAGAGGGGGAAACCATTGTTCTCGTGTTCGGCGCAGGCGTGTTGCGCCGCACAAGGGATTCTACCCAGCGTGTCCCGCGCGCGACCTCCCCGGGACATGCATCCGATGGGGATCGGGGCGCATGGCAGTGATGCGCAATCCTCAACGAAGGCGTCATGCCCCCCACCTAGAATTTCTTCACTTTCAGGAGAACCCATGAGCGCCACCGCCGCCCCCACCTCGCCCCACGTCATGAACACCTACGGCCGGCTGCCGATCGCCCTGGTGCGCGGCCAGGGCTGCCGCGTGTGGGACGTCAACGGCAAGGCCTACCTGGACGGCCTGGGCGGCATCGCCGTCAACACGCTGGGCCACAACCATCCCGAACTCGTCCCGGCGCTGCAGGAACAGCTCACCCAGCTGATCCACACCTCCAACTACTACTATGTGCCCGGCCAGGAAGTGCTGGCCGAGCGCCTGACGACGCTGTCGGGCATGACCAACGCCTTCTTCTGCTGCACCGGGCTGGAGGCCAACGAGGCCGCCATCAAGCTGGCCCGCAAGTTCGGCCACGACAAGGGCATCGAGCGGCCGGAGATCGTGGTGTACGAGCATGCCTTCCACGGCCGCAGCCTGGCCACGCTGTCGGCCACCGGCAACCCGAAGATCCAGAAAGGCTTCGGCCCGCTGGTCGAAGGCTTCATCCGCGTGCCGCTCAACGACATCGAGGCGCTGAAGAAGGCGACCGAAGGCAACCCCAACGTGGTGGCCGTGATGTTCGAGACCATCCAGGGCGAAGGCGGCATCCACCCGATGCGCTGGGACTACCTGCAGCAGGTGCGGGCCCTGTGCGACGCCAACGACTGGCTGATGATGATCGACGAGATCCAGACCGGCATCGGCCGCACCGGCAAGTGGTTCGCGCACCAATGGGCCGGCATCGTGCCGGACGTGATGTCGCTGGCCAAGGGCCTGGGTTCGGGCGTGCCAGTGGGCGCGGTGGTGGCCGGCCCCAAGGCCGCGAACATCTTCCAGCCGGGCAACCACGGCACCACCTTCGGCGGCAATCCGCTGGCCATGCGCGCCGGCATCGAGACGCTGCGCATCATGGAGAAGGACGGCCTGCTGCAGAACGCCGCCGATGTCGGTGCGCACCTCAAGGGCGCGCTGCAGGCTGCGTTCGAGGGCGTGGCTGGCGTCAAGGAAGTGCGCGGCCAGGGCCTGATGCTGGGCATCGAGCTCGACCGGCCCGCCGGCGCCGTGCTGACCCGCGCCTGCGACGCCGGCCTGCTGCTGTCGGTGACGGCGGACAGCGTGATCCGCCTGGTGCCGCCGCTCGTCCTCACCGTGGCCGAGGCCGACGAGATCGTCGCCCTCCTCGCCCCTATCGTGAAGGCCTTCCTGGCCGAGCCGGCACAATAAGCCCATGAGCCTTCCTGCGATCCGCCACTACCTCCAGTTCAGCGACTTCACGGCCGACGAGTACGCGTACCTGTTCCGACGCGCGGCGCTCATCAAGAAGAAGTTCAAGACCTACGAGAAGCACCACACGCTGGCGGATCGCACCCTGGCCATGATCTTCGAGAAGGCCAGCACCCGCACCCGCGTGAGCTTCGAGGCCGGCATGTACCAGCTCGGCGGCAGCGTGGTGCACCTGACCACCGGCGACAGCCAATTGGGTCGCGCAGAGCCGATCGAGGACAGCGCCAAGGTCATCAGCCGCATGACCGACCTGGTCATGATCCGCACCTACGAGCAGGAGAAGATCGAACGCTTCGCCGCCAACTCGCGGGTGCCGGTCATCAACGGCCTGACCAACGAATTCCATCCCTGCCAGATCCTGGCCGACCTGTTCACTTACCTGGAGCACCGCGGCCTGAATGCGGACGGCACGCCCGACCCGGGGGCGCTGCGCGGCAAGACCGTAGCCTGGGTGGGCGACGGCAACAACATGGCCAACACCTGGCTGCAGGCGGCCGAGATCCTGGGCTTCGCGGTGCATGTGAGCACGCCCAGCGGCTACGAGGTGGACCAGGCCGTCGCCGGCATCCGCTCCGGCGACAGCTACAAGGTCTTCAGGGACCCGATGGACGCCTGCCGCGACGCGCATCTGGTGACCACCGACGTGTGGACCAGCATGGGCTACGAGGCCGAGAACGAGCAGCGCCGCCAAGCCTTTGCCGACTGGTGCGTGGACGAGGCCATGATGGCCGTGGCCCAGCCTGACGCGCTGTTCATGCACTGCCTGCCCGCCCATCGCGGCGAGGAGGTCACGGGCGAGGTCATCGACGGCCCGCAATCGGTCGTCTGGGACGAAGCAGAGAACCGCATGCATGTGCAGAAGGCACTGATGGAGTACCTGCTGCTCGGCCGTATCGGCTGAAGGTTTTTCCGGCGCATCGATGAACCCCTGCCAGAGCTGCGGCGCCTGCTGCGCCAGCTACCGCGTCGACTTCAGCATCCACGAGCTGGACGACATGGGCGGCACGGTGCCGGCGGGTCTGACGGTCCAGGTCACAGGCGCCACCTGCCGGATGCGGGGCACGGACCACGTTCCGATGCGTTGCGCTGCGCTCACGGGCAAGGTGGGGCAATCGGTGGGCTGCGGCATCTACGAATGGCGGCCGAACCCTTGCCGCGAACTGGAAGCGGGCAGCCATGGCTGCGAGAGGGCACGCGCACGGCACGGGTTGCCCGTGCTCGGAGGCTGAGGCAACGCTCTCGCCAAACGAGGCCGGACCGCCTTCTTCGCCCGCGTTGGAAATAACCGACACCACACATCCCGCGCCGGCGCTATGGTCCGGCGCATGTCTGCTCCGCCCTCCCGTCTCTGGGACATCTCTCCCCCTGTCTACGTCGGCGCGCCGGTGTTTCCCGGCGACACGCCCTATGCCCAGCAATGGGCCGCAACGCTGGGCCCGGGCTGCCCGGTCAACGTCAGCCAGATCACGATGTCGCCGCACGTCGGCGCGCACGCCGACGCGCCTCTGCACTACGCGGCCGACGGCGCCACCATCGGCCAGGTGGACTTGGACGCCTTCCTCGGCCCATGCCGTGTGATCCATGCCGTCGGCGCCGCGCCCCTCGTCGAGTGGCAGCACATCGCCCATGCCATCGACGACCGCCTGCCGCCGCGGGTGCTGGTGCGCACTTACGACCGGGCGCCCGTGGACCGATGGGACCCGGCGCTTCCCGCCTACGCGCCCGAGACGGTCGAACGCCTGGCCGCGCTCGGCGTGCGCCTGATCGGCATCGACACGGCCAGCATCGACCCGGCCGACAGCAAGGCCCTGCCCAGCCACCAGACCATCCGGCGCCACGACATGCGCGTGCTGGAGAACCTGGTGCTCGACGCCGTGCCCGAAGGCGACTACGAGCTGATCGCGCTGCCGCTCAAGCTGGTGCAGGCGGATGCCTCGCCCGTGCGCGCCGTGCTGCGCGCGCTGGGCTGACGGCGCTCAGGCCGGCACCATCGCGTAGGCCACGATCTCGATCTTCATGCCCGGCACCACCAGCGCCGCCACGGCCGCGCTGGAACGGTTGGGGTACGGCGCCTCGAAGAACTCGCGGTAGACCGCGTCGATGGCCGGCATGTCCGCCACGTCGGTCATGTAGATCAGCACCTGCGTCACGTCCGCCATCGTGCCGCCGGCCGACTGCACGCCGCGTCGGAGGTTCTCGAAGGTCAGGCGCGTCTGCGCCTCGATGGTCCCGGTGTCGATGGTGCCGTCGGTGCGGACGGGCCCATGCGCGGTGAAGAGCATGGCGCCCGTGGCCTTCACGGCCCACGAAAAAGGTTGCTTGAGCGCCGGCAGACCCACATCGATCACTTGCTTCATCGCAGCTCCAAATGTTCCATACATAAAACGACGTTTATTTTATGGTCAGCGTTGGGAATAAGCGACACAACGCATTTTTTGACAGTGATAACTTCCCCGCTTCACTCCGCAGCGCCCTGTCCTACGCCGCTCGTCCCCGAGCGCGGCAGCCCGCCCGGCCCGCAGCTTGCGTCGTCCGTGCCGCCCCCGCCCACGGACCGCACCACCGAAAGCCACGCCATGTTCGAACACATTCCCGCCTACCCCGGTGATCCGATCCTCTCGCTGATGGAGGACTTCCAGCGCGACACACGGCCCAACAAGGTGTCCCTGAGCATCGGCATCTATTTCGACGACGACGGCCGCCTGCCGGTGATGAAGGCCGTGCGCACCGCCGAGACCGCCCTGCTGCAGGAAATCGGCCCGCGTTCCTACCTGCCCATGGAAGGCATGGCCGACTACCGCGCCGCGGTGCAGAGGCTGGCCTTCGGCCCCACGCACGAGGCCGTGACCAGCGGCCGCGTCGCCACCATCCAGACCATCGGCGGCTCCGGCGGCCTGAAGGTGGGTGGCGACTTCCTCAAGCGCTACTTCGGCGATTCGCAGGTGTGGGTGAGCGACCCGACCTGGGAGAACCACCGCGCCATGTTCGAGGGTGCCGGCTTCCAGGTGAACCTGTATCCCTACTACGACCCGGCCACCGGCGGCCTGCGCTTCGAGGACATGCTCGCGGCCTTCAAGACGCTGCCCGCCCGCAGCATCGTGCTGATGCACGCCAGCTGCCACAACCCCACGGGCGTCGACCTGTCGCAGGACCAGTGGAAGCAGCTGATTCCGGTGATCGCCGAGCGCGGCCTGATTCCCTATGTGGACATGGCCTACCAGGGCTTCGGCGACGGCCTGGTCGAGGACGCCTTCGCGCCGCGCGCGCTGGCCGATGCGGGCGTTCGCTTCTTCCTGGCCAACTCCTTCTCCAAGAGCTTCTCGCTGTACGGCGAGCGCTGCGGCGGCCTGTCGGTGGTGTGCGGCTCGGCCGAGGAAGCCGGCCGGGTGCTGGGCCAGCTCAAGAGCTCGGTGCGCGCCAACTATTCCAGCCCGCCGACGCATGGCGCGCGCATCGTGACGCGCGTGCTGAGCACGCCCGAGCTCTACGCCCAGTGGGACGCCGAGCTCGCCGAGATGCGCGGCCGCATCAAGGCCATGCGCGAGGCCCTCCACGCCACTCTGGTCGACCGCCTGCCCGGCCGTGACTTCGGCTACTTCCTGACCCAGCGCGGCATGTTCAGCTACACCGGCCTCACGCCCGAGCAGGTGGACCGCCTGCGCGAAGAGCATGCGGTGTACCTGGTGCGCTCGGGCCGCATGTGCATCGCCGGCCTGTCGACCAAGAACGTGGCCTACGTCGCCCAGGCCATGGCCGCCGTGCTGGACTGATCCCACCCTCCCAGGAGCCTTGCGATGAATTCCTCGACATCCGCCGGCCCGGCGGAGGGCGGAGCACTGCCCGAACAGATCGTCCATGAAGAGAAAGCCCAGCTCGACTTCAGCCAGTCGATGAGCTACGGCGACTATCTGCATCTGGACGAGATCCTGAGCGCCCAGCATCCGCTGTCGCCCACGCACGACGAGCTGCTGTTCATCGTGCAGCACCAGACCAGCGAGCTGTGGATGAAGCTCATGCTGCACGAGTTGACGGCCGCCACGGCGGCCATCGCCAACCCGGGCGAGAACACCAAGCCCGAGGCCTTCAAGATGCTGGCGCGGGTGACGCGCATCATGGAGCAGCTGGTGGGGGCCTGGACGGTGCTGTCGACCATGACGCCTCCGGAGTACACGGCCATGCGGCCCTACTTGGCCAACTCCAGCGGCTTCCAGAGCGCGCAGTACCGCTGCATCGAGTTCTCGCTGGGCAACAAGAACGCCGCCATGCTCAAGCCCCATGCCCACCGGCCGCACCTGCTGGCGATGGTGGACGCCGCGTGGCGCCGGCCCTCGCTGTACGACGAGACCCTGCGCCTGATGGCCCGCGAAGGCCTCGCCATTCCGGCCGACAAGCTCGAGCGCGACTGGACCCAGCCCTACACCGCGAGCGAGGCCGTCCAGGAGGCCTGGCTCACGGTCTACCGCGACCCGAAGGCGCACTGGGACCTCTACCAGCTCGGCGAGAAGCTCACCGACATCGAGGACGCCTTCCGCCTCTGGCGTTTCCGGCACGTGACCACGGTGGAGCGTGTGATCGGCTTCAAGCGCGGCACCGGCGGCACCGGCGGCGTGAGCTACCTGCGCAAGATGCTGGACGTGGTGCTGTTTCCTGAGCTCTGGACGCTGAGGACGGAGCTTTAATGGCAATTCATCCGGCGTAGAGCCAGGGCTGGTCCATCAGGGCCGGGCCGGCCAAGCGCATCGCCAGGTCGCGGCCCCAGCGCACCGGCCCGCCCAGGTGGAAGATGCCCCCGTTGCGCCGCGCACGGGCCTGCACCTGCGCATTGCGCGCCCAACGCGCCTGCGCATAGCGCGTCAGGGCCTGGGGCACCTCGGCCGGCGTGCAGCCACTGAGCTGCTGCGCCAGCGCCACGGCATCCTCGATCGCCATGCCGGCACCCTGTGCCAGGTACGGCAGCATGGGGTGAGCCGCATCGCCCAGCAGCGCCACACGCCCGTCGACCATCTCCTGCGGTCCGGCCAGCGGCGTTCGGTCGCACAACGTCCAGGCTCGCCACGCCGGAACGGCGTCGAGCAGCGCCCGCAGCGGCTGGCCGACATGGCCGCTGGAACGGTCGAGTGCAGCGCGGCTGGCGGCCTGATCCCAATCTCGCGCGTCGGCGTCGGCGTCGGCGCCGACTTCGGCTTCGCCGAGCGGCGATTCGGCCAGCACCACCAGGTTGAGCCATTCGCCGCCTCGCACCGGATAGGCCACGGCGTGCAATCGCGGCGCCAGCCAGACGTCCACCTGCCGGCTGCGCAGTGCTGCCGGCAAAGTGTCCTGCTTCAGCAGCGCGCGGAAGGCTGTGTGGCCGGTGGGCCGGGCGGACGCCGCATCGGGCCAGATGCGCGGCCGGACACGGCCCCACACCCCATCCGCGCCGATGAGCGCATCGCCCTCCCACGCGCGGCTGTCCGAGGTGGCGGCGCAGACGAATGCATCGCCGCGCGTGGACAGGCGCTCGATGCGGGCGTTTGTGTTGAGCGTCACACCTGCGTTGTCCAGAGCACGCACCGCGTGCAGCAGCAGGCTGTGCAGATCGGCGCGATGGATCGTGAAGTAGGGCGCGCCGTAGCGCTGTTCCATGGCACCTGCGAGCGGCATGACGGCGATGCGGGCACCCGTCAGCGCCGAGGACACGCACAGCCGCTCGGGACGGGCCACGACATCCTCCAGCGCCTCTTGCAGTCCCAGGGCCTGCAGCCGGCGCACGACGTTCGGCCCCAGCTGAATGCCCGCGCCCACCTCGCTGAAGGCAGGCGCCTGCTCCATCAGGTCTGCCGTGTGGCCGGCCCGCGCCAGCGCCAGGGCGGCGGCCAGGCCGCCGATGCCGCCGCCAACGATGAGGGAATGGATGCGCATGCGCTCGTGAACCCCAAAAAGTCCACGATTCTCGGCCCGCCGCAGCCTGGCCCGCTGCGCAGGATCAGCGAGACGCCGACGGCGACTGGGCGTCGTCCTTGCGGGAGGACGGCTTCGGCCCGCAGCTGCCACAACTGTCGCACGAGCCGCAGCCGCCCACCTGGCCAAGGGAGCGGGCCACGTTGGCCTCGCGCTCCTCGCGCACCAGGCCGCTGCGCGCCATCCAGCGCGCCATGCGCGGCGCGAGCGACCGGCGCCAGCCCGCCGGCATCCAGTGCCAGGCGGCATAGACGGCGGCCACGAGGACGATCAGGGCAACGACGGCGTTCTGCATGGCAAGGATCTCCGCATCAAGAGCGTCAGCCGGCCCCGAGAGCCAGCGCGACGCGGTAGGTGATGAAGCAGGCCGCGTAGGCCAGCCCGAACAGGTAGCCGGTCATGATGAAGACCTGCTTCCAGCTGTTGGTCTCGCGCTTCACCGTGGCCAGCGTCGAGATGCACTGCGGCGCAAACACGAACCACACCAGCAGCGACAGCGCGGTCGCCAGCGACCAACTGCCGGCGATCAGCGGCTCCAGCGCGCCCGCCACCTCTTCGCCAGTGGCCGAAAGCGCATACACGGTGCCGAGCGCACCCACGGCCACCTCGCGCGCGGCCATGCCCGGCACGAGGGCGATGGAGATCTGCCAGTTGAAGCCGATGGGCGCGAAGACGTGCTCCAGCAACCCGCCCAGTCGGCCGGCGAAGCTGTATTCGATGGCGGGGCCGGTGGCACCGGCGGGCGGTGCCGGGTAGCTGGACAGGAACCACAGCAGGATGGTGAGCGTGAGGATGATGGTGCCCACGCGGCGCAGGAAGATCCACGCCCGCTCCCACAGCCCCAGCAGCAGGTTGCGCAGGTTGGGCCAGCGGTAGGCCGGCAGCTCCATCAGCAGTGGCGAGTGGCCCTGCTGCGTGCGCAGGCGCTTGAGCACCCAGGCCACGGCCATGGCCGAGACGATGCCGAAGACATACAGCGCGAACAGCACCACGCCCTGCAGGTTGAAGATGCCCAGCACCTCGCGCTGCGGGATGAAGGCGCCGATCAGCAGCGCATACACCGGCAGCCGGGCCGAGCAGGTCATCAGCGGCGCGATCAGGATGGTGGTCAGCCGGTCGCGCCAGTTGCTGATGGTGCGCGTGGCCATGATGCCGGGAATGGCGCAGGCGAAGCTGGACAGCAGCGGAATGAAGGAACGGCCCGACAGGCCCACGGTGCCCATCACCCGGTCCAGCAGGAAGGCGGCACGCGGCAGGTAGCCCGAATCCTCCAGCGCCAGGATGAAGAGGAAGAGGATCAGGATCTGCGGCAGGAAGACCAGCACGCCGCCCACGCCGGCCACCACGCCGTCGACCAGCAGGCTGCGCAGCGGCCCGTCCGCCATGATGCCCTGCACCCAGCCGCCGATGGCATCGGTGCCGGCCTTGATGGCGTCCATGGGCACGGCCGCCCAGCTGAACACGGCCTGGAACATCAGGAACAGCGTCACGGCCAGCACCAGCATGCCCCACACGGGATGCAGCACCACGCGGTCGATGCGGTCGCTGGTGGCCAGGCTGCCTTGCGGCGTCTGCACCGCCAGGTCGAGGATGCGGCGCACTTCCTTGTGCGAGGCCAGCACGTCGTCCATCGACGGCGCCTCCCAGGGCAGCGGCGAGGCGGCTGGCACCGGCGCATCAAGTGCGGCCAGCAACTCGGTGGCGCCATGGCGGCGCACGCCCACGGTGCGGATCACCGGAATGCCCAACTCGCGCGAGAGGATGTCGGTGTCGACTCGGATGCCCTGGCGCTCGGCCATGTCGGTCATGTTCAGCGCCATCACCATCGGCACGCCCAGACGCCTGGCTTCAAGCACCAGACGCAGGTTCAGCCGCAGGTTGGTGGCGTCGGTCACGCAGACCAGCAGGTCGGGCAGCTGGTCGCGGCGGCCGGTGACCACGTCGCGCGTCACCGCCTCGTCGGCCGAGAGGGCATTGAGGCTGTAGGCGCCAGGCAGGTCCAGCACCGCCACGCTGCGGCCGCCGGGGGTGCGCAGCTCGCCTTCCTTGCGCTCGACGGTCACGCCGGCATAGTTGGCCACCTTCTGGCGGCTGCCCGTCAACAGGTTGAACAGGGCCGTCTTGCCGCAATTGGGATTGCCCAGCAGCGCCACACGGCGCGGCGGGTTGGGCGACTGGAACGCGATGCTCGCCTCAGCCATGGGCGGCCTCCGCGGGTGCGACATGGATCAACGCAGCCTCGTAGCGGCGCAGGGCGAAGGTGGTGTGGCCGAGCCGCACGGCCAGCGGCTCGCGGCCGGGGTGGCCGCTTGCCACCACGCAGACACGCTCGCCGGGGACAAAGCCGATCTCCGTCAGGCGCAGCGCGAGGTCGCGGTCCTCTGCGCCTTCGCCGCGCGCGACGTCCATCACGGTCGCCCATTGGCGGTCGGGCAGTTGGTCGAGCGGCAGAAAGGCGGCCGGTGCGCGCGAGGCAGGAGTGGACACGGAGGCAAACGGTCCCGCTGCGACGCGGAACTCTCTCTGGCAAAAGCTAGATGCTAACAATTTTCAATTGCAAGCAGGAGCCCCGTGGGTCAGAAACCGCGTTGCCATTCGGCAATGCGGGCCGCGGCCGGCCGCCCAAAACAAAGGCCGCGGAACGGCGTTCACCGTTCCGCGGCCTTGCTCGCATCAGCACCGCGCCCACTCGGACGCAGCGGCCGGGCGCTTCAGCCCTGCAGCAGTTGCCGCAGCACGAAAGGCAGGATGCCGCCGTGCTTGTAGTACTCGACCTCGATGGGCGTGTCGATGCGCAGGCGCACGGTCACTTCATTGCGGCTGCCGTCCGCGCTTTCGATCACCAGCTTGACATCGTCGCGCTGGGGCTTGAGCTCGCCGGGGATGACCACGTCGACCTTCTCGTCGCCCTTGAGGTTCAGACCCTGCCAGGAATCGCTGCCCAGGAACTGCAGCGGCAGCACGCCCATGCCGACCAGGTTGGCGCGGTGGATGCGCTCGAAGCTGCGGGCCACCACGGCCTTGATGCCCAGCAGCTGCGTGCCCTTGGCCGCCCAGTCGCGGCTGGAGCCGGTGCCGTATTCCTCACCGGCGAAGATCACCGTCGGCACGCCCTGCTCGATGTACTTCATCGCGGCGTCGTAGATGTACATCTTCTCGCCATTGGGCTGGAACAGCGTCAGACCGCCCTCCTCGCGCGAGCCGTCGGCACCGGCCGGCAGCATCAGGTTCTTGATGCGCACGTTGGCAAAGGTGCCGCGCATCATCACCTCGTGGTTGCCGCGGCGCGAGCCATAGCTGTTGAAGTCGGCCTTGCCCACGCCATGGGCCTTGAGCCACTGTCCGGCGGGCGAGCTCTCCTTGATGGAGCCGGCCGGCGAGATGTGGTCGGTGGTGATCGAGTCGCCGAAGAGCGCCATCACGCGCGCGCCGGTCACGCCCGTCTCCGTCGCCTTCGGCTCCATGCCGAAGCCTTCGAAGAAGGGCGGCTCGGCGATGTAGGTGGAAGTGGGCCAGTCGTAGACCTCGCCCTGCACGCCCTTGATGCTGTTCCACAACTCGCCCGGGTTGGCGGCGATCTGCTCGTAGTTGCGGCGGAAGGCCTGCGCGTCCATGGCGAAGCGCAGCAGCTCGTCCACCTCGGCAGCGCTGGGCCAGATGTCGCCCAGGTAAACGTCCTTGCCGCCGGTGCCCTTGCCCACGGGCTGGGTCATCAGGTCGACCGTCACGTTGCCTGCGATGGCGAAGGCCACCACCAGGGGCGGCGAGGCCAGGAAGTTGGCCTTCAGGTTCGGGTGGATGCGCGCCTCGAAATTGCGGTTGCCCGACAGCACGGCCGCGCACACCAGGTCGTTGCCGGTGATGGCGTCGTTGATTTCGGACGCCAGGTCGCCGGCATTGCCGATGCAGGTGGTGCAGCCGTAGCCGGCCAGGTAGAAGCCCAGTTTTTCCAGGTAGGGCAGCAGGTTCGTCTTCTGCAGGTAGTCGGTGACGATGCGCGAGCCGGGCGCCAGCGAGGTCTTGACGTGCGGCTTGACCGTGAGGCCCGCTTCCACCGCCTTCTTGGCCAGCAGGCCCGCCGCCAGCAGCACGCTGGGGTTGGAGGTGTTGGTGCACGAGGTGATGGCCGCGATGAGCACGTCGCCGTTGCCGATGGAGACCTGCTTGCCGTCCAGTGCGATGTCATGGCGCACCGCCAGCTTGTCGGCCGGCTGGTTGAAGCCGTTGGCCTCGTTGGGCTTGCTGTAGAGCTCGGTGAAGCGGCCGGACAGATGGCCCAGGTCGATACGGTCCTGCGGACGCTTGGGGCCGGCCAGGCTGGGCGTGACGGTCGACAGGTCCAGCTTGACGGTCTTGGTGTAGTTCAGCGCGCCGGGGGCGGGCATGCCGAACAGACCCTGGGCCTTGTAGTAGGCCTCCAGGCGCTCGATCTCCTCGTCCGTGCGGCCCGTGCCGCGGAAGTAGGCGATGGTCTTCTCGTCGACCGGGAAGAAGCCCATGGTGGCGCCGTACTCCGGCGCCATGTTGCCGATGGTCGCGCGGTCAGGCACCGGGATGGACGCGGCGCCGGGGCCGAAGAATTCGACGAACTTGCCGACGACCTTCTCCTGCCGAAGGATCTGCGTGACGTAGAGCACCAGGTCGGTGGCCGTCACGCCTTCGCGCAGCTGGCCGGTGAGCTCGAAGCCCACCACATCGGGCGTGAGGATGTACACCGGCTGGCCCAGCATGGCGGCCTCGGCCTCGATGCCGCCCACGCCCCAGCCGACCACGCCCACGCCGTTGATCATGGTCGTGTGGCTGTCGGTGCCCACGAGCGAATCCGGGTACCAGGTCGCCACATCGGCCCTGTCGTCGGCCGACTTGTAGACGCCCCGCGCCAGGTACTCCAGGTTGACCTGGTGCACGATGCCGAAGCCCGGGGGCGTGACGCCGAAGGTGTCGAAGGCCTGCATGCCCCACTTCATGAACTGGTAGCGCTCCTTGTTGCGGGAGAACTCCAGCTTCATGTTCAGGTCCAGCGCCTGGGGCGTGCCGTAGTGGTCCACCATCACCGAGTGGTCGACCACCAGGTCCACGGGCACCAGCGGCTCGATGGTCTTGGGCGACTTGTCCAGGCGCTTCGCAGTGCTGCGCATGGCGGCCAGGTCGGCCAGCAGCGGCACGCCGGTGAAGTCCTGCAGCACCACGCGCGTCACGACGAAGGGAATCTCCTCCGTGCGCTCGGCAGTGGGCTGCCAGTTGGCCAGTTGCTCCACATGTTCAGCGGCCACCTTCTGGCCGTCGCAGTTGCGCAGCACCGACTCCAGCACGATGCGGATCGACACCGGCAACTTGGCGATGTTGGGGAACTGCTTGGCCAGCTCGGGCAGCGACCAGTATTTGCCTTGCCGGCCAGAGGCCGTCTTGAAGGTCTTGAGGGCGGAAGCGAAGACGTGGGGAGTAGCAGCGTCAGCCATGAGAAGCATCCTTCTTGTTCGAACCAACGAGCAAGATAGCAGGCTTTGAAGGCAATGGACGTCAGCGGGCTACCCCTCGTTCGGCCATGCTCAGGCTTGCAGCATGGACCCGCGCCGCTGCGAAGTGGCGCGAAGTCCGGCCCATTGCGCAGCGGCCAGCGCGAGCACCACCATCACCTGAAGGCCGACCCACGCCTCGCCGGCCACCGTCGGCTGCACGCGGCCGCTGAAAAGCAGGCCGAGGCAGGCGATGGCCCAGCCGACGTTGCCGGCCACCACCAGGCCGATCAGTCCGCGCGGTGGCGCGGCGCGCCCCGCCATCCAGGCGGCAGCGGCGGCATATATCAGCAGGAACAAGCCGGTGGATCCGAGCAACGCCGGCGGCAGACCGGTCAGAGCGGACAGCGGAGCCGTCGCCCCACACTGGACGGCACCCGTGGCCAGGCAGGATGCGGCATCCAGCCACATCACACGGGGAAGAAAACGGGGCGAGATCAGGATCGAGGACATGGAAGCTCCTTGCAGGGTGAGGGGAATCGACGGTGCCCGAGGGCTACCGTCAGACGCATCCTCCCGGGTGCGCGGCACGCCGGCCATGACCTGGGAGGTCATGGTCCATACACCAGAGGCTTCGCCAGAATGGGGACATGTCCGCCACAACGACCCCCGCCGCCGGTGCACCGCCGGCCGGCGATGCCTCCTTCGGCGCCCACCTGCGCCACTGGCGGCAGCACCGGCGCCTGAGCCAGCTCGAACTGGCGCACGAAGCCGACGTCTCCACGCGTCACCTGAGCTGCGTGGAAACGGGCCGCGCCCTGCCCAGTCGCGACATGGTGCTGCGCCTGGCCGAAAGGCTTGCGGTACCGCTGCGTGAGCGCAACCGGCTGCTGGTGGCCGCTGGCTATGCGCCCATGTACCGCGAACGTTCCATCGACGATCCCGCCCTGTCCATGGCGCGCCGGGCCGTCGACCGGCTGCTGCAGGCGCACGAACCCTACCCCGCCCTGGCGATCGACCGCCACTGGGGCATGGTCGCTGCCAATGCACTCGTGCCCCGCCTGCTGGAGGGCGTTGCAGCGAGTCTGCTGACGCCACCGGTCAACGTGCTGCGCCTGAGCCTGCATCCCGAAGGGCTTGCTCCCCGCATCGTCAACCTGCGCGCCTGGCGGATGCACCTGCTGGAGCGGCTGGCACACCAGATCGGCGCCACCGCCGATCCGGCGCTGCAAGCGCTGCACCAGGAGCTGTCCGGCTACGCCGTGCCGCCCGAACCCGACACCGAGGCCGGCATGGCGGCGGGCCAGTCCGACGCACTCGCCGGCATCGCCGTGCCGCTGCGGCTTCGCATGGGTGACGACACGGTGCTGAGCCTCATCAGCACCACGACCGTCTTTGGCACGCCCGTCGACATCACGTTGCAGGACCTGGCCATCGAAGCCTTCTTCCCGGCCGACGCCGCCACGGCCGCAGCGCTGGCCGCGCTGGCACCGGCCGCGGAGCGGGCGGTACAGGTCGGCATGCGCTGACAGGCGGACGCGCCTCAAGGCGTCAGGCAGCCGCACGGCGCGCTTCTACGGTGCATGGCACGCGTCCTCGTCGACGCGCCGCCTCATCCACCCACCAGAAGGTACAGAAAGACCGCCATGACTCACACCGACGACCACGCCAAGCTCTGGGAGCTGATCAAGGACACGCGCTTCGGCATGCTCACGCACCGCCATGGCGACGGCCTGTTGCACAGCCACCCGCTGACCACGCAGAACCGCTCGGTGGACGAGAACGCCACGCTGTACTTCTTCATTCCGCTGGACGGCGAGATCGCCCGACACGTCGCCAACGACCCGATCGTCAACGTCGCCTATGCCAATCCGGACGACGACAGTTATGTGTCGGTGGCCGGACGCGCCGTGCTTTCCAGCGATGAAGCGCTCAAGCGCGAGCTTTTCAACAAAGTCGCTGAGGCTTGGTTCCCGAAGGGCATTGAAGACCCGAACCTCGGCCTGCTGGCCGTGAACATCGAGGCCGCCGAATACTGGGACGTGACCGAGAGCAAGGTCACACAGTTGCTCAAGATCGCTCGCGCCGCCGTAGGAGGCAAGGCGCCGCCCTCGATGGGCGAGCACAAGAAATTGGACCTTTGAGTCCCAGAGCGAGCCGCTGCCCCTTGCTAGGCCCGGCCGGCTCATTGACATGTGGCACATGGATCGGGACCGCGCCTGCCCCACCATGTGAACCTGACAAAAGCAAAAAGGGCCCGCCTTGAGGCGGGCCCTTTCTTTTGCCGGAGCGCGCGGGGATCAGGCAGCGACGCCGTCGGCCACTTCCTTGTAGTCCTCGATCTTGTCGAAGTTCAGGTACTGGTAGATCTTGTCGCCGTTCTGATTGATGACGCCGATGTCTGCCATGTACTCATCCTTGCTGGGGATGCGACCCAGCTTGGAGCAGATCGAAGCGAGCTCCGCCGAGCCGAGATACACATTGGTGTTCTTGCCCAGGCGGTTGGGGAAGTTGCGGGTACTGGTGGACATCACCGTCGCGCCCTCGCGCACCTGTGCCTGGTTGCCCATGCACAGCGAGCAGCCCGGCATTTCAGTGCGGGCGCCGGCATTGCCGAAAACGCCGTAGTGGCCTTCCTCGGTCAGCTGCTGCGCGTCCATCTTGGTCGGCGGCGCGATCCACAGCTTGACCGGGATGTCGCGCTTGCCTTCCAGCAGCTTGGACGCCGCGCGGAAGTGGCCGATGTTGGTCATGCACGAGCCGATGAACACTTCGTCGATCTTGGCGCCGGCCACGTCGGACAGCGTCTTCACGTCGTCCGGGTCGTTCGGGCAGGCCACGATGGGCTCGTGGATGTCGGCCAGGTCGATCTCGATCACGGCCGCGTACTCGGCGTCCGCGTCGGCCTTGAGCAGTTGCGGGTCCTTCAGCCAGGCTTCCTGCGCGGCGATGCGGCGCTGCAGCGTGCGGGCGTCTTCATAGCCCTCGGCGATCATCCACTTCATCAGCGTGATGTTGCTGTTGATGTATTCGATGATCGGCTCCTTGTTCAGGTGCACCGTGCAGCCGGCGGCCGAGCGCTCGGCGCTGGCGTCGGACAGTTCGAAGGCCTGTTCCACCTTCAGCTCCGGCAGGCCCTCGATCTCGAGGATGCGGCCGGAGAAGATGTTCTTCTTGCCCTTCTTCTCGACAGTCAGCAGGCCCTGCTTGATGGCGTAGAGCGGAATGGCGTTGACCAGGTCGCGCAGCGTGACGCCGGGCTGCATCTGGCCCTTGAAGCGGACCAGCACCGACTCGGGCATGTCCAGGGGCATCACGCCGGTGGCGGCCGCGAAGGCCACCAGGCCGGAGCCTGCGGGGAAGCTGATGCCGATCGGGAAGCGGGTGTGCGAGTCGCCACCGGTGCCCACGGTGTCGGGCGTCAGCAGGCGGTTGAGCCAGCTGTGGATCACGCCGTCGCCCGGACGCAGCGAGATGCCGCCGCGGGTGCTGATGAAGTCGGGCAGCTCGTGGTGCATCTTCACGTCCACCTTCTTCGGGTAGGCGGCCGTGTGGCAGAAGGACTGCATGACCAGGTCGGCCGAGAAGCCCAGGCAGGCCAGGTCCTTCAGCTCGTCGCGGGTCATGGGGCCGGTGGTGTCCTGGGAACCGACCGAGGTCATCTTGGGCTCGCAGTAGGTGCCCGGGCGGATGCCCTGGCCTTCGGGCAGGCCGCAGGCGCGGCCGACCATCTTCTGCGCCAGCGAGAAGCCCTTGCCGCTGTCCACCGGCGCCTTGGGCAGACGGAACAGCGTGGAGGCCGGCAGGCCCAGCGCCTCGCGCGCCTTGGCCGTCAGGCCGCGGCCGATGATCAGCGGAATGCGGCCGCCGGCGCGCACTTCGTCGAACAGCACGTCGCTCTTGACCTGGAACTCGGCGATGACCTGACCGTCCTTCAGCGCCTTGCCTTCGTAGGGGCGCAGCTCGACGGTGTCGCCCATGTTCATCTGGCTCACGTCCAGTTCGATAGGCAGGGAGCCGGCGTCTTCCATGGTGTTGTAGAAGATCGGGGCGATCTTCGTGCCCAGGCAGATGCCGCCGAACTTCTTGTTCGGGATGTAGGGGATGTCCTCGCCCGTCCACCACAGCACGCTGTTGGTCGCCGATTTGCGCGACGAACCGGTGCCGACCACGTCACCCACATAGGCCACGGGCAGGCCGCGGGCCACCAGGTCCTGGATGAACTTGACGGGGCCACGCTTGCCGTCTTCTTCCGGCTCGAAGGGCGCGCCGTCGCGCTTGTTCTTCAGCATCGCCAGGGCGTGCATCGGAATGTCGGGACGGGTGGTGGCGTCCGGGGCCGGCGACAGGTCGTCGGTGTTGGTCTCGCCGGGCACCTTGAAGACGGTGAAAGTGATGCTCTGGGGCACTTCCGGGCGGCTGGTGAACCACTCGGCGTCAGCCCAGCTCTGCAGGACGGCCTTGGCATGGGCGTTGCCGGCATCGGCCAGTTCCTTGACGTCGTGGAACTGGTCGAACATCAGCAGCGTCTTCTTGAGGCCCTCGGCCGCCACGGCGCCGACTTCGGCATCCTTGAGCAGGTCGATCAACGGGCCGATGTTGTAGCCGCCCAGCATGGTGCCCAGCAGTTCGGTGGCGTGCGCACGGCTGATGAGCGCGTTCTTCTCGGTGCCATGGGCGATGGCCGCGAGGTAGCTGGCCTTGACCTTGGCCGCGTCGTCCACGCCGGCAGGCACGCGGTACGTCAGCAGGTTCAGCAGGAATTCGCCGTCCTTGGCGGTGGCGGACTTCAGAAGTTCGATGACTTCGCTGGTCTGCTTGGCGGTCAGGGGAAGCGGGGGGATGCCCAGCGCGGCGCGCTCGGCGACATGGTCAACGTAGGCTTGCAACATCTTTCTTTTCTCCGGAAAACGTTCGGACAGCATCCATCCACGCCGGCATCCGCAGGGGTTCGAAGCCCTCCCAGGGCCTGCGGGCCGACGAGGGCCACAGCGCGAAGCTCATAGCAAGAGCCGCGCCGGTGGCCGGCCGGGCTGCGGGTTATTTCTTGGGCGCGTCGGCCCCTTCGAACAGGGCCTTGGGCGGGTTCTTCTTCATCTCTTCGGCGAAGGCCACCTGCGGCGCCGCCTGGCACTCGTCCGCCATGCGCACGCCCTGCTTCTGGTTCATCAACATGGACTTGTTGCCCAGTTGCAGCCACATGGCCCCCGCACCGCTGTCTTCCAGGCGGATGGCGCCGGTACGGCTTTCGACGGGATGCATGCGGTACTTGGCACCCTTGGTGCTGACAGTGAAGAAGCCAGGCTTGGCGTCGTCCGCCGTCACCGTGACGTCCGCACCCAGCTCGCACTGGATCTTGCCGGTGTAGACGCGCTTGGCGACTTCGATATCGCCTTCCGTCAGCACGGCATCGGCGACCGGCGTGGTCTCTTCCACCGCCTTGACGGCGCTGGCCTTGAGATGCTGCTTGCCCTTGACGGGCACGACCTTGTCCTTGGAGGCGGCCTTGTTGGAGGACTTGGTGGCGGACTTGGCCTTGGTCGACGCCTTTTCGGCAGTACTCGCCGACTGTGCCAGCGCGGACAGGGGCAACGCGAGCGCAGCAGCGGTGATGAACGCGAGGGTCTTGTTCATGGTGACAGGAATCCTTTTCCTTGGATGGCGATGTTCAGGTGGACGCGCCGGTTGCGAACCATTCGGCGGCCGGAGCGGGCAACGAGCGCCCGGTGGCGTGTGCGCGCATCAGCACCTGCCAGAAATGGCGGTAGCTGGCGCGGTCGTGCAATGTGCCATCAAAGCTGATGGGCGCCCAATCTGCTTCTTGTGCTGAAGCTATTATTTGTGTAGCAATTTGAATCTGCGCCTCGTCCGGCGCAAAGGCCTCGAGGATGGGGCGGATCTGGTTCGGATGGATGCTCCACATCCGCGTGTATCCGAACTCGTGCGCAGCGCGGCGTGCCGCATCCTTCATGGCGTCGGTATTGCTGAACTCGGTCACGACGCAATGCGAGGGCACCTTGCCATAGGCATGCGCCGCGCTTGCGATAGCCAATTTGGCGCGCACCACCAGGGGATGAGAAAACTGGCCCTGAGCGCCCATGCCCGCGGCCGGGATGGCACCGGCGTGAGCCGACACGAAATCCATCAGGCCGAAGCTGAGCGACTGCACCCGGGGATGCGCCGCGATCTCGAACGCATGGTGGACGGCCAGCGGGGATTCGATGAGGACGTGCAACGGCAGGGCCCCAGCGCCCGCCGCGTCGAGCGCGGCGACGGCGCGCACCACATCGGACAGCTGCTCGACCTTTGGCACCATGAGATAGGCCAGCCGGTCCGCCGCCTGGCCGGCAATGGTGTCGACATCGGCCTCGAAGGCGGGATGGTCGACCGGATGCACCCGGACGCCTACGCGCATGCCGAGCGCAGCGGCCTGTGCCAGTTCGACCACAAGCCGGGCATGTTCCGCCTCGCCACCCACGGGGGCGCCGTCCTCGCAGTCGAGCGTCACGTCGAAGACACAGGCGCCGAATTCGGCCGCCATGTCGGCCTGCAGCGCCAGGCTCTTGCGCATGCGCGCCTCGACGCCGCTGTAGTGATCGCACACCGGGAGGGCCACCGCGCCCGCCTGGGCGCCCAGCAGCACCTCGGCCGGATGGACAGGTCGGCGCGCAGCCATGGAATCCGCGCTCATGACGGACGCCGTGCCACGATGAACAGGCGCGGAAAGGCCAGCAGGCGCCGGCCGTCGCTGCGTAGGGGATAGGCGGCGTCCACACCCTGCTCGTAGGCCTGCAGATAGCTCGTCCGCAGGTCGTCCGGCAAGGGATCGAGAAATGGGCGCAGCCCGGTGCCGCTGACCCATTCGACGATGGCGGCGGCCGAGGCCATGCGGTGCTGGTAGATGGTGTGCCAGACGTCGACCTCGGCCGCTTCGCGCGCCAGAAGGTCGTAATAGCCCCTGATCGTCAGCAACTCGGTACGCACGCGATCGGCATCACCGATGTGCGTGGCCCAGGGTGCGCGGCCGGCGAGTTCGCGCATCAGGCGATGCGTGGGCTCCTGCCGGTTGTCGGGCATCTGGATGGCCAGTACCCCGCCGGGCGCCAGCAGCGAGAAGAGCCGGGGGAGCAGTTCTTCGTGACCGGGCACCCACTGGAGGGCGGCGTTGGCGTAGATGAGATCGGGGGCATCGCCTGCGGGCTGCCAGGTGCCGATGTCACCCAGCTCGAACCGGGCGTGAGGCAACCGCTGGCGCGCGGCGACGATCATGGACTCGGCGTTGTCGACCCCAACGACCTCGGCGCCCGGGAAGCGCTGGACGAGCAGCTCGGTGGAATTGCCCGGGCCGCAGCCCAGGTCGACCACCCGCCGCGCCGACGCCAATGGAACCCGCGCCAGCAGCTCGGCGGCCGGGCGGGTCCGCTCATCCTCGTAGCGGCGGTACAGCGCGGGATCCCAATCCATGGTGTCGAAGGAAGAGTCGGAAAACGGGCCCCGCGTTCCCGGACCGTCGGAAAGAGGGTTCGCGAGGCGGTTGGAACCCCTTTCCGCTGCGCGCCCGGCCGGGCAGGCCACGGCGCGCAAGGCCTCGGCAGGCCTCAGAGCAGGTGCTTGACGCCGTCCTGCTCGCCCTGCAGTTCGGCGAGGGTCTTGTTGATGCGCTCCTGCGAGAAGGCATCGATCTCCAGGCCTTCGACGATCTTGTACTTGCCGTTCTCGGTGGTGACCGGGAAGCCGAAGATCACGTCCTTGGGGATGCCGTATTCGCCGTTGGAGGGCACACCCATGGTGACCCACTTGCCTTGCGAGCCCAGGGCCCAGTCACGCATGTGGTCGATGGCGGCGTTGGCGGCCGAGGCGGCCGACGACAGGCCGCGCGCTTCGATGATGGCAGCGCCGCGCTTGCCCACGGTGGGCAGGAACACGTCGGCGTTCCAGACCTGGTCGTTGATGGCGTCTTTGACGCTCTTGCCGCCGATGGTGGCGAAGCGGTAGTCGGCGTACATGGTGGGCGAATGGTTGCCCCACACGGTCAGCTTCTCGATCTCGCCGACCTGGCCACCGGTCTTGGCAGCGATCTGGCTCGCAGCGCGGTTGTGATCCAGGCGCAGCATGGCGGTGAAGTTCTCGCGCGGCAGGCTGGGCGCGCTCTTCATGGCGATGTAGGCATTGGTGTTGGCGGGATTGCCGACCACCAGCACCTTGACGTCGCGGCTGGCGACCTTGTCCAGCGCCTTGCCCTGGGCTGTGAAGATCTGGGCATTGGCGGCCAGCAGGTCGGCACGCTCCATGCCGGGGCCGCGGGGACGGGCACCGACCAGCAGTGCATAGTCGGCATCCTTAAAGGCCACTTCCGGGTCGCCCGTGGGGATCACACCCGCCAGCAGCGGGAAGGCGCAGTCCTCCAGCTCCATGATCACGCCCTTGAGCGCCTTCTGGGCCTTCTCATCCGGGATCTCCAGCAGTTGCAGGATGACCGGCTGATCCTTGCCCAGCATTTCGCCCGAGGCGATGCGGAACAGGAGGGCGTAACCGATTTGGCCGGCGGCGCCGGTGACGGCGACGCGAACGGGCTTTTTGCTCATGGGAAGACTCCAGACGAAGTGGGAAGAAACGGAACGTGCCGCGCGAGCCCTGCCTGCAGGAATTGCACATCGACCGGCACCGCCAGGCGACCCGGGGCAGGAAACAACCGCGCATTCTAGGCCGATTCCATGGCGCATGTCTTATGTCTTATATAAGATGTCGGACTCGGCCCGCTTCGCGGCGCCACGCCACACCCACCCATGTCCTCCCCTCCCGCCGCGGACGCCGGCACGCCTTCCTTCAGCCCGCTGTACCAGCAGATCAGGGCTTTGATCCTGCAGAGCCTGCAGGCCGGGGAATGGAAGCCGGGCGAACCGATTCCGAGCGAAATCGAACTCGCGGCACGCTTTCGCGTGAGCCAGGGCACGGTGCGCAAGGCCATCGACGAACTGGCGGCCGACAACCTTCTGGTCCGCCGCCAGGGCAAGGGCACCTTCGTCGCCACACATGCCGAGCAGCAGGTGCAGTACCGCTTCCTCAAGCTGGTGCCTGACGAAGGCAGCCCCACCAGCGAAGGACCCGCCGAGCGCACCATCGTGGACTGCCGACGGGTGCGCGCAAGCGCTGATGTTTCGCGCGCGCTGGCGCTGCGCAGCGGGGACCCGGTGCTTCAGGTACGCCGGGTGCTGGCCTACGCAGGTGTGCCCACCATCCTCGAAGACCTCTGGCTGCCGGGCGCACCCTTCAAGGGTCTGACCGCCGAGCGGCTGACCGATTGGCGCGGACCCATGTACGAGATGTTCGAAACGGAGTTCGGCGTGCGCATGGTGCGGGCAGAAGAGAAGTTGCGCGCCGTCCTGCCGGACGCCGAACAGGCCGCCCTGCTCTGCGTGGCGCCCCAGACACCGCTGCTGTCGGTCGAGCGCATCGCCCACACGTATCACGACGCGCCGATGGAGCTTCGCCGCGGCCTGTACCGCACAGACACCCACCACTACCGCAACGACCTGGGCTGAGGCACCACGCCGAATTGATTCCGTCCAAAACGATGACGCTCTGAAAACCATAGCACCGGAAGCACGCCACAGAATGCCTGCAAGAGAGCCCATGCAACATGGTGCATTGCAATAGAATTTTGAGTTGCCTGGATACACGTCCTGACACGAGTCGCCCTACCGACACCCCAGAAAGAACCTCCCCATGACAGAGCTAGCTTCCAAAAACAGGCCGCCGCGCCGTGAGTTCCGCAACATCAACGTGGTCACGGATCTGAAGGGCTACCGGCTGCCGCCGGCGGGCATCGTGTCGATCCTGCACCGTGTCAGCGGGGTGCTGATGTTCCTGCTGATGCCCTTCATCATCTGGATGTTCGACACCTCCGTGTCTTCGGAGATCTCCTATGCGCGCTTCCAGGCGGTGTTCGCTGAAGGCGCGGGCTTGCTGCCCGGCTGGCTGCTCAAGCTGGTGGCCCTGGCGCTGATCTGGGCCTACCTGCACCACTTCTGCGCGGGCCTGCGCCACCTGTGGATGGACGTGAGCCACGAGGCCGTCACCAAGGAATTCGGCCGGACCTCGGCCCTGGTCGTGCTGGCCATCAGCGTCGTGCTCACGCTCGCGCTGGCCGGCAAGCTCTTCGGCGTCTACTGATCCGCCTGCCCGCTCTCTCCTTTCTCCCCCACGACAACCCCACAACACCATGGCAGTGAATTACGGCTCCAAGCGCACCGTCGTCGGCGCGCACTATGGCCTGCGCGACTGGCTCTCCCAACGCGTCACCGGCGCCCTCATGGCGGTCTTCACCATCGTCGTGCTCGCGCAGGTGCTGCTCACCCGCGGCCCCGTCGGCTACGACCGCTGGGCAGGCATCTTCGCGCCGCAGTGGATGAAGGTGCTGACCTTCTCGGTGATCGCCGCCCTGCTCTGGCATGTCTGGGTCGGCATGCGCGACGTCTGGATGGACTACGTGCAGCCCGTGGGCATCCGCCTGTTCATGCAAATCTTCACCATCGTCTGGCTCGTGGGTTGTGCCGGCTGGGCGATTCAAGTGCTCTGGAGGATCTGAGCCCATGTCGTACACCAAAGCAAAAATCGCGACGCGCAAGTTCGACGTCGTCATCGTGGGCGCCGGCGGCTCCGGCATGCGCGCTGCGCTCGAGCTCTCGCGCGCGGGCCTGAACGTCGCCTCCCTGTCCAAGGTCTTCCCCACCCGCTCGCACACCGTGGCGGCGCAAGGCGGCGTGTCGGCCTCGCTGGGCAACATGTCCGAGGACAACTGGCACTACCACTTCTACGACACCATCAAGGGCTCGGACTGGCTGGGCGATCAGGACGCCATCGAGTTCATGTGCCGCGAGGCGCCGAAGGTCGTGATCGAGCTGGAGCACTTCGGCATGCCCTTCGACCGCAACCCGGACGGCACGATCTACCAGCGCCCCTTCGGCGGCCACACCGCCAACTATGGCGAGAAGCCCGTGCAGCGCGCCTGCGCCGCGGCTGACCGCACCGGCCACGCCATGCTGCACACGCTGTACCAGCAGAACGTAAAGGCCAAGACGAACTTCTTCGTCGAGTGGATGGCCCTGGACCTGATCCGCGACGCCGACGGCGACGTGGTGGGCGTCACGGCCATCGAGCTGGAGACCGGCGACCTGCACGTGCTGCAGGCTAAGGCCGTGCTGCTGGCCACCGGCGGCGCAGGCCGCATCTTCGCGGCCTCGACCAACGCCTTCATCAACACCGGCGACGGCCTGGGCATGGCCGCGCGCGCCGGCATCCCGCTGCAGGACATGGAGTTCTGGCAGTTCCACCCCACCGGCGTGGCCGGCGCGGGCGTGCTGCTGACCGAAGGCTGCCGCGGCGAAGGCGCCATCCTGCTCAACAGCAATGGCGAGCGCTTCATGGAGCGCTATGCGCCCACCCTCAAGGATCTGGCCCCGCGCGACTTCGTCTCGCGCTCGATGGACCAGGAGATCAAGGAAGGTCGCGGCTGCGGTCCCAACAAGGACTACATCCTCATGAAGCTGGACCACCTGGGCGCCGACACCATCCGCAAGCGCCTGCCCTCGGTGGAGGAGATCGGCCACAACTTCGCCAACGTGGACATCACCAAGGAGCCGATCCCGGTGGTGCCCACCATCCACTACCAGATGGGCGGCATCCCCACCAACATCAACGGCCAGGTGGTGGTGCAGAACGGCGACGTGCACAACCAGGTCGTGGGCGGCCTGTACGCCGTGGGCGAGTGCTCGTGCGTGTCGGTGCACGGCGCCAACCGCTTGGGTACCAACTCGCTGCTGGACCTGCTGGTGTTCGGCAAGTCGGCCGGGCGCCACATCGTGGACTTCGTCAAGGGCAGTGGCGAGCACAAGCCGCTGCCGGCCGACGGCGCCGACCGCACCCTGGCGCGCCTGAACCAGCTTCAGGATTCGAATGACGGCATCTACGCGCAGGACATCGCCAACGACATCCGCGCCACCATGCAGCAGCACGCGGGCGTGTTCCGCACCCAGGCGAGCATGGACGAGGGCGTGGTCAAGGTGGCCGATCTGCGCAGCCGCGTGCCGGCCGTGACGCTCAAGGACAAGTCCATGGTGTGGAACACCGCACGCATGGAAGCGCTCGAAGTGGACAACCTGATCGAGGTGGCGCAGGCCACCATGGTCTCGGCAGCCGCCCGAAAGGAGTGCCGCGGCGCCCACACGGTGGACGACTACGAGCACCCGGCCGACCACCCCGAATTCCCGCTGGGCCGCAACGACAAGGAGTGGATGAAGCACACGCTGTGGCACAGCGCGGGCAACAACCTCACCTACAAGCCGGTCAACCTCAAGCCGCTGACGGTGGACAGCGTGCCGCCGAAGGTCCGCACGTTCTGACATCGCCGCAACCCCACGAGAGCCCGACATGAAGCGCACATTCCAGATCTACCGCTACGACCCGGACAAGGACGCCAAGCCCTACATGCAGACCGTCGAGATCGAGCTCGACGGCCACGAGCGCATGCTGCTGGACGCCCTGGTCAAGCTCAAGGCCCAGGATCCGAGCATCGCGTTCCGCCGCTCCTGCCGCGAAGGCGTGTGCGGCTCGGATGCGATGAACATCAACGGCAAGAACGGCCTGGCGTGTCTGACCAACATGAACACGCTCAAGGGCACCATCGTGCTCAAGCCGCTGCCGGGCCTGCCCGTGATCCGCGACCTGATCGTGGACATGACCCAGTTCTTCAAGCAGTACCACTCGATCAAGCCCTACCTGATCACCGAGGGCCTCGCGCCCGAGCGCGAGCGCCTGCAGTCGCCCGAGGAGCGCGAAGAACTCAACGGCCTGTACGAGTGCATCCTGTGCGCGAGCTGCTCGACCAGCTGCCCGAGCTTCTGGTGGAACCCCGACAAGTTCGTCGGCCCCGCCGGCCTGCTGCAGGCCTACCGCTTCATCGCCGACAGCCGCGACGAGGCCACCGGCGAGCGGCTCGACAACCTGGAAGATCCGTACCGCCTGTTCCGATGCCACACCATCATGAACTGCGTCGACGTCTGCCCCAAGCACCTCAACCCCACCAAGGCCATCGGCAAGATCAAGGAGCTGATGGTGCGACGCGCCATCTGATCCTGGCCAAACCCACGCAACGGAGACGACACGCCATGCCGCAAGTGCAGCCAGCCCCGGGCGCATCCGACGAACGACTCGACGAGCGCGCGATGGCCCGGCTGCAGTGGCGATGCCGTCGCGGGTTGCTGGAGAACGACATCTTCATCACCCGCTTTTTCGAGCGGCATGCTTCTGGCTTGACCCGGGCGCAGGCCCAGGCGATCGACACCCTGATGGACCTGCCGGACAACGACCTGCTCGACCTTCTGCTGCGCCGAAAGGAGCCCGAGCCCGCATGGGCCGGGGCCGAGGTGGCGGCGGTGCTGGAACTGATGCGCCCCTCATCGGGCGGCCAGTTCGCGGCCTGAGCCGCTCCATTCGATCCTTCGCCACCTTCCCATTTCCTCCACCTTCTCAAGAGAAAGTCGACATGAAAGCCTCCGACATCAAGGCCACGCTCGCGTTCAGCAATGGCGGCCAAGCCATCGATCTGCCGATCTACAAGGGCACGGTCGGTCCGGACGTCATCGACATCCGCAAGCTGTACGCACAGACGGGCATGTTCACTTACGACCCGGGCTTCCTGTCCACGGCGTCGTGCCAGTCGTCCATCACGTACATCGACGGCGACAAGGGCGAGCTGCTGTACCGCGGCTATCCGATCGAGCAACTGGCGGTGAACTGCGACTTCCTGGAAACCTGCTACCTGCTGCTCAATGGCGAACTGCCGAACGAAGCGCAGAAGACCGAGTTCACGAACACGGTGACGCGCCACACGATGGTGAACGAGCAGATGCAGTTCTTCCTGCGCGGCTTCCGTCGTGACGCGCACCCGATGGCGGTGCTGACGGGCCTGGTGGGCGCCCTGTCGGCCTTCTACCACGACAGCACCGACATCAATAACCCGGAGCATCGCCAGATCTCGGCCGTCCGCCTGATCGCCAAGATGCCCACGCTGGTCGCCATGGCCTACAAGTACGGCACCGGCCAGCCGTACATGTACCCGAAGAACGACCTGAGCTACTCGGGCAACTTCCTGCGCATGATGTTCGGCACGCCCTGCGAGGAATACCAGGTCAATCCGGTGATCGAGCGTGCCATCGACCGCATCTTCATCCTGCACGCAGACCACGAGCAGAACGCCTCGACCTCGACCGTGCGCCTGTGCGGCAGCTCGGGCACCAACCCCTTTGCCGCCATCGCTGCCGGCGTGGCCTGCCTCTGGGGCCCGGCCCACGGTGGCGCGAACGAGGCATGCCTGAACATGCTGGAAGACATCCAGCGCAACGGCGGCGTCTCCAAGGTCGGCGAGTTCATGGAGAAGGTCAAGGACAAGAACTCCGGCGTCAAGCTGATGGGTTTCGGTCACCGCGTCTACAAGAACTACGACCCGCGCGCCAAGCTGATGCAGGAAACCTGCAACGAAGTGCTGGCCGAGCTGGGCCTGGAGAAGGACCCGCTGTTCGCCCTGGCCAAGCAACTCGAGAAGATCGCGCTGGAGGACGACTACTTCGTGCAGCGCAAGCTCTACCCGAACGTCGACTTCTATTCCGGCATCGTGCAGCGCGCCATCGGCATCCCGGTCAACCTGTTCACCGGCATCTTCGCGCTGGCCCGTACCGTGGGCTGGATCGCTCAGCTGAACGAGATGATCAGCGACCCCGAGTACAAGATCGGCCGCCCGCGTCAGCTCTTCAGCGGCTCGGACAAGCGCGACGTCAAGCCGATCGCCCAGCGCTGATCGCTGCCACTGCACGGGTGTCGCAAGGCGCCCGCCTGCAATGCAAAGGCCGCCTGCGGGCGGCCTTTTTGCGTCTTGACTGACATCCGCCTGACCGCCTCCACGTCACATTGCCCAGCGGAGGGTGACCTCCGACATCCACATCGTCCACGAAGAGGAAGGAAACATCCCATGAAGAAACTCGCTGCCCTGCTCGCCATCACTTTCGCCGTCTCCGTGCCGCTGGCCGGCTGCAATACCTTCAAGGGTGCAGGCCAGGACGTCCAGAAGGCGGGCGAAAAGATGGAAGACTCCGCGAAGAAGCGCCAGTAACACGCGACGGCGGCAGGGCCGCCCGCAGTTGCTCGACGGCCCCTCAGGGGCCGTTTTCTTTTGTCGTCGTGCATTCGCCGCTCGACAGCCGAGCCCTCTCGAACCGCGATGACTCAGGGCCGAAAACCGGAGGAAAATTGCACCTCCCCTCGTGGATCGTGATGACCCTGCCCGCCCCGCTCACCCTCGAACGCAGTTTTGCGCGACGTATCGACCTGACGTCGCTGCAGCTGTTCGTTGCCGTATGCGAGCTGGGAAGCATCGGACGGGCGGCCGAGCGCGAGTTCATCGCTGCATCGGCCATCAGCAAGCGGCTGTCCGACCTCGAATCCACGCTCGGCATCACCTTGCTCTACCGCCATGCGCGCGGCGTGGATCTGACCCCGGCCGGCGAAAGCCTTCTCCATCACGCACGCGCCATGCTCTACAGCCTGGAGAAGATGCAGGGCGAGCTGTCAGAGTACGCCGAAGGTGTGCGCGGCCACGTCCGGGTGCACGCCAACATCTCCGCCATCGTGCAATACCTGCCAGAAGATCTGGGCGCGTTCGCCCGGCTTCACGAAGGCATCAAGATCGATCTAGAAGAACACCTCAGCCACGAGGTGGTGCGCGCGGTGCAGGCCGGCGCGGCCGACTTGGGCATCTGCCATGTGCCCGAGGACGACACCGGCGAGCTGCAGACGCTGCCTTACCGGCGCGATCAGTTGGCACTTGTGCTGCCGCAACAGCACCCCCTGGCGGCGCAGCCCTGCGTCGGCTTCGCCCAGACGCTGGACGAGGACCACGTGGGCCTTCACACCCACAGCTCCATCTACCGCGCGATGCACCAGGCCGCCACCGCCGAGGGCCGCAGCGTGCGGCTGCGCATCCACGTCACCGGCCTGGACGCCATGTGCCGCATGATCGACAACGGCCTGGGCGTGGGCGTGATGCCGCGCCGCGCCTTCGAACTCATGCAGGCCGGAATCGGCCGTCGGCTGGCGGCTGTGGACCTGGCCGACGATTGGGCGCACCGCGAGATCCGGCTGGTGGCCCGCGATTTCTCCACCCTGCCCGTGGCAGCACGCACGCTGGTGCAGCACCTGCAGCCGCCGGCGGATGCACCCGGCGCGCCCCGCGAGGCAGCGGCCGCCTGAAACCCAATACCCATCCACGATTCCCCACGAAAGACGAGACCCCATGGCCCGCACGCTCTACGACAAGATCTGGGACGAGCACGTCGTCCACACCGAGGAAGACGGCACCGCCGTCCTCTACATCGATCGCCATCTGGTGCATGAAGTGACCAGTCCGCAGGCCTTCGAAGGACTGCGCCAGACCGGACGCAAGCTGTGGCGCGTCAGCTCGGTGGTGGCCACTGCCGACCACAACACGCCCACCACCGGCTGGGAGCGCGGCTACGACGGCATCGCCGATCCGATCAGCAAGGAACAGGTCACCACGCTGAACACCAACATCGAGGAGTTCGGCGCCGCCGCCTTCTTCCCTTTCCTGTCCAAGCGTCAGGGCATCGTGCACGTCATCGGCCCCGAGAACGGCGCCACGCTGCCGGGCATGACGGTGGTGTGCGGCGACAGCCACACTTCCACACATGGCGCTTTCGGCGCGCTGGCCCACGGCATCGGCACCAGCGAGGTCGAGCATGTGATGGCCACGCAGACACTGCTGGCCAAGAAGGCCAAGAACATGCTGGTCAAGGTCGAGGGCAAGTTGCCCCTGGGCTGCACCGCCAAGGACATCGTGCTGGCCATCATCGGCAGGATCGGCACCGCGGGCGGCACCGGCTACACCATCGAATTTGCCGGCTCCGCCATCCGCGACCTGTCGATGGAAGGCCGCATGACGGTCTGCAACATGGCCATCGAGGGCGGCGCTCGCGCCGGCCTGGTGGCGGTGGACCAGAAGACCATCGACTATGTGAAGAACCGCCCGCTCGCGCCCAGCGGCGTGGAATGGGACCAGGCCGTCGCCTACTGGAAGACGCTGCATTCGGACCCGGACGCGAAGTTCGACACCGTGGTCGAACTCAACGCCGCCGAGATCAAGCCGCAGGTCACCTGGGGCACCTCGCCCGAGATGGTGCTGCCCATCGACGGCCGCGTGCCCGATCCGGACAAGGAAAAGGACGCCAACAAGCGCGGCGCCATCGAGCGTGCCCTGGCCTACATGGGCCTGGAGCCCAACAAGGCGATGAACGACATCTTCGTCGACAAGGTGTTCATCGGCAGCTGCACCAACAGCCGCATCGAGGACATGCGCGAGGCCGCCACGGTCGTCAAGAAGCTGGGCCAGAAGGTGGCCAAGAACATCAAGGTGGCCATGGTGGTGCCAGGCTCGGGCCTGGTGAAGGAACAGGCCGAGCGCGAAGGCCTGCACGAGGTGTTCAAGGCCGCCGGCTTCGAGTGGCGCGAGCCCGGCTGCTCGATGTGCCTGGCCATGAACGCCGACCGACTGGAGCCCGGCGAGCGCTGCGCCTCCACCAGCAACCGCAACTTCGAAGGCCGCCAGGGCGCGGGCGGACGCACCCACCTGGTGAGCCCGGCCATGGCCGCCGCCGCCGCCATCCGCGGCCACTTCGTCGACATCCGCACCATCGCCTGAGCCAGGGAGCAGACACCATGCAGAAATTCACCGTGCACAAGGGCCTCGTCGCACCGATGGACCGCGAGAACGTCGACACCGACGCGATCATCCCCAAGCAGTTCCTCAAGTCGATCAAGCGCACCGGCTTCGGCCCCAACCTGTTCGACGAGTGGCGCTACCTGGACCATGGCGAGCCCGGCATGGACCCGGCCAGCCGCAAGCCCAACCCGGACTTCGTGCTGAACCAGCCGCGCTATCAGGGCGCCTCGGTGCTGCTGGCGCGCAAGAACTTCGGCTGCGGCTCCAGCCGCGAGCATGCGCCCTGGGCGCTGGACCAATACGGCTTCCGCGCCATCATTGCGCCGAGCTTTGCCGACATCTTCTTCAACAACAGCTTCAAGAACGGCCTGCTGCCCCTGGTGCTGCCCGAGGCCACCGTGGCCAAGCTGTTCGACGAGGTGTTCGCCTTCCCGGGCTATGAACTGACCGTGGACCTGGACCGCCAGGTGGTCGTCAAGCCCGACGGCGAAGAGTTGCCCTTCGAGGTGCAGCCCTTCCGCCGCTACTGCCTGATGAACGGCCTGGACGACATCGGCCTGACACTGCGCCACAAGGACAAGATCAAGGCCTTCGAGGCCGAGCGCCTTGCGGCCAAGCCCTGGCTTGCCCACCAGATGATCGCCTGACCATTTCTCTCCTACCGAAACACCACTTATGAAAATCGCAGTTCTGCCCGGCGACGGCATCGGCACCGAAATCGTCGCGGAGGCCGTGCGCGTGCTGGACGCGCTGGACCTGACGTTCGAGATGGAGACCGCCCTGGTTGGCGGTGCCGCCTACGAGGCTCATGGCCATCCGCTGCCCGAGGCCACGCTCAAGCTGGCCAAGGAGGCCGATGCCGTGCTCTTCGGCGCCGTCGGCGACTGGAAATACGACAAGCTGGACCGCCCGCTGCGCCCCGAGCAGGCCATCCTGGGCCTGCGCAAGAGCCTGGGCCTGTTCGCCAACTTCCGCCCCGCCATCTGCTACGAGCAGCTGACGCATGCCTCCAGCCTCAAGCCCGAGCTGGTCGCAGGTCTGGACATCCTCATCATCCGCGAGCTGACCGGCGACATCTACTTCGGCCAGCCGCGCGGCAAGCGCGTGGCCACCGACGGCCACTTCCCGGGCGCCGAGGAGGCCTTCGACACCATGCGCTACTCGCGCCCGGAGATCGAGCGCATCGCCCGCGTGGCCTTCGAGGCCGCCCGCAAGCGCAACAAGCGCGTGACCAGTGTGGACAAGGCCAACGTGCTGGAGACCTTCCAGTTCTGGAAGGACGTGGTCACCGAGGTGCACAAGGACTACCCCGACATCGAGCTGGAGCACATGTACGTCGACAACGCGGCCATGCAGCTCGTGAAGAAGCCCAAGGCCTTCGACGTGATCGTGACCGGCAACATGTTTGGCGACATCCTTTCGGACGAAGCCTCGATGCTCACCGGCTCCATCGGCATGCTGCCCTCTGCCAGCCTGAACGACAGCAACCAGGGCCTGTACGAGCCCAGCCACGGCAGCGCGCCCGACATCGCCGGCAAGGGCGTGGCCAATCCGCTGGCCACCATCCTGAGCGCCGCGATGATGCTGCGCTTCTCCCTCAACCAGGAAGAGGCCGCCCAGCGCATCGAGACCGCCGTCAAGGCCGTGCTGGCGCAGGGCCTGCGCACGCCCGACATCTGGAGCGAGGGCACGACCAAGGTCGGCACCCGGGAAATGGGCGATGCCGTGCTGAAGGCCTTGGCCTGAACGGTGTGAACGCGGCGCCCGTCGGGCGTACGCGACGTCTGCTGCAAAACGGCCCTGTTGGGCCGTTTTGCATGTAGGACGACACCGATGCGCGCTACAATCGCGCCCCATGTTTGTCGCCCGCCCGTTCGCCCTGAACACCGTGCCTGCCGCCCTGGCCAGCACCGCGCGCGCATCCATCACCAAAACCACGACGACCATTAAGGGCTGACCCAGCCTGGTTCGTCGCGCGTGCCTTCCCCCTGGCCCCGGACGAGCCAGGCGGGCCAGCCCCTTCGCCGCGGTCTTCTTTGTATGACTCTGAAAGGGCTTTTGAAATGAGCAAGTTGGTAGGTTTGGTCGGCTGGCGCGGCATGGTCGGCTCGGTCCTGATGGATCGCATGGTGGCCGAGAAGGATTTCGACCTGATCGAGCCGCTGTTCTTCTCCACCTCGAACGCCGGCGGCAAGGCACCCGCCATGGCCAAGAACGAGACCACGCTGCAGGATGCCTTCGACATCGCGCAGCTCAAGCGCTGCGAGATCATCATCACGGCCCAGGGCGGCGACTACACCACCGAAGTCTTTCCCAAGCTGCGCGCCGCTGGCTGGAACGGCCACTGGATCGACGCCGCCTCCACCCTGCGCATGAAGGACGACGCCGTCATCGTGCTCGACCCGGTCAACATGCCGATCATCAAGAACGCTTTGTCCGATGGCGGCCGCAACTGGATCGGCGGCAACTGCACCGTCAGCTGCATGCTGATGGGCGTCGGCGCGCTCTACAAGGCGGGTCTGGTCGAGTGGATGAGCACGCAGACGTACCAAGCGGCATCGGGCGGCGGCGCGCAGCACATGCGCGAGCTGCTGACGCAGTACGGCACGCTCTATTCGGAGGTGAAGTCCCTGCTGGATGATCCGAAGAGCGCCATCCTGGAGATCGACCGCCAGGTCATCGCCAGGCAGCGCAGCCTCTCTGGCGACGAGACGGCCAACTTCGGCGTGCCCCTGGGCGGTTCGCTGATCCCCTGGATCGACAAGGACCTGGGCAACGGCATGTCCAAGGAAGAGTGGAAGGGCATGGCCGAGACCAACAAGATCCTCGGCCAGGGCGAAGGCTTCGGCAGCGCTGCCGTGCCCGTGGATGGCTTCTGCGTGCGCGTGGGCGCCATGCGCTGCCACAGCCAGGCGCTGACCTTCAAGCTCAAGAAGGACGTGCCCTTGGCCGACATCGAGGCCATGATCGCGGCCGACAACGACTGGGTGAAGGTCGTGCCCAATACGCGTGAGGCCACCCTCAAGGACCTGACGCCCGTGGCTGTCACCGGCACGATGACCATTCCCGTCGGTCGGCTGCGCAAGATGGCGATGGGCCCTGAGTACCTGGGCGCCTTTACCATCGGCGACCAGCTGCTGTGGGGCGCTGCCGAGCCGCTGCGCCGCATGCTGCGCATCCTTTTGGACGCGTAATCTAAAGATGCGTTGCCCCGCGGCAACGCGTAACTCAAAAGGGACTGCACCGGGCATGGCCGCCGGGTTCAGTCCGCCTTGTTTTTGGGCAATGCGAGTGTTAACGTCTACTTACATTTATCGGGCCTCGCCCGCGACAGCATGACCAGACTCTCGCCGCCTGCCCAAGGCGCTGGGCGCGACACGGCCGCTTCGACGGCCGTTCGCCGTTTCCGCATCTCCTCCCTTGGTACGGCCGTGGTCGTGGCCTGCGGCCTGTGGTCGGCCCACGCGCACGCGCTGACGCTGGGCACGCTGAATGTCCTGTCGGCATTGGGCGAGCCGTTGCGTGCCGAAATCCAGGTCAGCGACGTGACCCCGGCCGAGGCGGCGAACCTGCAGGTCCGGCTGGCGGCGCCTCAAACCTTCCAGAGTGCAGGTCTGGCCTTCTCCGACGCCCTGCAAGGCATGCGCACCGCACTGCAGCGGCGGGCCGACGGCCTCTACGTGGTTCGGCTCGAAGGTCTGCGCCCCATCAACGATCCCTTCCTGGACCTGCTGATCGAGGCGAATTCGCCGAGCGGCCGCCTCGTTCGCGATTACACGGCCTTGATCGATCCCCCTCAGAGCCGGGCGCCTGCCCCGCCTGCGGCCGTCGCGATCGACCGGCCCATCACCGCGGCGCCTCCCAGCGCGCCGCAGCGAACGCCGCGTCCTTCGCCGCCCCCGGTGGAAGCTGCAGCGGCCAACCGCCCGGCGGTGAGCACCGAGCCCGGCAGCTCGCTCACCGCGCGTGCAGGCGATACCGCGGGGCGTATCGCAGCCGCGGCCAAGCCGGTGGATGTCTCGCTCGAGCAGATGCTGCTGGCCATGCTGCGCGCGAATCCCAGCGCCTTCGTCAATGGCAATGTCAATCGGCTGCGTGCCGGTGCCGTACTGCAGATGCCTTCGGCCGAAGCGGCCCGCACCACGCCGCCCGACGAAGCCCGCCGCACCATCGTGGCCCAGAGCCGCGACTTCAACAGCTACCGGCAGCGTCTTGCCGGCAACGCGCCTTCAATGAATGTCGAAGGCGCAGGGCGCCAGGCTTCAGGTGGACTGCAGGCCCGTGTGCAAGACCGGGCGGCGTCGGCCTCATCCGCGGACCGCTTGACCATTTCGCGCGGCAGCACGCCCGGGCAGGCCTCCTCCGAGGAACGGCTGGCGCAACAACGGCAGGCCCAGGAGTCCGGCAGCCGCGTGGCAGAGTTGTCCCGCAACATCGAGGAGCTCAATCGCCTGCAAGGCGCGTCGGGCGCCGCCCCCGGTGGGGCTGCCCCAGCACCCGCGCCGGCTGCAGGCCCCTCGCCCGCGCCGGCTGCCGCACCCTCGGCAACCGCAGCCGGAGACACGGCAACGCCAGCGGCGGGGACTCCTTCCGCGGCGATGCCGGCATCCACCGCTTCGGCGCCCGCAGCGGCGTCTGGCCCATCGGGATCCGCATTGCCCGCAGCCCCCGCCTCCGCGGCGGTGAAGCCGGCACCTGCGCCGGCATCGCCACCGGCCAGGGAGGAAGAGCCCCGTTTCCTGGATTCGTTGCTGGGCAATCCGATGGTACTGGCAGCCGGTGGTGTCGTGCTTCTCCTGTTGCTGCTCGCCCTGCTGTCCCGCCGCCGTCGGCAGCAAACGAAGGACGCGGCGGAGAGCCTGTTCCCGGAGAGCCTGCAGAAGGACTCCTACTTCGGCGGCTCCGGCGGCGCGACCGTCGACACCAAGGAGGACCACAGCGGCGCCTCCTCCCTCAACTACTCGCCCAGTCAGTTGGATGCGGGCGACGTGGATCCCGTGGCCGAGGCCGACGTGTACCTGGCATACGGCCGCGACCTGCAGGCAGAGGAGATCCTCAAGGAGGCGCTGCGTACCTCGCCGGATCGCACCAGCATTCAGCTCAAGCTGCTCGAAATCTATGCCCGCCGTCGCGATGCGCGGGCATTCGAGCAGCTGGCGCGCGAGTTGCACGCGCAGACGGACGGCAAGGGAGCGGATTGGCACCGCGCCCAGGAACTGGGTCGCGGCCTCGACCCGAGCAACGCGCTCTATCAGGGCGCGGGCCCGCTGTCGGTGCCAGATGGGGCTGGAAACGCTGCAACGTCGGCGGGCCTCGCTCCTGCAGCGGCCGCGTCGGGGCTTGGCGCGGCATCTGGCAGCGCATCGGCAGCGTCGCGCCCGGCGGAGGAGCCCAAGCCCCAGGCCTTCGTTCCCTCGGTGGCCCCGCTGGATTTCGACCTGGATCTGGACCTGCCGCCTGCACGCCCTGCGCCGGCCGCTCCGACGGCCGCACCGCCCTCTCCTTCCGTGTCCTCGCTGTTCCCGTCCGCGCTGGCTGACGACCCGCCGGCGGCCCCGTCCTATGCCGCCTCAGGCCCGAACTCCGGCTTGCGCGGCACGGCCGAGGAGCCCACCATCCCGGCGCCCCTGCGCGCCGCGCCGGCGGTCGATCTTGGCAATGATTTCGACACGGCACCTGCCGAGTTGGAGCCCATGGGTGGGTTCCGCCACGTCGGCGACGAGGTGCGCACCCAGCCCGCCACGCTGCATGCGCCGCTTGAAGGCTCGGACATCTTCAGTCGCGACTTCCATGCCTCACTCAACACGGCCGATACGCAGCCCATGGACCTGCCGCTGAGCATCGCCACCGGCATCGACCCCGGGCCCGGCGAGAGCGCGGAAGCGGTCAAGCTGTCGCTTGCACGCGAACTGCACGCGTTGGGCGACCCCGAGGGCGCCCGCACACTGCTGGAGGAACTCAGCGTCGAAAGCACGGGCTCCGTCCAGGCGGAGGCACGTCGGCTGCTGTCCGAACTGCGCTGATACTCCGGGCCGCGCGGGACCACCCGAGGTGGTCCGCGCGGCCTTCTTCTTTTCGCCATGCCCCTGCCGTCGCCTTTCCCCTCGACCGCCGTCCTACCTTCCCGCGCTGCAGGCGCTCCACGCGCATGAGGATGGCCCTCGGCATCCGCTACAACGGTCGCGCCTATGACGGCTGGCAGAGCCAGCCTTCCGGCCGGACGGTGCAGGACCAGCTCGAACGCGCACTGGAGCGCTTCGCGCTTCAGCGGATCGGCACGCTGTGCGCCGGTCGCACCGACGCGGGCGTGCACGGGTGGATGCAGGTGGTGCACTTCGATACCGACGTCGAGCGTGTGCCCTTTTCCTGGGTACGCGGCCCTAACCGGTTCCTGCCAGAGGACATCGCCGTGCAATGGGCGCAGCTGGTGCCCGACAGCTTCCATTGCCGCGCCGCAGCGCGAGGGCGGCGCTACCGCTACGTGCTTTCCCAGTCGCCAGTCAGGCCCAGCCTGGACGCCGGCAAGGTGGGCTGGTCGATGCACCCGCTCGACGGCAACGCCATGCGCGCCGCGGCCGAACACCTGCTGGGCGAGCATGACTTCAGCTCCTTCCGCGCCTCGGCCTGCCAGGCCAAGTCGCCGGTCAAGACGGTGCGGCGCATCACCATCACGCGGGTCGGCGCGGCGGAGCGCTGCCGCTGGCTCTTCGACTTCGAGGCCGACGCCTTCCTGCACCACATGATCCGCAACATCATGGGCTGCCTGGTGCGTGTAGGCCAGGGCCATGCCACACCCGACTGGCTGCGAGAAGTGCGCGATGCGCGCAGCCGGCAGGCGGCGGCGCCTACCTTCGCAGCCGACGGGCTGTACTTCCTCGGCCCCATGTACGACGCCGCATGGGGGCTTCCGCCCGAGGTCACCATGGGCGTTGGGGCAGGCGCCTGCGGGGACCTGCCCTGAACACTGCCGGGCGGCCACCTCTGTCGCCAAACCACGCGCCGCGCCCTGTTCCTCTGCCCGCCCACGCCATGACCACTTCGCCCCCCACCTTCCGCACCCGCATCAAGATCTGCGGCCTCACGCGCGAGCAGGACGTAGATGCGGCGGTGGACGCAGGAGCCGATGCGGTGGGCTTCGTGCTGTATGCCAAAAGCCCGCGGGCCGTGACCGCGGAGCGCGCCGCCGAACTCGCCGGACGGCTGCCGCCTTTCGTGGTGCCGGTGCTGCTCTTCGTCAACGAGGCGCCGGATCGGGTGCAGGCAGCGCTGGCGGCCGTGCCAGGTTCCATGGCCCAGTTCCATGGCGACGAGACGCCTGAACTGTGCCGGCAATCCGCCGCCGAGGGTCGCCACCGCTGGCTGCGCGCCGCCCGCATCCCCCTGGGCGCGGCAGGGGCCGGCTTCGACCTCTTAAACTACGCGGCTCAATTTTTCCAGGCCAGCGCCATCCTGCTCGACGCCCATGTCGACGGCTATGGCGGTGCCGGCAAGGTCTTCGATTGGTCACTCCTTCCAACCGCCGTCGACGCTCACCTCGTCTTGAGTGGTGGGCTCGCACCTGCAAACGTGGGCGATGGCATTGCGCTGCTGCGCCCGCGCTGCCGGTCGCTGTCGGTTGATGTGAGCTCGGGCGTTGAGACGGCCAAGGGCATCAAGGACGGCGACAAGATCCGCGAGTTCGTCGCCGCCGTCCGCGCGGCCGACGCGCTCCCCGCCCGCTGAGCCGGGGCCTTCGGGCCAACGGCTGCACCGTCAGGACACTGCGCGTCCTGACGACTGCCAACAAGACCCCCTCGTTCTGCCGGTGCCCAACTGTGCACCCGCGCCATCTTCACGATCGCCATGAACACACCCACCTATGCCCTGCCCGACGCCGCCGGCCACTTCGGCCCCTACGGCGGCAGCTTCGTCAGCGAGACGCTGACCCATGCCATCGCCGAACTGCGCGAGGCCTACGACCGCTACCGCGAGGACCCGGAGTTCCTCGCCGAATTCGCCTACGAGCTGAAGCACTTCGTCGGCCGGCCCTCGCCCATCTATCACGCGGCCCGCACCAGCCGTGAGCTGGGCGGCGCGCAGATCTACCTCAAGCGCGAGGATCTCAACCACACCGGCGCCCACAAGATCAACAACGTGATCGGCCAGGCCATGCTGGCGCGCCGCATGGGCAAGCCGCGCATCATTGCCGAGACCGGTGCCGGCCAGCACGGCGTGGCCACGGCCACCATCTGCGCCCGCTACGGGCTGGAATGCGTGGTCTACATGGGCAGCGAGGACGTCAAGCGCCAGAGCCCCAACGTCTACCGGATGAACCTGCTGGGCGCGCGCGTGGTGCCGGTCGAATCCGGCAGCCGCACGCTCAAGGACGCGCTCAACGAGGCCATGCGCGACTGGGTGACGAACGTGGAGAACACCTTCTACATCATCGGCACGGTGGCCGGCCCGCACCCGTACCCGGCGATGGTGCGCGACTTCCAGACCGTGATCGGCAAGGAATGCATCGAGCAGATGCCGTCGATGCTCCCCGGCGAAGGCAGCCAGCCCGACGTGGTGGTGGCCTGCGTGGGCGGCGGCAGCAATGCCATGGGCATCTTCCATCCCTACATCCCTTACGAGCAGGTGAAGCTGGTGGGAGTAGAAGCCGCCGGCGAGGGCCTGGACAGCGGCAAGCACTCGGCCTCGATTCAGCGCGGCAGTCCGGGCGTGCTACACGGCAACCGCACCTACATCCTGCAGAACGAGGACGGCCAGATCACCGAGACGCACAGCGTCAGCGCCGGCCTGGACTACCCCGGCGTGGGCCCCGAGCATGCCTACCTGGCCGACATCCGCCGCGCCGAGTACGTGGGCGTGACCGATGGCGAAGCGCTGGCCGCCTTTCACCACCTGTGCCGCGCCGAGGGCATCATCCCGGCGCTCGAATCCAGCCATGCGGTGGCCTATGCCATGAAGCTCGCCAAGACGATGCGGCCCGACCAGTCCATCCTGGTCAACCTCTCCGGCCGGGGCGACAAGGACATCGGCACCGTGGCCGATCTGGCAGGCGTCGACTTCTACGACCGGCCCTCCATGCGCGGCCTGGCCGTGAAGGGGGGCAAGCAATGAGCGCCGCGAACACCACGCCGGACAGCCGCCGCATCGCGTCCACCTTCGCGCGTCTGGCGGGCGAAGGCCGCAAGGCGCTGATTCCTTATGTGACCGCCGGCTTCCCCCAGGCCGACATCACACCCGCGCTGATGCACGCCATGGTCACCGCCGGCGCCGACGTGATCGAGCTGGGCGTGCCCTTTTCCGATCCGATGGCCGATGGTCCCGTGATCCAGAAGGCCGGCGAAGCTGCGCTGGCCATGGGGGTGGGCATGGCGCAGGTGCTGGCCATGGTGGCCGAGTTCCGCCGCGAGGACACCGGGACCCCCGTGGTGCTGATGGGCTATGCCAACCCGGTGGAGCGCTACGACCTCAAGCATGGCGCCGGCGCCTTCGTGCGCGACGCGGCGACAGCAGGCGTGGACGGCGTGCTGATCGTCGACTACCCGCCGGAGGAATGCGAAGCCTTCGCCGCAGATCTGCGCGCGCACGGGCTGGACCTGATCTTCCTGCTCGCCCCCACCAGCACCGACGCGCGCATGGCGCAGGTGGCGCGCGTGGCCAGCGGCTACGTCTACTACGTTTCGCTCAAGGGCGTGACCGGTGCCGGCCACCTGGACACCGGTGCCGTCGAGCAGATGCTGCCGCGCATCCGCGAGCACGTGACAGTGCCCGTGGGCGTGGGCTTCGGCATCCGCGACGCACAGACGGCGCAGGCCGTCGGCCGCACGGCCGACGCGGTGGTGATCGGCACGCGGATCATCCAGCTGCTGGAAGGCCAGCCGCGCGAAGCGGCACTGGCCGCGGCGGGCGATTTCCTGCGTGGCATCCGCGCCGCGCTGGATGCGCTGCCGGCCTCCGGGCCGAAAGCGGGATAATCCGTCCCCTCGTTCCCCGCCCTGCCCGGCCACCGCGCCCGGCAGGCGCCGCGGACAGGCGGCTTGGCCGTCCCGTCCGCCTCCTTGCACAGAACTCGGACGTACACCATGAGCTGGCTCGAAAAACTCCTCCCCCCCAAGATCGCGCCCACCGACCCCGGTGCCCGGCGCCAGATGCCCGAGGGCCTGTGGATCAAGTGCCCGAGCTGCGAAACGGTGCTCTACAAGACCGACCTGGAGCAGAACCAGAACGTCTGCCCCAGCTGCAGCCACCACCACCGCATCGGCGCCCGCGCGCGGCTCGACGCCTTCCTCGACGCCGAGGGCCGCTACGAGCTGGGCCAGGAAGTGCTGCCGGTCGATGCTCTCAAGTTCAAGGACAGCCGCAAGTACCCCGAGCGCCTGAAGGAAGCGCTGGAGTCCACTGGCGAGACCGACGCCCTGGTGGTGATGGGCGGCTCGGTGCTCAACATCGGCGTGGTCGCCGCCTGCTTCGAGTTCGAGTTCATGGGCGGCTCCATGGGCTCGGTGGTCGGCGAGCGCTTCGTGCGCGGCGTCGAGACCGCCATCGAGCAGAAGGTGCCCTTCATCTGCTTCACCGCCACCGGCGGCGCTCGCATGCAGGAAGGCCTGCTGTCGCTGATGCAGATGGCCAAGACCAATGCAGCCCTCACCCGCCTGGCCAAGAAGGGCCTGCCGTACATCAGCGTGCTGACCGACCCGACCATGGGCGGAGTCTCGGCCGGCTTCGCCTTCGTGGGTGACGTGGTGATCGCCGAGCCCAAGGCGCTGATCGGCTTCGCCGGCCCGCGCGTGATCGAGTCCACCGTGCGCGTGAAGCTGCCGGCGGGCTTCCAGCGCGCCGAGTTCCTGCAGGAAAAGGGCGCGGTCGACTTCATCAGCGACCGCCGCGAGCTTCGCAAGACCATCGCCAGCGTGCTGGCCATGCTCACGCGCCAACCGGCCGACGCGGTCGGCTGATTGCCCTCTGGCGCCCGGCCCACAGTGGCCGGGCCGTGGTGCGATTGCGACAGCCGACACGGACATGAGAAAAGTTCTCATTAGCAAGGCAGAATAGGGTTTTCACCAGTTCGCCAACAGCGCGCATCGGCGCGCTTTTTTGTGGCCGCTTGCCGGCCCGCCTGCTCATGAGAAGACTGCTCCCTGTCGCCGCCGCCCTGGCGCTGCCGCTGCCCTGCGCCGTCCTGGCCCAGACCACCCTGGAAGCCGTGGACGTTCAGGCCAGCCGCAGCAACGGCTTCGTCGCCAACACGGTGGAGGCCGGCACCTTCCGCGGCGGGCAGCTGATGGACGTTCCGGCCACCGTGAATGCCGTCACCAGCGCCGTCATCGAGCTGCAGGCGGCCGACAGCGTCTACGACGTGCTGCGCAACACCGCTGGTGTCGCCCGCCAGCAGAACGGCGGCGACACCTTCGACCAGCTGGTGATCCGCGGCATCGGCGTCGAGAACCGCACCAACTACCGGCTCAACGGCTCGCTGGCCATTCCCAACATCTCCGAGATCCCGATGGAGAACAAGGAGCGGGTGGAGGTGCTCAAGGGCGCCTCGGCGCTCTACTACGGCTTCACCTCGCCGGCCGGCATCGTCAACTTCGTGACCAAGCGGGCCGGCGCCACACCGGTGACCAGCGTGGGCCTGAAGGTGGACGACCACGGCGGCGCGCAGGGCCTGATGGACATCGGCCGGCGCTTCGGCGCGGACGATCAGTTCGGCGTGCGCATCAATGCCGCGGGCGGCAGCCTGGGCTCGGCCATCGGCGGCGTGGATGGCAACCGCCAGATGCAGTCGCTGGCCTTCGACTGGCGCGTGAACTCGCAGTTGACCCTGAAGGCCGACATCGAGCATTACCAGAAGCGCATCGTGGAACAGGCCGGCATCGGCCGGCCGACGGCGGTCAACGGCGTGATCACGCTGCCCGCGTTGCCCGACCCCACCAGGCTGCTCGGCCCCACCTTCGCGCCTTTCTCCGCCGAGGTCACCAACCAGCAGCTGCGCGCCGACTATTCGATCAACAGCGACTGGGCGCTGATGGTCGAGGCCGGCCGATCGGAAGCCGAGCGCGACCGCGGGCTGGCGACCTTCAGCAACTACAACGTGACGACGGGCCGGGGCCGCATCACCGGCACCGTGCAGCACCTGGAGCAGACCTCGCAGCTGCTGCGCACCGAGCTGTTCGGCACCTTCCAGACGGGCAGTCTCCAGCACGAGCTGACCCTGGGCGTGGCACGGGCCGACAAGAGCCAGGCACCGCTCTACAACCGCAGCTACGGCAGCGCCAGCACGGTGCAGTACCTGTACGACCCGATCCCCATCGCGCCGCTGGCGCTCAGCAACCGCACGCTGGCGCCCACCAACGGCTTCCAGGACAGCAGCGACCTGGGCCTGTACGCGCTGGACCGCATCGTGATCTCGCCCGAGTGGCAACTGGTGGCCGGCGCGCGCCACACGCGCTACCAGAGCGTGCAGGGCGCCAGCACCACGCTGCCGGTGATCGCCTACGACGTCGACAAGACCTCGCCGCTGCTCGCGCTGACCTACAAGTTCACGCCGGACCTGGCCGTCTACGGCTCCTATGCACAGGGCGTGGAGGAAGGGGAGGCGGCGCCAGCCGGCACCACCAACCAGAACCAGCGGCTGGCCCCGGGCGTGAGCAAGCAGAAGGAGCTCGGCCTGCGCTGGCAGGCGCCCACCGGCACGATGTTCTCGGCCGCAGTGTTCGACATCGATCGGCCCGGCACCTACACCAACAGCGCCAACACCTTCGTGGGCGACGGCCGGCAGGTCTTCCGCGGCCTGGAGCTGTCGGCCCAGGGCCAGATCACGAAGCAGCTGGCGTGGCAGGCCTCGGGCCAACTGCTGAACGCCGCCTTCCGAGAGATCAACGCCCAGTACAACGGCAAGATGCCCGAGAACACGGCCCGCAGGACGGCCAGCCTGTTCCTCTCGTATGACATCGCCGGCGTGCCCGGCCTCTCGATCAACGGCGGCGCCTACTACACGGGCCGACGGCCCATCGACGACCTGAACCAGGGCTTCATCGGCGGCTACACGCTGTTCGACGTGGGAGCGCGTTACGTGACCCAGCTGTTCGGCAGGCGCACCCAGTTCCAGCTGAACGTGGAGAACGCGGGCGACAGGCGCTACTGGTCGGCCGCCGGCACCCGACTGGCAGTGGGCGCACCGCGCATCGTGAAGGCCTTGATGAAGGTCGACCTGTGAGCGCGGTGAGAGGCTGACATGCGCTGGACCTGGCGCCAAGTCCTGTTCCAGCTGCACTGGCTGGCCGGCATCACGGCCGGCACGGTGCTGGCGGTCATCGGCAGCAGCGGCGCGCTGCTGGCCTACCGCGCGGAGATCGTCGAGGCGTTGAATCCGGCGCTGTTCCAGCGCCAGGCGCCCATGCCCGGCGCTGCGCCGCTCACACCCGCGGCGCTGGTGTCGGCCGTGCAGGCCCGCGATCCGAAGGTGCAGGTGCAGACGCTCACGCTGCGCGAGCAGGCCGGCTGGCCCGTGCGCATCGGCCTCGCGCCGGCGCCCGGCCAGCGCCGTGGCGCCCAGCACTGGCTGGACCCGTGGACCGCCGAGCCGCTGCCCGAGCCGCGGGGCGACGAATTCTTCGAGACCGTCGAATCGCTGCACCGCTGGCTGCTGCTGCCGCGCGACATCGGCAAGCCGGTGACGGGCGTGCTCGCGGCCTCGCTGTTGCTGCTGGCCGTCTCCGGCCTGGTGCTGCGCTGGCCGCGCCGGGCGCTGGACTGGCGCGCCTGGCTGCGGCTGGACTTACGCCTGCGCGGCCGCGCGCTGCTGTGGAACCTGCATGCGGTGGCGGGCACGCTGGCGCTGCTGTGCTACCTGGTGTCGGGGCTGACGGGCGTCTACTGGGGTTTCGACGCCGTTCGCGCGGCGGTGGACGGCGCCGTGGGCGAAGGACAGGCGGCGCGCATGCAGCGCGGCGGCGGCAACCCGGTGGGCCGGACCATGGCCGGCACACCCGGCGGCACCGGCCCGGACGGTGCCAAGGCTGCGACACCGCGCGCCGCGCCCGACCTCGACCGGCTCTGGCAGAGCTTCCTGCAGGCTTCTGGCGGCAACTGGCAACTGGCCACGCTGCGCCTGCCGGCCCGCGCCAACCCGCGGGTCGAAGTCACCTACCTGCGCCGTGACGCCGAGCACGACCGCGCCCGCAACCGCCTCTACCTCGATGCCGCCACCGGCGCCGTGGCTGAGCACCGCCGCTATGCCGAGCTGAGCGCGCCCGCGCGGCTGGTCAACAGCATCTATCCGCTGCACATGGGCAGTTTCTGGGGCCCGCTCGGGCGGGTGGTGATGGTGCTGGCCAGCGCCGGGCTGCTGCTCTTCGCCGTCACCGGCTGGCTGCTGTACCTGCGCCGCCGGCGCGAGGCCGCGGCGGCACGGCGGGCGCGGCGGGCCTCACTGGCGACGGCGGGTGGCAACGCCACGCCCGAGGCCGGCGGCCTGCTGATCGCCTTCGCCACCCAGACGGGCCATGCCGAACGGCTCGCTTGGCAGACCGCCGCCGCCCTGGGCGCGGCCGGCGTGCCGGCCACCGTCCGGCCACTGCAGGCGCTGGCCCCGGCCGACCTGTCCCGCCACCCGCGCGTGCTGGTCGTGGCCAGCAGCTATGGCGACGGCGAGCCGCCCGATGCGGCCCGCGCCTTCGCCCGGCGGCTGAGCGCGATGAATGCGCCGCTCACGCCCGCTCCAGCGTTCGGCCTGTTGGCCCTGGGCAACCGGCAGTACGGCACCTTCTGCGGCTTCGGCCATGCGCTGGACGCGCAACTGCGCCGCCTGGGCGCGCGGCCGCTCTTTCCGCTGGTCGAGATGGATGACGCCGATGCCTCGGCCGTTTCCCGCTGGCGCGCCCGGCTGGGCGCCGCCTTCGGCGTCGTGCTGGACGAAGATGCGGCGCTGGAGCCGGCCCTGGCGGCGCCCGGCTGGATCGACGCTGCGCTGAGTCTGCGCACGCATCTGAACCCTGGGAGCGCCGGCTCACCCCTCTTCGAGCTACAGATCGCCCTGCCCCCCGAGGCTGGCTGGCGCCCAGGGACCCTGGCGGAGATCGAAGCGCCCGCACCAGGCGAGCCGCCGCGGCGCTATTCCGTTGCCTCGCTCCCGGCGGACGGCACGCTGAGCCTTCTCGTGCGCCAGCGCGTGCTGGCGGGCGGCAGGCTTGGCCTCATGTCCAACTGGCTGACCGTGCAGACCCAGCCCGGTGCGCCGCTGCGCCTGCGGCTGATCGACAACCCCGGCTTCCAGCTGATCGACGACGACCGGCCCTGCATCTTCATCGGCAACGGCTCGGGCTTCGCCGGCCTGCGCAGCCACCTGCGGGAGCGGGTGCGACGCGGCCACGGACGCAACTGGCTGGTTTTCGGCGAGCGGCACCCGGACCATGACGCCTTCTTCACCGACGAGGTGCAGGCCTGGCAGTCGCGCGGCCTGCTGGCGCGGGTGGACCTGGCCTGGTCGCGCCTGCCGCCGAACGGCCGACATGTGCAGGATGCCTTGCGGGATGCGCGCGACGAGCTGCGACGCTGGGTGGAGGATGGCGCTGCGATCTATGTCTGCGGCAGCCTGGCCGGCATGGCCCAGGGTGTGGATTCGGCCCTGCGCGATCTTCTGGGTGCTTCGGCCGTCGAGGCGTTGCTCATGGACGGCCGACTGCGCCGCGACGTCTACTGAGCGCCAGGGCAGCGATGCAGCGCCGAAAGCGCTGCGCAAGCCCCTGCCCGGCTCAGCGCCCGATACCGTAGATGGCCACCAGCAGGTTGCCCAGCACCATCGCCACGATCTGCAGCAGCACGATGGCCACCAGCGGTGACAGGTCCACGCCGCCGATCAGCGGCACCACCCGGCGGATGGGGCGCACCAGCGGCTCGGCCAGGCGCTGCACCAGGTCGTGCAGCACGGGCGATGCACCGGGCACCCACGACAGCACCGCATAGACGATCAGCAGCGCCGTCAGCCCCGACACCGCCAGTTGCATCAGCCCGAACAGCGCCAGCAGCGGCAGCGCCACCGGTCGCAGTCCGCCCACCAGCAGCATCAACAGCAGGTACTTGAGCATGACGATCAGCCATGCCGCCACCAGGCTGGCGATGTCCCAACGGCCCGCCGTGGGGATGATGCGGCGCAGCGGCAGCACGATCCAGTCGGTCAACGCGAAGACGAAACGTCCCAGCGGATTGCCGAAGGGCACGCGATGCAACTGCATGTACAGACGCAGCAGGCAGGCGCCGCCCAGCAGGCCGGCGATGACGTCCAGCAGGAACGAAGGGATCTGGTAGAGCATCGTCAGGAAAAGGAAGACGCCGCAGGGGGCAAGGAGGGAGTGCGATGATAGCCACGCACTTTTGCACCCATCATGTCCGAAGCCCCCGCCTTCCTGCCGCTTTTTCCTCTTGGAACCGTGCTCTTTCCGGGCGGGCTGCTGCCGCTGCGGATCTTCGAGCTGCGCTACCTGCAGATGATCGGCGAGTGCCACAAGACCGGAACGCCTTTCGGTGTGGTGGGGCTGGTTCGCGGCGCCGAAGTGCGCGCGGCGGGGGCGTCGCCCGAGACCTTCGCCGACATGGGCACGTTGGCGACCATCCGCCAGCTGGAATCGCCCCAGTCCGGCCTGCTGGTCATCGAATGCGTGGGCACCGAGCGCTTTCGCGTACTGGAGCGCCGGCAGCAGGCGAACGGCCTGTGGACGGCCCGCACCGAGACGCTGCCGGCCGAGCCGCGCGTGCCGGTGCCGGACGACCTGCACAACGTGGCCGACGCGCTTCGTCAGTTCGCCGACACCCTGCGCCAGCGCGGCGGGCCGTTGCCGATGGCAGAGCCGTTCGATTACGACGACTGCGGCTGGGTCGCCAACCGCTGGTGCGAGTTGCTGCCCTTGCCCTCGGAGATGCGCCAGCGGATGCTGGCGCTGGACAGCCCGCTGGTGCGCCTGGAACTGGTGGGCGACCTGCTGGCGCAGACGCGCATCTCGGGCCAGCGCTGAAGGTGCTCCCGTGCCGCCGCCCTGCGGCGCCTCTTGCGGCACGCGGGCCGCGCGACGCGACGCCGGTCGCTAAAATCGTCGGCCGCGCTGTGCCGGGCCCCCTGCCCGGCGACCCTGCGCCCCTCCCCCTCAGCCGCCCTCACACCGGTCGCATCCGCGGCCGGCGGCGGCCTTCAACCGCACGACGTCCTCCATGTCCGACCTCACCACGCCGGCCGCTGCCGCCCCTTCCGTTGACGACAACCAGCTGATCGCCGAACGCCGCGAGAAACTGAAGGCGCTGCGGGCCGGCCAGGCCGAGGGCCGCGGCGTCGCCTTCCCCAACGACTTCAAGCCTGCCGACCGCGCCGACGCCCTGCTCGCCGCACATGGTGAGACGGCTGCGGAGACGCTCGAGGCCACGCCCGTGGCCGCCAGCGTGGGCGGTCGCATGATGCTCAAGCGCGTAATGGGCAAGGCCAGTTTCGCCACGCTGCAGGACGCCACCGGCCGCGTCCAGCTCTACGTCACCCGCGACGCGCTGGGCGAAGAAGCCTACGCCGACTTCAAGAAGTGGGACCTGGGCGACATCGTCGGCGCCGAAGGCACGCTGATGAAGACCAAGACCGGCGAGCTGTCGATCAAGGTCAGCCGATTGCGCCTGCTCACCAAGAGCCTGCGTCCGCTGCCCGACAAGTTCCACGGCATGAGCGACCAGGAGCAGAAGTACCGCCAGCGCTACGTGGACCTGATCACCGACGAGGCCGCCCGCACCCGCTTCGCCGCCCGCAGCAAGGCCGTGAGCGGCATCCGCGAGTTCATGGTGAGCCATGGCTTCCTGGAGGTGGAGACGCCCATGCTCCACCCCATTCCTGGCGGCGCCAATGCCAAGCCCTTCGTCACGCACCACAACGCGCTCGACCAGGAGATGTACCTGCGCATCGCGCCGGAGCTCTACCTCAAGCGCCTGATCGTGGGCGGCTTCGAGCGCGTGTTCGAGATCAACCGCAACTTCCGCAACGAAGGCATCTCGGTCCGTCACAACCCCGAGTTCACGATGATGGAGTTCTACGCGGCCTACTGGAACTACCGCGACCTGATGGACTTCACCGAAGCGCTGATCCGCGACGCCGCCACCAAGGCCGTGGGCACGCTGCAGCTCACCTACCAGGGCAAGCCTGTCGACCTGGCCGCGCCCTTCGAGCGCCTGACCATCCGCGAAGCCATCGTCAAGCACACCGAGGCGGCAGACAACGTGGACAGCCGCGACTGGCTGATCGCCGCGCTGCGCAAGCTGGGCATGAGCGAAGAGAAGGACCGCCTGGCCGGCCGCACCCTGGCCAGCCTGCAGGTGCTGTACTTCGAGGAAGTGGGCGAAGAGAAGCTCTGGCAGCCCACCTTCATCATGGAGCATCCGACCGAGATCTCGCCGCTGGCCCGCGCCAACGACGAGCGGCCGGAAGTCACCGAGCGCTTCGAGCTCTACATCACCGGCCGCGAATTCGGCAACGGCTTCTCGGAGCTGAACGACGCCGAGGACCAGGCCGCCCGCTTCAACGCCCAGGTGGCCGCCAAGGACAGCGGCGACGACGAGGCGATGTACTTCGACCACGACTTCGTGCGCGCGCTGGAGTACGGCATGCCCCCCACCGGCGGCTGCGGCATCGGCATCGACCGCTTCATGATGCTGCTGACCGACTCGCCCAGCATCCGCGACGTGATCCTGTTCCCGGCGCTGCGGCGCGAGGGCTGAGCGCCTTCTCCTTCCGGAGGCCGGCGCGGCGGCTTGCCCGCGCTAGTGCTGCTGCACCTTCACCAGCTTCATGCGCCCGCCCGCGCCGGCGTGGATGTCGACGGCCGCCTTGGCCACGCCCAGTTGCTTCGCCACCAGGCCGATCAGTTCGGCATTGGCCTTGCCGTCCACCGGGGGCGACTTGAGCCGGGCCAGCCAGGTGCCGTCCTCCTGTTGCACCAGGCTGCTGGCCCGTGCGTTGGGCTTGACCTTCACCTGAAGCATGGTGGTTGCCATGGCCGCCGCCTCAGACCGTCGCGGGCAGCAGCGCGCGGACGTGGCGATAGCCTGCATCGGCCATCAGCGCATCCCAGTCCAGGGCCTCGCCGCGCGGCAGCAGGCTGCGTCGCCGGGCCTCGCGTTCGGGTGATGGCGCGAGGTCGCCGCGTGCATACGCCTGCGCCATCCCGTCCAGGAATTCGTCCAGCACTGCGCCACCGTTCAGGCTCTGGTTGCACAACAGGGCCAAGTCGCAGCCCGCCTGCAGGGCCTGTAGCGCCGCCTGGGCCGGCGTCAACAGCCGGCCTTCGAGGTGGCGCGCGCCTTCCATGCTGAGGTCGTCGCTGATGACCGCGCCGGTGAAGCCCAACCGACCGCGCAGCACCGCCTGCAGCCACTTCCGAGAGAAGCCGGCCGGCCGCGCATCGACCGCCGGGTAGACGACATGGGCCGGCATCACCGCCGCCAGGCTGGCGCTGAGCCAGCGGTAGGGCGCGGCATCGTCCGCCAGGATGTCTTCCAACCCCCGCGGATCGACCGGCACGGCCACATGCGAGTCGGCCGCCGCAAAGCCATGACCAGGGAAATGCTTGCCGCAATGGGCCATGCCAGCGTCGCGCAGCCCATGCATCACTGCCCGCGCGAGCGCTGCGACGACGGCCGGGTCGCGGTGGAAGCTGCGATTGCCGATGACGGCGCTGCGCGAGGCCGGCGCATCGCCCGCCGCCGCGTCGGCATGGTCCAGGTCCAGCACCGGCGCGAAGGAAAAGCCGATGCCGCAGGCGCGCAGCTCCGCCGCCAGCACCTGGCCGAGTGCAGCTGCGGCATTCAGCGCACGCTGCGGACCGTCACCGCCCGACTGCCACAGCGTGCCCAACGCACGCATGGACGGCAGCACCGTGAAGCCATCTGTGCGGAAGCGCTGCACGCGACCGCCTTCATGGTCCACCGCAATCAGCAGGCCGGGCCGCAGGGCCCGGATCTCGGCCGAGAGCGCCGTGATCTGCGCCCGGCTTTCGAAGTTGCGGCTGAAGTAGATGCAGCCGCCCACCAGCGGATGCTGCAGGCGGCGCCGGTCGTCGGCTGTGAGGGCGGTGCCGGCGACGTCGATGATGAGCGGGGAGTCGGTCATGGGGTCTGCTTCTCGACCACCACGAAGCTGGCCGCGTAGTCGGCCTCGTCGGTGACGGTCACATGCGCGCTCAGGCTCTGGGCCTCGAACCAGCTTTTGAGCGGATCGTGCAGCGCGATGTAGGGCTTGCCGCTGGCGTCGTTGAGGACTTCGCACAGCTTCCAGCTCATGGGCATGCGCATGCCCAGCCCGATGGCCTTGCTGAAGGCCTCCTTGGCCGAGAAGCGGGTGGCCAGGTAGCGCATGCCGCGCGCGGGCCAGCGACTGGCACGCTGGCGCCAGATGGCGAGTTCGGCGTCGCCCAGCACACGTTCGGCGAAACGGTCGCCCTGGCGGCCGACCGTGGCCTCGATGCGGCGGATGTCGCAGAGGTCGGTGCCGATGCCGTGGATCACGATGCCGCGGCCTCGATGCACGCCAGGTAGGCGCGGGTGGTGGCGGCGTACCCCGCCTCGAGCGCATCGGCGACGAAGGCGTGGCCGATGGAGACCTCCTTGACCTGCGGCACCGCACGCAGGAAGTCGGCGAGGTTGTCCTGGCTCAGGTCGTGGCCGGCGTTCACGTCGAGGCCAGCGGCCTGCGCAGCCTGCGCGGCGGCGGCGTAGCGGGCCAGCACGGCGTCGGCATCGGGCCGGCCGCGAGAGGCGGCATAGCCCTCGGTGTAGAGCTCGACCCGGTCGGCGCCGACGGCACGGGCGGCGGCCATCATCTTGGGCGCGGGGTCCATGAACAGGCTCACGCGCACGCCCAGGGCTTTCGCCTCGGCGATCAGAGGGCGCAGGCGCTCGGCGTCCTGCGGGAAGGTCCAGCCATGGTCGCTGGTGAACTGGTCCTCGCTGTCGGGCACGAAGGTGGCCTGGTGCGGGCGCAGTTCGCGCACAAAGTCCATCAGGTTGTGGAAGGGGTTGCCTTCGATGTTGAACTCCACGGCCGGCCAGTCCTGTTTCAGCAGCGCGTGCAGTTCGTGCACGTCGCCCGTGCGGATGTGGCGGGCGTCCGGCCGCGGATGCACGGTGATGCCGTGCGCCCCGGCCTGCAGGCACAGCGTGGCCGCGCGGGTGACGCTGGGAATGCCCAGGTGGCGGGTGTTGCGCAACAGCGCGACCTTGTTGACGTTGACGGACAGTGCCGTGCGGGAGGAAGTGGCGGTGTTCACGGATGGACCTTCGGCTTGGCCTGCAAGGCGCACGCCGCGGCAAGTGGCCGGACGCGCCTCACAGATCCTGCAGGTCGCGCATCATCTGCCGGGTGCGCAGCTGGGCGACGCCGCAATGGTAGTGGAGCAGTTGGCGCAGCTGGCTGCGCAACGCGCCGCTGGCGCCGGGCGACAGCTCGGCCACGGTGCGCAGCGTGCGGGTGAAGGGGGCATGGTCGGCGAGTGCGCGCTGCAGCGACTGCCAGCCTTCGGCGCCGATGGCCGCGGGCTCGTCCTCGCCGGCCTCGCGCAGACCGGTTTCAGGCAGCAGCAGGTAGCGGCCGCCCGGGGCGAGCGGCGCCAGCGTCGAGGTCTGCGCGTCCAGGTCGGGCAGGAAGCCGATCTCGCGCAGCAGCAGCAGTTCGAAGGCGCGCAGGGCCGAGGCTTGCACCGCCTGCTGCGAGGCAGGATCGTGCGGCGTGCCCAGCACCTGGACCACGGACGCATAGGCATCGAACAGCGCCGGATGTGCATCCTCGCGCGCCAGCAGGCGCAGCAACAGCTCGTTGAGGTAGTAGCCCGACATCAGCGCGTCGCCGGTCGGCATGACATGGCCGCCCATCCATTCGGCGGACTTGAGGGTGCGCACCTCGGCATCGCCGCCGAAGGCCAACTGCAGCGGCTGCAGCGGCAGCAGCACCGGCCGGAAGTTGGAACTCGGCCGCTTCGCGCCTTTGGCCACCAGCGCGATGCGCCCGTGGTGGCGGGTGAACACCTCCAGGATCAGGCTGGACTCGCTCCAGTCGTAGCGGTGCAGCACGAAGGCGGGTTCATGCGCGACCCGGCGCGCCGCCCCGGCCACTCAGTTCCCCAAGCCCATTCGAATGGCCGCGGAGCAGGTCATGCGTGAGCGCCCGCGGAACCGGCTTTGCCGGGCCGCCAGGCGCGCCCCCTCGAGGGGGGAGGCGGCTACACGAAGTGAGCAAGCAACGGGGGGGAGCATCACTCGTAGCCGAAGCTTTTCACGCGGGCCTCGTCGTCGGCCCAGCCGGAGCGCACCTTCACCCACAGCTCGATGAACACCTTGGCGTCCATCAGCTTCTCCAGCTCCTGGCGCGTCTCCATGCCAATTCGCTTGATGCGCTCACCCTTGTCACCGATCACCATGGCCTTGTGGCCGTCGCGCTCGACCACGATGGTGGCGGCGATCTTGAGCAGGCGCTTGTGGCCCTTCTTCTGCGGCGGCTCTTCCTCGAACTTGTCGACCACCACGGTGGAGGTGTAGGGCAACTCGTCGCCGGTCAGGCGGAAGAGCTTTTCGCGCACCGTCTCGCCGGCCAGGAATTTCTCGCTGCGGTCGGTCAGTTCCTCTGCGTCGTACCACCAGTTCTGCTCGGGCAGGTACTTGGCGCAGATGGCGAACAGGCGCTCGATGTCCTTGGCGTTCTTGGCCGACATGGGCACGAATTCGGCGAAGCGATCCTGTGCCTCGCCGCCGTGCTCGCGCTGCATCTGCTGCAGCCACGGGGCAAGGTCGGCGCGACGCAGCACGGTGTCGAGCTTGTTGGCGATCAGCAGCACGGGGATGTTGCGGTCGAGCAGGCCCAGCACCTTGGCGTCTGCGGAGGAGAAACGGCCAGCCTCCACCACGAAGAGGATCAGGTCCACGTCCGCCACCGCGCCCAGCACCGTCTTGTTGAGCGAGCGGTTGAGCGCATTGGCGTGGCGGGTCTGGAAGCCGGGCGTGTCGACGAACACGAACTGCGTGCCGCCCGGGCCCTCGGCATCGGCCACCGTGCGGATGCCGGTGATGCGGTGGCGCGTGGTCTGGGCCTTGCGCGAAGTGATGCTGATCTTCTGGCCCACCAGCGCGTTCATCAGCGTGGACTTGCCGACGTTGGGCTTGCCCACGATGGCCACCAACCCGCAACGCTGGCCCGGGATGGGCTCGGCCTGCACGCCCGCGGGCATCGCCGGCATGGGCGGCATGGTGTCGGGCACCGGATCGTGGTCGTGGTCGTGGTCGGGCGCGGAAGTGGCGTCGGGAAGGTCGTTGTGGTCGTTCATGACAGCAATTGGAGGTTCAGCGGCCGCGGGTCTTCAGGCGCTGCAGCATGGTGGCAGCCGCCGCCTGCTCGCCGGCGCGGCGCGAACCACCGCTGCCGCGTTCAGCCAGGCCCAGTTCCGGCACTTCGCATTCGACCTCGAAGGTCTGCTTGTGCGCGGCGCCCAGCGTAGCGACGACGCGGTAGGCGGGCAGCTTCATTTTGTGGCCTTGCAGCCATTCCTGGAGTTCGGTCTTCGGGTCCTTGGAGGCGGCGCTCATCTGCGGCTCGATCTCGATGTCGGCATAGAGACGCTGCACCAGCGCCTGCGCCGGACCGAAGCCGGCATCCAGGTAGACGGCACCGATCAGCGCCTCCACTGCGTCGGCCAGGATCGAGGGTCTGGCTGCGCCACCGGAGCGGGCCTCCCCTTCGCCCAGGCGCAGCAACCCGGCCAGCTGCAGGCGCTGGGCGATCCCGTGCAGCGTGTCCTGTCGCACAAGGTTGGCGCGCACCCGCGACAGGTCACCCTCGGCCTGCCGCGCCAGACGGGTATAGAGCAGATGAGAGATGGCCAGGCCCAGCACCGAGTCGCCCAGGAATTCGAGGCGCTCGTTGTGCTCGGACGAATAGCTGCGGTGGGTCAGCGCCCGCTGCAGCAGGCGGTCGTCGGAGAAGGCATGCCCCAGGCGCACCTGGAGCGCCGCCAGGCCGCTCGGATTCACGTGAAGACTTCCCTGTCGTTGTGGCGCCGCAGCCTGGCGCATCCCGGGCGGATGCTCAGTCGGTGCGGCCCGTGTATTTCATCAGCAACCAGGCGGGCCCGACCAGATGGATCTGCTTGTCGTAGGCGAAGGAAACGACGACCTTGTCGCCCACCTTCTCGACGTTGAGGTCCTTGCCCGAAATGGCGGTGAAGTCGTCGATGGCCTGCGCCCGATCGAAGAGCGAGCGCACCTCGGGGACGGTGCTTCCCACCTTCGCACGCTCGGCCGCCTTCAGGATGGCCTGGTACTCGATCAACGTGGGCACCAACTGGGCCGCCACCACTCCGACCGCCCCCAGCACGATGACCACGAACAGCAGGCCGATGAACGAAATGCCGCGCTGCCGGGCCCTGCCCTTGCCGATTCTCATGAACCTCACTCCTTCGCCGGGATGACCCGCCCTCGTTGCCCGCCGCCATGCGGCGCCTGATCAGTGGAATGGCCCGATCCGCTTGAGGTTGCCGAAGTTCATCCAGACGAAGAAGGCACGGCCCACGACGTTCTGATCCGGCACGAAACCCCAGTACCGCGAATCGAGGGAGTTGTCGCGGTTGTCGCCCATCATGAAGTACTGACCGGCTGGCACCTTGCAAACAAATCCTTCCACACTGTAACGACAATTTTCACGGTTAGGGAAGGCCATGATCTCGGCGTCCGACAGGCCTGCACGCCGGGTCTCGTCATTGAGGATGCGGTGATCGGCAGCGCCGAGCTTCTCGGCAAACTGCTTCGAATACCGCATCGTGTCTTCGTCGAAGTAGTCGGGCAGCGGGTCCTTGCTGACGGGCTGGCCGTTGATGGTCAGCCGCTTGTTCTGGTAGGACACTTCATCGCCCGGCACGCCGACGACGCGCTTGATGTAGTCCATCGAGGGCTGCGGCGGATAGCGGAACACGACCACGTCGCCCCGGGCCAGGGGCGTGCCCTCGGTGATCTTGGTGCCCAGCACCGGCAGGCGCAGGCCGTAGGTGAACTTGTTGACCAGGATGAGGTCGCCGGTCAGGAGCGTCGGCATCATCGAGCCTGACGGGATCTTGAAGGGCTCGGCCACGAAGGAGCGCAGCAGGAAGACCGCCAGGATCACCGGGAACAGGCCGGCCGTCCAATCGAGCCACCAGGGCTGGGCCAGCAGCCGTTCGCGGGTCTTGCCACCGTCGTCGGTGTCGAGCCGGTCGATGCCCTGGCGTGCGAGTTCCTCGCGGCGCTGGGCCTGCGTGGCCTCGAAGGCCTGCGCAGCCCTGCGGCGGCGCGGCAGGAAGACCAGCCGCTCGGCCAGCCAGTACAGGCCGGTCACCACGGTCGCCAGAAACAGCAGCAGGGCGAAGTTGCCCTCCACCGCGCCGACGTACCAGGCGCCGATGTAGCCGGCGAACGCGGCAAGGATCAGGGAGGTGAGGATGGGCATCGCTTGGAATTGTTCTGGGGGAAGCTGAGTGGCGGCGGACCGTCGGTCCGCTCAATCCTCGACTTGGAGGATGGCGAGGAAGGCTTCCTGCGGCACCTCGACCGAGCCGATCTGCTTCATGCGCTTCTTGCCGGCCTTCTGCTTCTCGAGCAGCTTGCGCTTGCGCGTGATGTCGCCGCCGTAACATTTTGCCAGCACGTTCTTGCGCATCGCCTTGACGGTCTCGCGGGCGATGATGTTGGCGCCGATGGCCGCCTGGATGGCGACGTCGAACATCTGGCGGCTGATGATCTCGCGCATCTTGGCCACCACCGCCCGCCCGCGGTACTGCGACTGGCTGCGGTGCACGATGATGGACAGCGCATCCACCTTGTCGCCGTTGAGCAGGATGTCGACCTTGACCACGTCGGAGGCGCGGTACTCCTTGAACTCGTAGTCCATGGAGGCGTAGCCGCGGCTCACCGACTTCAGCTTGTCGAAGAAGTCCAGCACGATCTCGCCGAGTGGCATCTCGTAGGTGAGCATGACCTGGCGGCCGTGGTAGGCCATGTTGATCTGCACGCCGCGCTTCTGGTTGGCCAGCGTCATCACCGGGCCCACGTACTCCTGCGGCATGTACAGGTGCACCGTCACGATCGGCTCGCGGATCTCGGCCATGCGGCCGATGTCGGGCATCTTGGACGGGTTCTCCACCATGATGACCTCGCCGTCGCTCTTGAGCACCTCGTACACCACGCTCGGCGCGGTAGTGATCAGGTCCTGGTCGAACTCACGCTCCAGACGCTCCTGCACGATCTCCATGTGCAACAGGCCCAAAAAGCCGCAGCGGAAGCCGAAGCCCAGCGCCTGCGACACCTCGGGCTCGAAATGCAGCGAGGCGTCGTTGAGCTTGAGCTTTTCGAGTGCGTCGCGCAGCTGGTCGTATTCGCTCGCCTCGGTCGGGTACAGGCCCGCGAACACCTGCGGCTGGATTTCCTTGAAGCCCGGCAGCGGCTCGGTGGCCGTGAAGGCGGCGCCGCCCGAGCCCTGCTTGATCAGCGTGACCGTGTCGCCCACCTTCGCGGCCTGCAGTTCCTTGATGCCGGCGATGATGTAGCCCACCTCGCCCGCCTCCAGGCTCGCGCGCGGCTCGTTGGCCGGCGTGAAGACGCCCAGGTTGTCGGCGTTGTAGGTGGCGCCGGTCGCCATCATCTTGATGCGCTCGCCCTTGGCCAGGCGCCCATCGACCACGCGCACCAGCATCACCACGCCCACGTAGGCATCGAACCAGCTGTCGATGATCATGGCGCGCAGCGCGCCATCCGGATTGCCGCGGGGCGCAGGAATGCGGGCGACGACGGCCTCCAGGATCTCGTCCACGCCCATGCCGGTCTTGGCCGAGCAGGGAATCGCATCGCCGGCATCGATGCCGATCACGTCCTCGATCTCTTCCTTCGCGCGCTCGGGATCGGCCTGCGGCAGATCCATCTTATTGAGCACCGGCAGCACCTCGACGCCGAGGTCCAGCGCCGTGTAGCAGTTGGCCACCGTCTGCGCTTCCACGCCTTGCGAAGCATCGACGACGAGCAACGCGCCTTCACAGGCGGAGAGCGAGCGCGAGACCTCGTACGAGAAGTCGACGTGGCCCGGCGTATCGATGAGGTTGAGGTTGTAGACCTGCCCGTTCTTGGCCTTGTAGTGAAGCGCTGCGGTCTGCGCCTTGATGGTTATCCCACGCTCCTTCTCGATGTCCATGGAGTCCAGCACCTGCGCTTCCATCTCGCGCTCGGCCAGGCCGCCGCAGCGCTGGATCAGGCGGTCCGCCAGTGTGGATTTGCCGTGGTCGATGTGCGCAATGATCGAGAAGTTTCTGATGTGGTTCATCAACGAGCAGACTTAAGTCTTTGAATTTGCTGGTGCAGCAGAGCAAAGCGCACAAGAAAAAAGGGCGCGTCTTCGGAAGACGCGCCCTGAACCAACAAGCAATGGCAACTGCAGTAGTTGGAACTTCATTGTAGGCAAAACGGGGGGCGCGTACAGGCCGGGGGACACCGGGGGGGCCTCGTTGCAGGTCAGCAACACGAATTTATCAACAACTTATTCACAGTCCGTGTGGGCTGTTTTCTGGACAACTTGTGGGCGATCTGTGGACCGCCGGTGCATGACACCCTGGAATCCCGCATCGTGAATATGCGTAGGACTCTTATGAACCGAAACCGCGTTGAGGCGGCCGCATTCTACCGAATCGGTTGTTAGGCCCCCGAAACGGCACTGCGAGAGCCTGACTATCGGAGGCGCTCGACCCTTCGCAACTTTATATCCTCCAACGCTTTTCGCCCGGGAAAAACGCGGGTGAAATGACCCCAAAACCCAAGTCATGGATGGGGCCACTCAGCCCGCTGGTACGGGCCACCCGCGCCCATCCCACGGACGCTTGGGCCTTCAGCGAGCTGGGCGGATCAACGCGTACTGGGCCCAGTCTCCGCGGCGGAACAGCACGCTCACCGGCTTGCTGCGGTCCATCTTGCCCAGGGCGGCGTCGAATTCCTTGACGCTGGCAACTTCCACATTGCCCACGGACAGGATGATGTCGCCCTCGCGCAGCCCGGCGCGGGCGGCGGCCTCCGAAGCGGATTCGACCCGGACACCCCCGCGCAACTTGAGCTCGCGCCGCTGCGCATCGGTAAGCTCGGTCACGGCCAGCCCCAGGGACTTGGCGGCGGCCGACACGGGAGGCTTCGGCTCTTCCTTGCCACTGGCCGGACGCCGGGTGGGTTGTTCGGCTTCCAGTTCGGCCACGGTGATCGACAGGTCGCGGTTGCCACCGCGGCGGAACACGGTGACCGTCGTCTTGGTGCCGGGCTTGGTATTGCCGACCATGCGCGGAAGGTCGCTGGGGCGTTCGATGTCCCGCCCGTCGTACTTCAGGATGACATCCCCCGGCTCGATGCCTGCCTTGTCGCCCGGTGAGCCGCTTTCGACGCCGCGCACCAGAGCACCCTGCGCCTTGGGCAGGCCAATGGACTCGGCCACGTCCTTGGTCACTTGGTCGATCTGCACGCCGATGCGCCCGCGGGACACCCGGCCACTCGCGCGCAATTGGTCGCTGACGCGGATCGCCTCGTCGATGGGTATCGAGAAGGAAATGCCCATGAAGCCACCGGAGCGCGAATAGATCTGGCTGTTGATGCCGACGACCTCGCCGCGCATGTTGATCAGCGGACCGCCGGAGTTGCCGGGGTTGATGGCGACGTCGGTCTGGATGAAAGGCAGGTATTCGCCGGTGTCGCGCTGCTTGGCACTGACGATGCCCGCCGTCACGGTGTTCTCCAGGCCGAAAGGTGAGCCGATGGCCATCACCCACTCGCCCACACGCAGACGGGAGATGTCTCCCACCTTGACCGCGGGCAGGCCGGTCGCGTCGATCTTGACCACGGCCACGTCGGTGCGCTTGTCGGCGCCGACGATCCGGGCCTTGAACTCGCGCTTGTCGGTCAGCGTGACGATCACCTCCGACGCGTCCTCGACGACATGGGCGTTGGTCATGACGTAGCCATCGGGCGTGAGGATGAAGCCCGAACCCACGCCGCGGGGCCGCTCCTCCTCCTGCGGTTGCTGCTGGGGCCTGTTCTGCCGCGGGGCGTTGGGCAATGGTTGGCCAAAGAAGCGGCGGAAGAACTCCTGCATTTCCTCGTCCATCTCACCGGAGCCGCGGCGGGTGACCCGTTCCACGGTTCGGATGTTGACCACCGACGGGCCAACCTGGTCGACGAGGTCGGTGAAGTCAGGCAACGTGCGGGTGGCCTGCGCAGCCTGGGCCACGGCCGGCTGCATCGGCGCCAGCAGGGTCAATCCCGAGAAGGCAGCCAAGGCCAGCGCCGGCACACGCCGGGCCAGCACGGAAGAAGACATGAAACGGTCTCTGTTCGTCATCCTCGGACTTCTTTCAACAATACAGGGGAGCAATGTGGCGAACGCCGACGATAGCCGCTGGGCCGGCGCTCGCGGCAGATGCCCTTGAGAAGGCCCAAAACGTGAAAGGTTCAGCGCGTGCGAGCGAGGGCCCGGGCGAATGCGTCCAGCGTACGCATCGGTACTTCGCCGACGGCCGTGAGCCACCAGTCGCCCGCGGCGTCGGGCAGTTTGCGCGAGAGGGTGTACGTCGCGCCCTGAGCCTGGGAGGCCTCCTGGCGCGGCTGTTCGCCATAGGGCTCGAGGAACAGCGAGACGGTGGCCAGTCCGTCAGAAAAGGTCCATTGCAGGATGCGTTTGCGTGGCCCGAAGAAGAAGCGAGGCTCGCCGATGGGGCGCAGGTAGCTGCTCACCGGCTTGAACCCCGGGACGGGCTGCGACAGGGTCCAGCCTTCTGCCTCGACATTCGCAGCTTCGAGCTTCGATCGCTCGGTCTTCCAGCCCTGGATGTTGTCCATCATCTCCGTGAGCGCCGGCACGGGCAGAGGCTCCTCGAACTGGAGTTCGGAGAAGGCCGACTGCTCGACCACCGCGCCGCGCACATCCAGGGTCTGCAGCTTCAGCACCAGACCCGAACGCCGCTCGCACCAGACGCGGTAACCGAAGCGCATCGCATCACGCGCAACGATCTGCACCACGTCAGCCTCGATGCCCGCCACACGGCCGCGGCCCAACGGTCGCGCGTCGTAGAACTCGGTGATCGAGCTTTCGGTTGCTCCCAGCAGATTGGGGAAAACGTCGAGGTTCTCGCGCTGCTCGGTCTTGACCAGCCGTTGGTCCGGCAGAAAGGTACGGACCAGTTCATTGCGGCGGAAAGTCGATCGCTGCGGCCCGGACAGCGTCTCCACCCGCTCGATGCACACCGGGCCCTCGCACGCGTGCCAGATGCGTGCGCTCGACAGCGCGCCAGCCCCCGTCGACACCACGAAGGTCCCCACATATTCGGTGGTACGCGCCGCCTCGTGCATGCGCCGCAGCCAGTCGATGGCACCCGCCGCGGCGGGCGCCTGCGCAGGCGGCTGCGGGCCGGGTTGAGGAACGGAAACACCCTGCGGAGGTGCCGCTTGCGCGTCCGACGGCCGGGCAGCCCAGACCAGCACGGCAGCGGGAACAGTCGCAATGAGACGGCGGCGCGAGGCAGGGGAAACAGGCATCGGCAGTGGAATGGCGATCCGGTCGGTCAGCGGGACGGCGTCTCGAACGTGGCGTTGCGCAGGAAGCCCGAGGGCATCTGGGACGCACCACCAGCCGCCTGATGGGCCTCGAGCAGTTCATCGAGCCGCGCGTCCCGCAGCATGACCTCAGGCCGGTTGCCCACCTGCACGAGGCTTTGTTGCTGCGCAGGGGCCGGAGTGGCTGATGCCAACGTCGGCGCTGCCGCATCCTGGCGGGCCATCTGGGCCCCGCCCGTTGCTCCACCACCGGACACGAAGCCCCAGCCGACCGCCGCGGCGACGGCGACCGATGCCACACCGGCGACGAGCCGCCAGCGGAACACCGGCTCATTGGCCGCCTCCGCGCGCTCGGTCCATGCCACGGGTGGCTGCGTGGACTCCCGGGGACGCAGCACCGGCGGCTCCTGAGCCATGCGCTGGCGCAGTTTGTCGAGGAAAGCATCACTGTCGGTGCAGACGGTGTGGCGCCCTGTACGCAGGACCTCACCGACGAGGTGATAGGTCTGCCACGACGCCCGAAGCGCATCGTCGCCCGCCACCTGCTGCACCGCCTGCGCCACCTCATTAGCCGGCATCTCGCCGTCCATCAGTGCCGACACCTGTTCCAGGGTCTGTTTCCTAAGCTCGTTCATGGGATTCACCTGCTCACCAACGTTTGCCCGACTGGTTTTCCAGCAGGGGTTTCACTCGCGCAGAAATCGCCTCGCGTGCCCGGAAGATTCGGGACCGGACGGTGCCGATCGGGCAATTCATGGCCTCGGCGATTTCCTCGTAGCTCAACCCCTCGATCTCACGCAAGGTCACGGCCTGGCGCAATTCGGCCGGCAGCGCCTCCATGGCGGCATTCACCGCCGCGGCCACTTCATTGGCCGCAAGCACGGACTCAGGGGTTTCGTCGCTGATTGGTTCGTTTCCGCCGCGGTAAGTTTCATCGTCATCGTCACTGCTGCGCAGCGCCGCTTCGGACACCGTCGGATCGCGCTTCATGTCCACCAGTGCCTTTTTGGCGGTGTTGACGGCGATCCGGTAGAGCCACGTGTAGAACTGCGCATCGCCGCGGAACTGGTGCAGTGCCCGATAGGCCCGAATGAAGGTTTCCTGCGCGATGTCCTCGATCAGGTCCACATCGCGCACCATCCGGCCAATGAGCCGCTCGATTCGTCGCTGGTATTTCACCACCAGCAGCTCGAAGGCCCTGTCTTCGCCGGCCAGGGTTCGCTGGACCAACAGCAGGTCGGCTTCGCCCGGACTGCCCGGCGCCGGGGAGGGAGGAGACGTGGTCACGTCGAGGCCTCCCCGGTGCGACGCCCAAGAGTTCGCGCGCCATCGAAGGCCGCCCGGCGCAGGGCACGCCAACGCAGGGGATCGGTCTGCCGGTCCAGCCAGAACCAGCGCCTGCGGCCATCCGCCGTGGCACAGCGCGCGAGCATCAGCGTCCCGAGGTCGATGATCACCTCGAGCACGGCGCCTGACCACGGATCCAGCCCGCGGGCGTCGGTCACCGACCATTCGCCGCCCGCCCAGTGCAGCATGCCCACATCGACGGAGCGAGCAGTGCGCAGTGCCAGCAACATGCCCGCTGCCGCCGCAGAAACGATCACCAGCGTTGCAGCATCGAAGGCACCGAAATGCAGACACCAGCCCAAGGCGCCCAGGCCACCTGCGCTGGCAATCCCCAAGTGCAAAGCGGCCGCGCGGCGGGAAGACCCGACCGGAAAACTCACCGCCGGGGCGTGATGCATGGGAGGTTCGGAAAGGCGGGTGGCGAACAGAACAACGGCCGGGAACGCGTCAGAGCCGCTTGAACACCAGCGTGCCGTTGGTGCCGCCGAAGCCGAAGTTGTTCTTCACGGCCACGTCGATCTTCATGTCGCGCGCCGTGTTGGCGCAGTAGTCCAGGTCGCATTCCGGATCCTGGTTGAAGATGTTGATGGTCGGCGGACTCTTCTGAGTGTGTACCGCCAGCACCGTGAACACCGATTCGATGCCGCCAGCGCCCCCGAGAAGGTGGCCCGTCATCGACTTGGTGGAGTTCACCACCATGTCCCGGGCGTGGTCACCGAAGGCCAGCTTGATGGCGTTCGTCTCGTTGAGGTCGCCCAGCGGGGTGGAGGTGCCGTGCGCATTCAGGTAGTCCACCTGATCGGCGTTGATGCCGGCGTTGCGCAGGGCAGCCTGCATGCTGCGGCGAGGACCATCCACGCTGGGCGCGGTCATGTGATACGCATCCGCGCTCATGCCGAAGCCGACGAGCTCGGCGTAGATCCTGGCGCCTCGGGCCTTGGCATGCTCGTATTCCTCGAGCACCAGCACGCCGGCGCCCTCACCCAGCACGAAGCCGTCGCGGTCCTTGTCCCACGGGCGCGAGGCGGTGGCTGGATCGTCGTTGCGCGTGGAAAGCGCCCGTGCTGCGGCGAAACCGCCGATGCCCAGAGGCGAGACGGTCGACTCGGCGCCGCCGGCCACCATTACGTCCGCATCGCCGGCCTGGATCAGGCGCGCCGACAGGCCGATGGCATGCAGGCCGGTGGTACAGGCCGTGACCACTGCGATGTTCGGGCCCGTGAAGCCGTACTTGATCGACAGGTGGCCCGAGATCATGTTGATGATCGAAGCCGGCACGAAGAAGGGCGAGATGCGCCGCGGACCCCGGTTGGTCAGCTCGGCATGCGTCTCTTCGATCATCGGCAGGCCACCGATGCCCGAGCCGATGTTGCAGCCGATGCGCTCAGCCAGTTCGGGCGATAGCGCCTCCCCGGTCGGCAGACCACTGTCTTCCACCGCCTGGATCGAGGCGGCCAGTCCGAGATGGATGAAGCGGTCCATGTGACGCGCTTCCTTCTCGGAGATGTATTGGGTGATGTCGAAGCCCTTGACCTGCCCCGCGAAGCGGCACGCCAGGTTGCTGGCATCAAAGCTGGTGACGGTGCTGATCCCCGACTGGCCCGCCACGAGATTGGCCCAGCTTTCGGCCACAGTGTTTCCGACGGGGGAGATGCAACCGAGCCCGGTGACGACGACGCGGCGTTGAGTCATGCCGGCGAACCTTTCTGCAATGGTGGGTCTCCCAGAGGTGAGGCGTGAGGCGCCTGGTGCGTCGCTGTCAGGACGGTTCCGGGAGGAAGTGAAGCCGAAGGCCCGCGAAACGGGAGAGGAGGGAGCCTCGCAAAGCGCCGGTCGTGCAGCGCAGCGGGCAAACGGCTTGGATCTTGGCCGATCAGGCCTTCTGGTTCTTGACGGCGTAGTCGATGGCGTTCTGCACCGTCGTGATCTTCTCGGCGTCTTCGTCCGGGATCTCGATGCCGAATTCGTCTTCCAGCGCCATCACGAGTTCGACCGTGTCCAGCGAGTCGGCGCCCAGATCGGCCACGAAAGCCTTTTCGTTGGTCACTTGCGACTCTTCCACGCCGAGTTGCTCGGCGATGATTTTCTTGACACGTGCTTCGATATCGCTCATTTAGGTTCCCTCTGAGGGTGGTAAAGAATCAAGGATTTTAGCCGGGCCGCTCCGGGCAAAGTCCCGGCAAGGGCCTACGGCCGCTCGGAGAAGCCACTGTCCAGCCCATCGCGCAGATTTGTCCGACAGGCGGCTGTGCGGCGGCGGGTGGATTACATGTACATGCCGCCGTTGACGTGCAGCTCCTGGCCCGTCACGTAGCCGGCCTGCGGCGACGCGAGATAGGCCACGGCATGGGCCACATCGGCCGGCTTGCCTAAATGGCCCAGCGGAATCTGCGACAGCAGCGCCTGCTGCTGGGCCTCAGGCAGGCTGGCGGTCATGTCGGTCTCGATGAAGCCGGGAGCGACGCAGTTGACCGTGATCGCGCGGCTGCCCAGTTCGCGGGCCAGTGCACGGGTCATGCCTGCCACGCCCGACTTGGCGGCCGCATAGTTGGCCTGTCCGGCGTTGCCGGAGGCGCCCACCACGCTGGTGATGCTGATGATGCGGCCGTAGCGCTGCTTCATCATCGGCCGGATCACTGCACGCGACATCCGGAAGACAGCCTTCAGATTGGTGTCGATGACGGCGTCCCAGTCCTCGTCCTTCAGACGCATGGCGAGCATGTCGCGGGTGATGCCGGCGTTGTTGACGAGCACGTGCAGGCCACCGTGGGCCTTCACGATGGCGTCGATCATGGCTTCCACGGCCGGGCCGTCGGTGACATTCAGCACCTGGCCTTCACCCCCGTGGGGCGACAGCGCTGCGCCGATCTTGGCGGCGCCGTCGGCGCTCGTGCCCGTGCCGATGACCTTGTAGCCGCGCTGGGCGAGTTCCAGCGCGATGGCTGCGCCGATGCCGCGCGTGGCGCCGGTGACGAGGGCCACCTGGCCCTGGATCGCGGGAGTGTTCATGCGTGTTTCCAGAAAAAGGGAGAAACGGCGTCAGGCGACCAGTTGCCGCGCTTCACCCAGCGAAGCCGGATCCTGGATGAAGCCGCTGGCCAGGCCAGGCGCAATGCGCTTGACCATGCCCGACAGGACCTTGCCGGGGCCGCATTCGACGACCGCCTCGACGCTGCGGGCCTGCAGGGCCTGCACGCTCTCGACCCAGCGAACCGGACCTGCCGCCTGGCGCACCAGCGCCTCACGGATGCGAGCCGGATCGGTTTCGACAGCGACGTCGATGTTGTTGAGCACCGGAATCTGCGGCGTCTTCAAATCGACCTCGGCCAGGCGTCGCGCAAGCGCCTCGGCCGCCGGCTTCATCAGGCTGGAGTGGAAGGGCGCCGAAACCGGCAACGGCAGCGCACGCTTGGCGCCCTGGCTCTTGAGCAGTTCGCAAGCGCGCTCGACGGCCGCCTTGCTGCCTGCGATCACCGTCTGCATCGGGTCGTTGAAGTTGACGGCCTCGACCACTTCGCCGGGGGTGCCCATGGCGGCCGTGGCCTCGGCGCAGCCGGCCTTCACCTGCTCTGCGGCCATGCCCAGGATGGCAGCCATGGCGCCCGTACCGACCGGCACGGCTTCCTGCATCGCCTGGGCACGGAATCGCACCAGCGGCGCGGCCTGCGCCAGCGTCAGAACGCCGGCGGCGACCAGCGCGGAGTACTCGCCGAGCGAGTGACCGGCCACCACCGACGGTTGGGCGCCGCCTTCGGCCAGCCAGGCGCGCCAAGCGGCGATGCCAGCCACCAGCATCACCGGCTGGGTGTTGGTGGTGAGGGCCAGGATTTCCTTCGGGCCTTCCTTGATCAGCAGGCCCACGTCCTGACCCAGCGCCTCGGACGCCTCGGCGAGCGTCTCGCGCACGGCAGGATGGTCGCCCCAGGCGTCGAGCATGCCCACGGACTGCGAGCCCTGCCCCGGAAAGACGAATGCGAAGTTCTTCATGGTGGTTGAGTCTCCATCTGCGCGCATCTCGTGATGACACGACGCCAGGCGAATCCCTGAGGAAGGGCGCGCCTTACAGGTTCAGCAGCACGGCGCCCCAGGTGAAGCCGCCGCCCACGCCTTCGAGCATGACCGTGTCGCCAGTGCGCACCTTGCCGTCGCGCACCGCGGAATCGAGCGCCAGCGGGATCGATGCGGCTGACGTGTTGCCGTGCTCGTGCACGGTCACGATCACCTTGTCCAGGCCAAGCTTCAGCTTCTTGGCGGTGCCATGCATGATGCGGATGTTGGCCTGATGCGGGATCAGCCAGTCGATGTCGGCCTCGGTCTTGCCGGCCTTGGCCAGCGTGGCGCGTGCCGCCTCTTCGAGCACGCGCACCGCCAGCTTGAAGACGGCCTGCCCATCCATGTGCAACAGCGGCGTGCCCAGCACCTGACCACCCGACACATGGCCGGGCACGCACAGGATGCCCACATGTGAGCCATCGGCATGCAGATCGCTGGCCAGGATGCCGGGCGTGTCGCTGGCCTCCAGCACCACGGCGCCGGCACCGTCGCCGAACAGCACGCAGGTGGTACGGTCGTTGAAGTCCAGGATGCGCGAGAACACCTCGGCGCCCACCACGAGTGCGCATTTGGCAGCGCCAGTGCGCACCATGGCATCGGCCACCGTCAGCGCATAGACGAAGCCGCTGCACACGGCCTGCACGTCGAAGGCTGGGCAGCCGGCGATGCCGAGCTTGTGCTGGAGGATGGCGGCCGACGAAGGAAACACCATGTCGGGCGTGGATGTGGCCACGATGATCAGGTCCACCTCGGCAGCGCTGCGGCCGGCGGCTTCCAGTGCATGCCGGCAGGCTTCCAGCGCCAGATCGCTGCTGTTGACACCGTCCGCCACGAAATGGCGGGCATGGATGCCGGTGCGCTCGACGATCCATTCGTTGGATGTCTCGATGCCGCGACCAGCCAGTTCCTGCGCCAGTTCGTCGTTGCTGACCCGGCGCGGCGGCAGGTAGCTGCCGGTACCGGTGATGCGGGAATAGAGCGTCATGAGGCTTGGAGTGCCGCGTTGTCGGTGGGCGCCGTCACCTCGGGCCGCGCCAGCAAGGGGGCGGCATGGGCGATGCGGGCGCGGACGCGGTCGAGCAGGTTGTTGCGGGCGGCATCATAAGCGCGATCCAGCGCGTGCCCGAAGGCCAGCTCGTCGGCCGACCCGTGGCTCTTGAACACGAGTCCACGCAGGCCCAGCAGCGCTGCGCCGTTGTAGCGGCGGTGGTCCAGCCGCTTCTTGAGTGCCTTCAGCACCGGGTAGGAGACCAGCGCCGCAACCTTGCTCATCAGGCCGCGCGAGTACTCCTGCTTGAGAAAGTCCACGATCATCGACGCCACGCCCTCGGTGGCCTTCAGCGCCACGTTGCCGACGAAGCCGTCGCACACCACGATGTCGGTGGTGCCCTTGAAGATGTCGTTGCCTTCCACGTTGCCGTGGAAGTTGAGGTCGCGCGACTCGGCCGCCTGGCGCAGCAGCACGCTGGCGCGCTTGATGACCTCGCTGCCCTTGATGACCTCTTCGCCCACGTTGAGCAGGCCCACCGTGGGCGAATCGTCGCCGCTCATCGACGACACCAGCGCCGAGCCCAGCACCGCGAACTGCAGCAGCGTCTCCGCATCGCAGTCCACGTTGGCACCCAGGTCGAGCATGGTGGTCGCCCCGCCCTTCATGTTGGGCAACTGCGTGGCGATGGCCGGCCGGTCGATGCCTTCCAGCGTCTTGAGCACGTAGCGGGCGATGGCCATCAGCGCGCCGGTGTTGCCAGCGGAGACGGCCGCATGCGCAGCGCCGTCCTTGACCTGCTGGATGGCCACGCGCATCGACGAATCCTTCTTGCGGCGCAGTGCCACCTCGACCGGATCGTCCATGCCCACCACCTCGGTGGCGACCACGTGTCGCGCCCGCTCGTGGCTGAAGCCGGCCACGGCCGATTCGACGCCGACCAGTATTAGGCGGGCATCAGGATGGTTGTCGAGAAAACGACGGCAAGCCGCGAGCGTGACGCGGGGGCCATGGTCGCCGCCCATGCAATCGACCGCGAGGGTGATCGCCGTGGCAGCAGGAGCGTGCGGATCGGTGCTGGACATCAAAACAAAGGCCCGACGCTACGGGTTCAGTAGCCTCGGGCCTTGGCCTTGAAGGGGCAATCAGGCTTCGTTTTTGGTCTTCAGGACCTTGCGACCACGGTAGAAGCCGTTGGGGCTGATGTGGTGGCGCAGATGCGTTTCGCCCGTGGTGGGCTCGACGGCGATGCCGGGCACGCCCAGCGCGTTGTGCGAACGGTGCATGCCGCGCTTGGAAGGCGACTTCTTGTTTTGCTGAACGGCCATGGTTGGCTCCTGCGAATCTGTTGGGGTGGCGGAAAGGCGCGAGACCCTGAGGCAGCGGCGCCAGCGGTCGAACCAGCCGGCTAACCGCGCTGCAACCCGCGAGTGCCCTGCCCAGACCAGTCGGAAGCAACCGACCAGAAAAGGCGCAGCACCGGGGGCGGCCCGGACATGCACGAAGCATTCGTGCATCGTCTGACAAGGCCTGCGGCATGCGCGCGAAGCCAGCGAGTATAGCCCAGCTGGACCACCCAGCGCCAGAGGCCGCGATGAACGCAATGTCAGTCCTTGTGAGATCCGGGCTTGCCCTTGCGCAGACCCTCGAGTACTGCGAAAGGATTTGGCTTGTCGGCACCCGCAGTGTCGAAGTCATCATCCACGGCCGAAAGGCGCGGCGGCTGCGGACAGACCTCGTGGCGTGGCGCCACCGGGATGTCCATCAGCAGTTCGTCCTCCACCAGCGCACGCAGGTCGAAGTCGGCCTCGAGGGCCAGCACGTCCTCCTCGGCCTCCTCGTCCTCGGCAGCAGCCGTGGCCTCGTCGGCGACGAAGCGGAACCAGCGGTCTACCGAAAGCGCCGTCGGCACAGGACCCAGGCATCGCTGGCAGACGAGCGGCAGTTCGGTGTCGGCCTCCACATGCAGCCAGGGCACGCCCGGACCGGCGGCGTTGCCGCGCATCTCGCCGTGGGCACGCCAGCGGACCTCAACCGGCGGGGCAACGGGGGTGGCCTGGGCCGCCTCTGCAGTGAGCCGCGGCCACTGCGCCAACGGCGTGGCCTCGGCCAGTGCGGCACCCGCCTGGGCGAAGGCCTTCACATCCAGGCGTGCGACATCGAATTCCTTTTTCATGGGATGAAGTCTACGTCGCACCTGTCCAGTGCACAGGCCATCGGCCGACCTCGGGGGCGCGGCGGCTCGTCGAGAATCTGACCATGCCACCCAACGTGATCCTGGGATCGACCTCCCGCTACCGCCGCGAACTGCTGTCGCGGCTGCACCTCCCCTTCGACGTCCAGGCCCCCGAGGTGGACGAGACCCCGCACCCCGGCGAGGCGCCCGCCGCGCTCGCCGTCCGCCTGGCCCTGGCCAAGGCGCAGGCCGTGGCCGAGCGCTTTCCAGAAGCCATCGTCATCGGATCCGACCAGGTGGCCGATCTGGATGGCGAGCCCTTGGGAAAGCCCGGTGACCATGCCCGGGCCACCGCGCAATTGCGTCGCATGCGTGGGCGCACCCTGATCTTCCAGACCGCTCTGGCGGTGGTGTGCAAGGCCACCGGCTTCGTACAGCAGGACCTGGCACCTGTGCGCGTGGTGTTCCGCAGGCTGGACGACGCGGCCATCGAGCACTACCTGCGCACCGAGCAGCCCTATGACTGCGCCGGAAGCGCCAAGAGCGAAGGTCTGGGCATCGCCCTTCTCGAGTCCATCGACAGCGACGACCCCACGGCACTGATCGGCCTCCCGCTGATCCGCACCTGCCGCCTGCTGCGCGCCGCGGGGGTGGACCTGCTGTGAGCCCCTCGGACATCGCCCCGCCTGTGGCCGGCCCGGGCACGCTCTACCTCGTCCCCGCCCCGCTGGACTTCGGCTGCGACATCCAGGTCCCGGTCGAGGACAGCCTGCCTGCCGCCACCCTTCGCGCCGCCGCGAGCCTTGGCCACTGGGTCTGCGAAAACGCCAAGAGCGCCCGCGCCCTCCTCAAGCGCATCGACGGCATGGTGCCGCTTGCCGTGCCGATCCAGCAGATGTCGATCCGGGAACTGCCCCGTGAAGTGCACAAGAAGGGCGACCATGGCGGCGGCTTCGATGCCCGTGGCCTGCTGGCCGACCTGCAGGCTGGCCATGACGTCGGATTGTTGAGCGAGGCCGGCATGCCGGCGGTCGCCGACCCCGGCTCGTCGGTGGTGCGTACCGCCCACGACCTGGGAGCATCCGTGGTGCCATTGGTGGGGCCCGTGTCTCTGCTGCTCGCGCTGGCGGCCAGCGGCCTGGGCGGCCAGGACTTCGCCTTCACTGGCTACCTGCCGCAGGACGCCGAGGCCCGCCGCCAGCGCATCCGCGATCTGGAAGGCCTGGCCCTCAAGCGCGGGCAGACGCAGATCGTCATCGAGACGCCCTACCGCAACGATGCCGTGCTGCAGGCCCTGGTGCAGACGCTGCAGCCGAATACGCGCCTGGCGGTCGCCTCCGGGCTCACGCTGCCGCAGGCGCAGATCAGCAGCCGCAGCGTGAAGGGCTGGCGCGCGCTGCCCGAGCGTGCCATGGGCAAGCTGCCTGCCGTCTTCGCGTTCGGCCGATGAGTGCGCGCCTGCCAGCCGCCCGCTGGGCCGCGCGCACGCAGTTCTTCTGCTCCGGGTTCATCTTTGCGACCTGGGGTGTGCACATCCCCACCGTCAAGGCGCACTACGGACTCGACGAGGCTGCGCTCGGCCTTGCGATGCTGGCTGCCGGCGTGGGCGCACTTCTGGGCCTGGCACGCGCCGGCCGCTGGATCGGCCGCCTGGGCGCGAATCGCGTCGCCGGTGCAGTGGGCTGCGGCTACGCACTGCTGCTCGTCCTGCTGCTGGCCATGCCGGGCTATGCCACCCTGCTCGCGCTGCTGGCCGTTTTCGGCCTACTCACCAGTGTCTTCGACGTGGCGATCAACACCGAGGCCGCAGCCATCGAGCTGACGGAAGGCGTGCCGCGCATGAGCGGCATGCATGGCATGTTCAGTCTGGGCGGCATGGCCGGTGCCAGCAGTGGCGCGGCGTTGCTGGCTGCAGGCTGGGCGCCCGTCATCCATCTGGGGGTCGTTGCCGCGGCGATGGCGCTCGCCATCGGCATCGCGGCGGCGCGCATGCTCCCGGCATCGCACACGGCCTCCGCGGGCGAGGACGCAGGTGGCGGCCTGCGCAACGCCCGGGGGCCGCTGCTGATCCTCGGGCTTCTGGCGGCCCTGGGCCTCGTGGCCGAAGGCGCGATGTACGACTGGAGCGTGCTGTACCTGCAGCAGGAACTCGGCAGTCCGCAGCAGCAGGCCGCCCTGGCCTACGCCAGCTTCTCGGCCGCCATGGCGGCCGCCCGCTTCGGGGGCGATGCCCTGCGGGCCCGGATTCCCTCGACCTGGCTGCTGGCGGGAAGCGCCCTCCTGGCAGCAGCCTCCATGACCGTCGGCCTGCTCACGCATTCGCCCTCGGTGGCGCTGGCCGCCTTCGCAGGCGTCGGGCTGGGCTTCGCGAACGTGGTGCCGCTGCTGTTTGCCGCGGCGGCGCGCGTGCCTGGCGTGGAGCCGGCACGGGGCATCGCCGCGGTCTCGGCTGCGGCCTATCTCGGCTTCATGGCCGGGCCGCCGGTCATCGGCTTGATCGCCGGCGCCAGCTCACTGACCCATGCCCTGTCGGTGGTTGTGATATTCGCGATGGCGCTGGCGGCCTCGGCGCCGCTGGCCTCACGCGGCAACACGCACTGACGCCTGTCGAGCAGGCCCGGGCGCGCTCAGCGCACCGACGGTGCAGCCCGCATCGTGGCATGCACCGCCACGTCGGCGAAGGCAGCGCCGAACTTCTTGGCCAGGCGCTCGGCCACGTTGTCGCGGCGGGTGTAGTCGACCACGTCCTCCGCCTGGATCACGTCGCGGGCCACGTAGTCGATGCTGCCGAGCTGGTCCGCCAGGCCCAGGTCCACGGCCTCCTGGCCGGTCCAGAACAGGCCGCTGAACAGTCCGGGCGTGTCCTGCTTCAGGCGCTCGCCCCGCCCCTTCTTGACCACGTCGATGAACTGCGCGTGGATCTGGTCGAGCATGCGCTGGGCGTGAGCGCGCTGGGCATCGTTCATCGGGCTGAAGGGATCGAGGAAGCCCTTGTTCTCGCCGGAGGTCAGAAGCCGGCGCTCGACGCCCAGCTTTTCCATCGTCCCGGTGAAGCCGAAGCCGTCCATCAGCACGCCGATGCTGCCGACCAGGCTGGCCTTGTCGACGTAGATCTTGTCGGTGGCGGCAGCGATGTAATAGGCAGCGGAAGCGCAGCTTTCCTCCACCACGGCATAGATCGGCTTGCCGTGCTTGGCCCGTAGGCGCTTGATCTCGTCATGGATGATGCCGGCCTGCACCGGACTGCCACCCGGCGAGTTGATCAGCAGGACGACCCCTTTGGAGCCCGGATCCTCGAGTGCGCTCTTGAGGGAGGCGATGACGAACTCCGCACTCGCGTCGGCACCGTCGGCGATCTCGCCGCGGATGCTCACCACGGCGGTATGCGCCGTGGTGGTGGCCGTGCTGGGCGCGCCGCGGCTCAGTGCCAGCCAGGCCAATGCCACGAAGAACACCAGCCAAGCCAAGCGCACGAAGGTCTTCCATCGCCGTGCGGCGCGCTGCTCCTTCAGCGATGCGAAAGCCAGCTTTTCGAGGGTGGCGCGTTCCCAGCCGGGCGCAGAGGTCGGATCGTTTTTCACGGAGGTGGGTGCAGAGGCTGCGGATTCGTTCAGGGGCGCGGGCGTCGGCTCAAAGGGCTCGAAGCCAGAGGGTTCCAGGCGGTCGGGAGGACTCATGATGCGGAAGGCCGTCGAGCCATGGTGATGCAGGGCGGCTCGGATTCAGAAGGTGAACGGGCGCAGGTTCCAGGCAGTATGCCAGTGCACCACCCCGTCGATTTCGCTGAGCTCGATGCGCACCAGCCCACCTCGGCAGGGCCCGCTGGCACAGGCGCCGGTGTCGGGCGCATACGCTGCGCCATGGGTGGCACACAGGAGCCAGCGGCCGGTGTCATCGAAGAAGCGACCTTCCTGGTAGTCCATTTCCATGGCGACATGGGTGCAACGGTTCAGGTAGGCATGCGGCCGACCTTGCCAGCGAATCGCGAAGGCCCGGCAGGTCTGGCCGCCATAGATGACATCGAATGGAACCGCCAGCCCACCGTCTGACAGGTCGGCGCTGCGGCAAAGGGGGAAAAGGGCGTCATCAGCCACGCGGGCAGCGTACCAAAGAACGCCGTGGCCGCCGTGTCAGGGGTTGCCGCGGCACCACACCGGCACGCGGCTTGCCGGCGACGACGGCGCCGCGAGAGGCAGCTCAACCGCGCTGCAAGAGCCACTCGGCCAGGTCGGGCACGGAATGCGCCACATGCAAAGGCGCCAATGCGTCGAAGCCTTCCGTCGAGTGCGCGCCATAGCCCACGCCCACGCTGGCGCAGCCGGCATTGCGCGCCAGCTGCAGGTCGTGCACCGTGTCCCCGATCATCAGCGTGCGTTCGGGCGTCACATCCAGCGCCTCCATCAGCTCCAGCAGCATGCGCGGATGGGGCTTGCCGAAGGTCTCATCGGCCGTGCGCGAGGCATCGAAGCGATGGCGCAGCGCGACGGAATGAAGTGCCTGGTCCAGTCCGCGCCGAGACTTGCCGGTCGCGACCGCCAACTTGTGGCCGCGCGCAGCCAGCGCGTCCAGCAGCGGTAATACGCCGTCGAAGAGCACCAGATCGTCCTGGTGGCGCAGGTAATGGAAGCGGTAGCGCTCGCCCAGCTCGCGGTACTTCTCAGGCGGCACGTCGGGTGCGGCGCGGGCCAGCGCCTCGGCCAGGCCCAGACCGATGACCCAGGCCGCATCATGGTCGCTGGGGCGACGGCCGCCCACGTCGACCACCGCTTCCTGGATGCAGCGCACGATGACGGCGGTGGAGTCGTACAGCGTGCCGTCCCAGTCGAAGGCAATCAGGTCGAAGCGGCGGCCAGCCGGAGAAGTGTCAATGTTCGTCATGGGAATCGGTGAGGGCGGCAAGCGCCTGCGGCGGCAGCAGTTGCGCCAGTTCGTCGGGAAGCGCCGCCTGCAGCGCCACGGGCGCCTCGGAGACAGGGTGCTGGAAGCGCAGCCGCCAGGCGTGCAGGAACATGCGGCGCAGGCCCAGCCGCGCCAGCGTGCGGCGACGCTCGAAGTCGCCGTACTTGTCGTCGCCAGCGATGGGATGACCTTCATGCGCCAGGTGCACACGGATCTGGTGGGTGCGGCCAGTCTTGATGGTCACGGCCAGCAGGCTCATTGGCGCATCGTCGCCGGGCAGCTGCAGGCGCGCCAGCATGCGCACCAGCGTGAGGGCGCGCATGGCATCGGGATGGTCCTTGCCCACCACCTTCACCCGGCGCTCGCCCTCCGCGGCGCCATCCTTGGGCGGCAGCAGGTAGCGGGCGAGCGACGCATCGAGCACCTTGCGGCGGGCCGGCCATTCGCCCTCGACCAGCGCCAGGTAGGTCTTGCCGGTCTCGCGGGTGCGGAACTGCGCCTGCAGCGCCGTGAGCGCGCTTCGCCGCTTGGCGACGAGCAGGATGCCGGAGGTCTCGCGGTCCAGCCGGTGCACGAGTTCGAGGAAGCGCGCCGTGGGACGGGCGGCGCGCAGCTGCTCGATCACGCCGAAGCTCACCCCGCTGCCGCCATGCACGGCCGTGCCGGCGGGCTTGTTGACGGCCAGCAGCACCTCGTCTTCCATCAACAGGTCGAAGTCGCGGGCAGGCGCTGCCGGGGCGGACGACGCCGCAGCCGCGGCCACCCGGACCGGTGGCAGGCGCACCACGTCGCCCTCTTCGACCCGGGAGTCGGCCTGCGCACGGCCTTTGTTCACCCGCACCTCACCCGCACGGATGATGCGGTAGACGTGGGTCTTGGGAACGCCCTTGAGGTGGCGGAAAAGAAAGTTGTCCAGCCGCTGGCCGGCGGATTCGGCATCGACCGTCACCAACCGGACTTCGGGGGCCGGGGCCCGCGCCGGACGCTCTTTGGGGCCGGGCTTAAGACCTATAATATTTGTCACCAGCGCGGCTCGGTCAGTGCTTATTCGAACGAGAAGTTTAGAGCACCCGCCGGAAGCGCTGGAGGTCGATGCCACTTGCGTGGTCCACCATCGCCGGCCCCAGGCCCACCAGGCCACGGGCGGCGCCGGATGCGCAAGGCGAGCCGACGCTGACGAAACCCCGAGACGGATTCCCCCCTTGCCGGCTGGCGGCCTGTTCTTTCAGAGACGGGCGCCGGACGGCGGATCGATGCGAGACCCCCTTGTGCTGCTGATGTGGCTGCTCCGTATGTGCCTGCGCTGGCTGATGCCGGTGGCAGCGCCCATGCATCCAGCGCCCGCCACCTCGGTGCCTGTCCAGCCACCCGACGTCCCCAAGATGTCCGGCCGGCGGCAGATCGGTCTCGCGCCCATCCTCGCGCCCCCTCCCCTGTCGCGTCCTGCGGGCTGATGCCCGGCCGGCGGCTGTCTGCCGCCTGCAATCGCGGAAAGGAGAACGGCGCTGTCCCGTCGTTTCGCCGCGTCGTCCGCGCATCGTGGGCCCCTTCCGGGCCAGTGAAGACACACACGAACAAGGACACGCACTCCCATGAAACGGATGCTGATCAACGCCACGCAGGCCGAAGAACGCCGCCTGGCGATCGTGGACGGGCAGAAGCTGCTCGACTACGAAATCGAGATCGAAGGGCGCGAACAGCGCAAGGGCAACATCTACAAGGCCGTCGTCACCCGCGTCGAGCCCAGCCTGGAGGCCTGCTTCGTCGACTACGGCGAAGACCGCCACGGCTTCCTGCCCTTCAAGGAAATCTCCAAGCAGTACTTCGCCGAAGGCGTCTCCGCCAGCCAGGCGCGCATCCAGGATGCGATCCGCGAGGGCCAGGAACTGCTGGTCCAGGTCGAGAAGGAAGAGCGCGGCAACAAGGGCGCCGCCCTCACCACCTTCGTCAGCCTGGCCGGCCGCTACGTGGTGCTGATGCCCAACAACCCGCGCGGCGGCGGCGTCAGCCGGCGCATCGAGGGCGAGGACCGGGCCGAGCTCAAGGAGGCGATGGACCAGCTCGAGTACCCCAAGGGCATGTCCATCATCGCGCGCACCGCCGGCATCGGCCGCACCGCGCCCGAGCTGCAGTGGGACCTGAACTACCTGCTCAAGCTGTGGACCGCCATCGACGGCGCCGCCAAGGGCGGCAAGGGCGCCTTCCTGATCTACCAGGAGTCGTCGCTCGTCATCCGCGCCATCCGTGACTACTTCAATCACGACATCGGCGACATCCTCATCGACACCGACGACATCTACGAGCAGGCGCAGCAGTTCATGGCGCACGTCATGCCCGAGCATGCCGCCCGCGTGAAGCGCTACCGCGACGATGCCGCGCTGTTCAGCCGCTTCCAGATCGAGCACCAGATCGAGTCGGCCTACGCCCGCACCGTGCAGCTGCCCTCGGGCGGCGCCATCGTGATCGACCACACCGAGGCGCTGGTGTCCATCGACGTCAACTCGGCCCGCGCCATCAAGGGCGGCGACATCGAGGAGACGGCCACCCGCACCAACCTCGAAGCGGCCGACGAAGTGGCCCGCCAGATGCGCCTGCGCGACCTGGGCGGCCTGATCGTCATCGACTTCATCGACATGGACGAGTCGAAGAACCGCCGCGAGGTCGAGAACCGCCTTCGCGACGCGCTGCGCCAGGACCGCGCCCGCGTGCAGTTCGGCACCATCAGCAAGTTCGGCCTGATGGAGATGAGCCGCCAGCGCCTGAAGCCCGCGCTGTCCGAAGGCTCGTCGATCCCCTGCCCGCGCTGCGGCGGCTCCGGCCACATCCGCGACACCGAGTCGAGCGCGCTGCAGATCCTGCGCATCATTCAGGAAGAGTCCATGAAGGACAACACCGCCGCCGTGCACGTGCAGGTGCCGGTGGAGGTCGCCTCCTTCCTGCTGAACGAGAAGCGCACCGAGATCGCCAAGATCGAGCTCAAGCAGCGCGTGAACGTGCTGATGATCCCGAACAAGACGCTGGAGACGCCCAACTACAAGCTGGAGCGGATGAAGCACGACGACCCGCGCCTGGATCAACTGCGTGCCAGCTACACCATGGCCGACGAGGTCGAGGACCCGACGCGCATCACGCGCCGCTCGCAGGAGCCGACCAACCGCCAGAGCCCCGTCATCAAGGGCGTGCTGCCGGATGCGCCGGCGCCCGTGGTGCCCGCGCGCGAGGAAAAGCCCGCGGCGCCGGCGCCTGTCGCCGCAGCCCCGGTGGTCGCGCCGGCACCGGCTGCGCCCGCACCCGCCGAACGCGGCTTCTTCGGCTGGCTCAAGGGTCTGTTCGGCGCTGCGCCGGCGCCGGCGCCTGTTGCCGCGCCGGTCCCCGCGCCGGCACCGGCTGTGGAAGAAACGGCCCGTCCAGGCGGCGGCAGTCGCCGCGGCGAGCGTGGCGGTCGCAGCGGTCGCGGTGAAGGCCGGGGCGGCGAAGGTCGCGGTGAAGGCCGCAGCAACCGCGAAGGCCGCGGTGACCGGGGCGATCGTGGTGAAGGTCGCGGCGAGCGCCGCGAGGCGCTCAACGGCGAAGGCCGCCGCGAGCCCCGCGAAGGCCGTGAGCCGCGTGAAGCCCGCAACGGCGACAACGCCGGCCGCGAAGGCCGCGCGCCCCGTGAAGGCGGCGAACGCGATCGCCGCAATGGCCGTGGCGAGCGCCGTGAGGCCGCGCCGGTCGAAGCCCTGCAGGCACCGCTCGACGGCGCCCTCGAGGGCGCAGAGGCACCCGCAGAGCGCCGTGAACGTGGCGAGCGTGGAGAGCGCAACGGCCGCCAGGGCGAGCGTCGCGAACGCGGTGAGCGCGGTGAGCGCGGTGAACGTCGTCGCGACGACGGCATGGCGCGCGAAAGCGCCTCTGCCGAGGGCGACGATGCTGTGCGTGGCGGTGAACAGGCGCCGCGCGAAGGCCGCCGCGAGCGTCGCCCGGTCGACGCCCTGCCGGCCGCGGTGACCGAGGCCGAGGCGCTGCACCAGACGCCGGCCGAGGCTGCGGCCGTGGCCGAGGCGGCCGACGCCGCGGTGGGCGACGACCCGGCGCCGCGTCGTGAAGGCGAAGAACGCCGCCGCTCGCGCGACCGCTATGGCCGCGACCGCCGGGACCGTGCTTCGCGCGAGCGTGACGCAGGCGAAGCGGGCCGCGACGAGGCTGTCCAGCCGGTCGACGCGCCGTTGGCACCCGCCAGCGAGCCCGAAGCGGTCGCTCCTGCACCCATGGTCGAACAGGCGACCGAACCGACGGCCTCCCCTGCTCCGGTGGCCGTGGCGCCCGTGCCTGCGCCGGCACCTGCCCCGGCGGCTTCGTCGGGCCGCGGCGCGCTGCCGCGCGTGACAGCGTTCGCACTGCCGGCCGAGGAGTTGGCGGCGGTCGCCCAGGGGGCCGGCCTCGAGTGGGTGAATTCCAACCCCGACCGCATCGCCGAAGTCCGCGCGGCCATCGCCGCCGAGCCGAAGGCGGTCCACGTGCCGCGCGAGCGTCCGCCGGTGGTGGTGCTGGACGAAGGCCCGCTGGTCCTGGTCGAGACCCGTCGCGACCTGAGCGCCATCACGCTGCCTTTCGAGAAGGCGGCAGACCTCGACAGCCAGCCGGCCGCGACCGCGTCCTGATCGAAAGGTCCATGCCGGATTCGCGAAGGCGGGTCCGGCAGCCCCAGCCGCCAGCCTGTCCTGCAGGGTGCGGCCAAGCAAAAAGGCCCGTGGTGCAGACCACGGGCCTTTTTGCTTGGCGCTCATCCGGTCAAGGGCGGGCGCAGGTCGCCCAACGCCGACAAGGCACCGTCAGCGCGCACTAAACCCTGCGCGTCGACACCTCGCGGATTCAACCGCCCTGCGCGGCCCGCTTCCAGGCCATCAGGGCCTGCTGCGCGTCTTCCCGCTGCTCCGCGAGCTGGGCGACGGCCACCCAGGCACGACGGTGCAGTTCCGCATCCTGCTGGGCCAGCCCGGCCTGCGTGAGCAACTGCTGGGCCTTGCCCCACAGCTGACGCTTCATGCAGGCCATGCCGGCCAGGTACTGCAGGTGCGCGTCGCGCGGCTGGGCGCGCTGGGCGCCTTCGATGCGGGCCAGCCATTCGGCGTCGACCGTGTCGAGCCCCGCCTCCAGCGCACGCACGAGCTTGGCACGCTGGCTGTCGCTGAGCGCATCGGGCTGCGCAAGGGAGCGCTCCCACAGCGGCAGCAGCCAGGCGCGCGCCATGGCGAGGTCGCCGCGCAGCACCACCATGCGCTGGGCGGCCTGGATGGCCACTTCAGGGATGGCGCGCTCGGACGGATCCAGCTCGTTCCAGGCACGCATCAGCTGGGCCGGATCGTGCGCCTGGCCAATAAGCTCCAGCGCCAGGCCGCGCAGGATGCTGCGGGCGCCGTCGTCCGAGAAAGCGCGGTGCTTGGCCAGCAGGCGGGCCGTGTCCAGTGCGTCCTGCGTGCGGCCGGAGAGGCGCGTGGCCTTCAGGCGCAGCCGCAGCGCCAGCGTACGGCGCTGCACGCCCTGCGGCAGCTCGGCCAGCCGGTCCAGCGCGGCCGTGGCGTTGCGGTCTTCCAGGGCCCAGCGGGCCGAGCGCAGCTGCACGCCGTCACGTGTCTCGGCAGACATGCCGCCCCGCTCGCGGCCTTCGTTCAACGCATGCTGGAGATGCGCGTCACGGGCCGAGCGATCCTGGAGGGCCTGGGCGCTCTCGGCGGCCATGAGGTGCGCGAGCACGCGCACCTGCTGCGCCTGGGGCAGTTGGGCCTCCAGGCCGGAGAGCACATGCTCCTGGGCCAGCGCGGCGAGTGCCGACTTGCGCGCACGGGTGAAGCGGCCGGCCAGCAACTGCACCACCGAGTCCAGCAGGGCCGCGTGCAGATTGCGCTCCTTCTGCTGCAGGCGCCACTGCCGCGCCTGCACGGGCAGCGAGAAAAGCGCCTGCAGTGCCCGCAGCGCACCGTAGAGCAGCATGAACACCAGGATCAGCAGCAGCAGCGCGAAGTTGAGCGACAGGTCCACTCGCGTCGGCGGCCAGAAGACGGTGACGATGCCCTGGTTGTTGCCCGCGAACAGCGCCACCGCGGCCGCGACCGCGAACAGCACCAGGAGCCAGACGGCCGCGCGCATGGCCTCAGCGCCCCGCGGACACGGCTGCCAGGGCCGTGAGGGTGTCGTCGAGGCGCGCCGGCTCGGCCGCGCGCACCAGCGCCTGCACCTGCTGCAGTTGCGTCGCGGCGGCCTGCACGCGGCGCGAGGCCGGATCGAAATAGCGGTTGAGCGAGGCCGTCACGCCGGCCAGCTCGGCCCGTGCCGGCGCCACCTGGCCAGCCAGCAGCGCGAGCCGGGCGCTCAACAGCTTGAGCTTGAGGTTCTCGCGCAGGAAGTAGGTCTGGTCGGGCGCGAGCAGCACCGACTCGGGTCGGTCGATGCGCGAGACGCGGATCAGCGAGCGCACTTCGTTTCGTACACCCAGCAGGATGCGCTGCCACCAGGGCGCGTCGGCGGGAATCGCCTCGTTCGCCCAGCCGTCGCTGCTGCTGCGGTTGTTGCCCCGCGGCGCCAGCGCATTCATCACAGGCATGTCATCCACGCCCTTGAGCAGGTCGTCCAGTCGCGCCAGTGCCTCGCCCCCGTCGCCGCTCGCGGTGGCGCGGATGCGGTCGGCGTCGCGCTGGATGGCGCGCTGGACCGGCTGCAGCCGAGGCTGCGAAGCGCGGGCGATGCGCTGGTCGCTGGCCTTGAGCGCGGCCAACAGGGGCTGCACATTGCCGGTGGCCTGGGCCTGCTCCAGCGCAAGGCGCAATGCCGCGTCGATGTCCACCAGCAGGCTTTCGTCCCGCGAGCGCGAAAGGCTCTGCAGCGCTTCCTCGACCTGAGCACGCTGCAGACTGACTTCGGCCAGGCGGGTTTCGAGCACCGCCACCCGGGCATCGGCGGAGCGCACGGTCTCCTGCGCCTCACGGGCCAGGGTGCGGGCCTCGGTCGCCTGACGGGTGGCGTCGGCACTCTGGCGCGCCAGCTGCTCCTGCATGCCGCCCACCTTCTGCCAGAGCATGGCGGCCATGACGATGGCGACGAGTGCCGCGAGCGTGATGGTGCCAAAGGCCAGCCGCACCGCCAGCACGGCGCCGGAGGGGGGCACGGGAGAAGGGGGGACGGGGGCCAGGGGTCGCGCGACGGGATCGGTGACGGTGTCGTCGGTCGCGGGGGGTGCGCTCATCGCGGGAATTCTATCGACGCGGCCACGGCGTCCAGGTCAGGCGCGACCACGCGGACCCCACCAAAGCCCGCGCCGCGTGCGGCCTGTGCGATGCGCTCGTGGGTGGCCAGTGCAAAGGCCTGCGACCAGTCGGCACGGGGAGCCAGCGCCAGCAGGTTGGCCACGGCCTCCGAACTGCTGAACAGCCAGGTCGCCCCGCTTGCGATGCCGGCCTGCACGACTCGCGTGCCCTCGACGCCAAGCCTGGGCACCAACCGTCGGTAGACCGGCACCTGCACGGGCACGCCGCCCGAAGCCTCGATCCGGCGGAACAGCCAGTCGCGGCCCGCGGCCCGTCCCTCGGCATCGGCGCCGCGTACCAGCCAGACACAGGCCCCAGGCTCGATCTGGTGATGCACGCGTGCCCATAATGATTCCGAATCGAAGGGCCCTTCGGCCGCTGGCTGGTCGATGCGTGCCGAATCCACGCCGGCCTCGGCCAGCGCGCGCGCCGTGCCGGAGCCCGTGGCCCAGCATCGACAGCCGTTGACGCTGGCCGGCGGGGCGCTGGAAAAGAAATGCCGCACGGCCGACGCGCTCACGAACATCAGGACATGGGGCGACTGCTCGACAGGCCAGGCAACCGCACCGGCGAGTGGCGCGATCTCGATCAACGGCAAGGCCTGGGCCCCAATGCCCCGCGCGCGCAGCGCCTCGGTCCAGCGCGTGGCCTCGGGCTCGGGCCGCGTGACGATCAGGGAAGGCGCCGCAGTCATGGCCGGGGCAGGAAAAAGCTCGGGCAGCGGGCGCAGTCGCTCAGCCGAGCCGGGCACCGCCGGCCTGCAGGCGCCGCGCAGCCTCGGCGCCCAAGGCCTCGGCCGCGGTCAGGTCGACAGCGGTGTCGCTCAGCTCGGCCCTCACCAGCACGCCGGCCTGCTCCGCGTCGCCCCAGGCCGCACGCACATGCAGGCGGCCATCCCCCAGATCCTGCACGAACGCCGCCAACGGCATGGAACAGCTGCCGCCCATGGCCCGGCTCACCGCACGCTCGGCCGCCACGCGGCGCCAGGTGGTCATGTCGACCAGCGGCGCCAGGGCTTCGCGCAGGTCGTGCCGGTCTGCGCGGATCTCGATGCCCAGCGCGCCCTGCCCCGCGGCGGGCAGCATCTGTTCGGGCTCGAAGACGGTGCGGATGCGCGACGCCAGCCCCAGCCGCATCAGCCCGGCGGCGGCCAGCACGATCGCGGCATAGTGCCCTTCGTCCAGCTTGCGCAGCCGGGTGTCGAGGTTGCCGCGCAAGGGCTCGATGCGCAGGTCGGGCCGCAGGGCGCGCAGCAGCACCGTGCGGCGCAGGCTGGAGGTGCCGACGACGGCGCCTTCGGGCAGGTCTTCCAGCCGCGCGTGGTTGGGGGAGACGAAGGCATCGCGCGCGTCCTCGCGCTCGAGCACGGCCGCCAGTTCGAAGCCGTCGGGCAGTTCCATCGGCACGTCCTTGAGCGAATGGACGGCGATGTCGGCGCGGCCTTCTTCGAGCGCCAGTTCCAGTTCCTTGACGAACAGGCCCTTGCCGCCGACCTTGCTGAGCGTGCGGTCCAGGATCTGGTCGCCGCGGGTGGTCATGCCCAGCAGCTCGACCGTGTGGCCCTGTTCTTGCAGCAGGTCTCGCACATGCTCGGCCTGCCAGAGGGCAAGGCGACTTTCGCGGGTGGCGATCACGATGTGGCTCACAGAGCGGTCTCCGCGTGGTGTGCTGGGCCGCGGATGCTAGCATGTTGCGCCGCAGCAACGACTGATGGCAAACACCACAACCACTGCGTAGAGGAGAGTCCTGCATGCCGCCCGCCACCCGGACGAAAAGCACGAAGAAGCCTGGCGAGAACGCCGCCCCGTCACCGCGCAAGGGCACCGACGACGCCCCGCTGATCGAGGACATCCGGCTGCTGGGCCGCATCCTCGGCGACGTCATCCGCGAGCAGGAAGGCAAGGACAGCTTCGATCTGGTCGAGAAGGTGCGCACGTTGTCGGTCGCCTTCCGGCGCGACGCCGACCAGTCGGCCGACCGCGCGCTCAAGCAGTTGCTCAAGGGCCTGTCGGCGGCGCAGACGGTGCAGGTGATCCGCGCCTTCACCTACTTCAGCCACCTGGCCAACCTGGCCGAGGACCGTCACCTCATCCGCCGCCGCACCGAGGCCGAACGCGCGGGCGAGGCCATCGACGGCAGCCTGGATGTGGCCCTGGCCCGCATCCGCAAGGCGGGCGTCTCGGCAGACGACGTGGTGGGGACGCTGGCTCACAGCTACCTGTCGCCGGTGCTCACCGCCCACCCGACCGAGGTGCAGCGCAAGTCCATCCTCGACGCCGAACGCGGCATCGCCCAGCTGCTGACGGCCCGCGACGAGATCCGGCAGCGCCAGACCCTCTTCGCCGCGCAGAAGGACACGCTCACGCCGCGCGAGCTGGAAGAGAACGAAGCCCTGCTACGCACCCGCGTCGTGCAGCTGTGGCAGACGCGGCTGCTGCGCTTCACCAAGCTCACGGTGGCCGACGAGATCGAGAACGCGCTCTCCTACTACGAAGCCACCTTCCTGCGCGAGATCCCTAAGGTCTATGCCACGCTGGAGAAGGCCCTGGGCGCGGAGCACATCGCTTCTTTCTTCCGCATGGGCCAGTGGATCGGCGGCGACCGTGACGGCAATCCCAACGTCACGGCCGAGACGCTCGAGTACGCCCTGCGCCGCCAGTGCGAGCTGGCGCTGCGCCACTACCTGACCGAAGTGCACTACCTGGGCGGCGAGCTGTCGATGTCCGCCACGCTGGTGGACGTGACGGTGGAGATGCAGGCCCTGGCCGAGGCCTCGCCCGATCCCAACGAGCACCGCCACGACGAGCCCTACCGCCGCGCGCTGACCGGCATCTATGCCCGCCTGGCCGCCACGCTGCGCGATCTGACCGGCGGCGTGGCCGCGCGCCATGCGGTGGCACCGCAGAACCCCTACAAGTCGGCCGAGGAGTTCCTGGCCGACCTGCGCACCATCGAGGAATCGCTCATCGACAAGCACGGCGGTGTGCTGCTCGACCAGCGCCTGCGCCCGCTGATGCGCGCAGTGGAAGTCTTCGGCTTCCACCTGGCCACGGTGGACCTGCGCCAGAGTTCCGACAAGCACGAGGCCGTGATCGCCGACCTGCTCAAGGTGGCCCGCATCGAACCGACCTATGCCGAGCTGGCTGAAGAAGACAAGCAGACGCTGCTGCTCAAGCTGCTCAACGACGCGCGGCCGTTGCGCGTGCCCGGCGCCAGCTACCAGCCGCTCACCGTGAGTGAAGTGGCGATCTTCCAGCAGGCGCTGGAGTCGCACCGCCGCTACGGCCGCGCCGCCATCCGCCACTACATCATCAGCCACACCGAGACCGTGAGCGACCTGCTCGAGGCCATGGTGCTGCAGAAGGAAGTGGGCCTGCTGCGCGGCACGCTGCAGGAGGATGCCGTGTGCGACCTGATCGTCGTGCCGCTGTTCGAGACCATCGCCGACCTGCGCAATGCCGCGCCCATCGTGCGGGCCGTCTACGAACTGCCCGGCGTGCGCGCCATGATCCAGCGCTCCGGCGGCGAGCAGGACATCATGCTGGGCTACAGCGACAGCAACAAGGACGGCGGCATCTTCACCAGCAACTGGGAGCTTTACCGCGCCGGCATGGCGCTGGTGAAGCTGTTCGACGAAATGAACGAGGGCCAGAAGGACGGCATCCGCCTGCGCATGTTCCATGGCCGCGGCGGCACCGTCGGCCGCGGCGGCGGCCCCAGCTACCAGGCCATCCTCGCGCAGCCGCCCGGCACCGTGCGCGGCCAGCTGCGGCTTACGGAACAAGGGGAGGTGATCGGCTCCAAGTACGCCAACCGCGAGATCGGCCGGCGCAACCTGGAGACGCTGGTCGCCGCCACGCTGGAAGCCACCTTCCTCGGCTCCACCAGGTCCGCGCCCACCGCCTTCATCAATGCCGCGTCGACCATCTCGCAGGCCAGCATGGACGCCTACCGCGCGCTGGTGTACGAGACGCCCGGCTTCGTCGACTACTTCTTCGGCTCCACGCCCATCCGGGAGATCGCCGAACTCAACATCGGTTCGCGCCCGGCCTCGCGCAATCCCAAACGCAACATCGAGGACCTGCGCGCCGTGCCCTGGAGCTTCAGCTGGGGCCAGTGCCGGCTCACCATCAACGGCTGGTACGGCTTCGGCAGCGCGATCCAGGCCTTCCTGGCCGAGGCCAAGGACGTGGCCGGCCGCAAGGAGCGCGAGGTGCTGCTGCAGAAGATGTACGCCCAGTGGCCCTTCTTCCGCACGCTGCTGTCCAACATGGACATGGTGCTGGCCAAGAGCGATCTGCAGCTGGCCGCGCGCTATGCCGAGCTGGTGGGCGAGCGCAAACTGCGCCAGAAGGTGTTCTCGATGATCGAGGCCGAATGGCGCCGCACCTCCGATGCGCTGACGCTCATCACTGGCGCCAAGCAGCGGCTGGAAGGCAACGCCGAGCTGCAGCGCTCGGTGCGCCACCGCTTCCCCTACATCGACCCGCTGCACCATCTGCAGGTCGAGCTGATGCGGCGCTTCCGCGGCGGCGATGAAAGCGAGCGGCTGCAGCGCGGCGTCCACCTGTCGATCAACGGCGTCGCCGCAGGGCTGCGCAACACGGGATGAGGCTTGTTGCCGCCTGCGGGCGGAACTAATATGGGTGCCCATACCCAACGATATGGGCACCCCTATGAAAACAACGATCGAACTCCCCGACCCGCTCTTCGCGCAGGCGCGGCGCTATGCCGATGCCCACAACATGAGCATGAAGGCCCTGATCGAACAGGGCCTGCGCACCGTCATGGCCGAGAAGAAGGCCGCCAAGCCTTTCAAGCTGTGCGACGGCAGCGTCGACGGCCAAGGCCTGTCGCCCGCCTGGCGCGACGCTGGGTGGGACCAGATGCGAGATGCGCTCTACGGCCCGGACGCAGGGCGGGGCGGATGATCGCCCTGGACACCAACCTGCTGGTGTACGCCCATCGCGTAGACAGCCCATTTCACGCAGCAGCCGCAGCCAAGGTGGCCGAACTGGCCGAAGGCAACGGCGCATGGGCCATCGCCTGGCCGTGCCTGCACGAGTTCTACGGCATCGCCACCCATCCGCGGGTGTATTCGCCGCCCAGCACACCGGCCCAGGCGCTGCGGCAGATCGACCTCTGGCTGGAGTCGCCGACGCTGCATCTGTTGTCCGAATCGCCCGACCATTGGCCGCGGCTGCGCGCACTCATCGCCGATGCGCGGCTACAGGGGCCGATGGTGCACGACGCGCGCATCGCCGCGCTCTGCCTTGCCCATGGCGTGCGCGAGCTGTGGAGCGCCGACCGCGACTTCAGCCGTTTTCCCAACCTGCGCGTGCGCAATCCGTTGATCGGCTGATCGGCCTTCGCGCGGCCCCACTGCTTCGCGCCCTCTCGCGCCATTCGCTGGCGGAATAGCGCTTATCGCCCGCCTGCGTCTTCTGCGTTCGCCCCGCCCTTCCTAGAGTGCGGTCCATCGAACGAGGAGACCACTCATGGCAAGAATGACTGCGGCCCAGGCCGCCGTGCTGGTGATGGAACGCGAGGGCATCACGCAGGCCTTCGGTGTGCCGGGCGCCGCCATCAACCCGCTGTACGCCGCGCTGCGCGCCCATGGCGGCATCGGTCACATCCTGGCGCGGCACGTGGAAGGCGCCTCGCACATGGCCGAGGGCTACACCCGGGCCGTGGCCGGGAACATCGGCGTGTGCATCGGCACCTCGGGCCCGGCGGGCACCGACATGATCACGGGGCTCTATTCGGCATCGGCCGACTCCATCCCCATCCTCTGCATCACGGGCCAGGCGCCACGGGCCCGGCTCTACAAGGAAGACTTCCAGGCCGTGGACATCGAGTCCATCGCCAAGCCCGTCACCAAGTGGGCCGTCACCGTGCGCGAGCCGGCGCAGGTGCCGCAGGTCTTCCAGCAGGCCTTCCACCTGATGCGCTCGGGCCGGCCCGGGCCGGTGCTCATCGACCTGCCCTTCGACGTGCAGATGGCCGAGATCGAATTCGACATCGACACCTATGCACCGCTGCCGGCCTACAAGCCCGCCGCCACGCGGGCGCAGATCGAGAAGGCGCTGGCCATGCTGAATGCGGCCGAGCGGCCGCTGATCGTGGCCGGCGGCGGCGTCATCAACGCCGACGCCAGCGCACTGCTGGTGCGCCTGGCCGAGCTGACCGGCACGCCGGTCATCCCGACGCTGATGGGCTGGGGCAGCATCCCGGACGACCATCCGCTGATGGCCGGCATGTGCGGCCTGCAGACCAGCCACCGCTACGGCAACGCCACGCTGCTGGCCAGTGACTTCGTGCTGGGCATCGGCAACCGCTGGGCCAATCGGCACACGGGCTCGGTCGACGTCTACACGCACGGCCGCACCTTCGTGCATGTGGACATCGAGCCCACGCAGATCGGCCGCGTGTTCATGCCCGACTTCGGCATCGTCTCGGACGCGGGTGCGGCGCTGGCCCTGTTCGTCGAGGTGGCCGAGGCCATGAAGGCCGAGGGCCGCCTGCCCGACCGCAGCACGTGGGCCGCCGAATGCCGCGAACGCAAGCGCACGATGCTGCGCAAGACCGACTTCGCCGACGTGCCGATGAAGCCGCAGCGCGTCTACCAGTGCATGAACCGGCACTTCGACCGCGAGACCTGCTACGTGAGCACCATCGGCCTGTCGCAGATCGCGGCCGCGCAGTTCCTGCATGTCTACCAGCCGCGGCACTGGATCAACTGCGGCCAGGCCGGCCCGCTGGGCTGGACGGTGCCGGCCGCCCTGGGCGTGTGCGCCGCCGACCCGTCGCGCCGCGTGGTGGCGCTGTCGGGCGACTACGACTTCCAGTTCATGGTCGAAGAGCTGGCGGTGGGCGCGCAGTTCAAGCTGCCGTACCTCCACATCGTGGTCAACAACAGCTACCTGGGCCTGATCCGCCAGGCGCAGCGCGGCTTCGACATGGACTACTGCGTGCAACTGGGCTTCGAGAACATCAATGCCGCGCCCGACGCCGGCATCGAGCGCCACTACGGCGTGGACCACAAGAAGGTGGTCGAGGGCCTGGGCTGCAAGGCCATCCGCGTGCAGCGGCCCGAGGAGATGCAACCCGCGCTGGACCAGGCCGAGGCCCTGATGGCCGAGCACCGCGTGCCGGTGGTGATCGAGGTGATGCTGGAGCGGGTGACCAACATCGCCATGGGCACCGAGATCGACGCCATCCGCGAGTTCGAGCCGCTGGCCGATGGCCTGGCCGATGCGCCCACGGCCATCGCTGCCGCCATGCTCGATTGAGAAGAGTGCGAGCGAATCCGCCATGGCCGCTGGGCTACGCCGGATTCATGCACGCCTTTTCTGAGCACCGTCCCATTCCGAAAACAGGAGCCCGCCATGCCCCGCTTCGCCGCCAACCTCACCATGCTGTTCACCGAGCTGCCCTTCCTGCAGCGCTTCGAGGCCGCCGCCCGCGCCGGCTTCGAAGGGGTGGAATACCTCTTCCCCTACGACTTCGAGGCCCGCGAACTGGCCGAGGCCTTGCGCGCACACGGCCTTGTGCAGGTGCTGCACAACCTGCCCGCCGGCGACTGGGCCGCGGGCGAGCGCGGCATTGCCTGCCATCCGGACCGCGTGGCCGAGTTCCGCGACGGCGTGGGCCGCGCCATCGGCTATGCGAAGACGCTGGGCTGCCCGCAACTGAACTGCCTGGTCGGCAAGCTGCCCGAGGGCGCTCTGCTTTCCGACGTGCAGCCGGTGCTGGTGGACAACCTGCGCTTCGCCGCGCGCGCGCTCGATGGCGCCGGGCTGCGGCTGCTGGTCGAGCCCATCAACCACTTCGACATTCCCGGCTTCGCCCTCACCCGCACCGACCAGGCGCTGGCCCTGCTCGACCAGGTGGGCGAGGCAAACCTGCGCATCCAGTACGACATCTATCACGCGCAGCGCATGGAAGGCGAACTGGCGGGCACCCTGAGCCGGCACCTGGCCCGCATCGGCCACATCCAGGTGGCCGACAACCCCGGCCGGGGCGAGCCGGGCACGGGCGAGATCCACTACCGCTGGCTGTTCCAGCACATCGATGCGCTGGGCTACGACGGCTGGATCGGGTGCGAATACAAGCCGCGCGCAAAGACAGAGGAAGGTCTGGGCTGGATGCGCGCCCTGGCCGCCTGAGCCGCACCACCAGCACGACCTTTCAAAGGAGACGACCGCCATGAACACCATCACCAACGACAAGACCGCCGCACCCCGCCGCATCGGCTTCATCGGTCTCGGCATCATGGGCACACCCATGGCCGGCCACCTCGCCGCTGCGGGCCACACGCTCTTCGTCCACACCCGCGGCCAGGTGCCGGCGGCCCTGGCTGGCCGGGCCGAGGTCTGCACCAGCGCCGCCGAGGTGACCCGCCATGCAGAAGTGGTCTTCCTCATGGTGCCGGACACGCCCGACGTCGAGAAGGTTCTGTTCGGCGAGCACGGCGTGGCCGGGGGCCTGGCCGACGCGCATGGCGGGGGCGCCGGCAAGACCGTGGTGGACTGCAGTTCCATCGACCCCATCGCCACGCAGGACTTCGCGCGACGCATCGCGGCCCTGGGCGCCGGCTACGTCGACGCACCCGTCTCCGGCGGCGAGGTCGGTGCCAAGGCCGCCAGCCTCACGATCATGTGCGGCGGCGACGAGGCGGTGTTCGAACGCGTGCGCCCGCTGCTGCACACGATGGGCCAGAACGTCACCCGCGTCGGCGAGGTGGGCGCCGGCCAGATCACCAAGGTCGCCAACCAGATCATCGTGGCGCTCAACATCGCGGCCGTCAGCGAGGCGCTGGTCTTCGCCAGCAAGGCCGGCGCCGACCCGGCCAAGGTGCGACAGGCGCTCATGGGCGGCTTCGCGGCCAGCCGCATCCTCGAAGTGCACGGCGAGCGCATGATCCAACGCAGCTTCGCGCCAGGCTTTCGCATCGCGCTGCACCAGAAGGACCTGAACCTCGCTATGCAGAGCGCCCGCAGCCTGGGCGTGGCCCTGCCGCAGACGGCGGGTGCGGCCCAGTTGATGAATGCCTGCGCGGCGCTGGGTCATGGCCAGTCGGACCATTCCGCGCTGGTGCGGGCGCTGGAGGCGATGGCCGGCCATCCTGTGGCGCCTGGCGGCGACTGACTCGTCGATAACCCCCTGGTCCGACAGCCTCGGACCGCGGCGGCTCATGCCGTTGCGCAAGCAAATCGATCCTTCTCCCCACTGCCCTAGAACGGCTGTCCTCTGCGCCGCGCCTCCCGCACCGGGTCGCGCGGCGCTCTGCATGGCGTGATTTCATGACAGATGGGCAGCCGCATGGCGCCATGCACGATCGGCATAAGGCGCCCGGTGCCAGACGCTCCGGTCATGCGGCCCAGGCACGCCGCGTGCGGTAGCCTCGGTCCCCTTTCCTCGATTCGACCGTTCCCCGTCCCCAAGGAGATTGCATGTCCAAGCCGCTGTCACCCGCAGAAGAAGCCCTGCGCGACGCCGCCCGTGAATACCACCGCGCCGGCGTGCGCGGCAAGATTTCGGTCACGCCCACCAAGCCGCTGGTCAACCAGCGCGACCTGTCGCTGGCCTATTCGCCGGGCGTGGCCTATCCCTGCCTGGACATCCAGGCCGACCCCTCCAAGGCGGCCGAATACACCGCGCGCGGCAATCTGGTGGGCGTGGTCACCAACGGCACCGCGGTGCTGGGCCTGGGCGACATCGGCCCACTGGCCGGCAAGCCGGTGATGGAAGGCAAGGGCTGCCTGTTCAAGAAGTTCGCCGGCATCGACGTGTTCGACATCGAGCTGGCCGAGCGCGACCCCGACAAGCTGGTGGACATCATCGCGGCGCTGGAGCCCACGCTGGGCGGCATCAACCTCGAGGACATCAAGGCGCCCGAGTGCTTCTACATCGAGAAGAAGCTGCGCGAGCGTATGAACATCCCCGTCTTCCACGACGACCAGCACGGCACGGCCATCATCTCGGCCGCCGCCCTGCTCAACGGCCTGGAGCTCGTGGGCAAGAAGATCGGCGACGTGAAGATCGCCGTCTCGGGCGCCGGCGCCGCGGCCATCGCCTGCCTGGACGTGATGGTGGGCCTGGGCGCCAAGACGGCCAACATCTTCGCCTGCGACTCCAAGGGCCTGATCTACACCGGCCGCGCCGGCGGCTTCGACGAGTCGAAGGCCCGCTATGCCCAGCCGGACACCGGCGCCCGCACCCTGGCCGACGTGGTGCAGCAGGCCGACGTGTTCCTGGGCTGCTCGGCTCCCGGCGTGCTGACGGCCGACATGGTCAAGACCATGGCGGACAAGCCCATCATCCTGGCCCTGGCCAATCCCGAGCCCGAGATCCGCCCCGAACTGGCCAAAGCCGTGCGTCCCGAGTGCATCATTGCCACCGGCCGCAGCGACTACCCGAACCAGGTCAACAACGTCCTGTGCTTCCCCTACATCTTCCGCGGCGCGCTGGACTGCGGCGCCACCAAGATCACGGAAGAGATGAAGCTCGCCTGCGTGCGCGAGATCGCCGACCTGACCAAGGCCGACATCAGCGAGGAAGTCGCCACCGCCTATGCGGGCGAGGAGCTGTCCTTCGGCCCCGACTACCTGATCCCCAAGCCCTTCGACTCGCGCCTGATCCTGCGCATCGCGCCGGCCGTGGCCAAGGCCGCCGCCGCGTCGGGCGTCGCCACCCGCCCCATCGAGGACCTGGACGCCTACCGCCAGCAGCTGTCGCGCTTCGTCTACCAGACCGGCATGGTCATGCGCCCCGTCTTCGCCGCCGCCAAGGTGGCCGAGAAGAAGCGTGTGGCCTACGCCGAGGGCGAGGACGAACGCGCCCTGCGCGCCGCCCAGATGGCCGTGGACGAGGGCATCGCCCGTCCGATCCTGATCGGCCGGCCGGACATCATCGCCATGCGCATCAAGAAGGCCGGCCTCAACCTGCGCCCCGGCATCGATGCCGAGGTGGTGGACCCCGAGAACGACCCGCGCTTCCGCCAGTACTGGGAGGCCTACCACCAGCTGATGGGCCGCCGCGGCATCAACCCGGAAGGCTCCAAGGCGATGGTGCGCCGCTCCAACACCACCATCGCCGCGCTGATGGTGCACCTGGGCGACGCCGACGCCATGCTGTGCGGCCTGGTCGGGCGCTTCGACAGCCACCTGAAGATCCTGGGCCAGCTGCTGGGCACCCAGCGCGGCGTGCCGGACTTCGCCACGCTGAACGCGCTGATGCTGGACAAGTACACGCTGTTCATCGCCGACACCAACGTGCACGAGGACCCGACGGCCGAGCAGCTGGCGCAGATCGCGCTGATGGCCGCCGAAGAGGTGCGCCGCTTCGGCCTGCCGCCCAAGGTCGCCTTCCTGTCGCATTCCAACTTCGGCACCTCCGAGCGCGCCTCGGCCCGCAAGATGCGCATCGCCCGCGACCTGTTCGCGCAAATGGCGCCCGACATCGAATGCGACGGCGAGATGCACGGCGACGCCGCGCTGTCGGAATCGGTGCGGCGCGAGTCGCTGCCCGGCTCCTCGCTGACCGGCGAGGCCAACCTGCTGATCTGCCCCAACCTGGACTCGGCCAACATCCTCTTCAACGTGCTGAAGATGACCGGCGCCAACGGCGTGACGGTGGGTCCGATCCTGCTGGGCTCGGCCAAGCCGGCCCATGTGCTCACCGCCAATGCCACCGTGCGCCGCGTCCTGAACATGACCGCACTGGCCGTGGCCAACGCGAACACGGCACGCTGAGCCCCAGCGCCTGACGACGCGCCACATTGGCGCATCGACGCCCCACGTGCGTGCACGCCGTGGGGCGTTTTTCGTTTCTCTCGGGGATGACCCGGGTGCACCGCTTTGGCGCAGGGCTGAGGATCGCACCCCAACGGTGCAGGCACCGTTATTGCTTTTTCCTGCCACAACCCTCAGCGAGAGTCTTCATGAACAAGCGACAAGTCCTGCAGTCCTTCCTGGCCGCCTCGGCCTTCGCCTTCGGCCTGGGCACGGCCCACGCCCAGGCCACCACGCCGATCAAGTTCCAGCTGGACTGGCGCTTCGAAGGCCCCGCCGCCCTGTTCCTGCATCCGGCCGCCAAGGGCTACTTCAAGCAGGCCGGCATCGACGTGACCATCGACGCCGGCAACGGCTCGGGCGGCACCGTCACCCGCGTGGCCTCGGGCGCCTACGACATGGGCTTCGCCGACCTGGCGGCGCTGATGGAGTTCCACGCCAACAACCCCGACAGCCCCAACAAGCCGGTCGCGGTCATGATGGTCTACAACAACACGCCGGCCTCGGCCATGGCGCTCAAGAAGAGCGGCATCACCAAGCCGGCCGACCTGTCGGGCAAGAAGCTGGGCGCCCCGGTGTTCGACGCCGGCCGCCGCGCCTTCCCCATCTTCGCCAAGGCCAACAACATCACCAACGTCACCTGGACGGCGATGGACCCGACGCTGCGCGAGACCATGCTGATGCGCGGCGACATCGACGCCATCACCGGCTTCACCTTCACCTCGCTGCTCAACCTCGAAGCCCGCGGCGCCAAGGCCAGCGACGTGGTGGTGCTGCCCTATCCCGACTACGGCGTGAAGCTCTACGGCAACGCCATCATCGTGTCGCCCAAGCTGCTGGCCGAGAAGCCGCAGGTGGTCAAGGCCTTCCTGTCGGCCTTCGCCAAGGGCGCCAAGGAAGTCATCGCCAGCCCGGCCGTGGCCATCGAGTCGGTCAAGGCACGCGACGGCATCATCGACACCAAGCTCGAGACGCGCCGCCTGCAGCTGGCCATCGACACCGTCATCAACAGCCCCGATGCCCGCGCCGAAGGCTTCGGCAACGTGGTGCCGGCGCGCCTGGCACTGATGGCCTCGCAGGTGTCCGACGCCTACGGCACCAAGACCCGCGTCAAGCCCGAAGCGATCTGGAACGGCACCGTGCTGCCGCCGGCCGCCGAGCTGGCCATCCTCAAGAAGTAAGCGGCGCCCGCGCCTTCTCTCCCTCGGCCTGTGGCCGGCCCGTTGCGGCCGGCGCAGGCCGGTTTCTTGTGCACCGCCCATGGACACGCAAAACGCCCCCCCCTTCGTCGACTTCCAGGACGTCTGGCTCGCCTACAACGAGCAGCTGCTGCGCGAGAACCACTTCGCCGTCGAGGCCATCGACCTCCAGGTGAAGAAGGGCGAGTTCATCGCCATCGTCGGGCCCTCGGGCTGCGGCAAGTCCACCTTCATGAAGCTCACCACCGGGCTGCGCATGCCGTCGATGGGCCGAATCCGCATCGACGGCCAGCCGGTGACCGGGCCGCTCAAGATCTCGGGCATGGCCTTCCAGGCGCCGTCGCTGCTGCCCTGGCGCACCACGGTCGACAACGTGCTGCTGCCGCTGGAGATCGTGGAGCCCTACCGATCCACCTTCAAGGCCAAGAAGAAGGAATACGAGGAGCGCGCCCGTCGCCTGCTGCAGAAGGTGGGCCTGGCCGGCTACGAGGACAAGTTCCCCTGGCAGCTGTCGGGCGGCATGCAGCAGCGCGCCAGCATCTGCCGCGCGCTGATCCACGAGCCCAAGATGCTGCTGCTGGACGAGCCCTTCGGCGCGCTCGATGCCTTCACCCGCGAAGAGCTTTGGTGCATCCTGCGCGACCTGTGGACCGAGCAGCGCTTCAACGTGATCCTGGTGACGCACGACCTGCGCGAGTCGGTCTTCCTGGCCGACACGGTGTACGTGATGAGCAAGTCGCCAGGCCGCTTCGTGGTCAAGCGCGAGATCGAGCTGCCGCGCCCGCGCGAGCTCGAAGTGACCTACACCAAGGAATTCAGCGACATCGTGCACGAGCTGCGCGGCCACATCGGCGCCATCCGCCAGGGCGCCGCCGCCGGTGCGCCCGCCGTGCCGCTGCCGCAGTAACCACGCTCAGGGAACCGTCCGCCCATGAACAACAAATTGCTCGAACGCTGGTCGCCGTGGCTGCTGCTGGTGGCCGTGATCCTGCTGTGGCAGATCATCTGCTCGGCCTTCGCCGTCTCGGAATTCATCTTCCCCAGCCCCTGGCGCATCTGGACCCAGTTCTGGGAATTCAAGGCCATCATCGCCGGCCATGCCTGGCGCACCTTCTGGGTGACGATGGCGGGCTTCGGCCTGGCCATCGTGGTGGGCGTGCTGCTGGGCTTCGTGATCGGCAGCTCGCGCCTGGCCTATGCCGCCATGTATCCGCTGATGACGGCCTTCAACGCCCTGCCCAAGGCGGCCTTCGTGCCCATCCTGGTGGTGTGGTTCGGCATCGGCGTCGGGCCGGCCATCCTCACCGCCTTCCTCATCAGCTTCTTCCCGATCATGGTCAACATCGCCACCGGCCTGGCCACGCTGGAGCCGGAGCTGGAGGACGTGCTGCGGGTGCTGGGCGCCAAGCGCTGGGACGTGCTGATGAAGATCGGCCTGCCGCGCTCCATGCCCTACTTCTATGCCTCGCTCAAGGTGGCGATCACGCTGGCCTTCGTGGGCACCACGGTGTCGGAGATGACCGCCGCCAACGAGGGCATCGGCTACCTGCTGATCTCGGCCGGCTCGGCCATGCAGATGGGCCTGGCCTTCGCCGGCCTGATGGTGGTGGGCGCCATGGCGATGGTCATGTACGAACTCTTCAGCGCGCTGGAAAAGCACACCACGGCCTGGGCGCACCGGGGCACGCAGGGCGGCTGAGCGCCGTCAGGCCCGGCGCGCCGCCCGGCTACTTCTGCCGGACGGCTCGCGGCGCCTTCTTGGCGGGTGCCGCGACAGTGGGGGCCGCGGGCGGCGCCAGAAGCGTGGCGAAGACCATCGCCACGAAGTCGTCGTAGGGCTGGTCGCCTCGCACCACCTTCGCGCGGATCAGCGTGCCCTGCCAGGCATTGAGCACGAAACGGGCGAGCACCGGCGCATCGGTGGCGGCGGCCACCGAGCCGTCGGCCTGGGCCTGACGGATGACCCCGGCGATGGCCACACTCCAATGGTGGAAGAGCCGCCCGAATTCGGCACGCGAAGTCTCGTGGCTGTCGGCGATCTCCGAACTCAGCGCGCCGAGGAAGCAGCCGCTACGGTAGCCGCGGTCCTTCACCGTCTTCCAGTTGGCGCGGAAGTGGCGCCTCAGCCGCTCCAGCGGGGCCAGCTTCTCGTCGTGCAGCACCTCGATGCCGTTGCGGGCGATGTAGGCCTGCAGCGCTTCCAGCGCCAGTTTCTCTTTGCTGTCGAAGTGGTTGTAGAACGAGCCCTTGGGCACCCCGGCCGCATCGGTCAGGTCCTGCACGCTCGCCCCGTTGAAGCCATGCACCTCGAACACATCGAGGGCGGCATCCACGAGCTTGTGCCGGACACTGGGTCTTCCCATGGCTGATCGTCCTTGCGCGGGAGGTTGAACAGGGCCCGCATTGTGCCAGCCGGTCCGCCCGTCCATAATATGACCGGTCGTCTTGAATGCGGTCCGTCCCGACTGTGGGCCAGACGTGACAAGGCCGAATGCCGCCTCGCGCATGCCGGCCCTCGCTTCAAGGAGATCACCGATGAACATTTTCGCTGGCGTGCGCTGGTGGTCGGCGTTGGCGAGCCTCGCGCTGCTGGTCAGCCTGCAGGGCTGCGTGGCGCTGACGCCGTCGCACAACACACCCGTCGCGGCGATGCCCGCGTCGCCGCAGGACTTTCTTTCGCGCGCCGCAGCACAACCCGGATTGGGGCCGCAGGAGTCGGCCTTCCGTCCGCTGGCACTGAGCGCCTATGCCCTCGATGCGCGCCTGGCCCTGATCGCCCGGGCCCAGCGCAGCATCGACGTGCAGTACTACCTTCTCCAGTCCGACGGCGTCGGGCGCCACTTCCTGAGGGCGCTACGCGATGCGGCGCTGCGCGGCGTGCGTGTGCGCGTGTTGGTCGACGACCTCTACACCACGGGCACGCAGGACCTGCTCGCCGACTTCGAAGCCACGCCGAACGTGGAAGTGCGGCTGTTCAATCCCTTCCCCGCGGGGCGGCGGCTCGACGCGACACGATGGGGGCTGGCGCTGTTCGACATCTCGCGCCTCAACCGGCGCATGCACAACAAGCTGCTGGTGGCGGACGGCGTGCTGGCCGTGGTCGGCGGGCGCAACATGGCGGACGAGTATTTCCTGCAGCACGCCAGTGGCAACTTCGCGGACTTCGACCTGTTGGTGACCGGCGCCGCGGTGCCCGCGTTGGCGGTAGGCTTCGACGCCTACTGGAACAGCTCGCGCGTCCATGCCCTGGCCCGCCTGCTGCCCTCCGACGAGCCGCCAGCCCTGCGGCAGGCCCGCTTCGACGCCGCAACCGCCCAGTCGCACGACACGCTGCCGCCGCTGCCTGCGGCCGCGCAGGACCTGCTGGGCTATGGCCCCGTCTCCGCGGCGCTGATGCATCCCCCCATGAAGATGCTGCGCGGCACCGTGCAGGTCCTCGTCGACGACCCCGAGAAGGCCGCCGGCCGGGCCGAGGACGGCGACGACCCGGACACCGTGACCCAGCAGACGCTGGCAGCCATCCTGCGCACGCAGCGTGAACTGCTGCTGGTCTCGCCCTACTTCGTGCCGGGCGAGCGCGGCATGGCCGCAATCCGCGAGGGCCGGCGCAAGGGCGTGGCCATCACGCTGGTGACCAACTCGCTCGCGGCCACCGACGAGTCCTTCGTGAGCGCCGCCTTCGCGCGCTATCGCCCCATGCTGCTGCGCGAAGGCGTGCAGGTGGTGGAGATCAGCCCCAAGGTGCTCGATCGGGAACCCGCCGCGCACCGGCGGGGTGGCTCCAGTGCGGGACGCATGCACGTCAAGGGCTTCGTCATCGATCGCCGCATCACCTTCGTGGGCTCGATGAACATGGACTTCCGCTCATCCCGCCTGAACACCGAGGTCGGCCTGCTGGTGGATTCGCCCGCACTGGCGGAGGACGTGATCCGGCTGATCGACACGCTGAGGCGCCTCGGCAGCTACCAGTTGCGGTTGTCGACCGACGATCAACATGTGCAGTGGGTCGAGACCAGCGATGGCCAGGCCCAGGTCTACGACGACGAACCGGGCGTGGATCTGGCTACCCGCCTGAAGATCTTCTTCTTTTCGCGGCTGATCAGCGAAAAGCTGCTGTAGGAGCAGTCACCGCCCGGCGCCATGTGCCGGACCGAGGCGTTCCGGTACCCAGCGCGGGGTGCCGGAACGCCGCGCTTCAGGCGATCGGGAACATCGCGTTGCCGGTCAGCGTCTGCGCAGCGGGCACCTCTTCCTGGATCACGTCCCAGTGCTCGACGAGTCGCCCGTCCTTCACGCGAAAGATGTCCACGCCGATCATGGTCTTGCCGCTCCAGTTGACGTACCGGCCGTGGATGGACACGAACTCGCCGTCGTCCAGCACCAGGCCGGGCTCGTAGCGGAAGTCCGCCGGCAGGCTGGGAATGACCTGCCGAAAAAAGGCCAGGCCATTGGGCATGCGCGGGTTGTGCTGCACATAGCCAGCGTCCCAGTAGGCGTCGAGGGCGCCAAGATCGCGTTGGCCGAACAGCCGCGTCATGGCGGCGAGGACCAGTTCCTTGTTGTTCATGGAGGCTCCGGATAAGAAGGAGTGGCCGCACAAAAGGCCACGGATACGGGACAGTGGTCGATTCAAGACGACCGGTCATATTCTGCCTGCACGTCCTGGCGGACACAATCGCTGTCTGGATACCACTGTGCTCTTGCGAGATGCCCGGCCAGTCAGCAGCGGCGCCCAACCAGGCCGTGTTGTTGCCCTGCGAGGTCTGCCCGATGCCTTTGGCGCGACCGGACGCGGCTAGCCACCACCTTGCCGGCGTGCGGTCAGCACGGCGCCCGATCCGATTGACATGCAGGCATTCACCTGCATAATCAACACACACCCGCACGAACGAATGGATGAAGACAAGGTTTTCAAGGCTCTGGCCGACCCAACGCGCAGGAAGCTGCTGGACCTGCTGTACGAGAACAACGGGCAGACGCTGGGCGAACTTTGCGAACACCTCGACATGGCGCGCCAGTCGACCACGCAGCACCTCGGCATCCTCGAGGCCGCACAGCTGGTGACGATCGTCTGGCGTGGCCGCGAGAAGCTGCACTTCATCAATCCGGTGCCGCTGCACGAGGTCTACGAGCGCTGGGTGCGGAAGTTCGAGCGCCACCGCCTCGGCCTGCTGCATGACCTGAAGAAGCAACTCGAAGGAGAGTGAGGATGAGCAAGACCTGTTTCGTCTATGTGACGTATATCCGCTCGACGCCGGAGAAGGTGTTCGAAGCGATCACCCGGCCAGAGATCGCACGGCGCTATTGGGGCCACGAGAACGTCTCCGACTGGCAGCCCGGGTCTGCCTGGCAGCACGTGCGCGCCAACGATGCGCGCACCGTCGAACTGGTGGGCGAGGTACTCGAAGTCACGCCGCCGACCCGGCTGGTCATCTCCTGGGCCAACGCCTCGCAGGCCAGCGATCCGGCAAGCCGCAGTCGCGTGAGCTTCGACATCGTCGAGTACCAGGGCATGGTGCGGCTGACCGTGACCCACGACGAGCTGGAGGCCGGCAGCGGCATGGCCAACGGCATCCAGAAGGGCTGGCCGATCGTGCTGTCCAGCCTCAAGTCCCTGCTCGAGACCGGCGAAGGCATCGACGTCTTCGCCCAACCCACGCAGGCCTGAACAGGCGGTCGCCATGAACGAGCCTTACACCAGCGGATGCGCATGCGGCGCGGTGCGTTTCAGCATGCCGCATGCGCCTGTGTTCCAGAACCACTGTCAGTGCCGGGACTGCCAGCGCCGCAGCGGTACAGGCCATGGCTCCTGGCTGACCTTCGCGTCGAGCGCCGAGCTGGCCTTGACCGGCGAAGTGCGGCACTGGGAGACAGTGGGCGACAGTGGAAACACCAAGATCCACGCCTTCTGCCCGGCGTGCGGCACATCGGTGGCCCTGCGCTTCACCGCCATGCCCGATCTGGTCGCCGTGCCTGCCGGCAGCCTGGACGAGCCGGCGCGCTTTGCGCCGCAGGTGGTGACCTACCGCGTGCGCGGCCCGACCTGGGACCGCGTGGATCCGTCGCTCACGGCCTTCGAGCGCATGCCGGGCTAGGGTTGGCGGCGCGATGAATGGGGGCCGCGCTGCTTCGCGACGGGACAGGAGCAGGCGCGGCGCAGCCGAAGGGAAACGGCCCTTTGCCCAAGGTCAGCCGGCCCTAGGCAGCCGAGCCGTCCGCCCAGCCTGTCTCGATCACGGTCTTTACTTCCGTCATGAGCTTGTGCACGGGGCATTTGCCGGCCACGCGCAGCAACTCGTCGCGCTGGGCATCGCTGAGCGCGCCGCCCACCTGCAGTCTGGCGGACAGACGGTAGGTGCCCTGCCGCTCCTGGCTGGCGTCGCGGTCGACGTCGACCTGGATGTCCTCGACCGGGATGTCGCGCCGCTGTGCGTACAGCAGCATCGTGATCGCCTTGCAGGCGGCCAGCGCGGCGTCGTAGAGGTCGTGCGGCTCGGGGCCGGCGTCGGTGCCGCCGCCGGCGATCGAAGCGTCGATGGTGATGGCGTGGCCGCGGATCTGCAGCGTGTGGGCAGTGCCGCTGCTGCCGTTGCGGCGAACGGTGACGGTCATTCGGGGCTCCTGGATTGGACGGAAGGAATGGAAGGGGTCGGCTGGACCGCGTGGGCCTCGGCCGGACTCCGCTGGACGACGACTGAGCACTGTCTTCGAAGTCAATGCTTCGCTCGAGCACGGGCCGATGTCTAGAAGGGACGATACAGGGGAACCAAGCCCCGGCTACGCGTAACGCCGAGGGGCACGTCGCCTGCGCCGCGCGCACCGAGGCATCCCGCATCCCGCATCCCGCATCCCGCATCCCGCGCCCCGCGCCCCGCGCCCCGCGCCCCGCGCCCCGCGCCCCGCGCAGCGTATGCTCGCGCGCCATGTCTCCATCGGCTCTCGCCGCGCCGCGATCCCGCTTGCGCACCTGGGCGCAGCCCTGTCTCGCCGCCGGCCTTGTGCTGATCGCCAGCCTGCCCTGCGCCGCCGCCAGCGACCCGGCAGCGGCATCGTCTCCACCTGAACGCTGCGCGGCCACGAGCGGCCAGCCTTCGCCGCCGCGCGCCCTCGCCATGGCCCGCATCGCGCAGGCCGAGCACGCCGCCTGGGGCGGCGCGGAGTTGGATGCCGAAGGCCGCCTGTTTCGCAGCGGCGCCGCGGAGGCCGAGGAGCGCGGTGCCTTCGCCCGGCCCGCGCCCTGGCAGCGCGTGATGCGCTACTGGTCCGCCGTCGACGACGCCGAACAGGCCCACTGGCCCTCGGCCGTGCGGTTCGGCGCCCTGCGCCCCGCGCAACGCGAACTGCTGGAAGAGGCGCTGCAGATGGCCTCTGCCGACCTGCTGCAGGGCCTGGGCGCCGGGACGGGCGTCGGGCTGCAGAGCGACGAGCGCCGCGCCATCGCCGTGGCGCTGGCGCGCGTGGCCGTCATCGACACGCCCTGGTCCGCCGCCTTCATCAGCTGGGTCGCGCGCGAGGCCGGCCTGCAACCGGGCGAGTTCGTCTTCTCCGAGGCCCATGCCGACTACGCGGCCGATGCCTGGCACACCCGCATGCAGGAAAGCGCCGGTAAGCAGTCAGCCGGTGCCATGCGTGCCTGCGACCTGCGCGCCACCGCGCCGCGCGTGGGCGACCTGGTCTGCCATGCCCGCGCCACCAGCCGCGACCTCGTGACGCTGGACGAGCTGGGCCAAGCGCTGGAGCGCCGCCGCACCACCGGCAGCGGCCTGCCCATGCATTGCGACGTGGTCGTGCAGGTGGACGACAACGGCTTCGACACCGTCGGCGGCAATGTGCTCGACGGCGTCACCGGCCGGCGCCTGGACTTCGCGCCCGGCACCCGACTTCTGGATGCGAGCTACCAGCCCGGCTGCAGCGCTTGCACCGACCGTCACCTGAGCACCGCACCCTGGGTGCTGCTGCTGCAATGGCGCTGATGGCGGCAGGGTCGGCGGTCGATGCGCGCGCGACGGGCTGCGCCAGAATCGCGCCCGTGACGCCCGACAAGCGCCTTTTTCTCTCGGCGATGCTCCTGCAGGGCCTGCTGCTGGCAGGCTGCGGCAGCGCGCCGTCGCGGCCGGATCGGTACCGCTACCCGCCCCTCACGCCCGAACAGGCGAGCGACATCGCCATCCATGCGCTCGGTCTGGTGGGCACGCCCTACCGCTATGGCGGCAACACGCCCGAAGGCGGCTTCGACTGCAGCGGCCTGATTGGCTACGTCTACCGCACCCGCGCCGGCCTCGTGCCGCCGCGCACCGTGGCCCAGCTCGACGAGTTCGGCGAGCCGGTGCGGGTCGATGCCTTGCGCACCGGCGACCTCGTGCTCTTCGGCCGTGGCCGGCCCACGCATGCCGGCATCTATGTGGGCGACGGCCGCTTCGTGCATGCGCCGTCGACCGGCGGCACGGTGCGGCTGGACCAGCTTGCCGGCGTGTACTGGTCGAAGCAGCCGGTGAGCGCGCGGCGGCCCTGACCCGTCGCGACCCACGGCAGCCCGGCCGCGCGCGGCATCGGCCTCAGTCGATGCGCACGCCCCGCGTCTTGATCACCTGGCCGTAGCGGACCTTGTCGGCATCGATCACCTGCTGCAGCTCGGCCGCGGTGCTGCCGCGTGGCGTGGCACCCTGCGCGACCAGCGCCTCCTTCACCTCGGGCATGCGGGCCACCTCCTGCACGGCCGTGGAGAGCCGCTCGACGATGGCCGACGGCGTGCCGGCCGGCGCCATCACCGCCGTCCACGAGCCGGACTCGGCATTCGGCACGCCCAGTTCGGCCAGCGTCGGCACGTCGGGCATGGCGGGCGAGCGCTGCGCGCTGGTCACGGCCAGCGCGCGCAGCTTGCCGGCCTTGACGTAGCCCGAGGTCTCCAGCACCGAGGCGAAGAGCATGTCCACATGGCCGGCGATCAGGTCCGCCATGGCCGGCCCGCCGCCCTTGTAGGGCACGTGCCGCAGCTCGATGCCCGTGGCCTGCTGGAAGATCTCGCCCGTGAGGTGCGGCGATCCGCCGTTGCCCGAACTGGCGAAGGTGTACTTGCCCGGCGCGGCCTTGGCCAGGGCCACCAGCTCCTTCGGCGTGCGCGCGGGCAGCGCGGTGTTGATGACGAAGGCGAAGGGCAGCTCGGCGAACAGCGACACCGGTGCGAAGGCCTTGTCCGGGTCGTAGGGCATCTTGTAGAGCCAGGGGTTGATGGACTGCGTGCCCACGTTGCCGAAGAAGAGCGTGTAGCCGTCGGGCTTGGCCTTGGCGACCAGGTCGGCGCCCACCAGGCCGCCGGCGCCGGCGCGGTTCTCCACCACCACCGACTGGCCCAGCTTGGCACCGAGCCGCGTGGCCAGCAGGCGCGCCGCGATGTCGGTGCCGCCGCCCGGCGAAAAAGGCACGATCAGCGTGACTGGCCGCACCGGCCAGGCTGGCTGCGCCAGCGCGCCCCATGGCATCAATACGGCCATGGCCGTGGCCGCCAGCAGGGCGCCGCGGCGCCGAAGGAAGGGTCTTGTCTCCATGGGATCTGCTCCTCGTTGGTCTGTGGAATCGTCGAAGGCTGCCTGAGTCAGGCCGAGCCCGGCACCGGCACGCGGACCCGGCCGGTGGCGAAGTAGCTGGCCAGGTTGTCCATCACGAGGTCGGCCATGGCCTGGCGGGTCTCGTGCGTGTTGCTGGCCACGTGCGGCAGCAGCACCACGTTGTCCATGGCGAACAGGGCCTCGGGCACCTGGGGCTCCTGCTCGAAGACGTCCAGCCCGGCACCCGCGATGCGGCCCTGCTGCAGGGCCTGCACCAGCGCCGCCTGGTCGACCACGGTGCCGCGCGACACATTGACCAAGAAGCCGTGCGGCCCCAGCGCATCGAGCACCGCGGCCGAGATCAGCCCGCGCGTGGCGGGCCCGCCGGCACTGGCCACGACCAGGAAGTCGGCCCAGCGCGCCAGGCCCTCCAGCGTGGGCTCGTAGCCGTAGGGCACGTCGTCCACCATCTGGCGGTTGTGGTAGCGCACGTCCATGTCGAAGCCGCTGGCCCGCCGCGCGATGACACGGCCGATGCGGCCCAGGCCCACGATGCCCAGGCGCTTGCCGCTGACGCGGTGGCTGAGCGGAAACTGCCCGCGCAGCCAGTCGCCCCGGCGGGTGAAGCGGTCGGCCGCGCTGAAGCGGCGGGCCACGTCCATCACCAGGCCGAAGGCCGTGTCGGCCACGCAGTCGTTGAGCACGTCGGGCGTGTAGCCCACCGCGATGCCGCGCTCGCGGGCCCGCTCGACATCGATGGTCTCGAAGCCCACGCCGAAGTTGGAGATCACGCGCAGCGAGGGCAGCGCGTCGATCAGCGCTCGCGGCGCACCGATGCGCGCCGTGCAGGCGATGCCGTCGAACTGCGCGCCCTCCGCCGCCAGGAAGGCCGCCGGGTCGGGCTGGGCCTGCAGCAGCGTGAGCCGGTAGGTGGCGGCCAGCGCCTGTTCGAGCTGCGGCAGCAGCGGGCCGTTCTGGAGGATGCGGGGTCGGGTGTCGAGGGTCATGGTTCTCGCAAAGTGCGCCCAGGCGACCGCCGCCGGGCTGCGTTCGTCAAGGGCGCGCTGGCGCTCACTCGGGCTGGATGCCGGCCTGACGGGCCACCTGCGCCCACTTGGCCATCTCGCTGGCGATGAAGGCGCCGAACTGCTGCGGCGTGCCGCCGCCAGCCTCCATGCCGGCGTTCTGGAAATGCTGGCGCACCTCGGGCAGCGCCAGGATGCGGTCGACCTCGGTGTTCAGCCGGCCGATGGCCGCCGCCGGCGTGCCGGCCGGCGCGAGCAGGCCGCCCCAGGTGCTGGTCTCGTAGCCGGGCAGGCCCGCCTCGGCCATGGTGGGCACGTCGGGCAGCATGGCCACGCGGCGCGGCGTGGTCACGGCCAGGGCGCGCAGCTTGCCGGCCTTGACCTGGGCATTGACCGCCGCCAGCGTGTCGAACATCAGCGCCACGCGGCCGCTCATCAGGTCGGGATGGGCCAGCGTGCTGCCCTTGTAGGGAATGTGCGTGAGGTCCAGCCCCGCCATGCTCTTGAACAGCTCGCCCGAAAAATGCGGCGCGCCGCCCGAGCCGCTGGAGGCGAAGGCCAGTTGGCCCGGCCGCGCCTTGGCATAGGCGACCAGCTCCTGCACGCTGCGCACCGGCAGGCTGGGCGCCACCACCAGCACCAGCGGCACCACATGGGTGAGCACCACGGGCTCGAAACTGCGCAGCGTGTCGAAGGGCAGCTTGCGCACCATGCTCGGGTTGATGGCATGGCTGCTGGCCACCAGCGCCAGCGTGTGGCCGTCGGGCGGGCTCTTGGCCACGAAGTCGGTGCCGATGATGCCGGTGGCCCCGGCGCGGTTGTCCACCACCACCGGCTGGCCCCAGGCCTCGGAGAGCTTCTGGCCGATCAGTCGGGCGGCCAGGTCGATGGCGCCGCCCGGCGAGGCGGGCACCACGATGGTCAGCGAGCGGCTGGGAAAGGCCGGCTGCGCCGCGGCCGGCAGGGTCCAGGCGGCGGCACTGGCACCCAGGGCGCCGAGCAGGTGTCTGCGTTGCATGGCGCGCGCCCTTTCAGTCGGCGGTCGCGCCGGACTTCTTCACCAGTTCGGCCCAGCGCGGGATCTCCTGCGCCATGAAGTCGCGCAGCTCCTCGGGCGAGCTCGCCACGATCTCCATCGCCAGCTGGCCTTCGAGCTTGTCCTTGACGTCGGGCTGGCGCAGAGCCTTCACGATCTCGGCATTGAGGCGCTGCACGATGGGCTTTGGCGTGCCCTTGGGCGCATACACGGCCTGCCAGGACGACATCTCGAAGCCGGGCAGGCCGGCCTCGATCATGGTGGGCAGTTGCGGCTGCAGCGCGATGCGCTTGGCGGTGGTCACGGCCAGCAGCTTGAGCTTGCCGCTCTGCACCAGCGGCAGGGCCGCCGTCACCTGGTCGAACATGAAGGGCACCAGGCCCGCGGCCACGTCGGTCATGGCCGGCGGCGTGCCCTTGTAGGGCACGTGGGTGAGCTTGACGCCAATGGCGTCCGCGAACATCTCACCCGCCAGGTGCGTGGAGGTGCCCGCGCCGGACGAGGCGAAGTTGCGCTTGGACGGGTCTTTCTTGAGCAGTGCCACCAGCTCGGCCACCGAGTTGACGCCCAGCTGCGTGTTGACGATCAGCACATTGGGCAGGCGGGCCGTGAGGCAGACCGGCTCGAAGTCCTTCACCGGGTCGTAGGGCAGCTTGCGGTACAGGCTGGCGTTGATGGCATGCGTGCTGATGGTGCCGCCGAACAGGGTGTAGCCGTCGGGCGCGGCCTTGGCCACGTAGGCGGCGCCGATGCCGCCGGCCTGCCCGGGGCGGTTGTCCACCACCACGGATTGCTTGAGGCCTTCGCCCAGCTTCTGCGCGAGGGTGCGGCCGACGATGTCGGTGGAGCCGCCCGGCGTGAAGGGCACCACATAGGTGATGGGCTTGGCGGTGGGCCATTCGCCCTGGGCCAGGGCCAGGCTGGGCAAGGTGAGGGCGATGCCGGCCTGCAGGGCCTGGCGGCGGTTGATGGTCATGGTGTGGTCTCCGTTGTTGTTCGATGGGTGCGGGCCTGCGGGGCTCAGCGGCCGCGCTCGGCGCGCCAGGCGGCGAAGTCGCTGCGGCTCTGCTCGTCCGTGGGCGGGTACAGGCCGAGGATGGAGCGGCCCTCCATCACCTTCTCCTGCACGAAGTCCTCGAAGGCCGTCATCTCGGTGGCCTCGGCCGCGATCTCGTCGGCCAGGTGGGCCGGGATGACGACCACGCCCTCGGCATCGCCCACCACCACGTCGCCCGGGAACACCGGGGCGTCGCCGCAGCCGATGGGGCCGTTGATCTCGATGGCCTCGTGCAGCGTCAGGTTGGTCGGGGCGCTGGGCCGCAGGTGGTAGGCCGGCATGTCGTAGCGCGCGATGTCGGGGCTGTCGCGAAAGCCGCCGTCGGTGACCACGCCGGCCACACCGCGCTTCATCAGCCGCGCGGCCAGGATGCCGCCGGCCGAGGCGGCGCGCGCATCCTTGCGGCTGTCGATCACCAGCACGGCGCCGGGCGGGCACTGCTCCACGGCCTGGCGCTGCGGATGGTTGCGGTCGAGGAAGACGTCGATGCGGTTGCGGTCCTCGCGCGCCGGCATGTAGCGCAGCGTGAAGGCCTCGCCCACCATGTTGGGCAGGCCGGGGTTGAGCGGACGCACGTCTTGGATCATCTGGTGGCGCAGCCCGCGCTTGAACAGCGCGGTGCACAGCGTGGCAGTGCTGACCTTCATCAGCAGCGCGCGGGTCTTGTCTTTCACGAAGGGCTCCTGTCGGAAGAAGAGGAAGTCGGTGCGGGTGGCACGGGCGCGCGAGGCGGGCGCGCCCGGCCGGGCTCAGAAGATGTCGGGCTCCGGCACGGGCTGGCCGAAGCTGGTCTCGAGGAAGTCGAAGTCGCAGCCCTCGTGGGCCTGCTTGATGTGGCGGCCGAACATCCAGCCATAGCCGCGCTCGTAGCGCGCCGGCGGCGGGGCCCAGGCGGCGCGGCGGCGGGCGAGTTCCTCATCGTCCACATGCAGGTGGATGCGGCGCGCGGGCACGTCCACGCTGATGCGGTCGCCGGTCTGCACCAGCGCCAGCGGACCACCGACGGCCGCCTCGGGCGAGCAGTGCAGCAGGCAGCCGCCGTAGCTGGTGCCGCTCATGCGCGCATCCGACAGCCGCAGCATGTCGCTCACGCCCTGGCGCAGCAGCTTGGTGGGGATGGGCAGCATGCCCCACTCGGGCATGCCGGCGCCGCGCGGGCCGGCATTGCGCAGCACCAGGATGTCTTCGGCGGTGACGTCCAGCGCCGGGTCTTCCACCGCCTTCTTGAGCGAGGGATAGTCGTCGAACACCAGCGCGCGGCCGGTGTGCTGCAGCAGGTGCGGCGCGCAGGCGCTGGGCTTGATGACCACGCCGTCGGGCGCCAGGTTGCCGCGCAGCACGGCCAGCGCGCCCTCGGCATAGATGGGGTTGTCCAGCGGCCGGATCACGTCCGCGTGGTGCACCTCGGCACCGGCAATGTTCTCGCCCAGCGTGCGGCCGTTGACGGTGAGCGCCTCGGTCTGCAGGTGGCCGCGGATCGCCTCCAGCAGGGCGCGCAGGCCACCGGCGTAATAGAAGTCCTCCATCAGGTAGGCGTCGCCGCTGGGCCGGATGTTGGCGATCACCGGCACACGGCGGCTGGCGGCGTCGAAGTCCTCCAGGCTGACCGGATGGCCGGCGCGGCGCGACATGGCGATCAGATGGATGATGGCGTTGGTCGAGCAGCCCATGGCCATGGCGCAGGCGATGCCGTTCTCGAAGCTGGCGCGGCTGAGCAGGCGCGCGGGCGTGAGGTCGTCCCACACCATCTCGACGATGCGGCGGCCGCAGTCGGCGCTCATGCGGATGTGGTTGGCATCGGCGGCCGGAATGCTGCTCGCGCCCGGCAGCGTGAGGCCCACGGCTTCGGCGATGCCCATCATGGTGGCGGCCGTGCCCATGGTCATGCAGGTGCCGTGGCTGCGGGCGATGCCGGCCTCCATCTCGCGCCAGGCGGTCTCGTCCAGGCGGCCGGCGCGGCGTTCGTCCCAGTACTTGAAGGCGTCGGAGCCGGAGCCCAGTACGCGGCCCTTCCAGTTGCCACGCAGCATGGGGCCGGCGGGCAGGTAGATGAAGGGCAGGCCCATGCTGGTGGCGCCCATCACCAGGCCGGGCGTGGTCTTGTCGCAGCCGCCCATGAGCACGGCGCCGTCCACCGGATGGCTGCGCAGCAGCTCCTCCGTCTCCATCGCCAGGAAGTTGCGGTAGAGCATGGAGGTGGGCTTGACCATGCTCTCCGACAGCGAGATGGCCGGCAGCTCCAAGGGCCAGCCACCGGCCTGCAGGATGCCGCGCTTGACGTCCTCCACCCGCTGCTTGAAGTGGCTGTGGCACTGGTTGGCATCGCTCCATGTGTTGACGATGGCGATGACGGGCTTGCCCATCCAGTCCTCGTAGCCATAGCCCATCTGCAGAACGCGGGAGCGGTGGCCGAAGGAGCGGAAGTCGTCGGGGGCGAACCAGCGCGCGCTGCGCAGGCTCTCGGGGGTGCGGCGGGTCATGAGGGGGCGTGTCTCCGATGCCGCCGGTGGTCGTCGATCCGGCGGTCGACATGCATTGAAACACTAATATATTAGTGCGTCAAATGCCAGAATCCAGGCGCTGATGGCTCCCCTGTCCAAGACCCGACTCGACCGCACGCGCCTGGCCGCGCCGCAGGTGCTCGAAACGCTGCGTAGCGCGATCCTCGCGCTCGACCTTCCCCCCGGCTCGGTGCTCGCGCGCCAGGAACTGGCCGACCATTTCGGCGTGAGCCAGACGCCGGTGCGCGAGGCCCTGCTGCGCCTGGCCGAGGAAGGGCTGGTGGATGTGTTTCCGCAGCACGCCACGCTGGTCAGCCGCATCGACATCGCGGCCGCGCGGCAGGCGCACTTCCTGCGCCGCTCGCTCGAGCTGGAGCTGGTGCACCAGCTGGCGACGAGCGCGCCGCCCGATCTGCTGGCGCGGCTGAAGGCCACGGTGACGCAGCAGTCGGCCCTGGCCAAGGCCCAGCGCTACGGCGACTTCGTGGACGCCGACCGCGACTTCCACCGCCTGATGTACGAGGCCGCCGAGGTGCCCGACCTGTGGACGCTGGTCAACAAGGCCTCGGGCCATGTGGACCGGCTGCGCCGGCTGCACCTGCCCACGGCGGGCAAGACCGAGTCGATCCTGCGCGACCACCGCGCCATCGTGCGCGCCATCGAAGCCGGCGACCCGGCCGCCGCGCAGCAGGCGCTGCGCACGCACCTGTCGGGCACGCTCAGCGCGGTGGACGAAATCTGTCGGCAGTACCCGGACTACGTGCTGGCCTGAGCGCCGTCCGACCTTCAGCCCCTGCCGATCCCTGAGTCAACGACCGTTCGGGCTGAGCTTGTCGAAGCCGGGGCATCGGTCTTCAAGGCCCTTCGACAAGCTCAGGGCGAACGGGTCGACTGACCCGCATCGGGCCCTCAGCCCGCACGGCGAGGCTCAGTACTTCTTGCCGAAGTTCGCCGCAATCCGCTGCTTGAGGTAGTCGCCCGCCGTGATGGACGGGTACTTGCCCGAAGGCGACTCGATCAGCGCGTCGCGGTTGGCCTGGCAGAAGAAGGCGATGCTGTAGCGCGGGCCCATGTACTCGCCCGGCAGCGGGTTGCGCACGCGGTGGAAGTTGCTGGGCAACTGGTCGTCGCTCCAGCGCATGAGCATGTCGCCGATGTTGCAGGTGATGACGTCCTCGTCGGGCGGGATGGAGGTCCACTCCTGCTTCTCGAACTCCTTGCCCGGGCACACCTGCAGGCCGCCCTGGCCCTGGCGCTGGTAGAGGATGGTCAGGCAGTCGAAATCGGTGTGGGCACCGGCGCGCCACAGGTCCAGGTTGGCCTGCGCCTCGGGCGGGATGGCGTAGTAGTGCAGCAGGCGCAGCGTGCTCTGGTACTCGGCGCTGGACTTGTCGTGCGCGCGGGTGAAGAACTCGGTATCGAAGCCCAGCTTGAGCGCGAAGCAGGACAGCACCTTCATGCCGATCTCCCAGCTCTTCTGCTCGAAGGCCAGCATGGCGGCCTTGAAGCCGGGCAGCTCCGCCTCGGTCGGAAAGAGCGGGGCCATCAGCGGCAGCGTGATCTGGTAGCTCTCCTTCTGGTCTGCCGTGCCGGTGGAAGGCCGCACCTGAGCCTTGCTCTCCCAGCCGGCATTGTTGGCCAGCGGGTACTGGGCCTTCACCGCATCGGGCAGCGCGAAGAAGCGCTCGGCCTCGGCGAAGGCGGCACGGATGTCGGCCAGGTCGACGCCATGGTCCACCAGCTGGAAGAAGCCGACGTCGACGGCGGCGTCCCACAACTGGTCGGCGATCTCGGCGCGGCGGGCATCGAAGTCGGCCAGGCTGATGCGGCGCACCTCGCGCGTGTTGGTCTCGGAACCCATCGCGCCCATGCGCGATTCCTTTTCAAGCTCGGCAAGGGCGAAGTCGGGGGCAGTGGTGGCGATGGCGGTCATGGTGGCGCTCTCCGTGAGTGGGTGGAAGGAAAGATGTCCGTCCGTCGGAGACCATGGGGGGCGGGCTTCGGGGCTGCTGTTGCATCCTGATCGCGCCGCGCCACGGTGCACGTGGGCAGGACGTCAAGAGCAATTCCCGGGCCGCTGACACCTGCCGGGACGGCAGGCGGGCGTTGCTGAACGCTTCTACTCTCTGGGCCGCGATTATGGGCGGCGCACCCCGGGACGCGGCAAGCGTTTTGTGCGCTTTCCGAGATCGACCAAGGGTCTCTTGCGCCAAGCCGGGGCGTGACCAACCAGGGCGGTGCGCCCGCCGCCATGGCCGCACCACACGCGAGCGCGGGTGGTGCACAAGCGCAGGCCGCGCGGGCACGCAGGCGTTGCGACGCGCGCGGCATGGATCGTGCTGAAACCCTTGCAGGAGTAGAAGCGTTCAGCGGCCCCGCCCGGAGCCGCCCGGAAATTGCTCTGGCATCCCCGCGCCCGGCCCACGGCCCGCGAGGCTTTCCAACGCATCCTTTCGAAGACCGCACCATGCTGCACCGCCGCTCCCTCCTGGCCGCCTCGGGCGCCGCCACCCTGCTCGCCGCCACGCCCTTCGTGCGGGCCCAGGGTTCCCTGCAGAAGTTCAAATTCAACCTGGGGTGGAAGGTCGAGGCCACCGCCGCCGGCTTCCTGCTGGCGCAGCAGCGCGGCTACTACAAGGATGCCGGGCTGGACGTCGCCATCGACACCGGCAACGGCTCGGCCGCCGCCATCAGCCTGGTGGGCAGCGGCGCCTACGACTGCGCCTCGGCCGACCTGGCCACCATGGTCGAGTTCGATGTCAACAACCCCACGGCCGGCCTCAAGGCCGTGGCCATCCAGTACGACCTCAACCCCAACGCCATCCTGGTGCGCAAGGACGGCCCCATCCAGAAGCCTGCCGACCTGGCGGGCAAGACGCTGCTGGGCCAGCCCTTCAATGCATCGCGCAAGCTGTTCCCGGCCTTCGCCAAGGCCCAGGGCTTCGATCCGGCCAGCGTCAAGTGGGAGAACGTGGCGCCCGACATCGGCGACACCCGCTTCGTCAAGGGCGACTTCGACGGCGCGGGCTACTTCTACTTCACCGGTCTGCTCAACCTCAAGCTGCGCGGCATGGGACCGGAGCAGGTGCGCGTGTTCCGCTTCTCCGACTACGGCATGAAGTCGTACGGCAACGGCCTGGTCGCCAACGCGAAGAGCATGGAGAACGCCGAGGCCATGAAGGCCTTCGTCCGGGCCACCACGCGCGGCTGGATCGAGGCCATGGCCGACACCAAGGCCGGTGCCGCCGCCATCAAGGCCCGCGAGCCGCTGGCCAACGAGGCCATCGAGCAAGAACGGCTGCAGCTGATCGTCGACGGCAGCATGAAGACGCCGGGCACCATGGCCCACGGCTGGGGTGCGGCGACACCCGAGCGCCTGCAGGCCACCATCGACGAAACCGTCGCCGCCTTCGGCCTGAAGAGCTCGCCCACGGTGGCCGACATCTGGAGCGACCGCTTCCTGCCCACGACCGCCGACCGCAAGCTCAAGGCCTGACAAGGCGTGAACGCGTACGAGGCCGCCGTGACCATCCCCGTCATCGACCTGGACGGCGCGCTCGCCCTGGGCGGGCCGCGCAGCGCCGAGGTGGCCGCGCAGATGCGCGCCGCCGCCATGGCCTCGGGCTTCTTCTACGTGCGCCACCATGGCGTGCCGGCCGAACAGGTGGGAGCCCAGTTCGCGCTGGCGCGCCGGCTGCTCGACGTGCCCATGGCCACTCGCGAGGCGCTGGAGATGCACAAGTCGCCCGCGATGCGCGGCTACGAGCTGATGGGCGCGCAGACGCTGGACGCGGCGGCGCGGCCCGACCTGAAGGAAAGCTTCTACTGCGGCATGGCCTACCCGGCCGACCATCCCTATGTGGTCGCCGGCTACCAGACCTACGGCCACAACCAGTGGCCCGCCGAAGTGCCCGAGGCGCCCGCCCGCTGCGAGGCCTACATCCAGGCCATGCTGGCCCTGTCGCGCCGGCTGATGCAGCTGATGGCGCTGTCGCTGCAGCTCCCCGAGACCTGGTTCGACGCCACCAGCGACAGCCCCATGGTCACGCTGCGCATGATCCGCTACCCCGCGCATCCCGAAGGCGCGGACGAGCGCACCTTCGGCGCCGGGGCCCACACCGACTGGGGCGCCATCACGATCCTGGCGCAGGACGGCCATGGCGGCCTGGAGGTGCAGATGCCCGGCGGCGACTGGCTGCCCGCCACCCCCGTCGAGGGCTGCTTCGTGGTCAACCTGGGCGACATGATTCCGCGCTGGACCAACGGCCTGTATCACTCCAACCCACATCGCGTTCGCAACCTGCATTCGGGCGGCGCGCCGCGCTACTCGATCCCCTTCTTCTACGAGCCCGACTACCTGGCCCGCATCGAGGCGGTGCCCGGCACCGTGCCCGTGGGCGAGACGCCGCGCTTCGCGCCCTGCACCGCTGGCGAGCATCTGGTGGAGATGTACCGGCGCACCTATGGCGGCCAGGCCGCAGCGGTGACCTGCCTTCAGCCTGACCGCGCGCCGGAGCCCCACCGCCACCCGGATGGAGTAGGCGCAGTCAGCGCGTGGCCTTGATGTACCGTCATACTCGACTGTGAAATAAATCACACAATGGCGTTTCGCACAGGAGGTGGCGATGTCGCTCGAATACCTGGCTCGCATCCAGAACGAACGCTTTCCGCTGGCCGTGCGCCAGACGGCCGAAGTGGACCACGTGCTGTTGTTGAAGGCGGCGCAGCTGATCACGGCCAGTGTTCCGGCCGCGGGCCCCTTCGGACCAGGATCGGCGCGCGAAGCGGTGGTCTTCGGCATCACCGAACTGGGGCTGCGCAGCCTGCGGCAGGCCACCTTGCCGCCCGAGCAGCCGCTGCACCGCCAGGAGCGCCTGTCCGACTTCGACGCCTGAGGGCGCCGTCCGCTGCGGCGCATTGGCTGCGCCCCTCGCATTTCGTCTTCGTGCCCTCGCGGCCTGCCGACCTCCACCGGGCCCGCGCACGGCTGGCATGCCTCCTGCAGAATCGCCCTCCCCGGCCGCTCCGCGCCGACCTTTCCTTCTGCGGCTGCTCCCACGCCGCCGCATTGCTCATGCCTTCCTCATCGCTGCTTCCTGCGGAAGTCGTGCTCGACGAGCGCGACGGACGCTACCTTCGCAAGGCCATCGGCTGGTCGCATGCCAGCCGCCGCCGCGGCAACCGTCCTTTCGGCGCCGTCATCGTCTCGGCGGACAACCGCGTGCTGAGCGAGGACTACTGCAACAGCGGCGAAACCGGCGACGTCACCGGCCACGCCGAGACCAACGCCATCCGCAAACTGGCGGGCCTGGGCCTTGGACGCGATCTGCTGGCCGAGGCCACGATCTATTCCTCGGCCGAGCCCTGCGTCATGTGCGCCGGTGCCATCTTCTGGTCGGGCATTGGCCGGGTGGTGTTCGGCATCGACGCCGAGCGGCTGCGCGACTTCCGCGGCGAGCGCGCCGATCAGCGGGATGCCGAGCTGTCCTGCAGGGACGTATTCCGCGCCTCTCCACATGCCATCGACTGCATCGGCCCGGCCCTGATCGACGAGGCCGGTGCGGCGCACGTCGGCGCATGGAAGGCGTGAGACACCGTATCCGATGCCCTGGCACGCAAGACTTTCCATCGACTACACGACGCGGGAGGGCCGCAGCGTGGCGCGCTTCCGCCATGACGGCCCCTTGCGCATCCTGCAGAGCCTGTATCCCGAAGGCGATGCGATCTGCCACAACGTGCTCGTACACCCCCCGGGCGGCCTCGTCGGCGGCGACACACTCGACATCCGCGTGACGGCCGCTGCCGGCAGCCACGGGCTGGTCACCACGCCCGGTGCCTCCCGCTTCTACCGCAGCGAAGGCGAGCCCGCAGTGCAGCAGACCCAGCTGCAGGTGCAGGCCGGGGCGCGGCTCGAATGGCTGCCCCTGGAAGCGCTGTGCTACAGCGGCTGCAATGCACACAACCGCCTGCAGCTCCAAGTGGCGCCCGGCGGGGAGCTGTTGGGCTGGGATGTGACCGCACTGGGCCTGCCCCATGCGAGCCAGCCCTTCGTGGCAGGGAGCCTGCAGCAGCACCTCGAAGTGCCTGGCGTGTGGCTGGAGCGTGGACGCATCGAGGCCTCGGACGCGCCGCTGCTGGATGGCGCCTTGGGCCTGGCAGGCCGACGCTGCCTTGCATCCCTGTTCTATGTGGCCGGATCCCCGATCGCCCGCGACCGGCGCGAAGCGTTGCTGGAGATCGCCCGTGCGCAACTCGACAGCCATGCCCTGAGCGAGACGGCGGGGGCCACAAGCCCCCAGCCTTCCGTCGTCGTGGTGCGGGTGCTTGCGCCCGTGGTCGAGCCCGCGATGCAGCTGTTGCGCGCGATCTGGACCGACTGGCGACGTGAGCTCTGGCGGCTTGACGCGCCGATGCCGCGCATCTGGTCGACCTGAGGGCGACCGGCGCAACCCCTGCACCCACGGCAGACGAGTGCGGTGCCGCCGCTGTCGCGGCTGCTCAGGCGGGAAAGGGCGCCGGTAGCGGCTCTGGCGAAGGAGAGGGTGGCAGGGGCGGCGCAGGCTCGGTGCCCGGCAAGCCAGGCTCCGTCAGCGGCGGCACGGGCGTCGGAGGTGGCGGCTCGACGATCGGCACCGGGTTGGCGGCCGTCACGCTCGGCTGCGGACTCATTGCCCCTCCTCCTGCTGCTGGCGGCGCTCGGCCCCCAGCTTCTCCATCATCTTTTCGCCCACGGGGTCCTTGCCGTCGAGCGGCACCGATTCCTCCTGCGTGACTTCAGGCTCGTCCTTGTAGGCGCCGCCCGGCGGCGCCTTGTCCTTGTGCGAGGTTTCGCCCTGCGACGACGAGCCAGGCGCCGCGGCTGGCGCGGCGGTGTGCTGGGAAGGATCTTGGGATTGGGTCATCGACGCGACGCTGCGGCCTGCCGGCCGCGCCCATCTACGTCCATTCGCCACATCGCCTGTCAGCGATGGCCGACGCCTTCGCGTGCCAGCCCGCGCTAGGGTGACCACAGATCGGAACGCCATGACGACCCTCGCCGCACCTGCCTCGTCTTCGCCGTCTGCCGGCGCCGACATCCCCGCCCGCCTCGACCGCCTGCCCTGGTCGCGCTGGCATTGGCGCGTCGTGATCGCGCTGGGCATCGCCTGGGTGCTCGACGGACTGGAGGTGACGATGGTCGGCTCCATCGGCGGCGTGCTCGAGCGGGGCGACACCCTGGGCCTCACGGCCGCGCAGGTGGGCCTGTCGGGCTCGCTCTACGTGGCTGGCGCGGTGACCGGTGCGCTGGTCTTCGGCCGCATGACCGACCGGCTCGGCCGCAAGAAGCTCTTCATGCTCACGCTTGCCGTCTATGCGGCGGCAACCTTCGCCACGGCCTTCTCGCCCACCTTCGCGATCTTCGCGGTCTGCCGCTTCTTCACCGGCCTGGGCATCGGTGGCGAATACGCGGCGATCAACTCCGCGATCGACGAGCTGGTGCCGGCGCGGGTGCGGGGGCGGGTCAACCTGGCGATCAATGGCAGCTTCTGGCTTGGCGCTGCACTGGGTGCGGGGCTGGCGCTGGTGGTGCTCGACCCGCGGGTGTTCGGGCCGGTGTGGGGCTGGCGGGTGGGCTTCGGGCTGGGCGCTGTGCTGGCGCTGGCCATCGTGCTGATCCGTCGCCATGTGCCCGAGAGCCCGCGCTGGCTGGCCGCCCACGGCCGCGCGGACGAGGCCGAGCGCATCCTGGCCGACATCGAGGCCCAGGTGGCCCGCGAACACGGCCCACTGCCGCCGCCCGCCATCCACCCGCCGGTGGGTCATCGTCCCAGCCCCACCCTGCGCGAGGTGGCGCGCGTGCTGCTGGTGCACTACCGCCAGCGCAGCGCGGTGGCGCTAGGGCTGATGCTGTCGCAGGCCTTCTTCTACAACGCGATCTTCTTCACCTATGCGCTGGTGCTGACGCGCTTCCATGGCGTGGATGCATCGCGGGTGGCCCTCTACATCTTCCCCTTCGCGCTGGGCAATGTGCTCGGGCCGCTGCTGCTGGGGCCGCTGTTCGACAGCGTGGGCCGGCGGCGGATGATCGCCCTCACCTATGCGGGCGCTGGGGTGGGCCTCGCGCTGACGGGCGTGGCCTTCATGGCGGGCTGGCTGGATGCGTTGACGCAGGCGCTGGCGTGGTCGGCGGTGTTCTTCCTGGCCTCTGCGGCGGCGAGTTCGGCCTACCTGACGGTGAGCGAGGTGTTTCCGCTGGAGATGCGGGCCATTGCCATTGCGCTCTTCTACGCGCTGGGCACGGGTGCGGGCGGCTTCGTGGCGCCCTGGCTCTTCGGGGCGCTGATCGAGACGGGCAGTCGCGGGGCGGTGGCCATCGGCTACGGCATCGGCGCGGCCTTGGTCATCGCTGCGGGACTGGCGGCGCTGCGCTGGGGCGTGGATGCGGAGCGCCGCACGCTGGAGGAGATCGCGCCGCCGATGGAAGGGGCACGGCGGGGGTCCTGAGCCGGTCGGATGGGTGGGGCAGTCCGGGTGTACTGTTGCCAGTCGTATGGACGATCTGAAGGCACGGGTTTCGCAAGTTGTCGCGGCGCTCTATAGGCCTGGGTCCGCAGGTCGTCGGGGCGCTCTGAAAGCATGGGTTCACAGGTCGTCGGGGCGGTAACCCGGCAGAGGGTGCCGGCATGCGCGCTCCCGGTGCACGCTCGCGCTGACCGGCTTGTTGCACAACGTGGGTGCCCGCTCTCCACCGACGCGCCTGCCGCACTGCACGGCGCCGCGAATGGCACCTCCGCACGCACACCGGCACCCTCCGCCTCGACGCTGCGCGCGAGCCCTCCCGTTTTTCGGGCCCTGGGTCTTTGGCGCCGTTGGGCCGTTGGGCCTTTGGGCCTTTGGGCCGTTGGGCCGTTGGGCCGTTGGCACGATTGGATCTTTGGCGTTGTTGGGTCTTCGGGTGTTCTGGACCCTTCGGGCGCAGGAGCTAATACCGGCCAGTCAATCCCAACCCGTTCGGGCTGAGCCTGTCGAAGCCCCTCCCCTAGCGGTTGCACGGAGGCGGCTCAGGAGCGCCGCTCATATACCCAGCGCGCCGCTCTGCCCTTCGACAGGCTCAGGGCGAACGGAGTAAGGACCCGTGCGGCCGAACCCGGCCGTTCGGGCGCAGCGTCCAGGCGGAGGGTGCCGGTGTGCGTGCGGAGGTGCCATTCGCGGCGCCGTGCAGTGCGGCAAGCACGTCGGTGGAGGGCGAGCACCCGTGTCGTGCAACAAGCCGGTCAGCGCGAGCGTGCACCGGGAGCACGCATGCCGGCGCCCTCCGCCGGTTAGCGGCCCCGCCACTCGTCAGCCAATCAGGTCTGCCAGACCAAGCCGCCAGCGTAAAGAAGCACCCGCCGAAGACTACGAACTCAAGCCAGCCGAGCCCCTCGCGACGTGCGACGCCCATCCGCCATGGCCGCCGCGAACAGCGCCAGTCCGGCCAGCGCCAGCAGTGCCCCCACCCAACCCGTGGAGGTCCATCCAAGCCCCGCGTCGATGGCCACGCCGCCCAGCCACGCGCCCAAGGCATTGGCCATGTTGAAGGCCGAATGGTTCAGGGCCGCGGCCAGGGTCTGGGCGTCGCCGGCGACGTCCATCAGCCGGATCTGCAGCGCCGGCCCGATGGCTACCAGCGTGCCCACCAGCAGGATGTTGATCGACGCCGCCACCGGGTGGTGGGCCGTGACCGAGAAGGCCGCCAGCACCACCGCCGCATAGGCCAGGATGCCGCCGATGGTCGGCATCAGCGCCCGGTCGGCCAGGCGCGAGCCGACCAGGTTGCCTGCCACCATGCCGACGCCGAACAGCGCCAGCACCAGCGGCACGCGGCCCACCGACAGGCCGGCCACCTCGGTCAGCGTGGGCTTGACGTAGCTGAAGACGCAGAACATGCCGCCGAAGCCGATGGCCGCGATGCCCAGGGTGAACCACACCTGCCGCCGGCGCAGCGCGCCCAGTTCGCGCATGGGGCTCGCCCCTTGCGCCGCCGCCATGTCGGGCACCCACAGGCGGATCATCAGCACCGCCGCGGCGGCGATGAGCCCCACGAAGACGAAGGCCGCGCGCCAGCCGAAATGCTGGCCCAGCCAGGCTGCGATGGGCACCCCCACCAGCGTGGCGCCGGTCAGGCCCAGCATCACCAGGCCCACGGCCCGCGCCCGCTGCCCGGGCGGTGCCAGGGCCGCCGCCACCAACGCCGCGACGCCGAAGTAGGTGCCGTGCGGCAGGCCGGTCAACAAGCGCAGGCCCAGCAGCGACAGGTAATCCGGCGCGAGGGCGCTGGCGATGTTGCCGATGGCATAGAAGGCCATCAGCGCCATCAGCAGCACGCGACGGCGCCAGCCGGCGGCCAGCGCCGCCAGCACCGGCGCGCCCACCACCACGCCCAGCGCATAGGCGCTGATCGCGTGGCCGGCCTGCGGAATGCTGGTGCCGATGTCGCGCGCCACCTCGGGCAGCAGGCCCATGATCACGAACTCGCCCGTGCCAATGGAGAAACCGCCCAGGCCCAGGGCGAGCACGGCCCGCAATAGCGTGCGTTCGGATTGGGCGTCGGCGAGGGAAGCGGCGGAAGTCATGGGCAGGGCGCGGGACGGAACAGGGCGCAGGACGCCGGCCGGCATTGCCGATCGGCAGGCGGAACCGGCGGTCGGCCAAGGATGAGGGAAAACCCGGAAAGCGCCGACCCTAACAGCCTCGGCGGACACGGCGGCGACAGAGGGGTGAATCCGGGTCGGCAGGCAGGGTCTTCCCGCGCGGCGGTTGCGAGCGGCCACGGACCGCCGTCCTGGGCCGAGCGGCGTTCAATGTCGGCACGCGCCGCGTGTCGTCCGCCCGCGCAACCACGGCGGCCCGCGGCGCCGTCAGCCCGCGACCGTGTGCACGCCCGGCGAGCCGTGCTCGACCACGAAGCGCGACAGCCGACTTACGCCGGAGTCGGCGCGCCGGATGTCGTCCACCGCGCGGAACTCCACCCGCGCCTCGGCCGGCGCCAGCGTGGCCAGCGCATAGCCACGCACGTCGCCACGGCCCCAGCGCAGTTGCGGGTTGTTGGCCTGCAGCGCCGCCACCGTGGCCATCGAGGGCCCCTGCGAGCTGATCGAGCCGCCCACGAACTCGGTGGCCAGCGGCGCCGCATCGCTGGCGCGCTGCAGGTCGGCAGCCCAGAAGCAGTGCACGTCGCCGCTGAGCACCAGCGCATTGCGCTCAGGCCGCGCCGCCAGCGCGCCGTACAGGCGCTCGCGGTTGGCGGCGTAGCCGTCCCAGCCGTCGACCCAGTAGCCGCGCTCCTCGCCACGGCTGCGCGGGGCGGTGGCCATCAGCGTCTGCTGGGCGATCAGCGTCCAGCGGCCCTGGGCGCGCGCCAGGCCCTGGTAGAGCCAGGCCTCCTGCTCGGCGCCCAGATAGCTGCGGCTTGCGGCGGGACGCTCGTCGCAGTCGACGAAGCCCTTGTTGCCGGTCACCGGCACGCAGGGATGAGCCGAGCGGTACTGCCGGCCGTCGAGCACGAAGAGCTCGGCCATGCCGCCCATCTGCCAGCGGCCATGGATGCGGGCCTGCGCGCCCTGCGGGCGCATCCAGGCCGGCACCGGCATGTGCTCGTACCAGGCCCGGTAGGCGGCTGCGCGCAAGGCCATGAACTGCGCGGGATCGGGCGTCTGCGGCGAGCGGTCGTTGGCATAGTCGTTCTGCACCTCGTGGTCGTCCCAGGTGACGAACCAGGGGAAGGCCGCATGCGCCGCCTGCAGGTCGGCGTCGCCCTTGTAGAGCGCGTAGCGGTTGCGGTAGCCGGCCAGGTCCTGCGGCAGGCCGGCCTCGTGGCGGCGCACATGGTTGCGGCCCCAGGAGGCCTCGTAGATGTAGTCGCCCAGGTGCACCACCGCATCCAGGTCCTGCGCGGCCATGTCGCGGTAGGCGCTGTAGAAGCCCTGCTCGTACTGCTGGCAGGAACCGAAGGCCAGCCGCAGCGGCTGCGCGTCCTGCAGCGCCCGCGCGGTGCGGGTGCGGCCGACGGGGCTGCGCATGCCCTGCGCCGTGAAGCGGTACCAGTAGTCGCGGCCGGGCGCCAGACCCGCCACCTCGACGTGCACCGAGTGCGCCAGATCGGCCACCGCGATGGCACGTCCGCGGGCGACGATGCGGGCGAAGCGGTCGTCTTCGGCCAGCTCCCACTCGACAGGCACCGGCGCCTCGCCCATGCCGCCGCCGGCCAGCGGCTCGGGGGCGAGGCGGGTCCACAGCACCACGCCCTCGGCCGTGGGGCAGCCCGAGGCCACGCCCAGCGTGAAGAGCGGCCGACTGTCGCCGCCCTGGGCATGCAAGCGGAGGAAGGGGGCGGCGAGCGCCGCACCCGCCGCGCCTTGCAGCAGGCGGCGGCGGGACAGGCGCGAGATGAGCGGAGCGAAGGAGGACATGCCCCCGATCATGCCCGCCTGCGCCTTGCCGCGAGCTGTCTGCGCACGGGGTGTCGCCCTGCGCCGCGATGCGCCCCCGATGCGCCGGGCGCAAGCACCCGTCGAGGTGCCGCGGGTCAGTGCCCCGAAGCGCCCGATGCGCCCAGCCCGGTCTCCGACCGCACCTGCTGCGCCGGGAAGGCCGCGCGTTCGGCGGCGGCCTGGCGGCTGCGGTCGAGCACGCTGAACAGCCAGATGCCTCCGAAGCCGATGGCCATCGAGAACAGCGCCGGCGAGGTGTAGGGGAACAGCGCCGAGCCCTTGGGATAGCCCAGCGTCGCCTCCCACACCGAGGGCGAGACGATGGTCAGCCCCACCGAGGCGGCCAGGCCCAGCGTGCCGCCGATCACCGCGCCGCGCGTGGTGCAGTCCTTCCACAGCACGCTCATGAACAGCACCGGGAAGTTGGCCGAGGCCGCGATGGCGAAGGCCAGCGACACCATGAAGGCGATGTTCTGCTTCTCGAAGGCGATGCCCAGCAGCACCGCGATCACGCCCAACGCCACGGTGGTGATGCGCGAGACGCGCAGCTCGTCGCGCGGCTCGGCGCGGCCCTGCTTGATCAGCGTGGCATACAGGTCGTGCGACACCGCCGAGGCACCCGACAGCGTCAGCCCCGCCACCACGGCCAGGATGGTCGCGAAGGCCACCGCCGAGATGAAGCCGAAGAACACGTTGCCGCCCACCGCCTTGGCCACCAGCACGGCCGCCATGTTGGTCGCGCCGGCACCGCCGTGGATCACGCCCGTGGCCACGTTGGCGAACTCGGGGTTTGTGAGCACCAGCGTGATGGCGCCGAAGCCGATGATGAAGATCAGCAGGTAGAAGTAGCCGATCCACACCGTGGCCCAGCCCACCGACTTGCGCGCCTCCTTGGCGTCGGGCACGGTGAAGAAGCGCATCAGGATGTGCGGCAGGCCGGCGGTGCCGAACATCAGCGCCATGCCGAAGCTGATGGCCGAGATCGGGTCCTTGACGAAGCCGCCCGGGCCCATGATGGCCAGGCCGATGCTGCGCGCCTCATCCGGCGACTTGCCGGCGTTGGCGGCGATCTGCGTGCGCACCTCCACCGACTTCGCGAACAGCGCCTCGGGGCTGAAGTGGAAGGCCGCCAGCACCATCACCGCCATGAAAGTGACGCCGGCCAGCAGCATCACGGCCTTGATGATCTGCACCCAGGTGGTGGCCGTCATGCCGCCGAAGAGCACGTAGACCATCATCAGCGCGCCCACGATCACCACCGCCACCCAGTAGTCCAGGCCGAACAGCAGCTTGATGAGCTGGCCCGCGCCCACCATCTGGGCGATCAGGTAGAAGGCCACCACCACCAGCGTACCGCTGGCCGCGAACGCGCGGATGGGGCCGGGCCGGAAGCGGTAGCCGGCCACGTCGGCGAAGGTGAACTTGCCCAGGTTGCGCAGCCGCTCGGCCATCAGGAAGGTGAGCACCGGCCAGCCCACCAGGAAGCCGATGGAATAGATGAGCCCGTCGTAGCCCGTGGCCATCACGGCCGCCGAGATGCCCAGGAAGGAGGCCGCCGACATGTAGTCGCCCGCGATGGCCAGCCCGTTCTGGAAGCCGGTGATGCCGCCGCCCGCGGTGTAGAAGTCGGCCGCCGAGCGCGTGCGCTTGGCCGCCCACTTGGTGATGTAGAGCGTGCCCGCCACGAACACCATGAACATGCCGATGGCGATCCAGTTGGTGGGCTGCTTGGCCGCCTGGCCGACGTCGCCGCCTGCGGCATGGGCCAGGCCGGCCAACAGCAGCAGCGCGGCCGGCGCAAGGCGGGCCGCCGTGGAACGGAAGGAAACGCGCTTCATTGGCCGGCCTCCTTCAGGATCTCGGCCGTGAGCCGGTCGAACTCGCCATTGGCGCGGCGGATGTAGGCCAGCGTGATGACGATGGTGAAGACGATCACGCCCAGGCCGATGGGAATGCCCAGCGTGGTCACGCCCTGGCCGATGGGCCGGGCGAGGAAGGGCTTGTCGAAGGCGATCAGCGCGACATAGCCGTAGTAGACGAGCAGCATCAGCGCGGTGAGCCAGCCGCCCAGGCGGTTGCGGCGCCGCCGCAGCTCAAGGTATTTGGGATGGGAGCGGATGCGCTCCGCGACCGGGTCTTTCATGGGGTTGTCTCCTGGCATCTGGAATGAGCCTGCGCTGCATTCTTCGATGCCGGTCCCGGCGCGCGGACCCGGCGCAATCATTCGTCACATTGCAATCCAAGTCGCGCAATGAGGCTTGCGCGAGGCTGACGGCGACTTCAGTCCCACTCCACGTTGGCCGCGAACAGGTAGCCCGCACCGTAGACTGTCTTGATGACCTGCGGCGCCTCGGTGTCGGCCTCGATCTTCTTGCGCAGGCGCGAGATGCGCACGTCGATGCTGCGGTCGGTGGGTAGCAGGTCGCGCGTGCCCAGCAGCTGCTCGCGCGTCAGGATCTGGTGCGGCCGCTCGATGAAGCTGCGCAGCACCTGCGCCTCGGCCGTGCCGAGCAGGTGCTCGGTGCCATCTGGCGCCGTGAGCACGTGCGAGGCCCAGTCGATGCACCAGCCGTTGAAGCGTGCCCGGCGGCGCGGGGTGGCCGCCGCAACGCCCGCCTGGCCGCGGCGCCGCAGGATGCTGCGCACGCGTGCCACCAGTTCCCGTGCCTCGAAGGGCTTGGTCACGTAGTCGTCGCCGCCCAGCTCCAGGCCCATCACGCGGTCGGCCGGATGGCCGCGGCCGGTGAGGATCAGCACGCCGGCGCTGCTGGCCGCCGTGATGCGCCGCATCAGGTCCAGCCCATCCATGTCGGGCAGGCCGAGGTCGATGATGCACAGGTCGGGCTTTTCCACCTGCAGCCGGCGCAGCGCTGCCGCCCCGCTGGCGAAGACCTCGCACGCGAAGCCGAAGTCGTGGAGCGTGGCGCGCACGATGCGCGCCACCTCGGGCTCGTCCTCGATCACATAGATGAGGTCGGAGGGGCCGCCCTCGTCATGGGCGCCGGCCCCGCGCCCTCCCGCCGCAGGGGGCATGCCGTGTCGTGTCGTGTTCATGGTGGTCTTCTCCCTTCCTCGATGGCCCGCGCGAGTTGCTCGGCGGTGAATGGCTTGGCGATCACGGGCACGCCGGCCGGCCGGGCGATGGCCTCGGGCGCGTGACCGCTCATCAGTACGACGGCCGGTGCCGGCCCGGTGTCCGACGCCGGCAGGGCGCAGGCGGCGGTGGCCACGGCGACGCCGTCGACCGGGCCATGCATCTGCACGTCCGACAGCACCAGCGCCAGACCCGGCATGTGGGCCAGCAGTTGCAGCGCCTCGGCACCGCTTTCGGCCTCCAGCACCGAGTAGCCCAGCTCCAGCAGACTGCGGCGGATCACGCGACGCACCTGCGCGTCGTCGTCGGCCAGCAGCGCCAGGCCCTGCGATGCTGGCGCTGCGGCCTGGCCCGGGGGCAGTTCGTCGGCTGCAGGCAGGGGCGCCTCCGCCGCGGGCAGCCACAGCGTGACGGTGGTGCCCTGCCCTGGCGCGCTGCGCAGGTCGATGGCGCCGCCCGACTGCCGGATGAAGCCATAGACCACCGCCATGCCCAGGCCCGTGCCGCTGCCCGGTGGCTTGGTGGTGAAGAAGGGCTCGAACACGCGGGCGAGCGTGTCGGCGTCCATGCCGCAGCCATCGTCCTGCACCTCGATGCACACGCAGTCGCCGGCCGACATCTGCAGTGGCGCGGCCCGGGCGGCGTCGAGCCGTGCCGCATGGGCGCGCAGCACGATGCGTCCGAGCGGCCCGGTGGCGTCGCGCGCGTTCAGGATCAGGTTGACCAGCGCCTGTTCGAGCAAGGTGGCGTCGATCCAGGTCCACAGCGCCGACCGGCCGGCATCCACCTCCAGCGCCAGCGTGTCGGGCAGCGCGCGCCTCACCAGACGGGCCACCGTCTCGATGAGCGCGCCCACATGCACCGACGCCGCCTGCAGCGGCTGCCTGCGCGCGAAGCTCAGCAGCGCGCGCACCAGCTCGGCCCCACGCCGGGCGGCGTCCAGGGCAGGCTGGGCGAATTCGCGCATCGCCTCGTCGGCGCCACGGCGCAGCATGGCGTCGAGGTTGCCGATCACCACCGTGAGGATGTTGTTGAAGTCGTGCGCCAGGCCGCCGGTGAGGTGGCCGAGCGATTCCAGCTTCTGCGCCCGCGCCACCAGTTCCTGCGCGCGGCGCTGCTCGGTGATGTCGAAGGTGAGCTCGAAGCAGCCCGCCACCCGGCCATCCGCCGCACGCTCGGGCGCGAGCGAGGTGCGCACGGTGCGGGTCTGGCCGTCCTGCGTGCGCAGGTCGTAGGCGAAGCTCTGCGGCTCACCGGCCAGGGCGCGCATGACATGCGGCCTGACATGCGCGTAGACCGCCTCGCCCAGGAAGCGGCGCGCGCTCACGCCCTCGGGCCGCGCGGTGTCGACGCCGAACCAGTCGGCATAGCCGCGGTTGAGGTAGCGGTAGACGCGACCGTCATCGAAGTACGCCACTAGCGCCGGGATGGAGTCCATCACCAGCCGCACGCGCTGCTCGCTGCGCTGCAGCTCGGCGGTGCGTGCGGCCACGCGGCTTTCGAGTTCGGCGTTCTGGCGCCGGATGGTGGCCTCCGCGCGGTGGCGCTCGGTCACGTCGGAATACAGCGTGACGAAGCCCAGGCCCGGCACCGGCTGGCCGCGGATGCGCAGCACGCGGCCGTCGGGCCGGACACGCTCGACGTCGTGCGGCTCGAAGCGCCGGGCCAGCGCCATGCGTTCTTCCACCAGCTGTCGGGGCTCGCCCGCGCCGTAGTCGCCGCGGCGGGCGTTGAACTCCATGAAGTCGCGGAAGGGCGCACCCAGCCATACCAGTTCGGGCGGAAAGTCCAGGAGGCGCAGGTAGGCCTTGTTCCACGCCACCAGCCGCAGCTCGGCATCGAAGATGGAGATGCCGTCGTCCAGCATGTCCAGGCCGGTCTGCAGCGTGACGTAGCGCTGCAGGGAGGCAGGGCCGCCGCCGTCGTCGGCTGCAGCAGGGCTGCAAACATTCGTCATATTCGGCGGCGTCTCCTGCAATCTTCGGGGTTCATGCTTGCGGCGGCGGAGTCTGCGGCACGTAGCTGACCCCAAGCCGACAACCGACCGCCGTCGAACGATGGCACGACTGCGCAGGAGACAAGCTTGACGCACATCAATCCTTACGACCTCGGCCTGGACCGCAACGCGGCCAATTTCGTGGCGCTGACGCCGCTGTCCTTCCTGGCGCGGGCCGCGCATGTGTTTCCGCAGCGCACCGCGCTCATCTATGGCGAGCTGCGCCAGAGCTGGGCCACCACCTACGAGCGCTGCCGGCGCCTGGCCAGCGCCCTCGCCCAGCGGGGCGTGGGCCCCGGCGACACGGTGGCCTGCATGCTGCCCAACGTGCCCGCCATGTACGAGGCCCACTTCGGCGTACCGATGACGGGCGCGGTGCTCAACACGCTCAACACCCGGCTCGACGCGCAGGCCATCGCCTTCATGCTCCAGCATGGCGAGGCCAAGGTGCTGCTGGTCGACCGCGAGTACGCCGGCGTGATGGCGCAGGCACTGAGCGCCCTGGGCCCGCACCGGCCGCTGGTGATCGAGGTGGAGGACGAGACGGCACCGCCCGGCGCCCGGCTGGGCGAGATCGGCTACGAGGCTTTGCTCGCCAACGGCGACCCCGCCTTCGACTGGCAGCCGCCTTCCGACGAATGGAACGCCATCGCCCTCAACTACACGAGCGGCACCACCGGCAATCCCAAGGGCGTGGTCACCCACCACCGCGGCGCCTACCTCAACGCCGCCAGCAACGCCCTGGCCTGGAACCTGCCCCAGGGCGCGGTGTACCTGTGGACCCTGCCGATGTTCCACTGCAACGGCTGGTGCTTTCCGTGGACCACGGCGCTGATGGCCTGCACCAGCGTGTGCCTGCGGCGCGTCGATCCGGCCGTGATCTACGGCCTGATCCGCGAGCACCGCATCACGCACCTGTGCGGCGCGCCCATCGTCTACAGCCTGCTGATCGCTGCGCCCGCCGCGCTGCGTGCGGGCATCGACCACCCGGTCCAGGGCCTGGTGGCCGGCGCGGCGCCGCCGGCCGCGGTGATCGAAGGCTGCGAGGCCGCCGGCATCGCCATCACCCATGTCTACGGCCTGACCGAGGTCTACGGCCCCTCGGCCGTGTGCGCGCAGAAGCCCGAGTGGGCGCAGCTGCCGCCGGTCGAGCGCGCGCGGCTCAACGGCCGCCAGGGCGTGCCCTATCCGCTGCAGGAGGCGGTGACGGTACTCGACCCCACGACGCTGCAGCCCGTGCCGGCCGACGGCGAGACGGTGGGCGAGATCTTCTTCCGCGGCAATGCGGTGATGAAGGGCTACCTCAAGAACCCACGCGCCACCGAGGAGGCCTTTGCCGGCGGCTGGTTCCACACCGGCGACCTGGGCGTGCTGCATCCCGACGGCTACGTGAAGATCACCGACCGCAGCAAGGACGTGATCATCTCGGGTGGCGAGAACATCTCCTCCATCGAGGTGGAGGACGCGCTGCACCACCACCCCGCCGTGCTGACCGCCGCCGTGGTGGCGATGCCCGATGCCAAGTGGGGCGAGGTGCCCTGCGCCTTCGTCGAGCTCAAGCCCGGCATGGCGGTGGACGAGGCCACGCTGCTGGCGTTTTGCCAGCCGCTGCTGGCCCGCTTCAAGATGCCCAAGCGGATCGTCTTCGGCGAGCTGCCCAAGACCTCCACCGGCAAGACCCAGAAGTTCGTGCTGCGCGAGCGGGTGCAGTCCGCCCGCGCCATCGAGTGATGCCCCTTCCTTCACGGAGACGACCATGAGCGACCAGCCCAACCTCTACCGCCCGCCCCTCGTCCTGGCCGCCAAGGCCCATGTGTCCGGCCGCGCGGCCTACGACCGCCTGGTCGCCGCAGCCGAGGCCGATCCCGAGGGCTACTGGGGCGGCCTCGCCCGCGAATACGTCGGCTGGAAGACGCCTTTCACCCGCGTGCTGAACGAGCGCCGCGCACCCTTCTACGAGTGGTTCAACGACGGCACGCTCAATGCCAGCTGGAACTGCCTGGATCGCAACATCGAGCGCGGCCTGGGCGCCAAGACGGCGCTGATCTTCGAAGCCGACGACGGCGCCGTCACGCACGTCAGCTACCGCCAGCTGCTGGTGCGGGTCAACCGCATCGCCAATGCACTGCGTGCCCTGGGCGTGAAGAAGGGCGACCGCGTCGTCATCTACATGGCCATGTCCATCGACGGCGTGGCCGCCATGCAGGCGTGCGCGCGCATCGGCGCCATCCATTCGGTGGTGTTCGGCGGCTTCTCGGCCCATGCCCTGCGCGACCGCATCGCCGACACCGGCGCCTGCCTGGTCATCACGGCCGACCAGCAGGTGCGCGGCGGCAAGCAGCTGCCGCTCAAGGCCATCGTGGACGAAGCCCTGGCCCAGGGTGGCTGCGCCAGCGTGCGGCATGTGCTGGTGGCACGGCGCACGGGGGCGGCCGTGCCCTTCCAGGCGCCGCGCGACCTGTGGCTGGACGAGCTGGTCGAGGGCCAGAGCGAGCATTGCGAGCCCGAATGGGTGGAGGCGGAGCATCCGCTCTTCCTGCTCTACACCTCGGGCTCGACGGGGACACCCAAGGGGGTGCAGCACGCCACCGGCGGCTATCTGCTGCATGCGGCCCTGACCTGTCACTGGACCTTCGACATGAAGGCCGACGACATCTTCTGGTGCACCGCCGACATCGGCTGGGTGACCGGCCACACCTACATCGCCTACGGCCCGCTGATGCTGGGCGCGACGCAGATCGTGTTCGAGGGTGTGCCCACGTACCCCGACGCCGGCCGCTTCTGGAAGATGATCGAAGCCCACCGGGCGACGATCTTCTACACGGCGCCGACGGCCATCCGCTCGCTCATCAAGGCGGCCGAGGCCAACGAGGCGGTGCATCCGGCACGCTACGACCTGTCGAGCCTGCGCATCCTGGGCTCGGTGGGCGAGCCCATCAACCCCGCGGCCTGGACCTGGTACCACGAGCATGTGGGCGGCGGGCGCTGCCCCATCGTCGACACCTTCTGGCAGACCGAGACGGGTGGCCACATGATCACGCCGCTGCCGGGCGCGACGGACCTGGTGCCGGGCTCCTGCACCCTGCCCTTCCCGGGCATTGCGGCGGCGGTGGTGGACGAGACCGGCAACGAGCTGCCCTGGGGCCAGGGCGGCATCCTGGTGATCAAGCGGCCGTGGCCGTCGATGATCCGCACGATCTGGGGCAACCCGGAGCGCTTCCGCAAGGGCTACTTCCCGGAAGAATTCCAGGGCCGCTACTACCTGGCGGGCGACGGCGCGATCCGCGATGCGAAGACGGGCTACTTCACGATCACGGGCCGCATCGACGATGTGCTGAACGTGTCGGGCCACCGCATGGGCACGATGGAGATCGAGTCGGCGCTGGTGGCCAAGACCGACCTGGTGGCCGAGGCCGCGGTGGTGGGGCGCCCGGACGACACGACGGGCGAGGCGATCTGCGCCTTCGTGGTGCTCAAGCGGCCGCGCCCGACGGGCGAGGAGGCGAAGGCCCTGGCGAGCGAGTTGCGCAACTGGGTGGCCAAGGAGATCGGGCCGATCGCCAAGCCCAAGGACATCCGCTTTGGCGACAACCTGCCCAAGACGCGCAGCGGCAAGATCATGCGCCGCCTGCTGCGCAGCATCGCCAAGGGCGAGGCGATCACGCAGGACACGTCGACGCTGGAAAACCCTGCGATCCTGGAGCAGTTGGCGCAGACGAACTGAGGGATGCGGGGTCCTGGGCATCGGTGGCTTGTCCCGGTGACGCATGCCTAGGGCGATTGCTTCGGTTGGATCACGGATCGCTCGGATCGCTCGGGTCGCTCGGGTCGCTCGGGTCGCTCGGGTCTTGTGGGGCGCCCGCGGATCACAGGTCGCACTGGCCGTCGGGACGGTAACCCGGCAGAGGACGCCGGCATGCGCGCTCCCGGTGCACGCTCGCGCTGACCGGCTTGCCTCACCAGATGCGTGCTCGCTCTCCACCGACGCGCCTTGCGCACTGCACGGCGCCGCGAATGGCACCTCCGCGCGCACACCGTCATCCTCCGCCTCGACGCTGCGCCTGAACTGCCGAGTTCGGCCGTCCAGGCCCTAACTCCGTTCGCCCTGAGCCTGTCGAAGGGCAGAGCGGCGCGCAGCGCAAAGGCGGGCCGTCCTCGCCCGCCTCAGTTCAACCTTGACGGGCGAGGCTTCGACAGGCTCAGCCCGAACGGTCTGGGGTTGATTGGCCCGCATTGCCGCATGACTCCATGACTCAAGGGCCCCACGGCCCCGCGAACTGAAAAGGGGAGGGCTCGAGCGCAGCGTACAGGCGGAGGATGCCGGTGTGCGTGCGGAGGTGCCATTCGCGGCGCCGTGCAGTGCGCAAGGCGCGTCGGTGGAGAGCGAGCACCCTTCATGCGCAACAAGCCGGTCAGCGCGAGCGTGCACCGGGAGCACGCATGCCGGTGTCCTCTGCCGGGTTACCGTTCCAGCCGCCAGTGCGACCTGTCACCGCAAACGCCCGATAAGACCGGTGTGCCCTCATAAGAGGCCACGGCAGTCACACCACATAGTCATCGCCGCGCCGGCACCACCGCCACCAACTGCTCGCGCAACCACCGATGGGCCGCGTCCTGCTGGTGCCGCAGGTGCCACACCATGTACATCGGCAACGGCGGACAGGCGACCGGCACCGCGACACTGGCGAACTCGCGCATCAGGCCCTCGCCCAGCAGCCCCGGCACCGTCGCCAGCAAGGGCGTGCCGCGCAGGAAGGCCGGCAGGCCCGCAAAGCCCGGCACCGTCACCACGAAATGCCGCTCGATGCCGCGCGCCGCCAGCGCCTCGTCCAGCGCCATGCGCCGCTGCGGCGGATAGACCACCGTGGCATGGTCGGCAGCGAGCCACTCGCGGCGCGTGGTCGGCGCCTCGCGCACGGCCGCGTCGTAGAACACACGCCAGCGGTCCTCGAACAGGCGCTTCTGCACGATGTCGCTGCCCTCCGGCGGACGCGGGCTGACCACCAGCTGGCACTGGCCGCTGCGCAGCATCTCGGCCGTGGGCACGTCCGAGGGCAGCACCCGCAGCACCAGCCCCGGCGCCTGCGCCCGCAACCGCGCGGCCAGCGGCACCAGCAGCACTTCGCGCTGGAAGTCGTTGGCCGCGATGGTGAGCACGCCGCGCCAGGCGGCCGGATCGAAGCGGGCATGCCGCGCAAAGGCCTGCAACTGCGCCAGCAGCTCACGGGCCTGCGGTGCCAGGGCCTGCGCATGGGCAGTGGGCACGATGCCGCGGCCCGACTTGACGAAGAGCGGGTCGCCCGTGATGGCGCGCAGCTTGTCCAGCAGGTGGCTCACGGCCGACTGGGTAACACCCAGACGCTGCGCCGCCCCGGTGATGGAGCCCGTCTCCACCACGGCCACCAGCAGGCGCAGCAGCCGCGCGTCCAGATCAGACCAATCGAAATCGCTCATGCAATGCATGATGATCCATCGGTTTATCTTTGGCAATGACGGGCGAATACTGGCGGCCTTCCACCACCACGGGATCGACGAGGAGACCGCATGACCAGCCCCACGCCAGCCACTCCCATCGAGGGCACCACCCTGTTCGACGGCGATCAGGCCCGCAAGGGCTATGCGCTCAATAAGATGTGCTTCTCCTTCAATGAGGAAGCCAACCGGCAGGCCTTCCTGGCCGACGAGGAGGCCTACATGCGCCGCTACGACCTCGATGCCGAGCAGGCGGCGGCCATCCGCGCGCGCGATGTGCTGCAGCTCATCGCGGCGGGCGGCAATGCCTACTACCTGGCCAAGTTCGCGGGCATCTTCAAGCTGGACATGCAGGACATCGGCGCCCAGCAGACGGGCCTGTCCAAGGACGAATTCAAGGCCCGGCTCGTCGCGGCCAACTTCCAGTAGCCCGACCCGGAGACACCCCATGGCCAAGATCATCGGCGGCATCGGCACCTCGCACATTCCCGCCATCGGCAAGGCGATCCATGAAGGCCTACAGGCCGAGCCGTACTGGAAGCCCTTCTTCGACGGCTATCCGCCCGTGCACGACTGGCTGGCGACGGCCCGGCCCGACGTGGTGGTCCTGTTCTACAACGACCACGGCCTCAACTTCTTCCTCGACAAGATGCCGACCTTTGCCGTGGGCGCGGCGGCACAGTACGCCTCGGCCGACGAAGGCTGGGGCATTCCGGCGCAGCCGCCGGTGGGCGGCGAGCCGGCGCTGTCGTGGCAGCTGATCGACACGCTGGTCGAGCGCGAGTTCGACATCGTCAGCTGCCAGGAAATGCTGGTGGACCATGCCTGCACGCTGCCGCTCAAGCTGCTGTGGCCGCAAGGCGACTGGCCGGTGACGATCGTGCCGGTGTGCATCAACACGGTGCAGTTCCCGCTGCCAAAGGCCAGCCGCGTCTATGCGCTGGGCAAGGCCGTCGGCGAAGCCGTGGCGGCCTGGGGCGAGGACCGGCGCGTGCTCTTCGTCGCCTCGGGCGGGCTGTCGCACCAGCTCGACGGCACGCGCGCCGGCCACATCAACAAGCGCTTCGACCTGCAGTTCATGGACAGCCTGCTCACCAACCCGGAGTGGGCCACGCAGTTCTCCGTGCACGAGATCGTCGAGAAAGCCGGCACCCAGGGGGTGGAACTGCTCATGTGGCTGGCCATGCGCGCGGCGCTCACCGCCGCGGGCCCGTCGGTGCGCAAGGTGCACGCCAACTATCACCTGCCGATCTCGAACACGGCGACAGCATTGATGGCGCTGGAGACTGCCTAAACACACGGCCCGGCGATGAGGGCTGAGAAGCTAGGCGCCCCATCAACAAAGGCCTGCGGGCATTCGCCTCGCAGGCCTTTTTTGTGTTCGGATCGGCAGCGCCTACTTGCTGGCGGTGCGGTGCAGCTCGGACTCGGGCACCGTCTTGAGCTCGCCGGGCAGCGAAGCGATGTACTGGGCCAGTTGCTTGAGTTCGGCGTTGCTGTAGGGCTTGACCTGGGTGCTCATCACCGCGTTGGAGCGGCCGACCATCGGATGGCTGGTCTTGTAGGCCTTGAGCGCCACGAAGAGGTAGTCGCCGTACTGGCCGGCCAGCTTGGGCACGGTGGCGTCGTTGGGGGAGTTGAAGTTGGCGCCGTGGCACTTGGTGCAGCTGTTCTCGGCGTTGCGGGCGATCAGGGCCTGGACCTTGTCGCTGGGTGCCTTGGCGGTGACGGGCGGGGCCGCACCGTCGTTCAGGCCCAGCGCCGAGTAATAGGCGGCCAGGTCGGCGATGTCCTGCTCGGTCAGGGTGTCTGCGATGGCGCGCATGGTGGGATGCTTGCGGTCGCCGCCCTTGTAGGCGGTGAGCGCCGCCGTGATGTAGCCGGCGCTCTGGCCCGCGATCTTGGGCACCTTGTGCACTTCGGGGAAGCTGGCCTGGTAGCCCACGATGCCGTGGCAGCCCACGCACATGGCCACCTTCTTGGCGCCGTTGTCGGCATTGCCCGTCACCTTTTGCGCAGAGGCCACGCTGGTCACGCAAGCGACAGCAAGGGCAAACATCGTGGTCAACAGCTTGTTCATTTTGCGCGCAAAATCTCGTGAGGACTTGGGGGATCGGCGGGCGATTATAGGAAGCCGACCCTTGCGCCGACCCGCTGGAAAGCCCTGATCGCACGTGCATCGGGCGCACCTCCCTCCCCGCTCTTCCCACTGCAAGCCATCCATGAAATTCAAGGGTTCCGACAACTACGTCGCCACGCAGGACCTGATGCTGGCGGTCAATGCCTCCATCACCCTCAAGCGCCCGCTGCTGGTCAAGGGCGAGCCGGGCACCGGCAAGACCATGCTGGCCGAAGAAGTCGCCAGCGCGCTGGGCCTGCCGCTGCTGCAGTGGCACATCAAGTCCACCACCAAGGCCCAGCAGGGCCTGTACGAGTACGACGCGGTGAGCCGCCTGCGCGATTCGCAGCTGGGCGACGAGCGGGTCAAGGACATCCACAACTACATCGTCAAGGGCGTGCTGTGGCAGGCCTTTACGGCCGACGAGCCGGTGGCACTGCTGATCGACGAGATTGACAAGGCCGACATCGAATTCCCCAACGACCTGCTGCGCGAGCTGGACCGGATGGAGTTCTACTGCTACGAGACGCGCCAGCTGATCAAGGCCAAGCACCGGCCAGTGGTGTTCATCACCTCGAACAACGAGAAGGAGCTGCCCGACGCCTTCCTGCGCCGCTGCTTCTTCCACTACATCAAGTTCCCCGACGCCGAGACCATGCGCCGCATCGTCGAGGTGCACTTCCCCGACCTCAAGCAGGAACTGCTGGCCGCGGCGATGAAGACCTTCTACGACGTGCGCGGCCTGCCCGGCCTCAAGAAGAAGCCGTCGACCTCGGAGCTGCTCGACTGGCTCAAGCTGCTGGTGGCCGAGGACATCCCGCTGCAGGCCCTGCAGAGCAAGGACGAGAAGGTGGCCGTGCCTCCTCTGGTGGGGGCTCTGCTCAAGAACGAGCAGGACGTGACGCTGTTCGAGAAGCTGGTCTTCATGCAGCGCAACAACCGCTGAGCCGTCGCCGCACGTCCACGCCCCTCCTGATCGCGCCAAGCTGCCATGGCCTTCGTCGAACCCGTTGAAATGAGCGAACGCGGCGTGCGCCTGGTGCCGCTCACGTCTGCCCACGAGGCGGGCTTGGCCGCGGCCGCCGCCGACGGACAACTGTGGAACATCCGCGTGACCTCGGTGCCGGAGCCGGAGAACACCGCCACCTACATCGCCCAGGCGCTGAAGATGCGTGAAGACGGCAACCGCCTGGCCTTCGCGGTGCTCGACGAGGCCAGCGGCACGGTGCTGGGCACCACCAGCTATCACGACATCGTGCCGGCCATCCGCCGGGTGGAGATCGGCTACACGTGGTACGCGCAGCGCGTGCAGCGCACGCACGTCAACACCACCTGCAAGCTGATGCTGCTGCGCCACGCCTTCGAGACGCTGCAGTGCCACGTGGTGGGCTGGCGCACCGACAACTTCAACTTCGCCAGCCAGCGCGCCATCGAGCGCCTGGGCGCGAAGAAGGACGGCACGATCCGCGGCCACGCCCTGCGACGTGACGGCACCATCCGCGACACCGTGATGTACAGCCTGCGCTCCGGCGAGTGGCCGGAGGTCAAGGCGCAGCTGCTGTATCTGCTGGACAAGCCGCGCGACTGATCGTGCAAGGACATCTCCCATGCTGATCGACTTCTTCTACACCCTGCGCGCGGCCAAACTGCCCGTGTCGGTCAAGGAATACCTCACGCTGCTGGAAGCCCTGCAGGCCGACGTGGTGGGCCCGAACTCGGACGATGCCTTCGGCATGGACGACTTCTACTACCTCAGCCGCACTGCCCTCGTGAAGGACGAGAAGCACTACGACAAGTTCGACCGTGCCTTCGCCGCCTACTTCAAGGGCGTGGAGATGCTCACCGACTTCACCAAGGAGGTGCCGCTCGACTGGCTGCGCCAGGTGCTGGAGAACGAGCTCACGCCCGAGCAGAAGGCGGCCATCGAGAAGATGGGCTGGGACGAGCTGATGGAGACGCTCAAGAAGCGTCTCGAAGAGCAGAAGGAGCGCCACGAGGGCGGCAACAAGTGGATCGGCACCGGCGGCACCTCACCCTTCGGCAATGGCGGCTACAACCCGCAGGGCATCCGTATCGGTGGCGCCGGCAAGAACAAGAGCGCCGTCAAGGTGTGGGAACAGCGCGCCTACAAGGACTACGACGACACCCAGGAACTGGGCACCCGCAACATCAAGATGGCGCTGCGCCGGTTGCGCCGCTTCGCGCGCGAGGGCCACGAGGACGAGCTGGACCTGGACCAGACCATCAGCCGCACCGCCGCCAACGCCGGCTACCTCGACATCAAGATGCGGCCCGAGCGCCACAACAACGTCAAGGTGCTGCTGCTGATGGATGTGGGCGGCACCATGGACGAGCACATCGCGCGCGTCGAAGAACTCTTCTCGGCCGTCAAGACCGAGTTCAAGCACCTGGAGTTCTATTACTTCCACAACTGCGTCTACGACTTCATGTGGAAGAACAACCGCCGCCGTTTCAGCGAGAAGTTCGCGACCTGGGACATCATCCGCAAGTACAACAAGGACTACAAGCTGGTGTTCGTGGGCGACGCGACCATGAGCCCCTACGAGATCCTGCAGCCCGGCGGCAGCGTCGAATACAACAACGAGGAGCCCGGCGCCGAATGGCTGCAGCGCCTGACGCACGCCTTCCCCAAGTTCGCCTGGATCAACCCCGAACCGCAGGGCGTGTGGCAGTACCGCCAGAGCATCTCGGTCATCCAGCAGCTGATGTCCCAGCGCATGTTCCCGCTCACCCTCAAGGGGCTGGAAGACGCGATGCGGCTGCTGTCCAAGTAGCACAGCGGCGGCTCTCACGCATCGGCAAGGCCCCGCAGAACGGGCGGCATTCCGACAAGCCGGATCGCGGGCCGATGCCAGAATGCCCGCCATGCCCAGGGTGGATTCCCGTCAACCGACGCCGGCACGCACGCCGGCGTTTCTTTTTGTGCTGTTGCTCCTCGGCGCCTTGCTGCTGCAGGGCTGCAGCCTGCTGCCCGGCCGCCACAAGGACGACAAGGCTGGGGCCGACGATGCGCCCTCGGCCCTCACCAGCAACAGCAACAGCACGGACACCGCAGGCGGCCGGCATGGCTTCAACGTGCGCGTCCAGGGCCCGGACGAGGCCCGTGAGCTGCTGGAGCAGCACCTGGAGCTTCAGCGCTACCGCCGCCTGGACGACCTGCAGTTGCCCGAGATCTCCCGCCTGATGGTGGCCGCCGATGCCAATGCCCGCGAACTGCTGGGCACGTTGGGCTATTTCACGCCCACGCTCAAGATGGAGCTGGTGGACCTGCCGGCCGATGCCGCCGTGCCCTACGAGGTCCGCATCCAGGTCGACCCGGGCCCGCGCACCAAGGTGACCGCGGCGCAGGTGGAGTTCGCCGGCCCCATCGCCACCGATGACAAGGCCGCCGCCCAGCTCAAGGTCATCCGCGACGGCTGGTCGCTGTCGCCGGGCCAGGACTTCACGCAATCGGCCTGGGATGGCGCCAAGAACACGGGCCTGCGCAAGCTGGTGGCGCAGCGCTTTCCCACCGGCAGCATCTCGCTCAGCCGCGCCGACATCGATGCCGACGCGGGCACGGCCCGCCTGTCGGTCACCTACCAGTCCGGCCCGGCCTACCGCTTCGGGCCGCTGGAGGTACGCGGCGCCCAGCGCTACAGCGTGGACGGCGCCCGGCGCATCGCCCGTGTGCCCTCCGGCCAGCCGTACGACCAGCAGGAACTGCTCGATGCCCAGGCCCGCATGGCCAGCAGCGGCTACTACGACTCGGTCTTCCTCACGCTGGACACCGAAGGCGACCCGCAGGCCGCCACCGTGGTCGCGCAGGTGCGCGAGGCCAAGCTGCAGAAGATCGTGCTCGGTGCGGGCTTCACTTCCGATTCCGGGCCACGGCTGTCGGCCGACCACATCCACAACCAGATGCCGCTGCTGGGCTGGCGCGCGGTGACCAAGCTCTCGGTGGACCGCAACACCCGCTCGCTCAACAGCGAATGGAGTGCCATCCCGGGCGACGACGGCTGGCGCTGGATCACGTCGGGCGAGCTCAAGCAGGACCTGTCGGGCGACTACGAGGTCGACAGCGGCCGGGCCCGCTTCGGCCGCAGCAAGTCCGACCCCAAGATCGACCGCGCCTACTACCTGCAGTACGACTACGCGCTCAACCGCGGCGTGGGCGCGCCGCCCTCAGCCTCTGCCGTGAGCGCCAACTGGTCTTGGACGGGCCGCTATTTCGACGATGCCGGCGCCCCGCGGCGCGGCTGGGGCCTGGGCCTGGAGTTGGGTGCGGGCTACACCCTGAGCGGTGCCCAGCGCCCGTTCACCCGGGCGGACGTGCGGTCGCTCTACATCCTGCCGCTGGGCAGCGTGGCCGAAGGCGATGCGCCAGGCCTCGCACGGCAGTCGCGCCTCGCGCTGCGGGCACAGCTCGGCGCCGTCACGGCGACGCAGGATGCGCAGATCCCCTCCACCCTGCTCTTCTTGACCGGCGGCGACACCAGCGTGCGCGGCTACGCCTACCGCTCCATCGGCACCACCAATGCCAGCGGCGCCACGGTGGCCGGCCGCTACCTGGCCGTGCTCAGCGCCGAATGGCAGAAGCCACTCGTCTTCGACAACAAGGTCTCGGCATGGGAGAGCGTGGTCTTCGTCGATGCCGGCAGCGTGGCCGACCAGGTGAGCCAGCTCAACAAGCCGCAGGTCGGCGTGGGCGTGGGTGCGCGCTGGCGCAGCCCGGTGGGGCCGGTGCAGGCCGACCTGGGCTATGGCGTGGAGACGCGCAAGCTCCGGCTGCACCTGCGCCTGGGTTTCAGCTTCTGAAGACACTGTGAGCATCGATACCCCGCCGCCCCCGACGCCGCAGCGCCCGACGACGACGCCCGCGGCGCCGAAGCGCCGCTCCCGCACGCGTCGCGTGCTGCGCGGCCTGGCCTGGACCGTCGCTGGCCTCCTGGCGCTCGTACTGGTGCTGCTGGGCGGCGCCTGGTGGTGGGCGGGCAGCGACAGCTCGCTCGCCACCGTGCTGGCCCGCGCCGCCCGCTACCTGCCCGCGGGCCAGACGCTGGAGACGCAGCAGGTCACCGGATCGCTGCGCAAGGGTGGCCGCATCGGCCTGCTGCGCTATCGCACGCCCGATCTCACCGTCGAGGTGCACCAGGCCGAAATCGGCTGGCAGCTTCGCCCCCTGTTCGACCGCCGCGTGCAGTTGGGCGAAGTGCGCGCCGCACGGGTCCTGATCGAGGCCAAGCCTGCGCCGCAGGACGCCCCCAAGAAGCCGTTGCAGCCGCTGGAGCGCCTCGTGCTGCCGGTGGAGGTGGATGTGCCCTTCCGCATCGGCGAGGTCCGCTGGGCCGGCCCGCCGCCGGTGGTGGCCCAGCAGCTGGCGGGCCGCTACCGCTATCAGAAGGCCGAGCACCGGCTGGACCTGGACGGCGTCGACATCGAAGGCGGCCACTACAGCGGTCAGGTGCGGTTGCAGGCCGACGGGCCAATGGCGCTGAATGCCGCGCTCCAGGGTCGCCTGCAGGCACCGCTGGGTGACGGCCGGACCATCCCCGTGCAGGCCACGGCCACGGCCAAGGGCAAGCTCGCAGGTGCCGATGCCCGGCTGACCGTGCAGGCCGAGGCCCGCGCCGAACAGGCCGACGAGAAGGCCGGCGCGCTGTATGCCAAGGTCGATGCCCACCTCGCGCCCTGGGCACCGCAGCCCGTGATCGACGCGCTGGCCACGCTGCGCGACGTGAACGTCGCCACCTTCTGGCAGGCCGGCCCGCTGACGCGCCTGAGCGGCGAGGTGGCCGTACAGCCCGATCCGCAGACCGGCGAGCAGGCCTGGCGCCTGCGCGCAGACCTGCGCAATGCCCTGCCCGGCCCCTGGGACCAGAAGCGCCTGCCGGTGGAGCGCCTGCGCGCCCGCCTGGGCTACGCCGGACCGGCCGACGGCACCTGGACAGTGGACGAAGCCCACGTCGAGGCAGGCCATGGCCGCATCGATGCCCAGGGGAGCTGGAAGCCCGCGCCCGCACCCTGGCAGGTGCAGGCCCGCATCGAGGGCGTGCGGCCCGGCGAGCTGCACACTGCGCTGGAAGGCGGCGCCATCAGCGGCCCGGTGACGGCGCGGCAGGAAGGCGACGTGCTGCGCTTCGACACCGACCTGCGCGCCCAGGGCGGCCGCGCCAGCGCCCAGGGCCTGCAGGGACTCGGCCTGGAGCGCCTGCTGGCCAAGGGCCAGTACAACCTGCGCACGCAGGTGGCCGAGCTGCCTCAGCTGCGCATCGAGGCCGAGGGTGCCAGCGTCGAGGGTCAGGTGCGCGCCCGCGTGGGCGAGCAGGCCGGCAGCGGCGATCTGCGCGTGGTGCTGCCCGGGGCCAACGCACGGCTGCAGGCCGACATGGCGCCCACCCGCGGCAACGGCCAGGCGGAGGTGGTGTTGCAGGACGCTGCCCGCCTGCAGGCCTGGCTGCAGAAGCTGCCCGGCCTGGCCAACATCAACAAGGCGATGACGGCCGAAGGCGGCGCGCGGCTGGACGCCCGCTGGAACGGGGGTTGGCGCAGCTTCCAGGAGCGCCTGGCCAAGCCGACCGCTGCCCTGCCTCGCGGCAGTGCCGAACCCACTCTCAACGCCAAGCTGAGCACGCCGCAACTGCTGCTCAAGCCTGGACCGGCCGCCGACGGTACGCGGCCGGCGCCGATCCAGCTGAGCGGCCTTTCGGCGACCCTCGACGGCAGCCTGGCCCGTGCCAACCTGGCCCTCACCGGTGCGCTGCGCCAGGGCGAGCGCCGCGCCCGGCTCGACACCGCGGCCAGCGGCGGCCTCGAAGCCGCAGGCCAGTGGCGGCTGGCGCTGGCGCGTCTGCGTGCCGACGTGGACGACGGCGGCCGCGGCGACCACCCCTGGGTGCTGGAGCTGGCCCAGGGCTTCGAGACCCGCGTGCGCCAGGCAGGCGACAGTCTGCAGGTGGAGACCACTGCCGGCGGCGCCAGCGTGCGCGGCCCGGTGCCCGGCACCGTGCGCCTGTCGTGGGAGCCGATCCGTCTTTCGACCGGCAATGGCGCCGTGCAGCTGCAGACCAAGGGCCGGCTGCAGGGCCTGCCCATGATCTGGAGCCGTGCCTTCGGTGGCGACACCAGCCTGCGCGAACTGGGCATCAGCGGCGACCTGATCTTCGATGGCGACTGGGACATCGCCGCGCTCGACCAGCTGCGCGCCCGCGTGCGACTGGGTCGTGCCAGCGGCGACCTGCGCGTGCAGGCCGGCGAGGCGGCCCTCGTGCGCAAGCTCGAAAGCCACGGCACTGGCGCGCCCGGCGAGGTGAAGACCGATTCCAGCGACAGCGCGCCTTCCACGCCTGCCGGCCTGCGCCAGGCCGAACTGCGGCTGGATGCCGACGGCGACACCGTGCGCGCCAGCCTCGACTGGGACAGCCAGCGCGCCGGCCGCATCCAGGCCAATGCGTCCACGCGCCTCCAACGCCAGGGCGAGGGCTGGCAGTGGCCGACCGACGCACCGCTGGCGGGCCGGCTGCAGGCCAGCCTGCCGCAGCTGGGCGTGTGGTCCATGCTCGCACCCCCGGGCTGGCGCATCGCCGGCACGCTGGAGGCCGACGCCACGCTCGGCGGCCAACGCAACGACCCCCGCTGGAATGGCACCGTCCGGGCCGACCAGCTGGCACTGAAAGCCGCCGTCGAGGGACTGGACCTGCGCGACGGACGCCTGCGCGCCACCCTCGCCGGCAACCGCGTCGTCATCGACGAGTTCCGCCTGCAGGGTGGCCCGGGCAGCCGCGTGCGCATCCCCGGCCGCAGCGGCAACCTGAGCACCGTCGCCAGCCAGGCCGCACAGGATGGCGGCAGTCTGTCCATGTCCGGCGAACTGGGCTGGGGTCCGGCCAGTGCCGAACGGTCGGGCCTGTCGATGTCCATGCGCGGCGAGATCCGCAGCCTGCGTGCGCTGGTGCGCTCCGACCGGCAGCTGACACTGTCCGGACAGCTGCAGGCCGGCCTGCAGGAAGGGCAGATCCGCCTGCGCGGCGACCTCACGGCCGACCGTGCCGTGATCATCCTGCCCGACGAAAGCGCCCCCGGACTGGGCAGCGACGTGGTCGTGCATTCTGCCGCCCGCGACGCGCAGGAACGCAAGAAGGCCGAGGCCGCAGAGGTCTCGCCACAGCAGCCCGCCACGGCCAAGCCGCCAGACATCCAGGTGAGCTTCGACCTGGGCCGCGACTTCGCGGTGCAGGGCCGCGGCATCACCACACGGCTGGAAGGCAAGCTGGACATCCGCGCCACCAGCACCACCGCGCCCCCGCGCGTGACCGGCGAGATCCGAACCGTGCAGGGCCAGTACCGCGCCTACGGCCAGGCGCTGGACGTGGAAAGCGGCATCGTCCGGTTCAACGGCCCCGTGGACAACCCGCAGCTGGACATCCTGGCCCTGCGGCCCAACATCAGCCAGCGTGCGGGCGTGCAGATCACCGGCTCGGCGCAGGCGCCGCGGGTCAAGCTGTACTCCGACCCGCCGCTGTCGGACGCCGAGGTGCTGTCGTGGGTGGTGCTGGGCCGGGCGTCGGCCGCCAGCGGCGGCGAGGCGCAGCTGATGCAGCAGGCCGCGCTGGCGCTGCTGGGCCGCCTGGGCGCCGGCGGCGACAGCGGCAGCCTGGCCAGCCGCTTCGGCCTGGACGAGATCGGCTTCAAGGGCGGCGGCAACGGCGACGTGGCGGGCTCGGCCATCACGCTGGGCAAGCGGCTTTCCGACGACTTTTACGTCACCTACGAGCGCAGCCTGGCGGGCACGCTGGGCACGATCTACTTCTTCTACGACCTCACGCGCAACCTCACGCTGCGCGGGCAGGCCGGGATCCAGAGCGGGATCGATCTAATCTACACGGTGCAGTATGACTAGCACCCCCCATGCCGCTTCGCGGCTCCCCCCTCTCTAGCGCCTTCGGCTTGGAGGGGGGCGCACCCAGCGGCCTGGCAAAGCCAGTTCCGCGGGTGCACTGGCATGGCCTGCTCCGCGGCCATTCGATCTTTGCTGGCGCGCTCGCTCGGGCTCTCTCGCGCCTTCTGCTTGGAGGGGGCGCACCCAGTGGCCTGGCAGAGCCCGTTCCGCGGGTGCTTTGGCACGGCCTGCTCCGCGGCCCTCTGATCCTTTGAGCATGGTGTTTTGCAGGCGCGTTCGCTCGATGGGCACATCCAACGAGCGGCGCGTGCCGTAGAAGCGCCATGGCTGCCAAAGCGCCCGATCCTTCTTCGCGTCCCGACGCCGTCGGGCGTGCCGTCGCCCCGCTGCCGCCGCGCCGGCTGCTGTGGGCAAACTTCGCCTGGACGCAGGTCGCCTGGTTCGCCGCCGTGCTGGGGGCGGCGCACGGCTGGCCGGTGCTGGGCTGCCTGCCGCTGGCCGCAGGCCTGGCCTGGCACCTGTCCACCGTCCGGCGCGCGCAGCCGGAGGCGCGGCTGGTGCTCTATGCCGTGCTGCTGGGCACGCTGGCCGACGCCGGCCCGGTGCTGCTGGGTGCCGTCGCCTACCCCAGCGGCCAGTGGACGGCGGTGCTGCCGCCCTTCTGGCTCAGCGGGCTGTGGGCGGCCTTCGCGACCTCGATCAACCTCACGCTGCGCTGGCTGCACGGGCGGCCGCTGCTGGCGGCGCTGCTGGGTGCGGTGGCGGGGCCGCTCGCCTTCTCGTCGGGCGTGCGACTGGGCGGTGCGCAGTTCGTCGATGCACCGCTGGCCCTGGGCTGGCTGGCGCTCGAATGGGCACTCATGCTGCCGCTTCTGTGCTGGCTGGGACAGCGTCATGACGGCGCCGCCGGCCCCGCCGCGGCCGTGCCGCTGCGCGAGGGCGTCTGACAGCCTGGCGCCGACGGCGGCATCCGGGCGTCGTCTCGGGCGGTCGGTCCGCCGCGTGCCGACCGGCTAGAGCGGCCGGACCATGAAGCGCGCGGCTGCGTCGTAGGTGGCCAGCTTGGCCGCCAGCGCAGGCACGTTGCGCGCGTCGAAACCCTGCCGCGCCCAGAAGCCGGCCGAGTCATTGACGGCCACCAGCGCCAGCTCGCGGCAGCCGGCGGCCACGGCCTGCGTGGCCAGTAGCGGCATGGCGCGCCCGGCCGCACCCACGCCACGGGCTTCGGGCAGCAGGGCCATGTCGTGCAGGTAGAAGGCAGGCGCCGACACGGGCACGCGCTGCAGCAGCGTGTCCAGCGCCGGCGGCGCATCGGCATGCCAGGGATGGCTCAGTACATAACCGGCGACGCGGTCGTCGTGCAACGCGAGGCACAGGCACCCACCCGGGTAGAGGGCGAGCCGCTCGGCAAAGACGTCCTCGTGCTCTGGATAGTGGGGATGGACCACGGCGGCGATGTGCAGCACGGTGGGCAGGTCCTTCGCCTGCATTGGCCGCCAATGGGCGACCGGCCACGGCTTCGATGGAACGGATGCATCGGGCATGCACCGAGCATAGAGCGCCCTCGGCGCATCGCATGCAGCATGCCCGACGCTCCCACACCCCCCCAGGCGCTAGCATCGCCGGTTGCTCCCACGCCTTTCATGCATCTCCACGACCTGCGCCTTCGCCTGCGCGCCGCCGGCGCCGGCCCCAGCCACGAACACCGCATCCTGCGCACCTGGTCGCAGGCGCTGCCGCGCGATGGCGGCAAGCGGCCCACTGCCAACTACTTCCCCGCCGGGCTGCTGGCGCAGCTTCCCGCCATCGATGCCGAGCTGGCGGCGCTGGCCCGCGTGCAGACGGTGCACCCCGGCGCGGATGGGTCCGAACGCCTGCTGGTGGGCCTGGCCGACGGCCAGACGGTGGAAAGCGTGCTGCTGCCGCGTGGCGGCGTGTGCGTGTCCTCGCAGGTGGGCTGCGCGGTGGGCTGCCAGTTCTGCATGACCGGCCAGGCCGGCCTGCTGCGCCAGGTGCGCAGCGCCGAGATCGTGGCGCAGGTGGCCCTGGCCCGCGCCCGGCGGCCGGTGAGCCGCGTGGTGTTCATGGGCATGGGCGAGCCTTCGCACAACCTCGACGGCGTGCTGGAGGCCATCGACTTCCTGGGCACGGTGGGCAACGTGGGCCACAAGAACCTGGTCTTCTCGACGGTGGGCGATCCGCGTGCCTTCGAGCGGCTGCACCGGCAGACCGTGCGACCGGCACTGGCCCTGTCGCTGCACACCACCGACGCCGCGCTGCGCCGGCGCCTGCTGCCGCGCGCCCCCGACCTCACGCCGGAGCAGCTGGTGGAGGCGGCCGATGCGTACGCCCGGGCCAGCGGCTACCCGGTGCAGTACCAATGGACGCTGCTGGAGGGCATCAATGACCGGCCCGAGGACATCGACGGCCTGGTGCGCCTGCTTCGCGGCCGGTGGGGCGTACTCAACCTGATTCCTTTCAACAGCGTGGAAGGCAGCGGCTTCACGCGGCCCGCGCTGGACCAGTGCGAGCGCATGGCGCGCACGCTGCACGAGCGCGGCATCCTCACCAAGCTGCGGCACTCGGCCGGGCAGGACGTGGATGGCGGCTGTGGCCAGCTTCGGGCCCGGGCCCTCCAGGGCGACGCCACGGGCCACGTGATCGCGATGCCACCGCGACGCGCCCGGAATCCGGTCGGTGCGGGCGTGCGCGGCGACGGGACGATCACCGCCTCTACTTGACCAGCGGCCGGATGGTGGTGAAGCCACCGTCGACCGCGATCACCTGGCCGGTGATGCGCGACGCCTGCTCCCCCAGAAGCCAGACCATCACGTCAGCGACTTCGCCAGCCGTCTGCACACCGCCCAACGGGTACTGCTTGCCCGCGGCCGTGCGCATCAGTTCCTGGCGCAGCATGGACGCGGTCATCGGGGTGTCGGTCATGCCCGGGGCCACGGCATTGATGCGAAGACCGGCCGCCGCATAGGTGGCCGCTGCGCTGCGCACCAGTGCCTCGATCCCGCCTTTGGCGGCAGCGATCACCTCATGGTTGGCGACGCCGATGCGCGAGACCACGCTGGACGCCAGCACGGCGGCGCCCTGCATCTCTTGCGCCCGCATCGCCTCGATCCAGGCCTTGAGCGTGAACACGGCGCTGTCGAGGTTGGCCCGCATCACCTCGCGGATCTGGGTCTCGGTGCTGCGATGCAGCGGCGCGATCAGGGTGCTGCCGACGCAATGCGCCAGACAGGCGGGCGGCCCGCCCAGCGATTCGACACAGCGTTGGATCGCCCCCTGCGCACCCTCGGGCTCGCTGGTGTCGGCCACGATGCGGGCATCGGCCTCGACGGCCTCCAGCCGCTGCGCCGTGCGCCCCACGGCGGCAACCCGCCACCCCCGCTGACGCAGCCGCTGCACGACCTCGCGCCCGATGCCGCCGGCTGCGCCGGTGACCAGGGCGATGGGAGACGGGCTGGCGTTGTTGTCCATGGCAAAACCTTTCTTCGGGGTGACGGCCGGAGCGGGAGGGTTCTCAATCGGCCCCACGAGCGGCACGGAATTGGTATCGAACAGCTTTAATCTACTCAAAACAAATATTATTCGAGCCGTTGACGCTTTATTTGCCTGGAAATCGCCTGGTCATAGCTGTTCAATACCTTTTCACCGCTGTCATGCTCGACGACCAGCCTGCCCAATACCGGATCGGCGCCATCTCCCGGCTGAGTGGCGTTCCGATCTCCACGCTGCGCGTGTGGGAGCGACGCTACGGCGCCTTCGCACCCGACAAATCGGCCGGTCGGCACCGGCTCTACCGTGGCGCCGACGTGGAGCGGGCGGCGCTGCTGCGCACCCTCACCGACCTGGGCTATGGCATCGGCACGTTGGTTGGCCAGAGCACCGCGGCGTTGCAGGCGCTGACGCAGCACGACGCCACGCGCCGGGGCGCATCGGGACCCGCGGCGCGCTCGTTGATGCTGGTCGGCAGCGGTCTGAGAAGTCGCCTCGCCGCGATGCGGCACCGCTTCGGCCATGTGCTCGAAGGCGTCACCGTGATCAAGGCACAGCCGCGATCCGACACCGCCATCGACCAGATCGACGCGCAGTCCGATGCCTGCCTGATCGCCCTGCCCTCATTGCAGGGCGAGAGTCTGGAGATGCTCCGACGGCTGCGCGAGCGCACCGGCGCACGCCGGGTGGGCGTGCTCTATGCCTTTGCGCAGGACCGGGTGGTGACGGCACTCAAACGTGACGGCTTCTCGGTCCAGCGCGAGCCGCTTTCCATCGCGGGCTTCGCGGACTGGCTGCGCGAGCTGCTGCAGCCGCAGACGCCCCCCGTGGCGCCTGCCGCAAGCCTGCCTGGGGCGGCCGTACCGGCGCGGCGCTACAGCGACGAGATGCTCCACCGGTTCGTCGCGCAGGTGGACACGATCCGCTGCGAATGCCCCCGGCACCTGGCCGAACTGGTGATGCTGCTGTCGAACTTCGAGCAGTACAGCCAGGATTGCATGAACCGCGACGACCGGGATGCGCAACTCCACACCCAACTCGGCCGCGTTGCGGGCTCCGCGCGCGCCATGCTCGAAGACGCCCTGACGCGCGTGGCCGAGCACGAAGGCGTCGAACTGGACGCCGCAGATCGGACCAGGCCATGGGCCCCCAACGACCAACCCCGTGAGGAAGACGAAGGAAGTCAGCCATGAACCCCTCCAGCCCCACTGCCCAGCCCCTGCGCAGGCAATTCCGCAACATCAACGTGGTCACGGATCTGAAGGGCTACCGGCTGCCGCCGGCGGGCATCGTGTCGATCCTGCACCGTGTCAGCGGGGTGCTGATGTTCCTGCTGATGCCCTTCATCATCTGGATGTTCGACACCTCCGTGTCTTCGGAGATCTCCTATGCGCGCTTCCAGGCGGTGTTCGCTGAAGGCGCGGGCTTGCTGCCCGGCTGGCTGCTCAAGCTGGTGGCCCTGGCGCTGATCTGGGCCTACCTGCACCACTTCTGCGCGGGCCTGCGCCACCTGTGGATGGACGTGAGCCACGAGGCCGTCACCAAGGAATTCGGCCGGACCTCGGCCCTGGTCGTGCTGGCCATCAGCGTCGTGCTCACGCTCGCGCTGGCCGGCAAGCTCTTCGGCGTCTACTGATCCGCCTGCCCGCTCTCTCCTTTCTCCCCCACGACAACCCCACAACACCATGGCAGTGAATTACGGCTCCAAGCGCACCGTCGTCGGCGCGCACTATGGCCTGCGCGACTGGCTCTCCCAACGCGTCACCGGCGCCCTCATGGCGGTCTTCACCATCGTCGTGCTCGCGCAGGTGCTGCTCACCCGCGGCCCCGTCGGCTACGACCGCTGGGCAGGCATCTTCGCGCCGCAGTGGATGAAGGTGCTGACCTTCTCGGTGATCGCCGCCCTGCTCTGGCATGTCTGGGTCGGCATGCGCGACGTCTGGATGGACTACGTGCAGCCCGTGGGCATCCGCCTGTTCATGCAAATCTTCACCATCGTCTGGCTCGTGGGTTGTGCCGGCTGGGCGATTCAAGTGCTCTGGAGGATCTGAGCCCATGTCGTACACCAAAGCAAAAATCGCGACGCGCAAGTTCGACGTCGTCATCGTGGGCGCCGGCGGCTCCGGCATGCGCGCTGCGCTCGAGCTCTCGCGCGCGGGCCTGAACGTCGCCTCCCTGTCCAAGGTCTTCCCCACCCGCTCGCACACCGTGGCGGCGCAAGGCGGCGTGTCGGCCTCGCTGGGCAACATGTCCGAGGACAACTGGCACTACCACTTCTACGACACCATCAAGGGCTCGGACTGGCTGGGCGATCAGGACGCCATCGAGTTCATGTGCCGCGAGGCGCCGAAGGTCGTGATCGAGCTGGAGCACTTCGGCATGCCCTTCGACCGCAACCCGGACGGCACGATCTACCAGCGCCCCTTCGGCGGCCACACCGCCAACTATGGCGAGAAGCCCGTGCAGCGCGCCTGCGCCGCGGCTGACCGCACCGGCCACGCCATGCTGCACACGCTGTACCAGCAGAACGTAAAGGCCAAGACGAACTTCTTCGTCGAGTGGATGGCCCTGGACCTGATCCGCGACGCCGACGGCGACGTGGTGGGCGTCACGGCCATCGAGCTGGAGACCGGCGACCTGCACGTGCTGCAGGCTAAGGCCGTGCTGCTGGCCACCGGCGGCGCAGGCCGCATCTTCGCGGCCTCGACCAACGCCTTCATCAACACCGGCGACGGCCTGGGCATGGCCGCGCGCGCCGGCATCCCGCTGCAGGACATGGAGTTCTGGCAGTTCCACCCCACCGGCGTGGCCGGCGCGGGCGTGCTGCTGACCGAAGGCTGCCGCGGCGAAGGCGCCATCCTGCTCAACAGCAATGGCGAGCGCTTCATGGAGCGCTATGCGCCCACCCTCAAGGATCTGGCCCCGCGCGACTTCGTCTCGCGCTCGATGGACCAGGAGATCAAGGAAGGTCGCGGCTGCGGTCCCAACAAGGACTACATCCTCATGAAGCTGGACCACCTGGGCGCCGACACCATCCGCAAGCGCCTGCCCTCGGTGGAGGAGATCGGCCACAACTTCGCCAACGTGGACATCACCAAGGAGCCGATCCCGGTGGTGCCCACCATCCACTACCAGATGGGCGGCATCCCCACCAACATCAACGGCCAGGTGGTGGTGCAGAACGGCGACGTGCACAACCAGGTCGTGGGCGGCCTGTACGCCGTGGGCGAGTGCTCGTGCGTGTCGGTGCACGGCGCCAACCGCTTGGGTACCAACTCGCTGCTGGACCTGCTGGTGTTCGGCAAGTCGGCCGGGCGCCACATCGTGGACTTCGTCAAGGGCAGTGGCGAGCACAAGCCGCTGCCGGCCGACGGCGCCGACCGCACCCTGGCGCGCCTGAACCAGCTTCAGGATTCGAATGACGGCATCTACGCGCAGGACATCGCCAACGACATCCGCGCCACCATGCAGCAGCACGCGGGCGTGTTCCGCACCCAGGCGAGCATGGACGAGGGCGTGGTCAAGGTGGCCGATCTGCGCAGCCGCGTGCCGGCCGTGACGCTCAAGGACAAGTCCATGGTGTGGAACACCGCACGCATGGAAGCGCTCGAAGTGGACAACCTGATCGAGGTGGCGCAGGCCACCATGGTCTCGGCAGCCGCCCGAAAGGAGTGCCGCGGCGCCCACACGGTGGACGACTACGAGCACCCGGCCGACCACCCCGAATTCCCGCTGGGCCGCAACGACAAGGAGTGGATGAAGCACACGCTGTGGCACAGCGCGGGCAACAACCTCACCTACAAGCCGGTCAACCTCAAGCCGCTGACGGTGGACAGCGTGCCGCCGAAGGTCCGCACGTTCTGACATCGCCGCAACCCCACGAGAGCCCGACATGAAGCGCACATTCCAGATCTACCGCTACGACCCGGACAAGGACGCCAAGCCCTACATGCAGACCGTCGAGATCGAGCTCGACGGCCACGAGCGCATGCTGCTGGACGCCCTGGTCAAGCTCAAGGCCCAGGATCCGAGCATCGCGTTCCGCCGCTCCTGCCGCGAAGGCGTGTGCGGCTCGGATGCGATGAACATCAACGGCAAGAACGGCCTGGCGTGTCTGACCAACATGAACACGCTCAAGGGCACCATCGTGCTCAAGCCGCTGCCGGGCCTGCCCGTGATCCGCGACCTGATCGTGGACATGACCCAGTTCTTCAAGCAGTACCACTCGATCAAGCCCTACCTGATCACCGAGGGCCTCGCGCCCGAGCGCGAGCGCCTGCAGTCGCCCGAGGAGCGCGAAGAACTCAACGGCCTGTACGAGTGCATCCTGTGCGCGAGCTGCTCGACCAGCTGCCCGAGCTTCTGGTGGAACCCCGACAAGTTCGTCGGCCCCGCCGGCCTGCTGCAGGCCTACCGCTTCATCGCCGACAGCCGCGACGAGGCCACCGGCGAGCGGCTCGACAACCTGGAAGATCCGTACCGCCTGTTCCGATGCCACACCATCATGAACTGCGTCGACGTCTGCCCCAAGCACCTCAACCCCACCAAGGCCATCGGCAAGATCAAGGAGCTGATGGTGCGACGCGCCATCTGAGGAGCGGAGCAAAGGTCGGGGTCGGCGGCCCGCTACGGGTGAGGCGGGCCATGGCGCCTTTGTCGAGCGGCGTGCGAAGGGTTGGTGCCCCCAGCAGGAATCGAACCTGCATCTGCCCCTTAGGAGGGGGCCGTTCTATCCATTGAACTATGGAGACCCGGGCACTGGCCGCGGGCCATGGGAGGCCGGCGGCAGGCCCGCGACTTTAACCCAAGCGCGAGGCCTCGCTGCGCAGGGCAAGCACGTCGGCATGCAGGCTCTGGGCCCAGCCGCGGCGGTCGCGGCCGTCGGCACTCTGAGGCTCGCCGAACTGCACCACGGCCACCAGCGGCGGCGCGCACAGGGTGCGCCACAGCGAACTGATCAGGGTGTCGTCGTCGATGTAGATCGGCGCGAAGCTCACCTCGCCGGTGGCCGCATCCAGAAAGCGCAGCGCGACCGGCTGCACGGGTGCATCGGCCGAGATGGCCGCCTGCAGCAGATTGGCATGGAAGGGCAGGAGCCCACGGCCATCGCTGGTGGTGCCCTCGGGAAAGACCGCGATGCGGTCGCCCGCACGCAGGGCCTCGGCCATGTGGTGCGCCACGCGCAGCGCGTCGCGGCGCTTCTCGCGTTCGATGTAGAGCGTGCCGGCGCCCGTGGCCAGCGTGCCGATCATGGGCCAGTGCCGCACGGCCGACTTGGAGACGAAGCGCACGTGCCGCGCGGCATGCAGCGTCAGGATGTCCAGCCACGAGACATGGTTGGCCACCATCAGCACGGGGCCGGAAGCCGGCGCATGGCCGCGCACCACCAGCCGGATGCCCAGCACCTGCAGCGCCTGCTGCGCCCAGCGCTCCACCTGGGCCGCTTGCGCCGGCTCGTCCAGGGCTTCGAAGCGGCGGCGGATGATCCACCAGCCACGCGCGGCATGCACCAGCAGCCGGACCAGGCGGACGAGCGCGATCAGGGATCGTTGCATGGCAGGGAACGACGCGGGTGCCGAAAGCGCGATGCCGCTCAGGCGGCCTCGTGCACCAGCTGCCCGCCGACGAAGGTGGCACGCACCGCGCCCACCAGCGCATGGCCGGCAAAGGGCGTGTGCTTGCCCTGGCTGCGCAGGGCCTCCGGCAGCACCTGCCATTCACGGCGCGGATCGGCCACCACCACGTCGGCGGGGCCGCCCACGGCCAGGCGACCGAGCTGCGCGCCGGTCTCGCCGAGCAACCGCGCAGGCGCCTGGGTGATGGCCTGCACCGCCCGCGCCAGGCCGGCGCCGCTGCGCTCGGCCCACGACAGCGCGAGAGGCAGCAGCAGTTCGAGCCCAGTGGCGCCCGGCTCGCTTTCGGCGAAGGGCAGCGTCTTGGCATCGGCCTCGACCGGCGTGTGGTCGGAGACCAGCGCGTCGATGGTGCCGTCGGCCAATGCAGCCGAGAGCGCATCGCGGTCGCGCTGCTGGCGCAGCGGCGGCGTGAGGCGCGCGCGGCTGTCGAAGAAGCCGATGTCGGTGTCGGCCAGGTGCAGCGAGTTGATGCTGACGTCGCAGCTCACCGGCAGGCCGGCGGCCTTGGCCTCGCGCACCAGTTGCACGCCGGCCGCGCTCGACAGGCGGCACAGGTGCACGCGGGCGCCGGTGGTCTTCATCATCTCGAAGATGGTGAACAGGGCGATGGTCTCGGCAGCCACGGGCACGCCCGACAGGCCCATGCGCGTGGCCAGTGCGCCGCTGGCGGCGACGCCCTTGCCCAGGTCGCGGTCCTGCGGACGCAGCCACACGGTGTAGCCGAAGGTGCTGGCGTACTGCAGCGAGCGCTGGAGCACCACGTTGCCCGACAGCGGCACCTCGGCCTGGCCGAAGCCGATGCAGCCGGCCTCGGTCAGCTCGGCCATCTCGGTCAGCACCTCGCTCTTGAGGCCGCGGGTCAGCGCGCCCTGCGGAAAGAGGCGGGCCTTCTGCAGCTTCTCGGCGCGGAACTTGAGCATCTCGACCAGGCCGGGCTCGTCGAGCACCGGGTCGGTGTCGGGCGGGCAGACCAGGCTGGTCACGCCGCCGGCGACGGCCGCGGCCATTTCGCTTTCGAGCATGCCTTCGTGCTCGTAGCCGGGCTCACGCAGCCGCGCGGCCAGGTCGACCAGGCCAGGCAGCACCAGGCAGCCACTCGCGTCGATGGTGCGCTCGGCCGCGAAGCCAGCCGGCACGTCGCCGATGGCGGCGATGCGGCCGTCCGCGATGGCCACCGTGGCCACCCCATCGAAGCCGGAGGCGGGGTCGATCACCCGACCGTGTTGGATCAACGTATTCATGCTTCGTTACCTGCCACGATGCTCATGACGGCCATGCGGACCGCGATGCCGAAGGTCACCTGCGGCAGGATCACGCTCTGCTTGCCATCCACCACTTCCGAGGCGATCTCCACGCCGCGGTTGATGGGGCCGGGGTGCATCACGATGGCGTCGGGCTTGGCGAGCTGCAGCTTCTCGGGCGTCAGGCCGTAGGTCTTGAAATACTCCTGGCTCGACGGCAGCAGCGCACCGCTCATGCGCTCGTTCTGCAGGCGCAGCATGATGACCACGTCGCAGTCCTTGATGCCTTCCTCCATCTTGTGGAAGACCTTCACGCCCATGGGCGCCAGATCGGCCGGAACCAGGGTGCGCGGGCCCACCACGCGCACCTCGGCGGCGCCCAGCGTGGTCAGCGCGTGGATGTCGGAGCGGGCCACGCGCGAATGCAGCACGTCGCCCACGATGGCCACCGTGAGGTTGGAGAAGTCCTTCTTGTAGTGGCGGATGGTGTACATGTCGAGCAGCCCTTGCGTGGGGTGCGCATGCCGGCCGTCGCCCGCGTTGATGACGTGCACATGCGGCGCCACATGCTGCGCGATCAGGTAGGGTGCGCCCGATTCGCTGTGCCGCACCACGAACAGGTCGGCCGCCATCGCGCTCAGGTTGGCGATGGTGTCCAGCAGCGTCTCGCCCTTGGCGGTGGAGCTGCGGGCGATGTCGAGGTTGATGACGTCGGCCGACAGCCGCTTGGCCGCGATCTCGAAGGTGGTGCGGGTGCGTGTGCTGTTCTCGAAGAAGAGGTTGAACACGCTCTTGCCACGCAGGAGCGGAACCTTCTTGACCTCGCGGTCGCTCACGCTGACGAAGTTGGCGGCCGTGTCCAGGATCTGCGTGACGATGGCCTTGGGCAGGCCTTCGATGGACAGCAGGTGGATCAGCTCGCCGTTCTTGTTGAGCTGGGGGTTGCGTTTGTAGAGCATCAGGCCTGCTCCTCGACGTGAAAGCGCAGGCTGCCGTCGTCGCCCCGGGCCAGCGCCAGCAGCTGCGTGTCGGGCAGCGTGAGATGCGCGGCCGCGAAGTCCGCCGCCACGGGCAGCTCGCGCCCGCCACGGTCCACCATCACGGCGAGCCGCACGCAGGCCGGGCGACCGAAGTCGAACAGCTCGTTGAGCACCGCGCGGATGGTGCGGCCGGTGTAGAGCACGTCGTCCAGCAGCAGCACGTCGCTGCCGTCCACGTCGAAGGGCAGCTGCGTCTGCGCGCTGGCGGCCATGCCGCGGCGGGCGAAGTCGTCGCGGTGCATGGCCGAGGAGATGACGCCGGGCGTGCCAGGCAGGCCCAGGTCTTTCTGCAGGCGCTCGACCAGCCAGGCACCGCCGGAGGTCACGCCCACCAGGCGGGTGTCGTCGCGCATCAGCGGCTTCACGCCGGCCAGCAGCGTCTGGTAGAGCCCCTCGGCATCGGGCAATGCGTTCACGGAAGGTTCCTCAGGAATTGTTCAAGGATGATGCAGGCGCTGGCGGCGTCGGCGTCGCGCGCGCCGGAGGCGATGGCCTCGGTGGTGCTGTAGCGCTCGTCTACCTGGTAGACCGTCAGGCCGAAGCGGCCATGCAACTGGCGGGCGAAGCGCTGGGCGGCCCGGGTGTTGTCGTGCGGCGCGCCGTCGGGGTGGTAGGGCACGCCCACCACCAGCGCGTCGGGCTGCCATTCGCGGATGCGGGCCTGGATCTGCGCAAAGCGGGCGTCTCCCTCGGCCTTGATGGTGGCCTGCGGCGTGGCGTTGCGCAGCAGCCGGTTGCCGCTGGCCACCCCGGTGCGCTTGAGGCCGAAATCGAAGGCGAGGAAGGTCTGGAAGTGCGCGGGGACGTCGGCGTTCTCAGGCATGGCCGGCTTCCGGCGACAGGGTCCAGGCGGCCAGGCCCAGCAGCGACAGCGCCTTGTCATAGCGCTGCTCCACCGGCGTGTCGAAGATGACGGCGGGGTCGGCGTCCACGGTGAGCCAAGCGTTCTCGGCGATCTCGGATTCGAGCTGGCCCTGCTCCCAGGCCGAATAGCCCAGGGTGACGAGCACCTTGCGGGGGCCGGCGCCGGTGGCCATGGCCTCCAGCACGTCCTTGGAGGTGGTCATCTCCAGGCCACCAGGGATGGTCATGGTGGAGGCGTAGACCGAAGCGTGGGGCTTGTCGTCCTCGTCGGCGGGGGCCGGGTCGCCGATGGTGTCCTCGCCCACCACGGGCTCATGAAGCACGAAGCCGCGCTCGGTCTGCACCGGACCGCCCTGGAAGACGGGGGCGCCGTCGAGGTCGGGGCGTTCGAGCCGCAGTTCGATCTTCTGGAACAGGCCCTTGAGGTCGATGTCGCTGGGCTTGTTGATGATCAGCCCCAGCGCGCCGCGCTCGCCGTGTTCGCACAGGTAGACGACGCTGCGGCTGAAGGCCTGGTCCTGCATGCCCGGCATCGCGATGAGGAAGTGATGCGTGAGATTGGTCAGGGCAGAATCGACGGACATATGCCTCCAATTTTAGTGGCCGTCGACAAGCCCTTCGCCCGAGGGCTCATGTGGTTCCGGCGTGACCTGCGGGTGCAGGACAACGCGGCGCTCTACCACGCGCTGCGCAGCTGCCGCGAGGTGGTCTGCGTCTTCGTGTTCGACCGGGCGATCCTCGACGCCCTGCCCCGGCGCGACCGGCGCGTCGAGTTCATCCACGAATCGGTGCAGCAATTGCAGGCTGCCTTGCGCGCCATGGGCGGCGACCTGGTGGTGCGCCATGCCGTGGCCCAGGAAGAGATCGCGCCCCTCGCCCGACAGCTGGAGGTGCAGGCCGTCTTCGCCAACCGCGACGACGAACCCGCCGCCCTGGACCGCGATGCCCAGGTGCTGGGCGCGCTGGCCAATGCCGGCGTGAGCTTCCAGACCTTCAAGGACCATGTGGTGTTCGAGCGCGATGAGGTGCTGACCCAGGCCGGCGGCGTCTACTCGGTGTTCACGCCCTACAAGCGCGCGTGGCTGGCCAAGGCCGAAGACGCCTTCTACCTCAGCCCCTACCCCGTCGAGCGCTACACCGACGCCCTCATCCCCACGCCGGCCGAGCACCGCACCGAGGTGCCGGCGCTGGCCGACCTGGGTTTCGAGCCCACCAATCTGCACGAGCTGGGCCTGGGCGGCGGCATGGCCGGCGCGCGGCAGCTCTTCGACGAATTCGTCGGCCGCATCGACCGCTACGACAGCACGCGCGACTTCCCGGCCGTGCGCGGCCCCAGCTACCTTGGCGTGCACCTGCGCTTCGGCACGCTGTCCATCCGCGAGGCGGCGGCCACGGCCCATGCGCTGGCGGGCAACGGCAGCCGTGGGGCCGCCACCTGGCTGGGCGAGCTGATCTGGCGCGACTTCTATGCGCAGGTCATGGCGCACCGGCCCGACCTGGCCGAGGGCAAGAGCTACAAGCCCGAATACGACCGCATCCGCTGGCACCATGGCAAGCATGCCGACCAGCTCTTCACCGCCTGGTGCGAGGGCCGCACCGGCTATCCGCTGGTGGACGCCGGCATGCGCCAGCTGGTGCAGTCGGGCTACATGCACAACCGGCTGCGCATGGTGACGGCCAGCTTCCTGTGCAAGGACCTGGGACTGGACTGGCGCCGCGGCGAGGCCTTCTTCGCCGAGCACCTGAACGACTTCGAGTTCGCGTCCAATAACGGCGGCTGGCAGTGGGCCAGTTCGAGCGGCTGCGATGCGCAACCCTACTTCCGCATCTTCAACCCGGTGACGCAGAGCGAGCGCTTCGATCCCGAGGGCAAGTTCATCCGCCGCTATGTGCCCGAGCTCGCCAAGCTGTCGAACAAGATGATCCATGCGCCGTGGCTCGCCAAGCCGGTGGAACTCGAAGCCGCCGGGCTGCGCATCGGCCACGACTATCCGGCCCCGGTGGTCGACCATGGCGAGGCGCGCCAGCAGACGCTGGATCGCTATGCAGTGGCGCGGGAGAGCGCGGAGCGCGCGGCCTGAGAGGAAGCCTCATGGCGCTCGCGTTGGGCGATGTGCCCAGCGCGCGACCCGCCCCGCGTTCAGCCGGCCGCCGTGCGCCGCTGCAGCAGTTGCGCCGCCACCGCGACGGCGATCACCTCCGGCTCCTTGCCCGTCACGCCCGGCACGCCGATGGGGCAGGTGATGCGCGCCATCTCGGCCTCGCCGAAGCCGCGGGCCTCCAGCCGGTGCCGGAAGGTGGCCCACTTGGTCTTGCTGCCGATCAGGCCGACATAAGGCAGGTCGTCGCGCTCGCGCAGCCGCCGGAGGCAGGCGATGACGATGTCCAGGTCTTCCGCATGGCTGAAGCTCATGATGAGCACATGCGTGCCGGGTGGCAGCGTGGCGACGGCGTCCTGCACCGGCTCGCTGTGCTCGGTCTGCACCTGGGCCGGCAAGGCATCGGGAAAGACGCCGTCGCGGCTGTCGATCCAGCGTACGGCGTAGGGCAGCGTGGCCAGCAGCCGCGCCAGCGCCAGGCCCACATGGCCGCCGCCGAAGATGGCGACGGGCGCCATGTGCTCGGTCAGCTGGCGCCGCAGGTCGGCGGCATCGGCCGCCCCCACACGACGCATCGACAGGTGCACCACGCCGCCGCAGCACTGGCCCAGGCTCGGGCCGAGCGGGTAGCGCTTGCGCAGCGGCTCGCCGGCCGGCGCCTTCAGCAGGGCGCGCGCTTCTTCGATGGCCTGGTACTCGAGCTGGCCGCCGCCGATGGTGGCCGTGAGGGCCCGGGCCCACACCAGCATCCAGGTGCCGGCCTCGCGTGGGGCCGAGCCCTCGGTGGCCTCCACGCGCACCAGCACGCCGTCCTCGTGGGCCAGGCGGGCCAGGCCGTCATCCAGGGCGCCGATGCTCATGGGGCACGTCCGTTGCGTCGCGGCGGCACAGGCGCATCACAAGACGCCCTCACCGCCGGCCTTGTCATCGCTGGAAACACGACTGCACCGTGGCGCAGGTATAAAGCCGCGCCATGATCAAGAACATCTTCTCGCGCCTGGGCCTGATGGCCGCCTGCACCGTCGCCGCCGTGTGGCTGGCCGGCTGCGGCAGCACCAGCTCCACGGTGCCGGGCCAGATCTCCGACGCCACCGCGCCGCGCGAAGCGGTGGCTGCCGCGGAGCCGGCAGGCAGTTCCCGCGCCCGAACGCCACGCGAGTACCGGCAGGATGCCGCCCGCCATGTCTATGCGCGCAACGCGGATCGCATCTACGCCGGCAAGCTGCCACCCATGCTCTACGCCATCGGCGTGCTGGAAGTGAAGCTCGACGCCCGCGGCCAGGTGGCCGGCATGCACTGGCTCAGGGCGCCAAAGCACGCGCCGGATGCCATCGCTGGCATCGAGCGCACCGTCCTGGCCGCAGCGCCTTACCCGGTCGCGACGCGGCTCGGCTCCGTCGTGTGGACCGACACATGGCTGTGGGACCGGAGCGGCCGCTTCCAGCTGGACACGCTGAGCGAAGGCCAGCTGCAGCAGTAGGCTCGGCCCTGTTCCCTCTCCCCTCGCGGGTGAGGACCGGGGGCAGGTGGCGGCGGCCTGTGCGGCCTCAATGCGTCCTGCGCGCGCACACCCCTCTCCCCAACCCCTCTCCCGCAAGGGGAGAGGAGCTCCAGCCCCCCATCGACGCAGGGGGCAAGGCATTCAGGAACCCCGGTACGTGGAGTAGCTCCACGGGCTCACCAGCAGCGGCACGTGGTAGTGCTGGTCGGTGTGGGCCACGCCGAAGTCCAGCGCCACGCGGTTGAGGAAGTTGGGCTGCGGCAGTTCGACACCGCGCGCCGCGAAGTAGCCCGCCACATCGAACACCAGGCGATAGGTGCCGACCTTGAGGCTGCTGTTGTCATACAGCGGCCCGTCGCTGCGGCCGTCGTGGTTGAGCGTGAAGCGCCGCACCAGCGTGGCCGCCTCACCGTCCGTCGTGTAGAGCGCCACTTCCATGCCGGCAGCGGGGCAGCCGTGCATCGTGTCCAGTACGTGGGTGCTCAGGCCCATGGGGCATCTCCTTGCGAGTCGTTGAAATGGACGGCGAAGCGGTCCGTTCGGATCCGTCCACAAAAGTGTATACACATTTCTGTCGTGAAGCTATCATGCCCGCCACCATGGAGCCGACCACGACACGCGCGATCGTCGATGCCCTGACCAGGGCCATCGTCGAGCACCGGCTGCAGCCGGGCAGCAAGCTGGCCGAGCAGAAGCTGGCTGACCATTTCGGCGTCTCGCGCACGCTGGTGAGGCAAGCTTTGTTCCAGCTCTCGCAGAACCGGCTGATCCGCCTGGAGCCAGCGCGCGGCGCCTTCGTGGCCGCGCCCTCGGCCGACGAGGCGCGCCAGGTGTTCGGCGTGCGCCGCATGCTGGAGGCCGAGATGGCGCGCGAGTTCGCACGCCAGGCCACCACCGCGCAGGTTAAGGCCCTGAAGGAACACGTTGCACAAGAAAAGGCCGCCGTTGCCGGGGAGGACGTGGAAGGTCGCACCGAGCTGCTCGGCGACTTCCACGTGCGCATGGCGGAGCTGATGGGCAATCAGGTGTTGGCGCAGATCCTGAGCGATCTGATCTCGCGCTGCGCCCTGATCACGCTCATGTACCAGAGCGCCGCCGAGGCTGCGCATTCCAACGACGAGCATGCCGACATCGTCCGTGCGCTGGCCGCGCGCGATGGCGACAAGGCCGCCCGGCTGATGACCGAGCACCTGCAGCACGTCGAGGACAACCTCACCCTGGACCGCAAGGTTCCCACCAGCGACATCACGCTGGCGCTTTCCTGACACCTTCCATGCCCACCGTCTACGACGCCACCCTTCCCTATCCGCGCGACCTCGTCGGCTACGGCCGCGACGTGCCGCATGCCCGCTGGCCGGGCGGTGCCCGCATCGCGGTGCAGTTCGTCCTCAACTACGAAGAGGGCGGCGAGAACAACGTGCTGCACGGCGATCCGGGCTCGGAGCAGTTCCTGTCCGAGATGTTCAACCCGGCGAGCTATCCCGACCGGCACATGAGCATGGACGGCATCTACGAATACGGCTCGCGCGCCGGCGTCTGGCGCATCCTGCGCGAGTTCGAGCAGCGCGGCTTGCCGCTCACCGTCTTCGGCGTGGGCATGGCGCTGCAGCGCTACCCCGAGTTGGCGGTCGCCTTGAAGGAGCTGGGCCACGAGATCGCCTGCCACGGCTGGCGCTGGATCCACTACCAGAGCGCCGACGAATCGCTGGAGCGCGAGCACATGCGCCTTGGGATGGAAGCCATCGAGAAGCTCACCGGCGAGCGCCCGGTCGGCTGGTACACCGGGCGCGACAGCCCGCGCACCCACCGCCTGGTGGCCGACGACGGCGGCTTCGAATACGACAGCGACTACTACGGCGACGACCTGCCCTTCTGGATGAAGGTGCAGAAGACCGACGGCAGCGTGGTGCCGCAGCTGATCGTGCCCTACACGCTGGACTGCAACGACATGCGCTTCGCGCTGCCGCAGGGCTATTCGCATGCCGACCCCTTCTTCCAGTACATGAAGGACAGCTTCGACGCGCTCTATGCCGAAGGCGACCCGGCCGGCCTGGACCGGCCCAAGATGCTGAGCATCGGCATGCATTGCCGCCTGCTCGGCCGCCCGGGCCGCATCACGGCGCTGCAGCGCTTCCTGGACCACATCGGCCGCCACGACAAGGTGTGGGTGTGCCGCCGGGTGGACATCGCGCGCCACTGGCGCCAGACGCATCCCTTCGTCGACGCGGCCTGAGGAGAGACGACCATGGCCCTGACCATCGAACAACTCAACGCCGCCTCCGCCGCCGAGGCCGTCGCGCTGCTGGAAGGCACCTACGAGCATTCGCCCTGGGTGGCCGAAGGCGCGCTGGCCGAGCGGCCCTTCCGCTCGCTGCAGCACCTCAAGGCGGCCCTGGCCCAGTCGGTGACGCGTGCGTCGGCCGATCAGCAGCTGTCGCTGATCCGCATGCACCCGGAGCTGGCCGGCAAGGCGATGGAGAGCAACGCGCTCACCGCCGAATCGACCAATGAGCAGAGCAAGGCGGGCCTCACCGCCTGCACGCCGGAAGAGCTGGCGCGCATCCGCGAGCTCAATGCGGCCTACGGCCAGAAGTTCGGCTTTCCCTTCATCCTGGCCGTGCGCGGCCCGCGCGGCACCGGCCTGCCCAAGGCCGAAATCCTCGCCACCTTCGCACGGCGGCTGAACAACCACCCGGACTATGAACGGGCCGAGGCGCTGCGCAACATCCACCGCATCGCCGAGATCCGCCTCAACGACAAGTTCGGCGTCTCGCCCGAGCTGGGCAACCAGGTGTGGGACTGGCAGGAGCAACTCGCCCTGCACAGCGACCCCGGCTTTGCAGAACAGGGCCAGCTCACCGTCACCTACCTCACCCAGGCGCACCGTGCCTGCGCGCTGCAGATCAGCACGTGGATGCACGAGGTGGGCTTCGACTCGGTGGAGATCGATGCCGTGGGCAACGTCATCGGGCGCTACGAGGCCGAGGGCTTCGTCACCAGCGGCGGTGCGGTACCCGGCGCGCCCACGCTGCTGACCGGCTCGCACTACGACACGGTGCGCAACGGCGGCAAGTACGACGGCCGGCTGGGCATCTTCGTGCCCATGGCCTGCGTCAAGGAACTGGCCCGCCAGGGCCGCCGCCTGCCCTTCGCCTTCGAGGTGGTGGGCTTCGCGGAAGAGGAAGGCCAGCGCTACAAGGCCACCTTCATCGGCTCGGGCGCGCTCACCGGCCACTTCAACCCCACCTGGCTGGACCAGGCCGATGCCGACGGCATCACCATGCGCGAGGCCATGCAGCAGGCGGGCCTGAAGATCGAGGACATCCCGAAGATCCAGCGCGACCCGGCCAAATACCTGGGCTTCATCGAGGTGCACATCGAGCAGGGCCCGGTGCTCAACGAGCTGAACCTGCCGCTGGGCATCGTCACCTCCATCAACGGTGGCGTGCGCTATGTGGGCGAGATCCATGGCATGGCCAGCCATGCCGGCACCACGCCCATGGACCGTCGCCGCGACGCGGCCTGTGCCGTGGCCGAGCTGATCCTCGCGGCCGAGAAGCGCGCCCGCCAGGACGCAGACTCGGTGGCCACCGTGGGCATGCTGAATGTGCCGGGCGGCTCGATCAACGTGGTGCCCGGCCTGGCCAAGTTCAGCCTGGACATCCGCGCGCCGCGCGACGACCAGCGCAATGCCGTCATCGCCGACGTGCTGGCCGCGCTGGAGGAGATCTGCAGCCGCCGCGGCCTGCGCTACACGCTCGAAGAGGCCATGCGCGCGGCCGCCGCGCCCAGCCATCCCGACTGGCAGGCCCGCTGGGAGGCCGCCGTGGACTCGCTCGGCGTGCCGCTCTTTCGCATGCCCAGCGGCGCCGGCCACGACGCCATGAAGCTGCACGAGATCATGCCGCAGGCCATGCTCTTCGTTCGCGGCCTCAATGGGGGCATCAGCCACAACCCGCTCGAATCCACCACCAGCGACGACATGCAACTGGCCGTGCTCGCCACGCAGAAGCTGCTGGACAACCTCGCGAAAGAACAACGATGACCGACTACGCCCAGCTCGACGCCTGGATCGACGCCCATTTCGACGAGGAGGTGAAGTTCCTCCAGGAGATGGTGCGCGTGCCCACCGACACGCCGCCGGGCAACAACGCACCGCATGCCGAGCGCACCGCCGAGCTGATCGCCGGCTTCGGCTTCGAGGCCGAGAAGCACGCCGTGCCCGCGCAGGAGGTGAAGGACTACGGCCTGGAATCGATCACCAACCTGATCGTGCGCCGCCGCTATGGCGACGGTGGCCGCACCGTGGCGCTCAATGCCCATGGCGACGTGGTGCCCCCCGGCGAAGGCTGGACGCACGACCCGTATGGCGGCGAGATCGTGGACGGCAAGCTCTACGCCCGCGCCGCGGCCGTGAGCAAGAGCGACTTCGCGAGCTTCACATTCGCCGTGCGCGCGCTGGAGGCCGTGGCCAAGCCAGCCAAGGGCGGCGTCGAGCTGCACTTCACCTACGACGAGGAATTCGGCGGCATCCTGGGCCCCGGCTGGCTGCTGAAGAAGGGCCTCACGAAGCCCGACCTGATGATCGCGGCCGGCTTCAGCTACGAGGTGGTCACGGCCCACAACGGCTGCCTGCAGATGGAAGTGACGGTGCACGGCAAGATGGCCCATGCGGCCATTCCCACCACGGGCGTGGACGCGCTGCAGGGCGCGGTGCACATCCTCAATGCGCTCTATGCGCAGAACACCCTGTACCAGCAGGTCACGTCGAAGGTCGAGGGCATCAGCCACCCGTACCTCAACGTGGGCCGCATCGAGGGCGGCACCAACACCAACGTGGTGCCCGGCAAGGTGGTGTTCAAGCTGGACCGCCGGATGATCCCGGAGGAGAACCCGGCCGAGGTCGAGGCATCCATCCGCGAGGTGATCGCCAAGGCCGCGGCCGAGTTCAAGACGGTGGCCGGCGGCATCGAGGTGGAGGTCAAGCGCCTGCTGCTGGCCAATTCGATGAAGCCGCTGCCGGGCAACCAGCCGCTGGTCGAGGCCATCCAGAAGCACGGCGAGCAGCTCTTCGGGCAGCCGATCCCGGCCATGGGTACGCCGCTCTACACCGACGTGCGGCTGTACGGTGAGGCGGGCATTCCCGGCGTGATCTACGGTGCCGGGCCGCGCACGGTGCTGGAGTCCCACGCCAAGCGCGCCGACGAGCGCCTGGAGCTGGAAGACCTGCGCCGCGCCACCAAGGTGATCGCGCGCACGCTGGCGGATCTGCTGGCCTGAGCGCGCTCAGCCGCGCAATGGCAGCAGGATGCCGATGGCGGCGAACAGTGCGCCGCACGCGCGGTTGAAGCTGCGTCCCACCCGCGCCAGCCAGCCCGTGATGCGCTGGGCCAGGCTGGCCAGCACCAGCTCGGTCAGGAACTCGATCACCAGGAAGGTGCCCGCCATCACCGCGAACTGCACGGCCACGTTGCGGGCCGGGTCCACGAACTGCGGCAGGAAGGCGGCGAAGAACAGGATGCCCTTGGGATTGGTCGCTGCCGCGAGGAAGCCCTGGCGGAACAGCGTGGCGCCCCGCGCCTGGGCCGCGCCCGCCGACCGCGCCACCTGGATGGGCGGCGCGCGCCACACCTGCACGCCCAGCCACACCAGGTAGGCGCCGCCCACCCACTTGAGCACCGTCAGCCACATCAGCGAGGCCTTCAGCAGCGCACCGATGCCGAACATCGACAGCGCGATGACCAGCAGGAAGCCCAGGCTGCCGCCGAACAGCGTGTAGAGCGTGCGGCGCCGGCCATGCAGCGCGCCGTGCGTCAGCGCCAGCAGGCTGTTGGGGCCAGGCGAAAGCGACAGGCCGAGGGCCGCGAGGGTGTAGACGAGCCAGACGTGCAGGGCCATGGGGCAGCGGGGAACAGGAGGTGGGGCGAGCATAGCCTTGCAGGTTGGCGGCGGTGAGCCCGATGCCAGAGCGATCCGCGCGGGCCTGATGCCCCCACACCCGTTCGCGCTGAGCCTGTCGAAGCGCCGGCCCCGGGGCCTCTACGCGCTCAGCCCGAACGGTTGGATGAGATCGAAACTCGCGCCGACGCCGCCCGCCGCGCCCGGCCCAGCTTGCGCCGCCCGACCGCCTGGATGGCCTGCGCGAGGTGCGTGGCGAAGGCACGCACCGGCTCGGTGGGCGTGCGTCCCGGCAACGACAGCAGCCGCAGCCGCCGCTGCTGCAGGGGCGCCTCGGCGAAGGGCCGCGCCACCACGGTGCCGTCGGCGATCAGGTGCGCCACCGTCAGATGACCCGACAGCACGATGCCCGGCACACGCAGCAGGGGCAGGAGCACCGACGAGAAGTTGCTTTCGAACGCCGCGGTGTAGCGCAGCCCCTGCAGGCTGCACGCCTGGTCGAACAGCTGGCGCGTGGTCATGCCGCGGCTGCCCAGGTAGAGCGGAAAGGCCACCACCTGCGCCACCTCCACCGCCGTTTGGCGCGCCAGCGGGTGCTCGGGCGCCATCACTGCATAAACGGGCGCGGGCGCCTCGTATTCCACATGCAGTTCCGCTTCGGGCGCCACGCTGTACTTGAGGCCGAGGTCCGCCTCACCGCGCGCCAGCCAGCGAGCCACCTCGTCGGGCGAGCCGACGCGCAGTTCCAGCCGCGCCTCGCCATGCACGTCGCGGAAGGCCTGCATCACGCCCGGCATGAACTGCGTCGCAAAGCCCTCGGTGCATGCCACGCACACACGCTGCGCCTGCACGCGGCCCAGGGCGCTGGCCTGCTCCAGCGCCTGCAGGCCGTCGGCCACCGCATGGCGCAGGTAGGCGGCGAGGCGCTCGCCGGCGGCGGTGGGCGCCATGCCGCGGGTGCGGCGCTCGAAGAGCGGCGTGCCCATCTCGTCCTCCAGCCGGGCGATCTGCCGGCTCACGGCCGAGGGCGCCACATGCAGGCGCGCGGCGGCCTGGTTGACCGAGCCGGTCTGCGCCACCTCCAGGAAGTGGCGCATCGGGATGCTGAGCAGTTGGGGAGCACGGGCCATGGCGCCCGATTCTGCCCCCGCCACCATTGCCTGCCAGGCAATACGACCGCGACAAAACGATAGGCCAGGCAACGGGTTTCCGGCCTTCCCCTTGCATGCATCGCCGGCACAGGATCACCCATGCACCGAAACGATGCCCTCACCCTGGCCCAGTCGGCCCTCGACAGTGGCCGCCTTTTCGCCGACCTGCGCCGCCGGGTCGCCTTGCGCACCGAAAGCGATGGCGGCACCGTGCCGCTCGCCCTCGCCGCCTACCTGACGGACGAGCTGCGCCCCAGCCTCGAAGCTTTGGGCTTCGACTGTCGGCTCTGCCCCAACCCCGACCCGAGGGGCGGCCCTTTCCTCATCGCCCGCCGCATCGAGGACCCGGCCCTGCCTACGCTGCTGAGCTATGGCCACGGCGACGTGGTGAGCGGACAGGACGCGCAATGGCGCGAGGGCCTCGCGCCCTGGACGCTGGTGGCCGAGGGCGAGCGCTGGTACGGCCGCGGCACCTCCGACAACAAGGGCCAGCACAGCATCGCGCTGGCCGCGCTGGAGGCCGTGCTGCAGGCCCGCGGCGGCCGACTCGGCTTCAACATGACCTGGCTGTTCGAGACCGGCGAGGAAGCCGCCTCGCCCGGCCTGGCCGCCGTGTGCGAGGCCGAACGCGCCGCGCTGGCCGCCGACCTTTTCATCGCCAGCGACGGGCCGCGCGTGGGCACGCGCCAGCCCACGCTCTTCCTCGGCTCGCGCGGGGCCGTCAACTTCACGCTGCGCATCCGCAGCGGCCGCACCCGCGGCTACCACTCGGGCAACTGGGGCGGCGTGCTGGCCAATCCGGCCACCCGCATCGCCCATGCGGTGGCCACGCTGGCCGACGCACGCGGACGCCTCCTGGTGGAGGCGCTGCGGCCGCCGCCCGTGGACGATGCGGTGCGCCGCGCGCTGGCCGACATCCCCATCGGGGCCGAGCCGGACGATCCCGCGCTGGACGCCGGCTGGGGTGAGCCTGGCCTGACGCCCGCCGAGCGGCTGGTGGCCTGGAACACCTTCGAGGTGCTGGCCCTGGAAGCCGGCAACCCGCAGCGGCCCATCAACGCCATTCCGCACCAGGCCGCGGCGCACTGCCAGCTGCGCTTCGTGGTGGGCACCGACTGGGAGCGCACCGCAGAGCATGTGCAGGCGCATCTGGCGGCGCACGGCTTCGACGATGTGGAGGTCCAGGTCACGCTGGCCGGCGCGGCCACGCGGCTCGACCTGCGCAACCCCTGGGTGGGATGGGCCGTCGGCTCGATCGCCCGCAGCGCCGGCGACGCACCCCACCTGCTGGCCAACCTGGCCGGCTCGCTGCCCAACGACATCTTCGCCACCCAGCTCGGCCTGCCGACGCTGTGGGTGCCCCACGGCCACGCCGGATGCGCCCAGCATGCGCCCAACGAGCACCTGCTGGTGCCATTGATTCGCCAGGGACTGGCCGTGATGGCCGGCCTCTACTGGGACCTGGGCGAGCCGGGCGCGGCCCCCTGGCCGGATCGCGCCATGGGCTGAACCGATGCCGGCTTGGCCGGTCCTGCGCCCGTCGAAGGGTTGAGGGCCTGCGTCACGCTTCGACAAGCCCAGCCCGAACGGACTTTGACTGGCTCAGACCGAACCGACTTTCGTTTGCCGACCGGCATTGGCCTCGGGCTCCGCTTTTTTTCTTCGCTTTTCGGACTTCCTGCAAGGACCTTCCATGAACAAACGCCATTTCCTCGGCACCGGTGCCGCCCTCGCCCTCGGCGCCGCCCTGCCTTCCCTCGCCTTCGGGCAGGAGCCCTGGCCCAGCCGCAGCGTGCGCCTGGTGGTGCCCTTCCCGCCGGGCGGCGGCACCGACATCGTGGCCCGTGCCCTTGGGCAGAAGCTGGCCGAGCGGCTGGGCCAGCCGGTGGTGATCGACAACAAGCCCGGCGCCTCCACCATCATCGGCACCGACGCCGTGGCCAAGGCCGCACCGGACGGCTACACGCTGCTGCTGTCGGGCTCCACCAGCTACAGCGTCAATGCCGCGCTGCGGGCCAAACTGCCCTACGACCCGGTTCGAGACCTGGCGCCCATCGGCATCGTGGCGCGCACGCCGCTGGTGCTGGTGGTGGCGGCCAGCGCGCCGTGGCGCACCGTCGACGAACTGGTGCGCGCCGCCAAGGCCAAACCCCAGTCCATCCGCTACGCCACCTTCGGCAGCGGATCGGGCCCACATCTGGCCGGCGAACTCTTCGCCCTGGCCTGCGGCGCCAAGCTGCAGGACGTGCCGTACAAGGGCAGCGCCCAGGCCACCATCGCCGTGATGGGCGGCGAGATCGAGATGGGCATCGACACCGTCGCCGCCGTGGCGCCGCATGTGCGCGCCGGCAAGCTGCGCGCCCTGGGCATCGTGGGTGCCACGCGGGCCAGCCTGCTGCCCGAGGTCAAGACCCTTGCCGAGCTGGGCCTGCCCGACGCCACCTTCGACGCCTGGTACGGCCTGGCCGCGCCGGCCCGCAGCCCGGCCGTCGCGCTCGACCGCCTGGCCAGGGAAGCGCGCGCCCTGCTCGCGGACCCTGCACTGCAGGCGACGCTCAAGGCCCAGGGCATGGAGCCGGTGTGGATCGACGCCGCGGCCTTCCGCAGCCAGATGGAAGGCGAGATCTCGCGCTACCGCGCCCTGGCCCACCGGGCCAACATCCCGATGGAATGAGACGCCCGGCCGCTTCGTGAAGAAGCGCACACCGCCCATGGCTGCGGCGGCATGCCCTCCGACAGCTTGCGGTCATGGGGGGCGGCTACATTCGCTGCCACCATGAATTCCCCTCAGCTGCAACGCGGCTTCTTCCTGTTCCTGCTGGCGGCGGTCACCGTCGGCTTCGTCTGGATCCTGATGCCCTTCTTCGGGGCCGTGCTGTGGGGGGTGGCCCTGGCCATCCTGTTCACGCCGCTCTACAAGCGGCTGCTGCGCAAGTTCGGCAACAAGCGGCGCACCCCGGCCGCCCTGGCGACCCTGGCCATCGTGCTGTTCATCGTGATCATTCCGCTGTCGATGATCGCGGTGACGCTGGTCCAGGACATCGTGCTGGTCACCCAGCGGTTGCGCTCGGGCGAGCTCAATTTCGTCAACTACTTCCAGCAGATCGTCGGCGCACTCCCGGGCTGGGCGACGAATCTGCTGGACCGTTTCGGCCTGGGCAATTTCGAGGCGATCCTCGAAAAACTCAGCGCCGGCGCCGCGCAAGGCAGCCAGATGCTGGCCTCGCAGGCGTTGAGCATCGGGCAGAACACCTTCGACTTCCTGGTGAGCTTCTTCGTGATGCTCTACCTGCTGTTCTTCCTGCTGCGCGACGGCGCCGACCTGTCCAAGACCATCCGTGAAGCCGTGCCGCTGGCCCGGCCGCACACGCACTACCTTCTCAACAAGTTCACCACCGTCATCCGCGCCACCGTCAAGGGCAACGTGGTGGTGGCGGCGGTGCAGGGCACCATCGGCGGCCTGGCCTTCTGGGCGCTGGGCGTGCAGGGCGCGCTGCTGTGGGGCGTGGTGATGGCCTTCCTGTCGCTGCTGCCGGCGGTGGGGGCGGCGCTGATCTGGGCGCCGGTGGCCATCTACTTCCTGGCATCGGGTGCGATCGTGAAGGGGCTGGTGCTGATCTTCGTGGGCGTCTTCGTGATCGGGCTGGTGGACAACCTGCTGCGCCCCATCCTGGTGGGCAAGGACACGCAGATGCCCGACTACATCGTGCTGATCTCCACCATCGGCGGCATGGCGCTGTTCGGCATCAGCGGCTTCGTGATCGGGCCGGTGGTGGCGGCGCTGTTCATGGCGGCGTGGGGGCTTTTCATGGCCTCGAACGAAGAGGACGGCAACGCGCCGCGCAGCTGAGCGTTCCCACCGCGGGCCTCAGCCGCCGCGCCACCACTCCTCGCCGAAGCGACCCTGCAGGAAGGCGGTGAACGCCGCCACCTTGGCGGGCACCAGTCGGGGCGAGGGAAAGACGGCATGGATCTCCTGCTCCTGCAGCTGGTGGTCCGCCAGCACCGGCTGCAGCCGGCCCTGCGCCAGTGATTCCTCCGCCACGTAGCGCGGCATGAGGGCGATGCCCAGCCCCTCCCGCGCCGCCGCCAGCACCGCCGACAGGTTGTTGGAGCGCAGCCGCCCGGCCACCGGCACCGTCAGCGCCTCGCCACCGGGCCCGTGCAGTCGCCACACGTCGTCACCCACCACGCTGCTGTAGATCAGCGCCTGGTGTGCGGACAGCTCCGCCGCCAAAACGGGTGTGCCGTGCGCCTGCAGATAGGCGGGCGAGGCTGCCATTACCCACGGATTGCTGCCCAGGTAGCGGGCGCCGAGGGTGGAATCAGCGAGCTTGCCCATGCGGATGGCCACGTCGATGCCCTGGGCGACCAGGTCCACGTAGCGGTCGTCGAAGCTCAGGTCGACCTGCACCTGTGGATGGGCGCGCATGAACTCCAGCGCCAGCGGCACCACCACCCGCCGGCCGAAGGCGACCGACGTGCCGATGCGCAGCAGGCCCTGCGCCTCGCTGCGGGCCTGCCGCGCGATGTCGTCGGCGGCCTGCACCTCGCGCACGATGGACTTGCACTTCTCGTAATAGAGCGCGCCCGCCTCGGTCAGGCTCACGCCGCGGGTGTTGCGGTTGAGCAGCCGCACGCCCAGGCGCTGCTCGGTGGCGGCGACCTGCTTGGTCACGGTGGGCTGGGTGGTGCGGAATTCGCGCGCGGCCTGAGAAAAGCTGCCGCTCTCGGCGACGCGCACGAACATTTCCATGGCCTGCAGTCGGTCCATCGGGGGTTGTCTCCTTCGCCTGCCCTTGTACAGCACCCGGCGGGGCGGCCGGGAAACACTGCGGCGCCCGTCGGTACGCGCCCTCCACCTACGGGAATCTCCCAACCTCGCAGGCTGGCACAGCCCTTGCGATCCAATTTTTGTATACAAATAATGCACCCAATCCGTGCAACCTCGCGTGGCGCATGCGGCGCCGCCTCCCTCCAACGACCCGATCAGGAGCCCCCATGAACACGGCCACCACCACCCCGCTCGCCGCCTCGGCCGCAGCCGAGCCCCTCGGCCACGGCAACGCGGCATCGCACGCGCTCATCAAGCCCGGCTACGACCCGGCCCTCACCAATGAGGACCTGGCACCGCTCAAGCAGCAGACCTGGGGGCAATACAACATCTTTGCCTTCTGGATGTCCGACGTGCACAGCGTCGGCGGCTACATCACCGCGGGCAGCCTGTTCGCGCTGGGCCTGTCGAGCTGGCAGGTGCTGGTGGCGCTGCTGGTGGGCATCGTGATCGTGCAGTTCTTCTGCAACCTGGTGGCCAAGCCCAGCCAGGTGACCGGCACGCCCTACCCGGTCATCTGCCGGGCCTCATTTGGCGTCAAGGGCGCCAACATCCCGGCCATCATCCGCGGGCTGATCGCCGTGGCCTGGTACGGCATCCAGACCTATCTGGCCTCGGCCGCGTTCATGGTGCTGGCGTTGCACCTGTTCCCGGGGTTGGCGCCCTATGCCGACGTCGCCCTGCACGGCTTCGCCGGCCTCTCCACGCTGGGCTGGGTCGCCTTCATGGTGATGTGGGTGCTGCAGGCCTTCGTCTTCTGGCATGGCATGGAGGCCATCCGCAAGTTCATCGACTGGGCCGGCCCGGGCGTGTACGTGGTCATGGCCATCCTGTGCGGCTGGCTGGTCTGGAAGGCCGGCTGGAAGAACATCGACCTGAACCTGGGCGGCGTCAAGTTCGAGGGCTGGGACGCGCTGCCGGTCATGCTGTCGGCCATCGCGCTGGTGGTGAGCTACTTCAGCGGCCCGATGCTCAACTTCGGCGACTTCTCGCGTTATGGCAAGAGCTTCGACGCCGTGAAGAAAGGCAACTTCTGGGGCCTGCCGGTCAACTTCGTGTTCTTTTCGCTGCTGACCGTGATCACCACCGCCGCCACGCTGCCGGTGTTCGGCGAGCTGATCACCGATCCAGTGCACACCGTGGGCAAGATCGACTCCACCACCGCCGTGGTGCTGGGCGCGCTGACCTTCATGATCGCCACCATCGGCATCAACATCGTGGCCAACTTCGTCTCGCCGGCCTTCGACTTCTCCAACGTGGCGCCGCAGCACATCAGCTGGCGCACCGGCGGCATGATCGCCGCGGTGGGCTCGATCTTCATCACACCCTGGAACCTCTACAACAACCCCGAGGTGATCCACTACACGCTGGACATCCTGGGCTCGTTCATCGGGCCGCTGTTCGGCATCCTGATCGCCGACTTCTACCTGGTGCGCCGCCAGCACGTGGTGGTGGACGATCTCTACACCATGAAGCCCACCGGCAGCTACTGGTACAGCAATGGCTACAACATGAAGGCCGTCGCCACGATGGTGCCCTCGGCCCTGATCCCGATCCTGTGCGTGCTGGTGCCGGCATGGCGCGGCGCCGCCAACTACGCCTGGTTCATCGGCATGGGGCTGGGCTTCGTCATCTACGCTGTGCTGTCCCGCCGTTCCTGATTCCGAAGAAAACGCCCTGTCCCATGCGCATCAAGGTCATCAACCCCAACACCACCCAGAGCATGACCGACAAGATCGGTGCCTGCGCCCGCGCGGCGGCGCGGCCGGGCACCGAGGTCATCGCCGTCAGCCCGGCGATGGGGCCGGTCTCCATCGAAAGCCACTACGACGAGGCCCTGGCCACGCCCGGCCTGCTGGCCGAGATCGCGGCCGGCGAGGCCGCGGGCGTGGACGGCTACCTGATCGCCTGCTTCGGCGACCCGGGCCTGAAGGCCGCCCGCGAGCTGGCGCGCGGCCCGGTGCTGGGCATCGCCGAGGCGGCGATGCATGCGGCCAGCTTCATCGGCAGCCGCTTCACGGTGGTCACCACGCTGGCGCGCACCATGGGCCAGGCGCACCACCTGGCGGAGGCCTACGGCATGGCCCGCTTCTGCGCCCGCGTGCGGGCCTGCGAGCTGCCGGTGCTGGAGCTGGAAGACCCGCGCTCCAACGCCCGCGCGCGCATCGTCGACGAATGCCGCCGCGCACTGGACGACGACGGCTGCGACGTGCTGGTGCTGGGCTGCGCCGGCATGGCCGACCTGTGCCGCTCGCTGTCGGAAGAACTGGGCGTGCCGGTGATCGACGGCGTATCGGCCGGCGTCACGCTGCTGGAGTCGCTGGTGTCGCTGGGCCTGAAGACCAGCAAGCGCGGCGAGCTGGCGCATCCGCCACCCAAGCCCATGACCGGGCTGATGCAGCCCTTCGCGCTGGGTTCGGGCGCACGCTGAGCCATCGGGTGGGCGCGGCGCTTTGCGGCGCCCCCTGCCCGGACGGCCGCTGAGGCCGACGACTGCCGGCTCAGTCGCCCAGCAGCTCGCCCACCGGCCGCAGGTCGTCCACCCGGTCGCAGACCGACTTGATGACCATCATGATCGGCATGCCCAGCAGCAGGCCCCAGATGCCCCAGATCCAGGCCCAGAAGATCACGCCCACGAACACCGCCACGGGGTTCATGCGCGAACTGCGGCTGGTGAGCCAGGGCACCAGCAGGTTGCCCACCAGCGTGTGGATCAACAGCGAGGTGCCCGCCACCAGCACCGCCATGCCGATGGTGCCGAACTGCAGAAAGGCCACCAGCCCCGCGGCGCCCATCACCAGCACCGAGCCGATGTACGGGATGAGGTTGGTGACGCCCGCGATGATGCCCCACACGGCCGCGTTCTCCAGCCCCAACGCCCAGAAGGCCAGCCCCGTGGCCAGCCCGACCAGCGCGCTGCTCAGGATCTGCACCAGCAGGTAGCGCTGGATGTGGCCGTTGATGTCGTCCAGCACGTGCACCGTCACCTTCTTCTTGTGCAGGCTGGGACCCGCCATCTTCACCAGCTTGCGCCGGAAGGTGTCGCCCGAACACAGTGCGAAGAAGGTGAGAAACAGCACCAGCGTGGCCTGGCCGGCGCCCTCCATCAGTCCAACCGTGCCGCTCCAGAGGTAGTCGCGCACGTTGAAGGGCGGCCGCTCGACGATCACGCGCTGGACGCCCCGCCGGAAGGTGGTGGGCGAGCCCTCGTTCGCAGCCCGCTCCAGGTGCTCGGCGGCCTGCTGCACCGTGTCCAGCGGGCTGGCCTTGACCGACTTGGTGCGGATGGCGTTGCGCAGCTTCTGCGCCGCGGCGGGCAATGCGTCCACCAGCTGACCGGCGCTGCCGGCTAGCGAATAGCCTGTCCACGCGGTGCCGCCGGTCAGGGCCAACAGCAACACCGCGGCCCCGGCCCAGCGCGGCAGGCGCCAGCGCTCCAGCCGGTCGACGACGGGCGAAAGCGCATAGACCAGCATCAGGCTCAGGGCCAGCGGAATGAGCACCGCCGCGGCCCAACGCAGCGTGTAGATGGAGGCGAGCACGCCCAGGATCACGAGCGAAGCGCTGCGGACGTCCACCGGCATGTGCAGAAGGAGCCGCGGCGGATCGCCGCTGCCGGGTTCCGGCACCGCGCCGCGGGCGCGCTCCGCCTCGGCCTCGCGGATGGCCCGGTCGGTGGCTGACTCGGCCAAAGACTGCGTGGCAGCCGATGGATCGAGCGCCACCACCTGGGGGCCTTGCGCTTCGGAACCCCGCGGGGGAGCCGGCGTGCTCACGCCACCCGCCCGTGCAGGCCGTCCCGGGCCACCCGGGGCCCGTCCCCCGTGCGCGTGGCACGCCACGGGCGTGCGTTCGATGTCTGCCGGCGTCGCGCCGTGTGGGGAGGCAGCAGGGTCATGGATCCGTTCTCTTCATCGCCAACGCGCCTGCTGGGGCGCGTCGATAAAATCCGCGGGTTTCGCAAGGCTGGCGCCGCCGGAAGGGCGGCCGATTATGTCTGCCGCCTCGCACGCCACACCCGCACTGCCGCAGGCCTGCGGCGCTCCCCAGCTTCTTCTCGCTCATTCGCTCATCCTTCGCCCGTCGCGGCTCCGACCCATGACCCAGAACCAATTCGACAAGAAATCCGAAGCGTGGTCCGCGCTGTTCTCCGAGCCGATGAGCGAACTCGTGCAGCGCTACACCTCCAGCGTGTTCTTCGACAAGCGGCTTGCGCAGGCGGATATCGAAGGCTCGCTGGCTCATGCAGAGATGCTCGCTGCCCAGGGCATCATCGGTTCGCAGGACCTCGCCGACATTCAGCGTGGGATGGGTCAGATCCGAGGCGAGATCGAATCCGGCAGCTTCGAATGGAAGCTGGCCCTGGAAGACGTGCACCTGAACATCGAGGCCCGCCTGACCCAGCTGGTGGGCGATGCCGGCAAGCGCCTGCATACAGGCCGCAGCCGCAACGACCAGGTCGCCACCGACGTGCGCCTGTGGCTGCGCGGCGAGATCGACCTGATCGACGGCCTGCTGATCGACCTGCAGAAGGCCCTGGTCAAGATCGCCGCCGAGAACGTCGACGCCATCCTGCCCGGCTTCACCCACCTGCAGGTGGCGCAGCCGGTGAGCTTCGGCCACCACATGCTGGCCTACGTGGAGATGTTCGCCCGCGACGCCGAGCGCCTGGCCGACCTGCGCCGCCGCGTCAACCGACTGCCGCTGGGCGCCGCCGCCCTGGCCGGCACCAGCTACCCGCTGGACCGCGAGCGCGTGGCCCGCACGCTGGGCATGGAAGGCGTCTGCCAGAACAGCCTGGACGCCGTGAGCGACCGCGACTTCGCCATCGAGTTCACCGCCTTCGCCAGCCTGGCGATGGTGCACGTGAGCCGCTTCAGCGAGGAGCTGATCCTGTGGATGAGCCAGAACTTCGGCTTCATCCAGATCGCCGACCGGTTCACCACCGGCTCGTCGATCATGCCGCAGAAGAAGAACCCCGACGTGCCCGAGCTGGCGCGCGGCAAGACCGGCCGCGTGGTCGGCCACCTGATGGGTCTGATCACCCTGATGAAGGGCCAGCCCCTGGCCTACAACAAGGACAACCAGGAAGACAAGGAGCCGCTGTTCGACACCGTCGACACGCTCAAGGACACGCTGCGCATCTTTGCCGAGATGGTGGGCGGCATCACCGTGCGCCGCGAGGCCATGGAGGCCGCCGCCCTGCGTGGCTATGCCACCGCCACCGACCTGGCCGACTACCTGGTGAAGAAGGGCCTGCCCTTCCGCGACGCGCACGAGACGGTGGCCCATGCCGTCAAGACCGCCATCGCCGAAGGCGTGGACCTGTCGCAGCTGCCGCTGGCCACGCTGCAGCAGTTCAACCCGGCGATCCAGGACGACGTGTTCGGCGTCCTGAACCTGCGCGGCTCGCTGGAGGCCCGCAACACGCTCGGCGGCACGGCGCCGGTGCAGGTGACGGCGCAGATCGCGCGCCACCGGGCGCGGCTGGGGGACTGAGCGCGGCTTCTCTGCCGCCAGGAAGGGCGCCGCGGGGCGCCCTTTTCGTTGATGCCGGCGCCGCGCCGGATCAGCCCCCCGTTTCCGCCGCCACCGCCTTGAGCAACTCCAGCGCCGCGGCCTGCGTGCGCGTCACCGGCCGCTGCGCGCTCACGGCCACATGCGCCTGCACCTGCAGCCGCGGCGGGCCGATGGGCCGCACGCTGAAGGCCGAGGGCCGGATCGAGGTCTGCACTGCCCGCCGCGCCAGGATGGCGCAGCCGGCACCGTCGGCCACCAGGTCCAGGATCGCGGGCACGCCGTCGATCTCCAGCGCGATCTGCGGCTCGCAGCCCAGGGCCGCCATCTCCGACTCCACATGCATGCGCACGGCATTGGGCCGGCTCGGAATGATCAGCGGCAGCTTCGCCACCTCGGCCAGCGCAATGGGCGGCGGCGGCGGGTCTTCCGCCAGCCCGGGCGGGCGGGCCTGCACCAGCATCAGTTCCTCGGTCATCAGCGGCGAGATGTCCAGGCCGGCGATGGGCTTGGCCTGGTAGAGCACCGCGATGTCCAACCGGCCGGCGGACAGGGCCTCGTGCATGGAGATCGACAGCCCCTCGCTGATCGACAACCGCGCCTCGGGCAGTTCACGGCGAAAGCGCCGGGTCAGCGGCACGGCCAGCGCGCGCGCCACCGTGGGCGGCAGGCCCAGCGCCACCCGTCCGGCAAGGCCGCCGCGCACCCGCGCCAGTTCCTCCTGCGCCCGCTGCACCTGGTGCAGGATGCCACGGCCGTGCTCCAGCAGCAGCGCGCCGGCTTCGGTGGGCGTGACGCCGCGGCCGTTTCGCACCAGCAGGTTCTGGCGCAGTTCCACCTCCAGCGTGCGCACCTGGCGGCTGAGGGCGGGCTGGGCGATGTCGAGCGCCAGCGCGGCGCGGGTGAAGCTGCCCAGCTCCACGACGCGGACGAAGTACTCCAGCTGTTTCAGATCCATGACGTCAGACGCATATCGACACGCATGCTATAGCAGTTTGTTCTAGCTGCTAGTCGATCTGCCCCCTGGAGGCGGACGGGGGCCCCGGCACAGAATGGGCGCTGCCTTCCAGACCCACGGCCGGTTGTCCGGCCCGCCCCCGCCCTTCCCAGGAGACGCCATGCCGAAATCCAACGGTCAGCCGCTGATCATCGACTGCCACGGCCACTACACCACCGCCCCCAAGGCCCTCGAGAACTGGCGCAATGCCCAGATCGCCGGCATCAAGGACCCGTCGGCCAAGCCCAACCCGGCCGACCTGAAGATCAGCGACGACGAACTGCGCGAATCCATCGAGCAGAACCAGCTGCGCCTGATGAAGGAACGCGGCAGCGACCTGACCATCTTCAGCCCGCGCGCCAGCTTCATGGCCCACCACATCGGCGACTTCGAGGTCTCCAGCACCTGGGCCGCCATCTGCAACGAGCTGTGCTACCGCGTGAGCGAGCTCTTCCCGGACAACTTCATCGGCGCGGCCATGCTGCCGCAGTCGCCGGGCGTGGACCCGAAGACCTGCATCCCCGAGCTGGAGAAGTGCGTCAAGGAATACGGCTTCGTCGGCATCAACCTGAACCCCGACCCCTCGGGCGGCCACTGGACCAGCCCGCCGCTGACCGACCGCCACTGGTACCCCATCTACGAAAAGATGGTGGAGTACGACATTCCGGCCATGGTGCACGTGAGCACCAGCTGCAACGCCTGCTTCCACACCACCGGCGCGCACTACCTCAACGCCGACACCACGGCCGTGATGCAGTGCATCCAGGGCGACCTGTTCAAGGACTTTCCGACGCTGAAGTTCGTGATTCCCCACGGCGGCGGCGCGGTGCCCTACCACTGGGGTCGCTTCCGCGGCCTGGCGCAGGAGATGAAGAAGCCGCTGCTCGAAGAGCACCTGCTCAACAACATCTTCTTCGACACCTGCGTGTACCACCAGCCGGGCATCGACCTGCTGACCAAGGTGATCCCGGTCAAGAACATCCTGTTCGCCTCCGAAATGATCGGCGCCGTGCGCGGCATCGACCCGCAGACCGGCCACTACTACGACGACACCAAGCGCTATGTGAGCGCCACCGCCAACCTGAGCGACGACGAGCGCTTCCAGGTCTTCGAAGGCAATGCGCGCCGGGTCTTCCCGCGCCTGGATGCGGCCCTCAAGGCCAAGGCCCTGTAAACCATTCTGGAGAGACAACCATGTACGAGTTAGGCGTCGTCTACCGCAACATCCAGCGCACCGACCGCGAGACCGCGGACGGCCTGGCCGCCCTGGGCTCAGCCACCGTCCACGAGGCCATGGGCCGCGTGGGCCTGCTCAAGCCCTACATGCGTCCGATCTATCCGGGCCAGCAGGTGTCCGGCACGGCCGTCACCGTGCTGCTGCACCCGGGCGACAACTGGATGCTGCACGTCGCGGCCGAGCAGATCCAGCCGGGCGACATCGTGGTGGCGGCCATCACCGCCGAATGCACCGACGGCTACTTCGGCGACCTGCTGGCCACCAGCTTCCAGGCCCGCGGCGCCCGCGCCCTGGTGATCGACGCCGGCGTGCGCGACGTCAAGACGCTGCAGGGGATGAACTTCCCCGTGTGGAGCAAGTGCATCAGCAGCAAGGGCTGCATCAAGGCGACCATCGGCTCGGTCAACATCCCCGTGGTGTGCGCCGGCATGCTGGTGACGCCCGGCGACGTGATCGTGGCCGACGACGACGGCGTGGTCTGCGTGCCACGCGCCATCGCCGCCAAGACGCTGGAAGCCGCGCGCAAGCGCGAGTCCTTCGAGGGCGAGAAGCGCGCCAAGCTGGCCAGCGGCGTGCTGGGCCTGGACATGTACAAGATGCGCGAGCCGCTGGCGGCCGCGGGCCTCAAGTACATCGACTGAGCGCGTTGCCGGCGCGCGCCGGCATCCGCTGCCCGCAGAGAAGAACACGGAGACGACCATGACCCTTTCCCGCCGCCAGCTGATCGCCGCCGGCCCCCTGGCCGCCGCATCGGCCTGGCTCGCGCCCACGCTGGCCGCTTCGCAGACCGGCTACCCGACCAAGCCCGTGCGCGTGCTGGTCGGCTACTCGGCCGGGGGCGCCGTGGACGCCGTCGCCCGCAGCGTGGGCCAAGCCCTGGCCGCGAGCATGGGCCAGCCCTTCGTGATCGACAACCGGCCAGGCGCCGGCAGCAACATCGCGGTCAAGGCCACCATCGACGCGCCCGCCGACGGCTACACGCTGATGGTGGCCGCCAATGCGCTGGCCGCCAACATGGCGCTGTACCAGCCCATGCCCTTCGATGCCGAGCGCGAGCTGGTGCCGGTGTCGCTGATCGGCCGCGTGCCGGTGGTGATCGCCGCCAATGCCGGCGCGCCCTTCAGCACCATCCAGCAGCTGATCGCGGCGGCCAAGGCCAGGCCCGATGGCCTCTCCTTCGCGTCGCCGGGCAACGGCTCGACGCCGCACATGGCAGTGGAGTTCTTCGAGCGCGCCGCCGGCATCCGCCTGCAGCATGTGCCCTACCGCGGCGGCGCCCAGGCGCTGACCGACGTGATCGGCGGCCAGCTGCCGCTGGTGGCCATCAATGCGCTGGAGGCCCAGCCGCACGTGAAGAGCGGCAAGCTCAAGGTGCTGGCAGCGCTGAGCCCCAATCGCAGCGCCGTCTTCCCCGACGTGCCGACCATCGCCGAATCCGGCTTCCCCGGCTTCGAGGCCTCGGTGTGGTACGGCATCGTCGCCCCGGCGGCCACCCCGCGTCCCATCGTCACCCAGCTGCATGCCGAGGTGCAGAAGGCGCTGCAGACGCCGGCCGTGCGCGAGCGCATGGCCCAGGTCGGCGGCGAGCTGCTGCCCGGCAGCATCGAGCAGTTCGCCCAGCTCATCCACTCGGAGCGCCTGCGCTACGAGAAGCTGGTGCGCGAAGCCGGCATCAAGCCCGACTGACCCCGGTCGGCCCCCTCACTCCCCAGGAGCAACGCTCATGAGCAAACCCACCACAGGCCCCTTCGAGAAAGCCGCCGGCTGGCTGGACTGGTACACCGGTCCCAGCAAGCCGAAGTTCCAGGTGCCGGCCGGCAGCGTCGATGCGCACTGCCACGTCTTCGGTCCGGGCGCGGAATTTCCCTACGCGCCCGAGCGCAAGTACACGCCCTGCGACGCCAGCAAGGCGCAACTCTTCGCGCTGCGCGACCACCTGGGCTTTGCGCGCAACGTGATCGTGCAGGCCACCTGCCACGGCGCGGACAACCGCGCGCTGGTCGATGCGCTGCAGTCCTCGGACGGCAAGGCGCGCGGCGTGGCCACGGTCAAGCGCAGCGTGACGGACGAGGAGCTGCAGGCCCTGCATGCCGCCGGCGTGCGCGGCGTGCGATTCAACTTCGTCAAGCGCCTGGTGGACTTCACGCCCAAGGACGAGCTGATGGAGATCGCCGGCCGCATCGCCAAGCTGGGCTGGCATGTGGTCATCTACTTCGAGGCGGTGGACCTGCCCGAGCTGTGGGACTTCTTCACCGCGCTGCCCACCACGGTGGTGGTGGACCACATGGGCCGCCCCGATGTGACCAAGCCGGTGGACGGCCCCGAGTTCGCGCTGTTCGAGAAGTTCATGCGCGAACACAGCAATGTGTGGAGCAAGGTGAGCTGCCCCGAGCGCCTGTCGGTGGCCGGCCCCAAGGCGCTGGACGGCGAGCAGAACGCCTACCGCGACGTGGTGCCCTTCGCCCGCCGCATCGTCGAGCAGTTCCCCGACCGCGTGCTGTGGGGCACCGACTGGCCGCACCCCAACCTGAAGGACCACATGCCCGACGACGGCCTGCTGGTGGACTTCATCCCGCACATCGCGACGACGCCGGAACTCCAGAAGAAGCTCCTGGTCGACAACCCCATGAAGCTCTATTGGCCGGAGGAAGTCTGACATGGCCCTCGACAAACCCTACCTGGACGTGCCCGGCACGATCATCTTCGACGCCGAGCAGAGCCGCAAAGGCTACTGGCTCAACCAGTTCTGCATGAGCCTGATGAAGGCCGAGAACCGCGAGCGCTTCAAGGCCGACGAACGTGCCTACCTCGACGAATGGCCGATGACCGAGGAGCAGAAGCAGGCCGTGCTGGCCCGCGACCTCAACTGGTGCATGCGCACGGGCGGCAACATCTACTTCCTCGCCAAGATCGGGGCCACCGACGGCAAGAGCTTCCAGCAGATGGCGGGCTCGATGACCGGCATGACCGAAGAGGAATACCGCAACATGATGATCAACGGCGGCCGCCGCGTGGACGGCAACCGCTACGTGGGCGAGGACGGCGATGCGCAAGCCCATCGCCAGCCGCAAGGCGCCCACCATCCGACGAAAGCGAACTGACATGGCCCGCATCACCGCATCCGTCTACACCTCGCACGTGCCCGCCATCGGCGCGGCACTGGACCTGGGCAAGACGAAGGAAGACTACTGGAAGCCGCTGTTCGCGGGCTACGACTTCTCCAAGCAATGGATGAAGGACAACAAGCCCGACGTCGTCATCCTGGTCTTCAACGACCATGCCACGGCCTTCAGCCTGGACATGATCCCCACCTTCGCCATCGGCACGGCGGCCGAGTACCAGCCGGCCGACGAGGGCTGGGGCCCGCGCCCGGTGCCCAAGGTCGTGGGCCACCCGGCCCTCGCAAGCCACATCGCGCAGAGCGTGATCCAGCAGGACTTCGACCTCACCATCGTCAACAAGATGGACGTGGATCACGGCCTGACGGTGCCCCTGTCGCTGATGTGCGGCGAGCAGGATCCGAAGAACGGCGCCTGGCCCTGCCCGGTGATCCCCTTCGCGGTCAACGTGGTGCAGTACCCGGTGCCGAGCGGCCAGCGCTGCTTCAACCTGGGCCGCGCAATCCGCCGTGCCGTCGAGAGCTTCGACGAGGACCTCAACGTGCACATCTGGGGCACGGGCGGCATGAGCCACCAGCTGCAGGGCGCGCGCGCGGGCCTCATCAACGCCGACTGGGACAACAAGTTCCTGGACCGCCTGATCGCCGAACCCACCGAGCTGGCCAAGGTGCCGCACATCGAATACGTGCGCGAGGCCGGCAGCGAGGGCATCGAGCTGGTGATGTGGCTGATCGCCCGCGGGGCGATGGGCGACATCGCCGGCGGCCCGGCGCCCAAGCTGGCGCACCGCTTCTTCCACGTGCCGGCGTCCAACACCGCCGTGGGCCACCTGATCCTGGAAGACCAGGCCTGACGACCAACTCCTTCAGAAAGCCAACACCGACATGACCATCAAAGTCGCACTCGCCGGCGCCGGCGCCTTCGGCATCAAGCACCTGGACGGCATCAAGAACATCCCGGACGTAGAAGTGATCTCCCTCATCAGCCGCGACCTGGCCAAGACCCGGGAAGTGGCCGACAAGTACGGCATCCAGCACGTCACCACCGACCTGGCCGACAGCCTGGCCATCCAGGAGCTGGACGCCGTCATCCTGTGCACGCCCACGCAGATGCACGCCGCCCAGACCAAGGCCTGCCTGCAGGCCGGCAAGCACGTGCAGGTGGAAATTCCCCTGTGCGACGTGCTCAAGGAAGGCGAGGAAGTGCTGGCCCTGCAGAAGCAGGCCGGCAAGGTGGCCATGGTGGGCCACACCCGCCGCTTCAACCCCAGCCACCAGTACGTGCACAAGAAGATCCAGGCCGGCGAATTCAACATCCAGCAGATGGATGTGCAGACCTATTTCTTCCGCCGCACCAACATGAATGCGCTGGGCCAGCCCCGCAGCTGGACCGACCACCTGCTGTGGCACCACGCCGCCCACACCGTGGACCTGTTCGCCTACCAGGCCGGCAGCCCCATCGTGAAGGCCAACGCCGTGCAGGGCCCCATCCACAAGGACCTGGGCATCGCCATGGACATGAGCATCCAGCTGCAGGCCGCCAACGGCGCCATCTGCACGCTGTCGCTCTCGTTCAACAACGACGGCCCGCTGGGCACCTTCTTCCGCTACATCGGCGACACCGCGACCTACATCGCGCGCTACGACGACCTGGTGCAGTCGCACAGCAAGGGCGCCGAAGAGCCGGTGGACGTGAGCAAGGTCGACGTGTCGATGAACGGCATCGAGCTGCAGGACCGCGAGTTCTTTGCCGCCATCCGCGAAGGCCGCGAGCCCAACAGCAGCGTGGCCCAGGTGCTGCCCTGCTACCAGGTGCTGCACCAGCTGGAGCAGCAGCTCGCCGGCTGAGGCACGGCCCAGGGGCCGGATCGCTTGATCCGGCCAAAATAACCCGGGTAAAATTGCGGGCAGGTGCTGAGGGGCGCCTGCCCGCACAAGAGGCTCTCACCCTCCCGACTCGTTTCTTCTTCTTCCGTGGACAGACCGCGGTCTTCGTTCGAGCCCCATGCGGGACCGGCTCGCCGACGAGGACCTGGAGCACTGCCATGACCCCTTCCCTTTCCCTGCAGGCCCGTCGCGAGCTGACGCGCCAGTACAAGCAGGCCTTTCCCGCCATGGGCATCTATGCCCTGCGCTGCGAGGCCGCCGGGCTGCTGCGCGTGGGCAGCAGCCGCCATCTGGACGGAATCTTCAACCGCCTGCGCTTCGAACTCATGCGTGGCGCCCATCGCGACCGAACCTTGCAATCGGCCTGGAACACCCACGGCGCCGAGGCCTTCCGCTTCGAGGTCGTCGACCGCGTGAAGGAGCGCGACGATCCCGCCTTCGACTACGACGCCGAACTGGCGACGCTGCTGGCGCTGTGGGAGGCCGAGTTGCCGTCACCCGCGGCCGAGGGCGGCGCACGACAAGGAGGCGGCGTATGAGCCGGCCAACCGACGCCCAGGCCATGCGGCTCGGCCTCGCGCTGGCCCGGGCCCATGCGCGCCAGCAGCAGCGCCTGGACGAACGTCTGGGCATGTGGCACGGCCTCGACGCCAAGGACTTCCTGCTGCTCGATGTGCTGACGCAGGCATCGCATGGACGTCTGCCCACGCTGCAGCTCGCGCAGGCCCTGCACATCGCGCCCTCGGCGCTCGTCCGGCAACTGATGCCACTGGAGAAGACCGGCCTCGTCGCACGCGAGGCCGGCGCCGTGCTGCTGCGGCCCGCCGGCCGGCAACTGCATGCCGAAGCCGCGCAGACCGTGAGCGCGGTGTGCGCCAAGGCCTGGGCCGGCGTCGGGCTGGATCGGTGCGGCCCGGACGCACTGCAGTCGCAGCTCGATGCCGTGGCAAGCAGCGCCGTCATCCCGACACCGTCCGCGGCGCCCGTGCCATGAGCCAGCGGCCGCTCGGGCAGAAGCCCACCCGTGACGACGTCCCGACAGGAAGCGTCAAGGTCCCGGCGGAGGAACTCAAGGTGCGTGCCCGCGTGCGCCTGAACCGCGCCCACCGCGAGGGCCGCAGCGATGACCGCACCCTGGGCGACCATCTGCAGGCTGCGGCGCGCGAACTCGGCTTCCTGCACTGGGACCATGCCCGCCGTGTGCTGGGCGGCCTGGCCGCGCCGGGCGATGACATGGGCGACTTCTGGCATGCGCCGCGCACGGGCCTGCTGCTGCACCTCTGGTTCGCGCGCCATGACGAGGCAGCGCCGGTGCTCGCGACGCAGCCGGGCGGCTTCCTGCTGCCCTATCGCCGCCAGTGCTTCATCGTGCAGGCACCCTTCATCGAGGCCCTGGGCCTCGACGCGGCCGACCCTGCATGGCAAGCCATCGGCCATGACCTGGTGGCCGGCTACGGCACGGCGGCCTGGCAGCACCTAGCCTGGCAAAGAGTCCGTGCACCGCTTTCAACCTTCCAACCCCGACTAAGCTCTGCCCATGCACACACGACGTATCGCGAACTTTGAGGTCTCGGCCATCGGCCTGGGCTGCATGAACCTGAGCCATGCCTATGGCGTGCCCCCCTCGCCCGAGCAGGGCGAGCGCGTGCTGCTGGCAGCGCTGGATGCCGGCGTGACGCTCTTCGACACGGCCGCACTCTATGGCTTCGGCGCCAACGAAGAACTGGTGGGCCGCGTGCTGAAGAAGCACCGCCATCAGCTCACGCTGTGCAGCAAGGGCGGCATGGCCGGCGCCAGGGGCGAGGACGGCGTGATGCGCCGCGTGATCGACGGTCGCCCCGCCACGCTGCGCCGCAACTGCGAGGACAGCCTGCGCCGCCTGAACACCGACGTCATCGACCTGTACTACCTGCACCGGTGGGACAAGAAGGTGCCCATCGAGGATTCGGTGGGCGAGATGTCGCGCCTGATCGAGGAAGGCAAGGTGCGCGCGCTGGGCCTGTCGGAAGTCTCGGCAGGCACGCTGCGCAAGGCCGCCGCCGTGCATCCCATCGCCGCCGTGCAGACCGAGTATTCGCTGTGGACGCGCAATCCCGAGATCGCCGTGCTGGCCGCCTGCCGCGAATTGGGCACCGCCTTCGTGGCCTTCAGCCCGCTGGCCCGCGCCTACCTGACGGGCCGCCTCACGGACGTGGCCGCGCTGGACGCCAAGGACATCCGCCGGCCCATGCCGCGCTTCTCGGCCGAGCACTATCCGCGCAACCTGTCGCTGCTTTCCGGCTTCGAGGCCCTGGCGCAGGAAGCCGGCTGCACGCCCGCCCAACTGGCACTGGCCTGGCTGCTGGCCCAAGGCGAGGACATCCTCCCCATCCCCGGCACCACCAGCCTGGACCATCTGCACGAGGACTTGGCCGCGGCCGACCTCCGACTGCCCGCCGACGTGATCGCGCGCGCTGGCGAGCTCATCAACCAGCACACCGTGAGCGGTCCGCGCTACCCGGCGCAGGCGACGCAGGAAGTGGACACGGAGGAGTTCGCCGGCTGAACCGCGGTCGGTGTGCCGGGTGGCGGGCGTGGCGGCGCATCGGCCTTGAAGCGAACGCCGCTGTCCTCAGCGGCCCGCCAGCGCACGCACCGTGCCGGTCAGCACCGCGGTCATCGCGTCGCCCACGGCACGCAGCGGCCGGCTGTCGGCGTCCGACTTGCGGCACACCAGGGACATCTGCACCGCCGGTGCCGCACGGCCCAGCCGCACGAAGCGCACCGGGTAGGACTGGCAGAAGCCGCTGTCGACCAGGTGGACGAGCGCGATGCCCAGCCCTGCGCTGACCATCGCCACGATGGCCGGCACGCTGTCGAACTCCAGCGTGCCGCGCGCGGCCGGAACCTGGCTGGCCACGTAGCGGGCCGCCAGCTGGCCGGAAATGGTCTGGCGGTCGTAGCGGATCCACTCGTACTGTTTGAACAGCGCCGGAACCGAGGTCTCGCGCGCGTCGGGCGGCGCGATGAGCTGCATCTCGCGGCGCATCAGCGATCGCCAATGCAGGCGCACGGAGCCGCCTCCCTCCGGTTCGGCGACGACGGCGGCGTCGAGCTCGCCACGCTTGACCGCATCGGTCAGGCCGGCGCTGCGGCCACGCGTCGGCCGCACCTCCAGACGCGGGTACCGCTCACGCAGCGCCGAAAGGGTTCCCGGCAGCAGCGTGGGCATCAGCGACTCGATGATGCCGAAGCGAACCACACCCTCGATCGCCGTCACATCGCGCCGCCGCAATGACTGCAGCTGCTGCAGACCGGGCCGCAGCGCTGCCGCCACGTCATGGGCCAGCGCGGTCGCCCGGATCGCGTGGCCCGAGCGGTCGAAGAGAGGCTGCCCCAGATAGGCCTCGAGCTGTCGCATCTGCATGCTCACCGCACTGGCCGTCAGGTTCATTTCGGTGGCGGCCGCCGCCAGCGAGCCACCGCGCAAGACGGCATCCAGGGTGTCGAACATCTCGATCTTCATCAGATTTCCTTGCTTTGGAGCGCAAATTTATTCGCTTTTTCTTGGCAAGAGGCGTTTCTAGACTGCGTCCACCGATTCACTTCAGTCAAAAGAGACGCCCCATGAACACCGCCAAACCCCAAGGCTGGACCACCGAAGACGCCCGGCTCGACACCTCCTGGATCCAGCGTCTGAGCAGCGCCGAAGTCGCGGGCTTCGACCGCGCACTGGCGCATGCCAAGGCCTGCGGCAAGTCCTGGCTGGCGATGACCGCCGCGGACTTCCCGCTCGACGATGCCGCCCGCACGGCGCTGCAACGTGCCTTCGCCACCACGCAGGGCCGCTGGGGCATGTGCCTGCTCAAGGGATTTCCCGTCGACCGCTGGAGCGAGGAGGACACCAAGCTCGCCTACTGGGGCATGGGCCTGCACGTGGGCGTCGCGCGCACACAGAACCCGGCCAGCCAGTACATGAACGACGTGCGCGACGAGGGCGCTGCCTACAAGGCCGCCAACGGCCGCAGTCGCGGCTACAACACCAAGGCCGGGCTGGACTTCCACATGGACTCGGCGGACGTGGTGGCGCTGCTGTGCCGGCGCACCGCGAAGACCGGCGGCGAGAGCCTGGTGGCCAGCACGATCGCGGTGGCCGCCGAACTGGCGCGCCGGCGGCCGGACTTGCTGGAAGTACTGAAGCAGCCCTACTACCACCACTACCAGGGCTCGCAGGACCCCGAGCAACCGCCCTACTACGCCTGCCCCATCATCGGCAGCGACCCCGAGCACTTCACGATGCGGGTCAACCGCAAGAACATCGTGGCCGCCGAACGCGACTTCCCCGAGCTGCCCCGCGTGACGCCGCAACAGTGGGAAGCCCTCGACCTGCTCGAAGAGATCATGGCCGACCCGCGCTGGTGCTTCCGCATGCAGTTGGAGCAGGGCGACGTCCAATTGGTCAACAACTACGTGATCGTGCATTCGCGCACGCCCTTCGAGGACTTCGAGGAGCCCGACCGCAAGCGTCACCTGCTGCGCCTGTGGTTGGCCGTTCCGGGCTCGCAGCCGCTGCCTGCCGATTGGGCCGAGTACTTCATCGACACGCGGCCCGGCTCGGTGCGTGGCGGGTTGCGGGGGTCGCAGTCGACGGACGAGTTCGCCGCCTACGAGCAGCGGCAGGCCGCGGCATTGGGCATGGCCTGGCGACCCTGGGCGCCCGTGCGTCGACGCGAAGCGGCGGTTGCGGCCTGAAGTGCCCACGCTGCATGCGCAGCCGTCGTCCGTGCAGGTGCCGCCGCCGCGGCGGCACCGAATTCAGTCCGCGCCGACCTCACCCCGAATGGCGTCGTCGTGCTGGCCCAGCGTCGGGGCGGCAAAGGGCGCGGGCCCCGGCGTGCGCCCATAGACCCAGGGCTGGGCGAATGCGCGATAGCTGCCCAGCGTGGGATGCGGCAACGTCGTGATCATGGCCTCGGCCTGGACCTGGGGATCGTCGAACATGTCCGCGACGCTGCGGGCCGCGGCGCAGGGCACGCTGTCGCCGAACACCGTCTCCCACTCGCGTGCCGTCCGCGCCGCGAGGGCTTCTCGCAGGCGGGGCACGATCTCGTCGCGGTGCTGTGCCCGCTTCTTCACGGTGTCGTAGCGCGGGTCGTCGTGCAGGGCCATCAGCCCGGTCCGCTCGCACAGCGCGCGCCAGAAGTGCGGTGTGTTGGCCGACAGGTACAGGTGGCCCTCGCGCGTCGGGTGCAGACCGGTGAGGCCGCCCGAGCGCATGTCACGGCCCACGTCCCGCGGCTCGTCCTCGGCCCAGACGAGGCGGGCCGACTGCATCGTCAATGCCGCGCGCAACAGCGACACGCCGACCTGCTGGCCACGCCCGCTCTTCTCCCGCTCATAGAGCGCCGAGGCGATGCCCCCGGCCACCAGGGACGAGGCGAAGTAGTCCACCACCGAGCCGTAGAGGATCTCCGGCGGCCCGCCGCGTGGCCCCTGTTCGTCGCACATGCCGCTGTAGGTCTGCAGGACCTGGTCGTAGCCCGCCTTGTCCTTGAGCGGTCCGGTCCCGCCGAAGCCGGTGATGTCGCAGTAGATCAGCCGGTCGTTCAGCGGCTGGAGCTGCGCATAGCCGATGCCCAGTCGCTCGGCCACGCCCGGCCGGAAGTTGTGTACCAGCACGTCGGCCTCGGCCACCAGGCGCAGCAGCATCGCGAGGTCGGCAGGCTGCTTGAGGTCGAGCACGACACCACGCTTGCTGCGATTCACGCCGACGAAGGCGCGGCTTTCGTGGGCCAGGGTCGAGGGATAGTGGCGCAGGTTGTCGCCGCCGGGCGGCTCGATCTTCAGCACCTCGGCGCCCTGGTCGGCCAGTAGCGTGCAGCCGTAGGGTCCGGCGATGTAGGCACTGAGGTCGAGTACGCGCACGCCGGCCAGCGGGCCGCCTGTGGCGGCAGAAGAAGAGGGTGTCGTCATTCGGGCAGGATGTTCTGTTGCTGGGCCAGCTTGCGCCAGCGCGGGATGTCGGCGGCGATGACGGCCGCGAACTGCGCCGGCGTCATCGGGGCGGCCAGGGCGCCTTCCTTCAGGAGGAATTCCTTGAACTCGGGCGTGGCGAGCACCTTGTTCACCTCGGCGTTGAGCTTCGCGACCACGTCGGGCGGGGTGCCTGCGGGTGCCAGCAGGCCCCACCAGGCCTCGAAGTCGTAGCCCGGCGCCGCCGTGGCCATGGGCGGCAGTTCAGGGGCGATCGGGCTCGGCTGCGCACTGGTGACGGCAATGGCGCGGATGCGTCCGCTTCGCACGTGGGGCATGATCGACGGCCCGCTCGAGATCAGCAGCTGGACCTGGTTGCCGATCAGGTCGGTCACCGCGGGGCCGATGCCGCGGTACGGCACGTGCAGCACGTAGGTGCCGGTCAGCGCCTTCAACTGTTCGGTGGCGAACTGGTTCGTGCTGGCGATGCCCGAACTGGCATAGCCGTACTTGCCTGGCGCTGCCTTCAGGGCGGCCACGAGTTCCTTCGGGGTCTGGGCCGGGAACGTGTTGTTCACGGCGACGATGAACGGGCCCTTGGCCATCATGGCCACCGGCGCCAGGTCTTTGGCCGCGTCGAAGGGCAGCCGTGTCTGGATCGCCGCATTCGTAACCAGGCTGGACGACACGGCCACCAGCGTGTAGCCGTCGGCCGGTGCCTTGGCGACGAAGGCCGTGCCGGTGTTGCCACTGGCGCCAGGCTTGTTTTCCACCACCACCGGCTGCTTTAGGGCCATCGACAGGCCACGCGCCATGAAGCGCGCGAAGCTGTCGTTGGAGCCACCGGCCGCATACGGCACGACGATGGTGATCGGCTTGACCGGATAGTTGTCCTGGGCGTGGACGGACGGGATGCCCAGGGCGCACAGCGACGCGAGGGCGATGGCCGCGCGGCGATGCCGCTGGAAGGCGATGGACATGATTTCGAAGTCTCCTGTTGTTGGTGATGGACTGGCGCGGCCCGCGTTGCCAGGCCGCCCATGGGTTCAAGCCGGGCCTTGTCCGAGGCCCAGTCGCCGGGCGGCGGCGAGCGTCGCGCGGGCACGCAGCACGAATGGCGCGTCCACCATCTCGCCATCGACGGTGTAGGCACCGACGCCCCGGGCCTGCGCCTGGTCGGCGGCCGCCACGACGCGCTGCGCCCGGGCGATCTCCTCGTCGCTGGGGCGGAAGATGTCATTCGCATGGGCCACCTGGCTCGGATGGATGCAGCTCTTGCCCAGGAAGCCGAGACGCCGGGCCTCGCCCGCTTCGGCACGGAAGCCCTCGACGTCCTGGAATTTCGCGTAGGCGGCGTCATAGGCAAAGACGCCGGCCTCACCCGCCGCCAGCCGCAGCTGGAGCATCACCGCATGCACCGTTGCCGGGTCATGGCGGTCGATCTGCAGGGGCTCGAACAGGTCGCCCAGCCCGAGCTGCAGCCCGGCCACGCGCGGATGGGCCGCGGCCAGCGCATGCGCGAGTCGCAGGCCCCGCGCACTCTCGATGTTGAGCAGCAGGCCGACCGGTTCGGCGACGCCATTGGCCGCTTCGGCGGCATCGAGCGCTGCGGCGGCGGCAAGCACCTCGTCGGCCGATTCGACCTTGGGCAGATTGAGCAGCGCCAGGCCGGGGCGGACCACGGCGCGGACATCGGCCGCGAAGTGCGCCGACTGGCACGGGTTGACGCGCGCGATCAGCGTCTTGCCCGATGCACGGGGCGCCTCGGCACTGAGCAGCGTCTGCAAGGCCTGCCGGGCCTCGGCCTTCCGGTCGGGGCTGACCGAGTCTTCCAGGTCGAACGAGAGGGCATCGGCGTCGCTGCGAAGCGCCTTGTCGAAAAGCTCTGGCCGTGATCCCGGAACGAAGAGTTTGCTGCGCATGTCCGGCAGTGTGGCGATGCCCGGCACGAAGAAAAAGCACGTCGATCTTCAATCAGATCAAACAAAATCTATCTTCATGGAGACCAACTACCTGCGCACGTTCATGGCGGTCCTGGACGCGGGATCGATGTCGGAGGCGGCGCGGCGCCTGGATCTGACGGCTGCCGCGGTGGCGCAGCAGATGCGCGTCCTCGAACGCGAGTTCGGCGTTCCCCTGCTGCGCCGCTCGGGCCGCACCGTGACCCCGACCGAAGGCGGCCACCGCCTTGCCGGCCGCGCCAGCGCGCTGCTGGCCGAACTGGCGGGCATGCGCGCGACCGTCGGCAATGTCGACGGTGTGCTGGAGCTGACCGTGGGCGCCACCAACACGATGCTCAACGGGCCGCTGCCGGTGGTGCTGGACGCGCTCGCGCAGGAGCACCCGGCGGCGCGCATCGTCGTGCGCATGGGACTGTCGGCCGAGCTGTACGCCGAAGTGCTGGCAGGCCGGCTCGACGCAGCCCTGTGCCTGCATCCGGATTTCACGCTGCCCAAGTCCCTGAACTGGCTGCTGCTGCGCGAAGAGCCCCTGGTGGTGCTGGCGCCACACGCGTGGGCGCATCGGGACCCGCATGCGTTGCTGCGGGAAGAGGCCCTGATCCGCTATGACCGCCGCCTGGGCGGGGGTCAGGCCGCCGAGCGCTACCTGCGCCGGGCAGGCATCGTGCCGAGGGAGCGCTTCGAGATCAGCTCGCTCGCCGCTATCGCGGCCCTGGTCGGACGGGGTACGGGTGTATCGATCGCGCCCGACGTGGCCACCGGCTGGTCGAGTGCGCCGCCAGTCGCGCGGCTGCCGCTGCCGCGCCCCGCCGAATCACGGCGATTCGGCATGGTGTGGTTGCGCAACTCCCCGCGCACGCGCGCCATCGAGGTGCTGGTGGACCATGCGCGGCGCGTCGTGGCCCAGGGGCACGGCTAGGGTTGGGCGTCAGATCGCCACGAGCTGGCGTACCCCCTGCGCCTCCATGTCCTTGCCCAGCCCGCGCGCGATGACCTCGCCGCGCTCCATCACAAGGTAGTGGTCGGCCAGTTCCTCGGCGAAGTCGTAGTACTGCTCGCACAGCACGATCGCCATCTTCTGGCCCTTCCATCCTTCGTCGGCCAGGCGGCGGATGGCGCGGCCGATGTCCTTGATGATGCTGGGCTGGATGCCTTCGGTGGGCTCGTCCAGGATCAGCATCTTCGGGCCCGGCGCCAGCGCGCGGGCGATGGCCAGCTGCTGCTGCTGGCCACCCGACAGGTCGCCGCCGCGCCGATGCAGCATCTGCTTGAGCACCGGGAACAGCTCGTAGAGCTCGGGCGCGATGGGCGTCGATGCACTGCGGTAGGCCAGGCCCATGCGCAGGTTCTCTTCGACCGTCAGCCGCGCGAAGATCTCGCGGCCCTGCGGCACGAAGCCCATGCCGGCGCGGGCGCGCTCGTAGGGCGTCTTCTTGTGCACCGGCTGGCCGTCGAACTCGATGCTGCCGTTCTTGATCGGCACCAGGCCCATCAGCGACTTCAGCAGCGTGGTCTTGCCCACACCATTGCGGCCCAGCAGCACGGTGACCTGGCCCAGCGGCGCCTCGAAGCTGACGTCCCGCAGGATGTGCGAGCCGCCGTAGTACTGGTGGATGTTCTTGACCTTCAGCATGGCTCAACGTCCTAGATAAACCTCGATCACCCGCTCGTCGGACTGCACTTCGTCGAGCGTGCCCTGCGCCAGCACCGAGCCGTCGCACAGCACGGTGACGATCTCGGAAATGGTGCGGATGAAGCTCATGTCGTGCTCCACCACCATCAGCGAATGCTTGCCCTTGAGCGTGAGGAAGAGCTCGGCGGTGCGCGCCGTCTCCTCGTCGGTCATGCCGGCCACGGGCTCGTCGAGCAGCAGCAGCTTCGGGTCCTGCATGAGCAGCATGCCGATCTCCAGCCACTGCTTCTGGCCGTGGCTCAGCGTGCCGGCCATGCGGTTGACGCTGTCGGCCAGATGGATGGTCTGCAGGATCTCGGCCAGCCGATCGGCCTGGGCCGAATCGAGCCTGAAGAACATCGAGGGCTTCACGCGCTTGTCGGTCTTGAGCGCCAGCTCCAGGTTCTCGAACACGGTCAGGTGCTCGAAGACGGTGGGCTTCTGGAACTTGCGGCCGATGCCCAGCTGCGCGATCTCGGCCTCGCGGTGACGCAGCAGGTCGATGGTGCTGCCGAAGTACACGGTGCCTTCGTCGGGCCGCGTCTTGCCGGTGATGATGTCCATCATCGTGGTCTTGCCTGCACCGTTGGGGCCGATGATGCAGCGCAGTTCGCCAGGCGCGATGTCCAGACTCAGCTTGTTGATGGCCTTGAAGCCGTCGAAGCTCACGCTCACGTCTTCCAGGTACAGGATGCGGCCGTGGGTCACGTCCACCTCGCCGGCCACCGCAGGCCGGCCATAGCCGGCGGTGCGGCCGCCGGACTCGGTCGATGCGCCGGCAGGCAGGCCCTGGGCGCGGGCATGGCGCTCGGCGCCGGCTTCCATCAGGTCGGGCGTCATGCCTGGGCTCCCTTGGGTTCGACATGCACGGTGGGCAGCACGGCGGGCTCCACGCCCTCCTCCCTGGCCAATGCGCGCTGGGCTTCCTCGCGGCCGGTGGGGGCCACGGGCTCGGCGCCGGCCTCGGCCTTGCCGCGGTTCATCAGCCGGCGCACCAGGCCCACGATGCCGTCGGGCAGGAACAGCGTGACGGCGATGAAGAGCGCGCCCAGAAAGTACAGCCAGTATTCCGGCGCCACCACCGTGAGCCAGCTCTTGGCGCCGTTGACCAGGAAGGCACCCACGATGGGCCCCACCAGCGTGGCCCGGCCACCGACGGCCGTCCAGATGGCGATCTCGATGGAGTTGGCGGCACTCATCTCGCCCGGATTGATGATGCCCACCTGCGGCACGTACAGCGCGCCGGCCACGCCGCACATCATGGCCGAGATGACCCAGATGCTGAGCTTGTAGGGCAGCGGGTTGTAGCCGCAGAACATGGTGCGCGACTCGGCATCGCGGATGGCCTGCAGCACGCGGCCGTACTTGCTGCCGATCAGCCACTTGGCGAACAGGAAGAAGCCCAGCAGCACCGCGCCGGTGAGCGCGAAGAGCGTCATGCGCATTTCCTGCGTGGCCAGCGGAATGCCCAGGATGCGCTTGAAGTCGGTGAAGCCGTTGTTGCCGCCGAAGCCCGTCTCGTTGCGGAAGAACAGCAGCATGGCCGCGAAGGTCATGGCCTGCGTGATGATCGAGAAGTACACGCCCTTGATGCGCGAGCGGAAGGCGAAGTAGCCGAAGACCAGCGCCAGCAGGCCGGGCACCGCCACCACCATGAGCATCTGGAAGACGAAGCTGTCGCTGAAGGTCCAGTGCCATGGGAGCGTCTTCCAGTCGAGGAAGACCATGAAGTCCGGCAGGTCGCTCTTGTAGTTGCCGTCGCGGCCGATCTGGCGCATGAGGTACATGCCCATCATGTAGCCGCCCAGCGCGAAGAACAGGCCGTGGCCCAGCGACAGGATGCCGGTGTAGCCCCAGATCAGGTCCATGGCCAGCGCGCAGATGGCGTAGCACATGATCTTGCCGAGCAGCGCCACCGCATAGTCGCTGAGATGGAAGGCACTGCCTTCGGGCACCCACAGGTTGAGCACCGGCGCCAGGCCGCAGGCCACGATCAGCGCGATGAAGAAGGCGGTCCAGCCTTTGCCGCTGAGCAGCGGCGCCTTGGAGGGAAGTTGAACGGATGTCGTCATGGCTTCAGGCCTCGGCACTGCGGCCCTTGATCGCGAAGATGCCCTGCGGCCGCTTCTGGATGAACACGATGATGAAGACCAGGATGGCGATCTTGGCCAGCACGGCGCCCGCCCAGCCTTCGATGAACTTGTTGAGCACGCCCAGGCCCAGGGCCGCGTAGACGGTGCCGGCCAGTTGGCCCACGCCGCCCATCACCACCACCATGAAGCTGTCAACGATGTAGCTCTGGCCCAGGTCGGGGCCCACGTTGCCGATCTGGCTGAGCGCACAGCCCGCCAGGCCGGCAATGCCAGAACCCAGTGCGAAGGCGTAGGTGTCGACGCGGGCCGTGTTCACGCCCATGCACGAGGCGATGGGCCGGTTCTGCGTCACGCCGCGCACGAAGAGGCCCAGGCGCGTGCGGCTGATAAGCCAAGCCATCGATGCGAGCACGAGGCCGGCAAAGATGATGATGCCGATGCGGTTCCAGGGCAGCACCAGGTTGGAAAGCACCTCCAGCCCGCCGCTCATCCAGCCGGGGTTCTCCACGCCCACGTTCTGCGCACCGAAGATCGTGCGCACCAGTTGCTGCAGCATGAGGCTGATGCCCCAGGTGGCCAGCAGCGTCTCCAGCGGCCGGCCGTACAGGAAGCGGATCACGCCCCGCTCCAGCACCGCGCCTACCAGGGCCGAGGCCATGAACGAGACCGGGATGGCCGCCACCAGGTACCAGCCGAACAGAGACTCGGGCAGGAAGCGCTGGAACACGCCCTGCATCACGTAGGTGGCATAGGCGCCGATCATCATCAGCTCGCCGTGGGCCATGTTGATCACGCCCATCAGGCCGTAGGTGATGGCCAGGCCCAGGGCCGCCAGCAGCAGCACCGAGCCCAGGCTGATGCCGCTGAAGATCACGCCCAGCCGGTCGCCCCACACCAGCGCGCCATCGATGGACGCGATGCTGGCCTGGATGGCGGCCTTGACCTGCGGGTCGGTCTCATCGGCCAGGCGCTGGTTGAGCAGCAGCTTGGTGTCGGGGTTCTTGTTGTCGCCCAGCGCCTTGGCGGCGGCCAGGCGCTTGGCGGCATCTGTGCTCGACAGCATGGAGGCGTCGCGCACCAGCATCAGCTTGGCCTTGACCTTGGCGCTCTGCTCGGCGGCCAGGGCCTTCTCGACCAGCGGAACGCGCGACTCGTCGGGCTCCTTGAACAGGGCGTCGGCGGCTTCGAGCCGCACGGCCTCGTCGGGGCTGGTGAGTTTGAGCGCGGACTGCGCGGCATCCAGGGCGCCGCGCATCAGGTTGTTGTTGACCACGTCCTCGGCCTCGGCCGGCACCTTCACCTCGGTGCCGGTGACCGGGTCGAAGCCCTTGTCGTCCTTCATGACGAAGGCCTGCTTGTCGGTGAACTTCACCGCCTCGTCCACCAGCGCCTGCAGGAAGGCCTTGGTCTTCTCGTCGGCCACGGCGACGGCCTTGTTGATGGCGGCGATGCGGCTTTCGGCATCGCCCGAGGCCATGGCCAGGGCCTCGTCGGCCGTCAGCGCCCTGGCCGGCCCGGCCAGCATCAGCAGGGCGAGGCACGCCAGCTGCATGAACAAGCGGAGAGGTGTTTTCATGTCGTCCTCGACATCCAAAGAAAAGGCCCGATCCCGACAAGCAAGATCGAGCCTGTGCGCCCATGAGCTCAGGGCAAGCGAAGCGAAGCCCGTTCGCACGCACCCGCGGAACCGGCTTTGCCGGGCCGCCGGGGTGGTCTTGCAGACCGCGCTGCGCCAGTGGCGCAGCTCTTCGCCAGTCGGGCGAGGTCCACCGGACCTTGCCCGTACAGGCTCAGCCCCTTAAGAGGGATTCGGCTACACGAAGTGAGCAAGAAACGGGGTGGTCGTCACACCTTCGATTTGCCGTCGGGCTCGTCCTTCTTCTTGTCGTTGCCTTCGATGTACGGGCTCCAGGGCTTGGCCTTGACCGGCTCCTTGGTCTTCCACACCACCTTGAACTGACCGTCGGCCTGGATCTCGCCGATGAACACCGACTTGTGCAGGTGGTGGTTCTTCTCGTCCATCTTGCTCACGATGCCCGAGGGTGCGTTGAAGGTCTGGCCAGCCATGGCGGCGATGACCTTGTCGGTGTCGGTGGACTTGGCCTTCTCGACGGCCTGCTTCCACATGTTGATGCCGATGTAGGTGGCTTCCATCGGGTCGTTGGTCAGCGGCTTGTCCTTGTGGCCGGGGATGTTCTTGGCCTTGGCGTAGGCGGACCACTTCTTGATGAACTCGGTGTTGGCCGGGCTCTTGATGCTCATGAAGTAGTTCCAGGCGGCCAGGTGGCCCACCAGCGGCTTGGTGTCGACGCCGCGCAGCTCTTCTTCGCCCACCGAGAAGGCGACGACCGGCACGTCCTTGGCCTTCAGGCCGGCGTTGCCCAGTTCCTTGTAGAAGGGCACGTTGGAGTCGCCGTTGATGGTGGACACCACGGCCGTCTTGCCGCCCTGGCTGAACTTCTTGATGTCGGCGACGATGGTCTGGTAGTCGCTGTGGCCGAAGGGGGTGTACTTCTCGTCGATGTCGCTGTCCTTCACGCCCTTGCTCTTGAGGTAGGCGCGCAGGATCTTGTTGGTGGTGCGGGGGTACACGTAGTCGGTGCCCAGCAGCACCCAGCGCTTGGCGGCGCCGCCTTCCTTGCTCATCAGGTAGTCGACGGCGGGAATGGCCTGCTGGTTGGGCGCGGCGCCGGTGTAGAACACGTTCTTGGACAGCTCTTCACCCTCGTACTGCACGGGGTAGAACAGCAGGCCGTTCATCTCTTCGACGACCGGCAGCACCGACTTGCGCGACACCGAGGTCCAGCAGCCGAAGATGACCGAGACCTTGTCCTGACCCAGCAGCTGCTTGGTCTTCTCGGCGAACAGGGGCCAGTTGGAAGCCGGGTCGACGATCACGGGCTCGAGCTTCTTGCCCAGCACGCCGCCCTTGGCGTTGATCTCGTCGATGGCCATCAGCACCGTGTCCTTGAGCACGGTCTCGGAGATGGCCATGGTGCCGGACAGCGAGTGCAGCACGCCGACCTTGATGGTCTCTTGCGAGAAGGCGGCAGGCGCGGCGCCGAGGGTGGCGAGGGCGACGCTGGCGGTCAGCGCCTTGAGGGTGAAGCGACGTTGCATGGCTGCTCTTCTCCTGGGGGTTCGGTTGGCAAGGGATGAAAGGAACGGGATGGAGTCTCCTTGCCAGGCCCCGGGCGGGCTATACGCCGGGTGGCGTACATGCCGCGAAGGCGCGGCGCGCGAAGTCCCAGAACAGGCGGCCCGCGTCCGGCCCGGCAGGGTCTGCATAGCTGCCGCGGGCGCTCCCGCCGCTCCAGGCATGGCCGAGCGCCTCGATCTCAACCAATCGCACCTCCAGCACGCGGCCGCGGCGGTAGTCCGTGACCTGCATGGGAAGGCGTTTGCCGCGTTGCTGGATCACGGGCTCCGTGGCCTCCGCGCCGACGGCCCGCGCCCAGACCTCGGCCGCGAGGCGGCCGGCCGCGGGTCGCACCACCATGTCACGCCCGCCCTGCACCACCAGCAACCGCGGCAGCATGGCGGCGCCGTCTGCCGCCAGGTCGAGCGCAGGCGCGCGCCGTCCTGCCATGGCGCCCAGCGCCTGGCGCGCCGAGGTCGCGGCACCGGGCGCCACGCCCGAATGCATCATCACGGCCTGCAGTCGCTCTGGCGCGCGCATTGCGAGGCGCGACGCCAGCCCCGCCCCGGCCGACAGTCCGGCCACGGCGATGCGCGAGGCGTCGGCACCGTAGAGCAGGCAGGCCTGGTCGATCGCCGCCAGCACCAGGGCCGCCTCGGCGTCGGCCCGCTGCTCGGAGAACCAGTTCCAGCAGCCTTCGGGATTGGCCAGTGCCGACTGCTGTGGATAGAGCACCAGGAAGCCTTCCCGCCGCGCCAGCGCGTTCATGCGCGAGCCGATGGCGAAATCCCGCGCCGTCTGCCGGCAACCGTGCAGCATCACCACCATTGGCATGCCACGCACCGGGCGCCCCGGCACCGGAGGCGGCACGAACAGGTGATAACGGCAGGCCCCGCCCGCCGCGAAGGCCATGCCGGTCAGCCAGTCGCCGGGCCCCGGTGGCGGACGGCTGCTCTCGGCCGCTGCGTCGCGCACGCGCTTGGCCGCCACCAGGCCGGCGCGCGACATCGCGCCCGTCACCGCCTTCAACTGCCGTTGATAGGCCTTCGCGAAGGTACGGCCGAGAGAGGGAGGACGACGGGGCATGGGACAGCCTTGGAGAAGCAAAGCGCTGAATGCTTCGCCACCGCGGGCTGCCCGTCAATCAGCAGACTGCCCTGAGCCGCGCCGGCCATCGCAGAGGCTCCGCGCGGCCTGGGCAGCCTAATAGACCTCTGGAACGATCATGCTCTGGGGCACCGGCTGGCGGAAATAGTCGTCGTGCCGCTCCCGTTCGGGCAGCGCGATGGCGGCCCGCTCCACCTCGCGGTAGGGCATCTGGCCCAGCAGGTGCGAGATGCAGTTCAGGCGTGCCTTCTTCTTGTCCACCGCCTGCACCACCCACCACGGCGCCTCGGGGATGTGGGTGCGCTCCAGCATCGCCTCCTTGGCCTTGGTGTAGTCCTCCCAGCGCCGGCGGCTTTCCAGGTCCATGGGGCTGAGCTTCCACTGCTTGAGCGGATCGTGGATGCGGCCCAGGAAGCGCAGATGCTGCTCCTCGTCGGTGATGGAGAACCAGTACTTGATCAGACGGATGCCCGAACGCACCAGCATCTTCTCGAACTCGGGCACCGTGCGGAAGAACTCCTCCAGCTCGTCGTCGGTGCAGAAGCCCATCACCTTCTCGACGCCAGCGCGGTTGTACCAGCTGCGGTCGAACAGCACCATCTCGCCCGCCGCCGGCAGGTGCGATACGTAGCGCTGGAAGTACCACTGCGTGCGCTCCCGGTCGTTGGGTGCGGGCAGGGCCGCCACCCGCGCCACCCGGGGATTCAGGCGCTGGGTGATGCGCTTGATCACCCCGCCCTTGCCTGCTGCGTCGCGGCCCTCGAACAGGATCACCACCTTCTGCCCGCTGTGCTGCACCCAGTCCTGCAGCTTGACCAGTTCGCCCTGCAGGCGAAAGAGGGCCTCGAAGTAGGTGCGGCGCGGCACACCGCCTTCCTCGTGCCGCAGCACGCCGTCGGCGCCGACCACGCGGTCTTCCAGCTCCAGCTCGATCTCCTCGTCGTAGCCGTCGATCAGGTCGTCGGCGATGCGGCGCATCAGTGCGTCATGGTCGGTGGGCGTGAAATCGGAAGAAGGCATGGCGAGGCACCGGCAAGTGGACACGGGAAGGCCGCACATGCTCGTGCAGGCCCATGACGCGACCGTGACACTGTCGCCGCGCCCCGTCATCGGAATGACATGCCGACGTCACATCATCCCAGACCTACTTTCCCTCCTGCGCCGTGCCCTCGCCCCTGCCGCCTCCTGCTCCCCTCGCCGCTGGCGCCCATGGCGCGGACGCAGCCGGATTGATCTGCGGCTACCTCTTCGATGGCAGGCCGTGCTCGCCTGCCCGTCCGCTGGATCTGGACGAGGCGGCGTTGTGGCAGCAGGGGTTCACCGACACGCGCGCCGACGCCGACGCCACGGCCCCGCCGCAGCCGGACACCGCCCCGCCCTATGCCTGGCTGCACTTCAACCTGAACCATGCGCAGGCCCAGCGCTGGCTGGAACGGCACGCCGGCCTGCCCGACAGCTTCTACGAAGCCCTGCGCGACGGCGCGCACTCCACCCGCATCGAGCGCGACGACGACGCCCTGGTGGCGATCATCAACGACCTGCATTTCGACTTCGGGTTCGAGCCCTCCGACATCGCCACGCTGTGGATCGGCGTCGGGCCGCGCCTCGTGGTGACCGCGCGCACGCGGCCGCTGCGCTCAGTCGACGACCTGCGCCTGGCCGTGCGCACGGGCGAGGCACCGCGTTCCACCACCGAGCTCCTGGAGCGGCTGATGCGCACCCAGGCGGACGTGCTGGTGGGCGTGGTGCGCACCGTCACCGGCCGTATCGACGCCATCGAAGACTCCCTGCTCGCGCGACGCCCCGACGCGCAGCGCGCGAGGCTGGGCGAACTGCGGCGCGTCCTTGTGCGGCTTCAGCGCCTGCTGGCACCCGAGCCGGCGGCCCTCTTTCGCCTGCTGCAGCGGCCGCCCGCCTGGATGGCCGAGGCCGACGCCCAGGGGCTGCGCGATGCATCGGAAGAGTTCTCGGTGGTGCTGCGCGACATGCACGGTCTGCAGGAGCGGGTGAAGCTGCTGCAGGAGGAGATCGCCGCCAGCGTGCAGGAGGACAACAACCGCAGCCTCTTCGTGCTGACGGTGGTGACCGTGCTGGCCCTGCCCATCAACATCCTGGCCGGCCTGTTCGGCATGAATGTGGGCGGCATCCCGCTGGCCGAGAACCCGCACGGGTTCTGGCACCTGGTGGCCATCGTGGCCACCTTCACCGCCGTGGCGGCCTGGCTGGCTTTCAGGAAGAAGAAGTAGCGTCCGCGGGCGCCGTTGCACCAGCGGGCGCTTCGGGCGACTCGTGGACCTGCATCGACAGGTCGAACAGCTTGGCCTTGCCCGCGTAGTAGCGGTCCAGCCGCCAGTCGCGCAGCACCTCGATGGCCAGGTCGAAGCTCTTGTAGTCCAGCGCGTAGAGCGAGGAAAGCTCGAAGCCGCGGTCGGTCTCCAGCGCCAGGACCAGGGCCGCCAGCGTACGTGCCGCGGGATCCTCCGGCGGACGGCGTTCGATGTATCGGCGGGCTTCCTTGATGGCGTTCATGCGAGGTAAAAATGACGGACGGGCGGCGATTCTGCGCTGGCCCCGGCGCCAGAAATATGACAACTCCGAGCGGGTCCAAGGGTTGTTCCCAGCTCGCGCAGGCGCTCGCATGCCTCGGCCCCTTCACCATGAGGGCAAAGCGAAGTCCTTAGAATCGCACGAGTGTTCGATAACGACCTCAACGCCGACCTGCATTGCCACTCCGTGGTCTCGGACGGCACGTTGACGCCCGAAGACCTTGCGGCCCGTGCCGCCGCCAACGGCGTGCAGCTGTGGGCCCTGACGGACCATGACGAGGTCGGCGGACTGGATCGCGCGGCCGAGGCGGCCCGGGCCAACGGACTGCGATTCCTCACCGGGGTCGAGATCTCTGTCACCTTCTGCAATGAGACCGTCCACATCGTGGGCCTGGGCTTCGATGCCGGGGACGCGGCCGTGCGGCAGGGCCTGTACGACACCCGCAATGGTCGCGGCCCACGTGCGCGCGAGATCGCCGACCAACTCGCCCGCGTGGGCATCAAGGGCGCCTACGAGGGCGCGCTGCGCTTCGTCGGCAATCCCGAACTCATCTCGCGCACCCACTTCGCCCGCTTCCTGGTCGAGCAGGGCCACTGCCGGGACACCTCCGAGGTGTTCCGCAAGTACCTGACCGAAGGCAAGCCGGGTTACGTGCCCCACCGCTGGGCCAACCTGGGCGACGCCATCCGCTGGATCCGCGATGCGGGCGGCGTGGCGGTCATCGCCCACCCGGGCCGCTACAAGTTCAGCGCCAACGAGGAATATGCCCTTTTCACCGAATTCAAGGGCCACGGCGGCCAGGCGGTGGAAGTGGTCACCGGCAGTCATACCTCGGCCGAATACGTCGAATATGCCGAGAAGGCGCTCGAATTCGGCTTTGCCGCGTCGCGCGGCAGCGACTTCCACAGCCCCGAAGAGAGCCATTGCGATCTGGGGCGACTGCCCCTCCTTTCGCCCAGCCTGCAGCCCGTCTGGTCCCTGCTGGCGGACCGCGTGCAGTGACCGGCGTGGCCTGCGCCACGCAGGGAGCCGTCCCCTCGCGCGACACGCTGCGGACGCTGGCCGGCATGGCGCTGCTGCTGCTGGCCGTCGGGTGCTTCGCGGTGCTCGACACCACCACCAAGGTGGCCTCGGCTACGGTGCCCGTCTTCATGGCCGTGTGGTTCCGCTATGCCTTCCAGGCCGTGGCCACCACCGCCATCCTGCTTCCCCTTCACGGCACCGCGCTGCTGCGCACGCTGCACCCGCGCTTCCAGGTGCTGCGTGGAGCGCTGCTGCTGGGCAGCAGCCTGCTGGCCTATCTGAGCCTGGGCCACATGCCCATGGCCGAATTCACTGCCATCGTCCTGGTCGTGCCACTGGCCGTCACGCTGATGGCGGCCACCGCCCTGGGCGAGCGGGTCTCGGCCCTGCGCTGGGCATTGGTCGCAGGCGGCTTCGTGGGCACGCTGCTGATCCTGCGCCCGGGCGGTGAGGGCTTCGGCTGGGCGGTGCTGATGCCCGTGGGACTGGTGGTGTGCAACGCCTGGTTCCAGGTGCTGACCAGCCGCCTTGCCCGCACCGAGAAGCCGCTCACGCTGCACTTCTACACCGGTTGGGTGGGCACGCTGATCGCCGCGCTGTTCCTGCCCCTCGCCTGGCAGGCGCTGCCTGGCTGGCAGGACTGGGCGCTGCTGGCGCTCATGGGGCTGATGGGCACGGTGGGCCACTTCCTGCTGATCCTGGCCTACCAACGCGCGAATGCCTCGACGCTCACGCCTTTTCTCTACGCGCAGATCGGCTTCGCCATGCTGGGTGGTTGGCTGGTGTTCGACCAGTTGCCCGACCGCATGTCGTTCGCGGGCATCGGCTTGATTGCCATCTGCGGCGCAGGCGGCGCCTGGCTCACGGTGCGGGAACGGCGCCAGCCCAACGAGCCCGTCGAGGGCTGAATTTCGGCAGAAAGACAAGACCATGGCCCAGTATTTCGAGGTGCATCCCGACAATCCCCAGCCGCGCCTGCTCAAGCAGGCGGCGGCGCTGCTCGCCAAGGGCGAGGTAATCGCGGTGCCCACCGACTCCAGCTATGCGCTGGCCTGCCAGCTGGACGACAAGAACGCGGTCGACAAGCTGCGCCGCATCCGGCAGATCGACGAGAAGCGGCTGCTCACGCTGCTGTGCCGCGACTTGAGCGAACTGGCCAACTACGCCCGGGTCGACAACCGCCAGTACCGCCTGCTCAAGACCTGCACGCCCGGCCCCTACACCTTCGTCCTGGAAGCCACCAAGGAAGTCCCGCGCCGCGTGAGCCATCCGCAGCGCAAGACCATCGGCCTGCGCGTGCCCGAGCACCCGGTGCTGGCCGAACTGCTGGCGCTGCACGGCACGCCCCTCTTGGCCAGCACGCTGATCCCGCCCGGGGAGACCGAGCCGATGAACGATCCGCAGGAGATCCGCGACCGCTTCGAGAAGCTGATCGGTGCCGTGATCGACGCCGGCGCATGCACCTCCGAGCCCACCACGGTGGTCGACCTCACGCCCATGGACGCAGGCGGCGAACCGGCCCTCATCCGCCAGGGCCGCGGCCCGCTCGGCCCGCTGGGCCTGTGAAACCCGTCTGAGACAATCCCGCGGTGGAAGCCTCCAACCTCATCCAGACCGTCCTCATCTACGCCCTGCCGGTGATCTTCGCGATCACGGTGCATGAGGCGGCCCATGGCTACGTGGCCCGCCATTTCGGCGACAACACGGCACAGATGATGGGGCGGCTCACGCTCAACCCGCTCAAGCACATCGATCCGATCGGCACCATCGCGATGCCGATCCTGCTGTACTTCGCCACCTCGGGCGCCTTCCTGTTCGGCTACGCCAAGCCCGTTCCGGTCAACTTCGGCCACCTGCGCAACCCCAAGCGCGACATGATCTGGGTGGCGCTGGCGGGTCCGGCCTCCAACTTCATCCAGGCCATCCTCTGGACGCTGTTCCTCGTCGGCATCACCGTGGCCGGCGTGCAGGAGCGCTTCTTCGTCGGCATGGCCAATGCCGGCATCCTGACCAACCTGGTGATGTGGGCCTTCAACCTGTTCCCGCTGCCGCCGCTCGACGGGGGCCGCATCCTGGCCGGCCTGCTGCCGCGCGGCCGGGCCCAGTACTGGCTGGCCCGCGTCGAGCCCTTCGGTTTCTTCATCGTGATGGGCCTGGTGGTGCTGGGCGTGGTCGGCTCGCTGTGGCTGCGGCCGCTGATGGGCCTGGGCTATGCCTTCCTGAACCTGCTGATCTCGCCCATTGCCGCGCTGCTGCGCTGATCCCCTTTCGCTGTCGTCCGCCACGCCATGTCCTCCGCCTCCGCTCCGACCCGCTTCCTGACCGGCATCACCACCACCGGCACGCCGCACCTGGGCAACTACGTCGGCTCGATCCGCCATTCGGTGCGATTCAGCCAGCGCCCGGATGTGCAGAGCTACTACTTCCTGGCTGACTACCACGCGCTCATCAAGTGCGACGAGCCGGCGCGCATCCAGCGCTCCACGCTGGAGATCGCGGCCTCCTGGCTGGCCTGCGGCCTGGACCCCGAGCGCGTCACCTTCTACCGCCAGTCCGACATTCCCGAGATCCCGGAGCTGACCTGGTTCCTGAGTTGCGTGACCGGCAAGGGCGTGCTCAACCGCGCCCATGCCTACAAGGCCGCGGTGGACCGCAACACTGCCGCCGGCACCGACCCGGATGCAGACGTCAGCATCGGCCTGTTCATGTACCCGGCCCTGATGGCGGCGGACATCCTGATGTTCAACGCCCACAAGGTGCCGGTGGGCCGCGACCAGGTGCAGCACATCGAGATGGCGCGCGACATGGCGCAGCGCTTCAACCACCTCTACGGCGAGCACTTCACCCTGCCCGAGGCCGAGATCGACGACGCCGTCGCCCTGCTGCCGGGTCTGGACGGCCGCAAGATGAGCAAGAGCTATGGCAACACCATCCCGCTGTTCTCCTCGCGCGCGCAGCTGCAGAAGCTGATCGCCGGCATCGTGACCGACTCGCGCGCTCCCGGCGAACCCAAGGACACCGAGGGCTCGGCCCTGTTCCAGATCTACCAGGCCTTCGCCACCGCCGAGGAAACCGCGGCACTGCGCAAGGCCTATGCCGAAGGCATCGCCTGGGGCGACGCCAAGCAGGTGCTGGTCGAGCGCATCGATCTCGAGGTGGCCCCGCTGCGCGAGCGCTACGAGGCGCTGATGGCCGAGCCCCAGCGCATCGAGGACACGCTGCGCGCCGGCGGCGAGAAGGCGCGCATCCTGTCGCGCGCACTCACCGCACGGCTGCGCGAGGCCGTGGGCCTGCGCAACCTCGGGCAGCTCGGCGCGGCCGCCAGCGGCACGCCGAAGGCCGCCAAGGCCGCACGACCCAGCTTCAAGCAGTACCGCGAGCGCGACGGCCAGTTCCATTTCAAGCTGCAGGACGCCCGCGGCACGGTGCTCCTGCAGAGCCGGGGCTTCGCCTCGCCGCAGGAGGCGGGCCGCGCCATCGCGCAGCTGCAGACGGGCGGCGAGCCCGCCCTCAACGCGCTGGCTTCGCAGCTCGAGCCGCTGGACAATGCGGGCCTCGCAGCCGTTCTGGCAGCACTGGCCGTGCTGGCGGAGTCGGCGGCCGAATCCGCCCGCGCGTCCTGAACCCGCCCCTGCCCCGACGGACGCCGCCTTCCGGCCCTCTCCCGACACGCACACCATGAGCATCTACGTCATCGACGACCACCCCCTGATGCGCGAGGCCATCGTCATGGTCCTGCGCCGCCTCCGGCCTTCCGAGAACGTGGTCGAACTCGACCGCCTCGACAAGCTGGCCAATGCCGTGGAGCACCACGGCATGCCCAAGCTCTTCTGCTTGGACCTGAAGCTGCCCGATGTCACCGGCGTCTCGGGCGTGCTCGCGGTCAAGGAGTCGTATCCCGACATCCCGGTCGCCGTGTATTCGGCCTCGCCCGCCGCCGACATGGAAGAGGCCTGCATCGAGGCCGGCGCCGACATCTACATCGAGAAGTCCAGCGGCTCGGCCGAGCTTACGGCCGCCCTGCGCGGGCTGCTGCTGGCCGACGACGGCGACCTGGAGCCGCCGGCGCCCACCGGCAAGCTCTCGCGCCGGCAGACGCAGCTGATCGCCATGCTGGACCAGGGCCTGTCCAACCGGGACATCGCCACCCAGCTGGAGATCAGCGAGCACACCGTCAAGGTGCACCTGTGGCGGCTGTTCCGCCGCCTGGGCGTCAAGAGCCGCACGCAGGCGCTGCACCATGCCCGCAGCCACGGGCTGCTGTCGAATCTTCGCTGACCCCCAGGCTGCGCGCTTCGCGCTCCGCCTCCCCCCTTGCAGGGGGCGCACTCGGCGGCCCGGCGAAGCCGGTTCCGCGGGGCTTCGCCAACCCCCAGGCTGCGCGCTTCGCGCTCCGCCTACCCCCTTGCAGGGGGCGCACCCGGCGGCCCGGCGAAGCCGGTTCCGCGGGGCTTCGCTAACCCCCAGGCTGCGCGCTTCGCGCTCCGCCTCCCCCCTTGCAGGGGGCGCACCCGGCGGCCCGGCGAAGCCGGTTCCGCGGGTGCCCCGGCTTGGCCTGCTCCGCGGCCATTGGATCAGGGGTGATGCCGGAGCCTGCCGGCGATGGACGCGTGAGCTGCGCTCGATGCGCCACGCCACCGTGACGGCTCTGCACTGAGGGACTTGCCGCGGCCTGGTGGAGGCCGTCCGGCAAGCGCAAGTCAGCCCACGGCGTCCGACATGCGGGCCTGGGCCTCGGTCTCGTCGGCGTCGGTGAGGAGGACTCGGAAGACGCTGCCGACGCCGACGCGGGAGCGCACGCTCACCGGATGGCCCAGCGCATGCGAGAGGCGGGCCACGATGGCCAGGCCCAGGCCGAAGCCATCGGAGGTGCCGGCGTCGTGGTCGGCCACCTTGTAGAACTCCAGGAAGACGTCGCGCAGGTGCTCGCGCGGGATGCCGATGCCGGTGTCCCACACCTCCACCCGCAGCCCTTCGCGGGTCTGGCGCGCGGCCAGCAGCACCCCGCCCTCGTGCGTGTACTTGATGGCGTTGGACAGCAGGTTGCCCAGCATGCGCCGCACCCGCACCGGGTCGGTCAGCACCGTGCCGGGCACGATGTGCACCCGGAAGCGCAGCCCCTTGGCCTCGGCCACCGGACGGTACTGCAGCTCGAGGTCGCGCAGCAGCTGGACCACGTCCACCCGCTCGATGTGCAGTCGCACCTGGCCCGAGTCGATGCGCGCCAGGTCGAATAGGGAGTCGAACAGCACGTTCACGGCCTGGGTGGCGCCCGAGATCTTGGGCGCGATCTCGTGCACCAGCTCCGGCTCGTTGCGCAGCCAGTCGGCGTACAACGACAGCGCCAGCACCGGCTGGCGCATGTCGTGGGCGGCGCTCGCCAGGAAGCGGTTCTTCATCGCCACCGCCGAGACGGCCGCCTGCCGCTGCTGGGTGAGCGAGGCGATCAGGATCTTGTTGTGGAAGAGCAGCTCGAAGCTGTTGCGCGCCGTCTCGTAGATGCGCCGGCCGGCATGCAGCAGCAGCCACCAGTGCAGCGCGGGCAGCAGCGTAAACGGCAGGCCGAACTGCAACCCGCCGATACCGACCTCGGCGATGCGTACGCCCATCACCAGCAGCATGGTGCTGAACAGCGCCCCCAGGTAACGGCGCAGCACCGGCGGATGCAGCGCGATGCTCACCACCGGGAAGGTGGCGGCACCCGCCACGATGAACCAGCAGATGAACTGGTTGACCAGGGGCACGCGCTCGAAGAAGAGGTACGCCGACATGCCCCACACCACGCCGCTGGCGCCCCAGAGGTGCCGGTAGCGGTGGATGAAGTGCTCCTGCGCGTCGGCGTCGCGGCCTTCGAAGCGCTGGCGGTACACGTACTCGAAATGCACCCGCGCGACGGACACGCAGATCACGCAGAAGACCCAGAACAGCGCGAGCCACCAGGGCACATCGCGCCAGCTGAGCGACACGATGATCGGCGTGAGCACCGCCGCCAGGATGTAGTTGCCCCGCGCCGCCCGCATGAGCGACCGAACCAGTTCGCCGCGGACCCAGCGGTCCGCCTCGTCGCCGGAAACGGGCGAGGGCGTCATTCCCACGAGGGACGAATGGCGCCATCCGCCTAACGACGTCACCGGAGCATCCATGTGCTGCTGTTGGGCCAGAAAGAAAAAAGCCCCGTCGAGGGGCCCCGAAGGCACCGCCGGACCAGGCGTTGACCGCCCGGCAGGTACCTCCCACATCGCCGTGCGAGGGTCGCTCGGCGCGGGCGCTAATGTAGCACCGCCCCCGACGGCTGGCTCACCCGGATGCCGCCGCATCGGCCAGGTCCTGCATCAGCACGGTGCCCAGCTGGCCCAGCGGCAGGACCCGCGCCGCCGCGCCCAGCGCGATCGCCTCGCGCGGCATGCCGAAGACGACACAGCTGGCCTCGTCCTGGGCATACGTCGCCGCCCCCGCGCGGCGCAGGGCCAGCAGGCCCGCTGCACCGTCGCGCCCCATGCCGGTCATCAGCACGCCGCTGGCGCGGCGGCCGATGAGGCCTGCCGCGCTGTCGAAGAGCACGTCGACCGAGGGGCGGTGCCGGTTCACCGGCGCCGTCTCCAGCAGGATGGCCTCGAGCCGGCCCTGGGCGCCGCGCCGAACCGCCAGATGGTGGCTGCCGGGCGCGATCAGCACCTGGCCGGGCAGCAGCGTCTGGCCGTCCTGCGCCTCGCTGACCTGCAGGGGCAGGTGGCGGTCCAGCCGGTCGGCGAAGCTTCGGGTGAAGCCAGCCGGCATGTGCTGCACCGCCATCACGGGCGGGCAGTCGGGCGGCAGCTGGGCCAGGAAATGCAGCAGCGCCTCGGTACCGCCGGTGGAGGCACCCGCGACGATCAGGCGCTCGCCGCGCCAGCCCCGCCCGCCGGTCGCGGCGGCGGCCGCCGTGCGCGCGGACAGCGGTGCCCTGCCGGTCACAGGCCCAGACGCTGCAGGCGCCACCGCCGGCGGTCCGGCGTCGGCACGCACCCGCCCGGCGGCCTGCACCGCCTGCCGCAGTGCCTGGCAGATCGCCTCGCCCTCGTCCTGCAGGCCCTGCGCCACGCCCAGCCGCGGCTTGGGCAGCACGCCGCAGGCGCCCAGCGCTCGGGCCTGCTGCACCACCTGCGCCTGGGCCTCGGTGGGCGTGGCCACGATCAGCACCGGCAGCGGCGGGCCGCCGGCCAGCTCGCGCAGGAAATCCAGGCCGTTCATGCCCGGCAGCTGGATGTCGAGCGTCAGCGCGTCGGGGGCCAGCGCGGCGATGCGGGACCGCGCCGCGGCGGCGTCGCCGGCCGTGCCCACGGCCTGCATGTCGGGCTGGGCGTCGATGATGGCGCACAGCACCTGGCGCACCAGCGCCGAGTCGTCCACCACGAGGACGCGCAATGGCCGGGTCGGCATCAGTCGAACAGCTCGATGGCACCCGCCACCGGCGTGCGGGCCAGACTGGCCTGGTAGAACTTCTCGTGGCTGGCCACGTTGGCGGGCAACGCGTCGTTGAGCCGCTTGACGCGGGCCTCGCCCGTGCGCGGAAAGTACGCGACCTTGCGCGGGCAGGTGTCCGCCAGGTCCTGGGCACGCACCACGATCCGCTCGGTGGCCAGGAAGTCGAGCACGAAGCGGGCATTGCGGTGGCCGATGTTGACCTGGTTCATGCCCGGGATGACGTTGGCGCCACCGAAGACCTTGGCCTCCAGCCGATGGCGCCGGGCGCCGAGCTTGACCAGCTGGTTGATCAGCACCTCCATGGCGTAGGTGCCGTAGCGCGCCGGCGCCGAATCGGCGCTGCCGGTGGCGGGGCCGGCGTCGGGCAGCATGAAGTGGTTCATGCCCCCCACGCCGCGCTCGGCGTCGCGGATGCACGCGGCCACGCAGGAGCCCAGCACGGTCACCAGCACGATGTCCTCGGCGGTGGCGTGGAACTCGCCAGGCAGCACGCGCACGCCGCGCCGGCCGAAGACGGTCTCGTAGTGCAGCGTACCGCTGCCGGCGGGATGCAGGTCCAGGCTCATGGACGGGCTCCGGTTTCGCGCGGGCTGTCCGTGCTCATGCGGCGGCCTTCACGCGCTCGTACACCGTCTGCGCGCGCAGGCGGAACAGGTCCGAGGCGGACATCAGGCTTTCGGAATGGCCGACGAAGAGCAGACCGTCGGGCTCCAGCACCCGGGCGAGCTTGCGCAGGACCTGGTGCTGCGTCGGCTTGTCGAAATAGATCATCACGTTGCGGCAGAAGATGGCGTCGAAGGTGGGCAGCGCCGGCCAGTCGGGCGCCAGCAGGTTCAGCGGCTCGAAGCGGAGCAGCGCGCGCAGCTCGGGCCGCACCCGCGCCTTGCCGGCGTTGGGGCCCGTGCCGCGCAGGAAGTAGCGCTGCAGCTGCTCGGTATCGAGCCGGTCCAGCCGCTCCTGGTCGTAGATGCCGGCCTCGGCCGTGGCCAGCACGCGCGTGTCCAGGTCCGTCGCCAGGATCTCCAGCGGCGGGCTCAGGCTGGCCCAGGCCTGCGCCGTGGCCATGGCGATGGAGTACGGCTCCTCGCCGGTCGAGGCAGCGCAGCTCCAGACCCGCAGCGGCCGGTTGCGCCGCAGGCCCCGCAGGTGGCGCACCAGCACCGGGAAATGGTGCGGCTCGCGGAAGAAGGAGGTGAGGTTGGTGGTCAGCGCATTGATGAACTGCTCCCACTCCGGCTGGCCGGCGTCCGCCTCCAGCGTGTCCAGATAGTCGCGGAAGCGCTCGATGCCGCAGGCGCGAAGCCGGCGGGACAGCCGGCTGTAGACCATCGCCTCCTTGCTCTCGGCCAGGGCGATGCCGGCGCGGGCATGGATCATCCGCCGCACGCGCGCGAAATCGGCCGGGCCGTAGTCGAACTCTCGGGGGGAGGACGCGGTCGCCGCCGGGGGCGACGCCAGGCTGCTGCGGCTCACTTCGCCACGTGCGCCAGCAGCGCCTCCAGGTCGAGCAGCATGACCATGCGGTCCTGCAGCGTCGCCAGGCCGGTGATGCACGACAGGTCCACCGCCGCCATGTCGGGCCGCGGCTGGATCTGCTCCGCGGCCAGCGTCACCACTTCCGAGACGCCGTCCACCACCATGCCGATCACCTTCGCGCCGACGTTGACGATGATGACCGCGGTGAAGCGGTCGCAATCGGCCAGCGGCAGTCCGAATCGCAGCCGCAGGTCCACGATGGGCACGATGGCACCGCGCAGGTTGATCACGCCGCGCACCGCCGGATCGGCCTGCGGGATGCGGGTGACCGGCTCGTAGCTGCGGATCTCCTGCACCTTCAGGATGTCGATGCCGTAGTGCTCGGTGTCGAGCCGGAAGGTCAGGATGCCGGTCTGCGCCATCTGGATGGCAAGTTCGGCGGCGGGGGAAGCAGGTTCGGCAACGCGCATGTCGGGCCTCAGGCAGGAGCGGTTTCGGAGAGGGAGGACGCGGCCTCCGGCAGCGGTGCGAAGCGGCCGGCCGAAGCCGCCAGCCGGCCCAGCCCCGCCGCATCGAGGATGAGGGCGACGCGGCCGTCGCCCATGATGGTGGCGCCCGAGATGCCGTCCACCTTGCGGTAGTTGGCCTCCAGGCTCTTGATGACGACCTGGTGCTGGCCCAGGAGCGCGTCCACGAAGAGCGCCACGCGCTGGCCGTCGGTCTCCAGCACGATGAAGATGCCGTCGGGCCCCGGGGCCTTGCTGCCCGGCAGGCCCAGCACCTCGTGCAGGGCCACCACGGGCAGGTAGCGCCCCCGGATGCCCAGAACCCGGCCCGCACCGGCCACGGTGCGCACGGCGTCGCCTTCGACCCGCAGCGATTCGACGATGAAGGCCAGCGGCACGATGAACACCTCGCCGCCGCAGGCCACCGACAGGCCGTCCAGGATGGCCAGCGTGAGCGGCAGCCGCACGGCGATGCGCGTGCCGCGGCCCTTCTCGCTGTGCACGTCCACCCGGCCGCCCAGGGCCTGGATGTTGCGGCGGACCACGTCCATGCCCACGCCGCGTCCCGACACGTCGGTCACGGCGGCGGCAGTGGAGAAGCCGGCCTCGAAGATCAGCGACCACACCTGCGCGTCGGTAGGCTGCTCGGGCACGGCCATGCCGCGCTCGCGCGCCTTGGCGAGGATGCGCTCGCGGTCCAGACCGCGGCCGTCGTCCGCCACCTCGATCACGATGCTGCCGCCTTCGTGGCGGGCGCTCAGCGTGATCGCGCCCGCGGCCGGCTTGCCGGCCGCCACGCGGTCGGCGGGCAACTCCAGTCCATGGTCCAGGCTGTTGCGCACGAGGTGGGTGAGCGGGTCCACGATGCGCTCGATCAGGCCCTTGTCCAGCTCGGTGCCCTCGCCTTCGAGCCGGATCTCGACTTCCTTGCCCAGGCGCTGCGCCAGATCGCGCGCCAGGCGCGGGAAGCGGTTGAACACGGCGGAGATCGGCATCATGCGGATGGCCATGGCGGCCTCCTGCAGACCCCGGGTGTTGCGGTCCAGCAGGTCCAGGCCCGAACGCAGGCGCTCGACCTGCTGCGGCGTCTCGCTCTGCGCGTGCTGGGCCAGCATGGACTGGATGATGACCAGCTCGCCCACCAGGTTGATGATCTGGTCGACCTTGTCGACGCTGACGCGGATGGAGCTCGATTCGTGCAGCGCCGCGGCCGGCGAGGCCGGGGCACCCGCTGCCATGGCAGGCAGGACGGGCGCGGCCGCCGGCGCGTTCGCCTCCGGCGGCGGCGGCGGCGGCGGTGGCGGCAGGAGGGGCGCCGGATCGGCCGCAGGCGCCGCCGCCTCGCGTTCGGCTCCCCCGCCCGGCTCGTCGTCGAAGAAGCCGAAATCGACACCTTCGCCTTTGATCTCTCCGGCCTGGGCCGAGGCCGCGTCCACGGCGGTCGGTGCCGAAGCAGGTGCCGGTGCCGGTGCGCACGCCTCGGGCGTCATCGGCGGCGTCCCGGCGGTGTCCGCCAGCGCCGCCAGCCGCGCGCGCACGGCCTCCACGTCCGCGGCCGGCACGGGCGGCTGGCCTTCGAAGGCCGCGATCTGCGCCCGCATCACGTCATCGGCCACCAGCAGCGCATCCACGATCTCGGGCGTCAGCGCCACCCGGCGATCGCGCACGCGATCGAGCAGCGATTCGGCCACATGCGCCAGGCGCGTCACCTCGTCCAGGCCGAAGGTGGCGGCGCCGCCCTTGATGGAATGCGCCGCGCGGAACAGGGCATTGAGCGTCTCGCCGTCCACCTGCTGCGGGTCCAGGGCCAGCAGCAGCGACTCCATCACGTCCAGGTGCTCGCGGGCCTCTTCCACGAAGATGCCGACGAATTCGCCGAGGTCCACTTTCATCGCCGTGCCCTTCCGCCGGCGCAGTTCACGCCAGCACCTTGCCGATCACCGCGATCAGCGTCTGCGGATCGAAGGGCTTGACCATCCAGCCCGTCAGGCCGGCTGCGCGGCCGGCCGCCTTCATCTCGGCGCTGGACTCGGTGGTCAGCATCAGGATGGGCGTGCGCGCATGGGCGGCCTGCCCGCGCAGCCGGCGGGTGAAGGTCAGGCCGTCCACGTTCGGCATGTTCTGGTCGGTCACGATGGCATCGACGTGCACACCGCCGGCCAGCTTGTCCAGCGCCTCGGCGCCATCGGCGGCCTCCACCACGGCGTAGCCGCCCATGCGCAGCGTCATGGCCACCATCTGGCGGATCGAGGGGGAGTCGTCCACGGTCATCACGGTCTTGTTCATGGCGTGTGTCGCTCCCGGCCTCAGAAGGATTCCCAACCGGCGTCCGCGCCGGCCGCGGCCAGCGCGGGCGTGGGGGCGGAAAGGCGCCGAGCCGGCGCTGCCTTGGCCCGCACGGGCGAGGCGCTGGCGGCGACCTTTGCCGCAGCCGCACGTGGCTTGCGCGTGGGCGCGGCCACCGGCACCACGGCATCGGCACCGAGGCGGAACACCGCCACGCTGCGCACCAGGTGCTCGGCCTGCTCCTTGAGCACGGCGGCCGCGGCCGACAGTTCCTCCACCACCGCCGCGTTCTGCTGGGTGGCCTGGTCCATCTGCACCACGGCCTGGCCCACCTGGGCGACGCCCAGGCTCTGCTCGCGGCTGGCCGCACTGATCTCGCCGGCCACCTGGGCCACGCCGCGGATGGCGCCGACCACCTGGTCCATGGTGCTGCCGGCCTGATCGGCCAGGGCCGAGCCGTGGGCCACCGTGTCCACACTGGCGGTGATCAGCGACTTGATCTCCTTGGCGGCCTCGGCGCTGCGCTGGGCCAGCGCGCGCACCTCGCTGGCCACCACCGCGAAGCCGCGGCCCTGCTCGCCGGCGCGGGCGGCTTCGACGGCGGCGTTGAGCGCCAGGATGTTGGTCTGGAAGGCGATGCCGTCGATCACGCTGATGATTTCGGAGATGCGCCCCGCGCTGTCGGCGATGCCACGCATGGTCTGCACCACCTGCGCCACGACGGCGCCGCCCTCGGCGGCCACCTCGGAAGCGCGGGTGGCCAGGTCGCTGGCGCGCTGCGCATGCTCCGAGTTCTGGCGCACGGTGGTGTTGAGCTGTTCCATGGAGGCCGCCGTCTCCTCCAGCGCCGAGGCCTGCTGCTCGGTGCGTGCCGACAGGTCGCTGCTGCCGGAGGCGATCTCCCGGCTGGCCGAGGCCAGCCCGTCGGCATTGCGGCGCACCTCGCTGACCACGGCCGCGAGCTTGCCGCGCATGGCCTCCAGGCTGTGCAGCAGGCGCGCGGTCTCGTCGCGGCCCTGGACCTCGACGCGCACGGTCAGATCGCCCGCGGCCACCGACTCGGCCACCCCCGAGGCGCCGGCGATGGGCCGCGTGATCGAGCGAGTGACCAGCACCGAGCACAGCCCGCCGAGCAGCACCGCGACGATGCCGCCCGCGACGATCATCCACTCGCTGCGCTGCAGGCTTTCCAGCGTGAATGCGCGGTGGCGGCTGCCCGTGTCGCGGATGTCCTCGGTCACGCGATCGAGCGCGGCCAGGTAGGCCTCGCCATGCGCGATGAGCGAGCGTTCCTCCTCCATCGTCATGACGCGTCCTCCCGCCTGGGCGGTGAACAGCTGCTCGCGCATCCGGGTGTAGGTCCCGCGGTCGGCCACCACGCGGGCGATGTGCTGGCGGGCCTCCTCGTCGTCGGCCATGTCGGCCACCCGTCGCGCCGTCTCGCCGATGCGCTTCGAGGTCGCCTCCGTCTCGCGGGAGAGCGTCTGCACATAGGCCGCGTCGCGGCTGTGCAGGATGGCCAGTGCCCGCACCATGTTCAGGCGGATGTCGGCCGCCCACTGCTGCGCGAGGACCTCGCGCTCATGGATCACCGTCGCCTGGTAGTCGATGGCCTGGCGCAGGGCCTTGAGCCGTGACACGGCCAGGGTCGCCACCAGGCCGGTGACGATCAGCACGAGGAGGAAGGCGACGGCGAGCCGGCTGCCGGTCTTGAAATTGGTGAGGCGCATCGCAACGCTTTCGGTTCAGAAGAATTCGTGGGAGCCGGCACGGCCCTTGCCGTGTGCCGGAAGAGAAGCCCCGTGCGCGTCGCCCCAGGCCATGGCCGCAGGCCACACGGCGCAGGAACGGTCCGCACCGGGGCCGGCGTCCGCGACGAGGCGCATGGCCCGCGCGAGCTGCGCATGCCGCCGCTCGGCGGCCTGCAGCAGCTGGCCGAGCGTGTCTTCGGCCTGCAGCGCGACCATGACCTGCTGCAGGGCGTCGCGCGCAAGGGCTTCGGGGCCGGGACGCAGGCCGGCCACCTGCACGAAGCCCGCGCGCAGATCGCCCATGGCCTGCGCCAGCATCGCGCTGGCCAGGGCGAGTTCACGGGCACCGGCCTCCAGCTGCAGCGCCATCGCCTCGGCAGTGGGCGGGCCGCCCGCGGTGCCGGGAGACGAAGCGTCGCCGGCAGCGGGCAGCCCCAGGGCCACGGGCAGGGGCGTGCTCATGCCACGCCCCAGAGCCCGAGCAGGCCTTCGCCGTAGCCGTCGATCTCGACCTGGAAGAGCGCCCGGCGCATGCGGGCACCGGCCGGCGGAAGCAGCGCGGCAGCAGCGTCCCCGAAGCCGGTCTGCAGCAGGGTGAGGCGGCCGGCGTCGTCACGCACCATCAACCGGGCCCCGACGTTCAGCACCTCGGCGAAGTTCTCGCACAGGGTCTGGTCCAGCGAGCCGGCACGCACGCGGTCGTCGGCCGCATCCGCCGGCACCAGCGACAGGGCGGCCGCCATGTGGGCAGCCAGCGGCAGGTCGGCCGCCATCCAGGCCAGCGGCGTCTTGTCGCCGCCGTGGTAGCTGCCGGCCGCCGCGAAGCGGCAGCGCGTGGCCACGGGCTGCGTGGACACGTCCACGCCGCGGCGCAGCAGCAGGGACAGCGAGCGCTCCAGCTGGGCCGTTGTGGGCAGGGTCAGCATCATGGCGTGCCTTCACTCCAGGATGTCGACCAGCGCCACCCGGAAGTCCTCGGCGCTGAAGGGCTTGCCGATCAGGAAGGCGGCACCGGCGTCGAAGGCCTGCTGCTGCATCTCGGTGCTCACCTCGGTGGTGACGAAGCCGAAGGGCGTGGTCGACTCCTCGCTTCGCAGCGCCTGCAGCAGCTCGATGCCGTTCATGGTCGGCATGTTCCAGTCCGAGATGATCAGCTCGGGCGATTCGGCATGGGCAGCCTGCAGGGCCTGCTGACCATCGGCCGCCTCGACGATGTGGTGGCCGCGGAAGCCGGCTTCGCGCAGCATGTGGGCAATGACCTGCCGCATGGCACGGCTGTCGTCGGCAATCAGGATCTTCATGGCAGTTCCTTTGGGAATGGGGTTCAGGCACGCGCCAGCAGGCCGGCCGGGAGGTCGGAGGCGAACTCGCCGCCGTCGTCGGCACTCGCGTCGTCGGCACTCGCGGCGTGCGCGAGGGCGGAAGAGCGCTGGCCGGCGCCCCCGCCGCGGAAGACGCTCACCGCCTGGCCCAGGTGCTGGGCCTTTTCTTCCAGCGCGGCGGAGGCGGCAGCCACCTCCTCCACCAGCGCCGCGTTCTGTTGCGTGACCTGGTCGAGCTGGATCACCGTCTGGTTGATCTGCTGGATGCCGGCCGTCTGCTCGGCGCTGGCGGCGGCGATCTCGCCGATGAAGTCGGTGACCCGCTTGACGCTGCCCACCACCTCGCCCATGGTGCTGCCGGCCTCGCCCACCAGCCGGGTGCCGGTGTCCACCTGGGCCACCGCGTCGTCGATCAGCGTCTTGATCTCGCGCGCGGCCTGGGCCGAGCGCTGCGCGAGTTGCCGCACCTCGGCCGCCACCACGGCGAAGCCGCGGCCCTGCTCACCGGCACGGGCCGCCTCCACCGCCGCATTGAGCGCCAGGATGTTGGTCTGGAAGGCGATGCCGTCGATCACGTCGATGATCTCGACCACGCGCTTGGACGAGCGATGGATCGAGTCCATGGTCTGCACGACCTGCGCCACCACGCTGCCGCCGCGTGCGGCGACCTCGGACGCCGACACCGCCAGCTCGTTGGCCTGGCGTGCGTTCTCGGCGTTCTGGCCCACGGTGCTGGTGAGCTCCTCCATCGAGGCGGCGGCCTCTTCCAGTGCGCTGGCCTGCTCCTCGGTGCGCGCGGACAGGTTGAGGTTGCCCTGCGCGATCTCGGTCGATGCCGTGCTCACGCCCGACACGCCGCTGCCGACGTCGGCGATCACCGCCACGAAGTTGGCGCTCATCTGGTTGAGGGCACTCACCAGGGCCCGCGTCTCGTCGCCCCGGCGCAACACGAAGCGGCGCGGATCGGCGCTGGCGATGGCGCGCGCGGTGCGCACCGCACTGTCGAGCGGGCCGAGCACGGTGCGCTCGAGCATGAGTCCCAGCACCGTCCAGGCCAGCGCCGAGACGGCGGACAGGCCGGCAAGCAGGCCCGTGGCCGGCCCGGCTGCGCCGCTCCACGCCAGCCAGGCGCCGACCGCGGCGCTGGCCACGGCCAGCGTGCCCGTGGCCCAGGCCATGCGCCGCCGCAGCGGCAGCCGCCGAAGCGCGGCCATGGGATCGGCCCAGGCCGGCCCCACCGGCTCGCCCTGGCGCACCCGCAGGCGGCTGCTGCCCTTGCGCAGCCGCTCGTAGAGCTGCTCGGCGGCGCGCACCTCCTCGGGCGAGGGCTTGTTGCGCACCGACATGTAGCCTTCGATCCGGCCATTGGCGCAGATCGGGCTGGCGTTGGCGCGCACCCAGTAGAAGTCGCCGTTCTTGCAGCGGTTCTTCACCGTGCCGGTCCAGGGCAGGCCCTGCGCCAGCGTGGCCCACATGTCGGCGAACACCTCCGGAGGCATGTCCGGGTGGCGAATGATGTTGTGCGCCCGGCCCAGCAGTTCCGCCTCGGCGAAGCCGCTGATGTCCACGAAGGTGCCGTTCACATACGTGATGCGGCCCTTGAGGTCGGTGCGCGAGACCATGAAGCCGTTGTCCGGCAGCTGGCGCTCTTGGGTGGTGATCGGCAGGTTGATGCGCATCGCAGGTCCTTGTCTGGTGACTTGCCGGGCATCGGCCAGGCATGTCATGGAAAGGATTGGAGCCAACAACTCGTGACAAATCGTTTCTTATCTGTGTCTTTGGCGGCTGGGCCCAGGTCTGTGGTTTTTTCTTGATCCAGATCAAACAGCCGGTCGCCGAACTATTCGAGGTGTCGCCGAGAGCCCACTCCTGGTGGTGAGAAGCGGGAGGATGAAACCCACTGCCGCGCTGGGATGTTCAGCTTCGGGACAGAACGTCTTGTTACCGTTTGATGACCGATGTGTCAGCACTCTGTTACAGATGGCGGCACGAAATGAGACAGAACTCCATAGTCATGCCTTCCACCACCTCTTTGCCCCTCCGGGTCCTCGTCGTCGACAGCGATGCCGCGGCCCGGGCAGCGCTGTGCGCGCGCCTTCAGGGCATGGGGCTTCGGGTGCGGCCCGCCGCCGGCATCGGCGAGGCGGCCGCCTGGGCGGGCTCGGGCGTTCCCATCGACGCCCTGATGTGGGCGCCCTCGCCGGCCGACGGCGACGCCGGGCGCGCGTGCGCCCGCCTGAGGGCCGCGGACGCATACCTGCCGATCGTGGTGGTGCTCGACGCGCAGGACGATGCCCAGGCCCTGGCCGTCTTCGCGGCGGGCGCGGACGACCTCGTGCAGGGCGAGCTGGACGATGCGCTGCTCGGCGCACGCCTGGCGCGCCACGCCCAGCGCGCGGCCATGCTCGGCGCCTGCCGGCGGCAACTGGAGCGCCAGCGCGGAATCCAGGACAACATCGCCGACCCGGTGATCACCGTCGACGACCACGGCACCGTGCTGGACCTGAACACGGCGGCCATGCGCCGCTTCGCCGCCCCCGGAGCGGCGGCGCTGGCCGGGCAGCCGCTGGAGGCCGTCATCGGCGCCGCACCTCGCCAGCTGGCCACCGGAGAGCGCGTCTGGCTGCGCGGCGTCGAGGGGGCAGGCTTCTGGGCCCAGGCCAGTGCCAGCCGGTGGGGCGAAGACGGCAGCGCCCGCACCACCTGGGTCCTGCGGGACCTGACCGAGACGATGCGCAACGAGCGCATGCACGACGAATTCCTCGCCAGCGTCAGCCATGAGCTGCGCACGCCGCTGACCTCCATCCTGGGAGCGGTGGGACTGTTGGCCTCGGGGGTGGCCGGTCGCCTGCCGCCCACGGCCGCGCCGCTGGTGGCGGCCGCCCAGCGCAACGGCGAGCGCCTGAGCAAGCTGATCGACGACGTGCTGGACCTGGCCAAGCTGGAAGGCGACCGCATGACGCTGCAGTGCCGGACCCAGGCCCTGGCGCCGCTGGCGGGCGAGGCGGTGAGCGCGGCGCAGGCCTATGCCGCGCGCGCCGGCGTCCACCTGCGCCTGCGCTGCCCCGCCAGCACCCCGTGCACCGGGCGCGGCGTCAGCGTGGACGCGGACCGCCTGCTGCAGGTGCTGGCCAACCTGATCTCCAACGCCATCAAGCATTCGGCACCCGGGCAGACGGTGGTGATCGAACTCAGCGACGCCGGCGATGGCCAGCGCATTGCGGTCACCGACGAAGGCAAGGGGGTGCCGAAGGACTTCCGCCCCCAGCTGTTCGAGAAGTTCGCCCAGGCGGGCGAGGGAGACCAGCGCGGCGCCGGCGGCACGGGCCTGGGGCTGCACCTGGCCCGGGTCCTGGTGCAACGCATGGGCGGGCGCATCGGCTATGCGCCCGGTCCCGGCGAGGTCGGCTCCACCTTCGACGTGTGGTTCCCGGCCGTCGCGGCCTCCAGGCCGGCCCGCGCCAGGGTGGCCCCGTGAATCCCGGCCCCGACGCCGAGGCCGCGCTGCGCCGCGTGATGTGCGTGGAGGACGACGAGGACATCCGCTACATCCTCGACTTCAGCCTGCGCCAGATCGGCGGCTACGAGGTGTGCGCCGTGGGCAGCGGCGCGGAAGCCCTGGCGACCGCCCCCGGCTTCCGGCCCGACCTCGTGCTGCTCGACGTCATGATGCCGCAGCTGTCCGGGCCGCAGACGCTGGAGCAGTTGCGCCAGCAGCCCGGCATGGCCGGCGTGCCGGTGGTCTTCCTCACCGCCAAGGCGATGCCGGAGCAACTGGAGGACCTGCTGTGCCACGGGGCCACCGGCGTGATCGTCAAACCCTTCGACCCGGTACGGCTGCCGCAGGACATCCGCATGTACTGGGAGCACGGCCGTGGAAACCGAGCCTGAGCGCGCAGGCGCGGCGTATGCGGCGCTGCGCGGCCGTTTCCTGGATGGCCTCGGCGCGCGCCGGGCCGCGATCGTCGAGGCGGCCGACGAGGCCAGCCGCCTCGACGCCCTGCACCGCCTGGCCGGCGCTGCCGGCAGCTACGGCTTTGCGGCACTGGGCGAGCTGGCACGGCGGGCCGAGGCCGCCCGCACCCCCGGCGATATGCACAGCGCCCTCGCGTCGCTGACCTGCGCCATCGACGCACTGACAGGCGCCGCCCCCCAAGGAGACAACACGTCATGGAAATCAGCAGCCGGGACGCCGGATCCGACGTCGTCGTGATCGCCCTGCGCGAGGCCAACCTCGACGCCAGCAACGTGCGCGAATTCAAGGAGGCGGTGCAGGCCCTCGTCGGCCCGGCGGCCACCCGCGTCGTGTTCGACCTCGAGGGCGTCAAGTTCATCGACAGCTCCGGCCTGGGCGCGCTCATCTCCTGCCTGCGCCAGCTCAATGCGCGACGCGGCGACCTGCGGCTGTGCAGCCTCACGCCCACCGTCCAGGCGCTGCTCGCATTGATGCGCATGAACCGCGTGTTCCAGATCCACGCGGACCCGCAGGATGCCGTGGCGTCGTTCGACTGAGCCCGATCCCGCGGCGCCCGAGGCCGCGCTGGAGCGGGCGCTGCGCCGTCGCGAGCAGCAGCTGCGCTGGGTCGGCTGGCTGGTGGCCGTGGCGGTGCTGCTCACGCTCGCCGCGCGCATGGTCCAGGCCTGGCACGGCCTGCGCGACGAGGCGCAGGAGCACGTGCGGCTCCATGCCCGGGCGCTGACGCGGCTGGTGGCGGCGAGCGTGGAGCCGGCACGTGCGGCCACGCAGGCCCTGGCGGCCGACACGCAGCAAGCCTCCACCCCCGTGCCGGATGCCGCGGCAGGCGGCGCGGCCATGCCGATGGTCTTCGCCCTCGACCCGCAGGGCCGGCTGCTGGCCGACCCGGCCGCGGCACCGCTGCCCCTGCCCGGACTGGCGCTGCCGGACGCGACCGCCTGCGATCCCTGCCTGGCCGGCCGGATCGCGCCCGACCGGCTTGCGCCGGCCATGGCCGCCCGCGCGCCCGGCGACGCGATGGCGCTGATGCAGCCGCTGCGGGAGGGCCGGGGCTGGGCCGTCGCCTTGCTGCCGGCGCGCCCCCTGGATCTGTTGATCGATGCCTTGGCCGAGGAGCGCGGCGACTGGGCCGTGCTGCTCGGCGCCCAGGGCCAGGTGCTCGCCGCGAGCGCGGCGGCACCATGGAGCGCCGGGGCGACCGCGGGGCCGCTGGCCGATGACGACCTCTTCGCCGACGAAGCGCTGCCGACGCTGGGCGTCGTGGTGCGCGTCGTGCAGCCCCATGCGCCGTTGATTCGCCGGCTGCCCGGGCAGCTGCGGGTGGGCGCGGCCCTGACCCTGATCACGCTCGCGATCGTGCTGGTGGCCCTGCGTGCCCTGCGCAGCAGCATCGCCAGCCAGCGCAGGGCCCGCGCAGCGCTGGCGCGCCTGCATGCCCAGGGCGAGCAGCGCACCCAGCGTTGGCGCCGCGCCCTGGCCGCCTCGGGCGACGCCTTGTGGGAATGGCGTCTGCCCCACGGCCGGGTGGACCTCAGCGAGCGCTGGGCCGCGATGCGCGGCGAGGCGGCCGCAGAGAGGCGCTACGACAGCGACGAATGGCTCGCGCTGCTGCATCCCGACGACCGCCGCACGCTGCAGGCGCAGCTCGAGCGCCACCTGCGCCGCGAACTGGCCAGCCTGCATTGCGAGGCGCGGGTGCGCTGCACCGACGGCCGCTGGAAATGGCTGCTGCTGCGCGGCGTGGCGCTGACGGTGGTGCGCGGCGACCAGGAAGCCATGCATGTGCTGGGCTTCGTCACCGACATCGCCGACCAGCGCGCCAACGAGGCCGCCCTCAGCGATGCCCAGGCGCGGCACCAGGCCGTGCTGGACAGCGCGCTGGACGCCGTCATCACGGCGGACGCACGCGGGCGGGTGGTGGACTTCAACCCGGCCGCCGAGCGCATGTTCGACCTGCGCCGTGAACAGGCGTTGCACCATCCCATCCACCGGCTGCTGGCCCCCGGTGAAGCGCGGAAGGCGATGCGCCGCCGCGTGATGCATGTCCTGCGCGGCGCCGGCGCCGGTGTGCATGCGGGCGGGCGCATCGACGTGATGGCGGTGCGCACCGGCGGCGAGCATTTCCCGGTCGAGGCGACCGTGGTCGCGGTGCGCGCCGGCACGCAGACGCTGTTCACCGCCACCATGCGCGACATCTCTGAGCAGCGGCGGGTGGAGCACGCGCTGCGCGACAGCGAGGTACGGGCACGGGCCACCTTCGAGCAGGCGGCCGTGGGCATCTTCCTGCTCGACGAGCGGCAGCGGCTGGTGCGGGTCAACCAGACCCTGTGCCGCCTGCTCGGGCGCAATGCCTCGACCCTGCTGGGCCTGCCGCTGCGCAGCCTGCTGCACCCCATGGACGCTCCGGACGTGATGCAGGGCACGACGAGCCTGTTCACCGGCACCCGGCCGAGCCTGCGGCTGGAGGCGCGACTCACCCGGGCCACCGGTCGGCCCCTGTGGGTGCGCCTCACGGCCTCGCTGGCGCATGACGACCGGGGCGGCGTGCTCTACATGATCGGCATCGTGGAGGACATCGAGGAGCAGCGCCAGCACCGCGAGGATCTGCGCGCCGCACGGCAGTTGGAGGTGATGATCAGCGCGCGCATCCAGGCCTCGCTGCTGGTGGCCGCCCCGGCGGTCGAGCTGCCGGGCCTCTGGCTGAGCAGCTTCAACCATGCCTCGCAGGACATCGACGGCGACTTCTTCGAGGTGATGCGTCCGGGGCCGCGCTGCGTCGACCTGATCGCGGGCGACGTGATGGGCAAGGGCGTGAACGCGGCCCTGCTGGGCGCCGCCGTGAAGATGCAGTTCAGCCGCTCGCTGGTCGAACTGATGATGCAGCCGGCCGCGCGGCATGCCACGCCCGAGCCGGCGGCCATCCTCGACGCGGTGCATGCGGCGATGACGCCACACCTGCAGGCGCTGGAGACCTTCGTCACCCTCGCCTACGTGCGCATCGACCTGGACCGCGGGCTGCTGACCTGGTGCGGCTGCGGCCATGAGGAGGTGATGCATGTGGGCCCCGCGGGCACCGTCGCGCTGCTGCGCAACCAGCATCCGCCGCTGGGCGTCCTGGCCGACACGCGCTTCACCCAGGAAAGCCGTCCCGTGGCGCCCGGCGATGCGCTGCTGCTGCATTCGGACGGGCTGTGCGATGCGCGCCGGCGCGACGGCGAGCGTGTGGGCGTGGACGAGGTGCATGCCGCCTTCCGCCGGCTGGCCTGGTGCCACGACACGCCCGCCGCCATGCTGCACCGCATGCGCCAGCAGCTGCTCACGGGCACCGTGCTGACCGACGACGTCACGCTGGCCACGGTGCGGGTGTTCGACGCGCAGCAGGACGTGCACCGCATCGAGCTGCCGGCCGAGCCGCAGGCCCTGGGCGCCCTGCGCGCCCTGGTGGACCGCGGCCTGGCCGAAGCGGGCCAGACCGGCGCCGCCAGCGGCCTGTTCACGGTGGCCGTGGTCGAGGCCTTCACCAACATCGTGCGCCACAGCCGTGGCGCGTTGCCGCAGGCGCCGGTCGAGGCGGTGCTGCGCCGCCTGCCTGCCGCCCTGGAGGTGGACCTGATCCACATCGGCGAGCCCTACGCCCCGCCCGAGGACGAGGCGCTGACGAACTTCGACGAATACCCCGAAGGTGGCTTCGGCCTGACCATCATCCGCAAGGCCTGCGACCGTGTGGACTACCTGCACAGCGACGGCGTGAGCACCGTGCGCCTGAGCCGTTGGCTCGACACCCCGCCCGCCGACGCGAGTTTGCAATCCAGTCACGATCTGGCCATGCCTGGAGCCGTCCAATCCGGGGATCCCTCCGCGCTACACATCCTGCCCGCATGAACATCGCCCTCCTCGAAGACGACCCCGACCAGCGGGACCTGGCCGCGCTGTGGCTGAGTCACGGCGGCCACCAGGTGACCAGCTTCGCCAGCACCGGCGAGCTCATCCGCGAGCTTGGGGCGCGCCGCTATGACCTGCTGGTGCTGGACTGGATGCTTCCGGACGGCACCGGCGGCGACGTGCTGAGCTGGCTGCGCAACCGCCCGGGCGTGCAGCCGCCGGCCATCGTGCTGACCTCGCGCGACGAAGAGGCGCAGGTGGTCGAAGGCCTGAACTGCGGCGCCGACGACTACCTGGTCAAGCCCGCCCGGCCGGCGGAACTGCTGGCCCGCATCAGCGCGCTGGCGCGGCGCACCCGCACCCGCGGACCGCAGGTGCTGGAGCTCGGCGGCTACCGGGTCGACCTGGTTCAGCACCGCATCAGCATCGACGGCACCCCCGCCGAGCTGACGCAGAAGGAATTCGACCTGGCCGTGTACCTGTTCCAGAACCCAGGCGTGCTGCTGTCCCGCGAGCATCTGCTGAACCGGGTGTGGGGCAAGACGGCGGACGTCACCACCCGCACCGTGGACACCCACGTGAGCCGGCTTCGGCGCAAGCTGCGGCTGGACGGACAGCGCCCGCTGCGTCTCACGCCGGTGTACGGGCAGGGCTACCGGCTCGACGCCCTCGAGACCGCGGCCCCGGCGCAGGCCGATGGCCCCGCTCGCGCAGGCACGCCCGGCGTGACCACCGAGGTTGCGGACGTGGACTGCCCGGACGAGTGCCTGCCGGCGACGCTGCAGGCCGAGGAAGGTGCGGGCTCCGACGACGTGCCGCCCCCCGGCCTCGACTGCTGCGCGCTTGCCGAGACCGACGGCGGTCCGGTCGAGCCGCGCGAAGTGCTCGACCACCTGGCCCGCGCCGCACGCTTTCGCGACGGCGAAACCGCCGCGCACATGGTGCGGGTGGGCTTCCTCGCCTGGGCGCTGGCGCTGGCCGCCGGCTGCAGCCCCGAGGCCGCCCTGCTGCTGCGGCAGGCCGCGCCGATGCACGACGTCGGCAAGATCGGCGTGGCCGACGCGCTGCTCAAGTACCCGGGTCGCTTCTCGTCGGACCAGCACCGGCAGATGGAGGCGCACACCCTCATCGGCGCCGAGATCCTGGGCGGCTCGGAGCTGCCGCTGCTGCGCCTGGCGGCGGAGATCGCGCTGACGCACCACGAGCGCTGGGACGGCACCGGCTACCCCCGCGGGCTGCAGGGCAGCGCCATCCCGCTGCCGGGCCGCATCACGGCGCTGGTGGACTTCTATGACGCCCTGGCCAGCGAGCGCCGCTACCGCGCCCGCATGCGCCCGGCCGAGGTGCTGAAGCTGCTGCAGGATCAGAGCGGTGCCGCCTTCGACCCGGCGCTGGTGGACCTGTTCGTGCGCCACGGCGCGCAGATGGTCCAGCTCAGCGACCAGGTGATGATGCACGGCCTGGGTTTCGAATCGCTGTCCGATCCGGCGGTGATGGCCTTCGTCCCGCTGCCTGCACCTCACTGAAGCCCAGGCCGACGGCCGATACAGCCGGTCGCCCGCCGAGGAAACGCAAGCAAAAGAGGCGTCGGCTGACAGGGGCGTTGTCAACGTTTTCCTACAATTTTTGACGCTCCCATCTTCGATTCCAACAACCGGGAGCGTCTTATCGAGGGCCCCTCCATGAACCAGCAGATCGCGGCCCTTGTCCGTGTCCTGCGCGACGATCCGACCGCCGTGGTCGAGGATTGGTTGCGCGCATTGCAGGCCACGCAGGGTGTGCTCCACGCCAGTGCCAAGGCCGAGGCGGCCGCCATCGTCGACGACCTGCGCGCCGGCCTGGAGACCGGCGCCGATGCCGAATCCCTGCAGGGTGCGGGCTGGCAGCGGTTGCGCAGCACGCTCGAGCAGCTGTCGGCCAGCCGCGCCGCGAAGGGCGACTCGGCCGGCTCGACCAGCGTCTTCGTGCTCGCGCTCAAGAAGCCGCTGTTCGACCGGCTCCAGCTGGCGCTGGCGCAGGACCCGGCCGCCCTGGGCGGCGCGCTGTGGGCGCTGTCCGCGCTGGTCGACCGCCTGGCGCAGCACACGGCCGACACCTTCCAACAATCGCGCGAGGAAGTCATCCGCCGCCAGCAGGAGGACCTGCTCGAACTCTCCACCCCCGTGGTCAAGCTGTGGGACGGCGTCCTGGCCGTGCCCATGATCGGCACCCTGGACAGCAACCGCACCCAGGTCGTCATGGAGACGCTGCTGCAGACCGTGGTGGACACCGGCTCGTCGCTGGCCATCATCGACATCACGGGCGTGCCCACCGTGGACACGCTGGTGGCCCGCCACCTGCTCAAGACCGTCACGGCCATCCGCCTGATGGGCGCGGACTGCATCATCAGCGGCATCCGCCCGCAGATCGCACAGACCATCGTGCACCTGGGCATCGATCTGCAGGGCATCGTCACCAAGGCCACGCTGGCCGACGCCCTGGCACAGGCCCTCAAGACCAGCGGCTGGCGCATCAGCCGCGAGGCCTGAACCCCTATGGACCGCATCCCGATCCTGCGCATGGGCCAGACCCTGCTGGTCACCATCCAGATCGACCTGCAGGACCAGACCGCCATGGCACTGCAGGACGACCTGGCCAACCGCATCGCGGCCACCGGCGCCACCGGCGTGCTGATCGACATCTCGGCACTGGAGGTGGTCGATTCCTTCATCGGCCGCATGCTCAGCACCATCTCCGGCACGGCCGCCATCCTCTCGGCCACCGCGGTGGTGGTGGGCATGCAGCCGGCCGTGGCCATCACCCTCGTCGAGCTGGGCCTGTCGCTCGACGGCGTGCGCACCGCGCTGGACGTGGAGCGCGGCATGGCCCTGCTCGACCGGCTGCGCGCCCAGCAGGGAGTCCGCCTTGGCGCCTGACCCCACTGGCACCCTGCCGCTGGCCAGCGAGCAGCACATCGTCGCCAGCCGGCAGACAGTGCGCGCCCTGTGCCAGGAACTGCGCTTTTCGCTGGTGGAGCAGACCAAGATGGTCACGGCCGCCAGCGAGCTGTCGCGCAACACGCTGATCCACGGGGGCGGCGGCCGCATGCACTGGGCCGTGCTGCAGGAAGGCGTGCGCCGCGGCCTGCAGCTGCGCTTCGAGGACGAAGGGCCCGGCATCGCCAACATCGACCTCGCCATGTCCGACGGCTACACCTCCGGCGCCGGCATGGGCCTGGGCCTGCCGGGCAGCAAGCGTCTGGTCCACGAGTTCGACATCCGCTCCACGCCCGGCCAGGGCACCTGCGTGAGCATCGTGAAGTGGAAGTGATCCGCGGCTGGACGCACCGCGCGTTCCCCATCGAAGACCTGAGCTTCGTCGGCGAGGCCCGGCGCCATGTGGCGCGCCTGACCGCCGAGCGCGGCTGGCCAGAGCACGACGCCGCCCGCGCCGCCCTGGTGGCCACCGAGCTGGGCACCAACCTGGCCAAGCATGCGCAGGCCGGCCAGCTGCTGGTGGCCGCGCGCGACGCGCCGGGCGACATCGAACTGATCGCCGTCGACCGCGGGCCGGGCATGCCCGACCTGGCACGCTCGCTGCGCGACGGCTTCTCCACCACCGCCACCGCCGGCACCGGCCTGGGCGCCATCGCCCGGCAGAGCGAGCTGTTCGACCTCCATTCGGCGCCCGGCCTGGGCACCGTCTGCCTGGCCCGCGTGCGGCCCCGCACGGCCGAGGCCGCCACCCTCGTGACGGACGCCTTCGACTGGGGCGCCGTGTGCGTGCCGGTGCGCGGCGAGACCGCCTGCGGCGACGCCTGGATGCTGGCTTTCGAGGGCCATCGCGCCGCGGCCGTGCTGGCCGACGGACTGGGCCATGGGCCCGACGCGCAGGTCGCCGCCCAGGCGGCGCTGGAAGGCTTTGCCAGCCGGCCTTTCGACGATGGCGCGGCCACGATGCAGCGCATGCACGAGCGGCTGCGCACCACCCGCGGGGCAGCCGTCTTCGGCCTGTGGATGGACGGGGAGGAGGCATTGCGCTACACGGGGGCCGGCAACGTGGCCGGCCGGCTCATCTCGGGCACGGCCGACCAGTCCCTGGCCACCGCCCACGGCACGCTGGGCCTGCAGGTGCGTCGCTTCGACCTCGCCGCCGCCAAGCGGCCGCCGCACGCCCTCGCGCTGCTGCACAGCGACGGCGTGCAGACCCGCTGGCCCGGCAATGCCCTGGCACCGCTGCTCGCGCGCGACCCCACCCTGCTGGCGGCGCGCATCTTCTGCGACTACGCACGCGGACGCGACGATGCCTGCATCGTGGTGCTGCGACCCGGAGAGCGCCCATGAGCGGCAGCAACGATCCCATGGCGCCCAACACGCTGCAGCAGCGCCTGCAGGCCGCCGAGGCCGAAGTGGCCCAGCTGCGCGCCGAGCTGGAGGAGACCAACCGCGGTGTCGTGGCGCTCTATGCCGAGCTGGACGAGCAGGCCATCGCCCTGAAACGGGCCACCGAACTCAAGAGCCGCTTCCTGGCGTACATGAGCCACGAATTCCGCACGCCCGTCAACGCCATCCGCAGCATCGCGCGGCTGATGAGCGACGAGGTGGACGGACCGCTCACCGAGGAGCAGCGCCGGCAGGTGCAGTTCATCCAGACCTCGGCGCGCGAATTCGCCGAAATGGTCGACGACCTGCTGGACCTTGCCAAGATCGAGGCCGGTCGGGTGGACATCTCGCCGGCCTGGTTCGAGATGGTCGACCTGTTCTCGGCGCTGCGCGGCATGTTCCGGCCCATGCTCGAGAACCAGGAGGTCACCCTGGCCTTCGAGGAGCCCGCCGACCTGCCGCGGCTGTACACCGACGACCGCAAGCTCTCGCAGATCCTGCGCAACTACGTGTCCAACGCCCTCAAGTTCACTCCCAGGGGCGAAGTGCGGGTGGCCGCGTGCCGCATCGGTGAGGACCGGGTGCGCTTCTCCGTCAGCGACACCGGCATCGGCATCGCGCGCGAGCACCAGGCGGCCGTGTTCGACGACTTCGCGCAGGTGGATTCGCCGGTGCAGAAGCGCCTGCGCGGCACCGGCCTGGGCCTGGCGCTGTGCCGGCAGCTGGCTGGCCTGCTCGGCGGCGAGGTGGGGGTGGACAGCGAACTCGGCCGTGGCTCCACGTTCTGGCTCACGCTGCCGGTCCAGCTGCCCGGTGCCCGCGTCAGCGATGCCGCACGGGAGGCCGGATGGAAGGCGCCGGCGTGATCCAGAGCACCATCGACCGCGGCGCCCACCGCATCCTGGTGGTGGACGACCATCCGACCACGCGCTATTCGACCGCGCGCACGCTGCGCGCCGCCGGCTTCGCCACGGAAGAGGCCGGCACCGGCGGGCAGGCGCTCGAGCTTGCCACCGAGGGCATGTCGGCGCTGGTGCTGGACGTGCACTTGCCCGATGTGGATGGCTTCGAGGTGTGCCGGCGCCTGCGCGAGGACCCGCGCACCGCCAGCCTGCCGGTGATCCACCTGTCGGCCACCTTCGTGCACGACCGGGACAAGGTCGCCGGACTGAATGCGGGCGCCGATGCCTACCTCGTGCACCCGGCCGAGCCGGCGGTGCTGGTGGCCACGCTGCAGGCGCTGATCCGCGCCCGCAGTGCCGAGGACCGTCTGCGCCAGAGCGAGAGCCGCTTCCGCGCCATCTACAACCAGGTGCCCGACGGCATGGCGCTGCTCGATGCGACCGGCCGGCTGGACGATGTGAATCCGGCCCTCGCCACGCTGCTCGGGCGGGCACCCGACACCCTGCCCGGAATGCAGCTCGACGCCCTGGCGCCCGCGGACACCGCGGCCCAGGTGCGCGCATTCATCGCCCAGGCCGCAGTCGGTCATGGCGGTCAGGCGGGCAGCGTCTGGCGGGCCGAATTCCCGCTGCTGCACGCCCACGGCCACGAAGTGCCGCTGGCCTGGAGCCTCTCGCCGCATGGCCCCACCGGCCTGCTGGTGGCGGTGGCCGTCGACATCTCCGAACGGCTGGCGCTGGAGCGGGCACGCCAGGAACTGCTGGAGCGCGAGCAGGCCGCGCGGGCCATGGCCGAGCGTCACAGCCGCACCAAGGACGACTTCGTCGCCGTGCTCTCGCACGAGCTGCGCACGCCGCTCAATGCCATCAGCGGCTGGGTGCACATCCTGCAGAAGCATGGGGGGCGGCCCGACCTGATGGGCAAGGCGCTGGACGCCATCGGCCGCAGCGTCAAGGCCCAGAGCCGGATCATCTCGGACATCCTGGACGTCTCGCGCGTGAATGCCGGCAAGCTGCGGCTGCACCGCGAATGGACCGACCCGGTGGAGCTCACCCATGCGGCCATCGACGCGCTGAAGGAGGACGTCGCGGCCCGCTCGCTGCGCGTGCTGCCGCATGCCGACGAGGACGCCCACCGCAGTGCCTGGCTCGATCCGACCCGCTTCCAGCAGATCGTGTGGAACCTGCTGAACAACGCGATCAAGTTCTCGGCCAACGGTGGCCGCATCGATGTGACGCTGCGGCGCGAGGCCCACCACCTGACGCTGGAGGTGCAGGACCAGGGCAAGGGCATCGCGCCGGACTTCCTGCCCCACCTGTTCGACCGCTTCGCGCAGAGCGACGGGCCCGACAACCGCCAGCACGGCGGCCTGGGCCTGGGCCTGTCGATCGTCAAGCGCCTGGCCGAACTGCATGGAGGCGCCGTGCAGGCCTTCAGCGAGGGCGAAGGCCGTGGAGCCCGGCTGGTGGTGCAACTGGACGTGGCCCCCGAAGAGGGCGCCGACGCCAGCGCCGAGCGGCCCTTGCCCGAGGTGACTGCGGCGGCCGGCCGCGACCAGCCGCTGCTGGGCCTGCAGGTGCTGGCGGTGGAGGACAACCCCGACGCCGCCGAGATGCTGCAGGTGGTGCTGCACGAGGCCGGCGCCCAGGTGCGCGTGGTGCACGACCACGACAGCGCCCTCGCCGCCCTGCGTGCGCAATGGCCCGACCTGATGGTCAGCGACGTCGGCCTGCCCGGCCGCGATGGCTACGAGCTGGTGCGCGCGCTGCGCCGCACCGAGGCCGCCGAAGGCCGGGCCCGCACCCGCTGCGTGGCGCTCACCGCCTTCTCGCGCCCGCAGGACCGCGAGAAGGCGCTCGAGGCCGGCTTCGACGCGCATGTGTCGAAGCCGCTGGACACGCACACGCTGCTGGCGGCGTTGCGAGCAGGCGGCTGAGGGGTCTTCCGCCTGCCGGTGCCCGACGCGCGCCGCCTCCTTTAGACTGCGCAGAATTCTGCAATCTCAAGGAGCCGGCCATGGGCTTTTCAGCCAGCGACGTCGTGCCTTTCACCCAGGCACGCGCCAACCTCTCGGAGCTGGCCGACCAGGCCAAGGCCGGTGCCGAGAAGATCATCACCAAGAATGGTGAAAGCTACGTCGCACTCATCGACGCCGACCGACTGGACTACTACCACCGCCTGGAGCGCGAGCGCATCCACCTGCTGCTGATCGACGATGCCCGACGCGGCATCGCCGACATCGAGGCCGGCCGCACCTACGGTGCTGACGCGGCCATCGCACAGCTTCAGCAGCGCCGTGGGGCCGCCCCCATTGGCAAGGTTGCCAAGAGACGTGGCTGAGGATCTGTACCAGGTCGAACTGACCGCGAGCTTCCTTGAGCGGCTGGACGCCATCGAGGCCTTTCTGGCCGAAGCCGATGCGGCATTCGCCTTCGATGATCTGCTGGCCGGGCTGCGTTCGACGGTCATCCCCAATCTAGCCCGGTTCCCGCGCATCGGCAGGCGCTACGTGGACAACCCGCCGCAGTCTGCCGAAGCACTGGCCCAACTCGCAGCGCTGCCGGCCGGCGCAGCCAGCGCTCTGCGCGAGTACCTGCATGGCGATTACTTGATGCTCTATACCGCGATGGAGGTCAGTGCGACGGTCCATCTTCTGTCCATTCGACACCACCGCCAGCTTTCATTCGACTTCGCCCGCCTGTGGCCGGGCGCCAACCCGCAGGAGCGGCGCTGAGCGCCTATATCCGCTCTCTACCAAGTCCTGTCACACCATTTAAACGAGCAACCCCATGGCTGAGATCACCCGCCGCCGTACCGGCGAATTTCTACGTGAGCTGTTCAGCATCCTCATGGCCGCACCGGAGGGCATGCGCGCGAGTGACGCCCTCCAGCAACTTGCTAGCCGCGTCACCTTGTCGGCCTACGAGGCAGACAGCTATCCATCCGGCGGGCGCCGCTTCGAGAAGATCGTCCGCTTCGCCACGGTCGACTGCGTCAAGGCTGGCTGGTTGGTCAAGGACAAGGGCATCTGGACCCTCACCGAGGCAGGCCAGGCGGCGCATGCAGAACTGCCGGACCCCGAGGCCTTCTACAAGCGCGCCTGCAAGTTGTACGCGGAATGGAAAGCTGCGCAGCCCGAGGCGGAAGGCAACGCTGCCGAGGTGGCGGCGGCCGTGAGCGCAGTGGACGATGTGGACAACAACGCCAAGGCGGCGAGCGTCACCTTCGACGAGGCCGAAGAGCAGGCTTGGGCGGAGGTGTCGCAGTACCTGCGCGCAATGAATCCCTACGACTTCCAGGAACTGGTGGCCGATCTGTTGCGTGCCATGTCGTACCACGTCGCCTGGGTGTCGCCGCCCGGCAAGGATGGTGGTGTGGACATCCTGGCCTGGCCTGATGCGCTGGGCACGCGCCCGCCACGCATCAAGGTTCAGGTGAAGAGGCAACTGCAGGCGGTCAGCGTCGAAGGCTTGAGGTCTTTCATGGCCGTGTTGGGTGATGACGACGTTGGCCTGTTCGTCTGTACCGGCGGTTTCACAAAGGACGCCGAAGCCGAGGCGCGCACGCAGGAGAAGCGACGCATCACCTTGATCAGTCTTGAAAAGCTGTTCGATCTGTGGGACGAGCACTACGACAAGCTGACCGACAGGGCCCGACGCCGGCTGCCCCTGCGCTCGATCCGGTTTCTGGCCCCGGGCGGTTGAGCCGACAGGGGAGCATGCATGAAGAACACCGTCCCTTTCGTTCCTGGCGAGTTCCTGCTCTACGAGACCGAAGACGGTCGTACACGGGTGGAATGCCGGTTTGTCGATGACACCTTGTGGCTGTCGCAGGCGGGCATGGCCGATCTGTTCCAGACGAGCAAGCAAAACATCGCCAAGCACCTCAAGGCCATCTTTGCCGAGGGGGAACTGGCTGCCGATTCAGTTGTCAACCGCTGGTTGACAACTGCGGCCGATGGCAAAGCCTACCGGGTGGCGCACTACAACCTCGACGCGATCCTGGCTGTGGGCTACCGGGTGCGCTCTCAGCGCGGCACGCAGTTCCGCCGCTGGGCAACCGAGCGCCTGAGCGAGTACCTGGTGAAGGGCTTTGTGCTCGATGACGAGCGCCTGAAGAACCCGCCTGTGGGCAGCTCAGCTGTGCCGGACCGCTTCGACGAGTTGCTTGAGCGCATCCGTGACATCCGGGCCAGTGAGCGCCGCATGTACCTGCGGGTGCGCGAGATTTTTGCCATGGCGGCCGATTACTCGCCGTCGCTGCCCGAAACCACCCAGTTCTTCCAGTCCATCCAGAACAAGCTGCACTTCGCCGTCACGGGCAAGACGGCGGCTGAGTTGATCGCGCAGCGTGCCGACAGCCACGCCCCGAACATGGGGCTCACTACCTGGAAGTCGGGCAGCGTGCAGAAGTCCGATGTGAAGGTGGCCAAGAACTACCTGCAGGAAGCTGAAGTCGGCGAACTGAACCGCGTTGTGACGATGTGGCTGGACTTCGCTGAAGACCAGGCGCGCCGACGCAAGGAGGTCTTCCTGAAGGACTGGGCGGAAAAGCTGGACGCGTTCCTCAAGTTCAACGAGCGTGACGTGTTGGACGGGCCGGGACGGGTGTCGAAGAAGCAAGCCGACGCCCACGCGGAAGCGCAATACGAAGCCTTTGCGGCCCAGCGCCGCGCCTTGCTTGAAGCCGAGGGCGCCGACGCCAACGTGCGCGCCCTGGAAGCGGCAGCCAAGGCACTGCCCAGGCCTGGCAAAAGGTGAACGCAATGCGCTTGGCGGGTTTCCTGCAGGTCGACCCGCCTCACTCCACCCGCAGCCGCGCCGTCCTCGCCAGCGCCTGCCAGCTGTCCATGTCGCGCCAGACCGTCGCGCTGAATTCCTCGGCCGACTTCAGCGGGGGCCGCGGCATGTTCTGCGCCGCGAACTTCTGCACCACCTCGGGCGTTGCCAAGATGCGGTTGATCTCGCGGTTGAGCCGCTGCACCACCGCGGGCGACGTGCCCGCGGGCACGAAAACGCCGTACCAGCCATCGACGTCGAAGCGGTAGCCCTGCTCGGTCAGCGTGGGCACCTCGGGCAGGGCCGGGCCGCGGGCGGAGCCGGTGCAGCCCAGGGCCACCAGCTTGCCGGCGCGGATGTGCGGCACCGGCGACGCGATGTCGACGAAGCCCACGCCGATGGTGTTGGCCAGCAGGTCGGCCACCAGCGGCGACACGCCCTTGTACGGCACATGCGGCATGACCAGCCCGTATTCGGCCTTGATGCCTTCCATCACCAGGTGGCCCGTGGAGCCACTGCCCCAGGAGCCGTAGACGATGCGGTCCGGCTGCGCACGCACGGCGCGCACCAGGTCGGCCAGCGAGCGCAGTCCGGTGGCGGGGTTCGCCACCAGCAGCACGCCGGCCGATCCCACCTGTGCCACGGGCTGCAGGTCCTTGCGAGCGTCGTAGGGCATGCGCGGCTGGATCACCGGGTTGATGGCGATGGCGGACGACGGCGACAGCAGCAGTGTGTAGCCGTCGGCCGCGGCGCGCGCCACGGCTTCGTTGCCGATCAGCCCGTTGGCGCCAGCCCGGTTGTCGACCACCACCGGCTGGCCCAGGGCCTCCTGCAGGTTCACGGCCAGCAGCCGGGCGAAGATGTCGGAGCCGGCACCGGGCGGGCCGGGCACCACCAGCTTGAGCGGCCGTTGCGGCCAAGCGCCGGACTGGGCGCCGGCCATCAAGGGATGCAGGCCCAGCAGCGCCGCGGCGCCCAGAAGGCGCCGGCGGCTGGAAAGCAGGGGGTTCATGGTCATGTCTCCTCAGGGTGGATCGTTGTCGTCGCTGCGGCGGCCGCACGCAGCCATTGGCCGGTGAGGAAGCGTGAGCGCGGGCTCGCGACGAAGGCCAGCAGTGCCTGTACGCCTCCGCCCACAGCGGGCCCGTCGATGGCCAGGGCGTTGATGCGAAGGCCCTGGCTGCCCCATTCGGCGGCCAGCGTGTGCAGCAGCATGCGGGCGGCCGCCGGATCGCCCGCCTGCGCCCAGGGCAGCGCGGGCAACGCGGCCGGCACGAGCAGCGTGAGGCTGGCCTGGGCCGTGTGCGCGCGCCGGAAGCGCCGTGCGGCGGCCTGCAAGGTCTCCAGCCACTGCCCTGGCGCGGCCGTCATCAGGCTCGCATCGAGCACGGCCGGATAGCCGCCCGCGCCGGGGGACGTGCCGGCGTCGTGCGGGGTGCAGGCCATGTCCAGTGGCGGCAGCGGTGCCTGGGCGGGCGGCAGCGGCTGGCTGCCGCCAGACACCGACGAGCCGCCATCCAGGACCAGCAGCTGGCCCGACAGCGGCCGGGCGCCCTCCCCTGCCAGGAAGCACAGCGCCTCGGCCATGTCCTCGGGCTCGGCCATGTGGCCCCGCGGGATCTTGGCCGTGGCCTGCGCGGGCACCAGTCGGCCGCTGTCGATCAGCTGCTGCACCAGCTCGGTCCGCACGAAGCCCGGAGCCAGCGCGGTGACCGTCCAGTCCGGGCGCGCCTGCGCCAGGGCCGCAGTCTGGGCGATGAGGCCGGCCTTGCTGGGGCTGTAGAGCCCGCGCCAGGGAATGGCGCGCAGGCCCGCACCGGAGGCCACGTTGACCACGCGTGCGCCGGGCCGCAGGCGGTCGGCGCAGGCTTGCACCAGCCGCGCAGGCGCATCGAGGTTGAGGGCCAGCAGCCGCTCGCTGCCGGCGTCGAGCGCATCGCGGCCGCCGGCCGACATGCCGGCGTTGTTGATCAACGCATCCAGCGCTGGCAGGTGGGCACCGAGCGCCGCGACCTGCGCGGCGTCGCACAGGTCGACGGGGTGGATGCGCGGCGACGGCGCATCGGTGGGCCAGTCGGCGGCGAGTTGGGCGAGGCGCGAGGTGTCGGCATCGACCAGCACGCAGTGCCAGCCGTCGCGCGCGAGCCGCAGGGCGGTGGCGCGGCCGATGCCGGCAGCGGCGCCGGTGACGAGCACATGCCGCGGCGCTGCGCCGCTGAAGGGTCCGCTGGCCGCACTGGCGAAGCCGCTTCCGGCGTCCTCTCGGCCGGGCCCGCTGTTCGGCGCGCTCGCGTGCACGCGGGTCGTCATCGGCGCGCCGGCGCGTGCAGCGCCGCCAGCAGCGCATAGACCGGATCGGCGGGCGCCATCGCCGCCGTCGGCTGCCGCACGCCGAAGAGCTGCGCATCGCCCCGCGCCAGCTCGGGCCGCGCGCGCTCCTCGATCCAGTCGTACACGACCGTGCGGTCGGCGACGCGCCATTCGCCCTGGCGGCGTTCGAAGCGGTCGACGTAGCGACCGCAGAGGAAAGTCTCGTGCCCGGGCTGTGCCGCCGTCGACTGCAATGCGAGAAAGCTGCTCTCGACCGCCGCCGTGTCGCCCGCGAGTTCGATCAGGATGTTGCTGATCTGGTGCACCCGCCGGCCGCCCTTGCGCAGCTTCGTCAGCGCCTGGTCGATGAAGCCGGTGGCGCTGCCCTTCCAGGCGCCGTGGCAGTCCGTGGCATCGGGCCAGTAGGCCGAGCGCAGGGCCGCCTCGTCGCAGCGGTCGATGCCGCGGCAATAGCGGTACAGGCAGTCGCGGATGGCCTCGCGGTCCAGCAGGGCCTGCCATGCGTCCGCGCCGGCCAGGGTGCCGCTCACGACCGTGCCTTGGCGTCCGCCGGAGGCGAGCGCCGGAAGAGCTGCACCACATGCCCCTCGGGATCGCGCAGCGACAGCACCGCGCCATGCGGGCCCATGTCGCGCAGGCCCAGCACTTGGCCGCCGGCCGCCGCGATGCGCTCGGCGGCGCCATCGAAGTCCGCCACCTCGAACACCATCACCGCGCCCGAGGTGGCGGGCGCCGCCTCCTCGCGGCAGGCGAGCGAGACATTGCCGCCGCCCACGCCGTACTGGTACCAGCGCTCGCCATCAGCGAACTTGAGCGACAGGCCCAGGGCCTCGCTGTAGAAGGCATGCAGCGCGGCCGGTTGCTCGGCCACCAGGTAGACATTCTGCAACCGCGTGGGCGCGAAGGCCCTGGCCGGGGCGCTCACAGCGAGGTCTCCGAGGCACCGCCGTCCAGCCGCAGCACCTCTGCATTGAGAAAGCGCGCCTCGTCGCTGGCGAGGAAGACGATGGCATCCGCGATGTCCTGCACCGTGCCCAGCCGGCCCAGTGGCGTGCGGGCGATGCGCCTGGCATCCAGCTCGGCATTGCGGTTGCGCACCGTGCCTTCGGTGGGCACGGCGCCGGGTGCCACCGCATTGACGCGGATGCGGCGTGCACCGAGGTCGGCCGCGGCGGCGCGGGTGATGCCCAGCACGCCGGCCTTGATGCCGCTGTAGACCACCGAGCGCATCGGCGACTTGAAGGCCGCGACGGAGGCCACATTGATGATGGCGCCGCCCCGTTCGGCATCCATGGCCTCGGCCGCGGCCTGGATGCCCCAGATCACCGACTTGAAGCCGATCTCCACCATGCGGTCCATCACCTCGGGCGTGATCTCCGCCACCGTCTGGTAGCGCACCCAGGCGGCGTTGTTGACCATCACGTCGAGCCGGCCGGCGTCGGAGGCGAAACGCTGCACCGCCTCGCGCATGCCGTCGCGGGTGGAGACGTCGCAGGGCAGGCCGATGGCCTGGCCGCCCGCGGCGCGCACCGCTGCCACGGCGTCTTCCACGAACTCGGGCTTGAGGTCATTGATGCCGACGACGGCGCCGCGCGCCGCCAGGGCCAGCGCCGTGGCACGGCCGATGCCGTGGCCGGCGCCGCTGATGAAGGCCGTGCGGCCCGTCAGTGGGGAAAGGGTGGCGGTCATGCGTGAACGTCCTTCTCGGTCTTGGAGGTGGGCACCAGCAGCGCATCGAGCGCAAAGGCACCCTGGCCGGCGTCGAGCACCACCAGCGGGTTGATGTCGATCTCGGCCACGTCGTCGGCATGCCGGGCGGCAAAGCGCGACAGCGCGGCGATGGCCTGGGCGGCGGCGGCCACGTCCGCCTTGGGGCGGCCGCGCGCGCCGTCCAGCAGCGCGAAGGATTGGAGCGAACGCAGCATGGCCTCGGCACCGGCCGCATCGACGGGTGCGGGGCGCAGGGCCACGTCCTTCCAGATCTCGGCATGGATGCCGCCCAGGCCGACCATGACCATGGGCCCGAAGACGGGATCGGTCTTGGTGCCCAGGATCAGCTCGCAGCCGGCCGGCGCCATCTGCGCCACCAGCACGCCGTCGATGCGGGCATGGGGCGCCTTGTCGGCGACGCGGGCCCGCATGGTGTCGTGCGCGTCGATGAGCTGGCCCTCGCTGCGCACGTCCACCACCACGCCCCCCACCTCGGTCTTGTGGGCGATGTCGGGCGAGACGATCTTCAGCACCACCGGGAAGCCGATGGCGCGTGCCGCGGCCACCGCCTCGTCGCGCGTGGTGGCGACCACCTCGCGCAGCACCGGCAGGCCGGCGGCGGCCAGGGCCGCCTTGGCGCTGGCCTCGGTGGCGAAGGCTTCGGCCGCAAGGGGCGCGCGTGGCATCGTTTCGACGGTCGGTTGTTGCGCGGACTGCGTGCCCAGCGTCGCCAAAGCCGCCACGGTGGCGCAGGCGGCGTCGATGCCCTCGATGGCCGGGATGCCCAGCGCGTCCAGTTGCCGCCGCACCTCCGCAGGCGCCCGCGCGCACAGCACGATGAGCCGCTGCGGATGCCGCTCGCGCATCTGCGTGAGCGCGGCCAGGAAGACGTCGCGCAGCCGCGGCACATGGAAGGCATTGGCCGACTGAAGCAGCAGCGTGTCGCAGACCGGATCGGCAGCCACAGCGTCCAGCACCTGGGCCAGCACTTCGGGCCGGCTGGAGACCTGGGCCGTCATGTCCACCGGATTGGCCGGTGCCGCGAAGGCCACCGCCTGCAGGATGCGCTGCTGGGTGGCCTCGGCCAGGCGCGGCAGCGTCAGGCCTTGCGCACTGGCCGCATCGGCCAGCAGCACGCCGAAGCCGCCCGAGGCCGTGAGCACCGCGATGCGCCGGCCCTTGGGCAGACGGCCTTCGCCGAGCACGGCCAGCGCATGGCCCACGTCCAGCAGCTGCTCGATGCTGGGCACGCGCAGGGCGCCGCCCTCGCGCAGCACGGCGTCGAACACCGCATCGGAGCCGGCCAGTGCGCCGGTGTGCGAGGCCGCTGCGGCGCTGCCGGCTTCGGAGACGCCGACCTTCAGCACCACCAGGGGCTTCCCCGCGGCGCGGGCCAGGGCCATCGCGCGGCGCAGCTTGTCGCCGTCGCGGCAGGTTTCCATGCAGCAGAGGATGACGCGGGTGCCCGGGTCGGCCGCGGCCGAGGCGATGGCATCGGCGATGTCCACGTCACACTCGTTGCCGGTGGTCAGCATGCGGCTGATGCCCAGGCCTCGCTCGGACGCGAGGCGCAGCGTGTAGCTGCCCAGGTTGCCGCTTTGCGAGACGATGCCCACGGGCCCCGGCGCAGGAAAGGCGGACTCCAGCGCCACCGAGAAGGTGGCGATGCTCTTCGCCGGCACGCCGATGGCGCCCAAACAGTTGGGACCCACCACGCGCAGGCCGGTGTCGCGGGCGATGCGGCCGATCTCGGCCTGCAGCCGCGCCCCGGCCTCGCCCATCTCGGAGAAGCCTGCGGAGAGCACCACGGCCGCCTTCACGCCGCGGGCGGCGCAGTCGCGCACGGCCTGCGGCACGCTCTCGGGCGGCACGGCGATGACGGCCAGCTCGGGCGCCTCGGGCAGCGCAGCCACATCGGGGTAGGCGCGCAGCGACTGCACCTCGGCCGCCTTGCGGTTGACCGGGTAGATCGCGCCCGCGAAGCCGTACTTGCGCAGGAACTGCAGCGGCCGGCCGCCGATCTTGGTCACGTCGTCGGACGCGCCCACGATGGCGATGGAACGCGGCGCGAACAGCGCCTCCAGGCCGTGGCCGACGTCGATGTCGGGGCGCATGCTCATCGTCCCTTGTAGACCGGTGGGCGCTTTTCAAGGAAGGCCTGGCGGGCCTCCTTGGCGTCCTCGGTGCGCGACAGCGCCATGGTGAAGTTCTGCTCCACGCGGTAGCCGTCGCGCTGGGGCATCAGGTCCATCATGTTGGCGGCCTGCTTGGCATAGGCCACGGCCAGCGGCGCCTTGGACGCGATGTCCTGCGCGATCTCCATGGCCAGCGGCATCAGCTGATCGGCCGGCACCACCTCGTCGAGCACGCCGCGGCGGTACAGCTCGGCGGCCGACACCTTCATGCCGGTGAAGAACATGCGCCGCGTGAACGAGCGGCCCACCAGCGTGCGCAGCATCGAGACGCCGCCGGCCAGGCCGACGTTGATCTCGGGCATGGCGAAGGTGGCGTCCTCGCTGGCCAGGAAGATGTCGCAGGCCGCCATCAGGCCGAAGCCCGCGCCCAGCGCCGGGCCGTTGATGGCCGCGATCACCGGCTTGGCGCATTCGCGGATGGCATTGCCCGTCTCGCGGGTCCAGCGGTTGTGGTCGAGGAAGTCGCCCGCCTTGTCGGCGTTCGGCCGGTCCTTGAGGTCGGCACCGGCGCAGAAGGCCTTGCCGGTGCCGGTGAGGATGGCCACGCGCACGTCGCTGCGTTCGGAGATCTCGTCGAAGGCGGCGATGAGGTCGCGGCGCGAGGCGCGGTCGAGGGCGTTGACGGGCGGCTTGTCCAGCCGCACGACGGCGATGTATTCGGAGACTTCGAGGTGGATGCTCATCGCGCGCTCCCAGGGAGGGTGTTGGCAGAAGAAGGGGTGGAGGAAGCGGGGGCCGCATGCAGCAGCACGGCGAGCTGGGTCAGCCGGTCGCCGTAGCGGAACTCCGAGGCGATCAGCCGCTGGGCCAGGCGGGTGGCCAGCACCTCCTCGCTCAGGCCCATGCCGCCGTGCATCTGGATGGCCGCCTCGGCCGCGGCGCGCGCCGTCTCGGCGATGGAGAGCTTGGCCAGCTGCAGCGTGCGGCGCAGCTGGGGCGCGGCCGACTCCTGCGCCTGGAAGGCATGCACCACCAGGCCCTGGGCGCACTGCGCCTTGACGTACATGTCGGCCACGCGGTGGCGCAGCACCTGGAAGGTGGCGAGCGCCACGCCGAACTGCCGGCGTTCCTGCAGGTGCGTGATCGTGTGGCGGATCAGCGCGGCCTGCGCCGCGACGGTGTCGACCAGCGTGAGCAGCAGGGCCGCGTCGCCCGCGTCGGCCAGCGCGGCGCGCAGCGGCTCGCCCTGCATCAGCAGGGCGGTGGCGGGCACCGAGACACCGGTCAGCACGAAGTCCGCGCCTTGCCGGCCTTCCATGGTGCGGTAGCGGGCGGCGGGGGCGCCGATGCGCTCCGCATCGACGAGGAAGAGCGCCGGCGCGCCGTCCAGCGTGGCGGCGGCCAGCCAGTGGCTGGCGGGCAGCGTGGCGTCCACGCCGTCCACGCGGCCGTCGAGCACGAAGCCGCTTTCGCTGCGGACCGCACGCAGGGTGCCGTCTTCGGGCAGATGCGACAGCGCGGCCAGCGGCGCGATCTGCACCTCGGACTCGGCCACGGCCTGCAGCCAGGGCCCGGCCACCTCGGCCGGCGCGGCACGCAGCAGCAGCGGCACCACGGCGCAGGTCTCGATCACGGGCAGTTGCAGGCCCTGGGCGGCCAGGCCCTCGACCACGCTGGCGAGGTCGGCCAGCGTGCCGCCGACGCCGCCGTCGGCCTCGGGCACGAGCGTGGCAGTCCAGCCCAGTTCGCGCACGGGGTCGCCGGGCAGGGTGGCGCTGTGCTGATGGTCCTGCGCAAAGCGGTCGGCCGCGTCGAAGAGCATGCCGGGGAAGAGCGGGGAGAAGTGGTTCGACATGGGCTCAGGCTCCCAGCAGCGCGTTGGCGATCACGTTGCGCTGCACCTCGGAGGTGCCACCGGCGATGGTGCGGGCGCGGGTGAACATGTAGTTCTGGATCCAGGTGGCGGCGGGCAGCTCCTCGCCGCCGGCCTCGGCCAGGAAGCGGTGCGCGGCCTCGGGGCCGACCGCGTCGAGGGCGATGGTGGTCAGGCGCTGCGCCACGTCGGCGCAGGTCATCTTGATGGCCGAGGGCTGCACGCCCAGTGGCCGCTGGTGGATCAGGTCGTCGGTGGCGCTGGCCATCATCACGCGCGCCCCCTGCAGCTCGGCCTCGCACAGCAGCAGCTTGTGCTGCAGCACGCCGAAGTCGCGCCGGCTGCCGGCCGCCTGCGCGGCCTGCTGCAGCAGCGCCGAGACCTGGCGGTGCATCAGTGCCAGCCGGGCCACGTTGGCCGGGGGCAGGCGCTCGCGTTCCAGCAGGAACTTGGCGCAGGTCCAGCCCTTGCCTTCCTCGCCGATGAGGTTGTCGGCACGCACGCGCACCTCGTCGAAGAAGACCTCGTTGAGGTGGTGCCAGCCGTCGATGGTGCGGATGGGCCGCACGGTGATGCCGGGCGTGTCCATGGGCACCAGCAGCAGCGAGATGCCCTCCTGCTTCTTCGCCTCTTTCGAGGTGCGCACCAGCATGTAGATCATGCTGGCCTCGTGCGCGTGGGAGGTCCAGATCTTCTGGCCATTGACCACCCAGTGCTCGCCATCGCGGCGGGCGCTGGTCTGCAGCGAGGCCAGGTCGGAGCCCGAACCGGGCTCCGAATAGCCCTGGCACCACCAGTCCGCGCCATCCAGGATGCGCGGCAGGAAGCGCGCCTTCTGCTCGGGCGTGCCGAAGCGGATGATGACCGGGCCGATGTGGCCCAGGCCATGGTGGTACAGCGGCGGGCAGTCGTTCTCGGCCATCACCTCTTCGAAGATCAGGCGCTGGCGGATGTCCCAGCCGGTGCCGCCGACTTCCACCGGCCAGCTGGGTGCGCCCCAGCCGCGGTCGTTCAGGATCTTCTGCCAGGCCTGGTACTCGCGCTTGGTGATCTTCTGGCCGGCGGCCACCACGGCCCGGATCTCCGGCGGGCAGGCCTCGCGGGCGAAGGCCTCCAGTTCACGCCGGAACGCGGCGTAGTCGATGGACATCGTGTCTCCTCGTCTCTCTCATTCGGACCGCCCCAGGCGCACGGGCCACGGGGCGGAAGGAGCGGCGCTCAGCCGCGGCGCAGCTGGTCGATCAGCGCATCGAGCGCGGCGGCAGCGCCTTCGGCATCGCGGGCGCGCAGGTGGCGCACCACGGCGCGCCGCAGCGGGTACAGGTCGGGCCGCGCGCGCACCGACAGCACATGGGTCATGCGCTCGCGCAGCACCGTGGTCATGGTCTGGGCCATGAGCATCAGCGCGTCGTTGTGGCCAGCAGCGGCGATGGCGCCGAAGAAGGCGCTGGCCGAGTCGATGCGGGCCTTGAGCGGTGCATCCTCGGGATGGGCCTCGATCAGCGCGGCGGCCGCCTCGATGGCGTCGATCTCGTCCTCGCTCGCGCGTTCGCACGCCAGGCGCAGCAGCCGGCCGTAGAGCGTGCGGTAGGCCTCGTCCACGTCGGCATCGCCCATGCCGCCCTGCACCACGCGCTGACGCAGCGACTCGGCCAGGCGCATGTAGGCGCCCTTGTAGAACACCAGCGCCTGCTCGCCGGTGCCGGCGCCCAGGTGGTGAACCTCGCCGATGAAGATGACATGGTCGCCCGCGTCATGGGCGGCGAACAGGCGGCATTCGAAGCTGGCCAGGCAGTCGTCCAGCAGCGGCATGCCCAGCTCGCCCTCGCGCCAGGCCACGCCCTCGAACTTGTGCTCGATCCTGCTGGAGGCGAAGCGGCCCGACAGCGCGTCCTGGTGCTCGCCCAGGATGTGGATGGCGAAGCCCTCGGCCTGCTGGAAGGTTTCCAGCAGGCGGCTGGCCTTGCGCAGGCTGAACAGCACCAGCGGCGGCTCCAGCGAGACCGAGCTGAAGCTGTTGCAGGTCAGCCCCGCGGGCTGGCCGTCGGCCGTGCGCGTGGTGACGATGGCCACGCCGGTCGGGAAGCAGCCCAGGTGCTGGCGCAGCAACGTGGGCTCGATGGCGGGCCGGGTGCGTTCGGCGGTGGCAAGCGCGGTCATGGCAGGCCTCGGCGTGCGGCTCAGGCGGTGGCCAGCTCGGGCTGGGCGGCCGCGGCGCGGTGCGGCGGATCGTTGGCGATCTCCTGCTGCACGGTCGGGATGATGACCTCGGCCCAGGTGCGCAGCTGGCGCAGCATGGTCGGGTGGTCGAAGTCGCCCATCTGCGTCTGGAAGCAGTAGTGCACCGGCTTGAGCGTGCGGATCTCGTTGACCACGCGCTCGATCACCGTGTCGATGCTGCCCACGGGCAGCAGGGCGCGCATTTCGTCCAGCGTCGGCTCGCCCTCGACGATGCCTTCCTCGACCTGGTAGTCGTCGGCGATCTGCGCCGTGCGCCGCTTGAGGCTGACGGCGATGCGGCGCTGGTAGCGGGCGCAGTCCAGGTACTTCTCGACCTCGTCCTTGTCGTTGCTGGCGTAGGCGGCGCGCAGCAGGCCCACGGGCACGGCGGCAGGGTCCTTGCCCTCCTGCGTGGCCACGCGGTCGATGAGGGCGCGGGTGCCGGCCAGCTTCTCCAGGCCGCCATCGCCGCCGGAGACGAACACATGGTGATTGCCGCGCACCGCGCGGGCGACGAAGCTCGGATCGACGCTCGTGATCCACATCGGCGGGCCGGGCTGCTGCACGGCGCGCTGGCTGATGGCGCTCATCGGCTGCTGGTAGTACTGGCCGTCGTAGCTGAACTTGGGCTGCTTGAGGCCCATTTCCAGCATGTCGAGCATCTCGAAGGTGCGGGCCTTGGCCGTGTCCAGCGCGACGCCGAAGCGCTCGAATTCGAAGTGCTGGTAGCCCGAGCCGATGCCCAGGTTGAGCCGGCCGTTGGACAGCTGGTCCACCATCGCCACGTCGGCGATCAGGCGGGCCGGCGTGTACAGCGGCGCCACCACGATGCCCGTGCCCAGGCGGATGCGGCGCGTGGCGGCCGCGCAATGCGCGATCATCGTCAGCGGCGACGAGCACATGCCGTAGTTGCTGAAATGGTGCTCGGCATACCATGCCGCGCCGAAGCCCAGCTCGTCCGCCAGACGCGTCTGTTCGACGGCGTCCCGCAGGATCTCGTGCGAGGTCTTATGTTTGTTTCGCTGCTGCATCAGAATGAAGATTCCGAAGTCCATGGCCGTTGCTCCTGATCGTTGGTTCGTGACGTGGATCAATGCTAGGAACGCCCCGGCCTGCCAGCGCACCGTCATGCGCACACCTTCTTTGCGTCTTTCGAAATGAAGGCCCTCGACTCGCTGCGCATCTTCGTCACCACCCAACGCAAGGGCAGCCTCTCGGCCGCGGCCCGCAGCCTGAGCCTGTCGCCGGCCACCATCTCGCGGCGCATCAGCGCGCTGGAGGAGGAGCTGGGCGTGCAGCTGGTGGATCGCACCAGCCGCAACCTCAAGATGACCGAGGCCGGCCAGGCCTTCCTCTCGCGCGCCGAGGGCGTGCTGGAGGCCATGGCCGATGCCGAGCAGGCCGCGCGCAGCGCCCGCCAGCGGCCCGAAGGCCGGCTGCGGGTGCATTCGCGCACCCACATCGGCCTGCGCGTGGTGGCGCCGCTGCTGCCGCGCTTCGCCCAGCGCTATCCGGACATCCAGGTGCAGATCGAGCTGTCGGAGCATCCGGTCAACCTGGTCGAGCACGACTTCGACGTGGACATCCGCACCGGCGAATCCAACGACTCGGGCTTCGTCATCAAGCGGCTGCTCTCCAGCGACGAGGTGCTGGTGGCCAGCCCGGCCTACCTCAAGACCAATTCGCGCATCAGGCACCCGAACGACCTGCCGCAGGCCCGGTGCCTCACCTACCGGCGCGAGCACGAGGCCACGAGCTGGAAGTACGTGGACGAACAGGGCGTGCAGCAGGAGCTGGCGATCCAGGGCGTGCTGAGCGCCAACAACGGCGAGATGCTGCGGCTGGCCGCGCTGGGCGGCATGGGCGTGGCGCTGCTGTCCGAGCCCACGGTGCGCAGCAACCTGCAGGACGGCACGCTGGTGCGCCTGCTGCCCGAGTACCGCTTCGCGGTGCGGGCTTTCTCCAACGGCATCTTCGCGGTGTTCCGCCAGAACCGCGCCCTGCCGCTGAAGGTGCGGGCCTTCGTGGACTTCGTGGCCGAGGCGCTGCAGGACGACGCGCCGGCCGATCTCTGAGGCGGGTGCCTACGCGCCGGCGCTGCCGTTGAGCTGCAGCGCCAGGCTGTCGACGAAGGCGCGCACGCGCGCCGAGTGCTGGTGCCGCTGCGGATAGACCGCATAGATGTCGGCGTCGGGCGTGTCGAACTGCGGCAGCACCTGCACCAGCCGGCCGCTGTCCAGGTAGCGGCGGATGTCCCATTCGGCCCGCATCAGGATGCCGTGGCCCGCCAGCGCCCAGGCCACGGCGATCTCGCCGTCGTTGGTCGTGAGGTTGCCGCGGATCTTGACCGACTCGGCGGCCTTGCCCCGCGTGCGATGGCTGGCGAGCCGCCACACGCCATACGCCTCCTCGCCCTGCCGGATGCCGATGCAGTTGTGCCGCACCAGGTCGGCCGGATTGCGCGGGTGGCCGTGCCGGGCCAGGTAGGCCGGCGCCGCGCACAGCAGCCGCCGGTTGGCCGCCACATGCCGGGCGATCACGCGGGCCTCGGGCGGCGCGCCGAAGCGCACGCAGACGTCGTAGGCGTCGTCGGTCAGCGGCGGTGGATTGACAGACAGCTGCAGCTGCACCTCCACGTCGGGGTACTGGCGGACGAAGCGGGAGATGACGGGCGCCACATGGCTGCGGCCGAAGCCCAGCGTGGCATTGACCCGCAGCAGCCCCTGTGGCTGCGCCTGCGTGCCCGAGAGCAGCTCGTCCAGCGAATCGATCTCGGCCAGCACCCGGCGGGCGCCCGCCAGCAGCGTCTCGCCCTCGGGCGTGAGGCTCATGCGGCGGGTGGTGCGGTTGACCAGCGCGACCTGCAGGCGCGCCTCCATCTGGGCCAGGTGCTTGCTCACGGCGGGCGTGGTGATGCCGAGTTCCCGGGCCGCCGCGCTCAGGCTGCCCGAACGCGCCAGCGCCGAGAAGAAGCCGATGTCGCCCGGAAGAATCCTGCCGCTCATGCCACCATCCTTGACCCCAGGTTAAAAGCGGGTTGACTGTAGCGGCGTTCGCCGAGGCGTGCAGTGCCTACAGTGACCCCATCGCAATCCATCACTGCAGCGGAGACAGCATGAAGGTCTACAAGATCGCAACCATTCCCGGAGACGGCATCGGCAAGGAGGTCGTGCCCGCGGGGCGGCAGGTGCTGGAGGCGCTGGCCGAGGGCAGCGCGGCCTTCCGCTTCGAGTTCGAGGACTTCGGCTGGGGCGGCGACTACTTCCGCGAGCACGGCGTGATGATGCCGGAGGACGGCCTGTCGGCGCTGCGCGGCAAGGACGCCATCCTCTTCGGTTCGGCCGGCGATCCGCACATCCCCGACCATGTGACGCTCTGGGGCCTGCGCCTGAAGATCTGCCAGGGCTTCGACCAGTACGCCAACGTGCGTCCCACGCGCATCCTGCCGGGCATCGACGCGCCGCTCAAGCGCTGCGGGCCGCAGGACCTGAACTGGGTCATCGTGCGCGAGAACTCCGAGGGCGAGTACTCGGGCGTGGGCGGCCGCGTGCACCAGGGGCATCCCATCGAGGCGGCCACCGACGTGTCCATCATGACCCGCGTGGGCGTGGAGCGCATCCTGCGCTTCGCCTTCCGCCTGGCCCAGTCGCGGCCGCGCAAGCTGCTGACGGTGGTCACCAAGAGCAACGCGCAGCGCCATGCCATGGTGATGTGGGACCAGATCGCCGCGGAGGTGGCGGACGAGTTTCCAGACGTCACCTGGGACAAGGAACTGGTGGACGCCATGACGGCGCGCATGGTCAACAAGCCGGCCACGCTCGACACCATCGTCGCCACGAACCTGCATGCCGACATCCTGAGCGACCTGGCCGCCGCGCTGGCCGGCAGCCTGGGCATCGCGCCCACCGGCAACATCGACCCGGAGCGCCGCTATCCCTCGATGTTCGAGCCCATCCACGGCTCGGCCTTCGACATCATGGGCCAGGGGCTGGCCAACCCGGTGGGCACCTTCTGGTCGGTGGTGATGCTGCTGGAGCACCTCGGCGAGCACGAGGCCGCCGCCCGCGTCATGCAGGCCGTCGAGCAGGTCACGGCGGACGTGCGCCTGCACACCCGCGACCTGGGCGGCAGCGCCACCACGGCCCAGGTGACGGAGGCCGTCTGCCGCCAGCTGGCCGGCTCGCCTGCGCGCATGGCGGCCTGATGAGCCCACCGTCCGCGGCCCTGCGCTGCGCGCGGCGCCGCGGCGCCTGAGGCCCGCCTCCTGCGCTGCCACACGGCAGCGCGGCGGGCCCTCCCCTTCACTTCGCCAAGGAATTGCCATGCAGTTTGCGCTGCAGGATCCGCTGCGCCTGCTGCGCGGCATGTTCGACGCCGCCGTCGCCGCCGCCCAGCCGGCGCTGTGCCTGCCGGCGCTGCTGCCGTCGCCGCCCGCCGGCAGGACCGTGGTGATCGGCTTCGGCAAGGCCGCGGCGGCCATGGCGCAGGTGGTCGACGACCGCTGGGCCGGCGAGCTCTCGGGCGTGGTCGTCACGCGCTACGGCCATGGCGCCCCCTGCGGCCGCATCCGCGTGATGGAGGCGGCTCATCCCGTGCCGGACGACGCCGGCCTGGCCGCCAGCGCGGCCCTGCTGGCGGCCGTGCGGGGCCTGGGGCCTGAGGACCTGGTGCTGTGCCTGGTCTCCGGCGGCGGCTCCGCCCTGCTGCCCTGGCCGCTGCCGGGGCTGACCCTGGCCCACGAACAGGCCATCGCCCGCCAGCTGCTGGCCAGCGGCGCATCCATCGCCGAGATGAACTGCGTGCGGCGGCACCTGTCCGGCATCAAGGGCGGCCGCCTGGCGCTGGCCTGCCGGCCCGCGCGGGTGGTCAACCTGCTGCTGTCGGACGTGCCGGGCGACGACCCGGCGGACATCGCGTCCGGCCCCACGGTGCCCGATCCAAGCGACTGTGCGCAGGCACTGGAGATCCTCCACCGGCGCCGCATCGCCGTGCCCGAGGCCGCCATGGCGCTGCTGCGCACCGGCGAGGCCGAGACACCGAAGCCGCACGATCCCCGCCTGCCCCTCATCGAGAACCGCATGGCGGTCACGCCGCAGCGGGCGCTCGAAGCCGCGGCGCAGGTGGCCGAGCGCGCGGGCATCGCCGTGCACATCCTCGGCGATGCCATCGAGGGCGAGTCGCGCGACGTGGCCAAGGTCATGGCCGGCATGGCGCTGCAGGTGGCACGCCGCAACCAGCCTTTCGTGGCTCCCTGCGTGCTGCTCTCGGGCGGTGAGACCACGGTGAGCCTGCGCGGCCACGGGCGGGGCGGGCGCAACGTGGAGTTCCTGCTCGCGCTGGCCCTGGCGCTGCAGGGGCATCCGCGCATCCATGCGCTGGCGGCCGACACCGACGGCGTGGATGGCATCGAGGAGACCGCCGGCGCCGTGATCGGCCCGCAGACGCTGGCCCGCGCCCATGCGGCCGGCCTGCGCCCGCGCGAGCGGCTCGACGACAACGACGCCCACGCCTTCTTCGAGGCGCTGGGCGATGCCGTGGTCACGGGCCCGACCCGCACCAACGTGAATGACTTCCGGGCCGTGCTGGTGCTGCCCCCGCACGGCGAGTCCAACGACGCGGCCCGTCCGCACGCCCGCCCATGAGACGACACCGACAGGCCAAGATCGTGGCCACGCTGGGCCCCGCCAGCGACCATCCCGAGCGCATCCGCGCGCTCTTCGACGCAGGTGCGGATGTGTTCCGCCTGAACTTCAGCCATGGCACCGCGCAGGACCACCAGCGGCGCTTGGCGGCCATCCGCGAGATCGAGCGCCAGACCGGGCGCCCCATCGGCGTGCTGATGGACCTGCAGGGCCCCAAGCTGCGCATCGGTACCTTCGCTGCCGGCCCGGTGACGCTGGCCGACGGCGCGCGCTTCGACCTGATGCTGGACGCCGACACGGCGGGCGATGCCACGCAGGTCGCCCTGCCCCATCCGGAGATCTTCGAGGCGCTCGGTGCCGGCACCGAACTGCTGCTCGACGACGGGCGCATCCGGCTGCGCGTGGAAGCCTGCGGGCCGGGCTTCGCACACACGCGGGTCGTGACGGGCGGGCGCCTGTCCGACCGCAAGGGCGTGAACGTGCCCGGGGTGGTGCTGCCGCTGTCCGCACTCACGGCCAAGGACCGCGCCGACCTCGCCGTCGGGCTGCAGCTGGGCGTGGACTGGGTCGCCCTGTCCTTCGTGCAACGGCCCGAGGACATCGTGGAACTGCGCGCCCTGGTGGGCGGACAGGCCGGCATCGTGGCCAAGCTGGAGAAGCCCGCAGCCATCGCCAGCCTGGAGGCCATCGTGGCCGAGGCCGATGCCGTGATGGTGGCGCGTGGCGACCTCGGCGTGGAACTGCCGGCCGAACAGGTGCCCGCCCTGCAGAAGCGCATCGTGCGGGCCTGCCGCGACGCCGGCAAGCCGGTGATCGTGGCCACGCAGATGCTCGAATCGATGGTGGCCGCCCCCGTGCCCACGCGCGCCGAGGCGTCGGACGTGGCCACCGCCATCTACGAAGGCGCCGATGCGGTGATGCTGTCGGCCGAATCGGCCAGCGGCAACCATCCGGTCGAGGCCGTGCGCATGATGGACCGCATCGTCCACCACACCGAACGCGATGCTGCGTACCGGCCGGGCATCGACGCCTCGCGCGCCCTGCCCCAGGCCCGCGTGGCCGATGCGATCGGCGCGGCCCTGCGCGACGTGGCCGGCCTGCTGCGGGCGGCGGCGGCCGTCGCCTATACCAGCTCCGGCCACTCGGCACTGCGCATGGCGCGCGAACGGCCCGACGCACCCATCATCGGCATGACGCCCCGCACCGCCACCGCACGCCGGCTGGCCCTGGCCTGGGGTGTCCATGCCGTGCTCTGCCATGAAGTGCAGAGCGTGTCGGAGATGACCGAGGTGGCGGTGGACACCGCGCTGCGCGGCGGCTTCGGCACGACAGGCCAGTTCCTCGTGATCGCGGCGGGCATGCCCTTCGCCACGCCGGGCACCACCAACCTGCTGCGAGTGGCACCGCTGTGAGCGCGCCACTGTTGAACAGCGGTTAAGAAAGCCTTCACTGCACAGGCATGTCGTGATGGGACGGCCTGCCTACCCTTGAGTCCACAACCGAAACGGAGACAACATGAGCAAGAGCCGCATCCTTTGCAAGGCGGGAATCGCCACGGCCCTGACCCTGGCCGCAACGCTGGCCGGTGCACAGAACTGGCCTTCACGGCCCATCAGCCTGATCGTGCCCTTCCCACCCGGCGGCAGCTCGGACGTGCTGGCACGCTCGCTCACCGACAAGCTGTCGCAGACCCTGGGGCAGCCTGTGCTGGTCGAAAGCCGGCCCGGCGCGGGGGCCACGGTGGGCGCCGACTTCGTGGCCAAGGCCAAGCCCGACGGCTACACGCTGCTGATGGGGGCCGTTCACCACACCATCGCGACGAGCGTCTACCGCAAGCTTCCCTACGACTTCGAGAAGAGCTTCGAGCCCGTGACCACCATCGCGTTGGTGCCCAACGTGCTGGTCGTCAACGCCAAGAACAGCGCCACCGACGTGAAGGCCCTGGTGGCCCAGGCCAAGGCTGCTCCGGGCCGCCTGTCCTATGGCTCCAACGGCAATGGCACCGTGCAGCATCTGATCGGCACGCAGTTCGCGAGCCAGACCGGCGTCGAGCTGCTGCATGTGCCGTACAAGGGCAGCGCGCCGCTGACCACCGACCTGCTGGGCGGCCAGGTCGACATGTCCTTCGACACCATCACGCCGGTCATCCAGCACATCCGTGCCGGCAAGCTGCGGCCCCTGGCCGTGACCACCGCGAAGCGCTCCAGCGCGCTGCCCGACGTGCCCACGCTGGCGGAGTCCGGCCTGAAGGACTTCGACCAGGGCACCTGGTTCGGCGTGCTGGCACCCAAGGGCACGCCACGCGACATCGTGGTCAGGCTCAACGCCGAGATGGGGAAGATCATCCAGTCGCCCGACTTCCGCAAGCGCATGGAAGAGATCGGCGCCGAGCCCGTGGGCAACACGCCCGAGCAGATGGCCGCGCAGATCCGCGGCGACACCGCCAAGTACGCGCAGCTCGTCAAGGACGCCAAGGTGTCCGTCGACTGAGTGCCAGAGGCCGCCAGCGCCGGCCTCCCGCGGAACCTGCGGCACCTGCGGCACCTGCGTGCCGCCCTTCACCTTGCACCCGCCGTTCGCCGACCCACGCGGCGAGGACGGCCTGCGTGCGCCCCCAGCACCAAGAGGAGACATCATGGACAAAAACAGCACGAAGAGAACCGTGCGCGGCGCGGCCGTCGCCGCACTCGTCGGCGGACTGGCCATCGCGGCCTGCGGCGGTGGCGGTGGCGACAGCGGCTTCAACCCCGCACTGCTGGCACTGGGCGCCACGCCTGCCCCGGCGCCAGCCCCCGCCCCCGCCCCCGCACCGGCGGCGCCCCCTGCCGAACCCGGCCTGCCCGCCGTGCAGCAGACCGAGTTCGAACGGCATATGGAGGCCTCGCGCCTGAACACGGGCGGCGATCCGCAGATGGCCTATCCGTGGCGCGCCTTCTACTGCAACCTGTCCGACGACAACAACGCCATCGTGCTCGCCGAACGCGCCAAGAACAGCATCCGGGTGCCGTTGACGCAGCTCTTCGACGACGTCTGGTACATCGGCACCGAGTATGTCGGCCAGTACATCCTGCGCGACGCCAACGGCTTTGTCATGATCGACGCGGGCAACAACGCCCAGGAGATGCGTGACTACGACCTGCCGGCGCTGCGCCAGCTCGGCCTGTCGCCCACCCTGCCACTTCATGGCGTGCTGGTCACCCACGGGCATTTCGATCACGACGGCGGCGCCCTGGAGCTGAAGACCGCCACTGGCGCACCGATCTACCTCGGCTCAGCCGACGCGATCAACAAGGCGTACGACCCGGTCAAGCTGGACTCGATGGTGCAGGACCCCTACGACATCGTGGTGGGCGGCCGCACGGTCACGGTGCTGTCCACCCCGGGGCACACGGCGGGCACCACCGGCTTCGTGGTGCGCGCCAAGGACGGTGGCAAGGACGTGAAGCTCTTCGTCTCGGGCGGCTCGTCGCTGGTGACCGACAACGTGGCCCTGATCCAGGCGTACCTGCACTCGATGGAGCGCACCTATGCGCTCATCAAGACGCTGAAGGTCGACACGGCCTCCAATCCCCACATCTACTGGGACGGCTCTCGCGCGCTGATCTACAAGATCCGCGAGCAGGGCCTGAAGTCGCCCAGCCAGTTCGTGATCGGCAACGAGAAGCTGCTGCGGGCCATGGCCATCGGTTACTCCTGCACCGCTGCCTGGCTCGCCAAGAAGTCCCCTGAAGCGGCCGTGCCCGTGTGGCGCGTGAGCGCGCTCGACTTCATCGCCGGCAGCCCGAGTCCCAATCGCATTGCGGCCCGCCTCGTCAACGGCTGGGGGCCGGTGGCCGGAAAAACGGTGAGCTTCGCCACGGCCAGTGGCGAGGCCGTCTGCCAAGCCACCACCGATGCCAAAGGCCTCGCAAGCTGCGCCACGCCCACACCCGCGCTGGCTGTGGGGACCGACCAGCTGGTCGCGCGCTTCGCAGGCACGAGCACGCAGCAGACGGTCGATCTGGGCAGCGAAGCCACGGCATCCTTCGAGGATCTCAAGTCTTCACTGTGTCGCGACCTGGGCCAGGCCAGGCAGGCGAGCGGATCGCGTGTGGGCGACAGCACCTACAAGGCACGACTGGACGCCGATGGCGATGGTGTGATCGGCGTGGGCGACGTTCAGCAGATGACGGCGCTGCTGCCAAATGGGAGCGCCTGCCCGTGATTCGGAAATGGGCACAGATGCTCATAAAGACAACTCCCGCTAGGGTTTTCACGTGATTCATCGCTGCCTCATCAGTTCTACATTGGTTATGCAACTGAACTATTTTGAGGAGAGACAGATATGTCATTCACGTCCCTTGCGAGGTTGACCGCACCGCTCGCTGCGGCTGCCCTGGCGGCAGCGTGCGGTGGCGGTGGTTCGTCGTCGCTGGCCTTCGTGCCCAACACCGCGGCGCCTGCACCCGCTCCCGCACCCGCCGGTGCCCCCGCGACGGCACCGGCCACGCCATCCGATCCGCCGCTGCCTCAGCTGGCCGCTGCGGTGGGCGCTGCGTTGCAGGGCGACTGCACCTCGCTATCCGGCTTCAGCTTTGCCAACACCACCATCATCAGCGTGACGACCGCCGCAGCTGGCGCGCTCAAGGTCGCCGGCAAGGACATCGGCGCGCATTGCGTCGTCACCGGCAAGATGTTCGAGCGCGTCAGCCCCGTCGATGGCCAGACCTACTCTGTCGGCTTCCAGATGCGCTTGCCCGTGGCCTGGAACGGACGTTACCTGTACCAGGGCAACGGCGGCACGGACGGCGTGGTCTCCAACGCCACCGGCGCCGTCGGCAGCGGCGGACCGCTGACCAATGCGCTCTACAACGGATTTGCCGTGATCTCCTCGGACGCGGGGCACAGCAGCGCACAGAACCCGTTGTTCGGCCTCGACCCCGAGGCGCGCATCGACTACGGCTACGGTGCGGTGCGCAAGCTCACGCCCATGGCCAAGGCACTGATCAAGGCCGCCTACGGCAAGGGTCCGGACCGCTCCTACGTGGGTGGCACGTCCAACGGCGGCCGCCATGCCATGGTCACGGCCTCGCGCCTGCCCGCCGAGTACGACGGCGTGCTGGCCAACTCGCCCGGCTTCAGCCTGCCCAAGGCGGCAGCCGCGCAGCTCTACAGCGCCCAGCAGTTCCGCAAGGTGGCCACCGACGAGACCGACCTGTCGACGGCCTTCACCGTCGCCGAACGCAACCTGGTGGCACAGAAGATCAACGACCGCTGCGACGCGCTGGACGGTGTCAAGGACGGACTGGTGCAAGACGTGGAAGCTTGCCGCACCGCCTTCAATCTGTTCCGCGACGTGCCGACCTGCGTCGGTGCCCGCGATGGCACCTGCCTGACCGGCGCCCAGAAGAGCGCCATCGACGCGATGTACTACGGCCCGGTCAACAGCCGCGGCGAGCAGCTCTATGCCACGCAACCGTACGACCCGGGTCTGGCAGGCAGCGGCTGGGCCGGCTGGAAGTTCGTCAACTCGGTGGGTGCAGCGCGCGATCCGGTGGCCGTGGGCATCATCTTCCAGGTGCCGCCGGACGCAAGCATCGTGAGCAACACCCGGGCCTTCGCGTTCAACTACAACTTCGACCTGGACTATCCCAAGCTCTTCGCGACCAACACGCTCTACACCGAAAGCGCCTGGTCCTTCATGACGCCGCCCAACCCGACAAAGCTGGACACGCTGCGCGACCGCGGCGCCAAGATGATCGTGGTGCAGGGCGTGTCGGACGGCGTGTTCTCGATCGACGACACGAAGCGCTGGTATGACGAGCTCAACGCCGACAACAAGGGCAAGGCCGCACGCTTTGTCCGCTTCTTCCGCGTGCCGGGCATGAACCACAGCAGCGGCGGCATCGCGACCGACCAGTACGACGCGCTGGATGCGCTGGTGAAATGGGTGGAGCAGGGCGTGGCCCCGGACCGCATCGTCGCCACGGCGCGCGGCACGGGCAATGCGGGCGGCGTGAACGCCGAGCTGCCTTCCGGTTGGACCGCCGACCGCACGCGCCCCTTGTGCCCCTATCCGCTGGTGGCCCGCTACAACGGTACAGGCGACAGCGAGAAGGCCGAGAACTTCAGCTGCAAGTGAGCACCTGGGCCCCGCCCTTCAGCGTTCACCCCCCGAAACGCTGCGTCGGCAGGCCCACCGCCGGCAGACCCTCGACGACGAACAGCCCCCCGTCCTGCGGCAGCCGGCCTTCCAGCCGGGTGCTGCGCGAGATGCTGGTCACGTAGAGCTGCGCGTACCCAGGCCCGCCGAAGCACAGGCTGGTCGGGTAGGTGAGTGGCAGCGGCACGAGCCGCTCCAGTTCACCCGTGGGCGAGAAGCGCGCCAGCTGCGCCGCGCGCACCAGCACGCTCCAGACGAAACCCTCGGCGTCGACCGTGGCGCCATCGGGCCCCGAGTCGAAGCCATCGGTCTGCACGAAGCAGCGCTTGCCCGACAGCGGGCCATCGGGGTCGTAGTCGTAGGCCCAGATCACGCGCGCCAGGCTGTCGGCCAGGTACAGCGTGCGGCCGTCGGGACTGAAGCACGGGCCGTTGGCAAAACCGATGTCGTCGGCCAACTGCTCCACGCGGCCCTGAGGCCGCAGGCGGTACAGCCCGCCGCGCACCGGGGTGCCCTCGGGCCGGTTCATGTGCATGGTGCCGGCGACGAAGTTGCCCGCGGCGTCGCACTTGCCGTCGTTGAGCCGCACATCGGCGTCCGAGAGGCCGATGTCGCCGAGCAGGGTCAGTTCCCGCGTGCCGAAGTCGTAACGGCCGAAGCCATGGCGCAGGGCCACCACCACCGCATCACCCTGCGCCGGCGCAATGGCGCCCAGTGGCGCCGGCAGCGGGTGCGATGACAGCGCCCCCGTGGCAGGCGCCCGGCGGTGCACTGTGCCGACCAGCGCATCGATCCAGCACAGGGCCTGGGCCTCGGCGTCCCAGCAGGGGCTTTCGCCCAACTGGTCGCGCGTGGCGCCCACGCGGCGGATGTCGATTCGGGAAGAAGGCATCGGCGCAGTGTGCGCATCGGCGACGGCCGCCCATGTGCAGGAGTCGGAAAGCATCTTTTCATTGATCGGCGTCAAGGTCCGTGGACGCCCCCCTAGACTGGTCGCCATGCCCGAGACAGGGCCAAGGACTAGGAGACACACCATGAGCCAACGCCGCCATTTCCTGGCGGGCCTGCTGCTCGGCGCCTGCGCGCTGAGCCCGGCCCTCGCCCAGCAGAACGTCACCCGCATCGTGGTGCCCTTCGCCGCCGGAGGCGGCACCGACCAGTACTGCCGCATCCTGGCCCAGGAGCTGAACAAGCACGGCATGAACGTCATCATCGAGAACAAGCCGGGCGCCAGCGGCATCCTCGCGGCCGACTACGTGGCCCGCTCCAAGCCGGACGGCCAGACGGTGCTGGTCTCGTCGCTGGGCACGCTGGCCAACAACATCGCGCTGTACGACAAGCTGCCCTACGACCCGGCCAAGGACTTCGCCTCGGTCACGCAGATCGCCTACCAGCCCTCGGTGATCGTGGGCCGCACCGACCTGCCCTACAAGAACATCAAGGAGATGGTGGCCTATGCCAAGGCCAACCCCGGCAAGATCAACCGCGGCTCGCCGGGCGCCTCCATCCTGACCAACCTGGCGCCCATCGCCTTCGAGCGCGCCCAGGGCTTCAGCACCACGCACATCCCCTTCAACGGCGACGCGCCGGCGCTGCAGGCACTGCTGGGTGGGCAGATCGACATCCACGGCACGTCCATCACCGGCTCGCTGCCCTACATCAAGGCCGGCAAGCTGCGCGTGCTGGGCGTGATGGACGACCAGCGCCTGCCGCAGGTGCCCGATGCGCCCACCTTCAAGGAGATGGGCTACGACATGGTGGCCACGCTCTGGTATTCGTTCTCGGTGCCGTCCGGCACGCCGCGTGCGGCCATCGACAAGCTGAACAAGGCCGTCAACCAGGTGATCGCCGACCCCGAGTTCGTGGCCCGCGCCCGAGCCATCGGCATGGAGCCGCGCGGCAGCACGCCGGAGGAGCTGGACCGCTTCGTCAAGACCGAGTCGGACCGCTGGCTGCCGCTGCTGCAGAGCCTGAACATCCCCAAGCAAGGCACCTGAGGCTCCGCCTGTCATGACGTCCTTCTCTCCCGCCCCGCTCGCCGGCCTGCGTGTGCTGGACCTGTCCCGCGTGATGGCGGGGCCGCTGTGCGCGCAGGCGCTGGCGGACCTGGGCGCGGAGGTGATCAAGGTCGAGCATCCGGAACGCGGCGACGACACGCGCGACTGGGGCCTGCGCATCGGCCGGCACAACACCACCTACTTCAACAGCTGCAACCGCAACAAGCGCTCGGTGGCCATCGACCTGCAGACGCCCGAGGGCCGCGACATGGCGCGGCAGCTGGCGGCGAAGAGCGACGTGCTGATCCAGAACTTCAAGCATGGCGGCGCCGAGAAGATGGGGCTGGGCTACGAGGACCTGAAGGCGCTCAACCCTGGCCTCATCTACTGCTCGATCGCCGGCTATTCGGCCCTGGGCCCGGAGCGTGCGCGGCCGGGCTACGACCTGGTGATCCAGGGCGAGACCGGCCTGATGGCGATGAACGGCGAGGAGGGCCAGGGCCCGCTCAAGTTCGGCATCGCGGCGGTGGACATGTTCACCGGCATGTATGCGGGGCAGGCGATCCTGGCCGTGCTGCACGAGCGCCACCGCACGGGGCGCGGTCGTCACATCCAGATGTCGCTGTACGACGGCGGGATGATGATCACGTCCTACTACGGCCTCACGGCCTGGATGCAGCAGGCCGACCCGCCCAAGTTCGGCAACTCGCATCCGTCGATCGTGCCGTACGGTGTGTTCGAAGCGGCCGATGGACCGGTGGTGATCGCGGTGGGCAACAACGGCCAGTTCCGCAAGTTCTGCGAGGCCGTGATCGACCGGCCCGACCTGCCGCAGGACCCGCGCTTCGCGCAGAACACCGAGCGCTCGAAACACCGTGCAGTGCTGCTGCCGATCCTGCTGGCCGAGATCGCCAAGCATCCGCGGGCGCAGCTGATCGCGCGCATGGACGCGGCGGGCATTCCCTGCGGCGAGGTGCTGGGGCTGTACGAGGCGCTCGGTTCGGCCCGCACCCGCGAGGTGGGTCTGTGGCACAGCTTCGAGGACAGCGAAGCCGGCACGCAGGGCGTGCATGCGCCGCCCTATGTCTTCGATGGCCAGCGCGCGTCCGTTCACCAGCCGCCACCGCATCTGGGCGAGCACACGGCCGAGGTACTGGGCGAATTGCTGGGGTTGCAGGGCAGCGACCTCGAAGGTCTGCGGGCGCGGCAGGTGATCCGGTAGCGCTGGTTCCTCCCGGGATGCACTCACGCCCGGGATGCACTCACGCCCGGGGTTCTAACCGGCAGAGGACGCCGGCATGCGCGCTCCCGGTGCACGCTCGCGCTGACCGGCTTGTTGCACGAGAGGGGTGCTCGCTCTCCACCGACGCGCCTTGGGCACTGCACGGCGCCGCGAATGGCACCTCCGCACGCACACCGTCATCCTCCGCCTCGACGTTGCGCGCGAGCCCTCCGCTTTTCAGGTCGTGGGGACTTGAGGCCATCAGGGCCGTGGAGTCCTTGAGTCCTTGAGTCCTTGAGTCCTTGAGTCCTGGGGTCCCCGGGTCCTGGTCCTGGACCTGGTCCTGGTTCATAGGGTCCTGGCGTTTCGAGACAAGGCGGACCAGTCAACCCCAGACCGTTCGGGCTGAGCCTGTCGAAGCCCCGTCCCTATGGGCAGCAAGCAGACGGCTCAAGCACCGCCGGGCATATGCGCCGCGCGCCGCTGTGCCCTTCGACAGGCTCAGGGCGAACGGGGGGTGAGGACCTGGGCGGCCGAACCCGGCCGTTCGGGCGCAGCGTCGAGGCGGAGGGTGCCGGTGTGCGTGCGGAGGTGCCATTCGCGGCGCCGTGCAGTGCCCAAGGCGCGTCGGTGGAAAGCGAGCACCCGTGTGGTGAGGCAAGCCGGTCAGCGCGAGCGTGCACCGGGAGCGCGCATGCCGGCGCCCTCTGCCGGCTTAGCCTCGCGGCACTCGCACCTCGACCCTTCGTGCACCCCACAGAAACACTGAGCACCCAGCACCCAGCACCCAGCACCCGACGACGCAGACCAACGCCCTCAATCCCCCAGTCGATACCCCGCCGCCGCAATCGTCCGCTTGGCGATGTTGAGCTGGTGGATCTGGCTCGTCCCCTCGTACAGACGGAACAGCCGCACATCGCGGTAGAAGCGCTCGATCGGGTGGCCCTGGATGAAGCCCGTGCCGCCCAGCATCTGCACGCACCGGTCGGCCACGCGGCCGCACATCTCGGAGGCGAAGTACTTGCAGATCGACGCCTGCAGCGTCACGTCCTGCCCGGCATCACGCTCGCGCGCCGTCTGCAGGATCAGCGCCCGCGCTGCCTGGATCTCGGTCTGGCAGTCGGCGATCAACGCCTGCACCAGCTGGAAGGCCGCCACCGGCTGACCGAACTGACGGCGCTGCGCCGTCCAGGCGATGGCCTCGTCCAGCATGCGGATCGCGGGGCCCGTGCACAACGCCGCCAGATGGATGCGCTGCTTGTTCAGCACCTTCATCGCGGTCTTGAAACCCGTGCCCTCCGTCGCACCGATGAGATGGCTGGCCGGCACGCGGCAGTCCTGCAGGTGCACCTCCGACACCGGCGAGCCGGCCTGGCCCATCTTGCGGTAGGGTGCCGCCGTCGACAGCCCCGGCATGTCCCGCTCCACCAGGAAGGCGCTGATGCCGCGCGCGCTCGCGTCCTGCGGGTCGGTGCGCGCCATCACCGTGAACAGGCCGGCGATGGGCGCGTTGGTGATGAAGCACTTGGTGCCATTCAACACATAGTGGTCGCCGTCGCGCACGGCCGTCGTCTTCAGCGCCGTGGCGTCGGAACCCGCCTCGGGCTCGGTCAGCGCAAAGGCGCCCGTCAACTGGCCGCTGGCGAGCAGCGGCAGGTAGCGGTCCTTCTGCGCGGGCGTGCCGTCCGCCACCAGCGCCTCGGAGCCGATGCCGGTGTTGGTGCCCACGCGCGCGCGGAAGGCCACCGAGGCCTGCGACAGTTCCATCGCCGCCAGCACCAGCTCTTCGGTGGTCATGCCCATGCCGCCCCAGGCCGCGGGGATGGACCAGCCGAAGAAGCCCAGGCGCGCCATGTCCTCCACCAGGTCGGCCGGCACCTCGTCGCGGGCCTCGACCTCGGCCTCGCGCGGGATCAGGCGCTCGCGCACATAGCGGCGCAGGGATTGCAGCGTTTCGTCGAAGGCGGCGGTGTCGCGGATCATGGTCGTGTCGGGGGCAGAAGAAAGTAGGGAAAGAAGAAGGGGCGCCAGCGCTTCACAGCGCACCGGCCGCGCGCAGCCCGCGCAGGTCCTCGGCCGTGAGGCCCAGCGCGCCGAAGACCTCGGCGTTGTGCTCGCCCACCGCCGGGCCGGTTCGCGGGGGCTGCGGCGCATGGCCGCCGAAGCGCGGCACCACGGCCGGTGCGGGCACCGAGCCCAGGTCCGCGTCGGGCAGCCGCACGATGGCGCCGCGCGCGGCGAAGTGCGGGTCGGCCAGCACGTCGTCGATGTCGTAGACCTTGCAAAAGGGCACCGCGTGCGCATCCAGCGCGGCCCGCAGCTCGTCATGGCTGTGCGCGGCGCACCAGGCGGCCACGCGGCCGTCCAGCGCATCCAGGTGGCGCACCCGCAGCGGGTTGGTGGCGAAGCGCGGATCGGCCGCCATGTCGGGCGCCTGCATGGCCGCGCACAGACGCCGGAAGATGGCGTCGGACGAGCCCACCAGCGTGATCCAGTCGCCGTCCTTCGTGCGGTAGATGTTGGACGGCGCGGTGTAGGTGGCGCGGGCGCCGCTGCGCTGGCGCGCCTGGCCGCTGCGCTCGCGCTCCACGGCCAGCGGCTCCAGCACGCGCAGCAGGGCTTCGGTGGCCGACAGGTCGATCTCGCGGCCGGGCGCATCGGGGCAGCGTGCCCGCTCGGCCGCCGCGGCCGCGATGGCGAAGGCGCCGAAGAGGCCGGCCATCGAATCGCCCAGCGGAAAGTTGACATGCTGCGGCGGGCCGTCCGCCTCGCCGGTCAGGTGGGCCAACCCACCCATGGCCTCGAAGATGCGCGCGAAGCCGGGCCGGCCGGCATAGGGCCCCGTCTGGCCGAAGCCGGTGAGCCGCAGCACGATGAGCCGCGGGTTGGCCCGGTGCAGCGTCGCCAGGTCCAGGCCCCAGCGGTCCAGCGTGCCGGGACGGAAGTTCTCGACCAGCACGTCCATGCCGGCCACCAGGCGCAGGAACAGCGCGCGACCGGAATCGGTGCGCACGTCCAGCGTGATGCCGCGCTTGCCGCGGTTGAGCACCTTCCAGTACAGGGCGTGGCCCGGCTCGACTGGCGCGAGCGAGCGCAGGGCGTCGCTGCCGTCGGGCAGCTCCAGCTTGGTCACCTCGGCGCCCAAGTCGGCGCAGAGCGTGGCGGCGAAGGGCGCAGCCACCACCGTGGCCATGTCCAGGATGCGCAGACCGTGCAGCGGGCCCTGCTTCGGATCGAAGGTGTCGGCCATGCCTCAATCCACCCGTGCGCCGGTGGACTTGACCAGCGCCGCCCAGCTGCGGCTGTCCTTGGCGATGAGCGCGCCGAAGTCCTCGGGACTGCCGCCGCCGGGCTCGGCACCCAGGTCCACCAGACGCTTGCGGATCTCCGGCTTGGCCACCGCCGCCACGGCCACCTCGTTGAGCTTCGCGACGATGGGCTTGGGCGTGCCGGCCGGCGCCATCAGGCCCTTCCACGCCGTGACGTTGAAACCCGGAAGGCCGGATTCGGCCACGGTGGGAATGTCCGGCGCGCCGCTCGCGCGCGAGGGGCTGGCCACGCCCAGGGCCCGCAGGCGTCCTGCCTGCACCTGGGGCAGCAGCGCCGGCATGTTGTCGATCATCACGGTGATCTGGCCCGAGATCAGGTCGTTCATGGCCGGGGCGCTGCCCTTGTAGGGCACATGGACCATCTGCGTGCCCGCCATCTGGTTGAACAGCTCGCCTCCCAGGTGCGCCGGCGTGCCGTTGCCCGGCGAGCCGAAGGACACCTTGCCCGGGTTGGCCTTGGCATAGGCGATGAACTCGCGCACATCGCGCGCCGGCACCGAGGGCGTGACGGCCATTAGCTGATGGTCGCGCGCCAGCAGGGCCACCGGCGCCAGGTCGGTGGCCGGGTTGTAGGGCATGCGGCCATACAGGCTGGGGTTGATGGCGATGGGGCCGGCCGCCGCCAGCAGCAGCGTGTAGCCGTCAGCGGGTGCCTTGGCCACCATGTCGCCGGCGATGTTGCCGCCGGCGCCGGGGCGGTTGTCCACCACCACCGGCTGGCCGAGGCCGGCGCGCAGTTCCTCCGCGATGAGGCGGCCCACCACGTCGGCCGAGCCGCCGGGCGCAAAGGGCACGACCAGCCGGATCGGCTTGGTGGGATAGGCGGCCTGCGCCGCGGCGAGGGGCGCAGCCAGCGCCAGGCCGGCCGCCAGCGTGGCGGCCATCAGTTGCTTGAGCATGTCGTTGTCTCCGTGGTTGTCGGCACCTGCGGGTGCGGCAGGTCCCGAAGACTAGAGAGGCTCCGGTCCAGCGCCAAACGCTGTTTCGCTATATTGGACAAACACCGCCCCGCATCCAGGCCGCTCTTTCCTCCAATGCCGATCACCGACCCCCGCTTCGCCACCACGCTGGCAAACGGCCTGGACGTGCTGGAGGCCTTCGCTGGCGCGCCCGCCGTGCTGGGCAATGCGGCCCTCGCCGGGCGAACCGGCCTCGCCCGCGCCACCATCACCCGGCTCACCACCACCCTGGCCAGCCGCGGGCTCGTCGTGCCGGCCGGCGAAGGCCGTGGCCACCGGTTGGGCAGTGGCGCGCTGACGCTGGGCTATCCGCTGCTGGCGCAACTGGGCCTGCGGCGCATCGCCCGGCTGCCCATGAAGCAGCTGGCCGATGCGCTGGGGGCCTCGGTGTCGCTGGGCGTGCGCGACCGGCACCGCATGGTCTACGTGGAGACCTGGCGCAACAACGATCCCCTCACCTTCCAGCCCGACCTGGGGGCGCCCCTGCCCCTGCTGGACACGGCCATCGGCCGCGCGTGGCTGGCCACGGCGACGCCCGCAGAACGCGAAGCCGCCCGCGCGGCACTTGCGGCGGCAGACACCGCACAGGCCCTGCGATTCGACGACGTGCTGCGCGAAGCCCAGCGGCAGTGGGCCGCGCAGGGCTTCTGCCATTCCGAAGGCGACTGGCTGGCCGATGTGCATGCCGTGGCCGTGCCGCTGCGCATCGCGCAACAGGGCGAGCCCCTGCTGCTCAACGCCGGTCTGCCCGCGCGACGGCTGGCACCGCGCCAGCTGCAGCGCGAGATCGGCCCGCGGCTCGCGCAACTGGCGCGCACCATCGAGGCCGACTGGCAGCGCGCCCTGCTGCGCGAGGGCGCAGGCCAGCCACCGGCCGTGCCGCCTGCGCCCGCCTGGCTGGTGGGCCACGGACCGGCTGCCGCGCAGGACGATCCGCGCGATGGCAGCTTCGCCCGCACGCTGGCCCATGGCATCGATCTGCTGCGCAGCTTTGCGCCCGGCGAGCCGGCGCTGGGCATCCGGACGCTGGCGCGGCGGCTGGGGCTCGCGCCCAACACCGTGCAGCGGCTGGTTCACACACTCGTGGCGCGGGGCTATCTGCGGCGCGACGAGGCCTCCGCTGGCTACCGCCTGGCCCCCGCCGTGCTGGCCGCCGCCTATCCCATGCTGTCGGGCCTGCCACTGCGACGGCGCGCACGGCCGGCCATGCTGGCACTGGCCGCGCGCACGGGCGGTGCCGTCTCGCTGGGCCTGCCGCACGAGACCAGCATGGTCTATGTCGAGACCGCCTGGCAGACCGACGCACGCCTGCTGCCGCCCGACACCGGCGCCCCCATGCCCATGCTGCACACCGCCATGGGCCGGGCCTGGCTGGCCAGCGTGGACCGCCCGGAGCGCGAGGCCCTGCTGCACCGTCTGCGCCTGGCCCAGCCCGAGGCCTTCGCGCGGCTGTGGCCCGCCGCCAGTGCCGCCATGGCCGACTGCCGGCGCCAGGGCTGGTGCAGCTCCGCCGACTTCCGGCCCGAGATCGTGGCGGTGGCCGTGCCCTTCGGCCGGCCCGTGGAGGGCCTGCGCTACGTGGTGAACTGCGGCGTGCTGCGCGCGCAGGCCGACGACCCGCGCCGGCTGGTGCAGATCGGCGGCTGGCTGCGGGAGACGGTGGCCACGCTGGAACGCGCCGAGGCCGCCGACTGACGCGGATGGCGGCGCGCGCCTTCAGGCGCTCAGCCCCACTGCAGCCCCACGGCCTCCACGCCCGCGATGCAGATCAGCTCGTCCTCGTCACCGGTGCCGCCGCTCGCGCCCACGGCGCCGATGACCGCGCCGGACGCGTCCTTGATAACCACGGCGCCGGTCTGCGGCAGGAAGCGGCCCTGCGCCGTCGCCGACAGCGAGACGAAGAAGTTGGGGTTGTCGCGGGCCCGCTCCGCCAGCGCGCGGCTGGCCACGCCCATGCCCACCGCGCCCCAGGCCTTGGCCCGCGCGACATCGAAGCGGAACATGCTGGCGCCGTCCTCGCTGGCGAAGGCCTTGAGATGGCCGGCGCCGTCGAGCACGGCCACGGCCATGGGCTTGAAGCCGCGTTCGCGCGAACGCGCAAGGGCAGCGGCCAGCAGGCGCTGCGCCTGGTCGAGGGTGAGGGAAGCGGTCATGGCGTGTCCAGGAAAGTGAAGAGGAAGGCGATCAGGCCGAGGGCGCCGCAGGCAGCCGCGTGAGCGCCTCGAAGCCGTACTGGTTCATGCTGCCGAACATCGGCCCCGCCGGATGCGGCAGGAAGTCGGTGCGGCAGTCCAGCACCGCCGGCAGGCCGCTGGCCCAGGCGCGCTCCATGGCCGGGCGCACGTCCTGCGGCGCAAGCACGCGCTCGCCATGGCAGCCGAAGCCGCGCGCGATGGCGGCGTAGTCGGTTTCGGCCAGGTCGGTGCCCAGCTCGAAGTCCAGCGCCTTGCGCTGGCCGGCGCGGATGATGCCCCAGGCCTCGTTGTTGTGGATAACCACCAGCACGGGAAGCCGCTGCCGCCGCGCCGTGTCCAGCTCGTTGAGGGTGAAGCCGAAGGAGCCGTCGCCGGTGATCAGCACCACCGGCCGGCCCGGATGCACCGCCTGCAGCGCCAGCGCATAGGGCAGGCCGAAGCCCAGGTGGCTCATGCCCGGCTCATGGAAGCGGGTGCGCGGGACCATCGCCGGCGTCAGGTCGTTGGACCAGAAGCTGGTGTGGCCGCCATCGAACACGGCCAGCGCATCGGCCGGCAGGGCCGCGCCCACTTCGCGTGCCAGCGCTGCGGGATGCATGGCAGCGCCCTCCCCGCGCGGCGCATCGGCCGCTGCGTGCAAGGCGGCCTCGTAGCGCTGGCGACCTTCCTTCATGCGCGGCAGCCAGCCGGCCTCCACCGCCAGCTCGCCGTCCTGCAGTGCGGCGCAGAGATCGTCGAGCGCGGCACGGGCATCGGCCTGCATCGCCACCTCGTGCAACGCGGGATGGCCCAGCGCCGCAGGGTCGAGGTTGATGGCGATGGTGCGGTGACTGCGGCGGGCGAGCGGGCCTTGCGCGTCCCACATCCAAGACGACCAGCGGCAGCCCACGGCGACGATCACGTCCGCCTCGGCAAAGGCCGCCTGCACCGGCGCACCGGCGATCAGCCCGCCATGGCCGATGAAATGCGGGCTCCCCGAGGGCACCGTGCCCAGTCCCATCTGCGTGGGCACCACCGGGCAGCCCAGGCGCGCGGCCAGGGCCTGCACCTGCGCCGCTGCTTCGCTGGCCACCGCGCCGCCGCCGGCCACGATCAACGGGCGGCGCGCCGTACGCAGCAGCGCGGCGGCCTGCGCCAGCGCCTGGGCGTCCGGCCGCGGCCGGCCGATGGCGCGGTAGCGGTGCGGCGGCAGGTCGAACTCGTCGTCGGCGAAGGCGCAGCGCTGGGCCAGCACGTCCTGTGGAATGTCCAGGTGCACGGGGCCGGGCCGGCCGCCCAGCGCCTCGCGCAGCGCGCGGCGTACCAGCTCGGGCAGGCGCCGGGCGTCGTGGACCACGGCGTTCCACTTCGTGATGGCGCGGCTCACCGCCACCGCATCCAGATCCATGAACATGCCGCTGTGCGGATAGGCGGCGGCCCGGTGCTGGTTGGTGGTGATGGCCAGCAGCGGCAGCTGATTGGCGAAGGCCACGCCCAGGCCCGAGATCAGGTTGAGCCCACCCGGTCCCATCTCGCCGATGGCCACGGCCAGCCGGCCGGTGCTGGCGAAGGTGGCGGCGGCCATCATGGGTGCTGCGGCTTCATGCCGGGTGCCGATGAAGCGCAGCCCCGGCTGCCCTGCGATGGCATGCAGCAACGGCGCCAGCTTGCCGCCCACGATGCCGTAGACCTGGCCCACGCCCTCCACGGCCAGCAGCCGCACCAGCGCCTGCGCGCCCGTCAGTTCGATCGCCATCGGCTTCAGTCCTCCGCGGTGAAGCCAGAGGCCTTGACGATGGGCGCCCACCGCGCCAGATCGCTGCGCACCAGCTGCGCGAATTCCTCGGGCGGCTGGTGGTAGGGCTGCAGGCCGTTCTTCGCCAGGCTGTCGATCAGGCCCGGATCGCGCAGGCCCTCACCCACCAGCGTGCTGAGCTGCTGCACGCGCTCGCGCGGTGCGCGCGCCGGCATGAACCAGCCCAGCCATTCCTGCACCACCACGTCGTTCATGCCCTGCTCCGCGAAGGTCGGCACGTCGGGCAGGAAGGGCGAACGCTGTGCACTCGACACGGCCAGCCCGCGCAGCCGGCCGCTGCGGATATGGGGCATGACCTCGCCGAGCACGCTGACGCTCACCGGCACCTGGCCGCCCAGCACGTCGTTGAGCAGCGGCGCGCCGCCCTTGTAGGGCACGGCGGTGAGCTTGCGGCCGCTGTGCCGCTCCAGCAGCATGCCGACGAAGTGCAGGGCCGACCCGGCCGCCGGCACGCCATAGCTGGCCGCCTGCGGATTGGCCTGCACCCACTTGAGGTAGTCGGCCACCGTCCGCACCTCGCCCGGCACGCCCGGCCCGGCGGTGAGCACGAAGGCATAGTTGACCGTGCTGCACACCGGCGTGAAGTCGATGAGCGGGTCGTAGCTCAGCTTGCGGTAGGTGTTGGGGTACAGCGTCATCGGCGAACTGGGGATCTGCAGGATGGCCATGCCGTCCGGCGCGGCCCGCCGCACATGGTCCACCGCGATGCGGCCACCGGCACCCACCTTGGCGTCGACCAGCACGTTCGCGGCATAGCGGCCGCGCAGCTTCTCGGCGAGCGGGCGGGCCACCTGGTCGCCCATGCCGCCGGCCGGAAAGCCCGAGATGATGAAGGCGCTGCGCTCGGCCGTCGCCTGGGCGAAGGCGGGCGCGAGCGCACCGGCCAGGGCGCCGGCCCCGGCCTGGCGGATGAAGTCGCGTCGTTGCATGTCGCTTCTCGCCGTTCGGCTCACTCGGGCTGCAGGCCGATGGCCTTCACGGCGACGGCCCAGCGTTCGCGCTCGGACTTCATGAAGCCCGCGAGCTCGGCCGGGCTCATGGGCCCTTCGGCCATGGTGCCCAGGCTGGCCAGGCGCTGCGCCATCTCGGGCTGGGCCATGACCTTGTCCAGGTCGGCATTGATGCGGGCCACCACCGCAGCCGGCGTGCCGGTCGGCGCGAAGATGCCGTTCCAGCCGGTGAACTCGAAGCCCGGCAGCGTCTCCGCCATGGTCGCGACCTGCGGCCACTGCGGCAGCCGCTTGGCCGTGCTCACGGCCAGCGCACGCACCTGGCCGCCCTGCAGGTAGGCGGTGAGGGCCGCCTCGGGCAGGCACACCAGCTGCAGCCGGCCGCCCAGCAGGTCCTGCAGCGCCTCGGGCGCCTTGGTGTAGGGCACCTGGTTGAGCTTGATGCCGGCCGTGGCGGCCATGCTGTCGAGCACCATGCCCGAGAAGGTCTTGGGCCCTTCGGTGCCGGCCGCCAGCAGGCCGGGCTGGGCCTTGGCGCGGGCGATGAGGTCGGGCAGGTCCTTGGCCGGAAAGCTGGCCGCCGCGGCCAGCACGAAGGGGCTGCGGCCCGCCAGCCGCACCGGCACGAAGTCGCGCGCCGGGTCGTAGGGCAGCGACTTGAAGGTGAACACGTTGGTCACCATGGCCGCGGTCGTCGCGTAGTAGAGCGTGTAGCCGTCGGGCGCGGCGCGGGCCGCCACCTGGGCGCCGATCACGTTCTGGCCACCCGGTCGGTTGTCGATGATCACGGCCTGCTGCCACAGGCGCGAGAGCTGGTCGCCGATCTGGCGCGCCAGGATGTCGGGCCCCGAGCCCGCGGGCTGCGAGAGCACGAAGCGCACGGGCTTGTCGGGCCAGGACTGGGCCCGCGCCGCGGGTGCGGCAAAAGGCAGGGCCAGGGCGGCCAGGGCCTGCTGGAATTGGCGTCGGTTCATGGTGCGTCGTCTCCGTCTGTGGTTCTTTTGGTCGTCGTCGAATCGTCAGCCTGCCCGTGGCATTGCGGCAGGGCGCGCTCAGGCAGCGCAGGCCGTGGCCAGGCCGAGGCGCGTGGCGGCCTCGTCCAGCAGGGCGCCGATGTCCTCGGCCCGCGCCGCGGTGCCGAACACGTAATGGTCGGGCCGCACCAGCGCGGCCACCGTGCCATGGCGCGCGAACCAGTCGCGCACCACGCCTTCGGTTTCGGGCTGGTCGGCCAGGCTCAGGCCGCGCAGGCCGTCGAAGCCGCCTTCCGGCAACGGCACGCCGGCCGCCAGCACCAGGCGCCAGCCGTGGCCCAGAAGCGCGTCCATGCGGCGCGGCCCCTGCGAGGTGCGCAGCCAGGGTTGGGGAAACAGGCTGCCGCGTCCGCCGGCGGACTGCTGCGCCAGCAGGCCCGTCTCGAGCCCGGGCAGGATGTCCTGCCGCGGGGTATCACGCACCTGCCCGCCGGCCTCGGCCAGCAGGCGACGATCGCGCTCGCGGGCCCGGTCCGTGTCGCGTTCGCATATCACGGCGCCCACATGCTTGATGCGGCTGGTGAGTTCACGCACATGGGCGCGGCGCTCGTGGCCGTAGCTGTCCAGCAGCGCCTCGGCCGCGGGGCCCTGCACCTCGCCGGCCAGCACCGCGCCCAGCTTCCAGGCCAGGTTGGCCGCATCGCGGATGCCCTGGCACATGCCCTGGCCCAGGAAGGGCGGCTGCATATGGGCGGCGTCGCCGGCCAGGAAGACGCGGCCGCGGCGCCAGTCGGCCGCCACCAGCGCATGGAAGCGATAGCTGGCCTGCCGCCACAGCTCGCCATGCTCGGGGCCGATCCAGCGCGACAGCAGCCGCCAGGTGGCCTCGGGCGTGGCCATCTCGCGCGGATCCTCGCCGGCCTTGAGCGAGATCTCCCACCGTCGGTGGTTGCCCGGGCCGAGCACCAGCGTGCAGGGCCGCTCGGGCTCGCAGTACTGCACGCTCACGGCGGGCAGGCGGGCCATGCCGGCCTCGTTGAGCAGCACGTCGACCACCAGCCAGGGTTCGTCGAAGTCCAGGTCCTCCAGCGGCAGGCCCAGCTGCGTGCGCACGCCGCTGCTGCCGCCGTCGCAGGCGATGGCATGGCGGGCCTGCACGGTGTGGCTGCGGCCGTCGCGCTGCAGCGTGAGCTGCACGCCCTGCCCGTCCTGCGCGATGGCGGTCATCTCGACGCCCAGTTCCACCGTCACGTCGGGCAGGCGGGCCACGCGCTCGCGCAGCGCCCGCTCCACCGGCGGCTGGGTGAACACCAGCGAGGGCGTGTAGCCCTGCGGATAGGGCGGCGGCAGCATGGTCATGCGCCGGATGAGCTGCCCGTCCACGCCGAAGTACTCCGAGTTGGAGAAGGGCTCGGTGAAGGGCGCGATGGCCTCCACCACGCCCAGCTGCTGGAAGACGCGCATGATCTCGTGGTCCAGCGCGATGGCGCGGGGGATCTGGTAGACCTCCGTCAGCCGGTCGCAGACGTGGACCTTGAAGCCCTGCTGCCCCAGCAGCCCGGCCGCCACCTGTCCCACCGGGCCGTAGCCGACGATGGCGACGTCGTAGACGGGCGGGGTCGTCATGCCTGCGCTTCCGCGACGATGGGGTTGGCCAGCAGGCCCACGCGCTCGATCTCCACCTCGTAGGTGTCGCCGGGCTTCATCCACACCGGCGGCGTGCGGGCCTGGCCCACGCCGGCGGGCGTGCCCATCACGATCACGTCCCCCGGCTCCAGCGTGAGCACCTCGGCCAGCAGGGCGATGGTCTCGGCCACGCCGAAGATCATGTCGGTGGTGTTGGCGTCCTGCATGACCTCGCCGTTGAGGCGGCCCTGGATGCGCAGGCCCACGGCGCCGGGCGGCAGTTCGTCGGCCGTGACCAGCACCGGGCCGAAGCCACCGGTGGCGTCGAAGTTCTTGCCGATGGTCCACTGCGGCGTGCGCTTCTGGTAGTCGCGCACGCTCATATCGTTGAAGCAGCTGTAGCCGAATACGTACTGCAGCGCATCCGCCTCCTTCACATGCCGCGGCACGCGCTGGCCGATGACGACGGCCAGCTCGGCCTCGTAGTCGAAGCGGGCCGACACGCGCGGCACCACGCCGGCATCGCCATGGGCGATCAGCGAGCTGGCGCCGCGGAAGAAGAACCAGGGGTAGTCCGGCTTCTCGCGCCCGCCTTCCTTGGCATGGTCGAAGTAATTGAGGCCCAGGCAGACCGTCTTGCCCGGCTCGGGCACCAGCGGCGCCAGGCGAACGCCGGCCATCGGCACGCGGGCGGCGCCGGACTTGGCGCAGGCGGCGGCCAGGGCCGGCAGGTCGATGCCGGCGGCCAGGGCGGCGCGCAGGTCGGACGGAATGCGGCCGTCGGCATCGTTCAGGTCGATGAGCATATCGCCCTCGACGAGGGCCAGGCGGGGTGCGCCATCGCGCAAATAGGTGGTGAACTTCATGGAACGCCGTGCAGAGGGAAGAGGGATAGGGAAAGAGAAGAAGGCGCAGGTGCCGCTCAGGCCCTCAGGCCGGCGCGAACATCACCTGCCGCTGCGCCGCCTTGAGCTCGGGGCCGGGCATGGGCGCGATGCCCCACTGGTCGATGCGGCCGGGCGGCCACTTCCAGTGCTCGGGCCCGCGCGAGACATAGCTGTCGTCCACCTGCTCCACCTCGGCCGTGTATTCGATGACCACGCCGAAGGGGTCGATGAAGTAGTTGAAGAGGTTGTTGCCGGGGCCATGGCGGCCGGGGCCCCACTGGATCGGGTGGCCCGCGTCCTTCATGCGGCCGCCGCCGCGCATCACCGACTCGAAGTCCGGCATCAGGAAGGCGATGTGGTTGAGCGCGTCGTTGTCGGTGATGCCGATGGCCAGGGTGTGGTGGTCCCGGTTGCAGTTCATGAAGGCCATGATTCCGGTGCGGTCCGCCAGCCGGAAACCCATCGCCTGCTCGAAGAAGGCCTTGGTGTCGTCCACCGCGTGGCTGTTGAGCACGGCGTGGGTGAGGCGGATGGGCATGTCGGCCTGGGGCGCATCGGCCTCGCGCCGCGCGTCGCCGTGCACCACCTGGAAGACGCGGCCGTGCGGGTCCTTGAACTTCATGCCGATGCCGCCGGCCGGGTCCTTGGTCAGCGCATGCGGCTCAGCGAGCAGCGTGCCGCCGGCCGCCACGGCCGTCTCGCACAGGGTGTCGAGCGCCTCGCGGCTGCGGGCGCGCAGCGTCACCTGCCGCACCTGGGGCGCATCGCCGCCCTGGTGCAGGGCCAGCAGGTAGGCGTCGTCGCCGGTGCCACGCAGGTAGAGCACACCCTCGCCGCGGTGGGCCACGGCCAGGTGCCAGGTCTGGGTGTAGAAGGCCTCGGCACGGGCGAGGTCGGGCACGAACAGGGCCACGCTGCGCAGGCCCTCGATCCAGGGGGAACTCATCGTCTTGTCTCCATCGCGCGGCCGCCGTTTGCGGAACGGGCAGCCAGCGTCGTTGCTGTTGCGGCGGATCGTAGGAAGCGGCCCCGATCCTGTACAGACGATCCGACCGATTCCTAAAATCGGTTTCATGGATATCCGTTCGGTCGACCTCAACCTGCTCGTGCTGTTCGACACCCTCATGCAGACGCGCAGCGTCAACCGCGCGGCCGAGGCCATGGGCCTGAGCCAGTCGGCCACCAGCGGTGCACTCGCCCGCCTGCGGGGCGTGTTCGACGATGCCCTGTTCGTGCGCACTGCCTCGCAGATGGAGCCCACCCCGCGGGCGCAGCAACTGGCGCCCGTGGTGCGGCGGGTGGTGCAGACCATCCAGCAGGAGATCCTGCAGTCGCCCCACTTCGAGCCCGCGCAGGCGCAGCGCAGCTTCACCGTGCTCACGCCCGACATCGGCGAGGTGGCCTTCCTGCCCGGCGTGCTGCGGCGGCTGCAGCACGAGGCGCCGGGGGTGCGGCTGCATGCGGTCTCGCGGGCGCGGGCAGCGGCGGCCGAAGCGCTGGAGAAGGGCGAGGCGGACCTCGCCATCGGCTTCTTTCCGGACCTGCAGAAGGCAGGCTACTTCCAGCAGTCGCTGTTCACCACCACCTACGAATGCATCACCAGCGCCGCCAACGCGGCGCTGGGCGAGCGGCTCACGCTCAAGCAGTACCTGGCGGCGCGGCATGTGGTGGTGCGCCCCGACGGCCGCGAGCACCTGCTGGAGCGCTTCCTCGATGCCAAGGGCTGGCAGCGGCAGGTGACGCTGGAGCTGTCGCATTTCATGAGCCTGCTGGCGCTCCTGCCCGGCACCGAGTTGGTGGCGACCGTGCCGCAGGACATCGCCACGGCCGTGGGCCGGCACATCCCGCTGCGCACCCTGGCCCTGCCCTTCAAGCCGCCGCCGCTGCAGGTGCAGCAGTTCTGGCACCGGCGCATGCAGAACGACCCGGCCAACCGCTGGCTGCGCGGGCTGTTCCACGAGGTCAACCGGCGCGAGGCCGGGGCGCGGCTGCCGGCCTGAAAAGGCTGGACGAATCCGTCAGGTCCGCGCGTCCTGCCGAAGCACGTCCACCCAGCGCTGGCCGGCGCCGCGGGGCCATTCAGGTTGAGGCAGGGCCGGACGCCTATGCTGGGCGGCCTCGCACAGGCGGCCTCCCCGCGCCCGCACCTCCCTTTGTTCTCTCGCATGACCCAACGACCCGCCCCCTCCTTCCTTCCACTGGCCCTGGACGCAGCGGCCACCCGTCGCCACGCCCTGCGCGCGGGCGCCGCGCTGCTCGCAGTCGCGCTGCTGCCCGCGGCCGGTGCCGCGGAGGCCGAGCTTGCCGTGGGCAGCGCCCTGCCGCCACTCTCGGTCAACGACCAGTTCGACCGCCCCGTGGTGGTGGACGCCGGCACCCGGCTGGTGCTCTTCGCCGCCGACAAGGCGGCCGGCGATGTCGCCACCGAGGCCCTGAAGGCCAAGCCGGAGGTGCTGGCCCAGCAGCGGCTGGTGTACCTGGCCGACATCAGCGGCATGCCCGCCGTCATCACCCGCATGTTCGCGCTGCCGAAGATGCGCGACCTGCCCTTCTCCGTCGGCCTGGTGCGCGACGCCCAGCTCACGGCCGCACTGCCGCGCAAGGCCGGAGCACTGACGCTGCTCGTGCTCGATCAGGGGACGGTGCGCGGCATCGAGTACCTGCCCGATGCGGCAGCGGTGCGCCAGCGACTGGGCATCGCCAGCTGACGCGCCGACCTCTGTGCGCCGGGGCGGGGCAGGCGCAAGCGCCGGAGTGCCGACGTCTGGGCTCGTCCAGGATCGCATGATCGCGTAGGACCGGGACGCCAGACGCCGGCTCCCACTGCCGTCCTACATGCATCTCGCCGATGTCCGCGGGACGATGCCGCCCGAATGCAATCTGCGGAGGCCTCTCCTGTGAACCGTACCCCCGAAAAGCCCCCTTTCAATGACGACCGCCAGCCCGTGCGGGCCGAGGGCGGCCCGCGCGAGGTGCAGGACCACAAGGACGACATCTTCTTCGCCGCCATCGAGATGACCCGCATGCCCATGCTGGTCACGGACCCGCGGCAGCCCGACAACCCCATCGTCTTCGCCAACCGCGCCTTCCTGTCGATGACCGGCTATGCGCCGGAAGAGATCCTGGGCACCAATTGCCGCTTCCTGCAGGGGCCGGGCACCGACCGCGCCTCGGTGGCGGTCATCCGTGAAGCCATCGAAACGCGCACCGAGGTCCAGATCGAGCTGCTCAACTACCGCAAGGACGGCAGCACCTTCTGGAATGCGCTGTTCGTCTCGCCGGTGTTCAACCCCGCGGGCGAACTCGTGTACTTCTTCGCCTCGCAGCTGGACGTGAGCCGGCGCCGCGATGCCGAGGACGGGCTGGCACAGGCCCAGAAGATGGAGGCGCTGGGCCAGCTCACCGGCGGCATCTCGCACGACTTCAACAACCTGCTGCAGGTGATGTCGGGCCATCTCGACCTGCTGGAGCTGCGCGGCCGCATGAACAAACTCGACCCGGAGCATGTGCGCCGCGGCGTGGAGAACATCCGCGAGGCGGTGAGCAAGGCCTCCAAGCTCACCAGCCAGTTGCTGGCCTTCTCGCGCAAGCAGAGCCTGCGGGGGCGCGTGATCAACCTCAATGCCGTGACCAAGGACATGACCGACCTGGCGGTGCGCACGCTGGGCGAGCAGATCCGCGTCGAGTTCAAGCTGGAAGAGAACATCGGCAACTGCCAGCTCGACCCGACCCAGCTCGAGGTGGCGCTGCTGAACGTGCTGGTCAACGCGCGCGACGCCATGCCCGAGGGCGGCACGCTGACCCTGCAGACCGCCAGCGTGGAGGTGGGCGAGGACGACGCCACGGCCTTCGCCGGCCTGCCGCCCGGCCGTTATGCCACGCTGTCGGTCACCGACACCGGCCATGGCATCGACAAGGCGCTGCTGGCCCGCGTGATGGACCCCTTCTTCACCACCAAGGAAGAGGGCAAGGGCACGGGCCTGGGCCTGTCGATGGTGTATGGCTTCGTCAAGCAGTCCGGCGGGACGGTGACGCTGTATTCCGAGGTGGGCATGGGCACGACGGTGCGCATGTACTTTCCCACGGTCGAGGCGCGGCCGACCGTGTCGGTGCGGGGCGCACAGGCCCACTACCGGGGGGGCGACGAGCGCATCCTGCTGGTGGAGGATCGCGAGGAAGTGGGCCAGCTCGCCCGGGAGATGCTCGAAGGCCTGGGCTACACGGTGAGCATGGCCACCTCGGCGCAGGAAGCCCTCACGCTGTTCCGCAGCCTGGCGCCCTTCGAGCAGCCGGACCTGCTCTTCTCGGACGTGGTGATGCCCGGCGGCATGAACGGCTACACGCTGGCGCGCGAGATCCAGAAGCTGCGCCCCTCGGCCCGCGTGCTGCTGACCACCGGCTTCGACCGCGATCTGGGCAGCCTGGACGCCGTGGCACCCGCGGAGTTCGAGATCATCAAGAAGCCCTACCGGCTGGTGGACCTGGCGCGCAAGGTGCGCGAGGTGCTGGACGGGCCGACGGGGTCGCACACGGTCGGGGGCTGACCGGCGCGGGCCGGCCACTCCCAGGTGTTCACACCTGCTCAGTGCGCGAGCCGGTTCATGCGCTCGGTGAGCAGCGCGCGCTGAACTTCGTTGTCCGTGAGTTCGGCGGCCCGCCGATAGGCGTCTCGCGCCTCGGACACACGGCCCAGGCGCTCCAGCACATCGGCCCGCGCGCCGGCCAGGTAGGGGTAGCGCTGCAGCTGCGCATCGGCGGCAAGCGCGTCCAGCAGGGGCAGCGCCGCCGCCGGCCCGTCGGCAAAGCTCAGGGCCACGGCCCGGTTGAGCGCGACCACCGGCGAGGGATGGCAAGCCAGCAGGCGGTCGTAGCCGGCCACGATGGCCCGCCAGTCGGTGTCCTCGGCGCGGGCCGCGCGCGCATGGCAGGCGGCGATGGCGGCCTGCAGCGTGTAGGGGCCGTCGGGGTCCAGCGCCTGCGCCGTGGCCAGCGCGCCCAGGCCACGCTGGATCAGCAGCCGGTCCCAGCGCCGGCGGTCCTGGTCGGGCAGCAGCACCGGGCGGCCCTGCGCATCGAGTCGCGCCGGCAGGCGGCTGGCCTGGATCTCCAGCAACGCCGCCAGGCCATGCACATCGGCCTCCTGCGGCAACAGGTGCTGCAGCTGCCGCACCATTCGAAGCGCCTCGTCGCACAGCGCCGGCCGCAGCAGGCTGGCCCCGCCGCCGGCACTGTGGCCTTCGTTGAAGATCAGGTAGACCACGGCCAGCACGGCACCCAGGCGTTGGGCGCGCTCGCCCGCATCGGGCAGCTCGTAGGGCTGGCCCTTGAGCGCCTTCTTGGCCCGCACGATGCGCTGGGCCACCGTGGCCTCGGGCAGCAGGAAGGCGCGCGCGATCTCCGCCGTCTCGAGCCCGCCCAGCAGGCGCAGCGTGAGCGCCACCTGCGATTCGCGCGGCAGCACCGGATGGCAGGCGATGAAGATCAGCCGCAGCTGCTCGTCGCCGATCTCGGCCTGGTCGCGCACGGCGTCGAGCTGGTCGGCGAAGTCGGGCACCACCTGGGTGCCCAGTGCCTCGTCGTCGACCGCCAGTTGCGCATGCTCGCGCTCCTGCATCGTGCGGCGGCGCAGCCGGTCCAGGGCCTTGTGGCGCGTGGCGGTCATGAGCCAGGCGGCCGGGTTGGCAGGTTGCCCATCGCGCGGCCAGGTGTCCAGGGCGGCGAGCAGCGCGTCCTGCGCGCAGTCCTCGGCCTCGTCCAGGTCGCGCAGCAGCCTGGCGGCGGCGCCCACCAGGCGGCCGCGCTCGATGCGCCAGGTGGCAGCTGCGGTGTCGGCATGGCGCGGGGGCATCGGTGAGGCGTCAGGTGCCGTCGTAGGCACGCTGCAGGGCGGCGAGGTCGATCTTGTGCATGCCCCACACCGCCTGGAACACGCGCTGCACGCGGGCTGCATCGGGGTCGTTGACCATGCGGAACCAGGCCTTGGGAATGATCTGCCACGACAGGCCCCAGGCATCGCGCACCCAGCCGCACGACAGCGGCGTGCCGCCGCCCGCGGGGAGTTGCTCCCAGAGGTGGTCGATCTCCGCCTGGTCCTCGCAGGCCACGGTGAGCGAGAAGGCCTCGTTGAGCTTGAAATGCGGCCCGCCGTTGAAGGCCGTCATCTGCATGCCGAGCAGCTCGACGTGCTGCAGCATGACGGTGCCGGCGGGCCCCGGCGCGTTCTCGCCCCAGTGCTGCGTGTGCAGCACGCGGCCACTGCCGGGGCCGAACACGCGCAGGTAGTGGGCCACCGCATCCTCGGCGCCCCGCTCGTACCAGATGAAGGGCGTGAGCTTGTTCTGCAGTTCCATGGCGATCCCCTTTCGCTCAAGGCGCGGGCGGCATGCCGCTCATGTACGCCAGTTCCCAGATGTGGCCATCCAGGTCTTCGAAACCGTGGCCGTACATGAAGCCATGGTCCACCGGCGGACGCGGCACCGCGGCACCGGCGGCACGTGCCTTGGCGACCAGGCTGTCCACCTCCTCGCGGCTCTCGCACGACAGGCACACCAGCACCTCGGTGGCGGCCCTGGCATCCACCAGCGGCTTGGCGGTGAAGCCGCGCGCGAAGTCCTCGGTCAGCAGCATGGCGAAGAGGTTCTCGCCCAGCACCAGGCAGGCGCCATGCTCGTTGGTGAACTGCGGGTTGAAGCGGTAGCCCAGCGCCTCGAAGAAGGCCTTGCTGGCCGGCAGGCTCTTGCAGGGCAGGTTGATGAAGATCTGCTTGTGCATACGGATTCCTTTCAGGGGGTGGGCAGCGACTCGGCCAGAGCCTTGAGCCGCTGCAGGGCCTTCGGCCACATGCCCTCGAGCATGGCTGCGTGTTCGTCGCTCCAGCCTTCCAGCCGCACCTGCAGGCGGGTGCCGCCCCCGGAAAGCGGGGCGAGGGTGTAGCGCTCGTGCATTGGCGCAGCGTCGGGCAGGGGCGGCGTCATCGGCTGGCCCTCGCGCAGCTCGCCCAGGATGCGCAGGCTCAGATGGGTGGGCGGCCGGCGCTGCTCGACGACGGCCTCCATGCCGTTGCAGTCGGGGTCGAGGAAGCGCATGCGGCTGCCTTCGGACCAGTCGCCCTCGCAGTGCGCCCCTTCGCAGAAGGCGCTGGCCCAGTCGCGGAAGGCGACGGCATCGAACAGGCAGGCCCAGACCCGCTCGGCCGTGGCGTCGATGTCGATGCTGTGCTGCTGGTCGGTCATGCCCTGGCCTCCGCGATCTGCCGCAGGTTCCGCAGGCCGTCCTCGAAGTCGCGGCCGACCATGCGGTCCATGTCGATGAAGAGGCCCATGACGCGGCCGATCAGGTTGGCCGGGCCGTGCATGCGCCAATGCACGGTCGTGCCGCCGCCCGGCGCAGGCTCGAGCACGAATTCGCCCTGGTTGTGGGCCTCGAAAGGCTTGAGGAAATCCAGCTGCAGCTGTACCGCGCGGCCGGGCTGCTGGCCGGTGAGCGTCATGCTGCCGGTGCCGACCTTGCTGCTTTCCCAGTCGTAGCGCGAGCCCACGCCCGTCGGCGGTCCACTGTAGTGGCTGCGCATCTGCGGGTCCTTGCGGGCGTAGGGGTTCCAGCGGTTGAAGCCCTGCAGCTCGCCCACCAGCGGCCAGAGTTGTTCGGGGCTGGCCTCGATGCGCAGCTGGCGCTCGACCGAGAAGATGGCGGGGCGGGTGGCGGCATAGGCCAGAACGGCCAGGACCAGCACGACCAGGCCGATCAGTACGAAGGCAACGATTCTCATGGCGGGGGTGTCCGTTGCGGGCCGGCCTCAGCGGCCGATCTCCATGTCGCCGCCGGGTCCGAAGTCGGCCTCTTCGTACAGGCGCCGCACCTCGATCTCACAGGTGATGCCGATGAAGGGCGCCGGGAAGCGGCTGGCCCAGGCGCGGGCCTCGTCTTCGGAGCGCACCTGGATCAGCGTGTAGCCGGCGATCAGCTCCTTGGTCTCGGCGAAGGGACCGTCGATGACCTCGCGCCGGCCATCGGCGTGATAGCGCTGGCGCCAGCCCTGGCGGCTCGGGCGCAGGCCGGCGCCATCGAGCAGCACGCCGGCGCGGGCCATCTCCTCGTGGAAGGCGCCCATGTCCTCGAAGAGTTGGGCGAACTCGGGGCCGGGCTTGTCGCCGCGCTCGCTGGTGTCCGTCGCGCGGACCTGGATCATGAATCGCATGGCAGGCTTTTCTCCTGGTGAGGTGGCAGCGCCTTTCGCTGCCTTCATGCCTACGACGATCCGGCCGGTCCGGAATCGACAGGGACCGGGAAACTACCTAGCCATCCGCCCGGGAGCCGCCGGGCGGCGGCTCAGGCGTAGCACGGCCCCACGCCTCGGATCTCTACCGTGGCCCATTCCGCGGCCGGGCAGCGCCCGGCCCAATGCAGCGCCACGGCCGCGTCCTCGGTGTCCAGCAGGAAGAAGCCGCCCACCATCTCCTTGGCCTCGGCGAAGGGGCCGTCCAGCACCTGCACGTCGTCGGCACGGCGGGTGAGGCGCCGTGCGGCGGTGCCCAGCGATTCGCGGGCGATCAGCAGGCCGGCCTCCTGCAGCTCGGCACCGAAGTCCAGCATGCGCTGATAGGCGGCCTCGCCCTCGGGACGGCTGCGGGCCGCACGTTGGCCCAGCGGTTCGACGATGAGGAGCATGTGCGGCATGGCGGTCTTGCGGAACGGTTGGGGCGCCCATTCTGAGGCCGGTGCCGGGTCAGCTGGCGGTCGGTGGCCTGTCCATCCCGGCTGACGACCGGAGGGCCGGTACGCCGAAGCCGCGTCGTGCCCCTGCCTTCCAGACTGACGGGCCCTCCACGTTGCGTTCTCCGGCCCATGGCCCATCCCCATTACGACCTCATCGTCATCGGCAGCGGCCCGGGCGGCGCCAGCCTGGCGCACCGGCTGGCCGCCACCGGCAAACGCATCCTGATCCTCGAACGTGGCCAGTACCTGCGGCGGGAGGAAGCCAACTGGAGCCCGCAGGCGGTGTTCGTCGACGGCCGCTACCAGGCGCGCGAATCGTGGGTGGACCGCGATGGGCATCGCTTCGCGCCGCAGCTGCACTACTGCGTGGGCGGCAATTCGAAGGTCTACGGCGCCGCCCTGCTGCGGCTGCGCGAGCGCGACTTCGGCGAGGTGCGGCACCACGGCGGCCTGTCGCCTGCCTGGCCTCTGGCCCACGCGGACTTCGCACGCTGGTACGACGAGGCAGAGGCCCTCTTCCACGTGCATGGCCTGCGCGGCGACGACCCGCTGGACCCCGGCACGACGCCGTACCCGTTCGCGCCGGTTCGACACGAGCCCAAGATCGCGGAGTTGAATGAGCGGCTGCGCGGCCTGGGCCTGAACCCTTTCCACCTGCCGCTGGGCATCCTGCTCGACCAGCAGGCCGACGGCTTCGCCACGCCCACCAGCACCTGCATGCGCTGCTCGTATTTCGACGGCTTTCCCTGCCTGCTCAACGGCAAGGCCGATGCGCAGGTGATGTGCATCGACCCCATGCTGCGCGACCATGCCAACGTCACGCTGCTCACCGGCGCCTATGCCGAGCGGCTGGAGACCGATGCCACCGGCCGCCGCGTGACCGGGGTGGTGGTGCGGCGCAATGGCGTCGAAGAGCGCCTGACCGCCGGCACGGTGGTGGTGGCCTGTGGCGCCCTCTCCTCGGCCCTGCTGCTGCTGCGCTCGGCCAACGACCGCCATCCGCGCGGCCTGGCCAACGGCTCCGACCACGTGGGCCGCAACTACATGCGCCACGAGATGTCGGTGGTCATGGCGGTCATGAAGGAGGTCAACGACACCGTCTTCCAGAAGACGCTCGCCCTCGGCGACTTCTACTTCGGCAGCGACGACTGGGACCATCCCCTGGGCCTGATCCAGATGTGCGCCACCAGCCATGCCGACCAGATCAAAGGCGAGGCGCCACTGCCCGGCCTGATGAAGCACCTGCCCGAGATGCCCTTCGAGGAACTGGCCCGCCACTCCATGGACTTCTGGCTGCAGGCCGAAGACCTGCCCGACCCCGACAACCGCGTCTACTACCGCGACGGCGAGGTGCATTTGGACGTGCGTCCCACCAACGCCGAGGCCCTGCGCCGCCTGAAGGCCAAGCTGGAGCAGGTGCTGTCGGCCATCGGCTGGCCGGCGGTGCTGGTGGAGCGCTCCCTGTACCTGGGCAAGGACATCCCGCTGTCGGGCACCGCCCACCAGGCCGGCACCTGCCGTTTCGGCACCGACCCGGCCACCTCGGTGCTGGACCTGGACTGCCGCGCGCACGAAGTGGACAACCTGTACGTCACCGACGCCAGCTTCTTCCCCAGCATCGGTGCGGTGAACCCGACGCTCACCATCATCGCCAACGCCCTGCGGGTGGCGGACCGGCTGAAGGACCGGCTGTGACGGCGGCGGACTGGGCCACGCTGGGCGCCCGGTGCGCGATGGTGATGCTCTTCCTGCCCTTCAGCGCACTCGACAAGCTGCTGGGTTTCGGTCATGCCGTCCGGCAGGCGCAGCAGGTGTTCCGTCCGCCCTGGCTGGCCCGCGCAGCCATCGCCGCGGGCCTGGTGGTCGAGGTGGTGTGCAGCCTCGGTGTGGTGAGCGGCGTGGCGGACCGCGCCGCCGCCCTGATGCTCGCGGCGTACTGCGTGGCCACGGCGGCGCTGTTCAAGCGCTTCTGGCAGCCGCGCGACTTCTGGCGCGATGCCGATGGCCGCGCGCGCGGGTTGTTCTGGGACTTTCTCAAGAACCTGTCGCTGGGCGCGGGCTTCGTGCTGCTGGCGCTGGGCGCGGACGGGCGCGGATGGCAGGCCTTCGTCGACGCACCCCTGGCGTCGAGCCGGCCGTATGCGGCAGGCGCGCCCGCTGGCGCGAACCGCTGACCGCACGCCCCGCCGTGCCAGGGCGTGGCCGTTCAGGGAACGGTCAAACACCCCCCGGTTTTTGTTAACAAAATGTTTACAAGTAAGAAGTTGGCGCTATATTTCGCCGCAATGCACGTGGCCTGAGCGCCGCCGCAGACGAGAAGGCGCCACCCGCGCGTTCGGATTCATCACTTCCACCATCGAGATCCACCATGGCAATCCGCGAACTCTCCTCCCAAGAAGTCAAGTCCGTCGCCGGCGGCACCTGGCTGCTCGGCTGCTTCTCCTTCTGCCTGCCCAAGATCACCTGGTGCGCGCCCAAGCCTTGCGCCCCCAAGCCCAGCTGCACGCCCAAGCCGTCCTGCGGCGACGGCGGCTCGGTCTGAATCCAGCCGGGCGCGGCCAGGTCGCCTTGGGCGCCGCCTGACCGCACCGCCGTCTGCCTCGCACCCGAAGGTGCAAGGCCACGGCCCTTCTTCCGGGAAGGGCCGTTTTTTTCGTCGGGGGCTGCGCCCTGACGACGATGGAGCCGCACGGCTGAGCGCCGGCGGCCACGCACCCCGCCTTTGTTCCTGCCCGCACCGATGACGGACGAATCGCCGCTCTTTCGCCCCGAAGCCCTGGACGCGCAACGGCCGCGCAGCCTGGGCCCCATCGTGCTGGCCCAACCCCTGTCCTTTCTTGTGCTGGCCGCGCTGGCTGCGGCCAGCGCGCTGGCGCTCGGTGCGTTCCTGGCCTGGGGCAGCTACACCCAGCGCACCAGCGTGGGCGGCCAGCTGCTGCCCGAGGGTGGCTGGGCCAAGGTCTATGCGCCGCAGGCCGGGGTGGTGACCGACAAGCGGGTGGCCGAGGGCCAGACGGTGCGCGCCGGCGAGGTGCTGTACGTGGTCTCGCTCGACCGTCGCAATGCAGCCGCACCCGACGGCCTGTCGGCCATTGCGGACCAAGTGGCCCGGCGCCGCGACAGCCTGCGCTTCGAGCTCGAACGGCTCGCCCCACTGCAACGCGAGCAGCGGGCCGCTACGCAGCGCCGCCTGGCCGCCGCGCAGGCCGACGTGCAGGTGATCGACCAGGCCATCGACGGCCAGCGCAAGCGCGTGGCCCTGGCCGAAGACACCTTGCAGCGCTACCGCGGCCTGCAGCAGAAGGACTTCATCTCCGTCGAGCAGGTGCAGCTGCGCGAGGCCGACTGGCTCGACCAGCGCGCGCGTCTGCAGGCGCTGGAGCGCGACCGCCTTGCCGCCACGCGCGAGCTGGCCGTGCTGCGCGGCGATCTGGAGCGCATGCCCATCGAGCAGGAGCGCCAGAGCGGCGAGCTGCGCCGTGCCCTTTCCACGAGCGACCAGGAGCTGGTGGAAAGCCAGCTGCGCCGCAGCGTGCAGGTGGTGGCGCCGCGCGACGGGGTGGCCACCGCCGTGGCTGCCGAGCTGGGCCAGGCGGTGGACCCGGCGCGGCCGCTGCTGTCCATCGTGGCGCCCGGCGCGCGGCTGCAGGCCGTGCTGCTGGCGCCCAGCCGGGCGGTGGGCTTCGTGCGCGAAGGCCAGCCGGTGATGCTGCGCTTCGACGCCTTCCCGTACCAGAAATTCGGCCACGGCGAGGGCAAGGTCGCGCAGGTGGCGCGGGCCGCCCTGTCGGGCCAGGAGCTGCAGGTGCTGGCCGCCTCGGGCATGGAGCTGCCCGGTGCCGCCGGCGGCGAGGCGCTCTACCGCATCACCGTCGACCTGGCGCGCCAGAGCGTGACGGCCTATGGCCAGCAGCAGCCGCTGCAGGTGGGCATGCAGCTGCAGGCCGACATCCTGCAGGAGCGGCGCCGTCTGTACGAATGGGTGTTCGAGCCCCTGTGGACCCTGACCGGAAAGTGGTGATGACGCTCCCGACCCTGCTGCAGTCCGGCTTCGGCCTGCGCCGCCTGCCCCTGCTGCTGCAGACCGAGAACACCGAATGCGGCCTGGCCTGCCTGGGCATGGTGGCCGGCTACCACGGCCAGCGCAGCGACCTGGCCTCGCTGCGCCGGCGCTTCGCCGTCTCGCAGAAGGGCGCGACGCTGGCGCAGCTGATCGACATCGCGGGTGCCCTCGGCCTGACGGCGCGACCGCTGCGCCTGGAGGTGGAAGACCTGCCGGCGCTGCGCCGGCCCTGCATCCTGCACTGGGGAATGAACCACTTCGTGGTGCTGCGCAAGGTGGGCCGCAACGCGATCTGGATCCACGACCCCGCCAGCGGCGCGCGCCGCGTGGGCATGGACGAGGTCTCGCGCCAGTTCACCGGCGTGGCGCTGGAGCTGTGGCCCGGTGCCGAATTCCGCACCTCGGCCGCGCCGCCCGCGGTGCGCCTGCGCGACCTGGTAGGCCGCGTGCATGGCCTGGTGCCCGCAGGCACGCAGGTGCTGTTGCTGGCCCTGGCGATCGAGGCCTTCGCCCTGGCCGCGCCCTTCTACCTGCAGTGGGTGATCGACCGGGTGCTGGTGGCGGCCGACCGCGACCTTCTGGCCACGCTGGCGCTGGGCTTCGGGCTGCTGATGGTGCTGCAGCAGGTGTTCACCGCGGCGCGCAGCTGGGTGCTGCTGCACACCGGCGCCAACCTGCAGCTGCAATGGGGCGCCTCGGTGCTCGCGCACCTGCTGCGGCTGCCGGTGCAGTACTTCGAACGGCGGCACCTGGGCGACGTGGTGTCGCGCTTCGGCGCGGTCGAACAGATCCAGCGCACGCTCACCACCTCCTTCTTCTCGGCGGTGATCGATGGGCTGATGTCGGTGCTCGTGCTGGGCATGATGTTCCTCTACAGCCCGCCGCTGGCCTGGCTCGCGGTGGGCGCCATGCTGCTCTACACGCTGGTGCGGCTGCTGTGGTTCCGCCCGCTGCGCGACGCGAGCGAGCAGGAGATCGTGCACCAGGCCAGCCAGCAGTCGCACTTTCTGGAGACGGTGCGCGGCGTGCGCGCCGTCAAGCTCTTCCAGCGCCAGAACGAGCGCATGTCGGCCTGGCTCGCGCTCATGGCCGAGCAGGTCAATGCCAATGTGCGCGGCCAGCGGCTGCTGATCGGCTTCCAGGCGGTGAGCGGGCTGCTCTTCGGGCTGGTGGGCATCGCCGTGCTGTGGCTGGGCGCGCACAAGACGCTGGACGGCGTGATGACCGTCGGCGCGCTCATGGCCTTCAAGGCCTACCAGGACCAGTTCGACCATCGCGTGACCACGCTGATCGAACGCATCTTCGAGTTCCGCATGCTGCGGGTGCAGGCCGAGCGGCTGGCCGACGTGGTGCTCACGCCGGCCGAGCCGCGCGCACCGCTGGCCGGCCCCGCCGCCGTCGCGCGCCAGCCGGCCACGCCGCCGACGGTACGGCTGGAGAACCTGCGCTTTCGCTATGCCGACACCGAGCCCTGGGTGGTGGACGGCATCAGCCTGGAGATCCCGCCGGGCCAGTCGGTCGTGTTCGTCGGCCCGTCGGGCTGCGGCAAGACCACGCTGGTCAACCTGCTGCTGGGCGTGCTGACGCCGGTGGAAGGCGACATCCACGTCGGCCCCACCAGCCTGCGCCGCAGCGGCGGCGAGGCGGTGCGCCCGCTGATGGCGGCGGTGATGCAGGACGACGTGCTCTTTGCCGGCTCCATCGCCGACAACATCGCCTTCTTCGACCCGGCGCCGGACCGTGATCGCATCGTCCACTGCGCGGCCCTGGCGCAGGTGCACGAGGACATCGACGCGATGCCCATGGGCTACCACACGCTGGTGGGCGACATGGGCGCGGCGCTGTCGGGCGGGCAGAAGCAGCGCATCTTCCTGGCGCGGGCGCTGTACCGGCAGCCGCGAATCCTGGTGCTGGACGAAGCCACCAGCCACCTGGATCTGGCGCTGGAGCAGGCGGTGAACGAGGCCGTGCAGTCGCTGGCGCTCACGCGCATCCTGGTGGCGCACCGGCCCGAGACCATCCGCAGTGCCGACCGCGTGGTGCGGCTGGCGGGAGGGCGCGTGGTGGAGGACACGGGTGCGCCCGCGCAGGACGCCGGCGCTTCTCACGCTGCTCCCGGCCCCCGCGCCAGCGCCTTCGAGGCGGCGGGATGAGCGGCTTCGCACGGCCACTCTGCGCCCTGGGGCTGGCCCTGGCCGCTGGCCTGGCCTGCGCTGCGCCGCCCACCGCCTACGACCCGCTGGGCAGCCGCCAGTCGCTGGCCGGCCTCCCGCCGCCGGGTCAGCCACCGCTCGGCGATGCCACGCTGCCAGGCTGCCCGCCGCCCTTCGCCGGCGGCCGCATCGGTCTGGCAGAGGCGGTGCAGCGCGCGCTGTGCCGCGACCCGCGTGGACGACAGGCCTGGGCCGAGATCGACCTGGCCGCCGCCCGGCTGGGCACGGCGCGCAGCGCGTGGTGGCCGACGCTCAATGCCCAGGCCGGCATTGGCCGCGACGAGCAGCGGCTGCGCCAGTCCGCCACGGTGGGCGCGGCGGCCACGACCAGCACCTCGGCCTTCGACAACCGCAATGCGCAGCTCTCGCTGGCCTGGACGCTGTTCGACTTCGGCCAGCGCAGCGCCACCGAGGAAGGCGCGCGCCAGACGCTGCTGGCCGCCACCGCCAGCCGCAGCCAAGTCGTACAGCAGATCTTTCTGGATGCCGCCAACGCCTACCTTCAGCTGCTGCAGGCGCAGGGCGAGATGGCAGTGGCTCGCGAGACCGAGCGCATCTACCTGCAGGGCTTCCTGGCTGCCGAGGCCAAGCATTCGGCCGGCGTGGACGACCAGGCCGCCAAGCTGCAGATGCAGACCGCCTTTGCCCAGTCGGTGGTGGCGCGCGTGCGCGCCGAAGGCCAGCTGCGCACGGCGCAGGGCACCCTGGCCGCCGCCCTCGGCGAGCCACCCGGACGCCCCGTGGAGGCCGACCTGGACGCCACGCGCCTGCCCGACACCGCCTTCATCCGCGACACCGAGACGCTGCTGGCCCTGGCCGAGCAGCAGCATCCGCAGCTGCAGGCGGCACGGGCGCAGCTCGCAGCCGCGCAGGCCCGCAGCGCGGCCGCCGAACGCGCCGGCCGACCGACACTGAGCCTGGCCGCCAGCCAGGGCCTGACCCGCCGCAGCGGGAGCGAGGCCGCCACCGGCCTGGCCGACCGGCAGCGCGACCAGTCCGTGGGCCTGCAGCTGACGGTGCCGCTCTTCGACGGCTTCTCGCGCGTGTACGAGGCGCGCGCGGCCCAGGCAGAGGCCGCGCAGGCCGAAGCCACGCTGGCCGTGGCCAGCCGCAACATCGCGCTGGAGGTGTGGCAGGCCTACCAGGCCTTCCAGACCCAGAACCGGCAGCTCGACGGCACTGAGCGGCTGCTCGGCTATGCGACCCGCTCGCTCGAAGTGGCCCAGGGCCGCTTCAAGGCCGGCGTGGGTGGCACGCTGGAACTGCTGGAGGCGCAGCGCGCCCTGGCCGACGCGGCCCAGCAGCGCATCGGCGTGCTGTCGGACTGGCGCGCCACCCGGCTGCGGCTGGCGGCGGCGCTGGGGCAGCTGGGGTTGTGGAGCGTGCGGGGGGATTGAGGGCCGTGCCTGGTGGCGCGGCCGGCCCGGTCCGGTGAGCGAAGCCCTTCAGGCGGCGCGCGCCAGCCCCAGCACGGTCTGCAGCATCACCACCCGCGCCTGGCCGAGCACCATGCCCTTCCAGGCATCGTCGTCGCAGTAGAAGGCGTCCCGCACATCGCGGCGGATGGCGCGGCGCTGCACGTCGTCGGCTTCAGGGTGCCGATGCAGCCAGCAGTCGGCCCGCAGGCGGTCCAGCACCTGCTGGTCCGGCAGCGTTCCGAACTCCAGGCCCATGGGCGCGAAGAGGGCCTGTGGGCATTCGTCGTAGGCGGCACTCACCACCGGCCCCGACACGTCCGGCGACGCCGATCCGGCCTCGAACATGGCCAGCACGTCCGCGCCCCACAGCGAGCGCGCCAGCGGCAGGCCGGCCGCCCGTCCTGGGAAGATCTTCTCGCCATGGCCCCACGGGCCCAGGCCCGTGTGCACGTCGATCCAGGCCAGGTGCGTGGCGGTGGCCGCATGCTCGCGCAGCAGCGCGCGGATCGTGCGGTTGCTCCAGCTGGGCGCCGTGCCGCCGTAGAACAGGCCGTCCGGCACCGTGTACTGGCCGCGGCTCAAGGCCGCGCGGTAGGCCGCCATGCCATGCCGGGCGATGTAGTCCGCCAGGGCGGCGTCCTGCTCGGCCGTGGGCGGCCAGCTCGATGGAAGGGCGAGCGCATCGACTGCCGCGTAGTCGGCATTCACGGGCAGTGGCTGCGCGAAGTCGACGTGGTTGCGGTTGAGGTCGATGTTGTCCTCGTTGACACGCCGCAGGTGCGAGAAGCCGTGGGGATTGACGGCATGGACCAGCAGCAGCCCGAGGCCCGATTCGTCCAGCCGCCGCAGCAGGTCGTCGTCCCGCAGCAGCGCGACCTGGCAGCCGGAGCCGCAGAAGCCCTCCGGCCCGTGGGTGCCGGCGCTGACGATGATCAGGCGGCTCGCCTGCGCCGGTCCGAGGCGTGCGACATCCATCGCCAGCACCTCGCCCAGAGCACCCTGGTGGCCGGGCAACTCGATGGACTGGATGCGCGCGTGCCGGTCCTGCGCGGCATCCAGGAACTTGCGGCGGGCTTCGGCATAGCTGCCGGAGAAATGGGAGGCGATGGAAGACATGGCGAGGCAGTGGGCTGGGCCGTTTCCGGCCGACTGAACATGGATCGGTGAAGGACGCTGGCGCCGCGCTTCCAGGCGCCGGACAACCAGGGCCATTGTGACGAGCGATCGGCTGGAGAGCCGTGCACCGAAGAAGGCCGGCGGACCCTGGGCCTAAGATCGCTGGCCCTCGAACCTCCCCTGCCCAACCCCATCGTGCCACCGACCGAACCGACCGCCCCTATCCAAGAACCCACGCTATGGAGCGACGAGCGCTGGACCGCGCGCGTCATCAAGAACGAAGACGACGACGGATGGGCCGTCGCCATGACGCGGCAGGGCGATGCGGAGCCGGCGCTGGTCGGCCCCTGGACCATGGGCCGCGACAAGAAGAACCCCAAGCCGCTGGACACGGCGGCCTTCCATACATTGGTCAAGACCGCCAACGAAGTGCTGAGGCGCCACGAACAGCAGTTGCATGCGCGGCTGAACAAGAGCGTGAGCGTCGGCGCGGGCTCCGAGCGGATCCGCGTGTCGCTGCAGATCGTGCCCGACGAGGACAACCCCTACGCCATCCTCCGCGCACAGGACGAGTCCGGCGAGGCGCTGGGTGAAGCACGCGTGCCGCCGACCTTCAAGCTGACGACCGAGAGCGCTGCCGCCTGGATCGACGGCGGCTACCAGCGGCCATCGCGCTGACCGGGCCGCGCACGAAGGCACGGCCGTTGCGGCCTCACCAACCGGCCGAGCCTGGCTCGCCCTTGAAAGGGCCAACGACCTCGGGCGTGATCCAGCCGGCGTAGAAGCGGCCGGGCTGCGGCACCACGCGGACGCCGTCGACCCAGCAGGCGAGCGGTTGCGGATAGAACGCAACGTGGTCGCGAAGTGCTGCGTAGGTCGGCTCGGGCGCTGGATAGAACCACGCCGCTGCTTCGAACCGTTGCCCGCCTGCCAACACGGTGAGGTAGCGCGCCTCCCCCTTCCACTCGCAGTAAGAGGTTCCCGCAGCCGGCACCAGCACTTCGGCGCGCACATCCGCGCGCGGCAGGTAGAAGGTCGGTGGGCTGGCGGTCTCGAGCAGCCGCAGGGCCTTGCGGGTGCGGGCGATCTCGACATCGCCCGCGCTCACCACGACCTCGCGCGAGTCCGCCTCGATGCGCGGCGGACGGGGATAGTCCCAGACCGATTCCTGGCCCGGGCCGGGCACCTGCGCGAAGGGCGGGCGCTCATCGCCGATGTGGCGCCATTGCGCACGGGCTCGCTGGAGGCGTTCGATTTCGTGGGTGTGGGCGTGTGGCGAGATCATGCGGCGAGATTCTGAAGACCCCCCCCGCCTTGCGCATTCGGCGCCGGCGGGAGGCCCTGCCCCTCCAAGTGCCACTGGGGGGCGCCTGTTGCCCCTCCAGCAGCGCCCCTCAGGCCGCGGCCAGGCGCTCTCGGGCCAATTTCGTCCCTGCCGCCAACGCCTCCAGCTTGCGCCACGCCACGTCCCGGCTCATCGGCGCGAGGCCGCAGTTCGTGCAGGGAAAGAGCCGCTCCTTCGGCACGAACTCCAGCGCCTTGGCGATGGTGTCGGCCACCTCCTCCGGCGTCTCCACCGCGTC
>NZ_FTMY01000008.1 GCF_900156165.1 Pseudacidovorax sp. RU35E
AAGGGCGCGTGGGCACCGCTGAGGTTCATCAGCATGCCGTCGCGGCCGGCGACGGGGATGACTTCGATGTCGGTGATGGTGGGCGTGTGGCTCATGGCGCTTACTGCGGGCCCAGCTTGGCGATCAGCGCCTCGAGCGCGGCGTACTCGTCGGCCTTGAGGTCGGTGAGCGGCGCGCGCACCGGGCCGGCGCCGTGGCCGACGATCTTGGCGCCGGCCTTGACGATGCTGACCGCATAGCCCTGGCCCTTGTTGCGGATGGCCAGGTAGGGCATGAAGAAGTCCTTCAGCAGGCGGTGCTGCGTGGCCATGTCGTCGTCCCGCACGGCTTCGTAGAACTGCATCGCCGTCTTCGGGATGAAGTTGAAGACGGCCGACGAGTACACCGGCGTGCCCAGTGCCTTGTAGGCGGCGGCATAGACCTCGGCCGTGGGCAGGCCCCCGAGGTAGGCGAAGCGGTCGCCCATGGTCAGGAAGATGGAGCTCATCAGCTCGATGTCGCCGATGCCGTCCTTGAAGCCGATCAGGTTGGGGTTGCGCTCGGCCAGCTTGGCCAGCGTCTCGGGCATCAGCTTGGCCTGGCCGCGGTTGTAGACGATGACGCCGAACTTGACGCTCTTGCACACGGCCTCGACATGGGCAGCCAGGCCTTCCTGGCCGGCTTCGGTCAGGTAGTGCGGCAGCAACAGGATGCCGTGGGCGCCGGCACGCTCCGCTGCCTGGGCGCACTGGATGGCGAAGCGCGTGGGGCCGCCGGCGCCGGCAATGATCGGCACCTTGCCGCGGCAGGTGTCGACGGCGGTCTTGATGATCTCGGGGTATTCGTCGGCGGTGAGCGAGAAGAACTCGCCCGTGCCGCCCGCAGCGAACAGCGCGCTGGCACCGTAGGGGGCGAGCCATTCGAGGCGGCGGGTGTAGCCCTTCTTGTCGAAGTTGCCCTCGGCGTCGAAGTCCGTCAGCGGGAAGGACAGCAGGCCGGAGCCCATGATGGACTTGAGATCTTGCGGGTTCATGTGCGGGTTTCCTGGGAGCGTGTGTTGAAAGAAAGAGAAGAAGAAGCGAGGGGAAGTCAGTCGAGCTTGATGCCGGCCTGCCGCACCACGGCGGCCCAGCGGGCGCGTTCCTTGTCGAAGAACTGCTCTTCCTGGGCGCCGGTCATGGTCACGACCTCGGCGCCCTGCCCGGCCAGGCGCGAGCGCACCTCGGCCGAGCGGATGGCGGCGATGAATTCGCGGTTGAGCCGCTGCACGATGGCATCGGGCGTGCCGCGCGGTGCCTTGACGCCCTGCCAGGTGCCGGACTCGAAGCCGGGCACGCCCTGCTCGGCGATGGTGGGCACGTCGCCCACCAGCGGCATGCGCGTGGGCTTGGAAACGCCCAGCAGCTTGAGCTTGCCGCTCTGAACATGCGGCAGGGTGGCAAGCATGCCGTTCATCAGCACCTGGGTCTGGCCACCGACCGTGTCCTGGATGGCCTGCACGCCGCCCTTGTAGGGCACATAGGTCCAGCGGGCGCCGCTGGCGCGCTCCAGCGCCACGCCGGCCAGGTGCGGCGCGCTGCCGGTGGCGGTGACGGCGAAGTTGAGGTCGCTGGTCTTGGACAGCGCCACCAGTTCCTGCAGCGTGTTGGCCTTGACCGACGGGTGCACCACGAGCAGGTGCGGCGAGTAGGCCAGCATGGTCACGCCACGCAGGTCCTTGGACGGGTCGAAGGGCAGCTTGGTGTAGACGGAGGGGCTGATGGCCAGCGCGCCCACGTCGCACAGCAGCACCGTGTAACCGTCCGGCGCGGCCTTGGCGACCATGTCCGCACCGAGGTTGCCGTTGGCGCCGGGCTTGTTGTCCACGATCACGCTCTGGCCCAGCGCCTGCGACAGCGGCTGGCTGATGGACCGCGCAATGATGTCGGAGGAGCCACCCGGCGGATAGGGCACGACGATGCGGATCGGCTTGGCGGGCCACGCGTCGGCGGCGCGCACGGCGCCCGAGGCCACGAGCGCGGCACCGGCGGCGCTGCTGACGAACTGGCGGCGGTTGAGGGTCATGTCTTGTCTCCGTTGGGCTGGGAAAGCAGCGCGGCCATGGATGAGTTGTTCTGGGCCGCCTTGTTGTCAGTCATCGTACAACCAGGCAGGCGAGTACAAGTGGCAATGACCCCACGTCGGACTCAGGTTGCCGGCGTCGCCGACTGGCGCTCGGCGGCTTCTTCGCGCGCGCGGCGCAGGCGCTCGCGGCTGTTCGTCAGGTGGATGCGCATGGCAGCACGCGCCGCATCCGCATCGCCGCGCGCGATGGCGGAGAAGATCTCCTCATGCTCGCGGTTGACGCGCTCCAGGTACGCCCCGCGGTGCGCCTGGTTGCGGATGGCGCTGACGCGCGTGCGCGGGATGATGTTGGTGCCCAGGTGGCCCAGGATCTCGGCGAAGTACGGATTGCCGGTGGCCTGCGCGATGGCGAGGTGGAAGCGGAAGTCGGGCGAGATGGAATCGCCCGCGTCGCCAGCGTCCTGCGCGAAGGCATCCAGCGCCTCGCGCATCGCCTGCAGATGCGCTGCAGAGTGGCGTTGCGCGGCCAGGCCGGCAGATTCGGTCTCCAGGCTGATGCGGAGTTCCAGCACCGCCATCACGTCGACCGCGGTCGGGATCTCGGACGCATCCAGGCTGAACATGCCGGCCGCCCGCGGCTGCAGCACGAAGGTGCCGATGCCGTGGCGCGTCTCGACCAGCCCGGCCGCCTGCAGTCGCGACAGCGCCTCGCGCACCACGGTGCGGCTCACGCCGTAGGTCTGCATGATGGCCGACTCGGTGGGCAGCTTGTCGCCTGGTCGCAGATGGCCGGCGCGGATGCGCTCGCCCAGGTCGTCCACCAGACCGTGGGCCAGACCCCGCGCGCGGCGCTGCGGCAGGACCCGGACCGGCTCCGTCTCGGAGGCGGGCACGGGCGTGGCAGAGGCAGGCGAACGGGGCATGAAAGCCATCATAAGACGGCGGCCAGTTGTACGACAACCGAGCACCCGATTGCCTTTCCGCCGAGGTGCGCACACGCCGCCACCGCAAGCCGCGAAGTTTGTGGCATGGTCGCGCTCCCGCCCCGCCCTCTCTGCCCTGCCCGCCCATGAGTTCCCCGCGCAAGCGCGCTGCCACCATCCGCGACGTCGCCCAGGCGGCGAAGGTCTCGACCGCCACCGTCTCGAAGTTCGTCAATGGCGGCCAGCGCTTCACGGCCGAGGTCGAAGCCCGCATCACCCAGGCAGTGAGCGCGCTGGGCTATTCGCTCAATCCCATGGCACGGGGCATGATCACCGGCCGCACGGGCAACGTGGGCGTGGTGATCCTGGACATCCGCAACCCCTACTTCACCAGCCTGGTCAGCGGCGCCGCCCGGGTGGCGGCCGCGGCGGGGCTCAACCTCATCATTGCCGATGCAGCCGAGAGCACCTCGCCCGAACTCGGCGTGCTCCAGTCGCTGGTGCGGCGGGTGGACGGACTGGTGGTGAGCGCGCGCCTGCCCGCCACCGCCATCCAGGGCGTGCTGGACAGCGGCACGCCCGTGGTCTTCTTCGGCCGTCCCTCGCCCTTCCCGCAACATGCCAGCGTGGGCTGCGACAGCCACCAGGCCGGACTGCTGCTGGGCCGCCACCTGCGCGACCTGGGCCATCGCCGCATCACCTACCTGGGCTTTTCCGGCGCACGCTGGAGCGCCGATCGCGAGCGCGGCCTGCGCGAGGCCTTCCAGGGCGTGAAGGCGAGCGTGCGCACCGTGGACGCGTCGGCGCCCTCGACCGAGGAAGGCGAACGTCTCGCCTCCAGCCTGCTGCTGTCGCCCGAGCGCGGCGACGCCATCGTGGCCTACAACGACCTGCTGGCCATGGGCCTGCTGCTGGAAGCCAAATCGCTGGGCATCGCCGTGCCGGACGAGGTCTCCGTGGCCGCCTTCGACAACATCGCCTACGGCCGTCTGGTGAGCCCCGCGCTGACCAGTGTGGACATGATGGGCGAAGCCACGGGCGAGCTGGCCATGCGCCGGCTGATCGGCGCCATCCACGGCGAAGATGTGGCTTCGCAGGAAAACGTTATACCGCCGCGGGTCGTGCCCCGGAATTCCACGCGCAGCCTCGTCAAGGGTAAGCACCTAGCGCGCTGAACTTGACGCCGCTGAAGGTGGTACGCACCATCGCGTCCTGCCCTTCGCGGCTTTTTTCAGGTCACGAAGTTAAACGTTTACCTTGCCTCGCGGCCCCGTCGGCTGCACGCTTGCGATCACAGATCCCGCCTTGCCCATGACCGCCATTTCTTCCTCCAGCCCGCGCCTGCATCGGCTGCTGCTCACCGGCGCGGCCGGCGGCCTCGGCCAGGTGATGCGGGAGCGGCTCGTTCCCTTCGCCGAGCGGCTGCGCGTCTCCGACATCACGGCCCTGGGCGAGGCCCGCGGCCCCCACGAGGAGGTCACGCCCTGCGACCTGGCCGACAAGGCCGCGGTGCATGAACTGCTGGCCGGCTGCGACGCCGTGGTCCACCTGGGCGGCATCTCGGTGGAGCGGCCCTTCGAGCAGATCCTCGAGGCCAACATCAAGGGCATCTACAACGTCTACGAGGCCGCGCGCCGCCAGGGCGTGGGCCGCATCGTCTTCGCCAGCTCCAACCATGTGATCGGCTTCTACAAGCAGACCGAGCACATCGACGCCACGGCGATGCGTCGGCCCGACGGCTACTACGGCCTGTCCAAGTCCTTCGGCGAGGACATGGCCCAGTTCTACTGGGATAGGTACGGCATCCAGACGGTGAGCATCCGCATCGGCTCTTCCTTCCCGGCGCCCGCCAACCGCCGCATGATGAGCACCTGGCTCAGCTACGATGACCTGACGCGGCTGGTGGAGCGGTCGCTGTTCACGCCGGATGTGGGCCACACCGTGGTCTTCGGCGCCTCGGCCAACCGCGAGGTGTGGTGGGACAACCGCGCCGCGGCCCACCTCGGCTGGGTGCCGCAGGACGATTCCGAGGTCTTCCGCGCGCAGGTCGAGACCCAGCCGCCGGTGGCCGCCGACGACCCGAACGCCATCTACCAGGGCGGCGCCTTCACCGCCCAGGGCCCCTTCGGAGACTGAGACCGTGCAGGCATCCCGAGCCGAACTCGTCGTCGACGCGCGCCATGGCACCGGCGAGAGCCCGGTGTGGCAGGCGGGCGAGCAGGCGCTCTACTGGGTGGACATCCCCGGCCGCACGCTCAACCGATGGACGGCGGCCGAGGGCCACCGGCAGTGGGCCACGCCGCAGATGCCCGCCTGCATCGCCGCCATCGCGGACCGGCCCGGCCAGTGGCTGGCCGGCATGGAGGACGGCGTGCACACGCTCACCCTCGGCACTGATGGCCAGGCGCAGCTCACGGCCCTGGCACCGGTGCAGCATGCCCGCACCGGCATGCGCTTCAACGACGGCCGCTGCGACCGCCAGGGCCGCTTCTGGGCCGGCACCATGCTGATGGACATGGGCGCCGCCGCCCGGGTCGGCGTGCTCTACCGGCTGGACGGCGCCACGCTGCAGCCCGTGCTGGACGACCTCATCACGCCCAACGGCCTGGCCTTCAGCCCCGACGGCCGCACGATGTACCTGTCGGATTCGCATCCTGAGGTGCAGGCCATCTGGGCCTTCGACTACGACCCCGACACGGGCACGCCGTCCAGACGCAGACTCTTCGTCGACATGACGCCGCTGCCCGGTCGGCCCGACGGCGCGGCCATCGACGTCGACGGCGGCTACTGGATCTGCGGCAACGATGCCGGCCTGGTGCACCGCTTCACGCCGGACGGCCGGCTGGACCGCTCGCTCGAAGTGCCCGTCAAGAAGCCCGCCATGTGCGCCTTCGGCGGACCCGCGCTCGACACCCTCTTCGTCACCTCGATCCGGCCGGCTGGCGACCTGTCGGATCAACCCCTGGCCGGCGGCGTGTTCGCGCTACGGCCCGGCACGCAAGGCCTGCCCGAGCCGGCCTGGCGACCCTGAAGCTTCGAAGAACACACACCGCCACCACCGCCCATCCGGGAACAACGAGAGGAAGACAACATGACCAAGACCATCCGTTTTAAGACCACCCTGCTCGCCCTGGCCGCCAGTGCCGCGGCACTGGCGGCGCAGGCCACCGAGTTCCGCTCGGCTGACATCCACCCCGACGACTACCCCACCGTGACGGCGGTGAAGTTCATGGGCGAGCGGCTCAAGCAGCTGTCGGGCGGCAAGCACAGCATCAAGGTGTTCAATAACAGCGCACTCGGCAGCGAGAAGGACACCATCGAGCAGACCAAGATCGGCGCGCTGCAGATGGTGCGCGTGAACATCGCGCCCATGAACAACATCTGCCCCGAGACGCAGGTGCCGACCATGCCCTTCCTGTTCCGCTCCACCGACCACCTGCACAAGGTGCTGGACGGCCCGATCGGCGAAGACATCCTCAAGAGCTGCGAGAAGCAGGGCTTCATCGGCCTGGCCTTCTACGACAGTGGCGCCCGTTCGATCTACACCGCCAAGAAGCCGGTGCGCACCCTGGCCGACGTCAAGGGCCTGAAGATCCGCGTGCAGCAGTCCGACCTGTGGGTGTCGCTGGTGGAGGCCATGGGCGGCAACGCCACGCCGATGCCCTTCGGCGAGGTGTACACGGCCCTCAAGACCGGCCTGGTGGATGCGGCCGAGAACAACTACCCGTCGTACGAGAGCTCGCGCCACTTCGAGGTGGCCAAGTACTTCAGCAAGACCGAGCATTCGATGGCGCCGGAGATGCTGCTCTTCTCCAAGCGTGCGTGGGACCGCCTCTCGCCCGAGGAGCAGGGCTGGATCCGCCAGGCCGCCAAGGAGTCGGTGCCCTACATGCGCAAGCAGTGGTCCGAGCGCGAGGCCAAGTCGCTGGCCGCGGTGAAGGCCGGCGGCGCCGAGATCATCGAGATCGACAAGAAGCCCTTCGAGGCCGCCATGAAGCCCGTCTACGACAAGTTCATCACCGATGCGCGACTGAAGGACCTGGTCAAGCGGGTGCAGGACACGCAGTAAGCCCGAGAGGGGGTTCGCCCCCGTCCCGTCCCTCCCCCAGCGGGGGAGGGACAAAGAAAGAAACCCCATGTATTCCCGCTTCTGCCGCGCCCTCGCGCGCGCCTGCATGGTGCTGGGCATCATCGGCCTCGTCGCAGTGATCTGCGCCGTGAGCTGGCAGGTGTTCGGCCGCTACATCCTCAACAGCACGCCCACCTGGGCCGAGAGCCTGGCGCTGCTCATGGTGCTCTACGTCACCATGTTCGGCGTGGCCGTGGGGGTGCGCGACGCCGGCCACATCGGGCTGGAATCGCTGCTCGTGCTGGCACCGCCCCGGCTGCGCCTCAAGCTGGAGATGCTGATCCACGTGCTGGTGGGCCTGTTCGGCGCCGCGATGGCATGGAACTGCGCCTACCTCGCCGAGTCGGTGTGGGACTACCGCCTGCCTACGCTCTTCATCTCCGAAGGCTGGAAGTACGTGCCGCCCAGCTTTGCCGGCGTGCTCATCGTGCTGTTCTCCATCGAGCACATCCTCGCGCTGGCCCAGGGCCGCGAACTGGAGCCGTCGTGGACCTGATGCCCATGCGCTGCTGCCGCTCTCCTTTCGTCATGCGCCCCGCGCAACTTCCTCGTCCCGCTGCGCGCCCGGAGGCCGCATGACCATCCCGCTGCTCATCCTTACCCTGTCGTTCACCGCCCTGCTGCTGCTGGGCGTGCCGGTCGCCTTCTCCATCGGCCTGTCGGCCCTGGCCACGCTGCTCTACGAAGGCCTGCCGCTCGCGGTGGGCTTCCAGCAGATGATGTCCGGCATGGGGATCTTCTCCTTCCTGGCGATCCCCTTCTTCATCTTCGCCGGCGAGCTGATGCTCTACGGCGGCATCGCCGACCGCATCGTCGACTTTGCCAAGTCCCTGGTCGGCCATGTGCGCGGCGGCCTGGGCATGAGCAACGTGGTGGCCTGCACGCTGTTCGGCGGCGTCTCGGGCTCGCCGGTGGCCGACGTGTCCGCCATGGGCGCGGTGATGATCCCGATGATGAAGAAGGAGGGCTACCACGCCGACTACGCGGTCAACGTGACCACGCATGCGGCCCTGGTCGGCGCGCTGATGCCCACCAGCCACAACCTCATCATCTATTCGCTGGCGGCGGGCGGAAAGGTGTCGATCGCGGCGCTGATCCTGGCCGCGCTGATGCCGGCCATCATCCTCACGCTGTGCAACCTGCTGGCGGCCTACGTGGTAGCGGTTCGCCGCGGCTATCCGGCCGGCACCTTCCCGGGCTGGGCCATCGTCGCGCGCAGCTTCGCGGCGGCACTGCCGGGGCTGTTCATCGTGGTGCTGATCCTCGGCGGCATCCTGTCGGGCATCTTCACGGCCACCGAGTCGGCGGCGGTGGCGGTGCTCTATGCGCTGGCGCTGACGATCTTCCTGTACCGCACGCTGAAGTGGGCGCACTTCATCAAGGCAGCGGCCAAGGCGGTGCGCACCACGGGCGTGATCCTGCTGCTGATCGGCATCTCCAGCACCTTCGGCTACCTGATCAGCCTGTATGGCGTCGCGGAGCTGACGGGGCAGATGCTGTCCAAGGTGTCGACCACGCCATGGGTGATCTTCCTGCTGATCAACGTCATCCTGTTCCTGCTGGGCACCTTCCTGGACATGGCGGCGACCATCCTGCTGTGCACGCCCATCTTCCTGCCCATCGCGCAGCAGTACGGCATGACCTCGGTGCAGTTCGGCATCCTGATGCTGATCAACTGCGCGCTGGGGCTGAACACGCCGCCGGTGGGCACGACGCAGTTCGTGGGCTGTGCCATCGGTGGCGTGTCGGTGGGCGAGGTGATGCGCACCATCTGGCCCTTCTATGGCGCGCTGATCCTGGCGCTGGGGCTGGTGACCTTCGTGCCGCAGTTCTCGCTGTGGCTGCCCAGCATGTTCATGGTCGTGAGGTGACGAAGCCCCCCGCATGAACGCCGTTCAGCCGGCCGTGGATTCGCGCTCGACGATGCGGAAGCCCACGTCCACCACGGGCTGAGCGACCGGCTCGCCGCGGCAGCGGGTCAGGACCATCTGCGCGGCCCGACGGCCGATGTCGGCCCCGTCGACCGCGACGGTGCTGAGGCTGGGAAACAGGTGGGCCGAGAAGTCCGCATTGCCGAAGCCGCAGATGGCCAGGTCCTGGGGCACGCGCAGGCCGCGGGCCAGGGCCTCGACCATCACGCCGTGCGCCAGCTGGTCGGAGCTGCAGCACACGGCCCGCAGGTCGGGGGCCTCGCGCAGCAACTGGGCCAGTGCGCCACGGCCGAGCTGCAGGTTGCTCGGGGCCGGAACCTGGGCGATGGGCACAGGCGCGCCGAAGGCGGCGGCAAACGCATGGCTGCGCTGCTGCGCCCGGTGGTCGTCCGCCGTGGCAATGCCCACCCGCGACCAGCCCTTGGCGCGGAAGAAGGCCGCCAGCGCCTCGCCCACCGCCGGGTGCGAAAAGCCGACCAGCATGTCCACCGGGGAGCGCGACAGGTCCCAGATCTCCACCGTGGGGATGCCGGTGCGGCGCACCCGCTCGCGCACCGCCTCGTCCTGGACCAGCCCGGCGAAGACGATGCCGTCGGGCTGGCGGCTGATCATGGTGTTGAGCACCAGCGCCTCGCGGGCCCGGTCGTAGCCCGTCTGGCCCAGCAGCAGCTGGTAGCCCTCCTGCGCCAATGACTCGGTCAAGGTCTGCACCGAAGGCAGGAACTGCGACACGTTGAGCGCCGGCACGATGCCCGCCACCATCCGGCTGCGCTTGGACTTGAGCCCGCCGGCCAGCAGGTTGGGGATGTAGCCGGTGGCCTCCACCGCCTGCTGCACCCGGGCGATGGTGGCCGGCGAGACCAGTGACGGGTTGCCCAGCGCACGCGACGCCGTGATCGGCGACACGCCGGCATGGCGGGCCACGTCGTGCAGCGTGGCGGATTTGGAAGGAGGAAGGGCGCGCATGGAAGGCGGCCGAGCCTACCAGTTCGACGGCCGCCGGCTACGGGTCAACCCGCAATGGCGAGAGCCAATGACAACGATATCATCCGCGCCGCGTGTTCCGTTTCTCCCACTCAGCTGCGCTTCGCAGCGAATGACAACGATGTCATCCGTCGCCGAGCCACCCTTCCGATGACCGCCGATCGCCCTCCTCTTCGCATCGCCATGCATCCCGCCGACAACGTGGCCATCGTGGCCAACGACGGCGGCCTGCCGGCCGGCACCGTGTTTCCTGACGGCCTCGTGCTGGTCGACAAGGTGCCCCAGGCCCACAAGGTGGCGCTGGAGGACATTGCCGAAGGCGGTGCTGTGCGCCGCTACGACGTCGTCATCGGCTATGCGCTGAAGCCGATTCCCCGCGGCAGCTGGGTGCACGAGCGCCTGCTGCGCATGCCCGAGGCGCGCTCGCTCGAAGGCCTGCCCATCGCCACCGTGCGCCCGGAGTCGCCGCCGCCCCTGGAGGGCTACACCTTCGAGGGCTACCGCAATGCCGACGGCTCGGTCGGCACCCGCAACATCCTGGCCATCACGCAGACGGTGCAGTGCGTGGCCGGCGTCACCGACTTTGCCGTGCAGCGCATCAAGGCCGAGCTGCTGCCGCGCTATCCAAACGTGGACGATGTGGTGGCTCTGGAGCATTCGTACGGCTGCGGCGTGGCCATCGACGCGCCCGACGCGGCGGTGCCCATCCGCACTTTGCGCAACATCAGTCTCAACCCCAACTTCGGCGGCGAGGTGATGGTGGTGAGCCTTGGCTGCGAGAAGCTCCAGCCCGAGCGCCTGCTGCCGCCCGGCAGCATCCCCCTGGTCGACGAGCGCAGCGTGGCCGAAGTGGGCGCCAGCGCGGACGCGCCGCTCGACGTGGTCTGCCTGCAGGACGAGGCCCACGTGGGCTTCATGTCCATGGTCGAGTCCATCCTGCGGCAGGCCGAGGTGCACCTGGCGCGCTTGAATGCCCGCCGGCGCGAGACCGTGCCCGCCAGCGAGCTGGTGGTGGGCGTGCAATGCGGCGGCAGCGACGCCTTCAGCGGCGTCACAGCCAACCCGGCCGTGGGCTTCTGCACCGACCTGCTGGTGCGTGCCGGCGCCACCGTGATGTTCAGCGAGGTGACCGAGGTGCGCGACGGCATCGACCAGCTCACCGCGCGCGCCGCCACGCCCGAGGTGGCGCAGGCCATGATCGACCAAATGGCCTGGTACGACGCCTACCTGCAGCGCGGCCAGGTGGACCGCAGCGCCAACACCACGCCGGGCAACAAGAAGGGCGGGCTGTCCAACATCGTCGAGAAGGCCATGGGCTCCATCGTCAAGAGCGGCAGCGCGCCCATCAGCGGCGTCGTGGCGCCTGGCGAGAAGGCGCGGCAGAAGGGCCTGCTCTATGCAGCCACGCCGGCCTCGGACTTCATCTGCGGCACGCTGCAACTGGCCGCCGGGATGAACCTGCATGTCTTCACCACCGGCCGCGGCACGCCCTATGGCCTGGCCGAGGCGCCGGTCATCAAGGTGGCCACCCGCAGCGACCTGGCCCGCCGCTGGCACGACCTGATGGACGTCAACGCCGGCCGCATCGCCGACGGCGAGGCCAGCATCGAGGACATGGGCTGGGAGCTGTTCCGCCTCATGCTCGACGTGGCCTCGGGCCGCAGGAAGACCTGGGCCGAGCAGTGGAAGCTGCACAACCAGCTGGTGCTGTTCAACCCGGCGCCGGTGACCTGAGACTTTTCTTTTCGATTCATCCAGCAAGAGACGGAGACAACCGCATGCAACGACGCCACTTCATCCGCACCACGGCCGCAGCCGCCGCCCTGGCCACGGCCGGCCTGCCCGCGCTGGCCCAGGGCAGTTGGCCCACGGGCAAGGCCATCACCTACCTGGTGCCCTTCCCGGCCGGCGGCACCACCGACACGGTCGGCCGCCTGATCGCGCAGAAGCTGGGCCCGGTGCTGGGCACCAGCGTGGTCATCGACAACCGGGGCGGTGCCGGCGGCAGCATCGGCTCGGAGATCGCCTCGCGGGCGCCCGCCGACGGCTTCATGCTGCTGGGCGGCACCATCAGCTCGCATGCGATCAATGTCAGCCTGTATCCGCGCATCGGCTACGACCCGGTCAAGTCCTTTGCGCCGGTCACGCTGATCGGCACGAACCCGGTGGTGCTGGTGGTGCCGGCCAACAGCCCCTACAAGAACCTGCAGGACGTGCTGAACGCCAGCAAGGCCAAGAGCGGCGGCCTGTCCTCGGCCTCGGCCGGCACCGGCACCTCGCAGCACCTGGCGCTGGAACTGCTGGCCTACAAGTCGGGGGTGAAGTTCACCCATGTGCCCTACAAGGGCAGCGGCCCGGCCATCCAGGACGTGATCGGCGGGCAGGTGGACATGATGTTCGACACCACCGTGGTGGCCGGCCCGCACATCCAGAGCGGCAAGCTGCGCGCCATCGCGGTCACTTCGGCCAAGCGCCTCGGCTCCATGCCCGACGTGCCCACCGTGGCGGAATCCGGCGTGGCGGGGCTGAAGGATTTCGAGGTCGTCTCCTGGCAGGCCATCTTCGTGCCGGCCGGCACGCCGGCCCCCGTCGTGGACCGCCTGCACAAGGAGATCCGCACGATCCTGGCCGAGCCCGAGATGCAGGAGCGCCTCAAGAGCCTGGGCATGGAGCCGGCCGACATGACGACGGCCCAGATCGCCAACTTCCAGAAGGCCGAGGTCCAGAAGTGGGCCCAGGTCATCAAGGCGGCCAACATCAAGGCCGAGTGAGCGAAGGCGCGGCCGGCGGGCCGCCGGCCGGGGCGGCACCGTACAAATCCCGGGGCAACCGGCAAGGACCCCGTCTATAGAATCGAACGCCCACGATCGCTGGTATCCCCTTGTCCGACCGTTTCGCCGTCTTCCCCCAGTACCTCTATCCCAAGCAGGCATTGACCTCCTTCGCAGGCTGGGTGGCCGGCAAGGAGCGCGGCGCACTGACGACCTGGATCATCCGCAACTTCGTCGCCAAGTACGGTGTCGACATGAGCGAGGCGATCGAAAGCGACATCGCCCGCTACGCCAGCTTCAACGATTTCTTCACACGCGCACTCAAGCCGGACGCCCGGCCCATTGCCGGCGCGCCGCTGGTGTCCCCGGTCGACGGCGCCATCAGCCAGTTCGGCCCCATCGCGGGCGACCAGATCTTCCAGGCCAAGGGTCACCGCTACACCACCACCGCCCTGGTAGGCGGCGACGCGGCCCTGGCTGCCCAGTTCCAGGACGGCAGTTTCGCCACGCTCTACCTGAGCCCGCGCGACTACCACCGCATCCACATGCCCTGCGACGGGCGACTCACCCGCATGATCTACGTGCCGGGTGCGCTGTTCTCGGTCAACCCGACCACGGCGCGCGGCGTGCCGGGGCTCTTTGCCCGCAACGAGCGCGTGGTCTGCGTATTCGAGGGCGAACGGGGTCCCTTCGTGCTGGTGCAAGTCGGCGCCACCATCGTCGGCAGCATGGCCACGGTGTGGCACGGCGTGGTCAATCCGCCGCGCGGCGGCGAGATCCGCGAATGGCACTACGACGACCCCGCGCTGCGCTTCGTCAAGGGCCAGGAGATGGGCCGCTTTCTGCTGGGCTCGACAGTGGTCATGCTCTTTCCTGCGCCGGCCCTGGCGTTCAACCCCGCATGGGCACCCGGCCGCGCCGTGCGTCTGGGCGAGCCCATGGCCGGCGCCGACCAATAGACTGCGCCCACACGACATCCCGGGCCACCCCGCGCCCATGACGAGGAGGGTTTGCCGATGAGCTCCAAGGACCAGGCCGCCGTGCGGCAACTGCTGGCACTGCTCGAGGCCCGGTATGCGCTGCGGGTGCTCTGGGCGCTGCGCGACGGCCATCCGCAGACTTTCCGCCTGCTGCAGGACAGCGTCGGCGGCATCACGCCCAACACACTCAACACCCGCATCAAGGAACTGCGCGAGGCCGGCCTGCTGTGCCACGGCGGCGATGGCTATTGCCTCACGACGAGCGGGCAGGACCTGCTCAAGCGCCTGTCCGACCTGCAGGCCTTTGCCGGCCGCTGGCAGGTGGGGCTGGTCAAGAAGACGCCCGCGACGCCGGCCGAGGCATCGCCCTCCGCCTAAACTCGCGTGTTTGCCCCGCCGTGCAGCCCCGCTGCCGTACGGCCTGTCCATCCAAAGGAATCTCCATGCCCACCACCGCATCCGGCCTGCAATATGAAGACACCGTCGTCGGCGAAGGCGCCGAAGCCCGCGCCGGCCAACATGTCCACGTGCACTACACCGGCTGGCTCTACAACGACGGCCAGCAGGGCGCCAAGTTCGATTCCAGCCTGGACCGCAACGACCCCTTCGCCTTCCCGCTGGGCGCCGGCCATGTGATCAAGGGCTGGGACGAGGGCGTGGCCGGCATGAAGATCGGCGGCAAGCGCACGCTGATCATCCCCCCGGGCCTGGGCTATGGCGCCCGTGGTGCGGGTGGCGTGATCCCTCCCAACGCCACGCTGAAGTTCGACGTCGAGCTGCTCGACGCGCACTGAACTCCGGCACTTCGCTCGGCAAGGCGGCCCCACCATGGCGGCCGCCTTTTTCTTGGCTCCTGATCGTCTTCCTCGATGGCCCTCGCGGCTGTCATTGGAAATTTCTTCGCCTTTGCGCAGCATCCCCACCTTGAAAAGGGCTTTGGGGGCCTTAGCTGCGGGGCAGTTTCGAACCCCAAAGTCCATCGACCATGACGGAGAACACCCCCCACACGCCCGCCCCCGAAGGCCAGCAGGTTGCCGCTGACGTCCAGAACGACGCCGCGCACGCCGAGGGCACGGCCGTGCAGAACCTGGAAGCCGAGCTGGCAGAGCTGAAGGCCAAGTCGGCCGAGCTGGCCGATCAATACCTGCGCGCCCAGGCCGACGTTCAGAACGCCCGTCGCCGCGCCGACGAGGAAATCTCCAAGGCCCGCAAGTTCGCCGTGGAATCCTTCGCCGAAAGCATGCTGCCGGTGCTCGACAGCCTGGAAGCCGGCCTCGCCATCAAGGAAGCCACGCCCGAGCAGATCCGCGAAGGTGCCGAAGCCACGCTGCGCCAGCTCAAGAGCGCGCTGGAGCGCAACAAGGTGATCGAGGTGGCGCCTGCCGCCGGCACCAAGTTCGACCCGCACCAGCACCAGGCCATTTCGATGGTGCCGGCCGAGCAGGAAGCCAACACTGTCGTGAGCGTGCTGCAGAAGGGCTACACCATCGCCGAGCGCGTGCTGCGGCCGGCGCTGGTGACCGTCGCGGCGCCCAAGTAATTCGTCCTTGCTCCACAGGAAATCCCCGGCCCGTCCCTTGAAACCGGCCGAGTTATCCACAAGTTCAGCACAACAGATTCTTCAGATTCAGGAGTAACAACACCATGGCCAAGATCATCGGCATCGACCTGGGCACGACCAACTCGTGCGTGGCGATCATGGAGGGCAACAACACCCGCGTGATCGAGAACTCGGAAGGCGCGCGCACCACGCCCTCCATCATTGCGTATCAGGAAGACGGTGAAGTGCTGGTCGGCGCCTCGGCCAAGCGCCAGGCCGTCACCAACCCGCGCAACACCCTTTATGCGGTCAAGCGCCTGATCGGCCGCAAGTTCGAGGAGAAGGAAGTGCAGAAGGACATCGACCTGATGCCCTATGCCATCTCCAAGGCCGACAACGGCGACGCCTGGGTGGAAGTGCGCGGCAAGAAGATGGCGCCTCCGCAGATCAGCGCCGAGGTGCTGCGCAAGATGAAGAAGACCGCCGAGGACTACCTGGGCGAGCCCGTGACCGAGGCTGTGATCACGGTGCCGGCCTACTTCAACGACAGCCAGCGCCAGGCCACCAAGGACGCCGGCCGCATCGCGGGCCTGGAAGTCAAGCGCATCATCAACGAGCCCACCGCGGCCGCGCTGGCCTTCGGCCTGGACAAGCAGGACAAGGGCGACCGCAAGATCGCCGTGTATGACCTGGGCGGCGGCACCTTCGACGTGTCGATCATCGAGATTGCCGACGTCGACGGCGAGAAGCAGTTCGAGGTGCTGTCCACCAACGGCGACACCTTCCTGGGCGGCGAGGACTTCGACCAGCGCATCATCGACTACATCATCACCGAGTTCAAAAAGGAACAGGGCGTCGATCTGTCGAAGGACGTGCTGGCCCTGCAGCGCCTGAAGGAAGCCGCCGAGAAGGCCAAGATCGAGCTGTCGAACTCGTCGCAGACCGACGTCAACCTGCCCTACATCACGGCCGATGCCACCGGCCCGAAGCACCTGAACATCAAGCTGACCCGCGCCAAGCTGGAAAGCCTGGTCGAGGACCTGGTGGAGCGCACCATTGCGCCCTGCCGCACGGCCATCAAGGACGCCGGCATCAGCGTGAACGACATCAGCGACGTGATCCTGGTGGGCGGCCAGACCCGCATGCCCAAGGTGCAGGAGAAGGTCAAGGAGTTCTTCGGCAAGGAGCCGCGCAAGGACGTGAACCCTGACGAGGCCGTGGCCGTCGGCGCAGCCATCCAGGGCCAGGTGCTGTCGGGCGACCGCAAGGACGTGCTGCTGCTGGACGTGACCCCGCTGTCGCTCGGCATCGAGACGATGGGCGGCGTGATGACCAAGATGATCACCAAGAACACCACGATCCCGACGAAGTTCGCGCAGACCTTCTCGACGGCCGACGACAACCAGCCGGCCGTGACGATCAAGGTGTTCCAGGGCGAGCGCGAGATCGCCTCCGGCAACAAGCTGCTGGGCGAGTTCAACCTGGAAGGCATTCCGCCGGCACCGCGCGGCACGCCGCAGATCGAGGTGAGCTTCGACATCGACGCCAACGGCATCCTGCACGTGGGCGCCAAGGACAAGGGCACCGGCAAGGAAAACAAGATCACCATCAAGGCGAACTCGGGCCTCTCTGAGGACGAGATCCAGAAGATGGTGAAGGACGCCGAGCTGAATGCGGCCGAGGACAAGAAGAAGGTCGAGCTGGTGCAGTCGCGCAACCAGGGCGAGGCCATGGTCCACAGCGTGCGCAAGTCGCTGGGCGAGCATGGCGACAAGCTGGACGCCGGCGAGAAGGACAAGATCGAGGCTGCCATCAAGGAGCTCGAGGAAGTCCTGAAGGCCGACGACAAGGACGCCATCGAGGCCAAGACCACGGCGCTGATGACCGCCAGCCAGAAGCTGGGCGAGAAGATGTACGCCGACGCGCAGGCGGCCGAAGCCGCAGCGGGCGCCGCCGGCGCCAGCAGTGCTGGCGCAGACAATGCGAGCGCCAAGCCGGCCGACGACAACGTGGTCGACGCCGAGGTCAAGGAAGTCAAGAAGGGCTGATTGCCTTGAGCTGACGTGGGGCTGGTCACCTGTCCGAGGGTGGTCCAGCCTCTTTTCGTTTTCCACCGAACCGCTTCCGCGCGAGTCCCATGGCAAGCAAACGCGACTATTACGAGGTCCTCGGCGTTCCCAAGAACGCCGGCGAGGACGAGATCAAGAAGGCCTATCGCAAGCTGGCGATGAAGTACCACCCTGACCGCAATCAGGGCGATGCCGCCACCGAGGCCGAGGCGAAGTTCAAGGAGGCCAAGGAGGCCTACGAGATGCTGTCGGACGCCGACAAGCGCGCGGCCTACGACCAGTACGGCCACGCTGGCGTCGACCCCAACATGCGCGGGGGCATGGGCGGCGGCGCGGAGGGCTTCGGCGGCTTTGCCGAGGCCTTCGGCGACATCTTCGGCGACGTGTTCGGCGGCGGCGCGGGCGCTCGGCGCGGCGGCGGCCGTCAGGTCTTCCGGGGCAGCGACCTCAGCTACGCGATGGAGATCACGCTGGAGGAAGCCGCCGACGGCAAGGACGCGCAGATCCGCATTCCCAGCTGGGACGAGTGCGGCACCTGCCACGGTAACGGTGCCAAGCCGGGCACCAAGCCCATCACCTGCACCACCTGTCACGGCTCCGGTGCCGTGCAGATGCGCCAGGGCTTCTTCAGCGTGCAGCAGACCTGCCCGCAGTGCCGCGGCACCGGCAAGATCATCCCCGAGCCCTGCCCCACCTGCCAAGGCCAGGGCAAGGTCAAGAACAACAAGACCCTCGAGGTGAAGATCCCCGCCGGCATCGACGACGGCATGCGCATCCGCAGCACCGGCAATGGCGAGCCGGGCACCAATGGCGGCCCGCCGGGCGACCTCTACATCGAGATCCGGCTCAAGAAGAACGAGGTCTTCGAGCGCGACGGCGACGACCTGCATTGCATGGTGTCGGTCAGCATGACCACCGCCGCGCTGGGCGGGGAGATCGAGGTGCCCACGCTCAAGGGCCCGGCCGCCATCGACATCCCCGAAGGCACGCAGAGCGGCAAGCAGTTCCGTCTGCGCGGCAAGGGGATCAAGGGCGTGCGATCCAGCTACCCCGGCGACCTCTACTGCCACATCCGTGTCGAGACCCCGGTCAAGCTCACGGAGTACCAGCGCAAGCTGCTGAAGGACCTGGACGAGTCGCTCAAGAAGGGTGGCGACAAGCACAGCCCGCAGGAAAAGGGCTGGCTGGACAAGGCCAAGGAATTCTTCAGCTGATCCAGGCCTCCGGGCGCCACCCGCCTCCCCGCCGTCGAAGGGCGCTGCACGGTTCTGCCGTGCAGCGCCTTTGTTTTGCACCATGCATCCACCCCAGTGCAACAAGCGACTGTTGCCCACAGGCCACGGCTGCTTCGCTGCTTTACATGCGGTCCGATGCCTACGGCTTTGTGGGCCATTGCCGACGGACGTAGGTCCTGCTCCCGTTTCATTCGGGTTTGCGCGCATCTCCCCATCCAGCGGCACGTCTTTTGCGTACCACTTCATGACAGCAGATGCTGGAACTTCGGCGCAACGTGCATCCCCAAGAATTGGGCGGGTCCGATCCCGCTAATCCAGGCACACGTTGGTTGAGGTTCTGCCGTATGCTGGAACCGCGTCTTGAGGAGTTTCCGGAGCCTGGCGGCCTGGTCATCCGCTGTGGCTCGATGTTGAATCCTGCCGACCCATTGGAGGTGTGCACCCATGGACGTCATCAGCAATTTCACCGCCCGGTACGAGCGCACGCGCGAAGAGGTCATGTCGCTGCAGGACTACCTGAATGTCTGCAAGCGCGACGCCACGGCCTACGCGACCGCCGCCGAGCGGATGCTGAAGGCCATTGGTGATCCGGAGGTGGTCGACACCCGCAACGACACCCGCCTGTCGCGCATCTTCGCGAACAAGGTCATCAAGATCTACCCGGCCTTCCGCGAGTTCTACGGCATGGAAGACGCCATCGAACAGGTGGTCTCGTACTTCCGGCACGCGGCCCAGGGCCTCGAAGAAAAGAAGCAGATCCTCTACCTGCTGGGCCCGGTGGGCGGCGGCAAGAGTTCCATCGCCGAGCGGCTCAAGCAGCTGATGGAGCAGGTGCCCTTTTATGCCATCCAGGGCTCGCCAGTGAACGAATCGCCGCTGGGCCTCTTCGATGCCGCCGAGGACGGCGAAATCCTCGAGAAGGAATACGGCATCCCGCGCCGCTATCTGCAGCGCATCTTGTCGCCGTGGGCCGTCAAGCGGCTGGAGGAATACGGCGGCGACATCCGACAGTTCAAGGTGGTGAAGCGCCATCCCTCGGTGCTCAAGCAGATCGCGGTGGCCAAGACCGAGCCGGGCGACGAGAACAACCAGGACATCAGCTCGCTGGTGGGCAAGGTCGACATCCGCAAGCTCGAGACCTATGCGCAGGACGACCCCGATGCCTACAGCTATTCCGGCGGCCTGTGCCTGGCCAACCAGGGCCTGCTCGAGTTCGTGGAAATGTTCAAGGCGCCAATCAAGGTGCTGCATCCGCTGCTGACGGCCACCCAGGAAGGCAACTTCAAGGGCACCGAGGGCTTCGGAGCCATTCCCTTCGACGGCGTGGTGCTGGCCCACAGCAACGAGAGCGAGTGGAAGGCCTTCCGCAACAACAAGAACAACGAGGCCTTCCTCGACCGCATCTACATCGTCAAGGTGCCGTACTGCCTGCGCGTGTCCGAAGAGATCCGCATCTACGACAAGCTGGTGCGCAACTCGTCGCTGGCCGCGGCGCCCTGCGCGCCTGGTACGCTGAAGATGATGGCCCAGTTCTCGGTGCTCACGCGGCTGAAGGAGCCGGAGAACTCCAACGTCTTCAGCAAGATGCAGATCTACGACGGCGAGAACCTGAAGGACACCGATCCCAAGGCCAAGTCGCTGCAGGAGTATCGCGACTACGCGGGCGTGGACGAGGGCATGAGCGGCGTGTCCACCCGCTTCGCCTTCAAGATCATCTCCAAGGTCTTCAACTTCGACAGCACCGAGGTTGCCGCGAACCCGGTGCACCTGATGTATGTGCTGGAGCAGCAGATCGGGCGCGAGCAGTTCCCGCCCGAGACCGAGCAGAAGTACATCGGCTACATCAAGGAGATGCTGGCCCCGCGCTACGCGGAGTTCATCGGCAAGGAGATCCAGACAGCCTACCTCGAGAGCTATTCGGAATACGGCCAGAACATCTTCGACCGTTACGTCACCTATGCCGACTACTGGATCCAGGACCAGGAGTACCGCGACGTGGACACCGGCGAGGTCTTCGACCGAGCGGCCCTCAATGCCGAGCTGGAGAAGATCGAGAAGCCGGCAGGCATCTCCAACCCGAAGGACTTCCGCAACGAGATCGTCAACTTCGTGCTTCGGGCGCGGGCCGGCAACAGTGGCCGCAACCCGACGTGGACCAGCTACGAGAAGCTGCGCACGGTGATCGAGAAGAAGATGTTCTCGAACACCGAGGAGCTGCTGCCCGTGATCAGCTTCAACGCCAAGAGCAGCGCCGACGAACAGAAGAAGCACGAGGACTTCGTCACGCGCATGGTCGAGAAGGGCTACACGCCCAAGCAGGTGCGCCTGCTCTGCGAGTGGTACCTGCGCGTGCGCAAGTCGTCCTGATCGATCCTCTCCGCCACCATGGAGGTGCTGCACCTTGGCGATGTTCCAGCAGATCATTGACCGGCGCCTGTCGGGCAAGAACAAGTCGGTCGGCAACCGCGAGCGCTTCCTGCGCCGCTACCGCACGCAGATCCGAGATGCAGTGCGCAAGGCGGTCAGCGGCCGGGGCATCCGCAACCTGGAGGCGGGCGAGGACATCACGCTGCCGCGGCGCGATGTGTCCGAACCCACCTTCGGCCATGCGCAGGGTGGCAACCGCGAATACGTGCACCCGGGCAACCAGGAGTACGTGCGTGGCGACCGCATCGAGCGGCCCAAGGGCCAGGGCGGTGGCGGCTCGGGCAGTGGGCAGGCCAGCGACAGCGGCGAAGGCGAGGACGACTTCGTCTTCCGCCTGACGCGCGAGGAGTTCATGCAGGTCTTCTTCGAGGACCTCGCCTTGCCCCACCTGATCCGCACCCAGCTGGCAGAGGTGCCCGAGTGGAAGAGCCACCGGGCCGGCTTCACCAGCGATGGCACGCCCAACAACCTGCATGTGGTGCGTTCCATGCGCGGGGCGCTGGCGCGGCGCATCGCGCTGGGCGGACAGGACCGCAAGGACATCCGTGCGCTCGAAGCGCGCATCGCCGATCTGGCGCGCGAGCCCGCGCCCGACGCGGAGCTGATGAAGTCGCTGCAGGAGGAGCTGGACGGCATCCGCCGCCGCGCACGCCACGTGCCCTACATCGACCCCATCGACCTGCGCTACCGTAGCCGCGTGCGCACGCCAGTGCCGAGTGCCAAGGCCGTGATGTTCTGCCTCATGGACATCTCCGGCTCCATGGACGAGTCGCGCAAGGACATGTCCAAGCGCTTCTTCATGCTGCTGTACCTGTTCCTCACCAAGCACTACGAGAAGATCGAGCTCGTCTTCATTCGCCACCACACCCAGGCGCAGGAGGTGAGCGAGGACGACTTCTTCCATGCGACAGAGACGGGCGGCACGGTGGTCTCCAGCGCATTGGTGCTGATGCGCGACATCATCCGCGCCCGCTACCCCAGCAGCGAGTGGAACATCTACGGCGCGCAGGCCAGCGACGGCGACAACTGGCACCAGGACAGCGGCCGCTGCCGCGAGCTGCTGGCCGACTCCATCCTGCCGCTGGTGCGCTACTACGCCTATGTGCAGGTGGCCGAGGCCGAACAGAACCTGTGGCAGGAGTACACGCAACTCGAAGACCGCTTCGGCCACTTCGCGATGCGCAAGGTGTCGAGTGCGCAGGACATCTACCCGGTGTTCCGCGATCTGTTCAAGAAGGAAGGCGCGGCAGCAGCCGCCTAAGTGGGAATGAACCCGCCAGGAGCCAAGGACACGATGACCCCGTCCCGCCTGCCCCCCGTCTTCGAGCGCTCGCCCGAGCGCCTGCCCAGCCCGTCCGACTGGACCTTCGAACTCATCGAGACCTACCACGACGAGATCGCCAGAACGGCGCGCGCCTTCGGCCTGGACACCTACCCAAACCAGCTGGAGATCATCTCGGCCGAGCAGATGATGGACGCCTATTCCAGCGTGGGCATGCCGGTGCTCTACCGCCACTGGTCCTACGGCAAGCAGTTCATCGCCACCGAGAAGAATTACCGCCGCGGCCACATGGGCCTGGCGTATGAGATCGTCATCAACTCCGACCCGTGCATCTCCTACCTGATGGAGGAGAACACGATGGCCATGCAGTCGCTGGTGATTGCCCACGCGGCCTATGGCCACAACAGCTTCTTCAAGGGCAACTACCTCTTCCGCATGTGGACGGATGCCTCGTCCATCATCGACTACCTGGTCTACGCCAAGAACTACATCGCCGAATGCGAGGAGCGCCATGGCGTGGAGGCGGTGGAAGACCTGCTCGATTCCTGCCACGCGCTGATGAACTACGGCGTGGACCGCTACCGCCGGCCGCAGAAGCGTTCGCTGGCGCAGGAGAAGGAACGGCGCGCCGAGCGCGAGGCCTACATCCAGCGCCAGCTCAACGACCTGTGGCGCACGGTGCCACGCTCCGGCGCAGCGGCCCAGGACCCGCAGGCGGCGCGCCGCTTTCCCGAGGAGCCGCAGGAGAACCTGCTGTACTTCATCGAGAAGAACGCCGCTCTGCTGGAGCCCTGGCAGCGCGAGGTGGTGCGCATCGTGCGCAAGGTGGCGCAGTACTTCTATCCGCAGCGCCAGACGCAGGTCATGAACGAGGGCTGGGCCACCTTCTGGCACTACACCCTGCTCAACACCATGTACGACCGCGGCCTGCTGGCCGACGGCTTCATGATCGAGTGGCTTAGCTCGCACACCGCCGTGGTCTACCAGCCGCCAGTGGGTCACCGCGCCTACAGCGGCATCAATCCCTACGCGCTCGGCTTCGCGATGTACAGCGATTTGAAGCGCATCTGCGAGAAGCCCACCGAGGAAGACCGGCAGTGGTTCCCGGACATCGCTGGCTCCAACTGGCTGACGACGTTGGACTACGCCATGCGCAACTTCAAGGACGAGAGCTTCGTCGGCCAGTTCCTGAGTCCGAAGGTCATGCGCGACTTCCGCTTCTTTGCCATCCGCGACCACGAGGCCGACCCGGAACTGGAGGTGGCCGCGATCCACGACGAGGCCGGCTACCGGGCACTGCGCGAGTCACTGGCGCGGCAGTACGACCTGGGCAGCCGCGAGCCCGACATCCAGGTCTGGAATGTGGACCTGCGCGGCGACCGTTCACTGACGCTGCGCCACACGCAGCGCCACAACCGGCCGCTGCACGAAGAGACGCCCGAGGTGCTCAAGCACGTCGCGCGGCTCTGGGGCTTCGACGTCCACCTGGAAAGCGTGGACGACAAGGGGCGCGTGGGCTATCGCAAGACGGTGAGCCCGAAGCGGAGTTAGCTGCCTACGCACGCCCCGGGTTCACGCCGTGCCATCGCCGGCGGTGATGCGGCCCTGTCGCAGACGGCCAGAGGGGCAGTGGCCGCCGCCCTACTCCACCTTGCCGCGGCAACTCCCGTCACCCCGCCCCGTCAATCCCCCGGAAGGCGCGCACAGGAGCCTGCCGTCGGCACTGTAGAGATGGTTGAACAGGTCGCAGCAGGGCGACGTCAACAAATAGGCCCGCTGCCCGAGGTACCGCACGCGCCGCAGCGGCAATATGGACTGGGCCGATGGATCCGACTCCAGGCGCCGGATCTCCTGAACGATGCGCTCGTCCGGGTAAGCGCTGCCGCCGGTGTGGCCGGCGTCGGCGACGTCGGCGGTGTCGGCCTTGTCTTCATGCCGGCTCGCGCACCCGGCGAGCGCTGCGATGAAGACCGCGGCGAGTCCATATCGAAGCGCGCGGTACTGCATGGGGCCGTCCTGCAGCGCGTCGCTCAGGCGAAGGACGCGAAATGCGCATCCACCCCGTCCAGCCACGCGCGTTTGGCTGCCGCATCCGCGAAACTGCCTTCGAACCCGTTGCGCGCCAACTGCCAGGCATGCTGCGCGCTCAGGCCGGTGGCGGCAAAGGTCTGCAGGAAGTTCTCGTTCATGTAGCCGCCGAAGTAGGCCGGGTCGTCCGAGTTCACGGTCGCGACCAGGCCGGCGTCGAGCAGTTGCCCCAGGTTGTGCTGCGACAGCTGCGGAAACACGCACAGCTTTAGGTTGGACAACGGACAGACCGTCAGCGGAATGCGGTCGGCCGCCAGTCGCTTCATCAAGGCTGGGTCCTTGCTGCTCTGCACGCCATGGTCGATGCGCTCGACCTTGAGCACGTCGAGCGCGCTCCACACATAGGCCGGCGGGCCTTCCTCGCCCGCATGGGCGACCAGGTGAAAGCCCAGCTCACGGCAGCGCGCGAAGACGCGGGCGAATTTCTCTGGCGGATGGCCAACCTCGCTCGAATCCAGGCCGACGCCGATGAATTGGTCTCGGAAGGGGAGCGCCTGCTCCAGCGTCTCGAAGGCCGATTCTTCGCTCAGGTGGCGCAGGAAGCACAGGATCAGCGCCGCATCCACGCCCAGTGCAGCCTTGGCATCCACGCACGCACGGTGCAGGCCGCCGATCACCGTGGCCATCGGCACGCCGCGCTCGGTGTGCGTCTGCGGGTCGAAGAACATCTCGGTGCGCAACACCTTGTCGGCCGCCGCGCGCTGCAGGTAGGCCCAGGCCATGTCGTAGAAGTCCTGCTCGGTGAGCAGCACGCTGGCGCCGGCGTAGTAGATGTCCAGGAAGCTCTGCAGGTTGGTGAAGGCATAGGCCTTGCGCAGTTCCTCGACGCTGGCATAGGGAATGGCCACGCCGTTGCGCTGCGCCAGCGCGAAGATCAGCTCGGGCTCCAGCGAGCCCTCGATGTGCATGTGCAGTTCCGCCTTGGGCATGGTACGCAGCAACGCGGGCAGACGGTCGGCAGGGATGGCGGCGGGGTCGAAGGGCAGGCTCATGGTGGGGTGGGGCAGCAATCGCGGTGGCTAAGCATAAAGCGCCAGCAAAGAAAACGGCCGCTCGAAAGCGGCCGTGCATGTTGCCAGAGCACCCGCGGAACCGGCTTTGCCGGGCCGCTGGGTGCGCCCCTTGAGGGGGATTCGGCTACACGAAGTGAGCAAAAAACGGGGTGGTCAATTTTTGCCTGGCACCTTGCCTTCCACGCCCTTGACGTAGAAGTTCACGCCCGACAGGAACTTGTCGTCGGCGGCGGCGCCGGCGGCGACGAGTTCCTTGCCGTCCTGGCCGACGATCGGGCCCTTCCAGATCTGGAAGGTGCCGTCCTTCAGGCCCTTCTTGACCTCGTCGACCTTGGCCTTGATGTCGGCCGGCACGTCGTCGGCCACGGAGACCAGGTCGATCGCGCCTTCCTTCACGCCCCACCACGTCTGGCCGGTGGTCCAGGTGCCGTCCAGCACGTCCTTGGTGGCCTTGATGTAGTAGGGGCCCCAGTTGATCACGGCCGAGGCCAGGTGGGCCTTGGGACCGTAGGCGGTCATGTCGCTGTCCCAGCCGAAGGCACGCTTGCCCTTCTCTTGCGCCGTCTTGAGCACGGCGGGCGAGTCGGTGTTCTGGAACAGCACGTCGGCGCCGCCGTTGATCAGGGCGGTGGCGGCCTCGGTTTCCTTCGGCGGGCTGAACCATTCATTGACCCACACCACATTGGTGGTGATCTTCGGGTTCACCGACTGGGCTCCCAGCGTGAAGCTGTTGATGTTGCGCAGCACCTCGGGGATCGGCACCGAACCCACCACGCCCAGCTTGTTCGACTTGGTCATGGCGCCGGCGATGATGCCGGCCATGTACGCGCCTTCGTAGGTGCGGCTGTCGTAGGTGCGCATGTTCTCGGCCGTCTTGTAGCCGGTGGCATGCTCGAACTTCACGTCCTTGGCGTCGCCCGCGACCTTGAGCATGGGCTCCATGTAGCCGAAGGTGGTGCCGAAGATCAGCTTCTTGCCCTGGCCCACGAAGTCGCGGAACACGCGCTCGGCATCGGCCGACTCGGGCACGCTCTCGACGAAGGTGGTCTTGATCTTGTCGCCGAACTCCTTCTCCAGCGCCTTGCGACCGTTGTCGTGCGCGAAGGTCCAGCCGCCGTCACCGACCGGGCCGACGTAGGCGAAGGCGATCTCCAGCGGCGCCGTCGAAGCCGGGGCCGGCGCAGCAGCGGTGGGCGTGGGCGCCGCCGGTGCCGCCGCAGCAGGGGCTTCTTCCTTCTTGCCGCAGCCCACCAGGGCGGCAGCAGCCGCGGCGGAGATGGCGGCGAGCTTGAGCAGCGAGCGCTTGTTCAGATCGGTCATTGTCTAAAGGTCCTTGGCAGCAAGACGTTGAGGAAGGTAAAAAACGCAGCGCGCATTATGAGCCGGGGTAGAACGGTTTCCCGATCGACGCCGGCATGTTGACGCGGATGAACGCGGGGTTGCGCGAGATCAGCGCCAGCACAACGATGGTGGCCACGTACGGCATCATGGCCAGGAACTGGCTGGGCACATCGACCCCCACGCTCTGCAGATGGAAGCCCAGTTGCGTCACGCCACCAAAGAGATAGGCGCCCAGCAGCACCCGCATGGGCCGCCAGGTGGCGAAGGTGGTGAGCGCCAGCGCGATCCAGCCGCGGCCGGCCACCATGTTCTCCACCCACAGTCCCGTGTAGACCACCGACAGGTAGGCACCCGCCAGGCCGCACAGGGCGCCGCCCGCCATGACCGCCATCAGCCGGATGCGCCGCACCGGATAGCCCAGCGCATGCGCCGATTCGGGCGATTCGCCCACCGAGCGCAGCACCAGGCCGGCCCGCGTGCGGTAGAGGAACCAGATCAGCGCGAAGGTGAGCGCCACCGCGAAGTACACCAGCGGATGGTGGCGGAACAGCGCCGGCCCGATGAAGGGGATGTCGCCCAGCACGGGAATGGCGAAGGCCATCCCGCCCGGCGCCTTGGCCTGCACGTAGTTGATGCCGACGAAGGCCGAGAAGCCCACGCCGAAGAGCGACAGCGCCAGGCCCGTCGCGTACTGGTTGGTGTTGAGCCAGATGACCAGCACGCCGAACAGGCCCGCCAGCAGCGCGCCAACCGCCATGCCGGCCGCGAAGCCGATCCAGGCGTTGTGCGTGTGCACATAGGCCGCGAAGCCGCCGATGGCCGAGCACAGCATCATGCCTTCGGCGCCCAGGTTGACGATGCCGGCCTTCTCGTTGATGAGCAGGCCGAGCGCGGCGATGGCCAGCACCGTGCCGGCGCTGAGCATGGCGCCCAGGAGGAGTGCGTAGCTTTCCATTCAGGTCTCCTGCAGGGCCGCCCCAAGGGAGGCCTGCGCCCCCGCGGGGGGCAACGAATACACGAAGTGATGAGTGTGGGGGGCCATGTTCAGGCTTCCTTGACCTGGGGAACCACATCGGGCGTCGATGCCTGCAGCGACGACGTGCCTACCGTGGGCGACACCGGCCGCGCCGCCGCCTTCATGCGCACGCGGTACGCCACCAGCGTGTCGCAGGCCAGCAGCGTGAACAGCAGCAGGCCCTGGAACACCGCCGTCAGCGACTTGGGCAGGCCCAGGCGCGACTGCGCCAGTTCGCCGCCGATGTAGAACATGCTCATCAGGATGGCCGAGAACACCATGCCCACCGGATGCAGCCGCCCGACGAAGGCCACGATGATGGCCGCGAAGCCGTAGCCCGCCGGCACATAGGGCGTAAGCTGGCCGATGGGGCCGGCCACTTCCAGCGCGCCGGCCAGGCCCGCCGCGCCGCCCGAGGTCAACAGCGCGATCCACACCGCACGCCGGGCCGAGAAGCCCGCATAGCGCGCCGCCGCCGGCGCCAGCCCGCCCACCTGCTGCGCGAAGCCCAGCCGGGTGCGGAACAGGAAGACCCACAGCGCCGCCACGCCCACCAGTGCGATCACGATGCCGATGGTCACGCGCGAGCCCTTCATCAGCCGCGGGATCTGCGTCACCGCCTCGAAGGTCTTGGTCTGCGGGAAGTTGTAGCCCATCGGATCCTTCCATGGGCCGCCCACCAGCCACAGCAGCAGCAGCGTGGCCACGTAGACCAGCATGAGGCTGGTGAGGATCTCGTTGGCATTGCACACGTCGCGCAGCCAGGCCACGATGGCCGCCCACAGCATGCCGCCCAGCACCCCAGCCACCAGGATGGCCGGCACGATCCACGGACCGGTGTTCTTGTCGGCCAGTAATGCCATGCCACCGGCCGCGATGGCGCCCAGCACGAATTGGCCCTCGGCGCCGATGTTCCACACATTGGAGCGGAAGCACACCGCCAGTCCCAGCGCGATGACCAGAAGCGGCGTGGCCTTGACCAGCAACTCGCCGATGGCGTAACTGCTCTTGATCGGCTCCCAGAAGAAGACCTGCAGCCCTCGCACCGGGTCCTTGCCCAGCGCGGCGAACAGGATCACGCCGATCACCACCGTGATCAGCAGCGCCAGGATGGGCGAGCCGTAGCTCCAGAAACGCGACAGCTGCGGCCGCAACTCAAGCTTGAGCATGGATGCCCTCCTCCTTCGCGCGCGAAGCCGCGCCCTCCCACAGTCCGCTCATCCATTCGCCGATCTGCGGCACGGTGGCCGCGGCACGGTCGATGGAAGGCGACAGCCGCCCCTTGGCGATCACATGCAGCCGGTCGCTGATCTCGAACAGCTCGTCCAGCTCCTCGCTGACCACCAGCACGGCGCAGCCCGCATCGCGCAGCGCCAGGATCTCGGCGCGGATCAGGGCGGCAGCGCCCACGTCCACGCCCCAGGTCGGCTGCGACACGATGAAGAGCTTGGGGCTGGCGTCGATCTCGCGGCCGACGATGAACTTCTGCAGGTTGCCGCCCGACAGCGACTTGGCCGCCGACTGCGGCCCGCCAGCCTTGACCTTGAAGCGCTCGATGATGGCGCGCGCCTGCTGCTCCAGCTGGCCGATGCGCAGCCAGCCGCCGCTGCCCACCGCGTCGTCGCGCGTCAGCAGCAGGTTGTGGGCGAGGCCCAGCGTGGGCACGGCACCGCGGCCGAGGCGCTCCTCCGGCACGAAGTGCAGGCCCAGCTTGCGACGCGCCCGTGGACGCAGCCGGCCGGCGCCCTGGCCGAAGAGGCGGACCATGCCGGGCTCGGCCCGCACGTCCTCGCCCGACAGGGCGTAGAGCAGTTCCTTCTGGCCGTTGCCCGACACGCCGGCGATGCCCACCACCTCGCCCGCGCGCACCTGCATCGAGACGTCTTCCAGGTCGACGCCGAACTGGTCTTCGCGCGGCAGGCTCAGGCGCTCGACGGCCAGCGCCACCTCCCCCACGCTGGACGGCCGGTGCGTCAGCGGCGGCGGCTCGGCACCGATCATCAGGCGCGACAGCGACTCGTTGGTCTCCTGCTGCGGATTGCACACGCCCGTGACCTTGCCGCCGCGCAGCACGGTGCAGGCGGTGCACAGCTCGCGGATCTCGTGCAGCTTGTGGCTGATGTAGAGGATGGAGCAGCCCTCGGAGGCCAGCTTCTTGAGCACCACGAAGAGTTTCTGCACGGCCTGCGGCGTCAGCACCGAGGTGGGCTCGTCCAGGATCAGCAGTTTGGGGTCGGTGAGCAGCGCGCGGATGATCTCCACCCGCTGCATCTCGCCCACCGACAGGGTGTGGACCGGCCGCAGCGGGTCGATCTCCAGCCCGTACTCGCCCGCCTTGGCCACGATGCGGCGCGTGACCTCGGCCAGTGCCAGGCTTTTGTCCAGGCCCAGCCAGACGTTCTCGGCCACCGTCAGCGTGTCGAACAGGCTGAAGTGCTGGAACACCATGCTGATGCCCAGTTGCCGCGCCTCCTGCGGATTGCGGATGGCCACCGGCTGGCCGTTGAAGCGCACCGTGCCCTCGTCCGGCTTGACCGAGCCGTAGATGATCTTCATCAGCGTGGACTTGCCGGCGCCGTTCTCGCCCAGCACGGCATGGGTTTCGCCGGGCTGGACGGTGAGCGACACGTCGCTGTTGGCGACCACCGAGGGATAGCGCTTGGTGATGTGCGCGAGCTGGAGTCTGGGGGGAGACATGGGGTTGGCCTTCGGGGGTCGCTCTTTTGCAAAAAAACGGTGAATGCTAGTCGCCTCGGGCCGACCCGGATAGGTCAGTGACCCGGCAGGTAGATGTACTTGAAGAGGAAGATCCCGCCGATGACCCACACCATCCAGTGCGCCTCGCGCGCCCGGCCGGTGAGCAGCTTCAGCACCGCATAGCTGATGAAGCCGAAGGCCAGGCCATTGGCGATGGAATAGGTGAAGGGCATGGCCAGCGCGGTGATGGCCGCGGGGATGACCTCGGTGGTCTCGTTCCAGTCCAGTTCGGTCAGCTCCCTCAGCATCAAACATGCCACGAAGAGCAGGGCCGGCGCCGTCGCATAGGCCGGCACCACGCCGGCCAGCGGCGCGATGAACAGGCAGGCCAGGAAGAGCACCGCCACCGTCAGCGCCGTGAGCCCCGTGCGGCCGCCGGCCTGCACGCCCGCCGCGCTCTCCACATAGGCCGTGGTGCTGGAGGTGCCCAGCAGCGAGCCCGCGAAGATGGCGCCCGAATCGGCCAGCAGCGCCTTGTTGAGCCGGTCCATCTTGCCCGGCACCAGCAGGCCGGCGCGCTTGGCCACGCCCATCAGCGTGCCGGTGGCATCGAACAGCTCGACCAGGAAGAACACGAGGATCACGTTCAGGATGCCGCCCGCCAGCGCACCCTTGATGTCCAGCTGCAGCAGCGTGGGCGCGATGGACGGCGGCGCCGACACCACGCCCTTGAACTCGTTGCCGGCGAAGAAGAAGCTGGCCAGCGTCACGGCCACGATGCCGATCAGGATGGCACCCGGCACCTTGAGCCGGTCCAGCATCACGATCAGGAAGAAGCCCAGCACCGCCAGCACGGCCGCGGGCTGGTGAAGGTCGCCCAGCGTGACGTAAGTAGCCGGCGAGGCGGCGACGATGCCCGCACTCTTGAGCGCGATCAGCGCCAGGAAGAGGCCGATGCCCACCGTGATGGCATAGCGCAGCGACAGCGGGATGCCCCGGATGATCAGCTCGCGGATGCGGAACAGCGTCACCAGCAGGAACAGGCAACCCGAGACGAACACCGCCCCCAGCGCTGCCTGCCAGGTGAAGCCCATGTGCTGCACCACCCCGTAGGCGAAGTAGGCGTTCAGGCCCATGCCCGGCGCCAAGGCGATCGGGTAGTTGGCATACAGGCCCATGATGGCCGAGCCCAGGGCGGCGATCACGCAGGTGGCGACGAAGACGGCCTCCTTCGGCATGCCTGCATCACCCAGGATCGAGGGGTTGACGAAGATGATGTAGGCCATCGTGAGGAAGGTGGTCAGGCCTGCCAGCAGTTCGGTGCGCACGGTCGTGCCGTGCTCCTGCAGCTTGAACAGCCGCTCGATCGCATTCATGGGTTTTGTCTCCGGTGTTGTTGTGAATGAGGAAAGCGAAAGGAATCAGGGGCCGCCGGGCTGACGCAGCGAGGCGGCCGCGTTCTTGACCTGCTCGCGCAGCCATTGCGCCGCACTCGACGAATGCGTGCGCTCGTGCCAGAGCTGGTAATAGAGCAGGCGCGGCAAGGTGGCCGGGCAGTCGAGGATGCGCACCGGCAGCTGCTGCGCGAAGCGCTCGCAGAACTGGCGCCCCGTGGTCAGCACCAGCAGGCTGCTGGCCACCATCTGCGGGATCAGGCTGAAGTGCGCGCAACGCGCCGTGATGTTGCGCTGCCGGCCGATGGCATCGAGCAGCTGGTCGATGATGCCGCGCGCGCCTGGGTGCGTGGGCGTGGGCGCGATGTGTTCGGCCTCCAGCCAGGTCTCGAGGTCCCAGCCGCGCCGCACCGCGGGGTGTTCCTGGCTCACCATCGACACGACCTCGTCGCCGAAGAGGCGCGACATGTGCAGGTCTTCCGGCGGCTTGAGCCAGTTGCCGATCACCAGGTCCAGCGTGCCTTCGGCCAGGTGGGCGTGGTAGTCGGAGTCGGAGGAGAGCGGATGGATCTCGATGCGCGTGAGCGGCGCGAGCCGCTTGATCTGCGTCACCACCAACGGCAAAAACAGCGGGTCGAGGTAGTCGTTGGCGGCGATGCGGAAGGTGGTGGCCGCCGTCTGGGGCTCGAAGCCGCGCACATCGGAGAACAGCATCTCGGCCGCCCGCAGGATGCTGGCGGCGGGCTCGATCATGCGCAGGCCCGCCTCGGTCGGCACCATGCCCGAGCCCGACCGCACCAGCAGGGGATCGCCCGACAGCTCGCGCAGCCGCTTGAGCGCCGCCGAGACGGCCGGCTGGTACATGCCCAGCCGCAGGGCAGCGCGCGAGACGCTGCGGTCGGTGAGCACGGTGTAGAGCACCCGGATGAGGTGCAGATCGATCTTGTCGAAGAGGGCCTGGTCTCGCATGGGGCCTCACTCTGCCAGAGACAGGCAGCGCCCGGCCCCCCTGACGGGAGCCTGGGCGGCCGCTGTTCCGGCCGAACGATCAGGCGTCGGCAGACGCGGCCTGGACCGCGGTGAGTGCACGCAGAATCGCTTCGCTGGTGGCCGGTGCCCGCAGCGGAGGCTCGATCCGGTGGCCGCCCGCCGCGGACACGGCGTCGCGGATGGCGAAGAACACCGAGAAGGGCAGCAGCAGCGGCGGCTCGCCGACAGCCTTGCTGCGGTGGATGGAGTCCTCGGCGTTGGGGCCGTCGAAGAGCCGCACGTTGAACACCGGCGGGCAATCGTTGGCCGTGGGGATCTTGTAGGTGCTGGGCGCGTGGGTCAGCAGCTTGCCGTTGCCCGGATGCCAGACCAGCTCTTCGGTGGTGAGCCAGCCCATGCCCTGGATGAAGGCCCCTTCGACCTGGCCGATGTCGACGGCCGGATTGAGCGAGCGGCCGGCGTCGTGCAGCACGTCGGCGCGCAGCAGCTTCCATTCGCCGGTGAGGGTGTCGATGACCACCTCGCTCACCGCCGCGCCATAGGCGAAGTAGTAAAAGGGATGGCCCTGCATGGTCTGTGAGTTCCAGTGCAGGCCGGGCGTGCTGTAGAAGCCGTCGGACCACAGCTGCACCCGGTCGGTGTAGGCCTCGGCCACCAGCGTGGCGAAGGTGAGCTCGCGCCCGGCCACCTGCACCTTGCCGTTGGCGAAGCGCACCGCATCGGGCGTGCCGCCATGGCGACGCGCAGCGAAGTCGGCCAGCCTTTCGCGGATCTGCCGCGCGGCGTCCTGCGCGGCCTTGCCGTTGAGATCGGCACCCGTGGAGGCGGCCGTGGCGGAGGTGTTCGCCACCTTGGTCGTGTCGGTGGCCGTGGCGCGAACGCGCTCGAATTCCACCCCCAGTTCATGCGCGACCACCTGCGCCACCTTGGTGTTGAGGCCCTGACCCATTTCGGTGCCACCGTGGTTCACCAGAATGGAGCCGTCGGTGTAGACATGCACCAAAGCGCCGGCCTGGTTGAAGTGCGGCACGTTGAAACTGATGCCGAACTTGATCGGCGTGAGTGCCATTCCCCGCTTGAGCACCGGACTCTTGGCGTTGAAGGCCTCGATGGCCTCGCGCCGTTCGCGATAGTCGCTCGAAGCCTCGAGCTGGCCCACGAGTTCGTGGATCACGTTGTCGCGCACCGTCTGGCCGTAAGGCGTGACATTGCGCTCGGTCTTGCCGTAGAAGTTGGCACGGCGCACATCCAGTGCATCGCGGCCGAGCTGCCGGGCGATGGAATCGAGCACGTATTCCACTGCAATGGCGCCTTGTGGCCCGCCGAAGCCGCGGAACGCGGTGTTGCTCTGGGTGTTGGTGCGGCCCGAGAAGCCATGCATGCTCACCTCGGGCAGCCAGTAGGCGTTGTCGAAGTGGCACAGGGCGCGGGTCATCACCGGGCCGGAAAGATCGGCCGAGTGGCCCGCGCGCGAGACCATGCTGATCTCGGCGCCGAGGATGCGGCCTTCGTCGTCGAAGCCCACTTCGTACTCGTACCAGAAGCAGTGACGGCGGCCGGTGATGAGGAAGTCGTCGTCGCGGTCGGGGCGCAGCTTGACCGGCCGGCGCAGCTTGTTGGCCGCCACGGCTGCAATGCAGGCGAACAGGCCCGACTGCGATTCCTTGCCGCCGAAGCCGCCGCCCATGCGTCGGCATTCGATATGCACCTCGTTGGAATGCAGGTGCAGCGCATGCGCCACCAGGTGCTGCATTTCGGTGGGATGCTGGGTCGAGCAGTAGACCTGCATCGTCCCGCCCTCCTTCGGGATGGCGTAGCTGATCTGGCCTTCGAGGTAGAACTGCTCCTGGCCGCCGACATCGATCTGGCCGGTGAGGCGGTGCGGCGCGGCCTCGATGGCGGCACGCACGGCGATCCCCTTGTCGCTGCGGGCCAGGTGCATGGGCGGCACCACGTACTGGCCGCGGGCATGGGCCTGCTGCGGCGTCAGCACCGGCTCGGCCGGCACCACGCGGGCCGCTTCCTTGGCGCGGGCAGCAGCGCGGCGGGCCTCGGTGCGGGTACGGGCGATCACGGCGAACAGCGGCTGACCGAGGAAGCGGATCTCGCCATCACAGAGTAATGGATCGTCGTGCACGATCGAGCCGCAGTCGTTGGCACCGGGAATGTCGTCGGCCACGATCACGTCCACCACGCCGGGCATGGCCCGGATGGCGTCCAGGTCCAGGCCTTCCAGGCGTCCGGCCGCCACGGGCGACAGGCCCAGCGCGCAGTGCAGCGTTCCGGCCAGCTCGGGCAGGTCGTCGGTGTAGGTGGCCTCGCCGGCCACGTGCAGATGGGCGGACTCGTGGGGACGGCTGATGCCCACGCGCGCCCCCTGCGCCAGGGCCTGGGCCTCGGCATCGGTGTCGATGCGGGCGGCCGTGTTGGCGGCGTAGTCGGCAAAGGCCTCGGCAGACTGCAGCAGGGCGGGGTCGATCGGCTTGTTCATCGTTCAGGCTCCGAAGGCAGGGGCATGGGGCATCACCGACCAGACGCTGGTCTCCAGCGCCTCCAGCGGTTCGTGGGCGCGCGTCTCGAGCCAGAAGCGCTGCAACAGGTTCTGTGCCACCTGCAGGCGGTAGTCGGCCGACGCGCGCAGGTCGGTCAGGGGCTTGAAGTCCTGGGCCAGGGCCGCCTTGGCGGCCTCCACCGCCTGCTGCGTCCAGGGCTGGCCGACGACGGCGGCCTCGGCCTGGGTGGCGCGGCGCACGGTGGCGGCCATACCGCCATACGCCAGGCGGATGCTGCGCACCACGTCGCCGTCGAGTTCGAGCGCGAAGCCGGCGCACAGGGCCGAGATGTCGCAGTCGAAGCGCTTGCTGATCTTGTAGCCGCGCAGCCGGCGCGCGAAGGCCGGCAACGGCAGCACGATGGCCTGCACGAATTCGCCGCTCTCCAGCTGGTTCTTCATGTAGTCGACGTAGAAGTCGGGCAGCGGCATGCGGCGCACGCGCGCTCCCCTGCGCAGTTCCACCTCGGCATCGAGCGCCATCAGGATGGGCGGCGAGTCGCCGATCGGCGAGCCATTGGCCACGTTGCCGCCCAGCGTGCCCGCGTGGCGGATCGGCGGCGAGGCGAAGCGCAGCCACACATCCTGCAGAGAGGGCGCGCGTTGCACGATGGCGGACCAGGCGTCCTCGAGCGACACGGCGGCGCCGATCCACAGTTCGTCCTCCTCCACCACGTCGATGCGCTTGAGCTCGGCCACATTGCCGATGTAGAGGATGTCGCCCAGGTCGCGGAACTGCTTGTTGACCCACAGCCCGATGTCGGTGGAGCCGGCCAGCAGCCGGGCCTGGGGCTTGGCGGCGCGCAGTTCGGCGAAGGCGTCCAGGCTGGCGGGTGCGTGGAAGTGGTCGGTGCGCTGGCCCAGGGGAGCCGCGTAGTCGAAGGTGGCGTCGGTGCGCAGGGCCTGCAGCGCCTGCACCACCGGGGTGGTGTCCAGTCTGACCGGCGGCAGGTCGAACATCTTCTGGCCGGCGTCGAGGATGGGCCGGTAGCCGGTGCACCGGCACAGGTTGCCCGACAGATCGTCGGCCAGCTGCTGCCGCGTCGGCCGGGTGCCGCGCTCGCCGTGCTGCTCGTAGCTGGCCCACATCGACATCACGAAGCCGGGCGTGCAGAAGCCGCACTGGGAGCCATGGCAGTCCACCATGGCCTGCTGGACCGGATGCAGTTGCTGCACAGGATGCTTGGAGTGGCGCTCGCCGTCGTGCACACAGGCCGTCTGCGCCTTCAGGTCCTCGACGGTGAACAGCGCCTTGCCGTGCAGCGTGGGCAGGAACTGGATACAGGCATTGACCGTCTGCAGCCTCAGCCCGCCGACGGCGCCCGTCTCGCCCTCGTCCGCCAATTCGCCGATGACCACGGTGCAGGCACCGCAGTCGCCCTCGTTGCACCCCTCCTTCGTTCCGGTGCAGCGTGCGTCCTCGCGCAGCCAGTCGAGCACGGAACGTGTCGGATGCACGCCGTCGACCGCCACCACGCGGCCGCGGTGGAAGAACTGAATGGGTTGGGTGGTGTGGGTCATGGAACTGTTTTGGGGCATCGTGCAGGCCACCGCGGTGCAACGCACAGGGCGGCCGTGAAGTTATTCGCAGTGGCGCATCCGTGGATATCCGCCCGACCATATCGCTCATCCGGCAAACCGTATGCCGACAGGTCGGACAGCCCCTGCTTGAGCAGTTTCCGCGCCAGGGTCTCGAGCTGCGTCGGCACGTCTCTTGCATGACAAAGCAAGACGTTCAACAACGTTGACGTCATATAAGAGCACGTATAAGGCAAATCAGGGATTTCATATGTCACCATTCCGCTTCTGCGCGCGGCTTCTGCGCGCCGCCTCCCCTCCTCGACGCTTTTCTTCCGCGTCGCGCATGCAACAGCCCGCCGATCCGACATCGGCCCGGCCCAGCGCCCTCCGCGGCTGAGGCCGCGGCTCCCACGCTTCCGACCCAGCTGCCCCCCGGCAAGTGCCTGGGCCTGCGCGGCCCATCCGTCCGTCGGTGCACGGCCGTACGGGCGGCGTGGCTGCGCCCATTCCCGTTTTCCTCCAACAGCGCAACGCGCGCACAACATCATGAAAACTGCTGTCACACCGTCCACGCCAGCCTCGCGGCGTGTCCATCCCGTCGATGAAGTGCTGCCCATTCCCCAACTCGCCGCCTATGGCTTCCAGCACGTGCTCGCCTTCTATGCGGGCGCGGTGCTCGTGCCCATCATCCTGGCCGGCGCACTGGGGCTCAGCAGCGAGCAGCTGATCCACCTGATCAACGCCGACCTCTTCACCTGCGGCATCGCCTCGATCCTGCAGGCCTGGGGCGTCGGCAAGGTGGGCGTGCGGCTGCCGCTGCTACAGGGTGTCACCTTCACCGCCGTCAGCCCCATGATCGCCATCGGCCTGGCGGCAGGCGGGGGCGTCACCGGCCTGCTGGAGATCTACGGCTCGGTGCTGGTGGCCGGGTTGTTCACCTTCTTCGCGGCGCCCTACTTCGCACGGCTGATCCGCTTCTTCCCACCCATCGTCACGGGCTCGGTGATCCTGATCATCGGCATCGCCCTGCTGCCGGTGGCGGCCAACGACATCGTCGTCGGCAAGGGACCGAACGCCATCCAGAACCCGGTGCTGCTCAAGAACTGCCTGTACGCATTCGGCACGCTGGCGCTGATCGTGCTCATTCAGCGGCTGTTCACCGGCTTCATGGCCACGGTGGCCGTGCTGCTGGGCCTGGTGATCGGCACGCTGGTCGCATGGGCGCTGGGTGACGCGCACTTCGACAAGGTCGGCAGCTCGGCCTGGTTCGGCTACACGTCGCCCTTCTATTTCGGCATGCCGACCTTCAGCATCACCGCGGTGGTCTCGATGCTGATCGTCATGTGCATCACCATGGTCGAGACGACCGGCGACGTCTACGCCACCGGCGAGATCGTGCGCAAGCGCATCGGCAGCGACGACATCGCGCGCGCGATCCGCGCGGACGGCGCGGCCACCTTCCTCGGCGGCGTGTTCAATTCCTTCCCCTACACCTGCTTTGCCGAGAACGTCGGCCTCGTGCGGCTCACCCAGGTCAAGAGCCGCTGGGTGGTGGTGGCCGCCGGCATCATCATGATCGTGCTGGGCTCGCTGCCCAAGGCGGCGGCAATCGTCGAAGGCATTCCGCACCCGGTGCTGGGCGGCGCGGCGCTGGCCATGTTCGCGGCCGTGGCCGTGGTGGGCGTGCAGACGCTGTCGAAGGTGGACTTCAACGACCACCGCAACATCGTGATCCTGGGCACCAGCCTCGGCCTCGGCATGCTGGTGACGGCCCAGCCCTTCATCAGCACCGCCTTTCCGAAGTGGGCCGAGATCGTCTTCGGCAGCGGCATCACGCTGGGTGCGCTGACGGCCATCGCGCTGAACATCGTCTTCAACCACATCGGCGGTGGCGCCCATACGGCCGTCGCCGGCCGGCCCGGCAGCCTGGTGAGCCTGGAGCAGGTCAACGGCATGAGCCGCAAGGAATTCAACGCCACCTTCGGCCCCCTGGTCCAGAACATGGACTGGGTGCTGGAGCGCGCCTATGCCGCACGCCCCTTTGCCAACACGTATGCCCTGCGCACATCCTTCCAGGACACCCTGCTGACCGGCACGCCCGAGCAGCAGCAGGCCCTGATGGCGGCCTTCCCCGACCTCGGCAGCGAGGGCGACGCCGCCAATGCCTACCTGCTCGACCATGAGAAAGCCGGCATTGCGGCGATGTCTCAGGAGGAGGTGGCCACCATGGCACGCGCCTACCGGGCCCAGTTCGGCTTTCCGCTGATCGTCAGTGCCCGTGACGCGCATTACGAGCGCATGGTGCGCCAGGGCTGGGAGCGGCTCGGCAACGCCCCGGCGGTCGAGCGGGCTGCCGCGCTGGTAGAGATGGCCCGCATCGCCAACTACCGCTTCGACGACCTGGTGGCCGACGCCAATCCGATCGTCAGCGCCCGCCTGCGCGCCTTCGACGCCAGCCCCGCCGGCGCCCACTGAGGGGCTGCCGCGTGCTGCGGCGGGGGGCGTGCCCCGCTTCCCGCCGCAGCACGGTGCTCTGCCGTCGCACGCCGGTCAGGCCGGCGTCATGGCCTCGCCGAACAGGCGCACGATCTCCCCGCGCAGCCAGCGGTTGGGCGCATCGTCCTCGAAGCGGCGGCTCCAGTGCAGAGCCACGCCGAAGTCGCGCAGCGGGAAGTCGGGCTCCACGATGGCGAAGCCGGCCCCCTCGCCGAAACTGCGCGCGATGTTGCGCGGCATGACCACGGCCAGATCGGTGGCGCGCACGATGGCGGGCAGCACCATGAAATGCTCGGTCACGAGCCGCACACGCTCCTCCAGTTGCATCAACTGCAGGATGCGCAGGGTGTCGGCATGCGAGCGCACGGCCACGAACTCCAGCCCCTGCAGCGCAGCCAGCAGCGCCTTGCCACGCAGCGCCCGCCGCGCGAACGCGTGGCCGGCACGCACCAGCACGATGTAGCGATCCTGAAGCAGGTGCTGGTGACGCGTGTCCTTCACCTTGGGCAAAAAGCCGAAGGCCAGGTCGATGCGGCCTTCGTCCAGTGCGGTGGCGATGTCCTGCGGGCGCAGCGGCAGCGTCTCCAGCCGCACACCGGGCGCCAGCGCGCGCAGGTGCTGCATCAGCGGCGGCAGGAAGCGGCCCTCGCCGATGTCGCTCATGTGGATGCGGAAGGTCTTGCGCGAGCGGGCCGGGTCGAAGCGTTCGGGTTCGGCCACGGCCTCGTCCAGCGTGGCGAGCGCGGCCCGCACGGCCGGCGCCAGCCGCTCGGCCCGCGGTGTGGGCGCCACGCCGCCGGCCACCCGCGTGAACAGCGCATCGCCCAGCGCCAGCCGCAGCCGGGTCAGGCCGTGGCTGACCGCGGGCTGGGTCAGGCCCAGGACCTCGGCGGCGCGGCTCACATTGCGGGTGCGGTGCACGGCATCGAAGACGCGCAGCAGGTTGAGGTCCAGCTTTTCCATATGCACGCCGTTCATAACACTTAGCGGCTCCATTGCATTGAGGACATGCCCCAGGCGCCGCACACTCCGCGCTTTCGACAAGCGGCGCCCCACGCCGCCGTGGCCGTCACCGCTGGATGGCGGCCCTGCATCCCCACGACGGAGAGACAAGAACATGGAAGTTTCCTTCAGCAAGGAAGTACAGGCGCTGCGTCTGGGCGCGGGTCAGACCTTCCACGGCGAGGGCATCCTGGCCATCACCAAGGGCCTGCTGCAGGCCGGCGTCGCCTATGTGGGCGGCTACCAGGGCGCGCCGGTGTCGCACCTGCTGGACGTGATGGTGCAGGGCCGCGACTACATGCAGGAGCTGGGCGTGCATGTCGAGGCCTGCTCGAACGAGGCATCGGCCGCGGCCATGCTGGGCGCCTCCATCCACTACCCGCTGCGCGGCGCCGTGACCTGGAAGTCCATCGTCGGCACCAACGTGGCGGCCGATGCGCTGTCCAACCTGTCCTCACCGGGCGTGACCGGCGGCGTGCTGATCGTGGTGGGCGAGGACTATGGCGAAGGCGCCAGCGTGATCCAGGAGCGCACCCATGCCTATGCGCTCAAGTCCAGCCTGTGCCTGCTCGACCCGCGCCCGCACCTGCCGACCATGGTGCGCATGGTGGAGGAAGGCTTCAACCTCTCCGAGGCCTCGAGCATGCCCTGCGTGATGGAGCTGCGCATCCGCGCCTGCCATGTGCGCGGCAGCTTCGACTGCAAGGACAACCGCGCCCCGGCCGTCAGCACCCGCAGCCTCATGGAAGAGCCGGCCCGCTTCGACTACGAGCGCCTGGCCCATCCGCCCGTCACCTTCGGCCACGAGAAGCGCAAGAGCGCCGAGCGCATCCCGGCGGCGCAGCGCTACATCGCCGAGCACGGCCTGAACGAACTGATGCCCGGCCCGCGCGAGGACCTGGGCATCGTGGTGCAGGGCGGCCTGTACAACGCCCTCATCCGCGCGCTGCAGCAGCATGGCCTCGCCGATGCCTTCGGCCAGAGCGAGATCCCGATCCTGGTGCTCAACGTCACCTACCCGCTGGTGCCGGACCAGATCGTCGACTTCGCCGCCGGCAAGCGCGCCCTGCTGGTGGTGGAGGAAGGCCAGCCCGAGTACATCGAGCAGGACATCGCCACCCTGCTGCGCCGCCGCGACCTGCAGACGCCGCTGCACGGCAAGGACCTGCTGCAGATGGCCGGCGAATACACCACCGAGGTGCTGACCCGCGGCCTGGCCACCTTCGCCGCGCGCTACCTGCCCGAGGGCGCCGGCCAGACTGGCACCGACTGGCTGGCCGCCAACGACGCGCGCCGCCGCGCCGTGGCCGAGCTGCTGGGCAAGCCGTTGCCGGGGCGGCCACCGGGCTTCTGCATCGGCTGCCCGGAGCGGCCGGTGTTCTCGGCCCTCAAGCTCGCGCAGCAGGAAGTGGGCAAGGTGCACATCGCGGCCGACATCGGCTGCCATGCCTTCGGCACCTTCGAGCCCTTCAGCGGCGGGCATTCGATCCTGGGTTACGGCATGAGCCTGGCCAGCCGCGCGGGCGTCTCGCCCATGATGCAGCGGCGGGTGCTGTCGATCATGGGCGACGGCGGCTTCTGGCACAACGGCCTGCTCACCGGCGTGCAGAGCGCGCTGTTCAACGGCGACGACGCCGTGCTGCTGATCTTCAAGAACGGCTACACCAGCGCCACCGGCACGCAGGACATCATCTCCACGCCCGACGAGGACACCAAGGCCCGCGCCGAGGACAAGCAGCAGAGCCTGGCCCACAAGAACCACACCATCGAGGACACGCTGCGCGGCCTGGGCGTGAAGTGGATGCGCACCGTCCACACCTACGAGGTGGCGACCATGCGGGCCACGCTCACCGAGGCTTTCACGACGTCCTTCGAGGGCCTGAAGGTCATCATCGCCGAGGGTGAATGCCAGCTGGAGCGCCAGCGCCGCATCAAGCCCTGGCTCGCGCAGCTGCTCAAGAAGGGCGAGCGCGTGGTGCGCGTCAAGTACGGCGTGGACGAGGACGTGTGCAACGGCGACCACGCCTGCATCCGCCTGTCGGGCTGTCCCACGCTCACGCTCAAGGACAACCCCGACCCGCTCAAGGTGGACCCGGTGGCCACCGTCATCGACGGCTGCGTGGGCTGCGGCCTGTGCGGCGCCAACGCCCATGCGGCCACGCTGTGCCCCAGCTTCTACCGGGCCGAGGTGGTGCGGAACCCGCGCTGGCACGAGCGGCTGCTGCATGGCCTGCAGTCGGCGCTGGTCAATGTCCTGCGTCCGGCGTGAGCGCGCCCGCCATGCCGATCCCCACTTCCAACGCCGCGCCCGCCATGACCGACGCCACCCACCAACGCCCTCTCACCCTGCTGCTGTGCGCCCTCGGCGGCGAAGGCGGCGGCGTGCTCACCGAATGGCTGATCGAAGCCGCGCGCCATGCCGGCTATGCGGCGCAGAGCACCTCGGTGCCCGGCGTGGCCCAGCGCACCGGCGCCACCACCTATTACGTCGAGGTCTTCCCGGTGCCGCTGGCGCAGTTACAGGGTCGGCAGCCGGTGTTCAGCCTGGTGCCGGCGCCGGGCGCGCTGGACGTGATCGTCTCCTCCGAACTGCTTGAGACCACGCGCCAGATCGCCAATGGCATGGCCGACCCGGCGCGCACCCAGGTGCTCACCTCGTCCAGCCGAAGCCTGACCACGTCGGAGCGCATGGCGCTGGGCGATGGCCGGGCCGATGCGGCGCAGCTGCTGGAGGTGGTGCGCCGCTTCAGCCGCGCGCACCAGGTGCTGGACATGGCGACGATGGCCCGCGAATGCGGCACCGTCATCAGCAGCATCATGTACGGCGCCATCGCCGGCAGCGGTGTGCTGCCCTGGCCGCGCGCGGCCTTCGAGGCGGCGATCCACGATCCGGCCTCGGGCAAGGCGCCGGGCGCCACGGCGGCGGCCAGCCTGCGCGGCTTTGCGCGTGCCTACGAAGCCGTCAACGCGCCGCGGCAGCAGGCCGCCTTCGTCGATGCGCTGCTGAAGGACCCGAAGGTGGAAGCGACGCCGGCCCCGACGCTGGCCCCCGAGCTGGCGAGCCGCTTTCCGGCTGCCGTGCACGAGCTGTTGGCCCTGGGCCATGCGCGCACGCGGGAGTACCAGGATGCCGCCTACGCTCGCCGCTACACGGACCGCCTGTCGCGCGTGCTCGATGCCGAACGCGCGTCCGACCCCGCGGGCGCGCAGGGCTGGGCCGTCACCCATGAGATGGCCCGCTGGCTGGCCCTGTGGATGGCCTTCGACGACATCGTGCGCGTGGCCGCGCTCAAGGCCCGCGGGAGCCGCGCCGTGCGGGTGCGCACCGAGGTCAAGGCCGGCGAGGCCGACCTGCTGCGCGTCTACGACCACTTCAAGCCCGGCGTGCCGGAGTTTGCCGCCCTGCTGCCCCCCGCCCTCGGCCGCCGGCTGCAGGACTGGGACCGCGCCCGCCAGCGCCGCGGCCAGTCGCCGTGGGCCCTGCCGCTGAAGGTGGGCAGCCATTCGGTCGTCGGCATGGCGTCGCTGCGGCTGCTGGCCAGCCTGCGCCGGCTGCGCCCCATCGGCAGCCGCTTCGCCGAGGAGCAGCGGCTGATCGAGCACTGGCTCGCCGCCGTCGAGGCCGGCGCGCGCGAGGACTGGGCCCTGGGCCACGAGCTCGCGCTGTGCGGCCGGCTGATCAAGGGCTACGGCAGCACCAACGAGCGCGGCAAGGCCAACCTGCTGCACATCGTCGACCACCTGGCCCGCAGCCCCGGCCGCACACCGGCCGAGCGGGCGCAGGCCATCGCCAAGGCCCGCGAGGCCGCGCTGGCCGACGAGGCCGGCACCGCCCTCGACGCCGCGCTGCGGGCCCACGGCGCGCCGCCGCGGCCGGTGGCCGAGCAGCCGATCCGCTGGATGCGCCGGCCGCCCCGCTCGCAAGGCCAGAGCGCCTGAGACACCGAGAACCCCAATAGACCAAGAAGGAGACAAGCGATGACCCCTCAACTCCATACCACGATCCGCAGCCCGCGCCGCCGCCTGGCGCTGACGCTTGCAGGTGCCGCGTGCGTGGCCGCCGCCCTGTCCGCCCCGTTGGCGGCCCATGCCCAGGCCTGGCCTGCCAAGCCGATCCGCGTGGTCGTCAACTTCCCGCCCGGCGGCGCCGCCGACCAGCTGGCGCGGCTCGTGGGCCACCCGCTGTCGGAGGCGCTGGGCCAGCCGGTGGTGGTCGAGAACCGCGGCGGTGCCAACGGCAACATCGGCGGCGAGGCGGTGGCCCGCGCGCCAGCGGACGGCTACACGCTGCTGATGAGCTCCGGCGGCATGGTGTCCGTGAATCCGCACCTGTACGAGAAGATGCCCTTCGATCCGGCCAAGGACCTGGTCCCGGTGGCCGCCGCGGCGCGCGTGCTGGTGTACCTGGTCATCCGGCCCGAGCTGCCGCCCAAGAACATCCAGGAGTTCATCGCCTACCTCAAAGCCCGGCCGGGCAAGCTCTCGTACGGCTCGCCGGGCGTGGGCAGTTCGCCGCACCTGGCGGGCGAGATGTTCAAGTCGCAGACCGGCACCTTCGCGACCCACGTGCCTTACCGCGGCGCGGCGCCCGCGCTGCAGGACCTGCTGGCCGGCCAGATCGACTACTACTTCGACCCCGGCATCGCGCTGCAGCAGGTCAAGGCCGGCAAGCTGCGGCTGCTGGCGGTGGGCAGCCCGCAGCGCTCGCCGCTCTTTCCCGACGTGCCCACGCTGGCCGAGGCGGGCCTGAAGGGCTTCGACGCCGACACCGTGTTCGGTTTCTATGCGCCGGCCGGCACGCCCGCGCCGGTGATCGCACGGCTCAACACCGAGATCAACAAGGTGCTGGCGCTACCGATGGTGAAGGAACGCATCCAGCAGCTGGGCGGCGAAGCGGCGCCGGGCACGCCGGCCGCCTTCCACGACCGGGCGATGACGGATTCGACGCGCTTCGGCGCCATCATCAAGGAACGCGGGATCAAGGCCGATTGAACACGGGGGCCGCTAACCTGCCGCCATGTCCAAGACCATCACCTACACCGCCCGCGTCGAATTCGGCGACTGCGACCCCGCCGGCATCGTCTGGTTTCCCAACTTCTTCGGCTGGATCGACGCCGCCTCGCGCCATTTCTTCGCCGGCTGTGGCGTGCCGCGCTGGGAGGAGACGACGCGCACCCTCGGCGTCATCGGCACGCCGCTGGTGGACACGAAGGCGCGCTTCGTCAGCACCGCCAGCTATGGCGACACCCTGCGGTTCGCGGTCCAGATCCGCGAGTGGCGCGAAAAGAGCTTCGTGCAGGCCTATCGCGTGACGCGTGACGACCCCGAGGGCGAGACGCTGATCCTGGAATGCGAAGAGGTGCGCATCTTCGGCGGCAAGCGACCGGACGGCCGGCTGCGCGCACTGCCCATTCCGCCGGAGATCCGCGCCTTGTGCGAATGACGTGTGGACGCGCCGGCCCGGCAACCGGACCGCATCGGGGCGGCACCCAGGCCTACACGCAGGCGCGCCTTGCCGGGGCAACATCCCGTTACGCATGACGGCAGCCGGATCGGCTTCTTCATCGCAGCCGGCCTGAAGTCCTGTCATGGTCGCCGCGGCCTGGCCGCCCCATCCGTCTCGTGCGTCTTTCCATGTTCCAGACCATCGCCCTCCATCCGGCCCCGACCGGGTCGCCGTCCGGCGGAAGCGGACGCTGCAAAGGCTGCCGCGAGGGAGAGACGCCGCTCTTTCCATTCAGCTTTGCCTACCAGCCGATCGTCGACGTGCCCGCCCGCAGCGTATGGGCGCACGAGGCACTGGTGCGCGGCCCGGGCGGCGAAGGCGCGATGACGGTGCTCGATCAGGTCAATGCCGACAACCGCTACCGCTTCGACCAGGCTTGCCGCGTCAACGCCATTCGCACGGCCGCCGACCTCGGCATGGACACCCGGCTGTCGATCAACTTCCTGCCGCAGGCCGTCTACCGGCCCGAGATCTGCATCCGCACCACGCTCGAGGCGGCCGACAAATACGGCTTCCCACGCGACCGCATCGTGTTCGAGGTGACCGAGGGCGAGCGGGTGAGCGACGGCCCATGGCTGGCGTCCATCCTCACCGAATACCAGCGCTGCGGCTTCCTCACCGCGATCGACGACTTCGGTGCCGGCTATGCGGGACTCACGCTGCTGGCCGACTTCCAGCCCGACATCGTGAAGCTGGACATGGCGCTGGTGCGCGATGTCGACAGCAGCCGGCCCCGGCAGGCGATAGCCCGCGGCATCCTGAGGATCTGCGAGGAACTGGCCATCACCGTCATCGCCGAAGGCGTGGAGACGGCCGGCGAGCGCGACTTCTTCGCCCACGAGGGCGTGCGGCTGATGCAGGGCTACCTGTTCGCCCGGCCCTGCTTCGAAGGGCTGGCCCCCGTGACCAACGTCGCCGGCTGAACGGCGCACAGGCGCGCCGGGCAGTTCACGCCGGCAGCACCAGCAGCGCGCGGAAGTCGTTCACGTTGGTGTGGGTGGGGCCGGTGACCAGCAGGTCGTCCAGCGCACCGAAGAAACCGTAGGCGTCGTTGCGGTCCAGGTGGTCCGACAGCTTGAGGCCACGGCTCTGCGCGCGCGTCAGCGTGTCGGGCGCCACGAAGGCACCGGCGTTGTCCTCCACGCCGTCGATGCCGTCCGTGTCGGCGGCCAGGGCCCACACGCCCGCCTGCCCCATCAGGGCGCCCGCCAACCCCATGCAGAACTCGCCCGCGCGGCCCCCCCGTCCCTTGGGACTGCCGGCGGGCCGCGCACGCACGGTCACCGTGGTCTCGCCGCCCGACAGGATCACGCAGGGACGCGCGAAGGGTGTGCCGTGCTGGGCCACCGCGCGGGCCAGGGCGGCATGCACCTTGCCGACCTCGCGCGATTCGCCCTCCATCTCGTCGCTCAGCACATGGGCCTCGATGCCGGCCTCGCGCGCCGCATGGGCCGCGGCCTCCAGCGACTGGCGCGGCGTCGCGATCAGGTGCACCGCATGGCCGTCGAACACGGCATCGCCGGGCTTGGGCGTCTCCAGGCAGCCGCCGCGCAGGCCTTCCATGACGGGCGTCGGCACCTCGATGCCGTAACGCTGCAGGATGGCGATGGCCTGCGCGCAGGTGCTGGCGTCGGGCACGGTCGGCCCACTGGCGATCACCGCCGGATCGTCGCCGGGCACGTCGCTGATGGTGAGCGTCACCACACGCGCCGGTGCACAGGCCGCTGCCAGCCGGCCGCCCTTGATGCGCGAGAGGTGCTTGCGCACGCAGTTCATCTCGCCGATGTGTGCGCCCGATTCGAGCAGCTGGCGGTTGATGCGCTGCTTGTCCTCCAGCGTCAGGCTGTCGGCCGGCAGCGTGAGCAGGGCCGAGCCCCCGCCGGAGATCAGGCACAGCACCAGGTCGTCGGCCGTGAGGCCCTGCGTGAGCGCCAGCATGCGTTCGGCCGCGCGCAGGCCGGCGGCATCGGGCACCGGGTGCGCGGCCTCGACCAGTTCGATGCGCGAAGGCAGACCCGCCGGCCGCGGCGGGATGTGGCCGTAGCGCGTGACGACCAGGCCCGACAGTGGGGCGTCCTGCGGCCACAGGGCCTCGAGCGCCTGCACCATCGAGCCCCCGGCCTTGCCGGCGCCCAGCACCAGCGTGCGCCCGCGCGGCGGCGGCGGCAGATGTCCACCCATGCGTGCCAGCGGCAGTGCCTGGTGCACCGCCACCCGGTAGAGGTGTTCGAGGAAGGCACGCGGCTGATGGCGCGGATCGGGTGTGGACGCGGTGTCGGATGCGATCATGTTCGTTGTCTCCATGGGCCGCGGGCGGTTGCCGCGGCCTTCGATTGCGCAAGAGGAATGTACTGATGAAAACCCTGCTGATCCGCAACGCGGCCTGCGTCGCGACCTTCGACGATGCGCGCACCGAACTGCGCGACGCCTCGGTGCTGGTGCGCGGCCATCGCGTCGAGGCCGTCGGCCCCGCGGCCGAACTGCCGCAGCAGGCCGACGAGGTGATCGATGCCCGCGGCCATCTGGTGATGCCGGGGCTGGTCAACACCCACCACCACATGTACCAGTCGCTCACGCGCGCCATTCCGGCCACGCAGGACGCGGAGCTGTTCGGCTGGCTGCGTGGCCTCTATCCCATCTGGGCCGGGCTCACGCCCGAGATGGTGCAGGTCTCCACGCAGGTCGCCATGGCCGAGCTGCTGATGTCGGGCTGCACCACCAGCAGCGACCATCTCTACATCTATCCCAACGGCGTGCGGCTGGAGGACAGCATCGAGGCCGCGCAGGCCATCGGCATGCGCTTCGTCGCCTCGCGCGGCGCCATGAGCCTGGGCCAGTCCAAGGGCGGCCTGCCGCCCGACCGCGTGGTGGAGGACGAGGAAGCCATCCTGCGCGACACCGAGCGCCTGATCACCACCTGGCACGACCGCAGCCATGGCGCCATGGTCAACGTGGCGGTGGCGCCCTGCTCGCCCTTCTCGGTCAGCCGCGAGCTGATGCGCGATGCCGCAGCCCTGGCCCGTCGGCATGGCGTGCGCCTGCACACCCACCTGGCCGAGAACGACCACGACATCGCCTTCACCCGCGAGAAGTTCAGTTGCACGCCGGCCGAGTACGCGCAGGAGCTGGGCTGGCTGGGCGACGACGTCTGGCATGCCCACTGCGTGAAGCTGGACGAGGCCGGCATCGGCCTGTTCGCGCGCACGCGCACCGGCGTGGCCCACTGCCCCTGCAGCAACATGCGCCTGGCCTCGGGCCTGGCGCCCATCCGCCGCATGCTGGACGCCGGCGTGCCGGTGGGTCTGGGCGTGGACGGCAGCGCCAGCAACGACGGCGCGCACATGGTGGGCGAGGCGCGGCAGGCGCTGCTGCTGGCGCGGGTGCGGCGCTCGCTCGATGCCTTCGGCTGCGACCATGGCCCGGCCGAGATGACCGCGCGCGACGCCCTGGCGATGGCCACCCGCGGCGGCGCCCAGGTGCTGGGGCGCGCCGACATCGGCCACCTGGCGCCCGGCATGTGCGCCGACCTGGCCCTCTTCGACCTGCGCACCCTGGGCTTCGCCGGTGGCGCGGTGCACGACCCGGTCGCCAGCCTGCTGCTGTGCGCCAGCCCGCAGGCGGCGTACACGGTGGTCAACGGACGGATGGTGGTACGCGAAGGCCAGTTGGCGACGGTCGAGCTTCAGCCGCTGGTGGAGCGGCACAACCGGCTGGCCCGAGACCTGGCCGAGGCCGCGCGAAGCATCTGATCGAAAGGCCGCGGAGCAGGCCACGCGGGCGACATCCGCGGAACCGGCCTTGGCCTGTCCTGAGCCCGTCGAAGGGCCGGGCCGCAGGATGTGCCCCCTGCAAGGGGGTGGGCGAAGCGACACGAGGTGCGCGAAGCCTGGGGGTCAGTTCGTCTTCGCGCCGCCCTGGAACCAGCGGCCGATCAAGGCCCGCTCGGCCTCGGTGATGCCGGTGGCGTTGTTCATCGGCATGATCTTCGTCACTACCACCTGCTGGTAGACGGCCTGCGCATGCGCGGCCACCTGGTCGGGTGAGTCGAGGCGCACGTTCTTCATCTGAACGGCGGCGCCGTGGCACAGGTAGCAGCGCTGCTCCAGCACCTTCTGCACCTCGGCATAGGCGACCGGCGCGGCCTGCGCGGCGGCGGGTTGCGGGGCAACCGGCGCAGGCTTCATCCAGACGATGGTCAGGCCCAGCACGGCGACGCCGAGCATGGCGTAGGGCAGCGGGTGCTTTGCGTTGCCCAGCTTCCAGCGATGGCGCACCACGAAGAACTGCCGGATGGCGGCGCCGCCCAGCATGATCAGCAGCAGCACGATCCAGTTCTGCGGATGCGTGTAGGTGAAGCTGTAGTGGTTGCTCAGCATCGCGAACAGCACCGGCAGCGTGAAGTAGGTGTTGTGCACGCTGCGCTGCTTGCCGCGCTGGCCGTGGATGGGGTCCACCGGCTTGCCCTCGCGCAGGGCCGCCACGCTCTTGCGCTGGCCGGGGATGATCCAGAAGAACACGTTCGCGCTCATGGTCGTGGCCATCATGGCGCCCACCAGCAGGAAGGCCGCCCGGCCCGCGAACCACTGGCAGGCCAGCCAGGCCGCAAAGGCGATGAAGAGGGCGATCAGCACGCCGACGATGGTGTCGCCGTTCTTGCGCCGGCCGAAGATCTGGCAGATGGCGTCGTACACCATCCAGAACACGACGAAGAAGGCGAGCGCCACGGCGATGGCGGCGCCGGGCTGCCAGTCCATCTTGCTCTTGTCGATGAGATAGGTGCTGGCGTTCCACAGGTACGACACCGTGAAGAGCGCGAAGCCGCTCAGCCAGGTGGAGTAGCTTTCCCAGAAGGACCAGTGCAGGTGCTCCGGGATCTTCTTCGGCGCCACCGCGTACTTCTGCATGTTGTAGAAGCCGCCGCCATGCACGGCCCATTGCTCGCCGCCGACACCCTTGTCGAGCGACTCCGCGTCCTTGGGCTTCTCGAGGCTGTTGTCCAGCATCACGAAGTAGAAGGAGGCACCGATCCAGGCGATCGCGGTGATGACGTGGAGCCAGCGCAGCAGCAGGTTGGCCCAGTCGAGGTAATAGCTTTCCATTGCCTAACCCTGAAAGGTCGTTCCGTCCTGCTCACCACCGCGGGCGCTGTAAGCAGAGAAGAGCCGCGAACGCCGGGCACCGGGGGTTGGTGCACCTCATCGCTCCGCTGCGGCGGTTTGTTGTGGACGGGAGTGTATACAGTTTGCCGTCGCACAGCGGAGGCCGCGCGACACCGCCCCGGGTTTTCACCGAGCGCGACGTACAGGGTGCAATAAGCATGCCGCTCGGCGCGGCCGGCCGTGCGCAATTACCGCAATCGCGGGTTGTGTTGCGCGACGGCCCGCCTGGGTTCAGGACGCAGGCGCCTCGGCCTCCTCCGGGGCGGGCGCTGCGTAGCGGCGTACCAGCGCCAGCAGTTCGTCCTCGCCGTAGGGCTTGCCGAGGTAATGGTCCACGCCCAGCGCCTGCGCATGCTCGCGGTGCTTGCCGGCGATGCGCGAGGTGATCATCACCACCGGCAGGTTGGCCAGTTGCGCATCGGCGCGGATGTTGCGCACGAGGTCGAAGCCGTCCATGCGCGGCATCTCGATGTCCGACAGTACCAGCGCCGGCCGCTCGCCCTGCAGCAGTTCGAGCGCCTGCAGGCCGTCGGCGGCCAGCGCCACCCGCCAGCCTTCGCGCTGCAGCAGGCGCTGCGTGACACGACGCACGGTGATGGAATCGTCCACCACCATCACCAGCGGCACCTGGGCCGACGCGCGGCCCTCGTGGCCGGGCGCGTCGTGCGCGGGCAGGTCCAGGGCCACGCGCTGGCGCCGCCGCGCCTGACCGCCATGCAGGGTGCCCAGCACCACGGGGTTGTGGATCATCACCACGGCCCCCGACGCCAGCACCGTGACGCCCACCAGCCCGGGCACGCGCGACAGCTGCGGCCCCAGGTTCTTGACCACCACTTCCTGGCTGCCCAGCACCTCGTCCACATGCAGCAGCACACGCTGCGCGGCGCTGCGCACCACGACGACGGTGTTGGCGCGTCCAGGCGGCTGTTCGCTGGCGTCGGAGGCCTGCAGCAGCGCACCCGCCCAGTAGAAGGGCAGGCTTTCGCCACCGTAGCCGCCGTGTGCCTCGGCATAGGCCTGCGCCAGTTCGGTGGCGCCGGCACGCTGCACCAGTTCCACCAGACTGGCCGGCACACCGAAGGTCAGGTCGCCGGCGCGCAGCATCACCACCTGGGTCACGGCCGTGGTGAGCGGCAGCACCAAGCGGAATTCGGTGCCCTGCCCGGCCATGCTGCGGGTTTCGATGCGGCCGCCCAGGGCCGTGACCTCGGCGCGGACCACATCCATGCCGATGCCGCGGCCGGCCAGCTCCGACACCTCGTTCGCAGTGGTGAAGCCGGGACGGAAAACCAGTTCGGCCAGCGCCTGCTCGTCCAGCGGCGCGCCGGGCGCGATCAGGCCCTGCGTCTCGGCGCGGTCGCGGATGCGCTCGGCCCGAAGGCCGCCGCCGTCGTCGGCAAAGCGGATGGCGATGTCGTTGCCGTCCTGGCGCATCTCCACGCGCAGCTGCCCGGTGGCCGGCTTGCCGGCACGCTCGCGCTCCACCGGCGGCTCGATGCCGTGCACCACCGCGTTGCGCAGCAGATGCTCGAAGGCCGGCGCGATGCGGTCGAGCACCCCGCGGTCCATCTCCACCTCGCCGCCCAGCAGGTCGAGCGTCACCGGCTTGCCGGTCTCCTTGGAGGCCTGCCGCACCACGCGATAGAGACGCTCGGCAAGGTTGTCGAAGGCCACCATGCGCGTGCGCAGCAGCGAGCGCTGCAGCTCGCGCGTCTGACGCGCCTGGGTCTGCAGGCCGTCCTCGGCGACCTGCACGGTGCGCTGCAGCGTGCGGTGGACGGCGGCCACGTCGTCCACCGACTCGGCCATCATGCGGGTGAGTTCCTGCACCCGGGTGAAGCGATCGAACTCCAGCGGATCGAAGCCCTGCGCGTCGCGCGACTGCATCTGGCGCGACTGCATCTGGCTTTCGGCCTGCACCTCCAGGTCGCGCAGCTGCTGGCGCAACCGCTGCAGGTTGCTGGTGAGGTCGCCCAGCGCCCCGCGCAACTGCTCGACCGAGGCCTCCACGCGCCCACGGGTGATGGTGACCTCGCCGGCCTCGGCCATCAGCCGGTCCAGCAATTGCGCGCGGATGCGCACCAGCGGCCCGGCCGCTGCGGCGACCGTCGGCGTGGGAATGGGCAATGCGGCCGCCAGGGCCTGTTCGAGTCCGGGGGGACGGCGGCCTTCGGCGCGGCGGTCCGCCACCGCGGCCGACTCGGCACCGGGGGCCTCGGGATTGCGGTCGGCCAGTGCGGCGGCGCCTGTCTCCACCCGCAGGGCCGGCGCACTGTGCTCGGCGGCCACCGAGTCGGCGGCCTGCTGCTGCCGCCGCGCCTCGTCGGCGGAATCGGCGGCACGCAGCCGGTCGAATTCGGCCTGCAGCGCATCCAGCCGGCCCAGGGCCTGCTCCAGCGCGCCGCGCACGGCCTCGCCCAGACCCAGCGGCTCCAGGGCCGACTCCATCTGGTGGGCACGCTGGCCCAGGCGCATGGCGCCGGCGAGCCGGGCACTGCCCTTGAGGGTGTGCAGTGCGCGCAGCACCTGCGCCCGCGCGTCGCCGTCGGCCGGTTCGGCGGCCCAGGCGCGCAGCGCGCGGCTCAGCTCGGGCAGCAGTTCGGCGGCCTCTTCCTCGAAGATGGGGAAGAGTTCGTGGTCGACCGCGTCCTGCACGGCGCCGAGTTCATCCTCCGGCTCCAGCGCCACATCGGGCCCGAGCGCGGAGGCCGGCGTGCCTGGTGACATCGGCTCGGCCACGGGGACCGCAAGCAGTGCGCGAAGCCGATCCGGCAGGCCGGCGGCAGGCGCCTTGACGAAGCCGGCCGCGAACTGGTGCAGCAGCCTGCGGATTTCCTGCGCCGCCTCGACCAGCACGGCCGCCTCGGCCGTCCCTGCACGGTGCTCGCCCTGCAGGTGCTGCAACACCTGCTCCACGAGACGCGCCAGCTCGGACAGCAGCGCAAAGCCGACGGTGGCAGAACTGCCGGCCAGCGAATGCGCCGCGGCGACGGCGTCATCGGGCAGTCGGCGTTCCGGCACTTCGGCCCAGGCGGCCAGCCGTTCGGCGAGCTGGCGCGACCAGTCCTCGGCCTCGCTCAGGTAGACGTTGTAGAGGGCCTGCGGAATGCGCAGACCGCCGACCAACCGCACCTCGTCCGGCGCGATGCGCGGCAGCGGGTCGGACCCGGGCGGCGCGGGCTCAGGCGCGACGGCCTGCGCCGGCTCGGGTTGCGGCTCCGGCTCCGGCTCCGGGTACGGATGGGGCACGGCGGGCGCTTGCGCCGCTTCCAGTTCAGGCACGGGCGGCGCCGCCACAGAATCGTCGGCCGGTGCAGGCTGCGGCGCATCGGATGCCTGCTCCCCGGCGCCGCCCGAGGGCAGCGACTTGTTGGCAGCCGCCAGGCCGTCGTCGTCCGTCGCTTCGGACCGCACCATCGACAGCTCGAAATCCACCCCATAGCCCGGCGCCAGGGGGACCGATTCCTCGGCAGGCTCGGCCTGGGCCGTGCGCTCGAAGTCGGCAGCCGTCTGGTCGTCGAACTCGGCCTCCTCATCCTCGCGCCGGATGGGCGCAGGCAAGGTGGGCGGCTCGTCGAAGGCGAGCTCCTCCTCCATGCGGGTGTGACCGAAGCCGGGCAGCGGCGGCGGCACGCGCGGCGAAGGCGGCGGATCAGGCAGCAGGTAGTCGAGGTCCGCCGGCCGGGTCGGGCCACCCAGATCGAGGTCGAGATCGGGCAGCAGGTCGGGCTCTTCGACCGGCGCAGGCAGCGGCTCCAGGGGCGCAGGCAGCGTGGTGGCCTCGAAGTCCGGCTCGAAGATGGGCAGCGCCTGCAAAGGCGCAGGCGGCGGAGCCGGGACGGCCCTCGGACCCTGCGGATCGTCTGCCGACTTCGCGGCCTCCGAGTGCCGCGGCGACGCCGGCAGCGCCACCGGCTCGGGCGCGGCGATGAGGGCCCGCATGGGCGCCAGCCAGGGCTCGCTCGGCGGCGGCGTGCCACCGCCGGCGATGGCTTCGATCCAGGCGGCAAAGCCGGGCAACGCGCCCTGCAGCGCCGCCATCAGCGGGGCGTCGGCCCGACGTTGCTCGGCCAACCAGGTGTTGAGGACCTGCTCGCAGGACCAGGCGGCGTCGCCCACCTCGGCCAGCCCCACCATCCGGGCGCTGCCCTTGAGCGTGTGGAAGGCACGGCGCAGGACCGTGAGTTCATCGCCGCTGCCGGGCGGCTGGGCCAGCGACTGCAGCGCGACACGGGCGGACTGCAGCACCTCGCGTGCCTCGTCCAGGAAGATGGCGCGCAGGTCGTCCTCGTCCAGCTCGGCCACGTCCATGCCCGGTGGCAATGCCGCCTCCGGCCGGGCCGGACCGGGGGACGCTGGCGCCATCGGCGGCGTTTGCCAGGTCTCGGCGGCGCGGCTGAAGGCTTCCAGCGCCGGCGCCACGACGGGCTCGGGGGCCGTCCGGGGTGCGGGCGCCGCCACCTCGGCCAGGCGTTGGGCGATCTGCGCATCCACCGCACGCGCGCTCTCGTCGTCCCCGGCCGGCGACTCGTCCTGCGGCGGGGCGGCCGGCGCCGGTGCGCCCTGGCGGCCCATGAGGGGATCGAGCCGGCCGGCCAGCTCGTCGAAGACGAAGAGCCGCCGTGCCAGCGCGGGCTGGTAGGCCAGCATGTCGATCAGGAAGCCGAGCGCGCCCAGGTTGTGGCCCAGGCGCTCGACGCCGGGCGCCTCGGGCGCGATCTGCCCTTGGCCGGCGCCTTCGGCCAGCAATTGCTCCACATCCTCGCGCATGCGCTGAACGGCGCGCGCGGCCTGGTCCAGGCCCAGCACCGACAGCACGCCACGCATCTGCGTGAGCTGGGCGGGCACGGCGCGCAGCACGCTGCCGTCCCCCGGCCGGCGGAAGAACTGGTCGAGCGACTTCTCCAGCTCGCCCAGGTGGGCGCGCAGCTCGTCCACCACGGTGCCCAGGCTCTGCCGGTCGCTCACGCGGTGGTAGAGCGCCTCCATCCACGGCGCCAGCGGTTCCGAGGGCGCCCCGCTGCGGGCACGCTCGATGCGGCCGGCCAGCTGCACGATGCGCTCGGCCAGTTCGCGGTCCTGCGGGTCGAGGTCGTCGAAGGCGGCCTCCATGTGCAGCAGCGCCGTCGCCACTTCGAGCGCCAGCTCGGTCGAGGGCGGCTCACCGCGGTGGATGACCTCGCCCAGCACCTGGTCGAAGGCCTGCACCAGCGGCGCAGCCGCCGGGTACAGGCCCATCAGCGATTCGCCCAGCTGGGCGAAGCTGTCGGCCGCCGGGCGCAGGCGGTTGAGGTCGCCATCGGAGATGGCCGACCAGCATTCCTTGGCGGCCTCGGCGCGGCGGCGGGCCTGCGCCAGCAGGGCCGGATCGAAGCGCCCGAAGCGGCGCTGCTCGTAATCGACCGGATCGCCGCGGCCCAGGCCCCAGGCCCGGCGCACGGTGGTCAGCAGCGGCAGCGGGCCGGGCGGGGGGGTCGGCACGCGCGCCTGGGCGCAGAAGAAGAGCAGGTCCTGCCCGAGCCGGTCGGCCACGGGCGCCGCGCCGCGGGCCAGGGCCGCGTACTGCAGCATCACGCGCGAGGCGGTGCGCCGCGCATAGGCGTCGGCCGGCAGCACGCCTGCCCCCAGGGCCTCGAAGAAGGCGCCGGCCAGCAGCCAGAAGCCGGCGGATGGCGTGCCGGGCGCCTGCCCCGCCATCAGTCGCAGGCACAGGGCCGCCAGGCGGCGGGCCGATTCGGCATGGCCACTCTTGACCACCGGCAGCAGGTCACGGTCCAGGCCGGCGCGGACCTGGGCATCGAGCACCAGCGGCGGCACGCCTTCGGGCCGCGGCAGCGGCGGCCAGGACCAGGGCTCGGGCCACAGGTCGGCGGGGTGGATGCGCTCGGCACCCGCCAGCTCCAGCATGTCGCGGTAATGGGGAAACAGCCCCAGCGCTGGCGCCGGCCGGCCGCCCATGAGCCGTGCCAGGAAGTCGGTCAGGGCGAAGCCGGCCCGCTCGATGGCGGCCACGGCGGACGCGGTCTGCACGGTCGGCTCGCGCAGGAGCCGCTGCACCGCCCATTCCATGCCCGAAGCCAGCCGCCCCGCCCCGCCCTGCCCCACCATCTGCAGCGCGCCGGCTGCCTGGTGCAGGTGATGGACGGCGGCCTTCAATTCGGCCTCGTCGCCCGCCTGCCCCGGCGCGTGCCCCAGCTGATGCCGGTGCACCGCCTTGGCCGCGTTCTCCAGCGACTTGCGCACTTCGCCATGCACCCAGGCCAGCGGGCCGAGGTCGGTGGAAGTGGACTCAAGGATCGGCATCGTGCTGGCGCCAGCGGTATTCATGCGGTTGCTCCGTCCCCTGGAGGGGGAAGGCGAAGCGCGACGCGCACAGCCTGGGGGTGGTCCATGTCATGCAATCTTGAAACGGGCCACGGACTGCCGGAGTTCCTCGGCCATCTGCGACAGCTCGCGCACCTGCCGTGCCGTGGCGCGGGTGCCCTCGCCGGTCTGCTCGGTCACGGCGAAGATGTGCTGGATGCTCGCGGCGACCACGTTGGCCGACTCGGCCTCGCGCGAGGCCGACTGCGAGATCTCCTCGATCAGCTCGGCCAGGCGGCGCGACACGCGGTCGATCTCGGACAGTGCCGTGCCCGCGTTGTCGGACAGCCGCGCGCCATCGACCACGCCCTGCGTGGAACGCTCCATGGCGCCCACGGCGTCCTGCGTGTCGGTCTGGATGGCCTTGACCAGCGCGGCGATCTGGCGCGTGGCGTCGCCCGAGCGTTCGGCCAGGCGCTGCACTTCCTCGGCCACCACCGAGAAGCCCCGGCCCGCTTCGCCCGCCGAGGCCGCCTGGATGGCCGCGTTGAGCGCCAGCACGTTGGTCTGCTCGGTGATGTCCGAGATCAGCTCGGTGATCTCGCCGATCTCCTGCGAGGACTCGCCCAGGCGTTTGATGCGCTTGGCCGTGTCCTGGATCTGGTCGCGGATCGCGTTCATGCCGCCGATCGCGTTCTGGACCGCCGACAGGCCGGACTCGGCCGCCTGCAGCGACTGGCGCGCCACCGAAGCCGATTCCTGGGCCTGGGCCGATACGCCGTTGATGCGGGCGGCCATGCTCAGCACGGACTGGCCCGTCTCGCGGATCTCGCGCAGCTGCTCGGTCGAGGCGGCCAGCAGCTCGGTCGAGGTCTGGTCCACCTGGCCCGTGGTGTGGGCCACGCGGGTGGCCGTGTTCTGCACGTTGCCCACCAGCAGGCGCAGTTCCTCCACCGTGTAGTTCACCGAGTCGGCGATGGCGCCGGTGATGTCCTCGGTCACCGTGGCCTGCTGGGTCAGGTCGCCCTCGGCCACGGTCTGCAGCTCGTTCATCAGCCGCAGGATGGCGCTCTGGTTGGCGCTGTTGACCCGGTTGGACTCGCGGGCCTGTTCCTCGGCCTGCTGGCGCTCGCGCTCGGCCGCGACGGCGCGCACCCGGCCTTCACGCACCTGCAACCAGCCGATGACCGCCGCCAGGCCCAGCGCGGCCAGCGACAGCATCACCAGCAGCGCCAGCTCTTCGAAGCCCAGCCCCGTGCGCGACTGCAGCCGCGTCTGCAGCTCACCCAGCGCACGGCGCAGCGGCTCGCTGTCGGCCAGCACGGCCGCCTGCGCCTCGCGCGCGGCCACCACGCCCTGCAGGTTCTCGAGCACGGCGCGCGCCTGGGTCTGGTTCTGGCGATGGCTGTTGAGCAGCGCGGTCAGCGCCTCGCGCGCAGCGGGCTCGCGCAGCGGCGTCAGACCCAACGATGCGCTGCCGTCCTGGAGGCCGCGCACGAGTTCCTCGAAGCGCGTCATGTCCTTGCCGAGCAGGAACACGGCGTCCGGGCTCACGCCCTCGACGGTCAGGAATTCGCTGGCCGACTTGCCGATGCGCTGCGTGAGCATCGGCAACTGGCTGGCCGCCTGCGCCTCGGCGGGCGATCCGCTGCGCAGGCCGGCAGCCGCCACCGTCTGCGCCGCGTCCAGCTGGTCGGCCGACTGGCGCGCGATGGCACGCAGGCCGGCGCCGACTTCGATCAGCACCTTCTGCTGGCCGAGCACCACCTTGGCCCCCGCCTCGGCACGGCCGGCCAGGGGCTGGATGCGGGCCAGCACGGGCGCGTCGTCGGTGCCGAGGGGCGCCAGCCCCAGGTCGTCGTCGCCCCGGGCCAGCCCGGCGATGCGGCGCGTCAGGTCGTCGGTGCTGTCGCGCAGTTCGGCAAAGGCCGGCACCGTGCCCACCAGCGCCTGCGACACCGACTTGGCCAGCCGCTGCGACTGCATCAGCGCCTGGCCGGCGGAGGCGAGTTGCTGCGACACGCGGTCGGCGCGCACGGCCGTCCAGCCGGCGGCGGCCAGCAGCATCAGCACGAGCACGGCGAGCAATGCGATGAGCCAGCGCTGGCGCACGGCGGGCACGTCGCGCACAGCAGCCGCCGGGATCGGGGCGGCGGCAGGGGCCGGAGCGGCGACCGGGGCGGCGTCGGCGCGCTGCTCGCGCGTCGAGAGCGCTTCCAGGCCGGCGGGCCGGGTTTCGGCGCGCCGGGGCGCAGGCGCCGGCGCATCCGCGCCGATCACCGTGGTCGGCTGGTCCAGATCGGCCGCACCGGATTCACGGCTGGGCATGTACTTCTTGAGCGTGTCGACGATCGGGGTCACGGGCGGTCCTTCGAAACGGAGACGGCGGCGCGGGTCGTCACGCCGCGATGTGCAGGAAGCCGGGGTCGGCGGCCAGCGCCTGCAGGTCGAGCACCTGCCAGGCCCGGCCGTCGCTGTCGGTGAGGCAGGCGCCCAGCCAGGGCGGGCGCACGGCGTCGGCGTGCTGTACGGCGGTGAATGCGCTGGCGGCGCGCAGCCCCACCAGGGCGTCCACCCGCACGGCGGCGTTCACGCCCAGGCCCTCGCCCAGCGCCACGAAATGCGAACCCTCCGGCGCCTGGGCGCCCGCATCCGCGGGCAACGGCGAATCGGCGAGCCAATGCGCGAGGCGGATCACGCCGCACAGCCGGCCGCGCAGGTTGGCCACGCCCAGGAACCAGGGTTTGACGTAGGGAACGGGCTGCGGCGTGGTGGCCGGGAAGATCTCGCCGGCCTGCGGCAGCGGCAGCAGGCAGGGGCGGCCGCCAGCGTGGACGGCCAGCCACTGGGCAGCCAGCGGCCGCGCCTGCGCCGCCTGCAGCCGTTCGGCCAGGCGGGCCTGGAAGGCGCGCAGGGATTCACGCTGCGCCATGGCCTACCCCTTCGGTCGCAGGCAGGCGCCCCCCTGACTCGCCCACGCGGGAAGCGGCATGGACGGCGGCGGCGGGGCGGGCGAGGCGCATGGCGGAGTTCGGTGAGGAGGGCGGACTCAGTCCAGCGCGTGGATCTTGGCCAGCAGCTCGTCGGCCTGCACCGGCTTGACGATGTAGTCGCGCGCGCCCTGGCGCAGTCCCCAAACGCGGTCGGTCTCCTGGCCCTTGCTGCTGCACAGGATCACGGGCACCTGGGCGAAACGCGGGTCGCGCATCAGGCTGCGGGTGAACTGGAAGCCGTTCTGCCCCGGCATGACGATGTCCATCAGGATCAGGTCGGGCAGGCCGACCTCCAGATGCCGCATGGCGGCCTCGGCGCTCTCGGCGGTGCGCACGGCAAAGCCGTGGCGCTGCAGCAGGTCGGTCAGAAACACCAGCTCGGTGCGGGAGTCGTCGACGACGAGCACGCTGCGGATGGTCATGGGCGGGGTTCTCTCCTGCCTGCGCGCACAGGGGCGCAGACGTTCATGAGGCAGCGGGCGCCGGTGCGGCCCCGTCGCCGCCGAACTGCCGCACGGCCTGCAGCAGCTGGTCCTTGGTGAAGGGTTTGGTCAGGTAGTCCTGCGAGCCCACCATGCGGCCGCGGGCCTTGTCGAAGACGCCGTCGCGCGACGACAGCATGACCACGGGCACGTGGCTGAACTGGGCATTGCGCTTGATGATGGCGCAGGTCTGGTAGCCGTCCAGCCGAGGCATGAGGATGTCGCAGAAGATCAGCTGCGGCTGGTGGTCGTTGACCTTCGAGAGCGCGTCGTAGCCATCCTCGGCCAGCAGCACCTCGTGGCCACCCTGCTTGAGGAAGATCTCGGCACTGCGCCGGATCGTGTTGCTGTCGTCGATCACCAGCACCTTGAAACCCGATCCGTTCGCACTCATCGCCATCCTCTCGTCTTGGCTGCCGGCCATACTGGGCGGCGGCGGCGCCCGGACGGTGCCGGCCCCGCGGGGATCAGATCTCGACCATCTCGAAATCTTCCTTGCGCGCGCCGCACTCCGGACAGGTCCAGTTCATCGGAACATCGGCCCAGGCGGTGCCGGGGGCAATACCATCGTCGGGCCAACCTGCCGCTTCGTCGTAGATCCACCCGCAAATCAGGCACATCCAGGTTTTCGTATTCATCGCAGCTTACGGGCCTCGTTCAAATAATGCAACAATTGTATCTAGACGTCACCCCTTTTGACGTTGTCAAAAGGACTCGTGACATGCAGACGCACAGCGCCCGCCATCCCATGCCAAGACCCGGAAACCAGGCCCTTGCAGCGGCGCAAGCCGGCGATGTTAACGAAGGTGACGCAGCCGGCGATGACCCCGCGCAAGCCGATCTCCTGGACGGCGAGGAACTGCGCCAGCCCTGCGTGCTGGTCTTCAACGCCGGCGATGCCAGCGGTGCCACGGGCCTGAGCGCGGACGCGCTCTCCGTGGCCTCCGTCGGCGCCCACATGCTGGGCGTGACAACCGGCATCTACGTGCGCGACACGGCCGAGGTGTTCGACCATGTCGCCATCGACGAGGAGCATGTGGCCGAGCAGGCCCGCGCCATCCTGGAGGACGTGCCGGTACAGGCCATCAAGGTCGGGTTCGCCGGCAGCCCCGACAACCTGAGCCTGGTGGCCGAGATCGCCTCCGACTACCCCGAGGTGCCGGTGGTGGCCTACATGCCCAATCTGTCCTGGTGGGAGGACGAGCCCATCGACAGCTACCTGGACGCCTTCCGCGACCTCGTGCTGCCCCAGACCGCCGTGCTGGTGGGCAACCAGGGCACGCTGCGCCGGTGGCTGCTGCCCGAGTGGGACGGCGACCGTCCGCCCACCCCGCGCGACATCGCCCGTGCGGCCGGCGAACTCGGCGTCTCCTACACCCTGGTGACGGGCATCCTGCGGCCGGACGGCTGGCTGGAGAACGTGCTCACCTCACCCCAGTCCACCGTGCTGAGCGAGAAGTACGAGCGGCTCGAAGCCGTCTTCGCCGGCGCCGGCGAGACGCTGTCGGCCGCCCTGGCCGCGCTGCTGGCCACCGGCGCCGACCTCGGTTCGGCCGCATCGGAAGCCCTGGCCTACATGGACCGCAGCCTGGACGCGGGCTTCCGCCCCGGCATGGGGCAGGTGCTGCCCGATCGCCTGTTCTGGGCCCAGCCCGAGGACGAAGAGGACGAGGGCACCGATCCGCTGGCCTCCACCGACTTCGCCCTGCCGCCGCACGACACCCGGCATTGACCCCGCCCGACATGACCGACACCAATCAACAACTCTTCGACCGTGCGCGCGCCGTGATCCCCGGCGGCGTCAATTCGCCCGTGCGCGCCTTCCGCGCCGTCGGCGGCACACCGCGCTTCATCGCCCGCGCGCAAGGGCCCTACATGTGGGACGCTGCCGGCCAGCGCTACATCGACTACATCGGCTCCTGGGGACCGATGATCCTGGGCCACGGCCACCCCGCCGTGGTGGAGGCCGTGCAGCGCGCGGTGGCCGAGGGCTTCTCCTTCGGCGCGCCGACCGAGCGCGAGATCGAGCTGGCCGAGGCCATCCTGGCGCTGATGCCGTCGATGGAGATGGTGCGGCTGGTGAGCTCCGGCACGGAGGCCGCGATGAGCGCCCTGCGCCTGGCGCGCGGCGCCACCGGCCGGCGCCACATCGTCAAGTTCGAGGGCTGCTACCACGGCCATGCCGATGCGCTGCTGGTCAAGGCCGGCTCTGGCCTGGCCACCTTCGGCAACCCCACCTCCGCCGGCGTGCCGGCCGAGGTGGTGCAGCACACGCTGGTGCTCGAATACAACAACATCGCCCAGCTCGAAGAAGCCTTCGCGCTGCATGGCCATGACATCGCCTGCGTGATGATCGAAGCCATCGCCGGCAACATGAACTTCCTGCGGGCCACGCCCGAGTTCGCCCGCCGCTGCCGCGAGCTGTGCACGCAGCATGGCGCGCTGCTGGTGTTCGACGAGGTGATGACGGGCTTTCGCGTCGGCCTGCATGGCGCGCAGGGCGTGCTGGGCATCAAGCCCGACCTCACGGTGCTGGGCAAGGTGATCGGCGGCGGCATGCCGCTGGCCGCCTTCGGCGGGCCGCGCGCCATCATGGAACAACTGGCGCCGCTCGGTCCGGTCTACCAGGCCGGCACGCTGTCGGGCAACCCGGTGGCCACCGCCTGCGGCCTGGCCACGCTCAAGGAGATCGCCCGACCCGGCTTCTACGAGACGCTGTCGGCCAAGACGCGCGCCCTGGCCGAAGGTCTGCGCCACGCGGCGGCCGATGCCGGCGTGCCCTTCAGCGCCGACTGCGAAGGCGGCATGTTCGGTTTCTTCCTGCTGCCCGAGCTGCCGCAGAACTACGGCACGGTGATGACCAGCGACGGCGCGAAGTTCAACGCGCTGTTCCACGGTCTTCTGGACCGCGGCGTCTATATTGCGCCGGCCTTGTACGAAGCCGGCTTCGTGAGCTCGGCCCATGCGGCCGAGGACATCTCCGCCACCATCGAGGCGGCGCGCGAGGTGTTCAAGACGCTGGGCTGAGCGCCCGCAGCCCGCGGCGCGGCGTCAGCGACTGGCTGGCCGCTGCGCCAGCACCCACTGCGCCATCAGCCGCGCATCGGCTTCGCCGATCTGCGGATGCCGCGGCATGATGACCCGGCCCCAGTCGCCGACGCTGCCCTCGCGGATCTTGCGGGCCAGCAGCGCGACAGCCTCCGGATTGGCGGCATGACGCTCTGCAATTGCCTGCCAGCCCGGCCCGACGGCCTTGCGCTCGGCCAGGTGGCAGCGCATGCAGTCGCTGGCCTGCACCAGCGCAAAGCCCGCGGCCACGGGGCCCGCTGCCGCCGCCGGCGGCTTGAAGACGAAGCCGCGCAGGATGAACCAGCCCGTGGCCAGCATGCCGACCGCGGACATCACCACGAAGAGCGCCAGCACCACCAGCAGCCAGCGCGGGCGCCGGGGCGCCGGCTCGCCCCCGGGCGGGGTCGAACGACCGTCGGGCGAGCCCATCAGTGGCGGAAGTGGCGCACGCCGCTGAACACCATGGCCACGCCACGCTCGTCGGCGGCGTCGATCACTTCCTTGTCGCGCATCGATCCGCCGGGCTGGATGACGCAAGTGGCGCCGTGGTCGATCACCACGTCCAGGCCGTCGCGGAAGGGGAAGAAGGCATCGCTCGCCACCGCCGAGCCGGCCAGCGACAGGCCGGCATGCTCGGCCTTGATGCTGGCGATCCGGGCCGAGTCGAGGCGGCTCATCTGGCCGGCGCCCACGCCCAGCGTCATGCCGCCCTGGCAGAAGACGATGGCGTTGCTCTTGACGAACTTGGCCACCTTCCAGGCGAAGAGCAGGTCCTGCAGCTCGGCCTCGGTGGGCTGCTTCTTGGTCACGACCTTGAGGTCGGACAGCTGCAGCTCATGGTTGTCGGCGGTCTGGATCAAGAGGCCCGAGCCCACGCGCTTGACGTCCTGTGCGTTGAGGCCGCGCGCCCAGGCGCTGGCGCCGTCGCGCTTGATGCCGTCCAGCGAGATCTGCAGCACGCGCACATTGGGCTTGGTCTTGAGCAGCTCCAGTGCGTCGGCGCTGAAGGCGGGCGCCATCAGCACCTCGACGAACTGCTTGCCCACGGCCTGCGCCGTGCCGGCGTCCACCGGCGTGTTGAAGGCGATGATGCCGCCGAAGGCCGAGGTGGGGTCGGTCTTGAAGGCCTTGCCGTAGGCCTCGCCCGCGTCGGCGCCGATGGCCACGCCGCAGGGGTTGGCGTGCTTGACGATCACGCAGGCGGGCATGTCGAAGCTCTTGACGCATTCCCAGGCGGCGTCGGCGTCGGCGATGTTGTTGTAGCTCAGCTCCTTGCCCTGCAGCTGCTTGGCCGTGACCAGCGAGCCGGGAGCCGGGAACAGGTCGCGGTAGAAGGCCGCGGCCTGGTGCGGGTTCTCGCCGTAGCGCAGGTCCTGCACCTTGACGAAGCGGCCGTTGCTCTGCGCCGGGAAGCCGCTGCGCTGCGGCACGGGCTGGCCGGCGCTGGCCTCGAAGTCGACCGACGACAGCCAGTCGCTGATGGCGGCGTCGTAGTTGCTGATGCGGTTGAAGGCTGCGACGGAGAAGCCGAACTTGGTCTTGTCGCTGATGCGGCCGTGGGCCTTGAGTTCTTCCAGCGCCGCGCCGTACTGGCTGGCGTCGGTGAGCACGGCGACGTCCTTCCAGTTCTTGGCGGCGCTGCGCACCATGGCCGGGCCGCCGATGTCGATGTTCTCGATGGCGTCCTCCAGCGTGCAGCCGGCCTTGGCCACGGTGGCCTCGAAGGGATAGAGGTTGACCACCAGCAGGTCGATGGTGGCGATGCCGTGCTCGGCCAGCGCGGCCATGTGGGCCGGCAGGTCGCGGCGGGCCAGCAGGCCGCCGTGGATCTTCGGGTGCAGCGTCTTCACGCGGCCGTCGAGCATCTCGGGAAAGCCGGTGTGGTCGGCCACCTCGGTCACGGGCAGGCCGGCCTCGGCCAGCAGCTTGGCGGTGCCGCCGGTGGACAGCAGCTGCACGCCCAGCGCGTGGAGGCCCTGGGCCAGGTCGAGGACGCCGGTCTTGTCGGAAACGGAAATGAGTGCGGTCAGTGCCATGGGGATGCCAGTCGGGTCTGGGGCTTCGTTGGAATGGGGGTCACTTGGCGAGCTTGTGCTCGAGCAGCTTCTTGCGCAGGGTGTTGCGGTTCAGGCCCAGCCACTGGGCGGCGCGCGACTGGTTGCCCTCGGCGCGGTCCATGACCACCTCCAGCAGCGGCTTCTCGACGGCACGCACCAGCATGTCGTGCAGGCCGTCGGGCTCGGTGCCGCGCAGGTCGCGGAAATAGTCTTCGAGGCTGGATTTCACGCACTCCTCGATCGTGTGTTTGCTCATGTCGTTGTTCGTTCGATGTTTCTTGTGACGGCGCCCGATCCCCCGCGCGCCGAGCGACCGCCGCCTGCGTTCAGCAGGTGAGGCAGCCGCTGTCTTCTTCGTCTTCTTCCTGCAGGGCACCCGGCCCGGCGGCGGCCTCGGGCATGCGGTCCATCCGCTCGCCCAGCGCCTCGAAATAGTCGGCGACGGCCTGCCACTGCGTGGCGGAATCCTCCAGCCGGTTCATGCGCTGGCGGAAGTCCTCGCCGCCCGGCAGCGCACGCACGTACCAGCCGATGTGCTTGCGGGCGGTGCGCACGCCGGTCACCTCGCCATACAGCGCGTAGTGCTCGTGCAGGTGCGCGAGCAGCAGCCGGCGCACCTCGGCCACCAGCGGCGGCGCCATGGTCTCGCCGGTGGCCAGGAAGTGGCCTACCTCGCGGAAGATCCACGGCCGGCCCTGCGCGGCACGGCCGATCATCACGGCGTCGGCGCCGGTTGCGGCCAGCACATCGCGGGCCTTCTGCGGCGAGTCGATGTCGCCGTTGGCCACCACCGGAACGCCCACCGCCGCCTTGACGGCCGCGATGGTGTCGTACTCGGCGAAGCCCTTGTAGCCCTGCTCGCGCGTGCGACCGTGCACCGTCAGCATGCGGATGCCGGCCGCCTCGAAGCAGCGCGCCAGCGCCACGGCATTGCGGTGCTCGGTGCTCCAGCCGGTGCGCATCTTGAGCGTCACCGGCACGCCATGCGGCGCGGCGGCGGCCACCACCGCCTCGGCGATCGCCAGGGCCAGCGGCTCGTCGCGCATCAGCGCCGAGCCTGCCCACTTGTTGCAGACCTTCTTGGCCGGGCAGCCCATGTTGATGTCGATGATCTGGGCGCCGCGGTCGATGTTGTACTGGGCCGCCTCGGCCATCATGGCCGCATCGGTGCCGGCGATCTGCACGGCGATGGGCCCGGGCTCGCCGTCATGGTTGGCCCGGCGCGAGGTCTTGAGCGAACTCCACAGGTCCTTGCGGGAGGTGACCATCTCGCTCACCGCATAGCCCGCACCGAGCGAGCGGCACAGCATGCGGAAAGGCCGGTCCGTCACACCCGCCATGGGGGCGACGAACAGGCGGTTCTCCAGCGTGATGTGGCTGATCTGCATGAGGTGGGGAGGGAAAGCGCGCAACGCCGCTGGCGCTGCTGAAAAATGAGGCACGGATTCTAGCCATGCGCGATTTCAGCGGCTGAAACGCCGGCGCGCTCGCAGCCCGACGCCCGCGACGCCGGTCCTGCCTGCGGCACTCAGCGGGCATGCGCACGGCCTGCGCGCCGACGTGGGGCCCGCATGCCCTTCCTATACTCCCGCCCACATGGAAGCCTGGTTCGAGTCTGTGATGGCTGCCGCGATGGCGGCACTGGCACTGCCGCAATTCGGGCTGTCGACGCTGTTCGTCGTCGCCTTCGTCTCGGCCACGCTGTTGCCCCTGGGCTCGGAGCCCGCGCTCTTCGGCCTGCTCAAGCTCAATCCCGACCTGTTCTGGCCGGCCATCATCGTCGCCACCGCCGGCAACACCCTGGGCGGCGCGCTCACCTGGTGGATGGGCTACGGCGCCCACAAGGTGGCCGACAAGTACAGCCATTCGAGCCATCACCTGCGCGCCCTCGCCTGGCTGGAACGCCTGGGCCCCAAGGCCTGCCTGCTGAGCTGGCTGCCGCTGGTGGGGGATCCGCTGTGCGCCGTGGCGGGCTGGCTGCGCATGCCCTTCTGGCCCTGCGTGCTCTACATGTCCATCGGCAAGTTCATGCGCTACCTGTGCATGACGGTGGCGCTGCTGTACATCTGGCCGAACCATTGAAGGCGCCCGGCAAAAGGGCCTGCCCCGTCGCCGGAGCAGGCCCTTGTGCTGGTCTTGTCCGCGGCCACTGCCGCGACGCTCAGACGTTGAACAGGAAGTTCATCACGTCGCCGTCCTTGACGACGTATTCCTTGCCTTCGCTGCGCATCTTGCCCGCGTCCTTGGCGCCCTGCTCGCCCTTGAAGGCGATGTAGTCGTCGAAGGCGATGGTCTGGGCGCGGATGAAGCCGCGCTCGAAGTCGCCGTGGATCACGCCGGCCGCCTGCGGCGCGGTGTCGCCGATGTGGATGGTCCAGGCCCGCACTTCCTTCACGCCGGCGGTGAAATAGGTCTGCAGGCCCAGCAGCTTGAAGGCGGCGCGGATCAGGCGGTTCAGGCCCGGCTCCTCCTGGCCGATCTCTTCGAGGAACATCTTCTTGTCCTCGTCGTCCATGTCGGCCATGTCCGCTTCCATCTTGGCGCAGATGGCCACCACGGGCGCGTTCTGGCTGGCGGCGTAGTCCTTGAGGCGGTCCAGCAGCGGGTTGTTCTCGAAGCCGTCCTCGCTCACGTTGCCGACGAACATGGCCGGCTTGGCGGTGATCAGGCACAGGGGCTTGAGCAGCAGCTGGTCGTCCGCCGACAGGCCCAGCGCCCGTGCCGGCTTGCCTTCGTTCAGCGCCGCCTGCACCGGGCCCAGCAGCTTGACCATGGCGATGGCTTCCTTGTCGTTGCCGCTCTTGGCCGCCTTGGTGTAGCGCTGCAGGGCCTTGTCCACCGTGCCCAGGTCGGCCAGGCACAGCTCGGTCTGGATGACCTCGATGTCGGCGATGGGGTCGACCTTGCCGGCCACGTGGATGACGTTCTCGTCCTCGAAGCAGCGCACCACGTTGACGATGGCATCGGTCTCGCGGATGTGGGCCAGGAACTGGTTGCCCAGGCCTTCGCCCTGGCTGGCACCCGCCACTAGGCCGGCGATGTCAACGAACTCGACGATGGCCGGCAGGATGCGCTCGGGCTGGACGATCTGCGCCAGTTGCGCCAGGCGGGGATCGGGCACCTCGACCACGCCCACATTGGGCTCGATGGTGCAGAAGGGATAGTTCTCGGCGGCGATGCCGGCCTTGGTCAGCGCGTTGAACAGGGTGGATTTACCGACGTTGGGCAGGCCGACGATGCCGCATTTCAAGCTCATGGGGGTCCTCTGGATTAGGGGCGGGATTTTAGGCGGGCACCCTGCCCGCCGGAAAACGGGCCCCCATGGCCCTGCCGTGCGAGCCAACCTCAGGGAAAAACCTAGGCCAAACCACCCCGCAAACGTTTGCGCAAACGTTTGCGACCCCACTATCATCCGCCCCGCTTCGCACTGGGCACGCCCTGAGGCCGCCCCGATCCATCCATCCATCCGGAGACACCGTCATGACCTTCACCCGCCGCACGGCCCAGGCCGCCGCCGCCCTCGCCGTTCTGGGCGCCTTCGCCCTTGTGCCCGCCCATGCCCAGGACAAGCCCAAGGTGGCGCTGGTGATGAAGTCGCTGGCCAACGAGTTCTTCGCCACGATGGAAGACGGTGCCAAGGCGCACCAGAAGGCGAACGCCAGCCAGTACACCCTGGTGGCCAACGGCATCAAGAACGAGACCGACACCGCCGCCCAGATCAAGATGGTCGAGCAGATGGTGGCCCAGAAGGTCAATGCGCTGGTGATCGCACCGGCCGATTCCAAGGCGCTGGTGCCGGCCCTCAAGGCGGCCGTCGACAAGGGCATCCTGGTCGTCAACATCGACAACCGCCTGGACGCCGGCGCGCTGAAGGAAAAGAACCTCCAGGTCACCTTCGTCGGCCCCGACAACCGCGCCGGCGCCAAGCTGGTGGGCGACTACCTGGGCAAGAGCCTCAAGTCCGGCGACAAGGTCGGCATCATCGAAGGCGTCTCCACCACCTTCAATGCGCAGCAGCGCACCCTGGGCTACCAGGACGCCATGAAGGCCGTTGGCGCCAACGTGGTCGGCGTGCAGTCCGGCCAGTGGGAAATCGACAAGGGCAACACGGTGGCCGCCGGCATGCTGCGCGAGCACCCGGACCTGAAGGCCCTGCTGGCCGGCAACGACAGCATGGCCCTGGGCGCCGTGGCCGCCGTCAAGGCCGCCGGCAAGACCGGCCAGGTGCAGGTGGTGGGCTACGACAACATCGGCGCCATCAAGCCCATGCTGGCCGACGGCCGCGTGCTGGCCACCGCCGACCAGTTCGGCGCCAAGCAGGCCGTGTTCGGCATCGAGACCGCGCTGAAGGCCCTGGCCGAGAAGAAGAGCCAGGCGCAGATGCCCGCGGAGATCAAGACCGACGTGGTCCTGGTCACCAAGGACAGCAAGTAAGCGAACCCGCGCAGCCATGCCCACTGCCCTGCTCTCGCTCGACGACATCGGCAAGGACTACGCCGCCACGGTGCTGGACGGCGTGAGCCTCACGCTGGCGCCGGGCGAGGTGCTGGCGCTGACGGGCGAGAACGGCGCGGGCAAGAGCACGCTGTCGAAGATCGTCTGCGGCCTGGTCTCGCCCACGCGCGGGCGCATGCAGCTGGGCGGCCAGCCCTTCGCGCCGACCTCGCGCCGCGACGCCGAGGCGCAGGGCGTGCGCATGGTGATGCAGGAGCTGGGCCTGGTGCCCACGCTCACCGTGGCCGAGAACCTGCTGCTGGACCGCCTGCCGCAGCGCCTGGGCTGGCTGCGCCGCGGCGCGCTGCACGAGGCGGCGCGGGCGCAGCTGGCCAAGATCGGCATGGACGGCATCGACCCCGCGCTGCCGGTCTCGGCCCTGGGCATCGGCCAGCAGCAGATGGTGGAGATCGCCCGCAACCTGCAGGACGACACCCGGGTGCTGATCCTGGACGAGCCGACCGCCATGCTGACGCCGCGCGAGACGGCGCACCTGTTCGCGCAGATCGAGCGGCTCAAGGCGCGCGGCGTGGCCATCGTCTACGTGTCGCACCGGCTCGAAGAGCTGCAGCGCATCGCCGACACGGTGGCCGTGCTGCGCGACGGCCGGCTGGTGGACGTGCGGCCCATGGCCGGCGTGCGCGAGTCCGAGCTGGTCGAGCGCATGGTGGGCCGCGCGGTGCACGAGCACGAAGGCCGGCCGCGCCGCACCGCGGGCGCGCGACTGTTGAGCGCCCGCGGCCTGGGCCGCGGCCCGGTGGTGCAGGACGTGGACCTGGACCTGCATGCCGGCGAGGTCATGGGCATCGCCGGCCTGGTGGGCGCGGGCCGCACCGAACTCATCCGCCTGCTCTTCGGCGCCGACCGGGCCGACCGCGGGCGCATCGACCTGCACTGGCCCGGCGCCGCCTCGCCGCCCGGCGGGCGCTGGCGCTCGCCCATGCAGGCCATCCGCGCCGGCATCGGTCTGGTGACGGAAGACCGCAAGTCGCAGGGTCTGCTGATGCCGCAGTCGATCCGCGTCAACGCCACGCTGAGCGACCTGGGCGCCATCTCGCGCGGCGGCTGGCTGCGCTTTGCGCACGAGCGTGGCATCGCCCGCCGGCTGGTGCAGACCCTGCGCATCCGCTCGCGCAGCGAGGAGCAGGCCGTCTCGACCCTGAGCGGCGGCAACCAGCAGAAGGTGGTGTTCGCCCGCTGGCTGCACCGCGAATGCAAGGTGCTGCTGCTGGACGAACCCACGCGCGGCGTGGACGTCGGTGCCCGCGCCGACCTGTACGCCGAACTCGACCGCATGGCCGCCGCCGGCCACGCCATGCTGATGGTCTCCAGCGACCTGCGCGAGCTGATGGCCATGTGCGACCGCATCGGCGTGATGCATGCCGGTCGACTGGTCGCCGTCTTCGAGCGCGGCGCCTGGAGCGAGCAGTCGCTGCTGGCTGCCGCCTTCGGCAATGCGCCGGCCGCAGAGGCTGCCGCGCCCACCTCTTCCCCTGTTTCCGCATGAACCCGCCCGCCCAATCTCCCGCTGCCGCCGCGCCTGCGCCCACCACCCGGCCGTTGCGCGGCCAGCTTGGCACCTACCTCGGCCTGGCCGCGGTGCTGATCGGCATGGTCGTGCTGTTCAGCAGCCTGTCCGAATACTTCTTCACGGCCGAGACCTTCATCACCATCGCCAACGAGGTGCCGGCGCTGACCGTGATGGCCGTGGGCATGACCTTCGTGTTGATCATCGCGGGCATCGACCTGTCGGTGGGCTCGGTGCTGGCGCTGAGCGCCGCGGTGACTGCCGCCGCCATCCTGCAATGGAAGCTGGCCGTGCCTGCCGCCGCGGCGCTGGGCCTGGCCACCGGGCTGCTGTGCGGCGCCGTCACCGGCGCGGTGTCGGTGGCTTGGCGACTGCCCAGTTTCATCGTTTCGCTGGGCATGCTGGAGGCCGTGCGCGGCGGCGCCTACCTGGTGACGGATTCGCGCACGCAGTACGTGGGCGATGCCATCGCCGGGCTGGCGGCGCCGTGGATCGGCGGCGTCTCGTCGGCCTTCGTGCTGGCGGTGGTCATCGTCATCATCGGCCACCTGGTGCTCACGCGCACCGTGTTCGGCCGCCATGTGGTGGGCATCGGCACCAATGAGGAAGCCATGCGGCTGGCGGGCATCGACCCGCGGCCGATCCGCATCGCCGTGTTCGCCGTCACCGGCCTGCTGGCGGGCCTGGGCGGGCTGATGCAGTCGGCCCGGCTGGAGGCCGCCGACCCCAATGCCGGTGCCGGCATCGAGCTGCAGGTGATCGCCGCCGTGGTCATCGGCGGCACCAGCCTGATGGGCGGGCGCGGCTCGGTCGTCAACACCTTCTTCGGCGTGCTGATCATCGCGGTGCTCGAAGCCGGCCTGGCTCAGGTGGGCGCCAGCGAGCCCGCCAAGCGCATCATCACCGGCGCCGTGATCGTGGCCGCCGTGATCATCGACACCGTGCGCCAGCGGCGCGCCGGCGCGGCCTGACCGGCGCCAGCGCCTTCGCACTGCTGCCATGGCCACCATCAAGGACGTCGCCCTGCGTGCCGGTGTGTCGGTGACCACCGTGTCGCACGTGGTCAACGGCACGCGCACCGTCAGCCCCGAAGGCCGCGCCCGGGTGGAAGACGCCATCCGAGCCCTGGGCTACGTGCCCAGCGCCGTGGCGCGCAGCCTCAAGAGCAACAGCACGCGCACGGTGGGCATGCTGATCCCGAACAGCTCCAACCCCTACTTCGCCGAGATCGTGCGGGTGGTGGAAGACCGCTGTTTCGGCGCCGGCTATGCGCTGGTGCTGTGCAACACCGACGACGAGCCGCAGCGCCAGAGCGTCTACCTGCAGGTGCTGGCGCAGCGGCGCATCGACGGGCTGATCGTGGTCTCCAGCGGCGGTGATGCCTCGCTGCCGGCGCTGCTGGCAGGCCTGCGCATGCCCACCGTGCTGGTGGACCGCGAGGTGGAAGACCCGGCCTGCGACCTGGTCGAGACGGCCCACATGCAGGGCGGCCTGCTGGCCACGCGGCATCTGCTGTCGCTGGGCCACCGGCGCATCGCCTGCATCGGCGGGCCGGCCGGCCTCACGCCCAGCGAGCAGCGCATCGACGGCTGGCGCATGGCGCTGGCCGAGGCCGGCCATTCCGCGACCAGCGCCGCGCTGCTGTGGCACGGCGGCTTCACGCCGCAGGGCGGCTACGAGGCCATGCATGCCATCCTGCGCACGGCCGAGCGGCCGTCGGCCGTGTTCGTGGGCAACGACCTGATGGCCATGGGCGCGCTGCGTGCCGCCCATGAATGCGGGCTGCGCGTGCCCGACGACATGTCGCTGGTGGGCTTCGACGACATCGAGCTGAGCGCCTATGCCAGCCCGCCGCTGACCACGGTGGCCCAGCCCAAGGCCCGCATCGGCGCGCTGGCGGTGGACATGCTGCTGGAGCGCATCGACGGCCGGCGGCAGATCGGCCGCAAGGTGCTGCTGCAGCCGGAGCTGCGGGTGCGCGATTCGACCGCGCGCTTCGGGCCGGCGTGAAGCTTGCACCGCACGCCGTGATCGCGCTCCACCGCGTTGCCACCCCATCGCCTTGCCCGCGTCTTCGCCTGATATTGCCCTCTCTCTCCATTTCCGTCCCGTGCCCGAGTCCGACGCCGTGAACCGCTCTCCCGCCCCCGCCGACGCCCCACTGCTGGTCGTGCTCGGCAGCCTCAACATGGACGTGGTGGTGCGCGTGCCGCGGGCGCCCGCCGCCGGCGAGACGCTGCATGGCCGCTCCATCGACCACCTGCCCGGGGGCAAGGGCGGCAACCAGGCCGTGGGCTGCGCCCGCCAGGGCGGCGCGGTGCGGATGCTGGGCTGCGTGGGCGCCGATGCGCACGGCACCGCGCTGCGCGATGCGCTGGCCCGCGATGGCATCGACACCTGTGGCGTGCACGTCGAGGCGGCCACGCCCACGGGCGTCGCGCTGGTGATGGTGGAGGACAGCGGCCAGAACCGCATCGTCGTGATCCCCGGCGCCAATGCCGCGGTGCACGTGGACCCGGCCGCGCTGCGCACCCAACTCGGGGGCGCCGCCTTCCTCGTGCTGCAGTTCGAGACGCCGCTGGACCAGGTCGGCCTGGCGATGGACGTCGCGGCGCAGGCCGGCTGCAAGGTGCTGCTGAATCCCTCGCCCATGCAGGCGCTGCCCGAGGCCTTCTGGCCACGCATCGACACGCTGGTGGTCAACGAGCTGGAGGCGCAGATGCTCTCGGGCCTGCCGGTCACGGGCGTCGTCGAGGCGGCCGTGGCCGCACGCGCCCTGCTCTCCCGCGGCCCGGTGCGCGTCGTCGTCACGCTGGGCGGCGAAGGCGCGGTGGCCGCCGATGCCGACGGCTGCCGCCATCACCCCGCGCTGCGCGTGAAGGCGGTGGACACCACCGCCGCCGGCGACACCTTCCTGGGTGCGCTGGCCGTCTCGCTGGCGCGCGGCGAGCCCTTCGATGCCGCTGTGCAGCTGGGCATCCGCGCTGCGGCCCTGTGCATCGGCCGCCCTGGCGCCCAGCCCGCCATTCCTTCGCGCGACGAGGTGCTCGCCAGCCCCGTCCCGCCAGCACCGATCGTCCTGCCATGAAACGCACCCACCTCCTGCACGCCGAACTCTCCCAGGTCATCGCCGCCATGGGCCATGGCGACATGCTGGTGATCGGCGATGCCGGTCTGCCCATTCCCGACGGCCCCCGCCGCATCGACCTGGCGGTGGCGCGCGGCGTGCCGCGCCTGGACGACGTGCTGGCCGCCGTGCTGAGCGAGCTGACGGTGGAAAGCGCCGTCGTCGCCTGCGAGGCCCTGCCCGCGGACCAGGACCGGCCTGCCTGGTACCCCGCCGCGCTGCCCGCGGCGCCGCTGGCCGTCTCGCACGAGGACTTCAAGCAACGCAGTGCCAAGGCCCGTGCCATCGTGCGCACAGGCGAGTGCACGCCTTACGCCAACATCCTGCTGATCGCCGGCGTCAGCTTCGAGATCTGAACCCGCGCCGACCGACGCACCGCGGCTTCAGTCGAAGCGCAGGTCCGCACCCACCGGCTGGCCCACCTTGAGCAGGTGGTCGATGCCCTGGCGCACGATCAGGTTCATGCCGAAGGTGGTGGCGCCCTCCATGCGCGGATCGGCGCGGTAGCTGCGCAGCGTCTCGCCCACGACGGGTTGCGATTGCGCGGTGGCCGGGTCGACGTCGGGGATGCTGCAGCGCACGCAGGGCTTGACGGGCTGCAGCTGCGCCTCGCCCTCGGCGGTGGGGATGTGCAGCATCGCCACCCGGTCCTCGTCATGGGCCGCCAGGCCGTCGAGTACCAGGTTGGGCCGGAAACGGATGGCGTCCACGGCCGCATGGCCCCCCGCAGCAAGACGAGCGTTGAAGTCATCCACTGCCGCCTGGCTGACGACCAGCAGCGCATAGCCATCGGAGAACTGCGTCTGGGCCTCGATGGCGCCGGTCCACTTGAGGCTGGACAGGCGCTTGTGCTCAGGGTCGAAGCGCACCATGCGCAGCCGCTGCGTGCGACCGGGTTCGGAGAGGAAGTCGCTGAACCACTGGGCCGCCACGTCGCCCATGTCGTAGGCCGCCACCTCGTCCTTCCAGATGGTGGCGCGGACCGGTTCCTCGACGCGGTCGTAGGCGATGTGCAGCGCCAGCATGCCGGGGGCGCGCAGGATCATCTCGTAGTGCTTCATCTGCGGCCGGATCAGCGCCATGCGCGGCAGCTCGCGCTGGCTGACGAAGCGCCCGGCCTCGTCCACCAGCATCCAGGCACGGTCGAATTCGAGGCCGGTCTCGGTGAGCAGGGCCTCCTCGACTTCCACGCCGGCGCAGGACTTGACGGGGTAGACGATCAACCGCGCGATGCGGGCCTGGAGGTCGAAGCGCGAGAGGTCGGAGGTGGCTGCAGCGGTCACGGCGAGGAATGGACGAGAAGGGCTGGGCAGGGGAGAAGGAAGAGGCGGCCGGTCACGGTGCGCCGCACGCTTCACGAGCACGAAGCAGGCCGCCCGCGGCGGCGGGGCGCATTGTCGGGGCTCCAGTGAGGGCGCAGGGGCGCTCCCTACAATGTTTCGATGGCTCTTCCCCCCGAGGTTTGCATTCGCGGCGCCGGCATCGTCGGCCGCACGCTGGCGTTGCTGCTGGCCCGAGAACGGGTCCGCGTGGCCCTGGTGGCCGAAGCCCCTTCGGCCCCCTCCCCCGACCGCCCGGACGTGCGCGCCTATGCGCTCAACGCGGCCTCGCGCACCCTGCTCGAATCGCTGCGGGCCTGGCCCGACGCGGCGCAGGCCACGCCGGTGCGCGAGATGCAGGTGTTTGGCGACGAGGACGGCCGGGTGCGCTTCGACGCCGCCGAGCAGAAGGTCGACGCCCTGGCCTGGATCGTCGACGTGCCGGCACTGGAAGAACAGCTGGCGGCCGCCGTCCGCTTCTCGCCCCAGGTCGAGGTGGTGACCGCACCGGTCAAGGCCGCGCTCACCGTGGTGTGCGAGGGCAAGGCCAGCCTCACGCGCGAGACGCTCGGCGTGCAGTACGAGGTGACCCGCTATCCGCAGATCGCCATCGCCGCGCGGCTGGAGGCCGAACGCCCGCATGGCGGCGTGGCGCGCCAGTGGTTCAATGCCCAGGGCGACGTGCTAGCCCTGCTGCCCATGGGCGGTGCCGAAGGGCGGCAGCTGGCCCTGGTGTGGTCCGTGGGCCAGCTGCGCGCGCCCGAACTGCTGGAGCTGGATGCCGACGCCTTCTGCGCCCGCCTGCGCGAAGCCAGCCACGAGGTGCTGGGCGGCTTCACGCTGGCCAGCGAGCGGGCCGCCTGGCCGCTGCAGCGCGCCACGGCCGACCGCTGGGCTGGCCGTTTGGCCGAAGGCGGCGCCTGGGTGCTGGCCGGCGATGCCGCCCATACCGTGCATCCGCTGGCCGGCCAGGGACTCAACCTGGGCCTGGCCGATGCAGCCGAACTGGCCGGCGTGATCCGCGAACGCGACTACTGGCGCAGCGTGGGCGACGCCCGCCTGCTGCGCCGCTACGAGCGCGCCCGCCGCGCCGACGTGCTGGCCATGGGCCTGGCCACGGACGGCCTGCAACAGCTCTTCTCCCAGGGCATCGAGCCCCTCGCGCGGCTGCGCAACTGGGGCATGCTCGGCTTCGACCGCACCCATTTCCTCAAGGGCTGGGTGGCGCGCCATGCCATGGGCCTGGCTTCCGCTATTTCCGCCTCCCCCACCGGCAGAGGCGCAACCCACCACAGCTCCACACCATGAAGTACTTCGTCCCCCTCCTCCTCGCCGCCACGCTGGCTGGCGCCCACGCCGGCGAAGCCGAGATCCGCAAGAACCTCGGCGGCAGCTTTCCGCAGCTCGCGCAGATCGACGAGGTGCGCAAGGCGGCCATGCCCGGCCTGTGGGAAGTGCGCCAGGGCTTCGAGCTGTACTACACCGACGAGCAGGGCAACTTCCTCATCCAGGGCAACCTGATCGACGTGAAGAACCGCCGCAACCTCACCGAAGAGCGCGTGGACAAGCTCACCGCCGTCGACTTCGACAAGCTGCCGGTGCAGGACGCCATCAAGATCGTGCGCGGCAACGGCAAGCGCAAGCTGGCCATCTTCGAAGACCCGAACTGCGGCTACTGCAAGCAGTTCGAGCGCGAGCTGCGCAAGGTGGACAACGTGACGATCCACCTCTTCCTGTACCCGGTGCTGGGCCCGGATTCGGCCGTGAAGTCGCGCGACATCTGGTGCGCCAAGGACAAGGCCAAGGTCTGGAGCGACTGGATGATGGACGGCGTGAAGCCCACCACCGGCGAATGCGACACCCAGGCGCTCAAGCGCAACGTGGAGTTCGGCCGCAAGTACAACATCACCGGCACGCCGACCCTGCTGTATGCCAACGGCACGCGCACGCCGGGTGCCGTGCCGGCTGCGCAGGTGGAGCAGCAACTCTCCGCCGCCGGCAATTGATGGCGGGCGCCGCTGCACCTGGCCTGCGCTACCGCATCGCGGTGGCGGACCTGAACGCCCACCTCTACGAAGTCACGCTGAGCATCGACGAGCCCGCAGCGGAACAGGTCGTCTCGCTGCCGGTGTGGATCCCGGGCAGCTACCTGGTGCGTGAATTCGCGCGCAACCTGCAGGGCGCGCCCAGGGCCACGCAAGGGCGACGCGCCGTGGCCGTCACGCAGCTGGACAAGGCCAGCTGGCGCATCGCTACGAAGGCAGGCCAAGCGCTCGTCGTGCGCTACGTGGTGTGTGCCTACGACAACTCGGTGCGCACCGCGTGGCTGGACCGGACCCGCGGCTTCTTCAACGGCACCAGCCTGTGCCTGCGCGTGGACGGCCAGGACGAATCGCCCTGCCAGATCGAGATCGTGCCGCCCGCCCTGCCCGAGGGCGACGCGCCCTGGGAACTGGCCACGGCACTGCGCCCGGTCAAGATCGACCGCCGCGGTTTCGGCACCTACCAGGCCGCCCACTATGACGAGGTGGCCGACAGCCCCGTCGAGATGGGCGCCTTCTGGAGCGCCGAGTTCGACGTGCTGGGCGTGCCGCACCGCTTCGTGGTGGCAGGCGCCCCGCCCTCCTTCGACGGCGACAAGCTGATCGCCGACACCCGCGCCATCTGCGAGACGCAGATGCGCTTCTGGCATGGCGACAAGGCCAAAGCGGGCAAGGGCCCGCACGCGCTACCCCACGACCGCTATGTGTTCATGCTCAACGCCACCGACGACGGCTACGGCGGCCTGGAGCACCGACACAGCACCGCGCTCATCTGCACCCGCCGCGACCTGCCCCGCCGCGGCGCGGCCAGGCAGCCCGAGGGCTACACCACGCTGCTGGGCCTGATCAGCCACGAGTACTTCCACACCTGGAACGTCAAGCGCCTGCGGCCGGCGGAATTCGCCCGCTACGACTACACGCGCGAGAACTACACCCGGCTGCTGTGGTTCTTCGAAGGCTTCACCAGCTACTACGACGACCTGCTGCTGCGCCGTGCCGGCTGTATCGACGACGCCACCTACCTCAAGCTGCTGAACAAGACCATTAACCAGGTGCAGCAGACGCCCGGGGCTGCCGTGCAGTCGGTGGGCGATGCCAGCTTCGACGCCTGGATCCGCTATTACCGCCCGGACGAGCAGACACCCAACACCACGGTGAGCTACTACACCAAGGGCGCGCTGGTGGCGCTGTGCCTGGACCTGACGCTGCGGCGCGAGGGCCAGGGCTCGCTGGATGCGGTGATGCGCGAGCTGTGGCGCACAAGCGAGGGCGGCCCCATCGACGAGGCCGCGATCGCCGCGGCGCTGGCCCATGTCGGCGGCCGGGCCTACACGAACGAGCTGTCGCGGTGGGCGAATGGCACGGCTAAATTGCCGCTGCGCGACCTGCTGCCGGCGCACGGCGTGGCCATCCACGACGACCCGGCGCAGCTGGCGCAGGCCCTGGGGCTGCGGGTCGACGAGAACGGCGGCACCGTCAAGGTGAAGATGGTGCTGCGCGGCGGCGTGGCCGAGAAGGCCGGCTTCGCGGCCGGCGACGAATGGCTGGCCGTCGAGGCCGCCACCCGCAGCGCCAAGGCCGCGGAAGGCTGGCGCATCGGCAAGCTCGACGACATCCCGCTGTACCTCGGCGCCGCCAGGAAATGCGTGGCCCTTCTGGCCCGCGACCGCCGTCTGATGCGCCTGCCGCTGGCCTGGCCGTCGGGCGACACGCGCACCTGGCGCCTGGCCGGCAGCGACGCCGAGCGGCTCAAGCGCTGGCTTCAGGGCTGAGCGGCGGCCGGTCGGCCTGACGGCATCGACGTCTCCGGGCGGACAGCCGCCCACCGCGCCGGCCGGATGGCCCTCGGTATAGTGCGCGAGGGCCTCGCCGGCCCGCCCTGTCCGTTCATTCCAGGAGACCCCCGTGAGCTACGAGAACATCGAAGTGCGCGTCGAAGCCGGCAAGGTCGGCATCGTCACGCTCAACCGTCCCAAGGCCCTCAACGCGCTCAACGATGCGCTCATGGACGAACTGGGTGCCGCGCTCAAGGCCTTCGATGCCGACGAGGCCATCGGCTGCATGATCATCACCGGCAGCGAGCGTGCCTTCGCGGCGGGCGCCGACATCGCGCTGATGGCCAAGTACAGTTTCGTCGACACCTACAAGGGCGACTACATCACGCGCAACTGGGAGTCGGTGCGCTCCATCCGCAAGCCGGTGATCGCGGCCGTCAGCGGCTTCGCCCTGGGCGGCGGCTGCGAACTGGCCATGATGTGCGACTTCATCATCGCCGCCGACAACGCCCGGTTCGGCCAGCCCGAGATCAAGCTGGGCGTGATTCCCGGTGCCGGCGGCACCCAGCGCCTGCCCCGCGCCGTCGGCAAGGCCAAGGCCATGGACATGGCCCTGACCGGCCGCATGATGGACGCCGCCGAGGCCGAGCGCGCGGGCCTGGTGAGCCGCGTGGTGCCCTACGACAAGCTGATGGACGAGGCCCTGGGCGCCGCGCTGACCATCGCCGACTTCTCGCAGATCGCGGTGATGGCCGCCAAGGAGTCGGTCAACCGCGCGTTCGAGGGCACCCTCGCGGACGGCGTGATGTTCGAGCGCCGGCTGTTCCACGCCCTCTTTGCCACCGCCGACCAAAAGGAAGGCATGGACGCCTTCCTGAACAAGCGCAAGGCCGAGTTCAAGAACCAGTGACGAAGGGCTTGCAGCCTGCGAATTTTGCGCTTTATAATCGCGGGCTTCGGCGCTTTAGCTCAGTCGGTTAGAGCGATGGAATCATAATCCACAGGTCCGCGGTTCGAGTCCGTGAAGCGCCACCAAAACCTCAGAGGGGACCCCGTGCAAACGGGGTCCCCTTTTGTTTTGCGCGAGGCAGGGTGCGATATCCTGACTTCCACCTGAACAACCCTCGGCAATGGCTCGATCGGCAGGCAGCGCTTCCCGCCGGCGAGCGCGCCCCCGTGCTGCCGCTGTCTTCGTCCGCCATGCGCCTCCTGATCGTCGAAGACGACGCCCTGCTCGGCGACGCCCTTGCCCAGGGCCTGCGCCAGCGCGGCCACGCAGTCGACTGGTTTCGCGACGGCATGCAGGCGGACGCCGCCCTCGCAGGAGCGCCCTTCGATGCCGTGGTGCTCGACCTGGGCCTGCCCGGCGGCGACGGCATGAGCTGGCTGCAGCGCTGGCGGCAGGCGGGCCGGGTCCTGCCGATCGTGGTGCTGACAGCGCGCGACGGCGTGGAGCAGCGCATCGACGGCCTCGATGCCGGCGCCGACGACTACCTGATCAAGCCGATCACCATCGACGAACTGGCCGCGCGCCTTCGCGCCCTGGTGAGGCGCACCGCCGGCCACGCGCAGGCCGTGTGGCAGCACGGCGAGCTGCGCTACGACCCGGCCAGCAAACGGGTGCACTGGCGCGGCGCACCGGTGGAACTCACCGGCCGCGAGCTGGCGCTGCTGGAGATCTTCCTGAGTCAGCCGCAGCGCGTTCTGTCCAAGGCCACGCTGCTCGAAAAGCTCTACGACTGGAGCGGCGGCGAACCCGAGGGCAATTCGCTCGAGGTCCACATCCATCACCTGCGCCGCAAGATCGATCCCGGCATCGTGCGCACAGTGCGCGGTGTCGGCTACGCGCTGGGCGCGGGCGATAGCAGCGCGTGAGCCCCGCACGATGAGCCTTCAGCGCCGCCTGCTGCTGTACCTGCTGATCTGCGCTCCGCTGGTGTGGGGCCTCGCGCTGTTCTTCTCGATCCAGCGCGCCCGGCACGAGGTCAACGAGATGTTCGACACCGAGCTGGTGCGCCTGGCCAGGCAGGTGCAGGCCACGCTGGGCCACGGATACCCCGGCCCGTCCAGCATGCTGCCACCCGCGCCCAAGGAGGGCGCGCCGGACGCCGGCGACTCGGATGTGCGCGACCTCGCCATCGCCGTGTGGTCGGCCGATGGCGCGCTGGCCCTGTCCGATCGTGAAGGCGTGGACCTGAACTTCCGCTCGGGTGCCCAGGGCTTCATCGACGACGAGGTGGAGGGCCGGCCCTGGCGCGTTTATTACATGCGCTCGGCCGATGGCCAGTGGCTGGTGGCGGCCGGCCAGGGCGCCTACGAGCGCGACGAGCTGGTGTATGGCCTCACCGTCACGCAGGTGGTGCCCTGGCTGCTGGTGCTGCCGGTGCTGCTGGCCGTGATGGCCTGGGCGGTTCGCGCCGCCCTCGCGCCCATGCGTCGGCTGACGCGCGAGCTGTCCCATCGCGATGCGCAGGACCTGCGGCCCGTGCCCAGCGCCCGGGCCCCGGTCGAACTCAAGCCGCTGCTGGTCGCCATGAACGGGCTGTTCCAGCGCATCGAACAGTTGCTGGTGCGCGAGCGCCGATTCACCGCCGATGCCGCGCACGAGCTGCGCACGCCGCTGGCCGTGCTCGCAGCGCAGTGGGATGTGGTGCGCCATGCCGGCAGCCCCGATGAACGCCGCCAGGCCGAGGACAAGCTCAGCGCCGGCCTGCGCCGCATGGAAAGGCTGGTGACGCAGATGCTGTCGCTGTCGCGCGTGGAGTCGGGCGTATTGCCCTCGCTGGATGCCGAGATCGAATGGCCGCCCATCGTCGAGCAGGCGATGAGCGACTGCCTGCCGCTGGCCGAGCGCCGCCGCATCGACCTGGCCTGCGAATGGCCAGCCGGAGGGGCACATCCGATGCCGCTGCTGGGCGATGGCCACCTGTTGACGGTGCTGGTGCGCAACCTGCTGGACAACGCCGTGCGTTACGCGCCGGAAGGCAGCAGCGTGCTGCTGCGCATCGGCCGCGAGCAGCTGGAGGTGGAGAACGACGGGCCGCCGCTGTCGCCCGAGCAGCTCGCGCGCCTGGGCGAGCGCTTCTACCGACCCGAAGGCCACCACGAGGTGGGCAGCGGACTGGGCGTCTCGATCGTCCGACGCATTGCGCAGCTGCACGGGCTGGAGCTGCAGCTGGGCCCGCGCGCCGACGGCCGTGGGGTGCGCGCGGTGCTCCAGTTCGACGCCGCCCACCGTTGAGCGGCACCGCGCGGCCCAAGACGCCGCTCAGCGCGCCTTGATCTTGTCCATCAACGCCTTGACCTCCTCGCGGCGGCCGGCGTCGGCGATCTGCCGGCCCGGCCGTGCGGGCGCCTGCAGGGCACGCTCCAGGTAGGTCATGGCCTGATCGGGCTGCTTGGTCTCGACCAGGTATTCGCCATAGAAGAAGTTGGGGTCGATGCCCTTGGGATTGAGCGCCAGCGCCTTCTGCAGCAGCTCCTTGGCCTTGGCCTTGTCGCCGAAGCCAACGGGCCAGCCGGGCACCTTGTAATAAAGCACACCCAGGCTGTTGTAGGCCGAGCCTTCGAGCACGTCGCCGTTGATGGCGATGGCCGACTCGTACAGCGCCTTGGCCTGCTTGACCAGGCCCAGCGCGCCCAGGCCGCCCTTCTCGCCGGCCACGGAGCTCACGATGATGCCTTCCCACACCAGCGGCTCGGCCCGGCCGGGATTGGCTTCGCTCAGCTTGTGAGCCTTGACGGCCAGCGCCTCGAAACGCTTCTCGCGCTCGGCCGGCGGCGCCTGGTAGCGGATCACTTCCCAGTCGCGCTGCAGCTCGGCGACGCCGTCGTCGACCGGCGCGGCGCGGCTGATCAGCGGCGTGACTGCTGCCAGCACGCCGGCGCTGGCCAGCAGGGCCATCGACAGCCAGACGCGGCGGCGCGGCCCTTCATGGGCGGGCCTGGCGGCAGCAACGGCGGGGGTGGAGAAGGTGGCAGGAGTGGACTTCATGGAGTTCGCAAGGAATGTGGAGGGGGTCGAAGGCAAGCCGGGATCCGGGGCTCAAAGCTGCAGGGCCTGCAGCCTCAGAGCTGCGGCGCCTGCAGCGAATGCGCATCGGCCGACTCGGGCCGCTGCGATTCGAAATGCTCGAGCGTGAGCGGCGCGGGCGGCTGCACGGACGGCAGGCTGTTGCGATGCGCGGCGAAGGCGCCATCCAGTAGGGCAGGCGCCATGCCGTTCAGGCGCACGGCCAGCTTTTCGGGGAAGCCCAGGAAGCGCTCGGCCGTGCCGCGCTCCAGCAGTTGCACCAGGGCCTGGGCCACCGTGTCGGCATCGTCCATGGCGGTCTTGGTGGCCTGGTTGTAGCGTTCGACGGCTTCGCTGTTGAACTCCGTCTTGGTGCTGCGCGGGCCGAGGTACTGCACCTTGACCGACGTGTCGGCCAGCTCCCGGCGCAGCGATTCGGCAAAGCCGCGCAGGCCGAACTTGCCGGCGCTGTAGACGCTGAACCCCGGCAGCCCCAGTCGACCGAGCACCGAGCCGACGAACAGCACGCTGGCCTGCTTCTGCTGGCGCAGGTGCGGCAGCAGCGCCTGCGTCAGCAGCATGGGCGTGAACAGGTTCAACTGCAGCACCTGGGCGACGGCGCCGGCATCGAAGGATTCCAGGCGGCCGAACGCGGGCGTGCCGGCGCCATGGACGACGGCGTTGCACTGCCACTGCGCCGCCACCTGGGCCAGCGGGTCGAGGCTGCCCACGCGTGTCAGGTCGGCGGCATACCACTCGACGCGGTGGCGTTCCACGCCCAGCTCGCGCACCAGGGCACGGGCCTGGGCCGCCAGCCGCGCGGGCGAGCGGCCGGCCAGCATCACGCTGGCGCCCGCCTGGATCAGCCGACGCGCGGCGGCGGAACCGATGCCGCCGCTGGCCCCTGTGAGCAGTACCCGGCTGTCGACCGCCTTCATGCCGCCACTCCTGCGGCGGACGTTGCCGCCGTCTGGCCCTGCGGCAGCGGCAGGCTGCGGAAGACATCGCCGTAGAGCCGGTAGAAGGCCTTGGCCGCATGGACGATGGCGTCCTGATCGGCCGGGTCCTCGACCTGCTCCATCAGCATCTCGAAATGGGCGGTGTGCTCCTGGTCCAGCGTGCCGTGCGAGCGCAGGTAGCTGAAGGCCGCGTCGGGCAGGCCCAGCGGCTTCTGGATCTGGTCGGCGGCCATCAGCGCGATGGAGACGCTGGTGCCTTCGAGCACATGCACCATGCCGAAGAAGCCCAGCGGATTGCGTCGGGCGATGGTGTCGTAGGCATAGGCCACCATGACCTCGGTGGCATGGCCAGGCGGGCCGCGGCGGACGGCCTCGGCATCCCCGCCGCAGGCGCGGATGTCGTCCAGGATCCACTCGTCGTGGCCCTGCTCTTCCTCGATGTACTCGTTGAGCGCACCTTCGAGCCAGGCATGGCCGGCGTCCAGCCTGGCCTTGAAGGCGCGCATCAGCGGCACGGTGTGGCTGACGTGGTGATACGCCTCGCGCAGGAAGGCCAGGTAGCTGGGCAGGGACACGTTGCCGCGCAGGCAGCCCTGGATGATGGGGGTGCCGAGCAGGCCGGCACGCTCGGCAGCGGTCTCGGCGACAAGGCGGGCATGGAAACTCATCGGAAGCTCCGTGGAGAAAGAAGGGGAAAGCAGGTGAGGCTCAGGCAACGGCGGGCGCCGGGATGCCCAGCGCCTGCGCATGGCGCGCCAGCACGGCCGCGCGCTGCGGCCGGCCGTTGGCCGTGGCCATGCCTGCATCGGCGGTGAAAGGGGCCGTGGCCCGCGCCCAGCGCTGCACGCGCGCGTAATCGGGCAACTGGGCGTTGGCGGCATCGACGGCCGCCTGCAGTTGCGCTTCGTCGGCATCGGCCGCCAGCGGCCAGAGCACCGCCGACAGTGTCGGCTGCGCATCGCCGAAGACCACGGCCTGGCCGATCGCAGGATGGCCACGCAGCGCGGTCTCCACCCACTCGGGCGAGACGTTGCGGCCGAAGGCCGTGATCAGCAGGTTCTTCTTGCGGCCATCCACATGCAAGAAGCCGTCGGTGTCCACATGGCCCAGATCGCCCGTGGGCCACCAGTCGCCAGGTGCATGGGCATCGCCCAGGTAGCCGGCGAACAGGCTTCCGGCCACTTCGATCTCGCCATCGGACGCAATGCGCAGGCGCGCATGCGGCAGCGCAGCGCCGGCGCTGCCAGGCCGGTCTCGCCCCGGCAGATTGAGCGTCTGGACCGAGGCACCTTCCGACAGGCCGTAGCCCTCGTAGGCCGGGATGCCCAGCGAACGCGCCGCTTGCACCAGGCCCATGCCGACCGCAGCGCCGCCGACGGCGACCAGCTTGAGTGAGTCCGGCGCGCGCTGGCGCGTCTGCGCCAGGTAGCCCGTCCAGGCGCGCAGCATCTGGGGCAGCAGGATCAGGCTGTTCGGCCGATGCCGCACCACGGCGGCATGGAAGCGCGCCACATCGAAACTGGATGAGCCTGTCAGCCCCACGTCCTGCAGGGACAGCACGATGCAGGTGGCGCCAGCCGTGAGGGGTGCCATCAGACCGGCGATGTTCTCCAGCAGCACGGCGAAGGGCAGTGCGCACAGATGGCGTTGCACCTGCAGCGGCGCCATGGCCGCCACCAGGCCGTCGGCCACGCGCTGCATGGCAGCGGCCGTCAGGCACACGCCCTTGGGCGCACCGGTGGTGCCGGAGGTGAAGGTGATCTTGGCCGTGCCGGGCGGCATGGGAACGGCGCGCGCGGGCAGGCGCAGCAGCGTGAACGGCTGGCCCGCGACCTCGCACGGCACCGCAGGCGCCTGCGGCCAACGGGCGGCCACGGGCGGCAGGGTGAGCACGGTGTCCACGCCCGCCGCGCCGAGGGCATGGGCGATCTGTTCGGGCGTGAAGAAGGCGGGCAGCGGCACATGCACGATGCCGGCCTGCAGCGCGGCGCGGTCGGCGATCACCCAGACGGGTGAGTTGTCCATGAGCGTGGCCAGCACGCGCGTGCCTTGCGCGGTGAGCTGCTGTGCGAGTGCCATGGCCTGCAGTTCGATATCGGCGGCACGCCAGGTGCGCACCCCATCGTCGAGGGCGATGAGGTCGGCGCTCATGGGCGGCCTCCTGCAGCGAGCCGCGCGCGGCGGGTCATGAAATGCCGCAGGGCGCGGCGCAGGTGGATGGCCATGACCACCGGCTCATGCTCGTAGTAGCTGCCCCAGCAGCGGGCCTGGTCGCCCAGCGCATCGGGCACGGCACGGCCCAGGGTGAGCGGGGCCACACCCAGGCGCACCAGCATTGCGCGCAGCTCCTGCGTGACGGTGCCGACCACCCAGTCGAAGCCTTCGCCGATCAGGTAGGGACCGAGCAGTTGCACCAGCCGCCGGCCTTCGCCGCCGCGCGGCGCCGCTAGATTGCCGACCTCCACGATGCCGGCCCGGTCCACCGGACGCCCGGCATGTGCGGCGATCAACGCCTCGACGGGCGCATCGAGGTACTGCTCCAGGAACAGCGCACCTTCGTCCGCACGTCGGTAGCCCACCGCCGCGAGCACATGGCTGCCTTCGCGCAGCGCCAGCAGCATGGGGGCAAAGGCCGGCACCAGGGCGCCATAGCGCTGGGCATACATCTCGCGGATGCTCTGCTCGACGGCTGCGCGATGCGGGTCGGCCTCAGGATGCCGCGTGAGGTGGCCCGCCACGGGAAAGGCGGACGGTATCGGCGATGTCGGCATGGCATCGCCCTGGGGAGAGAACAGGCGCATGGGTGGTCCATGTCGCAGCGGCACGAAGCCCCTGCGCAGGTTGACGGATGGCCTGATGGTCTGCGGACGCGCTTAACGCCAAATTAAGTGCGAGCCGGTCTTTCGCGCCCTTTTCCTGACCGGTGGATGACTCAGAAATGGCCCGTGAGGCCCAGCGTGCCGGTGGTGGTGCGGACGGCCGGCTGCTGGTCGTCCCGCGCGCGGATCAACCCGGCCGCCAGGTCCCAACGCGGGCTCAGGCTGTAGACCACGCCCAGCTCGGCATAGCGCGTGCGCTGGCGCGTCGCGTCGCGGCCCTGGCGCTGCTGCAGGCCCACATCCGCGGCCAGCTTCCAGTCCTCGGCGATGTTCCAGACCAGCGCGGTGGACAGGCGCCGGTTGATGGCGCCGGCCGCCGGATCGATGTCGCGCTGACGGCCCCACGCATAGTTGGCGTGCAGGGCGCCGAAGGGCAACTGCTGGCTCAGCAGCAGCGTCACCTGCCCCGAGCTGCGGCCGTCGCCCAGGCCCCGCCCCTCGCGGGCGCTGCTCACGGGCGCCTGCAACTCGGGCTTGATGCCGAGGCTGGTGCCGGTGGCCTCGTTCTCATACAAGCGCCACTTGAGTCCGAGGGCGGTGTTGCCCCAGCCGCTCACACGGCTGCCATCGGCCTGCATGCGCAGGTAGGTCGGCGCGACATAGACATCGACCGTGTCGGCGACGCCATAGGTATAGGTGGCCGAAAGGTTGTCGCCGGTCTGGCGCGCCGGGCCCGTGGCCTGGCGCGCCCGCGCAGCGGCCATCTCGATCTGCTGCACGCCGATGCCCTGCGTGCCGGTGTCGTCGGTGATCAGGGGCTGCATGGCATGCAGGGGCAGTGCCATGGCCAGGAGGGTCAGGGCCGTGGGCGTACCGCTGAGCCAGCGGCCTCCCCGTTGCTGTCGTGCCATCGGCGCGCGGGAGCGCCGCGGCGGGTTCGGGATCATCTTCATCGTGGTGTGAACAAGCGCTGCGCATTGGACGCAGGCGCAGTGAACTCTTGATGAATCCGCCCGCGGGCGGCACAGCTCCATTCCAGGCGCGCGAGCGTCACCTTGGCTACAGCAAAGCCCCTTCGACCGGGCCGCTACCGATTGCCGCGTCGCCCGGCCTCACGCCTAATGGCCGGCCTTACGAAGCAAGATCCGGAGACCCCTTCCATGCACCGTCGCCCCCTCCTCGGCGCCCTGATGATCGCCGCCCTCGGCACTGCCGCCATGAGTGCACAGGCCCAGCAGGCTGCACGCGCCTTTCCCGAGAAACCCATCCGCCTCGTCATCGCCTTCCCGGCCGGCGGCCCCACCGACATCACCATGCGCCAGCTGGCCGAAAACGCCAGCAAGGTGCTGGGCCAGCCGGTCATCATCGACAACAAGCCCGGCGCCGGCGGCACGCTGCCCGCGCAGCAGCTGCAGACCGTGCAGCCCGACGGCTACACGCTGGCGCAGATCCCGCTCGGCGTGTTCCGGCTGGGCTATACGACCAAGATCAACTGGGACCCGATCAAGGACATCAGCTACGTGCTGAACGTCACCGGCTACGCCTTCGGCATCGTCGTGCCGGCCGACAGCCCGTTCAAGAACTGGGCCGACTTCGTGGCCTATGCCAAGGCCAACCCGGGCAAGCTCACCTACGGCTCCACCGGCACGCTCACCAGCCCGCACCTGACCACCGAGCTGGTGGCGCAGCGCGCCGGCATCCAGCTGCAGCACGTGCCCTACAAGGGCAGCGCCGACCTCACGCTGGCGCTGATGAGCGGCCAGCTGATGGCCGGCGCCGACAGCACCGGCTGGGCGCCCTACGTGGAGTCCGGCAAGATGCGCGTGCTCAACACCTGGGGCGACAAGCGGCTGCAACGCTTCCCGGACGCGCCCACCCTCAAGGAGCTGGGCTACGACATCGTGCAGAACTCGCCCTTCGGCATCGGCGCCCCGCGCGGCACGCCGCCCGAGGTGGTCAAGAAGCTGCACGACGCCTTCAAGCAGGCGATGGAAGAACCCAGCTACCTCGCCTCGCTGGGCAAGTACGACATGGTGCCGATCTACATGGGCAGCGCCGACTACACCCGCTTCGCCCGCGAGACGGTGGAGCGTGAGAAGGCCGTGATCGACAAGCTGGGGCTGGGCAAGCCGCAGTGAGCGTGACGCCATGAACAGAAAGGGCCGCGATGCGGCCCTTTCTGTTTTGAGCGATGGGAACGCTCAGGCCGCCATGATGGTCACGGACTTGGTGTTGAGGTAGGCCTCGATGGCCTCCGGGCCGCCCTCGGAGCCATAGCCGGAATCCTTGACGCCACCGAAGGGCATCTCTGGCGTGGGCGTGGCGGGCTGGTTGATCCAGACCATGCCGGCCTCGATGCGCTGCGACAGCAGATGCGCGTTCTTGATCGAGCGCGTGTACGCATACGAAGACAGGCCGAAGGGCAGGCGGTTGGCCTCGGCGATGGCGTCTTCGAGCTGGTCGAAGCCGCGGATGGCCGCCACGGGACCGAAGGGCTCGTCGTTGAACACCGAGGCGTCCAGCGGCACGTCGTCCAGCACGGTGGGTGCGAAGAAGTTGCCTTCGCTGCCGATGCGCTCGCCGCCCGCCACCACCTTGGCACCCTTGGCACGGGCGTCCTGCACCACGTTGGCCATGGCCGTCAGGCGACGCGAATTGGCCAGCGGGCCCATCGACGTGCCTTCGGCCAGGCCGTCGCCGACCTTCAGGCCCTGCGCATGCTTGACCAACGCGGCGGTGAACTCGGCCTTAATGCTGTTGTGAACCAGGAAGCGCGTGGGCGAGATGCAGACCTGGCCGGCGTTGCGGAACTTGGCGGCACCGGCAGCCTTGACGGCCAGGGCGATGTCGGCGTCGTCTGCCACGATCACCGGCGCATGGCCGCCCAGTTCCATGGTGGCACGCTTCATGTGCTGGCCAGCCATGGCGGCCAGTTGCTTGCCCACCGGCGTGGAGCCGGTGAAGGTGATCTTGCGGATCACCGGATGCGGGATCAGGTAGCTGGAGATCTCGGCCGGATCACCGAACACCAGGCCGACCACGCCAGCCGGCACGCCGGCGTCGACGAAGGCCTTGATCAGGGCAGCGGGCGAGGCGGGCGTCTCTTCGGGTGCCTTCACCAGGAAGGAGCAGCCGGCAGCCAGCGCGGCGCCCAACTTGCGCACCACCTGGTTGATAGGGAAGTTCCAGGGCGTGAAGGCAGCGACGGGGCCGACCGGCTCCTTGATGACCAGCGACTGCGCGGCCAGGTTGCGCGAGGGCACGATGCGGCCGTACACGCGGCGGCCTTCGTCGGCGAACCATTCGACGATGTCGGCGGCGGCCACGACTTCGATGCGGGCCTCGGCCAGCGGCTTGCCCTGTTCCTGCGTCAGCAGCGGCGCGATCTCGTTGGCGCGCTCGCGCACCAGGCCCGCGGCCTTGCGCATGAGGGCGGCGCGCTCGTGTGCGGGCGTGAAGCGCCAGGCCTCGAAGCCCTTCTGCGCCGCGGCCAGCGCGCGGTCCAGGTCCTCCTTGCCCGCATGGGCCACCTTGCCGATGGGCTGGCCGGTGGCGGGGTTGATCACGTCCAGGGTCTTGCCGCTGGCGGCATCGACCCATTCGTTGGCGATCAGGAGCTGGGTGTTGGGATAGGAGGCGGTCATGGTCGTCTTTCGCTGGAATGGAAGGCAGACAGGCATGTCGGGCGCGGCGGGCAAAGCCGTACGCGCCGGGCGGAGCCCATGATCCTACCGCGACGGGCGCGGCCCTGCAGCCTCAGCGCCGGGCCGCCAGCACGGCGTGCGCCGCCTGCGCGAAGCCGGCGCCGCGCTCGCCCTCGGCCACGTAATGCGGCAGGTGCGAGAGGTGCGGCACGAAGCGGGCCACGTTGGCCACGCCGATGCTGTGGTCGAAGGCCTGGAACATCAGCGCGTCGTTGGTCGAGTCACCCACGTAGGCCCAGCGGCCCATCTCGGCGTCCAGCGCGCGGCCCCAGAGTTCGCGCACGATCCAGCGCGCACCCGACAGCTTGTTGTGCTCGCCGTACCAGCCGTTGATGTGGATGCTGCTGACGGTGGCGTGCATGCCCTCGTGCCGCATGGCCATCACCACCTTGTCGATCTGCGCCTCGGACAGCTGCGTGAACTCGCTGTGGTCGATGGCGATGTCGCATTCGCGGCCGGCGCTGTCGGTAGCGCGGCGCGCGCCTGGGATGCTGGCCTCGATGTGCGCCAGCACGGCCTGCATGCGCGCGAAGTTGGCGGCGCGGGTGGCGGCGTCCTGCTGGTAGCGCTTGTGCAGCAGGCGCACACCGCCCGGCTGCCAGATGCCTTCGGGCACCAGCGCCACGGCGCCGTTCTCCGCCACGATGGCGTCGAGCGGCCAGCGGGCGGCGAAGGGCTCACTCCAGCCCACGGGCCGGCCGGTGATGGCCACCACCTGCAGGCCGGCGGCCTGCAGGGCGGCCAGCGCATCCAGCGCGTCGGGCGTGATGGCGCCCTCGGTGGTCAGCGTGTCGTCGATGTCGGTGAACACGCCCACCAGGCCGCGGCGGGCGGCTTCGGACCAGTCGGCCAACGGCCGCATCGTCTCGTGGCCCATCAGCCGGCCGTCTGCAGCGCCAGGCCGGCGTGCTCGCGCAGCGGATGGAAATGGATCTTGGGAAAGCGCTCCTGCGCCAGCCGCACGTCGTAGGGGCTGGTGCAGAGGAAGGCCAGCGTGTCGGCCGCGTCACGTGCCATGCGCAGGGGGTAGGCGTTCTCGAACTCGCGCAGCTCGGCCGGCGTGTCGGCGGTGATCCAGCGCGCGCCGGTGTACTGGCAGCCTTCGAGGCGGATGTCGCAGTCGTATTCGGTGTTCAGGCGGTGCTGCACCACTTCGAACTGCAGTTGGCCCACGGCGCCCAGCAGCATGTTGCCGCCGGCCTCGGGCTTGAAGACCTGGATGGCGCCCTCCTCACCCAGCTGCATCAGGCCCTGCTGCAGCTGCTTGGTGCGCAGCGGGTTCTTGAGCACCACGGTCATGAACATCTCGGGCGCAAAGAAGGGCAGGCCGGTGAACTGCAGGCTGGCGCCGTCGGTGAGGGTGTCGCCCAACTGCACGCCGCCGTGGGTGGTGAAGCCCACGATGTCGCCGGCATAGGCCTCTTCCACCGCCTCGCGGCGCTGACTCATGAAGGTGACGACGCTGGTGGGGCGCAACTCCTTGGCGGTGCGCTGCACGCGCAGCTTCATGCCCGGCTCGTACTTGCCGGAGGCGATGCGCACGAAGGCGATGCGGTCGCGGTGGTTGGCGTCCATGTTAGCCTGCACCTTGAAGACCACGCCGGCGAAGTCCTTGTCCTGGGGCTGGATCTCCTTGACCACCGGCTGGCGGTTGACCAGCGTGGTGCTGGTGCGGGCGCGCGGCGAGGGGGCCAGATCCACAAGCGCGTCTAGGACCTCCATCACCCCGAAGTTGTTGACGCCGGAGCCGAAGAAAACGGGCGTCTGCTTGCCGGCGAGGAAGGCCTCGTGGTCCCACTCGGGCGAGGCGCCGGTGGCCAGCTCCATGCTCTCCAGGGCACTGTCGAACTCGGCGCCGAAGCGGGCGCGCAGCCTGTCGGTGTCGCTGAGCGGAATGGTCTCGAAGTCCTGCGGGCGGCGCTCGCTTCCCGACTCGAACACCGTCATGGCCTGCGTGCGCAGGTTGATGATGCCGCCGAAGCTCTTGCCCTGGCCCACGGGCCAGGTCATGGGCACGCAGGGCATGCCCAGCTCGCGCTCCACCTCGTCGAGGATGTCCAGCGGCTCGCGCACCTCGCGGTCCATCTTGTTGACGAAGGTGATGATGGGCGTGTCGCGCTGGCGGCAGACCTCGATCAGCCGGCGGGTCTGCGATTCCACGCCGTTGGCGGCGTCGATGACCATCAGGGCCGAGTCCACGGCGGTGAGCACGCGGTAGGTGTCTTCGGAGAAGTCCTTGTGGCCGGGCGTGTCGAGCAGGTTGACCACGTGCTCGCGGTAGCTCATCTGCATCACCGAGCTGGCCACCGAGATGCCGCGCTGCTTCTCGATCTCCATCCAGTCGGAAGTGGCGTGGCGGCTGGCCTTGCGGCCCTTGACGGCGCCGGCGATCTGGATCGCGCCCGAAAACAGCAGCAGCTTTTCCGTCAGCGTGGTCTTGCCCGCATCGGGGTGGGAAATGATGGCGAAGGTGCGGCGGCGGCGCGTTTCGGCGGCGTAGGGAGAGGACACAGGCGGGCTCCAGGGCAACCCGCCATTTTCGCAGACGGCAGCGCGCCCGCCGTGCGGGCCGGGGCTTTTGGCGCAGCGCTCGCGCCGGGCGGTCAGCCCAGGGCCGGCACGGGCTGCGCCGCGCGGCGGCCCTGCTGGCGCACGCGAGGCGTCCAGTCGACCAGCTCCAGCCGGCCGTCGGCATGCTCGGCCAGCGCCGTCAGGCTCTCGACCCAGTCGCCGTCGTTGCAGTACAGGATGCCGTCGATCTCGCGCATCTCGGCATGGTGGATGTGGCCGCAGACCACGCCCTGCATGCCGCGGCGCTCGGCCTCGCGGGCCACCGCCTGCTCGAAGTCGCCCATGTAGCTCACGGCGCGCTTGACCTTGTGCTTGAGGTACTTGGACAGCGACCAGTAGGGCAGGCCGATGCGCGCGCGCAGCGAGTTGAAGTGCCGGTTCAGGCGCAGCGTGAATTCGTAGAGCGAGTCGCCCACGTAGGCCAGCCACTTGGCACACTGGATGACGCCGTCGAACAGGTCGCCGTGGATCACCCACAGCTTGCGGCCGTCGGCCGTCTCGTGCACCCATTCGTCGGCCACCTCGATGCCGCCGAAGTTGTGGTGCAGGTACTTGCGCGCGAACTCGTCGTGGTTGCCCGGGATGAAGATCACCCGCGTGCCCTTGCGCGCCTTGCGCAGCAGTTTCTGCACGACGTCATTGTGGGCCTGCGGCCAGTACCAGTGCCGCTTGAGCTGCCAGCCGTCGACGATGTCGCCGACCAGGTACAGCGTCTCGCACTCGGTGTTCTTCAGGAAGTCGAGCAGGGCGTTGGCCTGGCAGCCGGGCGTGCCCAGGTGCAGGTCGGAGATCCACAGCGTGCGAAAGCGCAGCATGGGGCGATCGCCCCCGCCTTCGTCCTCGCCGGCATCGGACAGGCGGCCGGCGTTGTCTTGCCAGGCGCGCAGGAAGGCGTCGTCGCGTTGCATGGACCGGCAGCATCGGCGCGGCGCATGACGGCAGCATGGCGGTGGCGTGACGACGATGTGACGTCGGGGCCAGCCGTTTCAATGCCAACGGCAGGTGCCAGGTCACCGTCGCCCGGCGTGATGCGAAGCGGCGGCGCGACCGGACCCGCCGATGCGCGGCTCAGGCGCTGCAGCGCTGCACTTCCACGGTGGAGTGCCGGATCTCCTCGTGCATGGAGAAGCAGGCGCGCACGCCATCCGCATCCAGCGTGGGCGAATGCGTGACGACCGTCACCGCGCAGGCGTAGGCGCCGCGGCCCACGCGCCAGACATGCAGGTCGGCCACGCGGGTGTGGGAATCGGCCAGTCCGGTCTCGATGCCCTCGCGGATCTCCTCGGTGACGGGATGGTCCATCTCGCGGTCCAGCAGCACGGCGCTGGTCTGGCGCAGCAGGCTGCGCGCCCAGTTGGCCACCAGCACCGCGCCGACCACGCCCATCACCGGGTCGAGCCAGGCCCAGCCCAGGAACCAGCCGCCCAGCAGCGCGACGATGGCCAGCACCGAGGTGGCGGCGTCGGCCAGCACGTGCAGGTAGGCCGAGCGCAGGTTCAGGTCGTGGTGGTGACCGTGGTCATGGCCATGGTCGTGACCGTGCCCATGCCCGCCGTGCGCGTGGCCATGGCCATGGCCGTGTCCGTGTCCGTGTCCGTGTCCGTGGTCATGCCCGTGCGCCCCGGCCAGCAGCCAGGCGCACAGCAGGTTCACCGCCAGGCCCAGCGCGGCCACGATCACCGCCTCGCGGTAATGGATCGGCTCCGGCGACCACAGCCGCTCCAGCGAGCCGAAGACCATCAGGCCCGCGACCACCAGCAGGAAGACCGCGCTGGCAAAGCCGCCCAGCACCTCGATCTTCCAGGTGCCGAAGGCGAAGCGCCGGTCGCGCGCCAGGCGGCGCGCCGCGGTGTAGGCGAAGGCACTGACGCCGATGGCCACCGAGTGAGAGCTCATGTGCCAGCCGTCGGCCAGCAGGGCCATGGAGTTGAACCACCAGCCGGCGGCGATCTCCATGACCATCGCGGCGGCGGTGATGGCGAGCACCCAGCGGGTGCTGCGCTCGGCGGCGGGGTTGCCAGTGTCGAACTGGTGGCTGTGCTGCCAGGGGCTGATGTCGTGGGTGTGCATGGCGGCGGCGATTCTGGCAGCCGCCCCGCCGTCCGGCTAGCCGCCGAACAAGTCCCCGTCGGCGCTGCGGCTGCTGGGCGCCGCCACGCCGAGATGGCGATAGGCCGCCAGCGTGGCGATGCGACCGCGCGGCGTGCGCTGCAGGTAGCCCTGCTGGATCAGGTAGGGCTCGATCACGTCCTCGATGGTGCCGGACTCCTCGCCGATGCTCGCGCCAATGTTGTCCAGGCCCACCGGACCGCCGTCGAAGCGGTGGATCACCGCCTCCAGCAGCTTGCGGTCCATCAGGTCGAAGCCTTCCGGGTCCACGTCGAGCATGGCCAGCGCCTTGTGGGCGATGGACTGGGTGATGCGGCCATCGCCCTTCACATCGGCATAGTCGCGCACCCGGCGCAGCAGCCGGTTGGCGATGCGGGGCGTGCCGCGCGAACGACGGGCGATCTCGAAGGCGCCCTCGGGGTCGATGGGCGCGTTGAGCAGGCCGGCACTGCGGGTGACGATGAGCGTGAGCTCATCGGCGGTGTAGAACTCCAGCCGCGCGACGATGCCGAAGCGATCGCGCAGCGGGTTGGTCAGCATGCCCGCGCGCGTGGTGGCACCCACCAGCGTGAAGGGCTGCAGGTCGAGCTTGATGCTGCGCGCCGCCGGCCCTTCGCCGATCATGATGTCGATCTGGTAGTCCTCGAGCGCGGGGTACAGGATTTCCTCGACGACCGGCGAGAGCCGGTGGATCTCGTCGATGAACAGCACGTCGTTGGGCTCGAGGTTGGTCAGCAGCGCGGCCAGGTCCTTGGGCTTTTCGAGCACTGGGCCGCTGGTCTGGCGCAGGTTGACGCCCAGTTCGGCCGCGACGATGTGCGACAGCGTGGTCTTGCCCAGGCCCGGCGGGCCGAAGAGCAGCACATGGTCAAGCGCCTCGCGCCGCTTGCGGGCCGCGCCGATGAAGATCTCGAGCTGCTCGCGCACCTTGGCCTGGCCCACGTATTCCTGCAGCAGCTTGGGCCGCAGGGCACGTTCGATGGCTTCTTCGTTGGGCGAGGCGGGGGCCGCGGACACCACACGCTGCGGTACCGGGGCGAAGTCGTCGGTGTGGATGGACATGTCGCGGGAAGGAGCGTGCGATTGTAGGCGGCGCCTGCCGCGGCCGAGACGCGTTCAGCACCGGTTCAGGCGGCAGAATCGGCCGCTTCACCGACCTTTGGCATCACCTTGTCCATCTACCAGCTCAAGCCCCGCTTCCAGGCCCTGTTGCGGCCAGGCGTCCGTCGTCTGGCCCAGGCCGGCGTGACCGCCAACCAGGTCACGATGGCGGCCTGCGTCGTCTCCGTGGCGCTCGGCCTGTGGCTGTTCTGGGCCGCGCCCACCCGCGCGGCCTTCGCGCTCGTGCCGCTGTGGATGCTGGTGCGCATGGCCTTCAATGCCGTCGACGGCATGCTGGCGCGCGAGCATGGCCAGCAGAGCGCCCTGGGCGCCTTCCTCAACGAGCTGACGGACGTGGTGTCCGACGCGGCGCTGTACCTGCCCTTTGCCGCGGTGATGCCTTTTTCGGGCTTCTGGGTGGGCATGGTGATCGTGCTGGCGGGCCTGTCCGAATTTGCGGGCGCGCTGGGGCCGACGGTCGGCGCCAGCCGCCGCTACGACGGGCCGATGGGCAAGAGCGACCGGGCCTTCGTGTTCGGCGCGCTGGGGCTGTACGTGGCCCTGGGCTGGCCGCTGCCGGCCGCGGCGGCCTGGCTGATGCCGTTGCTGGCCTTGGCCGTGGGCTGGACGGTGATGCGCCGCGTGCGCGCCGCCCTGATCGAGCGCACCGCACCATGAACCAGCGCCGACAGGATCCACAACAACCGCAGGGAGAAGAACACGCATGACGGCCCCACCACGCACCGCCGAGGAACTGCACTTCCAGACGCACGACGGCGAATCGCTCTTCTACCGCCATTGGCCTGCCACCGGCAGGCGCCGTGGTGCGGTGCTGCTCTTCCACCGCGGCCACGAGCATGGTGCCCGCATGGCACACCTGGTGGACGAGCTGGACCTGCCCGACTTCGACTTCTTCGCCTGGGATGCTCGCGGCCATGGCCGCTCGCCGGGCCAGCGCGGCCACAGCCCCAGCTTCGCGCATTCGGTGCGCGACGTGCAGACCTTCGTCGAGCACATCGCCGCGCAGCACGGCGTGGCCGAGCAGGACATGCACGTCGTGGCCCAGAGCGTGGGCGCCGTGCTGATCTCGACCTGGGCACACGACTACGCGCCCAAGGTCCGCGGCCTCACGCTCGCCTCGCCGGCCTTCAAGGTCAAGCTCTACGTGCCCTTCGCGCGGCCCGGCCTCGCGCTCATGCACAGGCTGCGCGGGCTGTTCTTCGTCAACAGCTACGTCAAGCCGAAGTTCCTCACGCACGACCCGGCGCGCATCGCCAGCTACCAGGCCGATCCACTCATCACGCGTCCCATCGCCGTCAACATCCTGCTCGACCTGTACGAGGCCGCCGAGCGCGTGGTCGATGACGCGCAGGCCATCGTGCTGCCGACGCAGTTGCTGATCTCCGGCGCCGACTGGGTGGTGCACCATGGGCCGCAGCACCGCTTCTTCGACCGGCTGGGCAGCCGTATCAAGGAGAAGCTGGAACTGCCCGGCTTCTTCCACGACACGCTGGGCGAACGCGACCGGGCAGGGGCCGTGGCCGCCGTGCGCAGCTTCGTGCTGCGCCTGTTCGATGCGCCACCCGACCCAGTCGACCTGCGCACGGCCGACCGCCAGGGCTTCACCGCAGACGAGGCCCGCGCGCTGGCCCAGCCGCTGGCGCCCCTGTCGCCACGCGGGCTCTACTGGGCCGCCACGCGCGCCGGCCTCCGGCTGGGCGGCCATCTGTCGCAAGGCATCGCTCTGGGCCACGCCACCGGCTTCGACTCCGGCAGCACGCTGGACTACGTCTACCGCAACGCGCCGGCGGGCGCGCCCGTGGTGGGCCGGATGGTCGACAGGACCTACCTCGATTCCATCGGCTGGCGCGGCATCCGCCAGCGCAAGCTGCATGTGGAAGAGCTGCTGCGCGACGCCATCACGCGGCTGGCCCACGAAGGCCGCGACATCCGCGTGATGGACATTGCCGCCGGTCATGGTCGCTACGTGCTCGACGCGGTGTCGAACAGTCCGGGCGCGCCTGCATCGATCCTGCTGCGCGACTACAGCGACATCAACGTCCGCGATGGAAAGCGCCTCATCGCCGAGCGCGGCCTCCAGGCGGTAGCCCAATTCGTCCAGGCCGATGCCTTCGACCGCGCAAGCCTGGCGGCCGTGACCCCGCGACCGACACTGGCGGTGGTGTCGGGGCTCTACGAGCTGTTCGCCGACAACGACATGGTCGCCCGCTCGCTCGCCGGCGTGGCCGACGCCGTGGAGGCCGGCGGCTACCTGGTCTACACCGGCCAGCCCTGGCATCCGCAGCTGGAGATGATCGCGCGGGCACTCACCAGCCATCGGCAGGGCCAGGCCTGGGTGATGCGCCGCCGCACGCAGGCCGAGATGGACCAGCTGGTGGAGGCCGCGGGCTTTCGCAAGGTCGCCCAGCGCGTGGACCGCTGGGGCATCTTCACCGTCTCGCTCGCGCAGAAGGCATGAAGCGGCCCTGGAAGCGCGCGCTGGCCTGGCTGGCCCTGCTGGGGCCTTTCTTCTACCTGAGCTACGGCCTGGCCAACTGGTGGGCCGGCACGCTGGCGCAGGTGCCCTCGGTGGTGTTCGACTGGGAACGGGGCCTGCCCTTCTGGGCATGGACCATCTTTCCCTACTGGTCGATCAATGCCTTCTACGCGCTGTCGCTGTTCCTGGGCCGCACGCGGCATCTCGTCGACCGGCATGCGGCGCGGCTGCTGACGGCGCAGGTGGCGGCCGTCACCTGCTTCGTACTCTGGCCGCTGGGCTTCAGCTTCGGGCAACCGGCGGTCCAAGGCGCGCCCGCCTTCCTGTTCGAGGCGCTGCGCGGCTTCGACAAGCCTTTCAACCAGGCGCCCTCGCTGCACATCGCGCTGGCCGTGATCCTGTGGGACTGGTACCGGCAGCTCATCCGCCCGCGCTGGGCGCGCGCCGTGCTGCATGGCTGGACACTGCTGATCTGCGCCTCGGTCCTGACCACTTATCAGCACCATTTCATCGACATCCCGACCGGCGCGCTGCTGGGCCTGCTGTGCGTGTGGCTGTGGCCGCTGGAGCGCCAGGTGGCGCTGCCCCGCGCCTGGCGGCTGGCGCGGGATGGCGGGCGCTTGCGGCTGGCCGGGGCCTACGCGGTCGGGGCCCTGCTCTGCTTGGCGCTGGCTCTGCAGGGCGGCGGATGGCTCCTGTGGCTGGGCTGGCCCGCCGCGTCGCTGGCTCTGGTGGCGCTGAACTACGCCGGCTTCGGTGCCCGCGGCTTCCGCATGGACCGGCACGGTCGCATGCACTACGCCGCGCGCTGGCTCCTGGGCCCCTACCAGGCCGCAGCCGCCGTCAACGCGTGGGCCTGGACACGCACGCTGCCGGCCCGCGTGGAGGTGGCCCCGGGCCTGTGGCTGGGACGCCTGCCCTCCCAGGCACAGTGGCAGGCCGCAGGCCGGCCGCGGCTGCTGAGCCTGTGCGCCGAACTGCAACTGCCGCCCGTGCCGGGTGCCCGTTGCGTGCCCATGCTGGACCTGGTCACGCCCTCGCGCGCCCGGCTGGGTCGCGCCATCGCGGTGCTGGAGGGCCAGCGGCGCGCCGGTGATGGCGCGGTGTGGGTCTGCTGCGCACTGGGCTTTTCGCGCAGTGCTGCGACGGTCGTGGGCTGGCTGCTGCGACACGGGGCCATGCCGGAGTTGGGCGCCGCCGAGGCGGCGGTCCGGCGCGCACGCCCCCAGATCGTGCTGCGCGCGCCCTGGCGCGGCGCGTTGGCGGCGCTGCAGCACGAGCCGCCCTCGGAACGCAGCGCATGACCTCGCCGCTGCTCCTCCCCGACGCGCACATACGCAGCCGTTGTGCCGCCCTGGCCGCACGACTCGACGCCCAGCGGCCCGTGGCCGCCTGGAGCCTGGTGCTGTCCGCCGTCTGCATCCTCGCCCTCGCCGCGGCGGCCTGCGGATGGGGTCTGCTGGTCAGCAAACCCGTCTCTTTCGCCTGGGCCGTGGGTGGGCTGCTGGGCCTGGCCGAGCGCTACCTGGCGCTGCGCCTGCGTCTGGACGAGGGCCTTTTCAACGCCCTTGCACTGGGCACCCTGCCCGACCTGGCCGCGCTGGATGACGCTCTGGCCTGGTTGGGCCTGCGCCCCTCGTCGCCAGGCACCCCACGCCCATTGGACGAGCGCCGGCGCGGCACGCAGACCCTGATGCGCCGGCATCTGGGCGTGGTGCTGCTGCAGAGCCTCTGCGTCCTGATCGCCCTGACTGCCGGACTCTGCGCCGGCCTGCCTTCTCCATGAACGACATCCTCGATTCCGATACACCCCACCCGCGCGTCCTGCTGCGGCAGGCCGGCGCCTTCATGGCCGCCCGCGCCATCGTGCTGGTCGCCAACCTGCTCACGGGCGTGCGTGCGATCTGGACCGGCACGACACCCGTGGCCGACACCACGCTCTATTTCGCCAACCATTCCAGTCATGGCGACTTCGTGCTGGTCTGGGCGACGTTGCCGCCCGACCTGCGGGCCATCACCCGGCCCGTCGCGGGGCAGGACTACTGGCTGGCCTCGCGGCTGCGCCGCTTCATCGGCCAGGATGTGTTCAATGCGCTGATGATCCGCCGCGACGGCAGCGGTGCAGCGGGGGGTGACGCCGCCAATCCCGTGGGGCAGATGGTGCAGGCATTGGAGGCGGGCGACTCGCTCATCATGTTCCCCGAGGGCACGCGCAACACGGGCGACGCGGTGATGCTGCCACTCAAGAGCGGGCTCTTCCACATCGCCCGTGCCTGCCCGCAGGTGCGACTGGTTCCGGTGTGGATCGAGAACCTCAAGCGCGTGCTGCCCAAGGGGCAACTGGTGCCCGTGCCGCTGGCCTGCTCGGTTCGGTATGGCACGCCCCTCCTGCTGGCGCCAGGGGAGGATAAGGCGTCCTTCCTGGCCCGCGCCCAGCAGGCCATGCTGGATCTGCGGCCCGACCACGACAAGGCGGAGGCGCCATGAGTCCATCCACCCATACCACCCTGATGCTCTTCGGCGGCGTGGCCGGCGTGCTGGTGCTGGCCTCGGCCATCGGCGTACTGCTCAAGTGGCGCGTGGCGCAGGGCGGGCCGCATGCCGTCATCGACAACCTCAACGCCCGGGTCAATGCCTGGTGGGTGATGGTGGCCGTGATCGGCCTGGCCTTCGCCTTCGGCAAGCTGGGCGTAATCGTGCTTTTCTACCTGGTGTCGTTCTATGCGCTGCGGGAGTTCCTGAGCCTGACCTACACCCGGCGCGGCGACCACCTGGCCATGGCCGCCGCCTTCTACGTGGCGCTGCCGGTGCAGTACTTCCTGGTGTGGATCGAGTGGTACGGCATGTTCGCCATCTTCATTCCGGTGGAGGTGTTCCTGATCCTGCCGATCCTGTCGGCCCTGGGCGGCGACACGCAGCGCTTCCTGGAGCGCACGTCCAAGGTGCAGTGGGGCCTGATGGTCTGCGTGTTCTGCATCAGCCATGTGCCGGCGCTGCTGACGCTGAACATCCCCGGCTTCGAGGGGCGCAACCTGCTGCTGATCGCCTTCCTGGTGATCGTGGTGCAGGGCAGCGACGTGCTGCAGTACGTATGGGGCAAGCTCATGGGCAAGCGCAAGGTGGCGCCGGAGCTGTCGCCCTCCAAGACCTGGGAAGGGCTCATCGGCGGCGTGGCCAGCGCCACGCTGCTGGGCGCCGCGCTATGGTGGGCCACGCCCTTCGCGCCCTGGCAGGCCGCGCTCATGGCCTTCATGATCTGCATGATGGGCTTCTTCGGCGGGCTGGTGATGTCCGCCATCAAGCGCGACCGCGGCGTGAAGGACTGGGGCACCATGATCGAGGGCCATGGCGGCATGCTGGACCGGCTGGATTCGGTGATCTTTGCCGCGCCCATGTACTTCCACGCACTGCACTATTGGTGGGTTCCTTGACCCACCCCCAGGCTTCGCACTTCGCGCTCCGCCTCCCCCCTCAAGGGGGCACATCCAGCGGCCCGGCAAAGCCGGTTCCGCGGATGTCCACGCGTGGCCTGCTCCGCGCCCTTTCGAGCAAAAGTCAGCGGAACCTGAGCGCCTACTTCGCCAGCGCCTTCAGCGCCATCTTGATGCCCTCGCTCACGCCCACGTCCTTGGGCAGGGCCTTGAGCGCGGCGGCGCCTTCCTTGTCGTTGTAGCCCAGCGCCAGCAGGGCCTGCAGGATGTCGGCCTGGGCGTCGCTGGCGGGCTGGGCGGCGGCGCCGGCGGTGCCCACGGCGTCGCCCAGCTTGCCCTTGAGCTCGAGCAGCAGGCGCTCGGCAGTCTTCTTGCCGATGCCGGGAATCTTCACCAGCCGACCCGGCTCCTGCAGCGCGATGGCCTGCACCAACTCGCCCACGCTCAGGCCCGACAGGATGCCCAGTGCCGTGCGCGGCCCCACGCCGGCGATCTTGATCAGCTGCCTAAAGGCCGCACGTTCTTCCGCCGAGGCGAAGCCGTAGAGAATCTGGGCATCCTCGCGCACGATGAAATGCGTGAGCAGCGAGACCTTCGCGCCCACCTGCGGCAGGTTGTAGAAGGTGCTCATCGGCACGTCCACCTCATAGCCCACGCCGCCACAGTCGATCACGATCTGCGGCGGGTTGCGTTCGGCCAGGGTTCCGGTGAGTTTTCCTATCATGACTTGCTTGCCGATCCTTCGATTCCATCTGCCAGAGAAAAAAGCCGAGTGATTCTCCGCCACAGCTTCACCCCCGCGAACAACACCCGCCTGGCCCACCTGTGCGGCCCCATGGACGCGCACCTGCGCCGCATCGAGGAGGCGCTGGAGGTCAAGATCGCCCACCGCCACGAGCTGTTCAAGATCGACGGTCCCAAGGCCCGCGCCGAACGCGCACTGGAGGTGCTGCAGGCCCTGTACGAGATCGCCCGTCATCCGCTCGACGCCGCCATGGTGCAGCTCACCCTGGCCGGCGACGGCCAGATGGCCGAGGCCGAGGACGGCGGCCTCACGCTCGCCACCCGCCGCGGCGACCTGCGTGCGCGCACGCCCAACCAGAGCGTGTACCTCGACAACATCGCCAACCACGACATCACCTTCGGCATCGGCCCGGCGGGCACCGGCAAGACCTACCTCGCGGTGGCCTGCGCGGTCGATGCGCTGGAGCGCAGCAGCGTGCAGCGCATCGTGCTCACCCGCCCGGCGGTGGAGGCCGGCGAGCGCCTGGGCTTCCTGCCCGGCGACCTGTCGCAGAAGGTCGACCCCTACCTGCGCCCCCTCTACGACGCGCTGTACGACCTGATGGGCTTCGAAAAGGTCACCAAGGCCTTCGAGCGCAACGCGCTGGAGATCGCGCCCCTGGCCTTCATGCGGGGGCGCACGCTCAACAACGCCTTCGTCATCCTCGACGAGGCGCAGAACACCACGCCCGAGCAGATGAAGATGTTCCTGACCCGCATCGGCTTCGGCAGCAAGTGCGTGGTGACGGGCGACATCAGCCAGATCGACCTGCCCAAGACGCAGACCAGCGGCCTGGTGGAAGCTGAGCGCGTGCTGCGCCGGGTGCAGGGCCTGGCCTTCACCCGCTTCGACACCGGCGACGTGGTGCGCCATCCGCTGGTGGCGCGCATCGTCGATGCCTACGACGCCTCCCGCAAGCGCAGCAGCAGCGCGAAGGCCGAGTGATGGCGATGCCGCCCCTTGCCCTGTCGCTGCAGTTCGGCCGCATCGACGCCCTGGCGCGCCACCGCGCCGCCCTGCCCCGTCACCGCGTGGCCCGCTGCATCCGGCATGCGCTGGAGGCGCCCGGCGAGATCACCGTGCGCATCGTGGACGCCGAGGAAGGGCAGCAGCTCAACCGCGAGTTCCGCGGCAAGGACTACGCGACCAACGTGCTCACCTTCGACTATGCGCAGTCACCGATGGTGATGGCCGACCTGGTGCTGTGTGCGCCCGTCGTGGCCCGCGAAGCGAAGGAGCTGGGCGTGACCCTGGCCGCCCACTACGCGCACCTGCTGGTGCACGGCACGCTGCATGCGCAGGGCTGGGACCACGAGACGGGCGACGAGGATGCCGAAGCCATGGAGGCGCGCGAGATCGAGATCCTGGCCGGGCTGGGCGTGCGCAATCCGTATCGGGGCCGCTGAGCGCGCGGCTTTCACGGACCCGCTGCACCACGGCGTGCAGCCCGTTAGCAATCCCGGCGTTCAGCGCATGTCGATCGGGATCGTGACCGGACCGTCGTTGACCAGGTGCACCTGCATGTCGGCGCCGAAGCGCCCGGTGGCCACCTCGGGATGCAGGCTGCGGGCCTGCGCGACGAAGGCGTCGTAGAGCCGCCGTCCCTCATCCGGCGGCGCGGCGCCCGTGAAGCTCGGCCGGTTGCCGCCACGCACATCCGCCGCCAGCGTGAACTGGCTGACGATCAGCAGCCCGCCACCCACGTCCTGCACGCTGCGGTTCATCTTCCCGGCCTCGTCCGAGAAGATGCGCAGCTTGAGGACCTTGGCCAGCAGGCGCTCGCCCACGGTCTCGGTGTCGTCCGGCTCGGCGCACACCAGCACCAGCAGGCCCGGGCCGATGGCGCCAGTCAGCTCGCCGCCGATCTCCACGCGCGCCTCGCGCACCCGCTGCAGCAGCGCCTTCATGGCAGCACCCGGCCGACCGGATCGCGGTCCTGCGCCAGCGCGGCCCGCGACTCGAATTTGAGCGGCAGCAGCTGAATGGTCACCCGCAGATTGGGCAACACGCCCATCAGCGCACGCTCCACGTCGTCGCGCATCAGCGCGGCGCGGCGCAGCGTCCAGCCGCCGGGCAGGTGCATGTGCAAGTCGGCAAAACAGCGGCGGCCGGCGCGGCGCGTCACGAGGTGGTCGAAGCGCAGCTCGGTCTCGGCGGGCGTCTCGGCCGCGATGCGGTCGAGCACCGACTGCAGCAGCGCCTGATCGGCCGGCGCCAGCGCCTCGTCCATCAGGCCCTGGGCCGAGCGCCAGACCAGCTGCCCGCCCTCCCAGATGATGTTGATCGCCACGCCGATGGCCAGCAGCGGGTCCAGCCAGAGCCAGCCGGTGAAGCCCACTGCGATCACGCCGACGATCACCGCCACGGAGGTCCAGACGTCGGTCATCAGGTGGCGGCCATCGGCCTCCAGCGCGATGGAGCTGTGCTTCTTGGCGGCCCGGAACAAGAGCCATGCCAGCCCGCCATTGAAGGCAGAACTGACGGCCGAGAGCAGCAGACCCCAGCTCAGCTGCTCCAGCGGCTGCGGATTGAGCAAGCGGTGCACCGCCGCACCGGCGATGGCCAGCGCGGCACCGACGATCAGCACGCCTTCGAAGCCGGAGGAGAAGTACTCGGCCTTGTGGTGGCCGTAGGGATGGTCGTCATCCGCCGGGCGTGCCGCCACTGTCACCATGCTCAGGGCGAAAACGGCACTGGCCAGGTTGACGAAGGACTCCATCGCATCCGAGATCAGGCCCATGGAATGGGTCACATAGCCGGCGATGCTCTTGAGCAGGATGGTGAGCAGCGCGACGCCAATGGACAGCTTGAGCAGGTTGCGCGGCTGCCAAAGCGGCGAATCGTTGGCGATTGAGAAATATTTCATGCTATTCGTCAGAAACTTCGCGGGCAGCCAGCGGGTCACGGGCCGCTGCAGGGGCGGCTCCTATCATGCGCGGTTTTGCTTTAGCGCCAGATTAAGGTCATGAGACAGATCACGCTCCCAGGCCTTTTCGTCACCGCCGCCCTCTGGGCCGGCATTGTGGGCCCGGCCCACGCGCAGGATGCCGTGAACGGCGGTCATGCCGGCTTCATCAAGTCGGTCCAGGGCCAGGTCCGGATCGTGGACGCAGCCGGCCAGTCGCAGGCTGCGCAGGTCGGCAGCCTGCTGCGGACCACCGATCGCATCGAGACGGACGCCCAGGGCGCCGCAGGCTTCGTGCTGCGCGACGGCACCACGCTGGTCGTGGGTCCGTCTACCCACGTGGACATCCGCGATTACCGCTTCGACAGCACCACGCAGGATGGCAACCTGCTGGTCGGTTTGCTTCGTGGCTCACTGCGCATGATTTCTGGCCTGCTGGGCCGGTCCCACCCCGAGGCCGTGCGCGTCGAGACGCAGACGGCCACCATCGGCATTCGTGGAACGGACTTCATCGTGTCCGCCGACGCGCCATGACGCGCCGCCTGCTCGATCTGCTGCGCTGGGCCGTGCCCGCTGCGGCGCTGCTCCTGGCCGCGTGCGCGGCGCCGCCGCCGTCGACCCGCGTCGTGCTATTGCCGCAGGATGACGGCTCACCCTCCGCGGTGGTCATCAGCACGGCGGCTGGCCAGCAACGCCTGGACAAGCCATACGAACGCGCTTCGGTGGTCGCCCCCAACCAACCGCCCCGACTCGACAACACCGACGCGGCCGCGGTGCAGGCCCAGAACCCCGCGCTTTTCTCGCTGCGGCCACCACGGCCCCGGCGCTTCGTGCTTTTCTTCGACACGGGCGGAACACGGTTGGCGACGCAATCGCAACGCGACCTCGACGCCTTACTGAGCGAGGCCGCCGCCCGCCCGGGTGCGGACCTCGTCATCACCGGCCATACCGACACGCGCGGAGCCACCGCGCCCAATGACGCGCTGTCTCTGGCGCGAGCCCAGATGGTGCGACAGATGCTCATCCAGCGCGGCTTTGCCCCGGAGCGCATCGAGGCGGCGGGCCGCGGCGAGCGCGAGCCGGCCGTTCCGACGGCGGACGAGGTGGACGAGCCGCGCAACCGGCGGGTGGTGGTCGATCTGCGCTGAGCAGTGTCGGCAGGGCGGCCATCGGCCACCGGCCATACATCTCACCTCCTCCAGGCGCGGAGGAAGCGTTTAGTGGAGAGGGCCGCTGGGGCAGGTTGGCGCCCTGCGCTCTTCAGGCCAACAGCACCCGTGCAAACTTGCGCTTGCCCACCTGCACCACGTAGCTGCCGGCCTCCAACCTGAGCCCCTTGTCGCTCACCACACTGGAATCCACCCGCACGCCGCCGCCGTCGATGAGTCGGTTGCCTTCAGAGGTCGACGCGGCCAGGCCAGCCGCCTTGAGCACATGGGCGATGCCCAGCGGCGCACCGCTGATCTGCACCTCGGGGATCTCGTCCGGCACGCCTCCGCGGCTGCGGTTGATGAAGTCCTGCTCGGCCGCGTCGGCCGCCTGGACGCTGTGGAAGCGGGCCGTGATCTCCTTGGCCAGCATCACCTTCGCGTCCTTGGGATTGCGACCACCTTCGACCTCGGCCTTGAGCGCGGCGATCTCCTTCAGCGAGCGGAAGCTCAGCAGCGTGAACCACTTCCACATCAGCGCGTCCGAGATCGACAGCACCTTGGCGAACATGGTGTTCGGCGCCTCGCTGATGCCGATGTAGTTGTTCTTGCTCTTGGACATCTTCTCGACGCCATCGAGGCCTTCGAGCAGCGGCATGGTCAGGATGCACTGCGGCTCCTGGCCATATTCCTGCTGCAGATGCCGGCCCACGAGCAGGTTGAACTTCTGGTCGGTGCCGCCGAGCTCCAGGTCGCTCTTGAGTGCCACCGAGTCGTAGCCCTGCATCAACGGGTACAAGAACTCATGCACCGAGATCGACTGGCCCGCCTTGAAGCGCTTGGTGAAGTCGTCGCGCTCCATCATGCGCGCCACCGTGTACTTGGCCGCCAGCTGGATCATCCCGCGCGCGCCCAGCGGGTCACTCCATTCCGAGTTGTAGCGGATCTCGGTACGGGCCGGATCCAGCACCAGGCTGGCCTGGCGGTAATAGGTCTGCGCGTTTTCTTCGATCTGCTCGCGCGTCAGCGGCGGGCGCGTGCTGTTGCGACCCGAAGGGTCGCCGATCAGGGTGGTGAAGTCGCCGATCAGGAAGATCACCTGGTGGCCCAGGTCCTGCAGTTGGCGCATCTTGTTGAGCACCACCGTGTGGCCGATGTGGATGTCGGGCGCAGTCGGGTCCAAACCCAGCTTGATGCGCAGGGGCTGGCCGGTCCTCTCGGCGCGCTGCAGCTTGCGGATCCACTCGTCCTGGGGAAGCAGTTCGTCGGCGCCCCGTAGCGAGATTTCGAGTGCTTGTCCTACACCATCCGATAGTGTTTGACCAATAGGAGACTGGGGATTCATTGCGATTTTGAGGGGCGGAAACAACACACGCCGCTATACTCCGTCGGCTTTTGCGCCGCGGATCATTCTACGCAGCGCCTCTTTTCGCCCCGCCCGGCATCAGCGCTCACCTACAGCGCCTCAGGGCGGCCGCCGAACCCGAGCCCTGGATTCCTACGTTGTCGAAATTGATCAACGGCATTCTGGCCGCCGAGGAAGCGTTTGCCTCTCGTGTCGCCTTTGTCATCCGGACCCATCCCCGCCATCTCACCGCCGCCGTCGCCGCGCTGCTGATGACGACCGGCGGCGGCGCCTTCGCCGTCGCTTCCCTGGGCCCCGACGCGGCGGATCTGCCGATCCGCCAAGTGCTCGAAGCCGTCACCCCCCTGGCTGTCGAAAGCCAGAGCGAGGCCCTTGACGGCTACAGCTTCACTCTGTTCCGCACCGAGTCCACCCGCGCCAGCGACACGGCCGACGCCCTGCTGGGGCGCCTGGGTGTGAACGATCCGGCCGCTGCCGCCTTCGTGCGCAGCAATGGCGAAGCCCGGGCGGCGATGCTAAGCCGTGTGGGCCGCATGATCGCGGCCGAACTCGGCCAGGATGGTCGCCTGCAACGCCTGTCGGCCCGCTGGGTGCCTGACAGCGCGGGCGGCTTCCGCCGCATCACCGTCCAGCCCGAAGGCGCCGGCTTCGCCGTGCGCAGCGAGGTCGAGACCCTGGACGTCAACCAACGCGTCGCTGGCGGCACGATCCAGAGTTCGCTCTTCGCCGCCACCGACGCCGCCGGCATCCCTGACGCCATCGCCACCCAGTTGGCGGACATCTTCTCTGGCGACGTCGACTTCCGTCAGTTGCGCAAAGGCGATCGCTTCGCCGTGCAGTACGAGAGCCTGGAAGCCGACGGTCAGGCGATGCGCAGCGGCCGCGTGCTGGCCGCCGAGTTCGAGACCGGTGGGAAGGTGCACCAAGCCCTATGGTTCGAGCCGACCGGCCAGAAGGGCGGCTATTACCGCTTCGACGGCGAGAGCCTGCGCCGCGCGTACCTCGCCTCGCCCGTCGAGTTCACCCGCGTGTCCAGCGGCTTCGCGATGCGGCTGCATCCGATCCTCAACAGCTGGCGCCAGCACACCGGTACGGACTTCGCCGCCCCCCCCGGCACGCCCGTGCGCACGGTCGGCGATGGCACGGTCGATTTCGCCGGCTGGCAGAACGGCTACGGCAACATCGTCATCGTCAACCACCGTAATCGCCAGCAGACAGCCTATGCGCATCTGAGCCGCATCGACGTCAAGGTCGGCCAGTCATTGAGCCAAGGCCAGAAGGTCGGCGCCGTGGGCTCCACGGGCTGGGCCACCGGCCCCCACCTGCATTTCGAGTTCCGGATCGACGGCCAGTACTTCGATCCGCAGCGGATGTTGGCCGAACAGGATGGCGGCACGCCGATTCCGGCCTCGGCTCGCGCGGCCTTCGCCAAGGTGATGGTCGCTGCCCGCACCGAGTTGGCGTCGGCCAGCGCAGTACTGCAGGCCCGGGCGGACTGAGCGCTCGCCCCGCCACCATCTGGCGGGCGATCAACCCCTGCAAACCACCCAGCGCCGGTCCTCCGGCGCTTTTTTCTTGGCGAATTCCGAGGCTTGCGCATGACCGAGCTTTTCATCGGCCTGATGTCGGGCACCTCCCTCGACGGCGTGGACGGCGTGGTCGCTTCATTCGATGGCGGCGTGACGGTGCATGCCCATGCAAGCGCCGGCTTCGACCCGGCGTTGCGCGCCGAACTGCTGGCCCTGAATCAGCCGCAGGGGGTGGACGAACTGCACCGCGCAGCGCTTGCTGCCAACGGCCTTTCGCGGCACTACGCCGAAGTGGTGCGTCAACTGCTGAGTCAGACTGGCCTTGCGGTGTCGTCGATCCGCGCCGTCGGTGCGCATGGCCAGACCGTGCGCCACCAACCCGGCGCGGTCGACGGCACCGGCTACACCCTTCAGCTGAACAATCCGGCACTGTTGGCCGAACTGACCGGCATGCCCGTGGCCTGCGACTTCCGTTCGCGGGACGTTGCCGCCGGCGGCCAGGGTGCCCCGCTGGTGCCGGCTTTTCATGCGGCACTGTTCGGCCGACCCGATGAGGCCCGTGCCGCCCTCAACCTGGGAGGCATCGCCAACCTGAGCCTCCTCCCGGGCGACCACAGCCCGATCCGCGGCTTCGACTGCGGACCGGCCAACGCGCTGCTGGACCACTGGTGTCAGCAGCACCGCGGCACCCCCTTCGACGCCGGCGGCGCCTGGGCAGCGTCCGGGACCGTCCGGCCTGAGTTGCTGCAACGCCTGCTGGCCGAACCCTACTTCGCCCAACCGATTCCCAAGAGCACCGGACGCGACCTGTTCCATCCGCAGTGGCTCGCGCAGCACCTGCGGCCCGAAGACTTGTCGGCCGACCCGCGAGACGTGCAGGCCACGCTGGCGGAACTGACGGCCCAGAGCTGTGCCGAGGCGCTGCGCCTGCATGCGCCAGAGGTCCAGCGGCTGATCGTCTGCGGCGGCGGCGCCGCCAATGCGGATCTGATGGAGCGCCTTGTGCTGCACCTGCCCGGCGTCGCCATTGACAGCTCTGCTTCGCACGGACTGCCGCCGCAGCAGGTCGAGGCCACGGCCTTCGCCTGGCTGGCCCAGCGGCTGCTGGCGGGAGAGCCCGGCAATCTGCCAGCTGTCACAGGCGCCCGCGGGATGCGGGTGCTGGGCGCCCTCTACCCCGCCTGAAAATCTTTCGACACGGCAGCGGCGCCCGTCACAAAGTCGCACTCCAAGCCGCTGGGCTCGGCCGCTGAAGACGCCTGCCTGCGCCGCCTCAGTGACGACCGGCCGCGTCCGGCTCTTCGAGCTGGGGCGAACGCGCCTCTGGCGGCACCTGCCAGAAGATGAAGGCTGAGGCCACGGTCACCAGTCCCACGGTGACGAAGGTGGCCTGGAACGCCGGCAGGGCGTGATCGCCGAAGGCGCCGCTGAAGCCAGACAGCACCGCCCCGGCCATGGCCACGCCCAGACTCATGGCCAGCATCTGCACCATCGAGAAAAGGCTGTTGCCGCTGCTGGCACTGGCCCCGTCCAGGTCCTTCAGTGTCAGCGTGTTCATGGCGGTGAACTGCAGCGAGTTGAAGGCGCCAAACAGCGCGAACTGCAGCAGCCGCAGCCAGAGCGGCTCGCCAGGCGAGGCCAGCGCAAAGCTGGTCATGAGCAGTCCGATGATGCAGGTGTTGACCGTCAGCAGATTGCGGTAGCCGAAGCGCAGAATCAGTTGCGCGGCCACCCGCTTCATGCCCATGCCGGCCAGCGCCGTCGGCAGCATCATCATCCCGGCCTGCATGGGCGAATAGTCCAGCGACACCTGCAGCGACAGAGGAATCAGGAACGGCATGGCGCCGCTGCCCAGCCGGCAGAACAGGTTCCCAAGCAAACCGACCGAGAGGGTTCGTACCCGGAACAGATGGGTGGAAAACAGCGGCGCCGGGTGCCGGACCGCGTGCAGCCAGTAGGCCACGACGGCCGAGAAACCGAACACGGCCAACACCAGAGCGCCGGCGTGGCCCATGCCCTTGCCGCCCTCGATGGCGAGCGAGAGGCCGGCCATGCCGAAGGCGAGCAGCACATAGCCCAACAGATCGAAGCGGCCAGGCGCCTCGGACCGGACATCGGGCATGAAGCGCTGGGTGGCCGCCAAGCCGATCAGGCCTACGGGCAGGTTGATCAGGAAGACCCAGTGCCACGATGCGTACTCGACCAGCCAGCCGCCGAGCGTGGGGCCGAGCAGCGGGCCGATCAGACCAGGGATCGCCACGAAGCTCATCGCCTGCAGGAACTGCGCGCGAGGAAAGGTGCGCAACACCGACAGCCGCCCCACCGGCAGGAGCAGCGCGCCGCCCAGCCCTTGGAGCACCCGCGCCGCCACCAGCTCGCCCAGGTGACGCGATGCCGCGCACGCCAGCGAACCGAGGGTGAACAGTGCAATCGCCACCATGAACATCCGCCGCGTACCGAAGCGGTCGGCCAGCCAGCCCGAGGCCGGGATGAGCAAGGCCATCGTGAGCGAATAGGACACCACCACGGACTGCATGCGCAGCGGGCTTTCGCCCAGCGCACGCGCCATCGACGGTAGGGCCGTGTTGATGATGGTGGCATCCAGCGTCTGCATGAAGAAGCCGATGGCCACCAGCCACAGCAGGATGCGTTGCGGGGTGTCGGTGGCCGCGGCGGCGGCTTCAGGTCGGGAGGCAGTCAAGGGCGGGCTCGGCGCGAATGAAAACAAAAAGCCGCCCGAAGGCGGCTTTCATGGCGGCGACAGACGTGGTTGCCGCACGGTACAGCGGATCAGACCGAGAAGCTCGAACCGCAGCCGCAGGTGGTGGTCGCGTTGGGGTTCTTGATCACGAACTGGGCGCCTTGCAGATCTTCCTTGTAGTCGATCTCGGCGCCGACGAGGTACTGGTAGCTCATGGCATCGATCAGCAGTGACACGCCGTTCTTGGTCATGGCCGTGTCGTCCTCGTTGGTCACCTCGTCGAAGGTGAAACCGTACTGGAAGCCGGAGCAGCCGCCACCCTGGACGAACACACGCAGCTTCAGGTCGGGATTGCCTTCCTCGGCGATCAGGTCCGCCACCTTGGCGGCGGCGGAATCGGTGAACACGATCGGTTCGGGCATCGCCTGCACGGCGGACGCGGTGGTTTCGGCAACTGCGGTGGTCATGGGGAAATCTCCGTGAGAGCCGAACCCGGCGGGCGCGACCAAGGGAAAGAATGCTAACGCAGGCAAAGAAAAACCGCCCCGAGGGCGGTTTTTCTCTGGCAAGTGCGAAACGCTCAGCGCTTCGAAAACTGCTTGCGGCGGCGTGCAGAGTGCAGACCGACCTTCTTACGCTCGACTTCACGCGCGTCGCGGGTGACGAAGCCAGCCTGGCTCAGCACCGGCTTGAGGGTCGCGTCGTAGTCGATCAGCGCACGGGTGATGCCGTGGCGGGTCGCGCCGGCCTGGCCGGATTCACCGCCGCCGTGCACGTTCACCTGAATGTCGAAGGCTTCCAGGTTCTCGGTCAGCGCGAGCGGTTGCTTCGCGATCATGATCGAGGTCTGGCGGCCGAAGAACTGCTCGATCGGCTTGCCATTCACCGTGATCTTGCCGCTGCCCTTCTTGAGGAACACGCGGGCGACGCTGGACTTGCGACGGCCGGTGCCGTTGTTCCAATCACCAATCATCTCGGGACTCCTCAGATTTCCAGCGGCTGCGGCTGCTGGGCGCTGTGCGGATGCTCAGCGCCGCCGTAGACCTTCAGCTTCTTGATCATGGCGTAGCCCAGAGGACCCTTGGGCAGCATGCCCTTGACGGCCTTCTCGAGCGCGCGGCCGGGGTGTTTGGCCTGCATGTCGCGGAAGTTGGTGGCGGTGATGCCACCCGGGAAGCCGGAGTGACGGTAGTAGACCTTGTCGATGCTCTTGGTGCCGGTGACCTTGAGCTTGGACGCGTTGACGATGACGATGAAGTCACCGGTGTCGACGTGAGGCGTGTAGATGGCTTTGTGCTTGCCGCGCAGACGGAGGGCCACTTCGCTGGCGACCCGTCCGAGAACCTTATCGGTTGCGTCAATCACAAACCACTCGTGCTTCACGTCAGCGGGCTTGGCGCTGAACGTAGACATGAGATTTCCTTGAGAAAAGGAGGTTTGGAGTGAGCCCTTTTCCGCGGTCGGTCTTTCTCTGAAGGAAAGCTCTTAGGCGGGTGTCGAGCTTCGCCGCGGGGCTCGGTAAAACGCTGCGAAGCCTTCCATTATATGCACAGCCTTCAGATAGGCGCCACCTGGAGGCTGCCGCGGTTAGCATTGCTCCATGTTCAGCTACCGCCATGCCTTCCACGCCGGCAACCACGCCGACGTGCTCAAACACACGGTGCTGATCGCCGTGCTCGACTACCTGCTGGAGAAGGAAACCGCCCTGACGATGGTCGACACCCATGCCGGTGCCGGCCTCTATCGCCTGGACGGTGACTATGCCGGCAAGAGCGGCGAGGCCGCCGAGGGCGTGCTGCGGTTGGCCGAGGCGGCCGCCGCCTCCGATACCCCATTGCCCGACGCGCTCGGCCGCTACCTGGCGATGGTGCGCGAATTCAACCGCGGTGAGGCGCTGCGCGTGTACCCCGGCTCGCCTTTCGTCGCCCATCAGCTGCTGCGCGAGCACGACCGCCTCAAGCTCTACGAGTTGCATCCCACGGATGCCAAGACACTGGACGGCAATGTGGCCCAGCTCGACGCCGGCCGGCGCATCGCCGTGCTGCGCGAAGACGGCTTCGGCAGCGCCACCAAGTTCCTGCCGCCCCCCTCGCGCCGCGCACTCGTGCTCACCGACCCGAGCTACGAGATGAAGACCGATTACAGCCGCACCGCCGCCTACGTGGGCGAGGCGCTCAAGCGCTTCGCCACGGGCGTCTATGCGGTCTGGTATCCGATCATTCCCCGGCCGGAGGCGCACGAGCTGCCGCGCCGGCTCAGGACCCTGGCGACCAAGGCAGGCAAGCCTTGGCTCAATGCCAGCCTCACGGTCAAGTCCAGCCGCATGGCCGTTGCGCTACCGGGCGAGACCAGCCGCCGGCCCGGCCTGCCCGCCAGCGGCATGTTCATCATCAATCCGCCGCACACCCTGGCCGCTCGCCTGCGGCCCAGCCTGGCCCGCATGGCGCAGGTGCTGGCGCAGGACGCCAACGCCGCCTTCACGCTGGAGCACGGCGGCTGACCACCCCCGCTGCGGCCGGGTGGGCGCCACCCGCCGTGGTCGTCCGCACCTCAGCGCCGGCGCTTGTTGACTACACGTGCTGGCGCACGGCGCGCCGGCGCGGGGCGCGGCGCCGCCGCCATGTTGATGGGAGCCAGGCCGCCTTCGACGCGCTCGCCCGCGCAACGGCCACCCTCCTCCGGAATCACCGTCAGCGACACCTGCTTGAAGCCGATGGTGGTCAGCTGGATCTGCTCGGCCGCGGCCTGGCTCAAGTCGATGATGCGCCCCGGTGTGAAAGGCCCGCGATCGTTGATGTAGACCAGCACCTCGCGCCCATTGACCAGGCTGCGCACGCACACCTTGGTGCCGAAGGGCAGCGTCTTGTGGGCGGCGGTGAAGCCGGTCATGTCGAACAGCTCACCGCTGGCGGTGCGCCGACGGTGGAACTGCACGCCATACCAGGAGCCCCCGCCCCGTTCGAATTCCTCGACCTGCAAATCGTCGGGGGGACCGTCCGGCGTTTCGCTCAGGTCGGGAAAGATCTGGACCACGCGCGACCGCGGTGCCTCTGCAGCCGCCGGCGCCTGCCGATCCAAGGGCAGCAGATGGGGCCGCGGCGGTTTGGCTGCGGAAGTTGCCGCTCCGCTGACGGCGGTGGCGCCAGATGTTGGCTCGGCACCGCCGGCACCTGCGTCCGGCGTCGTCGGCAGCGGCGCACAGGCCACGGCCAGCAGCGTCGCGAGTGCCGCACATGCGGCCCGCGCCGTCGCCCAGACGCTCATTCGCCCAGGCCCAGCCGATCCAGCAGCGCCAGCGTGGGCGCGGCCTGGTTCATCGTGTAGAAGTGCAGCGCCGGGGCGCCGCCCGCGACCAGCCGCTCGCACAAGGCCGCGACCACGTCGAGGCCGAAGGCCTTGATCGACGCCGTGTCGTCGCCGAAGGACTGCAGCCGCAGTCGCACCCAACGGGGGATCTCGGCGCCGCAGGCATCCGAGAAGCGCATCAGCTGCGTGGAGCTGGTGATGGGCATGATGCCCGGCACGATCGGCACGTCGGCACCGGCCGCGCGGGCCTCGTCGACGAAGCGGAAGTAGGCCTCGGGCGTGAAGAAGTACTGCGTGATGGCCGAATCGGCCCCAGCACGCACCTTGGTCGCGAAGGCCTGCATGTCGGCCTGGGGCGTGCGTGCCTGGGGGTGGACCTCGGGGTAGCAGGCCACCTCCAGGTGGAAGTCACGACCGGTCTCGGTACGAATGAAGGCCACCAGGTCGCTCGCATACTGGAACTCGCCGCCGATGCCGTAGCCACTGGGCAGATCGCCACGCAGTGCCACAAGGCGGCGCACGCCCATGGCCTTGAGCTGATGCAGTTGCTCGCGCACCGTCTCGCGCGTCGCGCCGATGCACGAGAAGTGCGAGGCCGCGTCGGTGCCTTCTTCCAGGAGCTCCTTCACCGTGGCGAAGGTGCCCGCCTGGGTGGAACCGCCCGCGCCGTAGGTCACCGAGCAGAACTGCGGCGCGCGGGCACGCAACTGCGCCCGCACGGCCCGCAGCTTGACCGCGCCTTCGGGCGTCTTGGGCGGGAAGAACTCGAAACTGATCGGAAGGCGCATCGGGAATCCCTTTCTTTGTCTAGTTGTCGTGCGCGGCCACCGAAAGCGCCGCGTGGATGAAAAACTCGCGATTGCCATCGCCGCCGGCAATGGGGCTGTCCAGCCATTGGAGCAGCCGCAGGCCGGCATCGACACAGCCATGCCGCAGCCGGGCCTCGACCTCGGCGTACAGCGCCGGATCGCGGACGATGCCGCCCTTGCCGATCTGCGCCGGCTGCAGCTCGAACTGCGGCTTGACCAGCATCAGCAGACGCCCGTTCGATGCCATCAGCGGCACCAGTGCCGGCAACACCAGGGTGAGCGAGATGAAGGACAGATCGCCGACGACGAGGCCGAAATCCGCGCCACCCATCGCCGCGAACTGCACCGTCTGCAGATGGCGCGCGTTGACCTTCTCCAGCGTCTGCACGCGCGCATCGGCCCGCAGCCGTTCATGCAGCTGCCCATGGCCGACGTCCACGCCAACCACCGCCGCGGCGCCGCGCTGCAGCAGGCAGTCGGTGAAGCCGCCGGTGGACTGGCCCACGTCCAGGCAGCGAAGTCCGGCGACATCGAGCCCCGCCGCATCGAGCGCGCCTTCGAGCTTGAGGCCGCCGCGCGAGACGTAGCGGGCCTCGGCCGCGTCCGCCAGTTCGAGCTCGGCGGTGGGCGGCACCTCGTCGCCATTCTTGGCGGCCGAGCGCCAGGGCTGGCCGGCATGCAGGCGCCAGCGCAGGCCCCCCGCGATCAGGCGCGCCGCCTGCGAGCGTGAAGCGGCCAGGCCGCGTTCGACGAGCAGCTGGTCAGCGCGCATGGGAGGAGACGGAGAGCAGGCCGGGCCGCCCCGTGCGAGGCGCCGCGGCCACCGGCTCCGGCGCGCCGCCTGCGAGCGCCCTGCACGGGCGCCCGAGGCGGCGGCACGAAGCCCGGCGAATGCTCAGTAGCGGTAGGTGTCGGGCTTGTAGGGCCCGGTCTTGGCGACGCCGATGTAGGCGGCCTGGGCGTCGGTCAGCTCGGTGAGCTGGGCGCCGACCTTCTTCAGGTGCAGGCGCGCGACCTTCTCGTCCAGCACCTTGGGCAGCACGTAGACCTTGCCGGCCTCGTAGGCGTCCGGCTTGGTGAACAGCTCGATCTGCGCGATGGTCTGGTTGGCGAAGGACGACGACATCACGAAGCTGGGGTGGCCCGTGGCGCAGCCCAGGTTGACCAGCCGGCCCTTGGCGAGCAGCGTGATGCGCTTGCCGTCCGGGAAGATCACGTGATCGACCTGGGGCTTGACCTCTTCCCACTGGTACTTCTCGATCGAGGCGACGTCGATCTCGTTGTCGAAGTGGCCGATGTTGCAAACGATGGATTCGTTCTTCATCGCCAGCATGTGCTCGTGGCGGATCACGTCCTTGTTGCCGGTGGTGGTCACGAAGATGTCGGCCTTGTCGGCGGCGTATTCCATGGTGACGACCTTGAAGCCTTCCATGGCGGCCTGCAGGGCGTTGATCGGGTCGATCTCGGTCACCCACACCTGGGCGCGCAGGGCGGCCAGGGCCTGGGCACAGCCCTTGCCCACGTCGCCGTAGCCGGCCACCACGGCGACCTTGCCGGCGATCATCACGTCGGTGGCGCGCTTGATGCCGTCCACCAGCGACTCACGGCAGCCGTAGAGGTTGTCGAACTTGCTCTTGGTCACCGAGTCGTTCACGTTGATCGCGCGGAACAGCAGCGTGCCCTTGGCGGACATCTCGTTCAGGCGGTGCACGCCGGTGGTCGTCTCTTCGGTCACGCCGATGATCTCGGCCGACTTGCGGCTGTACCAGGTCGGGTCCTGCGCGATCTTGGTCTTGATGGCGGCGAAGAGGATGCGCTCTTCCTCGCTGGAGGGGTTGGCCACCACGGACAGGTCCTTCTCGGCGCGCTGGCCCAGGTGCATCAACAGCGTGGCATCGCCGCCGTCGTCCAGGATCATGTTGGGGCCCTCGCCCTTCGAGCCCTTGGGGCCGAAGTCGAAGATGCGATGGGTGTAGTCCCAGTAGTCTTCGAGCGACTCGCCTTTGATGGCGAACACCGGCGTGCCACCCGCGGCGATGGCGGCGGCGGCGTGGTCCTGCGTCGAGAAGATGTTGCACGAGGCCCAGCGCACGTCGGCGCCCAGGGCCTTGAGGGTCTCGATCAGCACCGCCGTCTGGATGGTCATGTGCAGCGAACCGGTGATGCGGGCGCCCTTCAGAGGCTGCGCTGCAGCGAATTCCTCGCGGATGGCCATGAGACCGGGCATCTCGGTCTCGGCAATCTTGATTTCCTTGCGGCCCCAGTCGGCCAGCGAGATGTCGGCGATCGCCATATCGGCGGTCAGGTCGGCTTTGAGAACGGCGCTCATGCAATGCTCCAGAACACGGGTTTCAGGGTTTCCGCTGCGCGTCGGGGAGGGAAAGAAAGCACTCACCACGGCGCGATGCGGGTGAGCGTGGTTGCGAGTGGATTCCGAGCCTCACGCCTGACGGCGCTGCAACGCTCCTCGGTTGCACGGATTCTACAAAAGCGGCGATGGACCCGGGCTTTGCACGGCCACGGCCAGTGCCTCCGCCGACCAGGCCACCACGTCGAGGGGCTCGCGACGGCCCCGCACCTCAATGCGCCGCATTTGCGTGGCAAGCGGCAGGAGGCCTGCCTGCCGGGCCGCGAAGCGCGAGGCCACGAGCGCCGCACCCACCGCCTTGGTCTGCTCCTGCAACCGGCTGGCAGTGTTCACGACCTCGCCGACCGCGGTGAAGCTCTGCACCTCCAGGTGACCGACCTCGCCGACCGCGGCCGAGCCCGCATGCAGGCCCATGCCGAAATCGAGGGGCTGGCCGAATTCGCGCTCGAAGCCATCGCTCCAGTCGCGCATACGGGCGCTGATCAGCGCAGCCGCCTGGAAAGCCCGGCGGCAGGCCAGGTCCAGGCCTTCTTCCAGGCCGAAGATCGCCATCACACTGTCGCCGATGAACTGGTTCGGCACGCCGCCCGACTCCCGCACCGCCTGCCCCACGAGCGCAAAGTAGCGGTCGAGCACGTAGACGAGGTCGAAGGGCCATTGACGCTCGGCGAGGCCTGACCAGCGGCGCAGGTCGACGAAGAGCACGGCAACCTCGCGCTCGCCCTCCAGCCGCGGGCGCTGGCCTTCGGCGACGGTGCCGCCGCCCAGCAAGGGAGAGACCTCGAGGTCGCCCGTCGGCCGCAACTGGCAGGCCAGCCGCACCTGGGCACCCGCGCGCACGCGGGCCAGCGTACGCTGTTCGTCGAGCCCGGGCGGCGGACAGTGAGCGGCCGGCCCTGCGACGCGGATCCGACAGGTGGAACAACGGGCCCGCCCGCCGCACAGCGACAGGTGTGCGATGCCGTGCGCCCGGCTGGCCTCCAGCACGCTCCAGCCGACAGGCACCTGGACACTGCGGTCGGGATAGCGCAGCGTCAGCATCCGGACGCCGGGAAACCGGTACATCCGGCCGCGCGCCAAACGAGCCAGCAACAAGGCCGCGAGCAAAGTCATGTAGAGGTCCTGTCCATGCTCGGACAATCCTCCGAGTCGACGCCCCTGAGCGGCACCGGGCGCGTCGACCGGCCCGGGCGCGACCTGCCATTCGCGTCCCATGGCCACGAAACCCAGCGCCGCGAGCGTAGGCAACAGCACGGCCACAGTCAGCAACAGCGGCTGAGCCCGACGCCAGCGCACATTCGCGCGCAGGGCAAAGTGCAGGCCCATGCAGCCGTGCGTCCAGGCCGCGGCCAGGGCGATGATCTGGAAGACGCCGCCCGCCGCGCCCCACAGGCCTTCCACCACACGGGCATAGCTGCCATTCAAGCCGAAGAGCGTGTAGCCGCCGCGCATCGACGCCAGGTGTGAAGCCAGCAGCAGCGGAAGAGCGAAGCCAAGCACGATGCGCAGCCCCTGCGACGGCGGCATGCGAAGGCTGCGCCGCTCCCACAGCGCGACGAAGGCCAGCACCAGATGGACGACCACCGCGCCATAGAGCAGCAGCGTGCCGGGCCAGGAATGCCAGAAGGAACGCAGCGGCCTCAGCACCGCCTCGGCCACCTGAAGCGATACAAGCCCCAACGCATGGTTGAGCAGATGCAGTGTCACGTACGCCATCAGCACCAGGCCGCTGGCCCAACGCAGATCGCGCCGTGAGCGCAGGGACAACGAGACGGGGAAGGCCGGCGCGGCGACCGGCGGAGGCGGACTCATGGGCGGCTGAGCATAATCGCGCGCCCATGAGTGACCGGCCCTCCAGTCTTGCGCTTCGGCGCTTCGCCCTGTTCGACGACCTGCCGCCAGCACGGCTGGATGCCATTGCGGCGCGCTGCAGCTGGCGCCGTGTGACGGCCGGGCAACCGCTGCTGCTGCGGCGCCAGCGTCGCGCCGACGTCTACCTCGTGATCGATGGCACGGTGCGGGTGACCACCTACGGTGCCAACGGCCGGCAGGTCACCTTCCGCGACCTGGGGGCGGGCGAGGTCGTCGGCGACCTCGCTGCCCTGGACGGTCAGCCGCGCTCGGCCGACGTGATGACGGTGGAGGACAGCCTCGTGGCGGTGCTCGAGCGCGAAACCTTCCTCGAGCTGTTGCAGCAGGAACCGACGGTGGCCCGACGTCAGATGCAGCGCCTGACGACCCTGGTGCGCCAACTGTCGCAGCGGGTGATCGAGCTGAGTACGCTGGGCGTGCAGAACCGGCTTCACGCTGAACTGCTCCGGCTGGCCCGCACGGCCTGCCCCGATGCGGCCACCGGCGAGGTTCGGCTGGCGCCGGCGCCACGCCATGCCGAGCTGGCCAGCCGCATCAGCACCAACCGCGAGCAGGTGACCCGGGAACTCAACGCGCTGGTGCGTGCCGGCCTGCTGCGCAAGGACGGCGACGCCCTCGTCGTCACCGACGTCGAGCGTCTGGCGCGCGTGGTCGCCGAGGTGATGGGCGACAGCGGCGCCTGAGGCGACGCGCGATCAGTTCAGCCCGCGCTGCGGGCCGGCGACAGCGTAGCGCCCCGCGCCCAGCAACATCACCGCCAGGGCGCCGAACAGGTACAGGCCCTGCAGTTCCAGTGCCCAGCCACCCTGGCTGGTCATGGCAAAGAACTGGCCGGTATGCACCAGAAGCAGGGCCACGATCATGTTGATCACGACCACTGCTGCGGCCGGGCGCGTCCACAGACCCAGAATCATCAGCGCCGGCGCCAGCACCTCGCCGATGTAGACCAGGTAACCGATCGCCCCGGGCAGGCCGTGGGCCTGCAGCATCTTCACGATGAAGCCTGGACCCGTGCTCAGTTTGGAAATGCCGTGAAGCAGCACAAGCATGCCGACTGCAACGCGCAGCACCAGCTTGCCGGCGTCGTCATGCCGCGCGATCACTGTGTCGGTCGTCTTGGATGAAGCGTAGGACATGGAGGGCCTCACAGGGCGGGTTGTGCGCCGCCCGATGCCTGCTGCGGCTGCGGTTCGCGGCGCATGTTGGCGGGCAGACGGCTGTCGACGAAGGCGCGCGGATCCAGGTTCTGGTTGGCGGCATGGGCCGCAGCCACTGCCTCGGCCTGCACTTGGGCGCGCGTGCGGGCGCTGACGAACACTGGCTGCTGGCCGAAGCTGCTGGCCTCGCCGATGGCGGCCACATCGCCGTTGCGCTCGGCGGCGACGAGTTGCTGCTGCGCGGCGGCACGCGACAGGGTGCTGTGCACCGGGGTGCGGTTCTGCTGGATGTAGTCGTCCTGCGTCTCGGCGGACGCGGCACCGGCGGCGAGCGTCAGCAGGGCGGCAGCGAGAAGGGCGGTCTTGTTCATGGCGAATCCTTTCGAGGGTCGGGTTGGAAAGTCGATCCCGCGCGAGAGGCCGTGCAGCGATCGATGGACTGGAGTCTCCGCCTCGCGGTCGCCGCCGTCGGTGCGTTTACGCACATCGAACGACAAGTCGCGCGAAGACCAATGCGCGGCTGTCGTGGGTCCAGGTTGTCCCGGCTTTCTGTGGATAAACCTGGGCATAGGTCGGGGAGGACAACGCCAAGGCATGCTCCGCCGTGCCTTCGCGACAGATTGCCCATTTATCGGGCAGGCTGATCCGGATGCACCATGAAGAAAGCCCCTGACCGAGGGGACGGTTCAGGGGCTTTATGAAGGCGGCCCGCGAGAGGCGGTACGCCGAGGTCGAATGGTGCCGCTTGTCGGAATCGAACTGACGACCTACCGCTTACAAGGCGGGTGCTCTACCAACTGAGCTAAAGCGGCAAGGGGCGCGATTCTATCGGAAGGGTGATGTCGGTCACTTCACGCGCTTGAGCGCTGGACGACCGCCGTTCGGCGGCCGTGGCGGCTCGCCGTCGGGCGATTCGGCGCCCGCGAGCATCCCAGGCTCGGACTCCGCAGCCTCGCCTACCAGATGCATGCCAGGACGCGGCTCCGGTGTGGACTGCCCCGATGTCGGTGCCACCACCTCGCCCGCCTCGGAGGCCTGCGCGTCAAGGGGCGGGAAGGCCATGCCCTGGCCGTTCTCCCGCGCATAGATGGCAACCACGCGCCCAAGGGGCACGATGATGTCGCGTGCCGTGCCGGCGAAGCGGGCCTTGAACTCGATGAACTCGTTGCCGATCTTGAGCGAACTCGTCGCGTCGTAGCTGATGTTCAGCACGATCTCGCCATTCTTGACGTATTCGCGCGGCACCTGGACGGTCTCGTCCACCACCACGGCGATATACGGCGTGAAGCCGTGATCGGTACACCATTCGTACAGCGCACGCAGCAGGTACGGCCGCAGCGTCGTGGATTCGAGGGCGCTGATCATGAATCGCGCGTCTTTCTCTTCCAGCCGCGCTGCGCTTACTTGCGCATCACCTTCTCGGAAGGCGTCAGCGCTTCGATGTACGCGGGACGCGAGAAGATGCGCTCAGCGTACTTCAGCAGCGGCGCGGCGTTCTTGCTCAGGTCGATGCCGTAGTAGTCCAGGCGCCAGAGCAGCGGCGCGATGGCCACGTCGAGCATGGAGAAGTTCTCGCCCAGCATGTACTTGTTCTTGAGGAACACGGGCGCGAGTTGCGTCAGGCGGTCGCGGATGTGCGAGCGCGCCTTCTCGATGGCCTTGTCGTTGCCCTTGGCACTGCGGTTCTCGAGCGTGGACACATGGACGAACAGTTCCTTCTCGAAGTTCAGCAGGAACAGCCGCACACGGGCGCGGTCGACCGGGTCGCCGGGCATCAGCTGGGGATGCGGGAAGCGCTCGTCGATGTACTCGTTGATGATGTTCGACTCGTACAGGATCAGGTCGCGCTCGACCAGGATCGGCACCTGGCCGTACGGATTCATCACGCTGATGTCTTCGGGCTTGTTGTAGAGGTCGACGTCACGGATTTCGAAGTCCATGCCCTTTTCGAACAGCACGAAGCGGCAGCGGTGGGAGAAAGGGCAGGTCGTTCCGGAATACAGCACCATCATGGCGAAAGGCTCCAAAAAATCAAAAAAGAGTGGGCCGCTCCAGCAGCCCACTCTGTACGTTCACGCACCCGGCATGCCCGGGCAGCGCCGTTCGCGTTCTCTCTACTTCACGTCTTTCCAGAACGCCGCATTGAGACGCCAAGCAAAGACCAGCGACACCACGAGGAACAGCAACACCCACACCCCCACGCGTACACGCGTGTTCTGCGCGGGCTCGGCCATCCACTGCAGGTAATTGACGAGATCGCCAACGGCCTGATCGAACTGCAGGGGCGTCATCTTGCCCGGCTTGACCTGCTCCCAGCCCTTGAGCACCTCGGTCTCGTGACCGTGCTGCTCCACCTTGTCATAGACCGGGCGGCGCTCGCCTTGCAGTTCCCAAAGCACGTTGGGCATGCCCACGCTCGGGAAGGCCAGGTTGTTCCAGCCGGTTGCCTTGGTGTCGTCGCGGTAGTAGGTGCGCAGGTAGGTATAGAGGTAGTCGGCGCCGGTGCCATTGTGACCTGCGCGCGAACGCGCCACCAAAGTGAGGTCGGGCGGATTGCCGCCGAACCATTCCTTGGCCTGTCTGGCATCGATGTTGGCCTTCATCGTGTCACCCACCTTTTCGGTGGAGAACAACAGATTGTCCTTGATCTGCTGTTCGGAGAGGCCGATGTCCTGCAGGCGGTTGTACCGCATGAAGGCAGCCGAGTGGCAGTTGAGGCAGTAATTGACGAAGAGCTTGGCGCCGTTCTGCAGTGACGCGAGATCGTTGGTGCGCACCGGCGCCTTGTCCCAGGCGATGCCGCCTTCGGCCGCCAGGGCGCCCGTGGCGATGCCCAGCGCCATCATCAGCGAGAGGATCAGTTTCTTCATGGGGATGCTTCTCCGGCGGCTCGGTCAGTGCGCGGCAAAGGTCACGCGCTCGGGCACGGGCTTGAACTCGCCCAGGCGGGTCCACCACGGCATGAGCAGGAAGAAGCCGAAATAGAACAGGGTACCGACCTGCGATACACGCTCGCCGATGGGAGACGGCGGCTGCACACCCAGGTAGGCCAGCACCACGAAGACGACGACGAACACGCCATAGAGGTACTTGTGCCAGGAAGGACGATAGCGGATCGATTTGACCGGGCTCTTGTCCAACCAGGGCAGGAAGAACAGGATGATCACGGCGCCGCCCATCACGACCACGCCCCAGAACTTGGCGTCGATCGACAGCATCATGGCGCAGGCGATGACGGCGGCCACAACCACGGCGATCTTGCCGACGCGGGCCATGCGCGTCTTCCAGACGCCGAACACCGCGGCACCGACGACGCAGGCGATGAGCGCGTACATCATCTCGCTGGTGATGGCGCGCAGCATCGAATAGAAGGGCGTGAAGTACCAGACCGGGGCGATGTGGTTGGGCGTCTTGAGCGGGTCGGCCGGGATGAAGTTGTTGTACTCCAGGAAGTAGCCGCCCATCTCCGGCGCAAAGAAGATGACCGCCGTGAACACGATCAGGAACATCACGACCGCAAAGATGTCGTGCACCGTGTAGTACGGGTGGAACGGGATGCCGTCCAGCGGCCGGCCCTGCGCGTCCTTGTTGGCCTTGATCTCGATGCCGTCGGGGTTGTTGGAACCCACGTCATGCAGCGCCAACAGGTGGGCCACCACCAGGCCCAGCAGCACCAGCGGTACGGCGATCACGTGGAAGCTGAAGAAACGGTTGAGGGTGGCGTCGCTCACCACATAGTCACCGCGGATCAACAGTGCCAGGTCGGGACCGATGAACGGGATCGCGGAGAACAGGTTCACGATCACCTGCGCGCCCCAGTAGGACATCTGGCCCCAGGGCAGCAGGTAGCCCATGAAGGCCTCGGCCATCAGGCACAGGAAGATCGCGCAGCCGAAGATCCAGACCAGTTCCCGCGGCTTGCGGTAGCTGCCGTAGAGCAGGCCTCGGAACATGTGCAGGTACACCACCACGAAGAAGGCCGAGGCGCCGGTGGAGTGCATGTAGCGGATCAGCCAGCCCCAGGGCACGTCGCGCATGATGTATTCGACCGAGGCGAAGGCCTGCGTCGCATCCGGCTTGTAGTGCATCACCAGGAAGATGCCGGTGACGATCTGGATGACGAGCACCAGAAGCGCCAGCGAGCCGAAGATGTACCAGAAGTTGAAGTTCTTCGGCGCGTAGTACTCCGACATGTGGACGCGGTAGGCGTCGAAGGCCGTCGGGAAGCGGTTGTGAAGCCAGTTACCCAGCTTGGCGCCCGCGGGCGCGTTGGGTGAGATGTCCTTGAATTCGGCCATGGTGTCTCCTCCCGCTCAGGCGTTGCCGTCTTCGCCGATCAACAGGCGCGTGTCCGACAGGTACTTGTGCGGAGGAACGGGCAGGTTGTCGGGCGCGGGCTTGTTCTTGAAAACGCGGCCGGCCAGGTCGAAGGTCGAGCCGTGGCAGGGACAGAGGAAACCGCCTTGCCAGTCGTCGGGCAGCGAAGGCTGCGGGCCCGCCTGCAGCTTGTCGGTGGGCGAGCAGCCCAGGTGGGTGCAGATGCCGACCACGACCAGCACTTCCGGCTTGATCGAGCGGTTCTCGTTCTGGGCGTACTTGGGCGTGAATTCGGAAGGATTGCGTTTGGACTGCGGATCTGCGAGTTGCGGATCGAGCTTGGGCAACTCTGCGATCTGCGTGGACGAACGCTTGAGGATCCAGACCGGCTTGCCACGCCATTCGACGGTGATCTTCTCGCCCACCTGCAGGCCGCCGATGTCGACCTCGACCGGCGCACCGGCTGCCTTGGCTTTCTCAGACGGCTGAAAGGTGCTCACGAAAGGGATCGCTGTGGCAACCCCACCCACAGCGCCGGCACAGCCGGATGCAATCAGCCAGGTCCGCTTGCTGGCATCGACCCGTTTCGGGCCGACCGGGATATCACTCATGGGGTTCCTCGATGTACTTGTGGGCTGTGCCGGGTCAACAAACAATTTTAGCGGAGGGGTTTTGCACGCTTCAACGCGGGACACCCCCGATATCCAAGCCTGGGAGCGCGTCCCCGCAAGGGCGCACCCGACGACGCGGAAGCGGGTCGCACGCGCCGATCATCTCCGTATTTGCCCGCAGTCGACTCTCTATACTTTCATCCAAAGTGTTAACACACATGGGAAAGGAGAAACGGTTCATGAGCTTTTTCAGCGAGTTCCGCGAGTTTGCGGTTAAGGGCAATGTGGTCGATCTGGCCGTGGGCGTGATCATCGGGGGCGCATTCGGGAAGATCGTCGATTCGCTGGTCGGCGACGTCATCATGCCGCTGGTGGGGCTGGTCTTCGGCCGACTCGATTTCTCCAACCTCTACGTCGTGCTCGGCACGATACCTGCCGGCGTCGCCAATACCTTGGCCGATCTCAAGAAAGCCGGTGTTCCCGTGCTTGCCTACGGCAACTTCCTGACGATCGTCGTCAATTTCCTGATCCTGGCCTTCGTGATCTTCTTGATGGTCAAGCAGATCAACCGCCTGCGGCGCGAAAAAGCGGAGCCGGCCGCAGCCGCGTCTGCCGCGCCGCCGGAAGACATCGTGCTGCTGCGCGAGATCCGCGACAGCCTGGCAAGTCGCTGACGAGCCCCGGCTGTCCGGCCACCCCTACAGCGCAGGGGCGTTGGGCTGGCCAGGCCGGGAGGTGGCTGCCTCCTCAGGAGCACGCCAGGCTGCGCGCCACGCGCACGGCGGCGATCAGGCTGTCGGCCTTCGCGATGCCCCGGCCGGCGATGTCGAATGCTGTCCCGTGGTCGGGACTGGTGCGCACGAACGGCAGCCCCAACGTCACGTTGACGCCGGTCTCCACCCCAAGGTACTTGACCGGGATGAGGCCTTGGTCGTGGTACATCGCGATCACGACGTCGAATTCGCCTGCGGGCTGTCCCGGCTGCCGACGCGCCCGCATGAAGACCGTGTCCGGCGCAAAAGGTCCCAACGCCTCGATCCCTTCGGCACGCGCGTCGACCACGGCCGGCGCGATCAGCTCGATCTCTTCCCGCCCGAACAGTCCGCCCTCCCCCGCATGCGGATTGAGCCCGGCAACGGCAATGCGCGGCACCCGGCCGAGCATCCGCGACAGCGAGGCATGCGTGATGCGCAGCGTCTGCAGCACACCCACATGGCTCAGGCGATCGATGGCTTCACGCAGCGACACATGGATGCTGACGAGCACGGTGCGCAGTTCGTCGTTGGCTAGCATCATCCGCACTGGAAGCTCCTCAATGCCCACGCCGCGGAAGGCCGCGGCCTCGGCCTGTAGCAGTTCGGTATGACCCGGAAAACCGTAGCCGGCGGCGGACAGCGCCTCCTTGTGCAGAGGGGCCGTCACCATGGCGGCGATTTCCTGGCGCAGCGCCGCACGCGCCGCCCATTCGACCGCTGCGCCGGCACTGCGACCCGCTTCGGCCGTGATGCGGCCATGCTCAGGCGGCACCAGCGGCGTGCCCACCTGCAGTACCGGGATGCAACGAGGCGGCACCGCCAATGCCTCTGCCGGGCCGTCGATCTGTGCCACGGGCCAGGCCATGCCCTGCGGACCGGCCATCAACGCGGCGGCCCGACGCATCACCCCGACATCGCCGGCAACGAAGCAATCGCGCAGCACATCCGGCGCCTCCTGCCAGGCACGCACGATGATTTCCGGTCCGATGCCCGCCGGGTCACCCTGGGTGATCGCCAGCACGGAAGAAGGGGCGGACGTAGCCATGGCCGTCTGCTCAGGCTGGATTGTCGATGTCGATGAACTCATGCACCAGACCGAGTTGCCCGGCGACATGGGCGGCGACGGCGGGAGCTCCGTACCGCTCCGTGGCATGGTGGCCACAGGCCAGGAAGGCCACGCCCGACTCTCTCGCGTAATGGGCCTGGGGCTCGGAGATCTCGCCGGTGATGAAGGCATCGGCACCCGCTGCGATGGCGGCTTCGAAGAAGCCCTGTGCGCCCCCGGTACACCAGGCGATGCGCTTCAGGGGACGGCCGTCACCGGGAATGGCCGTGACGCGCCGGCCCAGCCGCGCTTCAACGTGGCGGGCAAGCGGCTCTACGCTCCCGAATTGCAGGCCCTCGCCGGGACCACCAAGCCAGCCCAACTCCTGCTCACCAAATCGCTGCGGCTGCACCACCAGGCCCAGTTGCCAGCCCAGCTGCGCGTTGTTGCCCAGTTCCGCATGGGCATCCAACGGCAGGTGGTAGGCGAACAGATTGACATCATGACCAATCAGCAGCCCGAGCCGCTGGCGCATCCAGCCGGTGACCCGCGCATCCTGGCCGCGCCAGAACAGCCCGTGGTGGACGAACAAGGCATCCGCGCCCGCAGCGACAGCCGCCTCGATGAAGGCACGGCTGGCAGTCACGCCTGAAACGATCTTTCGGACCTCGCCTCGCCCTTCCACCTGGAGGCCGTTGGGACCATAGTCTTTGAACCGTTCGGGGGACAACAGCTGGTCGAATGCCTGCAGCAGGGCGGATCGCGTAATGCTCATGCGCGCATTGTCGCGGGGCGCATGGCATGCCCGCGCGCCGCCAGGGGCAGCCAGGCCAGTACGAAGCCCAGCACCGCAAGGGCGCCAACATAGTGGGCCGGGGCCATCGAGTCGCGCTGCAGCCAGAGCGTGAGGATCACAGGCGTCAGCCCGCCGAAGATGGCATAGGCCATGTTGTAGGCAAACGACAGGCCCGAGAAGCGCACGGGCGCCGGAAAGGCCCGCACCCCGGCGATCGGCACGGTAGCGATCGTCCCCACGAACAGGCCGACCAGGCCGTAGTGCCAGAACAGCGATGCCGTGGTGCCCGGCAGGCCCGTGTAGAACAGATAGGACGTGATGAACAGGCCTGCCCACCCGACCAGCATGGTCGGGCGCGTGCCGAAGCGATCACAGGCCCAGCCGACGGCCACGCAACCCAGGGTCAAAGTCAATGTTGCCAGCGCATTCGCCTCCAGCGCGACGGCAGCGGGAATGTGGTGCACCTTCTGGAGGTAGGTGGGCGTGTACAGCACCACCACCACGATGGCAGCGGACAGCACCCAGGTCAGCAGCGCCACAAAGAAGACCGGGCCTCGGTGATCACGCACGATGGTCTTGAGCGGCAGCTCGGCGGCCACGTTACGCCGCTGGGCCAGCTCCTGGAACACCGGCGTCTCGTGCAGAAAGCGGCGCAGATACACCGAGACCAGGCCGAACACACCCCCCAGGATGAAAGGAATGCGCCAAGCGAAGTCGCTGACCTCGGCGGGCGCATAGTGGGTGTTGATGGCGACAGCCACCAGCGAACCAAGAAGGATGCCGCCGGTGATGCCGGCCGTGAGTGTGCCCACACCCAGCCCGTAGCGCTGCGCCGGGACATGCTCGCCGATGAACACCCAGGCGCCCGGCATCTCTCCGCCGATGGCCGCGCCCTGCAGTACACGCATGAGCAGCAGCAGCAGCGGCGCCGCCACGCCGATGGCGGCGTAGGTGGGCAGCAGGCCGATCACGAGGGTGGGCACGGCCATCAGAAAGATCGACAGCGAGAACATGCGCTTACGGCCCAGCAGGTCACCGAAATGGGCGATGACGATGCCGCCGACCGGACGGGCCAGATAACCGGCCGCAAAGATGCCGAAAGTCTGCAGCTGGCGCAGCCAGTCGGGCATCTCCGTCGGGAAGAACAGCGCCCCGATGACCGTGGCGAAAAAAACGTAGATCACGAAGTCGTAGAACTCGAGCGTGCCACCCAGGGCGGACAGGGCGAGCGTCTTGTAGTCACGCGCGTTGAGCGTGCGCGGACCGGCCTGCTGGCCGGCGGAAGGTGAAGCTGAGGACATGGAAAGGCAATACAGCGGAGACGGCCGCCGGCCGGCGCGACAGACGCAGCGCGCGAAAGAAGGAGACAGCGGGGGCTTCGAAAGGCGTGAGCCGCAGGCGACCGGGTGAGCCGCGCAAGGCGCCTTCGTGGGTGGCCGGATAGGCCGAACGCGCGATTTTAGGGTTTCCCCTCTGTTTGCGAGGCCCACGGGGTCTTGTCCGACGTGGCGCACCAGTCCCGGCTACATCGCTTCGGAGACAATTCCGCCCCTGCGGAACCCTTCCGCCTTTCTTCCGTCACCGCATCCTTTCTCTCTTTTCCATGAAGCGCATCTGGCTGCTCTTTGCCCAGGCCGTGACCGTTCTGCTCGCCGGCTATTTCGTCGTTGCCACCCTCAAGCCCGAATGGGTGCGGCGAGGCAGCACCTCTCTGGGCGGGGTGGTTTCGATCATCGAGGCGCCTGCGTCAGCACCCGCCGCACCGGCGCCCGGAAGCTTTGCCGCTGCGGCGCAGAAGGCGGCGCCTGCAGTGGTCAGCATCAACACCAGCAAGGCGGCACCCCGGCATCCGCGCTCCAACGACCCCTGGTTTCGCTTCTTCTTCGGGGATCAGGACAACGAGCAGCCGCAGGTGGGCCTCGGCAGCGGCGTGATCGTGAGTGCGGACGGCTACATCTTGACCAACAACCATGTGGTCGAGGGCGCCGACGAGATCGAGGTGACGCTCAACGACGGCCGTCACGCAAGTGGCCGCCTGATCGGCACCGACCCCGATACCGACCTGGCAGTCATCCGCATCAGCCTGGAGAAGCTGCCGGTGATCGTGCTCGGCAACTCTGACGCATTGCTCGTGGGCGACCAGGTGCTGGCCATCGGCAATCCATTTGGCGTCGGACAGACCGTGACCAGCGGCATCGTCTCCGCCCTGGGCCGCAACCAGCTGGGCATCAACACCTTCGAGAACTTCATTCAGACCGACGCCGCCATCAACCCCGGCAATTCCGGCGGCGCGCTGATCGACACCGAAGGAAACCTGCAGGGCATCAACACAGCAATCTATTCGCGCTCGGGCGGCAGCATGGGCATCGGCTTCGCCATCCCCGTCTCGACCGCCAAGCAGGTTCTCGAAGGCATCGTGAAGGACGGCCGCGTCACGCGCGGCTGGATCGGCGTGGAACCCGCCACGCTCACCCCGGAGATGGCCGACACCTTCGGCGTCAAGGCGACGGCCGGCGTGATCATCACCGGCGTCCTGCAGAACGCACCCGCAGCCCAGGCGGGCATCCGGCCGGGCGATGTCATCACCGGGGTGGGGGACAAGTCCATCGGCAACGTGCAGGAACTGCTGACTGCCGTTGCGGGACTCAAACCTGGCAGCGCCAGCCGCTTCCAGGTGCAGCGTGGCAACGACAGGATCGAACTCGACGTCACGGCTGGCACGCGGCCGGCCACGCCCGCTCGCCGCCGCCAGGCCGAGTAGAAGCCGGCAAAAGGCGACGCGGCCCTTACAGCTCGACCCGCGCTGCACCAAGAGCGGCGGCGCCCCGGTTGAGAGGATCGGACCTTCTGCCCTGCAGCCGTCGGATCAGCGGACAGTGGCGCGCACGCCGACGCAGAGGGTGGCGCCTAATGTCCAGCCGACTTGGTGTCGTCGGCTGCGGCCTCTTCGGGGGCTCTCGTCGTGTTCGAAAAATAGCGCGCCGCGACGATGCCGATCTCATACAGCAGACACATCGGCACTGCCAGCGCCAGCTGCGAGATGACATCGGGCGGCGTCACCACCGCTGCCACCACGAACGAAAGCACGATGAAATAGCCGCGGAAACTGCGCAACTTCTCGATCGTCACCATCTGGAACCGCACCAGCAGCATCACCACGATCGGCACTTGGAATGCCAGACCGAACGCGATGTACAGCGAGAGGATCGACTCCACGTACGACGAAATATCCGGCGTTGCCGCCACCGATGCCGGCGTGAAGCGCTGGATGAAGGCGAACATCTTGTCCAGCACGAAAAACTGGACGAACGCAATGCCGGTGTAAGCCAGGAAGCTGCCAAAGATGATCAGCGGCAGGGCAAAGCGCTTCTCGTGGCTGTAGAGCCCCGGGGCGACGAAGGCCCAGACCTGATACATGAGCCAGGGCAGCGCCAGCAGGACAGCCGCCATGGCCAACACCTTCAACGGCACGAAGAAGGGCGAGAACACTCCGACCGCGATCAGCTTGGCGTCGGGTGGCATGTGCGCCTTGATCGGCATCGCGATCCAGTCGATCAAGCCGCCTGGCCCCGGCCAGAACGCCAGCAGCGCACCCGCCACCGCAATACCGTAGATGCAATAGAGAAGCCGGTCGCGCAACTCGGTCAGATGGGCGACGAAGGGCTGCTCTGTGCCTGCGAGCTCGTCTTCTTTGTTGTTGTGTGAGGGAGAGTCAGCCATCAGAGGTCACCGCGTGGCCGCGATCGGGCGCACAAATGAACGGAAAAGAAAAAAGCTGCGCGCCCGAGTCTCGACGGTTTGCGCTCGCGCGACTCAGCCGCCCGCCCGAGGCCGATGCCGGGCCACTCGCGCAGCGCCGGACTGTGCGCGGGAGCGGACCTTGTTGCGCGCCTTGTACCAGCTCGGAACCGCGCCCTGCTTCAGACGCCAGTTCTTCTTCGGATGGCGGTAGACCGGATAGACCGGAGCTGCTTCGAACGACGTTGCCGGCGTGACGGTGTCGAGGCCCGAGAGGTCGTTGTGCACGTCCTGGGCTCCTTCGCGAATGCTTTGCTCGACATCACGCGCTGCACCCTCGACGTTGTCCTTCATCTTGCGCAGTTCATCCAGCTCCATGGAGCGATTGACTTCAGCCTTGACGTCATTGACATAGCGCTGGGCCTTGCCCAGCAGCGTGCCGACCGTGCGCGCGACACGCGGCAACTTCTCGGGGCCGATCACGACCAGTGCGACAGCGCCAATCAGCGCCATCTTAGAAATGCCCAGATCGATCACCGTCGTGCCCCTCGCTCAGGAAATGCTTGCGGCACTCAGGACTTCTGACGCGCCTCGACGTCAATGGTGGACTTGTCAGCGGAGGGCTGGCCGGTCACTTGCTGCGGCGGCGTACCACCCGCGGCGGGCGCATCGGACGAGCCGTCCTTCATGCCGTCCTTGAAACCCTTGACGGCCCCGCCGAGATCGGAACCCATGTTCTTCAACTTCTTGGTGCCGAACACCATGACCACGATGAGCAGCACGATCAACCAGTGCCAGATGGAAAACGAACCCATGGAAGACTCCTAAGAATGTAGAAATTTTAGACCGGCGACGCGCTCAGCCCTTGAGCCAGGGGCGCGGACCGCCCATGACATGGACATGGAGATGGTGCACCTCCTGCCCGCCTTCGGCGCCGGTGTTCACGACCACGCGGAAGCCGCCCTCGGGATAGGCGCTGCACCCCTGCTCCAGCGCCAGCCGCGGCGCCAGGGTCATGATTCGGCCCATCAACGATTCGTCCTCGGGCGTGAGTTGTGCCATCGACGCGATGTGCCGCTTCGGCACGATCAGAAAGTGCACCGGCGCCCATGGCGCGATGTCGTGGAACGCATACAGGTCGTCGTCTTCGTACACCTTGCGCGAGGGGATCTTCCCCTCGACGATCTTGCAGAAGATGCAGTCGGGATCGGCCATTCGGTGTTGTCTCGGAGGTCGGGAAATTCAGGGTGCTGACGCAGATCAGACCGCAGCGCCAGTGTCCATGGGGCGGCCGGCATTCATCCTGACCATGCCTTTGACGATGCGATACAGGAACCACAGGGAGATCAGGCTCCACGCGATCCACCCTGGAACGACAAACAGCAGCCAGAGCCAGGAAGTCAGGACATAGAGCAGGCCGGCCCAAAGCACGGAACGAATGCGCCAACCGAAGTGTGACGCCTGCCAGGTGCCCGCAGCATCATCGCGCTTGACGAAGTCGATCAGCAGGGCAATGAGCAACAGCAGCACCGACACCTGGGCGCCCGGCACGACCGCAGCAATGGCGACGATGAGGTGCAGCACATAGCTCACCCAACCGACAGCGCGCAGCGAATCGCTGCTTCCTACTTCGATGATGTCCTTGTTCATTGCATCCTCCTGCTGGATTCAGAGGCACCCGAACTCCCGGGGCGTCAATCGCCTGCCGCGTCGCGGGCCTCAGCCTTGCGCAGGGCCTTCTCCTCGATGCCGCTCATTCCTTCGCGGCGCGCGAGTTCAACCGCCACATCACCGGGGGAAAGCCCGTAATGCGCAAGGGCGACCATGCAGTGGAACCACAGGTCAGCAACTTCGTTCACTATTTTTTCGCGCGCGCCACCGTGGTCGGCATCCTTGCACGCCATGACCACTTCGGTCGCCTCCTCTCCGATCTTCTTGAGGAAGCCATCCGGCCCCTTCTGGAGAAGCCGGGCCACATAGCTGCGGGTGGGGTCTCCACCCTCGGCAGGTCGTCGGCTCTCTATCACGGCCGCGAGACGGGCGAAGGTGTCGGAAGTGGAGGCGATCTCAGTCACAGCAAAGGAATGGGAGGGGGTCGTCACTTGTAGATGGAAGATGGATCCTTGAGCACGGGGTCGACCGCTACCCAGCGCCCATCGGCATAGGTCTGAAAGAAGCAGCTGTGGCGGCCGGTGTGACACGCGATGCCGGGATCGTGGCCCTGCTGCGTGACGACCAGAAGAATCACATCATTGTCACAGTCAAGACGGACCTCATGGACCAGCTGCACATGACCTGATTCCTCGCCCTTGAACCAGAGTTTTCCGCGGGAGCGGCTGAAATACACCGCGCACCCCGTCTCGATCGTCTTTGCCAGCGCGTCCCGGTTCATCCAGGCGAACATCAACACGTCGTTGCTGCCTCGCTCCTGCGCGATCACCGGAACGAGCCCGGCGGCGTCCCATCTCACTTCGTCCAACCAAGTTGTCATTGGCGGATTGTTACTCAGCCGGCGCACGAGAAAAATGTTGCGTTATTGTGGGCCGCCATTAAACTCAACGCCAATTGGTCTCGCGCCGGGTGTTCTGGCTGGGCCGCAGGTTTCAAGGGGAACTTCATGAACTTTGCTCGTCTCGTCTCTTCGGTCGCCGCGGCGGCTCTCGTTTCTGCCCCGCTGATGGCGGGTGCCCAGACCGCTCCTGCGGCCACTGCTGGCGGCGGCGCTGGTGGCACGGCCGCTACGACCGCTGGCATCGCTGGCGTGAGCGCAGGCGTCGTGGCAGCAGGTGTGCTGGGTATCGTGGTGGTCGGCGCCGCTGTCAGCGGCGGCGGCGGTGGCAACGACGGCAACGTGCTGTTGCCCGGCACCGGAACCACTGGCACGACCGGCACTCGGTGAGTTTGCGCATCCTCCCCGGCGGGGGGGTGCGAAGCGACGCTTCAAAGCGGCCTTTGATGTTGAATCTCAGGTCGCTTTGTTGCGTCATGACGACGCTCTTTCTTGCCGCATGCAGCACAGGAACAGGGAGCGGAGCCACCTACGACACGACCCGCTACCTCTTTGAGCGTGTTGCCGGCCGCACCACTGAGTCCGCGCGGGTGTTCAACCCTGCGTATAACTACCTCCGCGTGACGTACGAAAACGCGGAAGCCTACATGGTGCTCGGCTATGTGGACTCGATTCAGGGGGGGCCTGTAGAGGTCTGGTACAGCGGCAAGCGTGAGGTGATTCGCCTGGGCAATGGCCGCATCCTCGGAACCTCCGGCCTCCCCTCGGACTGGCGCGAAGTCCGGATTCAAGATGCACCCTCATGGGACGCCTTGCTCCGTAGCGGCGAAGTGACCCAGTACCGTCGATTGCGCGATGTGATGCCCGGGTACCATTTCGGCATTGAGGAACAGGTCAAGGTCGTTCGACTGTCCTCCTACAACCCCTTGGCGCTGAAGGGTCGGTCCCCGGACAGCCTTGCATGGTTCGAGGAACGGGATGTCGCTCGCACCGCGGGAGTTGCCGCCTTGCCCCCCGCCAGATTCGGCGTCGCCCGTGACGCGAATGGCCTCGCGTCTGTTGTTTATTCTGAACAGTGTCTGAGCCCCGACGTGTGCTACACCTTCGAACGCTGGAAGGCGCCTACTGCGACCGCACCGTCCACGGCGGCCGGCTCATGAATCTTCACTCCTGCGCCTTCCGTCTCCGCCCCCTCACCTCTCGCCTTGCTGCCATGCTTGCCCTGGGATGGGTGGGATACGCAGTGGCGCAACCTTTGACTGACCCTTCAGGCGACGCATCGCCTGCGCCCGTCGAGGGCGAACGGCTCAGCCAGTGGCTGCTTCAGCGTTCCACGGCACCGGCTGATCCTGGCCTTGCCTGGCTGGTGCCGCAGGAAAAACTGCCTCAGCAGTATCTTCGCAATGTATTGCTGATCCATCTGGAGCGTTCTGCAGCCCAACGCTCTGGCGCTGATCGGGCAATTCGCGTGCGCCTGCTGTCGTGGCTGCACGGTCTACCCGCGACCGGACGCGTTGCCCTTGGCAACGTCGATCCGCGATGGCTGGAGGTGAACCCTGGCCAGGATCCGATCGCCGGCGACAGGACGCGGTTCGTTCTGCCTGGTGCTGCCGCCAGGGACGTCGTTGTGGTGCAACCGGATGGCAGCTTGTGCCACGTCCCCCATGAAGGCGGGCGCTGGATCGGTGACTACCTTCGAGCCTGCGGCGCACTGGAAGGCGTGGATTGGGCCTGGATCGCGCAGCCGGACGGCCGGACTGCACGGACGGGCGTGGCGCTCTGGAACCGCACGGAGGGGGTGGAGCCCGTGCCTGGCGCCTGGATCTGGGCGCCCCCGCGTGCCATGGACGACCTGGTGGCCGCGTCGGAAGGTCTGATCCGCTTCCTGGCCACGCAAGGAGCGGCACCACCCGCGCCCCCCGACCTGGCTGCGACAGCAGCGGGAATTCGCGAGCCTCGACCCGACCGGCTCCCCCTGTTCGCCACCAACGGCATGCTGCCTCTCGTCGCAGCAAAGCCGCCTCGTCCGCTGGACATCAGTGCCAACGATTGGGGCGAAATCGGGCTTCTGCAGACGCCCACGGCACGCATGAGCCCGGCCGGCGAAATACGCGCGTCCTACAGCTCGGTGTGGCCCTACAGCCGCGTGAACGTCATGTTCCAACCCTTCGAATGGATGGAGGCTGGCTTTCGTTACACCAGCATCTCCAACCGCGACTATGGTCCGCAGTTCACGAACCAGAGCTTCAAAGACAAGAGCATCGACGTCAAGTTCAAGCTGCTGCGCGAATCCACCTACTGGCCCGAGTTGGCGCTCGGCTTCCGCGACATTGGTGGCACCGGCCTGTTTTCGAGCGAGTACTTCGTGGCCAACAAGCGGTTTGGCGACTTCGACCTGAGTCTTGGCATCGGCTGGGGTTACATGGGCGCCAGTGGCAACATCAGCAATCCCTTCCGGCTGCTGGGAAGCCGCTTTGCCACGCGCCCCACATCGGACAGCACGGGCAACGCCAACTTCAGTAGCTACTTCCGTGGCCCTGCGGCGCTGTTCGGCGGCATCCAATGGAGAACGCCCTGGGATCCTCTGACGCTGAAGATCGAATTCGACGGCAACAATTACCAGAACGAGCCGCTCGCCAATCCCCTGCCCCGACGCTCGCCCATCAACGTGGGACTGGCTTACCGGCTCACCCCGGGTGTCACTTTGTCCGCCGGCGTGGAGCGCGGTGAAAAATTCATGGTGGGCTTCACGGTGGGCGGCAATCTGTCCACTGCCCAGATGCCGAAGCTGTTGGATCCCCCGCAGCCCAACTTCATCCCCGACGCCCCATCGACGCCGCCCGGGTGGCGCGACACCGCCGCCCAGATCGAAATGCAGACCGGCTGGCGCGTGCTGCGCATCGCTCCCAAAGACGATGTGCTTCATCTGTGGGTGACCGGCGCCAACACGGTCTACCGGACGACACGGACCGAACGCGCGGTCGCCGTGCTGCATGCGACGGCGCCTGCCGAAATTCGCTCATTCGTGATCCATTACGAGGAACATGGCCTGCCGCTGCATGCGCAGGCCTTCGTTCGCGACGAGTGGGTGCGCGCCAGAGCCCAGCCCTTGCCGCCCCACTTGGCTCGTGACGTGACGCGCAGCGACTATGCGCCCAATGATGTGGCGGAGGCCGACCTGCCGCCCGTGACGGCCGCGCCACCGGGCACAGTGACCGCCACTTCCGCGCCTGCAGCCGCTCCCGCCAGTGCGGACGAGGCGCGCGCCCCTTGGCGACGCCAGCCCGACACATTCGATTTCGGTTTTTCGCCGAACTTCAATCAGATCATCGGCGGTCCGAACAATTTCGCGCTGGTCGAACTCGGCATGAAGGCGAACGCCCAGTACAACATCAGCCGGCAGACGTGGCTGCAGGGGCAGGTCAATCTGCGGCTGGCCGACAATTACGGCAGCTTCACCTATGACGCGCCCAGCGGCCTGCCACGAGTTCGGACGGATCAGCGCCTCTATCTCACGACCAGTCGGGTCACGATTCCCAACCTGCAGCTCACCCACGTCGGCCAGCTCACGGAGAACCAGTTCTACAGTGTGTACGGCGGCTACCTCGAGCCGATGTTCGCGGGCGTGGGCGCCGAATGGCTGTACCGCCCGTGGGGCAGCAGCGTGGCGTTCGGCATCGACGTCAACCATGTGCGCCAGCGCGAGTATTCGCAGCATTTCGCACTGCGCGATTACCAAGTGAACACCGGCCACGCGTCGCTGTACTGGAACACCGGCTGGAACGGCGTGCTGGTGCGCGTCAGTGCCGGGCAGTATCTGGCAGGGGACCGCGGAGTGTCGGTCGACGTTGCGCGACGCTTCGACAACGGCCTCACCGTGGGCGCCTATGCCACCAAGACCAACGTATCGTCGGCACAGTTCGGCGAGGGCAGTTTCGACAAGGGCATCTACCTGTCCATCCCGCTCGACGCGCTGCTTCCACGGTCCAGCCGCTCGCTGATCGGCTTCAACTGGTCTCCACTGACGCGGGACGGTGGTGCCCGACTGGGCCGCGCCGTGTCGCTCTACGACATGACCTACATCCGCGATCCCGAGGCCTTCCGCTTCGGGCCTCCGCCGGATGGCAAGCCCCGGGCGGGTGACAACATTCTGGACTTCGACGCCAAACGATGAGCGCCGTCCGCCCAGTTAGCATCCAGGGTTTGTCCCGGCACGTATCCGCTTCTGCAGCATGGCACCGAAAGGCCTCGCTGCAGTCGAACGGCCCTTTTCTCCCTGCCCCTGAATGAAGTCCATCCTCGTCATCTGCGTCGGGAATATTTGTCGCAGTCCCATGGCCGAGGCCTTGCTTGCCCGTGAACTGCCGGCCGTGCAGGTACGGTCCGCCGGCACCGGCGCTCTCATCGGCCATGCGGCCGATCCCATAGCGCAGACCCTCATGGCCGAGCGCGGCATCGACATCGCCGCGCACCGCGCCCGGCAGGTGACCCGGGCGATGTGCCAGGAGGTCGACCTCGTGCTCGCCATGGACGACGCCCAGAAGCGTTTCATCGAACAGAGCTACCCCTTCACGCGAGGCCGGATCTACCGCATCGGCGAAGCCGCCAAGGTGAACGTGCCCGACCCCTACAAGGAAGGCCGCGATGCGTTCGAGAACGCTTTGCAGCTCATCGACGCCGGTGTCCAGGTCTGGGCAGAGCGGATCCGCAAACTTTCATAAAGTCTTCAGCCCCAGCGGCCAGCCCCATGCAAACTTCCCCCGCCCACGTTCCGCCGCCAGAGAAAGACGATGACGAGATACATCTGGCCGAGTATTTCGACATCCTGGTGGACAACCGCTGGCTCGTGGTCACCATCACAGCCCTGGCACTGCTCATCGGCGCCGCCTATGCGCTGCTCGCCACGCCCATCTACCAGTCGAATCTGCTGATCCAGGTCGAGGATGCAGCGCCGGATGCCAAGGGCTTCCTGGGCGACGCATCCAGCCTCTTCGAGGTCAAGACGCCTGCCACTGGCGAAATCCAGGTGCTGCGCTCTCGCCTGGTGATCGGCGGTGCGGTCGATGCCACGCGCTTCTACATCGATGCGCGGCCCGACTACGTGCCCGTGGTGGGCGAATGGCTGTCGCGCCGGGCGAAGTCACTGTCCACGCCCATGTCGCTCCCCGGGCTGGGTGGCCGGGTCTACGGCACAGAAAAGATCGACGTCAGCCGTTTCATTGTTCCCCCTGAACTGGAGGACCAAAAGCCTTTCACCATCACCGCACAGGGCGGGGGCCGTTTTCAGGTCGAGCATCCCGACCTCGATCAGCCCATCAACGGCCGCGTGGGTGAACAGCTCGAACAGAAGACGCCCTTTGGCGAACTCGAACTCAAGATCGACACGCTCGACGGTGAGGCCGGTGCCAAGTTCGTCGTGCACCGCTACTCGCGCCTGCGCACGATCGAAGAGCTGCAGCGCCGCCTGCAGGCTGGCGAGCAGGGCCGCCAGTCGAACGTGATCAGCGTGGCGCTGGAAGACAGCAACCGCACGCGACTCACCTCAATCCTGAACGCCATCGCCGCCACCTACGTCGACCAGAACCGCGAGCGCAAGGCAGCCGAAGCCGAGCGCACGCTGGGCTTCCTGGACCAGCAGCTGCCCGAGTTCAAGCGCCAGCTCGAGCGATCGGAGGACGCCTACACGCGCTTCCGCAACCAGAACTCGACCGTGGCGTTCGACGAAGAGGCCAAGGCCACGCTCACGCAGATCGTCGAACTGCAAGGCAAGCTGCTCGAAGCGCAGCAGAAACGCCGCGAGCTGGCTGCGCTCTACACCGGGAATCACCCGCGCATCCAGACGATCGACCAGCAGATCGGCCTGATCCAGAAGGACATCAACGCCCTCAATAGCCGCGTGGGCCGTATGCCCACCATCCAGCAGGACACCTTCCGCTTCGAGCGGGACGTACGAGTTGGCAGCCAGCTCTACCAGTCGCTGCTCAACAACTCGCTGCAACTGCGGCTGGTCAAGGAAGGCAAGACCGGAAACGTCCGACTGCTCGACTCCGCCGCTTCGCCTCGCTTGCCGGTCAAGCCCCAAAAGGGCTTGATCGTGGCGCTCGCTGGCGTCCTCGGGCTGCTTGCCGGCATTGCCCTGGCTTTCGTGCGCAGCATGTTCTTCAGCGGTATCCGCAATCCCCAGGAGATCGAGAACCACACCGGCATGAGTGTGATGTCGGTCATTCCATACACGCTCGAGCAGGGCGTGCTGGAAGCGCGGATGGCGGCAGGCCAGAAGGGTGTGCACGTCCTCACCACCACCAACCCGGAGAGCACCGCCGTCGAAAGCGTGCGCAGCCTGCGCATCGCGCTGCAGTTCGCGCTGCTGGAGGCTGGCAACAACCGCGTGCTGATCACCGGTCCAACGCCTGGCATCGGCAAGAGCTTCGTGTCTGCGAACTTCGCGGCCGTCATGGCGGCCGCAGGCAAGCGGGTGCTGCTGCTCGATGCCGACATGCGCAAGGGCTACATCAACAAGCAGTTCGGCCTCAAGCGGGAAGGCGGCCTGTCCGAACTGCTGCTGGGCGACCTGACGCTCGAGCAGGCGACACACACCCAGGTGGTGCCGAATCTGGACGTGATGACGACCGGCCGCTATCCGCCCAATCCTTCGGACATGCTGATGTCCGACACCTTCGCACGGCTGTTGGACACCTTGTCGGCCCAATACGATCTCGTGGTGATGGACGCCCCACCGGTGCTGGTGGCCGCAGACGCGGCTGCAGCCGGAGCGCATGCTGCCGTGGTGCTGATGGTGGCCCGTGCCGATCAGACACAGATGGGCGAGCTGGTGGAGAGCAACAAGCGCCTGCGTCAAGCCAATGTCGCGCCAGCGGGCGTCGTGTTCAACGCCATGGACATGACCCGTCGCCACTACGGCAGCCAGGGCTACCGCTACGGCGGCTATCGCTACACCGAATACAAGTACAAGTCCTGAAGATCACCTTGCCGCCTCGTGCGGCAAGGCCGCCACGGCGCTTCTGGCGCCAGCAGAAACGACAAGGGCCGCCTGAGGGCGGCCCTTGTCATTGGCGAAAGAGAAGCGGCTCGGCGCCGCCTCCGCCGACTTACCAACCGCGAGCGCGGTCGATGGTTTCGCTGCCCGTGTTGACGGCGGCCGCAGACGGCAGGATGAGGCTGATCACGCGGTTCCAGCGCACGAGCGGCACCGGATCGATATAGATCACGTCCTGAGGTCGCATCGGAAACTGGCTGGCGAGCGCAAAGGCAGCGGGGTTCTTGGCGTCCAGCTGGAAGATCGCCGGCGAGCCGGTCGCACCCTTGCGGATCACGTAGATCTGGGACGGGTTGGACGTGTCGAGGGTCGGTCCGCCTGCCTCGCCCAGCGCTTCGTTGAGCGTCAGGCGGCCTGAGCCGCGCAAGGCAAGCGCCGTCGGCCGCAGCACCTCGCCCATGATGTAGACCTTCGTGTCCTCGCGCGTACCGACGGTGATCGTGTCGTTCGCTCGCAGGGGGATGTCGTTGAGGTCGTAGCCAGCCTCGCGAAGCGCCGGCAGGTCGACGCGCACCGAGCGCCCACCGCGCGTCAGCACGATCGAGGACCGGTCGCCCGCATCGGTGATGCCGCCTGCACGGTTGATGGCTTCCGCCATGGTCATCGGCAGGTCGGTGAAGATCTGCGAACCGGGTGTTCGCACCTGGCCTTCAACGTAGGCGCGGCGGCTGCGGAAGGACTGGATGCGGACGGTGACCTGCGGACTCTGGATGTTGCGGGCCAGACGGCGGGCGATCAGGTCGCCGGCTTCCGACTCGGTCATGCCCTCGATCTTGACGCGCCCCACATAGGGAAAAGAGATTTCGCCATTGGCGCCGACGATGAAGCCCGGCGCCACGCTCACACCCGTCGGATCGACCGACTGCGTGATCACGGCGCCCGCATTGGGCAGCAGTTCCGGGTGGTCGTACACGATGACGCCGATCACATCGCCCGGCCCGATCGTGTAGGGATCCGGCTTGCCGAACAGGGCGCGGACGTCAGAGGGCACGCCGGTGGGCGTGAGCTGCTGCAGTGTGCGCACCAGCGCCGTCGTGATCGGGGTGATGCGACCTTCCGGCGCTTCATCGGGCACGTACTGGAACTTCGGCGGCAGCTCGCTCTGGTCCGAGTAAGGACCCACCGATCCCGGCCCTGGGATCACCGTGCAACCCTGGAGAGCTGCGGCAGCCGCCAACACCGTCCAGGCCGGCACATTCGCTGGAAATTTCAAGTCAACTACCCTAAATGGATCAATGGAGGCGGCCTTCGACAGGCCGCAAAGACCGCACACGCGCCAGCGTGCGGCAGGGCGCAAGGCTGGCGACCGATGATATTCGGCTTTGAAACGGCAACGACGCCAAAATGTCAACGACGCACAACGATGCCCCGCCCGGCCATATGCGCCTTGGCCTCGTCAACCGTGTGCTGGCCGTAATGGAAGATGCTGGCGGCGAGCACTGCGTCGGCACCACCCTGCTGTACGCCGTCGGCGAGATCCGCCAGCGAGCCGACGCCGCCGGAAGCAATCACCGGCACGCTGACCGCATCGCTCACGGCGCGGGTGAGTGCGAGGTCGAAGCCGCTCTTGGTGCCGTCGCGGTCCATGCTGGTCAGAAGGATTTCGCCCGCGCCACGACGTGCCATCTCGGTGGCCCACTGCACCGCGTCCAGGCCGGTGTTCTTGCGCCCGCCGTGGCTGTAGACGTCCCAGCCATCGCCGCGCTTCGCCGCTTCTTCGGGCGTCCGCCGCTTGGCGTCGATGGCCACCACGATGCACTGGGCGCCGTATTTGGTCGAGGCATCCTCGATCACCTGGGGATTGGCGATGGCGGCGGAATTGAAGCTGGTCTTGTCGGCACCGGCATTGAGCAGCCGGCGCACGTCTTCCACCGTGCGCACGCCGCCGCCCACCGTCAGCGGAATGAAGACCTGCGAAGCCACGGCTTCGATGATCGGCAGGATCAGGTCGCGGCCGTCGCTGGTGGCCGTGATGTCCAGGAAGGTCAGCTCGTCGGCGCCCTGCGCGTTGTAGCGCGCGGCGATTTCCACCGGATCGCCCGCGTCGCGCAGTTCCAGGAAATTGACGCCCTTGACCACCCGGCCCCCGGTGACGTCCAGGCAGGGAATGATGCGTTTGGCGAGCATGGCGGGATCAGGAAATCGAAGAGGAGGAGGAAGGCCGGGCGTCGAGTTGCTGCCACAGCCGCACTTCGGTGCCGGGCGCGAGTTCGACGGGCGTGTCGATGGCCGCAGCCTCGACGCAGAGCATGTGGCGCCAACCATCGGCCGGCATGTCCGCCAGGCGCGCGCACAGTTCCGGGCCGGGATTCCACACCACTGTTTCGGGACAGGAGGACGATGAAGAAATCTGCAGATCGCCGGTCGGCGTGTGGAGCACCAGGGGATGGACAGGCGCCGCATAGACGCTGTCGAATTCGTCGCCGAAGCGCAGTGCTTCGCGGGATTCGGTCGAATGCTCGTCTCGCACGGCGTCCCACCGGGCGGCGCCCTGCAGCCCTCGGAGATGCACGTCCGCCAGGTCGTCCACCTGCAGGTAGCTGTGGAGCGCCACCGTGAAGGACCAGGGCGTCGTACCGGTGTTGTGCACCTGCAGCTCGATGCGCAGGACGTTGGCCTCGGGCACATGCACGCTCAGGCGCAGCGCGAAGCGCTGCGGCCACGCGGCCCGGGTTTGGTCGCTGTCCGTGAGGCCAACGACGACGGTGTCGGGGGCCGCGTCGGGGAGCACCTGCCAGGGCAGGTTGCGCGCGAAGCCATGCTTGACCAGTGGACCGCGTTGATTGAATTGCGGAAAACAGACCGGTACGCCGCCGCGGATGGCGGCATGGCTATCGAACACCGCCCTGGGACTCAGATAGAGCCGCTCCGTGCCGTCCGCGCTGCGCCACGACAGCACATGGCCGCCATGCAGCGCCACGGTCACCTGGTCTCCCGTGGCCGCCAACAGCTCGATGGCCGGCTGGCCGTGAACGGTGATCTCGCGCAGGCTCATCCGACGATCCTGAGGCGGGCTGCCGTGACGGAGGTGGAAAGCGCCGTAGCCTTAGGCCGCATTGGCCAGCTCGTCGGCGCGTGCCTGCGCCCGCGCGAAATCCAGATCGCCAGAGTAGATCGCGCGACCGCAGATCACGCCTTCGACGCCCTCGCCTTCGACCGCGCACAGCTGCTCGATGTCGGCCATGTTGGACAGACCGCCCGACGCGATCACCGGAATGGTCAGCGCCTGCGCCAGTCGCACTGTCGCGTCGATGTTGATGCCCGAAAGCATGCCGTCGCGGCCGATGTCGGTGTAGATGATGGACTCGACGCCGTAGTCTTCGAACTTCTTGCCCAGGTCCACCACCTCGTGGCCGGTGAGCTTGCTCCAGCCGTCGGTGGCCACCTTGCCGTCCTTGGCGTCCAGGCCCACGATGATGTGGCCGCCGAAGGCCACGCAGGCGTCCTTGAGAAAGCCGGGGTTCTTCACCGCCGCCGTGCCGATGATCACGTAGCGCAGGCCGTCGTCGATGTAGCGCTCGATGGTGTCCAGGTCGCGGATGCCGCCGCCCAGCTGCACCGGGATGTCATCACCGACCTCGCGCAGGATCGCCTTGATGGCCGCATGGTTCTGCGGCTTGCCGGCGAAGGCGCCGTTCAGGTCGACCAGGTGCAGGCGGCGGGCGCCGGCCTCCACCCATTTGCGCGCCATGGCCGCGGGGTCTTCGCTGAAGACGGTCGATTGGTCCATGTCGCCCTGCTTGAGCCGAACGCAATGGCCGTCCTTGAGATCGATGGCGGGAATGAGGAGCATGATGAGGCGCTGAGGAGTGCCGGGAACAAACGAGAAGAGAGGCGGAAGCGATCGGCTTCGATCCGGCCGCCGGGGACTGCGATGCAGAGCACGCAGTCGCGCACCGCAACCGGGGCAGTGGGCTTGGCCGTCTCAGGGAGTCCAGTGGAGGAAGTTCCGGTAGAGCTGCAGACCGTGGTCGGCGCTCTTCTCCGGGTGAAATTGGGTCGCAAAAATGTTATCGCGGGCCACCGCAGCGGTAAAGCGGCCCCCATAGTCCGCCTCGCCCACACTGTGCGCCGCATCCTGCGGCCGGGCGTAGAAGCTGTGGACGAAATAGAACCATTCGTTGTCGGGAATGCCTTGCCACATCGCATGCGGCCGCGCCTGCTGCACTTGGTTCCAGCCCATCTGCGGCACCTTGAAATGGCTGCCGTCGGGCTGAAGGCGGCCGGCCAGCTGGAAGCGCAGCACCTCGCCGGGAATCAGGTCCAGGCCGTTGCTGGGCCCTTCCTCGCTGCGCCCCAGCAGCATCTGCATGCCGACGCACACGCCGAACAGCGGTTTGCTGGCCGCGGCTTCGAGCACCGAGGCCAGCAGGCCCGACTCGCGCAGCTCGCGCATGCAGTCGGGCATGGCACCCTGGCCGGGCAGCACCACACGGGTGGCGGCACGCACGACATCGGGGTCGGCCGTCACGTGCACCTCCACGCCCGCGGCATCGGCCGCATGACGCACGGCCTGCGACACGGACCACAGGTTGCCCATGCCGTAGTCCACCACGGCGACGCTGTTCTTCATCGGAGTCATTCGGGTCGGATAGGACCGGTCGGGCGACGGTGCGCCAGGAGTTTTACAGGGAGCCCTTGGTAGAGGGAATCACGCCCGCCGAGCGCGGGTCGAGCTCGAGCGCGGCGCGAACGGCGCGGGCGAAGGCCTTGAAGATCGTCTCGCACTGGTGGTGCGCATTGACGCCCTTGAGGTTGTCGATGTGCAGCGTCACGCCGGCATGGTTGACGAAGCCCTGGAAGAACTCGAAGGCCAGCTGGGTGTCGAAGCCGCCGACCATGCCGCTGGTGAAGCGCACGTCCATGTGCAGACCCGGGCGGCCCGAGAAGTCGACCACCACGCGCGACAGCGCCTCGTCCAACGGCACGTAGGCATGGCCGTAACGGCGGATGCCCTTCTTGTCGCCCACGGCGCGGGCGACGGCCTGGCCCAGAGTGATGCCGACGTCTTCCACCGTGTGGTGGCCGTCGATGTGGAGGTCGCCCTCGCACTGCACGTCCAGGTCGATCAGGCCGTGGCGGGCAATCTGGTCGAGCATGTGGTCGAAGAAGCCGATGCCGGTGGCCAGTTGGGCCTTGCCACTGCCGTCGAGGTCGACGCGCACGCGGATCTTCGTCTCGGCCGTGTTGCGGGCGACCTCGGCGATGCGCGCCGGGGGCGTAGCGCCGCTGGCGGCGGCAACGATGGCGTCGGGAGCCGTGGGGGTGTTCATAGGGAGGCTTGGAGGGCCGCCAGCATGCGCGCGTTGTCGTCGGGGGTGCCGACCGTCAGACGCAGGCAGTTCGCCAGCAGCGGGTGCATTCTAGAAACGTTCTTGATCAGGACCCCGCGCGCCTTCATGCCTGCGAAGGCGCCGTCGGCATCGGGCACGCGCAGCAGGACCATGTTGGCTTCGCTGGGCCACACCTTCACGCCGGGCAGCGCCACGAGCGCATCCATCAGCCGCCTGCGCTCGTCGCGGATCGCGCGGGCCTGCGCCTCGAATACTTCAGCATGCGCGAGCGCGAAGAGCGCGCATTCGGCATTGAGCACGCTGATGTTGTAAGGCGGGCGCACCTTGTCGATCTCGGCGGCCAGCGCCTCGGGCGCCAGCAGGTAGCCGAGGCGCACGCCGGCCAGGCCGAACTTGCTCAGGGTGCGCATCAGCACGACATGGCCGTGCGCGGTCGGGTCACGGCGGATCTCGTCCAGCCAGCTGTGGGCGGCGAAGGGCTGGTAGGCCTCGTCGATCACCACCAGGCCGCCCTGCTCGCCCTGGGCGGCGATGAGCCGGCGCATGACGGCGGCGTCGAACAGGTTGGCGGTCGGGTTGTTGGGATAGGCCAGGTACAGCAGCGCCGGCTTGTGCTCGGCGATGGCGGCGAGCATGGCGGCCTCGTCGAGCTGGAAATCGGCATCCAGCGGCACGCCGACGAATTTCAAGCCCTGGAGCTGCGCGCTGAGCGCGTACATCACGAAGCCGGGCAGGGGCGCCAGGATGGTGGCGCCCGGCTGATCGCAGGCGATGGCCAGCAGCGAGATCAGCTCGTCGGAGCCGTTGCCCAGAACCAGCGACTGGCCCGCGGGCAGGTCCACATGGGCGGTGATGGCCGCCTTGAGCCGCTGCGCCTCGTCGCCAGGATAGCGATTGACGGCCAGCGCCCCGAGGCGGGCGCCCAGTTCGGCTTGCAGCGCGGGCGGCAAGCCGTAGGGGTTCTCCATCGCGTCGAGCTTGAGCAGGCCTTCGGCGGACTGCACGACGTAGGCATGCATGTCGCGGACATCGGGGCGGATGCGCTCGAGGGCGCGGCGGGTCAAGTCGGACATCGGGGGCATGGTCATGAGTGGGGCGCCTTTCGTCGCTCAGGGCGCGCAGCGGTAGGCGCTCTGCAGCGCCGCCGACAGCACCAGTTGCACCGGCATGTCGGCCTCGTAGAGCTGGGCGTTGCGCGCCAGTTCGCCCTGGAACAGCGAACGCGCCATCGCAGGCTCCAGCCGCCGGCCCGCGACGCAGAAGGGTGGCTTCTGGCCGCTGCGCTGGGTCGCCTCGGCGGATTCGCGCAGGCCCTCGACCACGCCGACCAGGTAGTAGCTGGCGTAGTTGGGCCCCTCTTTGCCGGCGGCCTCCAGCGTGCGGAACTCGCGAAGGCTCATGGCTGGCGCCGCCGTGGCAGCGACCAGCAGCGCCAGCGCGATCAACGACCGCCGCAGCGCGGTCACGATCGGCCTTCCAGCCGCAGTTCGGCAGCGCGCGCATGCGCCTGCAGGCCCTCGCCATAGGCCAGCTCGGCGGCAATGGGGCCGAGCGCGCGCGCACCGGCCTCGCTCACCTCGATCAGGCTGCTGCGCTTTTGGAAGTCGTACACGCCCAGTGGCGACGAGAAACGGGCCGTGCCCGAGGTGGGCAGCACGTGGTTGGGCCCCGCGCAGTAGTCGCCCAGGCTCTCGCTGGTGAAGGCGCCCAGGAAGATGGCGCCGGCGTGCTTGAGCAACGGCTCCCAACGTTGCGGCTCGCGGCTGGACACCTCCAGGTGCTCGGGCGCGATGCGGTTGCTGATGGCACAGGCTTCTTCCATGTCGCGCGTGTGGATCAGCGCGCCGCGACCGTTCAGGCTGGCCGCGATGATCTCGCGCCGCGGCATGGTGGGCAGCAGGCGGTCGATCTCGCGCTGCACGGCGTCGATGTAGGCGGCGTCGGGGCACAGCAGGATGCTCTGGGCCAGCTCGTCGTGCTCGGCCTGGCTGAACAGATCCATGGCCACCCAGTCGGGCGGCGTCGTGCCATCGGCCAGCACCAGGATCTCGCTGGGGCCCGCGATCATGTCGATGCCCACGGTGCCGAACACGCGGCGCTTGGCGGCGGCCACGTAGGCATTGCCGGGGCCGGTGATCTTGTCCACGGCCGGCACGGTGGCGGTGCCGTAGGCCAGCGCGGCCACGGCCTGTGCGCCCCCGATGGTGAAGGCGCGCGTGACGCCGGCCACGTGCGCGGCGGCGAGCACCAGCGGGTTCTTCTCGCCGCGCGGCGTGGGCACGACCATCACGATCTCGCCGACGCCGGCCACATGGGCGGGAATGGCGTTCATCAGCACGCTGGACGGATAGGCCGCCTTGCCGCCCGGCACATAGATGCCGACGCGGTCCAACGGCGTGACCTTCTGGCCCAGCAGCGTGCCGTCCTCGTCGCGGTAGGTCCAGCTCTCGCCACTGGCCTTCTTCTGGGCCTCGTGGTAGCTGCGCACCCGGCGGGCAGCGGCTTCGAGGGCTCGGCGCTGCGCATCCGGCAGCGCGTCGAAGGCGGCCTTGAGTTCCACCGGGTCCAGCGCCAGCGCGGCCAGCGAGTCCGCTTCCAGGCCGTCGAAGCGGCGCGTGTATTCCAGCACCGCCGCATCACCGCGCTGCTGCACGTCGGCCAGGATGTCCGCCACACGCTGCTCGATGGCCGCATCGGTTTCCGCCGCCCAATGCAGACGCGCCTTGAACGCGGCCTCGAAATCGGGCGCGGAGGTGGCGAGACGCAGGGGGGTGGCTTGCAGGGTCATGGCAGCGGCGGGGTGGGAAGGGATCGGTCAGTTCTGCGGAAGGGCCGACGCGAAGGCGTCGATGATGCGGCGGATGGGCTCGCGCTTGAGCTTGAGCGCGGCCTGGTTGACGACCAGACGGGCGCTGATGTCCATGATGCGCTCGACCTCCACCAGATGGTTGGCACGCAGCGTGTTGCCGGTGGAAACCAAGTCGACGATGGCATCGGCCAGGCCGGTGAGCGGCGCCAGTTCCATGCTGCCGTAGAGCTTGATCAGGTCCACGTGCACGCCCTTGCGGGCGAAGAACTCGCGGGCCAGGCCCACGTACTTGGTGGCCACGGCCAGCCGCGCGCCCTGGCGCACCGCGTGGGCATAGTCGTAGTCGGCGCGCACGGCCACACTCAGACGGCACTTGGCGATTCGCAGGTCCAGCGGCTGGTACAGGCCTTCGCTGCCGTGCTCCAGCAGCACGTCCAGGCCGGTCACGCCGAGGTCGGCACCGCCGTACTGCACATAGGTGGGCACGTCCGATGCACGCACCAGCACCACGCGAACATCGGGCCGCGTCGTCGGCAGGATCAGCTTGCGCGACTTCTCGGGGTCCTCGGTCACCTCGATGCCAGCGGCGGCCAGCAGCGGCAGGGTCTCTTCGAAGATGCGTCCCTTGGACAAGGCGAGCGTGATCACGCGGCGGCTCCGGTGGAAATGCGTTCGATGTCGGCGCCCAGGCTGCCGAGCTTGCGTTCGATGCGGTCGTAGCCGCGGTCCAGGTGGTAGATGCGGTCCACCAGCGTCTCGCCCTCGGCCACCAGGCCGGCGATGACCAGGCACGCCGAAGCGCGCAGGTCCGTCGCCATCACCGAGGCGCCCGACAGGCGCGGCACGCCCTCGATCACGGCCGTGCGGCCGTCGGTCTGGATGCGGGCACCGAGCCGCAGCAGCTCGTTGACGTGCATCATGCGGTTCTCGAAGATGGTCTCGGTCACCGTCGAGGCACCTTCCGAGATCACGTTCAGCGCCATGAACTGCGCCTGCATGTCGGTCGGGAAGCCCGGGTATTCGGTGGTGCGGAAGCTCTGGCCCTTGAGGCGGCCCTGCGAACGGATGCGCAGGCCGGCGGGCTCCTCGGTGATCTGCGCCCCGGCGTCGCGCAGCTTCTCGACCACGGCATCCAGATGGTCGGCCCGGGCACCGCGAAGCAGCACGTCGCCCCCGGTCGCGGCCACGGCGCACAGGAAGGTGCCGGCCTCGATGCGGTCGGCCACCGTCGCATGCTCGCAGCCGTGCAGGCGTTCCACGCCCTGGATGCGGATGCGGCTGGTGCCATGGCCTTCGATCCTCGCGCCCATCTTGATGAGCATCTCGGCCAGGTCGGGGATCTCCGGCTCTTGCGCCGCGTTCTCGAGCACCGTCTCGCCTTCGGCCAGCGCGGCGGCCATCAGGAGGTTCTCGGTGCCGGTCACGGTGACCATGTCGGTGGTGATGCGCGCGCCGCGCAGCCGCGTGAGGCCGGGCTGCAGCCGGGCCATCATGTAGCCGTGCTCGACGTCGATCTCTGCGCCCATGGCACGAAGGCCCTTGATGTGCTGATCCACCGGCCGCGAGCCGATGCCGCAGCCGCCCGGCAGCGACACCTTGGCATGGCCGAAGCGCGCCACCAGCGGGCCGAGCGCCAGCACGGAGGCGCGCATGGTCTTGACCAGTTCGTAGGGCGCCTCGGGCTGCGTGAGGTCGGCGGCGTTGAGGCTCACCGTGCCGTTGTCGTCGCGCTCGGCGGTCACGCCCATGTGACGCACCAGCTTGAGCATGGTGGAGACGTCCTGCAGGCGCGGCACGTTGTGAACGACCACCGGGTCGGTGGTCAGCAGCGCGGCGCACAGTTGCGGCAACGCCGCGTTCTTGGCGCCAGAAATGGTGACTTCGCCGCCGAGCTGGCGCCCGCCGCGAATGAGGAGTTTGTCCATCAAGATTCCTTGGAACGGCGGCCTCGCCGTTCGGTCAACGGGTCAGGCGCTCTGCTTGGCCCACTCGGCAGGCGTGTAGGTCTTCATCGACAGCGCATGCACCTCGTCGGTGTGCATTTTCTCACCGAGGGTGGCGTAGACCCGCTGGTGGCGTTGGATGAGACGCTTGCCCTCGAACTCGGCCGAGGCGATGGTGGCGAACCAGTGGCGGCCGTCACCCTCCACCGTGATGTACTGGCAGGGCAGGCCGGCCTCGATCAGAGCCTGGAGTTCTTGGGCGGTCATCATGGTTGCGCGGAGCTGTCGTTGGGTGCGGCGGTGGCCTGCAGGGCAGTCGCAACCGCGAAGTGGCAGGCCTTCTTCAGCCTCGGATCTTGTAGCCGGTGCGCAGCAGGTGCACCGCCACGGTGCTCGTCAACGCCAGCGCGCCGGCCACGACGCCCAGGCTCAGCCACGGCGACACGTCCGACATGCCGAAGAAGCCATAGCGGAAGCCGTCGATCATGTAGAAGAAGGGATTGAGGTGGCTCACCGCCTGCCAGAAGGGCGGCAGCGAGCCGATGGAATAGAACACGCCCGACAGGAAGGTCATGGGCATGATCAGGAAGTTCTGGAACACGGCCATCTGGTCGAACTTCTCGGCCCAGAGGCCGGCAATGAGACCCAGCGTGCCCAGGAGGCCGGCGCCCATCAGGGCGAAGAGCACGATCCACAGCGGATGCACGAAAGGCGGCACAGCGAAGAACAGGGTGACCAACAGCACCCCCGTGCCGACCACCAGCCCGCGCACCACCGACGAGCCCACGTAGGCGAAAAACCAGCCCCAGTGCGACAGCGGCGTGAGCAGCACGAAGACCAGGTTGCCCATGATCTTGCTCTGGATGATGGACGAGGAGCTGTTCGCGAAGGCGTTCTGCAGCACGCTCATCATCACCAAACCGGGAATCAGGAAGGCGGTGTAGCTGAAGCGGCCGTAGACCTGGACGTGGTCCTCCAGCACATGGCCGAAGACCATGAGGTAGAGCACCGAGGTCAGCACCGGCGCCCCGACGGTCTGGCCGGCGACCTTCCAGAAGCGCAGCACCTCCTTGGCCAGCAAGGCGCGCCAGCCCATGGCGCGCGACAGCAGCATCTCTCTCATCGCGCCACCTCCAGCGGCGTCTGCTCGCCGGCCATCAGGTCGATGAAGACGTCCTCCAGGTCGGCCTTGCGCATTTCGACGTCCTCGACGGGCACGCCGGCCTCGCGCAGGTTGGACAGAAGCTGCTCCACCTCCAGCGCGTTCTGCGCGGGCAACTGGACGATCCGGCCCGTGATACGCGCATGGCGGGCCAGTTCCCAGGGCAGCTCGGCATCGGTCTTGAAGCGCAGCACATTGCTGGCTGCTGCCTTGAGGAGCTCACTGGTGCGGTCGAGTGCCACCACTCTGCCCTTCTTGAGCATCGCGATGCGGTTGCACAGCGCCTCGGCTTCTTCGAGATAGTGGGTGGTCAGCAGCACGGTGCTGCCTTCACGGTTGAGACGCGCGACGAACTGCCACAGGGTCTGGCGCAGCTCCACGTCCACGCCGGCGGTGGGCTCGTCGAGCACGATCACCGGCGGCTTATGAACCAGCGCCTGCGCCACCAGCACGCGGCGCTTCATGCCGCCGGAGAGCTGGCGCATGTTGGCATCGGCCTTGTCGGCCAGACCCAGGCTGGTGAGCAGCTCGTCGATCCAGTCGTCATTTCGGGCGATGCCGAAGTAGCCGGACTGCAGCCGCAGTGTCTCGCGCACGTTGAAGAACGGATCGAAGACCAGCTCCTGCGGCACGATTCCCAACTGGCGGCGGGCTTCGGCAAAGTGCGTGTGCACGTCGAAACCATGCACGCTCACCTGCCCCGCGGTGGCGCGCGACAGGCCCGCGAGGATGCTGATGAGGGTGGTCTTGCCCGCGCCATTGGGGCCCAGGAGGCCAAAGAATTCGCCTTCCTCGATGTCGAAGCTGACATCTTCCAGCGCCCGAAGCCCCGATTGGCCGTGGGCCCGCTGAGAACGCGAGGCGGGGTAAGTCTTGGAGACGGATTGGAAGGAGACGGCGGCCATGGGGGACGGGATTCTAGGTGCTTGCCCTTGGCACCTGCCCCAGGCAGGGCATCGGCCCGCTACGCCGGCCGGCGACAAAACTGGCGGGCCCGGCCCTGCGCGCTCAGGGCGCCGACGGCAGAAGGCCCGCGACGCCGTACAGCATCGCCAGCTCCCGCAGGCGAGCCGGCAGCCCCTTGACCGCGAAGCCGCGACCCAGGGCAGCCGCCTCCCGGCGGCACTCCAGCAGAACCGCGAGCGCTGACGAGTCGAACTGGCTCAAGGCACTGGCATCCACGACCGCCGACGAGCCAACCTGCGCCGTCAGTCCCTGCTGCAGCATCCGCATGCAGGCAGGCGCCTCGTCATGCGTCAGCCGCGGCGGCAACATCAGAGTGAGGGCATCGAGCGCCATCGGCAGCGACTCAGCTGCGGGCGTTGGACTTGTTGCGCGCGGCCAGCGTCGCGATCAGCCCGTCGATGCCCTTGGCATTGATTTCCTGAGCGAACTGGGTGCGGTAGGTGTCGACCAGCCACACACCCATCACATTCAGGTTGAAGACCTTCCAGCCGTACCCTTCGCCGGGCGTCTTCTCCAGGCGGTAGTCGATCTGCACCGGGTCGCCCGAGCCGCGCACCTCGGTACGGACCAGCACTTCCTTGTCGTCCGGCGACCCACGCAGAGGCTTGATGTTGACGGTCTGGTCGCTCACCTGGTCCAGCGCGCCCGCATACGTACGCACCAGCAAGGTCTTGAATTCCTGCTGGAGGCGGTTGCGCTGCTCGGGTGTCGCCTGACGCCAGGCAGGCCCCACGGCCGAAGCCGTCATGCGCTGGAAGTTCACGTTGGGCATGATCTTGGCGTCGACCAAGGCCATGATCTTCGGAATGTCGCCGGCCTTGATGGAGCTGTCGGCCTTGATGGTGTCGAGCACTTCGGTGGACAGACGCTTGACGAGCGCGTCCGGCGCTTCGTCCGCGGCCATGGCCGGCACGCTGGCGGCACCCAATGCGAACACGAAGGCACCGAGGCTGGCCCAGCGGCCCAAGGTGCGTCGTTGAATGGCGAAAGTCATGAGGTTCCCTTCAATCATTGTGCGGCGTCCGCAGATCGCCGTTGGAGATGCCGGCAGCACACCGGTTCCGATGCCCGCTAGGCACATGCAACCAACTGCAAGTCCGGCGGGCGAGACGTCATTCTTCGTCGTCCTGTCGGCCGCGGACGCCGCCGATCTCCGCCTTGCGGCGCTGCAGGTAGGCATCGCGAACGAAGCTGTACGGATCGAGCGCCGCATCCTCGAGCAGGCTGGTGGTGCGCAGATAGCGTGCACGCTTGTCGACGATGCGCAAGCCGGACAAGGCGACGCCCGCGCCGGAGTCATCGACGTACGACACGGGGTCGCCCTTCCAGTCGAGCGGCAGGGCTGCCGTGTCGCGCACGGTCGAGGGCCCCAGCAGGGGCAGCATCACATAAGGCCCGGCCGGCACGCCCCAGTAACCCAAGGTCTGGCCGAAATCCGCGCTGTGCCGCTCGATGCCCAGGTCACTCGCCACATCCAGCAACCCTCCCAATCCGAAGAAGGTGTTGACGTTGAGCCGCATGAAGGTCTCGGCGCTGTTCTGCCCCTTCAGCTGCAGGACGTTGTTGGCAAAGTTCCAGACATCACCGAGGTTGCTGAAGAAGTTCGTCACGCCGCTTCGCATGAGCGAAGGCACCACATCGCGATAGGTGGTGGCCACGGGCTTGAGGACGGCGTCGTCCACCGCCTTGTTGAAGCGGAACACCCCACGATTGAACGGTTCGAAGGGATCGACCGGGTTGCGCGCCACGGGCGCAGGCCCGGCCATGCTGCTGTCGGCGCTGCGTCCGGTGGTCGATGCGGGCGACGTGTCGGTGGGGGCCTGGGCCAGCGCGCAGGCACTGAAGGCGGTCAGGCTCCCCGCCAACATCCAGATGCGCAACGGCCTGGCCATCACCACGAGATCGGTCTTCATTTTTTGCTCCCTTCTGCTGACTTGTTCGAATCGCCGCTGGACGAATTGCCGTCCGAGGCCTTGCTGTAGAGGAACTGGCTGATGAGGTTCTCGAGCACGACGGCGGACTGGGTCGACGAGATGGTGTCGCCTGCCTCGAGGTTCTTGTCGTCCGCACCCGCCTCGATGCCGATGTACTGCTCGCCCAGCAGGCCGCTCGTCAGGATCTTCAGCGAGCTGTCCTTGGGGAAGTGATAGCGATCCTGAAGCGCGAGCGTCACGCGGGCCTGGAAGCTCTTGTCGTCGAAGCCGATGGACTCGACCCGGCCCACCACCACCCCAGCGCTCTTGACGGCCGTCTGCGGCTTGAGTCCGCCGATGTTGTCGAAGCGGGCGGTGACCTTGTAGGTCTTCTGGAAATTCAGGCTCAGCAGATTGGCCGATTGCAGGGCCAGGAAGAGCAGTGCTGCCGCGCCGATGAGCACGAACAGGCCGACCCAGAGATCGCTGCGGGAACGTTGCATTGGTTTACCTCAGAGGCTGAACATCATGGCGGTGAGCAGGAAGTCGAGTCCCAGCACCGCCAATGAAGCGACCACCACCGTGCGTGTGGTGGCGCGGGAGACGCCCTCTGGCGTCGGCAGGGCCTCGAAACCCTGGAGCAGCGCGACGAAGCTCACGGTGAAGCCGAAGACCACGCTCTTGATCACACCATTGCCGACGTCGCGAAGCACGTCGACGCCGCTCTGCATCTGCCCCCAGAAGGCGCCGGAATCCACGCCGAGCATCAGCACGCCGACCACCCAGCCGCCCAGCACGCCGACTGCGCTGAACACGGCCGACAGCAGCGGCAGCGTGATCACGCCGGCCCAGAAGCGCGGCGCAAGAACCCGACGCACCGGATCCACGGCCATCATTTCCATGGCGCTGAGCTGCTCGCCGGCCTTCATCAGGCCGACCTCGGCCGTGAGGGAAGTGCCCGCACGGCCGGCGAACAGCAGCGCCGCAACCACGGGCCCCAGTTCGCGCACCAGGGAGAGGGTGACCAGCAACCCCAGGGCATCGGAGGCACCGTAGCGTTGCAACGTGTAGTAGCCCTGCAGGCCCAGCACGAAACCCACGAACAGACCGGACACCGCGATGATCGCGAGCGAATAGTTGCCCAGGAAGTGAATCTGGTCGCGCACGAGCCCGAAGCGGCGCAGACAGGCGCCCAGATCGGCCACCAGGCGCACGAACAGGCGGGCGCCGTGTCCGAGGTCTGCCAGCTTGCGACGCGCGGCGAAGCCGACGTCCGACGGATGCCACCACCTCATGGCCGGCCTCCCTGCATGTGGCCGAAGTCCTCGTCGACCGATGGACCGGGATAGTGGAAGCGCACCGGGCCTTCCGCCTCCGCGTTGACGAACTGGTGCACGAGTGGATCGGTGCTGGCGCGCACTTCGTCCGGCGTGCCCTGCGCCGCCACCTTGCCGTTGGCGAGGATGACCACGTGGTCGGCGATACGGAAGGTTTCGTCCAGATCGTGCGAGACGATCACGCTGGTGAGCCCCAGCGCATCGTTGAGGCGGCGGATCAGGCGCGCGGACGTGCCCAGGGAGATCGGATCGAGCCCGGCGAAGGGCTCGTCGTACATGACGAGCTCGGGGTCGAGTGCGATGGCCCGCGCCAGCGCCACCCGGCGCGCCATGCCACCCGACACCTCGCTGGGCATCAGCCCCCGCGCACCGCGCAGGCCGACCGCATCCAGCTTCATGAGCACGATGTCGCGAATCAGCGCCTCGGCCAACTGCGTGTGCTCACGCAGCGGGAACGCGACGTTGTCGAACACCGTCATGTCGGTGAAGAGCGCGCCGAACTGGAACAACATGCCCATGCGACGCCGCGCGCCGTACAGCGCGGCGGAATCCATGTGGCCGACGTCCTGGCCGTCGAAGCGCACCTCACCCGCGCTGGACCGCACCTGCCCGCCGATCAGGCGCAGCACCGTGGTCTTGCCTCCGCCCGAGGCGCCCATCAGCGCCGTCACCCGTCCACGCGGCACGGCGAAGGAGACGCCGTCCAGGATGGCGCGCTCGCCGTAGCCGAAGCGCACATCACGGAACTCGACGAAAGGGGCGGTGTCGGCGGTGGACAAGATGGATGGGTCGGTAAGGCAGGGAAGAGCTGGATTCTCAAAAAAAGAGCAAGCCGGGCGCCTGACTGGCATCCCGGCTTGGGCGACCGATGATAAGGGAAAGCACGTACGCGGCGTTGTCGGCGCCCAGGCCCGCGCCCGGCAGGCGGTCACGCCGGAAAACCGGCACAGCATCAAAGATCGAATGGCCGCGGATCAGGCCACGCCAGGGCACCCCGGGAACTGGCTCCGCCAGGCCTGCGGGTGCGCCCCCCTCCAAGCCGAAGGCGCAAGGGAGGGGGGAGCCGCGAAGCGGCATGGGGGGTGTACCTTTTCTTCAGCGGGGCAGGTCGCTGAATCCCATCAGGAATTCGTCCACCGCCCGCGCGGCCTGTCGGCCCTCGCGGATGGCCCACACCACCAGCGACTGGCCGCGGCGCATGTCGCCCGCGGCGAACACCTTGGGCACGTTGGTGGCGTAGCCGCCGTTGAAGTCGACGGTGGCCTTGGCGTTGCCGCGCGCGTCCTTCTCGATGCCGAAGGCCTCGAGCACCGGCGAGACCGGACTCACGAAGCCCATGGCCAGCAGCACCAGGTCGGCCTTGTGGATCTTCTCGGTGCCGGGCACCTCGACGAACTTGCCGTCCTTGAATTCCACCTGCGCCGTCTTCAGGCCGGTGACCTTGCCCTTCTCGCCGATGAATTCCTTGGTCGAGATGGCGAACTCGCGCTCGCAGCCTTCCTCGTGGCTGGAGGAGGTGCGCAGCTTGTACGGCCAGTAGGGCCAGACCAGCGGCTTGTTCTCCGCTTCGGGCGGCATGGGCATCAGCTCGAACTGGGTCACGCTGGCCGCGCCATGGCGGTTGCTGGTGCCCACGCAGTCGGAGCCGGTGTCGCCGCCGCCGATCACGATGACGTGCTTGCCGTCCGCGCGCAACTGGCCCTTGACCTTGTCGCCGGCGTTCACGCGGTTCTGCTGCGGGAGGAACTCCATCGCGAAATGGATGCCGTCCAGATCGCGGCCGGGCGCGGGCAGGTCGCGCGACTGCTCGGCGCCGCCGGTCAGCAGCACGGCATCGAACTCGCCCTGCAGCTGCTCGGGCGTGACGGTCTCCTTGGCCAGGTTGGTGACCTTGGAGCCCTTGCCCAGCGTGTCCTTGGCGGCACCGACGACCACGCCGGTGCGGAAGACCACGCCTTCGGCCTTCATCTGCTCGACGCGGCGGTCGATGTGCGACTTCTCCATCTTGAAGTCGGGGATGCCGTAGCGCAGCAGGCCGCCGACACGGTCGTTCTTCTCGAACAGCGTGACGTCGTGGCCGGCGCGCGCCAGTTGCTGCGCCGCGGCCAGGCCGGCCGGACCGGCGCCGACAACGGCGACCTTCTTGCCGGTCTTGTGCTTGGCCGGGCGGGGCTTGACCCAGCCTTCGGCCCAGGCGCGGTCGATGATCGCGTGCTCCAGCGACTTGATGCCGACCGCGTCGTCGTTCACGTTCAGCACGCAGGCCGCCTCGCAGGGCGCGGGGCAGATGCGGCCGGTGAACTCGGGGAAGTTGTTGGTCGAATCCAGCACCGCGAAGGCGTTCTTCCAGTCCTGGCGGTACACCAGGTCGTTGAAGTCCGGAATGATGTTGTTGACCGGGCAGCCGTTGTTGCAGAAGGGCGTGCCGCAGTCCATGCAGCGCGCGCCCTGCACCTTGGCCTGCTCGTCGTCGAGCGCGACGACGAATTCCTTGTAGTGCTTCAGACGCTCATCGACCGGGCGGTAGCCCTCCTCGAGCCGCTCGAATTCCATGAAGCCGGTGACTTTTCCCATCGTGTGTTCCTCGTTCTCGTTCGTGGCGCGTCGGCTCAGCCCGCTGCGGCGGCGGAGACGGCATGCGGCTCCAGGCCGGCCTTGGCATCGTTGCCGGTGCTGGCTAGCATCATCCTGCGGTCGTGGATCTCGCCCAGGGCGCGCTTGTATTCGTTCGGGAAGACCTTCACGAACTTCGTGCGCGACAGGGCCCAGTCGTCCAGCAGGTCGCGGGCGCGCTTGCTGCCGGTCCAGCGGTGGTGCTCTTCGAGCAGCTTGCGCAGTTGGGCCTCGTCGGTCTGGGCGTTGTGCCAGAACTTGCGGTCGACGCCGGCGGTCTGCTCGCCGGTGGTCAACACCTTGTCGAGCGTGACCATGGCCAGGTTGCAGCGCGAGGCGAACTGGCCGTCCTCGTCATAGACGAAGGCGACGCCGCCGCTCATGCCGGCCGCGAAGTTGCGGCCCGTCTTGCCCAGCACGACCACCGTGCCGCCGGTCATGTATTCGCAGCCGTGGTCACCCGTGCCTTCGACCACCGCCGTGGCGCCCGACAGGCGCACCGCGAAGCGCTCGCCCGCCACGCCGGCCAGGAAGGCCTCGCCCGTGGTGGCACCGTACAGCGCCGTGTTGCCCACGATGATGTTGCGCGCCGCCTCGCCGCGGAAGTCCAGGCTGGGGCGCACCACCACACGGCCGCCCGACAGGCCCTTGCCGGTGTAGTCGTTGGCCTCGCCGATCAGGTACAGCGTGATGCCACGCGCCAGGAAGGCGCCGAAGGACTGGCCGCCCGTGCCTTCCAGCTGGATGCGGACCGAGTCGTCGGGCAGGCCTTCGGGGTGCACCTTGGTCAGCGCGCCGGAGAGCATGGCGCCCACCGAGCGATTGACGTTGCGCACCGTCTCGATGAACTGCACCTTCTCGCCGCGGTCGATGGCCGGGCGCGACTTCTCGATCAGCTTGTTGTCCAGGCTCTTCTCGAGGCCGTGCTCCTGGCTGTCGACATGCAGGCGCGGCACTTCGGCCGGCACCTGGGGCTGCGCGAACAGGCGGCTGAAGTCCAGGCCGCGGGCCTTCCAGTGGGCGATGCCCTTGCGCATGTCGAGCAGGTCGGCGCGGCCGATCAGCTCGTCGAACTTGCGCAGGCCCAACTGGGCCATGATCTGGCGCACTTCCTCGGCGACGAAGAAGAAGTAGTTGACGACATGCTCGGGCTTGCCGGCGAACTTCTGGCGCAGCACCGGGTCCTGCGTGGCCACGCCCACCGGGCAGGTGTTGAGGTGGCACTTGCGCATCATGATGCAGCCCTCGACCACCAGCGGCGCGGTGGCGAAGCCGAATTCGTCGGCGCCCAGCAGCGCGCCGATCACGACGTCGCGGCCGGTCTTCATCTGGCCGTCGGCCTGCACGCGGATGCGGCCGCGCAGGCGGTTGAGCACCAGCGTCTGCTGGGTCTCGGCCAGGCCGATTTCCCACGGGCTGCCGGCATGCTTGATGGACGACCAAGGCGAGGCGCCCGTGCCGCCGTCATGGCCGGCGATCACGACGTGGTCGCTCTTGCACTTGGCCACGCCAGCCGCGATGGTGCCCACGCCGATCTCCGACACCAGCTTGACGCTGATGGAGGCGTGCGGCGCCACGTTCTTCAGATCGTGGATCAGCTGGGCCAGGTCCTCGATGGAGTAGATGTCGTGGTGCGGCGGCGGGCTGATCAGGCCCACGCCGGGCACCGAATAGCGCTGCTTGCCGATGTACTCGGTGACCTTGCCGCCGGGCAGCTGGCCGCCCTCGCCCGGCTTGGCGCCCTGGGCCATCTTGATCTGGATCTGGTCGGACGAGGACAGGTACTCCGCCGTCACGCCGAAGCGGCCCGAGGCCACCTGCTTGATGCGCGAGCGAAGCGAATCGCCTTCCTTCAGGGGCAGGTCGACCTCGACGTTCTGCGCGCCGATCTCGCTCTTGAGCGTGGCGCCCTGCTTGATCGGGATGCCCTTGAGCTCGTTGCGATAGCGCGCCGGGTCCTCACCGCCCTCGCCGGTGTTGCTCTTGCCGCCGATGCGGTTCATGGCAATGGCCAGCGTCGAGTGGGCCTCGGTGCTGATCGAGCCGAGCGACATGGCGCCCGTGGCGAAGCGCTTGACGATCTCGGCCGCGGACTCGACCTCGTCGACGGGAATCGCCTTCGCGGTGTCGAACTTGAACTCGAACAGGCCGCGCAGCGTGAGGTGGCGGCGGCTCTGGTCGTTGATGATCTGCGCGTATTCCTTGTAGGTGTTGAAGTTGTTCGCGCGGGTGGAATGCTGCAGCTTGGCGATGGCGTCGGGCGTCCACATGTGGTCTTCGCCGCGGGTGCGCCAGGCGTATTCGCCGCCGGCGTCCAGCATCGAGTCGAGCACCGGGTCGTCGCCGAAGGCGGCCTTGTGCATGCGGATGGCTTCCTGCGCGATCTCGAACACGCCGATGCCTTCCACGCGGCTGGCGGTGCCGGTGAAGTACTTGTTCACCGTCTCGGTGTTCAGGCCGATGGCCTCGAACAGTTGGGCGCCGCAGTAGCTCATGTACGTGCTCACGCCCATCTTGGACATGATCTTAGACAGGCCCTTGCCGATCGCCTTGACGTAGTTGTAGATGGCCTTCTCGGCCGACATGTCGACCGGCAGGTCCTGGTGCATCGCGGCCAGGGTCTCCATGGCCAGATAGGGGTGCACGGCCTCGGCGCCGTAGCCGGCCAGCACGGCGAAGTGGTGCACCTCGCGGGCCGAGCCGGTCTCCACCACCAGGCCGGCGCTGGTGCGCACGCCTTCGCGGATCAGATGCTGATGGATGGCCGACAGGGCCAGCACGGCCGGGATCGGCAGTTGCTCGGCGCTCATGGCGCGGTCGCTCACGATCAGGATGTTGTGGCCGCCCTTGATGGCGTCCACCGCCTCCGCACACAGCGAGGCCAGCTTGGCTTCCACGCCCTCTTCGCCCCAGGCGAGCGGGTAGGTGATGTCGAGCGTGTAGCTCTTGAATTTGCCCTGCGTGAAGGTGCCGATGTCGCGCAGCTTGGCCATGTCGTTGAAGTCGAGCACGGGCTGGCTCACTTCGAGACGCATGGGCGGGTTGACCTGGTTGATGTCGAGCAGGTTGGGCTTGGGGCCCACGAAGCTGACCAGCGACATGACGATGGCCTCGCGGATCGGGTCGATCGGCGGGTTGGTCACCTGGGCGAACAGCTGCTTGAAGTAGTTGTACAGCGGCTTGTTCTTGCTGGAGAGCACGGCCAGCGGGCTGTCGTTGCCCATGGAGCCGATGCCTTCCTCGCCGGCCACGGCCATCGGGCTCATCAGGAACTTGATGTCTTCCTGCGTGTAGCCGAAGGCCTGCTGGCGGTCCAGCAGCGACACGGGGCTGGCCGGGGCCTCGCCCGCGCCCTCGACGTCGTCGAGCTTGATGCGCAGGTTCTCGATCCACTGCTTGTAGGGCTTGCTGTGGGCGAGGGTGGCCTTGACCTCCTCGTCGTCGATCATGCGGCCCTGGTCGAGGTCGATCAGGAACATCTTGCCGGGCTGCAGGCGCCACTTGCGCACGATCTTGGCTTCGGGGATCGGCAGCACGCCGGCCTCGGAACCCATGATGACCATGTCGTCGTCGGTCACGCAGTAGCGCGCGGGGCGCAGGCCGTTGCGGTCCAGCGTGGCGCCGATCTGCTTGCCGTCGGTGAACACCACGGCGGCCGGGCCGTCCCAGGGCTCCAGCATGGCGGCGTGGTACTCATAGAAGGCGCGGCGGCGCGGATCCATGGTGGCGTGCTGCTCCCAGGGCTCCGGGATCATCATCATCACGGCCTGGCTGATCGGGTAGCCGGCCATCGTCAGCAGCTCGAGGCAGTTGTCGAAGGTGGCGGTGTCGGACTGGCCGGCGAAGCTGATCGGGTAGAGCTTGGCCAGGTCGGCGCCCAGCACGGGCGAGCTCATCACGCCTTCGCGGGCGCGCATCCAGTTGTAGTTGCCCTTGACCGTGTTGATCTCGCCGTTGTGGGCGACGTAGCGGTAGGGGTGAGCCAGCGGCCACTCGGGGAAGGTGTTGGTGGAGAAGCGCTGGTGCACCAGGCCGATGGCCGAGATGCAGCGGGCGTCCTGCAGGTCGAGGTAGTAGGTGCCGACCTGGTCGGCCAGCAGCAGGCCCTTGTAGACCACCGTGCGGCTGCTCATGCTCGGAACGTAGTATTCCTTGCTGTGCTTGAGCTTGAGCGCCTGGATGTTGGCGCTGGCCGTCTTGCGGATGACGTAGAGCTTGCGCTCCAGCGCGTCCTGCACGATCACATCGGCGCCACGGCCGATGAAGACCTGGCGCATCACCGGCTCCTTGTCGCGCACGGTGGGCGACATGGGCATCTCGCGGTTGACCGGCACGTCGCGCCAGCCCAGCAGCACTTGGCCTTCGGCCTTGATGGCGCGCTCCATCTCCTGTTCGCAGGCCAGGCGCGAGGCGTGTTCCTTGGGCAGGAAGATCATGCCGACGCCGTACTCGCCGGCCGGCGGCAGGGTGACGCCCTGCTTCGCCATTTCTTCGCGGTAGAGCGCGTCGGGGATCTGGATCAGGATGCCCGCGCCGTCGCCCATCAGCTTGTCGGCGCCGACGGCGCCGCGGTGGTCGATGTTCTCGAGGATCTTCAGCGCCTGGGTGACGATGTCGTGGCGCTTCTCACCCTTGATGTGGGCCACGAAACCCACGCCACAGGCGTCGTGCTCGTTGGCGGTGGCGTACAGGCCTTTTTGTTGGAGGTGTTCGATTTCTGCTGCCAGGGTCATGGCACGCTCCTCGGAGATATCGTGGGGAATTCGGGGAGCATAGGGACTTGCACGAAGAATGCCAAACGTTTTAATTGGGGTCAGACTCCATTTCGACGTCGGCCATTTCTTACCGGACCATAATTGGGGACAGATCAAAGATGGACGCAGCAACCGGTCTTACGTACTGCTTGCGAGACATCAGCCCCCGGTGAGGCTGGGATCTTTCGGCTTACGCCCTGCACGCCCGACCGCCAATCGGCGCGGCGTATCGGCCTGCAGTTGCTGGACGAAGGCAGCCTCGCCCGCCGCCCATCCCTTGCGGGTGGTTTCCGTCAGCATGAGCTGTTCAGCGCGCGTCGGCCCCACATGCACCATTTCGGCGTACGCGGCCTCGCGCGCGAAGGGCGTGTTGCCCAGCGCCCAGTACAGCGCATGGGGCGTGAGGAACCGATCCGTGCGCAGCCCCACGTAATGGCCATGGCTGGACCACGCATAGTCGCGCGCCTGCTCCACCAGGCCCGCCCGCACCGGATGCAGGTCGATGTAGGCCATGCAGGGCAGAAAGTAGCGCTCGGCCTGCAGCACCGTGCCACGGTAGCGGCCTTCCCACAGCGTGCCGCGCCGTCCATGGCGGTCGTTGAAGTGGCGCACATAGCGCCGCCCCACGGCCTGCATCCACCGCGACAGCGCCTCGGCCGTCGGCGGCGTCGCCAGGACATGGAAGTGGTCCTCCAGGATCACGTAGGCATGCAGGGCCACGCCCGCGCGCTGGGCCTGCTCGCCCAGCGTGTCCAGCAGCATCTGCCGGTCGGTGGTGTCGACCACCACCGCCTGGTCGTTGTTGCCGCGCTGGATCAGGTGGTGCGGATGGCCGGCCAGCGCCAGCCGGGGCTGCCTGGCCATGTTCAGGCCTCGTGCACGGCCTCGGTCGCCGACGCCGCGGGCGGCAGTGCCGGAAAGCGGCGCCCGGCCAGCTCGTCCAGCCCGAACTCGGCCAGCAGCGCCCGCAGCCGCTGGGCGGCGCTGGCCTTGCGATGGCCGGTGCGGCGGGCCAGGATCAGCTCGTTCTTCATGCTGTGCTCCCAACCGACCAGCTCGGTCACCGTCACCTGGTAGCCGCAGGCCTCCAGGTACAGGCAACGCAGCACGTTGGTCAGCTGGCTGCCGATCTCGCGGGTGTGCAGCGGATGCCGCCACAGCTCGGCCAGCGGCGTGCGCGACAACGACAGCGCCTTGTTCTGCCGCAGGCTGGCGGCCACCTCCGCCTGGCAGCAGGGCACCAGCACCATGAATCGGGCCTGCTTGGCCAGGCCGAAGGCGATGGCGTCATCGGTGGCGGTGTCACAGGCATGCAGGGCCGTGACCATGTCGATCTGCGCAGGCAGCTCGGCGGCGGTTGCCGCCTCGGCCACCGACAGCGCAAGGAAGTGCATGCGCGCAAAGCCCAGCCGGTCGGCCAGCGCCCGCGAACGCTCGACCAGTTCACCGCGCGTCTCGATGCCGTAGATGTGGCCGCCGCCGCGCGCCTTGAAGAACAGGTCGTGCAGGATGAAGCCCAGGTAGGACTTGCCCGCGCCATGGTCCGCCACCGTGGCGCTAGCGCCCTCCTCCGGCAGTTCGAGCAGCAGCTTCTCGATGAACTGATAGAGGTGGTGGACCTGCTTGAGCTTGCGCCGCGAATCCTGGTTAAGCCGGCCCTCGCGGGTGAGGATGTGCAGTTCCTTGAGCAGCTCCACCGACTGGCCCGAACGCAGTTCCTCGGCCAGCGCCGCGTCGGCACCGGCGGCGGTCGCACGGGGCTTCTTGTCCGCCTGGCGCTTCATGGCCGACCTCCCGCCCCGGCGCCGACATCGAGGGCCATCCAGCCTCCTGCGCCCAAGGATTCGAGCGTGTCGATGTTGTGCTCGAAGATCTCGGCGGCATCCGGGAAGGCCTCGACGGCGCGGTCGATGCTGGCCTCACGCAGCAGGTGGAGCGTGGGATGCGGCGAACGGTTGCTGGCGTTGCCGATGTCGTCCTCGCCGGCACCGGCGAACTGGAAACGCGGATGGAAGCTGGCCAGCTGGAGCTCGCCCTCGTGCCCGGCGCGGCGCATCAGGCGCTCGCAGCGGCCGGTGAAATCGTGGAAGTCGTAGAAGTCTTGCAAGGCGTCGGGAACGATGAGCAGGGTGGTGTCGCGCACGTTGGCCGGTGTGCCCCGCAGCGCCTGGGCCTCGGCCAGCAGTCGCTCGGCCAGCTGGTCGAGGTCATCGCCAGGATGCACCGCGTAATGGACCTGACCCTTGGCCTGCACGGCCTTGGCAAAGGGACACAGCTGCAGGCCGATCACGGCCCGGTCCACCCAGCGGCGGGTGTCGGCGATGGCCTGGTCGGCATCAAAGGTCATGGGGGAGGCAATCCTTATGGCAGGGGCGCGCCGGGGCGAGTGGCGTCGGCGCGGGCCGCCATTGTCCCGTCAAGCGGCCGGCGCCGCCCGGCGGCCCAGCCAAAGGGCCAGGCGAATGCCGGCAAGCGAACACAGCAACGTGAACACCCAGGTCCACTGCCAGCCGCCCAGGCGCTGCGCGATCCAGCCCACCAGCGGCGGCGCGAGGAACTGGCCCAGCGAGGAGGCCTGCTGCATCAGCCCCACGGTGGTCGAGGCAGCCTGGGGCACGATCCGCCCGCTCAGCATGAACAGCGTCGCCGGCACCATGCCGCCGGCGAGCGAGAACGCGCACACGGCCAGATAGCGCACCGGCGCCGGCAGACTCCAGGCCTCCACGCCGCTGCCGATCTGCACGAAGGCCAACGCGGACATCATGGCCATGACGGAAAAACCGCCCACCAGGAGGTGCGCGGGCGCCCGCCCGCGCTGCAGCAACCGGCCGCCCATCACGTTGCCGACGATGTTCACCGCCGCGGCGACGGCGGTGAGCACCGCCGTCCAGCCTGGCGCCAGGCCTGCAGCGCCATAGATGGTCGGCAGGAAGCCGATCACCGCCATCCACTGCGCCGAGTACGCGCCGAAGGCGGCGGCCGCGCACCAGGCGCCGGGCGCTCGCAGCGTGAGGCCCAGCCGCTGCGACCAGGCCCCACCGGCGGCTTGCGCAGGCCGCGGCCCGTCGGCGGGCACGGCATACACGACGCCCGCCAGCGCCATCGCCGAGACCAGCGCCGCACCCTGCCACCAGCCGGTCCAACCTCCGACGTGCAGGAAGAGCGGCCCCATCAGCAGCGCGAGCGCCACGCCCAGTGGCATGTATGCGCCCCACCAGCCGAGCGATGCCTTCTCGGTGCCGGGCGTGGCAAGTCGGCGCACCAGGGCCGGGCCCGGCATCACTGCCATCAGAAAGCCGGCGCCTTCCACCACGCGCAATGCCAGGAGCCCCTTGAAGCCGATGCCGCCGCCCTCGCCCCAGGCACCGGCCCCCGCGGAAGCCAGCGTCAGCAATGCCAGTCCCACGAGCATGCAGCGGCGCGGGCCCAGCCCGTCTGCCAGCAGGCCCGCGAGCAGGCCGAGGCCCATGCCAGCCACCTGCAGCACAGACAGCAGAAAGCCAGCCTGCACCAGCGAAATGCCCAGCGCCGCCTGCAGCGCCGGCACCGCGGCCGGCAGCTTGCCCAGGTGGATGGAGGCCGCAACGCCGCCGGCCACCACGAAGAAGGCCGCATGGCGCGGCACGGGCTGGCCGGCGGCAGCGGGGGCGTTCATTCGTCCGTCCAGGGCCGGCCGGTCAGCCGCTCGTGCTCGCGCACGGCGAATCGGTCGGTCATGCCGGCGATGTAGTCGGCCACGGCGCGCGGCCGGTCCGGGCGGCGCGCGTGGCGCTCGGGCAGCGCCATGTCGCCCTGCACATAAGCGGCGAACAAGTCTCGCACCACCTGCTGCGCGCGGCCGGTGGTGCGCATGACCTGCGGATGACGGTAGAGGTTGGCAAACAGAAAGCGCTTGAGCGCTACCGACTGCGCACGCATGCCTTCGCTGAAGCGCACCAGCGGCGGGTGCGCACGCACTGCGTCTGCGTCCGCGGGACCGGCCGCCGACAAGGCGGCGCGGGTGGTGTCGATGAGGTCGTAGACCTGCTCGCTGAGCATGCGGCGGATGGCCTCGTAGAGCAGCCGGCGCTCGTCCAACTGGGGGTGCTCGTCCAGCGTGCGGCGGCGATGGCGGTCGAACAGCTCCACCTCCTGCAGGGCCGGCAGCAGCAGGAGGCCCGAGCGCACACCGTCGTCGATGTCGTGGGCGTTGTAGGCGATCTCGTCGGCCAGGTTGGTGAGCTGCGCCTCCAGGCTCGGCTGCGTGCCGTCGAGGAAACGCCGGCCGATGCCGCCCGGCTCCTGCGCCTCCAGCCGCTCGGCGTTGGCGCGCGAGCAGTGCTTGAGGATGCCCTCGCGCGTCTCGAAACAGAGGTTGAGGCCGTCGAAGCCGGGGTAGCGGTGCTCCAGCGCGTCGACCACGCGCAGGCTCTGCAGGTTGTGCTCGAAGCCGCCATGCGCCGCCATGCAGCGGTTGAGCTCGTCCTGCCCCGCATGGCCGAAGGGCGTGTGGCCCAGGTCGTGCGCCAGGGCGATGGCTTCGACCAGATCCTCGTTGAGGCCCAGCGACCGGGCCACCGAGCGACCCAGCTGCGCCACCTCCAGCGAATGGGTGAGCCGGGTGCGGAACAGGTCGCCCTCGTGGTTGAGGAAGACCTGCGTCTTGTAGACCAGCCGGCGGAAGGCCGTGGAATGGACGATCCGGTCGCGGTCGCGCTGGAAGTCGTCGCGCGTGGGCGCGGGCGGCTCGGCGAAGCGGCGGCCGCGGCTGCGGGCGGGGTCGCTGGCCCAGGCGGGCGCGCTCATTGCCCGGCCCTGGCAGCGCGCGCGCTCAGGCGGCCACGCATTCGGCCAGCACCTCGCGCACCAGGGCGTCGGGCGCCGGGCGCATCACGGCGCTGCCCGGGCGATCGATCACGACGAAGCGGATCTCGCCGGCCTCGGCCTTCTTGTCCACGCGCATCAGGTCGAGGTAGCGCTGCGCGCCCAGGGCGGGCGCCACGACCGGCAGGCCGGCGCGGCGCACCAGCGCAGTCAGCCGCTCGACGAAGGCGGCATCGACGCCGCCCAGCTTCTGCGACAGACGCGCGGCCATCACCATGCCGCAGCCCACCGCCTCGCCATGCAGCCACTCGCCATAGCCCAGGCCGGACTCGATGGCGTGGCCGAAGGTGTGACCGAAGTTGAGGATCGCGCGCAGGCCGGATTCGCGCTCGTCCTGGCCCACGACGGCGGCCTTGATCTCGCAGCTGCGGCGCACGGCATGCGCCAGGGCCGCGGACTCGTGCGCGACCAGGGCGTCGACATTCGCTTCGATCCAGTCGAAGAACGCCATGTCGTAGATCGGCCCGTACTTGATGATCTCGGCCAGGCCCGCCGCCACTTCGCGCGGCGGCAAGGTATGCAGCGTGGCCAGGTCGCACACCACCAGCTGCGGCTGGTAGAAGGCGCCGATCATGTTCTTGCCCAGCGGGTGGTTGATGGCCGTCTTGCCGCCCACCGACGAATCGACCTGCGCCAGCAGCGTGGTCGGCACCTGCACGAACGGCACCCCGCGCATGTAGCAGGCCGCCGCGAAGCCGGTCATGTCGCCCACCACGCCACCGCCCAGCGCGAACAGCACCGTACGGCGGTCGCAATGGGCCGCCAGCAACGCATCGAAGATGGTCTGCAGCGTTTCCCAGTTCTTGTGCGATTCGCCGTCGGGCAGCTCGACCATGCGCACAGTCGCGAAGCGGCCGGCCAGCGTGTCCCGCAGCTGCTGCGCATAGAGCGGCGCGACGGTCGTGTTGGTGACGATCACGGCAGCCGACGCCGCGGGGACTGCGGCGTAGGTGCTGGCTTGGGCCAGGAGGCCGGCGCCGATCAGGATGGGATAGCTGCGCTCGCCAAGGTCGATGCGGACTTGCTCGACGGCCGGCGCAAGGGAAGGGTTAGCGGCCATGCGCCGAGTTTAGAGGCCGGCCTCAGCCCCTCGGTCACTGGAGGCTGCTTGCAGCTGCCGCTGCACCTCCGTCACCACCGCGGCAACCGAAGCCCGCCCGGTCTCGACGACGGCATGGGCCACCTCGCGATAGAGACCGTTACGCGCGCTGTAGAGCTCACGCAGGCGGGCCAGCGGATCGGCCACCTGCAGCAGCGGACGCTTGGTGTCGTGGCGCAGGCGGCGATACAGGTCCTCGGGTGTCGCATGCAGGTAAACCACGCGGAAGGACCGCAGCAAGCACGCGCGGTTGGCCGACCGGATGACGATGCCACCCCCGGTGGCCAACACGCCGGCGCCCTGTTCGCCCAGTTCGGCCAGCACCTGCTCTTCGAGCTGACGGAAGGCGGCCTCGCCCTCCCGTTCGAAATACTCACGGATCGAGCAGCCGATGCGCTGCTCGATGACCACATCGCTGTCCGCGAAGTGGCGCTGCAGCCGGCGGCCGAGCTCCTTGCCCACCGCCGACTTGCCGGCGCCGGGCATGCCGACCAAGGCGATGGATTGAGAGGAGGACACAGGGCCGATGAAACGCAGGGACCTGTCGGTCCCTGCTGGATGCAAAACGCGCGGCAGTGTATCAGCGGGTCCGGGCGCTTCCGCCCGGCCGAACCGCTGCCCGCATCAACGCGCGGCGTTGCGGTCGGTGATCATCTTCGGCGTGATGAACACCAGCATCTCGGTCTTGTTCGACACGCGATCGCGCTTGCGGAACAAGGCGCCCACCACCGGCACTTCACCCAGCACGGGGATGCGCGATTCGTCGTTGCTTTCGGTCAGCTCGAAGATGCCGCCGATCACCACCGTGCCGCCGTTCTCGACCAGCACTTCGGTCTGCACATGCTTGGTGTTGATGGCGGGGCCGGCCGAGGTATTGACGCCGCGGGAGTCCTTGTTCACGTCCAGCGTCAGGATGATGTTGCCCTCGGGCGTGATCTGCGGCGTCACTTCCAGCTTCAGCACCGCCTTGCGGAAGGAGATGGACGTCGCCCCGCTGGAGGTGGCCTGCTGGTAGGGAATCTCTTCACCCTGTTCGATCAGCGCCTTGGTCTGGTCGGCGGTGATGACGCGGGGGCTGGAGATGACGCGGCCCTTGCCATCGGCTTCCAGCGCCGAGATCTCCAGGTTGAGCATGCGCGAGAAGCTCGAGTTGAACAGCGCCAGCGTGAACGCGCCCGCCGCATTGCCGGTGCCGCCGGCGTCACCCGCTGGCAGGTTGATGAAGTTGTTCAGCGTGGCGGTACCGAAGCTCACCGACGGGCTGGTCGAGGTCGACGTGGTCGTCGTCACACCGCCCGTGGTGGTGCTGGTGGAGGTGGTCCCTCCGCCGGTCACGGTCGGGAAGGTGCCCAGAGCGCTGCGGTTGTTGATGAAGCTGCCGCCCAGGCGCGCGCCCAGCGACTTGCCGAAGGTATCGGTGGCCTCGACGATGCGCGCCTCGATCATCACCTGACGCACGGGCACGTCGAGCTTCTGGATCAGCTCGGCCACCTGGGCCAGCTTGGAGGGCACGTCCGACACAAACAACTGGTTGGTGCGCGACTCGGCGATCACGCTGCCGCGTGCACTCAGGATGCGCGTGGCCGTGCCCGCGCCCCCGCCACCGGCCGCAGTGCCGGTGCCGGTCAGCCCCTGGGCTATGACGACGGCCTTGGTGTAGTTGAGCTGGAACGACTGGGTGCGCAGCGGCTCCAGGTTCTCGATGGCCGCCTTGGCCTCGTATTCCATCTTCTCCTTGGCGTTGATCTCGTCCTTCGGCGCGATCCACAGCACGGAGCCGTTCTTGCGCATGCCGAGGTTCTTGGCCTGCATGATGATGTCCAGGGCCTGGTCCCAGGGCACATCCTTCAGCCGCAGCGTCAGCGAGCCGGTCACCGAGTCGGAAGTGACGATGTTGAAGTTGGTGAAGTCCGCAATCACCTGCAGCAGCGAGCGGATCTCGATGTTCTGGAAGTTCAGCGACAGCTTCTCTCCGGTGTAGCCGGCGCCCTGGGTGAGCTTGGTCGGGTCGACCTTGCGGGCGCGCACCTCGACCACGAACTGGTTGTCGCTCTGGTAGGCGCTGTGTTCGTAGTCGCCGCGCGCGTCGATGGTCAGCCGCACGCGGTCGCCGGCCTGCTGGGCGTTGATGAACTGCACCGGCGTGTTGAAGTCGGTCACATCCAGGCGGCGGCGCAGCCCCTCGGGCAGGGTGGACTTGGTGAACTCGGCCACCAGCGTGCGGCCCTGCTGGCGCACGTCGACACCGACCTGGTTGTTCGGCAGCTCGACAACCACGCGGCCCGTGTTGTCCGGGCCCAGGCGGAAGTCGATGTCGCGCAGCGGCAGGCTGTCGCGGTTGAAGTTCTCGGCAAAGGCCTGCTGCGCCGGCGCCGCCAGCGCCTGGCCGGGGGCCGGGCTGAGCACGACCAGCAGCGAATTGCCCTGGATGTCGGTGCGATAGGCCGCGGCCTGCTTCAGGTTCAACACCAGCCGCGTGCGATCGGCTGCCTGCACCACGTTGACCGAGCGCAGGTTGCCCTGGTTCATCTCCAGGGAGGAGCGCCCCGACGCATTGCTGGTGCCCGGAAAGTCCAGCGCGATCCGCGCGGGGTTCTGGACCGTGAAGCCGGTGGGGGGCGCCGCAAGCGGCCGGGCAAAGTCGATGCGCACGACTTCCGAGCCCGACTGCACCGAACCCGTCACGGCCTGGATGGCGTTCTGCGCATGCGCCGCGGCCATGCTTGCGAGGCAGAGCATCGCCATGCCCGCGCGCCGCAGCCAACCCAGGGCGGGAGTGCTGACCAATGACTTCATTTCGACCTCTCTTGCAGCTGCAGCGTCGCCGTGCGCTCGATCCATTCACCCGCGGCGTCCTGCACGATCTCGCGCAAGGCCAGCTCCGTCTCGTCGATGCGCGTCACGCGCCCGAAGTTCTGTCCAAGGTGGTTGCCCACCCGTACCTGATAAAGCAGCTTGTCCACCATCACCAGCGCCACCCGCTGTCCACCGCGCCGGAGGCTGCCCACCATCGCCATCGAATCGAGCGGGAAGGCTTCCAGCGGCTCCTTCAGCCGGTTGAGTTCGGGCGCGATCAGGTCGGAACGGACCGCCGGGCTCGTCGAGTCGCGCCGCAGCGCCTGCAGCAGCCGCTGGTTGTCGAAGGGCTCGACCGCGGCGGCCTCGGTATAGGCCTGGGGCACGAACTTCTTCGGCTCGGAGATCTGCTCGATGCGCGGCCGGACGTTGGCGCGCTCCTGACGCATCCACTCCGTCAGGTCATCCTGGTCGGAGCCCAGGCAGCCGGTGAGCAGCACGGCCGAGGCGCAGGCCAGCAGCAGCGGGAGGCCGGACTTCTTCATCATTTCTTGGCCTGGGCGGCGGCCGTCGCCTTGCGCTGCGCGGCCTGCTCCTCGGCGTCCAGGTAGCGGTAGGTGCGGGCAGTGGCGTCCATCGTCAGGCCGCCACCGTCCTTCTGCGGCACGATGGACAGGTTGTTGAGCGTGACGATGCGCGACAGATTGGCGATGTCGGCGGCGAAAGAGCCCATGTCGTGGTAGCGGCCGGTGACGCGCAGGGCGATGGGCAGTTCGGCGTAGTAGTCGCGCACCTCGACCTGACCAGGCCGGAAAAGCTCGAACTGCAGGCTGCGTCCCAGGCCGGCCTGGTTGATGTCCGACAGCAGCGCATCCATCTCGGCCTTGCTGGGCAGCTGCTTCTCGAGGACGAGCACGTACTGCTGCACCTCTTCGCGCTGCTTCTTGAGCAGGTCGAGGTTGACGGCGCGCGCCACCTTGGTCTTGTAGTCGTTGCGCAGGGCCTGCTCGCGGTCGCGCTCGGCCTGGTATTCGTCGTCGACGCCGCCCAGCCAGAAGAACCACAGGGCCACCACCACGACGGCCGCGAGCAGCACGAACAGGGTGTAGCGCGGCACGGGCGGCCAGCGCGACGGGTCGTTCGGGTCGAGGCTGCGGAACTGCTGGGCAGCCGACCGCAGCGAGGTGCCGACCTGGACGCGGGGCAGGGATACGCGCGATGCCATGTCCGTGATCCCTTAGCCCTTGTTCGGTGTGGCAGGCGCGGGCGATGTCGGCTTCTGGGCCTCCATCGGCCGCCGCACGCCCACGCGCATCGTGAAGTTGGCAACCCGGCGTTGATCCCGGGGACTGAGCGTGGCGATGCCTGCGGTGATCTCCACCAGTTCGGGCTTGACCAGCCAGGGGCTGCTGTTGCCCAGGTTGCGCAGCAGTTCCGACACCCGCTCGTTGGACTGCGCCGCGCCCTGCAGCGTGACCGTCTGGTTTTCCTGCCGCATGCTGGTCAGGTAGACGCCGTCGGGCAGCTGGCGCACCAGTTCATTGAGCAGATGAACCGGCAGATTGCGGTCGGCCTGCAGGTCTTCCACCGACTTCTGACGCGCCCGCAGTCCGGCGATCTCGCCCTGCAGGGTGGCGATTTCCTTGATCTGGGCATCCAGCTTCTGGTTCTCGGCCGTGAGCATGGCGTTGCGCGACTGCTGCTCGAGGATCAGCGCCTGCAGGTACAGATAGGCGACACCCGCGATCAGGAGACCGGCCAGCGCAGCCGCACCCAGCGACGCGTAGAAGTTGTCCTTGCGACGCTTGCGGGCCGCCTCGCGGTGCGGCAGCAGGTTGATCAGGATCACTGCAGGAACCTCCGCATCGCCAGCCCGCAGGCCGTGAGATAGGAGGCGGATTCGCGCTGCAGCCGCTTGGCACGCACACCCGAATCGAACTCCATGCCCTCGAAGGGATTGAGCAGCGAGCACGCGAAGGAGGTCTGGCGCGTCACCGCGTGGGTCAGGCCGGGCAGCCCGGCGGATCCACCAGCCAGCAGCACGTAGTCCACGCGGTTGTGCGGGGTGCTGGTGAAGAAGAACTGCAGCGCCCGCGCGATTTCCTGCGCGATGCTGGCGACGAAGGGCTTGAGCACGGCGGACTCGTAGTCCTCGGGCAGGTCGCCGTTGCGCTTCTTGGCTTCCGCCTCTTCGGCCGAAAAGCCGTACTGGCGCACGATCAGCTGGGTCAACTGGGCTCCGCCGAAGGCCTGGTCGCGGTCGTAGAGCACCTCGTCGTTGCGCAGCACCTGCATGCTGGTGGTGCTGGCGCCCACCTCGAAGAGCGCGACCACGGCGTCGCGACCCTGCGCAGGCAACTGCTCGATGAGGCGCGCGGCGGCCAGGCGGGATGCGAAGGACTCCACGTCCAGGATCACCGCCTTGAGTCCGGCGGCCTCGGCCAGGCCCTGGCGGTCCTGCACCTTTTCCTTGCGGGAGGCCGCGATCAGCACCTCGACGTCCTCGGGGCTGCCCGGGCTCGGACCCATCACGCAGAAGTCGAGGCTGACCTCGTCTAACGAGAAGGGGATGTACTGGTTGGCCTCGGATTCGACCTGCACTTCGAGTTCGGTCTCGCTCAGGCCCGCCGGCAGGATCACCTTCTTGGTGATGACCGCCGAGGGCGGAAGGGCCAGGGCCACGTTCTTGGTCTTGGCGCCGCTCTTTCGCACGACGCGACGGACGGCCTCGGCGACTTCATCGAACTTCTCGACATTGCCGTCGGTGATCCAGCCACGCTCGAGCGGCTCGATCGCACAGCGCAGGAGCACCAGCTTGCCCGCGGGGTTGCGCTCGAGTTCCACCAGCTTCACGCTGGACGAGGAGACGTCCAGGCCCAGCAGGGGCGGCGGCTGTCGGCGAAAAAGTGATCCCAGGGCCATCGGAAGACGCTCAGCCGTTCACGTGCTTGTAACACTTGGCAAGAAATGCATGTGAATAGATGCTATCAGTCGAGGACCACGGACACCAAGCACTGCCGTTGGCTTTTTTTAACGAATTCGCGTTAGTTGTTAAAACAATACGGAAGAAAGCCAACGCATCCTCAACCCAGCGTAACGTTCAGTGTAACCAGGGGTAGGCCATGTGCGGTTTTTATAATCCGCCGCCCTCTTTGGCCTCACCCCATGCCCCCTTCCTCCCGCGCACCGGCGCCTGCACCCCGAGACGACAAGGCCGCGAAGCGCCCCTCCGCGACACCGGCCTGGCTCCGTTGGCCGCTGCGCATCCTGCTGTGGCTGCTCGGCCTGGCCGGCGCTGCGGTGGCCTGCGCGCTGATGGTGGGAGCCGTCGCCCTGGCCGTGGCCTACCCCAATCTGCCAGACGTGTCCGATCTGGCCGACTACCGCCCCAAGCTGCCGCTGCGCGTCTTCTCCGCCGAAGGCATCCAGATCGGCGAATTCGGAGAGGAGCGCCGCAACCTCACCCCCATCGCTACCGTGCCCAAGGTGATGAAGGAGGCCGTGCTGGCCGCCGAGGACGCGCGCTTCTACGACCATGGCGGCGTGGACTACAAGGGGGTGGTGCGCGCGGGTCTCGCCAACCTGAACCGCGTGAAGAGCCAGGGCGCCTCCACCATCTCGATGCAGGTCGCGCGCAATGTCTACCTCAGCTCCGAGAAGACGCTCACCCGCAAGATTTATGAAATCCTGCTCGCCTTCAAGCTGGAGCACCAGCTCAGCAAGGACCAGATCCTCGAGATCTACCTGAACCAGATCTACCTGGGCAACCGCTCCTACGGCTTTGCGGCCGCGTCCGAGTCGTACTTCGGCAAGCCACTGCAGGACATCACGATCGCGGAAGCCGCCATGCTGGCGGGTCTGCCCAAGGCGCCCGGCGCCAACAACCCCGTCAACAACCCGTCGCGCGCGCGGGCGCGCCAGCTGTACGTGGTCGACCGCATGGTCGATGCCGGATTCATCACCGAGGCCCAGGCCAAGGAGGCCCGCGCCGAACGCCTTCACCTGCGCAATGCCAACGACCCCGATCGACTGCATGCGGAGTACGTGGCCGAGACCGTGCGACAGCTCATGTTTGCCCAGTACGGCGAAAGCACGTACACGCGCGGCTTGAAGGTCTACACCTCGCTGGTGGCCTCGCAGCAGTCCGCAGCCTACGGTGCCCTGCGGCGCGGCATCATGGACTACGAGCGCCGGCAGATCTACCGCGGTCCCGAGAAGTTCGTCGACCTGCCGAACGACCCCAAGGAACTGGACGAGGTCGTGGACGACGTGCTGGCGGAACACCCCGACAACGGCGACGTCATGTCCGCCGTGGTGCTCAAGGCCAGCCCCAAGGAGGTCACCGCCATCCGCGCCAGCGGCGAGGAACTGCAGATCAACGGCGAAGGCCTGCGCCCGGCCCAGTCGGGCCTGTCGGACAAGGCGGCCCCCAACGTGCGCATCCGCCGCGGCGCCGTCATCCGCGTGGCCAAGACCGCCAAGGGCAGCTGGGAGATCACGCAGCTGCCCGAGGTGGAAGGCGCCTTCGTCGCCATGGACCCGCGCGACGGTGCCATCAAGGCCATGGTCGGCGGCTTCGATTTCGGCAAGAACAAGTTCAACCACGTGACGCAGGCATGGCGCCAGCCGGGCTCCAGCTTCAAGCCCTTCATCTACTCGGCCGCGCTGGAGAAGGGCTTCATGCCCAGCACCGTCGTCAACGACGGGCCTTTGTTCTTCGATGCCGGCACCACCGGCGGCCAGCCCTGGGAGCCGAAGAACTACGACGGCAACTTCGAGGGCCCCATGCCGCTGCGCCGGGCGCTGATGAAGTCCAAGAACATGGTGTCCATCCGCGTGCTGCAGTCCGTCGGCACCCGTTATGCGCAGGACTGGATCACCAACTTCGGCTTCGAGCGCGAGAAGCATCCGGCCTACCTGCCGATGGCCCTGGGCGCCGGCTCGGTCACGCCGATGCAGATGGCGGCGGCCTACTCGGTGTTCGCCAACGGCGGCTACCGCGTGAATCCGTATCTGATCACCCGCATCACCGACCACAAGGACCGGGTGCTGGTCGATGTGCAGCCACCGTTGCGGGGCGAGACCTCGCGCGCCATTCCGCAGCGCAACGCCTACATCATGGACAGCCTGCTGCAGTCCGTGGCCAGCGGCGGGACGGCTGCCAAGGCGCAGGCCACGCTCAAGCGCGTCGACCTGTACGGCAAGACGGGCACCACCAACGATTCGCTGGACGCCTGGTTCGCCGGCTTCCAGCCCACGCTGACCGCGGTGGTGTGGATGGGCTACGACACGCCGCGCAAGCTGGGTGATCGCGAAACCGGCGGCGGCCTGAGCCTGCCGATCTGGATCAGCTTCATGCAGACAGCCCTCAAGGGCGTGCCGGTGAGCGAGATCCAGGCGCCTCCGGGGGTGGTCAACATCGGTGGCGAGGTCTACTACGACGAGTTCACGCCGGGCCGCGGCGTCACGTCACTGGGCGTGGAGCCGGTGGTCGTGCCCGGCATGGAGAGCGGGGCCGGAGGTGCTCCATCGGCGCCAGTGGGCGAGGAGCGCAACCGCATCCTCGATCTGTTCCGCAACTGAAGTCACGGGGATGGCCGGCCGAAGGCCGGCGTTTGCACTTAGTCTGCGACGAAGTGCAGCGCCTGCCCGGCTTGCAGGCTGCATTCCTGCGACAGGCGGCCGAAAAGCTCTTCGCCGGTCCTGGTGTCCACCCACCGCTGACCGTCGTGCCGGAAGTGGTAGCCGCCGGTGCGGGCCGCCAGCCAGATCTCATGCAGCGGCGGCTGCAGGTTCACCACCACCTGGCTTCGGTTGGCAAAGGTCAGCGTGATCATGCCGCCCACACGCTGGTTGTCGATGTCCGCGTCGGTGTCTTCGTTGATCTTGTCGCAGCATCGTTCGATGGCTGCCAGAGCGGATTCCGCGAGATCGAGGTACTGGGCGTCGGTCATGACTGGATAAAATTTCGCGATGTTGAATGCTCGGCAAATTCTAGTGAGCGCCCCCTTGCTCACTCTCGCCAAGGCCTTTGCGCTCGCGACCCTCGCTGCCCTGTCGGCCTGTGGCCAGAAGGGGGCGCTCTATCTGCCGACCGAACCCGCTGCCGCCCAGCGCGCCACCCTGCCGCAGGTGCTGACCGGCTCCGGCAACAAGCCCGCGCCGGCACCGGCCGGTGCTGCCAGCGCGCCGGCATCCCCCTCGGTTCCCGCTTCCCGTCCATGACCGCTTCCTTCGCTTCCGCCGGCGCCTCGCTGCCGGGCCAACCCCATATTGCCCGCCAAGGCGGCACGCTGCGTGTCGAGCAGGCCGACCTGCAGGCGCTCGCGCGCGAACACGGCACGCCGCTGTTCGTCTACTCCAAGCAGTGGATGCTCGACGCGCTGGCGGCCTACCGCCGCGGCTTCGAAGGCCGGGACGCGCTGGTGTGCTACGCGATGAAGGCCAACTCCTCGCTGGGCGTGCTGCGCGTCTTCGCCGAAGCCGGCTGCGGCTTCGACATCGTGTCGGGCGGCGAACTGGCCCGCGTGATGGCGGCCGGCGCCGATGTGGGCAAGGTCATCTTCTCGGGCGTGGGCAAGACCCGCGCCGAGATGCGCCAGGCGCTGGACGCCGGCATCGCCTGCTTCAACGTCGAGAGCGAAGCCGAGCTCGATGTCCTGAGCGAAGTGGCCGTGGCCGCCGGAAAGCGCGCGCCGGTCAGCCTGCGCATCAATCCCAATGTCGACGCGAAGACGCACCCCTACATCTCCACCGGCCTCAAGGGCAACAAGTTCGGCATTGCGCACGATCGGGTGGTCGAGGTCTACCGGCATGCAGCCTCCCTGCCGGGACTGAGCGTGGTGGGCATCGACTGCCACATCGGCTCGCAGATCACCGAGGCGTCACCGTACCTGGATGCGCTGGAGCGCGTGCTCGATCTGGTTCAGACCATCGAGGCCCAAGGCATCCGCCTGCACCACCTGGACTTCGGCGGCGGCCTGGGCATCGACTACAACGGCGACACGCCGCCCGCGGCCGATGCGCTGTGGCAGCAGCTGCTGGCCCGGCTGGACGCCCGTGGGTTCGGCGATCGCAAACTCGTGATCGAGCCTGGCCGCTCGCTGGTGGGCAACGCCGGCATCTGCCTGACCGAAGTGGTCTACACCAAGCCCGGCGAAGAGAAGAACTTCTGCATCGTCGACGCGGCCATGAACGACCTGCCCCGCCCGGCCATGTACGAGGCCTTCCACCGCATCGAACCCGTGGTCCTCCGGCCCGACGCGCAGCCGGTGCGCTACGACGTCGTCGGCCCGGTGTGCGAAAGCGGCGACTGGCTTGGCCGCGACCGGGACCTGGCGGTCCAGGCCGGCGACCTGCTCGCCGTGCTCTCGGCTGGCGCGTACTGCATGAGCATGGCCAGCAACTACAACACGCGCGGACGCGCGGCCGAGGTGCTGGTGAGCGGCGCCGAGGCCCGGCTGATCCGTCGTCGCGAGACAGCGGAAGATCAGCTTCGCACCGAACAGTCGTTCTGAGCAAACAGGGCGGCCGAGGCCGCCCTGTTTGCAGGGTGCTACTGCAGGGCCGCTCGCCGGCGCGCGGCGAGCGCGTGCCAGACCCGCCAGCCCAGCAGCAGCGCGATGATCACGGCATAGATGCCGACTTCGCCAAAGTTGTTCTTGCCGGCCCGCATCCAGAAAAAGTGCAGCAGGCCCAGGCCAGCGCACAGATAGACCAGCCGGTGCAGCCGCTGCCAGCGTTTGCCGCCCAGCGCCCGGATCGCTCGGTTGAAGGACGTCGCGGCCAGCAGCGTCAGCAGCACGAAGGCCGCGAACCCCACGAGGATGAAAGGTCGCTTGGGAATGTCCGCCACGATGGATGGTAGATCGAAGCCCATGTCGAACCACGAATAGCACAGCAGGTGCACCACGACGTAGAAGTACGCGAAGAGCCCGAGCATGCGGCGCCAGCGCGCCAGTGCGGTCAGCTTCGCCATGACACGCAGCGGTGTCACGGCCAGCACGATGCAGAGGAAGCGAAGAGCCCAGTCGCCGGTGGCGCGCAGCAGATATTCCGCGGGATTCGCGCCGAGCCGATCAGCCACGGCGCCATAGAGCAGCCAGGCGAAGGGCAGCAGGCAGAGCATGAACACGGCCGGCTTGGCCGCCGCATGCATCAGCACCCGGTTCAGTCCACTGGCACCCGCGGGGCGGGCGCCGCCGCGGGGCTGCGCAGCGGTCGCCATCAGTAGAACTTCTTCAGGTCCATGCCCGCGTACAGCTGGCCGACCTGTGCCTCGTAGCCGTTGAACAGCAGCGTCTTGCGCCGCTTGGCGAACAGACCGCCAGGCTCGCCGATGCGACGCTCGGTGGCCTGGCTCCAGCGCGGATGGTCCACGTCGGGGTTCACGTTCGAATAGAAGCCGTACTCGTTGGCCGCCGCCTTGTTCCAGGCCGTGCCCGGCTCCTTCTCGACGAAACGGATCTTCACGATGGACTTAGCCGACTTGAAACCGTACTTCCACGGCACCACGATGCGCACCGGCGCGCCGTTCTGGTTGGGCAGCACTTCGCCGTACATGCCGAAGGTCAGCAGCGTGAGCGGGTGCATAGCTTCGTCCATGCGCAAACCCTCCGCATAGGGCCAGTCCAGCACGCGGGAGCCGACGAAAGGCATCGTCTTCGGGTCGGCCAGCGTCACGAACTCGACGTACTTGGCATTGCCTTGCGGCTCTACACGCTTGATCAGTTCGGCCAGCGAATAGCCCACCCACGGGATCACCATCGACCAGCCTTCGACGCAGCGCAGGCGGTACACGCGGTCTTCCTGGGCGGACAGTTTGATCAGGTCGTCGATGCCGTACTTGCCCGGCTTCTTGACCAGGCCCTCGACCTCGACCGTCCAGGGCCGTGTCTTGAGGGTGTGGGCGTTCTTGGCCGGGTCGGCCTTGTCGGTGCCGAACTCGTAGAAATTGTTGTAGCTGGTCGCGTCCTTGTAGTCGGTGACTTTTTCCATCACCTGCGCGCCCGGGACGTTGGACTTGGCGCCTGGCAGCGGCGCCAGTTTGCCGCCGGAATTCTGGGACTGGGCCATCGCTTCGCGGCCGGCCCAGCCGGCCAGGGCCGCGCCGGCAGCGCCGGTCGCCATCAGGCGCAGCATTTGGCGGCGCTGCTCATAGACCTGGCGCGGCGTGATTTCACTGGAGATGGGATGAACGAAGCCGTCATCGCGGGAACGGATCAGCATGAGGGGGCCCTTTCGCAGGCGGTGGACACAGGTGGACCCTGGAGAGTTCGGTGCCCACGTCCATTTGGTTACGCAGGCGGGCCCCACCTGGATTTCAGTCTGCCCCAAAAGCCCTCTCCCCGCCGCGCGTGGGGCTGGGCCGGCCTGTCAACTGGCGGCTTTCGCCTACAGCGTGCCGTAGCTGTGCAGGCCCGACAGGAACATGTTGACGCCCAGGAAGGCGAAGGTGGTCACTGCCAGGCCCACCAGCGCCCACCACGAGGCGACCGTGCCACGCAGGCCCTTGACCAGCCGCATGTGCAGCCAAGCCGCATAGTTGAGCCACACGATCAGCGCCCAGGTCTCCTTCGGGTCCCAGCTCCAGTAGCCGCCCCAGGCGTCGGCGGCCCACAGCGCGCCCAGCACTGTGGCGATGGTGAAGAAGGCAAAGCCGACGGCGATGGCCTTGTACATCACGTCGTCCAGCACTTCGAAAGCCGGCAGGCGGGCGGCGATGCGGCGGCGGCCCAGCAGGATGCCGGCGGCGATCAGCGCCGAGATGAGCGCATAGCCCACCCAGTAGCTGCCGCCCGCCTCGGCCACGCCACGCTGGCGGAAGGCGATGGGCACGAAGCACAGCGCCGCGCCCAGCAGCCAGATGGGCGTCAGGCGCCACCAGCGGGTTTCGGCGGCCTGCTGCTTGATGAGGTAGGCGAAGGCCACCATGGCCGCCAGCGAGAAGGTGCCATAGCCGATGAAGTTGGCGGGCACATGCAGCTTCATCCACCAGCTCTGCAGCGCCGGCACCAGCGGCTGGATCTCGTGCGCGCCGCGCACCAGCGTGTACCAGAGCAGGAAGCCCACCGCCGCGCTCACCACAAGCATCACGAAGGCGCCGAGGGCGCGGGTGCGGTAGCGCTCTTCGTAGTAGAGGTAGAACGCGGTCGTCATCCAGCAGAAGAGCACGAACACCTCGTAGAGGTTGCTCACCGGGATGTGTCCGATGTCAGGGCCGATCTGGTGGCTCTCATACCAGCGCACCATGGTGCCGATCAGCGCCATCGTCACCGCCGCCCAGGCCAGGCGGGAGCCGATGCGCTCCATGGCGGCGGATTGGTTGGTGGCGAAAAAGCCCAGCCAGTAGAAGACCGTGCTCATGAAGAAGAGCACGCTCATCCACAGGATGGCCGACTGGCTGGAGATGAAGTACTTCAGCCAGAACACGGTGTCGGCCCGCGCCAGGTCGCCCTGGTAGCTCACGATGGCCAGCACCGAGGCCGCGGCCACCACGACGCCCAGGCGCTGCAGCGGCCGCCAGAACCAGCCCAGCCACACCAGCGCTGGCAGTGTGCCGACCAGGATCGCCTTCTCGTAGACGTCCATGGCGCCGTGGTATCGCGCCAGCGCGAACAGTCCGCCCGCCAGCACGAAGGCGGCGAAGAGCCAGTCGGTCAGACTGCGGCGGGAGAACCAGCCTTCATTGAGACTCAGCGTGGTGGTGCTGGTGACGGTGTTCATCGGGATGGAGTCTCCGCAGAAGGGGGCGCGTCTGTCGGGGGCAAGCCCAGAAGCCGTTCGCGCAGGCGGTGGAATTCCTTGTCGGTGTCCAGGCCCCCGCGTCGGTTGACCGACAGGGCCATCGACGCCTCGGCGCCCGCGCCACCGGCACGGGGGGCGAGCCACACCCACAGCCGCCGCTCGCGCACGTAGAGCATGGCAAAAATGCCCACGATCAGCAACAGGCATCCCAGGTAGACCACGCTCTTGCCCGGCGCGCGGGCCACCTGGAAGACGCTGGCCTGCACCTGCGTGAAGTCGGTCAGCATCAGCGCCACAGGCGCCGGGTAGAAGGCGGCATCGCTCAGCGAGAGCACGGCCTGCGTGAGCCAGGCCTGCGATTTGTCGTCGCGCTGCAGGGCCGCCTGCCCCGCCTGCGTGCGGCTCAGGTTGAGCAGCTCGAACAGCACGTCGTTGACCACACGCACCAGGATCTGGCCGGCGCGCTCGCGCTCGGCCTCGGGCACCTGCTGGTCGATGAATTCGGCAATCGCCTGCCAGCCGGAGGCATTGCCGCCGTCCGCGCGCGCAGTGCCACCCTGCAGCTGCTCGGCACCGGCGAACAGGCCGATCGCCCGCAGCGCCGAGGCACGCAGTTGCTGCGCCTGCTCCGGACGGTCAGGGCCGATGGCCTGGGCGACATAGCGGTCCACGGCCTCGGCGCGCACGGCCGGATCGGCCAGCGCCTCGCGCAGGCGGGTGAAGCCCGCCAGACCCATCTCGTCGTCGGCGGGTACGCGCAGGTAGCGGAAGGGCTGATCGGGCTGCTCGCGCACGCCCAGCAGGAACACCGGCGGCGCGCCCTCCTCCATCACGGTGGGCACCATGTAGTTCTGGTACTCGCGCGCCTGACCGGCGGCGTCTCGCAGCTTGTAGCCGATGCTCGGGCCAATGTTGCGCAGCTCCTTGGGCTTGTCCACCTTGTGGGCCGCGCCCAGGCGCGATTCGAGGCTGCCGACCAGGTCCACCTTGCGCACGTCGGCGCCGCTGCCGCCATTGGCGCCGGCGAAGTTCTCGACGTTGATCACGCGCAGCGCCGTGTATTCGAGCGTGAGCTTGTCCTTGCCGTTGGTCAACTCGGTGCTGGTGCCGATGGTGCCCTCGACCTCGAAGGGCTTGGCCGCCGCGCCCATGGGCACGGCGCGCAGCTTCACGCGCGAGCCGCCATCGTCGAAGCTGGACTGATAGATCTCGATGCCCTTCCAGCTGGCCGGGTGGTTGACCTCGATGCGTGCGTTCTTCGTCTCCCCGGTCGCGCGGTCGTGCAGCACCACCTCGCTCGCGAAGAGCTTGGGCATGCCGGTCGCGTAGTAGTCGACGATGAACTTCTTGAGCTCGATGGCGAAGGGCAGCTCCTGCAGCAGCACACCGTCGGCCTGGTTGAGGATGGCCACCGAGGACTGCGCGCCCTCGGGCACGAGGATGTTGCCGCGGAAGGTCGGATTGGTCGGCGCCAAGCGGTGCTGGGCGGGCACGTCGGCGATCATGCCGCCGCCGGTGTAGACCGACTTGCCGCCCAGCCAGGTCTGCGCGCGCACGATCAGATCGCCGTCGAGCAGGCCACCCAGACAGATCAGCACGATGGCGCCATGGGCCGCGATGTAGCCCAGCTTGCTGGCGCCGCCCGCGCGGGCCGCCACCATCCAGCCCGCGGGTGCGCCGGCCGTCTCGCGCTTTTGCAGCTTGACCTTCCAGCCGCCGCCCACCAGTTGCTGGCCGATGCGGTTGGCCGCCACATCGGCCGACTCGGCCAGCACGGTCTCGGCGCGCAGGCCGAAGGCCTTCAGGCCCTGCACGCGCAGGTCTTCCTTGTAGGTGCGCAGGTCGGCCATGATGCGCGGCGTATTGCGCGCGATGCACAGCGAGGTGCTGATCACCAGGAAGGCCAGGATCAGCAGGAACCACCAGGCGCTGTAGATGGTGTCCAGCCGCGCGCTGCGGAACACCTGCGCCCAGAAGGGCCCGAACTGGTTGATGTAGTTGTTGATCGGCTCCTGCTGCTTGAGCACGGTGCCGATGACGGACGCAATGCAGATGACCGTCAGCAGCGCGATGGCGAAGCGCATCGATGACAGCAACTCCACGGCGGCGCGCAGGGCCTGCGAGCCGGTTCGAAGGCGAAGGCCGTGGGTGGAGACGCTCATGACGAAAGCAGCAATAGGCAGGAAAAAGGGCGGGCGATCCCAGGGATCGGCCCGCCCTTGTTGAGTGGAATTGTCGGCGGTTGGTTCTGCGGTTTTTTGACTTGCGTTAAGTCAACGCAGGCCGGCGATGTAGTCGGCGACGGCCTTGATCTCGCGGTCGTTCATCTTGGCGGCCACGCCGGTCATCTGCGGGCTGTTGGTGCGGATGCCGTCGCGGAAGGACTTGAGCTGACCTTCGGTGTAGTCGGAGTGCTGCCCCCCGAGGCGCGGGTACTGGGCAGGGATGCCGGCACCCGTCGGGCTGTGGCAGCCGGCGCAAGCGGGCACCTGACGGTCTGCGATGCCGCCGCGGTAGATGCGCTCGCCCAGCACGACGAGGTCCTTCTCCTTGGCGAAGCCGGGCTTGATGGTCTTGCTGCCCAGGAACCAGGCGATGTCGCGCATGTCCTGCTCGCTCAGGTTGGCCACCATGGGCTGCATGATCGCGCTCTTGCGCTTGCCGGACTTGAACTCGTGCAGTTGCTTGAGGATGTATTCGGGGTGCTGCTGTGCCAGCTTGGGGTTCGCCGCGATGGCCGAATTGCCGTCTGCGTTGTGGCACGAGGCGCAGGCGACGCCGTTGGCGGGGCCCTGCGTGTAGATGGTGTCGCCCCTGGCGGGATCGGGCTTGGCGGGCTTGGCCGCGGCGGCCGGAGCATCTGCCGCCATGGCCGTTCCCCCCAGAACGGTTCCCAGCACGGCAGCAAGCAGATAAGGCGCGAACAACTTCATATCGTGGGCTTCTTCACTCGTACGCTGACTGGCGCAAAACCGGGCAATTCTACAATCGCCCACCCTCCCAACGGCCTCCTTGAGAACCCTGTACCGAATGGATCAAACTTTTCCGCCCTCTCCTGCGGATGACGCGGCCGACGCCGCAGCGGCACCCGCCAGCGGATCGGCGGAGAACGCCAGTCCGCCCGCCTCCACCGTCGCTGCGACGCCGGCGCCCGCCGCCACCTTCGCCGAGCGCGCCCGCACTGCGCTGGGCTGGATGCACACCGCCCACTTCCTGCTCAGCTCGCCGCGGCTGGACACCCTGCCCCCGCTGGGCCTGCCCGAAATCGCCTTCGTGGGCCGCTCCAACGCCGGCAAGTCCACCGCCATCAACACGCTGACGCAGCAGAAGCGCCTGGCCTTCGCCTCCAAGACGCCCGGCCGCACACAGCACATCAACCTGTTCGGCGTGGGCAAGGGCCAGGTCGACGATGCCGTGCTGGCCGACCTGCCCGGCTACGGCTATGCCGCCGTCCCGCGCGAGGCCAAGCTGCGCTGGCAGCGCGTCATGGGCAACTACCTGATGACGCGCGAGCAGTTGTCCGGCGTGGTGCTGATGTGCGACCCGCGCCTGGGCATGACCGAACTGGACGAGGTGCTGCTGGAAGTGATCCGCCCGCGTGTCGAGCAGGGGCTGAACTTCCTGGTGCTGCTGACCAAGGCCGACAAGCTCACGCGGGCCGAGGCCAACAAGGCGCTGTCGATTGCGCGACTGCAGGCCGGCGGCGGCGAGGTCAGACTCTTCTCCGCCCTCAAGAAGCAGGGTGTGGACGAAGCGGCCGAGATCATCTGGCGCTGGACGCACCCCGACGCCGGCTGACGCGACCTGCATCCACGCACGCGTCTTCCGACCCACACCCAGGAGACACGTGCGATGACCGACATCCAGACCTTCGAGCGCGCGCTGCCGCATGGCATCACGCTGAGTTGCCGCGCGGCCGGCGAGCCCGGCCGGCCGCTGATGCTCTTTCTGCACGGCTTTCCGGAGGCGGCCTTCATCTGGGACCCGCTGCTGACGCATTTCGCCCGGCCCGAGAACGGCGGCTACCGCTGCGTGGCGCCCAACCTGCGAGGCTTCGAGCGCTCCAGCGCACCGGCGGAAGTCGAGGCCTACCAGGCCCATCGCCTGATGCAGGACCTGCGCGCACTGGCCGACAGCGAGTCGGCCGGCGGACAGATCGACACGCTGATCGCCCACGACTGGGGCGGCGCCTTCGGCTGGGGCATGGCCAACGCGATGCCCGAGCGGGTCGGCCGGCTGGTGATCATCAACTCGCCGCACGCCGGCACCTTCGCGCGCGAGTTGAAGAACAGCGCCGAGCAGCAGGAAGCCAGCGCCTACATGAACTGGCTGGCACGCCCGGGCAGCGAGGAGGTGCTGGCGCGCGACGACTTCGCGCGCCTCTTCGGCATGCTGTCGTCCATGCAGGCCGGCGCAGGCAATGCCGACTGGCTCACCGAGGACGTGAGGGCCCAGTACCGCGACGTGTGGTCGCAGGGCCTCGTGGGCGCGTGCAACCTCTACCGCGTCACGCCGCTGAAGCCGGGCGCCGACATTCCCGAGATCCCGCGCGAGCGACTGACCGTGGACATCCCGACGCTGGTGCTCTGGGGCATGGCCGACATCGCCCTGCGCCCCGGCCTGCTCGATGGCCTGGAGGACTACGTGCCCCAGCTCGAGGTCGAGCGGCTGGATGGCGCCACGCACTGGGTGGTGCACGAGCAGCCCGAACTGGTAATGGCGCGCATCGGCGCCTTCATCCAGCGGCATCCGCGCCTGAGAGGCTGAGCACCAGCGGGTGCGCGAATGGGGTCCAGTTGACCCGACACCGTTCAGGCTGAGCCTGTCGAAGCCTGGAAGCGGCCTTCCCCTCTAGTACACCGAAGGCTCGCCCGGCGGCCGCGTCTTGAAGCGCCGGTGCACCCAGTAGTACTGCGCGGGCATCGTGCGGATCCACTCGGCCAGCTGCGCATTCATGCGCGCCGTGTCCGCGATGGCGTCATGGGTCGGAAAGTCCTGCCAGGACGGCAGCACCTCGATCTCGTAGCCGTCCTTGGTCAACCGCGACAGCACCGGCACCACCTTGGCCCGCGCCAGCCGAGAGAAGCGTGAGAGCGAGGGGGTGGTCGCGGCCAGCGTGTGGAAGAAGGGCACGAACTCGGTGTGCGCCGGGCCGAAGTCCATGTCGGGCAGCAGGTAGAGCAGACCGCCGCGGCGCAGGTTGGCCACGATCTGCTTCACGCCGTCCATGCGGTGCAGCACCGTCACGTTGCCGAAACGGGTGCGACCCTCGCGCGTCCATTCGTCCATCACCGGGTTGCGCTGCGTGGTGTAGATGGTGGTGGACTGCTTGGGCGTGTGCATGGTCAGCCGCGTGGCGGCGGCGTCCAGCCCGTAGAAGTGCGGCGCGAAGAGGATGGTGGGCTGCTCGCCCACGTCGATCTCGTCCAGCGCACCCTTGAGCGTCACGCGCTGGCGGATCACCTCGGCCGGCGCATGCCATAGCCAGGCGCGGTCGAACCAGGCCTGGGCGACGTAGACGAAGGTCTGGCGCGCGATGCGGCGCCGCTCCTCGGGCGTCTTCTCAGGGAAGCACAGGGCCAGGTTGACGTCCACCACATGGCGGCGCGGCTTGGCCAGGGCATGCAGCACCGGCCCGAGCGCCGCGCCCAGGCCGCGCACCACCGGCAGCGGCAGATGGGCCAGCGCGCGCATGAAGCCGATGCCCAGGCGGGCCGAAAAACTCATCGCGCCGTCTCCATCTCGGCGCGCGGCGCCTTGTAGCGCGCATAGTCCCAGACGTACTGGCCAGGCAGGCTCAGGATCAGTTGCTCGATGCCTTGGTTCATGGCGGTAGCGGCCTCTTCGGGGGCGGCTTTGGGGTCGGAAAGGGCCGGCGCATCCAGCGGCTGCAGGCGCACGGCATAGCCACGGCCGCGCGGCAGCCGCTCGCACACGCCCAGGAAGACCTGGGCGCCAGTTAGCTGCGCGAGGCGCGGCACGAGGGTCATGGTGTAGGCCGGTCGGCCGAAGAAGGGCGCCCACACGCCCTGCCCCATCGGCGGCACCTGATCGGGCAGGATGCCGGTGTAGCCGCCCTTCTTGAGAGCACGCATGAGCCCGCGCACGCCCGACACATCCGTGGGCAGCATGTGCAGCCCGGGCCGGTCGCGCGAGCCTTCCATCAACGCCGCCATCCACGGCTTGCGCGGCGGCCGGAACAGCGCGGTGATGGGCCCGTGGCTGGCCAGGAAGCGCTCGCCCAGGGCCTGGCCCAGCAGTTCCCAGCAACCCAGGTGCGGCGAGATGACGATGGCGCCGCGGCCCGCAGCCAGCGCGGCGCCCAGGGCCTCATCGCCCGTCCACTGGCGCACCCGGGGCAACACGCTCTCGCCCGCCGGCCGGGCCCAGAGCCAGGGCAGCTCGGCGGCCATGCGGCCGGCGGCGGCGATGGCCGGGCGCCACTGCGCCGGCGCAAGGCCGGCCTGCGCCGTGTTCTCGCGGAAGCGCCGCCGATAGTCCGGCGCCAGCGCCCAGACCAGCCAGCCCAGCAGCCCGCCCAGTGCATGCATCAGCGGCAAAGGCGCACGGGCAAGCAGACGAAACAACGCGGTCATCAGGTGTTGTCGGACAAACGGGTGGGTGGAAAACCGACGCGCGGCTCAGCGGGCTGAGGCCGGCATGAATAGAATCGAAATTGTCGCCGAGTTACAGGACTACTTGCAGGGCGACGTTAAACCCAACTGCTAAAGCGTTCGCCAGAGACTCCCCGAGGGTGCCGGCAAACGCCCGGTCCGCATCCTTCTTGCAGGAGTTTTCTCGAACATGGCGAACGACTTTCTCTTCACTTCCGAATCGGTGTCCGAGGGTCACCCGGACAAGGTGGCCGACCAGATCTCGGACGCGATCCTCGATGCCATCTTCGAACAGGACCCGCGGTCGCGCGTGGCCGCCGAGACGCTGACCAACACGGGCCTCGTGGTGCTGGCGGGCGAGATCACCACCAACGCGCACGTCGATTACATCCAGGTCGCGCGCGACACCATCAAGCGCATCGGCTACGACAACACCGACTACGGCATCGACTACAAGGGCTGCGCGGTGATGGTCTGCTACGACAAGCAGTCCAACGACATCGCCCAGGGCGTGGACCAGGCCAGCGACGACCACCTGAACACCGGCGCCGGTGACCAGGGTCTGATGTTCGGCTATGCCTGTGACGAGACGCCCGAGCTGATGCCCGCGCCGATCTACTACGCGCACCGCTTGGTGGAGCGTCAGGCGCAACTGCGCAAGGACGGCCGCCTGCCCTTCCTGCGTCCCGACGCCAAGAGCCAGGTCACGATGCGCTACGTGGACGGCAAGCCGCACAGCATCGACACCGTGGTGCTGTCGACGCAGCACCACCCGGACCAGAGCGAGACCGCCACCAAGATGAAGGCCAGCTTCATCGAGGCGGTGATCGAGGAGATCATCAAGCCGGTGCTGCCCAAGGAGTGGCTCAAGGAAACGCGCTACCTGATCAACCCCACGGGCCGTTTCGTCATCGGTGGCCCGCAGGGCGACTGCGGCCTGACGGGCCGCAAGATCATCGTGGACACCTACGGCGGCGCTTGCCCGCACGGTGGCGGCGCCTTCTCGGGCAAGGACCCGTCGAAGGTGGACCGCTCGGCCGCCTACGCGGCCCGCTACGTGGCCAAGAACGTGGTGGCCGCCGGCCTGGCGCGCCAGTGCCAGGTGCAGGTGGCCTATGCCATCGGCGTGGCCAAGCCGATGAACATCACGGTCTACACCGAAGGCACGGGCGTGATTTCCGACGACAAGATCGCGGCGCTGGTGAACGAGCACTTCGACCTGCGTCCCAAGGGCATCATCCAGATGCTGGACCTGCTGCGTCCGATCTACACCAAGACCGCCGCCTACGGCCACTTCGGCCGCGAGGAGCCGGAGTTCACGTGGGAGCGCACGGACAAGGCGGCGGCGCTGAAGGCGGCTGCGGGACTGTGATCCGGTTCCTCCGCTGAGTGAGTGACGGGGCTCTTCGGGGCCCCGTTTTGTTTTGGGGCTTTCTGCGGGGTGCCGTTGGGCTGCTGTGCAGGCTCCTTTGGCTCGTGGGGCCACTGCCACATGCCATTCGCACGCAAGAAGCGAGAGGATTCAATGGGGACGCACACGGGCTCGGAGGACCGTTGTCTCCGCGAAGACGCCCGGCGGGAGCGGCCCCCAGGGCGCGGCCGATGTGCGTGCCCCTCGCTGAACGCTCGGGGTCCCCTGCGGTGCTCGCCTGGCGAGTGCGTGGCGCAACTCGCTACGCGCTGCCGCGCTCCGCTCGGACAAGCGCCACGAGTCAGAGACGGCCGGTGCGCGATGCTCGCGCACCTCACTCGCCAGGCTGCGCGCCTCGGCACGCCCAACGGCCACGCCCTGGGGGCCGCTCCCGCCGGGCTTGGGGGTGATCGGCGGGTGTTGGCCTTGGTCAGGTTCCAACGGGCCCATCCGCGTGCTTACGCAATCAGTACGCTTGCCCAGCCGCTGAGTCAATCAACCCGTCCGCCCTGAGTCCATCAACCCGTTCGCCCTGAGCTTGTCGAAGGGCGTTGATCCCCACATGCGCTGGCTTCGACAAGCTCAGCCCGAACGGCTGCTGGGTGAGCTGACCTGCGCTTTTCAGCGTGAACGGCTGTCGGGTGAACGGGTCTCCGTTGTCTTCAAGGACGCCAAAGGGGAGTACCACGCCCGAACACCCCTGGAGCCGGCCCCGGCCCGCCCGGCCGACTCGCCCTCAGGATGCGCCGAGGCGCGCAGCCGGACGAGCGAGGCCCGCGGTCCCCGCGGGCCGGTCGTCACTGACTCGCGGCGTTTGTTTGAGCGCAGCGCGAAGCGCGTAGCGAATTACGCCGCGCGCTCATCCGGCGAGCACCGCAGGTTCCGCGAGCGTTCAGCGAGCGGCGCAGCCTGTGGGCGAGGCGGCCGGGCGGGCCGGGGCCGGCGGAGCGTCCAGCGCGCTCAATCCGCCCGCGCCCCCGAGTACTTCACGATCGGCGTCCACTTCTTCACCTCGGCCTCGATCAGCGCCTTGAAGGCCGCCGGCGTCGTGCCCTCGACGATGAAACCGCGCGACGCGAAATACTCGCGCACATCCGGCGAACGCACCGCCTTGTTCACCTCGGCACTCAGCTTTTCCACCACCTCGGGCGGCGTGCCGGCCGGCGCGAACAGGCCCTGCCACGACAAGGCCTCGAAGCCCTTCAGGCCAGCCTCGTCCAGCGTCGGCACATCCGGCAGCATCGGGTGCCGCGTCTTCGACGTGACGGCCAGCGCCCGCAGCTTGCCCGCCTGGATCTGCGGCATCAGCACCAGCACGTCGCCGAAGGTGGCCTGGATCTGCCCGCTCATCAGGTCGGTCAGCATGCCCGCGCTGCCGCGGTAGGGGATGTGGACCATCGACACGCCCGCGGCCTGCTTGTACATCTCGCCCGTCAGGTGCATCGACGTGCCGTTGCCGGCCGAGCCGTAGTTCAGCCCGCCCGGCCTCGACTTGGCCAGCGCCAGGAACTCCTGCGCCGTGCGCACCTTCACGTCGGGATTCACGGCCAGAACGAGCGGCGCGCTCACCACCATCGAGACGGGCGCGAAGTCCTTGACCACGTCGTAGGGCAGCTTCGCGTACAGCGCCTGCGCGATGGCATTGCTGCCGGTCACGCCCATCAGCAACGTGTAGCCGTCCGGCGCGGACTTGGCCACGTAGTCGGCACCCACGGTGCCACCGGCACCGGCGCGGTTGTCCACCACCACCGGCTGGCCCCAGGCACTGGCCAGCTTGTCGCCGATGCGCCGCGCCAGCACGTCGGTGCTGCCGCCGGGCGGAAAGGGCACGACGATGTGGATGGGCTTGCCCGGATAGGCCGGTTGCGCCTGGCCGAGGGCCGGTGCCAGCAGTGCACCGGTGGCAAGGGCCGCCACCAGGGCCAGGCCGGCGCGGCGGCGAAGAGGGAAGGACGGTCGGTTCATGGGCACTCCTGGCGGGGGTCGGGATGGAGGGGAGACGACGGGGAAGACGATGAAGAAGTAGACGGTGGCGACGAGGCGCCGGCAGCCGCTGCATCCGCGGCCGCCGCCCCCCAGCCGCCGCCGCCCGCGGTCTCGATGAGCAGCCGATCGCCGGCCTGCCAGCGCACCCGGCTGCGCGCGGCCAGCGGCTGCACGCGCCCGTCGACATGCAGAAGGCGTGCCGACGCGCTGGCACCCGCAGCGCCGCCCTGGGCGCCGCGGGCCTGGCTGCGGTGGCGCTCGCCGCGGTAGGCGATCCAGCCCTCGCCATCGAGCAGCAGGTACTCGCGCCGCACGCCGTCGCCACCGGCCTGCGCGCCCGCACCGCCGGAGCCTCGGCGGATGGCGTACTGCAGCACGCGGATGGGCGCCTCGGCCTCGATCACCTCGATGGGCGTGTTGCGGGCATTGCCCACGTCGGTGGAGACACCCGCGCGCCCAGGTGCCGTGGCGCTGGCGCCCGCGCCGCTGGCGATGATCTCGGTGAACATCCAGCGCCGGCCGTCGCCGCGCGTGCCGCTGAGCGCGAGCACGGTGGCCACGCCGGCATGCGGGGCCACACCCTGGCCCTGCGTGCCCATGGCCTGCGCCCAGGCGCCGAGGATGGCGTTGCAGGCCAGCTTGACCGTGGCCGTGCGGGCATTGACGGCCGCCGGCCAGTCGGGATTGACCACGCTGCCGGGCGGCAGCCGCAGCGTGAGCGGCGCCAGGCAGCCCGCGTTGTTGGGCGCCTGCGGCGCCAGCGTGCGCATGAAGAACAGGGCCGCCGACAGCATCGCCGCTGCGGAGGCGTTGAGCGGTCCGCGCACCTGCGGCGCGCTGCCCTCGAAGTCGAGCGTGATCGCCTCGCCCTGCTTGTGCAGCCGCACGGCGATGGCGATGGGCTCGGAACCCTCGCCGGCGCCATCGAGCGCGTCGTGCCAATGCCACTCGCCATCGGGCACGGCGGCCAGTGCGGCGCGGGTCATGTCGGCGGACTGGGCGAGCAATGCATCGCACACCGCGGCGAAGCGCTCGCCCGTGTGGCGGGCGATCTGTCGCAGCTCGCGCGCGCCCTGGGCCAGCGCGGTCCATTGCGCCTCGAGATCGCCGCGCAGGTTGGTGGGCGTGCGGGTATTGGCGGCCAGGATGGCGTCGATGTCCGGCAGCACGCCCGCTGCATCACGCCAGCGCACGGGCGGCAGGCGCAGGCCTTCCTGGTGGATCTCGGTCGCGTCGGGCGGGATGGACCCCGGCGCCATGCCGCCCACGTCCTGGTGGTGCAGGCTGGTGGCGGCCAGGGCGATCAGCTCGCGGCCGTCGAAGACGGGATGCACCAGCGCGATGTCCGGCAGGTGCGTGCCGCCCGACCACGGGTCGTTGAGCAGATAGACATCCCCGCTGCGCATGACACCGGCCGGAAAGCGCGCCAGCACGCCGGCCACGGCCGGGATGAGCGAGCCCAGCAGCAGCGGCAGCGAACGGGCCTGCGCCAGCAGCCGCCCGTCGGGCAGGAACAGCGCCGCCGCGCAGTCGCCGCCCTCGCGGGCGATGGTGGAGACGGCGGCGCGCATCATGGCCGACTGCATGCGGTCGGCCGCACCCTGCAGGGCCAGGCGCAGGGGCTCCATGCGCAGTGCGACGGCGGGGTCGAGGGCGGTGCTCATCGGGTGGACACCGCAAGCGACAGCGCGCCGTCGGCCTCGATGCGCCAGCACCAGCCGGCCGGCACCCACACCGTGGTCATCGGCGCGAACAGTGCGGCCGGACCATCGCCCTCCGGCGCGATGCCGGCCCAGGCGTCAGTCGTCGTGTGTAGTGGCGTCGCGGCCACTTCCTCCGGCCCGCGCACCATGCCCAGCGCCGCCATCACGCCGGCCTGCGGCAACACGCGCACGGCGGTCATGCCGGCTAGCGCGGCGACCTCCGCCGCATGCTGCGCGCCGCCGCCGCCCACGGCCACCAGCAGCGCGTCCGCCGGATCCAGGCCACGCTGGAAGGCATGGGTCTTGAGCGCCTCGGCCATGTGCGCGGCAGCCGCCTGCACCACGGCCTCGGCCGCTTCGTCGAGCGGCAGGCCCAGCGGCACGGCCACGTCGCGCGCGAGCGCGGCCTCGGCGGCACGGCGGTCCAGCACGAGTCCGCCCGCCAACCGATCAGGCAGACGGCCGAGCACGCACAGCGCATCGCTCAGCGTCGCCAAGGTGCCGCCCTGCCCATAGGCCGCCGGCCCCGGCCAGGCGCCCTGCGAGCGCGGGCCGATGCGAAGCGCCGCACCCGCCAGCACCTGCAGCACGCTGCCGCCACCGATGGCGATGGAGGCAATGTCCACGCAGCGCTGGCGGATGCCCAGCCCGCCGCATTCCAGCGATTCGGCGAAGGCCGGCTCGCCGCCGTGCAGCAGCCCGATGTCGGCACTGGTGCCACCCACGTCCAGCGTGAGCACGGCGCCACGGTGGGCGCCTACGTCCAGGCAGGCCGCCACGCCGCGCAGGGCGGCGCAAGGGCCGGACATCGCCAGCCCGATCGGACGCGCGGCCAGGTCCTGCCAGGGCCGGACCGTGCCTTCCGAATGCATGAGCATCGGTGCAGGCAACCGGCGGGCGGAGAGCGCCTCGGCCAGCGCCCGCAGGTAGCCGGCCGCCAGCGCCTTGGCATAAGCATCCAGCGCGGTGGTCAGCGCGCGCTCGAACTCGCGCGGCGCCGGATCGACCTCGTGCGAGAGCGAGACGTGCAGATGCGGCAGACGCGCCCGCAACAGCTCGCCGACCTGCTGTTCATGCGAAGGATTGCGATGCGAGAACAGCAGGCAGACCGCCACCGCCTGCACGCCCGCGGTCGCGATGGCGTCTGCGGCGGCGTCGAGCGCCGTCAGGTCCAGTGGCTCGACCTCGCGGCCCTCGGCATCGATGCGCCCGCCGATCTCAAAGCGCAGCGGCTGCGGAAAGAGCGCCGCCTCGGGCACCGCCGGCGCGACCACGGGCTCGTAGAGCGCACGCCGGTCCTGTCGCGCCAGCACCGGCACGTCGCCGAAGCCACGCGTCAACACCAGGGCGACCGGCGGCTCGTCCCGCTCCAGCAGCAGGTTGGTGATGACGGTGGAACCGTGCACCACCCCGCCCACTTCCTCGGGCGCGATGCCGGCCTCGGCACACAGCCGGTCCAGCGCCTCCACCACCGGCTCGGCCAGCCGCCGACCCGCACGCGGATGCTTGATCGCCACGCTGCGGCCGTCCTCGTGCAGCGCCACGGCATCGACGAAGGTGCCGCCCATGTCCACGCCCAGCGACCAGGGCGCCGCGCTCACCGGAAGCGCTCCGCCGAGAAGGGCGCCAGGTCCACCTGCGTGGGCCGTCCGGCCACCAGGTGCGCGATCTCGCGGCCGGTGGTGGCGCCCATGCACATACCCATGTGGCCGTGGCCGAAGGCCAGCCAGGCGTTGTCGGCGCCGCGGGCCGGGCCGACCACCGGGAGGCTGTCGGGCATGCAGGGCCGGTGTCCCATCCAGCGGCTGAAGGCCGAGGTGTCCAGGTGCGGAAAAAGCTGCCGGCCCTGCGCCAGCAGCGCGTCGGCGCGTGCCATGTTGGGCTCGGCAGCCAGGCCTGCGAATTCCACCGTGCCCGCCAGCCGCAGGCCCATGGCCATGGGGTTGACCATCAGGTTGTGCTCCACGGCCATCACCGTATGGCGAAGCTGCAGGTTGGAGCTCTGCACGGTGACGTGGTAGCCACGCTGGGTCTCCAGCATCACCGGGCTGCCCAGCGCGGCGGCGAGCCGGCCGGACCAGGCACCCGCGGCCACCACCACGCCATCGACGGGCAGCGGCGCGCCTTCGTCCAGCTGCAGCGCTGTGACATGCCCGCCCTGCCGCTCGAAGCCGGTGACGCGGCGGCGCAGGTGCGTGGCGCCATCGGCCAGGCACTGGGCATGAAGCGCTTTCACGAGCGCGGAAGGATCGGAGGTGGAGCCGTTCTCCGGCGCGAGGATGCCGAAGCGGAAGCGCCCCTTGAGGTCCGGCTCCAGCGCCTCCAGCTCGTCCTGCTCCACGTCGCGCATCTGCACGCCGAGCGAACGGCGCAGCTTCATGCCCCAGGCCCACTGCGCCGCCGTCTCGCGCGAGGAAAAGACATACAGGCAGCCGCTGCGCCGCACCAGGTGCTGTGCCTGGGCATGGTCGAGCAGCGGCGCATAGCTGTCGAAGATGGGCGCCAGCAGCGTGCGCAGCGCGGTGGCGATGCGCGTGACCTCCTCGCGCGAGGAATGCCGCAGCATCCGCAACAGCCAGGGCAGCACCACCGGCGCATAGGCCCAACGCACCGTCAGCGGGCCGAGCGGGTCGAGCAGCCAGCGCGGCACCTTCTTCCACATGCCGGGCATGCCCACGGGCAGGCAGGCGCTGGGCGAGAGCGAGCCGGCATTGCCGAAGGAGCAGGCCTCGCCGGCGTCGAGGGGGTCGACGAAGGTGATGCGATGGCCGTCGCGCTGCAGCCAGGCGGCGGTGCAGCTGCCCACGATTCCGGTTCCGATGACGGCGATGTGCATGGGCCGGCATTCTGGAAAGCTTGTCGGCCATCAAGCCAGCCAATTCTTTTCATGGCCCCATCAAGACTTCTGATAATCGGCCGCGTTCCATCACCTTGCCCGTTCCACGCTGGTGCAGCCCTCCCCAACCCTCAACGCCCTCAGCCTGCGGCAGATGCGCGCCTTTGCCGCCGTGGCCCGCGCGGGCAGCTTCACGGCGGCGGCGCGGCAGCTGCACCTCACGCAATCGGCCGTCAGCATGCTGGTGCAGCAGCTGGAAGAGGCGCTGGGCCTGCCGCTCTTCGACCGCGGTCAGAGCGTGACGCTGACCGAGGCGGGCCGCCAGTTGCTGCCGCTGGCGCGCCGCATCCTGGACGACCTGCAGCAGATGGCCGAAGGCGCCTCGGACCTGCGCTCGCTGCGCACCGGCCTGCTGCGCGTGGTGGCGCCGCAGATGCTGGCCTGCACCTGGGTGGCGGCCGTGCTGGGCGAGTTCGAGGCGGCGCATCCCGAGATCGGCCTGCGCATGGCCGACGCCACGGCCGATGCGGTGGTGGGCACCGTGCGCCGTGGCGATGCCGAATTGGGCGTGGGCCCCGAGCGGCCCACCGGCGAGGACGTGGCCCGCACCTTCCTGATGGACGTGCCGATCCGCTTGGTCTGCGCCGCCGGCCATCCGCTGGCCGGACGCAAGGCCGTGGCCTGGGACGAGTTGCGCAACGAGCGCTGGGTGCTCTATTCGAGCGAGTTCAACCGGCATCTGGAGCGGCACCTGCATGCGCACGATGCCTCGCTCTCGCTGCAGACCGCCGCCGAAGTGGAGTACCTGACCACCGCCCTGGCGCTGGTCGGCGTGGGCACCGGGCTGGCGGCGGTGCCGGACTATGCGCGGTCCTTCGCCGGCAACTTCGGCCTGCGCTTCATCGAGCTGCGGGGGCCGGAGATGCGGCGGCCCTACTACATCTACCAGCGCCGGGGGCTGGCGCTGTCACCACCGGCCCAGGCCTTCGTGGCGCTGCTGCAGCAGCGCGCGGCGCGGGCTGCCGCGGACTGAACGACGGTCTTCAGCCCCGGCCGCGGCTGCCGGCCACGAGGCGCATGCCCGGCATCAGCTGCGCGGCGAGGTCGGGCCGCTCCAGTGCGTAGTCCAGGTTCATGCGGGCGATCTCCACATGCTCCTCGCCCAGCGCCTGGGCGCGCGAGCCCTGGCCGCGCTCGATGGCCTGCACGAGAGCATGGTGGGTGCGGTGGGCCTGGCGCATCCACTGCTGGCCTTCTTCCATCGACGACTGCATGGGAAGCATGGCGCTGGGCGCGGCAAAGGGCTGGCTGGCCAGCATCTCCAGCGTGCGCAGCACAGCCGCATTGCCGCAGCCTTCGAGGATCAGGCGGTGGAAGCGGTCGTTCATCTCCACATAGGCGGCGTAGTCGTCCAGCTCCATGGTGGGCTTGTTGACGGCGCGGTCGCCCTCGTCGAGGCAGTCGTGCAGCTGGCGCAGCAACTGGCGCGAGGCGCCGTCCTCCGCCAGCAGGCGGGCCGCGAAGCCCTCGATCACGCCGCGCACGCGGATGGCGTCGGCGATCTCGCGCGAGGTGAAGGCCCGCATCTGGTAGCCGCCCGAGGGCGAGGGCTCGATCAGCCCTTCATGCTCCAGGCTCGCCAGCGCCAGCCGAACCGGCGTGCGCGAGGCGCCGAGGCGCTCCGAGAGCGGGATCTCCGCCAGGCGCTCGCCCGGGCCGAATTCGCCCTTGAGGATCATGTCCCGGAGTTGGACGAGCACGCGTGATTGTTGGGAGTCCATGGCGCAGTTCCGAAGCTGCGACGGATTCTAGGCGCCGGCGTGCAGCGGCATGCCCAGGGCGCACCTTGGCTCGCAAGTTGCATGCAGAACGAGGATCGCCTCGGCGACGGCAGCGATGCCCGGCGCTGGTGCATTCCCTCGCTCCATCCTCACCAACAAAGGGAAAAATGGTCCGGCATCTTGCAGTCGGGCCGGACACCCGCCATTGACGGAACACAAGGATCGGCCTAACACTGCATGCAATTGCATACAACGAAGTGCAGACCTTCGATTGGAGTAGCCCATGATCACCCAGGAACAGAACGACTTCATGACCCGCGTCGCCCCCGGCAAGCCGGCGGGCGAACTGCTGCGGCGCTACTGGCAGCCCGTCGCGCTGCTGGAAGAGCTGGACGGCCCGCGCCCGCTCAAGGCCGTCAAGCTGACGGGCCAGGACTTCGTGCTGTTCCGCGACGAGACCGGCCGCCTGGGCCTGCTCGACCGCGACTGTCCGCACCGCGGCGCCGACCTCGCTTTCGGCCGGCTGGAGGACGGCGGCCTGCGCTGCCCCTTCCACGGCTGGCTCTTCGACGCCACCGGCCAGTGCCTGGAAACGCCCGCCGAGCCCGTGGGCAGCAAGATGTGCACGCGCATCCAACAGGGCGCCTACCCGGTGGTGGAGCGCTCGGGCATCGTCTTCGCGTACATCGGCCCCGGCGAGCCGCCGGCCTTTCCGGAGTTCGACTGCTTCGTCGCACCCGGCACGCACACCTTCGCCTTCAAGGGGCTGTGGGAATGCAACTGGCTGCAGGCGCTGGAGGTGGGCATGGACCCGGCCCATGCCTCCTTCCTGCACCGCTTCTTCGAGGACGAGGACACCTCCGAGAGCTACGGCAAGCAGTTCCGCGGCGCCTCGGCCGACTCCGACCTGCCCATCACCCGTGTGCTGCGCGAATACGACCGCCCCGAAATCGCCGTCGAGCCCACCGAATACGGCATGCGCCTCACCACGCTGCGCAAGCTCGATGAAAAGGCCACCCACGTGCGCGTGACCAATGTGATGTTCCCGCAGGCCTTCGTCATTCCGATGAGCGCAGAGATGACCATCACCCAGTGGCATGTGCCGGTGGACGACACCCACACCTACTGGTACGCCATCTTCACCAGCTTCACCGGCCCGGTGGACAAGCAGCAGATGCGCGACCAGCGCCTGGCCACCATCGAGCTGCCCGACTACGTCTCGCGGCGCAACAAGTCCAACCAGTACGGCTACGACGTGCAGGAGCAGGCCAGCCAGACCTTCACCGGCATGGGCATGGACATCAACGTGCACGACCAGTGGGCCTGCGAATCGCAGGGCCCCATCCAGGACCGCACCCGCGAGCACCTGGGCGCCACCGACAAGGGCATCATCACCTTCCGCCGCATGCTGGTGCGCGCCATCGAGAGTGTCCAGCGCGGCGAGCGCGAGGCGCCGCTGCTCATCGGCGCCGATCAGGCCGCCGCCTTCAGCGGCCCGCCTTCCATCGACGGCGTGAACGACCGCGGCAGCGACAACGACGCCTACTGGCGCGAGGCCGACCGCGAGCGCCGCCTCAAGAGCAGCTGGGCCGCCGCCCGGCTGACCACGGGCGAGGCGGGCTGAGCGCCATGGCGAGCTTCGTGGACCGCCACGGCCTGTGGACCGACGAGCAGGCCCGCCAGGCCGCCGAGCTGGACCGGCGCCTGGCCAGCGGCGAGGTGGACGTGGTGCGCTTCGCCTGGCCCGACCAGCACGGCCTGCTGCGCGGCAAGACCCTGGTCGCCAGCGAAGCGCGCAGCGCGCTGCGCGGCGGCGTCAACCTCACCACCACCCTGCTGGCCAAGGACACCTCGCACAAGACGGTGTTCCCGGTCTTCAGCGCCGGCGGCGGCTTCGCACTGCCCGGCCTGCAGGGCGGCGCCGACTTCACGCTGGTGGCCGACCCGGGCACCTTCCGCATCCTGCCCTGGGCCAAGAAGACCGGCTGGGTGCTGTGCGATGCCTACATGGCCGACGGCAGCCCCTGCCCCTTCGCCACGCGGCGCATCCTGCAGAAGGCGGTGGACGAGCTGGGCCGCGAGGGCCTGGACTTCGTCGCCGGGCTGGAGGTGGAGTTCCACGTCTTCCAGCTCGACGATGCGCGCATGGGCCTGGCCGACTCGGGCCAGCCCGGCGAGCCGCCGCGCGTGTCGCTGCTGTCGCACGGCCACCAGTACCTCACCGAGCTGCGCTACGACCGCGTCGACGCCGTGATGCAGGTGCTGCACGACCAGCTTATCGCGCTGGGTCTGCCGCTGCGCTCGCTGGAAATCGAGTTCGGCCCCAGCCAGTTCGAGCTCACCTTCGGCCCCACCGTGGGCCTCACGCCAGCCGACACCATGGTGCTGCTGCGCAGCGCCATCAAGCAGATCTGCCAGCGGCAGGGCTGGCACGCCACCTTCATGTGCCGGCCGAAGATCCCGAACGTGATGTCCAGCGGCTGGCACCTGCACCAGTCGCTGCGGCGGCGCGGCGATGGCGCCAACGCCTTCATCCCGGAGGACGGCGCGGGCGACCTGAGCCCGCTGGGACTGCACTGGCTGGCCGGTCTCAAGACCCACGCGGTGGGCGCCTCGGTGCTGGCCTGCCCCACCATCAACGGTTACCGGCGCTACCGGCCCTTCTCGCTGGCGCCCGACCGTGCCATCTGGGCGCGCGACAACCGCGGCGCCATGCTGCGCGTGCTGGGCGGCCCGGGCGATGCCGGCACCCGCATCGAGAACCGCGTGGGCGAGCCCGCGGCCAATCCCTACCTGTACCTGGCCTCGCAGATCCACGCCGGCCTCGATGGCATGATCCGCCGCCTCGACCCCGGCCCCAGCGCCGACGCCCCCTACGAGACGCCGGCCGAGCCGCTGCCCCGCTCGCTGGGCGATGCGCTGGCCGCGCTGCAGGCCGACGAAGTGCTGGTCGAGCGCTTCGGCCGCACCTTCGTGGACTACTACTGCCACATCAAGCAGGCCGAGATCGCGCGGTTCAACCTGGAGGTGAGCGAGTGGGAGCACCGCGAATACTTCGACATGTACTGACAGCCGCCACCGCTTGAAGCGTTGACCCCGACTCGCTCGCTCACTTCGCCGCGCCGCCACCACTCAGAACAGCGCCGATCAGTGAGCCCGTTCGCCCTGAGCTTGTCGAAGGGCTTGGACACGCACATGCCCAGGCTTCGACAGGCTCAGCCCGAACGGGCTTTGATTCACTGGCCGGCATTGCTCCGGGGACGTCACCGGCAGCATGAGCTTCGGCCTGCACTTTGCTTTCTGCCTTTCTGTAATCACGAGGAACCTGCGATGACCGTCACCAAGAGAAGCGCCCTGGGCGCGATTGCCGTTGCCTGCCTGGGCCTGATGGGCGCTGCCGCGCAGGCGGCGGAGCCGCTGCGCATCGGGCTGATCGCCACCTACTCGGGGCCCTATGCCGACTACGGCCGCCAGTTCGATGCCGGGGTGGCGCTCTATCTCAAGGAACATGGCGGCAAGATCGCCGGGCGGACGGTGGAGATCGTCAAGAAGGACACGGCCGGCCCCGCGCCCGATGCCGCCAAGCGCATCGCGCAGGAGCTGATCGTGCGCGACAAGGTCAGCGTGCTCACCGGCCTGGACTTCAGCCCCAACGCCTATGCCGTGGGCGCCGTGGCGGCCCAGGCCAAGGTGCCGGTGGTGGTCATGAATGCCGCCTCGTCCGGCATCACCACCAGTTCGCCCTATGTGGCGCGCGTCTCCTTCACCGTGCAGCAGATGGCCGACCCCATGGCCCGCTGGATGCTCAGGAACGGCGTCAAGGAGGCCTACACCGTGGTGGCCGACTACGCCTCGGGCACCGATGCCGAGACGGCCTTCAAGAAGGCCTTCACCGAAGGCGGCGGCAAGGTGGTGGGCGAGGTGCGCACACCCATGAACAACCCCGACTTCTCGGCCTATGTGCAGCGCATCAAGGACGCCAAGCCGCAGGCCGTATTCTTCTTCTTTCCCTCGGGCGTGATGCCGCCGGCCTTCCTCAAGGTCTGGAAGGAGCGCGGCATGGAAGAAGCCGGCATCAAGCTCTACGCCACCGGCGAAGCCACCGACGACAGCTACCTGCAGGCCACCGGCGACGTGGCCCTGGGCCTGGTGACGGCGCACCACTACTCGTACGCCCACAAGTCGGCCAAGAACGAGAAGTTCGTGAAGGACTTCGTGGCCGAGTTCGGCACCCAGCTGCGCCCGAGCTACTTCGCCATCACCGCCTACGACGCCATGACCGCCATCGAGCTGGCCTACAGGAAGGCCGGTGCCGAGGCCTCGGGCGACAAGGTGATGGACGCGCTCAAGGGCGTCGCCTTCGAAAGCCCCCGCGGCCCGATCGAGATCGACCCGGCCACGCGCGACATCGTGCAGACGGTCTACATCCGCAAGGTCGAGAAGACCAAGGACGGCCAGCTGGTCAACGTGGAGTTCGACAAGTTCGACCGCGTGAAGGACCCGGCCAAGGAAGCCAGGTAAGGCGGGCCGGCGGCGCGCGGAGGAACGGCGACAGATGGCGGTCGTGCTTTTCGACGGGGTGGCCTACGGCATGCTCCTCTTCCTGATGGCGGTGGGGTTGTCCGTGACCATGGGGCTGATGAACTTCGTCAACCTGGCCCACGGCAGCTTCGCCATGGCCGGCGGCTATGCGGCGGCGGTGCTGATGAATGCCCACGGCGTGGGCTTCGGCCTGGCGCTGCTGGCGGCCTTCGTGGCCTCGGCGCTGCTGGGCGCGGTGCTGGAGCGGCTGCTGTACCGGCGGCTCTACCGCGCGCATCCGCTGGACCAGGTGCTGCTGTCCATCGGCCTGGTATTCGTCTCCATCGCGGCCTTCACCTGGTTCTTCGGGCCCACGCTGCAGCCCTTCACCCTGCCTGCTTGGCTGCAGGGCCAGGTCGAGGTGGCGGGCGTGGGGCTGGGCCGCTATCGCCTCTTCCTCATCGGCTGCGGCCTGTCTGTGCTGGCCGCGTTGCTGCTGGCGCTGGGCCGCACCCGCTACGGCGCCATGGTGCGCGCGGCGGTGGACAACCAGCGCGTGGCGGCCGGCACCGGCATCCATGTGCAGCGGCTCTTTCTGCTGACCTTCTCGCTGGGCTGCGGCCTGGCCGGCCTGGGCGGCGCGTTGAGCCTGGGCGTGCTGGGCCTGGAGCCTGGCTTCGCGCTGAAGTACCTCGTGTACTTCCTGCTGGTGGTGTGCGTGGGCGGCGCCGGCACCATCACCGGCCCCTTCGCCGCCGCATTGCTGGTGGGCATCGTGGACGTGGCCGGCAAGTACTACCTGCCGCAGACCGGCGCCTTCCTGATCTATGGCGTGATGATCGTGATGCTGCTGCTGCGCCCGCACGGCCTGGTGGTGCGCAAGGGAGTGACGGCATGAGCGGCACCGCACGCACAACCGGCCTGCAAGCCGGACATCCTTCGGGCGGGGCGCATCCGGTGGTGAAGACGCAGCGCCGCCAGATCGCCGCCGAAGTCGCCTTCTGGGCTGCGCTGGCCAGCAGCTTCTTCCTCATGCCCGAGCAGCTCACGCTGATGAGCCAGGTGCTGATCTTCGGCCTCTTCGCCGTGTCGCTGGACATGGCGCTGGGCTACGCGGGCATCCTCACGGTGGGCCATGCGGCCTTCTTCGGCGCCGGCGCCTACGCGGCCGGCCTGCTGGCCAAGCATGGCTGGGGCGAGCCGATCAGCGGACTGGCCGCGGCCCTGGCCGTCGGCCTGGCGCTGGGCTGGCTGCTGAGCTGGCTGGTGGTGCGCGGCACCGACCTGGCGCGGCTCATGATCACCATCGCCGTCTGCGTGCTGCTGTACGAGCTGGCCAATCGCCTGTCGGCCATCACCGGCGGCACCGACGGCCTGCAAGGGATGGCGGTGTCGCCGCTGCTGGGCCGTTTCGAGTTCGACTTCTTCGGCCGCACGGCCTTCATCTACAGCTTCGTGGTGGTGCTGGGCGTCTTCCTGGTGGTGCGGCGGGTGCTGCGCTCGCCCTTTGGCATGGCGCTGCGGGGCATTCACGACAACCGCAAGCGCATGCTGGCGCTGGGCACGCCGGTGGATGCGCGGCTGCGCATGGCCTATGCCTTCTCGGCCGGCGTGGCGGCCATCGCCGGTGCCCTGCTGGCACAGACCACGCAGTTCGTGGGCATCGAGTCCATCGGCTTCAACCGCTCGGCCGAGGTGCTGATCATCCTGGTGCTGGGCGGCACCGGGCGGCTGTACGGCGGCATGCTGGGCGCGGTGGTCTACATGCTGGTGCATGACCGCTTCGCGGACATGAATCCGCAGTACTGGATGTTCTGGCTGGGGCTATTCCTGATCGGCGCCGTGCTGGTGGGGCGCGGGGGACTGATGGGGCTGTTGGCGCGGCTGACGCAAGGGCGTCGCAAGCAAGCAGGAGAAGCGGTATGAGCGCAGCCCCATTGCTGCTCCACACCGACAACCTCGGCGTCCGCTTCGGCGCCTTCCAGGCCGTGTCCGGTGTGAACCTGTCGCTGGCCGCCGGCGACCGGCATGCGCTGATCGGCCCCAACGGTGCCGGCAAGACCACGCTCATCAACCTGCTGACCGGCGTGCTCAGGCCTTCACAGGGCCGGGTACAGCTGGACGGGCAGGACGTGACCGCCTGGTCGGCCGATGCGCGGGTGCGCCGCGGGCTGGCGCGCACCTTCCAGATCAACGCCCTCTTCCCGCGGCTGACGCCGATGGAATCGGTGCTGCTGGCCCTTGCCGAGCGCGAACGCATCGGCGCCGTGTGGTGGAAGCCCGTCGCCCGCTACCGGCCGCTGCACGACGAAGCCGAGCGCCTGCTGGCCCTGCTGCGGCTGGGCAACCTGGCCCATGTGCCGGTGGCCGAACTCGCCTACGGCAAGCAGCGCCTGCTGGAGATCGCGCTGGCCATGGCCACGCGCCCGCGCGTGCTGCTGCTGGACGAGCCCGCCGCCGGCGTGCCCAAGGACGAGAGCGGCGAGATCTTCGACGCCGTCGCCGCCCTGCCCGCCGACGTGGCGGTGCTGTTCATCGAACACGACATGCAACTCGTCTTCCGCTTCGCCCGCCGCATCTCGGTGCTGGTGGCCGGCCAATTGCTGACCGAAGGCAGCCCCGCCGAGATCGCCGCCGACCCGCGGGTGCGCGAGGTGTACCTTGGCCGGACCCACGCGCGGCTGCCCGTCGCGCAGCACGCGCCGGAGGCCGTCCATGGCTGACGCGGCGCCGCAACTCGAATTCGATGGTGTGGTCGCCGGCTACGGCCAGGCGGTGGTGCTCGACCGGCTGAGCTTTTCGCTCGCATCCGGGCGCAGCCTGGCGATCCTGGGCCGCAACGGCGTGGGCAAGACCACGCTGCTGGAGACGCTGATGGGCCACACGCGCGTGACGCGCGGCGTGATCCGCTGGCAGGGCCAGGACATCACGCACTGGGCGCCTCACCGCCGCGCCCGCGCCGGCCTGGGCTGGGTGCCGCAGGAACGCGAGGTCTTCCCCTCGCTCACCGTCGAGGAGAACCTGCGCGTGATCGCGCGGCCTGGCGCCTGGACGCTGGCGCGCGTCTACGGCCTCTTCCCGCGCCTGCGCGAGCGGCGCGGCAACCAGGGTCATCAGCTCTCCGGCGGCGAGCAGCAGATGCTCGCCATCGGCCGGGCGCTGATGACCAACCCGTCGCTGCTGCTGCTGGACGAACCGATGGAAGGCCTGGCGCCCATCGTGGTGGAAGAGCTGGCCGCCGCCATCCGCCAGCTGTGCGAAGGCGAAGGCCTGGCGTCGGTGGTGGTGGAACAGCATCCGGTGCTGGCGCTGGAGATGACGCACGAGGCCATCGTGCTGGAGCGCGGCACCGTGGTCCACGCCGGGCCCAGCGCCGCACTGGCACAGGATGCGGCGCTGCTGGAAGGGCTGTTGGGCGTGGGCATCGCTGCCGAGGGCGCCTGAACATGGCAGCGGCCGAGCAGGGGCGCAAAGGCAGTCGGCCACCCCGTTCGCCCTGAGCTTGTCGAAGGGCTTGCTCCAAGCGTCGACAGGCTCGGCCGGCACCTCAGAGCCGCGCCCCCGTCGCCGCCATCAGCTGCTCGCGGAAGGCCGCCACCGCCGGCGATGGCGAATGGGCCGGCGCCCTCAGCAGCGTGAGCATGCGCGCCACCTGCGGCCGGCCCACGGTGCGCACCTCCAGCCCATGCCAGTGCGCCAGCGGCCGCAGCGCCATCGTCACCACGGCCACGCCCAGGCCTTCACGCGCCAGGCCCATCATGGTCCAGGGCAGCGCGATCTCGAAGGCATAGTCCAGCGCGATGCCGCGCGCGGCCAGCTTCTCCTCCAGCAGCGTGCGCACCGGGTTGCCCGGCAGGTAGCCGATCACCGGCGACCGCGCCAGCTGCGACCACTCCAGCGATCGGCGCGCGGCCAGCGGATGGTCGGGCGCCATCACCGCGACGAACTCGTCCGACTGCAGGGGCGAGGCCACCAGGTCGGTGCGGGCATCGGTCTGCGTGGCGATGCCCAGATCGGCCGCACCGCTACGCACCAGCGCGTGCACCTCGTGCTCGGGCACGTCATGCAGCACCACCCGCACGCCGGGGTGCGACTCGCCGAAGGCGCGGATCACCGGCGGCAGCAGCAGCGCGCATTGCGCGTTGGGCGCCGCCACCGCCACCCGGCCGCGGGCGAAGCGGCCGAAGTCCTGCGCATCGGCCACCAGGTGGTCCCAGTCGGCCACCAGCCGGCGCGCGGCCGGCAGCAGCGCGGCGCCGGCATCGGTCATGCGGCAGGCGCGCGTGTGGCGGTCGAACAGGCGCGCGCCCAGTTCCCGCTCCAGCTTGCCCAGCGCCGCGCTGAGCGAGGACTGCGACATGCCCAGGCGCTCCGCCGCACGCGTGAAGTGACCGCTTTCAGCCACAGCCAGGAAAACCCTGAGCTCCGGCAAGGAAGACTTGATTGCCAAGGGAAACCGCCCTTTCCGTGCCTATTGATCGGCAGACGCGATTGAATTATCGGATTGACCGTCTTTGACGATTTTTGGCTTTCTCTATGCTTCGCGCCAGCCCCCACGTTGAGGGCGAGGAGTCCGTGCCCATGAGTTCGTCTGCTTCGTTGTCCGTCCACCCTGTCGACCAGAAACTGCCCAGTGGCAAGCTGGCCGCGCTGGGCCTGCAGCATGTGCTGGTGATGTACGCCGGCGCCGTCGCCGTGCCGCTGATCGTGGGCCGTGCGCTCAAGCTCAGCCCTCAGGAGGTGGCGCTGCTGATCTCGGCCGACCTGTTCTGCTGCGGCCTGGTCACGCTGATCCAGGCATTGGGCGCCACGCAGTGGTTCGGCATCCGCCTGCCGGTGATGATGGGCGTGACCTTCGCCTCGGTGGCGCCGATGGTAGCCATCGCCAACGGCAACCCGGGCCAGGCCGGGGCGCAGCTGCTCTTCGGCTCGATCATCGGGGCGGGCATCGTCTCGATCCTGATCGCGCCGCTGGTCAGCCGCATGCTGCGCTTCTTTCCGCCGGTGGTGACCGGCACCATCATCGCGGTCATCGGCATCACGCTGATGCGCGTGGGCATCAACTGGATCTTCGGCAACCCGGTGGGCCCGACGGCCCCGGCGGTGGTGGACCCGGCCTATGCCAAGTGGCTGGCCGATGTCACGTCGCCCGGCTCCTCGCTGCCACCCGCGCCCAAGGGCATCGCGCTGATGCCCACGGTGCCCAACCCCAAGTACGCGGACCTGTCCGGCGTGGGCATCTCGGCGCTGGTGCTGGTGTCCATCCTGCTCATCGTGAAGTTCGCCAAGGGCTTCGTGGCCAACATCTCGGTGCTGCTGGGCATCGTCATCGGTGCCATCGCGGCGGCGGCCATGGGCCTGATGACTTTCGACAAGGTGGCCAAGGCCGCCTGGGTGGACGTGGTGCTGCCCTTCCACTTCGGCATGCCCATCTTCGACCCGGTGCTGATCTTCACCATGACGCTGGTGATGATCGTGGTGATGATCGAGTCGACCGGTATGTTCCTCGCACTGGGCGAGATGACCGACCGCCAGGTGGGCCAGCAGGACCTGGCGCGCGGCCTGCGCACCGACGGCCTGGGCACGCTGATCGGCGGCATCTTCAACACCTTCCCCTACACCAGCTTCTCGCAGAACGTGGGCCTGGTGGCCGTGACGGGCGTGAAGAGCCGCTTCGTCTGCGTGGCCGGCGGCGTGATCCTGATCGTGCTGGGCCTGCTGCCCAAGATGGCGGCGCTGGTGGAGTCGCTTCCCACGGTGGTGCTGGGCGGCGCGGGCCTGGTGATGTTCGGCATGGTGCTGGCCACCGGCATCCGCATCCTGAGCGGCGTGGACTTCAAGACCAACCGCCACAACGCGATGATCGTGGCCGTCTCCATCGGCATCGGCATGATTCCGCTGCTGGCGCCCAACTTCAAGCAATGGATGCCGCACGGCATCCACCCGCTGATCGAGTCGGGCATCCTGCTGACCTCGATCACGGCGGTGGTGCTGAACCTGTTCCTGAACGGCGCGCGGCATGACGAAGCGGCGAGCATCGCGGCGGCGCGGCAGGCGGAGGCGCACTGAGCGGACGTCCTTCCCTGCGCTCCTGATGAAGAAAGCCGCCGGGTCGCCCCGGCGGCTTTCTTTTTTTGCGGGCAGATCGGCTGCGGCGCTCCTGCCGAAGCGCTGCGTGAACCGCCGCGTCAAAAGCTGTACGTCCCGCCCATCCCCACCGTCCACGTCCGCCCCGGCGCCGGCTCGAAATAGCGCGCATTGCCCTCGTTGACGATCACCGATCCCGCATAGCGCCGGTCGAACAGGTTGTCGATGCGGGCGAAGGCATTCAGGTCCCAGCGACCCAGCTTGAGCACGTAGCCCGCGTGGATGGCCGCCACCGCATAGCCCGGCGCCCGGGCGGTGTTCAGGTCGTTGGCCCAGACCTTGGCCACCGCGCGCAACTCGGCCCCGGCGCGCCAGCCCTGCGGCGGCATCCAGCCGTAGGCCGCATACAGCGACTGGCTGGCCACGCCGGGCAGGCGACGGCCAGCTGGCACGAGGTTGGCGGCGCTGCAGGGAGAGGGCGTGCAGAAGGCGTCCTGGTAGCGCGCGTCGAGCCAGGTGTAGGCCACCTGCGTGCGCCAGTGGTCCTCGGTCTCGTGCTGCCAGCCGACTTCCACGCCCTTGCGCTCGGTGCGGCCAGCGTTGCGGAAGGTGGAGCGGCCGCCGACGTTGGTGTCGGTGACGATCTCGTCCTGGGTCCGCGTCTGGAACAGCGCCGCCGTGAGCATGCCACCGGCCAGCCGGGCCTTGGCGCCCAGCTCGACGTTGTCGCTCACCGACGGACGCAGACCGAAGTTGAGGCCGCCCACCCCATCCGACCGGTACGAGAGCTCATTGAGCGTCGGTGTCTCGAAGCCGCGGCCAGCGGACACATACAGCGCCAGGTCGCGCATCGGCGTCCAGCGCAGCGAGGCCACGGGCAGCGTGCGGCTGTAGGTGGCAGTGCCGCTGTCGTCGCCATTGGCCGCCGTGATGTAGCGGTCCTGCGAATCGAAATGCACCCGGCTGCGACGCACGCCGAATTCGGCCGACCAGTCGGGCGCGAAGCGCCAGGTGGCCTGCGCGTAGGGATCGACGTTGAAGACCTCGTTGCGCTCGTTGCGGCGCAGTCGGCCCTGCACACCCAGCAGGGGCTGCGCGGGGCTGCCCAGGTAGTTCTCGTAGCCGCGGCGCCATTCGCGCAGGCTGTCGTAGCCCAGGCCGGCGACCAGCTCGAAGGGACGTCCAGCCAGGTCGAACTTGCCGCTCCAGCGCAGGTCCGCACCGGCGTAGTGGCGGTCCAGGTCGATGACGCCGCCCGCATGGCGCGGGTTCTGCTGCGCCGAGGGCGGGATCGCCTGGTACTGCGTGGTGCCGCGCTCGCCGCCGTAGAGCATGAACCGCAGCGACTGCTGCGCGCCCAGCGGCTGCTCGAACACGACGCCGGCCTGGCTCTGGGTCACGGTCTTGCGGGTGTCGTACTGCGTCGCCACGTCGGCGCTGCGCGGCGCGGTGGCGAACTGCTGCGCCGTGAGCCCCAGCGGATCCTGCGCATCGAGCGTGACGCGGTTGAACACCAGCGTGAGCTTGCCGCCCTGGTCGAGGTCGATGCCCACGCGGCCGTTGACCAGGTCGCGTTGCGCGGCCGAATGCGCGCGCCAGCCGTCGGTCGAATAGCGGCTCGCGCTCAGCCGCCAGTCGACGGCGCCCTGCTTGCCGCTGCCGACCAGGCCCGTGCGCCAGGTGCCGTTGCTGCCGCCGGCGACGCTGTACGACAGGCTGGCCGGCGCCTCACCCGGTGCCGTGAAGGCCTGCACCACGCCGCCGGAGGAATTGCCGTACAGGGCAGAGAAAGGCCCGCGCAGCACGTCGATGCGCTCCAGCGAGGCAATGTCGATGTTGGAGGTCTGGCCCTGCCCGTCGGGCAGCGTGGCGGGAATGCCGTCCACATACAGCCGCACGCCGCGCACGCCGAAGGTGGAGCGGGCGCCGAAGCCCCGGATGGACAGTTGCAGATCCTGCGCGAAGTTCTGCCGGTCGCGGATCTGCAGGCCGGGCACGGCGCCCAGGCCTTCGCTCAATTGCACGCCCAGGCGGTTGTCGCGCAGGGCCGCGCCCTCGACACGATCCACCGATCCCGGCACGGCAAAGACTGGCTGCGGCCCGCCGGGTGTGCTCACCGTCACCTCGGGCAGCTGTCCGGCCACCGACACCTGGGCGCCGGCCACACCTGTCTGGGCCGTCGCCACCACCATCCCCACCGTCTTCGCCATGCGCCATGTGTTCATGGGCGGGCATTCTGCGGGAGGCCGACGCCCGACCGCGTCGGTGCAGGCGCCTATTGCCGTGCCTCGACGACCTCGTGGCGCAATGGCACACACGAGGGTGGCGCGGCCGCAACCACCTCGTGCGCGGGCTGATCGAGACGACTCAGCGCCGCAGCCAGCCCCACCAGAGACAGGCGACCACCGGCGCACCCAGGGTCAGCCAGCCCAGCCAGTCGCCGAAGCCGCCATCGCTGAACAGCGAAGAGACCAGGCCGATGGCGGTCGAGATGCCGAAGACGAGCGGCCAGCCCCACATGCCGCCCCGGGGTCGACGATCGGGGCCGGGATTTATTCGGGCGCCATCAGCGACGCTCGCCCCACGATGCCCCGTGGCATCCGCCGGACGGGCACTCATTGCGATGACTCCAGGCGCGTGCGCGCCTTCACGGGCTGCGGCTGCAGGGGCGCGGGACGCTCAGTCCCGGCCGAGGCGGCGCCCGCCTTGCCTTGTGGCCGGTGCACATGCGCCGGATCGCCCTTGCGCAGCCACAGGTACAGCCCGCTGCCCAGCACGATGATGGTTGCGATGTCGAGCAGCGCCCACAGGATCTGCATCGGCATGCCGCCGTAGTCGCCGAAGTGCAGCGGCTGCGACACCAGCAGGGCCGTCACGTACCAGGGTAGCCTGGGCGCGGCCGTCACCTCGGCCGTGCGTGCATCCACCAGCACCGGCTGCAGCAGTCGCGAGGTGAGCGGTTCCTGCCCGCGCAGGAAGAAGGTGGTGTGGTGCGGGCTGGAGAACGCGGTGCCCGGAAAGGCGATGAACGACAGGCGCTTGTCCGGCGCCTGGGCCTTGGCGGCCTCCAGCGCCCGCTGCAGCGGCGCGCGCTCGGCCACCGGCACCAGCGGCTGCCCCTGGTAGGGCGCCAGCAGCGCGCTCAGCTGGTCGTGCTGCCAGTACTTGATCACCAGGTCGGCCCAGGTGTTGATCATGCCGGTGGCGCCCACCACGAAGGCCCAGGTGAGCGTGACGATCCCCAGCAGGTTGTGCAGGTCCAGCCATTTGGCGCGCGGCCGTCTGTCGCGCCGCACGGTACCGAATTCGAGCTTGCGCATGAAGGGCGCGTACAGCACCGTGCCGCTGACCAGCGCGACCAGCAGCAGCAGGCCCATCAGTCCCAGGAAGAGCTTGCCCGCGAGCCCCGCGAACAGGTCCACGTGGAGCTTGAACATGATCCACATGAAGCCCTGGTCGAAACGCGGCTGGGCCAGGATCTGGCCGGTGCGCGCATCCACCGCCACGGAACGGAAGTCGTCGGTGGGTGCGGGCGTGGGCGTGAGGGTGACGAACCAGATGTCCTCGCTCTCCTCGTCGTGCGAGGCGAACTGCACCACCCGGTCCGGATGCTGGGCGCGGGCCACGTCGAGCGCCCGGTCCAGGCTCACGCGCGGTGTGTCGGCGGGCATCTTGGGCGCCTCCACCTCGGTGCCGAGCAGATGGCCGATCTCGTGGTGGAAGATCAGCGGCAGACCCGTGAGGCACAGGAGGAGCATGAACGCCGTACAGACGAGGCTGCTCCACTTGTGCACCCAGGCCCAGGTCTTGATGGTCTTGCTGTCCATGCGCATGTCGTGCGGTTCCGGTGGGGTCGATCAGAAGCGGTAGGTGGCGCTGGCCACGATGTTGCGGCGGGCACCCCACCAGCAGTCGCCACGCGCCAGGCAGGTGCTGAAGTACACCTTGTCGGTCGCGTTGTTCACGTTGAGGGCGTAGCGCCACTGGTCGGTCTCGTAGGCGAAGACCAGGTCGAGCAGTGCCACCGACGGGATCTGCGGCCCGGCGCCTCCGCCGGAGGTGTCGCGGAAGCTGCCCATGTAGCGCACGCCTGCGCCGGCCGAGAAGCCGGGCTTGCCGGCGATGGCGAAGCGGTACTTGGCCCAGACGCTGGCCTGGTGGCGTGGCAGGCCCTCCAGCTGCGGATCGAGGTCGGTGTAGTTGTAGTGCGCGACGACATCCAGGTCGCGCGTCACCGAGCCCTTGGCCTCCAGCTCGACGCCGCGCGTGCGGGTGGCACCCAGCTGGTCGAAGACGCTCGGCAGGGTCTGGACGATCTGGTTCTTTTCCTTCAGGTCGTAGACGGCGGCGCTGAAGGCCAGTGCCCGGCCCGGCGGCTCGTAGCGCACACCGGCCTCCCATTGCTCGCCCCGCAGGGGCCTGAAGGTCTGGCCCAGGCGCGGCGACTGCGGCGTGAAGGATTCGGCATAGCTCAGGTACGGCGCCCAGCCGGAGTCGAAGCCGTAGAGCAGACCGAAGCGCCGGGTATTGGCCGAGTCGCGCCGTGCCTCGCTGCCGTCGGATTGGCTGCGGGTGCTGTCGTGACGCAGGCCCGCCACGAAGGTCCAGCGGCCGAGCTTCATCTGGTCCTGCACATAGACGCCGGACTGCCGCTGCTCGGTGCGCGGCAGCGGCGCCCGCAGGGGTGACTGCACATTGCCGTAAACCGGCGCATAGGCGTCGATGGTGCTGTAGCTCGTGCCCAGCCACACGCGCTCGTGCTGGCGGGAAAAGTCGGCACCCAGCAGCAGCGTGTGCTGCAGTGCGCCGGTGGAGAAGCGGCCTTCGACATGGTTGTCGAGGTTGGCGATCTGGTTGCGGGTGAGGCTGCTGTCGGTGTAGCGGCCCAGCCGACGCTGGCCGATCGGGTCCGCGCCCCAGCCGCCAGTGATGCTGAAGAAGTCGCCGTAGGTGTAGTGCGCGTCGTTCACGTTGCGCGCCACGCGGAAGTTCTGACGAACGGCCCACCGGTCGTTGAAGCGATGCTCGAACTGCCATCCAAAGGTGCGGCGCGCGCTGTCGTAGCCGTCGCCAGGCTCGCCGATGAAACGGTCGGTGGGCAGGCGGCCGTTGGGGTTGGGCAGGATCGTGCCCTGCCAAGGGAAGAACTGCGACGAACTGCCGGTCTTGTCCTGCTGCCACAGGCCCTGCAGCGTGAGCGAGGTCATGCCCGTGGGCCGCCAGGTGAGCGAGGGCGCGAGCAGTTTCCGGTCGTCCGGCACATGGTCGACCTGGGTGTCGGCCTTGCGGGCCACAGCGATCAGGCGGTAGGCCAGCGTGCCTTCGTCATTCAATGGGCCGGTGAGGTCGGCCTGCAGCTGGCGGCGGTTCCAGCTGCCCAGCTGCACGCCCACCTCGCGCTGTGTTTCGAACAGCGGCCGCTTGCTGACCATGTTGACCACGCCCGCCGCGGTGCCGGCGCCGAAGAGCATTCCGGAAGGCCCACGCAGCACTTCCAGCCGTTCGAGCGTGTAGGGATCGGTGCGGGTGGTGCTGGTGTAGTAGCCGTAGGCCTGCTTGAGGCCGTCGAGGTAGACATCCGGGTAGGCACCCCGCACGCGCACGGAATCGGTCCGCGAATCCAGCCCGTAGGCGTCCGAGCGCACGCCGGCGGCGTAACCCAGCGCGTCCTGCACGCTGGTCGCGCCCTGGTCGACGATCTGGTCACGGGTGACGATGGTCACCGACTGGGGCGTCTCGGCCAGCGGCGTATCCGTCTTGGTGGCCGTGGCGGTACGTGTGGCCCGGTAGCCGATCACTGGCGACGTCGCGGTTTCCGCGACGGGATCGGCACTCACCTGCACGGCGGGCAGCGTGCCACCGGCCGCCGCAGCACCGGCCTTCGCGTCAGCGACCGCCGGCTGTGCGCCAGCGGGAAGAACGCAGGCGCCCATCAGCAGGCTCAAAGCCAGGGGCAGCGGCAGCGACGTGGCGGAGGGGACGGGCGGTGCGGATGCAGACAACGACATGGGCAGCAAACGTCCAATGAAGAATGAAGTTGAGAACAATTCCTATTCTATGTTCATCATTCAGCTTGCAGTCATGTTTTGACACTCTCGTGCTGCCCTGCCTCCTCCTTCTCCGGCACGTGCCGCAAAAAAAAGGCGCCCGCAGGCGCCTGTCGTCCGAGCCGGCTCGGTGCCCGGCTTTTCCCTGCGTTTGTCTTATTCGGCGCCCTGGACGCTGCTGTGGCCGATGGCCCAGGTGGTGCCGCCCACGACAGTGCTGGGGGCAATGCCGGCAAAGAAGCGCTGATCGCCGCGCGAGCCGACCTTCACGTTCTGGTCGGGCGCATGGGCAGCTGCCACGGCTTCCGCCTGCACCGACGCGCGCAGGCGCGGCGAAGTCATCACCGGCGTGGTGTGCGCCAGCGCGCCTTCGGCGTAAAGATCAGGGCCGTGGGCGGCCGCAACGGCCTGGGCCTGGACTTCAGCGCGGCTGAGCGTCGAGTTGAACTGGAGCACGCCGTCGTATTCCTCGGCGTGGACGGCGCCCGCCGCGGCGAACAGGGCGAGCGCGGCAGCAGCGAAGGTCTTGGAAGTCTTGGTCATGATGGAGTCCTTTTCTTTAGCGAGGATGGGTCACCCGTGGAGAGCCTGCCGGTGCGACACGTCGTCGCCGGGCGGTGGCGGCGCTGGGGTTCATCGGCGCCGTGAAATGAATGATGCGGCCGGAAAGCCGCTTCACTGCCTGCATGTCCGCGGCCAAGGCGTTTCCATTTCGCAAACAATCAATGAGATTTATGACGGCGATTGTTCGCACCGACTTGTCAAGCGCCGCCCTGCCGGCCCTTGTCCTGATGCGCTGTAGTCCCGGACCCAGTTGAAACGCCGCCAAAAATCCTTATGATTAGCACTCGCTGGCGGTGAGTGCTAACAGCACCGGCGTCAAGTGGATGGCGGGGCCTCGTCGCCCTGTCGCACAACCCTCATTCCGTCCCTCTTCCAGGAGATTCCCAATGAAACTTCGTCCTCTGCACGATCGCGTGATCGTCAAGCGCGTTGAAAGCGAAACCAAGACCGCCTCGGGCATCGTGATCCCCGACAACGCCGCCGAGAAGCCGGACCAGGGTGAAGTCCTGGCCGTCGGCCCCGGCAAGCGCAACGACAAGGGCGACTTCGTCGTCCTGAACATCAAGGTCGGCGACCGCGTGCTGTTCGGCAAGTACTCCGGCCAGACCGTCAAGGTCGATGGCGAAGAGCTGCTGGTCATGAAGGAAGATGACCTGTTCGCGGTCGTCGAGAAGTAATCAATCCCCGGATCTAGGAGAAACACAAAATGGCAGCAAAAGACGTAGTCTTCGGCGGCGACGCCCGCGCACGCATGGTCGAAGGCGTGAACATCCTCGCCAACGCCGTCAAGGTGACCCTGGGCCCCAAGGGCCGCAACGTGGTGCTCGAGCGCTCCTTCGGCGCCCCCACCGTGACCAAGGACGGCGTGTCCGTGGCCAAGGAAATCGAGCTGAAGGACAAGCTGCAGAACATGGGCGCCCAGCTCGTGAAGGAAGTGGCCTCCAAGACCAGCGACAACGCCGGTGACGGCACCACCACCGCCACCGTGCTGGCCCAGGCCATCGTGCGCGAAGGCTCCAAGTACGTGGCCGCCGGCCTGAACCCGATGGACCTGAAGCGCGGCATCGACAAGGCGGTCGCCGCCCTGGTCGAAGCGCTGAAGAAGTCCAGCAAGGCCACCACGACCTCCAAGGAAATCGCCCAGGTCGGCTCCATCTCGGCCAACAGCGACACCGACGTCGGCCAGATCATCGCTGACGCGATGGACAAGGTCGGCAAGGAAGGCGTGATCACCGTCGAAGACGGCAAGAGCCTGGCCAACGAGCTGGACGTCGTCGAAGGCATGCAGTTCGACCGCGGCTACCTGTCGCCCTACTTCATCAACAACCCCGAGAAGCAGGCCGCGCTGCTGGACAACCCGTTTGTCCTGCTGTTCGACAAGAAGATCAGCAACATCCGTGACCTGCTGCCCACGCTGGAAGCCGTGGCCAAGGCCGGCCGTCCGCTGCTGATCATTGCCGAAGAAGTCGACGGCGAAGCGCTGGCGACGCTGGTGGTCAACACCATCCGCGGCATCCTGAAGGTCGTGGCCGTCAAGGCACCTGGCTTCGGCGACCGCCGCAAGGCCATGCTGGAAGACATCGCCATCCTGACCGGCGGCAAGGTCATCGCCGAAGAAGTGGGCCTGTCGCTCGAGAAGGTGACGCTGGCCGACCTGGGCCAGGCCAAGCGCATCGAAGTGGGCAAGGAAAACACCACCATCATCGATGGCGCCGGTGCCGCTGCCGACATCGAAGCCCGCGTCAAGCAGATCCGCATCCAGATCGAAGAAGCCACCAGCGACTACGACCGCGAGAAGCTGCAAGAGCGCGTGGCCAAGCTGGCCGGCGGCGTGGCCGTGATCAAGGTTGGCGCTGCCACCGAAGTCGAGATGAAGGAAAAGAAGGCCCGCGTTGAAGACGCCCTGCACGCCACGCGTGCCGCGGTGGAAGAAGGCGTGGTGGCCGGTGGTGGCGTGGCCCTGCTGCGCGCCAAGCAAGCCGTGGGCGACATCAAGGGCGACAACGCCGACCAGGACGCCGGCATCAAGCTGATCCTGAAGGCCATCGAAGCGCCCCTGCGCGAGATCGTCGCCAACGCCGGTGGCGAGCCGAGCGTGGTCGTGAACGCCGTGCTGCAAGGCAAGGGCAACTACGGCTTCAACGCCGCCAACGACACCTATGGCGACATGATCGAGATGGGCATCCTGGACCCGACCAAGGTGACCCGCACCGCCCTGCAGAACGCCGCCTCCGTGGCTGCCCTGCTGCTGACGACCGAGTGCATGGTCGCCGAAGCGCCGAAGGACGAGTCCGCAGCGCCCGCCATGCCTGGTGGCATGGGTGGCATGGGCGGCATGGACATGTAATTCAAATCGAGCGCGCTGCTGCGCGCTCGATTTGGTTCTGTTCAAGTCAGATCAAAAAGCCGGGCGAAGCCCGGCTTTTTTCATGGGTGCCCCGCCTGCGCGCTGCTTCGGCGGGGCGGGTGCGCGCTTAGCGCGGCACCCTCCGGATTGGCGGGCGTGCTGCGCCGCCCCGCCCTCGGCCTCAGCTTGCGTCCGGGGCCAAGAAAAAAGCCGTCGCATGCGACGGCTTTCTCGTTGATGGGCCGGGGCTGCACGGCGGCCCGGAAACCCGATCAGGCAGCGACGCTGGCCAGGTCCTCGTTGAAGGTCTTGCTGGGACGCATCACGGCATCGGTCTTGGCCGGGTCCGTCTTGTAGTAGCCGCCGATGTCGGCCGGCTTGCCCTGCACCTCGGCCAGTTCGGCGACGATCTTCTGCTCGTCGGCGGCCAGCTTCTGGGCCAGGGGCTTGAACTTGGCGCCCAGCTCGGCGTCCTCGGTCTGCTCGGCCAGGGCCTGGGCCCAGTACAGCGCGATGTAGAAGTGGCTGCCGCGGTTGTCCAGCTGGCCGGTTTTGGGGCTCGGGCCCTTGTTGTTGTCCAGCAGCTTGCCGGTGGCGGTGTCCAGCGCCTTGGCCAGCACCTTGGCCTTGGCATTGCTGTTCTTGATGCCCAGCTCTTCCAGGCTCACGGCCAGGGCCAGGAACTCGCCCAGCGAATCCCAGCGCAGGTGGTTCTCTTCCACCAGCTGCTGCACATGCTTCGGTGCCGAGCCGCCAGCGCCCGTCTCGTACATGCCGCCGCCGGCCATCAGCGGCACGATCGACAGCATCTTGGCCGAGGTGCCCAGCTCCATGATCGGGAACAGGTCGGTCAGGTAGTCGCGCAGGATGTTGCCGGTCGCGCTGATGGTGTCCAGGCCGCGGATCACGCGCTCCAGCGTGTAACGCATGGCGCGCACCTGGCTCATGATCTGGATGTCCAGGCCGGTGGTGTTGTGCTCATGCAGGTACATCTTGACCTTGGTGATCAGCTGCGCCTCGTGCGGGCGGTACTGGTCCAGCCAGAAGACCACGGGCATGCCGGAATTGCGAGCGCGGGTGACGGCCAGCTTGACCCAGTCGCGGATGGCGGCGTCCTTGACCTGGCACATGCGCCAGATGTCGCCCTGCTCCACGTCCTGGCTCATCAGCACTTCGCCCGTGTTGAGGTCGGTGATGTTGGCGACGCCGTCTTCAGGAATCTCGAAGGTCTTGTCGTGCGAGCCATATTCTTCGGCCTGCTGGGCCATCAGGCCGACGTTGGGCACCGTGCCCATGGTCTTGGGGTCGAAGGCGCCGTGCCACTTGCAGAAGTTGATGATCTCCTGATAGATGCGGGCGAAGGTCGACTCCGGCATCACGGCCTTGACGTCCTTCAGGCGACCGTTGGCGTCCCACATCTTGCCGCCGTTGCGGATCATCGCGGGCATGGACGCATCCACGATGATGTCGTTGGGCGAGTGGAAGTTGGTGATGCCCTTGGCCGAGTCCACCATGGCCAGCTCGGGCCGGTGCTCGTGGCAGGCATGCAGGTCGCGCTTGATCTCGTCCTGCTTGGCGGTGGGCAGCGTGGCGATCTTGTTGTACAGGTCGACCATGCCGTTGTTGACGTTCACGCCCAGCTCGTCGAAGAGCTTGCCGTGCTTCTCGAAGGCGTCCTTGTAGAAGATCTTCACGCAGTGGCCGAACACGATGGGGTGCGAGACCTTCATCATGGTGGCCTTGACGTGCAGCGAGAACATCACGCCGGTCTCGCGGGCGTCCTCGATCTCCTTCTCGTAGAAGGCCAGCAGGGCCTTCTTGCTCATGAACATCGAGTCGATCACCTCGCGGTCGAGCAGCGAGACCTTGGGCTTGAGCACGATGGTCTTGCCACTCTTGGTGATCAGCTCCATCTTGACGTCACGGGCGCGGTCCAGCGTCATCGACTTTTCGCCGTGGTAGAAGTCGCCAGCGTGCATGTGCGACACGTGCGAGCGCGAGGCCTGGCTCCAGGGCGCCATGCTGTGCGGGTTCTTGCGGGCGTATTCCTTGACGGCCTTGGGCGCGCGGCGGTCGGAGTTGCCTTCGCGCAGCACGGGGTTGACGGCCGAGCCGGTGCACTTGTTGTAGCGCGCGCGGATGTCCTTCTCTTCGTCGGTCTGCGGGTTCTCGGGGAAGTCGGGGATCTTGTAGCCCTTGTCCTGCAGTTCCTTGATGGCAGCCTTGAGCTGGGCCACCGACGCACTGATGTTGGGCAGCTTGATGATGTTGGCTTCGGGCTTGAGCGTGAGCTTGCCGAGCGCGGCGAGGTTGTCCGGCACGCGCTGCTCTTCGGTCAGGCACTCCGGGAACTGGCCGAGGATGCGGCCGGCCACCGAGATGTCGCTGGTCTGGACGTTGACGCCCGCGGCCTGCGCGAAGGTGCGGACGATGGGCAGGAACGAGGCGGTGGCGAGCGCGGGCGCTTCGTCGGTCAGGGTGTAGATGATGGTCGGAGACGTCGTGCTCATGGCGCTGGGAAGTCCTTGGGAGAAGATGGTCGGAATCGGGTCCGCCGGGCATTTTCGCTCCGATCGACGCGGCGTCGCCAGACGGACATCGGCCCGGACGCAAGGCCCGGGCCGACAGTGGGGAAAGCAGCGGGATCAGCCCTGTTTCAGCCGGCCCAGCAACTGGGCGGTGGAGGCATCCAGCCCCTGCCCGTCGCCGCTGGCGAGGCGCGGCTCCAGGTCCTTGGCCAATACCTTGCCCAGCTCCACGCCCCACTGGTCGAAGCTGTTGATGCCCCAGATGGCCCCGCTGACGAACACGCGGTGCTCGTACATCGCGATGAAGGCGCCCAGCGATTCGGGCGTGAGTTCATCCAGCACGAAGAAGCTGCTGGGCCGGTTGCCGGGGAAGTTGCGATGCCCACCCGCGTCGGCCTTGCCCACCATCAGTGCCTGTGCCTGCGCGAGGGCGTTGGCCAGCAGCTTGGCATGGTGGCCTTCGAGTGAATGCGCGGGCTGGCGCACGGCCACGAATTCGAGCGGCACCACGTCCGTGCCCTGGTGCAGCATCTGGAAGTAGGCGTGCTGGCCGTTGGTGCCCGGCTCGCCCCACAACACCGGCGAGCTGCCCACGGCGAGCGGCCGGCCGTCCAGGTCGACCTGCTTGCCGTTGCTTTCCATCTCCAGCTGCTGCAGGTAGGCCGGCACCCGGCGCAGCGCACTGTGGTAGGGCGCGATGCAGCGGCTGGTGTAGCCCAGGAAGTTGCGGTACCAGACGTCCAGCAGGCCCAGGCGCACCGGCAGGTTGTGGGCCAGCGGCGCGGTACGGAAATGCTCGTCCATGGCATGGGCGCCCGCCAGCAGGCGGCGAAAGCCCTCGGCCCCCACGGCCAGCGCAACGGGTAGGCCGATGGCCGACCACATCGAATAGCGGCCGCCCACCCAGTCCCAGAAGCCGAAGGTGGTGTCGATGCCGAAGGCGCGCGCCGCCTCGACGTTGGTGGTAAGGGCGGCGAAGTGGCCGGCGATGTCGGTGCCGCCAGACTGCTCGTACCAGCGCTTGGCCGACTGGGCGTTGGCCATGGTCTCGGCCGTGGTGAAGGTCTTGGAAGCGATCAGGAACAGCGTGTGCTCCGGCGCCAGTCCCTTGAGCACGCCGGCCAGCTCATGCCCGTCCACGTTGGAGACGAAGTGGAAATGCTTGCCCGGCGCCACCTGCTCGGCAAGCGCCAGCACGGCCATCTGCGGACCCAGGTCCGAGCCGCCAATGCCGATGTTGACCACGTCGGTGATGGTGTGGTCGGCCCGCACCTTCTCGGCGTAGGCCAGCATGGCGTCCAGCGTCTGGTGCACCGCCGGCAGCTCGGCCGCGGCGGCCGGGGCCAGACCCGAGGCACCGGCGGGCGTGCGCAGCAGCCAGTGCATGACGGCGCGGCCTTCGGTGCTGTTGATCGGCTCGCCGGCGAAGAGCGCGGCCCGCTTCGCTTCCAGGCCGCAGTCGGCAGCCAGCTGCAGCAGGGCCTGCTCCACTTCGGCGTCGATCAGGTTCTTGGACAGGTCGGCGAAGACGTACGGCGCCTCCTGGCTCAGGCCGGCGGCGCGGCCGGCATCTCCGGCGAAGGCCTTCCGCAGGTCGAAACCCTGCCGAGCGGCCTCCAACTGCTGCAGGCGGGCCCAGGCGGCGGTCTGTTCGCAGCGCACGGGCATCAGGCGGCTCCCATCAGCTTGTCGAGCTTAATGGCATCGGCGGCGAAGCCGCGGATGCCTTCGGCCAGCTTCTCGGTGGCCATGGCGTCCTCGTTGAGCGCGAAGCGGAATGCCGGCTCGTCGAGCGTGACCTTGGGGATGTCGGCGCGGTCACGTGCCGCGGCGGCATCCAGCGCCAGCGCCAGCGGTGCTTCGCTGGCGGCGAGTTCAGCCAGCAGCTCGGGGCTGATGGTCAGCAGGTCGCAGCCAGCCAGGGCACCGATCTGGCCCACGTTGCGGAAGCTCGCGCCCATCACCTCGGTGGCGATGCCGTGGCGCTTGTAGTAGTCGAAGATGCGGCGCACCGACTTCACGCCGGGATCGTTGACGCCGGAACTGGCCGCCTCCTCCCAGCTGCTGCCGGCGCTCTTCTTGTACCAGTCGTAGATGCGGCCCACGAAGGGCGAGATGAGCTTCACGCCCGCCGCGCCGCAGGCCACGGCCTGGGCGAAGGAGAACAGCAGCGTCAGGTTGGTGTGGATGCCCCGGGCTTCCAGTTCGCGCGCGGCCTCTATGCCTTCCCAGGTGGCGGCGATCTTGATCAGCAGGCGCTTTTCGATGTCGATGCCCTCGGCCTTGTACAGATCGACCAGTCGCAGCGCACGGGCCACGGTGGCCGTGGTGTCGAAGGACAGCCGCGCATCCACCTCGGTGGACACCCGGCCCGGCACCAGCGCCAGGATCTCGCAGCCAAAGCGCACCAGGAGCCGGTCGACGATCTCGTCCAGCGGCCGGCCGGCGTGGCGCGACAGGGCCTCGTTGAGCAGCGGGCGGTACTCGGGCTTCTGCACCGCCTTGAGGATCAGCGAGGGGTTGGTGGTCGCGTCCTGCGGCTTGAACTGGGCGAGCTGGCGGAAGTCACCGGTGTCGGCGACCACGGTGGTCCATTGGCGGAGGGCGTCGAGTTGGTTCATGCAAACGATTATGTCGCGCGCTTGTGGCACGTTCGAGGGCGCACGTCGCTTTTGGCTGGTGGCTGACAGGCGGCTGAAGCGCCCGGAATTAAGGTCCTAGATGTTCTGATCCATTCAGCGGAAGATCCCATGCGCCGAACCGACCCCGAGCTCAGCGAGACCCAGGCTCTCGACGACGACCACGCCAACAGCCACCGCATCGCATTGCTGGCCGCAGCCTTCTGCGTTGGTGGCATCGCTGCCATGGCGGGGATCCGGTGGGCGCGTCGCCAACGGGCACCTGCCGGGCCGGCCGACGGTGCGCCACTGATGCGCGCGCCGCTGCAGGTGGTGGCGCCGGTCGACCTGAAGCGCTATGCCGGCGTCTGGTACGAGCAGGCTCGTCTGCCCAACCGTTTCGAGAAGGCCTGCGGCGGCGCGGTATCGGCCGAATACACGCCGTTGCCGGACGGCACGGTCGAGGTGCGCAACCGATGCGTCCGACAGGACGGACAACTGGACGAGTCGGTGGGCATCGCCCACGCCGTGCGCGTCGCGGGCCTTCCTGGTGCTGGCCGTCTGGCGGTCAGTTTCGCCCCCGCCTGGCTGCGCTGGTTGCCTCTGGTGTGGGGCGACTACTGGATCCTCAAGCTCGACCGCGACTACCAGGTGGCGCTGGTGGGCACGCCCAAGCGCGACTACCTCTGGGTGCTTTCGCGCGTGCAGCATCTGGACGAGGCCAGCTTGGCCACCGAACTGGATTACGCGCGCACGTTGGGCTTCGACATCGACCAGGTCGTGCGCAGCGGCGCGCAGGACTCGCCCGCCTGAGAGGGCGCCCGCAGAGCGCTCAGAGACGGAGCGCCTGGGTCACCATCCGGGGCAGTCGCGCGGCAAGCGCGGCTGGTGAGGTGCAATGCAGCGCCTGCCAGCCGAGGGCCATCGCCGACTCCACGTTCGGAACCGAGTCGTCGATGAACAGCGTATCGCCCGGCACCAGGCCCTGCCGCCACGCCAGCAGTTCGTAGATCTCCGTATTCGGCTTGATGCGCTTGACGTCGCCTGAGAACACGCCCCCGTCGAAGCGCGCGAACAGGCCAGGGAGGCGCCGCTCGAGCGCACGCGCATAGGGCAAGGGCATGTTCGACAGGTAACAGAGCTTCAACGGGGCGCCTTCATCGCGCAACTCGGCCAGCCCCGCCAGCGTGTCCACCGTGACCGGAAGCGGCTGCAGGTACTCACCCAGGGGAACGATGAAATCGCGCACGGCTGCAGCGGGCAGTTGCAGCCGCTGCGCGGTGCGGGCTGCCACGTCCTCGGCCTCGCGCAGGCCGCCATCGAAATCCAGCCAGTCCTGGTGGTGGAAGAAAGCGCGACTCAGCGCATGGGCCGAGGCATCATCGACGGCGCGCTGCGGAAAGTGCTCCTTGAGCAGGTCGGCGGGTCGCCAGTCGATGAGCACGCCACCCAGATCGAAAACCACGTTCATGCGGCGATTGTCTCTGGCATGCGCCGTCCCGCGCCCACTACCCTACGCTTACAGTCGGGGCCCCGAATCCATCCACCGCGCGCGCGGCGCGCATGTTCTGCCCCATGAGTTTCGACCTCGTTCTTTTCGGCGGCACCGGCGATCTGGCCTGGCGCAAGCTGATGCCCGCTCTCTTCCAGGCCTTCCGCCACGGCAGCCTGCCGGCCGGTGGCCGCATCATCGGCGTGGCGCGCGACGACCTGTCGGATGCGCAATACCGCGAGCTGATCCGGTCCCGCTTCAAGGCCGTCGAAGGCGCCAAGCGGCCCAGCGAAGAGGAGTTCGAGAAGTTCGCCGACCTGCTGCACTACCTGCGCATGGACCTGTCCAAGCCAGCGGACTACGAGCGGCTTGCGCAGACGCTGCAGCAGCGCGATGCCGACACGGTGGTGATGTACCTGGCGACCGCGCCCTCGCTGTTCACGCAGACCGTCGAGCGCATTGCCGCCGCCGGCCTGGGTGGCCCCAAGACCCGCGTGGTGCTCGAGAAGCCGCTGGGCCACGACCTGGCCTCCAACCGCGCCATCAACGCTGCCGTGGGCCGCGTGCTGAAGGAAGAGCAGGTCTTCCGCATCGACCACTACCTGGGCAAGCCCTCGGTGCAGAACCTGTTCGCCATGCGCTTCGGAAACGCGCTGTTCGAGCCGCTATGGCGCCGCGAGTACATCGCCAGCATCGAGATCACCATCGCCGAGGACCTGGGCGTCGAAAAACGCGGCGCCTTCTACGACCAGACCGGCGCCCTGCGCGACATGGTGCAGAACCATGCGCTGCAGCTGCTGTGCGCCGTGGCGATGGAGCCGCCCATCAATGCCCATGCCGATGCGCTGCGCGACGAGAAGCTGAAGGTGCTGCGATCGCTGAAAGCCTGGACGCCCGAGTCCATCGGCCTGCATGCGGTGCGTGGCCAGTACACCGCGGGCACGGCCTACGGAGAACGGGTGCAGGGCTACCTGCAGGAGCCGGGCATCGACCCCGCGAGCCGCACCGAGACCTTCGTCGCCCTGCGCGCCGAGATCGCCAACTGGCGCTGGGCCGGCGTGCCCTTCTACATCCGCACCGGCAAGCGCCTGGCTTCGCGCGATGCGCGCATCGAGGTCAACTTCAAGCCCACGCCGCATGCCATCTTCCGCGCGCCGGCCGGGGCCAGTGCCAACAAGCTGGTGATCAACCTGCAACCCAAGGACGGGCTGGAGCTGCACCTGCTGGCGCAGGCCCAGAACAGCCGCAAGCGCAGCGGCGACGGCACCCAGCCGCTGGCCACCGTGCAGCTGGACCTCGACTTCGGCCAGCGCTTCGGCACCGAGCGCGTGGGCGCCTACGAGCGGCTGCTGCTGGACGTGATCGATGGCCGACTCAACCTCTTCGTGCGCAGCGATGAGCAGGAAGAGGCCTGGCGCTGGGTGGAACCGCTGATCGAAGCCTGGCAGAACGACAGCGGCCCCCGCCCCTACGCCGCCGGCACCTGGGGCCCGAGCGCGAGCAGCGCCATGATCGCGCGCGACGGGCTGGCCTGGAGCGAAGAGCAGTAGGCTCCCCTCGTTCGTACAAAGAAGAAGGCCCGGCCGCATCGAGCGCCGGGCCTTCTTCCTTCATCAAAGATCCAATGGCCGCGGAGCAGGCCATGCCAGGGCACCCGAGGAACTGGCTTTGCCAGGCCTCCGGGTGCGCCCCCCCTCCAAGCCGGAAGCGCCAGGGCGGGGGAGCCGCGAAGCGGCATGGGGAGTGCTTCCCTTTTTAGGGGGACTGGTAGCTCTTGGTGCTGTAGAGATCCGTCGGCAGCTTCTTGAGCGCTGGCAGGCCGGTGGTCGCGTCCTTGGTCTGCGACTGGATGTAGTCCATGAACACGTCGGCATCGAGCACGCCGATGTCCAGCCGGCCCGCAGCCAGCACGGCGGCCAGGGTCTTGTAGCCGTCGCCGCCGTTGGCGTTGAAGCTCAGCACGAAGAGCTTGTAGGTCTTGCCGGCATCCAGCGTGGCCCAGGCGCCGGTCTTCGCATCGCGCACCTCGATGTTGCTGGCGCGGGCGCCCTTGGCCAGACGTGCATCGACGTCGAAGCGCAGGCCGCCGGTGTAGGGATAAGGGCCGGTGGTGCCGCCCGTGCCATAGACGGCGTCAAGGCCGTCCTCCAGCATGGCCTTCACCTCGGCGCCGGTGATGTCCAGGCGGAACAGCATGTTGCCGAAGGGCAGCACCTGGATCACCTGCGCCGCCGTCACCTTGCCAGGCACCAGCGGAATGCGCACGCCGCCGCCGCTCTGCAGCGAGATGTCGGCACCGCCGTACTTCTTCTGCGCCACCTCCAGGTAGGCCTGGGCCACCAGCTGCTGGATGTCGCCGCCGCGCAGCGCCACGCTGCCCAGCGTGTTGCAGCCAGTGCTGGAGCGCGAGTAGTCCACGGTGCCGGCGCCGCCCGGCACGCGGCGCGAGCACAGCTCTTCGACGGCCACGGCGACGTCCGTCCTGTTGAAGACCTCGACGCGGTCGGCGAAGGGCTTGAGCACCGCGCTGGCGTTGGCATCGGGCGCCACGGTGTAAAGCAGCCCGTTGGTGGCCGCCACATCGGCCTGGATGGCCTTGAGCTGCGCATCGGTGGGCGCCTTGCCGCCCAGCGTGTAGTTGTCGCCCACCAGCACGTGCGGCGTGCCGCTGCAGGCCGTGACGTCGCCGTTGGCGTCGAAGCTGACCTTGAGCTCGCCCACCACCTGCGCGTATTCCCAGGCCTGCACCACGCAGACCCGCTTGCCGTCCTTGTTGGTGACTTGCGTCGGATAGGCGCCGGCCGGCGAGCCCACGCCCAGCGTCGAGAGAGCGGCCGGGCCGAGCAGCGTGTGCGAATCGCCACCCACCACCACGTCCACGCCCGACAGGGCCTTGGCCACCTGCAGGTCATATTCGTAGCCGATGTGGCTCATCAGCACGATCTTGTCGATGCCCTGGGCGCGCAGGCGGTCGATCTCGCGCTGGGCGGCAATGGTCTCGTCCTCGAAGGTGGTGTCGGCGTCGGGGCTGGAGGACGCCTTGGTCTTGCCCGCGATGGTCAGGCCGACGATGCCGATCTTCTGGCCAGCGCGCTCGACCACGGTGGAGCGCTGCACGGCGCCCGGTGCGCGCGCCGGGTTGAGTGCGGAGCCGGCGCCGAAGACGACATTGGCGCTCAGCGCGGGCGTCTTGCAGTTGCCCTGGCGCAGCAGGTCCAGGAAGTTCCTGAGGCCGGTGTCGCCCTTGTCGAACTCGTGGTTGCCGAGCGTGAAGGCGTCGAAGCAGACGGTGTTCATCAGCGCCGCGTCGGCCTCGCCGTCGGCGCCGGCGCGGTTGAAGAACAGCGTGCCGGTGAGCGCATCGCCCGCATGCAGCTTGAGCACGTTGGCCTTGCCGGCAGCCAGTTGGTCGATGGCGGCCGTCACCCGCGGAAAACCGGCGGCCTCCACGCTCACCGTGCTGCGCGTGGTGTCGCCCGCCTGCAGTTGCAGGGTGCGCGTCTTGGCGGCCAGGTGGGAATGGCTGTCGTTGATGTGCAGCAGCGTCAGCTCCAGCGGCGCTGGCGCGGGGCTGGCTGCCGGTGCAGGCGCGAGCGATGGCGCAAGTGCCGGTGCAGCCGACGCCGGCGTGGCGCTGCCCACCTGCAGGGTGGACGAGCCGCCGCCGCAGGCCGACAGGCCCAGGCAGAGGGCGGCCGCGAGTGTGCCGATCACGTGTCGATCCATGGCGCTTCCCAATGCTTCGTTGTACGGAACCGCGCATGCTGGCCGGCCCGGATGACGAAGCGATGAAGAAGCGGAAGGAAGGACGCCGTTTAGCCGGCGCGAGCTTGTACGACGGAGACGCCCTGCATCCCCAGCGACAGCACGGTGGTGTCCCCGGGGCGCAGCGGCTGCAACGCGTCATTCGAGACGACGAACAGTTCGCCGAGCTCGGTCTTGAAGCCGTAGTCGTAGCCATGACCCAGGTAGGCCGCCTTGGTGCAGGTGGCGGGCAGCCCGTCGGCCGCGCCGATGCGCCATGCCTCGGGCCGCACGGCGACCTTGACCGGGCCGGGCGCCAGCGGACGCGGCGGCACCAGGGCGAGCGGGCCCAGGCGAACCCGGCCATCGGCCTCGACCTCGGCGGCAAAGACCATGGCCTCGCCCATGAAGCCGGCCACGAATTCGCTCTCGGGCTGGTTGTAGAGCGCCTGCGGCGTGCCGCGCTGGGCGATCACGCCATGGTCCATCACGATGATCTGGTCGCTCACCGCCAGCGCCTCGCCCTGGTCGTGGGTCACATAGGCCACCGTGAGCTGCAGCCGCTGCTGGATGGCACGGATCTCCTCGCGCATCTCGCGGCGCAGGCGCGCATCCAGGTTGGACAGCGGCTCGTCGAAGAGCAGCACCGCCGGCTCCAGCACCAGCGCGCGCGCCAGGGCCACACGCTGCTGCTGGCCGCCGGACAACTCGCTGGGCAGGCGTTCGTCGAAGCCCACCAGCCCGACGCCGCGCAGCGCCTCGCGGGCGCGCGCGGCCGCCTCGGCCTTGGCGACGCGGCTCATGCGCAGGCCGTAGGCCACGTTCTCGATGACGTTCATGTGCGGAAAGAGCGCGTAGCTCTGGAACATCATCGACACGTTGCGCTCGGCCGGGCCGAGCGTGGTGACATCGCGACCACCCATGAGGATCTGGCCCGAGGTGGGCGACTCCAGGCCCGCGATCATGCGCAGCGTGGTGGTCTTGCCGCAGCCCGAGGGGCCGAGGATGGTGGTCAACGTGCCCTTGGGCACCTCGAAGCTGATGCCCTTGACCGCCAGCGGCGCGCCGGCGTCGCTGCCGTAGCGCTTGGTGACGTTGCGAAATTCGATGCCGTCGCTCATCTGTGCGTCTTCCGTGTTTCTCTTGCGCGCTTCATGCGGCGACAGGTTTGGCCACCTTGCGGCGCCCCAGGCGGCGCTCGCCGACCAGCAGCTGGATCAGCGCAATGGCCAGCGACATCAGCACGATCAGCACCGTGCAGTACGCCAGCGCCACGCCGTAGTCGCCGTTGCCCACGCGGCCGATGATGTAGGTGGTGGCCAGTTCGTTCTCGGCCGTGACCAGGAAGATCACCGCGCTCACCGTGGTCATGGCCCGCACGAAGCTGTAGACGAGCGCGGCCACCAGCGCCGGCTTGAGCAGCGGCAGCACCACGCGCATGAGCGTCTGCGCGGTGGAGGCGCGCAGCATGAGCGAGGCCTCGTCCAGCGAACGGTCGAGCTGCTTGAAGGCCGCCGTGCCCGCCCGCACGCCCACGGGCAGGTTGCGGAACATGAAGCACAGCACGATCACCAGGCCCGTGCCCGTCAGCTCCAGCGGCGGCACGTTGAAGGCCAGGATGTAGCTCACGCCCAGCACCGTGCCCGGAATCGCAAAGGCCAGCAACGCGGCGAACTCGAAGGCGCCCTGCCCCTTGAATTCGTTGCGCGCCAGCAGCCAGGCGATCAGCAGGCCCAGCCCCGCGGTGAGCGGCGCCGACAGGCCCGCCAGCTTGAGCGTGGTCCACAGCGAGTTCCAGGCGGTGCCGGCCCACACCAGACCGAACTGGCCCCACTCCAGCAAGAAGGCCGCGCGGAAGTGTTGCAGGGTGAGCGTGTAGTCGCGCCCCCAGGTCTGCACGAAGCCACCCGCGAAAGCGAACAGGTACACCACGACGGTGAAGCCGATCCATGGCAGCGCCACGCACTGCACGGTGCGCAGCACGCCCGTGGGCAGCGGCATGGGCACGCCAGCGTCGCCCTTGCCGCTGACGGTGGTGAAGTTCTGCCGGCCCAGCAGGCCGCGCTGCACTGCGAACACCAACAGGGCAAAGATGGTCAGCACCCACGCCAGCGACGCGGCACGACCCTGGTCGTACTGCGCGCCCACGATGGCGAAGAAGATGTCGGTGGACAGCACCGAATACTGCCCACCGACCACCACCGGGTTGCCGAAGTCCGCGATGCTCTCGATGAAGCCCACCAGGAAGGCATTGGCCAGCCCCGGCTTGAGCAGCGGCAGCGTCACGGTGCGGAAGGTGTGCCAGCGGTCGGCCCGCAGCATCAGCGCCGCCTCTTCCAGGCTGGGCGCGATGCCCTGCACCACGCCGCGCATGATCATGAAGGCGATGGGCGTGAAGGCGAAGAGCTGCGCCGTCAGGATGCCCGGCAGGCCGTAGAACCAGCGCGTGGCCGGAATGCCGAACCAGGCTTCGAGCGCCTGGTTGACCACGCCCGCGCGGCCGAAGAGCAGGATCAGCCCGAGCCCGACGACGAAGGGCGGCGTGATGATGGGCAGCAGGGCCACCACCTTCAGCGGCGCCTGCAACCGGCGCGCGCCACGCTCGGCCATCAGCGCGATCAGCGTGCCGAGGAAGGTGGTGCCGGCCGCCGTGAGCAGGGCCAGCAGCAGCGTGTTCCAGGCCACGCCGCAGCTCGTGCCGCCGCCGACGCAGCCCAGGCCCCAGATGCGCTCGGTGAACACCCGCGTGCCGAAGGCGGCGAGTGAAGCATGGCCGTCCTCGTCGAAGAAGGCCGCCGACAGCGCCTTGCCCACTGGCCAGCCGATGAACATGAGCAGCACCAGCCCACAGCCGACCACGGCCGCGGACACGAACAGGTCGCCGCGGAAGAAACCCAGACGCGCCAGGCCGAAGGCGGCCAGCACGACGAGCATCGCGAAGACGACGAAGCCGCCGATGCCGATGCCGAACTGGTTGACCTGCAACTCGCCGAGCAGGGTGTTGAGTGCGGCGAAGCTCCAGCCGCGCGCGCCGATGGCAAGGCCGGACACGGCGAGCGCCAACGCGCCAAGACCGCCGCCCACCAGCCACCAGCGGCCCTGCGCGCGACCGGGCGCCAGGCTCGTGCCGACCATGCAGAGCGCCAGTCCTGCCAGGCCAGCGAAGAGCCACGGCCGGCCCTGCATGGCCGCCTGCATCAGGCCGTTGGCCGCATCGCCTTCACGCCAGATGCCGGGCAGCGCCTGCCACCAGCTGGTGTCCTGGATCGCATACCAGGGCAGAAGCGCATAGGCGACGAGCCCGATCGCGATGCACGACCAGGCCGCCGCGTTCGAACGGAGCGCGCGCACTCAGCGGGGCAGCGAGTTGACTTCTTTTTCCCAGCGGGCGATCAGGCGTCGCCGCTCGGCGCTGGCGCCGTAGGTCTTGTAGTCGTAGTTGATCAGCTTGATCTTCTTGAAGTCGGGCACGTTCGGGTCGACCACCGTGGCCTTGTTCGACGGCAACTGGTACTGCTTGGCCGCCGCGCCAAAGGCCTGCGCCTGGGGCGTCAGCGCCCATTCGTAGAACTTCTTGGCCTGCTCCAGGTTGCGGGCGCCCTTCACGATGCTCATGGAGCCGATCTCGGCGCCGGTGCCTTCGGAAGGCGTCACCGTCTCGACCGGGAAGCCCTGCATCTTCTCTTGCGGCGCGTCGTGCACGAAGCTGATCGACACCGCCGTCTCGCCGCGCGCCACCGCCTTGATGGGGCCGGTGCCCGAGCGGGTGTAGGTCGACACGTTCTTGTGCAGGCCCTTGAGGTACTCGAAGGCCTTGTCCTCGCCCATGAGCTGCACCAGCGTGGCGATCATGGTGTAGGCCGTGCCGCTCGACGCCGGGTTGGCCACCTGGATGTCGCCCTTGTACTCGGGCTTGAGCAGGTCGGCCCAGCTGCGCGGCACTGGCAGCTTCTTCTTGGCCAGCAGCTCGGTGTTGTAGCCGAAGCCCAGCGGGCCCGAATAGATGCCCACCGTGCGGTAGCCCGACTGCTGTGCCTGCTGCTGCGCCCAGGGATACAGCTGCGTGAGCGTGGGCGACTTGTATTCCAGCGTGAGGTTCTGCTCGGCGGCCTGCAGGTGCGGATCGCCCGTGCCGCCGAACCAGACGTCGGTCTTGGGGTTGTCGCGCTCGGCGATCAACTGGGCCAGCGCCTCGCCTGAGCCCTTGAGCGCCAGGTTGATCTTCACGCCCGTGGTGCGCGCATAGACGGTGGCGATCATGTTGCACCAGTCGGCCTGAACGGAGCAGATGACATTGACCTGCTGGGCACTGGCGGCCGACGCGGCCGTGGCGAGGGCCGCCGCCAGGACGGCGCGGCGAAGGATCTGTTGTTGTCGGGGCATCTTGATTCCGGAAAGAGAGGGGCCCGGCGTCGCCGGACCGGTCGCCGACCATACGCCCCCGACCTGCCGCCGTCATCGGTGGAACTACCGCTGGCGCGGTGCCCCGCTCTCAACGGATCAGATGCGCCCCTCTTCGACCGCGTGGCAGGCCACGCGCACGCCGCCGATGGACAGCAGCGCCGGCCGCTCGGCCGAGCAGCGCGCGTTGGCGTGCGGGCAGCGCGGATGGAAGGCGCAGCCCGTGGGCGGATTGAGCGGGTTGGGCACCTCGCCCTGCACCGGCGTGCGCGAGCGACCGGTGGCATGCATCTGCGGGATCGCGTCCAGCAGCATGCGCGTGTAGGGATGGCGCGGCTGCGCGAAGAGCTGCGCCTTGTCCGCCAGCTCGACCAGCCGGCCCAGGTACATCACGCCCACCTGGTCGCTCACATGCCGCACCACCGCGAGGTTGTGCGAGATGAACAGGTAGGTCAGCCCGCGCTCGCGCTGCAGGTCCTTCATGATGTTGAGCACCTGGGCCTGCACGCTCACGTCCAGGGCCGAGGTGGGCTCGTCGCAGACCAGGAACTCGGGCGCCGTGGCCAGCGCCCGTGCGATGGAGATGCGCTGGCGTTGCCCGCCCGAGAACTGGTGCGGGTACTTGACCATGTCGAGCGGCGACAGGCCCACCGAACGCAGCAGCTCGCCCACGCGCTCGCGCACCCCCGCCTTCTCGCGCAGGATGCCGTGCTCGCGCAGCGGCTCGGCAATGATGTCCTCGACCACCCAGCGCGGATTGAGGCTGGCGTACGGGTCTTGGAAGATCATCTGGATGCGCCGGCGCAGCTGCCGGCCGGCAGCCGTGCGGTAGGCCGCATGCGCATCCTGGCCGTCGAAGCTCATGCCCCCGCGCGTGGGCTCATACAAGCCCACCAGCAGGCGCGCCACGGTGCTCTTGCCGCAGCCCGATTCGCCCACCAGCGCCAGCGTCTTGCCGCGCTCGATCTCGAAGCTCACGCCGTCCACGGCGTGCAGCAGGGTGCGGGGCTTGCGCTCCAGCACGCGGTTGAGCCAGGGTGCCGACACGTCGAAGGTGCGGGCCAGGTCATGGGCGACGACCAGCGGCGCCGTCGCCGCTGTCGCTCCTTGGGGGCCAGAAGAAGCCGGCACGGCACTCATTCGTCGATCTCCTGGACAGGCGTGGCGGCGTCGGGCCCCGCACGTTCGCCTTGCGCCATCGCGGCGGCATGTTCGGCGGCCAGGCGGTCGTGGCCGCGGTGCGGATCGGCTGCGTCGTGCAGCCAGCAGGCGGCACGCGTGGCGCCAGCGGGCATCAGTTCGGGCCGTTCCTGCAGGCAGCGGTCGAACACGCGCGGGCAGCGCGGGTTGTAGGCACAACCCTTGGGAATGGCATTGAGGCGCGGCATCGCGCCGTTGATCTGGTTCAGGCGCTCGCGGTCGCTGTCCATTTCAGGGATCGACGCCATCAGCCCACCCGTGTAGGGATGCGCGGGCTGGTGGATCACCTCGTGCACCGGCCCGATCTCGGCGATGCGGCCGGCGTACATCACGGCCACGCGATCGCAGGTCTCGGCGATCACGCCCATGTCGTGGGTGATGAGCATCACGGCCGCGCCGCGCTCGCGGCACAGGCGCTTGAGCAGCTGGATGATCTGCGCCTGGATCGACACATCCAGCGCGGTGGTGGGCTCGTCGGCCACGATCAGCTGCGGCTCGGCCGCCAAGGCCAGGGCGATCACCACCCGCTGGCGCATGCCGCCGGAGAACTGGTGCGGGTAGTGGTCGATGCGCTGCTCGGCCGCCGGGATGCCCGTGTCCTGCAGCAGCGCGATGGCGCGCCGCCGAGCCTCGGCCTCGTTGACGGGCAGGTGCGCGCGGATGGTCTCGATGAGCTGGCGGCCCACGGTGTAGAGCGGGTTCAGCGAGGTGAGCGGGTCCTGGAAGATCGCACCGATCTTCCGGCCACGGATGTGGCGCATCTTCTCGTAGCCGAGGTTGTCGATGCGCTGCCCCTGCAGCAGGATCTGCCCACTGGCGACGCGGCCCGGTGGCTCCAGCAAACCGATGATGGCTGCGCCGGTGAGCGACTTGCCGGCGCCCGACTCGCCCACCACGCCCAGGATCTCACCGGGCGCGATGTCGAAGGAGATGTCGTCCAGCGCCCGCAGCGTGCCGCGGCGGCCGGGGAATTCGACGACGAGGTTCTTGACCTGAAGAAGGCTCATGGCGATATGTCCTTCTCTCATCGCAGTCGGGGGTTGAGCGCGTCGCGCAGCCAATCGCCCAGCAGGTTCACCGACAGCGCGATCAGCACCAGCATGGCGCCCGGAAAGACGGTGATCCACCACTCACCCGAGAACAGGTAGTCGTTGCCCACACGGATCAGCGTGCCCAGCGACGGCGAGGTGGGCGGCACGCCCACGCCCAGAAAGCTCAGCGTGGCCTCGGTGATGATGGCCGTGGCCACCTGGATGGTGGCCAGCACCAGCACCGGCCCGGTCACGTTGGGCAGCACATGGCGCAGCATGATGCGCAGCGGCGCCACGCCGGTGACGCGTGCGGCCTGTACGTATTCCTTGCTGCGCTCCACCAGCGTGGAGCCGCGCACCGTGCGCGCGTATTGCACCCAGCCCGTGAGCGAGATCGAGATGATGAGCACGCCGAAGGCCAGCGACTCGTGCGCATTGGGAAAGAGCGCGCGGCCCACGCCCGCGATCAGCAACGCGACCAGGATGGGCGGAAAGGACAGCATCACGTCGCACAGCCGCATCAGGAAGGCGTCGAGCCAGCCACCGAGGAAGCCAGCGAGCAGGCCCATCAGCACGCCCACCACCACGGACAGGATGACGGAGACGACGCCCACCACCAGCGAAATGCGCGCGCCGTAGATCAGCGCCGAAAGGATGTCCCGGCCCTGGTCGTCGGTGCCCAGCAGGTACTTGCCGGTGCCGCCTTCGCTCCAGGCCGGCGGCAGGCGCGCATCACCCAGCTCGAGCGAGGCGAGATCGAAGGGGTTGTGCGGCGCCACCCAGCCGGCGAACACCGAGCAGAAGATGCAGACAAAGGCGATCACCGCCGCCGTGACGGCCACGGGCGAGGTCCTGAAACTGTGGCCGACATCGCTGTCGAGCCAACGGAGGAGCGTGTTCTTCATCGGGGACACAGGTTATGGGCGCCGTTCGACACGGCACCCGGACGCATGCGAAGCGAAACGCATGCCGCCCCGGCCGCCGAGGTGCGCGGCCAAGGACGGCGTGGGCATGGCACTCGGCGCGATTGCCGTGCTCACGCCCGGTGGGTCACTTGATGCTGATCCACTTGAAGGGCATGAAGTTGTCGGCACGCTGCGTCAGCGACACCTTCTTGCTCACGCCCCAGGCCAGCGACTGCTGATGCAGCGGCAGGTGGCCGATGTCGTCGGTGTGGATCTTGAAGGCTTGCTCGATCAAGCCCTGGCGCTTGCCCTTGTCGGTCTCCGACTTGATCTGGCCGATCAGTTCGTCGAGCTTGGGGTTGCAGTAGGCACCCAGGTTGAACTGGCCGCTGCCGTCCTTGTCGTTGGGGCAACGCATCAGCGCATCCAGCGCGTTGTGCGCATCGTAGGTGGTGGGCGTCCAGCCCAGCAGGTAGAAGCTGGTGTCGCGGCGCAGGATCTTGGGGAAGTAGGTGCCCTTGGTCTCGGCCGCGAGGTTGACCTTGACGCCGATGCGCGCCAGATTGGCCGCCACCGCCTGGCAGACCTGCGCGTCGTTGACGTAGCGGTCATTGGGGCAGTTCATGGTCACTTCGAAGCCGCTCGGATAGCCGGCATCTGCCAGCAGCTTCTTGGCGGCGTCGGCGTCGTAGGGCAGTCGCTTGTCCTGCGCTTCGGTCCAGCCGTTGATGCCGGGGCCGACCATCAGCGCCGTGGGCCGGGAGGCGCCACGCATCACCGTGCGCTGGATGCCGTTGATGTCGATGGCCTGGTAGAAGGCCTGGCGCACGCGCTTGTCCTTGAAGGGGTTCTTGCCCTTCACGCTGGAGTACAGCAGTTCGTCGCGCTTCTGGTCCATGCCCAGGAAGATGGTGCGAAGCTCGGGGCCGACCACCACGCGCGCACTCGGGCTCGCGTTGATGCGGGCGATGTCCTGGACGGGCACCGGCTCCATCACGTCGACCTCGCCCGAGACCAGCGCTGCGACGCGCGTGGCGGGGTTGGCGATGGGCGTGAAGATCACCTCCTGCGCATTGCCTTCGATCTTGCCCCAGTAGTTCATGTTGCGCACGAACACCGTTCGCACGTTGGGCTGGCGCTCGCGCACGCGGAAGGGGCCGGTGCCGTTGGCCTTGAACGAGGCCGTGTTCTCGATGCCCTTTCGTCGATCGACGGGCTTCTCGGCCTTGTTCTCCTCGCACCACTTCTTGCTCATGATGGCGAGGTCGGACAGCACGTCCGGCAGGATGGGGAACGGGCCCTTGGTGACGATGTCGATCGTGTGGTCGTTGACCTTGCGCACCTCCTGGATGTCGTTGACCTTGGCCTTCACGTCGGAGCCGTCGCCCCCAGCGCGGGCGATGCTGAAGATCACGTCGTCGGCGGTGAAGGGCGTGCCGTCATGGAAGGTGACGCCCTTGCGCAGTTCGAATCGCCAGGTATCGGGCGCGGTCTGCTTCCACGAGGTGGCCAGCGCCGGCGCCAGGCTCAGGTCCTTGTTGCGGTCGGTCAGACCTTCATAGACGTTCAGGTCCACCGACAGCTGAAGCGATTCATTGAGCGAATGCGGGTCCAGCGACAGCGCGTCGCCCTGGTTGGCGATGCGCACCGTCTGGGCACTGGCGATCAGACTGGCCGCAGCCAGCACGGCCGCGACGGCGGCTTTTTTCTTGAAGCTCATGGAATCTCTCCTCGGGTTGGTCAAGGCTCGGGACGATCGGTCATGGCGCCGCGGTGGCGGCCCCGTGGGATGAGGCGGCGCGGGTGGCACCGACCTCGGCGCCCGGGCCGGCTTCACCGGCCAGGGGCATGCCCTGCTCCACCAGGCCCGCGTGCAACGCGGCGCCCAGCGGCAGGATGTCATCGTTGAAGTCGTAACGGCTGTTGTGCAGGAAGGCGCCGCCGCGCGCATCCTGGCCGATGCGCAGGTAGGCACCCGCCTTCTTCTGCAACATGAAGGAGAAGTCCTCGGCACCCATGCTCGGCTCGAGGTGACGATCCACATTGCCCTCGCCCACGATGGCAGCCGCCACGTCGGCGGCGAACTGGGCCTCGGGCGCAGTGTTGATGGTTGCGGGGTAGATGCGCTCGTAGCTGAGTTCCGCCGTGGCACCGAAGGCGGCGGCCACCTGCGTGCAAAGCTCGCGCAGGCGCTGCTCGACCTGGACCTGCACGCGCGAGTTGAAGGTGCGCACCGTGCCCACCAGCGTGGCGGTTCCGGGGATGACGCTGAAGGCGTCGAGGTCGCCCGCCTGCACGGCGCACAGGCTGACCACGGCGGCGTCGATGGGACGGACGGTGCGGGACGCGATGGTCTGCGCGGCCGTGATGATGTGCGCAGCCACCACCACCGGATCGACCGTCAGGTAGGCATGCGCGCCATGGCCGCCCTTGCCCGTGATGCGGATCGTGATGCGGTCGGCCGCCGCCATCATGGCGCCGCGGTTGATGCCGATGGTGCCGGCGGGCAGCGCCGGCCAGTTGTGCATGGCGTAGACGGCATCGACGGGAAAGCGATCGAACAGGCCGTCCTCGATCATCACGCGGGCGCCGGCGAAGCCCTCTTCACCGGGCTGGAAGATCAGCACTGCAGTGCCGTCGAAGTTGCGCGTCTCGGCGAGGTAGCGGGCCGCGCCAACCAGCATGGCCGTATGGCCGTCGTGACCGCAGCCGTGCATCAGGCCCGACTTCGCGGAGCACCAGGGCAGCTCGTTGTCCTCCTTGATCGGCAGCGCGTCCATGTCGGCGCGCAGGCCGATCATGCGGCGACTGGCGGTGGAACGACCGCGGATGATCCCGACCACGCCAGTCTTGCCGATGCCCGTGTGGATCTCGTCCACACCGCAGGCCTGCAGCGCGGCCTTGACCCGTCCGGCGGTGTAGACCTCTTCGAAGCCCAGTTCCGGGTTCGCATGCAGGTCGCGTCGCAGGACAGTGAGTTCGGGATGGAAACGGGCGATGTGCTCGAAGGCGCGGCCGTTCGCGTACAGACGTTGTGTGTTCATGGCTGAGGGATCGCTGCGCGGCAAAAGGGTTCGCGCGGCTCGATCAGTGGCCGCCCGCCTTGCCTACACGCAGCCGCGGATCGACGGCGAAATAAAGCAGGTCCACGACCAGGTTGATCACGACGAAGATCAACGCGATCAGGCACAGGTAGGCCGCCATCACCGGAATGTCGGCGAAAGTCACGGCCTGGATGAAGAGCAGGCCCATGCCGGGCCACTGGAACACGGTCTCGGTGATGATGGCGAAGGCGATCAGGCCGCCCAGCTGCAGCCCGGTGATGGTCATCACCGGCACCAGCGTGTTCTTGAGCGCGTGGCCGAAGTGGATCGCGCGGTTGGACAGGCCCCGTGCCCGCGCGAACTTGATGTAGTCGGTGCGCAGCACCTCGAGCATCTCGGCGCGCACCAACCGCATGATCAGCGTCAACTGGAAGATGGCCAGCGTGACGGCCGGCAGCACCAGGTGGTGCCAGCCGTCCAGCGTGAGCAACCCGGTGCGCCACCAGCCGATCTGCACGATGTCGCCGCGGCCGAAGCTGGGGAACCAGCCCAGGTGCACCGCGAACACCAGGATCAGCAGGATGCCGATCAGGAAGGTGGGCAGCGACACACCCAGCAGCGACAACGTCATGAACAGCTGGCTCATGAAGCTGCCCCGCCGCAGGGCTGCATAGACACCCATCGGAATGCCCAGCAGCAACGCAAGACCTGCCGCCACGATCGCCAGCTCGAGCGTGGCAGGAAAGCGCTCCGCAATCAGGCTGGAAACCTTGGCCCCCTGGCGCAGGCTCAGGCCGAACTCACCCTGCGCGGCATTGAGCAGGAAGTGCCAGTACTGGACGAAGAAGGGCTTGTCGAGGCCGAGCGCGGAGCGCAGCTCGCGGATCTGGTCGGGCGTTGCATCCTGCCCCAGAAGGAAGACCACCGGGTCGCCCACGTACTGGAAGAGCAGGAAGGCGATGAAGGCCACCGCCACCATGACGATGACGGCCTGGATCAGGCGGCGCAGAACGAAGGCGAGCATGCGTGGGGAAATTCCTCGAAGCAGGATGCAGAGCAAAGGACATGCCCAGGCTGCATACCCGGCCCGCGCGAGCATAAGACCAAATGGACGAAGCCTGCCCCGTTTTGGTTCATGGAAAGCACTAGGAGCACGCCGTCGAAGGCGGTGCTCCATGGCGGCACGAAGCGGGCGCCGAAGGCTGGCCACCCTGCCCTGCGAGCGGGGCGGGCAGGCCAGGCCAGGCCAGGCTTCAGAAGGCTGGCGCCCGCTGCCTCAGTTCACTTTCACGCTGCGCCAGTCGATGCGGTTGTCGGCGCGGTGGATCACCTCGATGTTCTTGCGCATGGCCCACGGGATCACCTGGTTGTGCAGCGGCAGGTAGGCCACGTCCTCGTGCGACAGCAGCAGCGCCTTCTCGAGCAGCTCGTTGCGCACCTTCAGGTCCGTCTCCACCTTCACCCGCTCCACGAGTGCATCCATCTGCGGGTTGGAATAGCGGCCCACGTTGTAGTTGCCGTCGCCGCCGGCGCCCACGGTGCGCAGGAGCGACTGCAGGCTGTAGAGCGCGTCGAAGGTGGGCACGCCCCAGCCAAGCATGTAGATGCTGGCCTCGTAGCGCTGGATCATCGGGAAGTAGGTGACCAGCGGCAGCGTGCGCAGCTTGGCCTTCACCCCGATACGCGCCCACATGGCAGTCACCGCCTGGCAGATGGCCTCGTCGTTGATGTAGCGATTGTTGGAGCAGGCGAAGTCGACCTCGAAGCCCTGGGGATAGCCCGCTTCGGCCAGCAGCTTCTGCGCTGCCGCCACGTCATAGGGCCAACGCGCGTCGGCCTTCTTGGTCCATCCGTTGACCTGTGGCGCGATCACCGTGCCGGTGTTCTGCGACAGGCCACGCATGGTCACGCGGTGGATGGCATTGATGTCGATGGCCTGGTAGAGCGCCTTCCGGACCCGAACGTCCTTGAGCGGGTTCTTGCCCTTGATGTTGGAGCCGGGCAGCTCGTCGCGGAACTGGTCCATGCCCAGGAAGATGGTGCGGCTCTCGACGCCGTCGATCACCTTGATGTCGGTGTTGTTGCGCAGACGCCCCAGGTCCTGCGGGCTGGGGTCGAGCACGAAGTCCGTCTCGTTCGAAAGCAGCGCCGCCAGGCGCGTGGCCTGCGATTTGATGGGCGTGTAGACGATCTCGGTGACGTTGGTGGGGTTCTTGCCCCAGTAGTTCGGGTTGGCGACCAGCACCAGGCGCTGGTCAGGCTGCCATTCCTTGACCATGTACGGCCCCGTGCCCATCGCATTGCGGTGGGCGAAGGTCTCTTCCTGCGTCTTGATGTCCTTGGGCTCGAGAGAGCGGTTCTTCTCGGCCCAGGCGCGGCTCATGATGCGCAGCTCGGTCAGCTGGTTGATGAGCGTGGGCGTCGGCGCCTTGAGCATGATGTCGACGTTGCTGTCGTCCACCTTCACGACCTTGTCGATGCCCTGCGCATAGACCGCGTAGTTGGAGGTCTTGGCCATGGCGCGGGTCAACGAATAGACCACATCGTCGGCCGTGAGCGCAGAGCCGTCGCTGAACTTCACGCCGCTGCGCAGGGTGATGCGTACCTGGGTGGGCGAGATGTTCTTCCAGCCGGTTGCGAGCTGCGGCTCCGCCTTGAAGGTCTTGCTGTTGTAGTAGACGAGCGAGTCGTAGATCGCCGCATGCACCCCGTTGCCCAGCGCGTTGTTCTGGGAGTGGATGTCCATCGTCGGAATGTCACTCGCGCTCGACCAACGGAAGGTCTTGGCATGCACGGGCCAGGCGACCCCCATGACCAGCGCCACGGCCAGCGGCGCGCACAGACGTTTGAAATTCACAGGCAACCCCTCGTATGTTTTGGAGGGCCGACTATTGCAATCCTGGTGGCGTCCTGCAATCGGGCGCCTCCGCCATGCAGGGGCATTGCGGAGGACGACGGCCACGAGAGCCACCGGTCAGCGCCGCGCCGCAAAAAACCACCGGCCCGGGCGCAATCAGGCAATGAAAAAAGCCACCCGGCTTGCGCCGGGTGGCTTTGACGATCTTGGTCTTCAGCTGGCCGAAGCCAGCGTCGGATTAGAACGAGTGACGGATACCGAAGTCGTAGCCGACCGAGCTCTTCGGCAGGTAGGCGCCGGTCAGAGCGGTGCCAGCCGGCTGGAACGTGGCGACGTACGGGGTAGCCAGGCCATTGGAGTTGGCTTGGTAGTCGGCGCCGTTCTTGTTCTTGATGTAGGCCACGGTGGCGTACAGGGCGGTACGCTTGCTCAGGTTGTGGACGTAGCCCAGAGCCAGTTGGTCAGCCTTGGGGGCGTTGTACTGGAAGAAGGGGTTCGTCAGGTACACCAGGGGGTTCTGGTCCACGCGGGTCTTGACCTTGCCGTAGGTGGCCTTGATCTGACCAGCGCCGACCGGCACCGTCACGCCCAGCAGAGCGCCGTCGAGCTTGGTGTCGGGGTTGAACAGGGGCTGGTTGTTGCCCGAGTAGTCGACCGTGCCCTTGACGTTCACGTACTGAGCGAACAGCTTCACGACGCCGAAGTCGTAGCTACCGCCAACGTTGAAGTTCTTCGACAGGTTGTTGGTACCGATGTTGAAGTTCGAAGCGTTGACTTGCTCGCCGTAGGCCAGCGCAACGTCCAGAGGACCGTTGGCGTAGCCGAAGCGACCACCCCAATAACGGCCGGTACGGCTGCCGTTGTTCAGGCTGCCCTGCAGGAAGTTGTCGTACTTGGCTTGCTCGCTGAAGCCGTACATGGCTTGGCCATAGAAGCCGCCCAGGTTCGGGGGCAGGAAGTAGCCGATGCTGTTGCTGGCGCGAACGTTCGAGCCTTCGATGGCGGGCACAGCGGTGCTGCCGCCGATGGCGCGTTGGACCAGAGCGGTGCCGGCGCCGTTCGTGCCGAACGGATCGAACACGGTCAGGTTCCAGAACGTCGGCTTGTAGTCACGACCCAGACGCACTTCACCGAAGGGGCCCGACAGGCTCACGGTGGAACGACGCTGGAAGTTCAGGCCGCCGCCGGTGGCTGCACCGGTGCCGTCGTCGTTGTTCAGCGCGCCTTCGAGCCAGAAGCTGGCAGCCAGGCCGCCACCCAGGTCTTCCACGCCGCGGAAGCCCAGACGGCTGGAGCTGTTGGCCGAGTTGCTGATGCCGGTACGGCTGGAGGTCGTCGACTGGGGCAGCAGGGCGTAGGCAAACGGGTTGGCCAGCAGAACCGCGGGGTTCGTCACCAGTTCGCTCTTGTTCGACACGCCGCTCACGGAAGCGTCAACGATACCGAACAGGGTCACCGACGATTGGGCCGAGGCCACACCGGCGACAGCCAGGGCAGCCAGAGCAACTAGAGATTTTTTCATTGCAAGTTTCTCCAAGGTTAAACATAGGGCGCCGGTGCGAAGGGTTCACCGCGCTGGCACATGCTGTGCTCCCGCCGGGCCCCGGGCCAACCTCCTTTTGGGAAGTTGTCGCTATTGCACCAGAGCCCCGTCGCCACGGCAAAGCAAATTGGGCCAAATCTGGAGGGGCCTCCGCGATTCGTTGCACACGCACAACATGGCAGCAGGACCGACCCCAGCCTCGCCTCTCATGCGACTTCACGATATGAAACGGGCTGGATCTTGGACAGATGCAGGGAGTTGACGAACTGAGGTCCAATCCGACCTATGCCGAACTCTCTCGACACCCTGCTAGAAGCAGCCGACAGCGCTCTGCGCACCATCTGGGGCAATCCCGCGGCGCGCCTCGACTCTCCCGCAAAGTCCGCGCCGGGCGCTGAGTCCGCTCTGTCAGCCGCAGACCGTAGCCGATCAGGGGCATTGATGAGAGTCAATCACGTGGGCGAGGTGTGCGCTCAGGGCCTCTACAACGCGCAGGCGCTGACCACATCGGATCCAGCACTCAGAAGCCAGATGCTGCGCGCCGCCGAAGAGGAGACCGACCATCTGCGTTGGACGCGCGACAGGCTGGACAGTCTGGGCGCCCGGCCGTCATTGCTGAACCCGCTGTGGTACGGCGGGGCGTTCACATTGGGGCTTCTGGCGGGCCGCATGGGAGACGCCTGGAGCCTGGGTTTCGTCCGGGAGACGGAGCGCCAAGTCGAGGCGCACCTGGACGGCCATCTGGATCGGCTGCCCCCGGCGGACGTCGCGTCTCGCGCAGTCGTGGAGCGCATGAAGGCCGACGAGGCGGCGCATGCCGCCTGGGCCCAAGAGGCCGGCGCGCGGCCACTGCCGCCTGGCGTCTCCACACTCATGAGGATGGCCGCACGCGTCATGACGACGGTGGCGTACCGAATCTGATCTGAAACGCCGTTCCGTTCGCGCACGCGGCGCGATCAAGGCTGCTCACCCTTGACGGACGTGAGCGCCGCACTGCCGTCAAGGCAAACGGCGGCGCGTGATCAATGACCGCTGCTGCGGTCGATCAGTTCGTAGCTGGTGGTGATATCGGCCGTCTTGGCAAGCATGATGCTGGCCGAGCAGTAGGTGTCGTGACTCAGCGCGATCGCGCGTTCCACCGCCGCCGCAGGAATGCCTCGGCCCGTGACAGTGAAATGCATGTGGATCTTGGTGAACACCTTGGGATCTTTTTCCGCCCTCTCGCTCGTCAGGCGAACACTGCAACCCTCGACCTCGTGCCTACCGCGCTTGAGGATCATGACCACGTCGTAGGCCGTGCACCCACCGGTGCCCGCCAATACGGTTTCCATGGGGCGAGGCGCAAGGTTCTGCCCACCGTTGGCAGGTTTGGCGGGGTCAGGCGCGCCGTCCATGGTCAGCACATGACCGCTTCCCGTTTCTGCAACAAAACCCATGGCGGATCGGGTGCCGGCTTGGCCGGTCCAGCTGACTGTGCATTCCATAGTGAGCGTTCGATGCCGTGAAATAGTTCACGACACAAGGTCTGAATGTTGAATTGTTGCGCGTTCGCATCACACACTTGTTGCAATGCAGCATGCGAGCGCTATACTTTATTCCATCGCATGCCTTCGGGTATGCCCCAGTTGTCTCCTCCACCCTCCCAATTGGTGGATTTGGCCCCCGAGTCGCAAGACTCGGGGGCTTTTTTCTTGCCGCACCTCTGCTGGGCTCGCTCATGCGAGAGGCGACTCTCCGCCTGTGTCGCTCATGGGTACCAAGCGGGCGCCGCGTATCATCAAACGTTGCTCTCATTGGTCTCCCTTTCGCCATGCCTACCAGCCAGGGACCGGCGCTGACGCCCGCCGACTATCTCAAGAAGATCCTCACCGCCCGCGTGTACGACGTGGCAGTCGAATCGGCGCTGGAACCCGCCCGGACCTTGAGCGACAGAGTTGGCAATACGGTGTTGCTCAAACGGGAAGACCAGCAGCCCGTTTTCAGCTTCAAGCTGCGCGGTGCCTACAACAAGATGGCCAGCCTGTCGACCGAGCAGTTGGCTCGCGGCGTCATCTGCGCATCAGCAGGCAATCATGCGCAAGGCGTCGCCTTGGGTGCGCGCAAGTTGGGCACAAGGGCAGTCGTCGTCATGCCCGTCACCACCCCGCAACTCAAGATCGATGCGGTCCGCAGCCTGGGCGGCGAAGTCCACCTGCATGGCGACAGCTACTCGGACGCCTACCAACACGCGCTCACGCTGCAGGAACGCGAAGGCCTGACCTTCGTCCATCCCTTCGACGATCCGGAGGTCATCGCCGGCCAAGGCACGATCGCGATGGAGATCCTGCGTCAGCACCAGGGCCGGCTCGACGCCATCTTCGTCGCCATCGGCGGCGGCGGGTTGATCGCCGGCGTGGCCAACTACATCAAGGCGGTGCGTCCCGACATCCGCGTCGTCGGTGTGCAGATGAACGACTCGGACGCCATGATGCAGTCCGTCGCGGCCGGGCAACGGGTGACGCTGCCCGATGTGGGCCTCTTCTCCGACGGCACTGCCGTCAAGCTGGTGGGTGAAGAAACCTTCCGCGTTGCCAGTGACCTCGTCGATGAATTCATCACGGTGGACACCGACGCCGTCTGCGCCGGCATCAAGGACATCTTCATCGACACCCGCAGCATCGTCGAGCCGGCCGGCGCGCTCGCCGTCGCAGCCATCAAGCAGTACGTGCAGACGCACGGAAAGCGGGGCGAGACCTACGCAGCGATCCTCTGCGGCGCCAACATGAACTTCGACCGCCTGCGCTTCGTGGCCGAGCGTGCCGAGGTGGGTGAGGAACGCGAGGCCCTCTTCGCGATCACCATTCCAGAAGAACGGGGCAGCTTCCGCCGCTTCTGCGAACTGGTGGGCCAGTTGCCCGGCGGTCCGCGCAACGTCACCGAGTTCAACTACCGCATCAGCGATGCGCAGCAGGCCCATGTGTTCGTGGGCCTGACGACACAGCAGCGTGGCGAATCGGCCAGCATCGCGGAGCTGTTCCGCAGCCACGGGTTCGGCGCCGTCGACCTCACGCACGATGAACTCGCCAAGGAGCATGTGCGCTACATGGTGGGCGGGCGCAGCGGCCTCGCGAGCGACGAGCGGCTGCTGCGCTTCGTCTTCCCGGAGCGGCCCGGGGCCCTGCTGAAGTTCCTGAGTCTGATGAAGCCGAACTGGAACATCAGCCTCTTCCACTACCGCAACCAGGGTGCCGATTACGGGCGCATCCTCGTGGGCCTCCAGGTGCCGGCCGCGGAGGATGCCATCTTTCAGTCTTTCCTTGAGGAACTGGGCTATCCCTTCATCGAAGAGACCGCCAATCCGGCCTACCGCATCTTCCTGCAGGCCTGAAAGCCTGCGGCGTCAGGGAAGCGTAATTGCCCTTGGCGGCCCATTCACCGCCAAGGGCCGCGAGGGCACCATCAACCGCAGCCCCGCTCCGCCCGCAACCGGAGCGATGTGGACGCCCGTTGCATCGATGGACTGCAGCACGAGTTGACCCTCGAAGGCTGCGCCCGTGCGATACGCACGTGGCGGTTTGCCGTCCACCGACATCAGCGCAGCGCCGCTGCCGTCCCGATCGGCCGCCACCCCCAGCAGGCGGAACCGGCTGGCAGCATCGGGCGCCACCGGCGCGACGGCGGCCACCTTCAACGCACCGAAGGCCCGCGCCACATCGGCAGTCTCCACACCCAGCGTCTTCATGGCCACGGGCGGCGGCAATCCGGACCCGGCGGGCGCAGCCACTCGCAGACCCCAATAGACCGCGCTGGCAGCGGCAGCGGCCCAGAGCACGGCAGTGATCACCGCCACGGGCCATCGGGAAGGTACGGGCAACGCACTCGTCATATGCGGGCATTATGATGCGCCGCCCATGACAGCTTCCTTCAAACGCACCCGGCAGAGCCCTCTCCAACGAGGCTTCACCCTCATCGAACTGATGGTCGTGCTGGTGATCATCGGGGTGCTCGCGGCCCTGATCGTGCCCAACGTGATCGGCCGCGCGGACGATGCGCGCGTGACCGCCGCCCGCACGGACGTCAACAACCTGATGAACGCGCTGAAGATGTACCGCCTGGACAACCAGCGTTACCCCACGGGGGAGCAAGGTCTGCAGGCCCTGGTCGCGCGGCCGACGACCGGCCCCGCCGCACCCAACTGGAAGCCCTATATCGACAAGCTGCCCAACGATCCGTGGGGCCGGCCGTACCAGTACGTGAACCCGGGCATCAAGGGCGAGGTGGATGTTCTTTCGCTCGGCGCCGACGGTCAGCCCGGGGGCGAGGGCAACGATGCGGACGTCGGCAGCTGGCAATAGCCACCTGCACCGCCCGGCCGCCGGCTTCACGCTGATCGAGCTGCTGGTGGTGGTGGCGATCATCGCCTTCGCCACTGCCGGCGTGGGATTCGCCTTGCGCGATACGGCTCGCGCCAGCCTGGACCGCGAGGCCGAGCGTCTGGTGGCCCTGCTCGAAGCGGGTCGCGCGCAGGCCCGGGCCAGCGGCGCGTCGGTTCGGTGGCGCGTCACGGCGCAGGGATTTGTCTTCGACGGAGTGCCGCCCGGGGCCCTCCCTCAAGGCTGGCAAATGGCTGGCGTCAGTGCGCAGCCGCTGGACGAAGCCGGTCGGCCGGTGACGGCCCTGCTGCTCGGCCCCGAGCCGATCATCGGGGCGCAGCAGGTGCTCATCCGCAGCGAAGGTCCGCCCGCCCAGGTTCTGCGACTGGCCACCGATGGACTGCGGCCTTTCGCCGTCGTCGACCCAGGCGCGCCATGAGTGCCCGGACGGTTGCCGCCCGCCGTGGGCATACCGCAGACGGATCCGAACGCGCGCCACGCAGACTCGCTTCGGCACCCCACCACGGCTTCACGCTGGTCGAGGTGCTGGTGGCGCTGGCCATCGTGGCCATCGCGCTGGCGGCCGGAGCCCAGGCCACCAACGCGCTCACGCGCAATGCCCAGCGACAGTCCGACATGGTGCTGGCTCAGCTGTGTGCCCAGAACCAGCTGATCGAACTGCGCCTGTCGCCGCAGATGCCGCCCGTGGGCGAAAGCAGCCGGGGCTGCCAGCAGGCCGGCGTGCAGCTGGACGTGGCGGTGTCGACCACGCCGACGCTGAACCCGAACTTCAACCGCGTCGACGTGCAGGTGCGCGATGCGCAGCAGTGGCCGCTGCTGCGGCTGTCGACCGTGATCGGACGCTACTGATGGCCCGCCCCCAAGCGGCACGCAGGGCACGCCTGCGCGGCTTCACGCTGGTCGAGCTGCTCGTCGCGCTGGCGGCGATGGCCCTGCTGGCGCTGATCAGTTGGCGGGGACTCGAAAGCATGGCCCGCGCCCAATCCCAGCATGGCGCGCGCGACGAGGCCGTGCTGGTGCTGCAGACGGCCCTCGCGCAATGGGGCGCGGACCTCGATGCCGCCGCCAACTTCGGCAACACGCCCGCGCTGGACTGGAACGGCCGCGTGTTGCGCATCACCCGGCAGGGCACCGACGCGCAAGGCAGCCCCGCCGCCCGCGTGATCGCATGGACCGTGGGCCTCACAGCCGAAGGCGGCAGCAGTTGGTTGCGCTGGCAGTCGCCGCCCCTGGCCAGCCGTGCGGATTGGACCCAGGCATGGGGTGCCGCGGCGGCCTGGGCCGATTCCGCGGCGCCCGGGACCGACGCCGCCGCCACGCGCGTGCTGCCGGCGACGGGCTGGAACGTCGGCTACTTCCGCAACGGCGCATGGGCCGTTGCCGTACAGGCGCAGGCGCTGGGCACGGCCACGTTGCCGGATGGCGTGCGGCTGCAGCTGCAGTTGCCGCCCGGACCGGGGCTTTCAGGCCTCATCACGCGCGACTGGCTGCGGCCCAACTGGAGCGCCGCCAACAGATGATGACAACGCTCCCTGCCCTTCGGGGGCGTCAGCGCGGCGCTGCCCTGCTCACGGCCCTGATCACCGTGACGCTGGTGGCCACGCTGGCGGCCGCGGCCTTGTGGCGCCAGTGGCGCGCCACCGAGGTGGAGGCTGCCGAGCGCTCCCGCCTGCAGGCCTCGCTGTTGCTGTCCGGCGCGTTGGACTGGTCGCGACTCATCTTGTCCGAGGACGGGCGCACCGGCAGCGTCGACCATCTGGCCGAACCCTGGGCGGTTCCCCTGGCCGAAGCCAAGCTCACGAGCTTCCTGGCCGCCGACAAGAACGTCGCGAGCGATGCACTCGAAGGCCTGCCCGATGCCTTCCTGTCGGGCTCGATCACCGATGCGCAGTCGCGGCTCAACCTGCGCAACCTGGTCGACTCCGGCGGGCGGCCGGTCCAGAGTGCCGTGGCGGCCACGCGCAAGCTCTTCGATCTGCTCGACCTGCCGCCGGCCCAGGTGGACACCCTCGTGCAGCAGATGCGCCGCGCCCTGCTGGCCGGCGGCAGCGTGACGCAGCCACCGATCGACGGCAGCGGCGCAACGACGGACGCCACGTCCGCCCCCGCGTCGACGCCCGCCACTTCACCGGCGGCGGCGCAGAGCCAAGTACCCGCCCAATCCACCGCCTCGTCCACCGACGATGGCGCCGCCAGCGGCGCACCACTCATGCCCCAGCGGGTCGAACAACTCGGCTGGCTGGGACTGCCGGCCGACACCGTGGCGGCCATCGCGCCCTACGTGACGCTGCTGCCGCAGAGCACGGCGGTCAATCTCAACACCGCCAGCGCCGAGGTGATCTTCGCGGCCATCGCACAGCTCGACATGGCCAGCGCCCGCAAGCTGGTCGAAGTGCGTCGGCGGCAGTACTTCTCCAAGTCGGAAGACGTGTCGCAACAGCTGGCCTCGGCCACCAATGTGCAGATCACGCCCGGCGAAGTCGGCTTCTCGACCAGCTATTTCGAAGTGCGCGGGCGCCTGCGCATGGACCACTACTGGGTCGAGGAAACCTCGCTGCTGAACCGGGTGAGCAACGTCGTCAACATCGTCTGGCGCCAGCGCAGTGCAGGGGTTCAACCGGCTGGCGGGGCGGGCTGAAAGTCGGAAAAATCTTTCCGTGAGCCGCCGCTTTCCTGCCTGCCTCGACGTCCTGCGGGCCCCTGTCACGGATCCGCCTTCCTCCACCGTCACAATGCCGCCTCCGCCGTCTGGCGCAGGCCGTGCTGAACGACCCTGCTGCCTAGAATGAAAACCTTCCCGCGACACGCCCCATGGCTCTGATCCTCGTCCAGCCGCCGCCTCCGTCCGCGCCCGGCTTCGGCTCGGTGGCGTGGGCGCAATGGTCTGCCGACGGCCGACAACTGGTCGGCCAGGGCGAGTCGCCCGTCTCCCTGTTGCCGGGCCAGCACGATCTGGTGCTGATCGTGCCGGCGGCCGCCTTGTCATGGCACCCGGTGACGCTGCCGCCGGGCAGCCTTCAGAACGCCGCGCGCCTGCGCAACGTGCTGTCCGGGCTGCTCGAAGACCGGCTGCTGGACGATTCCGAGCAGCTTCATTTCGCGCTCTCCCCCGGCGCACAGGCCGGGGCCCCCGCCTGGGTGGCGACCTGCCGCCGCGACTGGCTGCAGACCACGCTGCAGGCCCTCGAGGCCACGGGCCGGCGCGTCAGCCGGCTCGTTCCCGAATTCGCACCGCAGGCCGAAGGCCAACCCACCACGGTCTTCGTGACAGGAGATGCGCACGCACCCTGGCTGACCCTGTGCAATGCGCAGGGCGTGCTGCGGCTCCCCCTGTCGGCCAGTACCGCGGCGCTTGCGATGGCGCACTCGGAAGCCGGCGACGCTGCCGCCGAGCCGGCCGTCGCCGCACTGGCCGAGCAGCTGATCGGCCGTCCCCTGCCCCTGCTCCCCACCGCCGAGCGCTGGCTGCAGGCCAGCCAGTCGGGCTGGGACCTGGCGCAGTTCGAATTCGCCACCACGGGCAGCGCCCGCGCCCGCAAGCAGGCCGGTGCGCTGATGACCGCCGTGTGGCGCGCCCCCCGCTGGCGCGCCGCACGATGGGGTGTCGCGCTGCTGATCGTCACGCAACTCGTGGGCCTGAACGCCTGGGCCTTCAAGGAGCGGCAGGCGCTGGAATCCAAGCGCCAGCAGGTGCGGCAGGTGCTCACCCAGACGTTCCCGAACGTGTCCGTGGTGCTGGACGCGCCGCTGCAGATGTCGCGCGAAGTGGCCGCACTGCAGGCAGCCACCGGTGGCCTCACGGCGGCCGACTTCGAGCCGATGCTCGCCGCCCTGGCCGGCAGCCTGCCGGCCGGCCGCGTCCCTTCGGCCATCGACTACAGCGGCGGCCAGTTGCGCCTGCGCGGCGTGACGCTGTCGCCGGCGGAGATGGAGTCCGTGCAGACCGGTCTGCGCAACCGCGGCTACAACGCCCGCGGCGAAGGCGACCTGCTGCTGGTGCAGGCGGAGACCACGCGATGACGGGACGAGCCGCCACTGCGCCAGCCTGCCGACCGCCCCTTTGTTCCAGGCCGCTGACGCACAGGACCGACGCCGCCGAAGCGGTGAACCTTTTCGAAAGAACGCGCCCGTGAACCGCCGCCCCGCATCCCAGGCCCGCCTGCAGGCATGGTGGGCCACCCTCGCCCCGCGCGAGCGTCGCCTGGCCGCCATCGCAGCCACGCTCGTCGCCGTCGCGCTGCTCTGGTGGGTGGCCCTGGCGCCCGCGCTGCGCACCCTGTCCGCCGCGCCGGCGGCCCATGCGGCGCTGGACGCCCAACTGCAGCAGATGGCCACGCTGCAGGCCCAGGCCCGCGCGCTGCAGGGTCAACCGAAACCCAGCCGTGAAGATGCCCTGCGCGGCATCGAGTCCACCACCAGCCGAGGCCTCGGACCCGACGCCCAGGTGCGTGCCGCGGGGGGCGACGCCGTGGCCGTCGGCCTGCGCAGCGTGCCGGCCGACCAGTTGGCCGAGTGGCTGGCGCAGGTCCGCGCCAACGCCCGCGCCGTTCCGCGCGAGGCGCACCTGACACGTGCCCAGACGGCAGCGCCCGCAAGCCCGGGCGCCACCGCCAATGCGACCGCCGTCCCTGGCGTGGTGCAACCTTCCTGGCAGGGCACCTTCGTCATGGGCCTGCCGGCCGCGCGCTGACCATGGCCCTTCGCACCGCCGCCGCCGTCCGACGAGAGCCACGTGCGCCCTGGCGCTGGGCCATGGCTGGCGCCGTGCTCGGCGCGCTGCTGGCCACACTCGTGTGGGCGCCCGCCCGCTGGCTGGCGCAGGGTTTGCATGCGGCCACCGGCGGCCAGTTGCAACTGCGCGATGCCCGCGGCACGGTCTGGCAGGGCAGCGCTGCCATCGTGCTCGCCAGTGGCGCGGGCGGCGCAGATCGCATCGCGCTGCCGGGCCGCATGCAGTGGCAACTGCGCCCGGCCTGGCTGGGCGTGCGCGGCCAGATCGAGCTCGCCTGTTGCACCCAGGGCCCGCTCGGCTTCGCGGCCGCGCCCGCGGGCAGTGCGGGCCTGCGCCTGGCCTGGGACGACGGCCGCAGCCGCTGGCCGGCCACGATGCTCGCGGGCCTGGGCGCTCCCTGGAACACCTTGCGGCTGGACGGCACCCTCGACCTGCGAACCGAAGCCTTCGCTCTGCGCTGGTCGCAGGGGCGTCTGGCGATGGACGGTCGGGCCGTACTCGACGCCACGGACCTCAGTTCCAGCCTCAGCACGCTGCGTCCCATGGGCAGCTACCGGCTGGTGCTGGACGGCGGACCCGCACCCAGCCTGCTGCTGACCACCACCGACGGTGCGCTGCGTCTGTCGGGCAGCGGCCGCTGGAGCGGCAATGCCATGCGTTTCGGGGGCGAGGCCAGCGCCGCGCCCGGCAGCGAGGACGCCCTCGCCAATCTCCTGAACATCATGGGGCGTCGCGAAGGCGCGCGCTCCATCATCAATCTCGGTTGACCATGAAGCCTTCCCTCACCCTGGGCGCGCGCGCTGCCCGTGCCCTGCTTGCCGTGCTCGCGCTGCAGGCGGTCGCGCCCGCCGCGATGGCGCAGGATGCCGCCGTGCCGGCCGTGCGCCGCGGCGAGCCCATCACGCTCAACTTCGCCAATGCCGATATCGAGGCCGTGGCCCGCACCATGGGCGTGATCACCGGCCGCGACGTGGTGGTCGATCCGCGCGTCAAGGGCACCATCACGCTGCAGACCGACCGGCCGCTGTCGCCGGCGGCAGCCTTCGACCAGTTCGCCGCCGCGCTGCGGCTGCAGGGCTTCTCGATCGTGCAATCGGACGGCCTGTTCAAGGTGCTGCCCGAGGCCGATGCCAAGCTGCAGAGCAACACCGTCACCACCTCCGTGGGCGGTGCGGGCAACGTGAGCGGCAGCCAGATGATCACGCAGGTGTTCCGGCTCAACCATGAGTCGGCCAACAACCTGCTGCCGGTGCTGCGGCCGCTCATCCCGCCCAACAACACCATCAACGCCAACCCGGGCAACAACTCGCTGGTCATCACCGACTATGCGGACAACATGCGCCGGCTGGCCCGCATCATCGCGGCGCTGGACGTGCCCAGCGCCTCCGACATCGAGGTGATCCCGCTGCGCTATTCCATCGCCTCGGACATGGTGCCGCTGGTGCAGCGCCTGGTCGACGGCGGCGGCGGTGGCGGCGGCCTGGCCGGGGGCGTGGCGGGCGGCGCGCCCGCGGGCGGCGCGGAGTCGGGCTTTCGCACCGCGCTGCTGGCCGATCCGCGCAGCAACGCGCTGATCGTGCGCGCCGCCACGCCAGCACGGCTGCAGCTGATCCGCTCGCTGGTCGACAAGCTCGACCGCCCCGCTGCGGACACCGGCAACGGCGCGGCCGGCAACATCTACGTCGTCTATCTCAAGAACGCCGATGCGGTGCGCCTGGCGGCCACGCTGCGCGCCGCCATGGCCGCCGGCCAGGTCAACAACGCCAATGCGGGCGGGGCCGTGCCAGCCTCCGGGGGCGCGGCGGGTGCGGCGGCAATCCCGCAGACCTTGCCCAACAGCCTGCAGTCCGGACTCTCCAGCCTCACGAGCAGCGCCGCCAGCACGCCGGTCAACAACGCCAACCAGCCGTCCACTGGCGGGCAGATCCAGGCCGACCCGTCGACCAACTCGCTCATCATCACGGCGGCCGAGCCGCAGTACCGCCAGTTGCGGGCGGTCATCGACAAGCTCGACAGCCGCCGTGCCCAGGTGCTGATCGAGACGCTGATCGTCGAGGTCAATGCCGACAAGGCGGCCGAATTCGGTGTGCAGTGGCAGAGCGCGCTGGGCAACAGCGGCAGCAGCAACGTCGGCGTGGTCGGCACCAACTCCAGCCTGGCCGGCGCCAACATCATCAACCTGGCCGTCGGCCTGGCGACCAAGACCGCCACCACGCTGCCCTCGACCGGCTTCAACTTCGGCATCGGTCACAAGTACGGCGACAACTATGTGCTGGGCTTCCTGGCCCGGTTCCTGGCCTCCAACGGCGAGGGCAACGTGCTGTCCACGCCCAATCTGCTGACGCTGGACAACGAGGAGGCCAGGATCGTCGTCGGCCAGAACGTGCCCTTCGTCACCGGCCAGTACACCAACACCGGCAGCGCGACCACGCAGGTCAATCCCTTCCAGACCATCGAACGCAAGGATGTGGGCCTGACCCTGCGGGTGCGGCCGCAGATCAGCGAGACCGGCACCGTCAAGATGACCATCTTCCAGGAGGTCTCGGCGGTGGTGGCGTCGTCCGTCAACAACGTCAATGGCCCGACCACCAGCAAGCGCGCCATCGAGTCCAGCGTGCTGGTCGACCAAGGCGGCATCGTGCTGCTGGGCGGCCTGCTGTCGGACGAATATTCGGCCTCCCAGGAGAAGGTGCCGGGCCTGGGCGACGTGCCCATCATGGGCAACCTGTTCAAGAGCGAGACGCGCCGGCGCAACAAGACCAACCTGATGGTCTTCCTGCGGCCGACCATCGTGCGCGACCAGCTCTCCAGCGACGCCATCACGGCCGACCGCTACGACACCCTGCGTGCCCTGCAACAGGCCAGCCAGCCGCCGACCGACAACCCCATGCTCAACAACGTGCGCGACTCCTTCGTGTTGCCGCCCCTGCCGGCCGTGCAGGGCGTGGGCGACGAGAGCCGCCGCATCGACGGCACGCGGCTGATCCCGCCGCCCATGCCGCCCGCCGTGCCCGGCCCGCTCTCGCCCGACGCGCTGAGCCGCGCGCCGCTCAGGGGCGCGCTGCCGCCCACCGATGACCCGGCCTCGCGCCGCGAGATGCCCTGATGCCCGGCCTGCGACATCCGCTGCCCTATGGCTTCGCGCGCGGACAGCAGCTGCTGCTGGAAGAAGACGACGGCGGCCGGCTGACGCTGTGGATGCCGGTCGGCGCCCCGGCCAGCGCCGTGGGCGAGGTGATCCGCAAGTACCCGGCCGCGCAGGTCGAACTGCTGCCGGCCGACCAGCTGGCGCAGCGCATCAGCGCAGCCTATGCGCAGGGCGAGTCCAATGCCGCCGCCATCGTGAGCGAGGTGGAGACCGATGCCGACCTCTCGCGCATGATGCAGGAGCTGCCCGCGGTGGAAGACCTGCTGGAATCCGCTGGCGACGCACCCATCATCCGCATGCTCAACGCGCTGCTCACGCAGGCCGCGCGCGACGGCGCCAGCGACATCCACATCGAGCCCTACGAGCGCACCTCGGCCGTGCGCTTTCGCATCGACGGCACGCTGCGCGAGGTGGTGCAACCCAACCGCGCCTTGCATGCGGCGCTGATCTCGCGCCTGAAGATCATGGCCGACCTCGACATCGCCGAGAAGCGCCTGCCACAGGACGGCCGCATCTCGCTGCGCATCGGCACGCGGGCGGTGGACGTGCGCGTCTCCACCCTGCCCTCGGCCCACGGCGAGCGCGCCGTGCTGCGCCTGCTGGACAAGAGCGAGAGCAAGCTCAGCCTCGAATCGGTGGGCATGCTGGGCGACACGCTGCAGCGCTTCGAAACGCTGATCCAGCAGCCGCACGGCATCATCCTGGTGACCGGCCCCACGGGTTCGGGCAAGACCACCACGCTCTATGCGGCGCTGTCGCGGCTCGATGCCGGCAGCAGCAACATCATGACGGTGGAAGACCCCATCGAATACGAGCTGCCCGGCGTGGGACAGACGCAGGTCAACGCCCGCATCGAACTCACCTTCGCCAAGGCCCTGCGCGCTATCCTGCGGCAGGACCCGGACGTGATCATGATCGGCGAGATCCGCGACTTCGAGACCGCGCAGATCGCCATCCAGGCCTCGCTCACCGGCCACCTGGTGCTGGCCACGCTGCACACCAACGATGCCGTGAGCGCCGTCACCCGCCTCACCGACATGGGCGTCGAGCCCTTCCTGCTGTCCAGCTCGCTGCTGGGCGTGCTGGCCCAGCGGCTGGTGCGCCGCCTGTGCACGCACTGCGCGGCGCCCGGCTCCGATGGCCAGATGCAGCCGGTGGGCTGCGAAGCCTGCGGCCACACCGGCTACCAGGGCCGCACCGGCATCTTCGAGCTGCTGGTGGCCGACGACGCCGTGCGCGCGCTGGTGCACAACCGCGCGCCCGAGAGCGAGCTGCTCGCCGCAGGCACACGCGGCGGCCTGCGCTCCATGCGTGCCGACGGCGAGCGGCTGGTCGCGGCGGGCATCACCTCGCGCGCCGAGTTGCTGCGCGTGACGCGGGACTGAGCGCCTGCGCTCCTGCCCCCATGCCCGGCTTCCACGTTATGTCACCAGCCCGCGCGAGATCCCGCCCGTGCCGCGCCGTCGTGCTGGGCCTGGGGGCACTGCTGTGGACGACCCTGGCAGGCGCGCAGGGCTACACCGACTATCGCGGTGACTGGCGGGGCAGCGTGATGGTCTTCGAGCTGGGTGCCGATGGCTTCCAGGTCGGCCGCCGGCTGGCCTCGGACCTGCGGCTGCGCATCGGCAGCGATGGCCAGGTGTCCGGCCAGATGACGCGAGCCAGTTGCAACATCCAGGGCAACGCGACGCCCTACCGCAGCAATGCCCACGCGCAGCTGGCGTTGCAGGTAGACACCTGCAGCGATCCGCGCGTCAATGGCCGCTACGAAGGCCGGCTCCTCACCAGCGAAGCGCACGGCCATGCCTCGCTGCGGCTGCGCAGCGCCACGGCCGCCGTGAAGGCCGACGGCAACGAGATCTCCGGCATCCTCCAGCGCTGACTGCCTTCCCTCCGAGCCCCGCCCACATGCCCGCCTACGCCTTCGAAGCCATCGACGCCGACGGACGCCCCCGCAAGGGCGTGCTGGAAGCCGACACCGCCCGCGCGGCCCGCAGCATGTTGCGGGCCCAGGCGCTGATCCCGCTGTCCGTCGAGGGCGTGGCCGGCGGCGCCGAGGCCGGCGGCGAGGCGACACCCTTCTGGCGTCGGCGCATTGGCGGGCGCGTGTTCAATTCCACGGCGCTGGGCGTGTGGACCCGCCAGCTGGCCGGCCTGGTGGCCTCGGGCCTGCCGCTGGAGCGGGCCCTGACCGCGCTGACCGACGAGGCCGAGAGCGAGCCGCAACGGCAGCTGGTGGCCTCGCTGCGCTCCGAGGTCAACGGCGGCAGCAGCTTTGCGCGCGCACTGGCGCAGCATCCGCGGGAGTTCTCGTCCATCTACACCGCGGTCATCGGTGCCGGCGAGCACAGCGGTCAGCTGGGCCTGGTGCTCGAACGGCTGGCCGACGACCTGGAAGAGCAGCAGGCGCTGCGGCAGAAGCTGATCGGCGCCACGCTGTATCCCGCCATCGTCACGGTGATCGCGGTGGTGATCGTGATCTTCCTGGTGAGCTATGTGGTGCCGCAGGTGGCGAGCGTGTTCGCCGGCACCAAGCGGGCGCTGCCGCTGCTGACGCAGGCCATGCTGGGCCTGTCGGCCTTCGTGCGCAGTTGGGGCTGGCTGATGCTGGGCGTGCTGGCGGTGGCCGTCGTCGGCGGCAAGGCGGCGCTGGCGCGCGATGCATTGCGCGAGCGCTTCGATGCCTTCTGGCTGCGGCTGCCGCTGGTGGGCAAGCTGGCCCGCGGCTACAACGCCGCGCGCTTTGCCGGCACGCTGGCCATGCTGGCGGCGGCCGGCGTGCCCATCCTGCGGGCGCTGCAGGCCGCGGCCGAGACGCTCCACAACCGGGCCATGCGCGCCGACGCGCTCGACGCGCTGACGCTCGTGCGCGAGGGCGCGCCGCTGGCCTCGGCCCTGGCGCAGAAGAAGCGCTTCCCCGGCATCGTGCCCATGTTCGCCCGCCTCGGAGAGCAGACGGGCGAACTGCCCGTGATGCTGCAACGCGCCGCCAAGCAGCTGTCGGCCGAGGTGCAGCGCCGCGCCATGCACCTGGCCACCATCCTGGAGCCGCTGCTGATCGTGGGCATGGGCGGCATCGTCATGCTGATCGTGCTGGCGGTGCTGCTGCCGATCATCCAGCTCAACCAGTTCGTGAAGTAGGCGCCTCAGGCAGCGACAGCTCGTAGGCGCTGCTGCGGCCGCCGGCCGGCGACTTGCGCAGCACGCCGAGCACCAGCAGCGTCGTGATGTCGCGCAGCGCCGTGTCGGCCGAGCATTTGGCGATGGCTGCCCACTTGCTGCTGGTGAGCTTGCCCTCGAAGCCGTCGAGCAGGCAATTGAGCAACTTGGCCTGCCGCTCGTTGAAGGCCGGGCCCGCCCAGCGTTGCCGGAAGCGCGCCTTGTTCAGCGGGCCGCGCTCAGCGTGCCGGCGTGTTCATGGCGGTCAGCACCGCCGAGGTCATCGCCTGCACGCCGATCTTGATCGACGGCTCGGGCACCGGCGCGAAAAAGGGCGAATGGTTGAAGGGCAGCGGCTTGCCGCCCTTCTTCATCGACTCCGCCACGTCCTTGGGGTCGGTCACACCCACGAAGAAGAACATCGACGGGATGCCGGCGTCGGTGAAGACCGAGAAGTCCTCGCTGGCGGTGATGGGCATGACCTGCACCACCCGCGCCTCGCCGAATTGGCTGCGCAGGGCGGCGACGGTGCGGTCCACCACGGCCTGGTCGTTGACCACCGCGCCGGTGCTGCTGTCGGCGCCCAGGCGCACCTCGGGCTCGGGCGCGCCGGCCATGGCGGCCGAGGCCAGTGCCGTGCGGCGGATGCCGTCGAGCAGCTTCTCGCGCACCTGCGGCTTGTAGCTGCGGACGGTGCCGCTCAGCCTTGCGGCGTCCGGGATGATGTTGCCCGCCGTGCCGGCCTGGAAGGCGCCGATGGTGACCACGCCGAATTCGGCCGGGTCCTTCTCGCGGCTGACGACGGTCTGCACATCGCTGACGAAATGCGCGCCCATGGCGATCGGGTCGAGGGTGGCATGCGGTGCCGAACCATGGCCCCCGCGGCCCTTGAAGGTGATCTCCAGGCTGTCGGACGCCGAGGTGACCGGCCCCGCGCGGTAGCCGACGAAGCCGTAGGGCGAGGGACTGGTGTGCAGCGCGAAAGCGAAGTCCGGCTTGGGGAAGCGGGTGAACAGGCCGTCTTCCACCATGGCCTTGGCGCCGCTGACCGTCTCTTCGGAAGGCTGGGCGATGAACATCAGCGTGCCCTTCCACTGGTCCTTCAGCGCCAGCAGCGTGCGGGCCGTGCCCACCCAGCTGGCCATGTGGATGTCGTGGCCACAGCTGTGGGCGACGAAGGTCTCACGGCCGTTCCATTGGGTCTTGGCTCGGCTGGCGTAGGGCAGACCGGTCTTCTCTTCCATGGGCAGCGCGTCGAGCTCGGTGCGCACCATCACCGTCGGGCCGGCGCCGTTGCGATAGAGCGCCACCAGCCCGGTGCGGCCGACCTTCTCGGTCACCTCGAAGCCCAGCGCGCGCAGCTCGGCGGCCAGCTTGCCAGCGGTTCGCACCTCCTGGAAGCCCAACTCCGGGTTGGCATGCAGGTCCTTGTAGAGCGCATCGAGCTGGCCGTACATGCCGTTGACGAGCGGCTGGATCTTCTCGGGCGACACGGTCTGCGCACCGGCGGGCACGATGGCGCATGCGGCGAGGACGGCCAATGAAAGCTGGCGGATCGAGAACGACGAAAACATGATGTGGCGCGTGGGTGCGTAGGTTTGGATGTGTGCAGGGCGGACACGGTGGCCCGGCTGCGCAGCCCCTCCGGTCCGACGCAGCCCGCGCAATCTAGGCAATCGCGTGCCAGGCGTCCAATGCATTGTTCTATGCTGGCGCATGCATTCGACTCATGCCTTGCAGGCGGTGGCAGGCCGCCCGATGCCATGACGCTGGTCCAGCTCCGGCACTTCCTGTCGCTGGCCGACACGGGCTCTTTCACCCGTTCGGCGCAGGCGCTGCACCTGACCCAGCCGGCGCTCAGCCGCAGCATCCGCGCGCTCGAGGCCGCGCTGGGCGGCGCCTTGTTCGATCGGGTGGGTCGCCGCAGCGAGCTCACACACTTCGGCCGCGAACTGCTGGAGCAGGCCCGACACCTGGTGCACGAGGCCGGTCAGCTTGCGCTGACCGGCGAACGGCTTCGCGCCGGCCACGCGTCGACGCTGCGCGTGGGCCTGGGTTCGGGTCCGGGCGCCTTGCTGAGCACACCCCTGCTGCTGCGGGCCAGCGCGCCCGACACGCGGGTGCGCGTCGAGATCCTGCACAGCGACAACGAGCGGCTGATCGAGGCACTGCAACGCCGCCTGCTCGACGCCGTGGTGATCGAGATGCGCTCATTCACCGCCGATGCGGGCCTGCGCATCGAGCCGCTGGTGCAGATGCGCGGCGCCTTCCTGTGCCGGCCCGGGCATCCGCTCACGCGCCGCCGCCGGACGCTGGGCTTCGACGACCTGCAGAAGTACCCCATCGCCTCGACCCCTCTCGGCGACCACGTGGGCCGGGGCATGGTGGCAGCCTATGGGCCCCAGGGGCATCCGGACGTGTGCGTGCGCCTGCGCTGCAACGAGCTCACGCGGCTGGTCGAGCTGACCCGGCACAGCGATGCGGTCCTCCTGGCGATCCGCGCCGCAGCGCCCGATCTCGTCGAGCTGCCCGTTCAGCCGCAGATCGAGGGCGGCGCCCGCTTCGGGCTGGTGACGCAGGCCCGGCGGCAGCAGGCGCCCGCCCTTCCGCTGCTGCGTGAGGTGATCGCCGCACACCTGCACGACTGAAGACGCTGCATCGCCGATGGCGGGCGCGCACTACGCGTCGGCGGCCTCAGCGCCCCTTGAACACCGGCTCGCGCTTCTCCACGAAGGCCTGGGCCGCCGCGCGGTGGTCCTCGGTCTGGCCGCAGTGGATGTGGTGCGTGGCCTCCAGGTCCAGGCACTCGTCCACCTCGCCGGCCATCGCGCGGTTGAGGTTCTCCTTCATGTAGCGGTAGGCCACGGCAGGGCCGTTGGCGAGCCGGGTCGCGATCTCCTGGGCACGCGCGGCCAGTTGCTCCGGCGGGCAGACCCAGTTGGCCAGGCCCAGCCGCAACGCCTCGTCGGCCGGCACGCGGTCGGAGAGCAGATACAGCTCGCGCGCCTTGGCCGCGCCGACGAGCTGGGTCATGAAGTAGCTGCCGCCGTAGTCGCCTGAGAAGCCCACGCGGGCGAAGGCGGTGGTCATGATGGCGTTGCCGGCCATCAGGCGAAGGTCACAGGCCAGCGCCAGCGCGAGGCCGGCGCCCGCGGCGGGGCCCGGCAGCACGGCCAGCGTGGGTTTGGGCATCTTGAACAGGCGCCCGGCCGTCTCGCGCTGGTTGACGCGCTGGCGATGGATGGCCTGGTCGATGGTGAGCGCGCCGACGGTGCCGTCGCCCGCAGCCGCCATGTTCTTCACGTCGCCGCCAGCACAGAAGGCACCGCCCGCGCCGGTCAGCACCACGCAGCGGACCTCGGGGTCCAGCTCGGCACGCGCCAGCTCGCGGGCCAGGGCCTCGTTCATGGCGCGGGTCATGGCGTTGCGCGCCTGCGGCCGGTTGAGCGTCAGGGTCAGCACACCGGCGTCAAGCTGCGCCAGCAGGTCCGGCGTGCCGGTGTCGATCGTGGATGCGGTCATGGGAGTCTCCGTCGTTGTCGTGGAAGGGGATGGTGCCGGCCCTCAGGCGAGGCCGAGTTCGCGCGCCTCGCGCTCGTAGTGCGGGTAAGAGGCCTTCATCACCGCACCGTTGAGGATCATCTCGGCCACCAGCGTGCGCCTGGGCAGCTCGAACACGCGGGTGCGCACCCAGGTGGACTCGGTGCGGGCGCTTTCGCTCAGGGCCACGATCTCGCGCTCCAGCGCATAGTCCTGGTCGACGAAGAGCGGGCCGCGGACGAGGCGGATCTGCTGGCCCCCGAACAGCCCCACCGCTGGCTTGCGACCGCCCAGCTGCGCGTCGGCGATGGTGCTGCCCAGCAGCACGCTGATCATCTCCATCGGGATGATGGGCCGGCCCCAGGGCGAGCGCGCCCCGCCTTCGGGCGTGTACCAGTCGCAGGGTTCGGTGATGGCCGCCAGCTTGTCGCGCAGGGTGAAGGGATAGTGGTCGCCCATGTGCTGGTCGAAGCCCATGCGGATCGTTTCGGGCACGGCGCCGCGCTGGCCCACCTTCAGGTCGCGATTGATGACCAGGCCGGTGGCCGGACGCAGCCTGGCCATGCGCTGTTCCAGTTCGTGCGGCTGGCCGGGCTCGCCGACCGAGGCCGTGCCGGTGAGCACCGGCGTGCCGTCGGCCTTCTCGGCGCGGATGCGCACGAAAGGAGCGCCCGGCGCGGGCAGGTCGACGAAGGCGCGCACCGATTCACCTTCCACCACCATGGTCTGGTAGTGGGCGCTGATGCAGCCGGTTTCGAACCACTGGCGGCCGAACAGGTGGGCCAGCAGGGGGTCGAACTGGCTGAAGTGCGTGGGCCCTTCGATGGGACCGGCGCGCAGGCCGAGATCGCCGGCCGTGGCGTCGTCGTGGATGGACTTGTGGCCGTCATACGTCTGGTCGGCCAGCATCTGGCGCGGCTGGCGCAGCGGGCCGGACAGGGCCAGCGGTGTGGCGAAGGGGGTGTCGGCGGTGGGCAGGCTCATGACGGCGATGGTGGCGCAAGGCCGGGGCGGTGGCTGTCACCTGTGTCACTGCGGGCGGCCGCACAATGCCCGCTCCGCATCTCTCCCTCCGCTCACTGCCCATGCCGGTCACCCTGGACGACAAGCTCGTGGTCGCGATCTCCTCGCGTGCCCTGTTCAACCTCGAGGAGGAAAACCGCCTGTTCGACGCCGGCGATCCGGCCGGCTACATGCGGCTGCAGCTGGAGCGGCTGGAGGTGCCGGCGCAGCCCGGCATCGCCTATTCGCTGGTGCGCAAGCTGCTGCGCTTCAATGCCGATGGCGTGCAGCGGGTGGAGGTGGTGATCCTGTCGCGCAACGATCCGGTCTCGGGCATGCGCATCTTCAACTCCGGCGCGGCGGCGGAACTCGCCATCGAGCGCGGCGTGTTCACCCAGGGCCGGCCGCCCTTCCGCTACCTCACGCCGCTGCGGGCCGACCTCTTCCTCTCGGCCAACGCCGACGATGTGCGCGAGGCGCTGGGCGCGGGCTTTGCGGCGGCGCATGTGAGCGTGGAATCGGCGCTGGCCGGCAACCAGCATCCGGACGAAGTGCGCATCGCCTTCGACGGCGACGCCGTGCTGTTCTCCGACGAGGCCGAGCGCATCTACCAGCAGCAGGGCCTGGCCGCCTTCCAGGCGCACGAGGCGGACAAGGCCGCCGTGCCGCTGGGCGCCGGACCGCTCGCGCCCTTCCTGGTGGCGCTCCATCGGCTGCAGCAGGCCGCCAGCACCGGCATGCGCATCCGCACGGCGCTGGTCACGGCCCGCGGGGCTCCGGCCCACCGCCGCGCCATCCAGACGCTGATGAGCTGGAACATCCGCGTGGACGAGGCGATGTTCCTGGCCGGGCTGGACAAGGGTGGCTTCCTGCGCGAGTTCGAGCCCGACTTCTTCTTCGACGACCAGACCGGCCATGTGCGCTCGGCCGCGCGCCATGTGCCGGCCGGGCATGTGGCCAGCGGCATCAGCAACCCGCGCTGATCCTCCGCGCCGGCCAGGCCGCCTCAGCTCGCCGGCGGCACTTCGTGCACGAAATGGCCAGCGCTGAGTGTGTTCACCGTCTCGCCCGGGATGTCCATGAGGATGCGGCTGCGCTCGGGCGTCATCGACACGGTGATGTACTGCACGGGCCGGGCCTGCGGGTCGTGGATCACGCGCACGATCTTCAATAGCGGCATGCCGACCTCGGTCTGCAGGAGACGGGCGCGCGCCGGGTCGCTCACTTCCGCAGTGATCTCCTGGATCACACGGCCGAACTTCACGCCCTGCGCAAGAAGAATCTCGTAGAGCGCCTGCTTGCGCAGTGTGACGGCGGTCACATGCTTGCCCAGGCGCGCAGGCACCCAGGCGTCGGTCAGCATCACCGGCGTGCCGTCGATGCTGCGCAGGCGCAGCGCATGCACGGCCCTCTCGCCCGGCTCCAGCTGCAGCAGCGCGGCCACGTCCAGCGGTGGCTCGGCCTGCTCGACGCGCAGCACCTGCACCTGGGTATCGATCGCTGCCTGACGCAGGCTGTCGATGAGGCTGAGGCTGGGCCGCGCACGCGCCAGCGGCAGCCGGTCATTGCGCACGAAAGTGCCCCGGCCATGCCTGCGCTCGACCAGCCCCTGCGCCGCCAGATCGGCCAACGCGCGCCGCACCGTGATGCGCGAGACGCCGAAGCGCTCGCACAGCGCCTCCTCCTTGGGGAGCAGGCCCGAGGCGTACTCGCCCCGCACGATCTCGTCGCGCAACACCATGAAGAGTTGCCGATGCAGGGAGGTGCCGGGCGTGCGGGCGACAGCAGCGGTGTCGGACGCGGTCGGTGCGGAAGCGGACTTCATGCGGGTCGGGGGTGAGGGCAATACACCGGGCCGAGCATAGTCGTTGACTTGTGTTAATGTTGTCATAATAATAAGACAACATATTCAGACAACGCCGCCCGGTCCGCCCCGGCAGCACCAGGAAAGGCCTTCTCATGGATCCGACACCCACCCCCTTCAGCGCTGCAGCCCAACTGCGTCAGCAACTTGCCGCCCCGGGCATGCGCATCGCCCCCGGCGCCTACGACGGCATCGGCGCCCGCCTGATCGAACAGGCCGGCTTCGGCGCCTGCTACATGACCGGCGCCGGCACGTCGGCCGCGCGGGGCTTTCCGGATTTCGGCCTGCTGACCCTGAGCGAGATGGTGGAGAACGCCGCCGTGATGGCCCGGTCGGTGCAGATCCCCCTGATCGCCGATGCCGACACGGGCTATGGCAACGAGTTGAACGTCACCCGCACCGTGCGTGAATACGAGGCACGCGGCGTGGCGGCGATCCACCTCGAGGACCAGGTCTCGCCCAAGCGCTGCGGGCACCTGGATGGCAAGGAAGTGATCTCGCGCGAAGAATTCGTCTCGAAGATCCGGGCCGCGGTGGAAGCGCGGCGCACACCCGATTTCCTGCTCATCGCGCGCACCGATGCGCGCGCCATGCTCGGCCTGGAGGAGGCCCTCTGGCGCGCCGAGGCGGCCCTCGATGCGGGCGCCGACGTGGCCTTCGTCGAGGCCACGCAGTCGGTCGAAGAGGCCGCGCTCGTACCGCGCCGCATCAAGGGCATGTGCCTGCTGAATGTGGTGCCGGGCGGCCGCACGCCGGTGCACGACCTGCGCCAGGCCGAGGAGATGGGCTACAAGCTTGCGATCCTCCCCGGCCTGATGTTGAAGGCGACCATCGAGGCCGGCGATGCCGCCCTCGCCGAGGTCAAGGCCACGATGCGGGCGCCCACCACCAGCGCCACCGTAGCCCAGACCTTCCGGCGTTTCGGGGCCGACGAGTGGGACGCCCTGCGCACCCGCTTCAACGCCGGCGCGACGATGGAAGCGCCGAAGAAGGCCGCCTGACATGCAGGCTCCGCACTCATCGCTTCGCGCAGCGCCGCGGCCCGAAGGGCCACGCACCCTCTTCGACAAGCTGTGGGACGCCCACGTCATCCGCGAACTGGGCGACGGTTGGGCCCTGCTGCACATCGACCGCCACCTGCTCCACGACCTGTCGGGCCCGCCTGCGTTGAACGACGTGCGCACGCGCGGGCTGCCGCTGCACGACCCGGAACTGGTCTTCGCCACGCCCGATCACGCCGTGTCCAGCCAGCCCGGGCGGGTGGCCACCACCTTCCCGCTGGGCGGGCGGCTGCATGCGGGCCTGAAGCAGCTCACCGGTGCCATGGGCGTGCAGCTGTTCGACCTCGGTGAGCCCGGCCAGGGCATCGTGCATGTGATGGGCCCCGAGATGGGCATCGTGCTGCCCGGCCTCACGGTGATCTGCGGCGACAGCCACACCTGCACCAACGGCGGACTGGGCGCGATGGCCTTCGGCGTGGGCTCGTCCGAAAGCACCCATGCGCTGGCCACACAGACGCTGCGCCAGCAGAAGCCGCGCCGCATGCGCATCCGCTGCGAAGGGCGGCTGGCGGCGGGCGTGACGGCCAAGGACCTCGCGCTGCACCTCATCGGTCGCCTGGGGGCCGCCGCAGGCGTAGGCTACGCGATCGAGTTCGCCGGCCCGGCTGTCGAGGCACTGGACGTGGAAGGCCGCCTCACGCTGTGCAACCTCAGCGTGGAGTTGGGGGCGCGCTTCGGCATGGTCGCACCCGACGAGACCACCATCGACTGGCTGCGCGGCCGCTCGTACGCGCCGCAGGGCGAGGCCTTCGAGGCTGCCGCCGCCTACTGGCGCACGCTGGCCAGCGATGCCGATGCGGTGTTCGACCGCGAGGAGACCCTCGACGCCGGTGCCGTCGCGCCGACCATCACCTGGGGCACCAGCCCCGAGCATGCGATCGCCATCGACGGCGCGGTGCCCGACCCGGCGCATGCCGCCTCGGCCACCGAGCGCGAGGCCTGGAACGCCGCGCTCGACTACATGGGGCTGCAGGCCAATGCACCCATCGCCGGCACGACCGTCGACTGGGTGTTCATCGGCTCCTGTGCCAACTCGCGCCTGGCGGACCTGCGCGCAGCCGCAGAGGTGGCGCGCGGCCGCCGCGTGGCCGACGGCGTGCGCGCCTGGGTCGTGCCAGGCTCCGAGAACGTCAAGCGCGCCGCCGAGGCCGAAGGCCTGCACGCGCTGTTCGTCGCCGCCGGCTTCGAGTGGCGCGAGCCCGGCTGCAGCATGTGCGTGGCCGCCAACGGGGAGCAGGTGCCGCCGCAAAAGCGCTCGGTCTCGACCTCCAACCGCAATTTCGTCGGACGCCAGGGGCCGGGCGCCCGCACCCACCTGGCCAGCCCGGCGATGGCCGCCGCCGCGGCGGTCACCGGCCGCATCACCGACGTGAGGAGCCTGGCGTGAACCACCCTTTCACCACCCTCACCGGCCCCGCCGTGCCGCTGATGAGGGCCAACGTCGACACCGACGTCATCATCCGCATCGAACGCCTGACCACGCTGGGCAAGGACGCGCTGGGTCCCTATGCCTTCGAGGCCCTGCGCCGCCGACCCGACGGCAGCGAGGACGCCGACTGCGTCCTGAACGCACCCCGCTTTCGCCAGGCGCCGCTGCTGCTGGCCGCCGAGAACTTCGGCTGCGGCTCGTCGCGCGAGGGCGCCGTGTGGGCGCTGCAGGGCATCGGCGTGCGCTGCGTCATCGCGCCGAGCTACGGCGACATCTTCTGGAGCAACTGCTTCCAGAACGGCGTGTTGCCGATCACGCTGCCGATCGGCCAGGTGCAGTCGCTGGCCATTCAGTGCGAGGGCGGCGCGTCCGTGACGGTGGACCTGCAGACCTGCAGCGTGGCGGCGCCGGATGGCCAGCTCATCCCCTTCGCGATCGACCCGCTGCGCCGCGAGGCGCTGCTGCACGGGCTCGACGACATCGGCCTCACCCTCAAGGACGACGCGCTGATCCGCGACTGGCAGGCCGCCGACCGGCTGCGGCGCCCGTGGGCCTGGCCTGCCGCCCGCTCGCGCCCCTAGCCCACGGGTTCCCACCGCAGCAACAACGACAAACAAGACGGGCACTGCCCACGGAGACGACATGCCATCTCGATCCAAGCGGAATCGACCCGCCGCGCGCGCACTGCTGGCCGCAGCCACCGTGCTTCTGACCACCAGTGTCGCGACCGCGCAACCCGCGCCCTGGCACCCCGAGCGCCAGGTGACGCTGATCGTCCCCTACGCCGCGGGCGGAGGCACGGATGCGACCGCACGCGCCGTGGCCAGGCAACTCGGCGTGCTGTGGAAGCAGCCGGTGGTGGTCGAGAACCTGCCGGGCGCCGACGGTCTGATCGGCACCCGCCGCGCAATGGAAGCCAGGCCCGACGGCTACACCCTGCTGCTGCAGGTGCCGGCCATCGTGCTGACCAAGTACACGCCAGGTCTCAAGGGCATCGATCCGCTGGCGCAGCTCGCGCCGGTGACGGCCGTCTCCCAATCGCCCGCCGCCATCGTGGCCAGCGCCCGACTGCCGGTGAAGACACTGCCCGAGCTCTTCCAGTACTGCCAGAAGGCGCCGCAGCCCTGCTCGATCGCCAGTGGCGAGACGCTGGCGAGGGTGAGCGCCAAGCAGATCGCGGCCGAGGTGCCGCTGCCGGGCCTCATCACCGTCAACTACCGCGGCACGGGCGCCATCGTGACGGACATGATCGCCAACAACGTGAACTTCGCCTTCACCGGCATCACGGCCGCGCTGCCGCACCACCGGGCCGGCACCTTGCGCATCCTGGCCACACAAGGCCGCACACGCGCTGCCGTGCTGCCGGACGTGCCGACCACCGCCGAGGCCGGCTTCCCGCAGTTCCAGTCGACCACCTGGTTCGGCCTCTTCGCGCCCAAGGGCACGCCGGCGCCGGTGCAGCAGGGCATCGTGGCAGCGCTGCGGGAGGCGGTGAAGGACGCCGACGTGCGCCAGGCGATCAGTGCCGCCGGTGCCGAGCCGGTCGTGAACGAACCTGCTGTGTTCGCGGCCCAGGTGCGCGAAGAGGACGAGCGCCTGGGCGCGCTGGTCAAGCGCTACCCGCTGGAATGACACGCGAGAACCGGAGCCCCCCATGAATCCCACGACGCTTCCCGCCGAGGGCGAACAGCTCGAACTGCGCTGCGTGCTGATGCGCGGCGGCACGAGCAAGGCCCTGTTCTTCCATGAGGCGGACGTGCCGCCGCCCGGCCCGGCGCGCGACCGGCTGCTCAAGCGCGCCATGGGCACACCCGACGTGCTGCAGATCGACGGCATGGGCGGCTCACGCCTGGTCACGTCCAAGATCGCGATCATCAAGCGTTCGCAGCGGTCCGACGCCGACGTCGACTACACCTTCGCGCAGGCCGACGTCGAGCGCGACCTGATCGGCTACGACGCCAACTGCGGCAACATCTCCTCGGCCGTGGCGCCCTTCGCCATCGACGAAGGCCTCGTGCAGGCGCTGGAGCCGCTGACCACCGTGCGCATCCACAACACCAATACCGGGACGGTGTTCGTGTCGAAGGTGCAGGTGCGCAACGGCAGGGCGCGCGTGCAGGGCGACTGCGCCATCGCCGGCGTGCCGGGGACGGGCGCCGAGATCCTGATGGACTACACCGACACGCTGGGCGCCAAGACCGGGCGGCTGCTGCCCACCGGCCGTGCGATCGACAGCCTCGCGCTGCAGGACGGCCGCCGCGTCGAGGTCTCCATCGTCGATGCGGCCACGCCCTGCGTGTTCATCGCCGCGAGCTCGCTGGGCCTCACGGGCAGCGAGCTGCCGCCCGACATCAGCGCCGACCGCGCACTGATCGAGGCCATCGGCGAGCTGCAGTCCAAAGCCGGCGAGCGCATCGGGCTGTACAAGCACTGGCAGGACGTGCATCTGCCTGGCCTGCCGCTTGCCGTGCTGGTGGCCCCCCCGGCCGACTACACCGACACCAACGGCCAGGCGGTGAGCGCCGGCGACTGCGACCTGCGGGCGCGGCTCGTCTTCCTGGGCAAGTGCCACGACAGCATGGCGGGCACCGGCTCGATGTGCACGGCCGCCGCATCGCGCGTGCCCGGCTCGCTGGTGAGCGCAGCGGTGGGCGAGCGCGCCGGCACCGACACGCTGCGCATCGGCCATCCGCTGGGCGTGATGACCGTCAAGGTCGTCGCCCGACCCGGCGCCACGCCGGCCGACACGCGCTTCGATGCGCTGGGCCTGCAACGCACGGCCCGCCGCCTGATGGCCGGCACGGTGTACGTGCCGCGCGACGCGCTCTGAAGCGCACTGAAATTCCGCTTACCGAGAACGACGGAGACGACACCCATGCCCATCCTCCCTTCGCGCCGCCATGCCATGGCCGCCCTCGCCGGCCTGGCATTCGCCGGCCCTGCACTCGCGCAAGGCCTGCCCGCCAAGCCACTGCGCATCGTCGTCGGCTACCCGGCCGGCCAGACCGTGGACATCGTGGCACGCAACTTCGCGGCGGCGCTCACCAAGGAGCTCGGCCAGCCGGTGATCGTCGACAACCGCCCCGGCGCCAACGGCAGCCTGGGCGCCCAGGAGGTGAAGCGAAGCGCGCCCGACGGCACCACCATCCTGCTCGGCACGCTGGGCCAGATGACCATCAATCCCACGCTCTACAAGAAGCTGCCCTACGACACGCTGAAGGACTTCGCGCCCATCGCTCAGGTCAGCACTGGTGCGTTGCTGCTGGTGGCGACGCCCTCCTTCGGACCCAACAACCTCAAGGAGCTGATCGCCTATGCAAAGCAGCGGCCGGGCAAGGTGGACTTCGCTTCGGGCGGCAACGGCATCACGGCGCACCTCGCGATGGTGGTGCTCGAGCGCCAGGCCGGCCTGCAGCTCAACCACATTCCGTACAAGGGCTCGCCGGCCGCCGTCAATGACGTGATGGCCGGGCAGGTGCCGATCATGTTCGACGCGGTGGCGTCCACGCTGCCGCAGGTCAAGGGCGGCAAGCTGAAGCCGCTTGCCATCTCCAGTCTCAAGCGCAACCCGCAGCTGCCGGACGTGCCGACCGCCGACGAGCAGGGGCTCAAGGGCTTCGACATCAGCTCCTGGGTGGGCTTCCTGGCGCCCGCCGGCACGCCGCCTGCCGCGGTGAATGCGCTGCACGCGGCCATCCAGCGCGCGTCGGCCAGTCCCGAAGTCCAGGAGACGATCCGCGCCACGGGCAGCGAACTGGCCATCACCGCGCCGGCCGACTTCGGCCGCTTCCTGGCGAGCGAAATCCGCAAGTGGGGCCAGGCCGTCAACGACGCCGGCGTGCAGGTGGATTGACGCTACGCGCCCCCTCCTCTTCCACCCTCGACCCGGAGACATTCCCATGCCCAGCATCGACATTGCCGGCGACGCCCGCCGCACCCTCGACATCATCAAGAACGGAGGCGTCGCCATCGTGCCCAACGATACGGGCTACGCCTGCTGCGGCGGCTCGATGGACCCGCTGCAGAAGATCTACGCGACCAAGCAGCGGGGCGGCCACAAGCGCAACGCCATGGCCGCCGACCTGGAGACCCAGCGCGAGCTGCAGACGCTCAGCCCCCGCGCCCAGGCGATGGTGGAGGCGCTGGTTGTCGACCATGACCTGCCGCTGGGCGTGATCGGCAGCTTCCGGCCCGACCACCCGCTGCTGCGGCAACTGGGCGACGAAGCGGTGCGCGCCAGTTCGGCCGTCGGCACCATCGGCGTCCTGCTCAACGCCGGCCCCTTCCACAAGGCACTGACCCGGTTGAGCCGCGAAGAGGTGGTGCCGCTCTTCGGCTCGTCGGCCAACCTCACGGGCACCGGCACGCGCTTTCGCGTGGAGGACATCCAGCCCGAGCTGCGCGCCATTGCCGACATCACCATCGACTACGGCCTGCGCCGCTATCACGTGTACCGCCGCGCAGGCACGCTGATCAACTTCGACACCCTGCAGGTCATTCGCATGGGCGCGTGCTACGAGCTGATCTCCGGCGTACTCAAGCGATGGTTCGACGTCGACCTGCCCGAAGATCCGGGCGTCGAGACGCTGCCCTCGGGGCACCTCAACGAGTTCGCACTGCAGGGCGTGCAATGAGCGGCCTCCGCACACCCTGCCCCGGCGCCGACCTGGCCCGTCGCGCCTGCCTGGGCCGCCTGGCCGGTGCCGCAGGTGCGTGGGCGCTCGGGCTGCCGGCGCGCGCCCAGGCCTGGCCGACCCGCCCGCTGCGCGTGGTGCTGGGCTACACGCCCGGCGGCTCCGCCGACACGACCGCGCGCGAACTCACCGTGCCGCTGACGGCCGCGCTCGGCCAGCCGCTGGTGGTGGACTACAAGGCCGGTGCCAGCGGCACCATCGCCGGCGCGGAGGTCGCGCGCGCCGCACCCGACGGCTACACGCTCGGCCTGCTCGACAACGCCCCGCTCACCATCGTGCCGGCGCTGCGCAATGCGGGCTACGACCCGCTCGCCGCCTTCACGCCGATCACCATGGTGTCGCATGTGCCCCAGGTGCTGGTGGCGTCGACGTCGGCCGGCGTCGGCACGCTGCGCGAGCTGATCGAGGCGATGCGCAAGGCGCCCGGGAAGTTCAGCTACGCCTCAGGCGGCGCGGGCAGCGTCGGCCATCTCACCACCGAACTGCTCAAGTCGCGCACCGGCACCTATGCGTTGCATGTGCCCTACCGCGGCGGCGCGCCCGCCATCAATGCCCTTCTCGCGGGCGAGGTGCAGTTCGCCTTCCTCACGCCGACGGCCACGCAGGGCTTCATCCAGGCCGGCAAGCTGAAGCCGCTTGGCGTGAGCTCGCGCTCCCGCGTGGCTTCCCTGCCCGGGGTACCCACCATCGCCGAGTCGGTCGCTCCCGGCTTCGAGGCGCCGGGCTGGTTCGCGCTCGTCGGTCCCGCGGGGCTGCCCGAGCCGGTCGTCTCGACCCTGCGCCGCTCGGTGGCTCAAGTGCTTGCCACGCCTGCGACCGTCAGCCGGCTCGAAGCGCTGGGCCAGACCCTGCCGCCCGCAGGCCAGGACGTGCGCGGCGTGATCACGGCGGAGCTCGCCACCTGGAGGCAGCTCGTCGCCGAACGCAAGCTCGTCATCGAAGGCTGAGAAGTGTGAAAGAAACTGCCATGTTGCAAGGCCTGATGCAGGACCGCCCCCTGCTGATCTCCAACCTGATCGAGTTCGTCGAGCGCCACAACGGCGATGCCGAGATCGTCTCGCGTCGCGTGGAGGGCGACATCCACCGCTACACCTGGGCGGCTTGCGCACGGCGTGCCCGCCAGGTGGCCAACGCGCTCGATGACGAGCAGCTGCAAGTCTCCGACCGCGTCGCGACGCTGGCCTGGAACGGCTACCGCCACCTGGAGCTGTACTACGGCGTCAGCGGCTCGGGCCGCGTGCTGCACACCATCAACCCGCGGCTGCACCCGGACCAGATCGCCTGGATCGTGAACCATGCCGAAGACCAGGTGCTGTGCTTCGACCTGAGCTTCCTGCCGGTGGTGCAGGCGGTGCATGCAAAGTGCACGACGGTCCGGAAGTGGGTCGCCCTGTGCGACATCGACCGGCTGCCGGCCGACAGCGGCGTTCCCGGCCTGGCGAGCTATGAAGCCTGGATCGGCGGACAGGCCAACACCTATGACTGGCCGGTGTTCGACGAGAACGCGGCGTCGAGCCTGTGCTACACGAGCGGGACCACCGGTAATCCCAAGGGCGCGCTCTACAGCCACCGCTCCACCGTGCTGCATGCCTACGGCTCTGTACTGCCGGACATGATGGCCCTGTCGGCGCGCGACTCGGTGCTGCCTGTGGTGCCGATGTTCCACGTCAATGCCTGGGGCATTCCGTACTCGGCGGCCCTGGTGGGCTGCAAGCTCGTCTTTCCGGGGCCGGCGCTCGACGGCAAGTCGGTCTACGAGCTCATCGAGGCCGAAAAGGTCAGCTTCGCAGCCGGCGTGCCCACCGTGTGGCAGATGCTGCTGGCGCACACGCAGGCCGGCGATCTCGGCTTCTCCACGCTGCGTCGCACGGTGATCGGCGGCGCGGCCTGCCCGCCGGCGATGCTGCGCGAATTCGAGCAGCAGCATGATGTGCGCGTGCTCCACGGCTGGGGCATGACCGAGATGAGCCCGCTGGGCACGGTGTGCTCGCTCAAGAAGGCCCACGACTGCTTGCCACGCGAGGCGCAGCTTCGTGTGCTTGAGAAGCAGGGCCGCGCGGTCTACGGCGTCGACATGAAGATCGTCGATGCACAGGGCCGGGCCCTGCCCTGGGACGGCCGCGCCGCCGGCGACCTGCTGGTGCGCGGTCCGTGGATCGTGCGGGCCTACTTCAAGGGCGAGGGCGGCAACCCGCTGGTAGACGGCTGGTTCCCCACCGGCGATGTGGCCACCCTCGACGCCGAGGGTTACCTGCAGATCACCGACCGCAGCAAGGACGTCATCAAATCGGGCGGCGAATGGATCAGCTCCATCGACATCGAGAACATCGCCATGGCGCACCCGGCTGTGGCGCTGGCGGCCTGCATCGGCATTCCTCACCCGAAGTGGGACGAACGCCCCATCGTCGTCGTCGCCCGCAAGCCCGGCGCCCGCCTCGAACGCGAGGAGCTGCTGGCCTTCTACGAAGGCAAGACGGCGCGCTGGCAGGTGCCCGACGACGTCGTCTTCGTGGACGCCATTCCGCTCGGCGCCACCGGCAAGATCCTCAAGACCCGGCTGCGCGAGGACCTGCGCGGCCATACCCTGCCCGGGACGGCCCGGGACGGCCCGGGCCTGATGGTGCACCCATGACCGACACCCGACCTGCTGGCGGCGCCACCCCGGCGCGTCCCACCGACCCGGCCGCGCCCACCGGCCTGCTGTGCGATTGGCTCGCCGGCTTCACGCTGGACGATGCACCCGAGTCGGCCCGCGAGCGCGCGCGCATGCTCACGCTCGACGGCATCGCCTGTGCAATCGTGGGCGCCCAGCTTCCGTGGTCGCGCACAGCGGTCGACATCGTGCGCCGTTTCGAAGGCGCCGGCACGCACACGATCGTCGGCTGGGGCGCAGGCACCAATGCGCCTGCGGCGGCGCTGCTCAACGGCACCTTCATCCAGGGCTTCGAGCTGGACGACTACCACCCGCTGGGACCGCTGCACAGCGCCTCCATCGTGCTGCCCGCATTGTGGGCCGCTGTGGAAAGCTCGACGGCGCCCGTCACAGGACGCCGATTCCTGGAGGCCGCGATGGTCGGCTACGAGGTCGGACCACGCGTCGGCATGGCACTGCACGGCGCGCAGATGCTGTCGCGCGGCTGGCATTCGGGATCGGTCTTCGGCACGCATGCAGCCGCCGCGGCCGTGGGCAAGCTGCTCGGCTTGGACGCCGCCCGCTTCGAGGACGCGCTGGGCCTGGCCGGGACCCAGTCTGCCGGGCTCATGGCCGCGCAGTACGAAGCAATGTGCAAGCGCATGCACCATGGCTTCTCCGCACGCAACGGCCTGTATGCGGCGGTGCTGGCCGAAGGCGGCTACACCGGCATCAAGCGGGTGTTCGAGCGGGAGTACGGCGGTTTCCTCTCCACTTTCGGCGAAGGGCATGACCCCGACGCCTCGCAGATCACCGATGGCCTGGGCACCCGCTGGGAGGTGGAGCGCATCGTCATCAAGCCCTATGCAGCGATGGGCGGCATCCACTCGCCGCTCGACGCACTGTTCGACATCGGCCGTCAACGTCCGCTGCGCGCCAGCGAGATTGCACGCATCGAATGCGACGTGTCGCATGCGGTCTACCACCACGGATGGTGGACGCCGCAGCGGCCCCTCACGCCGATCGGCGCACAGATGAACATCGGCTATGCACTCGCGGTGGCCGTGCTCGACGGCGCCGCCATGGTGGCCCAGTTCGCGCCGAACCGCATCGACGCCGATGACGTGTGGGCACTGCTGCCGCGCATCGAGGTGCGGCACGACCCGGCGTTCGACACCGGCGGCATGATGCGCCGCGGCCGCACGCGCGTCGCCGTGACCTTCCATGACGGAGAGCGGCTGGAGGTCGAGCGCAACGCCTCGCGCGCCATCGAGTCGCCGCAGACCAGCGCCGAGATTGCCAGCAAATACCGCACGCTGACCGACGCGCTCATCGATGCGCCGCGGCAGCAGGCGATCGAGTCGCTGGTGCGCGGGCTCGACGCGGTCGGCGACATGCGCGAACTCCTTGCGCGGCTGGCACCGCCGGCGCGCGCCGCGTTCGACTGAGTTTTTCGCGCCAGATCAGCCGCGAGGCCCGCAGCTCGGGCACCGCAGCCATGAACTCGAAAGAAGGAGACACGGATGACGCTACTTGTACGTATGGCTCTGGTTGCGCTCGCTCTGAGCATGGGCCCGGGCGCCGCGATGGCTCAGTCACCGGCATGGCCCACCAAGCCGATCCGCATCGTGACACCCTACGCCGCGGGCGGCCCCGGGGACGACAGCGCGCGCATGGTGGCCGACGGCCTGGCCAAGGCCCTGGGCCAACCGGTCATCGTCGACAACAAGCCCGGTGCAGGGGGCATCATCGGCGCCGACGTGGTGGCCAAGGCGCCGGCCGACGGCTACACCCTGCTGGCCGCCGCCAACGGCACGCTGATCAACAGCCTGATCCGCAGCAAGATGCCCTACGCCCCTGGCGACCTGGTTCCGGTGACGGGTGTCACAGCGTCACCGTCGCTGCTGGTGGTCGATCCCGCACTTGCAGCCAAGGACCTCAAGGCCTTGCAGGCCCTCGCCCGGGCCGAGCCTCGCGGCATCTTCTTCGCGACCACCGGCATCGGCAGCACCAGCCATTTCTCGGGCGAGCTGATCAAGGCGGCGCTGGGCGTTCCACTCACCTTCGTTCAATACAAGAGCGGCGGCGAGAGCAGCGCTGCGCTGCATTCGGGACAGGTGCAGATGCTTTCCGAAGTGCCCTCGGCCTCGCTCATCGCCCTGATCGGCGCGGGAAGAATGCGGGCGCTGGCCGTTGCCTCGGACCACCGACTGGCCGCATTGCCCGAGGTGCCAACGACCGTGGAAGCCGGTTTTCCCGACATCCGCATGACGCACTGGCTCGGCCTCATGGCGCCCCGGGGCACCCCGCCGGCGGTGATGGACCGCATCAATGCGGCGGTGCAGAAGTTCATTTCCACGCCAGAGCAGCGAAAGCTCATCGCACAGCGCAACAGCGAACCCATGTTGGGCGACCGCGCCACGTTCACGCGCTTCATCGACGACGAGCGTCGACGCCTGGGCGGCCTGGCCCAGCAACTGCGCATCGTGGCCGAGTGAGCGCATGACGCAGTGCCGGTGCCGGGGCCGTGTGCCGGCCTGCCGGCCCTGTGCACGGCCGAAGCCTTGGCGTCTCCAGCTCTCGTCCGCCGCCGGCTCGCGTGCTCAATCCAGAAGCGCCAGCGTGGCCGAATCGCGCGTCCCTTCGAAGAAGCGCTGGAGGCATTGGGCGAAGAGGGTCTCCTGCGTCGGAGCGATGGCGTCGAACAGTGTCATGCAGGAGTGGAACTTGAGGTCGTCCGGCGGCCCGAGGATGTCGAGGGCGGACGGGCCGTGCGCCGACAGCACCAGCGCACCGCACTCGCGCAGGCGGGCACCCAGCAGGGGATGGTCGAGATAGGCGACGGCCTCCGCGCGCGAGCCGATGGCGTAGCGCTGCGCCATCGCGCTGCGGCCCAGGCCCGCGATCTGCGGAAAGACGAACCACATCCAGTGCGAGCGCTTGCGGCCGGCGGCGAGCTCCGCACGCACCTGCGCATACACCGGGGCCTGCGCTTCGACGAAGCGTGCCAGGTCGAAGGCGTCCGGCGGCATGGGCTCAGGCCCGCGCCGCGAAGGCCGACGACGCGGGCGCCTCGGCCTTGGGCACCGGAGCGCCCGGCTTGGGCTTGTCGTTGCAGCCAGCGAGCAGGAAGGCCAGACCGGCCAGGAGGGCGAAGAGGGGCTTCATGCAACCCATCGTAGGCCGCCGGCCGCCGACGGCCAAGCCGGCCGGCCATGCCCCACCCGTCAGCGCGGGAAGCCCGCACGGCCGCGCCAAGGGGCGCTTTCAGTCCGGTTTAAGGCAGGCCACCGGCCGCGTCGCTAGGATCGGGCACGCATCCGCGCCGTCACGGCGCAGACGCCCGATCCCCGCTTCGACCCACCACGATGAGCACCGCCCCCACATCCCACCCCCGCCCCGGACTGGGCCAGACGCTTCGCCGCATCGCGTCGCTGACCACGCCCTACTTCAATTCCGACCAGAAGTGGAAGGCCCGAGGGCTGCTCGCGGCCATCGTGGCGCTCAACCTGGGTGCGGTCTACATGCTGGTGCAGATCAACGAGTGGTACCGCGTGTTCTACGACGCGCTGCAGAACAAGGACCAGGCCGTGTTCTGGCAGCAGATCGGCCGCTTCAGCTGGCTGGCGCTGATCTACATCGTGATCGCGGTCTACAAGTTCTACCTCACGCAGATCCTGCAGCTGCGCTGGCGCGTGTGGATGACCGACCACTACATGGCCCGCTGGCTGGCGCACAAGGCCTTCTACCGTCTGGAGCTGGCCCGCTACACCGGCAATGGCGGCCATCCGGACAACCCCGACCAGCGGATCCAGGAGGACCTGAACCTCTTCACCAGCTACACGGTGACGCTGTCGATGGGCATCCTCAATGCGCTGGTCACCCTGTTCAGCTTCGTGGGCATTCTCTGGACGCTCAGCGGCTCCATCACGGTGCCGCTGCCCGGCGGCGGCGGCTGGGAGATCGCGGGCTACATGGTGTGGGCAGCGGTGCTGTATTGCGCCGTGGGCAGCGCCATCGCGCACTGGATCGGCCGGCCACAGGTGCAGCTCAACTTCCAGCAGCAGATGCTGGAAGCCAATTTCCGCCATCACATGGTGCGGGTGCGCGAGTACAGCGAGGCCATCGCGCTGGACGGCGGCGAAGGCGTGGAGCGCCGGCAGCTGGACCTGCGCTTCACCGACGTGATGGCCAACTACCTGCGGCTGGTGCGCAACCAGAAGAACCTGACCTGGTTCAGCAGCTTCTTCGGTCAGGCGGCCATCATCTTCCCGCTGATCGTGGCGGCGCCGCGCTACTTCAGCGGCGCCATCCAGCTCGGCCAGCTCATGCAAATCAACTCGGCCTTCGGACGGGTGCAGGACTCGCTGTCCTGGCTGGTGGACAACTACATGTCGCTGGCCGCGTGGAAGGCCACCACCGACCGTCTGGCCGGCTTCGAGGACAGCCTCACGGCCCAATCGCGCGAGAACGATGCGCTGTCGCGCGACACCGCGGCCGGCGACATCGAGGCCCATGGGCTGACCGTGGGCCTGCCCGGCGGCCAGGCGCTGCTGCGCGGCACCGACCTGCGCGTGGCGCCCGGCGACACGGTGCTGGTGCACGGCCCGTCGGGCAGCGGCAAGTCCAGCCTGCTGCGCACGCTGGCGGGCATCTGGCCGCATGCGCAGGGAGCGGTCGCCATGCCCCGGAACACCATGGTGATACCGCAGCAGCCCTACTTTCCCGATGGCCGGCTGCGCGATGCGCTGGCCTATCCGGCGCCGGCCACCGACTATGGCGACGAGGCCCTGCGCCAGGCCCTGGTCGATGCCCTGCTGCCGCAGCTGGCCGACCAGCTGGACCGCGAGGACGCCTGGAGCCAGAAGCTCTCGGGCGGCGAGCGCCAGCGCCTGGCCATCGCCCGCGTGCTGCTGAAGAAGCCGGCGTGGGTGCTGGCCGACGAGGCCACCAGCGCGCTGGACGAGGACGCCGAAGCCACCATCTACCGGCGCCTCACGTCCATGGTGAAGCAGGCCCACGGCGCCATCGTCTCCATCGCACACCGCTCCACGCTCAAGGAGCACCACACGCGCCGCTGGACGCTGCGCCCGCGGCGCGATGGCGAGGCCGCCTATGCGGTGGAGGATGCGCCGCTGCCCGCCTCGCCCTCGACGTAGCGTGCCCAGCCCTGTGCCCGCAGCTCGCAGGCGGGGCAGCGGCCGCAGCCCCAGCCCCAGTCGTGGCGCTGGCTGCGGTCGCCCTCGTAGCAGGTGTGGGTGTCCTCGACGATCAGGTCCACCAGGCCCTGGCCGCCGAGCGATTCGGCCAGCTGCCAGGTCTGGGCCTTGTCGATCCACATCAGCGGCGTCTCGATCAGCAGGCGCTGGTCCAGTCCCAGCGACAGCGCCAGCTGCATGGCCTTCATGGTGTCGTCGCGGCAGTCGGGGTAGCCGGAATAGTCGGTCTCGCACACGCCGGTGACGATCACCTGCAGCCCGCGGCGGTACGCCAGTGCGCCCGCCAGCGTCAGGAACATCAGGTTGCGCCCGGGCACGAAGGTGTTGGGCAGGCCGTTGGCCTGCATGGCGAAGGCGATGTCCTCGGTCAGCGAGGAGCCGCCGATCTGGCCGAGCACGTCGAGCTTGAGCAGGTGGTCCTCGCCCAGGCGCCGCGACCAGCCGGGGAAGCGCCGCCGCAACCGGGTCAGGACATGCGTGCGCGCCTCCAGCTCGATGCGGTGGCGCTGGCCGTAGTCGAAGCCCAGCGTCTCGACGCGCTCGTAGCGGTTCAGCGCATGGGCCAGGCAGGTCGTGGAATCCTGCCCGCCGGAAAAGAGGACGAGGGCGGTGTTGTGCATGGCAAGGTCAAGCAAGGGCGGGACCAGCGGCTGTGCAGCCGCACCCCCGCCAGGTCAGAGAAAGCGCTCCAGCAGCCTGCGCGAGGCACGGTCCAGCACCGCCGGGCGGGAGATGCGGAAGTGCACGCCGTGTGCGCTGGTGATGAGCAGGCCGCCGTCTTCGAGCCGGCGGATGTCCTCTTCGGCGCGCAGCACGAAGCGGGTGTCCCCGCGGTCGGTGCGCACGGTCCAGGTGCTGGGCACCGCGAAAGTGGAGACGTCCACAAGCTGCTGCAGTTCGGGCGCGAAGTCGCGCGGCGCCAGCGCCTCGTCGAGCAGGGCACGTGTGGCGGCGGGCAGTGCGTCGGTGCGCGCGATCCAGCAGCGCTCGCGGCCGTCGGCGCCCACCAGCGAGACGCCCTCCCCCGGCGCGCTCAAGGGAAAGGCCCGCACCGGCACGACCGGCTCGGCACGGCCCGTGGGGCCGGTCCACAGCAGGGCGCCCAGGGCATCGCGGCTCAGGGACAAGGAGGCATCGGTCATGGCATCGGCAGTCATCAGGCGTCTCCCGCGGGGTGGGCGGCGTGGGCTTCCAGCGCGACGGCCACGGAAGTCAGTTCCGCCACATGAGCCTCGGCCTTGACCTCGTCCTCGGCCTGGCGCTGCTGCGCCTGGTAGAGCCGCCAGTAGGCGCCCTGGCGGGCCAGGAGCTCGTCATGCGGGCCGACCTCGACGATCTCGCCGCGGTCCATCACCACCAGCCGGTCGGCTTTGCGCAGCGTGGACAGCCGGTGGGCGATGGCGATGGTCGTGCGGCCCTTGACCAGGTTGTCCAGCGCCTTCTGGATCTCCTTCTCGGTCTCGGTGTCCACGGCCGAAGTGGCCTCGTCCAGGATCAGGATGCGCGGGTCGATCAGGAGCGCGCGGGCGATGCTGATGCGCTGACGCTCGCCGCCCGACAGGCCCTGGCCGCGCTCGCCCACCAGCGAGTCGTAGCCCTGCGGCAGCCGCAGGATGAAGTCGTGCGCATGGGCGGCACGCGCCGCGGCCACGATCTCCTCACGGCTGGCGTCGGGCCGCCCATAGGCGATGTTCTGCGCGATGGTGCCGAAGAAGAGGAAGGGCTCCTGCAGCACCAGGCCCACATGCCGCCGGTAGTCGGCCACAGCGAAGCGGCGCACGTCCTGGCCGTCGACCAGGATGGCGCCCTCGCTGACGTCATGGAAGCGGCAGATCAGGTTGACCAGCGTGCTCTTGCCCGAGCCGCTGTGGCCGGCCAGGCCGATCATCTCGCCCGGGCGGATCTGCAGGTTGAGGTCGCGGATGACCGAGCGCGCGCCGTAGCGGAAGCCAACGCCGCGCAGCTCGATGGCGCCCTGCACCTGCGGCAGGCGCACCGGCTGCACGGGGTCGGGCACCGTGCTCACATGGTCGAGGATGTCGAAGATGCGCTTGGCGCCGGCCGCGGCCTTCTGCGTGACCGAGACGATGCGGCTCATCGAATCGAGCCGCGTGTAGAAGCGGCCGATGTAGGCGATGAAGGCCGTGAGCACGCCCACCGTGATGTGGTCGCGCGCCACCTGCCAGACGCCGAAGGCCCACACCACCAGCAGGCCGATCTCGGTCATCAGCGTGACGGTGGGCGTGAACAGGCTCCAGGTACGGTTGAGCCGGTCGTTGGCCTGCAGGTTGTGCTGGTTGGCGGCGCGGAAGCGCTCGGCCTCGCGCCGCTCCTGCGCAAAGGCCTTGACCACACGGATGCCCGGGATGGTGTCCGCCAGCACGTTGGTGACCTCGCTCCAGACGCGGTCGATCTTCTCGAAGCCGGTGCGCAGCTTGTCGCGCACCACGTGGATCATCCAGGCAATGATGGGCAGCGGCACCAGCGTGACCACGGCCAGCAGCGGGTTGATCGACACCAGGATCACCGCCGTCATGCCGATCATGATCAGGTCGGTCAGGAAGTCGAGCGCATGCAGCGACAGGAAGACGTTGATGCGGTCGGTCTCGGAGCCGATGCGCGCCATCAGGTCGCCGGTGCGCTTGCCGCCGAAGTAGTCCAGCGGCAAGGTCAGCAGGTGCTCGTAGGTGGTGGTGCGCAGGTCGGCGCCGATGCGTTCGCTGACCAGCGCCAGCAGGTAGGTGCGGGCCCAGCCCAGGCCCCAGCCCACCAGAGCCGCACCCAGCAGCCCGCTCAGGTACAGCGCCACTTCGCCGGGGGCGATGGGCTTGCCGTTCTGGTAGGGGATCAGGATGTCGTCCATCAGCGGGATGGTCAGGTAGGGCGGCACCAGCGTCGCGCCGGTGGCCAGCAGCGTCAGGGCAAACCCCCAGAACAGCTGGAGCCGGTAGGGATGGGCGAAGCGCCACAACCGCAGCAGTACCCAGGTGGAGGGCGCCGAGTTCAGCTCGGTGTCGACCGCCTCCTCGGCATCGGCCGCCTCGGGCTGCAGGCCGCCGCTGCGCAGCTGTTCGAACAGCCGTACGAGCCGCACCGCCGCCGCTTGGCCCACCAGCGTGAAATGCCACCGCGCCATCAACCCGTGCGACCCGATCAGGTCGAGCGCGGCGACCCCCGCATGGTCCGACAGCCGAAGCCGCAGGCCCGGCGCCGCGACGTCCCAGACCCGAGCCCGGCCATCCGGCGACACCTCGCGCAGCTGGGTCTGGGTCAGGTGCAACTGGGTTTCCTGAGCGAAGCGCAGCCCCTGGTCCAGGTCAACCGAAAGGCTGGCCAGAACGTTGTCCGACACCGGTACGCGGCTTTCTCCCACAGCAGGGGCGTGTGCCGCCGAGGCCGATTCGCCCCCCGGGGCACCGACTGAATCGTGATTTGTCATTCGTTGTGTTGGATGGTCGGGGACCTGTGGCAGGTCCCACCCGCGCGCCGGTCGGGCGCCGATTCTCTCCATTGACCCGGGCGCGCCGCACGGCGCCCCTGCCCGCTTCCATCGAACGCCTATCAACGCATCCATGCCCCGTTTCGACGACATCCGCCTGCTGCGCATCCGCTACCTGCGCGGTCCCAACGTCTGGACCTACCGCCCCGTGCTGGAGACGTGGCTGGACCTCGGCCCGCTGGAGGACTTCCCCTCCAACAAGATCGAGGGTTTTCCCGGGCGACTGACGGCCCTGCTGCCAGCGCTCATCGAGCACCACTGCGGCGTCGGCGAACGCGGCGGCTTCCTGCAGCGGCTGACCGAAGGCACCTGGGCCGGGCATGTGCTGGAGCATGTGGTGATCGAGCTGCTCAACCTGGCCGGCATGCCCACCGGCTTCGGTCAAACCCGCAGCACGTCGAAGCACGGTGTCTACCGCATGGTGTTCCGCGCCCGCGAGGAGCAGGTCGCCCGCATGGCCCTGCTCGAAGGCCACCGGCTGCTGATGGCGGCCATCAATGGCGATGCCTACGACGCGGCCGACGTGCAGAAGGCCGTGGCCGCCGTCAAGGCCAAGGTCGACGAGTGCTACCTGGGGCCCAGCACCGCGGCCATCGTCGCCGCCGCCACCGACCGCGGCATCCCCTCGCTGCGGCTGAACAACGGCAACCTGGTGCAGCTGGGCCATGGTGCCCGCCAGCAGCGCATCTGGACCGCCGAGACCGACCACACCAGCGCCATCGGCGAATCCATCGCCAGCGACAAGCAGCTGACCAAGTCGCTGCTGGCCAGCTGCGGCGTGCCGGTGCCCGACGGCCTGGAAGTCAACTCCGCCCAAGAGGCCTGGGAGGCCGCGGAGGACATCGGCCTGCCCGTGGCCGTGAAGCCCGTGGACGCCAATCATGGCCGCGGCGTGTCGCTGGATCTGCACACCCGCGAGGAAGTGCTCGCCGCCTTCGCCGTGGCCGAGCCCGAGGGCAGCGGTGTGATGGTGGAGCGCTTCATCCGCGGCCAGGAGCACCGGCTGCTGGTGGTGGGTGGCGAGGTCGTCGCCGCCGCACGGGGCGAGATCATCACCGTGACAGGCGACGGCCGCTCCACCGTTGCCGAGCTGATCGAGAGCCAGCTCAACAGCGACCCGCGCCGCGGCGCGGAAGAGGAGTTCCCGCTCGACCTCATCGTGCTGGCCACCGACGCCAAGCTGCAGCTGGAGCTGCAGCGGCAGGCCCTGACCGGCGAGTCGGTGCCCGAATCCGGCCACGAGGTGATCATCCAGCGCAACGGCAACCTGGGCGTGGATTGCACCGACCAGGTCCATCCCGAGGTCGCCTACGCCGCCACCCTGGCCGCCCGCGCCGTGGGCCTGGACATCGCCGGCATCGACCTGGTCTGTCTGGACGTGGGCCGACCCCTGCAGTCGCAGGGCGGCGCCATCGTCGAGGTCAACGCCGGCCCCGGGCTGCTGATGCACCTGAAGCCCGCCGTGGGCTCGCCGCGTCCGGTGGGTCGCGCCATCTGCGATCACCTGTTCCCGGAATCCGACGACGAACGGCCCGGCCGCATCCCCGTGGTGGGCGTGGCCGGCTCGCGCGAGAACGCCGTGCTGGCCCGCCTGGTGGCCTGGCTGGTGGGCCTGTCGGGCCGCCATGTGGGCCTGGCCTGCCGCGACGGCCTGTTCCTGGATCGCCGCCGCGTCGACACCCGCGACAGCGCCCATTGGGCCGCCGGCCGCCGGCTGCTGGTCAACCGCCAGGTCGAGGCGGTGGTGATCGAGAACGGCGCCGCGACCATCCTGGCCGACGGCCTTCCCTACGACCGCTGCGAGATCGGCATCGTGACCGATCTGGAGGGCGCCGAACAGCTGGCCCACGAGGACATCACCGAGAGCGACCAGATGGTGAAGGTGCTGCGCACCCAGGTCGACGTGGTGCTGGACCATGGCACCGCCGTGCTCAATGCCGCCGATGCGCGTGTGGCCGGCATGGCGCCACTGTGCGACGGTGAGGTGATCCTGTACGCCGCCGACCCGCAGGCCACGCCGCTGGCCGCCCACATGGCGGCAGGCGGCAAGGTGGTCACGGTGCGGCAGGACCGCATCGTGCTGGCCCATGGCACCAGCGAATCCTTCCTGCCCGGCCTCGGCCGATTGACTGTTTGGAGCGCCCACCATGCCGGCGTCGGCCTCGAGAGCGTGCTGGCCGCCGTGGGCGCCGCCTGGGCCATGGCCATTCCACTGAACCTGATCGGTGCCGGCATTGAGGCCTTCGAGGCCGACCTGCAACTGGCCACCGCCTCACTGCAACTGGACCAGAGCCAAACCGCCGGCTCGCTGCAACTCGCCTGAGACCCGACCGCCCCATGGACATCATCCGCACCCGTGCCCTGCGCGGCCCCAACCTGTGGAGCCGCCATACCTGCATCGAGCTGGTCGTCTCCTGCAGCGCGATCGAACAGGCGGTCGAACAGATCCCCGGCTTCGAGCCCCGGCTGCGCGCCCTCTTCCCCACCATCGGCGAACTGCATCCCGTGGTGCTCGGCCATCCACTGACCGCCGCCCATGTGCTGGAGAACGCCGCCGTGGCGCTGCAGGCCCAGGCCGGCTGCGAGGTGATCTTCGGCCGCACCACGAGGGCCCGCGAGGAAGGCATCTTTCTGGTGGCCGTGCAGTACACCGAGGAGGCCGTCGGCCGCCGCGCGGTCGAGATGGCCACGCAGCTGCTCAACGCCGCCCTCGATCCGCAGGGCAGCGGCAGCTTCGACTCCGCCGCCGCCATCGCCGAGCTGCGCGAGCTGGACGAGGACGAGCGCCTGGGCCCCAGCACCGGTTCCATCGTCGATGCGGCAGTGGCGCGCGGCATTCCGTACCGGCGCCTGACCACTGGCAGCCTGGTGCAGTTCGGCTGGGGCGTGCGCCAGCGCCGCATCCAGGCCGCCGAGGTCGACGCCACCTCGGGCATCGCCGAATCGATCGCGCAGGACAAGGAGCTCACCAAGCAGCTGCTGCATTCGGCCGGCGTGCCGGTGCCGCTGGGCCGGCCGGTCAGCAGCGCGGATGACGGCTGGGCCGCGGCGCTGGAGATCGGACTGCCCGTGGTCGCCAAGCCGCAGGACGGCAACCAGGGCAAGGGCGTGACGGTCAACATCGCCACCCGCGAGCAGTTCGACGCCGCCTACGCATCTGCCGCGCACTACGGCGAGGTGATGGTCGAGAAGTTCCTGCCCGGCTTCGACTACCGCCTCCTGGTGGTGGGCGACCGGCTGATCGCCGCCGCCCGGCGCGATCCGCCGCAGGTGATCGGCGATGGCCACAGTACCGTGCGCCAGCTGGTCGACGTGGTCAACCAGGACCCGCGCCGCGGCGAAGGCCATGCCACCTCGCTCACCAAGATCCGGCTGGACGACATCGCCCTGGGCCGGCTGGAGGCGCAGGGCCTCACGCCTGAGAGCGTGCCGGCCCTGGGCCAGCGCGTGGTGCTGCGCAACAACGCCAACCTGTCCACCGGCGGCACGGCCACCGACGTGACCGACACCGTGCATCCCGAGATAGCCGCCCGCGCGGTCGACGCGGCGCAGATGGTCGGCCTGCACATCTGCGGCGTGGACATGGTGTGCGAGAACGTGATCCGCCCGCTCGAAGAGCAGCACGGCGGCATCGTCGAGGTCAATGCCGCGCCCGGCCTGCGCATGCACATCAGCCCCTCCTTCGGCCGCGGCCGGCCGGTGGGCGAGGCCATCGTGGACCAGCTCTACGCCGACGGCGACGATGGCCGCGTGCCGGTCATCGCCGTCACCGGCACCAACGGCAAGACCACCACCACGCGCCTGATCAACCACCTGCTGGCCGCCAGCGGCATGGTCACGGGCATGACCAACACCGATGGCGTCTACGTCAATGGCCGCCAGACCGACAGCGGCGACTGCAGCGGCCCCAAGAGCGCCCGCAACGTGCTGCTGCACCCCGAAGTGGAAGCGGCGGTGTTCGAGGTGGCGCGCGGCGGCATCCTGCGTGAAGGTCTGGGCTTCGACCGCTGCAGCGTCGCCGTCGTGACCAATGTGGGCAGCGGCGACCACCTCGGCATGAACTACATCCACACGGTGGACGACCTGGCCGCCGTCAAGCGGGTGATCGTGCGCAACGTGGCGCCGAACGGCTGGGGCGTGCTCAATGCGGCCGATCCGCACGTGGCCGCCATGGCGGGGGCCTGCCCCGGCCAGGTCATCTACTTCGCGGCCGACCGCCAGCTGCCGGTGATGGCCACGCATCGGGCGCAGGGCAAGCGCACCGTCTACGTGGACCGCGACACGCTGATCGCGGCCGAAGGCGCCTGGCGCGAGCGCGTGGCGCTGCGCGACGTGCCCATCACCCGGGGCGGCACGCTGCCTTTCCAGGTCGAGAACGTCATGGCCGCCGTGGCCGCCGCCTGGGCCGTGGGCCTGGACTGGGACACCATCCGCCGCGGCCTGGCCAGCTTCAAGAACGACGCTGCCGGCGTGCCCGGCCGCTTCAACGTGATGGACTACAAGGGCGCCACCGTGATCGCTGACTACGGCCACAACACCGACGCCATGAAGGCGCTGGTGGCGGCCATCGAGACGCTGCCGGCCAACCGTCGCTCGGTGGTCATCAGCGGCGCCGGCGACCGCCGCGACGAGGACATCCGCGATCAGACGGCCATCCTCGGTGAGGCCTTCGACGACGTGATCCTCTACCAGGACGCCGCCCAGCGCGGCCGCGCCGACGGCGAAGTTATCGCCCTGCTGCGCCAGGGCCTCAAGGGTGCACGCCGCACTGCGCACGTCGAGGAGATCCGCGGCGAATTCCTCGCCATCGACGCCGCCCTCGCACGACTGGCCCCTGGCGATCTGTCGCTGATCCTGGTGGACCAGGTCGAGGAAGCCCTCGCGCATCTGGCGCAACGCATCGACGAGGCGGACTGAGCGACGGTCCCGGGCCGTTCCGTGCGACCCGTCCGACATGCGCGGGCGCCGTCGGCGCGAGGCACCGCGCAGCCGCGTCCCACAGGCCCGCGCTAACGGTCCCGCCCACAGTCAGGTCATTGAACAACGACGCCCGTACGGGCGCATGGACGTGACCATGACCCCTCCCCTGAAAGCTTGGCAGCGCATTGCGCTGCGTGGCGCCTGCACCCTGACGCTGGTTGCAGCAGCCTGGCCTGCCCTCGCGCAATCCGCACCGGACTGCGATGCCCGGCAGGACGCCGCAGCCTGCCGCCGCGAGGCGGGGGCCGCGCGCCAGGAGGCGCAGCGCGGCGGACTCACCACCCCCGCTCAAGGCAACGCGCAGGCCAACGCCACGGCGCGCTGCAGCCTCCAGCCTGCCGCGGAGAGAGCGGACTGCGAGGCGCGCGTCCGTGGCAGCGGCGCCGGTGCCGCCACGACGACGACCACAGAAGGCAGCGTGATGGGCGGCGGAATCATCCGCGAGACGGTCACGACGATTCCCGCTGCTCCGCGCTGAGCGCAGCAGCTTCCGACGCGGGCATGGCCCGCACCCTTTCCCCACCAAACCCTTACCAGGAGCTTTGCCATGAAGAAGACCCTTCGTCATACCGGCTTCGCACTGGCCCTCGCCACCGGGGCCCTGCTTGGGGGCCCCTTTGCCCAGGCGAGCGACAGCAGCAGCTACACGCAGGAACGTGCGATGTGCGGCCACATCCAGCAGGACCGTGCGGCGTGCATCCGCGAGGCAGGGGCTGCCGCACAGGCTGCACGCCAGGGCAACCTGAGCAGCGCCAATGCCAACACCTATCGACAGAACGCGCTCGCGCGATGCCAGCTGCATCAGACGCGCGTCGACCGGGCAGCGTGCGAAGCGCGGGTAACCGGCCAGGGCGACACCACCATCGACGGCAGCGTGCTCGGTGGCGGTCTGATCCGGGAGACGGTCACCACCCTGCCGCCGACCAGCATGCCGCGCTGATCCGCCGTTCCTCTCCACTTTTCCCTCCGTGTTGCCCTGCGCAGCCCGGAGGGTTCGGCATGTGTGGATAAAAGTAAACAATGCGTGGAAGGGCGACACTACAATCCGGCGGTTCCGACAGAGCCCCCGCCCGCATGTTCAAGATTGCAGCCGCCCAGCCGCCTCGATACGCCTCCCGAATCCCGTCGCGTCTGCTGGCCGTGGCGCTCGCCTGTGCGATGCCCTTCGCCGCCGCCTGGGCCGACGAGTACGACAACGTCGAGCAACTCATCCAGCAGCGCAAATTCGATGAAGGGCTTGCGCAGGCGGACAAGTTCCTGCGCGAGAAGCCGCAAGATCTGCAGATGCGCTTCCTCAAGGGCGTCGCCAACCTCGAAGCAGGTCGTCGCCCCGAAGCCATCAACATCTTCGAGCAGCTCACCCGCGACGCGCCCAACCTGCCCGAGCCCTACAACAACCTGGCCGTGATCTACGCCGGTCAGGGTGATTTCGACAAGGCACGCGGAGTTCTGGAGCGCGCGATCCGCACCAACTCCAGCTACGCCACCGCCTACGAGAACCTTGGCGACGTGTACGCGCGCCTGGCCAGCGAGGCCTACGGCAAGGCACTTCAGCTGGACAAGGGCAATGCCGCGGTGCAGCCCAAGCTGGCGGTCATCCGCACCCTCTTCACCACGCCGAGCGCCGCCCTGCTGGCCGGCAACAAAGGTGCGACCACGGTCGCGAAGGCGCCCGCGCCCACACCGGCGCCTGCTCCTGCCCCTGCCGTGGTCGCCAAGGCACCGCCGGCTCCGCCCGCACCCGCGCCCGCTCCAGCCGTCGTGGCCAAGGCGCCCGAACCAGCACCCGCACCCCCCGCCGTGGCGCCGGCGCCCGCGAAGCCACCGGTTGCTGCACCCGCTCCGGCCGCCACCGCCGCGCCCACCCCGGCGCCTGCGCCGGTGCCTGCTGCAGCGCCGGCACCCAAGCCGGCCGAGCCCGCGCCGGCACCCAAGCCGGAGGCGACCAACACGGCACAGACCGAGGTGGCTTCTGCGGTGACCGCCTGGGCCAGCGCTTGGTCCAAGCAGGACATGGACGGCTACCTTGCGTCCTACGCCCCCAACTTCGACCCTGCCGACGGTGCCAGCCGCTCGGCCTGGGAGAAGGAGCGGCGCGCGCGCATCGTGAGCAAGAACAACATCACCGTGCAGGTCGAGGGCCTGAACGTCGATGTGCAAGGCGACAAGGCCACGGCCAAGTTCCGCCAGCGCTACCGCTCCGACCGCCTGAACGTCAGTAGCCGCAAGACGCTGGAGATGCAGCGCGTGCATGGCAAGTGGCGCATCGTGAAGGAAACCGTCGGCGGCTGAGGCCGGCGACATGTAACGCACAGCTTCGACCTTGGCGGACCGTTTCAGCTCCCTCAAGCCCTGTACGGCCTGGCTGCTGGCTGCCGGCCTGATCGTCGCGTCCGTGCCGCTGGCCGCCCAGGCCGCCACCGCGGAGCGGCAGGCCCGAGGCAAGAGCCCCGCCAAGGCGGCGGCGGCTCCCCGCGCCAAGAAGGAGGCGGGCCGCCCCGTTGCCGCGCGCGCCGCCGTGGCGACGCCTGGACGGGCCGCTCAGCGTCGTGCCGAGCGAACCCCGGTGAGATCGGTGGCGAAGGCCGCCGCCATTCCAGCGGCCGCCGCTGCTGCGGCCAGCACCAGCCGCGTGGTGGCGCACCCGCCCGCGATGGGCGGGGTGCAGGCGGCCGCGGAGGCCATCGCGCCGGCCGCCCCGGTGGATGCGGGTCCGATCCTGCAGGCCGGGGGCGCCGCCGAGGCGCAGCTGATCGAGGTCTACCAGCTCTTCGGCCGGGGCGAGACACAGCAGGCGCTCGACAAGGCGCGCGTGCTGGTCAAGTCCTATCCCAACTTCCAGCTGGCACAACTGGTCTATGGCGACCTGCTGGCCACCCGCGTGCCGCCCGGTGCGGCGGCCCGCCCCGACGCCGCAAGCCTCGCACGACTGCGCGGCAACCCGGCGCTGACCGAACTGCACGAAGAGTCGCGCCGCCGCCTGGAGGCCCTGCGCGACCGCCCGCCGCCGGGCACGGTGCCCTCGCAGTTCCTCGCGCTGTCGCAGCGCAGCCGCTACGCGATTGCGGTGGACGCGTCGCGATCGCGCCTGTACCTGCTCGAGAACACGGCCAACGGCCTGCAGCTGGCAGCCGATTACTACATCTCGGTGGGCAAGGCGGGCACGGACAAGCTGGTGGAGGGCGATGCCCGCACGCCCCTGGGCGTGTACTACGTCACCAGCAACCTCGATCCGCGCACGCTCAAGGACTTCTACGGGGCCGGCGCCCTGCCCATCAACTACCCGAACCCCTACGACAACATGCTGGGGCGCACGGGCAGCGGGATCTGGCTGCACGGCACGCCGCCCGAGCAGTTCTCGCGGCCCCCCCAGGCCAGCGATGGCTGCGTGGTGCTGTCCAACCCCGACCTCAAGCAGATCCTGCGCAAGGTGCAGGTGGGAGCGACGCCGGTGGTCATCGCCCGCAAGCTGGACTGGGTGGCGCCGCCCAAGGTGCGCACCCTGGCCGAGCCCTTCGAGACCGCCCTCAGCGCCTGGCTCCAGGCCCGCAGCGGCGGCAACGAAGAGCGGCTGCGCAGCTTCTACGCCACCGACTACCAGCGCGCCAGCCGGCGCGGCCCGGTTTCGGTGCCCATCGACAACGTCCTGCGGCAGGAACTGGCCACGGCCCAGGGCCGCAACATCCAGCTCAAGGACACCTCGGTGCTCATGTGGCACGACAAGCGCGACACGGTGGTCGCCACCTTCGGCGAGGTCGTCTCGGGTGAACGCACCGGCCGCACCCGTCGGCAGTACTGGGTGCGTACGCCGGACAGCTGGAAGCTCTTCCACGAAGACATCCTGGGCTGAGGCCAGGCAGACCGGGCGCAGCGGCCGGTCCATTTCTCCTGGGATGACCAGTCCATCCATGCCGCCGTGAGGCCGGCATCGTCGCGCCGCCGACGGCAACGACGGGTGCTGCCCCCCCGAACAAGGCCTGCAGGCCCTGAAATGCCCCTACGAACAGGGGGTGAACTATTTAGCGTTTTCCCCGGGGTTTGTGGCCGAAACGTCAAAACTGCCGTTACGTAACGCGCGCCGTGACACCTTCGTAACTTGCGCATTTACGTTATGCACCATCTTGGTGCAAGCGAATCCTGGCAAATTTCAAAAAATTTCTCTTTTGATTTCAATGGCTTACGCGGGCTGAATCGTCCATTTGGTCGATGCGTAAAAAAATTTTGCGACCAAGTGGTCAACGTGACACGCGTGACCCGCTTTTCAAATGTGAATACTTCCCTCTTATTGATACAGGAAGTTACTGGAACCTAGCATGAGCTCGCCTTCGGGCACCTGTCCGACAACATTTCTGCGAGGTCAATCATGCAAGCTGCAATCGTTCGTTTTCTGCGCGATGAAGAAGGCGCCACCGCCATCGAGTACGGGATCATCGCGGGCCTGATGGCCCTGGTCCTGGTGGCGATCTTCGGCAACACCGGCATCGTGCGGGACACGCTGAACACCATCTTCACCAACGTCCAGACCGTGGCCACGACCGGTGCGGCCGGCTGACCGCCCGTCCGGGTCCGCACTCTTGCTCGCCAGTTCCCCCGCGCCGGACCATGCAGCCACTCTTCCTGCTCTGGCTGGCCGGTGCGGTGGTCTGCGACCTTCGCTGGCGCAAGGTGCCCAACCTGCTGGTCCTGGCCGGCATGGTGGGCGCCCTGCTCTCGCTGACCTTCGATGCCGCCCTGCCCGGACTGGACTGGCTGACGGCATTGCTCGGCGCGCTCGTCGCCTTCGCCGTGCTCCTGCCCTTCTACGCCCTAGGACTGATGGGCGCGGGCGACGTCAAGTTTGCCGCCGCCCTGGGGTTGTGGCTCGGTCTCGCGCCCCTGGCTCCCATCGCCATCGCCGGCAGCCTGCTGGCCTTCCTCCATGCGCTTGCCGTGCTCGCACTGCGGCGCTGGCCCCTTTCTCCCCGGCTGATGCTGATGCTCTCGGGTCGCACCCCGCAGGGCGTGGCATCGCCCTCGGCTCGGCGGCCCATTCCCTACGCCGCCTACCTGGCGCTGGCCACCTTCGCGTGGCTGGCCTGGCGGGTGCCGCAATGAGCCGGACGCCTTCCGGTCATTCCACCCTCGTCCCGATCTGAACCGCCCGCCCGCCATGCTGCGCTTTTCCAAGATCCTGGCCGTCCTCCTCGTGCTGCTGGCCGTGGCCCTGGCGGTGTACGCCTGGCTGCTCAGCCGCAACCCGGCCCCGACCCGCAAGGTGGCGGCACCGGCCGCGAGCGCTCCGGCCACTGCACCGGCCGCCGCCTTTGCCGTGGTGGTCACGACCAAGTCGGTGGCGGCCGGCCAGCCTATCCCCGCCGACGCCCTGCAGGTGGCCCAGCTGCCCATCGATCCCGCCGGCGCCTTCCGCAGCCCGGCCGACGTGGCCGGGCGCGTGCCGGTGCTGGACCTGGGCGCCGGCACGCCGGTGCTCGAGGCGCAGCTGAGCACCGGCCTCGCCCTCAAGCTGGCCGATGGCGAACGCGCCGTGGCCGTCAAGGTGGACGAGGTCATCGGCGTCGGCAACCGCGTGACGCCCGGCGACTACGTGGACGTGTTCTTCACCCTCAAGGCCGACGGCCGCGACATCGAGCGCAGCCAGGCCCGCCTGCTGATGGCACGCCTGCGCGTGCTGGCCTTCGGCCAGGCCTCCGTCGACGGCGCAGCCAGCCGGGCCGAAGGCAGCAACGGCCGCGTCAACAACGCCTCGGCCGGAGGGCAGCGTGCGGAAGCCCCGCGCACCGCCGTGCTGGCCGTGCCGGTGGCCGATGTGAACCGCCTGGTGCTGGGCGACACCAGCGGCCGGCTGTTGCTGGCCCTGCGCAATCCGGCCGACACGGCCGAGCCCGACCCCCGCCTGTTCGCCTCGCTGCCGCCTGCGCTGCAGCCGCTGTCCGCCGCGCGCGGCGACGAGGCCCGCCCAACGCTGGAAGGCATCGACCGCGCCCAGGCCGGCCTAGCCGTGGAAGACCTGGCCAACGGCGGCGCGCGCACGGCACGCCGGAGCGTGGCGGCTGCGCCGGCCAACCCCGGTGCACGCGCCACCCCCACCGGCCTGGAGGTGGAAGTGATCCGCGGCGACCGTCGCGAGACGGTGCGCTACTGACCGCGCCATGCCCTTTGCCCGCATCGCCCGCACCGCCTGCACCCCACCGACCACCACCATGCGCCTGCGCCCCCTCCGCCTTCCGATCCCTGCCGTGCTGGCCGTGGCCCTGCTTGCCCCCGCGGCCGCGCCGACCGCCCTGGCCCTCACGCCGGCGGACGACCCGGCCCGGCTGGTGCTCACCACCGGCACCCAGAAGGAACTCGTGTTCGACAGCGCCGTCGAGCGCATCGCCATCGCCGACGAGTCGGTGGCCAGCGTCACCGTCGCGCGCCGCACGCCGGGCTCGCCGGCGGCGCGGCTGGTCGTCACCGGCAAGGCCGCCGGCGGTACCTCGCTGATCGTGTGGGAGAAAGGCAGGCCCGCGGGCCGCACCTATGCCATCGAGGTCCAGCGGCGCACCGCCGTGCTCGACGGCAGCAGCGACAGCCTGCCGGCCCACCGCCAGGCACGCGAGACGGCACTGGCGGCCTTTCCCGACAAGGCCACGCTGACCGACCGCTCCAGCGTGCAGGTGAAGAGCCACACGGTGCAGGTCGACGTGAAGGTGGTGGAGTTCAACCGCAGCGTGCTCAAGCAGGCCGGCCTCAACATCTTCAGCACGCGGGCCAACTCGCACGGCTTCAGCTTCGGCGTGTTCACGCCCACCTCGCTCAAGAGCACGACCTACAACACCGACGGCTCACTCGGCACCGACGCCAACAACCCGCTGTCGCAGGCCTTCAACCTGCTGTTCAACTTCGGCCGCGCCGGCATCGGCCTGAACGTGGGCTTCCTCGAGGGGAACGGCCTGGCCCGGGTGCTCGCCGAGCCCACGCTGGTGGCCCTTTCCGGGCAGAGCGCCAGCTTCCTGTCGGGTGGCGAACTGCCCATCCCGGTGCCGCAGGGGCTGGGCACCACCTCCATCGAATACAAGCCCTTCGGCATCGGCCTGACGCTCACGCCGACGGTGCTGGGCGACGACCGCATCGCACTCAAGGTGGCGCCCGAGGCCAGCGACCTGGACTACGCCAACGCCCTGAGCCTCAACGGCGTGCCGGTGCCCGCCATCACCACCCGCCGTGCCGACACCACGGTGGAACTGGGCGACGGCGAGAGCTTCATCATCGGCGGGCTGGTCAGCCGCAGCACCAGCTCCAACGCCGACAAGGTGCCGCTGCTGGGCGACCTGCCGGTGCTGGGCAGCTTCTTCAAGCAGAACCGCTACCAGATGAGCGAGAAGGAACTGGTGATCGTGGTCACGCCGCACCTGGTGCGGCCCATCGCCCGCGGCACCGATCTCACGCCCTACCTGCCCGGCGCCAACGAGCAGCGCGACGGCCCCGTGTGGCGCTCGATCTTCACCGGCAACGTGCCCGGCAGCACGACCCTGCCGGGCTTCTCGCGCTGAGCTCTTCGTGATCGACGAGACCGCCATGAACGCCCCGCGCGACCGCTTTCCCGATGCCGGCACGGCCACCTATGTGTTCGTATGCGCCGACCCGGCCCGCGTGGCCTGGATGACCGATGCCCTGGCCGGCGAAGGCGTGGTGGTGCCGCTGCGCAGCGGCATGGGCATCGAGGAGCGCATCGGCATGCTGTCGCCGCAGGCGGTGCTCATCGACTTCGGTGCGGGCGCGGCCGACGATGCCACGGCCCTGCTGCAGCGCCTGCGCCAGGACTGGCCGGCGCTGCCGGTGGCCGCCGCCGGCCTGGCCACCGACCCCGCCGCCACGCTGGGCGCCCTGCGCGCCGGCGTGGACGACTTCATCGACCTGGCCGGTGCACCGTCGGATGCCCAGGCCACCCTGCGTGCGCTGATGCAGCGCCGTGCCGCCACGCAGCGCAGCGTACGCGGCGGCACATTGGCCCTGCTGGGTGCCCGCGCCGGCGTGGGCACCACCACGCTGGCCGCGAGTCTGGCGCTGGTGCTGCAGGAGCAGTTGGGCGATGCAGGCACGCCACCGCGCACCGCCGCCGCCGCGCAGCGCCGCGGCGTCGCCCTGCTCGACCTGGGCCTGCCTGCGCGCGACGGCCTGCTCTACCTGGACACGCCCAGCGAATTCAGCTTCGTCGACGGCGTGCGCAACCTGCGCCGCATCGACCCCACGCTGCTGCAGACCGCCCTGGCCCACCACGACAGTGGCGTGGCCCTGCTGCCGCTGCCCGCCAGCCTGACGCAGGTGCGCGAGATCTCGCATGCCGACTCGGCCCAGCTGATCCGCCGGCTGGCCGACTTCTTCGACCTGCAGGTGGCCGACCTGGGCGGCTTCTCGTCGGTGGACTTCATCGCCCAGACGGCCCGCGAGGCCGAGCGCGTGTGGGTGGTGTGCGACCAGAGCATCGGCGCCATCGTCTCCACCGCCGCGCTGCTCAAGGACCTGAAGGCCAAGGGCGTGGACCTGAAGGACTTCGCGCTGGTGGTCAACAAGTTCGACAGCCATGTGGAGCTGTCGGCGCGCGAGATCGCGGCGCGGCTCGAACTGCCGCTCGCCCATGTGGTGCCGGCGCGCGCGGCGGCGCTCAATGCGGCCGCCAGCCGTGGCGAGATGCTGGTGCGCACCGCGCGCAGCGATGCCTACACCCAGGCGGTGGTCGCCATGGCGCGCAGCCTGCGCGAGGCACTGCCCGGCGGCGCAGCCGTCGCCCACGCGCCGCGTGGCGCTTCCGCGACGCCCGCCCGCTGGCGCGCCCTGGGCAAGCAGATCGGCAGCCTGTGGAAGAAAGAGGGTTGAGCGCCATGTCCCCCGACATCCAGTTCGCCGACGACGACCAGGCCTTCGTCGGCTCCCAGCAGTTCCAGGACATCAAGAACTGGACCCACGAGCACCTGCTCACCCGCATCGAGGAGCTGGGCGCCGAGTTCGGCCGCTGGTCGCGCGCCTCGATCCAGCAGTTCGTGGAGCTGGAGCTCGACAGCTTCGTTCGGCTGCAGCGCGTGCCCATCAACGAGCGCGAGATCCAGCTGGTGGCCGATGCGCTCACCAAGGAGCTGGCCGGCCTCGGCCCGCTGGAGGACCTGCTGAACGACCCGGCCGTCGAGGACGTGCTGATCAACGGCCACAAGAACGTCTACGTCTCGCGCCGCGGCATCCTCACGCGCGAGCAGATCCGCTTCTCGGACGACGAGCATGTGCTGCGCATCGTGCGCCGCATCCTGTCGCCGCTGGGCCGGCGGCTGGACGAATCGAACCCCATGGTCGATGCGCGCCTGCCCGACGGTGGCCGCATCAACGCGGTGATCGAGCCGCTGGCGCTGGACGGCATGTCGGTGTCGATCCGCAAGTTCCGCAAGGACCCGCTCACGCCGGCCGAGCTGGTCAAGCTCGGCACCTTCGACGCCGGCATGGCACAGGTACTGGAGATGGCGGTGCGTGCGCGCTGCAACATCCTGGTCTCGGGCGGCACCAGCTCGGGCAAGACCTCGCTGCTCAATGCGCTGACCACCTTCATCCCCGACACCGAGCGCGTCATCACCATCGAGGACACGGCCGAGCTGTCGCTGGCCAATGCGCATGTGGTGAGGCTCGAGAGCCGCCAGGGCGGCTTCGATGGCGCGGGGCTGGTGTCCATCCGCGACCTGCTGCGCAACAGCCTGCGCATGCGGCCCGACCGCATCATCGTGGGCGAGGTGCGCGGCGCCGAGGTGATCGAGATGCTGCAGGCCATGAACACGGGCCACGACGGCTCGATGGGCACCATCCACGCCAGCTCGCCGCGCGAATGCATCTACCGGCTGGAGATGCTCGCGGGCTTCGCGGGCTACCAGGGCAGCGAGGTCAGCCTGCGCCGGCAGATCGCCAGCGCCATCGACTTCATCGTGCAGATCGGCCGACTCTCGGGCGGGCAGCGGCGCATCCTCTCGCTGTCGGAGGTGACGGGCGTGAACGACAACGTGGTGGCCATGCAGGAGCTGTACCGCTACGAGCCGCAGGTCGGTCCGGATGGCGAGGAGCGCGACCGCTGGGTGTCGCTGGGCATCGCCCCGCACTCGCCCAAGATCGCGCGGCTGCGCCAGACCATGGCCCGCAATGCGCCAGGCGGGGCGGAGGGCCGCCGTGGCTGAGTCGCCGCGCATCGGCCTGCTGCTGCTCGCGGCACTGGCCCTGATGCTGGCCGCCGCCGGCCTGCTGCTGTGGCAGTGGGCGGCGACGCGCCAGGGCCGCGCCGCCGCCGCCCGCCACCTGGGCGAGCAGCTCGCAGGCCTGGCCGCCGACGGCGATGCCCCGCGACGCGCGCGGCCTGCGCCGCTGTCGACGCCGGCCAGTGCGCTGCCGGTGGCGGCCGCACCCACCGACGGCACGCTGGTCGACCCCTGGGCCGCGACGGCCGAGCTCGCCACCGCGGCCAACGCATCCAGCCGCCATCGCCTGGACGAGCTGCTGCCGCCGTGGCTGCAGGGAGCGCTCTCCGCGCCGCAGCTGGGCCTGGGCATGCTGGCGCTGGCGATCCTGCTTGCGTTGGCGGGGCTGTTCGCGTCGGGGCCGGGCGTGGTCGCCGCACTGGCGGTGCTGCTGCCGCTGTCGGCCTTCTTCCTCTGGTGGCGGGTGCAGAAGTTCCGCCGCCGGCTGGTGGGCCAGCTGCCCGGCTTCATCGATGCGATGGTGCGGCTCATCACCGTGGGCAACTCCACGCAGGCGGCCTTCCAGCTGGCCATTCCGAGCGCGCGCGAGCCGCTGCGGGCCTACCTGGAACGCACGGCCGGCCTGGTGCGCGCCGGCGTGGACCTGGACCGCGCGCTGGCACAGACGGCCGAGAGCGTGCGCGTGCAGGAGCTGCACCTGATGGCCGCCGTGCTGGGCCTGGGCGTGCGCTACGGCGGCCGCGCCGACCTGCTGCTGGAGCGGCTCGCGCACTTCATCCGCGACCGCGAACAGGCCGACCATGAGCTGCAGGCGCTGTCGGCCGAGACCCGGCTGTCGGCCTGGATCCTGGGCCTGCTGCCGCTGATCGTGGGCGGGCTGATCGTGGCCAACAACCCCGACTACTTCCTGCGCATGTGGCACGACGGCACGGGCCGCATGATGGTCTTCGGCGGCGCCGGCCTGCAGCTGCTGGGCGCGGTGCTGCTCTACCGGGTGGCGAGGCTGTGATGTCGCAGCTGAACCCCACCCTGCTGGCCGCCCTGAGCGTGGCCGTGCTCGCCCTGGGGCTGCTGGTGCTTGGCGCCGCCCTCATCACCGCCGAGCTGCGCCGCCTGCGCCACGAGCGGGCGCTCGACCGCGCCATGGCCCATGGGGCCAGCCTGAGCCAGGCCGGCGACCCCAGCCTGCACGCACCCCTGGGCGCACCCGGCGCCAGCGACCTGCCCGTGCACTGGCTGGACACGCGCCTCGGCCGCGCGCTGGTGGCCAACGAGGACCGGCGCCTGATCGACCAATGCGGCTTCCCGCCCGTGCGGGCGCAGCTCATCTTCCTGCTGCTGCGCCTGGGCCTGGCGCTGCTGCTGCCGGTCGTGGTCTACATGGCCTGGGCGGGCAGCCAGACGCCGAGCAAGGCCATCGCCGGTCTGGCCTTCGGCTTCACACTCGGCTTCATGGGCCCGAAGTGGCTGCTGGCGCGGCGCGCGGCCGACCGGCGCGAGCAGGTGGCGCAGGAGCTGCCGCTCTTCGTCGATCTGCTGCGCCTGCTGCAGGGCGTGGGCCTGAGCCTGGACCAGAGCCTGCAGATCATGGCCACCGACTTCCACCACGTGCTGCGCGTGCTGGGTTACGAGCTGGGCATCGCCAACCGGCAATACGCCCAGGGCCGCACCCGCGAGCATTCGCTGCAGCGCCTGGCCACGCTGCACGGCAACGAAGACCTGGCCAGCCTGGTGCTGCTGCTGGTGCAGGTGGACCGCCACGGCGGTGCGGTGCAGGAGCCGCTGCGCATCTTCAGCGAGAGGCTGCGCGAGCGCCGCCGCATGGAGATGAAGGAACGCATCGGCCGGATCACCGTGAAGATGACCGTGATCATGGTCACTACGCTGCTGCCGGCACTGCTGGTGGTCACGGCAGGGCCCGGCTTTCTCGCCATCGTCCGTTCGGTCGGGAGCATGAGATGACACCCCATACGCCTTTGCGCATCGCCCCAGTCCTGCTGTGCCTGGGCCTTGCAGCCTGCGGCAGCACGCCGCGCTCGGAATACCCCGGCGCCGATGCCGCTCGCGAGCGGCAGAACCAGCAGGCGGCGGCAGATGCCGGCACCGAGGGCGCAGGCGCCATCGACAGCACGGGCACCTATCTGCGCTTGGTCGAGCGCATGCAGCAGGACGGCCTGTGGTTCGCCTCGCTGGCCCACGTGGATGCGCTGGAGGCGCGCCATGGCGTGACGCCGGCCTCGACGCGCCTGCGCGCCGACGCGCTGCGCCAGACCGGGCAGGACGCCGCCAGCGCCGCCGCCTACCGGCGCCTGGTGGGCACGCCGCTCGAAGCGGCCGGCTACCACGGCCTGGGCCTGCTGGCGGGCGGCAAGGGCGACTTCGCCGAGGCCGCGCGCCTGATGGAGCAGGCCCGCCGCAGCACGCCCACGGACGGCCTGCTGCTGAGCGACCTGGGCTATGCGCTGCTGCGCGCCGGCCGCACCGAGGCCGCGCGCGTCCCCTTGATGCAGGCGGCCCAGCTGCGCCCGGACCAGCCGCAGGTGCAGGCCAACTTGGCGCTGTACCTGGAAGCCAGCGGCCGTGCGGATCAGGCCGGCGCGCTGATGGATGCGCAGCGCCTGCCCGCGGCCAGCCGCGAGGCCATCCGCCAGGCCGCGCGCGAGCTGGCCGGCGGCGCGGCGCCCACGGCCAGTGCCGACCTGCCCGCCGGCTTCGCGTCCGGCGGCCTGGCCCTGCGCACCGCCACCCGCGCCAGCCTGCCGCGCAGCACAACGATCACCACCACGGGCACCACCGCCAGCGCCGAACGCGCGGGCCTGGGCACCGAATCCGGGAGAACGCCATGAACACGACCCCTTTGCTTGCCCTGCTCGCGCTGGGCAGCCTGTGTGCTGCGGGCGCACAGGCGCAGACCCCGCCCGCCGGCGCCGCCCCGCCGGCCGCGCAAAGCCGGCAGGTGACGCCCGTGCAGGTGTCGCCGGCGGTCTCCGTCGCTGCGGCACCCCAGGCCATGCCGATGGCCGAACCGGCACCGACCGCCACCGAAGCCGGGGCCGCGACCGACCAGGCCGCACTGCCGGTCGGCGCGGCCACGCAGCGGCTGCTGGCCCTGCAGCGGGGGGGCACGCTGGCCTCGTCCACGCCGCGGCCCATCCCGGGCGAGGTGGCGCACCGCAGCTACGAGCGCTACCTGAACAGCTTCAACCATCCGATCCCCGACCGTTACGGCTCCTCGGTGTCGGTGCGTCCGGGCGGTGCCGCCACGGGCACCGGGGCATCCACGGGCCTGGGCCGCTGAACGCCCTGCCATGACCCAGCCCCGCCGCTCCCGCACCCCCGGCGCCCCGGGGCGCTGCACGCATCGCCAACGCGGCGCCTACTCGCTGGAGTACGCGATGGTGTTCCTGCTCTTCTTCGCGCTGATCTACACCATCGTCTGTTACGCCATCGTGTTCAGCTTCCGCTTCGGACTGCAGAACGCCGCCGAGGACGGCGCACGGGCCGCCCTGCGCTACCAGCCCACGCTGGCGGCCCGGCAGGCCGCGGCCCGCGCCGAGGCTGCCCGCAAGGTCACCGTCTGGCTCCCGGTGCCGCCGGCGGTGGACTCGCGGATCGTGTACGAGAACGGCAGCAGCTGCGATGCGCAACTGGCCAACCGCTGCAGCATCGAGGTCACGGTGAGCGCGCCCGACCTGCACACGGTGCTGCCGCCCTTCCCCGACTTCGCCCTGCCCAACGACGTGGCCGCCCAGGCGCGGGTGCTGCTCGACGGGAGGTCGCTGTGAGGCGACGCCCGACCGCCCGACGCACCGGCCAGGCCGGGGTGGCGGCCATCGAGTTCGGCCTGGTGTTCATCGGCCTCTTCACCCTGCTGTATGGACTGGCCACCTTCGGCTCGGTGTTCTACACGCGGCACCAGATCACCCGCGCCGCCGAGGACGGTGCGCGCGCCGTGTCCATGTACGGCGCGCCGACGGAAGCGCAGATCCAGGCCGTGGTGCGCAGCTCGCTGGCGCTGCCGCTGTCGACCGCCACGGGCCTGGAGATCAGCGCCACCACGGCGTCGGATCCGGTGGTGGTGACGGTGCGCTTTCCCTACCGGCCCAATGCCGTGCTGCCGGTGCTGCCGCTGGCGGACCGTTTCGTGCCGGACACGCTGCAGGCCCGCGCCAGCGCGGCGCGACCGTCGTGACATGACGCATCCGGCGCGCCGCCCGCTCCAACGTCCGGCCGCACTCGCGCGGTCGGCGAGGCGGCGTGCGGGCGCCCGACGGCAGCGCGGCTCGATCGCGATCAACGCCACGCTGGCGCTCGCGGTGCTGATCGTCGGGCTGCTGGCGCTCGAACTCGGCTACCTGCTGCTGACCAAACGAGAGTTGCAGAAGGCCGCCGACCTGGCCGCGCTGGCCGGGGCGCAGCAGGTGCAGCCCACGAGCTGCGCGGCGGCCCGGCAGACGGCCCTGGCCAATGCCAACGGCAGCGGCATGCAGGACGGCCAGCGCAACCTGCCGCGCGGCTTCAGCCTGGCGGCCGGGGACATCGAATGCGGCCGCTGGGAGGCCACGTCCACCGACCCCACCGGCCGCCGCTTCGAGCCCGGCACCCAGCCCTTCAACGCCGTGCGCGTGGCGATGCAACGCACCCCGGCGCTGATGCTGCCGGCCCTGCCCGGCAACAGCGCCGCCCCGCTGACGGTGGAGGCCATCGCGGCACGCCAGCAGCCGCAGGCGGCGCTCTCCATCCGCAGCACGCTGCTGACGGTGGACACCCAGCGCTCGGTGCTGCTCGACGCCCTCGTCGGCGGCCTGCTCGGCGGCTCGGTCAACCTGGGCGTGGGCGGCTGGAACGGCCTGCTGCAGACCGACGTGCAGCTGCTGCGCTACCTCGACGCCCTGGCGGTGGACCTGGGCGTGAGCGCGGGTGACTACGACCGCCTCCTGGCCACCGATGCCTCGGTGGGCACGCTGATGGGTGCGGCCATCACCGCGCTACAGGGCGGCGGCGGCGCCGGGGCGCCCGGCACGCTCGATGCCTCGCTTACCGCCCTCCGCGCCCTGCAATTGGCGGCCCAGGCCGCGCCCGCCCTGCCGCTGGTCAAGCTGGGCGAACTGGTGTCGGTACAGAGCGGCACGCCTGCCGCCGGGCTGGAGGTGCCCGTGCAGCTCTTCCAGCTGGTCGAGGCCGTGGTGCAGGCGGCCAACAGCAAGAGCGCGGTCTTCGCGTCGGTACCCGTGTCGCTACCAGGGCTGGGCACGGTGACCGTCAAGACCAAGGTGGTCGAGCCGGCGCAGATCACGGCCATCGGCAACCCGGCGCTGGCCCGCCTGGACCCGATGGGTGCGGACCGCATCTTCGTGCGCACGGCGCAGGTGCGCACCCTGGTCTCGGTCGAACTGGGTGGCCTGCTGGGCACGGTCAATTCGCTGCTCGACACCGTCAACGGCCAGATCGCACCGCTGACCAGCTTCATCAACGGGGTGCTCAACCTCAACCTGGTGGCGGCCATCGGCAACTTCCTTGGCGGGCTGGTGTGCCCGCTGCTCGGTCCGTGTCCGTCGGCCGAGGCACTGTCGGTGCGCATCGCCCCCAGCCCGCGCATCGACCTGGGCCTCGGCGTGGGCGGCGGCCGCGCCCATGTGAGCGACTACGGCTGCGCCAGCAGCGATGCCAAAACGCTCACCGTGCCCGCATCCACGGCGGTGGGCGAGGTGCAGGTGGGCAGCTTCGGCAGCACGCAGGCCGCGGCGGACAGCGCCTTCTTCTCCTCCGCCGAGATTCCGCAGGCGACCGCCGTGTCGATCCTGGAACTCGGCCGCCGCACGGTCCGGCCGGACAGCTGCCTGCTCAACCTGTGCTCCGGCCTGCGCTGGAAGAAGGGCAGCACCTGGGTGACCGATCCGAAGCAGTCGGACTTCACGCTCGAATCGGCGCTGGGCCTGCGCGCCGACACCACCGCCGTGGGCGGCAGCCAGACCCTGCAGTACGCCGCACCGGTGGCGGCCAACCTGCCCGAGATCGATGCCGCGGTGCCGGCCTACCAGTCGATCTCGTCCACCGGCGTGATCGGCAGCCTGTCGAACACGCTCGCCAAGGTCGACATCCAGCCCTACCGCAGCACCAGCAGCGGCACGCTGGGCAATCTGCTCTTCGGTACGGCCAGCCTCATCAACGGCCTGCTCGGCTCGCTGCAGACAGTGATCAGCGGACTGCTGTCGCCGCTGCTCGATCCGCTGCTGGACTTCCTGCTGGACACGCTGGGCATCGACATCGCCACCACCGAGGTCGGCGCGCGCCTGAGCTGCCGCCGCGGTGCCGAACTGGTCTTCTGAATCGCATGAGCGTCTCTCCTGCCTTTGACGAACTCGACCTCTACGTGTGGGAGGGCAAGGCCGACATCCTGGACCGGGTGGCGCGCTGCATGTCCAGCTTCGACGTGGAGGTGATCCGCGCCGACGACCGCTTCATGAACCTGCCCGAGCGCGAGCAGCCGCTGCGCCCTTCGCTGGCCGTGATGAGCGTGACGGCCATCGACGGCGCCGGCCTGCCGCACGCGACCGAGCTGCTGCAGGGCATGCCCGTGATCTGGGTCGGCGCCAGCACGCGCGAGCGCGATCCGCGCAACTACCCGCCCGAGTACCTGCACGTCCTGCCCTACGACTTCACCTGCGCCGAACTGCGCACCATGGTCGCCAAGCTGGTGCGCCAGCTGCGTGCCCGCGCGGCCGAGGCGCCCGCACCGGGCGAGCTGGTGGCCCTGTCCGAGCCCATGAAGGCGCTGCTGGCCGAGGTGAACACCTTCGCCGGCAGCGACCATTCGGTGCTGGTGCAGGGCGAGACTGGCGTGGGCAAGGAGCGCGTGGCGCAGCTGCTGCACCACGGCCATCCCGCCTACGGCCGTGGCGCCTTCGTGGCCGTCAACTGCGGTGCGATTCCGGACGGCCTGTTCGAGTCGCTGTTCTTCGGCCATGCCAAGGGCTCCTTCACCGGCGCCGTGCATGCGCACCGCGGCTACTTCGAGCAGGCCACCGGCGGCACGCTGTTCCTCGACGAGATCGGCGACCTGCCGCGCTACCAGCAGGTCAAGCTGCTGCGCGTGCTGGAGGACGGCGCCGTCACCCGCCTGGGCTCGGCCACGCCGCTGCGGGTGGACTTCCGCCTGGTGGCGGCGACCAACCGCAACCTGCGCGAGATGGTGGCGGCAGGCGAGTTCCGCGCCGACCTGTTCTACCGGCTGGCCGTGATCGAGCTGCGCATTCCCAGCCTGGAGGAGCGCGGCGAGGCCGACAAGATCGCCCTCTTCAAGGCGGTGCTGGGCGGCGTGCTGGGCGAGCCGCTGCTGCAGACGCTGGGCGAACCGCCGCACTGGCTGACCGACGCCATCGCCTCGGCCACCTTTCCCGGCAACGTGCGCCAGCTGCGCAACCTGGCCGAACGCGTGGGCGTGATCGCGCGTCAGACCCAGCAATGGGAGCCGATGCTCATCCAGCGCGCGCTGGCCCTCGCCCGGCCGTTGGAGGTGGCCGCCGCCGTCCCGCTGGAGCGCCGCGGCTGGAACGCCACCGAGCGCAACCGCATCATCGCGGCGCTGGAAGTCAACGACTGGCGCCGCCAGGACGCGGCCCAGCACCTGGGCATCAGCCGCAAGGTGCTGTGGGAGAAGATGCGCAAGTACCAGATCATGGACGGCGAGCCGGGCGTGCCCGACGCGCCGGAGTCGTCGTGAGGAGGGCCCGGCCCTTGCCGACGCGCCTGCGCGGCAGGGCCTCAGGCGACGACGGCCGCGGGTGCGGCCTCGACACGGTTGCGGCCCCGGTCCTTGGCGGCGTAGAGCGCCTGGTCGGCCTCGCGCAGCAGGTCTTCGACGCTGCCGCCGTCGCGCGGGTGGCGGCAGGCCACACCCACGCTGACGGTGACGCCCGCCGGCAGCGCCCAGTCCCTGTCCGACGAGGTGTCGATCACCCCCTGACGCACGCGCTCGGCCACCTGCACCGCGTCACGCAATTCGGTGGCCGGCAGCACGATGGCGAATTCCTCGCCGCCGGGTCGCGCGGCCAGGTCCTGCTCGCTGCGGCAGGCCCGGGCCAGGGCCGAGGCCACGGCCTGCAGGCAGCGGTCGCCGGCGCCGTGGCCATGGGCGTCGTTGTAGAGCTTGAAGCGGTCGACGTCGACGGACAGCAGCGCCAGGGCCAGGTCCTCCTGTTCTGCCCGTTTCCACACGGCGTGCAGCCGCTCCATGAAGCTGCGCCGGTTGGCCAGGCCCGTCAGCGGGTCGGCCCGGCTGAGCACCTCGAGCTCGAGGTTGGCCTGCTCCAGCGCATGGCTGCGGGTGGCCAGGTCCTGCGCCAGGCGCTCGTTGTCCAGCGACACGCGCAACGCTTCGACATAGATGCGGCCCATGCGCCGTGCCACGCTGAGCTGCGCCACGCACAACACCACCGACGCGCCCGCGAGCACGTTGGCGAAACTGGGACGCGCCGCGAGCACCGCCACCGCGAGTGACCCGAGGATGGGCACCTGGAAGGCCGCGTGCGTCTGCCAGTACGCCATGTTGGTCATGGTCATGGCCACGGCACCCAGGGCCGTGCCGACCACCACCGGCACCTCGTCCGCATCGCCGTGCACCAGCATCCAGCCGAGGCCGACGCCCCAGGCCAGGCCGGTCAGACCCATCAGCACCAGCGAGGCCCAGACCCAGTGCAGGCTGGCACCGTCCTGATGCCGGCGGTGGCGGTAGGCCAGGCGCAGGCCCATGCGGGCAAAGATCGGCAGGCAGGACGCCACCAGCCAGCCCAGTACCAGGGCATGCCGGTCGGGTCGCCAGAACACCGTGGCCAGCATGGCGGCGCCTCCCAGGCCCATGAGGGCGGAAACGGGCACCGCGTCGTAGAGCGCCTCGACGCGGCGGCGTCGCAGGATCGGATCGGCGTCGTTCAAGAAATTGGGCAGAGTGAGTGCAACCCCTCACTGTAGACGCGAAGAGGCCCGCAAGGCCATGCGCTGCGGCAGCTTCTGACCCGGTAGGCCAGCCTCGGAAGTGGGCGTCGCGGCCAACATGGGCACCGCATCCGGACGCTGCACCACGGCACGGCCCGTCGACCGGGCCGGCGCGGTGGGGGCGCCCTGCTGCGTCATGCCCAGGCCGTCGGGCCCGAGCAACGAGCGCGCCGGTGCGCCCACGATCTCGTCCACCCAGGGGCTGACGCCGTCGGGCTCCACGCGCAGCTCGCCGGTGGCGCGGGCAAGCCGGAACTCGGTGATGCGCAGGTCGAACACGGCGTCGACGTAGTCCAGCAGCAGGTTGTTGTGGTCGAGCTGCGCGTCGAGCACATTGGGCAGCGTCTCGCGGCCGAATTCCAGCAGCCGGCTGCGGCCGCGGAAAGCCTCGCCCGACTCGGACACCGCCTCGCGCAGTTGCTGCTCGCGCTCGCGGCCGCTGGCGGTGCGGCCCCAGGCCGAGGCCGTGAGCTCCAGCAGGTTGCGGCGCACACCGTCGAGCTTGGCCTCCTGGTTCTGCACCTCGGCCAGGGCCGACTTGACGCGCAGTTGGCGGTCGAAGCCGCTGCCGAAGTTCCAGTTGAGCTCCAGCGCGGCGCGCGTGGGCTCGGAGGTGGTCACGCCGCGCGGGTCCTTGGTCTTGACCACCACGGCGTCCACGGTCGGCCAGACGCTGGACTCCTGCTGATCGACCAGTTCGCGCGCGCGCGCCACGCGCTCCTGCGCCTCGGTCAGCTCGGTGCTGCGCGACTCGGCGCGGGCGATGGCCTCCTGCTGAGAGGCGATCTGCCAGCCGGCAGGCGTGCGCAGCAGCGGCAGCCGCGACGGGTCGGGCACGAAGCGGAAGTAGCTGTCGAACTTGGCGACCGCCTCGGCCAGCTGGGCGTCGAAGTCGGCCTCGCGCGCGGCGATGCCGGCGCGGCGGGCGCTGGCCATGCGCAGGTCGTTCTGGCCGGCGCCGCCCAGGGCGACGCGGCGCTCCTCGCTTTTGGCCAGGTCCTGCACGATGCGGGTGGAGCGGCGGGCGATCTCGCGCTTGAGGTCGAAGCGCTGCACCTGCATGTAGGCCGTCAGGGCATCGAGCACCACCTTCTGCGAGGTGGTCTTGACCGCCTCGCTCTGGGCCCGGCTGCCGGCCTCGGCGGCCCGCTCGCGGGCACTCATGGCGCCGCCGTCGATCAGGCTCATCCGGGCCTCGGCCGTCAGCAGGGTGTAGTTCTCGCTGGAGGCGCCGTCGCGCCCGCTGTTGTAGGTGCCGCTGGCGGTGCCGACCTTGAAGCGCGGGTAGCGCGCCTTCTTGGCCGCCTCGACCTCGAAGCCGCTGGTGGCGGCGGCGGCATCGGCGGCGAGCACCTCGGGATGCTCCAGCGCCAGGGTGCGCAGCGACTGCTTGAAGCGCTGGGTCTGGCCGCTGATGACGATGCCCGGGGGCGTGCCCACGGCCGGCACCGGCGCGGCCGATGGCGTGGATGCGGGGGCCACAGGCAACAAGGCGGGAGGCAGCGCCGGTGCAGGGGGCGCTGCGGCGGGCATGGGGGTCGGGCTGCTCTGCAGCGACGCCGGCGCCACCGCCGCGAGACGTTCGACGGCCGGCATCGGCGCAGGCGCCTGCGGCACCGACAGCCGCGTGGCGGTGGCCAACCGCAGGCCGTTCTCGTCGTACACGGCCACCGGCACGCCCTGGCGGCGGATCTGCACCTGGGCAGCCGCGGGCACGCAGGCGAGCGCGCAGGCCAGGGCGATGGCGGCGCGCACAGGCGGTCGCAGGCCACTCGCGCCGGACCGCCCCCCATTCAGAAGGCCGCGGAGCAGGCCATTCGTGGATGTCTGCGGAACCGGCTTTGCCGGGCCGCTGGACGTGCCCCCTGGAGGGGGGTGGCGGAGCGCGAAGTGCGGAGCCTGGGGGTGCTTCATGGTTCTCGAAACGCCTCCCGCTGCAGCTTCAGCACGGGCCGCAGGATGTACCAGATGAACGGGTCGGTGCCCACGATCAGGTCCACCTCGGCCTCCATGCCGGGGGTGATGCGGTTCTCCGGCCGGCCTACGTGCGAGGCGCTGGTGCTCACCTGCAGCCGGTAATAGGGCGGCGCGGTGGGCAGCGTGGCATCGCGGTCGGCGTCGGCCGCCACCAGGTCCACGCGGCCATCCACCGTGCCGTAGCGCAGGAAGTCGTAGGCGGTGATCTTCACGCGGGCCTTCTGGCCGGCGTGCACGAAGCCGCGGTCGTTGGGGCTCAGGCGCGCCTCGACCATCACCTGTGCGTCGTCGGGCACCACGTCCAGGATGGCCTCGCCAGGCTTGATGACCCAGCCAGGGCTGCCGCTGCGCAGGCCCTTGACGATGCCCTCGCCGGGCGCCGTGACCACCGTGCGCGAGCGCTGGTTGCGCGCGCGCTGCAGGTCCTCGTTGAGGCTGGCGAGCTGGCGCTCGACGGTGGAGAGCTCGTCCGACGCGCGGCGGCGGAAGCTGCCCTCGGCCTCGGCCAGCTTGGCCTGCGCCTCGCCGATGGCGGCAGCGGCCGAGACCACGCCCTGCCGCGCCACGGCCAGCTCGGCGCCGGCCACCTCGGCCTCGCGGCGCTTGTCCAGCACCTCCAGCTGGCCGATGAGCTTCTCGGCCGCCAGCTGCTCGGAGATCTCCAGCTCCTTGCGCGCCAGCGCCACGCGCTGCGTGAGGCCGGCCACCTTGGCCTGCTGCTCCATCTGCTTGCTGCGCGCGGCCTCCAGCGCAGCCTGGGCGCCGGCGGCGATGCCGCGCTGCTCCAGCGAACGGGCCTGGTACGCGCCGAGTTCGCCGCGGACCACGTCGGCATCCATCGCGGCCGGAAAGCTCTCGCGCCGCAGCGGCTCGCCGCGACTCTCGGCCGTCAGGCGCAGGCGGGCGGCCTGGGTGGCGGCCTGGCGGGCGGTCAGCTCCTCCAGGTTGAGGCCGCTGCCGCCCAGGTCGATCTCCACCAGCGGCTGGCCGGCCTTGACGCGCTCGCCCTCGCGCACGAGCACGGCCCGCACGATGCCGCCTTCCAGATGCTGGATCGACTTCACGCGGTCGGACGGGATCACCTTGCCGTTGGCGACCACCACGGTCTCCATGGGAAAGGCCAGCGCCACCACGGCCAGCACGCCGATGGCGCCGCCGATCAGCCAGCGCCGACGGCGGCCGGGGCCGTCCGGCAGCGGCGCGCGGTCCTCGGCACGCAGCAGGACCTGGGGCAGATCGTTCTTCATGCGGCCACCTGTTCGAGGTCGGCGCGCCGGCTGCCGAACAGGCGCGGCACCATCACGGCCGGCGGGCCCTGCTCCACGCCGCCATCGCCGGTGACGTGGTAGACGTTGTTGGCGGCGGCGACCATGCGCAGCGAATGCGTCACCACGATCACCGTGCGCGTGCGGGCGATGGCCACCAGCGTGTTGATGAGCTGGCGCTCGCTGTGGAAGTCGAGGTCGTTGCTGGGCTCGTCCAGCACCAGCACCGAGGGCTTGCGCAGGAAGGCCAGAGCCAGGCCCAGCTTGCGCCGCTCGCCCACCGACAGGCCGGTGCCGCCCTCGCCGATGCGGGTGCGGTAGCCGGCGGGCAGGCGCGAGACGAAGTCGTGCGCGCCCGCCAGCTTGCAGGCCGCCACGATCTGCTCGTCGCTGTGGCCGGGCGCGCAGCGGCGCAGCGTGTCGATGATCTCGCCGGCGAACCAGTAGACCTCCTGCGAGAGGTAGCTGATCCACTTGGCGCGGTCGTCGCGGCCGAACTGGGCCAGGTCGTATTCGCCCAGGCTGACGGTGCCGGCGCTGGGCGCGTACAGGCCGCAGATCAGCCGCACGAGCGTGGATTTGCCGGCGCCATTGCGGCCCACCACCGCATGCAGGCCGGCCGGGCCGATGGCGAGATGCAGCTTCTCGAACACCGGGCGGCCCTGCGGCTGGAAGCGGAAGTCCACGTCGCGCAATTGCACCAGCCCCGGGGGCTGCGGCAGGTTCAGGCCGCTGGGCTCGCGTTCCACGGGCTCGCAGAGCACCTTCTCGAGCCGGCTCGCCGCCTCGCCCGCGGTGGCCAGTGCGCGCCAGTTGGAGACCAGCCCGGCCACCGGCTGCAGCGCCCGCATGGCCAGCATGTTGGCCGCCACCAGGCCGCCGACGGTCATCCACTGCTCCATGACCGACAGCGCACCCACCGTGATGACCACCGTCGAGAAGATGGTCAGCAGCACCGTGGTGCCGTCGCGGGCGGTCTCGATCTCGCCGTTCTTGCGGAAGCTCTCGCCCAGCCAGTGGTCGTAGGTCTGGCGCCAGCCTTCGATGGTGGGACCGTCGTTGGCCTGGGTCTTGAGCGTCTCGCGCGCGGCGCAGATCTCGGCCGTCATGCGTTCGAGGTTGCGACTGCGCTCGGTTTCCTCGACGCGGCCGGCGCGCACCTCGTCGGCCCACCACCAGGCCAGGAAGGACATCACGCCCAGGAAGACCACCACCACCGGCAGCACCGGCAGCGCCACGATGCCGATGACCACCAGCGCGAACAGCGCCATGGGCAGGTCGAAGATCGATTGCGCGAGGCCGCTGCTGAGCGTCATGCGCACCGCGCCCACGTCGCGGAACAGCAGGAACCACGCGGCGGCGGGCCGCTCCTCCAGCGCCCGCAGCGGCCGATTGAGCATGGACTGCAGCAGCGCGCCCGAGATGCCGTGGTCGATGGTGGCACCCGCATCGCGCAGCAGCCGCGAGCGGCGGCTGCGCAGCACGAATTCGATGGTCAGGAAGAACAGGATGCCGCTGAACAGCGCCCACAGCGTGGAGGTGCCGCTGCGGTAGATGACGCGGTCGTACACCTGCAGCAGGAAGATCGACGGCAGCAGACCGAACAGGCTGATCGGCACCGACCACCAAGCGGCCTGCCGCACGGCCGGATAGGCCGCGCCGAAGGCCCGGCCGAGCGCGTCGGCATGGGGGCTGGCCGCCGCGTCGCCCTCGGCGGCAACCGACGGCGCCACCAGTTGGCGGGGGAGCAGGTACTTCAGCATGGGCCGCCGTCGATGTTGAAAACCATGAACAGATTGTTACTCATGCTTACCGCCCTGGGTCAGTCAAATGGCAGAAAGGCCGGGTAATCGCCGAGGGCAACGCCTTCACACCATCGCCTTGACGGCCTTGGCGAGCCGACCCAACCCGATGCGCGCCCCGCCCTTGGCCAGCACCCAGTCGCCCGGCGCCACGATGTCGCCGAAGGCGGCCACCAGTTCGGCTGCGTCGTTGAACCAACGCACCGGCACGACCGGCTTGAGCCGCTGCGCCAGCGGGCCCATCAGCGGGCCACACAGCAGCACGCGGCCAGGCTGCGCGGCCAGCACCTCGGCCTGCAGCGCGAGGTGATGGCGCTGCGACTCCGCACCCAGGCCCTGCATCTCGCCCAGCACCGCCACCCGCTGGCGCGGCGCGCAGGGCGCCTGGGCCAGCAGGGCGAGTGCCGCCCGCATGGAGGTGGGGTTGGCGTCGTGCGTCTCGTCCACGAAATGGAAGCTGCCGCCGGCGATGGGCACTTCCAGCACGGGCCCGCGCCACTCGTGTCGCTCGAAGCCGCCGAGCGCGACCAGCGCCGCGCCCATCTGCGCCCGCCAGCCCAGCGCCACCACGGTGGCCAGCACGGCGGTGGCGCCCAGGCCCACGTGGGCGCCCACGGCCTGCAGCCTCGCGCGCACCGGGTCGCCGCCCACGTCGGCCCGCAGTTCGCCATGGCCCAGCGCCTCCAGCCGCACCTGCGCATCGCGGTGACTGCCGTGGTCGATCACGCGCAGGCCGCGCCGCGCCGCCGCCGAGGCCAGGGCGTCGTACCCCGCCACGTCGCGGCACAGAACCACGGCGGCCCCCTCGGGCATGGTGTCGATCAGCTGGACCGTCTTGCGCGGGCCGTCGGCCACGGCGGATTCCGACGGGTCGGCGGCCAGCACCAGCACCTGCGGCCGGGCGACCTGCACCATCGCCGGGGCCGGGGCCTGTCCCAGCTCCACCACCCAGCTCGCCGCCTCCTGCGGCAGGCAGGTCAGTGACCACGCCACGCCCAGCGGCAGGCGCTGGCGGCTGTCGGGCACACCCACCTCGCCCCAGGCGGCCAGGGTCTGGACCAGCATGGCGGCGGCCGTGTCGCGGGCCGCATCGCCGGCGACGGCGACCACCCGCCCAGGGAACTGCGCGCGCGCATGGGCGCCGAGTTCGAGCATGGCCTGCCGCACGTCGTCCACGCGCAGCACCGGCAGACCGCGGTGCAAATGGGGTGCCGGGTGTGCGCACAGCACGGCCGCGGCGGGGCGAAGGCCGTCCAGCTCCAGCGGCGCGGGCGTGCGTCCGGCGCGCTCGTCATGCAGGCACAGCAGGCGCTGCGGCTGTGCGAAGGGCCGCGTGGCCATGCCGACGGCCTGCCAACCCTCGGGTGGCGCCACCACCCAGTCCCCGCCGGTGATGCGGGCCAGGTCGGCTGCCGACCAACGGATGCCGCGCGCCGCCGCCTCCGGCGCGGCGCGGCCCTGGGTCTCGCGCTCGGCCATCAGCCGGTGGTAGGCCACCATGCCCGACAGGTAGTGCTCGACGTCGTCGATGCGCACGCGGAAGGAATGGTGGCGGATGAAGAAGGACCCCACCACCGCCGACGGCCGACGGAAGTACATCGCCATCTCGGGCCAGAAGTAGCCGTTGAGCAGGTAGTTGGCCCGGTAGTGCAGCGCGCGCTCGAACTTCTCCAGGTCGATCTCGCCCAGCAGGTGGGACAGGGCCGGGATGCCTTCGAGGCGTCGGATCATGGCCTGCGCCGCGAGCATCAGCTCCAGCAGGGTGGGGAAGGTGGTCTTGCGGTCGAGCACGAAGTCCAGGTAGCCCGCCACGTTCTGGATGCCGAAGCGGAAGTACTTCTCCAGCGGCTTCCAGCGCGTCAGCTCGTTGATGCTGTAGCTGAGCCAGTGGTCGTGCGCCTGCCAGTGCTGCTGGCCGATGAAGTACTCGAAGGCGCGCTCCACCACGGCCAGCCAGCGCTCGTCGCGCGTCAGCGCATACAGCCGCAGCAGGCCGAAGGCGGCCTCGCCGTCGTAGTAGATGATGCGCGAGACCTCCTTCACCGACAGATCCTGCGCATGCAGCACGTGCACGAAGCGGCCGGTGGTGGCGTCCTGCATGGCGGCGATGCCGGTGGCCAGCCGCTCCATCAGCGGGCGCCATTCGTCGGTGCCCAGCACTTCGCTGTACTTGACCAGTGCCAGCAGCGCGACGGCATTGCCGCCCAGCTTGATCTCGTCGCCCACGTCGACCAGGAAGGCCGCGGCGCGCCCGTCGGCGAGCGTGTAGTCGCGCACAAGTTGCTGCGTCAGGTGCTGCAGGCCGCGGTCGATGGCCTGGCGCAGCGCCGGATCGCGCGTGAGTTCCCAGGCCTCGGCCATGGCATAGAGCGAGCTGGCATGGCGAAGCGTGTTGTAGCTGGGGATCAGCCGGTCGAAGCAGGGGAAGTAGCCGTAGACGAAGCGACCGTTGTCCTGCACCTGGCGGGCCAGGTGCGCCGAGCCGGTACGCACCAGTTCCAGTGCACAGGCGGCGTCCAGGGGCGGTACCTGGCGGCGGCCGGTGTCCAGGCCGTGGCCGGCCAGGCGGTGCACCACGCCGTCCTCCTGGCAGAAGACGCCGCCCAAGGCCAGCAGGTAGACCTTGTCCTGCGCCTCCAGCGCCGGCGCCGCCTGGCCCCGGTAGCGTTGCTGCAGATAGAGCCCCAGGTTGTGGCGGTTGATGACGGCGTGCGCAATGTCGGGGCCGCCGTAGAGCAGCGCGTTGGCATTGATTTCCTGCTCGGTCAGCGCCATCGCGAAGCCGGCGTCGAAGGCCAGCCCCAGGCGGAAGTAGTTGCGCTTGACCTGGCGCAGCTGCTGCTCGAACTCAGCGACCGGCAGCTCGCCCACGCCCTGGACCCAGTCCACCCGCAGCCAGGGCGACTGCAGCTGCTGCCGCTGCACGAATGCATGGGCGCGGCGTGCGCCGGACTGCCAGGCTTCGTCGAAGCAGGCGCCCGTCGCGTGCAGCACATGGGCCCGCCGCTGGCCGTCGGTGACCGAGAAGAACAGCGTGAACGCCGGATACGGCGCCGGGACGGCTGCGCACATCACCGCCACCTTGTCGCGGCAGGCGGCGAGCTGGGCAGCGAAGCCCCGTTCGCCGGGTTGGCCGGGCGCGCCGGCGAGCGGCAAGCCCGCTCCCCCGGCGCCCGTCCGTGCGGGGGCGCTCACGTCCTGGTCCATTGCGCAGGGCCGCTCAGCGGTAGACGAACTCGACGCGGCGGTTCAGCTGGTAGCCGGCCTCGGTCGTCTCCAGCGAGGCCGGCTTTTCCATGCCCCAGCTGATGGGCTCCATGCGCTCGTTGGGCACGCCGCCGAGCTGCATGGCCTGACGCACCGATTCGGCCCGCCGCTGGCCCAGCGCCACGTTGTACGAGCGGCCTCCGCGGGCGTCGGTGTGACCTTCGAGCACGACGCGCGCCTGGGGCCGCTCGCGCATGTAGCGCGCATGCGCCTCGACGATCGCGCGGTACTCGGGCTTGACGTCGTACTTGTCGAAATCGAAGTAGACGACGCGGGCGACCCCGGCCGGGCCGGCCAGGCTGGCCGGCGGAGGCGGTGCGTTCACCGGCGCCACCGCACTGCGCCCCTTGGGATTGGCGTAGTAGTAGGTGGTGTCCTCGCTGCCGCTCTTGGGCGCGCTGCCGCAGGCGACGAGCAGCGCCGGCAGCGACAGCACGAGGCCGAGGCGTTGGATTGGCTTGAGCATCTTGGTTGAACCTTGGGAATCGGGGGCCGGCCCGCGCGCGGCGCCGGCCCACCGTGATGGACGACGAGGACCCGTGCGCGTCAACCCAGCAGGTTGTGCAACAGGCCGCCGACCGGGCTGGCCGGGCTGCTGCTGCTGCCACCGGTGCCGCTGGACACCGGCTCGGTGACGCTGCTGAGGCCGCTGAGCAGCCCGCCCACCAGACCGCTGCCGCTGGCCGATCCGCTGCCGCCGAGCACGTTGCCGAGCAGGCCGTTGCTGCCGGCGACGGTGTCGACCATGCCGCCGACGAGGCCGCTGCTGCCGGTGACGCCGTCGAGCAGGCCTGCAGTCACCCCATCGCTGCCCGTGATGCCGTCCAGCAGGCCGCCCGTCGTGCTGCCGGTGACGCTGTCCAGCACGCCGCCGAGCACGCCGTTGTCGCCCAGCACGGCATTGAGCAGATCGCCCGCGCCGCTCGCGCCATCGGTGGCACCCAGCACACCGCCCACAAGGCCATCCTGGCCGAGCACGCCACCCAGCAGGTCGCCACCCAGCAGCTCGCCGCCGGTGAGGCCCCCCAGCAGGCCGCTGTCGCCGGTCACGCTGTCGAGCAGGCCGCCCACGACACCGGTATCGCCGGTGAGGCCACCGAGCAGATCGCCACCCGTCAGACCACCCAGCAGGCCGTCGTTGCCCAACACACCGCCCAACAGATCGCCACCGGTGATGCCACCCAGGACGTCGCCGCCCGTCAGGCCACCCAGCACGCCGTCCTCGCCCAGCACGCCACCCAGGAGGTCACCACCGAGCAGATCACCGCCGGCAAGGCCGCCCAGCAGGTCACCACCCAGCGCGCCATCGGCGAGGTGCGCCACGCCGTCGGTCAGGTAGTCCACCTGCTGCGTCACGCCCGAGAGCGCGTCGTGCACGAGCGTCGAGCCGAGCAGGCCTTCGGTCAGTGGCGAGACCAGGCCGTCCACCGCGCCGGTGGCCGTGCCGACCACGTCGTCCACCGGGTCCAGTGTGTTCGGATCGTTGGCCGTGAAGCTGTCGCCCAGCAGCGGCGAGAGTGCACCGCTCACGGTGCTGGTCGTGCTGTCCACCAGGCCGGTGACCGGCGCAAGCGTGTCCGACAGACCCAGGTCGCCGACCAGGGGCAGGCTGTCCAGGCTGGCCACAGTGTCGGAGACCACGCCCGCTGCCGGATCCAGCAGCTGGCTGCCCGTGCCGCCCTCGCCGCCGCCGGTGAGCCCGCCGAGCAGGCCACCGAGCAGATCGCCACCGAGCAGGTCACCGCCCGTCAGACCTCCAAGCACGCCGCCCTCACCCAACACACCGCCGAGCAGGTCACCACCCAGCAGGTCACCGCCCGTCAGGCCGCCGAGCAGGCCGTCCTCACCCAGCACACCGCCCAACAGATCGCCACCGGTGATGCCACCCAGGACGTCGCCGCCCGTCAGCCCGCCCAGCACGCCGTCCTCGCCCAGCACGCCACCCAGGAGGTCACCACCGAGCAGATCACCGCCGGCAAGGCCGCCCAGCAGGTCACCGCCCAGCGCGCCGTCGGTGAGGTGGGCCACGCCGTCGGTCAGGTAGTCCACCTGCTGCGTCACGCCCGAGAGCGCGTCGTGCACGAGCGTCGAGCCGAGCAGGCCTTCGGTCAGTGGCGAGACCAGGCCGTCCACCGCGCCGGTCGCCGTGCCGACCACGTCGTCCACCGGGTCCAGCGTGTTCGGATCGTTGGCCGTGAAGCTGTCGCCCAGCAGCGGCGAGAGCGCACCGCTCACGGTGCTGGTCGTGCTGTCCACCAGGCCGGTGACCGGCGCAAGCATGTCCGACAGACCCAGGTCGCCGACCAGGGGCAGGCTGTCCAGACTGGCCACAGTGTCGGAGACCACGCCCGCTGCCGGGTCCAGCAGCTGGCTGCCCGTGCCGCCCTCGCCACCGCCGGTGAGCCCGCCGAGCAGGCCACCCACCAGCCCGTCTTCACCGAGCACGCCGCCCAGCAGGTCACCGCCCGTCAGCCCGCCAAGCACGCCGTCCTCGCCCAGCACGCCACCCAGGAGATCACCACCGAGCAGATCACCGCCGGCAAGGCCGCCCAGCAGGTCACCACCCAGTGCGCCGTCGGCGAGGTGCGCCACGCCGTCGGTCAGGTAGTCCACCTGCTGCGTCACGCCTGAGAGCGCGTCGTGCACGAGCGTCGAGCCGAGCAGGCCTTCGGTCAGTGGCGAGACCAGGCCGTCCACCGCGCCGGTCGCCGTGCCGACCACGTCGTCCACCGGGTCCAGCGTGTTCGGATCGTTGGCCGTGAAGCTGTCGCCCAGCAGCGGCGAGAGCGCACCGCTCACGGTACTGGTCGTGCTGTCCACCAGGCCTGTGACCGGCGCGAGCGTGTCCGACAGACCCAGGTCGCCGACCAGGGGCAGGCTGTCCAGGCTGGCCACAGTGTCGGAGACCACGCCCGCTGCCGGGTCCAGCAGCTGGCTGCCCGTGCCGCCCTCGCCGCCGCCGGTGAGCCCGCCGAGCAGGCCACCCACCAGCCCGTCTTCGCCGAGCACGCCGCCGAGCAGATCGCCACCGAGCAGGTCACCGCCCGTCAGCCCGCCAAGCACGCCGTCCTCACCCAACACACCGCCGAGCAGGTCACCACCCAGCAGGTCACCGCCCGTCAGGCCGCCGAGCACGCCGTCCTCGCCCAGCACGCCACCCAGCAGGTCACCGCCGAGGAGGTCACCACCCAGCAGACCGCCGACGACGCCGTTCTCGCCCACCAGGCCGCCGACCAGGCCGTCCTCGGTCAGCAGGCCACCGACCAGGCCGTTGTCGCCGAGCACGCCGCCCAGCACGCCCTGGTCGCCCAGCACGGCATCGAGCGGGCCGCCCAGGGTGCCGCCCACCAGGCCGCCGACCAGCCCCTGGTCGCCCAGCAGCGTGTCGGTCAGGCCGTCCACGATGCCGCCATTGCCCACGACGCCGCCCAGCAGGCCGTCGTCGGCCACCAGGCCACCGACCAGGCCGTCCTCGGCAAGCAGGCCGCCCACCAGACCGTTCTCGGTGAGCAGGCCGCCCACCAAGCCGTTATCGCCCGCGACGCTGCCGAGCAGGCTGCCCACCACGCCGTCCTCGGCCAGCAGGCCGCCCACCACGCCGTCCAGGCCCGTGGCGCCGAGCACGCCGCCCAGCGGGCCGTCGCTGCTCACGA
>NZ_FTMY01000007.1 GCF_900156165.1 Pseudacidovorax sp. RU35E
TAGCCCTTGACCAGTGGCACCAGGAATTCATAGAAGGCCTGGTTCTGTTTGCGCACCTCGGCGTCCTCGTGGTGGTGGGCGGCGTCGTAGGCCGCTGCGGCCCCGCTGGCCATGGCGCGGCAGCCTTCGGTGTAGGCGCGCATGGTCATGAGCATGCGGCGCACGTCGGGGTGGTGGATGATCGGCGCGCTCTTCGTCATGGAGCCATCGACCGGACGGCTCTGCACGCGCTCGCGGGCATAGGCCACCGCATGCTGGTAGGCCCGCTCGGCCACCGCGATGCCCTGCACACCCACCGCATAGCGGGCGGCGTTCATCATGATGAACATGTATTCGAGGCCGCGGTTCTCCTCGCCCACGAGATAACCGATGGCGCCGCCGTTGTCCCCGTACTGCAGCACGGCGGTCGGGCTGGCCTTGATGCCCAGCTTGTGCTCGATGCTCACGCAGTGCACGTCGTTGCGCGCGCCCAGCGAGCCATCGTCGTTGACCATGAATTTGGGCACCACGAACAGGCTGATGCCCTTGACGCCCTCCGGCGCGCCGCTCACCCGGGCCAGCACCAGGTGCACGATGTTCGGCGCCATGTCGTGCTCGCCGTATGTGATGTAGATCTTGGTGCCGAAGACCTTGTAGCTGCCGTCGGGCTGCGGCTCGGCGCGGGTGCGCACCAGCGCCAGGTCGCTGCCGGCCTGCGGCTCGGTGAGGTTCATGGTGCCGGTCCATTCGCCGCTCACCAGTTTTTCCAGGTAGGTCGCCTTGAGCTGCTCCGAACCGGCCGTGAGCAGTGCCTCGATGGCGCCGTCGGTCAGCAGCGGACACAGCGCGAAGCTGAGGTTGGCGCTGTTGACCATCTCGCCGCAGGCCGCGCCGATGGTCTTGGGCAAACCCTGGCCGCCGAAGTCGACGGGATGCTGCAGGCCCTGCCAGCCGCCCTCGGCGTACTGGCGGAAGGCTTCCTTGAAGCCGGGCGTGGTGCGCACCGCGCCGTCCTTGAAGGACGAGGGATCGCGGTCGCCCGTCACGTTCAGCGGCGCGATCACGTCCTGCGTCAGCTTGGCGCACTCTTCCAGCACGGCAGCGGCAGTGTCCAGGCCGGCGTCGCCAAAACCCGGCATCTGGGCGATCTCGTCGATGCGCGCCAGATGCTGGATGTCGAACAGCATGTCCTTGATGGGCGCGGTGTAGCTCATGGGTGTCTCCTCGAATGACGATGGCGAATGGAACGGTGCGCCGCATCGCCGCGTCCGGCATGCGGCCGCGCGGGCTGCGCGAAGGCGCGCCCGGCGAAGAAAAAAGGGCATCGCGAACGATGCCCTCGGGTGCGTGCTGTCGCGGGCTTAAAGCCTCAGAGCGCCTTGACCAGCTCCGGCACGGCCGTGAACAGGTCGGCTTCGAGGCCGTAGTCGGCCACGCTGAAGATCGGCGCTTCGGGGTCCTTGTTGATCGCCACGATCACCTTGGAGTCCTTCATGCCGGCCAAGTGCTGGATGGCGCCAGAGATGCCGGCGGCCACGTACAGCTGCGGCGCCACGATCTTGCCCGTCTGGCCCACCTGCAGGTCGTTGGGCGCGTAGCCCGCGTCCACAGCGGCGCGGCTGGCGCCGATGGCCGCGCCCAGCTTGTCGGCCAGCGGCGTCATCACTTCCTGGAACTTCTCGCTGCTGCCCAGCGCACGGCCGCCCGAGACGATGATCTTGGCCGCCGTCAGCTCCGGACGGTCGTTCTTGCTCACCTCGCGGCCCACGAAGGCGCTCTTGCCGCTGTCTGCGGCGGCGTCCTTGGTCTCGACCTGCGCGCTGCCGCCGGTGGCTGCGGCGGCGTCGAAACCGGTGGTGCGCACGGTGATCACCTTCTTGGCGTCGGCCGATTGCACGGTGGCGATGGCATTGCCGGCGTAGATCGGGCGCTCGAAGGTGTCGGGGCTGTCCACCTTGGTGATGTCGCTGATCTGCGCCACGTCCAGCTTGGCGGCCACGCGCGGGGCGACGTTCTTGCCGGCGGCGGTGGCCGGGAACAGGATGTGGCTGTAGTCGCCGGCCAGGGCCAGCACCTGGGCCGCGACGTTCTCGGCCAGGCCCTCGGCCAGGCTCGCGCCGTCGGCATGGATCACCTTGGCCACGCCGGCGATCTGCGCGGCGGCCTGGGCGGCGGCGGCGGCGTTCTGGCCGGCCACCAGCACGTGGACATCACCGCCGCAGGCGGCAGCGGCCGTGACGGTGTTCAGCGTGGCGGGCTTGATCGACTGGTTGTCGTGTTCTGCGATGACGAGTGCGGTCATGGTTTCAGATTACCTTGGCTTCGTTCTTGAGCTTGTCGACCAGGGTGGCCACATCGGGCACCTTCACGCCGGCGCCGCGCTTGGCCGGCTCGGCGACCTTCAGGGTCTTCAGGCGCGGCTTGACGTCCACGCCCAGGTCCTCGGGCTTGACGGTGTCCAGCGGCTTCTTCTTGGCCTTCATGATGTTGGGCAGCGTGACGTAGCGCGGCTCATTGAGGCGCAGGTCGGTGGTGACCACGGCCGGCAGGCTCAGGCTGATCGTTTCCAGGCCGCCGTCGACCTCGCGCGTGACCTTAACCTTGTCGCCTTCGACCTCGACCTTGCTGGCGAAGGTGGCTTGCGGCAGGTCGGCCAGGGCGGCGAGCATCTGGCCGGTCTGGTTGGCGTCGTCGTCGATGGCCTGCTTGCCCAGGATGATGAGCGCGGGCTGTTCCTTGTCGACCAGCGCCTTGAGCAGCTTGGCCACGGCCAGGGGCTGCAGCTCTTCGGTGGTCTCGACCAGTATGCCGCGGTCGGCGCCGATGGCCATGGCGGTGCGCAGCGTCTCCTGGCACTTGGCCTCGCCGCAGCTGACGGCGATGACCTCGGTGGCCACGCCCTTCTCCTTCAGCCGCACGGCCTCTTCGACGGCGATCTCGTCGAACGGGTTCATGCTCATCTTGACGTTGGCGATGTCCACACCGCTGCCGTCGCTCTTGACGCGCACCTTCACGTTGTAGTCGACGACCCGCTTGACGGGGACCAGAATCTTCATTGGCTTGACTCCGTTGATTGCAAAAGGCGTGTTGCTGCGCAACTCAGCAAAACATTCTAGGGCGACCCCTTCGGCGAGCGTTCTTTGACGGCTGAGGCGACGCGGGAGGCAAGCGCCACCGCCCGAGCGGCAAAAAGAACGATCGTGCTTTTTTGAAGATTATAGTGACGGATTGCCCGTGCACTGAAGCATTGGCGACACGAGCCGAGGGACAAGGCCGGCGCTGCAGAGGCCGTTCATCACCGGCCCATCGCCCCGTCGCAGCCCGCAACGGCCCCGTTCAGGCGCCTCCGGTAGCGTCCCGGCCCAAAGTCAGGGGCTGGCTGTCGCCGCCCCCGCCCGGTGACGTCGGCAGGCCCGCACCGGACGGCAGCGACGCCACCCGCACGACCCGCTGCGGAAAAGGAATGTCGATGCCGGCCCGCCGCAGCCCGTCCAGCACCGCGATGTTGACCGCCGAGCGCACGCTGTCCTTACCCTTGTCGGGATCGCTGATCCAGTAGTTGAGCGTGAACTCCAACCCGTCGGCACCAAAGTTGGTCAGGAAGGCCACCGGCCTCGGGTCTGCCAGCACCCGGTCCTGCGCGGCGGCCGCCTCGCACAGGATCGTCTGCACCTGCACCGGATCGCTGTCGTAGCCCACGGCGATGACGGTGTTGAGATTGGTCTTGAGGTCCGCGAGCGTCAGGTTCTCGACCCGGCCCGTGATGATCGACTCATTGGGCACGATGGCCTGCCGGCCGTTGCCTGCGCGGATCAACGTGTAGCGGGTCTTGATGTCCGTGATGCGGCCTTCGAAGGTGTCGACCTTCACGCTGTCGCCGATGCGGATGGAGCGCTCCAGCAGGATCACGAAGCCGCTCACATAGTTGGCCGCGAGCTTCTGCAGACCGAAGCCCAGGCCGACGCCCAGCGCACCGCCGAGCACCGATAGCGCGGTCAGGTCCACGCCCACGGCCGACAGCGCGAACAGCAGCCCGATCAGCAGCAGCCCGGCACGCACCGCGTTCGATGCCACCTTGCGCATCGACAGGTCGCTCACTGCCGGCGTGAGCAGCCGCTTCTCGATGGTGGACGAGATCCACAGGGTGATCATCAGCACCACACCGCATGACAGCACGCCTTCGAACAGCGTCCGCAGGCTGACCCGCGTCTTGCCGAAACCGAGGTTGATCGCTTCCAGCTCGGCCAGAACCGGGGGAAGCAGCCCCACGATCCAGAGGATGGCAGCCGCCCACGCCACCCACGAGATGGTGCGCTCGACCAGCCGCACCAGCGCCGAGGCCGGGAACACACGCCGCAACACCCGCGCGAACAGCCGGATGGCCAGCAGCGCCAGGAAGATCGATACCGCCACCCGCAGCAGCAGCGTGGGCTGCACCGTCAGCAACAGCCGCCGCGCCAGATCCGTGAAGGCCAGCGCCAGCAGCGGAAAAAGCAGGCCGTCGAAGCTCTTCTCGCCGAACCACAGCGAGTCGCCCGGCTGGTCGCGTCCGAACCACCGGGTCACGCCCCAGGCCAGCAGCAGGCACAGCACCAGCGCGGCGATCTCGATCCACAGTGTGCGGGCATGCACCTCGGCGAGGCGCTGTACGAATCCATTCCAGTCGAGCATGCGCTGGCGGCTTCCCCCGGCAGGGGAAGATCACGGGAGTTGCGGGATTGGCGAGGGTAACAAGCGGCGCTGGCTCGGCAGGCCGACGTCGACGCACAATGCCCGCCCCATGCCGCGCCGCCGCTCACGAGACCACCACCACGTCTACGTCGTGCTGCTGTCCGAGCGCGTGTGGAACGAGCCGGCCTTCCGCCGCGCCAACCCGGACCACGACATCCTCAAGCCCTGCGTCTACGTCGGCATGACGGGCCTGGACCCCGACCTGCGCTTCGACCGCCACATGGCCGGCGTGCAGGCCAATCGCTTCGTGCTGAAGTACGGTGTGCGGCTCATGCCCGAGCTGTACGAGGCCTACAACCCCATGCCCTATCGCGCTGCTGCCGAGATGGAAGTGGAACTGGCCATCGGCCTGCGCGAGGCCGGCTACGGCGTGTGGCAAGCCTGAGCGCGTCGGCGCTCAGAGATCGGCCAGCACCCGCACATGCGCCTCGACGCTGCGGGCCAGGGCGTCGAGGTTGTAGCCACCTTCCAGCATCGAGACGATGCGGCCCTTGGCATACCGGTCGGCCACCTCGCGGATGCGGCTGGTGATCCAGATGTAGTCGTTCTCGTTGAGGCCGAGCTGGCCCAGTTCGTCCTCGCGGTGGGCGTCGAAGCCGGCGCTCACGATCAGCAGCTCGGGCCGGAAGGCCTCCAACCGGGGCATCCACACCGCCTCGATCATCTCGCGCACATCCATGCCACGGGTGTAGGCCGGGATGGGCACGTTGACCATGTTGTCGGCCGGTTGGTCGGTGCCGCTGAACGGGTAGAAGGGATGCTGGAAGATGCCCACCATCAGGATGCGCGGATCGCCGGCCAGGATGTCCTCGGTGCCATTGCCATGGTGCACGTCGAAATCGACCACCGCCACGCGGGAGATGCCGTGCTCGTCCAGCGCGTGCCGAGCGGCGATGGCCACGTTGTTCAAAAAGCAGAAGCCCATGGCCTGCTCGCGGCACGCATGGTGGCCGGGCGGGCGCACGGCACAGAACGCGTTCTGCAGCCGACCGGCCATCACCGCGTCGGTGGCCGCGATGGCGGCGCCGGCGGCGCGGCGCGCCGCCAGCAGCGTGCCGCGGCAAAGGGACGTGTCGGGATCGACCGGCGCATGGTCGGGACCACCGGCCGGCGCGTCGGCGACCAGGCGCTGGGCCAGGGCTTCGAGCCGCTCCATGTGTTCGGCGCTGTGGGCCCGCGTGATCTGGGCCAGGGTGGCCAGGGGAATGTCGTCGTCGTGGCGCTCCAGCGCGTCGGCCACGCCGGTGACGAGCAGGCGGTCCTCGATCGCGTTAAGGCGCTCGGGGCACTCCGGGTGGCCGCGTCCCATCTCGTGCTTCCAGAAGTCGCGGTGCGTGTAGTAGCCGGTGTTGCCCATGTCTCGTCTTGTCGTGCATGGCCCCAGGCGGCGGCCGGCCGGGACGCATGCGCTATCTTCTGCGGATGGATACCAAAATGGACGTGGCCGCCAAGCTCGCCGCCTTGCTGAGTCAGCTTAACACGGTGATCGTCGGCAAGGCCGCGCAGGTGCGCGACGGCGTGGCCTGCCTGCTGGCCGGCGGGCACCTGCTGATCGAGGACGTGCCCGGTGTAGGCAAGACCACCCTGGCCCACGCGCTGGCCCATACCTTCGGACTGCAGTTCTCGCGGGTGCAGTTCACCGCCGACCTGATGCCCGGCGACCTCTCCGGCGTGTCCATCTACGACCGCGGCCAGCAGGGCTTCGTGTTCCATCCCGGGCCGGTGTTCGCCCAGGTGCTGCTGGCCGACGAGATCAACCGCGCCAGCCCAAAGACGCAAAGCGCGCTGCTCGAAGCCATGGAGGAGAAGCAGGTCACCATCGAAGGCCAGACGCGGCCGCTGCCCGAGCCCTTCTTCGTCATCGCCACGCAGAACCCGCTGGATCAGCTCGGCACCTTCGCGCTGCCCGAATCGCAGCTCGACCGCTTCCTGATGCGCATCTCGCTGGGCTATCCGGACCGCGCGGCCGAGCTGGAGCTGCTATCCGGCGCCGACCGCCGCCAGATGCTCGGCACGCTGCCGGCGCTGCTCACGGCCGGAGAGTTGCGCGCGATCCAGCAGCGCGTGCTGCAGGTGCACGCCGCGCCGGCACTGCTGGCCTATCTGCAGGACCTGATCGAGGCCACCCGGTCCGGCCGCTGGTTTTTGCAGGGGCTGTCGCCGCGCGCCGGCATTGCCGTGCTGCGCGCTGCCAAGGCCCAGGCATTGCTGGCCGGCCGCGACTACGCGGCGCCGGACGACATCCAGGCCGTGCTGCCGCAGACCATCGCCCACCGGCTCAACCCGGTCGGCGATGCCGGCCGCGGCGCCGTCGAGCAGGTAGGCGCCATGATGGCCGCCGTGCCGCTGCCCTGAGCCCCATGCGCGCCGCCCTGCGCCAGCGCATGGAGACCTGGCTGCTCGCGCGCCGCGCGCCCAGCGACCAGGTCACGCTCACGCAAAGGCAGGTCTACATCCTGCCGACCCGCGCCGGCCTGCTGCTGGCCGCCACGCTGATGGTGCTGCTGGTGGCCTCGATCAACTATCAGCTCAACCTGGGCTACCTGCTGACCTTCCTGATCGCCGGCTGCGCAGTGGCCGGCATGCATGTGGGCCATGGCACGCTGCGCGGGCTGCAGATGCACCTGCTCGCGCCCACGCCCAGCCATGCCGGCACGGCGGCCGTTCTGCGGGTGGTGCTGCACAACCCGGGCCGGCGCACACGCTTCGGCATCGGCCTGGCCGTGCGCGGCAGCGGGCACTGGTCGTGGACGGACGTGCCCGCGCAGGGCGAGGCCACGGTGGACATTGGTTTCCTGCCACCGCGCCGCGGGCTGCATGCCGTGCCCGTGCTCACGGCGGAGACGCGATTCCCCATGGGCGCCTTCCGCGTGTGGACCGTCTGGCGCCCGGCAGCGCAACTGCTGATCTGGCCTGCCACCGAGGTGGGTGCGCCGCCGCTGCCCACCGGCCCCGCCGATGCGGACAACGCAAGCCCGGCACGGCGCCAGGCCGGCGGCAGTGGCTTCGAAGGGGTGCGCGCCTACCAGCGCGGCGACCCGCTGCGCCAGTTGGTGTGGAAGCGCGTGGCCCGGGCCCAGGCGGCCGGCTCCGAAGAACTGGTCAGCCGCGACAGCCAGCAGTCCTCGCGCCATTCGCTCTGGCTGGACGCCGCGGCCACCGGCCTGCCCGACGCCGAGGCGCGCCTGACGCGACTGACCGCCTGGGTGCTGCAGGCCGACCGGCTGGAACTCGACTACGGCCTGCGCATCGGCGGCCGCAGCCTGGGGCCGTCGCGCGGCGAGGCCCACCGACGCGCCTGCCTCGAAGCCCTGGCCCTCGCACCCTGACGCCGCCGTGACCACCCTGCCCCTTCGCCTTCGCTCCCAAGCCGCCGGCCTGCCGCGGGATGCCCGCGATACGCTCTTTCTGCTGGTCGTCATCGCATTGGTGCTGCTGCCGCAGTTGCCTTCGCTGCCGATGTGGACCAGTGCCATGGTGGGCGCCGTGCTGGTGTGGCGCGGCCGGCTTGCCTGGCAGTCCGCGCCGCTGCCGGGGCGTCGCTGGCGCGTCGGCATGCTGCTGGTCGCCCTGGCCGCCACCTGGCTGAGTCACCGCACGCTGATCGGCCGCGAGGCCGGCGTCACGCTGGTGGTGGTGCTGCTGGCGCTCAAGATGCTGGAGCTGCGGGCGCGCCGGGATGCCTTCGTGGTGTTCTTCCTGAGCTTCTTCGTGATGCTCACCAGCTTCTTCCAGTCGCAGTCGCTGATGACGGCAGTGCTGATGCTGGCAGCGCTGATGGGGCTGTTGACGGCGCTGGTCAACGCCCACATGCCGGTGGGCCGGCCGCCACTGGCCCAGTCGGCGCGCATCGCGGCCTTCATGACCCTGGCCGGCGCGCCGGTGATGCTGGCCCTGTTTCTCTTCTTCCCGCGCCTGGCCCCGCTGTGGGGCACGCCCAACGAAGGAATGACGGGCCGCAGCGGCCTGTCGTCGACCATGCGCGTGGGCACCATCGCGCAGCTGGCACTGGACGACGGCATCGCCGCCCGCGTTCGCTTCGACGGCAACGAGCCGCCGCCGCGCACCGCCCTGTACTTCCGCGGGCCGGTGCTGGCGCGCTTCGACGGGGTCGAGTGGACTTCGGCACAGCCCTGGGAGCGCGGCCTGCCCCTGCTGCGCACCCGGGGCGCGCCCGTGGACTACGAGATCACGCTGGAGCCCAGCAACCGCCCGTGGCTGCTGGCGCTGGACGCCATGCGCGACGCGCCCGCACTGCCCGAGGGCTTGCGCGCGCTGCCCAGCGGCGACCTGCAATGGAGCACGAATCGGCCCATCGGCGACCTGCTGCGCTACCGCGGACAAAGCCACCTCGACTTCACGAGCGGCCCGGTGCGCCGCGCCAGCGTGCCCGGCTTCATGCTGTCGCTGCCCGTCGGCAGCAACCCGCGCACGGCCGAGCTGGCCCGGCAACTGCAGGCGCAGACCGGCGGCAGCACGCCGGCGCTGGTCGATGCCGTGCTGCAGCGGCTGCGCACGGGTGGCTATGTCTACACGCTGGAGCCCGGCCTCTACGGCGCGCAGACCGCCGACGAGTTCTGGTTCGACCGCAAGGCCGGCTTCTGCGAGCACATCGCCTCGTCCTTCGTGATCCTGATGCGGGCCGCCGGCGTGCCGGCGCGCATCGTCACCGGCTTCCAGGGCGGCGAGATCAACTCCGTGGACGGCTACTGGACGCTGCGCAACAGCGACGCCCACGCCTGGGCCGAGGTCTGGGAAGAAGGCAAGGGCTGGTGGCGCGTCGACCCGACGGCGGCCGTCTCGCCCGGCCGGGTCGGCCAGTTCCAGCGCCTGGCGCCGCCACCCGGCTTCTTCGCGGGTGCCATCGGCGCCATGAGCCCCACGCTGATACAACACGCCCGGGCGCTGTGGGAGGCGGTCAACAATGCCTGGAACCAGCGGGTGCTCAACTACACGCAGAGCCGGCAGCTGGACCTGCTCAAGGCTTTTGGCATGGACAGTCCCAGTCCGGCCGACCTGGCGCGGGTGCTGCTTCTCGCGCTGGTGGCAGCGAGCCTGGGCGGCGCGATCTGGGCGTGGCGTGAGCGTCGCCGCACGGATGCCTGGCTGCGCCTGCTGGCGCGCGCGCGCAACCGTCTCGGACGCGCCGGGGTGGCGGCGCCGGCCGGCAGTCCGCCTCGGCGCCTGGCGGAACTTGCGGCCGCGCGCCATGGGAACGCGGCCGGGCCAGTGCGCGACTGGCTGTTGCGGCTCGAAGCCCAGCGCTATGCGCGGGATCCGAGCGAGGGCCTGGCCGTCCTGCGCCGTGACTTCCGCCGCCTGCGCTGGCCGGGGTGAGGGATACCCACCCTTCGGCACAATCGGCCGATGCGCTCCTTCCCGTTCCTGCCGCTCGCGCTGTGCGCGTCGCTGGCCTTGCCGGCCTTCGATGCCGGTGCCGCCGCCAAGCGTGGCGACGTTCCTCGCGCCACCAAGCAGGCGGCCAAGCGCACCGCGGCCGTCGGCGAAAGCTATGCCGGCCGTGCAGACGCGATGGCCTTTGCCGACGACATCGCGGCCCGCCAGAACCTGAACGCCGCCTGGGTCCGCGCCACGCTCGGCCAGGCCCGCCTGCTGCCCAATGTGCCGCGGTTGATGCTGCCCGCGCCAGCGGGAAGCGGCGCAAAGAACTGGGCCGCCTACCGCAGCCGTTTCGTCGAGCCCATCCGCATCGGCGCCGGCGTGCGCTTCTGGCGCGACAACGCTGCCACTCTGGCGCGGGCCGAACGCGATTTCGGCGTGCCGGCCGAGATCATCGTGGGCATCGTCGGCGTCGAGACCATCTACGGGCGGCAGATGGGCAGTTTCCGCGTGCTGGATGCACTGGCCACGCTGGCCTTCGACTTTCCACAGGCCCATCCGCGCGCGGCCCAGCGCCAGGCCTTCTTCCGCGGCGAGTTGGAGAACTTCCTGACGCAGGAAGGCCGCACCCATGCCGATCCGACGGCCCCCGTCGGCAGCTACGCCGGGGCCATGGGCATGCCGCAGTTCATGCCCAGCAGCATCGCCAAGTACGCAGTCGACTACGACGGCGACGGTCGCATCGACCTGGTGAACGATCCGCAGGACGTGATCGGCTCGGTGGCCAACTACTTCAAGGCTTTCGGCTGGCAGCCCGGTCTTCCAGCGATCTACGGCGTGCGGGTGGACGCGGCCCGTGCCCAGTTGCCGGTGCTGCTGGCCCCGGACATCGTGCCCAGCTTCAGCGCCGACGCCTTCGTGGCCGGCGGTGCGCAACTCGACGCCGACGGGTTGCGCCATCGCGGACTGCTGGCGCTGATCGAATTGCAGAACGGGCCCAGCGCCCCGGCGAGCTATGTCGCCGGCACACAGAACTTCTACGTCATCACCCGCTACAACTGGAGCAGCTACTACGCCATGGCGGTGCTGGAGCTGGGCGCCGCCGTGCGCGCCGCGATGGCCCAGTGACCGCAGGAGCCGAGGGCATGGACTGCCATACCTTTCTTGACCGCCACCGCGCCGTCTGGCTGCAGGCCTGGGCCGGAGCCGGCGTCCAGGCACCGGCCGGGCTGCTCGAGCAGCTCTGCACCCGGTACGCAGAGCCCCATCGTCACTATCACTCGCTGCAGCACCTGGACGAATGTCTGGCCCTGCTCGCCGCCCACCATGACGTGGCCGAACGGCCCGCCGAGGTGGCGCTGGCGCTGTGGTTCCACGACGCCGTGTACGACGTGCACGCCGGCGACAACGAGGCCCGCAGCGCCGACTGGGCGCGTGATGCACTTCGTGGGGGTGCCGCTTCGGCCGGGGTCGCCGACCGTGTGCATGCGCTCGTGATGTCCACGCGTCACGGCCTGCCCGACCTGCCGCTACCCGAGACGCCGGACACCCGATTGCTGCTCGACGTCGACCTGGCCATCCTTGGCGCAGACCCTCAGCGCTACGCCGAGTACGAGCGCCAGATCCGCGCCGAATACGCCCATGTGCCGCCCGAGGTGTTCGAGCCACGGCGCCGGAAACTGATGGGTGGCTTCCTCGCCCGTCAGCCGCTGTACCTCACCGCGCCCCTCCGCGCAGCACGCGAGGCCCAGGCGAGGCGGAACCTCGCTGGCGCCGTCGCAGGCTGACGACGGCGCCCAGGACGCTCCTTTGCCGACATGTTCGGCCTGTCGTCCCACTCGAACGAAGGTATTCAGCGTCCCCCCCATGGCGCAAACCCCGGGCAATGTCCTACAAAGGCGTCATCCACGCCCCGCCTACGGACCCCCCGACCTACTCATGAGCGCCGACGCCTCCTTCCGCCCGACGCCTGGCGCGGATCTTCATCGCATCACCGGAGCGCAGGCCGCACCGCTCCTGCCGTCCGAGGCCGACATCGACCGGGCGGCCCGCGCGCCCGCCCGCCTCGCGCTCACGGCCGCTCTCGGACTGCTCGACCGCGACATGGACGAGGCAGTGGCACACGCGGTGGCCCTGGTGCGCAAGCTGACCCGCGCCCCTGTCTCCTTCTTCGGCGCCGTGGGGCCGGAGGTGGATCACTACAAGTCCATCGAAGGGGTGGACGCTCCGCTGGCGGAGACCCGCACCATGGCGGGACGCACCTTCTGCCACTACACCCATGCGCTCGGCCGGACGCTCGCCATCGAGGACACACGGGCACAGGCGCCCTGGCGCGAGGTGCCCACGGTGCGCACGCTCGGCGTTGCCGCCTACCTCGGCGTGCCGGTGCGCCATCAGGGGCAAGTCGTGGGCAGCCTGTGCGTGATCGACCAGGTGCCACGCCGCTGGGGTGAGCAGGAGATTGACCTGCTCGAGGCGATGGCCCAGTCCATCGAGCGCGAATTCGCCCTGCGTGCCGCGCTGCGTGTGGCCCGCGAAGACATGCAGCGCCAGGCCGAACTCGTGCTCGAACGCGAGACGCTGGTCGCCAACGTGCTGCACGACCTGGCCACGCCCATGCTCTCGCTCCAGCTGAGCCTGGCCATGCTTCGCAAGCGGCATCCAGGGGAGGCCGACGCCCTGGCCGGCCTGGGTCATGCGACCGACATGCTGCGCGAACTGGTCGGCGCACTGAACGGCCGCCGCCTGGCGCGCCGGGACGCTCCCGCGGCGGCCGCTTCCGATGCGCAGGTAGCAACCTCCGTCCCCTTCGGCGCGGTCAGCGCAGCCCAGCAGGAGGCGGAGGACACCGCCCCGGCTCAGGACGGGACCGCGGCCGCCCCTCTGGCGCTGGATGCGGTGCTGGTGGACGTGGCGCGCATGGTGCAGCCCATTGCGGCGCGCGACGGCCTGCGGGTGCAGACCCATCTGGACAGTGGCGGCCACGTGGCGGTCGGTCGCGGGGAGTTGCTGCGTGTGGCCGGCAACCTGCTCAACAACGCAATGAAGTTCAGCCGGCCAGGCGGCACCGTCACGCTGGCTAGCGGACGCGACGCACAACCCGGCTGGGTGTGGATGGCGGTGCGCGACGAAGGCGTCGGCATGACGCCAGAGGAAGTGGCGGTGTGCACCGACCGCGGCTACAGCAATGGCAAAGGGCGCGCGCACAGCACCGGACTGGGGCTCGCCATCGCCCGCCAGTTCGCAGAGCAAGGCGGCGGCGCATTGCAGGTCAGCAGCGTGGTGGATCGAGGCACGGAGGTCCTCATCCGCTGGCCCGACAGCGGCCCGGGCGTCCAGAGTCCGCCGCACTGGGGCACCCCGGCTCAAACCGCGAAGCTGGCCTGAGCTTTGGGCCGCATCGACCCACCCGGTGTCGCCGGGCGGGCCGGCATCCTGACGTCCGACGGACCTTCGCTGGAACCGATCCGCGCGCGACCTCAGTGCGCGCCGGCGCGCGCCAACTCGTCGGTGTGCTGGCGCATCCACGCTTCCACATCTTCGCGCGCTGACGCGCTGAGGTGCAGGCCCAGCTTGGAGCGGCGCCATAGCACGTCCTGGCCCGTTCGCGCCCACTCTTCGTCGGCCAGGTAACGCAACTCCCGCTCGAACACGCCCGGAGCCACGGCCGTGCCCAGATCCGCCATGCTCGCCGCATCGCCCAGCACAAGGGCGATGCGCGTCCCGTAGGCCCGCGCCCACCGGCGCGCCAGTGCGGCGTCGAGCCAGGGATGACGCCGCAGGATTTCCTGCACGAATCGCTCGAACTGTGCGTCGGGCGGCAGGCGCCTCTCCTCGGCGGGCAGCCAGCTTGCCAGGTCGCCGCCGGCGAGGGCTGCGCCTTCGGTCCAGGACGGGCGGCGGTCGTTCAGCATTTCGCCGACGGCGTCGGCAGCGTCCTCGGCCAGTTTGCGGAAGGTGGTGATCTTGCCGCCCCAGACCGACAGCAGCGGGGCGGCCTCGGTGTGGCGCTCCAGCAGGTAGTCGCGCGTCACGGCGGAGGGGTCGCCCGAGGCGTCGTCCAGCAGCGGACGCACGCCGGAATAGGTCCACACCACATCGGCCGGCGTGATGGCACGCTCGAAGTAGCGACTGGCCTGCTCGCAGAGGTAGTCGATCTCGCCGGGGGTGATCCGGCCGGCGCGCGGATCGTGCCCCTCCAGTTCAAGGTCGGTCGTGCCGATCAGCGTGAAGTCCTGCTGGTAGGGAATGGCGAAGATGATCCGCTGGTCGGGGTTCTGGAAGATGTAGGCATGGTCATGCTCGAACATCCGCGGAACGACGATGTGGCTGCCCTGCACCAGCCGCAGGCTGCGCTTGGCCAACGATTCGCCGCCCGCCGGCGTGGCGGCCCCCCGCAGGAAAGCCTCGGCCCAGGGCCCGGCCGCGTTGACGATCGCCCTGGCCCGCACGGCACGGGGCGGGTGGCCCGCCGCCTCCAGGGTGCAGGTCCAGCCCTCGGCGTCACGCTGGGCCGCCACGCAGCGCGTGCCCGTGAGGATCTGCGCGCCCTTGGCCCGTGCATCCAGCGCGTTGAGCACCACCAGCCGGGCATCGTCCACCCAACCGTCCGAGTAGACGAAGCCGCGCTTGTAGCGCGCCTTGAGCGGTGCACCCGCGGGATGGCGACGCAGGTCCACACTGCGCGATCCGGGCAGCACTTCCCGCTTGGCGAGATGGTCGTAGAGGAAGAGGCCGGCACGGATCATCCACGCCGGGCGCATGGCCGGGTCGTGCGGCATGACGAAGCGCAACGGCCACATGATGTGGGGCGCGCTCTTGAGCAGCACCTCGCGCTCAGCCAGCGCCTTGCGCACCAGCGAGAACTCGTAGTACTCCAGATAACGCAGGCCACCGTGAATCAGCTTGGTGGAGGCGGACGAGGTATGGGCGGCCAGGTCGTCCTGCTCGCACAGCATCACCTTGAAGCCGCGACCGGCCAGATCGCGCGCGATGCCGCAGCCGTTGATGCCGCCGCCCACGACCAGGATGTCGCACTGAGCGGGTTGATGGTCGAGGTTGGCGGCGCGAATGCTTTCGGATTCGTTCATTTCGATTCCTTTTGACCCAATTCTGCCGTAAATTCTTGCCCTTATCATTTCGTTTGTTTTCGGATCGACGCGCGTGAACCATTCCAACCCCCGCCAAGTCCAGTTGCTCGACACCGTCCGCGCCCGCGGCAGTGCGACCGTGGATGAATTGGCAGAGGAACTGGGCGTGACGCTGCAGACGGTACGGCGCGACGTGCAGCGACTGGCCGACGCCGGCCTGCTCGCGCGCTTTCACGGCGGCGTGCGGGTGCCCATGTCGACCATCGAAAACATCGCGCACCCACAGCGGCAGATGCTGAATGCCGATGCCAAGGCACGCATCGCACGCGCGGTCGCGGCGCAAGTGCCAAACGACTGCTCGCTGATCCTCAACATCGGCACGACGACGCAGGCCATCGCCAACGCCCTGCTGAAGCACCGCGGGCTGCGCGTCATCACCAACGACCTGCACGTGGCCCACATCCTTGCCGGCAACGAGGCCTGCGAGGTCATCGTGGCCGGCGGCACGGTGCGCGCCCGCGACCGCGCCGTCGTCGGCGAGGCCACCATGGACTTCATCCGCCAGTTCAAGGTCGACATCGCCCTCGTCGGCTGCTCGGGCATCGAACAGGACGGCACTGTGCGCGACTACGACCTGCGCGAGGTCAAGGTGGCCCAGGCCATCATCGGCCAGGCCAGAGAGGTGTGGCTGGCAGCGGACGCCAGCAAGTTCCACCGGCCGGCGATGGTGCAGGTAACACCGCTCGCGGCCATCGACCGGCTGTTCACCGACGCCGAGCCACCCGCGCCCTTCCCGGCACTGCTCACGCAGGCGCAGGTTCGCTGCGAGATCGCCTGAACGGCCGCGACGCAGCGCCAATCATCCAACGGAGACGACACATGGCATCCCAAAACGACTACCTGCTTGCCCTGGACCAGGGCACCTCCAGCTCCCGCAGCATCGTGTTCGACCGCGGCGGCCGCATCGTGGCCATGGCACAGCGCGAGCTGCCGCAGATCTACCCGCAGCCCGGCTGGGTGGAACACGACCCCATGGAGATCTGGCGCGGCCAGCTCTCCACCGCCCGCGATGCGCTGGCCAAGGCCGGCCTCGAGGCGGCCGACGTGCGCGCCATCGGCATCACCAACCAGCGCGAGACCACCGTGCTATGGAACCGGCGCACCGGCCAGCCGGTGCACCATGCCATCGTCTGGCAGGACCGCCGCGCCGAGCCGCTGTGCGCCGAGCTGCGCGGCCGAGGCATGCAGGAGGTCATCCAGCGCAAGACCGGCCTGGTGATCGACGCCTACTTCTCCGCCACCAAGCTGCGCTGGCTGCTCGACGAAGTGCCCGGCCTGCGCGCCCAGGCCGAGGCCGGCGAGCTGGCCTTCGGCACCGTGGACAGCTGGCTCATCTGGCAGCTGACCGGCGGCCGGGTGCATGCGACGGATGTGACCAACGCCTCGCGCACCATGCTCTTCGACGTGCATCGCAACGTCTGGGACGACGCGCTGCTGACCGCGCTGGACATTCCTGCCGCGCTGCTGCCGCAGGTGCAGCCCTCCAGCAGCTTCTTCGGCGAGACGGATGCAGCGCTGCTGGGCGCCGCGTTGCCCATCGGCGGCGTGGCCGGCGACCAGCAGGCCGCCCTCTTCGGCCAGGCCTGCTTCGACGCCGGCATGGCCAAGAACACCTACGGCACCGGGTGCTTCCTGCTGATGCACACGGGGGAGCGCTTCCAGCCTTCGACCAATGGCCTGGTGGTGACCAGCGCTGCGCAGCTGGCGCCACCTCCGGCCGGCCCTGGCGCAGCGCTGAAGGGCACTGAGATCCAGAACGGCTTCGTCGCCAGAAACGGCGCGCCGGGCGCAGCAGTCGCCCGGGCCGCAGTCGTCCAGTACGCGATGGAAGGCAGCGTCTTCGTCGGCGGCGCGGTGGTGCAGTGGCTGCGCGACGGCCTGCGCGCCATCAAGGGCAGCGCCGAGGTCCAGGCCCTGGCCGAGAGCGTGCCTGATGCCGGCGGCGTGATGATGGTGCCGGCCTTCACCGGCCTGGGCGCGCCCTACTGGAACGCCGATGCGCGCGGCACCATCACCGGCCTCACGCGCGGCACGACCGTCGCCCATATCGCGCGCGCCGCCCTGGAGAGCATCGCCTACCAGAGTGCCGCCCTGCTCGCCGCCATGAGCCGCGACGTCGAAGCCGCGGGCGGCACGCCCGTGGCCGAACTGCGTGTGGACGGTGGCGCCTGCGTCAACGACCTGCTGATGCAATTCCAGGCCGACCTGCTGGGCATCCCGGTCGTCCGTCCCGCCGTGGTCGAGACGACCGCCCTGGGCGCCGCCTTCCTGGCGGGCCTGTCGAGCGGCGTCTACGCCGGCACCGACGAACTGTCGGCCCTGTGGAAGGCCGAGCGCCGCTTCCTGCCCACGCTCAGCCGCACACAGGCCGAAACGGCCATGGCGCGGTGGGAGCATGCCGTGCGGCAGGCGACGGCGGGTTGAGCGAGCGCCTCGAAGCGACGCGCCGGGAAGCGACGCAAATTAGTTGACCCAAGACCGTTCGGGCTGCGCCTGTCGAAGCCGGGGCGCAAGCCCTTCGACACGCTCAGGGCGAACGGGTCAACTGAATGGCATCTGGGGCGGGGCGCCTTTAATTCGTCGGCACCAAGAAGTCCTGGCTCACCCGCATCCCCAATTCGTTGATGCGATCCAGGAACTGCGTCAGGTACGCATGCAGCCCGGTCGCCAGGATCTCATCGACCCGGCCGTACTGCAGCTCGGCCAGCAGCTTGCCGGCGCGGCGCAGGGTCTCGGCGCTCTGGTCGTTGGCCACCTTGCTCAGGTTGTTGACCACCTCGACCAGGCTGGCATGCAGCGAACGCGGCATGTCGGCACGCAGGATCAGCAACTCGGCCACCCGCTCCGGCTTGATCACGTTGCGGTAGACCTTGCGGTAGACCTCGAAGGCGGAGACGCTGCGCAGGATCGCGCTCCAGTGATAGAAGTCGTATTCCTGGTGCTCCTCGGTGCCGCCACCAAAGAACTCGCTGTTCATGGCGTGGAACTTCACGTCCACCAGACGGGCGGTGTTGTCGGCCCGCTCCAGGAAGGTGCCCAGGCGCAGGAAGTGATAGGCCTCGTCCTGCAGCATGGTGCCCTGCGTGACGCCGCGCGAGAGGTGCGAGCGGAACTTGACCCATTCGAAGAACTGGCCCGGGTCCCGCTCGAACTCTCCCTGGCGCAACATCCGGACCACGTCCAGCCAGGTGGTGTTCTGCGTCTCCCACGACTCGGTGGTCAGCGCGCCGCGCACGGCGCGGGCGTTCTCTCGGGCGGCCTTGAGGCAGGACACGATGGAGGACGGATTGTTCTCGTCCTTCACCATGAATTCCATGACGCCCTCCGGCGTGATGGCGTCGTGCTTCTGGAAGTACGCGGGCCGCAGCTCGCTGATGGACAGCACGCCCTGCCAGCCCAGCTGGGCCACTTCGGCCGACTGGGGCAGCAGGGAGGTCTGGTAGTTGACGTCGAGCATGCGCGCCGTGTTCTCGGCCCGCTCGGTGTAGCGCGACATCCAGTAGAGGTGGTCGGCGGTACGGGACAGCATGGGTCTTGTCTTTCTGGGATCGGGTGGCGCTGCCTCAGGCCGCGGAAGAAGACGAGGTCATCGACTGGCCCTGGGACTGCGACTGCCCCTGGCCGTTCTGCGTCTGCGACTGGCTCTGGCCGTTCTTGCCGGCGAAACGGCGGTCGGGCTCCAGCACCCAGGTGTCCTTGGTGCCACCGCCCTGCGAGGAGTTGACGACCAACGAGCCTTCCTTGAGGGCCACGCGCGTGAGGCCGCCGGGCACCATCTGCACCTCCTTGGCCGACAGCACGAAGGGCCGCAGGTCGATGTGGCGCGGCGCGATGCCGGCGTCGACGAAGGTGGGCGACGAGGACAGGCTCAGCGTGGGCTGGGCGATGTAGCCGTCGGGCTTGGCACGCACCACCTCGCGGAACTCGTCGATCTCGGCCTTGGTGGAGGCCGGGCCGATCAGCATGCCGTAGCCACCGGCGCCATGCACTTCCTTGACGACCAGGTCTTCCATGTGCGCGAGCACGTAATCGAGGTCGGCCTTGTTGCGGCACATCCAGGTGGGCACGTTCTTCAGGATCGGCTGCTCGCCGAGATAGAACTCCACCATCTTGGGCACATAGGGATAGATGGACTTGTCGTCGGCGATGCCGGTGCCCACCGCATTGCAGATGACCACATTGCCCGCCTTGTAGGCCCGCATCAGGCCGGCGCAGCCCAGCGTGGAGTTGGGGCGGAAGACCTCGGGGTCGAGGAAGTCGTCGTCCACGCGGCGGTAGATCACGTCGACCCGGCGCGGGCCGCGCGTGGTGCGCATGTAGACGAAATCGTCCTTGACGAACAGGTCCTGGCCCTCGACCAGTTCCACGCCCATCTGCTGGGCCAGGAAGGCATGCTCGAAGTAGGCGCTGTTGTACATGCCGGGCGTGAGCACCACCACCGTCGGCTCGGCCGTGGCGGGCGGGGCGCTGGCGCGCAGCGTCTCCAGCAGCAGGTCGGGATAGTGGGCGACGGGCGCCACACGGTTCTGCGCGAACAGCTCAGGGAAGAGCCGCATCATCATCTTGCGGTTCTCGAGCATGTAGCTCACGCCGCTGGGCACGCGCAGGTTGTCCTCCAGCACGTAGTACTCGCCCTTGCCGCTGCTGTCGGGCGCGCGGACGATGTCGATGCCGGAGATGTTGGAATAGATGTTGTTGGGCACGTTCACGCCCATCATCTCGGGGCGGAACTGTGCGTTGCCCTGGATCTGCTCGGCCGGAACGATGCCGGCCTTGACGATCTCCTGGTCGTGGTAGATGTCATGGATGAAGCGGTTGAGCGCAGTGACGCGCTGCACCAGCCCTTTTTCCATCGACGCCCACTCGTCGGCCGGAATGATGCGCGGCAGCAGGTCGAAGGGGATGAGCCGCTCGGTGCCCGAGCCGTCCTCGTCCTTCGCGCCGTACACGGCAAAGGTGATGCCGACCCGGCGGAAGATCATCTCCGCCTCTTCACGGCGCGAAAGCATCACCTCGGGGGGTTGCTTCGCGAGCCATTGGTCGTATCGCTGGTAGTGCTGTCGGATCGCGGCCCCTTCATAGGGGAGCCGCTCATACATTTCATCGAACTTGTGCATGGAACGACCAATCTCCTTGAGCCATAGCTTAGCAAGTTCAAGGCCATCTCCCGGGCCCGTCGCACGCAAAAGTTTTCATTCTTCGACCGTCGTCGCCGGCGGCCGGTGGTGCCAATAGCGGGCCGACTCCTGGCGTTCGCACCGGACGGCAGCCGGCTCGGCGCTGCGCCAGCGGGCGGCACCGCAGCGGGCGGACTCATGGAAAGCGATGCCTTCCGCGCCGAAGCGCGCCCGCACCTCGGGCGCCGGATGGCCATACGGGTTGCGCCAGCCGTTCTGGGCGATGGCGACGCGCGGCCGCACTGCCCGCAGCCAGGACAGGCTGGACGAACTGCGGCTGCCATGGTGGCCCACCATCAGCAGGTCGGCCTGGAGTCCATCGCCGACGGCCTGCACGAGCTGCAGCTCCTGCGCCTGTTCCAGGTCCCCTGTCAGCAGCGCACTCGCTTGCCCATTGGAGATTCGCAGCACACAGGAATCGGCGTTGCGCTGGGCCAGCGGCTGAGCCGCCTCGGGTACGGGATGCAGCACCTCGAAGTCGACGCCCTCCCAGCGCCAGCGCAGGCCGCGTGCACAGGGCGCGCCGAACTCGGCCACCGCGGGATGGGCGGCACGCACCGACTCGGCACCGCCGGTATGGTCGGTGTCGCGGTGGCTCAGCAGCAGCCGGTCCAGCCGCAGGCCCAGGGCACGCAGCAACGGCACCAGCACGCGCTCGCCCGCGTCGCTGCGCGGACCGTAGCGCGGACCGGCGTCGAAGAGCAGCACATGGCCCGAAGTGCGCACGACGATCGCGCTGCCCTGCCCCACATCCGCCGCCAGCACCTCGAATTCGCCGGGCGCGATGGGCTCGGCCTTCCACATCAGCACCGGCAGCACGAGCGGCAAGCCGAGCAGCCGCCAGCGCCAGGGGCCGGGCATGACCAGCAACATGCCGCCCATCACGCCCGCCGCCGCAGCCCACAGCGGTGGCGCGGCCGCGCTGAAGGTCGCGCCGGGCAGCGTCGCCGCCCAGCCGAGCGCGCTTCGCAGCGCGTCCACCGCCCCGGCTGCCAGGTCCCAGCAGGCAGGCACCGCGATGCCCGCCATTGCGAGCGGCGTGACGACCAGCGTGACGACAGGGATCGCGACCAGGTTGGCCGCCAGCCCCACCACCGACACCTGCTGAAACAGCAGCAAGCCGAGCGGGGCCAGGGCGATGGTGACCACGCCCTGCTCCCGCAGCAGGCGCCGCAATGCCGCACCCCGCCCCGGGCTGGCCACACCCGGTCCGGCATCGGTGGCGAACAGCACGGCGACCGCCACGAAGCTGAGCCAGAAGCCCGCCTGCATCAGCCCCCATGGATCGATCGCCACCACCAGCGCGAAGACCACCAGCCACGCCACTGGCCAGGGCCAACGCCGGGCCGAGAGCCGCAGCAGGACGGCCTGCCCGAGCATCCACACCGTGCGCTGGGATGGCAGACCCCAGCCGCTGAAGGCGGCATACAGCGCCGCCAGCAGCACGCCGCCGACCAGCCCCGCATGCTGCGCAGGCCAGCGCAGCATCAACCACGCGCCGAGCCGCCAGAGACGGCCGATCACAGCGGCGGCCAGCCACGCGAACATGGTCACGTGCAGGCCCGAGATGCTCATCAGGTGCGCGACGCCGGTCAGGCGGAAGACGGCCCAGTCCGCCGGCGCGATGGCTGACTGGTCGCCAGTGACCAGGGCCGCCACCACCCTTCCCGCGCTGCTGCTGCCGGTGCGTTCGAGGATGCGATCGCGCACCGATTCGCGCGCACGCTCCAACGGCCATGCCCACCAAGACGGCCCGCTGAGCCGAACAGGAGCGGGCGCAGGCCGTACCGCGCCAGTCGCCTGGATGTCCTGCTCGAACAACCAGAGCTCGTAATCGAAGCCATGCGGATTGAGCGTCCCGTGCGGCGCGCGCAGCCGCACGGGCAGGCGCCACCGTTCGCCGACATGGAGGGGCAGCGGTGCCGCAACCGCCTCCGGCCAGAACAGGATGGCGCGGCCGGACAGGGGCGCGCCACCCGCCGGCGTGAATTCGAAGCGCAGACCGCCGTCGCGGCGCTGTGGCATGCCCGTCACATGCCCGTCGAGGACGAGCTCCTGGCCTTCGAGGGCGGGTGGCAGCGCATCGGCCAGACGTTGGCCGGCGCGCCAGCCCGCTTGCGCAAAGCCGAGGGCTGCGCCTGCGGCCAGGGCGAGCAGCAGACCGGCACGACGCAACCGTGCATGCGGCAGGCCGGACAGCAGCCAGGCCGCCACGCCGAGAAGTGCAACTGCGACATAAGTGCGTCCGGGCCACAGCACCGGCTGCCGAAGCTGCAGCGCCACGCCGGCCACGGAGGCGGCCAGCGCCGCCATCGCGCCCTGCCAACCCATGCCCCGCCATGCACCCATCACGGCACGCAGGCACCCTCGTGCGCGTACCGCCGCCCTGCCTGTCTTCAAGCCTTTTCTCTCCCTGAACGGCCCGCCGCATGGGGGTACCGATGGCGCAGTCCTTGCTTGCTTCTCGGCTAGCATGCGCCCCTCGGGCCCGTCATTGCTGCACGTGCGCCGCCACCAGAATAAGCCCAAACCTCCCAGCCACATGTCGATCCACGCCGCCCTCCACCACGTCACACGCTACAAGTACGACCGGCCCGTCCAGCTCGGTCCGCAGGTCGTGCGGCTGCGCCCCGCGCCGCATTGCCGCAGCAATGTGATCTCGTACTCGCTGCGCGTCGAGCCGGCCGAGCATTTCGTCAACTGGCAGCAGGATCCCTTCGCGAACTACCAGGCACGGCTGGTCTTCCCGAAGAAGACGACCGAGTTCACCGTGACGGTGGACCTCGTGGTCGAGATGGCGGTCTACAACCCCTTCGACTTCTTCCTTGAGCCGCACGCGGAGACGGTGCCCTTCAAGTACACCCCGGCCCAGGCCGAGGAACTGGCGCCCTACCTCGTCACCGAGCCGGCCACGCCCCTGGTGGCGGCCTACCTCGAGAAGATCGACCGCAGCGAAAAGCGCACCATCGACTTCCTGGTGCAGATCAACCAGCAGGTGCAGCAGGACGTCAAGTACCTGATCCGCATGGAGCCCGGCGTGCAGACGCCGGAAGAGACGCTCGAGAAGGCCAGCGGCTCCTGCCGCGACTCCGGCTGGCTGCTGGTGCAACTGCTGCGCCACATGGGCCTGGCGGCGCGCTTTGTGTCGGGCTACCTGATCCAGCTCACGCCCGACGTCAAGTCGCTCGACGGCCCGAGCGGCACCGAGGTCGACTTCACCGATCTGCACGCGTGGTGCGAGGTCTATCTGCCCGGCGCCGGCTGGATCGGTCTGGACGCCACCTCCGGCCTGCTGGCCGGCGAAGGCCACATCCCGCTGGCCTGCACGCCCAGCCCCTCGAGCGCCGCGCCCATTGAAGGCCTGGTGGACGAGGCGGAGGTCGAGTTCGACCACGAGATGGTGGTCAGCCGCATCTACGAATCGCCGCGTGTCACCAAGCCCTACACCGACGACCAGTGGGCCGAAGTGCTGGCCTTGGGCGAGGCGGTCGATACCCGCCTGGCGGCCGGCGACGTGCGCCTGACCATGGGCGGCGAGCCCACCTACGTGGCCAACAGCGATCGCGACGCCGCCGAATGGAACACCGACGCCCTGGGCCCCACCAAGCGCGGCTACGCCACCGAACTGGTCGACCGCCTGCGCGCCGAATATGGCCACGGCGGCTTCCTGCATTTCGGCCAGGGCAAGTGGTACCCGGGCGAACAGCTGCCCCGCTGGGCGCTGTCGATCTTCTGGCGGGCCGACGGCCAGCCGATTTGGCACAACCCCGCGCTCTTTGCCGACGAGCGCAAGCCTGCCAGCTACACCAGCGCAGATGCCGAGCGCTTCACCCGCACCCTGGCGGGCAAACTGGGCCTTTCGGAGCGCTTCATCCAGCCGGGCTACGAGGACGTCTACTACTACCTCTGGCGCGAGCGTCGGCTACCGGTCAACGTCGACCCCTTCGAGTCCAACCTCGACGACGAACTGGAGCGCGCCCGCCTGCGCCGCGTGTTCACGCAGAAGCTCGATGCCGTGATCGGCTACGTGCTGCCGCTTGAGCCCGCGTCCGATGCCACCGGCAGCCCGGCCCTGGCCGGCGCTGGCTGGAAGACCGGCCCGTGGTTCCTGCGGGACGACCGCATGTACCTCATCCCCGGCGATTCGCCCATGGGCTACCGCCTGCCGCTGGATTCGCAGCCCTGGGTGACCAAGGGCGACTTTCCCTACCTGGTCGACCGCGATCCCCACGGCCCACAGACGGCCCTGCCCCCGGCCGCCGAACTGCGGGCCCGCTATGCCGAAGCCTGGAGGCAGGGCGGCATGGGCGCCGCAGCCGGTGACGTGGCCTATGTGCAAGGTACGCCGCGCAGCGCCAGTGCCAGTGCCACCGTGCGCCTGCAACCGCCGAGTGCGACCGGCGCGTCCGGCGGGGACGTGGCTCCCGGCGACGGCAGCGCCCGCCATGTGGCCGAAGGCGCCAACGTACGGTTTCCGAGCCGCGGCGAATCCGCCCACTGGATCACGCGCACCGCGTTGTGCGTGGAGGCGCGCGACCCGCGCCGCGCCAACGGCCCGGCCGCCGAGAAGGTCGGCAAGGCCTCTGGCGTGCTCTACATCTTCATGCCGCCCCTGGCCTTCCTGGAGGACTACCTCGACCTGCTCGCCGCTGTCGAGGCCACGGCCGAGGAGCTGGGCATGCAGATCGTGCTCGAAGGCTACCCGCCGCCGCGCGACGCCCGCCTGAAGATGCTGCAGGTCACCCCCGACCCGGGCGTGATCGAGGTCAACATCCACCCCGCGCACAACTGGGGCGAGCTGGTGCAGCACACCGAGTTCCTCTACGACGCCGCCTTCCAGACGCGCCTGACGGCCGAGAAGTTCATGACCGACGGCCGCCACACCGGCACCGGCGGCGGCAACCACTTCGTGCTGGGCGGTGCCACCCCGGCCGACAGCCCTTTCCTACGCCGGCCCGAGCTGCTGGCCAGCCTGGTGCTGTACTGGCACAACCATCCGTCGCTGTCGTACCTGTTCTCGGGCATGTTCATCGGCCCGACCAGCCAGGCGCCGCGCGTGGACGAGGCCCGCAACGACCAGCTCTACGAGTTGGAGATCGCCATCAAGGAGATCGTGCGCAACCGCGAACTCTATGGCCAGAGCATGCCGCCCTGGCTGGTGGACCGCACGCTGCGCAACATCCTGATCGACGTCACCGGCAACACGCACCGCAGCGAGTTCTGCATCGACAAGCTCTACTCGCCCGACGGCCCGACTGGCCGCCTGGGCCTGCTGGAGCTGCGCGCCTTCGAGATGCCGCCCCATGCCCGCATGAGCATCGTGCAGCAGTTGCTGCTGCGCGCCCTCATCGCCCGCTTCTGGGACACGCCCTACCAGGCGCCTGCCACCCGCTGGGGCACCGAGCTGCACGACCGCTTCCTGCTGCCGACCTTCGTCAAGATGGACTTCGACGACGTGATCGCCGAGATGCGCCAAGCCGGTTTCCCATTCCAGGCGGAATGGTTCGCGCCGCATTTCGAGTTCCGCTTCCCGCTGGTCGGCGAGGTGCAGGCCATGGGCGTCGAGCTGTCGCTGCGCAACGCGCTGGAGCCCTGGCACGTGATGGGCGAGCAGGGCGCGCCCGGCGGCACGGTGCGCTATGTCGACTCCTCGCTGGAGCGGGTGGAGGTGCGCGTCACCGGCCTCAACCAGAGCCGCTATGCCGTCACGGTCAACGGCAAGGTGCTGCCGCTGCAGCCCACCGGCGTGGCCGGCGAGTACGTGGCCGGCGTGCGCTACAAGGCCTGGAACCCGCCTTCGTCGCTGCACCCGACCATTCATCCGCATGCGCCGCTGACCTTCGACATCGTCGACACCTGGATGAAGCGCTCGCTGGGTGGCTGCCAGTACCACGTCGCCCACCCGGGCGGACGCAACTACACCACCTTCCCGGTCAATGCCTACGAGGCCGAAAGCCGGCGCCTGGCGCGCTTCTCGCGCATGGGCCACACGCCCGGCATGCTGCGCACGCCGCCGGCCAACATCGAGGTGGTGGGCAGCCGCGAATTCCCGTTCACGCTGGACCTGCGGCGATGACCGCAACGGCCGCAGCCTGGCCCCTGGGCAGCGCGCGCGGCCGTCGACGTCACGACGCGGTGCAGCCCAACGCACCCCGCGTCGTGAAATCGTTCACGCTCCGGGTTGCGGGCATTGGCGGTCCACGGCCGCCTGTGAATCCAATGTGACAATCCGCCGGCTGTGGACCCGCTGAACGACTCCCTCTTCGACGCCCAGGGCCTGGAAACACCAGCCGCCTTCGCGGCCGCCTTGGCGCCCGCGGCCGAACCGGGCCACTTCGACGAGCTGCGCGGGCGCACCAGTCCGCTGCGTCCGCCCTCGGCCGCAGCGGCCGCCCCCACGGCGCCCGCACTCACCCTGGCAACGGCCGAGGTTGCGGCGGACGACGAAGCCGAGGCGACCGACGCTGCCCCCACAGATCGCACGGAAGACGCCGAACCCCTGACACCGGCCTGGACCCAGTTCTTCGAGGAACTCGGTCCCGAGGGTTTTGCCGACCTTCCACGCCGCGCCCTCAGCCTGGAGCGGCAGATCCGCGACAACGGCGTCACCTACAACGTCTACGCCGACACCGATGGCCCGCAGCGGCCCTGGTCGCTGGATCTGTTTCCACTGATCGTGCCGCCCGGCAGTTGGGCGCAGATCGAAACGGGCGTGCTTCAGCGCGTGCGCATCCTCGACCGGGTGATGGCCGACGTCTACGGCCCGCAGACCCTGCTGCAAGAGGGCCTGCTGCCCGCCGCGCTGGTGCGGGGCCATCCTGGCTATCTGCGCCAGATGCATGGGGTCAAACCGCCTGGCGACACCTGGCTGCGCATCGCCGCCTTCGACCTGGCCCGCGGGCCGGACGGCAACTGGTGGGTCGTCTCCCAGCGCACCCAGGCGCCCTCTGGCCTTGGCTATCTGCTGGAGAACCGTCTGGCCGTGTCGCGGCAATTCCCGCAGGCCTTCGAGTCCCTGCAGGTGCAGCGCCTGGCCGCCACCTACACCGCCATGATGGAAGGGCTGCAGCGCATGTGTCCGGCGGGCTCACCCCCGCACATCGCGCTGCTCACGCCCGGCCCGTACAACGAAACCTACTTCGAGCACGCCTACCTGGCCCGATACCTCGGCGTGACGCTGGTGGAGGGCAACGACCTCACGGTGCGCGACGAGCGCCTCTATCTCAAGACGCTGCAGGGCCTGCGCCCGGTGCACGGCCTCATCAAGCGACTGGACGATCCCTTCCTCGATCCGCTGGAACTTCGTCCTGACTCCACGTTGGGCGTGCCCGGACTGCTCCAGGTAATCCGCGCCGGGAACCTGCTGATCGCCAACATGCCGGGCTCGGCCTTCCTCGAATCGCCCGCGCTGCTGGGGTTTCTTCCGGCGCTATCGCGGCGCCTGCTGGGCGAGGAACTGGCCCTGCCCGCCCTGCCCACCTGGTGGTGCGGCGAGCGGGCCGCCATGGAAGCCGCCCTTCCCCGTCTGGCCGAATGCGCGGTCAAGCCGACCTATCCCGGCTCGACCATCCATCCCAGCTTCGAGGCGGTGCTCGGCACCCAGCTTGACCAGCGCGCCCTGGACGAATGGGCCGGCCGCATCATCCGCCAGAGCGATGCCCACACGGTACAGAGCTACCTGCCGCTGTCGCAGATGCCCACCTGGTCGCATGAACTGGGGCCCGGGCGCATCGCGCCAAAGGCCGTGATGTTGCGCGTCTTCGCCGTCAACGACGGTTCGCAGAGCTGGCGTGTGCTCCCTGGCGGTCTGGCCAGACTGGCCGGGCAGGATGCGCAGATCGCCTCGATGCAGCGCGGCGGCAGCAGCGCCGACGTGTGGGTCCAGACCGAGGGCGAGGTGGACCGCAGCACCCGCCTGGCGCCGCAGAGCACGCCCGCTTCGCTGCAGCGCCATCGTGCACCCGTCACCAGCCGCGCCGCCGAGAACATGTACTGGCTGGGCCGCTACACCGAACGCGCGGAAAACACGCTGCGTCTGGCGCGTCTCACGCTCGAGAACCTGTCCGGCGAGGACCAGTTCTCACGCCCGCTGGTGGCGTGGCTGCACGAGATGGCCCTGCGCAATGCGCTGGTGCCTCGCGAGGTGCCGGGCCTGGCGCGCCAGCAGGAAGGCGCCCGTGCCGCCCAGAGCAGGCGGCTGTTCGAGCGCGCACTGATCGCCGAACTCGGCCAGTCGCAGAACGGCCGCAGCGTGGGCTTCAACCTGCGCTGCCTGCGCGAGGCCGCGCAGGCCGTGCGCGAGCGCCTGTCGCAGGAGCACTGGAACCACATCGTGCGCGCCGAGGCCGACCTCGTGCGCCGCTGCCAGGAACAGGCCGGCGAAAGCGGCGAAGGCCGCTATGCCGTGGGCGCCACGCTGCGCACGCTGGAGGCGACGAGCGCCGCGCTCGCGGCCATCACCGGCGCCCAGACCGACCGCATGACGCGCGACGACGCTTGGCGACTGCTGTCCATCGGTCGGCACATCGAGCGACTGTCCTTCCTTGCCAGCGCGCTGGGGGCTGGCTTTGAACATGGCACGGTGCACGAGGCCAGCGGCTTCGAGGCGCTGGTGGGACTGTTCGACAGCACCATCACCTTCCATGCCCGCTATCAGCAGCGGCGCGACGTGGCCTCGCTCGTCGACCTGCTGGTGCAGGACGGCGACAACCCACGCTCGCTGGCCTGGGTCACGCACACGCTGCGCAAGCGCCTGGCCAAGCTGGCCGGCAGCGCGCCCGATCGGCTCACGGCCCTGTCGTACGAACTGCCCAATCCGGACGAGTGGGCGTTGGAGCGGCTGTGCGATCCGGCGCCGGCCGGGCAGTACGGCATGCTGATGCAGACGCTCGCACGCTGCGAGACGGCGGCCTATCACGTCTCCGACGCCATCGGTGTGCGCTACTTCACCCTCACCTTCGAGACCGTGCGGTCGGTGGGTGCCTGACCATGCTGCTGCACGTCACCCACGAGACCCGTTACGACTACGCGCCCGCCGTCGAGACGGCGCAGCACATGGCACACCTGCGCCCACGCGACCTCGGCTGGCAGGCGGTGCTGGACCATCGGCTGGTCATCTCGCCCGCGCCGGTCCACCGCCGCGAGTCGGACGACATCTACGGCAATCGCCGCACCTTCTTTGCGTTCGAGTCCACGCACGACCAACTGGTGGTCACGGCCGAGAGCCTGGTCCGCACCGCACAGCCGGCCCTCTCGCCGCGTGCCGACGCGCGCTTGGCCTGGGACGTGGTGCGTGAACGCTTCCGCTACCGCGCCGGCCAGCATGACGATGCAGCCTCCGACTTCGTGTTCCCCTCGCGCCACGTGCCGCCGCACGACGACTTCGCGGCCTATGCCCGGGCCAGCTTTCCGCCGGGACGGCCGCTGTTCGAGGCGGCGATGGATCTCACGTTGCGCATCTACCGCGACTTCGAATACGCCAGCGGCAGCACCGAGATCAACACGCCGGCCGTGCAAGCCCTGGCGCAGCGCCGCGGCGTCTGCCAGGACTTCGCCCACATCATGATCGGCTGCTGCCGTGCGCTGGGTTTGCCCGCGCGCTATGTGAGCGGCTACCTGCTGACGCAACCGCCGCCGGGCCAGCCGCGCCTGGTGGGCGCGGACGCGTCGCATGCCTGGGTCGAGGTGTACCTGCCCGGGACCGGCAGCGATGCGCAGCACCCGGCTTCGGGCCTGGGCGATTGGGCTGGCTTCGATCCGACGAACGGCCGTCAGCCAGGCCCCGATTACGTCGTGCTGGCCGTCGGCCGCGACTTTGCCGACGTGTCGCCCATGCGGGGCGTGCTGCATGGCGGCGCGCGCCATGTGCTGGATGTGGGCGTCACGGTGCAGCCCTTCGACGAACTGCCGGCGGCGCGCCGCGAGGCCCTGGCGGCAGGCCTGGTTCCGGATCCAGCGGCCGCGCCGGCCAGAGCATCATCGCCCACTGCGCCTGTATTGCCGCCGCTGGCTGACGCCTCGGACCGCGACGACGGCCGGCCGGTGCCCATGCCGGACAATCGCTGACCACACGCCGTCGTGCCGCGACGGCATCCACCGGCAGCCGCAGGCCGGTCGGGCCTCCCTCTCCTTCTCCCCTTCTGGAGTCCTCCATGTCCATCCAAGACAAGCTCAAGCAACTCGGCATCGACCTGCCGCCCGTGGCCGTGCCTGCCGCGGCTTACGTCCCCTTCGTGCAGACCGGCAACCTGGTCTTCCTCTCCGGTCACATCGCCAAGAAGGACGGCAAGCCCTGGGTCGGCCAACTGGGCGTGAACCTCGCCACCGAAGAAGGCAAGCAGGCCGCGCGTGGCGTTGCGATCGACCTGCTGGGTACGCTGCAGGCGGCCCTTGGCGATCTGGAGCGCGTGCGCCGCATCGTCAAGGTGATGAGCCTGGTCAATTCGGCGCCCACCTTCACCGAGCAGCATCTGGTCACCAATGGCGCCAGCGAGCTGTTCGCCGCCGTGTTCGGCGAGCGGGGTGCCCACGCCCGCAGCGCCTTCGGCGTGGCACAGATTCCGATGGGCGCCTGCGTCGAGATCGAACTGATCGCCGAGGTGGACTGACACGATGCGCCTCCGACTCCTCACCCTGTGCGCGCTCACGGCCTTGACGGCCGCCTGCGCCACGCCTGAAGACGCGCCGCCGCCTGTCGCGTCGATGCCCATGGCACCGCCCCCGCCGCGACTGGTTGGCGACGACGGCGATGCCGCTGCCGACGGCCCGCAGAGTTGCAAGATCTCCGCAGGCTACGTCTGGTGCGACAGCAGCCGGCGCTGCGAGCGCCCCTGGGAGCTGGCGCGCGAAAAGGGTTTCCCCAACACGCTGGAAGGCTTTCAGGCCTTCTGCAAACCCCTGCCCAAATGAGCAGCAAGTTCTCGCAAGACAGCGCCCGTGCCTGGCTGAACGACGCCATGCGCCGTATCGAGGCCGACTACCAGCGCAGCGCCGACACGCACCTCATCCCGCTGCCGCTGCCTGCCTTCGAAGCGGCCGGCATCGACCTCTATCTCAAGGACGAATCCACCCACCCGACCGGCAGCCTCAAGCACCGGCTGGCGCGCTCGCTGTTCCTGCATGCGCTCGTCAACGGCTGGGTGCGCGAAGGCACCACGGTGATCGAGGCCTCCAGCGGCTCGACGGCCGTGAGCGAAGCCTACTTCGCACGGCTGCTGGGCCTGCCCTTCGTGGCGGTGATGCCGCGCAGCACGTCGGCCGAGAAGGTGGCGCAGATCGCCTTCTATGGCGGCCGCTGCCATTTCGTCGACCATGCCTGGGAGGTCTACGACGAGGCGCAGGATCTGGCCCACGAATGCGGCGGCCATTACATGGACCAGTTCACCTACGCCGAACGGGCCACCGATTGGCGGGGCAACAACAACATCGCGGACAGCATGTTCCAGCAGATGGCGCAGGAGCGGCATCCCGTGCCGGCCTGGATCGTGGTGGGCGCAGGCACCGGCGGCACCAGCGCGACCATCGGCCGCTATGTGCGTTTTCGCGGCCATGCGACACAGCTGGCCGTGGTCGACCCTGAAGGCTCCGCTTTCGCCGAGTTCCATGCCACGGGCGACTGGGACTGCGAAGGCAGCGGCTCACGCATCGAGGGGATTGGCCGTCCACGGGTGGAGCCCAGCTTCATCCCCAGCGTCGTGGATCGCATGATTCCGATGCCGGACATCGCCTCCATCGCTGGCATGCGGGTGCTCTCCAACCTGCTCGGCCGCAAGGTGGGCCCTTCCACCGGCACCAACTTCGTCGGGATGCTGGCACTGGCGCATGAGATGCTGGAGCAGGGGCAGCGCGGCTCGGTCCTGTCCTTGCTGTGTGACTCGGGCGAGCGTTATCTCGCGACGTACCACGACGCGCGCTGGGTCGACGACCGCTTCGGTGATTGCGCGGAAGCAGTCCGGGGAATCGAGGCCGCGCTGCACGGCTGAAGGCAGGCCGATGGGCCACCCGGGGAGGGGCCCAGCCCGGGCGCCGAATGCGCCCATCGCTGCTGACCATCAGGAGCCAGGCCGACTGTTAACGTCGGCCCCATCGGCGATCATGCTGGCGATGTTGCCCGCTGCGTTTCTTCCTGCTTTGCTGGCCGCCCGCCATCCGGCACCAATGGCCCGTCGACGCTGGCTCGGCCTTCTGGCCGCCAGCCTGCTGCCGGTGCCAGCGGCGCAGGCGCTTCCGATGCGGATCCTGCGCTTTCCGCGGGACCATGGCAGCCATCCTGAACTGCGAACGGAATGGTGGTATGCCACGGGTCATGCCGAGGCCGAGGGTGGCCATGCCTACGGCTTCCAGATCACCTTCTTCCGTTCACGGGTGGAAGGAACGCAGACGTTGCCTTCTGCATTCGCCGCGCGTCAGCTCGTGTTTGCCCATGCCGCGCTGACGGATCTGCAAGAAGGCAAGTTGCACCATGATCAGCGCATCGCCCGTGCCGGTTTCGGCATTGCAGACGCGGCCGAAGACGACACGCGGGTTCGGCTGCGTGATTGGTCGCTGGCAAGGGACTCCCGCAGCGGTATCTACGCAGCTGAGGCGCCGGGCGTCGACTTCGGTCTGTCGCTGCGCCTGCAACCGACACAAGCCCTGTTGCTGCAGGGGCAGGCAGGCCTTTCGCGCAAAGGTCCGCAGGCGTCCCAGGCCAGTTACTACTACAGCCAGCCGCAGCTGGCGGTGGAAGGCCGCATCGCCCTCACCGGGCGGCCGCCCATGAAGGTCCGTGGAAAGGCCTGGCTGGACCACGAATGGAGCGACGCGCTCCTGCATCCAGAGGCAGTGGGCTGGGACTGGATCGGCATGAACCTGGTTGACGGAAGCGCCCTCACGGCCTTTCGTCTAAGGCGGACCGATGGCAGCGCTCTGTGGGCCGGCGGCTCCTGGCGACCGGCGGGCGGGGAAGCACGGGCCTTCGAACATGACGAAGTGCGCTTCGAGCCGCTCCGGTTCTGGACGAGCCCGCTCTCGCGTGCACGCTATCCGGTGCAGTGCCGAGTCTCTACACCAGCCGGCCGTTTCGAGGTCCGTGCCCTGCTCGACGATCAGGAACTGGACAGCCGCGCCTCGACTGGAGCCATCTACTGGGAGGGCCTGAGCGACCTGCGCGATTCGGCCGGCCAGCGCGTGGGCCGCGGCTACCTGGAGATGACTGGCTATGCGCAGGCACTGAGACTCTGAGGGGAACCGAGCCGTGCAATGCGTCCATGCGCACCACCCAAAGAAAAAGCCCCTGCAGCAAGCTGCAAGGGCTTCGAATAACTGGCGGAGTGGACGGGACTCGAACCCGCGACCCCCGGCGTGACAGGCCGGTATTCTAACCAACTGAACTACCACTCCGCAGTGGTGCGACGTTTGCAACGTTCTCCGAGAAGAACGATGCCAAGTGCCACAAACTTGGCGACCCTACGGGGATTCGAACCCCGGTACTCACCGTGAAAGGGTGATGTCCTAGGCCTCTAGACGATAGGGTCAAAACCTGGACTGGTTTGAAGTGGTGGAGGTAAACGGGATCGAACCGATGACCTCTTGCATGCCATGCAAGCGCTCTCCCAGCTGAGCTATACCCCCACTGATCCTGGCTTTCACCAAGACCTTGAGATCGAAGGCTTGCGCCTGCGAACTGGAATCTGGCGGAGTGGACGGGACTCGAACCCGCGACCCCCGGCGTGACAGGCCGGTATTCTAACCAACTGAACTACCACTCCTGGCAGGCAGCGTTGCGCTCTGTTGCCAGAGCCAAGTGCTACGAACTTGGCGACCCTACGGGGATTCGAACCCCGGTACTCACCGTGAAAGGGTGATGTCCTAGGCCTCTAGACGATAGGGTCAAAACCTTGGACGAAAGTCTTGCGACTCTCTACGACGACACCTTGATGGTGGAGGTAAACGGGATCGAACCGATGACCTCTTGCATGCCATGCAAGCGCTCTCCCAGCTGAGCTATACCCCCGTTTCGACCGACGCTTTTGACGCCGACCCCGTCAGGTGTCGAGCCTTGCATTATATGCAGGCTTTTAAGCGTTCCGCAACCTTTCGTGCACCGTGTCTGCAGAAAAAAGCGCAAGCACCGCGTCGAGGGACGGCGTCTGCGGCGTGCCCATCACCAGCACGCGCACCGGCATCGCCAGAGCGGGCATCTTGAGGCCGTGCTGGGCCAACACCTCCTTGATCGCCGCGGCGATGGAAGGCTTGTCCCAAGCGGCCAATCCGGTCAATTTCTCGGCCAGCGAAGCGATGGCCGGGCGGACGGCGTCGGTGATGTGCTGCGCGCGGTCCGCCTCGCTGGCGGTGATGGGCGCGTAGAAGGCAGCGGCCCAGTCGGCCAGCGCCACAGTCGTGTCGCAGCGGTCCTTGAACAGGCCGCAGATGGCCGGCAGGCGCTCGTCAGACGTGATGCCGCGCTTGGCGAGCTGTGCCGCCACCAGCGGTGCGATCTGGTCGTCGGCCATGGCCTTGAGGTGCTGCGCATTCACCCAGCGCAGCTTGGCTTCGTCGAATTGGGCGGCGCTGCGGCCGAGGTGGTCCAGGTCGAACCATTCCAGGAACTGCGCGCGACTGAAGATCTCGTCGTCGCCGTGGCTCCAGCCCAGACGGGCCAGATAGTTGACCATGGCGTCGGGCAGGTAGCCTTCGTCGCGGTACTGCGTCACCGGCTTGGCGCCGTTGCGCTTGCTCATCTTCTCGCCCTGCTCGTTCAGCACGGTGGGCAGATGGGCATAGACCGGCGGCTCCTTGCCGAGGGCACGGAAGATGTTGATCTGCCGCGGCGTGTTGTTGACGTGGTCGTCGCCGCGGATGACATGGGTGATGCCCATGTCGATGTCGTCGACCACCACGCAGAAGTTGTACGTGGGCGTGCCGTCGGGCCGGGCGATGACCAGGTCGTCCAGTTCGTCGTTGCGGATCTCGATGCGGCCCTTGACCTTGTCGTCCCAGGCCACGACGCCGCCGATGGGGTTCTTGAAGCGCAGCACCGGCTGCACGCCCTCGGGGACTACCGGCAGCGTCTTGCCCGGCTCGGGCCGCCAGGTGCCGTCGTAACGCGGCTTTTCCTTGGCGGCCATCTGGCGCTCGCGCAGGGCGTCGAGTTCGGCCACGCTCATGTAGCAGGGATAGACCAGGCCCTGGGCCTGCATGTCCGCCAGCACCGCCTTGTAGCGGTCCATGCGCTGCATCTGATAGAAGGGACCTTCATCATGGTCCAGGCCCAGCCAGGCCATGCCTTCGATGATCACGTCGACGGCGGCCTGGGTCGAGCGCTCGAGGTCGGTGTCCTCGATGCGCAGGATGAAGTCGCCGCCGGTGGAGCGGGCGAAGGCCCAGGGGTACAGCGCCGAGCGGATGTTGCCCAGGTGGATGAAGCCCGTCGGCGAGGGGGCGAAGCGGGTCCGGGTGCGTGCGTTCGTCATGCGGGAAGAGAGCTCAGGCCGCGGTCGAGGTCCGCGGCAACGTCGTCGGTGTGTTCGAGGCCCACGGCCACGCGGATCAGGCCCTGGCCCACGCCAGCGGCCTGGCGCTGCGCCTCGGTCAGGCGACCGTGCGAGGTGCTGGCCGGGTGCGCGCACATGGTCTTGGTGTCGCCCAGGTTGGTGGCCAGCGACAGCCACTGCATCGCGTCCAGCACATGGAAGGCGCGGCGCCGAGCCTGCTCAGGGTCGGACGCCTTCACGTCGAAGGACAGCACCGCCCCGCCGCTGCCCGACTGTTGGGCCATGGCCAGTTCATGCTGCGGATGGCTGGCAAGGCCGGGGTAGTACACGCGGCCGACACCGGGATGCGCCTCCAGCCAGCGCGCCAGTTCCATGGCCTTGGCGGCCTGCGCCTTCATGCGGATGTCCAGCGTCTCCAGGCCCTTGAGCACCACCCAGGCATTGAAGGGCGCGAGCGTCATGCCGGCGCTCTTGAGCACGGGCAGGAACCTCTCCGTCACCATCTTCTGGCTGGCGCACAGGGCGCCGGCCATCACGCGGCCCTGGCCGTCCAGGTACTTGGTGCCCGAGTGCATGACGATGTCGGTACCCATGGCCATGGGCCGCTGCAGCGCGGGCGTGGCGAAGCAGTTGTCCACCGCCATCAGCGCGCCGTTCTCGTGCGCCAGATCTGACAGGGCGGCGATGTCGCACACCTCGGTCAGCGGATTGGTGGGCGTCTCGGCGAAGAGCAGCCGCGTGGTCCCCGGCCGCACGGCGGCCTTCCAGGCCGCAATGTCTGTCTGCGGCACGAAGCTCGACTCGACGCCGAACTTGGCCAGGTCCGAGCCGATCAGCTTGATGGTCGAGCCGAACATCGACTGCGAGCACACCACGTGGTCGCCCGCCTTGAGCAGGCCCATGCACATCATCAGGATGGCCGACATGCCGGAGGCGGTGGACATGCACGCCTCGGCCCCTTCGAGCGCAGCCAGGCGCTGCTCGAAGCTGGCGACGGTGGGGTTGCCGTAGCGGCCGTAGGTGAAGCCTTCCTCGTCGCCGGCGAAACGGCGGGCGGCGGACTCTGCCGACGGCTGGACGTAGCCGCTCGTCAGGTACAGCGCTTCGGAGTTCTCGCCGTACTGGCTGCGCGCCGTGGCGCGGCGCACGGCCTCGGTCTCGGGATGCAGGCCAGCCGGCAGTTCGCGATCTTGCGGGCTCATGGTCATTCGGTGTGGTTGGGCAGGGTCAGGCGCGAGGAATCGATGTCGGTCTCTTCGATGCGCGGACGGTTGCCGTTCATGCGCGTGATGGCCTCGGTGTCGATGTCGCCGGTGACATACACGCCGTCGAAGCAGGAGGCCTCGAAGCCGCCCAGCGGCACGGCACCGGGCGTCTTGGGCGCGGCCTTCATCACGGCGCGCTTCATGGCGTCCACGTCCTGGTAGATCAGGGCGTCGCAGCCGATGATCTGACGGATCTCCTCGATGGTGCGGCCATGGGCCACCAGCTCGTCCTTGGTCGGCATGTCGATGCCGTAGACGTTGGGAAAGCGCACCGGCGGCGCGGCGCTGGCCATATAGACCTTCCGCGCGCCGGCGTCGCGGGCCATCTGCACGATCTCGCGGCTGGTGGTGCCGCGCACGATGGAGTCGTCCACCAGCAGCACGTTGCGGTCCTTGAACTCGCTGGCGATCACGTTGAGCTTCTGGCGCACCGACTTCTTGCGCACCGCCTGGCCCGGCATGATGAAGGTGCGGCCCACGTAGCGGTTCTTGACGAAGCCCTCGCGGTACGGCACGCCCAGCAGGTGCGCGAGCTGCGTGGCGCTCGGGCGGCTGGATTCGGGGATCGGCACGATCACGTCGATCTCGCTCGGCGGCACGGTGGAGACCACGCGCTGCGCCAGCGTCTCGCCCAGGTTCAGGCGCGCCTGGTAGACCGAGATGCCGTCCAGCGTGGAGTCGGGCCGCGCCAGGTAGACGAACTCGAAGATGCAGGGATGCAGGCTGGCATCGGGCGCGCACTGGCGGGCATGCGCCTGGCCTTGCAGGTCGATGAAGACGGCCTCGCCCGGCAGCACGTCGCGCTCGAAGGTGAAGCCGGAGCCTTCCAGCGCCACCGATTCGCTGGCCACCATCACGCCGCCGTCGGCACTGCGGCCGAGGCACATCGGGCGGATGCCGTACGGATCGCGGAAGACCAGCAGGCCATGGCCCGCAATCATCGAAATGACGGCGTAGGAGCCGCGCAGCCGGCGGTGCACCGCCTCGACGGCCGTGAAGATGTCCTGGATGTGCAGCGGCACGCCGCGCGTGGCGCGCTCGATCTCGTGCGCCAGCACGTTGAGCAGCACCTCGGAGTCGCTCTCGGTGTTGGTGTGGCGATGGTCGGTGGAGAACAGCTCGGCCCGCAGCGCATGCGCGTTGGTGAGGTTGCCGTTGTGCACCAGCACGATGCCGAAGGGCGCATTGACGTAGAAGGGCTGGGCCTCTTCCTCGCTGTAGGCATTGCCCGCCGTCGGATAGCGCACCTGGCCCAGGCCGGTGGTGCCCGGCAGCGCGCGCATGTTGCGGGTGCGGAACACGTCGCGCACCATGCCCTTGGCCTTGTGCATGAAGAACTTGCGCTCCAGCATCGTCACGATGCCGGCGGCGTCCTGGCCGCGGTGCTGCAGCAGCAGCATGGCGTCATAGAGCAGTTGGTTGACGGGCGCGTTGCTGAAAACGCCGACGATTCCACACATGGGAGATCCTTGATTTCCTGAACTACGGAAGGTAGCTGGCCAGTTTCTGCGGCAGCGCGGGCTTGAGGCCCTGCAATGCCGCATCGATGAAGGGCGCGCCGGCCGACTCGCGCCACCAAGCCTGGTCGTGCCAGGCCATCACATGAACCACCACCGCGATCGCCAGCAGCGCCACAGCGGCACGGCCGACGCCGAACAGCGCACCGAGCGAACGGTCCACCGGCCGCAGTCCGGCCACGGTAACCAGGCGGCGCGTCATCGACGCAATGGCACCGCCTACGAAGGCGACGACGACGAAGATGAGCGCAAACGCCACCCCATAACGCCAAGGTGCCTCCGGTTCACCGAAAGGCAAGACCGCAGCCAGGCTCCCCGCCAGCCACTGCGCACACAGGAAGGCCGCGACCCACCCCGCCAGCGACAGCACTTCATAAACCAGTCCGCGCCACAGGCCCATCAGCAGCGACACCGCGATCAGCATCACGGCGATCCAGTCGAAGAGCGCCATGGCGCAGCGCGATCAGAGTGTGAGCACGGCAGCCGGCAACGCCAGCGCCTTGATGCGGGCGGCCGCCTTGTCGGCGTCGGCACGCGAAGAAAACGGCCCCACCCGTACGCGGGTGCGGTCACCCTGCGGCGTCTTGGCCACATGGGTATAGGTCTTGAGTCCGGCGCGCTCCAGCTTCTGGCGCGTTTCCTGGGCCTTGGCGGCGTCGGCAAAGGCGCCGACCTGGACCACGAAACGGCCCGCGGCCTCGGCCGACACAGCGGCCGCGGGTTGCGCCTGCGCCACGACCTGCTGCGCGGGCTTGCCTTCGAGCAGCGCGCGGGCGCGTGCGCCATCGTCACGGCCCGGCGTCGGGGTTGCTGGCTTGGCAGGCTCGGGTTTGGACGGCTCCGCCTTGGCGACTTCCGTCCTGGACTCAGGCTTGGCTTCGATCTTCGGGACCTCGGGCTTCGTCACCGGCGCCTTGGCTGGTTCGGGCTTTGCCTCGACCTTGGCCGCTTCGGGCTTGGCTTCGACGCGCGGGGAGTCCGGGCGCGGCGCCTCGCCCTTGGCCAACTCCGTGCTGGCCACGGCTTCGCGACGCGTCTCCATCGCTGGCGCCACCTTGGCCGTCGGCGCAGCTGCCGTCACCTCGCTGCCATCGGCGCGTTCCGTGATCACGCCGCCAGCCGGTGGCGGCATGGCGATTGCACCGGTGGCGCTGCGGGACGTGTCGGCCGCGGGCGCCTCGGCCTGGGCCAGTGGCCGGACCTTGCCGCGGTCAGGCATTTCGATGGGAATGTCGACGGCCACGGGCCGCGGCTGCGTGTCGAAAAGAAGAGGAAAACCGATCACGCCCAGCAGCACCAGCACGGCGGCACCGACGAGGCGATGGCGCGCACGGCGCCGCAGCGACTCGACGCTCTCGGCAGGTGCAGCCGAGACGTTGCCGCGGCCTTCCTTACCCGGAGAACCTTTGGATCGAAGCTTGAAGAAAGCCATGTGGACGTCGAATCCCCGAGCGGAGCGGCTGCCTGGCGGACGAAGGGCGAATAGCGCCGCAGCGACCGGATCAGGTTCCCGGCTGCAGATGCCGGGCTGTCAGCCGGGGCACACCGTGCGCGAGAACACCGCCGACGGTGAAGAAAGAACCAAAGACGACGATTCTATCAGCCGGGTCCGCCGCCCCTGTGGCCGCCGACAGGGCCGCCATGGGGTCGCCATGCATCGATGCGCTGGCGTCCGCGCGGCGGTTCAGCGCCGTCCACATCCGCATCAGGTCGGTCGCCCGGGCCGCCCGGGGCGTGGGCAGGTCGGTGAAGTACCAGCGGTCCACCAGCGGGCCCAGGCGTTCGAAGATCGGCGCCAGGTCCTTGTCCGCCATTGCACCGAACACCGCATGCGTGACGGGGAAAAAACCCATCGCGTCCAGGTTCTCGGCAAGCGCCGCGGCCGAATGGGGGTTATGGGCCACATCCAGCACCAGCGTCGGCTGGCCGGGCACGATCTGGAAGCGTCCCGGCAGTTCGACCGTGGCGAAACCCTGGCGGATGGCCTGCGCCGTCACCGGTAACCGTGGACGAAGCGCCTCCAGGGCTGCCAACACCCCGGCCGCGTTGATCAGCTGGTTGGCGCCTCGAAGAGCGGGATAGGCCAGCCCTGCGTAGCGGCGGCCCCGGCCGGACCAGGCCCACTGCTGCTTGTCGCCACTGACCGTGAAGTCACGGCCAGAGAGCCACAGGTCGGCGCCCAGTTCCTCGGCCCGGGCCACCACGCTGCGCGGCGGCACCGGATCGCTCACGATGGCCGGCCGGCCCGCGCGCAGCACGCCGGCCTTCTCCGCGCCGATGCTCTCGCGGTCGGTGCCGAGAAACTCGATATGGTCGATGTCCACGCTGGTGATCACGGCGCAATCGGCATCGATGATGTTGACGGCGTCCAGGCGGCCGCCGAGTCCGACCTCCAGGATCGCGGCATCGAGGCCCGAGGCCGCCATACACGAAAGGATGGCCAGCGTGGTGAATTCGAAGTAGGTCAGGGCCACCGCCTCGCCACCCGCAGCGCGGGCCGCCTCGACGGCCTCGAAATGCGGCAACAGCGCTTCGCCATCGACCGACTGGCCACCGATGCGCAGGCGCTCCTCGAAATGCACAAGGTGTGGCGAGGTGTAAACGCCGATTCGGTAGCCGGCCTGAGCCAGGATCGCTTCCAGCATGGCACAGGTGGAGCCTTTGCCATTGGTGCCGGCGACCGTGATGACGGGGCATTTCAGCGCGAGGCCCATGCGCCGGGCCACGGCCTGGACCCGGTCCAGCCCCAGGGCGATGTTCTTGGCGTGCAGTTGCTCGGCGTAGGCGAGCCAGTCGGCGAGGGTCTTCATAGGAGGGCGGCATTGTCGCCGAGCCCCTCCGCGTGCTTTGCGGCTCCCGTCCAATCACCGCCGGGCAGGCGGGAGATGCCCGGGCACCTTTCGCCGCGGCGCGGCCGTGCCGAGCCTGCTTTCAAGAGGCAGCGCACTCGTGAGGCATCATCGCGCCCCATGATCGACGTCTACGGCATTCCCAACTGCGACACCGTCAAGCGTGCCCGCACCTGGCTCGACAGCGAAGGCCAGGCCTACACCTTCCACGACTTCAAGAAGCAGGGCGTGCCGGAAGCCGCTCTTGCCCGCTGGCTCGCGGCCGTGGGATGGGAACCGCTGGTCAACCGCCGCGGCACCACCTGGCGGCAGTTGGACGAAGCTGCCCGGCAGTCCGTGGTCGACGCCGGATCGGCCGCCTCCGCGCTGCGCGCCCATCCGAGTCTGGTGAAACGCCCGGTCGTCGAATGGCCGGACGGCGCGGTTACCGTTGGTTTCGACGTCGAGGACTGGAAGACCCGCGTCGGACGTTGAGGGATTGAACCCGCAGCAGCGGGCGACGTCCAATCGAGGCTGCGGCGCATCTGCCGCTTTCATTCGCAGGAGATGTCCATGACCTTCCCCCGTCCGTCGCTCGGCGCCCTGGCTCTGGCCGTGGTCGCAAGCCTTGCCGCTCCGGCCTTCGCCCAGAGCCAGCCCCAGTACGCCGAGGGCCGCGTGCTGTCGAGCACTCCCGTCGTCGAGAACGGCCGCATAGGCTACAGCGTGCGCTACGAGTACAACGGCCGCACCTACACCACGCGCACCGACACGCCGCCCGGCCAAACCATCGGCCTGCAGGTGAGCGATCTGGGGGTCAGCACCTACCCGGTCGCGCCGCAGCCGAGCATGCAGACCGGCCAGGTCCCGCCTCCTGACGGCAACACCTATGCGACCCGCGCGCCCTGGGAACAGGTGGCTCCAGAGCCCGGGGTGGTGGTGTCAAATGCACCGATGCCGGCTCCGGCGCCGCAGGCGGTGGTGGCGCCGGGCTATCCGGTCTACACGACCGCGTACCCCGCACCCGTCTATTACCCGGCGCCCGTGGCTGCCCCGGTCTACACCTACCCGGCGCCTTACGTGTACCCGCCGGTGGGCCTGTCGCTCAACTTCGGCTACTCGCGCGGCTGGCACCGGCGCTGGTGAGCGACTTGGCCTGGAATGGGCAGCGCACGGCGCGCTTCTAGAATCCGCGGCCCTTTTCCATCCTCCTCACTGCTGCAGTCCATGAGCATCCAGAAGACCCTCGACGGCGTCTCCGTCGCCACCACGGCCAATGTGTATTTCGACGGCAAATGCGTCTCGCATGGCGTGACGCTGGCCGATGGCCGCAAGTGCACCGTGGGCGTGATCCTGCCGTCTTCGCTGACCTTCAGCACCGGCGCGCCCGAGATCATGGAGTGCACCGGCGGCAGCTGCGAATACCGCCTGGAGGGCGAGAGCGACTGGAAGCGCTCCGCCGCCGGCGAGAAGTTCAGCATCCCCGGCAACGCCAAGTTCGATATCCGCGTGAGCGGCGAGCCCTACAGCTACATCTGCCACTTCGGCTGAACGAACATTCAGACGACGACCGGCTCCGGCTCCAGCCGGATGCCGAAGCGTTCGTAGACGCTGGTCTGGATGGCCTTGGCCAGTGTCATCACCTCGCCGCCGGTGGCGGGGTGCGTGTTTCCCCCGCGGTTGACCAGCACCAGCGCCTGCTTCTCGTAGACGCCGGCATTCCCCACCGACTTGCCCTTCCAGCCGCAGGCGTCGATCAGCCAGCCCGCCGCCAGCTTCACCGAGCCGTCGGGCATGGGGTAGTGCACGATGCGCGGCTCGCGGGCGATGATGTCCGCGCACTGTTCCGGCGTGACCGTCGGGTTCTTGAAGAAGCTTCCTGCATTGCCCAGCACGCGCCAATCCGGCAGCTTGGCCTGGCGGATGGCGCAGACCCAGTCGAAGACCTGCATGGGCGTCGGCTCGTCGATGCCGCTCTCGGCCGCCTTGCGCGCCAAGTCCAGATAACCCAGTTCCGGCTTCCAGGGCCGCGGCAGGCGCAGCCGCACCCGCGTGATGAGCGCGCGGCCGGCCAGGCCGAAGTCGTTGGGGCCGGTGCCGGGTGGATGCTTGAACACCGAATCGCGGTAGCCGAAGGCGCACTGGGCCGCGTCGAGCGTGAAGCAGCGGCCGGTTTCCAGGTCGATGCCGTCCAGCGACTCGAAACGATCCTGCAATTCGACGCCGTAGGCACCGATGTTCTGCACCGGAGCGCCGCCCACGGTGCCCGGGATCATGGCCATGTTCTCCAGACCGGGGCAGCCCTGCTCCAGCGTCCAGCGCACGGTGTCGTGCCACAGCTCGCCGGCGCCTATCTCGACGATGCAGCCCTTCGGCGTGTCTTCGACCACGCGGCGGCCGGGAATCTCGACCTTGAGCACCAGCGGCTTGACGTCACCGGTGATGACGATGTTGCTGCCGCCACCGAGCACGAACTTGGGCATCTCGCGCCAGTCCTCGCGGGCCAGCACCTCGGCGATGTCGTCCTCGCTGCGGATGCGGACGAGCTGCTGGGCGCGGGCGACGATGCCGAAGCTGTTGTGGGGTTGAAGGGGGACGTTGCGCTCGGCGATCATGGGAGAATTTTCGCATCCGGCCGCCTCGGGCCCGCGCTTGCGGGCGGCGCCCTCTTCCGCCCCCGGCACCGCGCCCGGGCGCGACACCCTCAGGAGAACACCCCATGCCCTCTTTCGACACCGTCTGCGAACCCAACATGGTCGAGGTGCGCAACGCCATCGACACCGCCGCCAAGGAAATCGCCACCCGCTTCGACTTCAAGGGCACGCCCGCATCGGTCGAGTTGAAGGACAAGGAAATCATCCTGATCGGCAACGCCGACTTCCAGCTGGCACAGATCGAGGACATCGTGCGCGGCAAGCTCACCAAGCGCAACGTCGACGTACGATTCCTGGACAAGGGCGACGTGCAGAAGATCGGCGGCGACAAGGTCAAGCAGGTCTTCAAGGTCAAGAGCGGTGTCGACTCGGACACCGCCAAGAAGATCCAGCGCCTGCTCAAGGACAGCAAGCTCAAGGTGCAGGCGGCCATCCAGGGCGATGCCGTGCGCGTGACCGGTGCCAAGCGGGACGACCTGCAGGCGGCGATGGCGCTGATCCGCAAGGATGTGGCCGATCTGCCGGTCTCTTTTGACAACTTCAGGGACTGACTTTTGAACCCCCCATGCCGCTTCGCGGCTCCCCCCTCTCTGGCGCCTTCGGCTTGGAGGGGGGCGCACCCGCAGGCCTGGCAAAGCCAGTTCCTGGGGTGCACTGGCATGGCCTGCTCCGCGGCCTTCGGCACGCGGGGCGATGCTGCGCCGTCGGCGGTGTCGATGCGTTGCGGCGGATCGGGGCGATGGAAACGGACACGCGCACACGTTCTCGCTGCAATCATGGCAACGGGTCTTGCTGTCACCGTGCAGGCGCAAGCGCAGGCTCAAACCCAATCGATCACGCTGACCGGCACCATCGGCAGCCGCGCGATTCTGATCGTGGGCGGGGGCGCACCTCGTACGCTGGCGGCCGGAGAGAGTCTGCAGGGCGTGCGGCTGGTGAGCGTGCAGGACGGCCAGGCCATCGTGGAGTCCGGCGGCAAGCGGCTCACGCTGCGCATGGGCGCACCGGCGAGCGTCGGTGGCTCAGGGGGTGGCGGAGGCGGCGGCAGCCGCATCGTTCTGACGGCGGACAGCCGGGGCCACTTCGTGACGGCCGGCGGGATCAATAGTCGGCCGGTCACCTTCATGCTGGACACGGGCGCCACCTCGGTGGGCATGTCCATGGCCGACGCGCAGCGCATCGGCCTCGATCCCACACGCGGTCAGCCGGTGACGATGAACACCGCCAACGGCACGGTGCCAGGCTGGCGCGTCAAGCTGGAGTCGGTGAAGGTGGGCGACGTGACGGTCTACGACGTCGATGCCATCGTCTCGCCCCAGCCGATGCCGTACGTGCTGCTGGGCAACAGCTTCATCAATCGCTTCTCGATGCGGCGCGACGCCGACCAGATGGTGCTGGAGCGGCGCTACTGACTCGCCCGGCCGCTGTCGCCCGCGGCGCTTCAGAGCTTGGCGACGATGAGCTGGCCGAAGAGCTGCAGCATCAGGATGGTCATCGCGGCCGCCGTCGCGAAGGCCCACAGCCAGTTCATCTCGGCCCGTAGCACCAAGCGCGCGCGGGTGTCGAGTTGTCCTGCGTCCCGCCAGCGCCGCTGGCGGTGGGTCAGCGCGACGGCCAGCAATCCGAAGAGGACCAAGGGCAGATAGCCAAAGAGCAGCAACGGCAGTTGCCGCCGCGTGGCGCTGCCCGAGCCCAGTTGCCAGATCAGGCGCACCAGCTCGACCTGGTGTTCATAGGGCATGAAGCCGTACAACAGGCCGCCGATGGTGAGCACGTAGAGCAGCGCATGCCGGGCCCGCAATGACCACGGCCAGGGCACCGGGGGCGCCGGGGGCGTGGATCGCGGACCGGGCGGCGGCACCCGGTCCCCCGGCCGCCATTCACCGCGCGCGATGGCGCGTTCCTGGTTCCACAGCAGCCGGTACATCATGCGCTGGATCATGAAGAGCATGACCACGGCGATGAAGGGCACCAGCACATACAGCAGCGCTACGGCCGCGGCGTTGCGGTCGGTCGAGCCGCGCCACAGCGCTACCCCGATCCACGAGGCGAACAGCCCGCTGAAGCACACGAGGAAGATCAGCGCGCCCACCACCGCGCGGCGCAGGGGGCGGCCTTCCATCCAGGCCCACAGGCGGTCGATGCGCTGGGGTGGGCCGACCTTCAGTGCATCGTCATCCGGGCTGCTGCCGTGCATCGCCGTCCGAAGCCTTCACGCCCCGAAAGCGCGCTCGCGCGCCGTCGCCGGCCTGAAGATCAGGCCAGTGCCGCCGTGACGACAATCTCGATCTTGTAGGCCGCATTGGCCAACGCCGCCTGCACGGTGGCACGCGGCGGCGTGTGGCCGGCGGGCACCCAGGCGTCCCACACCTCGTTCATGGCGCCGATCTCGCTGACATCGGTCAGGAAGATCTGCGTCATCAGGATGCGGGTCTTGTCACTGCCGGCCTCGGCCAGCAGGCGGTCGACCATGGCCAGCACCTGGGCCGTCTGGCCGCGGATGTCCTGCGTGGTGTCGTCCGGCACCTGGCCGGCCAGGTAGACGGTGCCGTTGTGGACGGCCATCTCCGACAGACGGGGACCGACGTGGAAGCGCTTGAGTTCTGCCATGAGGAAATCCTAATCAGGACGAGGAAGTCTTGGCTTTGGCCTTCGCCTTGGAACCAAGCCGCGATTCGGTGCCGGCCAGCAGCCGGCGGATGTTCTCGCGGTGGCGCCACACCAGCAGCAGGCCCATGACCACGATGGCCGCCAGCACGCCGCGATGCAGCCGCCAGGCGATGCCGCCGCCCAGCAGGTAGTAGGCCGGCGCGAAGAAGGCCGCCACCAGCGCGGCCAGCGACGAATAGCGGAAGAAGAAGGCGATGATGATCCAGGTCAGCCCGGTCGCGAGGCCCAGCATCCAGTCGATGCCCAGCAGCACGCCGGCTGCGGTGGCGACGCCTTTGCCACCCTTGAAGCCGAAGAACACCGGGTACAGGTGGCCCAGGAAGGCCGCCAGGCCGGCGAGTGCCGCCACGCTCTCGTCGAGCCCGTAGGCCGCGCCGAAGCGCCGCACCAGGAACACCGGCAGCCAGCCCTTGGCGGCGTCCAGCAGCAGCGTGGCCAGGGCCGCGCCCTTGCGGCCGGAGCGCAGCACATTGGTGGCGCCCGGGTTGCCGCTGCCATAGCTGCGTGGATCGTCCATGCCCATCAGGCGGCTGACGATCACGGCGAAGGACAGCGAGCCGATCAGGTAGGCCGCAATGATGACGAGGATGGAGGACATGGACAGGCTCATGGAAGGACCTCGGCCGACCGCCTCATGCGCGGCCGCTGCGCGCCGCTCGGAGGGCGGCGTCTTGGCATTCGGGAATCGTGGAAGACGCGAGAGAGGCGGCCCGGTTCGGGCCGCGCCTCATTCTGCCAGCGCGCACTGCACCGGCCGCGCGCCGAGCAGTTGCACGCACACCTGCGGATCGATGCCAACGAGGTAGCCGCGCCGCCCGCCGTTGATGCAGATGCGCGGCAGGTCGAGGATGGTCGACTCGATGTAGACCGGCATGTCCCGCCGCGTGCCGAAGGGGGAGGTGCCGCCCACCTGATAGCCGCTGTGGCGCTGGGCCACCTCGGGCTTGCAGGGCTCCACCGACTTGGCGCCGATCTGCCGCGCGAGGTTCTTGGTCGACACGGTGCGGTTGCCGTGCATCAGCACGATGAGCGGCTTGGCGTCCTGGTCCTGCATCACCAGCGTCTTGACCACCGTGAAGGGATCGAAGCCCAGCACCGCCGCACTGTGCTGCGCGCCGCCATGCTCCAGGTACTCGTAGGGATGCTCGGTGAAGGCCACCTTCGCCGCGCGCAGCACGGCGGTGGCCGGGGTCTCCGACACGTGGGCCTTGTCCTTCTTGGCCATCTCAGTTCGCGGGGTCGCGCATCTCCCAACGGATCCTGTCGATCTCGGCCAGCAGCTCGGGCGACAGCGTGGTGCCCCAGGCGTCCAGGTCCTCGTCCAGCTGGGCCTTGGTCGTGACGCCGATGATGGTGCTGGCCACCTGCCACTTGGTGTAGCAGAAGGCCAGCGCCAGGCGCGCGGGCGTCATGCCGTGGTCGCGGGCCAGCTGGTTGTAGCGGCGCGCGGCGGCCAGCGCCTCGGGCCGGCCCCAGCGCTGCTTGCGCACCGATTCGTAGCGGGCAATGCGGCCGTCCTTGGGCGCATCCGGGCCTTCGGTGCCGCTGGCGTCGTACTTGCCGGTCAGCAGACCGAAGCCCAGCGGCGAATAGGCCAGCAGCGAGACATCCAGCCGGTGCATGGTCTCGTCCAGGCCGTTCTCCAGCGCGCGGCTGAGAAGGCAGTAGACGTTCTGAACCGTGGCCACGCGCGGCAGGCCGTGCTGCTCGGCCAGACGCACGAACTCGTGCACGCCATAGGGCGTCTCGTTCGACAGGCCGATGTAGCGCACCTTGCCCGCCTTCACCAGGCCGGCCAGCGCCTCCAACTGCTCGTGGATCGAGGTCTGGGTACGTTCCTTGGTGGGGTCGTAGTACATCGTGCCGAAGGCGGGCACGTTGCGTTCGGGCCAGTGGATCTGATAGAGGTCGATGACGTCGGTCTGCAGCCGCCGCAGGCTGCCTTCGCAGGAAGCCACGATGTCCGCGGCCGTCATGCCACCTCCTTCGCGCACCCAGGGCATGCCGCGCGAGGGGCCGGCCACCTTGGTGGCCAGCGTGAGCTTCTGGCGCAGGCCGGGGTTCTTGGCGAACCAGTTGCCGATGATGGTCTCGGTGGCGCCGTAGGTTTCCTTGCGGGCGGGCACGGCGTACATCTCGGCCGTGTCCAGGAAGTCGACGCCGCGGGCCACCGCATGGTCGAGGATGTCGTGCGCGGTGGGCTCGTCCACCTGTTCGCCGAAGGTCATGGTGCCCAGACAGATGGGCGTGACGTGCAGATCGCTGCGACCGAGCTGGATGCGTTGCATGGCGGGAAAGAGCTGAAGCGGAAAAGCCCGGCACTGTAGCGCGACGGTTGCGGGCTTGCAGGCGCGCGCCCAGTGCCCCGCGCGGGCCGGCACCCCAGAGCGGCGCCGATGGGGTCGGCGCCTACCCCGGCTGCGCCTGCAACTGCTCCTTGGCCTGCGCCACTTCCATCTCGCGCGGCAGGGCCACGCCGTTCTTCACGGCCAGGATCTCGGCCATCACGCTCACGGCGATCTCGGGCGGCGTCTTGCTGCCGATGTACAGGCCGATGGGCCCGCGCAGGCGGGCGAGCGACTCGGGCGTCTGGTCGAAGTGCTCGATCATCCGTTCGCGGCGCGCCTGCGCGTTGCGTCGCGAGCCGATGGCGCCGACGTAGAAGGCGTCCGTCTCGAGCGCCGCCAGCAGGGCCAGGTCGTCGAGCTTGGGGTCGTGCGTAAGGGCGACCACGCAGCTGCGCCGGTCGGGCCGGAAGGCGGCGACGGCGTCGTCGGGCATCTCGGTGGACAGGCGCACGTTGGGCAGCGACCAGGCGCCGCGGTATTCCTCGCGCGGATCGCACAGCGTGACGGCGAAGCCGCTGAAGCTGGCCATGGTGGCCAGGTATTCGGCAAGCTGGCCGGCGCCGATCAGCAGCATGCGGTACTCGGGGCCGAAGGTGTTCACCAGCCGTGTGTCGTCGATGACGAGCTCGGCCGGGGCGTGAGCGGCTTCGAGCGTGACCGCGCCGTCGGCCAGTCGCACGATGCGCTGGGTGAGCTGGCCGCCCGCCAGCCGCTGCACCAGCTCGGCCAGCTGGCCCGCGTCGGGGTCGAACTCCAGCACCAGCTCCAGCGTGCCGCCGCAGGGCAGGCCGAAGCGATGCGCCTCATCGGCGGTGATGCCGTACTTGACCTGCGCAGGCGCGCCCGTGGGCATGGCCTGCTGGCCGACGCGGCTGTGGCGGGCGATCAGGTCGTCCTCGATGCAGCCGCCGGAGACGGAGCCGACCACCGCGCCGTCTTCCGCCAACGCCATGATGGAACCCACAGGCCGCGGCGACGAGCCCCAGGTGCGCACCACCGTCGCCAGCAGCGCCCGGCGGCCAGCCTGGCGCCAGTCGCGCAGCTGGCGCAGCACCATCACGTCGAGGTTTTCCATCGTGTTCAGCCCTCCTCGGACTTGTCCTTCTTGCCGAAGCCCATCTTCTGCATGAGGCCGGCGACGGCGCCGGTCTTGGCTTCCTCCGCCGGCTCGCCGGCGGCGGGCGGCACACCGTGCAGGCGCTGCATCTCGGCATCGAAGCGCTTGAAGAAGTCGTCGGCCATGGACTTGGCCGCGCCGTCGATCAGGCGTTGGCCCAGCTGCGCGATCTTGCCGCCCACCTGCGCCTGCACCGTGTAGCTGAGCGTGCAGCCGGTGTCGGTGGGTGCCAGCGACACCGAAGACGCGCCCTTGCCGAAGCCGGCAACGCCCCCCTGCCCTTCGAAGCTGAGTCGGTAGCTTTCGGGCGGCTGGATGTCGCTGAGCGTGACCTTGCCCGCGAACTTGGCCGACACCGGGCCCACCTTCACGGCCATGGTGACGGTGTACTGGCCTTCGCCCGTGGCCTCGAACTTGTCGCAACCGGGCAGGCAGCGCTTGAGCGTCTCGGGGTCGTTGAGGGCCTCCCAGGCCTGTTGCTGGGTCACGCCCAGGGGGCGGCTGCCTTGCATGTCCATGTGGGTCTCCAGAGGAAAGAAATGATGATTCAGCGCAGTCGGCGCAGCAGCGCGGCCAGGCTGTCGGCCAGCTCGTCCAGCGCCTGCAGGTTGTGCACGGCCAGCATGGCGTCGGCATGCCGGTCCAGCAACGCGGCGCCGCGTGCCAGCGGCGCATAGCCGGCGAAACGCAATAGGGGATTGAGCCACAGCAGCGCGCCCGTGTGGCGACGCAGCCATTGCAACTGAGCGTCCAGCTCGGCCGGCTCACCCGTGTCCAGCCCGTCGCTGATCAGCAGCACCAGCGTGCGACGGCCGACCAGGCGACGCGCATGCTGCCGGCGCAACTGGGCCAGGGCCTCGCCCAGGCGCGTGCCGCCCGCGAAGTCGGCGATGGCGCGGCCGGCCTCGGCCAGCATGACGTCAGTGTCGGCATGGCGGAAGGCGGGCGTGAGGTCGGTCAGCCCGGTGCCGAAGGCGAAGACGTCGCGCCGCGCGCCCTCGCCCACCAGCGGCCGCGTGGCCGCATGCAGGTAGGCCAGCAGCAGCCGCGCATAGCGCTCCATGGAGCCGGAGACATCGACCAGCACCAGGAGCGGCCGGGGCCGTGCGCGGCGCACCTGGCGCGGCAGGCGCGGGATCTCGCCGCCATGCCGCGCAGCCTGGCGCCACACGCCGGGCCAGTGGATGCGGGCCGCGCCCCCGGCCTGCGCCACCGGCCGCAGGCGGCGCGAGGCATAGGTGGGCACGGGCAGCGCCTTCTCGCGCGCCAGGCGTTCGACCAGGCGGTACTCGGCGGCGCCCAGGCTGTTGAAGTCGGCCTGCTGCAGGCGCTCGCGCGTGCCGGCGCTCATGGCGGCGTCGAGTTGCAGTTCCTCGTCCTGCGGGGCGGGCTTGAGCGTGGTGGGCGCGGCCAGGGCTTCGCGCACGCGGTTGCGGCGCTGCACCGGCTCGGCGCGGCCCTCGGCGTTGGGCAGCATGCGCGCCAGCATCTTCTGGGCGAGGGCCGGGTCCTGGAACCAGGCATCGAAGAGTTCGCGGAAGACCAGCCGGTCCTGCTCGCGGCTGACGAGCACCGATTCCAGCGCGGCCTGCAGATCGGCGCGCTGCTCGATGCCGACGAGCAGCGCGGCTTCCAGGCCCAGCGCGATGCGCGACGGGTCGATGCGCACGCCGGCCCGCCGCAGCGCGCGGCCGAAGCCCATCAGGTGGCCGGCCAGCTTGCCGCGTCGTGCGTCGCCGAGTTGCTGGATGCCTTGCATGGCTGAAAGCCTGCGCTCAGGCGGTTTCGGGCGCGAGCAGTTCGGTGGCCAGCTGGTGGTTCAGCGCCGCCACGTCGTCGCGCTGCTTGAACAGGATGCCGGCGGTGTCGACCACCACTTCGGGGTCGAGCACCACCGTGTCCAGCGCCACCAGCGCACGCGCCCATTCCACGCTCTCGGCAATGCCGGGCGCACGCTGGAAGGCGTTGGCGAAGGGCTGCGCACGCACGCGCTGCACGAAGTCCGCCACCTGCGCCGACAGCGCCTCGCCGGCCTGCGGCACCTGGGCGCGGACGATGGCCAGCTCGCGTTCGCGCTCGGGGTAGTCCAGCCAGTGGTAGAGGCAACGGCGCTTGACGGCGTCGTTCAGGTCGCGTGTGCGGTTGCTGGTGAGCAGGGTCACCGGCGGCACCGCGGCGCGCACCGTGCCCAACTCGGGAATGCTGACCTGGTACTCGCCCAGGTATTCGAGCAGGAAGGCCTCGAAGGGCTCGTCGGCGCGGTCCACCTCGTCGATCAGCAGCACCGCGCCCGGCGCCGGTGACTGCAGGGCCTGCAGCAGCGGGCGCTGGATCAGGTAGCGCGACTGGTAGACCTCGGCCTCCACGTCGCGCGCGCCTTCGTCCTTCGCATGGTCACCGGCCTCGGAGGCACGCAGGTGCAGCAACTGCGCGGCGTAGTTCCACTCGTACAGCGCCTCGCGCTGCTCCAGGCCGTCGTAGCACTGCAGGCGCAGCAGCTGTCGGCCGAGCAGGCTGGACAGCGCCTTGGCCAGTTCGGTCTTGCCGACGCCGGGCTCGCCCTCCAGCAGCAGCGGCCGCTGCAGCTTCAGGGCCAGGAAGACGGCCGTCGCCAGCCGCCGGTCGGCCAGGTAGCCGCGCGACGCCAGCCCCCGTTCCAGCGCGTCGATGGAGGAAAGGTCGGGCGCAGGTGGGAGGCGGGCGGCGTCGGTCATCGTGCCGAGCTTAGCGGCTCGCCTTGATCACCGCGCGCTGGGCCAGCACGCTGATCAGGTTGGCGCGGTAGGCCGCCGTGCCGTGCAGGTCGCTGTTGAGCTCGCTGGCGTCGATCTCCACGCCGCCCGCCGCCTGCGCTGTGAAGGACTGCGACAGGGCCTGCTCGAGCCCCGCGTGGCGGAACACGCCGTTGCCCGCGCCCGTGACCGCCACGCGCACGCCGTCGTCGAAGCGGGCCACGAACACGCCCACCAGCGGAAAGTGCGAAGCCTTCTGGCGCAGCTTCTCGTACGCCGCCTGCTTGGGCACCGGGAAGCGGATCGCCTTGATCAGCTCGCCCTCCTCCAGCGCGGTGGCGAACAGGCCCAGGAAGAAGTCGTCGGCAGCGATCTCGCGCTGGGTGGTGACGATGGTCGCGCCCGAGGCCAGCACGGCGCTCGGGTAGCAGGCGGCCGGGTCGTTGTTGGCCACCGAGCCGCCCAGCGTGCCCATGGCCCGCACCTGGCGGTCGCCGATGCGCGAGGCCAGGTCGGCCAGCGCCGGATAGTTGTCCCGCACCAGCGGGTTCACGGCCACTTCGGCATGGCGCGTCATGGCGCCGATGACGAGTTCGCCGTTCTGCAGGCCGATGCCCGACAGCTCCTTGCAGCGGCCCAGGTCGACCAGTTGCTCGGGGGCCGACAGGCGCAGCTTCATCGAGGCCAGCAGGGTCTGGCCACCGGCCAGCGGCTTGCCGCCAGCGGCCACCAGGCCCAGTGCGTCGTCGAGCGCAGCGGGCTGTTCGAAGGTGAATGCGTACATGGAAAAGGCTCCTTCCTTCGGGGGTTCAGGCGGCCGGACGGCCCTGAGTGCTGGCCGCCAGCGAGGGCGTCTGCGGTTGCTGCTGGGGCGTGGTGCTGCCGCGCTGCATGGCTTCCCACACGCGGGCCGGGGTGGCGGGCATGTCGAACTCCTTCACGCCCATGGGCGCCAGCGCGTCCAGCACGGCGTTGATGACCGCAGGCGGCGAGCCGATGGCGCCGGCCTCGCCGCAACCCTTGGTGCCAAGCGGGTTGTGGGTGCAGGGCGTGCAGATGGTGTCGAGCTTGAAGTTGGGGAAGTCGGCCGCGCGCGGCATGGCGTAGTCCATGAAGCTGCCGGTGAGCAACTGGCCGGTCTCGTTGTCGTAGACGCAGTTCTCGAGCAGCGCCTGGCCGATGCCCTGCACGATGCCGCCCTGCACCTGGCCTTCCACGATCATGGGGTTGATGATGGTGCCGAAGTCGTCCACCGCGGTGAACCGGTCCACCCGCACCTCGCCCGTGGCCTTGTCGATCTCCACCTCACAGATGTAGGTGCCGGCCGGGTAGGTGAAGTTGGTGGGGTCGTAAAAAGCGGTTTCGTTCAGGCCCGGCTCCAGCTTGTCGAGCGGGTAGTTGTGCGGCACATAGGCCGTCAGCGCCACCTGGCCGAAGGGGATATTCTTGTCGGTGCCCTTGACGCTGAATTCGCCGCCTTCGAAGTCGATGTCGGCATCGCTCGCTTCCATCAGGTGGGCGGCGATCTTCTTGGCCTTGGCCTCGATCTTGTCGAGCGCCCGCATGATGGCCGCACCGCCCACGCTGATCGAGCGCGAGCCGTAGGTGCCCATGCCGAAGGGAATGCGGCCGGTGTCGCCGTGCACGATGTCCACGTTCTCGACTGGAATGCCCAGGCGCGCGGCCACGACCTGTGCGAACGTGGTCTCGTGGCCCTGGCCGTGGCTGTGCGAGCCGGTGAACACCGTCACGCTGCCGGTGGGATGCACCCGCACCTCGCCGGCCTCGAACAGGCCCGCCCGCGCGCCCAGCGCCCCGGCGATGTTCGACGGCGCCAGGCCGCAGGCCTCGATGTAGCTGGAGTAGCCGATGCCGCGCAGCTTGCCGCTTTTCTCGCTCTCGGCGCGGCGGGCGTCGAAGCCGCTCACCTCGGCCAGTTCCTGCGCGCGCTTCATGCAGGCCTCGTAGTCGCCCACGTCGTACTGCAGTGCGACGGGCGTCTGGTACGGCCATTCGCGGATGAAGTTGCGGCGACGGATCTCGTCCTGCCCCAGACCGATCTCCCAGCCGCAGCGGGTGACCAGGCGTTCGAGCAGGTAGGTGGCCTCGGGCCGACCAGCGCCGCGGTAGGCATCGACCGGCGCGGTGTTGGTGAACCAGGCATCCACCTCCACATAGATCTGCGGCGTGGTGTACTGGCCCGCCAGCAGCGTGGCGTACAGGATGGTGGGCACCGCCGTCGAGAAGGTCGACAGGTAGGCGCCCAGGTTGGCGTCGGTGTGCACCCGCATGGCCAGGAACTTGCCGTCTTTGTCCATGGCCATCTCGGCATGGCTCACATGGTCGCGACCATGGGCGTCCGACAGAAAGCATTCCGAGCGCTCGGCGGTCCACTTGATGTTGCGGTTGAGCTGCTTGCTGGCCCAGGTCAGGGCCACGTCTTCCGCGTACAGGAAGATCTTGGAGCCGAAGCCGCCGCCCACGTCGGGCGCGATCACGCGCACCTTGTGTTCGGGCAGGCCCAGCACGAAGGCGGTCATCAGCAGGCGCTCGACGTGCGGGTTCTGGTTGGCCACGTACAGCACGTATTCGTCGCCGGCACGGTTGTAGCCGGCCACGGCCACGCGCGGCTCGATGGGGTTGGGGATCAGGCGGTTGTTGACCAGGTCCAGCTTGGTGACATGCGCGGCCTTCTCGAAGGCTGCATCCACCTGCGCCTTGTCGCCCAGCGTCCACTTGTAGCACTGGTTGTCGGGCGCGGCCTCATGGATGGCGGGGCCGGTCTTCTTGGCCGCGTCGACCAGGCTCACCACGGCGGGGAGCACGTCGTACTCGACCACGATGGCCTCGGAGGCATTGCGCGCCTGCTCCACCGTCTCGGCCACCACCATGGCCACGTGGTCGCCCACGTAGCGCACCTTGCCGATGGCCAGGATGGGATGCGGCGGCTCCTTCATGGGCGAGCCGTCGGGGTTGTTGATCTGCCAGCCGCAGGGCAGGCCGCCCATCTTTCCGTCGATGTCGGCGCCGGTGAAGATGCCGACCACGCCCGGCATCTGCTTCGCGGCGGCGATGTCGATGGACTTGATCGCCGCATGCGCATGCGGCGAGCGCAGGAAGACGGCATGCGCCTGGTTGGCCAGCACCACGTCGCCGGTGTAGTTGCCGGCGCCGGTCAGGAAGCGCAGGTCTTCCTTGCGGCGGATGGCCTCGCCGATGTGCGGCAGCTTGGAAAAGTCGGAAGCACCCATGGCGGACTCCTTTTCGCTCAAGCCGTCGCGGTGGCGGATGAGGTGGCCGACTGGCCTTCGGCCATGACCTGGCCGCCCATCTTCACGGCCTTGACGATGTTCTGGTAGCCGGTGCAGCGGCACAGGTTGCCGTCGAGCAGCTCCCGGATCTCCTGCTCGTCGGCGCCGGGATGCTGCTGGCACAGGTCGATGGCGCTCATCACCATGCCGGGCGTGCAGAAGCCGCATTGCAGGCCATGGCATTCCTTGAAGGCGGCCTGCATGGGATGCAGGGTGCCGTCGGGCTGGGCGATGCCCTCGATGGTGGTGATGTCGGCGCCGGCCGCCTGGGCCAGCAGGATGTTGCAGGACTTCACCGCGCGGCCGTTCATGTGGACCGTGCACGCACCGCACTGCGCGGTGTCGCAACCCACATGGGTGCCGGTGAGCTGCAGATGCTCGCGGATGGCGGTGACGAGAAGGGTGTTGGGCGGAGCGTCGAGATTGACGGCGCGGCCGTTGACGCTGAGGGATACCTGCATGCTGGCTGTCTCCATTCGAGGGGATGGCTGGGTGGCACGAGGGCCGAAGCGTCGCATGTTCCGCGCCCGCCCAGGGGCAGCGCTCAGGCAAAACCCTAGCGCGATGGACGGTCGGGCCCGAAATTCTCAAAATGGAACACCCCCACGAAAGCCCCCCATGGAGACATCGGTCCGTCCCGCGCCCGACCGTGCCGGCGCCATCGCGCTGGCGCGTGGGCACTGGCTGCATGGCACACAGGGACGCCATGCGCCCCCCATCGAACCCTGGATCACGCGCTCCTGGCAGCGCTGCCTGGCCGCCGGCCGCCAGCCGGGCGAGCGGGTGCAGTTCGAGCCCGTCTCGGCGCCTCGGCTGCGCCAGGCCACCGACGGCAGCCGACAGTTGGTCGAGGCGGCCCGGCCGGTGATGGACCGGCTCTCGCGCGCCATTGCCGCCACCCGCTACTTCGCGCTGCTGACCGATGCCCAGGGCATGGTGCTCGAAGTGGGGACGCTGCCGGCGCAGGACGAGCGCGCCATCGCCGACATCGCGCGCGTCGGCGTCGACCTGTCGGAGCGCGCCGTCGGCACCACCGCCATCGGCGCGGCCCTGGCCGAGCAGGCCCCGGTCTGGCTGCACCGCGGCGAGCACTTCTTCGACGACACCAGTGTCTACACCTGCGCCGGCGCACCGCTGTTCGACCCCCAGGGCCGCTGCATCGGCATGCTGGACCTGACCGGCGTGCAGGTGGACGAGCGGCCCGAGCTGCAGCATCTGGCCCGCCACGCGGTCCAGGCCATCGGCAACCGGCTGTTGCGCGCGCAACCCCATGCGCTGCTGCTGCAGCTGAACTGGCCCGGCTGCCTGGCCCCGGTCGAGGGCGCCGACGGCGACGGGCTGCTGGCGCTCGACGTCGACGGCCGCATCACTGGTGCGAACGCGCTCGCGCGGCAACTGCTGGGCCTGCAGGGCACGGGGCCCTGGCCGGCGGACGAGGTGTTCGCTGCACCGGCGCATCTGCTTTTCGATGCGGCCGGTCGCGGCCCTACGCCACTGGAAGTTCCGCTGTGGAGCGGTCTGCGAACCCAGGTTCGTGCCACGCGAAGCGGCAGCATCGGCCCGCGCGCCGCCGCGCGCCCGCGGCTGAAGGAGGCACAGAACGCGTGGATCCGCCAGGCGGTCGACGAGGCCCAGGGCAACGTCGCCGAGGCGGCCCGGCTGCTGGGCGTGAGCCGGGCAACGGTCTACCGCAAGCTGGGGCGGCGCGGCGGCTGAGCGCGTCGTGAAGGTTCCAACGTTCCAGAACACCGTCCGCCCGAAGTCGTCCGACGCCGCGGCCGACATCGCTCGCCGGCACGGCCGCACACACCACCCACGCAGCGCTGCCACACTCGCCCCATGACACGACCCTACGAACCCGAAAGCCTGCGCCAGGACGAGGTGGCCGCCCTCACCGGCCCCACCGTCCTCGAATTCGGCGCCAACTGGTGCGGCATCTGCAAGGGCGCCCAGCCTGCCATTGCCGAAGCCCTGGCCGAGGCGCCCGAAGGCCTGCGCCACATCAAGGTGGAAGACGGCAGTGGCCGGCCGCTGGGCCGGGCCTTCGGCGTCAAGCTGTGGCCGACGCTGGTCTTCCTCAAGGACGGCCTGGAAGTGGCCCGCGTGGTGCGCCCCCCATCGGCCGACGCCGTGCGGGAACCGTTGCGGCAGTTGGCCTGAGGCACAGCCGCAGGCGCCCCGCGCGCCTGCAGCAGCGCGGGGGGCGCCTCTTGCAAAGCGCCTGCACGCCCCAAAACTCGAGGGCATGAACAGTTCTCGCACCCACACCCCCCATGCCGTGCTGCTCGCTCACGATCTGGAGCGGATGGAGCGCGGCCACCCCGATGCCGGCCAGTACCGGCTCGTGGCGCAGCGGCTGGCCGCCGCGCTGGACCAGGTCCAGGACACGGACGTTCTGCAGCCACTGCTGCAGGCGTCGCCCGCCGCAGCGGCCATCTACGAGAACCTGCGCTACCAGCACGCCGGCCTGTGCCGGGCGCCGCTGGAAGCGGCACTCGCGGCCGAGCAGAGCGCCCGCGCCGCCATCGCCCGCGTACAGGATCGCGCCCGCGGGGGTGCCGCCCCATCGGGCGAAAAGGCCGGAGGCCAGTCAGGCGCCTGACTGTGCGGCCCGTGCCGCCACGACTCCGCCTTGTCTCCGCCATTGCCGCCGCAGGAAGGACACCCCGCCATGACCACCACCCCCGCCGACAGCCTGCACGTCGTCTGCCCGCACTGCCAGACCACCAACCGCGTGCGCACGGCCCAGCTCGGCAGCGCGCCCGACTGCGGCCAATGCCACCAGCCCCTGTTCACCGGCCATCCCGTGGCGCTGGATGCCGCCGCCTTCGAGCGCCACGTGGGCCGCGGTCAGTTGCCGGTGCTGGTGGACTTCTGGGCGCCCTGGTGCGGCCCCTGCCGGCAGATGGCCCCGGCCTTCGAACAGGCGGCCCGCACCCTGGAGCCGCAGGTGCGGCTGGCCAAGGTCGACACCGAGGCGCAGCCTGGGCTGGGCGCACGCTTCAACATCCGCAGCATCCCGACGCTGGCCCTGTTCGTTGGTGGCCGGGAGATCGCCCGCCAGCCCGGGGCGATGGGCGCCGCGGACATCGTCCGCTGGACGCAGCAGGCGCTCGCGCGGGCAGCAGCCGTGTAGGGAACAGCTGCCACCATTGCCCTGTGATCGCGCAACGCCGTTCGGGCTGAGCCTGTGGAAGCCCCGCGCTGGCGCTTCGACAGGCTCTGCGCGAACGGGGGTGATGGCATTGGGCTGAGTCGAGGCAGCGAACGGGCCTCACGCCACTGGGAGCACCGCAAGTGCCGACCCTGCCCGTCTCAGCCGAGCAACAGCGCCGCCATCGCCAGCAGGGCCGGCACCGTCTGCACGAACAGGATCTTGCGGCTCGAAGTGGCAGCGCCATACAACCCTGCCACCGCCACGCAGGCCAGAAAGAACAGCTTGACCGCGATGCCCGCGGCGCCGAGCCACAGGCCCCAGGACAGGCCCGCCGCCAGGAAGCCGTTGTAGAGCCCCTGGTTGGCCGCAAGCACGCGGGTCGCCCGCGCGAAGTCCGGCGTCAGGCCGAAGGCCTTGTGGCCGCGCGGCGTATCCCAGAAGAACATCTCCAGCACCAGGATGTAGACGTGGATGAGGGCCACCAGGGCCGTCAGCAGGTTTCCGATCACGTTGTTCTCTCTTTCCTCTCGACCGCCATTCGGCCTGCGGCATCATCGCCGACCCTCCCGTCACCAAGCCTGTCGCCCGCCTTCCCATGCCTTTCTCCATCGCGGCGCCTGCTACCTTCGAACTGCTGGTACGCAAAAGCCGCTTCCTGGCCTGCGTGCAGGCGGTGCCCGACCGGGCTGCGGCGCAGGCCATCGTGGCGCAACTGCGGGCGCAGCATCCGGATGCGGCCCACGTCTGCTGGGCCTTGATGGCGGGCGGCCAGTCCGCTGCCGTGGACGATGGCGAGCCCACGGGCACCGCCGGCCGGCCGATGCTGGAGGTGCTGCGCCATCATGAGCTCGAAGGCGTTCTGGCCACGGTCGTGCGTTACTTCGGCGGCGTGAAGCTGGGCGCGGGCGGCCTGGTCCGCGCCTATACCGATGCCGTCGCGCAGGCGCTGAAGGCCGCGCAGACCGTGCCGCTGCAGCGGCGCGTCACGCTCAGCTGCGAAGTGCCCTATGCCCTGGAAGGGACCGTCCGCCGCGAACTGGCGCACGCCGGTGCTGCTCTTCTGGAGGTGACCCACGACAGCCTCGTGCGACTTCGCTTCGAGGTGGTCGACGACGCGGCGGCCGCGCTGAAGGCGGCCATCACGGATGCAGCGCAGGGGCGCGTGGGCTGGTCCTGAACGCGCGAGGCGCCAGCGGCCAGCGTCATCGGAGCGGAGGCACCGCGGCGCCACGGGTCTAGCCGCCGTGCCCGCACGCGGCGGACATCGAGTCCCCCTGTCGCTCCGTTCCTACGCCAACGCCCCGGCCAAATTCTTAGGATGAATGCGCGTCCATTCGCATTTACCCTTGATTCCGGAGCTGCCATGCCCTTCACCGTCGCCGACCTCCTCGCCCACAGCCTTGCCGACCTCGGGGTCGAGCGCATCTGGGGCGTGACGGGCGACAGCCTCAACGGCCTGAACGACAGCCTGCGCCGGCTGGGCCGCATCGAATGGATGCATGTGCGGCACGAGGAATCGGCCGCCTTCGCCGCAGGCGCCGAGGCGGCGCTGACCGGCCGGCTGGCGGTCTGCGCCGGCAGTTGCGGGCCCGGCAACCTGCACCTGATCAACGGCCTGTTCGATTGCCAGCGCAACCGGGTGCCGGTGCTGGCCATCGCGGCGCACATTCCGTCATCCGAGATCGGCCTGGGCTACTTCCAGGAGACGCATCCGCAGGAGCTGTTCCGCGAATGCGCGGACTATGTGGAGCTGATTTCCAACCCCGCGCAGATGCCGGCCGTGCTGCACCGCGCGATCCAGACGGCCGTGGGGCGTGGGGGCGTGGCGGTGCTGGTGATCCCGGGCGATGTGGCGCTGGCCGCTGCGCCGGTCGACGCGGCGCCCCGCGTCCCCCTAGCACCGCGGCCGCGCATCGTGCCGCCCGACGCCGCGCTTGACGAACTCGCCGCCCACCTGAACGGCAGCCGCGCCATCACCATTCTGGCCGGCAGCGGCTGCGCCGGCCATCACGACGCTGTGGTGGCTCTGGCCGAGCGGCTCAAGGCGCCCATCGTTCATGCACTGCGCGGCAAGGAACATGTGGAATGGGACAACCCCTACGATGTGGGCATGACCGGCCTGATCGGCTTCGCCTCCGGCTACCACGCCATGGAGAACGCCGACACCCTACTCATGCTGGGCACCGACTTTCCGTACCGCGCCTTCTATCCGAAGGATGCGCACATCGTGCAGATCGACCGCGACCCCGGCGCCCTGGGCCGCCGGGCGCCGCTGGCGCAGGGCCTGGTCGGCGACGCGGGCGACACCATCGCCGCACTGCTGCCGCGACTCCAGGACCACGACGACCGGCGCTTCCTCGACGGCGCACTGGTCCACTACGCGAAGGCGCGCGAAGGCCTGGACGACCTGGCCGTGCCTGCCGGTACCGGCCGGCCGCTGCATCCGCAGTACGTGGCGCAGCGGGTGAGCGCCATGGCGGCCGACGACGCCGTCTTCACGGCCGATGTGGGCACCCCCACGGTATGGGCCGCGCGATACCTCAGGATGAACGGCCGGCGCCGGCTGATCGGCTCCTTCAACCACGGCTCCATGGCCAACGCCATGCTGCAGGCCATGGGCGCGCAGGCGGCAGCGCCCGGACGGCAGGTGGTCTCGCTTTCGGGCGATGGTGGCTTCACCATGATGATGGGCGACTTCCTGAGCCTGGTGCAGCTGGGCCTGCCGGTGAAGGTGATCGTCTTCAACAACGGCAGCCTGGGCTTCGTCGCCATGGAGATGAAGTCCGGCGGCTACCTGGACACCGGCACCGACTTGGCGAACCCGGACTTCGCGGCCATGGCAACGGCCATGGGTGTGCGCGGCATCCGCGTCACCGATTCGACGGAGCTGGACGGCGCCCTGGCCGCCGCCTTCGCGCACGACGGCCCGGCGCTGGTGGACGTCGTCACCGCCAAGCAGGAACTGGTGCTGCCGCCCAAGATCGAGGCGGAGCAGGCCAAGGGCTTCGGGCTGTACCTGCTCAAGGCCATCATGAATGGGCGTGGGGACGAGGTGGTGGAGCTGGCGCGCACGAACCTGTGGCGCTGAGGACAGGGCGCCCGGGTCGATAATCCACGCCCTTCGTCATCCCGCACCGCAGCGGGCCGACCTCGCGCACCGCATTCGCCATCCGGCAGCAGGCATGCGCGGCCCCTGGACATCGACAAGCAATTGCAAGACCCGAGCACCGCCCTGCCGCCGCCGGCCAGCGCCGACTTCTCCGCCCATACGCCGATGATGGCGGGGCGTGCGCTACTCTGAAAAAGCACGCCTCGTCAGCAGACCTACGCCAAAAGCTACGCCACGACAGGCACCCGCCGAACCTCGAAACCGCCCTAGAATACTGTACGGATTATCAGTATGTGGGCAGTACACCGACTTCGCCTTCGCGGCACCCGAATGGACAAGACGTGGATCGCAGCAGACGTCCACGTCGGCCGGCTGCGCATGGAAGAGCGAGACTTCGACCCTCGGCCCGCGCGCAAGCGCATGTCCGCCTATCTTGGCTGGCCAGACTCACGCGAGGGCTTCGTAATCCCGCCGCTGCAGCTGGCCAGGGTCGTCAAGATCATCGACCGCGGGGTGCTGATCACCGGCTTCGAGCTGCGCGAGTCGTCGTACGAGCCGAAGACGATCCGGCGAGAGCGTTTTGCGCAGACCTGGTGGTGTCTGCCCGTGCTCTTCGATGAGATGCAGGCAGCCGACCCGGTTGCGCCGCCGGCGCCGCCGGCACCGGCGGCGCGAGAGGACTGGCGCATGCGATCCTCTCGGGAGTACATGGAGCGGATCGGGCTGCTGCCGCCCGACTCGATCTAGCGCCCCAGGGGCGCAGTACACGCGGCCAACGCCGCCTCCAGCTCGGATTCGTATCCTTCACGCAGCAGCAGCTCAGCTTGAGCCGCCTGCACCCAGTGGTCGACGTCGACGCCCGACCGAAGCGCATCGGTCGGCATGACGGGCCGCGGCGGCGCCTGTACCCGGCATTCGACCGGGAGCGGCACGCTGACTCGGGTGGACGGCGCCGTGCTGCATGCCACCAGCGCGGCCGTCAGCGGGGCCAGGAAGAGCACGCGGGTCATGGCGCAGCCCTTCCCCTCAACCAGGCGTCGACGCGCGCCTGGGCGCTCGCGCACGCATCGCCGGGCACGGCCGGCGGCGTGGACAGGATCGTCTGCGCCAGAGCCTGGTGCGCGCGCGCCTTGGCGGCCGCTGCGGCCTGGTCCTTCTTCGCGGCCGCAGCGCGCTGGTCGGCCAGGTCGCGCAGATCCTGCGTGGCATCGCTGCAGGCCGAAGCATCGCCTCGCGCTTCATCGCGCTGGCCACGCAGCTCGGTGGCCGCGGTGCGCGCCTGCAGCCAAGCCCAACCCATGCCGGCGTTGCCGGCCACGCTGATGGCCAGAGCCACCAGAAGCGCCTGCATCGCGGCAGTCATGGAAAGGCCAGTTCGGCGGCCGCGATAGCGTCGCGCGCGGGCAAGCCCAGGAACACCAGGCGCGTGGCGTGCCGGCGCCGCTGCAGGCCCTTGAGCACCTGGCCACCAGCTCGGACCCACTTCGGCAGTTCGTCGGCAGCACCCTGTGCATCGCCGGCGTTGAGCTTGCGCAGGAAGGTGCTCGGCCGGCCATCGGCCAGGAAGAGGATGCCATCGCGGCCGCGGCCGCCCGGGCCCGTGTTGTAGACCGTGGAGACCACCGCATCCCATTGCCGCTGGTCGAGGTCGACCTGCACCGCAGCTCGAGCGGCCGGCTCGAAGTCGCGCACGATCCGCCGCGCATAGCGCGCGTCCGCATCGGCCTGGCTGATGACCAGGCCCGGTCTCACGTCCTGCGTGTCGCCCCATCCGATGGTCCACGGCACGCCGCTGACGCCGGCGAAGCCAGCCGGAACCCCGGACAGGTTGTAAGGGTCGATGCCGGCGCGGCGCAGCGCGGCAAACAGCGGTGACGCTGGATCCGGGTACGCACGCAGCCTGCAGGCCTCGTAGTAGTGATTGAGGACGTGGCAATCCTCGCCAACGCGGCGATCCGCGTTGGGCCCATCATCGGTAGCCATGGAACTCAGCCTTCCTTGATCGTCGACGCCGTGGGCGGCGGGTTGTCGGCCAGGGGCACCACCGCGGACGACGGCGGCTCATCGAGCGGCACGCCGGCCCGCAGCCGGCCGGCCTGCTGGTCCAGCTTGGCCTTGGCCAAAGTGCGCACCCATGTGAAGAAGGCATTGCCCATCCACCCCGCGATCAGAACGCCGCCGAATCGCAGCTCGCGCGTGACCGTGCCGGGCCACTTGGACTCCACCATGATCATGAGCACGTAGACCGCCAGTCCTGCGAGCAGCGCTGTGACCAGGTCGCGGCGCGACTCCTTCAACACGAGGAAGACGGCACGGTTGTCGTTGGCCAGCGTGAAGATGGTCTTGAAGACGCCGCCGAACAGGCCGCCCACCGCGGCCGTGACCAGGCTCTCGTAGTCCCACATGTAGACCTCCTGCGCGAAGGTCGCGGCGGAGGCAAAGCGGGCGAGGGCATAGAAGCAGATGCACATGGCCACGTTGACGAAGAGCCGGTGCTTCATGTGTTCACAGCCTTGTAGATGGCGCGCAGCAGCTGCGCGTTGAGAGAGATGGCGTAGATGAAGGCCAGTCCGACGCTCTCGATGCCCTGGCGCTCGTAAAGCCAGAACAGCGCGCCGCTGGTCTGCAGGGGCAGCGACAACACTCCCAGATAGCCCCAGGTGAACGCCGAGATCACGGCCGCCAGCGTGGCCAGCTTGCGAGGCCAGCGGATTGCCAGCGAGCCAGGGAAGAACGCCAGAGCCACGGCATGCGGCACGATCAGCAGCAGCGACACGATGAATGCGAAGCCGATGGCGTGTGCGCCCGGCAGGCCATGCTCCAGCGCCGCCACCTTGTGCAGCATCGACGGCGCGAGCCGGAAGATGTAGGTGATGGGACCGGCCAGGTCGTTGATGAAGGACAGCGTGACGAAGGCCGTCAGCAGGCGCACTTCGAGGCGGTCCTGCTGCTCGGGCGTCGGCACAGCAGCGGCGCTCAAGCCGCGCAGAACTTCCGGTGTCAGATGTTTGATGTGCATCGGCCCGCCCTCAGATGAGGGTATCGAGGTTGTCGAGGAAGAAGAGCCGCCAGCTCTTGTAGCGGCCGAGCACCTGCGCTTCAGACAGAGCGCCGGCATACACCTCGACGGCCCGGCTGATGAAGGTCTTGTCACTGGTCTGAGCCAGGCCGTTGACGCGGAACGGTCCGCGCGGCGCAATCTGCGGCGCCGTGGACGAGTAAAGGTACTTTTGCAGGCGACCGCCATTGCCGACGTACAACGTCAGGCTGGTGCCGGACACCACCAGCGCAGCAAAGATGTCGCGACCCGCAACGCGCACGTTGGTGTCAATCGTTTCGTCGGTTGTGTCTCCTGTTCGAACGCCAATCGACGCATTGCCCGTTGGGGCTACCATCAGACCACTCCAGCCTCCTACGTTGTCCCACGTCGACACGGGAAGCCGCACCGACGATTCGCCGGAAGGGAAATCGGAGTTGAAGACCGTGCACGCGGAATAGGAAGCCGTCACGATTGGCGTTGCCAGATTGATCGCAGCCGGGCCTGTGAGGCGAACACCAAAATCCTCAAAGACGACAGGGCCTCCGCCATAAAAACTAGGCACGCCTCCCAAACTCAACGACCTGCTGAGCGAGCCCTCGCCCGCCCAGGCGCCGCTGAATGCAGCGGCAACGTCTAACGGTGGCTTCGCGAACGCGACAGGGTTCTGGAAAGTTGGCGTACGAGTGATGATCTGCATGCGTTACTCCTAGGTGGTAAACGTGATGTCGAAGCACTGGAGGTAGTTGTCCAGCGGAACGGCGATACCGTCGATCAGTACAGTTTCGACATCGCCTGAGTCGTCCCGGACGTTGCCCCCCAATCGGCCATATAGGAGGCGCGCACCCACTGGCACATCCGCCGTGCAGCGGATGACGATCCGCTTGGCTGATGCCATGTAGACCGACTCGATAAGCGTTCCATCAACCGCCAACTCAAAGCCAGCGAAGCCGCGGCGCGGGTTGCCAGTAGCCGTGTCACAGGTCTCGATGACGGCCTTGCTGCCCGGCACGTCGAGGTCGATGGTGATGATTCGACCTGCGCGGCGGATGGCGGAGGCACGAAGTCCCGTGTAGACCCGGCTGTCGATGGCATGCGCCTTGATGGCCCGCCCGATGTGAGCACCCATGAGGCGGCTGCTCTCGGCCGACAGGTGAACGCCATCGTTCCAAGGCGCAAGCACGGTCTGAAGCGGATACACGGGAGTCGCCACGAATGCATTTGGCAGCTCCTCGGCGACGTCGGCTTGCGCGCCGGCCGCTCCGAAGTTGTAGACGCCCGCGGTCTGATACATCGGGAACAGGACTTCCTGCACTTGGCCGGTAATGGCCTTCACGTCGGCGTCGATGTCCGCGAAGAGCTGCAGGAGCATGTTCTTGTATTCGGTTCGGTCGAATGGACCGTTCTCGCCCTGCAGAAATGGGACGGCTAGCAGCACGTATGTCTTGCCTTGCGTCGTCGCCAGATTTCTGGCTGCCGTCACCTGGGCAATGAGGCGGGCATAGGGTGCGGTGCCTTTCACCAGACCAGTCAGCGGGGTGCCGCCGCGGCCAGCGCAGGAACCGAGGAGCTGGAAGGGGTAGTCGCCCGGTGCGACGCCATCGGCCAGCAGCTCGCGCTTGATCTGGTCGCAGCAGCCAGACAGTGGCGTTTCGCCTGGGTTTGAGATGCCGGCAGCAGCCACATCAATGCCAACGCGGACGCTCTCCACCAGCGGCACGAGCGATGCATAGGGAGACGCGTCCCCGTACACATCAGGGCGGGTGCCGCTTGAGAACATCAGGCTATCGAATGGCTGCGTGGTGCTGATGGCCGCGCTTGCGCCCACCAAAGAACGCTCGCCCATGGACAGCGACTGGCCGTACATGATGATGTGGCAGATCTCGGCCGGGAAGGCCTGTGCTACCCGGGGGGCGAAACGGCGGGCGCGCAGCACTTTTGTCTCTACTTCGCTGAGCGCGGCATAAGTGGCTTCCACGCCCCGCCGCCCGAACCTGACCGCACTGGATCCGTCGGCACCCGTCACGATCAACGGCTCGCTGGAATGCAGGAGCCGTGTACCGTAGAGCTTGCCGCCGACGTCGAATGCTGCCGCCTGGAAGGAATCCTTGGTGACGCCTGCGACGGATGTCGTACCGTCTTGAGCGACGAAATTCGTAATGCCCCCACCGGGACGCTGACCGATGAGGCCATCGAATTCACTTCCGCTGAGAGGATCCAGAACCGGCACCAGCTGGCCGCCCCGCTTGACATATGTGGTCGTCCGCGTGAGGCCATCCACGCCTGCCGCAAGAATCGTGGCAACACCCTCGTCCGGCAGATCTGCCAGCGCCTGCGCTTTAGATGCCTTGATGTTCACGGTTGAGAGTGAAACCGTTGCGGCGTCTGTGGCCTGCCCCGCTGCGACCTCACTTGCGAGACGGTTGGCGCCGGTCACAGTTTGTGCGTAATCAGCACCCAGGTCCTGCTCAATGCCGGCCCATGTCTTCTTGGTCTGCCCTTTGCGGTCAGTCGCCGTGGGCGATGGCGACGTTGCAAGATCCTCGATGTGCTTCAGGTCCTTTGCACCGTCGTCGAAGGTCTGGAAAGTCAATCCGGCCATATGGTCCTTAAGAATGAAAAAGGCCGCTCAAGAGCGGCCTGGTGGCGTTGTTGTCGCGGTCAATTGATGACCGCTTCCTTGTTCGGGATGGGCTGCGTGTCCATCTCGTAGTAGCTGTCCGAGTAGTTCACCGCCATCAGGCGGACGTACGGGTCACCCTTCAGGTCCATCTCCTGCAGCAACCAAGCCTGGGCCAGGCGCGTGCTGTTGCTGGCGAAGCTGAAGCTGGTGCGGATGCCCTCCTCCGGCGTGGGCACCAGCACCAGCGCCTCGTCGGGCACGGCCTGCAGAACGACCTGGCGGGCCGTCGGGCCCGGCGTGGCCAGGATCGACTGCACCGAGCCGTCGCGGCGCTGCAGGAGGATGCTGTGCTGCTCGCCGGCCTCGAAGACCACCGGCCGGCTGAGCGTCAGCACCAGGCCGGCCTGCCCGATCACCTCGCCGTCGTAGCTTTTGAAGACCGTGTTGTCGACGGAGTCGAAGCGCGACAGCGGGATGAGCGCGCGGCCGTCCGCCGTCACGCTGCTCTCCAGCGTCTGGCGCATGCCCTTGAGCTTGCGCTCCTCGCGGCAGGCGTGCAGCCAGGCCTGCGCGAAGCTGCGGATGCCCGGGCGCTCGATCTTCTTGAGCTTCGAGTAGTTGCCACCCACGGGCAGGCGGATCGTCTCTGCCTGCTCGGTGTCCGGGTCCTGGTACACCAGCTCGATCCCGTCGTAATCGGCATCGTTGGCGAAGGTGCGCGTGATCGTCTCGGCGTTGGGCTCTTTGTTGCGGTGGCAGAACATCGCGACCGGCGCCGCCTGCGCCCGCTCGAAGGCGATGCGCAGGCGGCCGTTCTGGCGATACGGCTCGCAGAAGCAAGCCCTGGCGATCATCAACACCGCCTCTTCGTAGCCGATCTCGTCGCTGTCGAAGGTGTAGCTGAAGTTCGCCGCCTCGGGATGCATCGCCGCCACCTGCGCGGCCGTCGCGCTGATCTGGGCCATGTCGATCTCGGCCAGCGCGCGCCGGCCGAAGACCGGATCGAGGGAGACGGCTGCCAGCACGTCGCGCAGGTAGCCGGTGCCGTAGATCTCGCCGGACACATGGCGACCTTCCGCATCGAAAGCACCGCTGAAGCCGCTGCCGGTCCACACCGGGATGCGGCGCGTCACCAGGGCATTGAGCTGCCGCCGGCGCAGCGACGTGGCGCGGGTCGTGGCCTGCGTCATCGTGTGCACGGTGGTCATCGCGCCGAAATGCGCCTTGGCCACGGGGCTGACGCTAAAAAGGTCGACCCACTTCACCTCGTCGACGAGCGTGCCGCGCCAGGCGTACAAAAACGGCGTCGTGCGCCGGGCCCGAACGCGCGCTGGGCCCGTCCAGCCGGTGTAGTGCTCCACCGTCTCGGCCTGCTGCGCGGTGCTGGCCGCGGACATGGCCGAGCTGAAGGTCTCAACCTGGCCCGTAGGATTCAGCGCACCGTCCAGCCGCTCGACCTGGACCTCGTACCCCACGGTCGTGACGAACTTGCCGCCGTTCTCCGCGTACAGCTGAGCGCACAGAAAGTTGGCCCACACGCGGTTCCGGTCTGTGGCGGGCATGGTGAACCAGTCCGTCCAGTCCGTGAGCCCGTTGAGCACTGTGATCGTGACGGGCGAATCGACCTCGAAGAGGCGGTCCACTTCCCACACTGCAGTGGTCAGCTCCAGGCGCTGGTCTTCCACAGCGCGGATGATGCGCGAGCCGTTGAAGCTGGGCACTGGGTGCGTCACCGTGATGTCGACGTCGTATTCAAACCCCGTCGTCGTGGTCTGGCCGCCCTCCACCACCGTCACATCGCTGCCACTGGCCGACTGCACAGTGAAGGTGCCGTTGTTGCCGGGCGTGGCCAGGCCGGAGAAGGTGATCGAGTCGCCAGGCCGGGCCTCGCCGCCCGTGAAGCCGAACACGGTGTAGGTGCGCGTGTCCGCGTCGACCTTGACCGCGTCGGTGCGCTCGGTCACCACAGGCTCGTCCGGCACGCCGGCGATGGTGACTGTCTGGCCGATCTCCGAGATCGAGCCCACGTTCGGCTGCGGCTGCAGCTGCAGGATCTGGTCGTAGCTGGACGCGGGGATCGAGTACGTGCCGCCGGCGATGGACGACGACACAACGCGCGCCGGGCCCGACCTGGCCAGCAGGTAGAGCGCATTGGGAGCCAGCTGGAGTTGGTTGGCCGCGAACAGCGTGATGCCGTCGACCTCCTGCGAGCGGCGCACCGTCAGCACCGGGTCGGTGATCGCCTCGCCGATGCTCAGCTGAGGCGCGCCGCTATTCGGCGAGGTGAACGGCGCATAGACCCTGCAGCCGGCGCCACGGATGTAGCTCAGCAGCGTGTCGGCATCGCGCACGTCGGTCACGTCGTAGTAGCCGCGGCCGATGCAGTAGTAGCCGAACTCCACCTCCTCGTTGCCGATGTATTTGCGGTAGGTCGCCATCAGCTGGCTGGGCACCGCGCGCACCGTGCCGTAGATGTCTTCCCAGCGCTGCAAAAGCCGCACGCCGTTCTCGCGCTGGCCGAGCGCGTTGTTGGGGCTCTCCTGCGTCCGGTTGACGTTGTTCGGCATCGTCGGCGACGGGGCCGTGATGGCCTGCACCGCAAGCCCCACCACTGCGGTGAACAGGAACTGGCCAACCGCAGCCGCCGACCCCGGGTCACCCGGCGACTGCAGCACGGTGTAGACGCCCGCCGGCGCCGCCATCACGGCCTCCGCGGTCTGCTCGACCTCGGCGTCGGCGCTGGGTTCACCGGCGTAGAACTGGAGCGCGCAGCGGGGCTTCGCGCCGTAGTGGGCCAGCAGCCACTCCGCCAGGCTGTCCGCGCGGAAGATGCGCGGCTCGGTCGGCGCGAACGGATGCTCGTAGAGCCGGATCGTGGTGGTCATCGTGCCCAGAACTCCATGAGCGGGTAACCGTCCTGCAGGCTGGCCAAGTCCTGGTGCAGGTTGCCCTCGGGCAGCGCGTGCAGCACCTTGCCCTCGACGAAAACGCCCGCGTGGTGCAGGCCCAGGGACGCGCTCTTTCCCATCAGCACCACGCACCACTCCTGCGGCTCGGCGATCTGCGCAAAACCGTGCTGGCTGGCATGCAGCGCGAAGCGGAAGGCCCTGGCCACGGCGCGCGTGCTGTTGTTGATGGTGCGGTACTCGTCGACGCGCTGGCCCAGCTCGGCCGTGTAGACATCGGCGACGAGCGCCCAGCACGGTGGATCCGGGTACACGCGAGCGAGGTAGGTGGCGATGTTCATAGGAATGCTCGCAGCATGGGGATGTCGCGCGTCGTGTAGAGGATGCCGGTGCGGGTGACATTCCAGCGGGGATAGAGCGCGCTCAGCGTGGCAGCGCCCACCTGGTAGCTGGCGGTTTCCACCTCCAGCACCGCAAAGGCCTGGATCGCGGTGAGGTCGTCGCTCAGGTACTCGCGGTACACGCAGCGCACCTTCTCGTCGGTGTCCAGCGGAATGGCCGCCATCGACTCGCGGAACTGGTCCTGCACATCGGTGGTGTCCAGGTGGATGTCGTACTTGCGGTCCAGGTTGCCCTGCACGTCGGCCAGCCCAACCTGCAGGTTGAGCGGCAGCACGTCGACCAGCGTGCCGTCCTCGATGGCGATCTGCCCCGCGTACGGCTCGCGCCACAGCCGCCACACCTGCGGCATGGCCGAGTGGGAGAGCTCCACCGTCTGGATGGCGTGCACCGTCTGAGGCGCCGACGCGAAGAACACGCGCAGGCGCTGCTCGATGTCGAGGGACATGGGTCAGAACTCCAGCACGCGGGTATCAGAGAGCGCAAAGCGGGCCAGGCGCCGCAGCAGCGCATCGAGATCCGGACCGACCTCGTCCCACAGCTCCAGCACGTCGGAGGCGCTTTCCTCATCGAACTCATAGACGCTCGGCTCGGCCTCCAGCACGAAGGTGATGGTCCAGACGCGCCCACCGGCCGGCTCCGCCGAGTAGCTGCCCGGCACGATGTTGCAGACGTGTGCACGCACGCCCTGGCCGCTGTCCAGGTCCATCTCGAAGCCGATGGCGCCGCGGCCGATCTTGTGCATGTAGAACAGCGTCCAGATCGCGTACTGCGGCGCCGTCAGGATCATCGAGGCGCGGAACTGCTGCGTGCCACGGGCGTAGTCCTGGGCATAGCGGGGCGCTCCGCCGGCGACGGCCGTACGCCGGACGCCGCCGGGGTCGCCCGCCGAATAGTTCGACGTGACCAGCCGCAGGCCGCGAGGGATGCGGGGCGTGGTCATGGCCGGTTCTTCGGCGCGCGGTAGCCGCGCTCGTAGTTCTTGCGCATGCGGCTGTTGGGGTCCAGCCACTGCGCCGCGGCCGCGCTGACGGCGTCTCGGATGATGAGCGTGCGCGTCTGCGCGTCGAAGCTGACGTTGTCAGAGGTCATGGGTACGCTCGACTGGTTGATGAGGTTGAGCGCCATGGGCGCACCGTTGCCGGCAGGGCCAGACGCGCCCACCAGCCCGCCAGCGGCGTAGCCGTAGCGGTTGATGCGCTCCAGCGTTGCCAAGCCGATCTTGGAGGTGCTGTCGGCGTTGATGACGTACTCGCCGCGGTGCACGATGCCGGCGGGTTCAAGCTTGCCGCCGGCGCCGGTGTAGCCGCCCGTCGACCAAGCAGCGGCGGGCATACCCATAGCAGCCGTGATGCCTCCACCGCCACCCCAGGTGGCTCCGGGCATGCCCATCACTGCCGTGATACCGGCCCCTCCGCCCCCGCCAGCGGCTGAGCCAACAGCCGCGCCAAACAGGCCCGCGAGGTTGAAGCCGCCGCCCTTGCCATCGCCGAGGATGCTTGCCATTGCCGCACGCACCTGGATGCGAATCAGGTCCGCGATGATGCTGTTGGCCAGCCCCTTGAAATCCGCCTTGGCCGTCGTGGCGAAGGACACCAGAGCGTCTTCCATGCCGCCGAAGGCCCGCTCGAACGCCGAGCGTGTGGATTCCGCGACGTTCCTGGCGGAGTCGGAGTAGTTCGCGAAGGCCTCGCGCGCACCGAGCGTCCAGTCGCCCTGCTTTTCACGCAGACGGGCGTAGTACTCGCCCTGACTGCGCAGCGCATCTTCTTGCGCCTGGTTGATCTTGGACAGCTCGTCGGCGTAGGCATCGCTGCCCAGCTGATTCTTCTCGGCGGCTTGCTTGGTGGCCGCCAGGCGGTAACGCTCGAACTCGCGGTAGATCTCTTTCTGAGCCGCGACCTCCTCGCGGGCCCGGTTCCCCAGGCCGAAGGCGCCGAGCGTGCGGTCGTACTGCTCGCCCCTGTTCTTCGCCGAGTCGGCAATCGAGAGGTTGATCGCCTGCATCTGGCGACCGAACTCGATGGCCTCCTCTTTGGACTTCCGGACGATCTCCTCGATCTTCTTCTCGAACTCGACCTGGTTCGACAGCTCGACGTTGAGCTGCAGCTGCTGGGCGATGGCATCCTTGGCCGCCAGCAGACTGCGCTGGTCGGCTGTGAGGACCTTCTTGTCCTTGAGGTCGGCAATCAGCTGCTGGAACTTGAGCTGCTCGCGCGCCGCTTCGGTGAGCTTCGACTCGCCAGCGAGTTGACCGCGCAGGGCGGCTTCGGCCTGGCGCTGGGTCTCCAGAAAGCGAGTGGCGGCATCGTCCTGGTACGCCTTGCCTTTCGGCTCTTTCGGGTCCTTGAACTTCTCGTTCGCGGCGTCGATCATTTCGGCAAGGGTTTTGCCGCCCGTGACCTTCAGGAAGCCGGCTTCGCCAAGGCGCTTGTAGTCGGCCTGCAGCTGCTCGATGGCCTTCTTGCGCTTGTCGGCGTTGGACTGGATCTCCTTGGCCAGCGTTGCAAGGCGGTCCGTCGCAGCGATCTTGGCTGATTCGTCGCGCGCCTTCTCGCCCTGCGCCCAGGCGGCATCCATGTCGCGCAGTGCCTTGCGGGACTGCTCGGCCAGCGCAGTGCGCGCCTCGGCCTGCACGGTGGAGCCCATACCCAGCGCCAGACGCATGCTGTCCCACACACCAGCGTTCGGCGCGTAGTTGGGATTGGTGACGTTCTGGACACGCTGCCGAGCGTCCGCCAATGCCTCGCCAGCGGTCTTGGGCCGGCCCAGGCCCATCATCATGTCCCAGGCCTCCTTGGCGTCCCGGGCGATGTCGTTCCACATCCGGCTCAGAACACCGCCCTGGCGCTCGATGGCCTGCATGCGGCCCACGGCCACCTCGGCGTAGCTGGAGATGGCGACCGCGGCGGCCTCCTCCTTCTTGCCCTGCTCTTCCAGCGAACGAATGCGTTCGTAGGTCGCCTGGGTGAGGTAGTGCTGCGACTCGTTGAGTTTCTCGGAGGCCTTGGTCGGCTCGTCGGCCAGCTTCGTGAAGGTCTCGACCGCCTTGCCGATCTCCGTGCCGAGGGCGCGGTTCATCGCAACGGCGGCCGAACCGACCTCGACCATCACGTCGCGCGGGATCTTGCCGGACTCCGCGATGGCGGCAAGCGCGCCGGCGGCCTCGTGCTGGGTGCCCACCACCGAACTCACGCGCTGCGCGGCTTCCTGCAGCTGGCTGCTCGTGACGCCCAGGCTGTTGCCAGTGAGGATCAGGCTCTTGACATACGCGCCGTTCTCCTGCGAGCCCTGGTAGATCGCCAACGTCAGCGCGGCGACCGCGGCGGCCGTCACCGTCAGCGGAGATACCAGACTCAGCACGTAGCCGCCGATGCCCCGAGCGGCGGCGCCGATGCCGCCGAACATGTCCTTGAGCTGGCCGCCCTGCTGGAGCAGCACCGTCAGCGGCGCCTGCCCGCCCTGCAAGCCCACCACGATGTCGGTGAACTGCGCCGGCACCATGCGCATGGCGGCTGCCGTCTGCGCCGCAGAGACCCCCACGCGCTGCATGGCCGGGCCGGAGGCCTCGAGCGCACTGGCCGCTGCCCTGTTCTTCTCGACCACGGCATCCAGCTGGGCCAGGTAGGGGCGCAGGGCCGCCACGTCCGCGTTGCGCTGCCGGGCAATGGACTCGAAATACGAAGCGGCGCTCCTGCTGCCCGCCTCTTCCTGCGCAATCTTGCGCTGGATGGACTGGATGATGTTCCGGGTGGACTGCTCTGTCTCCTTGGCGGCCTGGGCCGCCTTGCGCGAGACATCGTCCGTCGCCTTGCCCACCTGAGCCACGCCCGTCGCGGCCTGCCGGCCACTGCTGGTGGCCGCAGTGGCAAAGTCCTGCAGCGACTTCTTGCCACGAGCGGTGCCGGCCTCGACGTCGGACACGTCCAGGCCGACCGACATCTGTTTCTTCAGATCGGTCATGCGGGGCTTTCAGGGGGGCGGTTCTGCTCGCGTTCGTGCGCGTAGTAACGCAGCGCGGTCGATTCCATGATGCGCAGGCCCTGGAACAGGTCGGGCCACGTCGCGCGGGGGATGCCCAGCATGCGCAGCACGATGGGCAGGCTCTCGTACTTCAATCCAGTGGCACCGGCGAAGCCGACGTTCCACTGGGTTTCCATCTCCGCGAACACGCGGAAGATCTCCGCGTTGTCGGGCCAGATGTCGTAGGGGTCTCCGCTCGCCTCTTCGAGCGTCAGGCCCCAGACCGCCGCCGCTTCCGGCGTCGGTCCGGGCATGACTAGTGCAAGGGCGAGCTCGCGGAGTTTTTTTCCTTGGCCTGGAACAGCTGGCTGACGTAGACGTCGACCACCTGGCGGGGCGCCGCATAGTGGTTGTCGAGCAGCACCACGACGTTCTCGATGGTGAAGGGCTCTTCGAGATCCCAGCCGCTTGCCATCTCCAGGATGGCCTCGGGATCGGTCAGCGTCTGGAGGCGGGCCATGAAGGCGTCGAGTTCCGCCTTGGTGCGGTGGCGAAAGGTGAAGACGATTTCTCCCACTTCGCCGCCGGGCAGCGGGATCTTGACGGCCGCGTCGAAGGTCGGCGCGGCCTTAAGTCGGAACTTGGCCATGGCGTCAGATGCGGGTGATGGCGGTCACGGCCACGCTCACCGCGTTGCCGATCAGCTCGTTGACGGTCAGCGTGGGCATCTTGTTGAACGACACCTGGCCGCTGAGCAGGATCTCGCCGATGCCCTTGGGCAGGATGAGGCGCAGGGCGCGCTGGTCGGTGTCACCGTCTGCCGATTCCAGCGCGGCGCGGGCAGCGGAATCGCCCTCGGCCACCATGAAGGTGAAGGTCAGTGGGTTCTTGAAGGTCTTCTGCTGCCGCTGCTTCAGGTCCTCCAGGAACTGGAAGGTCAAGTACTGCTGCTCGCCGCCACCGGCCTGGGGCGTCATGACGTGCTTCACGCGCTGCCAGGCGGTGATCTTGCGGACCGAGCCGGCGCCCTGGCCCACCGGGTATTCGTCGGTGTCGGTGTTGATGCCACCAAGCGTCACGTCGTTGGTGGCCACCGCCGCGACCTTGGTGAGCGCACCATCGATGCCCGACCAGCCCGAGATGAGTTCCAGGTAGTCGTCGGCCAGGACGCCATGCGCCGCGGCCAGCGTGGCCTCGGCCGGGTTGTCATTGCTGACGTCGGTCATGGCGATGGCCGAGCCAAAGGCGGTGGAGAGATGGATGATGGTGCCGTTGGGCACAGCGAACTTGCTCATGGTGCAAACCTCGAAGGGTGGTGCCCGGAGGGGCGGGGTGGGAACGGATCAGCGCGGCAACCAGACCGAGAAGTCCTGGGTGCTGCCGCGCAACTTGGTGTCACTGTCGTAGCGGTCGATGGGCTCGCCGAGAGGCGTGGCCTGCAGGTCGGGAGAGAGCCGCATGGCTTCCTCGACGCGGTCGGCCAGCTGCTCGGCCAGCAGGCGCGTGGTGGCCCAACTGGTGATCTGGATGCGCGCGTTGCGCAGGTCGGGCATTTCCTGCTCCAGCAGCACGATGGAGCCGCCGCCGACGCGCTGAAACACGATGGCAGGCACGGCCGGCGCCTTCGACGACTCGGGCATGACGTCGGCGTAGCAGCGGTGGGACGGTTCCGCGCCAGGGGCGGGCACCAAGCCGCTGAGGGTGCTGGTGATGGTGGCGACGATGCTCAAGACATGGCTCCTTTCATCAGCTCTCGGAACTTGGCCCACATGGCTTCGGCTGCGGCGACGTTCTTCGCGTCCCATGCGGGGCGCAGGAATGGATGCGCGGGCGCGGTGGCGGTGCCGAACTCGACCATGAAGGCGTAGGGCGCGTCTGCCTGCCGCCAGCTGATGTGATATGTGGCCAACGCAGGGCCGCTGTGGTCCTTGGAATAGGCCTGGTAGATGGAGCGCCGAAGCGACCCCGACTCGAACCAGTAGGCAAACTGCCGCTTCTGGCCCGGCGGCGCCTTCTTGGCGGCCGTACCGTAGAACCAGTGGCCATTCGGGCTCATCGGCACGCGCAACAGAACCTCTTCGTACAGGACCTGTGCACCTGCCTGGGCCGATGGACGCACCGCGGTGAGGGCGTCTTCGGCGATGACGTCGAAGTCGGCCTCCAGATCGGACAGATCCGCGCGGAACGTCAGGTCAGCCATCGTTCTGGCCGCTTTCGCAGACCAGGTCCAGGTACTGGCGATGAGCCTCATCGGGCAGCACGGCCTGGATGTCGTAGACGGCCCCCTTGAACAGCAGCCGGCACGAGGCCGCGTCAACATCGGTGCGATACCGGATGCGGACGCTCGCGCGTGTGACAGTCAGCTGCGCATCCGCTCGGATGGCTTCGAGGCCGCCAGGGAAACGAACATCTGCCCAGACAGTGGCGAGCGCCTGCCAGGTGTGAATCGGCTGGCCCGCCTCGTCCGTCGCCGATACGCGCCGCTGCAGTTGCACCTGGCATTTCAGCTTGCCGATGTCCATCACACCCCCAGCCCGATGCGGTAGGGCCACAGCAGCGAGCGCGCGCCCTTGGGCAGTTCCTGCAGAGCTGCCGCCACGTCCTCGCGGTGCTCGAACAGGTGGCCCAGCGTGAGCAGCACGGCCGCGCGGATGCTGTCGTTGAGCACGATGCCCAGGGCGATGCGCTGGGCGTCGGTCTTGGCTTGTGCATACGTGTGCACGGCCTGGCCGCGCAGCATGCAGCGCACATCCTCGTCCGCCTGGGCGTCGGCCGCAGCGTAGGCGGCCTCGCGCGTCGCCACGGCGCCCGTCAGCAGCGTCGTGACGGTGCCACGGGCATCGTCGAGCTGCTGCTGCGTGGCGTACACGGCGCGGTTGAGGAACTGCTGCGCCGCATCCTCCGCCGCGAGCAGGTAGGGCAGCACCTGCGCCTCGGGGTAGTCGTCGTCCACCCGCAGGTGACGGCGGGCGGTGGCCAGGTCGAGCAGCATCAGGACGCAGGTGCGTTGTCCAGCATCGCGGCCAGGTCAGCCTTGAGGGTGACACCGTCCGGGATGGCGATCTCGCGCGCGGCCAGGGCCTCCTTGATCTCGGCAACCGTGAGGCCATCCGATGGCTTGGCATTGCCGCCGGCAGGCGGAGCCGGGGCTCGGGGGGCCGGCGCGACCTCTTCGGTGCCATCGGCCTTGACGCGGACGGCGGCACCGGTGTCGATGAAGTACTGGCCGCGGCTGCTGTCCATGTCGGCCGTGGTGCCGGCGCGCGGGTCGGGGGCTTTGAACTTGATGAGCATGGGTTTTTCCTTGCAGGCGGGCGGGGCTCGCGCCCCGCCGCCGCCGTAGGGCCAGGGATCAGGTGACGTAGCCGAAGTCGCCATAGATGAAGGACTCGGGGCGGTAGACCGCGAGGGCCAGGCGCTCTTCCGCGAGGATGGTCACCAGGTTCTTGACGAAGTCGTCTTCGTTCTCGGTGGCGATCTCGACGCGCGCCATCCAGCGGTCGAACACCTGCGCGCCGAGCCGAAACGCGCCGGCCAGGAACTTGTCCACGTCAATGGCCTGGGTGGCCACCACCGGGCGATTCCACAGCGTGGCGCCGATGACGCCCTGCGGGTTGCCGATGATGTAGCGGCCGGTCGTGTCCTTCAGCAGCTCGATGCGCGCCCAGTCGATGGGATTCATCACCACGCCGGTGGACGGGTACTCGGCCAGCTCGGCCTGCAGGAAGGCCAGACGGATGTTGTCGATGGCGGTTTCGGTGCCGGCGGGGTCGAAGGGCGCCGCAAAGGCCGTGGCCTGCGGGATGATGCCCAGCAGGTTCTGGCCGGTGCCGTCGCCCTTGAGCAGCTGCTGCTCTTCCTTGAAGGCCAGGCCGTACATCATGCGACCGTCGATGTGGCTGGCCAGCTGCGAGGCGTCGTCCATGATCTGGCGCGAGGCCTTCACGAAGTGGGCGATGACCTTGGCCGTGGTGGACACCAGGTCGAACTTCATCGTGGACTCGGGCTTCTTGGCGCCTTCCGCCGTGGGCGCGGCGTTGTTGGTGAAGCCCGTTTCCTTGACGTACTCCAGCGCATTGCCATCCATGCGGCCGGGCGTGATCAGGTCACGCACGGTGAGGCGGCGTTCGGGCAGCGACAGGATGCCCGCGAGGCGCGTCGGCACCACCAGGTCGCCGGCGGCGCCATCGGTGTCGGTGGTCACCGAGGTGATGGCCGCCTTGACGGTCATGTCCACGCGGCCGCGCGGCGTGGCCTGGCCGGTGAAGGCCTTGACCTTCTCGTCGGCCGCGAACTGCTGGCCCAGCGACAGGCGCGGCTGATGGCCGGCGGCAGCGGTCTGGACCTTGGCGAGCAGCTGCTCGACCTGTTGCTGCTGGGCCTGCAGCTCGCCCTGCTTGATGAGCAGCTCGTCGACCTTCTCTTTGTTGGCCGTGGACATCTGGATGCCCTTGGCCGCTTCGGCCAGCGCCTTCTCGCCGGCTTCCTTGACCTGGCCGCTGATCTTGTCGAGCGCGGCCTTGATCTCGGTCGGGTTGAAGTTCTGCGTGTCGCCCATGAAGGCGGCACCGGCAAGGCCGAGAGCGATCTCGGGGTGGGCGAGCACGAAGGCGTGGGCGACGCCCTGCACGTCGACGCCCATGGCCTGGGCGCCGATGGCAATGGCACAGAGGGCGATCACGGCGACCGCCAGGAACTTGCGTTGCATGGAGAGGGTTTCCTTTCAGTTGGAGGAGATCAGTGGGAGAGAGAGAAGCCCTGGAGGGCCGCGAGAACATCAGCGCCCGGGTCGCCCTGGACACGTCCGGTGGGATCACCCTCACCGCTGCCAGCCGGATCGCCCGGGCTGGACTTGAATTCGGAGATGAGGCGCATCGCCTCGGACTTGGGCATGCCGCCGGCGCGCAGCGCGGCCTCCAGCCGGCGCACGGCCGAGGCGCTGGCCTTGGTGTCGCCCTTGCCGACCTGGTCGGAGGGCAGCAGCGAGTCGGCGAAGCCCTGGTCGACGGCGGCGCTGCCGCCGATCCATGACTCGGCGTCCATCAGCTTGGCAACGGCGTCGGTCTTGAGGCCGGTGCGGGCCGTGTAGATGTCGGCCATGGCGGCGTCGAAGGGCTCCAGCCAGTCGGCGATCTCGCGCAGGTCGAGCCTGTTGCCGGCCGCCATGACCCAACTGTTGTGGACCATGAAGAAGCCTGCGCGCGCCACCTGCACGTTGTCGCCCGCCATGGCGATGATGGAGCCGGCTGAGGCCGCCAAGCCCAGCACCTTGACCGTCACTTCCCCCTCGTGCTCGCGCAGAAGGTTGTAGATGGCCAGGCCCTCGAACATGTCGCCGCCTGGGCTGTTGAGGTTGACGGTGACCGGCCCCTTTCCCAGGTTGCGCAGCGCGCCGGCGATGCGCTTCGCCGTGACGCCGTCGCCGGTCCAGTAGTCGTAGCCGATGACGTCGTAGATGCTGATGGTGCGGTCTTCGCCTGCGCCATCGGCGGCGGCCCGGATGCCGGGTTGCCAGCGGTCGAGGGCACGCGGCAGGATCTCGCTGCGCACGCCGGCGCTCGGGCGGCCTTGCGGGGCGCCCGGAAGGGTCTTCAAGCTCATGGGTCAGCCTTTCTGCGGCTCGTCGGGAAGGCCCAGCCAGGCGCGCAACGCGGCGCGGACCTGCTGGGAGTCGTTGGTGCCCTGGCCAATGGCGTCCAGGGTGGTCATGGCGGACTGCACGGTGAGCACTGCAGCGTTACCGCCCAGGGGCTCGCGGTCCTCCAACTGGCGGATCTCGTCGCGGGTGAAGATGCCGTTGTTGACCATGGCCGTGTAGAACGCGGCGCGCGCAGCGGTGTCGGCGCGCAGGAGGCCCTCGACGGCAAACTTGGCGTAGAAGCGCACCCGCTCGGCGGGCGACAGCAGGTCCTTGCTGATGGCCTGCTCGATGCGCTTGAGCCACGGCCCCAGGGTGAAAGTGAGGAAGCCGATCATCTGCTGCTCGATGCCGCTGCCCCAGCTGGTGGTTTTCTCGGTGTGGCCGACCATCCAGGGCGGCACGCGAAACCAGCGGCACACCTCCTCCACGCTGTAGCCGCGGGATTCGAGCAGCTGGGCGTCGGCGGCGGACATGCCGACGTCGCCGATGTCGGTGCCGCCTTCGAGCAGCGGGATGCCGCCCTTGAGTCGCGTTTCCTCTAGGTGGGCCAGAAACGAATCCCGGTTCGGCTTCGTGAGGAACGTGGCGACCTTGTAGTAGAGCGATTGCATGCGCCCCGTGCGGAAGGCGTTGTTGGCCGCCTTGTCCGCCGCCAGCGCACCGCCGAACACCGCAGAGCCGTACTGGATGACAGATACGCCCTCTTCGCCATCCAGCGAGAAGCCCGGGATACGCCACACGTCCGCGTCGGGAATGATGCGCTGGCGGCCGTCCTTCTCGGCGTAGCGCCATACGGTCGTTCCGTCCAGGCGCTTGGACTCGCTCAACCGGGAAGGCGCCAGGAAGCGCAGGCCGACGACACGGTCGCCCAGCTTGAGCTTCTCGGCACGGGCACGGCCACGCGTCAGCATGGCAGCAACGACCGCCTCCCAGAACACGGAGGCCGTGCTGTCGACGTTGGGCTGGTCGTGAAGGATGAAGTGGAGCCGGTGTTGCGGCGCTGCGCGCTTTCCATTCGGCCCGCGCTCATAGATGCCCAGCGGCAGCGTGGCGATGGTCTCGGAGATGAGCCGCACGCAGGCCCACGCGGCCGACAGCGTCAGCATGGACTGGTGGTCCACGCGCACGCCAGCGCCGCCGCCAGCATCGCCGAGGATGCGGCGCGTGCCCGCCACGTCGCCGACGCTCACGCCGCCCGCCATCGCGCGCACGGCCGTCGCCATGCGCGCGAGCATCGGCGGCTTGGATCGGTTGGTCATCGGTTCAGCACCACAGGGTTGGAGAAGAAGCCGGACACGTCCGGCTCCCCATCCGTTTTCACAAAGCGGCTCAAGGCCATCACCAGCGCCACGACGCAGTCGATGCGGCCGCGCTGCTGGCTCTTCTTCTTGTCCGGGCGGTAGTTGCCGTTCGTGTCGAACAGCAGCGCCACATTCATCGCGCAGTAGCGCAGCACCGGGTTGCCCGAGTGCCGTAGGCGCCGGCTGTAGACCAGTGCCTCCAGCAGCTTGGAGCCCGGGTACATGCCGCCGGTGTTCTGCGGGATCTCCACGAGCGGCACACCTGCGTCCATCAGGGCGTTGCACAGCTGCTGGGCGTTCCACGGGTCGAAGCCGATGGACTCCACGTCGAAGTCCTGCACCGCCTGCAGGATGGCTTCCTTGACCGGGGCGTAGTCGGTCACGTCACCGGGCGTCGGGGTCAGCCAGCCCTCTTCGGCCCAGCGCTTGTAGGCCGCAACGTCGTCGTGCTCCTGAACGTCGACCTTGGCCTGGGGACACCAGGTCCACACCAGCACATGCCATTCCCCGTCCTCTTCGTCCGGCGGGAAGATCAGCACGAAGGCCGTCAGGTCGCGCGTGCTCGCCAGGTCAAGGCCCCCAAAGCAACGGCGCTTGCGCAGCATTGCCGGCACGAAGGACGCGGCGCCCTTGTCCCAGACGTCCGGCTCGAACCAGCCGTCGGCGCTGTTGCACCAGACGTTCAGGTCCTTGGTCAGGAAGTTGACCTTCGCGCCGGGCAATGCCGCAGCCTTGCGCGCCATGCCCCGCATGTACTCCATGCGCTTCGCGCTGCCGAGGCCGGGGTTCGCCTTGGGCCACACGCGCTCGTCGAAGGGGTCATCGCCCGGGTCCAGCGTGTAGATGTAGCCGAAGAAGCTGTCGTCCTGACGCTTGCCCTCCAGCACTGAGATCAGGTAGCCGCGCACCTCGGTGCAGATGCCGTCGAGGATGAAGCCTGCCGTCGTGATCGCCGAGAGCAGGGGCTGCGCCCGGGCGCCGAAGGCCGACTCCATCACGTCCCACACCTCGCGCGACGGGGCGGCGTGCAGCTCGTCGTACAGCACCGCGGAGGGGTTCTTGCCGTCCTGGTTCTCCGCGTTGGCCGGCAGCGGCTCGAACACGCTGCCGTCCAGCTCGGCCTTCTCCTGGTTGAGGCCGTTATAGATGCGCAGCGACCGCGCCATGCCCCCCGAGCGGCGCACCCAGCGCTTCATGTTGTCGAAGGCCGGCTTGAACACGGTCATGGCCTGGCCGCGCGTGGTGGCCATGGCGTAGACCTCGGCGCCGACCTCGCCGTCCATCATGAAGAGGTAGGCGCCCTGCGGCCCCTTCCATGTGCTCTTGCCGTTCTTGCGGGCGACCTCCTCGTAACCCTTGCTGAAGCGGCGCAGGCCCGTGTCCTTGTAACGCCAGCCGTACAGCACCGCCGTCCAGAACTGCTGCCACGGGTCCAGCAGGATGGCCTGGCCAGCGAGCGGGCCCTTGATGTGGACGAAGAACCGTTCGATGAACTGGATGACGTGCAACGCGTGCGGCGGCGAGAACACCAGGCCGCGCTTCGGCCCGGCCACGAGGTCCTCGTAGTGCCGCCGCACCGCCAGGTACACCAGGCGGCCGGTGACGATCTCGCCGCGCAGCACGGGCAGGCCGTAGGCTTCGTCCCAGGCCTCCGGGTGCGCCGGCGTCAGTGCCTTGACACGAGCCCGGGTGAGGCAGTGGCGTGGTTTACGAGATCGGCGAACAGGTCGTCCTGCTTGCCCTGTTCGCCCGTGTCCTTGCGCACGCGGGCCAGCGACGGAATGGTCAAGCACGCCTTTGGTAGCCATTGGCCCAACTCCATCTTCAGCCGCTTCTCGTCGTCCGCCCACGGCGTGGGGGTCACCCAGCCGGTCTTGGAGGTCTGCGTGCGGCCATCCTCTTCGCACTTCCGGGCCGCCTTGATCCAGTCGGCGAACGTGCGCACGATGATCACGATGGGCAGGCCCGCCGTGAGGTGCTCGACGCCCGCTTCGCGCAGCGTGGAGCAAATGTGCTCGAACAGCACCAGCTCTTCGCTCGAAAGCTTGAGCATGGGCGGCGGCTCGGGGGAAATCACATCGGTGCGCGATGACGCGCGGGCATTCCCGACCGCAGGCAGCGCGACCGAGAAGCTCGGTTCATCTTCCATGACCACCTCTACTCAAACCCCAGGGGGGTAGTTATCCCTCTCCATAAATTCACGGGGAACCGCTCGGTTTCCGGCCGGCAGCGCCAGACTTTCGACCCACCCCCGGGTCGACCGACCCGCGCGACCCCCTCGGGAATGCCCCTCGGAGGCCCCGCAGGCGCTCCCCAAGCGACTTTTCGTCGTGGCACTGGGTGCAGAGGCCCTGCTCATTGCTGGCGTCGTCTGCGCCGCCCTCTTCGAGCGGCACGATGTGGTCGCGCTGGGTCGCCAGGACCACCAGTCCAGCCGCCTTGCAGCTGGCGCAGAGAGGATCGCGCTCGAACAGCGCGGCGCGCATTGCCTGCAGGCGCCGGCCGGTGATGCGCTTCGTGGCGCCGGCCTTTTTCGCCCAGGCTTGCCGCTGGTGATCAGCGCACCGACCGTCCTTGACCGCGAGGGAGCGGCAGCCAGGATGAGAGCAGGGACGAGGAGCGGCGAAGGGCATGGGGTGATCCGGCGCGCCCGCCGGCTGCTGCAGGAGAAAGGCGCAGCGTCAGTGGCCGGCGGGCGTTACGGTGGCGCGCGGTTTGCCCACCGCGCGCTGGGGCCAGCACATCACGCAGAGCACTGCAAGGATGCAGGCCGCGTGGGGTTGCGTGCTGGGTTTGACCAACAAAAAACCCGCCAACGTTGCCGCGGGCGGGTTTCACTTTCCTTGCGCTCAGGTGTCACACAGGGTTGCCGGAATTTACCAAAACCGTCTATGTACTAAAACCCCTGACCCGCGCGTATGCAGCCTGGACGTCAGCCCGAAGGCGAGCTTGCTTCTCGGCCCGCTCAGTGAACCAGGCAGCCAGCACACGGTCTGCAACACCCAGGTTCGCATGGATGTTGGACGTATGGCAGCCGATGCGCTTCGCCGCACCGGTCGGGCCCAGGCCCAAGGGATACACCAGGTACAGCGTCTGGTACAGGACGGGCCGCGGTGCCTTCAGCGCCTCGACAGCATCGTTCGTAATCGAGGCCTCGACCTCATCGATGGGGATGCGCGACACGCGGTCAGCGCCGGGGAACTCATTCAGGAACACCGACTGCGTGGCGAAGCCCAGCCCACCAGCACGCTGCTGGCAGTGCCACCGCTCCCAGTTCTTCAGCCGCGAGTGCACCCAGTCAAGCCGCGCCATCGCTGCCCTTCTGCGCATCGGGCCAGATGCAGACGAAGCTGCAACCGAACTGGACCATGGCGACCGCCACGTCGGCCATTACCGCCTGGTCGAAGGGAGTGCCCACGACCCGGCCGCGCTCGATGGCGTAGAAGCAATTCGGTTCGCCGCGCAAGCCCAGCGTGACCCACGCGAATGCCTGCTTGCCGACCACCCTGGCCTTCTGCTGGATGGCGGCATAGACCTCGGGCATCCGCTCCTTGATCTCGGTCTTGAGCTGCTCGACCTGGGCCGGGCTGCGTCTTTCTGGTGGCCTTGTGTCCATGGTGTCCATGCTCTTTCAGGGAATAGATACGGGAGATCGGGGGCAGCCGCGCGCGCGAGCGTGCACCTGGGTGCACGCCGATGCGCCTGCGCCCGCAGTAAGGGCGAGGTCGCGAGTCGGTCCAGGGTGGCAATGCAGCAGCCTCAACCCTCGGTTTTGAGGGAAGAGCAGTACCCATGGGCTCGCAGGAAACCCATGGCCACCGTGGACACATGGACACCTAGGTCATGGGGCCGTGCATCGATGTCCCCGCTACCGCGCCGCAACGACTGCCGCGAATCTCGCCTCCCGCAGTCATTGCCACGCGGCGCGATTCCCGAGCCACGACCTTTTCCGGTGCTGGCCGCACCGCTCGCTGGTCAGAATGGCTCGTCATCGGCGCCCCACTGATCATGTGGCCCTTGGTTGCGTGCAGGCGCCGGCGCCGCAGGGGCACGCGGCGCGTCCACCTGGCTGCCGTGCGATGCCTGCACGAACTCCTCTTCATCGTCCTGGCGGCTTTCCGGTGGCCAGTCTCTCGGCCGCAGGTAGCCCCAGGCACGTACCCCGTTGATCTGCTTCTTGCACCGCTCCCAGCCTTCGGCCTCCATCCAGCCGGCGACCTCGCGGTCCAGGCCGGCGCCGCTCTTCGCGGGGTCGGCGCCGAGCGCCTTGGTCAGCTGGCCCAGCGTGACGAACTCCGCCAGGTTGTTGATGACCTTGCCGGACTCGGTACCGTCAGGGTCGCGCGTCAGCAGGCGCAGCAGCTCGCTCTGCACGGTGGTCTCCACCATGCGCAGCTCCTGCCGTGGCACGAACAGCTCGGCCTCTTCCTGCGGCGTGGGCGCGTACCGTTCACCCTTCCGGTAGAAGGCCATGGCCTCGGCGAACAACTGGTCGCGGTTTCGGACGATCCAGTCGGTGTTGATCTGGTGCCGCACCGGGATCGGCCAGAAACGCCGGTTGCCGGTCCGATCGCGCAGGTAGGTCTTCTCGTTGGTGGTGCCCACCATGACGCACTGGCGTGGGAAGGCCTCGACGTCGCGCGCGTAGGCCGCCCGGTAGCGGTCAACCTTCTCCGAAATGAACGCCTTGATCAACTGGATGGCCGCTTTGCCAAAGCCGGCCAGCTCGCCGAGCTCGTAGCACCACACGCCCTGCACCTGCTCCTGGCCTTCTTTACCCTTGCCGACGTCGAAGGGCGTGGCGCTGTACCAGTCGGTGGATGCGAGCGCCTCCACCATCGTCGTCTTCCGCAGGCCGCCCTTTCCTTCCAGCACCGGGCAGTAGTCGAACTTGCAGCCCGGCTGCATCACGCGGTACACCATGCCCAGCAGCCAGAAGCGGCCCACCAGGCGCAAGTAGCGCGTCATCGACTCAGTCAGGGTTTCGGGCTTCTCGCCGATGACGTAGATGAGCCAACTATCCAGCCGTGGCTTCTCATCGTGCTGCAGGCCTTCGAGGTACTGGCGCACGGGGTGAAAGCGGCACTTGCTGGCCACTGTCTCCATGGCCTCATACAGCGACGGCCGTGAGATGCTGGGGATGCCATAGCGCGACGTGAAGTAGTCGCCCAGCATCAGGTCTGCATCGCGACTGAGCGCCCCGGCTTCGCCATGCGGCCACGGCCAAGGCTTGAGAACGTCGATACGGCTGGAGAGCAAGTTGCGGCCGAGGCATCCCTGCAGCTTGGGGTCGTTCTCGAGCGCCGCGATGACCAGGCTGCGTGATACCCGCCAGCTGCGGCGCTTGAAATCGTAGAACGGCTCTAGCCAAGTCGGAATGCCGTCGTCTTCATCATCACCCCCAGCGTCAGCGGGGCCGTCGCTGGCGGGCGGTGGTGGGCCGGGTGGAGGGGGCGGCGGACTGGGCGTCGACGCGGTCAGCACTGTCGCGCGCGCGAAAAACGCCATGACCTCGTCGAAGCCCCAGCCGTCGACCTCGATGGCGTCCCTCGCGTCCCAGCCATCGGGAAGCACGCCCGGCGGCTCGCACGGCAGCATGGAGACGGCGCAGCCGTGCGTGTCACGCAGCAGCGCACCGATACCCAGCATTGCCGCCATGCCTGGTTGCTCGCGCGCCGCCATGAACGGCTGCAGTGCCATGGCTTCGGCAAGTCGCGCCTCGTCGCCCCCACATTCCTGACGCTGCTGCTTGGTCAGCTGGACGCGCTTGCTGTCGCAGTCGGGCCAGAGAAGGACGGTACTGGCAGCGAGCCAGGACCAATCGGCCATCCGCCAAGACTTGCTGCCGTTGGGCCAGGACACGACGCAATAGATGCCGGGGGCATGCGCGTCCAGCAGCGCCTGGAGCACTTCGGCCTTGATCTCGCCTTCGACCACGATGACGGTGCGGGCCCCCGGCTGCTGGCCTGATGGATAGAACAGCGGCCGCGGTTCCTCCCACCCCCGCCACTGCCACTTTTGTGAACCGTCACGATCACTGCTGGCGTAGACGTACGGCATCGTGACCTTGCGGCCGCTGGAGTCGATGAAGCGCACCACAAAGCCGAACAGGTCACCATCGACCCGATAGGCCGCACGGTGCACCGGGTTCTTCCGCTCGTAATGCCAGAAGGTAGGCTGCGCGGCATGAGGCGGCACCGGCACGATGGGCGTCCATCGCTCCTTGTCTGGCTGCGCTGACGCCGTTGCAACGGGCGCCGAGGGCGGTGGCCGCGGTGCCGCAACGTCCTTGCCGCGCTTGACGATGCCGGCAATGTCATGCAGCCCGAACTGGTCGGCCAGCTCCAGCGCGGCCTCCCAGTTCTCCAGTCCATGGATCGCACCGTACAGGCCGACCAGATCGCCCCCCGTCAGCTTCTTGTCGTTGGCCGCAAAGTCGCTCCACTTGCCGGTGATGACGTTGACCGAGAAGCTTCGGCCCTTGCCGCCCGCCACGGAGCCACACACGTACTCTGGCCCCCGCCGATGACCACCAGGCAGCCACTGGGGCAGCAGTGTCTCGGCCATCGGCAGCAAGGCTTTGCCCAGCGCCCCGTAGTTGATGGGGGGCAGCGGTTCGCGAGAAGTCATCGAACCTCTACGCCGCAGCGCCCCAGCCGGCCAGCACGCGGCCCAGCTCAGCGGGCGACCCGCTGCCCCGCTGCGCAAGTCTTGGCGGCGCGTATTCGGCCACTGGCTTGTTGCAGTACGCCACGGCGCGCGCCCGCACCCTGACGAGATGGCCCGCACGCACGAGGTTCTTGATGGTCAAGCGCGTGGCCGTGAAACCCACCTGCGCCTTCATCGCCAGCTCGCGCTGCGTGGGTGCCCGTTCCTCGGTGGCCAGGGCCGCGGCGGCCTGCAGCAAGGCCTGGCTGACCTCTCCCGCCGGCCTCACCCGACCGCCTTCAGGCCACCGAAGGCCCGCATGCGCTCCATACGCGTGGCGAGCTGTCCGGCCAGCGACATGCATTCGTCGAACTTCGCGAGCAGCTGCGAAGCCTCGTCCTTGGGATCGAGCGGGATTGGGCGCGAGTAGCCGGCCTCACCCATCAGGTACTCGGCCAGGATGTGCACGCCCTGCTCACGCCCCAATCGCATCAGCAGCAGCAGCTGCGAAGGGCTGAGCCGCTCGCTGCGGTTGGCATTGAGGCAGTCGGACAGCTGACGCTGTGCGGCCATCGGTGTCTTGTCGGGCCAGATCCGCGCGGCCACTTCCTTGGTGCCGCCCATGGCCTGCACATGAGCGCGCAGGGCGTCGATCTCATCGTCATAGAACAGCTTGGGTTCCACGGACTCCTCCTAAGTCGTTGTCACGCGGGGTTCCGAAGCGTTCCGAATTTTTCGGAACCTTTCGGAATGCCCGCGGCGGGCAAAAAAAAGAGACTGCCGACATGCAGCAGCGAATGAAGAAAACCACCCAGCCGCCCCAGTCGCGCCAAGGCCGCCAACCACGGCCAGGCACAAGGAGGGAGGAGACGTTGAACGGCGCGCCGGATGTCGCGGCGGCCGGGTGCAAAAAGATGAAGCACGCAGGCCAACTTCAAGCGCCGGGCTTTTTTTCGACCACGCACGAATCCACGAGCGCAAGTGCCGTCAGCAGTTCATCGGCCAAGCGCATCGGGAGCGCCGTGGAGTTGCGCCCGGCCGCGTCTACCAACGCCCGCTTGATCTCGGCGGCGGCAACCTTGCCCAGCTGCGGCCGCTGCGTTCGCTTCGGACCGGCGGAACTGGTAAAGACTGTGGGCCAGACATCCGGCTGGTACACAGACCTGTGGATGAACGTCACGGTTTCCTTGCTGCCGAACCGATCTCCTCTCCGTCGGATGCGCTCGGAGGGCTTGGTGGAAGGTCGACGTGCGACTCGCTTACGCATAGCTTTTCTCCTGAATGGATGGGCAGGCGCCTGCACCCCCCAGGGGCAGAATGGAAGTCCCACAACAACCATCCCCTGGAGGGGCAGACATGAACGAAGCGGAAACGCGGGCATTCACCGGCTTGGCCGAACTCACCTTCCAAATGCAGGGAACGCTGCAAGCGATGCAGTTGATCCAAGAAGTCCTGGTGTCCGCTCTACTCATCGAGGCCCCGCACATAGTGGATCTGCTGGAATCGCAATTGGCGAAGCGACTGGCTCATGGACCGTCAGTCGAAGGTCCCGCCGAGGAGATGTACGTGCGAAACATCGAGGCCTTCCAAGAAACTCTGCGCTGCCTCGGTCCCGCCTGGAGTTAGGCCACCTATCAGGCATGGGCGCCCTCCTGCGAGGGAACCGACGCCGGAACTGCCTGCGCTCGCAGTACGTCCCATGCGACGTCTGGGCGAAGGTCTTCGCAGCGGACTACGCCGCCCGTCGCCCGCTCGATGGCGGGGCAGCGTTCGGCGGGGACGCGGCGCACCCCGTTGGCCCACTGACTGACGAGCACCGGCTGACAGCCGATGGCGGCGGCAATCGCGCTCTGTCGGCCGCGCGACTTCGTGACGTAGTCGAGGAGGTTCATAGCGCGATCTTAAGCGGGCCGCTTTATTGCCGCAAGCAGGCTGCTTCTTCACCAATCTAAGCGCCTCGCTTGCAATCCACACATGAAAACAGTGGGAACGATTCGTCGCGAGAACCTCGAACTTCTCGTGCGCGAGAGGGGAACCCTTGAGGCTGTCGCAGAGGCGGCCGGCAGCACTTCCATCTACCTAAGCCAAGTCCGAAACCAGGCTATCGACAAGGCGTCGGGCAAGCCGCGCGAAATGGGTAGCGCGATGGCGCGCCGCCTTGAGGGCGGATGTGCTAAGCCGGAAGGATGGATGGATGTGGACCACGACGATGCGCCGACAGCCCCGCCCCTATCCGTGACGCCTTCTCCTGCCTACCTGCCAGGCTTTGAAGAGCTGGTCGTGCCACTGCTGGCCAACTCTGGCGCCATGGGCGACGGCTCCGATCAACTGCCCGACGACGTGGTGGTTGGCCGCATTTCCGTTTCACCCGAATGGGCGCTGCGAACGCTCAAACCTACGAAGCTCCAAGCCCTGCGGTTCATCCACGGCTATGGCGACTCGATGGCACCCACCTTTCTGGACGGCGACGTGCTGCTGGTGGATACGGGCGTGGCAGAGGTGAAAGTGGACGGCGTCTACGTCATTAGCGCCAATGACCGGCTCTACATCAAGCGCGTGCGCCAGCGCATCAACGGTCGCCACGAGATCAGCAGCGACAACCCAGCAGTCAAGACCGTGGACGTGCTGGAGGGGGACACCCAGGTGAGCATCTTGGGCCGCGTCCTTTGGGCCTGGAACGGCAGGAAGTTGTGAGGAGAAACGAATGAGTAATCCAAAGTCGCCATCGCCCCCGCCGCGGCCGCCTGCGCCGCCGCCATCGCGGCCAATCACGCCGAATCACAAGGGTGATCGGGTTTACTACACGCCGCCTCCGCCGCCACCTCCTAGACCACCAAGCAAATAGGCAAGCAAAATGGCTCCCACTATGGAACCAGTGGAAGCCAAGACAGCAGCGGACTCCGATTGGGACAAGCGCTGCGACATCCTCTACAAATCCTGGGTGCAGGTGCGCTACCACCGCAAGCGCCAGCGCTTCTTCGACCTAGTGGACCGTGCAACAAAGGCACTCACGCTAGTGCTTGGCGCATCGTTGTTTGGTCCCTACGTCGGCAAGTCGGTTTCATGGATTGGCACAGCCATCTCGGCCATCGGCTTGATGGCACTCGTCTTCTCCTACGGAGACCGCAAGCAGCTGCACAAAGAAATGGCCGAGCGTGCGGCCGGCATCGTGCGATCCATCGAATCGGTTCCGGCCGGGCAGCTGACCGCGGCGAATACCGCCACGTGGGCGGCCGACTTTGCTGAGCTGGTGAGCAAGGCACCTCCGCCGCTCAAGACGCTGACCATGATGTGTGAGCGGGAACAGTCGACCGCAGATGGACACCCAAACCACGTCGCACCTCGGCCGCTCGGACGCCGTGTGTTCGCGCACGTTTTTTGATCGTGCGTCATGCTCACCGCCAAGCCGCCACTAGGCGGCTTTTCCATTTCTGAGCGGATCGACTCCGGGCAACCGTATGAAGCGGCCCGCGTATTTTTTTGCAAGCATCCTGCTTGACCATATAAAGCGGCCCGCTTAGTATTCTCTCCGCCGCACACGATGTGCGCAGGAGAGCCAAGTGACAACCTACCGCTGTTTCTACGCCCCGCTCGACAAGCTGGGCTCCCCCACCATGGCCGAGGCCGGCGTGCTGCCCTTCGTGCAGCTGCAGGCCACCAATGCCGAGGACGCCCTGCGCAAGGCCCACCACGTCACCGGCTGCCCGGTGACCGAGGCCCAGCGACTCGAAGACGCCGTCCAGGCCTGAGGCGCCGCCATGAGCGCCCGCAACACCGCACCGGTGGACACCGGCACCCCCGTGCAGGCCTATCTCCAAGGCCTGCAGCACGACGGCCAGTCGCGCCTCGATAGCTGGCTCCCCCTGGCTCTGCATCACACGCCGGCTTCGGTCGGCGCCGACACCTACGACTACCTGTGCCTGGTCGGCCGGTACCTGGTGCTGGGCATGGTTCAGCGCGCCATGCACCCCGGCTGCAAATTCGACTACTGCGTGGTGCTGCAGGGCCGGCCTGGCTCGCGCAAGTCCACGCTGGTGGAGGCGCTGGCCGGCGCGACGTGGTATGCCGATGCGGCCTTCGACCCCACCGAGCCGCTGGGGCCGGTCTTGAAGGACTGCTGGCTGTATGAGGTGTCCGAACTGTCTGCGATGCGCGGGCACGAACTGGCGGCGCTCAAGCAGCAGATCTCCAGCACGGCCGACGCCTACCGTCCGGCGTATCGCGGCCACTTCGTGCAGCAGCCGCGGCAATGCGTGTTCATCGCCACGACCGGGTCGACGGACTACCTCAACGCTGCGGGCAATCGTCGGTTCTGGCCTGTGCCCGTAGTAGCGGATATCGACGTGGAGTGGGTGCGCGCCAATCGCGATCAGCTTTTCGCCGAGGCCGTTGCACAGTACCGCATCGGGGCGCCGTACTGGCCGAACGAGGAGCAGGAGGCGCGGCTCTTCCTGCCGATGCAGCGACAGAACCGGATGCACCCCGCATTGGATTCGGCGCTGAGGGAGGTGCTTTCCAGGACTCCGGATGCAGCGCCCGCTGGCGGAGTGCATTCGGGCACGGACTTCGTCACCTTGGGCCAGGTGACGCGGGCGCTGGGCATCGGCGCCGCCACCAGCTCAGCCAGCATGGACCGCGCGGTCGGCCTCTGGCTGGAAGAGCAGGGCTGGAAGCACGTCAAGCGCAGCATCGCAGGCATCACTGCCTGGGGCTATCAGCGCCCGGCCGGCAGCATCAACGCTCAGGCGTCTCTGCCTCCAGCTTCGCAATCTGCGCCCGTGCGTTCTGCACCGCCTCGTACGCAGCAAGCAGCCGCGTCTCCAGCCAGTGCTCCCCTGCTCCCTTCTCCAGCTGCTCAGCCACAACCTGCGCCGCCACGATTCGTACGGCATGCGCAAAGTCTGCTTCGTCGATTCGGCTTTCAGCTGACATGGACGCCCTCCGGCAGTGATGGTGATGGCGCCAGTCTAGTCATCCGCCACGCTCGTCGGGACAAGCAGCGATGAACCCGGCCGCCCTTCCTTCCTGGGCCATCGGTGCGCTGGTCTTCATCCTGTTTGGCGTGCTGCCAGCCGTGGCCAATGTGCTGGATCTACCCGACGAGACCGACGCCCTGGCGATCACCGCCCAGGTCGCCGAGGACCTGGAGCGCGAGGGCCCGGCGTTCGCGCTCGGTGGCCCGCTGCGCTGACCGCTCCCCCGCTTTCCCACCCCGTGCACCCAGGTGCACACCCTTCCTCCGCAACCCCTGAAAGGATTCCCATGTCCACGTCCGAGAACACCCTCGCGCCCACCGTGCTGCCCGCACTGGGCGCCGCGCTGGCTGGCGGCATCTTCGCCGGCCTGACCACCGACAAGGCCGGTCAGCACTTCGCTGTCGTGCTGCTGCCCGGCCGCGCCGACAGCAAGGACTGGCCCGCTGCGCAGGCGTGGGCCAAGGAACAGGGCGGCGAGCTGCCGTCGCGCGCCGTGGCGCTGCTGCTCTTCACCCACGTCAAAGACCAGCTGCCGCGCACCTGGCACTGGACCAGCGAGCCCGATGGCGCCTCGTACGCGTGGTGCTGCTACTTCGCCTACGGCCACCAGAGCACCAGCCACCAGTCGGCCGAGCTGGCCGCCGTTGCCGTCCGCCAGATTCCGATCAGTGCTTCGATCCTTTGATGCTTGGAGCGTGACGCCATGACCATCACCCTTCAAGCCATCGAAGCCCGCCTCGACGAAGTCGCGGGCATGGTTCAGCAGTACAAGGCCGAGCAGTCCAGCCGCGTCGTGGAGATTGCCGGCGCCTCCATCGCACTCAAGCAGGGCGAGCGCTACGCCGGCGCCGTCATCGACGACGACGGCCAGGTGTTGCATCACCTCATGCTCATGGCCGGCGTGGCCACTGACGTGGGCTGGAAGCAGGCCCGGGCATGGGCCGAAGCCCAGGGCGGCGAACTGCCCACGCGGCAGGAACAGGCCCTGCTCTTTGCCAACTGCAAGCCGCATCTCCTCGGCCGCAGCCATTGGTCCTGCGAGGTCCACGAAGACGACGCCTCGTACGCGTGGGACTGCTACTTCGACAACGGCATCCAGAGCTACTACCACCAGTCGGCCGCGCTGGCCGCCGTTGCCGTCCGCAGGATTCGCTGAGTCCTTCGGTCCTTTGATCCTTTCGAGCTGAGCCCCATGGCCATCCATTCGGATCTCCCCATCTATCGCACCGGCGTGCAGCTGCTCAACCTGGCAGTGCGCGCACAGGTCCAGATGCCGCGCGAACTCAAGCGGCAGATGGGCGACAAGATCACGCAGAACTGCGTCGACATCCTGGAGCTGATGGCGCTGGCCAACGCAGCCCAGAAGCAGCACCGCGCCGAGTACCTGCAGGCGCTGCTCACCAAGCAGCGCGCCGTCACCGTGATGCTGCGCGTGGTGTTCGACATGCGGCGGCTCTCACCCAAGCTCTGGGCTGAGTCTGTGGAGCTGCTCGGGAGCATCGGGCGGCAGGCGGGTGGATGGCTCAAGTCCGCGGACAGGAAGGCGCCTGCAGCATGACGGTCACGACTCTCATGCCCGTGCGCCAGGTGAATCTGGTCGCGCCGCTGGGCCACAAGCCCACCGACATGCACGCCACGGATACGGCCGCGCCTGCGCGCGGTGCGTCCGGTGCAGCCGCCCCGCTGATCGGCGCAAGCCTTCGGCAGGACGGCCTCCATAGCGCGATGACGCCTCGTACGCGTGGAACTGCAACTTCAACAACGGCAACCAGAACAACAACCACCAGTCGGCCGAGCTGGCCGCCGTTGCCGTCCGCAGATTCCGACCTGTTCGCCAAGCTTGTGACGGCCTGGCTCGACTGCAGGCGCACGAAACGCAACAGCGCGAGTGCGCAGGCCTTCGAGGCCCGGGCCGAGCACCACCTGTACTCGCTGCACGAGGAACTGAGCAGCGGCAGCTACCGGCCTGGCCGCTCGATCTGCTTCGTCGTGACCCGTCCGCGGCCGCGCGAGGTGTGGGCGGCCGAGTTTCGCGACCGGGTCGTGCATCACCTTCTCTACAACCACATCGCACCGCGCTTTCACGCGCGCTTCGTGGCCGACAGCTGCGCCTGCATTCCGGGGCGCGGCACCCTCTACGCGGCCCGGCGCCTGGAGCACCAGGTCCGCAGCGTCACGCACAACTGGAGCCGTCCGGCCCACTACCTGAAATGCGACCTCTCCAACTTCTTCGTCTTCATCGACAAGCGGGTGCTGCTGGCGGCGCTGCAGCGCCAGGTGACCGAGCCGTGGTGGATGTGGCTGACGCAGACCGTGCTGATGCACGACCCGCGGCAGGACGTGCTGTTGCGGGCCCGCCCGCACGAGCTGGCCCTGGTGCCTGAGCACAAGCGGCTGATGAACGCGCCGGCGCATTGCGGCCTGCCCATCGGCAACCTGTCGAGCCAGTTTTTCGCGAACGTACTGCTGGACGGGCTTGACCAGCATGTGAAGCACCAGCTGCGCGCGCCGCACTACGTGCGCTACGTCGATGACTTCGTGCTGCTGCACGACAGCCCCCAATGGCTCAACGAGGCGCATGCGCGCATCGAGGCCAAGCTGGACGCGCTTCGGCTGCAGCTGAACCCCCGCAAGACGATCCTGCAGCCGGTCAGCCGGGGCATCGACTTCGTGGGCCAGCTGATCAAGCCCTGGCGCCGCACCACGCGGCCGCGGACGCTGCGCACGGCCCTGACTCGCCTGGAGACCCTGCCGCCCGGGAAGCTCTACGCGACGGGCAACAGCTACTTCGGCCAGGTCCGCCAGGCCGGCTCATCGATCAAGGAACAGGCCGCCATCGCGCGGGCCATGTTGCGGCGTGGCCATGCGGTCGATGGCGACATGACGCGCGCTTTCAGGAGACACGCATGAGTCAATCCGAATCGCGCTCCAGCGAGCGCGCCGAGCTGCTGGAGCGGGCCGAACGCCTCGCGGCCATGGATGAGGTCCGCCGCCTCTACGACCCCGACGACCATCCCAATAGCGGCCGTGCGTGCGACATCGCCATCGGGCTGGTGCTGATGGTGATCGTGCTCGTCACGCTGCTGTCGGTGTGTGCTCTCACTGCTCGGATGTGGCCATGGAGCTGACGTCCCCCGCTGCCCACGCGTCCGCGCCTGGCGCCGATCTCTTCGGCGACGGCACCGTGACCATCGAGATCCGCGGCCGCCTTTCGCAGGATGCGCAGATCCGCCACAAACCCGCCGGCGATGGTCAGCACACCGTGCCGGTGCTGTGCCTGGAGATCGAACCGCTGTCCGCGGCAGGCCACCACTACCACGCCGAGCAGGTCTACACCGAGACCACCCTGGCACTGGCAGAAGAGCGCGCCCGCGCATTGCGCAAGGGCACGCACATCACCTTGACCACCCCCTGGGCTGGCACGCGCGTGATCTTTCCGCGCGTGCAGACCATCCATACGAAGGAGGCCTGACGTGGCCCGCAAACAGCACATCATCGCGCTCACCGGCTTCGCTGGCGTGGGCAAAGATACCGTCGCCGACCTGCTGGTGACGCACCTGGGTTTCGTCAAGCTGGCCTTCGGCGACGCGCTGCGCGCCGAGGTGGCCGAGGCCTTCGACGTGGACATGGCCACGCTGTCGGACCCCAGAACCAAGCACCTGCCCACGCCGGCGCTCGCGATGGCACGGGCGCCGCTGGGGTTCGTCGGGGCGGTGGCGTTGACCATCGGCAGTGAGCATCGCGACGGCCGCGGGATGCTGGCCCAGGCATGGCTCGAGCAGGCACGCACGCCGCGCCAGGTGATGCAGTGGTGGGGCACCGAGTACCGGCGGCGCCAGTCAGCCAACTACTGGACCCGGCAGCTGGCCGCGCGCCTGGCCGGTTTGGCCCGCGCGGGCCACGACCGCATGGTGGTGACGGACTGCCGCTTCGCGAACGAAGCCGATTGCATCCACGGCGCCGGCGGCAGGATCTGGCAGGTGACGCGCCCGGGCATCGAGGCCAGCACCACGACCGAAGGCCATCACGTCAGCGCGACGGACGGCAGCGCCTTCCACCCCAGCGTCGTGCTCTCCAACAGCCATGACATCGCCCACCTGCAGCGCCTGGTGTTCGATGCGTTCATGGAGCTGGAGACTGCGCGATGAGCCGCTACGTCCCCACCGGCACGTACACGGGCGAGGACCTGGCGCGCCAGAGCGCGCGCCCGGGTGCCTATGACGCGATGAGCATTCCGAGCCGCATGGGTGATCGTCGCCTGTCGCGCGCGGAGATGCGCGCCGAGTTGGCGGCGCCGCTGCCCGCCATGCCGCTGCCCTCGCGAGCTGTCACGAGCGTGGCCGTGCCCGAGGGCGCGACGGCCGCGCCGATTCCTCTTTCTCCGCCGCCGATCCCCTCGCCCCTGCCCGTTGCCGAGCAAGCGCCCCCCCCGGTGGCCACCGTGCCGGGCCAGGTGTTCAAGCAGGGCCGCAGCACGACCAACAGCAAGCCCGAAGCCGGCGCGCAGGCTGCCGGCGCGCCGCGGTCACTGACGCCGATCAAGGGCCGCGGCATCACGGCCTACACGCCGCGGCATGGCAGCGTGCCGCACGTCATCGTGCAGCACCTTCGCGCAAACGGCGGGTGCGTGACGTACTCCGCGGCCGCAGCCATGACCGGCGCCAATGCCGGGCACCTCACCGCGATCTGCAAGGCCGCGCTCCTCGGCGGCGCGCTGATGCGCCACCGTGTCGGCGACAACCTGGTGTTGGCCCTGCCGGGATGGACGCCACCCACCGAGACAGTCGCGGCATCGCCTGCAGCTGCGCTCTCTCCCATGCCTGACCGAGTCGCGCAGGATCGGCCGCCCGAGGCGATGACGCCCCACGCGGCAGCTATTGCCGCCTCCATCACCACCCTCAACACCAGCCTGGCCGAGGCCGTGCGCGCTTACGAGCGCGCCGGCCAGGCCCTGGCCCAGCTGCAGGCCGACCTGCAGGCCCACCAGGAAGGAGCCGCCAATGGCTGAGATCGCCACCCCCGTCGACTCGAAGACGTGCACGGCCTGCAAGACGGCCAAGCCGGTCGACGAGTTCAGCAAGAACGCCAGCAACGCCGATGGCCTGCAGCGGCACTGCAAGGCCTGCATGCAGCTCATGAAGGCCAAGTCCACTCCGCGCACCGCCGCGGCCGCAGACGCCGGCGCACCGGCTGAGCTGCCAGTCGATCAAATCGTGCCCAGCCTCACCAACCGGCACATCGACGAGACCGAGCCCGAGATGCTGGAGCTGGTCTCCAGCGTGCGCCGGCTGGGCGTGCTGGAGCCGATCATCGTGCGCGTGCTGCCGGCCAACCGGCTGGACGAGACGGCCCGCAGGGACGCTGGCCGGCCCCGCCCGGGCTGGGAGATCGTCGCCGGCGAGCGCCGCTGGCGTGCTGCCCGCCTCGCCGAGCTGAAGACCATCCCGGCTATGGTGCGCGTGCTCGACGACACCGAGGTGCTGGAGATCCAGATCGTCGAGAACCTGCAGCGCAAGGGCCTCAGCGAGCTGGAGGAGGCCGAGGCCTACCACCGCCTGGTCGAGCAGGCGCACGTGCCCAAGGAAGAGATCGGCGAGCGCGTGGACCGCTCGCGCAGCTACGTGTACCAGCGCCTCAAGCTGCTGGACCTGAACCCCGCCGGACGCGAGGCGCTGCGCAAAGGCAAGCTGGACTTCAGCAAGGCCCTCATCGTGGCGCGCATCCCGAACGACAAGCTGCAGATCAAAGCGCTGGGCCAGGCCACGGGGGAAGAGCGGTACGGCTCGCCCATGAGCAAGGTCGAGCTGCAGCAGTGGGTGCAGACGAATGTGATGCTGTCGCTCAAGCGCACGAAGTTCGACATCAAGGACGCTACGCTCAACGCCGGCGCCGGCGCTTGCATGTCCTGCCCCAAGCGCACCGGCGCGCAGCCCGACGTGTTCGCCGACGTCGACAGCCCGGATCTGTGCATCGACACGACGTGCTATCGGGCCAAGGAGAAGGACCACGATGACCGGCGGTTCGAGGAGGCACAGCGCGAGGGCAAAAAGGTCATCGAGGCGGCCAAGGCTGAGAAGCTGGCCGGAGCCGGCTCCTACGGCGGGAAGTGGCTGGCAGGCCACTACGACCTCGACGCCCATCCTGACTACCAGCTTGACGTCGACGGCACCACCTTGCGCCGAGCGCTGGGCAAGCACTGCCCGCCGCCCGTGCTGGTCAAGCATCCGACGACGGGCGCCGTGCACGAAGTGCTGACCGTCGACAAGGTGAAGAGCCTGATTGCAGAGCACGGCCTGACACGGACGGCGAAGCGCGCGGCCAAGACTGAGGCCGATGCGGCAGAAGTGAAGAAGGTCGAGCGCCGCAAGCCCATCGATGAGCGCCCCGAGTATGAAGAGCGGTGGCGGCGGCAGGTGCTGGCCGCGGCCGATGCCAAGCTCAAGACGATGGACGCGATCCCCGCTGAGCTGCTGCGCGCGTTTCTGCTCGACAAACTCAGTGGCTACAACGAATCGTCGTTCGGGCCCGCGCTGGATTTGGGCGACGAGTTCGATGAAGACCAGGCCACCGAGCGCCTGCGCATGGCCCCCGAGGCCGAGCTGCCGACCATCTTCCTGCGCTGGATGCTTTGGGACGCCGAGGACGGCTACGACGCATGGGACGAGGACGCCCAAGCCCAGCAAGGCCCACGCACGCCGCTCTTCGAGCTGATCCACATGGCCGGCGTCGACCTCGCCGCAGTACAGGCCGACGTGCATCGCGAGATGGAAAGCGAGGACCGCGCCGCCGACATGGAAGCGGCCGAGGCCAAGAAAGCCGAGAAGGCCGCGGCCAAGGCCCAAAAGGCATCCGCCGCAACCGCCCCGCCTGCGGCGCCCGCCGCTTCCGCGAGGGGCAAGGCCCGTGCTGGAAAGACCCGTGAATCCGAGGCCCGTGCCGGCATCGCCGATGCGCTGCGCGCTGCGGAAGGGAGTCATAACCAGGCGCCTGACGGCGCAGGGCTGGAGGGCGCTGCGGCAGCTGCCGCATCGCATGGCCAGGCGGCCGCGGCCGCGGCAGAAGAGGAAGGCGCGGCACTCGCCGCGCCGGACGCCGCGCACCCCACATTGAAGCTGACGCAGGCGTGGCCCTTCCCGACCACAGAGAAGGTCCTATCGCCACGCGTCTTTCAAATCGGCGACCTGGTGCGCGTGCGCGACATAGACGTACTGCGTCGCAATGTCCGTGGAAGGGTCGGCCGAATCACGGGCACCACCAACGATGGCCGCGTGCAACTTGTGTATGGGCCGCGGTCGAGCGACACGGTCATGATCTTGGTCGAACACATCGACCCCTACTTGGCCGACGTCCTGCCGGGCAGCCAGGTGCGCGTGCTGCGCACTGGCCTGACGATGCAGCGCGCGGCATTCGAGTGGCGCACCGGTGAGGCAATGCGCCTGCAGGCTGACGGCTGGGTCATCGCCTTCCCGGCCGATGGCAAGCACGAGGCCTGCGAGTCCACCTTCGGCGCCGAAGAGCTGGAGGTGCTGCCGTGAGCCCCGAGACCTTCCTCGCCCTGGTAACGCTCGGCAGCGCGGCCTTCATCTTCTCGGCCGGCTTCGTCGCCGGACGCGCCTGGACCGCGTGGCGCGTCAGCCGCCAGGTTCCGCGCATATCGGAAGGCGGTTTAGCTTGAACACGCCTCTTTCACCGACCCGGCGCGGTGTTCCGCTCTACGGGTTCTTCGCTCGCCCGAGGGGCCTACTGCTCAAAGTCCACGCAGAGCCGTGCATCTACGCCTCTGGCTACATCCAATCACTGCGCCCGCGCTGGCCGGGCCCGACTGCCGCCATTCGATGGAACGGCCGAGGAGGTCAACAATGACCCATGGCCGCAAGCCCCGCCGGCCGCGGCGGATCTCGCTCGACCCGGTGCGCTTGGCGCGCAACGGCGCCACGCGGCTGACGCCGCCCGAGATCGCCAGCGCAATCGACCCGCTGCGCGCGGCCGCGCGCGCACTCGCCCGTGGCGTAGCCACGGAAATGGACTGGTTTACCGCGGCCAGCGCCATGAACGTGGCCCAGGGCATCGAACACCAGGGCGTGGTGCGCGGCCTCAGCGAGCACGTGCACGGCGCCGAAGTGGCCCTGCGCGAGATCCAGCGGCGCGCCATGGTCAGCGGCGCCTGGCTGCCGCCCGAGTTGCACGTCGACGAGATCGAGCGCATCGACACGGCCGTCGACTTGCACGAGTTCCAGCTGCAGCAGCTGAGCTACAGCGAGTTCCGCCAAGTTGCGGTGCGCGTCGAAGCCGAGATTCGCTGCACCGGCGGCCGCGTGATGCAGGGACTTGCAGGAGCGGTGACATGACCGTGCCGCGCTTCTATCTCAGCAAGGAAGAGCTGCCGGAAGCGACCGCGCTTTCGCGCAGCACCATCGAAGAAGAGATCCGCCAGGGTCGATTCCCCAAACCGCGGCTCTTGAGCAAGCAGCGCGTCGGCTATCTGCTTCGAGAGGTGATGGAGTGGGCGGAAAGTAGACCAGTCGCGGATCTGCCGCCTCCTTCCAACACTTGCCGAAGAAAAGTTAACCAGGATCGCGAAAACTGAAATTAATTGAAGGTATTGAGAGCATTGCCGGCCGCCAATCAGTCGTGTACTGTTTTCTGAACGCGGCGATCTCTCCAGACCTGTATTCTTTCAGTATTGCAAAATAACTATCGAACGCGACCGAAGTGAAATATATAAACAACTCATTAAAGCTCTTAATATTTCTTATTGGCGTCAATCGCACGCGCGTCGCTTCAACAATGACGGCAGTGCTCATGTCCCTTGCGTGGACCAGCTTTGACGCCTTCCCATAGAAAAACGAGTATTTTTCACGCTTGTTTATTCTTTTCGCGATTGCCGCGATAGAGGGCGCACCCGCGACTTTAAACCAATCGGTCTCAACCCCTCGCTTATCTTTGGCTTGTTGGAATTTGATATTTATCGGAGCGTATTTTTCTGAAGCAAGATGCTGATCAAGCATTGCAATGGCTTCGGATGCCTGCTGTTCAAGCTGCGCGTCAGTGACCACGGGCCCCTCATCGACCCAAGAGGCAAACGCCCTTCTGTATTCTTGAGCTTCCTCTGTAGAAGGAATAACTCGTTCCGCCCAGATCCGCTGCTCTCTCCATTGCGCAACCTGATATGCCGACGCGATTTCGTCCGTAGTATCAGCAATCATCCATTCGAGATAAAGGGAGGCTTCAAAAGCGGCTCGAAGCGGAACGAACGCCGCATCGCAGCAGCAGCGCGAAATAAGCACATGCGCTGCGTCTAGCATCATTACAACCTGCTTCAGCAACGTACCGCAAATGAGAATGTGTTTATCCGTAGCGGGACACGAAGCTAACGCTCTTGGCACTAGATTCGATCCATAATTGACCAGCTGCTCCAGCATATCGACCTGAGCAGAGTAGTAAGCTTTGACATCGGCCTCCGCTAAATCTCTGTCTAAGAATGTCGCGTGTGGATTTTCTGGCATAACTCCGATACCCTATTGCTGTGCGAGCTCCTCAAGTCTAGCGGACCATTTCTCCAACCAAATGCGGCGTTCGACGTCATAAGAGTGGCGGTTGTAAACACCTTGGATGCCGGGCGGGAGATGGCCCAGTACAGCCTCCGCCACCGCATCAGGGCAGCCCATCGCCGCCAACTGGGTACGAACGGTGCGGCGTAAATCGTGGGGCGCCCAGTGCTCCACCGGCAAACGCGGCCGCAGGACGTCCGGCCGCGTCTTCGAGTAAGGCATGTGGTACCAGACCGCCACGCCCATCACCTTCTGGTCGACCGGCCCTTCCGCCGGCGGCCGTTTCGGAAACAGGTAACCGCTCGGCGTGTTGGCCAGCCGCCGGCGGACGACTGCCTCGGCCCGGCCAACCAGCGGTACGCGTAGATCTGTGGCGTGCTCGATGCGGCTGGTCTTTGTCTTGGCCTTAGGCACCGTCCACCATAGGCCGTCGTTTTCCTCGGAGATCTCCCTGGCCTCCATGGCCACGATCTCGGCGCCTCGCGCACCGGTCCACAGGTAGAGCGTTAGGCCGTCGTCGATCAGGCTGGTGAAGTTGGGCAGCCAGCGCAGTAGCAGGCCGAGCTCGACGTCGCTGAGCACCCGCTTGGCAGTGATGCGCTCCCCCTGTACCAGCTTGCCTTTGCTGCGCAGGCGGCCGCGCATGATGAGACGCCACCAGTTGGGCGTTTCCTCGGGCAGTCTGCCGGCGTCGAGCGCGTAGTCCCATGCCGCGCCCAGTTCTTGCCGAATCTGGCCGGCGAGCACCGGCGTCTTGGCCAAGCCCTCAAGCAGGCTGAATGCGTCGGCTCGCTTGAGCGTGGCGGCCTGGTGGTCGTCGATTGCGCCTAGGTAGCCTTCGAGCAGGCGCCGGACCTCTGCACGCCCTTTCGGCTTGCGGTGGACGTCAATGTGGCCACCCAAGTAGTCCTGCACCAACTGCCGCACTGGATAGCCAGCAGCGCGGCGCTTTGGCGCGGCCGCGGCCGCCCTCGCGGCCTTCTTGGCGTCGACGGGATCGACTCCCCCTTTGCGGCCGGCTCGCAGGTCTTCCCAGAGCGCCTGGGCCTTGGCCAGCGTCATCGCCGGCCACTGGCCGATGGTCAGTTGCCGCATCCGGCCATCGGCAGCCTTGTAGCGGTACACCCAGGACCGCCGCGAGGTGCTGGCCGCCAGGCGCAGGCCTGGAGACTCGGGCACGATAATCGTCTGGCCAGGCTGCAGCAGCTTTGCCTCGCGCGCATCGAACGGCATGGGAAATCCTTGGCGTAGATTTCCCGGAGGCTCGCCGCACCACCTGGTGTAGCTTTTGAAAAACCAGGGCTAAAACCTACGCCGTTTGCCCAAGTGTAGTGAAGCGCGGATGAGTGCGGTTAGCGTGAGTCGGCGACATCGAACCCGGACCTTTGTGAATACCGACAAGCACTTGCAAGAAAAAAGCCCGCAAGATCAAGCATCTACGACACCGGACTTTTTGCATCACACGCCCATGATGGCGCAGTACCTGCGCCTCAAGGCCGACCATCCCGAGACACTGCTCTTCTACCGAATGGGCGACTTCTACGAGCTGTTCTACGCCGATGCCGAGAAGGCCGCGCGACTGCTCGACATCACGCTCACCACACGCGGCCAGTCGGCGGGCTCGCCGGTGGTCATGGCCGGCGTGCCCTTCCACTCGGTCGACACCTACCTCGCGCGCCTCATCAAGCTGGGTGAGTCGGTCGCGATCTGCGAACAGGTGGGCGAGGTCGGCGCCGCCAAGGGGCCGGTCGAGCGCAAGGTGGTGCGCGTGGTCACACCCGGCACGCTCACAGACGCCGAACTGCTGGCCGACAAGAGCGATGCCATCCTGATGGCGGTGCATGCCGGCCCTCGCAACGCCTGCGGCCTGGCCTGGCTCAGCGTCACCGGCGCCGAGGTGCACCTGGCCGAATGCGAAGCCGATGCGCTCGAAGGCTGGCTGCAGCGGGTGGGCCCGAGCGAGTTGCTCTACAGCGCCGAGGTCACGCCCGCCTTCGAGCAGCGCCTGAAGCTGCAGCGCGAGCCGGGCGGCTTCACGCTGTCGGTGCGGCCGGCCTGGCAGTTCGACCCCGGCCTGGGCGAGCGCAAGCTGCGCGAGCAATTGGGCGCTGCCAGCTTGGCGGCCTGGGGCGCCGACTCGCTGGGCCAGGCCCATGCCGCCGCCGCCGCACTGCTGGGCTATGCCGAACACACGCAGGGCCGCACGTTGTCGCACCTGCAGCGTCTGGCCGTCGAGCGCGATGGCGAGCTGATCGAGCTGCCCGCCACCACGCGGCGCAACCTCGAATTGGTGCAGACGCTTCGCGGCGAGGAATCGCCCACCCTCTTCTCGCTGCTGGACAGCTGCATGACCGGCATGGGCAGCCGCATGCTCAAGCGCTGGCTGCTGGCGCCGCGCCGCGACCGGGCCGAGGCCCAGGCCCGACTGGGCGCCGTCGGCGCCCTTCGCGCGCCGGCGCCCGGTGAGACCGCCGCGCCCTGGAAGCTGCTGCGCGAACAACTCAAGAACACCAGCGACGTGGAGCGCATCGCCGCGCGCGTCGCGCTGCGCCAGGTGCGGCCACGCGAGCTGGTCGCGCTGCAACTGGCGCTCACCAAGTGCGAGCGCCTGGGGCCGCTGCTGCCGAAGGGCGCGCCGCTGCTGGGCTACTTCGCCGAAGAGCTGGTGCCGCCACCGGGCTGCGCTGAGCTGCTGGCGCGTGCCATCCAGCCGGAACCCGCCGCGCTGATCCGCGAAGGCGGCGTGATCGCCACCGGCTTCGACGCCGAGCTGGACGAGCTGCGCGCCATCGGCGAGAACTGCGACGGCTTCCTGCTGGAGCTGGAGACGCGCGAGCGCGCCCTGACCGGCATCGCCAACCTGCGAGTGCAGTTCAACCGCGTGCATGGCTTCTACATCGAGATCACGCAGAGCGCCCTGTCGCGCGTGCCCGAGCACTACCGCCGCCGCCAGACGCTGAAGAACGCCGAGCGCTTCATCACGCCCGAACTCAAGGCCTTCGAGGACAAGGCCCTGTCGGCGCAAGACCGCGCCCTGGCGCGCGAGAAGTGGCTCTACGAGCAGCTGCTCGATCAGATGCAGCCACATGTGCCGGCCCTCACGCGTGTGGCCGCCGCGCTGGCCTCGCTCGACGCCCTCGCGGCCCTGGCCGAGCGGGCGCACATGCTGAACTGGAACGCGCCCAGCTTCGTGGCCCATCCCTGCATCGAGATCGAGCAGGGCCGCCATCCCGTGGTGGAGGCACGCCTGGCCGAAAAATCCAGCGGCGCGTTCATCGCCAACGACACGCGCCTGGGGCCCAGCCAGCGCATGCAGGTCATCACCGGCCCGAACATGGGCGGTAAGTCGACCTACATGCGGCAGGTGGCGATCATCGTGCTGCTGGCCTCCATCGGCTCCTGCGTGCCGGCCGCGAGCTGCCGGCTCGGGCCCATCGACGCCATCCACACCCGCATCGGCGCGGCCGACGACCTGGCCAATGCCCAGTCCACCTTCATGCTGGAGATGACCGAGGCTGCGCAGATCCTGCACAGCGCCACGCCGCATTCGCTGGTGCTCATGGACGAGATCGGCCGCGGCACCAGCACCTTCGACGGCCTGGCGCTGGCGGCGGGCATCGCGGCGCATCTGCACGACAAGGCCAAGTCCTTCACCCTCTTCGCCACGCACTATTTCGAGCTGACGGAGTTTCCGGCCACGCACCGCGCCGCGCTCAACATGCACGTGAGCGCGACCGAGAGCGGCCGCGACATCGTCTTCCTGCACGAGATGCAGCCCGGCCCCGCCAGCCGCAGTTACGGCATCCAGGTGGCGCGGCTGGCCGGCATGCCGGCGGCGGTGCTTCACCATGCCCGCGGCGCGCTGGAAGCCCTGGAGTCGCAGCAGACGCAGGCGCAGGCCCAGGTGGACCTGTTCGCGCCGCCGCCCGCAGCCCAGACGCCGCAGGAGAGCCCCGTAGAATCCGCGCTGGCCACGCTCGACCCCGATGCGATGAGCCCCCGGGAGGCGCTCGAAGCGCTCTACACACTCAAAAAGCTGCACCAACGCGAGCGTCGGGACTGAAGCCTCCGCGGCCCGCCCGCCGACCGCGCATCATCATGACGTACTGCGTAGGCATCAAACTCAACGCCGGCCTGGTCTTCCTGTCGGACTCCCGCACCAACGCCGGTGTGGACCACATCAGCACTTTCCGCAAGACCATCGTCTACGAGCAGCCCGGCGACCGGGTGATGGTGCTGCTATCGGCCGGCAACCTGTCGATCTCGCAGTCGGTGCGCGAGATCCTGCAGATCGAAGAGCTGGAGGAGCGCGGCCGCGAAGGCCCGCCCATCACCATCTGGAACGCCAAGAGCATGTTCGACGCCGCACGCGTGCTTGGCTCGGCCGTGCGCCATGTGTACGACCGCGACGGCGAGGCACTGAAGGCGGCCGGCGTGGACTTCAACGTGAGCTTCATCCTGGGCGGCCAAGTCAAGGGCGAGGGCATGCGGCTCTTCCTCGTCTATTCAGCCGGCAACTTCATCGAGGCCACGCCCGAGACACCCTACTTCCAGATCGGCGAGGCTAAGTACGGCAAGCCGGTGCTCGACCGCGTGCTTACGCCCGACACGCCGCTGGACGAGGCCGCCAAGTGCGCGCTGGTGTCGATGGACTCGACCATGAAGTCCAACCTGTCGGTGGGTCTGCCGCTGGACCTGGTGGTGTACGAAGCCAACCGCCTGCAGACCGACAAGGTGATCTGCATCGACGCCGACAACCCCTACTTCCGCATGATCCGCGACGGCTGGGGCCGCAAGCTGCGAGAGGTATTCGACAGTCTCGAAGACCCGGTCTGGAACGATGACCACACCGCGCACCCGCTGAAGATGCCGGCCGGCCGCCACGGCGCGCTGCGCAAGATCTCGACGCGGGACGAGAAGCTGATCTGAGTTGCACTCTTCCGTGCCTGCTTCAGCGCCCCCGTCTTCCGCCGCAGCCACGCTGCCGCCCATCGTCTTCTCGCACGGCAACAGCTTTCCGGCGAGCACCTACCGGGTGATGCTCGACAGCCTGCGTGCCCGCGGCTTCGCCGTGCACGCCATCGAGAAGTTCGGGCACGACCCGCGCTTTCCGGTCACCAACAACTGGCCCCACCTGGTCGAGCAACTCGCCGAGTTCGCCGCGCCCATCGCCGATGGAGCGGGCACCGCCCCGTTCCTGGTCGGCCATTCACTGGGCGGCATCCTGAGCGTGATGTGCGCCTCGCAGCATCCGCTGCTGGCGCGAGGCGTGGTGATGATCGATTCGCCCATCATCGACGGCTGGCGCGCCGGCACACTGGGACTGGTCAAGCGCACGCCGCTGATGCGCCGGGTGTCGCCCGGAATGGTCAGCCGCAAGCGCCGCGACAGCTGGGAAGACCGCGAGGCCGTGTTCGAGCACTTCCGCCACAAGAAGGCCTTCGCGCGCTGGCATCCGCAGGTGCTGCACGACTACATCGACCACGGCACCTTCGTTCACGGCGATGCGCGCGCCCTGGCCTTCGACCGCGACGTCGAGACGGCGATCTACGACAACCTGCCCGACAACATTGGCAGCCTGCTGCGCCGCCGGCCCCTGCAATGCCCCTGCGCCTTCATCGGCGGGCGCCAGTCGGTGGAGATGAAGCGCGCCGGCATGGCCGCGACGCTGCGCCTGACGCGCGGGCGCATCAGCATGCTGGACGGCACGCACCTCTTTCCGATGGAAAAGCCGATCGCGACGGCAGCCGCCATCGAGGCCACGCTGCGCAACCTGCTCTGAGGACCTGCTCGACCCCCGGGCGCGTCGGGTCGACGAGCACTGCGCGGTGCTCCAAAGGACAAAAGCCACCGGCCTGCAACCGGTGGCTTTTTTATTGGCACTTCATGTGAAGACTCATGGAAGCGCGCTACACCGGCTTATGCGCCCCACAACCGTTCGGGCTGAGCTTGTCGAAGCCGAGGCGCGATAACCCGCCCCGCGCCGTTCAATCCGCCCACACCACCAGCCCGCTCCAGGCCGTGCCCAGCACGATCAGGCCGAACACGATGCGGTACCAGGCGAAGGGAATGAAGCTGTGGGTGGAGATGTAGCGCAGCAGCCAGCGCACGCACAGCCAGGCGCTCACAAAGGAGAACACCAGGCCCACCGCGAACATCGGAATGTCCGCCACGGACAGCAGTGCGCGCTCCTTGTAGAGGCTGTAGACGCCCGCGCCGATCAACGTCGGAATGGCCAGGAAGAAAGAGAAATCGGTCGCCGCCTTGCGCGACAGGCCCAGCAGCATGCCGCCAATGATGGTGGAGCCGCTGCGACTGGTGCCGGGGATCATGGCGAAGCACTGCACCAGTCCCACCTTGAGCGCATCCAGCGGCGTCATGTCGTCCACATGTTCGACGCGCACGGCGCCGGGTGGGCGCTTCTCGGCCCACAGGATGATGAAGCCGCCGATGATGAAGGTGCTGGCCACCACCGTGGGCGTGAAGAGGTGCGCCTTGATGGCCTTGCCGAACAGCAGGCCCAGCACCACGGCCGGCAGAAAACCGATGAGCACGTTGAGTGCGAAGCGTTGGGCTTTGCGCTGGCGCGGCAGTGCCACGACGGTGGAACGGATCTTCTGCCAGTACACAAGGATCACCGCGAAGATCGCACCGGTCTGAATCGCAATGTCGAAGACCTTCGCCTTGCCGTCGTCGAAGCCGAGCAGCGAGCCGGCCAGGATGAGGTGGCCGGTGGAGGAAATCGGGAGGAACTCGGTGAGCCCTTCCACGATGCCCATGATGGCGGCCTTGACCAGCAGAACGATGTCCAAACGGAACTCCTTGATCGACGGTCGGACCCTGGTCGGGTCCGGGGAACAGCTGCAGCGCAGACAACAAAAAAGCCGCTGAGGAAATGACTCCGCAGCGGCTTTCAGCTTTTTTTATTGGTCGGTGTGAAAGGATTCGAACCTTCGACCCCTTGCACCCCATGCAAGTGCGCTACCAGGCTGCGCCACACACCGAAGCCATAAAGTATATACCGAAATTCGCGAGCCTCACGAACTTGGCACTGAGAAATCCAAGCCTCGTCAGTAGAGGCTCAACAGTTCGCGCAGCTCCACCAGTTCGCGTCGAAGCAGCGCCACGGGATAGGCATCGGAGATCACAGGCAAGGGCGAACCCACCACGAGTTCGGCATCGGCCGCCACACGATGCGCCGAGTGGCGTGCGCCCTCCGCCGGCACCGCCGGCGACACTGCCTCGTCGAACGCCGGATCGTCATCGAAAGGCTGCTCGGCAAAGGTGAGCTGAGCCTCGGCATCGTCTCCGGCCAACTCGCCACGGCGGCGACGATCGCGCTCGGCCTGGGCCAGTTCCTGGAGCCGGTTGCGTGCACCGCTGATCGTGAAGCCCTGCTCATACAGCAGATCCCGGATGCGCCGGATCATCAGCACCTCATGGTGCTGGTAGTAGCGGCGATTGCCCCGCCGCTTCATGGGCCGCAACTGCGTGAATTCCTGCTCCCAGTAGCGCAACACGTGGGGCTTGACCCCGCACAGTTCGGCCACCTCACCGATGGTGAAGTAGCGCTTGACGGGAATCGGAGGGAGGCTGTTCTCCATCGAAATCAACACGGTGCGAGGCAAACGTGCGAGGTTACTCCAGCACCGCTGCACATACCAGCCGCCGAATGTCCAAAGTGCACAAAGATGTGACGACGGCGCTCGGGTGGGCGTCAGTCGACTTCTGCGCCGCGCCGGACTTCGGCCGGGGCCACCGCCATGGGCGTCTGCGCGTCGGCCGCCACGGCCTCGTGCAGTTGCTCCTTGAGCTTGGCACTGGCGTGGAAGACCGCCACGCGGCGAGGACCGATCGGAATCGACTCACCCGTGCGGGGATTGCGGCCGGGTCGCGCGGCTTTCGTGCGGATCTGGAAGTTGCCGAAGCCGGAAATCTTCACCTCGTCGCCCTCGATCAGCCGCTGGCCGATGACGTCGAAGAAGGCTTCCACCATGTCCTTGGCCTCACGCTTGTTCAGGCCGATCTGTTCGAACAGCAGTTCCGACAGCTGCGCCTTGGTGAGCGCGGGCGTCTCGATGGCGTCGATCTTGAATTCCATGTCGTCGTCGTCCTGGGTTTCAGCCGCGCAGGCGCGCGCCCACCTCTTGCTGGGCCTTCGCGAGGATGGCCGACACGGCGGCATCCACCTGTTCGTCGGTCAGCGTGGCCTCGCCCAGGAAGGCCAGGCGCACGGCCATGCTTTTCTCGCCCGCAGCGAGGGTGCCGGGCGCAGCAGCGTTTGCCTCAGGCGCCGGCCGGTAGATGTCGAACAGCGCCGCATCGCGCAGCAGGCCGCCGGTGTCTGCAGTGCGCACGGCATCCAGCAGAGCGTCGTGGCTCACCGATTCGGCCACCACCACGGCGATGTCGCGCTCCACGGACTGGTGGCGCGGCACCGGACGCAGGGCCGGCATGGCCCGCGCCGTCACGGCGTCGAGCGACAACTCGAACAGCATGGGCGCGAAGGGCAGGTCCCACTGCTGGCGCCAGCGCGGGTGCAGCTCGCCAATGAAGCCGACCGGTTGACCATCCACGAGCACCCGGGCGCAGCGGCCCGGATGCAGCGCGGGATGCTCCGCCTTCTCGAAACGCACGGCGCGCGGCGCGAGCAGCGCTTCGACATCGCCCTTGGCGTCGTAGAAATCCACACGCTGCGGCTTGCCGTCCCAGCGCGCAGCCTCGTCGTCGCCCCAGGCCAGGCCCGCCACATGCACCGGCTGGCGCACGCCCTTGACGCTGCTATCGCTGGTCACGACGGCATCGTCGCGCGCGAACACACGGCCCACCTCGAACACGCGCACGCGCGGCGCCTTGCGGTCCAGGTTGAACTTGAGCACGGCCAGCAGCGAACCCATGAGCGACGAGCGCATCACGCTCATCTGACTGGCGATGGGGTTGAGCAGCTGCACCGGGTTGGCGTTGCCCGCCAGATCGCGCTCCCATGCCGCTTCGACGAAGCTGAAGTTGATCGTCTCCTGGTAGCCCAGGTCGGCCAGCCGATGGCGCACGGCGAAGCGGCTGCGCTGCGCTTCCGACAGCACGCGGGCGCGGATGGGCGCCAGCGGCGGCGTGGACGGCAGGTTGTTGTAGCCGACGAGGCGCGCGACCTCCTCGATCAGGTCTTCCTCGATGGCGATGTCGAAGCGGTGCGGCGGCGGCGTGACGGTGAGCGTGCCCTCGCCCTCGGTGAAGTCCAGGTGCAGCTTGCGCAGCACGTCGGCGCACTGGGCCTGGGTGATCGGCATACCGATCACGCGCTCGGCACGCGCGACGCGCAGCGTGACGGGCGTGGCCTCGGGCAGCTTGAGGACCTGGTCGTCGATGGGGCCGGCCTGGCCGCCGCAGATCTCCTGCACCAGGCGGGTGATGCGCTCGATCATGGCCACGGTGCGGCTCGGATCCACACCGCGCTCGAAGCGATGGCCGGCGTCGGTCGAGAAGTTGAAGCGGCGCGAGCGGCCCTGGATGGCGGCCGGCCACCAGAAGGCAGCCTCGATGTAGATGCTGCTCGTGTCGTCGGACACGGCCGTGGCGTCGCCGCCCATGATGCCGGCCAGGGACTCGACCTCGCGCTCGTCGGCGATCACGCCCACCTGCGCGTCGACCGTGACGGTGTTGCCGTTGAGCAGCTTGAGCTGCTCGCCTGGCCTGCCCCAGCGCACCGTGAGGCCGCCATGGATCTTGTCGAGGTCGAATATGTGCGAGGGCGAGCCGTACTCGAACATCACGTAGTTGGAGATGTCCACCAGCGGCGACACGCTGCGCTGGCCGCAGCGCGCCAGGCGCTCGACCATCCAGGCCGGCGTGGCCGCGCGGGTGTTGACGCCGCGCACGATGCGTCCCGAGAAGCGACCGCAAAGGTCAGCGGCCTCGACGCGCACCGGCAGCTTGTCGTCCAGTTGCGGCTGCACCGGCTCGATGGCCGGCGTCTGCAGCGGCGCACCGGTCAGCGCCGACAGTTCGCGCGCGATGCCGTAGACCGACAGGCCATGCGCCAGGTTGGGCGTGAGCTTGATGGTGATCAGCACGTCGTCGAGCTGCAGCAGCTCGCGCACGTCGGCGCCCACCGGCGCATCGCCAGCGAGTTCGAGCAGGCCACCGTGGTCGTCGCTCAGGCCCAACTCGCGGGCGGAGCACAGCATGCCCTGGCTCTCCACGCCACGCAGCTTGCCCAGCTTGATCTTGAAAGGCTTGCCGTCCTCGCCGGGCGGCAGCTCGGCGCCGACCAGCGCGCAGGGCACCTTGATGCCCACACGGGCGTTGGGTGCGCCACAGACGATGTTTAGCAGGGCGCCATGGCCGGCGTCCACCTGACACACGCGCAGGCGGTCGGCATTGGGATGCTGCACGGCCTCCTTGATCTCACCGACGACGATCTTGGTGAAGGGCGGCGCAGCGGGACGGCGCTCCTCGACTTCAAAGCCGCCCATGGTGAGCGTATCGGCCAGGGCTTCGGAGGACAGCGGCGGATTGCAGAAGGCGCGCAGCCAGGATTCGGGGAATTGCATCGGGTCGCCCTCGTCTTATTGGAATTGGTTCAGGAAGCGCAGGTCGCCGTCGAAGAAGAGGCGCAGGTCGCTCACGCCGTAGCGCAGCATGGCCAGGCGGTCGATACCCGAGCCGAAGGCGAAGCCGATGTACTTCTCCGGGTCCAGGCCCATGTTGCGCACCACCTGCGGATGCACCTGGCCCGAGCCCGAGACCTCCAGCCAACGCCCGGCCAGCGGCCCCTTCTCGAACATGATGTCGATTTCGGCGCTGGGCTCGGTGAAGGGGAAGTAGCTGGGGCGGAAGCGCAGCTTGAGCGCGCTCGTCTCGAAAAAGGCCTGGATGAAGTCCAGGTACATCACCTTCAGGTCCTTGAAGCTGACGTTCTGGCCGATCCACAGCCCCTCGACCTGGTGGAACATGGGCGAGTGGGTGGCGTCGCTGTCCACACGGTAGGTGCGGCCCGGTGCGATCACGCGGATGTCGGGCATGCTCTCCTGGCCGGCGTACTGGCGCGCATGGGCCTGGGCATAACGCACCTGCATCGGCGAGGTGTGCGGGCGCAGGTTGAACAGCTGGCCGTCATCGTCCTTCATGTCGACGTAGAAGGTGTCCTGCATCGACCGCGCCGGATGGTTCGGCGGGTTGTTCAGCGAGGTGAAGCTGAACCAGTCAGTCTCGACCTCGGGGCCATCGGCCACGTCGAAGCCCATGCTGGCGAAGATGGCCTCGATGCGCTCCTGCGCACGCGCCACCGGGTGCAAGCCACCCCCGGCGCGGCGGCGGCCCGGCAGCGTGACGTCCAGCGCCTCGGCCTGCAGCTGGGCATTGAGTTCCGCATCGGCCAGTTCCTGACGACGGGCATTGAGCGCGGCCTCGATCGCCTGCTTGGCCACGTTGATGGCGGCGCCGCGGCTCTTCTTCTCGTCGACCGGCAGCTGGGCCAGGCCCTTCATGAGTTCCGTGACCCGGCCGGACTTGCCGAGGAACTGCGCCTTCGCGTTTTCGAGCTCAGCGGGTGCCCGGGCGCCAGCGAAGGCGGCACGGGCTTGGTCGACCAGGGTGTCCAGTTCGTTCATGGAATGCGTGCGATGCGGAGAAATGGAGAGGGCCGTGACCGCGGGACGCGAGGGCACCGACCGGGAGTCGATGCGCGCGCCGCGGGGCCCATGAAAAAGGGCCGGAGCTTTTTCAAGCGCCAGCCCTGGAACCGTGGGTGTGCGCGTCTCCGCCGGAGCGGACGCGCACGGGGCGGAATCAAGCAGCCAGCTTGGCCTTGACCTGCTCCACGATGCCGGCAAAAGCCGCCTTGTCGTGCACGGCGATGTCGGCGAGGACCTTGCGGTCGATCTCGATGCCGGCCTTGCGGATGCCGTTGGCGAACTGGCTGTACGTCAGGCCCAGTTCACGGGAGGCGGCGTTGATACGCGCAATCCACAGACGACGGAAAACGCGCTTCTTGGCGCGGCGGTCACGGTAGGCGTACTGGCCCGCCTTCATCACCGCCTGCTTGGCGATGCGGAAGACGTTGCCGCGACGACCGCGGAAGCCCTTGGCAAGGGCGAGAACCTTCTTGTGGCGGGCGCGAGCGGTTACACCACGTTTGACGCGAGGCATATTGAATCCTTCCTAGTTCGTCGGTTGATCAAATGCCTTGGCCGGGCAGCATGGCGGCCATCGAAACCATGTTGGTCTCATGAACCGTCACCGCACCGCGCAGGTGGCGCTTGTTCTTGGTGGTCTTCTTGGTCAGGATGTGACGCTTGAAGGCTTGACCGCGCTTGACGGTGCCACCGGGACGAACGCGGAAGCGTTTCTTCGCGCTGCTCTTGGTCTTCATCTTGGGCATGTGAATGCTCCTTTTACTTGTGCTCGCAAGGCGCCGGGAATCCTTCCCGAACTTGTTGGCCTTCGAGGCACTTCTTCATCCCGCCACCCGCGCCTTGCGGCGCCAGCGGCGAAATCCTTTGTAGGCAGGCGAAGCTCGCGCTTCAAGCCTGGCCGGACGTTGCCGGCTCGGCGGCCTTGGGAGCCGCCCCACCCTTCTTGCGGCCCGGCGCGATCATCATGATCATCTGCCGGCCTTCCAGCTTGGGGAACTGCTCGACCACGATGGCGTCGCCCAGTTCGTCCCGGATGCGCTGCAGCAAGGCCAGGCCCAGCTCCTGGTGCGTGATCTCGCGGCCACGGAAGCGCAGCGTGATCTTGCACTTGTCGCCGTCGTCCAGAAAACGACGGATGTTGCGCATCTTGATGTTGTAGTCGCCATCGTCGGTACCGGGTCGGAACTTGACTTCCTTAACCTCGATGACCTTCTGCTTCGACTTCGCCTCGGCGGCCTTCTTCTGTTCGAGGAACTTGAACTTGCCGTACTCGATCAACCGGCAGACCGGCGGATTGGCGGCAGCGACGACCTCGACCAGGTCCACGTCGCTCTCGCCGGCAAGACGCAGGGCCTCGGACAGGCTCACGACGCCCAGGGCCTCGTTGTCGGGTCCGAACAGGCGAACTTCCGGGGCCATGATTTCCCGGTTCAGGCGGTGTTGGCGTTCCTCGCGTTGGCGACGGTCGCGAAATGCAGTAGCGATGGCTTCAGTCCTTCATCAGATGCTACAGATTCTGTAGCTAAAACCGCTTTGGCGCGCGCTCAAGCGATGCGCAGAGCCGGACATTGAAATCCGGCCCCGAGGTTTGTCAACGCTTGTTGGAGATGTCGTCGGCGATCTTTTGGGAGAACGCCTCAATCGACATGACCCCGAGGTCGACATTGCCCCGGGCGCGCACTGCGACGGCACCGGCCTCCCGTTCCTTGTCGCCGACGACGAGGATGTAGGGAAGCTTTTGCAGCGAGTGCTTTCGTATTTTATACGTGATCTTTTCGTTATGCAGATCCAGCTGCACTCTAAACCCTTGATGGCGCAGCGTTTTCGCAACTTCGGCCGCATAGTCGGCCTGTGAATCCGTGATGTTGAGCACCGAAACCTGGACCGGGGCAAGCCACGCGGGCATCGCGCCGGCGTGGTGTTCGATCAGCATGCCGATGAAGCGCTCGAGGCTGCCGACGATGGCACGGTGCAGCATCACGGGGTGGGCGCGACCGCTCGACTCCGTCACGTACTCGGCGCCTAGACGCTCGGCCATGTTGAAGTCCACCTGCATCGTGCCGCATTGCCACTGACGGCCGATCGCGTCGCGCAGCGTGTACTCGATCTTGGGGCCATAGAAGGCCCCGTCGCCCGGGGCGATGACGAAGTCCACGCCCGAGCGACGCAGCGCTTCCATCAGCGCGCCTTCGGCCTTGTCCCAGAGCTCGTCGGAGCCGATGCGGTGCTCGGGGCGCGTCGCCACCTTGTAGAGGATGTCCGTGAAACCGAAATCCGCGTACACCTTGAGCAACTGCGACGTGTAGGCCACGCATTCCTCGAGGATGTGGTCCTCCGTGCAGAAGATGTGGCCGTCATCCTGCGTGAAGCCGCGCACCCGCATGATCCCATGCAGGCCGCCCGAAGGCTCATTGCGGTGGCACTGACCGAACTCACCATAGCGCAGCGGCAGTTCACGGTAGCTGCGCAGGTCGCTCTTGAAGATGAGCACATGGCCGGGGCAGTTCATCGGCTTGAGCGCATAGTCGCGCTTCTCCGACTCCGTGACGAACATGTTCTCGCGGTAGTTCTGCCAGTGACCCGTCTTTTCCCACAGGCTCTTGTCGAGGATCTGTGGGCCCTTCACTTCCTGGTAGCCCGTGTCCTTGTAGACCTGGCGCATGTACTGCTCCACGGCCTGCCACAGGGCCCAACCCTTGGGATGCCAGAAGACCACGCCGGGTGCGACGTCGTCGATGTGGAACAGGTCGAGTTCCTTGCCCAGCTTGCGGTGGTCGCGCTTCTCGGCCTCCTCGATGCGCTGGATGTACTGATCGAGCTGCTTCTTGTCGGCCCAGGCCGTGCCGTAGATGCGCTGCAGCTGTTCGTTCTTGGCATCACCGCGCCAGTAGGCGCCGGCCAGCTTCGTAAGCTTGAAGACCTTCAGGAAGCGCGTGTTGGGCACGTGCGGGCCGCGGCACATGTCCACATATTCCTGGTGGTAGTACAGGCCCATGGCCTGCTCCTCGGGCATGTCCTCGACCAGGCGCAGCTTGTAGTCTTCACCACGGGACTTGAAGACGTCGATCACTTCGGCGCGCGGCGTCATCTTCTTGATGACGTCGTAGTCCTGCGCGATCAGCTCCTTCATGCGCTGCTCGATGGCCGCCATGTCGTCCGGCGTGAAGGGGCGCTCGTACGAGATGTCGTAATAGAAGCCCTCGTCGATCACCGGGCCGATCACCATCTTGGCCGTGGGATAGAGCTGCTTGACCGCATGGCCGACCAGGTGGGCGCAGGAGTGGCGGATGATCTCCAGCCCTTCCTCATCCTTGGGCGTGATGATCTGCAGGCGAGCGTCGTGGTCGATGAGGTCGCTGGCGTCCACCAGCTTGCCGTCCACCTTGCCCGCCACCGTGTTCTTGGCGAGGCCGGGGCCGATGGACTGGGCCACCTCGGCCACCGTCACGGGACCGGGATATTCGCGGCGGGAGTTGTCGGGGAGCGTGATCTGGATCATGGAAAACCTCGGAGCGGAAAACAAAAAAGCGCGGGAATGAGCCGCGCTTCGTGCTGAATGAACGGGCCGGACCTGCCGGCGCTGCGCGGTGCTACCGGCCACTCCCCACGGGAAGCGGACCGAACGTTGCGGTGCCAGTAGTTCGCGGTGTCATAACCAGTTTGCCTTTCTCGCCCTTGTTGGTGGACAGCCGGTGAGCCGGCGATTGTAGCGACGGCCAACGGAAAAGGCCCGGCGATTGCCGGGCCTTGCTCGCGCCAAATGCGGCGCAATGCGCTGATCAGTGGAACTGCTCTTCTTCCGTCGAGCCCGTCAGCGCCTTCACGCTGGACGAGCCGCCCTGGATGACGGTGGTCACGTCATCGAAATAACCGGCACCGACTTCCTGCTGGTGCGACACGAAGGTGTAGCCCTTTTCGCGCGCAGCAAATTCGGGCTCCTGCACCATCTCGGTGTAGTGCTTCATGCCTTCGCCGCGGGCATAGGCATGGGCGAACTGGAAGGTCTGGAACCAGTTGATGTGGATGCCGGCCAGCGTGATGAACTGGAACTTGTAGCCCAGGGCCGACAGGTCTTCCTGGAACGAGGCGATCTGCTTTTCGTTCAGGTTCTTCTTCCAGTTGAACGAGGGCGAGCAGTTGTAGCTCAGCAGCTTGCCGGGGCAGGCGGCGTGCACGGCCTGGGCGAATTCTCGGGCGAAGCCGATATCGGGCACACCGGTCTCGCACCACACCAGGTCGGCATAAGGTGCGTAGGCGACGCCGCGGCTGATGGACTGCTCCAGGCCGTTCTTGACGCGGAAGAAGCCTTCCTGCGTGCGCTCGCCCGTCAGGAAGGGCTTGTCGTTGGCGTCATGATCGCTGGTGATCAGGTTGGCAGCCTCGGCGTCGGTGCGGGCCAACACGATGGAGGGCACGCCCATCACGTCTGCGGCGAAGCGCGCGGCGATCAGCTTCTCGACCGCCTCCTGCGTGGGCACCAGCACCTTGCCGCCCATATGGCCGCACTTCTTGACGGCGGCCAGCTGGTCTTCGAAGTGCACGCCCGCAGCGCCGGCCGCGATCATGTTCTTCATCAGTTCGAAGGCGTTGAGCACGCCGCCGAAGCCGGCTTCGGCATCGGCCACGATCGGCAGGAAGTAGTCGACGAACTCCGCATCGCCGGGGTTGATGCCGCGGCCCCACTGGATTTCGTCGGCACGCTTGAAGGTGTTGTTGATGCGGCGGACCATGGTCGGCACCGAGTCGTACGCGTACAGCGACTGGTCGGGGTACATGGTCTCGGACGTGTTGCCGTCGGCGGCGACCTGCCAGCCCGACAGGTACACGGCCTCCAGGCCGGCCTTGGCCTGCTGCATGGCCTGGCCGGCGGTGATGGCGCCGAAGGCATTCACATAGCCCTTCTTGGCGCCGCCGTTGATCTTCTCCCACAGCTTTTCTGCACCGCGCTGGGCCAGGGTGTATTCGATCGGCACGGAACCGCGCAGGCGGACCACGTCGGCCGCGCTGTAGCCGCGCTTCACGCCCTTCCAGCGCGGATTGGTCGCCCAGTCCTTCTCGAGGGCACTGATCTGCTGGTCGCGGCTGAGTTGTTCGGTGATGGCTTGAGGCATGGTGGACTCCAAGGTTGCAATGACGGGTCGGAAGGCTGAGCGGCGGTCTTCGCTGCTTGGCTCTACTGTACGAGCATCTCTTGTGTCTTATGTCTTATATAAGACTTTATTAAAGCCAATAATTTCAACAACTTAAGATGATATTTTCGCGATAAGAAACGCGTTTCTTCTTTCTGAAAGGCATGATCCAAACCTGCCGCGCCGAAATTCCACAATGAGAAACGCTTTTTCCCAGCGCGGAAGCGTCGGACACGTGACTGGGACTTGGACGGCGTCGTGTGGTGGCCGCCCGCAATGCCGAGCCGTCGGATGGTGCGTCGGGGGCGGGGACAACCGGCTGCCCATCACCTCGCAACCGTTGCTCCTGCCAGGTGTGCAATCCAATCGCCAGAGGCGATGACAGGTCTGCCTCGGGCGCGTCGTGGATGGATCTCATAGACCAGGCAATCCACACTGCCACCGCCCTCCATCACCACGCTCACGTGCCTTCGGCGGTACTCGCCTTCGTCATCGTCCTGGACCTCTTCCAGGGCATCGAGCGCCCGCTCGACCGCGGGCGCGATCTCGTACACCTCGCCCCACACCCGACCGGGACCGCCCAGGACCACGCCTGGATAGGCGCCCAGGTCATGCAGCGTGCCCGCGATACAGCCTGCGCCGCGAAAGCAGGGCGCCGGCGGTCCGAAGCGGTGGATGTCGTTGCTGCCGCTACGCCGCAAGGTGCCGTACACGAAGACGGAACGTGGCGGGTCCGAGGAATGCCGCGGCAGAAGGGCGTTCAATGGCTCAGGCATGATGGATCGATCCCGCGCACGCAGACGCGGAACGTGAAGACAAGAAAGACCAGTCTAGTGACGCCGTCCCCCGCGCCCACTTCGCCCCATCGTCTCCTCTCGTATGGCTGCCTGGCGCTCAGCATGACGCTCGTCGGCAGCTATGTGGCCCTGTCCAAGCCGCTGGCCGCGACCTTTCCGGTACTGCTGCTGGCCTGGCTGCGCTTCGGCATCGCGGCGCTGGCGATGCCGCATTGGCTGCGCAGGCCGGCCGACGAACCACCGATGACTGCGCGCACGCGATTCCTGGTGTTCCTGGAATCCTTCCTCGGCAACTTCCTGTTCTCCATCTTCATGCTGTTCGGCGTACGCATGACCAGCGCCGTCTCGGCAGGCGTGATCATGGCGGCGATCCCTGCGGTGGTGGCCATCGGCAGTTGGCTGTTCCTGCGCGAACGCATCGGCGCACGGGTGGTGGCCGCCATCGGATGCGCCGCTGCGGGCATCGGCCTGCTGGCGCTGGCCCCGCATCCGGCCCACGCGGACCCGACAGGCCCCACGCCAGCCTGGCCCTGGCTGGGCAACCTGCTGGTGTTCTGCGCGGTCCTGTGCGAGGCGGCGTATGCGGTGATCGGCAAGTCGCTCACAGGGCGACTGGGACCCCGTCGCATCTCGGCACTGATCAACCTGTGGGGCTTCGCGCTGAGCACGCCTTTCGGTCTCGCGCTCGCCTGGCACTTCGACTTCTCCGCCGTACCCGGGGGGATGTGGATGCTGCTGGTGGCCTACGCCCTGGCCGCCAGCATCTGGACCGTGTGGCTCTGGATGACAGGCCTACAGGGAGGCGTGCCCGCATCTCAGGCCGGTGTCTTCACGGTGATGCTGCCGGTGGCAGCAGCGCTCGTGGGCGTGTTCGTGCTGGGCGAGTCGCTGTCGACGCTGCAACTGCTTGCTTTTGCTGCAGCACTCGCAGGGGTCGTGCTGGCCACCTGGCCCTCGCGCAGCGGCCGGCCCGTGCCCGCGCAACGTTGAGCGACGCCGCGCGGTTTGCCCTCTGAAAAAAAGCAACGCGCCCCTCGGAAAAGCCTTGATCTCCCTTGGAAAGGCGTTTCTTCTCCTTTAGCATCAGCGACACCCAAGAAGACACGCTTTTCATTGGGAAGACTGCATCTCTCCAAAGACAAGGACTCAACCATGGCAACTGCAAAGAAAGCACCGGCGAAGGCGCCGGCGAAGAAGGCCGCCGCGCCCGCCAAGAAGGCGGCTCCAGCGAAGAAGGCAGCGCCGGCCAAGAAGGCTGCCGCACCGGCGAAGAAGGCGCCCGCCGCCAAGAAGGCCCCCGCGGCCAAGCGCACCCCCAACGCCGCCTTCATGAAGGCGCTCACGCCCAGCCCCGCGCTGGCCGCCGTGGTGGGCAGCACCCCGCTGCCGCGAACCGCCATCGTGAGCAAGCTGTGGGACTACATCAAGAAGAACAACCTGCAGGACAAGGCCAACAAGCGGATGATCAACGCCGACGCCAAGCTGAAGGAAATCTTTGGCAAGGCACAGGTCTCGATGTTCGAGCTGGCCTCGCTGATCGGCGCGCACGTCAAGTAAGACGCGCCACCCGCCAGCCAAAAGGGACGTGCGATGCACGTCCCTTTTCATTTGCACGGCGGTTTTGAGAGCCGGCGAGACTGGCAGACCGAAGGCCAGCCGCGCACAGCGCATCAGCCTGCGGCGGCATCCTTGCCGATGGCGGCTTCGCGGATCGCACCCAGCGTCGTCCGCGTGGTGATCACCTCCGGGTCGAGCGGGATCTCGATCAGCGTGCCCGTCGGCGCTTCCAGCGCGCGCAGCAGCGCCGCCTCGAAATCCTCCGTGCAAGTGACCCGCTCCGCCGCATAGCCATAGGCCCGCGCGAGCGCGCAGAAATCCGGGTTGCCCAAGGCCGTGCCGCTGATGCGCGTCGGGTACTCGCGCTCCTGGTGCATGCGGATGGTGCCGAACATGCCGTTGTTGAGCAGCACGACGATGCTGCGCCCCCCGTGCTGCATGGCCGTGGCCAGCTCCTGGCCGTTCATCAGGAAGTCGCCATCGCCCGCCACCGTGAAGGCCACCCGGCCCGACACGATGCTGGCCGCGATGGCCGCTGGCACGCCGTAGCCCATGGCGCCACTGGTGGGCGCCAACTGCGTCTTGAAGCCCTTGGCCAGACCGTGATGGCGGAAGAAGCGATGCATCCAGCTGGCGAAGTTGCCGGCGCCATTGGTCACCACGGCGTCGGCCGGCAGGTGCTTCTGCACGATGTTGACGACGGCCGCCATGTCGACCGGCCCCGGCAGCGACTGCGGCACCAGATTGGCCTCGTAGCTGGCGTGCAACTGCTGCGCCCAGGCGCTCCAGGGCACCTCGGGCGGCGCGGTCAGAACTTCCAGCGATCGGGCCGCCGCGTTCATGGTCGTGTTGAAGGCGAGATCGGCTTGATAGACGCGGTTCAGTTCCTCGGCGCTGGCATGGAAATGCACCAGCCTCTGCCGACTGCGCGGCGCCTCCAGGAGGGTGTAGCCGCCGGTCGTCATCTCACCCAGGCGCGGGCCGATGGCGATGACCAGATCGCTCTCGCGCACATGGGCCGCCAGTCGTGGATTGATGGCGATGCCCACGTCGCCGGCATAGAGCGGATGGTGGTTGTCGAAGGTGTCCTGGAAGCGGAAGGCATTGGCCACCGGCAACTGCCAGTTCTCGGCGAAACGCTGCAGGGCCTGCGCGGCCTGAGGCGTCCAACCGCCCCCGCCCGCGACCACGATGGGGCGCTCGGCCGCGAGCAGCATGGTGCGCAGGGTACGAAGGCCGCCAGGGTCGGCCCAGGCCTGGGGCGGCTCGACGCGTGGAAGCGGCTGGGTCGCGGTCGGTGCGCGCAGCATGTCCTCGGGCAACACCAGCACCACCGGACCCGGCCGGCCGCTCATGGCCGTCGCGAAGGCGCGGGCCACGTATTCGGGGAGCCGGTCGGCATCGTCCACACGCTCGACCCGTTTGGCGAAGCCCTTGGTGCTCGGGCCAAAGAAGCTGGCGAAGTCCACTTCCTGGAAGGCTTCGCGGTCGCGGAAGTCGCTGCCCACGTCGCCGACCAGCAGCACCATCGGCGTCGAATCCTGGAAGGCGGTGTGCACGCCGATGGACGCATTGGTGGCGCCCGGACCGCGGGTGACGAAGCACACGCCCGGTCGTCCGCTCAGCTTGCCGTGCGCTTCGGCCATGAAGGCCGCGCCCCCTTCCTGCCGACAGGCCACGAAGCGGATCTGCGCCCCGTGGTCATGGAAGCCGTCGAGTGCCGCCAGGAAACTTTCACCCGGCACGCCGAACACGTGGGAGACGCCTTGGGCGACGAGACATTCGACCAGCAGATGGCCGGCAGGACGAGAAGCGGTCATGAGGTGAAGGAGGCGCGCACGCCGATAGCCACGAAAAGTTGGGCGATTATCGGGAGCCCGCGTTGCGGACGACTCTAGTTAACCATATAGTGAATTGAACGATGCGCGACGATACCCCCCTCCCTGAAGCGCGCCCACGCGATGCCGACCGATCCCAGGCCGCCATCCTGCTGGCCGCGCGCGAGGAGTTCGCCAGCCACGGCCTCGCCGGCGCGCGGATGGACCGCATCGCCGAGCGCGCCGACGTCAACAAGCGCCTCATCTACTACTACTTCGGCAGCAAGGACGACCTGTTCCTTGCCGTGCTCGAGGGGGTGTATGCCGACATCCGCACTGCCGAGCAGCAATTGCACCTGGACGCGGTCGAGCCCGTGGAAGCCGTTCGCCGCCTGGTCTCCTTCACTTGGCACTACTACCTGGAACACCCGGAGTTCATCACGCTGCTCAACAGCGAGAACCTCCACCGCGCCGAGCACCTGCGGCGCTCCGAGCGCATCCAGGAGATGAATTCGCCGCTGGTGCAGCTGCTCGACGGCGTACTCGAGCGAGGCCGGCGCGAAGGCGTGTTCCGCGCCGGGGTCGATCCGATCCAGCTCTACATCTCGATCGCTTCGCTGTGCTACTTCTATCTGTCGAACAACCACACGCTTTCCGCCATCTTCGGGCGTGACCTGCGCGCACCGAAGGCCATGGCGCAGCGGCTGTCGCACATGACCGAACTGGTGCTGGGTTACCTGCTGCACTGATTGATCGCGCGAGCGCCAGGCGGCGCGCGCAGCCCCTTCGGACACCGCGCTGCGGGGGTCGCTCATCCGGGATTCCACCAAGACCTCATCGGCCGCGCTGCGTTGACGTGCAAGCGGTCAGCGCACAGAATCGCCTGCAATTCACCGATTGGTGAATAAAAACAGGAGACATCGACATGCGTCCTTTCACCCGCACCGCCGCAGCAGCCCTTTTCGCCCTGTCTGCGGCGACCCTCCCCGCACTCGCCGACACGGCCTACCCCAGCAAGCCGATCCGCGTGATCGTGCCCTTCGCTGCCGGCAGCACCACCGACATCATTGCCCGCGCCATCACCGACAAGATGAGCCAGAGCATGGGCCAGCAGCTGGTGATCGAGAACCGCGGCGGCGCGAGCGGCACCATCGGGCAGGCGGCAGTGGCCTCCGCCGCGCCGGACGGCTATACGGTGATGATCCATTCGTCCTCGCACACGGTCAGCCCGTCCACCTTTGCCAAGCTGCCCTTCGACACGGTGCGCGACTTCGCGGGCGTGACGCCGATCTCCTCCCTGTCGAACGCGCTGGTCGTGTCGCCGCAGAAGGGCTATCGCACGCTGAACGATCTGCTGGCAGCGGCACGCGCCCAGCCCGGAAAGCTCAACTTCGCTTCGGCGGGCCAGGGCAGTGCCACGCATCTCAATGCCGAGAAGTTCAAACTGGCCGCCCGCATCGATGCCACCAACATTCCTTTCAAAGGTTCGGCCGAGGCGGTGACCGAGGTGCTCGCCGGTCGGGTGGACTACTACTTCTCGCCCATCGCGCCGGTGATCGGCCAGATCCGTGAAGGCCAGCTGCTGGCACTGGCCGTCGGCTCGCCGAAGCGCGCCAGCGCCCTGCCCGATGTGCCGACCACGGCCGAGGCGGGTGTGCCCGGCTCCGAGTTCAACTTCTGGATCGGCATGATGGCCCCGGCCAAGACGCCGCGTCCGGTCATCGAGCGGCTGCATGCCGAGGTACTCAAGGCCCTGGCCACGCCCGAGGTGAAGGAACGCTTCGCCAAGCTGGGCGCCGATGCGTGGACGCTCAAGCCCGAGCAGTTCGACGCCTACATCAAGGACGAGATCGTCAGCAATGCCGCGGTGGTCAAGGCCGCCGGCCTCTCGGCGCAGCAGTGAGCCTGCGCACGCACCAAGCCAACCGCCCTCTTCTTCCCTCGCAGAACAGCTTCTTCCCATGGCCACTCAAAGACTCGGTTTGATCATGCACGGCGTCACCGGACGCATGGGCATGAACCAGCACCTGATCCGCTCCATCTGCGCGATCCGTGCGCAGGGCGGCGTCCCGCTCGCCAACGGCGACCGTGTGATGCCCGACCCCATCCTCATCGGCCGCAATGCCGACAAGATCGCGGCGCTGGCCCGCGCCCACGGCATCGAGCGCTGGGGCACCGACCTGGCGGCGGCGCTGGCCAATCCGCAGGACACCGTCTTCTTCGACGCCGGCACCACGCAGATGCGCCCCCAACTGCTGGCCCAGGCCATCCGCGCCGGCAAGCACGTGTACTGCGAGAAGCCCATCGCCACCAACCTCAACGAGGCGGTGGAGATCGCCCGCCTGGCCGACGAGGCCGGCCGCACGAAGGGCATCAAGCATGGCGCCGTGCAGGACAAGCTCTTCCTGCCCGGCCTGCGCAAGCTGGACATGCTGCGCCGCGCCGGCTTCTTCGGCCGCATGCTGTCGGTGCGGCTGGAGTTCGGCTACTGGGTGTTCGAGGGCGACCTGCAGCCCATCCAGCGCCCGAGTTGGAACTACCGCAAGGAAGACGGCGGCGGAATGATCCTGGACATGATGTGTCACTGGCGCTACGTGCTGGACAACCTCTTCGGCGAGGTCCAGTCGGTCAGCTGCCTGGGCACCACCCACATCCCCAGGCGCTGGGACGAGGCCGGCCAGCCCTACGAGGCCACGGCCGACGACGCGGCCTACGCCACCTGCCAGCTCACCGGCCACAACGGCGAGCCGGTGATCGCGCAGATCAACATGAGCTGGGTCACGCGGGTGCGCCGCGACGACCTGGTGACCTTCCATGTCGACGGCACCGAGGGCTCGGCCGTCGCCGGCCTGCAGAGCTGCCGCGCCCAGTCGCGCGTGGCCACGCCGCGGCCGGTGTGGAACCCCGACATCAAGCAGACGATGAACTTCTTCGACCAGTGGCAGGAGATCCCGGATGTCGAGACCTACGACAACGGCTTCAAGATCCAGTGGGAGCACTTCATCCGCCACGTGGTGGAGGACGCGCCGTACAAGTGGACGCTGCCCGAGGGTGCCAAGGGCGTGCAACTGGTGGAGGCCGCGCTCGACTCCTGGAAGGAGCGGCGCTGGATCGATGTGCCGCCGCTCGAGGTCTGATGGCCGCGCCGACAAGGAACCCCCCATGGCCCTGACCCTTCGCCTGCCCGACGCCGACGGCCGTCTGGCCGCTTACACGCTCAGCGGCGCCACGCCGGTGCAGCCGCAGCCGGGCGCCCGCTTCGACCGCATCGCCTACTCCGCCGCGCACGTCGTGGCCGATCCGCTGGCGGCCGTCGACCCCTGGCTGCAATGCGCCGTCGACTGGGACGCCACCCTGGCCTACCGCCGCCACCTGTGGTCGTTGGGCCTGGGCGTGGCCGAGGCCATGGACACCGCCCAGCGCGGCATGGGCCTGGACTGGCCCACGTCGCTGGAACTCATCCGCCGCTCCATCGACGCAGCGCGCGACGTGCCGGGTGCCTTCCTCGCCTCCGGCTGCGGCACCGACCACCTGGACCTGGCCGAGGTCCGCAGCGTGGACGACGTGATCCGCGGCTACGAGACGCAGATGGCCGCCATCGAGGCCCTGGGCGGAAAGCTGATCGTGATGGCCAGCCGCGCACTGGCCCGTGTGGCGAAGTCCCCGGCCGACTACGAGCGCGTCTACGACCGCGTGCTGAGTCAGGCGAAGCAGCCGGTGGTGCTGCACTGGCTGGGCGACATGTTCGACCCGGCACTGGCCGGCTACTGGGGCACCAGCGACGTGGACGCCGCCATGGACACGGCCCTGGGCATCATCGCGGCCCATCCGCACAAGGTGGACGGCATCAAGATCTCGCTGCTCGACAAGGACAAGGAGATCGCCATGCGCCGCCGGCTGCCCGCGGGCGTGCGGATGTACACCGGCGACGACTTCAACTATGCCGAGCTGATTGCGGGCGACGGTGCCGGCACCGAGCCCACGCACGGCAGGAGCGATGCGCTGCTGGGCATCTTCGACGCCATCGCGCCCGCGGCGAGCGCGGCTCTGGCTGCGCTGGCGCAGGGCGACACGGCGCGCTTCCACGAGATCCTGGCGCCGACGGTGCCGCTGTCGCGCCACATCTTTAGGGCGCCCACGCGCTTCTACAAGACGGGCGTGGTGTTCATGGCCTGGCTCAACGGCCACCAGTCGCACTTCACGATGGTGGGTGGCCAGCAGAGCACGCGCTCATTGCCGCACCTGGCCGAGCTGTTCCGCCTGGCCGACGCGGCCCACCTGCTGGCCGACCCGGACCTGGCCATGCGTCGCATGAAGGCACTGCTGGCCACGCACGGGGTGGAGGGCTGATGCGCGACCTGTCGCAGGACAGCCGCTGGCTGTCGATCAACACCGCCACCATCCGCCGCCAGCGCGGTGCCGAAGTGCCGCTGGCGCGCATCATCGACCAGTGCGCCGCGCAGGGCATCCGCGCCATCAGCCCCTGGCGCGACCAGGTCGCCGCCGCCGGGCTGGAGGCCGTGGGTCGGCAATTGCGGGCGCTGGACATGCAGTTGTCGGGCTTCTGCCGCGGCGGCTTCTACCCCGCGGCCGACGCGGCCGGCCTGCGCGCCGCGCTGGACGACAACCGCCGCGCCATCGACGAGGCCAAGGCGCTGAATGCGCCCTGCCTGGTGCTGGTGGTGGGCGCACTGCCCGGCGCCCTCGAAGGCAAGCCGGTCCATAAGGACATGGCCCGCGCCCGCGGCGAGGTGCGCGATGGCATCGCGGCCTCGCTGGAGTACGCGCGCAGCGTCGGCATGCCGCTGGCCATCGAACCGCTGCACCCCATGCAGGCCGCGGAACGGGCCTGCGTCAACACGCTGGAGCAGGCGCTGGACCTGTGCGACGAACTCGACCCGGACCGCACTGGCATGCTGGGTGTGGCGCTGGATGCCTACCACTGCTGGTGGGACCCGAAGCTCGAAGCGCAGACGGCCCGCGCGGGCCGGGACCGCCTGCTGGCCTACCACGTGTGCGACTGGCTCACGCCCACGCGCGACCTGCTCAACGACCGCGGGATGATGGGCGACGGCGTGATCGAGCTGCAGCAACTGCGCAGCTGGGTCGAGGCCGCGGGCTACGCGGGGCACTGCGAGGTGGAGATCTTCTCGACGCAGGACTGGTGGCAGCGCGACGGGGAAGAGACGCTGCGCATCTGCATCGAGCGGCATCGCAGCGTGGTGTGAGGGGCGCGCGCCGTTCGGCCCTTCGACGGGCTCAGGGCGAACGGATTTGGGCCGCGTTACCCTCGCCCTCCGTGCCTTCCCTCCTCTCCTCCGATCCGGCCCGCCGCGGCCGACGCGCCATCGGCTGCATGCTCGGCGCCATGGCCTGCTTCGTCGTCAACGACGCCCTCAGCAAGTTCGTCAGCCAGGGCCTGCCGGCCGGGCAGCTCATCTTCCTGCGCGGGCTGATGGCCACGCTGCTGGTTTTGGCCGTGGCCGTCGTGCTCGGCGAGCACCGGCGCCTGGGCAGCATCGGTCACCCGCGCGTGCTGCTGCGCGCCGGCGTGGATGCCTGCGCGACGGTGATGTACCTGCTCTCGCTGTTCCGCCTGCCGCTGGGCAATGCCACCGCCATCAACCTCGCGGCACCGCTCTTCATGACGGTGTTCGCCGCCATCTTCCTGCGCGAGCGGCCGGGCGCGGCGCGCTGGTGGGCCGTGGGGATCGGCTTCGTCGGCGTGCTGCTGGTGGTGCAGCCGCGCGGCGACGGCTTCAACGCCTGGGCACTGCTGTGCCTCTCGGCCACCCTGTTCCATGCGACGCGCGACCTGCTCACGCGCGGGCTGGACCCGGCCATTCCCTCCATTGTGGTCACGCTCTCCACCGCCTTGGCCGTCACGCTGCTGTCGGGCGCGCTGTCGGTGGCCGAGGGCTGGCAGCCGGCCACGGCCGGGCAACTCGGGCTGCTGGCGCTGTCGTCCGCTTTCCTGGCCACCGCCTACTTCCTGCTGATCCAGTGCATGCGCCAGGGCGAGGTGTCCCTCACCGCGCCCTTCCGCTACTCGGCCCTGCTCTTCGCGGTGGGGCTGGGCTATGCCGTGTGGGGCGACGTGCCCAACGCCTGGGCCTGGGCCGGCATCGCGCTGCTGGTGGGCTCGGGCCTGCAGGTGATCCGCAGCGAGCGCAACCGCCAACCGGTGCGCACGCTGGAGGCGCAGGCGGAATGAAGGCGACAGCAAGGCCATTGCGCCGCTCCTAGAATCCGCCCGCGGCCACCCTCGGGTGGCCGTCAAGCGTTCTCAGGGCAGGGTGGAATTCCCTACCGGCGGTCATGGTGGAAGGCGACTTCCGCACGAGCCCGCGAGCGCCCGCTGCCGCAGCCTTCGGGCCGCGGTGGCGGGGTCAGCAGATTTCGGTGCGATTCCGAAGCCGACGGTCACAGTCCGGATGAAAGAGAGCGCGAGATGCGGCCAGGCCCCTGGCTGCGTGCGGCGCCATGCCGCGCGCAGCCGGCGGGCCGGGCGCGGCTTTTCGTGCGTGTTCTCGATGCCCTGATTCAGGCCCACCCTTTGTTCAAAGGCAACACCATGAGTCAGCTCAACGACCTTCCCCTCCAGATCCTGCCCGCCTTGGGCGACCGGCGCATCGCGCTGGTCGAGGCCCAGTGGCATGCGGACATCGTCCACCAGGCGCGCGACGCCTTCCTTGCCGAGATGGAACGCCTGGGCGTGCCTGCCTCGCAGATCGACATCTTCGACGTGCCCGGCGCATTCGAGATCCCGCTGCATGCCAAGCGGCTTGCCCGCAGCGGCCGCTATGCCGCCGTGGTGTGCTGCGCGCTGGTGGTCGATGGCGGCATCTACCGCCACGAGTTCGTGGCCAGCACGGTGGTCGAGTCGCTGATGCAGGTGCAACTCGAGACCGAGGTGCCCATGATCTCGGCCGTGCTCACGCCGCACCACTTCCACGAGCACATCGAGCACCGCAAGTACTTCCATCGCCATTTCGCGGTCAAGGGCACCGAGGCGGCAGAGGCCTGCGTGAAGACCATCGCGGGGCTCTCGCGGCTGGACGCGCTGCTCACCGCCTGAAGGGGCGCACTGGCGGGGCGGCCTGGCAGCGGGCCGCCCTGGCCTCGCGTTGGCTCAGCGATCCGCCAACGCCAGCACGGCCGCCCACTCGGCCGGCGTCACCGGCGTGATCGACAGCCGGTTGCCCTTGCGCAGCAGCAGCATGTCGGCCAATGCCGGCTCGGCGCGCAGCTCGGGCAGGCCGAGCAGCCGCGTCTTGCGCACCGCCTGCACGTCCAGCAGCAGCCAGCGCGGCGCATCGGGCTTGGAAGCGCTGTCGTGGTACGGCGATGCCGCATCGAACTGCGTCGGATCGGGCCGCACACCCGAGGCCACGCGCGCGATGCCGGCCACACCCGGCTGCGGGCAGCTGGAGTGGTAGAAGAGCACGCCGTCGCCGACCTGCATCCCATCGCGCATGAAGTTGCGCGCCTGGTAATTGCGCACGCCCGTCCAGGGCACGGTCTGCGCCGGCGCGGCCAGGGCATCGTCGATGGAGCACTCGTCGGGCTCCGACTTCATCAACCAGTAGCGGAAACTCATCGCGGCATTGTCCGGGCAGCCCCCCCTCAGCCCTGACATCCGGCGGCGGGCCGACGGCTCAATCGGACGCCGTCCGGCAGGCCCGGAATGCCACGCCGCACGAGCAACTGGCCGTCGCTCCAGATGAGCCAGGGCCGGAGTGCGCCGCCGACCGGTGGCGGCAGGCTGGCGCCATCGATGCGGCCCCGCCACTGCACCGGCGTGCCGCCACCGCGCGCAAAGGTGGCTCGGTACTCCAGCATCGACTGACGAAAGCTCAGCTGGAAGCCGCCGGGCGCGCACCAGTTGCCCTCGACCGGGGCAGGCACGCGCCAGAGGTGGATCCGCTGCGTGCGCAGGCGCCCGGGGCTGCGGTCGGGCAGTTCCACGGCCTGTGTCTGCTCGGCCGGCCAGCCAGGCAGGCCATCGGTCTCGGAGATCACCCGGGTCCCGGGCGCCAGGCGCAGCAGCGCCGGCCGTAACTGCTGCTGCGACTCAGGCGGCAGGTGCATCACGATGACGCTGGCACCACTCAGGCGGGTGCGCAGCAGATCCTCCTCACGGAAGGCCACCCGGTCGGCCACGCCCGCCTGGGCGGCCCGCTGGCGGGCACGGTTGAGCAGTTCGGGTTCGGTCTCGACGCCGGTGGCGCGCGCCCCGGCCAGCGCAGCCGCCACGACCACGCGCCCTTCGGCAGTGCCGAGGTCGAGCAGGTGGTCGTCGGTGCGCAGGGCGGCCAGCCGGACCACGGCCTGTGCGAGCCGTTCAGCGGCCACCAACGAGGCGGCAGCGCCCGCCTCGGCGGCTCGCGGTTGCGCCCACACCGGCGACGCGGCTCCGATCGCCGCGAGCCCAGGCAGCAGAAGCAGGAAGCGTCGGCACCGCATCCGACGAGTATGGTGGGAATAATTCACGGATGCCAAGCACCGACACCACGATCTACCACAACCCTGCCTGCGGCACCTCGCGCAACACGCTGGCGATGCTGCGCGAACGGGGCATCGAGCCCGTCGTCGTTCAATACCTGAAGACACCGCCCGACCGGCAGACGCTACAGCGCCTGTGTGCGGACAGTGGCCTTGGCGCGCGCGGCGTGCTGCGTGAGAAGGAAGCGCTGGCCGCCGAGCTCGGCCTGCTGGATCCGGCGCGCAGCGACGAGGAATTGCTGGACGCGATGGTGGCCCACCCCGTGCTGATCAACCGCCCGCTGGTGGTCACGCCCAAGGGCACGCGGCTGTGCCGGCCCAAGGAGGTGGTTTTGGAGATCCTCTGAGCGCCAGCGACCCGCGCCGCGCGGGGCAGGCCACGGCGGCGCCCCCCGTGCGCCGCGGCGCCGGTGGAGAGTCAGGCTGAAGCCGGCGTCAGCAGCTCGCGCCGTGCCCGGCGCACATTGAAGGCGCTGGCGATCAGCACCGCCTGCACCAGCGCCAGGCCCAGGATCACGCTGGCGTACTGGCCGGCGTCCATCAGGCGGCCGAAGATCAGCGGCGCCACCGCCTGGCCGATGTCCAGGCCCGCGTACACCACGCCGTAGACCCGCCCGCTGGCATTGGCCGGCGTCGACCGCTTGACGATCAGGTCGCGCGAGGGCCCGGCAATGCCCGAAGCGAAGCCCATGGCGCCGAACAGCACCGGCACCACCGCGGGCGGAAAGCTCGCCAGGCCCAGCACCAGCGCCAGCACCGCGGCGACGCCGAAGCCAGCCCCCACGATGCGCTCGCAGCGGGTCGGGTCCGAAGCCAGGAAGCCGCCCAGCACCATGCCGACCGAACTGGCCACCATGTAGACCGTCACGCAGATGGCGACCAGCGCCACCGGCACGTCGTGCAGCCGGCCGGCGGCCTGGGGCGCGAAGGTCTGCACCACGCTGATGACCATGGCGTAGAAAAGGAAGAAACCAAAGCACATCCACACGGCCGGGATGCGCAGGAAGGCGAAGGCGCCGTCGGTCCCCGGGCCCTGGCCCGTCGCCTTCTGCACCGCCTTCACGTCCAGCGCCAGCGCAGCGCGGCCGAACCACAGTACGACCAGCACCACCAGGGCCAGCACGCCCGCGCTGGCCAGCGCCACGCGCCAGGAGAAGGCGATGGCCAGCGGCACCACGAAGGCCGGCGCCAGCGCCCAGCCCAGGCTGCCGGTGATGCCGTGCACGCTGTAGGCATGGCCCAGGCGGGTGGGCGCCACCTTGCGGTTGAACAGGGTGTAGTCCACCGGGTGGAAGACGCCATTGCCCACGCCCGCCACGACGGCACTCGCGACCAGGCCCCAGTAGTTGGGCGCCATCGCGTAGCCGAAGGCCGCCAGCCCCAGGCAGCCCAGGCCCACAAACAGCACCGGGCGCGGGCCCAGCTTGTCGACGATGAAGCCCGAGCCCGCCTGCACCGCGCAGGAGGTGACGAAGAACACGGTCAGCACCGCGCCCAGCTCGGTGTAGCTGACGCCGAAGGCGTCCTTCAGCCAGGGAAAGAGCGGCGGCAGGATCAGCTGGCTGAAATGGCTGATGGCGTGCGCCAGGCCGACCAGGCCGATGAGCGTGGCGTCCGAGCGAAGGGAGGAGGAGCCGCCCGGGGGCGACGCGGAAGCAGTGGTCATGGCAGCGGGCCGTGCGTCCGGCGAACGCAGCAGGCGGGTTTCTTGTCGTTGGAGGAAGCGGCTGCGTCACCCGACCCGGGCTCCGCAGCGCCCCGCCATGGTAGGCGCCGGAAAACGGCAGAATGCCGACACCCTGCCAACCTCTGTCGAAAACATGCCAGATCTTGCGACGCCTGCCGAAGCCGCGCCGGGCGCGGCCCCCTCCGCCCGGCGACGGCGCCCGTCCGGCGCGCGGAAGGCGCCCCCGGCGGTGGCCCCGGCCGCCCTGGCCCACAGCGTGGGCCCGCTCACGCCGCACCTCTACGCGCCCGACGCAGTGCGACCGTTGCGGGCGAAGGAGCATTTCCTTTCGGCAGACACGCTGGTCGAACCCCACACCCATCCCTGGCCGCAGCTCACCTTCTCGACCCGCGGCGTGATCCGCCTGTCCACACGGGACGGCAGCTACATCATCCCGCCCTCGCGCGCGCTCTGGGTGCCGGCGGACGTGCCGCACAGCATCACGCTGGTGGAAGACGCCGAACTGCGCACCGTCTACCTGCACCGCTGGCTGGGCCCGGACTGGACGCGCTGCGAGGTGCTGGAGATCAGCCCGCTGCTGCGCGCCCTGATGCTGGCCCTGGACACCACGCCCGACGGCCTGCCGCCTGGGGACCCCAACGCGCCGCAGCGCGAGCGCTGGATCGCCCCGCTGCTGGTGGACGAACTGGAGCGCGCCCAGCAGATCCGCATCGACGTGCCGCTGCCGCAGGACAAGCGCCTGCGCCAGCTGTGCGAGGCCGTGCTGCGCGCGCCCGACGACCGCGCGACGCTGGCCGAGCGCGCCCGCGGCATCGGCGCCAGCGAGCGCACCGTGGCGCGCCTGTTCCGCGACCAGCTGGGCATGAGCTGGCAGGCCTGGCGCCAGCAGGCGGTGCTGGCCCACGCGCTGCCGCTGCTGGCCCGCGGCATGGCCGTGAGCCAGGTGGCCACGGCCTGCGGCTATGCCACCGACAGCGCCTTCTGCGCCATGTTCAAGCAGGCGACGGGGAAGTCGCCGACGGCCTTCCAGCATCGGCGGCGCTGACCTCGGCGAAGGCCTCGATCAGGTATTCGACGCAGACGCGCACCTTGGCCGAGCTGGCCAGGCGCTCCGGGTAGACGGCCCACACGTTGGCCTCCTGCCGCCAGTCGGGCAGCAGTTGCACCAAGCGGCCGTCGGCCAGCAGCGGTGCGACGTCCCACAGCGAGCGAAGGACCACGCCGTGGCCGTCGACCGCCCACTGCACCGCCACCTCGCCATGGTTCGAAGAGAGCGGGCCGGTGACCTTCACCGCCTCTTCCTGCGCGCCGGCACGCAGCCGCCAGACGCCGAAAGGGTGGTCCCGCTCCTTGATCACCAGGCAGTCGTGGCTGGCCAGGTCCTGCAGGGTGCGCGGTGCTTCGCGGCGGGCCAGGTAGGCGGGCGCGGCGCAGAGCACGCGGTGGTTGGCGGCCAGCCGGCGGGCGATGAGGTGCGGCGCGATCTCATCGCCCACCCGCACGTCCACGTCGTAGCCCTCGGCCGCCACGTCCACCAGCCGGTCCAGCACCTCCAGCCGCACCTGCAGACCGGCGTGGCGGCGCGCCATGGCCGAGAGCATGGGCGCCACCACCCGGCGGCCGAAGCCGAAGCTGCTGCTGATGCGCAATAGCCCGCGCGGCTCGCCGCGGGTGACGGCCACCTCCTGCATCAGCTGCTCCACATCGTCGAGCACGCGCTGCGCCCAGTGGAAGACGCGCTCGCCCTGGTCGGTCACGCTCACGCGCCGGGTGGTGCGGTGAAGCAGACGCACGCCCAGCGTGTCTTCCAGCACGCGGATGCGCTTGCTCACGTAGGCGGTCGAAACGCCGAGTTGCTCCGCCGCCGCCGCAAAGCTGGACTGGCGGGCCACGATGAGGAAGACGCGCAGGTCTTCATTGGCGGGGATATTGCTCACGATTCGTGGCCAATGTCTTCACGGAAGCAGGATTGTATGAATTACGTGCGCAACGAGAATGCACGCCATTCCTTCCTCTTCCGCACCTGGAGACCGCACATGGCCGCAGCCACCCCCACCCGTCCCTTCCGCATCGCCGTCCTGCCCGGCGATGGCATCGGCAAGGAAGTCATGCCCGAGGGCCTGCGCGCCCTCGACGCCGCGGCCCAGCGCTTCGGCATCGCCATCGAATACAGCCACTTCGAATGGGCCAGCTGCGACTACTACGCGGCCCACGGCAAGATGATGCCGGACGACTGGAAGGCCCAGCTGCAGGGCATGGACGCCCTGTTCTTCGGCGCGGTGGGCTGGCCGGCCACGGTGCCGGACCATGTGTCGCTGTGGGGCTCGCTGCTGAAGTTCCGCCGCGAGTTCGACCAGTACGTCAACCTGCGCCCGGTGCGCCTGTTCGAGGGCGTGCCCTGCCCGCTGGCGGGCCGCAAGCCGGGCGACATCGACTACTTCGTGGTGCGCGAGAACACCGAGGGCGAGTACACCTCGCTGGGCGGCGTGATGTACGAGGGCACGGACCGCGAGATGGTGATCCAGGAGTCGGTCTACTCCCGCGTCGGCGCACAGCGGCTGCTCAAGTTCGCCTTCGAGCTGGCGCAGTCGCGGCCCCGCAAGCACGTCACCCTGGCCACCAAGAGCAACGGCATCGCCATCAGCATGCCCTGGTGGGACAAGCAGGCCGACGAGGTGAAGAAGGCCTACCCCGACGTGGCGCTGGACAAGCAGCACATCGACATCCTGTCCGCCCGCTTCGTGCTGCAGCCGGGCCGCTTCGACGTGGTGGCGGCCACCAACCTGTTCGGCGACATCCTGTCGGACCTGGGCCCGGCCACCACCGGCACCATCGGCTTGGCGCCCTCGGGCAACCTGAACCCGGACCGCACCTTCCCCTCGCTGTTCGAGCCGGTGCACGGCTCGGCGCCGGACATCTACGGCAAGAACATCGCCAACCCCATCGCCATGATCTGGTCGGGCGCGATGATGCTGGACTTCCTGGGCCACGGCGAAGGCGCCTGCCGCCAGGCGCACGACGCCATCCTGGCGGCCATCGAGACGGTGCTGCGTGAAGGCCCGCGCACCCCCGACCTGGGCGGACAGGCCAGCACGACGGAACTGGGCGAGGCCGTGGCGCGGCACATCGCGGGCTGAGGCATGAGTCCCTCTCCCCCGCGCGGGAGAGGGCGCCAGAAGGAATGCCGCGGCTGATCCAGGCCCGTGCCGCGCGTTCCGGGCACTTTTCGCCGCTGTCACACTCCGTCCTCTCCGATGACAGCAGGACACTCTTCTTCCCTTCCCCGCCGCACGTTCCTCGGGTGGTGGCCCATCGCCGCCCTCGGCCTCGCGGCACTCACCGGTTGCGGCAGCGCGCCCCGCACGCCCGCAGCCGCGACGAGCGCCGCGCCCAGTGCCACGACCTCTCCCCCGCCCGCCGGCAGCGGCGCGCCCGCCCCCATCCGCATCGGCATCGCCCTCGGCGGCGGCGCGGCCAAGGGCTTCGCCCACATCGGCGTGATCAAGATGCTGGAGGCCAACGGCCTGGCCCCCGCCGTGGTGGCCGGCACCAGCGCCGGCAGCGTGGTCGGCGCCCTGTATGCCAGCGGCATGAACGCCTTCGAGCTGCAGCAGAAGGCCGTCGCGCTCGACGAGGCCAGCATCCGCGACCTGCAGTTCTCGTCCGGCGGCCTGGTGCTGGGGCAGAAGCTGGAGGACTACGTCAACGCCCAGGTCCACAACAAGCCCATGGAGCAGCTGGCCAAGCCCTTCGTGGCCGTGGCCACGCGGCTGGAGGACGGCGAGCGCACCCTCTTCGCCCGCGGCAACATTGGCCAGGCGGTGCGGGCCTCCAGCAGCGTGCCGGGCGTGTTCCAGCCGGTGGCCATCGGCAAGTACCACTATGTCGATGGGGGCGTGGTCAGCCCCGTGCCCGTGGATGCGGCCCGGCAGCTGGGTGCGGACGTCGTCATCGCCGTCGACATCTCCAGCAAGGCACGCGGACGCTCACCCGCCGACATGCTTGGCACCGTGGGCCAGTCCATCGCCATCATGGGCCAGAAGCTCGGTCAGGCGGAACTGGCGCGGGCGGACGTGACGATCCGTCCCGCTGTGCTGGACATCGGCGCCGCAGACTTCACGCAGCGGGCCAATGCCATCCTCGAAGGCGAGAAAGCGGCGCTGGCCGCCATGCCACGCATCAAGGAGCGCGTGGCGCAACTGCAGGCGCAGCGCGCCCAGGCCGCCCAACAGGCACAGGCCCAGGCGGCGCAGGCCCGGCAGAAGGCCTGCCTTGAACAGCGCTCCAGCTGGCGCAAGCTGGCCAGTGCGGCCGGGCTCGACGACAGCTGCCCGGCGCCCTGAGCGTCCGCGCCGCGCAAGCGGCGTGCCCGACACCGGCATGACGCCGATTGGCAGGCCAGTGAGCGGACAATCGCGCGCCACCGTCGCCTGAGCACGGTGCCCGCTTCATGACTGCCCCTGCCGATCCCGACCTCCCCCACTCCCCCTCGCCCGCGTCCCCTCCCATGGGCCGGGCCCGGGCCCTGAAGCACTGGCTGCCCTTCCTGAACTGGCCCCGGCCCACGCGCGGCCTGCTGGTCAGCGAGGCGCTGGCGGGACTCACCGTGGCGCTGATGGTGATCCCGCAGGGCGTTGCCTATGCGGCGCTGGCCGGCATGCCGCTGGTCACGGGCATCTATGCGGCCCTGCTGCCGGCGTTGATCGCGGTGCTGTTCAGCTCGTCGGCACGACTGTCGGTGGGGCCCACCGCCCTGACCAGCCTGCTGGTGGGCGCGACGCTCGCGCCCATGGCGGTGCCGGGCAGCGCCGAATGGGTGTCGCTTGCGGTGTGGCTCACCCTGCTCTCGGGCGCCATGCAGATCCTGCTGGGCGCCGCGCGCTTCGGCTGGCTGCTGCGGCTGGTCAATTCGCCAGTGCTGATGGGCTTCACTCAGGGCGCGGCGGTGCTGATCACGCTGTCGCAGTTGCCGGCGCTGCTGGGCTACACCGGCCGCACACCGCTGCAGGTGATGCAGGGTCCGCCGCCGGACTTCATCGCGATCGGCTTCGGCCTGGGCAGCATGGCGCTGCTGTTCCTCGGCAAGCGGCTGTCGCCGCGCATGCCGACGACCATGCTGCTGGTGGCCGGCACCGCACTGATCAGCGCACTGCTGGGCTACGCGCTGGGCGGCGGCGCCGTGGTGGGCGAGCTGCCGGGCGGCCTGCCCGACTTCTACCTGCCTCAATTACTGGGCTGGCATCAGCTGGGCACGCTGCTGCTGCCGGCCTTCCTGATCACGCTGGTGAGCTTCCTGGAGACGGCCTCCAGTGCCAAGGTGGACAACGCCCGCGCCGGCAAGCTCTGGAACGAGAACCAGGACCTAATCGGCCAGGGCCTGGCCAAGGTGGCCTCGGGCCTCACGGGCAGCTTCCCGACGAGTTCGTCCTTCTCGCGCTCCGCCATCACGCTGTATGCGGGCGCGCAGACGCAGTGGGCGACGCTGTTCAACGTGGCCGTGGTGGCGGTGGCGCTGCTGTGGGCCATGCCGCTGCTCTACCACGTGCCGCAGGCGGTGCTGGCGGCCATCGTCGCCACGGCCACCATCGGGCTGCTCAAGCCGCGTTCCTTCGTGCAGCTGTGGCGCATCTCGCGCATCGAGGCCGGCATCGCCTTCGGCACCTTCGTGCTGACCATCGCGACGGCGCCCTCGATCTACTGGGGCGTGCTGGGCGGGCTGCTGGCGGCGCTGTCGCACTACATGTACCGGCATCTGCATCCGCGCATCATCGAGGTGGGGCTGCACGGGGACGGCAGCCTGCGAGACCGCCACCTGTGGCGCCTGCCGCCGCTGGCGCCGGACCTCTACGCCCTCCGCATGGACGCGGAACTGGACTTCGCCTCCGCCAGCACGCTGGAGCGTCACATCACCGAGGCGCTTGCCAGGCATCCGGACCTGCGCCACGTCTGCCTGTTCGCGCAGCCCATCAACCGCGTGGACCTGACCGGCGCTGAGGTCTTCGGCAACATCCGCCGGCTGCTGGAAGGCCGCGGCGTGATGCTGCACCTGTCGGGTCTTAAGCTCCCGGCCCAGCAGGTGCTGGACCGTGCAGGGCTGCTGGCGCCAGGGCCGCTGTTCGCGCAGTACCGCACCGATGGCGAGGCGCTCGCCGCGCTGGCGACGGCACCAGCCGCCTGAGCGGCGAGCGCTGGCGAGCGCATCCCCTGCAGCGCCCGAGCCCATGCGCACACTGCGCGCTGGAGCCACGGCTCGCGGGCCCGGGCCCTCAGCCCAAGAGGCCGGTGTTCACCGTCGGCCAGGCCAGGCGTACGCGCAGCTCCCTCTTGAGCCGCGTGTTGCGCAGCCGCCGGGACTCGGCCATGAAGCTCATCTGCATGGGCGACAGCTGCTGCGCCGCCTCCGTGCGCGACAGCCGCTGGGGGCGCGGCAGGCCGTAGAGCCCGGCTGCCAGGTCGAAGTACTCGCCCATGCGCATCTGTGTGTCGTCGCTCGCGTGGTAGACGCGCTGCGCCTTCCCGCGCCAGAGTGCGGCGATGCAGGCGCGCGCCAGGTCGTCGGCATGGATGTGGTTGGTGTACACGTCATCCTCGATCCGCAGGGCTGACGTGCCGCGCAGCAGGCGCTCGCGCGGCGTGCCCGCCGGCCGGTCGGGCGCGTAGATGCCCGGGATGCGCAGGATGCTGGCGCGCAGGCCGCGCGTGCCGGCCTCGCGCACCGCACGTTCCGCATCGACGCGACGTCGGCCGCGCGCGGTGGCCGGCGCCACGGCGCGGGTCTCGTCGATCCAGTCGCCGCCGCAATCGCCATACACGCCGGTGGTGGAGCCGTAGACCAGCACGTCCGGCGCGGCCATCGCGCCGCCGCAGGCCAGCGCCTGCAACAGCGCACGGGTGCGGGTGTCGCGGTCGCCGCCAGCACCCGACTCGCGTGGCGGCGGCGCCAGATGGAGCACACGGGGCGCCAGCCCGGCCAGCCGGCGCAGCGTGGCGGGCCGGTCCAGGTCGCCCACCAGCGGCACGGCACCGGCCGCGCGCAGGGCCGGCACCCGCTCGGGTGAGGAGGTCAGTGTCAGCACCCGCATCCGCCCGCCGAGCTGGCGCAGCACCCGCTGGCCCACGTCGCCGCAACCGACGACGAGCAGCCGCATGCGGCGGAAGCGCGCCGGCAGCGCACCGAGGGGAAGACGGTTTGAAGGCAAAATCGAACGCTTTCCGCAGTCTTGACCGGCCGCGCCCGCCCCACGCGGCGCCAGCGCCGGCACAACCCCCGAAGAATACCCACCCATGTCCGACACCGTGTTCTCCGTGAGCGTGGAGCCCAGCGGCCGCCGCTTCGACGCCGAGGCCGGCGAATCCATCCTGTCCGCCGGCATCCGCCAGGGCATCGGCCTGCCCTACGGCTGCAAGGACGGCGCCTGCGGCTCCTGCAAGTGCAGGAAGCTTTCCGGCGAGGTGACGATGGAGCCCTACCAGTCCAAGGCCCTCAGCGCCGAGGAGGCCACCGCCGGCTACATCCTGACCTGCCGTGCCCATGCCACGAGCGACGTGGTGCTCGAATCGCGACAGGTGGTCGACGCCGACGCCTTCCCGATCCGCAAGATGCCTGTGCGGGTGCAAACCCTGGTGCGCCTGTCGCACGACGTGATGCGGCTGCGCCTGCAGCTGCCGGCCGGCGAGCCGATGAAGTTCCATGCCGGCCAGTACGTCGAATTCCTGCTGCGCGACGGCGCGCGGCGCAGCTATTCGATGGCCAATGCGCCGCACACGCTGGCCGAGCCCGGCACCGGCATCGAGCTGCACATCCGCCACATGCCCGGCGGCAAGTTCACCGACCACGTGTTCGGCGCCATGAAGGAAAAGGAGATCCTGCGCGTCGAAGGCCCCTACGGCAGCTTCTTCCTGCGCGAGGACAGCACCAAGCCCATCGTGCTGCTGGCCTCGGGCACCGGCTTCGCGCCCATCAAGGCGCTGATCGAGCACATGAAGTTCAAGCGCATCAAGCGGCCGACCACGCTGTACTGGGGCGGCCGCCGGCCGCAGGACCTGTACATGGACGGCTGGATCCGCGAGCAGCTGGCCGAGATGCCCCAGCTGCGCTACGTGCCGGTGGTGAGCAATGCCGTGCCCGAAGACAACTGGACGGGTCGCACCGGCTTCGTCCACCAGGCGGTGCTCGAGGACACGCCCGACCTTTCCGGCCACCAGGTCTATGCCTGCGGCGCGCCGGTGGTCGTGCAATCCGCGCAGCGCGACTACGTGGCCCAGGCCGGCCTGCCCGAAGAGGAATTCTTCGCCGACGCCTTCACCTCCGAGGCGGACAAGGCCGCGCCCTGAACGCCTGCTCCGCCGCCTGCCGTCGACTGACGGCGCGCGGCCGTCCGATCACAAGACAACACGAGACACCATGACCCGCCTGATCACCCGACGCCCCGTGCTCTCCCTGCTGGCTGCGAGCGCCGCCCTGCCCTTCGTGGCGCGCGCCGAGAACCGGCCGATCCGCCTGGTGGTGCCCTATGCCGCGGGCGGCCCCATCGACGTGACTGCGCGTGCGCTGGCCGAACGTGCCAAGGACGCCTTCGGCGGCCCGATCATCATCGACAACAAGCCCGGTGCCGGCGGCAACATCGGCGCCGACATGGTGGCCAAGGCGCAACCCGACGGCCTGACCATCGGCATCGCCGCCACGGCGACGAATGCGGTCAACCCCTGGCTCTACAGCCGCATGCCCTACAACGCGGCCACCGACTTCGCGCCCATCACGCAGATGGTGCGGGTGCCCAATGTGCTGGTGATGAATGCCGAGACGGCGCAGCGCCTGAAGATCAACAGCCTCAAGGACCTGATCGCCTACGCCAAGGCCAACCCGGCCAAGCTGAACTACGGCAGCGGCGGCAACGGCAGCGCCGGCCACCTGGCGGGTGAGATGTTCAAGAAGGCGGCCGGCATCTTCGCCGTGCACATTCCCTACAACGGCGGCAACCCGGCGCAGCTGGCGCTGCTGAGCGGCCAGGTCGACTTCAACTTCGACAACCTGGCCACGGCCGCGCCCAACATCCGTGGCGGCAAGCTCAAGGCGCTGGCCGTGACCACGCTGCAGCGCAGCCCCTTCCTGCCCGAGGTGCCGCCGGTGGCGGACACGCTCAAGGGCTTTTCCATCGACACCTGGTGGGGGCTGGTGGCGCCCGCGGGTACGCCGCGCGAGGTGATCGACCGGCTGAACCAGGCCTTCGTCGGCGCGCTGAACGCGCCCGAGACCAAGACCCGCTTCGCCGCCCTCTTTGCCGAGCCGGTGCCGACCACGCCCGAGCAGTTCGGCGCCTTCATGAAGAGCGAACTGGCCAAGTACGAGCAGGTGGTGAAGGCGACCGGCGCGAAGGTGGACTGAGCCTTGCACCGGGCGCCGCTGCGGCGGCGCGCAGATCCAAAGCAGAACGGGCCGGCGAAAGCGCGGCCCGTTTCTTTGCTTGACCGGCGGCCTCGTGCGCCGCCCTGAGCGTCACTCGCCCAGGTAGGCGGCGCGCACCTTGGGATCGTTCAGCATCACCTTGGCATCGCCATTCATGGTGATCAGGCCCGACTCCATCACGTAGCCCCGGTCGGCGATCTGCAGCGCGCGGCTGGCGTTCTGCTCCACCAGCAACACCGTCACGCCCTGGTCGTAGACCTGCTTGACCACTTCGAAGATCTTGTCGCACATGATGGGCGACAAGCCCATGGTGGGCTCGTCCAGCAGCAGCACCTTGGGCCGGGCCATCAGCGCGCGGCCCATGGCCAGCATCTGCTGCTCGCCGCCGGACATGGTGCCCGCCAGCTGCGTGGCCCGCTCCTTCAGGCGAGGGAAGGTGGTGAACACGCGGTCGATGTCCTGCGCGATGCCGGCCTTGTCGTTGCGCGTGTAGGCGCCGATCTGCAGGTTCTCGGTGATCGTCATGCGCGTGAACACGCCGCGGCCTTCCGGCACCATCACCAGGCCTTCCTTGACCAGGTCCCAGGCGCCACGCCCCTTGATGGACTTGCCCATGAACTCGATCTCGCCTGCCAGCGGGGGCAGCGTGCCGGTGATGGCCTTCATGGTGGTGGTCTTGCCAGCACCGTTGGAGCCGATCAGCGACACCAGTTCGCCCTCGCGCACCTCGAAGTCCACGCCCTTGACGGCCTGGATGCCGCCATATGCGACCTTCAGGCCGCTCACTTTCAACAGAGTCTGTGCCATGCGCGGCCTTTCAGTGTCCACCGGTGCCGAGGTAGGCCTCGATCACCTTCTCGTTCTTCTGCACCTCGGCCGGGGTGCCTTCGGCGATCTGCTTGCCGTAGTCGAGCACCGTCACGCGGTCGCACAGACCCATGATCAGCTTCACGTCGTGCTCGATGATGAGCACGGTGCGGCTGTCCTTGCGGATGCGGTCGATCAACTCGCGCAGCTGAACCTTCTCGGTCGCGTTCATGCCGGCGGCGGGTTCGTCCAGTGCGATGAGCTGCGGGTCGGTGGCCAGGGCACGCGCGATCTCGAGCCGACGCTGGTCGCCGTAGCTCAGCGTGCGGGCCTTGAAGTCGGCGTACTTGCCGACGCCCACATAGTCGAGCAGTTCACGTGCGCGATCGGCGATGGCCCGCTCCTCGGCCTTGAAGCCCGAGGTGCGGAAGATGGCGCCGAACACGCCCGAATGCGTGCGCACATGGCGGCCGACCATCACGTTCTCCAGCGCCGTCATCTCGGCGAAGAGTCGGATGTTCTGGAAGGTGCGTGCGATGCCGGCCTTGGCCACTTCGTGCACGGCCGTGGGCTGGTAGGGCTTGCCGGCCAGCTCGAAGCTGCCGCTGTCCGGCGTGTACAGCCCGGTGATGACGTTGAAGAAGGTGGTCTTGCCCGCGCCGTTGGGGCCGATCAGGCCGTAGACCTGGCCCCGCTCGATGCGGATGCCCACGTCCGACAGGGCCTGGAGTCCGCCGAAGCGCTTGGAGATGCCCTTCACGTGAAGGATGGTGTCTGCCATGAGAGTGTTCCTTCCTTCGGCTCAAGGGTTGATGGACATGGGCCGGTTGGCGCCGCCGGGCACCTCTTCGGCCGGCGTGTCGATGCCAGGCGTGACAGCCTGGGCCGAGCCGGACACCGGGTCGGGCGCCCGCGGCGTCCCCTTGAGCGACTTGCCGTGTTCCGGCGAGGGCCACAGGCCGCGCGGACGCACCAGCATGATCACGATCATGGCCAGCGCGATGAACAGCTGGCGCAGGATGGACGCGTCGAGTCGGCCGTCCGTCATGGCCTGCAGCGGACCGGCCACATAGCGCAGCACCTCGGGCAGCGCCGCGAGCAGCACGGCACCCAGGATCACGCCAGGCAGGTGGCCGATGCCGCCGAGCACCACCATCGAGACGATCATCACCGACTCCATCAGGCTGAAGGACTCGGGTGAGACGAAGCCCTGGAAGGCCGCGAACATGGCGCCCGACATGCCACCGAAGCTTGCGCCCATGCCGAAGGCCAGAAGCTTCATGTTCCGGGTGTTGATGCCCATGGCCTTGGCGGCGATCTCATCCTCCCGGATGGCCATCCAGCCACGGCCGACACGCGAGTTCTGCAGCCGGTGCGACAGGATGACGGTGAAGATCACCAGCGCCAGGAACAGGTAGTAGTACAGCGACACCGAAGAGATGGTGTAGTCGCCGATCTTCAGCGGCCGGCCCAGATTGAGCCCGAAGATCCGGATGGGATCGATGCTGCTGATGCCCTTGGGGCCGTTGGTGATGTTGTAGGGATGGTCCAGCGTGTTCATAAACACGCGGATGATTTCGCCGAAGCCGAGCGTCACGATGGCCAGGTAGTCGCCGCGCAGCTTGAGCGTGGGCGCACCCAGCAGGGCGCCGAAGATGCCTGCCAGCACCAGCGCCGCCGGTATCACCAGAATCAGCGAGGTGTGGAAGCCGTTCGGGAACATCGCCTGCAGCGCAGGGAAAGAATCCGTCAACTGCGTGGAGCCCAGCAGCGCGTAGAGGTACGCCCCGATGGCGAAAAATGCGACGTAGCCCAGGTCCAGCAGGCCGGCGTAGCCGACCACGATGTTCAGGCCCAACGCGAGCATCACGTACAGCAGCGCGATGTCGACGATGCGCACCCAGGCATTGCCCTGGGTCTGCAGCAGCAGTGGGAAGGCCAGCAGCGCGACGGCGGCGATCAGGAAGACGACGAGGTTCTTGGAATTCTTCATGGAGCCTCCTTGGCCATCAGGCCCGGTCCGCCACACGTTCGCCGAGCAGGCCGGACGGCCGCACGGTCAGCGTGATGATGAGGATGATGAAGGCGAAGATGTCGCTGTGCTGGCTGCCCAGCACGCCGCCGGTCACGTCCGACAGATAGCCGGCGCCCACCGCCTCGATCACGCCCAGAAGCAGCCCGCCCACCACAGCGCCGGCCAGGTTGCCGATGCCGCCGAACACGGCCGCGGTGAAGGCCTTGAGGCCGGGGATGAAGCCCATGGCATGTTGCGCGATGCCGTAGTTGGACGCGTACATCACGCCAGCGATGGCCGCCAGAACGGCGCCGATGATGAAGGTGGCGGAAATCACCGTGTCGGGCCGGATGCCCATCAGCGCCGCCACCCGCGGGTTCTCGGCCGTGGCGCGCATGGCACGACCCAGGCGCGTGTAGTTGACCAGCCACGTCAGGATCGCCAGGGAGACTGCCGTGACCACCAGGATCATGATCTGCGTCGGCGAGATGGCCGCGCCCGCGATATGGACGGACTCGCTGGGAAGCAGCGTCGGATAGGCCTTGTTGGTGGGCCGCCAGATGATCATGGCCAGCGTCTGCAACAGGATCGACATGCCGATCGCGGTGATCAGCGGCGCCAGCTTGGGGCTGTTGCGCAGCGGTCGGTAGGCGACCTTCTCGATGGTGAAGTTGAGCGTCGCAGCCACCACGCAGGCGATCAACGTAGCCAGGATCAGGATGATCCAGCCCGGGGTGCCCGGCATGGCCGACTGCATCCAGCCGATGATGGTCCAGCTGGTCAGCGCACCGACCATGAGGACCTCGCCGTGGGCGAAATTGATGAGGTTGATGATGCCGTACACCATGGTGTAGCCGAGGGCTATCAGGGCGTACATGCTGCCGAGAACCAGACCGTTGATGATCTGTTGCAGCAATATTTCCATAAAGAGAGGTCCCTTTTGTTATGCGTCCCGGTGAGGACGCCTTTTGCCAAGCCGGAGCACCGGATTGGCGCCATGGTTCAAGTAGCAAAAAACCCGCCAGCATGGGTGGTCGGCGGGTCGAAGTGGGCGGGATTGTAGACACGGCCTCGCGCCAATCTGGTGCAGGCAGGGTGGGGTTTTCCGCAAGCCTGGAGCGGCTCGGCGGGCGCCCGGTGTCAGGGCGGTGTCAGTCCTTGCGGGCCTGTTCGTCCAGCTGGCGCAGGTGCGTGAGCTTGTCAGCGATCTTCGTTTCGAGCCCGCGCGGCACGGGCTGGTACCACCGGGGCTCGGGCATGCCCTCGGGCAGGTAGGTCTCGCCGGCCGCATAAGCCTCGGGCTCGTCGTGCGCATAGCGATAGGCCTTGCCATGGCCCAGCGACTTCATCAGCTTGGTGGGCGCATTGCGCAGGTGGATGGGCACCTCGCGCGACTTGTCCTGCCGCACGAAGGCCCGTGCCTGGTTGTAGGCGTTGTAGCCCGCATTGCTCTTGGGCGCGATGGCCAGGTAGATGACCGCCTGGGCCAGGGCCAGATCACCTTCGGGCGAGCCAAGGCGCTCGAAGGTGGTGGCGGCATCGTTGGCCACCTGCATCGCGCGTGGGTCGGCCAGGCCGATGTCCTCCCACGCCATGCGCACGATGCGCCGCGAGAGGTAGCGAGCATCGGCACCGCCGTCGAGCATGCGCGTGAGCCAATACAGCGCCGCGTCTGGATGCGAGCCGCGAACCGACTTGTGCAAGGCCGATATCTGGTCGTAGAAGTTGTCGCCGCCCTTGTCGAAGCGGCGCGCGTTGAGCGTGAGCGCGCTCTGCAGGAACTCGGGCGTCACTTCCTCCACCCCGGCGGCACGCGCGGCGGTGTCGGTCTGCTCCAGCAGGTTGAGCATGCGGCGCGCGTCGCCATCCGCATAGCCAACCAGCGTGTCCACGGCCGCATCGCTCAGCGCCAGATGGGTGAGCACCTTGTCCTGCGCACGACGCACCAGCTGACGGAGTTCGTCCTCGCTGAGCGACTGCAGCGTGTAGACCTGGGCCCGCGAAAGCAGCGCCGAATTGACCTCGAAGGACGGGTTCTCGGTGGTCGCGCCGACGAAGGTGACCAGGCCCGATTCGACGAAGGGCAGCAGGCCGTCCTGCTGACTCTTGTTGAAGCGATGGATCTCGTCGACGAAGAGGATGGTCTTGCGGCTCAGCGCCAGGTGCTGCTCGGCCCGCTCCATGGCGGCGCGGATGTCCTTGACGCCCGAAAACACCGCCGACAGTGCAATGAACTCATAGCCGAAGGCCTTGGCCGTGAGCCGAGCCAGCGTGGTCTTGCCTACGCCGGGCGGCCCCCAAAGGATCATGGAATGGGGCTTGCCAGACTCGAAGGCCAGCCGCAGTGGTCGGCCAGGGCCGATCAGGTGGCTCTGACCGATGACCTCGTCGAGGCTAGCGGGGCGCAGGGCCTCCGCAAGGGGCGCCGCAGGCGAAGGGGAATCAAACAGATCGGCCATGCGCCGATTGTCCGGCCGTCATCATGGCCTCACTGCCGGACGACGTCGGCACCCGCAGGGGGCTTGAACTGGAAGCTGCCCGCCTGCAGCGAAGGATTGACCTGCACGTTGGAAAAGCGCAGCACCGAGCGCTGGCCGAAGGCGTCGAGGATGTCCAGCGCCGCCAGCGCATCGCCCTGGAAGCCGATCTCCACGCTCTGCAGTTGCGCATCACGCGACTTTGGCGTGGCCTTGACCCATTGCAGGCCGTCGCGAGCGGGCGCATCGGCCAGCGTGAAATCCGACTCCAGCGCACGCAGATCCGCCGCCGAGGCGATCAGCGCTGCCGGCGTCGAGCCCAGCGCCTGCGCCTGCGGGCGCTGCGTCACCTGGTTGAGGTCGGCGTCGTAGAGCCACAGCGTCTTGCCGTCGGCCACGATCGTCTGCGCAAAGGGCTTGCGGTACTCGAAGCGGAATCGTCCAGGCCGCTGGAACTCGAAGGTGCCGGTGGAAGTCTTGGCGCGCATCGCCTGACCATCCTTGGGCGGCGCGGTGACCGTCTGGGTGAAGTCGGCCTTGCCAGAGCGGGCGGTCTTGAGAAACGCACCCAGGCTATCCAAGCCGCCGGCCCACGCGCCGCATGCCATGGCCGCAAGAACACAGCCCACCATCAACTTCCGCATTCCGTTCCTTTCACTCGCTGCGCGCCGGCACGAGGATCTCGCGCTGGCCGGCCCCGCTCATGGCGCTGACCAGGCCCGCGTTCTCCATGTCCTCGACCAAACGCGCCGCGCGGTTGTAGCCAATCTTGAGGTGGCGCTGCACCAGCGAAATGCTGGCCTTGCGGTGCTTGAGGACGACCTCGACCGCCTGGTCGTACATCGGATCCTTCTCGCCGCCGGCGTCGCCACCCTCTCCCATCGGACCGTCCTCGCCATCCACAGTTCCGCCTTCGAGCACGCCCTCTATGTAGTCGGGCTCCCCCTGGCTCTTGAGATAGGCCACCACACGGTGCACCTCGTCATCGCTGACGAAGGCGCCATGGACACGGATGGGCAGTCCGGTGCCGCTCGGCATGTAGAGCATGTCGCCCATGCCCAGCAGCGCTTCCGCGCCCATCTGGTCAAGGATCGTCCGACTGTCGATCTTGCTGCTGACCTGGAAGGCGATGCGTGTAGGAATGTTCGCCTTGATCAGGCCGGTGATCACGTCGACGCTGGGTCGCTGCGTGGCCAGGATCAGATGGATGCCTGCCGCCCGGGCCTTCTGCGCCAAGCGGGCGATCAGTTCCTCGATCTTCTTGCCGACCACCATCATCAGGTCGGCCAGTTCGTCGATCACGACCACGATGTGCGGCTCGCGGCGCAGCGGCTCCGGATCGTCCGGCGTGAGGCTGAAGGGGTTGTAGATGAACTCCTCGCGCGACTTGGCCTCGTCGATCTTGGCGTTGTAGCCTGCCAGATTGCGCACGCCCAGCTTGGACATGAGCTTGTAGCGGCGCTCCATCTCGGCCACGCACCAGTTGAGGCCATGGGCCGCCTGCCTCATGTCGGTGACCACAGGCGCCAGCAGGTGCGGAATGCCCTCATATACCGACATCTCCAGCATCTTGGGGTCGATCATGAGCACGCGCACGTCGCTCGCTTCGGCCTTGTAGAGCAGCGACAGGATCATCGCGTTGATGCCCACCGATTTGCCCGAGCCCGTGGTACCGGCCACGAGCACGTGCGGCATCTTGGCCAGATCGGCCACCACGGGATTGCCGATGATGTCCTTGCCCAGACCGATGGTCAGCATGGATTTGGCCTCGTGGTAGACCTGCGAGCCGAGGATCTCCGACAGGCGGATCGACTGCCGCTTGGCATTGGGCAGTTCCAGCGCCATGTAGTTCTTGCCGGGAATCGTCTCGATCACGCGGATGGACACCAGCGACAGCGAGCGCGCCAGGTCCTTGGCCAGGTTGACGATCTGCGAGCCCTTCACGCCGGTGGCCGGCTCGATCTCGTAGCGGGTGATGACGGGGCCGGGCGAGGCCAGCACCACGCGCACCTCGACGCCGAAGTCCTTGAGCTTCTTTTCGATCAGGCGCGACGTCATCTCCAGCGTCTCGGGCGACACCGTCTCCTGACGGCCGGCGGCCGCATCGAGCAGGTCCACCTGCGGCAGCTTGCTGTCGGGCAGTTCCTTGAACAGCGGCTTCTGGCGTTCCTTGACCACGCGCTCGCTCTTGGGCACGTCGGCGACAGCCGGCTCGATCTGCACTGGCGCGGCCTTCTCGCGGCGGCGGGGCGCAGGTGGCGGCACGTCGTCGAAGGCGGGCTCCAGGTCATCTTCGGGTAACGGCACCTCACGGTCATGGCCGGCCACCTCCTCCCGCTCGCGGCGCGCCTTGCGGCCCATGGCCAGGTCCTGGGCCAGTTCCCGCTTCTCGCGGCCGCGTTCGAACAGCGAATAGATGCGCGCGCCGATGACTTCGGCCACCTGTGCCCACGAGAACCGGAAGACCAGGGCACTGCCGATCACGCCTGCCGCGATGGCGACCAGCGCGGAGCCGGTGAAGCCCAGCCAACGGACCCCGGCCGGGCCGATGAAATAGCCCAGGACGCCCCCACCGTGGCCGGGCAGGCGGAATTCCAGGCGATACAGCCTCGACCATTCGAGCATGGCGCTGGCCGCCAACAGCAGGACGAGGCCCAGCCAGAAGAGAAGCCGGCTGCGGTTCAGGCGGGGCGGCTCCGGCTCGCCCTGCGGCCGACCACCACGCAGCCACTGCGCGAGCGACGACAGCCAGACGCGGACCGACGCGGCAAAAGCCCACCAGATCGAATAGCCAGCCAGGTAGTAGCTGGCATCAGCAAGCCATGCGCCCAGCGCGCCGCCCCAGTTCTTGACGGCGCCGCCCGTGCCGGAGGTCGACCATGCCGCATCGGACGGCGTATAGCTGAGCATCGCGAGGAGCCAGAACAGCATGAGCGCGAAGCCCGCGACAAGGGAGATTTCGTGCGCGAACCGCAGGGCGCGCTGGCGCACGGGTGGCGTCTCTGGCGCCGCCGTGTTGTGAAGTGTGTGCAAGGAATAGGTCATGGACGCAGACACGCGCAGCCCTGCCGCGCGCAATGTGCAAGCCTAAACCATCTTGACGGCACTGCACCGTCAGCGGCCTGCGGTGCGTAGGGGCCGGTGCCCGGACTCAACCCCTCGGAGCGCCCGACATTGGATCAACCCAGTGTGGACAGCCGCTCCTTCACCAGCATGGAGCCGTCCTCCTGGGTCTGGACGAAACCGCGCTCCTCCAGATCCTTCATCACGCGACTGACCATCTCCCGCGACGCGCCCACCATCTTGGCGAGATCCTGACGCGAGATGCGCTCGCGCACGACATAGTTGCCCGCACCGTCTTCGGTGACGAAATCCATCAGAGCCCGCGCCACGCGCCCATAAACATCCATCAGTGCCAGCGATTCGATCTTGCGGTCCGCCTGGCGCAGGCGTCGGACCAGCCCGCGCATGATGTTGTACGACATGGACGAGCTGTCCGGCAGACAGCGTGAGAAGGCCTCGCGACCGAGCACCAGCACATCGGTCTGCACGTCTGCACGAACCGTCGCGGAATGGGGCTCGTCATCGATCAGGCTCATCTCGCCGATGTAGTCGCCGGAGTGCAGCGTCGCCAGGATCACCTCCCGGCCGCGGCTGTCTGCGCTGAGCACGCGGGAGCGGCCCGCCAGGATGATGTAGAGCGCATTGGTCTTCTTGCCCTGCTCCACGATGAGTTCGCCGCGCTTGAAGCGTCGCTTGACGATCGCGTCGGCGATGTTGGCCGCCTGGGCGGGCGTGAGCGCTGCAAACAGCGGCACCCGGCGAAGCAGTTCCAGGTTCGAGAGCATTGACATCTATTTCCTCCCTGCGCTGTGCCATTCGAGGGGCGCAGCATCAATAAATACAATCACGCACATAAGAAGAGCGCTCCGCATGCATTGAACCTGAACAGGATACTGGCGTCCCATCGGTGACCCAATGTCGTTGCGGTCCCCCGTTCACCATTCAGGCTCGCAGTTTATGACCACTCCCCTGCATACCCAGGTCCTCATTTTGGGCTCTGGCCCCGCTGGCTACACCGCCGCGATCTACGCCGCCCGCGCCAATCTCAAGCCGCTCCTCGTCACGGGCCTTGCGCAGGGCGGCCAGCTCATGACCACCACCGAGGTCGACAACTGGCCGGCCGACGTGCATGGCGTCCAGGGGCCGGAGCTGATGCAGCGCTTTCTGGAGCATGCCGAGCGCTTCAACACACAGATCGTCTTCGACCACATCAACAAGGTCGACCTGAGCAAGCGGCCGTTCACCCTGACCGGTGACAGCGGCACGTATACCTGTGATGCGTTGATCATCGCGACGGGGGCGTCGGCCAAATACCTGGGCCTGCCGTCGGAAGAGAAGTTCATGGGCCGCGGCGTCTCGGCCTGCGCCACCTGCGACGGCTTCTTCTACCGCGAGCAGGATGTCTGCGTGATCGGCGGCGGCAATACTGCCGTGGAAGAAGCGCTGTATCTGTCGAACATCGCGCGTCGAGTGACGCTGGTGCATCGCCGCGACAAGTTCCGCGCAGAGCCGATCCTGATCGACAAGGTCCATGAGAAGGTCAAGGAAGGCAAGATCGTTCTGGAACTGCACAGCGAGCTGGACGAAGTTCTGGGCGACGACAGCGGCGTGACTGGCATCCGACTGCGGAACGTGCAGTCGGGCGAAAAGAAGCAGCTCGACCTGAAAGGCTGCTTCATCGCCATCGGTCACCATCCGAACACCGACCTCTTCCAGGGCCAGCTGAAGCTCAAGGACAACTACATCGTCACCCGCTCCGGCCTGAACGGCTTCGCCACCATGACGAGCATCTCCGGCGTGTTTGCGGCCGGCGACGTGCAGGATCACATCTACCGCCAGGCCATCACCAGCGCCGGGACCGGCTGCATGGCCGCTTTGGACGCCCAACGCTTCCTGGAGCAGCAGGACAGCACGTCCTGAGCGCCCTTGTTGGACAGATCGCGGTCGCCCACCCTATAATCTTTGGCTTTGCCGCGCCGACCCCAAGGGCCAGCGCGGCAAGCGGGCTACCGCCACCCGTTTCTGTACTGGCGAGGTCAAGCCGAATCACCCCACGGAATGCGCGCCGCGCTACCTCCGCCGCGTCTGGTGACGGCTGTTCATGAAAGAGTGTCCTTATATGGCACGCGTATGTGAAGTCACGGGCAAGGGCCCGATGGTCGGGAACAACGTTTCCCACGCCAACAACAAAACCAAGCGCCGGTTCATGCCGAACCTGCAATACCGTCGTTTCTGGGTCGAGAGCGAAAACCGTTGGGTGCGTCTGCGCGTCTCCAGCGCCGCCCTGCGCCTGATCGACAAGAACGGCATCGACGCCGTGCTCGCAGACATGCGCGCACGCGGCCAAGCCTGAGCTGAAAGGAGCACACCATGGCAACGAGCAAAGGCGGACGCGAAAAGATCAAGCTGGAGTCCACCGCGGGCACCGGCCACTTCTACACCACCAGCAAGAACAAGAAGACGACGCCTGAAAAGATGTTGATCATGAAGTTCGACCCCAAGGCGCGCAAGCACGTCGAATACAAGGAAGTGAAGCTGAAGTAATTCGGCCCATGCCTTCTTCAATGAACCCGCTGTGATCCAGCGGGTTTTTTGTTGCCTGCATCGTGGCGGCGCGTGGTGCGCAGCAGCGGGATGTGGCCCCGGCCTTGCGCCTCAGCCCAGTGGTCAACCCTCCGTCCAGACAACAAAAAACCGGCACAAAGCCGGTTTTTTGGAATGCCCGACGCCAGTGCGTCGAGCAAAGCGCGGGGTTCAGGTCACACGTGCGCCGCGCGCAGGCGGATCGAGAAATCCTGCAGCGCCTTGATGCCGCTCGCCTCGGCGCGGTGGCACCAGGCGGCCAGGTCAGCTGCCAGTTGCTCGCGCGACTGGGAGGTGTTCATCCACATCTGGCGCAGTTCTTCGCGCATGGTGACCATCTTGTCCAGCACCGGATGGGCAGCGCGGGCCTCGGCGAGCTTGGGACGGGCGGCGGCCGGCACCTTGTCGTCGTCGCGGTGCAGCCAGCGGCGGGCAGCCTTGAGCACGGATAGGTCAGTACCCCGGGCCTGCAATTGCGACAGCTCCTGCTTGCAGGTACGGCGCATCTCGCGGGCGTAGCCGGCCATCACTTCGTAGCGGTTGGCGATGACGGCCTCGAGCGTCTTCTCGTCGGCCACCGGGCGAACCTCGCCCATGCGAAGCTTCGGCGGCACCTTCTTGACCTTGGCCCAGCCCAGCTTCTGCATCAGCATGATGTAGCCCCAGGCGATGTCGAACTCGTACTTCTTGACCGAGAACTTGGCGGCGGTGGGATAGGTGTGGTGGTTGTTGTGCAGCTCTTCGCCGCCGATCACGATGCCCCACGGCACCAAGTTGGTGCTGGCGTCCTGCGCCTCGAAGTTGCGGTAGCCCCAGTAGTGGCCCAGGCCGTTGACGACGCCGGCGGCCCAGAACGGGATCCACAGCATCTGGATGGCCCAGATAGTGGCGCCGATGCCGCCGAACAGCGCCAGGTTCAGGATGAGCATGAGGCCCACGCCCTGCCAGCCGAAGCGGCTGTACAGGTTGCGCTCAATCCAGTCGTCGGGCGTGCCGTGGCCGAACTTGGTGATGGTCTCGCTGTTCTTCGCCTCGGCGCGGTACAGCTCGGCGCCGCGCCACATGACGGTGTCGATGCCGCGGGTCTGCGGGCTGTGCGGATCTTCCTCGGTCTCGCACTTGGCGTGGTGCTTGCGGTGGATGGCGACCCATTCCTTGGTAACCATGCCCGTGCCGACCCACAGCCAGAAGCGGAAGAAGTGGGAGGGAATGGGCCCCAGGTCCATCGAGCGGTGGGCCTGCGTGCGGTGCAGGAAGATGGTCACCGCCAGGATGGTGATGTGCGTCGTGGCGAGCGTGTACAGCACGATCTGCCACCAGGACAGATCCCACAGGCCATGGGCGAGCCAGTCGAGGGCCGAGCTCAAAACGGCGGAATCAGGAATCATCAAGTTGGGTACTCCACACGGACGGACGGGGTCGTCCTGTCAGAACAGTCCGACAATTTTAGTGTGCCGGGCTTGAAATCCACCCCGTTTTTCGTGTAACGGCGTTGAATCTCTGGGGATTGGATGCCCCGCTCTAGCGTCGGTTCCACGCGGCGGCGAAAAAGCCGTCGGTGGCGTGGCGATGTGGCCACAGCCGCAGGTAGCGCGTGCCACTTCCGCCGCCGGCGCACAGCCCGGCAGCACCCTCCACCTTCTGGGCAGCCAGCAGGTCGGCTGCCTCCAGCGGTAGAAAGTCGGGGTGTGCGGCGCCGAAGGCTTCGGCGATGGCCTCGTTCTCCTCCGGCAGCACGCTGCACGTGGCATAGACCAGGCGTCCGCCCGACTTCACCAGCCGCGCGGCGCTGGCAAGGATTGCGGTCTGTTTGGCGATCAGCTCCTGCACCGCCTCGGGCGACTGCCGCCACTTGAGATCGGGATTGCGTCGCAGCGTGCCCAGGCCCGAGCAAGGGGCATCGACGAGCACGCGGTCGATCTTCCCGGCCAGCCGCTTGATACGGTCGTCTCGCTCGTGGGCGATGGCAGCCGGATGCACATTTGACAGACCACTGCGCGCCAGCCTCGGCTTGAGCGCGTCCAAGCGATGGGCGGAGGTGTCGAAGGCATAGAGCCGGCCGGTGCTGCGCATGGCGGCGCCCAGCGCCAAGGTCTTGCCGCCAGCGCCGGCGCAGAAATCGACCACCATCTCGCCGCGACGCGCCTCGACCAGAAGCGTCAGCAGCTGGGAGCCCTCGTCCTGCACCTCGATGGCGCCGCGCTCGTAGGCGGGCAGGCGGTTGACCGCCGGCTTGCCGTCGGCGCGCAGGCCCCAGGGAGAGAACGGCGTCGCCTTGGCGGCGATGCCGGCGGCCTTGAGTTCGCGCTGCACCTCGTCGCGCTTGGCGCTCAGGGTGTTGACCCGCAGGTCCAGCGGCGCCGGCTGCTGCAGCGCATCGGCGAGGACCATGAAGTCGGCGTCGCCCAGTTGGGCGCGCAGCGGCTGGGCCAGCCAGTCGGGCAGGTTGTGGCGGTGATGCGGCATCAGCTCGGCGGGCGCGACGGCCTCGCAGGCGTCCAACCAGCGCTTTTCCACGTCGCTCAGCACGGTCTTGAGGAAATCGCGCGAGCCATGGAAGCCCAGGATGGCCAAGCGCCGCTCGCGCGCGCCAGTGCCGGAGCGGGCGAGGTGCTCGAACAGCAGCTTCTTGCGCAGGATGGTGTAGACGGTCTCGGCGAGCGTCGCGCGCTCGCGGGGGCCGAGCGACCGGTGCTCGCGGAAATAGCGCGAGACGATGGCGTCGGCCGGGTGATCGAATCGGAGCACGCGGCCGGTGAGTTCGGCGCAGGCTTCCAACAGGGCTTGGGGATGCATAGGGGGCGATTGTCGCCGCCCACTCTGCCCAGGGCTTCAGCGCGCCGTGAGCCAGCCCTCGATGGCCTCGGGATAGAGCCGGTGCTCCTGGCTCAGCACCCGGGCCGCCAGCGCCTCGGGGGTGTCGCCGGTCAGCACCGGCACCACGGCCTGGGCCAGGATCGGGCCATGGTCGAGTTCGGCCGTCACAAGGTGCACCGTGGCACCGGCGACCCGGCAACCGGCCTCGATGGCGCGCCGATGCGTGTGCAGGCCCGGGAAGGCCGGCAGCAGCGACGGATGGATATTGACCAGCCGCCCCTCGTAGCGGGCCACGAAGCCCGGCGTGAGGATACGCATGAAGCCGGCCAGCACAACCAGCACCGGCTGCCAGCGGTCGATGGTGTCGGCCAGCGCGGCGTCGAAGGCCTCGCGGCTGTCGTAGCCGCGGTGGTCGACGGCGGCCGTCTCCAGGCCCAGTTCGCGGCCGAGGGCCAGCCCGCCGGCCTCGGGCTTGTTGCTGACCACGGCCGCCACGCGCACGCCGAAGCGCTCGGCCCAGCGCCGCGCCTGCGCCGTGCGGGCGATGGCCGCCATGTTGGAGCCGCCGCCGGAGACGAGAATGACGATGTTGCCGCTCACCGGCGGCCTTTCTCGCCGGCACCGGCGGCCAGCCGGCGTCGATGGCGGGACGCTGCGGCGGAGACTGGCACCCGGTTGAAAACCCCGGCGCCGCATAGAAGGGAAGTCTGCATACTGGCACGGGATTATCCGTGTGTCGCACGGCGGACTCGGCCTTGCGAACGAGCGTGCTAAAAATCCCGCTTCTCTGGAGACAACCCCCATGGATCTGGCATTCACCCCTGAAGAACAGACGTTCCGCGAAGAGGTCCGCGCCTGGGTGGCGGACAACCTGCCCCAAGACATCGCCCACAAGGTCAACGAAGGCCTGGAGCTTTCCAAGGAAGACCACCAGCGCTGGGCGAAGATCCTCGGCAAGAAGGGCTGGCTGGGCTACGGCTGGCCCAAGCAGTTCGGCGGCCCCGGCTGGACGGCCGTGCAGAAGCACCTGTTCGAGGAAGAAACCGCCCGCGCCGGTGCGCCGCGCGTGATTCCCTTCGGCCCGGTGATGGTGGCGCCGGTCATCATGGCCTTCGGCTCGCGCGAGCAGCAGGAGCGCTTCCTGCCCGGCATCGCCAGCGGCGAGGTCTGGTGGAGTCAGGGCTACAGCGAACCCGGCTCGGGCTCGGACCTGGCCTCGCTGCGCACCCGCGCCGAGCGCCGCGGCGACAAATACATCATCAACGGCCAGAAGACCTGGACCACGCTGGGCCAGTACGGCGACTGGATGTTCAACCTGGTGCGCACCAGCACCGAGGGCAAGCCGCAGACCGGCATCAGCTTCATCGTGCTGGACATGAAGTCGCCCGGCGTGAGCGTGCGGCCGATCCGCCTGCTCGACGGCGGCTACGAGGTCAACGACGTGTTCTTCGACAACGTCGAGGTGCCGGCCGACCAGCTCATCGGCGAGGAGAACAAGGGCTGGACCTATGCCAAGCACCTGCTGAGCCACGAGCGCACCAACATCGCCGACGTCAACCGCGCCAAGCGCGAGCTGGAGCGCGTCAAGCGCATCGCCAAGGCTGAGGGCGTGTACGACGACCAGCGCTTCCGCGACGAGATCGCCAAGCTGGAAGTGGACATCGTGGCGCTCGAGATGCTGGTGCTGCGCGTGCTCTCGGCCGAGAAGTCGGGCAAGAACTCGCTGGACATCGCCGGCCTGCTCAAGATCAAGGGCAGCGAGATCCAGCAGCGCTATTCCGAACTGATGATGCTGGCGGGCGGTCCCTACTCGCTGCCGCTCATCCGCGAAGCCATGGCAGCCGGCTGGCAGGGCGACTTCCCCGGCGGCCACGCCTCGCTGGCGCCGCTGGCCTCCACCTACTTCAACTACCGCAAGACCACGATCTACGGCGGCTCGAACGAAGTGCAACGCAACATCGTGGCTCAGACGGTGCTGGGCTAACAGGAGGCAGACATGGATTTCGATTTCACTGAAGACCAGCAGCAACTGCGCGACGCCGTCGGCCGCTGGGTCGAGAAGGCCTACGACTTCGACCGCCGCCGCGGCATCGAGAAGGACGGCGGCTTCTCCCGCGACGCCTGGAACGAGCTGTCCGAACTGGGCCTGGGCGGCCTGTACATCCCCGAAGACGATGGCGGCCTGGGCATGGGCCCGGTCGAGGCCATGGTCGTGATGGAGGAACTGGGTCGCGGCATCGTGCTGGAGCCGCTGGCGCAGTCCTTCATCAGCGGGTCGGTGCTGGCCCGCCATGCCGACGAAGCGTTGCGTGGCGAATGGCTGCCGGGCATCGCCAGTGGCGAGAAGCTGGTCGTGCTGGCCTATCAGGAGCGCGGCGCGCGCTATCGCCTGGACCGCTGCGAGACCCAGGCCACGAAGTCTGGCGACGGCTACACCGTCAGCGGCACCAAGAGCCTGGTGCCAGCAGGCGACCAAGCCGCCGCCTACCTGGTGCCGGCGCAGCTGGACGGGCGCATCGCCCTCCTCCTGGTGCCGCGTGCCGACGGTAACGTCAAGGCCTTAGGTTATGCCACGCAGGACGGCAGTCGCGCAGCGGAAGTCGTCTTTACCCAGGCCCCCGCGCAGCTCCTGGCGGCCGATGGCCTGCCGGTGCTCGAAGAGGCGGTGGACATCGGCATCGCCGCCACCTGCGCCGAAGGCGTGGGCGTGATGGACAAGACGCTGGCGCTGACGGTGGAGTACCTGAACACCCGCAAGCAGTTCGGTGTGACCATCGGCAGCTTCCAGGCCCTGCGCCACCGCGTGGCCGACATGAAGATGCAGTTGGAGCTGGCCCGCTCCATGAGCTACTACGCCACGCTCAAGCTGGGTGCGCCCGCTGCCGAGCGTCGCCAGGCGCTGGCCCGTGCCAAGTACCAGCTCGGCGTGTCGATGCGCTTCGTCGGCCAGCAGTCGGTGCAGCTGCACGGCGGCATCGGCGTGACGGACGAGTACATGGGCAGCCACTACTTCCGCAAACTGACGCAGATGGAGATGGTGTTCGGCGACACGCTGCACCACCTCGGCGAGGTGTCGGCGCGCATGGAAGACAGCGCGGGGGTCTTCGCCTGAGCGTGGTTGCGTCCATGTCATGACATCGCAGGCCTGCTGGCATACGCTGGCGGGCCTTTCTTCTTTCTGGCGGAGCGGCCGTGCGCCTCGCCGCCGTTCTTTCTTCTTGCCAGGAGCTTCGGATGATCCGACGCCGCACCTTGTTGTTCACCGCCCCCGCCAGCCTCGCGCTGGCCGCCTGCGCCACGCCGGGCACTGGCCGCCGCCGCGACACGCCTGTCGTCTTCATGCATGGCAACGGCGACTCCGCCGCGCTGTGGCAGACCACGCTGTGGCGCTTCGAATCCAACGGCTGGGCCCCTGAGCGGCTGTTCGCCCTCGACCAGCCCATGCCGCTGTCCCGCGACGACGATGCCGTGGCCCAGCCGGGCCGCAGTTCCACGGCCGAGTCGATGGCCTTTCTGAGTGCGGAGGTCGACCGCGTGCTGCGCCAGACGGGCGCACCCAAGGTCGTCCTGGTCGGCAATTCGCGCGGCGGCAACACGATCCGCAACTACGTGCAGAACGGGGGCGGTGCGGCCAGGGTCAGCCATGTCGCGCTGGGCGGCAACCCGGCGCATGGCATCTGGGCCATTCCCGGCTGGCGCGAGGGCAGCGAGTTCTCGGGCCTGTCGCCCTTCATGCGGCAGCTGAACGCGCCCAAGGGTCCCAACGGCGACGAGGTGACGCCCGGCCCGCGCTGGCTGACGCTGCGCTCCGACGGCAACGACAAGTACGCCCAGCCAGACGGCCTGTGGATCGGTGCGCCGGGCAAGCCCACGAACATCACGGCCGACGGGCCGGCGCTGCGCGGCGCCACCAACATCGTGCTGCCGGGCGCGGACCACCGCGAGGTGTCGTTCTCGCCCGCGGCCTTCGACGCCACCTGGCGCTTCCTGACCGGCGACGCGCCGGGCGCCACGACCATCGCCGCCGAGCCCCGGATCGTGCTCGACGGGCGCATTACCGGGCTGGGCCTGAATCCGGCCGACCCGGCCAGCGGTGAATTCGTCAACAACCTCCCGCTGGCCGGCGCCCAGCTGAATGTCTACGAGACCGACCCCACCACCGGCGAACGCCGCGGCGCGCCGGCCTGGCGCAAGACGGTGGGCGCCGATGGTCGCTGGGGCCCGTTCACGGCACGCGCAGGCGCCAGCTACGAATTCGAGATCGTGGCGCCCGGCTACGCCACCACACACATCTACCGCAGCCCCTTCCCGCGCTCCAGCGACGTGATCCACCTGCGGCCCGAGCGGCTGGCGGCGGCGGACCGGCAGGCGGGTGCGGTGGTCGTGTTCAGCCGGCCGCGCGGCTATTTCGATGCCCAGCGCGACCGCATGCGCTTCGATGGCCAGACACAGCTGGCCGGCGTGCCGCCGCGCGGGGCGGGCGTGGCGAGTTCAAGGCTGCGGCTCGCCGCCGGACCGGCGCGAACCGTGGAAGGCGAATTCAATGGCGAACGCATTGCCGGGCGCAGCTGGCCGGTGGCCGAGGGGCATCTGAGCCTGCTGGAACTGACCTACTGAACGGCGCGGCGGCGGTTCGGCGAAGCGCTCGCGCCGGGCTCGAGACTGCATCGACCCGCAATCACCAGTGAAGCAAGGAGACGCGATGACCACCGACGAACCCATCCTGCTGGAATCGCGCGACGCCCGCGGCGTGGTCACGCTCACGCTGAACCGGCCGGCCGCCTTCAACGCGCTGTCCGAGGCGCTCATCGACGCCCTGCGCACCGCCTGCGACCGGCTGGCGCAGGACGGTGATCTGCGCGCCGTCGTCATCGCCGCCAACGGCCGCGCCTTCTGCGCCGGGCACGACCTGCGCGAGATGCAGGCATCGCCCTCGCAGTCGTACTACCAGGCGCTGTTCGACCGCTGCGGCGCCATGATGCTGGCGCTGCACCGGCTGCCGGTGCCGGTCATCGCCCGCGTCCATGGCCTGGCGACCGCGGCCGGCTGCCAACTTGTCGCGCTCTGCGATCTGGCTGTGGCGGCCGACACCGCCACCTTCGCCACCAGCGGCATCAACGTCGGCCTGTTCTGCGCCACGCCCAGCGTGCCGCTGTCGCGCAACCTGCCGCGCAAGAAAGCCTTCGAGTTGTTGGTGACGGGCGATTTCATCGACGCCCAGACAGCCATGGCTCAGGGCCTGGTCAACCGCGTGGTGCCGGCCGAAGGCCTGGACGCCGAGGTGGAAGCGCTGGTGGCCAGCATCGTCGCCAAGCCCCGCATCGCGCTGGAGATGGGCAAGGCCCTCTTCTACCGCCAGTTGGAGACCGGACTCGAAGCCGCGCTCCACGACGCCGCGCGCACCATGGCCTGCAACATGGCCGATGCGACGGCGCAGGAGGGCGTGCAGGCCTTCATCGAAAAACGGGCGCCGTCCTGGCGCCCGTGAGCCTGTTGCGCGTTGCTGCAGCTAGCCGTGCAACCGCGAGCTCGACGGCAGGTGCGCCGACAGGAACTCCATCTGGTCCGCCAGGATGCGGCGGTTGCGCAGGATGAAGTCCTCCCACAGGCTGGGCACGTAGGGCGTGTAGAGCAGCGGCATGTGCGCCTGCTCCGGCGTGCGGTTGCCTTTGCGGTGATTGCAGGCCCGGCAGGCCGTCACCACGTTCATCCAGTGGTCCACGCCGTTCTGCGCGAAGGGCACGATGTGCTCGCGCGTCAGGTCGTCCTCGTGGAAATGGTCGCCGCAGTAGGCGCAAACGTTGCGGTCGCGCGCGAAGAGCTTGCTGTTGGTCAGGCCCGGCCGCAGGCTGAAGGGGCTGATGCGCGGCACGCCGCGTGTGCCGATGATGCTGCTGACGGCGATCTGCGACTGCTCGCCCGTCATCGCGTTGTGGCCGCCACGGAACAGGGCAACCTGTTCGCCGGCCTCCCAGCGCACCTCGCCGGCCGCGTAATGGATCACCGCCTGTTCGAGCGAGATCCACGACTGGGGCAGCCCTTGGGCCGACAGCTTCAATACCTTCACCACAAACGCCTCCTCGTCGAACGAAGAAAACACAGGGAACGTACGCCACGCAGAACCGTCCGCACCGCCGGCCAAGACCGCCATGGCGGCCCGGCAGTGCCGGAAAGCGACACAATATAACCGGCATTCATGACAGCCCGTTCACGCCCGGAGGATTCCCGAGCGCACGCGGCCAGCTATCAAAAAGATAACAGGACCATGCAGATCTTCCGCGGCTTCCGCCATCCGGGCGTTGCGCCTGCCAGCGCCGTCACCATCGGCAATTTCGATGGCGTGCACCGCGGCCACCAGGCCATGCTGGGTCTGCTGCAGACCGAGGCCCGCCACCGCGGCCTGCCCAGCTGCGTGCTGACCTTCGAGCCCCATCCCCGCGACTACTTCGCCGGCGTCGCCAGGCGGCCCGAGCTGGCGCCGGCGCGCATCGCCACGCTGCGCGACAAGCTCGGCGAACTGCAGGCTTGCGGCGTGGCGCAGACCGTGGTGCTGCCCTTCGATGCGCAGTTGGCCAGCCAGTCGCCCAAGCAGTTCATCGACGAGGTGCTGGTGCGCGGCCTGGGCGCGCGCTACGTGCTGGTGGGCGACGACTTCCGCTTCGGCGCCAAGCGCGCGGGCGACTTCGCCATGCTGCACGCGGCGGGCGCCGCGCGCGGCTTCGATGTGGCGCGCATGAACAGCTACGAGGTCTCCTACCCCGCCGCACCGGGCAGCGACGAGGGACCGCGGGCGCTGCGCGTGTCCAGTTCCGCCGTGCGCGAGGCGCTGGCTGCCGGGCGAATGGACGATGCCGCCGCGCTGCTTGGCCGGCCCTACGCCATCTCCGGCCATGTGGTGCACGGCCGCAAGCTGGGCCGGGCGCTGGGCGCCAGCGCACCCGGCGGCACGGATGGTTTCCGCACGCTCAACCTCCGCTTCAAGCACTGGAAACCGGCGGCGAGCGGCATCTTCGCGGTGCGGGTTCACGGACTGGGCGAACGCCCCTTGCCGGGCGTGGCCAACCTGGGCGTGCGGCCCTCGCTGGACCCGAACGACGTCAACGGCGGCCGCGTGCTGCTGGAGACGCACTGCCTCGAATGGCCGGCCAGCCTGGGCCCGGAGGGGGCCTACGGTAAAATCGTGCGCGTGGAACTGTTGCACAAACTGCACGACGAGCTGCGCTACACCAGCCTGGAAGCCCTGACCGCGGGCATCGCCCAGGACCTGGCCGACGCACGCGCGTATTTCGCCGCCGGCAGTGCCGGCGCGGCGGGCAGCACCCACGCGGAAACGCGGCGCCAGACCACGCGCGACCGAATTTAACCGGCACGCCTGCCGTGCCGGCGCCCCACCGACAAGCTCGGGGCGAGCGGCCTGACCTCCTCCCCTCCCGCGCGGGCCTTCGCCGCGAACGGGCCGAGCCTGTCGAAGCCTTCCCCTCCGCCCCCATGTCCGACGCTGCCGATTCCTCCGCGACCCCCGACTACCGCGCCACCCTGAACCTGCCCGACACGCCCTTCCCCATGCGCGGCGACCTGCCCAAGCGCGAGCCGGGCTGGGTCAAGGCCTGGAACGACGAGGGCCTTTACAAGCGCCTGCGCCTGGCCCGTGCCGGCCGGCCCAAGTTCATCCTGCACGACGGCCCGCCCTACGCCAACGGCCAGATCCACATGGGCCATGCGGTGAACAAGATCCTCAAGGACATGATCACCAAGGCGCGCCAACTGGAAGGCTACGACGCGCTCTACGTGCCCGGCTGGGACTGCCACGGCCTGCCGATCGAGAACGCCATCGAAAAGAAGCACGGCCGCAACCTCAGCCGCGACGAGATGCAGGCCAAGAGCCGCGCCTACGCCACCGAGCAGATCGCGCAGCAGATGAGCGACTTCCAGCGCCTGGGCGTGCTGGGCGAATGGGACCATCCGTACAAGACGATGGACTTCGCCAACGAGGCCGGCGAGATCCGCGCCTTCAAGAAGGTCATCGAGCGCGGCTTCGTCTACCGCGGCCTCAAGCCGGTCTACTGGTGCTTCGACTGCGGCTCGTCGCTCGCCGAATTCGAGATCGAGTACGCCGACAAGAAGAGCCAGACGCTGGACGTCGCCTTCAAGGCCCATGACCGCGCAAAGCTGGCCGCCGCCTTCGGCCTGCCGGCCATCGACAAGGACGCCTTCGCCGTCATCTGGACCACCACGGCGTGGACCATCCCGGCCAACCAGGCACTCAACCTCAACCCCGAGCTGACCTACGCCCTGGTCGACACCGACCGCGGCCTGCTGATCGTGGCCGACACGCTGGTCGAGAGCTGCCTGAACCGCTACGCGCTGGATGGCAAGGTGGTCGCCATCGCCCCCGGCCGCGCGCTGGGCGGGCTTGAGTTCGAGCATCCGCTGTACGACGTGCACGAGGGCTACCGCCGCCTGTCGCCGGTGTACCTGGCCGACTACGCCACTGCCACCGACGGCACCGGTCTGGTCCATTCCTCACCCGCCTACGGCCTGGACGACTTCCAGTCCTGCATCGCGCATGGCATGGCCTATGACGACATCCTCAACCCGGTGCAGGGCAACGGCGTGTACGAGCCGGACTTCCCCCTCTTCGGCGGCCAGCACATCTGGAAGGCGGTGCCGCACGTCATCGAGGCGCTGCGCGAGGCCGGCCGGCTGATGGCCACCGAGACCATCACCCACAGCTATCCGCACTGCTGGCGCCACAAGACGCCGGTGATCTACCGCGCCGCCGCCCAGTGGTTCATCCGCATGGACGAAGGCGAAGGCGTGTTCACCCTGCCCGGCGCCAAGCCGGCCAAGACGCTGCGGCAGATCGCGCTGGAAGCCATCGAAGACACCAGCTTCTACCCCGAGAACGGCAAGGCCCGGCTGCACGACATGATCGCGCACCGGCCCGACTGGTGCATCTCGCGCCAGCGCAGCTGGGGCGTGCCGATCCCCTTCTTCCTGCACAAGCTCACGGGCGAACTGCATCCGCACACGATGGAGATCCTGGACCAGGCGGCAGAGATCGTCGAGCGCGGCGGCATCGAGGCATGGAGCCGCGTGACGACCGAAGAGATCCTCGGCACCGAGGACGCGCCGCACTACACCAAGAGCAGCGACATCCTGGAGGTGTGGTTCGACTCCGGCTCCACCTTCTTCCATGTGCTGCGCGGCACGCACCCCACGGTGCACCACGACCAGGGCCCCGAGGCCGACCTGTACCTCGAAGGCCATGACCAGCACCGCGGCTGGTTCCACAGCTCCCTGCTGCTGGCCTGCGCGCTGGAAGGGCGCGCGCCCTACCGCGGCCTGCTGACCCACGGCTTCACCGTGGACAGCCAGGGCCGCAAGATGAGCAAGTCGCTGGGCAACGGCATCGACCCGCAGGAGATCACCAAGAAGCTGGGCGCCGAGATCATCCGCCTGTGGGTGGCCGCCTCCGACTATTCGGGCGACATCGCCGGCGACGACAAGATCCTGGCGCGCGTGGTCGATGCCTACCGCCGCATCCGCAACACGCTGCGCTTCCTGCTGGCCAACACCAGCGACTTCGACCCGGCCAAGGATTCGGTGCCGCTGTCCGAGCTGTTCGAGATCGACCGCTGGGCCCTGTCGCGCGCGGCGCAGTTCCAGGCCGAGGTGCTGGGCCACTACAAGGTCTACGAATTCCACCCCGTGGTGGCCAAGCTGCAGGTGTTCTGCTCGGAAGACCTGGGCGCCTTCTACCTGGACGTGCTGAAGGACCGGCTCTACACCACGCAGCCCGGCTCGCGCGCACGGCGCAGCGCGCAGACGGCGCTGTGGCACATCACCCAGGCCATGCTGCGCTGGATGGCGCCCTTCCTCAGCTTCACGGCCGAAGAGGCATGGAAGTTCGCAGGCCAGTCGGAATCCATCTTCATGGAGACCTTCTGCGACCTGGGCACGCCCGACGAGGCGCTGCTGGCCAAGTGGGGCCGCATCCAGGCGATCCGCGACGCGGTCAACAAGGAGATCGAGGCCGTGCGCACCGCCGGCGGCGTGGGCTCCTCGCTGCAGGCCAACGTGCTGCTTACCGCCGCGACGGAAGACCATGCGCTGCTGGCCGCGCTGGGCGACGACCTCAAGTTCGTCTTCATCACCTCGGTGGTGGATCTGCAGGCCGGCGACGCGCTCGCCATCGCCGTGACGCCCAGCACCGCCACCAAGTGCGAACGCTGCTGGCACTGGCGCGACGACGTGGGGCACGACAGTGCGCATCCCACGCTGTGCGGCCGCTGCACCAGCAACCTGTACGGCGCCGGCGAAGCGCGGAGCGTCGCATGATGACCAAGGCGCACGGCGGATTCGAGTCCACCCGTCCGGGCCTGGGCATCTGGGGCTGGCTGGCGCTGGCGGTGCTGATCTTCATCGCCGACCAGTACACCAAAACGCTGATCCTGGGCCACTACCAGCTCGGCGATGCCACGCGCATCACCGACTTCTTCAACATCGTGCGGGCGCACAACACGGGCGCGGCCTTCTCCTTCCTGGCCGGGGCCTCGGGCTGGCAGCGCTGGTTCTTCACCGGCATCGGCGTGGCGGCCGCCGTGTTCATCGTCTGGATGCTGCGCTCGCATGCGGGGCAGAAGCTGTTTTGCTTCGCGCTCGCCTGCATCCTGGGCGGCGCCATCGGCAACGTGGTGGACCGCCTGATGCACGGCTACGTGGTGGACTTCCTGGACTTCCATTGGGCCGGCTCGCACTTCCCGGCCTTCAACCTGGCCGACAGCGCCATCACGCTGGGCGCCATCTGCCTGGTGCTGGACGAGATCCGGCGCATGCGCCGCAAGCGCTGAGGCGGACGAGCGGGCTGCGCGCCCGTCGCTCCTGCGTGATCACGGCGCCCCCGCAGGCGCACGACGGCGCGAGGCTTCGGTCTCGCGCTTTTTTTTGCGCTCGCGCCGCCCCAAACCCGTTCGGCCTGAGCCTGTCGAAGGCCCGCCCCGGGGGCAAGCAGGTAAGCCAACCCGTTCGCCCTGAGCGCGTCGAAGGGCCCGTGCCCCGGCTTCGACAAGCTCAGCCCGAACGGATGTTCATCAACTGACCGGCATCACGCCCGCGGGTAATCCCGGTACCGGATTCCGTCATGACGGTGTCACATGCACCCCTTCAAATGAAAACGTTTACATGATGTTTTCCAACGAAGGTTTCCGCGCATGAGCATCCAGGCCGTTGCCGACAAGGCCGGCGTTTCCATCGCCACCGTCTCGCGCGTGTTCAACGCGCCCGACAAGGTGCTGCCCGCCACGCGCGCGCTGGTGGAATCGGTCGCGCGCGAGCTGGGCTACCTGCCCAGCGCCAGCGCACGCACCCTGCGCACGCAGCGCAGCCGGGTGCTGGGCGTGGTGCTGCCCACCTTGCTCAACCCCACCTTCGCCGAATGCCTGCAGGGCCTGGCCCAGGCCGCGGCCGAGGCCGGCCATGCCATCGTGCCGCTGACCACCGGCTACGACCTGGACGCCGAGCAGCGCGCGGTCGACCAGCTGCTCGCCCGCGAGGTCGAAGGCATGGTGCTGGTCATCTCCAACCCGCAGACTTCTGCCGCCCTGGCCCGGTTGCAGGCCCGCCAGCGGCCTTATGTGCTGGCCTACAACCGCCATCCGGCCCACTGCTGCGTGACGGTCGACAACGAAGCCGCCTCGGCCGAGGCCGTGGCGCACCTGGCCGCACTGGGCCACCGGCGCATCGCCATGGTGAGCGGCACGCTCGCGCAGTCCGACCGCTCGCAGCAGCGGCACCGCGGCTTCCTGGCCGGCATGGCGGCCGCCGGCCTCGATGCGCCGCCGCTGATCGAAGTGCCCTTCGTCGAAGCCGCGGCCGACGCGCTGCGCGCACGCCTGGCCGCGGGCGACCGTCCCACCGCCCTGTTCTGCTCCAACGACCTGCTGGCGATTCGCGCCGTGCGCGCCGCGCACCTGGCCGGCCTGCGCGTGCCGCAGGACCTGTCGGTGATGGGCTTCGACGGCATCGCGCTGGGCGACGAACTCACGCCGCGCCTGGGCACCATCGAACAGCCCGCCGCCGACATCGGCCGCCGGGCCGCGCAGCTGCTGATGGCGGCGCTGGACGAGCAGCGCACGCCGCTGCCCGCCGACAGCCTGCTGCTGCCGCACCGCCTGCGCACCGGCGAATCGTGCGCACCGCCGCCGGAGGCGGCGGCCAGCGACCCCGCCTCCCCCACAACCCCAAAGAGCCGGCGCCGCACCGCGCGCTGAACCGGCCTGCCTCTGTCCGTCCCTCCCCCATCCAAAGGAACGCTTCCATGACCTCCAAGCTCCTCTCCGCCACCCGCCTCGCGGTTGCCGCTGCCGGCTTTGCCGCCACGGCCGCCTTCGCGCAGACGGCCATCTGCTACAACTGCCCGCCCGAATGGGCCGACTGGGGCAGCCAGATCAAGGCCATCAAGGCCAAGACCGGCGTCACCGTGCCCCCCGACAACAAGAACTCCGGCCAGGCCCTCGCGCAGCTCGTCGCCGAGAAGGGCAGCCCCGTGGCCGACATGACCTACCTGGGCGTGACCTTCGCCATCCAGGCCCAGAAGGACGGCGTGGTGCAGCCCTACCAGCCCGCCAACTGGAAGGACATCCCCGATGGCCTGAAGGACCCGCAAGGCCACTGGTTCACCATCCATTCGGGCACGCTGGGCTTCATGGTCAACGTGGATGCGCTCAAGGGCAAGCCGATCCCGAAGTCCTGGGCCGACCTGCTCAAGCCCGAATACAAGGGTCTGGTGGGCTACCTGGACCCGGCCTCGGCCTTCGTTGGCTACGTGGGCGCGGTGGCCGTCAACCAGGCCCGCGGCGGCAGCATGGACGACTTCAAGCCCGCCATCGACTACTTCAAGGCCCTGCAGAAGAACGAGCCCATCGTGCCCAAGCAGACCGCCTATGCCCGCGTGCTCTCGGGCGAGATCGGCATCCTGCTGGACTACGACTTCAACGCCTACCGCGCCAAGTACAAGGACGGCGCCAACGTGGCCTTCGTGATCCCCAGCGAAGGCACGGTGGTGGTGCCCTACGTGATGAGCCTGGTGGCCAAGGCGCCGCATGCGGCCGATGCCAAGAAGGCGCTGGACTTCGTGCTCTCCGACGAAGGCCAGGCCGTGTGGGCCAAGGCCTATCTGCGGCCGGTGCGCGCCAGCGCCATGCCCAAGGACGTGGAAGCGCAGTTCCTGCCCGCCAGCGAGTACGCCCGCGCCAAGCCGGTGGACTACGCGAAGATGGCCGGCGTGCAGAAGGCCTTCTCCGAGCGCTACCTGAAGGAAGCGCGCTGAGGCGATGCAGCGACCGCAGCTGATCCTGCTGGCCTGCGCCCTGCCGGCCGGCATCTTCTTCCTGGCCTTCTGGCTGCTGCCCGCGCTGCAGTTGCTGGCCCTGCCGGCGCGCGAAGGGGCTTCGGCCTACTTCGCGGTGCTGACGCAGCCGCGCTACCTCACGAGCATGCTGCAGACCCTGGCCCTGTCGGTGGTGGTGACGCTGGCCACGCTGGTGCTCGGCGCGGCCGTGGGCCTGTACCTGGCGCGCCAGCGCTTCGCCGGCCGTCGGCTGCTGCTGGCGGTGCTGACGCTGCCGCTGTCCTTCCCGGGCGTGATCGTGGGCTTCTTCGTGATCCTGCTCGGCGGCCGGCAAGGGCTGGTGGCCGACATCTCGTCCAGCCTGGGCGGCGAGCGGCTGACCTTCGCCTACGGGCTGCTGGGGCTGTTCCTGGCCTACCTGTACTTCTCGCTGCCACGGGCCATCGCGGCCTACACGGCGGCGGCCGAATCCATGGACCCGGCGCTGGAAGAAGCCGCCCGCTCGCTCGGCGCCTCTCGCATCGCCATCGCTCGCGACGTGTGGGTGCCCGAGCTCGCGCCCACCACGCTGGCCTGCGGCGCCATCGTCTTCGCCACCGCCATGGGCGCCTTCGGCACGGCTTTCACGCTGGCCAGCAAGTTCGAGGTGATCCCGATCACCATCTACGACGAGTTCACCAACTACGCCAACTTCGCGCTCGCGGCCTCGCTGTCGATCGCACTGGGGCTGGTGACCTGGGCCGTGCTCTTCATCGCGCGGCGCTTCAGTGGGGAGGCCGGCGCATGACCACGGCACGCAGCGGTACATCGCGCTCGCCCGTGCTGGCGACGCTCACCGGCCTGGTGGCCTTCTTCACGCTGGCGCCCATGCTGCTGTCGGTGCTGGCCGGCCTGGTGACCAACTACGGCCGCGGCTGGCGCAGCGGCTTCACCCTGCGCTGGCTGGTGGAGGTGTGGGACAGCTACGGCAGCACCGTCACCGGCTCGCTGCTGCTGGCCGCCACCTGCGTGCTGTGCACCGTGCTGCTGGGCGTGCCCTGCGCCTGGGCGCTGGCACGCAGCCGCACACGCGCGGCACGCCTGTTCGAGGAGCTGCTGACGCTGCCCGTGGCCGTGCCGGGTCTGGCCACCGCGCTGGCGCTGATCCTCGCCTACGGCCAGGTGCAGGGCTTCCGCCAGAGCTATGCCTTCATCCTGGTGGGCCATGTCGTCTTCACCCTGCCCTTCATGGTGCGCACCGTGGCCTCGGCCTTCCAGCGGCGCGAGCTGGTGGCGCTGGACGAGGCCGCGCGCACGCTGGGCGCGAGCTTCATGCAGCGCTTCCTGGGCGTGCTGGTACCGGCCGTGTTCCCGGCCATCGTGGCGGGCTGCCTGATGGTGTTCACGCTGTCGGTGGGCGAGTTCAACCTCACCTGGATGCTGCACACGCCGCTCACCCGCACGCTGCCCGTGGGCCTGGCCGACAGCTATGCCTCGGCCCGCATCGAAATCGGTTCGGCCTACACCCTCGTCTTCTTCCTCGTCATCCTGCCCGTGCTCTGGGGCCTGCAGGCAGCCGCGGACTTCATTCGCAAACACCATGGAACTTGAACGAACGGCCATCGACATCGAGCGCTGCGCCAAGACTTACGCCGACGGCACGCGCGGCCTGCAGCCCACCGACCTGCATGTGGAACCCGGCGAGGTGCTGGCCCTGCTCGGCCCCTCGGGCTGCGGCAAGACTACGCTGCTGCGGCTGATCGCCGGGCTGGAGGGCATGGACGCGGGCGGCCGCATCCTCTTCGGCGGCCAGGACGTGAGCGACCGGCCGGTGGAGCGGCGCAACGTGGGCATGGTGTTCCAGAGCTATGCCCTCTTTCCGCAGATGAGCGTGGCGGCCAACATCGGCTACGGCCTGCGCATCCGCGGCACGCCCGCGGCCGAGGTCGAGCGCACGGTGGGCGAGCTGGTGGAGCTGACGCGCCTGACTGGCCTGGAGCACAAGCGCCCGTCCGAACTCTCCGGCGGCCAACGCCAGCGCGTGGCCCTGGCCCGCGCGGTGGCCGTGCGCCCGCGCGTGCTGCTGCTCGACGAGCCGCTGGCCGCGCTGGACGCCAAGCTCAAGGAGTCGCTGCGCGACGAGCTGGCCGAGCTGCTGCGCCGGCTGCACATCACGGCCGTGCATGTCACGCACGACCAGCAGGAAGCCCTGGCCATCGCCGACCGCCTGGCCGTGATGCGTGGCGGCCGCATCGTGCAGGTGGGCCGCGGCGAGGACCTGTACCGCACGCCGGCCCACCCCTTCGTGGCCGAGTTCCTGGGCCGCGTGAACCGGCTGGACCGCAGCGATGCCGCGCGCCAGCAGGGCGTGGTGATGCTCGGCGGCGTGGCCCTGCCCTGCCCCGGTGGCCTGGCCGGGCAATCCGCCCTGCTGGTGCGGCCCGAGGACATCGAACTCGGCCCGCCGCAGGCCGGCTGGGGCCAGGCCCGGGTCGTGCAACGCACCTTCCTGGGCGAGCGCGTGCAGCTGCGGCTGGACGCCGGCGACCAGCCGACACTGCTGGCCGAAGCCGGCCGCGACTGCCCCTGGCAGCAGGACCAGCAGGTGGGCATCCGCACCACCGCCGACCGCCTGATGCCCGCCACGGAGATTGCCTGATGACCCGACCCACCTTCCTCGTGCAGCTCACCGACCTGCACATCCGCGAGCCCGGTCGCCTGGCCTATGGCCGCATCGACACCGCGCCCTACCTGCGCGAAGCCGTGGCCAGCGTGCTGCGGCTGCGACAGGCGCCCGACGCCATCGTCATCACCGGCGACCTGAGCGACTTCGGCCGCGAGGCGGAATACGCGCACCTGGCCGAGCTGCTGGCGCCCCTGGGCGCCACGCCCATCTACCTGCTGCCGGGCAACCATGACGAGCGGGTGCAGCTGCGCCGCAGCTTTCCCACGCACGGGTACCTGGGTGACGGCGAGTTCGTGCAATTCAACGTGGCCGTGGGGCCGCTGCGGCTGATCGCCCTCGACACGGTGACGCCCGGCGCCTCGCATGGCTCGCTCTGCAGCCGCCGCCTCGACTGGCTGGCCCGCGAGCTGGAGGCCAGCCGCGGCCAACCCGTGGTGATCGCCATGCACCATCCGCCCTTCCGCACGCTGATCGGCCACATGGACGACATCGGCCTGCTCGAAGGGGCAGCCGAGTTGGAAGCACTGGTGCGGCAGCATCCCAACGTGGAACGCATCATCTGCGGCCACCTGCACCGCGCCATCGACGTGCGCTTCGGCGGCACCGTGGCCAGCACCGCACCGGCGCCGGCCCACCAGGTCTGCCTGGACCTGGCGCCCGATGCGCCCTCGGCCTGGACGCTGGAGCCCCCGGGCTTTCGCGTGCATGCGTGGGACGGCCAGCGGCTGGTGACCCACCTGGCTGCCAGCGGTGTTTTCGAGGGGCCGTATCCCTTTCATGACAACGGCGCGTTGATCGATTGAGGCATTGACCGGGCCAACCCTTGCGCTGTTGTGGCAACAGCCGGGCGTGGTCTTCGGCCTACGGCCGCGCCGGCACGCTGCATGCAGAATGGGTGCCCCCTTTTTCCTTTAACGCCCTCTCTATCTGAAGGAGCCGCACCCCGTCCATGAAGCACCTGCTGAACCTGCTTGCCGCCGTCGCCCTCCTCGTGTGGGGCACCCATCTCGTGCGCACCGGCGTGCTGCGCGTGTTCGGGGGCGACCTGCGCAGGTTGTTGCAGCGCAGCCTGGGCAACCGCTTCTCTGCGGCGCTGGCGGGCATCGGCGTGACGGCGCTGGTGCAGTCGAGCACGGCGACCTCGCTGATGACCTCGTCCTTCGTGGGGCAGGGCCTGATCACGCTGCCGTCGGCCCTGGCGGTGATGCGTGGGGCGGACATCGGCACGGCGCTGATGTCGGTGCTCTTCTCCACTGATCTTTCCTGGCTGTCGCCACTCTTCATCTTCACAGGCGTGGTGCTGTCGATCACCCGGCCGGCCAGTGCCGCCGGCCGCTTCGGCCGCATCCTGATCGGGCTGGGGCTGATGCTGCTCGCGCTGCAGCTGGTGGTGCAGGCCACCGGCCCGCTGTTCGAGAGCGAGGCCATGCGCGCCGTGATCGCCTCGATCACGAGCGACCTGATGCTGGAGATCACGGTGGGCGCGGCGCTGGCCGTGGTCGCTTACTCCAGCCTGGCGGTGGTGCTGCTGGTGGCCGCCATGGCCACCGGTGCGGTGGTGCCGCTGGACGTGGCCCTCGGCCTGGTGCTGGGCGCCAACCTGGGCAGCGGCCTGCTCGCGGTGCTGACCACGGCCAAGTCGCCACCGGCGGTGCGGCAGGTGACCGTGGGCAACTTCCTGTTCAAGCTGCTGGGCGTGGTGATCGCGGCGCCCTTCGTCGGGCTGGTGCTCACGCATGCGCCGATGGCGCTGACCGATTCGCCGGCGCAGCTGGTCGTGATGTTCCACCTGGCCTTCAACGTGATCGCGAGCGTGGCCTTCATCGGTCTGACCACGGCCGTGGCCAAGCTGTCGATGAAGCTGGTGCCGGTGCCGCGCACGCCCGCCACCGGCACGCGGCCGCGGCATCTGGATCCCTCCGCGCTGTCCACGCCCACGCTGGCCATCTCGAATGCTGCGCGCGAGGCGCTGCACCAGGCCGATGTGGTCGAGAGCATGCTGATCGGCGCGCTCACGGTCATCCGCAGCAACGACCTGCGGCTGGCCGAGGAACTGCGCAAGATGGACGATCAGGTCGACCGGCTCTACTCGGACATCAAGTACTACCTCACCAAGATTTCGCGCGAGGCGCTGGGCGAAGAGGAAAGCCGCCGCTGGACGGACATCATCAGCTTCACCATCAACATGGAGCAGATCGGCGACATCATCGAGCGGGTGATCTCCGACATCGAGGACAAGAAGATCCGCCCTCACCGCAATTTCTCCGAGGCGGGCATGGCCGAGATCGTGGAGATGCACGAGCGGCTGGTGGCCAATCTGCGGCTGGGCATGAGCGTGTTCCTCAACGGCAATGTGCGCGACGCGCAGAAGCTGCTGGAGGAGAAGGTGCGCTTCCGCGATCTGGAGCGGGCCTATGCCAACACCCACCTCACGCGGCTGATGGACCGCACGGCGCCGAGCATGGAGACGAGCTCGCTGCATATCGACCTGATCAGCGACCTGAAGCGCATCAACTCGCACATCTGCTCGATCGCGTACCCGATCCTGGACTCGGCGGGGGCGCTGGCGCCAAGCCGGCTGCGGTCGTCGCTGGTGGGGGCGGACGAGGCGCGTTGAGGGCTTTGGCACGACCCCACTGGGTGCTTGGCGATGCGGAGTGTCCGTCGAGGCGGGTGCGCCGGTCCGGGCGGGGGCGGGCACCGCGGCGTGCTTCAGTGAGGCGGTCGGCCCTGCGGGCCGACTTCCCTGCGATGCTCGCGCACCCGGCCCGCGGCATAACTCGCTGCGCTGCCTGACGGCAGCTCCGCTCAAACAAACGCCGCGAGTCAGATCACGAAGCAGGCCTGTCCTTCGGCAGGCCTGCGGCCGGGCACGCTGCGCTTCTCGGCGCCTCACAGGCGCACACCACGGTGCCCGCCCCCGCCCGGACCGGAATTGACCGCCGGTGCTGCACTCCCGCACGCCCGCACCCGCGCACCCGCGCAGGGACGCAGGGACGTAGGGACGTAGGGACGCAGGGACGCGAGGCGCGAAGAGGCGGAGACGCGTCCGTGTCACCACCCCCAACCGTTCGGGCTGAGCTTGTCGAAGCCCTGCACAGCCCTGAAAAAGCAAGGCACGCTCAAGAATCGTTGCGGCACAGCATGACTTCGACTGGCTATGACCTCGAACCGCCACCGAGAGCCCACAACACTCATGCCGGCCGATCGAGCACCCGGTGTCCGCGCGCGAGGAATGGCCCGGCGTGGGCGATTTGCGAGGCGGCGAGAAGCGCAGCGGACCCGGCCGCAGGCCTGCCGAAGGACAGGCCTGCTTCGTGATCTGACTCGCGGCGGTTGTTTGAGCGCAGCGCGAAGCGCGTAGCGAGTTCTGCCGCGGGCCGGGTTCGCGAGCATCGCAGCGGAGTCGGCACGCAGTGCCGACCGCCTCGCCATGAGCCCACGCCGGGCCATTCCTCGCGCGCCGCCCCACCATCAAACCGCCCAGACCCAACCAGGCCTCCTCACCAAATAGCGCTCACCCAGCCACGCGTACACGATTCGTCACCCCCTTGCAGGCAGCCTCCCAGACCACCCGCCCCGCTCAGGATATTGAGCTGACCCACGACTGACTCATCGTCACCCGCACGATGATCAGCGCCCTCTGGAAACCACGCCTGGGAGAAGGCCCGCCATGAACGACATGACCCACAAGCACCAAGACGCCACCGGCCTGCTGGACAAGCTCCAGTGGCGCTACGCCACCAAGAAGATGGACCCGGCCCAGGCCGTGCCCGCCGACAAGGTCGAACGCATCCTCGAAGCGATCCGCCTCGCGCCCACCTCCAGCGGCCTGCAACCCTTCGAAGTGATCGTCGTGACCAACCCCGAAGTGCGCCAGCGCATCCAGGCCATCGCCTGGAACCAGGCCCAGGTCACCGAAGGCTCGCACCTGCTGGTCTTCGCCGCCTGGGACCACTACACGGCCGAGCGCATCAACCACATGTTCGACCTGGTGAACGAGGAGCGTGGCTTCCGCAACGAGGGTTGGGAGGCCTACCGCCAGAAGCTGCTGGCCGCCTACCCGGGCCGGCCCGCCGAGCAGAACTTCGAGCACGCTGCCCGCCAGGCCTACATCGGCCTGGGCGCCGCCCTCATCGCCGCCGCCTTCGAGCAGGTCGACAGCACGCCGATGGAAGGCTTCGACCCTGCCGCGCTGGACGAGATCCTGCAACTGCGCGCGCGCGGCCTGCGCAGCGTCGCCATCCTGCCGCTGGGCTACCGCCAGGCCGACGGCGACTGGCTGGTGAACCTGAAGAAGGTGCGCCGCCCGCGCGAGCAGTTCATCACCGAAGTTCGCTGATCGCGCACAAGGCCCGCAGCGCGCTTCGACGCAGCGCTGCGGAGCCTGTGCTCAGGCCTTGCGCCGGTTCAACGCCGACGACCGACGGCGGCCGATCAACCCGCGAAGCCGCCCTCGGCCAGGAAGGCCTCCTCCTGCGGCGTGCTCTGGCGCAGGAGGATCGCGTTGCGGTGCGGAAACCGGCCGAAGCGCTCGACGATGTCCCGGTGCTGCTCGCCATGGCGCAGGGCCTCGGGCGCAAGGCGGCGGTAGAGCTCGACCGAGCGCTGCTGGTCGGCCCGCGCTTCCGAATGCGCGAAGGGCAGGCAAAAGAAGAGCCGCAACGGCGGCTCCACCCCCATCTCATGACCTTGATCCAACGCCCAGCGGGCCATGGCCCGCGCGCGCGGATCGGTCGCATACATGTGGGCGGTGCCGCGGAAGGCATTGCGCGGAAACTGGTCCAGCAGGATCAGCAGCGCCAGGGCGCCCGTCGGCGTTGCAGCCCAGTCATCGAGTGCACCGCGCGCCGCCGTGAGGTGAAGGCCCAGGTAACGCTCGAACAGTGCCGCATCGAAGGCATCGCTCTTGCGGAACCAGTTCGGCTGCGAGGCACGCCAGAAGTCCACCAGGGCAGCGGCTTCGGACGGAGCGGGGGCGGAGATCGACGTCATCGGCGGGGGGCCGCACGGGCCTGGGCAGAAAGGATGGCCGGCATCATGCCAGCCACTGCCCACCGGGTCCGTCGAGGCCTGGAAAGGACTCGACTCGCAGCGACTGTTCTACAGGAACGACTGCTCAGGCCGTCCGAGGCGCCGCAGCCGCCGCGCCATCCGCCAGTGCCGGCTCGGCCCGCCGCGCATAGCGCTGCGCCAGCACCGCGCACACCATCAGCTGGATCTGGTGGTACAGCATCACCGGCAGCACGATCGGTCCGACGATCGACGCGGGGAACAGCACGTTGGCCATGGGCACGCCGCTGGCCACGCTCTTCTTGGAACCGCAGAACACGATGGTGATGCGGTCCTCGATGGAGAAGCCCAGCCGCTTGGCGACGGCGTTGGTCACGCCCAGCGCCAGTGCCAGCAGCAGCGCGCTCACCACCGCCACGGCCAGCAGGGCCGACAGCGGCAGTTGGTGCCACAGGCCCTTCACCACCGCGGCGCTGAAGGCCGTGTAGACCACCAGCAGGATCGAGCCCTGGTCCACCCACTTCAGCATCTTGGCGTTGCGCTGCACGAAGCCGCCGACCCAGGGACGCAGCAGGTGGCCCGCGACGAAGGGCACCATCAGCTGCAGCAGGATGCGCCCGATGGCATCCAGCGAGGCATCGGCATGGTGGCCGGGCACCACCAGCAGGTTGACCAACACCGGCGTGATCAGTACGCCCAGCAGCGTCGAGGCCGAGGCGCTGCACACGGCCGCCGGCACGTTGCCACGGGCCATGGCCGTGAGCGCGATGGACGACTGCACCGTCGAAGGCAACACGCACAGGTACAGCACGCCGGTGTAGAGCGTGGGGGTGACCAACGGCTGCAGCAGCGGCCTGAGCGCCAGCCCCAGCAGCGGGAACAGCACGAAGGTGCTGGCCAGCACCAGCAGGTGCAGCCGCCAGTGGCCCATGCCGGCCAGCACGGCCTCGCGCGACAGCCGGGCGCCGTGCAGGAAGAACAGCGCCGCGATGGCGATCGTGGTGAGGGTTTCCATGCCGACCGCCACGCGCCCCTGCGCGGGCAGCAGGCTGGCCAAGGTCACGGTGCCGATCAGCATCAGCGTGAAGCGGTCGGGCAGGAAGCGGGTGAGCGATGTCATGCCGCGATTGGACGCCGGCCATCGATCCAAGGGAAATGGATTTATCTGATGGTTTTATGATCCTGCCGCATGAATGTGTCGTTGCGCCAGCTCCGTGTCTTCCTTGCCGTGGCGCAGCTGCGCAACTTCAGCCGCGCCGGGCAGGAGGTGGGACTGACCCAGCCGGCCGTCAGCCGCGCCATCCATGAGCTGGAGTCGCAACTGGGCCTCAAGCTGCTGGACCGCACCACGCGCGAGGTCGCCCTGACCGAAGCCGGTCGGGCGCTCGCGCTCAAGCTGGCGCGCGTGCTGGACGAGCTGGACCAGTCCCTGGCCGAGGTGCGTGACCTGGGCCGCCTGCGCCGCGGCAAGGTCCGCGTGGCCAGCAGCCCGACGCTGTCGGCCTACCTGATGCCGGCCTGCATCGCCGCCTGCGTGCGCGAGGAGCCGGACATCCAGCTGCTGCTGCTCGACCGCATCCAGCAGGACGTGCTGACCAGTGTGCGCGCTGGCGAGGTGGATTTCGGCGTGGTGATCGAGCCCTCCGCCGACGAGGACCTGCATTCCGAGGCCATCATGCGCGACCCCTTCGTACTCGTGGTGCCGCACGGCCACCGGCTGGCGCGCAAGGCCGCCGTGCCCTGGTCCTCACTCGACGGCGAGCCGCTGGTGCTGCTGGACCATGCCTCGGGCAGCCGCCGGCTCATCGACGAGGCACTGGCGCGGCATGGTGCGCAGTGCCCGGTGGCGCAGGAGCTGGGCCATCCGACCACTGTCTTCCAGATGGTGGTGGCGGGCCTGGGCATCAGCGTGATGCCGGCCCTGGGCCTGCCGCCGGGTGGGCTGGCCGGCCTGCAGGTGCGGCCGCTGACGCCCAAGGTGGAACGGGCCATCGTGCTGGTGCACAGGCGCAACCGCCAGCCTTCGCCGCTGGCGTTGCGCGTGTGGGAGCTGGTGCGCGCGACGGCCGCGAAGGCCGTCAGTCCAGTGTGAGCACCGTGCAGCCGGTGGTCTTGCGTGCCTCCAGGTCGCGGTGCGCCTGCTGCACGTCCTCCAGCCGGTAGCGCTGCTCGACGGGAATCTTCACCGCGCCGCTCTGCACCACGGCGAACAGGTCGTCGGCCATGGCCTGCGTGCTCTCGCGCGTGGCGATGTGGGTGAACAGCGTGGGCCGCGTGATGTAGAGCGAGCCCTTGGCGCCCAGCTGGCCGATGTTGACCGGCGGCACCGGGCCCGAACCATTGCCGAAGCTGGCCAGCAGGCCGAAGGGCCGCAGGCTGTTCAACGAGCCTTCGAAGGTGTCCTTACCCACCGAGTCGTAGACCACCTTCACGCCCTTGCCGCCGGTGATCTGCTTGACCCGCTCGGCAAAGTCCTCGCGGCTGTAGTTGATGCAGTGGGCCGCGCCATGGGCCAGCGCCAGTTCGCACTTGGCGTCGCTGCCGGCGGTGCCGATCAGTTGCAGGCCCAGCGCCTTGGCCCACTGGCAGGCGATCAGGCCGACACCGCCCGCGGCGGCATGGAAGAGCACGAAATCGCCCGGCTGCAGGCCTTCGGCGGGCAGCGTCTTCTTGAGCAGGTACTGCGCCGTCAGGCCCTTGAGCATCATGGCCGCGCCGGTCTCGAAGGAGATGGCATCGGGCAGCCGGCACACGCAGCGCGCCGGCATCACGCGGCGCTCGCAGTAGGCGCCGGGTGGCTGGCTGGCATAGGCCACCCGGTCGCCGACGGCCAGGTGCGTCACCCCCTCGCCCACCGCCTCGACCACACCCGCCGCCTCCATGCCCAGTTGCAGCGGCATGGGGAAGGGATAGAGACCATTGCGCTGGTAAACGTCGATGAAGTTCAGGCCGACCGCATGGTGACGCACGCGGATCTCGCCGGCGCCGGGTTCACCGACCTCCACCTCCAGCAGCTTCAGTTCCTCGGGACCGCCCTGGCGGTCGATGCGGATGGCTTTGCTCTTCTGGCTCATGGGTTCATCTCCTTGGGTTGTCGTTCGGAATCGAAGCCGGTGCGGGACGGACCGCGCGCCCCTTCAACGCGCCGGTCGCTGAGGGTCAGTAGGTGCCCGGGTAGGCGCCGCCGTCCGCCAGCCAGTTCTGGCCGGTGACATAGGCCGCATGCATGCTGCACAGGAAAGCGCAGATGGCACCAAACTCCTCGGGCGTTCCAAAGCGGCGGGCCGGGATGGTCTTCTTGCGCGCCTCGTGGATGGCATCCACGCTCTGGCCGGTCTTCTTGGCGGCGGCGGCGGCCGTGCCCTGCAGCCGGTCGGTGTCGAAGCTGCCCGGCAGCAGGTTGTTGATCGTCACGCCCTTGGCCGCCAGGCCGGTGCGCGCCACGCCGGCCACGAAGCCCGTGAGGCCGCTGCGTGCGCCGTTGGACAGGCCGAGGATGTCGATGGGCGCCTTCACCGAGCTGGAGGTGATGTTGACGATGCGGCCGAAGCCGCGCGCGGCCATGCCGTCCACCGTGGCCTTGATCAGCTCGATGGGCGTGAGCATGTTGGCGTCCACGGCCTTGATCCAGGCCTCGCGGTCCCAGTCGCGGAAGTCGCCGGGCGGCGGGCCGCCGGCATTGGTGACGACGATGTCGTAGTCGGCATGGGCGGCGAAGGCCTGGGCGCGGCCCTCGGCGGTGGTGATGTCGGCCGCCACCCATTTGACGGAGGGGACGTCGCCGCTGGCCGGGCGCTCGGCCTCCAGCCGGGCCGCGGCGGCCTGCAGCGCCTCGGCGCCGCGCGCCACGATCACCACGTTGACGCCCTCGCGCCGCAGCGCCTGCGCGCAGCCGAAGCCCAAACCCTTGCTCGCGCCGCACACCAGCGCCGTCTTGCCTGCAATACCCAGATCCATGTGAAGAAGACTCCTAAGTGAATGCCGCGCCGGACCGGCCGGGCGGCGATGGGGCGCAAGGGTAGCGGAGGCGGGGGATCCGCGCTCAGGGCCGGGTGAAGACGAAGATGCCCGCCAGCACCAACGCCGTGCCCGCCGCGATCCACACGGTGAAGGGCTCGCCCAGCAGCACCACGCCCATCAGCAGCGTGGACATGGGGCCGATCATGCCGGTCTGCGCAGCCACGGCCGGCCCGATGCGCTCGATGGCCATCATCACCGCCAGCACCGGCACGGCCGTGCACAGCGTGGCGTTGAGCACCGACAGCCAGATCACCTCGGGCGCCACCTCCAGCACCGCGCCGATGGGGCGCAGCACCAGGTACTGGCCGATGCACAGCAGGCAGGCCACGGTGGTCGCCAGCCCGACCAGCCGCAGCGAGCCCAGACGCTTGACGAACTCGCCGCTCCAAACGAGGTAGATGGCATAGCTGATGGCGCTCAGGAACACGAGGAAGGCGCCCCAGGCCGTCGCACTGCCCTGCCCCAGCCCCAGCTCGTGGCCGAAGACCAGCATCACGCCCGCATAGCTGATGGCCGCGCCCAGCAACTGCTTGCCGCGCACCTTGCGGCGGTAGACGGCCCAGCCGAACAGCATCACCAAAGTCGGGTTGAGATACAGGATCAGCCGCTCCAGGCTGGCCGTGATGTACGCCAACCCGGCAAAGTCGAGAAAGCTCGCCAGGTAGTAGCCCGTGAGTCCCAGCCCGAACACGCCCAGCCAGTCGCGCTGCGTGAGCGGCGGCTTGCCACGCCCCGCCCACCACGCCATGACCGCGAAGAGTGGCAGCGCGAACAGCATGCGCAGCATGATGAGCGTCACGGCGTCCACGCCATGCCGGTAGGCCAGCTTGACGATGATGGCCTTGCCGCTGAAGGCGATGGCCCCGAACATCGCCAGCAGCAGGCCGGTGCCGATGCCAGCGCGGGCCTTGGGGGAAACGGAGGAAGACGCCGCGCCGCTGCTCATCTCACCAACCGGCGGCGAGGCCGTCGCGGCGCGGATCGCTGGCGATCACGTAGCCCTCGGTCTTCGGATCCCCCATGCGCCAGATGAACTGGCCGGCGCCGAAGTCCTGGTACGAATCGTTGATGACGTCGATCTCGTGGCCCATGCCGCGCAGGCCTTCGACCACGCCGGGCGCCATGGCCGACTCCACGTTGATGTTCAGCCCGGCGTTGAAGCGCCAGCGCGGCGCATCGCAGGCGGCCTGCGGGTTCTGGTGGTGGTCGATCATGCGCACCAGCGTCTGCATGTGGCCCTGCGGCTGCATGTTGCCGCCCATCACGCCGAAGCTCATCACCGGCTGGCCGCCCTGCGTGAGGAAGCCCGGGATGATGGTGTGGAAGGGCCGCTTGCCCGGTGCCACCTGGTTGGGGCTGCCGTCCTTCAGGCTGAAGCCGTGGCCGCGGTTCTGCAGGCTGATGCCGAACTCCGGCTCCACGCAGCCCGAGCCGAAGCCCATGTAGTTGCTCTGGATGAAGCTGACCATCATGCCGCTCTCATCCGCGGCCGTGAGGTAGATGGTGCCGCCCTTGACCGGGTTGCCGGCCTGGAAGTCCTGTGCGCGGTGCATGTCGATCAGTTTGGCACGGCTCGCCAGATAGGCGTCATCGAGCATTTGCTCGGGGGTCACCGTCATCGACGATGGCTCGGACACATAGCGGTAGACATCCGCAAAGGCCAGCTTCATGGCCTCGATCTGCAGGTGCTGGGCCTGGGCCGAATCGATCGCCATTGAGCCGATGTCGAAGTTGGACAGGATGCCCAGCGCGATCAGCGCCGCGATGCCCTGGCCGTTGGGCGGGATCTCGTGCAGCGTGTAGCCGCGGTAGTCCTTGCTCACCGGCGTGACCCATTCGGGCTTCCAGCTGGCCAGGTCGGCGGTGGTCAGGCTGCCGCCGTTGGCCGCCGAGAAGCGGGCCAGGGCCTCAGCGATCTCGCCGCGGTAGAAGGCCTCGCCGCGGGTCTGGCCGATGGCGCGCAGGGCGCGCGCCGCGGCGGGGAAGCGGAACAGCTCGCCCACCTCGGGCGCCCGGCCCCAGGGCATGAAGCTCTGCGCGAAGCCCGGCTGGTTGTGCAGGATGGGCGTGGCCGCAGCCCACTTCTGCTGCACCACGGGCGGGATCAGGTAGCCGCGCTCGGCGACCTCGATGGCCGGCACCATCAGGTCGGCGAAGGGCAGCTTGCCGAAGCGCTCCGACAGCGCCGCCCAGGCGCCCACGGCGCCCGGCACCGTCACCGAGTCCATGCCGCGCATGGGCGGCGTGGCGCCATCGTCGCCGTGCTTGCGGCGGAAGTATTCGGGCGTCCAGGCCGAAGGCGCGCAGCCCGAGCTGTTGAGGCCGTGCAGTTGCTGGCCGTCCCACAGGATGCAGAAGGCATCGCTGCCCAGGCCATTGCTGACGGGCTCCACCAGCGTCATGACGGCGGCCGTGGCGATGGCGGCGTCCACCGCGTTGCCGCCCTGGTGCAGCATGCGCAGGCCGGCCTGCGCAGCCAGCGGATGCGAGGTCGACACCACGTTGCGGGCGAAGACGGGGATGCGGGTGGAGGGATAGGGATTGCCGTAGTCGAAGCGCTTCATGGTGATCTCCTGCAAGGCTGTTGTTGTGGGGCGAGGGCGATCAGTCGTTGGTGATCTTGCGCTCGACGATGATCTTCTTCCACTTGGCGGCGTCCTGCGCCACCATGGCCGCGAACTGGGCCGGCGTGCTGGTGGTGGGCTCGATGCCCAGCTTGTCGAGCTTCTCGCGCACCTCCGGGTCGGTGATGGCCTGGGCCGCCGCGGTATTGACGCGCGCCACCAGTTCTGCCGGCAGCCCCTTGGGGCCGTACAGGCCGAACCAGGTCACCGACTCGAAGCCGGGCAGCGTGTCGGCCACCGGCGGCAGATCGGGCACCAGCGGGCTGCGCTTGAGTGAAGTGACGGCCAGCGCGCGCAGACGCCCGTCGCGCACGAAGGGCAGGCCCGTGGGCAGAGAGTCGAACAGCAGGTCCACCTTGCCGCTCATCAGGTCGGGCATGGCCAGGGCCGTGCCCTTGTAGGGAATGTGGGTGACGAACACGCCCGCCATCGACTTGAACAGCTCCGCCGTCAGCTGCACGACGGTGCCGTTGCCGCTGGAGGCGTAGTTGAACTTGCCAGGGTTCCTGCGGGCCAGCTCGATCCATTCCTTCACGCTGCGTGCGGGCGAGCTGTTGGGCACCAGCATGATGCTGGGCGCGTTGCCCACGTGGGCGATGGGCGTGAAGTCGCGGACCGTGTCGTAGGGCAACTTGGGATTGATGGACGGGCCCACCGAATGCGTGCTGGTGGTGGCCAGCAGCAGCGTGTAGCCGTCGGCCGGGGCCTTGGCCGCCAGGTCGGAGCCGATGGCGCCGCCCGCGCCGGGCTTGTTGTCCACCACCAGGGCATTGCCGAGCTTCTCGCCCATCTTCTGTGAGAGCGTGCGGGCGAACAGGTCGGTGGCTCCGCCTGCCGGAAAGGGCACGATCAGCCGGATCGGCTTGGACGGATAGCTCTGCGCCAGCGCGGCGCCGGCGGGAAGCAGGGAGGCCGAAGCGGCCTGCAGGAAATGTCTGCGTTGCATCGTCATGGGCGAAGAGAAAAGGACAACGGTCGGGTGCCGGTCAGCCCGGCGGTCGCGCGGCGCCGATTGGAACGCTTTCCGCACTGATGAGGAAATGGATTTGGTTGATGAATTCATGCAACCGATCTATGAATCCTTCCGCGTGGGCCGCAGCAACGAAAAACGGCACCCGAAGGTGCCGTTGGTTCGTGCAAGGGGCGTGCCGCCGGCGGCATGCCCGCACACCGTCATTCCTCGACGAAGGCTTCCTCGCGCTTGGACTTGACCGAGGGCAGCAGCACGATCACGAGCAGCAGCACCGCCAGCAGCAGCAGGCCGGCCGAGATCGGCCGCGTGACCAGCACGCTCCATTCGCCACGCGACAGCAGCAGCGCCCGTCGCAGGTTCTCCTCCATCATCGGCCCCAGGATGAAGCCCAGCAGCAGCGGGGCCGGCTCGCAGCCCATCTTGATGAAGGCATAGCCGACCACGCCGAAGATGGCCACCATCCACACGTCGAAGGTGTTGTTGTTGGTCGAGTACACGCCGATGGCGCAGAACAGCACGATCGCCGGGAACAGCCACTTGTAGGGAATCGACAGCAGCTTGATCCACATGCCGATCAGCGGCAGGTTCAGGATGATCAGCATCAGGTTGCCGATCCACATCGAGGCGATCAGGCCCCAGAACAGCTCGGGGTTGCTGGTCATCACCTGCGGGCCGGGCTGGATGTTGTGGATGGTCATCGCGCCCACCATCAGCGCCATGACGGGGTTGGGCGGGATGCCCAGCGTCAGCAGCGGGATGAAGGAGGTCTGCGCACCGGCGTTGTTGGCCGACTCGGGGCCCGCCACGCCGCGGATGTTGCCCTTGCCGAACGGGACTTCGCCCGGACGCGGCTTGAGCTTCTTCTCCAGCGTGTATGACGCGAAGGAGGACAGCAGCGCGCCGCCGCCCGGCAGGATGCCCAGGGCCGAACCCAGCGCGGTGCCGCGCAGCACGGCGGGCGTCATGCGCTTGAAGTCTTCCTTGGTGGGCCACAGGCCCTGCAGCTTGGCGGTGAAGATCTCGCGGTCTTCCTCCGGCTTGGCCAGGTTGGAAATGATCTCGCCGTAGCCGAACACACCCATGGCGATGGCAATGAAGCCGATGCCGTCGGTCAGTTCCGGAATGTCGAAGCTGTAGCGAGCCACGCCCGAGTTCACGTCCGTGCCCACCAGGCCCAGCAGCAGGCCCAGCACGATCATGCAGATGGCCTTGAGCAGCGAGCCGGAAGCCAGCACCACGGCACCGATCAGGCCCAGGATCATCAGGCTGAAGTATTCGGCCGGGCCGAACTTGAAGGCCAGTTCGGTCAGCGGCGGCGCGAAGGCGGCCAGGATCAGCGTGCCCACACAACCGGCGAAGAAGGAGCCCAGGCCGGCCGCCGCAAGCGCGGGCCCCCCGCGCCCAGCCTTGGCCATGGCATGCCCGTCGATCACGGTCACCACTGAGGCCGATTCCCCTGGCAGATTCACCAGGATGGCGGTGGTCGACCCGCCGTACTGCGAGCCGTAGTAGATGCCGGCCAGCATGATCAGCGCGGCCACCGGGGGCAGCGCGTAGGTCGCCGGCAGCAGCATGGCGATGGTGGCCACCGGGCCGATGCCGGGCAGCACGCCGATCAGCGTGCCCAGCAGGCAGCCGACGAAGGCGTAGATCAGGTTCTGCAGCGTGAACGCCGCGCCGAAGCCGATCGAGAGGTTGTTAATCAGATCCATGGGTGAGCGCCGATCAGCCGGTGATGAACGTGGGCCAGACCTGGAACTGCAGCTTCAGGCCGACGATGAATGCGAGATAGCTGCCCACCGCGAGGATGGTGCCGAGGATCAGCGCCAGCTTGAGCGAGAACTCGGCGCCTGCCAGCGCCGCGATGACCACCAGCGCGTAGATGCCGATGATCAGCCCCATGGCCGGCAGGCCGATGCTGGGCAGGCCACCCAGCAACACGCCGAACACCAGGTTGGCCGCGATGATGAACACCAGCGGCTTCCAGGCGATCTTGCCGATGGGCTCGCCATCCGCCGTCTCGACGGTCAATGCACCGAAGACGACCACCAGGCCAAGGACGGCCAGGACGATGCCCAGCATGAGGGGGAAGTACCCCGGACCCATGCGCGCCCCGTTGCCCACGGTGTAGGTCGTGGCGCCCCAGGCGAACCCGGCACCGACCAGCGTGAACATGAGGCCCGCGAAAAAGTCCTTCTGACTTTTGATCTTCACGAACAGTCTCCACAGAAAAAGAGTGGGCGGATTTTTGGTCAGCCACCAGTCAGCTTCGATGTGGATTCCACCTAACCTGAGTTCAGGGTAAGCCCGGGGTTGCCCCGGTCGCGCTCAGCTTCTTTCGTGCAGTGGCGGCGTCGCAGCCAGCACCTCGGCGACCGTCGTCAGCCCCTCGGCCACGCGCAGCAGGCCGGCTAGGCGCAGCGGGCGCATGCCGTCGGCCACCGCCTGACGGCGCAGCCCGCCGATGTCCGGCGCCTGGCCCAGGAGGCCGCGGAAGCTTTCGCTCACGGTCATCAGTTCGTACAGGCCGGTGCGGCCCCGGTAGCCCGTCATCCGGCATTCGATGCAGCCCACGGGCTTGTAGGCCCGTACGGTGCCGCCGCTCACGCGCCAGGGTGCGGCCAGCTCGTCGAGGGTCTCGCGCGTGACCTCGTCGTCGGGCTGCTTGCAGTGCGGGCACAGCGTGCGCACGAGGCGCTGCGCCATCACGCCCAGCAGCGTGGCGTTGACCAAGTAGGCCGGCACGCCCAGTTCCATCAGGCGCGAGATGGCGCTGGGCGCATCGTTGGTGTGCAGCGTGCTGAAGACGAGGTGGCCGGTGAGCGCGGCCTGCACGGCCATCTCGGCCGTGTCCAGATCGCGGATCTCGCCCACCATGATGATGTCCGGGTCCTGCCGCATCAACGCGCGCAGGCCCTCGGTGAAGCCGAAGTCCAGCTGGTGCTGCACCTGGGTCTGGTTGAACGAGGGCTCGATCATCTCGATCGGGTCCTCGATGGTGCTGACGTTGACCTCCTCGGTGGCCACGCGGCGCAGCGTCGAATACAGCGTGGTGGTCTTGCCCGAGCCGGTGGGGCCGGTCACCAGGATGATGCCGTGCGGGTGGGCGACCAGCGACTTCCAGCGCGCCGCGTCGTGGGCGGAGAAGCCCAGCGCGTCCAGGTCCTTGACCACCGTGTCGGGGTCGAAGATGCGCATCACCATCTTCTCGCCGAAGGCGGTGGGCAGCGTGGACAGGCGCATCTCCACCTCCTCGTGCGCTGCGGTACCGGTGCCGGCGGCCTCTGCACCGGGCAGCGCCGGACGCAGGCGGCGGGTCTTGATGCGGCCATCGAGCGGGCGGCGCTTCTCGACCACGTCCATGCGGCCCAGCAGCTTGATTCGGGCGATCATGGCGCTCATCACCGTCAGCGGCATCTGGTAGGCCGGATGCAGCACGCCGTCGATGCGGAAGCGGATCACGCCCTGCTCGCGCCGCGGCTCCAGGTGGATGTCCGACGCACGCTGGTCGAAGGCGTATTGCCAGAGCCAGTCCACCACCTGCACCACGCTCTGGTCGTTGGCATCGAGCTGGCGGTTGGTGCGCCCGAGCTCCACCAGCTGCTCGAAGCTCGTCGCCGCCGCTTGCCCGCCCGCCTTCTGCGCGGCGCGCACGGAACGCGCGAGTGCAAAGAACTCGGCCGTGTAGCGGTGGATGTCGACCGGGTTCGCCACCACGCGCCGCACCTGCCTGCGCGACTGACGCTCCACCTCGGCCACCCAGTCGGCGATGAAGGGCTCGGCTGTCGCCACGATCACCTCCGTGGGTCCGACCTGTACCGGCAGCACCTTGTGGCGCTCGGCATAGGCGGCGCTCATCACGTCGGCGACCTTGCCCACATCCACCTTGAGCGGATCGATTCGCAGGTAGGGCAGGCCCGCGCGGCCCGCCAGCCACTCGGTCAGCGTCTCGAGATCGAGCGGACGACCATCGGCAGCGCCCGCGATGGCCACATTGGCCAGGCGTACCAGGGGATGCTGACTGCTCTCAGCCTGGGCGCAGCGGGCAATGGTGCGGTCGGCCTCTTCGCGGCTGATGACACGGTCCTGCGCCAGCCATTCCACCAGCGTGCGCAGCACCAGGGGACCGTGGGGGGCGGACGAAGCGGACCGGGTCATGGCTGAAGGGGCTTGAACACGCGCAGCCACTTGGGCGCAGGCAGGCCCCAGCGCGCCGAAATCGCCTCGGCCTGCTGGGCCAGCCGATCACGCTTGGGTCGGGAAGGTGTCCGCTGGGCGAGGACGATGGTGTTGCCCTCGCGCGTGGGCTTGAAGGCCCAGAGCGCGTCGGCGCCAAAGGCCTCGGTGATCTTCTCGACGCTGCGGTCGTAGCTGGACGAGCGACCGAAAAGGTTGACCGTCATGCAGCCGTCCTCGGCCAGGACGCCGCGGCAGTCGGCATAGAACTCGGCGCTGTCGAGCACGGGCGCCGCCGCCTCATGGTCGTACAGATCGACCTGCAGGGCATGCACGTTGCCCTGCCACTGGGGCTGGCGCACCTCTTGGGCGGCGTCGGCGATCACGACCTGGAGCTTGGCGTCGTCCTGCGGCAGCTTGAACCAGCCGCGGCAGGCAGCCACCACGGCCGGATTCAGCTCGACGGCGGTGGTCCGCATGCGCAACTGCTTGCGGCAAAACTTGGTGAGCGAGGCCGCGCCGAGCCCCAGCTGCATGGCGTGGCGCTTGGGCACCTGGGCCGCGTCGACGAAGAGCAGCCAGGCCATCATGCGCTGCACGTACTCCAGTTCGATCTCGAAGGGCGCATCGATGCGCATGGAGCCCTGCACCCATTCCGTGCCCAGGTGCAGGTAGCGGATGTCGCCCCAGTCCGAGAAGTTGACTTCCGGCAGTGCCTGGAGCTGGCTGCGGCGCGCCTTCATGCGCAGAGCCCGTGCCGTGCGAAGACCTCGCGCCACGCCTCGATCTTGCGTGCCAAGCTCCAGGCGGCATGGGCCGGACTGGTCGAGGGCAGGCGATGCACGGCCACACCGGTCACAGCCAACCGCATGGCCTGGGCATGGCTGGCGGCGCCGTTGTGGGCTATGGCTTCGAGGTGCGGAAGGCGCAGCCCGCCGAGATCGTTGGGCTCGGCGTCGCGGATCGCCGAATCCAGGCTGCCCGAACGGCGGCAGCGCGCGAACACGTCCCACAGGCCGAGTCCGCGGTCCAGCACCCACTGGCAACGCCCGGCGTAATCGTGGCAAGGGGGAAGCGGCTGCTCGGGCCAGAGGGCTTGCAAGAGGGTCCAGAGCTGGTTGCGGGGGTTCGCATAATACTGCCGCCTCTCGAGCGAGATCCGGCTTGGGAAGCTGCCCAGGATCAGCAGCCGCGTGTGCGTGTCAACGATGGGCGGCAACCCTTCGAGCAGCATCTGCTCGGGCTGGGGCGAGCGAGAAGGCGGCACCGGCATGGCCGCCATCATCGCGTCCATCTCCGGTTCCCGCCTGGCCCATGCAAAAAGCCCGCGGAAGCGGGCTTTTCGTCGAGTGGCGGCACCGGTGCCGCTAAGGGCAGACCGGAGAAGCCGCCCTTACGCGATCACTGCTTGCCAGCGGCCTTGGCAGCTTCGTTCTGCTCGGTGCCGGGGATCTTCTCGCCGATCTTGTTGCCCGCGGTGCGCATGCCGTCGGCGGTCTTGTGGGCCACGTTGGCGGTGGCATCGCCTACCTTCTTCGCGCCGGTCTTGGTGGCGCCATACGCCTTCTTGGCGCCGCGCTCGGTGGCGGCGACAGCCTCGCCACCGACCTTCTTGGTCTTGCGATAGGCCTTCTTCGTGCCGCTTTCCGTGGCGTCGGCGGCCCTTTCGGCACCGTTCTTGGTGGCGGTGTAGGCCTTCTTGGCGCCGCGCTCGGTGGCGTCGACGGCTTCCTTGCCGGTTTCCTTGGCGCGCTCGGTCAGCGTCGGTTGCGACGTCATGGGCGTGGTCGCCGGCATGGCGGGGGTGGTCGCCGTGGTGGTGGTGGTCGTGGTGGCGCTGGTCTGGGCCATGGCCGGCAGGCCAATCGCAGCCAGGGCGACGATCAGGGCAGCGGGAAGGGCACGGAGGTTGTACGTTGTCATCGGAATCGCTCCTTGTGATGCGGGCCGCCTGGGGCGGCCCCGGTTGGGACACACGGGGTGATGTCCCCGTATGGCCTGAAACGGCAGGCCGTGAGCGAAGGATGACACCGAAGAACGCCTTGCAATCGCTGGAACTCCATGTTGCGACCTCGGCCTACGGGGGCACATCGGCCGCGTCCGACAGTTCCGCGAGGCCTGCATCCCGCGCAGGCATCAAGGCGGCCAGCCGGGGCACCGCAGCCAGCGCGTTGCGCGTCGTGGCGTCAGCGACCACTTCGACGGTCAGCCCCCGGAGTTCGGCCAGCACCTGTGCAATGCGCGGCACCTCGGCGGGCTCGTTGCGTCCTTGGGGACTTCCCGCCTCGCGCGCCTCGCGGGTCTGGTAAAGCCAGCTGGGAGGAATGTCCGGCGCATCGGTTTCCAGGACAAAGGATTCCAGCGGCAGTTGCGTCGCCAGCTCGCGCAGCCGCGTCGCCCGCTCGAAGGTCATCGCGCCACCCAGTCCGAGCTTGAGGCCCAGGCCGAGGCATTCCTCGGCCTGCTGGCGACTGCCGACGAAGGCATGGGCGATGCCGTGCCATGGCCGGCCGCCGCCCACCTCGCGCAACTGGCGCAGCACCTTGTCGACCGAGCGGCGCACATGGAGCAGCACCGGCAGCTGCCGCTGCCAGGCCATCTGCAGCTGGCGTCGGAACAGCCGCTCCTGCATCGGGCCGTCGAGTTCGGGCACGAAGTAATCCAGGCCGATCTCGCCGACCGCAACAAGACGCGGGTCGTCGCCATGGAGATCCAGGGCCGCCTGCAGGACATCGAGTGCCGCCTCGCCGGCCTCGGCCGTGCACAGCGGATGAATGCCCAGCGAATAGGCGTCCTGCTGCGCATGCGCCAGGGCGCGCACCGTCTCGAAGTTCGACGGCGCCACGGACGGGATCAGGCACAGCGCCACGCCGGCGCGTCGGGAGCGCGCATGCACCTGCGCCGCCTGCGCACCGAACTCGGGCGCATCCAGGTGACAGTGTGTATCGATGAAGACCGCCATGCGGGGGATCATGCCGCAGGGGCTGCAAAGCGGTACAAAGCGTGCTAGGGTGCCCCCAACCCCTGCATCACTTTCTTGGAGGTGCATCGATGCGCAGGCCCGCCCGATACAGCCCGTCGCCCCGTCGTCCCGTTGCCGAGGACGAACCGATGTCCACCCCCCTGCCGGCCGAGGGTGGGGACGGAGAACCGCCGTCCAGCGTCCCGCCTGAACGCCCTGCGGCTTGGCATCCGGGCCGCCGCAGCTTCGCGGCCCTGGCGTTGGCCGTCGTGGCGCTGGGGGGCACCAGCGTCTGGCTCTGGCAGCGGCCCCCCGGCGGCCTGCAGCTCACCCAGAAGGACATCGACGCCGCGGTGCTCAAGACGCTGCAGACGCAGACACTTCCTTCTCAGGCGACGCGCGCCGCCGACACCATCCGTCCCTCGGTGGTGCGCGTCGTGAGCTACGGCGAGGAAAAGGAAACCCCCGCCGCCCGCACCGAAAAGCGCGGCCGCAACATGGCGCGCGGCAAGCCGCCCGAGGCCTCGGGCCCGCCCGGCGAGGTCGAGCGCGGCATCGGCACCGGGGTGGTCATCGTCGACAAGGGCGTGATCCTGACCAACCTGCACGTGGTCGCGGGCGCCCAGAAGATCAAGGTGACTTTCTTCGACGGGCTGGAATCGATCGCCACCGTGACTGGCGTGCAGCCCGAGAACGACCTGGCCGTGCTCCAGGCGCAGAAGATCCCGGACGATCTGATGGCCGCCACCATGAAGTCCACCGCCGACCTGCGACCCGGCGACCAAGTGGTGGCAGTGGGCTTTCCCTTCGGCATCGGCCCGTCGGTCTCGGCCGGCGTGGTGTCCGGGCTCAAGCGCTCCTTCCAGTCGCCCGAGGGCAAGCAGGAGCTGTCCAACCTGATCCAGTTCGATGCAGCGGCCAATCCCGGCAACTCCGGCGGTCCGCTGATCAACATGGACGGCGAGGTTCTGGGCATCGTCACCGCCATCCTCAACCCGACGCAGCAGCGCACCTTCATCGGCATCGGCTTTGCGGTGCCCATCGAGAACGCCGCCTCCGCGGTGGGCTCGCCGCCTTTCTGAGCTTCGCAGCCCCAGGTGCTGGTCCGTCTGGCCGGTGCCGTGATTGACCGATCGACAGCCCGCTCTCCCGAGCGTCCACCGGAAGACCCATGACCACACCGACCGCCCTGCCCGACACTGCCGCCACCACCGCCGATCTGATGGAACAGATCCTCTACCAGGTCAAGCGCGTGGTGGTGGGACAGGACCGCTTCCTCGAACGGGTGATGGTCGCCATGCTGGCCGGCGGCCACCTGCTGGTGGAAGGCGTGCCCGGCCTCGCCAAGACGCTCACCGTCAAGACGCTGGCCGACACCATGCGCGGCAGCTTCAAGCGCATCCAGTTCACGCCCGACCTGGTGCCGGCCGACTTGGTGGGGACCCGCATCTACAACCAGAAGACCGGCGACTTCTCCACTTCGCTCGGGCCCGTCTTCGCCAATCTGCTGCTGGCCGACGAAATCAACCGCGCGCCTGCCAAGGTGCAGAGCGCACTGCTGGAGGTGATGCAGGAACGCCAGGTGACCATCGCGGGCGAGACGCACCGCGTGCCGCGCCCCTTCCTGGTCATGGCCACGCAGAACCCGATCGAGACCGAAGGCACCTATCCCTTGCCCGAGGCCCAGGTGGACCGTTTCATGATGAAGGTGCTGGTCGACTACCCCACCGACGATGAGGAGTTCGTCATCGTCCAGCGTGTGATCGGCGAGAAGCTGGAGGCTGCCCCGGTCGCCACCATCGAGCAGCTGGCGGCGCTGCAGGCGCAATCGCGGCAGGTCTACGTCGATCCGTCGCTGATCCAGTACGCGGTCAAGCTGATCTCGGCCACGCGAAATCCCGAGAAGTTCGGCCTCAAGGACACGCGCCGCTTCATCACCTTCGGCGCGAGCCCGCGCGCCACCATCGGCCTGGCCGAGGGCGCGCGCGCGCTCGCCATGCTGCGCGGGCGGGCCTACGTGCTGCCCGAGGACATGAGCGACCTGGTGCCCGATGTGTTGCGCCACCGCGTGACGCTGTCGTACGAGGGCCTCTCTGAAGGCCTCACACCCGACCTGCTGATCGAGAAGATCATGCGTGCCGTCCCGGCGCCGCCGCGGCCGCTCGAGCACGACAAGCTGGTGGCCTGAATGAAGCTCTGGCGCCGCAAGCCCGCCGCCGCGCCGGCGGCCAACGACCCGGCTCCTGAGGCGGGGGCGGCCGACCGCCTGCTGCGCCGGCTGGAGTGGACCGTCATCCGCCGGCTCGATGGCCTGCTGCAGGGCGACTACCGCACGTTGATGCGTGGCACAGGCCTGGATCTGGCAGACCTGCGCGAATACCAGATGCACGACGATGTACGCCACATCGACTGGAACGTCACCGCACGCCAGCAGGTGCCGCATGTGCGCGTCTTCACGGAAGACCGTGAGATGGCCGCGTGGTTCGTGCTCGACCTCAGCCGCTCGGTGGATTTCGGCTCCGGCCCCAAGGCCAAGCGCGAGATCTCCGCGGGGTTCGTCGGCGTGCTCGCGCGGCTTCTGACACGCCATGGCAACAGGGTGGGGGCCCTGGTCTACGGCCACGACCTCGAGGCGGTGCTGCCACCGCGCAGCAGCCGTACGCATGTGCTGCGGCTGCTCCATGAAATGGAGCGCCGCGCCGCACCGAGCGTCGCCGGCGGCAAGACCACGCACCACGGCATGACGCGCCTGGCCGACATGCTGCAGTCGGCCGCGGGGCTGATGCCCCGCCGCAGCACCGTCTTCGTGGTCTCCGACTTTCTGACCGAACCAGGCTGGGAGAAGCCGCTTGCCCGCCTGGCCCAGCGGCACGAGGTCGTCGCCGTGCGCCTCTTTGACCCGCTCGAGCGGGAGCTGCCTGACCTCGGCCTGGTGCCCCTTGCAGATGCCGAGACTGGGGAACAGGTCTGGGTCGACACCCACGATGCGGCCTTCCGTCGCCGCTTCGCCAAGCTCGCCAGCGAGCGCGAGGACGCCCTGCGCGAGGCCCTGGCCAACGCGGGCGTCGATGCCCTGGAACTGTCCACCGCCGATGACCTGGTCGAGGCCATCGTCCGATTTGCCGACATGCGCCGCCGCCGTGTGCGGGCGACCGGCGCGCCGCCACGACGGGCTGGAGAACTGAGATGAATGCCACGCTGCCCCTGACATTCCTCTGGCCGCAGTTCCTGTGGCTCCTGCTGCTGGTTCCCGCGCTGGTGCTGCTGTACCTGTGGCTGATCCGCCGCAAGAAGAAGCTGGCGGTGCGATATGCCAGCCTGTCCATCGTGCGCGAGGCCCTGGGTGCCCGGCAGTCGCTGCGCCGGCACCTGCCCCCCGTGCTCTTCCTGCTGGCGATCACGGCCATGTTGATCGCCGCTGCACGCCCACTGGCGGTGATTACATTGCCCTCCAACCAGCAGACCATCATCCTGGCCATGGATGTATCGGGCAGCATGCGCGCCGAGGACGTCAAGCCCAACCGGCTGGTGGCGGCGCAGGAGGCTGCCAAGGCCTTCATCAAGGATCTGCCTCGCAACGTGAAGGTGGGGGTGGTGGCCTTCGCCGGCAGCGCGAACGTGGCGCAGTTGCCCACCACCAGCCGCGATGAGCTGGTAGCGGCCATCGACTCCTTCCAGTTGCAGCGAGCGACCGCCACTGGCAATGCCATCGTCGTGTCGCTGGCGACACTGTTCCCGGACGCGGGCATCGACATCGCGGATTTCGGGCCGCAGAGCCGGCAGCAGGGCATCTCGCTGGATCGCGCGGGGCGCAAACCCGCCGAACCTGTCAAACCGGTCCCACCGGGCTCGTATTCATCGGCGGCCATCATCATGCTGACGGATGGGCAGCGCACCACCGGCGTGGATCCGCTGGATGCCGCCAAGGCAGCGGCCGACCGGGGCGTGCGTGTGTACACGGTGGGCGTCGGGACGGTCGACGGCGAAACCATCGGCTTCGAGGGCTGGTCGATGCGGGTGCGCCTCGATGAAGAGACGCTCAAGGCCGTGGCCAACCGCACGGCGGCCGAATACTTCTACGCCGGGACGGCGCAGGACCTCCACAAGGTCTATGAAACCCTCAGCTCCCGCCTGACGGTGGAGAAAAAGGAAACCGAGGTCTCCGCACTGTTCGCAGTTGCGGCTGCCGCGCTGTCGCTGCTCGCGGCGGGGCTGTCGCTTTTGTGGTTCAACCGGATCCTTTGAGAACCCCGGCGCATCGGCGTCGGCGCGCTAGGTGCCTATCCATGCACGAGGTGTCCTAAAACACGAAACCCCGCATCAGCGGGGTTTTCTGTTGGACGCGAGTCGCGCCGAGTCAGACTGCAGCCTGTGCCTGATCGATCTGCATCGCTTCGGCCAGCGTGCCTAGACGCTGATCCGTGGCCTGCTCTTCCTCCAGGGTCTGCTTGAGCAACTTGACTGCCTCCTGGAAGCCGAGCTTCTGCGCCACGAGACACAGCGAGGTATAGCCGGCGATCTCATAGTGCTCCGCCTTCTGGGCCGAGGCGATGAGTGCCGCGTCAAGGACGGGACCTGCCTCGATCTGGTCGATCATCGAGGTAGCCTCCTCGATCAATCCATCCATGCCTTCGCACTTGATGCGCTTGAGCTTGAGTCCGCATTGCTCGGCCACCTGCTCGAGGCGCTCGACCTGGCCGCGCGTCTCCTCCAGATGGGCCTCGAACGCGGCCTGCAGTTCAGGATCCGTTGCTGCACGCGCCATCTTGGGCAGGGAGCGCGTCATCTGTTTCTCTGCGCTGTAGGTGTCGGACAGGTCGTGGACGAACAGGTCCTGGATGGTCTTCATGGGCATGGGTGGGCTCCTTCGATGATGAAGCCCTCACCCTGTCATGGCGCATGTGCTGCGCTGTAGGAAGCATCGCGGCCCCGCGTGCGTTTCGCCCCCGTGGACGCGTGCGCGGTGCGCGACCATCTCCTACAGGCAGACTGCGCCCTACTCTGCCATCGCGTCGACCATCACCTGGCCAAACCCGGAGCAGCTGACCTGCGTGGCGCCGTCCATTAGGCGGGCGAAGTCGTAGGTGACCTTCTTGCTCTGGATTGCCGCTTCCATGGCGCGGATGATCAGGTCGGCCGCCTCCGTCCAGCCCATGTGCCGCAGCATCATCTCGGCCGAGAGAATGCTGGAGCCCGGATTGACGTAGTCCTTGCCGGCGTACTTGGGCGCCGTGCCGTGCGTGGCCTCGAACATGGCCACCGTGTCGGACATGTTGGCTCCCGGTGCGATCCCGATGCCGCCCACCTGCGCCGCGAGCGCGTCCGAGATGTAGTCGCCGTTGAGGTTGAGCGTGGCGATCACCGAATACTCGGCCGGCCGCAGCAGGATCTGCTGCAGGAAGGCGTCGGCGATCACGTCCTTGATGACGATGTCCCTGCCGGTCTTCGGGCTCTTGACCCGCAGCCACGGGCCGCCGTCGATGGGCTGGCCACCGAACTCGCGGGCTGCCAGCGCATAGCCCCACTCCCGGAAGCCACCTTCGGTGAACTTCATGATGTTGCCCTTGTGCACGAGCGTGACGCTGGGCTTGTCGTTGTCGATGGCGTACTGGATGGCCTTGCGCACCAGCCGCTCCGTGCCTTCGATGGAGACCGGCTTCAGGCCGATGGCCGAGGTCTCGGGGAAGCGGATCGTCTTGGCGCCCAGTTCATCCACCAGGAAACGGATGAGCTTCTGGGCCTTCTCCGAGCGGGCCTCGTATTCGATGCCGGCGTAGATGTCCTCCGAGTTCTCGCGGAAGATCGCCATGTCCGTCTTGCTCGGCTCGCGCAGCGGCGACGGCACGCCATTGAAATAGCGCACGGGACGCAGGCACACGTACAGGTCAAGCTGCTGACGCAGCGCCACGTTGAGGCTGCGGATGCCGCCACCGACCGGAGTGGTCAGTGGCCCTTTGATCGAGACGACATAGTCGCGCACCGCATCCAACGTCTCGTCGGGCAGCCACACATCGGGACCGTACAACTGAGTGGATTTGCCCCCAGCGTAGATCTCCATCCAATGGATCTTGCGGTTGCCGCCATAGGCCCGGGCCACTGCGGCATCCACCACCTTGAGCATCACCGGGGTCACGTCGCGGCCGACGCCGTCGCCTTCGATGAAGGGAATGATCACCTGCTCGGGCACGTTGAGCGTGTTGTCGGCATTGACGGTGATCTTCCGGCCCTCAGCCGGGACTTGGATGTGCTGGTAGCTGGACATGGATGAGCTTGGGTGGGAGGAAACGCCACCTCGTCCAACGACGTCGGACAGGGCCACGAGCGGGCCGGAGCGGCATGGAATTCTAGACGCGCCCCTCCAGCACGCAGCGACCCGCGCCTATTGCGCAAATGTCGAAGGCCTGCGTCAACCGGATCGCGGCTGCGCCGTTTTACAGGCAGCCGGCCACGATCCTGTGTATGGCTGAGTGCTCATCAAGGCAGTCCCAAAACCGTCAATCCCAAAGGATGTTCTTATGAAGAAGCTTCTCGCTTTCGCCACCGCCGGTCTGATCGCCACCGGCGCCTTCGCTCAAGCCCCCGCTGCCCCGACCGAAGCGCCTGCTGCCAAGGCCGCTACGGCCAAGCATGCCAAGAAGGCCACTAAGCACAAGGTAGCTCACAAGGCCAAGGCCAAGAAGAGCGTCAAGGCCGCCTGATCGGACTTTGCGCCCCCGAAAAGAAGCCCGGCTCTGCCGGGCTTCTTGCTTTCGGGCGGGCCGAGCCTCGGCAGCACTCGAAGACCGCGCCGCCATGGGTGCCCGAAAAGAAGAAAAGCCCGAACTGACGGGCAGTTCGGGCCTCGGATGTTCACCACCGATGGAAAACGGTGAGAGGTGTGTGGTGGAGCTGGGGGGATTTGAACCCCCGTCCGCAAGCCTTCGCCGCGCAGATCTACATGTTTAGCGCTCTGTTTTGGATCTCGCAACCGGCAACGCGCAGACGCACGCTTTGCCAGCAGCCAGCACCCTTAGATCTCGCAGCAGCCCAAGGTACCCGGACCACTGCCAGCCAATGTGATTAACCTTGCAGCCGGGAGGCGTCAGATTGCTCTAACGCCCCCTTGCCCAGCCCATCGGCCGACTGTTGCAAGGCTCGCAGCGATTAGGCTGCGAGTGCGAAACGTTCGTCGTTTGCAGTTAGTTTGTTTGAATCTGTTTTACGAGCACATTCAGCTCGACATGCACCACTGCGGTCCCGAACCCACGTCGAAACCAATGCAGCCCCAGAACAGCCTAGTTTAGGCCAACGGCAACCATTGCAAGAGGTCGAGGGGCAAAGAAATCACCGCATCCGCCTGCCACTGCGTGACGTCGGCGTCGGCCCCCAGATAGCCGTAGGCAACGGCAACCGTGCGCATGCCGGCAGCCTTGCCTGCGACGATGTCCCGCTGGTCGTCGCCGACATAGACACAGCGCGCCGGGTCGACCCCGATTCGGCGTGCGGCCTCGAGCAACGGCGCGGGATGGGGCTTCGCATGTGGCGTGGTGTCTCCGCTGACGATGGCGGCGGCCGTCTCGAACAGCGGCATGCTGGCGGTGAGCGGCTCGGTGAAGCGACTCGACTTGTTGGTGACCACGCCCCAAGGCATGCGCCGATCCACCAAGCGCGCAATCAGAGCATCCACGCCGCTGAACGCGACGGACCCGTCGAACATGAGCGCTTCATAGGTCTTGAAAAATTCTTCCCGCAGTTCGGCGAACTGCGCATCTTCCGGCCGCAAGCCGAAGGCCACGCCGAGCATCCCGCGCGCGCCCGCCCCGGCCATCGGTCGATAGGCAGAGAGAGGCAGCGAAGACATCCCGCGCGCGACGCGCATCCTGTCTGCAGCCGCGCCCAGTTCGGGCGCGCTGTCGATCAAGGTCCCGTCGAGATCGAACAGGACGGCCTGAACGTCTGGCCAAGATGCCCCCCTCATTCGCGGGACGCCCCTGCCGTGCGCCGGGTCGCGACCATGTAGTTGACGCTCACGTCGTCGTCGAGCCAGTAGCGCCGGGTCAAGGGGTTGTACTGCAGCCCTCGCGAATGATCGATCGTCAAAGCGGCACCCCGGCAGTGGGCAGCCAGTTCCGCCGGCCGGATGAACTTCGCGTACTCGTGGGTCCCTTTGGGCAACATGTTCAACACATACTCCGCGCCCACGATCGCCAGCATGAAGGCCTTGGCATTGCGATTGATGGTGGAAAAGAACACCCAGCCGCCGGGCTTGACCAGCTTGGCGCAGGCCCGCACCACGGAGGCTGGCTGCGGCACATGTTCGAGCATCTCCATGCAGGTGACCACATCGAAACTCGACGGTGCCTCTTCGGCCAGGGCCTCGACGGACGTCTCACGGTACCGTACCCGCGGGGTGCCCGCGTCAAGCGCGTGAAGCTGCGCCACCTTCAGCGCCTTGGTTGCCAGATCGATGCCCAGCACGTCCGCTCCCCGGCGAGCCATGGCATCCGAGAGAATGCCGCCGCCGCAACCCACGTCGAGCACGCGCTTGCCCGTCAACGCCACCTGACTCTCGATCCACTCCAGCCGAAGCGGGTTGATCTCGTGCAGGGGGCGGAATTCGCTGTCCATGTCCCACCAGCGATGGGCCAGCTCCGAAAATTTGGCCAGCTCGGCCGGATCTGCATTGGGATGTGTCGCCGTCATCGGTCGAATTATGAATGGCGAGACGCAGACACCCCGCGCCTCGTGCCAAATGGCGTGACCCTGATAGGCCATAAAAAAACCCCGCCGAGGCGGGGTTTTCAGAGGGCTGATCGAAATCAGTTGGCGCGGGTGCCGACCACTTCGATTTCCACGCGACGGTTCTTCGCGCGACCTTCCTTGGTGCGGTTGTCAGCCACGGGCTGCTTCTCGCCCTTGCCTTCGGTGTAAACGCGGTTGCGCTCGATGCCCTTGGAGACCAGATAGGCCTTCACGGCTTCGGCACGACGCACCGACAGACGCTGGTTGTAGGCATCGGTACCGATGGAGTCGGTGTGACCCACGGCAATGATGACTTCCAGGTTGATGCCCTTGATCTTCGAGACCAGGTCGTCCAGCTTGGCGCGGCCTTCGGGCTTCAGGACCGACTTGTCGAAGTCGAAGAAGGCGTCGGCGGCGAAGGTGACCTTCGAAGCGGCGACAGCGGGCGGCGCGGGCGGAGCCGGCGGCGTCACAGCGGCAGGAGGCGCGGCAACCGGAGCGGCCGGAGCAGCAACCAGAGCACCATCGCAACCCACGGCGGCCGTGGCGGGGGTCCAGTTGGCGTCGCGCCAGCACAGTTCGTTGGTGCCGTTCTTCCAGACGAGTTCGCCCGTGCCGTTCTGCCAATTGTCGATCACGGGACCACCATTCGCGGCGGTGACCTTGGTCTGCGCGCCGGCGGCCGTGGCGAGCGCAGCGACTGCAAACATCATCGCCACTTTATTCAGTTTCTTCATGGTTCTCCTCTTGGGGAAAAAGCCGCAGCCGCAGCCGCGAAACAAGGACGTCTCAAGTGACCACCACCCAAAACGCTGGAGTTGATTGTGCCATAGGGTCTTTCTCAAACCGGGCGCGCCCGGGCTGGCAGGCGTAGGACTGCAACGGAAAGCCGCACTTGTGTTGCTGTCTCGCGACACCACAAGCAACGTAAAATCGAGCGTTTCGCCCGACGGACCCGCTGCCCTTCATGACTTCGTTCGCCAAGGAAACCCTGCCCATCAGCCTCGAAGAGGAGATGCGGCGCAGCTATCTCGATTACGCCATGAGCGTGATCGTAGGGCGTGCCCTGCCTGATGCGCGGGACGGCCTCAAGCCCGTACACCGGCGCGTGCTCTTCGCGATGCACGAGCTCAACAACGACTGGAACCGGCCTTACAAGAAGTCGGCCCGTATCGTCGGCGATGTGATCGGCAAGTACCACCCGCACGGGGACCAGTCGGTGTACGACACGATCGTGCGGCTGGCGCAAGATTTTTCCATGCGCCACATGCTTGTCGACGGCCAGGGCAATTTCGGCTCGGTCGACGGCGACAGCGCGGCAGCGATGCGCTATACGGAAATTCGCCTCGCCAAAATCGCGCACGAAATGCTGGCGGATATCGACAAGGAAACCGTCGATTTCGGCCCCAATTACGACGGCAGCGAAAAGGAGCCGTTGGTATTACCGAGTCGGCTGCCCAACCTGCTGGTCAATGGCTCCGGCGGCATTGCGGTGGGCATGGCCACCAACATTCCTCCCCACAACCTGAACGAGGTGGTGGACGCCTGCCTGCACCTGCTGCGACATCCGGACGCCAGCATCGACGATCTGATGGAGATCGTGCCAGCGCCCGACTTCCCGACCGCCGGCATCATCTACGGCATCAACGGCGTCAAGGAAGGCTATCGCACCGGCCGCGGCAAGGTGGTGATGCGCGCCAAGTGCCACTTCGAGGACATCGACCGCGGCCAGCGTCAGGCCATCATCGTCGACGAGTTGCCCTACCAGGTGAACAAGAAGACGCTGCAGGAGCGCATGGCTGAACTGGTGCACGAGAAGAAGCTCGAAGGCATCAGCCACATCCAGGACGAATCCGACAAGTCGGGCATGCGCCTGGTGATCGAGCTCAAGCGCGGCGAAGTGCCCGAGGTGGTGCTCAACAACCTGTACAAGCAGACGCAGCTGCAGGACACCTTCGGCATCAACATGGTGGCGCTGGTCGACGGCCAGCCCAAGCTGTGCAACCTGAAGGACCTGGTCCAGGTCTTCCTGCAGCACCGGCGCGAGGTGGTCACGCGGCGCACGGTGTTCAACCTGCGCAAGGCGCGCGAGCGTGGCCACGTGCTCGAAGGCCTGGCGGTTGCGCTGGCCAACATCGACGAATTCATCCGCATCATCCGCGAGTCGCCCACGCCGCCGGTGGCCAAGGCCGAGCTGATGACCCGCTCGTGGGACAGCAAGCTGGTGCGCGAGATGCTCACCCGCTCGCGCGCCGACGGCGGCACCATCAATGCCGACGACTACCGCCCCGAAGGCCTGGAACGCATCTACGGCCTGATGGGCGACGGCCTCTACCGCCTGTCCGAGACGCAGGCCCAGGAAATCCTGCAGATGCGTCTGCAGCGCCTGACCGGCCTTGAGCAGGACAAGATCGTCGCCGAGTACAAGGAAGTGATGGCGGAGATCGACGACCTGCTCGACATCCTGTCCAAGCCCGAACGTGTGTCGGTCATCATCGGCGAGGAACTCGGCGCCCTGCGCCACGAGTTCGGCCAGACCAAGCTGGGCGCGCGCCGCAGCGAGATCGAATACAGCGCGCAGGACCTCTCGACCGAAGACCTGATCACGCCCACCGACATGGTGGTCACGCTCTCGCACAGCGGCTACATCAAGAGCCAGCCGCTGTCGGAATATCGGGCGCAGAAGCGCGGCGGGCGTGGCAAGCAGGCCGCCGCCACCAAGGAAGACGACTGGATCGACCAGCTCTTCATCGCCAACACGCACGACTACATCCTGTGCTTCTCCAATCGCGGCCGCCTGTACTGGCTCAAGGTGTGGGAAGTGCCATCGGGTTCGCGCAATTCGCGTGGCCGCCCGATCGTCAACATGTTCCCGTTGGCCGAGGGCGAGAAGATCACCGTCGTGCTGCCGCTGACCGGGGAGACGCGCAACTTCCCGTCGGACCGCTACATCTTCATGGGCACCTCGATGGGCACCGTCAAGAAGACGGCGCTCGACGAGTTCAGCAATCCGCGCAAGGCCGGCATCATCGCCGTGGACCTGGACGACGGCGACTACCTCATCGGCGCGGCCCTGACCGACGGCAAGCACGACGTGATGCTGTTCTCCGACGGCGGCAAGGCCGTGCGCTTCGACGAGAACGACGTACGCCCCATGGGCCGCAATGCCCGCGGCGTGCGCGGCATGATGCTGGAGGACGGCCAAGGGGTGATCGCGATGCTGGTGGCCGAGGACGAGACGCAGAGCGTGCTCACCGCCACCGAAAACGGCTACGGCAAGCGCACCAGCATCACCGAGTACACCCGCCACGGCCGGGGAACCAAAGGCATGATCGCGATTCAACAAAGCGAGCGCAACGGCAAGGTCGTGGCCGCCACGCTGGTGCACGTCGACGACGAGATCATGCTCATCACCGACAAGGGCGTGCTGGTACGGACACGCGTATCAGAAATCCGCGAACTTGGCCGTGCAACGCAAGGTGTCACGCTCATCAACCTCGACGAGGGCGCCCAGCTCAGTGGGCTGCAGCGCATCGTCGAGAACGACGCCAACGCGGCCGTCGATGCGGAAGACGCCGCCGACCCATCCCAGGAGAACCCTCAATGAAGAAACACATCAAGACCGCCCTGATCGGCGCCACGCTCGCTGCAGCCGTCTCCGGCGCCTGGGCACAGGACAAGGCTGCCCTCATCAAGCAGTTCATCGAGCTGCAGAAGCCGGGCGTGGAAGCGCTGGCGCGCGGCCTGGTCGAGGAATCCAGCCTGCCCATCGCTCGCGCGGGTGCAGGCTACCTGCAGACCCAGGTGCCCGAAGCCAAGCGTGAAGCCGCTGGCAAGGCTGCCGACGCCGAGCTGAAGAAGTATTTCGACGACACCTATCCGCTGGTGCGCGACAAGGCCGTCCAGCTGGCTCCGTCGGCGCTGACTCCGGTCATGGAGCAGAACTTCAGCGAAGAAGAGATGCGCCAGCTGGTGGCCTGGGTCAGCTCGCCGGTGAGCAAGAAATACCAGGAACTCAATCCGCAGCTTCAGAACGCGCTGACCGAAAAGCTGGTGGCTGAAACCCGCGCCTCGGTGGAACCCAAGCTCCGCGCGCTGGACACCAACGTCGCCAAGGCCCTGGGCGCCCCCACCGACGGCGGCGCAGCCAAGGGCAACGGCGGTGCCAGCAGCAGCAGCGCAGCCCCCAAGGCGCCTGCCAAGAAGTAAGTTCGCTTTCGCCCGATTGTCCACCGCATGACCCCCGCTGCCCAAAGCCGTCCCTACAACTTCTCTGCCGGCCCTGCCGCGATGCCGGAGGCGGTGCTGTCACGCGCTGCGGCGGAGATGCTCGACTGGCACGGCAGCGGCATGGGCGTCATGGAGATGAGCCACCGCGGCAAGGAGTTCGGCGAGATCATCGGTCGGGCGGAAGCGGACTTCCGCCAGCTGCTCGCGGTGCCCTCCAACTTCCGAATCCTGTTCATGCAGGGCGGTGGGCTGGGTGAAAACGCGATCGTGCCGCTGAACCTCTCGCGCGGAGGTACGGTCGACTTCGTGGTCACGGGCAGTTGGAGCACCAAGTCGCTCAAGGAAGCTGGCCGCTATTGCAAGGCACGCACGGCCGCCACCAATGCCGAAGGCGGGCATATGGCCATCCCGGACGCTGCGCAATGGTCGCTGAGCCCGGATGCCGCCTATGTGCACCTGTGCTCCAACGAAACGATCAACGGCATCGAATTCCAGGAACTGCCCGACCTGAAGGCCCTGGGCAGCGACGCGCCGTTGGTCATCGACTTCTCCTCGCATGTCGCCTCGCGCAGCGTGGACTGGCAGCGCGTGGGCCTGGCCTTCGGCGGCGCCCAGAAGAACCTTGGCCCCGCCGGCCTCACGATGGTGGTCGTGCGCGAGGATCTGCTGGACCGCGCCCTGCCCATCTGCCCGAGCGCCTTCAGCTACAAGCTCGTGGCGGAGAACGACTCGATGTACAACACGCCGCCGACCTGGGGCATCTACATCGCGGGCCTGACCTTCCAGTGGCTGCTCGAGCAGAAGGAAGGCGAGCTCAGCGGTGTGGCCGCCATGGAAGCGCGCAACATCGCCAAGGCGAAGCTGCTGTACGAGTTCATCGACGCATCGGCCTTCTATGAGAGCAGGGTCGACACGTCGTGCCGCTCGCGCATGAACGTCCCCTTCCTGCTGGCCGACGAGTCGCGCAACGAGGCCTTCCTGGCAGGGGCAAAGGCGGCCGGGCTGCTGCAGCTCAAGGGCCACAAATCCGTCGGCGGCATGCGGGCCAGCATCTACAACGCCATGCCGCTGGAAGGCGTTCAGGCACTGGTTTCCTACATGAGAGAATTCGAGCGCCTGCACGCCTGAACACAGGTGTGAGTCCGCTCGATGACCGCTCACCAATCCCCTCCTCCCTACCCTTCCTCTGCCGCCGACAGCCTCGCGCCGCTGCGCGATCGCATCGACGCGCTGGATGCCCAATTGCTCGACCTGCTGAACCAGCGCGCCCATGTGGCCGAGCTGGTGGGCGAGGTGAAGAAGCGCGAGGGTACGCCCTACTTCCGGCCTGACCGCGTCGCGCAGGTCATCGAGAAGGTCAAGCGCAACAACCCCGGGCCGCTCAAGGGGGCCCATGTCGAAGCCATCTGGCGCGAGATCATGTCGGCCTGCCTGGCACTCGAATCGCCTCAACGTGTGGCGGTGCTGGGTCCCGAAGGCACCTTCTGCGAGCAGGCCGCCATCGAGTACTTCGGCGGCGCGGCCGACCTGGTGTACTGCGCCACCTTCGACGAAGTCTTCCATGCCACGGCTGCCGGCAGCGCGCAATACGGCGTCGTGGGCGTCGAGAACTCCACCGAAGGTGCCGTGGCACGCTCGCTCGACCTGTTCCTGCATTCGCCCGCCCACGTGGTCGGCGAGGTCAGCCTGCTGGTGCGCCACAACCTGCTTTGCAGCCGCAATTCGCTGGACGACATCGAGGTGGTGATGGCCCATCCGCAGGCCCTCGCACAGTGCCATGGCTGGCTGTCCAAGCACCTGCCCAAGGCGGAGCGGCGCGCCGTCTCGAGCAACGCCGAAGGCGCGCGGCTGGCCGGAACCAATCCGGCTTGGGCAGGGATCGCCGGCGAGCGTGCAGCCACCCAGTTCGGCCTGCACATCGTGGCCCATGCCATCCAGGACGACCCGTACAACCGCACGCGCTTCGCCGTCATCTGCCTGCCGCATACGCTCGCCATGCCACCCGCTTCGGGGCGCGACATGACCAGCCTCGTGGTCTCGGTGCCCAACAAGCCGGGCGCCGTGCACGACCTTCTCGTGCCACTGAAGGAGCACAAGGTCTCGATGACGCGCTTCGAGTCGCGTCCCGCACGCACGGGCCAGTGGGAGTACTACTTCTACATCGACCTCGACGGCCATCCCAGCCAGCCGAACGTGGCCGCCGCCCTGGCCGAGCTGCGCGGCCTGTGCGCCTTCTTCAAGATCATCGGCGCCTACCCGGTCAAGGCCTGAGGCTGCGGGCATGTTCCAGCAACTCGGCCTGATCGGCTGCGGCCTCATCGGCGGCTCCTTTGCGCTGGCACTGCGTCAGGCGGGGCTGGTGCGCCGGGTAGTCGGCTACAGCAAGTCGCCTTCCACCACCGAGCGCGCGCGCCAATTGGGCGTGATCGACACCGAGGCGCCTTCCGCCTTGCAGGCCGTTGCCGGTGCCGACATCGTGGTGCTGGCGGTACCGGTGGCCGCGACGGAATCCACCCTGAGCGCCATCCGCCACGGCCTGGGCGAGCAGACGCTGCTGATGGATGTGGGCTCGACCAAGGGCGACGTGGTGCAGGCCGGCCTTCGCGCACTGCAGCAGCAGGCCGGCAACTTCGTGCCCGCCCATCCCATCGCGGGCAAGGAGGTCGCGGGCGTCGAGCATGCCGAGGGCGCCCTCTTCGTGGGTCGGCACGTGATTCTCACGCCCACCGAGCGTTCACGCGCAGAGCAGGTGCAGCGCGCCATCGATGTCTGGAGCCGCATCGGCGCCCGCGTCCTGACGATGGATGCGGCGTCGCACGACGCTGCCCTGGCGGCCGTCAGCCATCTGCCCCATCTGCTCGCGTTTGCCTTCATGCAATCGGTGGCACATCAGCCTGACGGCGCCCGATGGCTCGAGTTGGCCGGGCCCGGATTCCGCGATTTCTCGCGCATCGCTGCCGGCGAACCCACGGTCTGGCGCGACATCCTTCTGGCCAATCGCGAAGAAGTGCTGCGGCAGTCGCGGGCCTTCCGCGAGGCCCTGATGGATTTCGAGGCAAGGATCGCTGCGGGCGACGCCGACGGCCTCGTCGACGCCATCGGTCGGGCCAGCCGGGCACGCGCGTCGCTGAAGCCTGCACTCTCGCACTGAGCGCACCACCGTGCATCGGCTGATGGGTACCCCTTTCGACCTTGCCGCCGGGCGCTGAGTTGCCGGCCCGGCGGCTAACTCCTCCTCTCCTTCCATGTACGCCACCGAGTTCCTCGACCTTCCCGCGCTGACCGGCGCCGGCGGCACCGTGCGGCTGCCCGGCTCCAAGAGCATCTCCAACCGCGTGCTCCTGCTGGCCGCACTGGCCAGCGGCACGACCGAGATCTACGACCTCCTGGATTCGGACGACACCCGCGTGATGCTGGAAGCGCTCACTCAGTTGGGTTGCACCCTCACCCGCGACGGCGCGGTGCTGCGCATCGAGGGACTGGGCGGCCAGGTGAAGCAGCGGCAGGCCGACCTGTTCCTGGGCAATGCGGGCACGGCGATGCGGCCGCTGACCGCAGCGCTGGCGCTGCTGGGCGGCGACTTCCAGCTGCGCGGCGTGCCGCGTATGCACGAGCGCCCGATCGGCGACCTGGTCGACGCCCTGGTGCAGCTGGGTTGCCCGATCGACTACCTGGGCAACCCCGGCTACCCGCCGCTGCGCATCCGCCCGGCCCAGATCTCGGCCCTGCAGCTCGACACACCGATCCGCGTTCGGGGTGATGTTTCGAGCCAGTTCCTCACGGCCCTGCTGCTGGCCCTGCCGCTGGCGGCCGGCAACCGCGACGTGGTGATCGAGGTGGTGGGCGAACTGATCTCCAAGCCTTACATCGAGATCACGCTCAACCTGCTGGCCCGCTTCGGCATCCAGGTGCAGCGCGAGGAATGGCGCCGCTTCACGATCCCGCAGGGCAGCCGCTACGTCACGCCCGGGCGCATCCACGTGGAGGCGGACGCGTCCTCGGCCAGCTACTTCATCGGCCTGGGCGCGCTGGCCGCGCCGCTGCCGGGCGCGAACGGCATCCGCATCGAAGGCGTGGGCGCCGATTCGATCCAGGGCGACATCCGCTTCATCGACGCCGCCCGGCAGATGGGCGCGCAGGTGGACAGCGGACCCAACTGGCTGGAGGTGCGGCGCGGCGCCTGGCCGCTCAAGTCCATCGACCTGGACTGCAATGCCATCCCCGACGCCGCCATGACGCTGGCCGTGATGGCGCTGTATGCCGACGGCCCGTGCCGGCTGCGCAACATCGCCAGCTGGCGCGTGAAGGAGACCGACCGCATCGACGCCATGGAGGCCGAGCTGCGCAAGCTGGGCGCCATCGTCGAGTCGGGGCCGGACTTCATCGTCGTGCATCCCCTGCCCGCCGGCCAATGGAAGCCGGTCGCCATCCACACCTACGACGATCACCGAGTGGCCATGTGCTTCTCGCTGGCGGCCTTCAACCCCGACCGCCGGCCAGTGCGCATCCTCGACCCGAAATGCGTCGCCAAGACCTTTCCCGACTATTTCGAGACCCTGTTCTCGGTGGTTGCGGCAGACGAGGTGCCGGTGCTCTGCGTCGACGGCCCCACCGCCTCGGGCAAGGGCACGCTGGCGGCCGAGCTGGCGCTGCGCCTGGGCTACCACTACCTGGATTCGGGCACGCTCTACCGCGTGGCGGGCCTCGCGACGCGACGCGCCTGCCTCGAGCCGGAACCGGCCCACGAGGCGGCCATCGCCGCACTTGCCCGCGCCCTGCCCCTGCGCTTCGACGCCGGCCGCGTGCTGCTGGCCGACGAGGACGTGACGGACGCCATCCGCACCGAGGCGGCCGGCATGGACGCCTCGCGCGTGTCGGCCCTGCCCGGCGTGCGCGCCGCCCTCACCGAGCTGCAGCACAGCTTTCGCCGCCTGCCCGGCCTTGTGGCCGACGGCCGCGACATGGGCACGGTGATCTTTCCCGAAGCGCCACTGAAGGTCTATCTGACCGCCAGCGCCGAGCACCGGGCGGAGCGCCGGTATAAGCAATTGATTTCCAAAGGAATTCCCGCTATACTCGCCGACCTTCGCGCGGACCTGGAAGCGCGCGACGCGCGCGACTCGAATCGCAGCGTCGCTCCCCTCAAGCCCGCGCAGGACGCCCGCCTCCTGGACAACTCCTTTCTCAGCATCGATCAGTCGGTCGAGCAGGTGTTGGACTGGTGGCGGCAGGTGCAGCCCTTCGAGACGCATTGAGCGCTCGCGTCGGGCTCGGCGCCCCGGCCCTGCCGGGTGCGCCTATCGCTCCAGGCAGGCTCCTCTCGCGCGTCAGCGCACCGGCCTGCTGGTTGTTCAACCTCCAACCCCCGGGCTTCACTGCCCAAACCACCGGTTCCAGTCATAGAAACAGCCGCACGCGATGTTGCATGGGCGGCTGGAAACCTGGAGAGACCGGAAGGAAACTCAATGTCCGAATCTTTTGCCGCCCTCTTTGAAGAGTCCCTGACGCGTTCCGAAATGCGCGCGGGCGAGGTGATCACCGCCGAGGTGGTCCGCGTCGAGCACAACCACGTCGTGGTCAATGCCGGCCTGAAGTCCGAAGCCTACGTGCCGATCGACGAGTTCAAGAACGACAAGGGCGAACTCGAAGTCCAGGCCGGCGACTTCGTCTCCGTGGCCATCGGCTCCGTCGAGAACGGCTACGGCGACACCATCCTCTCGCGCGACACGGCCAAGCGTCTGGCTTCGTGGCTGGCGCTCGAGAAGGCCCTGGAATCCGGTGAATTCGTCACCGGCACGACCAGCGGCAAGGTCAAGGGCGGCCTGACGGTGCTGGTCAACGGCATCCGCGCCTTCCTGCCGGGCTCGCTGATCGACACCCGTCCTATCAAGGACCTGACTCCGTTCGAAAACAAGACGATGGAGTTCAAGGTCATCAAGCTCGACCGCAAGCGCAACAACGTCGTTCTGTCGCGCCGTGCCGTGGTCGAAGCCTCGATGGGCGAAGAGCGCGCCAAGCTGATGGAGACGCTGAAGGAAGGCGCCATCGTCCGCGGGGTGGTCAAGAACATCACCGAATACGGTGCCTTCGTCGACCTCGGCGGCATCGACGGCCTGCTGCACATCACGGACATGGCCTGGCGCCGTGTCCGCCACCCGAGCGAAGTCGTTCAGGCCGGCCAGGAAATCACCGCCAAGATCCTCAAGTTCGACACCGAGAAGAACCGCGTCTCGCTGGGTCTCAAGCAGATGGGCGACGACCCGTGGCTGGGCGTGTCGCGCCGCTATCCGCAAGGCACGCGCCTGTTCGGCAAGGTCACGAACATCGCCGACTACGGCGCGTTCGTCGAACTCGAACCGGGCATCGAAGGCCTGGTGCACGTGTCCGAGATGGACTGGACCAACAAGAACGTGGCGCCCAACAAGATCGTCTCCATGGGCGACGAAGTGGAAGTCATGGTCCTGGAGATCGACGAAGACAAGCGCCGCATCAGCCTGGGCATGAAGCAGTGCAAGGCCAACCCGTGGCAAGAGTTCGCGCAGAACACCAAGCGCGGCGACCGCGTGAAGGGCCCGATCAAGTCGATCACCGACTTCGGCGTCTTCGTGGGTCTGGCTGCCGGCATCGACGGCCTGGTGCACCTGTCCGACCTGTCGTGGAACGAAGCCGGCGAGACCGCCGTTCGCAACTACAAGAAGGGCCAGGAAGTCGACGCGATCGTGCTGGCTGTCGACGTGGACCGCGAGCGCATCAGCCTGGGTATCAAGCAGCTGGACGGTGACCCGTTCACCACCTTCTCGTCCGTCAATGACAAGGGCCAGATCGTGACCGGCAAGGTCAAGACCGTCGACGCCCGTGGCGCCGAGATCGACCTGGGCGGCGACGTCGTCGGCTACCTGCGCGCTTCGGAAATCTCCCGCGACCGCGTGGAAGATGCCCGCAACGTGCTCAAGGAAGGCGACGAAGTCACGGCCGTGGTCACCAACGTGGACCGCAAGAACCGCAGCATCCAGCTGTCGATCCGCCAGAAGGACATGGTCGACCAGCAGGAAGCCATGGCCAGCCTGAGCCAGCAGTCGGCCCGCGAAAACGCCGGCACCACCAGCCTGGGCGCCCTGCTGCGCGCCAAGCTGGACGGCAGCGACAAGTAATCGACGCGGATTGCGGCGGGCCGTGGGTGCGCGAGCACCCCGGCCCGCCGTGTGCCAGCAATGACACGTTCCGATCTGGTCGAAGAACTCGCAGCCCGCTTTGCGCAGCTGACGCACCGCGACGCCGAGCAGGCGGTCAAGACGATTCTTGACGCCATGAGCGACGCGCTGGTGCGGGGGCATCGCATCGAGATCCGCGGCTTTGGCAGCTTTTCGGTGAGCCGGCGCCCGCCGCGCCTGGGGCGTAATCCGCGTTCCGGGGAAAGCGTGCAGATTCCTGAGAAGCGCGTACCGCACTTCAAGCCGGGCAAGGCCTTGCGCGAAGCCGTGGACCGTTCGAGCGAGCCATGAGCCAGACCCGTCCATCCGCCCTTCCTTCGGGGCCGGTGGACCGGGGTCTCCTACTTAGAATCGTCCCGCCATCCGGATCTGCATGACGAGACACCCCCTTCACGCGCCCCGCTTCCTGTCGCCGCTGCCTCCTCCAAGGATTGCAGCCTGCACTGGAGTGGCCTAGCGATGAAATACCTCCTGTGGCTGCTCAAGGCAGCCATTTTTTTTACCCTTTTCGCCTTCGCGCTGAACAACCAGCACGAGACCACGGTGCACTTCTTCTTCGGCACCTCCTGGCGCGGTCCGCTGGTGCTGGTGGTGCTCGCGGCCTTCGCGGCGGGCCTGGTGGTCGGTGCGCTCGGCATGCTGCCCGGCTGGTGGCGCCACCGTTCGGCTGCCGCGGCGCTGCGCCAGCCGGCGACGCCTCCGGAGGGCGCGGCCGAAGCGCCGCTGGCCGATGCACCGATGGCGGAACCTTCCCACGCGCGACGACATGGACTTTGACCTGAGTTGGCTGCTGCTGGGCCTCCCGCTGGCCTTCGTGCTGGGCTGGCTGGCCTCGCGCCTGGACCTGCGCCAACTGCGCTTCGAGAACAGACAGGCGCCCAAGGCCTACTTTCGCGGCCTGAACTTCCTGCTCAACGAGCAGCAGGACCAGGCGATCGACGCCTTCATCGAGGCCGTCCAGAACGACCCGGACACGCAGGAACTGCACTTCGCCCTGGGCAACCTGTTCCGCCGCCGGGGCGAGTACCAGCGCGCGGTGCGCGTGCACGAGCACCTGCTCTCGCGCGCCGACCTCAACCGGGCCGACCGCGACCGCGCCCAGCATGCGCTGGCGCAGGACTTCCTGAGCGCCGGCCTGCTCGACCGGGCCGAGACGGCGCTCCAGAAGCTGGAAGGCACCCGCTACGAGAACGAGGCGCGCCTCGCCCTGCTGGCCATCTACGAACGTTCTCGCGAGTGGGCTCAGGCCGAGGCCGTGGCGACCAAGCTCGATGCCTCCGATCAGGCCAGTTATGCCGCCCGCCGTGCCCATCACCTGTGCGAACAGGCCGCGGAGCAGGGCGCCCGTGGCGACGCGGATGGGGCGCTGCGTCTGCTGCAGCAGGCCGCGCAACTTGCGCCCGACGCGCCTCGCCCCGCCATCGACACCGCAGCCCTGCAGTTGCGCCAGGGTCAGGCGGCGCAAGCCTGGTCCACCCTGTCCGAGCTGAGTCGCACAGCCCCCCTGGCCCTGCCCCTGTACGCAGCCGCGCTGCAGCAGGCGGCCCAGGCCGCAGGCGAGCAGACGGCCGCCGCCCGACTCCTGCGCGCGCGCTACGAGGCCGAACCTTCCATCGACGTACTCGAAGCCCTCATGGCGCTCGAATCCGCCAGCGGCGAGACGCCACGAGATCGCTATCTGGAGCACCTTTCCCGCCAGCCGGGCTCACTGATGGCGGCCTCGCGCTGGCTGGCCGGTGAGACGCTGCGCGACGACGCCCGCACCCATCCGCCCGTGCAGCGCGCGCTGGACCAGGTGGCCCGCCCGCAGATGCGCTACCGCTGCGCCGCCTGCGGCTTCGAGGCCCACCAGTACTTCTGGCACTGCCCGGGCTGCCAGGCGTGGGACAGCTATCCCCCGCGCCGGGTCGAGGAACTGTGACGCCCTTCACGCAGGCCGCCACTGGATGCGTTGACAGGCTGTGTGCGCCTGACTTCTGATGGTTGGGCTGCGCTAAGAGCGCAGCACATTCCAATCAATCTCAGGAGGAAAGTCATGATGATCAAGAAGCTCGCGGCCGCGCTGGTGCTGGGCCTTTCGGCGCTCGGAGCCTTCGCTGCCGTCGACGTCAACAAGGGCAGCGCCGCAGAACTCGACGCCCTGCCGGGTGTCGGCCCGGCCATGTCACAGCGCATCATCGATGCCCGCAAGCAAGGCGAGTTCAAGGACTGGCCCGACCTCATGGCGCGGGTGAAGGGAATCAAGAGCAAGTCCGCGGCGAAGCTGTCCGCTGCCGGCATGACGGTGGGCGGCAAGCCCTTCGACGGTGCCGGTGCCCCCGCCAAGGACGCCAAGAAGAAGTAACGCTTCTATCGCCAGCACGGGCCGCCTTCGGGCGGCCTTGTCGTTCTGGCACGCGCAAGCGCGCAACGCCGCTTGCGCAGACGCACGATCGTGCCGCTGCGCAGGGGCGCCCCAAAAAAATGTCCTACGCCGACGCACGGCGGCATCCTCCAAAGACCGGCCGTGGTGCAGAGGTTTTTGCAATGGGAAAGCAAAGGTCGGTCGATAGAATCGATTGAGATGCCCCTGGTCGCCCTCGTCCTCCTCCCGTTCATTGCTAGTGCCCTGGCGGCCATGATGCCGTCGGGCGCTCGCAACCGAGGAGCAGCCATCGCGGGGTTCACGGCGCTGGGGTGCGCCCTCTTCGTCGCTTGGCAGTTTCCAGCCCTGGCCGCGGGCGAGGTGCTGCAGGAAGGCCAGCGCTGGATTCCCACCCTCGGTGTCGACCTGTCCTGGCGCATGGACGGCCTCGCCTGGCTGTTCTGCATGCTGGTGCTGGGCATCGGTGCGCTGGTGGTGCTCTATGGGCGCTACTACATGTCCTCGTCGGACCCGGTGCCGCGCTTCTTTGCCTTCTTTCTCGCATTCATGGGCGCGATGGTGGGCGTCGTTCTGTCGGGCAACCTGATCCAGCTGGTGCTGTTCTGGGAGCTGACGAGTCTGTTCTCGTTCCTGCTGATCGGCTACTGGCATCACCGCCGCGATGCCCGGCGCGGCGCCCGGATGGCGCTCACCGTGACAGGCGCCGGCGGCCTCTGCCTGCTGGCTGGCGTGCTCCTGCTGGGTCGCATCGCAGGCAGCTACGAACTGGACGTTGTGCTGAATTCCGGCGACGTCGTGCGGGCCGATCCTCTGTACCCGCTGGCACTGGTGCTGCTGCTGGTCGGCGCCTTCACCAAGAGCGCGCAGTTCCCGTTCCACTTCTGGCTCCCCCGGGCCATGGCGGCGCCCACGCCGGTGTCGGCCTACCTGCACTCGGCCACCATGGTGAAGCTGGGTGTGTTCCTCATGGCGCGCCTGTGGCCGGTGCTGTCGGGCACCGACCTGTGGTTCTGGCTGGTCGGCGGCGCCGGCGCGGTGACGCTGCTCCTGGGCGGCTACGTCGCCATGTTCCAGCGCGACCTCAAGGCGCTGCTGGCCTATTCGACGATCTCGCATCTCGGACTGATCACGCTGCTGCTGGGCATGAACAGCCCGCTGGCGGCCGTGGCGGCGGTCTTCCACGTGATGAACCACGCCACTTTCAAGGCCTCGCTGTTCATGGCCGCGGGCATCATCGACCACGAGACCGGCACGCGCGACATCAGCCGGCTGAGCGGGCTGCTCAAGTCCATGCCGATCACCGGTGCACTGGCCATCATCGCCAGCGCCTCCATGGCCGGCGTGCCGCTGCTCAACGGCTTCCTGTCGAAGGAGATGTTCTTCGCCGAGACGGTGTTCCTGGACGGCGCGCCGTGGCTGGAAGTCGCGCTGCCGGTCCTCGCCACCCTGGCGGGCGCATTCAGCGTGGCCTATTCGGCACGCTTCGTCTTCGACGTCTTCTTCGGCCCGCGCTGCGACACCGAGGTGCCCAAGCCACCGCACGAGCCGCCGCATTGGATGAGGGTGCCGGTCGAGTTCCTGGTGCTGCTGTGCCTCGTGGTCGGCATCGTGCCCGCGTGGTCGGTGGGGGCCTTCCTGGCAACGGCCGCAGCGCCAGTGGTGGGCGGCACGCTGCCCGAGTACAGCCTTGCGGTGTGGCACGGCTTCAACCTCCCGCTGGCCATGAGCTTCGTGGCGTTGGCGGGTGGCGCGGCCATCTACCTGATGCAGCGCCACCGCCGTGCGCACGGTGGACTGAACCGGACACCGGTCATCTGGATGTTCGATGGCCAGCGCATCTTCGAGAACCTGCTGGCGCGGCTGTCCCAGCTCGGCCGCAACGGCCGCCGCGTGCTTTCCACCAACCGCCTGCAGCCGCAGCTGCTTCTGCTGGTGATGGTGGCGGTATTGGGCGCGGGTGCCTCGCTCTGGCTGGCGCCGGCCGACACCGGCAGCCGCGAGCGACTGCCCTTCTCGCCCATGTTCCTGATGACCTGGCTCATTGGCTGCACCTGCGCGGTCGCGGCCGCCTGGCAGGCCAAGTTCCACCGGCTGGCCTCGCTGATGCTGGCCTCGGGCGCGGGGCTGGTGAGCTGCATCACCTACATCTGGTTCTCGGCGCCCGACCTGGCGCTGACGCAACTGGTGGTCGAGACGGTGACCACGCTGCTCATCCTGCTGGGCCTGCGCTGGCTGCCGATGCGCAAGGCCGAAGTCCAGCCCACGCGCCAGCGCATGCGCCCCTGGGGCCGCCGGGGGCGCGACCTGCTGCTGGCGGCAGTGGCCGGGTGCGGCATGGCGGCGCTGGCCTGGTACATGATGACCCGGCCCTTTCCGCAGAGCATCTCACCCTTCTTCCTGGAGCGGGCCGTTCCCGAGGGCGGTGGCACCAACGTGGTCAATGTGATGCTGGTCGACTTCCGCGGCTTCGACACCTTCGGCGAGATCACGGTGCTGGGCATCGTGGCACTGACGGTCTACGCACTCCTGCGCCGCTTCCGGCCGGCCGCCGAGGCCATGGCACTGCCCCCTCAGCAGCAGGTGCAGCAGGACCAGGGCGGCACCGACCTCGTCAATCCCCGGCGCGCCACCGACACCGCCATCGGCTACCTGATGGTGCCCGCCGTGCTGGTGCGCCTGCTGCTGCCGCTGGCGGCCATGGTGTCGGTGTACTTCTTCATGCGCGGCCACAACCAGCCGGGCGGCGGCTTCGTGGCGGGACTGGTGATGTCGGCGGCGCTGATGCTGCAGTTCATCGTCTCCGGCGCGGCCTGGACCGAGGAACATCTGCGCATCTATCCGCGGCGCTGGATCGCGCTGGGATTGCTCACCGCACTGGCCACGGGTGCCGGTGCCATGGCGATGGGCTATCCCTTCCTGACCACGCACACCGCGCACTTCACCCTGCCGGTGCTGGGTGAGCTGCATGTGCCCAGTGCCATGTTCTTCGACATCGGCGTCTTCGCGCTGGTGCTCGGCGCCACGCTGCTGATCCTCACAGCCCTGGCGCACCAGTCCATCCGCAGCCACCGCTGGGCCGAAGAACAGGAAGAAAAGGCCGCGGCCAAGGCCGCCCTCGAAGCTGCGAATGCCGAGGCCATCCGCATCACCGGCGGGGCCGTCTGACATGGAAGCCGTCCTCGCCATCGCCATCGGTGTGCTCACGGGTTCGGGCGTGTACCTGCTGGTGCGTCCCCGGACCTTCCAGGTCATCATGGGCCTGACGCTGATCTCCTACGCCGTCAACCTGTTCATCTTCAGCATGGGTCGGCTCAAGGTCGACAGCGAGCCGGTGTTGCGCAAGGGCGTGGAAGCCACGCTGCAGAACACGGCCGACCCCATGCCGCAGGCCCTGGTGCTGACCGCCATCGTGATCGGCTTCGCCATGACGGCGCTCTTCCTGGTGGTGATGCTGGCCTCGCGCGGCATCTCGGACACCGACCACGTGGACGGGCAGGAGCGGGACGAGACATGAACGAGATCTTCTCGCTGCTCGACCGTCTGCTCGACTTCACCATGCCGCACCTGGTGGCGGTGCCGATCCTGCTGCCTCTGCTCACCGCGGCCCTGATGCTGTTGCTGGGCGAGCAGCGCCGCCGCGCCAAGTCGGTGCTGACGGTGATCTCGGGCCTGCTGGGCCTTCTGGCCGCGCTCGCGCTGCTGCGTTGGGTGAACACGCCGGACACCGGCGGCGGTCCGGGCTCCATCGGCGTCTACCTGCCCGGCAACTGGGCGGCGCCCTTCGGCATCGTGCTGGTGGCCGACCGTCTGTCCTCCATGATGGTGGCGCTGACGGGGGTGGTGGCCTTCGCGGCCTCGATCTACTCGACCTCGCGCTGGGACCGGGCCGGCGTGCATTTCCATCCGCTGCTGCAGCTGCAACTGATGGGCCTGAACGGCGCCTTCCTCACCGGCGACCTGTTCAACCTGTTCGTGTTCTTCGAGGTCATGCTGGCGGCCTCGTACGGGCTGCTGCTGCACGGCTCCGGGGCCCTGCGCGTGCGCGCCGGGCTGCACTACATCGCCATCAACCTGGCCGCCTCCTCGCTGTTCCTGATCGGCGCGGCGATGCTCTACGGCGTGACCGGCACACTCAACCTGGCCGACCTGAGCCAGCGCATCGCCGAGGTGGCACCGGGCAACCGCGGGCTGCTTCATGCCGGTGTCGCCATCCTCGCGGCGGCATTTTTCGCCAAGGCCGGCGCCTGGCCGCTCAATTTCTGGCTGGTGCCCGGCTACAGCGCCGCGGTCTCGCCCGTCAGTGCCGTATTCGCGCTGCTGACCAAACTGGGTGTGTATGTGGTGCTGCGCACCTGGACGCTGTTCTTCGGTCCCGATGCGGGCGCTTCGGCCCTCTATGGCCAGCCCGTGATCATCAGCCTGGGGCTGGCCACGCTGACCGTGGGTTCGCTCGGCCTGCTCGGATCGCAACGGCTGTCGCACTTGGCGAGCTTTGCCGTGGTGGTGTCGGCGGGCACGCTGCTGGCAGCGGTGGGGTTGGGCCAGGAAGGCGTCTGGGCCGGCGCGCTTTATTACCTGCTCGGCTCGACGCTGGCCGCCAGCGCGCTCTTCCTGCTGATCGACATGATCGAGCGCTGGCGCAACGCCGGCCACAGCATCGCGCCACACGAATCGGCATCGACCACGCCATTCCTCACCGAGGACCTGCAGGCCCTGGACGACGTCAATCTCGACGACGAGGCGCAGGCGCTCTACGGGCGTGCCATTCCGGCCGGCGTCGCCTTCCTGGGCCTGGCCTTCGTGTGCTGCGTGCTGCTGCTGGCCGGCCTGCCGCCGCTGCCAGGCTTCATCGGCAAGTTCGCCATGCTGTCGGGGCTGCTGGACGCACAGCAGGTGAGCCGCTGGGGCTGGGCCTTCATGGGGCTGCTGCTGGTCTCCGGCTTCCTGATGCTCGTGGCCTTCTCCCGCAGCGGCATCCGGCATTTCTGGACCCAGACCCAGGGCTCGCTGCCGGCGCTGCGTGCGCTGGAGGTGTTGCCGGTGGCCGGCCTGCTGGCCGCCTGCATCGCCCTGGCAATCGGCGCCGGTCCGGTGCTGCTGCACGCCCAGGCCACCGCCGCCAACCTGGCCGATACCCGCAACTACCGCGAGGCCGTCTTCGCGGCCACGCAGAAGCCGGGGCCGACGACTGCCAAAACGGCCGAGGTGCGCCCATGATGCGACGCCTGATCCCCTCGCCCCCCCTCAGCATTGCACTGTGGGTGGTGTGGCTGCTGCTCAATCAGTCGCTGCATCCGGCCACCATGCTGTTGGGCGCCATGCTGGCGGTGGTCGTGCCGCTGCTGACCAAGGGTCTGCGGCCCGCCACCGTCCGCATGCGCAAACCGATGCTGGCGCTGCGCCTGCTCCAGCGCGTGGTGGTCGACCTGCTGGCGTCGGCGCTGGGTGTCGCCCGCGCCCTGCTGACCCGGCGCACGCCCGAGATCCGCTCCGCCTTCGTGCACGTGCCGCTGACGATGCGCGACCCCAACGGCCTGGCCGTGCTGGCCATGATCCTGTGCCTGACGCCCGGCACGGCCTGGGCCGAATTGGCGGTCGACCGCAGCCAGTTGCTGCTGCACGTGTTCGATGTGGATGACGAGAGCGACCTGATCGAGCGCATCAAGCTGCGTTACGAGACGGTGCTGATGGAGATCTTCGAGTCATGACGCCAATGCTGTTCTGGGCGCTCAAGGGCGCATTGTTCCTGCTGGCGGTCGCGATGCTGTGCGCCCTCGCCCGCCTGATGATGGGCCCCACAGCGCAGGACCGGATCATGGCCCTGGACTGCCTCTACATCAACGGCATGCTGATGATGCTGACGCTGGGCATCGTCTACTCGAGCGCCGTCTATTTCGAGGCGGCCATGCTCATCGCGTTGTTCGGGTTCGTCGGCACCACGGCGCTGGCCAAGTTCCTGCTGCGCGGCGAGGTGATCGAATGAGCGGGCCGCTGCCCTGGTGGGCCGAGGCGCTCACGGCCCTCCTGGTGGTGGTGGGCGCCGGCTTCGCGGCCATCGGCTCCTTCGGCCTGGTGCGCATGCCTACCTTCTTTCGCCGCATTCACACGCCCACGCTCGGTGCAACGGCCGGCGTGTGGTCCATTTCCCTGGCCACGGCGGTGTACTTCTCGGCGCAAGGCTCCAGCCTCTTCCTGCATGCGGCACTGATCGCGATGTTCGTGGCGCTGACGGCGCCGATCACGACGATCTTCCTGACGCGGGCCGCCCTGTTCCGCGAACGCCAGAAGGGTGGCGACGTGCCGCGGCCCGCGGCGACGCGGGGCGAGGACGACACGCGGACCGAGCTCCAGTTCGACAAGACGCCCGACTGACGCGGTCTGCGCGGTGCCGCCGCGCCGGGGCCGGGCGCGGCGTTGCACGCACGCGTCGCTGCGTACGCCTTGCCCCTGCCACCGAGGCAACCCCGGCTTGCGCCCCGGCATCGAGTCCGTTAACGTCTTGTAACTTTCGTCAATTCCGGACACGTTCATGGTCGACAAGCGCCGTCTGCTCAGTTCCTGTGCCGCCCTGGCAGCCAGCGCATGCGTTCCGGCCTGGGCGCAAACCGCAGCCCGCACTTCGCGGCCGGCGGCGCCCGCAGACGCTGGCGGTACCTGGCCCAGCCGCCCGGTGAAACTTCTGGTCGGCTTCCCACCCAATTCCTCGCCGGACACCGCGGCGCGCATCGTGGCCGAGCCGCTGGCGCGGCTGCTCGGCCAGGTCGTGAGCGTGGAAAACAAACCCGGCGCCAGCGGCAACATCGCCGCCAATGCGGTGGCCAAGGCCCGCGACGACCACACCTTCGGGGCGCTGATCAACGGCAACCTCACCATCGCGCGGCTGTTGGACGGTGCCGTGCCCTTCGATCCGGAGGCCGACTTCACCCCCGTGGGCCTCATCGGCACGGCGCCGCTGGTGCTGGCCGTCAGTGCGCAGGCGCAAGGCACGCGTCCGGAGGAATTGCTGCTGTGGGCCCGCAACCTGGGCACCGATGCCCGCTACGGCACACCCGGCAACGGGACGGTCGGCCACCTGGGCATGGAACTGCTGAAGATGCGCACCAGCATCCGCGCACAACACCAGGGCTTCGCCGGCAATCCACAGGTGATCGAGGCCATGCTGGCCAGTCAGATCCAGTTGGCCCTGCTGCCGCCCGGTCTGGCGCTGCCGCACGTGCGCCAGGGCCGGCTCAAGGCCATCGGCATCACCGCCCCCGAACGCAGCCCGCTCACCGGCGAGATGCCCACGCTGCGCGAAGCCGACGTGCGTGGTGCGGACCTCGAGATCTGGACGGCGCTGGCTGCACCGGCCGGCCAGTCCCCGGGCGCCGTCACGCGGCTCAATGGCGCACTGCAGACCGTGCTGCGCACGCCCGAAGTGAGCGAGGCGCTGCTGAAAGCTGGCTGGCAGGCGCGCGGCGGCACGCCCGAGGCGCTGGCCCGTCGCATCCGCGGCGACACCACCACGCTGGGAGGCGTGATCCTGATGCGGGGCATCAAGGCGGCCTGACGCGGCCCGCCCCTGTCCGCTGCCGGACTGCCCGGCGGCGGCGGTCTTTCTATGATCGCCGCCCATGTACGCCCCCCGCCGCCTGCCGCAATCCCACTTCGTTCCCGTGCGCAACCTGCGCTACCACGTGCTCGCCTGGGGCACGCCGTCGGACACGCGCCCCCCCCTGGTCCTGCTGCACGGCTGGATGGACGTGGCGGCTTCCTGGCAATTCGTGATCGACGCGTTGGCGCAGGAGCGCTTCGTGGTGGCGCCCGACTGGCGCGGCTTCGGCCAGACCGACGGTGGCGGCGTGGACAACTACTGGATGCCCGACTATCTGGCGGACCTGGACTGGCTGCTCGACCATTACGCCGCAGACCGCGCCGTCGACCTGGTCGGCCACAGCATGGGCGGCAATGTCGCGATGCACTATGCGGGCGTACGACCGGCGCGCGTCCGGCGACTGGTCAACCTGGAAGGCTTCGGCATGCCCGCCTACGCCGCCGACGAGGCCCCTAAGCGCTATGCCCGCTGGATCGACGAGAACAAGCGACTGCATCAAGGCGGCATGCGCCTGTCGGGCTACAGCGGCCCGGAAGGCGTGGCACGCCGCCTGATGAAGACCAACCCGCGCCTGTCGCAGGACAAGGCCGACTGGCTGGCCCGCCAATGGGCGAGTCCGCAGCGTCAGGACGATGGCAGCGAGCGCTGGGAGATCCAGGGTGACGCCGCACACAAGGTGATCAATGCCAACATCTTCCGCGTCGACGAGACCCTCGCGCTCTATGCCGCGATCAGCGCGCCCGTGCTGGCCGTGGTGGCCAGCGACGACAGCCTGCAGGGTTGGTGGGCAGGCCGCTACACGCTGGACGAATTCCACCGGCGGCTCGCGGTGCTGCGCGATGTCCGCGACGCGCGCGTGGAGGACGCCGGCCACATGCTGCACCACGACCAGCCCGATCAGGTCGCCCGACTGATTGAGGAGTTTCTCGGCAGGCCGTAGCCCTCGGTGCCTCGCTCTGGCGGACAAGCGGCGTTTTCCGACAGCCCGTCCTCGAGTCCTCGGGCAGACTCGGTCGGTTTTGCTCCGACCACGCCCCACCCATGGACCGACGCCCTGCCATCGCCAACGATGAGTTCCGCCGCCTGCTCAGCCGCAACGTCAAGCTGCCGCTGCTGCTCGGCGCCCTGGGTGCCGTGGTCTTCGTGGCGCTCATTGCCTACCTGCTGTCCGTCATCAGCTGGGTGGAGCACACCGACCGCGTCACCCGCACCGCCACCGAGACCCAGCTGCTGCAGGCCGACATGCAGGCCGCGGTGCGCGGCTATCTGCTGACCGGCAACGCCGCCTTCCTGCAGCCTACCGACGCCGCGCGCAACCGCGCCCACGGCCTGCTGGGTGAGCTCAAGGTGCTGGTGGCCGACAACCCACAACAGGTGGGCCGCGCCACCCGGCTCGACGAACTGCAGCGCAGCTGGGAGAGCTACGCCGATGAGGTGGTGGAGGCCAAGCAGCGTGGCGAGGACATCGGCGAGCGGCTCCAGTCCGGCCGCGGCAAGCGCCTGGCGGACGAGTCGCGCGCCACGCTCGACGCTTTCCTCGGGACGGAGGCCACGCTGCGTGCCGAGCGCAACCGCAGCGCCAACCGCGCCGCGGTCGGCGTGGTGGCCGGCTACCTGCTGCTGAGCGCGCTCATCAGCGTGGTGCTGTCGATCCTCGGCCGACGGCAGATGCTGCAGCTGTCCGACCGTTACGGCCAGGCCCTGGCCGAGCAGGCCGACCATTCCGAGCGGATGGAGGCGCAGGCCTGGCTGCGCGGCGCCCAGAACGAGCTGGCCAGCCGCACCGTGGGACAGCTGACGGCGCAGAACCTGGGCCGCCAGGTCCTGGAGTTCTGTGCCCAGCATCTGCGCAGCGCCGTGGGTGCCGTCTATGTGCACGACAGCGACGCCAGCCTGCGCCGCGTGGCCAGCTACGGTTTCTCGCGCGAGTCCGAGGCCGCCTCGCAGAGCTTCCTGCCGGGCGAGGGCCTGGTGGGCCAGGCCGCGTCGCGTGGCGAACTGATGGACGTCACGCCCGTTCCGCCTGGGTACCTGCGCGTCAGCTCGGGCCTGGGCGAAGCGCCGCCGCACACCGTGCTGCTGCTGCCCATCGCGCACGAGGGCCAGGTCAACGGCGTGGTCGAACTGGGCCTGCTCAGCCCGCCTTCGCCGCGTGAGCTGGAGCTGCTGCGCAACATCGCCGACGACGCGGGCAGCTCGATGGCGGCCGCGCGCTACCGCGAGCGCCTGCAGCAGGTGCTGGCCGAGACGCAGCAGCTCAACGAAGAACTGCAGGTCCAGCAGGAAGAGCTGCGCACGGCCAACGAGGAACTGGAGGAGCAGTCCCGCGCGCTCACCGAGAGCCAGGTCAACCTCGAGAACCAGCAGGCCGAGCTGGAGCAGATCAACAGTCAGCTGGCCGAACGAACCGAGCAGCTGGACCAGCGCAACGCGGCGCTGCGCCGCGCCCAGTCCGACCTGGAGGAACGCGCCGACGCCCTGGCCCGTGCGAGCCGCTACAAGTCGGAGTTCCTGGCCAACATGTCGCACGAGCTGCGCACGCCGCTCAACAGCGCCCTGATCCTCTCGAAGCTGCTGGCCGACAACGCGCAGGGCAACCTCAGCGAGGAGCAGGTGCGCTTCGCACGCTCGATCCACGACTCGGGCAACGACCTGCTGACGCTGATCAACGACGTGCTGGACATCGCCAAGGTCGAAGCCGGCCGGCTGGACATCCATGCCGAATTCCTGCCGGTGGCGCGACTGGTGGAATCGCTGCAGTCCACCTTCTCGCCGCTGGCGCAGAACAAGGCACTCGCGCTGCGCATCGAGGTTTCGCCCGATGCGCCGGCGCACCTCATCTCGGACCGCCAGCGCGTGGAGCAGATCCTCAAGAACCTGCTGTCCAACGCCATCAAGTTCACGGACCGCGGCGAGGTGCTGCTGAGCGTGCAACCCGGGCCACAGGGTGGCGTGCGATTCGATGTGCGCGACTCCGGCATCGGCATCGCCGCGGACCAGCAGGCGCTCATCTTCGAGGCCTTCCACCAGGCCGACGGCACCACAAGCCGCAAGTACGGTGGCACGGGGCTGGGGCTGTCGATCTCGCGCGACCTCACGCGGCTGCTGGGCGGCACGCTCACCGTCAGCAGCGACCTGGGCCGCGGCAGCACCTTCACGCTGAGCCTGCCGGCGGACGTGGCGCAGCGGCTGGAGGGCGACGACGCCGCACCGCTGCCGCGCAGCAGCACCGCCGCAGCGCCAGTCACCCTGCCGCCCCTGCCGGGCCCGGCCGAGGCTGCCACGCCCGCACCCCAGCCGGCGCCGGCCCCGACCTTCGCGGACGATCGCGACCAGCTGGCGGACGACGTGCGCCGCGTACTGGTGATCGAGGACGAGCCGCAGTTCGCCCGCATCCTGTACGACCTGGCGCACGAATACGGGTGGCGCTGCCTCGTGGCCCATGGCGCCGCGGACGGCTTCGCGCTGGCACAGGAACTGCAGCCGCATGCCATCCTGCTCGACATGCGCCTGCCCGACAGCTCCGGCCTGGCAGTGCTCCAGCGCCTCAAGGACGATGCCGGCACGCGGCACATCCCAGTGCACGTGGTGTCGGCACAGGACCAGGCCGAGGCGGCCCTGCACATGGGCGCCGTGGGCTATGCACTGAAGCCCACCACGCGCGAGCAGCTGCAGGCCGTGTTCTCGCGACTGGAGGCACGCCTGGCGCAGAAGGTCAAGCAGGTGCTGCTGGTGGAGGACGACGATGTGCAGCGCGAAAGCGTGGTGCACCTGATAGGCGACGACGACGTGGCCATCACGGCCGTTGGCACCGGCGAGGAAGCCCTGGCGCTGCTGCGCGAGCGCGTGTTCGACTGCATGATCACCGACCTGCGATTGCCCGACATGCAGGGCGGCGAGCTGCTGCAGCGCATGTCGTCTGAAGAGATCTGCTCCTTCCCGCCCGTGATCGTCTACACCGGCCGCAACCTCACGCGCGACGAGGAGGCCGAGCTGCTGCGTTATTCGCGCTCCATCATCATCAAGGGCGCCCGCTCGCCGGAGCGGCTGCTCGACGAGGTGACGCTGTTCCTGCACAAGGTGGAATCGCAGTTGTCGGCCGAGCGCCAGAACATGCTGCGCACCGCGCGCGAGCGCGACCGCGTGTTCGAAGGCCGGCGCATCCTGCTGGTGGACGACGACGTGCGCAACATCTTCGCCCTGACCAGCGCGCTCGAGCATCGGGGCGCCAAGATCGAAGTGGCCCGCAACGGCCGCGAGGCGCTGCACAAGCTCGACGCCGTGCCCGACATCGACCTCGTGCTGATGGACGTCATGATGCCGGAGATGGACGGCCTGGAGGCCACACGCCGCCTGCGCAGCGACCCGCGCTTCCGCAAGCTGCCCGTCATCACCGTGACCGCCAAGGCCATGAAGGACGACCAGGAGCAGTGCCTGGCCGCCGGCGCCAGCGACTACCTGGCCAAGCCGATCGACCTGGATCGGCTGTTCTCACTGCTTCGCGTGTGGATGCCGCACATGGAGCGGCTGTGAACCCGCTGCTGCCGCGCATGGCCGAGCCGACGGGCGAGCCGCCCAACGCTCCCGCACCTCCGCCCCCGCCGCCGAGCGCGTCGGACATCGAGCTGCGCCTGCTCATGGAAGCGATCTACCTGCGCTACAGCCACGACTTCCGCGACTACACCGGCGCCTCGCAGAAGCGCCGTGTGAACTTCGCGCTGGAACAGATGGGCTATCGCAGCATCTCGGCGCTGCAGGAGCAGGTGCTACGCGACGCCCAGGTCTTCGGCCGGCTGCTGCAGTACCTCACGGTGCCGGTGAGCGAAATGTTCCGCGATCCGGACTACTTTCTCGCGCTGCGCAAGCACGTGGTGCCGGTGCTCCACACCTATGCGTCGATCAAGGTCTGGGTGGCGGGCTGCAGCACGGGCGAGGAGGTCTATTCCCTCGCCATCCTGCTGCGCGAGGAAGGCCTGCTGGAGCGCGCGCTGATCTACGCCACGGACATCAACCCGCAATCGCTCGAGAAGGCCCGCCAGGGCATCTTCGCTGCCGACGCCGTGCGCGAGTACACCGGCAACTACCAGCGTGCGGGCGGCCACAAGTCCTTCGCCGACTACTACACCGCGGCCTACGGAAGCGCCCGCTTCGACCCTTCGCTGCGGGCCAACGTGATCTTTGCCGACCACAGCCTGGCCACGGACAGCGTGTTCGCCGAGACGCACCTCGTCTCCTGCCGCAACGTGCTCATCTACTTCAACCGTCGGTTGCAGGACCGCGCGCTGGGCCTGTTCCACGATTCGCTGTGCCACCGCGGCTTCCTGGGCCTCGGCTCGAAGGAGAGCGTCGACTTCTCGGCCTATGCCGAGCGCTTCGAATCGGTCGCGCGCGCGGAGCGCATCTTCCGCAAGGCCGCCTGATGGCCACCCATCGCCAGTCCCCTGCGGCGCGCGACATGGAACCGGACCGCGGCCTGCTGGAGGACGGCGAGGTCGATCCGGGCGCAGTGCGCCGCGTCGATGCCGTGGTGGTCGGTGCCTCTGCCGGCGGCGTCGACGCCCTGCTGCGCCTGACGGCCGCGCTGCCCACGCCCTGGCACCTGCCGCTGGTGGCGGTGCTGCATCTGCCGCAGGACCGCGAAAGCCGGCTGGCGGATATCTTCTCGCACCGCCTGCCCATGGCCGTGTGCGAAGCGCGCGACAAGGCACAGGTCGCCCGAGGCACGCTGCACTTCGCGCCGCCCGGCTACCACCTGTTCATCGAAACGGACCATCACTTCTCGCTGAGCTGCGAGCCGCCGGTTCATTTCTCGCGACCTTCCATCGATCTGTTGATGAGTTCCGCGGCCGACGCCTACGGCCCGCGGCTGGCCGGCCTGCTGCTGACCGGCGCCAACGAGGACGGCGCCCGCGGCCTGGCCGACATCGGCGCGGCCGGCGGCCTCACTGCCGTACAGTCGCCCGTCGAAGCCATGGCGCCCCAGATGCCCCGGTCCGCCCTGGCCCTGTGCCAGCCCGATTACGTCCTGCCCCTCGCACAACTGCGCCGGCTGCTGATCCTGCTCGACGCCCAGCACCATGCCCACTGACCCGTCCGAGATCGAAACCAAGCTCCTGATCGTCGACGACCTGGACGAGAACCTGATCGCGCTCGAAGCGCTGATCCGCGATCCGGGCCGCCGCGTGTTCCAGGCACGCTCGGGCGACGAGGCCCTGGCGCTGATGCTGGAGCACGAGTTCGCCCTGGCCGTGCTGGACGTGCAGATGCCCGGCATGAACGGCTTCGAACTGGCCGAGCTGATGCGCGGCACCGAGCGCACGCGCACCATCCCGATCATCTTCGTCAGCGCCGCCGGCCGCGAGCTCAATTACGCCTTCCAGGGCTACGAGAGCGGCGCGGTCGACTTCCTGCACAAACCGCTGGACGCGCACATGGTGCGCAGCAAGGTCAGCGTCTTCGTCGAGCTGTATCACAGCCGCGTGGCCCTGCGGCGCGAGATGGATGCGCTTGCCGCGCTGCACCGCGAGCAGCAGGCGCTGGTGGCCGAGCTGCGCGAGGCCCGCGCCGACCTGGAGCGCGCCGTGCGCATGCGCGACGACTTCATGTCGATGGTCTCGCACGAGCTGCGCACGCCGCTCAACACGCTCTATCTCGAGACCCAGGTGCGCAAGATGCACCTTGCGCGCGGCCACATGTTCTTCTTCACGCCCGAGCGGCTCAAGGAGACGGCCGAGCGCGACCAGCGCCAGATCCAGGCCATGGTGCGCCTCATCGACGACCTGCTGGACGTCACCCGCATGCGCAACGGCCGCCTGTCGATGAGTCCGCAAGCCTTCGACCTGAGCGCCATGGCGGCGCGCGTGGTCGGCGCCCTCGCGCAGCAGGCCGAGGCCGCGGGCGCCAGCATCCACTTGGAGGCCGCGGAGCCCTTGACGGGCGTCTGGGACGAGTTCCGGCTCGAACAGGTGCTGACCAACCTGCTCACCAACGCGGTGCGCTACGGCGGCAGCAAGCCGGTGGACGTGCGCGTCGAGCTGCGGGGCGAGGAGGCGGTGATGAGCGTACGCGACCGGGGCATCGGCATCGCACCCGAGGACCAGGCCCGCATCTTCGAGCAGTTCGAGCGGGCCGAATCGGGCCGTCGCGAGGTCGCCAGCGGCCTGGGGCTCGGCCTGTTCATCACCCAGCAGATCGTCCAGGGCCACGGCGGACGCATCGAACTGGAAAGCACGCCGGGCGAAGGGTCCACCTTCCGCGTGGTGCTGCCCTTCGAGCCGCCCTCTGCCGACGACGCCGCGTGAGAAAATCGCGCGTTTCCCCGAATACCCGCAAGAACAGGACCGCACCATGGACGCAGAACAGATCAACCTCATTGGCACCACCCTGGCCGACCTGAGCACCCGGACAGCCGACTTGCGGAGGTATCTTTGACTTCGATGCCAAAGCCGAACGCCTGAGGACGGTCAACGCCTCGCTGGAAGACCCGACGGTCTGGAACGATCCCAAGAAGGCCCAGGAACTGGGCAAGGAAAAGAAGGCGCTGGACGGCGTGGTGCTGGCCATCCAGCGCCTGGAGCGCGATCTGGCCGACAACACCGAGCTCTACGAGATGAGCAAGGAAGAAGGCGACGAGGCAGGCCTGAAGGCCATCGCCGACGACGCCGAGGAACTGCGCAAGGAGATCGAGCAGCTCGAGTTCCGCCGGATGTTCAACAACCCGGCCGACCCCAACAACTGCTTCGTCGACATCCAGGCCGGCGCGGGCGGCACGGAGGCGCAGGACTGGGCCAGCATGCTGCTGCGCCAGTACCTCAAATACGCCGAGCGCAAGGGCTTCAAGACCACGGTCGAGGACGAGTCGCCGGGTGAAACCGCGGGCATCAAGAGCGCCACGATCAAGGTCGAGGGCGAATACGCCTTCGGCCTGCTGCGCACCGAGACCGGCGTGCACCGCCTGGTGCGCAAATCGCCCTTCGACTCGTCAGGCGGGCGCCACACCAGCTTCGCCTCGCTGTTCGTTTATCCGGAGATCGACGACTCCATCGAGATCGAGATCAACCCCTCCGACGTGCGTGTGGACACCTACCGCGCGAGCGGCGCCGGTGGCCAGCACATCAACAAGACGGACTCGGCCGTGCGCCTGACGCACATCCCGACCGGCATCGTGGTGCAGTGTCAGGACGGCCGCAGCCAGCACAGCAACCGCGACGTGGCCTGGAAGCGACTGCGCTCGCGCCTGTACGACTTCGAGATGCGCAAGCGCATGGAAGAGCAGCAGAAGCTGGAGGACAGCAAGACCGACGTCGGCTGGGGCCACCAGATCCGCAGCTACGTGCTGGACAACAGCCGCATCAAGGACCTGCGCACCGGCGTCGAGATTTCGGCCACTCAGAAGGTGCTCGACGGCGACCTGGATCCGTTCATCGAAGCCTCGCTGAAGCAGGGCGTCTGATGCCCGACCGCAGCTCGCGCCCCGACGGCGCCGCCCTGCCCGTGCAGGCGCTCATCTTCGACATGGACGGCACCATGATCGACTCCATGCCCTGGCATGCGAAGTCGTGGGTGACCTTTGCGCAGCGGCACGGCATCACCATGCCGGCCGACGAGATCCTGCGTCGCACAACGGGCCGCACCGGCACCGAGTGCATGCGCGAGGTCTTCGAACGCGAGCTGCCGGCGGACGAATGCCTCGCGCTGGTCAACGAAAAGGAAGCGATCTACCGCGAACTCTTCGACGCGCCCTTTGCCGAGGTGGCGGGCTTCACCGCGTTTGCGCGACAAGCCGCTGCGCGCGGCCTGAAGGTCGGCGTCGGCACCGCGGGCGACCGGCACAACGTGGCCTTCGCCCTCGAACGCCTCAAGATGGACCCGCCGCCCCTGGCCATCGTCGGCGGCGACGAGGGCCTGCGCGGCAAGCCGGAGCCCGACATCTTTCTCGAAGCGGCCCGCCGCATCGACGCCGATCCCGCGCGCTGCATCGTCTTCGAGGATGCGCCCTTCGGCATCGAGGCGGCGCGCCGCGCCGGCATGCGGGCCGTGGCCGTGTGCAGCACCCACGACGCCGACGAACTCGCCGGCCCCCATGTGATCGCGACCGTGCGCGACTACCACTCCCTCCTTCGCTCAAATTTTCTGGAGACGCTCGATGTTGCTCTCTCGTGATGCCCAATCGGCTCCGCCCGTCGCCATCCAGCGCGAGGACTATGCCCCGCCGGCCTACTGGATCGATACCGTCGATCTGTGTTTCGATCTGGACCCGGCCAAGACCCGCGTGCTCAACCGCATGAAGCTGCGCCGCAACCCGGACGTGGCGGCGCAGCCGCTGCGTCTGGACGGCGACGAGCTCAACCTGGCGCGCGTGCTGGTCAACGGCCAGGGCGCCGCCTTCCGCATGGAAGGCAGCCAGCTGGTGCTCGACGGCCTGCCCGACGAGTTCGAGCTGGAGATCTTCACCACCTGCTGCCCGGCGAAGAACACCAAGCTGATGGGCCTGTTCGTCAGCCAGAACACCTTCTTCACCCAGTGCGAGGCCGAGGGCTTCCGCCGCATCACCTATTTCCTGGACCGTCCTGACGTGATGGCCAGCTACACCGTCACCCTGCGCGCCGACAAGACGGCCTACCCGGTGCTGCTGTCCAACGGCAACCTGGTGGAAGAAGGCGAGCTGCCCGAGGGCCGCCATTTCGCCAAGTGGGTCGACCCGTTCAAGAAGCCCGCTTACCTGTTCGCCCTGGTGGCCGGCAAGCTGGTGGCGCGCGAGCAGCGCATCAAGGCACGCAACGGCCGCGAGCACCTGCTGCAGGTCTACGTGCGCGCTGGCGACCTGGACAAGACCGAGCATGCGATGAACTCGCTGATCCACTCGGTGCTGTGGGACGAGGCCCGCTTCGGCCTGCCGCTGGACCTGGACCGCTTCATGATCGTCGCCACCAGCGACTTCAACATGGGCGCGATGGAGAACAAGGGCCTGAACATCTTCAACACGAAGTACGTGCTGGCGAGCCAGGCCACGGCGACCGACGCCGACTACGCCAACATCGAAAGCGTGGTGGGCCATGAGTACTTCCACAACTGGAGCGGCGACCGCGTCACCTGCCGCGACTGGTTCCAGCTCTCGCTCAAGGAGGGCCTGACGGTCTTCCGCGACCAGGAGTTCAGCATGGACCTGTGCGCCGAGCCCTCCGCGCGCGCCGTCAAGCGCATCGAGGACGTGCGGGTGCTGCGCACCGCCCAGTTCCCCGAGGACGCGGGCCCGATGGCCCATCCGGTGCGGCCCGACAGCTACATCGAGATCAGCAACTTCTACACCGTCACCATCTACGAGAAGGGCGCAGAAGTCGTCCGCATGATGCAGACGCTGGTGGGCCGCGAGGGCTTTGGCCGCGGCATGACGCTGTATTTCGAACGCCATGACGGCCAGGCCGTGACCTGCGACGACTTCGCCCAGGCCATCGCGGACGCCAACCCCGACAGCGAGCTGGCCCGGCGCCTACCGCAGTTCAAGCGCTGGTACAGCCAGGCCGGCACGCCGCGCCTGGCCGCCACCGGCCACTACGACGCCGAAGCCCGCACGTACACGCTGGCCTTCACGCAGAGCTGCCCGCCGACGCCTGGCCAGGCGGTCAAGGAGCCCTTCGTCATCCCGGTGGCCCTGGGCCTCCTGGGCGCGGACGGCCGCGCGCTGCCGCTGCAACTGGACGGCGAGGCACAGCCCGCCGGCGAATCGCTCACGCTGGTGCTGCACGAAGCCGAGCAGCGCTTCACCTTCACCGGCCTGGACGAGGCACCGGTTCCCTCCATCCTGCGCGGCTTCAGCGCGCCAGTGGTGCTGCAGTTCGACTACACGCGCGAACAGCTGCTGGCCCTGCTGGCGCACGACAGCGACCCATTCAGCCGCTGGGAAGCCGGCCAGCGACTGGCGCTCGGCGCAGCGCTCGCGGCCATCGGCGACGACAGCCGTCAGCCGGGCGCACCGGTGCTGGACGAGGCCTTCGTCGGGGCCATGCGCGAGGTGCTGCGCAATGGCGCGCTGGATGCCGCTTTCAAGGAACTGGTGCTGACGCTGCCCTCGGAGGTCTATATCTCCGAGCAGCTGGACGTGGTCGATCCGCAGCGGGTGCACCAGGTGCGCGAAGCCATGCGCATGCAGCTTGCCACCGCCCTGTTCGGAGAGTGGCAGCAGGTGTACGAGGAGAACAAGGACACCGGCGCCTACCGCCCCGAGCCCGTCTCGGCCGGCCGCCGCGCACTGGCCGGCATGGCGCTGGCGCATCTGTGCATCGCCGCACGCGAATCGGGCGATGCCGTCTGGCCGGGCAAGACGCTGCAGCGCTTCAAGGATGCGTCGAACATGACCGACCGCTTCAATGCGCTGACGGCGCTGGTCGTGTCGGGCCACCCGCTGGCGGCGCAGGCGCTGGCGCGCTTCCATGCCATGTTCAAGGACGAGGCCCTGGTCATCGACAAATGGTTCAGCCTGCAGGCCGGCGCGCCTGACCGCGGCGGGGACGTTCTGCCGCTGGTCAAGCAGCTCACGCGGCATCCGGACTTCTCCGTCAAGAACCCGAACCGTGCACGCAGTGTGATCTTCAGCTACTGCAGCGCCAACCCCGGCGCCTTCCACCGCCTGGACGCCGCCGGCTATGTGTGGTGGAGCGAGCGGGTGATCGAGCTCGACGAGATCAACCCGCAGGTCGCCGCCCGCCTGGCGCGCGCACTGGACCGCTGGAACAAGCTGGCCGAGCCCTACCGCGGCGCCGCGCGCGAGGCCATCGCCCGCGTGGCGGCCCGGCCGGGCCTGAGCAAGGACACGCTCGAGGTCGTCAGCCGCGCCCTCGCTCCCTGATTCTTCCGAAACCCCCCCAGGAGACCCCATGGCCTCTCAGAACATCTCTCTCACCCGCTACCTCGTCGAGCAGCAACGCGTCGACGGCCTCATCCCCGGCCAGCTGCGACTGCTGCTGGAGGTGGTGGCCCGCGCCTGCAAGCGCATCAGCCTGTCGGTCAACAAGGGCGCCCTGGGCGGCGTCCTGGGCACCGCCGGCAGCGAGAACGTGCAAGGCGAGGTGCAGAAGAAGCTGGACATCATTGCCAACGAGGTGCTGATCGAAGCCAACGAATGGGGCGGCCACCTGGCCGCCATGGCCAGCGAGGAGATGGACAGCATCTACGTGGTGCCCAACCGCTACCCGCAGGGCGAATACCTGCTGATGTTCGACCCGCTCGACGGCTCCAGCAACATCGACGTCAACGTCAGCATCGGAACCATCTTCAGCGTGCTCAAGAAGCCGGACGACCATCCGGGCGTGCAGGAAGGCGATTTCCTGCAGGCCGGCTGCAAGCAGGTGGCCGCCGGCTACTGCCTGTACGGCCCGCAGACGGTGCTGGTGCTCACCGTCGGCGACGGCGTGGCCATGTTCACGCTCGACCGCGAACAGGGCAGCTTCATCCTCACGCAGGACAAGATGGAGATCCCGGCCGACACCAAGGAATTCGCGATCAACATGAGCAACATGCGTCACTGGGACACCCCCGTGAAGCGCTACATCGATGAATGCCTGGCCGGCAAGGACGGCCCGCGCGGCAAGGACTTCAACATGCGCTGGATTGCCAGCATGGTCACCGACGTGCACCGCATCCTCACGCGCGGCGGTGTGTTCATGTACCCCTGGGACAAGCGTGAACCCGAGAAGCCGGGCAAGCTGCGCCTGATGTACGAGGCCAATCCGATGGCCTGGCTGGTCGAGCAGGCCGGTGGCGCAGCCACCAACGGTCGCGAGCGCATCCTGGACATCCAGCCGAGCAAGTTGCACGAACGGGTGTCCGTGATCCTCGGCTCCAAGAACGAGGTCGAGCGCGTCACCAAGTACCACTTGGAGGCGTGAGCTTTTTCGCGCTATACTCTCGGGCTGTTCACGAAGCCGCCAACTACAGCGCCTTCTAGTCCTAGAATAAGTCTTTCGCCGGCGTAGCTCAGTTGGTAGAGCAACGCACTCGTAACGCGTAGGTCACCAGTTCGATTCCGGTCGCCGGCACCATCTCAAAGCCCGCAAGCTGATGCTTGCGGGCTTTTTTATTGGCTGGCGGGATCGCGGCGGCCGGCGCCGGGTCCGCGCAGAAAGCGTCCCGCGCGTTGTAGGACCCAGTAAGCTTCCTCCTTCCGATTCTCAACACGATGCCCACGCAGACCGACTGGCTCGGGACCCTCGCGCAACTGCGGCCGGCGGCGGGCATGTGGCTGGCTGCTGCAGCCGCCTTGCTGTGCGGCTGGCACGCGCTCAAGGCGGGCCGATCCGCTGCCACGCCGGCGGACCGCACAGCCGCAGCCCTGCTCGCCGCCATGCTCTGGGCCATGGGCCTCGCCCTTCCCATCCACGCGGGGCTGGGCCTTCTCGGCAACGAAGACGAAGCGTCATCCTGGGGCTGGCCGCTGCTGCCAGCCGCGGCGCTGGTTGCCGCGCTGGTCGCGAGTTGGCGAGGCGCCGACCGCTGGCGTGCCGGCGTCGCGGCCATGGTGGGTCTGGCGGGCGCGGCGGTCTTCGTCGGCACGAGCGCCACGCCGCTGGGCTTCATGAGTGTGCTGCTGGCTGCCGCCGCGCTCGCCATGCTGCTCGCCTACGCGTTGCTGCGCGCGCCCGCCAGCACCACGGCACCCCCGCCCTGGCAGCCTGCGCTCTGGGCTCTGGTCGCGCCTCCCATCGCCGCTGTCATGACGGCCGTCGGCGCCCTGCCCGGCCCTGTGGCGGCGCCGGTGCTCGCCGACTGGAATGGCCTGCCCTGGACCCAGCAATGGTTCGGCCTCTGCGCCCTGGCGCTGCTCTACATCGGCGTGTGCGGCATCCGGCAGGTACGCGAACAGGCGGCGACGCTCGACGCCCTGCGCCAACGCTTCGAGCAGGCGCCGGACGGCTTGGTCGTGCTCGATGCCGAACACCGCATCACCGCCGCCAATGCCGCAGCGCTGCGCCTGCTGGAACTGCGGGCGGATGAGGCCAGGGGCAAGGCACTCCCGGCCCTGCTCGACGCAGCGGATACCGACCTCACCGAGTGGCTGAGGGATCCGGCCAACAGCCCCGCCGGCCCAGGCGAACGCCGCGCCCTGCGTCCGTTGGAAGGCGGGGGCACGCTGGCCTTGCGACTGGCGCGCGCCGGCCTCGGCGCCGATGCCAAGGGCCGCGAGACGGGCCGCATCGTCTCGCTGGCCGACATCAGTGCCCAGCATGCCGAGGAAGAAGCCATCCGCCAGCGCGAGCGCCGCTACCGCGCGCTGATCGACAACATTCCCGGCGTTTCATTCAGCACGCTGCTGGACGAGCCGCACACCATGCTGTTCGCCAGCCCCAGCGTGGACGCGCTGACCGGCTGGCCCGCCTCGGACTTCACCTCGGGACGGCGCACCATCGCCAACCTGATCCATCCCTCCGACCGCCTGCGCATCCAGCAAGCGCTGATCCTGGCAGCCGGCGTGCCGGAGGGCGGCCCGGTGACGGCCGAGTTCCGGCTGCTGCACCGCAGCGACTCCGAGCGCTGGGTCTGGTTCACCGGCCAGGTCACCCATCCACGCGAAGGTGGGCCGCCGCGGCTGGACGGCGTGTTGCTGGACATCACCGAAACCCGCCGCCACCACTGGATGCAGGGCGGCACCGCCGAGGCGGTGCAACGTGTGATGGGCGTCGCGGTGTTCGCCATGGACGGGCGGATCGAATGGGCCAACGACCGCATGCTCGGCTGGATGGGCTACACGCTGGAGGCCTTCGTCACCCGTCACCACCACGACCTGGTCGATGCCGCCGCCGGCCGTCAAACGGCCTTCGATGCCCTTTGGCAACGCCTGCGTCGCGGCGAGTTCGAGGTGGGCGAGTACCGGCGCGTGACCCGGCAAGGCCAGGAGTTCTGGCTCCAGGGCTCGTACAACCCCATCTTCGATGCCGATGGCATCGTGGTGCGGGTGGTGCTCCTCGCGCAGGACATCAATCCCCGCCGCCAGATGGAAGGCGCCCTGCGCGACGCCAAGGCCCGCGCCGAGCAGGCGGCGGCGGCGCGGACCATGTTCCTGGCCAACATGAGCCACGAGATCCGCACCCCGATGAATGCCATCCTCGGCTTCACCGAGCTGCTGCTCGAAGGCCCGCTGGCGGTGGAGCAGCGGCGCCACCTGCAGACCGTGCGGCAGTCGGCCCAGAGCCTGCTCGGCCTGCTCAACGGCATCCTCGACACAGCCAAGCTCGACCGCGGCGCGCTGGAACTCGAACTGGCCGACTTCTCGCTGCGCGAGTTGCTGGAACAGACCGCCACTGCGCTGCGGCTCGAGGCCGAGCGCAAGGGTCTCATCCTCCAGGTGGTGTGGGACGAGGACCTGGACGACCATTTCCGCGCCGATGCCGTGCGCATCCGACAGGTGCTGACCAACCTGCTGGGCAATGCCATCAAGTTCACCGAGCGCGGCGAGGTGCGGTTGGAGGCACGGCGCGCCGGCGACCTCGTCGAGCTGTCGGTGCAGGACACCGGCATCGGCATCCCCGCTGAACGCCTGTCCGCCATCTTCGACCCCTTCGCGCAGGCGGATGCATCGACCAGCCGGCGCTTCGGCGGCACCGGCCTGGGCACCACGATCGCCCGCCAGCTGACCGAGCTCATGGGCGGCCGCATCGAAGTCCAGAGCACGCCCGGCCAGGGCAGCACCTTCCGCGTACTGCTTCCGCTGCAGGTCACGCTGACACCGCCGCCCGCGGCCACGGTGCCGGAGCCGCCCGTCGAGCCGCCACCGCTGTCGGTGCTGGCGGTCGACGACGTGCCCGAGAACCGCGACCTGGTTCGCCTCGCGCTCGGCCAGCGAGGCCATCAGGTGAGCACCGCCGCCGACGCGCCAGCGGCACTGGACATGCTGATGAAGCACCGCTTCCATGTCGTGCTGCTGGACGTGCACATGCCCGGCATCGACGGACTGGAGGCCGCGCGGCGCATCCGGGCCTACGAAGCCTCACGCAGCCTGCAGCCCACACCACTGATCGCGCTCAGCGCAAGCGTGCTGGCGGCCGACCGTGAGGCCGCACGCACAGCGGGCATGGAAGGCTTCGTACCCAAGCCCTTCGAGGCCGCCCAGTTGCTGGCCGAGATGGCGCGCGTCACGGGCCTGCAGCGCGGCGGCGACGCAGCGCTGCCCATGCCATCAACGGCTGCCACCGCCCTCGCGCTGGTGCAGCCGTCGGGCATCGACTGGGAGCGCGGCATCCGCAACTGGACGCAGGAGTCCGCGCTGCGCCGGGCCCTCGACAAGATGCTGGCCCAGCACGGCGCAGCCGCGGCGGCCATCGCGGAAAAGATCGAGTGTGGTCAGCTGGACGACGCCCGCCAGATCGCCCACCGCCTGCGCGGCCTGGCGGGCAACCTGGCCTGCGACGGGCTGTTCGCGGCGGCCACACGCGTCGAACTGGCCCTGGCGGGCGGCGAATTGGACGCGGCGCGTGAGGCGATCCCCGCCCTCAGTGCCGAGTTCGATGCGGTGCAGGCTGCCCTCGACAGCCGCCCGCTGCCCCCGTCCGCACCCGACGGCGAGCGCCTGCTGCTGGAGGCGCCGCAGCTGCGTTCGGCGCTGGATCGACTGCTGCGCGTCGTCCACCGCAACGAGATGGATGGTGACGAGGACTGGCCCGACATGGCCGCCACACTGTCCTTCATGGGCGAAGGCGAGGCCGCCGATGCGCTGCGCCAGGCGCTGGACGGATTCGAGTTCGGCACCGCGGCCCGGCTCCTAGAATCACTCATCGAGCGGCTGCCCCCCGAAGTGGCCATGGCAGGCGAGAAGGCTTCCCACCATTCATGACCGACCTCTCCACGATCCAGCGGCCCACCGTGCTCGTCGTCGATGACGAGCCCCTGAACCTGCAGGTGGTGCGCAGCATGCTGCACACGGACTATCGCCTCGTCTTCGCCAAGGATGGTCGCAGCGCGCTCACGCTGGCCTCGGCCGCGGCGCCCGACCTGGTGCTGCTGGACGTGATGATGCCGGGCATGACGGGCTACGAAGTCTGCCGCGAGCTGAAGAACCAGACGCTCACCCGCTACGTGCCGGTGATCTTCGCCACGGCGTTGGCCGACGAGGCCAACGAAGAGCTGGGGCTGGCCTGCGGCGCCGTCGACTACGTGGTCAAGCCGCTCAACGCCGGCATCCTGCGCGCGCGCATCCGCACCCACCTGTCGCTGGTGCGCATGGAAGAGCTGCAGGCCACGCGCCTGCAGGCCATCCGCTGCCTGGGCGCGGCTGCCGAATACAAGGACAACGAGACGGGCATGCACGTGGTGCGCATGAGCCACTATGCGCACCTGCTGGCACTCGCGTCTGGCTACGGCCCCGCCGAGGCGGACGATCTGCTCCATGCGGCGCCCATGCACGACATCGGCAAGATCGGCATCCCCGATGCCATCCTGCAGAAGCCCGGCCCCCTGACCCCTGAGGAACGGGCCATCATGATGGCCCACCCCGTCATCGGTGCCGACATCCTCGGCAACCATCCTTCACGGCTCTTCCAGCTTGCCCGCACCATCGCGCTGACACATCACGAGAAGTGGGACGGCAGCGGCTATCCGCATGGACTGGCCGGGGCGGACATCCCCCTAGTCGGCCGCATCGTGGCCCTGGCCGACGTGTTCGACGCGCTGACCAGCGTGCGGCCTTATAAACCGGCCTGGCCCGTCGAGGAGGCCATGGCCTGGATCCAGAGCCAGAGTGGCAGCCATTTCGACCCCACGCTGGTGGACCTGCTTCAACAGAACATGCCGAAGGTGCTGGAGATCAAGGCGCAGTTCGGGGACGACGCGGCGGACGTGGTGCTGCTCGGGCCGGAAGACAGCTGACGCCAGTGGCCCTGGCCGCAACCCTGCTGCTGTGCCTCGTCACGGCCGTGAGCGACGGCGACACCCTGCATGCCGACTGCGATGGCGGTGAGGTGTTGACGGTGCGCGTGCACGCCATCGACGCGCCCGAGGCCGGCCAGGCCCAGGGCCGCAACGCCCGGCGCCTGCTGGCCCGGCTGGCGCTGCACCGCGAGGTCGAACTGCGCTGCGTGGACCGCGACCGCTACGGCCGTGCCGTCTGCGCGGTGCAGGTGCCGCCGCCAGAAGACCCTGACGCAGCGCCAAGCATGGATGCCGGGGAGGCCATGCTGGAGGCGGGTCTGGCCTGGTGGTACCGCCAGTACGCCGACGCGCAGACGGCCGCCGCGCGGCGCCGCTACGCCGCCGCCGAAGCACGGGCACGCCGTGCGCGCGTCGGCCTGTGGAAGGCGGTCCATCCCACGCCGCCCTGGCAATGGCGGCGGGAGCAACGCGAGTCGGGATCCGCGGCGAGCGGCGACGCTCACTGAGCGCTGGTCAGCGGCCGCGCCAGCACGCGGTCGATGCGGCGCCCTTCGAGCGCCAGCACCTCGAAGCCCCAGCCCGCGCATTCGATCTGCTCGCCCACCGCCGGCATGCGACCCGACACAGCCATCAGCAGCCCGGCGACCGTGTTGTAGCGGCCACGCTCCTCGTCCGGCAGTTCGCGGATGGCCAGCCGCGCCCGCAACTCCGACACCGGCATCAACCCGTCGAGCGCCCAGCTGCCGTCGGGCTGGTGGGTGGCCCAGGCGTCGGTCGGCACATGCGGATGCAGCTCACCCGTGATGGCCTCCAGCAGATCGCGCGGCGTGAGCAGGCCCTGCACCACACCGTACTCGTCCACCACCAGCACCATCCGGCCCGCCTGCGCGCGGAACTGCTCCAGCAGTTCCAGCCCGGTGAGCGTCTCGGGCACGAAGGCTGCCGGTTGCGCCAGCGTTCCCAGGGCGCCGTCATGCGACGGCCCCAACTTGAGCAGGTGCGCCACGCTCACCACGCCGACGACGTCGTCGAGGGAGTTGCGGCAGACCGGATACCAGGAATGCATCAGGTTGATGGCGCCCGCCGCGGCCACCTTCTGCAAGGCCTCGGCCACCGTCAGGTTGGCGGGCATCCACTCGATGTCGCTGCGCGGCACCATCAACGAAGACAGGCGGCGGTCGTCCAGGTGGAAGACGTTGCGCACCATCTGGTGCTCATGGCGCTCGATGAGACCGGCATCCACGCCCTCCTCCAGGCTGGCGGAGATTTCTTCCTCGGTCACCGCGCGCGCCCCGGTTGCGTCGATGCGCAGCAGTCGCAGCGTTGCCGCCGTGGTACCGGAGAGCAGGAAGACGAAAGGCTTGGTGCCCTTGGCCAGCGCACTCATGGGTCGGGAAACCCAGCGCGCCACCGGCTCGGGATAGAGCTGACCGATGCGCTTGGGCACCAGCTCGCCGAAGATGATCGTGAAGAAAGTGATCCCGGTCACCACCACCGCCGTCGACAGGATGCTGGCCGCGCCTTCGCCCAGCCCCCATTCCTGCATGCGGATGGCCAGCGGCCCAGCGAAGGCCGATTCGCCCACGATGCCGCTGAGCATGCCAATGGAGGTGATGCCGATCTGCACGGTCGAGAGGAACTGCGTCGGCATGTCCAGCAGCTTGAGTGCCGCGATGGCCCCGGGATCGCCGGTTTCGGCCAGTGCCGCCAAGCGCGCGCGGCGCGAGGTGGAGAGAGCCATTTCGGACATCGCGAACAACGCGTTGCACGTCGTCAGCAAGGCCAGCAGGAGAACATCCATCGAGAAGTGAGGGGGAGAATGAGGGCATGGCACTCTATCTCATCGGCGATGTGCAGGGCTGCGACGAGGCCCTGGGCCGGCTGCTCGACACCCTGGACTTCTCCCCCAGCCGCGACCGGCTGGTGCTGCTCGGCGACCTGATCAACCGCGGACCCGACTCGCTGGGCGTGCTGCGCCGGGTGCAGGCGCTGGGCGATTCGGCCCGCAGCCTGCTGGGCAACCACGACCTTCACCTGCTGGGCGTGGCGCATGGCGTGCGCAAGCCAGGGCGGCGCGACACGATCGCGCCCATCCTGGACGCCCCCGACCGGGAGCCTTTGCTGGACTGGCTGCGCCACCGCGCGATGGCGCTGCACGAGCGCATCGGCGGGCGCGACCTGCTCATGGTGCACGCGGGCGTGCTGCCCGCCTGGACCGTGGAAGACACGATGGCGCGCGCCCACGAACTCGAGGCCGTGCTGCGCGGCCCGAACCTGGGCAACTTCCTGCAGGAGATGTACGGCAACGAGCCTGCTTCGTGGTCCGACGATCTCTCCGGCAGCGCGCGCCTGCGGGTGATCGTCAACACACTCACCCGGCTGCGCTTCTGCAGCGCCGAGGGAACGATGGAGTTCGAAGCCAAGGACAGCGCCGCAGAAGCCCCGACGGGCTACATGCCCTGGTTCGACGTGCCCGGCCGGCGCACTGCCAAGGCCGTGGTCGCTTTCGGCCACTGGTCCACGCTGGGCTGGCTCTCGCGGCCCGACCTGCTGTCGACCGACACCGGCTGCGTCTGGGGTGGCTGCCTCACGGCCGTGCGCATCGGTGCCACGCTGGACGAGCGGGAGCGCATCGACGTGCGCTGCACCCAGGCGCAGGCGCCAGGCTGAGCGCCCGCCCTCACGCAGCGGCGGCGGCGGCTCAGGCCGTGCCGAGCACCTTGTCCAGGCCGGCCTTCAGGTGGCCCACGCTGCGGTCTACGTTGCGCCACTTCTCCAGGCCGAACAGCCCGATGCGGAAGGTCATGAAGTCGGGCCCCTCGCCGCACTGCAGCGGCACGCCGGAGGCGGTCTGCAGGCCGGCCTCGATGAACTTCTTGGCGCTCTGGATGCCGGGGTCGGTGGTGTAGCTCACCACCACGCCCGGCGCCTTGAAGCCTTCCGCCGCCACGCTGGGCAGGCCGCGCGATTCGAGCAGCGCACGCACCTTGTCACCCAACTCGAACTGCGCCTGGCGCGCCGCCTCGAAGCCCCAGTCCCGGGTCTCTTTCATCACGTCCCGCAGCAGCACCAGCGCGTCTGTCGGCATGGTCGTGTGGTACGCATGCTGGCCGCGCTCGTAGCCCTCGGCGATCTGCATCCACTTCTTGAGGTCGCAGGAGAAGCTGCTGCTCGTGGTGCCGTCGATAGCCTCGCGGGCGCGTTCGCCGAGCATCACCATGGCGCAGCAGGGCGAGCCACTCCAGCCCTTCTGCGGCGCGCTGATCAGCACGTCCACGCCGGTGGCCTGCATGTCCACCCACACAGCGCCCGAGGCCACGCAGTCCAGCACGAAGAGCGCGCCCACCTCGCGCGCAGCAGCACTCACCGTACGCAGATAGTCGTCGGGCAGCAGGATGCCGCTCGCGGTCTCCACATGCGGCGCGAAGATGACCTTGGGCTTTTCGGCACGGATGGTGGCCGCGACCTCCTCGGCCGGGCACGGCGCCCAGGGCGCCTGCGGGCCTTCACCCCGCTGGCGAGCCTGGCAGACGATGGCGCCGCCGCCCAGTCCACCCGCGTCGAAGATCTGGCTCCAGCGATAGCTGAACCAGCCATTGCGGATGATCAGCACCTTCTCGCGGTTGGCGAACTGGCGCGCGACGGCCTCCATGCCGAAGGTGCCGCTGCCCGGCACGAGCACAGCCGTGTGGGCGTGGTAGACCTCTTTCAGCGTGGACAGGATGTCCTGCATCACGCCAGTGAAGCGCTTAGACATGTGGTTGAGGGCGCGGTCGGTGTAGACGACCGAGAACTCGAGCAGGCCGTCGGGATCGACGTCGGGCAACAGGCCGGGCATGGGAGTCTCCTTCTTGTGGATGCAGGGTACCGGCCAGCGACCGGCAGAAAGACAAAGGCTGGCACGCGTGCCAGCCTGGGGACCATCGCAGCGGCCCGACCCGCGAGGGCCGGCCGCGCAGGGCACTCAATTCTGCTGCTGCGGCTCCGCGGACTTGAACAGCGCGGCCACCTTGCGCTTGGTGCGGATGTTGCCCGATGCCGGCTGCTTGGGTGCCGGCGCCTTGGCGGACTGCTCCCAGGCGGGTGCCTCGTCTCCGCCAGCGGCCTCATAGGGCTTGTCGAAGAAAGGATCGCGCGATGCGTGGGTGCGCTGCGGGCGCGGGGCGCGGTAGCCCTCGGCCGCCGCAGGGGCGCTGCTGCGGGGCCGATCAAGCGTGTCGCGGGAATCGCCCGTCTCGCCGTCCTCGCGCCAGCGGCGGCGACCGTCGTTCATGCGGCCGCGCGGACGCTCGTCGTCCATCTCCAGCGGCTGGAGCTCGATCTTCTTCTTGATCAGCTTCTCGATGTCGGCCACCAGGCGGGCGTCGTTGCCACCGCCCGCAAAGCTCACCGCCAGGCCCGAAGCGCCAGCACGGCCGGTGCGGCCGATGCGGTGCACGTAGTCCTCGGCGTTGAAGGGCACGTCGTAGTTGAAGACGGCGGGCACGTCCTTGATGTCCAGGCCGCGGGCCGCGACGTCGGTGCACACCAGCAGGTCCACCTCGCCGGCCTTGAAGGCGGCCAGGGCCTTCAGGCGCTCGTCCTGGCTCTTGTCGCCGTGCAGGGCCGTGCAGCGCAGGCCCTCGCGTTCCAGCGAGCGGGCCAGCCGGGCGCAACCCAGCTTGCTGTTCACGAAGACGAAAGCCTGCGTGATGCCACGCTGGCGCACGATCTGCTTGAGCGCTCGGCGCTTGTCGTCCTCGTGCACGCCATAGAACACCTGCTCGACGGTGGAGGCCGTCTCGTTGGGCCGCGCCACCTCGATGGTGATCGGGTCCTGCAGGTAGCTGGAGGCCAGGCGCTTGATCTCGGGCGAGAAGGTGGCCGAGAACAGCAGCGTGGTCCGCTGCTTGGGCAGGTACGACAGGATGCGCTGCAGGTCGGGCAGGAAGCCGATGTCCAGCATGCGGTCGGCCTCGTCGAGCACGACGTACTCGACCTGGTTCAGCACCGCGTTCTTGGCCTCGATGTGATCCAGCAGCCGGCCGGGCGTGGCCACCAGGACCTCCACGCCCTTCTTGAGCTCGGCAGTCTGCGGCTTCATGTCGATGCCGCCAAAGACCACGGTGCTGCGCAGTTGTGTGTACTTGGCGTACATCTTGACCTGCTGAGCCACCTGATCGGCCAGTTCGCGCGTGGGCAGCAGCACCAGCGCGCGCACCGGATGCCGGGCGGGCGAAGTCGAGGCGTTCTCGTGTTTGAGCAGGCGATGCAGCAGCGGCAGGGAAAAGGCGGCGGTCTTGCCGGTGCCGGTCTGGGCGGCGCCCATCACGTCCTGGCCGGACAGCACCACCGGAATCGCCTGCGCCTGGATCGGCGTCATGTGTTCGTAGCCCATGTCGGCCACGGCGCGCTTCAACGGGTCCGCCAGCGCGAGGTCGGAATAGAGAGTACTCATAGGAAGTCCGCGATTGTCGCATTGCCGCAAAAAACGGCAGTGACAGCGGGGTGACGGGCGATCTGCGGCCTTCAGGCCGACCGTGCAAACCTCAGAGCGTGGAGGCGTTGAAGGTGTCGCAGGCCTTAACCTGGCCGCTCTTGTAGCCGTTCATGAACCAGCGCTGGCGCTGGGCGCTGCTGCCGTGCGTGAAGCTGTCGGGCACCACGGCGCGGCCGGCCGAACGCTGAAGGGCGTCGTCGCCGATCTTTTCGGCGGCATTCATGGCGGCGGCGATATCGGACGGGTCAAGCCACTGCTTAGACTCCTGCGAGCGCTGGGCCCACACGCCGGCAAAGCAGTCCGCCTGAAGTTCGACGCGCACGCTGGTCGCATTGGCCTGGGCTTCGCTCTGGCGCCGGCGCATGGCGTCGACCTTGTCCGTGATGCCCAACAGGTGCTGCACATGGTGGCCCACCTCATGCGCGATGACATAGGCCTGCGCGAATTCGCCGGGTGCGCCGAGGCGGTCGCGCAGGGTGTCGTAGAAGCGCAGGTCGATGTAGACCTTGCTGTCCCCCGGACAGTAGAAGGGACCCATGGCGCTTTGGCCGGTGCCGCAGGCCGTGGGCGTGCTGTTGTCGAAGAGCACCAGCGTGGGCGGGCGGTACTGGGCGCCACCCTCTCGGAACACTTCGCCCCACACCACCTCGGTGTTGCGCAGCACCGTGCGCACGAAGGCGGTCTCGCGGTCGTTGCGCGGCGCATGCGAAGGTGCCTGCTGCTGGACGACAGGGCTGCCGCCGCCGCTGAGTGCGCCGAGCAGCGTCAGTGGATTGATGCCGAAGATCCAGCCGGCGACAACGGCGACGACGACCGTGCCCAGGCCGATGCTGCGCCCGCCGATGGGAAAGCCGCCACCTCCGCCCATGCCGCGGCGGTCTTCGACGTTGTCGGATTCCTCATTGCCTTCCCAGCGCATCGCTTTCCTTTCCAGAGGGACCCGGCGCGCCTCAACGCGACAGGGTGTAGGCCACGGACTGTACGCCGATCGGTTGCTGGAAAGCCGCGGTCAGGCGCTCGCGCTGCGTACGCGTTTCGGCGGCGGTCTGAACCTGGATACGGGCCTGTGCTTCACGCTGGTGGGCCGCACGCACCTGCCCTTGAGCCACCTCGTAAAAGGCGGCGAGCAGAAAAAGGGCGACGACGACGAGTGTTGCCATCAGCAGGCGCTGGATCGGAGACGAGGACGGACGGCTTGGCGTGAAGAGGTTGGGCATCTGGAGCTCCTGCGCGGACCATCCGCGTCGGTGGCGCAGAGCATGGTCAGCCGCCCGGGCACGGATTGGCGGCCCCCTACGCGCAACCGTGTAGGTGTCGCCAAGCGCGGCGTGTCGGATGCACCCGGCATCCGCCGGATGCGCCCGACGCGGTCGGACTCAGGCCTTGGGCAGCGTCACGCCGCTTTGTCCCTGGTACTTGCCGCCGCGATCCTTGTAGCTGACCTCGCAGACCTCGTCGCTTTCGAAGAACAACACCTGCGCGCAGCCCTCGCCCGCATAGATCTTGGCGGGCAGTGGCGTGGTGTTGGAAAACTCGAGCGTCACGTAGCCTTCCCACTCTGGCTCGAAGGGCGTGACGTTGACGATGATGCCGCAGCGAGCGTAGGTGCTCTTGCCCAGGCAGATGGTCAGCACGTTGCGCGGAATACGGAAGTACTCCACCGTGCGCGCCAGCGCGAAGCTGTTGGGCGGGATGATGCAGACGTCGGCCTGGATGTCGACGAAGCTCTTCTCATCGAAATTCTTCGGGTCCACCACCGTGCTGTGGATGTTGGTAAAGACCTTGAATTCCGGCGCGCAGCGGATGTCGTAGCCATAGCTGCTGGTGCCGTAGCTGATGAGCTTGCGGCCGTCCTGCTGGCGCACCTGGCCCGGCTCGAAGGGCTCGATCATGCCGTGCTGCTCGGCCATGCGCCGGATCCATTGGTCGCTCTTGATGCTCATGGGATGACTCGCGCTGGGCGTGCCGGAACACGCGTCGGAAAAGAGGGCCCGCATTGTGGCACGCGCGCACTGGGCATCACTCAACCGGCGCAGGCGATCACGGTGCGCTCGATGACACGGTCGTCGCCCAGCACGATCAGGGCGAACAGCAGCTCTTCCAGCGAGGCCGCGGCGGCGGCCTTGCGCGCCAGCAAGGGCATGGCGGCCGGATCCAGCACCAGGAAGTCGGCCTCGCAGCCCGGCTGCAGGTTGCCGATGGTGCCGGCCAGGCCCAGCGCCTGGGCGGCGCCGGCCGTGTGCAGCCACCACAGGCGCGAAGGCGCCAGGCTCAGGCCGGGCTTGGTCTGGCCCTCGCGGCCGACGTAGTAGGCCGCCAGCATGGTCTGGAAGGGACTGAAGCTGGTGCCAGCGCCCACGTCGCTGGCCAGGCCATGCAGGTAGTCGACGCGCTGGGCGCCCTCGAAGTCGAAGAAGCCGCTGCCCAGGAACAGGTTGCTGGTCGGGCTCACGGCTGCCGCCGTGCGCGTGGCACGCATCAGTTGGCGGTCGTCGTCGTCGAAGTGGATGCAGTGGGCGTACACCGCGCGCTCGCGCATCAGGCCGAAGTCGTCGTAGATGCCCAGGTAGGAGCGCGATGCGGGAAACAGCTCGCGCGCCCACTTCACCTCGTCCTTGTTCTCGGCCACGTGCGACTGGATCCAGGTGTCGGCATAGCGCGCCGCCAGTTCGCCTGCACCGCGCAGCTGGGCCTCGGTGCTGGTGGGCGCAAAACGCGGCGTGATCGCATAGCCGAGCCGATCCACGCCATGCCAGCGGCGGATGAGATCCTCGGTGTCGGCCAGGCTGCGCTCGGTTTCGTCGCGAACGCCGTCGGGCGAATGGCGGTCCTGCAGCACCTTGCCGGTGATCAGGCGCATCTGCCGCCGCCGTGCGGCCGCGAAGAGGGCATCCACCGAAGCCGGATGCGAGGTCGCGAAGGTCAGCGAGGTGGTCACGCCGTGGCGCAGCAGCTCGTCCAGGAAGACCTCGGCCACCTCGGCCGAATGCGCGGCTTCGGCGAAGCGGGTCTCGGCGGGGAAGGTGTAGTTCTCCAGCCAGGGCAGCAGGCCGTCGGCGGGCGCGCCGATGATGTCCGTCTGGGGAAAGTGGATGTGCATGTCCACGAAGCCGGGCGCCAGGATGCGGCCGGGCAGGTGTTCGGGCTCCACGTCGGGATGGCGCGGCTGCACCGCGCCATGGCTGCCAGCGTCGACCACGCGGTCCCGGCCCTGGGCATCGGGCGCGACGACCAGCAGGCCGTCGGTGTCGAACAGGGGTCGGCCAGCGTCATCGAAACGCAGCAGCGAGGCGCGGTAGGCTTTTTTCATCATGGGTGGAGGTGGGAGATGGCGCGGGGCCTGCAAGCGGCGGGCCCGGCGGATGGCGCCGACAGCGCGCACCACCGCGCCGAAGCGTACTGGAAGCGCGGGCAGGGAAACGGCGGCGCGCCGTATACCGCCTATATCGATGTACGCCAGACGCCCCGGCAGAGCCCGTCGGCACGACCCGGTACACCTGCCCCGTCATGCTCAGGGCGACACGCGGCCCTGCACACCTTCGGCCAGCCAGTTCATCTTGAGGATCTGGCCATCGTCCAGCGCCTGCCCGCGTGCGATGACGACCTGGCCCTGGTTGTCGCGCACGTCGGCAGCAGCGGCGCGGAAGGGCTGCAGCCGGCCGGCAGCGATATCCTGCTGGCGGGCCAGCACTTCCTCCTGCACCGCCTTGGGCACCTTGGGGCCGAAGTCGCCGACGCGGATCATCCCCTCCTTGACGCCGCCCCAGGTGTCGGTGCTCTTCCAGGTTCCATCCAGCACGGCTCTGGCGCGCTGGACGTAGTAGTCGCCCCAGCGGTGCGTGACCGCGACGATCTGCGCGTCGGGCGCCACCTGCCGCATGTCGGAGTGATAGGCCACGGCCATCCGGCCACGTTCCTGCGCCGCCTTCATCACGGCGGTGGAGCCAGTGTGGAAGGCGAGCACATCCGCGCCCTGGTCCATCAAACGCATGGCCGCATCCCGCTCCAGCGCCGGATCGAACCACTGGTTGAGCCACACGACCTTGACCTGGGCAGTCGGGTCGACCGAGCGCATGCCGAGCGTGAAGGCGTTGATGCCCTGCAGCACCTCGGGAATCGGGAAGCCCGCCACATAGCCGGCCACATGCGACTTGCTCATGCGCCCTGCAACCACGCCGGCCAGGTAGCGGCCTTCGTAGTAGCGCGCATTGGCCGTCGCCACGTTGTCGGCACGCTGGTAGCCGGTGATCGATTCGAAACGCACCTGCGGAAACTCGCGCGCCACGCGCATCGTCGGCGCCATGTAGCCGAAGCTGGGCGTGATGATGAGCTGGTTGCCCTGGCGTGCCAGGTCGCGGATCACGCGCTCGGCGTCGGGCCCTTCGGCCACGTTCTCCACATAACTGGTCTTCACCTTGCCGGGCAGCGCCGCCTCGATGGCCTGGCGGCCCAGTTCGTGCTGGTGCACCCAGCCGGCATCGCCCAGCGGCGCGACATAGACGATGCCGACCTTCAGAGGCACCTGGGACGGCGCCGGTTGGGCATGGGCGAAGGGAGAAGAAAGAAAACAGCAGGCGGCCGCGAGCGCGGCTGCGAGGTTTTTGTACATGGTGTTCCTCGACATGGCCCCGAAACGAAAAACGCCGTGCAGCGGGGCACTGCACGGCGGGCGGGATTCTAAAGAGCAGCGGCGCAACACCGCGGTCTGGGGGCAAAGGCGGCACCCTTCGCGGGCGCCGCCCTCGCTCAGGCGGCCACGGGCGCACTGGTGCGGATCAGGTGGTCGAAGGCGCTGAGCGCCGCCTTCGCGCCCTCGCCGGCGGCAATGATGATCTGCTTGTACGGCACCGTGGTGCAGTCGCCCGCCGCGAACACGCCTGGCACGGAGGTCTGGCCCTTCGCGTCCACGATGATCTCGCCGTGGCGCGACAGCTCGACCGTGCCCTTGAGCCAGTCGGTGTTGGGCACCAGCCCGATCTGGATGAACACGCCCTCCAGGTCCACGCGCTGCTCCTGGCCGGTCGCACGGTCCTTGTAGGTCAGGCCGTTCACCTTGTCGGTGCCGGTGATGGACGTGGTCTGCGCGTTGGTCAGCACCCTCACGTTGGGGAGGCTCGTGAGCTTGCGCTGGAGCACGGCATCAGCGCGCAGCTGGGTGTCGAACTCGATCAGCGTCACGTGCCCAACGATGCCGGCCAGGTCGATGGCCGCCTCGACGCCGGAGTTGCCGCCGCCGATCACCGCCACGCGCTTGCCCTTGAACAGCGGACCGTCGCAGTGCGGGCAGTAGGCCACGCCTTTGTTCTTGAACTCCTGCTCACCGGGAACGTTGATGTTGCGCCAGCGCGCACCCGTCGACAGGATCACGGTCTTTGCCTTGAGCGTCGCGCCGCTTTCCATGCGCACCTCGATCATGTCCTTGCCCGGTATCAGTGCTGAGGCGCGTTGCAGGTTCATCACGTCCACGTCGTAGTGACGCACGTGCTCGTCCAGCGCCAGCGCGAAGTGCGGGCCCTGCGTCTCCTTGACGGAGATGAAGTTCTCGATGCCCAAGGTATCCAGCACCTGGCCACCGAAACGCTCGGCGGCCACGCCGGTGCGGATGCCCTTGCGGGCAGCGTACACGGCCGCGGCAGCGCCAGCGGGGCCGCCGCCGACGATCAGCACGTCGAAGGCTTCCTTGGCGCTGAGCTTCTTCGCCTCGCGCTCGACGCCGCTGGTGTCGATCTTGGCCAGGATCTCTTCCAGGCTCATGCGGCCGGAGCCGAACATCTGGCCGTTCATGAAGACGGTGGGCACGCCCATGATCTGGCGGTCCTCTATCTCCTTCTGGAAGGTGCCGCCCTCGATCATGGTGGTCTTGATGCGCGGGTTCTGCACCGCCATCAGGTTCAGCGCCTGCACCACGTCCGGGCAGTTGTGGCAGGTGAGCGAGACGTAGACCTCGAACTCGAAGTCGCCGTCGATCTGCTTGATCTGGTCGAGGATGGCCTGCTCGACCTTGGGCGGATAGCCGCCCTGCTGCAGCATGGCCAGGATGAGCGAGGTGAATTCATGGCCCATCGGCAGGCCGGCGAAGAGCGGGCCGTCGGTCTGGCCAGGCTTGTTGATCGAGAACGAGGGCTTGCGCTCGCTGCTCTCTGCCCGGTCGATCACGGTGACCAGCTTGGACGTGCTGGCGATGTCCTGGAGCAGCTCGCGCGTCTGTGCCGACGCCGACGAGTCGTCCAGCGCAGCCACGATCTCGATGGGCTGGGAAATGCGCTCCAGGTAGCTGGAAAGCTGGGCTTTGGTGGCGGCGTCAAGCATGGCGGTGTCTTTCTGGCGTTCGGGTCTTCAATGGGAGAGGAGCTTCGGGGCGCTTGCCCGGCGGCGGGGCTCGTCTCCAGCATCTAGGGACGGGCCGGCAATAAAAAAGCCCGGGTCACAAGGGTGCCCCGGGCTCGGGGGCAGCTGCTGCGCAGCCACCCGGCAGGCAGGTTCAGGCGTGCGCCGCCCACCCCTTCTCAGGGGACCGGACACGGTGCGCGGCGCCTGACGCCAGCCGGGCGAAGGGCATGCTCAGATCTTGCCGACCAGGTCGAAGGAAGGCTTCAGGGTGGCGGCGCCTTCTTCCCACTTGGCGGGGCAGACTTCACCGGGGTGGGCGGCGACGTACTGGGCGGCCTTGACCTTGCGCAGCAGGTCCTTGGCGTCGCGGCCGATGCCTTCGGCGGTGATTTCCAGCGCCTGGATCACGCCTTGCGGGTCGACGATGAAGGTGCCGCGGTTGGCCAGGCCCTGGTCTTCACGCAGCACTTCGAAGTTGCGGCTGATGGCCAGCGTGGGGTCGCCGATCATCGTGTACTTGATCTTGCCGATGGTCTCGGACGAGTCGTGCCAGGCCTTGTGGGTGAAGTGGGTGTCGGTCGAGACCGAGTAGATCTCCACGCCCATCTTCTGGAACTCGGCGTAGTGGTCGGCCACATCGCCCAGCTCGGTCGGGCACACGAAGGTGAAGTCGGCCGGGTAGAAGAAGAAGACGGACCACTTGCCCTTGACGTCGTCGCTGGAGACGTCGACGAACTTGCCATCCTTGTAAGCGGTGGCCTTGAAGGGCTTGATTTCGGTGTTGATCACGGACATGTGCGGTTCCTCTTGAGGTCGAAAAAACTTGCGAGGCTCTAGTATATGCATGAGCTACAGGAACTTGATAGATAAACACTATCAATCGGGAGCCCGGTCGCTATGGCGAAGTCGGCGGGCGCGACCGAAGCGATACGAACGCCTCTCACGATCAAACGCATGCAGACCAGACCGGCCGGGTCTTGCCTTGTGGGCACTGGAGTGCACCCGCACAATCCGCCGCTTTGGGACCTTCAGGTCCGAGGACGAGAACATGCAAGGCGATCCCCAGGTCATCGATCATCTCCAGGCCCAGCTCAAGATCGAACTGACGGCCATCAACCAGTACTTCCTTCACTACCGGATGCTCAAGCATTGGGGCTTCGACAAGCTGGCGAAGAAGGAATATTCCGAATCCATCGAAGCGATGAAGCACGCGGACAAGCTGATGGACCGCATCTTCATGCTCGACGGCCTGCCCAACCTCCAGGATCTGGGCAAGCTCAACGTGGGCGAAGACGTTTCCGAAATCCTCGACTGCGACCTGCGCACCGAGCAGGGCTCGCAATCCACGCTCAAGGCCGGCATTGCCTACTGCGAGTCGGTGCGCGACTTCGTCTCGCGCGACCTGCTGGAGGACCTCCTCGAAGACACCGAGGAGCAGATCGACTTCCTGGAGACGCAGATCAATTTGGTCGGCAAGGTGGGCCTGCAGAATTACCTGCAGTCGCAGATGGGCGACGCCGACTGAGCAACCGGCGGCGCTGCCGCCCGATGGAAACGCAGGGGCCTCGATGGCCCCTTCTTTTTGCGCGTCATGCTGGCAAGCCGATGAGCGCACGGCGAGCAGGAATGCCCCCTGCGCCGGACCAGGATAGAGATTGCGAATGCGAGAAATTCGTATTTATAATCGTTGCACTTCTTCCTCACAGCCAGCCAACTGCAGCCACCGCCATGATCGTCTGTGTATGCCGCCGAGTGTCGGACCGCGAGATCGTGCGGCATGCCCGTGCAGGCATGAGTTTCGACGAGATCCAATTCGAGCTCGGCGTGGCCACCCAGTGCGGCCGCTGCGAAACCTGTGCCCGCGACGTGGTGGCCCAATGCAGTGCGTCGCACCCGGTTGCCGCCCTCCACAGCGACATCGAACCCCGCGCGATCCAGCTTGCCACCGCCATCACGGAAAGCAAAGCATGGAATTCGTCGCAGCCCTTGTCGGCAGCCTGATCTTCGCCGGCTCGGTCTGGTGGGTATTGCGCCGCTAGATCCCTTATTTCTGATCTACGCTCAGCGGCGCCACGTTCGCGCCGGGCTGTCTTTCTGGGTTGACCGTGTCGAGCCGATTCTCTTCCCCCTCCTCTTCCCCACTCGGCGTCTCCCGCACGACCCTGATCGTCGGCGGCGTGGTGCTCTTCCATGCCGCTGCGCTGTGGGCCTTGCAGAGCGGGCTCATCCGCAAGGCCGCCGAGGTGGTCGTGCCAGTCGAACTGCTGGCGCAGATCATCGAGCCGCCTCGGCCGGCGCCGCCACCACCGCCCCCTCCGCCCCCGCCGCCGTCTCCTCCACAGAAGCAAACCCCCAAGCCACCGCCTCGCCCGGTGGCGATCCGCGAGACCAAGCCCGTGCCGGCTCCCAATGCCCCGACGGGCGCGGTGGAACCCCCGCCGGTGACGGCGCCGGCGCCTGAACCACCCGCGCCACCCGCACCGCCGGCCCCGGTCGCTCCGCCCGCGCCGGTGGCTCCTCCGGCACCGTCACGCGTGGAACTCACGGGCGCGCAAGCCGAATGGCTGGTTGCGCCGCCCCTGGCCTTCCCGCCGATGAGTCAGCGCCTTGGCGAGTCGGGCATGGTGGTCGTGCGCATCACCTTCGATACCAACGGCGTCGCCCGACAGGCCCAGGTCGTGACGTCGAGCGGTTATGAAAGGCTGGACCGTGCCGCCCGAGAGGCCGCACTCAAGTCGCGCATCGCGATCCGACGTCCGGCGGGCGCGCCGCCCGCCTCCGAGTACGTCTACAACGCGCCGCTCAACTTCACGCTGCACAACAACTGAACCTTCCGCAGGAGTATTTATGGATTCCCAATTTGGCCTGATGCACGTCTGGACGCAAGGCGACTTCGTCACCAAGGCCGTGGCCCTGCTGTTGCTGGGCATGTCGCTCGCATCCTGGATCGTCATCCTGCTCAAGGCCATCGACATCGTGCGCTACAAGCGCATGGCGCGACAGTCCGGCAACTTCTGGCACAGCGAGGATTTCGCCGCAGCGCTGGACAAGCTGGGCAAGGACGACAGCAACCCGTTCCGCGTGCTTGCGCTCGAGGGCCGCGAGGCCGCTGCCCACCACCGCAACACCAAGGCGCACCTGCACGATGCACTGGACGTGAGCGACTGGATCACGCGCTGCCTGCGCAATGCCATCGACGAATTCACGGCGCGCCTCCAAGGCGGCCTGGCCATCCTGGCGTCCGTCGGCTCGACGGCGCCCTTCATCGGCCTGTTCGGCACGGTCTGGGGCATCTATCACGCCCTGCTGGGCATCGGCACTGCAGGCCAGGCCACCATCGACAAGGTGGCCGGCCCGATCGGCGAGGCGCTGATCATGACGGCGCTGGGGCTCGCGGTCGCCATTCCCGCCGTGCTGGGCTACAACGCGCTGGTGCGCGGCAACAAGTTCGTGCTGAACAAGCTCAACAGCTTCGCCCACGACCTGCATGCCTACTTCGTGACGGGTGGCCGGGTGCATGCCAATGGCGAAGCCGCCACCATCCTGCCGTTGAAGAAGGGCTGACGCCATGGCCTTCGGAACCCAGGACGACACCGACGACGTGATGAACGAGATCAACATGACGCCCCTGGTGGACGTCATGCTGGTGCTGCTCATCATCTTCATCATCACCGTGCCGGTGATGAAGCATGCGGTGAACATCGACCTGCCGCGCGCCACCAACGAGCGCGAAGAGACCAAGCCGCAGACCATCCAGCTGAGCGTGGCCGCCGACGGCAGCTACTTCTGGAATCAGGAAAAGGTCGATGACGCGACCATGGTCTCGCGTCTTGCGGCCGAGGGCGCTCGCGACCCGCAGCCCGAATTGCACATCCGCGGCGACAAGGACGTGCGCTACGAGCGTGTGGCCACGGCCATGGCCGCTGCCCAGAGGGCCGGCGTGCGCAAGATCGGCTTCATCACCGATCCGACGCCGCAGTAACGTCCTGCGGGGGCGGTGTCCCCATCACGTGGCCTCGAGACAAGCCGGCACCCGCCGGCTTTTTTCATGGTTGCGGACCAGAAGCAGGGATGGGCGCGGAAGTCCTCGCCCCACCATGTGGGGAGGTGACCGTTTTGTCAGACCCGGATGGAGGTCGGCGAATTGGGAAACCTGAATCGGGACGCGGGGTTACGTGAGGTTGGCCGGGTCGGCGGGCCGTTTGGCAGATTGGGCCGATTTGGGCCGCCCGAGGCGTCAGAACGGCCGCTGTGGGCCTGAAATGGGGCGGGCCGGGCCAGGGTAGCCCGGAACGGGCCGGGCCGTCCAGAGGCCTGATTTCATTGGGGAAAGCCGCTCGGCAGCCCTTTGGAGTCGGCCGCCAGCCTCAGCCGCCACACCGGTGCCAAGGTCGGACGTTTGAGGTCGGACGCCCCGTTTAGCGTCCGACCTCAGAAAAACCAGACGTGTCAAAGACTTACCGGACCCTGCCCCGCCGTGACCAGACGTCCGACCTCGCTCAAGGTCGGACATGAAAAACGGCCCGCGTGGGGCCGTTTTGGGTGGGATACCGCGTCCGGGCATGGGCTGAGGTCGGACGTTTAACTCGGCGCGCTGGAGGTTAACCGGGGCCGAGTTAAACCTACAGATCGAGCTGCGCCTGCAGGTCGGACGCCTGGTCGGCGCCCGCCACGATGCGCTCCACGGACCGCTCCGTCAGCCGGTAGATGAGGGCCAGCTCGCGCGCCGTCCGGTGCTTGTACTCCTCCCGGATCCGGGCGTTGCGGACTGCCGTCAGGGCGGCCGTCGCCTTCGGCATCGGATAACGCAGGCCGTGTCCGTCCTGGGAGAACTCGGCGCACAGTGCCCGCAGGTTGTCCAGGCCGATCAGCTCGGCGAAGGGATGCTCGGCGGTGGCCTCAGCCGGGATGTAGACGCGCACCCCGCCGTACTGCTCCACGAAGCGCAGCGTCGCCGGCAACCCGATCAGGCGCACGAACTGCTGCAGCAGCGGGGGCAGCAGCTCTTCGGCCGGTGCGGTCTTGTCCATCATGGCCGGGCGTCCGCCTTCGGTCGGTTAAGCATGGCCTTCAGGGCTTCGATCACCTTCGTGGCGTCGGCAACCGGAAGGAAGCGCGCGTGGGAATAGCCCGTGCCGGTGACGCGGGCGATGAACGCGAGCAGGGCCTGGGGCGAGGCGTCACGGATGCGCTGCGCCTCGCCCAGCTTCTTCCACAGCCACTCGATCTTCTCGGGCTGGCCGAAGGGTCGCTTCTTCGCTGGGGCTGCTCCCTGCGTCTGAAGGTAGCGGAGCATGCGCTGGCGGCCGGCGTGGTCCAGGTCGCGGGCGCTGCTGACGCCGCATTGCGTCATCAGCACCGTCCGGTACGTGGCATCGTCCATGCCGAGCTGCGCCTTCGCCATGTGGATCCGGGCGAGGTCAGCGTTGCGGTTATCGCGGGCAAGCTTGCTCATGCTTCACTCCTCGCCCGGGCGGCGGTGCACCTCGATGTACTCCCCTTCACCATCCTTCGCCAGACTGACGTACTGCCGCTCGGTGAGCCATTCGAAGGCTTGGACGATGACCGGATCGGCTTCCTCCAGGGTGCGCACGACAGAGCGGCCCGACTCATCCATCAGGGCCAGAACCAAGCGATGCGAATCGCCGGCCCTGCAATGCGCCTGGAGCAACTCGAACATGTGCAGGTCCGCCAGCTGCAGGGCGCGCGCGCTCAACTTGTCGTCCAGCGCCCGGTGCTCGCACCATCTGCTGATCTCGCGGATGAAGATGCTCAACCAGGGCGAGGGATGCTGAGAAGGCAGGCCGGTCGCCTCGGTGGCTTGGCGTGCGCATTCGTCGTAGTCCGGGAGCGGCGTAGCCGGATCCTTCGGGACCAACACCCAGCCTTCGGGCGACACTGCGTCGTTGACCACGGCGGCGAAGTCGCGCGCCAGGTCCATGCTCATCCACCGTCCGGTCTGATGGTCGATCACGTCGGGCCCGAACGCCCCGTCAGGGCGATAGGTGAATCGCTTGCTCATGGTTGCACCAAGTGGGTGAAGAGGTTGCGCTGCCCGATCTCGTCCACGGCCTCTGTGCGGCAGCTGGGGCACAGGTGGCTGTTGGGTCCGACCTGGGTCGCGTGGCCCTCACACATGGCGGCATCGCACGTCCCTTTGCCAGACTTCGAAGGGCCATCGCAGAGGAAGCCGCTGGGGGCGAGGCACGCGGCCTCCTTCCCTTCGATCAGCACGCGGGCAGCGCAGGGCGCGGGCAGCTTCGAGCCCTTCATGTGCACGATCCCGTTGCCCAGGCGATAGAACGGCATCAGGCGGCCCTCCGGCTCTCGTGGAAGTCGCTGTAGTTCGCGGCCACGATCAGGCGCATGGGCAGCGGGCTGACGCTGTTGCCGCACATGCGCACTTGTGCCTTGGCGGAGAGGCGCTTGCCGTCAGCCGTGCGGTCGATGATGTAGCCCGGGGGGAAGTCCTGGGCGTTGTACAGCTCGCGCGGCACCAGCATGCGCAGGCAGATGTCCACGATCACCCATGGCTCGCCCTTGAGCCACACGGTCACCAGCGCGAGGCGGTCGTGCGTGGTGATGGTGGTCATCGGGTCGCGCAGGTCTGCCCACTGGCCCCCGGTGCCGTGGTAGCGCATCAGGAAGGCCGCGCAGCGCAGCGCGCCCGCCTCCTCGTGCTCGGTGAGGCCGTGGCGCAGCTCCGCGGTGATGAGCTGCTGTTGGCTGCCGCTGGTGGTGGCGGTGGACAGCGGCTCCCGCACGTCACGCGCGTGTGTGGCGTTGAACCCGCCGTTCGCCTGCACCAGGTAGGCCGTTGTCAGGCCCTGGCCCGCACCGCTGGCCGTGATCGTGCCCACCGGGCCGCGAATGTCGTTGACGCCGTAGCTCCAACGCTCGCCGCCTGCAGCTCCCTCGCCGTGCCCCATCTGCACCAGCGTGGCGGCGGCAACGCCGAACTTCCCGCCTCCCGCGACGATGGTGCCGAGAGGCTGCTGCGGATCGAGCGCGCGCGGCGCCTGGCGGTCCCGCTCGCCGTATCCCATCTGGATCAGCGTCGCCACCGCCAGGGCCGTCTCGCCCCCGTTGGCCGTGGTGATGGTGCGCAGCGGCTCCTTGGTGCTGTAGGCCGTGTCCCGGCTGTGCGTCACCGGGACCAAGCAGGCCGGTACGATGAAGGGATCGGCGCTGTCCAGCACGAAGCGGCGCAGGCCATAGGCCGTGCGGCGCATCGTCGCCTCGGCCAGCGGCTTCTCGCGGTCGAAGATGCTGCGGCCGGGAATGCTCCAGTCGATGCAGTCGGCGGCAGGGCGGTAGGCCTTGAGCTTGCCCGTGGGCTTCTTCGCGTGGGTCTGCTCGGGCCACGTGATGGGCAGGCCATCGCAGCGGGCCACCAGGTAGAGACGCTTGCGGGTGCTGTGGGCGCCCAGTTGGGCGTTGACGATCACGCGCCACTGCACCACGTAGCCCAGCGAGCGCAGCGCCCCGACGAAGTGCTCCCAGTTGTGGCCCTTGCGCGAAGGGTCGGGCACCAGGAACTGATTGCCGCGCGGCACCTGCTCGCCAGGCTCGGCCACGCGGTGCACGAGCTTGCCCGTCTTCGGGTCGCGCACTCGGTCGAGCGTCAGCACGCGGCCGGTGGTGGGGTCGCGCTTGGCGATCAGCGGTGACCAGACCAGCATCTGCTCCACGTTCTCCAGCGTGATCACGTCCGGCCGCACCTTGCCCGCCCAGCGCAGCACCTGCCATGCGAGGGAGCGGATTTCCTGTTTGCGCGGCTGGCCGCCCAGGGCCTGGGAGTGGTGGGTGCAATCGGGCGACGCGTGCAGCAGGCCCACGGCCTGGCCGCGGGTCACCGCCAGCGGATCCACCTCGCGGATGTCGGCGCGGAAATGCCGGGTCTGCGGGTGGTTCGCCTCGTGCATGCCGATGGCGTCCTCGTCGTGGTTGATCGCCACGTCGACGGGACGGCCGAGGGCCTGCTCGATGCCGGTGGACGCACCGCCGCCGCCAGCGAACAGGTCGATCACCAGCTTGGCGGCCAGCGCCAGCATGAACTGGGGCGTCAGCATGGCGCGACGCCTCCAGCCGCATTCGGCATCTCGTCCCAAGTGCGGCCGTCAAGCAGTCGGCCGGTGGCCTTCTTGCCTGGGCGCTGCATCCAGACATGGTGGTCCCCGCCGGAGCCTAAGTCGCTCCCGTCCTCGCCTGTGTCCGTGAGTCGAACGCGTGGAACGCCGTCGATCAGCGGATAGCCCCAAGACTCCGGGCCCCGCGGCATCCACTCGCCCCACTGCTTGAAGAAGAAGGCGGTGCCGGCGGCATGACATTGGTCGCGCAGGCTGCGCGCCCAGTCCGGGTGCATCGGCCGAGCGCCTTGACCGCTCTCGCCGCCCACGATCACCCAGTCGATGAACCGCTGGCCAGCCTGGGAACCCGTTTCGACCCGCGTGAGCAACTGCGCGTTGAGCTGGATAGGGCCGAGCAGCGGCTCCAGGGACAGATAGCGCACGGCGGCACGCACGTCGAGCAACTCAGAGATACGCTCGTCCGCGCGCCGCTGGTCCTCGGCGCTGACACCCAACCAGACGTTGTACAGCGGCAGGCCGGTCCACACACTCATCGGATTGCCGCTGTACGCGAACTCCAGCTGGGCGATCTGCTTACCGATCAGCGCCTCGCGCACAGGATGCGCAAAGTACTGCCGCATGCGCCGAGCGCGTTTCGTGAGCACCTGGAATGTGTGGCGACGGGCCAGCGCCATCACCGCAAACACTCGGTCAATGACGGCGTCCGGCACCTCCTCGTGGAACAGATCGCCATGCGCGCAGACGAAGATCATGCGCGGGCGGGTCCACTGCAGGGGCTGCTCCATCCAGCCCTCGTTCACACGGATCTCGCCGGTCCATACCGGGCCGGCCGAGGTCATCGTGGTTAAACCGGCTCGGCTGGGGTGGTTCTTCAGGCGCGTGCCGGCCAGCTTCATGGCGTAGCAGAGTTTGCAGCCCGGGCTCTCCAGGCTGCAGCCGGTCACCGGGTTCCAGGTGGCATCCGTCCACTCGATGGTGCTGTGGTCGCTCATACCGTGCTCCGGCGAAGAGGTTGGGACGGGGAGGAAACCGCGCTGCAGCTGCCCTTCCAGGCGAAGCAAACCTGCATGTCGGCATAGCCGAGCTTCGCGAGGATGCAGGCGGTCAGGTACATGGCTCCGACGATGGCGAGGGCGGTCTTCATGTCAGTAACCCCTTGGGCGCCAAGGCACCCACACCGCGGTTGAGCTGGGCCCTTTCTGCCGCCGACATGCCCGCCATGAAATGGCCGGCGTCCGGGTTGCGCTTCAGCTTCTTCTGCCGCACCTTCTCGGTGGTCATGTCCGGGTGCTTCGCCTCCATGTAGTCCAGCAGCAACTGGGCATTGCGCTCGGGCTGGGCGAAGGCTTCCAGCTTGTCCTCAACCCGATAGACCCATCCCTCCGCAAACGCGTCGCCGCGCGCCGTCTTCGTCGCCGGCTTGCAGTTGCGGGGCTGCTTGGCGATGTGGGCCAGGCGGTCACGGGCGCACTGGCGCGACAGGACTTCGTGTGCATAGCCGGCAAGCGTTGGCGCTTCGGACAGGCCCACATAGACGAAGTAGCGCGTGGTCACCACGTTGAAGGCAGCGTTCAAACTGCGCTTCACATTGATGAAGTGATCGCAGCCGAAGGCTTCGTCGATCATCTGCGCGAGCCGCGATTCCCATTGGGTGGCGGACTTGTGGCTGGCCTTCACGCGAACCTCGTTCACGTCGGCCAGGCTGACGTCCCGCTCGGTCAGGCCGTGCAGATCCATTAGCTTGCGCGCCTGGTTCAACGCGACGGCCGCTTCCTCGGGACTGTTACCCCGGGCAACAGCCAGGCATTTCTTGATCTTGGCGAGGGCCTGATCGGGGGTCATTCCGACGCCTCCCCGCGCAGCTGCGCATAGCGGCCCAGGAAGAGGTTGTAGGCCTCTTGCGGCGCCCAGGGGGTGATGGTGATGGACAGGCACGCAACGCCGGCGATCAGCGGCCACTCGTCGTCGTGGGGCGGCATGAGGTCGCGCTGCTCGGTGGCCAGCATCACGCGGTCGAAGTACTTCACGCTCTCGGGCAGCGGCAGCGGCACATTGAAGCGCTCCATCACGGCGGCCTCCACGCGCTTCTCCAGGCGGCGGTACTCCGGCAACAACTCCTTCAGCGGGCGCGGCATGTCGCCCACGAAGGCCTCGGCCGCGTCATGCATGAGCGCCGCATAGGCATCTGCAGGCGGCACGTAGTACGACATCAGCACGCTGTGCTGGGCGACCGAGTAGAAGCGACGGGTGTGGCCGCCGAAACGGCAGAGCTTCGAAAGGGCGGCGGCGATGTCGGTGATGTCGAAGACGGATTGGGCCGGCGCCAGGAAGTTGAAGTAGTTCCCACCGGCGGTGAGGATGTCTGGGCGAGCGGTCATGGTCTGGCCCTCAGTCATCGTGCGGCTCGGCGGCGCGCGACACGTCGTCTTCGTCGAGATCCACATCGAGGCGCGTGCGCCCAACGTACATCGACATCAGGATCGCGTCGAAGCCGCTGATCACGTCAGGTCGGGACGCCGGGGTGACCTGCTTGTCTCGCAGACGAAGAGCGTAAACCTCGCCTTCGCGCGTGACGGCAAGCTGGACCTTCGCGTCGTACTTACTCATCGTCCGGGAATGGAACAGCGCTGACGAGCCAGTTTCGTCGTGCAGATAGAGGTGGCCGCCACCCCCGTGCTCAGCGGGTTCCCACAAGGCATAGAAAGCCTCCTCTTTTCCCTTGTGGAAGCCACCTCTGGCCTCCTCAAGCAGCTCGGACAGCTTCACCACCGAAGGCACTTCCGGCAGCGCGTCGGCGGCGGCCTTCTTCAGCGCCGTCTTAACCGCTTCTGCGTTCATGCTCCCCACGAGGCTGGTCAGCGCATCGTTGAGGACATGCTGAAACTTGGCGACGTCGTCCAGTCGGAGCCCGTGGGGCAACATGCCGCGGAGCTGTTCCTGCAGCCCTTTGCGGAACTCACTATCCCATCCCGTGGCGTCGCGAATGGCCGACGTGATGGCCTCGGTGAGGTGCTTGTCGAGGATGGGTGCCAGCTTCTCCGGCGCGATGGCCGCAGCGACCGCCGCCTCCAGATTTAGTTCGACTTGGATCTTCATGATGGGTGCTCCTGCTGGGCTGATCGCGTCAGCCCTTGATCTCTTCGAGAAATTGCATTGCGGCAGCCAGACGCGGCTGGATGAGCCAGCGCCAAATACCGATGAGGCTGGTGATCGAGAACACCAGGTGTTGCGCCTGCAGGCGCCAGTGGCCCGTCTCGCGGCCGAAGACCCACCAGACGACATTGCTGGCCAGGAAGAGGACGAAGCCCCAGCCTGCGTGGCGGCTATTGAGGGCGAGCAGCAGCGCGCCGGCAGCTCCGAGCACAGCGCCCAGCGTCTCGATCCATTCGAGATACGTCACGGTGCAACCCTCACGTTGCGCTGCAGCCATTCGGTCGCGAGGCGGTTGATGGCGGCCCACTGGAAGGGAAGGAAGTTGTGGTTCCAGATGGGCACGGTGTCGGTCGCACGCGCTTCCGCGAGCTCTTCCTGCAGCTCGGTGCAGCAGAGGTGCACTCCGAACGTGTCGGGCATGCCGGTGTCCACGTTGTGCTCGAACACATCGGCCGCCAGCGGGCCGCCGCATTCCGGGCATCGGATGAAGCCCGGCAGCTCCACGTAGCCGGCGCGGCTGAGCACCACCGGGCCGATGCCCAGCCGCGCCCGGGCCTGGGCAAACTCGACCACCGTCGCAAGCCGGGCTTGCAGGGTCCGCCGGTCGATGTCGACGCGCAGCCGCACCTGGGCGAGGCTGCACGCGGTCTCGATGTGGAATAGGGCGTTCATTCGCCCTGCTCCTTGCCGCGCCCGAAGGCGCCGAAACAGAAGCAGAGAAGAACGATGCCCACGACCACGCCCAACCCGAAGGTGAGCGCGTAGCTGGCGAAGGTGCCGAGCGTCATGGCGTCACACAGAGGCCAGGTCGAGCGCAATGGCGACGTATTCGCCGCTGTGCTCGTCGCGCTCGTAGAAGCGGATGTAGGGCTTGCTGTGCGCGACCTTCATGGAGTCGCCAATGGCATCCATGGCGCGCTGCCAGCGCTCGTCGTCGATCTTGAGGCGGCGCAGACCCAGCACGCGGCCGGTGTTGATCTTGCCGGACGTGTCGACGTCGAACGCGTCGTTGATCAGCGCCTTGATCTCCGCTTTGCTGCCCTTGCTCCATTCCTGGATGCACTCGTCCACCAGTGCCTTGGCGGCTTGCAGACGCTCGTCGAAGACTAGCGTGTCCTGGATGGATCGGATGATCTTGAAGCGGCCGTCGAACGTCGTCAGCGTCACGTTGCCCTTGGCACCGCCCCACTTCGTGTCGTATTCCTTCAGGCTGCGCTCCATGAACTCCTGCACGGCCGCCATCGTGTTCAACTTGAACGCGGTGAGCTTCGCCTGCTCGTCCTTCGCCATGGCCACCAGGGCCTCCACGACCTGCGTGCGGTCCTTGTCGATGGCCTTGATCTTGGAGACCGGGATATAGGCGCCACGGGCGTCTTCCCAGTAGCCCGGGGGGATGTCTTTCTTGCTCATGCGTTTTCCTTTCGGGGTGGTGGATCAGTGGATGGGTGCGCCAGACGGCGCGGTCCCTCGGGCGGCCATGGCGATCTGCATCGCAGCCGTCATGGCGGTGTTGGCAGCGGACTGCGTGCAGCACGGGTGCTGCACGGCGACCGTGCGATAGAGCGATAGCAGCGTGCTGAGGGCGACGTTGTGGTGCTGGTCCTGCAGGCAGGCGCCGAGCTTGTCGATCAGTGCAGCCACCTCGGCTTCAGTCTTCGGATCAGGCATGGCGCCTCCTCAGTGAATGGTTTCCATCAGCTCCAGCAGCGTCACGCCCTGGAGAACCGTGCACTGCGGGGTCACGCAGTACTCGTAGTGCAGCCCGCCCTCTGCGAGCCTTCGCTGGCAGCAGCCGGACTTGTGCAGGTTGCGCATCGCGTTGCCCAGGTGGGTGCCGAACTCCCGCCACGCGCGGTTCTCGGCCAGCAGCTCGGTCACGCTCCACCAGCCGCCGGCACGAAGGAGATGCAGCCATACCTGGCGGGTGCGCTCGGTCGCGTTCGCCATCAGCCAGCCCTCCCGAGCAGCACCCGGAGGCGGTGGGCCAGGCGGGCCCAGCGGCTGCAGCGGTAGACCACCACGGCGCCGGGCTCGAAAGGGAAGCGGGTCGCGCTCATAGCCGACCTCCGCGGACAGCCGTCAGGTGCGCGCCGCCGGGCAGCACGAAGTCGATGTAGTCGCGGTGCGCGTCAGCGATGGCCATGCGGCGGTCGATGCCGTAGAAGCGCATCAGCCGGCGCGCGCGGCGCTTGATCCAGGCCAGCCGAGGCCGCTCGATGTGGATGGCGGGCATCACTCCGCCCCCCTTGGCTTGCGCGGTTTAACTTCGCGCTCCGGCGCGGGCGCGCAGGCAGCCTTGTGCGGGCACTTCTGGCACGCCTGCCAGTGCTGCATCTCGCGCGGGTTGCTGGTGGGCGCGCCGCGCCATGCATAGGCCCGGCAGCGGTCGGCCGTGATGACGACGGGCTCGCCATCACCAGAGTCGGCGGTGAGGTACGGGCAGGCGTACTGCCCGAAGGTGTGGATCACCTTGTCAGCGATGCGGGCGGTGCTCGCCTCGCCGCTGCCGTATTTGGCTTTGGCGTTGAGCACCACGCTCAGCGTTCCTCGACTGATGCCCAACCGCTCCGCCACTTCGAAGTGCTTCATGGCCCGGCAGCGATCCACCAGGATCATGAACCAGGGCTCCTGCGTGTAGCTCACAGCGTGCGGCCCTTTCCTCTGGCGCGCAGATCCGGCGGCGTGGGCCCGAGGTCGACGGTCAGCCCGTAGCGCTTCGCGCCCTTGATGCGTCGGTCGCTGACCTGGATGGCGAGCGGGCACTGCCGCGACCAGGCGAGCAGCAGCTCGCTGGCACGGGTGCGCGCCCGGCCGACGTCCTCGCCCGCGTCCAGCAGCAGGTTGGCCGCCTCCTCCGCCGTGAGCACCTTGCGGATGCACAGGAGCCGCCACAGGCGCCCCGCGAAGGGTTCCACCTGGTCGGCAGGCGTCATGGGGCCGTGCGCAGCTTTGTGCAGCGTCGGCAGCAGCTTCTTGGCCCCCTGCACGGCTTCACAGCCTGCCGAGGTCAGCCGGTATTGAAGGGGCGCCGTGTCCGCCACCCCCGCCTGCGGCGCCAGCTCGATCAGCTTGGCGCGCAGCATGGCGTGGATGGCGGCGCGCGCGGCCGACGTGCTGCGCAGCGACGGCACCCAGGCCGCCAGCGCGCCTTCGTTGAACGTCAGGCTCGAGTCGGCTTCACGGGCCTGCAGCGTGAGCAGCACCACGGCCACCTGCCAGGTCTTGACGGCCGCCATGTCAGGCTCCCACGCGACCGATGGGCGCCGGCTTGAACTCGCTGACCAGGCGCTTGTTGGCGATCTGGCTCGCCTCGACCCGATTGAGGCTGTTCGCCTGGGCCCACGCCTCGATCAGCGGGATCGCGTTCAGGACGCCGCGGATCATGCCCTTGGATTGGCGATGGATCTCCTCGATCACGCCTTCATCGACCGCCACCTCGCACTTGGCCTGCACCGTGGCGCGCACGTCTGCGATGTCCAGCGGCTTCAGCTCCACGTCGCCGCCGACGCGGCTGCCGATCCAGCCGTGGGCGTCAACCTTGAGGCCGAGCTGCTTCATGCCCACCAACACACAGACGATGCCCGTCAGGTCGGTGATGTCGCGCAGCGCCTCCATCAGATCGATGGTCAACTTGGAGCCGGCGCCCTTGAACAGGTGGTCGGCTTCGTCGATGACGATGGGCGTCATGTGCACGCCCAGGTGCGCGATGCACGCGTTCTGGATCTGGGCCACGCTGCCGCGGGGGTCAAGCCCGAGGGCCGATGCCAGCTCGGCCAACATCGACTTGGTCCGCCAAGTGCTCTTCGCGCGCAGGAACACGCCGCCGATGTCCACCGTCCACCGGTTGGTCAGCTCGCTCTTGCCGATGCCGTAGGGGCCGTATACGACCAGCAGGCCGGCCTCGCGTGCGCCACGGCCTTCAACCTGTTTGAACCGTTGCTGCAGCGCCTTGTAGTTCGCCGTTTTGACGAATCCTGGCTTCATGATCACAATCTCCTTGTCTGTGGCATCACCACGTTTGCAGGCACGCTCGGTGAAGGTGGCCGCCTTCACCGGGCACTCTTAAAAATCGCTTCGTCGTCATCCCAGGCCAGCCCCCGGCTCTGGAAGTACTCCCGAAGTCCGGCGTACTCAGCGCCCGCGACGTAGCCCCGCACCCACTGGGTGTCTTCCCCGCTCCACTCGCCGCGATGGCCCATCAGCCACTCGTAGCGGTCGCTCTCGGACTCGAAGAAAGGCCGCCTCAAGGTGGCTCGCACCTCCTCGACTTCGTCGTGGGAAGTGGGGAGGGGCTCGGCAAAGGAAGTCCCCACGACGATGGGCACCAGCACCTCGGGGGCGCTGGGCTCGGGCAGCAAAAGGGTTTCGGCCAGCGGGGGGCCGCTGATCTCGCGCAGGGCCAGCTCGACCTTGTCTTCCAGCCGGCGAACCGCGCGGCGGGCCCGCTGTTCGCGGGCGTGGTCGATGACGGCCTTCGGGAAGTAGTCGCCCTTGCGGCCGTCCCACTTCGCCTGGCAGACGAATTCGCCGGCCGTCGTGTAGATCAACACGAAGCTCGGGTCGTGGATGTCGTAGCGCACCGAGACCTGCTTGCCGTCCACCGCCATGCCCATCAGCTCGTCGGCCGTGTAGTCCTGGTTGAACAGCGTCACGAGGCCGCGCGTGGCGGTGCGCAGCACCGAAGGCATGAAGGTCATGCGCAGCTGCTGCACGTCCAGCTTGACCTGCAGCTCGGGCTCGAACATTGCCTCCCACGCCTCGTCCGGCGTCATGCGCTTGTTGTCTGCGCGCCGAGGCAGGGAGCGATGCCGATGGCATGCGTTGTATTCGGCGACGCCGGCTTCGACGGCATCGAGGAACTGCTGCCAGCTCGGCACCTTGGGCGTCAGCGCCACCACACCGCCGGATGACTCGGCGCGCTTGAGCGCGCGCCGCTCCTTGTCGATGTCTGCGCGAACCTTGCGAAGCGTGCCTTGGTCGACATCGCTACCCTGGTAGGAGCCGAAGCGCCGCGCCACGTTGATCATGTGGGTGCGCCAGCTGCGCTCGATCAGGCCGTGGCCCTGCGGGTGGCCAGCGATGCCGGTGCGGTGATCGCTGCCCAGGCGCTTCATGATCCCGTCGACCGGGCAGTCGAAGACCTTGGCCCGCTCGCCCGCGCCGTTGTCGGAGTAGACGATGGCCCACACGCCCGCGTTGCCGACTGCGTGGCGCATGGCGTCACCGACCGCGATGGTGTTCTCCGACAGCGAGGCAGACCAGCCGCAGACCCGGCGCGTGGCCGCGTCGATCACCAGCGTTACTTCGGGCGCGAAGGGGGCACCGTGATCCGGGTGGCGCACCTTCGCCTTGAAGGTGTGGCCGTCCACCAGACACACGTCCAGCGGGCGCAGCATGCTGGTGTCGCGCTTCTTGTAGGGCAGCTTGGCCGCGCGCTCCGACCCGCTGTGCCGGGCCTTGATGAGCTTGACCTTGTCGACCTTGGCGAGGGCGCGCCGGGCCCGGCCGTAGAGCTGCTCCCAGCTGTCATAGGTGCGGCCAAGATCCTTGGTTACCTCCTTGGCTGCGACCGACAGATTGCGGTAGAGCGCATTTCGGGAGTGGTAGCGCGCCAGCACCTCGGCGACGTCCTCGTCCAGCGCTGCCACTACCTCGCGTGTCTGCTCGGCCGGCAGGAGACCAGACCAGCCATCCGTCTGGTACTGGGAGAGCCAGCGATAGAGAGTGCGGGCGCTGACGGCGGCGGTGCGGGCCCGCCGGTTTGCCAGCCGCGCGGCCATCTGCAGCTCAGCGCTGGCCTGGCCCGTCAGCAACTGCAGCGCCAGCATCTGGCAGGCCTTGTCGCGCCCTTGCAGGCCGGCGAGGTCTATGGCGTGCTGTATCAGGATCAGCCGGGCATCGGCGCAGGCGCGCTCCTGATCGCTGGGCGGGCGGCGGGCCGCCGTGGCCACCGCCGGCAGGGCAGCGGACTGGATGGGCTTGGCGATGGGCGTCGCAAGGGCGGCAGTGGGCAACACCGGCACGGCCGCGATCTGGTTAACCAGGATCGCCTTGCGCGTCTCGGCAGGCAGCGCGCTGCAGTCGTATTCCATGCCGCCGCCGCCTTCACGGCCGGCGCGTTGCCGACTGGGCAGGCCAAGACGCGCCAGCCGCTCACGCGTCCGCCGTTCGGATGAGGGCATGCCGGGTAGGCCTGCCAACTCGCGGGCTGTACGCCAGGTCACGCGGCAGCCCTCGCCAGTTGGGCCTTCGTCCGGCGCAGGGGTGGCTTCTTCGCGGGCGGCCAGATCTCGTCAACTGGCTTACCCAGGATCTCGGCAATACGGTTACGGATACGCGCCGAGACGCTCCGACCACTGATGACCTGCGACATGGTGGGCGTCGACACGCCCAGTTGCTCCGCAATCGCCGCAGGGGTTACCCCCTTCATGCGCAGGCCTGCCTTGATGCGCTCGGGGTCCATTGGCTTGCAGGCGCGCGCAGGCGTGGCGCGATGTCGCGTAAGGAACTGCTTGCAGCGAACGAGATGCACCTGGAAGTAGTCGGGCGGGCAGTACACCAACGAGAGTGCGCCGTCCGTGTGGAGGCGATAGCGCGGCTTCATCACCATGTGTCTGGTCCTCAGCCGTGCTTCTGACGACGCTGACGAACAGCGATGCGCTTGGCGCGGCCGACGTCGTTCATGCCGCACCACAACACAGCTCGCATGGCGCGAATGTGTTTCCGATAGGCAGAGGCGCTTATGCCTTGATCGCTCCGCTGAGCTTCCAACGAGGCGTGTGCAGCGGCAGCGAAGTCCAGCGCTGCGCGCATCGCCTCTTCCATAGCCTGCGCGCCGGTCGCCTTCGTGTTCGGGGCTGGTTTCATGATGCTGTTAAACAGTGTGAAAATCGAATCAGTCGTTGACGGGCAGGCCCAGCTTCAGACGCACCTCTCGGCCTTCACCGAAGTTGCCTTGGCGAAGGCCCCGCACCACATCGCTGACGGTGCGGTACTTGAAGCCGTTCTCGGCGGCGAAGGACTTGAGCGTCTTGCCCTGCTTGCGCAGGCTGTGCTTGATTTCGTTGGCGGTTGGTGTGCGCATGTGTTCGCTGTTAGTCATTGCGAATCGGTGCGAGGAATTATGGGACGAATAAGTCCCGTGTCAAGGATTTATTCGTCCAATGAAGAACGAGTTCGAGGCGGTGGGAGCGCGGATCGCGGAGGTGCGAGGCAGCCTGACAAAGCAGGAGTTCGCACAGCGCATTGGTGTTGACAGAAAGACGGTCGAGCGCTGGGAAGCTGGCGAGCGCCTGCCCGATGGTTCTAAGCTGATGAAGCTTCTGACGGAGTTCGATGCGGACCTGAACTACCTGCTCAACGGAAGACCTCTGGGTGAGGCGCCAGCGCTGAAGGAGGACGAGCGAATCCTGCTGGACAACTACCGCAACAGCCCGCCAGAAGCCAAGGCCGCAATCAAGGCGGCAAGCGATCCGTTCAAGGCGTCAGTGACGTCCAAGAAGAAGGCTGCTTAACAACGGGCCTGCAAGCCCAACACCGGAGGGGTCATGGATTACTTCTTGATCATGGTCGGCGTGGCACTCGTGGTCGGCTTGATTTCCGTTGCCCAGCAGAAGGCCGTTACGGCGCCTGGTCGCGACCTGGCGAACACGTTTGCCGCGTTGGGAACGCTAACTGGGCGTACCGAGCAAGAGATCGTGGATGCTGTAGGCCCAGCCAATGCCATCAGCGCCATGGCTGACGGAGGAAAGCTGATGCAGTGGCAGCGCACCGGCTACCACATCGCGCTTGCCTTCAAGGAAGGGGTGTGTGCAGGCGTTACGCATGAGTACCTGCACCACAACTGAGTTTGCTTGGCTCGTGAGCATCGACCCCCTTTCGACGGCCACCGATTGACCGTGTCGTCGGGGCCGTGCTAAGTTAGAAAGCCCTCAACGAGGACTCAAGGCCGACATCTGTCGGCCTTATTCGTTTGGGCGACGCGGACCACGATCCCGGTCCATGCGAGTCCCCACCACAGTCTGGAAGTTCGGCGCGCCGCTGGCCCTGGCGAGCGCGGGCCTGATGGCGTTCATTGGCCAGTGGGAGCCGGACCACGCCAACCCTGGACGCGTATATGCCGACAACCTGGCCAGCGGCCTGCCCACGGTATGCAACGGCATCACGAAGTACGTGAGCCCGTACCCCGTGGTGATCGGCGACACCTGGTCGCCCGAGCGCTGCGCCGAGGTCGAGCAGCTGGTGATCGAGCGCGGCCAGCTCACGCTGCTCGACTGCGTGAAGACGCGCATCGGGCAGAACACCTTCGACGCCCTCTCATCGTTCGCCCACAACCTCGGCAACCGCAACCTCTGCGAAAGCCGCGCGCTCGGACTGATCAATGCCGGCCGCCTTGCCGAAGGCTGCCGCGCCCTCGCCTTCACCCCTGACGGAAAGCCCAACTGGGCGCTGGTGCGCACCGGCCGCATGTTGCCCAACGGCCAGCCCGAGTACCGCTTCGTCCAGGGTCTCCACAACCGCCGCAAGGCGGAGGCCGCTTGGTGCATCAAGCCCGATGGAGCCAAGCCATGAACGGATTCAAGTCCTACCTCTGGGCCGTGGTCGCGATGCTGGCCTTCGCGGCCATGCTCTTCGGCCTCGGCGCCCTGGCCTACCACGCGGGCGACAACGCGGGCCAGAACCGCGAGCGCGTCATCTGGGTGAAGAAGGAGCGCGACCAGGCCGAAGCCTTCGCGCAGCAGCTCGCCGCCGAGGCCAAGCGCGGTCAACAGGCCTCTGCCGATCTGAATCGCCGGCTGCTCACCCTCAACGATTCCTACACCGCCCTCGAAGGGAAATACCGTGATGTTCTGGCTCGCGTGCCTCTTGTCGTTCCTGCTGCTGTTCGCCCTGTCCGTGTGGCTGGGGGTTCGGGCAGTCCATCGCCAGGTGCTGCTCAGCCGGCCAGCCCTGATGCGGCTGCTGGCCAGCCGAAGCGTGGCGATGTCGATGCTGATCGTTTTCGCCTCAGCCTTGCTGCTGTATGGATGTGGAACAGCTCGCTCGCCGGCACTGATGTCCCGGCCCATTCCTGCGGATCTGCTGACACCTCCGAGCAAGCCTGTGCTGCTGATTCCGGCCTCAGCCTCGCCGACGCCTGGGCCAACCATCACGCCAACGCCAAGAGCTGCGCCGTCGACCGAGAACGACACCGCGCGCTGATCGAGTTCCTCACCGAGAGCCCCGCCCAATGAGCGCACCCGAAGAACAAGACCGCGGCCGTGACAGCGCCCGCACCCAGGAGCTGCTGCTGCTGGGCCAGATCCACGGCATGGTGCAGGCACTGCGCGACGGGCAGGAGGCCACCAACGCCCGGATCGAGGAGCAGGGCCGGACGATCAACGCGCGCATGGAGGCCCAGGGCAACGCGTTCAATGCCCGACTGGAGGGCATCGACGGCCGCCTGCGCACGGTCGAGCAGCGCGCGGCCGTGGCCGGGGCCGTCTCGGGCGGCGCCATGGCGGTCGGCACCGCGCTGATCATCGAAGGCATCAAGGCCTGGTTCCGCGGCGGCGGTGGTGGCGGCGGCATGTTCCCGGGCCCCTGACCCATGGCACACGGCTCGGAGAAGCGCACTACGCTGCGCGGCCTGTACGTCTACCAGCGCCTGCCGATGGAAATCGCCTGCACCAAGGCAGGCGTGCCCAAGTCGACGGGTAATCGCTGGAAGACGGAGGCCAAGGCGGCGGGCGATGACTGGGACAGCGTCCGCTCGGCCGTGGCCCTGGGCGACGAGAACTTCGCCACCATGGGCAAGAAGCTGCTGGAGGACTACCTTGTCCAGCACCAGGCCGCCATGGACATGCTGCGAGACGACAAGAACATGTCCGCCCGCGACCGCGCAGAGACGCTGGCGAGCATGAGCGACAGTTTCAACAAGACGATGGCTTCGTTCCGCCGCCTGTCGCCCGAGTTGAACAAGCAGGCGGTCCAGCTGGACGTGCTGCGCCTGCTGGCCGGGTTCGCCCAGCGCCGCTTTCCCCAGCACGTCGCAGCGCTGCTGGACATGCTCGAACCCTTCGGCGAAGAGCTGGCGAAGGCGGGTTAAACCGTGGCAAAGAAACCGGGCAAGGAGTTCTTCGAAGGCCTTGCGCAGCTCGCCGAGCAGCTGCGCCGCCAGATCGATGCCAACCTCGACGGCTGGGACATCTCGCCGGAGGCCGTGGCAGAGCGCCGCCGCAAGGTGTTCGATCCGATCAGCGGCTATGAATTCTGGGACCGCACCTACTTCCCGCACTACGGCACGGCCGAACCGAGCGAGCTGCACAAGTACCTGTATGAGCGCCTGCCGCGCATCGTCGCCACGAAGGCCGGCCAGCGCGATGCCATCGCCGCGCCACGGGGTGAAGCCAAGTCCACGAAGGTCTCCATGTCCTTCGTGCTCTGGACCGTCATCACCGGGATCAAGTGGTATCCGGTGATCGTGATGGACGCATTCGAGCAGGCCGCCGAAATGCTCGAAGCGATCAAGGCCGAGCTGGAGGCCAACCCGCGGATCGCGGGCGACTTCCCCGAGGCTGCGGGCCAGGGTAAGGTCTGGCGGGCCGGGGTGATCGTCACGGCCAACGGCCGAAAGATCGAGGCTTTCGGCTCGGCCAAGAAGATCCGGGGCCGCCGCCATGGTTCTCACCGTCCTGACCTGGCCATCATGGACGACATCGAGAACGACGAGAACGTCCAGACGCCAGCGCAACGGGACAAACTCGCCAAGTTCGTGACGGCCAGCGTGCTCAACCTGGGCCCGCCCGATGACAGCATGGACGCCATCATCATCGGGACGGTGCTGGCCTACGACTCGGTGCTTGCGCGGTTCCTGAAGAACCCGATGTGGCACGGCAAGGTCATGAAGGCCATCATCCAGTGGCCGGATGACATGGACAAGTGGGACACCTTCGAGGGCCTGCTGCTCAACGCCGGCTCGCCCGATGAAGGGATGGCCTCGGCCATGGCCTTCTACGAAGAGAACAAGGCGGCCATGGACAAGGGCGCCAAGGTCTCCTGGCCGGCTCTGCGCCCGCTGGTCAAGCTCATGATCAAGCGGGCCCGCGAGGGCCACGGCGCCTTCGACAGCGAGCAGCAGAACGACCCCACGGCCGGTGACGACGCACCTTTCGCCGACAGCATCCGCTTCTGGGTGAATCGCCTCGCCGAGTGGATCTTCTACGGCGCCTGCGATCCGTCGCTCGGCCGTGCTGGCAAAGGCCGGACCAACAAGACCGATCCGAGCGCCATCGGCATTGGCGGCTACCAGCGCGCGCTGGGCATCATGGATGTGGTCGAGGCCAAGATCAAGAAGCGCACGCCCGACCGGATCATCAGCGACATCATCGAGCTGCAGCGGGAGTACTGCTGCATCGTGTGGGGCATAGAAAGTGTGCAGTTCCAGGAGTTCCTGCGCACCGAGCTGATCAAGCGCAGCGCCCAACAAGGCGTGCCGGTGCCCGCCCGCGCGCTCACGCCGATCACGGACAAGGATCTGCGCATCGAGAGCCTGCAGCCCCACATGCACAACGGGCTGATCCGGCTGCATTCCAGCCAGTCGACGCTGATCGACCAGTTCCGCCACTTCCCCAACGCTGACCACGACGACGGTCCCGACATGGTCCAGATGCTCTGGACGCTGTGCGTGACCGGTGGCGTGGCGGCGGCCGCCCAGGGGGGCGCCAAGGCCCCCGCCCAGACCGCGCGGGAGCGCTACGGCCGCCAGGCGCGGCGCATGTTCCGCTGACCACGAGACCACCATGAGCCTGCTCACCCGCATCGCCGAGGCCCTTGGCCTTCAGTCCAGCCCCGCCACAGCCGAGCCCATGCGCGAAGCCGCCGCCGTCCAGAGCAAAGACGAACCCGGGTGGACGCGCCTGACGGGCGACGGCACCGGCCGCTACAACGAGCGCGACCTGGCGCCGCTGGCGCAGGACCGCATGGTGAAGCTGGCGGAATACCTGTGGCAATCCAACCTGCTGGCCAACCGCCTGGTGGAGCTGACGCTTGCCTACCTGCTGGCCGAAGGTGTGACGCTGCAGTGCAAGGACGATCAGCACCAGAAGGTGCTCGACCGTTTCTGGAACGACCCCATCAACAACTGGCCCATGAAGCTGGAACCCCGCGTGCGCGAGCTGTTCCTGGCCGGGGAGCAGTGCTACATCTGCCACGTCAACGAAGGCAGCGGCATGGTGCGCCTGGGCTACCTTGACCCGCGGCAGATCTCCACCGTGGTGATGGACCCGGACAACCCCGAGCAGCCCATCGGCGTGGTCACTCGGAAAGACACCAAGGGGCGCTACAACAAGTTCCGCGTCGTGGTGCTGGGCGACGATGCCGAGCTGTTCACTCAGCGCACGGCCCAGATCCGCGAGAACGACTTCCAAGATGGGGAGTGCTTCCTCTTCCAGATCAACAAGCTGCCCAGTGGGACGCGCGGCCGGTCAGACCTGCTGGGCCAGATGGACTGGCTGGACGCCTACGACAACTTCCTGTTCGACGAGATCGACCGGATCGGCTTCCTCCGCTCGTTCGCCTGGGACGTGACAATGGCGGGCGCGGACGAGGACAAGGTCAAGGAGTTCGAGAAGAACTTCACGCCCCCCGCGCCCAACAGCACCTTCGTCCACAACGACTCGGTCAAGCTTGAAGCGAAGTCCCCCAGCCTCCAGGCGGCCGACACCAGCACCAGCGCCCGCCTTCTGCGCAACCACGTCCTGGGTGGTGCCACGGTGCCCGAGCACTGGTTCGGCGGCGGCGGCGACGTCAACCGCGCGGCGGCCTCGGAGATGGGCGAGCCCACGTTCAAGGTGCTCACCAGCCGGCAGACCAAGCTGAAGCTGATGCTCGAGGAGATCGGCCGCTACGTGCTGATGCAGTCGGACCGCAGCGGCGACACGCCGGACTGGAGCGATCCGGCGTGGCAGGTGACGGCCGTCTTCCCTGAGCTGATCAATGCCGACCTGACGAAGTTTGCCGCCGCTATGCAGGGCGTGGTCAACGCTGTCTCGATGCTGATCGACAAGGGCCTGATGACCGAGGAAACCGCCCTGGGCATCGTGGCCGACGTTGCGCAGCGCTTCGGGCAGGAGTTCGACGCCAAGGCAGAGCTGCAGCAAGCCCGCGCCGAGCACGCCCAGCGAAAGGCCGCCCAGGCCGCCCAGGACGTGTTCAACCTGCCTGCGGATCTCCAGCAGGCCGCGCGGGACAGCGGCAGCGGCGCATCCACGCCCGCGCCAGCTCCTGGGCCCGCCCCGGGCGCATGACGCCGGAGCAGAAGTCCTTCCAGGCCGCGCTGGCTGAGCGCCTGCGTGAGCGGGCGCGCACCCAGCTGTCGGGCGAGACCCAGGTGCTCAAGCAGCTGGCCCAGGCACGCGCCAGCATCTTGTCCATCCTGGCGGGTCTGCCGTCGGACTATCAACAGTGGCAGCTCTCACGCCTTCTGGGCCAGATCAACGACGTGATCGACGGGGCAACCACCCAGGCCGGCGTGCTGTTCGACAGCACTGCCCGGGCGATCTGGCAGCAGGGCGAGGACTTCATCGACAAGCCGCTCGCCGTGATCGGCCGCGCCGTGGAGCTGCAGCTGCCCCTCCTCGACACCCGCGTCCTGACGGCGATGCGCAGCTTCGGCCAGCTGCGCCTCAAGGACGTGGGGAGGGAAGCCACCAGCAAGATCGGCGCGCAGCTCAGCCAGGTCACCATCGGCGCCCAGCCGGTCCAGGACGCCGTCCGGGCCATCCAGGCCCAGCTGGCGGGCCCGACGCCCGTGCGCGCGACCACCATCGTGCGCACTGAGGTTGGCCGGGTGTTCGCGGTGGCCAGCGAGGACCGCCTGGAGCAGGCGGCCGACCTGGTGCCGGATCTGCAGAAACAGTGGCGGCGCAGCGCCAAGATCCACAGCCGGTGGACGCACGACCTGATGGACGGCCAGGTCGTGGGGGCGAAGGAGTCGTTCAAGGTGCCCAATCCCGGCGGCGGCTTCGACATGATGAAGTGCCCCCACGACCCTCAGGCACCCGCCGAGCAGGTGATCAACTGCGGCTGCGTGATGCTCCCGACCATGAAGGGATGGCAGGTGATGACCCCGGGCGCCAAGCCTTTCACCAAGAAAGAGCTTCAACAGGACGGCCGAAAAGCTGCCCTTGACCAGGCCGCCAAGCGCGCCGGACGGCGGCAGGAAACCGCCTGAAACGGCTCGAGGCCGTAGGAGCCGCGATCCGACCTCCACGCCACCAGGGTATGGATTTTTCCGGCGCGGCCCGCCATCGCACGGTTTGCGTGGAGTTAAACCTATTCCCGGCCCCACCCGGCGGTCTGGAGTTCGGCCGGGGGCCGTGGTAGCCTGAAAACGCTCTCCACGGGCCCCGGCCGACGCCTGTCGGCCTTATCTATATGTCGGCCGTCGCTGACAGTCGCTCCATCCCTTATCTGGAGCGATCTCGATGTCCGATCCCACCCAGGCCGACAAGGCCGCCAAGCAGCTGACCGCGAACGATGCGGCCAAGCTCGTGCGCCGCACCGTCGTGGAGACGGTCGACGGCAAGGACAACGACGGCAACGCCGTCAAGGTCCAGAAGCCCAAGAAGGTCGGCGTGACCGCCTCCGAGGTGCTGGACTTCAAGGACTACGGCAGCCACGTCGTCGTGGTCACCCGAGACGGCCAGAAGCTGTCGAGCCTGGACGCCTGAACCGCCCATGGCCGTCAAGCTGATTCCCGCGGGCAGCGGCTTCGCCCGCATCACCGAGGCCGTCACCACCGAGTACAGCCAGCTCATCGAGCTGGTGCGCCAGGCGGTCCTGGCCAAGGTGCGCCTGGCCGGCGGCATCACGAGCGACTACTACGTCGACGTGCGCGGCATCTGGCCCGACCAAGTGGTGGTATGCCTGCGCGGCCGGCTCTACGCCTACCCCTACACCATCGACGCCACCAACACCGTGTCGGTGGGCGACGAGCAGGAGGTCGTGGCGAGCTATCAGCCAGTGGCAGGCGCCGACCCGGCGCCGGTGCGCGAGAGCGCCCAGCAACCGGGCGGCCGGCGCCCCAATGTCGTGGTCATCGATGACGGGCAGCTCGGCGGCGATATCGCGGCGGTGCTGCGCGAAGCCGCGGACGGCTCCATCCAGGTCACCCTGCTGCGCGCCGGCCAGTCGCTCAACGGCAACTACTACCCGGACGCTGTGCTGCGCGAAGCGGCGCCCCAGTTCGAGGGGGTGCGCGTCTTCGTCAAGAGCGACGACGAGCACACCAAGGGCACCGGCAAGTCCGTGCGCAACCTGATCGGCGGCGTCTACGGCGTGCGCTTCGTCGAAGGCAAGGGCGCCGACCAGGGTGCGCTGACGGGCACCTTCAAGCCGCTGGACCCCAAGGATGCCTCCGTGGTCAAGATGACCGAGGCGGTCAAGCGCGGCCTGGCTGGGCTGCTGGGCCTGTCCATCGACGCAGTCGCTCAGACCAAGAAGCGCCAGCAAGGCCGCGAGGTGCTGCGCGAGGCCGCCAAGTTCATCAAGGTTCATTCCGTCGACCTGATCGTCGAGCCGGGCGCTGGTGGCGGCCTGGATCGTCTCACCGAAGCCACCGCCACCGACATCTCCCCCAACTCCCCCGAAGGAAGCACCATGCCCCTGTGGAAGAAGCGCCTGCTGGAGGCCATCCAGGCCAAGGATCCGGCCGCGCACGCCAAGATCGACCCCGCCACCATCGGTGACGACGAGCTGGTCAACCTGCACGAGTCGGTCTGCGGCTCGCTGGTGACGCCGCCCGGCACGTCCCGCGTCACCGAGGCCGCTCAGCAGGGCGAGAACGCCCCCATCACGCGCGCTGACCTGGCCATGTTCCAGCTGCGCCAGACGGCCGTGACGCGCATCGGCGCCAGCAAGCTGCCGCAGCCGGCCAAGGATCGCCTGGCCACCCGGTTCAACGCGCTGGAGCGCTTCACCGAGGCCGAGATCGATTCGGCCATCAAGGACGAGGGCGACTACCTGGCCCGCTTCACCGAGTCCGGCGCCGTTCGCGTGCCGTCCTTCGGCACCGTGTCGGTGGAAGACCGCAGCGCCGTCATCAAGGGCATGCTGGACGCCTTCTTCGACCCGGCCCACAAGGACCACCGCAACGTCCAGTCGTTCCGCGAATGCTACGTGGAGATCACGGGCGACCGCCGCGTGACCGGCCGCATCGAGAACTGCGACCTGAGTCGCCTGTCGGAGAGCCTGGGCATCATGCGCGAGTCGGTTTCCAGCTCGACCTTCTCGGCCGCGCTGGGCGACAGCATCACCCGCCGCATGCAGGTCCTGTACCTGGGCATGGCGGATCTGGACACCTGGAAGAAGGTGGCGATCTGGGGCCCGGTGAACGACTTCCGCACGCAGGAACGCATCCGCATCGGCGGCTATGGCAACCTGCCGGCCGTGGCCCAGGGCGCCGCCTACCAGGCGCTGACCAGCCCGGGCGACGAGAAGGCGACCTATGCCGTCAGCAAGCGCGGTGGTACCGAGGACGTGACGCTGGAGGCGATCAAGAACGACGACGTGCAGGCGCTGCGCCGGATCCCGCTGGAGCTGGCCCTGGCCGCCAAGAACACGCTGTACGAGTTCGTGTTCGACTTCTATCGCTCGAACCCGACGATCTACGACACCAAGGCCCTGTACCACGCGGACCACGGCAACCTGTTCACGGCCGCGCTTTCGGCCGCCGAATTCGCCGCGCACCGCCTGGCCATGCAGAAGCAGACGCGCGCCGGCAGCGGCAAGCGGCTGGCCACGGCGCCCACCGCGCTGCTGGTGCCCTTCGAGCTTCAGGAGACGGCCTACAACCTGTTCGTGCGCGGCCAGAACCTGGACAAGACCTTCGTCCAGACCATCAACCCGGAAGTCATTCCGGTGTCGTACTGGACCGATGGCAACGACTGGGTGACGGTGGGCGACCCCAACCGCACGCCTGTGGTGGAGATCGGCTTCCTCGACGGCCGCGAAGAGCCCGAGCTGTTCGTGCAGGACATGCCCAACGTCGGCTCCATGTTCACCAACGACAAGGTGACCTACAAGATCCGCCACATCTACGGCGGCAACGTGCTGGTCGACGGCTTCAAGGCCACCACCAAGGCCGTGGTGGCCTGAAGAAGAACCTGAACGCCCGCGAAGGGCAAGCAGTGAGGGTGGCGCCCTACGCCCCCGCCTCCGAATGGAGGCGGGTTTCTCCAGGCGCCGCCCTGGCCCCTGAAGAAACCCGACGCCCCGTTTAACTTCCATGGCCCTGTCCGACTACCAGCAGCTCGTGCGCCGTCTCATCGGCGGCTCGGACGCGACCGCGAGCGATGGCGACATCGACGACGCCATCGGCCTGGCGCTGGTCCGTTACAGCGCCGACATGCCCCGCGTGCTGATCCGCGACACGGCATGGCTGGTGTCCGGCTATCTCGGCCCGCTCCCCGCCGGCTGGGAGACGGCCAGCAAGGTTCTCTCGGCGGAATACCCCATTGGCCGCCAGCCGCCCCGCATCATCCCCGCCTCAATCTACGAGGACGACGGCGGCGCCGTGCTGGTGACCGTCGACTCGCTCCCGGCCGCTGCCGAGGTGCGGATCTCCTTCTCGGCACCGCACATGCTGACCGACCAGGCCGACACCATCCCGCTGGTGCACCGCGAGGCGGTGGCCAGCTATGCGGCGCATTCGCTGTGCCGCCAGCTGGCGGCGCGCTTCAGCGGGGAGCGCGAGGCGTCCATCAATGCGGATGGGAGCAACACCGAGAGCCGGGCACGCAACTATGCGGCCCGGGCCAAGGAATACCGGGCCGTCTACTACGGCGCGCTCGGCAAGCCGGATCCTGCCCTGTTGACGAGCGGCCAGACCGCCGGGTCGGGTGCGACGCCGGCTGCATCAGTGGGCAGCTGGCCCGGGCGGCCGCGCAACCGTCTGACCCGCATGGGGCTGGACCTGTGAGCGCGCTTGCCCTGAGCGCGCCCGCCCTTGCGGCCATCAGCCAGGGGCTGCAGCAGGATCCGGCCATGGCGCGGCGCGAGCTGCTCATCACGATGACCGAGGCCACGCTGCTGGTCGAGCGCGAGGCGAAGGAACGTATGCCGCGCGGCGCCACGGGGTTGACGGCACAGAGCATCCAGTCCGACGCCTTCAGCACGCCCGCCGGGGTGCTGGGCGTGGTCGCCAGCTCGCTGCCCTCGGCGGGTGCCGTCGAGTTCGGTACCCGCCCGCATATGCCGCCAGTCTCGGCCCTGGTGCCGTGGGTGCGCGCCGTGCTGGGAGTGTCGGCCAAGGAGGAGCTGGGCGTGGCCTACCTGGTCGCCCGCAAGATCGCCCGCCGCGGCACGGAAGCCCAGGCCCCGTTCGCCAAGGCCATCGCGGCGACCGAGTCGCAGGTGCTGCGCATGTTCGAGGCCGCTGCTGTCCGCATCGCCGCGCGCATGGCCGGAGGTGCAGCGTGAGCACCGTGGCCGAAGTGCGGGCCGCCATCGCGGCTGCCGCCCGCGCCGTGCCTGACTTCGGCCAAGTGCATGAGTACGAGCGGTACGTGCGCGACGAAGCGAAGTTCAAGCAGCTCTACACCTTCACGCCGTCGAACGGTCCGTTGCAGCTTCGCGGCTGGTGGATGCGCCGGGTGCGCACGGTGGAGCGCTCGCCTCACATCGGCCGCGTCATCAACGTTCACGACTGGCGCATGCGGGGCTACATGTCGCTCGCCGACGCCGACGCGTCCGAGCTGGAGTTCGACCGGCTGATCGAAGCCTTCCGCGATGCGGTGCGCGCCGACCCGACCTTCGGCGGCGTGTGCATCCCCGGCGACCAGGTCGACGGCGACACCCAGAGCGGCGTCCAGGTCGAAGACCTGAACCCCGTGCTGTTCTGCAACGTGCTGTGCAACAGCGCGGTGCTTTCCCTCAAGACCTGGAGCTACCTGTGACCCGAAGGCCCAACGTTGACACCGACACCCCCGTGCCCGCGGCCCAAGCGCCGGCCGCGCCCCAACCGGCCCCCGCGCCCGAAGCGCCCGCCGCCGACGAACACGCCGGCCGGGGCGGCCTGTACGAAATGCGCGACGGCAAGCGCGTACTGATCGAGCGCGGCGGCGACGCCCAGGCCTGATCGGCAGACCCCACCCACAAGGAGTTAAACGCCATGGCGAAATTCATGCGCAAGATGGCCCTGCTGGCCAAGATCGAGGCCGTTCGCGGCACTGACGCCGTGCCCACCGGGGCGGCCAATGCCATCCTGGCCAGCAACGTCAACCTCACGCCGCTGGATGGCGACGCCGTCGAGCGCGACGTGATCCGCCCCTATCTGGGTGCCGGCGGCTCGGTGATGGCCACGCTCTTCAACAAGGTGGCCTTCAGCGTCGAGGCGGCCGGCGTGGCCGCAGCCGGCGACCAGCCCGCCTACACCGCGCTGCTGCGCGCCTGCGCCATGTCGGTCACCGTGGCTGCCGGCGCGACGTGCACCTTCGCGCCGATCTCGGACGCCATGGAGTCGGTCACGATCTACGGCGTGGTGGACGGGGTGGTGCACAAGATGCTCGACGCGCACGGCACGGTGAAGCTGACGGCGGATGCCAAGGGCATTCCGAAGTGGGACTTCGAGTTCACCGGTCTCTTCGTGCCCGTGGCCGACGTGGCGATGCCCGTGGCGGTGTACACGGCCTACCAGCGCCCGCTGCCGGTCAACAAGCTCAACACCACCCTCACGCTCGACGGCTACACGGCCGCCGCCAGTGCCTTCAGCTTCGACGCGGGCAACACGGTGGTCAAGCGCGATCTGATCGGCGTCGACTCGGTGGAGATCAGCAACCGCAAGTCGGTTGGCTCGGTGACGCTCGAAGCCACGTCGGTAGCCGCCAAGGCTTGGGTGAACATGGCCGCTGCCAGCGCCCAGGTGCCCCTGGTGCTGAACCACGGCCAGGCCGCCACGAACGTGGTGCAGCTCAATGCACCGAAGGCCGAGCTGGGCAAGCCCACCTACTCCGACAGCGATGGCATCCAGATGGTCACGCTGCCGCTGACGTTCGTGCCCACCAGCGGCAACGACGAGTTCTCCATCGTCATCCACTGAACGCCATGGCCCAGAAGCTCAAGATCAACGCCAAGCCCACCTTCAGCGCCCCGGTGCTGCTGACCCTGGCCGGCGACGACGGCAAGACGGTGGAGGTGCACTTCACGGCCGTATTCCGCCGCCTGCCCGATTCGCAGGCTAAGGACGTCCAGAAGCGCATGGACGGCGGCACCATGACGGACGACGAGCTGATCGCCCTGGTGCTGTGCGGCTGGTCGCAGCTGGAGGCCGACGACGGCACCCCGTTCGCGTTCACCGCCGAGAACCTGGCGGCGGCGCGCGAGGACTGGCCGACCTTCGCGGCGGCCATCATCTTCAGCTACTTCAAGCACAACGACGCGGCCGTCATAAAAAACTCCGCGCGGCCGTCCGCTTCCTCCTAGGCGGCGGCGCGGCCAGCGTTCACGATGAGCTTGACGATGATCTTCAGAGCCAGGCTGTTCGGCTTGGCATCGATGCTGCGCGGTTGTGCAGCGATGACGCCCGCCGCGACGCCGGTGGCTTCGAACTGTGGGAGGAGCACGTCGAAGCCTTCCAGGTCTTCTACCTTTGCGCGCGCCAGTGGCGCTTCAGCCTCGGGTTCGGCACGGTCTGGTATGAGGGCCTGGATCTGGGTGCGGTGGACGTGGCGATGCGGCGCCTGCGTGTCCCCGATGAACGGTCGGAGACGGTGCTGCTTCAGCTCCGGGTGATGGAAGAGGAAGGGCGCGACGTGCTCAACGCGCGTTGACGCCCACGCTGGCGCCGGGCAGACTGGAGCCAGCCAACAGCAAAAAGGCCGACACGCGTCGGCCTTATTCATTTGGGGCCGCGCGCAGACCATGCCGGCATGGCAGGTCAAGAGCGGCAGGTCGGTATTCGGATGACCCTCGACGCCACTTCGGTGGTGTCGGGTCTGCCGGTGGCTGGCCGCGAGGTCGACCGCTTCGGCAGCCAGGTGGTCGCCGCCTCGCAGAAGGCGACCCAGGGCCTGGACCGCGTGCGGATCTCCACGCGCGACCTGATCGGAAGCGCGGCCGGTCTGACCGTCGTGGCGGCGGGCGTGGCGGCCGTCACGCAGGCCCTTACCAGCCTGCCGCAGCGCGGCATCGGTTTCAGCGCCGAGATCGAGGTGGCCCAGCTGGGCATGGCCGGCATCCTGCGCTCCATGACGGCCGTCAACGGCCGGCAGACCGAGTGGAACCAGGCCCTTGGCATTGCCGGCGACATGATCGGCAAGCTCAACGACGACGCGCTGCGCACGGCAGCGTCGAGCCAGGAGCTGGTGGGCGTATTCCAGGCGCTGCTCGGCCCTGGCCTGGCCGCCCGCATGACGCTCGACCAGATCCGCGAGCTGACTGTCGTCGGCACCAACGCCGTGAAGAGCCTGGGCCTGAACGGCGCCCAGGTGGTGCAGGAGCTGCGCGACCTGGTGCAGGGCGGCATCACCACGGCCGGCTCGTCGCTGGCCACCGCCCTTGGCCTGAAGGACGAGGACATCGCGAAGGCGAAGGCATCGAGCGAGGGCCTGTTTAACTTCCTGATGAAGCGGCTGCAGGGCTTCAAGGATTCCTCCGACGCCTTCGGCAACACGCTGAAGGGCAGCCTCGACCAGCTGCAGGAGGGTGCAACCCGCGTCGCGGCCGATGGCATGCAGCCGCTCACCGAGGCCATCAAGGCGGCGGTGCAGGAAAGCGCCAAGCTCTTCGTGACCACGGATGCCAGCGGGCAGCAGCAGGTCAATCAGCAGCTGGTCGCCGGCATTCGTGAATATGCCCAGGGCGCCGCCACCGCGCTCCAGGTGGGCCGGGACGTGGCAGTGCAGGCATGGGCGCACCGGGACGCCATCGTCGCGCTGGCGGGTGCCTATGCAGCCTTCCGGCTGGGCCAGTGGGGTGCCGAGGCGGCAACCGCGGTGCGCGCGCAGCTCGATCTTGCCCAGGCCTCGCGACTGGCGCGCGTTGAGGCGGCTGCGACCGTGGCCACGGATGCACAGGCCGCGATGACAAGCCGCGAGAAGGTCGCCGCACTGCTCGCGGAACTGCAGGCGACACAGGCCACTACCGCGGCCGAGGCGCAGGCTGCAGCGTCCAAGGTGACCCAGCTGGCCGCGACGAACGAGGCAATCGTGGCATCGCGGGCCGAAGTGGTGGCGAAGATGGAGGCCGCCCGCGCCACGATGGCCCAGGCCCAGGCGCAGATCCAGGCCGCTGCCGCAGCAGGCGCCCAGAGCTATGCGCTCGCGACGCTGCGTGAAGGCACCGCCACGCTGGCGGCCGCGCAGGCTCGCCATGCAGCGCTGATGGCGGAGCTGGCTGTGCTGGGCCAGCAGCAGACCCGGGTGAGCGCGCAGCTCGCGGCGGCGACGGCCGCGCAGACCGCGGCACAGGAGGCCGCTGCTGCCTCCGCCGGCCGTCTCGCCGCTGCGACCGGCGCTGCGGGGGCTGCTGCGGGTGCCGCCTCCCTGGCCGCGCGCGGCTTCGGCGTGGTGGTGGGTGCGCTGGGCGGCCCGGTCGGCATCGCCATCATGGCCGTCACCGGCCTGGCCATGTGGCTCTACCGCCTCAAGTCCGCCGCCGACGACGCGGCCGTGACGGCCGTGCAGATCCAGCGGGCCGAGCAGATGGCCGCCAGCGGCAAGACGCCCGAGCTGCGCGACGTCGCCGCCATGGAAGCGGAGCTGGGCCGCTGGAAGCAGAAGCGCGACGAGCTGATGGCCTCCGGTGGCAGCAGTACGGAATGGATCAACGGGGCGCCGGTTAAATCGACGCTCGACAGCGTGAACGCCGGCATCGCCCAGCTCGAAGAGCGGCTCGGCAAGGTCAAGGCCGCGTCCGGCCAGGCCAGCCAGGGCAACCAGCAGATGACGCTGACCCTGGAGGGCGCGCGGCAGGCATGGATGAAGTCCAACGCGGACGTGAAGACCGGCTCTGCCATCCAGCAGGAATACCAGCAGAAGCTGCAGGCCAGCCGCAACGCGTTCCAGCAGTACCTGGAGGTGCTGAAGGCCCAGCCCGGCGGCGCATCACTGCGGACGCTGGAAGACGCCCAGGCCCGCCAGCTCGAGAACGAGAAGGGCCTGAAGCAAGAGCGCGACAAGGCCATCAAGGCCCTCAACGCCGACGCTGTGCAGGCGGACAAGCACAACCTGGACGCGCAGATCGAGGCCGTCAAGCAGGGCTACAAGCTGAAGGCGGTGGCCACCGCTGATGGGCTGGACGAGATCGACAGCCTGGTCAAGCGCGACCTGCTGTCGGAGTACTCGGCCGTCGCGCGCCGCCGCGAACTTCAACTGGCCGACCTGCAAAGCCGGGAGCAGGCCCTGCGCCGCGAGCTGGAGCTGACGCGCAAGAAGAAGGACTCGCAGAAGGAAGCCGCCGCCCTGGAAGGTGAGCTGGTGGAGCTGGCTGCGCAGCGGCAGACGCTGCTGAACAAGTCCGGCCGCGATCAGGAAGAGCTGCTCGTCGCGCCACAGCTGGCCCAGCTGAAGGCCATGCGCGACACGGTGGCCAGCACCTACGAGCAGATCGCGGCGCAGGAGCTGCAGAACGCCTCTATCGGCAAGGCCAAGACGGCGGCCAACGACTTCACCATCGCGCAACTTCAGCGCCAGCGCGCCGACCTGGAGGCCACGGACAACGTCATCCCCGGCTACGTCAAAGCACTCGATGACCGCATCGCCGCCGAGCAGCGCCTGCGCCGAGTTGTTGGGGCGGGCGAAGGCATACAGATCGCGGTGGACTGGCAGAACCAGCAGCGCGATCAGGCGCGCAAGATGGGCGAGGACGTGCGGTCCAACTTCCTGCAGGGTGTCACGAGCCTGATGGAAGGCGACACGAGCGCCCTCGCCTCCATCGGCAAGTCGTTCAGGAACACCATCGTCACCGCGATTGCAGGCGCGTTCTACGACGCCACGATCAAGCAGTCGGTCGAGCAGTTCACGAGCTGGCTGTCGTCTGCATTGCGCGACGCGATGGGCGGCGGTTCTGGCAGCTCGGGCGTGTCACTCGGCGTCAGCATCTTGAAGGGGCTGGGCAGTGCCTATGCGGGTGGCCTGTCGGGCGACTCGGCCGCCGCGGTGGCGAGCATTGTCGGGAAGGATGACTCGCTCGGCACCATGATCGGTCTGATGGGGTTGGCCAAGAACGCCAACGGCGGGGTGTATGACGGCACCGCGGGCCTACGCGCCTACAGCAGCAGCGTCGTGGACCGTCCCACGATCTTCCCGTTCGCCAAGGGCGGCATCGGCCTGATGGGCGAGGCCGGCACCGAGGGCATCTTCCCGCTGAAGCGGGACAGCCAGGGCCGCCTGGGCGTGATCGCCATGGGCGGTGCAAACGGCGGCACCCAAATCACCTTCGCGCCGGTGAGCCATCTCTACATGGATGCACGTGCCGACCTCGGCGCGTCCATGGCGGCTGGCCAGCGCATGCTGGCCGAGAACAACAAGCGCCAGGCTGCCGAGTTCAAGCGCGCGGGGGTGATGCCCGAATGACCACCATCGCCATGCCAGACACGCTGGCCATCGGTGCCCAGGTCTGGGGCATCCGCAACTTCGACCTGACCTTCGCGAACGCCGACACGGGCTCGATGCAGGTTGGGGTGTTCGGCCCTCCGCGCTGGAAGTGCTCGATGACCAGCGAGGAGCGCATCCCCGTGGTGGCCGATGCTGCGCTGTGGCGCGCGACCATCCTGTCGCTGCGCGGCCAGGTGAACTGCCTGGCCGTGTACGACCGGCTGCGGCCCCAGCCGCGCGGCACCGCCCGCGGCGCGTGGACGGCCGTGGGGTCGCTGGCCGGCGCGGCGCAGATCTCGATCAATGCCGGCGTCGGCCAGGCCGGAAAGACGTTGCTGCAGGGCGACCGCATCGGCGTCCAACAAGACAGCGATGACCGCCAGCTGCTGAGCGTGCAGGCGGACGCGGTGGTTGGCGTCGACGGCGTGCTGCTGGTCACCGTGGAGCCCGTGCTGCGCCGCACGCTGGTCGCCGGCAGCGTGGTGGTGTGGGACCGGCCGACGTGCCGCATGCGCCGCACCTCGAACGACACGCAGTGGGACACGAAGGGCAGCCGCGAAGGCGGCTTCAGCCTCGACCTGCTGGAGAGCTGGGAATGACCGTCCAGACGAACGCAGGCTTCGACGCGGTCGCGGGCTCGGCCGCCTACGGCATCGCCACCATGGTCGAGGCGCAGGCCCGGTCGGGGACGGTGCGGTTAACCGACTGGCCTGTGGACCTGGTGGCGCTGGGCAACACCTGGCGCGGCATCGGTGCGCTGGGCCAAGTCGGCGAGCTGCGTGAGGCCGACGACGGCGGCGCGCAGGAGCTGACCATGTCTCTGACACCCATCGACATCGGCATTCGGGGCTTCGCGTTGGGCGAGGCGTCCGACTACCAGGACCGGCCGATCCGGCTGTGGATCTGCATGATCGATGCGCAGACTTTCCAGCCCGCCGGGGCGCCGGTGCTGCGCTTCGGCGGCGTGATGGACGTGATGAAGTTCCCGCGCGATGACGAGGCCCGCACGATCTCGCTGGAGCTGACCTGCCGCGTGGCGAGCTACGACGTGCGCAGCAACCCGAGCGCGCTGCGCATGAACGATGCCCAGCACCGCGCCAAGTATCCCGGCGAGCTGGGCTTTCAGTACCTGCAGAGCCTGATCGGTAACCCGGCGATCTACACGTCGAAGGCCTTCGGCGCTTATCTGCGCATCCGCTCGATGCTGGGACTGCAGTGATGGACGAGTTGGACGCCTTCATCCATCTGCGCGCCGGCCGCGCGTTCGCCTGGTGGGACGCCGACTGCACCATCCTGGCCGCCGAGTGGGTGCTGCAGCGCACGGGCGCCGACCCGCTCGCACCGCTGCGCGCCGAGGGCGGCATGCTCGCTGGCCGCCGGCTGCTGCCTGCCCTGCGCAAGGTTCGGGCCCGGGGCGGGTTTGCCGTGGTGGCCAGCGAGCTGCTCGGGCCCGCCATGCCCGGGCTGATGGCCCAGCGCGGTGATGTGGTGTTGGTGCGCAGCGGCCAGCGTGCGGGGCGCGTGCGCGGCCTGGCCTTTGGGGTGTGCACCGGCGCCAACATTGCAGCGCCTGGCGCTCACGGCATCGCATTTCTCCCGGTCACCGGCGCGGAGGCGGCATGGCGGGTCTGATGCGCGCATTGCTCGGTCTGCTCGCGTTGTTTGCCGCTGCACCGGCCCATGCCGAGGTCGTGACGTTCTTCACATGGGTCGGCGGCTTGGTGGGCGCCTCCGGCGCGTCTGCGGCGGCCGTGGGCGCCTTCGTCGTCACGACGGCGGTCAGCATCGTCTCGAGCGCCTACGCCAGCAGCCAGGCCAAGAAGAAGGCCCGCCAGGAAGCGCAGCGCAAGCTGGCGCAGGACATCGCGAACCTGCAGGACCGCACCATCACCCTGTTGGGCAGCGATTCGCCCCACGCCGTGGTCTACGGCAGCCCGGCGCCGTTCGCCGGTGCGCTGGTGGCCATGGTCACCACCGGCATGGGCGCGGAGTGGACGCACCTGGTGATCATCTTCGCGGCGCACGAGTGCGAGGCCATCGACGAGATCTACATCGACGACGACGCCATTGCGGCGGACGAGAACGGCTACACGACGAACGAGAACCTGACCATCGTCGCCACCGGCCTGGACTACTCGGCGGGCCCGGCGGTCCACATCACCAAGCACCTGGGCGCCGGTGAGGACGTGGCCGACCCGTGGCTGATCAACGCCTGCAACACGGGCGGCGCCCCGGGCATGTGGACCACGGCCCACAAGCTCACGGGCTACACCTACGCGGTGGTGTCGGTCAACAAGGTGTTGGACCGCTTCCAGTCGGGCCCGCCCAACGTCAAGGCCAAGATCCGCGGCAAGAAGGTGCTGGACCCGCGCACGGGCCAGACCGCCTACAGCCGCAACGTGGTGCTGTGCCTGGCAGACTTCATCCGCTCGGCCCAGGGGTACGGCGCCAGCGCCGATCAGCTCGACATCAACACCTGGATCGCCGGGGCCAATGCCTGCGACATGCAGGTCTACGGCATCGAGGCCGACGCGGATCCGCTCAACTACGGCTACTCGCGGTCGCGCTACGTGGTCGACGGCATGTTCCGCACCGACCAGTCGCGCGAGACGACGCTGCAGCAGCTGGAAGAGGCCATGGCCGGCTTCACGGTCGAATCGGCCGGCGTGTGGCGCTTCGTGCCCGGCGCGTGGACCACGCCCGTTATGTCGCTGGGCGATGACGACATGGTGGCGCCCACTGCGGTTGAACAGACCTGCTTCCCGGGCACGGCGCGGTTCAACGGCGCCCGCGGCACCTTCATCGCGGCCAACGGCAACGGCGTGTCGCAGGACTTCGCGCCGTACAGCAACCCCACCTTCCTGGCGGCCGATGGCAAGGAGAAGCTGACCGACGTGGCGCTGCCGTGGGTCGGTTCCCAGGTGCGCTGCCACCAGATCGCGCGCATCAAGGTCGAGAAGAGCCGGGGCGGCTTCACCGTGCGGATCTCGCCCAAGATGTTCGCGTGGGGCCTGCAGCCGGGCGACCGCGTGCTGCTGTCGTCGGCCTTCTTCGGCTTCACGAACAAGAGCTTCATCGTCACGGACTGGGCCTACTCGCGCACGAAGGCCCTGTCGCTGCTGCTGGAAGAGGACGTGCCGGCCTACTACGACCTGGCCGACGAGCAGCTGCTGGACGCGGCGCCCAACACGAACCTGCCGAACCCCTTCGAGGCGCCGGCCAAGCCGGAGAACCTGCAGGCGGCCAGCGGCATCGATGAGCTGGCCCGCCAGGGTGCCACGCTGCTGGCCCGCGCGCGCATCAGCTGGAACCGGTCCACCACGGCCGCTGTGCTGCTGGGCGGCCGGGTGCGGATCGATCACCGGCAGGAGGCCCTTGTGCTCGGCGAGGGTGGCGTGCCCGAGGCGGGGACGCTGCCCTGGATCTCGACGCTCATGGCTGGCGACGCGCGCGAGGTCTACCTGCTCGGCCTGGACGTGGGCCAGGCGTTCTCGGCGCGCGTGCGTTTCGAGACGGCCTTCGCGTCCTCGGACTGGGCCTATGTGGGCGACGTGCTCCAGGGCACCGGTGCGCCCAGCGACGTCAGCAACCTGACGCTGCAGGTGACCGATGACGGCATCCTGGCCAGCTGGCTGGCGCCCACCGATCTGGACCTGATCGAGTGGGACCGCACCCAGGTGCGCCGCGGCCCCACCTGGGAAGAGGCCGAGGGCGACACGCACTTCGACGGCCACGCCACCAGCGCGCTGCTGGGCTTCTTCCCGGCCGGCCTGCAGAAAGCCTGGGCGGCGCATCACAGCCGCAATGGGTTCTGGTCGACGCCGATGTCCGCCAGCCTCACCGTGCTGGCGCCGCTGACGCCCGCCGTGCAGGACAGCACGCAAGGGCGGTCCGTTGCGCTGACCTGGTCGGACTGCCGCACCACGCAGCCGATCCGCGAGTACCAGATCGCCAAGGGCGACACGCTGGGCGCAGCCGTGGAGATCGGCCGCACGGTGGCGCGGTCGCTAACGCGGGTTGAACCCGAGCCCGGGCTGCACCGCTACTGGATCCGCGCGGTCGACATGGGCGGCAATGCCGGGCCGTGGGGAACCAGCGAGGCGATGACGCTCGGCGACTTCGATGACGTGCCCAACATTGCGAAGTATGTGGAGCGCGTGGACTCGCGGCTGCAGTCGTTCCGCGACCAGGCTGCAGCGGCGGACCTGAACGGCATCCTGCGGGCGGAGGTGAGCGTGTCCGAGATGGGCAAGAGCCTGCGTCGGCTGACCACCATCCTGGAAGCGAAGGTCGATCACAACTATGCGATCTACGCCGAGCAGATCGAGGTGTTGGTGGCCGCCGACGAGGCGATGGCGAGCCGCATCACGCTGCTGTCCGCCGGGCTGGAGCAGGCGCAGGCCGACATCCTTGAAGAGCAGCTCGTGCGCGCCACCGCTGACGACGCGCTGGCCAGCGACATCCTGACGATGCGCGCCCGGGTCGATGACATCGAGGCGACCTATGTCAGCCACGTCGAACTGACGGCCACGCTGGGCTCGGCCATCGCGGAGAACAACGAATACCTGGTCTCGGCCATCGGACCGGTGGGAGAGCTATCCGCCACGGTCAGCAATCAGTCGATGACGCTGGCCAGCCTCGACGGCAACGTGGCCGCGCAGATGATGCTGAAGACCGAGATCTCGGCAGGCGGCAAACGCGTGATTGCAGGCATCAAGTCGAGCGTGAGCAGCATGAACGGCGGCACGGACGTGCAGTCGGAAGTCGCAGTGCTGGCCAGCGTGTTCCGCGTCATGAACGACCTGGGCTCCGCGATGGACGCGCCGTTCAAGGTGCAGGACGGCCGGACGTACATCGACATGGCCATGATCCGCAACGCGGAGATCGACACGCTCAAGGTTGCGGGCGGTGCCATCGTGGCGCCAGCCTTCGCCTCCGGCGCCGGCTCTGCCTCGATCAGCTTCACGGTGCCAGCCGGCCAGGTCTGGGAAGCGTTCGCCGTCGCCGAGTTTGGGCAGCAATCCACGTGGGGCCCGGCAAGCTCCACCACGGAAACCCGGTCGCTGACCGGCGCCGGCAGCACGGTGATCCATCCCGACGCACAGTGGCAGGACATGGGCGAAGGTGGCGGCAACATCTATCGCTTTCCGGCCTCCATGATGACGGGCATCGCCACGTTTGGCGCCGGCTTCCAGACCATCACCGCAGTGGGTGGCGAGACCACTCGCCTGGCGGTCTTCATCGGGAAGCGAGGCGCCTGATGCTGATGCGTCCCTTCGCCATCGTTGACGCCCACGGCAAGCTGGTGATGAGCGGTATGTCGCCGCAGCCGCCAGCCTGCCCCGAAGCCTGCACCCTACTCGGCACCGAGCCGCCGTCGCCCACCTCGTTCTGGGACTTCGCCACGCAGGCTTGGTGCGAGCCCAGCCCGCGCCCTTCTGCACGCCATGTCTTCGACTGGCCCAGCCATTCGTGGATCGACCCACGGACGCTCGCCGAGATCAAGGCAGACCAGCAGGCCGCGATCAGTGCAGAGGGGCGCCGCCGCGCCGCTGCTCTCACCGCCGGCTATCCCGACTTCGAACAGAAGACGTGGCCGACGCAGGAGCGCGAGGCGCTGGCCTGGGAAGTTAACCCGGCCGCGCCGACGCCCTTCCTGGATGGCATCGCCGCCGTGCGCGGCATTCCGGCCACTGAGATGCGCGCCAAGACGCTCGCGGCCGTGAACGCATTCCGCCAGGCCAGCCAGTACCTGGTGGGCACCCGCCAGGCGCTGCGCGACGCCATCGAGGCGGCCACCACCGCCGAGGCCGTCCAGGCCATTACCTGGCCCAACGATCCCACCACCACCGACGCCCCATGACCGACGCACTCGCCACCTCACCCATCATCGGCCTCGAGAAGACCATCGAGGATCCGCGCACGCGCGCCCAGTTGGGCTACCACACGCTCTATGCCTGCCAGATCGGGTTCCAGGTCCGCAGCACGGTCGCCACGCTCCGGTCGTACACCTCGCACCAGCACGCGGTCGAGGGCGCGGCCCATGTGTCGCTGATTCAGGTACAGCTACCCGGGCTGCCTGTGGGCGATGTGGATCAGTGGATCTACGCGCAGCTCATGGAGAGCGCCAGCGAGAAGAACATCCTGGCCGGCGCGGCGGCTGTGCGCGAGGTGATCTGATGGCCTGGTACCGCACGGGCACCATCGCGCTCACCAACGGCTCTGCCTTGGTGAACGGCACCGGTACGGCCTGGGTGGCCAACGCCCTGCCGGGCGACATCCTGTCGGTGCCTGGGGCTGTGCTGGAGGTGAAGCGCATCGTCTCGGACACGCAGCTGGAGCTGGTGCTGCCGTACGGCGGCGCCACCGCTGCTGGCGTGAGCTACGCCCTGGTGCCGACGCAGGGCTACGTGCCCACCGCGCTGCAGACCATGCAGCAGATCCTGAGCGAGTTCGGAGACATCTGGCAGGCCTGGCACGCCGGTGACCTGCAGGGGCGCGGCCTCGTGCTCAAGGGGGCAGTGGCCGCAGTGTCCGACCTGCCCGCCGAAGGAAACACCGCAGGTGACGGCTACATCGTGGCGGGATCGAGCCTCCACGTCTGGAACGGCACGGCCTGGGCCTATGCGGGCGAGATGGTCAGCACACCTGAGCTTTTGGCGCTGCAGGCGGACGTGCGTGAACGGGCCGAGCTGGTTGCGGCTGGTGTCTCAACTGCACAAGATGCAGCGACGCGAGCCGAGTCCAGTGCCACGGTTTCGCTGGCCACCATCAACATTCAGCCGGACCTGGCAACGGGTGCCGCGTCCGTTGCTGAGGAGGGTGTTTGCACGATCCTCGCCGGCGGTCCTGACGGATTGAAGCGCACGACCACCTTCGTCAAGCGCAGCGGCACGCTCGTGCCGGTTCTTGATCCCCTTTCCGGGGCTGAGTTCGACAGCTTGATTCGTCAGCGCCCTGGCGGGGCCGCTTCGAATTTCGTTGCGGCGGACGGCACGTCAATCGCGGGCGTGACTCGTGACTCCTTCCACGCCCGTGCCTTCGATGTTGGGGGCAAGCTGGATGGGGAGCGGCTGCAAAAGTCCAAAGACCCCATTGACGTGCGTGCGCGCGACGGAAGCAGTGCATTCAAGGTCCGCGCCAGTGGCGTTGTTGACGCCCCCAGCCTGCGCTCCGTTCGCGCGCTCATCGGCGGCACGGAAGCATCTCGCGGCCGGTCGACGGTTCGCCCTTGGGGCATTGGTGCACGTGACAACACCATCGGCTTTCTCATCGGGCGTGACGGAGCGCGCTTCGGCCGAGCCAACATCGACCGAATGTCGGCGCGAGTCGCCCGGGTCCGACGTCTCGATCAATCCATCGCGCGTGCTTTCCCCGCAGAGATCTGCCACATCATCATGTACGGGCAATCGTTGTCTCGCGGCGAGCGAGCTCTTGTGAACGGCACCACCGTGCTCAGCACCAGCCAGCGCTTTGACAGCCTGATGTTTGTCAGCGGAACGCAGCCGGACGTGTACGGAGACGCTGCCCCTTACGCTTCGTTCGTGCCACTCATCGAGAGCGCGCGAGCAGGGATCAACCAGGACTTGGCGGGCATCGCCAACCCTGGCGAAACACCTTTGTCGGGATGCTGCGATCAGATCAAGGCCGCGCTGCTCGCGGATGGCATCGCGCCGGCCGACTACCCTTTCCAGCTGTTGGGTTCGTGCGCGGGCCGTGGAGGAACGGCCCTAGATGGCCTCGCAGATGGAACCGCGCCTTTCGCGCGAGTCCTGGCGCAGGTCACGGCGGCCAAGGCGCTGGCCGACGCAGCCAGCAAGAGCTATCGCGTCCTGGCTGTTCCCTGGCTCCAGGGCGAGAGCGGCCCATATGCACGCAACGTCTACGCCATCGGACTTCAGCAGGTGCTCACGGCCTTGAATACCCAGATCAAGGCGATCACTGGACAGGCCGAGGATGTCCTTTTCCCGCTGTATCAGACGTCGGGCACGTCCAACGTCGCAGCTGCGCTGGCGCAGGCCGACGTGGCGGATGCGCTAGCCAATGCCTTCGTGGCGGCACCGGTCTACCCGCTGCAGACGGTGCTGGCCCCTTGGTTCGACGGCGTGCACCTCAGCGCTGCGGCATCTCGACTCATCGGTGCGTATATCGGCCGCAGCCTCAAGCAATGGGCGCTGGATGGCGCCGGAACGAATGGTCTTCGAGCAACGGCGGTAACGCTGCTTTCGCCCCGGCTGATCGGAGTAGACCTGGCAGTGCCGGGCAGCCGGGCAGTCATTGACCGCAGCGACACGGCGACGGGCAATCCGCACCGCGCGGCCGCGGGCTTTGAGCTGATGTCGGCCGGCAGCGTCGGCATCGCCGATGTCTACATGGCATCACCCCGCCGCATCCACATCAGGACCACTGGCGACGTTCCCTCCGGGGCGTACCTGCTGTATGGCCGGATCGGCGGGAACGTTCGGGACGACAGCGGCGATCTCGACGTCGCCGAGGTGCTCGGCGCTCACGTGCCGCTTGACCATTACATGCAAGTCTTCGACCACACCTTCGCTTAAGGACACACATGCAGTTCCTCACCAAGATCCCGACGTTCGACAGTCCTGTCGCCCTGGCAGAGCCTCCACTCGATATGGACGCGGCTTGGAGCGGCTTCTTCTCTGGCGCTGGCACCCTCGATCAGTCCGTCATCCACGGCCCCGCGCCCGTCTACTACGGGAGCAACTCGCCGCCGGTCTTCGAGGACTTCGGTGCCCGGCTGACGGGCGCCGATGCAGTTTCGACCGAGGCACCGGTGACCACGCCTGCCTACAGTCTGTGCACCGTCTTCAACTCCGACTCCCCCGCAGCTGTCTACGCGAGCATTCGCTTGGCCCTCGCTACCTGGGACGGCTCGGGCGGCTGGTGCGGGCTCGCGATCAATTCGAGCGGCCAGTTCTTCGTTGGCGTGCGCACCGGAGACACGACCGACGCGAACGTTGACACCGGCATCTCTGCGAGGGTGGGCCAGGACACGTTCGCAGGGCTCGTGGTCAGCGGGCAGGCGATCACGCTGTATGTGGGCGAAGAAGGCCGGCTCAAAAAGTACTTTCTGACCGCACCCGCGCCGCAGATCGCACCGCGGTGGCCATTCAAGGTCAATGGTTTGTCGGCGCCAAGTGATGGCACCTTCATCACTCGCTGCGCCGACGTCTACCAGGGCGCACAGCCGGAGTCCAAGATCCTGGACCGGTATCTGAAGTGGCGCTTGTTCTTCTTGGACAACCTGATCACGGTCATCTGAGCACAAGGACCGACCGAAAAAAGACAGGGCGAATGCCTCCGGTGTTGCAGCACCTCGGGCACCCGCCTCCGCCGTGAACGAGCACGGCATCGACCGAAGACCCTGCCACCTGGTACCAGGCGGGGCGCATGATAGGTGATGCCCGATGAGAGAGATTCGATGCGGCCAGTGCCGGCGAAAGCTGGCGATGGCCGATGGGGGAAGCGTAGAGATCAAGTGCCCGCGCTGCGGGACGTTGAACCACTGGAGGGACAGCGCTGCTGATCGGAGCAGCCCGAGCCCCACACCAGCGCGCCACCGAGCGCCCTTTGAACCAAAGGACGTTCATGACGCAGAAAAGCCCGCTGGCGTGGCTGGGTGGCAAGAGCCGCCTGGCAGACCAGATCATTGAGCGGATGCCCGCTCACCAGACGTACTGCGAGGTCTTCGCAGGGGCCGCCTGGGTGCTCTTTAAAAAGCCGGAAAGCAAGGTCGAGATCATCAACGACATCAACTCCGAGCTGACCAACCTGTACCGCTGCGTGAAGCATCACTTGGTGGAGCTAGTGGCGCAGTTCCGGTGGATGCTGGTGGCCCGCGATGACTTCGACCGCTTCCTGCAGACGCCCGCCGAGTCGCTCACCGACATCCAGCGGGCGGCTCGGTTCTTCTACCTGGCCAAGTCGAGCTTCGGCGCCAAGATCCACAAGCCGACCTTCGGCATCGCGGCGACGGGCGCCCCGCGCTTGAACCTGCTGCGGATAGAGGAGGAACTGTCCGATGCCCATGCGCGCCTGGCGCGTGTGTTCATCGAGAACAAGCCCTTCGACGTGGTGCTGCAGCGCTTCGACAGGCCGGGAACGCTGTTCTACGTCGACCCGCCCTATTGGGGCTGCGAGAAGGACTATGGCGAGGGTCTGTTCACCCGTGACGACTTCGCGCGCCTGGCGGCCCTTCTGGGGGCTTGTAGGGGCAAGTTCATCTTGAGCCTCAACGACACACCCGGCGTGCGTGAGACTTTTCGGGAGTTCAGGATCGAGGCGGTCAAGACCCGCTACTCGATCTCGGCCACGGCCAAACAGGAGGTGGGCGAGGTGCTCATCACCAACTTCAAGGCGGGGCGCAGTGGCTGAGTGGGGCGGTCTGGCTTGGTTGCTGGCCGGCGCCGTCAGAGCGGTACTGGCGGTGTTCCAACGCAACCGCAAACCACCATGAAGACCCAGACCTCCGACACCGGCCTCAACCTGATCCTGGCTCAGAGCGAGCCCACGGCCGAAGCTGCGTACCAGGCGCACCAGGCGAACATTGCGATCATCCTGGCCGCGCTGCATGATCGCCTCGCGGCGCACGCAGAGCGCGCGGCGGCCGACCCGACGAACTGGGGCTTCGCAGGCGACCTCGGCGCGATCCAGGGCCGGTTGTTGGAGGCCACCGAGTTCATGCCGCCTGTACGCTGAGCGCCGCGCCAGGCAGAAAGAAGGCCCCTTCGGGGGCCTTTCTACTGGGCGGCTCGTGGGCTACATCAGCGGCAGCGGGTCGGTGGCCTGCCAGTCGTCGGGCATGGGATAACGCAGGAAGACCTCGTCGACGGACGGTTGCCGAGACGGGAAGTGGCTAAGCGCACCGAGCTGGCCAGGGTTGGGGATGGACAGCGGCGGGAAGTAGCGGGCGACCACCTTTGCGTGCCAGGCGCGGCGGGTTGGAGAGAGGGCTTCGAGTTCCATGGCTTCAGCCTTGGTTGTGGAGGAGCCAGGATCTTGGAGCGGCGCGCAAGGCCTGCCCGACGCGTTTTTCCCAGTTTGTTCTCCGGGCGCCTGGGACGGTTAACTTTGGTCGGCTCTGCCAAAGCGCGCGGCAGAGCACGCACTAACTTCCTCTGCCAAAGCGCGCGACAGTTTCTGCCAAAGGCGGCGCAAATCTCTGCCAAAGCGCGCGGCGCGCTTCAACCACATTCGGTGGCTGCGCTGCCCACAAAAAAACTCATCGCTACGATTGCGCACCTGAGTGCGAATCGTTATCATTTGCTCATCCGCTTCACCCGATCCGATTCGAAAGGACCCACCCGTGCAAGCCCAGTCCTCGCATTCCCAGAAAGTGCTCAGCCATTCCTCGCTCGATCAGGCCGGCAGCGGCGCCGCAGCGCATGGCACGCCTTCTCCCGCGCATGCCTTGCTGCAAAGCAGCGAACTCCTCAAAGGCCAGAAGACCATCGGCATCCTGCACAACGGTTCGCTCTATCGCCTGCAGGCCACCAAATTGGGCAAGCTCATCCTCACCAAGTGATGCGGCCCCTGCCCTGACCGTTCATCGTGGGGCGACTCGAGGAGATCTGACTCTCCAAGGGTCGTTTTTGGCCAGCCAGTGAATCGACCAGCCACGCCTTTTTTTCCGCGCTGAACCCATCCAGACCCAATGAAAAGAGCCCCGCCGGAATCGTCCGGCGGGGCTCTTTCCGTTGGCGAGGGCGACGAGGTCGCCACCCACGCTTACAGACCGATGGCTGCGATCCCCGCCTTGGCGATCTGGGCGTCCTCGTTGGACTTCACGCCACTCACACCCACGGCGCCGATCACCTGGCCGTCCTTGACGATGGGCACGCCGCCCTCCAACAGACCGTCGACCGTCGGTGCCGACAGGAACGCCGTACGACCGCCATTGATGATGTCCTCGTAGACCTTGCTCTCGCGCCGGCCCAACGCCGCAGTGCGAGCCTTGGCTGGACCGATGTGTGCGGAGACCGGCGCTGCACCATCCAGGCGCTGCAGCCACAGCAGATGGCCACCGTCGTCGCAGATCGCGATGGTCACGGCCCACTGGTTATTGATGGCTTCCGCCTCTGCGGCGGCGGCGATCTTCTTGACGTCTTCGAGTTCGAGAAAGTGCTTGGTCTTCATGGGGGCGAAGAATACAGGAACCATCTCGGATGCCCGGCACGTCTCATTGCCGCGCCGCCTGCAAGACCCCATGATCCCAAAGGACGACGCGCCATCCGGATATGCCTGCATCGGCCTTGATCTTTCCTAGAATGACCCACAACTGCCCGTCAAGCAGTCCCCTCAACCTCTTCAGGAGTTTTGCCATGAACGACAGAGCCCCCACCTTCGACACACCGGCCGGTTACGGCCAGGTGCTGCCCCAGGCAGAGCGCCACCGCGTTCTGCGCAATACCTACTGGTTGCTCGCCCTGAGCATGGTGCCGACCGTGCTGGGCGCCTGGCTGGGTGTCGCCACCGGCATCACGGCGGCCCTCACGGGCGGCCTGGGCCTCGTGGTGTTCCTGGTCGGCGCCTTCGGCTTCATGTTCGCCATCGAGAAGACCAAGAACTCGGCCGCCGGCGTTCCGGTGCTGCTCGGCTTCACCTTCTTCATGGGGCTGATGCTGTCGCGCCTCATCGCGATGGTGCTGGGCTTCAAGAACGGTTCAGAACTCGTGATGACCGCCTTCGCGGGAACGGCAGGCGTGTTCTTCGTGATGGCATCGCTGGCCACAGTGATCAAGCGCGACCTGAGCGGCATGGGCAAGTTCATGTTCGTGGGCGTGCTGGTGCTGTTCGTCGGCTCGATCATCAATGTCTTCATCGGCTCCAGCGCCGGAATGATGGCGATCTCGGTGGCGGCCATCGGTATCTTTTCGGCCTACATGCTGTATGACCTGAAGCAGATCATCGACGGCGGCGAGACCAACTACATCAGCGCCACGCTCGCGCTGTACCTGGACGTGTTCAACGTGTTCCAGAGCCTGCTGGCCCTGCTGGGCATCTTTGGCGGCGAACGCGACTGACGCGCACCGTAGCCCGCGCGCCAACGACAAAGGGGCCCTCTCGGGCCCCTTTGCTTTTGGCGTGCCGGGGTGCCTCAGTCCGCCAGGTCGAAGACGGCAATGGACTCGACGTGCGCCGTGTGCGGAAACATGTTCACCGCCCCAGCAAAACTGCAGCGATAGCCCGCCTGGTGCACCAGAAGACCCGCGTCACGTGCCAGCGTGGCCGGGTTGCAGCTCACATAGACGATGCGCTCCGGTGGCTGCCACCCGCCCGTGCGCAGTTCTGGCTGCTGGTGAAGATCCGCGAGCGCCTTGACGAGTGCGAAGGCGCCCTCGCGCGGCGGATCGACCAGCCAGCGGTCGGCGGGGCCATCCGCCACGAGCATCTCTGGCGTCATCTCGAACAGATTGCGGGCCACGAAGTCGGTGTTGCCCCACGCTCGCCGGGCGACCGACCGGTTGGCGGATGCATTGTCACGAGCCCGGGCCACCAGGGTCTCGCTGCCCTCGATGCCCAGCACCTCACGCGCCTCGGTGGCCAGCGGCAGCGTGAAGTTGCCCAGACCGCAGAACCAGTCGATGACCCGCTCCTCGGGTTGCACGGCAAGCAGGCGAAGGGCACGCGATACCAGCACCCGGTTGATGTGCGGGTTGACCTGCGTGAAATCGGTGGGCCGGAAAGGCATGGTGATGCCGAACTCGGGCAACTCATAGGCCAGCGGGGGCACGCCTTCGTCCATCAGGCGGACTGTGTCGGGGCCCTTGGGCTGCAGCCACCACTGCACGCCGGGATGCGCAGAAGCAAAGGCGCGCAGTCGCTCGCGATCAGCTTCACCCAACGGCTCCAGATGCCGCAGCACCAGCGCGATCACACCCAACTGCGTGGTCCCGGGAGCATCGCCGCAGGCGACCTCGATCTGCGGGCAGGTCAGGCGCGCGTCCATCGAGTCGATCAGCGTGCGCAAGGGCACCAGCATCTCGCTCACGGGCCGAGGCAGGACTGGGCACACCAACATGTCGGCCACGTAGCGGCTCTTGCGCTCGTGGAAGCCGATCAGCGTCGTGCCCTTCTTCTGCACGTAGCGCACCGACAGGCGGGCGCGGTAGCGGTAGTGCCATGCCGGGCCCTCGATGGGTCGCAGCAGGGTGTCCGGGCGTACCTTGCCCAGGTGCCAGAGGTTGTCTTCGAGCGCCCGCTGCTTCACCGCCACCTGGGCCGAGGCATGCAGATGCTGCATCTTGCATCCACCGCAAGCGCCAGCGTGCAGACCGAAGTGCGGGCAACCAGGACGAACACGCAGCGGCGACTCGCGCCGGATGTCCGTGAGCTGGCCCTGCTCCCAGTTGTTCTTCTTGCGATGCACGTTGGCCCGCACGATCTCGCCCGGCAGGGCGCCATCGATGAAGACGACTTTGCCATCGTCCCGGCGGGCCACGCCCTGGGCCTCGAGGTCGAGCGACTCGACGGCAAGCCAACCCGGCTCGATCGCGGCAGCGGCGACCGCGGATGGACCGGCGGGCGTCACGATCCTGTCGGAGGAGGAAGAAGCGGCCGACACGCCCGCGAAGGCTTCGGTGTCGGCGGGAGCGTTGGACGTGGGAAGGGTGTCCTTGTCATCGAGGGAATCCGTCATCCCTCGATTGTCGCCGGCCGTCCCAATGTGCGGCCGGCGCCCGGTCAGGGCCGCGCCGGCAGGTAGCGCGAAGGATCCACCGGCTTGCCCTGGCGGCGGATCTCGAAGTGCAGTTTCACGCGGTCGGCGTCGCTGCTGCCCATCTCGGCGATCTTCTGGCCCTTCTGCACCGACTGGTCTTCCTTGACCAGCAGCGCCTGGTTGTGCGCGTAGGCCGTCAGGAAAGTGTTGTTGTGCTTGAGGATGATCAGGTTGCCGTAGCCGCGCAGGCCCGCGCCGGCGTACACGACCTTGCCGTCCGCCGCCGCCAGCACCGGATCGCCGGCACGGCCCGCGATATCCAGACCCTTGTTCTTCGCGTCGTCGAAGCCGGCGATCAGGGCGCCCTGCGCAGGCCAGATCCATCCCAGGTCATCGTCTCCGCTTGCCGAGGGCGGGTTGCCCGCGGGCTTGGGCGTGGGCGTCGAGCCCGCCACGACGGGCGGAGCCACCGGCGGTGGCACTGCAGGCGCGGTGGTGGTGGTCGGGGGCAAGGTGCCCACGCCAGCGACGGCCGGAGGCGGCGTCACCACCCCACCGGCGACGGGCGGCACCACGCGCAGCACCTGGCCCACTTCGATGCGGTCGGGGTTGTCCAGGCCGTTCCAGCGCACGATGTCACGCCAGTTCTGGCCCGTATCCAGGGCGATGCGCCGCACGGTGTCACCCGGCCGCACGGCGTAGTAGCCCGGCTTTCCCAGGTTTTCGATGCCGGGCAGCGGCTTGCCGCTGGCGTCCGTGGTGGGCAGCCCCGAAGCAGAGGATGCCGTCGTCGTGCCCGCCATGCCCACAGGGGCGCGATCTTCCACCGGCGCCGGCCCGCGGGACGAGGCGCAGCCCGCCAGCACCACGCAGGCCGCCGCAGCGCCCATCCAAGCCAGCGTGTGCCAGCGACCAGAACCCTGCATATGTCTTTCCTTCATGCAATCCCTGATTTTAGAGGCACGAAATTGACGGCCTCAAGAAGCCTGCGCTCTATCCCCCTGTTCGTTTTATCAATGATGACAAGCGCTTGGCCTGTATTTCCAGACTGCACTGGAGCAACGATCCGGCCTCCGGGGGCAAGCTGGTCGAGCCACGTCGATGGCAGATCGGCGCCCCCGGCCGCGGCGATGATGCCGGCGTAAGGCGCGCCGGCCGGATAGCCCTGCATGCCGTCGCCCAGCAGCAGGTGCACGGTCGCGAGCCGCAGAGGCCGGAGATTGGCGCGCGCCTTCTCGTGCAGCCCACGCAGGCGCTCGATGCTGTAGACCTCCCGCGCCACCTGGCTGAGCACCGCGGCCTGGTAGCCGCACCCGGTGCCGATCTCCAGCACGCGGCCGAGGCGCCCCTGCGGCTGATCGGCCAGCGCGGGGGCAGCCAGCAGAAGCTCGATCATCCGCGCCACAACGTTCGGCTTGGAGATGGTCTGGCCCAGTCCTATGGGGAGGCTGGTGTCCTCATAAGCCTGCGCGGCCAGCGCGCCGTCGACGAAGGCGTGCCGCGCCACAGCGCCCATGGCCCGCAACACCCGCTCGTCGGCAATCCCCTGCGCGGCCAGGCGCTGCACCATCCGCTGGCGGACCGCGTCCGAGGCCATGGCCGGCGTGGCATGCACGGGCGTGGGAGGCACCACCGATGCTCGGGTGCGCGCAGCCGCCGCCGAACCGGGCACGGGAGCCCGCGGGAGCGTGACCGGAAAGGTGGGACGGGAACGTGGCGGCTGAGGCACCGGGACTCCTGCGTCGGCGCCGCTCAGTCGCTCGCGTCCAGGCGGCGGACGGCCTCGCGCCACTCGCCCAGGCTGGCGTGGTCGGTCAGGTCGATCTGCAGCGGCGTGACGGCCACATGGCCCGCGGCGGTGGCGTGGAAATCGGTGCCTTCGCCGCTGTCCTTGGCGCCGCCGGCGCCGGCGATCCAGTACATGGTTTCACCCCGGGGGCTCTGCTGTGTGATCACCTTCTCGGCGGCGTGCCGGCGGCCGAGGCGACAGATCTTGATCGGCTTGAGGTCATCGGCCGGCAGATTGGGGATGTTGACGTTCAGCAGCCAGGCCGGCTGCTCGTGCATGCGCTCGCGCCGGATGCGCTCCACCAGTCGCCGCGCCGCCTGGGCCGCGGCATCGACATGGGCCCAGCCCTTCTCGGTCTGCGAGAAGGCGATGGCGGGAATACCGAACAGGTAGGCCTCCATGGCGGCCCCCACCGTGCCCGAATAGATGGTGTCGTCGCCCATGTTGGCGCCGTTGTTGATGCCGGAGACGACCAGATCGGGCCGGTAGTCGAGCAAGCCCTTGAGCGCGATGTGCACGCAGTCTGCAGGCGTGCCGGTGACATAGCGGAAGCCGTTGTGCGCACGGTGCACGTAAAGCGGTGCCGCCAGGGTCAGCGCGTTCGACTTGGCACTGTTGTTGTGTTCGGGGGCGATGACTTCGACATCGGCCACCTCGCGCAGTGCATCGTGCAGGGCCACGATGCCAGGGGCTTGGTAGCCATCGTCGTTGGAGATGAGGATCTTCATGGGCGGCGGGATTTTAGGAGGCGATGGCCGATGCAACGGGAGGTCGCCGCAGAGACAAGAACGCCGCGAGGCAGCCCCCTATCATGCCTGCGCCTCAATGACGACGGAGACTGTTTCCATGCACGCATGGCTTTGCGAAAACCCGGTGGGCGTCGACGCGCTGACCTGGAAGGAATTGCCCACCCCGCAACCCGGACCGGGCGAAGTGCTAGTGGAAATCAAGGCCGCCAGCCTGAATTTTCCCGATCTGCTCATCGTGCAGAACAAATACCAGATCAAGCCGAAGCTGCCCTTCGTGCCGGGCTCCGAATATGCGGGCATCGTGCAGGCCGTCGGCGAAGGCGTCACCCATCTGAAAGTCGGCCAGCCCATCGCCTGCCTTTCCGGCACCGGCGGTTTCGGCACCCACACGCTGGCCCCGGCAGCCATGTGCATGCCGCTGCCACCGCAATTCGACATGGTGGATGCGGCAGCCTTCATCATGATCTATGCCACCTCTTGGCACGCCTTGATGGACCGCGCGGCGCTCAAAGCCGGCGAAACAGTGCTGGTGCTGGGCGCTGCGGGCGGCGTGGGCACTTCCGCGATCCAGATTGCCAAGGCGGCGGGCGCCCGGGTGATCGCAGCCGCCTCCACTGACGAGAAATGCGAACTGTGCAAAAGCATCGGGGCCGACGCGACGATCAATTACACGCAGCACTCCTTGCCCCAGGGCTTTCGCGACGCTGTGAAGGAAGCGACGGACGGCAAAGGCCCGGACGTGATTTACGACCCGGTGGGCGGCGATTTCGCCGAACCTGCATTCCGATCCATCGCTTGGCGCGGCCGTTATCTGGTGGTGGGATTTGCCTCCGGCCCGATTCCCTCGCTGCCGCTGAACCTGACGCTGCTCAAGGGCGCCTCGCTGGTCGGCGTGTTCTGGGGTGATTTCGCGCGGCGGGAGCCCAAGGCCAATGCAAGCATGATGCAGGAACTGGCCACTTGGTACGCCCAAGGCAAGATCAAGCCGGTGATCGACCGCACCATGCCGATGAGCGAACTGAAGGCCGCCTATGCCCACATGGGCTCGCGGGGGGTCAAGGGCAAGCTGGTGATGGTGAACCCGTAAAACCGGAAATCCGTAAACAAAAAACCCACGCATTGCGTGGGTTTTTTGTTTGTACATGCTGCGGCCGACGCAGCGATGTTGCTTACTTGACCTCGAACTCTTCCAGCGATTTGCCGGCGGCCAGGGCCTCGGTCACCCAGCGGGGCTTGCGTCCGCGCCCGCCCGACCAGGTTTCACCCGTAGGGCTGCGGTATTTGACGACCGATGCGGTCTTGGTCGGTGCAGCGGAAACGCTGCGCTTGGTGCCGGTACTGGCGCCCCGGCCATTCAGCTTGAGGTCAGCGGCGGTAATGCCGTATTCAGCGATCTTCTTGCGGAGTTCTTCGATCACGCCGACGCGCTCGTGGCTTCGAAGTTCCTCGGCCTGACGACGCAATTCCGCGATTTCCTGATCCCGCTGCTGGATCTGCGCGGTGATCTCTGCCAAAGTTGCCATTTCGAGAATCCTTTGTTTTGAGAAAGCAGTGCCGCGAATTCTAATTGAAGAATTGACGACCGCAAGCCGCCGCCCCGGGGCGCACGAATTGAATACCCTCGCTCTACAAGGGCATCCATCTCAAAATAAAGAAGATCGAGGCGGCGCAGCCGCCCCGCGGTCTACGGCTGCTGTCAGCGCGCGAGGCCCAGCAAACGATCCAGCAATGCCGGCTGGGCCAGCAATTCCGCGGCATCGCCGCGATGCACAACCGAGCTGTGGTCCAGCACCGCGGCACGATCCGAAATCGCCAGAATGGCCTGTGGGTGCTGTTCCACGATGATGGCCGTCAATCCTTCATCGCGGGTCAGCCGGCGAATGGCGCGCAGCAATTCCTCCACGATGATCGGCGCCAGACCTTCCAGCGGTTCGTCCAGCAGCACCAGCCGCGGATTGAGCACCAGTGCGCGGCCGACGGCCAGCATCTGCTGCTCACCCCCCGACAGCTGCGTGCCCAGGTTGCCTTTGCGCTCGGCCAGGCGCGGGAACATCTCGTAGACGCGCGCCGGACTCCAACGGCCGGGCCGCGCCACCGCCGTGAGGTTCTCGTGCACGGTGAGCGACTTGAAGATGTTGCGCTCCTGCGGCACCCAGCCGATACCGGCGGCGGCCCGGCGGTAGGCCGGCAGCGTGTGCAGCGGCTGGCCACCCAGCAGGATGCGTCCGCCATGCTGGCGCGTGGCGCCGGCCAGGGTGTTGATCAGCGTGGTCTTGCCGGTGCCGTTGCGGCCCAGCAGCGCCAGCGTCTCGCCCTCGCCCAGCGACAGCGAGACGTCGTTGAGCACCACGGCCTCGCCATAGCCGGCGCTGAGGCCCTCGATCTGCAACAGCGCATTCGTCGGGCCGCTCATGCGTGCACCTCCGTCTGGCCCAGGTAGACCTCGCGCACCCGCGGGTCGGCTGCGATCTCCTCGGGCGTGCCCTCGGTGAGCAGGGCGCCATTGACCAGCACGGTCATGCGTTTGGCAAAGCTGAAGACGAGATCCATGTCGTGTTCGATCAGCAGGACGGAGACATCGGCCGGCAACGCGGCCACGGTCTGCAGCAGTTCCTCGCGCTCGCCGGCTGGCACGCCGGCGACCGGCTCGTCCAGCAGCAGCACCTGCGGTTCGCAGGCCAGCGCGATGGCGATCTCGAGCAGGCGGCGCTTGCCATAGGCCAGGTGACGCACTTCCACATGGGCCACGTCGGCCAGGTGGAACTGCGTCAGCAATTCGCCGGCACGCTCGGCCACCGACGCATCGCGGCCCAGCGGTTGCCACCATCGGGCGCCCTGCCCGCGGTGCTGCGCCACGACAAGCGCCAGCGTCTGCAGCGGCGTCATGCTGTCGAAGAGCTGGTTGATCTGGAAGGTACGAACCAGGCCCCGCGCCACGCGCCGATGGGGCGCCAGGCGCGTGATGTCCTCGCCCATCAGACGGATGCGGCCTTCACTGGGCGTCAGCACACCGGTGAGTTGGTTGATGAGCGTGGTCTTGCCGGCGCCATTGGGGCCGATGAGCGCATGGCGCGCGCCCTTGGCCAGGCGCATCGACACATGGTCGGTGGCGGTGATGCCGCCAAAGCGCATCACCAGCGACTCGGCCTCGAGCACGATCTCGGGAGTCCCGGGAGACATGGCCGTCATGCCGCACCTCCCTTGCGGAACCAGCTCTGCGGACGCAGCAGGCGCTCGCGCCCCACCAGCATCAGCAGCACCAGCAGCAGGCCGATCCAGAACATCCAGTACTGCGGCGTGACACTGGACAGCGTGTCCTGCAGCAGCTTGAAGACGATGGCGCCCGCCACGCCGCCATAGAGCCAACCCACGCCACCGATGACCAGCATCAGCAGCACGTCGGCCGAGCGGTCGAAGGCCAGCACGTCCAGCGAGGCGAAGCCGGTGGTCTGCGCCAGCAGTGCGCCCGCAGCGCCGGCGACAGCGGCGGCGATGGTGTAGATCACCGACATGCGGGCCGTGACCGGAATGCCGATGGCCATGGCCCGCAGCCGGTTGTCGCGGATGGCCATCAGCGTGGCGCCGAAGGGCGAATGCACCAGCCGGCGCATGAGCAGGAAGAGCACGAGCGCCACGGCCAGCGAGTACCAGGCCGCCACGCGGCCATAGAGGTCGAAGTCAAACAGGCCCAGCACCGGCCCCATCACCACGCCCTGCAGGCCGTCGGCGCCACCGGTCAGCCAGTCGAGCTTGTTGGCCAGCTCCAGCAGCAGCAGGGCCGTGCCCAGCGTCACCATCAGCCGCGTGAGGTCGCTGCCGCGCAGGATCGTCACGCTGGCGAGCAGGCCCAGCACCGCGGCCAGCACCGTGGCGACGACGAGGCCCACGGTCGGGTCGGGCATCACCAGCTTGGCGAAGAGCGCCGCGGCATAGGCGCCGAAGCCGAAGAAGGCCGCATGGCCCAGCGAGACGATGCCCGTGTAGCCCAGCACCAGATCCAGCGACATCGCGAAGAGCGCCACGATGGCGATCTCGTTGACCATCAGCGCATGCTGCGGCAGCACCAGCGGCGCGGCGAAGGCCAGCGCCCAGAGCAGGAATTCCCACCAGCGCCAGCGGGCCTGACCAAGCAGCGGGGCGCGCCAGTCGTGGTTGCTTCCTTTGGTGATCATGCTGCGACTCCTTTCGAGAGGCCGCGGAGCAGGCCATGCCAGTGCACCCGTCGATCCGGCTTGGCCGGGCGAACGGGTGCGCCCCCTGCGAGGGGGGATTCGGCGACACGCAGTGAGCAAGAAACGGGGGTGGGCATCATTTCCCTCCCTTACGGGTGAAGAGGCCTTGCGGGCGCCACATCAGGATCAGGATCATCAGCAGGTACACCGTGAAGGCGCCCATCTTTGGAATGAAGTACTTGCCGCCCACGTCGGCAATGCCCAGCAGCAGTGCCGCCGCCAGCGGGCCGGTGATGGACGACGTGCCGCCCACGGCCACCACGATCAGGAAATAGATCATGTACTTGAGCGGAAAGGTCGGGTCCATGCCCAGCACCTCGGCACCCAGCGCACCGCCTAGGCCCGCAAGGCCCGAGCCCACCGCGAAGGTGGCCAGGAAGACCTGGTTCACGTTGATGCCCAGGCCCGCGGCCACGGTGGGGTCGTCGACCGCCGCACGCAGCCGGCTGCCGAAACGGGTGCGCGTGAGCACGAGCTGCAGCACCACCGCGAGCACCGCGCACACCGCGATGATGAAAAGGCGGTAGTGGCCCATGCCCAATAGCAGCGCGCCATCGCCGATCTCGGTGCGGCCGCGCAACCACTCGGGCAGTTGCAGGTTCTGCTGCGAGGAACCCACGAAGTAGTCCAGGCCCGCGACCGCCATGAAGGCCAGGCCGATGGAGAACAGCACCTGGTCCAGGTGCGGCTTGCCGTACATCGGCCGGTAGAGCGTGCGCTCCAGCAGGGCGCCGATCAGCGCCGTCAACACGAAGGCCAGCGGCAGGCACAGCAGAAAGGGCAGCCCCAGCTTCTGCATCGCATAGACCGTGATGTAGCCGCCCGCCATGGCGAAGGCGCCGTGCGCGAGGTTGATGAAGTTCATCAGCCCCAGCGTCACGGCCAGCCCCACGGCGAGCACGAATAGCAGCATGCCGTAGGCAATGCCGTCGAACAGGATAGTCAGCATGGGCGCCGCATCGAGAAAGGAAGAGAAGAGACCGTGGACCGGCGTTGCCGGACCACTGGCGCGCGCCCCCGGCGGGGCGGGGGCCGGCTGCGCGGGCCCTCAGGGCCGCGCAGCCTGGAGGCGAGCCCCGTTACTTGGCCTTGCCCGGGTCCTTGACGGCCTTGATCACGTCGAACTCCACGTTGTAGAGCGACCCATCCTTCTTCTCGACCTTGCGCAGGTACACGTCCTGCACGATGTCGCGGGTCTGGGCGTCGATCAGCACCTGGCCGCGCGGGCTCTCGAAGATCTGGCCCTTCATCTTGTCCAGCAGCGCCGGGCCATCGCCCTTGCCGCCGGTGGCCTTGAGCGCTTCGTAGATCACGCGCATGCCGTCATAGCCGCCCACGGCCATGAAGTTGGGGCGCATGCCCTTGTTGGCCTTCTCGAAGGCCTCGACGAACTTCTTGTTCATCGCCGACGGGTGCGCCGCCGAGTAGTGGTGCGAGGTGACCACGCCCAGGGCGCCGTCGCCCATGTCGGCCAGTTGGTCGTCGTCCGTCACGTCGCCGGTGGCGATCAGCTTGATGCCGGCCTTGTCCATGCCGCGCTCCAGGAACTGCTTCATCACCGCCGCGCCCGCGCCCGAGGGCACGAAGACGAACAGCGCGTCGGGCTTGGCGTCGCGCACCTTCTGCAGGAAAGGCGCGAAGTCGGGGTTGCGCAGCGGCACGCGCAGCTTCTCGATGACCTTGCCGCCGTTGAGCTGGAAGCGCTCGGTGAAGTACTTCTCGGCATCGTTGCCCGGGCCGTAGTCGCTGACCAGCGAGACCACGCTCTTGATGCCGTTCTTGGGGGCCCAGTCGCCCATGGCCACCGACACCTGCGGCAGCGTGAAGCTGGAGCGCACGATGAAGGGCGAGGCCTCGGTGATGCTCGACGTGGCGGCGGCCATGACCACCTGCGGCGTCTTGCTCTGCGTGGCGATGGGGGCCACGGCCAGGGCCAGCGGCGTAAGACCGAAGCCGGCCAGCACATTGACCTTCTCGTTGACCACCAGCTCCTGCGCCAGGCGCTTGCTCACATCCGGCAGGCCGGTGTCGTCCTTGACGATGAGCTCGATCTTGCGGCCGGCCACGGTGTCGCCGTTCTGGGCCATGTACAGGCGCGCGGCGGCTTCGACCTGACGGCCGGTGGAGGCCTGCTGACCGGTCATCGGCAGGATCAGGCCGATCTTGAAGGGCGCGCCCTGCGCCCAGGCGGGGGCGCTGACAAGGGCAGCGGCCGCGAGCGTGGCCTGGACGAACAGTCTCTTTTGCATGGAGGTCTCCGTGGGTCTGAAGAAAGGATGGAAACAGGTGGGGAAGGGGCGCAGGCCGCGGTCAGGCACCCGGCCGATGACGGCTGCGCCGGGCGAGCCGGCGATTGTGAGCGGACGAAGGCGCGGCCGCCCTCGGGGCAGACACCAACACGGCACGCGGCATGAACAGCATGACAGGCATGGGCAGCGCCATCAGGCCGCACGCGGCGCATCGGGCCGGATCAGGCCCACGCCCGGCAGACGCTGGCCTTCGCGGTCGCGCATGGCTGCGCGCAGATTGCGCTGGGCGATGCGTGCATGCTCACGCACCAGCGCCTCGGCGCGCGCGCCCTCGCGGTGGCGGATGGCTTCGAGGATGGCGCGGTGGTGGTCCTGCGCCACGATGAACATGTCGCGCGCCTGGGGCGAATTGGCCTGCACCACCACGAAGCCCGAGGGCGAGGCGAAGGGCATCTGAACCGCGCGGTCCAGCTCGCGCTGCAGCACGCTGCTGTCGGCCATCTGGCCCAGCAGACGATGGAAGCGCTGGTTCGCCTCCACATAGCGCAGGAAGTCGGCATCGTCCAGGCGGGGCCGGGCCAGCACGGCGTCGATGTCGGCCAGGCTCTCCTCGGCCTGGGCGAGCAACGCCGGGGCCGCACCGCGCTCGGCGGCCAGACGGGCCATCAGCCCTTCGAGCGTGCCGCGCAGCTCGATCGCGTCGGACACCTCGCGCTCAGAGAAGGAGCGCACCGCGAAGCCGCCGTGCGCCAGTGCCTGGAGCAGACCTTCCTGCTCCAGCCGGACGAGTGCCGTGCGGATGGGCGTGCGGGAGATGCCCAGCTTCTCGACGATGGCGACCTCGCCCACGCGCTCGCCGGGCGGCAACTCGCCGGCCAGGATCATCTCGCGCAGCCGCAACTGGGCCCGCACCGCCTGGGAGGCGCCGGCGTCAGCAGGGTTGGAAGCGGCTGCGTCTTGCATGGTGACAGAGTCTATCTGTATACATTGCGACAAAGATCAAAGCATGATTTAGTGGTTTTCCCGAGGTTTTCGCGAGTTTGGTTGACTGTTCTGTATACATCGCCGCGGTCGCTTTCCATAATCGCGCCATTCCCAAGCCGATTCCCGAGGACCCCCCGATGTTTCCCAAGAACGCCTGGTACGTGGCCTGTACCCCCGATGAGATCGCCCAGAAGCCGCTCGGCCGCACCATCTGCGGCGAGCGCATCGTCTTCTACCGTGGCGAAGGTGGCCGTGTCGTTGCACTCGAAGACTTCTGCCCACACCGCGGTGCCCCGCTGTCGCTGGGCCAGGTGTGCGAAGGCAAGCTGGTCTGCGGCTACCACGGCCTGGTGATGGGCGAGGAAGGCAAGACCATCTCCATGCCCGGCCAGCGCGTCGGCGGCTTCCCCTGCATCAAGCGCTTCGCGGTGGAAGAGCGCTACGGCTTCATCTGGGTATGGACCGGCGACCAGGCCCAGGCCGACCCCGCCAAGATCCATCACCTGGAATGGGCGCAGAACCCCGACTGGGCCTATGGCGGCGGGCTGTATCACATCCAGGCCGACTACCGGCTCATGATCGACAACCTGATGGACCTGACGCACGAGACCTACGTGCACAGCACCAGCATCGGCCAGAAGGAGATCGACGAGACGCCGGTCACCACCAAGACCGAGGGCGAGCAGGTCGTCACCAGCCGCTTCATGGACAACGTGATGGCGCCACCCTTCTGGCAGGCCAACCTGCGCGGCAACGGCCTGCCCGACGACCAGCCGGTGGACCGCTGGCAGGTCTGCCGCTTCACGCCGCCCAGCCACGTGATGATCGAAGTGGGCGTGGCCCTGGCCGGCCACGGCGGCTACCACGCGCCGGCCGACAAGAAGGTCTACAGCGTGGTGGTGGACTTCATCACGCCCGAGACCGAGACCTCGCACTGGTACTTCTGGGGCATGGCGCGCAACTTCAACGTCAAGGACGAGGCCCTCACCGCGCAGATCCGCGAGAACCAGGGCAAGGTCTTCGCCGAGGACACCGAGATGCTCGAAGCCCAGCAACGCTCGCTGCTGGCCCATCCGGCGCGGCGCCTGCTGATGCTCAACATCGATGCCGGCGGCGTGCAGTCACGCCGCATCATCGACCGCCTGCTGGCGGCCGAGCGCGCACCGGCGGCCGAGGCGGTGGCCGCATGACGTCGCTGCAGGTCCGCGTCCAGCGCAAGTCTCAGGAGGCCGAGGGCGTCGTCGCGCTCGAACTGGTGAGCGCCGACGGGCGCCCGCTGCCGGGCTTCGGCGCCGGCTCGCACATCGACGTCAACCTGCCCAACGGGCTGGTGCGCCAGTATTCGCTGTGCAACAGCGCGGCCGAGCGCCACCGCTACCGCATCGCGGTGCTACGCGAGCCCACCTCGCGCGGCGGCTCGGCCGCGGTGCACGACCTGGTCAAGGAAGGCGACGTGCTGACCATCAGCGCACCGCGCAACCACTTTGCGCTGCACGATGCGCCGCGCAGCCTGCTGCTGGCCGGCGGCATCGGCGTCACGCCCATCCTGTGCATGGCGCAGCGCCTGGCCACCTGGGGCGCGGACTTCGAGATGCACTACTGCACCCGATCGCCCGCCCGCACCGCCTTCCGCGAGGAGATCGTCGCCAGCGGCTTCGCCGACAAGGTGCACCTGCACCACGACGACGGCCCCGACGCGCAGAAGCTGCGCGTGGCCGAACTGCTCAAGACGCCCGAGCCCGGCACGCAGATCTACGTCTGTGGTCCCGGCGGCTTCATCGACCATGTGGTGAACACCGCCAAGACCAACGGCTGGCCGGCGCAGCAGATCCACCTGGAGTACTTTGCCGCCGCGGCGCAGGACACCAGCGGCGACCAGCCCTTCGAGGTCAAGCTCACGAGCAGCGGCCAGACCTACCGCATCCCCAAGGACCAGACCATCGTGCAGGCCCTGCGCGCCGAGGGCGTGGAGATCATGGTCTCGTGCGAACAGGGCGTGTGCGGCACCTGCATCACGCGCGTGCTCGAAGGCGTGCCCGACCACCGCGACTGCTACCTCACCGACGACGAGCGGGCGGCCAACGACCAGTTCACGCCCTGCTGCTCGCGGTCGAAGACGCCGCTGCTCGTGCTGGATCTGTGAGGCACCCCCCAAGCCGCTGCGCGGCCCTTTGATCCCGAAGGGTCCGCGGCTACGATCCCTCAGCCGTCCTTCTGGGCGGCGTTCTTTTTTCCCCTCTCTCAGGAGACACCATGCAACTGCCCGCCCGCTACGACCATGTCGGCAGCTTCCTGCGCCCGCAATACCTGCTGGAGGCCCGCGACAAGAAGGCCAAAGGCGAGATCGGCGCCGAGGCGCTGCGCGAGGTCGAGGACAAGGCCATCGCCGAGATCGTCAAGTTCCAGCAGGACGTCGGCCTCAAGAGCATCACCGACGGCGAGTTCCGCCGCACGTATTTCCACATCGACTTCCTGGAGCAGCTGGGCGGCGTCAAGACCGACATCCCGGTCACGGTCAAGAAGGCCGATGGCACCGAAGAGCTGGCCCCGCCGGTGATCCGCGTCATCGACAAGGTGCGCCACGCCAAGGACATCCAGCGCGCCGACTTCGAATACCTCAAGGGCCAGGTTGCCGCCGGCTGCACGCCCAAGGTGACCATCCCTTCGCCCACCATGCTGCACTTCCGCGGCGGCCGGGCCGGCATCAGCAAGACGGCCTACCCCGAGCTGGACCCGGCCTTCTACGACGACGTCGCCAAGGCCTATGGCGACGAGCTCAAGAGCCTCTACGACGCCGGCTGCCGCTACGTGCAGATGGACGACACCAACCTCGCCTACCTGTGCGACGAGAAGATGCGTGAGGCCGCCCGTCAGCGCGGCGACGACCCCAACGAGCTGCCGCATCGCTACGCCGGCTTCATCAACAAGGTCGTGGCCCACAAGCCTGAAGGCATGCTGCTGGCCATGCATCTGTGCCGCGGCAACTTCAAGAGCACCCACGCGGCGGCCGGCAACTACGAGCCCGTGGCCGAGGCCCTGCTGGCCGAGATGAACCTGGACGCCTTCTTCCTGGAGTACGACGACGACCGCTCCGGCGACTTCCGTCCCCTGCGCTTCCTGCCCAAGGGCAAGACCGTGGTGCTGGGCCTGGTGACCACCAAGTTCGGCGAGATGGAAAGCAAGGACGAGCTCAAGCGGCGCATCGACGAGGCCGCCAGGCACGCGCCGCTGGAGCAGCTGGCGCTGTCGCCGCAGTGCGGCTTCTCGTCCACCGTGCACGGCAACAACATCGCCGTCGAAGCGCAGCGGCAGAAGCTGCGCCTGGTGATCGAGACGGCGCAAGAGGTCTGGGGAAGCTGAGTCCGAGGCGGGCCGGGTATGCGAAGCTCGGCCCATGCTCCACTCCTTCGCGCCCTGGCTGCCCAGCATCTCCGAGCATTTCCTGGCCGTCGTGCTGGCCTTGCTCGTGTATGTGCTGACCACCCGCGGCCGGCGCGAGCAGCGGGCGCCCACGGCCGCCATCGCCTGGGTGCTGGGCATGCTGCTGATGCCCTACCTGGCGCTGCCGGCCTACCTGATGTTCGGCCAGCGCAAGTTGCGGCCCACCGTGCCGCCGCGACCCGCTCGCGCCACCCTGCCTGCCCACTGGGCCGCCGAACTGCTGGACAGCTTCGGCCTGGCGCCGCCCAGCCGCTGTGCCCTGCGCTTCCACGGTGACGGCGAAGGCGCCCGCGAGGCGCTCTGGGCCGTCATCGATGCCGCCGAGCGGCGGCTCGACGTCTGCACCTTCATCATCGGCAGCGACCCGCTCGGCCAGGCCGTGGTCGAGCGACTCACGGCCAGGGCCAGGGCCGGCGTGCAGGTGCGCGTGCTGCTGGACGGCTTCGGCGCGCTGCAGCTGCCTCGCCGCTATTTCGACGCGCTGCGCGCGGCTGGCGGCGAGGTCCGCGTCTTCCGGCCGCTGCTGCGCCTGCGCGCCGGCGGACCGCGCAACCTGCGCAACCACCGCAAGCTCACCATCGCCGACGACCGCTGGCTCTGGAGCGGTGGACGAAACCTGGCGGGCGAGTACTTCACCGGCAACGGCGACGGCGAGCGGCCCTGGGTCGACCTGTCGTTCGACGTGCAGGGCGATGCAGCAGCGGCAGCCGCCCGGCAGTTCGCGCAGGACTGGGCCTCGGTGGAGGAGGAGACGCCGCGCACGGTGCCGCCCATCGAGGACGTGTCCGATGGCCGCCTGGTGCAGTTCCTGCCGAGCGGGCCGGACCAGGCCGAGGACACGGCCCAGTCGCTGCTGATCGGCGCCTGTTTCCGTGCGGAGCACCGAATCCTGGCGGTGTCACCGTACTTCGTGCCGGGCGACGGACTGCGCGACGCGCTGCGGCTGGCGGCGCGCCGCGGCGTGCAGGTGACGCTGGCCATCCCGCAGCAGTCCAACCATCGCATGGCTGACTTCGTGCGAAGCCGCGCCATGCGCGATCTGGCACGGGCCGGCGTGCAGTTCCGCATGCTGCCCTTCATGGCCCATGCCAAGGCGGTGGTGGTGGACGACGACCTGGCCCTGTGCGGCTCGATCAACCTCGACCTGCGCAGCCTGCTGCTCAACCACGAGGCCGCGACGGTGTTCTACGACCCGCAGGATGTGGCGTGGCTGTCGGACTGGGTCGAGGCACTGGCCGCGGCGGGGCAGCCGTACCGCCCACGGCGCCCGGGATTGATGCGCGATGTGGCCGAAGGGCTGCTGCTGACCATCGCGTTCCAGCTGTGACGGCTCAGCGTCTCTTGTCGATCCTGCGCACGGCCTCGCGGTCGATGCGGTTGTTGACGTAGCTCGCATTGCCCAGGCCCGTGCCGATGGTCAGAACGGCCCAGCGCTTGACGTCGCGCATGAAGGGCAGCTCCGACAGGCCCTGCACCACCGCGTCGTTGTGCATCAGCACCTGGGTGGGCTGATGGCGGATCAGCGGCAGCCGCTCGCGCAGGTGGGTGGGCAGGTGGAAGGTGTCGGCCGCCCAGTCGCCGGGCAGGTTCTGCGCGCCGCGGGCGATGGTGCCGTCCTCGCGGATCAGCCCCGGGCACGCGATGCCGACGAAGGGTGCCAGCTTGATCTTCTTGTGGTGCGCGAACTCGATGGCCTCCTCCAGCATCTGGGCCAGCCGCTCGACGAGGGCGGCGCGGCTGGGCTTGTCGTCCGCGTGGCGCCACTTCTCGCGCCACACCACATCGGCGCGCGACAGGTCCTCGGCCTTGTCGCGGCGGAAGCGCACCACGCCGCAGCGCACGTTGGTGCCGCCGATGTCCAGGGCCAGCAATGCGTCGTCGTGCTCCACGAAGTGCGCAGGGGCCAGGTGCACCCAGCCGATGAGACCGCCATCGTCCACCTCGTGACGCAGGCGGGCCAGCTGGACGGGCAACTCCTGCACATGGCACAGGGCCGCGGCCTCCAGGATGGCGCGCTCGCCGGCATCGCTTTCGGGAAAGCCGCCGCCCACCACGATGCGCTGCACGCCCTTCCACGACTTCTGCCGCATGAAGCGCTGGATGATGTGGGTCAGCTCGATGGCGAACTCTTCGATGGCGCCATTGACCAGGTCGGCGCCCACGTTGGGTGAATCGGCCAGGGCCTTGTCGATGCGCTTCTTGCTGAGCTTGCGCGAGGGCAGCTTGCCGAAGGGATCGGCCTCGCCGCGCTCGCGGCAGCGGCGGCGCCAGTCGTCGAGCAGGTCGCGGAAGGCGCCCTGGCTGGCCCGGTCGCCGATGAAGCCCTCGTCGTCCTTGACCTCCAGGTTGTAGCCAGCGATGGTCACCGAGGCCAGCTCCAGCATGCCGTGGTGGGCGCCCACCACGCTGGGCGGGTGATGCTGGCGGCGGCGTGGGGACGGGGCGGGGTCGCGGTCGGCGGTCTTGTTGGGCATCGTCGGGCAGGAAGTGGAAGAGGTGATGCTGACGGCCGAAGGCCGCTTCGGGAGCGCGTTGCCGTCGGCATCGGGCATCGGCGAGGGGCGGCATTGACCGTAGGAAAGCGGCCCGCGACACGCCGAGGGCTACAGCGCGCTCGCCGCCCGCTCCAGCTGCGCCAGCCGCCGCGCCATGCGCTCGGCGAAGTCGCGGCACACGCCGGGCACGCTGCGCTGCGAGGGCAGCAGCACGCCCACCTGCAGTGCATTCACGGCCGGCAGGGCGAACGGGCGCCACACGAGCTCGCCCCGCGCCAGCTCCTGCATGAAGGCGATCTTGGAGAAGCACGAGACGCCGCGCCCCGCGCGGATCAGGCGCTTGAGCAGCGGCGTGGAGTTGCAGGTGGCGGCTGGCGTCATCGCCTCCCAGAAGGCCGCGAAGGCGGGCGACAGGGCCGCATCGATGACCGGCTGCGTGCCCGAGCGCAGGAAGGGATAGCGCGCGCATTCGTCCAGCGGCACCTCGCCCAGCGCCGCCATGGGATGGCCGGGCGGCATCACCACGCCGAGCGGCAGCCGGGCGCGGGCGACCACGTCCACGCCGGCCGGCAGGCGGTGCAGGAAGCACAGGCCCACATCGGCCTCGCCCGCGAGGACCATCGGCGGCACGGCCATCGGCTGCACGGCAGCCAGGCTGTAGGTGGCGGCGGGAAAGACCTGGAGGAACTCCTCCAGCGTGGCGGGCAACAGCTCCTCGAAGAAGGAATCCATGGCAGCCACGCGGACCTCGCCGCTGCGCTCGCCGCGCAGGGCGTCGATCTCGGTGCGCACCAGCTGGTACTGCTGCAGGGTCTCCTGCGCATGGCGCAGCAGGCGCTCGCCCGCCGGGTTCAGGCGCAGGCCGGCGGGCAGGCGGTCGAAGAGTTCGCAGCCCAGTTCCTCTTCCAGCTTGAGGATCTGGCGGTTGACCGCGCTGGCCGCGACGAAGAGCCGCTCGGAGGCCTTGCGCACCGAACCGCAGCGGGCCACTTCGACGAAGTACTTGAGGACGCTGGCATGCATGCGGGCACTGTAGCGGCGGCCCAGTGCCGGCCCGGCTTCAGGGCGTCATAGGCGGCACGCCGACGCGCCACTGCGGCCAGTTGGCGACGATGTGGTCCACCACCCGCGAGCCCACGCGCTCGATGTTCAGCACCGTCTCGGCAAAGCCGCCCGCCGTCTCCCCCGGAGCCGGGTCCAGGTGGGCCAGCGTGGTCTCGCGCGGATTGCCCTGGTCGAAGTTGACGGCGCCGCGCAGGCTCATCACGCGGCTGGTGCCGTGGGTGCGGTTGATGACCAGCGTGATGGCCGCAGCCTCCATCTCGGTGATGACGTAGTCGTCGGCGCCGTAGAGCTTGGCGATGTACTGCGCCTCCTTCGACAGCCCAGGGCCGTGGAAGAAGGTGTCGCCCGTCATGTGCGTGCCGGTGCCCACGAAGGGCGCACGGCGGGCCGCGGCGTCCGGGTAGCGCAGACGGTAGGCGCGGGCCTTGTCGTCGTCGGCCAGGGGCGTGTCGGCCGACAGCTTCACGGCCCAGCCGACCAGGGCCGGGTTGAGCTGGAAGCGCCGGTAGTTCTCGTAGCCCTTGCGCGGCATGAAGGTGGGCGCGCCGGCCGTGTTCTCTTCGGGTGCCCAGCGGTGGCCCAGGTCGTAGTCGACGAGCCAGGTGGCCCAGCTCACCATGCCGATGGTGCCGCGCGAGGGCGGCGTTCCGGCCACGCCCGACAGGATGTAGTACGACTCGGAGAAGTCGAAGCGTGGGTCGAGCAGGATGGCCTGCATCGACGAGGACGAGTTGACCTTGCCCATGCCCAGCACGGCGCCGCAGACGCCATCGGTATTGCAATACACGGGGCTCAGCGCACCCTTCACCGCGATGGGCGCGCTGCTGCGCCAGTAGCGCTCGTACCAGTGCTGGAACTCGCCGGCGCGGTCGCCGGTGTTCTGGCCGATCTCGAACATGGCGGCCACGAAGACCTTGACGCGCACGGGTGCGGCGGCGGTGGGTGCTGGCGCGGCGGTCGTCGAAGCCGCCGTCGGCGCGATGCTCTGGGTGGAGGCGCAGCCGGCAGCCAGCACGGCCGCGAGGGCCAGGCCGGCCATGCGCAGCCAGGAGAAGGTGGGAGAGGACATCGGCAAGGGTCTTTCGAAGGAGGGTGTCGTGGTCGAGGGGTCGGAGGCTTGTCGCCCCGGCCGCCCGCGGGTGCGGATGCTAGGCAGCCGGCCCGATGCCGGGAAGCGCCGAATTTCGTGCGGGGTGTGCGAAGGCTTCGAACACCTGCAATGACGACCGGGCAGCGCCCGACGAGCTCAGCGCCGACGCGCCTGCTCCCGCTGCGCCCATTGCTGGCCGATGAGCCGGGCATGCCGCTCCATGGCTTGCACCAGCTTCGGCACCCGCTCGTCCGGCAACCGTTCGCGGATCGCCGTGATGGCCAGGCCGGCGAGGATCTGCCCCTCCGGATGGCGCACCGGCACCGCCAGCGCCCGCGTGCCCGGCACCACGCCCACCGGCGCGTAGGCATGGCCGCGCCGCTGCAGCAGCCGCAGGCGCTGGCGCAGTTCCTCGGGCTCGATGCGCAGGGCGCGCAGCCGCCGCGCATTGCGCGCGATGGTGTCGGCGCGCTCGTCGTCGGACAGGCCGCCCAGCAGCACCAGGCCGCTCACGCCCACGCCCAGCGGCCGGCGCGCGCCCACCTCGATGGACAGCACCTTCACCACATAGCTGCCCGGATGCCGCGCCAGGCAGACCGAGTCGTCGCCGTTGCGGATGGTGAGGAAGCAGGTCTCGCCCTCGGCCTCGGCCAGGGCCTGCAGGTGCGGCGCCGCCACCGCGCGCAAGGGAAAGCCGGCCGAGCGCGCCAGGCCCATCAACGAAACCTCGCCGCCGATCAGGTAGCGGCGCGTGGCGGCGTCCTGCTCCACCGCGCCCTCTTCCACCAGCACCTGCAGCAGGCGGTGCACGGTGGCGCGGTTCAGCCCGGTGGCCTGGGCCACGTCGAGCAGGCGCACCCCGTGCTCCTGGCCCGCCGCCACGATGCGCAGCACGGCGAGGGCGCGCCGCACGGACTGCGCGCCAGTGGTCGGTGCGGTGGCGCTCTCGCTGCCGGGCATTCGTGATGCGGTGGGATCAGACGACCGACTTCTCGGTCTGCTGCATGCGCCGCAGCGTGACGATGCGGCCGAGCGTGGCGTAGTTGGGCCCGCCGATGCGGCAAACGGGATCGAGCGCCAGCGTCTCGACCTTGCCATCGTTCATCAGGCCGTCGCGCAGGTGGAAGCGCGTGACCTCGCCGACGATGAATTCCGCGCCCGTGTCACCGAAGGGAATGACCTGCGACAGCCGGCATTCCATGGCCACCGGCGCATCGCGCAGGCGCGGCACGGCCACCGTCTCGCCGGGCAGCGTGGCCAGGCCCAGCAGCTCGGCTTCGCTCACGTCCTCGGGGTGCTCCTCGCTGCTCTCGTGGATGGCGTTGAGCTGCGAGGCATCGCCGATGTGCACCACGTACTCGCCGCGGCTGTGGATGTGGGCCGCCGTGTCCTTGCGCCGGCCGGCCTTGCGGCCGACGTTGACGCCCAGCAGCGGCGGCTTGTTCGACACGAAGGTGAAGCAGGAGAAGGGCGCGAGGTTGACCACGCCGGTGGGCGAGAGCGTGCTGATCCACGCGATGGGCCGCGGCACCACCAGGCCGCTGAGCAGGCGGTAGGTGGCTTCGGGCGTGAGGGTGTGGGGGTCGATCTGCATGGTCCGCATTGTGGACGCGCGCCCCGAAGGCCGCGAAGCCGGAAAGTCCACATCATGGACTTATCCGCGATGTTCGCATTGCAGGTTCATGCCTTCGCTTCCTACAGTGGGGCCACACGCGACCGCTGCCCGAGCAGCCCAACGGAGACAAACCATGCATCGATCCAAGGCCCTGTGCCTGGCCGCGGCCACGGCCGCCGGCGCCCTCATTTCCCTCGCCCCCGTGGCAGCGCAAGCGCAAGGCGCGGGCAACTGGCCCGACAAGCCCGTGCGCCTGGTGCTGCCCTACCCGCCCGGCGGCAATGTGGACGGGGCGGCGCGCATCATCAGCGACCAGCTGCAGGCCCAGTTCAAGCAGCCCTTCCTGGTGGACAACAAGCCCGGCGCGGGCGGGCTGATCGCCGGCGAGTTCGTCGCCAAGGCGGCGCCCGATGGCTACACCTTCTTCATGACGGCCAACGGGCCACTGCTGTTCTCGCCCACCATCTTCAAGCGCGACGCCTACGAATGGCGGCGCGACTTCGTGCCGGTGAGCTCGGTCTCGTTCACGCCGCTGGTGCTGCAGGTCAGCCCCTCCACGCCGTACAAGACCATCGGCGAGCTGATCGACGCCGGCAAGAAGCCCGGCAACAAGCTCACCATGGCCTCGCCCGGCGCCGGCACGCAGAACCACCTCGTCAGCGAATACCTGCAGCGCGAAAGCGGTGCCCATTGGGTCACCGTGCACTACAAGGGCAACGCCCCCGCCACCACCGACCTGCTGGGCGGCCAGGTGGACTTCAACTTCGACCAGGTGTCGGTGGCCCAGCCCTTCATCCAGCAGGGCCGCACGCGGCCGCTGGCCGTCACGTCGCCGCAGCGCCTGCCGCAGCTGCCCGACGTGCCCACGCTGCAGGAGTCCGGCTTCAAGGACTTCAGCACCGAGACCTTCACCGGCCTGATGGCGCCCAAGGGCACGCCCGATGCCATCGTGCAGAAGCTGTCGCAGGCGCTGCAGAAGATCCTGGCCGACAAGGCCGTGCAGGAGCGCTTCAACGTGCTGGGCTCGCAGGCCCGCGCGATGACACCCGCCGAATTCACCCAGTTCCTCGACAAGGAAGACAAGCGATGGATCCCCATCATCAAGCAGGCCAATATCACGGCCCAGTGAGCCTGGGGCGCGCCGCGCCCGCCGGCCGCACCGCCGTCTACGTGGGCGGCTTCAGCCACAAGAACCCGATTCCCGCCGCCTGCCGCATCGGCCCGCTGGTCGAAAGCGGCAGCGTGCTGGGCACCGACCCGGCCACCGGCCAGGTCGCCGAAGGCATCGAGGCCCAGTGCCGCCACATGCTGGACAACCTGCGCCGCATCGTCGAGGCCGCCGGCGGCAGCACGGCCGACGTGGTCAAGGTCACGGTGTGGATGAAGGACCGCAGCCAGCGGCCCGCCCTCAACGTGCCCTGGCTGGAGATGTTCCCCGACGCCGCCACGCGCCCTGCGCGCCATGCCATCCACGCACCCGAGCTCGACATGGGCAAGCTCATCGAGTGCGTCTTCACCGCCTACATCGCCTGATTCGCCCGACTGCCCCATGCCCGACTACCTGCCCTTCGACCCCCATCCGCGCGCGCCGGCCAGGCCGTTGCCGCCGCTGTCCTGCGACAGCCAGTTCCACGTCTTCGGCCCGCCCGATCGCTACCCCGTGCGCCCCGGCGCTGCCTACGAGATGCCCACCGCCACCTGGCAGGTGGCCCAGCGCCTGCATGCCACGCTGGGCATCCAGCGCGGCGTGATCGTGCAGGCCACCACCTACGGCGCCGATCACCAGGTGGTGCTCGATGCGCTGGCCGGCCTCAACGGCGACGGCCCGCGCCGCTACATGGGCTGTGCCAATGCCGCGGTGCTGATCGAGCGCGACGACGCCTACCTGCAGCAGTTGCACGACGCCGGCGTGCGCGGCGCCCGCTTCACCCGCGGCGGCCTGGGCATCAGCTTCGGCCCGGCCGAGATGGACCGCGCCCTGGGCCGCGTGCGCGAGCTGGGCTGGTACGTGAAGGTGCAGCCCGAGCCGAAGGGCGTGGCCGAGCAGATGAAGGCCTTCGCCCACCTGGACGTGCCGGTGCTGGTGGACCACATGGGCCGCGCCGACCCCGCCGCTGGCGAGGCCGACGCCAGCCTTCGCTGCCTGCTGGAGCTGTTCCAGCGCGGCAACTTCTGGGTGATGCTGTCGCTCTCCGAAAAGCTCTCGCACAGCGGCGAGCCGTGGGACGACGTGGTGCCGCTGGCGCGCCGCCTGATCGACGCGGCGCCGGACCGCTGCGTGTGGGGCAGCGACTGGCCGCATCCGATCTCGCTCAAGCAGCCGCCCAACGAGGGCGCTCTGCTCGACCTGCTCACGCGCTTCGTCCCCGACGAGGCCATGCTGCGCCGCATCCTGGTGGACAACGCCGCCGCCTTCTTCGGCTTCGACGCCCACGCGGAGGTGGCCGCATGAAGCTGCTGAGCTTTACCCACCAGGGCCGTGCAAGCTGGGGCGCGCTCGATGCATCCGGCCAGGGCGTCGTTGACCTGGGCCGCCGCCTGCCCACCCTCGCCGGCGTGCGCGAACTGCTGGCCGGCGGCGAGGCCGCCATGGCCCAGGCCCGCGAGGCCTGGGCCGGCGCCCATGCCGACCATGCGCTGGCCGACGTGCAACTCGATCTGCCGGTACGCGAACCGCGGCGCATCTTCTGCATCGGCGTCAACTACGCGCACCGCAACGCCGAGTACAAGGACGGCAGCGACCTGCCCCGCTACCCGAGCATCTTCATGCGCGTGCCCGACTCCTTCAGCGGCCATGGCGAGGCGCTGCTGCAGCCGGCCGAATCGCAGCAGCTGGATTACGAGGGCGAGATCGGCATCGTGATCGGCCAGGGCGGCCGGCGCATCGCGCGCGAGACTGCGCTGGACCACATCGCCGGCCTCACCTGCATCAACGAAGGCACCGTCCGCGACTGGGTGCACCATGCCAAGTTCAACGTCACGCAGGGCAAGAACTGGTTCCGCTCGGGTTCCATCGGCCCCTGGCTGGTCACGGCCGACGAGTACCCGGCCGGCTTCGGCAACCTGCGCGTGCAGACCCGCGTGAACGGCGAGGCGCGGCAGGACGACACGTCCGAGCACCTGATGTTCGACTTCGCCTACCTGGTGCACTACCTGTCGATCTTCACGCCGCTGCTGCCCGGCGACGTGATCGCCACCGGCACGCCCATCGGCGCCGGCATCCGCTTCGACCCGCCGCGCTTCCTGCAGCCGGGCGACGTGGTGGAGGTCGAGGTCACCGGCGTCGGCGTGCTGCGCAACGTGGTGGAGGCCGAGCCGCGATGAGCACCACCCTCAGCGCCGAGACCTGCCGCGAGGCCGCCGCACGCCTGGAGGAAGCCGAGCGCAGCCGCGTGCCCTGCGGCCAGCTGTCGCTGGCCCATCCGGGCATGACCACGGACGACGCCTATGCCATCCAGGCCGCCTGGATGGCGCTCAAGCAGCAGGCCGGCCGCACCGTCAAGGGCCACAAGATCGGCCTGACCTCCAAGGCCATGCAGCGCGCCGTGCGCATCGACGAGCCCGACTTCGGCGTGCTGCTGGACGACATGTTCTACCGTGATGGCGCCACCATTCCGGCCGGGCGCTTCCTGCAGCTCAAGGTCGAGGCGGAGCTGGCCTTCATCCTCGCCAAGCCGCTGACCGGGCCCGACTGCACGCTCTTCGACGTGCTGGACGCCACGGCCTACGTGGTGCCGGCGCTGGAGATCCTGGACGCGCGCATCCAGCGCGTGGACCCGGCCACCGGCCGCACGCGCACCGTGCTGGACACCATCGCCGACAACGCGGCCAATGCGGCCATCGTGCTGGGCGGGCGGCCCTTCCGGCCCGACGCCCTGAACATCGACATGCGACGCATCGGCGCCATCGTCAGCCGCAACGGCGAGGTGGAAGAGACCGGTCTGGCCGCCGGCGTGCTCAACCATCCGGGCCATGGCATCGCGTGGCTGGCCAACCGGCTGCACCGGCACGGCGTGACACTGGCGACGGGCGAAGTGGTGCTGGCCGGCTCCTTCATCCGGCCCATCGACGTGGTGCAGGGCGACACCATCGTGGCCGACTACGGCGACTTCGGCAGCGTGGCCTGCCACTTCGGCTGAGGAGTTGCGATGGCGCTGCTTCCCAACCCTTTCAAGAAGGCCCTGGCCGAGGGCCGGCCGCAGATCGGCGTCTGGTCCACCCTGCCTTCGCCCTACGTGAGCGAGCTGGTGGCCGGCGCCGGCTTCGACTGGATGTTGCTGGACACCGAGCACACACCCAGCGACGTGCCGCTGATGCTGCAGCAGCTGCAGGCCGTGGCGGCGGCCCAGCCGGCTGCCGGCTGCGCGCCCTGCGCGCCGGTGGTACGCCCCGCGTGGAACGACCCGGTGCTCATCAAGCGCTACCTGGACGTGGGCGCGCAGAGCCTGCTGCTGCCCTTCGTGCAGAACGCCGACGAGGCCCGCGCCGCCGTCGCCGCCACCCGCTATGCGCCTGCCGGCCTGCGCGGCATGGGCGGCTCCATGCGCGCGAGCAACTTCGGCCGCACAGCCGACTACGTGGCCCGCGCGCATGAGGAACTGTGCGTGCTGGTGCAGGTGGAGACGCGCGAGGCGCTGGACCAGATCGAGGCCATCGCCGCGGTCGAGGGCGTGGACGGCATCTTCATCGGCCCGGCCGACCTCTCGGCCAGCATGGGCCATGCGGGCAACCCACGCCACCCGGAGGTGGATGCCGCCATCGACGACGCCATCGGACGCATCCGGGCGGCGGGCAAGGCGCCCGGCATCCTGATGGTGGACGAAGCGCGGGCGCGGCAGTGCCTGGAACTGGGCGCGCTCTTCGTGGCGACGGCGCTGGATCTGGTGGCCCTGCGCGGCGCGCTGGATGCGAGTGCGGCACGGTGGCGGCAGGCGGGCGCGGCCCCCACCCGCAGCGCGTACTGACCAGCACCACGGCCAGCAAGCGAGACGGCGCCAGCTGACGCATGGGCGGCGGCAATGCCACGCGCGCCGCACGCGCAGCCCGGCCATACTGGCCCAATGACCGCCACCGTCCGCCCTGCCCGCCTTCGCGTCTGCTTGGCCTTCCTGCTGCTGCCACTGCTCGCCATGCAGGCCGTCTGGGCCCAGCAGCGCGACACGGGCGAGCTGCGCATCGGCTCCAAGCGCTTCACCGAGTCGTACATCCTGGCCGAGGTGCTGGCCCAGACGGCCGCGCCCCATCTGCAGCGCCCGCCGACGGTGCGCCAGGGCCTGGGCAACACGGCCATCGTCTACGAGGCGCTGCGCTCGGGCGGCATCGACCTCTATGCCGAATACACCGGCACCATCGCGCTGGAGATCCTCAAGAGCGCCAAGCCGCTCGCACCCGACGCGATGCGCGCCGCGCTGCAGCCGCTGGGCCTGGGCATGGCCGTGCCGCTGGGCTTCAACGACGGCTATGCGCTGGCGATGCGCGCCACCGAGGCCCAACGCCTGGGCATCCGAACGCTGGGCGATCTGGCGAAGCACCCCGAACTGCGCCTGGGCCTGACCAACGAATTCATCGGCCGCGCCGACGGCTGGCGCGGCGTGGCGGCGCGCTATGGCCTACCGCAGCGGCCCACCGGGCTGGACCATGGCCTGGCCTACGACGCCATCGGCGCGGGCCAGGTGGACGTGATCGACATCTACACCACCGACGCCAAGATCGAGCACCTGGGCCTCACGGTGCTGGAGGACGACCGCCACTACTTCCCGCGCTACGACGCGGTGCTGCTCTACCGCCTGGACCTGCCTGAGCGCCTGCCCGCGGCCTGGGCCGCGCTGCAGAAGCTGGAAGGCCGCATCGACGAGGCCGCCATGATCCGCATGAACGCCCGGGCCGAACTGCAGGGCACGGCCTTCGCCGACATCGCACGCGACTTCCTCGCGGGCGGCGCGGGCCCGGACGCGCAGGCCGCGCGCGGCTTCGTCGCCAAGCTCTTCGGGCCCGACCTGGGCCGGCTGGCGCGCCAGCACCTGATGCTGGTGGCGGTGTCGGTCGGCCTCGCGGTGCTGATCGGCGTGCCGCTCGCAATGGCGGTGTTCGCCCATGTGCGGCTGCGGGCGCTGGTGCTGGGCCTGACCGGGCTGCTGCAGACCGTGCCCTCGCTGGCGCTGCTGGCCATCCTGATCTCGCTGCTGGGCGCCATCGGCACGCTGCCGGCGCTGGTGGCGCTCACGCTCTATGCGCTGCTGCCGATCATGCGCAATGCCGTCACCGGCCTGGCCGAGGTGCCTGCGGGTCTCACCCAGGCCGGCACTGCATTGGGCATGACCGGGCCGCAGAACCTGCGGCTGGTGCAACTGCCGCTGGCCCTGCCCACGCTGATCGCCGGCGTGCGCACCGCCACCACCATCGCCGTGGGCACGGCCACCATCGCGGCCTTCATCGGCGCGGGCGGCTTCGGCGAGCGCATCGTCACCGGCCTGGCGCTCAACGACCGCGCGCTGCTGATGGCCGGCGCCCTGCCGGCGGCGGCGCTGGCGCTGGTGTCGGAGTTGCTGTTCGAGGGGCTGGAAGCGCTGTTGCGACGCGGCCGTTCGCCCGCGCCTTCGGCTTGATCAGTACGGCGGCGCCTGCGTCGCCCGCTGCACCCGCGCCGCATTCGTCCACCAGGCCAGGTCGTCCGCCCAGCGCGAAAAGGCCTTGGCCAGCGACTTGCCGGCATCGCCCGTCGGCTCGCCCGCCTCGTCCAGCGTCTGCGAGATCGGGCCCACCGCCAGCGTGCTGGAGATCACCACCATGCCCATCTCCGACAGGATCGAATGCCAGGCCGTGCCCGAGCGCACGCCAGAAAAGCGGCCGGCCGAATAGCTGGCGATGGCCGCCGGCCGCCAGAACCATTCCTCCAGGAAGTGGTCGGTGAGGTTCTTCAGCCCCGGCTGCACGCCCCAGTTGTATTCGCCGGTCACGAAGACGAAGGCATCGGCATCGCGGATCTTGCCGGCCAGCGCCTCCATGGCCGCGGGCGCCTGGCCCTTGGGATGTTCCTTGTACATGCGGTCCAGCATCGGCAGGCCCACCGCCTGCGCGTCGATGAGCTCGGGCTCGGCGCCGCGGGCCTTGAGCTGGGCCACGATGTAGTCCGCCAGGCGGATGCCCATGCGGTCGGCACGGTAGGAACCGTAGAGGACGAGGATCTTGTCGGGCATGCGTGCGCCTTGTTCCGGTGTGGGGCCCCGATCATCCGTGATCGGAGTGGCCCCGAAGCGGCAAGGGGTCGGGTCGGATCACGCACTGCGCGGCAGCAGCGCCGGCACGAGCGGGCGTCGCAGCCGCTCGCGCCACCACTCCAGGGCGCGGCCCTCGGCACCTGTCTTCCACGCCAGGTAGAAGACCTCGGGCGGCCGGGCCTCCTCGATCTCTAGCGCCACCAGGCTGCCGCGTGCCAGGTCGGCCTCCACGCAGGCCCGCGGCAGGAAGCCGTGGCCCAGGCCGCTGCGCTGGCAGGCGATCTTGGCCGTCATGGAGGGCACGGTGATGCGCGGCTGCCCTGCCATCAGGCCCACCGTGCGGTCCGACAGCGAGCGGGCGGTGTCGCCCACCACCACGGCGTTGTGCGCCACCAGGTCGGCCCGGCGAAGCGGCAGCCTGGCACGCGCCAGCGGATGCTGCGGCGCCACGCAGAAGACGAAGTCCAGCGTTCCCACCGGATGCACCTGATATCCGCCGCCGGCCGGCCCCTCGCCCGCGGCGATGACGAGGTCGGCCCGGCCATCGCGCAAGGCCTCCCAGCTGCCCGACAGCGCCTCGCAGCCCAGCCGCAGGCGGGTGCCGCAGCGCAGGGCCTCGAAGTCGCGCAGGTCGTCGATCAGCGCCTCGGTCGGGATCAGCGAGTCGTGCACCAGCCGCAGTTCGGATTCATAGCCCGTGGCCACCTGCCGCATGCGCGATTCCAGCGTGGCGGCCGCGCCGAGCAGCCAGCGGCCCTCGTCCAGCATCTCGCGGCCCGCGGCACTGAGTTCGACGCGCGGGCCCTGCCGTTCGAAGAGGCGCAGGCCCAGCTGCTCCTCCAGCCGGGCCACGGCATAGGAGACGGTGGACGGCACCCGGTTCAGCCGCGTGGCGGCGGCCGCGAAGGAGCCATGGCGGTCGATGGCGTCGACCAGTTCGATGGCCTCGAGGGTGAGCTTGAGCATGGCGATCCTTGGGTGGGGCAGATCATCGAAAACTTCGATGCTGGCGAACGGAAAAACTCGCCAACAGGCCCGGACGGGCCGCTGATGATTCCTTCAATGCCTCGGTTCCACAAGCGCGGCGGCCAGGCGCGGACCGGCGATCCATCGATGAAGGATTTCGATGGCATCCGCCGCGCACTCGGCCGGCCTGGCGCGCATACGCGCCCGACAAACGTGCAAAACGCCAGACCAATCGACAAGACAAGCGCCGTTGCGCCACCGAGCATCCGGCCCGATTCCTCAGCTTAAGAACAGGAGTTCACCATGCCCCTCCAAGCCACCGCCACCCCTGGCCCCACCCTGCTCAAGCCACAGGACCACACGCTGATCCTGATCGACTTCCAGTCGCAGATGGCCTTTGCCACGCACTCCATCGACGCCGCCACGCTGCGCAACCATGCGGCCCTGGTGTCGCGTGCGGCGGCGGGCTTCGGCGTCTCGACGATCCTGACCACGGTGGCCGAGAAGAGCTTCTCCGGCCCCATGTTCAGCGAGATCACCGAAGCCTTCGCCGGCCAGGCCATGCTGGACCGCACCTCGATGAACACCTGGGAAGACGCGGCCGTGATCGCCCGCGTGAACGCCATCGGCAAGCCCCGCATCGTGCTGGCCGGCCTGTGGACCAGCGTGTGCATCGTCGGCCCCGCGCTGTCGGCCCTGGCGCAGGGCTTCGAGGTCTACGTGATCGCCGATGCCTGCGGCGATGTCTCGGCCGAGGCGCACGAGCGCGCTATGCAGCGCATGGTGCAGGCCGGCGCACGGCCCATGACCGCGGTGCAGTACCTGCTCGAACTCCAGCGCGACTGGGCACGCGGCGAGACCTACGACATGACCACCGGCATCGCCCGGCGCTTTGGCGGGGCCTACGGCCTGGGCATCGACTATGCCCGCGCCATGTTCGGCGCCCACGAAGGCTGAGCCGGGCGCGCACACGATGAAGCCCTATCTGCTCTCGCTTGCCGTCGGCGTCCTGGTCGGCGTGATCTATGCCCTGGTGCAGGTGCGCTCGCCCGCGCCGCCCGTCATCGCACTGGTGGGCCTGCTGGGCATCCTGGTGGGCGAGCAGATCCCGCCGCTCATCCGCGGCTGGATCCGCCCGGATGCGGTGTCGACGTCCTGGCTGCAGCACCAGGTCAAGCCGCACGTCTTCGGCACGCTGCCCCAGTGCGCCAAGGCCGAGCCGCCCCGCCCCAACGACCAGGCCTGACGGGCGACCCCCGCCCGCTTCCGCCCAGCGCCACTTCACGGAATGGACCCCATGGCCGACGACACCCTGCCTCCCGACCTCCTCCTTCACAACGGCCGCTTCACGACGCTGGACCGCGCCAATCCCGTGGCCGACGCGGTCGCCATCCGCGACGGCCGCTTCCTTCGCGTGGGCCGGCGCGAGGACGTGCTGCCGCTGGCCGGCCCCGCCACCCGCGTGGTCGACCTGCAGGGCCGCGCCGTGCTGCCGGGCCTGATCGACAACCACCTGCACATCATCCGCGGCGGCCTGAACTTCAACCTGGAGTTGCGCTGGGACGGCGTGCGCAGCCTGGCCGATGCCATGGCCATGCTGCGCCAGCAGGTGGCGATCACGCCGGCGCCGCAATGGGTGCGCGTGGTCGGCGGCTTCACCGAGCACCAGTTCGACGAGAAGCGCCTGCCCACCATCGACGAGCTCAACGCCGCCGCGCCCGACACGCCGGTCTTCATCCTGCACCTGTACGACCGCGCCCTGCTCAATGGCGCTGCGTTGCGTGCGGTGGGCTACGGCAAGGACACGCCCGCGCCGCCCGGCGGCGAGATCGTGCGCGACGCCGCGGGCAACCCCACCGGCCTGCTGCTGGCCAAGCCCAATGCGGCCATCCTCTACGCCACGCTGGCCAAGGGGCCGAAGCTGCCGCCCGAGTACCAGCTCAACTCCACGCGCCACTTCATGCGCGAGCTCAACCGGCTGGGCGTGACCGGCGCCATCGACGCGGGCGGGGGCTTCCAGAACTACCCGGAGGACTACCAGGTCATCCAGCAGCTGGCGGATGCCGGCCAGCTCACGATCCGCCTGGCCTACAACCTCTTCACGCAGAAGCCCAAGCAGGAGAAACAGGACTTCCTGAACTGGACGGCGACCTCGAAGTACAAGCAGGGCGACGACTACTTCCGCCACAACGGCGCCGGCGAGATGCTGGTGTTCTCGGCCGCCGACTTCGAGGACTTCCGCCAGCCGCGGCCCGACATGGTCCCCGAGATGGAAGGCGAGCTGGAAGAAGTGGTGCGCGTGCTGGCCCAGAACCGCTGGCCCTGGCGCCTGCATGCCACCTACGACGAGACCATCGCCCGTGCGCTGGACGTGTTCGAGAAGGTGGACCGCGACACGCCGCTGGCCGGCCTGAACTGGTTCTTCGACCATGCCGAGACGATCTCCGAGCGCTCCATCGACCGCATCGCGGCGCTGGGCGGCGGCGTGGCCGTGCAGCACCGCATGGCCTACCAGGGCGAATACTTCGTCGAGCGCTACGGCGCCGCCGCGGCCGAGGCCACACCGCCGGTCAAGCGCATGCTGGAGAAGGGCATCCATGTCTCGGCCGGCACCGACGCCACACGCGTGGCCTCGTACAACCCCTGGGTCTCGCTGTCGTGGCTGATCACCGGCCGCACCGTGGGCGGGCTGCAGATCACGCCGCAGCGCAACCTGCTCGACCGCGAGACCGCCCTGCGCATGTGGACCGAGAAGGTCACCTGGTTCTCGAACGAGGAAGGCCGCAAGGGCCGCATCGAGGCCGGCCAGTTCGCCGACCTGATCGTGCCCGACCGCGACTTCTTCGCCTGCCCAGAATCGGACATCGCCGGCACCAGCGCGCTGCTCACGGTGGTGGGCGGCAAGGTGGTCTACGGCGCGGGTCCCTTCGCCACGCTGGACGAGGGCGGCCCGCCACCCGCCATGCCCGACTGGTCGCCGGTGCGCCGCTATGGCGGCTACGGCGCCTGGGGCGCGCAGGAGGGCGCACCACTGCAGGCCACCCTGCGGCAAGCGGCTGCGTCCTGCGGCTGCGCGAGCGCCTGCAACGTCCATGGCCATGCGCATGCCAGCGCCTGGGGCAGCCGGCTGCCGGTGGGCGACCTCAAGAGCTTCTGGGGCGCGCTGGGCTGCGCCTGCTGGGCGGTCTGATGGGCTGGACGCTGTCTCCCTGGGTGCGGCGGCTGTGCCTGCTGCTGCTGTGCGCCGCCTACCTGCAAGGCGGCCTGGTCAAGGCCTTCGACTTCGCCGGTGCCGTGGCCGAAATGCAGCACTTCGGCATCGCGCCGGCCGCGCCGATGGCGCTGGCCGTGATCGTGCTCGAACTCGGCGCCTCGGCCCTGGTCATCAGCGGGCGGCTGCGCTGGCTGGGGGCGCTGGTGCTGGCGGCCTTCACGCTGGGCGCCACCCTGGTCGCGCTGCGCTTCTGGGACATGCCCCAGCCGCAGCGTTTCATGGCGGCCAATGCCTTCTTCGAGCACCTGGGCCTGGTGGGCGGCTTCCTGCTGGTGGCCTGGCTCGACGGGCGGGAACGGCGGCATGGCTGAGGCGGCCAAGGAAAGCGGCAGCTTTGCACCCCTGCGCCTGCCGGTGTTCGCCGTGCTGTGGTGCGCCACGGTGCTGGGCAACATCGGCAGCTTCATGCGCGACGTGGCCAGCGGCTGGCTGGTCACCGACCTCTCGCCAAGCCCCACGGCCGTCGCGCTGATCCAGACCGCGGCGACGCTGCCGGTCTTCCTGCTGGCCATCCCGGCCGGGGTGCTGTCGGACATCCTGGACCGCCGGCGCTTCCTCATCGCCGTGCAGCTGCTGCTGGCGGGCGTGAGCGCGGCCCTGCTGCTGCTCTCGCGCAGCGGCGCGTTGACGGTGGAGCTGCTGATCGTGCTGACCTTCGTGGGCGGCGTGGGCGCCGCGCTGATGGGGCCGACCTGGCAGTCCATCGTGCCCGAGCTGGTGCCGCGCGCGCAGCTCAAGAACGCGGTGGCGCTCAACTCGCTGGGCGTCAACATCGCCCGCGCCGTGGGGCCGGCCGTCGGTGGCCTGCTCCTGGCCAGCTTCGGCGCGGCCATGACCTACGGCGCGGACGTGCTGAGCTATGTCTTCGTCATCGCGGCGCTGCTGTGGTGGCGCCGGCCGGCGCCTGCGGCGGATGAGGGCCTGTCCGAGAACTTCCTTGGCGCCTTCCGCGCCGGCCTGCGCTATGCGCGCGCCAGCCGCGAGCTGCACGTGGTGCTGGTGCGCGCGGCGGTGTTCTTCCTCTTCGCGAGCGCGGCCTGGGCGCTGCTGCCGCTGGTCGCGCGGCAGAAGCTGCAGGGCACGGCTGGCTTCTACGGCGTGCTCATGGGCGCCGTCGGCGCGGGCGCCATCGTCGGCGCACTCGTCATGCCCAGGTTGCGCGGACGGCTGGATGCGGACGGGCTGGTGCTGCTGGCTTCGGTGCTGACGGCGGGTGTGCTGGGTGCGCTGGTGCTGGCCCCGCCCCAGTGGCTGGCCGTGCTGTTGCTGCTGGTGCTCGGCGTGGGCTGGATCACGGCCCTGACCACGCTCAACGGCGTGGCCCAAGCCGTGCTGCCCAACTGGGTCCGCGGCCGCGGGCTGGCCGTCTACCTCACGGTCTTCAACGGTGCCATGGCCGCCGGCAGCCTGGGCTGGGGCCTGGTGGCGCAGCAGGTCGGCGTGCGCGGCGCGCTCGCCGCCGCCGCGCTGGGCCTGCTGGCGGTGGCCCTGCTCTTCCACCGCGTGCGCCTGCCCACGGGCGACGCGGACCTGCAGGCCTCGCGCCACTGGCCCGAGCCGCTGCTGGCCGAGCCCGTGGCCCATGACCGCGGCCCCGTGATGATCCAGATCGAATACCGCATCCGTGCCGAAGACCGGCCGGCCTTCCTGGCCGCCGTGCGGCGCCTGGCGCCCGAGCGCCGCCGCGACGGCGCCTATGCCTGGGGCCTGCACGAGCACACGGCCGATCCGCAGCGCATCGTCGAATGGTTCATGGTCGAGTCCTGGGCGGAGCACCTGCGCCAGCACCACCGCGTGTCCCAGGCCGATGCAGACCTCCAGGGCGAAGTGGTCCGCTACCACATCGGCCCGGGCCAGCCCGAGGTCCACCACTTCCTGGCGCTCTGAGCCCCTGGGCCACTTTTGCCTTCCCCTGCCTTCCTCAACCCCTGGAGATTTGCATGAGCTTCCTCACCCTGCGCGACGGAACCGACCTCTACTACAAGGACTGGGGCAGCGGCCAGCCCATCCTGTTCAGCCACGGCTGGCCACTGAGCGCCGACATGTGGGACGCGCAGATGATGTTCTTCGCCGAGCGCGGCTACCGCACCGTCGCCTTCGACCGCCGTGGCTTCGGCCGCTCCGGCCAGCCCTGGACCGGCTACGACTACGACACCTTCGCCGACGACATCTCGGAGCTGATCGAGGCCCTGGACCTGAAGGACGTGGTGCTGGTGGGCTTCTCGATGGGCGGCGGCGACGTGACGCGCTACATCGCCCGCCATGGCAGCGGCCGCGTGGCCCGGCTGGCGCTGGTCAGTGCGGTGACGCCGCTGTTCGTGAAGACGGCGGACCATCCGGACGGGCCCGAACCCGCCATGTTCGAGGGTCTGCGCGCCGGGCTGATGGCAGACCGGCCGCAGTTCCTGGACGACTTCAGCGCCATCTTCTACGGCACCAACCGGCCGGGGGCCACGCCGGTGTCGCAGGGCATCTTCAAGCAGACGCTGCAGATCGCACTACAGGCCTCGATCAAGGGCACGCTGGACTGCGTGACGGCGTTCTCGGGGACGGACTTCCGCGCCGACATGGCGAAGATCGACGTGCCCACGCTGGTCATCCATGGCGACGACGACCAGGTCGTGCCCATCGAGGGCACGGGCAAGCTGGCGGCGCAGATGATCAAGGGCGCCACGCTCAAGGTCTACCCCGGTGCGCCCCACGCCACGTGCACCACGCACAAGGACCAGGTCAACGCCGACCTGCTCGCGCTGATCGAGGACTGAGCGCGCAGCGGCAGCTGGCGGCAGCAGCGGGCCTCAGTGGCCAGCCCCGCGCCGCCAGGCGCCCGGCGGCATGCCCATGTGCCGGGTGAAGACGCGCGTGAAGTGGCTCTGGTCGGCGAAGCCGCAGGCCAGAGCGATGGCGGCCAGCGACAGATCGGGCCGCGCCAGCAGGGCCTGGGCCCGCGCCACGCGCTGGGCCTGCGCCCATTGGTACGGCGTCTGGCCGGTGGTCTCGCGGAAGGCCTCGATGAAGTAGCTGCGCGACAGGCCGCAGGCGTCGGCCACCGCCTGGGCACTGTGCGTGCCCTCCGCACGCAGCGCCAGCATCTCCTTGGCCCGCGCCTCCTGCAGGGCCGACAGCCGGTGGCGCCGGGGCGTGGCCGGCGGGCGCACGTCGCCGTAACGCTGCACCACATGCGCGGCCATGGCGGCCGTGACCTGCTCGACGAACAGGCCGGTGGCGACATGCGGCCGGCCGAGCGCCGGAAGCAGGGCCAGCGCCAGGTGGTGCAGCACGGCGTCGTGCGCGCCGGTGGGCGGGGCCGACAGCAGCGCCCCGAGGCTCACCGGCTGCTGCGTGGCCTGCTGGACCACGGCCCGCGGAAACTCCACCAGCAGAAAGTCGAAGCCGGTCTTCATGTCGGCGCGGTAGCGCTCGCTGAAGTCGCGCAGGTAGATCGCGCCGCAGCCGAAGTCGTGCGTGCTCGCATGACGCCCATGCAGGATGCGGCGCCGGTGCCCCGGTGCGAGCGAGATGCCCAGCAGCAGGCCCCGGTCGGAGGGCGCCGTCTCCACCGGCCCGAGCTGGGACTTCGCCACCGCCTTGCGATAGACGCGGACGCTGCCGGCCTCGACCTCCTCGTCGTGCACCAGCGTGCTGGCGGTGCAGCCGAGCGCATCGCGCGACGTGGGCAGTGGCAGCGCAGTGGCTGGGTGCATGGGACCTCCGCAGGGGCTCTCGATCATCCGCGCCGGTGCGCAACGCGCCGGCGGCGGGCAGGAGGTGCTGGCTCTGACTCCGGCGCCGCACCCAGCCCCACAAGATACGCGCAAAACATGTCTGCGAGCGCGTCCGCATAGGCCTCGATCTCGGCGGGCTTGCGGGCCTGGTCGGAGAAGGCCTTGCCCACGCCGCTCAACGTGTCGAGGATCAATGTGCTGGCACGGCTGCGGACGCCGCTGGAGGTGTCGGGCAATGCAGCCTTCAGGAAGACGCGGAAGGCACGGGCGCTCGTCGCCCGTGCTTCGCCGGCCTCAGGTGCATCGCGGTACATCGGGGCGGCATCGGCCAAAGCCGTGCGCACCTCGGCCTCCTCGCATTCGGAGCGGATGAAGGCATGGACCAGCCCCCGCAGCCGCGTGAGCGGCGGCGTGGATTCGTCTTCCAGGATGCCGCGCATCAGCGTGGTGGTGCGCTGCCATTCGTCGCTCTGCAGCCGGAACAGGATCGCCGCCTTGTTGGGAAAGTACTGGTAGAGCGAACCCACGCTGACGCCGGCCTTCTCTGCCACGCGGGCCGTGGTGAAGCGCTGCGCGCCTTCCTGGGCCAGAACCTGAACAGCCGCTTCGAGCACCGCCGCCACCAGGTTGGCGGAGCGGGCCTGCTGGGGCTCCTTTCTCGAGGAGAGGGGGGCGCTGCGACGGGGGCTCATGGCGAGGGCTCCGAATGCGAATGGAAAACCTGACGAACTCGTCGCATTATCGGCGCATGACTTCCACATCCTCTCCAATAGCTTCTTCTGCGCCGATGCTGCTGCCCTTCTGGTGGCTGGTCGGCGTGCTTTTCGTGGCCTGCCTGTGCGTGGGCATGACACTGCCGACTGTGCCGCTCTTCGTGGCCGGCACGTTGGGCCTGGGCAATGCCTGGGCCGGGCTGGCGGTGGGCATCGCCTTCCTGGCCACCATCCTCAGCCGCGGCTTCGCCGGCACGCTCACCGACCGGCAGGGTGCCAAGGTGGCAGCGGTGCGCGGCCTGTTCTGCTACATGGCCGGCGCGCTGGTGTGCCTGGCGGCCGGCCTGCCAGGTTTGGGCGCCATCGCGGCCTACGCCGTGCTGCTGATCGGCCGCCTGCTCATCGGCGTGGGCGAAAGCCTGGTCGCCGTCGGCACCATCACCTGGTGCATCGGGCTGGTCGGGCCGGCCCGCTCGGGCCAGGTGCTCGCCTGGATCGGGGCCGCCATCTATGGCGCGCTGGCCGTGGGCGGACCGTTGGGCATCGCGCTCTACGACCGGCTGGGGCTGGCAGGCGCCATGGCTGTGGCCATGGCACTTCCGGCGCTCGCGCTGCTCGCCGTCCTGCCGCTGCAAGCGCTTCCCGTGATGGCGGCGGCCCAGCGGCCGTCGATCTGGCGGGTGGTCGGCCGCATTGCGCCGCAGGGCGCCATCGTGTGCCTGCAGGGCATCGGCTTCGCGGCCATCGGCGCCTTCTTCGCGCTGCACTTCCGGGCCCAGGGCTGGGCGCATGCGGGCCTGGGCCTTACGGCCTTCGGCGCCGGCTTCGTGCTGGTGCGGCTGCTGTTCGGCGGCCTGCCCGACCGCATCGGCGGCCTGCCGGTGGCGGCGGCCTCGCTGGCGGTGGAGACGCTGGGCCAGGCGCTGCTCTGGAGCGCCGCCACGCCCAATGCGGCGCTGGCCGGCGCCTTCATGACCGGCCTGGGCTGCTCGATGGTGTTCCCGGCCATGGGCCGCGACGTCGTGCACCGCGTGGCGCCGCCCCTGCGCGGCACGGCCATGGGCGCGTTTTCAGCCTTCCAGGATCTGGCTTACGGCCTGACCGGCCCGTTGGCCGGGCTGCTGGCCGACCGCACGGGCTACCGCGGCGTGTTCCTCGTCGGCACCGTGGCGGCGGTATTGGGGCTGGCCATTGCGCTGGGGCTGTGGATCGCCACCCGCCGGCCCGCCGCGACACCCCAATGAAACGACAACGGCCGGCAGGCAGCGATGAAGCCACCTGCCGGCCGCAAGGCAGAGCGCGTCATGTCAGTTCTCCACAGCGCTGCGTGCCACCCACGCCGCGTGAGACTGGCGCGACGCCAACGATCAAATGGCCGCGGAGCAGGCCACGCCAGGGCACCCGCGGAACTGGCTTTGCCAGGCCGCTGGGTGCGCCCCCCTCCAAGCCGAAGGCGCCAGAGAGGGGGGAGCCGCGAAGCGGCATGGGGGGTGCTTTTTTAGTTTCAGGCCAGCGTGTAAGCGGTCTTCACCGTGGTGAAGAACTCCTGTGCATAGCGCCCCTGCTCGCGCGGGCCGTAGCTGCTGCCCTTGCGGCCGCCGAAGGGCACGTGGTAGTCCACGCCCGCGGTGGGCAGGTTGACCATCACCATCCCGGCCTGGCTGTGGCGCTTGAAGTGCGTGGCGTACTTGAGGCTGGTGGTGGCGATGCCGGCCGACAAGCCGAACTCGGTGTCGTTGGCCGTGGCCAGGGCCTCGTCGTAGTCCTTCACGCGGATCACGCTGGCCACGGGTCCGAAGACTTCCTCGCGGTTGATGCGCATGGACTTGCCGCTCTCGCTGAACAGCGCCGGGGCCATGTAGAAGCCCTCGGTGCCGCGCGACAGGCGCTCGCCGCCCACGGCCAGCGTGGCGCCTTCGGCCTTGCCGATCTCGACATAGCTCAGGTCCTGCTCCAGCTGCGACTGGCTGGAGACGGGGCCGATGTCGGTGCCCTGCGCCAGCGCGTCGCCGACGTTGATCTTCGCCATGCGGGCCTTCATGGCCTCGATGAAGCGCGGGTAGATGCCCTCGGTCACGATCAGCCGGCTCGACGCCGTGCAGCGCTGGCCGGTGGAATAGAAGGCGCTCTGCACACACAGCTCGACGGCCTGGTTCAGGTTGGCATCGTCCAGCACCACCTGCGGGTTCTTGCCGCCCATCTCCAGCTGGACCTTCTTGCCACTCCTGACGCATTCCAGCGCGATGCCGCGGCCCACGCCCACCGAGCCGGTGAAGCTGATCGCATGGATGCCCGGGTGCTGCACCAGCGCATTGCCGATGACGCTGCCGCGGCCCATCACCAGGTTGAACACGCCGGCCGGGATGCCCGAGCGGTGGATGATCTCGGCCAGCGCCCAGCTGCTGCCCGGCACCAGGTCGGCCGGCTTGAGCACTACGCAGTTGCCGAAGGCCAGCGCCGGCGCGATCTTCCAGGCCGGGATGGCGATGGGGAAGTTCCACGGCGTGATCAGGCCGACGACGCCTACCGGCTCGCGCGTGATCTCCACGCCGATGCCGGGACGCACGGAAGGCACGGTCTCGCCCGACAGGCGCAGGCATTCGCCAGCGAAGAACTTGAAGATCTGGCCGGCGCGAGTCACCTCGCCGATGCCTTCGGCGCGGGTCTTGCCCTCCTCGCGCGCCAGCAGCGCACCCAGCTCCTCCTTGCGGGCCAGGATCTCGGCGCCGATCTTGTCGAGCGCGTCGCTGCGGGCCTGGACCGAGCCGGTGGACCAGGCGGGGAAGGCCGCGGTCGCGGCCGCCACGGCGGCATCGACATGCGAGGCATCGCCCTGCGTGTACTGGCCGATCACGTCCGCCAGGTTGCTGGGGTTGAGGTTGGGGCTATAGCTGGCGCCGGCCAGCCATTCGCCGTTGACGAGGTTGTCGAATTGGCTCATGGAGAAGGTCCTTGTCGAATGACGGGGTGGCTCAGCGCACCATCGCCGGCCGCTTGTTGTCGAACTTCCAGCCCGGGATCAGGTACTGCATGGCGATGGCGTCGTCGCGCGCGCCCAGGCCGTGCTGCTGGTACAGCGCATTGGCGCGCTGCAGCGCGGCGCGGTCCACCGTCACGCCCAGGCCGGGGGTCCTGGGCACCTCGACGAAGCCGCCGCGGATCTGCAGCGGGTTCTGCGTGAGGAACTGGCCGTCCTGCCAGATCCAGTGCGTGTCGATGGCCGTGACCTT
>NZ_FTMY01000009.1 GCF_900156165.1 Pseudacidovorax sp. RU35E
CCAGCGCAGGTGGACAAGGCCATCGAGAAGTTCGGCTTCGCCATGGGCCCCTTCCGCATGGGCGACCTGGCCGGCAACGACATCGGCTGGGCGATTCGCAAGCGCCGCTCGGTCGAGCAGCCCGACATGAAGTACAGCCGCACGGCCGACAAGCTGTGCGAGCTCGGCCGCTTCGGCCAGAAGACGGGCGCGGGCTGGTACGACTACCAGGCCGGCAAGCGCGACGCGATCCCGTCCAAGCTGGTGGAGGACATGATTGCCGAGCACCGCAAGGAACTGGGCATCACGCCGCGCAAGATCAGCGACGAGGAGATCGTGCAGCGTCTGGTGTATTCGCTGGTCAACGAGGGTGCGCACATCCTCGAAGACGGCATCGCCAGCAAGGCCAGCGACATCGACATGGTCTACATCACGGGCTACGGCTTCCCGATCTTCCGCGGCGGCCCGATGCACTACGCCAGCCAGCAGGGGCTGTTCAACGTGGTGCAGGCGATGCAGCGCTTCGGCCGCAACCCCAACGACGATGCCAAGTTCTGGGAGCCTGCCGGGCTGATCAGCAAGCTGGCGGCCGAGGGCAAAGGGTTCGATCAGGCCTGAGGCACTGAACCACTGACGCACTGCCGCACCGACTGCCGATGATCCGCCGCCTCCTGTCGATCCTGCTCGCCGCGCTGGTGCTGCTGGCCGCGGCGCTGGGCCTCAACACCTGGCGTCAAGGCTCGCGGCAGGTCGCCGTGGCGCCAGCACCCAAGGCGGACATCGACCTCGGATCGGCAGCGCAGCGCTTGGCGGGTGCGGTGCGCTTTCGCACCGTCTCGGCCATGGACGGCTCGGGCGAGTCCAGCGCCGAGTTCGACAAGTTCCAGGCCTACCTGGCCCAGCAGTTTCCGCGTGTGCACGGTGCGCTTCGCAAGGAGGTGGTGGGGCGGCACGCGCTGCTCTTCACCTGGGAAGGGCGCGACCCCAAGGCCATGCCCGCCGCGCTGATGGCGCATCAGGACGTGGTGCCCATCGCGCCCGGCACCGAGCGCGCCTGGAGCGTGGACCCCTTCGCCGGCGAGGTGAAGGACGGCTTCATCTGGGGCCGCGGCACCATGGACGACAAAGGCAACCTGCTGGCCCAACTGGAGGCCGTGGAGTCGCTGCTGGCGGCCGGCTTCCAGCCGCGCCAGACCCTCTACTTCGTGATGGGCGACGACGAGGAGGTCAGCGGCCTGCGCGGCGCCAGGCCCATCGCCGAGCTGCTGCAGTCGCGCGGCGTCGAGCTGGAATGGGTGCTCGACGAGGGCCTGCTGGTGCTCGACGGCGTGCTGCCCGGCCTGTCGAAGCCCGCGGCGCTGATCGGCCTGGCGGAGAAGGGCTACGGCACCTTCTTCCTCACGCTCGACACCTCGCCCGGCCATTCGTCCATGCCGCCCGCGCACAGTGCCATCGGCCGCATGAGCGCGGCGCTGGCCCGGCTCGAGGCCTCGGCCATGCCGGGTGGTATCCGCGGCGTGGCGGGCCAGATGTTCGGCACCCTCGCGCCGGAGATGAGCCCGCTTAATCGCGTGATGCTCTCCAACCTGTGGCTCACTGAGCCCCTGGTGCGGGGCCAGCTCGAGAAGAGCCCCAGCAGCAACGCCATGCTGCGCACCACCACCGCGCTCACCATCGTGCGCGCCGGGAACAAGGACAACGTGCTGCCTGGCCGCGCCGAGGCGGCCGTCAACTTCCGCGTGCTACCCGGCGACACGCTGGACAGCGTGCAGGCCCACCTCAAGAAGGCGCTGGCCGACGACGACATCCAGATCAAGGCCTATCCCGGCAATGCCGAGCCGTCGCCAGTTTCGCCCACCGACAGCACGGGCTATGCGCTCATCGAGCGCAGCATCCGCGAGCGCTTCCCCGATGCGGTGGTAGCCCCCGGCCTGATGACCGCCGCCACCGACTCGCGCCATTTCACGGGCATCTCGAAGGCGGTCTACCGCTTCTCGCCCATCCGTGTGAACAACGAGGACCTGCCTCGCTTCCACGGCACCAACGAACGCCTGAGCATCGCCGCCTACGGCGACATGATCGGCTTCTACCAGCAGCTGCTGCGCAACGCGTCGCAGCCCGCTTCCGTTTCCGCCTCCATTCAAAGGAAGACACCATGACCCGCGCCGTGATCGTTTCCACCGCCCGTACGCCGCTCGCCAAGAGCTGGAAGGGTGCCTTCAACATGACCCACGGCGCCACGCTCGGCGGCCACGCCGTGCAGCATGCGGTGCAGCGCGCCGGCATCGATGGCGCCGAGGTCGACGACGTCATCATGGGTTGTGCCACGCCCGAAGGCGCCACCGGCAGCAACATCGCGCGCCAGATCGCCCTGCGCGCCGGCCTGCCCGTGACCACCTCGGGCATGACCATCAACCGCTTCTGCTCCTCGGGCCTGCAGACCATCGCCACCGCCGCCCAGCGCATCATCGCGGGCGAGGGCGACGTGTACGTGGCCGGTGGCGTGGAAAGCATATCGTGCGTGCAGAACGAGGCCAACAAGCACATGCTGACCGATCCCTGGCTGGTCAAGAACAAGCCCGAGATCTACTGGAACATGCTGCAGACCGCCGAGCAGGTGGCCAAGCGCTACAACATCGGCCGCGAGGCCATGGACGAATACGGCGCCCGCAGCCAGCAACGCGCCACCGCCGCGCTGGAAGCCGGCAAGTTCAAGGACGAGATCGCGCCGATCACCGTGCTGGCCGGCGTGGCCGACGGCCAGCTGGGCCTGATCACCAAGGAAGTGACCGTCGAGAACGACGAGGGCATCCGTCCCGGCACCACCAAGGAAGGCATCAGCGGCATCCGCCCGGCCATGCCCGGCGGCCTGATCTCGGCCGGCAATGCCAGCCAGTTCTCCGATGGCGGCGGCGCCTGCGTGGTGGTGGACGAGGCCTATGCCGAGCGCAAGGGCCTGAAGCCGCTGGGCCGCTTCCTGGGCTTCGCGGTGGCGGGCTGCGAGCCGGACGAGATGGGCATCGGCCCCGTCTTCGCCATCCCGAAGGTGCTCAAGAAACTGGGCCTGACGGTCAATGACATCGACCTGTGGGAGTTGAACGAAGCCTTCGCGGTGCAAGTGCTGTACTGCCGTGACAAGCTGGGCCTGCCGGACGACCGCCTGAACGTCAACGGCGGCGCCATCGCCGTCGGCCATCCCTACGGCGTGAGCGGCCAGCGCCTGACCGGCCATGCGCTGATCGAAGGCAAGCGTCGTGGCGCCAAGAAGGTGGTGGTGACCATGTGCATCGGCGGCGGCATGGGTGCGGCCGGCGTGTTCGAGGTTCTCTGATCCTCGGCGTACGCGCACCGAAGGCATGGCGATGAAGGTCGATCTGCCCACGCTGCAGGGCTTCTTCGCCAGTGCGCCCTTCATGGCCGACCTGGGCGTGCAGGCGACGGGCGGCGAGGCAGGGCGGGTGCGCACGGCGCTCACGCTCGCGCCGCGCCACCTGCAGCACACCGGGGTGGTCCATGCCGGCGTCATGGCTTCCATCGCCGACCACACCATGGGCGCGGCGGCGCAGACGATGGCGCCGGATGGCTTCTGGATCGTCACCGCCGAGTTCAAGACCACGCTCCTGCGAGGCGCCCGCGGTGTGCGCCTGGAGTGCGAGGCCTGGGTGCTGCGGGCGGGACGCCAACTGAGCTTTGCCGAGGCCGAGGTCTATGCGGTGGCGGCCGATGGGCAGCGCACGCTGGCCGTCAAGGCGGCGGGCACCATGGCCCTGATCGCGGCGCAGGGCTGAGCACAGGGCGTCCAGGCCGCTACTGCCCAACCCCGCGCCGAACTCCGGCGCGGTCTTCTTCACCACGAGACAACCATGAGCTATCGCGACACCCTCGACTTCCTGCTCTACGACTGGCTCCATGCCGAGCGCCTGAACGAGCGCCAGCGCTTCGCCGACCATTCGCGCGAGACCTTCGATGCCGTGCTCGACACCTGCGAGCGCATCGCCCGCGAGAAGTACGCGCCGGCCAATCGCACCGTGGATGTGGAAGAGCCGCATTTCGACGGCGAGAAGGTCGTTCTGCCGCGCGCCACGCACGAAGCGCATGCGGCCTTCGTCGAGAGCGGCATGATGGCGGCCGCGCAGGACTACGACATCGGCGGCATGCAGCTGCCCTACACGGTGCAGGCGGCGGCCAATTCCTTCTTCGCCATGGCGTCGGTGAGCATCGGCTCGAACATGCTCACCAGCGGCAATGCCAACCTGCTGATGGTGCATGGCACCGAGATGCAGAAGCAGGTCTTCGCGCTCAACGAGTTCTCGGGCCGCTGGGCCGGCACCATGTGCCTGTCGGAGCCGCAGGCCGGCTCCTCGCTATCGGACGTGGCCACGCGCGCCGTGCCGGACGGTGACGGCTTCGAGAACGACCCGCTTGGGCCCCGCTACCGGCTCAAGGGCAACAAGATGTGGATCTCGGCCGGCGACCATGAGCTGACCGAGAACATCGTCCACATCGTGCTGGCCAAGATTCCCGACGCCGAGGGCAAGCTGATTCCCGGGGTCAAGGGCATCTCGTTGTTCATCGTCCCCAAGAAGATGGTGGACACCGAAGGCAATCTGACTGGCGTGCGCAACGACGTGGCGCTGGCCGGTCTCAACCACAAGCTTGGCTGGCGCGGCACCACCAACACGCTGCTCAACTTCGGCGAGGGCAAGTACCCGGTCGACGGCAAGGCCGGTGCCGTGGGCTATCTGGTCGGCAAGCCGGGGCAGGGCCTGGCCTGCATGTTCCACATGATGAACGAGGCCCGCATCGGCGTCGGCACGGCCGCCGTCATGCTGGGCATGGCGGGCTATCACGCCTCGCTCGACTACGCCAAGAACCGGCCGCAGGGCCGGCCCGTAGGCCCGGCCGGCAAGGATGCGACCCGTCCGCAGGTGCGCATCATCGAGCACGCCGACGTGCGCCGCATGCTGCTGGCGCAGAAGGCGTACTGCGAAGGCGCGCTGGCCCTGCAGCTGTACTGCGCCCGCCTGGTGGACGAGCAGAAGACCGGCACGCCCGAGGCCGCGGACGACGCCCGCCTGCTGCTGGAGGTGCTGACGCCCATCGCCAAGAGCTGGCCCAGCGAATGGTGCCTGGAGGCCAATTCGCTGGCCATCCAGATCCACGGCGGCTACGGTTACACGCGCGACTTCCCGGTGGAGCAGTACTGGCGCGACAACCGCCTGAACATGATCCATGAGGGCACGCACGGCATCCAGGCCGCGGACCTGCTGGGCCGCAAGGTGCTGATGGAAGGCGGCAAGGGCCTGCAGCTGCTGGGCGCCCGCGTGCAGGAGACCATCGCCCGCGCCGCGGCCCGGCCCGAGCTGGCCGGCTTTGCCGACGCGCTGGGCCAGGCCTTCGGCCGCGTGACGTCGGCCATCCAGGCTGCGTGGTCCACCGGCAACCCGGCAGAGGCGCTGGTCAATGCGGTGCCCTACATGCAGGCCTTCGGTCACATGGTCCTGGCGTGGATGTGGCTGGATGTCGCGGACAAGGCCATCGAGAAGGACAATGGCGCGACCTCGTTGTCGACCACCGGCCGCCTTGGCGCCGCCACCTACTTCTTCCGCTACGAACTGCCCAAGATCGGCGCCTGGCTCAACGTGGTCGAGAGCCGCGAGCCGGTCTGCGCAGACCTTCCCGAAGACGCCTTCTGATGACTCCCCAAGCACCCGTCCGCCCGCCCAAGCAACGCCACTGGACCGAGAAGCTGTGCTGGATCCTGATCTACGCCGGCCTGTTCATCGTGGTGCTGGGCATCGCCACTGCCCGCCAGGACGCGCCGCTGGGCTGGTCCATCGGCGTGCCGGGCGGCGTGGCCGTGCTGGCCGGCGTGGTGCTGATCTACATCCGTTCCCGCATCAAACCCTGAACCGGGCGCGTCGCGCCCATTTCGCAATTTCCGGAGACAAGAAGCCATGAGCGCACGCACCGTCCAGCAATTGTTCGACCTGAAGGGCAAGGTCGCCCTGATCACCGGCGGCTCCCGCGGCCTGGGCCTGCAGATGGCCCATGCGCTGGGCGAGGCCGGTGCCCGGGTCATGCTCAGTTCGCGCAAGGCCGAGGATCTGGAGCAGGCCGCGGCCGAGCTGCAGGCTGCGGGCATCGATGCGCGCTGGATCGCCGCCGACTGCAGCAAGGAAGACGACACCCGCCGCCTGGCCGACGAGACGCTGGAGCGCATGGGCGCCGTGGACATCCTGGTGAACAACGCCGGCGCCAGCTGGGGTGCCCCGGCCGAGGAGCATCCGGTGGCCGCCTGGGACAAGGTGATGAACCTCAACGTCCGCGGCTACTTCATCCTGAGCCAGCAGATCGCCAACGGCTACATGATCCCCAAGAAGACCGGGCGCATCATCAACATCGCCTCCATCGCGGGCCTGAACGGCAACCCGATCGGCATGAAGACCCTCGCCTACAACACCTCCAAGACCGCGGTGATCGGCTTCACCCGCACCCTGGCCGCCGAGTGGGGCCACCATGGCATCAACGTCAACGCCATCTGCCCCGGCTTCTTCCGCACCAAGATGGCCGCTGGCCTGATCGACGCGCTGGGCGAGGACAACATGAAGGCTGCCGCGCCGCTCAACCGCCTGGGCGATGATGAGGATCTCAAGGGCATCACGCTGCTGTACGCCAGCGACGCGGGCAAGCACATCACCGGCCAGTGGATGGCGGTGGATGGTGGCACCAGCGTCGTGCTGGGCGCGGCCTGAGCCCGCCTTTCCATCGAACCCGCGCCGCCTCGTGTGGTGGCCTTCCAGACCATGAACATTTCCTTCGGCGTCGACATTCCCTTCGTCCACCATCTTGGCTTCACGATGCACCGCTTCGAGGGCGGTGAGTCGGAGCTGCGCTACACGCCGACCGACGAGCACCTCAACAGCTTCCAGGTGGCGCACGGCGGGGCCTGCATGACGCTGCTGGACGTGACCATGGCCACGGCGGCGCGCAGCGTGCAGCCGGAGATCGGCGTCGTCACCATCGAGATGAAGACCAGCTTCATGCAGCCCGCGCGCGGCCCGCTGGTGGCTCATGGTCGGCTGATGCACCGCACGGCGACGCTGGCCTTCACCGAGGCACGCATCGTCGACGCCGAAGGCCGCCTGTGCTCGCATGCCACCGGCACCTTCAAGTACGTCAAGCGCCTGCCGGTCGAAGGCCGCAGCGTGCATTCCCTTCAACCCCTTTCCACCGACTGACCCGGAGCGCACCACCATGCCGCAGAACAAGCAGATCCACCTGGACAACCGCCCGACCGGCGAGGCCGAACTCGCCAACTTCAAGCTGGTGACCGCCGAGACGCCGGCCCTGACCGATGGCCAGGTGCTGGTGCGCCACCACTACCTGAGCCTGGACCCGTACATGCGCGGTCGCATGAACGACTCCAAGAGCTATGCCGCCTCGCAGCCCCTGGGCCAGACCTTCCAGGGCGGCACGGTGGGCGAGATCGTCGAGAGCCGCCATCCCAAATTCGCCGTGGGCGACAAGGTGGTGGGCTTCGGCGGCTGGCAGGAATACGGCGTGGTCGACGCCAACCAGCCCGGCATGCTGCGCAAGGTGGACACCACGCACGTGCCGCTGTCGCATTACCTGGGCGCCGTCGGCATGCCCGGCGTGACGGCCTGGTACGGCCTGGTCAAGATCATTGCGCCCAAGGCCGGCGAGACGCTGGTCGTCACGGCCGCGAGCGGCGCCGTCGGCAGCGCCTTCGGCGCGCTGGCCAAGGCCCGCGGCTGCCGCGTGGTCGGCATCGCCGGCGGGCCGGACAAGTGCAAGTACGTGACGGACGAACTGGGCTTCGACGCCTGCATCGACTACCGGCAGCACCCCGACGTCAAGAGCATGAGCGCCGCGCTCAAGGAAGCCTGCCCCGACGGCATCGACGGCTACTTCGAGAACGTCGGTGGCTACATCCTCGACGCCGTGCTGCTGCGCATGAACGCCTTCGCCCGCATCGCCCTGTGCGGCATGATCGCCGGCTACGACGGCCAGCCGCTGCCGCTGCAGAACCCCACGCTGCTGCTGATCAACCGCGTGAAGCTCGAAGGCTTCATCGTCAGCGAGCACATGGAAGTCTGGCCCGAGGCGCTCAAGGAGCTGGGCACGCTGGTCGCCACCGGCAAACTGCGCCCGCGCGAATCCATCGCCGAGGGCATCGAGAAGGCGCCCGAGGCGTTCCTTGGCCTGCTCAAGGGCAAGAACTTCGGCAAGCAGCTGGTCAAGCTGGTCTGAGGCACTGACGCTGTCCCGCCGGTGCGCCGGCTTCGCAAGGCCAGGAGGCAGGCATGAACGCTTTTGTCACGCACGAGGTCTTCAACCAGCCCCAGCCGCTGGTCGACTACGACCTGTTCGCCACGAACCGCGCACTGCAGGACGCCCTGCGCTTCAACGCACCCAGTCTTGACCTGTCGCCGCTGCAGGCGCTGGGCCGCGAGGTGGGTACGGCGCTGATGCAGCAGCATGCGCGCCTGGCCAATGTGCACACGCCGGTGCTGCACACGCACGACCGCTTCGGCCGGCGCATCGACGAGGTGGAGTTCCATCCTAGCTACCACGCGCTCATGGGCGCCGCCGTGGGCGCAGGCCTGCACGGCACGCCCTGGGCCGAGGCGGGCGATCCGGCGGCGGCCGCGGCCGGCCGATCGCCGCATGTGCAGCGTGCTGCCGGCTTCATGCTCTTCACCGAGCTGGAGCCCTCGATGCTGTGCCCCATCTCCATGACCTATGCGGCCACGCCCGGCCTGCGCGGCAATGCCGCCATCTACGCCGACTGGGCGCCCAAGTTGCAGAGCCGCTGGTACGACCGGCAGCTGGCTGTCTGGCGCGACAAGCCCGGTGTGACCATGGGCATGGGCATGACCGAGAAGCAGGGCGGCTCGGACGTGCGTGCCAACACCACGCAGGCGGTGCGCGACGGCAGCGACGCCTGGGGCGAGCGCTATGTGCTAACCGGCCACAAGTGGTTCTTCTCGGCCCCGATGTGCGACGCCTTCCTGGTACTGGCGCAGGCGCCGGCGCCGGCGGGGCTCTCCTGCTTCTTCCTGCCGCGGGTGCTGCCGGACGGCACGCGCAACGCACTGCGCATCCAGCGCCTGAAGGACAAGCTGGGCAACAGGGCCAATGCCAGCTCCGAGGTCGAGTTCCACGGCGCCACCGCCTGGCTGGTGGGCGAGGAAGGGCGCGGTGTGCCGCAGATCCTCGAGATGGGCACCATGACCCGGCTCGACTGCTCGCTGGGCACCAGCGGCCTGATGCGCCAGGCGCTGGCCCAGGCGCTCAACCACACCGCGCAGCGCAGCGCCTTCGGCAAGCCGCTGATCGCGCAGCCGCTGATGAAGAACGTGCTGGCCGACATGGCGCTCGAAAGCGAAGCGGCCGTGGCCCTGTCGATCCGCCTCGCGCGCGCCTTCGACCGCGCGCACGACCCGCGCGAGCGGCTGCTCGCCCGCGTGCTCACGCCCATCGCCAAGTTCTGGATCTGCAAGCGCGGCGCCGCGCTGGCGCAGGAGGCCATGGAATGCCTGGGCGGCAACGGTTACGTGGAGGAGGGCGGCGAAGGCGTGCTGGCCCGCATCTACCGCGAGATGCCGGTCAACTCCATCTGGGAGGGCGCCGGCAACATCATGGCCATCGACCTGCTGCGCGCCCTGCGCAAGGGCGACATCGCCGCGGCGCTGGCCGACGAACTGGCGCCCGCCCGCGGCGCGCATCCGGCGCTCGACCGGCTGATGGAGGCCCTGCCCACGCGCGTGGAAGCCATGGCCACCGAGACGCAGGCGCGCCGCCTGGCGCAGGACGTGGCGCTGGCCGTGCAGGCCGCGCTGCTGGTGCAGACGGCGCCGGCAGCGGTGCATGAGGCCTTCTGCGCCTCGCGCATCGGTGGCGACTGGGGCCAGACTTTCGGCACACTGGGCGAGGGCGCCGATTTCGACGCCATCCTGGCCCGGGCCATGCCGCGCTGAGTCTGCCACTCGCAGGGGCGGCCCGGGCCCACGCACAGACGTTCTTCGCATCCGAACCACGCAGCGGCGTACGCCGCTGAACCCCGGCGCCATGCCGCCGTCCTTTTCCGGAGTCCCCATGGCAGACATCATCCTGCACCACTACGCCGCCTCGCCCTTCTCGGAGAAGGTGCGCCTGCTGCTCGGCCACAAGAAGCTGGCCTGGAAGTCGGTGATCATTCCCTCGGTCATGCCCAAACCCGACCTGGTGGCGCTGACCGGCGGCTACCGCCGCACGCCGGTGCTGCAGGTGGGCGCGGACGTGTACTGCGACACCGCCCTCATCGCCGACGTGCTGGAGCACCTGCAGCCCGAGCCCACCCTCTACCCCGAGCCCGAGAAGGGCCTGGCCCGCATCGTGGCGCAGTGGGCCGACAGCACGCTGTTCTGGGCCGCCATGGCCTGGAACCTGCAGCCCAAGGGCGCGGCCGAACTCTTCGCCAGCCTGCCGGCCGAGGCGGCCAAGGCTTTCGGCGAAGACCGCGGCAAGATGACCGCCGGCAACATGGCGCGCATCAAGCCGGCCGATGCCGCCGCCGCCTACAAGAACTACCTGCGGCGCCTGTCCGACATGCTGGACGACCGCAGCCACTTGCTCGGCGAGGTGCCCTGCATCGCCGACTTCGCGGCCTACCACCCGCTCTGGTACACCAGCCGCGTCAATGCGGTGAAGTCCATCCTGCAGCTCACGCCGGCGGTGGTCGACTGGATGGACCGCATCAAGGCCATCGGCCACGGCACGTTCGAGAAGATCGGGTCGGCCGACGCGCTGGCCATCGCCAAGGCCGCGGCGCCCAAGACCCTGCTGACCGACAGCACCTTCCAGGACGACCATGGCATCCCGCTGGGCAGCGCGGTGACCATCCGCGCTGAGAGCTTCGGCCTCGAAGAGACCGCCGGCACGCTGGTGGCCGCGACACGCACGCACTTCACGCTGGCCCGCGAAGACGAGCGGGCAGGGGCGCTGCACGTGCACTTTCCGCGCACGGGCTATGTGCTGAAGGCAGCCGACGCGGGCTGATCGGCGCGATGGCGGCGGGCTTGTGCTGCCCGCCGACGTCGCCTGCAGGACAGCCGTGGGGCGTCGCGGGCGCTCCAATCGGTCGCACAGCGGCAATCCTCCGCATTCCAGAGACAACGGCAAAAGGACCGACTTCCATGATCCAGGACTTCCACGGCAAGACCGCGGTGCTGACCGGCGCCGCTTCCGGCTTCGGCCTCGAATGCGCGCGCATCGGCGCGGCGCGCGGCATGAACCTCGTACTGGTCGACGTGCAGCAGGATGCGCTCGACAAGGCCGAGACCGAGATGAAGGCCGCCGGCGTGCAGGTGATGGCGCGCAGGGTGGACGTCGCCAACGCCAGCGAGATGGGAGCCCTCGCCGCGGCCGTGAAGGAGCGCTTCGGCGCGCCGCATTTCGTCTTTAACAACGCGGGCGTGGGTGCCGGCGGCCTGGTGTGGGAGAACTCGGTCGCCGACTGGGAATGGGTGCTGGGCGTGGACCTGTGGGGCGTGGTGCACGGCGTGCGCTTGTTCGTGCCCATGATGCTGGAGGCCGCCGAGAAAGACCCGGCCTACCGTGGCCACATCACCAACACCGCCAGCATGGCCGGTCTGCTCACGGCCCCCAACATGGGCATCTACAACGCCGCGAAGGCCGCCGTGGTGAGCCTGACCGAGACCATGTACCAGGATCTGCGCCTGGTCACCGACCAGATCGGCGCCAGCCTGCTGTGCCCCTACTTCGTGCCCACCGCCATCGTGCAGAGCGACCGCAACCGGCCGGGTGGCGCGCTGGCGCAGGGCCAGCTGACCAAGAGCCAGCTGATCGGCCAGGCCATGTCCGAGAAGGCCGTTTCCAGCGGCAAGGTCACGGCGGCCGAGGTGGCGCACAAGGTCTTCCAGGCCATCAGCGACAACCAGTTCTACGTCTTCAGCCACACCGGCGCCAAGGCCTTGGGCAACGTGAAGAGCCGCATGGAGAACATCGTGGCCATCCAGAACCCGGCCGATCCCTTCCTGGAGCGGCCGGAGCTGGGGGCACAGCTGAAGGCGCAGTTGCGGGGCGGTTGAGCGGGCTCAGCCATCGGCCGATGGTGCTCGGGCGGCCGAGGAAGACCGACGTCTCCGTGCGTGCCAAGCTTCAACCCGCCGGCACGGCTGGCGGCGCCAGTTCGGTGAACTGGCCGTTCCAGTACGGGTAGTAGGGATAGGGCGGCGTCGTCGCGCTGGCCGCATCCAGGCGGGCCATCTGCGCGGCGCTGAGCTGCCAGCCGATGGCGCCGAGGTTCTGGCGCAGTTGCGTCGCGTCGCGCGCGCCGATGAGCACGCTGCTCACCGTGGGCCGCTGCAGCAGCCAGTTGATGGCGATCTGTGGCAGGGTGCGGCCGGTCTCTTCGGCCACGGTATCCATGGCCTCGACCACGCGGAACAGGCGCTCGTCCTCCACCGGCGGTGCGAAGCCGGCCGTCTGGTGAAGGCGGCTGCCCTCGGGCAGCGGCTGGCCGCGGCGGAGGCGGCCCGTGAGCCGGCCCCACCCCAGGGGGCTCCAGACGATGGCCCCCAGTCCCTGGTCGATGCCCAGCGGCATCAGCTCCCACTCGTAGTCGCGGCCGATCAGTGAGTAGTAGGCCTGGTTGGCGACGAAGCGCTCCGTGCCCAGTCGGTCGGCCTCGGCCAGTGCCTTCATCAGCTGCCATCCCGCAAAGTTGGAGGCGCCGATGCTGCGCACCTTGCCGCTGCGCACCAGGTCGTCCAGCGTGCGCAGCATCAGCTCCACCGGCGTGGCGGCGTCGAAGGCATGCAGTTGCAGCAGGTCGATGTGTTCGGTGCGCAGGCGGCGCAGCGCGGCCTCCACGCCGCCGATCAGGTGGTGGCGCGACCAGCCACGGTCGTTGGGGCCGGGGCCGGCGGGCAGCGTGAGCTTGGTCGACAGGATGGCCTCGTGCCGCCGACCCTGCAGCGCCTCGCCCAGCACGCGCTCGGAGGCGCCGTCCGAATACACGTCGGCCGTGTCGAAGAGCGAGACACCGGCCTCCAGGCAGATGGCGATCATCTCGCGGGCCTCGTCCACGTTGGTGCGGCCCCAGGCGCTGAAGAGCGGCCCTTGTCCGCCGAAGGTGCCGGCGCCAAAGCCGAGCACAGGGACGCGGAAGCCGGAGCGGCCAAGCAGTCGATGTTCCATGGTGGTTTCTCCTTGGGTGTCAGGGTCAGGCGTTGCAGCGGCGGGGCGTGGAAGGCGCGTCGGCGGACAGGCGACGACGCTGCATCGCCCGGCTGACCAGCGCCAGCGCCAGCCCGGCCAGCGTGAGCCCGGCGGCTGCGGGGCCGAGGCCCTGCAGCCCGGGCCCGTGGTCGATTACCGCGCCGCCCACCCAGGCGCCGAGGGCGTTGCCCAGGTTGAAGGCGGCGATGTTCAGGCTGGACGCCAGGTTCTGACCCGCGCCGGCCGCCTGCTCCAGCATGCGGGCCTGCAGCGGCGCGGCGGTGGCGAAGGCGGCCACCCCCAGCGCCGCCAGGAAGACCGCCGCAGCCAGGCGATGTGGCATGGCGATCGGGGCCAGTGCCAGCACCACGGCCAGCGCGAGCAGGGTGCCGATCACGGCCGGCATCGGCGCCCGGTCGGCCAGCCGGCCGCCCAGGATGTTGCCCACCGCCAGCCCGCCGCCGAAGACCAGCAGCAGCGGCGACACGGCCGCGACGGACAGGCCGGTCACCTGCGTCAGCACCGGCTGCACGTAGGTGTAGAAAGCGAACACGCCGCCGAAGCCCAGGATGGTGATGGCCAGGCTCAGCCACACCTGGGGCCGGGCCAGCACCGACAGCTCCTCGGCCAGCGTGGCGGCCGCCTCGGCCTGCGCCTGCCGCGGCACGAGGCGCATCAGCACCGCGAGCGCGACCACGCCGACCACGGCCACGGCCCAGAAGGTGGCGCGCCAGCCCCACTGCAGCCCGATCCAGGCGCCGGCCGGCACACCCAGCAGCGTCGCAGCTGTGAGACCGGTGAACATCAGCGCGATGGCCGAGGCCCGGCGCTCCGGCGGCACCAGGCCGGCGGCCACCACGGCGCCGACGCCGAAGAAGGTGCCGTGCGCCAGCGACGTGAGCACGCGGGCGGCCATCAGCGTGGCGTAGTCGGGCGCCAGGGCGCAGGCGATGTTGCCTGCGGTGAACACGCCCATCAGCGCGATCAGCACCGTGCGTCGCGGCAGGCGTCGCGTGGCCAGCGTGAGCACGGGCGCACCCACGGCGACGCCCAGCGCATAGCCGGAGATGAGCAGGCCGGCCGCCGTGATGGACACCCGCAGATCGGCCGCGACCTGCTGCAGCAGGCCCATGATGACGAATTCGGTGGTGCCGATGCCAAAGGCGCCGGCGGTGAGGGCAAGTAGTGCGAGAGGCATGATGGCCGTGACTGTGATCTGATCGCGTCACGATGACTAGGACGCTTTCTGGACAAGCAGCTGTGAAGCCAATTCACAAATCGGCCGCCGCGCGTGTGGAGGTCAACCGCGCCGGCGAACTGGAGGCCTTCGTGCAGGTGGTGGACCGGGGCGGCTTCTCGGCTGCGGCGCGGCACCTGGGTCTGACGCCCTCGGCCATCAGCAAGCTGGTGGCGCGGCTGGAAGCGCGTCTCTCGGTGCAACTGGTGCACCGCTCCACGCGCAAGCTGCAGCTCACGGCCGAAGGGCAGCTCTTCTACGAGCGCGGCCTGCGGGTGCTGGCCGATCTGGACGAGGCGGAGCGCTGCGTGGGCGCCGGCGCCGCGCCGCGCGGGCGGGTCAGCATCAATGCCAGCATTCCCTTTGGGCATCGCCTTCTTCTGCCGCTGGTGCCGCGACTGCTGGAGGCCTATCCGGAGCTGCAGGTGGACGTGGTGCTGACCGACCGCGTGGTCGATCTGATGGAGGAGCGCTGCGACATCGCGATCCGCTGGGGCAAGCTGCCGCCTTCGGATCTGGTGGGCCGGCTGCTGGGCCACACGGCGCAGGCCATCGTCGGCTCACCCGACTACCTGGCGCGGCACGGCGCGCCCACCACGGTGGAGGAGCTCGCGCGCCACAACCGGCTGGGTTCCACCTATCGCCGCAACGTGCCCGACTGGCCGCTGGTCGTCGATGGCCGTGCGGTCGCCATGCCGGTGGTGGGCAGCGCCCGCGCCAGCGACGGTGCGGCGCTGCGCCTGCTGGCGCTGGAGGGGGTGGGGCTGGCGCGTCTGTCGGTCTACCACGTGTTGCCCGACCTGCGCGCGGGGCGTCTGGTGCCGGTGATGGAGGCGTTCAACCCGCACGAGCTGGAGCCGCTGCATGCCGTCTATCTGGGCCGACCGGGGCGGCTGCCGGCGCGGGTGCGGGCGGTGCTGGACTTCCTGGCGGCGAACGCGGACTTCGAGGGTGCGGACCGGGTGCCCGCGCCGGCTTCTTGAGCCTGGCTTCGACGTCTGGCTTCAGGCCAACGGTGCACGCGGCAGATGGACTCGGGCGCACAGCCCGTGGGGAATGGCGGACGCCAGCGTCACGCGCCCCCCCTGGCGCTCCACGATCTCCTTCACGATCGGCAGGCCCAGGCCGCAGCCGTTGCCCTGGTCGGTCGCGCGCACGAAGCGCTCGAAGACGCGGGACGAGTCCTCCGGCGCGATGCCGGGCCCATCGTCGGTGACGCTCAGCACCGCCTCGTTGCCATCGCGCTGAACATCCACCGTCACGACCGCGCCACGGCCCGCGTAGCGCAGGGCGTTGTCGATCAGATTGCTGAGGGCTTCGCGCAGCAGCCAGGCATGGCCGGTGACGATGAGGGGCAGGGCCTCCCCCTGCGGGCCCCCATCCTCTTCCGTCGGCGCAAAGCCCAGGTCGATGCCCTCGCGTAGCGCGCGTGGCACCAGCGTGGCGGTGAGCTCCTGCGCCAGCGCCCGCAGGTCCACCGGCGAGCCCCGGGCCGCGGCGGTGTCGGGCTCGGCCCGCGCAAGGGTGAGCAGTTGGTTGACCAGCTGCGCGCTGCGGTCCGCGCTCTCGTGCACGCGGCGCAGGCGCTCGCGCTGGGCGTCGTCGCCGGCCAGGGCCAACGCCACCTCGGCCTGCGACTTGAGGCCCGCCAGCGGGGTGCGCATCTGATGCGCGGCATCGCTGATGAAGCGCTTCTGCTGCGCCAGGTTGTTCTGCACGGCCGCCAGCAGGCCGTTCACCGCCATCACCAGCGCGCGCACCTCGCCCGGTGCAGCGTCGAGGCGGATCGGTGTGAGGTCTGTGGGCGCCCGGCCTTCGACCTCGCGGCGCAGGCGCAGCAGTGGCGCAAGGCCGGCGCGGATGCCCAGCCAGATCACCGTGGTCATCAGCAGGATCAGCCCGGCCAGCGGCAGCAGCGTGTCCCAGAGGATGCCGCGTGCCAGCTCCTCGCGGCTGGTGCGGCTGCGGGCCACCTGCACCAGCAGCACCGCGTCCGGGTCGTCGCGGCCACCCTGGCGCAGGAAGAGGGCAGCCACGCGCAGCGGCTGTCGCGTGCCGACCTCGTCGTTGGCGGGCGGCAGCAGCGCATCGTAGAAGTAGGGCTGGCCGATGGGTGGCCGGGCCATGACGGCTGCCGGTGGCAGCGGCAACTGGTGGTTGCCCAGGATGAAGGCGCCCGGGGGCGTGCTGACCATGTAGTGCAGCCGGTCGTCGGGGTCGGCCTCCAGCACGTCCTGGGCGGCGCGTGGAAAGTCGATCAAGAGGCCGTTGTCCAACGGGCGCAGCTGGCGGGCCAGGGCACGCGAGGCCTGCAGCAGGCTCGCGTCGACGGCCGCGTTGGTGTAACGCTCGGCCAGCTGGTAGGCGGCGAGGCCGCCCGCCAGCCACAGCACGAGCTGCGGGAGCAGCAGCCACAGCAAGAGCTGGCGGCGCAGGGTGGGCGCGAAGCGGCGGGGGGCGGAGGCGCGCCGATCAGCCACGTACGCCCGCCGTCGCTGCCGGCGCCGGGCTTTCGAGCAGGTAGCCCAGCCCGCGCACCGTGCGGATGACCAGACCCGGCTTCTCCAGCTTGCGCCGCAGCTTATGGACGTAGACCTCCACCGCGTTGCCCACCGCGGCGCTGTCGCCCTCGTCGCCCATCCAGGCGCGCACGATCTCGTCCTTGGTCACGACCTCGCCGGCGCGCTCGGCCAGCAGCTCCAGCATGGCCCATTCGCGGCCACTCAGCTCGATGGCCTCGCCGCCGACCGTGGCGCGGCGGTTGTCGCGGTCCAGCAGCATGCCGCCCACCTGCAGGCCGCTGCCGCGCGCGCGGGTGCGGCGCAGCAGGGCGTGCAGCCGCGCTTCCAGCTCCGGAAAGTCGAAGGGCTTGGTCACGTAGTCGTCGGCACCGGCCTGCAGGCCGCTCACGCGGTCTTCCAGGCTGTCGCGGGCGGTGAGCACGACGATGGGCAGCAGCGGCTGCTCGGCGCGCACGTTGCGCAGCAGGCTCAGGCCGTCCAGCAGCGGCAGGCCCAGGTCGAGGATGGCGAGGTCGAAGCGATGGCGGCCCAGCAGGTACTCGGCCACGGCGCCATTGGGCGCGTGCTCCACCGCGAAGCCGGCGCCCTTCAGCTGGGCCGCCAGTCCGTCGGCCAGCAGGGCGTCGTCTTCGGCAAGCAGGATGTGCATGGCGCCGAGATTAACGAAGCAGGGCCGCTTCGGCCTCGGGTTTAACCTTAGATTAATAAATTAAAGAGACTTTAATAATCCGGCCGCGGCGACGACGCCGACCACTCAACGGCCCCGCGGGGCGACTTAAGGAGACCTGGCCATGCGCAACCATCCGACTGCTTCCTTCACCCGCACCGCCGCCGCAGTGGCCTGGCTGGCTCTGGCCGGCGCCGCTCAGGCGGGCGAGGTCGAGGTGCTGCACTACTGGACCAGCGGCGGCGAGGCCAAGGCCGCTGCCGCGCTCAAGGCCACGCTGCAGGCCAAGGGCGACACCTGGAAGGACTTCGCCGTGGCCGGCGGCGGTGGCGATTCGGCCATGACGGTGCTGAAGTCGCGCGTGGTCTCGGGCAATGCGCCGTCGGCCGCCCAGATCAAGGGCCCGGCCATCCAGGAATGGGCGCGCGAAGGCGTGCTGACCAGCATCGACAGCGTGGCCAAGGCCAACAAGTGGGACGCGGCGCTGCCGCCCACCGTGGCCGCCATCATGAAATACAAGGGCAACTACGTGGCCGCGCCGGTCAACGTGCACCGCGTGAACTGGCTCTGGATCAACCCCGAGGCGCTGAAGAAGGCCAAGGCCAAGGCGCCCACCACCTGGGACGAGTTCTTCGTCACGGCCGATGCCATGCAGAAGGCCGGCATCACGCCCGTGGCCCACGGCGGGCAGCCCTGGCAGGACTTCACCACCTTCGAGACGGTGGTGCTGGGCGTCGGCGGCGCCGACTTCTACCGCAAGGCGCTGGTGCAGCTGGACCAGGACGCGCTCAAGAGCCCGACCATGATCAAGGCCGCCGAGACCTTCAAGCGCATCAAGCCCTACACCGACAAGGCCGCCTCCGGCCGCGACTGGAACCTGGCCACCGCCATGGTCATCAAGGGCGAGGCCGGCATGCAGTTCATGGGCGATTGGGCCAAGGGCGAGTTCGTTGCCGCGGGCAAGAAGCCGGGCACCGACTTCCTGTGCATGGCCGCGCCGGGCACGGCCCAGGCCTTCACCTTCAACATCGATTCCTTCGCCATGTTCAAGGTCAAGGGCGATGACCGCATCAAGGCGCAGAACGACCTGGCCGAGGCCATCATGTCGCCCGCCTTCCAGGAGACCTTCAGCCTGGCCAAGGGTTCGATCCCGGTGCGGCTGGACGTGCCCATGGACAAGTTCGACGACTGCGCCAAGCTCTCGGCCAAGGACTTCGCGGCCACCGCCAAGTCGGGCGCCCTGGTGCCCAGCGCGGCCCACAGCATGGCCGTGCCCTCGGCCGTCGAAGGCGCGCTCAAGGACGCGGTGAGCCAGTACTGGAACAGCGACAAGATGAGCGCGCAGGACGCCGTCGCCAAGATCGCCGCCGCGGCCAAGACCCGCTGACCGGCACCGCGCTGCATACCTGACGAGCACCGCCCCGGCCGCCACCCGCGCCGGGGCCCGCCGCCGCATCGCCCGACGAGGGAGCCCCATGTCCGCGCCTTCCCGCCTGCCCACGCCCTGGCTGCCCAAGCTGGTCATCGCGCCCAGCTTCGTGCTGGCCTTCCTGTTCATCTACGGCCTGATCGCCTGGAACGGCTACCTGTCGGTGTCGGAGTCGCGGCTGCTGCCCAACTACGACTTCGCCGGGCTCGACCACTACCTCACCCTGTGGGAGAACGAGCGCTTCCGCGTCGCGATGACGAACATGCTGATCTTCGGCGTGCTCTTCATCGGCGGCAGCACGCTGCTGGGCCTTCTGCTGGCCATCCTGCTGGACCACAAGATCCGCGCCGAGGGCGTGCTGCGCACGGTGTACCTGTACCCCATGGCCATCTCGGCCATCGTCACCGGCACCGCCTGGAAGTGGATGCTCAACCCCGGCATGGGCCTGGAGCACCTGATGCAGTCCTGGGGCTTCGCCGGCTTCAGCTTCGACTGGCTGGTCGATCCCGACCGGGCCATCTACTGCGTGGTGATCGCCGGCATCTGGCAGAGCGCGGGCTTCGTCATGGCGCTCTTCCTGGCGGCGCTGCGCGGCATCGACGACGCCATCATCAAGGCGGCGCAGGTGGACGGCGCCAGCCTGCCGCGCATCTACTGGCGCATCATCATCCCCAGCCTGCGGCCGGTGTTCTTCAGCACCGTGCTGGTGGTCAGCCACCTGGCCATCAAGAGCTTCGACCTGGTGATGGCGCTCACCGCCGGCGGCCCCGGCTTCGCCACCGACCTGCCGGCCACCTTCATGTACGCCATGGCCTTCACCCGCGGGCAGATCGGCCTGGGCGCGGCCAGCGCCACCGTCATGCTGGCCACCGTGGCGGCGGTGGTGGTGCCGTACCTGTACTCCGAACTGCGGACCAAAAAGGGCTCCTGACCATGCGCGTCGTTCACCGCACCATCCTCTGGGCGCTGCTGCTGCTCTTCGCGGCCTACTTCCTGGCGCCCCTGTACGTGATGCTGGTCACCTCCTTCAAGGACATGGACCAGGTGCGCGCCACCAGCATGGTGGCCCTGCCCACGCAGCCCACCTTCGAGGCCTGGTCCAAGGCCTGGAGCTCCGCCTGCACCGGCACCGACTGCCGCGGCCTGCAGCCCTTCTTCATGAACTCGGTGCTGATGGTGGTGCCGGCCGTGGCCATCTCGACGCTGTTGGGCGCGCTCAACGGCTACGTACTGGCGCAGTGGCGCTTTCGTGGCAGCGAGACGATGTTCGCGCTGATGCTCTTCGGCGTCTTCATGCCCATGCAGGTCGTGCTGCTGCCCATGAGCCAGGTGCTGGGCTGGCTGGGCATCGCCAGCTCCATCTGGGGGCTGATCCTCATGCACCTTCTGGCCGGGCTGCCGACCACCACGCTGTTCTTCCGCAACTACTACGTGGGCCTGCCGCCCGAGCTGGTCAAGGCGGCCATGCTCGACGGCGCCAGCTTCTGGCAGATCTTCCGGCGCATCGTGCTGCCGCTGTCGGTGCCGATCCTGGTGGTGACGGTCATCTGGCAGTTCACGGCCATCTGGAACGACTTCCTCTATGGCGTGGTGTTCTCCGGCGCCGACAGCAAGCCCATCACGGTGGGCCTGAACAACCTGGCCAACACCACCAGCTCGGTCAAGGAATACAACGTGGACATGGCCGCGGCGCTGATCGCCGCGCTGCCGACTCTGTTTGTCTACGTGGTGGCGGGCAAGTACTTTGTGCGCGGGCTGACGGCCGGCGCGGTGAAGGGATGAACACCATGGGCGCACTCGGCATCCGGCAGATCCACAAGACCTACGCGGGCAACACCCACATCCTCAAGGGCATCGACCTGGAGATCGAGGCCGGCGAGTTCCTGATCCTGGTCGGACCCTCGGGCTGCGGCAAGTCCACGCTGCTGTCGATCATCGCGGGGCTGGACGCACCGACGTCCGGCTCGGTCCACATCGGCGAGCGCGAGGTCACGAACCTGCCCAGCAAGGACCGCGACATCGCCATGGTGTTCCAGAGCTATGCGCTCTACCCCAACATGACGGTGGCGCAGAACATCGCCTTCGGCCTGGAGCTGCGCAAGGTGCCCAAGGCCGAGCGCGAGGCCACGGTGCAGCGCGTGGCGCAGATGCTCCAACTGCAGGCGCTGCTGGGTCGCAAGCCCGGCCAGCTCTCCGGCGGCCAACGCCAGCGGGTGGCCATGGGCCGGGCGCTGGCGCGCGATCCGGCGCTCTTCCTCTTCGACGAGCCGCTGTCCAACCTGGACGCCAAGCTGCGCGTGGAAATGCGTGCCGAGATCAAGCGCCTGCATCAGCGCACCAAGACCACCACCGTCTACGTCACCCACGACCAGGTCGAGGCCATGACGTTGGGGGACCGCATCGCGGTGATGAAGGACGGCCTCGTGCAGCAGTTCGGCACGCCGGAGCAGATCTACGGCAGCCCGGCCAACCGTTTCGTGGCGGAGTTCATCGGCTCGCCGGCCATGAACTTCATCGATGCCGTGACCGGCGCCGAAGGCGGCGTGGAGGCGGGCGGGTTGGTGATGCCGTGCGACCCTTCGCGCCATCCGGCGTTGCCCTCCCAGGGTGCCGAAACGAAGCTGTTGTATGGCCTGCGGCCCGAGAACATCGTCTTCGCCGATGCGGGCCTGGAGGGCGTGCTGGAGCTGATCGAGCCGACCGGCCCCGAGACCTATGCCGAGGTGGCCACGCCGCTCGGTCTGTTGACGGTGCGCGTGCCCGGCACGCTGCGTGCCCGCGTTGGCGAGGCGGTGCACTTGCAGTGGGGCGCGGAAAGCGTGCACCTGTTCGACGCCGAGGGCACGCGGCGGCTCTGAGACGGCGGGCGCAGCGGTGAGGGCGCTGCCGGCGCGGCATGCCCGCAGCGGCCGGCCTCGGGCACGGCCGAGCCAATGCCCATGGCAGCCCGGGGCCGCAGCCGGGTCGACGGGCAGCTTCGTGCTCGAGCCGGGACAATGCGCCGCCTATGTCCTCGTCTCCCCGGTTCCTCCGCATCGCCGTCGTCCTCGGCCTGCTCTCGGCCATCGGCCCCTTCGCCATCGACATGTACCTGCCGGCGCTGCCGGCCATCGGCCAGCAACTGGGCACCGACTTCGGCAGCGCGCAGCTGAGCCTGACGGTGTTCTTCATCTCCATCGGCATCGGCCAGCTGCTCTACGGCCCGGTGTCGGACATGGTGGGCCGGCGGCCGCCCATGTTCTTCGGCATGACGCTGTTCGCGCTGGCCAGCGTGGGCTGCGCGCTGGCCACCGACATCCACACGCTGATCGTGCTGCGCTTCGTCCAGGGCCTCGGCGCGGCGGCGGGCATGGCGATCCCGCGCGCCGTGGTGCGCGACCTGCACACGGGCTCCGACGCGGCGCGGCTGATGTCGCTGCTGATGCTGGTGTTCAGCATCTCGCCCATCCTGGCGCCGCTCGCCGGCAGCGGCGTGATCGCGGTGGCGGGTTGGCGAGCGGTGTTCTGGGTGGTCGCCCTGGCGGCCGTGGCGGGCCTGGCGCTGCTGGCCTTCAGCCTTGAAGAAACCCGCCCGCCCTCGGCCCGCGTGGAGAGCAGCCTGGGCAGCGCCCTGCGTGCCTATGGCGGTCTGCTGCTGGACGCGCATTTCCTGGGACTGGTCTTCATCGGCGGCTTCGCGATGATGGGCTTCTTCATCTACCTGTCGACCTCGTCCTTCGTGATGATCGGCCACTACGGCCTCACACCCACGCAGTACAGCATCGCCTTCGGCGTGAACGCTGCGGCATTCTTTGGTGCCGCCCAGCTCAATGGCCGGCTCTCGGCCCGTTTCGGCCTGGCGCCGCTGGTGCGTGTCGGCGTGCTGGGCGCCAGCGTCGCGATCAGCCTGATGCTGGCGCACTACCTGACGGGTGGAGACTCGCTGGCGATGCTGATGGGTCTGTACTTCGTGGCCACCGCCTTCATGGGCCTGGTCATTCCGACGACCGCCGTGCTCGCGATGGAGAACCACGGCGCCATCGCCGGCACGGCCGCGGCCCTGATGGGCACGCTGCAGATGCTCGGCGGTGCGGTGGGCATGGCGGTGGTCAGCCTGTTCAACGACGGCCGGCCGCTGCCCATGGTGCTGGGCATGGCGGCGGGCATGTACCTGTCGCTCGTGCTCACCCTGCTGACGCTGGGTGTACGCGGCCGCCGGCTGCCGTCGCCTGCCTGATCGGCTGAACCGAGATCGCGCGTGACCGGCCTTGCCGTCTTCGACACCGCCATCGGCCACTGCGGCCTGGCCTGGGGCGAGGCCGGCCTGCGCAGCGTGCTGCTGCCCGAGGCGGACGGCAGCAACACGGGCCTGCGCGCCCACCTGCTTCGCCGCTGTCCCGACGCATCCGACACGGTGCCTCATCCCGACTGGGTGGTGCAGGCCATCCAGGGCATCCGCGCCCTTCTGACCGGCGAGCCCCGCGACCTGCGCGAACTGCCGCTGGACGAGCGTGGCGTGCCGGACTTCCATCGCCGCGTCTACGCCCTGACCCGGCAGATTCCGCCGGGCCAGACCCGCACCTACGGCGACTTGGCCGAGGCGCTGGGCAGCAAGGGCAGGGCGCGGGCGGTGGGCCAGGCCCTGGGCCACAACCCCTTTGCGCCGGTCGTGCCATGCCACCGGGTGCTGGGTGCCGACGGCCGGCCGGGCGGCTTCTCGGCACCGGGCGGGGCACTGCTCAAGCTGCGCATGCTGGCCATCGAGGGCGCCCGTCCCTGGGGCAGCGAGCCGCTCTTCGACGAACGTTGAACACCTTGCACGACCCTGCCCGCACCACCCCGGCGCGCACTCGGCCATCGGCGGACTTGCGCGCACCGTGACGACGCGCGGCGCAGAATCGCCTGATGCCGATGCTCTCCCTCCGCCTGCCGCCAGCCTTCGTCACCACGCATCCCGACCAGGCGGCACGGAGCGGCGCATGACGCCGGCTGCGACGGAAAGCCCGGCCTACGACGGCCTGCCCCAGCCGCAGCGCGGCCGTGCGATGGCCGTGATCATCGTGGCCATGATCGTCTCGGTGCTCGACGGCACCATCCTCAATCTCGCTCTGCCCGGCATCGCCCGTTCGCTCAACGCCAGTGCCTCGCATGCGGTGTGGGTGGTCAATGCCTACCAGATCGCCACGCTGGTCCTGCTGCTGCCGCTCGCGCGGCTGGGCGAGCAGATCGGCTTCCGGCGCGTCTACATGGCCGGCATGGCGCTGTTCACCGTCGCCTCGCTGGGCGCCTTGATGTCCAACAGCCTGGGCTGGCTGATCGCGGCGCGTGCCGTGCAGGGCGTGGGCGCGGCCGGCCTGATGAGCGTGAACGCGGCCCTGGTGCGGCTGACCTATCCACGCAGCCAGTTGGGCAAGGGCATGGCGATCAACTCGATGGTGGTGGCCGCTTCGTCGGTGGCGGGCCCGTCGGTGGCCGCGGCGGTGCTGGCGGTGGCCGACTGGCCCTGGCTCTTCGCCATCAACCTGCCGCTGGGCGTGGCGGTGCTCTGGCTTGGCTGGAAGGCGCTGCCCCCGAACGTCGGGCCCGCGGTGGGCGACCGCATGCGGATGTTGGACGTGCTGCTCAACATCGGCATGTTCTCGCTCTTCTTCCTGGGCGTCGACCGCCTCGGCGTGCAGGACGGCCAGGCCGGCGGCCGGCTGGACGGTTGGCTGTGGCTGGGCGGCGGGCTGCTGCTGGGCGCGGTCTACATGCGCCGGCAGTGGCCCATGCGCGTGCCGCTGTTCCCGGTCGACCTGCTGCGCATCCCGGTCTTCGCGCTGTCCATGGGCACCTCGGTCAGCGCCTTTGCGGCGCAGATGCTGGCCTACATCGCGCTGCCCTTTCTGCTGCTCGATGCCTTCGGCCGTACCCATGTGCAGGCCGGCCTGCTGCTGACGGCCTGGCCCCTGGCCATCGTGGCCACGGCGCCCATCGCGGGACGGTTGATCGGCCGGGTGCCCGACGGGCTGCTGGGGGGCATCGGTCTGGGCCTGCTGGCGGTGGGCCTGGCGCTGCTGGCCCTGTTGCCGGACGCGCCGGCCAACGGCGACATCGCCTGGCGCATGGCCCTGTGCGGTGTCGGCTTCGGGCTGTTCCAGTCGCCCAACAACCACACCATCGTGACGGCGCCGCCGCCGCACCGCAGCGGCGCCGCGAGCGGCATGCTGGGCACCGCGCGGCTCACGGGACAGACCGTGGGTGCCGTGGTGCTCGCGGTCATCTTCAGCGTGTGGGATCCGCACCTGCGCACCGGGCCCGAAGTGGCGCTGGGCGTGGCGGCGGTCTTCGCGGCCGTGTCGGGCGTGTTCAGTTCGCTGCGGCTGAAGACGGCCAGTGGGCACGCAGCCGCCTGAGGCGCCGGCTGCGCCTCTTCGCGCGGGTCAGACCATCCGCCGGATCTTCTTGTGCCGCCAGACGGCGCGGTAGTAGGCCGTCTGCATCAACAGCATGGCGCAGAAGCCCAGCGGATAGGCCATCCAGATGCCCTTGAGGCCGAAGCGGTGGCTCATCCACCAGGCGGCGGGCACTTCGACGAAGAGCACGGCGCCGATGGTGATGGCCGTGGGCACCAGCACCGAACCGCTGGCACGCATCACGCCCGCCAGGGCCGAGCCCATGCCGAAGACCACCAGACTCCACAGCATGATGTGCAGCAGCTGCTGCGCCACCTCGATCACGGCCGGGTCGGTGATGAACAGGCCCATCAGTGGCCGGGAGGCCAGGTAGGCCAGCAGCACCAGCCCGCCCGTCAAGGCCAGGTTCATGCCCAGCGCGGTGGCGGTGATCCGGCCCAGTTGGTCGGCCTTGCCCGCGCCGATGGCCTGCGCCCCCAGCACCGAGGCCGTGATGGCGATGGAGATGGCCGGAAACTGCACATAGGCGATCACCTGGTTCACCGCACCGTAGGCCGCCGTGGCGGCCGAGCCGAAGCCGTTGACCAGCGACAGCAGCACCACCGCCGCCAGAGACACCACGATCATCTGCACGCCGGTAGGCACGCCCACCCTGAGCACGGCGCGCAGCAGCTGCCAGTCGATGCGCAGGTGCCGCAGCAGCGCCCGGTTGGGTGCCAGCGGGCTGCCGCGCCGGCGCAGGTGCAGGCCCATCCACAGGCTGGCGAGCACGAAGCCCACCACCGTGGCCCAGGCCGCACTGGCCACGCCGAGCTGCGGCAGGCCGAGCCAGCCGCGGATCAGCGTGGGCGTCAACAGCAGTCCCGTGCTGGTGGAGATGAGCAGTGTGTAGAGCGGCGTGAGCGTGTCGCCCACACCGCGCAGCATGGCGGTGGAAAGCAGGTAGACGAACAGGCCGGGCATGGCGATCAGGATGATGCGGGCATAGGCGGTGGCGTCGGGCAGGATGTCTGGGGGCGTGCCCAGCGCGTGCAGCAGCGGCTGCGTGAACAGCCCCCCGAAGACCGCGACCAGGAGGCCGAAGAGCAGCACCACCGAAAGCGCCGTGCCTGCCACTGCACGTGCCCGCTCGGGCTCGGCCGCGCCCCAGGCCTGGCCGATCAGCACCGAGGCGCCCGAGCCCAGCCCTATCGTGAAGGCGATGAAGAAGAACATCACCGGGAAGAAGCCCGAGACGGCAGCCAGCGCCTGCACGCCGAGCATCTGACCGAGGTAGATGTTGTTGACGGTGCCCGAGGCCGACTGCAGCACGTTGGACAACAGCATCGGCAGCAGGAAGAACAGGAAGGTCTTCCAGAGCGGCCGGGCATCAGGGGCGGCCGTTGCAGCCCCGCGCGCGTGCCCGCTGGCGGGCATGGCGGAAAGGCGCGCTCCCAGTGCGGCCCTGCCACCATCTGCGTTGGTTTCGCGCTCACGAGCGGGAGTGGGCCCGCTCACGCCGTGTGCTCCGGGGCGGCGGCCCAACTGCCGGCCGAGAGGTGCCGCGCATAGCGCGCCACGTCTTCGGGCCAGTCGTGGATCTGTTCGGCGAAACGTGCCGGATCGCCGGCGAAGAGGGCGCGGGCCGCTTCCTCGAAGCCGGGCAGGGCGCTCGCCACGGTGCTCATGAAGCGGTAGGCCGACTCGCGCGACGCCCGGACCGCATCGCGGTCCGCATAGACGCGGCGCGCGTCGTCCACCAGCCGACGCAGCGCCACCGAGGCGCCGCCGGGCTGGCGACTCAGCCATTCCCAATGCCGCGGCAGCAAGGTGACTTCGCGCGCCACGACGCCCAGGCGGGGGCGGCCCACGCCCCGTGCGTGGCGTGAAGCCCCGGCGTGCGGCTCTGGCGGCGCGTCGCCGCACGCGGTGCCGGCTTCGAGCTCGACCCGATCGCCGCTGAGGTCGTCGAAGACCACCGCGGGTGGGTTGTCCTGCCGACGACGCAGTTCGGCCAGCACGACGTCGCGAGGACCTTGGGCGACCTGTTGGTAGCCGACGAAAGCCGTCAGCTGGGGGGCGGTGGGGGCATCCATGATGACGCGAATATTACCCGGCTGAAATGAGGTGCGCAATATGGCCCGGGTAAAATTTACCGGTATTTGTCCTACGCCCGCGGTGGTTGGCGGATGCCGTGGGCTCGTCCGCCTGCCGCTCCATGCACCCGAAGGAGTGTGGGCAGAATGCAGCGCGATGCAAGTGGTGCCCCATGTGACGGTTTGCGAAGGATGCGATGCGGTGTTCCGCGCGCCAAAGCTCCGCTCGCGTGAGATCGCCCACTGCCCACGGTGCGGCACCGAGCTGACCCGTCATGCGGGCCAGCAGCGCGATCGGCTTCTGCCGCTGACGCTCGCCAGCCTCATCCTTTTCGCGATCGCCAATCTCTTTCCCATCGTGGAGATCGAACTCCAGGGGCGCAGCAGCCAGACCACTCTTGCAGGGGCGGTGGTGGTGCTGGCAGGCGAGGGCATGTCGCCGGTGGCACTGCTGGTGCTGGCCACTACGCTGCTGTTTCCGCTCGCGCAGTTGTGCATCCTGCTGTACCTGCAGGTCGCACCGACGGTGTGGCAGGCGGATCGGGAGGCCGATGGTGACGCGGCCACGCCACCAGAGCGGCCACCGGGTTTCGCCGTGCTGGTGAAGGCGCTGCAGTCGCTGCGGCCCTGGGGCATGGTCGAGGTCTTCCTTCTTGGCGTGCTGGTCGCCATCGTCAAGCTCTTCGGCATGGCCACGGTGGTGCTGGGGCCAGCGCTGTGGGCCTTCGTCGGGCTGACGGTGCTGCTGACCACGCTGCTGTCCTTCGACCCGCGCAGCTTCTGGCAGATGGCCTTCGAGCGGGAAGAAGGCGCGAAGGGGGGCGCCGCATGACGAGCCGGACCCGCGCTGTACGCGAACGGCTCTCGCGGCTTGCCAGTCATGCCACGCCGCACCTTCCGGTCGAACAGGGCGGCGGGGCCATCGTCACGGCGCACCATGCGGGCCTGCTCGACTGCCACCGGTGCGCCACGGTGTGGGAGGGCGCGCAGGTCGGCGAGCAGTGTGGGCGCTGTGGCACCCGCCTGCGCGCGCGCAAGCCCGACAGCCTGCGCCGGGCCTGGGCCTACCTGCTCGCTGCCGCGGTGCTCTACCTGCCCGCCAACCTGCTGCCGGTGATGATCACCAAGAGCCTGCTCGGCACGCAGCAGGACACCATCCTCAGCGGGATCATCTTCTTCTGGATTTCCGGCTCCTACGGGCTGGCGGCATTGATCTTCACCGCGAGCTTCCTGGTGCCGCTGTTCAAGCTGGCCGCGCTGGCCGTGCTGGTGGTCACCACGCAGCGGCGCAGCCGCTGGCGTCAGCGCGAGCGGGCCAAGCTCTACCAGGTTCTGGAGTTCATCGGTCGATGGTCGATGCTGGACGTGTTCGTGGTGTCGCTGCTGGCGGGGCTGGTGCGGATCCAGGGTTTTGCGGTGGTGCAGGCTGGCGTGGGGATTGCTGCCTTCGGCGCCGTGGTGGTGCTGACCATGCTGGCCTCGCTGAGCTTCGATCCACGCCTCATCTGGGACGCGGGTGAGCCCGAGCCGGAGGAGTCCGCCGAATCGGCGGATGGCGATCCAACCACGGCCGACTCGAAGGTTGTTGCATGAGCGATGCGCGTCCACGAAGGCCGCATCGCCGCCCGCAGGGGCATAGGAGTGTGAATGAGTGAACCGGGGCCTCATGAAGGCCAGACTTCCGTCCCTGGCGATGCGCCGACAGCGCCGCCGGCGCTTGCACGTCCGCGTGTGGTGCGCCGCCGCGACTGGGTGCCGTCGCTGATCTGGCTGATCCCCATCGTGGCGGCCTTGGTGGGCATCACGCTGGTGGCCAAGGTGCTCTGGAACCGCGGGCCCGAGATCGTGCTCACGTTCAAGACCGCCGAGGGACTCGAAGCGGGCAAGACGGCGGTCAAGTACAAGGACGTGCAGATCGGCACCGTGCAGAGCATCCGCCTGGCGCGCGACCGCTCCCACGTGCGGGTGGCGGTCGAGCTGGACAAGAAGGCGGCCGATGGCTTCACCGCCAAGGACGCGCGCTACTGGGTGGTGCGGCCGCGTTTCGACACCTCGGGCGTCTCGGGCCTGAACACGCTGCTTTCGGGTGCCTACATCGGGGCCGATGCGGGCGCCGAAGAGGAAACGGCGAGCGAATTCGCCGGGCTGGAAGCGCCGCCCATCGTCACCCGTGACGCCAGCGGACGGCAGTTCGCGTTGCACGCGAAGGACGCCGGCTCTCTGGACATCGGCTCGCCGGTGTACTTCCGCCGGGTGCGGGTGGGCCAGGTGGCGTCGGTGGAGCTCGATGGCGACGGGCGCGGCGTGGCGCTGCGGGTGTTCATCGACGCGCCTTACGACCGCTTCGTCGGTGCCAACACGCGCTTCTGGCATGCCAGCGGCCTGCAGGTGCAGGCGGGCGCCAGCGGTTTCCAGGTGCGGACGCAGTCGCTCGCGTCCATCGTGCTGGGTGGCATCGCCTTTGCCGCGCCGGACGACGTGATGGGCCCGAGCGCCGACGAGAACAGCGTCTTCGCGCTTGCCGAGGACGAGACCGCGGCGATGAAGCCGCCGGATGGACCGCCGCAGACACTGCTGATGTACTTCAACCAGTCGCTGCGCGGGCTCTCGCCCGGCGCGCCGGTGGACTTCCGCGGCGTGATCATCGGAGAGGTGAAATCGATCGGCGTGCAGTTCGACCGCAACGAGCGCGAGTTCCTGATGCCGGTGGTGGTCACCGTGTATCCGGACCGCCTGCGCCGCTCCAACACGCTCGAGGGTTCGCAGGCCGCGCCGCCGGTGGAGCCGCGCTTTACCCAGCAGGAACGCACCCGCTTCCTCATCGGCCGCGGGCTGCGCGCCCAACTGCGTACGGGCAACCTGCTGACAGGTCAGCTGTACGTGGCGCTGGATTTCTTCCCCAAGGAGAAGCCGGTCAAGGTCGACACCAACCAGGACCCGATCCAGATCCCCACGGTGGCCGGGAGCTTCGACGAGCTGCAGGAGCAGCTGCAGGAGATCGCGACCAAGGTCAACAAGATCCCGTTCCAGGAAATCGCAGGCGATCTGCGCAAGACCCTTGGCACGCTCGACAGGACGCTCGGCAGCGCCGAGGCCACCGTCACGCGCATCAACAACGACGTGACGCCCGAGATCGCCGCAGCCGTCAAGGACGCGCGCAAGACCATCGACGCCGCGACCCGCACGCTGTCGGAGGACGCACCGGTGCAGCAGGACCTGCGCTCGACGCTGCAGGAGCTGACGCGCGCCGCCGGTTCGGTGCGGGTGCTGACCGACTACCTGGAGCGCCACCCCGAATCGCTGCTGCGCGGCAAACCCGAGGACAAGAAGCGATGAGCCGCTCTGCATCACCACGACGCTTCGGCGTGATCACCGTCATGGCGCTGGCCCTGGGCGCACTGGGGGGCTGTGCCTCCGAGCCCGACCGCTACTACACGCTGGCGGAGCCCGCCACGCCCCAACCTCTGACGGCGCCTCCGGCAGGCGGTACGGCCATCGAGATGGCGCCGCTGGCCGTGCCCGAACGGCTGGCGCGGCCGCAGATGGTGGTCCGCGGTCCTGCCGGCGCCGAGGTGCAGGTGCTGGAGCAAAGCCGCTGGGTGGCCTCTTTCGAGCAGGAATTGCGCGATGCGCTGGCGGCGGGGGTGGCCGCCCGGCTGGGTGCCACCGATGCGACCCGCGGACCGGGCGTTGCCGGTGCGCTGCCATGGCGCATCACCACGCAGGTCCAGCGCTTCGATGCCACGCAGGGTAGGCAGGTCGAGGCGGGGTTGAGCTGGACGGTGCGCCGCGCCGACAGCACGCAGCGCAGCACCTGCGCGTGGCGCGGCAGCGAGCCGGCGCCCGGCGGCATCGACGGTGTGGCGCAGGCGGGGCAGCGCGTCGTGGCGCGGGTGGCTGAGGCCATGGCGCGCCACGTGGCGGCCTTGCAGGCAGGGCAGCCTGCGGCGTGCCCGGCGTCGCAGGGCTGACGGGCTGACCGCGCGGGCGATCAGGTCCTTCCGGCCAGCACCGCCTCACCAAGCGCCTGCACCGACAGGGGGGCGCTGCCTTCGGCCTTGTTGTTGATGGTCACGTAGGCCGCGTGGCCTGCAGCGGTGCTGCCGGCGATCACCCGCGCCAGCAGGCCACGGGTGTGAGGGTCGGGGTCCACCAGCCGGTCGAAGGGCTCGTAGAGGCCCTTCGCCTCCTCGTAGCCGTAGGCGCCGTGCAGGCGGTTGAGGTTCCAGCGGCACACGAGCGGTCCTGGCCACAAGGCGCGCAGCAGCGGCAACTGGTCCTCGATGGGCGGCAGCTTGGGATGCAGGCCCAGGCAGTAGGTGGCGCCATGGGCCTTGAGCACGCGCACGAAGTCGGGCGTCAGGAATTCAGTATTGCGGACCTCCACCGCCACCACGGCGTCCGGTGCCGTCGGCCGCAGCGAGGGCAGGGCGGCCAGCATGGCATCGAGCCGCGCCAGCACCTCGGGCATGTGCGCCAGCATCGTGCCTGGCAGGGGGCTGAGCTGGAAGACCAGCGCGCCCAGCTTGGTGCCCAGGCCCTGCAGGGCCGGCTCCACGAAGTCCTGCACCGCCAGTTGGGGGTTGAGGAACGCGGGGTTGGGGCGTTGACCGCGTCCGTCCTCGGCGCGCACAAGGGCATCGGCGACAGCCGACGGCGCCTTGACCACGAAGCGGAAGTCCTCCGGCACCTGGCTGGCATAGGCTGCGAACTGCGATGCGGTGAGGGCGCGGTAGAAGTTGCGATCCAGGCTCACGGTGCGCAGCAGTGGATGCTGCGCATAGGCCGCGAGGCCGTGGCGCGACAGCACCGAGCCTTCATAGTCGCCGTTCCACACCAAGCCGGCCCACCCGGAGAAGTGCCAGGACGAGCTGCCCAGGCGCAGCAACGGCGGCAGGCGCGCGGCCATTTCGCGCAGGCGCTCCTCGACGGCGGCCGGCTCTACCTTGGGCATGCCGGCCTTGGCACGGCGCTTGGGCGGGGCCGCCTCGTCCGCGGCTGGCGGCGCGGCGGATGACCCCGCGTCGGCTGGTGCCGGGCGTGGGGGTGCGGGTAGGGGAAGGTCGTCGCCGAAAAGTGAGTCCTGCATGCGAAGAGAGAGGGCGAGTGCGAGGCTCGGGCATGGCAGGCGGGACAATCGCCCGCTTCGCCTTTCGAGGTCCGCCATGTACCTGCCCGCCCATTTTGACGCCGAGGATCCCGTGCTTGCCGCGCAGCTGATGCGCGAACATCCTTTCGCCAGCCTCGTGACCAACGACGACGAGCGCTTTCCCTTCGTCACCCACCTGCCGCTGGTGCTGGTGTCGAAGGGGCCGGGTGAGTGGACGCTGCTGGGCCATGTGGCGCGCGCCAACCCGCAGTGGAAGCAGCTGCAGGCGCGGCCCGAGGCGCTGGTCGTCTTCCTGGGACCGCACGGCTATGTCTCGCCGACGGTCTACCCGGACCGCGAGCGGGTGCCGACCTGGAACTATGTCGCCGTCCACTGCCGCGTGCGCGCCACCCTGCTGCCGGAGGCCGGTACCAAGGATGCATTGCTCAAGCAGCTCATCGGCCAGCACGAGCCGCCCTACGCACAGCAATGGCGCGACCTGGGCGAGGACTACCAGCGCCGCATGCTCGCCGGTATCGTCGCATTCGAGCTCAAGGTCGTCGGCTGGCAATGCAAGCTCAAGCTCAACCAGCATCGGCCCGAGGCCCATGCCGGGATGCGGCGGCTGCACGCCGCGCAGGGCGGCGAGGCTGCCGGGCTGGGCACCTGGATGGACCGTGCGGGCGTTGGCGGTTGACGCGCGTGATCCGGTCGTCCCCTTCTTCGTCCAGCGGGCCCGCTGAGCCGCACAGCCAGAGCGATGAAGACCATCGCTGGATGGCCCTGGCGCTCGACGAGGCCCGCGCCGCGGCCGCAGCCGGAGAGGTGCCGGTCGGCGCGGTGCTGGTGCGCGATGGCCGGCTCGTGGCCACGGGCCGCAATGCGCCGGTCGCCACCCACGATCCCAGTGCCCATGCGGAGATGGCGGCGCTGCGGACGGCCGGGCAGGCGCTGGGCAACTACCGGCTGGACGGCTGCACGCTCTACGTGACGCTGGAGCCCTGCGCCATGTGTGCTGGGGCCATGCTGCATGCACGGCTGAGCCGCGTGGTCTTCGGCGCGGCCGATGCGCGCACGGGCGCCGCGGGTTCGGTGCTCGATCTCTTCGGCTTCGGCCAGCTCAACCACCAGACGGCAGTGCAGGGCGGCGTGATGGGCGAGGACTGCGGCGCGCTGCTCCAGGACTTCTTCCGCGCGCGGCGCGCACAGGCCCGGGCGCAGGCGCAGCCGGTGCGCGACGACGCACTGCGCACACCCGAGGGCCGGTTCGATGGCCTCGTCGCCTTCGATGTACCGCTCGCCTTCACCACCGAGCTGCCGGTGCTGGCCGGGTTGCGGATGGCCTACGTCGATGTGGATCGTCTGTCCGCGCAGGGCACAGGATCGGCGCGGCGCGGCATCCTCTGCCTGCACGGGGCTGGCCAATGGGGGCATCTTTTCCGCCACATGCCAGCGCTGCTGCCAGAGCGCCGCCTCTTGATCCCCGACCTGGTTGGCTTCGGCCGAAGCGACAAGCCCAAGAAGGACGGCGCGCACGCGCTCGACTGGCATGCCGAGGTGCTTGCGGATTGGCTGCTCGCCTCTGGCATCAGCGAGTTCGGCCTGATCGTCCATCCCGACATGGCCGCACTGGCCGATCGGGTGGTCGAGCGGGCTGCATCAAAAGGCATGGTGTCCGGCCCCCATCTGGCGCTCCCACAGGCCCTGCTGGCGGTCCGGGGAGCCGAGGCTGAGGAGGCCGCGCGGGCCTGGGCTGCGCCTTTCCCCGACAAGGGCCATGAAGCCGCCCTTCGCGCCTGGCCGGTGCGCCGTCGGCCGGTGCAGGACCTGTCCGCGGACGCGGCCCGTACGCTGGCTGCGCAGTGGCGGACCCTGGAAGAGCCGATGGGATACTCCCCCGGGTGAACAAGAAGCACATCTACATCTACTCCCCCTCCAGCGCCGTGCGCGAGAAGCCGGCCTTCCGCCGTGGCGTGGCCTGGCTGCGCGCGCAGGGCCACGAGGTGGAGATCGACGAAGCGGCTCTCGCGGCCGAGCAGCGCTTCGCGGGCGACGATGCCACCCGCATCGCCGCGATTGCGCGGGCAGCAGCCAGCGGTGCGGATGTGGCGCTGGCCTCGCGCGGCGGCTACGGTCTGACGCGCATCCTGGAAGGGATCCCCTACAAGGCCGTGGCGAAGGCCATCGAGCGCGGTACGGCCTTTGTCGGCATGAGCGACTTCACGGCCTTCCAGCTCGCCATGGTGGCGCGCACGGGTGCAGCCACGTGGTCCGGCCCGACGCTGTGCAGCGACTTCGGTGCCGAGGAGGGCATCGACGACATCACGGCCGCCTGCTTCGACGACCTGCTCGATGGGTACGGCGAGGGCACGGGCTGGCGACTGCCCGCCCGCGACGAGGTGCCGAGCTTCAGGCCGGTGCGTGGCGCCACGCTGTGGGGCGGCAACCTCGCAGTGCTGTGCAGCCTGTTGGGTACGCCCTACTTTCCGCAGGTGGACAAGGGCGTGCTCTTCCTGGAGGACGTGGGCGAGCATCCCTACCGCATCGAGCGCATGCTCGAGCAGTTGCGCCTGGCGGGCGTGCTGGCCCGTCAGAAGGCCGTCGTGCTGGGGCAGTTCACTGGCTACCGCGCTGCACCGCACGACCGGGGCTTCAAGCTGCAGACGGTGGTGGAACGGCTGCGCACCCAGATCAAGGCGCCCGTGCTCACGGGCCTGCCTTTCGGCCATGTGCCCACCAAAGTGCTGCTGCCGGTCGGCGCCAAGGTCGACCTTGCGATCGAGGGCAAGGAAGCCTTCATCGTGTGGGGACACGGCGTTGGCGGCAGCCGCCACCTGCACTCCGGCGACCACGGGCACGGGCATTAAAGCGGCCGCGGCAGTGACGCCCTGCGCCTGCAGGGCCCGCCGGAGACGCCTCAGGAGGCGCGCATCTGAGCGCGCAGGCGCGGGCGGAAGGCTTCGGAGCGGCCGAACAGCGCATTGATCGGTTGCAACTCCTGCCGCGCCCGGGCCTCGCCACAGGCATTCATGAGGGCGGTCAACAGGTCCTGCCGCAGGTACCACAAGGATTCGAGCTCGCTGGCATAGGTCACGCGCTCCGCCAGGGAGCGCCGTTGGCGCAGCAAGCCATGGCGTTCGAGCGCGGCGAGCATGGCGACGCGCACCTGCTGCAGCGTGCGCTCGGCACCCGCGGGCGCGGCATTCCGGGCCGGTGTCCGGAGCCAGCGGGAGATGGCATTCAAGGACTTCATGAGGGGTGGATTCGTCGCCTTGGAATGACCTTACGCAGGGCCGCCGCATCTCGCAACGTAGAAAAAAGTTTCCGCAGTGTTGCGTCTGGTTCTTCGAGGAGGCCATGCATGCGTCTGGCGGGGTGCGGGCGGCGAACCGCTGCGGCATTCCCTCAGATCGCAGGCCGATTGTGGGCAAAGCAACAGGCCACGGAATTGACCTGCATCAAATCGGCGGCCGAACTCGCGCGATTTCTTTGTCTGGAGATAATTGCAGGAAACAATTCGTTGAACATTGGACGATGGCAACCACGGTCGTATTCGCGGACCTGACCGGCAGCACGCGGGTCTTCGAGGCCATGGGCAATGCCCGCGCGACCGATACCGTCACGCGGCTGGTCCAGTGGGTGGGCGATGTGTGCGAAGCCCACGGCGGGCGCGTGATCAAGAAGCTCGGCGACGGGATCTTCGCGCTGTTCCCCGACGGGGCGCTCGCGATCTCCGCCATGCTGGAAATCCAGCGCAGCCACCACAAGCGCCTGCTCAAGTGGCCGGAGGCGTTGCGCATGGATCTTCAGATTGGCATTGCGAGCGGCGAGGTGGTGGAGGTCGACGGCGACTTCTACGGGGACGCAGTGAACGTCGCCTCCCGCCTGAGCGACCTGGCCGGTCCGGGCCAGATCTGGGCCACCGAATCGGTGGTCGACCAGCACCTCGGACCCGAGGTCCGCCACCGCAGCCTGGGCCCCATCGCCATCCGCGGGCGACAGGACACCCCGATCATCCACCGCATCGACTGGCAGGACGAGGTGGTGGACCTGCTGACGCTGCCTGCGGCCCTGTCGACCCTGGCCAAGCCCGGCATCGACACGGCGTTCGGGCAGATCGAACTCTCCTGGTTGGACGTGCATGCCGCCTTCGGCGCGCGCGACCTGCCGATCCACCTCGGCCGCGTGAGTGAGGCCGATTTCGTGGTGAACGACCCGCGCGTGTCGCGCCTGCATGCCCGCATCGAGGCGCGCAACGGCAGCTGCATCCTCACCGACGTGAGCAGCTATGGCACCTGGGTGCGTTTCCGCGACGCGGACGGCAGCAGCAGCGAGGTGGCGCTGCGCCGCGATGAATGCATGCTGCACGGCAGCGGCGAGATCAGCCTGGGGGCACCGCTGTCGGACTTCACGGCGCCGACCATCAGCTTCCACACGGCCGGCGGGCGGGTGCAGCTGGCCATGAAGGCCGAAGCCTCGGAGTGAGCCGTCGCGCCGTCGAGGGCGGTGCCGGTGCGCTCAACGGTCCACCGGGAGGATCAGCGTCTCCTTGACCTCTTCCATCACCACGTAGCTGTGCGACTCGGCCGCCACCGGCAGCTTCTTGAGGATGTTGCCCAGCAGGTGCCGGTATTCGCCCATGCCGCGCAGCCGCGCCTTGACCAGGTAGTCGAAGCCGCCGGACACCAGGTGGCATTCCAGCACCTCGGGCATGTGCAGAAGCTCGTTGCGCACCTTGTCGAACACGTCGGCCGACTTGGATGAGAGCTTGATCTCCACGAACACCAGCAGCATCTTGCCCAGCGCCTCGGGCGCCACGCGGGCGTGATAGCCGCTTATCACACCCGTGCGCTCCATCCGCTTGACCCGCTCGGAGCAGGGCGAGGTCGACAGGCCCACGCGCTGTGCAAGGTCGGTGATGGCGATGCGGCCTTCGCGCTGGAGGATGTCCAGGATCTTGCGGTCGATGCGGTCGAGGGTGGCGAATTCGGGCATGGCGTCGGGCGGCTCAGCGGATGCACAGGGTTGGTCAGCTGATTTTGCTGCGGATCCCCAAAAGAACCGTCAAAGTTTCGGGTCATGCCTGCATAAAGTTCTGGGATCGACTCCACGAGTCTTCTTTTCCAGCGGGATCGGCCATGAAAGTCATTGTTCTCGGCGGCGGCGTGATCGGCACGACCACGGCCTACTACCTGGCCCGCGCGGGCGCGCAGGTGACGGTGCTGGAGCGCCAGCCCGGCGCCGCGCTGGAGACCAGCTTCGGCAATGCCGGCCAGGTCTCGCCGGGCTACTCCACGCCCTGGGCCGCGCCCGGCATCCCGTTCAAGGCGATCAAGTGGATGTTCCAGAAGCATGCGCCGCTCGCCATCCGCGCCGACGGCAGCCTGTTCCAGCTGCGCTGGATGGCCCAGATGCTGCGCAACTGCTCGGCCGAGCGCTATACCGTGAACAAGGAACGCATGATGCGGGTGGCCGAGTACAGCCGCGATTGCCTGCGCAAGCTGCGCGCCGATACGGGCATCGACTACGAACAGCGCACCGGCGGCACGCTGCAGCTGTTCCGCAAGCAGCAGCAGCTGGACGCCGTGCAGCGCGACATCGCCGTGCTGCAGGAGTGCGGCGTGCCCTATGAACTGCTGGACCGCGAAGGGCTGGCCCGCGTCGAGCCGGCGCTGGCTCGCACGGGGGGGGGCCTCGTGGGCGGCCTGCGCCTGCCCAACGACGAGACGGGCGATTGCCATCTCTTTACCACCCGCTTGGCTGAAATGGCCCGTGGCCTGGGCGTGGCATTCCGCTACGGCAGCAACGTACAGGGGCTTGGCACCGACGGCGGCCGCATCAGCGGCGTGCAGGTCGACGGCCAGTGGCTCGAGGCCGATCGTTACGTGCTGGCCTTTGGCAGCTATTCGCGCGCGCTCATGGAGCCCCTGGGGCTCGACCTGCCGGTCTATCCGGTCAAGGGCTACTCGCTGACGGTGCCATTGGTGGACGAATCGCTCGCGCCCCAGTCCACGGTGCTTGACGAGACCTACAAGATCGCCGTGACCCGCTTCGCCGACCGCATCCGCGTGGGCGGCATGGCCGAGCTGTCGGGCTTCGACCTCAGCCTTAGGCCGGCGCGCCGCGCGACGCTGGAAAAGGTGGTGGGCGAACTGTTCCCCGGTGGCGACCTGCCGGCCGCGAGCTTCTGGACCGGGCTGCGCCCGATGACGCCCGACAGCACGCCAATCATCGGCCACACGCGCTGGGGCAACCTGTTCCTCAATACCGGCCATGGCACCCTGGGCTGGACCATGGCCTGCGGCTCGGGCAAGTTGACCGCCGACCTGGTGACCGGCCGGCGGCCCGAGATCAGCACCGACGGGCTGGCGGTGGACCGCTACGCCCGCCCGGGCCAGGGCCTCGATCGGCCGCAGCCCGCAGGCGTGCAGCCTGCCTGAGCGACAGGGCGGCGGCGCAGGCCCGCGCGCCGCCGCATCGGGCGCTCAGTCCATCACGGAGGGCAACCCGCGCCGCTCGACACCAGCAGCTGACGGATCCCGATGGTCTGCGCACTGTCGTCCGGCCCGGCCGTGTTGACGGTGAACGTGCAGCCATAGTTGGTGTTGGCCACCGTGGCCGGCGTGAGCACGTCGTCCCCCGTCGGCTTCACGCCGTCACGCTCCCACTTGATCATGGCGTCGAAGGCGGCCACCTGTTCCGCGACCGTGAAGTCGCAGTGCGTGATGCCGCGGATCGCCCGCTGAACCAGCCAGTTGCCGTTGCCCTTGGCCACCACGCGCTGGCGGTAGATCTGCTCCATGCTGAAGGGCACGAACAGGTCGCCGAGCGTATGCAGCGTGACCACGGGGATCTTGATGTCGCCGTTGTTGCGCGGGATCCAGCGCAGACCGTCGCGCCGCAGGCGGTTGGCGTCCACGTCGGCCGTCAGCTTCTGCACCGAGGCATTGAGCGCGGTCGAGGCCGTGGCATTGCCATCGATCGTGTAGGTGAAGCGGTTCGTATCGGTGACGTTCTTGTTCAGGATGCCGTTGATCGTGCCGTCGCTGCCGAACAGGCCGAGCGGCGCCTGGAACGATCCACCCTGCGTGAGGCCGATGGAGAACAGCGGTCGCTCGCCACCTGTCAGGTTCTTGATGACCGAGGCGTATTGCAGGCCCAGCGGCGAGGTTGGCGTCAGCGTGGTGGCGGTGACCGTCGAGAACAGCTGGCCCAGCACCAGGTTCTGGATGTCGCTCCAGTTGGTCAGCGGGTACTTGGGCACGCTGGCCAGGGCCTGCGCCGTGAGCTGCGCCGCCGAGAAATAGTCGAAGAGTTCGGTGTCGCCCAGCACACCGCACATGGGCACGGCACCGGCGTAGCTCACCTTGTTGCGTGCCGTGGCCTGGGCCTCCGCCTCGATCGCGGCGGCGGTGATGTGGCCGCCCATGGAGTGGCCCGTGATGTAGACACGCGATGGTGCCGCCAGGGTGCGGCCGCGCGCCTGGGCAATGCTGTTGAAGGCCAGCGCCAGGGCGTTGGTGTCTTCCACGCCGGCTCGCACGTCGTAGTAGTTCTTGCTGTAGCTCGAGGCCGCCCAGGCGTAGCCGTTCTGGATCAGGTAACGGCGGATGGACGGGTTGGTCACCGCCAGCGTGTTGCCCGTGCCGGCATAGCCATGGGCATACATCACCAGCTTGCCGTTCCAGTTGGCGGGCACCTCGACGCGATACGCGGCACCGCCCATGACACCGGCCCAGCGGCTGGTGGTGGTGACGTCGACGGTGTCACCGGGCGCGGCGGCCAGCGCGGTGAAGGTGGTGGCCGTGGGCTCGGCCGGGACGAAGCTGTTGCGGCTGTCCTGAGGACGGGTTTCCTCGGGTACGGGTGCAGGCGCGGGCGTCGGCGCAGGGGAAGGGGCCGGCGCCGGGCTCGGCGCGGGGGCTGCGATGGGCGTGAAGGCGACGTTCGAGCCGCCACCCCCGCCGCAAGCGCTCAGGGCGAGAACGGCCGCAGCCGCGATCAGCCGCAGGGGCTGGTTCTGGAACGCATCCATGGGTGTCTCCGTGTTGTCTGGACTGTGCCGCCCTCGAAGCGGCGCGCCAGCCTATCGCGGTGACCGATTTGGTTCCTAGGGATTTCCCCGCGCGGGTGTCAAGTCGGGGACCGGTCCTACATCTGCGGAGTTCTTCACGCCATGGCGAGATGCGAAGCCTGCAGCGGCCGGGCTGCCGGCCTCGACGTGTTCACCCGGGCCGACGGGTGACCTTCACGACCACATCCATGCCAGCATAGGCCTTGGCCTCGCCGAACCAGCTGCCGGCGATGGGCGGCGCCTGGGCGGGATCACGCGCAACCCCGACGCGGATCAGGCGGCTGCTGCCCATCAGGTTGTTGGTGGGGTCGAAGGCGATCCAGCCTGCGCCCGGGAGGTAGGCCTGCAGCCAGGCGTGGGTGCTGCCCGCGCCGACGATGCGCTCGGCGGGTTCTTCTCCATCCTCCTGCGCATCGTTGCCTTCGTCGAGCATGGGGTCGTACAGATAGCCCGAGACGAAGCGCGTGGCGATGCCGAGGCGTCGGGCGGCTTCCATCATCAGCAGCGAATAGTCGCGGCAACTGCCGCCGCCGATGGCCAGCGTCTCCAGGGGGGTCTGGGTGCCTTCTTCCTCGCGCGCGTGGTAGGCCAGGCTCTGGTTGATGTGGGCATTCATCCGCGTGAGCGTCTCGCGCGTGCTGTTGGGCGCGTCGGTGTGCAGGAACTGGTGGGCCCAGCGGATGAGCGTGCCGTCCGGGTCGTCATGATGGGGGCGCAGGTAGTGCTCGAGGTCCAGTCGTTCCTGCAGCGAATAGGCGAAGGGCAGGAACTCGGCTGCGGGGTCGAGCTGCAGTTCGTCTTCCAGCGCAGGCACATGCTCGATGGTGAAGGCGCAGACGATGGTGAGTTCCGCCGCCGGCTCCTTGGGCTGGACCAGGGCGACCGAGTTCGAGTGCGGGTCCTGGATGAGCCGCACGTGTGCTTCCGGGCTGACCTGCAGGTCGGTGGCCAGCACGCGAAGATCGTGGCTGTCGCGTGGACGGAACATCACCCGGTGCAGGCCGAAGTTCACCGCCTCGTGGTAGCGATAGGTGGTGGTGTGGAGGATGTCGTAGCAGGTCGCCATGGGCGGATGGTAGGCAGGCGGAATGAAGAACGAGTGGATGGCCGGGAGGCGCGTGGGGCGAGGCCGGTATGGAACAGGCGCAGTCTGACCGGGTGGGGACAGTGGACGCGTGCGTCCGGGGCTCAGCGCCAGAGGCGGCGGGTGTCCATCGCGCGAGCCTGGGCTGCCGGCACGGGGAGCGGTTCGCCGTGCCAGCGGGCGGCCAGCAGTTCGGCGCAGAGCGCAGCAAAGCTCAGGCCGCGCGACCCCAGCGCCGTGCACACCCAGGGGCCGGCCGGGGCGTCGGGATCGATCGGACCGACCAGCGGACGGCGGTCGGCAGAGGCGCAACGCACGCCCGCCCAGTCGTGCACCGGGGATTGCGCCGCGAGCATCTTCGTGGCGAGCGACGGGTGAAGACGCGCAAGGCGCGCGAGGTTGTGCGCGCGGTCGGCGGGTCGCGCGTCGGTACCGGTGTCGCCCGGCTCGTAGGTCGAGCCGCTCATCCACAGCCGCGGTACCGCCGAATCTTCGGCGATGGACAGCGATGCCCCGCCGTTGTCGGCCGGGACCTGGGCGATGAGGTGTCCATCGCCGTTGACCGGGATGGACGCCACGGCGGCGCCGATGTCTGCACTCAGCTCGCCCCAGACGATCTGGCCGCGCACCGGTTGCAACGGCAGGGCGGGCGCGAAGCGCCGTGTGCCGGGGCCGGCGGCGAAGACAACGCGGTCGGCCTGTGCAAGCACCTGGCCATCGCCGTCGCGGAGCAACCACCCGTTCTGCTGGGCAGGCCCGACGGCAGCCACCTCGGCACCGCCGCGAAATGCGATGTCCGGATGAGCCAGCCAAGCTGCCACCAGGCGGTGCGGCTTCACCCACCCGGCACGGGCATGGAAGAGCGCGGGCGTGTCCTCCGGCAGGCCTGCACGGCCGAGCGGGTCGGCCGTCGCGATGGTGGTCTCGTTCCAGTGGCCGCTCTGCCCCCATTCCGGCGGCAGGCGCAGGGACGTGACATCGCGGCGCTCCACCGCGCCAGTGGCCGCCCAGTCGGTGCCTTCGGTCAGGCCCAGCGTGGTCAGCTGCGCCCATGTCGCGCGGATGCCAGCGCGGGTCAGGCGCGAGAGCAGCGCGTCGTCGGGCGAGACATGCGGGGCCATCAGCCCGAACGGCAGCGCTGAGGCGCCGGCGGCCGGGTGGGGGGCGGCATCCAGCACGGTCACCCGCCAGCCGCGACGCGCGAGCGCATGGGCCACTGCCGCACCGGCCAGGCCCGCGCCGACCACGGCGCAGTGCCCGGGTGAGAGCACGCGCTCGGCGTCTTCGACCTGAGGCCTGCGTCGCACCGGCCAGGCGGGCGCGTACCGGCCGCGCAGGCAGTCGCGCTTGGGCGGCAGGCCGGGCGCCTTCTCCACCACGAAGCCCAGGGGCGCCAGGGCATCGCGCACGGCGCGCGCCACGGTCCAGGTGGCCACGGCAGTGCCGGACCGGCAGAAGCGCGCCACGGTCTTGAACACCTCGGGCGACCACATGTCGGCATTCACGCCGGGGCTGAAGCCGTCGAGGAACAGGCTGTCCGCCTCGAAGGGCTGATGCGCCCGCAACATGGACCGCGCATCGCCGATGCACAGCGTCAGCAGCACGCGGCCGTTCTCGAAAGCCAGGCGGTGGAAGCCCGGCAACAGGCCATGCCACTGGGCCGCGAGTTGCTCGCCCAGTGCAAGAAGTTCGGGGTAGGGCGCCACCGCACGGCGGATGTCCGCAGCCGAGACCGGATAGGCCTCGACCGAGACGAAATGCAGGATCTGCGGGCGCTGGGCATCCTCGCGCCAGGCATGCCAGGTGGCCAGGAAATTGAGGCCGAGGCCGAAGCCCGTCTCCAGCACGCGCCACTGCGGCGCATCGGCCCAGGCGCCAGGCAGGCCACAGCCGCCCAGGAACACGTGGCGTGCCTGGGCCAAGGCGCCGGTGATGGAGTGGTAGACGTCCTGGAAACGAGGGCTGAAGGGCTGGCCTTCATCGTTCCAGATGAGGATGTGGCTCATGTCGAAGACCGGCCGCGCATCGCAGGCGCAGCCGGGAAGCCGCGGGCTGGGCGCGGTGGTCAGGCCGCCGGCGGGGGCACGTAGCCCTGGGCAGCGTCGGCGCCGTCGCCGAAGAAATGCTTTTCCATCTGGCGCGCCAGGTACTGGCGGGCGCGGGCATCGGCCAGGTTCAGTCGGTTCTCGTTGACCAGCATGGTCTGGTGCTTGAGCCAGGCGGCCCAGGCTTCCTTGCTGACGTTCTCCCAGATGCGCTTGCCGAGTTCGCCAGGGTAGGGCGGGAAGTCGAGGCCCTCGGCTTCCTTGCCGAGCTTGATGCATTGAACCATGCGTGCCATGGGGGGCTTTCTTGTGTAGAGAGAGAGACGGTGGGAGGGGTGCGGTGCGAGCAGGGACGACCGGCTTAGCTGATTTCGCTATTTAGAACTGAGAACTCCGTCGTTCCCCTTTCCTTATGCGATATCCAGAATTCAAGTCATCGACCTTATGCACAACAAGGCATGAACATGAATTTCCGCCGTGACTTTATCAAGCTTTCCCTCGCCGCCGGCGCTGTCGCAGCCTTGTCCCTGCCGGCCTGGGCGCAGACCGTGACGCTGCTCAACGTGTCGTACGACCCGACGCGCGAGCTGTATGTGGACTACAACAAGGCCTTCGCCAAGTACTGGAAGGGCAAGACCGGCCAGGACGTGGTGGTCAAGCAGTCGCACGGCGGATCGGGCAAGCAGGCCCGCTCGATCATCGACGGCATCGACGCCGACGTGGCGACGCTGGCCCTGGGCGGCGACATCGACGCGCTGGTCGAGCATGGCGGCCTGGTCAAGGCCGACTGGCAAAAGCGCCTGCCGCACAACTCGGCGCCCTACAACTCGACCATCGTCTTCCTGGTGAAGAAGGGCAACCCCAAGGGCCTCAAGGACTGGGACGACCTGGTCAAGCCCGGCGTGCAGGTGATCACGCCCAACCCCAAGACCTCGGGCGGCGCCCGCTGGAACTACCTCGCGGCCTGGGAATATGCCAAGCGCAAGTACGGCAGCGACGCCAAGGCCAAGGAATACATCGGCAATCTGTTCAAGAACGTGCCGGTGCTCGACACGGGCGCGCGCGGCGCCACCATCACCTTCGTGCAGCGCGGCGTGGGTGACGTGCTGCTGGCCTGGGAGAACGAGGCCTTCCTGGCCGTGAAGGAGTTCGGCCCGGACAAGTTCGACATCGTGGTGCCGTCCATCTCTATCCTGGCCGAGCCCTCGGTGGCCGTGGTCGACAAGGTGGTCGACCGCAAGGGCACCCGTGCCGTGGCCGAGGAATACCTCAAGTACCTGTACTCGGACGAAGGCCAGGACATCGCCGGCCGCAACTACTACCGTCCCACGGGCGACAAGGCCAAGGCGAAGTACGCCGCGCAGTTCCCCAAGCTGGCGCTGTTCACCATCGACGAGGCCTTCGGCGGCTGGGCTAAGGCCGACAAGGCGCACTTTGCGGACGGCGGCTCCTTCGACCAGATATACACCAACAAGCAGAAGTGAGACGCTGCGTGGCAGGGGGCGCCCCACGCCCTGCCACGGACTGCGTCGCCGCGATGCAGGGTGGGCGGATTCACCCACCGCGTCAGGGACAAGGCGGGCACACGGCCAGTCGCGCAGAATAGGCGCCCCGCCTTCCGGGCGGCCCTTTTGTCACTGCCGCGCCCACGCCTATGTCCGCCTTTCCCATCGATGAAATCGTCTCGTCCCTGCGCCAGGTGCGCAACGATTGGCGCCACGCCCAGCAGCGTGTGGCTGGCGGCGAGCGGCAACTGCCCTCGCGTGCCGCCGTGGACGAAGTGGTCGAGAGCCTGATCGGCGCGCTCTTTCCCATGCGACTGGGCCCCGCCCACCTGCGCGAGGAGGGCGAGGACTTCTACGTTGCGCACACCATCGATCAGGCGCTGCGCCAACTGCAGGAGCAGGCCGTGCAGGAACTTCGGCATGTGCGCCGCCTCGATGCCGTGACCCCTGCCGAACTGCGCGCCGACGCCGGGCAGCGCACCCGCGAATTTGCGCTGCAGTTGCCCGCGATCCGCGCGTTGCTCGACACCGACGTCATGGCCGCCTACCAGGGCGACCCGGCCGCGCAGAGCGTCGACGAGGTGCTGCTGTGCTATCCGGGCGTGACGGCCATGATCCACCACCGCATCGCGCATCCGCTCTACCGGCTGGGGCTGTCGCTGCTGGCGCGCATGGTGGCCGAGCGCGCCCATGCGCAGACGGGCATCGACATCCATCCAGGTGCGACCATCGGCGCCGGCTTCTTCATGGACCACGGCACCGGCATCGTGATCGGTGAGACGGCCGTGATCGGCCAGCATGTGCGGCTGTACCAGCAGGTCACGCTGGGGGCCAAGCGCTTCCCCACCGACGAGAACGGCCATCCGCAGAAGGGTCTGCCGCGTCACCCCGTGGTGGAGGACGACGTGGTGATCTACGCCGGCGCCACCATCCTGGGGCGCGTAACCATCGGCAAGGGCGCCACCATCGGCGGCAATGTGTGGGTGACGGACGACGTGTTGCCAGGCGCCTCTGTCACGCAGGCCAGCCTGCAGAAGAACCGCGGCTCACGGCCGGGTGACTGCTGAGCGTGATGCGATGGGCCGTCCCGATCGTGGGGCGGTGGATGTAAGCGGCGGTGCTTGCGACGGCGACTGACAGACATGCCGACCACGCTCGCCCAGCATCGAGGCTTTTCGTGTCCATCCCGCAAGAGGAGCGTCTTCGATGAGCCAATATCGCATCGCCGTCCTGGTCGGCAGCATCCGCCAGGATTCCCTCAACCGCAAGCTGGCCCTGGCGCTGGCGGCGCTGGCGCCGGAGGACTTCACCTTCGAGCACCTGCGCATCGACAACCTGCCGCTCTATAACCAGGACTTCGACGGCAAGCAGCCGGCCGAGGTGCAGCAGCTCAAGACCGAGATCGCCCGCGCCCAGGGCCTGCTGATCGTCACGCCCGAGTACAACCGTTCGATTCCCGGCGTGCTGAAGAACGCGCTGGACCACGGCTCCCGGCCCTACGGCCAGAACGCCTGGGGCGGCAAGCCGGCCGGGGTGATCGGCATCTCGCCGGGCGCCATCGGCACGGCGCTGGCGCAACAGCACCTGCGCAACGTGCTGGCCTACCTCGACGTGCCGACGCTGGGTCAGCCCGAGGCCTTCATCCAGAACAAGGACGACCTGTTCGACGAGAAGGGCCACATCGGCAACGAGGGGACGCGCAAGTTCTTGCAGGGATGGATGGACAAGTACGTTGCGTGGGTCAAGCGACACGCGAGCGTTTGAACCGTCCTTCGCGCGTAAGGCTGCAAACCGCTCACCCGCGCTGGCCCTGGCAGCCCTGCCACGCAAGGCCAGCCAAGACTCAACGATGCTGCGGCTGCCTTCAGGCGGCGACGGCGGCTTCGGCAGCCTTGGGGATCGCGGCCCGGGCGGCTTCCAGCGCCGCAGCACGTGCCGACTCGCCCATGGCCAGACCTTCGGCACGCACGAAGCGCACGTCGGTGATGCCAAAGAACCCGAAGACCACCTTCAGGTAGCTTTCCTGGTGCTCGGCGGCCTGACCTGCCTCGGAGGTGGAGTACTGCCCGCCACGGGTGGACACCACGATCACGGTCTTGCCGGTGGCCAGGCCTTGCGGACCCTTTTCGGTGTACTTGAAGGTGCGGCCGGGCTGGGCCAGGCGGTCGATCCAGGCCTTGAGCTGGCTGGGGATCGAGAAGTTGTACAGGGGGGCACCCACGACGATCACGTCGGCGGCCAGGAACTGGCGGACCAGCGCTTCGGAGACGGCGTTCTCCTGCTTCTGGGCGTCGGTGGTGGCTTCGGCCCCCACCTTCACACCCAGAGCGTCCGGGCCGAAGTGGGCGGGGGCGTTGGCCACCACGTCCAGATAGTCCACCTCAGTGCCGGGATGGGCGGCCACCCAGTCGCGGACCACTTCGGCCGTGAGCAGACGGGAGACGGAATTGGCGCCAAGTACGCTGGAATCGATGTGCAGCAGTTTCATGTTCTTCACTCCTGAAAGAGGCAGGCCCGACGGAATTCGGGCACGCGAGAAGTCTAAAACTGGGACAGAAGACCGATAAGTCGCCAGAATCGGGACCATTCGTTCTTTGGATGGAACAATGAACTCCCTGCAGGACCTCAATGACCTCGTTTTTTTTGCCGAGGTCGTCGAGCGCGGCGGCTTCAGCGCTGCCAGCCGCGCACTGGACATTCCCAAGTCGCGCCTGTCCCGCCGCATCGCACAGTTGGAGGCCTCCCTCGGCGTCCAGTTGCTCCAGCGCAGCACGCGCCGGCTGTCGCTGACGCCCGCCGGCGAGGTCTACCTGCGCCACTGCATCGCCGTGCGCGAGGCGGCCGAGGCAGGCGCCGCCGAGGTGGCGCAGGTGCGCAAGGAGCCGCGCGGCCTGGTCCGGCTGAGCTGTCCCGTCACGCTGGCGCAGAGTAACGTGGGGCCGGCGCTGCCGGAATTCTTCCGGCGCCATCCGGGTGTGCAGTTGGAAATGCGGGTGATGAACCGACCGGTGGACCCGGTGGAAGAGGGCGTGGACATCGCACTGCGCGTGCGCAACGAAGTCGAGAACAGCGCGACGCTCGCATCGCGCGTGTTCGGGCGCAGCAAGTTGCTGCTGGTCGGCACGCCGGCCTTGCTGGCGCGGCACGAGCCACTGACGCATCCGGAGTCGCTGGAGCAGGTGGAGTGCGTCTCGATGTCGGCCGCGGATGCCCGGGCCGGCACGCTGCTGCAGGGCCCGGGCGGCGCCACCCATCTGCTGATGCAGACGCCGCGCTACCTGGCGAACGACCTGCTGACGCTCAGCTTCGCGGTGGAGCAGGGCGTGGGCATCGGCTTCCTGCCCGACTACCTCTGCCGCGAGGCCCTGCAGGCGGGCAGGCTGCAGTCGGTACTGCCCGACTGGCAGCCGCCGCCCGGCCTTGTGCATGCCATGTTCACGCCGCGGCGGGCGCTGGTGCCGGCCGTCCGAGCGGTGCTGGACTTTCTCGGCGAGGTGCTGGCCGAGGCGCCGAATCGGACGGGGTCTGTGTGACGCCCGCCTTTCAACGGGAGCGCAAGCCTTCCTTGCGGTAGAAGTGGGCGAGTGCCGGGGGCGTCGCCAGCCGCACCTTCGGCAGGGCCACCTCGCCGAACAGGGCGTCGTAGCGCCTTCGGTTAGCGGGCGTGACCACGGCGATGTAGCGCAGCATCGACCATTTGACGCTGTCCTTCGCGCCTTCGAGCGCGCCCTTGCGGTCGGTGTCGAACCAGCAGCGGCGCACATACCGCCACATGCTGAGCGGCGTGCTCGCATCCAGCAGGATGAAACCGGTGGCGCGGGCCAGCCGCTGGAGGAGGCATTGCGTGTAGTTGCCGTCCATCACCCAGCGCTCGCCTTGAATCGCTTGGTCGTGAAGGGCAACGAATTCGGCGCGGGGTCGAGGCTGCCAGTCGGTACCGGGCTGGTGGTAGAGCTGGTCCAGGTGCACTGGCGGCAGATCCCGCGACCGGCCGATCGCCGCTGCCAGGGTCGACTTGCCGCTGTTCGAGGGGCCCAGGATGCAGATGCGGGGGCCGAGCTGGGACAGCGAGGTGGCGGTTATGTCAGTCATCCGATGCTCTGCGTGTATTGCCCCAGAGCTCTGCCGACGGCTGGCCACCATGGGCGAGAAGTGCCGGGATGGCGGTGCGATGCCGGCTGGCAGAGTTCGGGTTGGGAGGGTCGAGTTCCAGATGGAGCAAATGGCCGTTCTCCACATAGCCGTTGACGCCGAGTTCGGGGATTACCAGTGTGGAAGGACAACCAAGAACGTCCAGTTCGGTCAGGGGCAGCAGGCGCCCGATCGCGCTCGGCGCCTGCGCTGCCAAGTCCTCGAGTTCATGTCTCCAAGGCGCGAGTGCTTGGCCTGCGTCGAGGATTTGCGTGCGAGCCGCCATGAGGTGCCGCTAAATTTTTGGGGGCGTGAACTGTAAAGCCTCAGTGGCGTTGGCTTGTCGACTCGCGCGACCTGCCCGACCTGCGGCTCAGGGTCGGCCTGCCCAAGCTGAAGGCTTCATGCTTGCTTTGGCATAACCAAACAAGGAGATATTCGTTTGTGATCGAAGCGCTTGTCTTCAGAATCCAGACTCCCTTGCTTCCACCTGACAGAGGATCACGCCATGGCCACGCTGCGACTCGGTGACACCGCCCCCGACTTCACCCAGGATTCCTCCGAGGGCGCGCTCCATTTCTACGACTGGGCGGGCGATTCGTGGGTGGTGCTGTTCTCGCACCCCGCCGACTTCACCCCGGTGTGCACCACCGAGCTGGGCAAGACCGCGGCCCTGGGCGGCGAATTCGCCAAGCGCGGGGTCAAGCCCATCGCCATCAGCGTCGATCCGGCCGACAAGCACAAGGAATGGATTGGCGACATCAACGAGACGCAGAACACCACGGTCAACTTCCCGATCCTGGCCGACGCCGACCGCAAGGTGGCCGAGCTGTACGACCTGATCCACCCGAATGCCTCGGCCACCGCCACGGTGCGCAGCGTGTTCATCATCGACCCCAAGAAAGTGGTGCGCGCCACCATCACCTACCCGGCGAGCACCGGTCGCAACTTCGACGAGATCCTGCGCGTGATCGACTCGCTGCAGCTCACCGACAGCCACAAGGTCGCCACGCCCGCCAACTGGAAGGACGGCGACGACGTGGTGATCGTGCCCAGCATCCAGGACCCGGAAGAGCTGAAGGCCCGCTTCCCCAAGGGCTGGAACGCGGTGCGGCCCTATCTGCGCGTGACGCCGCAGCCCAACAAGTGAGCCGCCCGCGGCCATGACGCAGCGCATCATCATCGTGCCGGGCTGGCGCGACTCCGGCCCTGGCCACTGGCAGAGCCTGTGGGCCGAGCGCCTGCAGGACGCCGAGCGCGTGATGCAGGACGACTGGGTGTCGCCCCGGCGCGAGGCCTGGGTCGGCACGCTGGAGCGGCTGATCCTGTCGCGGCCGGAGCGGGTGGTGATCGCGGCGCACAGCCTGGGCTGCATCGCGACCAGCCACCTGGGCGCCGAGGCCGCGGCCCGCGTCGAGGGCGCGCTGCTGGTGGCGCCGGCCGATCCGGAACGCCGTGCCGCGCTGGTCGACTTCGCGCCCGTTCCATACGCGCGCCTGCCCTACCGCAGCATCGTCGTGGCCAGCACCACCGACCCCTTCTGCCCGGTGCGCCTGGCCGGTGCCTATGCCCGGGCCTGGGGCAGCGAATTCGTCCGCATCCAGAATGCGGGCCACATCAACGTGGATTCGGGCCACGGCGACTGGCCGCTCGGGCTGGCGCTGCTCGAATCCCTGACCGATGCCCCCAGCCGTCTGACGGCCGGGGATCGGTCTTCCGTGCAACACTCCGCGACCTTATGAATTCCAAGATCAAGACCTTCGCCGCGGCCCTGACGGTGGCCGCCTCGGCCTTCGCCGGCAATGCCTTCGCCCAGAACCAGCTGCTGAACGCGTCGTACGACGTGGCCCGCGAGTTCTACAAGGACTACAACGCTGCCTTCGTCGCCCATTACAAGAAGACCACCGGCAAGGACGTCAAGATCGACCAGTCGCACGGCGGCTCCAGCGCCCAGGCCCGCTCGGTGGCCGACGGCCTCGACGCGGACGTGGTGACGATGAACACCAGCACCGACATCGACTTCCTGGCCGACAAGGGCGTGGTGGCCAAGGACTGGACCAAGAAATTCCCCGACAACGCCTCGCCCACCACCTCGACGATGCTGTTCCTGGTGCGCAACGGCAATCCCAAGGGCATCAAGGACTGGGACGACCTGATCAAGCCCGGCGTGCAGGTCGTGGTCGTCAACCCCAAGACGGGCGGCAATGGCCGCTATGCCTATCTGGCCGCCTGGGGCTACGTGAAGAAGAAGGGCGGCACCGACGCCCAGGCCGCCGAATTCGTCGGCAAGCTGTTCAAGAACGTGCCGGTGCTGGCCCGCGGCGGCCGCGATGCCACCACCGCCTTCCTGCAACGCAGCATCGGCGACGTGCTGATCACCTTCGAATCCGAGGTGGTCTCCATCGACCGCGACTTCGGCACCGGCAAGGTCGATGCCGTCTACCCGAGCATCAGCATCCTGGCCGAGAACCCCGTCGCGGTGGTCGAGCGCACGACGGCCAAGAAGGGCACGGGTGAGCTGGCCAAGGCCTACCTGAACTACCTGTACTCGGACGAGGCGCAGGAGATCGCCGCCAAGCATGCGCTGCGTCCGCGTTCGCCGGCCGTGCTGAAGAAGCATGCCGACACCTTCAAGCCCCTGCAGCTGTTCACGGTGCAGGAGCTCTTCGGCAGCCTGGGTGAAGCGCAGAAGGTGCACTTCAACGACGGCGGCCAGTTCGACAAGCTCTACACCCCAGGCACGCGCTGATTCCATGGCTGGTGTGACTTCACCGGCGCTGCCGACCCCGGCAGCGCCGGTTTCTCGTTCAAGGGCCGGCGGCGCCAAGCGCGTGCTGCCGGGCTTTCACCTGACGCTCGGGTACACGATCTTCTATCTGTGCCTGATCGTGCTGATTCCGCTCAGCACGCTGGTCTTCAAGACCTTCACCATGAGCTGGGATCAGTTCTGGGTGGCCGTCACCGCACCGCGCGTGCTGGCCTCGTACCGGCTGACCTTCGGCGCCTCCTTCCTGGCCGCGTTGGTCAACCTGTTCGCCGGGCTGCTGGTGGCCTGGGTGCTGGTGCGCTACAAGTTTCCGGGCAAGAAGCTCGTCGACGCGCTGGTGGACCTGCCCTTTGCGCTGCCCACCGCCGTGGCCGGCATCTCGCTCACGGCGCTGCTGGCCGGCAACGGCTGGATCGGCCAGTACCTGGAGCCGCTGGGCATCAAGCTGGCCTTCACGCCGGCCGGCGTGGTGATCGCGCTGATCTTCATCGGCCTGCCCTTCGTGGTGCGCACGGTTCAGCCGGTGCTGGAAGACACCGAGAAGGAACTGGAGGAAGCCGCCACGTCGCTGGGCGCCACGCGCTGGCAGACCTTCCGGCTGGTGATCCTGCCCTCGATCACGCCGGCCCTGCTCACCGGCTTCGCCATGGCCTTCGCCCGCGCCATCGGGGAGTACGGCTCCGTCATCTTCATCGCCGGCAACATGCCCATGATTTCCGAGATCACGCCGCTCATCATCATCGGCAAGCTGGAGCAGTACGACTACCAGGGCGCCACCGCCGTGGCGCTGGTCATGCTGGTCTTCTCCTTCCTGATGCTGCTGGTCATCAACGCGCTCCAGGCCTGGCAGCGCAAGCGGGGGGTGTCGGCATGAGCGGTACGACAGGCATGCGCGCCGGCACTGGGCGCGTGCGCGCGGGCACAACCGAATCGCCCGCCGTGCGCTGGACGCTGATCGGCCTGGCGCTGATCTTCATGTTCTTCTTCCTGGTGCTGCCGCTGGCCGCCGTCGCCACCGAGGCGCTGCGCAAGGGCTGGGGCGCCTATGTGGAGGCGCTGAAGGAGCCGGACGCCTGGTCCGCCATCGAGCTGACGCTGATCGTGGCGGCCATCTCCGTGCCGCTGAACCTGGTGTTCGGCGTGGCGGCGGCCTGGGCCATCGCCAAGTACGAGTTCAAGGGCAAGGCCTTCCTCACGACGCTGGTGGACCTGCCCTTTGCCGTGTCGCCGGTGGTGGCCGGCCTGATCTACGTGCTGGTGTTCGGCGCCCAGGGCTGGCTGGGGCCCTGGCTGTCGGAGCACAACATCAAGATCATCTTCGCCGTGCCCGGCATCGTGCTGGCGACCGTGTTCGTGACCTTCCCATTCATCGCGCGGGAGCTGATCCCGCTGATGCAGGCGCAGGGCACCGAGGAGGAGCAGGCCGCCATCGTGCTGGGCGCGAGCGGCTGGCAAACCTTCTGGCACGTGACGCTGCCCAACATCAAGTGGGGCCTGCTGTACGGCGTGATCCTGTGCAACGCACGGGCCATGGGCGAGTTCGGCGCGGTGTCGGTGGTTTCGGGCCACATCCGCGGCCAGACCAACACCATGCCGCTGCATGTGGAGGTGCTCTACAACGAGTACCAGTCCGTCGCCGCCTTCGCCGTGGCCTCGCTGCTGGCGGTGCTGGCCCTGGTCACGCTCGTGATCAAGACGGTGGCCGAATGGCGCCATGAGCGGGAGATGAAGGCCTTGGCCGAACTGCCCCCCGAACGGCCGGCGCCTACTGCGTGAGTCCGCTTTCCACAGGGGCCCCGCCGCCTGCATGGCGGGGCGCCAGAACAGAATAAGAGTTAGCCAACCATGAGCATCGAAATCCGCAACGTCAGCAAGCGCTTCGGCGACTTCCATGCGCTGCGCGACGTCAGCCTGAACATCGATTCGGGCGAGCTGTTCGCGCTGCTGGGCCCCTCGGGCTGCGGCAAGACCACGCTGCTGCGCATCATCGCGGGCCTGGAGACGGCCGACACCGGCAGCATCCTGTTCAGCGGCGAGGACACCACCGACGTGCATGTGCGCGAGCGGCAGGTGGGCTTCGTGTTCCAGCATTACGCGCTGTTCCGGCACATGACGGTGTTCGAGAACGTGGCCTTCGGGCTTCGCATCAAGCCGCGCAGCGAGCGACCCAGCGACGCGCAGATCAAAGCCAAGGTGCTGGACCTGCTCAAGCTGGTCCAGTTGGACTGGCTGGCCGACCGCTATCCGGCGCAGCTGTCGGGCGGCCAGCGCCAGCGCATCGCCCTGGCGCGCGCGCTGGCGGTGGAGCCGAAGGTGCTGCTGCTGGACGAGCCTTTCGGCGCACTGGATGCCAAGGTGCGCAAGGAGCTGCGCCGCTGGCTGCGCCGGCTGCACGACGAGCTGCATGTCACCTCGATCTTCGTCACGCACGACCAGGAAGAGGCGCTGGAGGTTGCCGACCGTGTGGTGCTGATGAACAGCGGCCACATCGAACAGGTCGGCTCGCCGCAGGAGGTCTGGGACCATCCGGCGAGCCCCTTCGTCTACGGTTTCCTGGGCGATGTGAACCTGTTCCACGGCCGCGCCCACGAGGGCGAGGTCGAGCTGCAGCAGGGCATGCGCTTTGCTGCGACGGAGGCGGACCTCGCGCAGGATGCCAAGGCGCTGGCGTACGTGCGCCCGCACGACTTCGACATCGCGCCGTACGTTGCTGGCCAGTTGCACGTCCATGGCATCGTCGCGCGCCTTACCCGGGCCATCGTGGTCGGACCGATTGCGCGCATGGAACTCGAACCGGTGGAAACGAATCCGGATAATCCCGGAGGTGGAACGTTGATCGAGGTGCAGATTCCTGCCCAGCAGTTCCGCGAGTTGGGTCTGCGCGAGGGCGACACTGTGGTCGCGAGCCCGCGCCGGGCCCGCGTCTTCGTCGACCAAGGATCAGGGATTTGAACCAACTATTTGGCGCGCCCCGGCGCATTCACGGGCTCATCGCCGCGGCCTGCGTGGCCATGCTGGCCTTCGGCATGTATCTACAGCATGTGGTGGGTCTTGAGCCTTGCCCCATGTGCATCGTCCAGCGCTATGCGCTGATCCTCGTGGCGGTGTTCAGCGCGCTGGCGGCCGCCACCGGGGGCAACGGCCTGCGCAAGTTCTGGGGCTTCGTGGCCCTGGTCTTCGCCGCGGGTGGGGCATTCACGGCGGCACGGCAGAGCTGGCTGCAATGGCATCCGCCCGAGTTCGCGAGCTGCGGCCGAGACATCTACGGAATGATCGAGACCTTCCCGCTGCAGCGCGTGGTGCCCATGATCTTCCGCGGCAGCGGCGATTGCTCGCAGATCGACTGGACCTTCCTGGGCCTGTCCATCGCGAACTGGTCCTTCCTGTGCTTCGTCGTGTTCGGGCTGGTGTTCGTGGCGCTGCTGTTCCAGCGCCAGCATCGCCGTTTCTGAACCCCGGACCTGCCCGCCGGCCCCGCTCTGGTGCATGACTTGCCAGGCGGGGCGTTCGTGAAGAGGCGCCGTCAGAGCCTGGCCTGATCCACGCGCAGGGTCAGCGCCTGGGCGCTCTCCTTGCGCTCGCTGTAGCGGTCGACCAGGTAGGGCGCCACGTCGCGGGTGAGCAGTGTGAACTTCACCAGTTCCTCCATCACGTCGACGATCCGGTCGTAGTAGGCCGAGGGCTTCATGCGGCCTGCCTCGTCGAACTCCTGATAGGCCTTGGCGACCGAGGACTGGTTGGGGATGGTCAGCATGCGCATCCACCGACCCAGCACGCGCATCTGGTTGACGGCATTGAAGGACTGGGAGCCGCCCGAGACCTGCATCACGGCCAGCGTCTTGCCCTGCGTCGGACGCACCGCGCCGACCGACAGCGGGATCCAGTCGATCTGCGTCTTCATCAGGCCCGTCATGGCGCCGTGGCGCTCGGGCGAGCACCACACCATCCCCTCGGCCCACTGCGTGAGTGCATGCAGGTCCTGCACCCGGGGGTGGTCCGCCGGCGCATCGTCGACCAGCGGCAGGCCCGATGGGTTGAACATGCGTGTCTCGGCGCCGAGCGCCCGCAGGACGCGCGCGGCTTCCTCGGTGGCCAGGCGGCTGTAGGAGCGCTCGCGCAGCGAGCCGTACAGCAGCAGGAAGCGAGGCGCGTGCGTGCTGCGAGCAGGCGTGAACAGGCGCGCCGCGTCGGGTGCCTGCAGGAGCGCAGCCTCGACTTGGGGAAGGTCGGGCAGGGTTTCAGACACGGCGGCCCTCCGCATCGACGACCGCCTGTCCGTCCTCTTTGCTGAATGCGCTGCGCTGGGGCTGCGGCAGGATGTCCAGCACCGTCTCCGATGGCCGGCACAGGCGGGCACCGAGCGGCGTGACCACGATGGGGCGGTTGATGAGGATGGGGTACCGCCCCATGAGGTCGATCAGTTGGTCGTCGCTCCATGTTGGAGCCTCGAGCCCGAGCTCGGCGTAGGGCGTGCCTTTCTCGCGCAGCAGCGCGCGCACTGGCATGCCCATGGCGGTGATCAGTCCGACCAAGGTCTGCCGGTCCGGCGGCGTCTTCAGGTATTCGATGATGGTGGGCTCCTCGCCGCTGTTGCGGATCAGGGCCAACACGTTGCGGGAGGTGCCGCAATCGGGGTTGTGATAAATCGTAATGTCGCTCATGGGGCAGGAGGGGGCAGGGGTCTGGAAGTGGGCGCCCCGCCACGCTCGTACCAGCCGCGCGAGCGGTTGACCAGGCGCACCACGAGCAGCATCACGGGCACCTCGATCAGCACGCCGACCACGGTGGCCAGTGCGGCACCGGAGTGGAAGCCGAACAGGCTGATGGCCGCCGCGACGGCCAGCTCGAAGAAGTTGCTGGCCCCGATCAGCGCCGAGGGGCAGGCGATGGCGTGCTTCTCGCCGAGGCGCCGGTTGAGCCAGTAGGCCAGGCCCGAGTTGAAGAACACCTGGATCAGGATAGGAACCGCCAGCATGGCGATGACCAGGGGCTGCTGCAGGATGGCGCGGCCCTGGAAGGCGAACAGGAGCACGAGCGTGAGCAGCAGTGCCGCGATCGACAGCGGGCCCAGGCGCACCAGGGCCGCATCGAAGGCCGCCTGACCTTTGCGCAGCAATGCGCGCCGCCAGAACTGCGCCAGGATGACCGGGATGACGATGTACAGCGCCACGGAGGTGAGCAGCGTTGCCCACGGCACCGTGATCGCAGACAGGCCCAGCAGCAGCCCGACGACGGGCGCGAAGGCGAACACCATGATGGTGTCGTTCAGCGCCACCTGCGACAGCGTGAACACCGGGTCGCCGCCGGTGAGCCGGCTCCAGACGAAGACCATCGCCGTGCACGGCGCCGCCGCAAGGAGGATGAGGCCGGCCACATAGCTGTCGAGCTGATCGGCCGGCAGCCGGCCCGCGAACACATGCCGAACGAAGAGCCATGCCAGAAGGGCCATCGAGAAGGGCTTGACCGCCCAGTTGACGAACAGCGTCACGCCGATGCCGCGCCAGTGCTGCCGCACCTGGCCGAGTGCGCCGAAATCCACTTTGAGCAGCATCGGAATCACCATGACCCAAATCAGCAGCCCGACCGGCAGGTTGACCTGGGCCATTTCCATGCGGCCGATGGCCTCGGACACGCGCGGCGCCGATTGGCCCAATGCGATGCCGGCAACGATGCAGGCCAGGACCCATACGGTCAGGTAGCGCTCGAAGGCGCTCATGGCCGCGCTCGGCGGACGCCCAGTGGAAAGAGAAGGTGAGGTCATCGTCGTGGCTCAGCAGGCGGTGCATCTCGGGGCTGCTGCCACGACTTCGCAGGCTTCGCCCTGACAGCAGTGCTCGGTCATGTAGCCCAGCAGATCGTTCATGCGGGTGAAGTCGGCGCGGTAGACCAGATTGCGGCCTTGCGGCTCGATGGTGACCAGGGCGGCATGGGCCAGTTCCTTCAGATGGAAGGACAAGGTGTTGCGTGCCACATCGAGCTGATCGGCCAGCGTGCTGGGCGTCGACCCCTGAGGCCCGGCCACGACCAGCGCGCGAAACGCCCGAAGCCTTTGGGGATGGGCCAGGGCGGCGAGGGCGGACACGGCTTCGTTCTCGGTCATCATTCGATGATACAAGAGTTGTTGAATTGATTGGGCGCCAGCACCTTGGCGGGAGCTTGTGGAGGCGCCCGTGCTTTCCCCACGCACGCGGCGCTTTGCGTACCGGACGCCGCCCACGATGGATCCGCCGATGGGACGGGGATTGTTTCCCGCCGGGGAACACCGCGTTCGGCAATGCCTCGGGTTTTCCCTAGATCAACGGTCCACAATTCATCTCACGGGCCAGCGATTGAACGCAGACCCGAAGCCGGTGGGGCAGGTGCCCTGCCAGCTCTGTTCAACGCAATACCTGCCTACAGGAGAAAAATCATGACCAAGACCTCGAAGATCATCGCCCTCGCCGCCCTGTCGTTCGCCGCCGTTGCCGGCGCCAGCGCCGAGGAATACCAAGGCGTCACCGCCCCGGTGTCGGCCTTCAGCCGCGCCGAAGTGAACGCCCAGGGCGTGCAGGCTGCTCGTGCCGAGCAAAACCTGGAATACGTCGGCCAGCAGGTGGCCGTGGCCCCCGCCGCTCCCCGCAGCCGCGCTGCCGTGCAGTCCGAAGCCGTTGCCGCTGCCCACAATCCCACGTCCAACCTGGACGCCAAGGCCTTCGTGAACAGCAAGATTCCAGCCCAGTACACCCAGGGCAGCCTGTCGGTCTACCGCAAGGCTGCGCTGTAAGCTCCCCGCAGCCCGATGCCTCGCCCGTTGTAAGCGGGCGGGGCGTGGGCCGAAGCCTTCAGGTGACTTGAAAGCCGGCGTGCGAAAGCATGCGGGCTTTCTTCATTGGGATCGCGGCACCTCCGGCGACGGCGCGTTTCGGCTTCCCAGGCGCCTCAGCGCAAGTGGCCGAGCAGGATGGACGCCAGTCCCGTTGCAGTGGCCAGCAGCGTTGCTGTCGTCACGGCCCGCATGGCCAGGGGATCGGCCAGAGCTTCGGGCCCATGCTCCGACAACTGGCGCCGCCGCAGCCGACCGAAGCTGAAAACGGCCGCGGCGGCCACGACAAGCGCGCCGGAGAGCACCAGCAGCGGCACGGAATCGTGCACGTAGCCGCTGCGCAGATTGAGCACCGCATTCAGCAGCAGGCCGGCGGCGGTCCGCGTCCAGGACAGCGTGGTGCGCTCGGGCTGCAGGCCCGGATCGCGGCTGGCAGCGGTGGACATTCAGGCGCGATGGATGGCAATGGCCCACGCCATCAGCACGGCGAGCACCGCGCAGATGAGCACCACCGCCACCGTCAGGATGGCCAGCATGCGCGAATGGGGCAGCGCAGCGCGGTGCCGCATTGAGACTTCGTTGTCGCGCCAGCGCGTGTACGCCAGCAACGCCAGCGTGCCCGCCACGCCGCACAGCAGGATGGCGGTGCCGACCACCAGCAGGTGCGGCTGCAGCTTGGTGGAGAACTGGTCGAGCAGGACGCCCGCCGCCAGCACGGCCAGCGCGGTGCGGATCCAGGCCAGGAAGGTGCGTTCGTTGGCCAGCGTGAACCGGTAGTCCGGCTCTTCGCCACTGGAGCGCCATGCCGGCCGGGGTTGGATGCGGGGCAGCGTACCTGCGTGGCGTTCTGGGTCGTTTTCGGCCATCGCCCGAGTATCCGTGTGTGGGCTGACTGCCGCCTCAGTCGGCCACGAAGCCGGTGGCCTTGACGATGCGCGCCCAGCGCGCGGACTCGTCGTTCATCTTCTTGAGGAAGGCATCGCCGCAGATGTCGGGCGAGGGCGCGAGGCCCGAGAGCGCCATGCGGTTGCGGAAGTCCGGCGAAGCCAGCACCTTACGGTGCGCCTCGGTCAGGCGTTTGACAATGGGCGCGGGCAGGCCGGGTGGGCCGTTCAGGCCGAACCACACGGTGGTCTCCAACTGCGGCAGGCCGAGCTCGCGCACCGTGGGCACATCTGGCAACTCGGGAGCACGCGTCGGCGCGGTGGTGGCGAAGGCGAGCAGCTTGCCCGCCTTGATCTGCGGCGTGGCGGTGGCGATCTGCACGAAGCCCAGCGGCGCGATGCCGCCCACCATGTCGGTGATCTGCTGCGGGCTGCTGCGGTAGGGCACGTGCGTCATCGGCACGTTCAGCGCCTCGCTCAGCTGGAAACCCAAAAAGTGCGCCGGCGAGCCCGGCGAATAGGACGAGTAGGTCGGCGGCGTCTTCTCGGCCTTGAGCCACTGCTGCAGGCCCCTGAAGTCCTTCGGCCCCAGCGACGGGTGGCTGGCGAGCACGAGGCCGGCATCCACGCCCTGGCAGATGGGCGTGAAGTCGGCCGGCGTGTACTTGGCCTTGGGATTGGCGTTGGGCGTGATGGTCAGCATACCGGCCGTGCTGACCATCAGCGTGTAGCCATCGGCGGGCGCGCGCAGCATCTGTTGTGCGGCCACCATGCCGCCGACGGCCGGCGAGTTCTCGACCACGATGGGCTGGCCCAGGTCGCGCGACATCAAGTCGGCCAGTGCGCGGGCATAGACGTCGGGCGGCCCGCCCGGGGTGGAGGGCGCGATCATCTTGATCGTCTTGGTGGGCCAGGCCTGGGCCTGGGCACCGATGCTGGCGAAGGCACCGACGAATGCCAGGCCTACGGCCAGGGCCGTGCGGTGGGCGAGCGGCGCGCGTGTGGAAGGGGTCATGGTCTGTCTCCTTGGATTTCGAGGGGGCAACGTTCAGCGTTGGGGCATGTCGCGGTACGAATAGCCCAGGCTCACGGCCGCGTCGTCAGGGATGGCCGGCACGGATTCGTTCCAGGCCAGCCAGTCCTCGCGCAGCGCCTGGAAGCGTGCAGGTTCGCGCGCCGCCAGGTTGGCGCGTTCGCGCTCGTCGGCGCGCAGGTCGAAGAGGTACTCGTGCTCGTCGACCTTGAGGTACTTCCAGGGCCCGCGGCGCAGGGCGCGCTGGCCGCGGTGGTTCATGCGCCAGTACAGCGGGCGCTCGAAGCCCTGCGACGGGTCGCGCAGCACGGCCGCCAGCGAGACGCCATCCAGCGTGTGGCCGGCAGGCGGCGCACCGCCGCCCAGCTCCAGCATCGTGGCCGACCAGTCCATGGTCATGCAGTGCTGGGCGCTGGTCGTACCGGCGGGAATGGCGGCGGGCCAGTGTGCGATCCAGGGCACGCGGATGCCACCCTCGGTCAGGTCCATCTTGCCGCCCACAAGTGGCCAGTTGTCCGAGAAGCGCTCGCCGCCGTTGTCGCTGGTGAAGACGATCAGCGTGTTCTCCAGCAGGCCTTCTGCGCGCAGGGCTGCGACCAGCTGGCCGATGCCTTCGTCCATGTGATGGATCATGCGGCGGTAGGTGTGGATGTTGCCGCCGTCCAGGTGGAACAGGTTGGCGGCCGTCTCGGCGGCCACATGCTCATCGTCGCGCGTCTCCCAGGGCCAGTGCGGCGCCGTGTAGTGCAGGCTCAGGAAGAAGGGCTTGCCGGCGCGGGCATCGGCCGCGCGGGCCTGCACATGGCCCACGGCGCGCGCGGAGAGCAGATCGGTGAGGTAGCCCGTCTCGTGGTGCTCGCTCTCGCCGATGTAGAGGTCGTGGTCGCCGCGGCCCGAGCAGTGGGTGAAGTAGTCCACGCCGCCGGCCATGATCCCGTAGAACTCGTCATAGCCCGAGCGCAGCGGGCCGAAGCTGGGCGGGTAACCCAGATGCCACTTGCCGATCAGCGCCGTGGCGTAGCCGGCATCGCGCAGCAGCGAGGGTAGGGTGGGCATCTCGGGCGGCAGGCCCAGCGTGGTGCTGCCCTTGCTGCGGCTGTTGATCGGTTCTTCCATGCCGCCGCGCAGGCGGTACTGGTAGCGCATGGTCATCAGCGCGAATCGCGTGGGCGAGCAGACGGGCGAGTTGGCGTAGCCCTCGGTGAAGCGCAGGCCGCCTTCGGCCAGGGCGTCGATGTTCGGGGACACGAGGCCGAAGTCGGCACTGCGGCCACCGTAGCAGCCGAGGTCGGCATAGCCCAGGTCGTCGGCGACGATGTAGATGATGTTGGGTCTGGTTGTCATGACAGCGTGCACAGCGAGGAGCAACGGCCGAGCTTAGGCAGGACGCAGCCATCCGTAAAATTGAAAATCACGCGCCAACCATAAAAATCCCGATGGATCCTCGGCACTTGGTCCAGCTCGCGACCATCCTGGAGAAAGGCTCGATCACCCAGGCGAGCCGGCATCTGCACCTCACGCAGCCTACGCTCACCCACAACATGCAGACGCTGGAGATGCAGGCGGGCGGCCAGCTCTTCGAGCGCAGCCGCTACGGTGTGCGCAGCACGCCGCTGGGCGAGATGCTGGCGCGCGAGGGGCGGGCGATCGCGCGCCGGCTCAAGGACGCCGCGGAGGTCAGCGCGCGGCACCGCGGCGGCATCCGGCGCCAGCTGCGCATTGGCTCGGGGCCGATGGTGGGCGCCGCGGTGCTCGACGAGGTGACGCGCGCCCTGCTTGCCCGCTTCGACGACCTGGCCCTCTCCGTGCGCAGCGACCGGCCCCATGTGCTGGTGGAGCAGTTGATCGACGGCCAGCACGATTTCGTCATCGGCCCCTCCTGGCTGGAGCGACCGCCACAGGGCATCGAGCGGCGGCTGTTGGTGGCCGACACCCTCGGCGTGTACTGCGGGACGGGCCATTCCTTCGCCGAGCGGCCCTCGCTGGCCCATGGCGAGGCGGAGGCCGCGGACTGGATCAGCCTGGGAACCGCATCACCTTTCGACCAGGACGTGCAGGGCATGCTGGTGGGCGGCGGCGTGCAGCAGATGCGGGCGCAGGTCACGGTGCTGGGCGAGGCGTTCGTGCTGCTGGAGATGCTGGCGCGCGGGCGGCACCTGTCGGTGCTGCCCGACTTTCCCTTGCGGCGGCTGAGCCAGCGCTTCGGACTGTTGTCGTTGCCCTGGCCGGGACCGCCTGCGGCGCGGCCCATCTACCTCTGGAACCAGACCACGACCACCGAGAGCGGCCTCATGGCGGAAGTGGGAGAGCTGATCCTGTCGCAGGTGCGGGCGCTGGCCTGAGCGGCGCGGACGGGGCGGACTTCATGGCCTGGGCAGACAGCGCCATATGCCAGCTGCGCCAGCGACCGGCGAAAAAAACCGCCCGCGTGGGCCGGGTCTTCGACCCAGCCCGCGCGGGCGGCTTCTTGGTGGTGCGCGCCGAGGGCTAGATTCGTCCCATCAGGAGCAGCACGATCACGATCACGAGCACCAGACCCAGGCCGCCGCTCGGGCCGTAGCCCCAGCTGCGGCTGTAGCCCCAGCTGGGCAGGGCGCCGATCAGCAGCAGGATCAGGACGATGAGCAGGATGAAGGAAAGGGACATGACGTAGCTCCGAGCTCTGTGAGTTGTTGACAGAGCGGATGCTGCGCATATCGAAGGGGCCGGGCGGACGGCGGCGGGCCCCTCGCGCTGTCAGGCCCTCGCCGCGGTCGGGTGTCAGAGTTTTGCCAGCCGCGTCAGCGCATCGCGCAGTGTCTCGTCGCGTTTGGCATAGCAGAAGCGCACCACGCGCTGGTCGAACCCATCGCCATAGAAGGCCGACAGCGGAATCGCCGCCACGCCGATCTCGCGCGTGAGCCACTGGCAGAAGTCGGCCTCCGACAGGTCGCTGACCGACGAGATGTCCACGCACTGGAAGTAGCTGCCCTCGCTGGGCAGCAGTCGCAGGCGGGTGCGTGCCAGGCCTTCGGCGAACAGGTCGCGCTTGCGCTGGTAGAAGGCCGGCAGGTCCAGATAAGGCGCCGCATCGGCCATGTAGTGCGCCAGCGCATGCTGCATCGGCGTGTTCACGGTGAACACGTTGAACTGGTGCACCTTGCGGAACTCGGCCGTCAGGACCGCCGGCGCGGCCACGTAGCCCACCTTCCAGCCGGTGACGTGGTAGGTCTTGCCGAAGCTGCTGACGATCAGGCTGCGCGCGGCCAGGCCCGGGAAGCGGGCCACGCTCTGGTGCAGCGCGCCGTCGTAGACCATGTGCTCGTAGACCTCGTCGCTGATCACGAACACGTCGGTGGGCGCGAGCAGGTCTTCGAGCTGGCGCATCTCCTCGGCGGTCCACACGGTGCCGCTCGGGTTGTGTGGCGTGTTGATCAGGATGGCGCGCGTGCGCGGCGTCAGCGCCGCCGCGATGCGGCCGAAGTCGGGGCGGAAGCTGCCCGGCACCAGCGGCACGCGCACCACCACGCCGCCAGCCAGCTCGATGTTGGGCACGTAGCTGTCGTAGCAGGGCTCCAGCACGATCACCTCGTCGCCCGGCCGCACCAGTGCCAGGATCGCCGTGATGATGGCCTGCGTGGCCCCGGCCGTGACGGTGATCTCGGTGCCGGCGTCGTAGCGGCGGCCGTAGAGCGCCTCGATCTTGGCGGCGATGCGCTCACGCAGCAGCGGCACGCCGGTCATCGGCGGGTACTGGTTGTGGCCGGCGGCCATCGCGGCGGTGACGGCATCCAGCAGCTTCGGGTCGCAGCCGAAGTCCGGGAAGCCCTGGCCCAGGTTGACGGCGCCGTGCTCGGTCGCCAGGGCCGACATCACGGTGAAGATGGTGGTGCCCACGGCGGGCAGCTTGGTGCCCGGCTCGGGCGTGCGGGGTGCAGCGGTCATGTCAGTGAAGGCGCGAAGCGGCGGGTTCAGAGTTCGTAGTCGTCGTAGTGGCCGCTCAGGGCCTTGGCGATCAGGTTGCGGTCCAGCCGGTCCGAGAGCAGTTCGGCAAACTTGAAGACGAAGTTGCGCAGGTAGGCGCCGCGCTTGAAGGCGATGCGGGCGACGTTCTGGCCGATCACCTGGCCCATGGGGCGCACCACCAGGTCCTCGTTGCTGTCGTCGCGCACGGCCATCTCGGCCACGATGCCCACGCCCAGGCCCAGGCGCACATAGGTCTTGATGACGTCGGAGTCGATGGCTTCCAGCGCGATGCGCGGCGACAGCTTCTTCTGCGCAAAGGCATGGTCGATGCGCGTGCGACCCGTGAAGGAAGGGTGGTAGGTGATGATCGGCTCGGCCGCCAGATCCTCCAGGTTCACGCGCTCCTTGGCGGCCAGGGGATGGTCCTTGGGCAGCACCAGCACGTGCTGCCATTCGTAGCAGGGCAGGGTGACCAGGCCGTCGTAATCGTCCAGCGATTCGGTCGCCACGCCGACTTCCGCCACCTCGTCGAGCACCATCTGGGCCACCTGAGCCGGCGAGCCCTGATGCAGGCTGACATTGACCTTGGGATAGGCCTCGCGCAACTTGACCACCGGAACAGGCAGCACGTAGCGCGCCTGGGTGTGCGTGGTGGCGATGGACAGCGTGCCGCTGTCCTGCGCACTGAATTGCTCGCCGATCCGGCGCAGGTTGCCCACCTCGCGCATGATCAGTTCGATGCTGGCGAGCACGTGCTGGCCGGGTTCGGTCACGCGCTTGAGGCGCTTGCCGTGGCGCGCAAAGATCTCCACGCCCAGCTCTTCTTCCAGTTCGATGATGGCCTTGGAGACGCCGGGCTGCGAGGTGTGCAGCGCCTTGGCGGCTTCGGTCAGGTTCAGGTTGCGGCGCACGGCCTCCTGAACGAACTTGAACTGGTGAAGGTTCATAACAAATCCCGATATTTATCGCGATTCATTATGCCTTATCAATCTATCGAGGCGGTTGGACGGCCAGGCGGGCCAGCAGGTCGATGACTGCGGGCTCCTGCCCCACGGTCAGGGCCTTGGTGAAATGCACGCCGGGATGCTGCTGCCGCAATTCCGCCATGAGCAGGGGCAGATCTTCGCGGGCATGGCGCCCCATGCCCAGGAAAAGGGGCACGACGTGGACGCTCTCCACCCCTTCGGCCACGAGTTCCGCGACGGCCGCCGGCAGGTCGGGCGAGACCATTTCCAGGTAGGCACAGCGCACGCGTGCGTCCGGCGCCTGCTCGGACACGCGTCGCGCCACCGCTTCCACCGGTTCGCGCCACTGAGCGTCACGCGAGCCGTGGGCGAAGAGAACGATGCCGCGCGTCGTCATCGCCGCAGCACCAGCCAGCCGAAGGCGCCGAGCGACATCAGCGAATAAAGAAGGCCCGGCGCCGCCGCCGTGGCCCACGGCCACCAGTTGCGCAGGTTGCCGATGTAGCCGAAAACGTTGTTCAGCAGGAAGAAGCTGATGCCGATCATCACGCCGCCGAACACATAGCCAGCGATGCCGCTCTGGCGGAAGTGCAGGTAGGCAAAGGGCAGGGCCAGAACCACCATCACCAGACAGGACAGCGGATAGAAGACCTTGCGCCAGAACTCGATCTTGTAGCGCTGGGTGGCCTGGCCATTGGCGTCCAGGTGGCGCGTGTACTCGAACAGGTCGACCGTGCGCATGCGCTCGGGCTTGAGCAGCGCCACCGCCACCATGTCGGTGGTCAGGCCCGTCTGCCAGGGCATCAGCGCCTGATGGATGTTGATCACCTTGGGCGCGGCAGTGCCGGGACCCGTCTGGAATTCCTGCCGCTGGGCATCCTGGAGCAGCCAGCCGCCGTCGACGATGCGCGCCGTGTTCGCCGTGGTCAGCGAGCGAAGGAAGCCGCGCTCGTCGAACTCGAACACGCGCGGCAGCTTGAGCGTCCCATCGCGGTCGATGGAGACCACGTTCACCGCAAACGAGTGATCGCCGCGGCGCTCCTTCAGCCAGCCGCCCGTCAGACCAGCGGTGGCCAGGTACCCCTGATAGCGCGACTTGAGCAACTGGGCGGCACGGTCGGACAGCGGTGCCACATAGTCGCCCACCGCGAAGGTGAGGACCACGAAGCCCAGCCCGAGCGTGAGCAGCATGCGCAAGGCTCGCCAGGGGCCAAGTCCGCTGGTGCGAAGGATCGTGTATTCGGAACTGCGCGCCAGGTTGGCCATGACGAAGATGCTGCCGATCAGCACCGCGATGGGCAGCAGTTCGTACAGATGGCTCGGCACCAGCAGCGTGACGTAGAGCAGCGCCTGCGGCAGGCCGTAAGGCGCCACGGTGCCCTTGCCCACCGAGGAGAGTTCGTCCACGAAGTCGAAGAAGAAGAACAGGCTCAGGAAGCCGAGCGTGACGAAGGCGATCGACTTGATCGCGTCCACATAGATCAGGCGGCGAAGCGTTCTCATGCGTTCAGGCGGCAGGAATGCGCGGGCTGGGCCGGCGCCAGCTGTGGTGACGCAGTGCGATCCACAGCAGCATGCCGATGAACATGCCGCCATGCAGCACCACCAGGAAACCGGGCAGCGCGAAGCGCCCGTTGCCCACCCAACTCTGTCCCAGGTTCAGCAGGTTGAAATAGATGACGAAGCAGAAGAGGGCAAACAGCAGGTTGCCACTGCGGCCCACGCGCGGGTTGACGTTCGACACCACCAGCGCCAGCAGCACGAAGTTGACCGCGGCCAGCACCATGCCCACGCGCCAGCCCAGTTCACCCTGGTTGACCGGTGTGGGCGCGCCGATCAGGGCCAGCGTGGACATGGACTTGGGCGCGACCTCTTCGCCCGGAAGCGGCCCATCGTTGCCCATGCGGGCGCCGTAGGTGCCGAACTCGCTAATCTTCAGGTCGCTGTTGTCGAAGCTGCGCTCCAGCCGCTGGCCATTGGACAGGACCAGATAGCGGCCGCCCAGGAGCGTCTCGACCTTGCCGCTCTGGGCCGAGGTGACGATCTGCTGGTTGCGCTCCAGGGACGAGATGAAGACGTTGGAGGCCGAAGTGGCGTCCGGCGAATCCTTGTCGATGTAGAACACGCGGTTGCGTGCCGCCGATTCCTGGAACTGGCCCGGCGCCACGCGGTCGAGATCGCCGCGCCGCTCGTACTGGTCACGCATGCCCTGCGTCTGCGAATTGGCCCATGGCCAGCCCACCAGCGACAGCACCGCGATCAGCAGCAGTACGGGCCAAGCGAACCGCAGCAGAGGCGAGATGAAGTCGGCGAGGCCGCGTCCCGCCGAAAACCAGATCACCATCTCGCTGTCGCGGTACATGCGAGAGAGCGTGCCGACGATCGAGATGAACAGGCTCAGGCTGAGGATGGTGGGCATATAGCCCACCACCGTATAGGCCATGACCAGGAAGACCTCGGAAGGGTTGACGCTGCCACGCGAGGCGAGGCCCAGCGTGCGGATCAGGATGATCGTCATCACGATCGCGATCAGCACCACCAGCGTGGCCCCGAAGCTGCGCGACAGCTCCTTGCGCAAAGTGGAATGGAATAACATCGTCCGAGCGAAAAGACGGATTATGGACTTCCAACTCAAGACCCTCGGCCTCGCGCAGGCCGCCGCAGAAAAGGCCGACGCACTCGTCGTCCTCGTGCACGACGACTTCAAGGGCGAGGGCAGCGACGGCGTGTCGCGGCTGCTGGCCCAGGCCCGCAAGGCCGGTGACCTGAAGGGCAAGCCAGGCAAGCTCATCGCGGCCTATGGCGCTGCCGATGTCTTGGCAACGCGGCTCGTGCTGTGTTCTGCCGGTGACCTCTCGGCCGCGGCGGTTCGCAGTGCCGTCGGGGCGGCGATGCAGGCGGTGAAGTCCGCCGCGCCCAAGAAGGTCTCGGTGGTCTTTGCGGGCAAGGTCGACGCGCGCGCCCTGCGTGCGGCCGTGCTGGCCGCAGCCGACGCCACCTATGTCTACACGACGACACAGTCCAAGCCTGAGCCGCGCACCATCCGGCAACTCGTGCTCGGCGTGTCCGACAGCGCCGGACTGCAGGCCGGTTTCGATGTGGCCCGTGCCACGGTGCGGGGCATCGAGTTCGCCAAGGAATGGGCCAACCGTCCAGGCAACCATTCGACGCCGACGATGCTGGCCGAGGCGGCGCAGTCGCTGGCCCGCGGCCCCAAGCTGAAGGTTGAGGTGCTGGGCCCGCGCGAGGTGGCCAAGCTCGGCATGGGCGCCTTCATGGCGGTGGCCCAGGGCTCGGAGCAGCCGCTGCGCTTCGTCGTGCTTCGCTATCAGGGCGCGGCCAAGGACGTGGCCCCGCAGGTGCTGGTCGGCAAGGGCATCACCTTCGACACCGGCGGCGTCTCGCTCAAGCCCGCGGCCGAGATGGACGAGATGAAGTTCGACATGGGCGGCGCGGCGAGCGTGCTCGGCGTGTTCCGTGCGCTGGGCGAGATCCAGCCCGCCATCAACGTGGTCGGTCTGATTCCCAGCTGCGAGAACATGAACGACGGCCGCGCGGTCAAGCCGGGCGACGTGGTCACCAGCATGGATGGCCAGACCATCGAGATCCTCAACACTGACGCCGAAGGCCGGCTGATCCTGTGCGATGCGCTGACCTATGCCAAGCGTTTTGCGCCCAAGGCGGTGATCGACATCGCCACCTTGACGGGCGCCTGCGTGGTGGCGCTGGGCGGTGTACGCAGTGGCCTGTTCTCCAGCGACGATGCCCTGGCGCAAGCCCTGCAGGATGCAGGCGAGAACGCGCACGACCGCTGCTGGCGCATGCCGCTGGACGACGAATATGCCGAAGGCCTGAAGACCCGCTTCGCCGACGTGGCCAACGTGGCCGGCCGCGCAGGCGGTGCCATCACGGCCGCCAAGTTCCTGCAGCGCTTCACCGGCGAGTTCGCCTGGGCGCACCTGGACATCGCCGGCACGGCCTGGAAGAGCGGCGGGGCCAAGGGCGCGACCGGCCGGCCCGTGGGCCTGTTGCTGGACTACCTGCTTGCGCAGACCGCCGTCGGCGCCACGCCTGCGGCACCGCGCAAGCGTGTCCGCAAGACGGCGGCCTCGGCCTGATTTCGTCGCTGACGGCTCTCCCACCGACGTGACCGAGATCGACGTCCACTACAACGCCGCGGACAAGCTGCATCACGCCTGCCGACTGCTGCGCAAGGCCGTGCTCGGTGCGGACGCGCAGGTGGTGGTCCAGGGGCCGGACGAGTTGCTCGACGCGCTGGACGATGCGCTGTGGCGCTTCTCGCCGGCCGACTTCATCGCCCATTGCAAGGCCGACGCACCCGTGCACGTGCGCGGACGCTCCGCGGTACTGCTGGGCCTGGCCGAAGGCGAGTCGCCTGCCCATCGCCAGGTCATGCTCAACCTGGGGCTGCCACTGCCGCAAGGTTTCGAGCGCTTCGATCGCCTGATCGATGTCGTGGGGCTGGACGACGAGGAGCGCTCGGCGGGGCGCAACCGCTGGCGCCACTATTCGGACCGCGGCTATGCCATCACCCGCCATGACGTGGGAGCGCGCGCCGCATGAGTGGAGCGCCTCGCACGCCGCCGCGCTTCGTGCCCACCCTCACGACGGTGGTCGATCTGGAGGTGCCGGCAGTGGCGACCCCGGAGCTGGTGTGGCCAGAGTCGGCTGCAGCGGCGCCCAGGATCGACGTGCCCGCGCCCTTGGCGTCCTCCTCCTCGCATCCCGCGCCTGCGACGCCCCCGCCACCGGCCGTCACGGAACCGGCCGCAGTGACCGCACCAACGCCGCAGCAGCCGTCGCCCTCGATGGTTGCACTGCGTCCGGAAGACGTCTTCGAGATCGAGGAAGAGCTGCTGCACCGGGTGCTCCAGCGCGTCGATCTGCGACTCGAAGAGGCCCTGACCGACGTGGTTTCGCAAGCCGTGCAGCAGCAGCTCGACGCCATGATCCCGGTGCTGCGCCACCGGCTCGAAGACCAGTTGCGGCAGCTCATTTCCCAGGCCCTGGCGCAGGAGCTGTCGGCGGCCGAACCCCGTGTTTCCGCCGGGTCTGGTGCACCATCGTTGGGCTAAACTGAATTTCAGGTCGCAAGGCACGAGGGTGCCGCCGGCCGGTGCGTCGGCCTGGAACTTGCTCCTGCTCGGCGCGCCGGTTGCATCGACCGGTAGACCAACATCAATCCTGTCTTCATCGTTCTGGAGGTTTCTCATGCAATTGAAATGGACCGCGGTCGCTTTGGCTGCACTCTCGGTGGTGGCCTGTGGCAAGAAGGAAGAAGCCGCAGCACCCGCGGCGAGCCCTGCAGCCACTGCGGCAGCGCCCGCGCCTGCTGCACCTCCGGCGGGTGACACGCTGACGGTCAAGATCGGCCATGTGGCGCCCACCAGCGGCGCCATCGCCCACCTCGGCAAGGACAACGAACTCGGCGCCAAGATGGCCATCGAGGACCTCAATGCCCAGGGCGTGAAGATCGGCGACAAGACCGCCAAGTTCGAGCTGCTGGCCGAAGACGATGCCGGCGATCCGAAGCAGGGCACCGCCGTCGCGCAGAAGCTGGTGGACAGTCAGGTCAACGGCGTGGTCGGCCACCTGAATTCGGGCACCACCATTCCCGCCTCCAAGCTCTACAGCGACGCCGGCATCCCCCAGATCTCGCCGTCCGCCACCAACCCCAAGTACACCCGTCAGGGCTTCAAGACCACCTTCCGCGTGGTGGCCGACGACACGCAGCTCGGCGGCACGCTGGGCAAGTACGCTGTCGAAACCCTCAAGGGCAAGAACATCGCAGTGATCGACGACCGCACGGCCTACGGCCAGGGCGTCGCCGACGAGTTCGAAAAGGCCGCCAAGGCCGCGGGCGCCACCATCGTGGGTCGCGAGTTCACGACCGACAAGTCCACCGACTTCAACGCCATCCTGACCAAGCTCAAGGGGGCCAAGCCCGACGTGCTGTTCTTCGGCGGCATGGACGCCGTGGGCGGCCCGATGCTCAAGCAGGTCAAGCAGCTGGGTCTGAACGTCAAGTTCATGGGTGGCGACGGCCTGTGCACGGGCGAGCTGGCCAAGCTGGCGGGTGATGCCATCGGCGAAGAGATGGTGTACTGCGCCGAAGCCGGCGGTGTGGACGGCGACTTCAAGGCGCCGCTGGACGCCTGGAAGGCCAAGTTCAAGGAAAAGAACGGCGTCGACGTGCAGATCTATGCGCCGTATGTCTACGACGCCGTGCAGGTGCTGGCGGCCGCCATGCAGAAGGCCGGCTCGGCCGATCCGGCCAAGTACCTGCCCGAAGTCGGCAAGATCGAATACAAGGGCCTGACCGGCCCCATCGCCTTCGACGAGAAGGGCGACATCAAGAACGGCGCCCTGACGCTCTACACCTACAAGGGTGGCCAGCGCACGCAGATCGCCGTGGTGCGCTGATCGTCGGCGACAACATCGCTGCACGACCCAGGGGCCTTCGGGCCCCTTTTCTTTTTTCCGGCGGTGGCGGGTCGCCGCCTGTCTGGCCGGTCGGCCAGACGCAGATCAATCCAGCTGAAGGTTGATCGAGCGCACGAGCGTGCGCCAGGCCTTGAGGTCGTCGCCGATCACGGTCGCGAACTGCGCGGGACTCGTCTGCGGCAAGTCGTCGAAGTTGAGTTCGCGCAGCCGCCGGACCACCTCGGGGTCGACCAGCGCCTTCTGCACGGCGCCGTTGAGGCGCTCGATGATGGCGGGCGGCGTGCGCGCCGGGGCGAGCAGGCCGTACCAGCTGTAGGTGGTGAAGGGATAGCCGGCCTCGGTCATCGTCGGCACGTCGGGCAGCATGGGCAGCCGCTGGGGCCCGCTGTTGGCCAGCGCACGCACGCGGCCGGCCTTGACCAGTTCGATGGTGGACGAGGTGTCGGCGAAGGCGGCGTCCACCTGCTTGCCTGCGAGGTCCTGCACGCAGGGGCTGCTGCCCTTGTAGGGCACGTGCAGCATGTCGATGCCGGCCTGTTTCTTCAGGCTCTCCATCGCCAGGTGCCCACCGGAGCCCGCACCCCACGAGCAGTAGCTGTACTTGCCCGGATGCGCCTTCACCTCGGCCACGAACTCGCCGAGCGTCCGGGCCGGAAAGTCGGGTCTCACCAGCAGCAAGTTGCCGCCGCGCCCGATCTGGGCGATGGGCGCGAGATCCTTGACTGGGTCATAGGGCAGCTTGCGGTAGAGGCTCGGATTGACGACCACCGAGGCCGCGTAGGCGAAGAGCAGCCGGTAGCCGTCGGGCGCGGCGCGGGCGCCAGCCTCGACGCCGAGCACGCCGTTGGCGCCAGGCTTGTTCTCGACCACGAACGGCTGGCCGAGCTGCTTGCCAAGCGCCTCCGCCATCACGCGGGCGATGGTGTCGGTGCCGCCTGCCGCCGCCGTGGGAACGATCAGCGTCACGGGGCGCTGGGGATAGGTGTCTGCGGCGTGAGCGGGTGCGCAGGCGGCCAGGGTGGCCAGGAAGAGGGCGCCGAAGCGCAGTGAAGCAGGCATGGGTGTCTCCGTCATCCGAATGTTGCGGGGGAAAGGCTGGGCGATCGGGCGCGGTCGGCCGTCAGCGCAGCCCCAGTTGCGCGTGCGTGCCGGCCTCGAGCCGGTCGGCGCTGCTGAGCAGGAGGTTGCGCGACACGTAGCTGCGCACCTGGCCTGCGCGTTCACGCAGCCATGCCGCCTTGAGCTGCCTTGCCTGCGCGATCTCCGGCGCCTCGCCCTGTGCGGTGGCCAGCAGGTCGATCACATGCAGCGCGAGCTGCCATTCGCCACGCGAGGCCAGGCTGCTGGCGTGGGCCAGCACCCCGGCCTTGTCCGTGATGGCCGCACCGATCTCCCGCGCCGCCACGTCGGGCGAGGCGGGGTGCAGGGTGGTGGGGTTGCGGTCCCACCAGCCGTTCTCGGCGCGGTAGACGTCGCGCACCACGTAGCTTGGATCGCCATAGGTGGGCTTGAGCCAGTCGGCACCGAAGACGGCCTCGGGGAAATCGAGCCGCGCGAGGATCTGCGCCTCGTTCAGGCCCTCGTTCATCAGCGCGACTGTCTGCGCCCGCAGCCAGCGCAGGGCATGCGCCGTGTGCAGCAACACCTCGCGGATCGGGGCTTCACCGCGCAGCGTGGGCCCGAATTCGCGCACGGCGACCTCGGGCCGCAGGGTGGCCAGCTGCTCCAGCGTCTGCGCCCAGCGGACTGGGTCGCGCAGCGTGCGCAGGGGCGTGCCCACGTTCGGCATGGAGTCGATGAGGGCCGCGCCGCCATAGAGCACGCGCTGGGCGGGCGCCCAGAGCGCGATGGCGTCGTCCGTCTCCGAGGGCGCCCAGTGCAGTTCGACCCGGCGCTCGCCCTGGCCGATCACCAGCCGATCCTCGAAGGTCTCGTCCGGATCGTGCATGGCGAGGTGGCGTTCGAAGAACGCCGCCGGCCGGCGGAACTGCATTTCCGCCAGCCGGTGCTGAAGGCCGGCCGTCTCGCGATAGCGCGCAAGGCGGCGCGGAACGTTCGCATGCGCGATGAGCCGCGGCCGGGGATCGCCGCGCTGCTCGGCATGGGCCAGCCACTGGTCGATGCCGGCGTTGTAGCCCAGGTGCCCGTGGCTGAAGCACAGGGCATGAAGCGGCGCGTCGCTCAGCGCACGCAGCGCGGCGATCATGCCCGCCGTCACTTTGCCGCCGGGGCCGGCGTCCACCACCACCAGGCCGACGTTGGTCTCGGCGGCGAAGGCATGCCCCTGGCCTCTCAGCAGATGCAGGCCCTCGCCCACGGTGTCGCTGCCTTCGCCGACGATCAGGAAGGGCTTGTCCGCCGGCGCTGCGCGAGTGGGAGGAACGGCGTTCATGCGAGGGCCTCCGGCGCGGCGGTGCCGGCAAGGCTGGGCGAATGGCCGGTCACCTGCAGCGCAGGCGGATGCCAGCGGCCTTCCAGCAGGGCGGGTTGCGGAATGTAGGCCCGCAGGCACAGGTAGAACTCGGCCGCTGGTGCCGGCAGCCAGTTGGCGCGCTCGGCCGGATCGGAAGGTGCGTCATGCGCGATGTGGATCGTGAGGCTGCCATCGGCCGCCCAGTCCAGTCCTTCGCTGCGGTCACCGATGGCGTAGCGGCCGATGGGATTGGCCACCAGCATGTAGTCGCGGGCGTCATACATCGTGATGGACCAGAAGGCGTCGACCGGCGGCGTTGCGCCGGGGCCGAAGTGCAGCGAATAGCGGCGCCGTCCCGTCAGCGCCTCGCCCTGCGCATCCTGCCAGGCCATCGGGTAGTAGGCCTCCGCGCTCTCCAGCATGCCGATGTACTTGAGCGCGACCAGCGCCCGCGAGCGATGGTCGTCGCCGAAGCTGCCCGACACCACCGGCGGCAGCGTCCAGCCTTCGGCGGTGGGCCGGCCGGTCTCGGCGCCGCGCAGCAGGGCCAGCGCCTCGTCGAGCGCAGGGCCGAGGCGGTCCGGTGCCGCGTGGGACGCTGGGGCGCCGGCCGGGTCCAGGCCCAGGGCGGCCAGGGCAGCGAGCCACTGGCCATCCGGGGCAGGTGGCGGGTTGGCGTGGAGCGCAGCGCGTACCTGGTGCGCAAAGTGCGCAGGTGTCGGCGGGGCCGAGGCGTCGCAGTCGGGGTCGAAGGCTTCGGGCCGGGCCGGGCGGCCGGCGATCCAGTCGCTCAGTCGGCGCACCTGCAGTCCATCCTGCACGCCATGGGCGCCGGGCAGGTCGTGCTCCCCGTCGACCAGGATGCGGCCGATCACCCACACCCAGGGCGTGGGGCAGGCCACCCGGCTGCCGGCCGCCTGCAGTTCGGCCGGTAGCGCGCCTTCCCAGCCCGGAGGCGTCAGGACGAAGCGACGCGCACCGTTGCCGGTCAGTCGGGTGCCCAGGTGCGCGAACGGATTCGTGAAGAAGTCCAGCAGCCCCAGGACGTAATAGCGCCCCTGCGTGTCGGGCACCTCGACCACCAGCGGCTCGTCGTCCACATGCAGCCAGGCGGTCGAGTAGAGCGTGTCGTTGTTGGGGGTGACGACCCGGCTGCGGCCCGGTGCGAGCAGGTGGCGGCTGTGCGTGAACACGTTGCACCAGCGTTGGCCGGCGGGCGCCTCGCCATGCGCCGCCACGCGCCTGGGCGAGGTGGCGGCGCGCATGCGGCGCATCTCGTAGAGCGGGTAGGCATAGACGACGGCGTCCCGGTCCAGGTGGGCGGTGGTCGTGCTCATGCGCCGGCTCCCATCGGCTGCAGCGCCGGGATGCGCCACTGGCGTGCGTCGCCGCGCGGGTGGTACAGGCGCAGGATCAGGTAGAAGCGCCCCGCCGGGGTGGGCAGCCAGTTGGCGCCCTCCTCAGGCTGCGCGTGGCTGAACACGATGCGCAGGCTGCCGTCCTGATCGCGCACGAGTCCCGGCGTTCGATCGCCGATGGCATGGCGGCCGATGGCATTGGGATAGAGGAAGCGGTCGGCGTCGTAGAGCGTGACCGACCAGAAGGCGTCGGCGGGCGGCAGCGCATCGGCCTCGAAGCGAAGCGTGTAGCGGCGGCTGCCGTCCAGCAGTTGGCCCTCGGCATCGAAGTGGCCTGCGGCGTAGAGCGCCTCGGTGGTGGCCAGTGCGCCCAGGCCGATGTAGGCCGTCAGGGCGCGGGTGAGGTAGTCGTGGCCGTAGCGGCCGGCCCGGCCGGCCAGCACCCAGGGCTTGCGCCGCCGACTGCGTGCCGCTTCGGCGACTAGGCGGCTTGCCTCGGTCAGGCCTTGCAGCAGGCCCTCGCGCGTCGGGGCGTCCAGCGTCTGCCAGTCGAAGCCCGCGCCGGGCCGAAGGCCGGCCTGGCCGAGCCAGGCGACCAGACCCTGGTCTTCCGGCCGGCCCGGCGCATCGGCCAGCGCGCGGCAGAGGTTGCCGAAGAAGCGCCGCGCCACGTCCTCGGCCGGTACGCCGGCCTGCATGTCGGCCATGGCATCGACCGGTTCGCCTTCCCAGGCTTCCACGCAGGCCGGGGCTCGCGAGGGAGCCGTCCCTTCGGCGGGGGCGAGTCGGATGCCCGCCTGCAGCGCGCGGGCGACGGGCAGATCGGCTTCGTCGCCCACCAGGATGCGGCTGATCAGCCAGACCAGGATGGTGGGGCATGCCACCTGGCGCAGATGCGCGAGCGCGGCCGGCGCCGACTGGCCCGGGCCGAGCAGCAACACCTGTTCGCCCTGGGCCTGGCAGTTGCGGGGGCCCAGGTTCTCGAAGTTCTCGGTGTAGGCGTCATAGAGCGCCAGCACGAAGTAGCGTCCTGGGTGCTCGGCCGCGGGCGGCACGGTCAGCACGCAAGGCCCGTCGCCGAGGTGGATCCATGCGGTCGTGTAGAGCAGGTCGTTGGCTGGCGTGACGATGTCGCGGTCCTGGTCCGTGGAGGGCCGGGTGATGGCATGCGGCGCGTTGATGGGGGCGCGGTGCGCGGGGCTGGCTCGGCCCGTCTGCAGTCGGCAGGTGCGCACCGACTCGATCAGGGGATAGCCATACACGAAGCCGGCCAGGCCCACGGAGCGGGCAAGGTCGCGGCGGCCGGCGTCCAGGCCGGTGAAGGTGTCGGAAGAGGTCATGGTGTTTGAAGCTCGAAGAACGGGGGGCGGGCCGTCAGACCCGCGCGCCGCGGGTTTGCGGAGCGTCTGGGGCCGACGGGTAGGGAAGTTCGGGCAGGGCCTCACCGGCCAGGGCGCGCCCGACCACGAGCGCGTCCACCGCGACGCAGCCGCCCTCGGTGCGGGAGCGCGCGATCAGCGGATTGATCTCGGCGCTTTCCAGCGAATCGCCCGCCCGCAGGGCCAGGTCGGCCAGGGCGCACAGCGTGTCGACCAGGCTGTCGAGGTCGGCCGGGGGCCGACCGCGCGCGCCGTCGAGCACGGCAAACGCGCGCAGTTCGCGCACCATGGCCAGCGCTTCCGCGCGGTCCACGGGCAGCACCCGCACAGCCACATCGCGCAGCACCTCGGCATGGATGCCGCCGAGCCCCACCAGCAGCACCGGCCCGAACACCGGGTCCTGCCGCACGCCGGCGATGAATTCGGTGCCGCCTTGCACCATGCGCGCCACCAGGGCACCTTCGCGCTTCGCGTCGGGGCGGCGCTGCGCCACGCGCGCCTGCAGGTCGCGGTAGGCCTGTCGGACGTCGTCGGCGCCCTGCAGCCCGAGCATCACACCGCCTGCCTCGGTCTTGTGCGGAAGGTCGGCGCTGACCACCTTGAGGGCCACGGCGCCGCCCAGCGTCAGCGCTGCGTCCGCCGCCTCGGCAGCGTCCCGCGCCCAGCGATGCGGCACGACCGGCACGCCGCATTCGGCCAGCAGGGCCAGGGCCGCCGGCTCGCTCATGGCGCCTGGCGGCAGCCGCAGCGCCGCGCCGCGCGCGGGCGGCTGGGTCACGGTGCGCGGGGACTGGGCTGCCAGGCGGGCGATGGTGCACACGCCGTCGGACGGGTCGGCGAAGACCAGGCAGCGCATGGCTTCCAGCTCGGCGCGCCGCGCGGCCGGCAGCAGCGTGCTGATTGCCAGCAGGGTGTCGGGGAAGGCCTCGCGCAGCGAGGCGACGAGCGAACGCAGCACCGGCCAGAAGGCCTCGGACGCGCCCGCCGCCGCCAGGAAGCCCATCCACGAGGCGAAGCCCTGGTCCTGCAGCATCAGGCGCGCGCTGCGTTCCATCAGGCTGAGGTCGTTGGTCACCTGGCCCGTGATGTCCACGGGATTGCGCGGCGCCGCGAAGGGCACCCATTCGCGCAGCGTTGCCTGGGCCTGCAGGCTCAGGGGCCGCACGTCCAGCCCCAGGGCGTCGGCCGCATCCGCCATCAGCGCGCCCACGCCGCCCGACAGGGTGAACAGGCCCAGACTGCGGTCGCGGGGCCGGCCCGCCACGGCGGCGCTGTGGGCCAGGTCGAAGAATTCGGTGAGGGTGTGGGCGCGCATCACGCCATGGCGGCGCATCACGGCCTCGTACACCGCGTCGTCGCCGGCCAGCGCGGCCGTGTGCGAAGCCGCGGCCTCCGCGCCCAGCGCCGTCTGGCCGACCTTGACCATCACCACCGGCTTGCCCGCCGCCTGGGCCAGGGCCAGCGCCTCGCGCAGCCGCTCCCCGTCGCGGCAGCCTTCCATGTAACCCATGATCACGTCGGTGCCCGGATCGCGGGCCAGCCAGGCCAGGCAGTCGGCGAACTGCACGTCGGCCTCGTTTCCCGTGGTGGCCCACAGCGACAGGCCCACGCCGCGCTCGCGGGCCATGGCATAGGCATAGGCGCCGAACGCGCCGGACTGACTCACCAACCCGATGCGCCCCGGCGCCACCCGGCCCACACCCGGCGCCGGCGAGAAGGTGGCATAGACCTGCGTGCGCAGGTTCATGAAGCCCAGGCAGTTCGGGCCGATGAGGCGGATCCCCGCCTCGCGCACGCGCTGGCCGAGCCGCTGCTGCGCGGCGACGCCGTCGCCGCCGATCTCGGCATAGCCCGACGAGAAGAGCACCAGCCCGCGCACGCCGGCGGCGATGGCGTCCTCCACGGCCTCCTCGACGCGGGCGGCGGGCACTGCGAGGATCGCCAAGTCCACCGGCGCACCGATCGCGCGCAGGCTCGCATGGGCGGGCAGGCCCTGGACCTGATCGGTGGTGGGATTGACGGCGTAGAGCCGGCCTTCGTAGCCGAAGCGACGGAGGTAGTCGACCGGGATGCCGCCGATCTTCTGAGGGTTGGCCGAGGCGCCGACCACGGCGATCGACTGCGGATCGAACAGGGCCGAGAGGCTGGCGAGCCCCTGGTCCAGGGTGTTGGAGGCGTTCATGGTCGCTGCGCTCAGAAGTTGTGGCGGATGCCCGCGGCCAGCACGCGGACGGCGTCGCCGCTGTTGTTCGCCACCGTGACGCCGGCCAGCGACGCCGAGGCATCGGCACGGTTGCCCAGGCCCAGCCACCGCGCATACAGGGCGGTGCGTTTGCTGAGGTTGTGGTCGTAGCCCAGCGTCCAGCCCAGCTGGCGCCGCGCGCTGCCGTCCACCCGGCGGTCCACCGCCTCGACCATGACCTGCGATACGGCATTGAAGCTGTAGCGCGCGCCCAGGCTGGTCAGCCTCGCAGCCGGCGTGCTCCCCAGACTGGAGCGCACGCGCACATGGTTGGCATACAGGTCGAGCGCGTCGAGCTTGTAGGTGGCGCTCAGGCCCTGGTAGGTGGTGCGTGCCGGATCGGCCAGGGGCGCGGCGGCGCTGCCGCCGTGGGCGCGCTGGAAGGCGTAGGCCAGGGTGAGGCGCTCTCCGCTCCAGCCGGCCGCGGCGCCTTCGAACTGGCCGCTGCGCTTGCTGGCCGTGGCGGCCTCGCCGAAGCCGAAGCCCACGTCGGCCCAGAAGCCGGCGCCGGGCGGCGTGCGGTAGCGCACCATGTTGCTGGCCCGTGCGGCAAAGGCCTGCGCTCCAGGCTGGGCGTCGGTGGCAGCGACCAGGTTGAGCGGCGAGAACACCGAGTTCAGGCCGAAAGGGTCGGCCCGGAACAGCGTGTAGAACATCGGCGTGTACATGCGGCCCAGGTCCACCTGGCCCCACGGCCCGGCCAGACTGACGAAGGACTGGCGGGTGAAGCTCAGGTCCGGGCCGGGCAGGTTGCCCAGACCCGTATCGGGCGAGACGCCACTTTCGAGCACGAAGCCGGCGCGCAACCCGCCACCCAGGTCTTCGGTGCCGCGAAAGCCCACCCGCGAAGCGGTGTGGCCGCCGTCCTGCAGCCGCGTCCACGAGCTGCTGCCACTGCGGGCATGGGCCACGTACAGGTCCACCGTGCCGTACACCGTCACGCCTTGCGCCCATGCGGCAGCGCTCGCCGCCAGCCCCAGGCCGGCCGCCAGGAAAGTCTTCATGCTTGCTTGTCTCCGTGGGCCACTCGGCCCTTGTCGTGGTTTGAACGGGTTCCACGATAGGCAGCCCAAAGCCCAAAATCTGTCAATCGACCGACACAAATACGGAGATCACCCCCTGGCGAACCCCAACCCAGCGACCAGCCGGCCGGCCTCGCATGCGGCGCTCATCGAGCGCGGGCTGCGCTGGTGCGAGCTGTTCTCGACCTGGCCAGTGCACTGCCTGCAGCGGCTGGTGCCCGCGATCCGCCTGCAGCGCTACCGGCGCGGAGCGCAGGTGCTCGGCCACGAAAGTGCGCGCCGTGAACTGCTGGTGGTCGTCTCGGGCAGCCTGGAGGTGGCGGCAGTCAACGAGGCGGGGCGGCGCTACGTCAACTCACTGCTGGGGCCGCGGCACGTGGTGCCCCTGGTGCGGCTGCTCGACGACATCCCGCTGAGCTACGGCTATGACGCGCATGAGGATTCGGTGGTGCTGCACATTCCGGCGGACGCCGTGATCGAGGTGCTGGATGCCGAGCCCGGCCTCTGGCGCGAGGTGGCGCGGCTGGCGCTTTATCGGCAACGGCTGAGCGTGGGCTCGCTGCGGGCGCAGATGGTGGGCTCGATCCAGCGCCGGCTGGCGGCCACCCTGTTGAACATGGAGATGGGCTATCACCTGTCGGGGCAGCCGGCGCGCGAGGGCCTGCTGCAGGTCTCGCAGGCCGACCTGGCGGCCATGCTGGGCCTGTCGCGGCAGACCATCAACAAGGAACTCGCCCGGCTGCGGGCGCTGGGGCTGGTGGACTACGGTGGGGGCTACAAGCGGCTGCGCATCGTCGACCTGCCGGCGCTGGAGCGCCTGGTGGAGAGCTGAGCGCCGCGTGGCGCCGTGCGCTCAGCGGGCGTGTTCGTACACGTAGAGGCCGACGTCGATCCGCCCCTCACGGAAGCCCGCCTCGCAATAGGCGAGGTAGTACTCCCACAGCCGGTGGAAGCGCTCGTCGAAGCCCAGCGGCTGGATCGCCGGCCATTGCGCCATGAATCGCCGGCGCCACTCGGCCAGCGTCAGCGCATAGCCGTGGCCGAAGCGCTGCACCTCGGCCAACTTCAGGCCCACCCGCTCACCCTGCTCGCGCATGAGGGTGGGCGTGAGCAGCATTCCGCCGGGGAAGATGAAGCGCTGGATGAAGTCGGCGCCCGCGCGGTAGCGCGCGAAGGCCGCCTCGTCGATGGTGATGGCCTGGATCACGACGCGGCCGCCGGCGGCCAGGCGGTCCTTCAGCGTCTGGAAATAGGTGGGCCACCAGGCCTCGCCCACGGCCTCGATCATCTCGATGGAGACGATGCGATCGAACTGGCCCTGCACGTCGCGGTAGTCCTGCAGCCGCAGGTCGACACGCTCGTGGAGGCCGGCCCGGGCCGCACGGTCCTGCGCACAGCGCAGCTGTTCCGTCGAAAGGGTGAGGCCCGTGACGTGTGCGCCGGCCTGGGCGATCTGGCGAGCCAGTCCGCCCCAGCCGCAACCGATCTCCAGCACCGAGCGGTCCGCGGACACGTCCAGCAGTTCGACGATGCGGCTCAGCTTGCGGGCCTGTGCGGCCTCCAGCGTCTCGTGGTCGTGCGTGTAGATGGCGCTGGAGTACTGCAGGCCCGGGTCGAGCCAGCGTTCGTAGAAGGCGTTGCCCAGGTCGTAGTGGAAGGCGATGTTGTCGCGGCTGCCGGTGCGGCTGTTGTCGCGCCGCAGGTGCGCCAGCCGGGCAAGCCAGCGGGCGGGCCGCATGCCGTCGATGGCGCCCTGCCACGCGGCCTCGTTGGCCGCGCCCAGCTCCAGCACGGCGAGCAGGTCGGGCGTGGACCAGTCGCCGTCGCGGTAGGCGATCGCCAGGCCCAGGTCGCCCTGCGCGAGCAGCCGCAGCAGCGGCCGCCAGCGGTGCAGCCGGATCAGTGCCTGCGGGCCGGGCAGGGTGCCGCGTGCCTCCAGCCGTTCCCCGTGCGGGAGCTGAACGATCAGGTGGCCCGCCTTCAGCTGATTCAGCAGCGGGCGGATGCAGCGCCGGGCCAGCAGGGCGGCCAGCAGGCCTGGGCGCCGTGATTCGGGTGGCGGTGTCAGGTCGCAGGAAGGATCGAGCGGAGCGGTCATGGCAGGGGACGCAGGGTGGCGGGCGTGTCGGGCGGCAGGGTCGAGGGCGCTGCGGGCGACACGGTAACCGGATTCCGGGGCGGCGCCGGCCGCGCGACCAGGCCGATGCCCTTGCGCCACAGTTGCAGTGCCTCCCAGTGGATCGCGCCGATCACCTTCAGCGTGAGCAGTGGATGACTGAAGAAGGCCTTGAGCAGCGCGCCGTCGGTCAGCGGGCGGGCCTGCGCGTCCAGGCGCGCAACCAGGAGCGGGCCCTGGGCATCGACCGCATCCACCCCCACTTCCAGGGGGCTGCCGGACGCGGCGCCTTCGGCGGGCGGGCGGATGCGGAAGCGGTAATGCATGTCCAGCCCCAGGAAGGGCGAGACATAGAGCTGCTTGTCGCAGCGCTGTTCGATGATGCCGTCGTGCCCCGCCGGGACCGGCAGGAGATAGCTGTGGCGCTGGCCGAAGGTGTTGTTGACCTCGTACAGGATCGCCTGCAGGCCACCGGCCGGCGCATCGCAGAAATACACGCTCAGCGGATTGAAGGCATAGCCCAGGATGCGCGGCATGGTCAGCAGCCGGATCCGCCCACCCAGGGGCAGGCCGGCCGCCTGCAGCTGGGCCTCGACGTGTGCGCGCGGACCCTCGGCATGGCCGGCGCCATAGTCCTTCCACTGCAGGCTGAAGAGGTTGAAGCGGCCGAGCGAGAAAAGCCGGCTCGCCGCCGCCAGGGCATCCACGCGGTCGATGTCCAGCAGCACCGAATAGACCCGGTAGCGCAGGCGGTGCCGCCGGGGCCGCATGCGCTGGTGCATGACTTCGCCCAGATAGAGGGCCTGACCGTCGCCCTGTGCCCCGGCTCCCCGGTCGTCGGTGCGGTGTGAGGAAAGGGCCTTCGATGGCGACCGTGTGGCGTCGTCGTGCAGCGCGCGTACGGTCTGGGCCATGGCCGGGCGTCCGCTCATGCCGCCACCGTGGCCGTCACTGGGCCCAGGTGGATGCGCCCCGACTCGTTGGCCACCTGCCAGGGGCGCCTGACGCCGCCGAGCGCCTCCGCCACCGCCAGACCGGACTGCAGGCCATCCTCGTGGAAGCCCGAGCCGAAGTACGCGCCGCAGTACCACACACGCTGCCGGCCCTGGATCGACCACAGCGAGCGCTGCGCCTCGATGGCGTGCGTGTCGAACAGCGGATGTTCGTAGACCTGCGTGCGGATCAGGTGGTCGCCATGGGGTTCGACGATGGGGTTGAGCGTGACGAACAGCGGTGTCTTGTCGTCGATGCCCTGCAGCCGGTTCATCCAGTAGGTCACGCAGGGTGCGCCATCGGGCTGCCGCCGGTCCGACAGGTAGTTCCAGCTCGACCATACGGCGCGGCGGCGCGGCATGAGCGCCGGATCGCTGTGCAGCACCGTGTGGTTGCGCGAATAGCGGAAGGCGCTCAGGAGGCGGCGCTCGTCCTCGCTCGGATCCTGCAGCATGCCGAGCGCCTGGTCGGCATGGGCCCCCACCACGACCGCATCGAAGCGCTCGGGCCACCAGCCGGCGGCCGTGCGCACCCAGGCGCCTTCGTCGTCGCGCCGGAGTTCGACGACCGGCTGGTCGAGGTGAAGGCGCTCGCGGAAGCCCGCCGTGAGTCGTTGCACGTAGGCGCGGCTGCCGCCCTTGACCGTGCGCCAGACCGGCCGGCCGTTGACCTGCAGCAGATGGTGGTTCTCGCAGAAGCGGATGAAGGCTTCGGTCGGGTAGCGACCGACCTGTCCGGCGGGCGTGGACCAGATGGCGGCTGCCATGGGGTAGAGATGATCTTCGCGAAAGGCTTGCCCGTAGCCATGGGCGTCGAGGAAATCCTCCAGCGGCTGCAGGCCGGCGGTTGCGGCCAGGGCCGGTGCCTCGCGGTAGAAGCGCATCAGGTCGCGCAGCATGGCCCAGAACCGGGGCCGCAGCAGATTGCGCGGCTGTGCGAACAGGCCCCGCAGGTCGGTGCCTGCGTATTCCAAAGCCCCCCTGTCCTGGCTCACCGCGAAGGACATGTCGGAGGCCACGGTGGGCACCTCGAGGTGGGCAAAGAGGGCGGTGAGGTTGGGATACGACGGCTCGTTGTAGACGATGAAGCCTGTGTCCACCGGCACATGGCCACCGCCCGCCGCTGGCGCATCGACCGTGTGGCTGTGTCCGCCGGGCCGCGGCTCGCTTTCGAAGACCGTCACCCGGTGGCGCTGGTTCAGCAGCCAGGCCGCCGAGAGGCCGGCGATGCCGCCGCCCACCACCGCGATGTTCATCGGCTCAGCGCCGGCCTCGACTCCGGCGGGCGGCATGCCGGGGGCGACAGGGAGGGTCAGGCTCATCGGGACTCCAGGGTGCATGTCGCCTATACGGCCTGCTGCGGTGTTTGGATTCGTGCCGTCCTACAACGGATGAGGCCGATGGCGTGATCCAATCCGCTGCCGGTTGCGTAAAGGCCTACATCATGGAAGCCCGGTACCAGCCGTCGAACGTCCCACCGCCACGGAAGCGTCCGCTGCCCGTGTCCATCGTGAACCTCGCCGACGCCCAAGCCGTACTCCCCACCTCCGCCGAACTCTGCGACCTGGTTCGCGCTGTGGCGGAGCGCCAGGACCGTACGGCCTTCGCGGTGTTGTTCAAGCACTTCGCGCCCCGCATCAAGACCTATCTGATGCGCTCCGGCGCGGAGCCGGACGCCGCGGAGGATCTGGCGCAGGAAACGATGGTCGCGCTCTGGCGCAAGGCCGCGCTCTTCGACGCGCGCCAGGCCGGTGTGTCGACCTGGGTGTTCACCATCGCGCGCAACCTGCGCGTGGACCGCTACCGCCGGCAGGGCGGCGCCGTCGAAGTGCTTTCGGCCGAGCAGGCCGACCTGGATTCCATGCCCGAGGATGCCCCGGCACCGGACGAGCGACTGCACGCCCGCCGCTGCGAACACCGGTTGCGCGAAGCGCTGCGGCGCCTGTCGCCCGACCAGGTGCGGGTGCTCCATCTGTCTTATTTCGAGGACCAGCCTCATGCGCGGATAGCCGACGAACTCGGCATTCCCCTGGGCACCGTCAAGTCGCGGGTGCGACTGGCGGTGGCGCATCTGCGTAAGCTGCTGGATGGCCTGGCATGACGACGATCCGACATCACCCGACCGACGACATGTTGGTCGCCCTCGCTGCGGGCACGCTGCCCGCAGGACCGGCCGCCGTACTGGCCAGCCACGTGGAGGACTGCGCCGTCTGCGCTGAGCGCGTGGCCGAATTCGAAGCCCTGGGCGGCGCGCTGCTCGAGGAGATGCCCGATGCCGGTCTGGCGCCCGAGGCGCTGGCCCGTACCCTCGCCGCGATCGATTCGCCCTTGGCGTCGAGCGTCGCCGCAACGCCGCCTCACGCCAGACGCGTGGGGCATCTGTCCCGGCCTGAGCTGCCCGCCGGCGCCCGCTGGCCACGCGCCCTCGACGGTTGCAGCGCCACGCCCTGGCGCTGGATCGGCCCGGGCATGCGCTGGAGCCGCCTGCGCCTGCCGCAGGACCCCGACGCCAACGTGTTCCTGCTGCGCATCGGCGCCGGCAAGTTCCTGCCGCCGCACACGCACAGCGAACTGGAGCTGACACAGGTGCTGTGGGGCAGCTTCCATGACGGCCGGGCGATGTTCGGACCGGGCGATTTCGACGCCGCGGACGGCACGATCCACCATCAGCCGGTCGTGCAGCCGGGCAGCGAATGCATCTGCCTGGCGGCGGTTGACGGCCGCGTGGTGTTCGACAGTTTTCTTGCGCGGACCCTGGGCAGCCTGGTGGGCATGTAAGGCGCGAGGGGCGTGACGCGCTCGACGCGGGCCGTCGGCTCACGAACTTTCCAGTCCTTGCGCTTCCTGCGGCACGCCGCATGGCCCGAACGACAAAGGCGCCGAAAGGCGCCTTTGTCGTTCGGGCCGATGGCGGTTCAGCCGCGCCAGGCGAGCGTGAGGCGGGTGGCCACGGCCGAGGAGACACCGGTCACGAAAGTGCCCCAGATCAGATCGGCCACCGTCACCTTCCACGGCCAATCCTTCAGCGTCGCCTGATTGGTCAGGTCGTAGGTTGCATAGCAGATGAGGCCCAGCAATGCCCCCATGGCGAGCGCCTGCATCGGCTTGCGTGCCTCAAGTGCCGGGCCGATGGCGAACACCACCATGCCCACCAGGTACAGCAGATAGAAGATCACGGCCGGGGCCGTCGCGAATCCATCCGCCATCAGGTGGCCGATGGACGGCCGGTACAGACGCGAGGCCATGGTGCCGAGCCAGACGGCATCGAGCCCGAGGAAGACCACGGCCGCGATGCCGTAGGCCGTGAGGTAGTGGGAAAAGGGCAGGGTCATGAACGGCGGGCCTTGGAGTGGAAAAGAAGCGTGGGAGGCCTGCTCAGCGCAGGCGATAGCTCAGCAACTTGCCGCCTTCGAGTGTGCCGTCCAGACCCACCCAGCGGCCGCTGCCGTCGTACCAGAGTTCGATGCGCTGCTTGAGCGCCACGATGCGCCAGCGCTGGGCCTCGACGGACTGGCCTCGCACATCGATGTTCGCCGCAGGCAACTGCTCGATGCGCACCGGCTCGAGCTTGCCGGTCTGGGCATTGAGCAGTTCGCGCTGGCGCAGGATGGCGCGGTTCCAGTAGGCGAAGCTCATGGCGCAACCGGCCAACAAGGGATCGCCCGGCTCCAGCCGCACGGCGAGCTTGTCACCGTTGTCGTCGGTGTCGGCCGTGAGGGACTTGAGGCAGTCGCCCTGCCAGCGCTCCTGCGCCTGATGGCGATAGCGGTAGACCGTGATGCCCAGCAGCTTCACATCGAATCGCGCCTCGCTTCGCAGGCTGCGAGCGGCACCGTCCTGCCCCTCCAGCGTGAAGACATGCTGGCCGATGGGCTTGCCGTCGAGCGAGGCCTCGAAGGACCAGACCTGCTGGGCCGAGGCCACGAAGGGCAGGGCGAGGGCCAGCAACCCGGTGGCCAAACGCCTGCTCATGCCGCACGCCCCCGCGGCGGCCAGGGAATGAAGGCACTGGTCCGCGCGACGTAGTCGCGATAGGCGGGGCGGCGCGCACTCAGGTCCTTTTCGAGCAGCGTGACGCCCGACACGCGCAGCAGCATGAAGGTGATCAGCACTGGCGAGACGAAGCACCAGAGCGCACTGGCGCCGGCGGCCTCCAGCGTCATCAGGGCCAGCCCCCACCACACGCAGCTCTCGCCGAAATAGTTGGGATGGCGGGTGTAGTGCCACAGCCCCTTGTCCATGACGGCATTGCCGCCCTTGTGCCTGGCGCGGAAGGCCGCCATCTGCGCGTCTGCCACGGCTTCGAATGCGATGCCGAACAGCGCCAGGGCGGCGCCCAGCAGGTCGATCGCCCCGAAGGGGCGGCTGCCCGCCAGTCCGGCGAGCAAAGGCGCGGAGATGATCCAGCCGAGCACCCATTGCAGCCCGAAAACGATCACGAGGCTCTTCCAGGCGAAGGCGGCACCGTGCCGTTCGCGCATCTCGGTGTAGCGGCGGTCTTCGCCATGGCCCCAGTTGCGCCAGCTGATGTAGACGCACAGGCGCAGCGCCCACGCCAGCGCAAGACCCAGCATCACCAGGCGGCGCGTCGGATCCGCCGCCGGCATCGCCACCGCATAGGCCAACGCCGGCACGGTGATCAGCCAGGGCCAGATCCGGTCGGCCAGGCTTGCATCGCGCTTCCAAAGGCTGGCAAGCCAGCCCGCCAGCGCGATCGGCAGCGACACCATGAGCCCCAGGAGCGCGGAATGCAGCATGGCGGCGGCCCTCAGCGCTTCTGGAACAGGTAGTGGCCGACCCACCAGCGCTGCCCCTCGTCCCAGCCGAAGAGCTCCTCGACCGAGAGAAAGAACAGGCGCCAGCGCATCCACCAGCGGTCGGCCTCGTTGGCGCCATAGGCAGCGGCGATCACCGGCAGCAGCTCGCTCCTGCGGGCGTCCATGTTCTCCAGCCAGGCCCGGGCGGTGCGGGCATAGTGGCGCCCGTCCCAGCGCCAGCGGTCGACGAGGCGCAGGTCATCCTGGCATTGCATGGCCAGGTCGTCGCTGGGCATCATGCCGCCGGCGAAGAAATAGCGGGTCATCCAGTCGCTGGCGTCGCGCTCGACGAAGGGGTAGGGCGCCTCCTTGTGCACGAACACGTGCATGAAGAAGCGGCCTTCGGGCGACAGCCACTTGGCCACGCGCGCGAATGCGGCCGGCCAGTTGCGCAGGTGTTCGAACATCTCGACCGAGACGATGCGGTCGAAACGCTCGTCGGTGTCGAAGGCGTTGACGTCGCAGGTGATGACCTTGAGGTTGCACAGATGCCGCCGCGCCGCCTGGCCCTCGATGTAGGCCCGCTGCGAATGCGAATTGGAGACCACGGTGATCGGGCTGGCCGGATAGCGGGCGGCCATCCACAGCGACAGCGAGCCCCAGCCGCAGCCCAGCTCCAGGATGCGCTGGCCGTTGACCAGGCCGGCGCGCTCGCAGGTGGTGGTCAAGGCGGCGGCCTCGGCGGTGTCGAGGTCCTCGGTGTCGGGCCCCCATTCGCAGCAGCTGTATTTGCGGTGCGCGCCCAGCACGCCGCCGAAGAAGTCGGCCGGCACCTCGTAGTGCTGCTCGTTGGCCTTCTCGGGCAGCGGGGCCAGGGGGGCCGTGCGCATGCTCGCGAGGAAATCGCGGGTCTGGCACGCCACGGCCTCGGCATCGCCGCATTGCAGTTCCTCGATGCGCTCGCGCAGCAGGCGGCGGATGCCGAGGCGGATCACGCTGTCGGGCACATAGCCCTGTTCGACCCAGCGGATGGCAGTGGCGGTGTTGTCACGGGGCATGGCGGTTCTCGTGTCGCAGTGGACGGAAGCGAAGGTGTGTCCGTCTGTACGCAGACGGCGGGCTTTTGGATTGCTCCGCCGGGATGCCCGGCATCGCTGGGCACAATGCCCTCATGCGTCTGCGCCTCTCCCATCACCTCGTTCCTGGCGCCTGTGCGCTGGCGGTCGCCGTCGTGCTGACCGGTTGTGCGTCGACCACGCCGCCGTCGCCCTCTGTGGGCCAGCCGCCAGTACCGGCACGCGGCACGGCGTCGTCGCCATCGGCTTCGACCCCGGTCTCGCCCGGCCGCGCGGCACTCGCTGGTGCGGAAGACCGAAACCCGGCATTTGCGGCTTGGTTGTCGCAGTTCCGCCAACAGGCCGTGGCTGCCGGAATCCAGGAGTCCACGCTTCGCGCGGCGCTCGATGGCGCGCGCTACCTGCCCGGGGTGGTCGAGCGCGATCGCAGCCAGCCCGAGTTCACCCGAAGCGTGTGGGACTACCTCGACACTGCCGTGTCGCCCCAGCGCGTGACGCGCGGCCAGGCCAAGCGGCAGGAGGCCGCGGCGGCCGCCGACGCCGCGGCCGCGCGCTATGGCGTGCCGGCGGAGGTGCTGGTGGCCGTCTGGGGCATGGAGAGCAACTTCGGCAGCAACTACGGCGACATTGCCACCATCGATGCCCTGGCCACACTGGGCTTCGACGGCCGGCGCGCGGACTGGGCGCGCCAGCAGCTGATCGCTGCACTGCGCATCGTGCAGAACGGCGACATCGATGCCGCGCACATGATCGGCTCCTGGGCCGGCGCCATGGGGCAGACCCAGTTCCTGCCGACCAACTTCCTGGCCTACGCAGTCGATGCCGATGGCGACGGCCGCCGCGACATCTGGGGCAGCATGGCCGACGTGATGGCCTCCACGGGCAACTTCCTGATGCGCGAAGGCTGGCAGCGCGGCCAGACCTGGGGCGCCGAGGTGCGGCTGCCGGCCGGCTTCGACCTGGCGCGGGCCGATCCGTCGGTGCGGCAGTCCTCCGCGCAATGGGCGGCAGAAGGCGTGAGCGCCGCGACGGGCGGCCCGCTGCCGGAGCTGAGCGACGCGTACGTGCTGCTGCCGGCCGGCGCACGCGGGCCGGCCTTCCTGGTCGGGCCGAACTTCCGGGCACTGCTTCGCTACAACAATGCGACCAGCTACGCCCTGGGCGTGGGCCTGCTGGCCCAGCGCATCGCGGGCGGTGCAGGCGTGATCGCGGAGTGGCCGCGCGACCTGCAGCCTCTGGGCCGCAGCGACATGCTGGCGTTGCAGCAGGCGCTGGCCGCTCGCGGCTTCGACCCCGGCACGCCGGACGGTCTGCTCGGCCCTGCCACCCGCGGCGCCATCCGCGCCTGGCAGCGCAGCAGCGGCCAGCCGGCCGACGGCTATCCCACCCGGCAGATGCTGCAGCAGCTGCGCGGGCAATGAATCTGCATGCATCGTTGCCGATGAAGGACCTGAGCCTCGACGACCGCGCCCTCATTGCCGAGTGCGAGCAGGCCTCGCTCGACCTGCTGGTGCGCAACCTGTCGCCCCACGGCATCCTGGCGGCCAGCCGCACCGAGGCGGCGGTGGCGCGGCGCTACACCCGCATCTTCGGCCGCGACGCGGCCATCTGCATCATGGCCATGGCCGGCAGCGGCGTTCCGTCGCTGGAGGAGGGCGCCGTCGCGAGCGTGCAGGCGCTGGCGGACCAGCAGGCGGCCAACGGGCAGATCCCGAAGTACGTGGACCCCGAAGGCCAGGACGCCGATTTCTGGTACTTGGGCTGCATTGACGCGACCCTGTGGTGGTTGATCGCCATCGACCACTTGCGCGGTCTGGGCCGTGTGCCCGGCGGCCGGTGGGCGGCCGGCGAGGCGCTGGCCATCCAGTGGCTGCTGGCGCAGGAGCATCAGCACTTCCGGCTGCTGCAGCAGAACGAGGCCAGCGACTGGGCGGACATCATGCCGCGCTCGGGCTTCGTGCTCTATACCAACGCGCTGTGGTACGAGGTCAAGCGCCGTTTCGGCCTGGCCCATGTCGAAGAGACGAAACACCACTTCAACCACCTCTTCAACCCCTTCCAGCAGGACCTGCCCGAGTACCACCGCGCCCGGCTGTTGCGCCACTATGCGCGGCGCGGCCGGCGCGACCCGGGCATGTACCTGAGCTTCGTCAACCTGTCGGTGGTGGGCGACGAGGGTGACGTGTTCGGCAATGTGCTGGCCATCCAGAGCGGGCTGGCCGATGCGGACATGGCATCCAGCATCGTGCAGCGCGTCGGCGAGGCGCGGGCCAGCGAGCCCTGGCCGGTGCGGGTGGTGCTGCATCCGCTGTCGCAGCAGCATCCGCTGTGGCGGCCCTACATGGGACGCCACCAGCAGAACTACCTGCATCAGTACCACAACGGTGGCATCTGGCCCTTCGTCGGCGGCTTCTGGGTAATGGTGCTGGCGCAGCTCGGTCTGCACGACCAGGCGAGCGCCGAACTGGTGAAGCTGGCGCGGGCCAATGCGCACGACGACTGGCGCTTCACCGAGTGGTTCCACGGCAAGTCGCTGGCGCCCATGGGCATGGCGGGGCAGAGCTGGAATGCAGCCGCCTTCCTGATGGCATCGCAGGCCGTCCGCGGTGCGGCACCCTCCGCCGCGCGGGCCGGATGAGACGCAAGGCCCCGATCAGCGGGCGGCGGCTGCGCCGCAGTCGGCGCACACGCCGTACAGCGTCAGCTCATGCGCCTCGACCGCGAAGCCGGCCGGCGCCAGGCCCGACAGGTCGCCGGGGCAGGCGTGGATGTCGAACACCCGGTCGCAGCGCCGGCACTGGAAGTGATGGTGGTGCGCATGCCGTGCCGATTCGTAGCGGGCCACCGCGCCGGGAAGCTCGACGGTGCGGATGGCGCCGCTTTCCAGCAGCAGCTTGAGATTGCGGTAGATGGTGGCGATGCCCAGCGCCGGCACTTCATGCTGGGCCACGGCCAGGATCTCGGCCGGCAGCAGCGGCCGGGGCGACTCATCGATCACCCGCCGGATGGCGGCCCGCTGACGGGTGCCTCGCGTGCCGATGGCGCCGTCCGGCACCGTGCCTTCGTCGGACGCGGGAGCGTCGTCCTCATGGTCATGGGAATGGCGGTGGGCGGCGCTCATGACGGGCAGTCTATCGAGTCGGTCGGCCAGCCCGGCGCAAGACGCACGACCTTCACCTCACCTTGGCGGTCAGCGCCGTCGCGATGGCTTCGGCATTGAAGCGGAACAGCTGCAGGTAGCTCCCGGCCTCGGTGCCGGGCGCCGAGAGCGCGTCCGAATACAGCCTGCCGCCCACCGCCACGCCCGATTCACGAGCGATTCGCTCCACCAGTCGCGGGCTGGAGATGTTCTCCATGAACACGGCGCTCACCTGGCCCTTGCGGATCTGCCGGATCAGCTGGGCCACCCCTGCGGCGGAAGGCTCGGCATCGGTGTTGATGCCCTGCGGCGACAGCAGCGTCACGCCGTAGGCCGCGCCGAAATAGCCGAATGCGTCGTGAGAAGTGAGGATGCGGCGGCGCTGAGCCGGGATGGCGCCGAAGCGCGCGCGGACCTCGCGGTCGAGCGCCTGGAGCTTGGCCGTGTAGGCGGCCGCCCGTTCGCCCATCGCGGTGGCACGGGCCGGCCGCAATTGGGCCAGTGCGTCGCGGATGTTGGCGACATAACGCACGGCATTGCGCAGGTCCTGCCATGCATGGGGATCGGTGCCCTCGCCATGGTCGTGGCCGTGGCCGCGTTCGGCCTCGTCATCGTCTGCCTTGCGCGGCGTGACGCCGGCGCTGGCCACCACCACGCTGCCGCGGTAGCCGGAGGTCTTCACCAGCCGGTCGATCCAGCCCTCGAAGCCGAGGCCGTTGACCACCACCAGGTCGGCAGCGGCCAGGGCGCGCGCGTCGGCAGGCGTGGGCTGGAACACATGCGCATCGGCATTGGGGCCGACCAGGGCCTGGACCTGCACGTCCGGGCCGCCGACCTCGCGCACCATGTCGGCCAGGATCGAGAAGCTGGCGACGATGCGCAGGGGCTTGTCCTGGGCGTGGGCGGCGCTGTTGGCCAGGGCGGCAATGGCGAGCAGGCCGGTCAGGAAGGGACGACGGGCGATCAAGGATGGCATGGTGCGAAAAGAAGCAGGGTGAATTGAATGAGGACGGGCGGCCCGCTTCGCGTGTCGGTGAGGCCGACGCGCTGGTTCTGCGCATCGACGGCCCGGGGGCGAATGGTTCAGGTTGTCGTGCTGGGGCGCATGGCTTCTGCGCCACGGCGCGTGCTCATGCAAGCCGGTGCGGGCGCCGCAGCCGTTGCCACAGCAAGCCTTCGCGGCTGCCAACGAACAGCGACAGCAGGTAGATGGCGCCGGCCACCAGCACGATGGCCGGCCCCGACGGCCACTGTGCGTGGTACGACAGCAGCAGCCCGGCCAGACCCGAAAAAGCGGCGATCAGCGCCGCCACCGCGATCAGCCCGCCAACCTGGCCCACCCAGAAGCGGGCGGCGGTGGCCGGCAGCATCATCAGCCCGACGGCCATCAAGGTGCCCATGGCCTGGAAGCCCGCCACCAGGTTGGCCACGGTGAGCACCAGGAAGGCCAGGTGCACCCAGCGCCCGGGCCCACCCACGCTGCGCAGGAAGCCCGGGTCCACGCATTCGGCGATCAGCGGTCGCCAGAGCAGGGCCAGCACCGCCAGCGTGACGCCGGTGGTGCCGCAGATCAGCAGCAGCGCGCCGTCGTCCACCGCCAGGATGGTGCCGAAGAGCAGGTGCATGAGGTCGACGCTGGTGCCGCGCAGCGATACCAGCATCACGCCGAGCGCCAGGGCGATGAGGTAGAAGGCGGCGAAGCTCGCGTCCTCTCGCTGCGCAGTGGCCCGCGCCACCACGCCGGCGCCCAGCGCCACGCCGATGGCGGCCAGAAAGCTGCCGATGCTCATGGCCGCGAGCGATGGACCGGCGATGAGGAAGCCCAGCGCCGCGCCGGGCAGCAGCGCGTGGCCGGTGGCGTCGCCCATCAGGCTCATGCGCCGCAGCACCAGCAGGGTGCCCATGGGCGCGCTGCCCAGGGCCAGCGCCAGCGCGCCGACCAGGGCGCGGCGCATGAACCCGAAATCGACGAAGGGCTGGATCAGCAAGTCGTGCAGCGTCATGGCCGGGCGCTCCCGACACCCTGCAGGGCGGGCGGGCCCTCGCATACCGGCGCATGCGCGTCCCAGGCCTGCGCCATGCGTCGTGCCGAGGCCAGATGGGGGGGCTGCAGCACTTCTGCTACGGGGCCCCAGGCCACGCAGCGCCGGGCCAGCAGCAGGGCCTCGTCGAAATGGGCCTCCACCTGGGCCATGTCGTGCAGCACCGCGATGACCGTGCGGCCTTCGGCGCGCCAGCCGTCCACGACGGCCAGCAGGTCGTCGGTGGTGCGCGCGTCCACGGCGTTGAAAGGTTCGTCGAGCAGGATGACCGGCGCATCCTGAAGCAGGGTGCGCGCGAACAGCACACGCTGGAACTGGCCGGCCGAGAGTTCGCCGATGCCGCGCCGCTCGAAGCCGAGGAGGCCGACCGTCTGCAGGGCGCCGAGGACGGCGTCGCGATGGGCAGGACGTAACCTGCCAAAACTGCCGATCTGGCGCCAGAGCCCCATGGCGACCAGGTCGAAGACCTGCAGCGGGAAGGTGCGGTCGATGTCGGCCTGCTGCGGCAGCCAGGCGATGCGGCCGGCACACTGCGTGTCCAGATCGATCCGGCCGGTGCTTGGACGCAGGCGACCCATGATGGCGTTCAGCAAGGTGGTCTTGCCGGCGCCATTGGGACCGACGATGGCGGTGAGCGCGCCGGCCGCGAAGCCGCCCGTGACGTGATGCACCGCCGGATGGCCGCGGTAGGCGACGGTCAGATCAAGCAGGCGCACGGGGCACGCCCGGGCCGCCTGCACGAGCGACGCGGCGGTTTGAATGCTCGACGCGGTGGAAGGGCGGAGCGCGCTCATTCCAGCATCGCCCACCAAGCGGCCAGCCCCAGCGCAGCAATGAGGAGCGCGGCCAGTGCCAGACGCACGCCTGCGCCCAGGCTCATCAGGCTGGCGGGCGAAAAGGCCCGGATTGAAAAAGCGTCACGAAGCTTGGAGAACACGATAACGATTGTACGTTATCAATAAAGAAGTTGCTTTGTTGGGTCGTCGGCACGAGCGCCGAGGCGACCTGGCAGCTGTCGTGTACCTACTGCCGAACGGCTCGCCCTCTATGGCAAACTGCCGCCCTTTTTCCCTGGGTAGAACCAAGCAAGCATGCAGAAGATCATTCGCCAGATCGCCGCCGAGCTGAAGGTGGGCGAGCACCAGGTCCAGGCCGCGACCGACCTGCTGGATGGCGGCGCCACGGTGCCGTTCGTCGCCCGCTACCGCAAGGAGGCCACCGGCGGCCTGGACGATGCGCAGCTGCGCGAGCTGGAAGTGCGCCTGACCTACCTGCGCGAGCTGGAGGAGCGCCGCGGCGCGGTGCTCAAGGCCATCGACGAGCAGGGCAAGCTGACCGACGCCCTGCGCCTGGCCATCGCCAGCGCGCCGACCAAGCAGGAGCTGGAGGACATCTACCTGCCCTTCAAGCAAAAGCGCCGCACCAAGGGCCAGATCGCCCGCGAATTCGGCATCGAGCCGCTGGCCGACAAGCTGCTGGCCGACCCCACGCTGGACCCGGTGGCCGAGGCCCAGGCCTTCCTGAAGCCACCGACCACGCTGGACGACGGCAAGCCGGGCCCCGATTTCTCGACAACCATGGCCGTGCTCGACGGCGTGCGCGACATCCTCTCCGAGCGCTGGGCCGAAGACCCGGCGCTGGTGCAGTCGCTGCGCGAATGGCTGTGGGCCGAGGGCCTGCTCAAGTCCTCGCTGGTGTCGGGCAAGAACGAGCACGACCCCGAGGTCGCCAAGTTCCGCGACTACTTCGCGTACGACGAGCCCATCGGTCGCGTGCCCTCGCACCGGGCGCTCGCCGTGTTTCGCGGCCGGCAGCTGGAGATTCTGGACGCCAAGCTGGTGCTGCCCGTGGAGCCCGAGCCCGGCAAGCCCAGCATCGCCGAAGGCCGCATCGCCCTGCACCTGGGCTGGAGCCACCAGGGCCGCAAGGCCGACGACCTGATCCGCAAGTGCGTGGCCTGGACCTGGCGCGTCAAGCTCAGTCTGTCGAGCGAGCGCGACCTGTTCTCGCGCCTGCGCGAAGAGGCCGAGAAGGTTGCCATCAAGGTCTTCGCCGACAACCTGCGCGACCTGCTGCTGGCCGCGCCAGCCGGCCCGCGCGTGGTGATGGGGCTGGACCCGGGCATCCGCACCGGCGTGAAGGTGGCCGTGGTCGATGCCACCGGCAAGCTGGTGGACACGGCCACCGTCTTCCCGCACGAGCCGCGCAAGGACTGGGAAGGCTCGCTGCACACGCTGGGCAAGCTGTGCGCCAAGCACGGCGTCAACCTGATCGCCATCGGCAACGGCACCGCCAGCCGCGAGACCGACAAGCTGGCGGCCGACCTGATCAAGCTGCTGGGCAAGATGAGCGAGCAGGCCGGCGCACCCGCACCGCATGTGGAGAAGGTGGTGGTCAGCGAAGCCGGCGCCTCGGTCTACAGCGCCAGCGAATACGCCAGCCAGGAAATGCCGGACGTGGACGTGAGCCTGCGCGGCGCCGCCAGCATCGCGCGCCGGCTGCAGGACCCGCTGGCCGAGCTGGTCAAGATCGACCCCAAGAGCATCGGCGTGGGCCAGTACCAGCACGACGTCAACCAGAGCGAGCTGGCCCGCACGCTGAGCGCCGTGGTCGAGGACTGCGTGAACGGCGTGGGCGTGGACCTGAACACGGCCAGCGTGCCGCTGCTCAGCCGCGTCTCGGGCCTGACGCCCAGCGTGGCCAAGGCGGTGGTGCGGTGGCGCGAGGCCAACGGGGCCTTCTCCACGCGCCGCCAGTTGCTAGAGGTGAGCGGCTTCGGTCCCAAGGCCTTCGAGCAGAGCGCGGGCTTCTTGCGCATCCGTGGCGGTGCTGACCCGCTCGACATGACCGGCGTGCATCCGGAAACCTATCCGCTGGTGCAGAAGATCATGGAAAAGACCGGCAAGCCGGTGGCCGAGCTGATGGGTCGCGCAGACATGCTCAAGACGCTGCGCCCGGAGCTCTTCGCCAACGAGAAGTTCGGCGTCATCACCGTCAAGGACATCCTGTCCGAGCTGGAGAAGCCCGGCCGCGACCCGCGTCCCGACTTCAAGGTGGCGCGTTTCAACGACGGCGTGGAAGACATCGCCGACCTCAGGGAAGGCATGGTGCTCGAAGGCACGGTCAGCAACGTGGCCCAGTTCGGCGCCTTCGTGGATCTGGGCGTGCACCAGGATGGGCTGGTGCATGTGAGCCAGCTTTCCCACAAGTTCGTCAACGACGCGCGCGAGGTGGTCAAGACCGGCGACATCGTGCGCGTGAAGGTGATGGAGGTGGACGCGGTGCGCAAGCGCATCGGCCTGACCATGAAGCTGGATGCGCCCACCGGTGCCGGTCGGCGTGAGGGTCCGCGGGACGGCAATCGTTTCGAGCCGGCCGGCCGGGGCCAGGGGCCGCGCCGGGACGCAACCCCACCAGCGGCGGGTCAGATGGCCGCTGCCTTTGCAAAACTGCAGAGCCTCAAGCGCTGAATCGCTCGAGAATCTTCTCGAAATAGCTCTGGCGCAGCGGCTAAATCGCTGATGCAAATAATGATTTCTGAATAAAATCTTCTCAGAAATCATTTCATAACCATGCGGCCGGTTCAGCTTCACCCCGATGCCTTGCGCCAGCAGCTTGCGCGCGCCCCGGCACAGGCTGCGGCCCGGTTGGCATCTGCGCTCGGCGTCAGCGTTCCGACGCTCCATCGCCAGATGGCCCGTCTGCCGGCCGGCGATGTGCTCAGTGCGGGCCGGGCGCGGCGCGCCCGCCATGCACTCACGCGCCGACTCCGGGGAGGGCCCTCGCAGCTGCCGGTGTTCGCGGTCGACGGCGACGGAAGGCTGCAGACGGTCGGGCCGCTCACCCTCACGCAGCCTGAAGGCAGCCACCTGCTGCTGACTGCCGCGGGCTGGCCGGTGCCCAGCGAGGCGCGCGACGGCTGGTGGCCCGGACTGCCATATCCGTTGCATCAGATGCGGCCGCAGGGCTACATGGGGCGACAGTTCGCGCGGCTGTCGCATCGGCGGCTGCAAGTGCCCGAGGATGTGGCCCGCTGGAGCGACGACGATGCACTCTTCGTCATGAGCGTGGCCGGCAGCGACCTGAGCGGCAACCTGATCGTGGGCGAGGCGGCGTGCCAGCAATGGCTGGCCGACCGCGCCGCTCCTGAGCCGCCCGTGGGGGAGGCGGACATCGCGGCGCACTACGTCCAACGTGCCCAGGAGGCCGTGGCATCGGGTGTGCCGGGCTCCAGCGCGGCGGGCGAGTTTCCCAAGTTCACGGCGGTGCGCGCCCTGGCGGGCGCCGCGACCCCACATGTCATCGTCAAGTTCTCCGGTGCCGACGAGTCCCCCACCGTGCGCCGCTGGGCCGACCTCCTGGTCTGCGAGCACCTGGCCCTGGAGGCGGCGGCTGCGCTGCCCGGGCTGCGCGCGGCGCGCAGCCGCATCGTGGTGGGAGGTGGGAGGACCTTTCTGGAGGTCGAGCGTTTCGACCGGCACGGCGAGGCCGGCCGCAGCGCCCTGTGCGCCCTCGATGTGCTGGACGCCGCCTTCCTCGGCCGCGGTGGCAGCCAATGGCCCGCACTGACCGCTGCGCTGGGCGGGCTCGGGCTGCTCGCGCCGGGGGTCGAGGAGGCCGTGCAACGGCTCTGGTGGTTCGGCCGCCTCATCGCCAACAGCGACATGCACACCGGTAATCTGGCTTTCGCGCCAGAGCAGGGTCGCCTGGCCCTGGCGCCTGCCTATGACATGCTGCCCATGCGCCTGGCGCCGCTCGCCGGTGGCGAGCTGCCGGCGCGCAGCCCCGAGTTCGCCCTGCCGCTGCCCGATGAGCGACCGGCCTGGCACGATGCCTGCGCGGCGGCGCTCGGCTTCTGGCAAGGCGCGGCGGCCGATGGGCGCATCAGCGATGGCTTCCGGGCGCTCTGCGGCGCGCATGCGCAGGCGCTGCAGCAGTTGGCGGAGCGGGCCTGAGCGTCGGGCATGCCTCGGGGCCCAGCCGCAACAATGCCGCGCAACGAAGCAGCCAGCAGCGTCCCGCACAATCCGCCGACTTTCCCGCTCCCATGAACGCCTTGCGCATCCACGCTGGCCCTGCAGCCCGCGCCCATATCGAGAAGAACGGCCTTGCCCCCGACCACATCCGGGTGATCCCCGGCGCCGCCGGCGGGCCCAAAGGACTCATCCTCGGACCGCTCGACCGCTTCCTCTTCGGCGAATGGCTACCGCAGTCGGGGCAGCCGGTGGATCTGGTCGGTGCCTCCATCGGCTCCTGGCGGCTTGCCACGGCCTGCCTGCATGACCCGGCCGAGGCCTTCGCCCGTTTCGAACGCGATTACATCGCCCAGCGTTTCGATCCGCCGGCGGGCGCCCGTCGCATGAGCGCCCGGCAGGTCAGCGAGCGTTTCAACGCCGACCTGTGCGGCTTCTTCGGCCCGCGCGCCGCCGAAGTGCTGGCCCATCCCCGCTATCGGCTGCACATCGTCACGGCACGCGGGCGTCACCTGCTGGGCCGCGAGGGCGGTGCGCGGACTGTGGCCGGCTACCTGGGTGCCTTCATGACCAACGGCCTGCACCGGCGGGGACTGGGCGCCTGGCTGGAGCGGTGCGTGTTCTCCGCCGGGATGGCCGAGCTGCCTTTCGACGCCAGGGACTTCCCCACCCGGCGTGTGGGGCTGGATGCAGCCAATTTCCATCCGGCGCTGCAGGCCTCGTGCTCCATCCCCTTCGTCTTGCAGGCCGTGCACGACATCCCGGGCGCACCGCCAGGCGCCTACTGGGACGGCGGCATCACCGACTACCACCTGCACCTGCGCTACCGGGCCGACGACGGCATCGTGCTCTATCCCCATTTTCAGCAGGCGGTGGTGCCGGGCTGGCTCGACAAGGGTCTCAAGTGGCGCCACCGGTCCACGCCTGCGCTCGACCACATGGTGCTGATCGCCCCCCATCCGGACTGGGTGCGCAGCCTGCCGCGCGGCAAGCTGCCCGACCGCACCGACTTCACGGATCCGGGTCTGGACCCGGCGGCGCGGATGCAGGCCTGGCGCACGGCGGTGGCGGAGGCGCAGCGTCTGGCCGACGAATGGGCGCAGTGGCTGCAGCGGCCCGACCCCGCGTGCGTGTTGCCCCTCTGACGCGCGTCAGGGTTCGCTCGTTTCGACGATTGATTTAATTCTTTGTCATTAAATCAACTGGAAATTTGTCAGGCAGTTTGTTAATTGCGCAAATTTTTTGTTGAAAAACCTCAAGCCCCCGACGACGCTGCCGATATTTCCAACAGGGATCAGTCCCACGGAAGGCTTGCCATGCTCAACACCCAGTCGCCCTCGCTGCCCTTGTCCGGAGACGAGTCCGGCATGCTGGCGCAGGACGGTGCGAGGCCGTCGATGGGCCGCCGCGTGATCGTCGACGCCCACCGGCGTGTAGGCGGCTACCAGGCCGTGCCCGTGCGTGGCCCCGCGGCGGAGCGCCTGCTCGACCCGAGCCTGCGCGAGCCCGACGCCGGCATGATGCCGGCGCTCAAGGGCCTCACCTTTCTCGCCTGCAGCTGCGACGACATCGCCGCCGGTGCGCTCGACGGACTCGACCCGGAACACGTGGTGCTTCAGATTGCCCGGGGCGGCGCCCAGCGCGGCTTCGACACCGAGCTTTTGCAATCGGCCCGGGCGCGGGGCTTCAAGCTCGCGTTCGACGTCAGGCTGCTCAAGGAATACGAGGCCTCGGTGCCGCTGGCGTCCTATGTCGTGCTGGAGATGGGCGTGCTGCCGCTGGACCTCGCGTCGATGATGGCGCGCGCGATCCAGAAGACCACGCAGGCCATCCCTCTGGCGATGCATGTGCGCACGCCGGTGCAGTTCAAGCAGCTGGCCGCCTCGGGCGTGCGCCTGTTCGAAGGCCGCTGGTACCTGCAGCCGCCCAGCGTGGCCGACCGCAGCGTGCAGCTGTCGTACACCTCGCTCATCAAGCTGCTGAATCTTGTAGCGCGCGAGGCGGAGATTTTCGAGATCGAGGCCCTGCTCAAGCACGAGCCCACGCTGGCCTACAAGCTGCTGAGCCACCTCAATACCGCGGGCATCGGCTTTGGCCAGAAGATCGACTCGTTCCGTCACGCCGTGATGGCGGTGGGCATGAAGGCGCTGCTGCGCTGGGCGGCGCTGCTGTTGGCCGGCACCGCGCCGGGCAGCGTCGCTCCGGCAGCCGGCACCACCGCCGTGGTGCGCGGACGGCTGATGGAGCTGCTCGCGCTGCAGGAAATGTCGCCTGGCGACGCCGACCAGGCCTTCATGGCGGGCCTGTTCTCAATGCTCGACGTACTGATGTCCACGCCGCTGCGCGAAGCGCTGGCGCTGATGCCGCTGCCCGACGCGGTGCGCGAGGCGATCCTGCAGGGCAGCGGGCCTTTTGCCGGCCTGCTGGAGCTGGCCAAGGCCTGCGAGAGTGCGGATGCCGGGCTGCTGGAGATCGTCTCGCAGCGCTACCGCATCCCGGTGGACCGGTTGCTGGCGATGCATGTCGAGGCCCTGGGCTGGGCCGAGCAGCTGGGCGTCTGAGGCCGCGCGCCAGCGGCTCGCTGGCGGCCTGGGCTCGGGCAGGGCGCCTGCCCGTCCCGCAGGCGCATCACATGGACGCGAGCAGCATCTCGCGGTAATCCTCGCGTGTGGCCAGCCGCGGGTTGGTCTTGTGGCAGTGATCGGCCATGGCGCCATCGATCACCTTGTCGAACATCGCCTCCGTCACGCCGACCTCGGCCAGGCCCGTGGGCAGGCCCAGGCGGGCGCTCATGTCGCGGATCGCCTCGCCGATGTCGCCCGGCTGGTCCAGGTGCATGGCCCGGGCCATGCGCTGCAGTCGATGCTCCTTCTGCACCGACTCGGCGCCCGCGTTGAACCGCACCACGGCAGGCAGGAAGAGGGCGTTGAGGGTTCCATGGTGCAGACGCGGGTCCACGCCGCCCAGGCTGTGGCTCAGGCTGTGCACGCAGCCCAGGCCTTTCTGGAAGGCCATCGCGCCCTGCATCGAGGCGCTCATGAGGTTCAGGCGCGCCTCGCGGTCGCTGCCGTCCTTCGTGGCACGTTCGATGTGGTTCCAGGCGCGCTCCAGGCCGTCGAGCGCGATGCCGTCGGCCGGCGGGTTGAAGGCGCCGGCCATGAAGGTCTCCATGCAGTGGGCGATGGCGTCCATACCCGTCGCAGCCGTCAGCTTGGCCGGCAGGCCCAGCGTGAGTTCGGGGTCGCAGATGGCGGCCTTGGGCATCAGGTGCCAGCTGTGGAAGCCCAGCTTGCGGTGGTCGTCCACGATGATGATGGCGCCGCGGGCCACCTCGCTGCCGGTGCCGGCCGTGGTCGGCACGGCGATCAGCGGCGCCACCTGCTCGGTGATCTTCGGCGAGCCGCCTTCGATGGTGGCGTAGGTCTTGAGCGGCCCCTCGTGCGTGGCGGCGATGGCCACGCCCTTGGCGCAGTCGATGGCCGAGCCGCCGCCCACCGCGATCAGGCCGTCGCAGCAGCCCTGGCGGTAAACCTCGACGGCGGCGCGCACGGCGGCCTCGGTGGGGTTGGAGGGTGTCTGGTCGAAGACCGAGGCCTGCAGCCCGCCCAGGGCGGCGAGTGTCTTGTCCAGCAGGCCGGCGGCACGCACGCCGGCGTCGGTCACGACCAGGGGCCGCTCGATGCCGATGCGGCGGCATTCGTCGGCCAGCAGGCGCAGCGCGCCGAACTCGAACTGGATCTGGGTGAGGTAGTTGATGAGCGCCATCGTCGGTTGTCTCCGCGTTTAGGATTCGCCCGCATCCTAAAGCGAAGCCCCGCTGCGGCCATTCAACCAGGAGACAGCCCGCATGTTCCCGCCCCCCTCGACCTTTCGCCGCGCGCGCTTCGCGCTGTCTTCGCTGGCGCTGGCTGCGCTGCTGTCCGCCTGCAGCATGCCGCGCTTCATATCGCGCTCCAGCCCGTCGCCGGCGCCGGCCAGTGCGGCAGCTGCCGCTGCACCGGCCGCGTCCCAACGAACGGCCGGCTGCCTGAGGCCGGCCCAGGTCGATGCCTGGCTCACGGCCTACGAAGCCCGCAAGCCCGTGCCCAACCCGTCCGCCTCGATGACGCCGGACGATGCGGACTGCACGCGCGCGCTCTTCCAGCAGGGGCTGGCGAAGCGTTACGGCGCACTGGTCGGCTACAAGGCGGGTCTCACCAATCCGGCGGTTCAGAAGCGCTTCAGCACCGACCAGCCGGTGTGGGGCGCGCTCTACAGCCGCATGCTGCTGGACAACGGCGCCACGGTCGATGCCGCCTTCGGCGCGCGGCCGCTGTACGAGGCCGACCTGCTGGTGCGCGTGAAGAGCAGCGCCATCAACCAGGCCCGCTCTGCGGCCGAGGTGCTGGCGCAGGTCGAACAGATCATCCCCTTCATCGAGCTGCCCGACCTGATGGTCGACTCGCCGGCGCAGCTCAACGGCAACGGCGTCACGGCCATCAACGTGGGGGCGCGGCTGGGCGTTCGCGGCACGCCGCTGGCGGTGCCGGCGGACGCGGCCGGCCGCGACCGGCTCATGGCGCAGTTGCGCGACATGAACGTGCGTTTGGTGGACGCGCAGGGCGCGGCACTGGGCGGAGGAAAGGGCAGCGACGTGCTGGGCCATCCGCTGCATGCGGTGGTGTGGCTGGCCATCGCGCTCAATGCCGAGGGCCTGGCGATGGAGCCGGGGCAGCTGATCAGCCTGGGCTCCTTCTCGGCGCTGTTGCCACCGCGACCCGGCCTGCGCGCAAGCGTCTACTACGATGGCGTGCCCGGCCTGCAGCCGGTGTCCGTGCAGTTCCGCTGACCCCTTTGTCGCTTCGCATGCCCCCTGAATCTTCCGTCACGGCCGGCCTCACGCCCCGCATGGCGGGCGTGGTCGAGCGCATGGCCCGCGCCGGCCATCCGCCACTCCACGCCCTTACGCCTGCGCAGGCCAAGCAGGCCTATGAGAAAGGCGCCGCCGTGCTCGAGGTGCCCCGCCCCGAGCTGGCGCGCATCGAGGACCTGCACATCCCGGCGCGCGACGGCACGCTGCTGCCCGCGCGGCTGTATGCGCCCTCCGCCGGACGGTTGCCGGTGCTGCTGTACTTTCATGGTGGCGGCTTCGTGGTGGGCAGCGTGGCCACGCACGACACGCTGTGCCGCGTGCTCGCCCAGCGCTCGGGCTGCGCGGTGGTGTCGGTGGACTACCGGCTGGCGCCGGAGCACCGCTTTCCCACTGCCGTCGACGATGCCTGGGATGCCTTCCGATTCATGGCTGGACACGGTGCCGAGGCCCTCGGCCTGGATGGCCATCGCCTGGCGGTCGGTGGCGACAGCGCCGGGGGCACGCTGGCGGCGGTCTGCGCCATCCAGGCGCGCGACGCGGGGCTGCCGCTGGCCTTGCAGTTGCTCATCTACCCGGGCACCGGCCCTTCGGCCGATACCGATTCCTACCGCCGTTTCGCCGAGGGCCCGGTGCTCACCAGGGCGCTGGTGGACTGGTTCTTCGCCCAATACATCGACGCGGCCGACCGCCACGACTGGCGCTTCGCGCCGCTGCTGGCGGACGACCTGGACGGCGTCGCGCCGGCCTGGATCGGGCTGGCCGAGCATGATCCGGTGGTCGACGAAGGCGTGGCCTATGCCGATCGGCTGCGGCTCGCGGGCGTGCCGGTGTCGCTGGAGATCTACCGCGGCGTGATCCATGAATTCATCAAGATGGGCCGCGCCGTGCCCGAGGCCGAGCAGGCCCATGCCGACGCTGCGCATGCGCTGGCGCAGGCATTGCGGCCCTGATCCGTCGGGCGCACGGCCGGGCCTGCAGCGCTGGCCCGTCGCTGCCGAACCTCTGTTTTCACCTACCAATGGCGGCGCGCCGACCGGCCGCCAGCCACCCCAATAACCATGAACCACGAGACATTGCCCCGCCGCACCGACTTCCGTTTCTTCCACCGCCTGCGCGTGCGCTGGGCCGAGGTGGACATGCAGAAGATCGTCTTCAACGCCCACTACCTGATGTACTTCGACACGGCCATCGCCGACTACTGGCGCGCGCTGGCCATGCCCTACGAGTCGTCGATGCTGGCCCTGGGCGGCGATCTCTATGTGCGCAAGGCCACCGTCGATTACCGCGCCTCGGCCCGTGTGGACGACGTGGTCGACGTGGCCATGAAGTGCGTGCGCATCGGCAATTCGTCCATCGTGTTCGACGGTGCGCTGTTCCGCCAGGACCAGTACCTGGTGGGCTGCGAACTGGTCTACGTGTACGCCGATCCGGCGACGCAGACCTCCAGACCGGTGCCGCAGGCGCTGCGCGACATCCTGCTGGGCTACGAGGCCGGCGAGGCCATGACCGAGGTCGTCACCGGTGACTGGGCCGCTCTGGGCGAGTCTGCCGGTGCCCTGCGTCGCGCGGTGTTCGTGGAAGAGCAGGGCATCCCCGAAGACCTGGAGTGGGACGAAGACGACGCCACGAGCCTGCACGGTGTGGCACGCAACCGTCTGGGCCACGCCATCGCCACCGGCCGACTCCTGCCCGCCGACGAACAGGGCGTCGCCCGCATCGGCCGCATGGCCGTGGAGCGTGTGCTGCGCAGCCAGGGCCACGGCGAGCGAGTGCTGCGCGCTCTGGAGGACGCGGCCCGCGCTCGCGGCGACAAGGCCGTGGCGCTGCACGCCCAGCGCAGTGCCGAGCGCTTCTATTCACGCCTGGGCTACGCCCCAGTGGGTGAGCCCTTCGAAGAGGCGGGCATCGCGCACGTGACGATGCAGCGGGCCTTGTAGCCCGCGGACACGCCGATGCCGGCGGCCCACCGCCTCGGCATCGACCCACTGCTCAGATGTCTTCCAGCAGCGGATAGGGCAGCGGTTGCACGGTCAGCGCCGCGTGCCCGGCGCGCAGGCCCCCAGCTTCCAGCGCCGACACCTGAATCGACACGAACCCGGCCCAGCCGCCCCCCGGCGCCGGAGCCGCCGCGGCCACCGTGCCGACCGGCTGCTCCGGGTCGGCGCCGAAGACCTCCGCGCCGGCGGCGAGGGGCCCGTCGGCGCTCACCACATAACCCCGCCGCTTGAGCGTGCCGCGGAACTGGCTGCGGGCCACCACTTCCTGGCCCGGGTAGCAGCCCTTCTTGAAATTGACGCCGCCCACGGACTCGTAATTGAGCATCTGCGGCACGAAGGCATCGGCCACCGGTGCACCGATGGACACCACGCCGCTCATCACCTCGCTCCAGGCCCAGGTCTCGGCGCCGAGTTCGGTGCCGGCCGGGGCGGCGGTACCGGCTGGGGCCAGCCACAGGGCGCGGGGTACGCCTTCGCAGGCGTGCAGGGCGACGACGCTCACGCCCTCGGCCACCGCATGTCGCTGGCCGGGGGCCGCGCCCGGGTCTGCGCCGGCCGCGGCGATGGCCGCACCGGCCAGGCCCCGCACATCGAAGTCGGCGGTGGCGTCGCTCAGCTTGGCCTTGGCGCGCAGCACGAACATCGACAGCCGCTTGAGCGTGGCCGCCAGCAGGTCGCGCGAGCAGACCAGGAGGAACTGGTCCGGCGCCTGCCGCCAGGCGACGAAGCTGGCGAGCATGCGGCCCTTGGGAGAGCACAGCGCCGCGAGGCGGGCGGCGTCGTCCTTGAGCAGCAGGAAGTCCTGCGTGAGCTGGCCATGCAGGAAGGCCGCCGCATCGGGGCCTTCCGCGCGGATCACGCCCAGCGCGGCGAGCGGGGGCGTCACACCTTGGAAGAGGGGGTGGGTCATGCGTGAATTATCATGGCCGACCCTTGGCGGTGCCCTGCGCGGGACACTCGCCGCAGCCCACGCCGGCGGCCCCGCTCCCGCCCCCTCGGCCGTCCTCGATCCACCCCTTCGCCGTGCGCCGTTTCTTCGTTTCCCTGTTCCTGTTGGCCTTGCTGTCGGTGCTGGCCGTGGGCGGCTGGGCGTTCTGGTGGCTGCACCAGCCGCTGCGGTTGCCGGCCGCCAGTGTCGACCTGTCGGTCGAGCCCGGCACCACGCCGCGCGGCGTGGCGCAGGCCGTGGCCGACGCGGGCGTGGCGGTCGACCCCCGGCTGCTCTACGCCTGGTTCCGCGTCTCGGGCAAGGACCGCCAGATCCGCGCCGGCAGCTACGAGATGGACGCGGGGGTCACGCCGCGCCTGCTGCTGGAGATCCTGGTGCGCGGGCGCGAGGCCACCCGCAGCGTGGTGCTGGTCGAGGGCTGGAACATCCGCCAGGTGCGCGCGGCGCTCGCCAAGGCCGAGATGCTCAAGCCCGAGACGGCCTCGCTGTCCGACGCCGACCTGATGGTGCGGCTGGGCCGGCCGGGCCAGCATCCCGAAGGCCGTTTCTTCCCCGACACCTACACCTATTCCAAGAACTCCACCGATGTGGCGCTGCTGCAGCGTGCCATGCGCGCGATGGACCGCAAGCTGGAGGCCGCGTGGGCGGCCCGCTCGCCCGACACGCCCCTCCGGTCGGCCGACGAGGCGCTGATCCTCGCCAGCATCGTCGAGAAGGAGACCGGCAAGGCCAGCGACCGCGCCGAGGTCGCCGGCGTGTTCGTCAACCGTCTGCGCATCGGCATGCCGCTTCAGACCGACCCGACCGTCATCTACGGCCTGGGCGAGGGCTTCGACGGCAACCTGCGCAAGCGCGACCTGCAGACCGACACGCCCTGGAACACCTACACCCGCCAGGGCCTGCCGCCCACACCGATCGCGATGCCGGGCAAGGCCTCGTTGCTGGCCGCCGTTCAGCCGGCACGTACCAAGTCGCTCTACTTCGTGTCGCGTGGCGATGGCACCAGCCAGTTCAGCGAGACGCTCGACGCGCACAACCGCGCGGTCAACCGCTACCAGCGGGGAGGGCAGTGAACATGGGTCAGCAGCCGGGCCAGGGGCGCTTCATCAGCCTGGAAGGCATCGACGGCGCAGGCAAGTCCAGCCATCTCGACGCCATCGAACAGCGCCTCACTGCGACGGGCCGCGAGGTGGTGCGCACGCGCGAGCCTGGCGGCACGCCGCTGGCGGAGTCGCTGCGGGCGCTGGTGCTCAACGCGCCCATGGATCCGCTGACCGAGTCGCTGCTGGTCTTCGCGGCCCGGCGCGATCACGTCGTGCAGGTGATCCAGCCCGCCCTTGCACGCGGCGCGGTGGTGCTGTGCGACCGTTTCACCGACGCCACCTTCGCCTACCAGGGCGCCGGCCGCGGTTTCGACCTCGACGTGCTGCAGACGCTGGAGCGGTGGGTGCAGCAGCAGGAAGCCGGCGCTGCGCTGCTGCAGCCCGAACTCACGCTGTGGTTCGACGTGGCACCCGAGGTCGCCGCCGAGCGCCTGGCTGGCGCCCGGCTGCCCGACCGTTTCGAGGCGCAGCCCGCCGAGTTCTTCCGCCGCGTGCGCGACGGCTATGCCCGCCGTGCCGCGCAGGAGCCCGACCGCTTTGCCCGCATCGACGGCGGCGTGCGCCGAGAGGCCGTCTGGGCCCAGGTCGAAGCCGCCTTGCAGGAGCGCGGATGGCTGAACTGAACGAGGCGCCGGCGCTCTCGCCCTGGCTGGCCCGCGCGCGCGACCAGCTGCTGCGTCAGCGAGGCCACGCACTGTTGCTGCAGGGGCCATCGGGCCTCGGCCAATACGACTTGGCGCTGGCTCTGGCCGCAGCCTGGCTGTGCGAGCAGCCCACGCCCGAGGGCGCGTGCGGCCATTGCGCCAGTTGCCATGCCATCGCCGTGCGCACCCACGCCGATCTGGCGGTGCTGATGCCCGAGGTGGCCATGATGGAACTGGCCTGGCCGATCGACGAGAAGGCCCAGGCCGAGATCGACGACAAGAAGCGCAAGCCCAGCCGCGAGATCCGTGTCGAGGCCATGCGCGACGCGGTCGGCTTTGCCCAGCGCACCAGCGGCCGCGGCCGCGGCAAGGTCGTGCTGGTGTACCCGGCCGAGCGCATGAACGCCATCTCGGCCAATGCGCTGCTCAAGACGCTGGAGGAACCCGTGGGCGACGTGCGCTTCGTGCTCGCCACCGAGGCCGCCTGGCAGTTGCTGCCCACCATCCGCAGCCGCTGCCAGGCCTTCACGCTGCCGTGGCCGGCCGAGGGCGAATCCGAAGCCTGGCTGGCCGCGCAGGGCGTACCGGCGGCCGAGGCGCCAGCGCTGCTGCGGGCGGCGGGCGGGCGACCGTCCGACGCGCTGCGGATGGCGCGCAGCGGCACATCCGCCAGGGCGTGGTCGCTGCTGCCGCAGGCCATGCGCCGCGGCGACGTCACGGCGCTGGCCGACCAGCCGCCTCCCGCGGCCATCGACACGTTGCAGAAGCTGTGCCACGACCTGATGGCCGTGGCGGGCGGCGGGCAGCCGCGCTTCTTCGAGGCCGCGTCGCTGCCGCCACCGCCTTCGGCGCCCGTGCTCGCGCGTTGGTCGGCGTCGCTGCTCAAGGCGGCGCGTACCGCCGAGCACCCATTCAATGCGGGGTTGATGATCGAGGCGCTGGTGAGCGAGGCGCACGCCGCCCTAAACTCCCGCAGCCCCGAACGCCCATGAACGCGACCGCCGCCCCGTCCGCCCCCCTGCCGCGGCCCAGCGTCATCCAGCTGGCGATCAAGGAGAAGGGCGCGCTGTATGCGGCCTACATCCCGCTGTTCGCCGAGGGCGGCATCTTCATTCCCACTTCGCGCGAGTACCGCCTCGGCGACGACGTCTACGTGCTGCTGAGCCTGCCGGAGGATCCCCAACGCTATCCGGTGGCCGGCAAGGTGGCGTGGATCACGCCGCCACGGGCGGCGGGCAATCGCTCGCCCGGCATCGGCATCCGCTTTCCGGGCGACGAGAAGTCGCGCCAGCTCAAGGCCCGCATCGAGGAGATCCTCGGCGCCAGCCTGGCCTCCGACCGGCCGACCCAGACCCTCTGACGCGCCGGCCTCGTACGAGGCGCCGCGTCCCTTGCCTTCCTCTTCGCTTCGCCCATGTTCGTCGACTCCCATTGCCATCTGACCGAGCCCTCGCTGCTGCAGGACATCGACCGCATCCGCGCCGACATGGCGCAGGCGCAGGTCGACCGCGCGCTGTGCATCTGCACCACGCTGGAGGAGTTCGAGGCCGTCCAGGGCCTGGCTGCGCGCTTCGACAACTTCTGGGCCAGCGTGGGTGTGCATCCGGACAACGAGAACGTGCGCGAACCCGACGTGGACATGCTGGTCGCGCTGTCGGCGCAGCCCAAGGTGGTGGCCATCGGTGAGACCGGTCTGGACTACTACCAGATGGACGCCCGCAAGGGCGGCCGCAGCGTGGCCGACCTAGACTGGCAGCGCGAGCGATTCCGCGTGCACATCCGCGCGGCGCAGCGGGTGGCCAAGCCGCTGGTGATCCACACGCGCGAGGCCTCGGCCGACACACTGGCCATCCTGCGCGAGGAGGGCGAAGACGGCCGCGAGCGCGCCGCCGGTGGCGTCTTCCATTGCTTCACCGAGACGGCCGAGGTGGCGCGTGCCGCGCTCGACCTGGGCTTCTACATCTCCTTCTCGGGCATCCTGACCTTCAAGAACGCCCAGCACCTGCGCGATGTGGCCGCCTTCGTGCCCATGGACCGCGTGCTGATCGAGACCGACAGCCCTTACCTGGCGCCCGTGCCCTTCCGTGGCAAGACCAACAACCCATCCTACGTGCCCTACGTGGCCCAACAGATCGCGCAGTTGCGCGGCATGACGGTCGAGGCGGTGGCCAAGGCCACCAGCCGCAATTTCGAACAGCTTTTCAAGGTCCCCGCCCCATGAGCCTTCCTGCCCGCGCTTCCATCGCCCGCCGCACGCTGCTCGCCTTCGCGGCGGCACTGGCTGCGGCCTCCTGCGCCACCGCGAGTCCCAACGACGACTTCTTCCGTGCCGTCATCAGCGACAACCCCGGGGCGGTGGAGCGGCTGCTCAAGCAGGGCTTCGATCCGAACGGCCGCGACCCCAAGGGTCAGACCGGGCTGATCCTCGCGCTGCGTGAGCCCTCGCCGCGCGTGGCCAAGGTGCTGATCGCGTCGCCGCGCGTGAATGTCGATGCCACCAACGGCAGCGACGAGACACCGCTGATGATGGCGGCGCTCAAGGGCCAGCAGGAGTACGTCAACCTGCTGCTGGCGCGGGACGCGGCGGTCAACAAGCCGGGCTGGGCGCCGCTGCACTACGCCGCCACCAACGGCCACATCGCGATCATGAAGCAGCTGCTGGAGCAGCATGCCTTCATCGATGCCCAATCGCCCAACGGCACCACGCCCTTGATGATGGCCGCGATGTACGGCTCGGCCGAGGCCGTGAAGCTGCTGCTGGACGAGGGCGCCGACACCGCCATCAAGAACCAGCTCGGCATGACCGCGCTGGACTTCGCCAAGCGCGGCAACCGGCCCGATGCGATCGAAATGCTGAGTCGCGCGCAGCAGCTCAAGCCCCGTCCGGCGGGCAGCGGCAAGTGGTGAGCCGCGCAGCGTAGAACTTTCGGATTCAAGCAGTCGACCGGGTGACGGGCCCGGCGCGAAAGTGCTTGCAAGCGGGCGGCAAGCGATGGCCCAATGCCTCTGTTACCTCCCGTTTCAGGCTGACATCGGGCGCCCGTCATGCCTTGCCATGGCGAGCCTCGGCTGTGTGCTCCTGCCCTGTGGTCCGCCTGCGCGTGGCCGCCGTCCTGTGTCTATGAGTTCCCTTTCCGTCCCTGCTCCGGCGGCTCCTGCCGAGCATCTCGACGCGGCCGAGCTGCGCAGCATGGTGCAGCACGACCAGATGGTCTCCGTGCGCCAGAGCGTGCGGGCGGCCATTCCCATCAATGCAGTGCTGACGCTTGCGGCGCTGCTCATGGCCTACAGCGGCGACAAACTCGCGCTGGGCCTGCTGTGGGCCTTGCTGTCCGCCCTCGTCAATGTGTCCCGCGCCGTGGTCTGCCGGCTGCCCTATCGCCGGCCGCACGAGCCCGCGTCCGATGCCGCCGCCCCGAGTGCCCGCTGGTGGCGCACCCGCGGCGTGCACTGGCACCTGCGGCTGACCTCGCTGCTCGGCCTGTGCTCGGGGCTGGTGTGGGCGCTGGTCGCGCTGCTCTGCGATGCCTATACCTCGCCGCAGACGCTCTTCTACCTCACGGTGGTGTGCGGCATCACGGCGGGCTCGGTCACCTATGGCATCGCCTATGCGCGCGTGCCCATCATGTTCATCACGCCGGCGCTGTTGTCGGTGGCCGGCTGCCTGCTCGTCGCGGGCGGATTCGACCGGCAGATGCTGGCCGTGATGGTCTTCGTCTATCTCGCGGCGCTGATCCGCAGTGCCATGCAGAGCGAAGCGGCCTTCAAGCGCGGCAGCCTGCTGAAGAACGAGGCGACCGTGCTGGCCGACCGGCTTCGGCAGGCGCATGAAGCCTCGCACGCCGCAACCCGGGAGCTGGAGTTCCGGGCCAACCACGACCCGCTCACGCGCCTGTTCAACCGCGACGGCTTCGCCGAGGTGGCGCGCTGGCGCCTGGAGGCCGCACAGGAGCACGAGCAATGCCTGCTGATGCTGGACCTGGATGGCTTCAAGGCCATCAACGACATGTTCGGCCACGGCGTGGGCGACCGTGTTCTGCAGGATGTGGGCGCGTGGCTGGGCCGCGAGCTGGCGCCGCTCGGTGCCGTCGTCGGGCGCTGGGGGGGCGATGAGTTCGTGGTGCTCTACGACACGTCCACTGCCGCGCTTTCGCCCGAGGATGTGGCGCGGCTGCTGACGCAGCGTGTCGCGCAGGCGAGTGCGCTGGAGGGCGGCCAGCTCGGCTTGAGCGTGGGCCTGTGCGTGGGCCGCGGCCTGTGCGTGACGGACATGCTGGCCTTCGCCGACGAAGCGCTCTACAGCGCCAAGCGTTCGGGCGGCGACGGCTTCCGCTTCTTCGACCACGGCCTGCAGCAGGCCCTGGTCGTGCGACGCGATGTGGAGCGCGACCTCGGTCTGGGCCTGGACACCGGCGGCATCGTGCTGTGGTATCAGCCCATCTTCACGGCAGGTGGCCAGTTGCACAGCTTCGAGGCGCTGCTGCGCTGGCTGCATCCCCGGCACGGCTGGGTGTCGCCCGAGCAGGTGGTGCATGCTGCGGCCGCCACGGGCAGGGCGCGGCGGCTGCTCGCCCATGTGCTCACGCAGGTGTGCGAAGCCGCCCGTCGGCTCGATGCCGCGGGCCTGGCCCATCTGCCGCTGGCCGTCAACGTCTCACCGCGCGAGATGGCCCACCTGGAAGTGGACGAACTGGTCCTGGAGACACTGCGCGCGCATGCCGTGTCACCCCATCGGCTGCAGATCGAGATCACCGAGGAAGTCGCCCTCAACGCGGAGAACACACACGGCAAGCTGGCACGGCTGGCGGCTGCCGGCGTCGCCATCTCCATCGACGACTTTGGCGTCGGCTATTCCTCGCTGGCCTCGCTGCGCGGAGAACACGTGCGGCAGGTCAAGATCGATCGCAGTTTCATCTCGGGCCTGGACGGCTCGCGTGACAACCAGTTGCTGGTGCGCACGATCCTGCAGATGGCGCGCTCATTGGGCATCGACGCGGTGGCCGAGGGCGTCGAGCGGGCGGAGGAGCTCATGACGCTGCGCACGCTGGAATGCCCTCTGGTGCAGGGCTACCACCTGCGCCGCCCGGCGCCGTTGGAAGAGATCATCCAGCAGCCCTGAGTGGCGCAGAGCGCTGCCCGGCCGCGCAGGCGCCGCGACGCGGCATGTTCACAGGGGCTGCAGCAGGCGTCGCGCCGCGGTCGTGATGGCCGCCGCATCCACGCCGAAGAAGTCGCGCAGCGCGGCGCGCGTGTCGCTGCGGCCGAAGCCATCGGTGCCGAGCGTGAGGTAGCGCCGGCCCTCGGGCACGTAGGCGCGGATGGACTCCGGCACCGCGCGCACGTAGTCGGTGGCGGCGATCACCGGGCCTTCGCTGGCGGCCAGCAGGCGCGTGATGAAGGGCTCGATGCGCACGGCGGCGGCCTCGCTGGTCAGCACCCGTGCCTCGCAGGCCAGACCTTCGCGCGACAGCTCGCTCCAACTGGTGATGCTGAACACCGTGGCCTCGATGCCTTCCATGGCAAGCGCCTGCGCCGCCTTGACCACCTCGGTGAGGATGGCCCCCGAGCCCAGCAGCGTGATGCGCTGCGTGGCTGCCGGTGCGCCCTCGGGCCGTTGCCAGCCGTCGTAGCGCCAGCCGCCGCGCAGCAGGTCCTCGTGCGCACTCGCGGGCACGTCGGGCTGGGCGTAGTTCTCGTTCATCAGCGTGATGTAGTGGAAGACGTCGCGCTGCTCCACCAGCATCTCGCGCATGCCAGCATCGACGATCACGGCCATCTCGCCGGCGAAGGCCGGGTCCCAGGCGCGGCAGTTGGGAATGGTGGCCGCCACCAGGTGGCTGCTGCCATCCTGGTGCTGCAGCCCTTCGCCACCCAGCGTGGTGCGGCCGGACGTCGCGCCCAGCAGGAAGCCGCGCGCCCGCTGGTCGGCCGCCGCCCAGATGGCGTCGCCCACGCGCTGGAAGCCGAACATCGAGTAGTAGATGTAGAAGGGCAGCATGGCCAGGCCGTGCACGCTGTAGCTGGTGGCCGCCGCCGTCCAGCTGGCGATGGCACCGGCCTCGCTGATGCCTTCCTCCAGGATCTGGCCGTCGATGGCCTCGCGGTAGCTCAGCACCGAGCCGATGTCCTCCGGCGCATAGCGCTGGCCCACGCTGCTGTAGATGCCGACCTGCTTGAACAGGTTGGCCATGCCGAAGGTGCGTGCCTCGTCGGCCACGATGGGCACGATGCGCGGGCCCAGCTCGCCGTCCTTGAGCAGGTTGCCCAGCAGGCGCACGAAGGCCATGGTGGTGCTCATCTCCTTGCCCGCGGCCTCGGTGGCGAAGCGGGCGTAGCTTTCGAGCGGCGGCACGGGCAGCGTGGCGCAGTCGGTGCGGCGTTGGGGCAGGGCGCCGCCAAGGGCGGCGCGGCGCTCGCGCAGGTAGCGCATCTCCGGGCTGTCTTCGGCGGGCTTGTAGAAGGCGAGCGAGGTGGCCTGTTCATCGCTCAAGGGCAGGTTGAAGCGGTTGCGGAAGCCGATCAGGTCGGCCTCGTCCAGCTTCTTCTGCGAGTGCGTGGTCATCTTGCCCTGGCCGGCCGTGCCCATGCCGTAGCCCTTCTTGGTGTGGGCCAGGATCACCGTGGGTTGGCCGCGGTGGGCGGCCGCCGCGGCATAGGCGGCGTGGATCTTCACCAGGTCGTGGCCGCCGCGCTTGAGGCGGTCGATCTGCTCGTCGGTCATGCCCTGGGCCAGGCGCTGCAGGGCGTCGTTCTGGCCGAAGAAATGGTCGCGGTTGAAGCGGCCGTCCTTGGCGGCGAAGGTCTGCATCTGGCCGTCCACCGTCTCGGCGAAGGCGCGCAGCAGGGCCCCTTCGGTGTCGCGGGCGAACAGGCCGTCCCAGTCGCTGCCCCAGACCAGCTTGACCACGTTCCAGCCGGCGCCGGCGAAGAGCTTTTCCAGCTCGTCGATGATGCGGCCGTTGCCGCGCACCGGGCCGTCCAGGCGCTGCAGGTTGCAGTTGACCACCCAGACCAGGTTGTCCAGCTTTTCGCGCGCGGCGAGCGTGAGGGCGCTCATGGACTCGGGCTCGTCCATCTCGCCATCGCCGAAGAAGCCCCAGACCTTGCGGCCCTCGCAGTCCAGCAGCCCGCGGTGCGTGAGGTAGCGCATGAAGCGCGCGTGGTAGATGGCGCTGATCGGCCCGATGCCCATGGAGCCGGTCGGGAACTGCCAGAAGTCCGGCATCAGCCAGGGATGCGGATAGCTCGACAGGCCGCGGGCACCGTTGATCGGCGCGGTGATCTCCTGGCGGTAGTGGGCCAGGTCGTCCTCGCTCAGCCGGCCTTCGAGGAAGGCACGGGCATACACGCCGGGCGCGCTGTGGGGCTGGAAGAACACCAGGTCGCCCCCGTGCACGTCGGTGCGGCCGTGGAAGAAGTGGTGGAAGCCCGTCTCGAACAGGTCGGCCGCGCTCGCATAGCTGGCGATGTGGCCGCCGAGCTCACCATAGGCCTGGTTGGCGCGCACCACCATCGCGAGCGCGTTCCAGCGCATCAGTGAGCCGATGCGCTCCTCGATGGCCAGGTCGCCGGGGAAGGGCGGCTGGCGATCCACCCGCACGGTGTTGGCATAGGGCGTGGCCAGCTCGGGCTGCCAGCCGATGCGCTGGGCGCGGGCCACGCGTGCCAGTTCATGAAGCATCCAGCGGGCGCGGTCGGGGCCATGCGCATGCAGCAGCGCGACGAATGCCTCGCGCCATTCGGCGGTCTCGACGGGGTCGGCGTCGGCGGAGGACGGGGTGTCGGTGGTGGCGAGGGCCAGCAGCTGCGCGGCGGAGGTCGGGGCATTCATGCCCGGCACTTTAGGCAGGCAGCCGGCGAATGTGCTGTCGGAATCGGGCGCGTCGACCCTGAGGCCGCGGCATAAAATGCCGCCCGATCACATGGACGCAGCATGAACAACCTCCCGCTCGACGCCACGGATCTGCGCATCCTCGACGAGCTGCAGCGCGACGGCAGCCTGTCGAACGTGGAACTGGCCCGGCGCGTGCACCTGTCGCCCTCGCCCTGCCTGGCGCGCGTGAAGGCGCTGGAGGCCGCGGGCGTCATCGCCCGCTATGTGGCGCTGTGCAGCGCCCCGGCCCTCGGCCTGGGCCTGAACGTCTTCATCTCGATCAGCCTGCGCACGCAGAGCAAGGAGGCGCTGGCGTCCTTCGAGCGACGCATCGCCGAGCACGACGAGGTGATGGAGTGCTACCTCATGACGGGCGACAGCGACTACCTGATCCGCGTCGCCGTGGCCGACATGGCCGCGCTCGAGCGCTTCATCCTGGAGCAGCTCACGCCGATCCCCGGTGTCGAGAAGATCCGCTCCAGCTTTGCGTTGAAGCAGGTGCGCTACAAGACGGCACTGCCGCTGCCGCGACGCTGAGGGCACCGGCCCGTAGGGCCTCCGGGTATTTAAGTCATGCCTAAGCGATGGCTTCCACAGTCACGCCATCGCAACTCGTTGCATATCCCGGAGGCTCCTCATGAACACCCAGACCATCCTGCAGTCGCCCAAGCGGCTGGTGATCGCACTTGCTGCCGCAGGCGTGCTCGGCGCCGCAGCCGGCGGGGCCTACACCAGCGCCCATGCCTTGGGCTCCGCACCCCAGCCGCCGGTGGTGGCCGCCTCGCCCATGGTGGCGCCCATCGCCGCGCCCGACTTCTCGGTCATCACCGCCCAGCAGGGGCCGGCGGTGGTCAACATCAGCGTCTCGGGCATGACCAAGACGGCGCTGGACACCAGCGGCGATGACGACGACAGCGGCAGCGCGGCCATGCCGCCCGGCATGTCGCCGAACGATCCGTTCTACCAGTTCTTCCGCCAGTTCGGCGGCGTCCCCGGCCATCGCCAAGGGCCCCAGCGCTCGGTGCCGACCCGGGCCGAAGGCTCGGGCTTCATCCTGAGCCCGGACGGCATCATCCTGACCAATGCCCACGTGGTGGACGGCGCCAAGGAAGTGACGGTCAAGCTCACCGACCGCCGCGAGTACCGCGCCAAGGTGCTGGGCGCCGATCCCAAGACCGACGTGGCGGTGCTCAAGATCAATGCCAAGGACCTGCCCACGGTCAAGCTGGGCAGCCCCAAGGACCTGAAGGTGGGCGAATGGGTGCTGGCCATCGGCTCGCCCTTCGGCTTCGAGAACAGCGTGACGGCCGGCGTGGTCAGCGCCAAGGGCCGGTCGCTGCCCGACGACGGCTTCACGCCCTTCATCCAGACCGACGTGCCGATCAACCCCGGCAATTCGGGTGGCCCGCTGTTCAATGCGCGCGGCGAGGTGGTGGGCATCAACTCGCAGATCTACAGCCGCAGCGGCGGCTACCAGGGTGTCTCGTTCTCGATCCCGATCGACATCGCCATGCGCGTGAAGGACCAGATCGTCGCCACCGGCCATGCCGACCATGCCAAGCTGGGCGTGGCCGTGCAGGAGGTGAACCAGGCCTTTGCCGATTCCTTCAAGCTCGACAAGCCCCAGGGCGCGCTGGTTTCGAATGTGGAGAAGGGCGGGCCTGCCGACAAGGCCGGCCTGAAGTCGGGCGACGTGATCCTGAAGGTGGATGGCGAGCCCATCACGACCTCGGGCGATCTGCCGGCCATCATCGGCCAGAAGGCACCGGGCCAGAAGGCGCAGATCGAAATCTGGCGCGATGGCGGCGCGCGTGAGCTGACAGCCCAGCTCGGCAATGCTGGCGACAAGGCCAAGGTCGCCAAGGCCGAGGAGGCCGTCGGCAAGGGCAAGCTGGGTCTGGCGCTGCGTCCGCTGCAGCCGCAGGAGCAGAAGGAGGTCGGCACCAGCGGCGGCCTGCTGATCGAGGATGCGCGCGGTCCAGCGGCCAGTGCGGGCATCCAGCAGGGCGACGTGCTGCTGGCCATCAACGGCACGCCGGCCAAGAGCGTGGATCAGGTGCGCGAGGCGGTGGCCAAGGCCGACAAGTCGGTGGCGCTGTTGATCCAGCGCGGCGACGAGAAGATCTTCGTGCCGGTGAACATCGGCTGACGGCTGCGTGCCCCGCAGGGGCGCCGCCACCATCACGCCAAGCCGAGCGGTGCCGCATGCGCCGCTCGGCTTTTTTCACTCACGTCGCCCCGGCCGCAGCAGTCGCGCGAAACGCGACACCCGCAGAGTGGCCTGGGAGCGAGGCGTAGGACGATGCCGCGAACAGGCGATCGCGCGCACGGCCTCAGCTTCCCCTAAGTTGTGCATCGCAGCATGAACCCTCAATATTTCCCATCCCAACCTCGCATCGAAAGGAAGCACTGTGCAACTCAAGGACAAGGTCGCCTACATCACCGGCTCGGCCAGCGGCATCGGCAAGGAGATCGCGACGCTCTTCGCACAGGAAGGCGCCAAGATCGTGATCGCCGACCTCAACAAGCAGGCGGCTGATGCCGCCGCCGCCGAGATGAAGGCGACGGGGGCCGAGGCCATCGGCGTGGCGGTGGACGTCACCAACGAAGAGCAGGTCGATGCGTCGGTCGAAGAGGCCGTCAAGGCCTTCGGTGGCATCGACATCCTGGTCAGCAACGCCGGCATCCAGATCGTCCACCCAGTCGAGGAGTTCGGCTTTGCCGACTGGAAGAAGATGCTGGGCATCCACCTGGACGGCGCCTTCCTCACCACGCGCGCCTGTCTGAAGCACATGTACGCCCAGGGCCGCGGCGGCAGCGTGATCTACATGGGCTCGGTGCATTCCAAGGAGGCCTCGATGCTCAAGGCGCCCTATGTCACGGCCAAGCACGGGCTGATCGGCCTGGCCAAGACGGTCGCCAAGGAAGGCGCCAAGCACGGCGTGCGGGCCAACGTGATCTGCCCCGGCTTCGTGCGTACGCCGCTGGTGGAAAAGCAGATCCCGGAGCAGGCGAAGACGCTGGGCATCACCGAGGAAGAGGTGGTCAAGAACGTGATGCTCAAGGAGACGGTGGATGGCGAATTCACCACCACCGACGACGTGGCCCGCGTGGCGCTGCTCTTCGCCGCCTTCCCGAGCAATGCGCTGACCGGCCAGTCGCTGGTGGTCAGCCACGGCTGGTTCATGCAGTGAGCGTCATCGACCAGCGCTCGGCCACCAGCGGGCCGCTGCCGTAGCCCTCGTGCGGCTCGGTGGCGTCGAGCACGAATCCGCGCGCGGCATACAGGGCGCGGGCGGCTTCGAGGCAGCTGTGGGTCCACAGGATCATCTGGCGGTAGCCACGGGCGCGCGCGAAGGCGATGCATCCGTCGACCAGCTTGCCGCCCAGGCCCAGGCCGCGCGCCTCGGACTTCAGCACCAGCAGGCGCAGCTGCGCCACACCGGGGCTGTGGCGGATCAAGAACACGGAGCCGACGCGCTGGCCGTCCAGCTCGGCGATCCAGCCCTTCTCCCAGGCGGGGTCGGTGGCGCGCAGCCATTGGGCGGCGATGTCGGCGACGGCAGCCTCGAAGCGGCCGTCCCAGCCGTATTCGCGGGCGTAGACCTCGCCATGCTGCTGCACCACCCAGCCCAGGTCGCCCGGGGCCGGGTCGCGCAGCACGGCGGTGCGCAGCGGCGCGGGCGTGGCGTCGAACAGCGTCTCCACGCGTGCAAGGGCCCGGACCAGTTCGTCGCGCGCGGCCGGCGCGAGCGGCGCCAGCAAGTCGGCCGCGGCATCGCGCGAGCGCTGCTGCAGCGGCGCAAAGGCCGCATGGCCCGCCTCGGTGAGCGACAGCCGCTGCTGTCGCGCATCGCGCGCATCGGTGGCGCGCCCGAGCCAGCCCAGTGACTCGAAGCGCTTGAGCATGCGACTGAGGTAGCCCGCATCCAGGCTCAGCGCCTGCGCCAGCTCGCGGGCGGTCAGCCCGGGCCGATGCGCCAGCTCGTAAAGCACTCGCACCTCGGTCAGCGAGAGATCGCTGCCGAGGTAGGGCTCCAGCACGCCGATGCGCTGGGTGAAGAAGCGGTTGAAACGGCGCAGGGCCTTGACGGCCTCCACCGGAACGGCGGAGGCGGCGGGCGACGAAGCAGAAGCAGGCAGTTCAGGCATGTGTGCCATTGTCAACCAATAAAGTTGACTAAGGCAACTAAATCCGCTTCTGCTTTGCCTCGCGCGTCCTCAAAGCGCCTGCCTGTCCCCATCCGCCGCCAGCCGCTCGGCGCTGCGGCGGCCGAACAGCCAGAACAGCGCCGGCGTCAGGAAGGTGTCGAGCAGCGTGGCGCTCACCAGTCCCGAGAAGATCACCACCGCCACCGGATGCAGCACCTCGGTGCCCGGCCGCTCGGCCTCGAACAGCAGCGGCGCCAGCGCGAAGGCGGTCACCAGCGCCGTCATGAGCACCGGCGACAGCCGCTCCAGCGAGCCGCGCACGATCATGCGCGGCCCGAAGGACTCGCCCTCGAAGCGCATCAGGTTGACGTAGTGGCTCACCTTGAGGATGCCGTTGCGCACCGAGATGCCCGCCAGCGTGATGAAGCCCACCAGCGCCGCCACCGACAGCGGCTGCCCGGACAGCGCCAGGCCGGCCACGGCCCCCACCAGCGCCAGCGGGATGTTGGCCATGATGAGCGCCGACAGCACCGCCGAGCGGTAGCGGCTGTACAGCACCACGAACATCAGCGCCAGCGAGACCAGCGACAGCAGGCCGACCAGCCGCGAGGCTTCTTCCTGCGCCTGGAACTGTCCGCCCAGGGTGATGAAATAGCCGGCCGGTAGCCGGGTCTGCGCCACCACCGCGCGCATGTCCGTCACCACGTCGGACAGCGGCCGGCCCGAGGCATTGGCCGAGAGCACGATGCGCCGCCGGCCGTCGTCGCGGCTGACCTGGTTGGGGCCGTCGCCTTCCTCGATGGTGGCCAGGCGCGACAGCGGCACAGCGCCCAGGGGCGTGTCGATCAGCAGCCGGCCCAGGCCGTCGACCGAGCGCGCCGGCTCGGGCAGGCGCAGCACCAGCGCGAAGCGGCGGCCGTCCTCCACGATCTGCGACAGCTTCTCGCCCTCGACCATGCGTTCGAGTGTCTGCAGCACCTGCGGCGCGGGCACGCCGTACTGGGCGGCGCGGTCGTAGTCCACGCGCACCTTGATCTGCGGCGCCAGCACCTGCTTCTCGACCTCCAGGTCGGCCACGCCGGGGATGGCGGCCAGCCGCGCACGCAGCAACTCGGCCTGGCCGCGCAGCACGTCCAGGTCCTCGCCGAAGACCTTGATGGCGATCTGTGCCCGCACGCCAGAGAGCATGTGGTCGATGCGGTGCGAGATCGGCTGGCCGATGCCGATGGCCGCCGGCAGCGGGGCCAGGCGCTGGCGGATGTCGGCGGTGATGGCCGCCATGGGGCGCGTGAGTTCGCTGGCGGGCTTGAGGCCCACGTCCAGCTCGCTCACGTGCACGCCCTCGGCATGCTCGTCCAGCTCGGCCCGCCCGCTGCGGCGGCCGACGTGCGTCACCTCCGGCACCTGCCGCACCAGGCGCTCGGCCTGGCGGGCGAGCGCGCTGCTTTCCTCCAGCGTCACGCCCGGGTTCAGCCGCAGGCCAACGAGCAGCGTGCCCTCGTTGAAGGGCGGCAGAAAGGTGGTCGGGAAGAAAGGCACGGCCACGGTCGCGGCCGTCACCGCCACGGCCGCGGCGGCGACCGCGATGCGGGGCCGGCGCAGCACCGCCTCCAGCCCGCGCGCATAGCGGGACTTGAGCCAGGCCAGCAGCCGCGTGTCGCCATGCTCCAGCCGCTTCATGCGCGGCAGCAGCCAGTAGCTCAGCACCGGCGTCACCGTCACCGACACCAGCAGCGAGGCCAGCGTGGAGACGATGAAGGCGATGCCCAGCGGCACGAAGAGCCGGCCTTCCAGCCCTGGCAGCGCGAACAGCGGCACGAAGACCAGCACGATGATCACCGTGGCATAGAGGATGGCCGAGCGCACCTCCATCGAGGCGCGCGTGACCACCGTGAGCACGCCCAGCCGCTCGGCCTCGGGCCGGGCGCGGTTCTCCTTCAGGCGCCGCATGATGTTCTCCACGTCCACCACCGCGTCGTCCACCAGCCCGCCGATGGCGATGGCCAGGCCGCCCAGGGTCATGGTGTTGATCGACAGCCCGAAGGAGCGGAACACCAGCGCCGTCGCCAGGATGGAGACCGGAATGGCCACCAGCGCGATCAGCGTGGGCCGCAGCGTGCCCAGGAAGAAGAACAGGATCAGCGCCACGAACACCGCCGCGCCCACCAGCTTGCCCTGCAGCGTGTCGATGGAGGCCTCGATGAAGCTGGCCTGGCGGAAGGTGACGCGCGGCTTTTCCATGCCGGGCGGCAGTGCGGCGGCCAGGCCGTCGAGTGCGGACTCGATCTGCCGCGTGAGCGCGATGGTGTCGGCCGCCGGCTGCTTCTGCACGCCCAGGATGACGGCGGGCCGGCCTTCGAAGCCGGCGTCGCCGCGGCGGATGGCGGGCGCGAAGTCCACCTGCGCCACCTGCTGCAGCAGGATCGGCTGGCCGTTGCGCGCGCCCAGCGCCAGGCGGCGCAGGTCGTCCAGCCGCGCGGTGCGGCCCAGGTGGCGGATCAGGTACTCGCGGCCGTTGAGCGACAGGAAGCCGCCCGAGGTGTTGGCCGCGAAGCCGCGCAGCGCGCTGGCCAGCGACTCGGCCGAGATGCCCAACTGCGCCAAGCGCGCCGCATCGGGCTGCACCTGGAACTGCCGCACCTCGCCGCCGATGGGAATGACCTGCGCCACGCCCGGCACCGACATCAGCCGCGGGCGCAGCACCCAGTCCGCGTACTCGCGCACGGCCATCGGCGAGATTCTTTGGGGATCGACCGGAATCGCGATCTGCATGATCTCGCCCATCACCGAGCTGACCGGGCCCATGCGCGGCACGGTGCCGGCGGGCAGGCCTTCTTCCATGGCCGACACGCGTTCGGACACCAGCTGCCGGGCGCGGAAGATCTCGGTGCGCCAGTCGAAGGTCACGTACAGGAAGGACAGGCCGGCCGAAGACACCGAGCGCACCGTCTCCACGCTGGGCAGGCCGCTCATGGCGGTTTCCAGCGGGAAGGTGATGAGCTGCTCCACCTCTTCGGGGGCCATGCCGCCGGCTTCGGTCATGACCGTCACCGTGGGCTTGTTGAGGTCGGGGAACACGTCCACCGGCGTGCGCGTCAGCGTGTACGCGCCATAGGCCATCGCCGCGAGGGCGAGCACGATCACCAGCAGCCGGTTGCCCAGGCTGCGTTCGAGGAGCCACTTGAACATGGTGGGTGCGGCCTCAGCGGATCTGGTTGATGAGCGTGGCGCCGTCGGTGACGACGCGCTCGCCGGGCGCGACGCCCGACGTCAGGGCCACGCGCACGCCGTCCAGCGGCGCGGTGGTGACGGTGCGCGGCGCGAAGCGCTCCGGCGCCGTCTTGACCCAGACGATGGTCTCGTTGGCGGCGTTGCGCATCAGCGCGGCACGCGGCACGGCGATGGCCTCGTGCGTGCTGCGGCTGTGCACCTGCAGCCGCACCGGCTGGCCCACCGCCAGCGTCGACAACGCGGCGCCCTGGGCGCGGAAGGCCAGCGGCAGGGCCTGGTCGCGCAGCGCGCGGGCGGCGCCGACGAACTGCAGCGGCACCTGCGTGCCGCCGACGGCCAACGAGGCGCCGCCGATGTCGCTGGTGAGCGCCGGGTCGTAGGCCAGGGCCTCGATGCGCAGGCGCGCCGGGTCGACGATCTCGAACACCAGCTCGCGCGCATCGACCACCTGGCCGGCGACCACGGACGAGGACGCGATGACGCCCGAGGCCGGCGCGACCAGCGCATCGCGGCCCGACAGGCCGGCGCCGATGGCCCCGGCCCGCTCGCGGGCGGCGGCCACTTCGCTCTCGAGCGCCTCGATCTCCTTGCGGGGCACGGTGTCGGCCAGCTCGCGCAGGCGCGCCAAGCGCTTTTCGGCCAGCGTTCCGGCGGCCCGCAGTTCGGCCAGCTGGGCGGCCTGCGTTGCCCGCTCCAGCGGTGCGGCAGCGGGCTGCACCCAGGCCAGCACCTCGCCCTTGCGCACGGCCTGGCCAGGCTCGGGCAGTCCGCGCGGGCCGGGCTCGATGCGGCCGGCGATCAGGGCCTGCACCTTGCCGCCACTTTGCGGATCGCTGACCACGCGGCCATCGAGTTCGATGCTGCGCGGCAGGACGGCGACGGTGGTCACGACGGTGCGCACCGCCAGCTGGCGCTGGCTGGGCTTGGGCAGGAAGACGCTGCCGTCCGGCTGGCGCTGCGGGCCGTTGGCCGCGGCGGCCGGCGGTGCGCCGCCGTGGTCGTGGCCGGCGTCGGCCAGGGCGCTCGTCGGCAGTGCCAGGGCGAACAGGAGGGCGAGCGTGGCAGTGAGCTGCCGCGGGGCAGAAGAAGGAAGGCGGTTCATGCGGCGGCTCCGGTGGCGGGACGGCGGCGCAGCAGCCAGGCGACTGCGGCGGCGAGGACGAGGGCGAGGGCGGCGAGGGCCGCGGCGGCCCAGGGCAGCAGGCGCCGCCAGGCTGGAGTGGCGTTGGCGTCGTGGCCGTGGCCATCGGCGGCCTCGATGTGCCATTCGCCGCGCAGCTCGTCGCGCGCGTCGCCAACGCTCAGGCGGGCGATCAGCGGCAGCTCGCCGGTGGCCTCGGCCGTGGCCTCGTCCAGTTCGACTTCGTACGTGCCTTCGCCGTGCGGCTCGGCGACGAAATCCTTCTCGCCGATCCGCAGTTCGAGGCGGGCGTCGTTCACGGGCTGGTTGTCGGCATGGCGGTCCAGGTAGAGCGCGAGTTCATGGCCCTGCCGCACGCCGACCAGTTCGAAGGCCTCGGATTCGAGGGCGAAGCGGGGCAGGGCGGCTGTGGCCGGCGCGGCGGGCGCCGCGTCGTGGCTGTGGCCTTCGTCGGCCAGGGCAGTGGGCAGGAAGACGGCGGCGGCCAGGGCCAGCGCGGTGCCTGCGAGGAATTGGAAGTTCATGGGAGGGTTGGGTGTCGGGTTGTCATTCGGGCAGCAGGCCCAGGGCCTGGCGCCATTGCGAGACGGCGGCCGCCAGCTCGATGCGGCTGGCGGCCAGCTGGCGGGCGGCGTCGCCGGCTTCCTGCGTGGTGCGCAGGCGCGTGGGCAGGTCGGATTCGCCGAGCCGGAAGGACTTCTCGATCAGGCCGAGGGTCTGGCTGGCGAGGGCGTCGCGTTCCTCGGCGGCGGCCAGGCGGATGCGGGCCGCGTCCACGCGGGCCCGGGCGGCCTGCTGTTCGGCGGCCAAGCGGCCTTCCTCCAGCCGCCACTGCGCTTCCAGCTCGAGGGCCTCGGCCAATGCCGTGGCCTGGCGGGCCTCCTGCCGCGCGCTTGCGCCGAAGGGAATGCGCAGGCCCACATTGAGCGTGCTGCGCGCCGCCTCGTCGGCACTGCCGCGCTCGCGGGTGGTGCCCAGGGTCAGCTCCGGGTTGCCGGCGCCCTGGCGGGCGGCCAGCTCGGCCTGGGCGCGGGCGATGGCGAGACGCTGGGTGAGTTCGGCCAGCGCGGGGTGCGTGGCAGTGGGCGCCCCGGGCTCAGCGCGCGGCTCGGGTTCTGCCTCGGCGCCGACGTCATCGACCAGGCGCGCAGGCCCGGCATTGGCCCCGGCGTTGCCGCCGGTCAGCGCCTCCCAGCGGAGCGCGGCTTCGACCGCCGCACGGGCCGCCTCAGCCTGCGCCGCGCGGGCCGCGGCCACCGTGCCCTGTGCCTGCAGCAGGTCGCTGCGCGCCAGGTCGCCCGCGCGCCAGCGGCGCTCCACATCCGCAGCCAGCGTGCGGGCATGGGCCAGCTGGGCATCGGCCACCTGCTGCTCGACGCGGGCGCGGGCCCAGGGCCACCAGGCCTCGCGCAGCGCGCCGGCCAGCCGCAGCCGTGCTGTCTGCTCGCGCAGGGACACGGCGGCCGCTTCGGCCGCGGCCACGGCCTGACCGCGGCTGCGCTCGCCCGGTCGCCAGAGCGGAATGGCCAGGCCTGCCTCCCATTCGCGCTGGCCGTCGTTGGCGTTGGCGCGGTCGGTGCGGTGGGTGAGTTCGAGCGCCATCGGCTCGGGCGTCCAGGCTGACGCGGCGCGCTGGCCGGCCTCGGCCGCCTGCTGGCGCGCCGCCAGCGCCCGGGCTTCGGGCTGGCGCGCCCAGGCCTCGTCGAAGGCCTGGCGCAGCGGACCGGGTGCCGTCGGGGCGGCGGGTGTCGGCGGCGCCGGCGGTTGGGCCAGCGCCCAGGGCGCCAGCAGGAGCCCGAGCGTCAGCGCAAGTCGCGGCCGCCAGGCAGGATGGGGCCGGGGCGACGAGCGCCGCGGCCGAAGGGGTGTGAAAGGCATTCCAGTTCTCCAAGGCAAATCGATGTGCGAGGGAGACCGGCAGGCCGCACGCACCCCCGGCGGGGGCGCGCGCATGCAGCGCGTCGCTGGCGCGCCAGGCGCGTCAGGCGGAGGGGAAGGGGGTGAAGCTGCAGGCCTTGCCGGTCAGGCAAGGCCGGGCCACTGGGGCCGTTCGGGCGGGGCCAGCGCGCGCACCGCCAGCGGAGCAGCGGCGCCTTCGCGCAGTTCGGCCTTGGGAATGGCCGGGGCCCCGGGCGCGATCGCGGTGGCCAGCGCGACGCAGTGCGCGTGGCAGTGGCCGCAGTCCAGATGGCCCAGCGCGGGCGGCGTGCCCGGCTCGTCGTCGTTGTCGGCGACGTCGAAATGCTGGTGCTCGTGGTGGCCCAGGTGCGTCATGCCGCCGGCCTCGTGCTGGCAGTAGGCCTTCAGCGCAGCAACGCTGAACTGAAGCGGCATCAAGACCAGCAGGAGGATGAAGAAAAGGCGGCGCACGACGGGCGCGGATTCTAGGTGTGGCCGGTGTCCCGCTCGCGCGGCTTCCCTTCGGGATGAGGGGAGAAGGCCCCCGCCCTTAAAATCGCTGCCTTCTTTCCGCCCGGGCGCCAGCGCGGTTCCCGAACGCAGCATCACAGCGCAGCGCCGCCCTCCCGCGCCGCCGGATCCACCCCACGCATGAACGCACCCGTCGACGTCTCCTTCTTTGCGCGCGCCGCCAAGCCGATCACCAGCTACCGCAAGTACTGGGCGCAGCGCTTCGGCACGGCGAAGTTCCTGCCGACCTCGCGCGAGGAGATGGCCGCCCTGGGCTGGGACAGCTGCGACATCATCGTGGTGACCGGCGACGCCTATGTGGACCACCCGAGCTTCGGCATGTCCGTCATCGGCCGGGTGCTGGAGGCGCAGGGCTTTCGCGTGGGCATCATCGCCCAGCCCGACTGGCAGAGTGCCGAGCCCTTCCGCGCGCTGGGCAAGCCCAACCTGTTCTGGGGCGTGACCAGCGGCAACATGGATTCGATGATCAACCGGTACACCGCCGACCGGAAGATCCGCAGCGACGATGCCTACACCCCCGGCGATGTCGGCGGCAAGCGCCCCGACCGCGCCGCCATCGTCTACAGCCAGCGCTGCCGCGAGGCCTTTCCGGAGGTGCCCATCGTGCTCGGCGGCATCGAAGGCAGCCTGCGCCGCATCGCCCACTACGACTACTGGAGCGACAAGGTCCGCCGCTCGATCGTGGTGGACAGCAAGTGCGACCTGCTGCTGTACGGCAACGCCGAGCGCGCCATCGTCGAGGTGGCTCACCGTCTGGCCGCGCGCGAGCCGGTGCAGCAGATCACCGACGTGCGTGGCACCGCCTTCGTGCGCCGCGAGACGCCGGAGGGCTGGTTCGAGCTGGACTCCACCGAGGTCGACCAGCCCGGCCGCGTCGATGCGCACCTGAACCCCTACCTGATGGTGTCGGAGCAGGCCAAGGCGCAAGGGCAGACCTGCGCGCGCGAGGACGAAGCGAATGCGGTGGCCGACGAGGCCAACGGTCAGGCGGGGGCCGCGACCATCGCCCAGGCTGCTGCTGTCAAGCCCATCACCTTCATCGCCAACCCCGCCGTCCGCCTCAAGGCCCCGGCGCGCGAGAAGACCGTGATCCGCCTGCCCAGCTACGAGCAGGTCAAGGCCGACCCGATCCTCTACGCCCACGCCAACCGCGTGCTGCACCTGGAGACCAACCCCGGCAACGCCCGCGCCCTGGTCCAGGCCCACGGCGAGGGCACCACCGCCCGCGACGTATGGATCAACCCGCCGCCCATCCCGCTGACCACGGCCGAGATGGACTACGTGTTCGACCTGCCCTACGCTCGCAGCCCGCATCCGCGCTATGCGGACGAGCAGGGCCGCCACGACGGCGCCACCAAGATCCCGGCCTGGGAGATGATCCGCTTCAGCGTGAACATCATGCGCGGCTGCTTCGGCGGCTGCACCTTCTGCTCCATCACCGAGCACGAGGGCCGCATCATCCAGAGCCGCAGCGAGGACTCGATCATTCGCGAGGTCGAGGACATCCGCGACAAGGTCGAGGGCTTCACCGGCGTCATCTCCGACCTGGGCGGCCCCACCGCCAACATGTATCGCCTGGGCTGCCGCAGCCCCGAGATCGAGGCCGCCTGCCGCAAGCCCAGCTGCGTGTATCCCGGCATCTGCCCGAACCTCACCACCGACCACGGCCCGCTGATCCAGATCTACCGCCGGGCGCGGGCGCTGCGCGGCATCAAGAAGATCCTGATCGGCTCGGGCCTGCGCTACGACCTGGCCGTGAAGTCGCCCGAGTACGTCAAGGAGCTGGTGCAGCACCACGTCGGCGGCTACCTCAAGATCGCGCCCGAGCACACCGAGGAGGGCCCGCTCTCCAAGATGATGAAGCCCGGCATCGGCAGCTACGACCGCTTCAAGAGCCTGTTCGAGAAGTTCAGCGCCGAGGCGGGCAAGAAGCAGTACCTCATCCCGTACTTCATCGCGGCCCACCCGGGCACCCGCGACGAGGACATGATGAATCTGGCGCTGTGGCTCAAGAAGAACGGCTTCCGCGCCGACCAGGTGCAGACCTTCTACCCCAGCCCCATGGCCACCGCCACGGCCATGTACCACTCGGGCCGCAACACGCTCACCAAGGTACGCCGCAGCATGCGCGACGAGGCCGAGGAGTCGGTGGACATCGTGCGCGGCGAGAAGCGCCGCCGCCTGCACAAGGCCTTCCTGCGCTACCACGACCCCAACAACTGGCCGCTGCTGCGCGAGGCCCTCAAGGCCATGGGCCGCGCCGACCTGATCGGCAACGGCAAGCACCACCTGATCCCGACCTTCCAGCCGGCGACCGATGGCGGCTACCAGAGCGCGCGGCGCAAGAACTCGACGCCTGCGCCGTCGGCCGCGGTGCCGTCCAGCGCCCGCCGCGTGGGCGCCGCGCCGCGGCCGGGCACCGTGCTGACGCAGCACACGGGCCTGCCGCCGCGGGAGACGGGCAGCCGCCCCCTGGCGGGCAAGGGGGCCGGCAAGCCGAGTGCGCCGCGCGGCCCCGGCGCGTCGCAAGCGCCTCGGGCACCGCGCCGACCGCGCTGATCGCGGGCCCTCCGCATCGCCGCATCGGCGATAACGTGGCGCGCTGCAGGGCTGGCTCTGTGCTGCAATGGCTCGCATGGCCTCCGCCGCCCTCAGCCTCGACCACCTGCGCCTTTACGCCGTCGCGCGCTCGCTGTTCACGCCGACCACGCTGCCGGCCGCCATCCGGCGGCTGGGGTTCGTGCAGGCGGACCCGATCCGCGCGCCCGCCCGCGCACAGGACCTGACGCTGCGCCACCGCGTCGCCGACTACCGCGCCGGCGACCTGGAAGCGCGCTACCCGCGGCTGCAGATCGACGAGGACTGCCTTGTCAACTACGGCTTCCTGCCACGCGAGCACTTGGCGCTGGTGCATCCGCGCGAGCCGAGACGCCCCTGGGACGCCGAGGCCCAGCGCAAGGCGGATGACGTGCTGGCCTTCGTGCGCGAGCGCCGCATCGCGCATCCGCGCGACGTGGAACTGCACTTCGCTCACGGAAGGCGGCAAAACGCCTGGGGCGGCGGCGGCAACCTGGCCACCCACTTGCTCGACGGCCTCCACTACCGCGGCCTGCTGCGCGTGAAGCGCCGCGACAGTGGCACGCGCGTCTATGAGATCGCGGCACACCCGCCCGCCGACGAAAGCCCTGCCGGCCGCGCCCGTCGGGCTGCGGGCCTCATCGACCTGGTGGTGCGCAAGTACGCGCCGCTGCCGGCGTCCAGCCTGACCTACCTTGTGCGCCTGCTCGGCTATGGCGCGCCGCACCTGAGCGCGCACACGCAGATCGCGCTGCGCCTCGCGCGTGAGCATCTCGCCAGCGCCACCCTCGACGGCACGACGTGGTACTGGCCAGCCGACGAGAACCCGCGTTCACGTCGGTGGGTCGTGGACGACCAGTTGCGCCTGCTCGCCCCGTTCGACCCCATCGTCTGGGACCGCCGCCGCTTCACGCTGTTGTGGGGCTGGACGTATAAGTTCGAGGCCTACACGCCGCCGGCGCAGCGGCAGTTCGGGTATTACGCATTGCCGATGTTGTGGGGCGATCGGGTGGTCGGATGGGCGAATGTGGCGGGACAGGCGGCGAGCGGCGTGCCGATCGTGGGCTACGCCGATGCAGCCGCGGCCCGGGATCGGACCGCATCGACGCTGCTGGAAGAGGAAATGACGCGCCTTCACGGATTCCTGGTTCCGCGCTGAGCGCGCTGGCTCACGGACCTGCTGGCGGCGACGGCCTTCAGGACCTCGGGGCCTGAATCCGTCGGTCCGTCGGCGTGTCGCGGAGATGCCGTGCCGCCCCCACCGTCCTCACCACCGCCGACAGCAACGACCGAAACCACACATGCCCCGGCGCCGGCTGCGTGCGCCCATGCCACAGCTGGTAGAAGCGCATCGGCGGAAAGTCCACCGGCGCGGGCACGATGGCCAGGGGCAGCAGGCCGGCGTAGTACTGCGCAAAGTGCCGGCTGGTGGTGAAGATCAGGTCGGTGCCGGGCAGCAGGTGCGGCGCCAGGCCGAAGTAGGGCACCGTGACGGTGCCGGTGCGGCTCATGCGCTGTGAGGCGAGGGCGGTCTCGACCACGCCGCGCTGGGTCACGCTGTAGAGCAGCGGCACCACGTGCGAGCCCTGCAGGTAGTCGGCCAGCGTCATGCGTGCGGCGCAGGGGTGGCGTTCGTCGACCAGGCAGACGATCTCGTCCTCCAGCAAGAGCGTGGTGCGCAGGTGTTCCGGCGGCTGCGGCCAGTTGCCGATGACCACATCCAGTTCGCCTTCGGCCAGCGCGGCCTCGAAGTCGTAGTCGGGGCCAAGCGGCTGCAACGCCAGCCTGGCCGCGGGTGCGGTCTCGCGCATGTACTGCGCCACGGCGGCCATCAGCGGCGGGGCCAGGTAGTCCGGCGTGCCGATGCGGAACACCTGCCGCGTGGTGGCCGGGTCGAAGCTGGATTCGGGCGCGAGCAGCGCATCCAGCTCGCCCAGCACCAGCCGCACCGACGCATGCAGCTGCATCGCCCGCTCGGTGGGCACCATGCGCTGCTTGTCCTTGATGAGCAGCGGGTCGCCGAATACCTCGCGCAGACGCTTGAGGGCGCTGCTGATCGCGGGCTGCGACTGGTTCATGCGCGCGGCGGTGCGCGAGACGCTGCGCTCCGCCATCAAGGTGTGGAAGACGCGCAGCAGGTAGGTGTCGAAAGGGTCGTCGGGTCGGGACATGCGATGCTGGGTTGCACCGCCTTGGTGCCTCGCCCTCGGAATGACGGGTCGCTGGCGCCATTCGGCTGATACGGTGCATTCCTTCTTGGCAATTGGCGTGCCGGAGAACGCTTCGAACAATGCGGGCATTCCCATTGCTTGCGGCCTTCACCATGTCCGAATTCTTTCTTCCTACACGCGGATCGACCCTGCCGCGCCTGAGCCGACGCGGCGCATTGCGCCTGATGGCCGCGGGGGCGGCGGCCGGCGCCCTGCCTGCCTTCGCCCAGTGGCCCGAGCGGCCGATCAAGATCGTCGTCACCTTTGCACCCGGTGGCGCCAGCGACATCCTGGCACGCGTGGTGGCCGAACAGCTGGGCCGCAAGCTCGGCCAGCCGGTGGTGGTGGACAACCGCCCCGGTGCGGGCGGCACCATCGGCGGCCAGGTGGTGGCCACGGCGGCGCCGGATGGCTACACGCTGATGCTCTCCAACACCACGCCGATTGCGCTGGGCCCCTTCACGCTGGACAAGCAGCCCTACGACCCGGTCGCCGCCTTCAGCCATGTGGCCTACCTGGGCTCGGCGCCGCTGGTGGTCATGGCGAGCAAGGAGTCCGGCATCAAGAGCTGGGCCGATCTGGAGGCGCGCGCCAAGAAGGACGGGCGGCTGGACTTCGGCTCCGGCGGCCCGGGCTCGGTCGGCCACATCCATGGTGAGCTGATCAAGCGCGTGACGGGCGCCAACATGGTGCATGTGCCCTACCGCGGCGGCGCGCCCATGACGACCGACCTGCTGGCCAACATCGTGCCCGTGGGCATCGACGTGATCACGGCCTACGTGCAGTACTTCAAGACCGGCCAGCTGGTGCCGCTGGCCGTCACCGGCACCACCCGCTCGCCGCTGATGCCCGAGGTGCCCACCATGGTCGAACTGGGCCAGCCCAAGCTGGTGCTGGAGAACTTCTTCGGCATCTCCGGCCCGGCCAGGTTGCCGGCCGAGACGAGCGCCCGCCTGCACGACGCGACCAACGCGGTGCTGGCCATGCCCGAAGTGCAGAAGAAGATGGTCGACCTGGGCATCGTGGCCCAGCCCGAGAGCACCGCGCGCTTCGAAGGCTTCGTGCGCGACCAAGTGGCGGTGCTGGGACCGACGGTGAAGGGCGCGGGCATCAAGCTCTGAGCGTGGGCGGGGGCCGCCGCGGGCGGCCCCACAATCCGCAGCTTTGCCCCAGGAGCTGCGATGACCGATTCCGCCATGCCCGTGCTCGGGCTGATCGTGCCGCCCGCCGCTGGCGAGGTGCCGCCCGAAGGCCCGGCGCTGTACGACGGCCGCGCACGCTTCCTCGCCCGCGGCCTCGCACTGGCGGGCATCCATCCCGAAGGCTTCGACGAGGTGGAAGGGCGTATCGTCGACCTGGCCCGCGAGCTGAAGGCAGCAGGCGCGCAGGCCGTCTCGCTCATGGGCACCTCGCTCAGCTTCTATCGCGGCGCCGCCTTCACCGAGGATCTCCGTGCCCGGATGGCGGCCGCGACCGGTCTGCCGTGCACGACCATGAGTCATGCCATCGTGCGCAGCCTGCGCCAACTGGGCATGCGTCGGGTGGCGGTGGCCACGGCCTACATCGACACGCTCAACGACCGGCTCGCCGCCTACCTGGAAGCCGAGGGCTTCGAGGTCACGGCCATCCGCGGCCTGTCGATGACGGGCGTCGAGGCGGTCGGTCAGGTCGATGCCGGGACGCTCGCCCAGCTCGCCCGCAGCGTCAGCGCTGAAGGGCAGCCGGACGGCCTGCTCATCTCCTGCGGCGGCCTGCGCACGCTGGACCTGCATCCGCGCCTGGAGCGCGAACTGGGCCTGCCCGTCACCTCCAGTTCGCCGGCCGGCTTCTGGGACCTGATGCGAACCGCCGGCCTGGATGCCGCATCGCCCGGCCACGGCCGCCTCTTCGATGCCTGAGGGCCTTCAGCTGGACCTGGCCACGCTGCGCGTCGTGGTCACGGCGGCCGAGCTGGGCTCGATCAGCGCCGCGAGCGACCGGCTGAACCTGGCCATCGCCGCCGCCAGCGCCCGCATCAGCGCGCTGGAGGAATCGCTGGGCCTGCGCATCTTCGAGCGCTCATCGCGCGGCGTACGGCTCACGCCGGCGGGTCAGATGCTGGTGCGCCGCGGGCGCGAGTTGCTGGCCGATGCCGACCGCCTGTCGCTCGACCTTCACGACCATGCCCGCGGCCTGCAGGGTCATGTGCGCCTGGCGGCCAACACCTCGGCGCTGGTGGAGGTGATGCCCGCCCACCTGCAGCACATGGCCCGCGCCCATCCGCTGATCCGCATCGACGTGGAAGAGCATGGCAGCCTCGACATTCCGCTGCTGCTGCTCGAAGGCCGCGCCGACCTGGGCATCGTGCACATGGCGCATGCGCCGCACGGCATCGCGCTGACCGACTGCTTCGTCGACACGCTGGTGCTGGTGGTGCCGCAGGGGCACGCACTGGCCATGCGCGAGGCCGCGGCGCTGGCGGATGCGCTGGATGAGGACTTCATCTCCCTGGGCGACGGCACCGCACTCTCCAGCCGGCTGGCCGCCGCCGCGTCGGTGGCGGGCCGCCTGCTCAAGATCCGCATGCAGATGCGCAGCTTCGACGTGGTCTGCCGCATGGTGGCCGGCGGCCTGGGTGTGGCGGTGCTGCCGCGCGAGGCCGTCGCGCCGCAGCTGGCCAGCCTGCCGATCCGGGCCGTGCCGCTGACGGACGCCTGGGCCGTGCGCACGCACCGCATCGCCGTGCGCGAGGGCGTGGAGCTGGCGCCGCCCGCGCGCACGCTGTTCGACGTGCTGGCCGGCCGCGCGCCGCGCCCCGCGTAAACCCTCGTCTTCGCGGATCGCGAAAGCGGCCTTCGCGCCGCGGCGTTGTGGCGGGCGGGGGCGGCTTCCTAGACTGGCCGCGTTCCCCCGAAGACCCGAAGCCAGGAGACACCGCCCCATGAAGATTGCCCGCGTCCACGCCACGCCGCTGAACCTGCCGGTCAGCGTCGGCCATGGCGGCCGCACCAAGACCACCTCGCTCTCGCTGTGCCTGGTCGACATCGAGACCGACGATGGCCGCATCGGCACCGGCATGACCGCCATCACCGAGGAAGAGGCCGTGGCCGCCATCGTCAACGAGGTGGCCGCCCATCACCTGAAGGGGCTGGACCCGCTCAACCACGAGCAGGTGTGGGAGCGGCTCTACTGGCTGCTCACGCCCCGCGGCCAGTCGGGTTATGCCAGCCATGCCATCGCCGCCATCGACCTCGCCCTGTGGGACCTGAAGGGCCAGGCCTTGGGGCAGCCCTGCTGGAAGCTGCTGGGCGGCGCACGCGCCCAGGTGCCGGTGTATGCCACCTTCGGCTTCGCCTTCTACGACCGCGACGAGCTGGCCCAGGCCGCGCGCGACTGGGTGGGCCGCGGCTTCTCGCGCCTGAAGATGACGGTGGGCCACCACGGGCTGGCGCGCCGCGACGAGCCCCGGCCGCTCGACACGCTGATCGCCGAGGACGTGCAGCGCATCCGTGCCGTCCGCGAGGCGGTGGGCCCCGACGTGCAGATCTACATCGACGCCAACTGCAGCCTGGACTATTTCCATGCGCTGTCGCTGGCCCGCCGGGTGGAGGCCTACGACATCGCCTTCTTCGAGGAGCCGGTGACGCAGAACGACATTCCCAACCTGGCCAAGCTGCGGGCCAAGACGGCGATCCCGCTGGCGGCCGGCCAGAACGAGGGCCATGCCAGCCGCTTCCGCGACATGCTGGTGGCGCAGGCGGTGGACGTGGTGCAGCCCAATGCCTGCATCACCGGCGGCTTCACGCAGTGCGCGCGCATCGCCGGCATGGCCGCGGCCTTCAACACGCGCTTTGCCAACGGCGGCGCCTGGCCGCACCACAACATGCACCTGCATGCGGGCCTGGCCAACGGCTCGCTGGTCGAGTACCACTCGGTGGCCGTGGAATGCTGCAAGCAGGTGTTCGACGGCCTGCCCGAGCCGCAGGCCGGCGTGCTCGACCTGCCGCAGGCGCCGGGCCTGGGCTTCGCGCCGAACCGCGAGCGGCTGCGCGAGCTGGCCAAGCGCCCGGGCTCGCGCGGTGCCGGAAAAGCGTGACATGAAGTGCCCTCGCATCGCCAGTTCCCCGAGCGTTCGTTCCCCGTCCCCATACCGGTTCCAGACATGCGGGTGAACCGCGGCGCATCAACCCGTTCGCCCTGAAACCGCGGCGCCCCAAGCCGTTCGCCCTGAGCCTGTCGAAGGGCAGAACGGCGCGCAGCCCAAGTCCGCGCCCGAACAAGAAAAGGAGACAACCATGACGACCCATCCATTGACTCGCCGCCACGCCTTCGCCCTGGCCGCCGCGATGCTGGCCGCCGCGCCGGCCGTGCAGGCGCAGTCCGGAACGTATCCCGAGCGCCCGATCCGCCTGCTGGTCGGCTATTCGGCCGGCGGCGGCGTGGACGCCATGGCCCGGCTGCTCACGCCGCGCCTGTCCACGCTGCTGGGCCAGCAGGTCGTGGTCGAGAACCGGGCGGGCGCCGCCGGCCTGATCGCCGGTGACCTGGCGGCCAAGGCGCCCGCCGACGGCTACACGCTGCTGCTGGGCGACAGCTCCACGCTGATCGCGCAATACATGCAGCCGAAGATGTCCTTCGACCCCATCAAGAGCTTCGTGCCGGTGGCAGGTCTGTTCACGCTGCCGCTGGTCGTCGTGGCGGGCAACGACTTCCCGGCGAAGACGCCGCAGGAGCTGGTGGCCGCCCTCAAGGCGAGGCCCGGCCACTATTCCTTCGCCACCTCGGGCGTGGGCACGGTGCAGCACCTGGGCTTCGAGCTGTTCAAGGGCAAGACCGGCACCTTCGTCACGCACATCCCGTATCGCGGCGCGGCCCAGATCGTGCCGGACGTGATCAGCGGGCAGGTGCCGCTGGGCGTCGTCAGCGCCACCTCGGCCCTGGCGCAGGCCAAGGGCGGACGGCTCAAGGCGCTGGCGGTGATGAGCCCGGTCAAGCTGGCGGGTGCCGAGGACGTGGCGCCGCTGGCGGCGGCGGTGCCGGGCTTCGATGCCGCGCCGCGCGTGTTCCTGCTGGCACCGGCCGGTACGCCCGATGCGGTGGTAGAGCGGCTGGGCAGCGCCGTGCGCACGGTGATGGCTGCGCCCGACCTGGCCCAGGTCGTCGCGCAGCAGGGCGCCGTGCCGGCCTTCGAGCCGCCGGCCGAACTGGGCCGCAGCCTCGTGCAGGAGTCGCAGCGCTGGGGCCAGCTGATCCGCGAGCAGAACATCGTCGCCCAATGAGCCCCCTTGCACCGTCGCCGAGCGGGTTGGCGCGCAGGGCGTGCGCATGAGTGCGCCGGCCGCACTGGCGCGCATGACCTGCGTGGAAGATCTGCGCCAGGTGGCCCGGGCGCGGGTGCCGCGCATGTTCTACGAGTACGTCGATTCGGGCTCCTGGCGCGAATCGACCTACCGCGCCAACGAGCGCGACTTCCAGCAACTACTGCTGCGCCAGCGCGTGGCGCGGGACATCTCGCAGCGCACCGTCGCCACCACGATGCTCGGCCATCACGTGGCCATGCCGGTGGCGCTGGCGCCGACGGGCCTCACGGGCATGCAGCATGCCGATGGCGAGATCCTGGCCGCGCGCGCCGCACGCGACTTCGGCGTGCCCTTCACGCTCTCGACCATGAGCATCTGCTCGCTGGAGGACGTGGCCGCGCACACCGGGCGGCATCCCTTCTGGTTCCAGCTCTACGTGATGCGCGACCGTACGTTCATCGAGTCGCTGATCGAGCGGGCGAGGGCGGCCAACTGCAGCGCGCTCCAACTCACGCTCGACTTGCCGGTGATGGGGCAGCGCCATGCCGACATCCGCAACGGCCTGTCGGTGCCGCCGCGGCCCACGCTGCGCAACCTGCTGGACCTGGCCCTGCGCACGCGCTGGTGCCTGGGCATGCTGGGCACGCGGCGGCGCAGCTTCGGCAACATCGTGGGCCATGTGAAGGGCGTGGACGACATGGCCTCGCTGGCCGCCTGGACCAACGCCCAGTTCGATCCCACGCTGTCGTGGGCGGACGTGGAATGGATCAAGCGCCGCTGGGGCGGGCCGCTGGTGCTCAAGGGCATCCTCGACGCGGAGGATGCTCGCCGGGCCGTGGACTGCGGCGCGGATGCGATCGTGGTCTCCAACCATGGTGGCCGGCAGCTGGACGGGGCGCCCTCCGCCATCCGCGCGCTGCCGGCCATTGCCGATGCCGTGGGGCTGGAGATCGAGGTCTGGCTCGACAGCGGCGTGCGCAGCGGCCAGGACGTGCTCAAGGCCCGGGCGCTGGGCGCCCGCGGCACCATGATCGGTCGCGCCTTCCTCTATGGGCTGGGGGCCTTCGGCGAGGCGGGCGTCATGCGGGTGCTGCAGATCATCCGGCGCGAGCTGGACCTGACCATGGCCTTCTGCGGCCGCACGCACATCGACGATGTGGATGCGTCGATCCTGCTCGGACCGCAGCGTGGCGGCCCTTGGGACTGAGGGCCGGCACGCCGGCGAGCAGGGGCCGGGTCAGAGCCCCAGCGTGTCGAACTGCGCGTAGACCTGCGCCAGCCAGCCCTTGACGCGCTGGCGCTCCAGCAGGCCCAACGCCTCGGGGCCGGTCTTGTCGTTGACGGCCTTCCAGAAGCTCGTGTTGTTGGCGTCGATCTTGCGCATCGTCGCTTCCTGCAGGCGGGGCAGGGTGATGAACTGGGCGCCGTGCTCGCGGGCCTTGATCTGCGCGGGCGAGCCTTCCAGCGTCGAGAAGTCGCTGCCGCGGCCCTGGTTCTGCACCACCACGTACCGGGCACGGGTGCCGTAGGTATCGACCAGGCGACCCAGCATGTCGGTGGAGTCGCGGCCATCGTCCATCACGTGCCAGAACACGACCGGGATCTCCAGCTCGTCGAACACCTCGAAGAGCTGCGATTCGGCGATCCAGCGCGCCAGCGGCGCCTGCGTCTGCGCGGCCAGGTCGACGATCACGCTGCGCTCGGGGTGCTCCTCGAAGCCGTTGACCACCGTGTCGAGTCCCTCGAAGCTGTCCACCGCCACAGGCGAGGCGAAGCCCTCGTAGAAGCGGGTGAAGGAGTTGTGCGAACGGTCGGTGTCGAAGCCGATGAAGGGGCGGCTGCGGTCGATGAAGTACTGGGCCAGCAGGCGCGAGGTGACGGACTTGCCGACGCCGCCTTTTTCGCCACCGATGAAGTTCAGGGTGCTCATGTGCAGGAGGGGAGATGGTGGAGAAGTTGCGCGCCGCGCGGCGCGGAGGCCGGGTTTGCACGGGTTGCGCGGCTCATTCTAGAAAGTGGTCCGTGTCTGCGGTGTGCAAAGACGGCCTGCCCGAAGGGTCGGCACCGGCCCGCCTCAGCGCGGCACCATCGCCAGCAGCGGCCCCAGGTTGCCCATCAGCCAGTTCTGGCTGAAGTCCAGCGCGGCGCGGCGGTATTTCTCGTCGGCCTGGGCGGCCAGCAGATCGAGCCGCGCCACCACCTTCGACAGCTCCCGGTCCACCAGCAGGTTGCGGCCGCGCTCGCTGATCTCGGTGGACAGCAGCAGGGGCTGGCCGTCGGTGCCGGTGCGCGAGGTCAGCAGCCAAAGCGAGATCTCGAAGTTGCGTGCGGCGCGGAAGGCGTTCTCGGCGCTGACGCCGTCGATCATGGTCTGCCGCCAGGTGTCGCCGTTGGCCTGCTTGAGCATGGCGGACCAGCCGTTCACGAGCGCGGCCACGCGGTCGCCCGCATAGGTCTCGGGCGGTGCGAAGGCCAGACGCACGGCGTCGATGCCGGTGGCGCCGCGCAGCCAGGGCAGGGGGCGCTCCTGGTCGATGGCCTGCCAGGTGCGGGCCACGGCGTCGTCGGCGCTGGTGGCCCATTTGCGCCATTCACGTGGGTTGCGGCGGTACAGCGACAGCTGCACGCGGCGCACGGACTCCAGGTTGTCGCGCAGCGCCAGGTTGGCCACGCGGTTGGCGCCGGACTCCATCCATTCGCCCTGCGTGTAGGGCTCGGCGCGCTGGGTGTCGTGGAACATTCCGCAGCCGGCGAGCAGGGCGCAGGCACCGATCAGGCCGGGCAGCAGCAGGGGCCGCGCGTGCATGGGCGCGAGGGAAGCGGGCAGGGGAAGGCGCATGGGTGCACGTTATCATCCTGCCCTTGCGCGGCAAGGCACGGCCTGCGCACTTTCTCCTTGAATATCAACATCTTGGCCTTGCTGCCCGTCTGCGGTGCGTCTCAACTCCATCAAGCTTTCCGGGTTCAAGTCCTTCGCTGAGCCGACCAACTTCATGCTCCCGGGCCAGCTGGTGGGCGTGGTGGGCCCCAACGGCTGCGGCAAGTCCAACATCATGGACGCGGTGCGCTGGGTGCTGGGCGAGTCGCGCGCCTCCGAGCTGCGCGGCGAGTCCATGCAGGACGTGATCTTCAACGGCACCACCAGCCGCAAGCAGGCCAGCCGGGCCAGCGTGGAGCTGGTGTTCGACAACGCCGACCACCGCGCCGGCGGCCAGTGGAGCCAGTTCACCGAGATCGCGGTCAAGCGCGTGCTCACGCGCGACGGCAACAGCAGCTACTTCATCAACAACCAGCCGGTACGTCGCCGCGACGTGCAGGACGTGTTCCTGGGCACCGGCCTGGGCCCGCGGGCCTACGCCATCATCGGCCAGGGCACGATCAGCCGGATCATCGAGTCCAAGCCCGAGGAACTGCGGCTCTTCCTCGAAGAGGCCGCTGGCGTCTCCAAGTACAAGGAGCGCCGCCGCGAGACCGAGAACCGTCTGTCGGACACGCGCGAGAACCTGACCCGGGTAGAGGACATCCTGCGCGAACTCAACGCCAACCTCGAGAAGCTGGAGAAGCAGGCCGAGGTGGCGGCGCGCTACAACCAGCTGCAGGCCGAGGCCACGCGCAAGCAGCACCAGCTGTGGTTCCTCAAGCGCGCCGATGCCGAGGCCGACCAGCTGCGCGTGCAGGCCGAGGGCCGCCAGGCCGTCAACGACCTCGAATCGCGCATGGCCGACCTGCGCCACATCGAGGCCGAGCTGGAGACCATCCGCCAGGCCCACTACGGCGCCGGCGACCAGGTCAACCAGGCCCAGGGCAAGCTCTACGAGGCCAGTGCCGAGGTGGGCCGGCTGGAGGGCGAGATCCGCTACGTGGTCGAAGGCCGCCAGCGCGTGCAGCAGCGCCTGGCCCAGCTGGCCGAGCAGATCCAGCAATGGGACACCCGCCGCGCCGATGCCGAGGTCGAGCTGGAGAACCTGGCCGGCGCCGGCATGGACGCCGAGGAGCAGGCCGCCATCCTGGCCGCGCAGCTGGAAGAGCAGGAAGCCCGCCTGCCCGAGCTGGAAGACGCCCGCCAGCGCGCGCAGGAGACGGCCAACGGTCAGCGCGGCGCGGTGGTGCAGGTGCAGCAGCAGATCCAGGTGCTGGCCGCCGACCAGCGCAACATCGACGACCAGGTGCGCCAGCTCGCTCAGCGCAGCGATCGCCTGCGTGCCGACCGGCAGGCGCTGAACGCACCCGACGAGGCGAAGCTGGACGCGCTGCGCGAGGAATTCGCCATGGCCGAAGAAGCCGCCAGCGAATCCGAGGCGCGCCTGATGGACCTGCAGGAGCGCGTGCCGCAGCTGGACGACGACCGCCGCGCCCGCCAGCAGGCCGTCAACACCGAAGGCGCGCGCCAGGCCGAACTGTCCGCCCGGCTGGAGGCGCTGCGTGCCCTGCAGGAGAAGGTCAAGACCGACGGCAAGCTGCGCCCCTGGCTCGCCAAGCACGGTCTCGATGGCCTGCAAGGCCTGTGGAGCCGCCTGCATGTGGAGCCGGGCTGGGAGGCCGCCCTCGAAGCCGCGCTCCGCGACCGCATGGGTGCACTCGAGATTTCCCGCCTGGAGATGGCCCGCGCCTTCGCCAACGACGCGCCGCCGGCCAAGCTCAGCTTCTACACGCCACCCGCCGCGCCGGCCGCCTCTATGCCTGCCGTCATGCCCCGCCTCGCGGACCTGCTGCGGCTGCATGACGCCGGCCTGCAGTCGCTCCTGGCCGACTGGCTGCATGGCTGCTTCACCGCCGCCAGCCTGGACGAAGCGCTGGCCGCCCGCGAGCGACTCCAGCCCGGCGAGGCCATCTACGTGGCGGCCGGCCACGTCGTCACGCGCCACAGCGTCGGCCTCTATGCGCAGGACTCCGAACAGTCCGGCCTGCTGGCCCGCCAGCAGGAGATGGAGAACCTGGAGCGCGAACTGCGCGCCCAGGCCCTGATCGCCGAGGAGGCCCGCACCGCCCTCGTGCGGGCCGAAAGCGCCTATGGCGAGGCCGCCGGCCGCCTGGTCGGCGCACGACGCGAGGCCGACCAGACCCGCGCCCGCGCCCATGAATTGCAGGTCGAGACGCTGCGTCTGTCGCAGCAGGCCGAGCAGGCCCGCGCCCGCAGCGAACAACTCAATGCTGATCTGGGCGAGGTCGAGGCCCAGCTTGAAGAATTGCAGGAGCGCCGCGTCGCCGCCGAGGCCCGCTTCGAGGAGCTGGACCTGCAGCTGGCCGACAGCCAGGAGCGCCATGCCGAGCTGGAAGAGCGGGTGATCGAGGCCAGCCGCAAGCTGGACGCCGCCCGCGAGCAGCACCGCAGCCTGGAGCGGCAGGTGCAGGAATCCACCTTCTCCCAGCGCACGCTGGAGGCGCGCCGCGCCGAACTCGGCCGCGGCATCGACACCGCCCGCCAGCAGACCGTGGCGCTGGCCGACGAGCGCGAGCGGGCCGAGGGCGAACTGGCCCGCCTGTCGGACGCCGCTGCGCAGGCCGGCCTGCAGGACGCCCTCGACCTCAAGGCCGAGCGTGAGGCCGCGCTGGGCGCCATGCGCAGCCAGTACGACGACCTGACGCAGAAGCTGCGCGCCAGCGACGAGCGACGGCTGCAGATCGAGCGCGCGCTCGACCCGCTGCGCCAGCGCATCACCGAGATGCAGCTCAAGGAACAGGCCGCGCGCCTGGGCCTGGAGCAGTACGAGCAGTTGCTGACAGACGCACAGGCCGACCGCGAGGCCATCGCCGCCTCCATCGAGGCCGACAAGGTGCGCCTGGCCGGGCTGCAGGGCGAGATCGACCGCCTGCACCGCGAGGTGGCCGGCCTGGGCGCCGTCAACCTGGCGGCGCTGGACGAACTCACCAGCGCCCGCGAGCGCAAGACCTTCCTCGACGCCCAGTCGGCCGACCTGAACGAGGCCATCACCACGCTGGAAGACGCCATCCGCAAGATCGATGGCGAGACGCGCGAACTGCTGGGCGGCACCTTCAACACCGTCAACGAGCACTTCAGCCGCATGTTCCCGGAGCTGTTCGGCGGCGGCAACGCGCGGCTGATCATGACCGGCGACGAGATCCTGGATGCGGGCGTTCAGGTCATGGCCCAGCCGCCCGGCAAGAAGAACCAGACCATCCACCTGCTCTCGGGCGGCGAGAAGGCGCTGACGGCCATCGCGCTGGTGTTCGCCATCTTCCAGCTCAACCCCGCGCCCTTCTGCCTGCTGGACGAGGTGGACGCGCCGCTGGACGATGCCAACACCGAGCGTTACGCCCGGCTGGTGTCGGCCATGAGCCGGGGCACGCAGTTCCTCTTCATCAGCCACAACAAGATCGCGATGGAGATGGCGCAGCAGCTGATCGGCGTGACCATGCAGGAGCAGGGCGTCTCGCGCATCGTGGCGGTGGACATGGAATCCGCCGCCGGCATGGCCGAAGTCGGCTGACGCGCAGGCACGTCCGCGCCCCTTACAACAAGAACACGGAAGAGCAATCCCAATGAGCAATCTCACGATCGCGGTGGCCATCGCCGGCGGCCTGGTGCTGGCGGCCCTGATCGCCTACAACACCTGGACGCTGCGCCGCAACGCCCCCCGCCAGCCGGAGGGCGACGGCCCGCATTCCGGCCTGGCGCCGCTGGACGGGGCCCAGGGCGGGCCGGACGATCCGGTGCTGCATGTGGACCCGAACGACGTGCATTCGGCCGACCGGCATGAGCCCTTGTTCGATCCGGACCTGCCGCCGCCCACCGGCCAGCCCGGCGCCGCGGCCCTGATGGGCAACCGCCGCGGCGGGCTCGACCCGCTGATCGACGTGATCGCGCCGGTGGTGCTGGAAGGGCTGGTTTCGGGTGCCGCCGTGCTCGCCGCCATGCCGTCCACGCGCCGCGCCGGCAGCAAGCCCATCGCCGTCGAGGGGCTGCGCGACGGTGCGGCCGAGTGGGAACCGCCCGCGTCCAGCGCCCGCTACCGCGCATTGCAGATCGGCGTGCAGTTGGCCAACCGCACCGGCGCCCTCAACGAGATCGAGTATTCGGAGTTCGTGGTCAAGGCCCAGGCCTTCGCCGATGCGCTCAATGGCGCGCCCGAGTTCCCCGAGATGCTGGACGAAGTGGCCCGCGCCCGCGAGCTGGACCAGTTCGCCAGTGCGCACGACGCGCAACTGGCCTTCGTGCTGCGCGCTCGCCATGCCGCCTGGAGCCCCGGCTACGTGCAGCAGAACGCCGCGCGCCTGGGCTTCGTGCCCGGCATGCTGCCCGGCCGCATGGTGCTGCCGAACAGCGATGCCGGCGCGCCGCCGGTGCTTGGTCTCGTCTTCGACACCCAGGCGGCTCTGGCCGACGACCCGGCGCAATCTGCCATCCGCGAGTTGATGCTGAGCCTGGACGTGCCGCAGGTCGACCGCGCGCTGGAGCCCTTCGCCCGCATGCGCGAGATCGCCGAGGCCCTGGCACGCGAGATGGACGGCGTGGTCACCGACAGCGATGGCCAGCCCCTGCGCACCGAGACGCTGGATGCCATCGGCCAGGATCTGGAACAGCTCTACGACACGCTGGACGGCCGCGAGCTGTCCGCCGGCTCGGCGCTGGCGCGCCGCCTGTTCTCCTGATCCGCACACCGACCGCGATGACCGACACCGTTCCCGCAGCGGTGGCCCAGGAGGCCGCCGAGCTGCGCATGGCGCTGAACCATCACGCGCACCAGTACTACGTGCTGGATGCGCCGCAGATCCCCGACGCCGAATACGACCGGCTGTTCCGCCGTCTCTCCGAGCTGGAAGAGGCGCATCCGGCGTTGCGCACCCCCGATTCGCCCACCCAGCGCGTGGGCGGCGCGGTGCTGCCCTTCTTCGCCAAGGTGCGGCATCAGGTGCCGATGCTGTCCATCCGCACCGAGACCGACATCGAGGCCACCGGCGCCGAAGCCTTCGACGCCCGCGTGCGCCGCGAACTGGGCCTGGCGGCCGATGCGCCGGCCGTCGAGTACGTCGCCGAACTCAAGTTCGACGGTCTGGCCATCAACCTGCGCTACGAGAACGGCACGCTGGTGCAGGCCGCGACCCGCGGCGACGGCGAGGTGGGCGAGGACGTGACGCAGAACATCCGCACCATCGGCCAGATTCCCTTGAAGCTGCCGAAGGACGCGCCGCCCGTCCTGGAAGTGCGCGGCGAGGTCTACATGAAGCGGGCCGACTTCGACCGCCTCAACGAACGGCAGCGCCAGAAGATCGAGGCCGGCCAGAAGAACGAGAAGACCTACGTCAACCCGCGCAATGCCGCGGCCGGCGCGGTGCGCCAGCTCGACCCCGCCATCGCGCGGCAGCGGCCGCTGTCCTTCTTCGCCTATGGCTGGGGCGAGGTCACCCCAGTGGCGCAGGGCGGGCCGGACTTCGGCACGCAATACCAGGCGCTGCTGACGCTGCGCTCCTGGGGCTTTCCGGTGTCTGACCGCACGCAGGTCTGCAACGGCCCGCAGGAGTTGGCCGAGTTCCACCGCCAGATCGGCGCGCTGCGCGACCAGTTGCCCTTCGACATCGACGGCGTGGTCTACAAGGTGAACAGCCTGGCGCTCCAGCGGCAGTTGGGGTTTGTCTCGCGCGAGCCGCGCTGGGCCGTGGCCCACAAGTACCCGGCGCAGGAGCAGATGACCCGCATGCTGGGCATTGATGTGCAGGTGGGTCGTACCGGCAAGCTGACGCCGGTGGCGCGGCTGGACCCGGTGTTCGTCGGCGGCACCACCGTCTCCAATGCCACGCTGCACAACCTGTTCGAGCTGCGGCGCAAGGAATTGCGCGTGGGCGACATGGTCGTCATCCGCCGCGCCGGCGATGTGATTCCCGAGGTGGTCGGCCGCGTGCCGCCGGCCGGCGTGGCGAAGGCGCGCGCCGAAGGCACGGCCAGCGAGGCGGCCATCGACCAGGCAGTGGGCGAGGGCGAGAGCCACCGCCTGCCCCCACGTGACCCCTACGTGCCCAACTTCCGCATGCCGCGGCAATGTCCGATCTGCGGCAGCGCCGTGGTGCGGGAGAAGGGCGAGGTCAACCACCGCTGCTCGGGCGGACTCTTCTGCGGGGCACAGCGCAAGCAGGCAATCCTGCACTACGCGCAGCGTAGGGCGGTGGACATCGAGGGCCTGGGCGAGAAGCTGGTCGACCAGCTGGTGGACGCCGGCATCGTCAAGACGTTGCCCGACCTCTACCGCATCGGCCTGACCGCGCTGGCGGCGCTGGACCGCATGGCCGAGAAGTCCGCGCAGAACGTGCTCGAAGGGCTGGAAGCCTCCAAGACGACCACGCTGCCGCGTTTCCTGTACGGCCTGGGCATCCGGCATGTGGGCGAGACCACGGCCAAGGACCTGGCGCGCCACTTCGGCCGGCTGGACGGCATCATGGACGCGAGCGCGGAGCAGCTGCTGGAGGTGAACGACGTCGGCCCCATCGTGGCCGAGGCCATCCACACCTTCTTCGCCCAGCCCCACAACCGCGAGGTGATCGAGCAGCTGCGGGCCTGCGGCGTGCAGTGGCCGGAAGGCGATCCCGCGCCACGTGCGGCGCTGCCTCTGGCGGGCAAGACCTTCGTCATCACAGGCACGCTGCCTACGCTCTCGCGCGAGGACGCGAAGGAAAAGCTGGAGGCGGCTGGCGCCAAGGTGGCTGGCTCGGTCAGCAAGAAGACGCACTATGTGGTGGCCGGGGAGGCTGCCGGCAGCAAGCTCGACAAGGCGCGCGAGCTGGGCGTCGAGGTGCTGGACGAGGCAGGCATGCTTGCGCTGTTGGCAGCGGCCTGACGGCAGTCCGATTGCTACGGTCCGTGCGCTGACTCTTACGGGGCGTTACCCGTGTAAAGGGAGTCCCTCGTCGGCATCCGGGCTCCAACCGCGTTGAACATCCATGGCTGCGGCCACGAGGACAAACGATGACGAAGAACTTCAGACGTGGTGGGGCTCGCGCTTTGGCGCTGGGTGTGGCAATCCTGCTGGGTGGCTGCGCCGCCTATGACGCTCCGGGCTATGCCACCAGCTATCCGGGCTACCAGACCTATCCGCAACCGGCTTATCCGGCCTATCCCGCGCAACCGTATTACGGCCAGCCGGCCGTGGTGCCCGGCGGCTATGTCGGTGTCGATGTGTACCGAGAGCCCAGTCCGCGCTACTGGGGCAGCCGGCCGGTGGCACCTGCTGCCTATCCGCCGGGGTACTACGGCGGAAGGCCCGGCTGGAACGACCGTGACCGTGGCCGCGATTGGGATCGGGATCGCAGCGACCGGGGCAATCGGGGTTGGCGCGGTGCGCCGCCGCCCCAGGCTCAATTGCCGGGCGCCGTGCCGGTGGTGCCCGTCGTGCCTCCGCGGGGCCCTGGTGCTGGCGGCGGTGGTCGTGGCCAGGGCGGCGTGCCCTTCGTGGATCCGCGCGTGGGCAGCGGCACGGTCATTCCGGTGCCGCGGCAGGATTCCGGCAACACGCCTTGACCGAGCTTGCGGGCTGATGGCGACCGAGCAGCGAAGACCGTTCGGAAAGACCGCTGCATCGGCAGAATCGGCCCATGACCATCCGGCGAATCCTCAAGATGGGCGACCCGCGGCTGCTGCGCATCGCCCAACCCGTCACCGCCTTCGACACCGACGAACTGCATCTGCTCGTGCGCGACATGTTCGAGACCATGCGCGCCGTCAATGGCGCCGGACTCGCGGCGCCCCAGATCGGCGTCGATCTGCAACTGGTGATATTCGGCACCGACGCGCCCAACCCGCGCTATCCGGATGCCCCCGTCGTTCCCCGTACCGTGCTGCTCAATCCGGTGATCGAGCCATTGGGCGACGAGGAGGAAGAAGGTTGGGAGGGCTGTCTGTCAGTGCCTGGGCTGCGCGGCGTGGTGCCACGCTGGAAGCACATCCGCTACCAAGGTTTCGACCCTTACGGCGATCCGATCCAGCGCGAAGCCGAGGGCTTTCATGCCCGGGTGGTGCAGCACGAATGCGACCACCTGATCGGCAAGCTCTATCCGATGAGAGTGCGGGACTTCACCCGCTTCGGTTTTACCGAGGTGCTGTTTCCCGGCCTTGACGCTTCGGACGACGACTGAGACACGTGCGGGTCTGACGATCGCCCACGGCAGCCGGCAAGGCAGCTCAGCAGACCGGTGGCACCGACCTCAGTTGAAGCGTCCGCCAGCGCCGATGCGGCCGCCGCCGATCATCGAGATGGTCAGTGCCGCCGCCAGGAACATGCCCTGCAGTTCCAGCGCCCAGCCGCCGTTGGCGCTGAACTTGCCCAGGTCGCCCATGTGGACCAGCCAGATGGCGACCACCATGTTGATGGCGATCACCAGCGCTGCGGGACGCGTCAAAAAGCCGACGATCAGCAGCGCCGGAGCCACGATCTCGCCCACGTAGACCAGGTTCGCGAGGATGCCCGGCACACCATGCGAGGCCAGCATGTGGCCGATGCCGTCGACCCCCTTGGGCAGTTTGGCGATGCCGTGCAGCAGGATCAGCACGCCCAGGGTGGCGCGCAGGAGGAACTTGCCGATGTCGTCGGTACGGTTCATGGACGGTAGGGTGAAAGGAAGTTGGGAGAGGAGGCCACACAGCGGCCAAGAGCGCGGAATGGTAGCCGCGCCGATCGGTCAGGGCTGCACCACCTCGAGCAGCCGGTCCAGCCCGCCCGCGTCGATGGCCACCATGGCCTGCTCCCGCACTTTGGGCTTGGCATGGAAGGCCACCGACAACCCCGCTGCGCCCATCATCGGCAGGTCGTTGGCGCCATCGCCGACCGCGATGGTCTGCGACGGCGCAAGGCGCAGCAGCGAGGCCACTTCGAGCAGCGTGCGGCGTTTTTCGGCGCCGTCGCAGATGTCGCCCCAGTCCTGCGCGCGCACCCGTCCGGTGAGCCGGCCGCCATCTTCCTCCAGCAGGTTGGAGCGTGCGAAGTCGATGCCCAGCCGGGCCATCACGCGATCGGCGAAGAAGGTGAAGCCGCCAGACACCAGCAGCACCTTGAGACCCGCCTCGCGGCAGGCGCCCACCAGCTCGGGCGCGCCGGGCGACAGGCGCAGCCGCTGGTCGTAGACCTCCTGCAGCGCGCCCACCGGCACGCCTTCGAGCAGCGCGACGCGGCGGCGCAGGCTTTCCTTGAAGTCCTTGATCTCGCCGCGCATGGTGGCCTCGGTGATGGCCGCGACTTCTGCCTTCTTGCCCACCGCATCGGCGATCTCGTCGATGCATTCGATGGTGATCAGCGTCGAGTCCATGTCGAAGGCGATCAGGCCGAAGTCGGCCAGCTTCAGCGGCCTGGGGATGTGCCGGACGACAAGGCCTGGCGAGATGGATGGCGTGGGAACGGCGACAGTCATGACGTCGATTTTCTCATCGCGATCCGTGGGCGCCGGGCTTGCGTCGCAACGGGCTGCGACGGACCTCGCCGCGATGCTGCAGGACGCGGTGGCTTACTGCGGCACCAATCCCGCTGCCTTCACCAACTGCGCGTGCAGCTTGATGTCCGCGGCGATGATGCGCTGCAGCTCCTCGGGCGAGCTAGGCGCCACCTCGATCCCGTTGGTGGCCAGCTTGGCCTTGAGGTCTGCATCCAGTGCGGCGCGCACGGCTGCGTTCAGCTGGTCGATGAGGGGCTTGGGCGTGCGGGCCGGCGCCAGGATGCCCACCCAGGCCGAGAGATTCAGGTCGGGGATGCCGCTTTCGGCCATGGTCGGCACATTGGGCAGCACGGGCGAGCGCTGCGGGCTCAGCACGCCCAGTGCGAACAGCTTGCCCGCCTGCACATGCGGCAGCGCCTCGGGCATGACGGCGAACATGCCGTCCACGCTGCCGGCCAGCGTGTCGTTGATGGCCGGCGCGCCACCCTTGTAGGGCACGTGGAGCATCTTCGCGCCGGTGCGGGTCTCGAACATGAGCGCACCCAGGTGCTGGGGGCTGCCGTCGCCCGACGATGCGTAGGTGAGCTTGCCCGGCTCCGCTTTGGCGGCGGCGAGGAATGCCGCGACCGTGGGGTACTTGGCCTTGTCCTTCACGATCAGCACCATGGGCTGGTTCACCAGTCGCGAGATCGGCGCGAAGTCGGCTTCGGGGTCGTAGGGCAGGGTCTTGAAGACGCTCTTGTTGGTCGTGAGGAAAGAGGCGGGAGAGACGGTGAGCGTGTAGCCGTCCGGCGCCGCGCGGGCCACCGCAGGCATGCCGATCTGCCCCGACGCACCGGCACGGTTGTCCACGACGAAGGGCTGGCCGAGCGCCGCGCCGAGCTTCTGGCTCACCTCGCGCGCGATCATGTCCGCGCTGCCGCCCGCGGGCAGGCCCACGATGACCTTCACCGGCCGGTCGGGGTACCGGGGCTGCGCAAATGCCTGGCCGCTGGCGGCCAGCGTGCCCAGTGCGCCCGTGAACATCAGGGCTTGTCGTCGGGTGTGCATCGCTTCTCTCTCCGTTGCGTTTTGGAACGGTGAGTTTTAGCAAGCCCTGTGCCGATGCAAGCTTTCGCGCAGCCGACCCGGCGGACGAAAGCGACGGGCCACGCGACTCCTTCAGGGCTCGGAGCGACCCAGGCGCCCCTCAGGCCGCCACTGCCTCGGTCTTCGGCTGGCCCAGCGAGCGCAGCACGTCGCGCACCATCTGCGCCCGGTCCTTCGGGTCCGTCAGCTCGCGCTCGATGCGCAGCTTGTCGTTGCCCGCCAGCTTGATGTGCTTGTTCTTCTGGATCAGCCCGATGATGGCCATCGGGTCGATGGGCGGGTTGGGCTTGAAGCTGATGTTGATCACGCCCGGCGCCGCGTCCACCTTGGTCACGCCGTAGGGCCGCGCCAACACGCGCAGACGGTGCACGTCGATCAGCGTCTGCGTCTGCGGCGGCAGCTTGCCGAAGCGGTCCACCAGCTCTTCGAGCAGGGTGTCGATCTGGTCCGTCGTCTTGGCCGTGGCCAGCTTCTTGTAGAAGGACAGGCGCAGGTGCACGTCGCCGCAATAGTCGTCGGGCAGCAGTGCGGGGGCATGCAGGTTGATCTCGGTGGTGGCCGACAGCGGCGCCAGCAGGTCGGGCTCCTTGCCGGCCTTGAGCGAGGCCACGGCCTCGGCCAGCATCTCGTTGTAGAGCTGGAAGCCGATCTCCATCATGTTGCCGCTCTGGTGCTCGCCCAGCACCTCGCCGGCGCCGCGGATCTCCAGGTCGTGCATGGCCAGGTAGAAGCCGGAGCCCAGCTCTTCCATGGCCTGGATGGCATCCAGCCGCTGGGCCGCCTGCTTGGTCAGGCCCTCGATGTCCGGCACCATGAGATAGGCATAGGCCTGGTGGTGGCTGCGGCCCACGCGGCCGCGCAGCTGGTGCAACTGCGCCAGGCCGAACTTGTCGGCCCGGCTGATGACGATGGTGTTGGCACTGGGCACGTCGATGCCGGTCTCGATGATGGTCGAGCACAGCAGCAGGTTGAAGCGCTGGCCGACGAAGTCGCGCATCACGCGTTCCAGCTCGCGCTCGGGCATCTGGCCGTGGGCCACGGCGATGCGCGCCTCGGGCAGGATCTCCTGCAGCTTCTGGCGCCGGTTCTCGATGGTCTCGACCTCGTTGTGCAGGAAGTAAACCTGCCCGCCGCGTTTCAATTCGCGCAGCACGGCCTCGCGGATCACGCCGGTGCCCTCGTTGCGCACGAAGGTCTTGATGGCCAGGCGCCGCTGCGGCGCGGTGGCGATGACCGACAGGTCGCGCAGGCCCTCCAGCGCCATGCCCAGCGTGCGCGGGATGGGCGTGGCGGTGAGTGTCAGCACGTCCACCTCGGCGCGCATGGCTTTCATCGCCTCCTTGTGGCGCACGCCGAAGCGGTGCTCCTCGTCGATGATGAGCAGGCCCAGGTTCTTGAACTTGACGCTCTCGGAAAGCAGCTTGTGCGTGCCGACGACGATGTCGACGCTGCCGTCGGCCAGGCCCTTGGCAGCGGCCGAGATCTCCTTGGCGGAGCGGAAGCGGCTCATCTCGGCCACCTTGACAGGCCACTTGGAGAAGCGGTCCACCAGCGTCTGGTAGTGCTGCTCGGCCAGCAGCGTGGTGGGCGCCAGGAAGGCCACCTGCTTGCCGCCGGTGATGGCCACGAAGGCCGCCCGCAGCGCCACCTCGGTCTTGCCGAAGCCCACGTCGCCGCAGACCAGCCGGTCCATCGGCTGGGGCGAGATCATGTCCTGGATCACGGCATGGATCGCCGCTTTCTGGTCGGCCGTCTCCTCGAAGCCGAAGTCGTTGGCGAAGACCTCGTAGTCCGCTGCCTGGAAGCGGAAGGCATGGCCCTCGCGCGCGGCGCGGCGGGCGTAGATGTTGAGCAGCTCGGCCGCGGCGTCGCGCACCTGCTCGGCGGCCTTGCGCTTGGCCTTGTCCCACTGGCCGCTGCCCAGCTTGTGCAGCGGCGCCTCGTCGGCGCTGACGCCGGTGTAGCGGCTGATCAGGTGCAGCTGGCTCACCGGCACGTAGAGCGTGGCCTTGTCGGCGTACTCCAGGTGCAGGAATTCCTGCAGCAGTGGCTTGCCGTCCGGCCCCACGCCCTGGCCCAGGTCCATGTTGACCAGGCCCTGGTAGCGGCCGATGCCGTGCGCGCTGTGCACGACCGGGTCGCCCAGGGCGAGTTCAGAGAGGTCCTTGATCAGCGCGTCGACGTCGCTCGTGGCCTCCTGCCGGTTGTTGCGGCGCCGGCCGCTGCCGGTGCCGGTGGCGAAGAGCTCGGTCTCGGTGACGAAGTCGATGCCGGCCTCGTTCCAGGCAAAGCCGGCGGCCAGCGCGGCGGTGGCGATGCCGATCTTCTCGGTCGCGTCGGCCTCGAATTCGGCCAGGGTGTCGAAGGCTGGCGGGCTGACACCGCTGGCGCGCAGGAAGTCCAGCAGGCTCTCGCGCCGGCCGGCCGTTTCGGCCAGCAGCAGCACGCGGTGGCGCGTGGCCTGGATGTGTTCCTTGAGGCGGGCGAGGGGGTCGTCCGCGCCGCGCACGGCGGCCATCGGGGGCAGCAGCGCGAATTCGGGGAAGGCTTCGACAGGCTCAGCCTGAGCGGATGAGGCCCGCAGCGACAGTTGCCGGTGCGGCTTAGTCTGTCCGTAGAACTGCTCGGCATTGAGGAACAGCGCCTCGGGCGGCAGCACCGGTCGCTCCGGGTCGCCGTGGGCCAGGCGGTAGCGCTCGCGCGTGTCCTGCCAGAAATGCTGGAAGGCGGCCTCCAGGTCGCCGTGCAGCACCAGCGTGACGGAGGAGGGCGCATCGCCGTCCCGGCGTTCCGCACCGGCGCCGGCCAGGTAGTCGAACACCGTGGCCGTCTGGTCGAAGAACAGCGGCAGGTAGTACTCGATCCCGGCGGTGGCGACGCCGTTGCCCATGTCCTTGTAGATGCGGCTCTTGGTCGGGTCGCCTTCGAGCAGTTCGCGCCAGCGGCTGCGGAAATGCGCGCGGGCGTCGTCGTCCATCGGGAACTCGCGGCCGGGCAGCAGGCGCACCTCGGGCACGGGGTACAGGCTGCGCTGGCTGTCGGGGTCGAAGGTGCGGATCGAATCGATTTCGTCGTCGAACAGGTCGACGCGGAAGGGCTGCGGCGAACCCATCGGAAACAGGTCGATCAGTCCGCCGCGCACCGCGTATTCGCCGGGGCTCACCACCTGCGTCACATGGCTGTAGCCCGCCAGCGTGAGCTGGGCCTTCAGGCGCGCCTCGTCCAGCTTCTGCTTGGTGCGGAAGTGGAAGGTATAGCCCGCCATGAATCCTGGCGGCGCCAGGCGGTAGAGCGCCGTGGTCGCCGGCACCAGCACCACGTCCACCTCCTTCTGCAGGATGCGCCACAGCGTCGCCAGGCGTTCGCTGATCAGGTCCTGGTGCGGCGAAAAGCTGTCGTAGGGCAGCGTCTCCCAGTCCGGGAAGACGGCGCAGCGCAGTTCGGGCGCGAAGAAGGCCAGTTCGTCCGTCAGGCGCTGGGTGTCGGTGGCGTCCGCCGTGAAGATGGCGGTCGTGCGACCGGCCGACTTTTCACGCACTGCCAGCCGAGCGAGCAGCAGTGCATCGCTGGAGGATGGCGGACGGGGAAGGGTGAAGCGTTTGCCGGGGGAGAGGGCGGGCAGGTCCATGCGGGGGCGGCACCAAAGGCAGACCCTCCCGGCCGCGATGGCGGGGAGGGCGAAGCGCGCAATTTTAGAATGCGGGGCTTTTCCCTGGACGGGGCCGGCCCGGTCGCCGTTCCGTCCGCGCAGAACCGGTCGACTCCCCCTCCGGTTCGCGCTGAGCTTGTCCACGTGCCGTGCCCACGGCGCCCCATCCCACCGTTGCCCGTCCCGTTCCCGCCCGCCTCGCCCATGCCCTTGCCGCCGCCGCGCCTGTTCGTGCTCATCCCCTGCGCCGGGACGGGCTCCCGCTCCGGCGCCGCCGGCCCCAAGCAGTACGAGCCGCTGGCAGGACGGCCGCTGGTGGCGCACACGCTGGACGTCTTCCGCGCCCTGGGCGACCGGCTGGCGGCCATCGCGCTGGTGGTGGCGCCCCAGGACGAGCGCATCGCGCAGGTGCTCCCGGGCTTTCCGGGCCCCGGCGAATGGCTGCTGCGTGCCGGCGGCGCGACGCGGGCGCAGAGCGTGGCCCAGGGCCTGGGCGCCCTGCGCGAGCAGGCCGGCGCGCTGCCGCACGACTGGGTGCTGGTGCACGACGCCGCCCGCTGCCTGCTGCAACCCACCCAGGTCGATGCACTCATCGGCGCCTGCGAGCACGACGCCGTCGGTGGCCTGCTGGCGCTGCCGCTGCCGGACACGCTCAAGGCCGCCACGGCCGACGGCCGCGTGGCCGGCACCGTGACCCGCGCCGACAAATGGCTGGCCCAGACGCCCCAGATGTTCCGCATCGGCCTGCTGCAGGAGGCGCTGGCGCGCATGGGCGACGCGGTGACCGACGAATCCAGCGCCATCGAAGGCCTGGGCCTGACGCCACGGCTGGTGCCCGGCAGCGCCCAGAACTTCAAAGTGACCTTCCCCGACGACTTTGCCCTGGCGGCGGCAGTGCTTCAGGCTCGCCGCGCCGGGGCCGACCAATGACGAGCCCGACGACCATGGCCCACGCTGCCGACTTCGACTTTCCCTTCCGCATCGGCGAGGGCTGGGACGTGCACCAGCTGGCCGCTGGCCGCAAGCTCATCCTGGGCGGCGTGGAGGTGCCCCACACCGTCGGCCTGCTGGGCCATTCCGACGCCGATGTGCTGCTGCATGCCATCACCGACGCGCTGCTGGGCGCGGCGGCGCTGGGCGACATCGGCCGGCACTTTCCGGACACCGACCCGCAATTCCGCGGTGCCGATTCGACCGTGCTGCTGGCCGAGGCTGCGCGCCGTGTGCGGTCGCAGGGCTGGGCGATCGGCAACGTGGACAGCACCATCGTGGCCCAGGCGCCCAAGCTGGCGCCGCACATCCCGGCCATGTGCGCCCGCATCGCCGAGGTGCTGGCGCTGGCGCCGGGCCAGGTCAACGTCAAGGCCAAGACGGCCGAGAAGCTCGGCCCCGTGGGCGAGGGCCGGGCGATGGAGGCGCGCGCGGCGGTGATGCTCTACCGCGCGCCTGCCGCGACTGCCGGGATCAGCGGCAGCTGAAGTTCGCCGCGTCTTCGATGCTGCCGCTGCCGTTGTAGCGCGCCTGCTTCGGATAGGCACACAGCGGGCGCGTACGGCCGGGCCAAGTCACGTCCGGGTTCTCGGGCCGGGCGCGGGCCACGATGCGCTCGGGCGGCTGTCCCTTCTCGACCCAGTTCACCAGCGCCGTCAGGCCGTCGTACTGGTCGGTGGCCGGGCCTCCGCTGCAGTGGGCCATGTTGGGCACCGTGAACAGCCGGGCCATGCCGTCGGTGGCAGCCCCGTAGCGCTGGCGCAGCTGGCCGAGGTAGCGCACGGTGTCGGTCACCGAGAACACCGGATCGCTCACGCCATGGAAGAACAGGATCTTGCCGCCATGGCGGGCATAGGCGTCCATGTCGGGCGAGTCGGCGGCCACCATGCGCATGGCGGACTCGCGGAAGGCGCCGTCGGTGGCGTAAACCTTGGCCGTGTCGCGCTGCGGATCGAAGCCCATCGCATAGGCCCAGAAGTCGCTCGTCACGGTGGGCGGCGTGGTGAAGAACATGGCCAGCCCACCGGTCATCAGCGTGAGGTTGCGGGCGTTGGCCGGGCCGCTGGTGGCGTCGCCGAACTTCCAGCGTGTCCAGTCGGCCGAATGCAGGCCGGCGTCGAACACCCAGTCCGAATAGACGGGCTTGCCCTGCGCATCGCGCGCACCGGCGAAGGAGCGCTGCAGCGCCTCGACCTGCGCCGGGCCCAGGCAGGCGTCCGTCTTGGCGCCGGTGCAGCGCAGCACCTCGGGCTTGAACTGGCAGGCCGGCCAGTTGTTGACCATGCCGTCGGCCAGGCCGTCCAGTGCATCGCACTGGCGCAGCACTTCGCGCGTGAGCAGCTTCATGTCGCCGGGCGAGAAGGCCTTGGACAGCACCGGTCGGCCGTCGGGGCCGGGCGGCGCCTGCTCGGCCGCGGCGCGGGCATAGAGCTGCGTGTCGTACACCGCCTGCACCGAGGCCAGCGGCACGCGGTAGGCTGGCGCCGAGGCGATGACGCCGTCGAACATCTCCGGGTAGCGCTGCGTCATCATCATGGCCTGCCGCCCACCGTTGGAGCAGCCCACGAAGTAGGAACGCTGTGGCGCCTGGCCGTAGTGGGCGCGGATCAGCGTCTTGGCCACGCGCGCCGTCTGCGCCATCGAGTTGTAGCCGTTGTCGGCGCGTGCCTGCGGGTCCAGCCCGAACTGGTAGGGGCCGTTGGGGCCAGGCTCGTTGAGGTGGCCGGTGTCGGTGAAGACCACCGCATAGCCCTGCATCAGGGCATTGCTGGTGTTGCCGCCGCCGGTGAGCACGCCGATGGCATCGCGCAGCACGCCGTCGGTGCCGCCGCCGCCCTGGAAGAAGAAGCGGCCGTTCCACTGCGCCGGCAGGCGCAGGTCGAAGCCGATGGCGTAGGACTTGCCGTCCAGGCCGGTGCGCTCGGCGATCCTGCCCTGGACATGGCAGTGGGCGGGCACCGGCGCGGTGGAGCCGGGCGCGCCGGGCTGGATGCCGGTGAGGTTGATGGTGCCGGCGGCGACTTCCTCGGTCAACGTGAGCCGGGCGCCGGGTGGCATGGCCCGCGCGAGCTGGGCGCATGCCAGCGGCGTGGTCGCGGCTTGCGCCGCGGGCGGAGCGTCGCCCGGGCTGGTGCAGGCGCTCAGCAGCGCGGCGGCGCCTGCGGCGGCCAGGCCGAATCCGACAGTGCGGCGCATGGCTCAGTCCGCCTTGAAACCGGTGGCCTGCACGGCCTTGCCCCAGGTCACCGTGTCGGCCGCGATGATGTTGCCGAACTCCTTGGCCGTGGTGCCGGTCACGCTGAAGCCGGCGTCTTCCATGCGCTGCTTGCCGTCGGCGGACTGCATGGCGCGGCGGATGTCGGCCTCCAGCTTGGCCAGCACCTCGGGCGGCGTGCGGCTGGGCGCCACGATGCCGAACCAGGACTGGAACACCAGCTGGCCGTAGCCCTGTTCCTTGAAGGTGGGCACGTCCGGCAGCAGCGCGGCGCGGGTTTCGCCGCTGGCGGCCAGGGCCACCAGCTTGCCGGCCTTGACGTTGGGCGCCGCCAGGCCGACGCTGGCGAAGGCACCGGACACGTCGCCGCTCATCAGGCCGGCCAGTGCGTCGCCGGTGTTGCGGTAGTGCACCGCCTCGGGCTTGACGCCGATGGCGTCGCCGAAGATGTAGGCGCCGAAGTGCCCGGGCGTGCCGGCGCCGAAGGTGCCCATGAACATGCCCTTCTGCTGCCGGCTCCATTCGACGAACTGCTTGACGTCGCGCGCCGGCACCTTCTGCGGGTTGACCACCAGCATGAAGTTGCTGGTGACGACCTGGCTCACGGGCGCGAAGTCCTTCTTCGGGTCGTAGGGCAGCTTGGTGTAGCTGCTGGGCGCGATCGACAGCTGGCCGGTCTCCCCCAGCATGAGGGTGTAGCCGTCGGGCTGGGCGCGTGCGGCCTCGCTGGCGGCGATGGTGCCGCCTGCGCCGGGCTTGTTGTCCACCACCACGCCGACCCCGTTCCAGCCTTCAGACAGCTTCTGGGCGAGCAGGCGCGCGACGATGTCCGGGCCGGTGCCGGCCGGGAAGCCGACGATGAGCCGAACCGGCCGGCTGGGATATGCGGCGGTCTGCGCCTGGGCGCCGGTCCAGGCTGCGGCCAGGGCGGCCGTGGCGGCGAGCAAGCGGAAGGATGTGCGGAATCGGGTCATGAAAGTCTCCTTGGAAATGTTCTGGGCGAGGAATCGCAGCGATGCGCGGGGTCGATGGCCAGGCCTTGCGAGCGGCTGGGGCCGGATGGGATTTCAGTTCAGCACGAAGAAGCGCATGGCGACCTGGGCGGGATGCCGCACGCCGCTGCCGACGAACAGCCGCTGCGTGATCCAGCGCAGCGCGGGCGAATCGGTCTCGAAGCTCGGCGTGCAGCGGAAGTACACCTCCGACGGCTGCACCGGCTCGCCGCGCATCAGGCGGGCCATCACCTCGGGCGCCGCAGCGCGCACAGCGTGGTTCTGCACGTAGATCAGGTCGCCGGCGTCGGTCTCCATGCCGTAGCGGGCATCGAGCACCGAGCAGCCTTCGGTGGCGAAGAGCTGAAAGTCGGCTCCGCCCGGCAGCACCCGTGCCGTCCAGCCGTCACCGTGGGCCGTGCCGCCGAGGATCGGCACCACCCGGCGCAGGCCCTGCGCGCCGCGGCCGAGCACCAGCGGCTGGCCCACGTCCACGGCCACGTCGGCAAAGTGCGCCAGACTGGGCGCTGCGAGGGGATCGTTGTCGGACATCATCATTTCGCTAGCGTAAGTCCCGTGGCGGCGGCGTCTCGTCATCCCAGAAGATGACGGACTTTCCCCAACATCGCTGCGGCCGTCCCGCCTGCCATGAGAACCTGGAGCCCCACCCTGCCTGCCGGCGCCAATGCGCATGCGCTGCTGGCGGCGCGCATGCCCGAGGTGGTACCAGCGCTGGGTGAGGCGGCCTTCGGCCCGCGGCTGCTGCAAGCCGTGGCGGCGACGCTGCCGGTCGCCTCCTTCTCCATCTACCGGACAGGGGCCAGGCCGGCCATCTTCATCAGCGGCAGCCTCGGGGTGCCCGACACCACGCGCGACTGCTGGCGCGCCTATCTGTCAGGTCCGGTGCAGCACGACCGCACCTTCCGCGATGGCGATGCCGCGCCGCTGCGCATGTGCCACATCACGGCCGGCGAGGTGCCGCCCGAGCATCGTGCCAAGGTCTACGACGCGCACGGCGTTCGCGAGCGGGTATCGGTGGTCGAGCGTGAAGCGTCGCCCGACGGCGCACTCTTCGCCGTCAATTTCTACCGGCATTCGGGCCAGCGGCCTCTCGCGGACGGCCAACTGGCCGATTTCGGCGAGGCAGGGGCGCTGTTGATGGCGCTGGTACGCAAGCATGTGGCGCTCGCATCGCCCCCGCCGGAATCCGCCGGTCAGCCGCAGCGTCTACTGGCCCGGTGTCCCGAGCTGACGCCCCGCGAACTGGACGTCTGCCTGCGACTGCTGCGGGGCATGACGCAGGAAGGCATCGCGGCCGATCTCGGTGTTGCGCTGCCCACGGTCAAGACCTACCGCAACCGGGCCTTCGCGCGGCTCGGCATCAATTTCAGGAGCGAGCTGTTCGCGTTGATGCTCGGGCCCGACGAGCGCGAGAGCGCCCGCATCTGAGCCATGGCGCGCCACTTGCGCGCGAAGAGCACTCTGCCGCAGCCGGTGCCGGGCCGGGCGCGATCAGGCCTTATCGGCGCTGGCTTCGTCCAGGCGCGCAATCTGCGCGACGTCGAGCTTCAGGTGCGCCGCGGCCACCAGCTCCCGCAGTTGCTCCAGCGATGTGGCACTCGCGATGGGTGCTGTGATCGACGGCCGCGCGATCTGCCACGCGAGCGCGACCTGACCGGGCTTGGCGCCCGTCTCGGCCGCAACCGCGTCCAGCGCCGCCAGGATGCGTCGTCCGCGGTCGTTGAGGTAGTTGGCCACGGCCCGCTCTCCGCGGGTGCTGCGGGAGGCATCGGCCGCGCTGCGGTACTTGCCGGTGAGGAAGCCCATCGCCAGTGCGAAGAAGTTGATCACTCCCAGCTGCTGCGCCTGGCACAGCGGCTCGAGCTCGGCCTCGTACACCTCGCGGTCGTACAGGTTGTACAGGGGCTGCAGACTCTCGTAGCGCGGAAGGCCCAGGCGCTCGGACACCGCCAGCGCTTCCGCCAGACGTGGCGCGGTGTGATTGGAGGCCCCGATGGCACGCACCTTGCCGGCCTGGATCAGCTCGGCGTACGCACCCAGTGTGTCCTCGAAGGGCGTGTCGGCATCGTCGTCGTGCGACTGATAGAGATCGATGCAGTCGCACTGCAGCCGGCGCAGCGAGGCTTCGACCGCTTCGCGGATATAGCGCGGCGACAGGCCCTTCTTGCCTTCGCCCATCGGCTTGCCGACCTTGGTGGCCAGCACGATGCGGTCGCGTTTGCCGCAGGCGCGCAGCCACTTGCCGATGATCGTCTCCGACTCGCCGCCGGTGTGCCCGGGCGCCCAGATGGAATAGACGTCGGCCGTGTCGATGAAGTTGAAGCCGGCGTCGACCCAGGCGTCGAGCAGGCGGAAGGAGGTGGCCTCGTCCACTGTCCAGCCGAAGACGTTGCCGCCGAAGGCGAGCGGGGAAACCTGGAGGCCGGAGCGGCCGAGGGGACGCAAGTTCATGGGTCTATGCCTGAAGCGTGGAAGAGGTGGATCCCGCGCGCCGGTCGATGGGGGCGGCCGCCGTGCCCTGGGCGCGAAGGAGCCGGATGTGGGCCGCAAAGCCGCGGCCCGGCGTGCTGGTGAGCGCGAAGGTGCCGCCCATACGCTCGATGTTCTTGGCCACGATCGACAGGCCGAGGCCAGCGCCCGCGGCGGACGTGCGTGCCGTGTCGCCGCGGAAGAAGGGCTTGGTCAGCTGCGCCAGCATCACCGGTGCCACGCCCGGGCCGTGGTCGCGCACCTTGATCAGGACGGCGGTGGGCTGTGTCTGGGCCTGGATGTCGATCTGCGTGACGTTCATGCCGGGCGTGCGGCCATAGCGGCGTGCGTTCTCCAGCAGGTTGGACAACACTCGCTTGAGCTCGACCTCATCCGCCATCACCATGGCTTCGTCGGGCACGTTGATCTGGATTTCGACATCGTCCTGGTCGCGCACCGGGAACACGCTGTCGTCCACCACGTCGCGCAGCCGCAGCGGTTGCAGCCGCACATGGTCGGGCCGCGCATAGTCGAGGAACTTGTCGATGATGCCGTCGAGCTGTGCTATGTCGGCCGCCATGTGGGCGCGGGCGTCCTCATCGGCCACGCTCATTTCCGTCTCCAGACGCAGGCGCGCGAGCGGCGTGCGCAGGTCGTGCGAGATGCCGGCCAGCATCACGGCCCGGTCCTGCTCGATCTTGGCGAGTTGGTCCGCCATGCGGTTGAAGCCGATATTGACGGCACGGATCTCGTTGGTGCGGGCATGCTCGTCCAGGCGGTGGGCCTCGTACTCGCCCTCGCGTACCTGCGTCGTGGCGCGCGACAACTGCTTGAGGGGACGGTTGATCAGCCGCGTGATCAGCGCCGATCCCGCCAGCGACATGAGGCCGGCGGTGATGAACCACGTGAACCATGTGCGTCCGCCGACGCGGGTGAAGCGCGCCGGGTCGAGCAGCAGCCAGTATTGGTCGCCGTCGATGCCGAAGCCGATCCACAGGCCGGCCTCGCCATTGACCTCGCTCGCGATGGTCGTGCCTTCGCCCAGGCGGCGGATCAACTCGTCACGCACGCGGCGGTCGAGTGCGCGGTCGGTGTAGCCCTCGTAGCGGTCGCGCGGTTCCCTCGGGACGATGCGCACACCTTCCTGGTCCGCCAAGGTCTTGATGAGCGAGACGCGGGTGATGGCGTCCGAGTACACCAGGGCGGCGCGCGTGAGGTTGACCAGCGAGGCGATCTGGTGCGCCGTCTGGACGGTGCGCGGCTCGTCTTCGAAGGCGCGAAAGGTCTGCAGCCAGCCGACGATGCAGCCCAGCAGCAGCAGCACAAGCAGGAAGAAGGTGCGCCAGAACAAGCTGAAGCCCACCCGGAAGCGAGCCTGAGCGCGGGCGCGCTCGGACATTTCGAGCGGGGAGGGCAGCGTTCCCTGGATGGAATCGTGCGAGGGAGGCGTTCGCCCCGAGGCGGGGTTCGCAGGGGCCGCGAGGGGCACGGTCAGGCGTTGCCGTCCGGCACGAACACGTAGCCCACACCCCACACCGTCTGGATGTAGCGCGGTGCGGCGGCGTCGGATTCGATGAGCTTGCGCAGGCGGGAGATCTGGACGTCGAGGCTTCGGTCGAACGGCTCGAATTCGCGGCCGCGGGCCAGCTGGGCCAGCTTCTCGCGCGAGAGCGGTTGGCGCGGGTGGCGCACCAGTGCCTTGAGCATCGCGAATTCGCCGGTGGTCAACGACAGCTCTTCGCCGTCCTTGCGCAGCGTGCGCGATCCCAGATCGAATTCGAACGGTCCGAAGGACACCATCTCGTTCTCGGAGGACGGCGCGCCCGGCGCTTCCTGCGGCGGCCGGCGGCGCAGCACTGCATGCACGCGGGCCAGCAGTTCACGGGGGTTGAAGGGCTTGCCCAGGTAATCGTCGGCACCCACTTCCAGGCCCACGATGCGATCCACATCCTCGCCCTTGGCCGTCAGCATGATGATGGGGGTGCGGTCGTTGGCTGCGCGCAAGCGTCGGCACACCGACAGTCCATCCTCACCCGGCATCATCAGATCCAGCACGATCAGATCGACCGTGTCGCGCAGCAGGATGCGATTGAGCGCCTTGCTGTCCTCGGCGACGATCACCTCGAAGCCCTCCTGGGTCAGGTAGCGTCGCAGCAGGTCGCGGATACGGGCGTCGTCATCGACGATCACGATCTTGTCGGTACGGGTCTGGTTTTGAGTCATAAGTACGACATTCCTCGGAGGCAGATTTGTAACAGAGCCGATTGTGTGGGTCGAGTTCACAGATTCTTCGGCGCGCCGCGACCCGCTGACACGACGTTACACAACTTGCGCGCGCTCGCGTGACAGCAAAATTCGCGCATTGAAGCAGTGGCAGAGTAGAGCCCATGAGCACGGCATGCTGCTTTTCGCGACCTCTCCGGGACTTTGGCCCCGGCCTGGTGATCGCTGCGGCCTGTGCAGGCGTTGTGCCAGTGAACGCGGCCGAGGGTCCGCGATGGCCAGCGCCGGCGACGCGTCAGGGTGCAATGCAACAGGAGGATCCGGGCAGCGATGTCGAGCTGCGTCAACTGTCGCCAGCCGAACGCGCCGAGCTTCGCCAGCAGCTTCGCAGCGAATGGAATGCGCGTCATGCCTCTGAGGCCGGCTCGCCCGATCCCGGCGCGACGCGAGCCGATGGCGCACCGCCGCGGCGTGGTTGGAACCTGCCCTTTCCCTGGCGTGAGCCTCGCCGCTGAGTGCGTGGCACGCCTTGTTTTCCCCCTTCCTGAATGAGGATCTGTTTGACCATTTCTCCCCCGCTATTTCGTACCGTTGCGCCTTTGGTGCTGGCCGCTTTGTCATTGCCCGCCTTGGCCCAGGAGGCGCCAGTCTGGTCCCCACCTCAGAACGTGGTGCAGCTCACGGCGTCGGGGTCGGTCGAGGTGCAACAGGACATGTTGACGATGACGCTGTCCACCACACGCGACGGCGCCTCGGCAGCAGCGGTCCAGAGTCAATTGAAGGCGGCTGTGGACGCCGCCCTGGCCGCGGCCCGGACGCAGGCCCAGGCAGGCGAACTGGATGTGCGCACCGGCAACTTCAGTCTTTCGCCGCGCTACAGCCGCGAAGGCAAGATCAACGGCTGGCAGGGGAGTGCCGAGGTGGTTCTCGAGGGGCGGGACTTTGCGCGCATCACGCAGGTTGCTGGCCGCATTGACAGCCTCAGCGTGGCCAATGTCGGCTTCAGTCTCAGCCGTGAGCAGACCCGCAAGGTCGAGGCCGAGGCACAGGCGCATGCCATCGAGAACTTCCGCCAGAGGGCCGCCTCACTGGCGCAGAACTTCGGCTTCGGCGGCTATTCGCTGCGGCAGGTGTCCGTCAACGGTCCGCAAGACTTCGTGCCCCGCCCGCGCATGATGGCCGCCGAGGCCATGGCTTTCAAGGCTGACGCCGCACCTGTGCCGGTCGAAGCCGGCAAGGCAACCGTGACCGTCACGGTGTCCGGGTCGGTCCAGTTGAAGTAATGACTCGCCGGGCCAGGGGCTCGCGGCCCCGCATGGCCTCGCTATTGCGCGGTCCAGCCGCCGTCCATTGCCCAGGCCACCCCTCGCACCTGGTCGGCTGCGGGTGAACACAGAAACACTGCGAGCCCGCCGAGTTGCTCGACCGTGGTGAACTGCAGCGACGGCTGCTTTTCCCCCAGCAGGTCTTTCTTGGCCTGCTCCACGCTGATGGCTTCGCGCGCGGCGCGGTCGTCGATCTGCTTTTGCACGAGCGGCGTCAACACCCACCCAGGACAGATGGCGTTACAGGTCACGCCCGTGGTCGCCGTCTCCAGCGCCACTGCCTTGGTCAGCCCGACGATGCCATGCTTGGCCGCCACATAGGCGGACTTCTGCGCCGAGGCCACGAGCCCATGCGCCGAGGCGATGTTGATGACGCGCCCCCAATTGGCTTCACGCATCGCAGGGATGGCCAGCCGGGTGGTGTGGAAGGCGCTGGTGAGATTGATGGCGATGATGGCGTCCCACTTTTCGGGCGGAAAGTCCTCGACCTTGGCCACGTGCTGAATGCCGGCGTTGTTGACGAGCACGTCTACACGACCGAACTTGCTCGCGGCAAAGGACATCATGTCCTCGATCTGCGCGGCCTTGCTCATGTCGGCGCCGTGGTACTCGGCTTTCACGCCGAGGGCACGGATCTCGGCCAGCGGGCCATCGGCATCGCCGAATCCATTGAGCACGAGGTTCGCACCTTGCTGCGCCAGGGTCTTGGCGATGCCGAGTCCGATGCCACTGGTCGAGCCTGTGACGAGCGCTGTTTTGCCTTGAAGCATGGTGGGCTGTTCTCCGCGATCAATTAGGATGGACGCGAGCATTATCCCCAGCGCCACGGAGACGTTTGCATGACAGAGCCCATCCTTGACTTCGTGGACTGCGCGGACGCGGGTGGTGGCCATCGCATGGCCTATTGGCAGTGGGGCGACCCGAGAGCGGAACATGTGGTGCTGTGCGTGCATGGCCTCACGCGCCAGGGGCGGGACTTCGACGCGCTGGCACAGGTGCTGCTGGCGAAGGCGTCGCGGCCGGTGCGCATCGTCTGCCCCGATGTGGTGGGACGCGGCCGCAGCGATTGGCTGCCCGAGCCATTGCACTACCAGTTTCCGCAGTACGTGGCAGACATGATGGCGCTGCTTGCGCAGTTGCATGCACGTGCACCTCTCACGCAGTTCGACCATGTGGGCACCAGCATGGGCGGCCTCATCGGCATCTTCCTTGCAGCCCAGCCGACGCTGGCGCCGGTCCCCGTACGACGTCTTGTGCTCAACGATGTGGGGCCTGCTGTTGAATTCGACGCCATTGCCCGCATCTCGAGCTACGTGGGACAGGCCGGTGTCTATGCCACTGTCGACGAGGCAGCGCAGATGCTGCTTGCGATCTCCGCGGGCTTCGGCCCCCACTCGCGCGAGCAGTGGCAGGCGTTGACGGTACCGATGCTGGTGCCGGCTCGTGAGCGCAGCGCCGATGGCCGGCAGCGGCTGGATATGGCCGCGGAGCGTGTCGACGTGGCATCTGGCCCCTACCGGTTGCATTACGACCCGGCCTTGTCGGTGGGCCTTCGTGCTTTGACGCGCGAGCAGGCCTTGCAGGGTGAAGCCGTGGTGTGGGCCGCCTACGATGCCGTGAAGGCGCCAACCCTGCTGCTGCGCGGTGCCGATTCCGATCTGCTGTCGCGCACCACGGCGCAGGCGATGACGCAGCGCGGGCCGAGGGCGTCGCTGGTCGAGTTTGCTGGTGTGGGCCATGCTCCGACGCTGGTCGATCCCGCACAGTCCTCGGTCGTGGCGTCCTTCCTGTTCGAGCGCTAGTGCCCATGAAGAATTTGCGAGTGAGAGTTGTCAGTGTCCGAGCCAGCCGTTGTTGAACATGCCTTGTCCGCCGCCACCGCCCAGGTGGCACCCGGGGTGGAGGACATGCTGGCCAGGGCCCGCGCATTCGCGGCGCCGCTGATCGAAGGCGAGACGCTCGATACGGGTGAGAACACGCTCGCCCATGCCGATGCAGTGGCTGCCATCGTGGCCTCGATGGGCGGCTCGGAGGCCATGCAGGCGGCCAGCTACCTTGTCTACGCATGCCCACACCTCAACCGCCCGCATGAGGTCATCGCCAAGGTATTCGGCGACAACTATGCGTCGCTTGCGCTGGAGACCACCAAGCTGGTCCAGGTCCAGAAGCAGACGCGCGGCGTGGTGCAGATGGCCGACGGCAGCGGCGCGCAGACCGAGACGGTGCGCAAGATGTTGCTCGCCTTCTCCCGTGATCTGCGAGTGGTGATGCTGCGCCTGGCGTCCCGTCTTCAGACCCTGCGCCATGCGGCGGCCGTCAAGCAGCCCGTGCCGGAAAGCATGGCGCGCGAATCATTGCAGGTGTTTGCGCCGCTGGCCAACCGGCTGGGCATCTGGCAGGTCAAATGGGAGATCGAGGACCTGTCCTTTCGCTTCCTGGAGCCGGACACCTACAAGCTCATCGCCCAGCTGCTCGACGAGAAGCGCGCCGAACGGGAGGTGTATGTCGAGCAGCTGCGTACCCGGCTCGAGCGCGATCTGGCCAGCCAGGGCATCGAGGCCAAGGTGCAAGGCCGGCCCAAGAACATCTACAGCATCGTCAAGAAGATGCGCGGCAAGTCGCTCGACTTTGGCCAGGTCTTCGACATCCTCGCCCTTCGAGTGATCGTGGGCGACGTGAAGGACTGCTATGCGGTACTGGCCTGGGTGCATTCGCATTTCCAGCCGATCGTGGAGGAGTTCGACGACTACATCGCTCGTCCCAAGCCCAATGGCTACCAATCGCTGCATACGGTGGTGCGCGACGTGGTCGGCGGCCGCCCGGACAAGCCGATCGAGATCCAGATCCGCACAGCGCAGATGCACGAGCATGCCGAACACGGCGTGGCTGCGCACTGGGCCTACAAGGAGGCAGGCCCGAAGGGCTACGCCGGCGTGTGGGCTGGGGGTGAGTACGACGCCAAGATTGCGGTGCTGCGCCAACTGCTGGCGTGGGAGCGCGATCTCTCGGGCGGCGAGCAAGGACGTGGACTCTTCGACGACCGCATCTACGTGCTGACGCCCGACGCAGCAATCGTCGAACTGCCGCAAGGCTCGACGCCGGTGGACTTCGCTTATACCGTGCACACCCAGCTGGGGCATCGGTGCCGTGGCGCAAGGGTGGACGGCGCCATGGTCCCGCTGAATACGCCTCTGCAGAATGGTCAGACCGTCGAGGTGATCGCCACCAAGGAAGGCGGCCCTTCTCGCGACTGGCTCAACACCGAACTAGGGTACCTGGCCAGCCATCGTGCACGGGCCAAGGTGCGCGCCTGGTTCAATGCCCAGGCTACCCACGAAACCGTGGCGCGAGGCCGGGAGGCGGTGGAGAAACTACTGCAGCGAGAAGGCAAGACGGCGCTTCGCCTGGAAGACCTGGCGTCGCAGCTCGGCTTCCGCAGCGCCGATCACCTGTTCGAAGTGGTGGGCAAGGATGAGTTCTCCCTGCGCAACATCGAGAACCTGTTGCGCCCGCAGGAGCCGCAGCCTCAGGTCGAAGAAGCGCCCTTGATCCGCAAGTCGCGTGCGACTGATGGCTCTGGCAAGGGTGGGGTGCTGGTGGTGGGCGTGTCATCGCTGATGACCCAGTTGGCCAAGTGCTGCCGACCTGCGCCGCCGGATGCCATCCGCGGCTTCGTGACGCGCGGCCACGGCGTCAGCGTTCACCGCGCGGACTGCAGCAACTTCCGGACGATGGCCACCAAGGATGCCGGTCGCGTGATCGAGGTGGAGTGGGGCGCCTCGCGTGCAGGCAGCGAGATCGTCTACGCGGTCGACGTGGCCGTGGAAGCGACTGATCGTCAGGGACTTCTGCGCGACATCTCGGATGTCTTTGCGCGCGAGAAGATGAATGTGATCGGCGTGCAGACGCAGTCCGTCCGGGGCACCGCATGGATGACCTTCACCATTGAAGTGGCCGATGCTGCGCGGCTCACTCATGTGCTGGGCATCGTCGCCTCGGTCCAGGGCGTGCGCTCGGCCCGACGTCGCTAGGGCCGGACGGTCCAGTGGTTGCCAAGATGAGGCCCGGTGTGGCCATGGCGTCGCGCCATCAGCGCGGTGCGTGACGGCTGCCCCGGACTTCTGTCCACCGCGGCGCCGCAGGCAAAAAAATAGCCCCTTGCGGGGCTATTTTTGGTGTGTGCCTGGTTGACACACTGCGTTTGGTAGGCGCGATTGGACTCGAACCAACGACCCCCACCATGTCAAGGTGGTGCTCTAACCAGCTGAGCTACGCGCCTGTGTTTGTTCGAGAGGGTAGAGTATAGCACGCAATTTTTGGCGCTGTGAAGCCCCTGTGCCATGCTGCCCGAATGCCAAAGAAAAGGTGGTTGGCGCGGCAGCGTCGAATCCTTCGCGCGCGGTAGGAGAAACAGCGCTCGACCAATCGCGCAAGACTTGCTTCCAAGCGCCACCATCCATCGCCCGCACGATTGATGCAATTTGTTGCGCTGTGTGATACCTTGCCGCGCACACAACACCACCCCGCTTCCGAGAGATCCTGATGAGCACGCCCCCTGTCCTGACCGATGACGTTGCTTCGCGCCGCCGGACCGCCATGCTCCTCCATCAGGCGCCACTCGAGTTTGCGCGGGCCGTGTATGGCATCAACGACCGGGCGAGTGGACGGGTCGGGACCATGGCGGCACAGGATGTCGCACGGGCGGAAGGGATGGGGGTGCTCGTTACACGGGAACGTGTCCAGCAGCGAGCGCGGTCGTATCTCCCGATGGAGGGGCGGGAGCATTGCCCCCGGTGCTGGGTATTTGCCAGCACCCGTACGCTGCTGTCTTTCCATCGTGCCGAAGAAGGTCACGAAACCGCTCGCTGCGCGAGCTGCGGTGCCGAGTACCCGAACGCCTGAGCGGCAGACCGGGCAGGGTAAACCTTGCGGGGCACTTCGGATGCCCTCCCTAGAATGGGTCGCTCGTTGATCGCGAGGTGTGTGGTTTGAAGGAATCTCCAGTGCAGGGCAAGAAGACAGCGGCCAAGCCGTCGTCTGAGCGGGTGATCAAGAAGTATCCCAATCGCCGTCTCTACGACACTGACTCTTCCGCCTACATCACGCTGGCGGACGTCAAACAGCTGGTGATGGACCAGGCGACGTTTGTGGTCCGCGATGCAAAGACGGGCGAGGACATCACCCGCAGCATCCTGTTGCAGATCATTCTTGAAGAAGAAGCCGGTGGCGCGCCGATGTTCACCGAGCAGGTGCTGGCCAGCATCATCCGCTTCTACGGACACGCCATGCAGGGTTTCATGGCGCCCTACCTCGAGAAGAACATCCAGGCCATGGCGGAGGTGCAGGCTCAGATGGCGGACAAGGCGCAGGGCTTCACACCGGAGATGTGGGCGCGCTTCATGACCATGCAGTCCCCCATGCTGCAAGGGTTGATGGGCAGCTACGCCGAGCAGTCCAAATCCGCGTTCCAACAAATGCAGGAGCAGATGCAGAAGAACGCCGACCAGGTGCTGGGCGCGTTTGGACTGAAGCGGCCCTGAGCGGTGCCGGGGGGCATGTGGCGAGTCAATCGCTGTTGTCTGACGCGGCGTGCGACGGCGCCGAGTTAACTTCGGCGGCATCCAAAAGCATCCCCGGGCAACCCGTGACGCGTCCAACTCCTTCTCGCCAGGCGCTCCGCCGCATTCTCATTTCTGGTGCCGTGGCATTCGCCGTCGTGGGGCTGGTGGGTTGCGCGACGACCAAGCCCAGCATCGACCGGATGGAGACCGTGGACCTGCGTCGCTTCATGGGCGATTGGTATGTCATTGGCAACATCCCGACCTTGCCCGAACGGGATGCGTACAACGCGGTGGAGTCCTATTCGCTTGATGGCGACGGCCGCATCCGTACACGCTTCCGCTACCGGGAAGGGGCGTTCGATGGCCCGTTGCGTACCATGAATCCCATCGGGACCGTCGTACCGGGTTCAGGCAATGCCGTGTGGGGAATGCAGTTCATCTGGCCTATCAAGGCCGAGTATGTGATCGTCGATGTCGACCCGGCCTATTCGCTGACCATCATCGGGCGCAGCGCACGGGACTATGCCTGGATCATGGCCAGAGATCCTTCGATTCCAGACCAGCGCTACGACGCTGCTGTCGCCCGTTTGCAGGCGCTGGGCTATGACGTTTCGAAGCTCCGTCGCGTGCCCCAGCGGTGGCCGGAGCGCTGAAGGTTCGACTCCTTTGGAACGATGGGGCCCAAAGGCCGACAATCGCTGCCTCTGCGAAAGTGCTCCCGATGAATGAAATTCAGTGGTTTGTCCGCATCTGCGAGATCGACGGTCTTGAAGCCGGCCTGCGTGAGCTCAACGCGCGTGTGCCGCACCGGTACACCGGCGTATATCGATTCGAGGGCAACCTGATGCGCAATCTCGCGCTCGTCGACAAAGCGGGCGAAGCGCGTCCCGAGCATCTGGCGGCAGTGCCTTTCCAGGACAGCTTCTGCCAGTATGTTCTGCGTGAAGGTGAGTTCCGCAGTGGCGACACCGCGACGGACCATCGCCTGGATGGGCACGTCTACCAAGGCGTGCTGCTCAGCTATCACGGCGTGCCCGTTCTCGACGACAGCGGCCAGTTGTTCGGCTCACTGTGCCATTTCGACCCAGCCAGCAAAGAACTCAACGACACGGAGTTCGCCACCATGCAGCGCGTCGCGCGGGTGATACCCGCCTTCCTGCGCTCGCGCTCGGCGGGCGTGCCGGTGCCCGCGGCCTGAATCAGCGCTGAAACGGCGGCGCGCCGCGCAGGCGCCGCCACATCAGCAAGGGCAGGCGGAGGACGAATTCGATCATCAGCCGCGTGTGCATCCACGTCAGCAGCACGTTGTCGCGGCCGTACCGGAAGTGGGAGACGCCGCCCTCGTCGGCGCTCAGATACTTCACCGGCGCATCCACATTGATCGGTTTGACGCCACGCCAGGCCAGGCGCACGACCGCCTCCGTGTCGAAATCGAAACGCCGCATCCAGGGTTGGCGTTCCATGATCACGAGCAGATCCGCGATGGGGTAGACCCGGAAGCCGTAGAGAGAGTCCCCGATGCCGGCGAACAGCGTCTCGAGCTGTGTCCAGCCATTCGAGATGCGTCTGCCGCGCACGCGCAAAAGCGGGGCGCTGGCGTCGAACACAGGCTTTCCCAGCACCATCGTCTCAGGTCGCCGGATCGATGAGTCCATGAAGGTGGGGATCAGCGAGGCCGGATGCTGACCGTCCGAATCCATGGTGAGCGCATGCGTGAATCCTTCCGCAGCTGCGGTGCGCAGCCCCTGCATCACGGCTGCGCCCTTGCCTTCGTTCTTCGGGAGCACCCAGACGCGCAAGCCGGTGTCCTGAGAGGCCATCTGCTTCAACACCTCTGCCGTGCCGTCGGTGCTGCCATCCACGACCACCCACACCGGGTTCCACTGGGCCCGAGCCTCGCGCACCGTGTCGAAGACTTTGGGGCCTGTGTTGTAGCTGGGAATCAGGACAAGGTGGGTGCGCGAGGACTCTGGCATTCGGCAGCAGCCGCCTCGGGGGTGGCCCCGGGCGTCAGGTGTTGTTGGAAGTATTGTTCGAGCCGTGCCGTCAAGGCATTGCTGTCCGCCATCGGTGAGAAGCGCTCGCCGAGCCGAAGATTGAACACGATGGGCAGTGGTGGCACGCGCCAGATGGGCCAACCCTTGCCGAGGTACGGGGAATCGGTGTCGATGAATACGGTCTGGATCGGGGCGTCGGCCAACCGCGCGATCAGCGTGACGCCCGGCCGGAAGGCATTGAGTCTTCCGCCCGTGGTGCGCGTGCCCTCAGGGAAGACGACCAGTTGACCTCCCGCCCGCAGGTCGTCGACCGCTAGCCGAACCATCGCACGAGCGGAATCATTCCGGATGTAGCGCGCCAGGCGCGCACCGGCGCCGAGGAATACGTTCTTCATCAGCGCCGCCTTCATGATGCACGCACTGCGCGGGAGGTGGGCCACCAGCAGCAGTGCGTCGAGCATCGTCGGGTGGTTGGCAATGATCACCAAGCCCCGTTCGTCGCGCAGTGCCGAGAGGCAGCGGGCGTCGATGCGCATCAGCCCGCATGCGCAGGCCACGGTCCAGAACAGACGGTAGCCATAGGCGATGGCTGCCCGACCCACCGCCCGGCCAGAACGCGCAGGCAGCAGCGGATACAACAGCATGGCCATCAGATTCCATGCGAGCGACATGAGACCCAACCCCAACAGCATCAGATAGAGCGGCGGCGCGAGCAACAACGCCTTGGCGAAGCGCAGGACCACTCTCATGACGGACAGTGGCAGGGTAGGGCGATCGGGCGGAAAGGGTCAGCGCTTGGTGTCATCCGGATGCGGGAGCTGCCCAGGCTGGGCGCCCGCGCCGGCCTCGAGGGGCAGCGTAGGAGGGGCGCAGCGATCGGCGATGCTCATGTGGGTTTCGATTTCTAGCAGCAGATCGCGACGACAGATGTCGGCATGCAGGAACACTGCGCGACGGACGAAGTGGCTGTCCGGACCGATGGCAACAGCGAGCCGATCGTGCAGTTCGGTCGCGTCGGCAGGGTGGCGAACGTACACCACGGCATCGCAATCGGCCAGAGCGAATCCACCGCCGCCATGCCGGTTGGCTTCGGCCATCACGGCGTCAAGATTGCGCAGCGTCTCCGCAAGTTGGGCGTGCAGGTCGTCCACATGGACAGTGGCGTGCCCAACGATGCTGGCGGTGCCCGAGACGAACAGCTGCTTCGTTCCCCCCGGCTGGTGCACCACGGCCGCGCGCGAAAAGGTGGGTGCGCGCGGACCGTAGTCGGCGGGGTAGCGCCAGGCGGGCGTTTGGCGTGGGTTCTCGATCGGCTGGGGTGGAAGCTTGCCGGCCAGGAAGCGCAGCACCAGTCCGCCGCGGTGCAGGCCCAGCGCACAGGCTGCGGGCGATCCTTCGAATGCAGGCTGCCTGGCATCCAGAAAAGCCTGCTGGCGGCCAGCGTTGAACTGACGGTAACGCTCCAGCCCGCCCCCATCGTCGTTGATGCGCGGAAGGTAGTTCCAGAGTCGATGCAGGTGCACAAAGCCCGTCTGGGCCAGACAGGCGAACAGATCGGCATAGGCGCGTCGGGCAAGCGCTTCGAGTCCGCTGCTGTCTTCGGCCAGATCGATGGTGCCGAACAGGTGCTGGCCATCATGACGCCAGCGGACGCAACCCGCGCGTCCGGACTCCACCGAGCCGGCTGCCAGCCACACGTCGGCAGACACCTGCCGGTGCAGCAACACCGCCGCTGGCACTGTGGCGAATCCCTTGGGCAGGGCGTCTGGTTCGTCGACGAGGCCGTAGACCAATCCCCCCAGCACGCGGCCGGGCTCAACGGCGGCCGCATCGCTGAGAGGCCAACGTTGAAAGCCCGGCGCTGGGGATGGTCCGAGTTCCGTGTCGGCGCCGAGGCTCCCCCGGGCGCCGGGGAGGGCGTCAGCAATGGGCAACGAAGCAGTGCTCATCGGCGCTCGAGTACGTTCTCACCCGCCAGCGGGCCCAGGTCGCGGATGTTGCGACGGCGTCGCTGCCAGGCATGCCATGTGCGTCGCGGGTGGGCAGCGGAGACGGCGTAGTACATGGTCTTGAGGATGCGCAGCGACCGCCAGATGGGCGTGCCTTTGTGGATGTCGCCCGCCAGCAGCGACATCAGTGCTTCCTTCACCCGGAAGGGGTTCTGCGGATACATGAAGAACTCCCGCATCGTCGGGTTGGTGACGCGGAAGATGAACCAGGAGAACTCCTTCGGGCCCTTGCGCATGTAGCGCTCGAAGGCCCGCCGCGCGGCAGGGGCGCGCTCCGGCTGGTCCAACGCGGTGGCCACGAGCCCGGCACCTTCGAAGGCGCTGTGCATCGCCAGATACACGCCTGACGAAAAGACCGGATCGATGAAGGTGAAAGCATCCCCCAGCATCAGGTAGCGCTCGCCGGTGCAATGGGTGCCGCTGTAGGAGTAGTTTCCGGTCGCGTAGACCGCGTCGTCGACCAGCTCTGCGTCCTTGAGCCGCTCGGAAAGCTCCGGGCTCATGGCGATGGTGTCGGCGAAGAACTCCTTGAGCGGCTTGTCCCTCGACTTGAGGTAGTAGGGCCAGCATACGGCCCCGACGCTGACGGTGCCGTCGGCCAGCGGGATGTACCAGAACCATCCGTGCTTGAACCAGAAGATGGTGATGTAGCCCTCGTACATGCCCTCGGCCCGCCAGGCATTGCGGAAGTGGCCGAACAGGGCCGAGCTGTTGTGGCGCGGGTTCTTGAGCTTGGACTTCAAGCGGTTGGCCATGAAGGTGTCGCGGCCGGATGCGTCGATCACGAAGCGAGCGCGCCATTGGCGCGAGCTGCCGTCGTCCAGCGTGGCCTGGACAGTGGCCCCCTGGTCGTCGAAGGCGACCTCCCGCACGCGGCATCCCTCCAGCGTCGTCGCGCCTTCCTTCGCTGCATGGCGGAACAGAATTTCGTCCAGGTCGGACCGGCGAACCTGCCAGGCGTGGGTGAGCTTCTTGTCCCATCCCTCGCCAAAACCGAGGCGGACGCTGCGCCCGTGCTCCTGCGAGACGAACTCCGCGCCCCACTTGGCCATGCCGACGCGCTCGACCTCTTCGCGCACGCCGAGTCGGTCGAACAGTTCCGCGTTGGCGGGCAGCAGCGATTCGCCGATGTGGAAGCGCGGGTGGTGCGCCTTCTCGGCCATCACCACCCGCCGGCCCTGGCGCGCCAGCAGCGCGGCGGCCGTGGCCCCGGCCGGGCCGCCGCCGATCACGAAGACGTCGCAGCTGTCCGAGTCTGCGGTCGCCATGCCGGCGCTGGAGGATTCGGTGCTCATGGAACGGTCGGTGTGTCGTGAAAAACGCGGAGTATGCCGTCCCGCCGGGGGGACGCTTCGTTGCGGACGGTAAAATTGCCCACCCGTAACGACAGACAAGAAACGCGAGCATCAGGTCATGGCCGGACACAGCAAGTGGGCAAACATTCAACACAGAAAAGGCCGGCAGGACGAGAAGCGCGGCAAGATCTGGACGCGCGTCATCCGCGAAATCATGGTGGCCGCGCGCACGGGCGGCGGTGACCTCACGGCCAATCCGCGGCTTCGCCTGGCTGTGGACAAGGCCAAGGCGGCGAACATGCCGGCGGACACCATCAAGCGCAACATCGACAAGGCCACGGGCAACCTCGAAGGCGTGCAGTACGAGGAAATCCGCTACGAAGGCTACGGCATCGGCGGTGCCGCCATCATCGTCGACACCATGACCGACAACCGTGTGCGCACCGTCGCCGAGGTCCGGCACGTGTTCTCCAAGTACGGCGGCAACATGGGCACCGAGGGCTCGGTGGCTTTCCAGTTCAAACACTGCGGAATGATTCTGTTCGCGCCGGGGACGGACGAGGACAAGGTCATGGAGGTGGCGCTGGAAGCCGGTGCCGAGGACGTGGTCAGCGACGACGAGGGTGCCATCGAGGTCATCACCGCGCCCGGCGAGTTCGAGGCAGTGAAGAATGCGCTCGAGGCCGCCGGCCTCAAGGCCGAACTGGCAGAAGTCACCATGCGTGCAGAGAACACCATCGAACTCGGTGGCGAGGACGGCGCCCGCATGCAGAAGCTGCTCGATATGATCGAAGACCTGGACGACGTCCAGGAGGTCTACCACAACGCGTCCATCGCGGAGGCGTCCTGATGAAGGTTCTGGTCATCGGCGCCGGCGGACGCGAGCATGCGCTGGCCTGGCGCCTTGCGCATTCCGAGCGCGTCACGCGGGTCTATGTGGCGCCCGGCAACGGCGGCACGGCCGTCGACAAGCGTTTCGTGCAGGTGCCGCACACCGATCCGGCCGCGCTGCGCGAATGGGCGCAGCAGGAAAAAATTGCATTGACGGTCGTCGGCCCGGAAGGTCCGCTGGCGGCTGGCGTGGTCGACGAATTCCGCGACCATGGCCTGCGCATCTTCGGCCCGACCAAGGCGGCGGCGCAGCTCGAAAGCTCCAAGGCCTTCTCCAAGGCCTTCATGAAGCGGCACAAGATTCCCACCGCGGAATACGACACCTTCACCGATGCCACGGCCGCCCATGCCTATGTGGACGCCAAGGGCGCGCCCATCGTCATCAAGGCCGACGGCCTGGCGGCGGGCAAGGGCGTGGTCGTGGCCACGTCGCTGGCCGAGGCGCACGAGGCCATCGACTTCATGCTGCTCGACAACAAGCTGGGCATCAGCCACAACGAGGGCGGGGCCCGCGTCGTCATCGAGGAGTTCCTGGCCGGCGAAGAGGCGAGCTTCATCGTGCTGTGCGATGGCAAGAACGTCGCGGCCCTTGCCACCAGCCAGGACCACAAGCGCCTGCTCGATGGCGACCAGGGCCCGAACACCGGCGGCATGGGCGCCTATTCGCCGGCGCCCGTGGTGACGGCCGAGGTGCATGCCCGCGTGATGCGCGAGATCATCCTGCCGACCATCCGCGGCATGGAGCGCGACGGCATTCCCTATACGGGTTTCCTCTACGCCGGGCTGATGATCGACGCCGCCGGCCATCCCAAGACGCTCGAATTCAACTGCCGCATGGGCGACCCCGAGACGCAGCCGATCATGATGCGCCTCAAGTCCGACCTGTTCGACCTGCTCTGGCATGCCACCGACGGCACGCTGGACCAGGTGGAACTGGAATGGGACCGCCGCACGGCGTTGGGTGTGGTCCTGGCCGCACACGGTTATCCGCTGGACCCGCGCAAGGGTGACGCCATCAGCGGCGTGCCGGCGGAGGCTGCCGATGCGGTGGTCTTCCATGCCGGCACCACGCTGGAGGACGGCAAATTGCTCACCAGCGGCGGTCGCGTGATGTGCGTGACGGTGCTGGCCGACAACGTCAAGCTGGCCCAGCAGCGCGCCTACGAGGTGGCGGCGCAGGTGCGGTTCGACGGGGTCCAGTACCGCAAGGACATCGGCCATCGCGCGATGCCTGCGCGCGGGCAGGGCGCCTGATGCAGGCCGAGCCGCAGGCGGTCGGCGACTGGCTACGCGGTCTGCAGGCTCGCATCATCGAGACCATCGAAAGGGCGGACGGCGGGCGTGCCGTCCGCGATGCCTGGCGCAAGCCGCCCGATGAGCCGCTGCAGGGTGATGGGCTGACCTGCATCCTGGAAGGCGGCGATCTGTTCGAGCGCGCGGGCTGCGGCTTCTCGCATGTGCGGGGCCCGCGGCTGCCGCCTTCTGCCACGCAGCATCGCCCCGAACTGGCCGGTGCGCCCTTCGAGGCCATGGGCGTCTCGCTGGTCTTCCATCCGCGCAACCCGTATGTCCCGACGGTGCACATGAACGTGCGCATGATCGCGGCGCTGCCTGGCGACGCTGATCCCGTGTGCTGGTTCGGCGGCGGCATGGACCTCACGCCCTATTACGGCTTCGAGGAGGACGCGGTCCACTTCCACCGCAGCTGCCGCGATGCCCTTGCGCCATTCGGCGAGGACAAATACCTCCGTTTCAAGGCCTGGTGCGACGAGTATTTCTGCCTCAAGCATCGGGGCGAGCAGCGCGGCATCGGCGGCATCTTCTTCGATGACTTCTCCGAGCTGGGCTTCGAGCACAGCTTCGGCATGCTGCAGGCGGTTGGCGATGCCTTCCTGCCTGCTTACATGCCCATCGTGGAGCGCCGGCGCGCCACGCCCTGGGGCTCGCGCGAGCGCGATTTCCAGCTCTACCGTCGGGGTCGCTACGTGGAATTCAACCTGGTGTGGGACCGCGGCACGCACTTCGGTCTGCAGTCGGGCGGTCGTACCGAGTCGATCCTGCTGTCGATGCCGCCGCAGGCCAGCTGGTCCTATCGCCGCGAGGAAGCACCCGATTCGGCCGAGGCGCGGCTCTACACCGACTTCCTGCCGCGCCGCGAATGGCTCTGAAACCCCGCGTGGGCGTGTTCGGCGGTGCCTTCGATCCACCGCACAACACGCATGTGGCGTTGGCGCGCGCAGCCCTCTCCCAGTTGCGTCTGCGCGAGCTCCGGGTGCTCCCCACCGGCCATGCCTGGCACAAGGCGCGCACGCTTAGCGATGCGGCGGACCGGGTGGCCATGGCACGGCTCGCTTTCGAGCCGCTGGGTGTCGTGAAGGTCGATGCGCGGGAGACCTTGCGCAGCGGTCCGACCTACACGCTCGATACCCTGCGAGAATTGCGGCTCGAACAGCCCGAAGTCGAGTGGGTGCTGATGCTCGGCACCGACCAGGCGGCGGCACTGCCCACCTGGCATGGCTGGCAGCAGATCCTGCAGATCGCCACGGTGGCGGTGGCCGAACGCATCGATGATGCGGGCCAGCCCATCGTCTTCGATCCGCGCAGTCTTCCCGGGCTGCCGGCCGAAGCCCGTTTCGAATCCCTTCGCATTGCGCCTGAGGACACCAGTGCCACCCTGATCCGCCAGCGCGCAGCGCAGGGGCTGGACGTGGCGGCGCTGGTTCCTCCTGCCGTTGCACGCTATATTGAACAACACCACCTCTACAGCCCGCCTGATGAGCACTGACGCCTCCGCCAAGAAAGACATCCAGAAACTCCAGCGGGCCATCGTCGATGGCCTGGAGGACGTCAAGGCACAGGACATCCAGGTCTTCAACACGGAGCACCTGTCCCCGCTGTTCGAGCGGGTGATCGTCGCCTCCGGTTCGTCCAACCGCCAGACCAAGGCCCTCGCCGCCAGCGTGCGCGAGGCCGTCAAGGAGGCCGGCTTCAACAAGCCGCGCATCGAAGGCGAAGACAACGGCGAATGGATCATCGTGGACTGCGGCCCCGCCGTGGCCCACATCATGCAGCCCAACATCCGCGCCTACTACCACCTCGAAGAGATCTGGGGCGACAAGCCGGTGCGCGTGAAGTTCGGCGCGCCCAAGCCGTCGGCGCGCGTCTCTTCGGACGAATCCCCGGCACCGGCCAAGAAGGCGCCGCGCAAGCGCGCTGGCGCCAGTGGCGGTGCCGAACCCGCCGCGTCGTCGGCCCGCAAGCCTGCGGCCAAGAAGGCCGCGTCCAGACCCGCAGCCCCCAAGGCGCCGGCATCCAAGGCGCCCGCACGCAAGAGCGCCGGGAGCGTGGCCGCAAAGTCAGCCCGGAAGCCGGCTGCCAAGAAGGTGGCCCCGAAGAAGGTCGTGGTCGGCGCACCGGGTGGCAAGGTGGCTTCCAAGAAGGTGCCGGCCCGCAAGAAGGCATGAAGTTGCTGGTGGTCGCCGTCGGGCAGCGCATGCCCGACTGGGCGCAGACCGCCTGGGACGATTACGCCAAACGCTTTCCGCCGGAGCTCAAGCTCGAGCTCAAGGCCGTCAAGACCGAGCCGCGCGGCTCCAAGTCGCTCGAGACGCTCTACGCGGCTGAGCGCGAGCGCATCGAGGCGGCCATTCCTCGGGGCACCCGCATCGTCGCGCTCGACGAGCGCGGCACCGCGCTCACCACCAAAGCCTTGGCTTCCCGCCTGTCGTTCTGGCAGGGGGAGGGCGACGACGTGGCGCTGGTCATCGGCGGGCCCGACGGGCTGGAGCCGGCCTTCAAGGCGGCCGCACACGAGCGCATCCGGCTTTCCGACCTGACTCTCCCCCATGCCATGGCGCGCGTGCTGTTGGTCGAACAGCTCTACAGGGCGTGGTCGGTCAACGCCGGCCATCCTTACCACCGTGAATAAACCTCGCACAGACTTCGTCTACCTGGCCTCTCAGAGCCCTCGCCGGGCCCAGTTGCTCGACTTGCTGCATGTCCGGCACGAGCCGCTGCTGGCCGACGCGGAAGAGGACGCCGAGGCGCTGGAGGCGATGCTGCCGCGTGAGGCTGCCACCGCCTATGTGCAGCGGGTGACCGGGCTCAAGCTGGACGCGGCCGTCGCCCGCCTGCGCCGGCGCGGATTGCCCATGGCGCCCGTGCTGTGCGCCGACACCACCGTGGCGTTGGGCGGCCGCATCCTGGGCAAGCCGGCCGATCCGGCCGATGCGCGTGCCACCCTTGCCGCACTCTCGGGCCGTACGCACCGTGTGATGACGGCCGTCGCCGTGCAGGCAGGGCGACGCCGGCTGCAGGCGCTGAACATTTCGCGGGTCCGCTTCGCCGAACTCACGCGATCTCAGATCGAGGCCTACGTGGCGACGGGCGAGCCCATGGGCAAGGCTGGCGCCTATGCCATCCAGGGACTGGGCAGTGCGCTGGTCGCGCACATCGCCGGCAGCCATTCGGGCATCATGGGCCTGCCGGTCTTCGAGACGGCCCAACTGCTGCGTCAGGCAGGCTGGCACATCCCCTGAACGGCCAAGTCCATGCAAGAAATCCTCATCAACTGGGCCCCCCAGGAGACCCGCGTCGCCGTGGTCGAGCATGGCGCCGTGCAGGAATTGCACGTGGAGCGTACGCTGGAGCGCGGCCTCGTCGGCAACGTGTACCTGGGCAAGGTCTCCCGCGTACTGCCCGGCATGCAGTCGGCGTTCATCGACATCGGGCTGGAGCGCACGGCCTTCCTGCACGTCGCCGACCTCGTGGCGCCGTTCACCCCGGGTTCGCGCACCGCACCGATGCCCGAAGCGCGTCCGGCCACCAGCGAAGGCGGCCGCCCGCAGCAACCCGTGGTGCCCATCGAGCGGCAGGTGTTCGAGGGTCAGTCGCTGCTGGTGCAGGTGATCAAGGATCCGATCGGCACGAAAGGCGCGCGGCTGTCCACGCAGATCAGTATTGCCGGACGCATGCTCGTGTTCCTGCCGCAGGACAACCACATCGGCGTTTCGCAGAAGATTCCGCCTGAGCAACGTGACACGCTGCGTCGCCGCGTGCAGACGCTGGCAGAGGCCGCCGTCCAGGCACCGGCCGGGCAGGGGACGCCGCCCCGCGACCATGGCGGCTACATCCTGCGCACCAATGGCGAAGACGCCAGCGACGCCGAACTGGCCGATGACATTGCCTACCTGCGAAAGACCTGGACCCGCATCCACGAGCGCGCTGGCAAGATGCCTCCGGTGTCGCTGCTGCACCAGGACCTGAGCCTCCTCCAGCGTGTGCTGCGGGACCTGGTGGACGATCACACGACCACCATCCGCATCGATTCACGGGAGCAGCACGACAAGCTGGTGCGCTTTGGCGCCGAGTTCATGCCCAAGGCGGTCGAGAAGCTGGCTCTCTACACCGGCGAGCGGCCGATCTTCGACCTGTTCAACATCGACGAGGACATCGTCCGTGCGCTCGGCCGACGGGTGGACCTCAAATCCGGCGGCTACTTGGTGATCGACCAGACCGAGGCACTCACCACCATCGACGTCAACACGGGCGCCTTCGTCGGCGCGCGCAACTTCGACGACACCGTCTTCAAGACCAATCTGGAGGCGGCGCTGGCCATTGCGCGGCAGCTGCGTCTTCGCAATCTCGGTGGCATCGTGATCGTCGACTTCATCGACATGAGCCGCAACGACCACCGCGAGCAGGTGCTGGCCGAACTGCGCAAGCAACTCGGCCGGGATCGGGTCAAGACGACCGCCAGCGGCTTCTCGCAACTGGGATTGGTGGAGATGACGCGCAAGCGGACGCGCGAGTCGCTGGCCCATATGCTGTGCGAGCCCTGCGTCGCCTGCGGGGGGCAGGGCATCGTCAAGACCGCACGTACGGTGGCTTACGAGGTGCTGCGCGAGATCCTGCGCGAGGCGCGGCAGTTCACGCCACGCGAGTTCCGCATCGTCTCTTCGCCGGCGGTGATCGAGCTTTTCCTCGACGAGGAAAGCCAGCATCTGGCAGGGCTGTCGGACTTCATCGGCAAGCCGATCTCCCTGCAGGCGGAGTCCGCGATGGGGCAGGGCCAGTACGACATCGTCCTGCTCTGATCCTGCAAGGCCCGGCAAGGGGGCTCGACAGAGACGCAGCCTAGTGCGTCATGCTGAAGGTCAGGGCGTCCTGCAGGGCCAGTGGTCTGGCCAGGAAGTAGCCCTGGGCGCAGTCCACATCCAGCCGCTGGAGCATCTCCAGTTCGGCCCCCGATTCCACCCCTTCGGCAATGACCAGACTGTCGATCTCGTGCGCGAAGCTGGTCAGGCCCTTGGCCAGAGCGCGGCGCTTGCCGTCCTCGTGGATGTTGCGCGTCAGGCTCATGTCGAGCTTGATGATGTCCGGGGCCAAGTTGAGGATGTGGCGCATGCTCGCGTAGCCCGCACCGGCGTCGTCGACGGCCACGCCGATGCCGAGAGCGCGCAATGGTGCGAGGGCGGCGGCCAAAGCCGCATAGTCCTGGACGATGGCGTGTTCTGTGATTTCCAGCGTCACCCGGGATGGCGTGTTGAGGGCCGACAGCACGGGCTCCAGACGTCCCGAGAGCACGAGGCTCGGTGAGCAGTTCACGCTGAGCGAACAGTGACCGGGGAAGTCATCCAGGCTTGTCAGGGCCTTCTCGATGGCATGGAGCTCCAGCGGCAGGCCGAAGCCTGATTCGTCGGCCACACGGAACCATTCGTCCGGCGGACGTTTGGGGGCGATGTCGAAGCGCGACAGACACTCGAACGCCCGCACTGCCCGCTGCGCGATGCTATAGACCGGCTGGAAGACGATGCGCGGCGCGCCCTGTGCCATGGCCTGCCGCACTTCGCGCGCAGCGCTCTCACGCGCCCGCTGAAGGGCAGAGCGCTCATCCATGCGCAAGGCGACCACCTCGGCAAAGGCATGCATCAGGCGCATCTCCCGCTCGCCGAGGGCCGGGTTGGGCAGGTAACTGAAACAGCAGAGGGTGCCGTAGATGCTGCCGTCCTTCAGCCGTACCGGCACGCTCAGGTGCGAGCCGATGGGCACTGCCGCGGTCTGCGGAATCTGGAGGGCGGCCTCGAGCTTGGAGGTGTCTGGGATGCACTCGGGCAATTCGCCGCGGACCACCTTGAGGCAATAGCCCTCCGAGAGCGGCATCCGCTGATTTGCACGCAGGGGGCCGTTGGGCGCACAGTCCACGTACTCGAACGCCCGCTCCTCGGTCTCGAAGTGCGAGATGAACGCCACATCCATGCCCAGATGCCGCCGCACGGCCGCAAGCACGCCATGGATTCCTTCTGCAGCGGGGTCCACTCTGCCGAATTCACCAGGAGCACCCAAGGCACCGGCAGGTGCTGCTGTCGGGAGCTGCATTGCCAATCCTTCGTATCTCGTCATCGTCTCCATGTGTCGGCCCGACCGGCACACCACTGAAGCGTCAGATTAACATTCTGTTAAGTTTCCGCCACTTCGTAGATCACCTGAGCCCTTTGGTCTGCTCCATTTGGTCGAGACGTAGGACAAACACCTGGACGCTGTGGCGCGTGCGCTGCGTATCGCGAAGTCCCGCATGGGTCGCGCAAGAAGACAGGCCGCGGCAGGCGGTCCTCAGGCTTCGGCAGGTGTCGAGGCGCGAGGCGCCTGAAGGCGCGCATAGAGGCCATCGCGCACCATCAGCTCCGCGTGGCTGCCCTGCTCGACGATGCGGCCACGGTCCATCACCACGATGCGGTCGGCATGCTGGATGGTGGACAGGCGGTGCGCCACGATCAGCGTCGTGCGTCCCTGCATGAGGCGCTGCAGGGCGTCCTGCACCAGCCGTTCGGATTCGGTATCGAGCGCGGAAGTGGCCTCGTCCAGCAGCAACACCGGCGCGTCGCGGTAGAGCGCACGGGCGATCGCCAGCCGCTGCCGCTGCCCGCCGGAGAGCTCCGTGGCGTTATGGCCCAGCACCGTGTCGATGCCTTGCGGCAGGCGCTCCACATGCGACGCGAGATTGGCCGCCTCGACGCATTGCAGTACGCGGGCCCGGTCGATCCGAGCGGCGCCCAGGGCCACGTTGGCGGCCAGCGTGTCGTTGAGCATGACCACATCCTGGCTCACCAGCGCAAACTGGCTGCGCAGGCTGCGCAGCGTCCATTCGGCCACGTCGTGGCCATCGAGCAGGACCTGGCCCGCACTCGGATGAACGAATCGCGGCAGGAGGTTGACCATCGTCGTCTTGCCGGAGCCTGAAGGCCCGACCAGCGCGACGATTTCGCCTGGGGCCACACTCAGGTCGATGCCGTCGAGCGCCATGCCGGCATCCTCGCGGTAGCGCACCTGGACGCCGCGCAGTTCGACGCGGCCCTCTGCCCGCGCCATCTCGAAGTGGCCGTCGGTCTCGACCGGGGTGCCGTCCATCAGCCCCAGGCCGCGCTCGAGCGCGGCGAGTCCCCGGGTGATGGGATTCGCCATGTCCGCAAGGCGACGGATCGGCGCAATCAACATCAGCATGGCCGTGATGTAGGCCACGAAACCGCCGACCGTCAGCCCGCGGTCGCCGCTCTGCCAGAGCGCGATCATGACCACCACCGACAGCGCGACCGCCGCGAAGAGCTGCGTCAGCGGCGTCATGGCGGCCGAGGCGATGGTCGACTTCACCGCCAGCCGGTTGAGGCTGTGGCTGAGCCTGTCGAAGCGCGCCGACTGGCCGGCCTGTGCGCCGTGCAGACGAACCATGCGGTGGGCCAGGACGTTCTCCTCCACCACGTAGGCCAGCTCGTCCGTGGCCTGCTGACCCATCAAGGTCAGGCTGTAGAGCCGTCGCGACAGCGCCTTCATGATCCACGAGACCCCTGGCACCAGCACTGCCACGACCAGCGTGAGCTTCCAGTTCAGGAAGAGCAGGTAGAACAGCAGCGCCACCACGGTGAAGCCATCGCGAGAGATGCTCAGCAGCGCCTGCACCAGCAGCATGGCGCCGGTCTGCACTTCGTAGACGATGGTGTTCGACAAGGTGCTGGCCGACTGGCGCGAGAAGAGTCCGAGATCGGCCGCCAGCATGCGCTCGAACAGCACGCTGCGCATGCGCTGCATGCCTTCGTTGGCGATGCGTGCCAGCGCGTACTGCGACACGAACTGCGCCACGCCACGCACCGCAAAGAGCAGGATGATGGCCGTGGGCACCATCCACAGGGCCAGCTGGCCACGTGCGAAGCCCCGGTCCAGCAGGGGCTTGAGCAAGGCGGGCATCAGGGGTTCGGTGACGGCGGCCATGACGGACATCACCAGGGCCAATACCCACCAGCGACGCGAACCGCCGAACCACGTCATGAGCCGGGCGAGCCGGCGAGTCAAGGGTGCTCGCGCAGGCGCGTCGGCAGGGGAGGTCGACATGGCGGTGGATTCTACGGGCGCCGCTTGCAAGGGCCTTGGGGGCTGTAGGACAGATTCGAAATCGGCGCGCAAGCCCGGGTTTGCGCGGAGAGCCGAGGTGTAACATCGCTTGCTTCGCGCCTGGGCCAGCGACCCGGATTTGAAACTTTCCAGGCGCACATTCCTCCGAGCTGCATGAATACTTCGTCGCCGTCGCAGTCTTCCCCCGCCTTCCCGACCCTCGCCCGCCGCACGCTGATCACCGCGTTCGCCGCCGTGCCGGTCCTTCCCGCCCTGGCTCAGTTCCGCGTCGAAGTCTCGGGTGTGGGCCTCACCCAGCTGCCCATCGCGCTGGTGCCCTTCCGGGGAGAGGAAACGTCTCCTCAAAAGATCTCCACGATCGTCCAGGCCGACCTCGAGCGCAGTGGCCAGTTCCGCGGCGTCGATGCGTCCGGCCAGGCGCTGGACGAGAACAGCCGCCCCGATCTGGCCGTCTGGCGTCAACGGACGGCCGACTCGCTGGTCGCGGGCAGTGTCACGCGGCTGGCCGATGGCCGCTGGGACGTGCGCTTTCGCCTGTGGGACGTGGTGCGCGGCCAGGACCTTGGCGGCCAGAGCTACACCGTGCCCGAGGCCGACCTTCGCCTCGCCTCGCACCGTATCGCCGACTATGTGTACGAGAAGCTGACCGGCGAGAAAGGTGTCTTCTCCACCCGCATCGCCTACGTCACCCGCGCCTCGGGCCGCTACACGCTGTGGGTTGCCGACGCCGATGGCGAGAACGCCCAGGCGGCACTGGCCAGTCCCGAGCCGATCATCTCGCCTGTCTGGTCGCCGAGCGGCGGCGAACTGGCCTATGTGTCCTTCGAGTCGCGCAAGCCCGTGGTTTATGTGCACACGGTGGCGAACGGACAGCGGCGCCTGGTGGCGAACTTCCGCGGTTCCAACAGCGCGCCAGCCTGGTCGCCCGACGGCCGCAGCCTGGCCGTGACCCTCAGCCGCGATGGCGGCTCGCAGCTCTACACGATTCCTGCCTCCGGCGGCGAGCCGCGGCGCCTGACGCAGAGCAGCAGCATCGACACCGAGCCCACCTACACGGCAGATGGCAGTTCCATCTACTTCGTCAGCGACCGGGGCGGTGCACCGCAGATCTACAAGATGCCGGCCAGCGGTGGCGCGCCGGTGCGCGTGACCTTCTCGGGGTCCTACAACATCTCGCCCGCCATCAGTCCCGACGGACGGTGGTTGGCCTACATCTCGCGCGTGGGCGGAGCCTTCAAGCTCCATGTGATGGAACTCGCCACCGGCAACGCCACGGCCATCACCGACACCGCGAACGACGAGAGCCCCAGCTTTGCACCCAATGGAAAGCTGCTCGTCTATTCGACCCAGATTCAGGGCAGAGAAGCGCTGATGACCACCACACTTGACGGCAAGATCAAGGCGCGACTGGCGGGGAAGGCGGGGGACATCCGGGAACCGGACTGGGGCCCCTTCCAAAAGCAATGATTTTTTGTCCGCACTGAGGAGTGTTCGTATGTTGAAGAAATCGATTTTTGCCCTTGCCTTCGTTGCCCTTGTGGCAGGTTGTTCGTCGGGCACCAAGCTCAATGAGGCGCCCGTCAGCACCGCTGGCGGCATGGGTGGCAGCACCGGCTCCGGCGCTGCCAGCGGCGTGGCACCGGTCACCATCGACCCTAACGCGCAGACGCGCCAGGGCCCCGTGGGCGTTGCCCGCATCATCTACTTCGACTTCGACAGCTACACGATCAAGCCCGAGTTCCAGCAGTTGATCGACGGCCACGCGCGTTTCCTGAAGGCCAATCCTTCGCGTCGCATTTCCATCGAAGGCCATACGGATGACCGTGGCGGCAGCGAATACAACCTGGCCCTCGGTCAGAAGCGTTCCGAAGCCGTGCGCCGTGCACTCACGCTGCTTGGCGTGAACGACAGCCAGATCGAAGCGGTGAGCTTCGGCAAGGAAAAGCCGGCCGTCCAAGGTTCGGGCGAAGATGCCCGCGCCCAGAATCGTCGCGCCGAGATCGTGTACCGCTAATGCAGCGACTGCAGCACCTCGTGCGTCCGGCGGCCCTTGCGGCCGCTTTTCTGTGCTTGTCTGCGGCGTCGCACGCGGCGTTGTTCGAGGATGACGAGGCGCGCCGCGCCATCCTCGATCTGCGCCAGCGCGTCGAGACGGTCCGCCAGCAGTCGGAGAACACGACGCAACGCCTGGCTGACGAGAACGGGCAGCTGAGGCGCAGCCTGGTCGACCTGCAGCAGCAGATCGACAACCTGCGCGGGGACATGGCACGCATGACCGGCCAGAACGAGCAGCTCACGCGCACGCTCACCGAGCTGCAGCAGCGGCAGACCACGATCGACGACCGCCTGAAGCAGAACGAGCCTCAGCAGGTGTCGGTCGATGGCAAGGACTTCACTGCCGACCCGCGCGAGAAGGCCGACTTCGAGGCGGCACTGGGCGTGTTCCGATCCGGCCAGTTTCCCCAGGCGCAGGCGGCGTTCGCCGACTTCGTCAAGCGCTACCCGCGCAGCGGCTACAACCCGTCGGCACTGTTCTGGCTGGGCAACGCGCAGTACGCCACACGCAACTACGCCGAGGCCGTCGCCAACTTCCGCTCCATGCTGTCGCTGGCGCCGGACCATGCCAAGGCACCGGAGGCCGTGCTCTCCATTGCCAACTGCCAGATCGAGTTGAAGGACACGCGCGCGGCCCGTCGCACGCTGGAGGATCTGGTGAAGGCCTATCCGCAGTCCGAAGCGGCCTCGGCTGCGCGCGAACGGCTCTCGCGACTGCGTTGAGCGTAGGCATGCAGGCGCTGCCGTCGGTGTCGGGCGACACACTGCCGTCAGAGCTGGACCTGGACCGCCGTTTTGGCGGCATGGAGCGGCTCTATGGCGTGCAGGGTGCAGCCGCAGTGCGACGGGCGCATGTCGTGGTCGTCGGAATCGGCGGCGTCGGTTCCTGGGCCGCCGAGGCGCTGGCGCGCAGCGGCGTTGGTGCACTGACCCTCGTTGATCTCGATCACGTGGCCGAATCCAACATCAACCGGCAGATCCATGCGCTCGACGACACGGTCGGGCAGGCCAAGGTACTGGCCATGCAGGATCGGATTCGCCACATCAATTCGCGGTGCCAGGTGCTCGCACTCGATGAGTTCGCCACGGCCGACAACTGGCCTTCACTCATCGGGCAGGCAGAGCAGTCGCTGGGCCCCGTGACTGCGGTGCTCGACGCCTGCGACCAGATGTCCGCCAAGACGGCCATGGCGGCCTGGGCGTTGTCAGAAGGCAAGCGCATGCGCTTCGTCACCGTCGGTGCGGCAGGCGGCAAGCGGCACGCACACCGTGTGGAGGTCGACGATCTGGCACACGCCACGCACGATCCGTTGATGGCCCAACTGCGGCAGCGCCTGCGCAAGCATCATGGTGCGCGGCGTGACGGCAAGGCCATGGGCGTGCAGTGCGTCTTCAGCCGTGAGCCGGTCGCCCCGCCTGACGCCTCCTGCGCCATCGACGGCGATGGCTCCCTCAACTGCCACGGCTATGGCTCGATGGTCAGCGTGACAGCGACCTTCGGCCTGTGCGCCGCAGGCTGGCTGATCGACCAGATTTCACAGAAATCCACGCTATACTCATAGGCTTTGCTGCACATCGCACACCAGTGCGAACGTGAAGCGGGACGTTAGCTCAGTTGGTAGAGCAGCGGACTTTTAATCCGTTGGTCGCAGGTTCGAATCCTGCACGTCCTACCACCCATTCCCCGTTGGCGAGCCCTCGGCTCGCAACGCTTCAAAGCCCGCCACCCGCGGGCTTTTTTGTTGCCCGATCGCGTCTCAGTTTGATGCGCCCCAGTGGCTCAGCACCGCGTCGGTGTGTTCCCCCACGCCGGGCAAAGCGCCCCCTCGCCGGGCCTGCCCGTCCATGCGAAAGGGAAGACCGGGCAGGGCCATCGGCGGGCCGTTCGGCCGGTCGACCGGGACGAACAGGTCCGATGCCACGCCGCCGTGGCCCGCGCGCACCTCGGCCATGGTCCGCACCGCGCCGACCACCACGCCTGCCTCGGTCAGCAGACGCCCAACCGCCGCGGAGTCCAGGTGGCCGATGCCTTCGGCCAAGGCGGCGCGAAGCGCGGCGCGGTTGGCCACGCGGGCGGCATTGGTCGCAAAGCGCGGATCGCTGGCCAGCTGCGGCTGGCCGAGCGCTTCGCACAGTCTCGCGAAATGCGCCTGCGTGTAGGCCGAGACGACCACGAGCCCGTCCGCCGTCTCCACCAGATCCGCCGCGGGCGCCGCATGGGGCTGGCCGTTGCCGCAGCGCAGCGGCATGTGGCCCGTCAGCCTGTACTCGGCCCACGCGTTGGCGAGCGCCTCGACGGCGACGTCGATCAGCGACACGTCGATCTGGGCGCCCGCGCCGGTGCTGCCGCGCCTCACCAGCGCCGCCAGCACCCCGCTGCACAGCGCATGGCTTGCCATCACGTCCACCGCCGTGAATCCCAGTCGCGTGGGCTCGCCATCGGCGGCACCGTTGAGGCTCATCATCCCGCTCTCCGCCTGGGCCGCGATGTCGAAGCCCGGCCGTCGGCCATCTTCACCTTCCTGTCCAAAGCCACTGACCTGGCCATAGACCAGTCGCGACGACAGGCTGCGCAGCACGCCGGCCCCCAGGCCTGCCTTGTCCATGGCGCCGGGCCGCATGTTGTGGATGAGTACGTCTGCCTGCAGCGCCAGTTGCAGAGCCTGCGCGCGCCCAGCCTCGGTCCGCAGGTCCAGCACCACCGAGCGCTTGCCGCGGTTGTAGGCGCTGAACATGGGCCCGAACTCATCGCGGGACCAGCCCACCTGCCGCGCCGCATCGCCGCCGGGCGGTTCCACCTTCACGACGTCGGCGCCCAGATCGGCCAGCGTCTGGCCAGCCGCCGGTGCCGCGATGAACTGGCCGAACTCCAGCACCCGCAGGCCGGTCAGGGGCAGCGTGTCGGCGTCCGAGGTCATTGCACTCATGGGCGTGGCCGGCCGAACACGGGCGCCCGCTTCTCGAAGAAGGCTGCGGCACCTTCACGGAAGTCGTCGCTGGCGAACAGCGTGGGCGCGTGGGCCACCTGGAAGGCGAGGGCTTCTTCCAGGCCCATGGGCGCCTCGCGCAGGCCGAGCTTGATGCGCGCCTGGGCCTGCGCCGGTCCGCGGGCAAGCCGCTCGGCCAGTGCCAGGGCGTCAGGCAGGGCCGACCCCCCGGCGGCCATGCGGTCGGCCAGGCCCATGGCCAGCGCCTCGGACGCATCGACTTCGTCGGCCAGCAGCATCATCTGGCGCGCGCGCGTGCGGCCCACCCGCCCGGGCAACGACCAGAAGAGGGCGGCATCGGGCATGGCCCCCACACGCACGAAGGCGCAGCAGAAGCGTGCACTCTGGCCGGCGACCACGAGGTCGCAGCAGGCCGCCAGCCCCAGTCCCGCGCCGAAGGCAGGACCGTCGACGGCCGCGACCACCAGCTTGCTCGCCGTCGCAATGCCGCGATAGAGCGCGGCATTGGCCGTCATGCGGGCGCGGGTTTCGTGCTCCGGGGCATGCGCCAGTTGCCGCAGATCGCCGCCCGAACAGAAGGCACCGCCGGCGCCAGTGATCACCGCGCAGCGCAGCGTCTCGTCTTGCTCCAGGTCCGCAAGGCCGGCCAGCAGGCCTTCGAGGACACCCGGCGCGGACAGTGAATTGCGGTTGGCGGGCGCGTTGAGCGTGAGCTGCAGCACCGCCCCATGGCGTTGCGTGAGAACGGCGGAAGGTTCGGACATGGAGGTGCTTTCTTCAATGTGAGGCGTGCAGAGGCAAAGGACCCAGGCTGGCGTCGGCCAGCCGGGCCAGGTGGTGGGCCTCGGTGCCATGCTGGACGCTGGCCAGGGCCAGGCGCCGGACCAGCGGCGCCGCCTCGCATTCCTGCGTGATGCCGATGGCGCCATGCAGTTGCACCGTCTCCTGCCACACATGACGGGCGGCGGCCGCCAGCGTGGCGCCAGTTGCCGCAAGCCAGCGCGGATCGTCGATGCCGGCATCAACGCGCTCAGCCGTGGCCTGCACCAGTGCATCGGCCTCTTCGATCTCGACCAGCAGGTCGACCAGACGATGCTGGACCACCTGGTTGCGTACCACGGTCTGGCCGAACTGTCGGCGCGTGCTCAGGTAGTCCTGCGTCAGCGTCCTCGCACGCCGCATGGTCCCGACACCCATGGCCGAATGGGTCAGCAGGGCCAGCGCATCGGCCCGCGCCACCGCGGCGCGCCACGCGTCGGCGCTGCCCCGCCAGAGCGGCGCCGGCACCGTCACCGACTGTGCAGAGAGCCGCACGGCGCGCTGGCCGTCGATGAGGGTGCAGGCCTGGGCCTGCAGTCCGGGCAGGTCGCGCGCCAGGGCAAACAGCGTGACCTCACCCGCTTCGGCGCGGGCCCACAGCCAGGCATCCGCGCCGGCACCGCCCGGCACGACGTCACTGCGGCCCGTGATTTGCCCCTCTTGGCAGGCGTTCCAGTCGCGAGCCGCACTCGCGGCAATGCACGCCAGCCGGATCTCGCCCGCCATTGCCGCGGCAAGCAGGCGTGCGCCAGCGTCGTTCGTGTCCGGCAGCGCGGCCAGCAGCGCAGGAGCGCGCACGCCGGCTTCAGCGAAGGGCTCGTTCAAGCCCGCCATCCCCAGGGGTTCGGCCACGGCGCACAGGTCGGCGGCGCGTCCACCGAAGCCGCCCAGGTCTTCGGGCACGGCAAGCGCCAGCCAGCCCAGCTCGGCCAACTGGGCCCACACGCCGGGCACGCAGCCTTCGGGGTGCGCCAGCGACGCCGCGCGCACGTCCGCGCCGTAGCCACGTTCCGCGAATCGCCGGGCGCTCTCGGCCAGCATGTCCCGCGTCTCGCGCAGGGCTTCGTCTGAAGCGTTGGATGTCATAGCCCGAGCACCTGCTTGCCAAGGATGTTGTGCTGGATCTCGCTGGAGCCACCCGCGATGGTGTAGCCGCGCGACAAAAACCGGCGGGACGACGCCGTGCCGCCGATGGCCTGGTGCAGGGCCTGTGAATCCTCCGCCTCCAGCGGTGCACCGCCGAATGCCCGCTCGTCCAGCGCCCAGGCCTCGGGCCCCAGCGCCTCGACCGTCAGTTCTTCCCACAGCTGGATCAGCTGACTGCCGCGCAGCTTGAGCATGGAGACTTCCGCGCCGATGCGCTCCCCGGCCTGCGCGCGTGCCAGAAAGCGCGCGGCATGGGCTTCGAGGGTCAGCAGACGAGCTTCCAGCGTGGCGAAGCGCTCGCGGAACCAGGGCGCCTGCGTGAGTCCGCGTGGCTCGGCGATGGCCAGGAGGCGGGCACGCCGCCGCTTGTTCTCGCCGATGCGCGCCAGCTTCAGTCGCTCGAATTCCAGCAGCGCCTTGGCGATGGTCCATCCTTGGTTCTCCTCGCCGACGCGTTGCGAGACCGGCACGCGCACACCATCGAGGAACACCTCGTTGAAGACCACCCAGCCATGGATGCCGACGATCGGTCGCACGGTCACGCCGGGAGAGCGCATGTCCAGCAGCAGGAAGCTGATGCCTTCCTGCGGCCGGCTTTCATGGCTTGTGCGCACCAGGCAGAACATCCAGTCGGCGTACTGGGCGTAGCTGGTCCAGATCTTGGAGCCCGTGACGAGGTAGTCGTCCCCATCGCGGACGGCGCGAGTGGCCAGCGAGGCCAGATCCGAGCCGGCGTTGGGTTCGGAGTAGCCCTGGCACCACCACTGCCGGCCCGATGCGATGGCCGGCAGGAAGCGTGTGCGCTGCGCGGGCGAGCCGTAGCGCACCAGCACCGGCCCGATCATGTCGAAGGTCACGGCGTTGAGTTCTGGCGCGTCCTCGGTGCACAGCACCTCGTCGAAGGCCAGCTGCTGCGCCACGGACCAGCCGCGGCCTCCCCATTCCTCTGGCCAATGCGGTACCAGGTAGCCGGCGCCCGCCAGGATCTCGTTCCAGGCGATGCTGCGCTCCCGCGCAATAGGATGGCCGGCGCGCACGGCGGCGCGGATGTCGGGTGGCAGGTGCTCTTGCACGAAGGCGCGGATCGTGTCGCCAAATGAGGAGTCGTCGTCAATCATGCGCAGCGTAGAAGAGCAGGGAATGTGGAATGGCAGCCAAGTGGCCGGCGGTGCATGCGATGCGCATTTCAGGGTCGCAGCCGCCGCGTGAACGCGCGGCGCGCGATGGCGGCGCGGTGCACTTCCGACGCGCCGTCGTAGATGCGGAACGGCCGCACCATGCGCAGGATCATCGACAGCGGGAGGTCTTCCGACACGCCCAGCGCGCCGGTGATCTGCACGGCCGAATCGGCCACGCGGCACACCGCCTCCGACACGAAGACCTTGGCCATCGACGAGCTGTGGCGGATGGACCGGCCGGCATCCAGGTCGCGCGCCACTTCCCGCGTCATCAGCCGCGCGGCGTAGAGGTCGATGTGCGCATCCGCCACGTGGGCCTGCACCATCTGGTGCTCGGCCAGCGGCACGCCTTGCGACTCGCGCGTGGCGGCATGGTCCTGCGCCATCGCCATGGCCCGGGAGGCCAGGCCGATGAAGCGCATGCAATGGAAGAGGCGCGCGCCTTCCAGCCGCAGCTGGGCATAGGCCAGGCCCTGGCCTTCCTCGCCGACGAGGGCGTCGGGCCCGACGCGGCAACCCTCCAGCCGGATCTCGCCATGGCCGCCCAGCGCAAAGGGCTCGATGGTGCGGATGGCGCGCACGCGTTCGAAGCCTGGCGTCGTCGTGTCGACCATGAACCACGACGGCCCCGCCTCGGTGCGCGCGACCACGATGGCCACGTCGGCCGCTTCAGCGCCGGTGATGAACCACTTGTGGCCGTCCAGCCGCCAGCCCTCGCCATCGCGCACCGCGGTGCTGCGCAGCATGCGCGGGTCCGAGCCGACACCGGGAGCCGGCTCGGTCATGGCGAAGCATGAACGCAGCCGGCCGGCACGCAGTGGGGCGAGCCATCGGGCCTGCTGCGCGGGCGTGAGCAACTGTTCCAGTGCCGCCAGATCGGGCTGACCCGGCGGCGCGCACTGCAGTGCCAGCGGTCCGAGGAAGCTGCGGCCTGCCTCTTCGAGCCAGACGCAGCACTGCTCCCAGCTCAGGCCGAGTCCGCCTTCGGCGACCGCCGTGCGCGGCGCGCCGAAGCCGAGCGCCTGGGCACGTGCGCGCAACTGCGCGGCCGTGCGCTCGACGGCCTGCGCATCATGGGCCGTGCCGAGGTCCTCCCCCGGGATCACCTCGTCGTCGATGAACTGGCGCAGGCGCTCGACGAGCGCGTCGAAGGATGCAGCCTCGCGTCCGGCCCCGCTCATCTGCGGATCGCCTTGACCATGCGCTCCCAGCGCTGCGCGTCCGACTTCAGGAAGGCCTGGAACTCCTCCTGCCCCTGGAAGGCCGCCTCGCCGCCGGCGTTGACCAGCCGCTCCTTGACCTCGTCGGTGGCCAGGGCGGCCCGCACTGCCTGCTCGATGCGCTGCATCACGGCCGGCGGCGTTCCGGCCGGCGCATGGAACGCGTACCAGGACAGTGCGGTCACTTCGGGATATCCGGCTTCGGCGATGGTGGGCACGTCGGGCAGCTGCGCGGAGCGGTTACTGCTGATATTGGCCAGCGCACGGATGGCGCCCGACTTGACGTGCGGATAGGCCACGGTGGACGGCAGGATGGCCATGGCGAACGCGCCGTTGATCAGGTCGGGCACCATCGGCGGCGCACCTTTGTAGGTGACCGCCTCCAGCCGGATGTTGGCCGCGATCTTGAACATCTCGTTGGCCATGTTCTGGGTGCTGCCGACGCCGCCGTCGCCAAACTGCAGGGTGGTCGGTGACTTGCGGGCCATCTCCACGAAGTCGCGGACCGAGCGCGCGGGCGACGACGCGGGCACCACGAAATAGCTCGGCGAGAGCGTGAAGCGGGCGACCGGCACGAAGTCCTTGGGCGCCCAGCGCAGGTGGTCTTCGAGCAGCGGGTTGTTGATGAGGAAGGGCGCCGACACCAGCAGCGTGTAGCCGTCGGCGGGCGCGCGCGCCACGAACTCGGCACCGATGTTGCCGTTGGCGCCCGGCTTGGCCTCGACCACGATGGGCTGACCCAGTTCGACCGCCATGCGTGCGGTCACGGCACGGGCCTGCACGTCGACCACGCCGCCAGGCGCATAGGGAACGATCACCCGGATGGGCTTGGTGGGGTAGCTCTGCGCCAGCGCAGGCAGCGCGGCGGCAAGAAGCAGGCCGGCCAGCAGGCCGCGGCGGGGAAGGGCAGGGGCATTCACGGCAGGTGTCTCCTCGAAGTGGTCCGCATGATGCCGCCGAGCTGTCATAACAGGTAATGGGTGCATACCCTATACCTGTTATGATAGGTCGCATGAACGACCCCGCCGCTCTTCCGCTGTTCGCCCGCATCGAGGCGAGCCTTCGCGACCGCATCCTACGCAACGAACTGGCGGCTGGCAGCAAGCTGCCTTCCGAGGCGGCGCTGGAGGCGGAGTTCGGCGTGAGCCGCATCACCGTGCGACAGGCGCTGGCCTCGCTGGAGTCGAGTGGGCTGATCCGCAAGGTCAATGGCCGGGGCAGCTTCGTCACGCGCCCGTCGGATGGGCCCGACCTGGGGCCGCTCACCGGCTTCTACGAGCACATGCGCGCGCAGGGCAAGGCGGCGCGGGGCCGGCTGGTCTCGGTGCGCGACACGCCGGCGACCGCCATCCAGGCCCAGGCCCTGGGTGTCGAGGCAGGCACCGCCCTGCGCACCGTCACGCTGGTACGGATGGTCGACGGCCGCCCGCTGGCGGTCGGCACCACGAGCGGCACGCCTTCGCTCATCGAGGCCCTGGTGCGCGAGGACCTCGAGACCAACGACGTGATGGTCGTGCTTGAGGACCGTCTGGGCGTTCGCCTGCGCAACACGCACATCGAGGCCGGCGCGGTGCTCGCCGGTGCCGCGCGCGCACGGCAACTGGCCTGCGCGGCGGGCGACCCCCTGTTGCGCATCCGCTTCACACCGCACGACATGGAGGACCGGGCGCTGTGCTGGTCCGAGATGCATTTCCGCGGAGACGCCTTCAGCTACCGCGCAGTAGTCAAGCGCTGAGCACCGCAGGGGCCAGGGCAGCGGTATGTCTCAGGCGTGCAGGACGAGCCGACCGAACAGCAGCACCACCACGGCCATAAGCGCTGCGGCCACCGCCTGCCAGAAACGCACCGGATCGCGCTGCGCCAGCGGCACGGCTCGCGCATGCCGCACTTCGGGGGAGGGCGAGCGCAGCTCATGCAGCAATTCGGACACGGCTTCGTGGCGCCGGGCCGGCTGCGGGCTCAGGGCCTTCTGTAGCACGGTGTCCAGCCAGGCCGGCAGATCGGGCCGGTGATGGCGCAGCGGCACATAGCGCAGGCGTCGCAGGTCCTGCGGCTGGCGAACGCGCGTGGCGGTCAGGCCATAGGGCAACTGGCCCGTGAGCGTCTGGTAGCCCAGGGCAGCGAGTGCAAACAGGTCCGACCGGGCGCTGCCGCCCTGGCCGAGCAGGTACTCCGGCGCCATGTACTGCAGCGTGCCCGGCGCATCGGCCGCCAGCGGCCCGCGGCCCTCCGCCAGGCCGGCCACATGGGCCGAGGCCAGGTCGATCAGCCGCGCGGTGCCGGCGCGGTCGATCATCACGTTCTCCGGCCGCAGGTCCTGGTGCAGCATCTCGCGGCCGTGCAGGGCCTGCAGGCCGCGGCCGATCTGGTCGAGCAGGGCGCGCACCTCGTCGAGCGAAGGGCGCGGATGGTCGACCATCCACTGGGCCAGCGTCTGGCCTTCCACGTAGGCCATGGCCACGAAGAGATGGCGCCGCGCGCGCTGGCCCGGCCAGGCCTTGAGCACATGCGGATGGTCGATGCGCCGGGCCACCCATTCCTCCAGCACGAAGCGGTCGAGCGCCGCGGCGTCCTCGCGCAGGTCCGGCCCCGGCATCTTGAGCGCCACGGGCACACCGCTTTCGTCGTCGGTGGCCAGCCAGATATGGCTGCGCGGGCTGACCTTGAGTTCGCGCACCAGCGTGAAGCCTTCGAAGGCCATGCCGACCGAAAGCAACGGCGGCAACGCCAGGCCTTCACGGCTGAGCTGGGGCAGCGGCTGGCCGGGCGCGGGCAGGGCGTCGATGCGCAGCAGCAGGACGGTCGCGTCGTCGTCGCTGCCGCGCTCGCGGGCGCGCCGGGTGAGGGCGGCGGCCGCGGCATCGAAGTCGTCGGCATGCAGGCGTAGCGCCTCATGCATGTCCGCCGCCGCGAGGTGGGCATGGGCGCCGTCGGTGGCCAGCAGGTAGACCTCGCCGGGCTCGGCCTCCCAGTGGCGGTAGTCGATCTCGACCTGGGCGCCGGCGCCGAGCGCGCGCGCCAGGTAGGACTCGGCGGAGGACACCTGCACGCGGTGGTCCTCGGAGAGCGGTTCCAGCGTGGCCGCATGCAGCCGGCACAGCCGCGCGTCGCCCACATGCAGCAGGTGCAGCTCGCAGCCCTTGAGCACCAGCGCCGTGAAGGTGCAGACATGGCCGCGGTCTTTGTCGAAGCGGGCATCGCCGCGCATCGTCTGCGCATGCAGCCAGGCGTTGGTGGCGGCGATCACGCGCTGCCCCGCGCGGCGCACCGACCAGCTCTCGCTCGTCGCGTAGTAGTCGGCGAGGAAGGCGCCAACGGCGGTCTGCGCGGCCTCCTGGCTTACCGGGCTGCTGCTGATGCCGTCGGCGATGGCCAGCGCGATGCCCTTGCTGGCCAGCAGGTGGCCGGTGGGCAGCATCGCGCCGTGGAAGTCCTGGTTGGGCCCGCCCGGCGCGGCCAGCGAGTGCTGGCCCAGGGTGATGCGCGGCAGCGCCTCGGATGGGCCCGTCACGACGGCCGAACGTCCTTCCAGCGTGCCACCGGGCTCAGGCCTCAGGCGCGCACGCGCTTGGGCGCCGTCTTGTAGTGGGTGGAGTAGAGCGTCGCGCCGACGAAGGTCAGGCCGCCCACCAGGTTGCCGAGCACGGTGGGGATCTCGTTCCAGATCAGGTAGTCCATCAGCGTGAAGTGGCCGCCCAGCAGCAGGCCCGAGGGGAACAGGAACATGTTGACCACGCTGTGTTCGAAGCCCATGTAGAAGAACACGGTGATCGGCATCCACATGCCGATGGCCTTGCCCGACACCGAGGTGGACATCATGGCCGCCACCACGCCGGTGGAGACCATCCAGTTGCACATCACGCCGCGGATGAACAGCGTCAGCATGCCGGCGGCGCCGTGGGCGGCGTAGCCCACCGTTCGGCCCTCGCCGATGTGGCCGATGCGCTGGCCGATGGCGTTGGGCGCCTCGGACCAGCCGAAGGTGAAGATGATGGCCATGAACACGGCCACCGTCAGCGCGCCCGCGAAGTTGCCGACGAACACCAGCCCCCAGTTGCGCATGACGCCGCCCCAGGTGGCGCCGGGGCGCTTGTCGAAGACGGCCAGCGGTGCGAGCGTGAACACGCCGGTCAGCAGGTCGAAGCCCATCAGGTACAGCATGATGAAGCCGACCGGGAACAGCATCGCGCCGACCAGCGCGTTGCCGGTGTTGACGGTGATGGTGACGGCGAAGGCCGCCGCCAGCGCCAGGATGGCGCCGGCCATGTACGAGCGGATCAGCGTGTCGCGGGTGGACATCAGCAGCTTGGATTCGCCGGCGTCCACCATCTTGGTGACGAATTCAGCGGGGGCAAGGTAGGCCATGGAATTCCTTGGAAGTGCTTGAAAAGGGGGAAGAGGGGGTCAGGCGAGGGCGACCATCACGCGGCCGCCGTCCACGCGCACGGCATAAGCGCGCACCGAGTGCTGGGGCGCCTCCAGGCATTCGCCGGTGGCCAGGTCGAAGTGGTTCTTGTAGAGCGGCGAGGCGACAACGGTGCGCCCGCCCAGGCTGCCGGTGAGCCCGCGCGAGAGCACGCTGGCGCCCGACTGCGGGTCGATGTTGTCGATGGCATGGAAGCGGTCGTCGCCGATGCGAAAGATGGCGACATGCCGGCCGTCGATGCGGGCGCAGACGCCGGTGTCGGGCAGGATGTCCGAGACGGCGCAGACGGCCATCCATTCAGGGGCGAGGGTCGTGGTCATGGCGGGGCTCCTCAGGCGGGCGTGGCTTCGATGGCGGGCTCGTCGGCTTCGCGCGCCGGCGGTGCGGCGTCGGGGGCGCGTTCCTCGGCACGGGCTGGGCGGATCTGCCCACGCTCCTTCACGAACACGATGCGCTCATCGGGCAACTCGCTGTTGACGAAGCTGCGGAAGCGGTTGCGCACGGCGGGGTCCGTCACGGCTGTCTTCCACTCGCACTGGTAGGTGTCGACCACGGCCTGCATCTGCGTCTGCAGCTCGTCGGCCAGGCCCAGGCTGTCCTCGATCAGCACCTTCTTCAGGTAGTCGAGGCCGCCCTCCAGGTTGTCGCGCCACGTGCTCGTGCGCTGCAGGCGGTCGGCCGTGCGCACGTAGAACATCAGGAATCGGTCGATCAGCGCGATGAGCTGTGGCTTGGTCAGGTCGCTGGCGATCAGCTCGGCATGGCGCGGCTTCATGCCGCCGTTGCCGCAGACGTAGAGGTTCCAGCCCTTCTCGGTGGCGATCACGCCCACATCCTTGCCCTGGGCCTCGGCGCATTCGCGGGTGCAGCCCGAGACGCCGAACTTGATCTTGTGCGGCGCGCGCAGGCCCTTGTAGCGGTTCTCCAGCTCGACGGCCAGGCCGACCGAGTCCTGCACGCCGTAGCGGCACCAGGTGCTGCCCACACAGCTCTTCACGGTGCGCAGCGACTTGCCGTACGCATGGCCGCTCTCGAAGCCGGCGGCGATCAGTTCTTCCCAGATCAGCGGCAGCTGCTCCAGCCGGGCGCCGAACATGTCGACCCGCGCGCCGCCCGTCACCTTGGTGTAGAGGCCGTACTTCTTGGCCACCTGGCCGACGGCGATCAGGCCGTCGGGCGTGACCTCGCCGCCGGGCATGCGGGGCACGACGGAGTAGGTGCCGTCCTTCTGGATGTTGCCGAGGAAATAGTCGTTGCTGTCCTGCAGCTTGGCCAGCTCGGGCTTGAGCACGAAGTCGTTCCAGCACGAGGCCAGGACGCTTGCCGCGGTGGGCTTGCAGATGTCGCAGCCCAGGCCCTGGCCATGCTTGGCCAGCAGTTCGTCGAAGGTCTTGATGCCGCCCACGCGCACCAGGTGGTACAGCTCCTGCCGCGAATGCGGAAAGTGCTCGCACAGGTGGTTGTTGACGGCCAGGCCGCGGCGGCTCATCTCGGCCTTCATCACCTGCGTGACCAGGGGCACGCAGCCGCCGCAGGTGGCGCCGGCCTTGGTGCAGGCCTTGAGCTGGCCGATGGTGCAGGCGCCGTCGCCCACCGCGGCGCAGATCTGGCCCTTGCTCACGTTGTTGCACGAGCAGATCTGCGCCGTGTCCGGCAGCGCGTCCACGCCCAGGCCGGGCTTGGCCTGGCCGTCGCTGGACGGCAGGATCAGGAACTCCGGCGACGCCGGCAGGGCGATGCCGTTGAGCGCCATCTGAAGGAGCGTGCCGTATTCGTCGGCATTGCCCACCAGCACCGCGCCCAGCAGCTTCGTACCGTCGGCGCTGACCACGATCTTTTTGTAGACCTGCTTGATCTCGTCCACGTACTGGAAGCTGCGGCTGCCGGGCGTGCGGCCGTGGGCGTCGCCGATGCTGGCCACGTCCACGCCCATCAGCTTGAGCTTGGTGCTCATGTCGGCGCCGGCAAAGCTGGCTTCGGCGTCGCCGGCCAGGTGGCGGGCGGCCACGCGGGCCATCTCGTAGCCGGGCGCGACGAGGCCATAGAGCTGCTCGTTCCACGAGGCGCACTCGCCGATGGCATAGATGTTTCGGTCGGCGCTGCGGCAATGGGCGTCCACGGCGACGCCGCCGCGGGGCCCGACGGCCAGGGCGCTCTGGCGGGCGAGGGCGTCCTGGGGCCGGATGCCGGCAGAGAACACGATCATGTCGCATTCCAGCCATGTGCCGTCGGAGAAGACCATGCGGTGCCGGGCGGTGGCGCCGTCGGTGATCTCCACCGTGTTGCGGCCGGTGTGCACCTGCACGCCCAGCGCCTCGATCTTGCTGCGCAGTACACGGCCGCCGCCTTCGTCCACCTGCACTGCCATCAGGCGAGGCGCGAACTCGACGACATGCGTTTCCAGGCCCAGGTCGCGCAGCGCCTTGGCGCATTCCAGGCCCAGCAGGCCGCCGCCGACCACCACGCCGCTCTTCGACTTGGCACCGGAGGCTTTCATGCCTTCCAGGTCCTCGATGGTGCGGTAGACATGGCAGTGCGGCCGTTCGCGGCCTGGTACCGGTGGCACGAAGGGCACGGAGCCGGTGGCCAGCACGAGCTTGTCGTACGTCAGCACCTCGCCATCGGCGGTGGTGACGGTGTTGTTGCGCCGCTCGATCGCCGCCGCGCGGGTGCCCAGGCGCAGCGAGAAGCCGCTGCGCTCGAAGAAGCCGGCCTCGACCAGCGTGAGCTGCTCGGCCGTCTTGCCGCTGAAGTACTCGGACAGGTGCACGCGGTCATAGGCCGGCCGCGGCTCTTCGCACAGCACGGTGACGTCTGCCTGGGAGAGGGAGGACGCGGCGAGTTCTTCGAGGAACTTGTGGCCGACCATGCCGTGGCCAACAACGATGATTTTCATGAGGGGTCCTGCGCGCACCCTGCGGGCGGGAGGAGCCTGTGCCGGCCATTCAGGACCGGGGACGCCGCCGCCAGAGCGAGGATGCAGATCGTGTGGGAACAACCGCGAGGGGCAGGCGCCGACAGTGGCGTCGCTTGCGCGGGGTTCCGCCGGCATTGGCGGGGCGCTGGAGCCGCAACGGCAGCTTTACCGGGGCTCCGCGGGATCATAAGCAAGCGACGTGCCAAAGGAAAAGGCCCCGCGAGCGGGGCCTTTGAGGCGATTCCACGGGTCCGACGCCCCGGTCTGGGACGTCCGGCACCATCCTGGCGTGCGCCAAGGTGAGGCCGGCGCCGGCCAGGTCCCAGGGGCCGGTCCGCTCAGGTGCTCGGCGCCGGGGTGGGCGTGGTCGTCTTGTCGGCGCAGCCGCCCTGGCCGGCCCGCAGGCCGCGAACGTCGTCGCAGATGGTGCCGCTGGTCGTCCAGACCATGTTTGCGGCGCCGTCGGTCTGGCTGGGCGTGAGCGTGATCGTCATCGCCTTGCCATCCCGGGTTGACGCCCCCGTGGTGGCCTTGATCACGCCGTCCGTGATGCTGAAATCGCCGGTCACGTTCTTGGTGGGGGTGAAGGTCGATGGAATTCCGTAGGCGCCGGCATTGCAGCCTTTGAAACTCCCGGCTTCGGAAGCGCAACCGAGCACCGAGGATTTCAACGGCGTCAATTCCATGAGCGCCGCCGAGGCGCGCGCACGTGATGAATAGTCGGTGTATTGCGGAATGGCCACCGAGGCGACGATTCCGAGAATGGCGATGACGATCATGAGCTCGATGAGGGTGAACCCCCGCGAGCGGCCAAAGCGGCGCGATGCATGGATATGCATGATGAACACTCCCTGAATTGATTTATTCCGACCCATCCCTCATGGGTCGGAGCAATCAGGATATCAGTGGAGCAATTCATGCATCAGGAATTTATCGGCACGAAATTTTTAGATTGCCAACTAGTTGGTCAATTTAATTTGTTGCCATGCAATTTTTTATTGACCATTGTTTTTGAATTCTGCGCTGGCCCGGTGGTGCCCAGGGCGCCTGATGTACGAGGCGCCCCGGCGGCGACCGGGGCAGGTCACCCCGCAGGCAGCGCCGCGGTGTGACCCTGCCGCGCGGCGATGCCGCAGAGCGCAAGGCGTCAGCGCCCGTCCGCCTGCTCAGAAGAAGCCGAGCGGCTGCTGGCTGTAGCTGACCAGCAGGTTCTTGGTCTGCTGGTAGTGGTCGAGCATCATCTTGTGGGTCTCGCGGCCGATGCCCGACTGCTTGTAGCCGCCGAAGGCGGCATGCGCGGGGTAGGCGTGGTAGCAGTTCGTCCAGACCCGCCCGGCCTCGATCCCGCGGCCCATGCGGAAGGCCCGGGCGCCGTCGCGCGTCCATACACCGGCACCCAGGCCGAAGAGCGTGTCGTTGGCGATCTCCAGCGCCTCTTCCTCCGTCTCGAAGGTGGTGACCGACAGCACGGGGCCGAAGATCTCTTCCTGGAAGATGCGCATCTTGTTGTGGCCCTTGAAGACCGTCGGCTCGACGTAGTAGCCGCCGGCCAGGCCGCCCTCGAAGGCCTTGCGCACGCCGCCGGTCAGGCATTGCGCGCCTTCCTGCAGGCCGATCTCGATGTACGAGAGGATCTTGTCCAGTTGCTCCTGCGAGGCCTGGGCGCCGATCATGGTGCTCTTGTCCAGCGGATTGCCCTGCTTGATGGCCTTGACCCGCTTGAGGGCCCGCTCCATGAAGGCGTCGTAGATCGAGGCCTGGATCAGCGCCCGGCTGGGGCAGGTGCAGACCTCGCCCTGGTTGAGGGCGAACATGGCGAAGCCTTCGAGCGCCTTGTCGAAGTAGCCGTCGTCGGCCGACATCACGTCCTCGAAGAAGATGTTGGGGCTCTTGCCGCCCAGCTCCAGCGTGACCGGGATCAGGTTCTGGCTGGCGTACTGCATGATCAGCTTGCCCACCGGCGTCGAGCCGGTGAAGGCGATCTTGGCAATGCGCTTGCTGGTGGCCAGCGCCTTGCCGGCCTCGGTGCCGAATCCGTTGACCACGTTCAGCACGCCCGGCGGCAGCAGGTCGCCGACGAGTTCCATCAGCACCAGAATCGAGGCGGGCGTCTGCTCGGCGGGCTTGAGCACGATGCAGTTGCCGGCGGCCAATGCCGGAGCCAGCTTCCAGGCGGCCATCAGCAGCGGGAAGTTCCAGGGGATGATCTGGCCGACCACGCCCAGCGGCTCGTGGAAGTGGTAAGCCATGGTGTCGTGGTCCACTTCGGCGATGCTGCCTTCCTGGGCGCGCACGCAACTGGCGAAATAGCGGAAGTGGTCCACGGCCAGCGGCACGTCGGCCGCCAGGGTCTCGCGCAGCGGCTTGCCGTTGTCGATGGTCTCGGCGACTGCCAGCGTCAGCAGGCTGGCCTCCATGCGGTCGGCGATCTTGAGCAGCACGTTGGCGCGGTCGGTGGCCGAGGTGCGACCCCAGGCCTTCTTGGCGGCGTGGGCAGCGTCCAGCGCGGCCTCGATGTCCTTCTCGTTGGAGCGCGGGATGGTGCAGAACACCTGGCCGTCGATGGGCGAGACGTTCTCGAAGTACTGCCCGTCCACCGGCGCGACCCAGCGGCCGCCGATGTAGTTGCCGTACTGCTTCTTGAAGGGGTTGGCCACGCCGAGGTGGGCGATGTCTGCCATGTCCATGGTGCTTGTCTCCGGTTGGGTTGCCGCGCCGGGGTGGGCGGTAGGCGGAGTGGGGCAAGCCATGTGCCAGCGCGAGGGGCTGGGCCGCAACGCAAGAAAGTTGTTTGGTGACAGTCACTTGCCGGCGTAGCCCGGCAAGACGCTTGGTCTCTCGGGTGTTCACGGACTGTGCCGCAGCGGCACAGCTGTGCCGTTGCGGCACAGACAGCCGGGCCGCGGCAAGCGCAGAAGCCGCGCGGCCCTCCGCTCGGCTATCTGCCGCGCGGCGGCATGAAGGATGTGCTGTCGGGGCGTCCTTCGACGAAGAGCCGAGACGTCGCCGCCGGGGATGTCGCCAGCAGCCTGCCCTTGCGATAGACCGCAAGCCGTGCGGCACGCAGGCGGATCGCCTCCACCGGGTCGCGCGCCTGCAGCAGCACGAAGCTCGCGTCGCAGCCCGGCGCGATGCCGTAGCCGGGCAGGTGCATGAGCCGCGCCGCATTCGTGGTCACGGCCTCGAAGCACTGCTGGATGCCGGTCTGGCTGGTCATCTGGGCCACATGCAGGCCCATGTGGGCCACCTCCAGCATGTCGCCCGAGCCCATGCCGTACCACGGGTCCATCACGCAGTCGTGGCCGAAGGCGACGTTCACGCCGGCGGCCATCAGCTCGGGCACGCGGGTCATCCCGCGGCGTTTGGGGTAACTGTCGTGGCGGCCCTGCAGCGTGATGTTGATCAGCGGGTTGGCGATGACGCTCACGCCTGCCTCGGCGATGAGCGGCAGCAGCTTGCTGACGTAGTAGTTGTCCATGCTGTGCATGGAGGTGCAGTGCGAGCCGGTGACGCGGCCCTGCAGTCCCAGGCGCTGGGCGTGGAAGGCGAGCGTCTCGATGTGGCGCGACAGCGGATCGTCCGATTCGTCGCAGTGCATGTCGACCAGCTTGCCTTCCTCGGCGGCGATCTCGCACAGCAGGCGCACGCTCTCGGCGCCATCGGCCATGGTGCGCTCGAAATGCGGAATGCCGCCCACGATGTCCACGCCCTTGCGCAGCGCGCGACGCAGGCTGTCGACGCCGCCGGCCGTGCGCAGCACGCCGTCCTGCGGAAAGGCCACCAGTTGCAGGTCGATGTAGGGCGCGACGCGGCGCTTGACCTCCAGCAGCGCATCGACGGCCAGCAGGCTGGGGTCGCTGGTGTCCACATGGCTGCGGATGGCCAGCAGGCCCCGGGCCACGGCCCAGTCGCAGTAGGCCAGGGCGCGTTCGATCAGCGCCTCGGCCGTCAGCAGCGGCTTGAGCTCGCCCCACAGCGCGATGCCTTCGAGCAGCGTGCCGCTCTGGTTGACGCGCGGCAGGCCGTAGCTGAGCGTGGCGTCCATGTGGAAGTGCGGGTCGCAGAACGGGGGCGCCACCAGCAGGCCGTCGGCATCGAGCGTCTCGTGCGCCGGCGCGTCGAGGCCGGTCGACACTTCGACGACGCGGCCGTCCTGGACGGCGATGGACTGGCCGGTGCGGCCGTCGGGCAGGGTGGCGTGGGTGATGAGCAGGTCGAGCATGGCGGGATGGTCGAAGTCGTGGCGGGAGCATACGGGGCGACGTCCGCTGAACGCCTTGTCAGCGCTCGCCCTTGCGATAGGGCTTCATCAGGGCCTGCGGATAGCTGGCCTTGCGCGCCACCAGCACCAGCGCCAGGATCGACAGCACATAGGGCAGCATCAGGTAGACCTGATAGGGCAGGGCCGCGTCGCCGGCCTGCTGCAGCCGCAGTTGCAGCGCATCGAAGAAGGCGAAGAGCAGGGCGCCCAGCAGCGCCTTGCCCGGGCGCCACGAGGCGAAGACCACCAGCGCCACGCAGATCCAGCCGCGGCCGTTGACCATGTTGAAGAAGAAGGCGTTGAAGGCCGACAGCGTGAGAAAGCTGCCCGCCACGCCCATCAGCGCCGAGCCGCCCACGATGGCCAGCGTGCGGGTCGCAGCCACCGACACGCCCTGGCTTTCGGCGGCCTGCGGGTTCTCGCCCACCATGCGCAGTGCGAGGCCGGCCGGCGTGCGGTAGAGCAGCCAGCCGACCAGCGGCACGAGCAGCAGCGCCAGCAGCGTCATCGGGGTCTGCGCGTCCAGCACCGGAATCGGCATCCAGTCCATGGGCGCGAAGGGCGTCACGGTGGGCGGCGTGCTCACCTTGGGAAAGCTCACCCGGTAGCCGTAGTAGGACAGCGAGGTCGCCAGCAGCGTGATGCCCAGCCCGCACACGTGCTGCGACAGCGCCAGGCCCACGGTGAGCCAGGCATGCAGCAGCCCGAAGGCGGCGCCAACCAGGGCTGCCACCACCACGCCCAGCCACAGCGGCGCGCCGGCGTACACCGCCAGCCAGCCGCCGAAGGCGCCGGCCACCATGATCCCTTCGATGCCCAGGTTGAGCACGCCGGCCCGCTCGCACAGCAGCACGCCCAGCGTGCCCAGGATGAGCGGCGTGGCGATGCGCAGCAGCGCCACCCAGAAGGAGGCCTGCGCCACGATGTCGAACACGTCGCTCATCGCGACCACCTCAACCGGAACTGCGTGAACAGCGCCGCCACCAGCACCGAGAGCAGCGAGGCGGCCACGATCACATCGGCGATGTAGGTCGGCACGCCCACGGCGCGGCTCATCGAATCGGCGCCGACCAGCACGCCGGCCACGAACACCGCCGCGGCCACCACGCCCAGCGGATGCAGGCCCGCAAGCATGGCGATCACGATGCCGCTGTAGCCATAGCCGGGCGACATGTCGAGCGTGAGGTAGCTGGTGCGGCCGGCCACTTCCACGGCGCCGGCGAGCCCGGCCAGTGCGCCCGAGAGCAGGGCGGTGAGCACCACCGTGCGCGTGACCGGCACGCCGGCGAAGGTGGCGGCACGTGGGTTGGCGCCCAGCGCGCGGATGTCGAAGCCCAGCACGGTGTGCTTGAAAAGCAGCCACACGCCCACCGCCAGCACCAGCGCGCCGAGCAGGCCGCTGTGCACCCGCGTCTGCGGGATCAGCTTGGACAGTTCCAGGTCCGACTGCAGCGCCACGCTCTGCGGCCAGCCCATGGCGTTCGGGTCCTTCATCGGGCCGTCGAGCAGGGCGCCGACGGCCAGCAGCACGATGAAGTTGAGCAGCAGCGTGGTCACGACCTCGTCCACGCCCAGGCGGCTTTTCATGAGCGCCGGGCCGAGCAGCAGCAGCGCGCCTGCCAGCGCGGCGGCCAGGAACATCAGCGGCAGCAGCACCGCCACCGGCCATTCCAGGCCCGTGCCGTCGTGCACGCCGCCGATGGCGACAGCCGCCAGTGCGCCGGCATAGAGCTGGCCTTCGGCGCCGATGTTGAACAGCCGCGCGCGGAAGGCCACCGCCGCCGACAGGCCGGTGAGGATCAGCGGGATGGCCCGCGTCAGCGTCTCGCTCAGCGCGAACACCGAGCCGAAGCCGCCCGAGAGCAGCAGGCCGTAGGTGCGGCCCACGGGCGCGCCGGCCCACAGCACCAGCAGGGCACTGACCAGCAGCGTGAAGGCGACCGCGCCCACCGGTGCCAGCACCAGGGCCGTGCGCGAGGGCTGGGTGCGTCGTTCGAGCCGCATCGTCATGCGGGCGTCCTTTCCGTTTCGCCGGCCATCGCCAGGCCGATGGCCTCGCGTGTCCAGGCCTCGGCCGGCCGCGCGGGCGTGAGGTGGCCGCCGTGCATCACGGCGACCTGGTCGCCCAGCGCCAGCACCTCGTCGAGGTCGTCCGAGATCAGCAGCACCGCCGCGCCGGCGTCGCGCGCCGCGATCAGCTGCCGCTGCACATAGGCCACGGCGCCGATGTCCAGGCCCCAGGTCGGCTGGTGCGCGACGATCAGGCGCGGGACTTCGTTCGACGAGGCATCGGGCGCCGTCAGCGCCCGGCCGAGGATGAGCTTCTGCATGTTGCCGCCCGACAGCGAGCGGGCCGGTACATCCAGCCCGCCGCCGCGCACATCGAAGGCCTGCTGGATGCGCGCCGCATGGGCGCGGGCCGCGGCGCGGCGCACCCAGCGCAGGCCTGGCAGCAGCCGGCGTGAGAAGGCCGGCGTGCGCAGGCGCTCGGCCACCGCGTTCTCCCACACCGGCAGGTCGCCGACCACGCCGACGGCGTGGCGGTCTTCGGGGATGCGCGCCACACCTTGCGCAACCAGCCGGGTCGGCTGTACCACGAGCGGCGCACCGAGCAGGTGGACCCGACCGGACCGCGCCTTGCGCGTGCCGCAGAGCAGCTCGGCCAGCGCGACCTGGCCGTTGCCCGATACGCCGGCAATGGCCGTGATCTGCCCCGCGCGCAGCGTGAGCGGCACCCCGTGCAACGCGCCCGCGGCGCCTTCGGTGCTCACGCCGTCGAGCACGCACATCTCGGCGCCGGCAGCGGATGCCTGCTGCCGCACCGGGGCCTCCACCGCATGCCCCACCATCCATTGCGCGAGTTGGGCCTGCGTGGTGTCGCCCGCCCGGCCCTCGGCCACGAGCCGACCCTGGCGCAGAACGGCCACGCGGTGCGACACCCGCAGCACCTCGCCCAGCTTGTGGCTGATGAAGATGATCGACAGGCCTTGCGCCACCATCTGGCCCAGCGTGTCGAACAGCGCCTCGCTCTCCTGCGGCGTGAGCACCGCAGTGGGCTCGTCCAGGATCAGGATGCGGGCGCCGCGGTACAGCGCCTTGAGGATCTCCACCCGCTGCCGCTCGCCGACCGATAGCGTGGCCACGCGCGCATCGGGCGCAACCGGCAGGCCGAAGCGACGGGCCACCGCCTCCAGTCGCTCGCGCGCCGCCGCGCGGCGGGTGAAGGGCTGCCACAGCGGCTCGCTGCCCATCACGATGTTGTCGAGCACGCTGAGGTTGTCGGCCAGCGTGAAGTGCTGGTGCACCATGCCGATGCCCGCCGCCAGCGCCGCCTGCGGATGGCCGGGCGGCAGCGCCTGGCCGAAGGCCTCGATGCGGCCTTCGTCGGCCACGTAATGGCCGAACAGGATGGACATCAGCGTGGACTTGCCGGCGCCGTTCTCGCCCAGCAGGGCCAGCACTTCGCCGGCGTGCAGCGTGAGCGAGATGGCGTCGTTGGCCACCAGCGGGCCGAAGCGCTTGGTGATGCCCGAGAGCCGCAGCACCGGCGCGCCGCCGCCCGCCGGGCTCAGGGCTTCCATTGCGCCAGGAAGGCCATGAGCACCTGGGCCGAGTTGTCGGCCGCCAGGCGCATGAAGGTGCCCATCTCGTTGGCACCGTCGCCACCGCCGGCCAGGTCGCTGAGCGAGCGGAAGGCGAGGTAGGGCACGCCATTGGCATGGGCCACCATGCCCACCGCCGCCGTCTCCATGTCCAGCACGTTGGCCTGGAAGGTGGCGTAGGTGTATTCGCGGAAAGCCTTGTTGTCCATGAAGGCCTGGCCCGACACGCCGTTGCCGCCCACCACCAGCCGCGGCGGATGCCGGAGGCACGTGCCGGCGGCGCAGGCCGCCAGGTCCACCTTCAGGGTGCGCGCGGCGGCCAGCATGCCCGGGTCCACCTCGAACCAGAAGCGCCGCGTGACCCGTGGCTGCGCCGCGGAGCGGAATTCCACCGGCCGCGGGAACATCATGCCGAAGTTGGGCAGCGTGGCGTCCTGGATGAAGGGCGGCTTCTCGTAGCGGCCGGGCGCCACCTCTTTCGCCATCAGCACCTCCAGGTACTGGCCCCACTGGGCCGGCACCGTGACGTCGCCGATGGAGAGGTTGGGATTGACGCCCCCGGCGATGCCGCTGAACACCACATGGCTGACCTTGAAGCGGTCCAGCGCCAGCTGGGTGTTCATGGTGGCGTTGGTCATGCTGATGCCCGACAGGAACAGCACCACGGGCCGGCCCTGCAGCGTGCCGGTGTGGAACTCCACGCCGTTGATGCGCGTGGTGCGCGCGTCCTGCAGCTTCTGGCGCAGCAGCACGAGCTCGGGCTCGAAGGCCGACATGACGGCGATCCGCGGCGTGCTGTCCGCCTGCGGCGCGACGGTCATGCCGGCACAGCCGGCCAGGGCGGCGCTGGCCGCCAGGGCCAGCAGGAGTCGGCGGAGGCGATTCATGCGCGCGATGGCTTCACTTGGAAGACTTTGGCTGGCGGTCGTCGATCTTGACGCTGTACTTGCCGGACAGGATCTCGGCCTCGCGGGCCTTGACCTTGGCGACCAAATCGGCCGGCACCTTCTTCTCGAAGGTGCCCAGCGGCGACAGCTCGGAGCCCTTGTTCTGCATCTGCGAATAGGGGCCGTAGTCCTCGGCCTTGAAGGTGCCATCCTTTACCAGCTTGATGGCGCGGTCGATCGAGGGCTCCATGTTCCACAGCGCCGACACCACCACCGTGTCGGGGTACTGCGGCTGCGTGTTGATCACGTTGCCGATGGCCAGCACCTTGCGCTCCTTGGCCGCGTCGCTCACGCCGAAGCGCTCGGCGTACATGATGTCCGCGCCCTTGTCGATCATGGCGAAGGAGGCCTCCTTGGCCTTGGGCGGATCGAACCAGCTGTTGATGAAGCTCACGCTGAATTCAACCTTCGGGTTCACTTCCTTGGCGCCGGCCATGAAGGCGTTCATCAGCCGGTTGACCTCGGGGATCGGGAAGCCACCCACCATGCCGATCTTGTTCGACTTGGTCATGCCGCCGGCGATCATGCCGGTGAGGTAGGCGGGCTCCTGGATGTAGTTGTCGAAGACGCTGAAATTGGGCGCCTGCGGCTTGCCAGACGAGCCCATCAGGAACATCGTCTTGGGGAAGTCCTTGGCCACCTTGCGGGCTGCGGCCTCCACCGCGAAGGCCTCGCCCACGATCAGCTGATTGCCGCCCGTGGCGTACTCGCGCAGCACGCGCTCGTAGTCGGCATTGGCGACGTTCTCGGTGGCCTTGTATTCGATCTCGCCGCGGGCCTCGGCGGCCTTCAGCGCCTTGTGGATGCGGCCCACCCATTGCTGCTCGAAGGGCACGGTGTAGACCGCGGCCACCTTGAGCTTGGACTGGGCGAATGCGAACTGCGGCAGCCCGACCGCGACAAGCCCCGCCAGGGCGGCGGCACTCAGGATCAGGGGACGGCGCTGGATCATCTTTCTCACTCCTCGTTGATGGGTGTTGGACAAGCAGGATTGGTGCCGGCTGGGCCGGGTACGCATGGCATGAAGGCCAGGCTGGGCCAGTGGGGCGGTGCGTCCCGCAGTTACGGCTGAATCTATCTGCCGTTCGGGCTGAGCCTGTCGAAGCCCTGCACCGCGCTTCGACAGGCTCAGCGTGAACGGTTTGAAGGGCATCCGTCCGAGCAACGCAAGCAGGCCACTCCATCACCACCGGCCCGGAAGTACCCCAACACAAAAGGCCGCGGAGCAGGCCACGCCAGCAACACGCGCGGAACCGGCTTTGCCGGGCCGCTGCGTGTGCCCCCGGAGGGGGGTGGGCGGAGCGGGCCCCAGCCCGCGCAGCCTGGGGGCGAGCCTATTTCGTACCGAAGATCCGGTCGCCCGCGTCGCCCAGGCCCGGCAGGATGTAGCCGTGCTCGTTCAGCTGTCGGTCGATGGCCGCCGTGTACACCGGCACATCCGGATGCGCCTCGTACATGGTCGTCAGGCCTTCGGGGCAGGTCAGCAGGCAGACGAACTTGATGGACTTGGGCGACAGCTCCTTGAGCCGCTCCACGGCCGCCACGGCCGAATTGCCGGTGGCCAGCATCGGGTCGACCACCACGATGTCGCGCTCCTGCATGTCGCTGGGCATCTTGAAGTAGTACTCGACGGCGGTGAGCGTCTTGGGGTCGCGGTACAGGCCGATGTGACCGACCCGCGCGCCAGGCACCACGCTGAGCATGCCGTCCAGGATGCCCGTGCCGGCGCGCAGGATCGACACGAACACCAGCTTCTTGCCGTCGATCACCTGGCCGCGGGTCACTTCCAGGGGCGTCTCGATCTCGATCTCCGACGTCGGGATGTCGCGGGTCACCTCATAGGCCATCAGCGAGGCCAGTTCGTTGAGCAGGCGGCGGAAGCTGTTGGTCGAGGCGTCCTTGCGGCGCATGAGCGTGAGCTTGTGCTGGACGAGCGGATGGGTGATCAGGTGAGCGTTGGGCGTCGTCATGAATCGTTCTTGTCAAAAACAGAAGGCGTGCGATGGTAGAGGAGGCGGGCTCAGAACACCGTGCCGTCGCTCTCGATGCGAAGGGGCGGCAAGCCACCGCGCAGACGCTGGGCCACGGCCCTGCCTGCGGCCCAGGTGCCGCCTTCGAGGATGCAGGCCAGCGGCATCTCCTCGGCGCTGCGGCCAGCATGACGGCGCACGATGGATGCCAGCTCGTCCAGCAGCGCCACCGTCAGCGCGCGCCATTCGACGATGAACTCGTCGCCCGGCTGCCAGCTGCGTTCGAGCAGCGCTGGATCACGTGGAACGATGACGCCCGTGTCCAGCAGCAGGCCGCCATTGCGGTACTCGGGCAGGGCGGTAAGGGCATCCAGCCCCTCGACCTTCACGCCCGCCCACTCGAAGGGCTCGATCAGTGAGTAGGTGAGCCATTGCGACAGTTTGTGGAAGGGCACCCAGCCATGGGTGCGGCCTTCGCCGCCGACACCACTGTGCGCCCAGCAGTCGCCCAGGGCCAGCGCCGGCTCGCCCGGGCCGGGCAGGGCGGTGGGCTGCCGGTGCAGGTAGTTGGCTGACGGCCAGATGGCCGAGAGCGAGTCCAGCAGCAGCGTGAGGATGTCGTGAACCTGCACCGTTGCCGTGGGCGGCACGGCCACGCCTTCGGGCGCGATGAGCATGTCGAACAGGCCGCCCGGCCGCTGCACCTCGGTGCCGAAGACGGCCGGCTGCTCGGCCAGCACCTCGCCCAGACGGCGCAGCAGCGTGACCCGGCCGTCCAGGCCGACGAGCGGGTTGTCGCTGTGCACCTGGAAGGCCTGCGCCAGGCGGTCGGCGACCAGGCCGCGCAGCCCGGCCGCGTCGGCCTGCAAGGGGCGTTCGGGGTCGGAAGAGAAAAGCCCCGTCTTGAAGGCATGGAAGCTGGCCACGCCGAGGCCTTCGGAGCGGGTGAAGCGCTGGTCGGACGCGGACTCGTGGTAGGCCCAGTCCGCCCCGGCGCCGGCGTCGAGCAGTACGCTCACCACGGCCAGGTCGATGCGCGCCTTGGCCTTCTCGCGGGGTGTCGCCTGCTCGCCCAGCAGCTGATCGAGTTCGGCCGCCCGGTCGACGCCGCCGGCCTCGAAATGCCGCCAGCGGCTGTGGTAAGGGATCGGCCGCCAGGCGTAGCGCGCCTGGGTGGCCTGGGCCACTTCACGCGCGGCGTCGTCCAGCTTGGTCTCATCACCGATGGTGAAGAAGGCCGAGTCGCCACGGCGGGCGCGGTCCAGCAGTTCGGCCGCACGCTCGCGCACGGCGACCGTCGTGCGCAGCCAGGCAACGGCGGCCTCGGGTTGGTTGAGGTCGGTGGCGGGAAGCACGTGTTGGCTGTCCGTCATTCGCCCAGCTCCCGTCCACGGGTGGCCTTGAGTTCATCGGCGCCGGGCACCTTGCCGGGCGTGAAATAGCCGGCGGCCATCTTGGCGTCGATCTCGACGCGCGCATCCGCGGGGATCAGATCGTCGGGGATGTTGACGCGCACGCCCACCTCGATGCCGGATCCGGTGATGGCGTCGTATTTCATGTTGCTCATGGACACGAGGCGATGGATCTTGCGGATGCCCAGCCAGTGCAGCACGTCGGGCATCAGCTCCTGGAAGCGCATGTCCTGCACGCCGGCCACGCATTCGGTGCGGGCGAAGTACTGGTCGGCGGTGTCGCCGCCCAGTTGGCGCTTGCGCGCGTTGTAGACCAGGAACTTGGTCACCTCGCCCAACGCGCGGCCTTCCTTGCGCGCATAGGAGATGAGGCCCACGCCGCCGCGCTGCGCGCCCTGGATGCACTCCTCGATGGCATGCGTGAGGTAGGGGCGGCAGGTGCAGATGTCGGAGCCGAACACGTCCGAGCCATTGCACTCGTCGTGCACGCGGGCGGTGAGCTCGACCTCGGGGTTGGCCAGGTCGCGCGGGTTGCCGAAGATGTAGATCGTCTGCCCGCCGATGGGTGGCAGGAAGACCTCCAGATCCGAACGCGTGACGAGTTCGGGGTACATGCCGCCCGTTTCCTCGAAGAGCACGCGCCGCAGGTCGGTCTCGGAGCATCCGAAGCGCTTGGCCACACCCGGCAGCCACCACACGGGTTCGATGGCCGCCTTGGTGACCAGCGCCGCGCCACCGGCGGTGAGGAACTTGCCGTCGGCCTTCAGGCGGCCCTTCTGCAGCGCATCGATCACCTCCGGCAGGATCACGTGCGCCTTGGTCACGGCGATGGTGGGGCGGATGTCGTAGCCCGCAGCCAGCTCCTGCGCGAACACGTCGGAGACGACGGCCCCCCAGGGGTCCATCGAGACGATCTTTCCCGGCTCGCTCCATTGCGGATAGGGCCCGATGACGTCCGTCGGCGAAGTGTTGGTGAGGTCGGCGCGGTGCTCACGCTTGAGCGCGCCGGCGGCCACGGCCAGCGCCCGGTACACGCTGTAGCTGCCGCTGTGGGTGCCGATCACATTGCGATGCGCCCGCTTCGTCGTCGTGCCGACAACGGGGCCGCGCTCGGAAGGGGTGGCCGCGTCCCAGCGGATGGGGAGGGAGCCGAGCCCGCCGGCGTGGGAGGTCAGGCGGATGTGGTGGCGGGCGGAGGGGCAGGTGGCAGGGGGAGACGTGGTGCTGTCAACAGACATTGCAGGCCCTCAAAAATGTCAATGTAGCGAGGGGTCGCATCGCTGGCAAGAAAGGGGTTCGGCTGCCGAGCTCTCACCCAAACGGCTGAGCCACGTCTGTCATATCAGATATCCGTTACCTTTTGCAATATAGTGAAGAAGCCATGTCTTGGTTCACCTTTGCTGGCCTTTCCGCCGAGCCTTTGCTCTGGCAGCTTCACGACTTCCGCCTAGTGGCGCTGGCGGCCGTGCTGGCGATCTTCTCGTCCGCCCTGGCCGTGCACATGGCCTCGCTCGGCTGGAGTGCGCACCACGCCCTCATCCGTCATCTGAGTGCTGCGGGCGGCGCGCTGGCCCTGGCCTGCGGCATCTGGGCGATGCATTTCATCGGCATGTTGGCCTTCGCCGTCAGTGCGTCCGCACCGATCGGACTGGGCATGACGGCGCTCTCCCTGTTGCTCGCCTTTGCGGCCTGCTGGGTCGCGATGCTGCTGCTCACACGCCCGCAACTGGCGTCCGCCGCGATTGCCTGGGGCGGCGTGGCGGTGGGCGCCGGGATCGGCGCCATGCACTACACGGGCATGGCGGCGTCGGCCGCCGCGGGCGGAATGCGCCACGATCCGAGAATGGCCACGCTCTCGGTGGTGCTTGCCATCTGCCTGGCCACGCTGGCGCTGTGGGTGTGCGCGCGTCTTCGGGCGCGGGCGACGAGTTCCTGGGCCGTCGCGATGGTGGCGGGGACGGTGCTGGGGCTGGCGATCCTCTCGATGCATTTCACGGCCATGGCGGCGCTCAGGTTCGACATCGCCACGACGTCCGCCTCGACCGGCCGCAACGGCTGGCTGGCGGTGGTGATCGCAGGCTTCGTCGCGCTGATCGGCCTGCTCGCCATCGCCTTGCATGTGGGCCTTCGCCAGCGCCAGTTGCTGGAGCAGGCAAGGCGCAGCGAATCGCGCCTGCGCGCCCTGGTGGACACCGCCGGTGACGGTGTGGTGCTGTTCGACGTGCAGGGCACCATCCAGTCCTTCAACGGCGCCGCAGAGCGGCTGTTCGGGTGGCGGGCCGACGAGGTTTTGGGGCGCAACGTGGCGCTGCTGATGTCCGACCCCCTGCCTCCGGAGGCCAACCGCGATGCGAGCAATGCCGTGGCGCAGACATGGGCCACCTTCATCGGTGTGGGCCGCGAGTTGGACGCCCGCGACAGGGCGGGGGCTCCGGTGCCGGTCCGGCTGGCTGTCGGACGCGCCGGCGTGCAGGAGGAAACCCTCTTCGTCGCCTTCATGACCGACATCCGCGAACGGCGCGACATGGAGATGTCCTTGCGGCGCAGTGAGGAGCAGTTCCGGTCGCTCATCGCCAACATTCCCGGGGTGACGTTCCGCTGCCGCTTCTCTCGCGACTGGCGCATGCTGTTCGTCAGCGATGCGATGGCCGGACTGTGCGGCTTCCCCGCGGAGGACTTCCTGGCGGGACGCATCAGCCTCGCCGAGCTGATCCACCCGGACGACGCCGAGCGCATCTGGGAGCAGGTGTCCCATGCCCTGGTGCAGGACCTGTCGTACCACGTCGAGTACCGCCTGCGTCATCGCAACGGGCGGCTGCGCTGGGTGTCCGAGACCGGCCGGGGCGTGCGCGGCAGCGATGGCGAGATCCAGTGGATCGACGGCGTGATGGTCGACAACACGGCCATGCGTGCGCGCAAGGTCGAGTTCGAAGGAATCGTCGATGCCATCGGTCGGGCGCAGGGCATGTTGGAGATGGACCTCGATGGGCGGATCCTCCATGCCAACGAGCTGTTCCTGCAGTTCGTGGGCTATACCCTGGAAGAACTGCGCGGACAGCCGCATGCGGTGCTCTGCCGGGCTGATGAGGTGCAGAGCCCCGAATATGCCGAGCGGTGGCGGCGTCTGCGTGCCGGCGAGCAGCACAGTGGCGAGTACGCCCGTGTGACGCGTGGGGGCGGGGAAGTGTGGCTGCACAGTTTCTACAACCCGATCCTTGACGCCGAAGGTCGGCCCTTCAAGATTCTCAAGCTTGCCGCGGACTTGAGCGAGCGACGACTGATGGAGCAGGCGCTGCGGGATGCGAAGGAGCGTGCCGAATCCGCTGCAGCGGCGCGTAGCACTTTCCTGGCCAACATGAGCCACGAGATCCGCACCCCCATGAACGCCATCATCGGCTTCACGGAAGTGCTGCTCGACTCCCCGCTCGACCCCAGCCAGCGCCGGCATCTGAGCACCATCCACCAGGCATCCCATTCCATGCTGCGGCTGCTCAACGAGGTGCTCGACACGGCCAAGCTGGAGAAGGGCGCGATGACGCTGATGGAGGAGGACTTCTCCCTGCGTGCGTTGTGCGACCAGGTGGTCGCCTCGATGCGCATCAGCGCCATGCGCAAGGGCCTGGACCTTGCACTCGACTATCAGCCAGGCATGCCGTCATACTTCTGCGGCGACGCGTTGCGCGTGCAGCAGGTGCTGCTCAACCTGCTGGGCAACGCCGTCAAGTTCACCGAGCAGGGCAGGGTGGTGCTGCGCGTGCGCCATCATGGCGGTGAGCTCACGCTGGCGGTGGAGGACACCGGCATCGGCATCGAGCAGAGCATGCTGGAGCGCATCTTCGAGCCCTTCGCGCAGGCCGACGCCTCGACCTCGCGGCGCTTCGGCGGCACCGGACTGGGCACCACCATCTCCCGCCAGCTCGCGCACCTGATGGGCGGCACCATCCGCGTGACCAGCGTGCCCGGGCAGGGCAGCGTGTTCACCGTGCGCCTGCCGCTCCCGCTGGGCAGTCTCGGCAAACCGGCCGCTGCGCCCCATGGCGCGCCCGAGGCGCGGGAGTTGCCGGCCCTGCGTATCCTGGCGGTGGACGATGCGCCGAGCAACCTGGAGCTGCTCGAGATCCTGCTGGGCCGAAGTGGCCATCAGGTGGCATTGGCCGAGGGGGGCGAGCAGGCGGTCCAGATCGCCGCAGCCGAGCGCTTCGACCTGATCCTCATGGATCTCCAGATGCCTGACATGGACGGCCTGGCGGCGGCGCGCACGATCCGCAGGGCCGAGCGGACAGCGGGTGAGCGCCCTGTCCCGATCGTTGCCATGTCCGCCAGCGTGCTCGATGCTGACCGCCTCGCCGCAGAAGCGGCGGGGATGGACGGATTCGTGAACAAGCCGCTCGCGCCGCAGCAGTTGACGTGGGAGATGGCCCGGGTGCTCGGCATGGATCCTGCGCCGGGCCAGCCTGAGGCGGCCCCGGCGGGCGCGCCCTCCATCGACTGGCACCGTGCGCTTGCGCTCTGGCACCGGCCCGAATTGCTGCACGACGCGCTCGAACGCTTTCTGGCCGAACAGCGTGCGACCCCGGCGCGTCTGATGCAGTTGATGGACGTGCGGGATTGGCGGGGCATGGCCGCCGTGGCGCACCGCTTGGTGGGGGCCGCTGGCCACTTCGGCCTCAACACCTTGCAAGGGCTCGCCGGCCGGCTCGAGCTGGCCGCCCAGGGACTGGATGCCACCGAATGCGACCAGTGCATCGGGGCGCTGCCAGGCGAACTGCTGCATGCAGAACAGTCGCTGCGGGAGCAGCGTCTGCAGACGTCCGACGCCGTGTGGCTTGACGCGCCCGACGGTACCGACCCGAAACCCGACCTGTCGTGCGTGCTGGACCTGATTGCAAGAACGAGCACGCTGCTGCGCGCCGGCGAATGGCCGGATGCGCCATTCACCGCGCTGTCTGCATTGCTGCCCGGCGCAATGCTGGTGGACGTCAATACGGCGATTGGCAACTTCGAGTTCGACCGGGCACGCGCAGCCCTGGACCTTCTGGCGGACCGGTTGCGCCGCGCCGCTGCGGTCGACGGCTGAACGCAGCCGCGTTGACGGGAGCGATGCCGCGGGGGTCTGGCTGACGCTGAGGGCTGGTCCAGGGGCCACAACTGCGCGAGTGACTCCTGTGCACCGAGGTATTTGAACTATGCAATGTGCGTTATGTCAAATAACGAGTGCGCTTTGGGGCTCAGAAGTTCGACGATACGCGCCAAGCAAAAAAGGCGCCCTTTTCAGGACGCCTTTCACTTGCCTCGGTCGAAAGCAGCAGGCCCTTGAGACCGGCGGCCGACGCTGCCTCCGCATTCAATCGCGCGAGGATTCCAGCGTCTTGTTGATGTAGAGCGCCACCAGCGTACAGATCGCGCCCGACGCCAGATACACGCCCAGGAATGCCAAACCGAAATGGGCGGAAAGCCCCAGTGCCACCAGCGGCGCGAATGCGGCACCCACGAGCCATGCGAAGTCCGAAGTCAGCGCTGCCCCCGTGTAGCGGTACCGGGCACTGAAGTTCGAGGTCACCGTCCCGGAAGCCTGGCCATACGACAGGCCCAGCAGCACGAATCCGATCAGGATGAACACGTTCTGACCTTCACTCGACTTCAGCAGCACCGGCGCCACCAGACTGAACAGGCCGATCAGCGCAGCCAGCGTGCCCAGGGTGTTGCGGCGACCAAAGCGGTCGGCGATCCAGCCAGAAGCCAGGACGGCCGCGGCACACAGCAGGCCCCCGATCACCTGCACGCCCAGGAAGTCGGCAATGGACTGGTCCGAATAAAGCTGGATCCACGACAGCGGAAACACCGTCACCAGATGGAACAGCGCATAGCTGGCCAGTGCCGCGAAAGCACCGATGAAGATGTTGTAGCCCTGCGTGCGCAGCAACTCGCCGGCAGGTGTGGGTTCGAGCTCGCGCTGCTCGAGCGCCCTCTCGTACTCATGGGTCACCACCAGGCGCAACCGGGCGAACAGCGCCACCACGTTGATGGCGAAGGCCACGTAGAACGGGTAGCGCCAGCCCCAGTTCATGAAATCTTCCTGCGACAGACTGCCGTAGAGGTACATGAACAGCGCACTGGCGATCACGAAGCCGAGCGGCGCACCGAGCTGGCCCAGCATGGCATACCAGCCGCGACGATGCGGCGGAGCGTTCAACGACAGCAGCGAAGGCAGTCCGTCCCAGGAGCCACCCGTGCCCAGGCCCTGGCCGATGCGGAACAGGCCCAGCAGCACGATCGCCCAGACGCCGGCGACGTCATAGCTCGGAAGAAAGGCGATGCCCGCGGTCGAGGTTCCAAGCAGGAACAGCGCGATGGTCAGCTTGGTGGCGCGTCCGTAGCGCTTCTGGATGCCCATCGAGACGATGGTGCCAATGGGGCGCGCGATGAAGGCCAGCGAGAAAATGGCGAACGCGTAGAGTGTGCCCTCCAGGCGGTCCACAAAGGGGAAGAACAGCTGGGGAAACACCAGCGCGCAAGCGATGCCGAAGACGAAGAAGTCGAAGTACTCGGACGACCGCCCGATCACCACGCCAACCGCGATGTCGCCCGGGGCCACATCGTGATCATCTGCGTTGACCTGGCGAGCGTCTCGCTCGAGTTCTCCAGAGTGGATTCCGGCGTGTGCCGGGCTCAGGCTGCTCATCGAAAGTCTCCCTTGTTCCGAGGAGGGCCCAGATTACCACGCGAGCTTCGCAGCTCCGTCGGACGGCAGCTATAGGACAAATTGTCCAATCGCCTACGCGGGCGTGCACCTCTACAGTGCGGACTCCTGCCGCCGGCGCGCGAGGTGCCGGCCTGCTCGTTCCCTTCAGATTCCAGCGTATGCCTTCATTCAAGACCTTCCGCGCGCCAGTCATCCTGGCCGCCACGGCGCTTCTGGCCGGTTGCAACATGGTGGTGCTCAATCCCTCGGGGGACGTCGCCTCGCAGCAGGGCCGCCTCGTGATGATCGCAACCGGGCTGATGCTGCTGATCATCATTCCGGTGATCGTGCTGACGCTGCTGTTCGCCTGGCGCTACCGTGCCGCGAACAAGGACGCGGACTACCAGCCCGACTGGCACCACTCCACCCGTCTCGAACTCGTGATCTGGTCGGCGCCACTGTTGATCATCATCGCGCTGGGCGCATTGACGTGGATCAGCACCCATACGCTGGACCCCTATCGCCCCCTGGACCGCGTCGCCGCCGGCAAGCCCGTGGCGGCCGATGTCAAGCCGCTGGAGATCCAGGTGGTCTCGCTGGACTGGAAATGGCTGTTCATCTACCCCGAGCAGGGCATCGCGACCGTCAATGAGGTCGCCGCACCGGTCGACCGTCCCATCCGCTTCAAGCTGACCTCGAGCACCACGATGAATGCGTTCTACGTGCCCGACCTCGCCGGCATGATCTACACCATGCCCGGCATGCAGACCGAGCTCAACGCCGTCATCAACAAGCCCGGCGTCTACCACGGCCTGTCCTCGCACTACAGCGGTGCCGGCTTCTCGGGCATGACCTTCAAATTCCACGGTGTCTCCGATCAGGACTTCGCCAAGTGGGTGGCCGATGCCAAGTCTGGCAGCCAGAGCCTGACTCGCGCGGTCTACAACGACCTGGCCCGTCCCAGCGAGCGCAACCCGGTGCGGCGCTTCGCGTCGGTCGATGCGGATCTGTACTCGCGTGTGCTCGGCCTGTGCACCGTCGACGGCCAGCGCTGCATGCACGAGGTGATGGCCCAGGACGCCCTGCGCGGCCGCACCAAGGCTGGTGAAGCCGCCGTCGCCGCGCTCATGCCCCAGCAGATCTGCACGCCCAACCAACCGGTCGACCTGCTCAACTGAGGACGCCGCCCTCCCCGGCCCGCATCCCGGCACCCATTCGAAGAAACGAAGCCCTATGACTGAACCTTCTACCGCCGCGCCCCACTGGCTGCTGGGGCGGCTGACCTGGGAATCCGTTCCCATGGCGCACGAGCCGATCGTGCTGTGGACCTTCATCGCCGTCGCGCTCGGCGGCCTGGCCATGTTGGCGCTACTCACCAAGTTCCGCCTTTGGGGCCCCCTGTGGCGCGACTGGTTCTGCAGCATCGACCACAAGAGGATCGGGATCATGTACATGATCCTGGGCATCGTGATGCTGCTGCGCGGCTTCGCCGACGCGCTGATGATGCGGCTGCAGCAGGCCGTGGCCTTCGGCGACAACATGGGATACCTGCCGCCGCACCACTACGACCAGATCTTCACGGCGCATGGCGTCATCATGATCTTCTTCGTGGCGATGCCGCTGGTGACGGGCCTGATGAACTACCTCGTGCCGCTGCAGATCGGCGCGCGCGATGTGGCCTTCCCCTTCCTGAACAACTTCAGCTTCTGGATGACCACCGGCGGCGCCGTGCTGGTGATGCTGTCGCTGTTCCTGGGCGAGTTCTCCACCGCCGGCTGGCTCGCGCTGTCGACGCTGGGCAACCAGAACCCCGGGGTGGGTCTCGATTACTACATCTGGGCATTGCAGATCGCGGGGGTGGGCACCACGCTCTCGGGCATCAACCTGCTGGTGACCATCGTCAAGATGCGCGCACCCGGCATGGGCCTGATGAAGATGCCCGTCTTCACCTGGACCTCGCTGTGCACCAACGCGCTGATCGTGGCCTCCTTCCCGGTGCTGACGGCCGCCCTGGTGCTGATGTCCCTCGACCGCTACGTCGGCACGAACTTCTTCACCAACGTGTCGGGCGGCAACCCGATGCTGTACGTCAACCTGATCTGGATCTGGGGCCACCCTGAGGTCTACATCCTGGTGCTGCCGGCCTTCGGCGTGTTCTCCGAGGTGGTGGCCACCTTCTCGGGCAAGCGCCTGTTCGGCTACACGTCCATGGTCTATGCCACGGTCTGTATCACCATCCTGTCGTACATCGTGTGGCTGCACCACTTCTTCACGATGGGCTCGGGTGCGAGCGTGAACGCCTTCTTCGGCATCACGACCATGATCATCTCGATCCCGACGGGCGCGAAGATCTTCAACTGGCTCTTCACCATGTACCGCGGCCGCATCCGCTTCGAGCCGCCCATGCTCTGGACCGTCGGCTTCATGGTCACCTTCGCCATCGGCGGCATGACCGGTGTGCTGCTGGCCGTGCCCCCGGCAGACTTCGTGCTGCACAACAGCCTGTTCCTGATCGCCCACTTCCACAACGTGATCATCGGCGGCGTCGTGTTCGCCATGTTCGCCGGCATCAACTACTGGTTCCCGAAGGCCTTCGGCTACAAGCTGGACGCCTTCTGGGGCAAGTGCTCGTTCTGGTTCTGGCTGGTGGGCTTCTACGTGGCCTTCATGCCGCTCTATGTGCTTGGCCTGATGGGTGTGACGCGTCGCGTCAACCATTTCGAAGACACCTCGCTGCAGATCTGGTTCCAGATCGCCGCCTTTGGCGCCGTGCTCATCGCCTGCGGCATCGGCTGCTTCCTGATCCAGCTGGGCGTGAGCTACCTGCGCCGCGAGCAGCTGCGCGACCACACGGGCGACCCGTGGAACGGCCGCACGCTGGAGTGGGCGACCTCCTCGCCCCCGCCGCAGTACAACTTCGCGTTCACGCCGGTCGTGCATGAGGTCGACGCGTGGTGGGACATGAAGCAATACGGCTACAAGCGTCCGCTGGGTGGCTTCAAGCCGATCCACATGCCCGCCAACACCGGCGCCGGCGTGGTGATCTCGGTGTTCTCGGTGATCTGCGGCTTCGCGCTGATCTGGCACATGTGGCCGCTGGCCGCCGCCTCGTTCGCAGCCACCATCCTGGCGTCGATCATCCACACCTTCAACTACAAGCGCGACTACTACATCCCGGCCGACGAAGTCTCGGCTGCCGAGAACGCGCGCACCCAACTGCTGGCCCGTCATGTCTGATCTCGCCTACGCAACCGGCACCGCCGGCGACACCACCGACCGCGCCTACCACCTGGCAGAGGAGCCCCATCCGGAGAACGGCACCTCGCTGGGCTTCTGGCTCTACCTGATGAGCGACTGCCTGATCTTCGCGGCGCTCTTCGCAACCTATGGCGTGCTCGGCCGCAGCTATGCCGGTGGCCCGAGCGGCGCCGAGCTGTTCGACCTGAAGCTGGTGGCCATCAACACGGGCTTCCTGCTGCTGTCGTCGATCACCTTTGGCTTCGCCATGCTCCAGAAGCAGCAGAACAAAGTGGGCGGCACGCTGGGCTGGCTGGCCATCACCGGCGTCTTCGGCCTGTGCTTCCTGGGCGTGGAGCTTTATGAGTTCCACCACCTGATCCATGAAGGCGCCACGCCGCAGAGCAGCGCCTTCCTGTCGGCCTTCTTTGCGCTCGTGGGCACCCACGGCCTGCATGTGACCTTCGGCTCCATCTGGCTGGTCGTGCTGATGATCCAGATCTCCAAGCGCGGCCTGATCCACGAGAACAAGCGGCGCCTGATGTGCCTGTCGATGTTCTGGCACTTTCTGGACGTCGTCTGGATCGGCGTCTTCACCTTCGTCTACCTGATGGGAGTGCTGTGATGAGTACCCATGCCACCCACGCGGCCCATGCCGGCCACACCCATGACGATCATCACCATGACGACCACCACGGCGACGTGGGGCCGCACAGCAGCTTCTCGGGCTACATGATCGGTTTCGTGCTGTCGATCGTCCTCACCGCCATTCCTTTCTGGCTGGTGATGAACGACGTGATCAGCAACCGCAACACGGCCGTCATCGTGCTGGGCGCCTTCGCCATCGTGCAGATCGTCGTCCACATGATCTTCTTCCTGCACATGAACGGGAAGGTCGAGGGCGGCTGGACCATGCTGTCCACCATCTTCACCATCGTCTTCGTGGCCATCGCGATCGCGGGCACGCTGTGGGTCATGTTCCACATGAACACGAACATGATGCCGGCCCACGAGATGCACCAGCACATCCAGCGCGCGCAATGACGCAGCGCCGCCGCGGTCAGGTCCTGGTGCCTGCCGCGGCACTTTTTTTTGTGCTCCTGCTGGCCCTGGGCAGCTGGCAGGTGCATCGCCTCGGCTGGAAGCGCGCGCTGATCGCACGGGTCGAAGCCCGGGTGACGGCAACGCCGGCCGACGCACCGGCTCGCGCTGCGTGGCCGTCCGTCACCGCCGAGAGTGCGGAATACCAGCGCGTGAAGCTCCAGGGCCGCTTCCTGCCGGACAAGGCGGCGCTGGTGCAGGCAACGACCGACCTGGGCGCCGGCTTCTGGCTGCTGACGCCGCTAGAGCGGCCGGACGGCAGCTTCGTGTGGGTCAACCGCGGCTTCCTTCCCCCGCAGGCGCGTGAGCCCTCGGCCCGCGGCCGGGCCGAGCCGACCGGCACCGTCGACGTGGTGGGCCTGCTGCGCATCACCGAGCCCAAGGGCGCCTTCCTGCGTCACAACGATCCCGCCGCCAACCGCTGGTATTCGCGCGACATCGCCGCGCTCACCGCGGCCCGCGGGCTTCCGGCCGCCGACACCGCCCCTTACTTCGTGGACGCGGCCCGCGACCCGCGGCAGGCCGAGGGCACCTGGCCCGTGGGCGGCCTGACCGTCATCCGCTTTCCCAATAACCACCTGATGTACGCCATCACCTGGTACGGGATGGCCCTGCTCCTGCTCGTGGGCATGGGCTATGCCTGGCGCCGGGGCGCGCTGGCACCGGACGACAATCCGGCGCAATGAGCGCCAGCCCTTCCGACTCCCCCGCCCTGCTCGCGGCCCGCGCCCAGGTGCGGGCCCAGGCCGCGCGAGGCCTCGATTCGGCCACCGGCCGCAAGAACCTGCACCAGCTCATCCAGCTGCGCTGGATCGCTGCCTTCGGCCAGATCGTCACCATCGAGGTGGCGCACTACGGCCTGCAATTGCCCATTCCGATGGAGCCCATGCTGGCCGTGCTGGCCGGCCTGCTGGCATTCAACGTGCTGAGCCTGCTGCGTTGGCGCACCGGCCGGCGGGTGACCAATGGCGAGCTGTTCCTGGGCCTGATGGTGGACGTGGGCACGCTCACGGCCCAACTGCACCTGAGTGGCGGGATCAGCAATCCCTTCGTCTACCTCTACCTGCTTCAGGTCACCCTGGGTGCCGTGCTGTTGCGCGCATGGGCCGTGTGGACCATGGTGGCCGTGGCGATCGGCTGTGTCGCCGGCCTGGCGATCTTCAGCAGGCCACTGCCAGTGGCGTTGGAGGCGCACCGCGGGCTTGCCAGCCCCTACCTGTCGGGGCTGCTGATCTGCTTCGCGCTCAATGCCGTATTGCTGGTCGTGTTCATCACCCGCATCGGCCAGAACCTGCGCGAGCGCGACGCCCGCCTGGCCGCGCTGCGCCAGCGCGCCGCGGAGGAAGAGCACATCGTGCGCATGGGCCTGCTGGCCTCCGGCGCGGCGCACGAGCTGGGCACGCCCCTGGCCACGCTGGCCGTGATCCTGGGCGACTGGCAGCACCTGCCCCACTTCAATTCCGATCCCGAACTGCTTCAGGACGTGACCGAGATGCAGACCCAGGTGCTGCGTTGCAAGTCCATCGTCAGCGGCATCCTGCTGTCGGCTGGCGAGACGCGGGGCGAGTCCTCGGCCATGACCACCGTCTGTCGCTTCCTCGACGACCTGGTGGCCGACTGGCGCTCCACCCGCTCAGGCACGGTGCTGCTCTACAGCAACCGCTTTGGGCACGATCTGCCCATGGTCTCGGACTCGGCCATCGCGCAGATGATCTGCAACGTGCTGGACAATGCCCGCGAGGCCTCTCCGCAGCGGATCCACCTCCATGTGGGCCGCGAAGACGACACGCTGGTGCTCGAGGTGTTCGACGAAGGACCGGGCTTTCGTGCCGACATGCTCACGCGACTGGGCACGCCGTACCAGTCGACCAAGGGGCGCCCCGGCAGCGGCCTGGGCCTGTTCCTCGTCGTGAACGTCGCCCGCACCCTGGGCGGTCAGGTGGAGGCCGCCAATCGTGCGGAGGGCGGTGCGCTGGTGCGCATCACGCTGCCTCTCGCCGCCGTCACGCTAGCCACCACGGATCCCGCTGAATGACCGACCTGCTGCTGTCCGATGCCGACGCCCGGCAACTGCTGATCGTGGAAGACGACGACGCCTTCGCGCGCACGCTCGCGCGATCCTTCGAACGTCGAGGCTATGAGGTGCTGCGGGCCGGCAGCCTCGAGGAGGTGAATGCGCTGCTGGAGACCGAGGCGCCCACCCACGCGGTCGTCGACCTCAAGTTGCAGGGCGAAGCGTCGGGCCTGGCCTGCGTGCAGGCCTTGCACGCGCACGACCCGGAAATGCTGATCGTGGTGCTCACCGGCTTCGCCAGCATCGCCACGGCGGTCGAGGCGATCAAGCTCGGCGCGTGTCACTACCTGGCCAAGCCCTCCAACACCGACGACATCGAGGAGGCCTTCGGCCGCGCCGACGGCAGTACCGAGGTGGAACTCACCCAGCGCGCCAGCTCGATCAAGACGCTGGAGTGGGAGCGCATCCACGAAACCCTGGCCGAGACCGGCTTCAACATTTCCGAGACCGCGCGCCGGCTGGGCATGCACCGCCGGACCCTGGCGCGCAAGCTGGGCAAGCAGCAGGTCAAGTAGGCGCTGGCGAGCGCCTCAGATGCCTTCTGGCGCCCGAGCCAGCTCGGCCTGCAGTTGCGCCCGACGCACCGGGTCGTCTACCGACGCGCACAGCTGGCCGAAAAATTCCTGGCGCGTGCGCGCCTGCGCCATGGCCCTGCGCACCACCACCTTGGCAATGGGACCGAGCTGCCGGGCCAGTGCGCGGCTGGCATAGTCGCTCAGGCCCGCAGAAATGGCCGCGTCGGGTACCGACGTGCTCGCCGGCGAGGACGCCGCCCCCGTGGGCACGGCCGCCGACCCCGCCCGCGTGCCGGCCGACGTGCCTGCCGCTGCGCTGGCACTCACCAGCGCCTGAAAGCGCTGCCGCTCGCCCGGGTCGCGGATATGTTGGCCCACGCTGTCCTGCAGTTGCTGCAGGTCCGTGCTCGTTCGCGCCGCCTCGCGCACCAGGACGCGCGCCATCGGTCCCATGAAGCGGGTCAGCGCGGCCTCCACCGCGGCCAGGCTGCCGGCGTCCCAGCTGGAAGGCATCGCCGAGCCGGTCGGGCCGCGCGAGGTGCCGGGGGTGGCCGGCCGCACACGCAAGGGCATGGCCGCGATGACGGTGGCGTCCTCGGCCGTGGTGCCTCCGGCAACCGCGCTGCGCTCGGCCAGCGCGTCACGGAACTCTGCGGCGCTGCCGAAGCGCGCCTGCGGCGCCTTGGCCAGCGCACGGGCGATCACCGCATCCAGCGACGTGGGGATCGACAGCCCGTCCAACGTCGACAGCGGCGCCGGATCCTGGTGCAGCACCTTGTACATGACAGCCTCGGGCGTCTCGGCCGCGAACGGGGAACGGCCGCTCAGCATGCGGTACAGCAGCACGCCCGCGGCGAACAGGTCCACCCGGTGGTCGATGCTCTCGCCGATGTACTGCTCCGGGGCCATGTAGCCGGGCGTGCCGATGGTCGACGCCGCCTGGGTGAGCGCAGCGCTGGCGATGCGGGCCACGCCGAAGTCCATCACCTTCAGCAGCCCGTCGTTGGTCACGATCAGGTTGGCGGGCTTGATGTCGCGGTGCCAGACGCCGGCGCGGTGCGCGCTGCCGAGTGCATCCAGCAGTTGCTGCATGAAGCGAATCGCCATGCCCTCGGGCAGCGTCGGTGTGGCGCCGAGGATCTGCGCCAGGTCGCGGCCCTCGACGAACTCCATGGCGATGAAGGCGGTGGTGTCGTCTTCGCCGTATTCGTAGATCGGCACGATGCCCGGGTGCGACAGCCTCCCTGCCGCGCGTGCTTCGTTGCGGAAGCGTGCGGCCATGTCCTCGGCGATGCTGGAGTCGAGCAGCGCCTTGCGCACCGTCTTGATGGCGACCTGCCGGTCGATGAACGGGTCGTGGGCCTTGTAGACCACCCCCATGGCGCCCTCCCCCAGGACGCCCACGATGTCGTACTTGCCGAGGCGGCGCGGGTGCTGCATGCCTCAGCCTCGACGCGGCCGCTGCGGCGCGTGCACGCTGTCCGCGCGCGGGAGCGATGTCCGGCCCACCGGCACTCAGACGTCCAGCATCTTCATGGCCTGCACCAGGCTCGCGCGCATGCGGGCGAAGGATTCGGCCAGCGTGCCGATCTCGTCGCGGCTGCGCACCGGGAACTCGGGCGCTTCCAGCTCACCCATGCTCACGCGGTCGGCCAGCGCCGACAGGCGGGTCACGGGCTGGATGACCAGCTTCCAGAGCATCAGGTTGAGCGCGCCACCGATCAGGAGGAACACCGCAGCGAGCGAGCCCATGACGACGGCGAACGCCTTGGAGGCGCGATCGAAGGGCACCGACATCGGCACCGAGACCACCTGCGCGCCAAGTGTCTCGCCGATCGTCCAGCCGAAGCCGTTGGCCGGGCCGTACTTCTCGATCATGGTGGCCGGGGCCGCCGCCGGCGTGCTGTGGCAGCTCAGACACGCCGGGTTGCTGATGCGGATGGGGCGCGCGACGAACAGCGCACGGCCCGAGGCAGTCTCACGCTGGCCGATGAATTCCGTGAGTTCCTTGTCCTTGGCGAAACGGGCGATCACGTCCTCCTCCCAGTCCTGGGCGCGATCGCGCGGATTGGTGGGATTGAGCATGGCCGGCTTGTAGCCGTATTCGGGATGCATCTCGCGCAGAGCATTGACCATCTCGGTGGCCGAATAGGCCGGCACCGACTGCGGCAGGAAGGTGTAGTTCATCTGGTTTTGCAGCAGCGGCTGCACCTGCGTGGCCGTGTACGTGCTGACGGCCGCAGCGCTTTCCATGATGAGGCGGGCCTGCTCCACCACTTCGTCATGGGCGCCGCGCTGCAGCAGATCGCGCGCCAGGTAGGCCGAGGCGCCCAGCCCGACCGCGAAGACCAACAGAAAGACCAGATTGAACTTGAGCAGCAGTTTCATGGCGATGTCATGGCAGGACGGAGGCGGTGGTCCCGTCAGTAGGCGGAGCGCCCCGGCACTGGGGGAACGGTGGGCGCTGCGGGAGGGGGCGCCGACCGTAGGGCTGGCGCAGGCTGCGACCGCGGCTTGACGTATTTCTCGGGAAAGACGACGCGGTCCCACTCGGGGTGTCGATTCATGTTGGCGACCAAGGCGGCGCGGAACGCAGGCTTCTTCGCCAGTCCTCGCCAACGTTCTGCAAAGCGCGCACGCAGCGCGGGCTCCGCCTGCAGCCAGGCCGCCACGTCCTCGTAACGCAGATCGTCCACCCGCTCGGCCTCGACCGGTCGGTCCTTGAATCGTGCAGCGCGCAGCGGCAACGGGTCGAGGAAGCTGGGCGGCACGGCGCGAACGAAGGCGGCGTCCGGGCGCGCGCGCTCGGTCCAGCCCTCGGCGTCGAGCAACCGTCCCGTGGCCAGTTCGACGGGCTCCTGGCCGCGCACGGTCCGCGCCTGCACCCGCGCCTTGCCAGATTCGGCAAAGACCTGGGTCCTGGACGGCGCGACCTGTACCACCACGCTGCCGCCCTCCCCCGTCAGCGCGAGGTCGGGCGTCAGCAGGCTGGTCACGGCACGGGACGAAGGCGCCGCACCCAGCTTGACCCAACCTTGCAGCAGGTAGAGCCGGCCGGCCGGGGCCCGGCCGCCGGTGCCCAGCCGCGCTTCGACCATCGCCCGGCTGGCGGGCCCGAGGTCGACGACGGGACCGTCTGCGTACTCGAGCCGGAGCAGGCGGGCATCGGCGGCGGTCTGGACGAGGTCACCGGCCTGAAGCACGACGCCCGGTGCCAGCGCGAAACGGCCACCCTCCCTCAGCAGATGGGCCTCGCCCTCGACCAGCGTCGCGATGACCACCGGTCCCGCAGCCAGCGCTGGGGTGGCGAAAAGAACCAGAAGAAGAACAGCCGCGGCGAGCGTGCGGATCAGCTTCGTGACGGTGATCGACGTTCGGCGCGGCCCCATGAAGGGCGGGATGATGCCGGGCGCTTCGTGTGTGGACCATATGCAGGATGGCCTAAGCCATGACCGAGGGACGCAGCCCCGGGACCTGCATGGCTGCCCTGGCCTCCTAAAATCACCGTCTGTTCCGCTTACCGCCGCCTTATCCGACCCCGGCATTTTTCCCTGCCGCAGGCCGCATCAGATCAGCTGCATAAGCTTATGCGCATAAGGCGCGAACCAAAAAATCGTTTGCCTTCATAAGGGTGGCGCCTAAAGTGCCGCCTTCGCGCGCGGTGTCCGCGCCGCGTGGCCGACTGCCTCCCACACACGATGTACCAATACACAGACTTCGACCGCCAGTTCGTGCGCCAGCGCGCCGCACAGTACCGCGACCAGCTTGAGCGCTGGCAGGCGGGCAGCCTCAGCGAGGAGGAGTTCCGCCCGCTGCGCCTGCAGAACGGCTGGTACGTGCAGCGTTATGCGCCGATGCTGCGCGTGGCCGTGCCCTACGGCGAGCTCTCCAGCCGGCAGGTGCGCGTGCTGGCCCGTATCGCCCGCGAATACGACGAGCCCGAGGCCGAGGTCTACCGACAAGCCCTGGAAACGCAGGGCGCCCTGGGCACCACGTCGCTGCCCACCCACTACGCCCACTTCACCACGCGCCAGAACGTCCAGTACAACTGGATCCCCCTTGGCAAGAGCGCCGAGGTGATGGAACTGCTGGCCACCGTGGACATGCACGGCATCCAGACCAGCGGCAACTGCATCCGCAACATCACCACCGACGAGCGCGCGGGCGTGGCCGTGGACGAGGTCGCCGACCCCCGCCCCTACGCCGAGATCATGCGGCAGTGGAGCACCCTGCACCCCGAGTTCGCCTTCCTGCCGCGCAAGTTCAAGATCGCCATCACCGGCGCCACCGAGGACCGTGCCGCCACCGGCTGGCACGACGTGGGCCTGAAGCTGGTGAAGAACGAGGCCGGCGAGACCGGCTTCCAGGTGCGTGTGGGCGGCGGCATGGGCCGCACGCCCATCGTGGGCACGGTGCTGCGCGAGTTCCTGCCCTGGAACCAGATCATGAATTACCTCGAAGCGGTGATCCGGGTCTACAACCGCTACGGTCGCCGCGACAACCTGTACAAGGCCCGGATCAAGATCCTGGTCAAGTCCGAGGGTCAGGCCTACATCGACGACGTCGAGGCCGAATACCGCGACGTGATCGAGCGCGATGGCGCCCCGCATACCATCAGCCAGGCCGAGTTCGACCGGGTGGCCGCCTCCTTCGTGCCGCCGGCACTGGCCGCCCGCGCCGGTGTGCCGGCCGAGCAGGCGGACGCCGTCCTGCGCCAGGCTGCCGACCGCGAGCCGATGTTCGCCCGCTGGCTGCAGCGCAACGTGGCCGCGCACCAGAACCCGCAACTGCGCGCCGTCACGCTCTCCTTCAAGCGCCGGGGCCAGGCGCCGGGCGATGCCTCGGCCGACCAGCTGGACACCGTGGCCGAGCTGGCCGACCGCTTCTCGGCCGGCGAACTGCGCGTGACGCACGACCAGAACGTGCTGCTGCCCTGGGTGCATGCCGAAGACCTGTTCGAACTCTGGCAGGCCGCCCGCGCCGCCGGCTTTGCCAGCGCCAACGTGCACCTGCTGACCGACATGATCGCCTGCCCCGGCGGCGACTTCTGCGCCCTGGCCAATGCGCGCTCCATCCCCATCGCCGAGGCCATCACAGAGCGCTACCAGGACCTGGACGAGCTGGACGACCTGGGCGAGATCGACCTGCACATCAGCGGCTGCATCAACAGCTGCGGCCACCACCACAGCGGCCACATCGGCATCCTCGGAGTCGACAAGGACGGCAAGGAGTGGTACCAGGTGACGCTGGCCGGCTCGGACGGCTCCGACCTGAGCGGCCCGGCCCAGGCCGGCAAGGTGGTCGGTCCCTCCTTCTCGGCGGCCGAAGTGCCGGGCGTGATCGAGGCCGTGCTCGGCACCTACCGCGACACCCGCAATGCCGGCGAAACCTTCATCGACACGCTGCGCCGCGTCGGCCACGAGCCCTTCAAGGCGGCCGCCAACGGCGCCCGCTTCAAGGTCGAGGAAGTCGCCTGAGTCACGGGGAGAAGAGACGCATGAACAAAACCCTGAACATCCTCTCCGCCGGCCAGCACGAAGCCGAAGCCGCCGCGGCAGCCGACCGCGTGCTGAAGTTGCCCAACGATGCCGACCCCGCCGAAGCCGACCTGGCCGGCGTGACGCGCATCGAGCTGCACTTTCCCAAGTTCACCGACGGCCGGGCCTACAGCCAGGCCTTCCTGCTGCGCCGCCGCCTGGGCTTCAGCGGCGACATCCGCGCCACCGGTGACGTGCTGATCGACCAGCTGGTGCAGATGCAGCGCATGGGCTTCACCAGCGCCGTGCTCAAGGAAGGCAAGGATGTGGCCGAGGCGCAGCGCCAGTTCGAGCGCTTTGCCGACTTCTACCAGGGCGATGCGGTGCAGCCGGCGCCGCATTTCGTGCGCGCCGAGGCCTGATCCTCCGAGCGGCGAAGCGCCCAACAGCCGACCACCGCTTGCGGGTGCTGGTCGGCTTTTTCTTGGCTGCGTCGGCCGATGCAGGCGCCCAGCGGGCCGGCGATGCCTTATCCGAGCCTCGCCGCTCATCGCGCGAGAACCCGCATCAGCAGCGGTGAATATGCTTATCCGCATAAGGCGCGAACAAAAAGATCGTTTGGTTTCATAAGGGCTCTCCCTAAAGTTCGACCCCAGGGCATTGCTGTCGTTGTCGTCGCCATGCCATTCGAAAGAGCCGAGCCATGAACGCCATTCCTTCCCAAGTCCAGAACTCCACCGCCTTCGACCTGGCCGAGGTCAATGCCCGCCTGGGCCGCAATGCACAGGGCCTCGTGGACTGGGCCATCGGTCTGCACCGCCCGGCCATCGTCACCACCAACTTCCGTCCCTTCGAGGCCGTGATCCTGCACATGGTGACGCGCACCCAGCCCGACGTGCCGGTCGTGTGGATGGACAACGGCTACAACACCGAGGCCACCTACCGCTTCGCCGACGAGGTGACCCGCCAGCTCAAGCTGAACCTGAAGATCTACCTGCCGCTGCGCTCGCGAGCGCATCGCGAGGCCGTCGAAGGCCCCACGCCCGCGCTGGACGACCCGCGCCACGCGGCCTTCACCGAAGAGGTCAAGCTGGAGCCCTTCACCCGCGCCCTGCGCGAGACGGCGCCCCAGGTCTGGTTCACCGCGCTGCGCGCAACCGATACCGCCGTGCGCGCCCAGATGGAGCCCGTCAGCGTGAATCCCGACGGGCTGATCAAGGTGGCGCCGCTGCTGCACTGGTCGTCCAAGGACCTGCACGACTACTGCGTGCAGCACGGCCTGCCCAACAACTTCGATTACGTGGACCCGACCAAGGGCGAGGACAACCGCGAGTGCGGCCTGCACATCACGCACTGATCCTTCCTGTCCACTTCCCGAATCCATCTTGCCCCACAGAACCATGAACGCCCGAACCGACGCCGACCTGCTGCTGCCCGACGCCCTGGCTGCCTCCGCCACCGCGCGCCTGTCCAACGCCCACCTCGACGCCCTGGAGGAAGAGGCCATCTTCATCCTGCGGGAAGTGGCCGCGGCCTTCGAGCGGCCGGCGCTGCTGTTCTCCGGCGGCAAGGATTCGCTGGTGCTGCTCAAGTGCGCCGAGAAGGCCTTCGGTGCCGGCCACCTGCCCTATCCGCTGCTGATGATCGACACGGGCCACAACTTTCCCGAGGTGACCGACTTCCGCGACCAGCGTGCGAAGGAACTGGGCGCCGAGCTGATCGTGCGCAGCGTCGAGGACTCGATGGCCCGCGGCACTGTGCGTCTGGCCCATCCGGGCGAGTCGCGCAACGTCCACCAGTCGGTCACGCTGCTGGAGGCGATCGAGGAATTCCGTTTCGACGCGCTCATCGGCGGCGCCCGCCGCGACGAAGAGAAGGCCCGCGCCAAGGAGCGCATCTTTTCTCACCGCGACGCCTTCGGCCAGTGGCAGCCCAAGGACCAGCGCCCCGAGCTGTGGACGCTGTTCAACACCCGCATCGCCCCCGGGGAACACTTCCGTGTCTTCCCGATCAGCAACTGGACCGAGCTGGACGTCTGGCAGTACATCGAGCGCGAGCAGATCGAACTGCCCTCGCTCTACTACACCCACAAGCGCGAGATCGTCGAGCGCCGCGGCCTGCTGGTGCCCGTCACCGAGCTGACGCCGGCCCGCGACGGCGAGACGGTCGAACTGCGCGACGTGCGCTTCCGCACCGTGGGCGACATCACCTGCACCTGCCCGGTGGCCAGCCTGGCCGCCGGCCCGGCCGACGTGGTGATCGAGACGCTGTCGGCCGAGGTCAGCGAGCGCGGCGCGACGCGCATGGACGACAAGACCTCCGACGCTTCCATGGAGAAGCGGAAAAAAGACGGGTATTTCTGAGCCGCGCCCACCGGAACGACCAAGGATTCGACAGCCATGACGACCACGACCGACATCTCCGCTTCCGCCGACACCGGCACCGCCCTGCGCTTCATCACCTGCGGCTCGGTGGACGACGGGAAGAGCACCCTCATCGGCCGCCTGCTAGTGGACAGCCGGGCCGTGCTGGCCGACCAGCTGGCCGGCGTGCAGCGCGGCGGCGAGACCGACCTGGCGCTGCTGACCGACGGCCTCTCGGCCGAGCGCGAGCAGGGCATCACCATCGACGTCGCGTATCGCTATTTCTCCACCGCCAGGCGCAAGTTCATCATCGGCGACGCGCCGGGGCATGAGCAGTACACCCGCAACATGGTGACGGCCGCCTCCAGCGCGGATGCCGCCGTGGTGCTGGTCGATGCCACCAAGCTGCCCTGGGCGGCCGAGGTGGGCGATGGCGAGGTGGTGGTGCGCGAGCTGCTGCCGCAGACCCGCCGCCACATGCTCCTGGCCCATCTGCTGCGCGTGCAGTCCATCGTGGTGGCCGTCAACAAGCTGGACGCCATCGACGACGCCGCGCTGGCCTTCGAGCGCATCGCCGGCGCGCTGAACGACTTTGCGGCCGCCGCCGGCGTGCGCGTGGAAGCCATCGTGCCGATCTCCGCCCTCAAGGGCTGGAACGTGACCGAGCCGCACCGCGAAGGCGCCGCCGGCTGGGCCGGCTACGAAGGCCCGAGCCTGCTCGAACTGCTGGAGGCGCTGCCCGTGACGGCCGCCGAGACGCAGCAGCCCTTCACCTTCCCGGTGCAGTGGGTCGAGAAGTTCTCGTCTTCGGCCGACACCAGCCAGGGCCGCCGCATCTTCTGGGGCCGCGTCGGCGGCGGACAGGTGGCCCCCGGCCAGCGCGTGACGGTGCTGCCCAGCGGCCAGACCGCCACCGTGGCCCGCGTGCTCGACCATGTGCGGCGGGAACATGTCGTTGCTGCTGGCCACAGCGCCGGCATCGTGCTGGACCGCGAGGTCGATGTCTCGCGCGGCGACTGGCTGCTGGAACCCGGCGCCTTCGAGCCGACCCGCGAGATCACCGCCACCGTCGCCTGGCTGGACGACGAACCGCTGGTGCCCGGCCGCGTCTACTGGGCGCTGCAAGGCCACCGCTGGGTCAAGGCCAAGGTGCAGCGTATCGTGGACCGGCTCAACATCGGCACGCTCGACGCCGAGGCCGCCACGCAGCTGGACGCCAACGCCATCGGCCAGGTCGTGCTGGCCCTGCAGCAGCCGCTGGCCGTGCAGCCCTTCACCGCCTCGCGCGCGCTGGGCTCGCTGGTGCTGGTCGACACGGCCTCGCACCGCACCTGCGCCGCCGTCCTGGTGCGCTGAGAAGGTGTGAACGGCCACGCCCGGCCGTTGCGCCGGGCACGCCGAGCACCTTCAAATCCTTTCTGGCGCCGTTGCCAGTGTTGCCCATGCCCGCCGAGGCATGGGCCGCCCTTTACAATCTCGGGTTTTTCCCGACTCCTTCACCAGCCATCCAGCCATGACCCACGTCGTTTCCGAGAACTGCATCCGCTGTAAGTACACCGATTGCGTCGACGTGTGTCCCGTGGACTGCTTCCGCGAAGGGCCGAACATGCTGGTGATCGACCCCGACGAGTGCATCGACTGCGCCGTGTGCATTCCCGAATGCCCGGCCAACGCGATCTATGCCGAGGAAGACCTGCCTGCAGAGCAACTCGCCTTCATCAAGCTGAACGCCGAGCTGGCCCGCGCCGACGGCTGGAAGAGCATCACCAAGCGCAAGGCTGCGCTGCCAGATGCCGACGAGTGGAAAGACAAGCCCAACAAGCTGGCCGAACTGGTCAAGTAAGACCGGCCGCTGAGCGCGTGACCGGACAGGCCCCGCCCCCGCACCTGGACACCGGCGCCCTCATCATCGGCGCCGGCCCGGCCGGCCTGTTCCAGGCCTTCCAGCTGGGCCTGCTCGAAATCCCCTGCCGCATCGTCGACGCCCTGCCCCATGCGGGCGGCCAGTGCGTCGAGCTCTACGGCCACAAACCCATCTACGACATTCCCGGCACCCCCGTCACCACGGGGGCCGGGCTTGCCGAGTCCTTACTCGCGCAGATCGCGCCGTTCCAGGTGCCGATGCACCTGGGTGAACAGGTTGCGACGCTGGAGCGTGAGCAGCCGGGCGACGCCGAAGCCCTTTGGCTGGCAACGACCTCGGCCGGCACTCGCTTCCGTGCGAAGGCGGTCGTCATCGCCGCGGGCGTGGGGGCCTTCGTGCCCAAGCGGCTGAGCGTCGAGGGCGCCGAGGCCCACGAGGGCCGCAGCCTTTTCTATCACCCGTCGGACCTGTCACGCTTCGCCGGCCAATCGGTCGTGGTCCATGGAGGCGAGGAAGCGGCGGTGGAAGCCGCGCTGGGCCTGGTCGGCGTGGCGCGCGACGTGACGCTGCTGCACCGCCGCGACGTCTTCCGCGCCGACGACGCGCTGCTCGCCGCCCTGCGCCAGCGACTCGACACGGGCGACATCCAAATCGCGGTTGGGCAGCCCAGCGCCTTCGATGGCCGCTCCCTCACCATCGACACGCCCGATGGCGAAACGCGCGCATTGCCGCTCGATGCGCTGATCGTCTGCCAGGGCATCTCGCCCCGACTCGGCCCCATCGCCGACTGGGGGCTGGAACTGGAGCGCAAGCAGATCCCCGTCGACACGCAGCGCTTCCAGACGCGCGAAGCCGGCCTCTATGCCGTCGGCGACATCAACACCTACCCGGGCAAGCGCAAGCTGATCGTGAGTGCCTTCCACGAGGCCACGCTCGCCGCCTGGGCGGTGGCCGAGCGGGTGTTCGACGGCAAGGTACCGCCGCTGCAGTACACCACCACCAGCACCCGCCTTCGCGAACTGCTGGGCGCGCCGCCGCAGCCTTGACGGGCGGCAAGCCGCGCCGCCCTCCCACTCTTACAATCCGCGACTCGCTAGGGGTGCCGGGCTTCGCTGGAAGCCGGGCTGAGAAAACACCCTTTGAACCTGTTCGGCTGGCCCGACGCATCGTCCACGGTGCAACGGCCCGCCGGAGCCGCGAAGCGTCCCAGGCGCTTCAGGCCTGAGGTAATCCTCGCGCAGGGAAGCAGCTCCGGTGGCCCGCACGGGCCCGCACCGGGCCAGAAGGGGCCGGTGCCGTCGGCGGTGCTTCTCTTGCCCGACCGCTCTGGAGCAACGACGCATGGCCTTGAACGACGCATCCACCCTACCCGCCAACGAGGCGCTGACCCCGCTGCCCGACGATCGCCGCGCCTTCGGCTGGCACGACCACCTGTCGCTGTGGTTCAGCCTGGGCGTGGGCCTCCTGGTGATGCAGGTGGGCGCCTTCCTGGTGCCGGCGGTTGGCACGCGCGATGCCGTGGTGGCCATCGTTGTCGGCTCGCTGATCGGCGCCGGCCTGCTGGCCTGGACGGCGAGGTTGGGTTGCCAGACAGGGCTAGCAAGCGCTGGCCTGATGCATTCGGCCTACGGCAGCGTGTTCGCGCGACTGCCGGTGGTGCTCAACATCGTGCAGCTGGTCGGCTGGACCACCTTCGAGCTGGTCATCATGCGCGAGGGCACCCAGGCCATCGCCAAACAGGCCTTCGGCCTGTCGCTGGATTCCGTGGGTGGCGCGCTGGCCGCCACGCTGCTGTGGGGCGCCGTGCTGCTGGCGCTGCTGTCGGGTTCGATGGTGTCGCTGGTGCGCCGCTTCGTCAGCCGCTTCGGTCTGCCGCTGGTGGTGCTGTCGCTGATCTGGCTGACCTGGCAGTTCGCCGGCAAGCTGCAGGCGCAGGGCTTCGAGGCCTTCTGGCAGCGCCAGGGCGACGGCAGCATGGGCCTGTTCAGCGCCATGGACCTGGTAATCGCCATGCCCGTCTCCTGGCTGCCGCTGGTGGCCGACTATGCGCGCCACGGCCTGCGCGCCAAGCCGGGCAAGCCAGGCAGCGCCTTCACCGGCACCTGGATCGGCTATGCCGTGGCCAACCTCTGGTGCTATGCCCTGGGCGTGATGGTGGCCAGCACGGCCGCGCCGGACACCACGCTCGTGATGGCGCTGTTGCTCGCGCAAGGCGGCCTGGTGGCGTTGGGCCTGATCCTCATCGACGAACTGGACAACGCCTACGGTGACGTCTATTCGGGTTCCGTCTCCATGCACAGCCTGCGTCCGCGCTGGAGCGTGCGCCGCTGGGGGCTGCTGATCGCGCTGGTCTGCGTGGCCCTGGCGCTGGTGCTGCCCATGCACGCGCTTGAGCCCTTCCTGCTGATGCTGAGTTCGGTGTTCGTGCCGCTCTATGGCGTGATCCTGGGCCGGCTGGGTGGTGGGGGTGTGCCGCTGCCGGCTGGTCGGAAGGTGGACCTGAGCGCCGCCCTGCTCTGGATCGGCGGCATTGCCGTCTATCACGGCTGTGCGGCGTGGGCGCCGCAGTGGGGCTCGGCCCTGCCAGCGCTGTTGCTGACCTTCGTGCTGGCCCGGCTGACGCGGCCTACAGCGGCAGGCGCACCGTCGCCTGCGGTGCGAAGCCATGGTTGAGCGGGCCGTGGCCTTCGCCCACCTTCACGGTCACGGCTGCCTCCATGGCGCCGCGCACGTAGTCACGGGCATGGGCCACCGCCTCGGGCAGCGGCTTGCCCAGCGCCAGCCCGCAGGCGATGGCCGAGGACAGCGTGCAGCCCGTGCCGTGCAGGTTGCGGCTCTGAATGCGGGGCGCGGCAAAGCGGTGGCGCTCGCCATCGGCCAGGGCCAGCAGGTCCACGACCTCATCGCCCGGCAGGTGGCCACCCTTGAGCAGAACGCCTCGTGCCCCCTGCGCCAACAGCTCCGCCGCGGCGCCTTCCAGCGCATCGGCATCGGCGATGGCATGGCCCACCAGCAGCGCCGCCTCGTCCAGGTTGGGCGTGATCAGCACCGCACGCGGGAAGAGTTCGGCCACCAGCCGCGCCACCGTCTCGGCGGCGATCAGCCGGTCGCCGCTGGTAGCGACCATGACCGGGTCGAGCACCACGTTGGGCAGACGGTAATGGTCGATGGCCCAGGCCACCACCTCCACCACCTCGGGCGCGTGCAGCATGCCCAGCTTGACGGCATCGACGCCGATGTCCTCGATCACGGCCTGCAGCTGGGCCTTGAGGAAGGCGGGCGGCACGGCATGGATGCCGCTCACGCCGCGGGTGTTCTGCGCGGTGAGGGCCGTGATGGCGCTCATGCCGTAGCAGCCCAGCGCGGCGAAGGTCTTGAGGTCGGCCTGGATGCCGGCGCCGCCACCGCTGTCGGAGCCGGCGATGGTGAGCACGCGCGCGTAGCGCTGGGTGGGAAGGGTCATGGGGCGGAAATTATGCGTGCAGCAGTGAACGAGGCGGTTCGATGACGGACACCACGATGGACTTCGACAAGGCCTGGGTGTTGGGCGGCGGCCTGATGGGCCGGCTGATGGCACTCAGCCTCGCCCGCGCCGGTTGCGCGGTGGAACTGCACGAGGCGCAGGGCCCCGACGCCCAGGGCGCCGCCGCACGCGTGGCGGCGGCCATGCTGGCGCCGCTGGCCGAGTCGGCCGTCGCGCCGCTGTCGGTGGTGCGCATGGGCGAGTACGCCCTCGGCCGCTGGCCGCAGTTGCTGGCCGGACTGCCGGCACCGGTGTTCTTCCAGCAGGCCGGCACGCTGGTCGTCTGGCACCGGCAGGACGCCGCAGACGCGGGCCGCCTGGGCCGCACCCTGGTCCACAACCAGGCGCAGCAGCCCTCGCTGGCGGCGCCGCAGTCGCTGGACGCAACGGCCCTGGCCGATGCCGAACCCGCCCTGGCCGGCCGCTTCATGCAGGGCCTGCTGCTGCCGGGCGAGGGCCAGCTCGACAACCGCCAGCTGCTGGCCGCGCTGCAGCAGGCGCTGGAGGCGCACCCGCAGGTGCGCCTGCACTGGCACAGCGCCCGCAGCCCGCAGGACCTGTCTCCCGGCCCGCGCGAGCGCGTCATCGACTGCCGCGGCCTGGGCGCGCATGCCCAGTGGCCGGCCGTGCGCGGCGTGCGCGGCGAAGTCGCCCGCATCCATGCGCCCGAGGTCACGCTGCAGCGGCCCACACGCCTGGTGCATCCGCGCTACCCCATCTACATCGCGCCCAAGCAGGACCACCTGTTCGTCATCGGCGCGACCGAGATCGAATCGGACGACATGTCGCCGCCCAGCGTGCGCTCGGTGCTGGAGCTGCTGTCGGCCGCCTACACCGTGCACAGCGGCTTTGCCGAGGCGCGCATCGTCGAGATCGCCGCCCAGTGCCGCCCTACCCTGCCCGACAACCTGCCCGCGCTGCGCTGGCTGGGCGAACGGGTGCTGCAGATCAACGGCCTCTACCGCCACGGCTTCATGATCGCGCCGGCCATGCTCGACGCCGCCATGCAGAGCCTGCAGCACCGCGAATCGCCGCTGGCCGACCAATTGCAGATCGGCATCGAACACCTCCCCGCCCGATGATGAACATCCTGCTCAACGGCGAGCCGCGCGAGCTGCCTTCCGGCGCCACGCTGGCCGACGCCATCGCCCTGCTCGACCCCGCCCCGCCCTTCGCGGCCGCCGTCAACCGCGACTTCGTGCCCCGCTCGGCCTATGCCGGGCGCGCCCTGCAGACCGGCGACGAGGTCGAGGTGATCCGCCCCGTCACCGGCGGCTGAACCCCACGCAAGGAGACCCTGCCATGACCACCCCCGAATCCGCCGACGCGCTGGTGCTCTACGGCCAGCGCTTCCAGAGCCGGCTGCTGCTGGGCACCGCCCGCTATCCCTCGCCCGACGTGCTCGAGGCCGCCGTGCAGCGCGCCCGGCCCGCCATGCTCACCGCCTCGCTGCGCCGCCAGAGCGCGGCGCCCGGCGGCGCCAAGGCCGACAACGGCTTCTGGGAACTGCTGCGCCGGCTCGACGTACCGGTGCTGCCCAACACCGCCGGCTGCCACAGCGTGCAGGAGGCCATCGCCACCGCCCACATGGCGCGCGAGCTGTTCGAGACGCCCTGGATCAAGCTGGAGCTGATCGGCGACGACTACACCCTGCAGCCCGACACGCTGCAACTGGTGGGCGCGGCCGAGCGGCTGATCAAGGACGGCTTCCAGGTGCTGCCTTACTGCACCGAGGACCTGGTGCTGTGCCAGCGCCTGGTCGATGTCGGCTGCCAGGCCGTGATGCCCTGGGCCGCGCCCATCGGCACAGGCCGCGGGCCGGTCAACCCCTATGCCATGCAGGTGCTGCGCGAGCGGCTGACGGTGCCCATGCTGGTCGATGCCGGCCTGGGCCTGCCCTCGCATGCCTGCCAAGTGCTGGAGTGGGGCTACGACGGCGTGCTGCTGAATACCGCCGTCGCCCTGGCGCAGGAACCGGTGGCCATGGCCGGCGCCTTCGCCGACGCGGTGGCCGCGGGGCGCGCTGCGTTCCGGGCAGGTGCAATGGGAGCGCAGGATGCGGCGCAACCGAGTACGCCAGTGCTGGGCACGCCCTTCTGGCACCACGCCCAGAACGGTGGCTGAGCCTGCAGCGGCCGTGCCTGCCGCCGTGCGCCGCCGCCCATAAGAACACGGAGCCATCCATGAACGCCCAAGAGATCCAGACCGCCATCCTCGCCGCCCACCGTGACCGCTTCGACAGACACCCACCGGTAGCGGTCGGCCCTTTCCACGACGAAGACCCGGCCTACCGGGGCGCCAAGGCCGCCTGCGCCGCGCTGGGCTTCATCGAGGTGGATGCCGAATGCCTGGGCCGTGCCTGGCAGGCGATGACCCGGCGCCTGGGCCGCTTCGACGCCAGCGCCTGGCCCGATGCGCCGGCCGACTTCGGGCTGCGCGAATTTCCGCCGCAGGCGCGCGCCGATGCCTTCGCGCCCTGCCCTGTGGCGCTCGGCCTTTATGCCGTACTGCCCGACGCCGAATGGGTCGGCCGTGCGGCGCGGGCCGGCATCCCGACGGTGCAGCTGCGCTTCAAGTCCGACGACGACGCCGCCGTCGCCCGCGAGATCGACGCCGCCATCGCCGCCGTGCAGGGCACCGACGCCCTGCTCTTCATCAACGACCACTGGCGGCAGGCCATCGCGGCCGGCGCCTATGGCGTGCACCTGGGCCAGGAAGACTTGGACGCGCTGACGGCGGACGAGGTCCAGGAACTGCGCACCTCAGGGCTGCGGCTGGGCGTCAGTACCCACGGCTATGCCGAGATGGTGCGGGCCGATGCCGTGAGTCCCAGCTACCTCGCGCTGGGCGCCGTGTTCCCGACCACGCTCAAGAAGATGGCGACGGCGCCGCAGGGCCTGGCGCGCCTGCATGACTACGCGCGTCTGATGCGTGGCTATCCGCTGGTCGCCATCGGCGGCATCGACGCCGCACGGCTGCCCCAGGCGCTGGCCAGTGGCGTGGGGAGCATCGCCGTGGTGCGGGCCTTCGTCGGGGCCGACGATCCCGAGGCCACGGCCCGCATGCTGATGGCCAAGATGCACGAAGCGCCCCAGGCCTGAGCCTGGAGCGCTCCTGTCGGCCGCCCTGCTGCGGCCCTGGACATTGCTGCACGGCGGCAAGCGCTGCCGCCACCGCGTGGTGCCGGCCTCAGACGATCGGGTCGTCGTCGAAGGAACCCCCGTCGAAGCCCGACCAATCGCCGCCGGCGTCGTCGGCCAACTGGCGCGTGTCGCCACCGCCGCTGCTGCCGCGGTCCTCGTAGAAATTCTGGGTGACGTTCTCGATCACCTCGGGCGTGCCGACGCCGCCGCCCAGGCCCAGGAAGCCGCCCCCACCCCCGCCGCCGCGGTTGCCCATCAGGTGCTCGATGCCATTGAACAGGAACATCCCGCCGGCCACCCCGGCCGCGGCACTGGCGGCCTGGCCCAGGAAGCTCGGGCCGCTGCTCGGGGCCGGCGCTGCCGCGGGCGCGGCGCCGAAGAGGCGTTCGCGCCATCCGGGTGCCGCAGCGGGTGCGGCGGCCGGCGCACCGGGGGCATAGCCCGAGGGCGCGCCGCGGTAGGCAGACCGGCCCGGGTTGTAGGCATCCGGATCGGCCGTGTCGCGCCCGAAGCCGGGCTCCAGACCGCGCTGCAGGAAGGCGGCGCCGCCCGGGTCGGCCGGCGCGGCGGCGCGTTGCGCCAACTGGCGCTGGGCGTCCTGCAGCGCGTGTTCCAGCAGCAGCGTGCGCTGGGTCAGCAGGTACAGCGCATCGGGCTGGCCAGCCAGGCGTTCGCGGATCAGCGCGTCGGCCTGGGGGTCCTTCTGCACGCCGTGCACCGCGGCCAGTCGCTGCAGCAGGTCTTCGAGCATGGACAGTTCTTGGGGTGTCATGGTTCGGTCGTCCTTCCTCGGCCCAGCATGGGCCTTGCGTGGATGGGACTCCAACGCGCCAAGGGGCGTTCCCGGCCGACCATGGGCTTTAAGTCCGGCCTAAGGATGCCCTTCACGACTGCGCGCGAGTCGTGAAGAGCGTCCTTGAGGAAGCCGTTTGCCGCCCGGCCGGCAGTCGCTCAGCCCTGCCGCCGCAGGCGCCGGTAGACGGCGTTGCGCGACAGACCGAGGGCCCGGGCCACCGCGGAGACGTTGCCGCCGTGCGTGGCCATGGCCTTCGCCAGTGCGGCCTGCTCGAGCGCATCGAGGGTGTCAGCGGCTGCAACGGCGGGGGCCGACGTGCACTCCGCGAAGGAGCCGCCGGCCGTGTGGCTTGCCGGGGCAATGTGGACGTGGTCGCCGCTTTCGGCCTGCAGGTCGTCCATGAAATCCTCCGGAAGATGCTCCGGCAGGATCTGCGCCTCGCCGCGTGCCATCAGCGCCGCGGTGCGCAGCACGCTGGCCAGCTGGCGCAGGTTGCCCGGCCAGGCATGGCGGCGCAGCAGCGCCAGGGTCTGCGGCGCCAGCGGCGGTGCGTCGGCCAGGCCGGCCTCGGACTGCTGGGTCTGCAGAAGCCGCTGCACCACCACGGCCATATCGCTGCGCTCGCGCAGCGGCGGCAGGCGGGCGACCAGGCCATTGAGCCGCCAGTACAGGTCGTCGCGAAAGCGCCCCTCGGCCATCATGGTGCGCAGGTTGCGATGCGTGGCGCAGACCACGGCCACGTCCACCGGCACCTGCCGGCCGCTGCCCAGCGGCGCCACACTGCGCTCCTGGAGCACGCGCAGCAGCCGGGCCTGCATCGCCAGCGGCATGTCGCCGATCTCATCGAGGAAGAGCGTCCCGCCGTTCGCCTGGAGGATCCGGCCCGGGTTGCCCTTGCGCCGCGCGCCGGTGAAGGCGCCTTCCTCGTAGCCAAAGAGCTCGGACTCGATCAGCGTCTCGGGGATGGCGGCGCAGTTGACGGCGACGAAGGGCCCGTTGCGCCGCGGTGAATCGTGGTGGATGGCGCGGGCCAGCCATTCCTTGCCGGTGCCGGTCTCGCCCAGGATGAGCACCGGCACGTCCTGCCCCAGCACCTTGCCCACGCGGGCCAGCACCTGCGCCAGCTGGGCGTCGCCCGTGTCCAGGTAGCGCAGGCCCGAGAAGCGCGGGCCGCCGGAATGGCGGGCCCGCTCGGCCACCGGCGTGGCCGGGGCCGTTTCGGGCGGCATGGCCAGGCTGGCGGTCCGGGGCTGCCACTCCACCCGCGCCGACACCGCCACGCCGCCGGGCAGGTGCAGGCGCATCAGCGCAGCCGGGCCCTGGCGGGCCTGCGCCAGGGCCTGGGACACGGGCAGGCCGAAGAGCGAGCCGAAGGTGTGGGCCTCCAGCGCCGCCGTCGACAGACCCAGCTGGAACTGTGCGCTGCGGTTGGCGGCCAGGAAGCGGCCGTCGGGCGTGAAGGCGGCCAGGCCCTCCATGAGCGTGCCGAGGAATTCCGGCCGGGCATGGAAGCGCAGGCGCAGCGCGTCTTCGTAGACCTGGTCGAACAGGTGGTTCTCGACCATCTGCGAGGACATGCGCACCAGCGCCAGGGTGTGGGCGCTGCGGGTGCGCTCGTCGCCGCTGACGTCCAGCGCACCCAGCACATTGCCGCGCGGATCGAGGATGGGGGCGCACGAGCAGGTGAGGAAGTGATTCGCCTGCAGGTAATGTTGGCTGCCGTTGACCTGCACCGCCTGCTGCAGGGCCAGCGCCGTGCCGATGGCATTGGTGCCACGACAGCGTTCGGACCAGGCCGCGCCCGGCTTGAGCGCCACGCGGTCGGCCCGACCCAGGAAATCGTCATCGCCCAACGCATGCAGGATCACGCCGTCCGCATCGGTGAGCAGCATCAGGCTCTGGGTGCCGGCGATCTGGGCGTAGAGCGTCTCCATCACCGGTCGGGCATGGTCGAACAGCAGCGCGTTGCGGCCCATGGCCTCGGCCAGGTCGGTGGCGGCCAGCGGCGCCAGGTCTGCACGCTCGTGGCTGCGCAGGCCGAAGTCGGCGCTGCGGGCGTGCGACGCCAGGATGGCGTCGGGCGCCGCCAGGGGCAGTCCAGCGCCGGCCGCGGGCGTGGGGCGATACAGGGCGTTGTGCATGGCGTGTTGTCTCCTGCCAGCGCGGCTGCGTGGCCGCACGGCTCGAGCGCCTTTTAGCACCGTTGGCTGTTGCGAACCTTGCGCGAGCGCAGGGCGGCGTATTACCGGTGCCCACCGCGCAGCGCCACCCGTGAGCGCGGATGACGCGCCACCCTGGCCGACGGCGTGCGCCGCTCGATCTGCCGCCCTCAGGCCACCCGGGCGTCCGGCGGCACCAGCAATCCGGCCAGCCGCTCCAGCGTCGGCCCGATCGGCGCCTCCACCTTGAGCGACAGCAGGCTGTCCGCCCGGGTCAGGCCCAGGTTGAGCGCCGCCACCGGCAGGCGGCGCTCCGCCGCGCGCTGCACGAAGCGGAAACCCGAATACACCATCAGCGAGGAGCCAACGACCAGCATGCCGTCCGCCGCTTCCAGCGCCGTGTACGCCGCCTCCACGCGGGGCCGAGGCACGCTCTCGCCGAAGAAGACCACGTCGGGCTTGAGCAGACCACCGCAGACGGGACAGTTCGGGACGTTGAAGCCCGAGAAGTCGCGCAGCTCCAGGTCTGCATCGCCGTCGGGCGCGGCCCGGGCATCCAGCGCGGCCCAGTCGGGGTTGAGGCGCAGCAGCTCGGCCTGGAAGTCGGCGCGCGGCAGGCGATGCTCGCAGGCCATGCAGCGCACGGTGTCGATGCGGCCATGCAGGTCGATGACGTTGCGGCTGCCCGCCGCCTGGTGCAGGCCGTCGACGTTCTGGGTCAGCAGCATGGCGATGCGGCCCTGCGACTCCAGCGCGGCCAGGGCATGGTGCGCCGGCCCCGGTTGCGCATGCCCCATGGTGCGCCAGCCGATCATGCTGCGCGCCCAGTAACGCTTGCGGGTGCTCTCCTCGCCCAGGAAGGCCTGGAAGGTGACCGGCGGCGGCCGCTTCCAGTTGCCTTGTGCGTCCCGGTAATCCGGAATGCCGGACTCGGTGCTCACGCCTGCGCCGGTCAGCACGAAGAGGCGCGGATGGCGCTCGGCAAAGGCCAGGAGGTCGGTGTCGGTGGTCATCGGCGCGGGAGCATAGCGGCGGCGCCGATGTCGCGCCGAGCCTTTGCTCCCTCTCCCCTCGTGGGAGAGGGTTGGGGAGAGGGGCGGCGGCGGTCAGGCGCAGCGCTCCTTGCGGGCAGCTCCCTCTCCCCAACCCCTCTCCCACAGGGGGAGAGGGGCTTTTGATCACTGCGCGCCGGGCGCGTCGCCGAAGCGGTAGCTGGAGACCGTCAGGCCCCCCATGAAGCCGTTCTCGTAGTACACGCGGTGCGCCGTCTCCTGCTCGGCGGCGCCGACGGCCACCATCAGCGGGATCAGGTGTTCCTCGCGCGGATGGGCGATGCGGGCGGCGGGCGCCGATTCCCAGCCGATCAGGCCCTGGGCGCGGGCGGCCGGGTCGCCCTGCGCCAGCGTCTGGCCCAGCCAGTCGTCGAAGGCGCGCGACGGGGCCTGCGCCTGGGGGCCGAAGGCGCGCAGGTTGTGGTAGCTCAGCCCGCTGCCGACAATGACCACGTCCTCGTCGCGCAGCGGCGCCAGCGCGCGGCCCAGCGCCAGGTGCTCGGCCGGGTCCAGGCCCTGGCGCAGCGAAAGCTGGATCACCGGCACGTCCGCATCCGGGTAGATCGCCTTCATCGGCGAGAACATGCCGTGGTCGTAGCCGCGTTCGGCGTCGATGCCCACCGGCAGGCCGGCCGCCTCGACAAGCGCCTGCACGCGCTGCGCCAGCGCCGGATCGCCGGGGGCGTCGTAGCGCACCTGGTAGGTGTGGGCCGGAAAGCCGCCGTAGTCGTACACCATGGACGGATGCGGATTGGCCTGAACCGTGAAACGCGGGCGCTCCCAGTGGGCGGAGATCATCAGGATGGCGCGCGGCTTGCGGCCGATCTGCCGCGGCATGTCGGCGAGCGCAGCCTCCAGGCGGGCATAGGCGTCCCCCATCTCCGCTTTCATCCAGGGCCAAGGACCGCCCCCGTGGGAGATGAAGTAGGTAGGCAGGCGTGGGCTGTTGATCGTGCTCATGGCGAAAGGCTCCTGAATCGTGTTGGGATCGACTTTAGACCTTTCGCCGGCCGCAATCGATGGCCGCACAATCAAGGTTCAGTTTCATTCCACGCAATCAAGACATGGACCGCCTCACCAGCCTGCGGCTCTTCCGGGAGGTCGTCGAGTCGGGCAGCTTCGCCCGCGCGGCCGAGGCCATGGGCCTCTCGGCGCCCATGGCCAGCCGGCACATCGCCCAGCTGGAACGCAGCCTCGGCGCGCGGCTGCTGCACCGCTCCAGCCGGCACCTGAGCCTGACCGACGCCGGCCGCAGCTGGTACGAGCAGAGCAGCCGCGCCCTCGACCTGCTCGACAGCGCCGAGGCCGCGCTGGTGGCCGATACCGACGCCACGCCGCGCGGGCGCCTGAAGGTGAGCGCGCCGGTGTGGTTCGGCACCCCGCGCATGGCCCGGCTGCTGGCCGACTACCACGCCCAGTGCCCCGAGGTCCTGGTCGACCTGCACCTGGCCAACCGGCGGGTGGACCTGGTGGCGGATGGCTTCGACCTCGCGCTGCGCGCCACGCAGGAGCCGGCTGCCGCGCTCATCGCGCGGCCACTGTGCAAGGTCGACTTCCACATCGTGGCCGCGCCCGCCTACCTGGCCGCCCGCGGCACGCCTGCAACACCCGAGGACCTGGCGGGCTTGGGCGCCATCGTGCCGAGCTATGTCCAGCTCGAGGGCCGGGTTCTGCGCGCCGCCGACGGGCGTCAGGCCATGCTTCGGCTCACGCCCGTGATGCGCTCGGACGACACCCACCTCACCCGCCATGCGGTGCATGCCGGCCTGGGGATCGCCTACCTGCCGGCGTGGCTGGTCGACGACGACCTCGCCGAGGGGCGGCTGGTGGAACTGCTGCCCGAATGGCGCACACCGGCCACGACGCTGTTCGCCGTGTATGCGAGTCGGCAGCACATGGCGCCGGCGCTGCGCAGCTTCATCGACTTCCTGGCCGCCGAGCTCGGGCCGGCTGCCTGAATCGTGCCGGGCGGTCCGCCTTCAGCGCCGCCGCCACGGCCGACACGCCGAGCGCCGGCAACGCCGACGCTGAAGCGCACCCGTCCTACAGGCCCACGCTGGCGCGAGGCGCAACTTGCAGTCGTGCCAGGTCGAGCACCCCGCGGGAAAAACGGGATCGGCGACACAGGCGCAGTCTTCCGTGCATTGCGAAGGGGATGCCCGCCGCGAAGCCAGCAGGCCTGCCGATCCTGACGCCATTCCCCGCGGACGATCACCGGCACACGAGGGGCGCCCTGCTGGGGCGCCCCTTCTTTTTGGCCGCTGCCGATCAGCACCATCGGCACCGCCGCTCTCTTCCGCAAAGCCCTGCTCGTCGTGCCGTTGCCGCACCGCCGGTACAGTGCCGGGCCTCGTCCAGGAGACACCCCGCTTGCCCTTCCGCTTCTTCGAGAAACTGCTTCAGCCCTATCCGGCCAACGAGCCCTCGCCCCCGCCCAAGGGCTTCTTCGCCTTCCTCTGGTTCACCACGGAGGGCGTACGCGGCAAGGTGGCCGCGCTGGCCTTCCTCACAGCCATCATGTCGGCGTTCGAGGCGCTGCTCTTCGGCATGCTCGGCCGGCTGGTGGACTGGCTGTCTGGCATCTCGCCCGCGCAACTGTGGGCCGAGCGCGGCGGCGCCCTCACCTGGCTGGCCGTCGCCCTGGCGGCCAGCGTGCTGGTGGTGGCGCTGCAGACCATCGTCAAGCACCAGGTGCTGGCCATCAACCTGCCGATGCGGCTGCGCTGGAACTTCCACCGGTTGATGCTGGGCCAGAGCATGTCCTTCTACCAGGACGAGTTCGCCGGCCGCATCACCACCAAGGTGATGCAGACCGCGCTGGCGGTGCGCGACACGCTGTTCGTGATGGCCGATGTGCTGGTGACCATGGCCACCTACGTGGCCACCATCGTGGTGCTGGCCGGGGTGTTCGCGGGTGGACTGATCTGGCCCTTCGTCGTCTGGCTGGTGCTGTACCTGCTGGCCATGGCGTACTTCGTGCCGCGGTTGGGCCGCATCGGCAAGGCGCAGGCGGATGCGCGCTCGGCCATGGTCGGTCGCATCACCGACGCCTACACCAACATCGCCACCGTCAAGCTCTTCTCCCACACCCGACGTGAGGCCCAGTTCGCCCGCGCCGCCATGCAGGACTTCGTCAAGACCGGCTACACGCAGATGCGGCTGGTGAGCGCCTTCGAGATCGTCAACCATGCCCTGTCGATGCTGCTGGTCGGGGGCATGGCCGGCGTGGGCCTGTGGATGTGGAGCCGTGGCGCGGTGGGCGTGGGTGCGGTGGCCGCCGCCACCGCCATGGCCCTGCGTCTGCAGGGCATGTCGCACTGGATCATGTGGGAGACCACCAGCCTGTTCGAGGCCGTCGGCACCGTGCAGGACGGCATCAACACCCTGAGTCGCCAACGCACCGTGGTGGACGCGGCCGAAGCGAAGCCCCTGGTGGTCGAGCGCGGCGAGGTGCGCTTCGAGAACGTGAAGTTCAGCTACCGCCCGCCCCTGCTGCCCGGTGTGACGGCCCCCGCCGTGCAGGGCCGCACGGTGATCGACGGCCTGAACCTCACCGTGCGGCCGGGCGAGAAGATCGGCCTGGTCGGCCGCTCCGGCGCGGGCAAGTCCACGCTGGTGAACCTGCTGCTGCGCTTTCATGACCTGGAAGGCGGCCGAGTGTTGATCGACGGGCAGGACATCGCCCACGTCACGCAGGATTCGCTTCGCGCCCACATCGGCATGGTCACGCAGGACACCAGTCTGTTGCACCGCTCGCTGTTCGACAACATCGCCTACGGCCGGCCCGATGCGACCGAGGCCGAGGTGCGCGCCGCCGCCGAGCGGGCCGAGGCCTCCAACTTCGTCGACACGCTCACCGACCCCCAGGGCCGCCACGGACTGGCGGCGCACGTGGGCGAGCGCGGCGTCAAGCTCAGCGGCGGCCAGCGCCAGCGCATCGCCATCGCGCGGGTGATGCTCAAGAACGCGCCGATCCTGCTGCTGGACGAAGCCACCAGCGCCCTCGATTCCGAGGTGGAGGCCGCCATCCAGCAGAGCCTGAACCGGCTGATGGAAGGCAAGACGGTGATCGCCATCGCCCACCGGCTGTCGACCATCGCGGCCATGGACCGGCTGATCGTCCTCGATGCCGGCCGCGTGGTGGAGGAAGGCTCGCACCGCGAGCTGCTCGCCCGCGGCGGGCTGTATGCCCGACTGTGGGCGCACCAGAGCGGCGGTTTCCTGGGCGAGGACGTGGACGAACCCGAGGCCGCGGCCCATTGAAGTGCTGTCGCGGGGATCGCCCTATGGTCCAATCGTGGGTTCGCGGCCTGCGCCGCAACCGATACGACGACGCTTCCTTCCGACGCACATGAGCACCATCCTGCAATCCCTCCCCACCGGCCAGAAGGTCGGCATCGCCTTCTCCGGCGGCCTGGACACCAGCGCCGCCCTGCTGTGGATGAAGAAGAAGGGCGCCCAGCCCTATGCGTACACCGCCAACCTGGGCCAGCCCGACGAGCCCGACTACGACGAGATCCCGCGCAAGGCCCTGGCCTACGGCGCCGAGAAAGCCCGCCTGGTGGACTGCCGCCAGCAGCTGGTGGCCGAGGGCATCGCCGCCCTGCAGGCCAACGCCTTCCACATCTCCACCGGCGGCGTCACCTACTTCAACACCACCCCGTTGGGCCGCGCCGTGACCGGCACCATGCTGGTGGCCGCCATGAAGGAAGACGACGTCAACATCTGGGGCGACGGCTCGACCTTCAAGGGCAACGACATCGAGCGCTTCTACCGCTACGGCCTGCTGACCAACCCGGGCCTGAAGATCTACAAGCCCTGGCTGGACCAGACCTTCATCGACGAGCTGGGCGGCCGCAAGGAAATGAGCGAGTTCCTCATCGCCAACGGCTTCGACTACAAGATGTCGGTCGAGAAGGCCTACAGCACCGACTCCAACATGCTGGGCGCCACGCACGAGGCCAAAGACCTGGAGCTGCTGTCCAGCGGCATCCGCATCGTCAACCCGATCATGGGCGTGGCCTTCTGGAAGCCCGAGGTCGAGGTCAAGGCCGAAGAGGTGCGCGTGCGCTTCGAGGAAGGCCGCCCGGTCGCCCTCAACGGCAAGACCTACGACGACCTGGTCGCCCTGATGGAAGAGGCCAACCGCATCGGCGGCCGCCACGGCCTGGGCATGAGCGACCAGATCGAGAACCGCATCATCGAAGCCAAGAGCCGCGGCATCTACGAGGCTCCCGGCATGGCGCTGCTGCACATCGCCTACGAGCGGCTGGTGACGGGCATCCACAACGAGGACACCATCGAGCAGTACCGCGTCAACGGCCTCAAGCTGGGCCGCCTGCTCTACCAGGGCCGCTGGTTCGACCCGCAGGCCATCATGCTGCGCGAGACCGCCCAGCGCTGGGTGGCCCGCGCCATCACCGGCGAGGTGACGCTGGAACTGCGCCGCGGCAACGACTACTCGCTCCTGAACACCGAGTCGCCCAACCTGACCTACGCGCCCGAGCGCCTGTCGATGGAGAAGGTGGAAGACGCGCCCTTCTCTCCCGCCGACCGCATCGGCCAGCTGACCATGCGCAACCTCGACATCGTCGACACCCGCGCCAAGCTGGCCACCTACGTTCAGGCCGGCCTGCTGGCCAAGCCCGAGGGCACCGAGCTGCCGCAGATCAGGGACGACAGCAAGCGCTGATCGGCGGATGGGGCTTCTGTGGGCCTCAGCAAGACAAAAGCGGCCTCGTGGGGCCGCTTTTTTTCATGGGTGCGCCACAGGCGTCGGTGCCGCTCAGGCGGCGTCGGCTTCCAGCCGGTAGCCGATTCCGCGCAGGGTGCGCACGCCGACACCGCTGTCCACCAGCCGCTTGCGAAGGCGCGAGACGAAGGCCTCCAGCGCGTTGTCGCTGAGCGGGCCGTCCGTTTCCTCGGCGAGCTTGCGGGCCAGTTCGCGCTTGGCCAGCACTTGGCCGGGCGGGCTCATCAGGGCCCAGAGCAGGCCGAACTCACGCGCAGGCAGATCGAGCGGCTCGCCGTCGATGCGAAAGCGCCGGGCGCGGCGGTCCAGCTGCAGGCGGCCGACGGCCACCACGTCCTTCGCCCCTTCGGCACGGCGCACCAGGGCGCGCAGACGCGCTTCGAGTTCGCCCGGATCGAAGGGCTTGCCCAGGTAGTCGTCGGCGCCGGAGTCCAGGCCGATCACGCGCTCGTCGGTGCGGTTGCGCGCCGTGAGCACCATGACGGGCGTGCGGTCCCCGCGGGCCCGGGCGCGGCGCAAGGCCAGCAGACCACTGCCCAGGCCGCTGTCGGGGCGGGTGTTCTCGGGCAGGTTGAGGTCGAGCAGCACGGCGTCGAAGCGGCCGCCGGACCATTGCGCGTCGGCCTCTTCCACCGTGGCGGCCAGCGCCACCGCATGGCCCGCGTCGCCCAGGCTGCGGCACATCACGCCACTGAGCACGGCATCGTCTTCGACCAGCAGGATTTGCATGGCGAGGGAGGCTATCAGTGGACCGGGACCCAGGCAAATGAGCGGTCAGCCGACCGTCAGACGCTGGCCGCCGGGGACAATGCGGCCGATGTTCCGCCTCTGCTGCGCTGCCGGCCCCTGACCCGGCGCTCCCACTCTTGAGCACGCAACCTTCATCTCTTTCCTTCGACGACGCACTGGTGACCGAAGCGATCCGGCGCATCGAATCCGACGGTCCGCTCGAAGACCAGTCCGTGCTGCGGCAACTGGCGCAGACACCGGAGCCGGCCCCGTGGCCTTCGGTGAGACGTGCCCGTCTGCTGGCCGAGCGCCTGGGCCTGCCGGCGCGCGTGGCGCGCGCCCGCGACCTGGCCCCGCTGGTGCTGATCGGCCTGGCCGCGCTGATGGTGCTGGCTGGACTGGGGCTGGCGGGGGCGGTGGTGGATGCGCAGGAGCGCCGGATCAACGTCATCGCATCGCTGGCCGGGCTGCTCGGCCTGCATGGCCTGTCGCTGCTGGTATGGGTGGGGGCGCTGCTGTTGCCAGGGCACGGCCGGGCCGGTGCACTGGCCGGCCGGCTGTGGCTGACGCTCACGGCGCGCACGGCCCTCGGGCGCGGACGCGAGGGCGCGGCGCTGCTGCAGGCCGGCGCGCAGTTGCTGGAGCGCGCGCGTCTGCTGCCCTGGCTGCTGGGGCTGGCCAGCCATCTGCTCTGGACACTGAGCTTCTGCGTTGCCGTCGCGGCCCTGCTGGCCGCCTTGGCGCTGAGGCGCTACACGCTGGGGTGGGAAACCACGCTGCTCGACCCCGCCCAGTTTGCACGGGCCATCGACGCGCTCGCCTGGTTGCCCGGCCGGCTCGGCTTCCCGGTTCCCGATGCGGCATTGGTCCGTGCCGCGGGCGATCCGGCCTCGACGCCTGGTCCCGCCGGCCAGGCGGTGCTGGCGTGGTGGCTGGTGGGCTGCGTGCTGGTCTATGGTCTGCTCCCGCGGCTGCTGTGCGCAACGGCGTGCGTCGCCGTCTGGGCCCTCCGCCGGCACCGGCTGCAGCCCGATTTCGCCCTGCCGTATTACCGGCAGTTGCAGGCACGGCTGGACGCGCTGGCGCCCGCTCGGGTGGTCGACGCCGAGCATGCGCAGGGCCAAGCTGGCAGCCTGCCGCAGCCCGCCAGCGATGCGCATGGCGCGCCGGTGCTGCTGGCCTTCGAGTTGCCGCCCGAGCGGCCCTGGCCACCGGTCGATGTACCGGCCGGCATCCGCACCTGGGCCTGCGATGGCAGCGCTGCAGGCCGTGATGCGGCCGTGCGGCAGGTGGCGGCGTGGCGACCGGGGCGGCTGGTGGTGGCCTGCCAGGCCGCCGCCAGCCCCGACCGGGGCACCGAGCGCCTGCTGCGCGAGTTGCTGCCGCTTGCGGGCGCCCTGCACCTGGGGCTGGTCGACGCCGACCAGGCCAGCGATGCCGAACGTGCCCGCTGGCCCCGATGGCTGCAGGACGCCGGGCTGGCAGCGACCGTGTCCTTCCATGGGCAGTGGCAGGCAGGCTTTGCGACGCCGTCGGCCGAGGTGCAGGAGACGACCCCGTGACCGCAGTCACTCCCGGGCGCAGGACCGAGCCGACTGCACCAGCGGCTGGCAGCGATGCGGCGCCACTGCGCATCGCGGTGGTGGGCCACACCAACGCCGGCAAGACCTCGCTGCTGCGCACGCTCACGCGCCGCGTGGACTTCGGCGAAGTCTCCGACCGGCCAGGCACCACCCGCCACGTGGAACAGATCGACCTGCGCATCGACGGCGAACCGGCCGTGCGCTTCTACGACACGCCGGGGCTTGAGGATGCCGTCACGTTGTGGGCGCATGTTGCCCGTCTGCCGGGCGACAGCCGGCCGGCGCGCGTGCGTGCCTTCCTGCAGGGGCCGGAGGCCCAGGCCGCCTTCGAGCAGGAGGCCAAGGTGCTGCGCCTGCTGCTCGACGCCGACGCGGCTTTCCTGGTGATCGACACACGCGAGCCGGTGCTGCCCAAATACCGCGACGAGGTGGAGTTGCTGGGCGCCTGCGCGCGACCGGTGCTGCCCGTGCTCAACTTCATTGCCCACGGCGCCAGCCGCGAGCCGCAATGGCGCGCCATGCTGTCCGATGCCGGCCTGCACGCGGTGGTCCGCTTTGACGCGGCCGCCCCCTTTACCGGCGCCGAGCGGGACCTCTATCAGGACCTGGGCACCCTGCTGCCCGAACGCCGCGAGACGCTGCGCGGCGTCGCGGCCCATCTCCAGGCCGAGGCCACCGCCCGCAGGGCCGCGGCCTGCCAGGCGGTGGCAGGCGCGCTGGTGGCGGCCGCCGCACTGCGCCGCACCGTGGCCACGGCACAGCTGATCGGTCCGCAGCGCCGCGCGGGCGAAGTCCGGGCGCTTCGCACCACCTTGGAGGACGACGTCCGCGCCGGCACCGCGGCGCTGCTGCGGCTGTACGGATTCCGTCCGGACGATGCCGCGGAGCCGCCACTGCCCGCGCTGGAGGGCCTTGCAGAACTGGACCTGTTCAACCCCGAAATGTTGCGTCAGGCCGGGCTGCGCCTGGGCCAGGGCGCGGCCGTCGGTGCCGCGCTGGGCGCGGCGGCCGACCTCGCCGTGGGCGGGCTGTCGCTGGGGGCGGGCGCGCTGATAGGCGGCACCGTGGGCGGTGCCCTTGCGCAAGGCCTGGGTCCCCTGGGACGGCGCCTGGCGGGCCGGCTGCGCGGTCAGCAGGATCTGACCGTGGAGGAAGCGGTGCTCTATCTCCTGGCCGAGCGGCAGATCGCATTGGTTGCTGCGCTGGAAGGGCGTGGGCATGGCGCCGTCGGCAAGGTGGCCGCTGAGCCGACGCAGACCGCGCGCACCAGCGACGAGGCAGACGCGCTGCGCGCTGCGGTGCGGGCTACCCACGCAGCGCGGGCACATCCGGAATGGCGGCCCTCTGGGGCACGCCGAGGTGCATGGCCCGCGGCACGCGACGCCGTGGTGGATCGTGTGGCGGCACATCTGGAGCGCGCACTCGGTGCGGGCTTCGCCGGCCGCTGAGCCGCCCTGGGACCCGGGCGCCGCTCCGAATTCCCTCACAACGAGGACGGGCTTCCTACAGCCAGGCCCTGGCCCGTCCGACGGCGCGCGGCTGCCATGCCGGCCGACACTGCAGCCATCGCAATTCGAGGAGCCCCTCCGTGAACACCATCATCTACATCGTCGGTCTGGTCGTCGTCATCGCCGCAGTCCTCTCCTTCTTCGGCCTGCGCTGACCCATTCAATGCGGGCGTCGCCTGCGACGCCTTCATTGAACGACCCGGTGCGCCGACACTGCGGCATGATCGGCGGATGACCTCCGCCGGTGCCGCTGATTCCTCTTACCCCCTTCCCCCCTCTCCTGCTGCGCCTGCGGCGAAGCCACTGCTGATCGTCAAGACGGGCAGCACTTTCGAGGCGCTTCGCGCCCAGCAAGGCGACTTCGACGACTGGATTGCCCGTGGCCTGGGTCCACACGCCTTACCGGTCCTTGTCGTCGACCGGCGCACCGGCGCGCCCTTGCCCGAACCCTCCGAGCTTCGCGGCATCGTCATCACCGGGTCCCACGAAATGGTGTCGCACCGTGCCGAATGGAGCGAGCGCACGGCTGCATGGCTGGCCCGCTGCGTCGAGTCCGGCGTGCCCGTGCTGGGCATCTGCTATGGCCATCAGTTGCTCGCCCACGCCTTGGGTGGCGAGGTGGACTTCCACCCGGGCGGCCTTGAAATCGGTACCGTCCCGCTCGAACTCGCGCCGGCTGCACGCGACGATCCACTCTTCGCCGGACTGCCCCAGCGCTTTGCCGTCAATGTCATCCACCGGCAGAGCGCCCTGCGATTGCCGCCTGGCGCCGTGCCTCTGGCCACGAATGCACATGAACCTCACCACGCCTTCCGCGTGGGCCGCTGTGCCTGGGGCGTGCAGTTCCATCCGGAGTTCGACGCGAACGCGATGCGCGGCTACGTCCAGGCGCACGCGGCCCAACTCGACGATGCTGCCGCCATCGAGGATCGGGTGCGGTCCACGCCCGAAGCAGCGAGCCTGTTGCAACGTTTTGGGCAGCTCACCGCGCACCGAAACGGCCAGCAGACTACATGGATGACGCCGGGTGGCCGTTAAGGTCCGGACGTCATCCCGCCTTGTTCCAGGAGCGAACGCACCATGTCCACGCCCTCTTCCCCGATCGCCGCACCCGGGCGTTCCCGCCACTTCTCGATGATCCGCGGCTTCCATCTGGCCGACTTCTTCACCCTTGGCAATGCGGCATGCGGCGTCGGGCTGGTGTTGCTGGCCATGGCCTACGTGGCGAGCGGCGACGTACGGCATTTCTATGCCGCAGCGGTGCTCGCGCCGGCTGCCTTCGTGCTCGACATCTTCGACGGCCGCATCGCCCGCTGGCGGCAGACCCATTCCGCACTGGGCCGCGAGCTGGACTCGCTGGCCGACGTGATCTCCTTCGGCGTGGCCCCGGCCGCGCTGGGCTTTGCGGCGGGCCTGCGCGGCGGCTGGGACGCGATCGTGCTGCTGTACTTCGTGTGCTGCGGCGTGAGCCGGTTGGCTCGATACAACGTGACGGCGGAGTCGCTGTCCGAGGGGGGCGACAAGGTCCGCTATTTCGAGGGCACGCCCATTCCCACCAGCGTGGTGCTGGTCGGCCTGCTGGCCTGGGCGGCGGCGCAGGGCCGGCTGGGCGATGCGATGTGGGGCGGCGGCTGGCAGATCGGGCCGTGGATGCTGCACGGCTTTACCCTGCTGTATGCCGTCTCTGGCACCCTGATGATCAGCAAGACGCTGCGTATTCCCAAGTTCTGAAAGTGATGGCGCCGCGCATCGGCGGCGGCCACCGTAGCCTCACCGCTTCTCCCATGACTCACCCAGCACCGCAACTGACGGCCCATGCGAAAGGCCTCGACCAGCTGATCCAGCTGGCCGGCGCGCAACCGCTCGACCCGGCTGTCGATCACTTCTACTTTCTGCGCCACGGGCAGACGCCGCGCAATGCGCTGCGCATCTTCCAGTCGTACGACGAGCCCCTGTCCGACCTGGGCCTGGAGCAGGCGGCCCTGGCGGCGACCGTGCTTGCCCAAGAGCCCATACGTACCATCGTGTGCAGCGACGCGAAGCGGGCCTTCGACACCGCCCACACCGTGGCGGCACCACTCAAGCTCACGCCGGTCGCGCGCGAGGTGCTCCGTGAGCGCCACTTCGGATGCCTGGTCGGCACCTCGTCGCTGGACCTCGACTGGGCCTGTGCGCCGGAGGGCGGCGAGACGCTGGCGCAGTTCGTCGAGCGCAAGCGGTCGGCCCTCGATGCAGCGCTGAAGGAGCCCGCGCCGGTGTTGATCGTGGCGCACGGCGGCACGCTGTACGTGCTGGCTGCTCTGCTGAACGTACCGGTGGATGCCGCCGTGCTGGGCAATGCACAACCGCTGCGTTTCGATCGCCGCCCGGACGGCACATGGGCCGTGCGGGCGTTGCGCGCTGCCGACGGAACCATGGCAGCCATCGCCTGAGGGCGGGCGCAGCGCAGCGTCCGAGGCAGAGGCAGCGCGAGGTGCCGGCACCCGCCTCAGTGGGCACCGCGCGTCATGGCCCTACATTTACGGTTGGTTGACATTCTTTGCAGCCGCGACCTGGCTGGCTGGGCGCGCAGCCCTGCTCCCGCATGACGTTCGCCCGCCGACCCTGGACATCCTTCCTCAAACTTCGACATCTGATCATTGCGCTGACCACGTCCAGCGCGGTGGTTTCGCTGGTCGCCACCGTCTACGCCAGCTATCGCGTGCAGCGCGAGCAGCTGATCTCCCAATCCCTGGACTACAACCGCGCCTACGCGGACAAGCTGGCCAGCAGCGTGGAGGACTTCTTCCATGGCGCCCAGCAGCAGCTGGCCTATTCGGCGGAGCGGCTCGCCCCGCGCATGGATGACGCTGCCCTTCTCGAGGAAGAGGTGCGGCGCCTGAACCTGCAGACCGACAGCTTCAACTCGGTCGTGGTGGTCGACATGCGGGCGCGCATCCTCGCCGCCGCGCCCGAGTCCCTGCGCGCCCAGGGCACCGTGCTGCAGGACCCCGGCACCCGCCGTGTCATCGAGGCGGGGCGGCCCTACATCAGCGCGCCCTACCAACCGCCGACCGGCAATCTGCTGATCTTCGTGGCGCAGCCCATCCTGGCGGCCGACGGCCGCAAGCTGGGCATGGTCGCCGGCACCATCTACCTCACCGAAAAGAGCGTGCTCAACCAGTTGCTGGGCACGCACTACTACCGCGACGGCTCGTACCTGTACGTGGTCGATGCGCAGCGGCGCATCCTCCACCACCCCGACCGACGCCGCATCGGCGAGGTGATGGGCAGGAATGCGGTCGTGGATCGCACCGCACGGGGCCAGTCGGGCAGCCAGGTGCTCGTCAACAGCCAGGGCGTCGAGATGGTGGCCGGCTTTGCGGTGGTCCCGACCACGCACTGGGGCATCGTGGCCCAGCGACCGCTGTCGGCCACGCTGGAGCCCATCGGCGCGCTCATGCGCCAGGTGCTCGCGTGGACGCTGCCGCTCAGTGCCGTGGCGCTGCTCCTGGTGTGGGCCTTCGCGCTGAAGATCGCCAAGCCGCTCAATGCCATGGCCGCGGCGGCCACCAATTTCCGGGCCGGCGATTCGGACGAACGGCTGCGCGCGGTGTCCGCCTGGTATTTCGAGGCCACCCAGATCAAGAGCGCCATGCTGGCCGGGCTGGGCGTGTTCACCGGCAACCTGCGGCGACTGCAGAAGGATGCCGCCACCGACCCGCTGACCGGACTGGGCAACCGGCGGCAGTTCGACCTGAGCCTCGCGCGGCTGGCCGAGCGCGGCACGCCCTTCTCGGTCGTCATGCTGGACATCGACTACTTCAAGCGCATCAACGACGCCTTCGGCCATGACGTCGGCGACGAGCACCTGCGCCGGCTGGCGGCGCTGCTCGAAGAAGGACTGCGCCCCGGGGACGCGGCCTGCCGTATCGGCGGCGAGGAGTTCGCGCTGCTTCTGCCGCGCACTGACATGGCCGAGGCGGTGGTGCGGGCCGAGGCGCTGCGCCTGCGGGCGGCGGATGCACCCATGCCCGAGGGCCGGCGCATCACCCTGTCGCTCGGCGTCGCCGAATGGCCGGGCCTGGCGCCGGGCGGCCCCGATGAGGTGGCTGCCGTGCTCAAGGCGGCGGACCAGCGGCTCTACGCAGCCAAGGCCGCGGGACGCAACCGCGTCGAGGCCGGAGACCACTGAGCGTCGGGGCGCGAGCGCCCGTCCGGCGCTGCGCAGTGCCCTTGCAAACGCGGCGGCCGGGCCGCAACTGCAAGGCATCTCACATCACCTGGCGTGCGCGAGCGGTGGCCGTCCCGCTCGGAACCATCGTGATTCCATCGTGGCGGCCAGCGTTTGCACGCGCAAGGTGACGCCGGGCCCGCTTGGGGCTGGCCCGGCGCAACCCTCACATGGAACAACGCAACGCCATGGACGCACCCAAGAACCACTACGACACGCTGGGCGTGGCGCGCGACGCCACGGCCGACGACATCCGCAAGGCCTACCGCCGGCTGGCCCGCAAGTACCACCCGGACGTGAGCAAGGAAGCCGACGCACAGAGCCGCATGCGTGAGATCAACGAGGCCTACGATGTCCTGGGCAACGCCGACAAGCGCGTCGAGTACGACGCGCTGACCGAGCGCAACCGCCGCGGCGCCGCCATGGGCGGTGGTGAAGGCTTCGCGCCGCCACCCGGTTGGGAAGAAGGTTTCAGTTTCTTCCGAAGCGGCGGACCGGGTGCAGGTGCCGATGCGCCGGACCTGGGAGCCTTCTTTTCCGACCTGTTCGGTGCCGGCTCCGCCTCGCCGTCGGGCAGCAACGCCCGCCGGCGCGCCCATTCGGCCGCAGGCGAGGACCGGCATGCCGCCCTCGAGGTGCCGCTGGAGTTCGCCCTCTCCGGCGGGGAGCGCGAGATCCAGTTGCAGGCCGTGGAAGTCGACGCCAGTGGCCGGCCTCGTCCGGTGACGCGGACGCTACAGGTGCGCGTGCCAAGCGGCGTGCGGCCGGGACAGCGGATCCGCCTGGCGGGCCAGGGCATGCCGGGCCTCGGCGGCGAGCCGGCCGGCGACCTGTACCTGGAGGTGCACATCGCGCCGCATCCGATCTACCGGGTGGACGGCCGCGATCTGGTCATGGATCTGCCGGTGACGCCCTCGGAGGCCGCCCTGGGCGCAGAGGTCGAGGTGCCACTGCCGGGCGGTGGCGCAGGCCAGGTCAAGGTGCCGCCGTCGGCGCGGGCAGGCATGCAGCTGCGGCTCAAGGGTCGCGGCCTGGGCGGCGACCTGTACCTGGTGCTTTCCATTGCGATGCCACCGGTCGACAGCGCGGCCGTGCGGGCGGCCTACGAGCAGTTGGCCCAGGCGACGGCAGGCTTCGACCCGCGGCGTGAGATGGGCGCCCGGAACCGGGCCGCCACCGCGGCCTGAGACGGAGCCCCGCGCGCGAAGCCAGCCTGCGCCGTGCTTCGGCAAGACGGGCGTCAAGGTTCGCGCAAGTGGCCCAGGTGGCGGCTGGCCGCCGCCGCAGCCTCGCGCAACGCCCGACCGACCGTTCCCTCCGGGTCGGGATCGAAGCCGCCCGTGGCGCCCAGCGCCGTGATCACCGCGCGCACACGGCCCGCATGATCGAGCAGCGGCGCCGCAATGGCGCTGATGCCGGGCAGGTTGGTGTCGCGCACCCACGCGCAGCCGGCGTTGCGCACCGACTCGCACAACTGGCCCAGGGGCTCATCGCGCGTCAGCGAGGCCCGCTGCCGCGCATCGGCCCGCTTCAGTTCGTCCTCGGCCATCGCGCGCACGCGGGCTTCGTCGCCCAGCCAGCCCAGGAAGGCCCGGCCCGTTGCCGACCACAGCAGCGGCAGCACCGAGCCCACGCGCACGTTGACGGTGATGGGCAGGCCGGGCTCCTCGAAGCGCACGATGGTCGGGCCCTTGTTGCCCATCACCGCGAGGAAGCAGGTCACCTCCAGCGACTCGCGCAGGTGCACCAGCGCCGGCTCGGCCAGGCGCAACGGATCGGCCTGACGCATGGCCGCCACGCCGATCTGGATCGAGGCCGAGCCCAGGAAGTAGTGCTGCGAGCCGCTGTCCTGCGTGACCAGTTCCTCCTCCACCAGGCTGGCCAGGTAACGGTGCACCTTGGCGGGGCTTTCGCCCACATGGGCGGCCAGGGCGGTGAGGCTGGCCCGGCCGCCCAGGCGCGCCAGGCCCTTGAGCACGACCATCCCGGTTTCCGCCGATTGCACGCGCTGGCGACGCTCCCGGCTTCGGGCGGGCGCTGCGACCCGCGCCTCGGCAGCGACTGCGGGGTCGGTCACGGCAATGTCGGACGAGGATGAGGTGCGGCGGGGCATGGGGGCGAGCGTAATCGGGTTAACCCGGTCCGCCAGATTACGCAATGCGTACCAAAATTACGCCTATCAAAAACCCGAAGACGCCTTGTCGGGCGTCAAGTTCTGGAGACTTTCCCATGAAGAAGCTTCTGGCTTCCTGCCTGATGGCCCTGCCGTTGCTGGCGCCTGTCGCCTCTGCACAGGCACAGCAGGCCGCCTACCCCGCCAAGCAGATGCGCTGGCTGGTGCCGTATCCGGCGGGCGGCGGTTCGGACTTCCTGGCCCGCACCATCGGCCAGCAGCTGTCGACGCAGACCGGTCAGCCGGTGGTGGTCGAGAACAAGCCGGGCGGCAACACCGCCATCGCCGCCGCCGACGTGGTGCGCTCCCAGCCGGACGGCTACACCATGCTCTCGGCCGACAACGGCACACTGGTCTTCAACCCCGTGCTCTACAAGAGCCTGAGCTACAACCCCGGCAAGGATCTGGCGCCCGTCACGCTGATGGGCCGCTTCCCGATGATCCTGGTGGTCAGCCCCAGCGTCACGGCCAAGGACGCCAAGGAATTCATCGCCCAGGTCAAGGCCAATCCGCAGGGCATCAACTTCGCCTCGGCCGGCGCGGGCAGCCCGCACCACCTGGCGATGGAGCTGCTCAAGACCGAGGCCGGCCTCAAGATGACCCACGCGCCCTACCGCGGCGCCGCCCCGGCGCTGGCCGATGTGGCGGGCGGCCAGGTGCCGGCCATGATGGTGGACCTGGCGGCCGGTGCCGGCTTCATCAAGGGCGGCAAGGTGCGCGCGCTGGCCGTGGCCAACGCCACGCGCCTGCCGCAGCTGCCCGACGTGCCGACCTTCGCCGAACTGGGTTTCAAGAACGTCGAGGCCGCCGCGCTGGTCGGCCTGGTCGTGCCGGCCGCGACGCCGGCCGAGACGGTGAATGCCCTGAACAAGCAGGTCGTGGCCGCCATCAACGCGCCCGATGTGCACAAGAAGCTGATCGATTTCGGCGTCGAGCCGGTCGGCAACACGCCCGCGCAGTTCGCCGAACTGCTCAAGGGCGAGAACGCGCGCTGGCACAAGCTGATCCGTGACCTGAACATCACGCTGGACTGATCCTTCGTTGGCGCCCGCGCCGCCCCCCGGGGTGGCGCGGGCGTTTCGCTTTCTGGAGTTGCCGCATGACCGCCCCCGTCGCCGACGCCCCCGCTTCCGCCCCCGCCGGCGCTTGCCCCTTTGCCCACGCCGCCGCACCTGCATCGGGCGCGCCGAACGGCTGCCCGGTCAGCCATGCGGCGGCCGGGTTCGATCCCTTCAGCGACGGCTACCAGCAGGACCCGCCCGAGTACGTGCGCTGGGCGCGCGAGCAGGAGCCCGTCTTCTACAGCCCGCTGCTGGACTACTGGGTGGTGACGCGCTACGAGGACATCAAGGCGATCTTTCGCGACAACCTCACTTTCAGCCCCTCCATCGCGCTGGAGAAGATCACGCCCACGGGGCCCGAGGCGAACGCCGTGCTCGCCAGCTACGGCTTCGCGCTTAACCGCACGCTGGTCAACGAAGACGAACCCGCCCACATGCCGCGCCGCCGCGCGCTGATGGAGCCCTTCACGCCCGAGCACCTGAAGCACCACGAGCCGCTGGTGCGCCAGCTGGCCCGGGAGTACGTCGACCGCTTCATCGACGACGGCCGCGCCGACCTGGTGGACCAGATGCTGTGGGAGGTGCCGCTCACCGTCGCCCTGCACTTCCTGGGCGTGCCCGAGGAGGACATGGACACGCTGCGCCAGTACTCCATCGCCCACACGGTCAACACCTGGGGCCGGCCGAAGCCCGAGGAACAGGTGGCCGTGGCCCATGCCGTGGGCAACTTCTGGCAGTACGCCGGCCAGGTGCTCGACAAGATGCGCGCCAACCCCGACGCGCCGGGCTGGATGCAGTACGGCATCCGCATGCAGAAGCAACTGCCGGAGGTCGTGACCGACTCCTACCTGCACTCGATGATGATGGCCGGCATCGTGGCCGCCCACGAGACCACGGCCAACGCCACGGCCAATGCGATGAAGCTGCTGCTGCAGCACCCCACCGCCTGGCGCGAGATCTGCGAAGACCCGGGCCTCATCCCCAATGCGGTCGAGGAGTGCCTGCGCCACAACGGTTCGGTCGCCGCCTGGCGCCGGCTGGCGACCAAGGACGTCACCGTCGGCGGCATCGCCATCCCGGCGGGCAGCAAGCTGCTGATCGTCACCTCGTCCGCCAACCATGACGAGCGCCACTTCGCCGATGCCGACCTGTTCGACATCCGCCGCGACAACGCCAGCGACCACCTGACCTTCGGCTACGGCGCGCACCAGTGCATGGGCAAGAACCTGGCGCGCATGGAGATGCAGGTCTTCCTGGAGGAATTCACCCGCCGCCTGCCGCACATGCGCCTGGCCGAGCAGCAGTTCAGCTATGTGCCGAACACCTCCTTCCGCGGGCCGGAGCACCTGTGGGTGGAATGGAACCCGACGGCCAACCCGGAGCGCCGCGACGCGGCCGTGCGTGACGGCGAGCGCGCCCCGGTGCGCATCGGCGAACCCACGGGCCAAGCACTGACGCGGCCCGTGGTCGTCGAGCGTGCCGAGCCGGCGGCCGAGGGCATCGTCCGCCTTCGCCTCGTGGCGGCCGATGGTGGCGCCCTGCCCCGCTGGTCGCCCGGTGCGCACATCGACGTGGAATGCGGCGACACGGGGCTGTCGCGCCAGTATTCGCTGTGCGGCGATCCCACCGATGCCCGCGCCTTCGAGATCGCAGTGCTGCTGGAGCCCGAAAGCCGCGGCGGCTCGGCATGGATGCACGCCCATGCGCACGAAGGCGCGCGCCTGCGCATCCGCGGCCCGCGCAACCACTTCCGACTCGACGAAGGCGCGAAACGCCTGGTACTGATCGCCGGCGGTATCGGCATCACGCCCATCAGTGCCATGGCGCGACGGGCGCAGGCGCTGGGCATTCCGTACGAGCTCCACTACTGCGCCCGTCGCCGCGCCACGATGGCGATGGTGGATGCGCTGCAATCCCTGCACGGCGAACGGCTGCAGCTCCACGTTGGCGACGAAGGCCGTCGGCTGGACCTGCGCGAACTGCTGCGCGTGCCGCAGGCAGGCACGCAGATCTATGCCTGTGGCCCCACGCGCCTGCTCGATGCCCTCGCCGAGCACAGCGCGCACTGGCCCGAGGACAGCCTGCGCGTGGAGCATTTCGCCTCCACGCTCGGCACGCTGGACCCGAGCCAGGAGCACGGCTTCGAGGTCGAGCTGAAGGACTCGGGCATGACGCTTCAGGTGCGCGCCGACCAGACGCTGCTGCAGGCCCTGCGCGCCGCAAACATCGACGTGCAGAGCGATTGCGAGGAAGGGCTGTGCGGGTCCTGCGAGGTGGCCGTGATCGAGGGCGAGATCGACCACCGCGACCGCGTGCTGACCCGCGCCGAACGCGAGGCGAACCGCAAGATGATGAGCTGCTGCTCGCGGGCCTGCGGGCAGAAGATCGTGCTGCAGCTCTAGGTCGTCGGTGAATCCGGCCCGAACGGTCAAGCGATGAGGGTGCTGCCTTCCGCGCGCCACCAGTCGATGAAGGCCCGCAGGGCCGGCGAGGTCTGCCGCCGGCCCGGGTAGTAGAGCTGGAAGCCGGTGCCCGGCGGGCACCAGTCGTCCAGCACGGCCACCAGCCGGCCGCTGCGCAGATGCGGCGCGGCCATCGCCTCGTAGACATAGGCCCAGCCGGCGCCGTCGAGCGCGGCCTGAAGCGCGAGCGGCTGGTCGTCTACCGTCAGCCGGCCCGGCACGTCCAGCGCCACGCGCTCGGTGCCGCGGGCGAATTGCCAGTGGTAGAGCTCGCCGTGCGGAAAGCGCTGGCGGATGCAGGGCCGGCCCAGCAGCGCCCAGGGGTCTTCAGGCGCGCCGTCCGCAGCGGCCAGCACCGGCGTGCCAACCACCACGAAGCGCTGCGGGCCGCCCATCGGCAAGGCCACCATGTCGCGCGGCACCGACTCCTCGAAGCGGATGCCGGCGTCGCAGCCGACGGCCACGATGTCGAGGAAGCCATCCTGCGTCTGCAGTTCCAGCGCGATGCGGGGATGGGCGGCGAGGAAGGCGGACATCACCGGCGCCATGATCAGCTGTGCGGCGCTGCGGGGCATGTTCAGGCGCAGCAGGCCGGCAGGCTCGCCCACCGCCTCGTACGCGGACTGCCAGGCGGCCTCCAGCCCGTCGAGATGGGGTCGCAGGCGTGCCAGCAGTTGCAGGCCGGCGGCACTGGGCGCGACGCTGCGCGTGGTGCGCTGCACCAGCGGCTGGCCCAGGGCTTCTTCCAGCGCCCGTACCGACTGGCTCACCGCCGAGGGCGTCACGCCGAGGCGCGCGGCAGCGCGGCGGTAGCTCTGCAGTTCGGCCACGGCCGCGAAGGCGCGCAGCTGGCGAAGGTCGGGTGGCGATGGCGTCATGGGCGCGGATTGTGAAGCGGCGCTGCATGGGCCGTGCAGGCCGGACGGGATTGCTGCGCTGCCGCCCGCGGACGACGATGCAGACCTGTCCCGCGTGCTGGTGTGCTCGCCACGCCGGCGCAAGTTCCATCCGGGCCGGCGCCTGGCCCGCCGGCCAGGGGCTCCCGCCGTCTTTCTTCCATGAGGCTTCCATGAGCATCCGTCCCGCCGCTTCCGATCCCGTTTGTGCCGCGCCGCGCCCCCTCGCAGGCCGCGCCGTTTTTCCCATCGGCCTCGGCTGCATGGGCATGAGCGAGTTCTACGGCGCCAGCGACGACGCCGAGTCGCTGGCCACCTTGCAGGCCGCCTTCGAACTCGGCGTCCAGCATTTCGACACCGCCGACACCTACGGCTTCGGCCACAACGAGCAGCTGGTGGGCCGCTTCCTCGCCGGCCGCGCCGCCGCCGACCGCCAGCGGCTGACCGTGGCCACCAAGTTCGGCATCGTGCGCGAGCCGGGCCGCTACGAGCGGCGCATCGACAACACGCCGGCCTACGTCCGAGCGGCCTGCGAAGCCTCGCTGCGGCGGCTGGGCACGGACTGCATCGACCTCTACTACTGCCACCGGCGCGACCCCGCAGTGCCCATCGAGGACGTGGCCGGCGCGATGGCGCAGCTCGTCGCCGAGGGCAAGGTGCGGGCCATCGGCTTCTCGGAGATCGGCCCGGAGAGCCTGCGCCGCGCCCATGCGGTCCATCCGGTAGCTGCTCTGCAGAGCGAGTTCTCCCTCTGGGAACGCGGGCTGGAGACCGAGCTGCTGCCGCTCACTGAACAACTGGGCGTCGCCCTCGTCGCCTACAGCCCGTTGGGCCGCGGCATGCTGACGGGCGCCCTGCCGGCAGCCTCGGAGCTGGAGGAAGGCGACTTCCGCCGGGCCCTACCCCGCTTCAACGGCGAGGCGGCCGAGGCCAATCGGCGGCAGGTGGAGGCGCTGAAGGCGCTGGCGGCGCAATGGGGCCTGCCCGCCACCCAGCTCGCGCTGGCCTGGACGCTGCACCGCGCGCCGAATGTGCTGCCGATCCCGGGAGCGCGGCGGCAGACCCATTTGGCGCAGAACGTCGGTGCGGCCACCGTCGTGCTGAGCGCGGCTCAGGCCGAGGCCCTGGACACGCTCTTTCCGCCTGGTACCACCGCCGGTGCGCGCTATCCGGATGCCGGCTGGGCGGGGATCGAGACGGCGGCCTGACGGCCCCTCACCCTACCTTCTGCACCATCCGTATCACGCTGGAGAAGTCCAGCGCCCCATGCCCCGCCAGGCTGTGCGCCGCATAGAGGCTGCGCGCCAGGCCACCCAGCGGGGTGCTGGCCTTGACGGCCATGGCGTTCTCCTGCGCCAGGCTCAGGTCCTTGAGCATCAGGTCGGTGCCGAAGCCGCCGGCATAGCCCTTGGAGGCCGGGGCCGTCTCCATCACGCCGGGTAGCGGGTTGTACTTTTCCAGCGCCCAATTGCCGCCGGAGCTGCGGCGCATGATCTCGGAGAGCACCTTCGGATCCAGCCCGTTGGCCACGCCCAGGGCGATGGCCTCCGAGGTGCCGATCATCAGGATGCCCAGGAGCATGTTGTTGCAGATCTTTGCCGTCTGGCCGGCGCCGGGGCCGCCCGCGTGGAAGATGTTGGCGCCCATCTTCTCAAGCACGGGCCGGGCCCGGGCCAGGTCGGCCTCGCTGCCGCCCACCATGAAGGTCAGCGTGCCGGCGATGGCGCCGCCCGTGCCGCCGGACACCGGCGCGTCGATGACGGCGATGCCGCGTGCAGCGCCGGCCTCGGCCACCCTGCGCGAGGTGGCGGCGGCGATGGTGCTCGAATCGATGACCAGCGTGCCGGGCGCGATCTGCGCCAGCAGGCCGCCTTCGCCCAGGTAGAGCGATTCCACATGGGCGCTGGCCGGCAGCATGCTGACCACCACCTCGGCCCCGCTCACGGCAGCGGAGGCCGACGCGGCGATGGTCACGCCCTGGGTCCGCAGGGCATCGCACGCGGCAGCCGAGAGGTCGAAGGCGCTGACGGCATGGCCGGCCTTGTGCAGGTTCAGGGCCATCGGGCCGCCCATGTTGCCGAGGCCGATGAATGCGATCTTCATGTTGTCTCCTTGGGTGTCTTGGTGGATGCCGCTCAGCGCAGCGGCACCAGCTCCGGCGCCATGTCGCCGCGCTCGCGCAGGTGGTCCTGCACGAATTCGGGGTCGATCTCTTCCAGCGTCGCCGGCTGCCATTTGGGGTTGCGGTCCTTGTCGACCAGCACGGCGCGGATGCCTTCGGCGAAGTCCTTGTGCGCGCAGAAGCCGAGCGAGGCCCAATATTCCAGCCGGAACACCTCCGCCAGAGACATGCGCGGCACGCGGCGCCACAGTTCCCACGACAGGGCGATGGAGCTGGGCGCGCCCTTGGTGAAGGCGATGGCGGCGTTCTGCAGCCAGGCGTCGTCGGCCTTCACGGCGCGCAGCCGCGCGGCGATGTCCAGCAGGTCGTCGCCGGCCATCAGCGCTTCGATGGTGTCGTAGTGATCGCGCAGCTTCGATGGCAGCCGCGGTGCGTCTTCGGCTGCGGTGGCCAGGATGCGCGAGAGCAGCGCCCGGTCCGCCTCGCCCTCGCCTTGCCAGGCGGTGGCGCCGATGGCCTCCAGCACCTGGGCCTTGCGGGCCTGCGGCACCAGCACGTCGGCCAGGCCGGCAAAGATGGCATCGGCGGCGTTGATCTGCGCGGCCGTCAGCGCCAAAAAGAGGCCCGTGCGCCCCGGCGCGCGGCGCAGGAACCAGCTTCCACCCACGTCGGGGTACAGGCCGATGTTGATCTCGGGCATGGCGATGCGGCTGCCTTCGGTCACCACGCGGTGCGAGGCGCCCACCATCAGGCCGACGCCGCCACCCATGACGATGCCGTGGCCCCAGCACAGGAAGGGCTTGGGGAAGGTGTGGATCAGGTGGTCGAGCTCGTATTCCTCGGCGAAGAAGCGCTCGGCGTATTCGTTGCGGCGCTCGCCGCAGTCCAGCAGCGTCTGGTAGAGCTGGCGCAGGTCGCCGCCGGCGCAGAAGGCTTTTTCGCCCGCGGCCTGCAGCAGCACGCCGACGACCTGGTCGTCGGCTGCCCACTCGCGCAGTTGGGGCGTGAGCAGCCGCACCATGTCGACGGACAGCGAGTTGAGAGATGCCGGCGCATTGAGCGTGGCGACGCCGAAGCGTTTGCCATTGGCGATGGGCAGGGAATCGAAGAGGACGACAGGTTCGGTCATGGGCGAGGAGCTTAGCGACGCGGGGCGCGCGGCGATATCAAGGACGGGACTGCAGCGGGATGGGTGGGCGGCTCGGCGAGGCGTGGGCGCGCAGCGTCAGCGCAGATCCGCCTCGCCATCGAGCAGCTTGCGCGCGACGATGAGCCGCATGATCTCGTTGGTGCCTTCCAGGATCTGGTGCACGCGCGCATCGCGCAGCAGGCGCTCGAGCGGAAAGTCGCCGAGGTAACCGTAGCCACCGTGCAACTGCAGCGCCTCGTTGCAGACGGTGAAGCCCGCATCGGTCGCGAAGCGCTTGGCCATCGCGCAATAGGTACTGGCATCGGCATGGCCGGCGTCGAGCTTGCCGGCGGCCAGGCGCACCATCTGCCGCGCGGCGACCAGCTCGGTCGCCATGTCGGCCAGCTTGAACTGCAGGGCCTGGAAGCTGGCGAGCGGCTTGCCGAACTGCTGGCGCTCGTGCAGGTAGCGGCGCGCGGCATCCAGCGCGCCCTGCGCGGCGCCGACCGAGCAGGTGGCGATGTTGATGCGGCCGCCGTCCAGTCCCTTCATGGCGATGCGGAAGCCCTCGCCCTCCTGGCCCAGCAGGTGGTCCGCGGGGACGCGCACGCCGTCGAAGTCGATGGTGCGCGTGGGCTGGCTGTTCCAGCCCATCTTGTGTTCCTTCTTTCCGTAGCGGATGCCCGGCGCGTCGGCCGGCACGGCGAAGGCCGAGATGCCAGAAGGCCCGGTGCCGCCGGTGCGGGCCATGAGCACCAGCACGTCGGTGGAACCCGCGCCCGAGATGAAGGCCTTGCCACCGTGGATGACGTAGTGGTCGCCATCGCGTTCGGCGCGGGTCTTGAGCGAGCCGGCGTCCGATCCGGCGCCCGGTTCGGTCAGGCAGTACGAGGCCAGCTTGCGACCGGCGGTCAGGTCTTCGCCCCACTGCGCGCAGACGGCGTCGGTGCCCCAGGTGCCGAGCATCCACGTCGCCATGTTGTGGATGGTGATGAAGGCGGTGGTCGAGGGGTCGACGGCCGCCATCTCCTCGAACACCAGCGCTGCATCGAGCCGCGGCAGGCCGAGCCCGCCGATGCGCTCGGGTGCGTAGAGGCCGCAGAAGCCCAGCTCGCCGGCCTTGGCGATGGCCTCGCGCGGGAAGATGGCCTCGCGGTCCCACTGCGCGGCATGCGGCGCGAACTCGCTGGCGGCGAAGTCGCGGGCGGTGTCGGCGAAGGCGCGTTGTTCTTCGGTCAGTTCAAAGTCCATGGTGCTTCTTTTGTCTGTTGGCGCTTGGGCGGCTTGTCTGTGCCGCGTTGCCTCGGCCTGGTCTGCACGGGTGCGCAATTGATTGGCTGTGCGTTCTCGGTCGGCGCAATTTGTATGGTGGGGGCGGCGCGCGAGAACCGGCCCGCCGCGGGCTCAGAGTGAGGCGGTCGGCACTGCGTGCCGACTCCGCTGCGATGCTCCCGAACCCGGCCCGCGGCATAACTCGCTGCGCTGCCTGCGGCAGCTCCGCTCAAACAAATGCCGCGAGTCAGATCACGAAGCAGGCCTGTCCTTCGGCAGGCCTGCGGCCGGGTCCGCTGCGCTTCTCGCCGCCTCACAAATCGCCCGCGGCGGGCCGGTCCTCGCGCGCGGGGACGTTGCGCACCAACTTGCCGGCACGAGCGGCCTTGCCCACCTTCACCTTCGGCTCGGCTGAAGGCGTTGCTGAGCCGGCATCCCGCCGCCGCGATCGACGCAGGCGTGATGCCGCTGCACATCTTGGGAGTGCAGAGCACTTGCGACGTGCCGCACGAAGGATGACGCATGCAGTCTTTATCGACCTTGATGGCCGCGAAGTTTGCAACGCGAAGAGCGGTCGCTTCGACGCGCACCCGTCCACGCGAGGACTCGCCTCCAACCTCCACTCCGGCCCGGGCGGCGGTGGGTGGCGCGGCGTGCGCCTGTGAGCCGCCGAGAAGCGCAGTGCGCCTGGCCGCAGGCCTGCCGAAGGACAGGCCTGCTTCGTGATCTGACTCGCGGCGGTTGTTTGAGCGGAGCTGCCGCAGGCAGCGCAGCGAGTTCTGCCGCGGGCCGGGTGCGCGAGCATCGCAGGGGAGTCGGCGCGCAGCGCCGACCGCCTCACTGAAGCGCGCCGCGCTACCCGCCGCCGCCCGGGCCGGCGCGCCCGCCATGACCACCGAGCAGGACCTGACCTGCGTCACGCAGACAACGCTTAGATGATCGACCACGCGTCCATCAGTGCCCCCAATGAACCGCTTCACTTCAACGAAATCGTCGTATTGACCCCCTGCGACACCGTCGAGTCGTCGAACCACCGCGCCGTCACCGTCTTGGTCTGCGTGTAGAACAACACCACCTGCTTGCCGTAAGGCCCCAGGTCCCCCAGCTTCGAGGCCCGCGAGCCCGTGAACGAGAACAGCGGCACCGGCACCGGGATCGGCACGTTGATGCCCACCTGCCCCACGTCGATGTCCTCCTGAAACTTGCGCGCCGCGGCGCCCGACTGCGTGAAGATCGCCGTGCCGTTGCCGTTCGGATTGGCATTGATGAACTCGATCGCCTCGTCCAGCGACGATGCCTCCGCCAGACATAACACCGGCCCGAACACCTCCTGGTCGTAGATCGACATGCCCGGCTTCACGCCCGAGAAGATCGTCGGCCCGACGAAATTGCCCTTCTCGTAGCCGGCCACCTGCGGGTTGCGGCCATCCAGCTCCAGTCTGGCGCCGTCGGCCACGCCGCGCTCGATCAAGCCCACCACCCGGTCGCGGGCCGCGCAGGACACCAGCGGCCCCACGTCCGTACCCTTCTCCGTGCCGCCGCTCACCTTCAGCGTCTTGGCCTTCTCCACCAGCTCCGGAATCCAGTTGCGGGCCTCGCCCACCAGCACGGCCACCGACACCGCCATGCAGCGCTGGCCCGCCGCACCGAAGGCTGCCCCGGCCAGCGCGTTGAGCGTCTGCTCCTTGTTGGCGTCGGGCATCACGATGGCGTGGTTCTTCGCGCCCATCATGCATTGCACCCGCTTGCCGGCCAGCGTGGCGCGGTTGTAGACATGCGTGCCGACCTTGGTCGAGCCCACGAAGCTGATCGCCTTGATGTCGCGGTGGTCGCAGATGGCGTTGACCACCTGCTCGCCGCCATGCACCACGTTCAGCACACCGGGCGGCACGCCGGCCTCCAGCGCCAGTTCGACCAGGCGCATCGTCACCATCGGGTCCTGCTCGCTGGGCTTGAGCACGAAGGTGTTGCCCGTGGCGATGGCCATCGGGAACATCCAGAGCGGGATCATGGCCGGGAAGTTGAAGGGCGTGATGCCCGCGCACACGCCCAGCGGTTGCAGCAGCGTGTAGGTATCGACTCCACCGGCCACGTTGTTGGCCAGCTCGCCCAGCTGCAGGTTGCCGATGCCGGCCGCATGTTCCACCACCTCCAGGCCGCGGAAGACGTCGCCCTCCGCGTCCGGCAGCGTCTTGCCCTGCTCGGCCGTGAGGATGGCGGCCAGCTCGCCCATGTGCTCGCGGATCAGCTGCTGCAGCTTCAGGAAGATGCGCGCGCGCTGGCCGATGGCCGTCTTGCGCCAGGTCTTGAAGGCCGTCTGCGCTGCAGCGACGGCGGCGTCCACCTCGTCGGGCGTGGCGAAAGGCACGCGGGCCAGCACTTCTTGCGTGGCCGGATTGACCACATCGCGCCATTCAGTGGTGCGGGATTCGACGAACTCGCCGCCGATCAGCAGCTTGACGGTGGGCACACGGGATGCGGGCGTGGGGGTGGCAGTCATGGGTTGTCTCCAAATGAGGCGGTCAGGCGCCGCCAGGATCAGCCGACGCAGGATAGCTTTGCAGTTTTGCCTCAGCAATAGACAAAAATTCGCGCACCCTTTGCAAAATTGCAGACCATGGACTGGGACAACCTGCGCTACTTCCTCGAACTCGCCCGCGCCGGCACGCTGATGGCCGCGGCGCGCCGACTGGCGGTGGACCACACCACCGTCGCGCGCCGTATCCAGGCCCTCGAAAAGGCGCTGGGCACCGTGCTGTTCACCCGCGAGGCTGGCGGGCATCGCCTCACCGAGGCCGGGCGCCGCCTGCAGCCGCAGGCCGAGGCCATGGAGGCGGCCTTTCGGACCGTCGAGCAGGCCAGTCCCGCCCTTGCGCCGCAGGAAGGGCTGTCGGGCACGGTGCGGGTCGGCGCCACCGAAGGCTTCGGCACGCGGGTGCTCGCCCCCGCCCTTTCCGCCTTCGCCAGCGGCCATCCACGGCTGACCATCGATCTGCTCGCGCTGCCCCGGCTGCTGCAACTGTCCCGCCGCGAAGCCGACATCGTCATCGCGCTCGAACGGCCCGCGCGCGGCGCCGTGGTGGCGACACGGCTCACCGACTACAGCCTGCGCCTGTACGCCTCGCACGACTACCTGGCGCGGCATCCGCCCATCGTGCGCCGCGAGGATCTGCGTGGCCACGCCTTCATCAGCTACGTGGACGATCTGCTCTTCTCGAAGGAGCTGCGCTTCCTGGGTGAGTTGCACCGGCCCGATGCCTTCTCGCTGCGCAGCACCAGCGTGCTGGTCCAGCACGAAGCGGCGGCTGCGGGCGCCGGCATCGCCGTGCTTCCGGCCTTCCTGGCCGAAGGGGATGCACGGCTGGCGCCCGTCCTGCCGGCCCTGGCCCGCTTCACGCGCACCTTCTGGATGTCGATGCCTGCCGAGGGCAAGCAGCAGCCACGGATCCTGGCAGTGTGGAACCTGCTCAAGACCGTGGCCGAGCGGGAGCAGGCGCGGCTGCTGCCGGTCGCGTCGGGGGAATGATCAGCGGAGCACCACCCGCGGCGGCGACAGCTGGACCTGGTTGCGGCCGCTCGTCTTGGCCGCGTAGCAGGCGGCATCGGCGGCGGCCACCCAGTCCTGCGCGGAGCGGATCTCGGGGGTGAGTTCCGCCACACCGATGCTGGCGCCCACGCGAAGCTGCTGCTCCTCCCACGGCACGGCGATCTCATGGATGGCTGCGCGGATGCGCTGCGCCACCGCCATCGCTGCCATGCCACTGCACTGCTCCAGCAGCAGCGCGAACTCGTCGCCACCCAACCGCACCACCAGGTCGCCCGAACGCGACTGCGCCGCGATGGCCTGCACCACCTGCTTGAGCACCTCGTCCCCCGCCAGGTGGCCGGCGGTGTCGTTGATCGGCTTGAAGTGGTCCAGGTCGATGAAGATCAGCACCGCGGGGCTGAACAGCTCCCGGTTGCCCATCACCCGCGCGATGCGCTGGTCGAAGAACATGCGGTTGGCCGCGCCGGTGAGCGGATCGTGCCGGCTCTGCCATTCAAGACGCTGGCGCACGAGCTTCTGCTCGGTGACGTCGGCCACGGTCCAGATCTCGCCCAGCGAGAGGTTGTCCCAGTCCACGGGGCGGCTGCGAAGGTTGGCCCAGAAGCCCAGGCCATCGCTGCGGCGCAGCCGCCAGTCGGCGCCGTAGGGCACACCGAGCGCTGCCGCACCCCGGGCCGACTGCTGGAAGCGCTGAAGGCCATCCGGCTCCTCGAACAGTTCCTGAGCCGCGCGGCCGAGCATCTGCGGCGCGTCGTTGCCGAAGAGCCGGCAGCATTCGGCACTCGCCAGTTCGACCACGCCTTCCCGCACGAAGGCCACGCCCACCGGGGCCGCGGCCAGCACGGCCCGCAGGCGCGTCTGGATTTCGGCATGGGCATGGGCCAGCCCGGCCTGCTCGCTGGCCCAGACACGCAGCAAACCGGAAAGCTGCCCGAGTTCGCCCGCCGCAGCCGGCCACCCCGCCCCGGGCTGCGGATCGGCCACCGGCGCGGTGACACGCTGCACGCGGCGCACCAGCCGGCCAAGCGGCCTCAGCCGCCAGGCGATCCAGCTGCAACCCAGCAGGCCTGCCAGCAGCACGGCGCCGATGGTCCATTGAAGCGTGCGCTCCAGTTCGTCGTCCAGTGCGCCCTGGAGGCCGGACACCGGTCGCGCCTGCCAGATGAGCCAGGGCGTATCGGCCACCGGCACGGCCGCCACGACCTGGCCACTGGCCATGGTGACGAAGCCCTCGGTGTTGCGGGGACTGCCCTGCGCACGCCAGGTCTCGAAGGCCTCTGCGAACCGGGGCTCGCGTGACAGCGGCAGGCGCTGAAGGGCCAGACCGCCATCATGACTGAGGATCTGGCCATGCTCATCCGTGACCACGCGGACCGAACCGGGCAACCGGCCGACGGCCACGCGGCCGATGTCGCCGCTGTCGACGCGCAGCACGCCGGCGACGACCGCGACCACGCGCTGCTCGTGCATGACCGGCTGGGCCATGACGACCGACACGCGACCCGTGGTGCGCCCCGCGATCGCCTGCGACAGCACGGGCTTGCGCGTGCGCATCACCTCCTGGAAGTAGGCGCGGTCGTCCATCGCGCCGATGGCGGGCATGGTCTGCACGCCCTGCTCATCGGCCCGGGCCAGGGGCTGACCCAGCGCGTCGATCAGGAAAGAGGCGGAAAACACGGTGCTCAGGCTCGAAGCCAGCACGGTGAAGCGCTGGGCCCGTTCCTCGTCGTTGGTGGCCGACTGCAACATGCGTGCGGTACCGGCCAACGCCGCTTCGCGCTGGCGCTGCAGGCTTGTCATGGCCTCGGCCGTGGCCCGGGTGCTGGAACGCTGGTGGTCCTCGTCGCTGACGCGGGCGATGTGCTGGGCCAGGTGCGACACGGACACCCAGATCGCGACGCCTGCCGCCACGGACAGCAGGGCCACCACACCGATCAGCCCCAGGCGCAGCCGCACCGTCACGTCCTCGAACGCGGGCAGGTCCGCGGCATGGGGGCTGGACGCCTTCTTGCGCAGGCGAGGCATCTGGAGGAAGCGCATCGTCAGGTTGTGGGTGGGGCAGTGGTCATGGCGGCCGCATTGTCTGCCGACGGCCCCCACAGTGGCTGCCGCTCGTAGGCGTCGATCCAGTCGAAGACATCGGCGGCCGGCATGGGCCGGGCGATGCCGAAGCCTTGCGCGAGGTGACAACCCAGGGCCAGCAAAGCCTCGCCATGCTCGCGGGTCTCGACGCCTTCGGCCGTGACCTCCAGACCCAAGGCACGCGCCAGGGAAATGACGCCCTGCAGGATCGCGCGATCCTGGGCGTCGGTGAGCACGTTGCGCACGAAGGACTGGTCCAGCTTCAGGCCACTGACCGGCAGGCGCCGCAGGTAGGTCAACGAAGAATAGCCAGTGCCGAAGTCGTCCATCACCACATCGACCCCCAACTGACCGCAGGACTCGATGAAGCTCGCCGCCAGATCGATGTCGCGGATCGCGCTGGTCTCCAGGATCTCCAGCACCAGGGCGCCCGCATGGCGGTCGGGAAAGCGATCCAGCAGTGCCGACAGCCGCCGCACCACGTCCGCCCGCATCAACAGGCCCGCGCTGATGTTGACGCTGACCGACATCCGGCGCCCCTGCGCCGCCCATTGGCGTGCAGCCTCGATGGCGGCACCGATCGCCCATTCGCCCAACTGCTCGGACAGTTCGTGGTCCTCGATGATGGGTACGAATTCGGCCGGCATCAGCACGCCGCGCTGGGCATGGTTCCAGCGGCTGAGCGCCTCCATGCCGACGATCGTGCCGCGACGCATGTCGACCTTGGGCTGGAAGACGAGGAAGAACTCGCCGGCCTCCAGGCCCTCCGCGATGCGCTGGCGCTGCTGGGCCAGGCGCTGTTCGTGCGCATGCTCTTGCGCATCGAAGAAATTGACCTGCCCGCCACCGGCCCGCTTGGCGCCGAAGGCGGCCTGCCGCGCCTGCCGCAGCAGGACCTCGATGGAGGGACCCTCGTGTTCGCGCAGCGCGACACCCACACTCGCGCCCACGGTCAGGGGCTGGCCATGCACCTGGAAATCGTCGCCGAGACGGCCCAGGCAGTATTCGAGGATGCCCTGGCACTCGGGCCAGCCTGCGTTGGGCAGCACGGCCGCAAATTCGTCGCCGCCCACACGCGCCAGCGCGGCGTCTTCCGGCAGGCCCAGTTGCAGTCGGTGCACCACCTCCAGCAGCACCACGTCCCCCCCGGAGGGTCCGAAGCGCGCATTGATCTCGCGGAAGCGGTCCAGGTCCATGTAGATCACGGCCAGGCGGGCAAGGGGCTGGCTGCGCTCGGCCGACAGCTCGGGCAGCGAGGGCAGACGGCCCGGCAAGCGCGTCAGCGGATCCAGCCGGGGAAGCACCTCGCTGCCCGGGCCCCGGCTGGCCGTCCACAGCACGCTGCCGTCTTCCGCCCGCTCACCGCGCAACTCGACCTGGATGCGGCCCTTGGGGGTGCGCAGGCCCACCCAGCAGGCAGGCCCCGGGCCCTTGGCCGGTACCTCGCCCTCTTCGAACCCGCGCTCTCCTGCCGCCAGCAGGGCCCGGGCCTTGATCCCGGCCTCTGCCCCGCCCGAGGTCAGCGCCAGAGCCGCGGCATCGGCCCAGCGGAGTTCGCCGGCCACTGTGCGGAAGTGGCAGACCACCGGCCGAGGAAGACGCGAGGGCATGGTTGGATGAAGGGAAAGGGCCGGTCAGTCAGCGCAGGGGAGCGGCATCCGGCAGCGGCATCAGACCGCCCGGCGCGCAGCCGCTCCTTCCGATTCGTAATGCCGCGCCTTGTCTTCGTACATGGCGCGATCGGCCGCCAGCAAGGCGTTCTCGACCGATTCCCCGGCCTGGCAGGTGGCCGCGCCCATCGCAAAACTCAGCATGTGGCCGGAAGGGCCGGCGTAGAACTGGTTGTTGAGGTCCACCAGCGTCGTCAGATGCTCGCGCACGCTGCGCACGCCTCGCTCGTCGGTGTCGGGCATCAGCACGATGAATTCGTCGCCGCCCACGCGGGCGACGCACGAGGGGGCGTCGACCAGCTTGGCCAGGACCTCGCCGGCGCGGCGCAGCAGGGCGTCGCCGGCCGCATGGCCGACCTGGTCGTTGACCTGCTTGAGGCCGTTCATGTCCAGGGCCAGGATCGACACCGGCCAGGGGCCCTTGCGTGCCAGCCGCTGCAGCTCCTCGGTGTAGAAGGTACGGTTGCGCAGTTGGGTGAGCACGTCGTGCGTGCCAAGGTACTCCAGGTAGGCCTCGGCACGGCGGCGGGCGGTGATGTCCACCAGGGACAGGAGCACCAGATCCCAGTTGTCCTGCCGGTCGGGCAGCACGGAGAACTGCATGTAGATGTAGACCGGCTCGCCACCGAGGGTGTAGTTGACCACCTCGCGCTGCTGCAGCGTCTTGCCGTCCCACAGGTCGCGCAGTTGCTCGGCGAAGGAGTCGTGCATCTCGCCGCGGAACACCTTGGCCAGGTTGCGCAGCAGGGTTGGCTTGTCGGAGGCGCCGAACATGCGCAGCGTCTCTTCGTTGACGTCGAGCACCCGGATCTCCTGGATGCAGCGGCCGACGAATTCCGGGTGCACCTTCAGGAAGGTGCCGAAGTCGCGGATGCCCTGCGCCCGAACGCCGTCGAGCAGGCGCTTGACGCCGCTGAAGTCTTCCACCCACAGCGACACGGGCGAGCGTTCGAACAGGCCTCGGGCATAGCGCTCGCTCGCCTCGCGCATCTTCTCGGCACGCACCTTGGCGGTGATGTCGTCCAGGGAGATGAGTGCCCGTGACCAGTCGGCCTCATGGCCCGGCAGGATGCGGATGCGCACCATGACGTCCAGTCGCCGGCCGTCGAGCGCGTAGTTGACCGTCTGGTTCTCGATCTCGGTGCGCCCGTCCCAGAACTGCGCCAGTTCGTGGATCACCCGGTCGGACATGTCGTCGCGGAAGATCTCCGGCAGCCGGGAGACCAGTTCCTCCTGGCTGCTGGCGGCGAACAGCGCGAGCGTCTTCTGGTTGACCTGCAGCACACGGATGCTGGCCATGCAGGCCGCACGGCGTGACGGATCGGCATGCAGGTGCTCGACCAGATCGGTCACGCCGGCGGCGCGCCACTGATCGAAGAGCTGTTTGAGTCCGCTGTAGTCCTCGAGCCAGAGCGAGACTGGCGCAAGGTCGAACATGGTTTGGAAATCGTCGGAAGACGGCATGGCGGCGGACGCGTAGGACAGCGCCGGATGCTATCAGCAGCGGAGCGGTTCAAGGCCCTCGTCTGACCTGAATAACGAGCGGCGCCAAAACGGATTGCGAAAGCCCGCCGGGCTCCTCAGGCCCCCGCTGTCCCGGCGTCGGCGGGCGACTCGTGCGCGAGCGCCTGGGGGGTCAACCCGATGTGACCACCGCCCTCATCGTCCAGAAATTCCACGATGTCCGGGAAGCACTGCAGGAAGGCCTTGAAGCTGCGGCAGCCGAGCACGCCCTCGTCGAAGGCCGGCATCATGCGCTTCATGAGGGACTTGAGCGCCCCGCAGTGCACGCGGTTCTCGCCCTGTCGGGCGATGATCTGCGTCACGGCCTTGACCAGCGCCTCGCGTGCCATCTCGGCGGTCAAGGCGGTGGGCCCGGTGTCGGCGGGCTCGTCCGGATCGCCACTTCCGCCCTGCCTTTCCTCGGCCAACTGCGAGGCGGCCACCGCCTCGCTGGCGTGACGCAACTTGAGCAGGGCGCCGTAGAACTTGAACTCGTTGCAGCTCGCCACCCAGTAGCGGTTGCTGTTGCCCTCGACCCCCACGCCACCGATGAAGCGCCCGGCCTGCTTGACCTTCTGCGCCAGGCTGATGAAGTCGCTGTCGCTGGAGACCACCACCACATGGGTAATGTGCGGATGGGTGTGCAGGTCGGTCAGCGCGTCCAGCGCCATGCGGATGTCGGCGCTGTTCTTCATGTTGGCGCCGCGCGGAAACAGCTGGATCAGGTCGATGCCGGCGCCATTGAGGGCATCGCGGTAGCGCGAGAAGAACTGCCAGTTGGCATAGGCGCGATTGATGATGACGTCGCCCAGCGAGGCGGCGTAGTCGACGATGGCGTCGACGACCGCCACGGGCATCTGGACCGTGAGCCGGTGTTCGCGGTAGTAGTCCTGGCCGTTCTGCTGGTCGGTCAGGACCGCGTGCAGGTTCTCGAAGTCCCAGTACAGGGCCACCTTGGGCGCCTGCACACCGGCGCCGGTCCATTCACTCATCGATTGACTTTCACTGCAGGAGCTTGACTCCCGTCTTGGCTTGCACGGCGTCGAAGGTGACGCCGTCGGCCAGCTCGACCACCTTCAACCCTTCGGGGGTGACGTCGAGCACGGCCAAGTCCGTAATGATACGGTCGACCACTCCCACGCCCGTGAGCGGCAGGGTGCATTGCGGCAGGATCTTGAGGTCTTCGGTGCCGTCCTTCTTGCGGGCCACGTGCTCCATCAGCACGATCACCCGCTTGACGCCGGCCACCAGGTCCATGGCGCCGCCCATGCCCTTGACCATCTTGCCGGGGATCATCCAGTTGGCCAGGTCGCCCTTCTCGCTGACCTGCATGGCGCCCAGGATCGACAGGTTGATCTTGCCGCCGCGGATCATGGCGAAGCTCTCGTGGCTGCCGAAGATGGACGAGCCCGGAAGCGTGGTCACGGTCTGCTTGCCGGCGTTGATCAGGTCGGCGTCCACCTGGTCTTCCGTCGGGAAGGGGCCGATGCCCAGCATGCCGTTTTCGCTCTGCAGCCAGACTTCCTTGTCGCCGACGAAGTTGGCCACCAGCGTCGGGATGCCGATGCCGAGATTGACGTAGAAGCCGTCTTGCAGCTCCTTGGCCGCACGTGCGGCCATCTGGTCTTGGGTCCAGGGCATGGGGAACTCCTCTTTTACTTGCTGGCGTTGTTCTTGACCGTGGCGGGCACTTCCGTGCCGGCGGCAGCCTGGGCGATCACGGCCTGGGCCTCGACCTTGGCGGCGAGCGCGTCCAAGGGAGCCGCAGCGCTGACGGTGCGCTTCTCGATGCGCTTCTCGGGCGTGGCGTTGAGCACGATGCGGTGCACGTAGATGCCCGGCAGGTGGACATCGTCCGGCGCCAGCTCGCCCACCTCGACGATCTTCTCGACCTCGACGATGCAGACCTTGCCGGCCATCGCGGCGGCCGGGTTGAAGTTGCGCGCCGTGAGGCGGAAGCGCAGGTTGCCCGACTTGTCGGCCACGTCGGCCTTGACCAGCGCGACATCGGGAACCAGCGAGCGCTCCATGACGTAGGTCTCGCCATCGAACTCGCGCAGTTCCTTGCCCTCGGCCACCAGCGTGCCGACGCCGGTCTTGGTGAAGAAGGCGGGGATGCCGGCGCCGCCCGCACGCAGCTTCTCGGCCAGCGTGCCCTGGGGCGTGAATTCCAGCTCCAGCTCGCCCGCCAGGTACTGGCGCTCGAACTCCTTGTTCTCGCCCACGTAGCTGGCGATCATCTTCTTGACCTGCCGCGTCTCCAGCAGCTTGCCCAGGCCGAAGCCGTCGACGCCCGCGTTGTTGGAGATGCAGGTCAGGTCCTTGACGCCGCTTTCCTTGAGCGCGTCGATCAGCGCCTCGGGAATGCCGCACAGGCCGAAGCCGCCGACTGCCAGCGTCTGGCCGTCGGCAACGACGCCGGCCAGCGCCTCCTTGGCGGAGGCATAGATCTTGTTCGCCATGGGTCCTCGCTTGAAGAGAAAGTGAAAGGGGGAAGGAAGGGAAAACCCCGCGACGATACTACGTACGGACATACGTAGGATTTCGTAATGGACGCACCCGAGGCCCCTGCCCTTGCAGCCCCTGCCATCGACTACCGGCTGGCCTTCGAGCATGCGCCGGTGGGCATGGTGCTGTCGCGCCAGCGGATGATGGTGGACTGCAATGCGCGGCTGTGCGAGATGTTCGGCGCCACGCGCGACGAGCTCGTCGGCCAGTCCTTCCGGCTGCTCTACCCCAGCGTGGCCGAGTACGAACGCATCGGGCGGCGCATGCTGCCGGCCCTCAACGCCAGCGGCCGCTATGCCGACAACCGCATGATGCGGCGCCTGGGCGGCCTGCATGGCATGCGCGCCGGCGAGACCTTCTGGTGCCACGTCACCGGCCGGGCGCTGAACCGCGAGGCACCGCACGAGGCCGGCATCTGGACCTTCGAGGATCTGGGCTCGCGGCGCGCCGACAAGGCCGAGCTGACGCCGCGCGAGCGGGAGGTGGCGGCGCACCTGATGCAGGGCCTGACCAGCAAGGAGATCGGCCGCGCGCTGGGCATCAGCCACCGCACGGTGGAGATCCACCGTGCGCGGCTGATGCGCAAGTACGCAGCGGCGACCACGGCCGAACTGGTGCAGAAGCTGCTGGCCGGCTGAAACCCTCCCCGCCCTTCCGGCCCGCTGGACTACCGGCGCCCGGAAGACGTCCCACGCCGACGCACACAGTGCGGCGCCAGCCTGAAGCGCATCAACAACCTATTCAGGAGCAACACCGATGGCCACCCGACCCGAACTGACCGGCGACCGCGACAACAACCGGGTGATGCGCTGGGGCATCATCGTCGTCATCGTGCTGGTGATCGGCGCGATCTTCGCGTTCTTCCGAACCGGCGGTGAAGCGCCGGGCGCACCGGCCCCACCCATGGGCCAATCGGCTCCACCCCCAGCGAGCGGTGGCGCGACCGGCATGGCGCCCGGTACCGGCGGCACGGGATCCACGGGTCCCAGCGGCGCCGCAGGCGGAAGCGGTGCCTCGGGAGCCCCGGGTGCCGCATCCGGAACTACAGACAGCAATGCACCAGCAGCCAACGGTCTGCCCTCGACGCCGGGAACCGGTACGACCAGCACACCGGGTGCGAGCACCGGCACGGGCACGGGCACTGGCGGCGGCATGACCGGAAACGGTGGTGCCGGGGCCGCCACAGGCAGCGATCCGGGCAGCGCCAATGGTCAAGGCGCGCCGGGCACCGGTTCCAGCGGTGCGACCGGCCAGTCGCAGTAGTCCCTCGCGCGCCCGCAAGGGCGCCGCTTCACCAGGCCATGCTCAGGCGCAGCTTGGCAAAGGTGGCGCCCGGGTTCGGCTTCTTGATGCCGCCGTTCGAGACATGCTGCAGGCGCAGCGACAGCTCGTAGCGGTCGTGCTGACCGAAGCGATAGCCCAAACCTGCGGATTCCGTGAACTGGAAGGCAGTGCTGAAAGTGTCATCCGGCGAACGGTAGAGACGGTCCATGACCGTCCCGCCGAAGCCGAGTTCGACGAACCATGGCGAGGAGGTGCCAAGCGCATGGCGCCACACCGCCATCGCGCCCAGTTGGGTGTAGGTACGACGTCCCCCAGCGTCCCCTGCCGGGCCTTGCCAGTGGCTGGCCCAGAGGTCCCAGTGAAGCGTCAGCGGGCCGGCCTGCCGATCCAGGGACGGAAACCAGTCGGAGGGGACAAGTACCCCGGCCGTGATGCTTTCGGCCCGAGCCCCGCCCCTCAGCGTTCCCCCGCCTTCCAGATAGAGACGCCGGCCGGTATCGCCACGCCAGCCCCCCGCATCCGAGGCGGTGGACAGTGTCGGCTGATCACTCGCCGGTGCCGACTGGGCATGGACGACCACGGGCAGCGAGAGGATGCCCGCAGCGATCGACACGGCCGCATGGCGCAGGAACAAGGGGGGTTGAAAACGCAGGTGGCCGCAGAAATGGCGACAAGACGAGGAACGCATGGCGAAGAAGGAGCCGAATCCTGGATGAAGCGCAGGACCACCGCGCGCCAGGAGTGAACGCCTTCAAAGATGGACCCGATCCGGTGCGCCGGGTCAGGCCTGGTACACCACCTCGGGCCTTATCTCATCGAAGCGACCTTTCATGGTGAAGGGAGACATGCCATGGCCTGTCGGACGATGCGCCGTGTGCGTCGTCACTTAGCGCTCCGCCACGACGCCTGACGCGGGAGGCGAGCGCCCCGCCCTCCCGCCTCAGTGCGCGATCTGTTGCCAGGCCTTGTCCAGCCGCTTGATGCTCACCGGCTGCGGGGTGCGCAGCTCCTGCGCGAAGAAGCTCACGCGCAGCTCCTCCAGCAGCCAACGGAACTCGCGCATGCGCTCGTCCGTGGCGCCCTTGCGCTCGGCAACCAGCCGCCAGTAGCGCTGCTCCTGCGGCCGGAACTCGGCCAGCTTCTGCGCGTCGCGTGCCGGGTCGGCCCGCAGCTTGTCCAGCCGCAGCACGATGGCCTTGAGGTAGCGCGCAAAGTGCTGCAGCTGCGTCCATGGCGCATCGGCAATGAAGCGCTTGCCGACGAGGCGCTGCAGTTGCTCGGCCGCGTCCTTCACGGCGTCGGGCTGGATCTTGGTGTCCTTGATCTTGCGCTGAGCCGCCGCGTAGTCGGTGAGGATGGTCGATGCCAGGCGCGCCACTTCATTGGCGATCAGCGTCAGCCGGCCGCGGCCCTCGTCCAGGCGGCGCTTGAAGCTGGCCTCGTCGGTGGGCAGCGGCTCCTGCAGGAAGGCGCGGTCCAGCGCCACGTCCAGGATCTGGGCGCGCAGTTCCTCCAGCGTGCCCAGCGGCATGTAGGCCACGGCCATCTTTTGCAGGTCCGGAATGTTCTTTTCCAGGTACTTGAGCGCGTCGCGGATCTGCAGCGCCACCAGCCGGCGCAGGCCGGCGCGGTGCTTGGCCGCGGCCACCTCGGGTTCGTCGAAGACCTCGATGGTCACGGCGTCGCCGCCATCGACCAGCGCCGGGAAGCCGATCAGGGTCTGCGCGCCTCGGCGCACCTCCATCAGCTCGGGCAGCTCGCCGAAGGTCCAGCCGGTGTAGCGCTGGCCCGCCGGCGGCGCGGCGGGGCCGGGCGCGGGCTTGGGCCCAGGGGCGGCCGTCTTGCCACTGCCCGCCGACGGCGCGACTGGTGCAGGTGCAGGTGCCGCCCTGGCCTTGAGCCCCGCCAGCGCCTGGAAGGCGCCCCGCGCCTTGGTTCCAAGTTCGCCCTTGAGCGCGCCCAGGTTGCGGCCCATGCCCAACTGCCGGCCGTGCTCGTCCACCACCTGCAGGTTCATGAACAGGTGCGGCGGCAGCATGTCGAGCTTGAAGTCGGCGCGCTTCACGTCCAGGCTGGTGATGTCCCGCACCCGCTTGAGCAGCGCGTCGGTGAGCGAGCCGGCGCCGAAGGCTTCGGCCGTGCCCAGCTCTTCAGCCAGTCGCGCGGCCGACTCGGGCAGCGGCACGAAGCGCGAACGCGGCTTCTGCGGCAGGCTCTTGAGCAGGGCCTGGATCTTGTCCTTGAGCATGCCGGGCACCAGCCATTCGCAGCGCTCCTCGTTGACCTGGTTGAGCACGAAGAGTGGCACTGTGACGGTGACGCCATCGCGCGCATCGCCCGGCTGGTGCAGGTAGGTGGCGGCGCAGTCCACGCCGCCCAGCTTGACGAGGGGCGGGAAGGCCCGCGTCGTGATGCCCGCCGCCTGGTGGCGCATCAGCTCCTCGCGCGTCAGGAACAGCAGCCTGGGGTTGGTCGCGCTCGCCTGCCGGTACCACTGCTCGAAGGCATGGCCGTTGGCCACATCGGCCGGCACCTGGGCCTCGTAGAAGGCGTAGATCAGCGCATCGTCGACCAGCACGTCCTGCCGGCGCGACTTGTGCTCCAGCGCCTCGACCTCGCGCACCAGCTTGCGGTTGGCAGCCAGGAAGGGCAGCTTGCTGTCCCACTCGCCGCCGGCCAGGGCCTCGCGGATGAAGATCTCGCGCGCGCCGGCCGGATCGGCCTTGGCGAAGTCCACGCGCCGGCCGCTGTAGACAACCAGGCCGTAGAGCGTGGCGCGCTCGAAGGCGGTGACGCGGGCGTCCTTCTTTTCCCAGTGCGGGTCGAGCAGCTGCTTCTTGAGCAGATGGCCGGCGACTTCCTCGATCCATTGCGGCTCGATGTTGGCGATGCCCCGGCCGAAGAGGCGCGTGGTCTCCACCAGCTCGGCGCAGACGATCCAGCGGCCCGGCCGCTTGCGCAGGTGCGCGCCAGGATGACGGTGGAACTTGATGCCGCGGGCGCCCAGATATTCGCCGGACGAGGAGTTGCCCTCCTCGTCCATCTTCCAGCCGATGTTGCCCAGCAGGCCGGCCAGCATGGACTTGTGGATCTGCTCGTAGCCGGCGGGCGTGGGGTTGAGCTTCCACTTGTGCTCGGTGACCACGGTGAGCAGCTGCGAATGGATGTCACGCCATTCGCGCACGCGTCGAACGCTGACGAAGTTCTGGCGCAGCAGCTGTTCGTACTGGCGGTTGCTGAGCTTGTGGGTGGGCTGGGCGGTGGCCGGCGCCGGTGCTGCCTCGGCGGGCGCGCTCATGCGCTGGCTCACCGGCAGCACCGCCGCGCTGGCCTTCTTCGGCCCTTGCGTGGCGGCCACCATCTCGCGTCGGTTCTGCGCCACGGGCGCGCCGCCACGGGCGTCGTGCAGCCATTTCCACAGCGTCAGGTAGCCGCTGAATTCGCTCTTCTCGTCGTCGAACTTGGCATGGGCCTGGTCGGCCTGCTGCTGCGCTTCGAGCGGCCGGTCGCGCACGTCCTGCACGCTCATGGCCGAGGCGATCACCAGCACCTCCTGCAGCGCGCCGCGCGTGCGGCCTTCCAGGATCATGCGGCCCACCCGCGGGTCCAGCGGCAGGCGCGCCAGCTCGCGGCCGATCTCGGTCAGCTCGTTGGCGTCGTCCACCGCGCCCAGCTCGCCCAGCAGCTGGTAGCCGTCGGCCACCGCCCGACCGCTTGGCGCCTCCAGGAAAGGGAACGCCGCCACGTCGCCCAGGTGCAGCGACTTCATCCGCAGGATCACGCCGGCCAGCGACGAGCGCAGGATTTCCGGGTCGGTGAAGCGCGGCCGGCTGGCGAAGTCCTTCTCGTCATAAAGCCGGATGCAGATGCCGTTGGCCACCCGGCCACAGCGGCCGGCGCGCTGGTTGGCGGCGGCCTGGCTGACGGGCTCGACCAGCAACTGCTCCACCTTGCTGCGGAAGGAATAGCGCTTGACCCGCGCCGTGCCCGCGTCGATCACGTAGCGGATACCGGGCACCGTGAGCGAGGTCTCGGCCACGTTGGTGGCCAGCACGATGCGCCGGCCGGTGTGGCCTTCGAAGATGCGGTCCTGCTCGGCCTGGGACAGGCGCGAAAACAGCGGCAGCACCTCGGCTGCGCGCATCACCGGCTGATGCGCCAGGTGCTTGCGGAGGTGGTCGGCGGCCTCGCGGATCTCGCGCTCGCCGGGCAGGAAGACCAGGATGTCACCGCCGGCGTTGCCCTGCCAGAGTTCGTCCACGCCGTCGGCGATGGCGTCGTTCAGGTCGTACTCGCGCGATTCCTCGAAGGGCCGCCAGCGCATCTCCACCGGGAAGGTACGGCCCGACACATAGATGACCGGCGCAGGCCCGTTGCGGCTCTCGAAGTGCTTGGCAAAGCGCTCCGCATCGATGGTGGCCGAGGTGACGATGACCTTCAGGTCGGGCCGCCGCGGCAGGATCTCGCGCAGGTAGCCCAGCAGGAAGTCGATGTTCAGCGAGCGCTCGTGGGCCTCGTCGATGATCAGCGTGTCGTAGGCCTTGAGCAGCGGATCGGTCTGCGTCTCGGCCAGCAGGATGCCGTCGGTCATCAGCTTGACGGAGGCATCGCGGCTCAGCCGGTCCTGGAAGCGGACCTTGTAGCCCACCACCTCGCCCAGCGGCGTCTTCAGTTCCTCCGCGATGCGCTTGGCGACCGAGCTGGCGGCGATCCGCCGCGGCTGCGTGTGGCCGATCAGCCGGCCGCGGCCCTCCGGCGCGTTGAGCTTGCCGCGGCCCAGCGCCAGGGCGATCTTCGGCAGCTGGGTGGTCTTGCCCGAGCCGGTCTCGCCGCAGACGATGACCACTTGGTGGGCCTGGATGGCGGCAGCGATCTCGTCGCGCTTGGCGGATACGGGGAGGGAATCGGGAAAGTCGATCTGGAGCGGCACCGAGCGAGTATCGCAGCACACGGGTTCACATGTTTCCGTGTAGTAGACTCGTCCGACACCCGCCGCCCCCCAGCGCCGCGCCCAGTCTGCGAGGAAGCTCCCATGGCCAACCTGACCATCAATGTCGACGACCAGCTCATCAAGGCCGCCCGCGTGCGCGCCATCCAGCAGGGCACGTCGCTGAGCGCCAAGGTGCGGGAGTTCCTGCAGCAGTACGTCAACGAGGCCGAGGCCAGCCGCCAGATGCTGCGCGACGCTGCCACGGCCCGGCTGATGGCGGCCATCGACGCCGCCGCCAGCGAGGCGCAGCCCGCCGCGCAGCCACGCAGCGGCAGCCTGCGGGACGAGCTGTACGACGGCGACTTCCGGGCCCGCGCCCGCTCCGCCGACTGACGCCCCGCCCCGTGCCCCTCGCCTTCTTCGACACCAACGTGCTGGTGTACTGCGTCGATCCGCGCTCGCCCGCCAAGCAGGCCGTGGCGCGCGACCTTGTCGCCCGCCACGCGGCCGCGGCCGAAGGCGTGCTGAGCACGCAGGTGCTGATCGAGCTCTACAGCGTGCTCACCCGCAAGCACCGCATCGCGGCCGACACGGTACGCGCCCTGCTCGACAGCTACAGCGCCTGGCAGGTGGTCGACACCGACCTGCGCCTGGTGCAGTCGGCGCTCGATACCGCCCAGGCCCAGGGCCTCACGATCTTCGACGCCATGGTGATCGAGGCCGCGCAACGCAGCGGCGCCGTCACGCTCTACACCGAAGATCTGCAGCATGGCCGACGATTCGGCGACCTGACGCTGGTCGACCCCTTCCGCGCCGCCGCCTGAACGGGCGGCGCGCGTCCTTCCTTCCGCTTCCACCTTCCACAGTCCTGCTCCGCGCATGTCCGCCGTCTTCAACTTCACCTTCGTGCCCTGGTTCCGGTCGGTGGCGCCCTACATCCACACGCACCGGGGCAAGACCTTCGTGGTCGGCATCGCGGGCGAGGCCATCGCCGCCGGCAAGCTGCCGTCCATCGCGCAGGACCTGGCGCTGATCCAGTCCATGGGTGTGAAGGTCGTGCTGGTCCATGGCTTCCGTCCGCAGGTCAACGAGCAGCTGCGCGCCAAGGGCCACGAGGCCCGCTATTCGCACGGCATGCGCATCACCGACGAGGTCGCGCTCGACTGCGCGCAGGAGGCCGCCGGCCAGCTGCGCTACGAGATCGAGGCCGCCTTCAGCCAGGGCCTGCCCAACACGCCGATGGCGGGTTCGACGGTGCGCATCCTCTCGGGCAACTTCATCACGGCGCGGCCGGTAGGCGTCGTCGACGGCGTCGACTTCCAGCATTCGGGCCTGGTGCGCAAGGTGGACGCCTCCGGCATCCGCCGCGCGCTCGACGGCGGCAGCATGGTGCTGCTCTCGCCCTTCGGCTTCTCGCCCACGGGCGAGGCCTTCAACCTGGCGATGGAAGAAGTCGCGACCAGCGTGGCCGTGTCGATCCAGGCCGACAAGCTGATCTTCCTGACCGAGGTGCCCGGCGTCGCCATGGACCCGAGCCAGCCCGTGAGCGAGGACAACCCCATCGACACCGAGCTGCCCCTGGACGTGGCCCGCAAGTGGCTCGCCCAGCTCTCGCCACCGCAGCAGCCGACCGACACCGCCTTCTACCTTCAGCATTGCGTCAAGGCCTGTGAGGGCGGCGTGGAGCGCAACCACATCCTGCCCTTCTCGGTGGACGGCGCGCTGCTGCTGGAGATCTACGTGCACGACGGCATCGGCACGATGGTGATCGACGAAAAGCTCGAATCGGTGCGTGAGGCCGGCGTGGACGACATCGGCGGCATCCTGCAGCTGATCGAGCCCTTCGAGCGCGACGGCACGCTGGTCAAGCGCAGCCGCACCGAGATCGAGCGGGACATCCACCAGTACACGGTGGTGGAGCACGACGGCGTGATCTTCGGCTGCGCGGCGCTCTATGCCTATCCCGAGGCCCGCACCGCCGAGATGGCGGCCCTCACCGTCTCGCCCCAGTCTCAGGGCCAGGGCGATGGCGAGAAGCTGCTCAAGCGCATCGAGCACCGCGCGCGTGCCATCGGCCTGGACAGCATCTTCGTGCTGACCACGCGCACCATGCACTGGTTCATCAAGCGCGGCTTCCAGCCCGTGAGCCCCGACTGGCTGCCCGAGGCGCGCAAGAAGAAATACAACTGGGACCGCAAGAGCCAGGTGCTGGTCAAGAAGCTGGGCTGAAGCGGCCCGGCCAAGAAGAAAGGCGCGTCCATCGGGCGCGCCTTTTTCATTGAGACGGTCAGGCCGCGTCGTCGGCTACGACATCCGGGGCTGCCCGTTGGACGCCGTCAGGCCGCCGTCCACCGGCACCAGCGCGCCGTTGACGAAGCTGGCGTCGTCGCTGGCCAGGAAAGCGACCACCGAGGCCACCTCCGCAGGGTCGGCGCCGCGGCCGAGCGGAATGCGGTCCTTGAAGCGTTCCATGGTGTCGGGGTCGTCCTGCATGTCCTCGGTCATGGGCGTGAAGGTCAGGCTGGGGCAGACCGCATTCACGCGCACGCCCCGGCCGCCGTGGTCCAGCGCCATGGCGCGGGTCAGGTTCACGACCGCCCCCTTGGACGCGTTGTAGGCCACCAGGCCCCAGTCGCCGCCGAGGCCCGAGACCGAAGCCGTGTTGACGATGCAGCCTCGGCTGCGCTCCAGGTGCAGCATCGCGGCCTTGGCACCGTTGAACACGCCGCCTGCGTTCACCGCCAGGGTGCGATGGAAGTCCTCGGCCGAGGCGTCCGTGGCCGTACCCTCCGGCGCGATGCCGGCGTTGTTGACCAGCACGTGCAACTCACCGAAGCGCTCGATGGTGGCCTCGATCAAGGCACTGACCTGCCCGAGGTCCGAGACGTCCACCTCATGCACCAGCGTGCGTTCCGAAGGAAGATCGGCCGCGACTTCGTCGAGCTTGTCGGCATGGTCCCCGGCCAGCACGACATGTGCGCCCTCGGCAGAGAAGCGGCGGGCGATGGCCTCGCCGATGCCCGATCCGGCGCCGGTGACGATCACGACACGGCCATGGAAGCGGTCACGCCCCTGGGCGGAAGAGAGTTTGAGTGGAGCTATCATGGGCTGGATGAACGCATGCACGCAGCCGGCACGACGTCGGAAAAGCGCGCATCGGTGCCGTCCAACGCGACGCACGCGCCGCGAATTCATCTCATCGTGGCGGCCCACCACGCGGGCTCACCTGCTCAGCCCGCCATGCCCAGCCCGCGCAACAGCAGCAAGGTCGCCGTCCCCACCACCACCGGTCCGGTGACGCCACGCCGCCAGCAGAACCAGGCCACCGACACCGCCACGGCGAGCCATCGCGGGTCGTGCCAGCCCGGTGCGAACGCCGAGCCGCCCGAGCCGCGCAGCACCTCCGGCACCACCACGGCCATCAGGGCCGCCAGCGGCGCATGACGCAGGCCCGCAGCCAGCCAGGCAGGCAGGCGCGGCTCCCGCCGCGGCAGCAGGAACACGCCGCGCGTGAGCACGGTCACCCCCGCCAGCGCGAGGATGGCGATCCACAGGTGCAGGTCGGTCATGGCGTGGCGATGCGGGGGGCGCGCCGCTCCGCCCAGTGGCCGGCCGCCATGGCGGCGGCGATGGCCGCGATCACCTGCAGGCCGAAGGGCCAGCCCTGCCCCATCCAGCCGATGGCGCCGGCCACGGCCGCCACCAGCCAGCTGGGCCGGTCCGCGATCATGGGCATGGCCAGGCCCAGCAGGGCGAGCACGCCGATGAAGCGCAGGTCCCAGTCCGGCGGAATGGCGTCGGCCAGGAAGATGCCCGCCAGCGAGGCCACCTGCCACGCTGCCCAGTTGAACAGCGCCAGTCCCAGGAAGTAGGCCAGCTGGTCGGGCGCGCGCCGCGGGTAGCGCTGCATGAAGCGCACGTACACCGGGTCGCCCGCCAGGTAGGCCAGCCCCAGCCGCTGCGGCCGCGGCAGCAGGCCGAAGTAACGGCGCCAGTGCGCGCTGAAGACCACGAAGCGCACGTTGAGCATCAGCGCCGTCAGCACGATCAACCACAGCGGCGCGCCCGCCAGGATCATCGGCAGGCAGGCCAGCTGCGAGGCACTGGCGAAGACCAGCAGCGACATGGCCAGCACCGCGCCCATGGGCAGGCCGCTGCGCGCCATGGCCACGCCGGTCACCAGGCCCAGGGCCACCGTGCCCAGGGCCGGGCCGGCGATGGCCCGCACGCCCTCGGCAAAGCCCGGGTGCGTGAAGAGCGAACGCAGCGATCGCGTGCCGAACAGCGCCATGTCGTGAGGGTCTCCGTGCCTCTGCCGCTCAGGCGGCCGTGACGTGCACGCCCGGGCGGCGGCCGTCGTTCCAGCGGCCGCCCAGAGCGCGCTCGATCTGCGCCGCCAGTTGCAGCAGTAGCCCGTCGTTGGCCTGGCGGGCCTGCGCATGGATGCCGAAGGGCAGCCCGTTGGCCTGCTGGGCCATCGGCAGCGAGATGGCCGGGATGCCGCACAGGTTGGACAGCGGGGTGTACGAGAAGAACTTCCAGAGGTTGTCGAACCAGTCGAGCACGTCCGCGTTGTCGCTGGTCGTCAGGTACTCGGTGGTGCCGATGCGCGGCGTGGGCAGCGCCGTGATGGGCGTGAGGATGATGTCCCATTCCTCGAAGAAGGCACCGAAGGCGCGGGCCGTGCTGTTGAAGACGGCCTGCATCTGGTAGCGCTCGGCATACGACAAGTCCTTGCCGGCTTCCCAGATGCGGATGTTGATCGGCTCGATCAGCTCCGCAGGGGGGCGCTCCAGCCCGTTCTTCGCGAGCAGGCCGTTGATGACCTGGGCGAAGTTGCTGATGTAGCAGGTGGTCTGCGCGCGGAAGGCCTCGCGCAGGTCGGCCTTGGGCAGCGCCCATTCGACGTGGTGGCCCAGGCCTTCGAGGAAGCGCGCGGCCTTCTCCAGCTCGGCCACGATCTCGGGGGTGGCGCGGTAGTCGCCCCATTCGTGCGACAGCGCAATGCGTAGCCGGCCCGGGTCCTTCTGGATGAGCTGGGTGTAGGGCTCGGGCGTCGTCCAGTAAGGCATGAACTCGCCGGGTGCGCCGCCCCGGCAGGCATCGACGAAGGCCGCCGTGTCGCGCACCGTGCGGCTGTGGCAGCCCTGGATGGAGACATAGCCGGTGATGTCCGACGAATTCGGCGCGATGCTGAACACGCCGCGCGAGGGCTTGAGACCGATGTTTCCGTTGAAGCCGGCCGGGATGCGGATGGAGCCGCCGCCGTCCGTCGCATGCGACATGGGCACCACGCCCGCCGCCACCATGGCGGCCGTGCCGGCGGAGGAACCGCAGGTGGTGAAGTCGGTGTTCCAGGGGTTGCGCGTGACGTACACGGCCGGGTTCTCGGCCGAACTGCAGACGCCGAACTCGGGCGTGGTGGTGCGGCCCATGAGGTTGAGGCCGGCCTTGCGCATCTGCTTCGTCAGCCACGCGTCTTCGGTCGGACGGTTGCCGCGCATGAAGAGCGAGCCCTGCTCCTGCAGCCGGCCCTTGAGCGTAGGGCCCAGGTCTTTCATGAGGAAGGGCACACCGGCGAAGGGGCCCTGCGGGTTCAGTCCGTCCTTGAGCGGGTCGGTCACCACGTCCTCGAAGACCTCGACCACGGCGGAGAGCGTCGGGTTGGTCTTCGCGATGCCGGCCGCGGCCTGTTGCGCGAGTTCGGCGGCGGTCAGCTCGCCCTGGCGCACCTTCTCGGCCAGGGCCGTCGCGTCCTGCGCGGCCCATTCGTCCCAGCTCATTGCCAATGTCATGTCGTGTGTTCCTGTTGTCTGGATATCGGTCGAACCGAAAATTCTGCCTGCTGGGGCCAATGCGCGCTCAGGCGGCCAGGCCCAGCTCGGTGCGCGGGGCGGCTTCCAGTAGCTTGCGGGTGTAGGCATGGGCCGGCTGGCCGAACACCTCGGCGGTCAAACCTTCTTCCACGATGCGGCCCTGGTTCATCACGATCACGCGGTCGCACAGCTGCGCCGCCACCCGCAGGTCATGCGTGATGAACAGGATGCCGAGGCCGAAGTCGCGCTGCACTTCGCGCAGCAGGTCCAGGATCTGCGCCTGCACCGACACGTCGAGCGCCGACACCGCCTCGTCCGCCACCAGCACCTGCGGCTGGCAGGCCACCGCACGCGCGATGGCCAGGCGCTGGCGCTGCCCGCCCGAGAACTGGTGCGGGTAGCGCGACAGCGCGGCCCGCGGCAGCTGGATGCGGTCCATCAGCTCTTCGGCCAGCTTGCGCGCGGCCGGCACATCCATGCCGAAGTTGACGGCGCCCTCGATCATCGAGGAGCCCACGGTGCGCCGTGGGTTGAGCGAGCGGTTCGGGTCCTGGAAGACCACCTGCACCCGCGAGCGCAGCGGCCGCAGGCGCGATTCCGACAGCGACTGCACCTCGCGCTCGCCCCAGGTGATGGTGCCCTCGCTCGGGTCGATCAGCCGGATCATGCAGCGCGCGAAGGTGGACTTTCCCGAGCCCGACTCACCCACCACGCCCACCGTCTCGCCGCGGTGCACGGCCACGCTGGCGTCCTGCAGCGCGGTGTTGGGCTTGGCGCGGCCGAGCCAGTCGCGGCGCACATAGGTCTTGCCGACGGCGCGGCCGGCCAGCAGCGCGGGCCCGCCGGGCAGCGCGCGCGGCGGGGGCGGCACCATGCCGGGCACGGCCGCCAGCAGCATGCGGGTGTAGTCCTCGCGCGGCGTGCGCAGCACCTGCTCGCGCGCGCCCTGCTCCACCACCTTGCCGCGGTGCATCACCATCACCTCGTCGGCGATCTCGGCGACGACGCCCATGTCGTGCGTGATGAACAGCACCGCGCTGCCCTGCTCCTGCTGCAGCTCGGCGATGAGCTTGAGGATCTCGGCCTGCGTGGTCACGTCCAGCGCCGTGGTCGGCTCGTCGCAGATCAGGAGGCGCGGCTTGAGGATGATCGCCATCGCGATGACGATGCGCTGCCGCTGCCCGCCCGAGAGCTGGTGCGGATAGCTCGCAAAGATGCGCTGCGGATCGGGCAGGCGCACCCGCTCGAACACCTGCAGGATGCGCGCCTTGCGCTCGGCGGGGCTCAGCGACGTGTGGTTGCGAAGCAGCTCGTCCACCTGCTCGCCGCAGCTGAGCACCGGGTTGAGCGCCGTCATCGGCTCCTGAAACACCATGCCCATCACCTGGCCGCGCAGGGCGCGTAGGCGCTTCTCGGGCAGGTACTTGCCCTTGCTCAGCAGCGCCTCGCCGGCCAGCACGATGTCGCCGGCGGTGATGGTCAGGCCCTTGGCCAGCAGCGCCATCACGGTGGTGGCCAGCACCGACTTGCCGGAGCCGGACTCGCCCACGATGCACAACGTGCGGCCGGCCTCGATGCGCACGTCCAGCCGCTCGACGGCGTGGGGACGGTCGGCGTCGGCGGGCAGCGCGACCTGCAGGCCGCTCACTTCCAGCACGGAGCTCGCGGGCACGGGCGGGGCTTCGCCAGCGGCGATGCGGGTGGGAAGGGGTTTCATGGTCACACCTCGCTCAGCTGCGCTTGGAGAACTTGGGATCGAGCACATCGCGCAGCCCGTCGCCGAGCAGGTTGATGGCCAGCACGGTGGGCACCAGGAAGAGCGCGGGCCACAGCACGTTGCCCGGCGCCTGCGAGAACAGCACCCGGCCTTCGGCCATGATGTTGCCCCAGGTGGGCACCTCGGCCGGCAGGCCCAGGCCCAGGAAGCTCAGGATGGCCTCGGTCAGCACGGCCGAGGCCGCGATGAAGGTGCCCTGCACGATCAGCGGCGCCAGGGCGTTGGGCAGGATGTCGCGCCACAGGATCGTGGCATTGGGCGTGGCCAGCGCGCGGGCGGCTTCCACGAAGGGCTCGTCGCGCAGGCCGATCACCAGGGCGCGCACCAGGCGCGTCACCCGCGGCACCTCCGGCACGGCGATGGCCAGGATCACCGTCGGCAGGCTGGCGCCCAGCATCGCCACCAGCGTGATCGCCAGCAGCACGGCCGGGATGGCCATCAGGCCGTCCATTACCCGCATCAGCACGGCGTCGGCGGCGCGGAAGTAGCCGGCCAGCATGCCCAGCGTGCAGCCCAGCGCGATGGCCAGGAAGGCGGTGAGCACGCCCACCAGCATCGAGATGCGTGTGCCGTAGAGCACGCGGCTCCACACGTCGCGGCCCACGCTGTCGCTGCCCATCCAGAAGGTGTGCTGCACCATCGCGCCGTCGGGCAGCGTGACCTGGCCGGCGGTGCCAGCCGGCACGGTGATGAAGTTCGCGTCCATGGCCGAGGGGTCGAAGGTGCCCAGCCAGGGCGCCATCAGACCCAGCAGCGCGAGCACCAGCAGCACCAGCGTGCCGCCGCGCACGGCGCCATGGCGCCAGAGTTTGTGGATGGTGCCCATGGCTTCAGTACCGGATGCGGGGATCGAGGAACAGGTAGCTCACGTCGACGAGCAGGTTCACGCCCACGTAGATCAGCGCGAAGAACAGCACCACGCCCTGCAGCACCGGGAAGTCGCGGTTGAGCACCGCGTCCACCGTCAGCTGGCCCAGGCCGGGAATGGCGTAGACCGTCTCGGTGACCACCACGCCGCCCAGCAGCAGGGCAGCGCTCACGCCGATCACCGTCACCACCGGCACGGCGGCGTTGCGCAGTGCATGGTGGCTGAGCACCGTGCGCTCGCCGATGCCCTTGGCGCGGGCGGTGCGGATGTAGTCCTCGGTCAGCGCCTCGCTCACCGCGGCGCGGGTCACGCGGGCCAGCAGCGCCACGTAGGTGACGGCCAGAGTCAAGCAGGGCAGCACCAGCTGCCGGGCCCAGGGGCCCGCGCCTTCGCCGATGCGGCGGTAGCCCTGCACCGGAAACCACTGCAGCTTCATCGCCAGCAGATAGATCAGCACGTAGCCGATGACGAACACCGGCACCGAGAAGCCGGCCACCGAGAAGGCCATCACAGCCTTGTCCAGCCAACCGCCCATGCGCCAGGCCGCCAGCGTGCCCAGCGGCAGCGCGATGGCCACGGCCAGCACCAGGGTGCCGATGGCCAGCGAGAGCGTGGGCTCGATGCGCTGGCCGATCAGGGCCACCACCGGCTTGTTCAGAAAGAACGAGAAGCCCAGGTCGCCCTGCAGCACATGGCCCGCCCAGGTGGCGAACTGCGTCCACAGCGGCTGGGTCAGGCCCAGCTGGGCGCGAATGCGGTCCAGGTCTTCGTTGGTGGCGCTGTTGCCGCCGATGATGGCCGCCGGGTCGCCGGGGGTGAGCCGCACGATCATGAAGACCGCGATGGCCACCACCAGGATCACCGGCAGCGTGGCGAGCAGGCGCTTGCCCAGAAAGCTCAGCATGGCCGCCCTGCCCTTACTGCTTGCGGATGTTCCAGTACACCTGGGCACCGGCCGGCACCAGGCCGCTCACGCCTTTGCGCACGGCAGCCGGCTGGTTGTACTGGCCCACGGGCACGTGCGTGACGCTCTGGAAGGCCTGCAGCTGCGCGGCCTCGGCCAGCTTCTTCTTCTCGGCGTCGGTGGTGGCGGCGATGAACTGCTTCTTGATGGCTTCGAGCTTCGGGTCGTCCTGCCAGCCGAACCAGCCCTTGTCGCCGGTCGCGTTCATCATGGCCATGGTCAGCGGGTTGAGGATGTCCGAGGCCGTCCAGGAGGTCATGAAGATGCTCCAGCCACCGGCCGAGGGCGCGTCCTTCTTGGCGCGGCGGGCCACCAGCGTCTGCCAGTCCATGTTCTGCATGTCGACCTTGAAGCCGGCCTGCTCCAGCTGCTGCTTGGCCACCAGCGGCAGCTTGCCGATGGTGCCGTTGTCGGACGGGCGCATCAGCACCACCGGCTCGCCCTTGTAGCCGGCCTCGGCCAGCAGGGCCTTGGCCTTCTGCGGGTTGGCGATGCCGGTGTACTCGCCCGTCTTGTCCGACTCGTACAGCGTGCCGCAGGGGAACATGCTCTTGCAGTAGCGCGTGAGCCCCGGCGTGCCCACCTGCGTGCGCAGGAAGGCCTCCTGCCCCAGGGCCAGCATGGCAGCGCGGCGGACCTTCTCGTTGTCGAAGGGCGCGTGCAGGAAGTTGAAGCGCAGGATGAACTGGTTGCCCGCGGGCTGGGCATCCACCAGCTCGATGTTGGGGTTGCTGCGCAAGGTGGCGTACTGCTCGAAGGCCGGCTGCTCCAGGATGTCGGCCTCGCCGTTGAGCAGGGCATTGAGCTGCGTCTGCGCGTCGCGGATGAAGAGCCATTCGACGCGATCCACGTACACGTTCTTGCCGCCGGCCGTGCCCGAGGGTGCCTCGGCGCGCGGCTTGTACTTGGTGTTCTTGAGGAAGACGGCCTTCTCGCCGGGGCGGAACTCGTCGGCCTTGAAGATGTAGGGGCCGGAGCCGATCGTCTCCTTCACCTGCACGTCGCCGGGCGTGTCGGCCACTCGCTTGGGCATGATGAAGGGCACGTTGGACGAGGGCTTGCCCAGCGCCTCGGTCACCAGGCCGAAGGGCTCCTTCAGCTGGATGACGAAGGTCTTGGCGTCGGGCGTGTCGTACTTGTCGATGGCCTTGGCCAGCTGCCCGCCGAAGGTGTCGCGGCTGGCCCAGCGCTTGAGCGATGCGACCACGTCCTCGCTGGTAACCGGCTTGCCGTCATGGAACTCCAGGCCGTCGCGCAGCTGGAAGGTCCAGGTCTTGTTGTCCTTGGACACGCTCCACTTGCCCACCATCTGCGGCTGGATCCTGCCCTGGGCGTCGGTGCCGAACAGGGTGTCGTAGATCATGTAGCCGAAGTTGCGCGAGATGTACGCCGTGGTCCAGATCGGGTCCAGCACCGTCATGTTGGTGGTCGGAATGATCTTGAGCGTGGTGCTCTGCGCGACGGCGGGCAGCGCGGTGCCGGCCGTCACCACCAGCATGGCGGCACAGGCCGCCCACTTCGACAGGGCACGGCGGCTCACGGGGCGGGCGGCGGAGGGGTTGGGGGTGTGCATGAAGGTTCCGAAGTAGGCGGTGGAAAGACAGGAAAGATCCGGCTTGCCGGTGGGGATGGATTGGGACAAAAATCGCGGCAATTGAATATGTACAGTTGATCAAGGCTGCACTAGAACAGTCCAACAACGCGATCACAGACAGGTGCATGGCATGCACCCATTCAGTGCCCCCGAACCGCCCCAAGCCCGCGCCACCTGCCCATGATTTCGCTCGACCCCCACTCCGACGTTCCGCTGGTGCGCCAGATCCGCGACGCGCTGGCCCTGCAGATCGACCGCGGCACGCTCGCCGTCGGTGCACGCCTGCCTTCGGTGCGCGAGCTGGCGCGCGAATCGGGCGTGAGCACCATGACCGCCACCAATGCCTACCAGCGCCTCGTGGCCGACGGCTACGTGGAGGCGCGGCCGGCAAGCGGCTATTACGTCGCGGCCCATGGCGATGCCGCCGGCCAGGCTGCACGGCGCAAGCCCTTCGTCGGCCGCACCGCGGTCGATTCGCTGTGGCTGATCCGCCGCGTGTACGAGGACGACGCCTCGCTGCTCAACGCCGGCTGCGGCTGGATCCCGCCCGAATGGCTGCAGTCGGATGCGGTGCGCCGCGCCCTGGCGGGCCTGGCCCGCAAGCAGGGCCCCGCCCTCGCCCGCTACGGCTCGCCCCACGGCTACCTGCCGCTACGCCAGCAGATCGAGGCGCAACTAAGCGCCCGCGCCATCCAGGCGCCGCCGCACCAGATCGTGCTGACCCACGGCGCCACCCAGGCCCTGGCCCTGGCGGGCCGTTGCCTGCTGCAGCCCGGCGATGCGGTGCTGGTGGACGACCCCGGCTCCACCAACCTCTTCGAGACGCTCCGCCAGCTGGGCGCCCGCCTGGTCGGCGTGCCCCGTCTGCAGGACGGCCCCGACCTCACGGCCCTGCAGGCCCTGGCCCAGCGCCACCGGCCCAAGGCCTTCTTCATCCAGACCCAGCTGCACAACCCCACCGGCTCGTCCTGCGCGCCGGCCAAGGCCTACCAGCTGCTGCGCCTGGCGGAGCAACTGGGCTTTGCCATCGTGGAGAACGACGTCATGGCCGGCCTGGAGCCGCCCGGCACCACCACGCTTGCCAGCCTGGACCAGCTGCGGCGGGTGATCTACGTGGGCGGCTTCTCCAAGCTGGTCTCACCCAGCCTGCGCGTGGGCTTCGTCACCGCGAACGAGGAAATGGTCGACAAGCTCATCCACGCCAAGATGGGCGACAGCCTGACCAGCTCGGAGATGAACGAACGGCTGGTGCATGCCGTGCTGGCCGAGGGCAAGCACCGCGCCCATGTGGCGCGTTTGGCGCAGCGGCTGGCCGAGGCGCAGGTGGCCGTGTGCGCAGGGCTCGCGAAGGCGGGGCTGGAGGTGTTCGGGCAGCCGGCCGGCGGGCCGTTTCTGTGGGCGCGGCTGCCGTCGGAGGGAGTGGATGCCGTGGCCGTGGCGCAGCGGGCCGTGGCGGCGGGCTTGCTGCTGGCGCCGGGGCATCTGTTTCGGCCGACAGCGGAGCGGACGGGGTGGATGCGGTTCAATGCGGCGTATGCAGATGATGCGCGCGTGTATGAATTCGTGGCCCGGGAGGCTGCGGAGGGGCGCAAGTCCTGACAGAAAACCGATCCGGCATGGCACGTCAACCGAGTTGGCGTGCCGCCGACGATCAACGGTCAACACTGAATGAACAGTGGCCGCGTCCATTGGCGAGCGCGTTTTGACCCCACTGCCGCTCTGCTCTCTTTCACCTCCATCGCGCATATGCCAACAGCTGCTCCATGCCTGACGATCAACACCGATCACAGGGACCTTCCTGCCTTCAACGCTATCCTCCCGAAGCCCCGGCAGCCGCCGGGACCGGCCCGCATCACTGGGAGGGACATTGGCAGACGCAGTGATTGAGCTTGTGGTCTGGGTCTTCTTTGTAGAGACCGGGCGATTCGTGATCGCAATCGTCAGCCTCGGCCGATGGAAAGGGACATTCCGGCGGAGCGACGAAGAGCGCATCCATGGCGCCGCCGGGGCACTCTCTTTCCGTCGGGATGGCATCCGGGTAATCACCACTCCGGACCTATGCTTGATGGGCTTCCTCTTTTATTGCTTCTTAGCAATCGCGATAGGCCTGCTTGTGGCGGTATGAGCTACGCGGGTCCGTTCATTCATTGAAGGCGTCCAAAGCCGGCCAAATCCAGTCCTCCAACCTAAGGGCAAAATTCAGGCATGAGCAACGACTTCAATGACGAGCACCCATGGGACACTTCGCTCGTGAAGACGCTGGTTGGGCGACTGATTCTGGTTGGACTTGCCTACTTTGATGCGGGTGCGGAGGAACCCTTCAAGCAGCAACAGCTGTTCGGCCGCGTCGTCCACGCGGATGAGCGCAAGGGGATACTTCTGTCATTAGAGGGTCAGAGGACCGGCCAGCAATTCAATCTCCCTCCCGATACGCGCTCTTTTCGAAAGGCAGAGCCCGGAGAGTACCGGCTTCGGACTACCGGGGAAGTAGTGGTGAATCCAGACTTCACGGTGACGTTCTCGATTCAGAAGCAAGCGAAGTCTTAGCGCGATGCCTGAGGACGGCCAACAGCCGACCTTCAATGTGCGACTCCATTGCCCATCTCTTAAATGGAAAACATCACCATCACCGCCGCCACGCCCGAGGAACTCCGCTCTGGTGAGCTGGGCCGCAAGTTGCGCAGCTACAACTACGGCTTCGTGGGTGAATATCCAGCGGAGCAATACATCCGGCTCAGCGCCAGGGACGGTGACGGCCGATTGCTCGGCGGGCTGCGAAGCTTTGTATTTCTCTACTGGCTCAACATCGAAGTGCTGTTTGTCGACGCTGATGTGCGCGGCTTGGGCCTTGGTAGCCGCCTGCTCGCCGAAGCCGAGCGACAGGCCATCGAGTTGGGTGCCAAGAACGCGACGCTGACCACCTTCGAGTGGCAGGCACCCGCGTTCTACCGGAAGCATGGTTACGAAGAGTTCGCGCGTATTGACGACTATGCGCCCGGTTTTTACTTGGCCCACATGAAGAAGGCCCTGGTGCGCTGAGCTTGCTTCAGCTCACATCCCATCGATGAAGGTCAGCTTTGGAGAAAGCTGTATGGCCGGAATGGGCCCGTAGCAGACGAACAGCCCTTTGTCGGTAGGATCGTCCGCATGAGCGAGCATGCAAGTTTCCAGGTGCGCTGTGCCGACCACGTCGGCTTCGCGGTCGCCTCCCTCGACGAGGCGCTTCGGTTTTGGCTTGATGGGCTTGGGGCGCGGCTTGTGCGCAGGGGCGAGATGGGGGGCGAGTTTCTCGGCCAAGTGACGGGCGCGCATGGGGCGGAGGTACGCTTCGCAATCGTGTCGTTGGCAGATCAGACGATTGAACTCCTGGAGTATCAGGGCGTAGATCGGCCGAGCGTTCCGGCCAAGCCGTTCGACCCAGGCTTCGCGCATCTCGCCCTCGTGGTCGATGACATCGACGCGCTCTTGGCGCGGATCGCCCCCTACGGCTGGAAGGCACAAGGCACGCCGCAGCCGATCGCGGGTGGCGCGCGGGCTGGAACGCGGGTGGTCTACGTCGTGGGCCCTGACGGCGCGACCCTCGAGTTAATGCAGCCGCCGAACGCTGTCCGGGAACACTGATCCTGCCGTCAAGTGGTAAGTCGGCTCCTGCCGTTTCCCGACCTACACAACAAGCCGAACGTCGAGAGAGACGCATACCGACAGGCGCGCGCTTGGGGCTGGTCATGAACGCCCCGTTCGCTGGGCAATGCGAGCCAATCCTTTTTCTCTCAGGTCTTCAGTCACCAACCCCAACAACGCATCCCCCAAACTCGACGGTGGCATCGCCCCATGTCGCACCGCCAGCACCGGCTGCGTCGGCGCCGCCGCAATCGGACGCCACCCTAGCTGAGCGTTCTGCCAGGCCCGCGCCGTCAGGTCGTCCACCAGCGCCACGCCCGCCCCACTGGCCACCAGCGCGCAGGCCGCCTGGCCCGAGCGCACTTCGATGCGTGACGCCGGCACCTGCCCGGCCTTCTCCGCCGCCTTGCGCATCAGTTGCCCTTGCGGCGTGTCCTCGCTGAAGGCGATCAGTGGCTCGCGCAGAAGGTCGGCCATGCGCACCGTACGCCGCTGGGCGAAGGCGTGCTCTGCGGGAAAGACACAGCCCATGGTCCAGTGCCCCAGCGTCTGCGCCGTCAATAACGGATGCGTCACGGGCAGCGTGCAGATGGCGATGTCGGCCTCGTGGTGCACCAGCTGGCCCACCATCTCGCGGGCCCGCAGCGTTTCCATGTAGAGCTGCGCCGAGGGAAAGCGCTGCGACAGCGCCTGCAGCGCCCGCGGTACCAGCTCCAGCCCGGCGCTGGGGCTGCACAGCACGCGCAGGCGCAGGCCCGTGCCGTCGCGCAAGGCCTGGGCACGGGTCTCGATGCCGCGCACGCCGCGGTAGACCGATTCGACCTCTTCATACAGCGCCTGCGCTTCGGGCGTGGGCCGCAGCCGGCCCCGGCCGCGCTCGAAGAGCTGGAGGCCCAGCTGCAGTTCGATGTGCGACAGCATGCGGCTGATGCCGGGCTGCGACACATGCAGCAGCCGCGCCGCATCGGTGATGGAGCCAGCCAGCATGACGGCGCGGAAGACTTCGATCTGGCGCAGGTTCATGGGCGACGGTGGGGCGAGGCGTGCATAACGGCATGTTATGCAGGTCGCGCGTCTTGGTATTTCACGGCAAGCCCGCAAGCCGCCATGATCCCGGCCGTCGCGAAAAAACGGAGACACGCAGTCCATGACAGTTCGACTCACGCGCCGGGCCACGCTCGGCTGGCTCGCCGCCGCCAGCGCGGGCGCCCTCCCCTTCAGCAGCCATGCCCAGGCCGAATGGCCCTCCAGGACCGTGCGGATCATCGTGCCCTTCGCGCCCGGCGGCGGCGCCGACAGCTCGGCCCGCGTGCTGGGCGACCTGATGGCGCCGCTGCTCGGCCAAGCCGTGATCGTGGAGAACAAACCCGGCGCGGGCAGCGCCATCGGTGTGATGGCGGCCGCCCAGGCCCGCGACGGCCACACGCTGCTGATGGCCAGCAACAGCATGGTCATCAACCCTGCGCTCAACCCGCAGATCGGCTACGACCCCATCGCCGATTTCGATGCGGTGGGCATGGTGTCCGACCAGCCGCTGGTGCTGGTGGTGCCCGCCAGTTCGCCCATCCGCTCGATGCAGGAGCTGGTGGCGCAGGCCAAGGCCAAGCCGGGGCAGTTGAGCGCCGGCAACAGCGGCACGGGCACGCTGGCGCACATTGCCTCGGAGATCTTCGCGGGCCAGGTGGGCGCGGAGATCGTGCCGGTGGCCTACAAGGGCGAAAGTGCGCTCATGCCCGACCTGATCAGCGGCCTGCTGGGCTTCGGCTTTCTCAACCTGCCGAGCGTGGCGCCGCACATCAAGGCGGGCAAGCTGCGTGCGCTGGCCGTGTCGTCGTCCCAGCCGGTGGCGGACCTGCCCGGCGTGCCGACGGTCAAGTCGCTCGGCTATCCGGCGCTGGAGGTGCGCGGCTGGGCCGCCCTGCTGGCGCCGCACGGCAGCATTGCGCCGGCCGGGCTCGCACGGCTCGAAGCGGCGCTCGCCAAGGCGCTGGCGTCGGAGACGGTCAAGTCCAAGTTCGCCATGCTCAATGTGGAACCGGTGGTGATGGACCGCCAGGCCACCGCCCGCTTCCTGCAAGCCGAGACGCGCCGCTATGCCGACATCGTGAAGTCGCGCGGCATCAAGGCAGGCTGATTCGATGGCCGTGACGACGACGACGAAGGCCGCCGACGCGCTGCCCGCCATCGAGGCCGACGTGCTGGTCTGCGGCGGCGGCGTGGCCGGCACGGTGGCGGCCGTGGCCGCCGCGCGCCAGGGTGCCCGCACCGTGCTGATGGAGCGCTACGGCTTCCTGGGCGGCAATGCCACGGCCGGCGCCGTCGCCCAGTTCAACAGCTGGCAGACGGCCGCCGGGCGGCGCGTGGTCGCCGGCCTGGCACAAGAGGTGGTAGACCGCCTGCGCGACTACGGCGGCGCGGGCGAGCACCACAGCTTCGTCATGTCCACCGGCCACAAGATGGACCGCGTCGAGTACGCACCCGAGCTGCTCAAGCTGGTGCTGGACGACCTGGTGCGCGAGGCCGGCGTGCAGCCGCTGCTGCATGCCACGCTGCTCGACGTGCAGCGGGATGGCCGGCGCATCGCCTCGGTGCGCGTGCTGACCAAGGGCGGCGCCCGCACCGTGCGGCCCCAGGTGCTCATCGACACCTCGGGCGACATGGACGCCATGAAGCAGGCCGGCGCCACCTTCCTCGAACTGGGCGAAGGCGAGGCGCTGCAGCCCGCGACGATGATGTTCCGCTTCGGCCCCATCGACTTCGCGCGGCTCGACGCCCTGACGAGCGAAGAGAAGGAGGCCATCGCCCGCCGCGGCTTCGAGCAGGGCGAGCTGGCCCGCGCGGCCCTGCACCTGGCGCGCGACCCGTTCTCCAACGACGGCTGGTTCAACATCAGCCGCCTGGGCATCGACGCCACCGACCCCATGGCCCTGGGCCGGGCCGAGATCGAAGGCCGCCGCCAGGCCTGGCGCGCCGCGGCCTTCCTTCAGCGCGCGCTGCCGGGTTGCGAGCGAGGCCGGCTGCTGAACTTCGGCACGCAGGTCGGCATCCGCGAGACGCGTCGCGTGGCCGGCGACCATGTGCTCACCGCCGAGGAGCTGCTGCGGCCCGAACCCTTCGCCGATGCGATTGCGGCGGGCGCGTATCCCATCGACATCCATCCCGCCGCGGGTGGCGGCCTGACCTACCGCTCGCTGGGCGAAGAGCATGCCTACCGCATCCCCCTGCGCAGCCTGATCCCGCGCGGACTGGACAACGCCCTGGTGGCCGGCCGCGGCATCTCGGCCACGCACGAGGCGCTGGCGGCGGTTCGGGTGATGACGATCTGCATGGCGATGGGCCAGGCGGCCGGCACGGCGGCGGCGATGGCCGTGCGCTCGGACGGCCGCGCCGATCTGCGGACGGTCGACGTGCAGGCGCTGCGGCGCCAGCTGCTGGTCGACGGCGCCTGCCTGGCCTGATGCGCTGGCGCGGCCGGGTGCGCCGGTCATCGGCCTGCGCCGATAATCCGCGCCCATGAATCCCCTGCTCGACAGGCTGCAGCCCTATCCCTTCGAACGGCTGCGGCAGCTCTTTGCTGGCGTCACGCCCAGCCCCGCCTACTCGCCCATCAGCCTGGGCATCGGCGAACCCAAGCATCCCACCCCGCCCTTCATCAAGCAGGCCCTGATCGAGGGCCTCGATTCGCTCTCCGGCTACCCGGCCACGGCCGGCGACCTGAAGCTGCGCACCGCCTTCACCGACTGGCTGCAAAAGCGCTACGGCCTGGCGCTCGATCCGGCCACGCAGGTGCTGCCGGTCAACGGCTCGCGCGAGGCGCTGTTCGCACTGGCGCAGACCGTCGTCGACGGCAGCCGCACGCCGCGGCCCATCGTCGTCTCGCCCAATCCCTTCTATCAGATCTACGAGGGCGCGGCCCTGCTGGCCGGCGCCGACGTCTGGTATGCGCCCAGCGACCCGGCCCGCAACTTCGCCGTGGACTGGGACAGCGTGCCCACCGAGGTCTGGCAGCGCACCCAGCTGGTGTATGTCTGCTCGCCGGGCAACCCGACCGGCGCCGTCATGCCGCTCGACGAATGGCGCAAGCTCTTCGCGCTGTCCGACGAACACGGCTTCGTCATCGCCTCGGACGAGTGCTACAGCGAGATCTACTTCCGCGACGAGCCGCCCCTGGGCGGGCTGGAGGCCGCGGCCAAGCTCGGGCGCGACTTCCGCCGGCTGATCGCGCTCACGTCGCTCTCCAAGCGCAGCAACGTGCCGGGCCTTCGCAGCGGCTTCGTGGCGGGCGACGCCGAGATCGTCAAGCGCTTCCTGCTCTACCGCACCTACCACGGCAGCGCCATGAGCGGCAGCGTGGCCGCCGCCAGCATTGCGGCCTGGGGCGACGAGACCCATGTGGTGGACAACCGCGAGCAGTACCGTCGCAAGTTCGCGACCGTCACGCCGATCCTGGAGCCGGTGCTGGACGTGCGCCTTCCCGATGCCAGCTTCTACCTGTGGGCCGGCGTGCCCGCAGCCTGGAACGGCGACGACGCGGCCTTCGCCCGCGCCCTGTACGCTCAATACAATGTGACGGTGCTGCCCGGCAGCTACCTGGCGCGCGAGGCGCAAGGCAGCAATCCCGGCCGAGGCCGCGTGCGGATGGCCCTGGTGGCCGACACCGCCGAATGCACCGAAGCCGCGCGCCGCATCGCCGAATTCGCCACCCAGGCACCGTCGGCCTGAGCCGCGCCCCCTTCTTCTCGCCTCTCCCTTCGAGTCCGAATCCAATGACCCAGCAACTGCAACAGATCATCGACGCCGCGTGGGAAGACCGCGCCGCCCTCTCCCCCAGCCAGGCGCCCAAGGAAGTGGCCGACGCGGTCGAGCATGTGATCGTCCAGCTCAACAACGGCAGCCTGCGCGTGGCCACCCGCGAGGGCGTCGGCCAATGGACGGTGCACCAGTGGGTCAAGAAGGCCGTGCTGCTGTCCTTCCGCCTGAAGGACAACGAGCAGATCCAGGCCGGCAGCCTGGGTTTCTACGACAAGGTGCAGACCAAGTTCGCGCACCTGTCCGCCGATGAACTCAAGCAGGCCGGCGTGCGCATCGTGCCGCCCGCCGTCGCCCGTCGCGGCAGCTACATCGCCAAGGGCGCGATCCTGATGCCCAGCTACGTCAACATCGGCGCCTACGTGGACGAAGGCACCATGGTCGACACCTGGGCCACCGTGGGCAGCTGCGCCCAGGTCGGCAAGAACGTGCACCTGTCCGGCGGCGTCGGCCTGGGTGGCGTGCTGGAGCCCCTGCAGGCCAACCCGACCATCATCGAGGACAACTGCTTCATCGGCGCCCGCTCCGAAGTGGTCGAAGGCGTGATCGTCGAGGAGAACTCGGTGCTGGGCATGGGCGTGTACATCGGCCAGAGCACGCCGATCTTCAACCGCGACACCGGCGAGATCAGCTACGGCCGCGTGCCCTCGGGCAGCGTGGTCATCAGCGGTAGCCTGCCCAAGAAGACCAAGTCGGGCCAGGACTACAGCACCTACGCCGCCATCATCGTCAAGACGGTGGATGCGCAGACCCGCTCCAAGACCAGCCTCAACGACCTGTTGCGCGACTGATCCATCTTGGCACCGGCCGCCTGCGGGCGGCCTTTTTCTTGCATTCCTTCTCACGCGAATTCAATCAGGAGCAGCCATGGGAACGATGGAGCGCATTCTTCGACTGATGGCCGAGCGCCAGGCCTCCGACGTCTACCTGTCGCCGAAGGCTGCGGCGCTGATCCGCATCAACGGCCAGTGCATGCCGATCAACGGGCAGATCCTGCCGGTGTCGGCGCCGCTGGAGCTGCTGCGCGAGATCATCGACGAGAAGCGCATGGCCGAGTTCGAGCGCACGGGCGAGCTCAACACCGCCGTGCCGCTGCGCGACGTGGGCAGCTTCCGCGTGAGCGCGATGCGCCAGCGCGGCAGTTGCGCCGTCGTGGTGCGCTTCATTCCCGTCACCGTGCCGTCCTTCGAGACCCTGGCGCTGCCGCCCGTGCTCAAGACGCTGATCATGGAGCGCCGCGGGCTGATCCTGATGGTGGGCGCCACCGGCTCGGGCAAGTCGACCACGCTGGCCTCGATGATCGACCTGCGCAACGAGAGCACGCCCGGCCACATCCTGACCATCGAGGAGCCGATCGAATTCGCCTTCCAGAACAAGAAATCGGTGATCAACCAGCGTGAGGTGGGCAACGACACCGCCACGCTGGAGACGGCCCTCAAGAACGCGCTGCGTCAGGCGCCCGACGTGATCCTGATCGGTGAGATCCGCGACCGCGAGACCATGACCGCCGCGCTGGCCTATGCGCAGTCCGGCCACCTGGTGCTGGCGACGCTGCATGCCAACAACGCCTACCGCGCGCTGAACCGCATCCAGAGCTTCTATCCACTGGAGACGCGCGGCACCCTGCTCAACGACATGGCCAGCGGCCTGCGCGCCGTGATCGCCCAGCGCCTGCTGCGCACACCCCAGGGCGCGCGCGTGCCGGCGGTGGAGGTGATGCTCAACACCGCGCTGGTGCGCGACCTGATCGAGCGCGGCGATTTCGACGGCATCAAGGACGCCATGGAGCATTCCATGGCCGAAGGCTCGCAGACCTTCGAGGAAGCGATCGCCAAGCTGGTGCTCGAAGGCAAGGTCAGCCGCGACGAGGCGCTGGTGCATGCCGATTCGCCTGCCAATCTGATGTGGCGGCTGCAGAACGAGAACCGGCCGCGGGACGGTGCGGGTGGCAAGGGGGGCGAGCCGTCGCTGATGCAGCAGGCGGAGGCGCCGACCTTCACGGACATCACGTTGGACGTGCATCCGGGCTGACGCCCCCCATGCCGCTTCGCGGCTCCCCCCTCTCTGGCGCCTTCGGCTTGGAGGGGGGCGCACCCGCAGGCCTGGCAAAGCCAGTTCCTCGGGTGCACTTGCATGGCCTGCTCCGCGGCCTCTTGATCAGCGGCTGAACGAGTGCCTCTGACGAACTGATGCCACCGTGGAGCCGGCCCGCAAACACCCTTCCGGGACGCTGCCTTCTGGCGAGTCCCTCACTTCCGCCAATGCCATGACCCGAACCCTGCAACTTGCCGAAGAACTGATCGCGTGCCCTTCCGTCACGCCCGAGGACGCACAGTGCCAGCAGATCCTCGGCGAGCGCCTGGCCCAGTTGGGCTTCACGCTCGAGACCATCGTGAGCGGGCCCGACGACTTTCGCGTGACCAACCTGTGGGCGGTGCGCGGTGCGCCGACGGCGCCGACGCTCGTCTTTGCCGGCCATACCGATGTGGTGCCGACCGGGCCGCTGGAGCAATGGACGAGCGAGCCCTTCACGCCCACGCACCGCGACGGCAAGCTCTACGGCCGTGGAGCCTGCGACATGAAGAGCTCGCTGGCGGCCTTCGTCGTCGCCATCGAGGAGTTCCTGGCCGCCCATCCCGACCCCAGGCTGCGCCTGGCCCTGCTGCTGACCAGCGACGAGGAAGGCCCCGGCGTCGACGGCACCGTGGTGGTCTGCAACCAGCTGGCGGCGCGGGGCGAGCGGCTGGACTACTGCATCGTCGGCGAACCCACCTCGGTCAGCCGCTGCGGCGACATGATCAAGAACGGCCGCCGCGGCACCATGGGCGGACGCCTGACGGTGCATGGCGTGCAATGCCACATCGCCTATCCGCACCTGGGCAAGAACCCCGTGCATGCCTTCGCGCCGGCCCTGGCCGAGCTCGTCGCCATCAACGCCGCTGGCGGGTGGGACCCGAAGCCCAACCCCTACTTCCAGCCGACCAGCTGGCAGATCAGCAACATCCATGCTGGCACGGGCGCGAGCAACGTGATCCCGGGCCATGCGGTCATCGACTTCAACTTCCGCTTCTCCACCGAGGTCACGGCCGAGGCGCTGCAGCAGCGCGTGCAGTCGGTGCTCGATGCGCACGGCGTCGAGTACGACCTCAAGTGGACCATCGGCGGCCTGCCCTTCCTGACCACGCCCGGTGCGCTGGTCGAGGCCGTGCAGGCGGCCATCCGCGACGAGGCCGGCATCGAGACCGAGCTGTCCACCAGCGGCGGCACCAGCGACGCGCGCTTCATCGCCAAGGTCTGCGCGCAGGTGGTGGAGCTGGGCCCGGTCAACGCCAGCATCCACAAGATCGACGAGCACATCGAGGTCGACGCCATCGAGACGCTCAAGAACATGTACCGCCGCACCATCGAGCGGCTGGAGGCCGGCGCCCATGCCTGATGACGCCAAGCTCACCGTGATGGCCCTGGTGCAGGAGGCCGAGCAGCGCCTGAGCGACGCCGACGTCGCCTTCGGCCACGGCACAACCAACGCATTCGACGAAGCCGCCTGGCTGGTGCTGTGGCGCCTGCGCCTGCCGCTGGACCAGCTGGACGAGAACGCCGAGCGCGCCGTCTCGCCGGGCGCCGCGGCGCAGGTGCGGGCGCTGGTCGACGAGCGCATCGCCACCCGCAAGCCCGCCGCGTACCTCACCAAGGAGGCCTGGCTGCAGGGCGTGGACTTCTACGTGGACGAGCGCGCCATCGTGCCGCGCAGCTTCATCGCCGAACTGCTGGCCGATGCCAGCATCGACAACTGGCTGGGCGAGCACACACAACGCGTGCTGGACCTGTGCACCGGCAACGGCAGCCTGGCCGTGCTGGCCGCCATGGCCTGGCCCGAGGTGCAGGTCGATGCGGCCGACATCTCGCCCGAGGCGCTGGAGGTGGCGGCCATCAACGTCGCGCGCCACCAGCTCGATGCCCGCGTGCGCCTGCTGCAGTCCGACGGGCTGGCGGGCGTCGATGGCGTGTACGACCTCATCCTGTGCAATCCGCCCTACGTCAACGCCGCCAGCATGGCGGCGCTGCCGCAGGAATACCGCGCCGAGCCCGAACTGGCCCTGGCCGGCGGCAGCGACGGCATGGACTTCGTGCGCCAACTGCTGGCCGACGCCCCCGCCCGCATGAGCCCGCAGGCCGTGCTGGTGCTGGAGATCGGCAACGAGCGGCCTTTCTTCGAGGCCGCCTTTCCCCACCTCGAGGCCGTCTGGCTCTCGACCAGCGCCGGCGACGACCAGGTGCTGCTGCTGACCCGCGACGCCCTCGTCGCCCACCCATGATCATTCTGAACAACGTCGTCCTGCGCCGCGGCACCAAGGTGCTGCTCGACAGTGCGAGCGTCACCCTCAACCCTGGCGAGAAGGTCGGCCTGGTCGGCCGCAACGGCGCCGGCAAGTCCACCCTGTTCGCCCTGCTCAACGGCACGCTTCACGAGGACGGCGGCGACTTCAGCATCCCGAAGCAATGGCGCATGGCCCAGGTGGCCCAGCACATGCCCGAAACGGACGACTCGGCCACCGACTTCGTGGTGGCCGGCGATACGCGCCTGGCCGAAGCGCGCGAGGCGCTGGCCAAGGCCGAGGCCCTGCACGCCGCCGACCCCGACGATGCCGACGCCGGCATGGCCCTGGGCCAGGCCTACAGCGACATCGCCGATGCCGGCGAGCACGACGCCGTGCCGCGTGCGCAGGCGCTCATCATGGGCCTGGGCTTCAAGCTGCACGAGCTGGACCGGCCGGTCAACAGCTTCTCGGGCGGCTGGCGCATGCGCCTGCAGCTGGCCCGCGCGCTGATGTGCCCCAGCGACCTGCTGCTGCTGGACGAGCCCACCAACCACCTGGACCTGGACGCCCTGGTCTGGCTCGAAGCCTGGCTGCAGAAGTACGACGGCACCATGCTCGTCATCAGCCACGACCGAGAGTTCCTGGACGCCGTGACCAACGTCACCGTGCACATCGAGCAGGCCAAGCTGACGCGCTACGGCGGCAACTACAGCAAGTTCGAGGACATGCGCGCGCTGCGCATGGAGCAGCAGCAGATCGCGCACGAACGCCAGCAGGAAAAGATCGCCCACCTGCAGAAGTTCATCGACCGCTTCAAGGCCAAGGCCAGCAAAGCCAAGCAGGCGCAGAGCCGGGTCAAGGCCCTGGCGCGCATGGAGCGCGTGGCGCCGCTGCTGGCCGAGGCCGAGTTCACCTTCAGCTTCAAGGAGCCGGCCAACCTGCCCAACCCGATGCTCAGCATCACGGGCGCGAGCTTCGGCTACCTGCAGGAAGACGGCAGCGCCACCACCATCCTGTCGGGCGTCAGCCGGGGCGTGCTGGCCGGCCAGCGCATCGGCATCCTGGGCGCGAACGGCCAGGGCAAATCCACCTTCGTGAAGACGGTGGCGCACGATCTGCAGTTGGTCTCGGGCACCGTGACCGAAGGCAAGGGCCTGGCCATCGGCTACTTCGCCCAGCAGGAGCTGGACGTGCTGCACGAGACCAGCAACCCGCTGGAGCACATGGTGCGGCTGGCACGCGAGCTGGGCTCGGCAGCGCCGGCCGCCCGCACCGAGCAGGACCTGCGCGGCTTCCTGGGCAGCTTCAATTTCAGCGGCGACATGGTCAAGCAGCCGGTGGGCACCATGAGCGGCGGCGAGAAGGCGCGGTTGGTGCTGGCCATGATGGTCTGGCAGCGCCCCAACCTGCTGCTGCTGGACGAGCCGACCAACCACCTGGACCTGGCGACGCGCGAGGCGCTGGCCATGGCGCTGAACGAGTTCGAAGGCACGCTGATGCTGGTCAGCCACGACCGGGCCCTGCTGCGCACCGTGTGCGACGAGTTCTGGCTGGTGGGCCGCGGCGAGGTGCGCGACTTCGACGGCGACCTCGACGACTACCAGCGCTACCTGCTGGACGAGTCCAAGCGGCTGCGCGAAGAGGCCAAGCAGGCGAATGCGGCGGAAGTGGCGGCGGCATCCGCGGCCGCAGCGGCGCCGTCGGCCTCCCCCGCAAAGGCTGCCCCCCCGGCGCCTGCGGCTCCCGCCGCGGCCCCGCAGAGGTCGGCATCTTCGGCGTCTGAATCGAGGTCGGCGACTGCTGCCGTCGATGGTCGCACCCAGCGTCAGAACGACGCCCGCGAGCGTCAGCGCCTTGCCGAGCAAAGCCGGCCGCTGCGCAAGGAGCTGGCCAGCCTCGACCAGCGCATGGCCCAGGCCACCGCCGAGAAAGGCGCGCTGGAGGAACGCCTCGCCAGCCCGCTGCCGCCCGCCGAGATCGCCGAAGCCGGCAAGCGCCTCAAGCAGATCGGCGACGAGATCGAGGCGATGGAAGAGCGCTGGCTGGAGTTGTCCGAGGCGCTGGAAGGCATCGGGTCCTGAGACCTCGGGCAGAGCGACTTTCAGCAACACTATGGCGCGACACAAAGACGCTGAGGGCACGATCCGAGACTTGCTTGAAGCGCGCTTTCCGTATGGCAGTGCCCGCCAGGTTTGCTACAGGCAACATCTGAAAAAGGTGCTACTCAGCTTTTATGAAAGCGATTTTGCCGACAGAAAGTTTCTCGATGAGCTTTGCAATGCGGAGCCAGAAAAGTTCTGGCAGAGCTTGTCTGAAGCGCTTGTCTATTCCCTGCTTGCTGAACGTGGCATTGAACGCGAGCGGCCGGTTGGGAAAGGCCCCGACTTCCTGCTTCGGGATAAAAGCGGTCGCCGCACATGGGTGGAGGTCTACTGTCCGCAAAGAGGCAAAGATATGCAGGCCTCCTCGGGTGACAGTCGAGCGGATGGGACCTATTCGAGTCCTCCTGATGAAAGCGTCGCGTCGCGATGGACTGCAGGGCTCAAGGAAAAGACAGAGAAACTATTTGGTACGGCTGGCGTCTTGGGCTTTCTTGATCGCGAAATCGTAGGTCCCGAGGATGCGTATGTAATTGCCATCAATGGGTATCGGTTACGGAGTGAGCATGAGCCTCATGTGTCTGTCTACTGTGGAATCAATCAGCTTCCCCACGCTGTCAATGTAGCGTACGGCTTGGGGCACCTTGTTGCTCACGTCGATCCAAAGCACAAAGAGCCGTCACGCATCGGCTTGTCGTCTCGCGCCCATATTCGAAAATTCCGAAGCAGTGAGCCCGTAGCGCTTATTTCGTCGTGCTTCTTTCTCGAACCGAAGAACAGCAGGATCAGTGCTATCTGGGGGCTTGATTTAAGCGGAGAGTGTGTGGTGGGCAATCCGGAGCCCATCTGTCTCGTCCATAACCCGCACGCGGCCCATCCAGTGCGTCGCGGACTCATTCCTGCTGACGAGGAGTACTCGTGGGAGCCTCAAGATACCGGCCACGGCATTCTGACGTCGCACTTCCACGGGCATGTGCTCCCACCCAAAAAGTGGAAAGACTGAAGAAGACTCGTGACTGAGGACGTACGCAGAGGTGACGTTCGCTCGGCAGTCGAACGTAGCTTTAGCTTGTGCCCACCTACCGCTCCAGCCACCACAGCAGCAGCCCGCAGGCGCACACCACCACCTGCGTGCCGATCAGCATGCCGAAGCCGGCGAAGAACCCGGCCGCGGAACCCGCGGGCACCGCGGCGATCACGCTGCCCATCACCGCCGGCATGAAGCCCGCCACCAGGCTGCCGGTGCCGTTGACCACGCCGTAGGCGCTGGCCACATGCTCCGGCCGGGCGAAGTGCTGTACGGTGCTGGGGATGGCCGGGCTCATCAGGCCCCAGAAGAAGTTGGCGGCGATCAGCGTGAAGGCGGCGGCGTACCGGTCCTGCACCGCGATGGCCAGCCACACGGCCAGCGCCACGCCGATGCCGCCCACCACGAAGATCAGCGGCACATGCCGGCGCGCCACGCGGTCGATGAGCACCCCGCCCACCAGCACCGCCACCACCGACGCGTACTGCGGCAACGAAGCCAGCCAGCCCATCTCGCGCAGCGAGAAGCCGCGCGCCTCGCGCAGGTAGGCCGGCAGCCAGTTGCTGCTGCCCCAGAGGTAGGCCAGGAAGGCCGCCGTGAGCACCGTCACGAGCAGCAGGTGCCGCGTCTGCAGCGCCCCGCGCACGATCTGCCCGACCTGCCGCACGGCCTGGGTGGCACCCGCAGCGGGGGCGGCGGCATTCGGCCTGGGCATTCGCACGAACGCCAGCACCAGCGGGATGCCCAGCACGATGTTGATGAGCCCGAGCACATGGAAGGACGTCGCCCAGTCGTGGCCAGCCACCAGGTAGCCCACCAGCGGATAGCCCACCGCCAGGCCCAGCCCGGTGCCCATGTTGACCAGTGCATTGGGCTTGCCGTTCTCACGGCTTTCGAAATGGGCCTTGATGTAGGAGGCGGCCAGCGAGAACAGCGGTCCCTCGGACACGCCCAGCAGCACGCGCGAGGCCAGCAGGAGCCCATAGCTGCTCAGCATCGGCGAGGCGAAGGTCACCACGCCCCAGAGCAGCAAGCCGCAGATGAGGCTGCGACGCACACCCAGCAACGCCGCGGCGAAGGGCGTGAGCACGAAGGACGAGATGCCGTAGCCCACCATGAAGGCGGTGGCCAGCAGGCCCTGGCGGACGCGGTCGTTGGCGGCCAGGCCCATGTGGTCCAGGAAGTCCCGGTCGGTGATCAGGATCGAGATGTTGATGCGGTCGACGTAGGAGATGGCAACGATCAGGAAGATCGTCACCACGCCCCACCAGCGCGCGGCACGGGAATCGGTCATGGCAGCGGATGCGCCGACTGCGCGGCGCCGGAAATGTCAGAAGAAATGGCGGATGCCGAGGTCGAAGCCGGTCGACTTGCCACCGAGGTTGGTGCCGGAAGCCGCCACGCCCTGGGCGCCGATGGCGCGTTGCGCCCCCGCCCCGTTGTGGATGCGCGCGATGGCGCCGTAGACCTGGGTGCGGCGCGAGAGGTTGTGGCCGTAGCCCAGCGCGACCTTGGTCCAGTCGGCGTTGCTGCCCACGGTGTCGTAGCGGCTGACCTGGGCGCGGATCTCGCCGGCGCCCACGGGGACCTTCACGCCCAGCTGGGTGGCGCGGATCTCGACCGTGCCGCGCTTCTCGCTGGCCCACAGCAGCATCGGCACGGCCACGCCGAAGTCGTAGCTCGCGCCGACATTGCGGATGCGAACGTCCTGCAGCTGCGTCGTGCCTTGCAGCTTGGCCAGCGCGCCCGAGACGTGGAAGGCACCGCCGCGCCAGCCGAAGCGTCCACCGTTGTATTCGCCGGCCGACGTCGGCGCGGTGTTGGCCTGCTCGCCGGCCGCATGCTGCAGCTGACCATAGAAGCCACCCAGGTTGGGCGGCAGGAAGTAGCTGATCGCGTTGCCGATCTGGATCGGTGCGCCGTTCATGACGAAGGCGTTCGTGCCACCCACGCCGTTGGTCAGGAAGGGATCGAAGATCAGCGTGTTGAGGAAGGTGGCGGAGTCGTCGCGGCCCAGCCGCACCTCGCCGAACGGGCCCATCACGCTGACCGTGGAGCGGCGATTGAACGCGAGCGCGCCGCCCGTGGCCGTACCCAAGCCGGTGTCCGGCGCAAAGCCCGATTCCAGCCAGAAGCCCGCCGACAGGCCACCGCCGAGGTCCTCGGTGCCACGAAAGCCGATGCGGCTGATGTTGGCGCCGCCCTGGGCCAGGCCGGTGCGCGAACTGTTGTCGCCGGTCACATGGGCGATGCCCACGTCCACGGTTCCGAAGAGCGTGACGGACGACTGTGCCCAGCCGATGGCAGGCATCGCGGCAACTGCAGCGAAGGCCGTCGCGGCGCGCAGGAACGGGATGGACATGGGAAAGCCTCGAAAGGACAAGAAAAGGCGAAAGCGGCCGCTGGACCCTGCGGGTGCAGGGCCCACGAAAGCGCTCGCGGGGGGATGAAGGAAGGCGGGGGCTAGACGTCCAGCACCAGCCGTTTGCCGGTGCAGCGGGAGACGCAGATCATCATGGTCTTGCCCGACTGCCGCTCGATCTTGGTGAGGATG
>NZ_FTMY01000003.1 GCF_900156165.1 Pseudacidovorax sp. RU35E
TTGGTCTTGTAGAAGCCGTTGTTGCCGATGGCATCCTGGTCCTGGCCACGGAACTTGTAGTTGGTGGTCAGCGAGATGTTGGCCGTGACGGGCGACGGTTCAGGAGCCGCGGGTGCTGCGGGCGCCGTCTGTGCGGAGGCCGCGCCAGCGGCAGCTGCCAGGCTCAGGGCAATCGTTGCCGCCTTGATCGTGGCCGGACGGATCTTCATCGGGTAACTCCTCGCAAGTGGTGTTCGTTGGAGTTCCCTTCAAAGCAGGGAGCGTGCCAAAAGACAGCCGCGTCCTACGCGCGTGAACTGCTGCACACCGGGACCGGAAAAAAACGGGGCAGCCGCTGCGCAGCGCCCGGCTCTTGTTCAATGCATGAAACACGACCGGTGCTTTGCACCAAATCAGGGATTTGAGAACAATGAGCCTTTCTTTGGTGCAGACGCGCGCGCTGGTGGCGCTTGAATCGGCGCCAGTCACCGTTGAGGTGCATCTGGCCAACGGTTTGCCCAGCTTCACCCTGGTCGGACTGGCCGATGTGGAGGTCAAGGAGGCACGCGAACGGGTGCGCTCCGCGATCCAGAACTCCGGTCTGGCCTTCCCGCACGACCGCCGCATCACGGTGAATCTGGCGCCGGCGGACCTGCCCAAGGATTCCGGCCGCTTCGATCTGCCGATCGCCCTGGGCATCCTGGCGGCGAGCGGCCAGATCGATGCCACGCGGCTGGTCGGCCATGAATTCGCGGGCGAGTTGTCTCTTTCAGGCGACCTGCGCCCCGTGCGTGGCGCCTTGGCCACGGCCCTGGCCGCCGGCGGCCCGGAACTGCGCCCCGTCTTGGTGCTGCCGCTGGCCAGCGCGCGAGAAGCCGCACTGGTGCCCGGCGCCACCGTCTACGGCGCCGCGCATCTGCTGGACGTGGTGCGACCCTTCCTCCCGCCCGACACGCTCGCCCAGGTGGAGGACGGCCCCGGCTGGGTGCGCATCGCGCCGCCCGACCGGGCAGCGGCGACGGCCGACAGTCCCGACCTGGCGGACGTGAAAGGCCAGGCGGCCGCCCGGCGGGCCCTGGAGATCGCCGCCGCGGGCGGCCACAGCCTGTTGATGGTCGGTCCGCCCGGCGCCGGCAAGTCGATGCTGGCGCAGCGGCTGGCCGGCCTGCTGCCGCCGATGGACGTGCAGGAGGCGCTGGAGAGCGCCGCCATCGCCAGCCTGTCGGGCCGCTTCGACCCGCAGCGTTTCATGCAGCGGGTGGTGGCCAGTCCGCACCACACGGCCAGCGCCGTCGCGTTGGTCGGCGGGGGCTCGCCGCCCCGGCCGGGCGAGATCTCGCTGGCCCACCATGGCGTGCTCTTCCTCGACGAACTGCCCGAATTCCCGCGCGCGGCCCTGGAAGCGCTGCGCGAGCCGCTGGAGACCGGCACCATCTCCATCGTGCGCGCCGCGCGGCGGGCCCAGTTCCCGGCGCGCTTCCAGCTGGTGGCGGCGATGAACCCCTGCCCCTGCGGCCACCTGGGCTCGCGCCTGCACGCCTGTCGCTGCTCGCCCGACCAGGTGGCGCGCTACCAGGCGCGCATCAGCGGCCCGCTGCTGGACCGCATCGACCTGCATGTGGATGTGCAGGCCATCGACCCGCGGGAGTTGCTCGGCGCGCCGGCGGGCGAGTCGAGCGCCGCGGTGCGCGAACGCGTAGCCGGAGCACGGGCCGCAGCGATGGCGCGCCAGGGCAGCGCGAACCAGTCCCTGTCCGGCCAGGCGCTGGACAGCCACGCCCGGGCCGATGCTGCCGCCCTCGCCTTCCTGCAGAAGGCTGCGACGCGCCTGGGCTGGAGCGCCCGCGCCACGCACCGCGCCCTGCGGGTGGCCCGCACCATCGCCGACCTGGCGGCCGCCGAGGCCGTGTCGGCCCCGCACGTGGCAGAGGCGATGCAGTACCGCCGCGTGCTCAGCGCCACACCCTGAGCGCGGCTGGCCGCGCACGCTCAGCCACGCTGCTGCGCACGGCGGAACTCGCTGGGACTCATCCCGGTGTGCTCGCGGAACAGACGCGAGAAATGCGACGGATTGCCGAAGCCCCAGGACAGTGCGACATCGGTGATGGAGCGTGACGCCGGCAACCCGCGGCGCAACTCGTCGATGCAGGCCTGCAGCCGCTGCTGCTGGATGTAGCTGGCCAGCGTGAGATCGTCCTGCGCGAAAGCGCCGTGCAGCAGACGCTTGCTGCAGTTCAGCGCCCGCGCGATGTGCTCGATGGACAGCTGCGGATCGCGCAGGTGGCGCGCCACATGGTCGCGGATGCGATCGCGCAGTGCCAGCTTCTGGGTGACGGCCGTCTCCTGGCCCGACAGCTCCAGAAGCGACAGGCGCACCAGCTGCATGATGAGCTCGCCCGCGCCCCGCGCGGCCGTGTCGCTCATGGTGGGCAGCTCGCGGTAGGTGGCACGCATGGTGTCCAGCGCCACGCGCGAAATGCCGCTGCCGCCCCCCACGCGGCGGGCCATCAGTGGCGGCAGATGAACGCCGCGCTCGGCCATCTGGGCCTTGGGGCACATCACGATGAGGTGCTCGGTGGCCTCGGGGTTGTCGATCTCGTAGCCGGCGGTGGTGTCGTAGATGATCCAGCCGCCCTCGCGCGCACTGGCCTCGCGGCCGTCCTGGTGGACCGTGGCGCTGCCTTGCCAGGGCGCGACGATCTTGAGCCAGGCGCCATCGTCGCGGCGCGCCAGCTGCGGGCTGCGCAGCACGCGGTGGCGGCCACCCTCCAGCCGGGTGAGGATGACGTCGCCGGCGTGCGCGGCGCACAGGCGGCCATCGAAGCCGGTGTCGCCGTAGAAGTCGGATTCGAGTCCACCGAAGTGGCGCCAGATCCAGTCGCGCCACTGCGGCAGGCGCTCGCGAGGAGCCACGGCATCGGTGCTCAGCAGCAGGGACGAGGGCATGTCGGGCTCCGGAGTGGGATGGACGCGGATTATGGGCAGCCACCCCACGCACACGACCTGCTCTAGGGGCAAACCCCAGCGGCCCTGCACGCTGGTGCAACAACACCGTGCACGCTGCGCACAGCAGCACGGGCGGGCCGTTCCTACGATGCGCCGCACCGAAGCAAGAACAGGAGACACACCATGGCAGAACTCTCGGCGGCCAGCCGCCGTCAATGGCTCCAGGGCGCCGCCGCCCTGGGCGCCGCCGCCGTCGCCCCCGGCCTGCGTGCCCAGTCCGGCCCCGTGCGCATCGGCTATGCGATGTCACGCACCGGGCCCTGGACGCCGGGCGCGCAGGTGAGCCAGGAGCCCAACTACCTGCTGTGGGCCGAGCAGGTCAATGCCGCGGGCGGGCTGGACGTCAAGGGCGTCAAGCGACCGGTGGAGCTCATCAGCTCCGACGACCGCAGCGACATCGAGACCTGCGTGCGCTCCTACCAGAAGCTCATGGGCAGCGACAAGGTCGACCTCATCCTGCCGCCCTGGGGGAGCAATGCCAACTTCGCCATCGCGCCACTGGCGCAGCGCTTCGGCTACCCGATGCTGGCGCCCACCGCCCTGTCGCGCAAGCTGATCGACATGAACCTGTCGTATTTCTTCTCGCTGCTGCAGCAGCCCGACCGCATGATGGGCGCGCTGGTCGACATGCTGGCCGCCAGCGGCGCGAAGACCGTGGCCATCGTCTACATGGACGACCTGTTCGGGCTGGAGAACTTTGCCGCGCTGAACAACGCGCTCAAGAAGACCTCGATCCAGGTGGTCGAGCGCAAGAGCTACCCCCTGGGCGTCAAGGACCTGTCGCCGGTGCTGCGCGGCATCAAGGAGCTCAACCCCGATGCCTTCATCGGCATCACCTACCCGCCGGACACGGTCCTCGCGAGCAAGCAGGCCAAGGAGGTGGGCTTCAACCCCAAGTTCTTCTACTGCTCGGTGGGCACCGCCTTCCAGCTCTACCGCAACGTGATCACCGCGCCAGGCGCCGAGGGCGTGCTGGGCATGGGCTCCTGGAACGCCAAGACCAGCCCCGAGGCCAAGGCCTACTTCGACGCCCACACGCGCCGCTTCGAGGGCAAGGAGCCCGACCGCTGGGCCAGCGGCCATTGCTGGGCGGGCCTGCAGATCCTGCAGTCCGCGGTGGGCAAGGTGGGACTGGACCGCAAGGCGCTGCGCGACTGGATCGCCGGCACTACCCACAAGACGATCATCGGCGACATCCGTTTCACCGGCAGCGAGAACACCGCCACGCCCGGCACCGTGGGCCAGTGGCAGAACGGCGAGTTCGAGGTGGTGTGGCCGCAGTCGGTGGCCACGGCGCGGCTGAACGCGGCCAAGCCAGCCTGGAAGTGAGGCCGCGCGCATGTCGTTGACGGGCTGGTTCGAGCTGCTGGCCAGCGGGCTGATCACCGGCGGCATCTATGCGCTGGTGGGCCTGGGGCTGAACCTGCAGTACGGGCTCATGCGCATCCTGAACATCGCCCATGGCGAGTTCCTGATGCTGGGGGCCTATGCCACATGGATGGGCCACACGCTGCTGGGCTGGTCGCCGCTGGCGATGCTGCCGCTGGCCTTTGCGGGCCTGATGCTGCTGGGTCTGCTGATCCACCGGCTCACCTTCCGCCGCCTCGCGGCCGAGGCGCCGAATGTCGAGGTGTTCGAGGCGCGCGGCCTGATGGTGGCCTTCGGTCTGATGTTCCTCGTCCAGAACTTCGCCAGCTGGGCCTGGGGCGGCGATCTGCGCGGCTACGACTACCTCACCACCCCGGTGGCGATCGGCGGTGCGCAGTTCGCGGCCAACAAGCTCCTGGTGTTCGGGCTGGCGCTGCTGTTCGCGCTGGCGCTGATGGCGGTGCTGCACTTCACGCTGCTGGGCAAGGGCGTGCGGGCGCTGATGCAGTCGCCCACCGGCGCCCAGCTGGTGGGCATCGACACGCGCCGGCTGCATCCGCTGATGTTCGGCGTGGGCCTGGGCCTGTCGGGCGTGGCGGGCTGCCTGCTGTCGATGGCCTACACGCTCACGCCGGCCATGGGCGAGCCCTACACCGTCACGGCCCTGATCGTGATCACGCTGGGGGGCTTCGGCAGCATGGGCGGAACGCTGCTCGGCGGGCTGCTGCTGGGCCTGATCGAGGCCCTGGGCATGCATTTCACCAATCCCTCGCTCAAGTCACTGCTGTCGTATGGCGTGTTCATCGCCGTGCTGCTGTGGCGACCCAACGGACTCTTCGCACGCCGATGACACGTCAATGGACAACCCTGGGCCTGCTGGCCCTGGCCGCCGCGCTGCTGCCGGCCGTGGCGAGCGAATTCGCCCTCTCCCTGGCCATGGCCTGTGCCATGTACGTGGCGCTGGCCAGCAGCTGGAGCCTGTTCTGCGGCAGCACGCGCTACCTGTCGCTGGCCACCTCCGCCTTCTTCGGTATCGGCGCCTATGCCAGTGCCGTGCTGCTGGACAGCCTGCCCTGGCCGCTGGTGATCGGCGTGGGTGCGGCGCTGGCGGCGGCGGTGGCGTTGGTCATCGGCGCGGCGGTGCTGCACCTGCGCGGCACCTACTTCGCGGTGCTGACCTTCGGCATGACCGAGCTGATCCGCCATGCCGTCACCTACTTCGAGAAGCAGGTCACCGGCACGGTGGGCCGTGTGCTCACGGTGGTGCCGGAAGAGCGCACCGTCTACTACACGGTGCTGAGCCTGGCCGTCGCGGCCGTGGCCAGCGCGATCGTGGTGCGACGCAGCCGCTTCGGCCTGGCGCTGTCGGGCATCGGCGCCGACGAGCAGCGCGCCCAGACCCTGGGCGTGAACACGCGTGTGACCAAGACGCTGGGCTTCGCCCTGACGGCCGCCTTCGCCGGCGCCGTGGGTGCGGCCATGGCCGTGCGCTGGACCTACATCGACCCCGTCACGGTCTTCAATCCCTTCATCGGCTTTCAGACCGTGCTGATCGCGCTGATCGGCGGCGCCGCCACGCTGTGGGGCCCGGTGGCCGCGGCGGTGGTGTTCAGCGTGCTGGCCGAGACGCTGCGGCTGCAGCTGCCGCAGGCCTACATGATGGCGCTGGGGCTGCTGCTGATCCTGTCCGTGATGCTGGTGCCCGACGGCGTGGGCAGTGTCGGCCGCGCAGAGCTGCGCCGCTGGTTCCGGCGGGAGGCCGACCATGGCTGAGCCGCTGCTGCAGGCCCGCGGCCTGACCGTGCGCTTCGGCGGGCTCACGGCCGTCGATGCCGTCGATGCCGACTTCATGGCCGGCGAGCTGGTGGGCATCATCGGCCCCAACGGCGCGGGCAAGACCACCTTCTTCAACGCCATCTCGGGCGTGCAGCCCCCCACCTCCGGTTCGCTGCGCATGGGTGAGCGCGACCTGGCCGGCCAGGGACCGCACCGCTTCGCCGCCGAGGGCGTCGCCCGCACCTTCCAGACGCCGCGCGTCTTCGCCCAGATGCCTGTCGCGGCCAACGTGGACTTCGGCCTGCAGTTCGCCGGCCGCCATCGCCCGGCGCCGCCCGCGCTGCGCGATGCGGCGGCCATCCTGCAGCTGATCGGCCTGGCCGGCCTGGCCCACCTGCCCGCCGCCGCCATCACACCCGCGCAGCAGCGCCTGCTGGAGATCGGGATGGCGCTGGCCACCCGGCCGCGCCTGCTGCTGCTGGACGAGGTGGCGGCGGGGCTGACCGAGTCCGAGGTCGAATCCATGGCCCGCCTGATCGGCCGGCTGCGCGGCGAGCTGGGCCTGACCGTGGTGTGGATCGAGCATGCGGTGACCATCCTGCTGCGCCATGTGGAGCGGGTGCTGGTGCTGCACCAGGGCCGCAAGATCGCCGACGGCACGCCGGCCGAGGTGGTGCGCGACCCGCAGGTGCTCGAGGCCTACCTGGGCGACGAGGTGATCGCATGACGGCAAGACCGACCCCTTCGAACGACATCGCCGCCAGCGCACCGATGAACGGCGCGCGTCTGCAGGTGCAGGGCCTGGGCGCAGGCTACGGCGGCTTCGCCGTGCTGCGCGGCATCGACCTCTCGGTGACCCCGGGGCTGACCGTGGTGCTGGGCCCCAACGGTGCCGGCAAGACCACACTGCTCAAGGCATTGGCCGGCCTGATCCCGCGCACGGGCACCGTGATGCTGGACGACACCCTGCTGCCGGTGCGCCAGCCCGGCGTCGCCGTGCGGCGCGGCATGGCGCTGGTGGCCGAAGGCCGCCAGCTCTTCGCGCAGATGAGCGTGGCCGACAACCTCGAGCTGGGCGGCTGGCTGGCCACCCGCGCCCAGCGCGCCGAGCGCCTGCGCCAGGCTTTTGCCGACTTCCCGCGGCTGGCCGAACGGGCCCGGCAACTGGCCGGCACCATGAGCGGCGGCGAGCAGCAGATGGTGGCGGTGGCCCGCGCGCTGATGAGCGCGCCCCGCCTGCTGATGCTGGACGAACCCTCGCTGGGCCTCGCGCCACGCATGGTGGACGAGCTGCTGGCCATCGCGCGCCGCATCGCCGACGCCGGCACCACCGTGCTGATGGTGGAGCAGAACGTGCGCAAGGCGCTGGCCGTGGCCGACACGGCGCATGTGCTGGAGCACGGCCGGCTGGTCGCCAGTGGCCCGGCGGCCGAACTCGCCCGCTCGGATGTCTTCCGCCAGGCCTACCTGGGCACCGCGGCCTGATCCCTCTGCTGCGCCGCGATGACGCCCGGTGCATCGCGCCTTTCATTCATCCAGATCCCAGAAACCTTCCAGGAGATCCTCTTCCATGTCCGACCTGTCCATGCTCATCGACGGCCAAGCCGCCACGGCCGAAGGCGGTGCCACCTTCGAGCGCCGCAATCCGCTGGACGGCAGCCTGGCCTCGCGCGCACCGGCGGCCACCGCGGCCGACGCGTTGCGCGCCACCGAGGCTGCCGCCCGCGCCTTCCCCGCCTGGAGCCGCACCGGCCCCAACGAACGCCGCGCGCTGCTGCTCAAGGCCGCCGACGCGCTCGAGGCCAGGTTGCCGGACTTCACCGCCGCCCTGCCGCGCGAAACCGGTGCCACGGCCATGTGGGCCGGCTTCAACGTGCACCTGGCCGCCGGCATGCTGCGCGAGGCCGCGGCACTGACCACGCAGGTGGCCGGCGAAGTGATTCCCTCCGACGTGCCGGGCAGCCTGGCGATGGGCCTGCGCCAGCCGGCCGGCGTGGTGCTGGGCATCGCGCCGTGGAATGCGCCGGTCATCCTGGGCGTGCGCGCCCTGGCCACGCCGCTGGCCTGCGGCAACACGGTGGTCTTCAAGGGCTCAGAGCTGTGCCCCCACACGCACCGGCTGATCGCGCAGGCCTTCATCGACGCCGGCTTTCCGGCCGGGGTCGTCAACTACATCACCAACGCGCCGGCCGATGCCGAGGCGGTGGTCAATGCCGTGATCGCGCACCCGGCGGTGCGGCGCGTCAACTTCACCGGCTCCACGCGCGTGGGCACGCTGATCGCGGTGCAGTGCGCGCAGCACCTCAAGCCGGTGGTGCTGGAGCTGGGCGGCAAGGCCCCGCTGCTGGTGCTGGACGACGCCGACCTGGATGCCGCCGTGAACGGCGCCGCCTTCGGCTGCTTTGCCAACTCGGGGCAGATCTGCATGAGCACCGAGCGCCTGGTGGTCGACCAGGCCATCGCCGACACCTTCGTGCAGAAGTTCGCGGCCAAGGCCCGCGCCCTGCCGCTGGGCGATCCGCGCGGCAGCGAGCCGGTGGTGCTGGGCAGCGTGGTGGACATGAAGACCGTGGCCCACTGCAATGCGCTGATCGACGATGCGCTGGCCAAGGGCGCCACGCTGCTGTGCGGCGGCAAGGCCGAGACCACGCTGATGCCCGCCACCCTGCTCGACCATGTGACACCGGAGATGCGCATCTATGCCGAGGAAACCTTCGGCCCGGTCAAGGCCATCGTGCGCGTGAATGGTGTGGAGGAAGCCATCGCCTGCGCCAACGACAACCCCTACGGGCTGTCCTCGGCGGTGTTCAGCCGCGACACGGCGCGGGCGCTGCAGGTGGCGCAGCGCATCGAGTCGGGCATCTGCCACATCAACGGCCCGACCGTGCACGACGAGGCGCAGATGCCCTTCGGCGGCGTCAAAGGCAGCGGCTGGGGCCGATTCGGCGGCAAGGCCGGCATCGCCGAGTTCACCGACCTGCGCTGGGTGACCGTGCAGACCGGCGAGCGGCACTACCCGTTCTGATCGCCGCCTCCGGTCAAGGCCGGGTGGGCGCGCCATGCCCCGGCGCGGCCCGCACCCGCGCGACCTGCGCGGGCAGGTCGGCCCAGGCCGGCGCCTGGGGCGCGAAGCGGGCGCGCATGTAGCCGGCCAGTTCGGCGACCTGCGCATCGTCCAGCGCGTCGCGGAAGGCGGGCATGAAGCCGATGTCCCGCGTGGGCGGCGTGCGCACGCCGTCGAGGATGGTGCGGATCAGGTTGTCGGGCCGGGTGCTGGTGAGCTGGCTGTTGAGGGCCAGCGGCACGTTGGCGCCCAGCAGCGTGGGGCCGTCGCCGTCGTGGTGGCAGGCGGCGCAGGCGGACTCGAACATGCGCTGGGGCGCCCCCAGCAACGCACCCTGCCCGGCGGCGGCGCGCTGCACCGCCTGCGTGGCGAGTGCCTGCGGATCGGCCGCAGGCGCCGGGTTGAAGCTGGCCAGATAGGTGGCCATGGCGCGCACGTCGGCATCAGGCAGCTGCTGCAGGCCGTGCACCACCTCGGCCATCGGCCCGCCCGCGATGCCGTGCCGCGGCGAATGGCCGTGGCGCAGGTAGGCGTAGAGGCTCTCCGCGTCCCAGGGCACGGCGTTGGTCGAGCGGGCGGTGAGGGCCGGCGCCTCCCAGCCGTCGATCAGCGCGCCGGACAGGAAGTCCGTGCCGGCTTTCTCTGCACCCAAGGCGTTGCGCGGACTGTGGCACGCGGCGCAGTGGCCCAGGCCATTGACCAGATAGGCGCCGCGGTTCCATTCGGCGCTCTGGCCGGCCACGGGCTGGTAGGGCGTCGCGTCGTGGAACAGGCCGTTCCAGCCGGCCATGAGGGGGCGCAGGTTGAAGGGGAAGCGCAGGTCGTTGGCCGGCATGGCCGCCGGTCCACCGTCCTCGCGCGCGCCGGCCTTCACCGGCGGCAGGGACATGAAGTAGGCGTAGAGCGCCTGCAGGTCGTCGTCGCTGGTCTTGGCGAAGGCGGTGTACGGGAAGGCCGGGTACAGGTGGCGGCCATCGCGCGAGATGCCCTCGCGCATCGCGCGCTGGAAGGCGGTGAAGGACCAGCGGCCCAGGCCCGTCTCGGCATCGGGCGTGAGGTTGGTCGTGTGGATGGTGCCGAAGGGCGTGTGCATGGCGCGCCCGCCCGCGTTGGGCAGGCCGCCCTCGGCCGTGTGGCAGACGGCGCAGTCGCCGGCGGCGGCCAGCTGGCGGCCGCGTTCGATGGTCTGCGCGCTGTAGGCCGGCGCGCTGAAGTTGACGGGCGCGATGGCCGGGCGCCAGCCGAGCAGACCGGCCACGGTGCCGATGCCGCCGACGAGCAGGCCGGCGATGAGGGCCGGCCAGCCCTTGCGGCGCGGGGCGAGGGTTTGGCTCCTTCCCCCGCTGGGGGAAGGCGGGGATGGGGGCTGCGGCGCCTGCTCGGCCGACGGCGCCCCGGACTGGCCCCCACCCCCGCCCTCCCCCACAGGGGGAGGGAGTGAAGACAGCGCGGCCAGCACCTTCTCGGGCGTGAAGGGCGGCTCGCGCAGGCGCACGCCCGTCGCATCGAAGATGGCATTGGCGATGGCCGCCGTGCCCGGCACCGAGGCCGACTCGCCCGCGCCCAGCGACGATTCGCCGGGGCGCGGCATCTGCAGCACCTCGATGACCGGCACCTCGCGGAAATGCAGGATCGGGTAGCTGCCCCATTCGCGCGTGGCGACCACGCCGGCCGGCGGCATGCCGGGCAGCGGCGTCTTCACCGGGAGCTGGGAAGCCGCACTGCCGGCCGGCTTCGCGGCGGGCGCGAAGCGCACCTCCTCCTTCAGCGCCCGGCTGGTGGTCTGGATGACGTTGCCGTGCACCTGGTGCTCGACGCCCGCCGGGTTGACGGTCAGGCCCGCATCGTGGCCGACGACCACGCGGCGCACGTGCACTTCGCCGGTCCGGCGGTTGACCTCCACATCGGCCACCCAGGCGGCCCAGGCCGCGCCGAAGCCGGGCCACTTGCTGTGGATGTAGCGGGCGTATGCGAAGCCTTGCCCGAAAAGGACGTCGCCCCCCGGGCCCACTCGCGACTGCGGCGGCCGCGAGGGATGGTCCCCATGCGCATCCTCCTGCGGGCCGGTGCGCCAGCGCCAGCCGGCCTTCTGCGCCGTCGCCTCGATCAGCTCGCGCGCCCGCTCGTCGGGCAGGTGGCGCAGGCGGAACTGCACCGGGTCCACACCGGCGGCGGTGGCGAGCTCGTCGATGAAGCTCTCGTGCGCGAAGGAGTTGGGCAGGGCCGAGACGCCGCGCAGCCACGAGGCGCGCACGATGGGCGCCATGTCGCGCACCTGCACCCGCAGGTGGTCGTAGGCATAGGGCGGGCGCGCGGTGCGGTCGCCCATCTCGTAGGCCTGGGCCAGCGGCTCCACCGTGCGGGTGAGCAGCAGGGCCAGTGTGGGCGCACCGTTGCTCGGGTAACTCGTCTGGAAGTCGTAGGCCGCGATGCCGCCCTCGGGCGACAGGGCGCCGGCCACCTCCATCAACTGCGCCGTGCCCTTGGGCTCCCACAGGTGCTCCTGCTCGCGGCTGAGCTGCACACGCACCGGCGCATCGACGGCGCGGGCCAGCAGCGCGGCGTCGGCCGCCACGTCGTCGGCGCCGTTGCGGCCGTAGCAGCCGGCGGCCTCCAGGCGGACGACGTCGACTTCGACGTCCTGCAGGGCCAGCAGGCGGGCCAGGTCGGCGCGCAGCACGTGCGGGTTCTGGGTACCGGCCCAGCAGCGCAGGCGCACGGCGGGTCCGCCTTCGCGGCCTGCGCCCTCCTGGCCACCGTCAGCGCCATTGCCCGTGCCACGCTCACGGCCATCACCGTCGCGGTCGTCGTCCGGCTCCCACTGCGCCACCGCGCACGACGGCCCGATGGACGCATGCAGCTGGTACGGCCACAGATAGGTGCGGCGCAGCGTGCCATCGCCCTGCAACGCAGCCTCGACGTCGCCCTCGTCCACCAGCGTGCGCGTGGTGGACGGGTTGGCGCGGATGGCCTCGGCCACCTTGCCCGCGCCGGCCAGGTCGGGCATGCCGGGCCAGGCCTTCCAGCGGACGCGCAACTCGCGCATGGCCTGTTCGGCGTGCTCCTCACGCTCGGCCACCACGCCGACGAAGTCGCGGATGACGACCACGGCGCGGATGCCGGGGATGTGGGCGATGGACGACTCGTCCACCGACTCCAGCGTGTTGCCGATGAAGTCGCCATGGTCCGCGCCGGCATAGGGCGGGCGGATCACGCGGCCGTGCAGCATGCCGGGCAGGCGCATGTCGTGCACGAAGGCCAGCTCACCGGCCAGCTTGGCGGGGATATCGATGCGCGGCTGCGGCGTGCCGACGATGCGGTAGTCCTCGGGCCGCTTGAGCGGCGTGGCCGGGTCCAGCCGCAGCACGGTGCGCTGGCCGGCCAGCAGCTCGGCGAAGGGCAGCGCCCCGCCCTCCGCCACGATGCGTCCGCGGTCGATGGCGAGTTCGCCCACCGGCCGACCCAGGCGCTCGGCCGCGCGCGCCAGCAGCCAGTGCCGCGCCTGCGCTGCGGCCAGCCTCAGCGGTTGCGCATGGATCTGGATCGAGGCGCTGGCGATGGTCGCGCCCTGGTTCGGCACCTGCGCCGTGTGGCCGAGCGCCATGGCGACGCAGGCCATGGGCACGTCCAACTCCTCGGCCACGATCTGGGCCAGGGCGGTCTGGATGCCGGTGCCCAGGTCCACGTGGCCGTTGAGGGCGGTGACGCTGCCGTCGTCCCAGACGGCGAGCAGGATCTCGTCGCCTTCCGCCGGATTGCCGGGCACCGCAGCAGGTTGGCCCTTGGCCGGCGGCGGCGGCACGGGCGTGTCGCGCACGACGACCAGCACGCCCTCGGCGCCGAGGAATTCGGCGCGCGTGCGGGGCTGCGCGGCGCGTCGTGGGTCGGCGGTCACCGGGGCGCCTCCGGCAGGGCCGCGGCGCCGAGCCGGGCCGCGGCCAGGCTCACCGCACGCAGGATCTCCACATGCGTGCCGCAGCGGCACAGGTTGCCCGACAGCTCGCTGCGGATGCGGGCCTCGTCGGCGTGCGGCTCACGCGCGAGCAATGCCGCGGCCTGCATCACCATGCCGTTGAGGCAGTAGCCGCACTGGGCGGCCTGGGCCTCTTCGAAGGCCTGCTGCACCGGATGGAAGTGGCCGCGCCGGCCCAGCCCTTCCAGGGTGGTGACGGCGCGCCCCGCCACGCCATGGGCCGGGATCACGCAGGCCCGCGCCGCGGTGCCGTCCACATGCACCGTGCAGGCGCCGCACTGGCCCAGGCCACAACCGTACTTGGGGCCGTTCAGGCCCAGGTCGTTGCGCAGCAGGTGCAGCAGCGAGGCCTGACGCGGCACCTCGCGCGCGAAGGGCTGGCCGTTGACGGTGAGCTGGAGCGCGGGCAAGGCAGGTCGCTCGAACCTTCTCAGGCGACGTCGGCCGACTGGATGCGCTTGACGCCCTTGGCCTGCATCTGCTGCCAGGCCTTGGCGAGCGAGCCGTTGAGGTCGATGGCGCGGGTCGCGTCCTCGATCACGTAGACGTTGAAGCCCGCGGCGCGCGCGTCCAGCGCCGTCCAGGCCACGCAGAAGTCGGTGGCCAGGCCGGTGACGTAGACGGTCTTGATGCCACGCGCCTTGAGGTAGCCCGCCAGGCCGGTGACGGTCTTGCGGTCGGCCTCCTGGAAGGCCGAGTAGCTGTCCACGCCTTTGTTGTAGCCCTTGCGGATGATGAGCTGCGCGGTGGGCAGCTTCAGGTCCTTGTGCAGGGCCGCGTCGTCGGTGCCCTGCACGCAGTGGTCAGGCCACAGCACCTGGTTGCCGTAGTTGAGCTTGACGCTGTCGAAGGGCTTGGTGCCGTTGTGGGCGCTGGCGAAGGACGCGTGGCCCGCCGTGTGCCAGTCCTGCGTGACGATGATGTTCTGGAACTTGGGCGCCAGCGCATTGATGACCGGCACCACGTCGGCCCCGCCCTTGACCGGCAGCGTGCCGCCGTCGACAAAGCAGTTCTGCACGTCCACCACGATCAGCGCGGCCTGCGCGCTGGGGCTGATCTTCTTCGCGTCGGCCGCCAGCAGCGGCGGTGCGATGGCGGCCGCGCCCAGGGCGGCGGCGGCCTGCAGGAAGTGGCGGCGTTGGGGTGCGTTGCGCAGCATGGTCGGTCCCTCCGAGGACAGGTTGGAAATCAGACGCTCAGGTAGGCCCGTCGGACCTCGTCGTTGGCGGCCAGCTCGTCCATGGTGGCCTGGTAGCGGATCTGGCCTTTCTCCAGCACGTAGGCGCGGTCCGAGACGAGTTCGGCGAAGTGCATGTTCTGCTCCGACAGCAGGATGGACACGCCCTGGGCCTTGAGCTCCAGGATCATCTGCGCCATCTGCTCCACGATGACCGGCGCGACGCCTTCGGAGGGTTCGTCGAGCAGCACGAGGTAGGGGTTGCCCATGAGCGTGCGAGCGACGGTGAGCATCTGCTGCTCGCCGCCGCTCATGCGGCCGCCGGGGCGGTCGGGCATCTCGCCGAGATTGGGGAAGAGCTTGAAGAGCTTCTCGGGCGTCCACAGCGGCGCGGCGCCACCGTCGGCCCATTGGCGGCCGGCCTGGCGGCCGACTTCGAGGTTCTCCATGACGGTGAGGTCGGTGAAGACGCGCCGGTCTTCGGGCACGAAGCCCAGGCCCAGGCGGGCGGCATGGTGCGGCTCGGTCTTGGAGATGTCGTGGCCCAGGAAGCGGATGCTGCCGCGGCGCTTGCCGAGCATGCCCATGAGGGCCTTGAGCGTGGTCGACTTGCCGGCGCCGTTGCGGCCCATGAGGGCGACGACTTCGCCACGGCGCACTTCCAGGTCCACGTCGTAGAGGATCTGGGCGGCGCCATACCAGGCGCAGAGGGACTTGGCTTCGAGCAGGACGGGCGGGGTGCTCACTGGTGGGGCCTTGTTTTGGGTGTCGTTGCGAACGTTGGAAGCGTCCGGTTCTGAATGACTTTCGCAGTGGTGCGCGTGCTCGCAGCTTCACTGGCGATGGGGGCGGCGCGGCGGGGCCGGGCTGCCAGGGGCTCAGACGGTGGCGGTCGATGCTGCGCATCGACTCCGCTGCGATGCTCGGTCAGGGGGCGCGTCGCATAACTCGCTGCGCTGCCTGCAGCAGCTCCGCTCAGACAAATGCGACGAGTCAGATCACGAAGCGCGCGTGTCTTCGCACGCGCGCCGCCCCCTGCCCTGCGCTTCTCGCCACCACCGAAATCGCCCCTGGCAGCCCGGCCCCGCCGCGCGGATACGTTGCGCTCGATGGGGCGCACACGTGCCCGCGGCTCTGTCAAGGCAACGGCGCGAACTGAGTTCTGGCCCGGGGCGCAGGTGGGGGCGGAGGCGGGAGCGCCAGCGTCACCGCCGAAACTGGCCGCAGCGTGTCCCGCCCTGGTCGGGGCCTGGTCTGGGGCGGCTGCGTGTGCGTCGCCGAGAAGCGGAGGTTGGCCGGGCTGCGGGCCTGCCGGAGGACAGGCCCGCTTCGTGAACTGACTCGCGGCGTTTGTTTGAGCGGAGCTGCCGCAGGCAGCGCAGCGAGTTATGCCGCGGCCCGGCCGACCGAGCATCGCAGGGGAGTCGGCCTGCAGGGCCGACCGACGAACTCGCAGCCGCCCCAGGCCAGGCCCCGGCCAGGGCGCGCCCCGAACAGAAGCCACCAAACAATTCATGCAGCCTTCTTCTCGAAAGTCTTGCCCGAGCCGAAGTAGACCTCCTGCACCTTCGGATGGTCCCGGATCTCCAGCGGCTTGCCCTCGGCGATCAGGCGCCCGCGCGCCAACACGATCATGCGGTCGGCGTACGCGAACACCACGTCCATGCTGTGCTCGGTGAACAGCACCGCCATGCCGCGGTCGATCACCAGCTGCTTGGTCAGCGCCATCAGCGAATTGCGTTCCTTGGGCGCCATGCCGGCCGTGGGCTCGTCCATCAGCAGCAGCTTGGGGTCGTTGGCCATCGCGATGGCCAGCTCCACCCGCTTGACGTCGCCATAGGCCAGCACGCTGCAGGGCCGGTCTGCCTGCGACTTCATGCCCACCTGGTCGAGCAGCGCCAGCGCCTCGTCGCGCTTGTGGTCGGACGCCCGACGCCACATGGCAAACAGCTTGGCGTCGTGCGACAGCAGCGCCATCTGCACGTTCTCGACCACCGTCAGCGACGAAAAAGTTTCGGCGATCTGAAAGGTGCGGCCCACCCCCAGGCGCCAGATCTCGCGCGGCTTCTTGCCGACCAGCTCGGTGCCACCCAGCGTGATGGAGCCCTGGTCGGCCTTGAGCTGGCCGTTGACCATGTTGAAGGTGGTGGACTTGCCGGCGCCGTTGGGGCCGATCAACGCCAGCAGCTCGCCCTTGGCCAGCGTGAAGCTGATGCCGTCGACGGCCTTCACGCCGCCGAAGGACTTGCCCAGGTTCTGGACATGCAGCAGGGACATCAGAGCACCTCCAGGCCGATGAAGAACATGAAGAAGCAGGACGACAGGCGGCTCATCGTGCCCCCTCCCCGGCCGCAGCCGCGGCCTGCATCGGCGCCTTGGCGGCCTCGTCGGCGGCCACGTCGTCGCGCCGGCCACGCCACTTGTCGGCCAGCTGCTTGATCGAGCCCGCGATGCCCTGCGGGAACAGCAGCACCAGGATCAGGATGATGGCGCCCAGCATTGCGCGCCAGTAGTCGGTGTTGCGCGCCACCATGTCGTGCAGCCAGGTGAAGGTGAAGGCACCCACCACCGGGCCGGCCAGCGTCTGGATGCCGCCCAGCAGCACCATCACCAGGCCGTCGACCGAACGGCCCACCGCCAGGGTCTCCGGCGAGATGCTGCCCTTGGAGTACGCGAACAGCCCACCCGCCAGGCCCGCCACCGCGCCGGCCACCACGAAGGCCGCCCATTGCATGCGCTTGACGTCGATGCCGATGGCGTCGGCACGCAGCACCGAGTCGCGGCCCGCGCGCAGCGCATAGCCGAAGGGCGAGAACAGCACGCGGCGCAGCCACCACAGGCCGCCGCCCACCAGCAGCAGCGTGAGCCAGTAGTAGTTGCGCTTGTCATTGAGCCATGCCGACGGCCACACGCCCGTAAGGCCGTTGCTGCCGCCGGTGAAGCTGTCCCACTGGTAGACGATGGCCCAGGTGATCTGTGCGAAGGCCAGCGTGAGCATGGCCAGGTACACGCCAGACAACCGCACGGCGAACCAGCCATAGACCAGCGCGCCCAGCCCCGCGACCACCGGCGCCAGCACCAGCGTGAGTTCCATCGGAAGGCCCGCGGCGCGCGCCAGCAGCGCGGCGCCGTAGGCACCCAGGCCGAAGTAGGCGGCATGGCCGAAGGAATGCATGCCCGCCGGGCCCATGATGAAGTGCAGGCTGGCCGCGAACAGCGCCGCGATCAGCAGGTCGATCATCAGCACCGTGGTGTAGGGCGAGCTGGCCGTGAGCACCGGCATGGCGGCCAGCACCAGGGCCAGCACGCCCACGGCAGCCACATAGGAGCCGCCCGCGCGGCGCAGCGGCTCTTCCTGCATGCCCACGTAGCGGCTGGGCGCCTGCGGCCGGCCCATCAGGCCCCAGGGGCGCCAGACCAGCACCGCGGCCATGACCAGGAAGTCGACCACCAGCGTGAGCTTGGAAAAGGAAATGGCGATGCCCGCGATCTCGACCACGCCCAGCCAGATGCACAGGGCCTTGATCTCGGCGATGAGCAGTGCGGCCACATAGGCGCCGGGCAGCGAGCCCATGCCGCCCACCACCACCACCACGAAGGCGGCGCCGATGGTGTTGAGGTCCATCTCCAGCGTGGCGGGCTCGCGCGGCAGCTGCAGCGCACCGCCCAGGCCGGCCAGCAGCGCGCCCAGCGCGAACACCGCCGTGAACAGCCAGGCCTGGTTGACGCCCAGGGCGCTGACCATCTCGCGGTCCTGCGTGGCCGCGCGCACCAGGGTGCCGAAGCGCGTGCGGGTGAGCAGCAGCCACACCAGCCCCAGCACCACCGGGCCGACGACGATCAGGAACAGGTCGTAGGCCGGGAACTGCCGGCCCAGGATCTCGACCGAGCCACGCAGGCCCGGCGCACGCGGGCCCAGCAGCTCGTCGGGGCCCCACAGCCACAGCACCGCGTCCTTGATGACCAGCACCAGGGCGAAGGTGGCCAGCAGCTGGAAGAGCTCGGGCGCCTTGTAGATGCGCCGCAGCAGCACCACCTCGATCACCGCGCCGAGCACGCCGACCGCGATGGCCGCCAGCGGCAACGCCACCCAGAAGCCCGCGCCGCCCAGCTTGTCGGCCAGCGTGTAGGCCACATAGATGCCCACCATGAAGAAGGAGCCATGCGCGAAGTTGACGATGCGCGTCACACCGAAGATCAGCGACAGGCCCGCCGCCACCAGAAACAGCGAGGACGCAGACGCCAGCCCGTTGAGGAGCTGGACGATCAGGCCGGAAAAACTCATGGCAAGGCTCTCTTCAGGGGGCAGCAGACGTCAGTCGGCGCTGCGGGACTTCTTCACGTCGGCCGCGGGCGGCTGGAAGCGGGCATCGGCGCCGTCGTAGTAGACGTAGTCCACCATCACGCCCTTGCCGCCGTCGTTCTTGGTCTTGCCCACGAAGGCGCCCATGGTCGACTGGTGGTCTTCGGCGCGGTAGCTGATCTTGCCGAAGGGGCTGTCCACCTGCAGGCCCTTGAAGGCGGCGACCAGCTTGTCGGCATCGGTGCTGCCGGCCTTGGCGATGCCGGCGGCGGCCGACTTGATCATGCTGTAGCCCACCACCGAGCCCAGGCGCGGGTAGTCCTTGAACTTGGCCTGGTAGGCGTCGAGGAAGGCCTTGTGCTCGGCCGACTTGACGCCGTAGTACGGGTAGCCCGTGACGATCCATCCGTCGGGTGCCTCGTCCTTGAGCGGGTCGAGGTACTCGGGCTCGCCGGTCAGGACGCTGACCACGGTGCGGTCCTTGAACAGGCCGCGGGTGTTGCCCTCGCGCACGAACTTCGACAGGTCGGCGCCGAACAGCACGTTGAAGATGGCATCGGGCTTGGCGTCAGCCAGGGCCTGCACCACGCTGCCCGCGTCGACCTTGCCCAGCGGCGTGGCCTGCTCGGTGACGAACTCCACGTCGGGCTGTGCGGCCTTCAGCAGGTTCTTGAAGGCGGCCACGGCCGACTGGCCGTATTCGTAGTTGGGGTAGACCAGCGCCCAGCGCTTCTTCTTCTGCTTGACGGCCTCGGGCACCAGCATGGCGGCCTGCATGTAGGTGCCGGGGCGCAGGCGGAAGGTGTACTGGTTGCCGCCCTGCCAGGTCATCTTGTCGGTCAGCGGCTCACCGGCCAGATAGAAGAACTTCTTCTGCTTGGCGAAGTCGGCCAGCGCCAGGCCGGTGTTGGACAGGAAGGCACCGGCCAGCACGTCCACCTTCTCGCGCGAGACCAGCTCCTCGGCCATGCGCACCGCATCGCCCGGGTTGGCGTTGTCGTCGCGGGTGATCAGTTCGATCTTCTTGCCGTTGATGCCGCCCTTGGCGTTGATCTCGTCCACGGCCAGTTCCATGCCCTTCTTGTAGGGCTCAAGGAAGGCCGGCTGGGCCTTGTAGCTGTTGACCTCGCCGATCTTGATGACGTTCTGGGCGTGGGCCGGCATCAGCGCGCCGGCGGCCAGCGCCAGCGCGGCGGCGGCACCGAAATGGAGGCGGAAGGGTTGCATGGGGAACTCCTCGTCGGAAGGGATGGAAAACCGGGGGAAATGAAGCAGGCGAAGAATAGCCGCGACGCGTTCAGCGAAGACCGTCCACGCCCTTGATCTCGGACACCTGCAGGCCGCCGATGCGCGGCAGCGGACGGCCGCTGTCGGTCACGGCCACGGCCACCACGATCTCGCCCGCGCGCGGGGCATCGCTCACGCGGGCCTCGACGGCGTCGAAATGGCTGCGCACGAAGGCCGCGTCCTTGTGGCCCAAGGGCACGTCGATGGCGGTGCCTAGCGTGCCCTGCTTCTTGGCCGAGGGCACCAGCGCGGCGCCCTTTTCGACCGCCACGCGCAGCGGCGCGCCCAGCTTGGGATGAAGGATGGCGGCGGCATGCTCCAGCTCGCCGGCCTCGCCCACGATGGCGGCCTTGCCGTAGCTCTGCGCCTGGCCAGGCTCGATGCCCAGCGCCTTCACGGCCTTCTGGCCGAGCAGGCCGCCGAGTTCCTCGCCGATGGCGATGAGCTCGTCCAGGTTCTCGCTGTAGCGACCGGCGTAAGGGTTGGCGATGACGGCGATGGCCACGGCACGGCGCGTGGGCGGGTCGATGGTCTGGCCCATCTCCTTGCGGGTTTCGTCGACCTGCACGATGAGCTTGCGGATGTCTGCGGGCATGGGTTCTCCTCGTTCTGTGGCGCGCCTCAGCGCAGGCCGTTCCATTGGCTGATGTCCTCGGCCTTGAGGCCGCCGACGCGGGCATGCACGCGGTAGCCGGTGGTCATGGCGAGGATGAAGACGATCTCGTCGGCCGCGGGCGCGCCGGGCACGCGCACCTCGATGGCGTCGAACTGGCCGCGCACGTAGCTGGCGTTGATGTTGGTGAGCGGCACATCCAGCGCGGCGCCGGGCGGGCCCACCTTCTTGGTCGAGGGCACGATGGACAGCGCATTGCCGGGCTGGCCGCTCTTGGCCTCGCCCTGGCCAGCGGTGTAGGCGGCGCGGTCGCCCTTCCAGCCCAGCAGCTCGCGCATGGCGTAGCCGCCCGGCACATGCCAGAGGGCGCCATGCTCCAGCTCGCCCGCCGCGCCGACGATGGCGCCCTTGCCGTAGGTGGCGATGGCCTCGCGGGGCACGTCCATGGCGGACAGCAGGCGCCGCGCCATGTCCACGCCCACCGGGTCCAGCAGCGCCATCATGGGCAGGATGTCCGGCTCGTAGCGGCCGGCGAAGGGGTTGGCGAGCACGGCCGCGATGGCGCCGCGCACCAGCGGCTGCTCGGCGCGCGGGCCGAACTCGTGGTGGATCTGCTCGACCTGGGTGAAGACGCGGCGGATGTCGATCATCGTGGTGAAGGGGTGTGCAATTCGTTAAGCAAATACTGAACCAACGGCCGGCGCCAGCACGGCCTCGTCGCGTGCCGACAGCACTCTCCATTGCCCTTGGCACACAATCACGGCGGCATGGATGAGGCCGCGCGACTGCAGTTCCGACGCGCGTTGCAGGCCCGAGTCGACCGCGTCGCGCACCACGCTGGTGGGCAGCGGCGGCACCTGCACGGTGACGGGCAGTGCACCGAGGTCGCTGTCGTCCTTGCATTCATTGGCGGGGCGGCGCTCGATGGCGGGGTGGGCCGCATCGACAGCGTTGGCGACGATGGACGCCGCCGCATCGGCCTGCGCGGCCGTGGCCGCGAGGATGGTCACGCTGTCGGCGATGCCGAGCGAGAAGCTGCGGCCCCGCCAGCCGCTGGTGGCGACACCGCGCACCGGATCGGCTGCCGCCACGCTGAACTGGCCGTCGGTGCGCAGGCGCTGCGCGTCATGTGGCGCGAAGCGGGCCAGGTCGGCATAGAGGCCGACGCGCGCCACAGTGCCGGGCGCCAGATGCAGCGCGATGTCGCCGCCGTTGTTGATCCAGGCGCGTGCGATGCCGGGCCGCTGGTAGAAGGCGATCAGCTCCTGCGCCACCGAGCCGGCCACGGCCGCCATCGGCGTGATGAAGGCGGGCAGGAAGGGCAGGCAGGCGGCCTGCATGCGCCGCGCCACGGGTCCATGCAGGCTCGCATGCTCGGACACCGGGCGACGCAGCGCGGGCAGCTCGGCGACCAGCTCGTCCAGCAGCCCTTCGAAGCGCGCCCAGGCTGCCTCGTGCGCCGCGGCCACGGCACGCGGCTCGCCCTCGGCCTGGACCACGAGGTCGATGGGACCGTGGTGCCAGTGCCAGCGCTCGGCATCGAGGGCGTGACGTTGGGCGGGCATGCGTCGCTGCAGAGAGAACGGTCAGCCCAGCATGGGCTTGTGGCCCAGCGGCCAGGGGTTGTCACTGGCCTGGCCGACGAAGCGGCGGGCGAGCGGCGCGCCGTCGTCCTGCCAGGCGCCACGGCGCAGCGCCTGTTCCAGCGACATCACATGCTCCATGTGGCCGCCCAGGTCTGCATAGTCCTGCAGCCGCATGCTGAATTCGATGGGCGCAATGATGGCCGGCGTGGGCACGGTGCCGAAGCTGTTGTCGGGCATGCGCATCACGTCGGCCATGACGGTGATGCCACCACCCGGCCACACATAGGCCGGCGCGCCACCGCAGGTCACGTTGACCAGCGCGCGCTTGATGGCACGGGTGAGCAGGATGGGGTTCTCGGTCACGCCCGCACGCAGGCTGCCACCCGCACCGCCCAGGAAGAGCACCGTGGTGAGCGAAGGCTCGCAGTTCTCGCCGATGCGCTCGACCACCTTGCGCACGGCTTCGGGCATGGGCTGCGGCACGGGGCGCAGGTCGTCGTCCAGCACGTACCACTCGGCCTGCTCGCCGGTGGTGGAGGTCATCAGCAGCTTGAGGCCCGGCCTGGCCACTCCGGGCTCCCAGCCTTCGATGATGGCCAGCGGGTCGGCGATGTCGGTGCCGCCCCAGCCGCTGCCCGGGTTGGCCACCTGGAAGTAGCGCCCCGGCGTGGACTTGCGCCCGCGCATCTGGATGCCCGAGGGCGGCATGGCCAGGCAACGGCCGGCCTGATGCTCGGTCAGCACGCCGGTGATGTGGTCATCGACCACCACCACGTCGTCGGCCAGGCCGAGCAGCTGCTTGGCGAAAATGCCCACGGTTGCCGAGCCGCAACCCACGCGCATGCGCTGCTCTTCCACGCCGTTGACGATGGGCGCGCGGCCGGCCTGGATCACCAGGCTGGCGCCACCGTCGATGGTGCATTCGGCCGCCTGCTTGTTGCACAGCAGCTGCATCATCTCCAGCGTCATGCGGCCTTCCTTCTTGCTGCCGCCGGTGAGGTGGTGCACGCCGCCCAGCGACAGCATCTGCGAGCCGTACTCGGCCGTGGTGACATGGCCCACCACCTCGCCCTTGTAGCGCACGTTGGCCTGCTCGCTGCCGAGGAAGCGGTCGGTGTCGATCTTCACCTTCACGCTGCAGTAGCTGAAGATGCCTTCGGTGACCACGGTGACCATGTCCACGCCCTCGGCCTTGGAGGCCACGATGAAGGGCGCGGGCTTGTAGTCCGGGTAGGTGGTGGAGCTGCCGATGCCGGTGACGAAGACCTGGTCGGCCAGCAGCAGGTCGCCGTTCCAGTCGTCCTGCGGCGCATCGGTGGCGGCCGCTTCGACCGTGTCGGCCGCCGGACGGGCGAAGGGCACCAGGGCCGGCACGGGCGAGTCCAGCTCGCGCCGCAGCATGACCACCGGGTCGGTGCGCACCAGCACGCCTTCGCGGTTGGCATAGCGGTCGCAGGCGCCGGTGCGGCCTTCGGAGATCTGACACAGCACCGGGCAGGCATTGCATTCGACCTTGCTCGTGCTCATGCGCTCGTTGCGCGCGGGCGCGCGGCCCAGGCCATCGGGCGTGGTGGGCAGGGCCGGCACGTCGATGCCGGGCAGGCCGTCGGTCTTGGTGTGTTCTGTCATCGTGGGCTTTCGTGCAACGCGGCCTGTGTGTGCAACAAGCATGCCGGAAATCGGCTTGGCGGCGATGCACCGTTTGTGTAGCATCCGCTCCATATTCATGTTGTGATTGCTACATGAAACGAATCTAGCGGCCCGGCGCGATGCTTGCATGGGTGTTTTCCAGAGTTCACGGCTCCCCTTCCTGGTGCGTCGTGAACGAAAATGGGCAGCACCAGCCAGTGGCGCCGCAAGCCTGATGCGCATGCCCTCGTGCCACCCGCCAGCTTCCCTTTCATTTGGTTATTAGCTTATGAGTGCCTTCGCCGAAGAACGCGTCCTGACCGTCCACCACTGGACCGACCGCCTGTTCAGCTTCACCACCACGCGCGACCCTGCCCTGCGCTTCTCCAACGGGCACTTCACGATGATCGGCCTCAAGGTCGACGGCAAGCCGCTGCTACGCGCCTACAGCATCGTGAGCGCGAACTACGAGGAGCACCTCGAGTTCCTGAGCATCAAGGTGCCCGACGGCCCGCTCACCTCGCGCCTGCAGCACATCAAGGTCGGTGACACCATCGTGGTGGGCCGCAAGCCCACGGGCACGCTGCTGATCGACTACACCCTGCCCGGCAAGCGCCTGTACCTGTTCGGCACCGGTACCGGCGTGGCGCCCTTCCTGAGCGTGATCCGCGACCCCGAGACCTACGAGAAGTTCGAGAAGGTCATCCTGGTTCACGGCGTGCGCGAGGTGAATGAGCTGGCCTACCACGACACCATCACGCAGGACCTGCCGCACCACGAGTTCCTGGGCGAGATGGTGAGCGAGCAATTGCTGTACTACCCCACCGTCACGCGCGAGCCCTTCCGCAACCAGGGCCGCATCACCGACCTGATCACCAGCAACAAGCTCACCGACGACCTGGGCCTGCCGCCGCTCAACCCCGCGGAAGACCGCGTCATGCTGTGCGGCAGCCCCATGCTGCTGGCCGACATGAAGCTGATCCTGGAGCAGCGCGGCTTCCACGAAGGCAACACGACCACCCCCGGCGACTACGTGGTCGAGCGCGCCTTCGTAGAGAAATGACAGCCCCCCGGCTTTTCACGCGCTGCGCGCGTGTAACGCCACCCCCCGCGGGGGAGGCGCGGCCGGCTTGGGGCGGCCCGGCGCTCGGCCGTAAGTTGTCGACAGCCCCCCGGCTTTTCACGCGCTGCGCGCGTGTAACGCCACCCCCCGCGGGGGAGGCGCGGCCGGCTTGGGGCGGCCCGGCGCTCGGCCGCATCTTTTCGAGGACCTGACACCTTGGCCACGCGCAAGACGCCCGCCAAGCCGCAACGCAAGACCGGCGTGCGCGAGGCGCAGGCGCAGGCCTCGCGCGAGGCCATCCTGCGTGCGGCCACCAAGGTGTTCGCCAAGTACGGCTACGAGGGCGGCAGCGTGGAGAAGATCTCGCGCGCGGCCAAGTCGTACGACCGGATGATCTACTACTACTTCGGCAGCAAGGAAGGCCTGTTCGTGGCCGTGCTGGAGGGCATCTACCAGCGCATGGACGAGGCCGAGGCCGCCATGGCGCTGGACATGGCCCGCCCGGTGGAGGCGCTGACCGAGGTGATCCGCTTCGTGCTGGGCTACTACCGGCGCAATCCCGACTTCGTCACCCTGCTCAACACCGAGAACCTGCACAAGGGCCGGCACATCGCCAAGTCGCTGCGGGCGCGCGAATACTCGTCGCGGGCGGTGGCGGTGATCGCCTCGATCCTGGAGAGCGGCGTGGCCCAGGGCCTGTTCCGCCCCGACCTGGCCGCGCGCGACGTGTACCTGCTGATCGCGGCAACAGGCTATTTCTACATGTCCAACCGCTACACGCTCGCCAGCTTCCTGGGCGAGCAACTCGATGCGCCCGAGGCCGCCCAGCACTGGGAGGCCTTCGTGACCGAGACGGTGCTGCGCACCGTGCGGCAGGACGACACGAACGAATCTCTCTCCCCCCACGACAAGGACACGCACAAATGGCAGAAGTCGCCGCCGCCGGCAAGTCGGGCAAGGTCGTCATCCAGAACATAGGGCTGCTGCTCTCGGGCGACATCGACCAGCCCATCCTGCAGGCCGACACCATCGTCGTCCAGGACGGCCTGATCGCCGCCGTGGGCCGCTACAAGGACTGCGACGTCGAGGGCGCCACCACCGTCATCGACGCGCGCCAGACCTGCGTGGCCCCGGGCCTGATCGACAGCCACGTGCACCCCGTGGCCGGCGACTGGACGCCGCGCCAGAGCCAGCTCAACTGGATCGAGTCCAGCATGAACGGCGGCGTGACCACCATGATCTCTGCCGGCGAGGTGCACTACCCCGGCCGGCCCAAGGACATCGTGGGCCTGAAGGCCCTGGCCATCACCGCGCAGCGCGCCTTCGACGCCTTCCGCCCCGGCGGCGTGAAGGTGCTGGCCGGCGCGCCGGTCATCGAAAAGGGCATGGTCGAGAGCGACTTCAAGGAACTGGCCGAGGCCGGCGTCGGCCTGCTGGGCGAGGTCGGCCTGGGCAGCGTCAAGGCCGGCTACGAGGCCAAGGAGATGGTGGCCTGGGCCCGCAAGTACGGCATCCAGAGCACCATCCACACGGGCGGTCCGTCGATCCCGGGCTCGGGCCTGATCGACAAGGACGTGGTGCTGGAGGCCGACGCCGACATCATCGGCCACATCAACGGCGGCCACACTTCGCTGCCCGAGGCGCATGTGTGCGAGCTGTGCGAGAAGAGCACGCGCGGCATCGAGATCGTGCACAACGGCAACGAGCGCGTGGCCATCGCGGCGGCACGTGCAGCGCTGGAACTCAAGTGCCCGCACCGCGTGATCCTGGGCACCGACGGCCCGGCCGGCTCGGGCGTGCAGCCGCTGGGCATCCTGCGCATGATCGCCATGCTCTCGTCGCTGGCCAACATCCCGGCCGAGCTGGTCTTCTGCTTCGCCACCGGCAACACGGCCCGCATGCGCAAGCTCAACTGCGGCCTGATCGACAAGGGCTATGCGGCCGACTTCGTCTTCCTGGACCGCGCCCAGCACACGCCCGGCCGCACCCTGCTCGAAAGCGTGCAGCTGGGCGACCTGCCGGGCGTGGGCATGGTGATGATCGACGGCATCGTGCGCTGCGGCCGCAGCCGCAACACACCGCCCGCCACGGAAGTGCCCGTGGTGGTGTCCGGCGCGCATTGAGCCGACGCGCCGCCTGGCTCAGCGTCTGAAGACCAGGTAGCGCGCCGACAGGTAGTTGACGCCCATGCCGGCGATGCTGCCGGCGGCCACGCCGAGCAGCGGCGCCGCGGGCCCATCCAGCATGTGAAGCACGAGGACGTACGCGGCATAGTTGAAGAGGGCGCCGCCCAGCATGGCGACGAGGTAGCGCAGGTACTCCTGCCACAGCGGCAGGCGTATCGCTCCCTCACCAGCGAAGGTGAAGCGCCGGTTGATCACCCAGGTGGCGGTGGCCGCGCCCCAGAAGGAGAGCACCCGGCCCGCATACCAGCCCACATGCGGCGCCAGCAGGTACAGCAGGCCGGCGTCGACCCCGAAGCCGATAACGCCGGCGATGCCGAAACTCAGCAGGCGGCGCAGCAGCGGGCCGGAAATCACCACAGCACTTTCGCAGGCGCGGCCGGGCGGACGCTCACCGCTCGCTCGCCGGCGTTGCCCGCTGCGCGGCGCCGGGAATGGCGAGGTATGCGATGCGCTTGACCTCGCGCCGCCCCAGCGTCACGGTGCGCAGCACCGCGCCGCAGCTGGCCGACAGCATGGCTGCCAGCATCATGCCGGTGGCCAGCACGGCGGTGGGCAGGCGCGGCACCAGGCCGGTCTGGATGAAGGTCACCAGAAGCGGAATGGCCAGGCCGATCGAGGCCGCGGCCAGCACACCGGCCACGATCATGAAGAACAGCAACGGCCGCTCGCTCACGAAGAGCTTGGTGATCGTGACCAGGATGCGCCAGCCGTCGCGGTAGGTGGAGAGCTTGCTTTCGGAACCCTCGGGTCGAGACAGGTAGCGCACGGGCACTTCGTCCCAGGGCATGCGCAGTTCGAGGGCATGCACCGTCAGCTCGGTCTCGATCTCGAAGCCCTGGGACAGGGCCGGGAAGGACTTGACGTAGCGCCGCGAGAACACGCGCAGACCCGACAGCATGTCGCTGAACTCGCCACCGAAGAGCTGCACCACGGCACCGGTGAGCATGCGGTTTCCGAGGCGGTGGCCCCGGCGGTAGGTCTGGGCGTCCTGATGATCGTCCTGACGTGCGCCCACCACCATGTCCAGGTTGCCACTCACCAGCAGCTCGATCATCTCGGGCAGGCGGGCCAGGTCGTAGGTCGCATCGCCGTCGACCATGACGTAGATGTCGGCCTCCACGTCCGCGAACATCCGGCGCACGACATTGCCCTTGCCGCGCAGCCGCACGCCGGTGACCCGCGCCCCGGCAGCGCGTGCCACGGCCGCGGTGTCGTCGGTCGAGGCGTTGTCGAAGACGTGCACCTCGGCCTGCGGCAGGTGCGTGCGGAAGGCATCGATCACCTGCCCGATGGCCAAGGCTTCGTTGTAGCAGGGGATGACCGCGGCGATACGCATGGGCTGGTGGATGACGTGGGAGAGAGGGAGCGACAGCCTGTGGCGCCCGTCAGGGCGCGTCCGGCAGGATGCGGTACGCCTTCACGCCATCCTTTTCGGACAGCAGCTGGAAGTGGCGCTCGAAGCCCGGTTTGCCATCGACGAATGGCCCGAGTGCCGTCTGGATCACGATGGTACCGAAGCCCTCCTGCGCGAACTTGCGCGCCATCTCCGGCGCCGGCAGCAGCAGGAAGTCGGAGTAGCGGTAACGGCCGAACACATCGCCCCAGACTGGGTTGGGCGCGAAGTAGATGGCATCGCTCAGACCCACCTGGTAGAGCCGGCCGGGCTGCGGGTTGGCCCGCAGCCAGCTCAGCACGGCGTAGCCGGGCACGTTGCGGGCCAGATATGCCTCGCGGGTCTCGGGCGTGGGCGAGATCTGGCGCAGGTGGTTCCACAGCCGCGCACCGCCGGCGACCAGCAGCACCGCCACCAGCGCCGTTCCCAGTCCCGCGGACATCCGGCGATGGAGATGCTCGCCACCGCGGCGCTGCAGGGACGCGGCCGCCCAGCGCCACAGCTGGCACCAGCCGATGGCGCCCAGCCAGGCCAGGATCGGGAACGAGGCCGCCATGTAGCGCGGATAGCGCGAGGTGGCCAGCCATACGAGGACCGACCAGGCTCCGAACAGCGCCGCAGCACGCACCGCGGGCCGCGTCCTGAAGGCCAGGGTGAAAGGCACCAGCAGCGCCGGCCACAGCATGACGTTGGGCAGCGCGGCATGGGCGCGCACGTCGTCGACCTGGCGCTTGTAGTCGTCCACGTTCCAGTTGGTGAAGCCGAACACCTTGGCGCCGATGGGATTGAAGGGGTCGCCCGTCTGCAGCCAGTTGCGGCCGAACCAGTAGATGCAGGGCAGCAGGAAGCAGCCCAGGGCCAGGAGCCAGGGCCCCGGCCGGCGCTCACGCCAGGCCACGCACACGGCCACCAGCGGCAGGAAGGTCAGCGCCTGGTACTTGCTGCCCGCCGCCACGCCCAGGTAGAAGGCCGCAAGGCCCAGCCACCGCGCCGGCCGCCGCGGTTGCGCCGGGGTGACGGGCGTGCTCCACCACAGCCACAGCACGGTGAAGGCCCCGACGACGAACAGGGCCACGCCCATGTCGATGAGCGCGTTGAAGAACTCGCCCATCATCAGCCAGGCCGCCAGCGCGATGGCCGCGCAGACACGGTCGGTGTGGGTCACGGCCAGGCGCCAGACCAGCGCAGCCGCCAGCCAGCCACCCAGGGCGTGCAGCAGATGCGGGAACACGTCGCCCGCCAGCGGCAAAGCCGCCGCATAGAGCAGGTCGTAGTTGTAGGGGAACCAGGGGTAGCGCAGCCAGTGGTGGATGCCCAGCGCCCCGCTCTCGGCCACCTGCCGCGCATAGGGCAGGTGGTACATCATCTCGTCGAAGGCATGCGGCGGGGCCATCGGCTCGAACAGGCTGATGGCAAAGGCACCGATGGCGACCACGGTCGCCACGCGCTCGGCGCGGCCCATCGGCGGGCCTGACGGAAGCGCCCGCAGCACACGCCACTGGGCAGGCAGGCGCCAGAAGGCCAGCGTCAATCCGATGGCCAGCAACGCCAGCGTGCCGGGTGGCCGCAGCAGGCCTGCAATGCCCAGCCCCTGCAGCGCCACGATGGCCAGGCCCAGGCCGGTGGCGGCGGACAGCGCCATGCGCAGCCACGGGTCGTCGCGGCCCGGCGTGTGTGGCGCACCGCCCCACAGCCGGCGCATCAGCGCGTCGCCCGCGCCCCAGATCGCCAGCAGCACCACGGCCAGGCCAGCCAAGTGCACGGCCGTGAAGCTCAGCTTCTGCAGAATGGCAGTCTCCAGCGGGGATCAAGAAGTTCAGGCGAGCGGCACCGCGCGGCGGACCTTGCCAGAGCACCCGCGGAACTGGCTTCGCCAGGCCGCCGGGTGCGCCTCCCCTCCAAGCCGAAGGCGCCAGAGAGGGGGGGAGCCGCGAAGCGGCTTGGGGGGGAGTTCATAAGTTCGGTGCCAGCAGGCGCTCGAGGTCGGACTCCGCCAACCGGCGCCGCGCCGCCTGGTCCTGCAACTGGTCGTGGCCGATCTTGCCGACGTTGAAGTAGGTGCTCTCGGGATGGCTCAGGTAGAAGCCCGAGACGCTGGCCGCCGGCGTCATCGCCAGCGAATCGGTCAGGCCCATGCCGATCTCGGCGCACTGCAGCAGTTCGAACATCGGGCCCTTGACGCTGTGGTCGGGGCAGGCCGGGTAGCCCGGCGCCGGGCGGATGCCGCGGTACTGCTCCTTGATCATCTCGTCATTGCTCAGCTGCTCGTCGGCGGCATAGCCCCACAGGTCCAGGCGCACACGGTGGTGCAGGGCCTCGGCAAAGGCTTCCGCCAGGCGGTCGGCCAGGGCCTTGAACATGATGGCCGAGTAGTCGTCCAGGTCGTCGAGGAAGTACTTCTCGCGCTTCTCGGCGCCGATGCCCGCCGTGACGGCGAATGCGCCCACGTAGTCGGCCACGCCGGATTCGCGCGGCGCCACGAAGTCGGCCAGGCAGCGGCTGGGGCGCATCACGCCGTCCACCGCCTGCTTCTCGGTCTGCTGGCGCAGGCCGTACCAGGTGAGCAGCGGCGTCTGGCGCGACTCGTCGGCATACAGCACGATGTCGTCGTCGCGCTCCGTGTTGGCCGGCCAGAAGCCCACCACCGCGTTGGCCGTGAGCCAGCGGCCCTCGATCAGCCGCTGCAGCATGCGCTTGCCGTCGCTGAAGACGCGCTGGGCCTCGGTGCCGACGATCTCGTCCTTCAGGATCTGCGGGAAGGGCCCGGCCAGGTCCCAGGTCTGGAAGAAGGGGCCCCAGTCGATGTACTTGGCCAGGTCCGCCAGGTCGTAGTTGCGGAACATGCGCCGGCCGATGAACTTCGGCTTGGGCGGCTGGTAGCCCGTCCAGTCGATGGGCGTCTTGTTGGCGCGCGCCTTCGGCAAGGGCCACAGCGGCACCTGCTTCTTGTTGGCATGCTGCTGGCGCACCTTGTCGTAGTCGGCATTGAGCTCGGCGATGTAGTTCGCCGCCTGCTCCGACAGTAGGCTCTGCGCCACGCTCACGCTGCGCGAGGCATCGGGCACGTAGACCACGGGGCCCTCGTAGTGCGGCGCGATCTTGACGGCCGTGTGCACCCGGCTGGTGGTGGCGCCGCCGATCAGCAGCGGGATCTTCCTCATGCGGAAGTGCTCGTCCTTCTGCATCTCGCCGGCGACGTACTGCATCTCCTCGAGGCTGGGCGTGATCAGGCCCGACAGGCCCACGATGTCCGCGCCCTCGACCTTGGCCTTTGCCAGGATCTCGTGGCACGGGACCATCACGCCCATGTTCACCACCTCGAAGTTGTTGCACTGGAGCACGACGGTGACGATGTTCTTGCCGATGTCGTGCACGTCGCCCTTGACGGTGGCGATGACGATCTTGCCCTTGCTGCGCACGTCGCGGCCGGCGGCCTCGTCCCGCTTCTTCTCTTCCTCGATGTAGGGAATGAGGTGGGCCACGGCCTGCTTCATCACGCGGGCGCTCTTGACCACCTGCGGCAGGAACATCTTGCCGGCCCCGAACAGGTCGCCCACGATGTTCATGCCGTCCATCAGCGGACCTTCGATGACATGCAGCGGGCGGCCGCCCGGCTGGGCCACGATGGCCTGGTAGGCCTCTTCGGTGTCCTCGACGATGAAGTCGGTGATGCCGTGCACCAGCGCATGGGCCAGGCGCTCGTCCACGGACTTCGGCTGTTCGGGCGTGCCGCGCCATTCGAGCTTCTTGCTTTCGTCCTTGGCGCCGCTGCGGGCCGTCTCCGCGATCTCCACCAGGCGCTCGCCGGCATCGGGGCGGCGGTTGAGCACCACGTCTTCCACGCGCTCGCGCAGTTGCGGCTCCAGGTCGTCGTACACGCCCACCATGCCGGCGTTGACGATGCCCATGTCCATGCCCGCCTGGATGGCGTGGTACAGGAAGACGGTGTGGATCGCCTCGCGCACCGGGTCGTTGCCGCGGAAGCTGAAGCTCACGTTCGACACGCCGCCCGACACCTTGGCACCCGGCAGGTTGGCCTTGATCCAGCGCGTGGCCTCGATGAAGTCGACGGCGTAGTTGTTGTGCTCCTCGATGCCGGTGGCCACCGCGAAGATGTTGGGGTCGAAGATGATGTCCTCAGGCGGAAAGCCGACCTCATCCACCAGCACGCGGTAGGCCCGTTCGCAGATCTCGATCTTGCGGGCGTAGGTGTCGGCCTGGCCCTGCTCGTCGAAGGCCATCACCACGGCGGCGGCGCCGTAGCGGCGGATCAGCCGCGCCTCGTGCTTGAACTTGTCCACGCCCTCCTTCATGGAGATGGAGTTGACGATGCCCTTGCCCTGGATGCAGCGCAGCCCGGCCTCGATCACCTCCCACTTGGAGCTGTCGACCATGATCGGCACGCGCGCGATGTCCGGCTCGCTGGCGATCAGGTTCAGGAAGCGCACCATGGCCGCCTTGCTGTCCAGCATGGCCTCGTCCATGTTGATGTCGATCACCTGGGCGCCGTTCTCCACCTGCTGGCGGGCCACGGCCAGCGCTTCCTCGAACTGCCCGTTCAGAATCATGCGGGCGAAGGCCTTGGAACCCGTGACGTTGGTGCGCTCGCCGATGTTGACGAAGAGCGTGCCCGCGGCGATGACGACCGGCTCCAGGCCGGACAGCAGCATGGGGGGAACGGAAGGGGCGGAGGAACTCATGGACGGCACACCTGGGGACGGAGATCAGGTGAGCGTCGTTGCAGCCGGCGCCTGGCGGCCAGCGTCCGGCCCCGCCAAGCCTCACGGTCCGGGCCGCTGGGCGCCACCAGAGACGGTGTGCCGGGCCCGCCGTTGCAACGCTCCTTGCGCGGGGAGCGCGGATTTTAAAGGCCTCGACCCGGGATAACCCCGAAAGACCGGCACCGGCGCCGGCCGTCCCGCCATGCGGGACGCAGCTGCTCAGGTGGCGCCGGCCGGGTGTGCCGCCGCCGAGGCAGGCAGCCCGAACACCGCGTCGAACACCCAGTTGAAGACGAAGGTGTAGACCAGGAAAAACACCACCAGCGCCAGGTCCATCACCAGCGCCTCCCACAGGCTGATCTCCAGCCACCAGGCGATGGTGGGCACCAGCAGCATCACCAGCCCGCCCTCGAAGCCGATGGCATGCGCCACCCGGCGGCCCAGGCTGCGACCGCGCTTGGCCTGGCGAGCCTCCCAGCGCTCGAACAGGGTGTTGAACAGCAGGTTCCAGGCGATGGCGATGGCCGAGGCCATCACCGCCACCACGCCGGAATGGCCCACGCCCTGCCCCGACATCCAGGCCAGCCCCAGGCTGGCCACCACGATGGCGATGCCTTCATAGAGGCTGATGTAGACGACGCGGCGCTTGATGCCCTGCATGGCTTTCTTCTTTCTGTCTGCTCGAAACACGTTGGATGACGGTGTCACTTTATTTCTACTGCGCTGACACATAAAGTCAGCTTCTTTCAGATTTACTGAAAGATCGGCATGCTCAACAGCGACGACGTCGCCCTTTTCCTTGCGGTGCTCGACCACGGTTCCTTCTCGGCGGCCGCCCGCGCCTTGCGGCGCGTGCCCTCGGCGGTGAGCATGGGCATCGCCCAACTCGAGGCCGAACTGGACCTGCCGCTTTTCGACCGAAGCGGCCGCGAGCCCCGCCCCACCGCCGCCGCCCGCTCGCTGGAACCGCAGGCCCGGCTGCTCGCCGCACAGCTCAAGGCGCTGGAGGTGCAGGCGCTGGCCCTGACGCAGGGGCTGGAGGAGCGGCTGACGCTCGCCATCGCGCCCGAACTGCTGAGCGGCCCCTGGAGCCAGCCGCTGGCCGCGCTGGCCCAGTCGCATCCGTCGCTGGAAGTGGAAGTGCTGGCCGCGCCGCAGGCCGACGCGCTGGCCCTGTTGCACAGCGGCCGGGCGCAGCTCGCGCTGGTGTTCGAGCGCCCCAGCCTCGACGGCCGCGAGGGCTTCCAGGAGGTGGCGACCGAGACGCTCGTCGCCGTGATGGCGCCCGACCATCCGGTGCTGGTCGCCGCCGGCGGGCGCCTGCGCGAGCAGCACCTGATCGACACCCGCCAGATCGTGGTGGCCGGCCGCGACCCGGCGCAGCGCGATCCGCGCACCGTGTTCGCCCGTCACACCTGGCGCACCGACAACGCGCTGGCGGCGCTGAGCCTGCTGACCGCCGGCGTGGGCTGGGGCTGGTTGCCCCGGCCTTTCGTGCAGCCGCATGTGGCGGCGGGCGCACTGGTGGAGATCCCTTTCGAGAACCTCAGCAACCGGCTGGACCTGTGGGTCGACGTGGTCTGGTCGAAGGAGCGGCCGTTGGGGCTGGGGGCGCGGCAGGTGATCGAGGCGCTGCGGCGCAAGCGGCCGGACGAAGGGTGAGGCCGTGCGCCTCGCCAGCGCCCGCAAAGCGCCCATGCGCCGGCACGGCCGGACTTCGATGATTCGAGAGCAGGCGCGCTCAGACCGACGGGGCGATGTACGAGCCCGACTTCCCGCCGTGCTTCTCCAGCACCTGCACGCCGTCGATCACCATGCCGCGGTCGGCCGCCTTGCACATGTCGTAGATGGTCAGCAGCGCCACCTGGACGGCGGTGAGTGCTTCCATCTCGACGCCTGTCGGGCCGACCGTCTCGACCGTCGCGCGGCAGCGCACGGCGGGCACATCGCCCGGCTCGGTCTCGAACTCGACCGCCACCCGGGTGATGGCCAGCGGATGGCACAGCGGGATCAGGTCGCTGGTCTTCTTGGCCGCCTGGATGCCGGCGATGCGGGCGACGCCCAGCACATCGCCCTTCTTGGCCGTGCCCGATTCGACCAGCGCCAGCGTGGCCGCCTGCATGCGGATGCGCCCCTCGGCGATCGCGATGCGGTGCGTGGCCGGCTTGGCCGCCACGTCCACCATGTGGGCTTGGCCCTGAGCGTCGAAATGGGTGAGGGGTGAGGACATGAGGCTGAACGATCCGGCGGGAGGCGCATCATACGGGCCGGAAAAAGCCACCGATGCCGCGTCCGATGCCGTCTTCTGCCACCCCCCGCGACATGCCTGCCCCGCCGTCCGCCGCTGCGCGCGGTACCTCTTCGCTGTCTGGGCCGGGACGACCGCGGCGGGGTGCGCGCGCCGTGCTGGCCGTGGCCCTGGCGGCCGCCCAGCTCGCTGCGGTGCCCCTCCATGCCCAGACCCTGACACCCGCCCGCCCGCTGCCCGGCCTGGGCGATGGCGCCGAGATGAGCGCGGGTACCGAGCGCGAACTGGGCGATCGCATCGCCCGCGAGCTCTACCGCGATCCGGACTTCGTGGACGACCCGGTGCTCGCCGACTACGTCCAGGGCATCTGGCAGCCGCTGCTGGCCGCGGCCCGCCAGCGCGGCGAGCTCACGCCCGAGCTGGACGAGCGCTTCGCCTGGGTGCTGATGATCGGCCGCGACCGCAGCATCAATGCCTTCGCGCTGCCCGGCGGCTACCTCGGCGTGAACACCGGGCTCATCGCCATCGTCGGCAGCCGTGACGAGCTGGCCTCGGTGCTGGCCCACGAGCTCACCCACGTCACGCAGCGGCACATCTCGCGCATGCTCACGCAGCAGAGCCGGCAGATGCCGCTGATGCTGGCGGCCATGCTGCTGGGCGGCCTGGCGATGAGCAAGAGCGGCCGCAGCGGCGGCGACCTGGGTTCGGCCATGATGGTGGGCGGCCAGGCCATGGCCATGCAGAAGCAGCTGGACTTCTCGCGCGACATGGAGCGCGAGGCCGACCGCATCGGCTTCGGCGTGATGAGCCAGGCCGGCTTCGCGCCGCAGGGCGCCGCCGTCATGTTCGAGAAGCTGCAATACGCCTCGCGGCTGAACGACAACGGCAGCTATCCCTACCTGCGCAGCCACCCACTGACCAGCGAGCGCATCACCGAGATGCAGGCCCGCTTCCAGTTCCGCGACGGCGCGCCGGCACCGAGCGTGGCCCTCACGCCCGAACATGCCATGGTCGCGGCCCGGGCCCGGGTGCTGGGCCGCCCGGGCGTGGACCTGCTGCGCCAATGGGTGCAGGCCGCGCAGGCGAGTACGGCGCCGGCCAGCGCGACCACCGCCGGCACGCTCTACGCGGGCGCCATGGCGGCCAAGGAATTGCGCGATGTGCCCGCAGCCCGCGCCCTGGTGCAGAAGCTGCGCGCGCAGGTCGGCACGACCGGCGAGCCGGCCCGCCTGGCGCGGCTGCTGGCGGCCGAGATCGAAATGGGCGCCGGCAATGCGCCTGCGGCCGTCGCCCTGCTCGACGTGCGCGCCAAGACCCGTGGCGAGATGCTGATGGCCGGCCAGGCCGCGGTGCTGACCCGGACCCATGCCGCAGAAGCCGCGCCGGTGCTGCGCGACTGGGTGGCCACGCATCCGCGCGACGCAACCGTATGGCGGCTGCTCGCGGGGCTGTACGACGTGGAAGGCGACACCCTGCGTGCCATCCGCGCCGAGGCCGAGGCGCAGGTTGCCCAGTTGGACTATGTGGCCGCACGAGATCGCTTCCGCGCGGCCCAGGACTACGTGCGGGAGACCACCGCCAAGGGCGGGCGCATCGACCACATCGAGGCCTCGATCGTGGATGTGCGCGCGCGCGAGATCGAACGCCTCGCCCGCGAGCAGATGGAAGAGAAGCCGATGTAGGGGTGCGCCGCCTCAGCGGCGCCTCACCAGCGTTTCAGCGGCGGCTGGCGCCGATGGCGGCCTCGATGATCACGCCGAAGATCGAATAGAGCAGCGAGCCGAACAACGCCGCCCAGAAGCCGTCGACATGAAAGCCCGGCAGCAACCCCGAGGCCATCCAGAAGATCAGCGCATTGACGATGAAGAGGAACAGCCCGAGCGTGATCAGCGTGACCGGCAGGGTCAGCACGACGAGAACGGGCCGCACGAAGACATTGAGCAGCGCGAGCACGGCGGCGGCGATCATCGCGGTGCCGAAACCCGAGATCTGCACCCCGCCGTAAAGGTAGGTGACCATCAGCAGCGCCAAAGCGCTGAGCACCCATTTGAGGATCAATCGCATGGCGCCAGCATAGCCGGTGCACCTGACGGCCGGGCTTGGCCGCCTGTGTCCCGGGAGCTCAGTCGGCGAGGCCAGGCGCCAGCAGCAGGAAGGCCGCCAGGCCCGCCAGCCCGCCCGGCAGTGCACGTGCACCCGGCACGAGCGGGCGGCGCGGGCCGGACTCGGGCGCCGCCGGCACCACGGGCTCCATGGTCGAGCCGATGCGGGGGCGGCGCGCATCCACCACACGGGCGGCGCCGTGCTCCAGATGCAGCCGCTGGGTCAGCTCGACCAGCGGCCCCTTGGCCAGCACGGCGGTGGTCTGCGCGCCCTCGCGGGTCAGCAGCGGCGCCAGCGCATCCTGCACCTTGGCGAACCACTTGGCACGCCAGTTCTCGCGCGCGCTGTGGCTCACCCACTTGCTGATGCGGTGGGTCATGCGCGGCGCGCAGGCCACCACGATCCAGTGCCGGTCCGGCGCGGCCGGTGCAAGCTGGTCGAGGTGTTCCACGGCATAGGCCGCGTCGTCCACGTACAGGATGATCTTGTCCATCGAGGGGCTCCTTGGGCCGGGAAAGTGGGGATGACAGAAGGAGGCCGGCCCACCTAAAAGGTTCAGCCGGCCTCGGCCGCGATCAGTGGACAGCCACCTGCTTGCTGCGACGGGCCAGCACGGCCTTGCCGATTGCCAGCACCAGCAACGCACCGGCGATCTGCGCACCGTACTTGATCACGTCGGTCTGCGGCAGCTTGAACATCCACTGCCAGCGGTCGGGGTTGGCCAGCACCGGGTCGGTGACCAGCATGCCACCGGCAATCCAGCCCAGCAGCATGCCGCCCAAGGTGATGATCAGCGGATAGCGCTCCATCAGCTTGATGACCAGCTGGCTGCCCCAGACGATGATCGGGATCGAGATCACGAGGCCCAGCACCACCAGCAGCAACGAGTGCTCGCCCGCGTTCTGGGCGGCGCCGGCGATCGCGATGACGTTGTCCACGCTCATCACCAGGTCGGCCACGATGATGGTCTTGATGGCGGCGAACAGGCGGTCGCTGCTCGCGACTTCGCCGTGGCCCTCTTCATCGGGCGCCAGCAGCTTGATGCCGATCCATACCAGCAGGATCGCGCCGACCAGCTTCAGGAAGGGCAGGTTCAGCAGCGTCATCGCGAAGGCGATGAGCACCACCCGCAGGATGATGGCACCGGCGGTGCCCCAGATGATGCCCTTGGTGCGCTGCGCGGGCGGCAGCTTGCGGCAGGCCAGTGCGATCACGACCGCGTTGTCGCCACCCAGCAGGATGTCGATGATGATGATCTGCCCGAGCGCGACCCAGAACTCGGGAGAAGTCAGAAAGTCCATAGATTCCTCAATACCTGTGACCGATGAGCAGGCGGCTGGCGCCTGCCGGGAAGGACAGCCCGCGGCGGGCTGATCGAGGAAGGTGCGCCGAGAGGTGCACCATGGAACCGAAGGACGGCCTTGATCAGCCCACAACGGGCTCATCAAAGGTCTTGCTCGGAACGGCCGCCTTGCGGATGCCGGACCCGGAACTGCCGGAAGCTTGCGCTTCGTACTGACGACAGGACCGACAGCGCCGGCGTGGGGCCGGGCCGGGAGCTACTCCCCTTCGAACGGCGCGATTGGAACACAGCGCCCTTGCAGGGCGCAAGGCAGGGACCATGGCGATAAGATCGCGCCCCCTAATTCGACGCGGCGGCACCTGGGCCGTCCCCGCCCACCTTTCTCCTGCCCCATGGCCGGCATCCACATCACCGACATCGAGGCCGCCATCAACCATTGGCGGCACCTGAAGCCGTCACCCGACGGCGTGAGCCTGGCACCCGAGGTGCGTGCGCTGGCCGAGGTGTACGCGCTGATGGTGTTCCACCGGGAGGACGAGGCCGACGAGTTCGGCTTTCCGCCGAAGGCCTGGGCGGCGTGGATGGCCTGGTATGAGACCACCCCCGACACGCCCTGCATCGCCATCTGCTCCACCAGCCAGGGTGACGACGAATGCAAGGGCTGCGGCCGCAGCTTCGACGAGGTCCAGCACTGGCCGGCGATGAGCCCGGTCGAGAAGCGCCAGACCTGGCGCCGCATCACCATGCAGGACACGGCCTGGCGCTTCAACCGCTATGCCGAGCGAGCGCGCGAGGCCGACGTGCGTGCCGCAGACGAGCCAGCGTCGGCGCCCGTGGATTCCACGGCGCCGGCCGGCGGTGATCCGACGCCCTGAACGAATTCCCGCCCCACCACGTCCATGCGCCGTCTGGCCCAGGCCCCCAATCTGGCATTGGCCACCCTGTGGGCCGACGCGCTGCGCGCTCAGGGCTTGTCGGTCAGCGTGCAGCGCGAATACCTCGGCGCCGCCGCCGGGCAGCTGCCGCCGGATCAGTGCCTGCCGGAGCTTTGGGTCGAGCATGACGATGATCACGGTCGCGCCTTGCGGGTGCTGGGCGCCCTGCAGCGGCCACCGCAGCGCCAGTGGCACTGCCGCTGCGGGGAGTTCGTGGAAGGCGGTTTCGAGCAGTGCTGGAACTGCGGCGCGCCGATGCCGGGGCTTTGAGCGCCCTGCCGCCCCCCAGCAGCTCTACGTAGGCAGTCGCCGAGGGGCTCTCGGCGCAGGCCACGCCAGGGCACTCGAGGAACTGGCTCCGCCAGGCCTCTGGGTGCGTTCCCCCTCCGAGCCGACGGCGACAGAGAGGGGCGAGCCGCGAAGCGGCATGGGGGTGTTCATTTCAAGCGCTGCGGCTCGATGTCGACGGATCGTTCGCCGTCGCCCAGCATCAGCACGCCTTCCTGAACCGTGGCCTGCAACTGCATGCTGCGCTGGGCCAACGCCGACAGCTGCTGCGAAGCCGCCGCAGGAATGCGCCAGACCTGCAGGTTCTGCGGCCGGGTCAGCTTGGTCTCGATGCCGCGCCACCAGACTTCGGCGGAACTCGCGAAGGCATAGACGACCACCTGGTCGGCCTTGCCGCAGGCCTTGCTGACCGGCTTGTCCTCCGGCTGGCCCACCTCGATCCACAGCCGCGTGCGGCCGGTGAAGTCGCGCAGCCAGACGTCGGGCTCGTCCGGGTCGGACAGGCCGGCGCCGAAGGCCAACTGGCCATCGCCGCCGCACATCGCCTGCAGCTGGTGCGCCTGCAGGGCCAGGGCCGCCAGGCGGATCATCATGCGCTCGTCGGTCTCGCTCGGGTGGCGGGCCAGGGTGAGCGCGTGGTCGGCGTAGTAGCCGTGGTCGATGTCGGCCACGGCCAGGTTGGCCTTGAAGATGGTGGACTTGAGCGCCATCAGGCCTGGCCGCCGCCCACGCGTCGGGCCAGCTCGGCCGCCTTGCCGGTGTAGCTGCCGGGCGTCATGGCCAGCAGGCGTTCCTTCTCGGCCTCGGGAATCTCGAGCGAGCGGATCAGCCCGTGCAGCGCCTCGGCCGTCACGGCCTGGCCGCGGGTCACTTCCTTGAGCTTCTCGTAGGCACCCGCCACCCCGTAGCGGCGCATCACGGTCTGGATCGGCTCGGCCAGCACTTCCCAGCTGCTGTCCAAGTCCTCGGCCAGGGCGGCCTCGTTGAGCTCCAGCTTGCCCAGGCCGGTGGCCAGGCTGGCATAGGCGAGCACGGCATAGCCGAAGGCCACGCCCACGTTGCGCAGCACGGTCGAGTCGGTCAGGTCGCGCTGCCAGCGGCTGATGGGCAGCTTTTCCGACAGGTGGCGCAGCAGCGCATTGGCCAGGCCCAGGTTGCCTTCGGCATTCTCAAAGTCGATCGGGTTGACCTTGTGCGGCATGGTCGACGAGCCGATCTCGCCCGCCTTGAGCCGCTGCTTGAAATAGCCCAGGCTGATGTAGCCCCAGACGTCGCGCGAGAAGTCGACCAGGATGGTGTTGGCCCGCGCCAGCGCATCGAACAGCTCGGCCATGTAGTCGTGCGGCTCGATCTGGATGCTGAAGGGCTGGAAGACCAGGCCCAGGCCCTGCGGCGCCGGCGTCTCGACGACCTTGCGGCTGAAGGCCTCCCAGTCGAAGTCGGGCCAGGCGGCCAAGTGGGCGTTGTAGTTGCCCACGGCGCCGTTCATCTTGCCCATGAGCTTGACCGCCGCGATCTGCTCGCGCGCCTTGGCCAGGCGCACGGCGACGTTGGCGATTTCCTTGCCCACGGTGGTCGGGCTGGCGGTCTGGCCATGGGTGCGGCTGAGCATGGGCACGGCGGCGAAGTCGCCGGCCATCTTGCGCAGCGTGGCGAGGATGCCGTCGAGCGCCGGCAGCACCACCTGGTCGCGCGCCGCCTGGATCTGCAAAGCATGGCTGGTGTTGTTGATGTCCTCGCTGGTGCACGCGAAGTGCACGAACTCGGCGGCGGACTCCAGCTCGGGCCGGGCCTCGAACTTGGACTTGATCCAGTACTCCACGGCCTTGACGTCGTGGTTGGTGGTCTTCTCGATCTCCTTGATGGCCAGCGCGTCGGCTTCGGAGAAATGCGAGACCAGGCCCATCAGGTACTTGCGGGCGCCCGGCGTCAGCGGCTTGAACTCGGCGAAACCGGCATCGGACAGGGCGATGAACCAGGCCACCTCGACCTGGACGCGGCGGTGCATGTAGCCCTGCTCGCTCATCAGCGGGCGAAGCGGCGCGAGCTTGCCGGCATAGCGGCCATCGAGGGGCGAAAGGGCGGAAACGGGCGCGAAACTCATGCCGGGATTGTAGGTGGCGCCTTCGCGTCGGGCGCCTGCGGCGGGCCGGCGGCGCTCCCTCTAGAATCCGCCGCGCTCCGTCTCCCCTGGCCCACTTTCGAGGATCCTGCCTGCATGAAACTCATCGGATCGACGTCCAGCCCCTACGTGCGTAAGGTGCGCGTCGTCATGGCCGAGAAGCGCCTGGACTACGAGTTCGTGCAGGAGGACGTGTGGGCCGACGACACCACCATCGCCACCTCCAACCCCCTGGGCAAGGTGCCCTGCCTGGTGATGGACGGCGGCGACGCCATGTTCGACTCGCGCGTGATCGTCGAGTACCTCGACACTCTGTCGCCCGTCGGCAAGCTGATTCCGACCTCGGGCCGCGAGCGCGCCGAGGTCAAGACCTGGGAAGCCCTGGCCGACGGCGTGATGGACGCCGGGGTGCTCTGGCGCATGGAAGCGGTCTGGCCCAAGCGCGCCGACGACCAACGCAGCCAGGCCTGGATGGATCGCCAGCGCGGCAAGGTCGAGGCGGGCATCGCTGCCATGGCGAAGGGATTGGGCGACAAGCCCTTCTGCAGCGGTATCCATCTGAGCCTGTCGGACGTCGCCGTGGGCTGCGCATTGGGCTGGATCGAATTCCGCTTCCCGGATCTGGACTGGCGAACGGCGCACCCGAAGCTGGCGCGGCTGTGCGACAAATTGCAGCAACGCCCAAGCTTCAAGGACACCACGCCCCGCTGAGTTGTCAGGAAGCAGCGTTCGTTCTGCTCACCATCCGCCGGGCATGGACTGCGTCCCAAAACAAAAAGGCGCGACCATCGTCGCGCCTCTTGTCTGTCAGCGACCCGCATCCGGCGCCGCATTGTTAAAAAGATGTTGCGAGATATCCCGACACGAAGGAGGGAGGGAGGGAGGAGGAGAAGAGTCGCCTCGGGATGCTTCGACCGGATCTGATTCCGGAAGACCTCGCAACATCGAAAAACCTGCTGGTGATGCTCTGCACCAGCCCTTGCTACGAGCGTAGGCCGATTTCCATGGTTCCCGTGGGAGCCTGTAAATTTGCGTAAACGGGCCTGCTTCTGCAGACAAGTAACCCCGCTATGACGCGGAGATAGCCCACGCAGGGCTGGACCGACGGGACAATTCCCCCTCCGATCTCCACTCGACATGTTGTATCCAGACCTCTTCAAGCAACTCGAGTCGGTGCGCTGGGATATGGCGACCGACATCCCGTGGCAGGACTTCGACGGCGCACGCCTCTCGGACGAGCAGGCGCAGACCATCAAGATGAATGCCATCACGGAATGGGCCGCATTGCCGGCCACCGAGATGTTCCTGCGCGACAACCGACACGACAGCGATTTCAGCGCCTTCATGTCCATCTGGTTCTTCGAAGAGCAGAAGCATTCGCTGGTGCTCATGGAATACCTGCGGCGCTTCCGCCCCGACTGCGTGCCCAGCGAGGAAGAACTGCATCAGGTGCGCTTCGACTTCGACCCCGCGCCGCCGCTTGAAACGCTGATGCTGCATTTCTGCGGCGAGATCCGCCTCAACCACTGGTACCGCCGCGCGGCCGAATGGCACAGCGAGCCGGTCATCAAGCACATTTACACCACGCTCTCGCAGGACGAGGCGCGCCACGGCGGCGCCTACCTGCGCTACATGCGGCGGGCGCTCGAGAAGTGCGGCGACGAAGCCCGCGCAGCCTTCGCCAAGGTCGGTGTGCTCATGGCCAGCGCCCGCCGTACCGCCCAGGCGTTGCACCCCACCAACCTGCACGTGAACAAGGCGCTGTTCCCGCGCGACACGGTGCAAAGCCGCATGCCCGATCCGGACTGGCTGGAGCACTGGCTCGACCAGCAGATCCGCTTCGACGCGGTGTGGGAAGGCAAGGTGGGCGAGCGCATCCTGCACAACCTGGGGCTGCTCTTCAATCGCAGCTTCAAGACCGTGCAGGACCTGAATCGCTACCGCAAGGAGCTGACGAGCCGCCTCGCGCCCGACGGTCCCGCACCGCAGGGCGCCTGAACCGCGCCCGGCCTCCGCGCCGGGCTCATCCTGGGCGAGAGGGGCCGGAGCGGCCCTTCAGCGCCGTTCCACCGCGAAGGGCGACAGGCCCAATGCACCGCGCACGGGCAATACAGCCGCCTGGGCCGCGTCACGTGTGGCATAGGGGCCGACCTGCACCTTGTGCGCGCCCGCTTCTTCGACGATGCGCAGACGGCCGGCCAGCTCCGGCTGGGATGCCGCCACGCGCGCCAGCAGCATCTGCGCCCCTTCGCGCTCGCGGAAAGCGCCGAGCTGCATCCATACGCCAGCGGCAATGGCCGACGAGGCAGACGTCGCTGCGCCTGCTGCGGACGGTTGCGACAAACCAGGGGAGGCCGCCGAACCAGACGGCGTTGCGACCGGTCCGGCAGGCGTGGCGGGTGCGGCCGCCGCGGGCGCCGGCACGGGCGCGGCCGTCATCGGCGCCAGGGGCGCGACCTCCATGTTGCGGAAACGCGGCGGCGGCTCGGCGGGCAGTGCAGCGGCGGGAGGGGACTCGGCTGACGCAGGCGCCGCATCGCTGGCGACGGACATGGAAGCCTGCGCCAATCGCCAGACCGGCGCGGATGCGGATGTCGCCGACGCGTTCGACGGGACGGCCGCCACCGGCTGCACCCACGCGGTTGGCACGGGCACTGCCTCGGCCCGCAGCGCCGCAGTGGGCGACGCGGACGCCAGCTGGGTGTCCGATGGGCGCCGCCACGCGCCGGTGCGGATCGCCTCGTTGGTCAATCGCTCGACTTCCACGGGCGCGACGCCGCGCAGCAGGTCCAGCCGCAGCGCCGCGGTGTAGCTCAGGTCGATGACGCGGTCGTCGCGAAACGGCCCGCGGTCGTTGACGCGCACGATCACTTCCCGACCGTTGGCCGGATTGCGCACCCGCGCGTAGCTGGGCAGCGGCATGGTGCGGTGGGCGGCCGTCATGGCGTACATGTCGTAGGGCTCGCCATTGGCGGTGGCGCGCGCATGGAAGCCCTGGCCGTACCAGGAGGCCAGACCGCGCTCGACCAGCGGCCGGTCGTCGGTGATGGGCGTGTAACTGCGCCCGGCGACGGTGTAGGGCCGGCTGGTGCCGCCCTCGGCGCGGACGGGCTCGACGCGCGGCTCGGCGTCGGGCGTCTGGGCCAGGCCCGCGGGCGGATTGCGCGGCGGCCCGTCACGCGGCGCACTGGCGCAGCCGGCGAGCACGGCGGCGGCACAGGCCGCCGTCCAGGTCGCCCACCGCAACGGCATGCCGACGGGTGCGTGGCCGCGCATGTCCGCCTCAGCCAAAGACCGCCTCCCACAGCGACAGCATGGCGGCGCGCTCGCGGGCTGCCAGCTCGGGCGGCACCTGCGTGGGCGCTTCGTCCAGGCGCGCGCGGTGCTGCAGGCGGCGCAGCTCGCGATAGGCATCGCCGGCGGCATGCCCCACGCCCGCCGGCAACAGGCCGGCGGCCTCCGCACGCTGAAGCAGCGCGATGTTTCCCACGTTGTCCAGCAGCGCCGGCACCTCGCCCGAATGCGCCAGCACCAGGTACTGCACAGCGAATTCCGCATCCACCATGCCGCCCGCGCTGTGCTTGACGTCGAAACGGCCGGCACGAACAGGATGGGCGGCGCGAACCTTCTCGCGCATCGCCACGATCTGCTGCCGCAAGGCGGCGCGGTCGCGCGGCGCGGCAATGACCGCATGCCGCACCCCATTGAAGCGCGCGCCCAGCTCGACGCTGCCCAGCACGAAACGGGCGCGCGTCATGGCCTGGTGTTCCCAGGTCCAGGCGGTGTTGCTGCCGCGACCCAGCTGGTATTTCTCGTAGGCGTCGAAGGTGATGGTCAGCAGGCCGGAGTTGCCGTTGGGCCGAAGCGCGGTGTCGATCTCGAACAGGTCGCCCTCGCGCGTCTTGATGGTCAGCCAGTTGATGAGCTTGCGCACGTAAGCGGCGTAGACCTCGGGTGCCCGCTCGTCCTCGTCTTCATAGACGAAGACGATGTCCAGGTCGCTGCCATAGCCCAGCTCCTTGCCGCCCAGCTTGCCGTAGCCGATCACGGCGAAGCGTGGCAGCTCGGCGTGCCGGTTGCGCACATGCGGCCAGCACCAGCGCGCGGTGATGGCCAGCACGGTGTCGGCCAGCGCACTCAGGTCGTCGGCCACCTGCTCCACCGTCAGCCGGCCTTCGAGGTCGCGCGCCAGGATGCGGAAGACCTCGGCATGGTGGGCGCGACGCAGCAGGTTCATCAGCGCCTCCTCGTCGGCCTCGCCGGTGCGCGAGAGCGAACGGTGGCGGGCCTCCAGTTCGGCGTCGAACTCGATGGCCGAGAAGCGCGCGGCCAGCATGTCGGGGCTGGCGAGCTCGTCGATGACGCCGGGGTGCTGCAGCAGGTAGCGCGCCGGCCACTTGGCGGCACCCAGCAGGCGCAGCAGCCGCTCGTGCACGCCGGGGCGTTCCACCAGCAGCGCCAGATAGCTCTCGCGGCGCAGCAGGGGCTCGATCCAGTCGGCCCAGCGCAGGGCGGCATCGACCGGATGGGCGCAGCGGTCGCCTGCGGTCGAGGCCTCGGACTCCTCCAGCCAGCGGCCGGTGCGGATCACCAGCTGACGCAGCCGCGCGCGGGCCTCGTCGCGCAGGGCGGTGATGCGCGGGTTGTCGGCCCACTGGCGCACGCGCTCGGCGAAGGGCGCGGGCAGGCTGGCCAGCAGCTCGCCCAGGTCCTGTGGCGCCGCGCGCTGGCCGGCGCCGCCGCGCTGGCAGCTGCCGCCGCTGCAGCGCTTTTCGCCGCCGAGCAGGGTGTCGAATTCCTGCGCGACGAACTCGCGGTAGGTGTCCAGCTTTTCGAGGAAGGCGCAGCAGTCCGGAAAGCCCAGCGTGGCGGATATCCAGCGCAGGTCGTCGTCTGCCACGGGCAGCATGTGGGTCTGCTGGTCGTCCAGGTACTGGATGCGGTGCTCCACCTGGCGCAGGAATCGGTAGGCGCGGTCCAGCTCGTCGGCGGTGGCCTGGGGCATGAGGCCGGCGCGCGCCAGGCGCTGCAGGGCGTCCAGCGTGGGCCGGGTGCGCAGCTCGGGAAACTGCCCGCCGCGCACCACCTGCAGCAGCTGGACGATGAATTCGATCTCGCGGATGCCACCGCGCGAGAGCTTGACGTCGTTGGCCCGCTCGGGCCGGCCGGCGCTGCGACGCATGGCCTGCTCCCGGATCTGGCGGTGCAGCGAACGCAGCGCGTCGAACACGCTGTAGTCCAGGTAGCGGCGGAAGACGAAGGGCAGCACCACGCCGCGCAGGGCCTGGGCGCTGCCCGATTCGATGGCGGCCGTAGGCGCGACCACGCGGCTCTTGAGCCAGGCGAAGCGCTCCCATTCGCGGCCCTGGACCTGGAAGTACTCTTCCAGCGCATCGAGCGAGACCACGCTGGGCCCCGAGTTGCCGTTGGGCCGCAGCGCCAGGTCGACGCGGAAGACGAAGCCGTGCTCGGTGGTGTCGCCCACCAGCTGGTAGATGCGCTTGACCGCGCGGCCGAAGTAATCCTGGTTGGCGATGCTGCCGCGGCCCTGGGCGTCGCCGGCGGTGTCGCCGTCCTGGTCGTACAGGTAGATGAGGTCGATGTCGCTGGAGACGTTGAGCTCGCGCGCCCCCAGCTTGCCCATGCCGACGATCCACAGCTGCGCCCGCTGGCCGCCGGCGGTGCGCGGCGCACCGTGCACGGCGTCGAGTTCGGCGCAGGCCTCACGGGCGGCGGTGTCGAGGGCGAACTCGGCCAGTTCGGTGACCGCCTGCAGCACTTCCTCGAGCGGGGCGCCCTCGTCGCAGTCGCGGGCGATCAGTCGCTCCATGACCAGCTGGCGAACGATGCGCAGCGCATCGCCCGTAGGTCGGCCGGCCGCGCGCAATGCAGCGAGCGCGGCCTCCATGTAAGGTCGGCGCGGCGCGCCCGGCGGCAGGAGTGGGAGTTCGTCCGCATAGCGCCGACGCAGCCGCTGGACAAAACGCGAGCCCGACGAAAGCCCTCGCGAGGCCGGCATGGCGGCCGACGCATCGGCATGCGACGCATGCTCCGAAATCGGACGGTTTGATGGGCCTTCTCCGCCGGCCGGCTCGGAACCGGGCCAGGGGCGGACGGTCATAATTTCCGACACAGCGCGATCCTTCATGAATGTCACGACGCCATCTCCTCCACGTCTGCTCAGGATCGCAGCTGCCGCAGCACGCTGGCTGCTGGCCCTGGTGGTGGCCGGCTGGTTGCTCGTCGGCCTGTGCGTCGTCGTCCTACACGCGTGGATTGTGCCGCGGATCGGCGAGTGGCGCGGCGCACTGGAGGTGCAAGCCAGCCGTCTCGCAGGGGTACCCGTTCGCATCGGCTCGCTCCAGGCGTACTCCAGGAGCCTGTTTCCGACCTTCGAGCTGCACGACGTCGTGCTGGAAGACCCTGGCCGCGGCGAGGCGTTGCGGCTGGCGCGCGTGGTGGCCAGCGTGTCGCCGCGCTCGCTGTGGCACCGCGGTTTCGAGCAGCTCTACATCGAGCGGCCCGAACTCGCCGTGCGGCGCGGCGCCGATGGCCGGCTGCGCATCGCCGGCGTGGTGCTCAACCCCGACGACCGCAAGGACGACAGCCCGGGCGCCGACTGGCTCTTCTCCCAACGCGAGGTGGTGGTCGAGCACGGCACCGTGCGCTGGACCGACGAGACGCGCACGGCGCCGATGCTCACGCTGTCCGACGTGCGCTTCGTGGTGCGCAACGGCGTGCGCAGCCATGCGATGCGCCTGGACGCGACGCCGCCCGACGGTTGGGGCCAGCGCTTTTCCATCAGCGGCCGCTTTCGGCAGCCGCTGCTGAGCCTGCGCAGCGGCGACTGGCGCGACTGGACCGGCCAGCTCTACGCCGACCTTCCCTTCATCGACGTCACACGGCTGGGCCAGTACGTCAAGCTCGACGCCCGCATCCGCGAGGGGGAGGGAGCGGTGCGGGCCTGGATCGACGTGGAGTCGGGACGCGCCGTCGGCGGTGCGGCCGATCTGGCGCTCAAGCGCATCGACGCCGTGCTCGGCGCGCAGCTCGAGCCGCTGCAGCTGCGCGACCTGACCGGCCGCCTGTCGGTGCGCGCCACGGACGCGCTGTTCGAGTTCTCCACCCAGAACCTGCAATTCGCCACCGGAGACGGACAGCGCTGGCCCGGCGGCAATTTCTGGCTGCGCACGCAGCCCGCCAACGGCCGCACCCCCGAAAGCGGCGCCCTGCGCGCGGACCAGCTCGACTTGGGTGCGATGGCGCTCATCGCCGACCGCCTGCCCATCGGCAGCCAGGTGCGGCGCCTGCTGGCGGTACGGGCGCCACGCGGCCTGCTCGAACACATCGAGGGCAGCTGGCAGGGCCCGGCCGATTCGCCCACGCGCTACCAGGCCCGGCTGCGCGTGAAGGGTCTGGCGGTGGCCGCGGACGCACGCAATGCCACCCCCGACGGCCACCATCCCGGCTCGCCGGGGCTGCGCGGCCTGGACGCCGAGGTGGACCTGAACCAGGACGGCGGCACGGCGCAGCTGCAGATCCGCAATGGCGCGGTCGACGTGCCCGGCGTGTTCGAGGAGCCGTCGGTGCCGGTGGACCGGCTCGACACCACCGTGCGCTGGAGCCACAAGGGCGAGGACATCGAGGTGCAGCTGCCCGACCTGCGCCTGGTCAATGCCGATGCGGAGGGCAGCGCCCAGATCCGCTGGCGCACGGGCGATCCGGCGCCCACCGGGCCGGGCCGCTTTCCGGGCGTGCTCGACCTCACCGCCCAACTCACCCGCGCCGACGGCACCCGGGTGCACCGCTACCTGCCGCTGGGCATACCGGCCGAGACGCGGCATTACGTGCGCGACGCCGTGGTCAAGGGCCGCGCCAGCGACGTGCAGTTCCGCATCCGCGGCGACCTGCACCATGTGCCGTCGATGGCGCCGCAGGACGCCTTCCACATCACGGCCCAGGTGCAGGACGTGCAGTTCAATTACGTGCCGCATGTGCCCGCGGGCCAGGCGGCCTGGCCGGGCGTGACCGGGCTGTCGGGCCAACTGGTGTTCGACCGGCAGACGATGCAGGTGCTGAACGCCCGTGGACGCATGGCAGGTGCGCCGGCCATCGAGCTGGTCAAGGGCGAGGCGCGGATCCCCGACCTCGCGCAGGCGCCACACCTGCTGCTGCAGCTGCAGGCGCGCGGGCCGGTGGCCGACCTGCTTCGCCAGGGCGCGCCGCTCACCGGCGACGCCCGCAGCTTCATCGCGGGCATCGAGGCGGGCGGCAATGCCGACTACCGTTTCGACATGGACATGCCGCTCGCGCACATGGACCAGACGCAGGTCAAGGCCAGCGTGGTGCTGCCCGGCAACGACGTGCGGCTGGTGCCGCATTCGCCGCCCTTCACGCAGGTCAAGGGCACGCTGCAGTTCACCGACAGCGGCTTCTCGCTGGCAGGCATTCAGGCCCAGCTGGCGGGTGGCCCGATCCGCATCGAGGGCCAGGGCGGCTTTGGCAACAAGCCGCTGTCCCTCAAGGCCCAGGGCCGCTTCACGGCCGAAGGCCTTCGCACGGTGGAAAGCCAGCCTGAACTCAACGGCCTGGCTGGCCGGCTGCAGGGTGGCAGCAGCTACACGGCCAGCCTGCAACTGCAGGGCGGCGTGCCCGACTTCCAGTTCGAGAGCAGTCTGGAGGGTCTGGGCATGGATCTTCCAGCGCCCCTGGGCAAGTCTCCCGAATCGACGCGTCCTCTTCGCCTGTCACTGCGCCAGGCGGAGGAAGCACGCCGCGGCCGCACCGAGACCATCGACGTGCGCCTGGGCGACGTGGCGTCGGCCCAGTACGTGCGCGACCTGGACACGCCCCAGCCGACGGTCGTTCGTGGCGCGCTGCGCATCGGCACCGCTGTCGCCGGCTCGAAGACCCTGCCTGCCACCGGCGTGCTGGCGCAGATCCACCTGGACGACATCGACGTGGACGCCTGGCGCGCCCTGGCCACGCAGAAGGCACCGGCTGCCCCGGCCACGCCCGCGCCACCGGGCACCGCCCGGGCGGTGGCCGCCTCGCCCTGGCTGCCGAACCGCGTCGCGCTGCAGGCCGGCCGTCTGCAGGTGGCCGGCCGCACGCTGCACGAGCTCGCCGTGGACGGCACCATCGAAGGCAACCTCTACAAGGCCAAGGTGCAGGCGCGCGAGCTGAGCGGCAACATCGAGTTCCGCGACCAGGCGCCGGCGCAGGTGAAGGCGCGTCTGGCCTATCTGCGCATCGCGCCGGGCGAATCGCGCGAGCAGGTCGAATCGCTGCTCGACACTGCGCCGCCCGAGGACCTGCCGGCGCTGGACGTGGTGGTGGACGACCTGGAGCTGCTGGGCCGCCACCTGGGCCGCGCCGAGGTCGTGGCCGCCACGCAGGCGGCCGACGGCGGGCGCCGCGAATGGCGGCTCGACAAGCTGGCCTTCACGCTGCCCGAGGCCCGGCTGGACGCCAAGGGCCGCTGGGCCCCGCCCAGCTCGGCCGGCGCCAAGCGCCGCATGACGCTGGACTTCACCCTCGACATGGACGACGCCGGCGCCCTGCTGGGCCGCTTCGGCATGCCCGGCGTGCTTGCCTCGGGCAAGGGCCGGCTGGGCGGCAACGTCGACTGGCAGGGCTCGCCCTTCGATCTGGACGTGGCCTCGCTGGACGGCAACCTGCACCTGGATGTCACCAGCGGCCAGTTCCTCAAGGCCGAACCCGGCATCGCCAAGCTGCTGGGCGTGATCAACCTGCAGGCCCTGCCGCGCCGGTTGACGCTGGACTTCCGCGACCTGTTCAGCGCCGGCTTCGCCTTCGACCAGATCCGTGGCGATGCACGCATCGCCCGGGGGATCGCCAGCACCAACAACCTGCAGATGAAGGGCGTGAACGCCGCCGTCTTCATGGACGGTTCGGCCGACATCGCCCACGAGACGCAGCAGCTGCGCGTGGTGGTGATCCCCGAGATCAATGCCGGGACGGCCGCGCTGGTGGCCACGGCCATCAACCCGGCCGTCGGGCTGGGCACGTTCCTGGCGCAGATGGTGCTGAGCCGCCCGCTGGTGGCCGCCACGACGCAGGAATTCCTCATCGACGGCACCTGGACCGATCCGCGCGTGGTCAAGGTGCCGCGCGCGGCCGGGCCGCGTGGCGTCGGCGCCGTCAACGACAACGAGGCCAAACCATGAAGATCGCCGCCATCCAGATGGTCTCGGGCACCGTGCGCGAGGACAACCTTGCGCGCGCCCGCCTGCTGCTGGCCCAGGCCGCAGAGGCGGGGGCCGAGCTGGCCACCCTGCCCGAGTACTTCTGCCTCATGGGCCAGCGCGACACCGACAAACTGCCACTGCGCGAGGCGCCCGGCCATGGTCCGGTGCAGGAATTCCTGGCCGGCTGCGCGCGCGAGTTCGGCCTGTGGATCGTGGGCGGCACACTGCCCGTGCAGGCGCACGACGAGGCGCATGTGTTCAACACCTCGCTGGCCTATGCGCCGACGGGCGAATGCGTGGCGCGCTACGACAAGATCCATCTCTTCTGCTTCGACAACGGCCGCGAGCGCTATGACGAGTCGCGCGTGATCGCGCCTGGCGGCACGCCCAGGCTGTTCGAGCTGCCTTCGCGCGACGGCCACCGCTGGAAGGTGGGTCTCTCGGTCTGCTACGACCTGCGCTTTCCCGAGCTCTACCGCCAGCTCTCGGCGCAGGGCGCGGAGCTGCTTCTGGTGCCTGCCGCCTTCACCCACACCACGGGCCAGGCCCACTGGGAGCTGCTGCTGCGCGCCCGCGCCGTCGAGAACCTGGCCTTCGTGGCCGCGCCGGCCCAGGGCGGGCGGCATGAGAACGGCCGGCGCACCTGGGGACAGACGCTGGTGGCCGAACCCTGGGGCCAGCTGCTGGCCGAGCGACGCGACGAGGGCGAAGGCGTGGTGATCGCCGAGCTGGACATCGCCCGCCTGCGCGCCTGCCGCGAGCAGCTGCCGGCGCTCGGCCACCGCGTGTTGTGAGCGCAGCCCTTTTCCGATGAGCGCCACCCTGCCCGCGACCGACCTGCCCGACGAAGCGGCCACGCTGCCGCGCGCCGGCTGGCGGCGCCTGCGCTCGATGTGGCGGCGCTGGTTCCTGTGGGCGCTGCTGGCGCTGCTGGTCACAGGCTTGCTCATCACCGTGGTCTGGCTGGCCGGCCGCCACGAGATCGAACAGGTGCAGCAGCGGCTGGAACGCGACACGGCCGACGCCACGTCCGAGTTGCGCTCGGCCCTTGCCCGGAACCTGCAGAGCCTGCAGGCCACCGACGCCGATCCTCAGCGCTTCGGGAGCGAAGCGGCGCAGCTGCTGCGCAGCCACCGCGAATGGCTGCGGATCGAGCGGCGCGATGCGTCGCTGGCCCTGCAGACGGCGGAAGACACACCCTACCGCCCACATCCCCTGGACCTGCAGCAGCGCCCGTCCAGCCTGCCGGAGCTGGTGCAGGCCTGCACTGCGGCCGAGCGCCAGCGCGGCGGAGCCTATGCGCCCTCGCACTACCTGCCGCTGCCCGGCGGCGGCGGCATCGAGGTGCTGGAGGTCTGCCTGCCTTCGCGTCACGGCGGCTATCTGATCGCGCTCTATTCGCTGCGCGGCGTGCTCTCCGAACTGCTGGAGGCGAGCATGACCCGCGGCCAGGAGGTTTCCCTGCTGGAACTGGACGGCACCCGCCTGGCCAGCATCGGCACCGCCCGGCGTGCTGGCAACCGCGTGTTCACGGCCCAGCAGGCGCTCGAGCTGCCCGGCCTCACGCTGATGCTGCGCGTGGACGGCTGGCGCAGCGCGCCGGATCTCTTCCCCAACCTGCTCACCGGACTGGTCACCGCCATGTCCATCGCGCTGGTGTCGGTGCTGGTGCTGCTGGCGCGCGACACGCGCAGGCGCCTGCGTGTGGAGCACGACCTGTCCAACACGCTGGCCTTCCGCAAGGCGATGGAGGACTCGGTGCTCACCGGGCTGCGTGCGCGCGACCTGGACGGCCGCGTCACCTACGTCAACGCGGCCTTTTGCGACATGGTGGGCTTCAGCGCCGAGGAACTGCTGGGCCGCGCCGACGAGATGCCGTACTGGCCGCCGGAACTGTTGGCCGAGTACCGCAACCGCCAGCACATGCGCCAGGCCAGCGGCGGCACGGCGCGCGAGGGCTACGAGTCGGTCTTCCGCCGCAAGGACGGCAGCCGCTTCCCAGTGCTGATCTTCGAGACACCGCTGATCGACGACCGGCGCGTGCAGACCGGCTGGATGAGCGCCGTCGTCGACCTGAGCGAGCAACGCCGCATCGAGGAGATGTCCCGCGCCAGCCAGGAGCGGCTGCAGGCCACCGCGCGCCTGGCCACGGTGGGCGAAATGGCCTCGCTGCTGAGCCACGAACTCAACCAGCCGCTGGCCGCCATCGCCAGCTACGCAACCGGCTCCATCAACCTGCTCGAAAGCCCGCCGCTGCCCGGCCAGGAGGCGGAAGACCGCCACCAGCTCGCCCTGGCCATGCGACGCATCGCCGAGCAGGCCGAGCGCGCGGGCCGCGTGATACGCAGCGTGCACGACTTCGTGCGTCGTCGGGAGCGCGCGCGCGAGATGGTCACGCCCTTGCAGCTGTTCGAGGCCGTGATGCCGCTGGTGCAGCTGCAGGCCCGCAAGCTGGATGTGCGCATCGAGCTGCACGTGCCGGCCCAGTTGCCGCCGGTGCTGTGCGACCGCTCGCTGGTCGAGCAGGTGCTGCTGAATCTGGCGCGCAACGGCATGCAGGCGATGGACCGGCCGGAACTGCGGCGGCGCGTGCTCACGCTCAGCGCCACCCTGGCCGATGGGAGTTCGGGCGAAACCCGCCGCTGGGTCGTCTTCAGCGTCGCCGACGAGGGCAGTGGCATCGACGCCGACGTGCAGGAGCGGCTGTTCACCCCCTTCTTCACCACCCGCCGCGACGGCATGGGCCTGGGCCTGAGCCTGTGCCGCACCGTGGTCGAGCAGCACGGCGGCGCGCTCGAGCACGCACCCAACCGCCCGCGGGGCACCGTCTTCCGGTTCACGCTGCCCACGGGCCGCGGCGACACCGTCACTCTTCCGTCCTGACGACCATGCAACCCCTGATCGACGCCCTCATCTTCATCGTGGACGACGACGCCAGCGTGCGCGAGGCCCTGGCCTGGCTGCTGCGCTCACGCCGCCTGGCCAGCGAGCATTTCGCGAGCGCCGACGCCCTCACCGCCCGACTGGAGGAAAGCACCGCCTTCCTCAACCAACCTCGCTGCCTGCTGCTGGATGTGCGCATGCCCGGCACCAGCGGCCTGGCGCTGTTCGACCGCCTGGCCAGCGCCGGGCAGCTGGGCGAGATGCCCGTGATCTTCCTCACCGGCCATGCCGATGTGCCCACTGCCGTCGATGCCGTCAAACGCGGCGCCTTCGACTTCTGCGAAAAGCCTTTCTCGGACAACGCGCTGGTGGATCGGGTGGAAGAGGCGCTGCGCCTGTCGCAGACCGCCATCGACGCACGCCAGGAGCGCCAGCGCATCCAGCAGCACCTGTCGGAGCTGACGGAGCGCGAGCGCGAGGTGCTGCGCCGCGTGGTCCGCGGTCTGCCCAACAAGCTCATCGCCGACGAGCTGTCGATCAGCGTGCGCACGGTGGAAGTCCACCGCGCGCGCGTGTTCGACAAGATGGAGGTGAAGTCGGCCGTGGAACTGGCCAACCTGCTGCGCGGCGCAGAAGCCTGACCGGCCGCCCGGCCCAGACGCAACAAAGCCATGGGCGACCCCCGAGGGCCGGCCATGGCTTGGGCAGGTGCCATCGGCCCACGCATGGGGGCCGACGGGACGATCAGCCGCGACCCGGTGCGCGTTCGCCGACGTAGATCTCGACGCGACGGTTCTGGGCCCGGCCTGCGTCGGTGGTGTTGGCGGCGATGGGCTCGCGCGAACCGCGGCCGTCGATCTGGATCGCCTGGGCCGGGACGCCCCGCGAGGTCAGGTAGTCGCGGGTGGAAGCAGCACGCTGCACCGACAGCGGGTCGTTGATGGCGTCGGTGCCGGTGTTGTCGGTGTGGCCGATGATGCGCACTTCGGCGTTCGGGTTGTTGCGCAGGCCGGTGGCGAACTGGTCCAGCACGCCCGCCAGGGTCGGACGGATGTTGGCGCGGCCTGTGTCGAAGCCGGCGTCGCTCGGGATCGCGAGCTTCAACTCGTTGTTGGCGGTCTGGGACACGGCGATGCCGGTGCCCTGGGTGGCCTGCTCCATCTGGCGCTTCTGCGCCTCCATGCGTTGCGACCACAGGTAGCCGCCCAGCGCGCCCACGCCGGCGCCAAGGGCGGCGCCCGTCGCGGCCGTGCGGCTGTTGCCGGTGGCCGCGCCGATGGCCGCACCGCCGAGGGCGCCGATGCCCGCGCCCATGCCCGTGGTGCGCTGCGTGTCGCTCATGTTGGCGCAGCCGGTCAGGGCCACGGCGAGGGTGGCGGCACTGAGGACGAGCTTGCCGGAAAGTCGTTGCATGGTTTTTTCTCCTTGAATGACACCCATCGCGGCAAGGTCCGGAACGTCCGTCCACCGGCGGGTTGGCGCCATTATGGGAGCCGAAGCGGGAGCTGACGACCCGGCGCGGCGCGACAACCAGACCCACAGAAAAGACCGGAAAAGCCTTCAACCATGAGCAGTTCTTGCTATCAAAAATGAATCGTTTGCCAGCTTGGCCCCCATGAGGTCGCATGCGCTTCCCACAGGCCACTGGCCGACCGTCCGACAGGGTCAGGGCTTGCGGTCACGGTCCTCGTCCGGCGGCAGTTCACCCCCGCGCCGACCGTGGAACATGGTCCACCACACAATCAGCACCAGCACCGCCAATGCGGCGAACGCCTCCAGCAAAATCAAGTACATGCGTCCCAATGCTCCACAAGTTTCGCGGCTGCTTCCGATGGATGGCCACTCCGACCCCAGGTCATCCCCCCGCGGGACGGGACGCTGGCGCGCTCTGGCGGCCCTGGCAGCGGCGGCCATCGTAGCGGTGCTGGCGGGCTGCGCCTCGGCACCGGTGCCGCCGGCACGTACCGTCGCGCCCACGGCGCCGCCCCCGCAGCCGCCGCTGGCGCCGCTGACCGGGCCCCTGACCCACCCCAAGAGCCGCTGGGTGCCGGTGGACTGGTCCGAACTGCCCGGCGTGCAGGACGATGCGATGCATGAAGCGTGGATCGTGCTGATGGCCAACTGCCAGCGCCCCAACGCCGTGATCTCGCCGCTATGCCAGGAACTGCGGCGGCTGTCCATCGGCACGCCCGAGGAGCAGCGCGCCTTCCTGATGCAGCGACTGCAGCCCTATCGCGTGGAGGCGGCCGACGGCCAGTCCCAGGGCCTGCTCACCAGCTACTACGAGCCCGTCTTCGAGGCCAGCCGCACGCCCTCCTCCACCTATGCCGTGCCGCTCTACCAGACGCCGGCGGGCTGGGCGCCGCGCAGGCCCTGGTACACGCGCCAGCAGATCGACACCCTGCCCGAGGCCCAGGCCGCGCTGCGCGGGCGTGAGATCGCCTGGCTGGCCGACCCGGTGGACGCGCTGATGCTGCACATCCAGGGCTCGGGCAGGCTTCAGATCACCGAGCCCGACGGCAGCCGCCGCACGGTGCGGCTGGCCTTCGCCGGCACCAACGAACAGCCCTACCGCAGCGTGCAGCAATGGCTGGCCAGCCAGGGCGTGTCGCCCATCGGCCGCTGGCCGGAGGACGTCAAGGACTGGGCGCGCCAGAACCCGCAGCGGGTGGCGCAGATGCTGTGGAGCAATCCGCGCTATGTGTTCTTCCGCGAGGAGCCACTGACCGAGCTGGACGCCGCCTTCGGCCCACGCGGTGCGCAGGGCGTGCCACTCACCGCGGGGCGCTCCATCGCGGTGGATCGCGAGTCCATTCCCTACGGCACGCCGGTGTGGCTGGCCACCAGCGGGCCGGTGGCGCAGATGTCGCGGCTGGTGGTGGCGCAGGACACGGGCAGTGCCATCCTGGGCGCCGTGCGGGCCGATTTCTTCGCCGGCACCGGCGCCGAGGCCGGCCGCTTCGCGGCGCGCATGAAGCAACCCCTGCGCCTGTGGGCCCTGTGGCCACGTGGAGTGGATCCGGCGGGCGCCGGGTATTGATCGGAAGGGCGGAGCCTGGGCGCGCCCGGCGCTGGCCGCAGCAGCGCGGCTCATTCGCTAGTCCAAACGTGCTTGCGAGAACCTGACTTTCGCTGAACTGTCATATCTCGCCGATACCGTGCCGGCTGTTCTCCAACACCCCACGGAATCCGTCATGAGCACCTCGCAGCCTCTGGGCATGCCCTCGATCGACCCCGACGAGGTCGGCCACAACTCCAGCGCCAACCCCAGCTTCGACGAGGTGGTGGCCGCCCGCATGAACCGCCGCCGCCTGCTGGGCTTCGGCGTCGCCAGCGGCGGCGCGGCGCTGATCACCGCCTGCGGCGGCGGTGGCAGCAATGGCGTCTTCGTGCCCACCGTCGGCGCCAGTCCGGCTCCCGCCCCGGCGCCTGCGCCTGCCCCTGGTGCCGCGCCGGCCCCCGCCCCGCTGTCCCTCAGCTTCAACCCGGTGGCCAAGAGCCTGGAAGACCGCGTGGTGCTGCCCGCCGGCTACACCGCGACGGTGATGTACCGCCTGGGCGACCCGATCAGCACCGACGTGGCCGCCTACGCCAACGACGGCAACGACGATCCGAGCACCTACGACCGCCGCGCCGGCGACCACCACGACGGCATGACCTTCTTCGGCATGGGCGCCACTGGCGCCTGGGCGCCCACCGCCGCCGACCGCGGCCTGCTGGTCATGAACCACGAGGCCATCACGCCTGCCTTCCTGCACCCCGCCGGCCAGACCACCACCGGCAGCGGCACCGCCCAGGTCCGCACCGTGCCCGGCGAAGTGCAGCGCGAGTTCTATCTGCACGGCGTGAGCGTGATCGAAGTCGGCAAGACCGGCAGCACCTGGGGCTACAAGCGCGGCTCCAGCTTCAACCGGCGCGTGCACACGCTGACCGAGATGCGCCTGTCGGGCCCGGCCGCCAAGTCCGACGCGGTCAAGACCAGGTACTCGACCGACGGCAGCAAGACCCGCGGCACGGTCAACAACTGCGCCAACGGCACCACTCCCTGGGGCACCTACCTCACCTGCGAGGAGAACTGGGCAGGCTACTTCCGCCGCGTCACCGCCACCGACAACGCCGCCCGCACGGCCAAGGAGCTCGTGTCGCTCAACCGCTATGGCGTGGCCGGCAACGGCCGCGAGCTGTGGGCCACCGTCACGCCCGACACCAGCGACAACCTGTATGGCCGCTGGAATGCCCAGGTCACCGGTGCCAGTGCCGCCGACGATTTCCGCAACGGCCCCAACACCTATGGCTGGGTGGTGGAGATCGACCCTTTCAACCCGCTCTCGACGCCGCGCAAGCGCACCGCCCTGGGCCGCTTCGGCCACGAAGGCGCCTGCCTCGGCCCAGTCGTGGCCGGCAGGCCACTGGTCTGGTACATGGGCGACGACTCGCGCAACGAGTACATCTACAAGTTCGTCTCCACCCGTGCCTGGGACCCGGCCGACGTGGGCGGCGGCCTGGCCGCCGGCGACAAGTACATGGACGACGGCCGCCTGTATGTGGCGAAGTTCGCCGCCGACGGCACCGGCACCTGGCTGGAGCTGAAGCTGGGCGTGAACAACATCACCGCCGCCAACACCACCTATGCCTTCGCCGATGCCGCCGACGTGGTGATCAACGCCCGCCTGGCCGCCGACGCCGCCGGCGCCACCAGGATGGACCGCCCCGAGTGGACGGCCGTGAACCCGGTGACCGGCGAGGTCTACGTGACGCTGACCAACACCAACGCCAGCTCGCGTCCCATCACCGCCACCGATGCCGCCAACCCGCGCTTCTACAACGACCCGAAGGGCACGGCGCAGACCGCACAGCTGGGCAATCCCAACGGCCATGTGCTGCGCTTCTCCGAGACCAACGGCGATGCGGCCTCCACCACCTTCAAGTGGGACGTGTACCTCTTCGGCGCGCGCTCGACGGCCTCGGCCGACATCAACCTCTCGCAGCTCGGCGCGGACAACGACTTCTCGAGCCCGGACGGCCTGTGGTTCAGCCAGGCCCGCCCCGGCCTGCTGTGGCTGCAGACGGACGACGGCGCCTACACCGACGTCACCAACTGCATGATGCTGGCCGCCCTGCCGGGCAAGGTGGGCGACGGCGGCGCGAAGACGATCACCAACATCGCCGCCGACGGCAGCACGCGCCAGCAGGGCACGATCGTGGGCAAGGCCCCGGGCACAGCCACGCTGCGCCGCTTCCTGGTCGGACCGAAGGAATGCGAGATCACCGGCATTGCGGAATCGGGCGACGGCCGCGCGATCTTCGTGAACATCCAGCATCCGGGCGAGGACACGGCGGTCGCCAACATCACCGATCCGTCCAAGTTCAGCAGCCACTGGCCCGATGGCGGCGCAAGCCGCCCTCGCTCGGCCACCATCGTCATCACGCGCAACGACGGCGGCTTCATCGGCACCTGAGCGTGCCCGGGCAAGGCCCGCCGCAACGGCGGCGGCACGCCCGGCCTGGCACGACCAGCTGCCAAAGGGCTGACCGTTTCACGGCCCTGTCACGGGACCACGCCATCGTCTCGGCTTCGCGGCCGGCGGCCTGTCTTTGCTGGGCACGCCGCTGGCCGGAGTCCATTCCGTTCCACCGAGTCCAGACGATGAATACCCACGACAACACCCCATCCGTCCCCTCGCGTCGCCAGGCCCTGCGCCTGTTCGGCGCCGCGCCCCTGCTGCCCCTGGGCGGCGCCGCGCTGCTGACCGCCTGCGGCGGCGGTGGCAGCCATGTCGGCTTCGCCGGCCTGGCGTCCGCGCCGGCCCCTGCGCCCGCCCCCGCACCCGTGGCCGCACCCGCCGCCGCCCAGTACGTCGCCACCGAGTTCAGCAGCATGCCCGCGCCCTCGTTGGCCAAGCCGGCCGAGATGGCGACCATGACCACCAGTGCGGTGATGAAGGTGTCGTACAGCGATGGCAGCAGCACCAGCTATGCCCTGGCGTACAAGCCCTTCTTCGTGACCGGCACCGCGGTGCCGGACGGCAAGGGCGGCACCGTCGTGGCAGGCGGCTACTACGACATCAACAACCAGCCGATCATCGACAGCTCGCTCGCCGGCCAGCAGCGGCAGTTCTTCTCCGACTGTGCGGATGGCAGCTCGCTGCTGACGGTGCCCGGCGCCAAGGTGGCGGGCGTCAAGGGCAACACAGTGTTCGCGGTGGTGCAGTTCGAATACACCACGCGCAACCTCAACGGCGACTCGACCTACGGCACCCTGCCCTCGCCGATCGCGGTGCTGACGCTGGACCAGGACCCGGCCACCGGCAAGCTCGCGCTGGTCAAGTACCACAACGTCGACACCTCGGCCGCACACGGCCTGTGGATCACCTGCGGGGCCAGCCTGTCGCCCTGGGGCACGCACCTGTCGAGCGAAGAGTACGAGCCCGATGCCTTCGCCATCTCGACCAACACGATGTTCAAGGCCTACAGCAAGAACCTCTTCGGCGATGCCACCAAGGCCAACCCCTACCACTACGGTCACCTGCCCGAGATCAGCGTCAATGCCGACGGCACCGGCAGCTGCAGGAAGCACTACAACCTGGGCCGCATCTCGCACGAGCTGATCCAGGTGATGCCCGACGAGCGGACCGCGCTGATGGGCGACGACGCGACCAACGGCGGCCTGTTCATGTTCGTGGCCGACAAGGCGCGCGACCTGTCCTCGGGCACGCTCTACGTGGCCCGCTACGACGAGGTGCTGACCGACACCAGCACCGCCCGGCTGACGTGGATCAAACTGGGTTCGGCTACCAGCTCGGCCATCGAGGCGCTGGCCGATGCGCTCGTGCCGACGGACATCATGGACGTCCGGGACACCGACCCGGGCGACACCAGCTTCACCCGGATCTTCTACAGCGGCAAGGCCAACTGGATCAGGATCAAGCCCGGCAAGGAAAAGGCCGCCGCCTTCCTGGAGACGCACCGCTACGCCGCGCTCAAGGGCGGCAGCATGGCCTTCACCAAGATGGAAGGCACGACCGTCAACGTCAAGGACAAGCTCGCGTACTCCGGCGTGACCAACGTGCAGAACTCGATGGTCAATGCCGGCACCGGCTGGTCGGCCAGCGCCAACGTGACCTTCCCCAAGAAGCTCAGCTGCGGCGTGATCCTGGAGCACAAGCTGGGCGCCGGCGCCAAGGACTCGGACGGAAACGCCATCAACAGCGAATGGGCAGCCCTGAGCTCGCGCGTGATGCTGACGGGCGAAGACCTCTCCACGCCGGATGCGCTGGGCAACACGACCAACCCGGACAAGATCTCCAGCGCCGACAACCTGAAGTTTTCCGAGAAGATGCGCACGCTCTTCATCGGCGAAGACAGCGGCAACCACGTCAACAACTTCCTGTGGGCCTACAACGTCGACACCAGGAAGCTCTCACGCATCCTTTCGACGCCGGCAGGCGCCGAATCCACGGGCCTGCATGCCGTCGACGAGATCAACGGCTGGACCTACGTGATGAGCAACTTCCAGCACGCGGGCGACTGGGAAGCCTTCCACAGCATCGTGCAGCCGACGCTCGATCCGCTGATCAAGGCCAACTACAACGGCCGCTATGCCTGTGCCGTGGGCTACCTGACGGCCGACCCGGTGCAGTACCGGCTGACCAAGGCCTGAGGAACCCGGCGGTTGCCGCGTCCCGCGCTCTCGGGAGCGCGCCGTGCAGCCTGGTGTCTGCGCTCAGGTGACCTTGGCAATCAACTGGGCCACGCGAGCCACGCCGCCGGTGCCGCTGGCGGCGCGCGCCATCAGGGCGCCGCCGGCCGCCGCCTTCACCAGCCGCCCCAGGATGGAGCGGCTGCGGCCCGAGGACAGCAGCAGCGCCACGCCCAGGCCGAGCACCACGAGGTGCTCTCCCGGCAGGTCGGGGCGGCGGGCGTCAAAGGCCTTCACCGCGTCCATCCAGGACTGGCTGCCCGCGGCAGACGCAGTGTCGGCGGGCGCGTCGGAGGATTCGGGGGTCTGGGGAAATCCGGGCTGGGTCATGGCGGGCTTCTGTGCAAATCGTGAAAGTCCCGTCCTTGTAGCCCTGCGGACGTGCGGCGCCTGTAGGTGCAGGGCCGCTCGTCGTGCCCCACCCTGGCGCGCGTGAGCGCCAAAGTCGCCCGGACGCCCCCCGCAATGTCAAGCGGAGCAGTCCTCAGACTGCGCCCGATTCTTGCTGAGCACAATGGTCGGCCGCTGTTGCGGTCTCCGAAGGTCCTGCGAAGCACCCGCCTCGCCCCGAACACCGTTGATGAAGAAGTCCATGTCCTTCCGGCTCTCCCGTCTTCTTTCCGCCGCCTGCACCGTGGGCGCCTGTGTCCTGGGAGCCGGCACCGCCGCCGCTGCGCCGCTGCCGGACATCCTCATGGCTCCGCAGGGCACCGAATACATGTGCGGTGGCGTGGGCCGCGATGAGCGCGCCTTCATGGAAATGGTGTCGCCGCGCTGGGGTGCCACGCTCGAGTTCGCCGTCTCGCGAGGCCAGCGCGGCCAGTTCGACGAACCGGTGAAGGTGCGGGTCGTGAACAAGTACAACGGCGAACAGGTGCTCGACGCCGTCGCCCACGGCCCCTACATGCTGGCCCGGCTGGCGCCCGGCACCTATGACGTGCAGGCGACGCTCGGACCATTGACGCTCACACAGACGCTCAACGTCGCGCTGGGTGCGCCTGGGCGCACGTTGTTCCTGTGGCCATCGAACTTCGATATCGCGGCCGCGACCCAGCCGCCGCAGGCCTTGGCCCAGGGACCGCAGACAGCGCGCTGACGCCCCCCGGAGAGGCCGAATCCTCGCCCAGCGGCGAGGATCTGCAGATCCTCTTTTTACCTTTAGCGCTTTTTATTACGCCCGCGGCACCCGACAGCGGGTTTCCCCACGTGCGGAATTTGCTGCGCCGCAGCAAAATGGCGACTGTCCGCCATGCGCCTCGCTCCTCTCGTCCTCCTCACCACGCTGCTGCACGTCTTCCTGGCTGTGCGGCTGCTTCCTGCGTTGGCCCAGGCCACCGGGGCGTGGCCTGTGTTCGCGCTGATGCTGCTGGTGTCGGCGCTGACCATGCCTCTGCCCTTCCTGCGCCGCTTTCCCCTGCCCCGGCGTTGGCAACGCCCGGTGTCCTGGCTCGGCCTGCTCGCCATGGGCTGGTTCTCCTCGGTGTTCGTGCTTGCCGTCTTGCGCGACATCGGGCTGCTGTCGGCCTGGGCGGTGACGCGGATGGCCGATCACCCCATGCCACGCGGCGGCTGGGAACAGGCCAGCGCGCTGGCCGTCATGGCGCTGGCCACGGCCGACTCGCTCGTGGGCCTCTTCTTCGCCCGCCGTACGCCGCCCGTGCGCCGGGTGGATGTGCCGATCGCCGACCTGCCCCTTCGCCTGGAAGGCTTCACCATCGCGCAGTTGAGCGATCTGCATGTGGGCCCGACGATCAGGGCCGCGCACATCGCGCGGATCGTCGAGGAAGTGAACCGGCTCGGGGCCGAGATGATCGCCATCACGGGCGACCTGGTGGACGGCTCGGTCCCGGAGCTGCGCGAGCATGTGGCTCCCCTGGCCCGACTGCGCGCGCGCCACGGTACCTTCGTGGTGACCGGCAACCACGAGTACTACGCCGGTGCCCATGCCTGGATCGCCGAACTTCGGCGGCTGGGCCTCAAGGTGCTGCTGAACGAGCATGTGGTGCTGCAGACGCGCAGCGTGCATGGCGCCCAGACCGACGAGGAGATCCTGGACAGCGCGCTGCTGGTTGCCGGCATCACCGACTACACGGCCGGCCATTTCGACGCCTCACACGAAAGTGATCCGCAGGAGGCACTGCGCGACGCCCCGCCCATGGTGGCCACGCGCATCCTGCTCGCGCATCAACCGCGCAGCGCGCCGGCCGCGGCCGAGGCCGGCTTCCAGCTCCAGCTGTCGGGCCACACGCACGGCGGGCAGTTCTTTCCCTGGAATCTATTCGTGCCGCTGCAGCAGCCCTTCACCGCAGGGCTGCATCGATTGCAGGACATGTGGGTCTACGTGAGCCGGGGGACCGGCTACTGGGGCCCACCCAAGCGGATGGGTGCACCCTCGGAGATCACCCTGGTCACGCTTCGGCGCGCGGCTGGCTGAGCGCACCTTCCTCCTCGCCGCGGATGTACCGGCTGGCAAGGGCGAGATCGTCGAGCCAGGCCCGCCATGCCGAATCCTTTTCGGCGGGATCGCCCCGCAGCAGGGCAGAAGGATGCAGGGTGATCAGCACCGGCAGCCCGGCCGGACCGGTCAACCACTGGCCGCGTTCGGACATCACCGGGACCGCACGGCCCACCAGCGCACGCGCTGCCGTGGCGCCCAGTGCGACGAATGCCTTGGGGCGCACCAGCGCCACTTCACGCTCCAGCCATTGCTGACACGCGAGCACTTCCCGCTGGCCTGGGCTCTTGTGGATGCGGCGTGTGCCACGCAGCTCGAACTTGAAATGCTTGACTGCATTGGTGAGGTAGAGCGCGTCGCGCGGCCAGCCCAGCTCCTGCAGCGCCCGGTCCAGCAGCCGGCCCGCCGGACCGACGAAGGGCTGCCCCGCCAGATCTTCCTGGTCGCCCGGCTGCTCGCCGACAAGCATGAGTGGCGGTTGCAGCGCGCCTTCCCCGAAGACGACCTGCGTCGCATGCTCGCCCAGCGGACAGTCGCGACAGCGGTCCGCAGACTTGGCGAGGGCCGCCAGCGACGCCTCGGGGTCGTGCATCGAATCCACGGGGGGCAGCGGCGCCCTTGCGGGAATGCGGCGGCGCGGGGCCGCCGGAACCGCCTGGACCATCCGGGTCGTCCGCTCCGAAGCCTGCGCGGCCAGCGGCGCGATGAGCTGGGCTTCGGGGAGATTCGCCCAGTACTTGCGCGGCATCTCCTTGGCCATCATCGAGAGCTTGAGCCGCGCCGGATTGAAGATATGGGCGTAGTAGGTGAGCCAGAGCGCCTCGCCCTGGTCGGGCGCCGGTGCCTGCTCCTTGGACGCCCCGGGGCCGAATTCCAGCTCGCCGGGCAGAGCGTCTTCGCCCGCCAGAGGCGGCGAATTCGCCGGCGCGGGCATCCAGCGCACCGAGCATTCCGGCGTCAGGATGGCCCAGTGCATCTGCGTGAAGCGGCGCACGAAGAAAGGCACGACGGCCTCGACGATGTGGTGTTCGGGTTCGAACCACGCCACCGACAGCGGGGGTTCGCCTTCGGGCTGGCCGACCGGGCGAAAGCGCACGAAGGCCTTCATCTTGTGCAGGTCGCGCCGCACGGACTGCAGCATCTGCCGCGCCCGCAGGCGGTCGGGGTCGAGTGGATCCTGGCGCAGCCCACGCTCGTGAACGAGGCGCCACAGCAGCCGGTAAAGCAGTGCAAAACGCTGTGGATCCTGATGCAACACCACCTTCTCGCACAGCGTGATGAAGGCCGGCGGCACCACCAGGCGGGACGGGCCCGAACCGCCAAGCCGACGCATCGGCGCGCTGCCGGCCACGGGGCTGGGCGGTGCCTCGGCCTGCCACAGCTCCGGCGCCGGATGACCGGGGGTCTGCCACACGACTTCATCGGGCGGGACCAATGAAGCGAGCAGCGTGCGAGCCTCACGTCGGAAGCCAGGCCAATCGATCTCGCTTTCCAGGGTGATGACGCGGGGACTCATGCATTGAAAGGTAGGTAGACGTAAGCGCTCGTTTTGTAGGCAGGTGACCCGCTGCGTACAGGTCGGATTCAGGTAGCCGGGTCAGTGGGGGCCTGCACCGTATGCACAGGGCCACCGGCGCTCGAAAACCGCACGTCCACTGCAACCCGCCAAAGGCATGTGCAATGCCCCCCGTTCAGAACAGGCTGGCTTGCGCAGGCGCTGCCCGCTGGGTGAGGCGGGCACGCAACTCGGGCGATTCGAGTGCCCGGGCCGGCCGGTGGCCGTCGAGCTGCACGAAAGGCATCACGCGCGCCACCGGTACGCGCAGGCGGCGCAAATCCTCGGCACGCAGCCGACGATGGCGGCGCGCTGCCACCAGCTGTTGCACCGCGCGCACGCCCAGGCCGGGTACGCGCAGCAGCAATTCACGCGGGGCCGTGTTGAGGTCCACGGGAAAGCGCTCCCGATGCGCCAGCGCCCATGCCAGCTTGGGGTCGACGTCCAGCGCCAGCATGCCCTGCTGCGACGAGGGCACGATCTCGTGGTGCTCGAAGCCATAGAAGCGCATGAGCCAGTCGGCCTGGTAGAGCCGGTGCTCGCGCATGAGGGGCGGAGCGGCGGGCGGCAGCCGGCTGGCGGCGTCCGGAATCGGGCTGAACGCCGAGTAGTACACGCGTCGAAGCCGGTAGGCGCCATAGAGGTTGGCGCTGGTGTCCAGGATCGAGGCATCGGTGGCCGCATCGGCGCCGACGATCATCTGAGTACTCTGGCCGGCCGGCGCGAAGCGCGGAGCCTTGCCGCGCCGCGGCCCGGTCACGGGCAGAGACACCGCCTTGGCCGCCGCCACGGCATCGTCGCCGGCCTCGCCACGGGCGTTGCCGATGTGGACGGCCATGCGCGCCATCGAGCGGCGAATGGCCGTGGCGTCCTTCTCGGGTGCCAGCGCCTCCAGCCCGGCCGGCGTGGGCAATTCGACATTGATGCTCAGCCGGTCGGCATAGCGGCCTGCGCGGGCCAGCAGCACGGGGTCGGCGTCGGGAATGGTCTTGAGATGGATGTAGCCCCGGAAGTCGTGCTCTTCGCGCAGGAGGCGCGCGACCTCCACCAGCTGCTCCATGGTGTAGTCGGGGCTGCGAATGATGCCGCTGGACAGGAACAGCCCTTCGATGCAGTTGCGGGCGTAGAAGTCGAGCGTGAGGTGGACCACCTCGTCGACCGAGAAGCGCGCCCGCGGCACATTGCTGCTGACGCGGTTGATGCAGTAGAGGCAGTCGTACTGGCAGAAGTTGGTCAGCAGGATCTTCAGCAGCGAGATGCAGCGGCCATCGGGCGCATAGCTGTGGCAGATGCCCATGCCTTCGGTGGAACCCATGCCCCGTCCGCCGCGCGAATCGCGCTTGTCGGTGCCGGAAGACGCGCACGAAGCGTCGTATTTGGCCGCGTCGGCGAGGATGGCGAGTTTGCGCTGGAGGTCCACTGGATGAATATACAGCGCTCAACCCCGTGGCTCCAAGGCCCCGCGCCCATTCAGGTCTTGCGTCGATGCCTGACGCGCCACTCGGTGATGCCGTAGAGCACCAGCGCCACCATCAACGGCAGAAGGTAGTAGACGGCCCGATAGGCCAGCAACGCGCCCAGCAACGGCCCCTGCGGCACCTGGTGCGACAGCAGTGCGACGAAGACGGCTTCGAGCACGCCCAGGCCCGCTGGCACGTGGGTGATCACACCGGCCACTGCCGCCACGAGCAGCACCGCCAGCACTTGCGGATAGTCGATGCGCCCCTGCAGCAGCAGCCACACGATCGCGCCCATGAGCGACCAGTTGGCCGCCGACAGCAACAGCTGCAGCGCGCCCATGCGCAGCGAAGGCACTTCCAAGATGTGGCCCCGCACCGTCAACGCACGGCCGCCGGCGAGCGCGCACATCGCCAGATAGCCCGTCGCCACCGCGAGCAGCGCGACGCCCAGGATCCGCAGACCCCCACTGTCGATGCGCCATTCGTCCGGCAGCACCAGCGGCGACAGGGCAAAGGCCGCGCCCGCCACCAGCAGGTAGCCGATCCAGTTGGTGAGCATCGAAAAGCCCAACACCCGTGTGATGTCCGAAGCGCGCAGCCCCAACCGCGAGTAGAGCCGGTAGCGGAAGGCCACACCGCCCACCAATGAGCCGAAGTTCAGATTGAAGGCATAGCTGATGAAGGCCACGCCCATCACCGTCGGCGTGCGCAGCCGATGGCCCGTGAGGTGTCGGCCGAGCAGGTCGAAGGTGGTGTAGAGCGCAAAGCTCGCCGCCGCCATCGCGGCCGCCGCGGCCACCAGCGCGAGGGGCAGTGCCTGCAGCGCATCGAGCACCTCGTCCCATTCGATGGTGCGGGCCTGCCGGACGATCAGCCAGGCCACGCCGCACAGGAAGACCCACAGCGCGATGCGTTTGAGCCAGGGCCACCAAGGGCGCGCCGGCGCACCGGGCTGGGCCGCTGCGCGTGCGGAGCCGGGCATGGTGGTCAGACCGCGTCGGCCGGCTGTGCGCCCATCGCCGCCGTCGTCGCTGGCGGCGGCACGGCCGGCTTGAGCTGCGGCGCATGCCGGGGCAGCCAGCTCGTGAGCGAGGGATACCAGCGCAGGAAGTGAAAGACGAAGAAGCTGCGCACCAGCCGCCAACCGCTCCACTCCTCGGTGAGATCCTCGGGGGCGATCTGCTTGCAGCTGTGGCGCATCAGATGCTCCAGGCGCTCGGCGAGCACACGGTTGAAGCCTTCGCCGCGCAACACGACGTTGGCCTCCAGATTGAGCGAGAGCGACAGCGGATCCAGATTGCTCGAACCCACCGTGCTCCAGCTGTCGTCCACCAGGGCCACCTTGCCGTGCAGAGGCCGCTCGCAGTATTCATAGATGCGAACCCCGGCATGCAGCAGGTGGTGATAGAGCATGCTCGCCGCCTTCTTCACGATGGGCATGTCGGGCTCGCCTTGCAGGATGAGCCGCACGTCCACACCCCGCCGCGCCGCTTGCCGCAGCGCCTTGATGAAGCGATAGCCCGGAAAGAAATAGGCGTTGGCGATCACTACGCGGTGACGTGCCTTGCGGATCGCGTCCAGGTAGTGGCGCTCGATGTCGGTCGTGTGGTGGCGGTTGTCGCGCGTGACCAGCAGGGCCTGGATGCCCTGGGCGGCCTGCGGTCCCCGCAGCCGGACCGTTGCCGGCGGTGCGGCATGGTTCACGCTTGCCTGCTGCAGCGCCAGCACACGCTTCATGCGCCGCCGATACCACCGGGGCTTGCGCGCGCCCAGGGCGATCTCGCGCAACACGAAGCGATGCAGCTCGCCGACGATGGGGCCTCGCAACTCCACCGAATAGTCCTGCTTGGCCTCGGGACCGAAGTCGGCCAGATGATCTGCCGAATAGTTGATGCCACCGATGAACGCGCGCCAGCCGTCGACCACCACGATCTTGCGATGCATGCGTCGGAACACGTTCAGGCGTTTTCCGAAGACGCGTTCGCCGGGGTCGAAGACGCGCACCTTCACCCCGGCGGCCGCCAGCTCGCCAAGGAAGCGTGCAGACAGATCGGGCGAACCGAAGCCGTCGATCATCAGGTCGATGCTCACACCGCGGCGGCCTGCCTCGCACAGCACTTCGTGCAGCGCCAAGCCGACCTTGTCCTCGAACAGGATGAAGGTCTCGATCACCACCTCGCGCTCGGCGCGGCGGATGGCCTCGAAGACCCGCGGAAAGAAGGCCTCACCGTTCTCGAGCAGTTCGACGTCGTTGTCGGGATGCCATGTGGGCGCAGTCATGGTCGCAGTCGCTCCATGGGCAGAAGAGTTCCAGGAAGGGTCACAGGTGGATCTCGGCCACCAGCGGTGCGTGATCCGACAGATGGGACCAGGGCGTTCGCGGCAGCACGACGGGCGAGGACACGCTCGCATTGCGCACATAGATGCGGTCCAGCGGGAGCAGCGGGAACCGCGCAGGAAAGGTCCGGGCCGGCTTGCCGTTGGCGGTCATGAAGACCTCCTTCAGGCCCGCACCGTCTTCGAGCACCTGGTTGGCGCGGCTGCGCCAGTCGTTGAAGTCGCCCGCCACGACGAGCGGCGCATCGGCGGGCACCTCGTCGCGCACGATGTGGCACAGCAACTCCAGCTGCTGCTGGCGATGCGATTCGGCCAACCCCAGGTGGGCGCAGATGGCATGGATGTCACCCGCCACACCGGGCATCCGGATCACGCAATGCAGCAGTCCCCGTTTCTCTGGCCCCGCCACCGACACATCATGGTTGCGGTGGTGGACGATCGGGAACTTGGACAGGAGCGCATTGCCATGGTGCCCCCGCGGATAGACCGCGTTCCGGCCATAGGCGAACTGGGGCCACATCGTGTCGGCAAGGAATTCATAGTGCGGTGCCTCCGGCCAGTTGTCGACCCGGCGGGCATGGCGCTCGTGCGTGCCCAGGACCTCCTGCAGGAAGACAACGTCCGCCCCGACGGTGCGCACCGCCTCCCTCAGTTCCGGCAGGATGAAACGTCGGTTGAGGGCGGTGAAGCCCTTGTGCGTGTTCACCGTCATCACCTTGAGGCGACGCACGCCAGGGGTCGAAGCAAGGGGCTCGGCGCGAGCGCCTGCGGGCGCACCCAGAGGCTCCGTGCGCGGCGTGGACAGGTCGGATTGAGGCAGTGAAGACACGGACGGTGTTGTAGGCGGCCCGGCAGATACGGACTGTAGGAGCGCGTCCGGTTCCCCGCGCCCATTTTTTCGCCAGCCGCTTTCGCTTCGGCAGCGGCCTGCGCGGATGCGGCTCCTACAGGGGTGCGCAGCCATCGCCCACACGGGACGAGCCTGTGGCGCCGCTACGGTGCTTGCACGTCGTCGGGATGGCGACGTCATCCCGCAACTTCATCCAATTCGAAGGAGAGTCTCATGACCCGCACCACTCGCACCCTGTCCGCCCTCGCAGCTGCCGGCCTGATGGCCATCGGCGCCAGCGCCATCGCCCAGACGTCCGTGCCCGCCACGCAGGGCCAGGCCAGCACCATGACCCCGGCCGGCGTGCCCAACCCCACGCAGCGCCCGGACGGCACCATGCCGGCCCAGCGGGACAACGTGCGTGCCGAGGCTCGCGCCAACAACCGCATGCAGGACAACACCACCACGCCGGGCGGCACGGCCAGCACCATGATGAATGGTCAACCCAACGCCACCCCGCCGGTCAACCAGAACACCCGCGCGGAAGTGCGCTCCGATGCCAAGGCCGACATGCAGCGCCGCCCCAAGGGCAACACCGGTGAGCGTCCCGATGTGCCGACCAACCCGAAGAACATGACCGGCACGCCCAAGTAAGGCGACCATCGGCCTTCAGCGGCCGAACGGTCAAAGGAAAACGCCCGGCCAATCGGCCGGGCGTTTTCGTTGGGGGGCTGCGCCCGCGTCAACCGCGCGGCGCAGCGTCCGGGCGGGGACCGTGTCCGCGCGGATGGTCACCACGTGCATGCATGCGCGGCACGGTTTCCGCGTCGAAGGTCTGCCGCTGCTGGGGCGTCAGCTGCGAATAGAAGGTGCGTGTCGCATCCGCGATCTTCGCGAAACGGGCCTGGTGTTCGGCCTGACGGGCCTGCATGCGGTCCAGCCGTTCCGGCGTGGTCATCTTGGCCACATCCGGGCGGGGCCCCGGCGGCATGGCGGGCGGGGTGAAGGCGCCGGCATAGCTCTCCCATGCCGACTGCTGCGCGCCCGTGAGCTGCAACTTGGCCTTCAGATCGGCCATGCGCTTGGCATGGCGCGCCTTCATCCGTTCCATGCGTTGCTGGGGGTCCATGGCCTTGCCGTGGCGCTCGGCTTGCGCGCCCGCGGCCGGCGGCATGACGCCCGCCGGATCGGCCGGTGCGGGCTGTGCAGAGGCAGTGAATGCGGCGCAGGCCATCAGGCCGGCCACGAGGAGGGAATGACGATGGGATTTCATGGTTGCTTCCTTTCCGAAGACCGCCACCGGATCGGCAGCGTGGGGTCGACTGTGCGCCGCCGAGGTCAAGCCCCGGTTGTGACTCGGTAAGCGGCGGGTTGTCCCAGGTAAAGAAGCGTGAATGGTGCCCGCCGATCGGGCAGGAATCGAGGAGATCGCCCGGCGACCTCCCCCGTGACCGTTGCAATGACTTACTTGGGACGCGGCCGTGCGAGCCGGGCGTCCGGCCGAGAAAGCTGGCCCGCCCTCAAAAGGCCGACGGCATTGGCCACGGCCCGGGCCGCATTGCGCGCCTCTTCCTGCATGGCCTCGTCGGCATCGAGCGTCTCGTGGCTGGTGGCGTACGGTTCGTAATAGCCGATGTAGCGGTCGAGCTTGGCCTGGGTGCCGGCATCGATGAGGCCGATCCAGTCCAGCCAGTCGCACAGGTTGCGGCGCAGGCTTTCGATGCCCGCCACGTCGCCGTGCACCACCACGCCATAGACCCGCCCGTCCAGGTGCTTGGGATAGTCCCAACCCTCCAGCTCCAGCGCCTTGGCCTGCGCGGCCTTCTTGCCGTGGGTCGAGGTGGGGTCGGGATTGCCGCCGTCGGCACAGACGAGCCGGTCGATCATGGCCTTGAGCGGCGTGGGGGCCTGATACCAATGGGTGGGCGTGAAGATCATCACCCCGTGTGCGGCCACCCAGCGCTCGTAGATCTCGTTCATCCAGTCGCCGGTCTGTCGCAGCGAATGGTTGGGGTAGCAGCTGCACGGCCAGTGGCACAGCGGCATGGCGGTGGATGCGCAGCCCTTGCAGGGATGGATCTGCCGGTCGTAGTCGGAGGTGACCCGGCTCAGGTCCAGCACGTCGCACTGCAGGCCCTGCGCCTCCAGGACCTCGCGCGCGAGCTGCAGCAGCCGCCAGCTCTTGGACATCTCACCCGGGCAGGTGCCGTCGTTGCGCGGAGAACCGTTGATGAGCAAGACGCGCGAGCGCGTCTCGGCCTTGCCCCAGGCGGCCTGCGCCGCGTCGATGCGCGCACGAGCCTCGATCCAGTCGACGGACAGGTCATAGTCGGGATCGGCATAGCCCGGCCCTGCCTTGCGCGTCACCGGGGCCTTGCGCCCGTCCTCGTAGGCCTCCCAGGCGACCTGTTCGATCCGGCCGATCGCCTCGGCCTCCGGACGGAAGGCCGGGTCCTGGAAGACCTGCATGAACTGCACGTGGAAGGCCTCTCGCGAGAGGGTGGGGGGCGCCTGGCCGGTGCGGGGGGCATGGGGATCATTCATGCGCCCGAGCGTAGGAGTTGTTCCGGGGCAGGCGCCGGCGCCTGCACCGCCTTGGGCGGTAAGCGTGCGCCGACAGGCTGCCGAAATGCAAAACGGCCGACCCGCTCCGCAACGTTGCTTGACGCTATGTCGGTATGGACCCACGACATGCAGCATCGCCGCGCCCGCACCCCCGCGAATCACGGCGGCGACGGTCCGCGGCCCGCAAGATCATGGACCGCCGACGGTCCTGCTGCGGCACTCTGCTTCGTCTGCATGTCGTCTGCGTCCTCCCTGCCCCGTTCCCGTCGCTTCCGGGTCGACGTGGGCACCCTCATCTCGGCGCTGGTCCTTGCGCAGTCGCTGCTGCTCATCGCGCTGGTCGGCTGGGGCGCGCAGCGGCTGGTCGCGTCCTTCGGCGAAGGCGCGCAGCGGGCCAACCATCAGCGGGTCCAGGAGAAGGTCGAGGACTTCCTGGCCCGGGCATCCACGGCGGTGGACGCGATGGTGCAGGCGCCGCATCTCGCCCCGGCCGGCAGCAGCGCCGACGACACCGCCGAGCTGCTGTGGGTGCTGCTGCAGCAGGCGCCCGAGCTCGACAGCCTGTACGTGGCCGACGCACGCGCGCGCATGCTGATGGTGCAGCGCTACCCCGATCTGGCGGTGCGTCACATCGTGCGCGGGCACGACGCCACCACCGAGACCTGGGACTACAAGGTGCGGCCCGATCTGCGGCTGATGCCGGCGCAGCGCTTCGCGACCACACGCCAGCGCACCATCACCAGCGATTACGACCCGCTCGCGGGCCCCTGGTATCGCCAGGCCACGCAGGCCGGACGGCCGGTGTGGACCGCCCCTTACGAGTTCCAGGTGGCCCACGAGCTGGGCGTGACCTACGCGCGGCCCGATCTGCGCACGCGCGACAACGACGCGCCGGACCAGGTGGCGGCGGGGGACGTGACCCTGGGCCGGTTGTCGGACTTCGTGCGCCAGTTCGCACGCGCCGGAGAAGGCGACAGCGCATTGCTCAGCGCCGACCTGCGGGTGCTGGCGCGCAGCGACCGGCCGGGCCGCATCACCCGCCTGGAATCGCCCTCGGACGGCGTGCTCGCGGCCCTGCGCGAACCCCTGGCCCGCGCGGGCGCCACCAGCTTCGCGCTCACCTACCGCGGCGAGCGCTACCTCGTGCAGACGTCGGTGATCGTGGCGACCGGCTGGCGGCTGGTCAGCTGGGTGCCCGAGGAGCGCGTGCTCGGCGGGGTGCACCGGGCGGTCGGGGGCGCGATGGCCGCGGCGCTGGGGCTGCTCGGCGTGGTACTGCTGCTGTCGCTGCGCCTGGCCCGCCGCGTCACGGCCCCGGTCGAGCGCCTGGCCGAATTCGCCCGCCGCATCGGACGGCTGGAGCTGGACGGCCCGCCCCCCGCGCAGAGCCGCGTGCTGGAGATCCAGCACCTGGCGCAGGCCCTGGACGACTCCGCCCGCGGACTGCGCGCCTTCCGGCAGTTCGTGCCGGTGCAGCTGGTGCGCCAGCTGATGGCCCAGGGGCTGCCCCTGGGCGCCAACGGCCAGCTGCGGCGGGTGACGATCATGTTCACCGACATCGCGGGCTTCACCGGTCTGGCCGAGGGCATGCCCGCGCCGGTGCTGGTCGCGCAACTCACGGACTACTTCAACCTGACGGCCGCGGTGATCGCCCGCCACGGCGGCACGATCGACAAGTACATCGGCGACGGGATGATGGTGCTGTGGGGCGCACCTGCCGCCCGGGCGGATGCCGAGCTGAGTGCCTGCCGCGCGGCGCTGGAGTTGCAGGCCGCGGTCGATGCATTCAACGCAGACGCCCGTGCCGCAGGCCGTGTGCCGCTGCCGACCCGCATCGGCATCCACACCGGGCCGGTCATCGCGGGCGTGCTGGGCTCCAATGACCGGCTGGCCTACACGGCCATCGGCGATGCGGTCAACGTCGCAAGCCGGATCGAGGAGCTCAACACCGCGCTGGGCACGCGGATCCTGATCTCGGAAACCACCTGGGAAGGCGTGGCGGGGCGCCTGCCGGCGCGGCGCATCGCCACCGAGGCCCTGTTGCGCGGCCGGCAGGCGCCCTTGACGGTGTACGCGCTGATCGAGGACGCGGCTGGGCAGGCTTGAGCACCGTCAAGCCGGCCCGGCGCGCGGCTGCCCACAATGGACGCGCCCACCGCCACCTCGATCCGCCCATGCCGCTTACCGATCCGCTCGACATCGCCATCGTGGGCGCCGGTCCCACGGGCCTGGCCCTCGGCATCGCGCTGGCCCGGCGGGGTCACGCCGTGGCCGTGCTCGATCACCAGGACGAAGCGGCCCTTGCTGCGCCTGCGGACGATGGCCGCGAGATCGCGCTGACGCACACCAGCATCGGCCTGTTGCGCGCATGGGGCATCTGGGAGCGCCTGCCCGACGATGCGATCGGCCGCATCCGCGAAGCGCGCGTGACCCAGGGCGGCCCGACCTCGACGGCCCTGCGCTTCCATGCATCCGGCAAGGGCGCCGAGGCACTGGGCGCCATCGTGGCCAACCACGCGATCCGCCGCGCCTGCTTCCAGACAGCGGCGGCTCAGCCCGGGCTGCGGCTGCTGCCCGGCCAACGCGTGCAGCGGGTGGACATCGGGGTGGACCACGCGGTCCTCGTCCACGGGGGCGGCGGGCGGTTGCCGGCCCGGCTCGTGGTGGCGGCCGACAGCCGCTTCTCCGAGCTGCGGCGACAACTCGGCACCGGCGCCGCCTCGCATGACTTCGGACGCACCATGGTGGTCTGCCGCGTGGCCCATGATTCGGCCGATCACGGCGAGGTGGCACACGAATGCTTCGGCTCCGCGCAGACGCTGGCCATGCTGCCGCTGCGGGGACGCTTCAGCTCGGCGGTGCTGACGGTGCCCGGCGCGCGGGCCCGCCGGCTCTGCGCCGCGCCTGCAGCCGACTTCGCCAAGGAGATTCAACGCCACTTCGGCGACCATCTGGGCCCGCTGCGCCTGGCCGGGGAGCGGCATGCCTATCCGCTGGTGGCCACCTATGCCGAGCGGTTCGCCGGCCACCGCTTCGCCCTGGCCGGGGACGCCGCCGTGGGCATGCACCCGGTCACGGCCCATGGCTTCAACCTGGGACTGCAGGGCGTGCAGAGCCTGGCGGCCGCGCTCGGCGACCGGATGCACGCCACCGACCCGGGCCGCGCAGACCGACTGGCCCGCTACGAGGCGCGGCACCGGCGCGAGACCGCGCTGATCTATCACGGCACCAACGCGCTCGCGCGGCTCTACGCGAGCGAAGGCGGCCCGCAACGTCTCGTGGGGCGTCTGGTGCTGGACGCGGCCCGCCGCATGCCGCTGGTGCGCGCTGCCATCACACGGCAGCTGGTCGGGGCGAGCCCGACGCGCTTCTAGGGGCAGGCCCGCTCAGGCCGCCGTGGCGACGGCGTGCTGGTCGGTCGGGGAGCACGCTGCAGACCCGCATCCCTGCAACGGTTGCGTCGGCAGGGCGTGGGGCCGGCCAATGTCGCCTGTCTCCATGTCGAAGCCCATGCTGCGCAGGTGCAGGGCCAGGCCCGCATCCATGGTCTGTGCGTGGTGCACGAACCACGCGCCGAGCTGACGCGCCATCTCGCGCACGAGCGGCAGATCGCCGCGCCGTCCCGCCGCCAGCCCGTCGCGCATGGCCTGCAGAACGACCTTGTGCTGCACGCTGTGGCAATTGGCGCTGGAAAAGCCCGTCGCGCGCATCCACTGGTCCTCCCGCGCGAAGTGCGCGTCGGTGTGGTCGATCAAGGCGCTCCAGCCCGGGAGCAGCTGGTCGTCCCGGCTGTCCTCGACCTCTGCCAGCAGCGCCACGAACTCCTCATGGGTGCGATCCATCACGGGGGCGTCCAGCACCAGGGCTTGGGACCATTGCAAGGCGGCCATCGTCGTTGCTCCACGCAGTCGGTTGTGAAGCCCGCAGGGTAGGCAAGCCGTCAGCGGGCCGCCTTGATCCTGCGCAAGCCGCCAAGCCCCCGTCGCGGGGCCTGTGTGTCCGCCGCGCCGGGGCGGACCGCATCGCTCAGTGCTTGGCTGCCGCGTTGCGCCTGCGGGTGGCCGCCGCCTTCTTCGCCGAGGCGGAGCGTTCGGCGGCGGAACGCGAAGCCGACGCGGCGCCGCCCGCATGCCCGCCCTGGCGCGAAGGCGCATGGTCGACGGCATGGCCGCGGCCGGCGCCGCTCTTCTTGCCGCCGCCCGTCTCCTTGTTGACGGTGGCCCAGGCACGGCGCTCGGCCTCCTTCTCGGACAGGCCTCTCGATTCGTAGCCTTCCTCGATGTGCTCGGCCTGGCGCTTCTGCTTGTCGGTGTAGGTGGACTTGTCGCCACGGGGCATGGTGGTTCTCCGGTGGATGGAATGGCGTCCATGCTGGCCCGGCCGTTGGCCGCCCCTGTAGGCCGAGGCTGAATCGGCCTGTGCGCGCGCTGCGGCGCGGGCCGTTCCGGGCCCGATGCCCGCCTATCATCGTGCGATGCTCGCGAACCTCACGCCCTTCCTCCTCCACTGGGCCATCACCGCCTTTTCGCTCTGGGTGGCCAGCCACATCTTCCGCGGGCTGCGCTTCGACGGGTCGGGGGCGCTGGTGGTGGCGGCGCTGCTCCTGGGCCTGGCCAATGCCATCGTCAAGCCGCTGCTGATCTTCCTGACGCTGCCGCTCACGCTGCTGACCTTCGGCCTCTTCCTGCTGGTCATCAACGCGCTCATGATCCTGCTGGTGGCGGCGCTGGTGAAGGGCTTCCGCGTGTCGGGCTTCTGGACCGCGCTGTTCGCCAGCATCTTCATCTCGCTGCTGAGCATGCTGATCGGCACGCTGGTGGACGGCGGCGACCCCGCCACCCGCATCCAGATGCCGCAGGGCACGGGCAACTGGCTGTAGTGCCGCCACCGGCAAGCGTCACAGCCGCTCCCCTCTTTGTTGACCAGTCTGCAGGCTTGTTGAAGAAGCGACGCAACTGCGCACCGCTGGAGGCCCAAGACCGCCGCTGAATGCGGCATTGCGGCCGAAAGCCCGTCGCATCCAAGGGCGGCCTGCGCAGAATCGCGAGGTCGATCCGGAGGGAGCCGGGGGGAGACGTCGCACGGCGTGTCCTTGCTCGATCTGTGTTGCGCCCGCCCTGCGCGTCGCAGGGCGGGCCGCCATGCGCGGCATCCGCTCAGCGCCAGGCACCTGCGCGGGCCGCGCTCCCCCGGCGAAGTCGCCCCCATTGAACACTGCGCGATACGGGCGCCCGACCACTCGGCCCGGTTGCGCCTACCACCCCTGCGCCATGACCGTCGTCCTCCCTCCGCTCACCGTCGAACGCACCGGACCTTTCGTCCCGGATGCCTGGCGCCCCTTGATCGAGCCCGTCTGCGAGCTCAAGGAGGCGCTGGACCATGCCGTGCGCTGGCCCGACAGCACGCCAGCGCGCGGCCGCGCCGCGCAGGTGCTGGCGCTGCACGGCATGACCCTGCAGCAGGCGGCGGCGCTGAAGACCTCGCACCTGCCCGACCGTTTCGCACGCCATCTGCTGGGCGACTGGTTCGCCGCCTCCGGCGAGCCCGTCGGCACCTGGGCGCGCACCAGCCTGCCGCACTGGTGCACGCTCGGCTGGGTGCGCAAGGACGCGTACCGCGTCACGCCGGATCGCCCGCAGGCGCGGCTGCGCGCACTGGTGGACGAGCTCCATGCCGACGACGGCGCCATGGACGCCACGGCCCACGGCCTGTCCGGCATTCCGATCTTCTGGGCCGGCGAGGGCAAGAACCGCTGCCAGCTCTACCGGCTCGCCGGGCGGGCGCGGGTCGGCCGGGTCACCCTGTATCCGGCACCCGATCTTTCCGCCTGGTGCCTTGCGCCGGTGCTGGGCGCCCGGCACATGGTGGCGCTCATCGCACCCGACGGCCGGGTGCAGCTGCTGCCCTTCGGCCGGGCTTCGAAGCCGCTGCTGTCGGCCCTGGGCGTGCGCTGGCGCAGCCGGCCAGTGATCCGCCCCTGGGTCGAGTCCCTGCAGCGCGGCCAGCCGATGCCCCATGCCCAGGCGGAGTACCGGCTGCGCGCGGCGGTCCTGGCGTCCGCGGCGTGAGCACGAGGCGGATCAGGCCCGGCCGGCGCCGGCCGGTCTCGGCAGTCCGGGACTGAACAGGTAAGGCAGCAGGCCCGCCAGCAGCAAGGCCGCCGCGCAGCCGAAGATGGCGGCAAAACTGGCGTCCACCGGCCAGCCGCGGCGCTGGCCAGCCTCCGCGATCAGACCGAAGGCCCAGGACGCGCCGGCCGAGCCGAGGAACACGCAGGTGTTCAGCACGCCCAGGCCGCGACCGCGCAAGGCCGCCGGCACCAGCTCCCGGCCGTGGCTCATGACCAGCGGATGCAGCATGCCGGCCGTGACCACGAAGGTCAGCAGCGTCAAGTCCAGCGCCAGTCCCACCGCGGGCCAGGCCGTGAGCGCCAGCGCCGCTGCCAGGGAGAACGCCGTCCAGCCCGCCACCGTGGTGCGCAGCGAACTGCGCCGCACCACCAGCGGAATGGCCAGCGCAGCCAGGATGCCGCCGCCGCTGACCGCCATCAGCGCCAGGCCACGCGCGTCGGCGTCGAGTCCGAACACCTGCGCGAAGTAGGGGCCGCCCCAGGCATTGCGGAAGCTCGTGCCCGCCGCCATCGCGATGCACATGGGGATGAGCGTCCACAGCGCCTTGCGCTGCAGCAGCCCTGCGCTGGCCAGCACCATGGCGGCCGGACTCTCCTCGCGCGCCTGGGCATGCCCCTGGTCGCGCACGTGGCGCCACACGCCGATGCAGGCCAGCAGCATCGCGACACCGCCGAGCGCGATGGCGGGCCGCCAGCCGATGCGATGCGCGGCCCAGCCCAGGGGCGCGGTGGCCACCAGCGAGCCGACCATGCCCACTGCATTGGCCCGGCTGATGAAGGCGGCGAAGCGCCCGGGCGGCAACTGCTCGGCCGCGTAGTGCATCAGCCCCATGAAGACCGGCGCACAGGCCAGCCCCAGGCCTGCCTGCGCCACCATGGCGACCGCGCCGTTGGGCGCCGCGACCAGCAGGGCGGCGGACACCACGCCGATGGCCAACAGCCAGCGGCTGGGCCGTCCCACGCCCCAGCGGTCGAAGGCCACCCCCACCGGCACCTGCGCGACGGCGAAGGCCAGGAAGAAGCTGGAGGACAGCGCGCCGAAGCCGGCGGGGGACAGTGCGAGGTCGTGCTGCAGCTCGGGGGCGATGACCGCAAGGCAGCTGCGGAAGAACTGGCTGAGGGAGAAGGCGAAGGTCAGCGCGACGAGGCCGCGCGAAGTGGCTGACGGGGAAGGCATGTCGACGCCGATTGTCCCGTGCCCCCGCCGGCGCATCGACCACCGGCGTGACAGGCGCGGGGGGCGCCACCGGCGTAGCACAGACGCCGGCTCAGGCCGCTGCCTGCGCCCGCCGCTCGGCAAGCGCCACGTACCAGCCCAGGCAGCCCGGGTTGGCCATGGCCTCCTTGTTGACCACCTTGTCGATCGGCTGGCCCAGCAGCAGCTTCTTGATGGGCAGTTCCTGCTTCTTGCCCGAAAGCGTGCGCGGGATCTCGGCCACCTGGAAGATGTCGTCGGGCAGGAAGCGCGGCGACAGGCTGGCGCGGATCGCGTCGTTGAGCTTGCGGCGCATCGCGTCGTCCAGCGCCACGCCGGGGCGCAGCACCACGAAGAGCGGCATGTAGCTGTCGCGTCCCAGGTATTCCAGGTCGACCACCATGGAGTCGAGCACCTCGGGCAGCGACTCCACCGCGTTGTAGATCTCGCTGGTGCCCATGCGCAGGCCCTGGCGGTTGATGGTGGCGTCGCTGCGGCCGTAGATGACGCAGCCGCCGTCGGCGCCCACCTTGAGCCAGTCGCCATGCCGCCAGACGCCGGGGTAGGTGTCGAAATAGCTCGACAGGTAGCGCGCGTTGCCCGGGTCGTTCCAGAAGTACAGCGGCATCGAGGGGATGGGCTCGGTGCAGACCAGCTCGCCCACCTCGCCGGTGACGGCTTGGCCGTTCTCGTTCCAGGCATGGACGGCGGCGCCCATGAAGCGGCACTGCATCTGGCCCGGCACCTCGGGCAGCTCGCGGTTGCCGCCGACGAAGGCGCCGCAGAAGTCCGTGCCCCCCGAGATGTTGCACCACCAAACTGGGGCCCCCACGCTCCCCACTTCGTGTGGTTCGCTGCCCCCCGAGGGGGCGCTCGCTTGCTTGGGGCGGCCCGGCGCGGCGCTCGACGCCGCCGCCTCTGCCGCCCGTGATGCGGCGGCAAGCTTCGCCTCCTGCATCTGCGCACTGCCCCAGCGCTGAACCTCCTCCGCCAGCGGCGAGCCGGTGCTGCCGAGGATGCGCACGCGCGAGAGGTCGCCGCAATCCACCGCGCGCACGCCGGCCTTCATGCAGTTGGTGAGGTAGGCCGCACCGGCGCCGAAGAAGGTCACGCCGTGGCGCGCCACGAAGCGCCACAGCACCGACCAGTCGGGCTGCTCCTTGCTGTGCGCCGGATGGCCGTCGTAGATGACGCAGGTGGTGCCCGACACCAGGCCCGACAGCTGCGCGTTCCACATCACCCAGCCGGTGGAACTGAACCAGTGGAAGCGCTCGCCGAAGCTGTTGGCCGCATAGCTGCTGCCCAGGTCGTAATGGATCTGCGACAGCGCCATCGACATGAGGATGCCGCCCTGGCCGTGCACGATGGGCTTGGGCAGGCCGGTGGTGCCGCTGGAATAGACGATCCACACCGGATGGTCGAAGGGCAGCCATTCGGGCGCGAAGGCGGCGACCTCGGCGTCGTCGCGGCCGCTGGCGGTCGCCCAGTCGATGTCGTGCGGCAGCGCCTCGGCCGCATGCGGCGTGCGCAGCAGCAGCAGGCGCTCGGCGGTGGGCAGCTGCGCGCGCAGCTCGCGCACCACGGCGCTGCGGTCCAGCGCCTTCTGACCGTAGTGCACGCCGTCGACGGCGATCAGCACCTTGGGCTCGATCTGGCGGAAGCGGTCGGCCACGGCGGCGGTGCCCATGTCGGGCGCGCACACGCTCCACACCGCACCGATGCTGGAGCAGGCCAGGAAGGCCACCATGGTCTCGGGAATGTTGGGCAGGTAGGCTGCCACGCGGTCGCCGCGCCGTACGCCCAGGGCGCGGAGCGACAGCGCCACCGAGGCGACCTGCCGACGCAGTTCGGGCCAGGACATCTCGCGCACCTCGCCGGCCTCGTTGTCGCTCACGATCGCCGGCATGCCGGCCGCATGCGCGGGCTCCGCATGGCGCAGCACCTCCCACGCGTAATTGACCTGCGCGCCCGGGAACCACACGGCCCCCGGCATCCGCCGGTCCGCCAGCACCGCCCGGTGCGGCGTGGGCGACTGGATGCCCGCATAGTCCCAGATGGCCTGCCAGAAGCCATGCAGGTCGGTCACCGACCATTGCCACAGCGCGTCGTAGCTGTCGAACACCAGGCCGCGGTGGTCGCGCAGCCAGTTCTGGAAGAGGCGGATCTGGGGAACGTAGGCGGGAGCGGTCATCCGGGCAGCGTAGTGTGGCGGTGCAGCACGCTCAATGCGGATTGGCCCCAGCCGCGTCCGGTAGGCGACTGGCAGCGCACCCAGGTCATGCCACACGCCCGGGGCGCCACCGCGTCGGCCTCGCGGCGACCAAGCCGCCGTCGCCTCATGGTTTGTACGTGTGTACAAGAAATTTGTACGACTGTTCAATGCGCGGCATGAGTGCCCGGCCTGCCTCCGCCCCCGCCGCCTCCCGTGCGGTCCGCACCGCCACCAGCGAGGTGCGGCTGGACCGTCGGCAGGCCATCCTTCTGGCGGCCGAGAAGCTCTTCGCCCGCCACGGCTACCACGCCGTGAGCATCCGCCAGATCGCCGACGAGGCGGGCGTGCCGCTGGCGCTGGTGGGCTACTACTTCGGCCCCAAGAACGCGCTGTTCGAGGCCATCTTCGAGCACTGGAACCAGACCATCGAACGCCGGCTGGCCGCGCTGGCCGAGGTGCCCATCGATCCGGCGGACGCGCGCACGCTGCCCCGCATCATCGACGCCTTCACGGCGCCGGTGCTGGCCCTGCGCGCCAGCAGCGAAGGCGAGTACTACGCGCGGCTGGTGGCCCGCGAGCTCTCGCACGTCACCGAAGAGGCCGACCGCGTGCTGCGGCACTACTTCGACCCGCTGGCCAACGCCTTCATCGACGCCCTGCAGCGCGCCCTGCCCCATGCCACGCGGGCGCAGGTGGCCTGGGGCTACCAGTTCGCCCTCGGCGCGCTGCTGCACCACCTGACGGACACGCGGGTGGAGCGCCTGTCCGGCGGCCAGGCCCAGGCCAACGAGGCGGCCGGCAGCGCACTGCTGGTGGCCTTCATCGCCGGCGGGCTTCGCGCCGCCATGCCCCGCCCCCGCGCCGCCCGCAAGGCTGCGGCGCCCGCCAAGAAGACAAACCCAAGGAGACAAGCCTGATGAAAAGACGCACCGCACTCTCGGCACTCGGCGCCGCCACCCTGGCCGCCGCAGCGCTGCCCGCCCGCGCACAGGGCACCACCAGGATCGTGTTCGGCTTCACGGCCGTGACCGACTTCGCCTCGGTCTTCGTGGCCAAGGAAGAGGGCTACTTCGGCAAGCGTGCGCTGGACGTGGAGCCCAAGTTCATTCCGCTCAACTCGACGATCCCGGCGGCGCTGCAATCCGACTCGCTCACCATTGGCGGGCCCACGCCCTCGGTCTTCCTGCAGGCGGTCGATGGCGGCCTCGACCTGGTGCTGGTGGCCGGCGGTGGCCTCACCTCCAAGAGCATCACCGGCTTCGGCCTGGTGGCGCGCGCCGGCTCGGGCATCAAGAATGCGCAGGACTGCGTGGGCAAGAAGATCGGCGTGCCGGGCCTGGGCGCCTTCCTGCACGTGACCTTCCGCGCCTGGCTCAAGGACCAGGGCGTGGACTACCGCAAGGTCAACTTCGTCGAGGCCGCCTTCCCGCAGCATGCGGACCTGCTGCGCGGCGGCTCGGTGGACGCGGTGGTGTCGGCCGACCCCTTCATGAGCCGCATCACCGAATCGGGCGCGGGCTATGTGGCGAGCTACTACTCCACCTTCCTGCCCGAGGGCAACCAGACCATCGTGCATGCGGCCCGCCGCGAATGGGCCGAGAAGAACCCGCAGGCGGTGCGCGCCTTCCGCGAGTCGCTGGTGGAGGCCGCCGCCTTCATGGCCCAGCCGAAGAACGATGCCCGCGTGCGCGCCGCCATCGGCAAGTACATCAAGCTGCCGCCGGACGTGCTGGCCAAGGTGCAGGTCTCGCCGCCCGGCCCTGTCGTCACCGACAAGCAACTGGCCTACTGGGTGGGGCTGATGAAGGACCAGGACATGCTCAAGGGCTCGCCCGACGTGGCGCGGCTGATCGCCCGCTGAGGCGGGGCGCACGTCATGGGAGCCCCCGACTTCATGGCCACCCGGATGGCCGCCGAGGCGACGCAGGCGACGTCCTCCAACGCCACGCCCGCGGCGGCCGCACCGCTGCTGCGCTTCGACGAGGTGAGCATCCGCCTGGGCGGCCGCGAGATCCTGTCGCCCACCAGCTTCGAGGTGCGGCGCGGCGAGTTCGTCTGCATCGTCGGCGCCAGCGGCTGCGGCAAGACCACGCTGCTGCGCACCGCCAGCGCGCTGGTCACGCCCACCGCGGGCCGCGTGTTGCGTCATGGCGTGCCCATCACGCAGCCTGCGCGCGAGATCGCCTTCGTGTTCCAGGACTACGGCCGCGCCCTGCTGCCCTGGCGCACGGTAGAAGGCAATGTGCGCCTGGCCCTGGAGGCCGCGCGCGTGCCCACCGCCGAGCATGCGGCCCGGGCGGCCGAGGTGCTGGCCAAGGTGGGCCTGGCGGCGCATGCGAACAAGTTTCCGCTGCAGCTGTCGGGCGGCATGCAGCAGCGCGTGCAGATCGCCCGCTGCCTGGCCCAGCGCCCCGAGCTGATGCTGATGGACGAGCCCTTCGGCGCACTGGACGCCATGACGCGCCAGGGCCTGCAGGACGAGCTGGCGCGCCTGGTGCGCGACGACGGCCTGACGGTGATCTTCGTCACCCACGACCTGGAAGAGGCCATCTACCTCGGCGACCGCGTGGTGGCCCTGCAGGCCAATCCGGGCCCGGGCCGGCCCAGCCTGGCCCGCATGATCGACGTGCCCATTCCCCGCCCGCGCGACCAGCTGAGCACGCGGGAGCATCCCGAGTTCGTGCGCCTGCGCCGCGAGCTCTTCACCTTCATCGAGGAAGGCCATGGCTGAGCGGGCCGAAGCGATGCGCGCACCCCAGCCCGTTCGCGCTGAGCCCGTCGAAGCGCCGCGCACATCCCCAGCCGTTCGCGCTGAGCCTGTCGAAGCGCCTGCCCAAACGGCAACGCCAGCCGGCAAGCCACACCCCCTCGCCCGCCTGCGCCCCTGGGTCATCCCCGCCCTGCTGCTGATCGCATTCGAGCTCTACGCCCGCCGCGCCTCGGCCCTGGGCAGCGATTCGCTGGCCCCCGTCAGCGCCGCCGTCGAGGCCTGGTGGGGCGCGGCCATGGATGGCTCGCTCTGGCAGGCCACCGCCTTCACCCTCGGCACCGCGGCCCTCGGCCTCTTGGTCGGCGCCCTGCTCGCCCTGGCCGGCGGCATCGCGCTGGGCCTCTCGGCCCGCGCCGCCCGCATGGGCTTCATGACCACCGAGCTGCTGCGCACCGTGCCCTCGGTGGCGCTGATCCCGCTGGCCATGCTGATGTTCGGCTTCGGCGTGCGCATGGAGATGGCGGTGGTCGCCTTCGCCACCTTCTGGCCGCTGATGCTGCTGGTGCAGGCCGCCGTGCGGCAGGTGGAGCCGCGGCTGCTGGAGGTGAGCCGCGTGCTTGGCCTCTCGGCGCGCGAGCGGGCCTTCAAGATCGTGCTGCCGGCCATCGCGCCGCGGCTCTTCGTGGCGCTGCGCCTGGGCGTGGCCGTGGCGCTGGTGGTGGCCGTGACGGTGGAGATCGCTGCCAATCCCAACGGCATGGGCTACGCCATGATGATCGCGCAGCAGAGCTTCGACCCCGCGCTGATGCTGGCCTGGCTGGGCTGGATCGGCGTGGTGGGCTATGCGATCAATGCCGGCATGCTGCGGCTGCAGCAGCGCGTCGGCCGTCGCATGGGGGCCGCATGAACGAGCGCCTGAAGATGAGCAGCTGGCTGGGCTCGGCCCTGGTGCTTGGCGCACTGATCGCGCTGTGGTGGCTGGCCAGCAACCTGGGCTGGGTCAGCCGCGTCTTCCTGCCTACGCCGCAGGCGACCTGGGACGCGCTGGCCGAGGGCTTCAACCTGCGCGGCAAGGGCAACGGCGAACTGGCGGGCTGGACGCTCGACACCGTCGGCCGCATGCTGCAGGGCTGGCTGCTCGCTTCGCTCGCGGGTGTGGCGCTGGGCGTGTTCATCGGCGCCTCGGCCGCGGCCCGGGCCTGGCTGCAGCCCATGCTGGAGTTCATCCGGCCGCTGCCTGCGTCCGCCGTGCTGCCGGTGGCCATCGCCATCTTCGGGCTGAGCCCGCGCATGGTGCTGGTAGTGGTGGCCTTCGGCGCCATGTGGCCGGTGCTGCTGGCCACGGTGCATGGGCTGGCCACCGTCGATGCGCGGCTGGCCGAGGTGACGCGCTGCCTGCAGCTGTCGCGCACCGCCTTCATCCTCAAGATCGGCCTGCCCCATGCCATGCCCGACATCCTGGCCGGCATGCGCCTGGCCCTCACCGTCGCGCTGATCGTGGCCGTGGTGGGCGAGATGATCGCCTCGCAGGGCGGCCTGGGCCAGGCCATCCTGCTGGCGGCGCGCGCTTTCCGCGCCAGCGAGCTGTTCGCCGGCATCGTGCTGCTGGGGCTGATCGGCTTCGTCAGCAACGGGCTGCTGGCCTTCGCGGAGCACCGACTCCTGCGCTGGCAACGCCCCTGACCCTCACACCCCACGGAACCACACCAAGGAGACCCGCCATGCCCCGCCAATTCGTCGACCTGTCCATCTACCTCGAGAACGATGTGGTGAGCGACCCGCCGCCCTTCGCGCCCAAGATCCAGTACTTCACGCACGAGAACACCGTGGAGCAGATCGTGCCCTTCTTTCCCGGCCTGCAGAAGGCCGACCTGCCCGACGGCGAGGGCTGGGCGGTGGAGCAGGTGCAGCTGTCCACCCACAACGGCACGCACCTGGATGCGCCCTACCACTTCCACTCCACCATGGACAAGGCGCTGGGCGAGAAGAAGCCCGCCATCACCATCGATGCCGTGCCGCTGGAGTGGTGCTTCCAGCCCGGCGTGAAGCTGGACTTCCGCCACTTCGCCGACGGCTACGTGGTCACGGGCGCCGACGTCGAGGCCGAGCTGGCCCGCATCGGCCACACGCTCAAGCCGCTGGAGATCGTGGTGGTCAACACCCGCGCCGGCGAACGCTACGGCCAGAACGACTATGTCTCCAGCGGCTGCGGCATGGGCTACGAGGCCACCATGTACCTGCTGGAGCGCGGCGTGCGCCTGACCGGCACCGACGGCTGGAGCTGGGACGCGCCCTTCGTCCACACCGCGCAGAAGTACGGCGAGACGAAGGACGCCGGACTGATCTGGGAAGGCCACAAGGCGGGCCGCGACATCGGCTACTGCCACATCGAGAAGCTGCACAACCTGGAAGCGTTGCCGCCGGATGGCTTCTTCATCAGCTGCTTCCCGCACAAGATCCGCGGCGCGTCGGCCGGCTGGACGCGCGCCGTCGCCATCTTCGACGACGCCTTGATGGCCTCGGCCTGAGGAACCGGATCGATGACGCTCGACCGCACCCATGACGCCCATGCGCGCAGCTGGCTGACCAGCGCCAACGCTGCGGGCTGCGACTTCCCGATCCAGAACATGCCCTTCGGCGTCTTCCGCCCTGCCGGCACCCACAAGGCCCTGCGGGGTGGCGTGGCCATCGGCGATCAGGTGATCGACCTGCAGGCCGCCTCGGCCAGCGGCGCCTTCACGGGACTGGCGGGACTCACCTTGCAGGCGGCCTCCCAGCCCACGCTCAATGCGCTGATGGCAATGGGACCCGAGGCCTGGCATGCGCTGCGCCTCGCGCTCTTCGATGCCCTGCGCGAGGGTGCCACCGGCCCCGCCCCCGACGCGCTGCGCGACGCCCTCCTGCCCCAGGCCCAGGCCGAGATGGGCCTGCCCAGCCGCATCGGCGACTACACCGACTTCTACACCTCGGTGCACCACGCGCTGAACGTGGGCCGGGTACTCAAGCCCGACGATCCGCTCACGCCCAACTTCCGCTGGCTGCCCATCGCGTACCACGGTCGCGCTTCCAGCGTGATGCCCAGCGGCACGGCCTTCCACCGGCCCATGGGCCAGGCCATGGCGCCCGGCGCCAGCGCGCCGCAGTACGGCCCCTGCCGCCGGCTGGACTACGAGCTGGAGATGGGCTTCTACGTGGGCCCGGGCAATGCACAGGGCCGGCCCATCGGCATCGGCGAGGCCGAATCGCACATCTTCGGCATGTGCCTGCTCAACGACTGGTCGGCCCGCGACCATCAGTTCTGGGAGATGGCACCGCTGGGCCCCTTCCTGGGCAAGAACTTCTGCACCAGCGTCTCGCCCTGGATCGTGACCATGGAGGCGCTGGCGCCGTACCGCGTGCCCTTCACCCGCGCAGCGGACGAGCCGCAACCGCTCGCCTACCTGGACAGCCCAACCAACCGCGAGGCCGGCGGCGTGGACGTGCAGCTGGAAGTGCGGCTGCAGAGCCCGCGCCACCGCGCCGCCGGCCATGCCGGCGACCGCCTGTCGGCCACGAGCTTTCGGCACCAGTACTGGACGCTGGCGCAGATGGTGGCGCAGCACACGGTGGGCGGCTGCAACCTGCAGCCGGGCGACCTGCTGGGCACCGGCACCATCTCCGGCCCCACGCCGGGCGAGGCGGGCGCCATCGTCGAGCTGTCGCGCGGCGGCACCCAGCCCATCGACCTTCCCGCCACCGGCGAGACGCGGACCTTCCTGGAGGACGGCGACACGGTGATCCTGCGCGGCTGGTGCGAGCGCGACGGGCACGCCCGCATCGGCTTCGGCGAGTGCCGGGGCGAGGTGCTGCCGGCAGTGGGCTGACGCGGGCGGCGCATCGAGGTCAGCGGCGCCAGCCGTCCACGGAGCCGGCATGCCCGGCCGGGCTGCTCGTTGTTCAGGGCAGCCTGAAGAGGCTCGTGACCGTCGCGTCCAGCACCTGCGCCTCGTGCTGGTTGAACAGCTGCCAGCGCCAGCGCAGGATGCCCAGGTGTGCCTTGGTGTCGGAGCGGCGCGCCTCGATCACCTCGGCCCGCAGACGCAGCTGGTCGCCGGGACGCACAGGCTGGGACCATCGGATCTGATCGATACCGGGCGAGGCGAAGGATTCGGAGTCGTGCAGCGCCGCCTGCACCACCAGCCGCATGGCGATGGCGCAGGTGTGCCAGCCGCTGGCGATCAACCCACCGAACACGCCTTGCGCTGCCGCGTCGGGATCGGTATGGAACCACTGCGGATCCCACTGGCGGGCAAAGCCGAGCACCTCGTCTTCGGTCACGGCATGCGGGCCGGCCTCGATGACCTGACCTGCGTGGAAGTCGGCGAACTTCATCGCCAGGGTCCCTTCGTCATCGCAGGTGCGACGGCCGCGTGCGACGCGGCCCGGCCTGCGAGGCGCAGGGCTGGCCCCTCAGTCCGCTGCATGCCGGCGCGCGACCCAATAGACCGCCCCTTCACCGCCATACAACTCCTCATGCGGCTGGTCGTGCGTGAGCGTGAAGCGGTCCCCACGGTGCAGCACGCGCGTCTCGTCCCCGATGGTGAGGGTGAGCTCGCCGTCCACCATCAACGCTTCGACCGCGAAGGGATGGCCGTGCGTGTGGACGTGCGTGCCCGGCGTCCAGACCCGCTCCATCACCTCGTCGAAGCCGCGGCCGACGGCATCGGCCTCGTAGTCGGAGAAGCTGGGCATCGCGTCGAGGGCGATGGGCGAGGGGAACGCGGTCGTGGGCTGCGGGGTCATCGGGGCTCCGGGTGTGTGTGAGGGCCGGCAGGCGGCGTGCCCCGAGTGTCTCGCCCCCTCGGGGCCCTGGCGAGCCAAGGCCCTCTATGTGGGCCATAGCGAGACAGGGATGCTCGCGACCGCCTCAGTACGTCTCCAGGTGCAGCCGCCCTTCCTGCTTGAGCCGCCCGGCGATCTGTTCCCAATCCAGGCCGGCCTCGTGAGCCACGTCGCGCAGGGCCAGCACCACGCCCTCTTCCATGCTCTTGAGACCGCAGACGTAGAAGTGGGCGGCCTCGTCGCGCAGCAGCAGTGCCAGGTCGGCGGCGCGGTCGCGCATCAGGTCCTGCACGTACTTCTTCGGCTGGCCGGGCGTGCGGGAGAAGGCCAGGTTGATGTCGATGAAGTCCTTGGGCAGGCTGGTCAGCGGGCCGAAGTACGGCAGCTCCTGCTGCGTGCGGGCTCCAAAGAAGAGCATCAGCTTGCCCCCCTCGAACTTGCCGCTCTTGCGCAGCCGGCGCCGCCACTCGGTCATGGCCCGCATGGGCGCGCTGCCGGTGCCGGTGCAGATCATCACGATGTGCGACTTGGGGTGGTTCGGCATCAGGAAGCTGCTGCCAAAGGGGCCGACTACCTGCACGGTGTCGCCCACCTTGAGGTCGCACAGGTAGTTGGAGCAGAGGCCCCGCACGGCCTGGCCCTGGTGGTCCTGCGTGACGCGCTTCACCGTGAGCGACAGGTTGTTGTAGCCCGGCCGCTCGCCATTGCGGGCGCTGGCCACCGAGTACTGGCGCGGCTGGTGCGCACGGCCCAGCGCATCGGTGCCCGGCGGCACGATGCCGATGGACTGGCCCTCCAGCACCGGGAAAGGCATGGCGCCGAAGTCCAGCACGATGTGGTGCGTCTCGCTGTCGAACCCGGCCTCGGTGCAGTTGAAGTTGCCCGTCACCGTGGCGGCGATGGGACTCTTGGGCGCATGCAGGTTGGTGTACGGATGCGCGGCCGACCAGGGCGGACGGGTGGCGCCGTAGCTGGCGGAATGGAAAGGTGCGGTGCCGGGCTCGGCCACGGCGTCCGCGTTCGCCGGTGCAGCCGCGGGCGCGGCCTCGGCGGCATCAGCGGGCACGCCTTCGGCCGCCAGCTGCTCGGGCGTGAGTTCCGCCGGCAGCTCATCCCACAGCAGCTGTTCCTCGATCGGATAGGCCTTGGCCGCCGGCATCGTGCGCCAGTTGTCGATGGAGCCCGTCGGGCAGGGCGAGATGCAGGCCATGCAGCCGTTGCACACATCGGCCTTGACCACGTAGTTGCGGTCGTCGTGCGTGATCGCCCCGATGGGGCAGGTGGCCTCGCAGGTGTTGCAGCGGATGCAGATCTCGGGGTCGATCAGGTGCTGCTTGATCACGGCCACGTCCACAGCCATGTCCATCGTGTGTCTCCTTGCCGGCCTTGGCAGCCGATGTGGGGTGGCCCAGCAATCCAGGCCCCGGCGTCGGCCGTCCCTCTTCGGGACGGCCTTGGCGCATTGTGGGTTCAGGCGAAGCGGACGTACTCGAAATCCACCGGCTGGCGGTTGATGCCCATGACCGGCGGCGCGATCCAGTTGGCGAACTTGCCGGGCTCGACCACGCGGCCCATGAGCGAGGCGACGAAGGCGCGGTCCTCGTCGGTGGGCAGCCAGTCCTTCTTCTTCGATTCCCACTCGGACTCGCTCACCACGCGGCCGTCCGGTGACATGCGGATGCCCGCCAGGGCGCCGATGGCGCGGTTGAAGGCCTTGTGCGGCACCGTGAGGCGGAAAGGAACGCCGGCCTTCTCGATCACCTTGTTCCAGCGATTCACGCCGGCCACCGAGTCCTTGATGAAGTCGTCGCGCAGCACCTCGTTGAGGGCGTTGAGCATCGGCACTTCCTTCTCCAGCAACTGGCCGTCCTTGACCTCCAGGACCTTGTAGGTCTGGCTCTTGAGGACATGGTCGTCGGTGCGCTTGCCCTCTTCATAGCGGCCCTTGAGACCCGAGCTGTAGAAGATGGCCGCGTTGCTGGACTGGTCGGCGCCGAACAGGTCGATGGTCACCGAGTAGTGGAAGTTCAGGTAGCGCTGGATGGTCTCCAGGTCGATGGCGCCCGCGGCGCGGATCTTGGCCGCGTCGTCGGTCTTGAGTTCGTTCATCACCTGGCAGGTGCGCTGGATCACGCGGCTCACGCCCGACTCGCCCACGAACATGTGGTGCGCCTCCTCGGTCAGCATGAACTTGGTGGTGCGCGCCAGCGGGTCGAAGGCGGACTCGGCCAGGGCCGACAGCTGGAACTTGCCGTCGCGGTCGGTGAAGTAGGTGAACATGAAGAAGCTCAGCCAGTCCGGCGTCTTCTCGTTGAACGCGCCCAGGATGCGGGGATTGTTCTCGTCGCCGCTCTGACGCTCCAGCAGCGCCTCGGCCTCTTCGCGACCGTCGCGGCCGAAGTGCTTGTGCAGCAGGTAGACCATGGCCCACAGATGGCGGCCTTCCTCCACGTTGATCTGGAAGAGGTTGCGCAGGTCGTACATCGACGGGGCGGTGAGGCCCAGGTGGCGCTGCTGCTCGACCGACGCGGGCTCGGTGTCGCCCTGGGTGACGATGATGCGGCGCAGGTTGGCGCGGTGTTCGCCGGGCACGTCCTGCCAGGCCTTCTCGCCCATGTGGTCGCCGAAGTGGATCTTGCGCTCGGCGTCGCCCGGGTTCAGGAAGATGCCCCAGCGGTAGTCGCGCATCTTCACGTGGCCGAACTGAGCCCAGCCCTGGGGATCGACGCTCACCGCCGTGCGCAGGTAGACGTCGAAGTTGGTGGAGCCCTCGGGGCCCACGTCGTCCCACCAGTTGATGAAGTTGGGCTGCCAGCCCTCGAGCGCGCGCTGCAGCGTGCGGTCCTCGGCCAGGTTGACGTTGTTGGGGATCTTCTCGCTGTAGTTGATGCTGTTCATGTCTCGACCTCGTTGAGAGAAAGAAGGATGTGGGGAACGCCGTCTTCGCGGGGGATGCCGCGGAACCGGCTTTGCCGGGCCGCAGGCGTCGCCCCCTGCAAGGGGGTGGGCGGCGCGGACGCCGTCCGCGGAGCCTGGGGGTTAGACCCTTTTCATGTCGAAGCCGGCCTTTTGGCCGGTGCCGTAGACCTTCAATGCACCCGCCTCGCCGACGGCGTTCGGACGCTGGAAGATCCAGTTCTGCCAGGCCGACAGCCGTCCGAAGATGCGGGTCAGCATGTTCTCCTGGCTGGCGAAGCGCAGGTTGGCCTCCAGGCCGGTCAGGGCGTCGGGCGACATGGCGGCGCGCTCTTCCAGCGCGATGCGCAGTTCGTCCTCCCAGTCGATGTCGTCGGGCGCGGCGGTGACCAGGCCCAGCGTCATCGCCTCGTCGGCATCGATCGGGCGGCCGGCGGCGGCACGGGCAGCTTCCATGGGGCCGGCCTCTTCGTAGAAGCGGCGTTGCAGGCGGCTCTGGTCATTGACCAGCGGCAGCAGGCCGAAGTTGAGTTCGTCCAGCACCAGCTTGGGCGCCTTTTCGGGCGCGTCGGGCAGGGCCAGCATGTAGCTGCGGTCGGCGGCGAAGGCCAGTTCGGCGAACAGGCCGGCAAAGCAGGAACCCTCGTCCACCACGGCGAACAGGGTGCGCGAGGACACATCCAGCCGCGCAAAGGTGCGGCGCAGCGCGCCCAGCGTCTCGCGGGCCAGCCAGTGGTCCTGGTGGGCCAGCAGCTGGCGGTCGGCGGCCAGCACGGCCTCGGCATCACCGCGGGTCTTGAGCAGCCAGGTGCCGATCTCCGGCTCGTTGGTGCGCAGGTGCAGGATGGCGTCGTCCAGCTCGCGGGCCAGGGCCAGCGGCCACCAGCCGGCGCCGGCCGCCTCGATGGCCGCGATGTCGGCGGGCAGCGCGGACTGCGGGGCCATGAGCGTGAGCGTGGCGGTGCGCTTGGCGCGGTCCACCGACACCTCGACATGCGAGTAGCGCATGCCGTCGGCCGACTCTTCGCGTTCCAGGCGCGGCAGCGCGATGCCGCGGGCGCCGACGGGGCGGGGGCTGCCTTCGGCCAGCTTCATCGCGCGCTCCTGCACGGCGGCGCCGAACTGGGCGGGCTTGGCCACGGCATCGACCAGGCGCCATTCCACGGCCCGCTGGCCGCGCACGCCTTCGACGCTGGTGCAGAAGATGTCGGCCAGGTCGTGGCGCACATGGCGCTTGTCGGTCACGCGGGTCAGGCCGCCGGTGCCGGGCAGCACGCCCAGCAGCGGCACCTCGGGCAGGCTGACGGCGGAAGAGCGGTCGTCCACCAGCATGATCTCGTCGCAGGCCAGGGCCAGCTCGTAGCCGCCGCCGGCGCAGGCGCCGTTGACGGCGGCCAGGAACTTGAGGCCGGAATGCTTGGACGAGTCCTCGATGCCGTTGCGCGTCTCGTTGGTGAACTTGCAGAAGTTCACCTTCCAGGCATGGCTGGAAAGGCCCAGCATGAAGATGTTGGCGCCCGAGCAGAAGATGCGATCGCGGGCGCTGGTAACGATGACGGTGCGCACTTCGGGGTGCTCGAAGCGAACGCGGTTGAGTGCGTCGTGCAGTTCGATGTCCACGCCCAGGTCGTAGCTGTTGAGCTTGAGCTTGTAGCCGGGTCGCAGGCCGCCGTCCTCGGCGATGTCCAGCGTCAGCCGGGCGATGGCGCCGTCGGTGCTGAGCTTCCAGTGCTTGTACTGGCCGGGTTCCGTGCGGTAGTCCACCGGCGCCTGGGCCGCGGTGGTGCTGCTTGCTGCTGCGCTCTCGCTCATGGGGTGTCTCCTGGGTGGGTCAACCGGAAGCAGTTTGCATGTTGCTTCGTCGATGACATGCATCATCATGCATGTTGACGTGGGCGTCAAGCCGCAGCGGGGATGGCGGGCGGCTTTCGGGGCTGGGGAAATCCCGGGGATGCAGGCGTCGCGGCGTGGATCGGGCGCCTCTGTCGCCTGCGCGCCGTTCCGCCCTTCAACACGCTCAGGGCGAACGGAATGGGCTCGACGCGTGAACGGAAGGGCGAAAGGGTTCTGGACAGGCCGGCGTTGGGCGTAATAACATTGTTATCACCATGTCCGCCATTCCCGTCACCATCCGCGCCATCGGCAACAGCAAGGGCCTCGTGCTTCCCAAGACTGTGCTGGCTCAGGCCGGTCTGGAGGACGTCACGGATGCCGAATTGCTTGTCGAGAACGGCGTCATCCTGCTGCGCAAAGCCGCGCCCCGCGTCCGGGAAGGCTGGGCGGACGCCGCAGCCCGCCTAAGCGCCCAGGGCGGCGATGCGCTGGTCATGGGCGACTTCGGCAACGAAGGCGACGAGGACCTGGCCTGGTGAAGCGCGGAGAAATCTGGCTGGTCAACCTCGACCCCACAGTGGGCAGCGAGATCCAGAAGTCCCGGCCGTGCGTCATCGTCTCGCCGGCCGAATTGAACGATCACCTGCGCACCGTGATCGTGGCGCCGATGACGTCCAAGGGCTTTGCCGCGCCCTTCCGCATCCCCGTGACGCACGCGGGCACCGAAGGCCTGATCCTGCTGGACCAGCTTCGCACGGTGGACAAGGTCCGCCTGGTCCGCAAGATGGGCGCGCTGTCCGCGAAGACCCTCGCCAAGACGCTGGCAACGCTGCAGGAAGTGTTCGCCGCCTGAACTGAGGGCCAAACGCTGCGCCGTGCTCAGGCGCCGGCCGGCTCCGCCATCACCTTCTGCACCGCGGCCCGCAGCGCCTCGAAGGCCTGCGGCAGCGTGGTGCCGCCGGTGTCGACCGTGAGGTCGGCCTTGGAATAGAAGGCGGCGCGGCCGTCGAGGATGCGCTTGAGGTCGTCCATGGCCTCGCGGCTGGCGGCCATGGGGCGCATGTCGCCTTGCGCGATGACGCGGCCCATGTGCTCCTCGGGCCGCGCCTGCAGCCACACGGTGGTGCAGTGGGCCAGCAGCTCGTTGAAAGTGGCCGGGTCCGACACGATGCCGCCCGGCGTGGCGATGACGACCTCGCCATAGATCTGCACCGTCTCTTCCAATGCGCGGCGCTCGTAGCGACGATAGGCGTTGGTGCCGTACAGGTCGTGGATCTCGCGCACGCTGCAGCCGGCGAACTTCTCGATCTCGCGGCTGAGCTCGATGAAGGGCAGGCCCAGGTCCTCGGCCAGCATCTGGCCCAGCGTGGACTTGCCGGCACCGCGCAGCCCCACCAGCGCGAAGCGGCGCTTGCGGGCGGGGTCGATGCCTGCCGTGCCCAGCAGCTCGCCCAGCGCGATGCGGGCCCGCCGCAGGTCGGCCTCGCTGCGGTTCTCGAGCAGTTCGCGGATCAGCAGCCATTCGGGCGAGCTGGTGGTCGCGTCGCCCAGCAGTTCGGCCATGGAGCACTGCAGCGCACCGGCCACCTGCTGCAGCACCAGGATCGACACGTTGCCCATGCCGTATTCCAGGTTGGCCAGGTGGCGCTCCGACACCTCGGCCGCCTGCGCCACCGCCTTGCGCGTGAGGCCGCGGCGCGCGCGCAGGCTGCGGGCGCGCTCGCCCACGGCGGCCAGCAGGGGGTGGCGGTTCTCGCCGCCCGTGGCGGTGTTGGCGGCCTCCGGCGGATGCGCGCCAGCCTCCGCCGCGGGGGGCAGCAGCGCGCTCTCGGGTTCGCTCATTGCATGGTCCTTCACATCTCCATTGTCGCGAGGCGCCACCGGCCCTCGCGTCGACCGATTCATCGGCGGCCCTTCCGTCTTCACCCGACCTAGGGATAACACCCAACATGCACTATGTTGCTTGACATGCATCGAGGGCGCTTCTATGGTTCGTCCGCAAGCAAGATACTGCACATGAATGGCGTCGGCAAGCACTGGCGTCAACCCGAAGAGAGACAAGCACCCGACAGCGAGATCCACGATGTCCAAGGAAGCCTTCCATGCCCAGGTGGCCGCACTGACGGCCCAGATCGCCGGCCGGCCGCTCGATGCCGCGCTGGACGCCTGGCTCAATGCCGAGCACGGCGCCGGCAGCGCCACCTATGCCCAGCTCAAGGCCAGCTGCGAAGAGGGCGTGGCCGAGGGTTGGCTCTGCGAGCGCGAGGGCGGCGGCATCCGCTACGGCCGCGTGTTCAAGGCCGACGACGCCCTGCACCGCTTTTCCGTCGATGTGGTCGACATGCAGGACATTGCCGGTCCGCACCATGTCCACCCCCACGGCGAGATCGACCTGATCATGCCGCTGGCCGACAGCCGCGCCGCCTTCGACGGCCGGCCCGCCGGCTGGTGCGTCTACCCGCCGGGCAGCGCCCACCGGCCCACCGTGAGCGACGGCCGCGCACTGGTGCTCTACCTGCTGCCCGAGGGCCGCATCGAATTCACCAAGACTGCCTGAGCGATGACCACCGAACTCCTCCAGAACCACGTCGCCGGCCGCTGGCAGGCGGGCACCGGCGCCGGCACGCCGCTCTTCGACCCGGTGCTGGGCACCGCACTCGTGCGCGTCGATGCCACCGGCCTGGACCTGCCCGCCGCCTTCGCCTTCGCGCGCCAGACCGGCGGCGCGGCGCTGCGGGCTTTGAGCTATCGCGAGCGCGCCGGCCTGCTGGCCGCCGTCGTCAAGGTATTGCAGGCCAACCGCGATGCCTACTACGAGATCGCCACCGCCAATTCGGGCACGGTGAAGAACGACTCGGCGGTGGACATCGACGGCGGCATCTTCACGCTCGGCCAGTACGCCAAGTGGGGCGAGTCGCTCGGCGACGCCCATGCCCTGAAGGACGGCGAGCCGGTGCGGCTGGGCCGCGAGCCGGTCTTCCAGTCACAGCATGTGCAGGTGCCGGTGCAGGGCGTGGCCCTGTTCATCAATGCCTTCAACTTTCCCGCCTGGGGCCTGTGGGAGAAGGCGGCGCCGGCCCTGCTCTCGGGCGTGCCGGTGATCGTCAAGCCCGCCACGGCCACCGCCTGGCTCACGCAGCGCATGGTGCGCGACGTGATCGAGGCCGGCGTGCTGCCACCGGGGGCGCTGTCCGTGGTCTGCGGCAGCTCGGCCGGGCTGATGGATGCGCTGACGCCCTTCGACCTCGTCTCCTTCACCGGCTCGGCCGACACCGCGGCTCTGATCCGCGGCCATGCGGCCGTGGCCCGCCATTCGGTGCGCGCCAACATCGAGGCCGACAGCCTGAACAGCGCCCTGCTGCTGCCCGGCGACGCGCCCGGCGACGCGGTGTTCGATCTGCTGGTCAAGGAGGTGGTGCGCGAGATGACGGTCAAGTCCGGCCAGAAATGCACCGCCATCCGCCGCGTGCTGGTGCCCGAGGCGCTGTATGCGCCGGTGGCCGAAGCCGTCTCCGCCAAACTGGCCAAGGTCAGCGTGGGCAATCCGCGCAACGAGTCGGTCCGCATGGGTTCGCTGGTCAGCCGCGAGCAGTTGGCCTCGGTGCAACAGGGCCTGCAGCAGCTGGAGGCCGCGGCCGAGGTGCTGCACGACGGCCGCCGCGCCGCGCTGGTGGATTGCGATCCGGCCGTTGCCGCCTGCATCGGCCCCGTGCTGCTGGGCGCCCGCGATGCCGATGGTGCGGACGTGGTGCACGACGTGGAAGTGTTCGGCCCCGTCGCCACGCTGCTGCCCTACCGCGACCTGCCGCATGCGCTGGCCCTGGCCGACCGCGGGCTGGGCTCGCTGGTGGCCTCGGTGTACGGCAGCGACCCGGCCGAGATCGGCCGCGCCGCCCTCGCCCTGGCCGCCAGCCACGGCCGAGTGCATGCGGTGACGCCCGAGGTGGCGCAGGCCCATACCGGCCACGGCAACGTGATGCCCATGTCGCTGCACGGCGGCCCGGGCCGCGCCGGTGGCGGCGCCGAGCTGGGCGGACTGCGGGCGCTGGACTTCTACCACCGGCGTGCGGCGGTGCAGGCCAGCCCTGCGGTGCTGGACGCGCTGGTGCCGTGACAGGCGCCTGACAAACAGAAGAGCCCCCAGGGAGTGACTAGGAGACAACGATGAGCCTGCCCGCCCGCTTCAACTTCGCCGAACACCTGTTCGCCCTCAACCGCGGCCGCGCCGCCAAGGCCGCCTACATCGACGACCGCGGCGTTCTGAGCTACGGCGAGCTGGAGGACCGCGCCCGCCGCCTGGCGGCGGCCCTCACCGCCGCAGGTGTGCGGCGCGAGGAACGCGTGCTGCTGTTGATGCACGACACCCAGGACTGGCCCGTGTGCTTCCTGGGCAGCCTGTACGCCGGCGTGGTGCCGGTGGCCGTCAACACCCTGCTCACGGCCGACGACTATGCCTACATGCTCGAACACAGCCGCGCCCAGGCCGCGCTGGTGGGCGGCGCGCTGCTGCCGGTGCTGCAGAGCGCGATGGAGAAAGGCACGCACGAGCTGCAGTCGGTGATCGTGGCCCAGCCCACCGCCGCCTTGCCGCGCGGCATGCAGGCACTGGAAGACGCCATCGCCGCCGCCGAGCCACGGCCCGCCCCCGCGCCCACCACGCCCGACGACCCGGGCTTCTGGCTCTATTCCTCCGGCTCCACCGGCAAGCCCAAGGGCACGGTCCACACCCACGGCAACCTGTGGTGGACGGCCGAGCTCTACGGCAAGGCGGTGTTGCAGCTGACCGAGCAGGACGTGTGCTTCTCGGCCGCCAAGCTCTACTTCGCCTACGGCCTGGGCAACGCGCTGACCTTCCCGCTGTCGGTGGGTGCCAGCGTGGTGCTGATGGCCGAACGGCCCACGCCCGAGGCCACCTTCAAGCGCTGGACGCAGGCCGAGCACAAGCCCACGGTCTTCTTCGGCGCGCCGACGGGCTATGCGGGCATGCTGGCCTCGCCCGCTTTGCCTGCCCGCGACCAGGTGGCGCTGCGCATGGGCTCCTCCGCCGGCGAGGCGCTGCCGGCGGACATCGCCCAGCGCTTCAAGGCGCACTTCGGCTGCGACATCATCGACGGCATCGGCTCCACCGAGATGCTGCACGTCTTCCTCTCCAACCGGCCGGGCGACGTGCGCTACGGCAGCACCGGCCGCCCGGTCGAAGGCTACGAGGTGGAGCTGCGCGGCGAGGACGGCCGGCCCGTGGCCGACGGCGAGGTCGGCGACCTGTACATCCGCGGGCCCAGCAGCGCGCTGATGTACTGGGGCAACCGCGAGAAGACGCGCGACACCTTCCTGGGCGGCTGGACCAAGTCCGGCGACAAGTACGTGCGCGATGCCGAGGGCTACTACACCTATGCCGGCCGCAGCGACGACATGCTCAAGGTCAGCGGCATCTATGTCTCGCCCTTCGAGGTCGAGGCCACGCTGGTGCAGCATCCCGCCGTGCTGGAGGCCGCCGTCATCGGCGTGGCCGATGCGGAAGGCCTGACCAAGACCAAGGCCTACGTGGTGCTCAAGCCCGGCCAGCCCGCCACCGATGCCGAACTCAAGGCCTTCGTGAAGGACCGGCTCGCGCCCTACAAGTACCCCCGGCTGATCGAGTTCATCGACGAGCTGCCCAAGACAGCCACGGGCAAGATCCAGCGCTTCCGGCTGCGCGAGCGGGAGCAGCAGGCGTGAGCGGCAGCGCCTTCGCCGAGATCGACTGGCGCGGCCGCGCGATGCGTATCGAGCACCGCTTCATCACCCCGCCCGGCGCCGAGACCGCGCCCCTGGTCGTCTTCCTGCACGAAGGCCTGGGCTCGGTGGCGATGTGGAAGGACTTTCCGGACCGCCTGTGCCAGGCGCTCGGCGTGCGCGGCCTGGTCTATTCGCGCCCCGGCTATGGCCGCTCGACGCCACGGCCCGCCGACGCGCCGCTGGACGTGGACTTCATGCACCGCCAGGCCCACGAGGTGCTGCCCGCCCTCCTCGCAGCCCTGGGCATCGACATGCCCGTGTGGCTCTTCGGTCACAGCGACGGCGGCTCCATCGCCCTGCTCTTCGCCGCCCGCCATCCGCAGGCGGTTGCCGGCCTGGTGCTGCTGGCGCCGCATCTCTTCGTGGAAGACGTGACGGTGCACAACATCGAACTCGCCCGCCAGGCCTACGACCATGCCGACCTGCGCGCCCGCCTGGCCCGCTACCACGACGATGTGGACTCGGCCTTCCGCGGCTGGAACGACATCTGGCTCGCGCCTGCCTTCCGCGCCTGGAACATCGAGGACGGGCTCGAAGGCATCCGCTGCCCGGTGCTCGCCATCCAGGGCCTGGACGACGAATACGGCACGCTGGCGCAGATCGAGGGCATCGCGGCACGCGTGCCGGGCACCCAGCTGCTGCCGATTCCCGGCTGCGGCCACTCGCCCCATAGGGATCAACCCGAGCAGGTGATCGAGGCCACAGGCCGCATGCTCGCGCCTTCCTTGCGCGGGGCCCCCGCCGCCGCGCCCAGGTAAACACCGAAACCGCCCGCATTACTTTAGTTGTAAAGTAATTTCACGACAATCCAGGAGACAGACGCATGCCCATCCGCTTCCCCCGCAACACCCTCGCCGCCTTCGCCCTGGCCGGCCTGGCCGCCGCCGCGTCGGCCCAAGGCACCGGCAAGCTCAAGGTCGGCCTGATGCTGCCCTTCAGCGGCACCTACAGCGCGCTGGGCGTGGCCATCGAGAACGGCTTCAAGCTCTATGTGGACGAGCAGGGCGGCAAGCTCGGCGGCCGCGAGATCGAGTTCTTCAAGGTGGACGACGAGTCCGACCCCGCCAAGGCCACCGACAACGTCAACAAGCTGATCAAGCGCGACAACGTCGACGTGATCATCGGCACCGTGCACTCGGGCGTGGCCATGGCCATGGCCAAGGCCGCCAAGGAAAGCGGCACCATCCTGATCGTGCCCAACGCCGGTGCCGATGCGGTCACGGGCCCCATGTGCGCGCCCAACATCTTCCGCAGCAGCTTCAGCAACTGGCAGCCTGCCTACGCCATGGGCGTGGTCGCGGCAAAGGAAGGCAAGAAGACCGCCATCACCCTGACCTGGAAGTACGCGGCCGGTGACGAATCCACTGCCGGCTTCAAGGAAGGCTTCGAGAAGGGCGGCGGCAAGGTGGTCAAGCAGCTGACGCTGCCCTTCCCCAACGTGGAGTTCCAGGCCCTGCTGACCGAGATCGCCGCGGCCAAGCCTGACGCGGTGTATTCCTTCATGGCCGGCGGCGGCGCCGTCAAGCTGGTGAAGGACTATGCGGCCGCCGGCCTGAACAAGAGCATTCCGCTGTACGGCCCCGGCTTCCTGACCGACGGCACGCTGGACGCCCAGGGCGATGCCGCCGCCGGCATGCTGACCACGCTGCACTATGCCGACGGCCTGAACACGCCCAAGGACAACGCCTTCCGCACCGCCTACGCCAAGACCTTCAAGCTGCAGCCCGACGTGTACGCCGTGCAGGGTTATGACGCCGCGCAGATGCTGGGCGTGGGCCTGGCCGCCACCAAGGGCGACGCCAGCAAGAAGGCCGAGTTCGCCGCCGCCGTGGAGAAGGCGAAGATCGACAGCCCGCGCGGCGCCTTCACCGTGGGCAAGTCCCACAACCCGGTGCAGGACATCTATCTGCGCAAGGTGGAGGGCAAGGAGAACAAGCTGGTGAACGTGGCGATCAAGGGTCTGGCCGACCCGGGCCGCGGCTGCAGGATGTAAGGGGATCGCCCCCAGCCTGCGCGGACTGCGTCCGCTTCTGCAACCCCCTCGCGGGGGCACCGCCCGCGGCCCGGCGAAGCCGGTTCCGCGGCGGTTGCTGGCTTGGCCTGCTCCGCGGCCTTCTGATTGATCTGCGCCCTGCCTTCTCTGTAGCCAGCGCTTTCTCCACTTTTCTTTGCCCGCGAGGCCGACCTTGGATCTCTCGACCTTCCTCGTCCAATGCCTGAACTCGGTGCAGTACGGGCTGCTGCTGTTCCTGCTCGCCTCGGGGCTGACGCTGATCTTCGGGATCATGGGCGTCATCAACCTGGCGCACGGCAGCTTCTACATGATCGGCGCCTACATGGCCTTCTCGCTGGCGCCGGTGTTCGGCGACAGCTTCCTGCTGATGCTGGTGGCCGGCGTGGTGCTGGCGGCGGCGCTGGGCTATGCGCTCGAATGGGCCTTCTTCAGCTACCTCTACCAGCGCGACCACCTGCAGCAGGTGCTGATGACCTACGGCCTGATTCTGGTGTTCGAGGAACTGCGCTCCATCCTGGTCGGCAACGACGTGCACGGCGTGCCGCTGCCGGGCTGGCTCGCGGGCAGCTTCGCGCTGGGCGATGTGATGAGCTACCCCTGGTACCGCGTTTTCGCGTCCGTGGCCTGCATCGTGCTGGCGGTGGCCATGTATGCGGTGGTCAACCGCACCCGGCTGGGCATGATGATCCGCGCCGGCGCCAGCAACCGCGACATGGTGCGCGGCCTGGGCATCGACATCCGCAAGCTCTATCGCATCGTCTTCGCGGCTGGCGTGGCGCTGGCGGCGCTGGCCGGCATGATCGCGGCGCCCATGTCCTCGGTCTATCCCAACATGGGTGCCAGCGTGCTGATCATCTGCTTCGTGGTGGTGGTGATCGGCGGCATCGGCTCCATCACGGGGGCGCTCGTGGCCTCGCTGCTGGTGGGCTTCGTCGATACCTTCGGCAAGGTCTTCTTCGCCGAGCTGAGCGGCATCGGCATCTACCTGCTGATGGCCGTCATCCTCATCTGGCGCCCCGAAGGGCTGATGGGCAAGCGCGCATGAACACGACCACCTCTTCCGCGATGACCCCGCCCGTGCCCTCCCCCATCCCGACCCACACCGGCGGCCTGCCCCGCGGCGCCTGGCTGCCGCTGGGCGTGGCGGTGCTGCTGGCCGTCGCCGGGCCGCTGCTGGGCGGCTACGCGGCCGACCTGGTGGTCAAGGTGATGATCCTCGCCATCTTCGCGCTCAGCCTCGAACTGCTGGTGGGCATGACCGGGCTGGTGAGCCTGGGCCATGCGGCCTTCTACGGCATCGGCGCGTACATCACCGTGCTGGCCTCGGGCAAGGACGGCGGCAACCTGCTGGTGCTGCTGGTGCTCGCCATGGGCGGCGCCGCGCTCTATGCGCTGGTGGTGGGCGCCCTGAGCCTGCGCACCAAGGGCGTGTACTTCATCATGGTCACGCTGGCCTTCGCGCAGATGGCCTTCTTCGTCTTCCACGACACGCCGGTGGGCGGCGGCAGCGACGGCATCTACCTCTACATCCGCCCCGCCATCGGCGCGCTGGACATGGAGAACCGCCTGGTGCTGTTCTACGTGGTGCTGGCGGCGCTGGCGGGCACCTACGGCCTGCTGGCCCTGATCCGCCGCTCGCGCTTCGGCGCCGCGCTGGCGGGCATCCGGGTGAGCGAGCAGCGCATGCGGGCGGTGGGCTTTCCGACCTATGCCTACAAGCTGGCGGCCTTCGTCATCGCGGGCGCGCTGGCCGGGCTGGCGGGCTTTCTGGTGGCGGCACGCGACGGCGTGGTCAACCCCGAGCTGATGGCCTGGCACAACTCCGGCGAGGTGCTGCTGATGATCATCCTGGGCGGTCTGGGCCACCTGCGCGGCGCGGTGCTCGGCGCCGTGGCCTTCACGCTGCTCAAGGAAGTGCTGTCCACCCACGGCCTGGTGGGCCCGCTGGCCGACCACTGGCAGCTGAGCCTGGGGCTTGTGATCATCGTCTTCGTGGCGCTGCTGCCCAAGGGCCTGATCGGTCTGCGCGAGCGGCTGTCGCCGATGGGCGCCAGCAAGGGAGGCGCACGATGAACGCCGTCGCATCGACCGCGGCCCTGCTCGGTGTGCAGGGCCTGACGCGCCGCTTCGGCGGACTGGTGGCCGTGAGCGAGGTGTCGCTCGACCTGCACGTCGGCGAGGTGCATGCGGTGATCGGCACCAACGGCGCCGGCAAGTCGACGCTGATCAACATGCTCTCGGGCGAGATCGAGGCCTCGGCCGGGCGCATCGCACTCGACGGCCGCGACATCACCGCCCTGCCCCAGCCGCGCCGCGCGCTGGGCGGCGTGGGCCGCAGCTACCAGCGCACCACCATCTTCGGCGAGTTCACCGTGCTGGAGAACTGCCGCCTGGCCGCGCAGGCCGCGACGCCGCGCGCCTGGGCTTTCTGGGAATCGTCGGCCCGCTGCCAGGCCAGCAATGCCGCCGCGCACGAGGCGCTGGAGGCCGCGGGCCTGGCTGCCGAGGCGCACCGCATCGCCGGCACGCTGAGCCACGGCGCCAAGCGCCAGCTCGAAGTCGCCATGTGCCTGGCCACGCGTCCGCGCGTGCTGCTGCTGGACGAGCCGCTGGCCGGCATGGGCGCCGAAGAGACCGACCGGATGCTCGCGCTGCTGCAGCGGCTCAAGACGCGCCACGCCATCCTGCTGGTGGAGCACGACATGGACGCCGTCTTCCGCGTGGCCGACCGCATCACGGTGATGGTCAACGGCGCCGTCATCGCCACCGGCACGCCCGAGGCCATCCGCACCAATCCCGATGTGCGCGCCGCCTATCTCGGCGACGAGCATTGAAGTGAAGCCCGCCATGCTCTCCATCCGCGACCTCAACACCTACTACGGCGACAGCCACATCCTGCGCGGCGTCGATGCGCAAGTGCCCGCCGCCTGCGCCGTGGGCCTGCTGGGCCGCAACGGCATGGGCAAGACCACGCTGATCCGCAGCCTGATGGGCTATGTGCGTCCCGCCTCCGGCCAGGTGCTGGCCGATGGCCGCGACGTGACCGGCTGGGCGCCCGAGAAGATGGCGCGGCTGGGCATCGGCTACGTGCCCGAAGGCCGCGGCATCTTCCCCAACCTGTCGGTGCGCGAGAACCTGGTGATGGCCGCGCGTCCCGGCATCGACGGCAGCCGCGCCTGGACCTTCGAGCGGGTGATGGCCACCTTCCCCCGGCTGTCGGAGCGGCTGTCGCACGGCGGCCAGCAGCTGTCGGGCGGCGAGCAGCAGATGCTCTCCATCGGCCGGGCGCTCATGACCAACCCGCGCCTCATGATCCTGGACGAGGCCACCGAGGGCCTGGCGCCGCTGATCGTGGCCGAGATCTGGCGCGTGATCGCCGAGATCCGCGCCAGCGGCATCGCCACGCTGATCGTGGACCGCGACTGGCACAAGGTGCTGCACCACACCGACCAGGCCGTGGTGATGGAGAAGGGCCGCATCGTGCTGGCCGGCGCCTCGGCCGAGCTGCTGGCCCAGCCCGACGCGCTGGCACAGCGGCTGGGCGTGTAGACGACGCGCTTCAGGCGCGGGCGTCCAGCATCGACGCGCGATGCGCCGCCATGGCGGCCATCGCACCATCGGCCACTGCCAGCGTCACGTTTCCGGCGGCCCGGGCTGCATCACCGCAGGCGAAGACGTTCGCCACGCTGGTCTGCTGCACCGCATCGACCTGGATGTGCGGGCCCATGGGTCCGTCGGCCATGGCGCAGCCCAGCTGCGCTGCCACCGGGCTTGCGAGCTGCGTGCGAGGCTGCGTGAACAGGCCCTTCATGGCAATGCGGCGGCCGTCACGCAGCACGACGTCGGCCTCTCCCTCGATGCGATCGATGGGGACCGCTTCGATGCGAGTGCCGCGTTGCGCGAGTTGGGCGCGCTCCTCGTCGGTGGGCGCGTAGGCGTCGTTGAGGAAGAGCGTGGTGTCGCCCCAGTCCGGGAGCATCCAGCCCTGGTGCTGAGCCGTTGGCGCCGCGCCGATCACGCCCACCGGCCCGCCATCCATCTCATAGCCGTGGCAGTAAGGGCAGTGGAAGACGCTGCGTCCCCAGCGCTCGGACAAGCCCGGCACCGGCGGCAGCGTGTCGCGCACGCCGGTGGCCAGCACCAGCCGCCGCGCGACGATGGATCGACCCTCGACCCGGAAGCCAAGGCGTCCATCGGGCTGCACCTGTGCGTCCTCGGCAGTGCCGGCCAGCCACTGCACGCCGGGGTAGCGCATCAGCTGCGCCCGGGCGTCGGCCGCGATCTGTCCAGGCGGCCGATGGTCCTGACCCAGGAACCCATGGGCGGTGCCGCCAGCCTCGTCGACGCAGCGGTTGCGGCGCTGCCCGGCGTCCACCACCAGTACACGCCGGCGCGCGCGGACCAGCTGCAAGGCCGCCGACATGCCGGCGTAGCTGCCGCCGATGACGGCGAAGTCGATGTCGAGGGGAGCGCGATCGGACACAGAAGCCGTTGCAATGGTCATGGCGTGTGGTGTTCATGGAGCCGGTGGGGCGCGTGGCCCTGGGCAAGCCGGCGTTGATGGAAGGCCTCGGACAAGGTGGCGAGGGTCACGCCGTCCAGGCTGCGCAGCAGACGGGCCTCGGCGTCCTGCACGGCCGCGCCGAGGGAGTCGTTGACGACCTGGGCCACCAGGCAGGCGGGGTGCGTCTCACGGAAACCGAGGGATACCAGCGCGGGCGCGCCCAGCGCTTCGTGGACGTCACGCAGCGTGATGCGGGCCAGCGGGCAGCACAGCACCCAACCGCCGCCATGTCCCTTGGCCGACTCCACCATTCCTGACTGCCGCAGGCCCCCCATGAGCCGGCGCAGCACGACCGGGTGGCTGCCCATGGCGGCGGCAAGCGCCTCTGAGGTGGAAGGACCGTCGATCTCGGCCATGTGCAACAGGACGTGGAGCACGTCGGACAGCTGGCTGCTGGAAGTCATGCAACATCTTAAGTTGCATGAAATGACCTCGCCATGCGGCGGGTTGCGGGCACGCGTCCACATGTGCTCGCGTGGGGCAAACGGCGGTGTCGCTGCACACGATGCGCGCCTCTGGCATGCTGGCCCGCCTCAACCTGTCCGACGGCCTTGCAGCCGCTATTGGCGATGACCACTCCCGACCTCTCCGCCTTCCCCATCACCCGCAAGTGGCCGGCCGCGCACCCGGACCGGCTGCAGCTGTATTCGCTGCCCACGCCCAATGGCGTGAAGGCGTCGATCATGCTGGAGGAATGCGGCCTGCCCTACGAGGTGCACCGCGTGGACTTCGGCGCCAACGACCAGACCTCGCCCGAGTTCCTGTCACTCAACCCGAACAACAAGATCCCGGCGATCCTGGACCCGAACGGGCCGGACGGCCAGCCGCTGGCGCTCTTCGAGTCTGGCGCCATCCTGGTCTACCTTGCCGACAAGACCGGCCAGTTCATTCCCAAGGACGCGGCAGGCCGCTATCACGCGCTTCAGTGGCTGATGTTCCAGATGGGTGGCATCGGGCCCATGTTTGGCCAGCTCGGCTTCTTCCACAGGTTCGCCGGCAAGGACTACGACGACAAGCGCCCGCGCGACCGCTATGTCGCCGAATCCAAGCGCCTGCTCGCGGTGCTGGACAAGCATCTCACCGACAAGGACTGGGTGCTGGGCAGCGACTATTCGATCGCCGACATCGCGATCTTTCCGTGGGTGCGCAATCTGGTGGGCTTCTACGAGGCGCGCGAACTGGTCGGCTTCGGCGACTTCGCGCAGGTGCAGCGTGTGCTGGATGCCTTCGTGGCGCGCCCAGCCGTGGCGCGCGGGCTGAACATCCCGCCCGCGCCGGCCAAGTAACGCAGGCTCAGCGCCAGTGCAGCCGCCGCCGCACCACGGGCCGGCTGATGGCGGCGATGGCCAGGCCGGCGATGGCGGCCGAGGCGATCAGGGCGAAGGACTTGGACACGACCAGGCCCTTCACCGGGCGTCGTGCATGCTCCTCGCGCTTGCGCGGTGGCGGGCTCACCGTCACAGACACCGGATCGCTGGCAGGGAAGGACTGTTCGATGCCCTCGTCGAGGGCCGCCTCGTCGGGCTCCCGCTTCTCGGGAGCCGCCACCTTCTCTGCCGCCTGCGGGTTGTCCGCGGTGGGAAAGCGGAAGGCGTCGGCGGGGGTGTTCTTGTCGTCCTGGCTCATGGGGGCTCCTCGTTCCATGGGGTGTAGAGAACCCGCATTGCGGGCTGGCGGACAAGCCTAGCGCGTTGGCGTGCGCAGACTGTGGGACCGCGCCGCGAATCGGGTAGGAACAGCGTCGCGTCCGCCACCGGCATCGATCCAGGACCCCGCCCAGGCCGCCTGCTCACGGGCGACTGCACCGTCGCGGTGCGCTGGCTATAGTGCCCGGCTCGTTCATCCACCCGACCACGCCGACGGAGACATCGCATGCGCATCTGGCAGAAACCCATCTCGATCGAGGAACTCACCCGCAGCCATGTGGGCACCGTGGGCGGCCACATCGGCCTGGAGTTCGTGGAGATCGGCGACGACTACATCGTCGGCCGCGTGCCGGTGGACGCCCGCACCATCCAGCCCTACGGCATCCTGCATGGCGGCGTGTCGGTGGTGCTGGCCGAGACGCTGGGCTCCTGCGGCGCGCACTATTCGGTGCCCGAAGGCGAACGCACGGTCGGGCTGGACGTCAACGCCAACCACCTGCGCGCCGCGTCCAAGGGCTGGGTCACCGGCACCGCCCGGCCGGTGCACCGGGGCCGCAGCACCCACGTGTGGCAGATCGAATTGCGCAACGACGAGGGCGAACTGACCTGCGTCTCGCGCCTGACCATGGCGGTGCTGCAGCCGCGCTGAGCGGCCGTCGCCGCGCCCCGGCCAAACAACGAACAACAAACACTCCGAGGAGAAACCCATGAGCCTTTTCCAATGGCGCGAAGTCGCGATGACGGGCAACACCGTCGTCGCGCCCGATGAGCGCCTGTCCTGGCCGCAGACCGGCGCCATGGGCGTGCAGCACGTGATCGCCATGTTCGGCGCCACGGTGCTGGCGCCCATCCTGATGGGCTTCAACCCCAACGTCGCCATCCTGATGAGCGGCCTGGGCACGCTGATGTTCTACCTGCTCACGGGTGGGCGCGTGCCCAGCTACCTGGGCTCGAGCTTCGCCTTCATCGGCGTGGTGATCGCGGCCACCGGCTACGGCGGCCAGGGGCCCAATGCCAACCTGCCGGTGGCGCTGGGCGGCATCATCGTCTGCGGGCTGGTGTACTTCGGCATCGGCCTGCTGGTACAGGCCATCGGCACCGGCTGGATCGAGCGCTTCATGCCGCCGGTGGTCACCGGCGCGGTGGTGGCCGTGATCGGCCTCAACCTGGCGAGCGTGCCGATCAAGAACATGGCGGCCGGCAACTTCGACAGCTGGATGCAGGCCATGACCTTCCTGTGCGTCGGGCTGGTGGCGGTGTTCGCGCGCGGCATGCTGCAGCGCCTGCTGATCCTGGCCGGGCTATTGCTGGCCAGCGTGGTCTATGCCGTGCTGACCAACGGTCTGGGCCTGGGCAAGCCGCTGGACCTGTCGAGCGTGGCCGCCGCCGCGTGGCTGGGCATGCCGGCTTTCACCGAGCCGCGCTTCGAGGCCAGTGCCATGCTGCTGATCGCGCCTGTGGCCATCATCCTGGTGGCCGAGAACCTGGGCCACCTCAAGGCCGTCACGGCCATGACTGGCCGCAATCTCGACCCGCTGATCGGCCGCGCCTTCATGGGCGACGGCCTGGCCACCATGGTCAGCGGCGCGGCAGGCGGCACGGGCGTGACCACCTATGCCGAGAACATCGGCGTGATGGCCGCCACGCGCATCTACTCCACGGCCGTGTTCGTGGTGGCGGCCGTGATCGCGCTGGTGCTGGGCTTCAGCCCCAAGTTCGGCGCGCTGATCCAGGCCATTCCGCTGCCGGTGATGGGCGGTGTGTCGATCGTGGTGTTCGGCCTGATCGCCGTGGCCGGCGCCAAGATCTGGGTCGACAACCGGGTGGACTTCTCGGACAACCGCAACCTGATCGTGGCCGCCATCACGCTGATCCTGGGCACGGGCGACTTCACGCTCAAGTTCGGCCAGTTCGCGCTGGGCGGCATCGGCACCGCCACCTTCGGCGCGCTGCTGCTGTGGGCCCTGCTGGGCCGAAGTGCAAACGCCCGGTCACATTGAGGCCCCCGCGCGGTGCCGACCGACGGTGCCGCGCCGTTAGACTTCGAAGGTTTCGCCGTTCTGGTGAAACCTTTTTTCATTCACCGTCTTTTTCTCTCCACCGTCCCTCGATGGCCGATGCCTCCGCCGCACGCGCACGCGCGGTTTTCGAATTCAAGAGTGCCACGCTGCCCCTGGTGGCGGTGATCCTCAAGACCGCCGACCTGGCCGTGCTCACGGCCGCGCTCGACGCGCAACTGGCCGATTCGCCCGATTTCTTCGAGCAGGAACCGGTGGTGATCGACCTCTCCCAGCTGCCCGACGAAGAGGTCGCCGCCCCCATCGATTTCAAGAAGCTGCGCGCCATCCTCGCGCGGCATCAGACCCAGCCCGTGGCCGTGCGCGGCGCCGATGCCCGCCATGCCCAGGCCGCGCGCGCCGCAGGCCTGGCCATCGCCGCCCTGCCCGGCCCCGCCCCCGCCCGGCCGCCCGAGCCGCCCAGCCCCGCGCCGCAGATCGTGCGCGAGGTGCCGGTGCCGCAGGGCGGCACGCTGCTCATCGACCGGCCGCTGCGCTCGGGCCAGCAGGTCTACGCCCGCGGTGGCGACGTGATCGTCACCGGCCTGGTGAGCTTCGGCGCCGAGGTGATCGCCGACGGCAACGTGCACGTGTACGCACCGCTGCGCGGCAAGGCCATCGCCGGCGCACGTGGCGACACCGGCGCGCGCATCTTCACCACCTGCCTCGAGGCGCAGCTGGTGGCCGTGGCTGGCGTGTACCGCACCTCCGAAGTGGCACTGCCCGCGGATGTGGCAGGCAAGCCCGCACAGATCCGCCTGCAGGACGACAAGCTTCTGCTGGAAGCCATCACCGGCTGATGGCTCCCCGCAAAAAACCCCCCATTCCCAAGCGCAACAAGCGGCGCGAAACAGTCAAAGAAGGATTCAGGCAAATGACCAAGATCGTGGTGGTGACCTCGGGCAAGGGCGGCGTCGGCAAGACGACCTCCAGCGCGAGCTTCGCATCGGGCCTGGCCCTGGCGGGCAAGAAGACGGCCGTGATCGACTTCGACGTGGGCCTGCGCAACCTGGACCTGATCATGGGCTGCGAGCGCCGCGTGGTGTACGACTTCGTCAATGTGATCCAGGGCGAGGCCAACCTGACGCAGGCCCTGATCAAGGACAAGCTGTGCGACAACCTGTTCGTGCTGGCTGCCTCGCAGACCCGCGACAAGGAAGCGCTGACGCAGGACGGCGTGGGCCGCGTGCTCGAAGAGCTCAAGACGATGGACTTCGACTACATCGTCTGCGACTCGCCCGCCGGCATCGAGACGGGCGCGCTGATGGCCATGCACTTCGCCGACGAGGCGCTGGTGGTGACCAACCCCGAGGTGTCCTCGGTGCGCGACTCCGACCGCATCCTGGGCATGCTCAGCTCCAAGACCAAGCGGGCCAAGGACGGCGCCACGCCGATCAAGGAACACCTGCTGATCACCCGCTACAACCCCACCCGCGTGGCCGACGGCCAGATGCTGTCGCTGGAGGACATCCAGGACATCCTGCGCATTCCGCTGATCGGCGTGATCCCGGAGTCGGAGTCGGTGCTGCAGGCCTCCAACCAGGGCATCCCGGCGGTGCACGACAAGGAAAGCGACGTGGCCCAGGCCTACCTGGACGTGGTGGCGCGCTTCCTCGGCGAAGAGCGGCCCATGCGGTTCACCGAAGCGGCCAAGCCCGGCTTCTTCAAGCGCATCTTCGGGAGGTAAGGGGCATGTCCTTCCTCTCCTTCCTGCTGGGCGAGAAGAAGAAGTCGGCGGCCGTCGCCAAGGAGCGGCTGCAGATCATCCTGGCCCACGAGCGCGGTCTGAACGCGCGCCGGCCCGACTATCTGCCGCAGCTGCAGCGCGAGCTGCTGGCGGTGATCTCCAAGTACGTGTCGATCAAGGCCGAGGACATCAAGGTGAACCTGGAGAAGCAGGACGCCCTGGAGGTGCTCGAGGTCAAGATCGAGCTGCCCGACCTGCCCGCGACCGCCGTCACACCCACGCCCCCGGCGCGCTGAGCGCCCGGCGCCGGGCTTTGCGCGGGCGGCGGCTGCGGTTATCGTGGCCGCTCTTCGCAACACCCTGGAGAGACGCCCGATGGCCACCCGCAAGACCTCCTCGTCCACATCCACCGGCGGTGCCGGCCCCCTGCCCGACCCGATGGCGGCACTGGCCGGCATGCAGGAGGCGGCCACCAGGTCGCTGCAGGAGATGGCCCAGCGCATGCAGGGCATGGACGTGACCGGCACCGCCGCCCTGCTGCTGGAGAACAGCCGCAAGGACATGGAGGCGATGGTCAAGGCCAGCTCGATGGCGCGCGAAGGCCTGCAGACCGTGGTGCAGCGCCAGACCGAGATGCTCAAGCAGTCCATCGAGCAGTGGCGCGACACGCTGCAGGCAATGCCCGGCCAGGACATGAAGGGCCAGCTGGGCAAGATCGACAGCATGGGCCGCGCCGGCTTCCAGCAGGCGCTGGAAGACATCCGCGAGCTGGCCGAGCTGACCGCCAAGTCCCAGACCGAAGCCTTCGAGATCGTGCGCCAGCGCGTCACCGAGAACGTCGAGCAGGCCCGCCAGCTGCTGGCCCAAGGCATGGACGCGCACAAGAAGCGCTGAGCCGACCCACCCTCCGACCCATGCAAAGAGCCTCCCGTGGGAGGCTCTTTCAATTGGCAGGTACCGATCGCAGGATCATCCGCTCGCCGGCAACCTCGACCCCAAGACTGCACAAGCGGCCGCGAAGCAGGCCATGCCAGTGCACCCGCGGAACCGGCTATGCCGGGCCGGTGGGTGCGCCCCCGGTAGGGGGCTGGCGAAGCGGCACTACGTGCCGCGCAGCCTGGGGGCGAGTCAGGTACTCGGCTTGTCGCTGAGCGCCCTGAGGTTTTCTTTCAATTCCTTGCTCATCGGCAGCCCGATCGCCTGGTTCTTCGGCGGGATCGGGCCCATGAACCACTTGGCGTACATCTTCTCGAACTCGCCCGACTTCATGAGGCCGGTGAAGACCCCATCCACCAGGGCCTTGAACTTGGGATCGTCCTTGCGCAGCATGCAGGCATAGGGCTCCACCTGCAGCGCCTCGGCCACCACGTCCAGGCTGGCCGGGTCCTTGGCGTTGGCCTTCAGGCCGTAGAGCAGGATGTCGTCCATCGGGAAGGCGGCAGCGCGGTCGCCTTCGACCAGCAGCAGCGCATCGGCATGGTCCTTGGTGCCGATGATGTCCAAGTCCAGCTTCTTTTCCTCGTTGTACCTGCGCACGACGAGCATGTTGGTGGTGCCGGTGGTGATGGCCACCTTCTTGCCCTTGAGATCGGCCCAGTCCTTGATGTTGGAGCTCTTCTTCACCAGCGCGCGGGTGCCGGTGTAGAAGTGGTTGATGGCGAAGGCCACGTCCTTGCCGCGGGCGGTGTTGTTGGTGGTGGAGCCGCACTCCAGGTCGATGGTGCCGTTGGTCAGCAGCGGGATGCGATTGGCCGAGGTGACGGGCATCAGCGCCACCTCCAGATTGGGCTTGTTGAGCTGCTTCTTGACCTCGGCCACCACGGCATTGCTCAGGTCCACGGCGAAGCCGATGGGCTTGCCCGGTGCTTCCAGGTAGCTGAAGGGCACCGACGACTCGCGGTAGGCCAGGGTGATCTTGTTGTCCTTCTCGATCTTGGCCAGCGTGTCCTGGCCCTGGGCCTGGGCGGCCTGCAGGCCGGCGATGCCCAGCAGGGCCGCGGTCATGAGGGGGGAGAGCTTCATGGAAACCTTTCTGTCGAAGATGCGTGTGAAGGAAGCGAGCACGACGGAAGAAGACGGACTCGGCAGAGACCCAAGCAAGGCGCCGGCCAGTGTGGCCGCACCCTGCCTGCGGTGCACATGGTTTTTTCGCGGCCGTCCATGTCCAAAGCTTATGGGCAGCCGCTCGGGCCCATGAGGTCGCGGCATGGCCGTGAATGGCTTTGGCATTGGCCGGGCGAAGGCCGCCTCCGTAGAGTGCGGGATAACCCTGGCAGGCTGGCCTGCCGGATCTCCAAACCCCTCACGCCCTACCCCACGTCATGCGCATCTGCATCCTCGGCGCCGGCATCGTCGGCCTGGCCACCGCCTGGGAACTGCAGGCCCAGGGCCACACCGTGACGGTGGTGGACCGCGCCGCGCCCGGCAGCGGCACCAGCAGCGGCAATGGCGCGCAGCTGAGCTATTCCTACGTGGCGCCGCTGGCCGACGCTTCCATCTGGGGCCAGCTGCCGTATCTGATGTTCTCGGCCGATTCGCCGCTCAAGCTGCGCCCGCAGCTGGACCCCTTGCAATGGCGCTGGGGACTGGGCTTCATGGCCGCGTGCAACGACCGCAGTGCAGCGCGCACCACGCAGGCCCTGCTGCAGCTGGCCGCGGCGAGCCGGGAGGGCTTCGAGGCGATGCGTGCAGACGTGCAGCCCGACTGCGACTATGCCGAGGCCGGCAAGCTGGTGCTCTATGGCAGCGCTTCGGGGGTGGAGGCGGCACGCCGGCAGGTGGCCCTGCAGCAATCGCTGGGCGGTGCGGCGCAGCGCGTGGTGACACCCGACGAGGCGGTTGCGCTGGAACCCGCCCTCGCCGGCTATCACAGTCATTTCGCCGGGGCCGTCCACACCGCCAGCGAATGCGTGGCCGACTGCCTGAAGGTCTGCCAGGCCGTGGCACAGGCGCTGCAGGCACGCGGAGCGCAGTTCGTCCGGGCCGAGGCACAGGGCTTCGATATCTCGCGCGGCCGCCTGCAGGCGGTGCGCACACGCGAGCAGGGCGCCATCCCAGCCGATGTCTTCGTGGTCGCCGTGGGCGCCGCCGCGGCGCGCTTCGGCCGCATGCTGGGCGCCTACCTGCCGGTCTACCCCCTCAAGGGTTACAGCATCACGCTGCCGGTGCATGACACGCCCGGTGCAGCGCCGGTGGTGAGCGTGACCGACACGACACGCAAGACGGTGTTCGCGCGCATCGGGCAGCGCCTGCGCGTCGCAGGCATGGCCGAGCTGGTGGGTGAAGACCTGCGCATTCCACCCGCGCGCATCGCCACGCTGCAGGCCGCCACGCAGGCGGTGTTTCCGCATGCTGCAGTGGAAGGCGCCGATCCCCAGCCCTGGGCCGGCCTGCGGCCGGCCACGCCCAGCGGACTTCCGCTGGTGGGCCGTGCCGGGCGCGCGCCGGCCAACGTGCTCTTCAACGTCGGCCATGGCGCGCTGGGTTTCACGCTGGCCTTCGGCACGGCGCGCCAGGTGGCGCACCGGCTGGCCGCGGACGCCACGGCGGCGCCCGTCTGAGCCGCTCAGAAGCGGTAGGTGGCCGAGAGGTAGGTCACCACCGGGTTCAGCTTGAGCCGTGCCTCGCTGGTGAGCAGCGGCAGACCGGTCGCCGTGGTGGTGGTCAGCGTCGCCTTGGTCTTGAGCGGGATGTACGACACCGACAGCGACACGCCCCAGTGGCGGTCGAACTGCCAGGCCGCGCCCACGTTGAACACCGGCGCGAAGGAGCTGTCGAGCTTGGCGGAGGTCACGGTGCTGAGCGGCGGGCGCCCGGCCAGCCCACCCACCGCGCCCTGCAGCCCGGACGTGAGGCTCACGTCGCTGTACCAGACGTAGGTGCCGCCCACGCCCACGAAGGGACGGAAGGCGTCGTTGCCGTTGCCGAAGTAGTACTTGCCGAGGATGGTCGGGCTCCACTGCCGGGCCTCGCCCAGTTGGCCGACGCGGGCCAGCGTGCCTTCGCCATTCAGTTTGAACTTCGGAGGCACGCCGAACACGCCCTCCACGGCCCAGTTGGGGTCGACGAAGTACACCGCGCTCAGACCCAGGGTGTCGGCACTGCTGACACCCGCGCCGGAGCCCGGCACCACGCTCGGAACGGGCGAGGTCACGGTCAGGGGCTTGCTGGAATCACGCGGGGAGAAATGGAGCCAGCCGGCGCCCAGCACCCAGTCGCCCGCCTGCTGGGCGAGCGCCGGCGCGGCGGCCAGGCCGCCCAGGGCGGCGAGCGTCAGAGTCTGGAGGAGTCGTTGTTGTCTCTGCATGGAAGAGTCCTTTGGATGAGGGATGCGTGCCGCTCACCCGCTGGACCCAGGCAGAGTCAAACAATGTGAACGACCGTTCGCTTTTTATCCCAAATCGTCGGCGGACGACGTCAGCGTCTGTCTTACACACGCGAGCAGCGTGCGCATGGCAACCGACTCTGCACCGTGCTCGGCCCGCAACGCGCGCACCGGCACCGGCAGTTCCGGCACCAGGGCCAGGCGATCGACCTTGGCCGTGTCGGCCGACAGTGCCGTGCAGCCGTCCACCAGCGCCGCGCCCAGGCCGTGATGGGCCATGGCCAGGGCCGCGTGGTAGGTCTGCACGGTGACCACTGCCTGCAGGCCCACGCCGGCCTCGCGACAGGCCTGGGCCACGCCCAGGCCCAGCGGGTCGCGGCCGTCCAGCGCGATCACCGGCACGTCGGCCAGATCGGGCAGCGCCAGCCGCCCGGCCTTCACCAGCGCGGCCGGCAGCAGGCCGCGCGGGGCCACGCAGACCATGCGGCTGTCCGCCACCGCCTCGTTGACTAATCCGGCATGCGGCAGCGCGCTGAAGGCGAAGCCGATGTCCGCCTCGCGCAGCAGCAGGGCCGAGACGATCTGCGGCGTGTGCAGGGCCTCCACGCGGATGGCCACCGCCGGATGCCGGGCGCGGAAGGCGACCAGCGCCCGCGGCAGCACCTCGTGGGTCAGCGCCATCACCGCCAGGATGCGCAGCTCGCCCGCCACCTCGCCGCCATGGCGCAGCTGGCTGGCCAGGCGCTGCACCTCGTCGAGCTGCGCGAACAGCCGCTCGATGCGCGGATACAGCGCCTGCGCCTCGGCCGTGGGAATGAGCCGTCCCTTGGCACGCCGGAACAGCGCGAAGCCCAGCTGAAGCTCGGCATGCTGCAGCGTGCGGCTGACCGCCGGCTGCGTGACGTTGATGAGCCGCGCCGCCGCGCTCACGCTGCCGGTGAGCATCACGGCATTGAAGACCTCGATGTGGCGCAGGCGCATGCGGCGCTGTCAGTCGCCGGAGGCCGATGCGTCCTGCGCCGCGCGCGCCATGCGCTCGCTCTTCCAGTAGACGTCGTCGCCGCCATCCATGCGGTTGAGCACGCGGGCCAGCACGAAGAGCAGATCTGAGAGCCGGTTGAGGTAGCGCCGAGGTGCGTCGTTGACCACCTCCACCGCGCCCAGCGCGACGATGGCCCGCTCGGCCCGGCGCGCCACGGTGCGGCACACATGGGCCTGTGAGGCGGCCCGGGTGCCGGCCGGCAGGATGAATTCGGCCAGGCGCGGCAGCGCGGCGTTGTGCATCTCCAGCGCCTGGTCCAGCTGCAGCAGCGCCTCGTCCTTGAGCAGCGTGTAGCCGGGCATGGCCAGCTCGCCGCCCAGGTTGAAGAGCTGGTGCTGCACATCGACCAGCAGCTCGCGCACCTCGGCGGGCAGCGGCTCGCACAGCAGCAGGCCGATGTGGGAGTTGAGCTCGTCCACGTCGCCCATGGCATGCACGCGCAGGTGGCCCTTGGAGACGCGGGTGTTGTCGCCCAGGCCGGTGCTGCCGTCGTCGCCGGTGCGCGTGGCGATCTGGGTGAGGCGGTTGCCCATGCGGAATCCTTCCTTGACTGCGGTTCCTAGAATGGTAGACCCGCACCGGCATACGCCCGGCCGCTTGAAGGAGACACCCCATGAACGCCCCCGCCGACCTCGCCCGCCTGCATCCCGCCGTGGCACCGCGCCCGGTGCCCGACTCGCTGCTGGCCGCACTGCGCGAGCGCTTCGGCGCGCAATGTTCCACGGCGATGGCCGTGCGCGAGCAGCATGGGCGCGACGAGTCGCCCTTCGACGTGCCGCCGCCTGCCGCCGTCGTCTTTGCCGAAAGCACGCGCGACGTGGCCGATGCGGTGAAGCTCGCATCGGACGCGGACGTGCCCGTGATCCCCTTCGGCGTGGGCTCTTCGTTGGAAGGCCACCTGCTGGCCGTGCAGGGCGGCATCAGCATCGACCTGTCGCGCATGAACCAGGTGCTGGCGGTGAATGCCGAAGACCTCACGGTGACCGTGCAGCCGGGCGTGACCCGTCGGCAACTCAATGTGGAGTTGCGTTCCAGCGGGCTGTTCTTTCCCATCGACCCGGGCGCGGATGCGTCCATCGGCGGCATGACGGCCACGCGCGCCAGCGGCACGAATGCCGTGCGCTACGGCACCATGCGCGAGAACGTACTCGCGCTGGAGGTGGTGACGGCCAGCGGCGAGACCATCCGCACCGGCACACGGGCGCGCAAGTCCTCGGCCGGCTACGACCTCACGCGGCTGATCGTGGGTAGCGAAGGCACGCTGGGCATCGCCACCGAGATCACCCTGCGCATCTATCCGCTGCCCGAAGCGGTGTCGGCCGCCATCTGCTCCTTCCCGAGCATCGAGGCGGCGGTGCACACGACCATCCAGGTCATCCAGCTGGGCGTGCCGATCGCACGGGTGGAGCTGATCGACGTGAACTCGGTGCGCATGGTCAATGCCCATTCCAAGCTGAGCCTGCGCGAGCAGCCGATGCTGCTGATGGAGTTCCACGGATCGCCCGCCGGCGTGCAGGAGCAGGCCGAGACGGTGCAGGCCATCGCCAGCGAGATGGGCGGCAACGACTTCGAATGGGCCACCACGCCGGAAGAACGCACCCGGCTGTGGACGGCGCGGCACAACGCCTACTTCGCGGCCGTGCAGTCACGCCCCGGATGCCGCGCCGTGACCACCGACACCTGCGTGCCCATCTCGCGCCTGGCCGACTGCCTGCTGGCCTCGGTGGACGAGGTGGACGCCAGCGGCATCCCCTACTTCCTGGTGGGCCACGTGGGCGACGGCAACTTCCACTTCGGCTACCTGATCGATCCACACGACCCCGACGAGCGCCTGCGCGCCGAGCAGCTGAGCCACAACCTGGTGTCGCGCGCCATCGCCATGGGCGGCACCTGCACCGGCGAGCACGGCATCGGGCTGCACAAGATGGGCTTCCTGATCGACGAGGCCGGCGAAGGCGCGGTGGCGATGATGCGCACGCTGAAGAAGGCGCTGGATCCGAAGAACATCCTCAACCCGGGGAAGATCTTCAGCCTTTGAAGGCGGCGCTGCGGCCTTGCCACGGCTTCGACGGGCTTGGCCTGGACGGGTGGGTGAGGAAGCCGGCATGCACCGGCCGCGCGCTCACTTCTTCGGCCGCGGCGCCGAGGTCTGCGACGGCGCGACGCCGCCATCCACGCCCAGCCGGCCACCGCCGCCCAGGCCCTGGCCGCGCACCGTCTGCGCCTGGTAGTTGCGCAACGACACCACCATCTGGTTGTAGGCGTCCATGAAGGCGGCGCTGATGACCTTGCCCTGCGCCGTGTTGGCATAACCCCCCACCGCACCACCGGCCCGCCCGCCGAAGAGCGAGCCCATGGCGCCGAAATCCGTCTTGGAGGCGCTGCCCTCGGCCGCCGCGATCTGCACGCCCGAGCGGTTGTCGATCAAGGTCAGCAGGGTGCTGGCTTCCTTGGTCTGCATGCTGCCGCCCACGGCCGCCAGCGCGCGGCCCCGGTTGCCGCCGATCAGGCCGCCCAGCGTGCCGCCGATGCCGCCCGCGTCGTTGTTGTTGAAGACGACCTCCGGCGACAGGCCGTAGTCCGAGGCCACCATCTGGCCGCGGCCGACGTTGCTGCCCTGGCGCATCTCGCCGGACTGCATCAGCGCGCGTTCGCGGCTCATGGCATTCATGCCGGCGGCGCCGCGCTCCACCACCACGAAGCAGTTGGACTGCTGGACCATCAGCCGCAGCAGGGTGGCCGTGGGCGGCAGCTTGTACTGGTTGGTCAGCACGGTGTACCAGCCGGCCGACTGGTTCTCGATGAGGGAGACGGTGCCCAGTGGCGATTCGCAGCGTTCCAGCTGGCCGCTGGCGTTGACGCTGGTGCCACCCGCCGCGCCGCCGGTGGCCACGGTCTTGGCGGCCTGGCTACCCATCTGCATGTCGGTGGTCTGGCAGCCGGCCAGGGCCAGCAGGCTGGCTGCAGCGGCAATGGCCATGTGCAGGGTTCGCGGACGGCGGCGGTGGACAAGGGAGTGCGGCATGGTCGACTCGGCAGCTTCGATGGAAGGACGCTCGCTGGGCCATGGGGCCGCAGGCAGGCAGATGCGGCGCAGCTTACGGGCGCGTCGCCGCGCAGCCATCCATCGAAAGTCGGAGTCGGCGGCATAGGCCGCTGCGCGCCTGGCCTATGAACATCGGACGGACCGCGGACCGGTGCCGAGGTCGGCGCGGCACCGGTCACGGCGGCCTTCCGGCCCGGGCGGCCGCGTCAGTTGCCCGTGCCGGTCGCGGTCGTGCCGCGCAGCCGATCGATCAGGCCATTGAGCGCCTCCAGCGAGCCGAAGTGGATCGCCAGCTCGCCGCTCATCTGCATCTGGCCGCCGCGCTTGCTCTGCTTCTTGATGCGCACCTCGACGGCGGCGGTGAGCAGGTCGGCCAGTTCCTCCTCCACGCGCTGCAGGTCGCGCGGCTTCTCGGGCGCGGCGCGCTGGGCCTGGGGCTGCAGGCTGAATTCGGCCGAGAGTTTCTTGACCAGGCCCTCGGTCTCACGCACCGACAGCTTGCGGGCCACGATCTGGTTGGCGGCCGTGATCTGTGCGGCGCGGTCCAGCGCCAGGAGCGCGCGTGCATGGCCCATGTCCAGGTCGCCGGCCATCAGCAGGCCCTGCACCGGATCGGCCAAGTTGAGCAGGCGCAGCAGATTGCTGGCGGCGCTGCGCGAGCGGCCCACGGCCTGGGCGGCCTGCTCGTGCGTGAGGCCGAACTCGTTGACCAGCCGCTGCAGGCCCTGGGCCTCTTCCAGCGGATTGAGGTCCTCGCGCTGGATGTTCTCGATCAGCGACATGGCCGCGGCGGCCTCGTTGGGCACGTCGCGCACCAGCACGGGCACGCTGTCCAGGCCGGCGATCTTCGCGGCGCGGAAGCGGCGCTCGCCGGCGATGATTTCGTATTCGGCGTTCTTGGCGGCCGCCTGCTCGGTATCGAGCCGGCGCACCAGGATCGGCTGCATGATGCCCTGGGCCTTGATGCTCTCGGCCAGCTCGTACAGCGCGCCCTCGTCCATCCGGGTGCGGGGCTGGTAGACGCCCGCCACCATCTGGTTCAGGGCCAGGGTGCTGGGATTGCCGTCGCGAGGGGGCGCACCGGAGCCTGCTTCGGCCGTGGCCGTGTCGTCGGTGGTGCGGCCCGCAGCGGGGCCCAGCAGGGCTTCGAGGCCGCGTCCGAGGCCCTTGGGTTTCTTGGTTGCCATCAGCAGGAGGAAGAAGTGGGTTGCGGGGGCCGGATGAGCGGATCCAGCAGGGCGCGGCCTTCCGGCCAGTCGCCCAGGCCCGAGTCGGCGTTGAGGTGGCCGCGGGCGCCGGCATCCACGAAGCGGGCGCCCCAGTGGCGCGCCAGGTCGCGAGCCTTGTCGGCGTCGCAATAGGGATCGTTGGTGGAGCTCACCAGCACGGCCGGGAAGGGCAAGGCCCGGCGCGCGATGGGCGCCCAGCCGGGGATCTGGTGGCGTAGCGATTCGCGCTCGACATCACCGGGCGCCACCAGCAGCGCGCCTTGCACGCGGGACGTGTGGCGCGAATGGGCGGCCCAGGCCGCGGTCAGGATGCAGCCCAGGCTGTGGGCGGCCAGCACCACCGGCCCGGGCGCCGCAAGGACCGCTTCTTCCAGCCTTGCACACCAGTCGCCACGCAGGGGGCGCGTCCAGTCGTGCTGTTCGATGCGGTGGTCACCGTGCAGGGCCTCCCAGCGCGTCTGCCAGTGGCCGGGTCCGCTGTTCTGCCAACCCGGTAACAGAAAGATGGAAATTGGCGCGGCGGAGTCTGGATTCATTGCTATGAAAAACGTAGCGATCAGCCGCGCTCGGACGACTTGGCGTCCGGGACGCCGGACAGCGTGCCGGCTCGCGCTTCGTCGGCCACGGCCTCCAGCACCGGCACCGTCTTCGGTGCCGCAGACCCGGTTGTGGACGAGGCACTCGCGGGTGGCATCTTGCGGACCAGCTCTTCCGCGAACGCCACATAAGCCTGGCTGCCGCGCGCCCCGGCGTCGAACACCACGCCGGGGAGCCCATAGCTGGGTGCCTCGGCAAGGCGCACGTTCCGGGGGATCACGGTGTCGAACACCTTGTCGCCGAAGTGCGCCTTCAGCTGATCACTCACCTGCTGCTGCAGCGTGATGCGCGGATCGAACATCACCCGCAGCAGGCCGATGATCTGCAGGTTCTTGTTGAGGTTGGCGTGCACCTGCTTGATGGTGTTGACCAGATCGGTCAGGCCTTCGAGCGCGAAGTACTCGCACTGCATGGGCACGATCACGCCATGGGCGGCACACAGGCCGTTGAGCGTCAGCAGGCTGAGCGAGGGCGGACAGTCGATGAGCACGAAGTCGTACTCAGCGCCCACCGCGGCCAGCGCGGTGCGCAAGCGCTTCTCGCGGCGGTCCAGGGCGACCATCTCCACCTCGGCGCCCGCCAGCTCGCGATTGGCGGGCAGCACGTCGTAGCCGCAGGCCTCCACCGACACGCGGGCCTCGGCCACCGAGGCGGACTCGAGCAGCACGTCGTAGACGGTGTATTCGGCGCTGCGCTTGTCGATGCCCGAGCCCATGGTCGCGTTGCCCTGCGGATCGAGGTCGATCATCAGCACGCGTTGACCCACCTTCGCCAGGCCGGCGGCGAGGTTGACGGTGGTGGTGGTCTTGCCCACCCCACCTTTCTGGTTGGCGATGCAGAAGATGCGGGCCATGTCGCTTGGATTCCTGATGTCGACGGTCGGGACCGTGAAGCTTTATTGGCTCAATGCGAGCTTGACGCCGAAGGCCAACAGCAGACCACCTGCCGTCTTTTCCAGCAGACTCGACAGGCGCCGGTTGGCACGCAGCTTTTCGGCGAGATGGCGGGTGAGCAGAACGGCAACCAGCCCGTAGCCGAAGGTGAGCACCGCAATCGTCAGCGACATTGCGGCGAATGTCAGCAGGCCCCGGTGGTGGACGGGGTCGATAAAAAGCGGAAAGAAGGCCATGTAGAACACGATGGCCTTGGGGTTCAGCAAGGTGATGGCCAGCGACTGGCGGAGGTACTGACCGGGCCGGATATCGATCACCGGCTTGGCACCGGGGCGGGCGCGCAGCATGCGAAATCCCATCCAGGCGAGGTAGCCGGCCCCCAGCCATTGCACTGCGTGGAAGGCGGCCGGGTAGGCTGCCAGCAGCGCCGCCACGCCCGCCACGGCGGACCACATCAACACCTGGTCGCCCAGGATCACGCCCAAGGTCGCCGCCAACCCCCCTGCCATTCCGCCTTTGGCCGTCGAACTCACCAACGCGAGGTTCCCCGGGCCCGGAATGGCCAGGAAAACGAGGATGGCGACGACGAAAGCGCCGTAGTCGGAAATGCCGAACATGGGAGTGAACTGCGGATGGGTGGGCGTGAGGGAGCGGCGAGTCTACGCGAGCAGGGCCTATAAGCAGCCGTTTCGACAGCGGCCTGTGCGCCGGTCAGCCTTCTTTTTTGCGCATCCAGACGATGCAGCGCTCAGCATCGAGGCCTGGAACCGAAAGTTGTTCCACGTGAAACACGTCAACCGATGCGCGGAGTTGTTCTACCTCTTGGTCTGGGCGCTTTCCCTTCATCGCCATCCAGACGCCCTGAGGCGCGAGAAGCTGAGCCGAACCTTGCACGAAATCGACCAACGAAGCAAAGGCGCGCGACGTGATCACGTCATAACTCCCTTCCAGTGTCTCCACGCGAGCGTGGAGACCGCGAAGTCGGGGCAGCTGCAACGCACCCGCCATCTGCTGTACAAAGGCCATCTTCTTGGCGACGGCGTCCAGGCAATCCACATCCAGGTCGGGCCTGCAGATGGCGATCACCACGCCGGGCAGGCCAGCGCCTGAGCCCACATCCAGCAGGCGCCCTGCTCGTGACTGCTGACGCACCAACGCCGGAACCGCGGCAAGACTGTCCAGCAGGTGATGGGTAATGACCAAGGCCGGATCGCGCAGCGCCGTGAGGTTGTAGACCTTGTTCCACTTGAGGATGGCACTGCCGTAGTCCATCAATTGGCTGATCTGGACGTCGGACAGGTCCAGTCCCAGTGACCGGGCGCCCTCCTCCAGCTGCTCGCGCTGCGCTTGGATGACAGCACTCATGCGGCCACCGGTTCCGCGTCCTTCTGCTGGAAGGCCTTGTAGCCGCCTTTTCGCAGATGGATCATCAACAAGGAAATCGCCGCAGGCGTGATGCCGGAGATGCGCGATGCCTGCCCCAGCGTCTCCGGACGGTGCTTGCTGAGCTTTTGCCGCACCTCGATGCTCAGCGCCTGGACCTGCATGTAATCCAGGTCGTCGGGCAAGCGCAGGCTCTCGAAGTGCGCCGCGCGCTGCACTTCTTCATGCTGCTTTTCGATGTAGCCCGCGTACTTGGCCGCAATTTCCACCTGCTCCACCTCCTCCGGCGCCAGCGGCTGCAAGGGACGGTACTTGCCGCCGTCCAGCGACAACAGGCTGTCGTAACTGATGTTCGGCCGGCGCAGAAGATCACCCAGGTTGTATTCGTGCTCGATGGCCTTGCCCAGCACCCGCTCGGACTCGCTGGCGGGCAGGTTGCGTGGATTCACCCAGGTCGATTTGAGCCGCTCTGTTTCACGTGAAACAGCATCGCGCTTTCGGCAGAAGGCGTCCCATTGCGCATCGCCGACCAGCCCAAGCTGCCGCCCGGCCTCGGTCAGGCGCATGTCTGCGTTGTCCTCACGCAGTTGGAGCCTGAACTCGGCCCGGCTGGTGAACATGCGGTAAGGCTCGGTCACGCCCTTGGTGATCAGGTCGTCGACCAGCACACCTAGGTAGGCTTCGTCCCGACGCGGCACCCAGGCTTCCTTCTCCTGGCACAGCAGCGCGGCGTTCAGGCCGGCGAACAGGCCCTGCGCCGCGGCCTCCTCGTAGCCCGTGGTGCCGTTGATCTGTCCCGCGAAAAAAAGACCCTGGATCGCTCGCGTCTCGAAACTGCTCTTCAAACCGCGCGGGTCGAAGTAGTCGTACTCGATGGCATAGCCCGGTCGGAGGATGTGCGCGTTCTCCAGGCCCGGCATGCTGCGCACCATGGCCAGCTGGATGTCGAAAGGCAGGCTGGTGGAGATGCCGTTGGGGTAGTACTCGTGCGTGGTCAGCCCTTCCGGCTCCAGGAAGATCTGATGGCTGTCCTTGTCCGCAAAGCGGTTGATCTTGTCTTCCACACTCGGGCAGTAGCGTGGGCCCACCCCGTCGATGCGGCCGGTGAACATGGGGGAGCGGTCGAAGCCCGAGCGGATGATGTCGTGCGTCTGCGCATTGGTGTGCGTGATCCAGCACGGCATCTGCTGCGGGTGCATGTCGGCCCGGCCCATGAAGCTAAATACCGGCATGGACGGGCTACCGCCACCCGGCATGCCGTCGCCAGGTTGCTCCGTGCATTTGGAGAAATCGATGGTGCGTCCATCGATGCGCGGCGGTGTGCCGGTCTTCAGGCGCCCCTGGGGCAGCTTGAGCTCCTTGAGCCGTGCCGACAGGCTGACGGCGGGCGGGTCCCCTGCCCGACCGGCCTGGTAATTGTCCAGGCCGACGTGGATGCGGCCATCCAGGAAGGTGCCAGCCGTCAGCACCACTGCCCGCGCGCGGAAGGCGATGCCCACCTGCGTGACGGCGCCGACCACCCGGTCGCCCTCCAGCAGCAGGTCGTCCACGGCCTGCTGGAACAGCGTGAGATTGGGCTGGTTCTCCAGTCGGTGGCGAATGGCCGCCTTGTAGAGGATGCGGTCCGCCTGGGCACGGGTGGCACGCACGGCCGGGCCCTTGCTGGAATTGAGGATTCGGAACTGGATGCCCGCCTCGTCCGTGGCGAGGGCCATGGCGCCGCCGAGGGCGTCCACTTCCTTGACCAGATGGCCCTTGCCGATGCCGCCGATGGACGGATTGCAGCTCATCTGGCCGAGGGTTTCGATGTTGTGCGTGAGCAGCAGCGTGCGGCAGCCCATGCGGGCCGCGGCCAGCGCCGCCTCGGTACCGGCATGGCCGCCACCGACGACGATCACGTCGAAGGAATCGGGATGGATGTACATGATGGGGTGTCTCGGAAAGAAGATGTCGAAGGCGCTCAGGCCTGGATCAATTCGGTGCGCAAGCCGACGGCTGCCGCTGCGGCCGCCTGGCGCCGGTCGGCCGTCACGAAGAGGTCGACGCCCGCCGCCTGCGCCGTGCCGATGGGCAGTGCATCGAAGGCATGGAGCCGAGTCGCCTCCATGGCCGCCATGGCCAGCGCCTCGACGCGCCGATCCATGGCCATGCACTCGAGCTCGGCAAAGTCTTCATGGATGACCGCCATGATGCGGCGATAGTCCTCGTCGGCAAGCACGCCCTCGTGGCGTTGCCGGTTGAGGGCACTGGCGATCTCGGCCTTGCAGTGCGCAGCCACCACCACTTCAGACGCCTTGGCACTCAGGGCAAGAAGCTGCTCCCGACCGGGTTCGGCGATGTAACGCTTGGCCAGCGCCGAAGCATCGAACAGCACGCGCATGGGTCAAGCGCCTCGCTCGCGCTCGTCGATGATGAGCTGGGCGCCTGTACGACCGTCAGGGTGCACCAGATACAGCGGCTCGATGGGCTGCTTCCAGCGCGGGACACGGGCGACCGGCTCGGAGGCCTCGCCCACCGGCACCAGGTCGGCCACAGGTCGGCCGTGCCGCAGGATGCGCACGCGCTCGCCCCGCTCGACCAGATCGAGCATGGCCGACGCGTTGGCGCGGAATTCACTCAGAGGAAGGGTGTGCATGAATGTACAAATTCGGCGTTTTGTACATTCTAGAAAATTGATCGATCACCGCGCATATCCGGGACAAGTCTGCGGCCCTTGCGCTACAAATAAAAGAGCGCCTCGAAGGGCGCTCTTTTTCACATGATGCTGGCCGATTTGCGGCCGATGCGTGGTCAGGCCGTGGCCAGCTCCTGCATCTGGACCCGGACCGCTGCCCGTTTCCTGTGACTCACCGGCAGTTGCCAGTTTCGTTGCGTCACATCGATGATCTGACGCACCCGTTCCATCGGCGCCAGTGGCGGGCGCGGAAGCGCCTTGGCCGCGGCAATGTCACGAAGCAGTTCGAAGGTGTTCACGGCGATCAATCCAGCACCTTCTTGGCAGCGCCGACGCCCAGGGCGGCCAGCACCACGAACACGACCGCCACCAGCAGGAAGAGGCCGAAGAGCAGCTTGGCGATACCGGCGGCGCCGGCGGCCACGCCGCCAAAGCCCAGGGCACCTGCGACCAGGGCGATGAGCGCGAAGATGATTGCGTACTTGAGCATGATGAACTCCTATGTCGTCTCGTTGTGCGGCGAGTGTTCGACTGAGCCTGCCGCGGTGCCTGAAGCGTAGTTGCGGCCTGTGCACCAAGCTGGACAGTGCCGCCCGCATGACCCCGTAGGACAAGCTCGCGCGGCGATCCAAGTACATTCGCGCTGCCGTGCAGGCCACGAGTGGACTGCTCGCCACCCTCCCGCTTCCAGACCTTTTCCAACAGAAGGAGCCCTCTCCATGAAGCTGTACTACTCCCCCGGCGCCTGCTCGCTGTCCCCGCATATCGCCTTGCGCGAAGCCGGCCTGGCCTTCGAGCCCGTACTCGCCAGCACCAAGTCGCACAAGCTGCAGGACGGCACCGACTACTACGGCATCAACCCGCTGGGCTACGTGCCGATGCTCGAACTGGACGACGGCACCCGCCTGCGCGAAGGCCCGGCGATCGTGCAGTACATCGCCGACCAGGTGCCCGCCAAGAACCTGGCACCCGCCAACGGCACGCTGCAGCGCTACCGCCTGCAGGAATGGCTGACTTTCATCGGCACGGAGATCCACAAAGGCTTCAGCCCGCTGTTCAACCCGGCCGTGCCCGAAGACACCAAGAAGGTCTTCGCGGACAAGCTCAAGACCCGTTTCCAGTGGCTGGACAGCCAGCTGGAAGGCAAGGAGTACCTGATGGGCGAGCACTTCAGCGTCGCCGACGGCTACCTCTTCACCACGGTCAACTGGGCCAAGCCGATGAACATCGACCTGAGCGCCTACAAGCACCTGCTTGCCTGGCATGCGCGCGTGGGCGCGCGCCCGGCCGTGCAGGAAGCGCTCAAGGCCGAGGGCCTGGCCAAGTAATCCCCGGCGCGGACCGATGAAAGGGCGGGCGAGGCGCGAAGGCGCAGCGCCCGCCCTTTTCCGTGGCCGATCCGGCAGGCGCGCCTACACCGAAAACCACAACCCTGCCGTGGCGCCGGCACTGGCGGTGGCCTACGCTGCCGCCTTCGCTTTCTCACCCTCCAACTCCACCACATCCAACGCGCCATGAGTTCTTCCCTCTTCGATCCCGCCCAGGCCGGCGACCTCCAGCTCGCCAATCGCATCGTGATGGCACCGCTGACGCGCAACCGCTCGCCCAACGCCATCCCGAAGCCGATCACCGCCACCTACTACGCACAGCGCGCCACCGCCGGCCTGCTGATCACCGAGGCCACCGCCATCAGCCATCAGGGCCAGGGCTATGCCGACGTGCCAGGTCTGTACGGCACCGAGCAGCTCGACGGATGGAAGCGTGTCACGCAGGCCGTCCACGAGGCCGGCGGCAAGATCGTCACCCAGCTCTGGCACGTGGGCCGCATTTCGCATGAGAGCCTGCAGCCCGAAGGCCAGCCGCCAGTCGCGCCCTCGGCCATCGCCGCCAAGACCAAGACCTACCTGATCGACGCGCAGGGCAACGGCAGCTTCGCGCCCACCTCCACGCCCCGCGCGCTGGATCTGGAAGAGCTGCCCGGCATCGTCCACACCTTCGCGGCAGCCGCCCGCAACGCCGTGGAAACCTGCGGCTTCGACGGCGTGGAGATCCATGCCGCCAATGGCTACCTGCTGGACCAGTTCCTCAAGGACGGCGCCAACAAGCGCACCGACGACTACGGCGGCAGCATCGAGAACCGCGCACGCCTGCTGCTGGAATGCACCCGTGCCGTGGTCGACGCGGTGGGCGGCGGCAAGGTGGGCATCCGCCTGTCGCCGGTCACGCCGGCCAACGATATCGTCGACAGCGATCCGCAGCCGCTGTTCGACCACGTCGTGCGTCAGCTGGGCCCGCTGGGTCTGGCCTATGTGCACGTGATCGAGGGCGCCACCGGTGGCCCGCGCGAAGTCGAAGGCCGGCCCTTCGACTACGAGGCGCTGAAGAAGGCCTACCGCGAGGCCGGCGGCAAGGGCGCCTGGATGGTCAACAACGGCTACACCCGCGAGCTGGCTGAGGAGGCGCTCAAGAAGGGCGCCGACCTGATCGCCTTCGGCCGCCCCTACATCGCCAACCCGGACCTGGTGCGTCGCCTGAAGGAGAACGCCCCGCTCAACACGCCGGACACCAAGACCTTCTACGGCGGCGGCGAGAAGGGCTACACGGACTATCCGACACTGAGCTGAAGCGTCAGAGACTGCCGGCGTGCGCGCTGGCAGGCATGGACCGGAAGGGCAGCCTCGGCTGCCCTTCCGTCATTCCGGCAGCCGGCCCGACGATGCCGGCTGCCAGCGGCGCAGCAGCAGGGCATTGGCCATCACGCTGACGCTTGAGGCTGCCATGGCCGCACCGGCCACCACCGGACTGAGCAAGCCGAAGGCCGCGAACGGGATGCCGACCACGTTGTAGGCGAAGGCCCAGAACAGGTTCTGCCGGATCTTGGCCACCGTACGGGCCGACAGGTCGAAGGCCTGTGCCACGAGGGCCAGGTCGCCGCGCATCAGCGTGATGCCCGCGGCTTCCATGGCCACGTCGGTGCCGTTGGCCATGGCCAGGCCCACATCGGCCGCGGCCAGCGCTGGCGCGTCGTTGGCGCCGTCGCCCACCATGGCGACCACGCGTGCGCCGCCTTCCTTCAGGGCCGCCACGGCGGCCGCCTTGTCGGCCGGCAGCACCTGGGCCCGCACGTCCTCGGCGGCGATGCCGACGCGCCGGGCCAGCGCCTGCGCGGCCCGTGCGTTGTCGCCAGAAATCATCACCACCCGCAGCCCGCGCGCACGCAAGGCCGCCACCGCCTCCGAAGCACCCGGCTTCGGCTCATCGGTGAAGCCGAGCAATGCCTCGACCGCCTTTACCCGCTCGCCCTCCGCATCGAGGCGCAGCAGCGCGGACACCGAGGAACCTGTGGACAACAGCGCCTCGACCTTCTCCGCGGGCAACACAGCACCCAGCTCTTCGCACCAGCGCAGGCTGGCGAGCGCCCAGGGCGCGCCGTCGATCACGGCGCGGATCCCGCGACCCGGCACGGCGCGAACCTCACGCGCCTCGTCGGGCGAAAGGCCTCGCGACTTCGCGGCCTCCATCACCGCCCGTGCCAGCGGGTGTTCGCTGCCCTGCTGCAGCGTGGCGGCGAAGCGCAAGGCCTGGCCCTCATCCAGGGTCCCGATGGCGTCGAGCCGGCTGAGCTGCGGCTGTCCGCGCGTGAGCGTGCCCGTCTTGTCGAAGGCCACCGTGTCCACCCGGTGCGCGCGCTCTAGCGCCGTCGCATCCTTGATCAGGATGCCGTGGCGTGCGGCCACACCGGTGCCCGCCATCACCGCGACCGGCGTGGCCAGGCCCAGCGCACAGGGGCAGGCGATCACCAGCACGGCCACCGCGTGGATCAGCGCCGTTTCGAGCGGCGCACCGCCCACGAACAGCCAGCCCAGCAGCGTGAGCAGCGCCAGGCCCAGCACGACTGGCACGAAGACGGCGGCCACCCGGTCCACCAGCCGCTGGATCGGCGCCTTGGCCGCCTGCGCGTCCTCTACCAGCCGGATGATGCGGGCGAGCACGCTTTCCGTGCCGACGGCCAGCACCTCCACCGCCAGCCGGCCGGCCCCATTGACCGAGCCGCCCGTCAGCCGGCTGCCGGCCGACTTGGCCACGGGCAGCGGTTCGCCCGTGAGCATGGATTCGTCCACCTCCGACTCGCCTTCCAGCACACGCGAATCGGCCGGGATGCGCTCGCCGGGCCGCACGGCCAGCCGGTCGCCCACCATCACCTCGGCCAGCGGCACATCGCTTTCCTCCGTGCGGCGACCGCGCGACTGCAACAAGTGCGCCGTCTCGGGCCGCAGCTGCTGCAGCGCGCGGATCGCCGACGTAGCCTGCCGCTTGGCCCGCGCCTCCAGCCACTTGCCCAGCAGCACCAGCGCGATCACCACCGACGAGGCCTCGAAATAAAGATGGGGTTCCCCGCCGTGCGCGCCATGCAGGCTGGCGCGCCACCAGAGCCACAGCGACAACCCGAAGGCGGCGCTGGTGCCCAGGGCGACCAGCAGGTCCATGTTGCCGGTCCCGGCCCGTGCCGCATGCCAGCCTGCGCGGTAGAAGCGCGCACCCAGCACGAACTGCACAGGCGCCGCCAGCAGCAGTTGCAGCCAGGCCGGCAGCATCCAGTCCAGCCCGAAGGGCATCCCGAGCATGGGCAGCACCAGGGGAAAGGACAGTAACAGGGCGGCGGCCACCGGGCCGAAGCCCGCCCATGGCCCCGCCTCCGCTTCCGCCTGCGTCGCCTCGGCACTGCGCGGTTCATAGCCGGCTTGCCGGACGGCGCGCCGCAGCCGGAGCGCCGCATCGGCACCGTCGTCGCCGGACCAGCGGACGCGGGCCGATTCCGTCGCCAGGTTCACGCTGGCCTCCTGTACGCCCGGTACCTGGCGCAGTGCCTTTTCCACACGCGACACACAGGAGGCACAGGTCATGCCGCCAATACCGAGGTCCAGCACATGCGCAGCGCCCGCGGCGGGCGCGGTGTCGATCGATGTTGCATTCATGGAAGCAAGACTACGGCTTGACATGGTGGCAAGGTCAAGACTTCCTCGAACGCCGGCAGAAATGGAAGACAGGAGCGATGCGCCAGAAAGGATTCTGTTGCCTTGACCTTTACATCGTGTCAAGGTCCACACTCCAAGGTGTTCCCTTTTTTTTAGGCTTTCTTACAGGTTTTTTTCCATGACTTCTCCCCTCCACGTCTTCCAGGTCAGCGGAATGAGCTGCCAACACTGCGTCCGCGCCGTCACCCGGGCGGTCCAGGATGTCGATCCCGATGCCGAGGTGCGCATCGATCTGCCTGCCGGCCGCGTCGAGGTGCAGAGCACCGAAACCTCCCCGGCGTTGCAGGACGCCATCCGCGAAGCGGGCTACACCGTCCAGGGCTGAGGCCCGCGTCTTCCATGACGGAACCCGGTACGGCCATGGCGACCCGTTCCTCCCCGCCGTCGACGACGACGGTTCCACCGCTCACCATCGGCCAGGCTGCCACCCGCTCCGGTGTGTCGGCCCGCATGGTTCGCCATTACGAAACGCTGGGTCTGCTGCCCGACGTCTCGCGAACCGATGCCGGCTATCGCCTCTACGGCGATGCCGATGTCCACTCCCTGCGTTTCATCAAGCGCGCCCGCGACCTGGGTTTCTCCATCGACGAGATCCAGCAGCTCGTCGGTCTCTGGCACGACCGCAGCCGTTCGAGCGCGGATGTGAAACGCATTGCCCGCAGCCACCTCGACGATCTGGATCGGCGCATCGCCGAACTGCAGGCCATGCGCGGCACGCTCGCCCATCTGGTCCATGGTTGCCGGGGCGACCACCGGCCGGACTGCCCCATCCTCGAAGACCTCGCCGGCACCAGCCACGCGCGCTGAGACCGCCGGGTGCCCACGCACGCGATCCGGCCGGCTGGATGGGCCGATTGCGGCCTCTTTCGACCTGACCTTCACGCCATCCGTCCGATGCCGCGACGCGGTGGCGCGCGTCCTTGTGTGGAAAAAGACCGCTCCACCGGCGGGAACGTGCCGCGGACGCAGTGTCGTCTCGCTTCTCCCCAGCGGGACTGGATAACTTTGTGGGCAACTCGCGCGTTGTCTTGTAAAGGCTCCGCAAGTGGTTGATTTTCCTTGGCAATCAACAATCTGCCCAAATAATCAGCAGTGCATATTCATGGCCTGAAAAGCGCAATCCCACATTGCACACCCCTTGTCAAAGGACAAGTTTGGGGATGGATCCGGCACAACTCCCCAGTTATCCACACCCCGCGACAGACACCGGGCATTGTCCCCATCGGCGCGACATCGACGAAGCAACCCTGCCCACACGGGCTGACGACCGTCAAATGCCTGTCCGGGCGGGAGATTCATGGGTTTTCCACAGACAGGGGCCTTCCTTATCTATTACGACTATTTAGACATTGAATATGAAGGAAGGAAAACCGGGACAAGCGGCGCTCGCAAAAAAAATCGGTGGGCTGCGGCTTGACGATCCAATCGCGTGCCGCCAACCGTCCGGTCACGGACGAGTGACGCGGAGCCATTCGCACCCGGCCGAAACCGCCGTCTTTCCCCACATTCGTTGGACAACTTTGTGGGCAACTGTCGGACTGCCTTGTAAAGGCAACGCAAGTCGTTGATCCATAAAGACTATCTTTGGACTGCCTTTTTTTTTGGCAGTGCATAGTTTTGGCTGGTGTTCCTGCTTGGCAGCCAGAAAGGGCTTCTCCTGTCAAAGAACAACTCTGGGGACGGCTGTGGAACAAGCGCCCTCTTATCCACAGACAGCGGGGTTCGGCCAAGGTTGTTCGCCCTGGCGCAACAGCACGGACGCAGGGTTGCCCACATCCGCCGCCTGGCGCCAAATCCTTGGCAGGCCGAGGAAAACCGCGGTTATCCACAAGCCGGGCGCGTCCTTACCTATGACGACTAATGTTGAAATAAAAGAAAAGAGAAAAGTCAGGACAACTTCCGCGCCGTACGTCAAAGCGCAATTCACGGTCTTTCCGAAATCACTGGGAGCCCTGCGCCCGCGCCGCTACGATCCGCCCCCATGCCGACTCCACCCCCTGCCGTTGCCACGGCCCCGACCGCGCCATCGGTCGGGGAGAGGCCGCGCATCCTGGTGGCGGAGGACGAGCCCGGCATCGCCGACACGGTGCAGTACGTGCTGCGCAGCGACGGCTTTGCGCCGGTGTGGTGTGCCACCGGTGGCGCTGCCCTGGCGGCATTCGCCGCCGAGCCGCCGGCGCTGGCCATCCTGGACATCGGGCTGCCCGACATGAACGGCTTCGAGCTCTTCCGGCGGCTGCAGGCCCTGCCGGGTGCGGCGGACGTGCCCATCGTCTTCCTCACGGCCCGCACCGACGAGATCGACCGCGTGGTGGGCCTGGAGCTGGGCGCCGACGACTACATCGCCAAGCCCTTCTCGCCGCGGGAACTGGTGGCGCGGGTGCGGGGCATCCTGCGGCGCAGCCAGCGGGCGGGTCCAGTGCCTGCGATGCCGGTGACGAACCTGGCCACGGCGCCGCAGGCACGCGCCCTGCCCTTCGTGGTCGACGACGAACGCCTGCAGATCCGCTACTACGGCCGCGTGCTCGAGCTGTCGCGCTACGAATTCGGCCTGCTGCGCCTGCTGGTGCAGCGCCCGGGCCGCGTGTTCAGTCGCGAAGAGCTGCTCGACCGCGTCTGGGGCGGCGACAGCGAGAGCCTGGACCGCACCGTCGACGCCCACGTCAAGACCGTGCGCGCCAAGCTGCGGGCCGTGGCGCCCGAGGTCGAGGCCATCCGCACCCACCGCGGCACCGGCTACGCGCTGCACGAAGACCTGCCGCCTTCCACGCCCCTCGTCCCATGAGGCGTTCGCCGAGCCGGCGCACCCGCATCTTCCTGGCCGTGCTGCTGATCTACGTGGTCGGCATCACCTGGCTGCTGTGGCGGGTGGTGGGCGACATCGATCCGCGCTACCGCGAGTCGGCCGAGGAGGCGCAGGTGGAGATCGCCCAGCTCATGGCCACGCTCATCGAGCAGGACGTGATCGCCGGCGCCATCGACACCCGGCGGCTGGAGCCGCTGTTCCGCGCGCTCTATGCGCGCGAGTTCTCGGCCCAGATTTACGACCTGCACAAGCAGAAGGTGGAACTGCGGGTCTATGTCACCGACCGCAGCGGCCGCGTGATCTACGACTCCACCGGCCGCTCCGTGGGCGCCGACTATTCGCGCTGGATCGACGTCAGCCGTACCCTGGCCGGCAGCTACGGCGCCCGCGCCACGCGCGACATGGAAGCCGACCCGCTCAGCACGGTGCTCTACGTGGGGGCACCCATCCGCTGGGCCGGCGAGATCGTCGGCATGGTGGGCGTGGGCAAGCCGGTGCAGAGCTTCGGCCAGTTCGTGCAGGACGCCCGCCAGCGCGTGATCTGGGTCGGCGCCGGCTCGGCGGCGGCATTGCTGGTGCTGGCGCTGATCGTCTCGGTGTGGCTGGTGCGCCCCTTCGGCCTCACGGCCGACTACATCCGCTGGCTGCGCACGCAGCGCGGCGTTCATCCGCTGCGCATGCTGCGACGTGCCGCCGCCATGGGCCGCGCGGCGGTGCAGGAAATGGGCGACGCCTTCACCGGCCGCAACTACGTGGCCGACTACGTCCAGACCTTCACCCACGAGATCAAGAGCCCGCTGTCGGCCATCCGCGGCGCCGCCGAGCTGCTGCAGGAGGCCGGCATGCCACCCGAGGAGCGCGAGCGCTTCCTGGCCAACATCGGCCGCGAGAGCGAGCGCATCCAGCAGCTGGTGGACCGCATGATGGAACTCACGGCCCTGGAGACGCGCCGCGTGCTCGACCAGGTGCAGCCCGTGGCCCTGGGCGCCCTGCTGCGCGAGGCCGCCTTGGGCGTGGCGCCGGCCGCCGCCCGGCGCGGCATCGTGATCGACGTGCAGGGCCTGCGCGAGGACCTGGGCGAGGTGCATGCCGACGGCGATCCGCTGCTGCTGCGACAGGCACTGGGCAACCTGCTGGACAACGCCATCGACTTCTCGCCCGAGGGCGGCACCGTGCGGCTGAGCCTGCGGTTGCAGGGCCGGCGTGGGGTGATCGCGGTGCGCGACCAGGGGCCCGGCATCCCGGCCTATGCGCAGGCGCAGGTCTTCCAGAAGTTCTATTCGCTCGCGCGTCCGCACAGCCAGAAGAAGAGCACCGGCCTGGGCCTGGCCTTCGTGCGCGAGATCGCGGCGCTGCACGGCGGCAGCATCGCGCTCGGCAATGCGGAAGGCGGCGGCGCGCTGGCGACCCTCACACTGCCGCTGATCAGCGGACCGGTGCGTTGATGCGCCTTGGCCACCCTGTGCAGGGGCCGCGTGTCGGTCTGTCCTTCAACCGTTCCCGAGAATTCCTGCAGCCATGACCCAAGATGACAAGGCGCTGTGCGCCCACCTGCAGCAGCTCGAGGTCGAGCTGCACCATCCCGGACGACCCTGCGACGTCGAGCGGCTGGAAGCCCTCCTCCATCCCGATTTCCACGAGGTTGGGCGGTCGGGCCGTGCCTACGATCGCGCGACCGTCGTGCGCTACCTCTCGCAGGTGTCGACGCCGCCGCAGGTCGATTCCTCACAGTTCCGCGTCGAACGCCTGACGCCGGACGTTGCGCTGCTGAGCTACTGCTCGGTACAGCGGCCTGCCGATGGGAGTGCCGACCTGCGCACGCTGCGCTCCTCGCTGTGGACCAGAGGCCTCTCGGGCTGGCAATTGAGCCATCACCAGGGCACGCCCGCGGCCTCGCAGGACTGAGCGGCGCCGCTGCGAAGCGCTGGCGGTCGCCGCCATGAAAAAACCCGGCCGGGGCCGGGTCGTGGGTGGGTGCGCAGCGCCTCAGCGGAACATGTTCAGGATCCGGTTGCGCTCGTCGGGCTGCGCAGGCGCCGCAGGTTGCCCTGGCTGCGCCGGCTGGCCCGGAATGGCCGGGATCACCGGCTGCGTGCCCCAGGAGGGCGCAGGGCCGGTCGTCGGCGCACCGCTGTTGACTTCCACCGGCATGATCGGCGTCAGCGCGGCTTCCACCCCGAGCGACTGCACGCCCTGGCCATTGGCGTATTCGTCGTACATCCATTCGCCGCTGGCGTTGGTCACGCCAGGGGGCACGTCCAGCTTGGCCACCGGCACGCCCTTGAGCGCGCCCTGCATGTAGCGCGTCCAGGCCGGCAGCGCGAGGCTGCCGCCGGTCTCGCCGCGCACGCCCAGCTGGCGTGGCGTGTCGTAGCCGATCCAGGCCACGCCCACGCGGGTCGGCTGGAAGCCGGCGAACCAGGCGTCGTGCGAATCGTTGGTGGTGCCCGTCTTGCCGTACAGGTCGTCGCGGCGCAACGTGCCGTAGGCGCGGCGGGCCGTGCCGTTCTTCACCACACTGTTCAGCAGCGTGTCGATGACGAAGGCATTGCGTGCGGGGATGACGCGGCCGGCCTGGTCGGCGGGCTTGGGCGGCGTGTCCTCCAGCACCTGGTCGCGGGCGTCGGTGATGCGCGCGATGAGGCGCGGCTCCACCTTCAGGCCGCCGTTGGCGAACACCGAATACGCCGCCGCCATCTGCAGCGGTGTCACCGAGCCGGCGCCCAGGCCCATCGTGAGGTAGGCCGGATGCTTGTCGGCTGCGAAGCCGAAATGCGTGATCCATTCCTGCGCATAGGCGGGCGTGATGGCGTCCAGCACGCGGATGGTCACCACGTTCTTCGACTGCTCCAGCGCCTGGCGCAGCGTGATCGGACCGGCATAGGTGTTGTCGTAGTTCTTGGGCTCCCACGGCGCGCCGCCGGTGGCGGCAGCGTCGAAGGACAACGGTGCGTCGTTGACGATGGTGGCGGGCGTGAAGCCCTTCTCCAGCGCGGCAGAGTAGATGAAGGGCTTGAAGCTGGAGCCCGGCTGGCGCCAGGCCTGCGTGGCATGGTTGAACTTGTTCTTGTTGAAGTCGAAGCCGCCCACCAGGGCCTTGATGGCCCCGTCGCGCGGATCGACGGCGACGAAGGCGCCTTCGACCTCGGGCAGCTGCGTCACTTCCCAGCTGTTCTGCGGCCCCGTGCGGGCGATGCGCACGATGCTGCCTCGTCGGATGCGCAGCGGCTCGGCCGCCTTGTCCACCAGGCCGCGCTGCACCGCCTGCAGGCCGCGGCCCGTGATCTCCACCGAGTCGCCGTTGGCGCGGACCGCCACCAGCTTGCGGGGACTGGCCTCCATCACCACAGCAGCCATCATGCCGCCGCTGTCGGGCTTGTCCGCCAGCGCATCGTCCACGGCCGTGTCCACGTCGGCGTTGTCGGCGCTGTCTGCAGGCAATTCGACGAAGCCCTCCGGTCCCCGGTAGGGCTGGCGCTGCTCGTAGTCGACGATGGTCTCGTGCAGGCCTTCGTACGCCGCGCTCTGGTCGGCGCGTGCCACGGTGGTGTAGACCTTGAAACCCTTGGTGTAGGTGTCGTCGCCGTACTTGGCCACCATCTGCTGGCGCACCATCTCGGCCACGTAGTCGGCGTGCAGTCCCGAGGGTTCGGCGGCATCGCGCAGCTTGAGCGGCTCCTGCCGGGCCTTCTCGGCGTCGGCCTGGCTCAGATAGCCGGTCTCGACCATGCGGCCGATGACGTACTGCTGGCGCGCCACCGCACGTCGAGGATTGGCGATGGGGTTGTTGCTGCTGGGTGCCTTGGGCAGGCCGGCCAACATGGCCGCTTCGGCCACCGTGATGTCCTGCAGCGGCTTGCCGAAATAGGTCTGGGCCGCGGCGGCAAAGCCGTAGGCACGGTTACCCAGGTAGATCTGGTTGAGGTAGATCTCCAGGATCTGGTCCTTGGTCAGCTCGTCCTCCAGCCGCCAGGCCAGCAACGCCTCCTTCAGCTTGCGGCTGAAGGTGCGTTCCGAGCTCAGGAACATGTTGCGCGCCACCTGCTGCGTGATGGTCGACGCTCCCTGGCGCACGCCGCCGTGCAAGGTGTTGGAGATGACCGCCCGCGCCAGGCCGATGGTGTCGAGCCCGCCGTGCTGGTAGAAGCGCGCGTCCTCGGTGGCGAGCACAGCGTCCTTCATCACCTTGGGGATCTTGTCGATCGGCACCAGCTGGCGGCGTTCCTCGCCGAACTCGCCGATCAGCTCACCGTCGGCGGTGAAAACGCGCAGCGGCAGTTTGGGCTGGTAGTTCTGCAGCGTGCTCACGTCGGGCAGCTGGCGCGACATCAGGGCCGCGGCAATGCCGACGATGGCGGCGCCGCACACCACCGCAGTGGCACTGCCGATGGCAGTCCACTTGGCGGCCCGGCGCAGGCGGGGATCGGACAGACGGTCTTTGAAGGACATGGAAGGAAACAGGAAGAGGTCGCCGGCGGGACGGAACGCGAGCATGCCCGCCCGCGCAAGGGCTGCCGTAACAAGGCGTTGCCTGCACGCCGGCAGGCGCGCAAGCCTCGCGCCGCCACGGCAGCCACGCTGTCGGACGGCGGCAGCATTCTCGGTGCGGCAGGTGCCACGCCGCCGGCAGGGCCATCGTCGCCGCGGATCTTGAAAGGAGGCTGAAGGCCGCTGCACACGGACTTCACACGGGCTTCACATGGCGCGGCGCCCTTCATCGGGCCTTCCTTCTGTCTTCGGAAGCCGCGCGGACAGTCCTTCCCATCGCACACACCGAGGAAGGAACCGACCATGAATCCGAACTTTTGCTGGCGCCCATGGCGCAGTCCCGAAGCCTGCGGCTGCAGCCTGTGGGCGTTCACGGCGCTGATGGCGCTGGCCGCCTTTGCGCTGCTGGTGTGCCGGCCGGTGCATGCACAGGAACGTGGCAACGATGCCACCGCGAGTCCCTATCTGGTGGTGCAGAGCGACACCCCCGGCACCGACCGCCTGCCCCTCAAGCGCACCGACGTGGATGTGCGCATCGCCGGCGTCATCGCCGACGTGCGGGTGACGCAGACCTACCGCAACGAAGGCGAGCGCACGCTGGAGGCGCGCTATGTCTTTCCCGGCTCCACGCGCGCCGCCGTCGGTGGCATGAACGTGCGCATCGCCGACCGGCTGATCACGGCGCAGATCCGCGAGAAACGGCAGGCGCGGCTGGAGTACCAGGAAGCGAAGCAGGCCGGCCAGACGGCCGCGCTGCTCGAGGCCGAGCGGCCCAACGTCTTCCAGATGAACGTGGCCAACATCCGGCCGGGCGACGAGGTGCGGGTGGAACTGCGCTACAGCGAGCTGCTGCTGCCGCAGTCGGGCCGCTACCAGTTCGTCTATCCCACCGTGGTGGGCCCGCGCTACGTGGGCACCGGCGGTGGCGGGGGACAGTGGAGCGCGCAGCCCACGCTGCCCGCCGGCACGGCCAGTGCCGCGGCCTTCTCGCTCAAGCTGAGCCTCGATGCACCGCTGCCGCTGGCGGACATCCGCTCGTCCAGCCATGCGCTGGCCATCCAGCCCGGCCGCGACGACCGGCATGCCGCGCTCACCCTGCGCGACGATGGCCGGCCGCTGGCCAACCGCGACTTCATGCTCGACTTCGCCCTCGCCGGCGAGCGCATCCAGTCGGGCCTGATGCTCTACCCCGGCAGCGGCCCGGATGCGGAGAACTTCTTCCTCGCGATGGTCGAGCCGCCGCGCGCCGTGGCGGCAGAGCGCATCGTGCCGCGCGACTACCTCTTCGTGGTGGACATCTCCGGCTCCATGCACGGCTTTCCGCTGGACACGGCGCGCGCCCTGCTCGAGCGGCTGATCGGCGGCCTGCGGCCCAGCGACACCTTCAACGTGATGCTGTTCGCCGGCAGCAACCGCATGCTGTCGCCCAGGCCGGTGCCGGCGACACGGCCCAACATCGAGCGGGCGCTCAGGACGCTCACCGACATCCAGGGTGGCGGCAGCACCGAGCTGATCCCGGCCTTGCGCCAGGCCTATGCCCAGCCCAAGGCCGAGGGCGTCTCGCGCAGCATCGTGGTGGTGACCGATGGCTATGTCACCGTCGAGCGCGAGGCCTTCGCGCTGGTGCGCGAGCACCTGGACCAGGCCAACCTGTTCGCCTTCGGCATCGGCTCCTCGGTCAACCTGCACCTGATCGAGGGCCTGGCCCGGGCTGGTCGTGGCGAGCCCTTTGTCATCACCGACGAACGGCAGGCGCCCGAGCAGGCGGCACGCTTCCGTCGCATGGTGGAGTCGCCCGTGCTCACCGGCCTGAAGGCGCGCTTCGAGGGCCTGGAGGTGTACGACGTGGAACCGGCCCGGCTGCCCGACGTGCTGGGCGAGCGGCCCGTGGTGCTCTTCGGCAAGTGGCGCGGCACGCCGCGCGGCCAACTGGTGGTCGAAGGCCGCAGCGCCGAAGGCCCGTGGCGCCAGGTGCTGCCGGTGGACGCGGACAGCCTCGCCCCGCAGGCCACGGCCCTGCGCGCCCTGTGGGCCCGCGACCGCATCGCGGCGCTGGACGACCAGGAGGGCCTGGAAGGCAGCGGCCAGCAGCGCGAGGCCATCACCGCGCTGGGGCTCAAGTACAGCCTGCTCACCGCCTACACCAGCTTCATCGCCGTCGATCAATTGGTGCGAGGCACGGGTGATGCCGGCACGACGGTGGACCAGCCGCAACCCTTGCCCGAAGGCGTGAGCGAACTCGCGCTGGGCATGCCGGTGCCGGCCACGCCCGAGCCCGAGACGCTGGGGGCCGTGGCCGTGGCGCTGGGCATGCTCGCCATGCTGCGCCGCCGGCTGCGTCGGCACGACGCGCGGCGCATGACCGCCTGAACGAGGGAGCAACGCCAATGAACCTCGTCGATTGGGCGGGCCGCCATCCCCGGAGCCTGGAGGCGGCGATCCGTCTCGACCGCCTGCCGCCCGTGCTGTGGCTGCTGGCCACAGCCCTGGTGCTCTGGCCCACCTGGGGCTGGATGGGCGCCCGCATGCTGGACCGCTCGGACGATCCGCTGGGCCTGCTGGCGCTGGCTGCGCTGGGCCTGTTCGCCTGGCAAGGTCGGCGGTCGCTGCGTGCCTCGCCGCGGCTGGGGCTGCTGTCCGTGGCTGCGCTCGGCGTGCTGGCCTCTTCGCTGCTGCGGGCCGGCGGTGCGCTGCCGCCGCTGGCCACCGGCCTGCTGGCTGTGCTGGCCCTGGCCTGCGTGCTGCTCGCCTTCCTGCCGAACGGGCAGCCTGCCCTGCCGGTATTGGGCTTGGCGGTGCTCGCCCTGCCGCTGCTGTCCTCGCTGCAGTTCTATGCGGGCTATCCGCTGCGGCTGGTCACGGCCGAGGCGGCGCGCTGGCTGCTGGCGCCGTTCTTCGTCGTCGAGCGTGCCGGCAGCAGCCTGTGGATCGACGGCCGGCTGGTGATCGTCGATGCACCCTGCTCCGGCGTGCAGATGGTGTGGATGGGCTATTTCACCGCCTGCGTGGTGGCGCTGTTCATGACGCGGATGGACGATCGCGCCTTCCTGCGCCGGCTTCCCGTCGTGGGCCTGGTGGTGCTGGGCGGTAATGTGCTGCGCAATGCACTGTTGGTGGGCCTGGAGGGCGCCGGCCATGCGCCGGGGCCGCTGCTGCACCAGGCGCTGGGGCTGGCGCTGCTCGCCGTGGTGTGCGGTGCCATCGGGCGGCGCATGCTGCGTGCGGCACCGCATGGCCTCGCTCTTGGAGGGGATCGCCATGCGCTGGCCTGATGTCTTCGCGCCTTCGCCCTGGCGCAACCACTTCGCGCACCGGGTGCTGCACAAGCTGGCATTCGCGCTCGTGCTGGTGGCGAGCCTGCTGGCCAGCCTCTGGCCGCTGGCGCAGGACGGTGTCGTGCGGTCTTCGTCCCATGCTGCCTCGCCCGAATGGCCCGCCACCTGGGACGGCGCGCCGTTGAGACCGCAGGCGCTCGGCGAGGTGGAGGCCCGCTTCGCCCGCCACTTTCCCGGCCACATCGCCCGCTTCACCGACGGCCGGCAGGTGCTGGTGATGCGGCAGGTCGAGCGTCCCACACGCTTGCTGCATCCGGCCGAGGACTGCTGGCGCGCACTGGGCTACCGCATCCTCCAGGCCCGGCTCGAACACGATGCGCGCGGCCGGCTGTGGCGCTGCTTCCACGCTGAGCGCGCGGGGCGCAGCGCCCAGCGCGTGTGCGAGCGCATCGAGGATGCCGCGGGCCGCGCTTTCACCGACACTTCCGCCTGGTACTGGGCCAGCTGGCGCGCGAGCGCCGCCGGACCCTGGACGGCGGTGACCGTGGTCTCGCCGCCATGAACGACACGACAGACAACGGGACGCGATGTGAACAAGGGGCTGCGTTTGCTGCTGTGGGGCCTGCTGGCCCTGCTGCTGACGGCAGCGGTGGCGGCCGTGGCGGTGGTGCGCATCGCGCTCGCACCGGCCCAGGACGAATGGGCGGTGGACTGGCGCGTCGGTCCCGTCACGGTGCCGGTGGGCGTGCCGACGGTGCTGCGGCTGGCCACCTCGTCCTGGATCGCGCCGCGACTGGACGGCCGCCAACTGCAGACGGCCCAGGGCCCCATCGACCTGCACTGGGACGCGACGCGCAACCAGCTCGCGCTGCGCTGTGCCCCCTGCCGCATCGGACTTGCCGCCCTGGGCTCGCAGCCGCTGCAACTGAGCCAACTGAGCCTGACCGCGGCGCGCGACGTGGATTTGCTGCGGGGCGAGGTCGATGTGGTGCCGGCCAGCGTTGGCGCCGAGGGCCTGCACGGCCGCTGGCAGGGCCGCCTCACGCAGCGTGACCTGCACATCGACGCCAGCTTCGACGAGGCGCCGATCGCGCGCTGGTACGCCGTGCTGGCGGCCGACATGCCCGAGCTGGAGCGCGCCCGCATCGGCGGCACCGCGTCGGGCCGCCTGCAAGTGCAACTGCCCTCGGGCGCGCTGGGCCTGCAGCCGCGCATCAGCGGCTTCACCGTGGAGGGCCTGGGCACCGAGGCGCTGCTGAATGCACGCAGCCAGTGCGGGCCATCCGCCCAACTCAAGGCCGACAGCTGGCTTGCCCGCGCCGTCATCGCGGCGGAGGACCAGCGCTTCTTCCAGCATCCTGGCTTCGACCTGATCGAACTGCAGGCCGCCTTCGACCGCAACCAGCACAAGGGTGCGGTCGAGCGCGGCGGCAGCACGCTCACCCAGCAACTGGCCAAGGTGCTGGTGACCGGCAGCGAGCGCAGCCTGCAGCGCAAGCTGCGCGAGCTGCTCTACGCGGTGGACATGGAGCAGCAACTGGGCAAGGCGCGCATCCTTCAGCTGTACCTGAACCATGCGCCCTGGGGCCGGGTCTGCGGCGCCGAGGCGGCGGCGCGCTTCTACTTCGGCCGATCGGCGGCGCGGCTGGAGCCGGCGCAGGCGGTGTGGCTGGCGGCCATGCTGCACGCGCCCAGCGCCGCCGCCGAGCGTTGGCAGCGGGAAGGCAGCCTGGACCCGCAGCGCGTGCAGTGGGTGGCCGAGGGCATCCGCGGCATCGGCCGTGGTCAGCGCGAGGCCCTGTTGCGCAGCGTGGCGCAGGTGCGTTATCCCTGGCCGGGCAGCCAGCCGCCCTCCCCACCCACCCGCTGAACGCCACGGTTGGGGCCGCCTCCTGTGCCGGGCCGTATCGACGTAGGAACAATCCCACAGACTGATGGGCCTGATTGTTTCCTGATCATGAACAGCACGTTCGGCGATGACCAGGGTTTTCCCTAGATCAACGGTTCACAATTCATCTCACGGGCCAGCGATTGAACGCAGACCCGAAGCCGGTGGGGCAGGTGCCCTACCCGCTCTGTTCAACGCTCTGCTCAGGAGAAAAATCATGACCAAGACCTCGAAGATCATCGCCCTCGCCGCCCTGTCGTTCGCCGCCGTTGCCGGCGCCAGCGCCGAGGAATACCAAGGCGTCATCGCCCCCGTGTCGGCCTTCAGCCGCGCCGAAGTGAACGCCCAGGCCGTGCAGGCCGCCCGCGCCGAAGAGAACCTGGAATACGTCGGCCAGCAGGTCGCCGTGGCCCCGGCCGCTCCCCGTAGCCGTGCCGCCGTGCAGGCCGAAGCTGTCGCCGCCGCCCACAGCCCGACCTGGAACCTGGACTCCAAGGCTTTCGTGAACAGCACGATCCCGGCCCAGTACACCCAGGGCAGCCTGTCCGTCTACCGCAAGGCCGGCCTGTAATCAGGCCGCCACGCCACGTCGTCCGATTCCTGAGGGATCGGCAGCGCGTGGCGATCCCCCGGCAGAACGGGATGGAGGCGGACCGGGCCTGACACCGGGTTGGTCTTCGTCCCCTCAGGCGGGCACCGCCTGTGAAAGAGGTCCGGGATGGGGCCTGGGAGGCGCCTGACTGCAGCCGGCACGTGAAAGCGTGCCGGCTTTTTCGTTGGGGGGCACGGCCTCGGCGAGCAGCCGGCAGGGCCGGCGGCAGGACGCGGCAGGCGCGGCGCGCACGACAATGCCGACCGACCCCTTTCCTCCCTCCTTCTCATGGCACCCCTCATGAAAGTCCTGTTCCTCGGTTACGGCAACATGGGCCGCGCCCTCGGCGAGGCCTGGCGCGACAGCGGTCGCGTCCAGACCCTGCTGGCCATCGATCCCGCGCCCCTTCCCGAAGGCGCTGCGCCGGTACCCGGTCGGCATGCCAGCGTGCAGTCGCTGCAATCGGCGGGCGATGCGGCGGGCGGTGTGGACCTGGTGGTCGTGGCCGTCAAGCCGGCCATGGCGGCGGACGCCCTGCGGGCGCTGCCGGCCGACTGGCTGGCCCAGGCCGTCGTAGTGAGCGTGGCCGCGGGCGTCACCGTCGCCACGCTCGAAGCCGCCCTGCCCCTGGGCACGCCGGTCATCCGCGTGATGCCCAACACGCCGGCCATGCTGCGCGCCGGCTGCACCGGCCTCTATGCCGCGCCGGGCGTGGACGAAGCCCGGCGGGAGCAGGTCGGCGCCCTGTTCGCCACCGTGGGCAGTGCGCACTGGGTGGACCAGGAATCGCAGATCGACCTGGTCACCGCCATCAGCGGCAGCGGCCCCGCCTACTACCACCTGTTCAGTGAGGCGCTGGCGCAGGCCGGCGTGGCGCTGGGCCTGGCGCCCGAGCTGGCCCGTGCCCTGACGGCCGACACGGCCTGGGGTGCCGCCGCGCTGCAGCACCAGCCGGATGCCGACTTCGCGGCCTTGCGCCGCGCCGTCACCTCACCCAACGGCACCACGGCGGCGGCCATCGCTGTGTTCGAAGAGGGCGAGGCCCTGCGCGCGCTGGTGAAGAAGGCGGCCGAGGCGGCGCACCGGCGCGCCGTCGAACTTTCGGCCGGCGGCTGAGCGCGCGTCTGCGCTGCCGCTCGCACCGCCGGCGCCTGTTCCAAAGCGGCATGCGGCCCGCCCGCAGGCCGCAGGCCGAACGCAGGCGCTGGAAGTTCAGGCCGCGCGCCGCGCCAGGAAGTCCAGCACCGCCGCGTTGAACGCCCGCGGCTGTTCGAAATAGGCCGAGTGCCCCGCATCGGCCACCACCACCAGTTCGCTGCCGGCCACCCGTTCGTGGAACTCGCGGGCCACGGCCACCGGCACGATCGGGTCCTGATCGCCCACGACGAACAGCGTCGGGCAAGCCAGCCCATCCAGCGCCGTCAGCGGAATGAGCCGCCCCGGCGCCATCAGTCCCTGCAGCGCCGCGCCCCAGTCGGCGGCGGGAATCGAATGGGCGCTGGGGTTGAAGTGGTTGATCTGCGCGTAGAGCGCGGCCTTTTCCGGTTCATGGTCCAGGAACCAGCGCCCCAGCGAGCGCTGCTCGATGCTCACCGCCTTCTGCGAGAGCTGGCGCGTGGCCAGGATGTCGAGCAGCACCGGATGGTCCACCGCCATCGACGTGTCGCAGGCCGCGAAGGCCGCCACCCGCCCGGGATGCGTCAGCGCGAGCTTCAGTCCGATCATGCCGCCCAGCGACTGGCCGACCACCCGCACTTGGTCGATGCCCTCCCGGTCGAGGATGGCGATCACGTCGTCCACGAACAGCGCCAGATCGAACTCCGTCAGCGGCGCCGCCGAGCGTCCGAAGCAGCGGATGTCCATCGTCAGGCAGCTGTACCGGCCGGCGAAGGCCGGCAGCTGCTGCCACCAGGTGGCGGCGTTGGAGCCGGCGCCGTGGCAGAACAGCATGGCCGGGCCGTCGCCCTGGCGTTCGTAGTAGATGGCGCGGCCGTGGGAAGTGACGAAGGGCATGGTGGTCGGACGGGAAGGAAGAGGAAGGACCTCAGTTGGCCTTGAGGTTGAGGCTGCGCACCAGCTGGCCCCAGCGCGCGGTGTCGCTGCGCACCAGCTGCGTGTACTGCTCGGGCGTGGTGGACAGCACCGTCATGCCCTCGAATTCGAGCTGCCTGCGGGTGGCCGGATCGGCCAGGGCGGCCATGAGTGCCTCATGCAGCCGCCGCACGACGGGCGCAGGCGTGCCCTTGGGGGCCGACAGGCCGATCCAGGCGCTGACCGTGAGCTGTGGATAGCCCAGCTCGGCAAAGGTGGGCACCTGCGGGGCCAGCGGGCTGCGCTGCGCGCTGGAGACCGCCAGCACCTTGAGCTTGCCGGCCTGCACCGGGGCCAGCGCGCTGTTGGAGGGGATGACGATCAGCGGCACCACGCCGGCCAGCACGTCCTGCAGCGCGGGTGCGCCGCCCTTGTAGGGCACATGCGTCAGCTTCACGCCGGTGGCCCGCTGCAGCTGTTCCATCACCAGGTGGCCGGTGCTGCCCGCGCCCGAGCTGGCGTAGTCGAACCTGCCCGGCGCGGCCTTGGCCTGCTGCACGAAGTCGGCGAAGTCCCTGAAGCCGGCGTCGGGCCGCGCCACCAGCCATTGGGCGCCCTCGCCGATGCTGCCGATGTGCTCGAAGTCCCGCACGATGTCGAAGCCGATGCCGTCGTACATGGACTGGGCGATGGCGTTGAGCGAGCCGGTGGCCACCAGCGTGTAGCCATCGGGTGGCGCCGAAGCCGCCATCTGCGTGCCGACGATGTTGCCGGCGCTGGCCTTGTTGTCGATCACCACCGGCTGCTTCAGGGTCTGGCCCATGTGCTGGGCCAGCGGCCGGATGGTGCGGTCGTAGGGGCCGCCGGCCGGGGCCGGCACGATGATGCGGATGGGGCGGCTGGGCCAGTCGGCGCTGCCCTGGGCGTGCGCCGTGGTGGCCGTGGCGAGCAGGGCGCCCAGGGCGGCAAGCGCGCGCCGGCGGTCGGGGGAATGCATGGTCATGTCTCCTGGAATGGCGCGTGGACGCGCTCGTGTGTCTGCGGATCGAGCCCGCATCTTCATCGCCGCAGCGATCAGTGACCAATTAAATCGGGCGCCCAGTCATTAGACTTTGCGATGGCATGACGACCCCGCCCCCGGCCACCACCCTGCTCAACCGCCTGCTCGCCCGCGGCAAGTTCCGCCATGTGCAGGTGCTGCTGCAGCTGGCGGAGCTGGGCAGCGTGCAGCGCACGGCCGACGCCATCGGCATGACCCAGTCCGCCGTCACCCAGACGCTGGCCTACCTGGAGCGGCTGCTCGACGTGCGCCTGTTCGAGCGCCATGCCCGCGGCGTGCGGCCCACGCCGGCCTGCACCGACCTGCTGCCGGTGGCCCGCCAGCTGATGCTGGGCATGGCCGACGTGGCCGGCGCGGTGGACGCGCGGCGGCGCCAGGGCCTGGGCTTCGTGCGGGTGCTCGCGTCGGTGTCCGCCATCCATGGCGTGCTTGTGGACGCCCTGCCCGCCTTCGCCCGGGCGCAGCCGGCCATCCGGGTGCAGCTGGCCGAAGCCGAGGGCGAGGACCAGCTGCTGGCCATTGCCCGCGCCGAGGTCGACCTGGTGGTCTGCCGTCGGCCGGGCGCCATGCCGCAGGGCTGGGAATTCCATGCGTTGCGCGAGGACCGCTTTGCCGTGGTCTGCCGTGCGGACCATCCGCTGCTGGCCGATGCCGCCGTCTCCGGCGCCTCACCTGCGGCCGGGCTGCCGGCCGACCAGGCCTGGGCGGCGCTGGCGGCCCATCCCTGGCTGCTGCTGCCGGCCGGTGTGGCCGCACGCGGGCATTTCGATGCGCTGTGCGAGCGCTTCGGCCGCACGCCGCCGATCTACCCGGTCAGCACCCGCTCGCTGCCGCTCATGGGCTGGCTGCTGCGCCACCAGCCGCTGCTGGCGCTGCTGCCGCTGAACCTGGCGCGGCCCTGGCTGGCGACCGGCGAGTTGCGCGAGCTGGCACTGCCCGACATGGCCGCCATCGAGCCCATCGGCCTGCTGCAGCCGCAGTCGGGCGTGGGCGAGGCGGCCCTGGCGCTCAGCGACTTCCTGCGCCGGCGGATCGGGGCCGGTGACTGAACGGCCGACCGGCCTGCGGGGCCGGCGCGGGATCACGGGGCGCAAATGGCCGGGCAAACGGCGGCCGACCGCCGCGGTGCTGACGGCTCAGGTCGCTGCCTGCCCCACCAGCCATTGCCGGAACAGCGCGAGCGCCGGCCGCGCATCCTCCACGGCCGGCTCCACCAGATAGTGGCTGCGCTCCCCGCGCAGCGGGCGCGGACAGGCGATGGCCAGCTCGCCGCGGGCCAGTTCGGCCTCGATCAGCAGCGGCGGCAGCAGCGCGATGCCCAGCCCGTGCGCTGCCGCCACCGCCAGCATCGAGAAGAGCTCGTAGCGCGGCCCGGCGCCGCCGCGCGGGTTGTCCACGCCCTGCGCCTCGAACCACTGCCGCCAGCCGTCGGGCCGGGTGCTCTGCTGCAGCAGCGGCAGGCGCGCGACCTGCGCGGGCGTGAGGGCGGCGCGGCCGTCCATCAGCGCGGGGCAGCACACGGGCACCACCTCCTCGTGCCGCAGCAGGGTGTGGCGTGTGCCGGCCCAGGTGGCGGCCTGCTGCGGCGTGCCGGTGTAGAGCGCGGCGTCGAAGGGCGTGTCGTTGAAGAGGAAGGGCCGCGTCTGCGTCTCGATGTGGACGGTGATGTCCGGATGCGCCTTCGCCAGCAGCGGCAGCCGCGGGATCAGCCAGCGCGTGGCCAGCGTGGGCACGGCCGCCAATTGCAGCGAGCCGCCGGCGCCCTGGCGGGCCATGGCGTCCAGCGTGTCGCGCTCCATGGCGTCGAGCTGGCGGCGGATCTGCCGCGCGTAGTCAGCGCCCGCTGCCGTCAGCTGCACGCCGTGGCGGGTGCGGCGGAACAGCGCCAGTCCCATGAAGGCCTCCAGCGCGCCGATCTGGCGCGAGACGGCGCTTTGCGTCAGGGCCAGCTCTTCGGCGGCGCGGGTGTAGCTCTCGTGCCGGGCCGCGGCCTCGAAGCAGGCCAGCGCCTGGGTGGAGGGGATCTTGCGTCGCATGGTCCAGTTCAGCGGTGAAGGTATGCCGTCGCTACATAGTTGATGGCCACTTGTCACCTTGGACCATCCGCGGCGCATTGTCGCCAGATATGCCAGGTGCGCATGTCTGGGTGCCGATTTCTCGTTTGCGCCGCTCTGCGTGCCGGGCGTACGATGCCGCGCATCCCCCGCAACCTGCAGCCGCTCACGCGCACGGAGACCGCACACCATGGCCACCAAAGCCGCCTTCCACTGGGACGATCCCTTCCTCCTCGACCAGCAACTGACCGACGACGAACGCGCCGTGCGCGAGGCGGCCAACGCCTACTGCCAGGACAAGCTGGCGCCGCGCGTGCTCGAGATGTTCCGCGGCGAGAAGACCGACCTGTCGATCTTCCGCGAGATGGGCGAGCTGGGCCTGCTGGGCCCGACCATCCCCGAGCAGTACGGCGGCCCCGGCCTCAACTACGTCTGCTACGGCCTGATCGCCCGTGAGGTCGAGCGCGTCGATTCCGGCTACCGCTCCATGGCCAGCGTGCAGTCCTCGCTGGTGATGGTGCCGATCTACGAATTCGGCACCGAGGCGCAGAAGCAGAAGTACCTGCCCAAGCTGGCCAGCGGTGAATTCATCGGCTGCTTCGGCCTGACCGAGCCCGACCACGGCTCCGATCCCGGCAGCATGGCCACCCGCGCCTACAAGACCGACGGTGGCTACCGCCTCAAGGGCAACAAGATGTGGATCACCAACTCGCCGGTGGCCGACGTCTTCGTCGTCTGGGCGAAGGAAGTGAGCGAGGGCGGCGCCGTCGGCCCCATCCGCGGCTTCGTGCTCGAGAAGGGCATGAAGGGCCTGTCGGCCCCGGCCATCCACGGCAAGGTGGGCCTGCGCGCCTCGATCACCGGCGAGATCGTCATGGACGACGTCTTCGTGCCCGAAGAGAACGCCTTCCCCGAAGTGCAGGGCCTGAAAGGCCCCTTCACCTGCCTGAACAGCGCCCGCTACGGCATCAGCTGGGGCGCCATCGGCGCGGCCGAGGACTGCTTCCACCGCGCCCGCCAGTACGTGCTGGACCGCAAGCAGTTCGGCCGGCCGCTCGCCGCCAACCAGCTGATCCAGAAGAAGCTGGCCGACATGCAGACCGAGATCACGCTGGGCCTGCAGGGCAGCCTGCGCCTGGGCCGCATGAAGGACGAGGGCATCGCCGCCGTCGAGATCACCTCGATCATGAAGCGCAACAACTGCGGCAAGTCGCTGGACATCGCCCGCCTGGCGCGCGACATGATGGGCGGCAACGGCATCAGCGACGAGTTCGGCGTGGCCCGCCACCTGGTGAACCTGGAGGTGGTCAACACCTATGAGGGCACGCACGACGTGCACGCGCTCATCCTGGGCCGCGCGATCACCGGCATCGCAGCTTTCAGCTGATCGCGACAACCTCCAGGCTGCGCGCTTCGCGCTCCGCCACCCCCCTTTTGCTGCGCGAAGGGGGCGCACCCGGCGGCCCGGCAAAGCCGGTTCCGCGGGTGCCCGCGAACGGGCATCGCTGCGCTTGCCTTGGCAAACACCTTCCTTGCACCCTTCGCTGCCCATGACCGATTCCTCTCGAACCGCCGCGCTCGACGGCATCAAGGTCCTCGACCTGTCCCGCGTGCTCGCGGGCCCCTGGTGCACCCAGATCCTCGCGGACCTGGGGGCGGACGTGGTCAAGATCGAGCGGCCCGGCGTGGGCGACGACACCCGCAGCTGGGGCCCGCCCTTCCTCAAGGACGCGGAGGGCCAGGACACCACGCAGTCCACCTACTTCACCGCCTGCAACCGCAACAAGCGCAGCATGACGGTGGACATGGCCTCGGCCGAGGGCCAGCAGATCCTGCGCCGCATGGCGGCCGAGGCCGACGTGGTGGTCGAGAACTTCAAGACCGGCGGTCTGGCCCAGTACGGGCTGGACTACGCCGGTCTGCGCGCGCTCAACCCGCGGCTGGTGTACTGCAGCGTCACCGGCTTCGGCCACGACGGCCCCTATGCCGAGCGTGCCGGCTACGACCTGATGATCCAGGCCATGAGCGGCATGATGAGCATCACCGGTCGGCCCGACGCCGAGCCTGGCGGCGGCCCGCTGCGGGTGGGCGTGGCGCTGATCGACCTGTTCACTGGCTGCTATGCCTCCACCGCCATCCTGGCCGCGCTGCGTGCGCGCGAGGCCAGCGGCGAAGGCCAGCACATCGACATGGCGCTGCTGGACGTGTCCATGGCCATCCTGGCCAACCAGGCCACCGCCTTCCTCAACACCGGCAAGCCACCGCAGCGCCAGGGCAACACGCACCCCAGCCTCGCGCCCTACCAGGACATCGCCACTCGGGATGGATCGATGCTGCTGGCGATCGGCAACAACGGCCAGTTCGCCCGCTTCTGCGAGGCGGCCGGCCATGCCGAATGGGCGGCCGACGAGCGCTTTGCCAGCAACACCCTGCGCGTGACGCACCGCGCCGAGCTGATCGCGTTGATGGAAGCCGTGACCCGCACCCGCACCACCGCCGAGTGGGTGACCCTGCTCGAAGACAAGGCCGTGCCCTGCGGCCCCATCAACGACATCGGCCAGGCCTTCGGCGACGCGCAGGTCCAGGCGCGCGGCCTGGCCGTCACGCTGCCGCGCGACGCGGGCGACGGCATCGAAGCCATCACCGGCGTGGCCAGCCCGCTGCGCCTGACCGCCACGCCGCCCGTGCTGCGCCGTGCGCCGCCGGCGCTGGGGCAGCACACGGACGAGGTGCTGGCGGAACTGGGCTTTTCTGCGGACGAGGTTGCCCGACTGAAGGCCGAATCCGTCGTTTAGTCCAGATGCCTCGGTGCAGGCGGGCATGGCAACAAGGCCGTCCCTAGAATTGCGCGATGGACATGCAATCGGTCAGCCTGAGCCTCCACGATGAGTCGGAAGGCTACGAAATCTCGCCAGCGCGCGTGCCGATGGCCGTCCTGCGCAACTTCACCAAGGACGTCGACGACTTCCTGAAGGGCGACTCGGGCGAGATCGACACCGCTTCATTGGCGGTCTCCGTGGTCCATGGTTCGATTGGCATCTGCACGGAGCCTATTGCGCATGCCGGGCTGTTCGCCGATCTGCGCAGGCTCAGCACGTCAGCGCTGCTGGACGGCATCGATGTGCGCCGCCGCAAGGTCGTCGAGCGCTGGCAGAAGATGGCGCGCTTGCACCGCAAACTGTGGATCACCGTTTCCACCCCAGCCCTTGCACAGCCTTTGGTGGTGTCGGCTGCCACCGATTTCCGGGCCGATGATGCCGATCAATGGGTGCGCGTGGAGCGCTATCTGCAAGGCGAGGTGGTGGAGATGGGAGGAACGCGGACCGTCAATGCCCATATCCGCCTGCCCGATGGTCGCACACTGATCGCGGAATCCAGCCGCGAGGTCTTCCGCAGCGACAAGGTCAACCGTCTCTACAAGGTGGCCATGGCGCGCATCGTTGCGGAATACAACGTCGAGACCCGCCAATACCGGGACGTCCGGTTGCTGGGCTTCGAGGAGCATCACAACGCCCTGGACGAAGCGTCTCTTGCACGCTTGACCGAACGGGGGGCGAAAGCCTGGAAGGACGTCCCCTCGGCATCGAGCTGGGTCGACGACATGAGGGAGAACAAGGCTTGATTTCCATTCTTCTGGATACGAGCTTCCTCATCACATTGGCGGACCCTGCCAGGGCGCATCACCAGACGGCCCTGCTTTACTTTCGCGAAGCGCTCCAGAGGGCGTGTCCGTTGTACCTGTCGTCGATCGTGGCGTCGGAGTTCCAGGTCAAGCAGGCCGTGACGGATCTGCCGCTGCGCAATCTGCAGGTGTTGCCGTTCAACATCGACCATGCGATGACCGCCGGCCAGCTCATGCGTTCGCTGCAGCGGGATCGCGAAGACGACCGTGCAGCGGTGAAAGACGACATCAAACTGATCGGCCAGATGGTCTGCGAGTCGATCACGCATCTGCTGACCGAGGACCGCAACCTCGCCGCCAAGCATCTGGCACGTCTGCACGCGCAGGGATTGACGACAGCCAAGGCTGTTCTGTTGGCAGACGGCTTCGAGACCGATTGGTTCGAAGGCGGGCAGCGTCGGCTGCTCGGGGATTGAGGCCAAGTAAGCAGCGGCGGCTTCAGCCCGCCGGCCGCGGCGCCTCGCGCCGTACCAGGTACAGCCCGCTGGCGATGATGATGGCGCTGCCGGCCAGCGTCCACGTATCGGGCGTGGCGCGCCAGATCAGCCAGTCCAGCAGCAGGCCCCAGGCCAGCGCGCTGTATTCGAAGGGCGCCACGGCAGCGGCTTGGCCGTGGCGGAAGGCTTCCGAGATGGCCAGTTGCGCCAGGAAGCCCGCCACCGACAGCGCCGCGATGGCCGGCAGGTGCTCGGCGGCGACGGGCGTCCACACGGGCAGGGCCAGCGCGCCGCCGCCCACGGCCAGGCTCACGGTGGTCCAGAACACGAGGGCGCTGCTGGGCTCGGTGCGGCTGGCCAGGCGGCCGAGCACGTTGCTCAGCGCATAGCAGACGGCCGCGCCCAGCACCGCCAGCGCGCCCGTGGTGAGGAAGGCCTCGCCGTCCGGCCGCAACGCGACCACCACGCCCCCGAAACCCACCACGATGGCCACCCAGTGGCGCGGCTGCATGCGCTCGCCCAGCAAGGGCACCGCCAGCAGGCAGATGAGCAGCGGCGCGACGAAGCTCAGCGTGTAGGCCTCGCCCAGCCCCAGCGTGCGCAGTCCGGAGGTGAATAGCACCAGCATCAGCACGCTGAGCACGCCGCGCATCAGGTGCAGCTGCCAGCGCATGCCGCGGTGGAAGACCTGCCCGGCCTCGCGCCGCCACAGGATGTACAGCGCGATCATCGGCAGCGAGCTCCAGCCCCGCAGCGCGACCACCTGCGCGGGCGCGAAGTGGCCGCCCAGTACCTTGAGCATGGCGTCCACCACGCTGAAGGCCGCACAGGCGGCCAGCATGGCGACGATGCCGCGCAGCGTGCCCGACAGGCGCGCGCCGCCGACGGCCGCGCTCACCGGCCGAGCCCGCCGCGTCGGGCGCAGCGCGTGTATCGCTGCGCCCTCATCCGGCGCGGCCCAGCAGCGCGACGGCGAAGACCAGCACGCCCAGCACCAGGTTGAAGGACACGCGCAGCCGGATCCGGTTGAGCGCCGCACCGGCCTCGGGCCACTGGTGCGCGGCCACCGCGCGCCGCAGCGCCGGGAAGGCGCTGGCGCGGATGGTGATGTAGATGAGCGTCATCACCGCCGCCAGCCCGGCCATCGCATGCACCCGCCAGTGGGCGTTGGCAAAGCCGCCCATCTGCCCCAGCATGGCGAAGCCGCTGAGCCACAGCGTGGCGATGGCGATGTCCACGCCGATCAGAAAGCGCCGCAGCACGTTGGCCATCAGCGGCAGCCGTTGCGGCGGTGCCAGCAGCGCGGCCGCGGCCGGCCGCACGGCGAGGTGCAGCGTGGCCATGCCGCCCACCCAGAAGGTGCCGGCGAGGACATGGAGGAGGACAAGCAGGGCGTAGAGGAAGGCGGGGCTCATGGTCGGGTCCTGTGGGGGAAAGGGGTGTGGGCCCTCGTGGGCACGCGGCGGCCGATCATCCCATTGCCGCGCGTCGGGCGCTGCGCCGCGGCGGCGGCTCCAACGCCAGCAGCTCGGCGGGCAGGGCGTCGTTCCACACGTCGCTGAAGTAGGCGCGGTCGCTGGGCACGAGCTGCGGCAGCACGGTGCGCAGCCGCGTCAACGCCGTGGCCGCGGTGCGCAGGTCGCGGCCATGGGCGGCGAACCAGGCCTGCTCGAACAGCAGGCCGGCCAGCTGCAGGCCGGGGTAGCGGCGCTGGCCCGCATCGTGGTCGGCCAGATGCTGCGCGGCTACGCCCGCCCAGCCACCGCGTGTGGCGGGGCCGTCCAGGCCGGGGATGAGGCGGTCGGCGCTCTCCTCGGCCAGGGCCCGCGGCGTGAGCGGCCGCAGAGCGGCGAAGTCGGCCAGCGGCAGCCCGGGGCGCGGCTGGCAGTCGCCGCGGGCGATGCGCATCAGGTAGATGGCATTCCATGCCGAACGGCCCTGCCCGTCGGCCAGGCTGCACAGCCATTCGCTGAAGGCGATCCATTGCACCGCATGCCGGCGTGCATCCACGCCGCGGGCCTGCCCCGCCGCCTGCACGCCCAGGCCCACGCGGTCGAACAGCCACACGGCCATGCCCATGTTGGCGGCCACGTGCTGGGCCGCGTCGAAGGCGTGCGATTCGAAGGCCGCTGCCAGCGCGCGGCCGAAGTGCGCCATGGCCTCGTCGGCCTGCTGCGTCGCGGCGGATGCGTCCGTGGCGGCCAGGCCCAGGGCGCGCGAGCGGCAGGCCAGTGCCCACAGGTTGCTCCATTCGAAGCGCACCTGGGGATGGTGGCGCAGCAGCGGCGCCTGCTGCGCATCGCGCGTCATCGCCGCCAGCTGGGCCTGGGCCTGCGGCAGGTCGCGCGCGGTGTAGCTGCACCAGGCGCCGACGATGGCGGCCATCGCGCCCAGGTAGTCGTGGCTCGCGACCTGGCGGGCCAGTCGCTGGCGTTGCAGCGCGGCCAGGCGCTTGCGGGCCTGGGCGTCGTCGCCCAGGCGGCGCCAGAGCAGCGCCTCGTTGAGCGTGACCAGCGCGCGCTGGTAATCGTCCTGCGCCAGGTCTGCGGCCTGCCGCATGGCCGCCAGTGCGCTGGCCGGCGCCTGGGCATCGCGCCGGCCTTGCACCGGGGCGGCCCAGCGGCCCTGCCGCATGGCCTGCTGCGCGGCGGCGAGCTGGTGCCAGAAGCGGGCGTCCTGCAGTTGCACCGCGCTGGCCTGTGCATCCGCAGCGGCGCTGGCACGCGCGCGCCGCGGCGATACGGAAAGACCCAGGAAGTCCGCCACCTCGGCCGGCCGCGCCGCCTCCCCGTCGACCCGCAGCCGCAGGCGGCGCGCCTCTGTCGCGGGCAGCCAGAAAGGCCCCTGGCTTCGGCCTTCGGCATTGAGGAAGCGCGGGTCGCGCGCCGTGTCCGTGCCCCAGCCCACGCGCAGGCCCCAGGCCTTGAAATCGCGGAAAGCGCGACTCACCACCATGCGCAGCGTGCGCGCGGACGTCACCTGCCCGCGCAAGGCATCGAGCGCCACCACCTCGCCAAGGCGCTGCGCATGGTGCAGCCGCACCAGCAGCCACAGCGATTGGTAGGCCGCCGACTGTCCGTTCACGGACTGGGGCGAGCTGAGTTCGATGTCGATGGACGGTAGGGGCATGCGGAAGACGGCGATGTGACAGGTGTGACAGCAGTGCGGGCGGGGCGCCTGCCCGCGCTTGGTGGCGGCAGCGGGCCTTCCTACGATGCGGGCTCGTCGCGACGCCCTTGCCCTTGGCCGCCTGCCCCGCATTGTGGGCGGCATTCCCCCCTTGCATCACTTGTCCACAGGATTCCCATGACGCTTCGTCACCCAGCTGCTTCTCTCCCGATCGCTCAACGCCGTCGCCTGCTGTCCGCCCTTGCCGCCGCGCCGCTGGTGCTGGCCACCACCGGCTGCGCCACGGCCGCCGCGCGCGCCGACCGCGAGGCGCACGCCGCCTTGCAGGCGCTGGACGACCGCTTCGATGGCCGGCTCGGCGTGTTCGCACTCGACACCGGCTCGGGCGCCACGCTGGGCCATCGCGGCGGCGAACGCTTTCCCATGTGCAGCAGCTTCAAGGCCGTGCTGGCGGCGTCGATGCTGGCGCGCAGCAGCCGGCAGCCCGACTGGCTGGCCCACCGCGTGCGCTATGCCAAGGCCGACCTGGTCAGCTATTCGCCCGTGACCGAGCGCCACGTGGGCGAGGGCATGACGGTGGCCGAACTCTGCGCCGCCACCGTGCAGTACAGCGACAACGGCGCCGCCAACCTGCTGATGGCCCAGAGCGGCGGGCCACAGGCGCTCACGGCCTTCGCGCGCAGCCAGGGCGACAGCACCTTCCGGCTCGACCGCATCGAGCCTGCACTTAACAGTGCCATTCCGGGCGACGAGCGCGACACCACCACGCCCGAGGCCATGGCCCGGCTGCTGCAGCGGCTGGTGCTGGGCGAGGGCCTGCCGCCGCAAGAGCGGCAGCAACTGGCCGACTGGCTGCGTGGCAACACCACGGGTGCACGGCGCATCCGCGCGGGCATGCCGGCGGCCTGGACGGTGGGCGACAAGACGGGTACCGGCGCCCATGGCTCGGCCAGCGACATCGGCATCGTGTGGCGGCCCGGGGCGGCGCCGCTGGCCCTGGCCATCTACACGACGCGGCCTGCGGCCGATGCGCCGGCCGACGAGGCGGTGATCGCCGAGGCGGCGCGCATCGTGGCCGCCTGGGCGGGCGCGGGCTCACGGGCCTGACCTCCGAGGTCACTGCGCAGCGCCTGGGTGGCCAACCGCCGCCCCGCCTGTCGCGGGCGCAACAGCGCAGGACAGACGACGCCTCCAACATGCGCGACGGCCCGTCCACGCCTGGCGTGGCGCCGTCCTGACCGGAGACCCGTATGTCCATGTCCCTGCCCCCCGAACGCGCCGTCATCGACCCCACGCGCGACAGTTTCAAGCAGCTGTTCGAGCGCGTGCCCGCCGGTGCGCCAGTGCTCATGCTCAACCTGCTGGCCTTTCGCGCGCAGGCCGCCGATGAACCGGGCGCCCCGGTGCGTTCGGGCCGGGCGGCCTATGCGACCTACAGCGAGGCTGTCACGCCGCTGCTGGCGCGTGTCGGTGGCCAAGTGCGCTGGGTCGCCGATGCGCGGCATGCCCTGGTGGCGCCGCCCGGCGAGGAATGGGACGAGGTGCTGCTGGTGGAGTACCCCACGCGCGATGCCTTCGCCGCCATGATCCAGTCGCCCGATTACCGGGCCATCGTGCACCACCGCACGGCGGCGCTGCGCGATGCGCGGCTCATCGCGACCACGCAGCGACCCTGAGGCGCGGACTCAGAAGGTGTGAATGAATCCGGCGTGGCCGAGCGGGCTGCGAAAACGCGGCCAATCAAGGCGCAAAGCGCAGCCATAGCTCGGGCTATGGCGAGCATTTGCAACGCGGAGTGGGCGTGTTTTGGCAGAACGAGCGGGCATGGCGGGTTCTTTCACACCTTCTCAGCCCGCCCGGCGGCCGCGCAGGTGCCCGGCCAGTTCGCAGCGCCCCACGCCCAGGTCGTTGAGTTCGTGCTGGCCCATGGCCATCAGCAACGCGCCCTCTTCCCGCAGGCGGCGCGCCCGGATGCGGCGCATGCGCCGCTCGGCCGCCGCGTCGCGCAGGCGCTGAAGCAGCCCGGTGCGTGCCGCAGCCGCCGGGGCCTCGACCATCGCCTCGCGCGGCACGGCACCTGGCGCGATGGCGCGGCGGGGAACGGCGGCGCTCGGGCGGGCGGTGGCGGGTTGCAGCACGAGGGTGTTCATGATCGGCTCCTGGCGTGTGTTTCTGGCACGAAGTGGTGAAGGAGCCGCGATGATGCGCTGCGGCGCAGCATCGGAGAAGTTGAGAGTTCTGAGGGCTGCGATCAGAATACCTGATGCGCCAATTGAACCTCGACCAGGTGCGCACCCTGGTCGCCATCGCCGACCTGGGCAGCTTCTCGGCCGCCGCCCAGGCCCTGCACCTGGCCCAGCCCACCGTCAGCCTGCATGTGAGCGAGCTGGAATTGCGGCTGGGCGTGCCGCTGCTGCTGCGCTCGCCGCGGCATGTGCAGCCCACGCCAGCCGGGGCCGAGCTGGTCGAGCGTGGCCGTCGCCTGTTGCGCGATGCCGACGAAGCCATGGACGCGGCCCGTCGGCGGCATGCGGGCCTGGAGGGGCGGGTGCGCATCGGCGTCTCCACCACCAGCGTGGTGGTCGACCTGCTGCCGCCGGTCTTCGAGGCGCTGGCGGCACGCTATCCGGGCATCGAGCTGTCGCCCGTGTTCGTGGGCTCGGCCGACTCGGCCACCGGCCTGGTGGGCGGCTCGGTGGACCTCGCGGTCGTCGCCCTGCCCCAGCCCGCCCTGCCCGGCGTGCGCTTCACGCCCTGGCTCCGGCACGAGATGCGGGCGCTGGTGCCGGCGGCCTGGCCGGCCTTGCCTAAGCGCGCCACGCCGGCATGGCTGGCGCAGCGGCCGCTCATCATGAACGAGCCCGGCACGCGCATGCAGACGCTCACGCTCGAATGGTTCGGCCGCGCCGGCTTCTCGCCGCGGGCGCGCATCGAGCACAACTACGACGTGGCCATGCGCGGCCTCGTCGAGGCCGGCTACGGCGCCGCGCTGTTGCCGCTGCGGGCCAGCCATGAGGAGGCCGCCGGCTCGCGCGTGCGGGTGTTGCCGCTCAGCCCGCGGCTGGTGCGTCAGCTGGTGATCGGCCACCGCACGCAGGAGCCCGCAGGCGGACCTGTGCGGCGCGTGGTGGACATGCTGATGGAGATGGCGGGCCAGGTGGGCTGACAGCGCGCCGGCTCGCGCCGCCCATGCAGTCATGCGATGTCGGTCCGCGCCGGCCGCGGGGCATCGTTCAATGCCCGACGGCGGCGCCCGGCGCCGGCCCGATGTATCGCGCACGCGGCCGGATCAGCGTGCCCGTGGCCTGCTGCTCAAGCGCATGGGCGATCCAGCCCACGGCTCGCGCCAGGGCGAACAGCACCAGCGGGGCATGTGTCGGCAGCCGGTGCGCGGTGGTGAGGGCGGCCAGCGCGAAGTCCACGTTGGCCTTCTCGCCCATCAGGCGCTCGCCCGCCTCCCGCAGTTCGGCATACGGCGCAGGCAGGTCGATGTGGGCGAGCAGCGCCTGGCATCGCACATCGCCCTGCGGATAGAGCGGATGGCCGAAGGCCGGCAGCCGCCGACCCAGCGACAGCCATTCATGCATCGCCGCGTCCACGCCCTCGCGCTCGGCCGCGCGGACCAGGCCCAGCGTGGCGCGGGCCGCGCCGCCGTGAAGCGGGCCGCTCAGCGCCGAGAGGCCACTCAACACGCTGGCGGCCAGCGCGGCGCCGGTGGAGGCCGTGACCCGCGCCGCGAAGGTGGACGCATTGAGTTCGTGGTCGGCCAGCAGCACCAGCGCGCGCCGGATCAGGTCGGCGGCCTTCGGCCGGCGCCAGGCGGCGGCCAGGCGCTCGTGCACGCGCTCGCCGCGCGATGGGCCGGCCAGCGCATCGGCCAGCAGGCCCATGAGCCCCGCGGCTTCCTGGAGCAGCGCGGGGCGGCCCCGCCCCCGCGCGGGCGGATCGGCCGCGGCACGCGCCGCCAGCGCCGCCATCGCGGTCGCGAGTGGGGCGGCGGACGAAGCCGGTGCGCCCAGTGATGCCGACGAGGCGAAGGGATGCGCTGGTCCGTCCCACAGGAGCGCCGACACCTGCTCCAGCGTGCCCTCCTCTGCCAGCGCACAGGCGTCCTGCCCGCGGTAGTAGAGCCGCCCGGCCAACACCGTCGAGAGGCCCGAGGCCAGTACCGGCTCGCCCCACTGGATGGCCTCCCCCGCCAGTGCCGCGTCGCTGCGTCGGCCCTGGCGGCGCGCGGCCAGGCGCTGCACATCGTCGCGGTGGTAGAGGCTGCGCCGCGGGTCGGCCGTGTCAGCCCGCGTGCGGATGCGACCGCGGCTCACGTTGGCATAGAGCGTCTGCGGACGCACTTTCAGCAAGGCCAGGGCATCGGCGGCAGGCAGCCACAGCGGCAGCTTCTCGGCAGTGGTCATGTTGATGGAATGAATCAAGATTGACGTCAACATTGTGCGGTTTCCACAATGCCTCGCATCCCAACGACACACGAAAGGCAGCGACATGATGGACGACGACGACAACGGGCTCGAAGGCGTGGTGGCGGCCCACACGGTGCTGTCCGAGGTGGACGGTGCCGCGGGCCGGCTGGTGCTGCGCGGCCATGCGCTGGACGACATTGCGGGCCGCTGGCGTTACGAAGAGGTGCTGGCGCTGCTCTGGCAGGGCTTCTTCGCGGCGGTGCCTGCGGCGCCGGAACTGGCCCTTGCGCTGGGCCGTGCGCGCACCGACGTCGCGGCCCTGCTGCGCCCGGACGATCGCGCCATGCTGTCGGCTCTGACGCCGCTGGAAGCCATGCGCGCCCTGCTCGCCCGCGTGCCCGACGGCGACGACCTGCCCACGGCCCTGCGCCTGGTGGCGGCGCCCGTCGTCTTCACGGCGGCGGTGCTGCGCTGGAAGGCGGGCGAGCCGGCCCTGGCCCCCGAGCCCGAGGCTTCCCATGCGGCCGACTTCCTGCGCATGGTCTCGGGCCGGCCGGCGACGTCGGCGCAGGCGGCGGCGCTCGACGCCTATCTGGTCACGGTGGCGGACCACGGCCTCAATGCCTCCACCTTTGCGGCACGCGTGGTCGCGTCCACGGGCGCGGGCCTGGCCTCGGCCGTGCTCGCGGGCCTGAGCGCGTTGAAGGGCCCGCTGCATGGGGGCGCGCCGGGGCCGGTGCTCGACATGCTCGACGCCGTCGGCCGTGCCGATGCGGCAGCGGACTGGCTGGAGGCCGCGCTGGACCGTGGCGAGCGGCTGATGGGCTTCGGCCACCGCATCTACCGGGTGCGCGACCCGCGGGCCGACGCGTTGAAGAAGGCGCTGCGTGGACTCGCCCAGGCGGGTGGCGTGGAGGCCGGCCGCGTCGCGCTGGCCGAGGCGGTGGAGCGTGCCGCCCTCGCCTCGCTGCAGGGCCGCAAGCCGGGCCGCGTGCTGGAGACCAACGTGGAGTTCTACACCGCCCTGCTGCTCGAAGCCGTGGGCCTGCCGCGCGAGGCCTTCACCGCCGTTTTCGCGGCCGGCCGCGTCGGAGGTTGGATGGCGCATGCGCGCGAGCAGGTGCAGCGCGGGCGGCTGATCCGGCCGCAGTCGGTGTACGTCGGGCCAGCACCCGCGGCGGCGACTCGGGTGGCCGAGCCGGCCGTGGCCTGACGGCGAGGCCGCGAGGCCGCGGGGCGTGCCATGGGGGCCGGCATCTTTGGCATCGCCGAAGCCAACGCCCCTTAGACTCCGCGCCCCGTGCCGACCCCCGCGCATCCGGTGCGCGACGGCATGGACGGCAGAAAGCGAACCATGGCCCCATCCGACCTGTGCGATCCCGAGCTCGTCCCCACCCACACCACGGTCGCCGCTCGCTCGGTGGCGGCGTGGGTGCAGCAGCACTACGGGCTGAACGTCGAGCACTGCGCGCTGATCCGCCGCGGGCTCAACGACAACTACGCCCTGCGCGTGGCAGGCGGCGCCCGGCATGTGGCGCGCCTCTACACCATCCGCCCGCGTGGCCCGTTCAACGTCGCGTTCGAGACCGCACTGCTCGCGCATCTGCAAGGCCGCGGTGTGGGCGTGGCCGCCTCTGTCGACACGGCGGCGGGCGGCTCGCATGTGCGCCTTCAATGTCCCGAAGGCGAGCGCGCGCTGGCACTCTTCCACCACGTCGATGGCGCAGCGCCGGACGCCCTGGACGAGTTCGCCGCAACCGGCGAGGCGCTGGCCCGCCTGCATGTCGCGGCGCGGGACTACGACGGGCCGCCCAGCCTCTACCCGCTCGATGGCGACGGCATGGCCGGCCGGACGCTGACCTGGCTGCGGGCCTACCCCGGCCTCGACGCCGGCGTGCTCGCCAGCTACGAATCGCTGATCGGCGCCCTGCTGGAGGAACTGGCCGCGGCCGAGCCCACGCTGACCCGGGTGCTGTGCCACGGCGACACCCATGGCTTCAACAACCATGTGGTGGCCGACGACGCGGGCGGCAAGCGCGCCGTCTTCTTCGACTTCGACGATGCCGGCCCGGGCTTCCTGGCCTACGACCTGGGCGTGATGCCCTGGTCCTACCTGTTCCGCAAGGGACTGCGCGAAACCGACGACACGCTGCGCGAGCGCTGGGCGCACTACCTGGCCGGCTACCGAGCTGCCGGCGGCGTGATCACCGAGGCGGACCTGGCGGCCCTGCAGCTGTTCATCCAGCTGCGCCATCTCTGGAACCTGGGCGAGGGCGTGGGGCGCCTGCACCATTGGGGAACCAGCGTGGCGCCCGAGGACTGGCTGCGCAAGCAGGTCGAGGTGATGGCGGCGTGGAAGACGCTGGATCTGGGCCCGGCGTCCGCCGACACCGTGGTGGGCCCGCCCGTGTGACGATGCCGTCATGCGCCCGACCGACGCCACCGTCCGCCTCGCCATCGCCGACCTGCTGGCGCAACGTGCTGCCGAGGCGACCGTGTGTCCGTCGGAAGTGGCCCGCACGCTGTCGGCCGAGAACTGGCGGCCGCTGATGCCGCAGGTGCGTGCCGTGGCCATCGGCATGGCCCGGCAGGGCCGGCTGGAGATCCGCCAGCGTGGCCAGGCGCTGTCGCCGGATGCCGAACTGCGCGGCCCGATCCGGCTGGGCCGCACGGCATCGACGGCTTCCGCCGAAACAGGCACGGCAGGACATCCCACCACGCCCGATGGCCGCTACTTCGTCGTGCGCGGCCGGCTGTGGCGCAAGGCCAATCCAGGCCTGCCGCAAGAGGAACGCGACGCCCTGGTGCGGCAGCTGATGGACGCCCGCCGCGGCCTGCGCGGCCGCTGCTCCGAAGCCGAACGCCGGGCTGCGCGCGAACAGGTCGACCAGGCCAAGCGCGCCCTGGGCGAGCGCGGGCCCGTGTGGTGGACCGACGGCGCGCCCGACTTCAACCGCCGCATGGCCCGCAACACGCCCTACCGCGACTGGTTCGCCGCGTTGCCGGAAGGTTGAACCCGACGCAGCCCCAGCCACAGCAGCGCTGCCGCGATCAGCGCCAGCGGCAGCAGCGAGCCCAGGTTCAGCAGGGTCCACCCGCGTGTGGTGACCAGCGCACCCGACGCGAAGGAGGTGCCTGCCAGCACGGCGAACTGCAGGAAGTTCATCGCCCCCTGCGCCCGGTTGCGCTCCTGCGGCGTGTGCGACTGCAGCGAGAGCGTGGTGCTGCCGGTGAACAGGAAGTTCCAGCCCACGCCCAGCAGGAAGAGCGCGATGGTGAAGTGGTGCAACTCCACGCCCGACAGCGCGATGGCCACGCACAGCATGTTCAGCAGCACGCCCGTGCCCATGATCGGCAGCGTGCCGAAGCGCTGGATCAGGTGGCCGGTGAAGAAGCCGGGCGCGAACATGCCGATCACATGCCACTCCAGCACGAAGGCCGCGTCCGAGAAAGGCAGGCCGCACTGCTGCATGGCCAGCGGCGTGGCCGCCATCAGCAGGTTCATCACGCCATAGGCCAGCGCGCCGCCCATCGCCGCGACCAGGAAGGCCGGTTGCCGCAGCAGCTGCGCCACGCTGCGGCCGGCCGAGGCCGACGAGGCGGCCAGCGGCGGCGGAAAGCGCATCAGGGCCAGCAGGCCCATGGCCAGCAGCGCGACGACCGCCAGCGCCAGGTAGGCGCCGACGAAGGGCGCGGCCGTCAGGTCGCGCGTGCGGGCAGCCAGGTTGGGTCCGACGATGGCGCCGATCAGCCCACCCGCCATCACGTACGACACTGCCTTGCTGCGCATGGCCGGCGCGCACAGCTCGGCCGAGGCGAAGCGGTAGAGCTGGCCATTGGCCGAGTAATAGCCGGCCAGCAGCGTGGCGGCGCACAGCAGCCAGAACTGCCGCGTCCAGGCCGCGAAGGCGCACAGCAGGGCCGAGCCCAGCGCCACGGCCAATCCCAGCGAGAAGCCGGCCTTGCGCCCGAAGCGCCCCTGCACCCAGGCCACCGGCGCGGTGAACAGCGCGCCGCCCACCACATAGCCCATCACCGGCAGGGTGGCCATCCAGCCGTAGGGCGCCAGGGCCAGTCCCACCAGGCCGTTGATGGCGATGAAGGTGACGTTGTTGGTGAGGAACAGCCCCTGCAGGCCCGTCAGCAGCCAGAGGTTGCGGTTCATCGTGCCGCCGGTGCTGCTTCGAGCAGCTTCACCAGGCTGTGCAGCAGGCGGTTGAGCGGCACCGGCACGCCCAGCGCATCGCCGCGGCGCACCACGTAGCCGTTGATGTGGTCGATCTCGGTGGGCTTGCCGCGCATCAGGTCCTGCGCGGTGGAGGAGAACTGCGCCGGCATGGTGGCCGCGATGGCGTCCACCGCCGCATAGGGATCGCCCGCTACCTGCACGCCGTCGGCGCGGGCCACCGCCAGGCATTCGTCGGCGATGGCGCGCAGCGTCGGTTGGATGCCCGGCGCCGGGTAGAGCACGCCGTAGGGCTGGCGTGCGATGGCCGACAGCGCGTTGTAGGCGGCATTGAGGATCAGCTTGGCCCACAGCGCGCCGATGGCCTGCGCCGACACCTCGGTGGGCACGCCGGCGGCTTCCAGCAGGGCCGCGACTTCGGCGCTGCGCGCCGACGGGCCGATCACCAGCTCGCCCCGGCCGTGGTGGCGCAGGTGGCCGGGCCCTTCCATCTCGGTGGCGACATAGACCACGGCCGGCACCACCGTCTGCTGTGGCAGCACGGCCTGCAGGCGCTCGGCGTTGTCCACGCCGTTCTGCAGGCTCAGCACCAGTGCGCCAGATGGCAGATGCGGGCGCATCTGTTCGCCCGCGGCCTCGGTGTCGGGCGACTTGACGCAGAAGAGCACTAGGTCGGCACCAGCGACGGCCTCGGGCCCGGTCGCGGCTTGCAGCGGCACCTGCTCGTCGAAGCGCGTGGTCTGCATGCGCAGCCCCTTGGCGCGCACCGCCTCCACATGAGTCGGCCGGCCGATCAGCACCACCGTATGGCCCGCGCGGGCCAGCATGCCCCCGTAGTAGCAGCCGACCGCGCCGGCGCCCATCACTACGACCTTCATCCTTCGCTCCTTCTCATCCTCAGAAAACGGACAGCCCGGTGCGGGCCACGAACAGCTCGAGCGCCTTCATGCCCAGGTGCGAATTGCCCGTGGCATCGAGCGCGGGCGACCACACGCACAGCGTCAGCCGGTCGGGCACCACCGCCACGACGCCGCCGCCCACGCCGCTCTTGCAGGGCAGGCCGATGCGGAAGGCGAACTCGCCCGCCGCGTCGTAGGTGCCGCAGGTGAGCATCAGCGCATTGATGCGGCGCGTCTGGCGCTCGGTCACCACCTGCTCATCGGCATTGGCAGGATGGGCGCCGTCGCGGGCCAGGTAGCTGGCGGCGCGGGCCAACTGGCGGCAGCTCAGGGCCAGGGCGCATTGGTGGAAGTACAGGTCCAGCACCTCGGCCACCGGATGGTCCAGCTTGCCGAAGCTCTTCATGAAATGGGCCAGCGCCAGGTTGCGGTGGCCGGTGGCGGCCTCGGAGGCGGCGACCTCCTCGTCGAAGACGACTGGCTCGCCCGCCAGGTGGCTCAGGAAGCCGCGCAGCGTGTCCCGCGCATCGGCGCCGTAGAGGTCGACGATGCGGTCGGCCACGGCGATGGCGCCGGCATTGATGAAAGGATTGCGCGGCTTGCCCTGCTCGCTTTCCAGCTGCACCAGCGAGTTGAAGGGATTGCCCGAAGGCTCGCGCCCGATGCGCCCCCACAGCTCGGCCTCGGGCATGTGCCGCATGGCCAGCGTGAGCGAGAAGAGCTTGGAGATGCTCTGGATCGAGAAGGGCACATCGCCATCGCCTGCCACGGCCTCGTGGCCATCGCAGGTGCGCAGCGCGATGCCGAAGCGGTGGGCGTCCACGCGGGCCAGGGCGGGGATGTAGCTGGCGACCTTGCCCTCGCGCCCGGCCTCGGGCTGCAGGGTGTGGACGATGTCGTCGAGGACGGCCTGGAAGTCGGGGGAGGTGTTCATCAATATGAAGCTGAGGGTTGTGGTGGCGCGGTCGTCAGCTCCTGCAAATCGAAGAAATTTTCTTCAATTGGCACGGTCGGGCTCAGCCCCGCCGGTTGAGCAGCACCAGCCCCACCGACACGCCCGCCAACGCGGCCACCAGTTGTGCCGTCAGTGGCTCACGCAGCAGCAGCACACCGAAGAGCAAGGCGAACAGCGGCGTGAGGAAGGTGAAGGGCGACAGGCGCGTGGCCGGGTAGTGCCGCAGCAGCCACATCCAGGCCAGGTAGCTGGCGAAGGCGCCGATGAAGGTCTGGGCCGCGATGGAGGTCCAGGCATAGGCCGAGTAGCCCAGGCTCCAGGTCTCGCCGCGCACCAGCGACGCCACCGGCACCACCACGGCGGTGACGGCCAGTTGGTAGAACAGCGTCTTCTCGGCACTGGCGGTGGCCAGCCGGCTGCTGCGGATCACCAGCGTGGTCAGGCCCCACAGCAGGCCGGCCAGCAGGGCCAGCGCATCGCCGCGCAGCTGCCCCGGCTGGGCATGGCCCAGGCTTTCGCTGAAGGCCACCACCACCGCCGCGAAGGCCAGGGCCAGGCCGATCCACTGCACGCGGCGCAGGCGCTCGGCCGGCACCAGCCGCGGCAGCAACAGGGCCACGAAGAAGGGCGAGGTGTAGAGGAAGACCGTGAGCCGCGAGGCCGTGGTCAGCTGCAGGCCGAGGTAGATGCAGATGAACTCGGCCGCGAAGAGCAGACCCGCCATCAGCCCGGCCGCCAGCGTGCCGTCGCGCCGGAACAGCGGCACGCCGCGCGCCGCGCACCACAGAAGCAGCAGCACCGTCGCGCCGCCCATGCGCAGTGTGGCCTGCCACATGGGCGGCACTTCGACCACGGTGGTCTTGATGAGGATCTGCTGCAGGCCCCAGAACGCACAGCAGGCGACGAGGATCAGGAGGGCACGGGTGTCGAGGTGGTCTTTGCGATCGGTCATGCAGCGGGCGGTGTTGTCTCGGCGGTCTTCTGGGGTCAGCCGCCGATCCTAGCCCGCGGGGCTAAATGCTGCTGGGCGCGTGCAGGGCCTGCGCGCGGTGCGCGTCCGAGGTGGCATGCACCCGCTGGATGGGCGCCCGCGCCACGTCGCGCCGGGCGATGGTGGCCGCCTCGCGCATCAGCGCGCGCGCGTCCCAGTCCACCGGCCAGCCCTGCCACAGCCGCAATGCGCCCTGCACGAAGACGGCGTCGATCTGGTCGCGGTTGGCAAAGCGCACCAGCTCCCAGCCCAGGTCCCAGCTGGGCACGAACTCGGGCACGTCCACGTCCAGCAGCAGGAAGTCGGCCGCATGGCCGGCCTCGATGCGGCCGGTGATGTGGCCCAGGCCCGCGGCGCGCGCGCCTTCGTGCGCGGCATGGTCCAGCCAGGTCCAGCCACCGCCGCAGGAGGAGTCGCCCTTGGCGATGCCCTGCGTCAGGCGCTGCGCCATCTCAGCGGCGTCCATCAGCCGCAGTGCGTCGGCGCGGGTGCCGTCCGTGCCCAGGCCGAAGGGCACGCCCAGCATCTGCAGGAGGCCGGCGTCGAGCACGGCATTGCCCTTCCAGGCGCTGGCCACGGGGTTGTAGGCCACGGCGGCGCCGCTGTCCCGCAGCAGGCCCAGCTCGCGCGGCGTGAGCAGCGTGGCGTGGGCGAGCAGCGCGCTCTCGATGAGCGCGCCCACGGCATGCAGCAGCTCCAGCGGGCGCAGGCCGCGCGCCACGAGCGAGCGCTCGACGGCGGCCAGGTGCTCGTTCACATGGGTCTGGAAGCGTACGCCGGCCTCGCGGCTGAGCGCGGCCACGTCGTGCAGCATGCGGTCGGTGGCGGCCTCGGGGATGGAGATGGCCAATGACGGATGCACCAGCGGGTCGTGCTCGTGCGCCGCCAGGAAGCCCGCCGCGCGGTCGAGGATGCGGCGCGCGCCGGCCTCGCCCTCGGTGTTGCCGGCGTCGTTGCAGATCAGGCCCAGCACGCACCGGATGCCCACCTCGCGCGCGGCGCGCGCCACGCCGCCCAGGCCCTCTTCCGAGCGCGTGCCGGCATCGACCACGGTGGTGAAGCCGCCGCGCAGCGACTCCAGCGCGGCCAGCTTGGCCGACAGATAGGCGGCGTGCTCGTCCAGCACGCCTTCCATCGGCACCCAGATGCGGCGGAAGATCTCCGACGGCTCGCCGAAGGCCAGCGACTTGCCGAAGGCCTGCGTGAGGTGGGTGTGGGTGTCGATGAGGCCCGGCATGAGCAGATGGCCGGGCATGTCCTGCACCGGCAGGCCGGGATGCGCGGCGCGCACCTCGTCGACGGGGCCGACCTGCGTGAAGCGGCCGTGCTGCACGGCCACGGCCAGGCCCTGCTTCATGCCGTCCGGCTGCAGCAGCTGGCCGGGAGCGATCAGCAGGGGCGTGTCGCCGGCGGCCTGGAGGAGGGATTCGGGAGAGAGCATGGAACGGCAAGGCCTGCGAAGGCCGCTTTCACTTCAGGATCAACACGGCAAACCAGCCGCCGGTGGCCAGCAGCAGCACCGCCACGGCCCGCTGCAGTTGCGCGACCGGCAGGCGCCGCGCCGCACGCTGACCGGCCAGGCTGCCGGTCATCAGCAGCAGGCCGCACATCAACGCCAGACGCCAGTCGAGCCGGCCGGCCAGCGCATGCACCGTGCTGGCCGAAATGGCCACCGGGAGCTGGACGGCCTGCGCCGCCGCCACCGCGAAGACCAGTGGCTGGCGCAGCAGCATCAAAAGCGGCAGCAGCAGCACCGGGCCGCCGGTGCCGGTCAGTGCGGAGCCGAGGCCCACGACGGCGCCCAGGGCTGCCAGTGGCGCGGCACCGAGCATGGGCGCCGACGCCGCACTGGCCCCGGCCGAAGGCCGCAGCCCGCGCCAGCCTGCCAGCAGCACCAGTGCCGTCACACCGGCGAGCAGCACCTGCACCGGCAGCCAGCGCACCACCAGCGCGCCGACCACGGCCCCGCCCAGCGCACCCGCCAGCAAGGGCACGCAACGCCGCGCCAGTTCGGGCCGCTGCCGCAGCGGCCCCAGTGCCACCAGCGCCGGCAGAAAGAAGGCCAGCGACGAGGCCGCGATGGCCTGCGGTGCCGCAATGCCGCCCAGCGTGGTGAGCAGCGGCACCACCAGCACGCCACCGATGCCCGTTGCGCCAATCAGCGCGCCGGCCACCAGCAGCAGCGGCGCGACGATCCAGGCGTGGGCGATCAGCGGCATGGGCTCTTCTGTTTACTCTGCTTTGATGTTGGCCTTGGTGACCACGTCCTGGATGGTCTGGCGCTCCTTCTTGAGGTAGTCGCCGAAGGCCGGGCCTGTGGTCACCACGGGGCGCACGGCGATCTCGCCCAGGCGGCGCACCACCTCGGGGTCCTTCATCGTGGCCTGCACGGCCTCGGCCAGCTTGGCGGCGACCGGCGCCGGCACGTTGGCGGGCGCCAGGATGCCCAGCCAGGAATCCAGCTCGAAGCCCTTCAGGGCCGGCGTCTCGGCCAGGGCCGGCAGCTGCGGCGCGATGGGCGCACGGGCGGCGGAGGTCACGCCCAGGCCCTTGACCTTGCCGTCCTTGATGAAGGGCAGTGCCAGCGACAGCGGCAGCACCGCCAGGTCCAGCTGGCCGCCGGCCACGTCGGTCAGCACCTGCGGGCCCGACTTGTAGGGCACATGCACGATGTCGATGCCCGCGCGCTGCTTGATCAGTTCGGCCGTCACGTGCAGCGAAGTGCCCACGCCATCGGTGCCGAAGTTCAACTGGCCGGGATGGGCCTTGGCATAGGCGATCAGCTCGGCCGCGGTCTGCGCCGGCAGCTGCGGCTTGCCCACCAGCACGAAGGGCGAGAAGCCGACGGTGGCGATGGGCGCGAAGTCCTTGAAGGTGTCGTAGCGCACGGCCGAAGGCGCCACCAGCGGCGCCACGTTGAGCGGGCTGGCCACGGCGAACAGCAGCGTGTAGCCGTCGGCCGGCGCGCGGGCGGCCTTCTGCGTGCCGATGGTGCCGGCGGCCCCGGCCACGTTGTCGATCACCACGGGCTGGCCCAGCACCTCGCCCAGCTTGGCGTTGATGAGGCGGGCCGTCGCATCGACGCCGCCGCCGGCCGCGAACGGTACGATCAGCGTGACCGGTTTGGCCGGCCAGGCCTGGGCCTGTGCGGCGCCGGGCAATGCGGCCAGGGCCATGCCCGACGCCAGGGCGGCAGCCAGGGTGCGGCGGGTGAAGCTCAGGGAATGGGCGGTGCGGGCAGGATGGGCCATGGTCGTTCCTCGTTCGGCAGTGGTGAAGGATGGAAGAGCACCTCGACGGTGCGAGAATCTACTCGTTATGACAAGTTATAACAAGCGATGCAAGCGGCATGCCAGCCATGCGGAAGGGCCACGCCTTGGCTGAGATTCCCCAGTCGCTGCATGCCCGCCTGCGCGATGAGCTGCGTGCCTCCATCCTCGACGCCCGCCTGAAGCCGGGCGACAAGCTGCCCTCCGAATCCGAGCTGCAGGCGGCCCATGGCGTCAGCCGCATCACCGTGCGCCAGGCGCTCGGCGCACTCCAGGCCGAGGGCCTGATCGTCAAGCTGCACGGAAAGGGTGCATTCGTCTCGCACCCGAAAGCGGCGCAGAGCCTTAACCGCCTGCAGGGCCTGAACGAGGCGCTGGCCGCCGAGGCGCGCGCCGTCAGCAACAAGCGCCTGGCCTGGCGAGAGGTGCGGGCTCCTGCGGCGGTTGCGCAGAAGCTGGGCCTGCCCGGCAACACCACCGTCTATCACCTGCAGACCGTGCGCTACCTGGAGCGCGAGCCGCTGTCGGTCAACAACTCCTGGTTGCTGGCCACGCTGGGCGAGCGCCTGTCGCGGGTGGACTTCTCGCAGCGCGACCTGATCGACGTGTTCGAGCACGAGGGTGGCATCGCCGTCGGCCGCGCCGACCTGGAGATCGGCGCCGGCACCGCCCGCGCGGCGGACGCCCGTCTGCTCAAGCTGGATACCGGCGCGCCCGTGCTGGAGGTGGAGCGCGTGGTGCATGACCAGGCGGGCTCGCCGGTGCATGTGGAAAGCGCCGTCTACCGCGCCGACACCTTCCGCTACCGGCTGAGCCTGCAGCGCTAGAAGGGCCCGCAAACCTGTCCGCATGGCCCGCCGCGTCACCAGTGCCCCGACTTGCCTCAACGCCTTCGCCCCGCCATGACCGCTGCTTCCACCATCCCCGTCATCGACATCGCCGCCCTTGCCTCGCCTGATGCCGACGCCCGTCGTCGCGTGGCGGCCGAGGTGGGCGCCGCCTGCCGCGACATCGGCTTCTTCGCCATCACCGGCCATGGCGTGCCGGCCCGAGTGATCGACGCCGCCTTCGCCGCCAGCCGCGCGTTCTTTGCCCAGCCGGTGGCCGACAAGGCGGCGCTGGCGTACGCCACGCTCAGCCACAACCGCGGCTACGTGGGCATGGGCGTGGAGGCGCTGGACGAGAAGCGCGGCGCCGACCAGAAGGAGGCCTTCAACCTCATCTGGACCGACGAGGCCACCCGCCCGCCCAACGCCTGGCCCGCCCTGCCCGGCTGGCGCGCGCCGGTGCAGGCCTACTTCGATGCGGTCTTCGCCGCCGCCACGCGGCTGCATGCGGCCTTCGCGCTGGACCTGGGTCTGCCCGAGGACTTCTTCGCCGACAAGATCGACCGGCCGCTGGCCACGCTGCGCCTGCTGCACTATCCCGCGGGCGCGGCGGCCGACGCCGGCGTGGGCGCCGGGGCACACACCGACTACGGGAACGTCACCCTGCTGGCCACCGACGGCGTCTCGGGCCTGCAGGTGCAGGGGCGCGCCCGCGACGAATGGATCGACGTGCCGCCGCTGCCCGGCGCCTTCGTCTGCAACATCGGCGATTGCCTGATGCGCTGGACCAACGACGTCTACCTGTCCACGCCGCACCGCGTGGTGCGGCCGGCGGCCGAGCGTTATTCGATCGCCTTCTTCCTCGATCCCAACCCCGACGCGCTGGTCAGCGCCATTCCCAGCTGCGTGCCGCCCGGCGAGGCACCGCGGCATGCGCCGGTCACGACGCAGGCGTACCTGCAGTCCCGCTTTGCCGCCACCTATGGCGCGGCCGCCGGCGCCTGATTCCCATCCGTCCCTGGAGCCAGCGACCATGACCTCCGCATCCCTCGCCCTGCGCAGCCTGTTCGAGGCCCAGCGTGCGGCCAGCCGCAGCCAGCCGCCGGCCGATCTGGCGTTGCGCCGTGACCGGCTGCAGCGCCTTCGCGCGCTGCTCGGCACCGACGGCCCGCCGCTGGTGCGCGCCGTGGAGGCCGACTTCGGCGTCCGCTCGGCCACGCTCACCGAGATCGCCGACCTGCTGCTGCTGCGCGAGGGGCTGGCGGACGCGCAGCGTCACCTGGCGCGATGGTCCGCGCCGCGCCGGGTGCGCACGCCGCTCACGCTGCAGCCGGCGCGTGCCTGGGTGCAGCGACAACCGGTCGGTGTGGTGGGGGTGCTGTCGCCCTGGAACTATCCCCTGCTTCTGTCGCTGGGACCCGCCGGCATGGCGCTGGCAGCGGGCAATCGGGTGATGCTCAAGCCCAGCGAGCGCACGCCGCGCTGCTCCGACGCCATCGCCGAGGCGGTCGCCCGGCGATTCGCCCCCGACGAATTCACCGTGACGAACGGCGATGCCGCGCTGGCGGCCGAGTTCTCGGCGCTGCCCTTCGACCATCTGTTCTTCACCGGTTCCACCGCCGTGGGCCGCCATGTCGCGGCAGCGGCCGCCGCCAACCTCACGCCGACCACGCTGGAGCTGGGCGGCAAGTCGCCCTGTGTGATCGACGCCTCCTGCCGGCCCGATGCGGTGGCCTCGCGCATCGCCCACGGCAAGCTGCTCAATGCCGGGCAGACCTGCATCGCGCCCGACTATGTGCTGGCGCCCGCCGCGCTGCACGGCGCACTGGCCGACGCCCTGGCGGCGGCGGTGCAGCGCCTGTTTCCGACCGTGGCGGGCAACCCCGACTACACCGCCCTGGTCGATGCGCGGCAGGCGCAGCGGCTCCAGGCCCTGGTGGACGATGCCGTGGCCCAGGGTGCGCAGGTCCGGGTGCTGGGCACGGATGCGCCGGCAGGGCGCCAGATGGCCCTTCGGCTGGTGCTGGGCGCGAAGCCCGGAATGGCGCTGATGCAGGAGGAGATCTTCGGCCCCGTCCTGCCGGTGCTGGACTGCGCCGACACGGCGACCGCCATCCGCTTCATCAATGACCGGCCGCGCCCGCTCGCCTTGTACTGGTTCGGCGAGGACACCCGGGCGCGCGATGCGCTGCTGGCCGGCACCGTCAGCGGCGGCGTCACGGTCAACGACACGCTGGTGCACATCGCCCATCCCGGCCTGCCCTTCGGCGGTGTCGGCGACAGCGGCTGGGGCGCATCGCATGGCGAGGCGGGTTTTCTGCGCTTCACCCACGAGCGCGCCGTGCTGGTGCAGTCGCGCTGGTCGCTGGGCGGGCTGATGCATCCCCCCTACGGTCCCCGCACCGAGCGGCTGCTGGCCTTCATGCGTCGGCGCGGCTGAAGCGGAGCCGCGAAGCGCTGCCGGGGTGCCTCAGAGCGGGTGCTCGGTGTAGAAGCGACCGCCGTGGTAGAGCAGCGGCGGCACGCCCGCCTGGTGGGCGCAGCGCTCCACCTCGCCGACGAAGATGACGTGGTCGCCCTCTTCATAGCGGCTGCGGTTGAAGCATTCGAAGCTGGCCACGCAGCCTTCAAGCACGGGTGCGCCGGCGATGCCGGGTGCCCAGTCCACGCCTTCCCAGCGATCCACGCCGCGGGTGGCAAAACGCTCGGCCAGCGCCTGCTGGTTGGCGGCCAGGATGTTGATGGCGTAGTGGGAGCCGGCTCGCAGGTCCGGCATCGAGCCCGCGCTGCGCGACAGGCTCCACAGCACCAGGGGCGGCGCCAGCGACACCGAGTTGAAGGAGCTGGCCGTGAAGCCCACCAGCCGCCCGTCGGCCGCCCGCGCCGTGATGATGGTCACGCCGGTGGCGAACATGCCCAGGGCGGCGCGGAACTCGGCGGCGGAAAAGTCGGGCGCTTGGGCCTGGAGGGGAGCGGTCACGGAAGAGGGCCTGGCGGCAGGGGGCGATCGGCCGGCATTGTCCCGCAGGCGGTTTGACGGCGGCGGCGGCAGGGTCGGGCGGGAGCCGGCGGCAGACGGTGGACGGGTCGCCAGACGGCATCAGCCGAAGAACCAGTAGCAGACGGCGATGGCCGCCACGACGCCCGCCAGCTCGGCCAGCAGCGCACAGCCCACGGCGTATCGCGCCTTCTGGATGCCCACCGCGCCAAAGTACACCGCCAGCACGTAGAAGGTGGTCTCGGTGCTGCCCTGGATGGTGGCGGCCACCAGGGCGGGGAAGCTGTCCACGCCGTGCGTCTTCATGGTCTCGATCAGCAGCGCCCGTGCCGCGCTGCCCGAGAAGGGCTTGACCAGCGCGGTCGGCAGCGCATCGACGAAGCGCGTGTCCCAGCCGGTCTGCCCCACGCACCAGCGGATGCCGTCCAGCAGCAGGTCCAGCGCGCCCGAGGCCCGCAGCACGCCGATGGCGCAGAGCATGGCCACCAGGTAGGGCAGCAGGCCCTTGGCCACGTCGAAGCCTTCCTTGGCGCCTTCGATGAAGCGGTCGTACACCGCCACCCGCTTGAGTGCGCCGACCACCAGGAAAGCGATGACGACGCCGAACAGCACCAGGTTGCCCATCAGCGACGAGAGCTGCGCCAGCGCCTGCGCCGACAGCGTGGCCAGCAGCGCCATGAAGCCCGCCAGCAGCGCCGCACCCGGCAGCAGGTAGGCCAGCACCACGGGGTCCCAGAGCTTGAGGCGCTGCACCAGCGCCACCGACAGCAGCGCCACCAGCGTCGATGCGCTGGTGGCCAGCAGGATGGGCAGAAACACCAGCGTCGGATCGGCCGCGCCCTGCTGTGCGCGGTACATGAAGATCGTCACCGGCAGCAGCGTGAGCGAGGACGCGTTGAGCACCAGGAACAGGATCTGCGCGTTGCTGGCCGTGTCGGGCCGCGGGTTGAGCGTCTGCAGCTCGCGCATGGCCTTGAGGCCGATGGGCGTGGCCGCGTTGTCCAGGCCCAGCGCATTGGCCGCGAAGTTCATGGTGATGAGGCCCAGCGCCGGATGGCCGGCCGGCACCTCGGGCATCAGCCGGCGAAAGAGCGGCCCCAGCGCCCGTGCCAGCAGCGCCACCAGCCCGGCCGCCTCGGCGATCCGCAGGAAGCCCAGCCACAGCGTGAGCGTGCCGAACAGCAGCAGCATGAGCTCCACCGACAGCTTCGCCATGGCGAACAGCGCCTCGACCATGGCGGCGAACACCGTGGCGTCGCCGCCCACCAGCCAGCGCGCGAAGCCGGCCACTGCGGCGACGAGGAAGAAGGACAGCCACAGGCCGTTGAGCATGAACCGGGCGCGCGCGGGCGCGGCAAGAGTGCAGACCCGGCCGATGATAGGAGGGGCGTCTGCGATGCAACCCAGGCCGCAGCGGCCCACCGTCACCAGGGGGCAGGCTGTTGATCGCTCGCCCGGCTCGTGCCGGCGACGCAGGTGGGTCGCCAGATCAGCGCGCCGGGCTCGCGCCTTCGGCGCGGATCTTCCACGCCTGTCCTTCGCGCACCAGACGCAGTGTCTTCTGGGTGACGTCCACGTAGTCGCTCGATCGGTAGGTCTGCCGGAAGGTGGCCTGCGCTCCGTCGGCGCCGTCGGCGCGCACCTGCAGCGCCTCGACCGTGATGCTGATCGCGCCGGGTTTGGCGATCCGTGCGGCGCGCTGCGACTTCCAGGCGGCCAGACTGCCCGAGGGTGGCTGGAAGCTCGCTGCGTAGAAATCCAGGTATCGCTGCAGATCCTTGGCCGACCACGCGCTGGCCCAGGCCTGCACCGCCGGGGCCACGCCGGAAAGGTCGGTGGCGGCCGCCACGGCCGCCGCACCGCGCGGTGGTGCGATCACGGTCGTGCAGGGAACCGCACCGCCGCACAGCCGGGCCGTGCTCACGGCGTTCATGAAGGCCGAACCCATGCGCTCATCCATCTTTCGGGTTGCCTCCTCACGCTCCTGCTCGTTCTGCGGTAGCCAGACGAAATGGACGCGATAGACGTACTCCTCGCCCTCCAGGGCCGCCACCAGAAGTGATTCGCCCAGTGCACTGCCTGGCGTCGTGCTGCAGAAAGCGGCCTGTACCGACCTGGACCGTTTGCCGAATGGGGCCGTCATGCGCGGCGGAAGGGTCAGGCCAGCGCTGCAGTTGCGCTTCATCTGCTCCATGGTGAAGCTGACGACCTGCCCTGCGACGGTGGCATTGGCGGCGCGGATGGATTCCAGCGTCGCCTTGTCGGGGTAGCGCAGACGTTCGATGGTGACGTAGGCGTTCTTCCAGGCCGCGCGCTGTGTCGCATCGGGCTCGTAGCGCACCACATAGCTGCCTTGCGCTTCTCCGCGCAGCTCGGTCAATACCCAGCCTGCCGGCGGTTCAAGGTCGAGTCTTTCGCCCTGCACCGGAAATGCGCCATCTTCGCGCGCGACGGCCGGCGCGCCGCAGGTCAGGGCGGCCGCAAAGGTGACCGCCACGATGGAGAGTTGGAGATGTCGGGTCATGGTGTCAATCGTTGAAGCGCGGTCGGGTCACAGGGAGGCCGCCACGCTGAAGTCCTCGGGCGGCAGGCCCGCGCGGGCGCGTTCGGCCATGTGCAGCAGCGCCTGCTCCAGGTAGCGCACGGCGCGCGGCGTGTCGAAGAGCGGCAGCGTGGCCTTGCTGGCCTGCAGGCGTTCGCGCAGGGCGCGCGTGCGCGCGCGGTCATGGCCCAGCGCGATCGCCAGGGCCTGGTAGTCCTCGACGCTGCCGGTGATGAGCTCTGCCATACCGGCCGCGGTGAGGATGCTGCCGGGCATGCGGATCGCATAGGTCTCCCCGGCATCGGCCATCGACACCATCGGGCAGGCCATCGACAGGCATTCGATGGCCGTGGTGCCCGAGCCTTGGGGATAGGTGTCCAGGCACAGGTCGGCGACGCTGTAGCGGTGCAGGTGGTCTTCGCGGCCGAGCGGTTCGCTGAAGATCACCCGTTTGGGCGCGATGCCATGGCGTTGCACCACGGCTGCCAGCCGCTCGAAGGCCACTTTCGGGGTGCGATGGGTACGTGCCAGCCACAGCACGCTGCCGGGCGTGTTCTTCAGGATGTGCATCCAGGCGTCGAACACCTTGGGATGGATCTTGGCGAAGGAGCCGAAGTTGGCGAAGACGAACGCGTCTTCCGGAATGCCGAAGTCGGCGCGCGTGAAGACGCGGTCGCTGGGCTTCTGCCACCGGGAGCTGATCTGCATGGTGAAGGGCAGGCGCGCCACGCACTCGGCGTAGTGCTCGTCCAGGTTGGGCGGCGTGGTGAAGGGATCGCCGAACAGGTAGTCGTACACGCCTTCGCCCATCGAGGACACGTAGCCGAGCCAGTGGCACTGCACGGGCGCGAGGCGGTTGATCAGGATGCGGCTGCGCGTGCCCTGGGTGTTGCCCGTCAGGTCGATCAGCACGTCGAGCTCGAGCGCGCGTACGCGCTCCACGATCTCGCGCGAGGTGCAGTGCTCGAAGTCGATGAAGACATCGACGTCGCGTTCGATGTTGCGGCGGAACGCACTGCCGTCGTCGGGGCCGTAGGACAGGGCATGGACCTCGAAGCGCGAGCGGTCGTGCAGGCCGTAGATCTCCTCGGTGAGGTAGGACACCGGGTGGGTGCGGAAGTCGTACGAGAAATAGCCGATGCGGATGCGGCCCTCTTTGCGGCTGCGCACTGGCGGCAGGTCGGCGTAGATCGGCTGGTCCTTGAAGACCGAGCGGCCCACGAGCGCGGCAATGCGCTTCATGTCCTCGGCCTTCTCGATGAGCATGAGGTAGGCCAGCGACGCGGACAGGTCTTCCGGCTCCTGTTCGAGCGACAGGCGCAGCAGCTTCTGGCCCACCGCCTCCAGATCGCTCCAGTCGACGCACGAGAGCTTCTGCCCGTAGAGGTACAGCAGGCTGACGCAGTCGTCCGGCGCGGCCGCCACGGCGTCCTTGAAGTAGCGCAGTGCCTCTTCCAGCTCGATCAGCATGAAATGGCACACGCCCAGGTTTCGCAGCATCATCACGCTGTCCGGCTCCAGGGCCAGCGCCTTGGTGAAATGGGCGATGGCGGTGCGGTAGTCCGACTTCTTGAAGTAGGCCACGCCGAGGTTGTTGACCACGTCCTTGCTGTCGCCGCGCAGTTCGGCCAGGCGGTGCAGCATGGCGATGGCATCGTCGAGCCGCAGGCGATCCTGCAGCGCGCCGGCAACGGCGAACATCATGTTCACGAAGGCGGGCTGCAACAGCGGTTCGGCCAGCGCTTCGGCCTCGCCTTCGCGCATGAGCCGCATCAGCACCTCGATGGCGCTTTCCGGGGCCTGTGCGTGCAGATGCTCGCCGTAGGGCCGCAGCACCTGCGCCGACCGGGAGCCGAGGCCGAAGGCGGCTTCGCTGTGGACCAGTGCCTCTTGCGTGCGGCCCTCGCTCCAGAGGATCTTGGCCAGCGTCTCGCGCCAGACCAGGCCCTCGGGCGCCAGGTCGACCGCGCGCGCGAAGGCGTCGCGGGCAGCCTGCGACTCGCCCAGGTCGAGCAGGCCTGCGCCGTAGTTGTTCCACACGCTGGCGTTGTCGGGGTGGGCGCGAATGGCGTCTGCGCCGATCTGCTGGAGCTTGCGTCGCTTCTTCTGACTGCGCAGCGCGCTCAGCAGGTTGATGTAGGTGTCGGCCGAGGCCTGGCCACTGCGGATCGCGACCATGGCGTCCTGCTCGGCCAGGGCATGTTCCTTCAGTTCCAGCAGCACGCCGGCACGGTTGGTGTAGTAGACGGGATGCGGGTTCAGGGCGATGGCCGCATTGAGCAGCTGCAGCGCCTCCTGCATGCGGTTGGCCGCCTTGTAGATCAGTCCGAGCAGCTGCAGTGCGTCGGGATAGTTCTCGACCCGGGCCAGCACCTCGCGGTACATCGCCTCGGCACGTGCGAGGTCACCCTGGCGGTGATGCTCGAGGGCCTGCGCAATGGTCTCGCGCGCCCAGGCCTCCAGGGCCGGTGCCACCTTCGGGGGGTGCGATCTCTTCATGGTTGTCGTGGGAAGGCAGGGGCGGATGAGGCAGGACATGGCCTGCCCCTCCGCCCCGCCGGTTCAACCCAGGGTCATGGCTTCCAGCGGAAGGTGAAGCCTGCGCCCACGCTCACCTTGCTGCCCGAGAAGCTCAGGGTCGACCGCAGGAACACGTTGGGCTGCACCTGGTAGGCCATGCCGAGCGCCCCGGCCGCGTAGCCGCCCTGGTAGCCGATGCCCGCACCCATGGTCACCTCGCCCGGAGCCGTCGGCATGACCATGTTGGCCTGGGCCGCCGCCATGGCGCCGGTCTGGTCGATCTGCCTTTGCAGACGGCCTTCGGTCTGCTGCAACTGTCCGAGATTGACAGCGTCGGTGGCCACCACACCGGGCGCCACGTTCTGCACGCGGTTGCCGCCCATGTCGACGTTCGCCCCAGGCGCCACCGTCAGGGAATTGGTGGCCGTCAGCGCATTCACCGTGGCCGCCGTCGCGTTCAGCACGCTGGTGTTGATGCTGGTGGCATTCACCGTGCTGGCGTTGACGGTGCTGGCATTGACGGTGCTCGCGTTGACCGATCCCGCCACGCTGACGTTGGTGGTGGTCAGGTTGTTGACCGTGGCATTGTTGGTCGTGAAGTTCTGCGTGGTCACATTGGTCACCGACATCTCGTTGTTCGAGAGCGTCGAGTTGCCGATGACGATCTGCGTCGCGCTGACCGTGCCCGCGTTCACGCTGGTGGCCGTGATGGTGCCGGCGTGGATGGTGGACGCGGTCACGCTGTTGGCGCTGACGGTGCCGGCCGAGATGCTGTTGGCAGTGACCGTGCCTGCGGACACGCTGGTGGCCGTGACCGTGCCGAGGCTGGCGCTCGACGCGTTGACGGTGCTCGCGGTGATGCTCGCCGCCGTCACGGTGCCCAGGCTCGCACTGGCGGCCGTGATGCTGCTGGCACTCACGGTGCCGGCCGACACGCTGGTCGCCGTCACGGTGTCCACCTTCAGCCCGCCGGTGATGGTCGCGCCATTGGTGACGTTGGCCTTGGCGGTGGTCAGCTGCGTGGCATTGACCGTGCCCGCCGTGATGCTCGCCGCCGTCACGGTACCCGCCGAGACGCTGGTGGCCGTGAGGCTGGTCGCGCTCACCGTGCCGGCCGTCACCGTGTCCACGCTGAGGCCGCCGACGATGGTGGCACCGTTGGTGACGTTGGCCGTGGCGGTGGTCAGGCTGGTGGCATTGACCGTGCCGGCGGTGATGCTCGCCGCGGTCACCGTGCCCGCCGAGACGCTGGTGGCCGTGACGCTGAAGGCACTCACGGTGTCGGCGCTGATGCTCGCTGCGGTGATGGTGCCGGCGGAGACGCTGGTGGCCGTCAGGCTGGAGGCACTGACCGTGCCGGCACTGATGCTCGCCGCCGTCACGGTGCCCAGGCTGGCGCTGGTCGCCGTGACGCTGAACGCGCTGACCGTATTGGCGCTGATGCTGGCCGCGGTGATGGTGCCGGCAGAGACGCTGGTGGCCGTGAGGCTGGAGGCACTGACCGTGCCGGCACTGATGCTCGCGGCCGTCACGGTGCCCAGGCTGGCGCTGGTGGCCGTGACACTGAACGCGCTGACCGTATTGGCACTGACGCTCGCTGCGGTGATGGTGCCGGCAGAGACGCTGGTGGCCGTGAGGCTGGAGGCACTGACGGTGCCGGCACTGATGCTCGCGGCCGTGACGGTGCCCAGGCTGGCGCTGGTCGCCGTGACGCTGAACGCGCTGACGGTGTTGGCGCTGATGCTGGCGGCGGTGATGGTGCCGGCAGAGACGCTGGTGGCCGTGAGGCTGGAGGCACTGACCGTGCCGGCACTGATGCTCGCCGCGGTCACGGTGCCCAGACTCGCACTGGCGGCGGTGACGCTGAACGCGCTCACGGTGCTGGCGCTCACGCTGGAGGCGGTCACGGTACCCAGGCTGGCCGAGGTGGCCGTCACGCTGTTGGCGCTGACGGTGCTCGCGTTGACGCTCATGGCCGTCACGCTGCCCATCGTCGCGCTGTTGGCCAGCAACTGATTGGTGGTGACGTTGGTGGCGGTGATGGTGCCTGCATTGACGGAACTGGCATTCACGCTGGAGGCCGTCACCGTGCCCAGCGTGGCGCTGAAGGCGGACAGGCTGGTGGTGGCAACGCTCTGTGCGTTGACCGTGCCCGCGTTCACCGTGGACGCCGTCACGCTGGTGGCACTGACGGTGCCCGCGCTGATGCTGTTGGCGGTGACCGTGCCCAGGCTAGCGCTGGCGGCGGTGATGCTGCTGGCGCTCACGGTGCCGGCGCTGATGCTGTTGGCGGTGACCGTACCCAGGCTGGCGCTCACCGCGGTGATGCTGTTGGCGCTGACAGTGCCCGCCGTCACGCCGCCTGTGGAGGCGTTCAGGTTGGTGATGGTGGCGCTGGTGATGCGGGCCGAGCCGATGGTGGCCGAGCCCATGGATGCGTTCGCGATCGTCGCCGTGCCGGTGATCGACGGCTGATACAGCGTTGCATCGTTCAGCCATTGATTGTTGGAATAGCCGTAGTCCTGGTCGACGACGAAGCCGCCGCTGCCTTGCGTAGCAGCGATGTAATAGAGCACCTCGACATTGCAGTTGGAAGCAAGGCAACTGGTGGCTGCTGCGGCGGGGTCGGCGCCGAACATGCCGGCGGCCACGAGGGCCGGCGCCGTGAGGACGTAGTGACGGCCCAGCACGGCGGCCATCAGCGAGCTGATGCCGGTCGGCTTGCGGCCTGGTGTGTGACAGACTTTTTTCATTGGATCGGATGTTTTTTTGAAAGGACGGCGGGCCGGGGCCCTCGGTGCGGTCGGGGATCAGGTCGTGGCGCTCACCTCCTGTTGGTTGGCAGGGCCCGCGGCAATCTCCAGGCGTGCGACACCGTCGCCGGCGGGCGGGTCGGCGGGGTCGTCGGGTGTGCGGCTGGGCCGCGAATTCAGGCGGCCGGGGGGATGTCGTGCACGGGCATCGCCGGGCGATGCGCTGCGCCTGGCCGCATGGCGCAGCGGGCTGCCCGATGCTCGGGCGGATGACCGGCGAGCGGCCGAAGCAATGCCGCGCGCGATCTCGGTATGGCGCTGGAAGCAGTCATCTGTCGATCCCCCTGGAATGCCCTCTGGCCCGCCTCTTGGATGTGGGGCGGGCGCCGGATCGTCAGTCTAGGTTGGCACTTTTGTGTTAAATCGAAAGACCGCAGATTTGCCCCGAGTGCGTTAAATCCTTGGGGATTGCCCGAGGCGATCTATTCACAATCCGTTGGATCGACGCAGTTATCCCCGGTCGGCTCGCCCGTGCCGCCCCGCTCCCGCCGCGAAGCGCGCCGCCCCCGCCTCGCCCTCGGCGAAGAAGGCTGGCACGCCATTCGCACCTTCCTGCCGCAGCGCGTCGCTCAGCGGCAGGTCCCACTGCGCGTAGGCCGATCGGCGATCGGCCAGCATGCACTGTTGCGGGAAGGCCGCCAGCTCGTGCGCCCAGGCCTGGGCCCTGGCCAGGGCGTCGCCGCGCGGCACGACGCGGTTGACCAGGCCCATGGCCAGCGCCTCGTCGGCGGGCACGGGCCGGCCGCTGAGGATCAGGTCCATCGCCCGGCCCATGCCGATCAGGCGCGGCAGCCGCACGGTGCCGCCGTCGATCAGTGGCACGCCCCAGCGGCGGCAGAAGACGCCCATCACCGCGTCGTCGGCGGCCACGCGCAGGTCGGCCAGCAGGGCCAGCTCCAGCCCGCCGGCCACGGCATAGCCCTCGATGGCGGCGATCAGCGGCTTGGACAGGGCCATGCGCGTCGGACCCATGGGGCCGGGACCCTCACCGCGGGCATCCAGCGCATTGCGCGCTTCGGGGTCGGTGGCGGCCGCGAGGTCGGCCCCGGCGCAGAAGTGGCCGCCCGCGCCGGTGAGCACCGCCACGCGCAGCGCGTCGTCGGCCTCGAAGCGTTCGAAGGCCTTGCGCAGCGCTTCGGCGGTGGCGCCGTCGACGGCGTTGCGCTTGTGCGGGCGGTCGAGGGTGATGGTGCAGACGGGGCCGTCGGCGGCGTAATGCACGATGGCTGGCTGCGTGGATGACGAGCGATCGGTCATGGGCAGGACTCCTGTTCGAAAAGGACCGCGGCCGGCGCCGTGCCGATGGTGGCACCCGGCAAGAAGACTTGTTCCGTTCGCCGTGAGCCCGTCGAAGGGCAGAGCGGCGCGCCCGCCATGCGTTCGCATCCCATGAGCGCGTCGTCGGTGGCGCCCTACCGCACCACCCCCGCCTGCCGCGCCAGCGCCACGGCCTGCGTGCGGCTGCGGGCGCCGAGCTTGAGGTTGATGTTGCGCAGGTGCGTGCGCACGGTGCTGTCCGAGACAAACAGCTTCTCGGCCATGGCGGCGTTGGAATAGCCGGCGGCCAGCAGCTCCAGCACACGGATCTCCTTGCGGGTCAGCGGCTCGGCCAGCGGTGCGGGCGGGGCGTCGCCCGCAACGGACTCGTCCTCGTGCGCCTCGCCGAAGGCGGCGGCCAAGCGAGCGATATGGTCGGCATAGATGGGGCCGGCCTCATCCAGCCGGGCGCGGTCGGCCTGCAGGGTGCGCAGCAGCGGCGCCAAGGCAGGTCCCTCGTCCAGCAGCAGCCGCACGAAGCCTTCGCGCGCGGTCTCGGCCAGCACCGCGGCCAGCACCGCCTGCGCCTCCGCCGCGGCACCCGCGCGCGCCTGGGCCAGCGCGAGCAGCACGCGCAGCTTGAGCGCGCGGTGCCGCCGCGCCAGCGTGTCGGCCTCGGCGATGGCGGGGGCCAGCGCCTGCCGCACCGCCTCGGCATCGCCGAAGCGCAGCTGCCAGCGCCAGCGGCCGATGGCGATGTCGTCCACCGGGTGGGCCGGCAGGTTGAGGCGGCGCACGCGGTCCCACACGGCGGCATCGTCGGCGCGCTCCAGCATGTCAGCGGCGGCGTCGCGGTTGCCCTGCAGCATCAGCAGGCGCGCATGCTCCAGCTTGGCGCTGGCCACCACGCGCGGCAGCTGGCGGTCGTGCCCCAGGTATTCCAGCTCGGTCAGCAGCTGGAAGGCACTGTCCACGTCGCCCTGCAGGAAGGCGATGCGCGCGCGCATGCGGTAGGCCGCGATCACGTGGTCGGGCAGACCGACGTCGCGGGCCAGCGGCAGGTACACGCTCAGCAGGTGCTCGGCGCCGGCCAGGTCGTCGCCTTCGTACAGCACGCCGGCATGCAGAACACCGGCCCAGGCATTGCCCTGCGTGGGGTTGTACGAGGCGCTGCGCGGCGTGGCGGAAAGCGCCACCCGAAAGCGCGCGGCCGCCTGGCGCAGACGGCCCTCGGCCAGGTCGAGCACGCCTTCCATGGCCTCGGTGTACATGCGGTTGAAGATGCTGCCGGCCTGGCTGCGGCGCGCGGCGTCGAGCAGGCGGTGGGCTTCGTGCTGCTCGCCCATCACCGAGACGATGTAGGCCATGGCATTGGCGAGCGCGCTGTCGGCGAAGGCGCGGCAGGTGGGCAGCCGCCGCAGGTTGGCATGGCCGACGGGGTAGGCGTCCTCGGGATGGTCCATCATGGCCAGCAGCAGCGGCTGCAGGCCGTTGACGTGGGCGCGCACGGCGGCGTCGTCGCTGGTCTCGCAGCCGCTGGCCTGCAGCCGCTGCAGCGCCTGCCAGGGGCCGCGGGTGAAGCATTCGGCCCAGGTGGCCACCATCTGCAGCAGCGGCTGGCCGGCCAGCTGCTCGGGCGGCAGCGCGGCAAACCAGCGGTCGAGCAGGCGCATGCGGCCTTCTTCCAGGAAGCGCTCGGCATGGCGCGCGAGCAAAGCCAGCGCATGCGGATGGTCCCCGCCTTCGATGGCATGGTCGATGGCGGGCACCGGCCGGCCCTCGGCCTCGTACCAGCCCGAGGCCGCCAGGTGCAGCCGTGCCACGTCGCCGGGCCGCTCGCGCGCCAGTTGCGCGCGCAGGAAGTCGGCGAACAGGCTGTGGTAGCGGTAGCTGCGCGCATCGCTGGCCAGCGGCGCCAGGAAGAGATGGCCGGCCTCCAGCTGGGCCAGCAGGGCCGCGCAATCGGCGCGCGGCGCCACGGCGGCGCACACCCGGGCGTCGAGCACGCGCAGCACGCTGGTGCGCAGCAGGAAGTCGCGCACCTCCTCGCTCTGCTGGGCGAGCACGTCCTCGGCCAGGTAATCGGCCACGGCGCGGTCGGAGCCCGAGAAGCGCTCGACGAAGTCGCTGCCCGCGGCGCCATGCCGTTGCAGTGCCAGCGAGGCCAGCCACAGCGCGCCGGCCCAGCCCTCGGTCTTGGCCAGCAGGCGCTCCAGCGTGTCGCGCGGCAGGGCTTCGCCACGCAGGCGGAAGAACTCCTCCGCCTCGGCGGCCGAGAAGCGCAGCAGGGCGGCATCGATCTCCAGCAGCTGGCCGCGGGCCCGCAGCCGGCCCAGGCCCAGGTCGGGCAGGCTGCGCGAGCCGATCACGAGCTGGCCCTGGCGCGGCAGGCCGTCGAGCAGCTGCCGAACCAGGCCGATGACGGCGGGCGACTGCAGCACCTCGAAGTCGTCGAGGAAGAGCGCGAAGGGCAGCGCGTCGTGACCCAGGGCCGCGATGGGATCGCCCAGGCCGCTGCCCGGGGCGGGCTCGATGCCCAGCGCCTGCACGGCCGCGCCCAGGCTTTGCAGGAAACGCGGCACGTCGTTGTCCGCGCCGTCGAGCGTGAGCCAGGCGGTGGCGATGCCCTCGGCCTCCAGGCGGTCGCGCATCTGGTGCATGGCGGTGGTCTTGCCGAAGCCGGCCGGTGCGCGCACCAGCAGCAGCCGCGCGCGGGCTGCCTCGTGCACCTGCCGCGCGATGGCCTGCCGCAGCACCTGCGCCGCCGGCGCTGCGGGCGGACTGAGTTTGGCGGGCTGGACGTGCACGGAAGTCGACGGGGCGTACATGGTACGAGGCGGCGCGCGTGGCGCGGAGTGACAAGGGCCGCGCGATGGCGGCCGGCCACTTTCGTCGGTTTGGACGATGGCCGCAAGAAGGGGCGATTCCTAGACTGCGGCCCGCTTGCCCACCGCCTTTGCACAGAACAGGAGCGCTTCATGCAACTCGATGCCACCATCGCCGCCGTCGTCACCGGCGGTGCCTCCGGCCTGGGCGCCGCCACCGCGCGGCGGCTGGCCTCGCACGGCGTCAAGGTCGCGCTGTTCGACCTCAACGAAGCGGCCGGCGAGGCCCTGGCCCGCGAGATCGGCGGCCTGTTCTGCGCCGTCGACGTGACCAATGAGGCTTCGGTTGACGCCGGCTTCGCCAAGGCCCGCGCCGCGCACGGGCAGGAGCGCGTGCTGGTCAACTGCGCTGGCACCGGCAATGCCGTCAAGACCGCCAGCCGCGACAAGGCCACCGGCGAGATCAAGCACTTTCCGCTGGCCAATTTCGACCGCATCATCCAGATCAACCTGGTGGGCACCTTCCGCTGCATCGCCAAGTCGGCGGCGGGCATGCTGACGCTGGAACCCCTGGTGGATGAGCACGGTTCGGGCGAGCGCGGCGCCATCGTCAACACCGCTTCGGTGGCCGCGGTGGACGGCCAGATGGGCCAGGCCAGCTATTCGGCCAGCAAGGCCGGCGTCGTGGGCATGACTTTGCCCATCGCCCGCGACCTGATGGGCGAGGGCATCCGCGTCAACACCATCCTGCCCGGCATCTTCGACACGCCGCTGCTGCAGGGCGCGCCCGACAACGTCAAGGCGGCGCTGGCGGCCTCGGTGCCCTTCCCGAAGCGCCTGGGCAACCCGGCCGAGTACGCGCACCTGGCGGAGACGATGATCACCAACGGCTACTTCAACGGGGAGTGCGTGCGACTGGACGGGGCGATACGGATGGCGCCGCGGTAGCGGGCGCCGCAGTGCTCAGGATGGCGCAAAGGGGTTGAACACCTCGACGGCCAGCGCCTTGAAGTCCGCCACGTTGCGGGTGGCCACGGTCAGGCCATGGACCTGGGCGGTGGCGGCGATCATGGCATCTTCGTAGAGCGTGTCGGACTTCCGGTGCATCAGCCGCGCCCAGGCCCGGAAGGCCGCGGCGTCCATGGGCAGGACGTTGTAGGCGCTGGCGATCTGCGCCAGCCATGCCTCGATCTCCTGGGCCTTGGACGCGTCCTGCTCCTTCGTCAGCTCGATGCCGGCCTGGATCTCGCCGAGCGTCACCGCCGAAAGATGCAGCTGCGCCTCGTCCAGGGACTTCAGCCAGGCGACCACCCCGCCGTGCGGGCGCAGGCGGCGCAGTTCGGAGACGACGTTGATGTCGAGCAGGTAGCCCTGCGTCACCGCTGCGGCTCCACCTTGCGCCTGCGCGCCTGGCCGCGCGCGGGCACCAGCAGATCGGTGCGGCCGACGTCCGACAGCAGCAACTGCTTGAGTGACGGACGTGCCGCCGACTGCAGCCGGCGCCATTCCTGCACCGGCACCAGCACGGCCGCTTCGGCGCCGCGGCGGGTCACCATCTGCGGGCCTTGCTCGAGGCAGGCGTCGAGGAATTCGCTGAACCGCGCCTTGGCGTCCTGAACGGGCCATGTGTGCAACGAAAAGCTCCTGTTGAACTGGTCAGGCAACTAGTCTGTCAGCGGAGCGGCGCACTGTCCAACGACCGACCTCGCGGCCCGTTTCTCGACGGGACTTTCGCCCATCGGCGGGCGGCCGGGCCGGAGTCCAGATCGATCCCCTCCCAATCGTTGGAATTCAAACGATTCGCCTATCATCCACCCCATGGATGACGACGCCCCCGCCCTGCCCCGCCAGCGCTTCGGCATGCGCTTCGTCGTGCTCGCCCGCCGCTGGCGCCGGGCGCTGGACGCGCAACTCGCCGCCCTGGGCCTGACCGATGCGGGCTGGCCGCCGCTGATGTACCTCGCCCAGGCGGGCGGCGGGCTCACGCAGCGGGAGCTGGCCGAGCGCATCGGCATCGACGGCTCCAGCCTGGTTCGGTTGCTGGACCAGCATGCCCGCGCCGGCTGGATCGAGCGCCGCGACGATCCGCAGGACCGCCGCACCTGGCGGCTCTTCCTCACCCGCGACGGGCGCGCGGTGGTGCGGCGCATCCAGACGGTGCTGGACCGGGTGGAAAGCCGCATGCTCGCCGGGCTGGACGACGCGCAGCTGCAGGCGCTGCTCGATGGCTTCGACCGCATCGGCGAAGGCATCGCGGCGATGGAGTCGGACGCATGACGGTCCATCCAGTCCCGGCCGCCGGCGCTCCTTCCTTCGACCGCCTCGCGCGCCGCCTCGGCTTCGAGCCCGCTCGCCTCGCCTTCACCCTGCGCACCGCGGCGGGCTCGGGCGTGGCGCTGCTGCTGGCGGGCCTGCTGGGCCTGGACCATCCCCAATGGGCGGCCATGACCGTGTGGATCGCGGCGCAGCCGCTTCGCGGCCACCTGATCGAGAAGAGCCTGTTCCGCCTGCTGGGCACGGCCGCCGGTGCCGCCTATGGCGTGGCGCTGGTAGCCCTGGGCCAGGGCTCGCCGGCGGTGCTGGTGCCGGGGCTGGCGCTGTGGGCCGGGCTGTGCGCCGGGGCCGGCCAGCTGCTGCGCGGTTTCGCGAGCTACGGCACGCTGCTGGCCGGCTACTCGGCGGCGATGGTGGTGCTGCTCGACGCTAGCCATCCCACGCACATCGCTGCGTTCGGGCTGGACCGGCTGCTGACCATCGGCCTGGGCGTGGTGGTCGCGCTGGCCGTGAGCCTGCGCTTCGCGGCCCGGCCGCCGGCCGATGCGCTGCACCTGCGCACGCGCACGCTCTGCCTCGAGCGGCTGCGCGAACTGGCCGCCTGGGCGCGCACCGGGGCGCTGCCGGTGCAGACGGCGCGGGACACCCAGCTGGCCGAACTGGCGCGCCTCGAAGAAGGGCTGGAGCTGCAGGTGGCCGGCCGCCTCGATTCGCGCCGCGAGGTGCGCGCGCTGCGCCAGGCGCTGACCGCCCAGGTCGGCCTGCTGCTGTGGTGGCCGGGGGCCCAGGCGCCTGCCCGCGCCGATGGCGCCGCGCTGGCCGATGCCCTGCAGGCCACGCTCGATGCCGCCGCGGCCGGCCGGCTGGTGAGCCCTTCGCTCCTTCAGGCCGCCACGGTCGCCGACGCGCAGGACACCGAACTGGGCGCCGTGCTGCGTCGCCTCGGCGCAGCTACCGGGAGCATCGAAAGCGCTGCAGCTTCGCCGACGCGACGCGACACCGCCAGCGGCCCTGCATCCGGCGCCCAGCCGCAGGCCGCCTTCGAGCCGACCGTCGTGCTGCACCGCGACTGGATCGCCGCGCGCGAGACCTTCCTGCGCTCCGTGCTCACGCTTGGCCTGATCGGGGCGCTGTGGCTGGCGACTGGCTGGCCGGCGACGCCGCTGCTCATGCTTGGCGTGGCGGTGATGACCACGCTCTTTTCCACCGCCGACGACCCGGCGCGGCTCATGCGCTCGGTCTTCTGCGGCCAGTTGCTCGGCGCGGCTGCGGCGCTGGCGGTGCAGGCCCTGCTCTGGCCGTGGGTGGACGGCGCGGTCGGGCGATTGCTGATGTGCCTGCCGCTGGTGCTGGCCGGCGCCTTCGTGCTGGCGCATCCGCGCACGGCGCGCTTCGGCTTCGACTTCAACCTCGTCGGCCTGCTGCTCCTGCAGCCCATGCATGTCCATGCCTTCTCCTGGCCGACGGGGCTGGCCGAGGCCGCGGCCGTGGTGGCCGGACCGCTGGTGGCGCTGGCGGCCTTCCGCCTCGTCTTTCCGCCGGGCGGACGGCGCCGCTATGCGCAGCTGTCGGCGCTGATGCAGGCGGAGGTCGCGGCCATGGCCGCGCAGCCGCAGGCCTGGCGACGGGCCGAGGTGTGGCGAGCTCGGTTGCAGCATCGCGTGCTGCGCCTGGTCCGCTGGGCCGATGCGGCGGGCCTGGCGCCGGAGCACGGCGCACGCCAAGGCCTGGCCGTGCTGGCCACGGGGCAGGCGGTGCTCGCTCTCGGGCAGCTATTGGCGCAGGATGCGCTGCCGCCCGCCGACCGTCGCCGCGCGCAGGCCTGGTTGCGTCGGCTGGCCCGGCCCATTCGCAGCCCGGCCCAGGCCCACCGCCGGGGCCGCCTGCTGGCGCGCGATGCATTGCGGCTCGGCCCCCCGCCCGCCGGGCCTGCGCCGGCTGCGGCGCTGCAGCACGCCGCCCGGGTGCTGGCGCGGGCGGTCTGAAGGGCCGTCGCGGTTCGCGGCCCTCGAAATTCGTCGCTTCGGACGAGCGACGCCGCCGCCTTCGCCGCCCAGAATCCACGCGGACTTCCGACGAACCGCATTGGAGACTGGAGACCCCATGGCAGAAGCATTCATCGTCGCCGCCACCCGCACCGCCGGCGGCAAACGCGGCGGCCGACTCTCGGGCTGGCACCCCGTGGACCTCGCAGCACAGGTGATCGACGAACTGGTGCGCCGCGCCGATGCCGACCCGGCCCTGGTCGAGGACGTGATCATGGGCTGCGTCAGCCAGGTCGGCCAGCAGGCCACCAACGTGGCGCGCAACGCGGTGCTGGCCTCTTCGCTGCCCGAGTCGGTGCCGGGCACCTCGGTCGACCGGCAGTGCGGCTCCTCGCAGCAGGCGCTGCATTTCGCGGCCCAGGCCGTGATGAGCGGCAGCATGGACGTGGTGATCGCCGCCGGTGTGGAGAGCATGTCGCGCGTGCCCATGTTCACGCCCAACGTCCTGCCGCTGAAGGCGGGCCTGGGCGGCTACATGAGCCCGGCCATGCAGAAGCGCTACCCCGGCGTGGAGTTCAGCCAGTTCATGGGCGCCGAGATGATGGCGAAGAAGTACGGCCTGTCGAAGGAGCAGCTCGACGTCTACGCGCTGCAGAGCCACCAGCGCGCCGTGGCCGCGACGAACGAGGGTCGCTTCGCCAAGGAGATCCTGGCGATCGAGGCCCGCAGCGCCGAAGGCGGCACCGAGGGCGAGGGCCAGCCGCACATGGTGGACGAAGGCATCCGCTTCAACGCCACGCTGGAGGGCATCGCCGGCGTCAAGCTGATCCAGGAGGGCGGCCGCTGCACGGCGGCCACCGCCAGCCAGATCTGCGATGGCGCCACCGGCGTGATGGTGGTCAACGAGCGCGGCCTCAAGGCGCTGGGCGTCAAGCCGCTCGCGCGCATCCACCACATGACCATGATCGGCCACGACCCGGTGATCATGCTGGAGGCGCCCATCCCCGCCACGCAGCGCGCGCTGCAGAAGGCCGGCATGAAGATCGACGACATCGACCTGTTCGAGGTCAACGAGGCCTTCGCGCCCGTGCCGCTGGCCTGGCTGCAGGTGACGGGCGCCGACCCGGCGCGCCTGAACGTCAATGGCGGTGCCATCGCCCTGGGCCATCCGCTGGGCGCCTCGGGCACCAAGCTGATGACCACGCTCGTGCATGCCCTGCACGACCGCGGCGGCCGCTACGGCCTGCAGACCATGTGCGAAGGCGGCGGCATGGCGAACGTGACCATCGTCGAGCGGCTTTGACCCGCTGCCGGGCCATCTCCACGGGAGATGCACGCTCGGTGACCCTGGACCGTTCAGGCTGAGCCTGTCGAAGCCCGGGCGCGGAGTGGCGCGCGCCGGCCCTTCCATCACAACACCAGGGCAGGACTTCCATGACCCAGGACTTCGGAGACAGACACGCCGCCGCCGCCGAACCCCTGCTGCGCATCGAGGGGCTGTCGGTGCGCTTCGGCGGCATCGTGGCGTTGGACGGCGTGGGCTTCGACGTGGCCGCCGGCCAGGTCTGCGGCCTGATCGGGCCCAACGGCGCAGGCAAGAGCACGCTGTTCAACTGCCTCTCGCGGCTGTACGGCTGGCAGGCCGGGCGCATCGAATTCGCCGGCCGCTCGCTGGCCACGCTGCCGCGCCACCGCATGGCGGCGCTCGGCATCGGCCGCACCTTCCAGAACCTCGCGCTCTTCGCCAGCATGACCGTGCGCGAGAACGTGCGCGTGGGCACGCACACGCACCAGCATGCGGGCTTCCTGCGCGATGCGCTGCGCCTGCCCGGCGTGCGGCAGCTGGAGGCCGAAGCCGATGTGCGCACCGAGGAGTTCATCACCCTGCTCGACCTGGGCGCCGTGGCCGACCGCCGCGTGGCCGACCTGCCCTTCGGCAGCCAGAAGCGGGTGGAGCTGGCCCGCGCGCTGGCGGCGAAGCCCCGCTTGCTGCTGCTGGACGAGCCCGCCTGCGGCCTCAACCACGAGGAGCTGGAGGGCCTGGGCGACCTGATCCTCGCGCTGCGTGCGCGGCTGGGCCTGACGGTGCTGCTGGTGGAGCACCACATGGGCCTGGTCATGCGGGTGAGCGACAAGGTGGTCGCGCTCAACTTCGGCCGCAAGATCGCCGAGGGCACGCCCGAGGCGGTGCGCCGCCATCCCGAGGTGATCCGCGCCTATCTGGGCGACGACGGCGGTGCTGCCGAGACGGAGGTGCGCCATGCCCGCGCTGCTTGAACTGCGCGGCGTGCATGCCGCCTACGGCCCCACCGCCGTGCTGCACGGCATCGACTTGGACGTGCCCGAAGGCCGCGTCACCGCGCTGCTGGGCGCCAACGGCGCGGGCAAGACCACGCTGCTGCGTGCCGTCTGTCGCCACATGGTCGCGGTGCGCGGCGAGGTGCGGCTGGCCGGCGAGCGAATCGACGGCCGCAGCACCGAGCAGATCGCCCGCCTGGGCGTGGGCCATGTGCCCGACGGCCGCGGCACCTTCGCGCACCTCACGGCCGAGGAGAACCTGCGCCTGGGCGCCCAGGCCCGGCCGCGGCATCCGGGCCGCGCGGCCATGGCCGAGGCGATGGAACGCATCTATGCCTACTTTCCGCGGCTGAAGGAGCGGCGCGCGCAGCAGGCCGGCACCCTCTCCGGCGGCGAGCAGCAGATGCTGGCCATCGGCCGCGCTCTGATGGGCGAGCCGCGCCTGCTGTTGCTGGACGAGCCCTCCTTCGGCCTGGCGCCGCTGGTGGTGCGCGACATCTTCGCCATCATGCGGCGCATCAACCAGGAGCAGCGCATGGCCATCCTGCTGGTCGAGCAGAACGCGCGCCTGGCGCTGGAACTGGCCGACACGGCCTACCTGCTGGAGACGGGCCGCATCGTGCTGCACGGCACCAGCGAGGACGTGGGCCGCAACGACGCGGTGCGCCGCGCCTACCTGGGAGGCTAGCAAGGCCATGGACGCATTCCTGCACCAGCTCTTCGCCGGCCTGGCCACCGGCGGCATCTACGCCACCGTCGCGCTGGCGCTGGTGATGATCTACCAGGCCACGCACCACATCAATTTCGCCCAGGGCGAGATGGCGATGTTCTCCACCTTCATCGCCTGGTCGCTGATGCAGGCGGGGCTGCCGTATTGGGCGGCTTTCTTCGCCACGGTGGCGCTGTCCTTCGTGGTGGGCGCAGCGGTGGAGTTCGCCATCATCCGGCCGATGCACAAGGCCACCGACCTGGCGCAGGTGGTCGTCTTCATCGGGCTGCTGGTGGTCTTCCATAGCCTGGCGGGCTGGCTCTTCGGCTACACGATCAAGGAGTTTCCCAGCCCCTTCCCCAAGGACGCCTGGTATGCCAGCGCGCTGATGTCCGCGCACGAGGTGGGCGCCATCGCCGTGGCGCTGGCCCTGGTGGCGCTGCTCTTCGCCTTCTTCCGCCTCACGCCGCTGGGCCTGGCCATGCGGGCCGCGGCGCAGAACCCGGCCTCCTCGCGGCTGGTGGGCATCTCGGTGGGCCGCATGCTGATGCTGGGCTGGGGCCTGGCCGGCGCCATCGGCGCGGTGGCCGGGATGATGGTGGCACCGGTGGTCTTCCTCGATCCGCACATGATGACCGGCGTGCTGCTCTATGCCTTTGCCGGCGCGCTGCTGGGCGGCATCGACAACCCGGTGGGCGCGGTGGTCGGCGGCTTCCTGGTGGGCGTGCTGGAGAACCTGATGGGCAGCTACGTGGTGGGCACCGAGCTCAAGCTCTCGGTGGCGCTGGTGCTGATCGTGGGCGTGCTCATCGTGCGCCCGGCCGGCCTGATGGGTCGGCGCATCGTGAAGAGGGTCTGAACGTCATGTCCACCGTGCTCACTTCCGAGGCCGTGCCGCTGAAGGCGGCACCCGCGAGGCGGCGGCTCTCGCCCTCGTCCGTTTTCGCGCTGGCGTTGATCGTGGCCGGCGTGGCCCTGGCCTTCATCGCGCAGGGCTACCAGCTCTTCCAGGCCACCATGGTGCTGGCCTATGCGGTGGCGCTGGTGGGACTGAACATCCTCACCGGCTACAACGGCCAGATCTCGCTGGGCCATGGCGCCTTCTTCGCCATCGGCGCCTATGCGGCCGGCATCCTCATGGACCGCGCGGGCGTGCCCTACTGGCTGGCGGTACCGGCCGCGGGCGTCGTGAGCCTGGGGGTGGGCTACCTCTTCGGGCGACCGGCGCTCAAGCTCGAAGGCCTGTACCTGGCGCTGGCCACCTTCGCGCTGGGCGTGGCCATGCCGCAGCTGCTCAAGTACAAGCATCTGGAGGCGTGGACCGGCGGCGTGGGCGGCATCGTGCTGACCAAGCCCGAGGCGCCCTGGGGCCTGCCGCTGGATGCCGACCAGTGGTTCTATCTCTATGCGCTGGCCGTCGCGGTGCTGCTGTTCTGGGGCGCGCGCAACCTCATCGACAGCGGCAGCGGCCTGGCGCTGCGGGCCATCCGCGACCACGGCATGGCGGCCGAGGCCATGGGCGTGAACAACGCGCATGCCAAGTCCATGGCCTTCGCCGTCTCCGCCGGCTACACCGGCGTGGGCGGCGCGCTGGCGGCCATCGCGGTGCAGTTCGTGGCGCCGGATTCCTTCACCTTCTTCCTGTCCATCTCGCTGCTGGTGGGCATCGTGGTGGGCGGCGTCGGCACGCTGTGGGGGGCGCTGTTCGGCGCGCTGTTCATCCTCTTCGTGCCGGGGCTGGCCGAGCAGGTGTCCAAGTCCGCACCCTGGGCCGTGTATGGCGTGGTGCTGATCCTCTTCATGTTCGTGATGCCCGGCGGGGTGATGGGGCTGCTGCACCGGCTGCGCGCCCGCCTCGCACGCCGTGACTGAGCCCTCTTCGCCTCGACCTCCGACTCCCAAGGAAACCGCATGACCGCCGACACCGACACCGTGCTCCGCCTGCACCGCCACGACGAGGTGGCCGTGCTCACGCTGTGCAACACCGCGCGTTTGAACCCGCTGGGCATCGGCCTGCAGCAGCAGCTGCGTGCGCGGCTGGCCGAGCTGGCGGCCGATGCCGGCGTGCGCGCCCTGGTGCTCACCGGTGAGGGCAAGGGCTTCTGCGTGGGGGCCGACCTGCAGTCCATGGGCGGCGTGCCGGCCGGCGACGGGCGCACGCTGGGCGCACACACCGCGGACACCATGCATGCGCTGTCCAACCGGCTGATCCTCGACCTGCAGGCCCTGCCCATGCCCGTGGTCTGCGCCGTCAACGGCGCGGCGGCGGGCGCCGGAGCCGGCCTTGCGCTGGCGGGCGACTTCACGCTCATGGCCCGCTCGGCCTACTTCTTCCTGCCCTTCCTGCCCCGGCTGGGCATCGTGCCCGACCTGGGCACCACCTGGTTCATCGAACGCCGGCTGGGCCGTGCGCGCGCCATGGGCCTGGCCCTGCTGGGCGAGCGCCTGTCGGCCCAGCAGGCGCTGGACTGGGGCCTGGTGTGGGGCTGCGCGGACGATACCGCCCTGCAGGACGAGGCGCTCGCCCTGGCCCGCCGCCTGGCCCGCCTGCCCGCCCATGCCGCGATGGAGGCGCGCCGCGCCCTCGACGCCGCCGCCACCGGCAGCCTGGCCGACCAGCTGCACTACGAGGCCGAGCGCCAGCGCGAGCTGATCGATGGCGCCGCCTTCGCCGAGGGCGTGCGCGCCTTCGTGCAGAAGCGCGAGCCGGCGTTCCCGCCGCGCAGCGCCGGCTGATCCGGCAGGCGCCGGCCCAATCGTCGGAACCGACGATGGGCATCGGCAGGGGCGATTCCTACCATCGCCTCGCGACCCCGCACCAAGGCCCACGCAACACAGAACGGGCCGACGACAACCAGGAGACAACCATGCGCCTTTCCATCGCACGCGGCCTGGGGGCCGCGCTTGCCACCTTCTCGCTGCTGGCCCTGGCGCCTGCCGCGCAGGCCCAGAAGAAGTACGACACCGGGGCCAGCGACACCGAGATCAAGGTCGGCAACTTCGTGCCTTACTCCGGCCCGGCCTCGGCCTACGGCACCATCGGCAAGGCCCATGCGGCCTACTTCGCCAAGCTCAACGCCGAGGGCGGCATCAACGGCCGCAAGATCACCTACCTGTCGGCCGACGATGCCTACAACCCCGCCCAGAGCGTGGAGCAGACCCGCAAGCTGGTCGAGCGTGACGGCGTGCTGCTGATGTTCGGCGCGCTGGGCACCTCGCACAATCAGGCCGTGCAGCGCTACATGAACCAGCGCAAGGTGCCGCAGCTGTTCGTCTCCACCGGCGCCACGCGCTGGGGCGACCCGAAGAACTTCCCGTGGACCATGGGCTGGCAGCCCACCTACCAGCTCGAAGGCGCGATCTTCGCGCGCCACATCATGGCCACGCGGCCCAACGCCAAGGTCGGCATCCTGATGCAGAACGACGACTTCGGGAAGGACTACCTCAAGGGCGTGATGGACGGCTTCGGCGACAAGGCCAAGCAGTTCATCGTGAGTCAGCAGACCTACGAGGTGACCGACCCGACGGTGGACAGCCAGATGGTCGCGCTCAAGGGCTCGGGCGCCGACACCTTCATCAACATCACCACGCCCAAGTTCGCCGCCCAGTCCATCCGCAAGGCGGCCGACATCGGCTGGAAGCCGGCCCACTACCTGGTGAGCGTGTCGCTGTCGATCAGCTCGGTCATCAAACCGGCGGGTGCCGACAACGCGCAGGGCATCATCACCGCCAGCTACCTGCGCGAGCCCTCCGACCCGAGCAACCAGGGCACGCGCGAGCTGGCCGACTACCTGGCCTTCATGAAGCAGTACTACCCGGCAGGCGACCCCAACGATTCACTCAACGTCATCGGCTATTCGCAGGCCCAGACGCTGGCCGAGATGCTGCGCCGCTGCGGCGACGACCTGACCCGCGCCAACGTCATGAAGCAGGCCGCCAGCCTGAAGATGGCGCTGCCCATGCTCTACCCCGGCATCACGCTCAGCACCGGCGCCGACGACTTCTTTCCCATCAAGAAGATGCAGCCGGTGCGCTTCGACGGCACGCGCTACGTGCCCTTCGGCGAGCTGCTCGGCGGCTGAGCCACCACCGCACCGCCACCGCATCCAGGAGACACCGCCATGTCCGAACCCCTCTTCGGCCTGATGCAGGACCGCCCGCTGCTGATCTCGTCACTCATCGAGCATGCGGCGCGCTTCCATCCGCGCACCGAGATCGTCTCGCGCCTGCCCGAGGGCGGCACGCACCGCACCGACTGGCTGGGCGTGCGCAATGCCGCCTGCCGCATCGCCAACGCGCTGCAGTCGCTGGGCATCCAGCGCGGCGAACGCGTGGCCACGCTGGCCTGGAACACCTGGCGCCACCTGGCGCTGTACTTCGGCGTCTCGGGCACGGGCGCCGTGCTGCACACCGTCAACCCGCGGCTCTTTCCGGAGCAGATCGAGTACATCGCCAACCATGCCGAAGACCGCGTGCTGTTCTTCGACGTGACCTTCGCGCCGCTGGTGCAGAAGCTGGCGCCGAAGCTCAAGACCGTGAAGACCTACGTCTGCATGACCTCGCGCGAGCACATGCCCGCGCTGGACCTGCCCGACCTGCGCTGCTGGGACGAGCTGCTCGCCGCCCAGAGCGAACACTACGAGTGGCCCGACTTCGACGAGCGCACGGCGTCCTCGCTCTGCTACACCTCGGGCACCACTGGCAACCCCAAGGGCGTGCTCTATTCGCACCGCTCGACGATGCTGCACACGCTGATGGAGCTCGCGCCCGATACCTTCGGCATCAGCTCGCGCGAGACGGTGATGCTGATCGTGCCCATGTTCCATGCCAACGGCTGGGGCACGCCCTATGCGGCGGCCATGGTGGGCACGCGGCTGGTGTTCCCGGGGCCGCACATGGACGGCGAGAGCGTCTACACGCTGATGAAGGACGAGCGGGTCACCTTCTCGCAGGGCGTGCCCACGGTGTGGCTGATGCTCTTCCAGTACCTCGATGCGCATCCCGAGATCGATCCGCGCGCGCTCGGCATCAAGATGATCGGCATCGGTGGCGCCGCCGTGCCGCGCGCCATGCTGGAGCGCTTCGAGCAGCAGTTCGGCGCGCAGGTGGTGCAGGGCTGGGGCATGACCGAGACCAGTCCCATCGGCGTCATCAGCAAGCTGCTGCCCAAGCACGACGCCATGAGCGGGGACGAGCTGGTCAAGGTCAAGCTCAAGCAGGGCCGCGGCGTCTGGGGCGTGGACCTCAAGCTGGTGGACGATGCCGGCGAGGTACAGCCCTGGGACGGCCAGTCGCGCGGCCACCTGCGCGTGCGTGGGCCGTGGATCGCGTCCGGCTATTTCAAGGGCGAGGGCGGCTCGCCCATGGACGAGGAAGGTTTCTTCAATACCGGCGACGTCGCCACCATCGACACCGACGGCTACCTGCAGCTGGTCGACCGGGCCAAGGACGTGATCAAGTCCGGCGGCGAGTGGATCTCGTCCATCGACGTCGAGAACGCGGCCATGGGCCATCCGGGCGTGGCCGAGGCGGCCATCATCGGCGTGGCCCATCCGAAGTGGCAGGAGCGTCCGCTGCTGCTGGTGGTGCCGCGCGCGGGCCACCAGCCCACCAAGGAATCGGTGCTCGACTTCCTGTCCACCCGCATCGCCAAGTGGTGGCTGCCCGACGACGTGGTGGTGGTGCCCGAGCTGCCCCACACGGCCACCGGCAAGCTGCTCAAGACGCGGCTGCGCGAGCAGTACCGCGACTACCGACTGCCCACGGCATGAGCGGTGCTGCCGCCCCTCCTCACGAAGCCATGCGCCGGCAGGCCTGGCACCAGGCGCGCGAGGCCTATGGGTGGCACACGGCCCTGGCGCCACGCCATGCCGACCTGGACCTGCTGCGGCACCTGAACAATGCCGCGGTGATCGGGCTGCACATCGAGGCCCGTATGCGCTGGCTCGACGCCGTGCTGCCCCAGGCGGCGCCGGATGGCCTGCGCCTGCGCCCTGCCGGGCTCTGGACTGACTTCCTGGCCGAAGGCGCCTATCCCGCGGCGCTGGAGGTCGGCGTGGCGCTGCTGTGCGTGGATGCCGAGGCAGCCCACATCGCCACCGCCCTTTTCCAGCAGGGCCGCTGCATCGGCCTGCAGCACACCGAGCTGGCGGCCTGGCAGGACGGCGAGCGCGTGCCCTTGCCCACTGCGCTCGTGCAGCAGCTGCGCCTGCACGAGCAGCCGCGCGCCTTGCCTGCGCAGGCGCATGCGGCCTTCGGCGCGCCGGCCACCCAGGCCATCGAGGAACTGCTGGCCACCCGGTATGCCGACGTCGATGCCGAAGGGCTGCTGTCCGACGTGGCGCTGGCCCGCTACCTGGAGCATGGCCGCTCCCGCTGGTGGCTCGACGGCGGCACCGACCCCAGCCGGCTGCCGCTTACGGGCGGCGTCGACGTGATGGTGGCTCACATCGCCCTGCGAGTGCACCGCGCCGCGCCCGTGCCGGTCACCTGGGGCCTGCGCACTGGCGTGCAGGCACTGGGCCGTAGTTCGGTGGTGCTGCGCTGCCGGCTGTTCGACGGCGCGCTACTGCAGGCCGACAGCGAGGCCGTCCTGGTCGCCATCGACCCCGCCACGCACCGGCCGGCGCCGCTGCCCGATGCAGTGCGCGAACGCTGGGCCGCGCTGCTGCCGGCGGCCTGAAGCAAAGGCGCGGCACTTTCGTCCGTTCCGACGATTCCGGGTGCGGCGCCAGCTGCGCCATCATCGGGGCAGGGACCGGCAACAGGGCCGGCCCGCGCCATGCACACACAAGGAGACAACGCGATGGCAGGTCCGCTCCACGGCGTCCGGGTGGTCGAGTTCGCCGGCCTGGGCCCCGGCCCCTTCTGCGCCATGCTGCTGGCCGACCTGGGCGCGGAGGTGCTGCGCATCGTCCGCCCCGGCACCCCGCCCGATCCGCAGGACATCACCACCCGCAGCCGCCGCCAGGTGGCCATCGACCTGCGCGGCCCCGATGGCCAGGCGGCGGCATTGGCCCTGATCGACAAGGCCGACCTGCTGGTGGAGGGCTTCCGCCCCGGCGTGATGGAACGCCTGGGCCTGAGCCCCGACGACTGCCTGGCCCGCAACCCGCGCCTGGTCTACGGCCGCATGACGGGCTGGGGCCAGCACGGCCCGCTGGCCAAGGCGGCGGGCCACGACATCAACTACATCGCCATCAGCGGCGCCCTGCATGCCATCGGCCGCGCGGGCGAGGCGCCGGTGCCGCCGCTCAACTACGTGGGCGACTTCGGCGGCGGCGGCATGCTGCTGGCCGTGGGCCTGCTGGCCGCCCTGCACGAGGCCGGCCGCAGCGGCCGCGGTCAGGTCATCGACGCCGCCATGACCGACGGCACGGCGCTGCTCTCGGCCTTCATGTACGGCTTCAAGGCCAAGGGCCAGTGGAGCAACCAGCGTGGCGAGAACATGCTCGACGGCGGCGCCCACTTCTACGACACCTATGCCTGCGCCGACGGCAAGTACGTGGCCATCGGCGCCATCGAGCCGCAGTTCTATGCCGAGTTGCGCGAGCGCTGCGGCATCCACGATCCGCTCTTCGATGGCCAGATGGACCCGGCCCGCTGGCCCCTGCTCAAGCTGCGGCTGGCCGACGTGTTCCGCACCCGCACGCGCGACGAATGGTGCGCGCTGCTCGAAGGCACCGACGCCTGCTTCGCCCCGGTGCTGGACTGGGACGAGGCGCCGCAGCATGCCCACAACCGCGCGCGCGGCACCTTCACCGAGGTCGATGGCGTGGTGCAGCCCGCGCCAGCGCCGCGCTTCTCGCGCAGCACACCCACCGCGCCCGCCGCGCCGCACGCCGCCAGCCTGGACGAGGTGCTGGCCGCCTGGGGCGCCAGGGTGTGATGGGCGGGAGGAGACCGCGATGACGATGTCCCTCACCCAATCCATCCACAAGGGCCGGCGCGAGAAGGCGGGCGAGACCGCGGCGATCTGCGGCGACGAGCGTCGCAGCTGGGCCGAGCTGGCCGGCCGCATCGAACGCCTGGCCGGCGCGCTCGCGGCCCTGGGCGTGGCGCCGGGCGACCGCGTGGGCATGATGGCCCTGAACTCCGTGCGCTATCTGGAGTACTTCTACGGCTGCTGGTGGGCCGGCGCCGTGGTCAACCCCGTCAACATCCGCTGGAATCCGCACGAGGTCGCCTATTCGCTGGACGATTGCGACACCCGCGTGCTGATCGTGGACGATGCCTTCGCCCCGCTGGTGCCGCAGCTGCGCCAGTTGTCGCGCAGCCTGCGCACGGTGATCTTCTGCGGCCGCGGCACGCCGCCCGAGGGCGCGCTGGACTACGAAGCCCTGCTGGCCGAGGCGGCGCCCCGCGACGACCTGCGCCGCGGCGGCGGGGACCTGGCCGCCGTCATGTACACCGGCGGCACCACCGGCCGGCCCAAGGGCGTGATGCTGGGCCACGACAACCTGTACATCAATGCCCTGTCGAACGCGAGCGGGGTGCCGCGCGTGGGCGTCAAGGTGGGGCTTGTGGTCTCGCCCATGTTCCATGTGGCGGGCTGCGGCCTGTCGCTGCTGATGGCGCAGCGGCTGGTGCCGCAGGTCATCGTGCCGGCCTTCGACGAGGTGGCCATCATGGCGGCGGTGCAGGCGCACCGGGCCAACGAGATCTTCCTCGTGCCCACCATGATCAAGCGGCTGATCGAGCATCCGCGCTTCGCCGACTTCGACCTCTCCAGCCTCCGGTTGATGCTCTACGGCGCCGCGCCCATCGACGCGACGCTGCTGGCGCAGGCCATGGCCGCCCTGCCCGGCGCCGACTTCGCCCAGGCCTACGGCATGACCGAGCTGGCGCCGACCGTCGTCACCCTCGGCCCCGAGGAGCACCGCCCCGGCCCGCAGCGCGAGCGCCTTCTGCGCGCCGCCGGCCGGCCGGTGCCCATCGCCGAGGTGCGCATCGTCGACGGCGAAGGCCATGAGCTGCCGCCCGGCGAGGTGGGCGAGATCACCGCCCGCGGTCCCATGGTGATGCAGGGCTACTGGAACAAGCCGGCCGAGACGGCCGTGGCGCTGCGGGACGGCTGGATGCACACCGGCGACATGGGCCGGCTCGATGCAGACGGCTACCTCTTCGTGGTCGACCGGCTCAAGGACATGATCGTCAGCGGCGGCGAGAACGTGTATTCGGCCGAGGTGGAAAACGCCATCGCCCAGTTGCCGCAGGTGTCGATGTGCGCCGTCATCGGCGTGCCCGACGAGCGCTGGGGCGAGCGGGTGCATGCGGTGCTGGTGCTGCGCGAGGCCCAGTCGCTGGACGAGGCGGCGGTCATCGCCCATTGCCGCGCGCACATCGCCGGCTACAAGTGCCCGCGCTCGGTGGAGTTCCGCGCCGCGCTGCCGCTGTCGGCCGCGGGCAAGCTGCAGAAGTTCGAGCTGCGCAAGCCCTTCTGGGAAGGCCGCAGCCGCAACGTCAATTGACCGATCGCGCAGCCCGGCGCGGCCGGCTGCGCCCGACAAGGAGACAGACATGCCCCTGAACCTGACCCGCTCCTGGAGCAACGAGGAGCTCGAGGCGCTGCGCGACACCGCGGTGCGTTTCATCGAATCCGAGATGCAGCCGCAGGACGAGGCCGCCCGCAAGCGCGGTCACGTCGGCCATGCGCTCTGGCGCCGCGCCGGCGAACTGGGCCTGCTGTGTACCGACATCCCCGAAGAGTATGGCGGCGGTGGCGGCGACTTCCGGCACGAGGCGGTGATCTACGAGGAGATGGCGCGCCGCGGCCTTTCCGGCATGAGCAACTCGGTGCATTCCATCGTGGCGCACTACTTCATCAACCACGGCACCGAGGCGCAGAAGCGCCGCTACCTGCCACGCATGGCCCGCGGCGAGCTGATCGGCGCCATCGCCATGACCGAGCCCGGGGCCGGCTCGGACCTGCAGGGCATCCGCACCCGGGCCGAGCGGCAGGGCGACCGCTACGTGCTCAACGGCAGCAAGACCTTCATCACCAACGGCTTCCTGGCCGGCGTGATCCTGGTCGTCTGCAAGACCGATCCGACGCAGGGCGCGCGCGGCACCTCGATCCTGATCGTGGAGACCGACGCGTCGCCCGCGGGCGACGACGCGCCGGGGATGCAGCGCGAGGGCTTCCGCGTGGGCCGCGTGCTCGACAAGATGGGCATGAAGGCGCAGGACACCTCCGAGCTCTTCTTCGACAACGTGGTGGTGCCGGCCGACGGCCTGCTCGGCGGCCAGGAAGGCCAGGGCTTCTATCAGCTGATGGGTGACCTGCCCTACGAGCGGCTGATCATCGGCGTCAGTGCCGTGGCCTGCATGGAGGGCGCCTATGCCGCCACGCTGGACTACGTGCGCGAGCGCAAGGCCTTCGGCAAGCCCATTGCCGAGATGCAGAACACCAAGTTCAAGCTGGCCGAGGTGGCCACGCAGATCATGGTGGGCCGCGCCTTCATGGACCGCTGCGTGGAACGCATCGTGGCCGGCGAACTGGACACCGCCACCGCCTCCATGGCCAAGCTGTGGGGCTCGGAAGCGCAGGGCCGCGTGCTCGACGAGCTGGTGCAGCTGCACGGCGGCTACGGCTTCATGAACGAGTACCTGGTCACGCGCATGTATGCCGACGCGCGGGTGCAGCGCATCTATGGCGGCACCAGCGAGATCATGAAGGAAGTCATCTCGCGGGCGCTGTGACCATGGCCTCCGCCGACGATGTGCTGCAGGTGCGCGAGGAAGCCGGCGTCGCCTGGCTCACGCTCAACCGCCCCGAGCGCCTGAACGCGCTGGACGACACGCTGGTGCAGGCGCTGCGCCAGTACTTCCAGGGCCTGACGCTGCAGTCCACCGCCCGCGTGGTGGTGCTGCGCGGCGCGGGCCGGGCCTTCTGCGCCGGGCTGGACCTGCAGGCGCTGGACCTCGACCGCCTGCCCGATGCCGCCACCATGCTGCAGCGCCAACGCGGCATCCGCGACATCATGGTCGCCATGCGGCGCTGCCCGCAGCCCATCGTGAGCCTGGTGCAGGGCGCGGCCAGTGGCGGCGGCTTCGCGCTGGCGCTGGCCTCGGACATCCGCCTGGCCACGCCCGATGCCCGCATGAATGCCGCCTTCATCCGCATCGGCCTGTCGGCCTGCGACGTGGGCGTGAGCTACTTCCTGCCGCGCATGGTCGGCAGCTCGGTGGCCGCCGAATACATGCTGACCGGGCGCTTCATCGACGCCCCGCGTGCCCAGCAGCTGGGCCTGGTCAGCCGCGTGGGTCCGATGGACGAGATCGAGGCCGAGGCCCGCGGCATGTGCGCCGACATGCTGCGCGCCACGCCGCTGGGCCTGGCCCTCACCAAGGACGCGCTGGGCCATGCGGTGGATGCCGCCAGCCTGGAGGCCGCCATGGCCCTCGAAGACCGCAACCAGGTGCTGTGCACCCAGACGCCCGACTTCCAGGAAGGCGTGCGCGCCTTCCTCGAGCGGCGCGAACCGCGCTACGGCGCTCCCTTGCCTTCAAACCCATGACCCTCGACGACCTCATGTACAAGCCCGGCCTGCTGGCCGGCGAACGCATCCTCGTGACGGGCGGCGGCACCGGCCTGGGCCGCGTCATGGCCGAGGCCTTCCTCATGCTGGGCGCCGACGTCTACCTCTGCGGCCGCCGCGGCCCCGTCGTGGAAGAGACGGCGCGCGAGTTGATGGCCGCGCACGGCGGCAAGGCCGCAGGCCATGCCTGCGACGTGCGACAGCCCGAGGCCATCGAGGCCATGCTCGACGCCATCTGGGCCGACGGCGGGCCGCTCACCGGCTTGGTCAACAACGCGGCCGGCAACTTCGTCAGCCGCACCGAGGACCTGTCGATGCGCGCCTTCGACGCCGTGGCCAACATCGTGATGCGGGGCAGCTTCAACATGACGCTGGAATGCGGCCGGCGCTGGCTGGCGGCGGGGCAGCGCGGCAGCGTGCTGTCCATCCTCACCACCTGGGTGTGGAACGGCTCGGCCTTCACCGTGCCCTCGGCCATGGCCAAGTCGGGCGTGCATGCGATGACGCAGTCGCTGGCGGTGGAATGGGGCAACCGCGGCATCCGCTGCAACGCCATCGCGCCGGGGCTCTTTCCCACGGAGGGCATGAGTGCGCGCCTGAATCCGCAGGGCGGCGAGCACAGGCCCGAGGGCAACCCCATGGAGCGCACCGGCCGCATGCCCGAACTGGCCAACCTGGCGGTCTTCCTGATGAGCCGGCAGGCCGAGTACCTGACGGGACAGACGATTGCCATCGATGGCGGGCAATATCAGGCCACCGGCGGCAACTTCGCCAGCCTGGCCGCCTGGGGCGACGAGGACTGGGCGAAGGCGCGGGAGGCCATTGCGTCCCGCAACGCGGCCGACCGCGCACAGCGCACGACCTGAAGTCGCTCGCCAGGCCTTCCACAGGAGACTTTTTTCGATGACTTCCCCCACCCGCGTGCGGATCGACATGGACGGCGGCGTGGCCGAGGTGACCCTCGCCCGCCCCGACAAGATGAACGCGCTCGATCCGGCCATGTTCGACGCCCTGCTCGATGCCCTGGCGCGCCTGCAGGTCGAGCCCGGTCTGCGCGCCGTGGTGCTGCACGGCGAAGGCCGCGCCTTCTGCGCCGGGCTGGACATGGGCAGCATGGCCGGCATGGCGGGCGGCGAACCCGCCGGCGGCTTCACCGACCTGCTGCCGCGCACCCACGGCATCGCCAACCGCTTCCAGCAGGTCTGCTGGGGCTGGCAGGAACTGCCGGTGCCGGTGATCGCCGCGGTTCATGGCGTGGCCTATGGCGGCGGTTTGCAGCTGGCGGCCGGGGCGGACATCCGCCTGGTGGCGGCCGATGCGCGCCTGTCGGTGCTGGAGATCAAGTGGGGCCTGGTGCCCGACATGGCGGGCTGCGCGCTGCTGGCGCCGCTGGTGCGCGGCGACCGGCTGCGCGAGCTGGTCTACACCGGCCGTGTGGTCGACGGCGCCGAGGCCGCCGAGCTGGGCCTGGCGACGCGGGTCAGTGCCGATCCGCTGGCCGAGGCCCGCACGCTGGCGCGGCAGATCGCCGCCAGCAGCCCCAGCGCCATCCGCGCCGCCAAGCGGCTGATGCGCCTGACGGCCCACGCCACGCCGGAGGAACTGCTGCTGGCCGAAGCCCGCGAGCAGCAGGCGCTCATCGGCAGCCCGCAGCAGGTGGAAGCGGTGCGCGCGGGAATGGAAAAGCGCCCGGCGAGGTTCGAGGACTGATCTCCTTCGCGCTTCGCGGCTCGGAGCGCTTCCCGTTCGATCTGCCGGAGAGTGTCCCGCTGCTCAGCGGCCCGACTTGTTGCGCACCCCGCTGACGCCGGCGTCGATGGTGCCGAACACCTCCACTCCGCTGCCGCCCGTGGAGGCCGTGCTGCCACCGCTGGCCGCGCCGCTGCTCGCGCAGCCGGAGCCCAGGACCGCGAGGCCCAGCATCAGGGCCAGGGTGAAGGTGGCGCGCCTGGCGCCAGGGGCGAATCGTGGTGTCATCGGATGCTTCCTTGGATGAGGGTGGCCGGCAGCAGGCGCCGGGCGCTTCATGGTCGACTCCGCGGCTGCGCCGGCAGTTCCACGCAGCCGAGCGGCAGGAAGCCGGCCTGCTCGCCCTTCTCCTCGTAGCCGCGCGGATTGGCGACGACGCGGCAGCCCGACTTCACGTAGTCGAAGGCGCAGTGCAGATGGCCGTGCAGCCAGACGTCGGCCAGGGGCAGCAGTTCGTCCAGCGCATTGCAGAAGCCGGCCGTGCCCGGCGCCAGGCCATAGCGCGGATCGGCGCTGGCCAGCGAGGGCGCGAAGTGAGTGATGGCTACCGTCACACCGTCGAAGGGTTGGGACAGCGTCTCCCGCAGCCAGCCTTGGCACGCCAGCCCCTGCGCCCGCAACTCAGCCGCCATGAAGGGCTGGCCGCCGCGCGTGGTGGCGGCCTTGGCCAGGTAGAAATCGGCCGCGCGCATGGCCTTGCCGCGCTTGCGGATCCGGGCGACGGTGTCGTCCTGCGGCGTGGCCAGGGCATCGAAGTCGGCCCAGAGCGTGGTGCCGACGAAGCGCACGCCGGCGTGCACATGCGTCTCACGCTCCAGCCAGACGATGCCGAGCGCCTCGCAGTGTTCGCGCAGACGGCCATGGGTCTCGTCGAAATCCAGGCCGTCGTACTCGTGGTTGCCGGGCACGTAGATCACCGGTACCGGCCAGCCCCGCTTCGGGGAAAAGCGGCCCAGGCCGAAATCCGGGTCGGTCAGCTGCGAGCCGCGCTGGTAGGAGCCCACGTCCCCGGCCAGCACCAGCAGCTCGGCGCCGGGCGCAGGGTGGGCGACGAATTCGGGATAGGTCTCGAGGTGCAGGTCCGACAGCAGCTGGATCTTCATGCGCACCAGTGTAGAAATTCACCGCCCATGTCGCGGTCGCGCCGGCGCCATGCGCGGAATGCATGAGGATGGGGTTGTGAAAACTAGGGAAAACCCTATTCTTCTACCCATAGTCACACACGCGGCGTGGAGCCGCGAAAACATCATGTCTCCCCTGCTCACTTTCTGGTCCCGTTGGATGCAACCGACCACCGCGCCCGTCCCCGCCAGCCCCGCTGCCGATCTCTTCGAGTCGGCCGACGCAATGGCCGGCTTGGATCCGCACCACGCACAGGAACTGCGCGAAGCCGCCTCCGCCTGGTTGCGCGTCGTCCGCTGAGGCATCGCCCGGCGTACGCCGGGTGGGCGCCAGCCGGATCGGCGACTGGCGCGGCTGCGCCCCGCTCAGGCCCGCGGCAGCACGTATTCCGCCAGGGTGCGGGCAAAGGCGTCGCCTGCCGCCCGCACGATCAGGTCGCGCAGCCACATGTGGCCCGGCGCCGCCTGCATGCGCCGATGCCACAGCGCATCCACGTGCACCAGCGGCAGGGTCAGCGGCAGCTCGCGCACCACCAGCCCGTCGCTCACGCCGGTGCTGCTCACGAAATGGCGGGGCAGCACGGTCAGCAGGTCCGAATCGGCCACCACCTTGCCGGCCGTGAAGAACTGGTTCACGGTCAGCACGATGCGCCGGCGACGGCCGATGGCCTCCAGCGCCTCGTCGACGAAGCCCCAGGGCCGCCCGGAAAAGCTCACCAGCAGGTGGCGCGCGGCGCAGAAGGCGTCCAGCGTCAGCTCCTGCGCGGCCAGCGGATGGCCGCTGCGCATCACGCACACATAGCGGCCCACGTACAGCCGGTGCGATTCGAAGGGGACCGCCTCGCCGGCCTGCGTGCGGGCGGTCAGGTCGGCCATCACGGCCGGAAAGTGGCCGATGGCCAGGTCCGCCGATTCCTTGTCGAGGAGCCCGCGCGGGTCGCGCGTGTTCAGCGGCACCACCCGCAGCGACACGCCGGGCGCCTCGGCCTCCAGCAGCCGCACGGCGCCGGGGATCAGCTCGGTGGCCGTCGCATCGGCCATGGCCAGCACGAAGCTGTCGTCCGCCTGCGCCGGCTCGAAGGCCGTGGGCGCGATGGCGTGCTGGATGTGGCGCAAGGCGTCGCGCACCACCGGCCACAGTGCGAGGGCCCGCGGCGTGGGCTCGACGCCGCTGCCGGCGCGGTGCACCAGCTCGTCGCCCAGCGTCTCACGCAGGCGTCGCAGGGCGTTGCTGACCGCAGGCTGGGTCAGCGAGAGGTTGCGGGCGGCGCGGGTGAGGCTGCGCTCGGCCATCACCTCGTCGAAGACGCGCAGCAGATTCAGGTCGAGGGTGCGAAAGTTGACGTTCATCATTCCGGTGAATGAAGAGCATCACCACTATAAAGTGGAAGAACACTGGTGCAAACCCTAATATTCGGTCCATCGGCCTTACCGGCCCACCACTTTTCTTCCCTCAGGAGGGGATTGTCATGACCACCTTCGTCCACGTCGACCAACCCGTCTCGCACCCCGGCGTCCGCCGCGCCGAGGCAACTGCCGCCTACTTCCGCGATGCCAGCCGCAGCTTCAAGACCCGTGGTGGCGCCGTCATGATGGTGGTCGCGGCGTTGCTGGCGGCTGCCCTCGTGGTGGCCGAGCGTTTCGTCGCCGAGATCACCGACGGCAGCCTGCTGGCCGCCTGGGTGGTGTTGTGGGCGCTGGTGTTCGGCGCGCTCTCGCTGTACGCCGCCGGCGCCGCCCAGAACCTGGCCATCGGCCTGGTCGAGCGCTGGAACAGCCTGCAACGTGCCCAGGCCGCTGCCCGCGCCGACGAGCGCTTCCTGGCCGCCGCGCACCGCGACACGCGCATCATGAACGACCTGCAGGCGGCCATCACCCGCGCCGAATCGGTTTCGGCGGTCGACAGCGCCGTGCCGGCCCAGACCAAGATGCGCGTCCATCAGGCCACGGCCAGTCACATTGCGCGCTACTACTGAGCGCAGCCTGGCCCGCCCCTACTAAAGGCGGCGAGCGCCCATGAAAAAACCGCCCTAGGGCGGTTTTTTTGCGTCTGCTGCCGCGGGGCCTGATGCGCTGGCTGCAGGACAGCGGGCGCAGCCAAGCTCGGGCATCCGAATCGAAAGGTCGCGGAGCAGGCCATGCCAGGGCACTCGCGGACCTGGCTTCGCCGGACCGGCGGGGCGCCCATCTCCAAGCCGAAGCCGCGAGAGAGCCCGAACACGCCACCAAGATCAAATGGCCGCGGAGCAGGCCATGCCAGGGCACCCGCGGAACTGGCTTTGCCAGGCCGCTGGGTGCGCCCCCCTCCAAGCCGAAGGCGCAAGGGAGGGGGGAGCCGCGAAGCGGCATGGGGGGTGTGCCTTATCTCAAGCCGCGAGGCGCTGCTCGATGGCCGCCTTGGTCTGCGGCAGCTCTTCCGGCAGGTGATGGGCCAGTTGCTCGAACAGCTCGCTGTGCAGCTTCAGCTCGGCCTGCCAAGCGGCCTTGTCGATGCTGGTGACCTTGTCGAACTGCTCGCGGCTGAAGTCCAAGCCGGTCCAGTTCAGGTCCTCGTAGCGCGGGCTCACGCCGAAGACATGCTCGTCGCCCTGGCCCTGGCCTTCGATGCGGTCGATCATCCACTTGAGCACGCGCATGTTCTCGCCGTAGCCGGGCCATACGAACTTGCCGTCGTCGCCCTTGCGGAACCAGTTGGTGGTGTAGATGTGCGGCAGCTTGGCGCCCGAGGCCTGCAGCTTGCGGCCCAGGTCCAGCCAGTGCTGGAAGTAGTCGCTCATGTTGTAGCCCATGAAGGGCAGCATGGCGAAGGGGTCACGGCGCACCACGCCCTGCTGGCCGGCGGCGGCGGCGGTGGTCTCGCTGCCCATGGTGGCGGCCATGTAGACGCCCTCGGTCCAGTTGCGGGCCTCGGTCACCAGCGGCACGGTGGTGGAGCGGCGGCCGCCGAAGATGAAGGCGTCGATCTTCACGCCCTTGGGGTCGTCCCAGGCCTCGTCCAGCGCGGGGTTATTGGTGGCGGCCACGGTGAAGCGGGCGTTCGGGTGGGCAGCCTTGGCGCCGGTCTCGCGGGCGATCTGCGGCGTCCAGTCCTTGCCCTGCCAGTCGATCAGGTGCGCGGGCATGGCTTTGCCGGGGGCGTCGGCCTCCATGCCTTCCCACCACACGTCGCCGTCGTCGGTCAGCGCGACGTTCGTGAAGATCACGTTCTTGTCGAGGCTGGCCATGCAGTTGGGGTTGGTCTTGAAGTTGGTGCCCGGTGCCACGCCGAAGTAGCCTGCCTCGGGGTTGATGGCGCGCAGGCTGCCATCGGCCTGGGGCTTGATCCAGGCGATGTCGTCGCCGATGGTCGTGACCTTCCAGCCCTCGAAGCCGGCCGGCGGCACGAGCATCGAGAAGTTGGTCTTGCCGCAGGCGCTCGGGAAGGCGGCGGCCACGTGGTACTTGCGGCCCTCAGGGCTGGTCACGCCCAGGATGAGCATGTGCTCGGCCAGCCAGCCTTCGTCGCGGCCCATGTTGGAGGCGATGCGCAGGGCGAAGCACTTCTTGCCCAGCAGCGCGTTGCCGCCGTAGCCCGAGCCGTACGACCAGATCTCGCGCGTGGCCGGGTAGTGGACGATGTACTTGGTCTTGTTGCAGGGCCAGGCCACGTCCTTCTGCCCCGGCTGCAGCGGCGCGCCCACGGTGTGCACGCAGGGCACGAACTCGCCCTCTGCGCCCAGCACGTCGTACACGTCGCGGCCCATGCGGGTCATGATCTTCATGTTCACGGCGACGTACGGGCTGTCGGACAGCTCGATGCCGATGTGGGCGATGGGCGAACCCAGCGGGCCCATGCTGAAGGGCACCACGTACAGGGTGCGGCCCTTCATGCAGCCATCGAACAGGGGCTGCAGCGTGGCACGCATCTCGGCCGGGGCCATCCAGTTGTTGGTGGGGCCGGCGTCTTCCTTCTTGTCGCTGCAGATGAAAGTGCGGTCCTCGACGCGGGCGACGTCGCTCGGATCGGAGCAGGCGAGGAAGGAGTCGGGGCGCTTGGCCGGGTTCAGGCGCTTGAAGGTGCCGGCCTCGACGAGCTGGTTGCACAGGGCGTCGTATTCTTCCTGGCTGCCGTCGCACCAGTGGATGCGCTCGGGCTTGCACAGGGCTGCCATCTCCGACACCCAGGCGATGAGCTTGGGATTCTTGACGTAGTCGGGGGCCTGCAGATTGCTGGGACTCATGGTGAACTCCTGAAAAGAAAACTGTCTTTTCGAACGGCGCTCGTCGCGACGCGCGCGGCGTGAACGTCGTTGGAGAAAACGTCTTCGCTCAGGGGGTTCGCGGTCGATGCGGGCGACGGAGATGACGGCACATGCGGCCGGTCTTTTTCGTGTGAAGGCGGGGCGAAATCCGGCGGGAAACCCAGGCCGGACCCGTGCGCCTGCGGCCCCTCAGGCCAGATACACCGCGATCGACGCCAGCAGCAGCATGAGGATGCCGCCGGCGATGGGCAGCACGATCGGCATCAGCGGAACGATGCCTTCCACCGCGTCTTTCTCGACGATGGCGTCGTGGCCGGGCTCGACGGGCGTGGGAGTGGACATGGGAAAGTGTCTCTTTTCTATGCGGACAAGACCGGGGATGTTAACAAGCACCCCTTCTCCCAGGAAAGCGAGTAGGACTCGGGGTTTCTCCTGCCGAGGCGCTCCAGCAGCGGGTTTGCGCTATCCCGCGACTAGCGCTTTTCCTCGGCCTCGAAGCCGGCGTGGTGCAGTGCGTCGATGACCGAGGCCAGATGTTCGCGGCCACGGGTCTGCAGCACCAGCTCGATGTCCACGTTCTGCGCCGCCAGCAGCGTGAAGGCGCGCTGGTGGTGCACCTCGTCGATGTTGGCGCCGGCCTCGGCCACCGTGGCCGTGATGCGGGCCAGCATGCCGGGCACGTCGCGCGCGCTCACCGTGAGCCGCGCCAGCCGCCCGGCGCGCACCATGCCGCGCTCGATGATCGCCGCCAGCAGCAGCGGATCGATGTTGCCGCCCGACAGCACCAGCCCCACCTTGCGTCCCCGGAACCGCTCTGGGTGGCGCACCAGCGCCGCCAGCCCGGCGGCGCCGGCACCTTCCACCAGCGTCTTCTCGATCTCCAGCAGCATCAGCACGCACTGCTCGATGTCGCCTTCGTCCACCAGCACCAGGTCGTCCACCATCGACGCGATGATCTCGCGCGTGCGCTCGCCGGGCGTGCCCACCGCGATGCCTTCGGCGATGGTGCTGGTGCCCGAGATGTGCTGCGTGCCCTTGACGGCGTTGACCATGGACGGGAAGCGCGCGGTCTGCACACCGACGATCTGCAGGCCGGGGCGGCGGGCACGGCCGACCACCGCCATGCCGGCCAGCAGGCCACCGCCGCCCACCGAGACGACCAGCGTGTCCAGATCCGGCACGTCCTCCATCATCTCCAGCGCCACCGTGCCCTGGCCCGCGATGATCGCGTCGTCGTCGTAGGGATGGACGAAGGCCAGACCGTCGCGCTCGGACAGCTCGTAGGCATGGCCGCGGGCCGCCTCCAGCGAATCGCCGAACAGCACCACATTTGCGCCGAAGCCGCGGGTGCGCTCGATCTTCACGCCCGGCGTGAAGCGCGGCATGACGATGGTGGCCGGAATGCCCAGCCGCTGCGCGTGATAGGCCACGCCTTGCGCATGGTTGCCGGCCGACATGGCGATCACGCCCTTGGGCGGCACATCGGCGGCGGCCAGCTGCGCCATGATGTTGCAGGCGCCGCGCTCCTTGAAGGAGGCGGTGAACTGCAGGTTCTCGAACTTGAGGAAGACCTGCGCGCCGACGATGTCGGACAGGGTGCGCGATTCCACGCAGGGCGTGCGCAGCACCTGGCCCTGCAGCCGGCGGGCGGCCGCTTCGATGTCTTGGAGGGAGACCATGCCCGGCATTGTGGCGCCGCCCTGCACGCAGGCGCCCACACGACGCCCGTCCGCGTTCGGGCGGGGCCGCGCCCCGGGGCTGGCGCAGTCGCGCAGCCGCCCCCGGGGGTTTGGTGGCCCCGCACTTCCGCATTGCATCGGACTGCGCTATGGTCGCCGCTCAATCTCCGAGGAAACCCTGCCATGGCCCGCCGCTCAGGACTCGACGCCAGCACCGCCCAGCGCGGGGCCGCCTTGCCCTCGCCCGGCCTGCGCGAGGCGCCGGTGTTGGAGCTGATGTGCTCGCACTTCGTGCTGACGCTGGCCGCGCAGCAGGGCCCGCGCTTCAACGTGCGGCGCGATCTCAACGGCCTGCTCTCGCTCACCGGCCGCCACCTGGTGTGGCCCGCGTCGGTGCTGCAGCGGCTGCGGGCCTTCCTGGTGCGGCGCTGCGAGGGCAACGAGGTCTGGAAGGACGTGCAGACGCTGGACAACCGCGCCCTGCTCGAACGCCACGGCCACTGGCGCGGCCCTTACGAAGAAGGCACGCTCTTCTTCCACCTCGACGAATACGCCAAGGACCAGCCCAAGGACCTGCTGGCCGTGCTGGCATCGACCCGCGACTGGCTGGCCCAGACGCTGCGCAAGCAGTCCACGCTGGTCGAGAAGAACATCGACGCCCTCGCCGGCCTGCTGCAGCTGAACAAGGCCGAGCGCGCGCTGCTGCTCTACGGCACGCTGGCGCGCTACCAGCGCGACCTGCGCTCGCTGCTGGTGGAGTTCAAGGTCAGCAACGCGCCCGAGGCCTATGCCGCGCTGGCCGAGGTGGCCGGCGTGAGCCCCAGCGAGGTGGGCGAGGCGCTGCGCGCCGGCTCGCGGCTGGAGCGCATCGGCCTGGTCGAAAACCTCATCTCCGAGCACAACATCACCGACCTGGCCGACCTGATGAAGGTCAGCGAGAAGCTGCCGCCGGTGCTCATGCGCGAGTACCGCGACCAGAGTGAGCTGATGGCCGTGTTCACGCGGCCCTCCACCAAGAGCGAACTGGCGCTGGACGACTTCGACTTCGTCGGCGAGGAGGCCCGCATGCTGATCACGCTGCTGCGCGCCGCCGTCGCGCGCAAGGAGCCGGGCGTGAACGTGTTGCTCTACGGCCCGCCAGGCACCGGCAAGACCGAACTGGCCAAGGTGGTGGCGCAGGCCGCGGGGCTGGAGCTGTTCGAGGTCGAGTACGCCGACCGCGACGGCAATTCGCTCTCGGGCCGCGACCGCTACCGCTCGCTGCAGATCGCGCAGGTCTTCCTCAAGGGCAGCGCGCAGTCGGCGCTGCTGTTCGACGAGGTGGAGGACGTGTTCCCGCCCATCAGCACCGAGGCGGCGCAGTTCATGGCCCGTGCCGAGCAGATCGCGGCGCCGGCCGCCAGCGGCAGCGTCAACGGCAAGGCCTGGGTCAACCAGATCCTGGAGACCAACCCGGTGCCCACGCTGTGGGTCACCAACCGCATCGAGCAGATCGACCCGGCCTTCCGCCGTCGCTTCGCCTACCACCTGGAGCTGAAGTCGCCGCCGCCCGGCGCGCGCGAGCAGATCGTGCGCAAGGCGCTGGCCGGCGTCGAGGTGTCCGAGGCCCTTGCCGGCCGGCTGGCCGAGCGGCGCGGGCTCACGCCGGCGCAGATCCGCACCGCGGTGCGCTTCGCTGGGTTGGCGGCCGAGGGCGGCGCCGACGCCGAGGCGCTGATCGAGCGGCAACTGCGCAATGCCGACCAGGCCCTGGGCCGCAGCGCTGGCGCGCCTGCCGAGCGGCTGGCCGTGACGACCTGGGATCTGGGCATGCTCAACGTCGACACGCGTTTCGAGATCCCGCGCATCGTCGAGGCGCTCAAGGCCCGCGGCCACGGCACGCTGTGCTTCTACGGCGCGCCCGGCACGGGCAAGACGGCGCTGGCCGAGCACATCGCCCGCGCGCTGGGTCGGCCGCTGATGATCAAGCAGGCCAGCGACCTGATGAGCAAGTACGTCGGCGAGACCGAGCAGCAGATGGCCGCCATGTTCCGCGAGGCCGAGGCCGAGAAGGCGGTTCTGCTGCTGGACGAGGCCGACTCCTTCCTGCAGGACCGGCGCGGCGCCCAGCGCACCTACGAGGTCACCGAGGTCAACGAGATGCTGCAGGGCATGGAGCGCTACCAGGGTGTCTTCGTCTGCACCACCAACCTGCTCGACCGCATCGACCAGGCGGCGCTGCGGCGCTTCACCTTCAAGATCCGCTTCAAGCCCCTCACGGCCGAGCAGCGCGAACGCATGTTCGTCACCGAGGCGCTGGACGGCCAGACCGAGGCACTCACGCCCGAGGCCACGGCGCGGCTGGCGCGGCTCGACCAGCTCTGCCCCGGCGACTTCGCGGCGGTGAAGCGGCAGGTGGAGATCCTGGCTGCCGCCTTCACGCCCGAGGAGTTCCTGCAGCAGCTGGAGGCCGAGCACCGGCTCAAGCCCGAGGTGCGCGAAGCGCGCGGCATGGGCTTTGTTCACTGATCCGGCGCGGGCGGCCGGCGTTCAGTGTCCGTGGGTTGCTAGCATCGTCCGGCCGTGGGCCGGGGGGCGCGCGGCCTCACAAAGACAGGGATCCACCATGACGCAAAAAGGGATGGGCGCGCTGCTCGCCGGCGCAATCGTGACTGCACTGACCGCTTGTGGCGGCGGTGGTGGGGGCGGCGGAGGCGGTGGATTCGTGCCGTTGCCCGCAGCGCCTGCGCCTGCGCCTGCACCGGCGCCCGCGTCGGCACCCGCACCAACCGCCCAGGCGACCGATCCGGACATCGTCAACACCGCCAGCGTCGCCGGCCGCTGCGCCAGCCCCCGCAGCGGCACGGCCGACGTGTCCGGCACGCTGCTGGACGAGAAGCGTTGGGTGCGTTCATGGATCAACGACACCTACCTCTGGTACGACGAGGTGCCGACCCGGTCGGCGGCGGACTATGCCACGCCCATCGACTACTTCGGGGTGCTCAAGACCTCCGCACTCACGAGCAGCGGCAAGCCCAAGGACCGCTTCCACTTCACCTATGACACCGCGGCCTATCTGGGCCTGTCCAACAATGGCCAGGAGATCGGCTACGGCCTCCGACTGGCGTATCTCTCCAGCGTGCCGCCGCGCGATGTACGTGTCGCCTATGTGGAGCCCAACTCGCCGGCCTCCGCCGCCGGCGTGACCCGCGGCATGAGCGTGCGCACGGTCGACGGCATCGATGTGACGAACGGCAGCAATGTCGACGGCCTCAATGCCGGCCTGGCGCCGCAGAAATCCGGCGAGGTGCACCAGCTGGGCCTGCGTCGCCTCGACGGCAGCGACTTCACCCTCACGCTCACGGCCACCGCCATCGCCAGCCGCGCCGTGATGAATGTGAAGACCATCCCCACGGCCAGCGGCAACGTCGGCTACCTGCAGTTCAATCAGCACAGCATCGCGGCGGAAGCCCAGCTGATGGACGCCATCACCAATCTGCGCGATGCCGCCGTGGCCGACCTGGTGCTGGACATGCGCTACAACGGCGGCGGCCTGCTGGGCATCGCGGCAGAGCTCGGCAGCATGATCGCGCCCACCAACAGTACGACGGGCCAGACCTTCGAGCGCCTCGTCTACAACCGCAAGAACCCTTTCGGCACCTCCGCCTCCGCCAGTCGCGTGCCCTTCTATTCCACGGCCCAATATGGGTCGCGCGCCGGCAGTCCGCTGCCGCGTCTGAACCTGCCGCGCGTGCTGGTGCTGGCCGGTGGCGACACCTGCTCGGCCAGCGAGTCCGTGGTCAATGGACTGCGCGGCATCGGTGTCAATGTGGCGCTCGTGGGCGGCACGACCTGCGGCAAGCCCTATGGCTTCTACCCGCAGGACAACTGCGGCACCACCTACTTCTCCATCCAGTTCCAGGGCGTCAACGCGAAGGGCGAGGGCGACTATGCGGATGGCCTCGCGCCCACCTGCAGCGTGGCCGACGACTTCAGTCATGCGTTGGGCGATCCAGCCGAGGCGCGGCTGGCCGCGGCCCTGAGCCTGCGCCAGAACGGTGTCTGCCCCACGCCTGTCACGGCCTTCGCGGCGAGTGCGGGATCCGTCGCCGGTGGCAGCGGCACCGGGCGCTCGCCCAACCAGGCGGTGCTGGGGTCGCGCGCACCCTGGCTGGACAACCGGATCGTTCTGCCGCAGGACCTCGGATCCGCGCCTTGAACCAGCGCGGGTGCCTCAGCGCACCCCGGCGATGACGCGCACGACCTCTTCGCCGTAGGCCTCCAGCTTCTTCGCGCCCAGGCCGCTGACGCCTTCCAGGTCTTCCAGCGAGCCGGGCGCGCGCTCGGCGATGGCGGCCAGCGTCGCGTCGTGGAAGATGACGTAGGCCGGCAGGTTGTGGGCCTTGGCCACTTCCGCGCGCCAGGCCTTGAGGGCCGCAAAGCGGGCCTGGCCGCCGGTGTCCAGCGCCGCTGCCGCCGCCGGTGCCGCCGCGCTGGCGCTGCCGCCCGTGCGCTCGCGGCGGCTGCGGCGCGGGGCCGGCTGCGACACCGATTCGCGCAGCCGCACCGGCACCTCGCCGCGCAGCACCGCGCGCGAGCCGTCGGTCAGGCGCAGGGTGTTGAACTTCTCGGCATCCACCTCCACCGCACCGATGGCGATCAGCTGGCGCAGCACGCCGCGCAGCTGCGTCTCGCTGTACTCGGCGCCGATCCCGAAGGTGCTGATCCGTTCATGGAAGAACTGCTTGACCTTGTCGGTGGTCTTGCCGCGCAGGATGTCCATGATGTGGCCGGCACCGAAGCCGATGCCGCTTTGCTGCTGCACGCGGTAGATGGTGGACAGCAGCTTGCGCGCGGCGTCCGTGCCGTCCCACACGGCGGGCGGCGACAGGCAGTTGTCGCAGCTGCCGCAGTGCATGAGGGGCACGCGCTCCTCGCCCTCGGGCGCATCGGGCGGCATGCCGTAGGTTTCGTCGAAGTACGCCAGCAGCCGCACGCGGCGGCAGTCGGTGGCCTCGGCCAGGGCCAGCAGCGCGTCGAGCTTGCCGCGCATCACCTGCTTGAATTCCTCGGCCGCCGGGCTCTCGTCGATCATGCGGCGCTGGTTGACCACGTCCTGCAGGCCGTAGGCCATCCAGGCATCGGCGGGCAGGCCGTCGCGGCCGCCGCGGCCGGTCTCCTGGTAGTAGCCCTCGATGTTCTTGGGCAGGTCCAGGTGGGCCACGAAGCGCACGTCGGGCTTGTCGATGCCCATGCCGAAGGCGATGGTGGCCACCATCACGATGCCCTCCTCGCGCAGGAAGCGGTCCTGGTGGCGCTGGCGCACGGCGGCGTCCAGGCCGGCGTGGTAGGGCAGCGCGTTGACGCCGGCATCGGCCAGCATCTGCGCCACCTCTTCCACACGCTTGCGCGACTGGCAGTAGACGACGCCGGCCTCGCCCTCGTGCTCGCGCTCGATGAAGCGCAGCAGCTGCGTGCTGGCGTCCTTCTTCTCGACGATGGCGTAGCGGATGTTGGGGCGGTCGAAGCTGCTGACGAACTGGCGTGCGTCCTGCAGCTGCAGCCGCTCGACGATGTCGGCGCGCGTGAGCGCATCGGCGGTGGCGGTGAGCGCGATGCGCGGCACGGCCGGGTAGCGTTCGTGCAGCACGGCCAGCGCCCGGTATTCGGGGCGGAAGTCGTGGCCCCACTGGCTCACGCAGTGCGCCTCGTCGATGGCGAACAGGGCCAGCTTGCCGCGCGCGGCCAGGCCGTCCAGCAGCTCCAGGAAGCGCGGCGTGTTGACGCGCTCGGGCGCGGCGTAGAGCAGCGTGAGCTCGGCGCGTGCGGTGCGACGCTCGACGTCCAGCGCCTCCTGCCAGTCCAGCGTGGAATTGAGGAAGGCGGCGCTCACGCCGGCCTCGTGCAGGGCGCCGACCTGGTCGTGCATCAGCGCGATGAGCGGCGAGACCACGATGCTCACGCCCTGGCCGGCGCGCGCGCGGGCGATGGCCGGGATCTGGTAGCACAGCGACTTGCCGCCGCCGGTGGGCATGAGCACCAGCGCGTCGCCGCCGGCCGTGACCTGGTCGACGATGGCCGCCTGCGGGCCGCGGAAGGCCTCGTAGCCGAAGACCTCGCGCAGGATGGCCAGGGGCGCGATGCTGCCGGAGTCGAGGGAGTGGGGAGAAGACACGGTCGGTCGGTGCGGTCGGTAGCGGCAGGGCAGGCGGGCGGACAAGTGGATGGCTGCGACGCGCCGCCGAAAGGCGCGTGCGGCGCGCCTCCCGCGCGCCAGGGCGGCATTGTCTCAGGCCGACACCCGGGAGCCGGTGTGCCGGCCCCAAGCCCGCGGAAGCTGGCACGCCTTCTGCAATCGGGTGGGCACTGCGCTCGCCACTGCCTGTATAGACAGCATTTTGGTGCATGGCTCCGGCCGATGCACCGAAGCGGGACTTGACCCCAGCACGTTCGCTCTCTCAATGAAACTTCGCTGCGGGTTGTCCTGTATATACAGGTGTGGCGGCCAGGCTCAGACTGCGCCGCGCTCCCCCGCTGGCGAGGTTGCCTGCACCGATGTCCGTTGTTGTTCCGCCATTCACACCACAGGAGGGCCGCATGGCCAAGACCGTCTTCAAGATCGCATCGCTGGTGGCCGCGGCCGCCGCCCTCGCCTGCGCTGCAGGCACTGCCGCCGCGCAGGAGACGAAGATCGCGCTCGGCATGTCCGGCTGGACGGGCTTCGCCCCGCTCACGCTGGCCGACAAGGCCGGCATCTTCAAGAAGAACGGTCTGGACGTGGAGATCAAGATGATCCCGCAGAAGGACCGCCACCTGGCCCTGGCCTCGGGCGCCATCCAGTGCGCCGCCACCACGGTGGAGACGCATGTGGCCTGGAATGCCAACGGCGTGCCCATCGTGCAGATCTTCCAGATGGACAAGTCCTACGGCGCCGACGGCATCGCCGTGCGGGGCGACGTCAAGTCCTTCGCCGACCTCAAGGGCAAGACCATCGGCGTCGATGCGCCTGGCACTGCGCCCTACTTCGGCCTGGCCTGGATGCTCAGCAAGAACGGCATGACGCTCAAGGACGTGAAGACCGTGACGCTGGCGCCGCAGGCCGCCGCCCAGGCCTTCGTGGCCGGCCAGAACGACGCCGCCATGACCTACGAGCCGTACCTGTCGACGGTGCGCAACGCGCCTCAGTCCGGCAAGATCCTCGCGACCACGCTGGACTACCCGATGGTGATGGACACCGTGGGCTGCGCGCCCACCTGGCTCAAGGCCAACGCCAAGGCGGCGCAGGCGCTCACCGCGTCGTACTTCGAGGCGCTGGAGATGATCAAGGCCGAGCCGGCCAAGGCCAACGAGATCATGGGTTCTGCGGTCAAGCAGACCGGCGAGGCCTTCGCCAATTCGTCCAAGTACCTGCGCTGGCAGGACAAGGCCGCCAACCAGAAGTTCTTCTCCGGCGAGCTGGAGCAGTTCATGAAGGAGTCGGTGCCGATCCTGCTGGAGGCCGGTGTGATCCGCAAGGCGCCCGAAGACTTGAAGGCCACCTACGACGCGTCCTTCATCAAGTAAATGCCCTTGCCTGAGTCTGTGTCCGTGCCCCGCCGTTCCGTCATGACCCCGCTCGAGCCCGTCGGCCCGCGCACGCGCTGGCTGCTGGGCGTGGCCTTCTTCGTGCTCTTCGTGGCGGTGTGGGCCTTCTTCACGCTGGGCGGCTACGTGTCGCCCACCTTCCTGGCCAGCCCGGTCACGATGGTGAAGGAGGCGGTGCTGCTGTTCACCGAATACGGCTTCATCGGCGACATCGGCATGACGGTGTGGCGGGTGTTCGGCGGCTTCCTGCTGGCGGCCGTCATCGCGGTGCCGCTGGGCATCCTGATGGGCGCCTACAAGCCGGTGGAAGCCTTCCTGGAGCCCTTCGTCTCCTTCTGCCGCTACCTGCCGGCCTCGGCCTTCATTCCCCTCTTGATCCTGTGGGCCGGCATCGGCGAGGCGCAGAAGCTGCTGGTGATCTTCATCGGCTCGGTGTTCCAGATCATCCTGATGGTGGCGGTGACGGTGGGCGGCGCCCGCAAGGACCTGGTCGAGGCCGCCTACACGCTGGGCGCCGACGGCGGCGGCATCGTGCGGCGGGTGCTGATTCCGGGCGCGGCGCCGGGCATCGCCGAGACGCTGCGCCTGGTGCTGGGCTGGGCCTGGACCTACGTGATCGTGGCCGAGCTCATCGGCTCGTCCTCGGGCATCGGCCACATGATCACCGACAGCCAGGCGCTGCTGAACACCGGGCAGATCATCTTCGGCATCATCGTCATCGGCCTGATCGGGCTGGTGTCGGACTTCCTGTTCAAGGCCGTCAACCGTCGGCTCTTTGCCTGGGCCTCGCTATGAGCGGCAACGTGCAAGAAGCCGGCGTGCAGCTGGCCATCCGCGGCGTCTCGCGCACCTTCACCGGGGCGCGGGGGCAGTCCACGCAGGCGCTGCTGCCGGTGGACTTCGACGTGCGCGAAAACGACTTCGTCACCATCCTCGGGCCCTCAGGCTGCGGCAAGTCGACGCTGCTGCGCATCGTGGCGGGGCTGGACTTCCCGACCGGCGGCCAGGTGCTGCTGGACGGCCGGCTGGTGACCGGGCCGGGGGCGGACCGGGGCATGGTGTTCCAGAGCTACACGCTCTTTCCGTGGCTGGACATCGAGCAGAACATCCGCTTCGGCCTGCGCGAGCGCGGCATGTCCGAGGCCGAGCAGAAGGAGCGCGCGGCCTACTTCATCGCCAAGGTGGGATTGCGGGGCTTCGAGCGGCACTATCCCAAGCAGCTGTCGGGTGGCATGCAGCAGCGCACGGCGATCGCGCGCGCATTGGCCAACGACCCCAAGATGCTGCTGATGGACGAGCCCTTCGGCGCGCTGGACAACCAGACGCGGGTGCTGATGCAGGAGTTGCTGCTGGGCATCTGGGAGGCCGAGCGCAAGACGGTGCTGTTCGTCACGCACGACATCGACGAGGCGATCTTCATGGCCAACCGGGTGGCGGTGTTCAGCGCCCGGCCCGGCCGCATCAAGACCGAGATCGCGGTGGACCTGCCGCATCCGCGCCACTACACGCTCAAGACGACGCCGGAGTTCATGGAACTCAAGGCACGGTTGACGGAAGAGATCCGGGCGGAGTCGATGGCGGCGGCGGAGCATTGAGCGATGTCTGGGGTGCGCGTTCAGGGTGAGGTCCGGGGTGGCGCTCTCGTTGGGGTCGGGGGCGGCGCGCGGGGCCGGGGCCGGCTGCCGCGGGCTCATGGCGGGGTGGTCGGCTGCGCCGACTCCGCTGCGATGCTCGGCCGGGGCTCGCGTCGCAGAACTCGCTACGCGCTGGCGCGCTCCGCTCAAACAACTGCGACGAGTCAGTTCACGAAGCACGCCTGTCCTTCGGCAGGCGTGCCTCGCCCCGGCCTGCGCTTCTCGCCACCCCGCAAATCGCCCGCGGCAGCCGGCCCCGGACCCGCGCGCTGGGGACGTTGCGCCGGTATCGGATCAGGGGCGCCGCGCGCCCGGACCGCGATCGAGGCCCGGGCTTTGGCCCCGGTTTTCGCTCCTCTCCCCTCTGGGGAGAGGTTGGGTGAGGGGCCGCCCAGCGCCTCATTGACGCTCGACCGTCACCAACGCCGCAGGCCCTCACCCCAGCCCTCTCCCAGAGGGAGAGGGAGAAACAGCCCACTGCCGCTGAGTCGGAGGGCGCAACCGCACGGCCCAATCCAGAGTGGCCGGCAGCCCGTGGGCGGTGGTGCGCCTGTGGCGCGCCGAGAAGCGCAGCGAAGCCGGCCGCAGGCCTGCCGAAGGACAGGCCTGCTTCGTGATCTGACTCGCGGCATTTGTCCGAGCAGAGTGAACGCAGTGAACGTCGCGAGTTATGCCGCGGGCCGGTTTCGCGAGCATCGCAGGGGCGTCGGCGCGCAGCGCCGACCGCGCCACCGAAGCACCGCCGCCCACGGGCTGCTGGCCGCTCTGGCGCACCGTCCTTTCCAACGCGGCGGCACGAAAACGACCAAGAACATCGAGCGACAAGCCATGCACGCGCTGATCGCGGCCGGCACCCGCAAGCCGCATCACGACGGAGGCCGCGCATGACGACGACCGCCGCCAAGGCACCGCGTGACCGCCGCCCCGTCAGCGCCCCACCGAGCAACCCGTCCCTGGCCCTCTACGAGCAGGTCAAGGAACACATCGTCCGCCGCATCCAGAGCGGCGAATGGCCCGCCGGCCACCGGCTGCCGTCGGAACACGAGCTGGTCGCGCAGTTCGGCATCTCGCGCATGACCGCCAACCGCGCCCTGCGCGAGCTGGTGGACGAAGGCCGCGTCAAGCGTGTGGCCGGCGTGGGCAGCTTCGTCGCCGAGACCAAGCCGCAGTCCACCCTGCTGCAGATCGCCAACATCGCCAGCGAGATCCGCGGCCGCGGCCACGACTATGGCTTCGAGCTGCTGGCGGCCGAGCGCATCGCCGCGCCCGCGGACATCGCCGCCTGGCTGGACGTGCGCCTGGGCGAATCGCTCTTCCATTGCCTCTGCCTGCACCTGGAGAACGGCACCCCCGTGCAGCTGGAGGACCGCTGGGTCAGCCCGCGCATGGTGCCGGCTTTCCTCGACCAGGACTTCTCGCTCATGCCGCCCAGCGAATACCTGGTGCGCCACGTGCCCTTCGACCAGATCGAGCACCTGGTCGATGCCGTGCTGCCCACGCCCGAGCAGGCCGCGCGCCTAGCCATGGACGTGGGCGAGCCCTGCCTGCTGCTCACCCGCCGCACCTGGTCGCGCGGCACGCCCATCACGCTGGTGCGCTGCCTGCACCCGGCCTCGCGCTACCGGTTGGGCAGCCGCTTCCGCGCCGACGGCAACCCCGGCTGGGGCTGAGCGCCCTTCGCCCACCCCTGCGCTTTCGCACGCCACAACCTGTATAGACAACCTGCCATGACCACCCTGCTGACCCTCCATCCCGGCCAGGTCGACCTGGCCAGCCTGCGCCGCATCCACCAGGGCGGCCTCACCCTCTCGCTGGACGACAGCGTGCGTGCGGGCATGCAGGCCGCGCAGGCCGCCGTGCAGCGCATCGTGGACCACGACGACGTGGTCTACGGCATCAACACCGGCTTCGGCAAGCTGGCCAGCACCAGGATCGACCACGGCCACCTGGCCGAACTGCAGCGCAATCTGGTGCTGTCGCACAGCGTGGGCACGGGCGAGCCGCTGGCGGCCGAGGTGGTGCGGCTGGTGATCGCTACCAAGGCGGTGAGCCTGGCGCGCGGGCATTCGGGCGTGCGGCCGGCGCTGGTCGATGCGCTGCTGGCGCTGTTCAATGCCGGCGTCACGCCGCTGATCCCGGCCAAGGGCTCGGTGGGCGCCTCGGGCGACCTGGCGCCGCTGGCGCACCTGGCCTGCGTGCTCATCGGCGAAGGCCAGGCGCGCCTGGCGGACGGCCGCGTGGTCGGCGGTGCGGAAGCCATGCGCAGCATCGGCATCGAGCCCTTCGTGCTCGGCCCCAAGGAAGGCCTGGCGCTGCTCAATGGCACGCAGGTTTCCACGGCGCTGGCGCTCGCCGGCCTCTTCGGCGCGGAGAACGTGTTCGCCTCGGCGCTGATGTCGGGCGCGCTGTCGCTGGAGGCCATCCAGGGCTCCATCAAGCCCTTCGACGCCCGCATCCATGCCGCGCGCGGCCAGCCGGGGCAGATGGCCGTCGCCGCCGCCGTGCGCACGTTGCTCGAAGGCAGCGACATCATCCCCAGCCATGCCGACTGCGGCCGCGTGCAGGACCCGTATTCCATCCGCTGCATCCCGCAGGTGATGGGCGCCTGCCTGGACAACCTGACGCATGCCGCCCGCGTGCTGGTGACCGAGGCCAATGCCGCGTCGGACAACCCGCTGGTCTTCTGCGACACCGGCGAGGTCATCTCCGGCGGCAACTTCCACGCCGAGCCGGTGGCCTTCGCCGCCGACATCCTCGCGCTGGCCGTCGCCGAGGTCGGCGCCATCGCCGAGCGCCGCATCGCGCTGCTGCTGGACACGGGCCTGTCGGGCCTGCCGCCCTTCCTGGTGCGCGACGGTGGCCTCAACTCCGGCTTCATGATCGCGCAGGTCACGGCCGCGGCCCTGGCCTCGGAGAACAAGTCGCTCGCCCATCCCGCCAGTGTGGACAGCCTGCCCACCTCGGCCAACCAGGAGGACCATGTGTCCATGGCGACCTTCGCGGCGCGCCGGCTGGGCGAGATGGTCAACAACACGGCGGTCGTCATCGGCATCGAAGCGATGGCTGCCGCGCAAGGCATTGAGCTGAAGCGCACCGAGACCACGCCGCGCAGCTCGCCAGCCATCGAAGCCGAGATCGCCCGCATCCGCCGCCAGGTCGCCTTCGTCGAGCGCGACCGCTACCTGGCGCCCGACATCGAGGCCATGCGCCAGTGGGCGCTGGCCGCCGAACTGCCCGCTCCGCTGCTGACGCTGCTGCCCAGCCACGGCGCCTGAACCGAACGACCGACCGACCGACACCCCGACCTTTCAAGGAGCACCGCCATGAACGCCCCCGAGAACTTCATCGCTCGCACCGCCGCCGCCCTCGCCGACCCGCGCGTGGACCCCAGCCGCGTCGTGCGCGCCCCGCGCGGCACCGCGCTGTCGTGCAAGAACTGGCTGATCGAGGCCCCCTTCCGCATGCTGCAGAACAACCTCGACCCCGAGGTGGCCGAGAACCCGCAGGCCCTGGTGGTCTATGGCGGCATCGGCCGCGCGGCGCGCAACTGGGAATGCTTCGACGCCATCCTCGAGTCGCTGAAGAAGCTGGGCGAGGACGAGACGCTGCTGGTGCAGTCCGGCAAGCCGGTGGGCGTGTTCAAGACCCATGCGGACGCGCCTCGGGTGCTCATCGCCAACTCCAACCTCGTGCCCAAGTGGGGCAACTGGGAGCACTTCCATGAGCTGGACCGCAAGGGCCTCTTCATGTACGGCCAGATGACCGCCGGCAGCTGGATCTACATCGGCAGCCAGGGCATCGTGCAGGGCACCTTCGAGACCTTCGTCGAAGCGGGGCGGCAGCACTATGGCAATGACCGGCCCGACGCCGGGCCGCCCCAAGGCGGGCCGCATCCCCTTGGGGGATCGGACGCCGGAGGCGGCCGAGGGGCTGAGTGGTCGGGTCGATGGATCCTGACGGCGGGCCTGGGCGGCATGGGTGGCGCGCAACCGCTGGCGGCCACGCTGGCGGGCGCCTGCTCGCTCACGGTCGAATGCCAGCAGAGCAGCATCGACTTCCGCCTGCGCACCCGCTACGTGGACAAGCAGGCCAAGGACATCGACGACGCGCTGGCCCTCATCGCCCACCACACGGCGAAGAAGGAGGCCGTCTCCATCGCCCTGCTCGGCAATGCGGCCGAGGTGCTGCCCGAGCTGGTGCGCCGCGCCAGGGCCGGCGGTCCCAAGCCCGACCTGGTCACCGACCAGACCTCGGCCCACGACCTCATCAACGGCTACCTGCCCGTGGGCTGGAGCGTGCCGCAGTGGCGTGCCGCCTCGGCGGACCCGGCGCAGCATGCCCAGCTCCAGCAGGCCGCCGCCGAAGGCTGCGCCGTGCACGTGCAGGCCATGCTGGACTTCCAGGCCATGGGCATCCCGACGGTGGACTACGGCAACAACATCCGCCAGGTGGCCTTCGACCAGGGCGTGAAGAACGCCTTCGACTTCCCCGGCTTCGTGCCCGCCTACATCCGGCCGCTGTTCTGCGAGGGCAAGGGCCCCTTCCGCTGGGTGGCGCTCTCGGGCGACCCGGAGGACATCTACAAGACCGACGCCAAGATCAAGGAGCTGTTCCCGCAGAACACCCACACCCACCGCTGGCTGGACATGGCGCGCGAGCGCATCGCCTTCCAGGGCCTTCCGGCGCGCATCTGCTGGCTGGGCCTGGGCGAGCGCCACGTGGCCGGCCTGGCCTTCAACGAGATGGTGAAGAAGGGCGAGCTCAAGGCCCCCATCGTCATCGGCCGCGACCACCTGGACACCGGCTCGGTCGCCAGCCCCAACCGCGAGACGGAGGGCATGAAGGACGGCACCGATGCGGTGAGCGACTGGCCGCTGCTCAATGCGCTGCTCAACACCGCGGGCGGCGCCACCTGGGTCAGCCTGCACCATGGCGGCGGCGTGGGCATGGGCTATTCGCAGCACAGCGGCATGGTGATCGTCTGCGACGGCACCGAGGCCGCCGAACGCCGCCTGGCGCGCGTGCTGGTCAACGACTGCGCCTCGGGCGTCATGCGCCATGCGGACGCCGGCTATGAACTGGCCGTGGCCACCGCGAAGAAGTTCGGCCTCAACCTGCCGATGGTGCGCTGAGCGACTCGCGCGCTCCGGCGCGGGGGAAGACGGCGCCACAAAAACCGCTGCCCAGTCCCACCGCATGGGATCGGGTGGTGCACATCGCGATGGCTTTTTTTGATACTGGACGCATGGCCTCGCCTGCGCCCCCCGTTGCTGCTGCTGCTGCCGCCGTCCCTGCCGCCGACCGCGTGTTGCAGGTGCTGGCCGTGCTGGCGCGGCAGGGCCGGCCGCTCACTGCCGCGGAGCTGATGGCCCACACCGGCCTGACACGCAGCACCCTCTATCGCCAGTTGGCGCGGCTGCGCCGCTGGGGCTTCGTGATCGAGCGCGAGGGCAGCTATGCCCCGGGGCCGCTCAGCCTGCAGATGGCGCTGGGCTTCGACCTGGCGTCTGAGCTCATGCGCCAGGCTCGCCCCACCATGGAAGAGCTGGCCCGCCAGTCCCACGAGAGCGTGGGCCTGATCGTCGCCGTCAACGACCAGGCCATCTGCCTCGACATGGTCGAGAGCCACCAGTCGCTGCGCTGCTCCTTCGAGAAGGGCCGCAGCGTGCCGCTGCGCGCGGGCGCCTCGGCCAAGTGCCTGCTGGCCCACCTGCCGCCGGCCGCGCGGGCTGCGGTGCTCGATGCGCAGTACGGCGCCGGCACCGCCGAGCGTGCCGCCGCCGAAGCCGAGCTGGCCGCCATCCGCCAGGCCGGCCATGCGCTGAGCGCCAGCGAGGTGGATGACGGCGTCTGGGGCTGCAGCGTGCCGCTGATGGGCGCCTCGCACCAGGCGGCCGGCGTGCTCACGCTGATGGCCCCGATCCTGCGTGCGCAGCACCAGGAGGCCGCGCTCGTGCAGATGACCGTGGTGGCCGCGGCCCGCATCTCGCGCCGGCTGCTGCTGCATTGAGCAGGACGGCACCGCCAGCCAGCCCGCTTCCCTTCCTTCTCGCGCCTTCCGTTGTTCTTCTTCTTCCTTCCAACGTTCCCGGAGTGATCCCATGATGTCCCGCCTTCTGCCCCGCCGCCTGCTGCTCGCCCTCGTCGGCACCTTCGCCCTGGCCGGCACCGCCGCCCATGCCGCCGAGCCGCTGCGCGTGGCCACCGATGCCACCTTCCCGCCCATGGAGTACATCGAGAACGGCAAGCGCACCGGCTTCGACACCGAGATGGTCGAGGCCATCGGCAAGCAGCTGGGCCGGCCCGTCGAGTGGATCGACATCGACTTCAAGGGCCTGATCCCGGCCCTGGTCTCGCGCCGCGCCGACATGGCCGTCTCGGCCATTTACATCACCGACGAGCGCCGCAAGGTGGTCGACTTCACCGTGCCCTATTACGCCGGCGGCCTGGTGGTGATGACCAAGGCGGACAACACCACCGTCAAGTCGCCCGCCGACCTGGCCGGCCGCAAGGTGAGCGTGCAGGTGGGCACCAAGTCGGTGAGCTTCCTCAAGGAAAAGTACCCGCAGGCCCAGCTGCTGGAAGTCGAGAAGAACCAGGAGATGTTCAACCTGGTGGAAGTGGGCCGCACCGACGCCGCCGTCACCGGCAAGCCCGCCGCCTACCAGTACGTGCGCACCCGCCCCGGCCTGAAGGTGCTGCCCGAGCAGCTGACCACCGAGGAATACGGCATGGCCATCCGCAAGGACACGCCCGAGCTGACCAAGGCCGTGAACGATGCGCTCGCGCGCATGAAGGCCGACGGCACTTACGCGGCCATCGTGCAGAAGTGGTTCCCCGCGTCGAAGTGACGCGCGGCTGACCACAGGACGCGACGATGGATCTGGATTTCTCGCCGGTCTGGGCCGGCTGGCCCGACCTGCTGCGCGGCACGCTGGTGACGGTGGAGATCACCGCCTGCGCGCTGCTGCTGGGCTGCGTGCTGGGCCTGGCGGTGGGCATCGGCCGGCTGCGGCCGCAGCGTCGCTGGCTGTATGGCGTGTGCACCGCCTACGTGGCGGTGATCCGCGGCACGCCGCTGCTCGTGCAGCTGTTCATCCTGTTCTTCGGGCTGCCGCATTTCGGGCTGCTGCTGCCGGCCTTCTTGTGCGGCGTGCTGGGACTGGGCGTGTACAGCGGCGCCTATGTGTCGGAGATCGTGCGCGGTGCCATCCAGTCCATCGACCGCGGCCAGACCATGGCCGCCCAGTCGCTGGGCATGACGCCGGGCCAGGCCATGCGCGACATCATCCTGCCGCAGGCGGTGGTGCGCATGATCCCGCCGCTGGGCAACGAGTTCATCGCGCTGATCAAGAACTCGGCCCTCGTCTCGCTGCTGACCATCCACGACGTGATGCACGAGGGCCAGAAGATCATCAGCGTGTCCTACCGCTCGCTGGAGGTGTACTTGGCCATTGCGGTCGTGTACTTCGCCCTCACCGGGATGGTGACGCTGGTGCTGCGCCACTTCGAGCGCCGCCTGCGCCAGGGTGGCCTGGTGCATTGAAGCGACAGCCGCCCACGGAGACATCGCCATGACGAACCTGCACACCTTCACCCTCGACCAGCTGCCGGCCATGCCCTGGAAGAACGGCGGCGGCCACACCCGCGAGATCGCCTGCTGGCCGCCGGGCGCCGGGCTGGAGGATTTCGGCTGGCGCTGCTCGGCGGCCACCGTGGATGCGGACGGCCCCTTCTCCATCTTTGCCGGCATCGACCGCTGCATCCTGCTGCTGGCTGGTGACGGCCTGCACCTCACCGGCGAGGGGCTCGACCACCGGCTGGACGTGCCGCTGCAGCCCTTCGCCTTTCCTGGCGAGGCGGCCATCGCGTGCAGCCGGCTGGGCGGCACCTCCACCGACTTCAACCTGATGACGCGGCGCGGCCGCTGGCAGGCCACGCTGACGGTGCACGCGGGCGCCGTGCGCCTGACCGGCGCGCCGCACGGGCTGCTGCTGGCCGTCGCCGGCACCTGGCGCACCGGCGCGGCGGCGCCCCTCGCGGCCGGCCAGGGCCTGTGGTGGGCCGATGCCGCGGGCCCCGCGGAGGCGGTGCCCGACGCGGAGGGCGGCGAGCCGCGGCTGATCGCCATCCGCCTGCTGCCGGCCTGATCGCCGGCGTCCCTTCTGTCCCGGCCCGCACGCCAGCATCGAGCCCCTCTCGCCGGAGCGTCCGCATGACCCTCGCCCTGCCCTTCTCCCAACGCCCCAGCGCCGACGGCCTGTGGACCGGCCTGCGCGGCAGCGACGGCCAGCCGCTGGCGTTGACCGTGACCGACGGTCGCATCGCCTGGCTGGGCGCGCCCGATGCGCTGCCGCCCGGCGCGGACGCCCTGCCCTGCCATGACGGCGGTGGCGCGCTCGTCACGCCCGGCCTCATCGACTGCCACACGCACCTGGTCTACGGCGGCCAGCGCGCCAACGAATTCGCCATGCGCCTGGCCGGGGCCAGCTACGAAGAGGTGGCGCGCGCCGGCGGCGGCATCGTCTCCACCGTGCGGGCCACGCGCGAGGCCAGCGAGGACGACCTTTTCGCATCCGCCAGCGCCCGCCTCGCGCCGCTGCTGGCCGAGGGCGTGTGTGCCATCGAGATCAAGTCCGGCTACGGCCTGGCGCTCGAGCACGAGCGCAAGCAGTTGCGCGTGGCGCGCCGCCTGGCCGCCGCCCATGGCGTGACGGTGCGCACCACCTTCCTCGGCGCCCACGCGCTGCCGCCCGAGTACGCGGGTCGGAGCAGCGACTACATCGACCTCGTCTGCCGCGAGATGCTGCCCGCCCTGCATGTCGAGGGCCTGGTGGATGCGGTGGACGTGTTCTGCGAGCGCATCGCCTTCTCGCTCGAAGAGACCGAGCGCGTGTTCCAGTCCGCGCAGGCGCTGGGCCTGCCGGTCAAGCTGCACGCCGAGCAGCTCAGCGACATGGGCGGCGCGGCCCTGGCGGCGCGCTACGGCGCGCTCTCGTGCGACCACATCGAGCACCTGTCGCCCGCCGGCATCGCCGCCGTGGCCCAGGCCGGCACCGTGGCCGTGCTGCTGCCCGGCGCCTACTACACGCTGCGCGACACGCAGCCGCCGCCCATCGCCGGCCTGCGTGCGGCCGGCGTGCCGATGGCCGTCTCCACCGACCACAACCCGGGCACCTCGCCCTGCCTGAGCCTGCTCCTGATGATGAACATGGCCTGCACGCTGTTCCGCCTGACGGTGCCCGAGGCGCTGGCGGGCGTCACCACCCATGCCGCGCGGGCCCTGGGCCTTGCGGCCACGCACGGCGAACTGGCCGTGGGCCGCGCCGCCGACTTCGTGCTGTGGAACGTGCAGGAAGCCGCCGAGCTGGCCTACTGGTTCGGCCAGCGTCCCGTGCGCTGCGTGATCCGCCAGGGCCGGATCGCGGAGGGCGCGCTGTGAGCGCCGGGAGCCTTTTCGCCGACCACGCCCTGCTGCCCGGCGGCTGGGCGCGCGACGTGCGCCTCGCCTGGGACGCCGCCGGCCGCCTCACCGCCGTGCAGCCCGGTGCCACGCCAGAGCCCGGCATGCCGCGTGCCGAAGGCCCGCTGCTGCCCGGCATGCCCAACCTGCATTCGCATGCCTTCCAGCGCGGCATGGCGGGCCTGACCGAATACCGCGCCGAAGCGCAGGACAGCTTCTGGAGCTGGCGCAGCCTCATGTACCGCTTCGCCTTGCGGCTGAGCCCCGCGCAACTAGAGGCCATCGCCTTCGGCCTCTACGTCGACATGCTGGAGGCCGGCTACACGGCGGTGTGCGAGTTCCACTACGTGCACCACGACACCGACGGCCATCCCTACGCCGACGATGCCGAGCTGGCCCGCGCCCTGCTGCGCGCCGCCCAGCGCGCCGGCATCGGCCTGACGCTGCTGCCGGTGCTCTACCAGACCAGCGGCTTCGGCGGCGCCGCGCCGGCCGAAGGCCAGCGCCGCTTCATCCGCAGCACCGCGTCGATGCTGCGCCTGCTCGAAACCCTGCGTCCGGCGTGCGAGGCCCAGGGCGCGCGCCTGGGCCTGGCGCCGCATTCGCTGCGCGCCGTGCCGCCCGAGGCGCTGCGCGACGCGCTGGCCGGCCTGGCCGCGCAGGACGCGACGGCGCCGATCCACATCCACATCGCCGAGCAGACCAAGGAGGTGGACGACTGCCTGGCTTGGAGCGGCCAGCGCCCCGTCGCCTGGCTGCTGGACCATGCGCCGGTCGATGCCCGCTGGTGCCTGGTGCATGCCACCCACATGGACGCCGACGAATACCGCCGCGCCGCCGCCACCGGTGCCGTGGCGGGCCTGTGCCCCACCACCGAGGCCAACCTGGGCGATGGCCTGTTCGACCTGCCGCGGTGGACCGTTGACGGCGGCGCCTGGGGCGTCGGCTCCGACAGCCACGCCTGCGTCGATGCGGCCGAGGAGCTGCTGATGCTGGAGTACGGCCAGCGCCTGAGCCGCCGCCAGCGCAACGTGGCCGCCACCGCGGCGCAGCCCGAGGTGGCCACCGCCCTATGGCTGTCGGCCGTGGGCGGCGGCGCGCAGGCGTCGGGCCGCGCGCTCGGTGGACTGGCCGTGGGCCAGCAGGCGGACATGCTCGTGCTCGACGCGGCCCATCCGGTCCTGGCCGGGCTGGAGGCACCGCAGATGCTGTCGGCCCATGTCTTCGCCGCCGGCCGCCAGCGTCCGCTTGCGCAGGCGTACGTGGCCGGCCGCAAGACGGTCGATGCCGGCCGCCACCCCCTGCGCGCCGAGGCCCAGCGGGCCTTCGTCCAGGCCCGGCGAGAACTGCTGGCCGGCGGGGCCTGAGCGCCGGCTCTGCCGCACCGGAGCTCGGCCCATGAGCGCGCCCGAACCCCTTTCCTTTTCGGTGCCGTGCCCCCGCGCCAGCGCGGGCGCGCGGCCGCCTTCACACTCGCTTCTGCCATGACCGCCTTCACCACCACCGAACCCCCCTTCCGCTTCCGCCAGGGCACACGGCCGCTGCTGATCTCCATGCCGCACGTCGGCACCCACGTGCCGCCCGCCCTCGCCGCGCGCCTGACCGACGAGGCCCGTCAGGTGCCCGACACCGACTGGCACCTGGAACGGCTCTACGACTTCGCCGACGCACTGGGCGCCTCGGTGCTGGTGGCCACGCACTCGCGCTACGTCATCGACCTCAACCGCCCGCCGGACGGCGCCAGCCTGTATCCGGGCCAGAGCGTCACGGGCCTGTGCCCCGTCGACACCTTCGACGACACGCCGCTGTACGCCGACCCGGCCGACCTGCCCACCGAGGCCGAGATCGCCGCCCGCCGCGAGGCGATCTGGGTGCCCTACCACGCCAGGCTGGCCCAGGAACTCGAACGCATCCGCGCCGCCCACGGCATCGCCATGCTGTGGGACGCGCATTCCATCCGTTCCGTGCTGCCGCGCTTCTTCGAGGGCACCCTGACCGACCTCAACCTGGGCACGGCCAAGGGCGCCGCCTGCGACCCGCAACTGGCCGAACAGTTGCTGGCCATCGCCCGCGCCGACACGGCGCACACCAGCGTGCTCAACGGCCGTTTCACAGGTGGCTACATCACCCGCCACCACGGCCAGCCGGCACGGGGCGTGCATGCGGTGCAGCTCGAAATGACCCAGAGCAGCTACATGCAGGAACAGCTTCCCTTCGACTACCTTCCCGACGTGGCCGCACGCGTGCAGCCCACCGTGCGCCGCATGCTGGAGGCCGTGCTGGCCTTCGCCGACGGGCAGCAGCCGTGAGCGCGGGTACCGCTGCGCAGCCGGCCTTCCTGGCCGCCCTGGCCGAGGCTCTCGGTGCCGACGCCGTCACGCCCGCCGAGGCCGTGCCCGAGCGCCATCTGGCCGACTGGAGCGGCCTGCCGCCGGTGCGCCCGCTGGCCCTGCTGCGACCGCGCAGCACCGAGGCCGTGTCGGCCGCGCTGCGGCTGTGCACCGAGTACCGCGTGCCGGTGGTGCCCCAGGGCGGCCTTTCCGGCCTGGCCGGCGCGGCCATGCCCATCGAAGGCGCGGTCGCGCTGTCGCTGGAGCGCATGAACGCCATCGAGTCGGTCGATGCCGCCACCCGCACCCTCACCGCCCAGGCCGGCGTCACGATCCAGGCCGTGCAGGAGGCCGCGGCCGGCGCCGGCCTGCGCTTCGGCGTGGACTTCGGCGCCCGCGGCTCTGCCCAGGTGGGCGGCGCCCTGGCCACCAATGCCGGCGGCAACGGCGTGCTGCAGTTCGGCATGATGCGCGAGCAGCTGCTGGGCCTGGAGGCCGTACTGCCCGACGGACGTGTGCTGCCCATGCTGCGGCCCATGCAGAAGAACAACACCGGCTACGACCTCAAGCAGTTCTTCGTCGGCGCCGAGGGCACGCTGGGCGTGGTCACCCGCGCCCTCTTACGCCTGCACCCGGCGCCCCGCGCCCGCGCCACGCTGCTGGCCGCCCTGCCCGACTACGACGCCGCCCTCGCCCTGCTCGGCCGGCTGCAGTCCCGCTTCGCCGGCGGCGTCGCCGCCTTCGAGCTGATGTGGCGCGACTTCGTGGCCGCCTCCATGGCCTGGCAGCACCTGCGCGAGCCCTTCGACACTGCGCACCCGCTCTTGGCCCTGGTCGACATGGACGGCAGCAGCGAGGCCGCGCTGCAGGCCGAAGTGGAAGAGGCGCTGGCCGAGGCCATGGAAGCCGGCCTGGTGCTCGATGCGGTGCTGGCCCAGTCGCAGGCCCAGGCCGGCGCGCTGTGGAAGATCCGCGAAGCCACCGCCGAGCTGCCGGCCAACATGCATCCGCCCGTCAACTTCGACGTCAGCCTGCCCATGGCGCAGATCGGCCGATTCGTGCAGGAGTGCCGCGCCGCGCTGGAAGCCCGCTGGTCCGGCCACCTCAGCGTGTTCTTCGGCCACATCGGCGACAGCAACCTGCACGTGTCCATCGATGGCGTCAGCATCGGCCGCGATGCCGAGGCCGCCGAGCAGCTGGTCTACGGCATGGTCGGCCGCTTCGCCGGCAGCGTCTCGGCCGAGCACGGCATCGGTCTGCACAAGAAGCCCTACCTGGGCGCCAGCCGCACGCCCGACGAGCTGGCCGCCATGCGCGCCATCAAGGCCGCGCTGGATCCGCTGGGGTTGATGAATCCGGGGAAGGTGTTCGGCTGACGTCCGATGGGCCGGCCGGGTCAGCCGGCGGCTTCGGCATTCAGGCGCCGGACGCCTGCCACGAAGGCGCGCAGGCTGGGCGAGCGATTGCGCTGCACCTCCAGATGGGCGGCCATCGCGCGGGCGCCACCGATCTTCTGGAAAGCCGGGATCAGGCGCTTGACCTCGACCGAAGGCTTCTGCCAGCTGTCCGGCGCATTGAAGCGCTTGCGGTTGGCGGGCGAATCGATCCGCGGCGTATCGAAGGCCACCGCCAGCGCGGCGAGGTCGCCGAGATACCAGCTCTCCAGTTCCTGGCAGACCAGCCGGACGAGGCTGTCTGGACGTCCCGCGTCCTCGCACAGTCGGCGCAGCCGTGCCTTCAGGTCGATGCAGTCCGCGTTGTCGTTGTCTCGGACGATGACGAAGCGGTCCCCGGGGTGGCGCCACGCCGCGAGCTTGCGCGCAATGCTGCGGTCCAGATCCGACTTCCCCTCGTGCGGCACACACAGGAAATGCTCATCACTCACCCAGCCGGGGAACAGCCGAGGCAGCCAGCCTTCCAGCAATACCCGCATCGAGGGCTCCTCCAGCAGGAACACCAGCCGGCCCGCCATCAGCGCACGTCCCGGTTGAGGCCTTCGAAAAGTCCCTGCTTCCACAGGTAGCCGGGCAAGTCCCCGGCCTCGAACAGCGCGCGCAGGTTCTCCGAGTCGCCGGCCCGCGACACGCGGGTGAAGCCGTCCTGCTTGCGCAGGCAGTAGATCTCGTCCAGCGACAAGGCATTGAGGAAATCCGGCGAATGGGTGGAGATGAAGACCTGGCCGCCCCGCTCCGCATAGCTACGGAATTCCTCCGCAAGCTCGGGCAGCAGCTCGGGATAGAGCTGGTTTTCGGGCTCTTCCACGGCCAGCATCGGATAGGGCTTGGGGTCGTTCAGAAGCACCAGGTACGCGAACATCTTGATCGTGCCGTCAGACACGTGCCGCGCGATGAACGGGTCCTTGAAGCTGCCGTCCTGAAAGCGCAGGACGAGCCGTCCGTCTTCGGTCTGCCGCGGCTCCACCACCGAGATGCCCGGCACTCTGCGGCGCATCGCCTCCAGCACATGGGCGAAGCGATCGGGGTGGTGCTCGTAGAGGTAGTTGGCCACCAGAGGCAGGTTGTCGCCCCGGGTCGAAAGATGCTCGGCGAAGCCCTCTTCCTGGCTCGGCCGCGCTTCGGACACGTGGAAATCCGAGATGTGCCAGTTCTCGATCATCAGCCGGAAGGCGCTGGCGGCCTTGAAGCGCTCGAACTGGCCCAGGCCCTTGATGGCGAGGATGTCCGGGGAATCCAGTTCCTGTTCCTCCCGGGTGAGGTCCTCGTCCGCCTTGGAGAAATCCTCTTCGTTGGTGATGGCGTAACCGCGACCGGAAGAAAAATCCAGGAAGCGGAACGGTGCGCCGTAGGCGCCCCGCTTGTAGCGCAGGACCTCGCGCTCCACGAAGGGCCGGCCCTCCGCGCCGGGCGCCATGCGCAGCAGGTAGGTCACCAGGCGCTCCTTGCCGGTGATCTCCATGCGGAACTGCAGGGTGATCTCGATGGCCTCGTGCGCAAAGCCGCGGCTCGCGACTTCGCGGTAGCCGCCGCGCTTGGCGATGGCCTTGCCGACGTTCATCGACAGCGCGTCCTTGAGGAAGGAGAGCACATCGAACAGTGTGGATTTGCCTGTTCCGTTGGCGCCCACCAGCACGCAAAGACGGGGAATGTGGGTCAGCTTGGCGTCCCGGAACAGCCGGTAGTTCTTGATGGCGATGGATTCGATCTGCATGGCGCGTCCTGAACGCCCCGGCACGGCGTGGCCGGAGCAGTCGCGCATCGTGCCATATGCGCATGTTCAGGGGATCGCCGCACGCCTGTCGGGCTGCTCGGGCTCCCGCCGGATGGAAGGAGCGTTGCCCGACCTCAACCTCAGCGCCGCACCGGCCAATCCAGTCGCAGCGCGGCGCCCTCTCCCGGCGCCGAGGCCACGGTGAGCGTGGCGCCGATGGCGGCGGCGCGGCTGCGCATGCTCGGCAGGCCCTGGCCGCCTGCGGGCTGCCCGTCCGCCGCGAAGCCGCGGCCGTCGTCGGCCAGCACGATCTCCATGCGCTCGGGTGGTCCGGCATGCCAGTGCGCTTCGAGGCGGATGCGACGCGCCTGCGCATGGCGCAGCACGTTGGTGAAGCCTTCCAGCAGGATGCGCTGGATCTGCATCGCCGTCTGGGGCGTGACGTCGGCACGCGGCGGCAGGCTGTCCACCTCCCATTCCAGCGTCAGGCCGGCGGCCTCCAGGCGCGGCTGCAGCCGGTAGCGCAGCGTGGCGAGCACCACCGTGAGGTCGCCTTCCAGCGGCTGCAGCGAATCGACCGCGACGCGCAGCTCGTCCAGCGCGAGCTTGACCTGTGCCTCCATGACCGCCGGGTCGGCGCCGGGACGCCCCACCAGATTGAGCAGGCCCACGAGCTGCGAGCCCACGCCGTCGTGGATCTCGCGCATCAGGCGCTGGCGTTCCAGCAGCACGGCCTGCTGCTCGCGCTGGGTCTGCAGGGCGTCCATGGCCGCGGTGAGCTGACGCTCGCGCTCGGCCACGCGCGCATCGAGCGAGCGGGCCAGGTCGCGGTATTCATGCACCGAGCGGCTGTAGCGCGCGACCACCATGCCGGCCAGGATCAGCACGAAGCCGAACATGGCATGGGGCGTGAGCGGTACCCAGCTGGCGCCGCCCAGGCCGATGCGCACCCGCAGCAGGTCGTGCAGCCCGGCGGCGATGGCCAGCAGGCCCGCCACGAGCAGCGCATGGGCCGTGGGATGACGGCCTTTCACCGCGTCGCCCAGCACGCCCGGGACGGCGGCGATGCCACCGCCGCACAGCAGCGCCAGGGCACCCGTCCACAGCGCCGGCAGCCGCAGTGCGAAGGCCAGGCCCGCCAGGCCCACCGCGGTCCAGAGGATGCCGCTCAGCAGGCGCAACACCGCGCGCGAGGGCTGGTGCAGCGCCAGCGTCACGAAGCGGGCGAGCAGGGCGATGTGGACCGCGTAGCTCATGGCCACCACCGCGCCCCACCAGGGCCAGGGCAGCGGCATCTGCAGCCCGCTCTGGTCCAGGTTGCGCAGGGTGCCGGCCAAGGCGGCCAGGCTGAAGCAGCCGTAGAGCGGATCGCGCTGGTACCACCACAGGCCGGCAGCCAGTCCGCCCATCAGCAGCAGGCCCGCGGCATAGACCAGCGACAGCGTGTTGCGCCACAGCCGTTCCCGTGCCTCCAGCGCCTCCAGCTGCGCCAGCGGCGCCCAGCGCACGACCGAGACGCCGCCGCCGCGCTGGGGCTGGAAGCTCAGCTCGATGCGAAGCGGCAGGGGCGCGGCTGCGCCTTCGACGAGATCGGCGGGCAGCCGCACGAGCCGCGGTCCGCGGCCGGCGTCGAAGGTCGGATCGCCCAGCTGGCCCCAGCGGGCCACCAGCCGATCGCCCACATAGACGGCCGCCTGGTTGCCCAGGGCCTCGAAGAGCAGGCCGTGCAGACGGTCATCGCCGCCCGCGGGCAGCGGGGGCAGTTCGAGCGTGAGGGTCGCGCCGCCGGCCTGACGCGGCGCCTGGTCGGCCCAGCGGAAGGGCAGGGCGACGCGGGCGGCCGCCAGCGGCGGCTCGCCCGCCACGCGCACCACGGCCTCGGCCGTGCGCAGCGTCTGAACCGGGGCCGCAGGCTGCGCGGCGGCCAGGCCCGCAAGGAGGATTGGCAGGGCGAGTCCGCACAGCCCCATCGTCAGCCGACGCCGCCAGGGTCGGCGCCCCGGCGCAGGCGTCGGCGAGGCAAGCCGCATGCTCCGCCTGTGCGCGGCACCGGCGCCGGTGCCGCAGGAGGGGTCAGCGCAGCAGGCCAAGGTTGCGTGCTTCGTAGACGGCCTCGGACTTGTTGTGCACGTCCAGCTTGCTGTAGATGTTGCGCACATGGGTCTGCACCGTGCTCACCGACACGCCGATGCGCGTGGCCGTCTCGGCATAGGTGAAGCCGCGGGAGACGAGGTCGAGCACCTCGAATTCGCGCGGAGACAGACGCTCGGCCGCGTGCGGCGTGCCGGCGGCGGGCGTGGGGGCGATGGGTTCGGCGGGCGCCGCTGCGCCGACGCCCGACTGCTGCCAGCGCCGCAGCAGCTGCCGCGCAATGATGGGCGACATGGGCGAGCCGCCTGCGCGCAGCGAGCGGATGTGCAGGCCCAGGTCGCGCTCGGTCCCGTCCTTGAGCAGGTAACCGCTGGCGCCGGCCTCGAAGGCCTTCACCATGTTGGCCTCGTCGCCGAAGATGGTGATGACCATCACCGCGCAGTCGGGCTGCAGCTGGCGGGCGGCACGGATCACCTCCAGGCCCGAGCGGTCGGGCAGGCCCAGGTCCACCAGCAGCACGTCGACGGCATGGCCCGGCAGCCAGTCCAGGATCTGCTGGGCCGTGGCGGCCTCGAAGGCCAGCGACAGGTCGGCATCGCCCTGCACCGCCTGGGCGATGCGCTGGCGCATGCCGGCGTCGTCCTCGACCAGGGCGACGCGGGCGGGGAAGGTTTCAGAGGGAGGGGCCAACTTTCCAATCCCAGGTGGTTCGGTCGATCATGGCTCTGTGCGTGATGCCTTGCGAGTGGCGCAGCTCGATCTCGATGCGGTCGGCACCGATGCGCAGCAACCCCCAATGATCGCGCGTGCCCTGGGCCTCCGGCATCATGAAGTCCACCAGGGCGGCCCCGGACGCGGTGGCCTCGTACAGCCACTTTCCCGTGGCGCCGTAGCGCGCCAGCCGGTTGCGGTGGATGTCGCCGCTGAGCATCAATGCCTTGCACCGCGCGGCGGTGTCGAGCAGGGCGTCGTGTTCCGACGGACAGTCGGCCCATGTTTCGCCCTTGTCGTGGGACTGCTTCCACAGCGCATCGGACTCGAAGACCACCCCGCTCGCGATCAGGTGCAGGGCGCCGCCGCGCGTCATGCGCTCGCGCAGCAGGTTCAGCTGGGTGGCGCCGAGCAGGGCCTTGTGCCCGCCCGTGGTCTTGAAGCCGCGGCCATCGGTGAGGTGAAGCTGCACGCCTTCTCCGAGGTCGACCGCATCGCCCAGACCGATCTCGGGCGGCTTCGTCTGGTCGAAGGTGTTGAGCGGCGGCATGTTCCCCGGACCGCCGGGTCTGGCGAGCTCGGCGCGGAAGGCCTGGAACAGGCACCGGCTGAAACCGAGGTGTCCTGCATAGACCTTCGCAGCCTGGGCCTGGGCGCCGCAGGCGTTGTTCCACAGGAAGTCATGGTCGTCCCAGATGGCATGCGTCCTGACCTGGCCGACGAGCGCCCTGAAACCCGGGACGTCGAGCTGCCTCTGCCAGCGTGCATGGGCATGGACGGCGAAGTCATGGGCAGACATGTCCTGCAGCCAGCCCATGTTCGCGCCATCCCAGTTGTCATAGTAGACCGTGTCGCCGAGCAGCACCAGATGATCGGGATGCGCGGCAGCGATGCGGTCCCAGATGGGCTGCTCGGGCCGCTGCGAGGCTTCGGCGCAGGACGTGAACGCGAGCGTGATGGTCATCGGAGTCCTCCCGCCGGAGCGGATGGCCGGCGCCTGGGGAGTGTGGCGGCGACGAGGCGCGTCGGGCTCCCATGTATAGGGGAGCGCGTGGGGGCGCTAGTCGCGCGCCATCAGGCCGCTGGCCCGCAGCACGCGTCGGCCGATCGCGGCCTCCAGCACCCGCTGCCCACGCCCGGCCGGCGCCACCAGCGTGAACCAGCGCCGGGCACGGGTGATGCCGGTGTAGACCAGCTCGCGCGTGAGCACCGGGCTGGCGGTGGGCGGCAGCAGCAGGGCGGTGTGCTCGAACTCCGAGCCCTGCGACTTGTGCACCGTCATGGCGAAGACGGTTTCCACGGCCTGCAGGCGCGCGGGCAGGGTCCAGCGCACGCCGCCGGAGCCGTCGGCGGCGGCGAAGGCCACGCGCAGCGCGGTGCCGGCCTCGGGCACCGGCCGGCCGCTCGCATCGTCGAAGCGGGCCGGCAGCTGCAGCGTCAGGCCCACGTCGCCGTTCATCAGGCCCAGCGCCGGGTCGTTGCGGGTGACCAGCACCGGCCGGCCGGCGTACCAGCCCTGGGTGGCGGCGATCCAGCCTTCGGCGTGCAGCAGGTCGGCGATGGCGGCATTGAGGCCCGCCACGCCCCAGGGGCCTTCGCGCAGCGCGCACAGCAGCTGGAAGCGACCGCTGGCCTGCAGCAGCTGCGCCGCCCAGGCGTCCCACTCGGCGCGGGGCGCGTCGGAGTCGGGGCGCTCCTCGTGGATCCGGCGCAGCCAGTGGGCCGGACCGACAGGCTGGCGGCCGTCGGACTGCACGCCCGCCGCTGAGGTGTGGTCGATGCGGTCGTCGGCCAGCAGCAGGTCGCGCAGGGCGGCGTCCTGCGCCAGATGGCCCGGCGCAGCGCCGAGGCGGCAGCGGCGCAGGTCGGCGGGGCCGTCGTCGAACAGCGCCAGCGCCTCGGCCGCCCGGCCCGCATTGACGGCGGTCGCCAGCCGGCCGATGCCGCTGCCGGCATCGAAGCGCCGGCTCACGCGCAGCATGGCGATGGCCTGGTCCAGCGGCTGGCCGCGCGGGTCCTGCAGATCGGCGGGCGGTGTCTGCCCGGCGGCGGCCTGCAGCCAATCGGTGGTGGCGGGGGCATAGTGGCCGGCCTCGGCGCGGCTGCACAGCTCGCCGAGCACGGCGCCGGCCTCGACGGAGGCGAGCTGGTCCTTGTCGCCCAGCAGCACCAGCCGGGCCTGCGGGGGCAGGGCGTCGAGCAGGGCGTCCATCATCTCCAGGTCGACCATGGAGGCCTCGTCGACCACCAGCACGTCCAGCGGCAGCGGATGGCCCGCGTGGTGTCGCAGGTGGCGGGTGTCGGGGCGGCTGCCCAACAGGCGGTGAAGGGTGCGGGCCTCGGCCGGCACGTGGCTGCGCAGGTCGGCGCCGCCGGGCAGTTGGTGCCAGGGCAGCGCGTCCAGGGCGCCGCGGATGGACTCGGTGAGCCGCGCGGCGGCCTTGCCGGTGGGTGCGGCCAGTTGGATGCGCAGCGGCCGGCCGGGCGCGCCGCTGCCCTGCATCACCATCGACTGCAGCAGCGCCAGCAGCCGCACCACGGTGGTCGTCTTGCCCGTGCCGGGGCCACCGGTGACGACGGCGAAGCGCTGGCGCAGGGCGAGGGCGCAGGCCATCTTCTGCCAGTCGGGCGTGCCGTCGCCGCTGCCGAAGAGCCGGTCGAGCACCGGGCGGATGTGGTCGGCCGGCGCCACCGGCGCGGGCGTCAGGCGGGCCTCGATGCGGGCGCGCACCTGCTGCTCGTACTGCCAGTAGCGCCGCAGGTAGAGGCGCGGGCCCTGCAGCACCAGCGGCGTGGCGCCTTCGGCCGGGTCGCCGCGGCCGCACAGGCGGCTGGTGGCCAACGACTCACGCCAGGCGGCCAGGCGCAGCGGCTGCAGCCAGCGCTGCGGGCCGTCGCCCACCGCGGCGGCGCTGGCGGTGTCGGGCGGCAGCGAGAGGCTGTGGCGCCCATCGGCCAGCGTGGCCTGCAGGTCCAGGCAGACATGGCCGCGGCCCAGTTGGTGGCTGGCCAGGGCGGCGGCCAGCAGCAGCTCGGCGCCGGCTTCGGGATCGTGATCGCGGCAGAAGAGGGCGAAGCTGCGGTCCAGCTCGCGCAGCCAGCCCTGCTGCACCCAGCGGTCCAGGTCGGCCAGCATGGCGTCGCGCCGCTGGTCGGCGGCGGCTTCGGCGGGCGCGGCGTCGAAGAGGTCGGCGGTGGGGGGCAGGGGCGCGGTCTGCGCGCCGTCGGTGCGGCGGGTCATTCGGCGTCGCCTTCCTCGGGGCCGCGCAGCAGGGCGTCGAGCTGCTCGACCAGTTCGCGCGGCGGCCGCACGGCCCAGAGGCCGTGGCCGGGCGCATCGGCTCCGCGCAGGTAGACGGTGAGGGCGCCGCCCAGGTGCGTGTCGGGGTCGTAGCCGGGCAGGCGGCTGCGCAGCAGGCGGTGCAGGGCCAGGGCGTAGAGCGCGGCCTGCACGTCGTAGCGGTGGGCCAGCAGCGAGGCCTGGATCGCCGCATCGCCGTAGGCCGCGTCGTCCGGGCCCAGCCAGTTGGACTTGTAGTCGGCCACCCACCAGCGGCCGTCGTGCTCGAAGACCAGGTCCATGAAGCCCTTGAGCATGCCGGCCAGTTGCGTGGGCGGCAGCGGCGGGCGGGGCTGGCCGGGCAGGATGTGGTCCTTGACGGCTTCGTCGATGCTGCGTGCGTCGGCGCGGTGCACCGGCATCCAGAACTCCATCTCGGACTTCGGTTGCACCAGGCCGGCCAGCGTGGCGGGGGCGGCATCGGGCAGCGGCCAGGGCGTGCGCAGCCAGCGCGGCAGCCAGTCGCACAGCGGCTCGATCCAGGCCTCCCAGCCGCGCACGGTGCAGCGGCGGGCGACCAGATCGCGCAGGGCCTCGGGGGTGTCGAGCACGCGGGCGAAGCCCTGCTGCGCGCACCAGTCGAGCAGGCCGTGCAGGAAGCTACCGGCTTCGGCGCCCTGCGGGAAGGCGTGCCAGCTACCGCCCCGCGGGGCGGTGGCGGGGCGCTCGTCCGGTGCGACGTCGGCGGGGGCGATGGCTTCTTCCAGCGCCTGGTCCTGGCGGGCGTCCTCGGGCTCCGCGGCGGGCGCCGGGGCGTCCTGCGTCAGCGCGCCGCCGCTGCCGCCCAGTTGCTGCACGAGGGCGGAGTAGCTGGCGATCCACCACGGCGCATGGCCGTGGCGCAGCGGCGTGCGGGCGGTGCCGGGCGGCGGCGGCGCGGGCGGGTGCCAGACGCGGGTGTCGGGGGAGGGCGCAGGTTCGACGACGAGGGTGGGCGGGGTGGATGCGACAGACGCGCCAGCCGCGGCGTATGCGTCGGATGGCGTGGCTGTCCGGACTGCCCCTGATGCGCCACCGGCCCCCGACGCGGAGGACGATCCGGCTGCCGTCGTCGCGGCGCGCGCCGCGTCGTCGTCGCCCGCCAGCGCCTGCAGCGCCGCCCGGTAGCCCGCCAGGCTGTCGATGGCCGCGCCAGCGCCCAGCACCTGCCCCAGCGCGCCGCGGTCCAGCGCCACCTTCTTGCCGCTGCCGGCCGACAGGGGCGCCACGCCCAGCCACAGCGCATGCCGGGCGCGCGTGAGGGCCACGTAGAGCAGCCGCATGTCCTCGGCCAGCCGCTCCTCGTCGGCCAGGGCGGCGGCCTCCTCGTGCCTGCCGTCCAGCTCGATCACACGGGCGTCGGCCTCGGCGTCGTGGAAGCCGATGGATTTGGTGGCCGAGGCCTTCTCCTCGCGCCAGGCGGCGATGAAGGGCAGCAGCACCAGCGGGTATTCCAGGCCCTTGGACTTGTGGATGGTCACGACCTTGAGCAGGGCGGCGTCGCTCTCCAGCCGCAGGATCTCTTCCTCGCCGCCGGGCTCGGCCAGGCGTTGGGCGAGGGCGCGGATCAGCGCATGCGGTCCGTCCAGGTCGACGGCGCGGCGCTGCAGCCATTCGGCCAGGTGCAGCACGTTGGTGAGCCGGCGTTCGCCGCCGAGGGTCATGGGGCCCGATGCGTCGGCTGGCGCCGCCAGCCAGCGCGCGGGCAGGTCGTAGGCATGCAGCAGCGCATGCACCATCGGCAGCACGCCGTGCCGCAGCCAGCAGGCGTTGAAGGACTGCCAGCGCAGGGCGGTTTCTTCCCAGGCGAGTTCGTCCTCTTCCAGCCGGGCCAGTTCGGCCAGCGGCAGGCCCAGGCTGCGGCTGGCCAAGCCGGTGCGCAGCAGCCGGTCGTCGCCGGGCTCGGCGGCGGCGCGCAGCCAGCGCAGCATGTCCTGCGCCTCGGGCGTGGCGAAGACCGATTCGCGATCCGACAGATAGACGCTGCGCAGCCCGCGGGCGGCCAGCGCGCCGCGGATGGCGGCGGCCTCGGTGCCGCTGCGCACCAGCACGGCGATGTCGGCCGGCCGCAGCGGCTGCCAGCGGCCGTCGGGCTGACGGAAGCCGCTGCGGCCCTCGCCGGTGTCGGCCAGCCAGCGCACGGCGGCGCTGGCGAAGACCTCGGCCATCTGCGCGCGGTAGTCGGCGGTGCCGACGCTGTCGCGGCCGGCGTCGGGCTCGGGTTCCTGCGACCAGAGGGTGAGGGCCGGGGCGGGCGCGCCTTCGAGCCACAGCGCCTCGCTCCGGCCGCGGGCGCGCACGGGCACGAAGGGCACCGGGTCGCCGTCTTCCCGCGCGAAGCGGAAGGCGCCGCGCGGATGCCGGCTGGCCTGTTCGAAGACGCGGTTGACGGCCTGCACCACGGCGGCGGTGGAGCGAAAGTTGGTGTCCAGCGCGTAGATGGCGCCACCGGCCGCATCGGCCTGCGTGGCCGTGTCGCGCCGCGCGCGCAGGTAGGTGCGGATGTCGGCGCCGCGGAAGGCGTAGATGGCCTGCTTGGGGTCGCCGATGAGGATCAGGCCGCCATCCCCCGCTTCGCCATAGATGCGCCGGAAGATGCGGTACTGCACCGGGTCCGTGTCCTGGAACTCGTCGATCAGCGCCAGCGGAAAGCGGGTGCGGATGCGCGCCGCCAGCGCCGCGCCGCCCGGGCCGGCCAGGGCGCGGTCCAGCTGCAGCAGCAGGTCGTCGAAGCCCAGCTCGGCACGGCGCAGCTTCTCGGCCGCCAGGGCCTCGCGCAGGGCGCGGGCGGCATGCACGGCCAGGTGCGCGCGCAGGCCGGCGGGCTGGGCCGCGACCTGCGCCTGCTGCCAGGCGTTGACGGCGTCCAGCGCGGGATGCTCGGGCAGGGCCTGGCCCTTCTTGAGCTTGGCGCCTTCGCGGCCGAAGCGGGCGATGTTGTCGGGCGCGTCGGCGCCGGCGCTCCAGTCGGCCAGGGCCTGCAGCCAGCCGTCGAAGGTGGCGTCGTCGTCCTTGCCGCGGTAGCTGTTGCCGTTGAGGTGCGGGCGGGCGTCGTGCCACAGGCGCTCCAGCGTGGCGCGGTCAGCCCGCCAGGCGGTGCGGGCCTGCTCCTGCAGGGCGTCGGCCTCGGCCATGCTGCGGCCCAGCTGGCGCAGGGCGTCCAGCGCATCGGCTTCGCCGTCGAAGGCGCTGCCCTGCAGCCGAAGCTGCGCATCGCCTTGCACGAGCAGCGGGCGCACGGCCTGCCACAGGGCCTCGGGGTCGGCGAAGCAGCCCAGCAGCGCGCGCGATGCGGCGGCGTCCAGCGGGTAGTAGTGGCGCCGCCAGTGGTCGTGCAGCACCTGCTGCTGCAGCGCCTGCAGGTCGGTCTGCAGCGTCTGGGCGAACAGGCTGCCGCTGCCCATGGCGTGCTCGCGCAGCATGCGCCAGGCCCAGCCGTGGATGGTGGCGATGGCCGATTCGTCCATCCACTGCGCGGCCACGCGCAGGCGGTGGGCGCAGCCGGGACGGGCCTCGGGCGCGTAGTCCGCGAGCAGGGCGGCCAGCGCGTCGCCGGCCGGTGCCTCGGCCTCGCCGGCGAAGACGCGGGCGGCCTCGTCCAGCCGGGCGCGGATGCGCTCGCGCAGTTCCTGCGTGGCGGCCTCGGTGAAGGTCACGACCAGGATCTCGGGCGGCGTGAGCGGTCGGGCGAAGGCGCTGCCGTGCCCGCCATGGCCCAGCACCAGGCGCAAGTAGAGCAGGGCGATGGTGTAGGTCTTGCCGGTGCCGGCGCTGGCCTCGATGAGGCGCAGGCCGTGCAGCGGAAAGCGCAGCGGGTCCAGCGGCTGGACGGGGAGGAGGGTGGCGCTCACGGCTCGGCCTCGTTCGTGCCTCTGCGGCGGGCGGTGGGCACCTGGCGCCACAGCGGGCCGTAGACCGCCTGGGCCCAGGCGAACAGGCCGCGGCCGTCGTCGGTGCGGGCGCTGTCCAGGGCGGCGAAGTCGGGATAGGCCCGTGCCAGGGCGGGACGTTCGCCCTCGCCCTGACGCTGCATGCCGCCGTCGTAGGCCAGGCGCGCGGCAGGGCCGGCGACGCCTTCGGCCAGCGCGGCAAAGCCGGTGCGGCAGGCCAGCGGCAGCGGCTGGCGCAGGCCGGCGAGCCAGGCCTCGACGAGCTGACCCAGCGCCTCGTCGGCATCGGCCCGGGTCAGGGCCGGCAGCACCAGCGTGCCCGATTCACTGACCAGCACGGTGCGCGTGGGGCCGGCCGCCCAGTTGAGCGTCAGGTGGGCCGGCCAGTGGCGCACGACGTGGTGCCAGGAGAGTTCCTTGCCCTTGTGCAGCCGGCCCTGGGCCAGCACGAGGCGGGCGGCCTCGGCGGTGGCAGAACCGGAGGCCGGGCCGCCACCTGCACCTGCATCACCGCCAGCCGCCAGCCGCCGCGGCGGCAAGGCATCCTCGATCACCACGCCGCTGGTCGCATGCCGCCAGTGCAGCAGCACCGGCTCCGCTTCCAGCTCGGGCCAGGCCTCGCAGACCTTGAGGTAGTGCTCGAAGGTGCGGGCCACGCGTTGCCGCAGGCCCTGGCCGGCCAGCGTGCCGAAGGCCTGCAGCGGCAGCCGGCCTTCGTTGGCGAGCCGGTCGATCTGCTGCGTGAGCGTCTGGCCCAGTGCCGCCCGGGCGGCGGCGGGGCTGGGCTGTTCGTCGCACCAGGGCTGCAGGGCCTGGCGCAGCTGCTGCTCCAGCGCCCAGTTCTCCAGGCCCCCCAGGGCGAAGAGCTCGTCGTCCAGCGCGTCCTCGCCGCCGTCGGCGCCGAGGCCGAAGCGCACATGCAGGCGCTGGGCGAAGAAGGCCTCGATGGGCTGGGCCAGGAAGTCCTCCAGCGGGCGCAGGGCGATGGGCTCCTCGGGCTGCCAAGGCGGGAGGGCCTGATCGTCGCGGTCGGGCGGTTGCGCGGAATGAGCCGCCTGCCATTCGCGGCCATAGGTGTAGAGGCCGTCCACGGCCGGCGCGCGCGGCGCGTGGGGCGCGAAGTAGCGCGGGCTGAAGGGCTGCAGCGGATGCTCGGTGGTCAGCGCGGCCAGCAGCGCGTCGCGGTCGTCCTCGCGGCCCTGCAGGCGCCATCCGGCGGCCAGGTGGTCGCGCAGTTGGCCCACCAGCACGCTGGGCGCGCGGGCGCTGTGGTCGCGCACGTCGCGGCCCACCCAGCTCAGGTAGAGCTGCTCGCGCGCGGACAGCAGCGCCTCCAGCAGCAGGTAGCGGTCGTCGTCGCGGCGCGAGCGGTCGCCGGGGCGCCAGTCGTCGCGCATCAGGTCGAAGTCGGCGCGCATCACCGGGCGCGGGAAGTCGCCGTCGTTCATGCCCAGCAGGCAGACCACGCGGAAGGGAATGGCGCGCATCGGCATCAGCGTGCAGAAGCTGACGCCGCCCGACAGGAAGCGCTGCGCCAGCCCGCCGCCGCCCAGCTGGCCGAGCCAGGTCTCGCGCACCACGGACAGCGGCAGGTCCTGGTCGAAGCCGGCGGCGGCGCAGTCGTCCAGCCAGCGGTCCAGGCCCTGCAGCAGCTCCTGAACGCGCACCTGCTCGCGCGGCGTGGCGGGCGCGAAGAAGCGCTGCAGCAGGGCGCGCAGGCGCTCGGCCCAGACGGTCGGGGTGGCGTCCTCGGCCAGCGCTTTCAGCGTGTCTTCCATGGCACGCAGCAGCGCGGCGAGCGGGCCGAGGGCGGCGGCGTCCAGCCCGCCCACCTCGTCGAAGGGCGCGATCCCGTCGAAGGCCTCGCCGTCGCCGGCGGCATAGCCCAGCAGCATGCGCGCGAGGCCGAAGCGCCAGCTGTTGGCCTCGCCCGCAGCGCCCAGACCCTGCTGCGCGCGCTGGTCGGCATCCAGGCCCCAGCGCACGCCGGCGCCTTCGATCCAGCGCTTGAGCACGGGCAGGGCGTCTTCGGACAGGCCAAAGCGCTCGCGCACGGCCTGCACTTCGAGCAGGTCCAGCACGTCGCTGGCGGCGAAGCGGCTGTCGGGCAGGGCCAGCAGCGCTTCGAGGGCCACCAGCAGCGGCTCGCGCCCACGCTGGCCCTGGTCGGCGACGGTGAAGGGAATGTGCCGCGGGTCGCTGCGCGTCAGCCGGCCGAAGACGGCCTCGATGTGCGGGGCGTAGGCATCCACGTCGGGCAGCATCACGATCACGTCGCGCGGCTGCAGCGTGGGATCGGCGTCGAAGCGGGCCAGCAGCTGGTCGTGCAGCACCTCCACCTCGCGCTGGGGCGAATGGGCGGTGTGGAAGCGCAGGGAGGTGTCTCGCGCCGGGTCGACGGCGGGCCAGCGGGCGCGGGTCTCGGCCAGCGGGCGCAACTCCAGGATGTCGTCCTGCAGCTGGCGCAGCAGGCTGTGGCCGGGCGGCGCGTCGTCGCTGAAGAGGTCGATGCGGCCGCTGCCGATGCCGGCCCAGGCGCCGCGGTAGCGGTCGGGCTCGTCGAAGCCGTCGATCAGGTGCAGGTAGTCGCGGCCCTGCTTGCCCCAGGCGGCCAGCAGCGGATGGGCATGCTGATGCCGCGCGGCCTCGTCCAGCACCGCGGGCATGCCGGGGCGGCGCGCCTGGCGGCGGTAGGCGCCGCGCAGCAGGTCCTGGTCGGCCACGATGTCGGTCCAGTGGTGGCGGCAGGGGTTGTGCACGAAGAGCATCACCTGCGCGTGCCGCGCCAGGGCGGCCAGGGCCTGCAGCGTCTGCGCGGGCAGGGCGGAGATGCCGAAGACGATCACCCGCCGCGGCAGGCCCGCAGGCGGCGGGCCGTCATGCGAGGCCAGTGATTCGATGAAGCGCTGGTGCACGCCGGCGCGGCTGCCGGCCAGGCCGTGCGCGGCGTCGGCCTGTGCGCCCGCGCCCAGGTCATCGAGCAGGGCGCGCCACAGGCGGGCCTGCCACTGCTGGTCCTCGGGCAGGGGGCGGGTGCCGCCGCGCAGCGTCTGCAGCTGGTCGCGGCCCGCGGCCCAGTCCTGCAGCCAGTCGGCGCGGTAGACCTGGTACTGGTCGAACAGATCGGCCAGCCGCAGCGCCAGCTGGTGGCACTTGCGGGATTCGGGATCGTGGGCCAGGAAGCGCGCCAGCGGCGCGAAGCGCGGGTCGGCCTGGGCCGCGCGGGCGGTGAGCGCAGGCAGCAGGCGCATCAGCCGCCAGGCGAGCGGTGCCTCGTCCAGCGGCGAGCGCTCGGGCACCGTGTCCGCGCCCAGCACCGCGCGGTAGGCCCGCCAGAGGAATTGCGCCGGCAGCTGCACGTCGAAGGCCGCCGTGATGCCCAGGCCGCCGCGCGCCGGATCGGCCGCCAGCGCCAGCTTGAGCCATTGGGCGATGCCGTTGCTCTGCACCAGCACCACCTCGTCCTCCAGCGGCGCCAGCGGATGCCGCGCCAGCCAGGCCACGAGCAGTTGCCGAAGGTCCTCCGGCCGGTTGCCGTGCAGGACCATGAGGCCGGGCTGCAGGGGGGGCGGGGCGAAGGACTCGGTCATGGAGGGCAGCGGCAGGCCATGTTAGCGGCCAGGGCAGGCGCGGGTTTTTACAATCGCGCCCCCATGAATCTGCCCACCTACACCCGCGCCCAGCAGCTGCCCGCCATCCTGGCCCAGCGCATTGCCATCCTCGACGGGGCCATGGGCACCATGATCCAGCGCTTCAAGCTCAGCGAGGCGCAGTACCGCGGCGAGGGCTACACCGGCCCCGGGGCCGTGGGCGATCGCTTCCAGGACTTCCACAAGGACGTGAAGGGCAACAACGAGCTGCTGTCCATCACCCGCCCCGACGTGATCCGCGACATCCACGAGGGCTACCTCGCGGCCGGGGCCGACCTGATCGAGACCAACACCTTCGGCGCCACCACCATCGCGCAGGAGGACTACGACATGGCCGCGCTGGCGCGCGAGATGAACCTGGCCAGCGCCCGCCTGGCGCGCGAGGCCTGCGACAAGTTCAGCACGCCCGACAAGCCGCGTTTCGTGGCCGGCGCCCTGGGCCCGACGCCGCGCACCGCCAGCATCAGCCCCGACGTGAACGACCCCGGCGCGCGCAACATCGATTTCGAGACGCTGCGCGCCGCCTACTACGAGCAGACCGCCGCGCTGGTGGAGGCGGGCTCGGACGTGCTGCTGGTCGAGACCATCTTCGACACCCTCAACGCCAAGGCCGCGCTCTTCGCCATCGACGAGTACTTCGAGGCCAGCGGCGAATGCCTGCCGATCATCATCAGTGGCACCGTCACCGACGCCTCGGGCCGCATCCTGAGCGGCCAGACGGTCACCGCCTTCTGGCACAGCGTGCGCCATGCGCGCCCGCTGGCCGTCGGCCTGAACTGCGCCCTGGGCGCCGCGCTGATGCGGCCCTATGTGCAGGAGCTCAACCGCGTGGCGACCGACACCTTCATCAGCTGCTACCCGAACGCCGGCCTGCCCAACCCGATGAGCGAGACGGGCTTCGACGAGACGCCCGACGTCACCTCGCGCCTGGTGCACGAGTTCGCGGCCGAAGGCCTGGTCAACATCGTCGGCGGCTGCTGCGGCACCACCCCCGACCACATCGCCGCGATCGGCGCGGCCGTCGGCCCCGTCGCTCCGCGCGGCGTGCAGGGCGCGCGCTTCTATCGAGAAGCCGCCTGAGCGGGCCTACTTCAACCAGCCTCTTTTGCGGAAATAGAGCATCGGGCCAACGGCGCTCGCCACCATCAGCGCCAGCACGTACGGATAGCCCAGGCTCCACTCCAGCTCCGGCATGAACTTGAAGTTCATGCCGTAGATGCTGGCGATCAGCGTCGGCGGCAGCAGCGCCACGCTGGCCACCGAGAAGATCTTGATGATCTTGTTCTGGTTGATGTTGATGAAGCCGACCGTGGCGTCCATCAGGAAGTTGATCTTGTCGAACAGGAAGGCGGTGTGGCTGTCCAGCGATTCGATGTCGCGCAGGATCTGCCGCGCCTCCTCGAACTGGTCGGCATTGAGCATGCGGCTGCGCATCATGAAGCTCACCGCGCGGCGGGTGTCCATCACGTTGCGGCGGATGCGGCCGTTCAGGTCTTCCTGGCGGGCGATCAGGCCCAGCACCTCGCCGGCGATCTCGTCGCTCACGTTGCCCTTGAGCACCAGGTTGCCGGCGGCTTCCAGCTCGTCGTAGATGCCTTCGAGCGTGTCGGCGGAGTATTCGGCGTCGGCGTCGAAGAGCTTGAGCAGCACTTCCTTCGCGTCCTCGATCAGCCCCGGCGCCCGGCGCGCGCGCATGCGCAGCAGGCGGAACACCGGCACGTCCTCGTCATGGATCGAGAACAGCACGCCGCGGCTCTTCAGTTCGGCGTTGTGCTGGTTGAGGATGAAGGCCACGCGCACGCTGCGCGGCTCGTCGGCGTCGGCGATCAAGAAGTCGCTGCGCACATGCAGGTCGCCGTTGTCCTCCTCGTAGAAGCGGGCCGATTCCTCGATGTCCTCGTCGGTCACGTCCTCGGGAATCGACAGGCCGTAGTACTGCTTGACCCAGCGCTTCTCGTCCGGGCTGGGCGACTCCAGGTCGACCCAGATGGGCTGGAAGCGGGACAGCTCCTCCAGCGACTCGATTTCCTCCTGGACGAGGCGGCCGTTGGCGAGCGTGAAGATGTTGAGCATGGCGTGCTCCCCTGAAAGCGAAGGCGTTGCGGGACGATGGGCGACAGGAAGGGGGTGGTTGGCGCTTTCAGCCCGCCACCCGCGCACCGGCCGGCACGCGCGACGCGAAGGTCAGAAGGGAGCTGAAAGCTGCCGAGACGGGGAGGTGTCCAAGGTCGGTACTCCGGTAAAGCAGCGGGCGCGATTATGCACCGCAGCAGGGCATCCACCGGGGTGATCTGGATGGACATCCAGTACATTTGTGGCTTCATGTCCACCCTTGTGAACGAAGCGTCGACGGTTGCGGCCGACACCGTGGCCGGGCGCCTGGAAGCGGCCCTCGCCGGGCTCAACGACGACCAGCGGGCGGCTGTATTGCACGGCGTCGGCGAGCGCGCGGTGCCGGGCGGGCCGCTGCTGGTCATCGCGGGGGCGGGCGCCGGCAAGACCAGCACGCTGGCCCACCGCGTCGCCCACCTGCTGGCGGCGGGCGCCGACCCGCAGCGCATCCTGCTGCTGACCTTCTCGCGCCGCGCCGCGCAGGAACTGACCCGCCGCGCCGGTCTGGTCGCCGCCCGCGTGCTCGGCCTCGCAGAAGGCAGCCTGCCGGCGCTGCCCTGGGCCGGCACCTTCCACGGCGTCGGCGCCCGGCTGCTGCGGGACCACGCCGCCCAGCTCGGGCTGGACCCTGACTTCACCGTCCATGATCGCGGCGACGCCGAGGACCTGATGGGCTGGGTGCGCCATGCGCGCGGGCTGTCGCAGACGGCCCGGCGCTTTCCGCTCAAGGGCACCTGCCTCGCCATCTACTCGCGCGTGGTCAACACCCGGCTGCCGCTGGCGGAGGTGCTGCGCCAGTCCTTTCCCTGGTGCGCCGAATGGCAGGAACAGCTGCCCGCGCTGTTCGCCGATTACGTCGACGCCAAGGCCCAGCAGAACGCGCTGGACTTCGACGACCTGCTGCTCGCCTGGGCCACGATGATGGAAGAGCCGGGCCTTGCCGCAGAGGTGAGCGCCCGCTTCGAGCATGTGCTGGTCGACGAATACCAGGACACCAACCGCCTGCAGGACGAGATCCTGCGCCGCCTCAAGCCCGACGGCCGAGGCGTCACGGCGGTGGGCGACGACGCCCAGGCCATCTACGGCTTTCGCGGCGCGACGGTGCGCAACATTCTGGACTTTCCGGCGGCCTTCGATCCGCCGGCGCGCGTACTCATGCTGGAGCGCAACTACCGCAGCACGCCGCCCATCCTCGACGCCGCCAATGCCGTCATGGACCATGCGCAGGAGCGTCATGCCAAGCGCCTGTGGACCGACCGCCCCAGCGCCGGTCGGCCGCAGCTGGTGCTGGTGCCCGACGAGGCCCACCAGGCCACCTGGGTGGCCGATCGCGTGCTGGCCCACCGCGAAGGCGGCCTGGCGCTCAAGCGGCAGGCGGTGCTGTTCCGCACGGCCAGCCACAGCGCGGCGCTGGAGCTGGAACTGGTGCGCCGCAACATCCCCTTCGTGAAGTTCGGTGGCCTCAAATTCCTGGAGGCGGCGCACGTCAAGGACCTGCTCGCGCTGATGCGCTTCGTCCACAACCCGCGCAGCAGGCTGGCGGGTTTTCGCACGGTGCAGCTCATTCCCGGCATCGGCCCCGCCACCGCCGGCCGGCTGATGGACGCCATGCAGTCCGCCGCCGACCCGGCCGCCGCGCTGGCCGCCTTCGTGCCGCCGCCGATGGTGCGCGAGGCCTGGCAGGACTTCGCCCGCGCCTGGCAGGCGCTCAAGGCCGGTGGCGACGGCTGGCCGCAGGAACTGGCCGTTGCCATCGACTGGTACGCGCCGCACCTGGAGCGGCTCTATGAGGCTGCGCCCTTGCGCCTGGGCGACCTGCAGCAACTGGCCGAGCTGGCGCGCGGCTATGCCTCGCGCGAGCGCTTCCTGACCGAGCTGACCCTCGATCCGCCCGACGCCACCAGCGACCGGCCCGGCCCGCCGCTGCTCGACGAGGACTACCTCATCCTCTCGACCATCCATTCCGCCAAGGGCCAGGAATGGAATTCGGTGCATGTGCTCAACGTGGTCGACGGCTGCATGCCCGCCGACGTGGCGCAGGGCGCGCACGAGCTGGAGGAGGAGCGCCGCCTGCTCTACGTGGCCATGACGCGCGCCCGCGAGCACCTGCACCTGCTGGTGCCGCAGCGCTTCCATGTCACGCAGCAGTCGCGCTTCGGCGACCGGCATCTGTATGCCGGCCGCACCCGCTTCATCCCCGATGAGGATCTGCGCCATTTCGACCGCGTGACGTGGCCGCCACCGCCGCCGGTCGTGCCCCATGCCCCTGTCCCGCCAGAGGTCTTGGACCTGCGCCAACGCCTGCGTGCAGCTTGGCGCTCGGGCGCCTGAAAGCAGGTCGGCGCGCTATCGAAGATGAAGCGTCGCGAACATCTCCTGACGAGCCTCAAGCATTCCTCCATTGCAATTCGATGAAGCCACGCGCATAGTGAATTCAACGCACTGACACGCCTTCTTCCCACCCCCGCACACCGTCCCCGCCGACATCCCGCATTGCCTCGCGCACCCGATTGAGTTCCGCCGGCCGGCGCCTTCCTCTCGAAGAACCGGCCATTTCCCCAACCGTCAATTCCAGGAGGTTTTTTCATGAATTTGACGATCAGCGGCCATCACCTCGACGTCACGCCTTCGCTGCGCAGCTACGTCACCACCAAGCTCGACCGCATCACGCGGCACTTCGACCGCGTGGTGGACGTCAAGGTGATCCTTACCGTGGAGAAGCAGAAGGAAAAGGAACGCCGGCAACGCGCCGAATGCAGCATCCACGTGAAGGGCAACGACATGTTCGCCGAGTCCAGCCATGCCGACCTGTATGCGGCGGTGGACGAACTCATGGACAAGCTCGACCGCCAGGTCGTCCGTCACAAGGACCGCCTCCAGGACCATGGACATCCCTCGCCCAAGCGCCTGATGTGAAGTCCCGCAGGCGACACCGCCTGCAACACCATCGGGCCTCGGCTCGGGGCAAATCCTCTTGAAAAGCCGCCTCCGGGCGGCTTTTCCATGTCTGGTACAAGGGTTAGCCCGGGTGCATAATCGCGCCCCGATCCGCCCCCCACCATGAACCGACTCGCATCCATCCTGCCGTCCGCTCAAGTGCTCGTGAGCGTCGACGCCACCAGCAAGAAGCGTGCTTTCGAGGAAGCGGGCCTGCTGTTCGAGAACCTGCACGGCCTCGGTCGCGCGCTCATCACCGACAGCCTGTTCGCCCGTGAGCGACTCGGTTCCACCGGTCTGGGCCACGGCGTCGCCATCCCGCACGGGCGCATCAAGGGCCTGAAATCGCCCATGGCGGCGGTCTTCCAGCTGGCCCATCCCATCGGCTTCGACGCGCCCGACGAGCAGCCCGTCGCGCTGCTCATCTTCCTGCTGGTGCCCGAGACGGCCACGCAGAAGCACCTGGAGATCCTCTCCGAGATCGCCGAGATGCTGAGCGACGCGCCCCTGCGCGAGAAGATCAAGAGCAGCGCAGACGCCGGCGAGCTGCATGCCCTGATCGCGGGCTGGCGCTCGGCCCAGGTGGTCTGAGGGCGCAGGCCCCGCGCTTCGCCGGTCTTCCTGCTGCTTCCTGGCGTCGCGCGGGTGCACTGACGGGCGCTCGCCGGTGTGGACAATGGCTGCATGAAGCCCACCGTCATCAGTGCCGATGCGATGTTCGAGGATTTCCGCGCCTCCCTGCGCTGGGAGTGGCTGGCGGGACTCGGCGCCTCGGAGCGGCAGTTCGACCCAGAGGTCATCAGCAATGCCCGTTCGGCCGCCGACCTGGTCGGCTACCTGAACTACATCCATCCCTACCGCGTGCAGATCATGGGCGCGCGTGAGGTGGCCTACCTCACGCGCGGCACGCCCGAGGACTGCGCCCGGCGCGTGGCCCGCATCGTCACGCTGGAGCCGCCCATGCTGGTGCTGGCCGATGGCCAGGCCGCGCCGGACGAACTGCTGTCCATCTGCGAGCGGGCACAGCTGCCGCTGTTCTCCACGCGCGAATCCTCGGCCTTCGTCATCGACGTGCTGCGTGCCTACCTGTCCAAGCACTTTGCCGAGCGCACCTCGATGCACGGCGTGTTCATGGACATCCTGGGCATGGGCGTGATGATCACCGGTGAGTCGGGCCTGGGCAAAAGCGAGCTGGGCCTGGAACTGATCTCGCGCGGCAACGGCTTGGTGGCGGACGACGCGGTGGACCTGTTCCGCATCAATCAGGCCACCATCGAAGGCCGCTGCCCCGACCTGCTGCAGAACCTGCTGGAGGTGCGCGGCATCGGCCTGCTGGACATCAAGGCCATCTTCGGCGAGACGGCCGTGCGCCGGAAGATGCGCCTGAAGCTCATCGTGCACTTGGTGCGACGCGACTCCTTCGAGCGCGACTACGAACGCATGCCGGCCGAGCCCCTCACGCAAGATGTGCTGGGCGTGCCGATCCGCAAGGTGGTCATCCAGGTGGTCGCTGGCCGCAACATCGCCGTGCTGGTCGAGGCCGCGGTGCGCAACTCCATCCTGCAACTGCGGGGCATCGACACCTATGCCGATTTCGTGGCGCGCCACCACAAGGCGATGGAAAGCGGCGCCGACTGAGGCCTACCGATTCCTGCAGTCGTTGCACACGCCATAGAGCGACATGGCGTGGTCCTGCAGCTCCCAGCCCTTGTCCTTGGCGATCATCTGCTGGCGGCGCTCGATCTCGGCGTCATAGAACTCCTCGACCTTGCCGCAGACGGTACACACCAGGTGATCGTGATGCGTGCCCTCGTTGAGTTCGTAGACCGCCTTGCCGCTTTCGAAGTGGCTGCGCTCCAGGATGCCGGCCTGCTCGAACTGGGTCAGCACGCGGTACACGGTGGCCAGACCGATGTCCGAGCGCTCGTTCAGCAGCACGCGGAACACGTCTTCGGCCGTCATGTGGCGCTGACCGCCGGTCTGGAAGATCTCCAGGATCTTCAGACGGGGAAGGGTGGCTTTGAGGCCGGTGCTCTTGAGTTCTTCGATGTTGCCCATGGTGGATTCCGGCGTTGGCGCCGCGGTTGGCATGCCCGCGCCGCCTGTGGGTCGGAGCCGCCCTGGCAGAGGCCGGCCGCTACAATCGTCGGATCATATCGCCACGCTTTTTCCCCATGCCTGGACAACTTCTCCGCCCGAGCGGCTTTCGTCTGGCGGCCGTCCTGCTGGTCGGCGTCGGCATCGCCGGCTGCAGCAGCACCAGCGAGCGCATGCGCGGCGCTCTCACGGCGATCACGCCCTACAAGGTCGAAGTGGTGCAGGGCAACTTCGTCTCCAAGGAGCAGGTGGACGCCCTCAAGACCGGCATGTCGCGCCAGCAGGTGCGCGAGATCCTCGGCACGCCGCTGCTCGCCGATGTCTTTCACGCCGACCGCTGGGACTACGTCTTCACCATCCGTCGCCAGGGCGTCGAGCCCCAGCAGCGCCGCCTGACGGTGTTCTTCAACGGCGACACGCTGGCGCGTTTCCAGGGCGACACCATGCCCTCCGAAGAGGAATTCGTCGCCACGCTCGACACCCGCAAGCGCAGCGGCAAGGTGCCCGAGCTGCAGGCCTCGGAAGACGACCTCAAGAAATTCAAACCGGCCGTGTCCGCGTCGCCCACGCAGGACCTGCCGCGCAGCACCCAGCCGCTGCCGCCGAGCTACCCGCCGCTCGAAACCCGCTGAGCCTTCTCCTCAGGCCGCCGGTCGCCGCCGTCGCAACGCGGCCGGCCCGGCGGCCTTTCTCGTTGACGCCTCTTTGCACCGAAAGCGAACGCGCATGACCGCCGCTCCCGCCGCCTCCTCTTCGTCTTCCGCCGCGCACCGCATCGCCGTCGCGGGTGCCTCCGGCCGCATGGGCCACATGCTGATCGAGGCGGTGCGCGGCGCGGACGACTGCCAACTGGCCGGTGCCCTCGACCGCGAGGGCAGCCCCACGCTGGGCGGCGATGCGGGTGCCTTCCTGGGCTTCGCCTCGGGCGTGGCCGTGACGGCCGACCTGCGGGCCGGCCTCGCCGGTGCGCAGGTGCTGATCGACTTCACCCGGCCCGAGGGCACCATGGCCCACCTCGCCGTCTGCCGCGAGCTGGGCGTGCAGGCCGTGATCGGCACCACCGGCTTCAGCGACGCGCAGAAGGCCGAGATCGCCGAGATCGCCAAGGACATTGCGATCGTCATGGCGCCCAACATGAGCGTCGGCGTCAACGTCACCTTCAAGCTGCTGGAGATGGCGGCCAAGGCGCTGTCCACTGGCTACGACATCGAGGTCATCGAGGCCCACCACCGCCACAAGGTGGACGCGCCGTCGGGCACTGCGCTCAAGATGGGCGAGGTGATCGCCGACGCGCTGGGCCGCGACCTGAACGAATGCGCCGTCTACGGCCGCGAAGGCGTGACCGGCGAGCGCGACCCCTCCACCATTGGCTTCGCCACCATCCGCGGCGGCGACATCGTGGGCGACCACACGGTGCTGTTTGCCGGCACCGGCGAGCGCATCGAGATCTCGCACAAGTCCAGCAGCCGAGCCGGCTATGCGCAGGGCAGCCTGCGCGCCGTGCGCTTCCTGGCCGGCAAGAAGAACGGCCTCTTCGACATGTTCGACGTGCTCGGTCTGCGCTGAGCACGCAATTCCCTCACCGCGACCGCGCGAGCAGACGATGGGCGCTCTTTCGCTGCTGGACCAGGCCGACGCCGTCGGCCGCGGCGTCGCGCTGCTGCTGCTGCTGATGTCGGTGGCCAGCTGGGTCACGCTGCTGTGGAAGGCCTGGACGCTGCGCGGCGGGGCCGGCCGGCTGGCCCGCGCGGTGGCGCTCTTCTGGCAGGCGCCGGACGTGGGCGAGGGTGTGGCTCGCTTGGCCGGACTCGACCCGCGCCGCCATGTGCTGCCGCTGGCGCAGGCGGTGCAGTCGGTGCCCGCACGCACCCTGCCCGACACGCTCCAGGCCCTGGGCCAGCCGCAGGCGCCGCTCACCCGCGCATTGCGCGATGCGCTGCAGGCCGTGCTGCGCCAGCTGCAGGCGGGGCAGATCCTGCTGGCCACCATCGGTGCCACCGCTCCCTTCGTCGGCCTGCTGGGCACCGTGTGGGGCATCCATGGCGCGCTGGTCAGCATCGCGGGCCAGGCGGGCGGCTTCACCATCGACAAGGTGGCCGGCCCGGTGGGTGAGGCGCTGATCATGACCGCCTTCGGCCTGGCCGTGGCCCTGCCCGCCGTGGCGGCCTACAACGTCTTCGGTCGCATCATCGGCCACATGGAGGCCGAGCTCGAAGGCTTCGCGCACGACCTGCTGGCCGTGTTCGCGCCCGAGCCGGCGACGGCGCCGCTACCGCCCGCGCGGCCGATGCCCGTGACGGCCTGAGCGCCATCCTGCCGCCACTTGCTGCAGCCGACGCGCCCCTTTCCAATCAGTCCGCACGACCCCGCACCATGGCCTTCGGCCGCAGCACCGACCGCCTGAGCCCGCGCACCGGCCCTCCCGCGCGGCCGATGGCCGACATCAACGTCACGCCGCTGGTGGACGTGATGCTGGTGCTGCTGGTGATCTTCATCGTGACGGCGCCGCTGATGGCGAGTTCGATCCGGCTCGACCTGCCCGCCGCCGGTGCCGCCGCGCCCGTGGAGCAGCCGCGCACCATCAGCGTGGCACTGGATGCGCAGGGCCGCCTGTTCGTCGACGACCAGCCCGTGGCCGACACCCAGGCCCTGGCACAGCGCCTGCGCACGGCCGCCGCGGGCGTGCCGGACATCGAACTGCAGCTGCGCGCCGACCGCAGCCGCCCCTATGGCGAGATCGTCACGCTGATGGACGCCGCGCGCGAGGCGGGCATCCAGCGCATCGGCTTCGTGGCCGAGCCGGGGGCGAGTCCGATGCCCGCCATTGCGCCCCGCTGAACGCGGGCGCGGCGCCCGTCCTCAGCCCGCCTTGCCCAGCACCACCGGCTTGGTGCGCCAGATGTCGTGCGCGTACTCGGCGATGGTGCGGTCCGACGAGAACGCGCCCATGCCCGCCACGTTGAGGATGGCCTTGCGCGCCCAGGCGTCGGCGTCGCGGTAGAGCGCGTCCACCTCGGCCTGCTTGGCCACATAGGCCGCGTAGTCGGCCAGCAGCAGGTAGTGGTCGCCCCAGTTCACCAGCGTGTCGAACAGGCCCTGGTAGCGGCCCGGCTCGCCGGGCGAGAAGGCGCCCGACTGGATCGCGTCCAGCGTGCGCTTGAGCTCGGCATCGCCTTCGTAGAACTCGCGTGGCCGGTAGCCCTTGGCACGGATCTCGGCCACCTGCGGCGTGGTGTTGCCGAAGATGAAGATGTTGTCGTCGCCGACGTTCTCCTTCATCTCCACGTTGGCGCCGTCCAGGGTGCCGATGGTCAGTGCGCCGTTGATGCCGAACTTCATGTTGCCGGTGCCCGAGGCCTCGGTGCCGGCGGTGGAGATCTGCTCCGACAGGTCGGCCGCCGGCATGATGATCTCGGCCAGGCTCACCGAGTAGTTGGGCAGGAACACCACCTTCAGCAGCTTGCCCACGCGCTCGTCGGCGTTGACCACCGCGGCCACGTCGTTGATGAGCCGGATCACCTGCTTGGCCGTGAAGTAGGCCGAGGCCGCCTTGCCCGCGAAGATCACGACGCGCGGCACGTGATGGCCATGCGGATCGTCCAGGATGCGGTGGTAGCGCGTGATGACGTGCAGCACGTTCAGCAGCTGGCGCTTGTATTCGTGGATGCGCTTGACCTGCACGTCGAACATGGCGTCGGTGTCCACCACCACGCCCATGTGCTGCTCGATCCAGTTGGCCAGGCGCAGCTTGTTCTCGCGCTTGGCATGGCGGAAGGCGCGCACGAAGGTGGGCTGCTCGGCCATGGGCTTGAGCGCCTCCAGCTGCGACAGGTCTCGCCGCCAGCCGCGGCCGATGCGCTTGTCCAGCAGCGCGGCCAGCGGCGGGTTGGCCTGCGCCAGCCAGCGCCGCGGCGTGACGCCGTTGGTCTTGTTGTTGAAGCGATCGGGGAAGAGCCGCGCGAAGTCCGCGAAGATCGACTGCTTCATCAGCTCCGAATGCAGGGCCGACACGCCGTTGACCGAATGGCTGGCCAGCACCGCCAGGTAGGCCATGCGCACGCGGCGTTCGCCCGATTCGTCCACCAGCGACAGGCGGCGCATCAGGTCGGTGTCCTGGCCCACCTCGGCGGCCACCTCGCCCAGGAAACGGGCGTTGATGTCGAAGATGATCTGCAGGTGGCGCGGCAGCACGCGGCCGAGCATCTCCACCGGCCAGGTCTCCAGCGCTTCGTGCATCAGCGTGTGGTTGGTGTAGCTGAACACCTTCTGCGTCTGGGCCCAGGCTTCGTCCCAGCCGACGTTGTACTCGTCCACCAGCAGGCGCATCAGCTCGGGCACGGCCAGCACCGGGTGCGTGTCGTTCAGGTGGATGCTGACCTTCTCGTGCAGTTGGTCGAAGCCGGTGTGCGTGCGCAGGTAGCGGCGCACCAGATCCTGCACGCTGGCGCTGCAGAAGAAGTATTCCTGGTGCAGGCGCAGCTCCTTGCCCGAGAGCGTGGAGTCGTCCGGGTAGAGCACGCGCGACACGTTCTCGGAGTGGTTCTTGGTCTCCACCGCCTCGAAGTAGTTGCCGCGGTTGAAGGCCGAGAGGTCGATCTCTTCGGTCGCGCGGGCGGACCACAGGCGCAGCGTGTTGGTGGCCTGCGTGCCGTAGCCCGGGATGATGGTGTCGTAGGCGATGGCCAGCACGTCGTGGGTGCCGACCCACTTGGCGGCGCCGTAGGCCTGGCGGCCTTCCACATGGCCGCCGAAGCGCACCCGGTACTTGACCTCGGGGCGCTGGAATTCCCACGGGTTGCCGCGCGTGAGCCAGTAGTCGGGCGTCTCCACCTGCTGGCCGTCGATGATGCGCTGGCGGAACATGCCGTATTCGTAGCGGATGCCGTAGCCCATGCCGGGCACGCCCAGCGTGGCCATCGAATCCAGGAAGCAGGCCGCCAGCCGGCCCAGGCCACCGTTGCCCAGGGCCGCATCGGGTTCGCGCTCGGCCAGGGCGCTGACGTCGATGTCGAAGTCGGCCAGCGCGGCCTTGACGGTATCGAACAGGTCGACCGCCAGCAGCGCGTTGGTGAAGGTGCGGCCGATGAGGAATTCCATCGACAGGTAGTACACGCGCTTGACGTCCTGCGCATAGCTGGCGCGGGTGGTGGCCATCCAGCGCTCGACCAGCTGGTCGCGCACAGCCAGGGCGGTGGCGGCAAGCCAGTCGTCCTGGCTGGCGGCCACCGGGTCCTTGCCGACGGCGTACATGAGCTTGGTCGCCACGGAGCGCTTGAAGGCGGCAACGTCACGATCGGGGTGGTCGTATTCGAAGTCGGCGGGAGTCATGGCGTTCTTGGAGGTTCTCGTGGAATGGAAGGGGCCTGGCGCCGAAGGTTCCCCAGCATTTAATGGGCCAGGGCCTCCTGGTAGACCGTCAGATAGTGCTCAGCGGCGGTGCCCCAGTCGGCCGGGCGACGCATTGCGGTGGCGCGCACGCGGCGCCAGTCGGCGGGTCGCGCATACAGGGCGAAGGCGCGGCGCAGGGCGCGGGCGAAGGCGTCGCCCTCGAAGCGTTCGAAGACGAAGCCCGTGGCCGTGCCCTCGGCCATGTTCTCGAGCGCACAGTCCACCACCGTGTCTGCCAGGCCGCCCACGCGGTGCACCAGCGGCAGCGCGCCGTAGCGCAGGCCGTACATCTGCGTCAGGCCGCAGGGCTCGAAGCGCGAGGGCACCATCACCACATCGGCGCCGCCGAACAGGCGGTGGGCCAGCGGTTCGTCGTAGCCGATGCGGGCGGCGATGCGCTTGGGCTGCGCGGCGGCATGGTCGCGGAAGGCCTGCTCCATCCAGGCATCGCCGCTGCCCAGCACGGCCAGCTGGCCGCCCTGTTCGAGCAGGGCGTCGATGCCGCCCAGCACCAGGTGCAGGCCCTTCTGCTCGGTCAGTCGGCTGACGACGATGAACAGCGGTGCACGCTCGTCCACCGCCAGGCCCAGCTCGTGCTGCAGCGCCGCCTTGCACCGGGTCTTGCCCGCCATGCGCCGGCCCTCGGGCATGGAAAAGCGCTGCGCCAGGTGGGTGTCGGTGGCGGGGCTCCAGACCGTCTCGTCGACCGCATTGAGGATGCCGTGCAGCGCACCGCTGCGCGCACGCAGCAGGCCGTCGAGGCCGAAGCCCTGCTCGGGCGTCTGGATCTCCTGGGCGTAGGTCGGGCTGACGGTGGTGATGCGGTCGGCGTAGTACAGCCCCGCCTTCATGAACGAGACATCGCCGTGGTATTCCAGCCCTTCGACCTGGAAGGCCTCGGGCGGCAGGCCCAGTTCGGCAAAGGCCCAGCCGCCGAACTGGCCCTGGTAGGCCAGGTTGTGGATGGTGAAGACACTGCGCACGTCCGCACCCTGGCCGCGCTGGCGGGCGAAGGCCAGGTAGGCCGGCGCCAGGCCGGCGTGCCAGTCGTGCGCATGCAGCAGCTCGGGGCGCCACAGCGGGTCCAACCCTTGGGCCAGCAGCGATGCGGCCCAGCCCAGCATCGCGAAGCGGCGATGGTTGTCGCCATAGGGCTGCTTGCCAGGGCCTTCGTACGGGTTGCCAGGCCGGTCGTAGAGGCCCGGCGAATCGATCAGGTAGGTGGGCAGCAGCCGGCCGGCACCGCCGTCGATGTAGCCGAAGCGCAGCAGGGCCGGCTCGCCCCAGGGCGCGTGGAAGGTTGCCACCGGCCGGGCATCGGCCACGCCGGCGGCGATGGCCGGAAAGGCGGGCAGCAGCACGCGGGCATCGGCACCGGCGGCGGCCAGGGCCAGCGGCAGAGCGCCCGTCACGTCCGCGAGGCCACCGGTCTTGAGCAGCGGGAAGAGTTCCGCGCTGACTTGCAGGATGCGCATCAGGCCGTGCCAGCCTTTGCGGGGCTGGGCAGATTGGGGGCCGGCTGCTGCAGGCCCAGGCGGCGCAGCATCTCGCGCGTGATCAGCACCACGCCCTCGGCGGTGCGCTCGAAGCGCTCGGCGTCGGCCACCGGATCCTCGCCCACGATCAGCCCGTCGGGCAGCACGCAGGCCCGGTCGATCACCACCTTGCGCAGCTTGCAGCCGCGGCCGATGGTCACATCGGGCAGGATCACCGCCTCCTGGATGTTGCAGAACGAATGCACCCGCACGCCGGAGAACAGCACCGAGTCGCGCACGCCCGAGCCCGAGACGATGCATCCGCCGGACACGATGATGTTGACGGCCTGCCCCGGGTTGCCGTCCCGGTCGGGCACGAACTTGGCCGGCGGCAGCTGGCGCTGGTAGGTCCAGATCGGCCAGTCCTCGTCGTAGATGTCCAGCTCGGGGGTGATGGACGCCAGATCGAGGTTGGCGGACCAGAAGGCGTCGATGGTGCCCACGTCGCGCCAGTAGGGCACCACGTCCTTGGTGCGGCTGACGCAGGACATGCCGAAAGGATGCGCCAGCGCCCGGCCCTCGGCCACGGCCCGCGGAATGATGTTCTTGCCGAAGTCGTGCTCGGATTCGGGGTTCTCGGCATCCTCTTCGAGCAGGCGGTAGAGGTACTCGGCATCGAAGACGTAGATGCCCATGCTGGCCAGCGCCACGTCGGGCTTGCCCGGCATCGGCGGCGGGTCGGCGGGCTTCTCGATGAAGGCCGTGACCCGTCGCGCCTCGTCCACTGCCATCACACCGAAGGCCGTGGCTTCCTGGCGCGGCACCTCGATGCACCCGACGGTGCAGCCACCGCCATTGGCCACGTGGTCGCGCAGCATGAGGGAGTAGTCCATCTTGTAGATGTGGTCGCCGGCCAGCACCACCACGTAGTCGTGCCGGTGCGAGCGCGAGCGGATGATGTCCGCGTTCTGGTAGACCGCATCGGCCGTGCCGCGGTACCAGTGGTCCTCGCTCACGCGCTGCTGGGCGGGCAGCACCTCGACCATCTCGCCGAACTCGGCGCGCAGGAAGCTCCAGCCGCTTTGCAGGTGGCGCATGAGCGAATGGGACTTGTACTGCGTGACCACCGCCACGCGGCGGATGCCGGAGTTGATGCAGTTGGACAGCGCGAAATCGATGATGCGGAACTTGCCGCCGAAGAAGACGGCCGGCTTGGCGCGGCGGTCGGTCAGTTGCTTGAGCCGTGAGCCCCGGCCGCCGGCCAGGACCAGGGCGATGCTTCGGCGCACCAGCTGATGGGTTTCGAGGGAATGGTCCATCCCGTGAGTCTCCTGTGGGGTCGGTGTCGGTCTTTTGGAAGGCAAAGGCAGCAGTCGTCAGGCGGGCCCGGCCAGCCAGAGCGTGCCGCACGGCAGCGTCTCGTGGGCCGACAGGCGCCGCGGTGTAGTGGATGTCTCGTCGTCTGTGGCCAGGTGCAGGTGCCAGTCGCCGGAAGGAAGCACGAAGGGTGCCGGAGCCTCCCCGGCGTTGATCAGCAGCAGCCAGTCGCCGTCGCGGGCCTCGCCCTCGAAGCGCACGGCCATGGCATGGGCGTGGCCACGCTCCCAGTCGGCCGGCTCCATCGCGCGGCCCTCGGGCGACAGCCAGCGCAGGCGGGGCTCGCCCGCGGCCGGCTCGGCCGACCACCAGCGCCCGCGCCGCAGCGGCGCGGCCCGGCGGCGCAGCGCCGTGAGACGGGCGGTGAAGTCCACCAGCGCGGCGTCGGCGCGGGTCCAGTCGATCCAGGTGGTCGTGTTGTCCTGGCAGTAGGCGTTGTTGTTGCCGCCCTGGCTGTGGCCCAGCTCGTCGCCGGCCAGCAGCATGGGCGTGCCCTGGGCGCACATCAGCGCCGCCATCAGGGTGCGCGCGAGGCGCCGGCGGCGGGCCAGCACGGCCGCATCGTCGGTGTCGCCTTCCACGCCCTGGTTGTGGCTCAGGTTGTGGGCATGGCCGTCGCGACCCTGCTCGCCGTTGGCCAGGTTGTGGCGCTCGTTGTAACTCAGCAGGTCGCGCAGGTTGAAGCCGTCGTGCGCGGTGATGAAGTTGACGCTGGCCGTGGGCGCCCGACCGTCGTGGCGGAACTCGCCGCTGGAGCCGGCGAGCCGGTGGGCGAACTCGCCACGCCCCACGGCGCGGTGCAGCCAGAAGGCGCGCTGCGTGTCGCGGAAGCGGTCGTTCCACTCCAGCCAGCCGGGCGGGAAGGCGCCCAGCTGGTAGCCGCCGGGGCCGATGTCCCAGGGCTCGGCGATGAGCAGCGCCTGAGACAGCACCGGGTCCTGCAGGCAGGCGGCCAGGAAGGGCGCGCGGGCGTCGAAGCCGCCGCCCACGCCGCGGCCCAGCATGGGCCCCAGGTCGAAGCGGAAGCCGTCCACGCCCAGCTCGGTCACCCAGTGGCGCAGGGCGTCCATGGCCAGCTGCACCACGCGCGGCTCGGAGAAGTCCAGGCAGTTGCCGCAGCCGCTCCAGTTCTCGTAGAAGGCCGGATCGTCGGCGCGCAGACGGTAGTAGAGGGCGTTGTCGATGCCGCGCAGCGAGAGCGTGGGGCCCAGCTCGTCGGTCTCGGCGCTGTGGTTGAACACCACGTCGATCACCAGCTCCATGCCGCGCGCATGCACCGCCTCGGCAAGGGCGCGGAACTCGGCCAAGGGACTGCCGCCTTCGCTGGCGTAGCGCGCCTCGGGCGCGAACCAGCCGATGGGGCTGTAGCCCCAGTAATTGGCGAGGCCCAGCTTCTGCAGGCGCTCTTCGTCGGCGCGGTGCTGCACGGGCATCAGGCTCAGCGTGGTCACGCCCAGGCGCTGCAGATGGTCGAGCACCGCCGGCTCGGCCAGGCCGGCATAGCGGCCGCGGTGCTCCGGCGGCACCGCCGGATGGAGCATGGTGTGGCCTTTGGGATGCAGCTCGTAGAGCACGCGGTCGGTGGCCGCGATGCGCGGCCGCGCCACGGCCAGCGGCGGCAGCGGGGCGGTCACCCGGGCCTTGAGCGCGACGGCGGCGTTGTCGCGCGGGTCGCGCTGCTCGGGCTGGTCGGGGACGTGGCCCAGGAACAGGTCTTCGCCGCGGTACTGGCCGACCACCTCGCGGGCATAGGGGTCGAGCAGCAGCTTGGCCGGGTTGAAGCGATGGCCTTCGTGTGGCGCCCAGGGGCCATGCACGCGCCAGCCGTAGACCAGCCCTGCGCGCGCCGCCGGCAGCAGGCCATGCCAGACGCCGTCGGTGCAATGCGTGAGCGCCAGGCGCTGCTGCTCCTGCCGACCCGTGGCGTCGAAGAGGCACAGCTCCACCGCCTCGGCCCGCGGTGCGACGAGGGCGAAGTTGACACCACCGCCGGGCAGGAGCGTGGCGCCGAGGGGAAAGGGACGGCCTTCAGCCAGCATGTGGCCGGTCAGTGCTCGCGGGTGGGGCCTAGTGCGGGGCCGCTCAGGCGCACGACCTTCTGGTTGCGCACCACGACAACGGCAGTTCCGGTCCGCGCAGCGGTCTCGCGCGCCGCTGCGGCAGCCCGCCGCAAGGCTGCCAGCGAGGCAGGCAGGTCCCGGTCCTTGGCTTGGGAAATGGGTCTGGCGCTCATGGTGCTTCTCCCCAGTCGATCAGCGTGGGCTCGTCGCCCGAGTTGTCATACAGCGCCCAGGCGTCGACCGCCTGACGATAGCGCCGATCAAAATTGTCACGGCCTGCCTGGAATCGGCGGCGCACCACCTCATCGGGAATATGGTGTCCGCCCTGGCGCACTCGTTCCGCGACGCGCGCGACTGCGAGTTCGGCGTCGGGCAGTGCCAGGAAGAACAGATTGACGTGGTAGCCCATCGTCCGCCAAGTCTGGATGTGCCGCAGATATGCCAGCCCGGAAAGGGTGGTCTCGAAGGCGAAGCTCTCCCGGCGCTCGGTACAGCCGGCGATTTCTTCCAGCATCAGCCGTCCGGCCCGAATGGCCGCGGCCTCAGGGGCGAAGGGCGACAGCCCCGCTGCGATCAGGTCCGCGTTGATGAAACGCAGCACTTGCGCCTCCTGTGGCAGGAAAGCGCGGGCGAAAGTGGTTTTTCCCGCTCCATTCGGGCCGGCAATGATGACGATCTTGGGCTCAGCCATGGGCCACCCACCACGTCGCCGCCAGCGGAGGCACGCTGATCGCCAGGTGCTGGTCCTGGCCGTGCATCGGCTCGGGCACCGTGTTGGCCATGCCGTTGACCACGCCGCTGCCCCCGAAGAGTTCGCTGTCGGTGTTGAGCACCTCGCGCCAGGCGCCGGCCCTGGGCACGCCCACACGGTAGTCGTGGCGCACCACGGGCGTGAAGTTGGCCACGGCCAGCAGCAGGGCCCCGTCGCTCGCGCGGCGCAAGAAGGCGAAGACGGACTGCGCCTCGTCGTCGTGCACCATCCATTCGAAGCCCTGCGGCTCGCAGTCCTGCTCGAACAGGGCCGGAAAGTGGCGGTACAGCCGGTTGAGCTCGCGCACCAGGCGCTGCACGCCCTGGTGCGGCGCGTGGTCGAGCAACTGCCAGTCGAGGCCGCGGTCGTGGCTCCATTCGCGCGTCTGGGCGAACTCGCCGCCCATGAACAGCAGCTTCTTGCCCGGATAGGCCCATTGCCAGCCGTACAGCAGCCGCAGTCCGGCAAAGCGCTGCCAGTCGTCGCCGCCGGCCATCTTGTCGATGAGCGGACCCTTGCCGTGCACCACCTCGTCGTGCGAGAGCGGCAGCACGAAGTTCTCGCTGTGCGCGTACATCAGGCCGAAGGTGATCTGCCGGTGCTGGTGGCGGCGGTGCAGCGGATCGGTGTGAACATAGGCCAGCGTGTCGTTCATCCAGCCCATGTTCCACTTGTAGTGGAAGCCCAGGCCGCCCGCCTCGGGTGGCTGGGTGACGCGCGGGAAGCTGGTCGACTCCTCCGCGAAGGTGACGGCGCCGGGCCGCTCGATTCCCACCACCTGGTTCATGCGGCGCAGGAAGGCGATGGCTTCCAGGTTCTCGCGGCCGCCGTGTTCGTTGGGCAGCCACTCGCCGTGCGGGCGGCTGTAGTCGCGGTAGAGCATGGAGGCCACGGCGTCCACCCGCAGGCCGTCGATGCCGAAGCGCTCCAGCCAGTACAGGGCATTGCCGACCAGGTAGTTGCAGACCTCGGTGCGCCGGTAATTGAAGATGAGCGTGTTCCAGTCGCGGTGGAAGCCCTCGCGCCGGTCCTCGTACTCGTACAGGGCGGTGCCGTCGAAGCGCGCCAGGCCATGCGCGTCGGTGGGAAAGTGCGCCGGCACCCAGTCCAGGATCACGCCCAGCCCGGCGGCATGGGCGGCCTGCACGAAATGGCGGAAGTCCTCCGGCGCACCGAAGCGCGAGGTCGGCGCATACAGGCCGATGGGCTGGTAGCCCCAGGAGCCGTCGAAGGGATGTTCGCTGACGGGCAGCAGCTCCAGATGGGTGAAGCCCAGCCCGGCGGCATAGGGCACCAGCGTGTCGGCCAGCTCACGGTAGCTGAGCCATTCATGGCCGTTCTTGCGGCGCCAGGAGCCCAAGTGCACCTCGTAGATGCTGATGGGCGCGTCGCGCCGGTTGGCGGCGGCGCGCTCGGGCGGCAGTGGTACCGGTGGCGGCAGCGCGCGCACCACGCTGGCCGTCTCGGGCCGCAGGCGGGCGCCGAAGGCGTACGGGTCGGCCTTGCGCAGCAGCGCCCCGTCCGCGGCCAGGATCTCGAATTCGTAGGCATCGCCCGGCTGCACGTGCGGCGCGAAGATCTCCCACACGCCGCATTCGGGGCGACGTCGCATCAGGTGGCGGCGGCCGTCCCAGGTGTTGAAGTCGCCCACCACCGACACGCGGCGCGCATGCGGCGCCCAGACGGCAAAGGCCACTCCGTGCACGCCAGCCTGCACACGTGGGTGCGCGCCCAGCACCTCGAAGGGCCGCAGGTGCGTGCCTTCGGCGAGCAGCCACACGTCCAGGTCGGACAGCACGGGCCCGAAGCGGTAGGGATCGTGCAGGCGGGAGGCGTGGCCGTCGTCCCACTGCACCTGCAGCAGGTAGCCCAGTTCGGCCGGGGCGGCGGGCACCAGGGCGGCGAAGACATCCGAGTCGCCCTGGCGTTGCAGCACCGCCAGCGGATCGCCGGAGGCCGCATGCAGCACCGCGACCTGATGTGCCCCCGGCAGCAGGGCCGCAATGCGCAGTGCGCCGGCCACGCGGTGCGGGCCGAGCACGGCGAAGGGGTCGCCATGCTCGGCCCGCATGAGGGACTGGATTTCGCCGTCGGAAAGCATTCGGAAAAGGGGGAAGGCGAAGAGGACGCCGCAGGGGTTCCAAATGTAACGAATACCCTGGGCCGTCCGGCGGGACGGGAGGCCAGGCCGGTCCCGGTGGTCGCGCATCCGCGCCGCAAGCGAGAAACGGGCCACCCCGTGCGGCCGGCGCCGAGCCCTGATAATCGCCGATCCCCGGCCCGCCCTGCGCCGGGTGCCTGTGCCAAGCCCATGAATCCCACCTACCAACCGAGTGAAGTCGAGTCCGCCGCCCAGGCCGACTGGACCGCCGCCGATGCCTACCGCGTGACCGAAGTCGCGGGCAAGAAGAAGTACTACGCCTGCTCCATGCTGCCGTATCCCAGCGGCAAGCTGCACATGGGCCATGTGCGCAACTACACCATCAACGACATGCTGGCGCGCTACCTGCGCATGAGCGGCTACAACGTGCTCATGCCCATGGGCTGGGACGCCTTCGGCCTGCCGGCCGAGAACGCGGCGCTCAAGAACGGCGTGCCGCCGGCCAAGTGGACGTACGAGAACATCGCGTACATGAAGGGCCAGCTGCAGGCCATGGGCCTGGCCATCGACTGGAGCCGCGAGGTCGCCACCTGCGACCCCAGCTACTACAAGTGGAACCAGTGGCTGTTCCTGAAGATGCTCGAGAAGGGCATCGCCTACCGCAAGACCCAGGTCGTCAACTGGGACCCGGTGGATCAGACCGTGCTGGCCAACGAGCAGGTGATCGACGGCCGCGGCTGGCGCACCGGCGCACCGGTCGAGAAGCGCGAGATCCCCGGCTACTACCTCAAGATCACCGACTACGCCGAAGAGCTGCTCGACCACGTGCAGCACAAGCTGCCCGGCTGGCCCGAGCGTGTGCGGCTGATGCAGGAGAACTGGATCGGCAAGAGCAGCGGCGTGCGCTTCGCCTTCACGCACGACATCCGCGGCGCGGATGGCGCCCCGATCCAGGACGGCCGCATGTACGTCTTCACGACGCGCGCCGACACCATCATGGGCGTGACCTTCTGCGCCGTGGCGCCGGAGCATCCGCTGGCCACGCACGCGGCGCAGAGCGATCCGGAGGTGGCCGCCTTCATCGCCGAATGCAAGGCCGGCGGCGTCACCGAGGCCGAACTGGCCACGCAGGAGAAGAAGGGCGTGCCCACGGGCCTGACCGTCACGCACCCGATCACCGACGAGCAGGTGCCGGTCTGGGTCGGCAACTACGTGCTGATGAGCTACGGCGATGGTGCCGTGATGGGCGTGCCGGCGCACGACGAGCGCGACTTCGCCTTCGCCAACAAGTACGGCATCCCGATCGTGCAGGTGGTGCTGGTGGACGACGAGCCGCACTTCGACTTCCACCGGTGGCAGGACTGGTACGCCGACAAGGAGCGCGGCGTCACGATCAACTCCGACAACTTCAGCGGCATGCGCCACCACGAGGCGGTGGACGCCGTGGCCCGCGTGCTGGAAGACAAGGGCCTGGGCGCCAAGAAGACCACCTGGCGCCTGCGCGACTGGGGCATCAGCCGCCAGCGCTACTGGGGCACGCCGATCCCCATCATCCACTGCCCCGACTGCGGCCCGGTGCCCGTGCCCGAGCAGGACCTGCCCGTGGTGTTGCCCACCGACTGCGTGCCCGACGGCAGCGGCAACCCGCTGAACAAGCACGAGGACTTCCTGGCCTGCACCTGCCCCAGCTGCGGCAAGCCGGCCCGCCGCGAGACGGACACGATGGACACCTTCGTGGACAGCTCGTGGTACTTCATGCGCTACTGCGACCCGGCCAACGACCAGGCCATGGTGGCCGACGGCGCCCGCTACTGGATGCGGGGTCAGGGCAATGCCGCTGGCGGCAGTGGCATGGACCAGTACATCGGCGGCATCGAGCACGCCATCCTGCACCTGCTGTACGCGCGCTTCTGGACCAAGGTCATGCGCGACCTGGGCCTGGTGACGATCGACGAGCCCTTCACCCGCCTGCTCACGCAGGGCATGGTGCTCAACCACATCTACTACAAGCGCAATGCCAAGGGCGGCAAGGACTACTTCCCGCCCGCCGAGGTCACGCCCACGCTGGACGCCCAGGGCCGCATCACCGGCGGCACCACGGCCGATGGCACGGTGGTCGAGTACGGCGGCGTCGGCAAGATGGGCAAGAGCGAGCGCAACGGCGTCGATCCGCAGGAGCTGATCGAGAAGTACGGCGCCGACACCGCGCGCCTGTACACCATGTTCACAGCCCCGCCCGAGGCCACGCTGGAGTGGAACGACGCGGCGGTGGAAGGCAGCTTCCGCTTCCTGCGCCGGGTGTGGAACTTCGGCCAGGCGCTGGCCGCGATGCCGGCTGCCACGGCCGATGGCGCAGCCTACGGCAAGGCCGCCAAGGCCCTGCGCCGCGAGGTGCACACCGTGCTGCGCCAGGTCGACTACGACTACCAGCGCATGCAATACAACACCGTCGTCTCCGGCGCGATGAAGCTGCTCAATGCGCTCGAAGGCTTCAAGGCCGAGGCCGAGGAAGGCGGCGTGGCCGCGCTGCGCGAGGGCTTCGGCATCCTGCTGCGCGTGCTCTACCCCGTCACGCCGCACCTGACGCACCAGCTGTGGAAGCAGCTCGGCTTTGCGGATGCGCAGGGCGTGCTGCTCGATGCGCCGTGGCCCGTGGTGGACGAGGGCGCGCTGGCACAGGACGAGGTCGAGCTCATGCTGCAGATCAACGGCAAGCTGCGCGGCGCCGTGGTGGTGCCCGCCGGCGCCGACAAGGCCGAGATCGAGGCCCTGGCCGTGGCCAGCGAGGCCTTCACCAAGCACGCGAATGGCCAGTCCATCAAGCGCGTGATCGTGGTCCCGGGCCGGCTGGTCAACGTGGTGGTGGCATGACGGCGGGCGCGCGCCCTGCCGGACGCCCCTCGGACCCGGCCCAGCACGTCTCGCGCCGGGGTCTGCTGGCGGGCGTCGCCGTACTGCCGCTCGCAGCCTTGCTGACCGGCTGCGGATTCCGGATGCGCGGGGCCGTGCAGTTTCCCTTCCGTTCCATCGCCGTGACCGGCGTGCCTGGCGTGGCCGCCGAGCTGCGCCGAGCGCTGCGCGGCCAGGGCGACCTGAAGGTGCTGGCCAACACCGACCCGGTGACCGAGGCCGAGGCCGTGTGCGAGCTCGGCGACGAAGCCCGCAGCAGCGCCATCCTCTCGACCAACTCCACCGGTCAGGCGCGCGACCTGTCGATCACGCTGCAGATCAGCTACCGCCTGCGCACGAAGGACGGTCGCGAACTCATCCCCAAGACGCCGCTCACCCTGTCGCGCGACATCAGCTACAACGAGAACACCGTGCTGGCCAAGGAGGCGGAGCAGAACTTCCTGTACCGCGACATGATGCAGGACATGGCCCAGCAGCTGGTGCGCCGCCTGGCCGCGGCCAAGCTCCCCGCCGCTTCCTGATCCTTCCGTCTCGATGCAACTGGCTGCCGCCCAGCTCGACGCGCACCTGGCCAAGGGCCTGCGCACCCTCTACACCGTGCACGGCGACGAGCCCCTGCTGGTGCAGGAGGCGGCCGACGCCATCCGCGCGGCCGGCCGGGCGGCCGGCTACACCGAGCGCAGCAGCTTCACCGTGGCCGGCGCCCACTTCGACTGGAGCAGCGTGCTGGCCGCGGGCGGCTCGCTCAGCCTCTTCGCCGACCGGCAGCTCATCGAGATCCGCATCCCGTCGGGCAAGCCCGGCAAGGACGGCAGCACCGCCCTGCAGCAGATCGGCGAGAGTGCATCGGCCGGCGATGGGACGCTGACGCTGGTGTTCCTGCCGCGGCTGGACAAGATGACCAAGGGCGGCGCCTGGTTCGGCGCCCTGGAGTCGCACGGCGTCACGCTGCAGGTCGACCCGGTGGAGCGCGGCGCGCTGCCGCAGTGGATCGCCCAGCGCCTGGCGCGTCAGGGCCAGCGCGTGAAGGCCGGCGAGGAAGGCCAGCGCACGCTGCAGTTCTTCGCCGACCGGGTGGAGGGCAACCTGCTCGCGGCCCACCAGGAGATCCAGAAGCTGGCGCTGCTGTACCCGGCGGGCGAACTGGGCTGGGCGCAGATCGAGGCCGCCGTCAACAACGTGGCCCGCTACGACGTGTTCAAGCTGTCCGAGGCGGTGCTCTCGGGCAATGCGACGCGCGTGGCCCGCATGCTCGGCGGCCTGCAGGCCGAAGGCGAGGCTGCGGTGCTGGTGCACTACACGCTGGCCGAGGACATCCGCGCCCTCAAGCGCGTGCGCGACGCCATGGACGCCGGTCGGCCGCTGCCCATGGCCCTGCGCGAGAACCGCATCTGGGGCCCGCGCGAGCGCGCCTTCGAGCGCGTGCTGCCGCGCCTCACGCCGCGCACGCTGGCGCGCCTGCTGCGCGCGGCCCATGTCACCGATGGCATCGTCAAGGGCCTCAAGCAGCCCGACTGGCCGGCCGACCCGTGGCAGGCGCTGCAGCGGCTGGGGCTGATGACGGCCAAGCTGTGCGCATGAGGGGCTGCGTGGGGATGTTCGAGGCTGCGCGCACGACGCCGGAGCCCGTCCGATGAGCGTTCGATCCGACGCCCCCCTCGCCATCGTCGGCGCTATGCAGGAAGAGCTGGCCGCCCTGCTTGCCGCCATGCCGGACGCGCGACCCGAGACCCTGGCGGGTCGCCAGTTCTGGCGCGGTCATCTGGAAGGCCGTCCGGTGGTCGTGGTGCTCTCGCGCATCGGCAAGGTCGCAGCGGCCACGACGGCCACCGTGCTGCTCGCGCACCATGGCGTGCGGGCCGTGCTCTTCACCGGCGTGGCGGGTGGACTGGCCGAAGGCGTGGCGGTGGGCGACGTGGTGGTGGCGCGCGATCTGCTGCAGCACGACATGGATGCTTCGCCGCTCTTTCCGCGCCACGAGGTGCCGCTGACGGGCATGACCCGGTTTCCGGCCGACGCCGCATTGGCCAACGCCCTGGCTGCTGCGGCGCAGGACGTCCTTGCCGAACTCCCGGCACACCTGCCGGCAGATGTGCAGGCCGAGTTCGCGATGACGAAGGCGCGGCTGCACCGGGGCCTCATCGTGAGCGGCGACCGCTTCGTCGCCACTGCGGCGGAGAGTGCCAGGCTGCGCGCCGACCTGCCCGACGCGTTGGCGGTTGAGATGGAAGGCGCGGCCGTGGCCCAGGTCTGCCATGACTGGGGCGTGCCCTTCGCGGCGGTGCGCACCATCTCCGACCGGGCCGACGACGCCGCCCATGCGGACTTCGGCCGCTTCGTGGGTCGCGTGGCCAGCCCCTTCAGCGCGGCCATCGTGCGGCGGACCCTGACGCGGCTCTGACCGTTTCGGCAGGCGACTCAGCGGCCGTCCTACAGCCGCGAAAGACGCAGGCCGCTTGGATGCGGCCTTGCGGCCGATAGGCTCACCTGCGGTGGACGGCTTGCAGTTCGCCCGGCCCTGCTGGCACCGCGGGGGTGGGGCGGCAGCCGTCCTCCACCTGTGCTTCGCGCCGTTGCGCGTCCGTTCCGTCTTTTCCCCGTCTCTCTTTCCGTCGAAGGAACCGGCACCATGCCCCGCTTCTCGTCTTCCCTTTCCTCGCCCCATCTGCCGCGCCGCGTCGGCGTGCCCCTCGCCCTGGCAGCCGGCACGGTGCTGTTCCCGCTGTCCGCCCTGGCCCAGCAGCAGACGACCATGGCCACCGACCCGGCGCTGCAGTCGACCGTTTCGCCCGCACTGGACCGCATCAGCCTGTCCGTCGGCGCCTTCTACGCCGAGCCCAAGGTCAGCGCGACGGTGGGCAATTCCTTTGCCTCCTTCAACACCGGCGACGTGACCGCCGACCGCAAGGCGCTGCCGCGCATCGCCGGCGAGGTCCTGCTGGGCGACAACCACGGCATCTCCTTCGAAGCCTTCCGCTACAGCCAGAACTATTCGAACTCCGGCACTGCCGGCTACACCACCGGTCCTTTCGGCGTCACCGGCACGGCCGGCCTGAACCTGAACTTCGACCTGGACGTGGCCCGCCTTGGCTACCGCTACTGGTTCGGCTCCGGCAACACGGTCTTCGGCATTGGCGCCGGCATCGGCTACTACAAGGTCAAGCTCGAGACCAATGCCTTCGCCGCCGCGACCGCCAACCTGCCGGGCCTGGGCTTCTATGGCAGCAACGGTCGCTACAGCCGCCAGGACAGCGACGATGCCGTGGCGCCGATGCTGGAGGTGGGCGTGCGCCATGCCATCTCGCCCAACATGCGCCTGTTCTTCGATGCCTCGGGCATTCGCAAGGGCGGCAGCAGCGGCGTGCACGGCAGCATCTACAACGCGCAGCTGGGGGCGGAATGGTTCCCGTGGCGCAACGTGGGCGTGTCGCTGGCCTACGCCGTCACCGACGTGGACCTGAAGCGCGACGACCCCGGCCTGCAGGGCCTGCGCATCAAGTTCCAGGGTCCTGTTGCCGCGGTCAAGGCCCGCTTCTGATCGGCGCGCGGCGGCTGCTGCCCAGCGCGGCGCCGCCCTCGCCGGGCCTGTCTCTCAGGCCGGCATGCGCAGATCGCGCGCCGCTTCGGCCGCGATCTCGTAGGAGCGCAGCCGCGCCGCATGGTCGTACATCCCGCTGGCGACGATCACTTCCTGCACGCCGGTGCGGTCGACGAAGTCCTGCAGGCCGGCGCGCACCGTCTCGCGGGTGCCGATGGCCGCGCACGACAGCACGCTGTCCAGCAGCATGTTCTCCCCGGGTCCGAGGCGCTCGCGGTAGCCGGGCACGGGCGGCGGCAGGCGGCCCGGCCGACCACTGCGCAGGTTGACGAAGGACTGCTGCCACGAGCTGGCGAGCAGGTGGGCCTGGGCTTCATCGTCCGCCGCGAAGACGTTGAAGCCGGCCATGGCATAGGGCTTGGCCAGCTGCGCCGAGGGCTTGAAGGTCTCACGGTAGATGCGCAGCGCGGGCATCAGCTGCTGCGGCGCGAAATGCGAGGCGAAGGCATACGGCAGGCCGAGGTGGGCCGCCAGCTGCGCACCGAAGGTGCTGCTGCCCAGGATCCACACCGGCACCTGCAGTCCACGGCCCGGCACGGCCAACACCGGCTGGCGCGGCTCGGGGCTCATGAAGTCCATCAGCTCCAGGACGTCCTGCGGAAACTGGTCGGCATCGCTGGCCAGGTCGCGCCGCAGCGCGCGCGAAGTGCGCTGGTCCGAGCCCGGCGCGCGGCCCAGGCCCAGGTCGATGCGGCCGGGATAGAGCGACTCCAGCGTGCCGAACTGCTCGGCGATGACCAGCGGTGAATGGTTGGGCAGCATCACGCCTCCAGCGCCGATGCGGATCGAGCGCGTGCCGGCACCGATGTAGGCCAGCAGCGTGGAGGTGGCCGCGCTGGCGATGCCCGGCATGCCGTGATGCTCGGCCAGCCAGTAGCGGCGAAAGCCCAGGGCTTCGCCATGCTGGGCGAGCGAGAGGGAATGGCGGAAGGACTGCCCCGCATCGCCGTCGTCGCGGATCGGGGACAGGTCGAGGATGGACAGGGGCAACTGCTGCGAATCGGACATGGAACCGATCATGAACCGAACGGATTGAACCTGCCGGCGTGGGCTCTTGGCGGCGTGGCGCATAGGCGGGCACGCCACCCCTTCTTACAATCCGCCCGTTTCTCTCCTCAGCAAGCTGTGCACCCCGGTGGGGGAAAGCGCTGCCAGCCAGCCCTTTCATCCCTGCTCCAGGAGCATCTGCATGCCTGCTTTCCGCCGGTCGCGCTCGGCCGTCCCTCACTTTTCCTCGTCCTCTCCCCGTTCCCCGCTGCGTCCCCTGGCGCTGGCCGTCCTGGCATTGGGCGCACTGCCTGCCTGGTCGCAGACGGCGGCCGGGACTGCTGAGGCCGCATCCGATCCGGCCGCCATGCCGACCGCCACGCAACGCGCGCCGCAGAAGTCGCTGGACGCCATCACCGTGCAGGGCGCGCGCGAAAGCGCCACCACCCGCCTGCCGCTCACGGCCCGCGAGACGCCGCAGTCCGTCACCAGCGTCACGCGCGAGCAGATCGAGCGCCAGTCGCTCACGAGCATCGACGCGGTGCTGCGCAACGTGAACGGCGTGGCCGTGAGCTTCTACGACACGCAGCGCCCGCTGTACTTTGCGCGCGGCTTCCAGATCACCGACTTCCAGATTGACGGCCTGCCCAGCTACAGCAACAGCACCAACCAGGAGTTCGACACCGCGCTGTATGAGCGCATCGATGTCGTACGCGGCGCCAACGGCATCCTCACTGGCGTGGGCACGCCTTCGGCCACGGTGAGCCTCACGCGCAAGCGGCCGCAGCGGCAGTTCGCCGGCTCGGTGTCGCTGTCGGCAGGCTCGTGGGACTTCAAGCGCGCCGAGCTGGACCTGAACGTGCCGCTCAATGCCGACGGCAGCGTGCGCAGCCGCTTCGTCATCGCGCCCCAGAAGAAGGATTCCTTCCGCGACCGCTATTCGGAAGACAAGAACGCGATGCTGGCCGTGGTCGAGGCCGACCTGGGCAGCAACACGGTCGCCTCCATCGGCTACCAGCGGCAGAAGAACGACCCCAAGGCGCCCATCTGGGGGACGATCCCGCGCTTTGCATCGGACGGCGGCAAGATCGACCTGCCGGTCTCCACCAGCTTCTCGCCGTCGTGGACGCGTTGGAGCCGCGAATCGGAGACGCTGTATGCCAACCTGGAGCACCAGTTCAACGACGACTGGAGCCTGCGCGCGAGCATCGCACGCACCGAGGGCGAGACCTTCAGCCTGCGCACCTATGGCTATGGCCGCACCACGTCATCGGCGCCCTTCATCAACCGCCTGACGGGTGCGGGGATCACGCTGTACGGCGCCGTCGGCGGCGGCACCGAGACGCAGAACGCCATCGACACCTACCTGTCGGGCAAGCTGCACTTCGGTGGCCGCACGCATGACGTGGTGCTGGGCATTGCCGACTACCACACGGTGACGCGCACCGACGGCTACACCTCGCTGTCGAGCTGGCGCTACGACATTCCCAACATCTACGCCTGGAATGGCTATGCGCCGCAGCCCTACTACCGCAAGACGGGCGCCTGGAGCGAGCAGACCACCGACCAGACCGGCCTGTATGCCTCGGGCCGCTGGCGGCTGACCGACGCGCTGTCGCTGATGACCGGCGTGCGTGTGACGAACTGGGAGCGGGCGACAAGTGGCTTCAACACCGCGGGCCAGTACGTCAGCACCACCGGCGTGCAGAAGGTGGAGCGCAAGAGCACGCCCTTCGTGGGCCTGATGTACGACGTGACGCCCGATGCATCGATCTACGCCAGCTATGGCCGCATCTTCAACCCGCAGAACTACCGCGACGCCAACAACAACCCACTGGCGCCGGTGACGGGCAGCAATGCCGAGCTCGGCATCAAGGGCAACCTGCTGGACGGACGCCTGACGGGCAGCTTCGCGATCTATGAGACCAGGCAGGACAACTTCGGCGTGCGCGATTCCAGCGTACCGGCCGGCACCTTGCCCGATGGCAGCTCGGCCTACCGGGCGGTGGACGGCACGCGCTCGTACGGCTTCGAGACCGAGCTGGCCGGCTTCGTGACGCCGCGCTGGCGCGTGAGTGCGGGCCTGACGCGCACGAAGGTGGAGCGCAATGCGAGCGACCTGATCTACGCGAACTTCCCCGAATATCTGCTGCAGTTGTCGACGGACTATCAGCTGAGCGGCGCGCTGGCACCGCTGTCGGTGGGCGGTGGGCTGCAGTGGCAGACCAAGATCGAGGGCTTCAACATCCCGCATCCGATCCTGGGCACGGTGACGGTGACCGATCCGCCGGTGGCGGTGCTGAATCTGCGGGCGACGTGGAAGTTCAACGAGCGGCTGAGCGCGACGCTGAACATCAACAACGCGACGAACAAGAAGTACTGGGCCAACCTGGACTACGCCAACTATGCGGATCCGCGCAACATCATGCTGACGTTGCGGGCGAAGTTCTGACGGCTTGCCGGAGCGAGGTTCCTCTGTCCTGAGTGCTGAGTGCTGAATGCGGGTGCCCGGTGGTCCGGCCCTGGTGCCGGTGAGGGCGTGGCGGCGCTTCAAGTGGGGCGGTCGGCTCCGCCGACTTCCCTCCGGTGCTCGGACAGCCGGGCCGCGGCAGAACTCGCTACGCGCTTCGCGCTGCGCTCAAACAACTGCCGCGAGTCAGATCACGAAGCGGGCCTGTCCTTCGGCAGGCCCGCAGCCCGTCCGCCCTGCGCTCCTCGGCACCCCACAGGCGCGCCGCCACGCCCTCACCGGCACCAGGGCCTGTGCTGCAGTTGATCGGCCCGCATGCGTGCTGCGTGCTGCGTGCTGCTTGCGGTCTATCTCCTCGCGCAATAAGGTGACCCGTTCGCCCTGAGCTCGTCGAAGGGCTTAGACCCGCGTGCATGCACTGGCTTCGACAGGCTCAGCCCGAACGGTCGTCAGCCCGGACGGCTCTTGTTCGGCTGGCCGTGTTGCTTCCTTCGCTGAGGTCGCGGATCGAACACCAGCGGGCGTTGGGGGCCTTGAATGCACAACGGCAGCCTCCACGCGCCGGTGTCGGACTCAGGGTGCGCGGGCGATTTCGGGGTCGGCGAGGAGCGCAGGATGGACGGGCTGCAGGCCTGCCGAAGGACAGGCCTGCTTCGTGATCTGACTCGCGGCGTTTGTCTGAGCGCAGCGCGAAGCGCGTAGCGAGTTATGCCGCGTGCCCGTCCATCCGAGCACCGCAGCGGAGTCGGCCCGAAGGGCCGACCGACCCCGTATGAGCCCGCGCACCCGGAGCCCGGCACCGGCGCGCGCCCCGGACTTGAAACCCGAGCAGTCATTCCATCCGAGTAAGCCGTGGCCCAACGGCGCCGCAACCTTTTCGCCGCTGCCTACAGGCACGACGCCCGTCAGCCGCTCACGAACTCATCGGCTCACCAGCCACCATCACGATCATCGACCGCGCTGTCACCGTGTACGTCTGCCCCGCCTCGAACGCAGCCCCGACCTGGTCCACCGGTGCCTGCGGATCGACGTCATGCGCCGTGTCCACCGCCAGCGTCCACTGCGTGCCTTCGCCATGCTCTGGCAGCTTGAAGTCCAGCGCGTCTTCCCAGGCGTTGAAGACCAGCAGCACGCTGCGGTCCAGGCTTCGGCGGGCGATGGCGGTCGCGCGGGCGTGGCCTTCCAGCAGCATGCCGAAGCAGCGCGTGCGCGAATCTTCCCAGTGACTGGACTCCATCTCGGTGCCGTCGCACGACAGCCAGGTCACGTCCTTGACCTGCAGCTCCTCGTCGAAGGCGCCCGTCAGGAAGCGGTTGCGCCGCAGCACGGGCAGCGTCTGGCGCAGGTGCGTGAGCCGCTTGAAGAAGGCGATGAGCGAGCGGCCCCGGTCGTCGATGCCCTCCCAGTCGAACCAGGAGATCTCGTTGTCCTGGCAATAGGCGTTGTTGTTGCCTTGCTGCGTGCGGCCGAACTCGTCGCCGGCCAGCACCATCGGCGTGCCCTGCGACAGCAGCAGCGTGGCCAGCATGTTGCGCTGCTGGCGGGCCCGCAGCGTCAGCACGGTCTCGTCGTCGGTGGGGCCCTCGGCGCCGCAGTTCCAGCTGCGGTTGTCCGAATGGCCGTCGCGGTTGCCCTCGCCGTTGGCGTCGTTGTGCTTGTCGTTGTAGCTGGCCCAGTCGGCCAGGGTGAAGCCATCGTGCGCCGTCAGGAAATTGACACTTGCCCACGGCCGGCGGCCACGCTTGTTGAAGCGATCCGCGCTTCCCGTCACGCAACTGGCCAGGGCCGGTGCCATGGCCTCGTCGCCCTTCCAGAAGGCGCGCACCGTGTCGCGGAAGCGGTCGTTCCATTCCGCCCAGCCCGGCGGAAAACCGCCCACCTGGTAGCCCCCCGGGCCGCAGTCCCAGGGCTCGGCGATCAGCTTCACGCTGCTGAGCACCGGGTCCTGACGGCAGCTGTCGAGGAAGCCGTGGCCCTCGTCGAAGCCGTAGGGCTCGCGCGCCAGGATGGTTGCCAGGTCGAAGCGGAAGCCGTCGACGCGCATTTCCGTCACCCAGTAGCGCAGGCTGTCCGTCACCATCTGCAGCACGCGCGGATGGCTCAGGTTGAGCGTGTTGCCGGTGCCGGTGTCGTTGATGTAGTAGCGCGCGCCGGGGCCACCGTCGCCACCGGGCATCAGGCGGTAGTAGCTCGCGTTGTCGATGCCCTTGAAGCTCAGCGTCGGGCCCAGCTCGTTGCCCTCGGGCGTGTGGTTGTAGACCACGTCCATGATCACTTCCAGGCCCTGGCCGTGCAGCAGGTCGACCATGCCCTTGAACTCGTCGATGGACGGCTCGCTCAGGTAGCGCGGCTCCAGCGCGAAGAAGCCGATGGTGTCGTAGCCCCAGTAGTTGCGCAGGTCCTTCTCCTCGAGGAAGGACTGGGTGAGGAAGCGCTGCACCGGCAGCAGCTCCACGGTGGTCACGCCCAGCTCACGCATGTGGCGCATCACCTCGTCGTTGGCCAGGCCGGCGAAGGTGCCGCGCAGGTGCTCCGGTACCGCAGGGTGGCGCATGGTGTGGCCGCGGACGTGCGTCTCGTAGACGATGGTGCGCTCCCATGGCACGCGCGGCGCGCGCGGCTGCTTCCATTCGAAGCGCGAATCCACCACCACGCACTTGGGCACGAAGGGCGCGCTGTCGCGCTCGTCGAAGCTCAGGTCGCCGTCCTCGTGGCCCACGGTGTAGCCGAAGATCTCGGGCGCCCACTTGAGCTCGCCCATGTGCGCCTTGGCGTAGGGATCGAGCAGCAGCTTGTTGTGGTTGAAGCGGTGGCCGTTCTCGGGCTCGTAGGGGCCATGCACGCGCAGGCCGTAACGGGCACCGGGCAGCAGGCCGGGGACGAAGCCATGCCAGACTTCATCGGTGTATTCGGGCAGGGTGACGCGGCCGGTTTCGTTCTGGCCGCTTTCGTCGTAGATGCAGACCTCCACGCGGGTGGCATGGGCGGAAAAGACGGCGAAGTTGACGCCGTCGCCGGTGAACGTGGCGCCCAGGGGATGAGGCAGGCCTTCCCGGACTTCGAGAGACATGGTGGGGGCTCCTTAGAGGATGGCGGCATGGCCCGGGCGTGCGCCCCCACAGGGGAAGGCTGACGACCGCCAGCCGGTGCGCTCCAAGGCGAGGCGGTCAGCCTAGCTGCGGTGCAGCATGTCGCCTGTAGGACGCCACAAGCAGGCCCGGCCGGCACAATGGCTGCTGCCGCTCCGCCGACGGAGCGGTTTCAGGAACCCCCGATGACGCCGCCCTCCACGCCGCCTGTCCTGCCCATCGAAGCCGCTTCCAGCGTCTTGCTGCTGCGGGACGGTCCGGGCGGGCTGGAGGTGTTCATGGTGCGCCGGCACGACCGCTCCTCCGTGCTCGGTGGCGCCTGGGTCTTTCCGGGTGGCAAGGTGGACCTGGTCGACGCCCACCCCGAGATCGCGCCCGACGCCGACCCGCAGGCACTGCCCTTCCGCCTGGCCGAGCCGGAACTGCCTGCCTCGGTCGCGCTGGCGCTGCACATGGCGGCCCTGCGAGAGGTGTTCGAGGAATGCGGCGTGCTCTTCGCACACGGAGCGAGCGGCGCCACGCCGGCGGCCTGGGTGGCGCGGGTGCATGCACTGTGCGACGACGGCCTGCGCCTGGACGCCGCCATGGCCGAGGCCGGGCTGCAGCCGCAGCTGCTGTCGCTGCATCCCTTCTCGCGCTGGATCACGCCGGAGCGCTCGGTCTCCTTCCAGGGTCGGCGATTCGACACCCGGTTCTTCATCGCCGCGCTGCCCCTGGGCCAGACGGCCGAGCACGACGACCACGAGGCCGTCGCCAGCGCCTGGCTGTCGCCGCGCGAGGCGCTGCAGCAGTATTGGGACGGCCGCATGGCGCTGGCGCCGCCGCAGATCATGAGCCTGGTGCACCTGGCGCATGCGAGTGCGCGGGGCGACCTGGCCGACCTCATGGCAGCCGTCCGCGAGCGTGGGCCCTACTGTGTGCGACCGCATGTGATGGACCTGCCCGACGGTGGCAAGGCCATGGCCTATCCGGGGGACCCGGCGCATGACGTGCCCGAGCGCGCCATGCCCGGGCCGCTGCGGCTGTTCGTCAAGGGGCCGGGGCGCTTCGAGCCCGAGGGCGGCATCGACGGCTTCTGGGCCTGAGCGGCGCACCTCGCCGCCGCGGTGGCGGCCCGGCCTCCGGATCCCGGTGACCCCGACATGCGACAAGGCCCGCGTCTCCGGTGAAGGAGCCGCGGGCCTTGTCGTGAGCGGGCTTCGATGCGCCAGCCTGTGCCGGCTGGCGCCATCCCCGCGCGATCAGAAGGGGATGTCGTCGTCCATGTCGTCGAAGCCCGTGGGCGCGCGCGAGGGCGCGGGCGCCGGGGCCGGACGGGGTGCGGGTGCGCGGGGGGCTGCCGCTGCGCGCGGGGCATAGCCGCCACCGCCGCCGCCACCCCCATTGCCGCCGCCGTAGCCGCCGCCACCCCCACCGCCGCCGCCCATGCCGTACTCGTCGTCGCCACCACCGCCGCCGCCGCCGCCCGGTGCACCCATGCCCTGACGGCTGCCCAGCATCTGCATCTGGTCGACGCGGATGTCGGTGGCGTACTTCTCGATGCCGTCCTTGTCGGTGTACTTGCGGGTGCGGATGGCGCCTTCGACGTAGATCTGCGAGCCCTTGCGCAGGTACTGCGCGGCGATCTCGGCCAGGCGGCCGTTGAACACCAGGCGGTGCCACTCGGTGGCTTCGCGCATCTCGCCGGACTGCTTGTCCTTCCAGCGGTCGGTGGTGGCCAGCGTCGCGTTGCAGACCTGGTCGCCACTGGGGAAGGTGCGGGTTTCGGGATCGCGGCCGAGATTGCCGACGAGGATGACTTTGTTGACCGATGCCATGGTGTTCGCTGCCCCTGCTGAGTGGAAAAAGAGGAAGGTTGCGGAAAAAAACGAGCCGGCCATTGTGCCCGATGTGCCTTGTCCGGACGCCGCCGCGGGCAGGCCGCGCGACCGGCGCCCGTGAACTTCTGCGCCGGAGCGGCCAGCCCGGGCCGAGGGCGCAGAATCGGCCGCTGCATGAACCGCGAACCCGACTTCCTCGAGAACCTGCGCGCCGAGTTCTCCAGCTTCCGCACCTGGCTCGACCGGGCCATCGTCCTGGGCTATGCGGTGCTCGCTGGCCTCTTCGTGGTGGGCTTCACGCTGGCTGCCGAATGGGCCTTCGGCCTCTTCGAGCGGCTCTACCACGCCCAGCCCTGGGCGGTGCTGATCTGGACGCCGCTGGCCACGGCCGGCATCGTGGCCATCACCCGCCGCTGGTTCCCGGCGGCCTCGGGCTCGGGCATTCCGCAGGTCAAGGCCGCGCTCGACGACGAGCTGCCGCCGCCCGAGCGCAGCCGCTTCGCGTCGCTGCGCCTGACGCTCGCCAAGATCGTGCTGGGCACGGCCAGCTTCGCCGCCGGGCTGTCGGTGGGCCGCGAGGGCCCGTCCGTGCAGGTGGCGGCCGGCGTCATGCAGCACGCGCGGCGCTGGCTGTCGCCACGCACCACCATCGACGCGCGGGCGCTGCTGGTGGCCGGGGGCGCGGCGGGCATCGCGGGTGCCTTCAATGCGCCACTGGCCGGCGTGGTCTTCGCCATCGAAGAGCTGGTCGGTCGCCTGGAGGCCCGCGCCAGCGGCGTGGTGATCGCCGCCATCGTGCTGGCCGGCCTGGTGGCCGTGTCGGCCTTCGGCAACTTCAGCTACTTCGGCCGCATCCAGGTGCCGCGGCTGGGCTGGGACATCGCCGGCCCCGGCCTGGGCGTGGCCCTGGCCTGCGGCGTGGCGGGCGGCGTGTTCTCGCGGCTGATGATCGCCTCGCTCACCAACGCGCCGCAGCGGCTCACGCGGCTGCGGGCGCGGGCGCCGGTGCGCTTCGCGGCGGTCTGCGGTCTGCTGGTGGCGGCCATGGGCCTGGCTTCGGGCGGTGCCACCTTCGGCGCCGGCTCCGAGGCGGTCAAGCAGATGCTCGCGGGCCATGACGAGCTGACGCCGGTCTACACCCTGCTCAAGTTCATCGCCACCTGGGTCACGGCCTGGAGCGGCGTGCCCGGCGGCATCTTCGCGCCCTCGCTGTCCATCGGCGCCGGCATCGGCGACGCGGTGGCCTCGGCCGCTGGCCAAGGCCTGGGGCCGGCGCTCATCGCCATGGGCATGGCCGGCTTCCTGGCCGCCGTGACGCAGGCGCCGCTCACGGCCTTCATCATCGTGATGGAGATGGTCGACGGCCATGCCATGGTGCTGAGCCTGATGGCCTGCGCCATGCTGGCCAGCCTGGTGTCGCGCATGATCAGCCGGCCGCTGTACGAGGCCCTGGCCGAGCACATGGTGGCGGCGGTGGTGCGGCCCGAGCCGGTGCCGCCCCCGGTCGCCGCCGTCGCCGCCGAGCCGCCCGCCGCTGCCGTCGAATCGGCGCCGGAGCCCAGCCCGGAGCCCCCGCCGCCAGCCGGGCCGCATTCCGCGAAGGAGCGTTGACGCCGCCGGCGGTCTATCATGCCCGGTTGCCCTGCACGAACCGCCCGCCTGTGACCGCCCCCCACGACGACGCCTTCGACGACTCCGCCCCGGCTGCGGCCGACAGCGCCTACCTGGGCCGCCTGCTGGCCCAGCAGCGCATCAGCATCCGCGGCGCGCGCACCCACAACCTCAAGAACGTCGACCTCGACATCCCGCGCAACCAGCTGGTGGTGATCACGGGACTGTCGGGCTCGGGCAAGTCCAGCCTGGCCTTCGACACGCTCTACGCCGAGGGCCAGCGCCGCTATGTGGAAAGCCTGTCGGCCTATGCGCGGCAGTTTCTGCAGCTCATGGACAAGCCCGACGTCGACCTGATCGAGGGCCTGTCGCCCGCCATCAGCATCGAGCAGAAGGCCACCAGCCACAACCCGCGCTCCACCGTGGGCACGGTGACCGAGATCCACGACTACCTGCGCCTGCTGTTCGCCCGCGCCGGCACGCCCTACTGCCCGGAACACCACCTGCCGCTGCAGGCGCAGACGGTGTCGCAGATGGTGGATGCGGTGCTGGCCATCCCCGACGAACCCAGATTGATGATCCTCGCGCCGGTCGCGCGCGAAAAGAAGGGCGAGTTCCTCGAGCTCTTCGCCGAGATGCAGGCCCAGGGCTACGTGCGCTTCCGCGTCGACGGCCAGGTCTACGAATACAGCGACCTGCCCGCGCTCAAGAAGACCGAGAAGCACGACATCGACGTGGTGATCGACCGCCTGCGCGCGCGGCCCGACATGCAGCAGCGCCTGGCCGAAAGTTTCGAGGCCGCGCTGCGCCTGGCCGAGGGCCGGGCCATCGCGCTCGAGCTCGGCAGCGAGGGCACCGAAGAGAAGGAACACCTCTTCAACGCCAAGTTCGCGTGTCCCCTCTGCCACTACTCGATCACCGAGCTGGAGCCGCGCCTCTTCTCCTTCAACTCGCCGGTGGGCGCCTGCCCGAGCTGCGACGGCCTGGGCCACCGCGAGTTCTTCGACCCGGCCCGCGTCGTGGCCTTCCCGTCGCTCAGCCTGGCCAGCGGCGCCATCAAGGGCTGGGACCGCCGCAACGGCTACTACTTCAGCATGCTGGAGAGCTTGGCCAAGCACTACAAGTTCGACCTGGACACGGCCTTCGAGTCGCTGCCGGCCTCGGTCCAGCAGGTGCTGCTCCATGGCTCCGCCGGCGAGGAGATCAAGTTCAGCTACACCATGGAGTCGGGCAACTTCGCGGGCAAGAAGGTCGCGAAGAAGCATCCCTTCGAAGGGATCATCCCGAACATGGCGCGGCGCTACCGCGAGACTGATTCGGCCATGGTGCGCGACGATCTGGCGCGCTTTCGCAGCCTGCAGCCCTGCCCCGACTGCGGCGGCTCGCGCCTGCGGGTGGAGGCGCGCAACGTCTTCCTGGTCGACCAGTCGGCCGAGCCGCCCACCGAGCGCTCCATCCATGCGCTGAGCCACCTCACGCTGCGCGACAGCCTGGCCTACTTCGAGCAACTCAAACTGCAGGGCAGCAAGGCCGACATCGCCGACAAGGTGGTGCGCGAAATCGGTCTGCGGCTCAAGTTCCTCAACGACGTGGGCCTCAACTACCTGAGCCTGGACCGCAGCGCCGAGACACTGTCGGGCGGCGAGGCCCAGCGCATCCGCCTGGCCAGCCAGATCGGCTCGGGCCTGACCGGCGTGATGTACGTGCTGGACGAGCCCAGCATCGGCCTGCACCAGCGCGACAACGACCGCCTGATCGGCACGCTGCAGCACCTGCGCGACATCGGCAACAGCGTGATCGTGGTCGAGCACGACGAGGACATGATCCGCGCCGCCGACCACGTCATCGACATGGGCCCGGGCGCCGGCATCCATGGCGGCGAGGTCATGGCACAGGGCACGCACCAGCAGGTGGCGGACAACCCGAAGTCGCTCACCGGCCAGTACCTGAGCGGCGTGCGCCGCATCGAGGTGCCGGCCCGCCGCACGCCGCGCCTGCCCGTGGTGGCCGCCGCCCAGACGCCGGCGGAGACGAAGAAGAAGCCTTCGCGCTTTCCCATGAGCCCTGCCGCCGAGCGCCGTGCCGAGCGCGAGGCGCAGCACCTGCTCACGCAGGGCGCGCTGCAGGAGATCCGGGTGCTGAACGCGACCGGCAACAGCCTCAAGAACGTGAGCGCCGCCTTCCCCGTGGGCCTGCTCACCTGCGTGACCGGCGTGTCGGGCTCGGGCAAGTCCACGCTGGTCAACGACACGCTCTATGCGGCCGTGGCGCGCACGCTGTACCGCTCGCACGACGAGCCCGCGCCGCACGAGGCCATCGAGGGCATCGAGTACTTCGACAAGGTCATCAACGTCGACCAGTCGCCCATCGGCCGCACGCCGCGCAGCAACCCGGCCACCTACACGGGCCTGTTCACGCCCATCCGCGAGCTGATGGCCGAGACCAACACCGCCAGGGAGCGCGGCTACGGCCCGGGCCGCTTCAGCTTCAACGTCGCGGGCGGCCGCTGCGAGGCCTGCCAGGGCGACGGCGTCGTCAAGGTGGAGATGCACTTCCTGCCCGACGTGTACGTGCCCTGCGAGGTCTGCCACGGCCAGCGCTACAACCGCGAGACGCTGGAGGTGCAGTACAAGGGCCGCAACATCGCGCAGATCCTCGAGATGACGGTGGAGGACGCGCACGCGTTTCTCCAGGCCGTGCCCACCATCGAGCGCAAGCTGCGCACGCTGCTGGACGTGGGCCTGAGCTACATCAAGCTGGGCCAGAGCGCGACCACGCTCTCGGGCGGCGAGGCCCAGCGCGTCAAGCTGGCGCTTGAACTGTCCAAGCGCGACACCGGCCGCACGCTCTACATCCTGGACGAGCCCACCACCGGCCTGCACTTCGCCGACATCGAGCTGCTGCTGAAGGTGCTGCACCAGCTGCGCGACGCGGGCAACACCATCGTCGTCATCGAGCACAACCTCGACGTCATCAAGACCGCCGACTGGGTCATCGACATGGGCCCCGAAGGCGGCGCGGGCGGCGGCCAAGTGGTCGTGGCCGGCACGCCGGAGGATGTGGCGGCCTGCGAGGCGAGCCACACGGGGCGGTATTTGAAGCGGTTGTTGTAGGGGGGTGGAGGCGCCCGACCTCCATCAGGCGCAGCCGCGCGTGATCGACGCCTCCGCCATGTAGCCGAGGTAGTCGGCGACGCGCAGCGGATGCTGCGTCATATCGGGCGTGCTTCCTTCAGCACCTTGTCGCGGAAGGTGTCCGGCAAAGCTTCGGGCGTGAGGACATCGACCGGCACGCCGAGCAGACTTCGCAACTCCAGACGGATCGCGCTGATGTCGAAGAGCGTCGTCTCGGATGTCGGGTCGACCAGGATGTCGAGATCGCTGTCGGTCGAGTCCAGCCCATGCAGCGCCGAACCGAACACCCGCGCGTTGCGCGCTCGATGCGACTCGACCACGCGTCGGACGGTGTGGCGGTGGAGGGCCAGGGCTTCGGACGGTCTCATGGTGGAGGGCGTGAGGATTCGACGGGGATTATGCGACCGGGCCATGTCGGCAACTCCTTTCCCTGCCACACCGCTGCTCGTCACGCGCGCCTCACACGTTGGGCGGGGGCCCCTGGTGCCGAACCCGCCTCACATCCGCCCCTTCCACGGCACCGCCCATCCCTCGATGCGCCGCATCAGCAGGTCGAACAGCAGCGCCACGACGCCGATCACCAGGATGCCCATCACCACCACGTCGGTGCGCAGGAAGTTGGAGGCGTTGAGCACCAGCTGCCCCAGGCCGGCGGTGGCGGCCACCATCTCGGCGGCGACCAGCGTGGTCCAGCCGAAGCCGATGGCGATGCGCATGCCGGTCAGGATGTCGGGCAGGGCCGCAGGCAGCACCACATGGCGGATCACCTGCCAGCGGTTGGCGCCCAGCGAGAGGATGGCGTCGATCTGCTCGCTGCCGACCGAGCGCACGCCGGCCCGCGCGGCCACGGCCAGCGGCGCAAAGCAGGCCAGGTAGATCAGCACCACCTTCGAGGTCTCCTCGATGCCGAACCAGATGATCACCAGCGGCAGGTAGGCCAGCGGCGGCAGCGGCCGGTAGAACTCGATGATGGGGTCGAAGATGCCGCGCAGCGTGCGCGACACGCCCATCAGGATGCCCACCGGCACGGCCGTGACGCAGGCCAGCGCGAAGGCGCCGAACACGCGGCTCAGGCTCCACAGGAAGTGCTCCAGCAGCGGCTTGCCGCCCTGGCCCTGGCCTTTGACGGCGGCGACGAAGGCGTCCCACACCGAGGCGGGCGAGGGCAGCACCAGCGGCGGCAGCCAGGCGAGCGCGGCGGCGGCCCACCAGAGCAGGAAGAGCACGGCCACGGTGGCGATGCTGATGGCGGTGGTGCGGCCCTCGCCGGGGCGGCGGTGGCCCTGGGTGGGGCGGCTGCGCGGGGCGGACGGCGCAGGCCGAGTGACCGTGGAAGCCGGGACAGAGGGCACGGAAGCCGAGGTGTCGACCGTGGTGGTCGATGAGGCAACGAGCGTCATGGTGTGTTCCTGAAGAAGTCGACCTGCACTCAATGCACCGCCACGCCCGCATGGATCGCGTCGATCACCTCTTCGCGCAGGCGGATGAACTCCGGCTGCGACTTGATGGCGCGTGCGCTGCCGCCGGCGATGTACTGGCGGCCGAAGTCCAGCTGGTAGCGGCGCGACACGCGGCCGGGCGAGGGCGTCATGACGATCAGCTCGGTGGCCAGGAACAGCGCCTCTTCCACGTCGTGCGTGATGAAGAAACACAGCTTGCCCTCGCGCGCCCAGATCTGCAGCACCAGCTCCTGCACCTGCTCGCGCGTGAGCGAATCGAGCGCGCCGAAGGGCTCGTCCATCAGCAGCATGGCCGGGTTGGCGGCCAGCGCCCGGGCGATGCCCACGCGCTGCTGCTGCCCGCCGGAGAGCTGATAGACCGGGTGCGTGGCGTAGCGCTCCAGCCCCACGGCGCGGATCTGCTTCATGGCCGCCTCGTGCCGCTCGGCGCGGCCCAGCCCGCGCAGGCGCAGGCCCAGGGCCACGTTGTCGATCACGTTGAGCCAGGGCATCAGTGCATGCTTCTGGAACACCACGCCGCGGTCCGCGCCCGGGCCTTCCACATGGCGCCCGTTGACGAAGATGTGGCCTTCGCTGGGCGCCATGAAGCCGGCGATGCACGACAGCAGCGTGGTCTTGCCGCAGCCAGAGGCGCCGACGGCCACCACGAACTCGCCGCGGGCAAAGCCCAGGTCCACCTGCGACAGGGCCGTGACCTCGGTGCCGCCGCGGCCGGCGTAGGTCACGCCCACGTTCTCGATGCGCAATCCGTCCATGGTGTGCGTCTCCAGTCGGGGGCGACGCTCAGGGCTTGGCCTTGGCCGCGTAGCTGGCATTCACGCCCACGCTGTAGTCGGGCAGCACCTGGGCGATGGTGCCTTGTGCCTTCAGGAAGGCCGCGGTGGCCGCCAGCGACTGGGCCGCGCCGCCCTTGGCGCCGCCGCCCAGCCAGGTGGCCGAGGCCTGCTCGGCCGGCGGCACGAAGCGGTACAGCGCCATGGCCGCGGGCACGTCGGCCTCGGTGGCGCCGGTGACCTGGGCCACGGCCTTCACCTGCGGCGAGCCCGCCACCCACTGCGCCTTGTTGGCCGCATAGGCCGCATCGGCCTTGGCGATGGCCGACAGGAACTGGACCATGAAGTCGGCGTTGGCCGCCGCCCAGGGCTTGTTGGCGATGATGCCGTCGAAGGTGGCCTTGCCGGTCTGTTTGGAGATCTGGCCGCTGCTGGTGATCTGCTTGCCGCTGGCCTTGACCTTGGAGAGCACCGGGTCCCATACGAAGGTGGCGTCGATGTCGCCGCGCTCCCAGGCGGCGGCGATCTCGGGCGGGCGCATGTTGAGGATCTTGACCTGCGACGGATCGACCTTGGCCGCCTCCAGCGCCACCAGCGTGTGGAAGTGCGTGGTGGAGGTGAAGGGCACGCCGATCTTCTTGCCCTTGAGGTCGGCCACGCTGCTCACGCCCGAGCCGTTGCGCGCCACCAGGGCCTCGGCATCGGCGATGTCGTCGAGGATCCACACCAGCTCCACCGGCAGGCCCTGCGACAGCGCCGAGGCCACGGGCGCCGAGCCTGCCTCGCCGATCTGCACCTGGCCCGAGGCCATGGCGCGGATCACGTCGCCGCCGCCCGCGAACTTGCGGAAGCTGATCTTGTAGCCGGTGGCCTTCTCGATCTCGCCCGTGACCTGCGCATAGCGCCAGGGCACCACCATGTCCTGGTGGGCGATGGTGACTTCCTTGGCGGCCTGGGCCTGTGCGCCAGCGGCCAGGGCCGACAGGGCGAGCAGCGCCAGGCAGCGGCGGGTGAAGCGGATCGGGGTGGTCATGCGAGGTCCTCCGGGTGTTGGGTGTGTGGGGTGAATGGTGCGGCGCCCGCCCTTGGCGCCCAAGTGCCAGAGGCCGGCGACCGAAAGAGCCAGAGCCCCGGTGCGGGCACCCGGCTGGTGCCTGCTGTGGCGGGCGCCGCACTGCTTCGGCGCAAAGCCGGCGATTCTGTGAAGCGGCCTGCCTGGGCGGCAACGAAGAAAAGCGCGCAAGCTCATGCGCCGGGCGTGCGTGGCGCCCTCAATGCACCGGCGCCGCCCGCCGCACGCCCCGCGCCGCCGCCAGCTCGTGCACCGCCAACGCCAGCGCGCGCACGCCCGCATCGATCTGCGCCCCCGAGATGGACGACAGCCGCAGCCGGAACTGCGGGCACGGGTAGGGCGGCTGGTCGTAGAACACGCGGCCCGCCTCGATCAGCACGCCATGGCCACGGGCCACGTCGGCCAGCTCGGCCGAGTCCAGCCAGTCCGGCCCCTCCACCCACACCGAGGCGCCGCCCTGCGGCGGCGTGAAGCGGAAGTCCGGCAGGTACTGGCGCAGCGCCTGCGCCACCCGCGCCAGGCGCTCCTGCATGATCTGGTTGACCCGCCGCGCATGCGACTCGTGGTGCCCCAGCGAGAGGAAGAGCGCATAGGCATGCTGCAGGAAGGCGCTGGGGTGTCGCACCATGGCATGGCGCAGCACCCGCAGCTCGGCGATCAGCTCGCGCGAGGCCACGATGTAGCCCAGTCGCAGGGCTGGCGACAGGCTCTTGGAGAGCGAGCCGATGTAGATCACCCGCCCGCCCGTGTCCAGGCTCTTGAGCGCGGGCATGGGCATGCCGGCGTAGAGGTTCTCGGCCTCGTAGTCGTCCTCGACGATGACGAAGTCCTGCAGCTCGGCCTTGCGCAGCAGCCACTGGCGCCGCTCCAGGCTCAGCGTGCGCGTGGTGGGGCTCTGGTGGCTGGGCGTGACGAAGACGTAGTCCACCTGCGGCATGGCGTCCACCACCAGGCCGTCGTCGTCCACCGCGATGTTGACGAACTGCGGGTCGCGCACGCGGAAGGAGTTGCGGGCATGCGGATGGCCCGGCTCCTCGCAGCCCACGCGCGTGCGGGCATCGAACAGCGCCTCGGCCAGCAGGTAGAAGGCATGCTGCGAGCCCACGGTGATGAGGATCTCGTCGGCCAGCGCATACACGCCGCGCTTGGGCAACAGGCGCTGGCGGATCTGCGTGACGAGGTCGTCCACATCCACCTGCTCGAAGTCGGGCGTCCAGTGCGGCAGCTGCACGCGCGCCAGGCTGCGCAGGCAGCACTCGCGGAAGTCGTCGGTGGGAAAGAGCTCCGGGTCGTAGGTGCCGTACACGAACTGGTAGGGGTAGTCGTGCCAGCGCTCGGGCTTGGCCAGCGTGGGCCGGTCGCGCTGCGAGCGCAGCACGCGGGCGCGCCAGTCGGGCGGGCGCGGCGTGCTGCCGATCGCCGCCTCGGGCGCGAAGGGGTTGGCCTCGGCGGGCGCGGCCTGCAGCGGCGAGGCATCGGCCGCCACGAACACGCCGCGCCGCGGGCGGGCCTCCAGAAAGCCTTCCTCCACCAGCTGCTCGTACGCGGCCGTGACCGTGTTGCGGCTGAGCGAGAGAGCCTGCGCCAGGTCGCGCGAGGAGGGCAGGGGCGTGCCCGGGCCCAGTCGGCCATCGAGGATGGCCTGCACGATCACCGCGCGCAGACGCACCTGGATCGGCAGGCCGGGCTGCTCCGGCAGGCGGAAGAGGCGGGCCCACAAGGGGCGGTTCGGGTCGTCGGTGGCGGGCATGGGTGGTGGGTCCGGGGATGCGTGCGCATGCACACAAGCGGGGCGCGATCACGCTGTTGGTGCGCCGCTGGCGCCCCGTGGCTTGGCCGATGGGCCGGCTCTGGCTCTATGGCGTTGCGTGCGCGCTTCCTAGACTGGATTGCATCTTTCGCGCCACGCCCTGCCCGCTGCCCCTGCCATGACTTCTGACTCTTCTTCCCCCGTCACCGTGGAGATGCTCGCCGCCTTTTCCGATGCCTGGAACCGCCACGACCTTCCCGCGCTGATGGGCTTCATGCATGCCGACTGCGTGTTCGAGACGGCCGCCGGTCCGGATGCCTGCGGCGCCCGCCACAGCGGCACCGAGGCCGTGGCCGCGGCCTTCGAGGCGGCGTGGAAGAACTTCCCCGATGCGCAGTGGCGCAACGGTCGGCACTTCGTGGCCGGCGAGCGCGGCGTCTCGGAATGGACCTTCACCGGCACCGCTGCCGACGGCTCGCGTGTCGAGGCCGATGGCGTGGACGTGTTCACCTTCCAGGACGGAAAGATCCGGGTGAAGAACGCCTTCCGCAAGATGCGCCCCGCGCTGCCCAAGGCCTGACTTCCGCGAAGGCGAACCCACCATGGCCATCACCACCCCGCGCGAAGTCTTCGCGCCCTACGACCCGGCCTACGACCCGCTGGTCTCGGCCGGCCCCGGCCACAACCGCGACTACGCGCCCACCTACTGGGCCGCCACGGCAGGCACGCCGCCGGACGACGACGGCCCCATCACCGCCGACGTGGATGCAGACGTGGTCATCATCGGCTCGGGCTTCACCGGCCTGGCCGCGGCGCTGTTCCTGGCCAAGGAGCACGGCATCAAGGCCACGGTGCTCGAAGCCAACCGCGTGGCCTGGGGCTGCACCAGCCGCAATGGCGGCCAGGGGCAGAACGCCAGCGGGCGCCTCTACCGCTCGCAGTGGATCGAGCGCTGGGGCCTGGACGTGGCGAAGAAGCTCGACGCCGAGATCCGCTTCGGCTTCCAGACCTTCGCCGACCTGGTGGCGCAGATCGACTGCGACGCGCAGCCGGGCGGCCACCTCTTCGTCGCGCACCGCGACAAGAAGATGGACTTCCTGCGCCGCGAGACTGAGGTGATGCGCCAGCACTTCGGCTACGACGCCCACATGCTGTCGGCCGAGGAAGTGCGCCGCGATTGGTGCGGCGACCAGGACGCCAAGGGCGCGCAGTACGAGTCCGAAGGCATCTCGGTGCATCCGCTCAAGCTGGCGCACGGCTACATGAAGATGGCGCGCGAACTGGGTGCCCGCGTGCACCCGGCCAGCCCCGTCATCGGCTGGGAGACGAAGAACGGCGTGCACCACCTGCGCACGCCGGGCGGCACGGTGCGCGCCCGCGCGGTGGGCATCGCCACCGGCGCGTACACGGCGCCGGGCCTCTACCCGGGGCTGAAGAACCGCTACTTCCCGGTGCTGTCGAATTCCATCGTCACGCGCCCGCTCACGCCGGCCGAGCTGGAGGCCACGGGCTTCAAGACCCGCATCGCCATCACCGACACGCGCACGCTGCGCTTCTATTACCGCCTGCTGCCCGACAACCGCGTGCAGATCGGCAGCCGCAGCGCCATCACCGGCGCCGACGCGCACCGCGATGCGCACTACCGCCTGCTCACGGAGGGCCTGGCACGCAAGTTCCCGGCGCTCAAGGACATCGAGATCGCCCACTCCTGGTGGGGCTGGGTGGACGTGAGCCACGACATGATGCCCCGCATCGTGCAGCCCGATGCCGCGCAGCAGGTCTTCTATGCGCTGGGCTACGGCGGCAACGGCGTCTCCTTCTCGGCCCATGCGGGCCGCCGCCTGGCGCAGCGCATCGCCGGCCAGGCCGACGCCGCCTTCGGCCTGCCCATCTACCAGGGCGCGCTGCCCTTCCCGGCGCAGGGCGAATGGGCGGCGCCCTTCCGCCGCCTGGGCCAGAGCTTGCTCTACCGCTGGTACTGGCTGCGCGACGAAGTGATCTGAGCCGCGGCGTCCCCTCTCTTTCCGTTCGATCCAGGAGTGCATTCCATGACCACCCCGTTCCTCACCCGCCGCGCCCTGTCGCTGGCCGCGGCCGCGCTGCTGGCCGGCAGCAGCCTGCTGGGCGCCACCGTGGCCCAGGCCCAGGAGATCAAGAAGGGCGGCACGCTGGTGATCGGCACCACGCAGGCGCCGCGGCACCTCAACGGTGCGGTGCAGTCGGGCATCGCCACCGCCGTGCCCTCCACCCAGATCTTCGCCAGCCCGCTGCGCTTCGACGACAAGTGGAACCCGCAGCCCTACCTGGCCGAGAGCTGGAAGCTGGCCGAGGACGGCAAGTCGCTCACGCTCAACCTGCGCAAGGACGCCGTCTTCCACGACGGCAAGCCCATCACCTCGGAGGACGTGGCCTTCTCCATCATGGCCATCAAGGCCAACCATCCGTTCTCGACCATGCTCGCGCCGGTGGAAAAGGTGGAGACGCCCAACCCCACCACCGCCATCATCCGCATGAGCACGCCGCACCCGGCCATCGTGCTGGCGATGTCGCCGGCGCTCGCGCCCATCATGCCCAAGCACATCTACGGCGACGGCACCGACCTCAAGAACAACCCGCGCAACAGCCAGAACGTGGTCGGCTCGGGGCCGTTCAAGGTGGTGGAGTTCAAGGCCGGCCAGCGCGTGGTGCTGGAGAAGTTCGACAAGTTCTTCCTGCCGGGCAAGCCCTACCTCGACAAGATCATCCTGAACATCGTGCCCGACGGCCAGAGCCTGGTGCTGGGCATGGAGCGTGGCGACCTGCAGATGCTGCCCTACGCGGCCAGCGCCGTGGACCTCAAGCGCATGAAGGCCAACCCCAACCTGGTCATCACCGACAAGGGCATGGAAGGCATCGGCGCCATCAACTGGCTGGCCTTCAACACCGCGAAGAAGCCGCTGAACGATGTCAACGTGCGCAAGGCCATCGCCTATGCCATCGACAAGAACTTCATCACCAAGGCGCTGATGGGGGGCTTTGCCGCGGTGGACGACGGCCCCATCGTGCCGGGCAGCCCCTTCGCCGTGCCCGACCTGGTCAAGTACCCGCTGGACCTGAAGAAGTCGGCCGAGCTGCTGGACGCCGCGGGCCTCAAGCCGGGTGCGGGCGGCGAGCGCTTCAAGCTCACCATCGACTACATCCCCGGCAACGACGAGCAGCAGAAGAACGTGGCCGAGTACCTGCGCTCGCAGCTCAAGAAGGTGGGCATCGGCGTGGAGGTGCGCGCCTCGGCCGACTTCCCGGCCTGGGCCAAGCGCATCGCCAGCCGCGACTTCGACATGACCATGGACACGGTCTTCAACTGGGGCGACCCGGTCATCGGCGTGCACCGCACCTACCTGTCGACCAACATCAAGCCCATCGTCTGGACCAACACGCAGGACTATGCCAACCCCAAGGTGGACGAGCTGCTGAATGCGGCCGGCGGCATCATGGACCCGGTCAAGCGCAAGGCCTACTACGCCACCTTCCAGAAGATCGTGACGGACGAGGTGCCCATCGTCTACGTCAACATCGCGCCCTATCACACGGTGACCAGCAAGCGCGTGGGCAACGTGCCGACGACCATCTGGGGTCCCGCGTCGCCCATGGACGACGTGTACCTGAAGTGAGCCGGCCATGAAGCTGCTCAAGCCCCTGGCCTCACGGCTGCTGCAGGCCCTGGGCCTGGTGCTGGCCGTGGTGGTGCTCAACTTCGCGCTGGTGCATGCCGCGCCCGGCGATCCGGTGGAGACCATCGCCGGCATGAGCGGTGGCATGTCCGAGGAGCTGAAGGCCGAGCTGCGCCAGAGCTACGGCCTGGATCGGCCGCTGCCGGTGCAGCTGGGCATCTACCTCGGGCGCGTGGTCCGGCTCGACCTGGGCCAGTCCTACATCTTCAACCTGCCGGTGGTCGACCTGATCGCCGAGCGCATTCCGGCGACGCTGCTGCTGGTGCTCAGTTCGGTGATCTGCGCCTTCCTGCTGGGCACCGCCCTGGGCGTGCTGGCCGCGCGCAAGCCCAACGCATGGCTGTCGCAGGCCATCACCGTCTTCTCGCTGGTGGGCTTCGCGGCGCCGGTGTTCTGGAGCGGGATGATGCTGATGATCCTGTTCGCCTCGGTGTGGCCGATCCTGCCCGTGTCGGACATGCGCTCGGTGGACAGCGACGGCCGCGGGCTCGCCGGCGTGGTGGACGTGTTGTGGCACCTGGTGCTGCCGATGTTCACGCTGTCGATGGTGTACCTGGCGCAGTACAGCCGGCTGGCGCGCGCCAGCATGCTGGAGGTGCTGGGCGCCGACTTCATCCGCACGGCGAGGGCCAAGGGCCTGGCCGAGGGCGTGGTGCTCTACAAGCATGCGCTGCGCAACGCGGTGCTGCCGGTGGTGACGGTGCTGGGCCTGCAGTTCGGCAACGTGCTGGCGGGCGCCATTTTGGTCGAGACGGTCTTCAACTGGCCGGGCCTGGGCCGACTGGCCTACGAGTCGGTGCTGCGCCGCGACTACCCGACCATCCTGGGCGTGCTGCTGCTGTCGGCCGTGGTGGTGCTGGTGATGAACCTGCTGACCGATCTCTGCTACCGCCTGATCGACCCCCGCATCAAAAGCAAGTAAGCGATGTCCGCCCTTCCCATCTCCCCTGGCGAGCCCGCAACGGCCGCCATGCCGCTGCCGGCCGCGCCCTCGCCCGCGCGCGAGGCGCTGGCCATGTTCATGCGCAACCCGGCCGCGGTCGCCGGGCTGCTGCTGCTCTCGCTCATCGTGCTCGTCGCGGTGATCGGGCCGTGGCTGGTGCAGGCCGATCCCTTCGAGATCCGCGGCGCGCCGCTCAGCCCACCGGGCACCGAGGACGTGTGGCTGGGCACCGACCAGCTCGGCCGCGACGTCGGCATCGCGCTGCTCTACGGCGGCCGGGCCACGCTGCTGGTGGGCGCGGTGGCGGCGCTGCTGTCGGTGACCATCGGCGTCACGCTGGGTGCGCTGGCCGGCTTCTATGGGGGCCGGGTCGATGCGCTGCTGATGCGCGTCACCGAGTTCTTCCAGGTGCTGCCGGCGCTGCTCTTCGCCATGGTGGTGGTCACGCTGTTCTCGCCCAGCCTGGTGACGGTGGTGCTGTCCATCGGCCTGGTGAGCTGGCCGGGCACCGCGCGGCTGGCGCGGGCCGAGTTCATGAAGGTGCGCGACCTGGAGTTCGTGCGGGCCGAGCGCGCCATCGGCGCCGGCAATGCACGGCTGATCTGGAAGGTGATCCTGCCCAACGCCATCGCGCCGCTGGTGGTCTCGGCCACGCTGGCCGTGGGCTCCGCCATCCTGTTCGAGGCCGGCCTGTCCTTCCTGGGCCTGGGCGACCCCAACCTGATGAGCTGGGGAATGATGATCGGCAGCAGCCGCCAGTACGTGCTCTCGGCCTGGTGGGCGGTGGCGATCCCGGGTGCGGCCATCTTCCTGACCGTGCTGGCCGTGAGCCTGATCGGCGATGGGCTCAACGATGCCCTCAACCCCAAGTTGCGGGAGCGATGACATGACCGAAGCCCTTCTCCAGATCGACGACCTGCGTGTCGAGTTCGCCACCCGCCGCGGCAAGGCGCTGGTGCTCAATGGCGTGAGCTTCGAGGTGCATGCGGGCGAGACGCTGTGCGTGGTCGGCGAATCGGGCTGCGGCAAGAGCATGACGGCGCTGGCCATTCTGGGCCTGGTACCGCAGCCGCCGGGCCGCGTGGCGGGTGGGGCGGTGCGCTTCCAGGGCGAGGACCTGGTGCACGCCACGCCCGAGCGGCTGCGCGCGGTGCGCGGCAACCGCATCTCCATGATCTTCCAGGAGCCCATGACCTCGCTCAACCCGGTCTACACCGTGGGCGAGCAGATCGCCGAATCGCTGCGCCTGCATGCGCAGCTGGACCGCAAGGCCGCCCATGCCCGCGCCATCGAGCTGCTGCGCCAGGTGGGCATTCCCGCGCCCGAGCGGCGCGTGGACGAATACCCGCACCAGCTCTCGGGCGGCATGCGCCAGCGCGTGATGATCGCCATGGCCCTGGCCTGCCGGCCCGACATCCTGATCGCCGACGAACCCACCACCGCGCTGGACGTGACGGTGCAGGCCCAGATCTTCGACCTGCTGCGCGAGCTGCAGCGCGAGCGCGGCACCGCCATCGTGCTCATCACGCACGACATGGGCGCGGTGGCCGAGATGGCCGACCGCGTGATGGTGATGTACGCCGGCCGCGTGATCGAGCAGGGCCGCGCGGACGACGTGCTGGGCGCGCCGCAGCACCCGTACACGCAGGGCCTGATCGCCTGCCTGCCCGAGCTGGGCAGCAGCCAGGCCGGCGAGCGGGCCGAGCTGGCGGAGATCTCGGGCGTGGTGCCTTCGCTGTGGGAGCTGGGCCATGGCTGCGCCTTCCGCGAGCGTTGCCCCCAGGCCCATGCGCGCTGCGCGGCCGAGGTGCCGCCCATGTTCCAGGCCGAGGGTGCGCCCGGCCATGGCGCCGCCTGCTGGCTGCTGGCGGAGACCGCGGCATCGATGCCGGCCACTGCATCGCCCGCCGCCGAAGCGGTGCGCGCCTGAACCCGAGCGCCGTTGCCGCCATGAGCCAACTCATCCCCTTCCCCAACATGCCCGCTCCCGTCATGCCGCCGCCGCCGGTGCTGCTCTCCGTCACCGACCTCAAGGTGCACTTCCCCAGCGCCGGTGGCCGCGTGGTGCGGGCGGTGGACGGGGTGAGCTTCGAGCTGCGCCGCGGCACCACGCTGGCCGTGGTGGGCGAATCGGGCTCGGGCAAGACCACCACCGCCCTGGCCGTGATGCGGCTCGCGCCCATCACCGAGGGCGGCATCCGCCTGGGCACCACCGAGCTGAGCCTGGTCAATGGCGAGAACCTGCGCCGCGCGCGCAGCCGGCTGCAGATGGTTTTCCAGGACCCGTATTCCTCGCTCAACCCGCGCCAGCGCGTGGGCGAGGCGGTGCGCGCGCCGCTGGACCTGATGAAGATCGGCACGCCCGCCGAGCGCGCGGCGCGCGTGGACGAGCTCTTCCACGCCGTCGGCCTGCGGCCCGAGCAGCAGCACCTGTTCCCGCACCAGTTCTCGGGCGGCCAGCGCCAGCGCATCAACATCGCGCGCGCCCTGGCCACCAACCCGGAGCTGGTGGTCTGCGACGAGCCGGTGTCGGCGCTGGACATCGCCATCCGCGCGCAGATCCTCAACCTGCTCGCGCGGCTGCAGCGTGAGCTGGGGCTGACCTACCTGTTCATCTCGCACGACATGGCGGTGGTGGAGCACATCTGCGACGAGATCGCCGTCATGTACCTGGGCCAGATCGTGGAGCGCGCGCCGCGCCGCACCTTCTTCGCCCGGCCGCTGCATCCCTACAGCGTGGCGCTGATGTCGGCCGTGCCCACGGTGCGCGGCGGCCGTGCGCGGGCGGCGCAGCGCATCCGGCTGGTGGGCGATCCGCCCAGCCCGCTCGATCCGCCTGCGGGCTGCCGCTTCGCCGGCCGCTGCCCCGTCGCCGAGCCGGCCTGCAGCCAGCCGCAGCAGCTGCGCGAGGTGCAGCCCGGCCACTGGGTGGCCTGCCACAAGGTCACGCTGCAGGCAGGCCGGCCGGTGCCACCGCTGGCGCTGCCGGATGCGGCGTGACGCGGCCCGACCTGGCCTGAACACCTGCCATCGACACGGCCGCCGCATCCGGGCCGTGCGCCTTCAACCGACCCCCACACCATGTCCCCCATCACCGTCTTCCAGGCCCGCCAGATCCTCACCATGAACCCGCGCCAGCCGCAGGCCACCCACGTGGCCGTGCGCGAGGGCCGCATCCTGGGCGTGGGTGACCTGGCGCGCATGCAGGCTTTCGGCGACTTCACGCTCGACAGCCGCTATGCCGATCAGGTGCTGATGCCCGGCCTGGTCGAAGGCCATTCGCACCTCATGGCGGGCGGGCTGTGGAAGTTCAGCTTCGTCGGCTTCCATGCGCGCACCTCGCCCGACGGCCGCGTGTGGGAAGGCTGCCGCAACTTCGACGAGGTGATCGCCCGCCTGCGCGCCGCCGACGTCGCGCTCACCGACCCCCAGGCGCCGCTGCTGGCCTGGGGCTTCGATCCGCTCTTCTTCGGCACCGAGCGCATGACGGTGGACCACCTGGACCAGGTCTCCACCACGCGGCCCGTGGTCATCCTGCATGCCAGCCAGCACCTGATGAACGTCAACCGCGCCGCGCTGGCCGCGGCCGGCATCGACCGCGACACCGACATCGAGGGCATCGCCCGCTTTGCCGATGGCGAGCCCAGCGGCGAGCTGCAGGAGTTCGCGGCCATGTTCCCCATCACGCGGCTGGTGGGCAACATCTTCCGCATCACCGGCTCCTCGCCCGAGAGCCTGCGCCTGTTCGGCCAGATGGCGCGGCTGGCCGGCGTGACCACGGCCACCGACCTGGTCAACGACCTGGCCGAGCCCAACCATGCGGCCATGATGCAGGTCACCGGCGAGCCCGGCTTTCCGGTGCGGCTGGTGCCGGCCTACCTGTGCCTGGACGGCAGCCTCAACCGCGCGCAGGGCGCAGCGCGCATCCGCCAGCGGCAGGCGCAGGCCGAGGCAGAAGGCAATGACAAGCTGCACTACGGCCTGGTCAAGATCGTGGCCGACGGCTCCATCCAGGGCTTCACCGCCCGTGTGCGCTGGCCGGGGTACCACAACGGTGCGCCCAACGGCATCTGGATCCTGCCGCCGGCGGAGCTCAAGGCCGCCATCCGCGACTTCCATGCGCAGGGCTTCCAGCTGCACATCCACACCAACGGCGACGAGGCCACCGAGCTGGCGCTGGACGGCATCGAAGAGGCGCTGGCCGCGCACCCGCGCGCCGACCACCGCCACACGCTGCAGCACTGCCAGATGGCCGACGCGGCGCAGTTCCGCCGCATGGCCACGCTGGGCGTGTGCGCCAACCTGTTCGCCAACCACATCTACTACTGGGGCGAGGCGCACCTGGCCCAGACCATGGGTCCCGACCGCGCCTTCCGCATGGACGCCTGCGCCACCGCGCTGGCGCACGGCGTGCCGCTGGCCATCCATTCCGACGCGCCCATCACGCCGCTGGCACCGCTGTTCACCGCCTGGTGCGCGGTCAACCGGCTGACGTCGAGTGGCCGCGTGCTGGGCGAGGCCGAGCGCATCGGCGTGCCCGAGGCGCTGTGGGCCATCACCCAGGGCGCGGCCTACACCCTGGGCCTGGACGACCGCATCGGCTCGATCGAGGTGGGCAAGTGGGCCGACTTCTGCGTGCTGGACGAGAGTCCGCTGGCCGTCGCGCCCGAGGCATTGAAGGACCTGCGCGTGGCCGGCACGGTGATCGGCGGCGTGCCGACCGAGGCGGCGGCGTGAGGGGCGCGATGCGCTTCGCACGCGCAGGCGGGCTGCCGACATGAGGCCGCGCATCCCCCTCACCGTCATCGGCGGCTTCCTGGGCGCGGGCAAGACCACGCTGCTCAACCACCTGCTCGCGCAGTCGGGCGGCCGGCGCATCGCCGTGCTGGTCAACGACTTCGGCGCCATCAACATCGACCGCGCGCTCATCGCCAGCGAAGAGGCCGGCGCCATCGAACTGACCAACGGCTGCGTCTGCTGCGCCATCGGCGACGACCTGACCACCGCGCTCATCGGCCTGATCGAGCGCGATCGACCGCCCGAGGCCATCGTGATCGAGGCCAGCGGCGTCTCCGACCCCTGGCGCATCGCCCAAGTCGGCCTCGCCGACCCCGCCCTGGCGCTGGACGCCGTGCTGGTGCTGGCCGACGCCACCATGCTGCGCGAGCAGGCGGCCGACCCGCTGCTGGCCGACAGCGTGCGGCGGCAACTGGATGCGGCGGACCTGCTGGTGCTGAACAAGACCGACCTGGTCGACGCGGCCGCGCTGGCTGGCCTGCGTGCATGGCTCGATGACGAATGGCCCGCCACGCCGCGCATCGAGACCGTGCAGGCCCGCGTGCCGTCCGCGCTGCTGCAGGCACCGCGCCTGCCGCGGGCGGACGAAGGCCATGCGCATTGCGCGGCCTGCGAGGGCGAGCACGGCCATCACCATGACCACGGCGACGTGGACCATGCCCAGCTCTTCGAGACCTGGGCCCTGCGCGATGCACCGGTCTTCCACGCGCCGGCCCTGCGTGCGCTGCTCAAGGCCATGCCGCCCGGCGTGCTGCGCCTCAAGGGCCTGGTGCGCACCGACGCGCATGCGGGCCTGGTGGAGCTGCAGTTTGCTGGCCGCCACGGCGCGCTGCGTGCGGCACCAGCCGCCGCCACGCCGGAAGCCGCCGACACCCTGGTCGCCATCGGCCTGCGCGGCCGCTTGCCGGCGCACGAGCTGGCGCAGCGCCTGCAGGCCGCCGCCGCCATAAAGGAGGCCGCATGACCCGCCCCGCCCACGGCTTCGCCGGCCTGGACCTGCTCGCCGCCCTCGGCGTGGTGGTCATCTGGGGCCTCAACTTCGTGGCGATGAAGTACTCGCTGCGCGACTTCACGCCCTTCCAACTGGGCTTCTTCCGCTACGTGTTCGCGGTGCTGCCGCTGATCTTCTTCGTGCGCAAGCCGCGCCTGTCCTGGCGCTGGCTGGTGCCCGCCGGCCTGGCGCAGCTGGGCCAGTTCGGCCTGCTCTTCGTCGCGCTGAAGGTGGGCATGACGGCGGCCCTGGCCTCGGTGCTGATGCAGACGCAGGTCTTCTTCACCACGCTGCTGGGCGTGGCCTTGCTGGGCGAGCGCCTGTCCGGGCCGCTGCGCGCGGGCCTCGCGCTCGCCGCGGTGGGCCTGCTGTGCTTCGGCCTCAACTTCACGGGCGGCTCGGCCACGGCCGGCATCACGGTGCTGGGCCTGGTGCTGAACCTGGGCGGTGCCTTCATGTGGGCGGCCTCCAACATCGTGGCGCGCCGGGCCCAGGCGGCGCAGCCGGGTTATGACCCGCTGCAGTTCGTGGTGTGGATGTCGCTGGTGCCCATCCTGCCCTTCGGGGCGATGGCGCTGTTCTTCGAACCCGCGGCCACGCACGACCAGTGGCGCCACGCCAGCCTGGGCGGCTGGCTGGGCGTGGCCTACCTCGGCTGGTTCGCCACCATTGCCGCCTATGCCATGTGGACCGGCCTGCTCAAGCGCCACCCTGCCAACCGCGTCGCGCCCTTCAGTCTGGGCGTGCCGGTGATCGGGCTGGCGGCCGGCATGCTCACGCTGGGCGAGGGCGTGACGGCCTGGCAGTGGGCCGGCAGCGCCTGCGTTGTGGCGGCCTTGGGCGTGGTGATGTTTGGCGGGCGCTGGACGGCGCGGCGGCGGGCACAGGCCTGAGCCGCGTGCGCCTGCCTCTCCCCACTCCTCTCCCGCGGGGGGGGAGGGGCTTTGGATGCCGACACAATCGCCCGCCATGGAGACACTCACCCGCCGCCAATGGGCGCTGCTCATTCCGCTGACCATCGCCTGGGGCATCAACTGGCCCATCATGAAGGTGGGGGTGGGCGACATGCCGCCGCTGGCCTTTCGCGCGATGTCGCTGTGGCTGGGGGTGCCGGTGCTGGTGGCGGTGCTGCTGACGATGCGCCTGCCCTTCCGTGTGCCGCGCCGCCACTGGCCCGAGCTGCTGTGGCTGTCGGCCACCAACATGTTCGTCTGGCATGTGTGCATCATCATCGCGCTGCGTCACCTGTCGGGCGGGCGTGCGGCCATCCTGGGCTACACGATGCCGGTGTTCTCGGCCATCCTGGGTGCGTGGCTCTTCAACACCCGGCTGTCGGCACGGGCCTGGATGGGCGTGGCAGCGGCGGCGCTGGGCGTGGCCTTTTTGCTGTGGCACGAGTTCACCGGCCTGGCCGGCAGCCCGGGCTTCGTGGCGCTGGCGCTGGTGGCCGCGGCCACCTGGGCGCTGGGCACGCAGCTGCTGCGGCGTACCCAGCTGCCGGTGCCCACGCTCACGCTGTCGTTCTGGATGACCACGCTCACCGCCTTGGTGATGGGCGCGCTCTCGGTCCTGGCCGAGCGCAGCGAATGGCATGCGCCCAGTCCGGCGGCCTGGGGGGCCATCGTCTACAACGCCGTGGTGATTTTCGGCTTCGCGCATGTCGCCTGGTTCGTGCTGGCGCGCGGGTTGCCGCCGGTGGCCTCGACCATCAGCGTGATGATGATCCCGGTGCTGGGCGTGCTCAGCAGCGCCCTCTGGCTGGGCGAGGCGATCTACTGGCAGGACTGGCTGGCCATGGCCCTGCTGATGGTGGCCATCGGCGCGGTGCTGCTGCCGGCGCGCAGCCCGGGCTGAACGCCGTGCGCGCCAGGCGCGCGCGCATCCGCATCGCGCAGCGCAGGCCACTGAGCCTGCTGCAGACCACTCAGCCGCCGCGCGGCTCGCGCACCCGCAGCATGCCTTCCTGCGCGGTGGAGGCCACCAGCCGTCCGTCGCGCGCGAACACGCTGCCGCGGCACAGCCCGCGCGCGCCGCCCGCGCTGGGCGAGTCGATCACGTACAGCAGCCAGTCGTCGAAGCGGAAGTCGCGGTGGAACCACATGGCATGGTCCAGGCTGGCGGCACGCACCTGGCCGGTGAGAAAGCTCAGCCCGTGCGGAATCATCGCAGCGCGCAGCAGGCCGTGGTCCGAGGCATAGGCCAGCAGGGCGCGGTGCACGTTGGGATCGTCGGGCAGCGGCGCCACGGCGCGCATCCAGACGGCGCTGCCGCCTTCGCGCGGCAGGGGCGCGAGCAGGTCGTCCTGCTCGACGGTGCGGAACTCGATGCCGTGCGGCGCGGTGCCCTTCACGCGGAAGGGCTCGGGCAGCTGGTCGCCCAGCGCGCGGCGGCGTTCGCGGTCGCTGGGCAGCGCATCGGGCGATGCCACCTCGGGCATGGCCAGCTGGTGCTCGACGCCGCGGTCGCGCGTCTGGAACGAGGCCGCCATCTCGAAGATGATGCGGCCCGACTGCCGCGCCAGCACATGCCGGGTGGTGAAGCTGCGGCCGTCACGCACCCGGTCCACGCTGTAGTCGATGGGCGCATGCTCGCCCGGCAGCAGGAAGTAGGCATGCATGGAATGCACCGGCCGGTCGGGCTCGACCGTCAGGCAGGCCGCCATCAGCGACTGGCCCAGCACCTGGCCGCCGAAGACGGCGGGCGTGCCGATGTCCTCGCTCTGCGCGCGGAAGCGGTCGTCGCCCAGCGGCTCCATGCGCATGAGGGCGACGAGGTCCTCGACGAGGCAGGCGGTGGTGGGGGCATCGGTCATGGCGGGGGGCAGAAGCGGAGCAGCCCCTCACGTTAGCAAAGCCCGGGCCGGCAGGCAGCCACGCGGGCGACGCCGGTCGCATCGCTGCCCCGGCTTCGACAGGCTCAGCCCGAACGGTCCTCGGTCCACTGCCCAAGTCGCCCGCGGCCGCGCATGCATGGATGCGGGCCGCCCACAATGCCGCCATGCGCCGACCTGCCACACCCGCCGACCTTGCTGCTGTCCATGCGATCTACATGCATCCGGAGGTGGTGCCCTTTCTCACCCACGAGCCGATGCCGCTGCAGGACTTCCGGCCGGTGTTCGACGAACTGCTCGCCTCGGGCTGCTTCTTCGTGTGGGAGGTCTCTGGCCAGGTGGCCGGCTTCTACCGTGCCGTGCGCTACCCCGGGCGGGCCCGCCATGTGGCGCTGCTCGGCACACTGGCGGTGGACCCGCGCCATCATGGCCGCGGCGTGGGCCGGGCCATGATCGACGATGCCCTGGCGCGACTGCGCGACGAGGGCGCGCTGCGCGTGGAGCTCCTCGCCGAAAGCGACAACCCGCGTGCGTTGCGCTTCTACCAGTCGCTGGGCTTCGTGCACGAGGGCACGCTGCGTGGCTTCTACAAGCGCGCCGCGCAGGAGCACTATGTGGACGAGTGGGTGCTGGGGCTCTGGATGGGACCGCCCTCTTCGGGCGCGTGACACGCCAGGCCCAGCTTGTTGCCGTCGAGGTCGCGGAAGTAGGCGCCGTAGTAGTTCGCGTGGTAGTGCGGCCGCAGGCCGGGCGGGCCTTCGCAGCGGCCGCCCAGATGCAGGGCCAGGGCATGCACCTCGTCCACCTGGCGGCGGCTGTCCGCCAGCAGGGCCAGCATGGCGCCGTTGCCCGCCACGGCCGGCTGGCCGTCGTAGGGACGGCCCAGCAGCAGCAGCAGGGGCCGCGCCACGCCGGGCTGCTGCCAGCCGGCCCAGGGCTGGTCGCGGTCGATGAAACGCTGCTGCAGGCCCAGTGCGTCCAGCAGCGGCTGGTAGAAGGCCAGCGCGCGCTCGAAGTCGCTGGTGCCCAGGAAGACGTGCGAGATCATGCGCCAGCATAGGCGTCGCGCGCGTGGCCCGTCCAGCCATGGGTGGTTGGCACAATGCCGCGCATCTCGGCACCCACTGCGCACGTGGCGGGTGACCCACCATCACCACCAAAGAGGGAACCCTTGATGACTTCGACACTTCGCCTGTCCATGATCGCGGCGGCCACGGTCTCTGCGCTGCTGGCAGGCTGCGCTTCGAGCGGCAACAGCGCCGGCGGCGCCACCGCTGGCGCCGCCCCGGGTGCCGCGACGCCCGCGCCTGCCGCTGCAGCGCCCGTGGCGGCTCCTGCGCCCGTGGCTCCGCCCAGGCTGCCCGGCCTGGACTACGCCGCCATCCGCGATGCGGCCGACGACAGCAGCGCCGCCAAGATCCGCAAGGCCCTGGTGGGTGAGACGGTGTCGGTGGAACTCGCCCGCGCCAGCGGCCGTGGCGTGCCGGCCGGCGCCTATGCCGTCGATGCCGGGGACGGCATCTTCTTCCGCTGTGCCACCTCCGAGCGTGGCTTCAAGGGCGGCACGGTGACGGCCAAGGTGCGTTCGGTGCAGGTCACGGCCAAGCCGAAGCACCGTGTGCTGGAACTGGACCGCTGCGCCGAGGTGGCGGTGGCCGCGCCGGCGCCTGCCCGGGCAGCAGCGCCCGCCCCCTCACCCGCTGCTGCCGCTGCCTCTGCCGCGCCGCTGGCCGCCTCGTCTGCCAAGGGTTCGGGCACCCGCGGGGCCGGCAAGCCGGGCATGGACGCCAACGGCAACGTGGTCGACTCCACCAAGGTCGAGTCCGGCAGTGGCATCACCGTCAAGGGCATCAACGACTACGAAGGCGAGATCACCGGCAACCCGGCCGCCAACAGCAAGTTCACCAAGCTGCAGATCGGCATGCCCGTTCGCCAGGTCACCGACCTGATCGGCCCGCCCACCGACCAGGGCGCCTACATGACCGGCAAGGCCTGGATCCCCTTCTACTTCGGCGGTGACCGCCACCGCTTCGAGATGACCTACAAGGGCCAGGGTCGGCTGATCTTCGCGGGTGGCGGCATGGGTGACTTCACCAGCGGCTACCTGATCTGGATCATCCACAACGCCGCCGAACCTGGATACCGCTGAACCCGGCGCGGCAGCGCGCTCAGCCGCGCGGCGCGTCCAGATCCGCGCCGTCCGCGCGCAGGCGCTGCTGCAGCGCGGGCACCTCGACATCGGCGAAGCGGCTGCCGCCCAGGTGTGCGGCGGCGGTGCCGGCGGCCTGGCCCATTGCGAAGCAGCCGCCGCTGGCACGGGCGGCCGACTGGCCCTCGTGCGTCATGCTGGCGCAGCGGCCGGCCACCAGCAGGTTGTCCACGCCCTGCGGCACCAGCATGCGCCAGGGCAGGTGGTGATAGGCATTGTCGGCATCGCGCGGAAAACCCCATTCGATGCGGCCGTCCGCGTGCAGCTCCATGGGCCAGGCGCTGAGGCCGATCACGTCGTCGAACTGGGCCGAGCCCAGGATGTCCTCGGCCGCCAGCGCGTAGAGGCCGCGGATGCGCCGGGTCTCGCGGATGCCCACCTGGGGTGCGATCTCCACGATGGCCGACTGCGCGAAGCCCGGGATCTCGGCCTTGAGGAAGCGGTGGAACTCGGCGATCTGCCGCCGGCCCTCCAGCTCGCCTGCGCTCAACTGGCGCGCATCCACGCCGTTCATCGCGCGGCCCTCGGCATTGCGGATCTGCGTGACGTTGACCCGCCATTCGCGCGGGTCGATGTTGGGCCGCAGGATCGCGCCCTCGCGCGCGAAGCGGTACTCGCCCGGCTTGGCGGCCTTGACGCGCTCGATCCAGTCGTTGATGGCCTTGAACTCGCCCACCGCCGCCAGCGCCGGCTCGGCCTCGACCTGGCCGACGCGGAACATGGTGGTGGGAAAGAGCCCGCTGCCACGGCCATCGCCCACCTCGAAGGGCACGCCGGCAAAGGCCGCCACGTCGGCATCGCCACTCGCATCGACGAAGGCCGCCGCGCGGATCGCCTGCCGGCCCGACTTGGTCTCGACCACCAGCGCGGCGATGCGGGCACCGTCCATCACCACGGCGGCGGCCCAGGCATGGAAGAGCAGGTCCACGCCCGCATCGGCCAGCAGCTGGTCGGCGGCGCACTTGTAGGCCGAGGTGTCGTACGAGCGCACACGGATGCGGCCCTGCATGCCGTCCTGCGGCTGGTTGAGCCCGCCCAGTGCGTCGATGCGCGCCAGCAGCTCGTCGGCCACGCCGCGCACCAGCAGCTGCATCTCGCCGCCGCGCCGGCCATACAGGCCCGCGAAGTTGGTCACCCCGCCGGCCGTGCCCATGCCGCCGAGGAAGCCGTAGCGTTCGACCAGCAGCGTGCGTGCGCCATGGCGTGCGGCACTCACCGCCGCCGCGATGCCCGCCGGCCCGCCACCGACGACCACGACGTCCCATTCGCCGAAGAGGGGGAGGGTGCGGGCGGGTTCCTGGATGTTGCTTGGATTCATGTCGATGCTCAGGGATTCAGACCTGCGGCGCCGGATCGCGCCCGCAGGGATTCATAAAGCCGGCCAGGCCCCAGCAGGGCGTCCTTGATGCCGTCGCGCACGCGCAGCGAATTCAGCGCCTGCGTGCCCATGGCGCCATGGGCCTCCAGCGATTCGATGATGGCGTCCACCAAGGCGGGCACCAGGTCGGGCGAGCTGGCGAACTGTTCTTTGCTGTTGCTGGCGGCCTGCCGCAGCAGCGTCTCGTTCTCCAGCAGCTTGCCTTTGAGCACGCCATTGACGTAGACCAGCTGGTCACCCTCGCTCAGGTCGCCTTCGAACAGGCCGTTGACCTTCTCGATGATCTCAGTGAGGTAGGCCTGCTGGCGCTCCTGCACGCTGCCGCTGCCCGCCGCATCCAGCGGCAGCAGCTTGTAGCTGCCGTCCGCGTTCAGCCCCATGGGCTGGCGTCCCTTGTTCTTGAGCGTGTGATGAGTCAGCACCACCTTGCTCAGGTCCACCGTGTCACGCTCGCGGCCGAAGTCCAGCAGCGGCAGCAGGCGCCTGAAGAACAGGAAGCGCTTTTCGATGTCCGTGTTGCCGTAGTCGAAGATCTGCCCCAGGAAGGCGTAGACGCGCTGGTAGGTGCCCATGTCGCGCTTGAACAGTTGCAGCGCGTCCATCGTGTCCTTGGCCGCCTGGGAGGTCTTGGCATCACCCGCCTCGTCTGCCACGAGCTTGTCGGTCTGCGCCTGCCTGTAGCGGCGCAGCAGGCGGTCTGCGACCGGGGCGATGGCGGCGTCCAGCGCCTTCTGGGTGCCGTTCGCGCCCAGCTCGACCTGGACGACGCGCTCCACCTCGAACTCGTCGTAATGGCCGCTGGCGTCCAGCTTGGCGCGCAGGTCGTATACGAGGTGGGGGTCGGTGGTGCTCTCCAGCTCGGCCGTGTCGTGATAAGTCTTGAAGGCCTTGAGGATCTCCGCCGGCTCGTTGACGAAGTCGAGGATGTACGTGGTGTCCTTGCCCGGGTAGGCACGATTGAGCCGCGACAGCGTCTGCACGGCCTGGATGCCGCCGAGCATCTTGTCGACGTACATGCCGCACAGCAGCGGCTGGTCGAAGCCGGTCTGGAACTTGTTGGCCACCAGCAGCAGGTGATGCTCCGGCTCCTTGAATACCTCGCGGATGTCCCGGCCCTTGAGGCCGGGATTGAGGATGGCGCTGGTCTCGGCGACCGCCTCGGGATAGCTGTCTTCGTCCAGCACTTCGCCAGAAAAGGCCACCAGCACGCCCAGTGGATAGCCCTGCCGCTCGATGTAGGCGCGGATGGCCTTCTGCCAACGCACGGCCTCCTTGCGGCTGCCGACCACCACCATGGCCTTGGCACGGCCGGCCAGCAGCGGCTGCACGTTCTCGCGGTAGTGCTCCACCACCACCTGTACCTTGCTGGCGATGTTGTAGGGATGCAGGCGCACCCACTGCATGATGCCCTTCAGCGCCGCGCTGCGTTCCACCTGCGTCTCGTCCCACTCCTGGCCATCGTGGGCCAGCTTGAAGGCGAGCTTGTAGCTGGTGTAGTTGCGCAGCACGTCGAGGATGAAGCCTTCCTCGATTGCCTGCCGCATCGAATACACATGGAAGGGTTGGGGCAGGCCGTCCGCGCCGGGCCGGCCGAACAGCTCCAGCGTCTTGCCTTTGGGCGTGGCGGTGAATGCGATGGTGGTCAGTCCCTTGCCCGCACTGGCGCGCGCCTCCATCTGCGCGGCCAGCAGCACTTCGGTGTCGATCTCGCCGCCGTCCTGGAGCTCGGCCCATTCCGTGGCGCTGAGCAACTGCTTGAGCTTGGATGCCGACTCGCCCGTCTGGGAGCTGTGCGCCTCGTCGGCGATCACCGCAAAGCGCTTGCCCTCGGTGGCGGCAAGCCGCTGCACTTCCTCCAGCGCAAACGGAAAAGTCTGGATGGTGCAGACGATGATCTTCTTACCGTCCTTGAGGGCCTGGCTCAGCTGCGCGCTCTTGCTGCCGTGCTCGCCCGTGATGCTGGCCACAACCCCGGTGGTCCGCTCGAAGTCGAAGATCGCCTCCTGCAGCTGCGCGTCCAGCACATTGCGGTCGCTCACCACCAGCACGCTGTCGAAGAGCTTGCGGTGCTGTGCGTCGTGCAGGTCTGCCAGGAAGTGCGCCGTCCAGGCAATGGAGTTGGTCTTGCCCGAGCCCGCCGAATGCTGGATCAGGTAGCGCTGGCCGGGCCCTTGCTCGAGCACATCGGCCACCAGCCGGCGCGTGGCATCGAGCTGGTGGTAGCGCGGGAAGATGAGCGACTGCACGCGCTTCTTGTCGTCGCGCTTGGCGATCAGGTAGCGGTGCAGGATGTCGAGCCAGCTCTCGCGGGCCCAGACCTCTTCCCACAAGTAGGCCGTCGCAAAACCCTGCGGATTGGGCGCATTGCCCGCACCGCCCGCGTTGCCGCGGTTGAAGGGCAGGAACTGGGTGGCCTTGCCCGCGAGGCGGGTGCTCATCATCACCTCGCGCTGGCTCACCGCGAAGTGCACCAGCGCCCCACCCGGAAAGGCCAGCAGCGGTTCGGCCTGACCGCCGACGGGCTGCGGGTTTCGGTCGAAGCGGTACTGGTCCACCGCGTCCTGCACATCCTGCGTGAAGGCCGACTTCAGCTCGGCCGTGGCCACCGCGATGCCGTTGAGAAAGAGCGCCAGGTCCAGCTCTTCCTTCGGGTTGTTGGGCGAATGGCCGACCTGCTGCACTACCCGCAGGCGGTTGGCGGCGTACCGTGCCTGCGTTTCGGGGTTGATCGCCAGTGCAGGCTTGAACTGGGCCAGTGCCAGCGGCTCGCGCAGCCCCAGCATCTCCACGCCACGGCGCAGCACGTCGAGTGTGCCGCGGTCGTTCAGGTTCTTGCGCACCCGCTCGGCCAGCACGCTGCCCAGGTTGGCGCCGTGCGTGTTGCGCAACTTCTCCAGGGCCTGAGGCTGCGTGGCGTCCAGCCAGTCGAGCAAATCGGGCATGAACAGCCCGTGCACCCGGTCGAAGCGCGCGGCATCGCCCTCGGCATGCCACCAGCCATGGGCAGCCAGGTGCGCGCAGATCTCACGCTCGAAGTGATGCTCCTGATGCAGGTTCATGGCGATGCCTTGTCGCTGGCAGACGAGATGGCTTGGTTAACGCGCGCTCGCAGCCGCTCAAAGTAGCGTGAGGTCACCGGTGTCATGGAATGCGACGCAGCGCCTGCGACAAGCATCTCCCGCAGCGCTGCTGACTTGGCGCAGCGTCGAGCGCGATCGCCGCCCCAATGATTGAGTCGCGTCGCAGGAGCCTCAGAGCCCACAACCGGCTCCACGTGCGGTAGCTTTCTCACGGCGCTCCTTGGTCCAGAACGAAGCGCGCCTGCTCCCGGCGCAGCATCTGATAAGGGTTTGCAAAGCCGATGCCCAAGCCGACGCACACGTTGGGGATCTTGATGCGCTTGAGCGTGGGAGACGGAACCTCATGCGTCACCACGGTGTGATGGCCGGCCAAGGCTGCAGCGATGAGCCAGAAATCGGCGACCTGCAGGAAGGTGTTGATGGCCGCCGGCTCGAAACCCTGTTGCAAGACCCACGCACTGACGGCCGGCGCCGCAGCCAGCACCGAGGCATCGGTCGGAACAAAGAATGCGTCGCCCTGCACATCGGCCCAGTCAGCCAGTTCATCGGCCCCAGCCAACAGCTCATCGCCGACCTGGCGGATGCTGCGCAACTTGTGGGCAGCGTGCGAATGCGTCAGCCAGTCCCAGAACGCCGGGCAGAAGTCGAACCCGTACTGCAGGTTCTTGGCCTGGATGAACACGTTGGCGTCCAGCAGGTAGGCCATCAGGTCGGGAACCCCAGAGTCCGCCCCAGCTCGTTGAAGGTGCCCGGCTTCACGATGCCCAGCATGCGGAAGGCATCCCGGTAGAGCGTGCGGCCTTCCAGGGTGCTGGCCACCAGGGTCTGGGCGAAACGTCGGCCGACACGGGCAACGGTGGTGCGATAGAAGTCGCCGCCGCCCGCGCTGCGGGCGGCCAACGCCTGCAGCCGCGCCTCTTCGGCCCGATAGGCGGCCCAGAAGGTGGCACGGTCCAGCCATCCCACGTCGCGCATGCGGCGCAGCAACACCAGGGTGCTGACCTTGAAGTGCTTGGCCAACCGTTTGAGTGCGGTCTCCAGCGCCTCACCGGGCAGCAGGACCGCGCGGAAGTCCTCGTCCGGCACCAGCAGTTGGGCGGCCACCTGGTTGCACCATGTCTCCACGGCATGCGGTGGCGTCTCGGCCAGCGGCGCATCCGACACGGCCGTCTGCCCCAGCCAGAGATGCGCCAGCTCGTGCGCTAACGTGAACATCTGGGCCGACTTGCTGTCCGCGCCGTTGATGAACACCAGGGGCGCAATCGCGTCGGACAACGCAAAGCCGCGGAACTCCTGCGGGTCGAGCGGACGGTTGTTGTTGTTCATCACCACGCCGCTGACCATCACCATCACGCCGGCCTGCTCGGCCTGGGCGATGAACAGGCGCAGGGCTTCAGTCCAGGTGGGGCACTCGCTTCGTGCCTGAACGCTGAAGCCCAGGTGCTGACGGATGGCACGGGCCGCCTCTGCGGGCGGCGTGGCCGTGTTCAGGCTGCCCACGAAAGGCAGCGGCGCTTCGCCGTTGACCATGGCTTCGTCGCGGTACCAGATTTGCCGGGCCTGGCAGGCGTAGATCACATCCAGCAGGTCGGCACTGACGCGCGGAACGCCGGCGCCCACCGTCCGGAAGTCCGGAATGGGCAGGGTCTCTTGCGGGGGCGCCGGGAGGAAAAAGAAACCAAGAGGCGCGTGGGTGGCCTGCGCGTACTGCTCCAGCTGGCGCAAGGTGGGCTGCGCCTCGCCCGATTCCCAGCGCGCCAGTTGCGGAAAGCGCGCGTCCAGCGTGGACACATCCAACCGGGCGCGCTGGCGTGCCCAAGCGAAGAGTGCGGGTTGGACGGGGACGCGGAGCATTCCGTCGAGGTTATCGCAGCGAGCGAGCTGATGAGGGCCGAATCACAACCCCGACCGCCCTGTCGCTGGTTCACTGACAGGTAGGTTGTCCTGCCAAGCGGCGTAGGTGATGGAGGTGCCCTTGAGTCGCCAAGTATTGCGGCCGTTGTCCGTACGGCCCAATACCGTCGCCGACGCGGCGCTTGGGCTCTTAAACGGCGTATCGCCCGCGAAAACCAGGTGACTTCCATCCTCGGACAGCCTCAATGCACCGGAGGCACGCAGCCTCTCTCGTAGTTCCTCATAGGAATGAGGTTGCCCGGACCAGTCGAGCTTGGCCTGGGAGCCGGCCAATACGACGAATGCCTTGCCATCCTCCTGCGCCGTGGCGGCAAGCCCGTGGCGCGAGCTTTCCAGTTCGAAGACGACGGCGCTTCCAGCGCCCTCAAGCTCGGTGAATAGTGCTTCTGCCAGGGCGGCCCTGCTCTTGCGGTCTTGCAGGCGCCAATGCGTCTCCAGCTTCGCCAGCATTGCATCTTGGCGCTGCTGCATAACTGCAACGGTCCAATCCGCAAACTGAAGCACTTGTGTCGTCAGGGCGAAGGCCGTGCTGCCGCCCTTCGTGAAATACGCGGACTTCTTCCACTCGAAATCACGATTGCTCGCCGAGCTGTTTTTCTTGCGGCTAAGAAGCGCGAGGTTGCCAAGCCGGTGAACCCACAGTTGGTGCACGGCCTTGTCGGGCACCCACCCCACCCATTGGCTATTGGGGGCCGGTTGCTGCGGCATGACGTGTTCTACCGATACCACCTCATGCTGGTAACTGGCGCTGCCGTCGGACATCAGGTGGTCCAAGCGCAGCAGCAAAAGGGCAAGCGCGCGCGGCGATTGCGTTTCGTACAGGGGCCCGCTCAGCGCCACGTAGGTTTGGTGCTGTTCCTCGGGTGAAAGCTGCAGCGGCGATGTGGCGGCCCACAAGTCTTCACCCGCCTCGACAGCGCTCGTGAGGGCCGAAAAGCGTTCGATGCGATCGTTGGCGCCAGCCTTGCGCGCCAACATCGAATACGCCAGCCTTTCCAGGTCGCGGAAGAACTGCAATACCGACTCGGGTTGCTCACGGAACCGCACAAAAAAGCTCAGTGCGGGCGGTACCCAATCCTGGGACTCCAATCGGTTTAGCCAGCGCAAATGCTCGTTCACCCGTTCGGCATGGTGCGTGCTGGCATAGTCCGCGTCGCGAAGCTCGGCGAAAGCCTGCGCCATCGGGAGCAGCACCTCGTCCACGAAGCTGCGTGGTTGTTCGAGTGGTGTCACATGCTCCTTGAACTCCTTCAGCAGCGTGCCCTTCGGCTTGGCCTTTCGATAGACCATGCGGATATGGCTGAACAAGTCGCCGAACTCGTCACGACCCAGGTCCTCCTCTTCGTCCTCCCATTTCTTTGTATAGGCGTCGCGCAGCGCAGGTTCAATGCCGCCGATGACTTCGGCCTTGAGGATGTCGGTAGCGCTGAGGTCGAGGCCACGACTGTTGAGCACGCCAAAGATTCGATAGGCCGAATCCAGGTCAGGAGTCGCGACCGTCACCAGATAGCAGCGCGTAATGACGAATTGGACCAGCCGCACCAGATCGGGCTGATCCAGCTTGGCCAATCCATCCATTAACACCTGCGCATTGGCGCGCAGGCGCGCCTGCGCGTCGGGCAGAACGGTGTGGAGCTGGGCCATCGCCTGCAGGCCGTTCTCGTGCTGCACGTACTGGCGAAAGAAGTCGCGATCTCGCTCGCGCAGCAACAGGCGGTAGCGAGCCTGCGTTGCCGAAACCACATCCCCATGTTCGTATATGCGTTTGGTGATGCCCGCTTGGACCGCTGGATCCTGCACAGTGGTCCGAATGGCCGAAAGCAGTAGCGTCAGCGTCGTCAGTCGCTGCTGGCCGTCCACCACGGTGGCCTCTGCCACGCCCTCGGCCTTGATCAGCACGATGCTGCCGAGGAAATAAGGTGCTGCCTCGGAGAGCTGCGCAGGCGCCGAGGCCAGCGCGTCCAACAGGTCGTCCAACAGTTCCTGTGCTTGGTCGCGGCCCCAGGCATAAGGGCGCTGGTAGCCGGGGATCGTAAAGACGTAGTCGTCACTGAAGATCTTGGCGAGCGACTGCTCCTTGGCGGTAAGCGTAGAGGTCATGTTTATGTCGAGTCTTGTTGCTTTACGCAGCGCGTACGTCGATCTGGCCAGTGACGGCGGCAGAAATTAGAGCTGCACGGTGTTCTTGGAGCAATGCAATTGCTCTTTCCGCTTCTTCACTCAAAGCATTGAACTTGCGAACTTCGCCGACCAGAAAATCAGAAATTTGCATTTGCTCGCTCTTCGGCGGAATAGCGACGGAAATTTTCTTGAATTCGTCCCAGTACAAGCGAAGCCGAAAATCGGTTATTCCTTTCGAATATCGCTTCATCTCAGTTACTGCCTGAGAAGTCCTGAGTAGCATTTCGACATGCGGAGTCAAAAAATTACTTTTTATTGGCCGTGCGACGACATAAGCTGGGCTAACCATCCCTGCAACCTCAACTGCACCCAATCCGCCTTGCCATGCGCGCATCATGTTATAGGTCAAATCGTCGGGTGCAACGGCCTTGTATTTGGAACGATCTTCGCTTCTTGAAACCTTCCGCTCCATTTCAGTTTCGTCTAGTTCTTTGTTGGATACTCCATCGTGAATGGAAACGCTCAACACTGGGAGATCTGCATTTCCTGGCTCATCGACTTCACGAAATAACGTGCCTAATCGCACCACATTCCAATGATCGGGTACTTCGCCCAGCCATGGCACCTCAGAATCTTTCATCGGCGTATCTGGATCGAGGCCACGGGTGACGGCGCGGGAGATAGTGGCCTGACGCTTCTCGGCCAGCAGGGTGATGAGCTTTTCCTGCTCGGCAATCAGCGCGTCGATCTTGGCAGTTTCGTTGTCAAGGAAAGTAGTGATGGCGACTTGCTCTTCCCGCGGAGGAAGCGGCACGAGCGTCTCGACGAGGTACTGATGCTCGATGCTCTCAACCGTCGCCCCTTCCTTTGACCATGAGAGCAAAAGGCGGTCATTCAACCCTTGGACCCACCGCAGGAAGAACTTGGAATCACAGGTGCCGAAATCGAAATTGAGCGCCTTCATATCCTGATTGAGCGCAACTGTGACCGCGTTGGTCGCCACGGGAATGGTGTGCTTTAGGATGCCTGAGCGCACGACTATTAGCACTTGGCCCGGCGCGATCAGACTTGCCGTGCTGTTCTCAAGTCCAGTTCTTGTTATGTGTTCTTCGGCGTCCTCTATGAGTTCGGCCTTCATGTCTTTAGGCGAGACCCACGGAATGGCGCCGTTCCAGTATTCAGGCTTCTCTCGGCTGGGTGTTCCTCCCCCGGTAAAGCGCGCGATGTGCTTGAGCTTTGCAAGCATCCAATGGATTGGCACTTTTCCGAGCCAATCTATGCCGCTGTTCTTGTATTCCGGATACTGCGGCAACATCATTCCGCCAACTCCCCCAACATCTTCATGATGCTGGCCGCCACCGTCTTCAATTCCTCATCAATGGCCTGCAGGCTGCGCGGCGGCTCGAAGACGTAGAAGTGGCGGTTGAAGGGAATCTCGTAGCCCACCTTGCTCTTCTCGGCGTCGATCCACGCATCGGGCGCATGGGGCAGCACCTCGCGCTGGAAATAGGCGTCGATGTCTTCGCCCAGCGGCACGTTCTCGGTGTCGCGCAGGGCGCTGTCGGGCTGGGGCTTGCCCTTCTGCTTGCCCTTCTGGCCCAGCACCACGGCACCGGCCTCGTCGCGCAGCGGGCGCTCGACGGTGATGGTGGTGTAGCCGAAGTCCTCGTTGCGGAAGAGGCGGGCAATCGGCACGCGCCGCAGGCGCCCGCCTTCGGGCACCTCGGGCAGGGGCTCGCCCAGGCGCAGCAGCTGTGGCTCACCCACCGGCTGATTGCGGGCGTCGAGCACGCTCACCTGCTCGGCCTCGGCGAAGTCGCCGAACAGGCGGGTGACGGTGTCGATGTGCGCGTCGCTCATCTCGCGGCGCTTGCTGCCCAGCGACTTGCGCATCTTCTGCCAGAAGCCGCTGGCGTCGATGAGCTGCACCTTGCCCTTGCGCGTGGGTGGCTTCTTGTTCGACAGCACCCACACATAGGTGGAGATGCCGGTGTTGTAGAACATGTCGGTGGGCAGGCCCACGATGGCCTCCACCAGGTCGTTCTCCAGCACGTAGCGGCGGATCTCGCTCTCGCCGCTGCCGGCACCGCCGGTGAACAGGGGCGAGCCGTTGAGCACGATGCCGAAGCGGCTGCCGCCGTCCTGCGCGGGCCGCATCTTGGCCACCAGGTGCATCAGAAAGAGCATGGAGCCGTCGCTCACCCGCGGCAGGCCGGGGCCGAAGCGGCCGGCAAAGCCCTTCTGCTCGTGCTCCTGCCGCACGACCTTCTCGACCTTCTTCCACTCCACGCCGAAGGGTGGGTTGGAGAGCATGTAGTCGAACTTGCGGCCGGCGTGGCCGTCGTCACTCAGCGTGTTGCCGGCCACGATGTTCTCCACGGGCTGGCCGCGGATCAGCATGTCGGCCTTGCAGATGGCGTAGCTCTCGTCGTTGAGCTCCTGGCCGTGCAGCGTCAGTCGGGCCTGGGGGTTGTGGCCCAGTAGGTGCTCGCTGGCCACTGAGAGCATGCCGCCGGTGCCGGCCGTGGGGTCGTACACCGTGCGCACCACGGCATTGCCGGGCGTGAGCACGTCGTCGTCCTCGATGAACAGCAGGTTCACCATCAGGCGGATGACCTCGCGCGGCGTGAAGTGCTCGCCGGCGGTCTCGTTGGAGATTTCGGCGAACTTGCGGATCAGCTCCTCGAAGACCAGACCCATGCTGGCGTTGTCGACCACGTCGGGGTGCAGGTCGATGCCGACGAACTTCTCGGTGACCAGGTACAGCAGGTTGGCCTTGGCCAGCCGCTCCACCTGGGCATGGAAGTCGAAGCGCTCGAAGATGTCGCGGGCCTCGGGCGAGAAGGCCTTGACGTAGCTGTAGAGGTTCTGCCGGATGTTGTCCTGGTCGCCCAGCAGCCGGGTGAGGTCCAGGTCCGAGGCGTTGTGGAAGCCCAGGCCGCCGGCGGCGCGGTTGAGGAAGGGCTCGGGGTTGATGCCCATCTTTTCGCGCAGGGACTTTTCGGCGAGCACCTTGGGCTTGGTGGCCTCCAGCACGCAGTCGAGCCGGCGCAGGACGGTGAAGGGCAGGATGACGCGGCCGTATTCGGACTGCTTGTAGTCGCCACGCAGGAGGTCGGCGACAGACCAGATGAAGGACGAGAGGGCCTGGGGCGTCATGGGTCGGGAAAGCGGGGCAGCCAAAAAGGCGTTAGTGTGCCGCGCCTCCCTAGGAATGGACTTGGCCGAACGCAGGAGCGAGGCGCTCGCGGCCCCTGCGTCGCGGCGGGCCTCTTACTGCAGCTTGATCCCCCGCGCCTGGATGATCTTGGTCATGATCGCCGCCTCGTCCTGCACGCGCAGGCGCATGCCTTCGGGTGAGGTGCCGACCGGCTGCCAGCCCTTGTCGAACAGCTGCTGGCGCACCTCGGGGTTCTTCATGATGACCGCGATCTCCTTCGTGATGCGGGCCTTGGCCTCGGGCGACAGGCTGGCGGGGCCGAGCAGGGCGGTCCACACCTCCAGGTTGAAGTCGCGCACGCCGATGTCGGCCAGGGGGGCGTATTCCGGGGCCAGGGTGCTGCGGCCGCTGGTCAGGCCGATGGCCTTGAGCTTGCCGGCCTTGACCTGCGGAATCGCGATGGCCGGCGGCACCAGGGCCAGCTGCAACTGGCCGCCGATCATGGCGGTCACCACCTGCGGGTTGCCGGCATAGGGCACGTGCGTGGCGTCCATGCCCGGTACGCGGTTCTTGAGCAGCTCCATGCCCAGGTGGCCCACCGAGCCCACGCCCACCGAACCGTAGTTCCACTTCGTGCCCGAGGCGCGAGCCGCAGCCAGGAAATCCTTGCCGGTGGGGATGTCGTTGCTGGCCACCAGCACCAGCGGCGCGGTGGCGATCAGCGACAGGTAGCTGAAGTCCTTGGCCGGGTCGTACGGCAGCTTGGAATACAGCATCTTCGACGACGTGAGGTTGCCGTTGATGACGATGCCCAGCGTGTGGTCGTCGGTGGCCTTGGCCACGGTGTCGGCCGCGATGTTGCCGGAGGCGCCCGGCTTGTTGTCCACCACCACCGGCTGGCCCAGGGCTTTGGCCAGCGGCTCGGCCAGCACGCGGGCGGCGATGTCGGGCGTGGAGCCGCCCGGAAAGCCCACCACCAGGCGGATCGGCTTGGTGGGCCAGGCGGCCGGGGCCTGCTGGGCCTGCGCACCGCCAGCGGCCAGCAGGGCACAGGCGGTGGCGAGAAGGGTTCTGCGTGCAATCGACATGGAGATCGGTCAGGTGCCGGAAAGCTGAAGAGGCGCCGAGTCTAGGGCGCCTGCGCGATGGCTGCAGCGGCACTTCGACCCTTCGACAGGCTCAGGACGGGCCAAGCTCGGCGCGGACGGATCGGGGCTTGGCCCCGTCCGCCCCTGACGCCCGTCAATCCAGGCTGATGTTCCCGCGCCGCACCAGCTCGCCGTAGACCTTGGACTTGATCTCGGCCTGGCGCGCGATCTCCTCGGGCGACCAGTTGAGCGGCTCGAAGGCGAAGGTGTCGAAGCGGGCGCGGATCTCGGGGTCGGCGATCACCTTGGCCACGTCGGCATTGATCTTCTTCTTGACCGCGTCCGGCACGCCTTTGGGCGCCAGCAGCGACACGAAGGAGTTGACCTCCAGCTCGGCCGGTCCGCCCGACTCGGCCATGGTGGGCACGTCGGGCATCTGCGGCACGCGCTTCTTGGCGGCCACCGCAAGGTACTTGAGCTTGCCGGCCTTGTAGATGCCCTGGCTGGACGGGATGCTGGCGAAGGCCCAGGGCACCTCGCCCGTGCCCACGTTGGCGTAGAGCTGCGACACCTCGCGGTAGGGCGCATGGTTCATCTGCGTGCCGGTGAGCGCGTCCAGCTGCTGGCCGCCCAGGTGGCCCGGGCTGCCCACGCCCCAGGAGCCATAGGTGATCTGGCCCGGCTTGGCCTTGGCCTCGGCGATCAGGTCGCTCATCGACTTCCATTTCGACTCGCTGCTCACGGCCACGAAGAAGGGCGTGCGGAACAGGGCAGCCACGGGGTCGAAGTGCTGCAGCGTCACGAAGTTGCGCGACTTGTACAGGTGCGGCAGGGCGGCCAGGTGCTCGCTGTCGAACTGGATCAGCGTGTAGCCGTCGGGCTGGGCGCGCCGGGCGGCGTCGATGGCGATGAAGCCGCCGCCGCCGGGCTTGTTGTCGATGGTCACGCGCTGGTTCCACAGCTTGCCCAGCTTGTCGCTGACCAGGCGCAGCACGGCGTCGGGGCCGCTGCCGGCCGCAAAGGGCGTGACGATGGTCACCGGCTTGGTGGGGTAGTCGGTGGCCTGGGCGAAGGCGCCGGACGCCGCGAACGTGGTGGCCAGGCCGGCGGCCAGGGCGGGGAGCAGGAATTTCAAAGGATGTCTCCGGGGTCGTTGTCGTGAAGAGGGGAGTGGCGCGCGCCGACTTAGGTCGGGGACTCGTCGAACTGCATGCGGTACTGGTTCAGCGCTTCGAAGATGGGTGCGTCGCCGAAGCGGAACAGGTCCAGCGAGGCGGCCTGCGCGTCGCACGTGGCCGAGAAGGGCTGCCAGGAGGGGACGACGAAGAGGTCGCCGCGGTGCACGCGCCAGGTCCTGTCGCCCACCGTGACGCTGCCGGTTCCCTCGAAGACCTGATAGACCGAGCCGCCGACCTCGCGCCAGGTGCGGGTGCGGCCGCCGGCGCGCACGCGGTGCATCTCGCAGCGCATGGTGGGCAGCACGTCGCGGCCGGTGCCTGGGTGGGTGAAGCGCACGGCCGCATGGCCGGGGCTCAGCACGCCGGGGTGGCCTTCGTCCTCCAGCGCCAGCTGGTCGGCCAGGGCCCGGTCGGTGTCGGCCCAGCGGTAGGCCAGCAGCGGCGTGGCGGGCGTGTCTGCCGGCTGCGAGAGCGGGCGCAGGCCCGGATGGCCCCACAGCCGCTCGGAGCGCGAGCGCTCGGGCGTGCCGCATTCGGCCTCGCTCAACTGGTCGCGGCCATGCTGGAAGAACTGCGACTCGGTGTAGTACGCGAAGGGGATGTCCAGCCCATCGATCCAGGCCATGGGCTCGGTGGCGGCGTTGTGGTGGGCATGGAAGTTCCACGCCGCCTGCGGCAGGAAGTCGCCGCGCGCCATGCGCACCGCGTCGCCGTTGACCACGGTCCACACGCCCTCGCCCTCGACCACGAAGCGGAAGGCGTTCTGCGTGTGGCGGTGCTCGGGCGCGTGTTCGCCCGGCATCAGGTACTGGATGGCGGCCCACAGCGTGGGCGTGGCGTAGGGCTGGCCGCCCAGGGCCGGGTTGGCCAGCGCGATGGCCCGGCGCTCGCCGCCGCGGCCCACCGGCACCAGCTGGCCAGCCTCGGCCGCGAGCTGCTTGAGCCGCTCCCAGCGCCACAGGTGCGGCGCGGCCTTGCTGCGCGGATGCGGCGGCATCAGGCTGCCGATCTGGGTCCACAGGGGCACCAGCAGCTCTTCCTCGAAGCCGCGGTAGAGCTGGCTCAGGGCGGGCGTGGGCTCGGGCTGGCCGGGGGCGGCCACGGCCTGCAGCCGCACGGGGGAGGGAAGGGTGTCGATCACGGCAGACATGGAATGCGTGTCTCCTGGAGTGGTTGCGCCGGGGGAAGGGCGGTCAGTGCGCGCCGGCCGCCATCATGCCGCGGGGCCGATGGCCAGGGCGATCTCGCCCACGCCTTGCACGTGGCCGGTAATGCGGTCACCGGACCGGACCGGGCCCACGCCTTCGGGCGTGCCGGTGTAGATCAGGTCGCCGGGCTGCAGGTGGTAGTACTTCGACAGGTCCTCGATCAGCTCGGGGATGTTCCAGATCAGCTTGTCGAGGTCGGACTTCTGCTTGGTCTCGCCGTTGACCTGCAGCGCGATCTCCCCCTGCGTAAGGATGGTGCCGGCCATGGGCACGACCTCGGAGCAGACGGAGGACTGCTCCACGTCCTTGCCCAGGTCCCAGGGACGGCCTTTGTCGCGGGCCACCAGCTGCAGGTCGCGGCGGGTCATGTCCAGGCCGCAGGCATAGCCGTAGATCAGGCGGCCGGCGTCTTCGCGCGCCACGCGGAAGCCCGCGGCGCCGATGACCACCACCAGCTCCATCTCGAAGTGGAAGTTCTGCGTGCCGGGCGGGTAGGCCACGGTGGCGCCGGATTCGACCAGCGTGGAGGGCGCCTTGGTGAAGTAGAAGGGCTGCTCCACCGACTTGTCGACGGGGCGGCCCATCTCCACCGCATGGGCGTGGTAGTTGCGGCCGACGAAGAAGAGGCGGTTCACCGGCAGGCGGCGGCTGTCGCCGCGCACGGGCAGGGAGGCGACGGGGGGCGGGGTCCAGAGGTAGTCTGTCATGGGGTGAGGCGAGGAGAGAAGGGGTAGGGGCGGCGCTTCGACAGGCTCAGCGCGAACGGTTGGGCGTTATTCAGCGCCAGCGGGAGAGGGTTCGTGCGGCGGTGCGGCGTGCACGGCTTCATGACGCGAGACAGTTCTTCTCGGTCCATCCGTACAGCCACTCCATCGCGTCATAGAAGCGCTCCGGCGTGCGGCCTTTCCACAGGTCGTTGCGCACCAGCCGCTCCACGCCCTTGGCGTGGAAGATGCGGCCCATCTCGCGCGCCGACAGCACCACGCGGGCCGTGCGGGCCACGCGGGAGCGCTGGTAGAGCGCAAAGGCCCTGTCCCACTGGTTGTCGTTCACGCGCAGGGCCTCGCCCAGCGTCACGGCGTCTTCCATGGCCATGCAGGCGCCCTGCGCCAGGTACTGCAGCGTGGGATGGGCGGCGTCGCCCAGCAGCGCGGCCCGGCCGAAGACCCACTGCCCGATGGGCTCGCGGTCGGCCGTGGCCCAGCGCTTCCAGTCCTTCGGCAGGTCGATCAGCTGGCGGGCGCGGGCGCAGATGCCCTCGAAGTAGCTCTGCACCTCTTCGCGGCTGCCCTCGCGCACGCTCCACTCCTCCTGCTCGCGGCTGTGGAAGGTGACGACCACGTTGTACTGCTCGCCGCCGCGCAGCGGGTAGTGCACCAGGTGGCAGTTGGGGCCCACCCAGATGCTGGCGGCGTTCCACTGCAGGTCGGGTGGAAAGTCGGCGCGGTCCACCACGGCGCGGTAGACCACATGGCCCGACACGCGGGCGTCGTCGCCCACGTACTGCCGCCGCACCGCCGACTTGACGCCGTCCGCGCCGATCAGCGCGCAGCCGCGGAAAGTCCGGCCATCGCTGCTGACCACGGTCACGCCCTCGTCGTCCTGCGCGATGCGCTGCACCTGCGTGGCGGTGGCGATCTCTACGCGGCCGGTGGCGTGGGCGCCTTCGAGCAGCGAGCCGTGCACGTCGGCGCGGTGGATCACGGCATAGGGGTTGCCGAAGCGCTGGCGGAAGGCTTCGCCGGTGGGGATGCGGCCCACCAGCGTCTCGTCCAGCGCGTCGTGCATCACCATCTCGTCGGTGTAGACGGCGCGGCCGCGGGCGATCTCGCCGATGCCCAGCGCGTCAAAGGCCGCGAAGGCATTGGGCCCGAGCTGGATGCCGGCGCCGATCTCGCCCAGCTGCGCGGCCTGCTCCAGCACCATCACGTCGAAGCCGCGGCGCACCAGCGCCAGCGCGGCGGCGATGCCCCCGATGCCGCCGCCGGCCACCAGGACCGGCAAGGCTGAGGAAGAGGTGCTTGCGCGTGGGGATGCGGTGGGTGCCATGCCTGTCTCCGGCTGTTCTGCATTGATGCCTGTCAACGCCGCGGATTGTTCGCAGACCCCACTATTGCTTCAAGCACTGTGGCCGATACTCGGCATCGCGTTTTTCGATAGTGGGGTGCGCGCATGTCCAAGCTGGACCTGGAATGGCTCAAGGTGTTCGACGAGGTCTGGCAGACCGCCAGCGTCTCCAAGGCGGCCGAGCGCCTGGGCATCGCGCAGGCGGCGGCCAGCACGGCGCTGAACAAGCTGCGCGCGCATTTCGACGACCGCCTGTTCGAGCGCACGGCCCTGGGCATGCAGCCCACGCCGCATGCGCAGAAGATCCAGCCCGCCCTCCGCGAGGCGCTGGCGCAGATCGAGCGGGCCCGCGCCAGCCGCGAGGCCTTCGACCCCGCCACGGCGAAGCGGCGCTTTCGCATCTGCCTCACCGACATCAGCGAGGTGGTGCTGCTGCCGCGCCTGCTGGACCACCTGGGCCGCGAAGCGCCCGGCGTGCAGGTCGAGACCGAGATCGTCTCCGCCGCCAGCGCGCGCCGGCTGGAGGACGGCGAGGTGGACCTGGCCGTGGGCTTCATGCCGCAGCTGGAGGCCGGCTTCTATGGCCAGACGCTGTTCCGCCAGAACTTCGTCTGCCTGGTGGCCCAGGACCATCCGCGCATCGGCAGCAAGCTGACGCGCAAGGCCTTCGCGGCGGAGTCGCATGCGGTCATCGCCTCGTCGGGCACGGGCCATGCCATCGTGGACAAGACCATCGCCCGCGCGGGCATCGAGCGCAAGGTGGCGGTGCGGCTGTCCAGCTTTCTGGGCGTGGCGCGCATCGTGGCGCAGACCGAGCTGGTGGTGATCGTGCCGCGCGTGCTGGGTCAGATCCTGGCCACGCACGAGCCCGTGCGCATGATCGAGCCGCCCTTTGCGCTGCCCGCCTATGCCGTCAAGCAGCACTGGCATGCGCGCTTCCATGCCGACGACGGCAACGCCTGGCTGCGGCGCACGCTGGCGCAGCTGTTCGGCGGCGGGGCGGCACCCGGATAATCCGCGGCTCCACTCCACTGTCACCTGCGAGACTTGCCGCCATGTCCTCCATCGTCCTGCGCTTCCTGGCCGAACCCAGCACCGTCAACTTCGGCGGCAAGGTCCACGGCGGCACCGTCATGAAGTGGATCGACGAGGCCGGCTATGCCTGCGCCACGGGCTGGTCGCACAACTACTGCGTCACGGTGTTCATCGGCAGCATCCGCTTCCACCGCCCGATCATGATCGGCGACCTGGTCGAGGTCGAGGCCCGCATGGCCTACACCGGCAGCACCAGCATGAACATCTCGGTCGAGGTGCGCAGCGGTGATCTGAAGGGCGGCAAGATGGTCCGCACCACCGAATGCCTGATCGTCTTCGTCGCGGTCGATTCGCACGGCCGGCCGCTGCCCGTGGACGCCTACCTGCCCAAGACCCCCGGCGAGATCGCCCTGGCCGAGCGGGCCCGCGCCCACCTGGACGCCGCCCGCAAGGTGGCCGACGCGCCGCCACCCAGCCTGAGCGGCGCTGCGGACTGAGCGGCGCACCGCCGCCCTAGGGTTTTCCCGGGACAACGCGTCCGGCGCGCCGGACGCGCCTGCCGCCCGCAGTCCGGCAGCGACCGGGTTGTGCGCCGACGAGTTCAAAAAAGTCTTTTAGAAACAACGACTTGCATCGCTTCCGCCGCCCGTCCGGGTTGGCACCCTCCTTGCGCTGATCAGCGGCCGCCATCGATGGCGCCATTTCCGCAACGGAGACACCCCAGGAGCCCGCATGCAAGACCCCACACCCGCCCGCCGCCAGCCGCTTTACCGGTCCCTCTATTTCCAGGTCATCGTCGCCATCGTCATCGGCGTGCTCCTGGGCCACTTCTATCCCGCCCTCGGCACCGACATGAAGCCGCTGGGCGACGGCTTCATCAAGCTCATCAAGATGATCATCGCGCCGATCATCTTCTGCACCGTGGTGGTCGGCATCGCGGGCATGGAGGACATGAAGAAGGTCGGCAAGACCGGCGGCTACGCCCTGCTGTACTTCGAGATCATGAGCACCGTGGCGCTGATCATCGGCCTGATCATCGTCAACGTGGTCAAGCCGGGCGTGGGCATGAACGTGGATCCGGCCTCGCTCGACACCAAGGCCATCGCGGCCTACACCGGCCCCGGCAAGATGCAGAGCACGACCGAGTTCCTGCTCGCCATCATCCCCAACACGGTGGTGGACGCCTTCGCCAAGGGCGAGATGCTGCAGGTGCTGCTGGTGGCCGTGCTCTTCGGCTTCGCGCTGCACCGCTTCGGCGGCCGCGGCACGCTGGTGTTCGACATGATCGAGAAGTCCTCGCACGTGCTCTTCGTCATCGTCGGCTACATCATGAAAGTCGCCCCCATCGGTGCCTTCGGCGCCATGGCCTTCACCATCGGCAAGTACGGCGTGGGCTCGCTCAAGCAGCTGGCCTTCCTGATGGGCACCTTCTACGCGACCTGCTTCGTCTTCGTGTTCCTGGTGCTGGGCGTCGTGGCGCGCCTGCACGGCTTCAGCATCTGGAAGCTGGTCAAGTACATCAAGGAAGAACTGCTGATCGTGCTGGGCACCAGCAGCTCCGAGGCTGCGTTGCCGCGCATCATGGCCAAGCTGGAGAACCTGGGCGTGCGCAAGTCCACCGTCGGCCTGGTGGTGCCCACGGGCTATTCCTTCAACCTGGACGGCACCTCGATCTACCTGACCATGGCCGCGGTGTTCATCGCCCAGGCCACCAACACGCAGCTGGACATCACGCACCAGATCACGCTGCTGCTGGTGCTGCTGCTCACCTCCAAGGGCGCCGCGGGCGTCACGGGTAGCGGCTTCATCGTGCTGGCGGCCACGCTGTCGGCCGTGGGCCACGTGCCGGTGGCCGGCCTGGCGCTGATCCTGGGCATCGACCGCTTCATGAGCGAGGCCCGCGCCCTCACGAACCTGGTCGGCAACACCGTCGCCTCGGTGGTGGTCGGCAAGTGGACCGGCGACCTGGACGAAAGCCGCATGCACGAGGTGCTGAACAACGAGAGCACGCTCGAAGCCAATGCGCCGGAACAGGTGCTGGACGCGACCACGGCGCGCTTCCCCACGAAGGCGGCCTGAGAAGCCACGGCGGCCCCGGCCGCCGCCCGCCACGGCCATACTCGCGCCGTGGCACTCAACTCTCCAGGGGCGCGTAGCGCCCCTTTTCCGTTCCTGCCGACCGGCGCCGGGCGCACCCGCCTGGGCCCCGCGCTGGCCGTGCTCGCGCTCGTGGCGCTGGCCGCCTGGGGCGCCTATGCCCTGGCGCTGCGCATCGGCCTGGACCGCCTGGGCGAGGCGGCGGATCACCGGCTGGACATGGAGGTCAGCCGCATCGAGGCCGAGCTGGCCCGCTTCGACTACCTGCCCGCACTGCTGGAGACCTCGCCCCAGGTGCAGCAGCTGCTGGCCAGCCCCTTCGATCCTGCGCTGCGCGCGCAGGCCAGCCACTACCTGCATGCGCTCAACGCCATCGCCGGGGCCGAGACGCTGTACGTGCTGGAGCCCGGAGGGGTGGCCGCGGCCGCCAGCGACGATGGCCAGCTCGGCACGCCCGCCGGCCAGAACCTGTCGTACCGGCCCTACCTGCGTGAAGCCCTGGCCGGTGGGCGCGGGCGCTTCTACGGCATCGGCGTGACCAGCCGCGTGCCCGGCTACTACCTCGCCTATGCGCTGCCGCGGGGCGGCCCCGTGCGCGGCGTGGCCACGGTCAAGATCGACCTGCGCCCCGCGGCGCTGGCCTGGCGCCAGCTGCCCGGCGAGATGCTGCTGCTGGACGAGCACCAGGTCGCCATCCTGGCCTCGCGCGAGGACTGGAAGTACCGCCCCATCGCGCCGCTGCCCGATGCCGAGCGGGCCGAGGCGGCCACCTCGCGCCGCTACGGCGATGCTCCGCTCACGCCCCTGTCGTGGCGCATGGCCGGCGACGGCCCGCTGGAGCCCGGCCCGGTGCGCGAGGTGCGCCTGGACGGCCGCAGCTACGCCGCCACGGTGCACCGCCTGGATGCCGGCCGCTGGCGCCTGGTGCTGCTGAGCGACCAGGGGCCCGTGCGGGCCGTCGCCGCGGCGGCAGCGGCGGGGGCCGCGCTGGCCGCCGCCGCCCTGCTGCTGGGTCTGCTCGTGCTGCGCCAGCGCCGCCGGCTGGTACGCCAGCAGCTGGCCAGCCGCGCTGCGCTGCAGGCCGCCAACGATTCGCTGGAACGCCGCGTGCAGGAGCGCACCGCCGAGCTGCGGGCCACGCAGGCCGAGCTGGTCCACGCCGGCCAGCTCGCCGTGCTCGGGCAGATGTCGGCCGGCATGGTGCACGAGCTCAACCAGCCACTGGCGGCGCTGCACACCCTGTCGGACAACGCGGTGCTGCTGCTGGAGCGTGGCCGCAGCGATGACGCCCGCGCCAACCTCACGCGCATCGCGCAGTTGGTGCACCGGCTGGGCCGCCTCACGGCACAGCTCAAGGTCTTCGCGCACAAGCGCACCGAGCCGCCGGTGCCGGTGCTGCTGGAGCGCGCCCTGCGCGAGGCCGCGCTGCTGCATGCGCCCCGCCTGCGCGAGCTGGGCGTGGACCTGGGCACCGAGGCCCTGCCCACCGACCTGGCGGTGATGGCCGAGGAGACGCGCCTGGTGCAGGTGCTGGCCAACCTGGTCGGCAATGCGGCCGATGCCCTGGCGGACGTGCCTGTCGGCACGCGCTGGATCGCCGTGGCGTCTGCCCTCGATTCGGCCGGCACATGCCGCATCACCGTCGCCAACAGCGGCCCCCCCATCCCGCCGGAAGCGCAGGCGCGACTGTTCGAGCCCTTCTTCACCACCAAGCCGGCCGGCCGCGGCCTGGGCCTGGGGCTGATGATGTCGGCCCATATCATCCAGGCCTTCGGTGGCAGCCTGCGCCTGGCCCGGCCCGACGAGGCGCCCGAAGGCGCTGGCGCCGCCTTCGTCATCGAGCTGCCTGCCCGCCCCGACGTGCCCGCCAGCGCTCCCGCCTCCGCCCTTCGCGACGAACCATGAACGCCTCCCCCCATCCCATCCGCGTGCTGCTCGTCGAGGACGACGAGGACGTGCGCCTGGGCGCGGCCCAGGCGCTGGACCTGGCCGGCTTCGAGGTCCAGGCCTTTGGCGCCGTCGAGCCCGCCCGCGCCGCCATCACCGAGGGCGTGCCCGCCGTGGTGGTGTGCGACGTGCAACTGCCCGGCCAGAGTGGCCTGGGCTGGCAGGCCGAGCTGCGCCGGGCCGATCCGCAACTGCCCGTCATCCTGGTCACCGGTCACGGCGACATCGCCATGGCGGTGCAGGCCATGCGCGACGGCGCCTACGACTTCATCGAGAAGCCCTATGCCTCCGACCGGCTGGTGGCCGTGGTGCGCCGCGCCGCCGAACAGCGCCGGCTGGCGCTCGAAGTCGAATCGTTGCGCCGCGCGCTGGACGACTGGAGCGGCATCAAGGCCACGCTCATCGGCCGCTCGGCGGCCATGGAGCGCGTGCGCCAGACCGTGCGCACGCTCGCCGCCACGCCGGCCGATGTGGTCATCTACGGCGAGACCGGCACCGGCAAGGATTTGGTCGCGCGCTGCCTGCACGAGCGCAGCGGCCGGCGCGGCGGCCACTTCGTGCCCGTCAACTGCGGCGGCCTGCCCGAGAACCTGGTCGACAGCGAACTCTTCGGCCACGAGGCCGGCGCCTTCACCGGCGCCGTCAAGCGCCGCATCGGCAAGTTCGAGCATGCCCACGGCGGCACGCTCTTCCTCGACGAGATCGAGAGCATGCCGATGGCGGTGCAGGTCAAGCTGCTGCGCGCGCTGCAGGAGCGCACCATCGAGCGCGTGGGCTCCAACCAGCAGGTGGCGGTGGACTGCCGCGTGATTGCGGCGAGCAAGGTGGACCTGCGCGAGGCCAGCGAGCAGGGCCGCTTTCGCGCCGACCTGTACTACCGCTTGGGCGTCGCCTTCATCGAGCTCCCGCCGCTGCGCGAGCGGCGCGAGGACATCCCGCTGCTCTTCGAGCATTTCACGCTGCAGGCCGCCAAGCGCTACGGGCAGCCTGCGCCCGTGCCCGACACCCAGGCCCTGTCGGCGCTGCTGGGCCATGCCTGGCCCGGCAACGTGCGCGAACTGCGCAACGTGGCCGACCGCTACGTGCTGGGCCTGCTGGGTGACAGCTTTTCCGACGCCCTGGGCGGCGGGCAGCGCGGTGTCTCGCTGCCCGAGCACATGGAGCAGATCGAGCGCACCCTGCTCAGCGAGGCCCTGCGCCGCCTGCAGGGCGACGTGCCCCAGGCCGCCAAGGAACTGGGCATCGCCAAGGCGACGCTGTACGACAAGCTGAAGCGGCTGGGGATCGATGCGGCGGGGTATCGGCGGGAGGAATGAAAACGGCGCCCGCAATGGGCGCCGTCCTCCGTCGTGCTCAACCGTTCAGGCCGCCGCCGGCCACTGCGCGATCAGCTTGTCCAGCGTGACCGGATAGTCCCGCACCCGCACGCCCGTGGCGTTGTAGACGGCATTGGCCACGGCCGCCGCCGCGCCGCACAGGCCCAGTTCGGCGATGCCCTTGGCGGCCAGGGGCGAAGCCATGCCGTCCGGCTCGTCGAGGAACACCACCTCTTGCTCAGGAATGTCGGCATGCACCGGCACTTCGTAGCCCGCCAGGTCGTGGTTGACGAAGAGGCCCAGCCGAGTGTCTACCGCCAGTTCCTCCATCAGCGCGGCGCCCACGCCCATGGTCATGGCACCGATCACCTGGCTGCGTGCGGTCACCGGGTTCAGGATGCGGCCGGCGGCGCAGACGGCCAGCATGCGGCGCACGCGGATCTCCGCCGTGTCCACATGCACGGCCACTTCGACGAAATGTGCGCCGAAAGTGGAGTGCTGCCATTGCTTGGACAACGACTCGTCGTACTCGATACCGTCCTCGGCGGTCAGCGGCTCGCCGTCCTTCACCGCATTGGCGAGGGCGATGCTGCGGCCGCCGCTGCGGACCTCGCCCTCCGCGAATTCGGCGCCTTGCGGGTCCAGCCCCAGCTTGCGGGCGATGGCGTCGCGCAGCTTCACGCACGCGGCATAGACGCCGCCGGTGGCGTTGGCGGCGCCGAACTGGCCGCCCGAGCCGGCCGACACGGGCCAGTCCGAGTCGCCCAGCTTCACGTCCACACGCTCCAGCGGCACGCCCAGCAGGTCGGCCGCGGTCTGGGCCAGGATGGTGTAGCTGCCGGTGCCGATGTCGGTCATGTCGGTCTCGACCGTGACGCCGCCATCGGGCGTGAGCCGCACGCGCGCGGCGGACTTCATCAGCATGTGGTTGCGGAAGGCTGCCGCCATGCCCACGCCGATGGCCCAGCGGCCTTCGCGCTTCATGCCGGGCTTGGCGGGGCGCTGGTCCCAGCCGAAGCGTCGGGCACCGTCGCGCAGGCAGTTGGCCAGGCGGCGCTGGGTGAAGCGGCGTTCGGGATGTTCGGGGTCGACGTCGGTGTCGTTGCGCAGGCGCAGTTCGACCGGGTCCAGCCCCAGGCGCTCGGCCAGCTCGTCCATGGCGATCTCCAACGCCGCCATGCCGGGCGCTTCACCCGGTGCGCGCATGGAGTTGCCTTCGGGCAGGTCCATCTCCGCCAGGTACATGGCGGTGCGGCGGTTGGCGCCGGCATAGAGCAGCCGGGTCTGGTTGACGGCCGTCTCCGGCTGACCTTCGGGCTGGTCGCCGGACCAGCTCTCGTGCGCAATGGCGGTCAGGCGCCCGTCCTTTTCGGCGCCCAGGCGGATGCGCTGGATCGTGGCTGGACGGTGCGTAGTGTTGTTGGCGATCAGCGGCCGGTGCAGCCCCACGCGCACGGGGCGCTTCACGGCGCGCGCCGCCAGCGCCGCCAGCAGCGCATCGGAACGCAGGAAGAGCTTGCCGCCGAAGCCCCCGCCGATGAAGGGCGAGCGCACCTGCACCTTCGCCTTGTCCATCTTCAGCGTGGCGGCGAGGTCGGTGCGGCACCAGTCGACCATCTGCGTCGAGGTCCAAACCGTGAGGCTGTCGCCTTCCCACGCGGCGAGCGTGGCATGCGGCTCCATCATGGCGTGCGACTCGTCGGGTGTGGTGTAGGTGGCGTCCAGCTGCAGGGGCGCGGCGGCAAAGGCCGCGTCGAAGTCGCCGACCTCGGTCTTGGCGTCGTCACCAGCGAGCTCGGCGTTGTCGCGCTCGGCTTCCAGGTCGAAGCGGCCGGGCGCGGCGTCGTAGCGCACGCGGATCAAGGCGGTGGCAGCGCGGGCCTGCTCCAGCGTCTCGGCCACGACCACGGCGATGGCCTGGTGGTAGTGGTCGATGGCCGGGCCACCGAAGAGCTTGGCGGTGTTGCGCTCCGATTTGTCGAGCGCGCCCGCGTCCTCGGCGGTGACGATCGCCAGCACGCCGGGGGCAGCGCGGGCGTCGTCCAGGTCCATGCTGGCGATGCGGCCCTTGCCGATGCCCGCGCCCAGTACCCAGCCATAGGCGGCGTCGCGCACATGGGCGTCGAAGTCGGGATGCCATTCGCCGGCGTAGGGCGCGGTGCCGGTGGTCTTGCGCGGGCCATCGATGCGGTGCGTGGCCTGGCCGACGTGGCGAAGCTGCTCGCCGGGCACGGCCGTAGTGGAGGGATCGAATTTCACGGCTGCATCTCCTTCGCGTCGGCCAGCGTGGCCGCCAGGGTGCGCTGCGCCAGGGGCAGCTTGAAGGCGTTGTCGGGGCGGGGATGGGCGTCTGCAAAGAGCCGGTCGGTCACGGCCTGCGAACCGTTCGGCAGTTCTGCGTCGGCCCCTTCCATGCGCCAAGGCTTGGGCGCAACGCCGCCGAATGCAACGCGGCCGGTGCCGTCGGGCTGCACGATGGCCGCCACCGACACCAGGGCGAAGGCATAGGAGGCGCGGTCGCGCACCTTGCGGTAGACGTGCGTGCCGCCGACCGGGGCCGGCAGCGTCACCGCCGTGATCAGCTCGGCAGGCGCCAACTCGGTGTCACGCTCGGGCGTGTTGCCGGGCAGGCGATGGAAGTCGGCGATGGGGATGGTGCGCCGGCCACCGCCGGTCTGCACGGTCTCCACCGTCGCGTCCAGCACGCGCAGTGCGACCGACATGTCGCCCGGGTGGGTGGCGATGCAGTGCTCGCTGCCGCCCACCACCGCCAGCTGGCGGCTGTAGCCCTGGAGCGCGCCGCAGCCGCTGCCGGGCTCGCGCTTGTTGCAGGGCAGGGCGGTGTCGTAGAAGTAGGGGCAGCGGGTGCGTTGCAGCAGGTTGCCGGCGGTGGTCGCCTTGTTGCGCAGCTGGCCCGAGGCGCCGGCCAGCAGGGCGCGCGAGAGCACGCCGTAGTCGCGCCGCACGCGGGCATCGGCCGCCAGGTCGGTGTTGCGCACCAGGGCGCCGATGCGCAGGCCGCCGTCCTCGGTGGGCTCGATGCGGTCCAGGCCCAGGCCGTTGAGGTCGATCAGGTGCGTGGGCGTTTCCACCTGCAGCTTCATCAGGTCCAGCAGGTTGGTGCCGCCGGCGATGAAGCGGGCGTCGGGCGTGCGGGCCAGGGCGGCCACGGCCGCTTCGGGCGTGGCGGCGCGTTCGTAGCTGAAGGCTTTCATCGCGTGGCCTCCGCAGCCTCGGCGATGGCTTGCTGGATGTTGCTGTAGGCGCCGCAGCGGCAGATGTTGCCGCTCATGCGCTCGCGCATCTCGTCGGGCGAGAGCAGGGGCTTGGCCTGGATGTCCTCGCTCACATGGCTGGGCACGCCGTCGCGCAGTTCGCGCAGGGCGCCCACGGCCGAGCAGATCTGGCCCGGCGTGCAGTAGCCACACTGGAAGCCGTCGTGCCGCACGAAGGCCTCCTGCATGGGGTGCATGGCCTCGGGCGTGCCCAGGCCTTCGATGGTGGTGACCTCGCTGCCTTCGTGCATCACCGCCAGGCTCAGGCAGGTGTTGATGCGGCGGCCGTCGACCAATGCCGTGCAGGCGCCGCATTGACCGTGGTCGCAGCCTTTCTTGGTGCCGCACAGGTGCAGGTGCTCGCGCAGCGCGTCCAGCAGCGTGGTGCGGTTGTCGAGGGTGAGGCTGCGCGCCCCGCCGTTCACCGTCAGATGGACGGTGGACTGCAGCGAGTCGATGGTGCTGCTGCCGCCGGAGGGCGTTTCCGGTGCGCGGTCGCGCAGCGGCGGGGACTTCGAGCTGGGGGCCATGGGGTACTCCGTGGGGTTCCGTGGGGATTGGCCGCCTGGGCGGTCGGGGCGTGGCAGGGCATGCGGCGGCAGTCGAGCCACTGTGAGCTCGCGCCGGGTATGGGCGCGCTCGGTGCAAGCACCGGCCAGGCGACGGCGCAGCGCCTGAGCGTCTGTGGGACGTGCCGGACACGCGTCGCATGAATTCCGTGCACAGCGTTTCATCCATCACAACGGGTTGCACCCAGCGAACCGCCATTGTGAATAGCGCAACGCGCTTCTAGAGTCCGCTCCCATCGCGGTGCCAAGACGCCGCCTTCGGAGACGACCGGATGCCCTCGACCTTGCCCACCCTGCCTGCAGAACGGCCGCCCCTCGCGGGCCCGGCCGCGGCTGGTGGCGCGCAGCCGATGGCCGTCCCCTTCAGCGCGGGCACCCAGCCGCCGGCCACCCCGCTGCCGGCGGGCGCCTGCGACTGCCATATCCACGTCTACGACGCCCGCTTCCCGGCCGTGCCCGGCGCCCGGCTGCTCCCGCCCGACGCCTCCGTCGACGACTACCGGCAGTTGCAGCGCCGCGCCGGCCTGCAGCGCGCCGTGCTCGTCACGCCCTCCACCTACGGGGCGGACAACCGTCCCATGCTCGCGGCGCTGCGCGCGCTCGGCGGGCAGGCGCGCGGCGTCGCCGTCATCGACGGCAGTGAGTCCGATGCGCAGCTGGCGCAGCTCCATGCCGAGGGCGTGCGGGGCGTGCGGCTCAACCTGTCGCTCGGCGTGGGCCTGCATGCCGACATGCTGACGCCCCTCGCGCGCCGCATCGCCCCGCTGGGCTGGCACCTGCAACTGCTGATGCCGGCCGACCTGCTGGCGACGCTGGCCGACCGGCTGTCGGACCTGCCCGTGCCGGTGGTCTTCGACCATTTCGCGCGCCTCTCGCCCGACGACGTCGGCCGCCATCCCGCCCATGCCGTGGTGCTGCAGCTGCTGCGCGCCGGCCGGGCCTGGATCAAGTTGTCGGGCGGCTATCTGGTCAGCCCCACCCACAGCACCGACGACCCGGCCCTCGACGCATTGGCCCGCAGCTTCATCGACGCCGCCCCCGGGCGCGTCGTCTGGGGCAGCGACTGGCCACATGCCACCGCGACGGCCGGGCTGCAGCCGCTGCCCGACGACGCCCGCCAGCTCGACCGGCTGGCGCACTGGACCGGCGGCGGCGAGCGCCTGGCCCAGGTGCTGGTCCACAACCCGGCCGCGCTGTACGGCTTCGGGCCGCTTCAAGAACTGCAAGGAGACACCGAGACATGATCCCGCCTTGCCTCACCCGCCGTTCCCTCATCGCCGGCGCCGCTGCCCTGCTGGCTGCCGGCAGCAGCTGGGCCCAGGGCGACTGGCCCACGGGCCGCGTCATCACCTGGGTCGTGCCCTACCCGCCCGGCGGCAGCACCGACGTGCTGGGCCGCGCCGTGGCGCAGAAGCTCGGCGGCACGCTGGGCACCAAAGTCATCGTGGACAACCGTGCCGGCGCCACCGGGACCATCGGCGCGGCCTACGTCGCCAAGGCTGCGCCCGACGGCTACACGCTGCTGGGCACCTCGATCGGCCCGCAGGCCATCGCGCCGCACCTGATGGGCAAGCTGCCCTACGACCCCATCGGCGGCTTCGCGCCGGTGATCACCATCGGCACCATCCCGCACATCCTGGTGGTGGGCGCCAACCAGCCCTACCGCAGCGTGGCCGACCTGCTGGCCGCCGCCAAGGCGCAGCCGGGCAAGCTGGCCTTCGCCTCGGGCGGCACCGGCACCATCCTGCAGATGCAGGGCGAGCTGATGGCGCAGCAGACCGGCACGCGCTTCATCCACGTGCCCTACAAGGGCGACACGCCCGCGCTGCAGGACACGCTGGGCGAGCAGGTGAACTTCATGTTCGCCCCGGCCGCCGCGGCGCTGCCGCATGTGCAGTCGGGCCGGCTGCGCGCCCTGGCCGTCACCTCGGCCGCGCGCCTCAAGGCCCTGCCCGACGTGCCCACCATGGGCGAGGCCGGCCTCAAGGACTTCGTGGTCGAGCAGTGGCAGGCCGTGTTCGCGCCGGCCGGCACGCCGGCGCCCATCGTCGACCGCCTCAACCGCGACATCAACGCCGCCCTCAAGACCGCCGACGTGGTCGCCCTGGCCGACAAGCTGGGCATCACGCTGGTGGGCGGCACGCCCGCCCAACTGGGCGCGCTGCAGAAATCCGACTCCGCCAAGTGGGCCGAGGTCATCCGCAAGGGTGGCATCAAGGCCGACTGACTGCGCCCGCATCCCTTTCCTTCCTTCTTCCGAACCGAGCCCCCGCCATGAGCCAACTCCCCGAAATCGTCCGCGACATCGAGCGCGTCTCCCCCGAAGTGGTCGCCAAGGCCGGCACCTACCAGGCTGCGATCCTGGCCGACGTGGCCGGCCGCCGCGGCACCATGAGCGCGCGCGTCGCGCCGGTGCACCACAGCATGGCCGTGGCCGGCCCGGCCTTCACCGTCGAAGTGCGGCCCGGCGACAACCTGATGATCCATGCCGCCATCGCCCTGGCCCAGCCGGGCGACGTGCTGGTGATCGACGGCAAGGGCGACCAGACGGCCGCCCTCATGGGCACGCTGATGCTCAGCGCCTGCAAGAAGCGCGGCCTGGCCGGCGTGATCGTCGACGGCGCCATCCGCGACAAGCTGGAGCTGCTGGAACTGGACTTCCCGGTCTTCAGCGCCGGCTTCAACCCGGCTGGCCCCACCAAGTTCGTGCCCGGCCGCATCAACCACCCGATCTCGGCCGGCGGCGCCAGCGTCAACCCCGGCGATCTGGTGGTGGGCGATGCCGACGGCGTGGTGGTGATCGAGCGCGAGAAGGCGCCCGCCATGCTGGCCCTGGCCGACAAAAAGGTGGCCGACGAGGCCGCCCGCCTGGACGCCATCTCGCGCGGCGACACCGCCTCGAAATGGCTGCCCGCCGCCCTGCGTGCGGCCGGCGTGCTGAAGGAAGGCGAAGAGCTGTGAGCACCGTCCTTGTCACCGGTGCGGATCTCGCGCCGCAGGCCCTGGCCCTGCTGAAGAACATGGAGGTGGTCTACGCCGGCAAGACGCCGACCGAGGACGACCTGATCGCGCTGTGCCAGCGCCACGATCCCGCGGCCATCATCGTGCGCTATGGCAAGGTGGGCGCGAAGGTGATGGATGCGGCGCCGTCGCTCAAGGTCATCTCCAAACACGGCAGCGGCACCGACACCATCGACAAGGTGGCCGCCAGTGCCCGCGGCATCGAGGTGGTGGCCGCCGCCGGCGCCAACGCCGCCGCCGTGGCCGAGCAGGCCCTGGCGCTGATGCTGGCCTGTGCCAAGTCGGTGGTGCCGCTGGACGCGCGCATGCACGCCGGCCACTGGGACAAGGCCACGCACAAGAGCCTGGAGCTGGGCGGTCGCACCGTCGGCCTGGTGGGCCTGGGCGCCATCGGCCAGCGCTTCGCGCGCATGGCCCACGCCATGGACATGCGGGTCATCGGCTTCGACCCGTTTGCCAAGAACCTGCCCGACTACATCCAGCCCGTGGACCTGCCGGCGATCTGGCGCGAGTCCGACGTCGTCTCGCTGCACTGCCCGCTGACCGACGAGAACCGCGGCATGCTGAATGCCGACACGCTGGCCCAGTGCAAGCGCGGCGTGATCGTCGTCAACACCGCGCGCGGCGGCCTGATCGACGAAGCGGCACTGCTGCAGGCCGTGCGCTCGGGCCAGGTGTCCGGCGCCGGGCTGGACAGCTTCGCCGTCGAGCCGATGACGGCGGGCCATCCCTTCCAGGGCCAGGAGCGCATCGTGCTGAGCCCGCACATCGGCGGCGTGACCAGCGATGCCTACGTCAACATGGGCGTGGCTGCGGCCAGGAACCTGCTGGCGGTGCTGGAACGGGGCTGAGGCGCCGTCCACACAGCGACTGAGTGAAAGCGCGCTCTCCCTTCGCGGGAGAAGCGCGGGCCAGCGAGGACCGGCGGCACGGCCGGCATCGCCAGGAATCCGCCACGACGGACCATCGACAAGGAGACAAGGACCATGACCCAACGCCTTCCGCGCGGCCTCTTCGCCGCCGCGCTCGTCACCGCCCTGTGGGGCTGTGCCAGCCCGCCGCCAGCGGCGCAGCGGCCTTCCGAGGCCAGCATCGCCGCCCACGTCGCCGCCGCCACGCAGGCGGCCGGCAGCGACCTCGGCGAGGTGCTGACGCTGTGCAAGCCCGTGCCCGCGTCGCGCCCGGTACAGGGCGAGGATTCCGACCGCGGCCTGCGCGCCCTCATCGACCGTCCGGCGCCGCCGCCCGGCCGTGCCTTCGACAACCTGTATTTCGTGGGCGGCGACTGGGCCAGCGCCTGGGCCGTCGACACGCCCGAGGGCATCATCCTGATCGATGCCCTCAACAACCAGGCCGAGGCCGCGGCACTGATCGAGGGCGGCATGCGCAAGCTGGGGCTGGACCCGGGGCGCATCCGCTACATCGTCGTCACGCACGGCCATGGCGACCACTACGGCGGCGCGCCCTACCTGGCCAGGAAGTACGGGGCCCGCGTGGTCATGAGCGACACGGACTGGACCATGATGGAGACGCGCCTGGAGTTCGCCACGCCCCTGTGGGGTGCGCCGCCCAAGCGCGACATCACGGTCAAGGACGGCGACAAGCTCACCCTCGGCGGCACCAGCCTCACGCTGTACATGACGCCCGGCCACACCTGGGGCACGCTGTCGCCGGTGTTCGACGTCAGCTGGCAGGGCCAAAAGCACCGCGTGCTGCTGTGGGGCGGCACGGGCTTCAACTTCGGCGCCGACATCCCGCGCATGGAGGCCTACGGCCGGTCCACGCAACGCATGGCCCAGGTGGCGCGGGCCGAAGGCATCGACGTGATGCTGTCCAACCATTCGCGCGTGGACGGCTCGCAGGGCAAGCTGGCCAGGCTGCGCCAGGCCGGCGGCACCGGTCCCAACCCGTTCGTGGTGGGCGAGCCCACGGTCGAGCGCACGCTGACCGTGATGAACGAATGCTCGCTCGCCCAGCGCGACCGCTTTGCCCTGCTGCCCTGACGCCATGACCACGACCTCGTTCAAGGCCACGCGCCTTCTCGCCCCCACGCTGCTGGGCCTCGCCGCCATCGTGCCCGCTGCCCACGCCCAGGCGCCCGCCTATCCCGCCAAGCCCGTGCGCCTGGTGGTCGGCTTCTCGGCCGGCGGGCCCACCGACGTGGTGGCGCGCGCCTTTGCCGACTACGCCGCCCGCACGCTGGGCCAGCCCTTCCTGGTGGACAACAAGCCCGGCGCCAACACCATCGTCGCGGCCGAGGCCGTGGCCGCCGCGCCGGCCGATGGCTACACGCTGCTGCTGGGCGCTACCAACCACACCATGATCCCGGCGCTCTACAGCAACCGGGTCAAGTTCGATGCCGTGCGCTCCTTCGCGCCGGTGTGCAGCCTGGCCGTGAGCCCCACGGTGCTGGTGGTGGGCCCGGCCATGAAAGCGCCGGACCTGGCGTCCTTTCTGCAGCAGGTGAAGGCCGCGCCGGGCCAGCGCACCTATGCCACGCCGGGCGCCGGCAGCTCGGGCCATTTCGCCAGCGAGCAGTTCACGCGCCTGACCGGCACGCGCATGAACCACATCCCCTACAAGGGCGCGGCGCAGGCGGTGACCGACCTCGTGGGCGGGCAGGTGGACAGCTCCTTCGCCACGCTGGGCTCGGTGCTGCCGCAGGTGCAGGCCGGCAAGCTCACCGCGCTGGCCGTGGCCGCACCGCAGCGCTCGCCGCTGCTGCCGCAGGTGCCCACCTTCGACGAGGCGGGCGTCAAGGGCTACCGGGCCGACGCCTGGTACGGCCTGCTGGCGCCGGCCGGCACCCCGCCCGCCGTGCTGGCCGTGCTGCAGAAGACGGCGCAGGACTTCGTGCGCCAGAGCGCCACGCAGGAAAAGCTGCGCGGCCTGGGCATGGAAAGCCAGCACGTGTGCGGCGCCGACTTCGGCGCGCAGCTGGAGCGCGAGGTCAAGGCCTACGGCCAGCTCGCGCGCGAGCTCGACCTCAAGCCCGAGTGAGCCTGCGGGCCCTGGCGTCGGCGCGACCGAGGCGCAGGCGCCACGGGCACCGATCCGGTGCCCGCGCAGGCCGCCTCTGATTCGACGAAGGCAGCCGTCCGTGCTGACCCCTTTTTTCTTCCATCCCAAGACTCCGGAGATATGCGTGTGGCCTCTTCATCCCTGTTCTCGCTGACCCGCCGCCTGCTCGTCGCCAGCCTGGCGACGGCCGCCTTCGCCGCGCACGCGGCCTACCCCGAGCGCCCGATCACCATCGTCGTGCCCTACGCGCCCGGCGGCGCGGCCGACGCCATGGCCCGTGTGATCGCGGCCAAGCTGGGCCCGAAGCTGGGCACCAGCGTGATCGTGGACAACCGCGCCGGCGCCAGCGGCACCATCGGCGCGGCCTATGCGGCCAAGGCTGCCCCCGACGGCTACACGGTGCTCTACGACGCCACGCCCTACGCCATCAACCCGCACCTGTTCCCGCGCATGCCCTATGCGGCCGATGCGCTGCAGCCGCTGTCGCTGGTGCTGACCATGCCCAACATGCTCGTCACCAAGGCCGACTCGCCCTACAAGACGGTGGCCGACCTGGTGGCCGCGGCCAAGGCCCAGCCCCACAAGATCAACTTCGCCTCCGGCGGCGCGGGCACCGTGCAGCGCCTGGCGGCCGAGCTGTTCCGCCAGAAGCTGGGGCTGGACATGGTGCACGTGCCCTACAAGAGCGGCGGCCCGGCCATCACCGACACGATGGCGGGCCAGGTGGACTTCATGTTCGCCACCGTGGCGGCCAGCTATCCGCTGGTGTCGTCCGGCAAGCTGCGCGCGCTGGCGGCCACCTCGCCGCAGCGCTCGCCCCGCCTGCCCGACGTGCCCACCGTCGCCGAGACCGTGGTGCCCGGCTACGAGGCCTCCGAATGGAACGGCATGCTGCTGCCCGCCAAGACGCCCAAGGCCATCGCGGACAAGCTGCAGCAGGCGCTGGCCGAGGTGCTGAAGGACGAAGAGGTGCAGCAGCGCATGAAGGACCTGGGCGCGCAGCCCATCGGCTCCACGCCGGCCGCCTTCGCCGACTTCCTGAAGAAGGAAGACGCCAAGTGGGGCGAGGTGGTGCGCAAGGGCGACATCAAATTGGACTGATGGCCGCCGCCGCCACTGACACCGGCGAAGCCGCAGGCGCAGCGCCGCGCGTGCAGCCCGTGCCCCATTCGGCCGGGCTCGCACGGCCGGGCTTCGCTTTGCCCGCGGGGGCCTGCGACAGCCACATGCACATCTTCGACCCGCGCTTCGCGCCGTCGAAGCACTGGACGCGCCAGCCGCCCGATGCGCCCGTGGCGGCCTACCGGCAGCTGCAGGCGCGCATCGGCACGCAGCGGGCGGTGGTCGTCACGCCTTCCACCTACGGCACCGACAACGCCTGCACGCTCGACGCGCTGGCGCAACTGGGCGAGGCTGCGCGCGGCGTGGCCGTGGTCGATGCCGATGTGGATGCCGCCGAACTGCAGCGCCTGCACGGCCTGGGCGTGCGCGGCCTGCGCGTCAACTTCGTGACGCCGCAGTCCTGGGGAACGACCACGCCGCAGATGCTCGCCACGCTGGCGGACAAGGTCGCGCCGCTGGGCTGGCATATCCAGGTCTTCGTGCATCCGGAGCAACTGCTGGCCATGGCGGCGCTGTTGCGCGGCCTGCCGGTGCCGCTGGTGGTGGACCACATGGCGCGGCTCGATCCCGTGCAGGGCCCGAGCGGCGAAGCCTTCGATCTGCTGTGCAGCCTGCTGGACGCGGGCAACACCTGGGTCAAGCTCTCGGGCGCCTACATGCGCTCGGTGGTGGGCGGCCCTGGCTATGTCGACACGCTGGCGATGGGCCAGGCCCTGGTGCGCCGTGCGCCGAACCGGCTGGTTTGGGGCAGCGACTGGCCCCACACCACCGAAGTGCCCGGCAGCGTGGACGATGCGGCCCTGGTCGACCTGCTGGGCCGCTGGTGCGCGGGCGATGCCGCGCTGCTGGCGCGCATCCTGGTCGACAACCCGGCGCGGCTCTACGGCTTTGGCCCCGTGCCTTCTTTCTGAACGAGCGCAGACCCATGTTCCTTCTCCAACCGCCCCAGGTGCGCGAACTGACCGTGTTCAGCGTCATGCCCGACGAGTTCCGTCGCCCGCGCCGCAGCGACTGGGCCGACGCCAACCGCGGCGGCACGCCCACCGATTCCTTCCTCGAAGGCCCGGTGCTGGGCGACCACGGCGAGCTCTATGTCACCGACATCCCCTGGGGCCGCGTGTTCCGCATCGACATTCAGGGCCGCTGGTCGCTGGTCACCGAGTACGACGGCGAGCCCAATGGCATGAAGTTCCTCGATGCCGGCACGTTGCTCATCACCGACTACAAGAACGGCCTGATGCAGCTGGACGTGGCCAGCGGCCGCGTCACGCCCTTCCTGGCGCGGCGCAACAGCGAGCGCTTCAAGGGCGTCAATGACCTCGTCTTCGACCGCGCCGGCAATCTCTACTTCACCGACCAAGGCCAGACCGGGCTGCACGACCCGACGGGCCGGCTCTACCGCCTCTCGCCCGAGGGCCGACTGGACCTGCTGCTGGACAACATCCCCAGCCCCAACGGCGTGGCGCTGTCCCCCGACGAGAAGGTGCTGTACCTGGCTGTGACCCGCGGCAACTGCGTCTGGCGCGTGCCGCTGCTGCCAGATGGCAGCGTCTCGAAGGTGAGCCAGTTCTTCACCTCCTATGGGCCGAGCGGCCCCGACGGCCTGGCCGTCGACGCGCAGAGCCGCGTGCTGGTGGCCAACCCCGGCCTGGGCTACGTGTGGGTACTCAACACGCGGGCCGAGCCGGTCGAGGTGCTGCGCGGACCGGCCGGCGCCTCGATCACCAACCTGGCCTTCGGTGGCCCCAAGCGTCGCACGCTCTACGTCACCGACTCCACCCACGGCCGCGTGATGACCGCCGAGATGGACGTGCCGGGCCTGCCGCTCGCGCGGCGCTGAGCTTTCATGGATGCCAGCGTGAGACCACTGGCGGCGTGGCTGGCGAGCGCCCGCCGGCCAGCGCATACGACAGATGGTTGGCCGCCGCCACCACGTTCCTGGCGTACTTTTCCAGCCGATCGCGCGTGAGCCGCGAGCTGGGGCCCGAGATGCACATCGAGCCCAGCAGGTGCCAGCCGCTGCGGAAGACCGGCGCCGCCACGCTGGACACCTCGGCCTCGCGCTCGCCCATCGAGATCTGGTAGCCGCAGGTGCGGATCGCCTCGTAGGGCTCGCCCTTGGCGCCACTGAAGGCCAGGATCACCCGGCCCGGCGCGCCGCGGTCCAGCGGCAGGCGCTCGCCGATGCGCACGTTGTGGCGCACCGATTGCGGCCCCTCCACCCGCGCCACGCAGGAGCGGATGTCGCCCTCGCGCACATAGAAGGACGCGCTCTCGCCCGTGAGCTTGACCAGATCGTGCAGCGCCGGCTCGACCACGTTGTTGACATCGAAGCCCGCTTGATAACGCGCGCCAAGCCAGCCGGCCGCCGGCCCCAGCCGCCACTGGCCGCTGTCGGTCTGCACCATGTAGTGGGACTGCGCCAGCGTGCGCGCCAGGCGCAGCACGGTGGTCTTGTGCATGCCGCAGCGGCGGCTCAGCTCGGCCAGGCTCAGGGCCGACTCGCCCACCTCGAAGGCCTCCATGAGCGACAGCGCGCGCGTGACGGCGATCACGCCGCCTTCGCCGCGCTCGGTCGCGGAGCCATTGGGGCTTTCCTCAGGGACGTCGTTGCGCATGTCGGACCTCGATTCGCTGAACGAAACGACATTGTATGGATTGAAACCCCCACCTAGAGTGCGATCCGGGACGCCGACCGCGCGTTCATCACAGTCGGAGACAGACAGACCATGAAGACTTCCCGCCGCGCCGTGCTGGCGCTCGCCGCCACTTCCCTTTTCGCCGCTGCCTCGCTCGCCCAGGCCGAGACCTGGCCCGCCCGTCCGATCCGCCTCGTCGTGCCCTTCCCGGCCGGTGGGGGCACCGACATCATTGCCCGCGAGCTGACCAACAAGCTCACCAGCTACGGCTACAACTTCGTGGTGGACAACAAGCCGGGCTCCGGCGGCAACCTGGGCGTGGACGCCGCCGCCAAGGCCGCGCCCGACGGCTACACGCTGGTGCTGGGCCAGACGAGCAACCTGGCGATCAACCCCACGCTCTACGCCAAGTTGCCCTACGACCCGGTCAAGGACCTCACGCCGATCAGCCTGGTGGCGACCTCGCCGCTGGTCATCGTGGCGGGCACCGCGACGCCCTACAAGACGCTGGACGACCTGGTGAAGGCGGCGCGTGCCAAGCCCGAGAGCATCAACTTCGCCTCGTCCGGCAACGGCACGGTGTCGCACCTGGCGATGGAGTCCTTCCAGAAAGCCGCAAACATCAAGCTCACGCACATCCCGTACAAGGGCGCGGCCCAGGGCATCACCGACGTGATCAGCGGCCAGGTGCAGCTGTACGTGTCCTCGGTGCCCACGCTGCAGGCGCACATCAAGTCCGGCAAGATGCATCCGCTGGCGATCACTTCGCTGCAGCGCGCGCCGGAGCTGCCGCAGGTGCCCACGGTGGCCGAGTCGGGCTACAAGGGCTTCGAGTCGATCACCTGGTTCGGCATCCTGGGCCCGGCCGGGCTGTCCAAGGACATCGTGGCCAAGCTCAATGCCGACATCAACAAGGCGCTGCAGGACCCCACGCTCAAGCAGAAGCTGGCCGGCCAGGGCGCCGCCGTGCAGGGCAGCAGCGCCGCCGACTTCGCCAAGCTGATCCGCGACGACATTCCGCGCTGGGGCAAGCTGGTGAAGGACTCGGGCGCGAAGGTGGACTGAGCGACCACGCGCTGCACAAAGAAAAGACCCTGCCGGCGCGTTGGCCGGGCAGGGTCTTTTTCATGGGGGCGGCGGGCCGCCCAGTGGTTCAGGTCCTCAAGCCAGCACGGTGCCGCTGGCCTCGCCCAGGCCGATGCGCACCGCGCCTTCGCGCTCGCACCAGCCGCGCAGGATCAGCGTGTCGCCGTCCTGCAGGAAGGTGCGCTGCTCGCCGTTGGGCAAGGTGATGGGCTGCTTGCCGCCCACGCTCATTTCGGCCAGGGAGCCGGCGGTATCGAGCGACGGGCCCGACAGCGTGCCGGAGCCCATCAGGTCGCCGGACTGCAGGTTGCAGCCGTTGACCGTGTGGTGGGCCACCAGCTGCGCGGGCGTCCAGTAGGCGGCTTCCTTGAGCTTGCCGAGGGACAGGCGCGTGGGCGCCTGGCCGTCGGCGCGCATCTTCGCGGTCTGGATCAGCACCTCCAGCTGCATGTCGATGTGGCCGTGCGCGCGGTTGGCGGCGCCGTCCAGATAGGGCAGCGGCTGCGGATCACCTTCGGGCCGGGTGAAGGGCGCGCGGAAGGGCGCCAGCGCCTCCATGGTCACGATCCACGGCGACACGGTGGAGCCGAAGTTCTTCGACAGGAAGGGGCCCAGCGGCTGGTATTCCCAGGCCTGGATGTCGCGTGCGGACCAGTCGTTGAAGAGGGCCACGCCGAAGAGATGGTCCTCGGCCTGGTCGATGGCCACCGGTTCGCCCAGCGCATTGCCCTGGCCGATGAACCAGGCGAGCTCCAGCTCGTAGTCCAGCCGCTTGCAGGGGCCGTAGCTGGGTTCGGCGGCGTCGGGCGCCTTGGTCTGGCCGCGCGGGCGCTTGAAGGCGGTGCCGCTCGGGATGATCGAGCTGGCGCGGCCGTGGTAGCCGATGGGCACCCACTTGTAGTTGGGCAGCAGCGGGTTGTCCGGGCGGAACTGGCGGCCGATGTTGGTGGCGTGGTGCACGCTCGTATAGAAGTCTGTGTAGTCGCCCACCTTGCAGGGCACCGCGAGTTCGCAGGCCGACTGCGGCACCAGCGCGGCGGCCCAGGCGGCCTGCTGCGTGCTGCCCTGGGCCAGGCCGTCGGACAGGCGCTGGCGCAGCGCCACGCGCTCGGCGGGCGCGGCAGCCATCAGCGCGTTCATGTCGTCGTGGTCCACCAGGCCGACGGCGCGCAGGTCCAGCACCTGGTCGCCGATGGCGACGCCGATGCGCAGGCCTGCGTCGCTGCTGCCAGCACGGCGGAAGCGGCCGAAGGGCAGGTTCTGGATCGGAAAGTCGCAGCCCGCCACGTTGGCGGATTCCACCCAGCTGCGCAGGTGGGGGTTGTGGGTCTTGTCGAGAACGGTCATGGCGAAAGAAGGTTGTGCGGAGAGTCAGTCGGCGGTCATGCCGGCCTTGCGGGCCACCTCGCCGAGGCGCTGGTATTCGGACTGGCTGAGCGCGGCCAGTTCCTCGGCCGTGCTGGCGCGCGGCGTGAAGCCGGCCTGCAGCAGCTTGTCGCGCACCGCGGGTTCGGCCAGGGCTTCGGCGAAGGCCTGGTTGAGCGTCTTGACGATGGCCGGCGGCAGGTTCGCCGGGCCGTAGACGCCGAACCAGGGCTCCAGCGCATAGCCCTTCAGGCCCGTCTCGGCGATGGTCGGCACGTCGGGCAGCGAGGGCGAGCGCGTCGGCCCGGCCACCGCCAGCGCGCGCAGCTTGCCGGCCTGGATGTGCGGCAGCGAGGCCGGCAGGTTGTCGAACATCACGCCCACCGTGCCGCCCAGCAGGTCGGTGATGGCCGGACCGCTGCCCTTGTAGGCCACGTGCGTGAGCTGCGTGCCCGTCATCTGCGCGAACAGCACGCCGGCGAGGTTCATCGAGGTGCCGGCGCCGGCCGTGGCATAGGGCAGGCCGGGCGTTTTCTTGGCCGCAGCGATCAGCTCGGGCACCGACTTGATGGGCGAGCTGGACGGCACTTCGAGCACGATGGTCGAGGTGCCCAGCAGGCCGATGGCGGTGAAGTCCTTGCGCGGATCGAAGGGCACCGACTTGTAGATGTGCGGATTCAGCGCATTGGTGGAGATGGCGCCGAAGCCGATGGTGTAGCCGTCGGCCGGGGCCTTGGCCACCACGTCCATGCCGATGTTGCCGCCTGCGCCGCCGCGGTTGTCGATGACCACCGGCTGGCCCAGCTTCTCGGCCACGCGCTGGCCGACGGTGCGCGCCACCAGGTCGGTGGTGCCGCCGGCCGTGTAGGGCACGATGAAGCGGATCGGCTTGGCGGGGAAGTCGGCGGCCTGAGCCAGCAGCGGCAGGGCCAGGGCGGCCGTGGCTGCCAGTGCGCGGCGGCGGGTGAAGAGGGGAGGTCTCATGTTTTTTGGAATTGGTCCTTCAGTCCCGCCCAGCAGTCCGCGTAGTCGTGGTCCAGGGGCGCGGTCTCCATCGCGAAGGCGGTGGGGATGAAACGGTAGCGGCTCTCGAACATGAAGGCCAGCGTGTTGTCCAGCTTCTGCGGCTGCAGGTTGGCGCTGGAGGCCTTCTCGAAAGCCTCTTCGTCAGGGCCATGCGGCACCATGGCGTTGTGCAGGCTGGCGCCGCCGGGCTTGAAGCCGCCCGGCTTGGCGTCGTATTCGCCATACACCAGGCCCATGAACTCGCTCATCAGGTTGCGGTGGTACCAGGGCGGACGGAAGGTGTCTTCCATCACCAGCCAGCGCGGCGGGAAGATCACGAAGTCGCAATTGGCGGTACCCGGGGTGTCGCTGGGCGAGGTGAGCACCGTGAAGATGGACGGATCGGGATGGTCGAAGCTGATCGAGCCGATGGTCATGAAGTTGACCGTGTCGTACTTCACCGGCGCCAGGTTGCCGTGCCAGGCCACCACGTTGAAGGGCGTGTTGCTGGCCGGGGCGCGCCAGAAGCGGCCGCCGAATTTCTTGATCAGCTCATAAGGGCCGGCGGCGTCTTCGTACGCGGCCACGGGCGCCTGAAAGTCGCGCGGATTGGCCAGACCGTTGGAGCCGATGGGCCCCAGCTCCGGCAGGCGGAACTGCGCGCCGTAGTTCTCGCACACGTAGCCGCGCGAGGGGCCGGCGCCGGCCTCGGTGTCGGGCAGCGCCACCTTGAAGGCCAGGCCGCGCGGCAGCACGGCGATCTCGCCCGGCTTCACGTCGAGCACGCCCAGCTCGGTGGTGATGCGAAGACGCCCCTGCTGCGGCACCACCAGCAGCTCGCCGTCGGCATTGACGAAGGCGCGGCGGTCCATCGACTTGGTGGCCAGGTACACGTGGGCGGCCACGCCGGTCTGCGCATCGGCATCGCCGTTGGCGGCCAGGGTGCGCATGCCTTCGACGAAGTCGGCCTCCGCGCCGGCCTCGAAGGGAATCGGGTGCCAGCGCAGCGGCTCCGGCGCCAGGGCGCGTTCGCGGTCGCCTCCGGTGGTCCACAGCGGCTGCGACCAGGCGGCATAGCGGCCGGCCACCACGCTGGGCTGCCGGCGGTACAGCCAGCTGCGGCGGTTCTCGTGCCGGGGGGCGGTGAAGGCGGTGCCGGAGATCAGTTCCGGGTACAGGTGCAGCGGGGCGCGCTGCGGACTGTTGCGTCCCTGGGGCAGGGCGCCGGGCACGGCCTCGGTGGCGTACTCGTTGCCGAAGCCGCTCTGGTAGCGAAGGGAGGAAGAAGTGTCGGAGGCGGTCATGGGAATCCTCGCAAGGTGATCGACGGCCGGGTCATCCCAAGGGAGATCGGTCGCAGGTTGGCTCCAATTCGTTTTAATGAAATCCGTTCGACTATGCCGAACTTGAAGTGAGTTTAGGTCTTGCGTCTGGTAATGTCTAATGATTTACAGATCAACGAATCTAGGCGGGCCATGGCGGAAGAGGGCGAGCGCGGCGCGCAGCGCGGCATCCAGAGCATCGAGGTCGGGGGCACCCTGCTGCAGGCCCTGGTGCACACCGGCCGACCCATGCCGCTCAAGGCGCTGGCGCACGAGGCCGGCATGACGCCCGCCAAGGCCCATCCCTATGTCGTGAGCTTCGGCCGCCTGGGCCTGATCGAGCAGGACGGTGCCACCGGCCATTACCAGCTGGGCCCGCTGGCGCTTCAGCTGGGGCTGATCGCCATGGCGCAGACCAACCCCGTGCAACTGGCCACGCCGGTGATCGAGGCGCTTGCGCGTCGCACCGGCCACACGATGGCGCTGGCGGTGTGGGGGGAGCGGGGCGCCACCATCGTGCGCACGGCCGAGTCGCCCGCGGCCGTGCATGTGGCCATGCGCCACGGCACCGTGTTCTCGCTCACCGGCACGGCCTCGGGCCGTCTCTTCGGCGCCTATCTCGACGAAGAGGTGGTGCGCGCAGCGCTGGAAGCCGAGCGGGCCCGGGTGCAGCCGGGCGAGGCCGGCATGCCTGCACCGCCGCCGCTGCCGGACTGGACGACCTTCGAGGCGCAGTTGCGCGAGGTCCGTGCGCGCGGGCTGTCGCGGTCCGAGGGCGAGGTGCTGCCCGGCATCAGCGCCATGGCCGCCCCGGTCTTCGATGCGGGCAGCCGCATCGTCATCGCCCTCACCGCGATCGGCGCCTCCGCGGTCTTCGACACGCGCTGGGAAAGTGCCCTGGCGCAGACGCTGCGCCAGGCGGCGGCCGACGTTTCGGCGCGCCTGGGGGCCCGGCGCGCCGACTGAGCGCAATTGTCTGCAGCACTGCCGCAACGGCACCCCCATCCGGCAGGGCTTCGCCGTACAGGGAGCAGCCGGCCGCGGCGATACTCGCGCTTTCTGTAGCTGGCGGCCCTTCGGCCGCCTTTCTTCCCCGCGCCCATGTTCAGAAAGCCCCTCACGCGCCATGTTCTCTGCATGTCCGCCGGGGCGCTGCTGTCCGTGTTGCTGTGCCTGGCTTTCGGCGCCTGGTCGGTGCAGCGAGACCGGGCCGAGCAGGCGGGCGAACTGGCCGACAGCTATGTCAACCTGGCCCGCCGGATCACGGCCGAGGCGGTCGAGGCGCTGGCCGTCATCCAGGCCACGCCGACCGATTGCGGCCCCCAGGAGATCGCCCACCTGCGGGCCCTGGTGCTCAACGGCCGCTTCATCAAGGCGGCGGCCCGGCTGGACAACGGCCAGATCGTCTGCAGCTCGATCACCGGCCGCGTCGATCCCCCGGCCCCGCCGCCCCGCGCGGACCTGACGGGCGAAGGCGGCCGGCGCGTCTCCTTCAACGTGCCCGAACTGGGCGCGCCGGGCAGCCGCTCGATGGTGCTGCGCGAGGGCGATGCGATGGTCTCGATCCATGCCCGCACCTTCATCGAACTGGCCGATCCGCGCCTGGATTTCGCCCTGATCGCCAAGGAAGGCGAGATGAGCCGGGTGCTCTACACCAACACGTCGGCCCTGCAGGGCCTGGAGCGTGTCGCGGGCACCGAGGGCGCGCTCAATTTCAACGGCCGCCGCTACGAGGTGCGCTGCCTTCAGGCCTACACCGGCTGCATCGTGGCGGCGCTGCGTCCGCTGCAGAGCTTGTGGAGTTCTTCGGTGATGCTGGAGATGGGCGCCTTCGGCGTGCTGCTGGGCATGACCGGGGGGTTTGCCGTCAGCGCACTCCTGGGCCGCTCGCGTTCGCTCAGCCGCCAACTGCTGCTGGCCATGCGCAGCGGCGAGCTGCGGCTGGTCTACCAGCCCATCGTGCGCCTGTCCGACCGCCGCCGCGTCGGCGCCGAGGCCCTGCTGCGCTGGACCGACGTCACCGGCAAGCCGGTGAGCCCCGATGCCTTCATCAGCGAGGCCGAGCGCAACGGCATGATCGGCCAGGTCACGCGCTTCGTGATCAGCCGCGTGCTGGAGGACCTGGGCGACGGCCTGCGGCGGCGGCCGGACTTCCAGGTCACGGTCAATGTCTCGGCCGACGACCTCATGGACAGCAGCTTCCTGCCCTTCCTGTCGGCGCGGCTGCAGGCGGCGCGGCTTCAGGCCTGCAGCATCGGGCTGGAACTGACCGAGCGCACCACCGCCAACAGCCGCGAACTGAGCCGCGCCATCGCCCGCGTGCGCGAGGCGGGGCACAAGGTCTACATCGACGACTTCGGCACCGACTATTCGAGCCTGTCGTACCTGTCTCGCCTGCGGGTGGACGCCATCAAGATCAACCGCACCTTCATGCAGGCGCTGCACGACCAGAGCGACCAGGACACCATCGCGCCGCAGATCGTGGTGATGGCCGAGGTGCTGGGCCTGACCATGGTGGTCGAAGGCATCGAGGAAGAGCAGCAGGCCACCTACTTCCACACCCTGGCGCCCGATGCGCTGGCGCAGGGCTGGCTGTTCAGCAAGCCGGTCGAGGCTGCGCACCTCTTCAGCTGACACCCCCCATGCCGCTTGCGCGGCTCCCCTCTCTCTTGCGCCTTCGGCTTGGAGGGGGGCGCACCCGGTGGCCTGGCAGAGCCAGTTCCACGGGTGCACTGGCATGGCCTGCTCCGCGGCCATCGGTGGCCGCGGAGCAGCCCCTGGTGCTGGGAGAAGGGGCGCCTCCCCTGAAGGCGCTCAGCTCTGCTTGGCTGCTTCCAGCACGTCCCGCGTGCGCTCGGCCTCGCGGCGGGCGGCGGCGGCGAAGTCGGGGCCGCTGCTGGCGTAGCAGATGGCGCGGGAGGAATTCACGATGATCGGCGCGTCCTCGCGCCAGCCGGCGCGCACGGTGGCCACCGCATCGCCGCCCTGGGCGCCGACGCCGGGGATCAGCAGCGGCACCGTCGGCGCCAGCTCGCGCACGCGGCGGATCTCCTGCGGATAGGTCGCGCCCACCACCAGGCCGAGCTGGCCATTGAGGTTCCACGGGCCCTGCGCCAGCGAGGCCACATGCTCGTACAGCAGCGGCTGGCCCGGCACGTCGGCCAGGCGCTGGCTCTGCAGGTCGTCGCCGCCCGGATTGCTGGTGCGGCACAGCAAAAAGGCGCCCTTGTCCGGGTAGCGCAGGTAGGGCGAGACGGAGTCGAAGCCCATGAAGGGCGACAGCGTCACCGCGTCGGCGCCGTAGCGCTCGAAGGCCTCGGCCGCGTACTGCTCGGCGGTGGAGCCGATGTCGCCGCGCTTGGCGTCGAGGATGACCGGCACCTGCGGCGCTACGGCCCGCATATGGGCCATCAGCCGCTCCAGCTGGTCCTCGGCGCGGTGGGCGGCGAAGTAGGCGATCTGCGGCTTGAAGGCGATCACCAGATCGGCCGTGGCCTCGACGATGGCGGCGCAGAAGTCGTAGATGCGGCGCGGGTCGCCCTTCATGCCCTCGGGGAAGCGGGAGGGTTCCGGGTCCAGCCCCACGCACAGCATGGAGCGGTTCTGGCGCTGCGCGGCCTGCAGCTGATCGAGGAAAGACATGGGGCGGGATTCTAGGAGGCGCCCTCCCACGCTCAGGGGGCGGAGGCGATCCGATCGAACTCGGCGGCGGCCAGGCACAGGTCGGCCCAGGCGCGCGCCTTGTCGGCCGGCGTGCGCAGCAGGTAGGCGGGCGCATAGCTGGCGACCACGGCGGTGCGGCCATCGGCGCAGCGGCCGACCTGGGCGCGCAGCCGGCCCAGCGGCTGGGCGCCGAGCAGCTGCTGCGCCGCCAGCGGGCCCAGCGCCAGCACCATGCGCGGCGCGAGCTCGCGGCAGGCATGGCCGAAGCCGGCCTCGAAGGCTTCGTCGTCCTCGCCCTCGGGCACGCCGGGCGCCGGCCGGTGCACGCGCTGCAGGTGCACCGGCGCGGGGCCGGCGTGCAGGCGCAGGGCGCGCAGCATCTGGTCGAGCAGGCGGCCGGCGTCGCCGGCGAAGGCGGCGCCATGGCGGCCGTCGGGGCCGGGCGGCATGTCGACCAGCACCAGCCAGCCGCCGGGTGCGGGCGCGTCGCCGCCGGCGCCGGCTGGCAGGTACAGGCGTTGGGCCGGCTCGATGCGCGCAGCGGGGGCGGTTCCTGTCCGTGCGGAGGGCGCGCCGGTGCGTGGGGCCGGGGACGCCGTGGCGGGGGAGGGTGCCTCGGCCACTGCACGGCGACCGGGCGTGGTGGAGGCCGGCGCTTCCTGGCGCGGGGTCGACGGCGCCGCGGCGTAAGACGGCATGTCCTCCGGCGGCACGTCGTCGATCCACGCGGGCGGGCCGTCGTCCGAAGGCGCCGCGTGGGACGTGTCGGCGCCCGGGCGATCCATCGGCGGGCGGGCCGTGCGGGCGACCGCGGGCTCGCCGATGAGCGCCGCGGGCTCTGCGGCCTGGGCTGTCTCGGCCGCAGCGACCGGTGCCGCCACCTCCGCCGTCTGCGCCGGCCACCAGACCTTGACGCCCATCTCCTCCAGCATGGCGCGCTGGCGCGCATCGAGCATCAGGCTCATCTCGGACTTCCTGGGCGTGCGAACGCGCGTGCGTGCGGCGCGCCCTGTTGAATGGGGGCGGAGGACGGCGTCACGGGGCCGTGCCCTCCAGCCGCAGGCTCATGACGATCGCGTCCTCGCGCCGGCCGGGCCCCGCGGGGTAGTAGCCCTTGCGCTGGCCCACGCGGCGAAAGCCATGGCGTTCGTAGACCTGCTGGGCGCGCGTATTGCTCACCCGCACCTCCAGCCACAGCCAGCCCGCGCCCTGCGCGCGCGACCACACGCCCAGCGCCGTGAGCATCAGCGCCGCCCAGCCCTGCCGTTGGAAGGCCGGCGCCACGGTGATGTTGAGCAGATGCACCTCGTCCACGCCCTTCATGGCGACGAAGTAGCCGATCAGCGTGTCGGCTTGCGGGCGCGTCGGGGCGCCGTCGGCGCCGAAGCCGGGCGCCTCGGGCGGCGTGGGGCCCACCAGGCACATGCAGTGGTAGCCGGCATGCATCGAGTCGATGAAATTGCCGCGCGTCCACGGATGGGTGTAGGCCTGCTGCTCGATGGGCAGCAGCGCGTCGAGGTGGGTGACGCGCATGGGCTCCAGGCGCGCCTCGGGCAATTGGGGCAGGGCGCTCATGCGGGCGTCGCTCCGATGGTGGCGGCGGCTTTCCTGATCGCCTCGCGCTCGGCCGTGGTCTGGGCGACCTTGTCGCGCACGTACAGCGGCTGGGCCTCCGCGGCGGGCACGGCGCGGCCGGCGGCGAGCATCGCCGGGGCCAGGCGCAGCAGGGCGGTGGCGGTGGGCAGGCAGGCGTGGCGCGGTGCGTCGGCGGGCAGGCGCTCGCCATAGGCCGCGAAGGCATTGCCGGCCAGCAGGAAGCCGGGCGGCACCTGTACCTGCTCCGGCGCCATGAGGCGCGGTGCCTCGCAGTGGCCGGCGGCGGTGTCGCAGGCAGCGGCATAGACCTCGTCCATGCGCGCATCGAGCACCGCCAGCACCTGGGCCGCGCCGGTGGCATGACGGGCCTCCTCGGCCACGGCGTGCAGCGTGTCGATGGGCAGCACGGGAATGTCCGCCCCGTAGCCCAGGCCCTGCGCCACCGCGCAGGCGGTGCGCAGCCCGGTGAAGGCGCCGGGGCCGCGGCCGAAGACGAGGGCCTGCAGCCCGTGGAGCGTCAGGCCGGCCTCGGCCAGCAGCTCGTGGATCAGCGGGATCAGCGCGGCCGAAGCCTGGGCGCCGCCGGCCTGCGTGCGGGCGACCACGCGGTCACCGTGCTGCACGGCCACCGACAGCGTGTCGGTGCTGCAATCGAAGGCGAGGAGTTCAGGCATTGCAACCCTTGGTCGTGGCGCAGGCCGGCACCGCGGCCGATGCAGCCGGCGTCTTGCGCTGCACGCCCAGCAGGATGCCGACGGTCACCAGCGCGAGCCCGGCGAGCAGGCCCGGATGCAGCGGCTCGTCGAGGAAGAACACCGCCGACAGCGCCGACAGGCCCGGCACCAGCGCCGTGATCATGGTGGTGCGCACCGGGCCGAAGTAACCGATCATCTTCGTGAAGGTGATGCCCGAGATCACCACCGAGCCGATGCCCTGGAAGGCCATCTGGAAGGCGATGTCGCCCCAGGGCGCCGTGGGCAGCCGGCTGGGAATGACGCCCGTCCAGGCCAGAATGAAGTAGAGCGGCACATAGGTGAGCAGCGCGAACATGGTGATGGCGATGGTGGCGCGCACCGCGTCCAGCGCATGGCGACGCACGATGACGCCGTAGCACGCCCAGCAGAAGGCGGCGGACATGAAGAGCAGGTCGCCCTTCCACAGGTGGTTGCTGGCGCCGCCCGCCTCGGCGGCACCGAAGGCCTGCAGCAGGCTGCGCCCGCCCACCATCAGGTCGCCCGCGACGATCAGGCCCAGCCCCGCGGCCCGCAGCGGTGTGATGCGGTCGCGCAGCACCACTGCCGCCAGCAATGCCGTCCACAGTGGCAAGCTGCCGGGCATCAGCACCGCGGCATGGCCTGCCGGCGCAAAAAGGAAACCGGAGTACGCAAGGGCCGCATAGAGCACCGCGCCGAAGAAGCCGGCCAATGCGCTCAGCCGCAGCGAGAGCGGGGACAGCCCGAAGAGCGACCCGGCGTTCTTGTCGCCCGCCCGCCGGGCCTGCGCCACCAGCCATGCGCCCCAGGGCGCGAGCACTACGCTGGCGCCGAGGATGCGGGCCAGGCCGATGTCCAACGGCGCCAGCGAGCGGCCGGCCGTGGCGCGGGAGATGACGATAAAGCCCGTCCACACCAGCACGGTGATGACGGCCGAACCGACACCCACCGCCCGGGGAGACAGGCGCAGGAGCGGTCGGTCGGCAGCAGGCATCGGGTGATTATCGAGGGGCCTCATTGCGGCCGCAGCCGCTGGGGCTTGGCCGGGCGTCAGGCGACCGTCACCGTGGCGCCGGCGGCCTGCAGCGCGGCCACCGCGGCCTCGGGCGCATCGGGCGCCACCAGCACGGTGCCCGCAGCGGCCAGGGGCGCGATCACGTAGGGCGATGCGGCGCCCAGCTTTTCGGAGGACGCCATGACCACCGTCTCGGCAGAAGCGGCCATCAGCGCGCGCTTGATCGCGGCCTCTTCCATGTCGGCGGTGGTCAGCCCGGCGCGGGCCTGCACCCCGGTCACGCCCAGGAAGCAGGTATCGGCATGGATACGGGCGATGGCCTCGGTGGCGGCCGCGCCCACCGCCACCACCGAATGCTTGAAGAGCCGGCCGCCGATCAGCACCACCTCCACGCCCGGATGCGCTACCAGCGCCACCGCCACCGACGGGCTGTGCGTCACCACCGTTGCCTGCAGCGTGGCCGGCAGGTGCCGCGCCAGTTGCACGGCCGTGGTGCCGCCATCGACGAACACGACCTGTCCTGGCTGCACCATGGCTGCGGCGGCGCGGCCGATGGCCACCTTCTCCTGCGGGGCCAGGCGCTCGCGGCCGGCGAAGTCGGCCTCGGCCGCCGCCACCGGCAGCGCGCCGCCGTGCACCCGCTGCAGCTTGCCCTGGGCTGCCAGTTCGCGCAGGTCGCGCCGGATGGTGTCTTCCGACAGGCCGAGCGATTCGCCGAAGGCCTTGGCCACCAGCTGGCCGTCGCGGCGGAGGGTGTCGAGGATGAACTGGTGCCGCTGGCGGGTAAGCATGGACGGATGGTAAAGGCGCATGCATGAAGATGCACGAATTTTCTTGATATTGCACGTGCAGGCACCTAGCATCCGTCGCATGACTTCCACAAGCGAACGCGTCCGGGTGCGTGACGTCACCCTGCTTTCCGACAACTGGTACACGCTCAAGACCACGCGTTTCGACTGGCTGCGCCGCGACGGCCGGTGGCAGACCCAGCAGCGCGAGACCTACGACCGCGGCAACGGCGCCGTCCTGCTGGCCTACGACCTCGCGCGCCGCACGGTGCTGCTGGTGCGGCAATTCCGCTACCCGGCCTTTGTCAACGGCCATGACGGCCTGCTCATCGAAGCGGCCGCTGGACTGCTGGACGACGCGGCGCCCGAGGCCCGCATCCGGGCCGAGGCCGAGGAGGAACTGGGCTACCGCCTGGGCGAGGTGCGCAAGGTGTTCGAGGCCTTCATGAGCCCCGGCTCGGTCACCGAGAAGCTGCACTTTTTCGTCGCGCCCTACGACGCCGCCATGCGCATCGGCGACGGCGGCGGCTTGGCCGAAGAGGGCGAGGACATCGAGGTGCTGGAGCTGCCCTTCGACGAGGCGCTGGCCATGGCGGCGGACGGACGCATCGCCGATGCGAAGACCCTCCTGTTGCTGTACCACGCGCAGGTGCACCTGTTCGGCGCAAAGGGCGGTTGAACGGCGGCGCGCAAGCCGGAGCAAGGGCCGGCCCCGCGCACGGTCCATGACGCACCGGCCAGCCGTTCGCCCTGCGCGTCATCGGCGCCAGCCCCTCCGGATAATCCGGGCGCATGTCCATGCGCTGCCCGTCTTCCCGCTCCTTGCTTGTTCGCCCACTGGTGCATGCGGCCGCGTTGGCCGCTTTCGTATGGGCGGGCACGCCCGCTGCGCTGGCCCAGCCGATGCCGACCGCTGCGGGCAGCCCCGTCGCGGCCTCGACTGCGCTCCCACCCGCCGTCGAGGCCGCGCTGGCGCGCGCCAAGGTCCCGCGCGAGTCCGTCACCTTCTTCGTGGCCGACGCCGAGGGCCGGCAGCCGCCGCGCCTGGCGTGGCGGGCACAGGAGCCGGTCAACCCGGCCTCGGTGATGAAGCTGGTCACCACCTATGCCGCGCTCGACCTGCTGGGCCCCGCCTACACCTGGAGCACGCCGGTCTACGCCGACGGCGCGGTGGTCGACGGCACGCTGCAGGGCAACCTGTACCTGCGCGGGCAGGGCGACCCGACGATGGTGGTCGAGCGGCTGTGGCTGCTGCTGCGCCGCGTGCAGGCCCTGGGCATCCGCCGCATCGCCGGCGACGTGGTGGTCGACCGCAGCGCCTTCGATGCCGGCGTCGAAAGTGACCCGGCCGCCTTCGACGGTGAGCCGCTGCGCCCCTACAACGCCTCGCCCGACGCCTTCCTCGTCAACTTCCGCTCGGTCACGCTGGACTTCACGCCCGAGGCCGGTGGCCGCTTCGCCGTCGTCAGCGCCGAACCGCCGCTGGCCGGCGTGAGCTTTCCGGCGCGCGTCCCCTTGGGCACTGGCGAATGCGGCGACTGGCGCACCGCGCTGCAGGCCGACTTTGCCGACCCCACCCAGCCGCGCTTCGCCGGCACTCTGCCGGCCGCCTGCGGGGCGCGCAGCTGGCCCGTGGCCTGGCCCGACCCGCAGCGCTTCGGCCTGCGCGCCATCGGCGGCCTGTGGCAGCAGATGGGCGGCCAGATCGACGGCCAGCTGCGCCTGGGCGCCGTGCCGACGACCGCGCGCCTGCTGTTCGAGGCCGCCTCGCCGCCGCTGGCGCAGGTGGTGCGCGACATCAACAAGTACAGCAACAACGTGATGACCCAGCAGCTCTTCCTGACGCTGGGCCTCACGCAGCGCCAGCGCGGCAGCTTCGACGCCGCGCGGGCGGCCGTGCGGCAATGGTGGACCTCGCGCGTCGGCGGCAGCGAACCGGCGCCGGTGATGGTCAATGGCGCGGGCCTGTCACGCGAGGACCGGCTCACCGCCGCCGGCCTGGCGCGCATGCTGCAGGTGGCCTGGCGCTCGCCGGTCATGCCCGAGCTGATCGCCTCCCTGCCCGTGATGGGCGTGGACGGCACGCTGCGCAACCGTCCGGCGACCACGTCGGCGCACCTCAAGACCGGCAGCCTGCGCGACGTGGCGGCGATTGCCGGCTATGTGGATGGCGCCGGGGGCCGCCGATGGGTGGTCGTCGGCATTGCCAACGATCCGGTGGCGGGTGCCGCGCGGCCGGCGTTCGATGCGTTGGTGGAGTGGGTGGCGCGCGGCACGCCTTGAGGCGACCGACGTAGGCTCAAGCCGCAGCCCGCATCAACCGATCCCGCACCCCTTCCCATTCCGGGCCATCCGGCGGCGTCTCGATCCAGATCAGCTTGGCGCCCTCGTCGTCGAACTGCCTCAGCAGCGCGAACAGTTGGCGCGCCGCCTCGGTGGCGTCGTCGGGCATGCGGCGCAGGATCAGGCGCTGCGAGCGGCTTTTAAGCGGCGTGCGCGACCACACGGCGATGTGCGCGGCCTGCGCGCCCAGCACGTCCAGCGCGGACTGCAGCATGCGGCCGTCCATCAGCCGCACCTTGGCCGTCGGGGCGTAGTGGGACTCCAGCGTGCCGGAGGCGCGCGGGTCGGGCTGGGCCAGCTCGGCCTGGCTGCGCAGGCGCTCGCCGGCCACGCGCTCGATCTGCGCGCGGGTGATGACGCCCGGGCGCAGCAAAACCGGCGCGCCGCGGCTGCAGTCGACGATGGTCGATTCGATGCCGACGGTGCAGGGGCCGCCGTCCACGATCAGCAGCTCGTCGCCGAACTCGCCGGCCACGTGGGCGGCGGTGGTCGGGCTCACGCGGCCGAAGCGGTTGGCGCTGGGGCCGGCCAGGCCAGGCACGCCGTGGCGGGCGCAGGCATGCAGCAGCGCCTGCGCCACCGGGTGGTCGGGGCAGCGCAGGCCGATGGTGTCCTGCCCGCCCGCGGCGGCCGCGCCCACGCCGGGCTGGCGGGTGGCGATCAGCGTCAGCGGACCGGGCCAGAAGGCATCGGCCAGCGCGCGCCCGAAGGCCGGCAGCGGCTGCGCGAAGCGCGACAGCGACTCGGCCTGCCGCAGCCCGTCGGGCAGGTGCACGATCAGCGGATGGTCCGAGGGCCGGCCCTTGGCGCGGAAGATGCCGCGCGTGGCGTCGTCGTTGGCGGCGTCGGCGCCCAGGCCGTAGACCGTCTCGGTGGGAAAGGCCACCAGCTCGCCCGCCCGCAGCGCGAGCGCGGCGCGTTCGATGGCGTGGCTGTCCTGGCCGTCGAGGATCATGGCGGGCTCAGCATGCCGTGCCGTCGGCCAGGCCGAGCAGCGTGGCGGCCTGTGCAGCCGTGGCGCGCACCGCGGTGATGTCGGCGCCGGTGATGTTCAGGTGCCCCATCTTGCGGCCGCGTCGCGCCTCGGTCTTGCCGTAGAGGTGCAGGTGCGTGCCCGGCAGGGCCAGCACCTGGGCCCAGGCCGGGTCGCGCTGCTGGTCGCTGCCCTCGGCGAACCACAGGTCGCCCAGCAGGTTGAGCATGAGGGCTGGGCTGTGCTGGCGCGGTGCCACCAGCGGCAGGCCGGCCAGGGTGCGCACCTGCAGGTCGAACTGCGACACGTCGCAGGCGTCCATGGTGTAGTGGCCGCTGTTGTGCGGGCGCGGCGCCATCTCGTTGGCGACCAGGCTGCCGTCTTCCAGCATGAAGAACTCCACGCACAGCACGCCCACATAGCCGATGCCGTCGGCGATGGCGCGTGCGGCCTCGACGGCACGGGCGGCGACCGCGGGCGGCAGGGCCTGGTCATGCACCTCGGTCACGGCCAGGATGCCGCCGCGGTGCAGGTTGCGCTGGGGCGGAAAGTGCACCGCCTGCCCGTCGTGGCCGCGGGCCACGATGACCGAGCATTCCAGCGCCAGGGGCAGGCGCTTTTCGAGCACGCAGGGCACGCGGCCGGTGGCTTCCCAGGCGGCGGAAAGTTCGGCCAGGGTCTGCACGCCCTGCTGGCCCTTGCCGTCATAGCCCATGCGCGCGGTCTTGAGGATGCCGGGCAGCAGGTCGGCCGAGACGGCGGCCAAGTGGTCGGCGTTCTCGATCACCGCGTAGGGGGCGCAGCCGATGCCGCTGGCGGCACTGCAGCGCACGAAATGCGCCTTCTCGCGGATGCGGTCCTGCGCGATGGCCACGGCATCGGCCGCGGGCGCCACCGGCACGTCGCCGGCCAGCGTGGCCAGGGCCTGGGCCGGCACGTTCTCGAATTCGGTGGTGACGGCATCGGCCAGGCGCGACAGGCGGCCAAGCGCGTCGCTGTCCAGGTAGTCCGCATGCAGGTGGTGATGGCTGATGCGGCCGGCGGGGCTGTCCGGATCGGGGTCGAGCACCACGGTGAAGTAGCCGGTGGCCTGCGCCGCGTGCACGAACATGCGGCCCAACTGGCCGCCGCCCATCACGCCCAGCGTGCTGCCGGGCAGCAGCGGCAGGGCCTTGCGGCTCGGGGCCAGGATCTTGGGGCTCACAGCGCGCCTCCGCCCTGGGGCGAGAACACGGGCGCCGCTGCAGCGGCGGCCGGCGCGCCTTCGGCCGGCGGCGGCAGCGTCATGGCCTCGGCCACGCGGGTCTGGGCGGTGCGGAAGTCGTCCAGCTTCTGGCGCAGGGCCGGGTCGTTCACCGCCAGCATGGCGACGGCGAACAGGGCCGCATTGGCCGCGCCCGCGGTGCCGATGGCGAAGGTGCCGACCGGGATGCCCTTGGGCATCTGCACGATGCTGTAGAGCGAATCGACGCCCTGCAGGTGGCGGCTGGCCACCGGCACGCCCAGCACCGGCACCGTGGTCTTGGCGGCCAGCATGCCGGGCAGGTGAGCGGCGCCGCCGGCCCCCGCGATGATGGCGGTCAGCCCGCGCGAAGCGGCGCTTTCGGCATAGGCGAACAGCGCGTCCGGCATGCGGTGCGCCGAGACGACGCGTGTTTCGTGGGCAATGCCGAATTGCTGGAGAATCTCGGCCGCATGGCGCATCGTCTCCCAGTCGGAGTTCGAGCCCATGACCACGCCGACCTGGATGGTTTCACTCATCTTTCAATTTTACGTTTCGGTCCCACCTGGAACGGGAATCTGAATCGGCCGGGCGCCCGGCCATCCCCCAACGACGCAGCCTCACCCATGATCGACATCACCCTCGACAACTTCCAGACCGAACTGGTCGAAGCCTCGCTTGCCACGCCGGTGCTGCTGGACATCTGGGCCGAATGGTGCGGCCCCTGCAAGCAGCTGGGCCCGGTGCTGGAGAAGCTGGAGGTCGAATACGGCGGCCGCTTCATCCTGGCCAAGCTCGACGCCGACAAGGTGCCGCAGATCTCCACCCAGCTGTCGCAGATGTTTGGCGTGCGCAGCATTCCCTTCTGCGTGATGTTCTCGGGCGGCCAACCGGTAGACGGCTTCGTCGGCGCGCTGCCGGCAGACAAGATCCGCGAGTTCCTCGACAAGCACGTGCCCGGCGCCGACGAGCTGGCCGCGCAGCAGGAGGAAGAGGCCGCGCAGGAAGCCCTGGCCGAAGGCGACACCGACAGCGCGCTCGAGAAGCTGCAGCATGCCGTGGCCACCGACCCGTCCAACGACGACGCCCGCTTCGACTACATCAAGCTGCTGCTGCAGCTGGGCCGCACGGACGATGCCAAGGTGGCCTTCGCGCCGGTGATCGACCGTCGCGCGCTGGTGCGCCGCTTCGACTCGCTGCAGCGCTGGATGGATGCGCTGGACGCCGCCGAAGGCGCCGACATCGCCGCGCTGGATGCGCGCATTGCCGCCAACCGCCGCGACTTCGACGCCCGCTTCGCCCGCGCCCAGGCGCTGGTGGCGCAGCAGCAATGGACCGAGGCCATGGACGAGCTGCTCGAGATCCTCATGCGCGACAAGGGCTGGAACGAGGAACTGGCCCGCAAGACCTACATCGCCATCCTCGACGTGATCGAGCCGCCCAAGCCCAAGGTGGCCGAAGGCCAGATCCCGCCGGACGATCCGGTGGTGGCGACCTACCGCCGCCGGCTGTCGAGCGTGGTCCTGAGCTGATTACGCGTTCCGCCCGCCCATGAAAAAGCGCCTCGATGTCGAGGCGCTTTTTTCTTTGCCCCCGCGCAGGCGGGCGGGCGCGACTCAGCCCAGCGCCGTGCGCAGGCGGTCACCCGCATAGGCCATCGCATCGCGCGCCTTCTGCAGCACGGCCGCGCCGCCGAAGAATTCATGCGCCACGCCCTCGTACTCGCGGCGTTCGACCGGCACGCCGGCATCGCGAAGCGCATCTTCCAGCTTGGCGCCGTCGCTGCGCAGCGGGTCCAGGCGCGCGTTGATCACTGTCACCGGCGGCAGGCCAGCCAGCTCGGCGTCGATCAGCAAGAGGCGCGTGTCCTTGAGGTCGTCTTCCGAATTGACGAGGTGGTCCACGAACCACTTCACCATCGCGCGATTCAGCGGCTTGGCGATGGCATTCTCGAGGTACGACTCGGTGTTGAGGCTGGTCTGCGCCACCGGGTAGACCGACAGCACATGGCGCGGCGCCGGCAGGCCGGCATCGCGCACGGCGACGGCCGTGGCCACCGCCAGATTGCCGCCGGCACTCTCGCCGGCCAGGGCCACGCGCACCGGGTCGCCGCCCAGCGAGGCGGCGTTCTGGCTCAGCCAGCGGTAGGCGGCCAGTGCGTCGTCCCAGGCGGCGGGAAAGCGGTGCTCCGGTGCCTGGCGGTAGTCGACCGACACCACGATGGCATTCGCCGCCTTGGCCAGTCCGCGGGCACCGGCGTCATACACGTCCTTGTCGGCGATGACCCAGCCGCCGCCGTGGAAGTACAGGATGACCGGGAAGGGACCGCCGCCCTGGGGCGTGTAGACATTGGCCGGCAGCGCACCGACGGCGCCATCGACCGTGATGGTCGTCATCGTGACGCCGGGCACCAGCACCTCGGGGTCGGTGGATTCGCCGCGCTTTTGCAGCAGGGCGATGACGGCATCCTTGGCGGTCGGCTGCTGGCGGGCTTCGGCCACTTCCAGCTTCTCGATGGCCTTGGGGTTCAGCGACTCGTGCGCCTTGGCCAGTTCGAGCTGGTCGTCATCGGCGCGCAGGGCGGCGATGGCGTTGGAGGCAGCGTTGAGGATGGGGTTGGGCTCGCCATGGCTCATGGGCGGGATTCCTTGTGGTGTGTGCGGCAGGGCCGCGGCGCGATGGCTGCGGGACTGCTGCATACCTTCACCGCGTGGGGCCGGAAGCCGCGTGCGCGGCCAGGACTGTGCGACGTAGGCGGGGGCTCTCGTCGCTGGTGGGCGTCTTGCCCTCAGGGCGTGAAGGACAGGCCGCGCAGTCCGTGGCTGCGGGTGTGTGCCTCGTGCGCCGTCGCGTGCGCGATCGAGGCCCTGACGCAGAGAGCTCCTTGGAAACGGCGGCAGGCCGCGCCTCAGGTGCCCTGCACGTAGGGATTGCTTTGGCGCTCGCGGCCGAAGCTGCTTTCCGGCCCGTGGCCGGGGATGAACACCGTCTCGTCGCCCATGGGCCACAGCCGCTGCACGATGCTGTCGATCAGCTGCGGATGGCTGCCGCCCGGAAAGTCGGTGCGGCCGATGCTGCCGGCAAATAGCACATCGCCCACGAAGGCCCGCTGCGCGCTGGCCGAATGGAAGACCACATGGCCCGGCGTGTGGCCCGGGCAGTGCCGCACCGTGAGCGTCTCCTCGCCCAGTGTCACCGTGTCGCCGTCGGCCAGCCAGCGCGTCGGCGTGAAGGCGCGCGCGGGCGGAAAGCCGAACATCGCGCTCTGCTGCGGCAGCCCGTCGATCCAGAACTGGTCGCCGGGGTGCGGCCCCACGATGGGCAGGCCCAGGCGCTCGGCCAGTTCGCCGGTGCCGCCGGCATGGTCGATGTGCGCATGGGTGAGCCACAGCTGTTCCAGCGCCAGACCGCGCGACTCGGCCGCGGCGACCAGCCGGTCGATCTCGCCGCCCGGGTCGATCAGCGCGGCCTTGTTCGTCGCGTCGCACCAGACGAGCGAGCAGTTCTGCTGGAAGGGCGTGACGGGGAGGATCTGGTAGCGCAGCATGGCGAAGGCGGTCGTGGGTCGGAGCCGGCGATTGTCGCGACCGCCATGCCCCGACGGCAGCGGCACACCGCCCGCCTGCGTCTCAGCCCGCGCGTGCGCCCATGACGCGGCAGCAGGCCGTGGCCCGCGCCACCTCGGTGCCGGCCTGCGCGAGCACCGCCTCCACGTAGCAGATGCTGCGTCCGCCGCCCACGATGGCCGAGCGGCCCTGCAGCCGGCCGGGCCGGGCCGGCGCGAGGAAGCTCAGGTTCAGCGTCAGCGTGACGACGCCGCCGCCTTCGCCCGCACGGGCGTCGACCACGGCGGCGCACAGGTCGTCCAGCATGGCGGCGAGCATGCCGCCCTGCACCGTGCCCGCGGGGTTGAGGAAGGCGGCGGTCGCCTCGTACTCGGCGGCCAGCGTGCCGGCCGTGGTGTCGAGGGCGAGCAGGCGGGCGCCGAGCAGGGTGGCGATGGGGGGTTCAGGACGTCCGGGCAGCATGCGGATCTTGTGTTGGATTGGACAGCGCCGCCCTCACTCGTCCCGGATGCCGTTGCGCAGCACGCCGATGGCGTCGACCTCGATCTCGCACACGTCGCCCGGCTTCATGAACACGGGCGGGGTGCGCTTGTTGCCCACGCCGCCGGGCGTGCCGGTGACGATCACGTCGCCCGGCTCCAGCGGGATGAAGGTGGAGATGTAGGCGATCTGGCGCGGGATGCTGTGCACCATCATGTCGGTGGTGGCGCGCTGCATCTCCTGGCCATTGAGGCGGGTGACCAGCGTCATCTTCTGGTCGGGCGCGATCTCGTCGGCCGTCACCATCCATGGACCGAAGGCGCCGGTCTTCCAGAAGTTCTTGCCCGGTGCCCACTGCGAGGTGTGCACCTGCCAGTCGCGCACGCTGCCGTCGTTGTAGCAGCTGTAGCCGGCGATGTGCGACCACGAGTCCGCCTCGCTGATGTGGCGCCCGCCCTTGCCGATGACGATGGCGATCTCGCCTTCGTAGTCCAGCCGCTCGGAGGCCTGGGGGCGCACGATGTCCTCGCCATGGGCCAGCTGCGAGTCGGCCACGCGCAGGAAGATCACCGGCTTCTCGGTCTCGGTCTTGCCGGTCTCGCGGATGTGCTCGCCGTAGTTCAGGCCGATGCAGAAGATCTTGCCGGGGTTGGGGATCACCGGCAGCAGCGTCACCTCGGACAGCGGCAGCGTGGCGCGGGCGGCCTCGACATGCGCGGCGGCCTGAGGTGCCAGCCCGGCGGCGATGAAGGCCTTGAGGTCCGGCGCCTGTGCGCCGAACACTGCGCGCAGGTCGACCACGCGGTCGCCGACGATGGCGCCATAGCCGTCCTGGCCGTTGTACTGGTAGCTGATGAGTCTCATGGGGATTCCTTGGGAAGGGGAGGGAGGGTGGTGCTAGGCCAGCCGACCTCCGATCCGCGTCGCGGCCTCGGTGATCAGACGGACCATCTTTTCAAGGTCGACGATCGCCAGGCGCGAGGTATCGAACACGAGGGAGATGGCGGCCCAGGCGCCGCCATCCGACTTGAGAACGGGCGCGGCCACGGCCGCCAGCTGGGGCTCCAGCTCGCCCTTGGAGACATAGTGGCCCGCCTTGCGGATGGCCGCGAAGTGGCGCCGGAACTCGGCCCAGTCGCCCGGCAGGCCGCAGCGCATAGCCTCGTCGCGGCGCGCGTCGAACAGCTTCCTGAGCGGCGCCGTGCCCAGCGTAGAGAGCAGCACCTTGGGCGCCGCGCCCTGGAACAGCGGCCGCGGCCGGCCGCGCGTGTAGGCCAGCGTGGCGGGCGCGCCGCCCATCTCGCGGTGCGTGTCCAGCACCTGCTGGCCGAAGGCCTCGGTCACCACGCAGTCGAAGCCGGTGGCATCGACCAGCTCGCGCAGCACCGGCAGGCCCACCTTGAGCACCGGATCGGCGCGGCGGATGTAGTGGTCCAGCAGGATGATGCGCGGGCCCAGCGCGTAGTGCGAGTCCTCCACGCGCTGCAGCAAACCCACCTGCAGCAGCTGGCGCACGTAGCGGTAGCTGGTGGGCAGCGAGACCTCCAGCGCCTTCGCGATGTCCTCCGCCGTGCGGGTGATGTGGTGGTCGTCGAAGAGGTCGAGCACGCCCAGCATGCGTTCCAGGCTGGACGAGGGCGAAGGTTCGGACAAGGTGGGGCCCCGGGGTGTGGGTCGTCATGGCGCCACCGGGAGGTACTGGGAGATGCGGTCCAGCTCGGAGCCCGTGCGCGCCACGCCGACGATGTAGCGGTCGGGCCGTAGTATCACGGCGCCCGCTTCGTGGCTGCGCAGCCAGTCCGCCAGCGGCGGGTCGGGCTCGTCGATGACCAGGGCCTGGCTGCGGGCCCAGCGCTCGGCGGTGCCGGGCGCCGCGGCGGCCAGCAGGTCGCGCCGGCCGATCACCGCGCTGCGGCGGCCCAGCAACTCGTCGAGCAACCGGCCGTCGGCCAGCCGCGGCTGGGGAAAGGGCCGGCCCGCCAGGTCCTGCTGCAGGATGTCGAAGGCGCCTGCGCCCAGCAGCTGCGGCGGCAACTCGAAGACTTCGGGCGCGCCGGTCGCGAAGCGCGCATCGCGCTCGGCCGCCGCGGCCGGGTCGGTGGTCTGGATGATGTCGCCCAGGCGCACGGCCAGCTCGATCAGGGCGCGCACATGCGGCTTGCGCTCGGATTCGTAGGTGTCCAGCAGCGCCTCCGGCGCGCGGCCGGTCAGCACCGCGTCCAGCTTCCAGGCCAGGTTGGACGCATCGCGGATGCCCGCGCACATGCCCTGGCCCAGGAAGGGCGGCGTCTGGTGGCAGGCATCGCCCGCCAGCAGCAGCCGGCCCTGGCGCCAGCCGTCGGCGATCACCGAATGGAAGGTGTAGATGGCGGCGCGCTCCAGCCGGGCCTGATCGGGCCGTACCCACGGCGCGACCAGCTTCCACAGGTTGTCGGGTTGCACCATGGCCTCGCGGTCGTCGCCGGGCAGCACCATGATCTCCCAGCGACGGCGGTGGCCCACCACGTTGCAGTAGGTCATGGGCCGGCGCGGGTCGCAGTGCTGCACGGTGTGCGGCGGCAGGTCCACCGGTTCGGTCAGCACCACGTCGAACACCAGCCAGGGCTGGCGCAGGCCCAGGTCCACCATCGGGCTGCCCATGTGCTGGCGCACCGGCGAGCGGGCGCCGTCGCAGCCCACCACCCAGCGGGCGCGGGCCTCGAAGCTGCCGCCGTCCTGGCCCTGGCGGCCGTGCAGCGTGGCGCCTTCGCCGTCCATGTCGATGGCGGTGAGGGTGGTCTCCAGCCGCACATGCACGTTGGGAAAGCGCGCCAGGCCTTCGCGCAGCACGGCCTCCAGCTCGGGCTGGTGGAAGTAGTAGTTGTTGGCGCCGCCGTGCGGGCCCAGCGCCGCGGTGCCGCCGCGGATCAGCAGCGTCTGGCCCGCCGCATTGACGAAGTGCATGCCCTGCGTGCCGGGCCTGGAGATGGCCAGCACCTGCTGGCGCAGGCCCGCCGCCTGGAAGATGCGCAGCACCTCGCCGTCGTAGTGGATGGCGCGCGGCAGGGGAAAGATGTCGCGTTCCTTTTCGACCACCAGCACCGAGCGGCCGGCGGCGCCCAGCAGGTTGGCCAGCGTGGCGCCCGTGGGGCCCAGCCCCACGATGGCCACGTCGTAGACGGGCGCCGGCTCAGCCATGCTGGTCTTCCTGCATGCGGCGGGCGACGTCGGCCTGCCATTGCGCCCGGCTCATGAATCGGGGGAAGCGCTTCGCGATGGCCTCGGCCTGCGCCAGGATGGCCTCGTCGCTCTGGGTGAGGTCGATGGGCTCGCGCAGCGGCTGCTCGCAGTACCAGGGCGTGTCCATGAACAGCTCCAGCCGGTTGCCCTCCGGATCGCGGCAGTAGACCGAGACGGCATTGCCGTGCGTCACCGGCAGCATCTCGCTCGCGCCCTCGGCCAGCAGCCGGTCATGGAAGGCGCGCAGCGTTGCCACGTCGGGCACGCGGAAGGACAACTGGTTGACCACGTTGAAGGCCATGTCCGCCGGCCGGCCGGTGGCCAGCACCAGCTGGTGGTGCTCGCTGGGATCGCGGCTCAGGAAGACCAGCTGCACCGGGCCCAGGTCGCCCGCGTCGGTCTGGGTGAAGCGCAGGGCGCGCTTGTAGAAGCCGGCCATGCGGGCCAGGTCGGTGACGTACAGGCCGATGTGGCTGAACTGCAGCTGCAGGGGTGTTCGAGGGGTCAACTTTGTCTCCGGGCGAGAACGGATGGCCGGGCAGGACATCCGATGGGCTGAATAGTATTGTGATTATCGTATTTTGACAATAAACAATGTCTTCGTATGATCCGGCACCGTGCAATCGGCACGCGTTCGCAAACGGAGACATTCATGACCATCCTCAAGAGGCTCGCCGCCAGCGCGGCCGCCCTCCCGCTCGTGGCGGCCTTCGCCCTGGCGCCCACCGGCGCGGGCGCCCAGCCCGACTACCCCACCAAGCCGGTGCGCATCATTGCCCCCTTCCCCGCGGGCAGCGGCCCCGACGCCAACGCCCGCGAGCTGGCCGCAGAGCTCACGAAGATCCTGGGCCAGTCCTTCTATGTGGAGAACCGGCCGGGCGCCTCCAACATCATTGGCACCGAGGTGGCGGCCAAGGCCGCCAACGACGGCTACTCGCTCTACATCGGCACCACCAGCTCGCTGTCGGTCGTGCCGCACCTCTACGGCAAGCTGCCCTTCAATGCCGAGCGCGACTTCGCGCCCATCAGCCTGCTGGGCGTGCTCAACACGGGGTTGATCGCCACGCCCTCGGTGCCGGCCAAGGACGCGCGCGAGCTGGTCGCCCAGCTCAAGGCCAAGCCCGATTCGGTCACCGTGGCCACGCAGGGCATCGGCAGCTATTCGCACCTGTCGGCGGTGTGGTTCAACAGCGTGGCGGGCGTGAAGTCGAACCTGGTGCCCTACAACAGCAACAGCCCCTACGCGGACCTGCTGGCCGGGCAGATCCAGCTGATGTTCGACGGCCTGCCCGCGGCGGCCACCAACGTGCAGGCGGGCAAGCTCAAGCTGCTGGCCATCACCGGCCGCGAGCGGCATCCGAGCTTTCCCAACGTGCCCACCTTCGCCGAGCAGGGCCTGCCCGACTACACGCCCATCGCCTGGCAGGGCCTGCTGGCACCGGCCGGCACCGCGCCCGCGATCCTGGAGAAGCTCAGCGCCGCCATGGGCAAGGTCTGCCAGTCGCCCGAGCTGGCCAAGAAGTGGCGCGATTACGGCGGCGAGCTGCGCTGCAACACGCCCGCCGAGTTCACCGCCTTCATCCAGGCCGACCGCGCGATGTGGGGCAAGGTGATCCGCGCGGCAGGCGTCAAACTGGACTGAAGGTAATGGATGCCACGACCCCCGCCGGGGCGGATCTGCGCGCCGACGGCCTCGTCATCAGCGTGCCGGGTGGCCCCGAGGTGCTGCGCTGGACGCCCGGCCTGGTCCTGCCCGTGCCGGCGCCCGACGAGGTGCTGATCGACGTGGCCTGGGCCGGCGTCAACCGGCACGACTGCAACCAGCGCCGCCGCGGCCCCACGCCCGCGCACAGCGACGTGCCGGGCCTCGAGGTGAGCGGCACCGTGCGCTGGGCCGGTGCACGGGCCGGCCACCTGCGCGTGGGCGACGCGGTGTGCGCCCTGGTCGATGGGGGCGGCTATGCCACGCGGGTGGTGGCGCCCGCCGCGCTCACCTTCGCCGTGCCCGCGGGCCTGGGCCTGCGCGAGGCGGCGGCGCTGCCCGAGGCGCTGTTCACCGTCTGGCACAACTTCTTCGGCGTCGCGGCGCTGGGGCCGGGCGAGGCGGTGTTGATCCATGGCGGCACCAGCGGCGTCGGCAGCCTGGCCCTCCAGCTGCTGGGTGCGCTGGGTCACCGCGTGGCCGTCACCTGCGGCAGCGCGGCCAAGGTGGCCGAGGCACGGACCCTGGGCGCCGCGGCGGCATTCGACTACCGCACGCAGGACTGGGTGCAGGCCGCGCTGGACTGGACCGACGGGCGCGGTGTGGACGTGGTGCTGGACATGGCCGGCGCTGCCCACGCCGCCCGCAACGTGCAGGTGCTGGCGCGACGCGGCCGGCTGGTGCACCTGTCGCCCGGCGACGGCGCCGACTTCGTGGCGCCGCTGCGGCCCATCCTGGCCAAGGAACTGCGCATCACCGGCTCGTTGCTGCGCCCGCTGCCGCTGGCCGAGAAGGCGCTGATCGCCGAGCGCCTGCGCGCCGTGGCCCTGCCGCTCGTGGCGGCCGGCCACGTTCGGCCCTGGGTGAGCGAGGTCTTCCCGCTCGCCGAGGCCGCGCAGGCCCATGCCCGCCTCGAATCGGGGCAGGCCATGGGCAAGCTGATGCTGGAGGTGACCCGGGCCTGAAGGGTGGACGACGTGCCCGGACGCCCGCCCAACGGGCGATCCGGGTGGCACGCTGCTTGCATCACATCATGTATCCAAGAATGGATGCCTGAACATGGTGCACGAAGCCTCTTCCCCCGACGCCCTGACCCGCCCCTTTGCGGCTGCTGGTTCCGCCCAGGTGCCCGCGCCGCAGCCGGCCCCCGATGGCCGGCCCGAGGCGGCCTGGATCAGCCGCCCCGCCATGCCCATCGCCGGTGCGGCCACCGGCCCGCTGGCCGGCCTGCGCTTTGCGGTCAAGGACAACATCGACGTCACCGGCCTGCCCACCACCGCCGCCTGCCCGGCCTTCGCCTATGCGCCCGAAGCGCACGCCACCGTGGTGCAGCGCCTGCTCGCAGCCGGTGCGTCGGTGGCGGGCAAGACCAACCTCGACCAGTTCGCCTGCGGGCTCAACGGCAGCCGCTCGCCCTACGGCGCGGTGCCCAATAGCTTCGATGCGCGCTACGTGTCGGGCGGTTCCAGCTCGGGTTCGGCCTATGCGGTGGCCACCGGGCAGGTGGACTTCTCGCTCGGCACCGACACCGCCGGCTCCGGCCGCGTGCCGGCGGGGCTGAACAACATCGTGGGCCTCAAGCCCAGCAAGGGGCTCATCAGCGCCAAGGGCGTGGTGCCGGCGGCGCAGAGCGTCGACTGCGTCTCCATCTTCGCGCCCACCGTGGCGCTGGCCGCGCGGGTGCTGGCCTGCGCCATGGGGCCGGACGCGGGCGATCCGTACTCGCGCCGACTCGAGCTCGCGCGCACGCCGCTGCCGGCGCGCTTTCGCTTCGGCGTGCCGCAGCCGCTGGAATTCCACGGCGACGCGCTGGCCGCTGCCGCCTTCGAGCGGGCCATCGCGCAGCTGCGTGAGCTGGGCGGCGAGCCGGTGCCGGTCGACTACGCCCCGCTGGCCCGCGCCGCCGGCCTGCTCTACGACAGTGCGCTGGTGGCCGAGCGCTATGCCGCCGTGCGGCCTTTCTTCGACGCGCACGAAGCCGAGGTGATCGAGCCCGTGCGCGGCATCCTGGCGCGCGGCCGCAGCTTCGATGCGGCCGACCTCGTCGATGCCCAGACGCAGCTGCAGGCGCTCGGGCAGCAGGCCGCCGCCATGTGGGCCGGCATTGACGTGCTGCTGGTGCCCACCGCGCCCACGCACTGCACGCTGGACGCCATGCGCGCCGAGCCGGTGCGGCGCAACAGCGAACTGGGCCACTACACCAACTTCGTCAACCTGCTGGACTATGCGGCCCTGTCGGTGCCGGCCAGCCTGCGGCCCGACGGCCTGCCCTTCGGCGTGACCTTCATCGGGCCCTGCGGCAGCGACTTCCGCCTGGCCGAGCTGGGCCAGCGCTTCCACCATGCCACCGGCCTGCCGATGGGCGCCACCGGCGGGCCGCTGCCCGCGCCCGAGCCGCCGGTCTGGCCGCCGCTGGCCGAGGGCGAAGCCATGCCCATCGCCGTGGTCGGCGCCCACCTCACGGGCATGCCGCTCAACCACCAGCTCATCGCACGCGGGGCCGCGTTGGTCGAGGCCACCACCACCGCAGCGCACTACCGCCTGTATGCGCTGCCGGGCACCACACCGCCCAAGCCGGGCCTTCAGCGCGAGCCCGGCAACGGCGTGCCCATCGCACTGGAGGTGTGGAACGTACCGCGCGCCGAAGTCGGCGCCTTCCTGGCGCAGATCCCGCCGCCGCTGGGCCTGGGCAGCGTCGAGCTGGCCGACGGCCGCTGGGTGCACAGCTTCATCTGCGAGGCCCATGCGCTGCAGGGCGCCGAGGACGTCAGCGCGCATGGCGGCTGGCGGGCCTACATCGCCTCGCGCAGCGCCTGAGCCCGCTGCGGCCCCGGCACCGTCCTTCTCATTCCGTCCTTCCCTTCGTTCGTCCGCAGGAGTCTTCGCATGAGCCCATCGTCGTCCTTCCGTCCCTCCCGCCGCCATGTGCTGCAGGCCGGCGGTGCCGCCCTCGGCGCGCTGGCCGCGCCCGCCATCGTGCGTGCGCAGGGCGGCCCCAAGCTGCGCATCGGCTACTGGCCGGTGGCCGCGGGCCTGCCCTTCTTCGCCGCGGTCGAAAAGGGCTACTTCAAGGAAGCGGGCCTGGACGTGGAGCCGCTCAAGTTCGCCGGCGCCCAGCAGGTGATGGAGGCCATGCTCTCCGGCCGCTCCGACGGCAGCGCCAACGGCACCGGCAGCGCCAACCTCGCCATCGGCGAGATCGCGCAGCCGGGCCTCTTCAAGATCTTCTGCACCAACCCCAGCAACGCCAAGTACGTGCTGGAGGAGTTCCTGGTGCCCAAGGACAGTCCCGTCAAGAGCGTGGCCGAGCTCAAGGGCAAGCGCGTGGCCTCGGGCCCCGGCATCCAGAACGTGACGCTGGCCAAGACCATGCTGGAGCGCGCCGGCGCCGGCCCCATGAACGTGACCGAGCTGCCCATCGGCCAGCACGTCGCGGCCCTGGCCGCCGGCCAGATCGACGCCGTCTACACGCTGGAGCCCACCGGCACCGTGGGCCGGCTCAACGGCACCACGCGCGTGCTAGAGGCCGGCGTGGTGGCGCACTACGTCCTGGGCGACCCGATGGCGCCCTGGCACGGCGGCTCGGCCAGCCTGACCACCGACTTCATCAAGAAGAACCCGGACATCGCGAAGAAGTACATCGCCGCCTACAAGCGCGGCATCGAGCTGGTGCGCAACAACCCGGCCGACGCGCGGCAGTACATGAAGGGCTACACCGCCATCGAGGGTGCCCTCACCAACGAGGTGCCGCTCGCCTCGTACATGCTGCACGACGAGTTCAAGCCGGCCGACATCGCCTACTTCCAGAAGTTCTTCGACCTGTTCACCGAGAAGGGCATCTTCGAGAAGAAGGTGGCCGTGGACGGGCTGCTCTACCGGGGCTGATGGCCATGACCGCGCCGTCCTCCACCGCGGGCGCCGCCACCGGCGCCTGGAAGCCGCCCGCCGCCGATGCCGCCCCCGTGCTGCCCCGGCCGCCGGTGTGGAACAAGCTGCTGCCGGCCATCGGACCCATCGCCCTCTTCGTGCTGTGGGATCTGGTGGTGCGGCTGGGCCTCATCAAGCCCATCCTGCTGCCACCGCCGCTGGCCACCTTCCAGACGCTGATCACGGGCCTGGCGGGCGGGCCGCTGCTGAACGACTTCCTCGTCACCGTGTGGCGCACGCTGGAGGCCTTCCTGATCGCCGCGGCCGTCGGCATGCCGCTGGGCGTGCTGCTGGGCAGCAACGAGAAGGCCTACCGCAGCGTGGAGTTTTTGATCGACTTCTTCCGCTCCACGCCCTCGTCGGCGCTGATCCCGCTGTTCCTGATGATCTTCGGCACCTCGGACATCAACAAGGTCGCCATCGCCGCCTTCGGCGCCATGCTGATCGTGGTCTTCAACAGTGCCTACGGCGTCATCAACGCCCGCAAGCAGCGGGTGATGGCGGCCAAGGTGATGGGCGCTACGCGCTGGCAAATCTTCAAGGACGTGCTGGTCTGGGAAAGCCTGCAGCCCAGCTTCGTGGGCCTGCGCTCGGCGGTGTCGATGGCGCTGGTCATCGTCATCGTGGCCGAGATGTTCATCGGCGCGGACAGCGGCCTGGGCAACCGGATCATCAATTCGCAGCAGGTGCTGAACGTCAAGAGCATGTACGCCAGCATCCTGGCGGCCGGGGCGCTCGGCTACGCGCTCAATGTGCTCTTCCTCGTGATCGAGCGCCGCATCGTGCACTGGAGTGGAAGATGAACGCCGTCCTCAACGCCCCCGTCTTCGCCGATGTGCCTGCGCCCAAGTTCCGCCCAGGGCCTGCGGGCACGCACATCACCATCCGCGGCCTGACCAAGTACTTCGCGGGCTGGCCGCTGTACGAGGACTTCGACCTCGACATTCCCAAGCACAAGATCGTCTCGGTCTTCGGGCCCAACGGCTGCGGCAAGAGCACGCTGATCAACATGATCGCGGGGCTGATCCCCATCGACCGCGGCGAGATCCTGTTCGACGGCAAGTCGCTCAAGGACACCAAGATCGGCTACGTGTTCCAGAACTACCGCGAGGCGATGTTCCCGTGGATGCGCACCATCGACAACATCGCCTATCCGCTCAAGCTGGAAGGCCGCAGCAAGGCCGAGGTGGACCGCCGCATGGAAGAGCTGGTGGCCAGCTTCGACGTCAAGTTCGACCTGAACCGCTTTCCCTACGAGCTCTCCGGCGGCCAGCAGCAGACGGCATCGATCATGCGGGCCCTGGCCCCCGGGCCCGAGGTGCTGTTCCTGGACGAACCCTTCTCGGCGCTGGACTTCGAGATGACGCTCTTCATCCGCGAGAAGCTGCAGGAGGTGTTCATGCAGACGGGCACCACCATGCTGCTGGTCTCGCACGACCTGGAAGAGGCGGTGTACCTGGCCGACGAGGTGCTGCTGCTCACCAAGCGGCCGACGCGGGTGGCCGAGATCTTGCGTTACGACGACCCGCGCCCCCGCACGGTCGAGACGCTGAGCCAGCCGAGCTTCGTGGCGACCAAGAAGCAGAGCCTGGAGATCTTCCAGCGCGAAGTCCGCCGATGAAGAAGAAGCACCCCCCATGCCGCTTCGCGGCTCCCCCCTCCCTTGCGCCTTCGGCTTGGAGGGGGGCGCACCCCACGGCCTGGCAAAGCCAGTTCCGTGGGTGCCCTGGCATGGCCTGCTCCGCGGCCACTCGATCTCTGTCGCTGCACTGGTTCGGATATCCGAGGGCGACGCGCAACTCTGGGGGAAGACTGTCATGAATGCCCAACAGATCGAGACCTATGTCGACGCCGCCGCCGCGGCGCTGGACCTGCCGCTTGCGCCCGAGCACCGGCCGGGCGTGCTGCGCTACTTCGCGCTCGCCGCCGACATGGCGGCGCTGACCGAGGCCGTGGAGCTGGCACCGCACGACGAGTCGGCCCTGCGCTTCGAGCCGGTGGCACCGGGAGCGCAGGCATGAGCGCCACACTGCCCTGGTTCGAGGCCGATGCCGCCGGCATCGCCGCCGCGGTGCAGTCCGGCGAGGCCAGCGCCACCGCCGTGGTGCAGTCGGCGCTGGACCGCATCGCCGCCACCGACGGTCGCGTCAACGCCTTCACCGCCGTGACGGGCGAGCGGGCCCTGCAGCGGGCTGCCGCGCTCGACGCCCTGCCGGCCGAGGCCCGCGCCGCGCTGCCGCTGGCCGGCGTGCCGGTGGCGGTGAAGAACCTGTTCGACGTCGCCGGCCTGCCCACGCTGGCGGGCTCGAAGATCGAGCGCGACGCGCCGCCGGCCAACACCGACGCCCTGCTGCTGCGCCGGCTCGAAGCCGCCGGGGCCGTGCTGGTGGGCGCGCTCAACATGGACGAGTACGCCTACGGCTTCACCACCGAGAACTCGCACGAAGGCCCCACGCGCAATCCGCACGACCTGTCGCGCATCGCCGGCGGTTCCTCCGGGGGCAGCGGCGCCGCGGTGGCGGCCGGGCAGGTGCCGATCACGCTGGGTTCCGACACCAACGGCTCCATCCGCGTGCCGGCCTCGCTGTGTGGCGTGTACGGCCTCAAGCCCACCTTCGGCCGGCTGCCGCGCACCGGGAGCTATCCCTTCGTCAGCAGCCTGGACCACCTGGGTCCTTTCGCACGCTCGGTGCGCGACCTGGCCCTGGCCTACGACGCGATTCAGGGTCCCGAAGACGGCGCCCCCGGCGATCCGGGCTGTGCCCAGCGTGCGGCCGAGCCGGTGACCGCGCTGCTGCCGCAGGGCGCGGCCGGCCTGCGCGTCGGCGTGCTCGGAGGCTGGTTCGCCCGCAACGCCCTGCCCGAGGCCCAGGCCGCCGTGGCCCGCGTGGCCGAGGCCCTGGGTGCCACGCGCACCGTCGAACTGCCGCTGGTGGAGGCCGGTCGCGCCGCTGCCTTCCTGATCAGCAATGCCGAGGGCGCGGCCCTGCACCTGCCGGACCTGCGCCGCCGCGCCCATGACTTCGAGCCGCTGTCGCGCGACCGCTTCCTGGCCGGCGCGCTGCTGCCCGCGGCCTGGGTCACGCGCGCGCAGCGCGTGCGCCGCCGCTATGCCGAGGCCGTGGCTGCGGTCATGCAGGACTTCGACCTGCTGCTCGCGCCCGCCACGCCGTGTTCGGCCACGCCCATCGGCACCGAATGGCTGGAGCTGGATGGCCGTCGCCAGCCGCTGCGGCCCAGCTTCGGGGCGCTCACGCAGCCCATCTCGTGCATCGGCCTGCCGGTGTGCGCCGTGCCGGTGTGGGGCGCGCAGACGCCGATGCCGGTGGGCGTGCAGCTGATCGCCGCGCCCTGGCGCGAAGACATCGCCCTGCGCGCCGCCGCCGCCCTGGAGGCCGCGGGCGTCACGCAGGCGCCCGTCGCCCCGCTGTCCTGATTTCCTTGTTCTCCCTTCTCTCACCCAACCTTCCGCTGGAGCTTTTCGCATGACCGCCTTCAATCGCCGCGAATCCCTCAAGACCCTGGCCGCCCTGGGCGCCGCCGGCAGCCTGGGCCCCCTGGCCTGGGCCCAGAAGCCGCTGACCGTGGGCGTGATCTACGTCGGCCCGCGCGACGACTACGGCTACAACCAGGCCCATGCCCAGGCCGCCGCCGAGCTCAAGAAGCTGCCCGGCGTGAAGGTGGTCGAAGAGGAGAACGTGCCCGAGACCGCCGCCGTGCAGAAGACCATGACCGGCATGATCCAGCAGGACGGCGCCTCGCTGCTCTTTCCCACCTCCTTCGGCTACTTCGACCCGCACATCCTGGCGCTGGCGCCCAAGTACCCCGACGTGCGCTTCTCGCACTGCGGCGGCCTGTGGACCGAGAAGAACCCCAAGAACGTGGGCAGCTTCTTCGGCTACATCGACGAATGCCAGTTCCTCAACGGCGTGATCGCCGGCCACATGAGCAAGAGCGGCAAGATCGCCTTCGTGGCCGCCAAGCCCATTCCGCAGGTGCTGCGCAACATCAACGCCTTCACGCTCGGCGCGCGTTCGGTCAAGCCGAACATCACCTGCCACGTGATCTTCACCGGCGACTGGTCCATGGCCGTCAAGGAGGCCGAGGCCACCAACAGCCTGGCCGACCAGGGCTGCGACGTGTTCACCATGCACGTGGACGGCCCCAAGGTGGTGGTGGAGACGGCCGCCAAGCGCGGCAAGATGGTCTGCGGCTACCACGCCAGCCAGGCCAAGCTGGCGCCCAATGCCTACCTCACGGGTGCCGAGTGGAACTGGCTCACGGCCTACAAGACGATCCTCGAAGCCGCCCAGGCCGGCAAGCCGCATCCCAACTTCCTGCGCGGCGGCCTGAAGGAGGGCTACGTCAAGACCTCGGCCTACGGCCCCATGGTGACCGACGCCGCCAAGAAGCAGGCCGACGACATCAAGGCCAAGATGATCGCGGGCAGCTTCGACATCTTCAAAGGCCCGCTCAAGGACAACAAGGGCAAGGAAGTCATCGCCGCCGGCCAGGTGCAGAAGCAGACCGACCTCAAGCTCGAGCAGATGAACTACCTGGTCGACGGCGTGGTCGGCTCGGTCTGAGCGCCCCGCCGCGTTGCGAGGAAAACCTGCCATGCGATCCATGGGCCAGGACTTGGCGCTGCCGGTGCTCAGCATCGCGGCCGCGGTGGCGCTGTTCGGCGTCTTCGCGGCCGTGGCGGCCGGCAGCTCGCCGCCCGAGGTGTGGGCGGTGCTCTACCAGGGCGCCTTCGGCAGCTGGTTCTCGTGGCAGAACACGCTGCAGCGCGCGGCGCCGCTGATGCTCACCGCGCTGTGCGTGGCATTGCCGGCGCGCGCCGGCCTGGTCATCATCGGCGGCGAAGGCGCGCTGGTGCTGGGCGGCCTGGCCGCGGCGGCACTGCCCTATGCGGTGGCGCTGCCCGAGAACATCGCCGGCACAGCGGCCTTGTGCCTGGCCGGCATGGCGGCGGGTGCGCTGTGGATCATGCTGGCCGGCGCGCTGCGGCAGTACCGCGGCATCAACGAGACCATCAGCAGCCTGCTGCTGGCCTATGTGGCCATCGGGCTGTTCAAGCACCTGGTCGAAGGACCGCTGCGCGACCCGGCCAGCCTGAACAAGCCTTCGACGAACACGCTGGCCGAGGGCCTGCGCATCGGCGGCATCGCGGGCAGCGACGTGCACTGGGGCCTGGTCCTGGGCGTGGTCGCCTGCGTGGTGCTGGCGCTGTGGCTGCGCTGGACGCCCACCGGCTTCTCTGTGCGGGTGGTGGGCGGCAACCCCCGCGCCGCACAACTGGTGGGTCTGCCCGCCACGCGGCTGGTGCTGCTGGCCTGCGCGCTGGGTGGCGCCTGTGCGGGCCTGGCCGGCGCGGTGGAGGTGGCGGCGGTGCACACCAACGCCAATGCCTCGCTGATCGCGGGCTACGGCTATGCGGGCATCCTGGTGGCCTTCATCGCGCGGCAGAACCCGCTGGCGGTGATTCCGGTGGCCATCCTCTTCGGCGGCTTCGGCGCGGCGGGCAGCCTGCTGCAGCGCCGGCTGGGCCTGCCCGATGCCTCGGTGCTGGTGCTGCAGGGCATCGCCTTCGTGCTCATCCTGGCCAGCGAGGCGCTGCGCGGGCGCGACTGGCTCACGCCGCTGCGCCGCCTGCGCGGCAGTGCCGGTGCCCCGGCCTTGAAGGAGGCGAAGCCATGACCGCCGACATGCTGACCGCCTTCGTCGCCGCCATCGTGGGCGGGGCGCTGCGCGTGGGCACGCCCTTCCTCTTCGTGAGCCTGGGCGAGTGCCTGACCGAGAAGTCGGGCCGCATCAACCTGGGCCTGGAAGGCGTGCTGGTGCTGTCGGCCATGGCGGCCTTCGGCGGCGCCTACCTCACCGGCTCGGCCTGGCTGGGCGTGGGGGCAGGCGCCATCGCCGGTGCGCTGCTGGCACTGCTGCACGGGCTGCTGTGCTCGCTGCGCGGCGTCAACGATGTGGCCACCGGCATCGCGCTGATGCTGCTGGGCACGGGCCTGGCCTTCTACCTGGGCAAGCCGCTGATCCAGCCGCAGGCGCCGCAGATCCCCGCGCTGCCGCTGGGCGACTGGAGCAGCAATTCGGCGGTGCGCGCGGCCCTGCAGGTCAATGCGCTGGTGCCGCTGGGCCTGCTGCTGGCCGGACTGCTGTGGTGGGGCTTTGCGCGCACCCGCGCGGGCCTGCTGGTGCGGCTGGCCGGCGACTCGGCCGATGCGGCGCGGGCGCTGGGCTATTCGGTGTCGGCGCTGCGCATCGCGGCCACCACCGCAGGCGGTGCCATCGCCGGGCTGGGCGGCGCCTCGCTCACGCTGTTCTACCCGGGCAGCTGGAACGAGGGCATCTCCAGTGGCCAGGGCCTGATCGCCGTGGCGCTGGTGATCTTCGCGCGCTGGAGCCCGCTGCGCTGCGTGGGCGCGGCGCTGCTCTTCGGCGGTGCCGGGGCCGTGGGGCCGGCGCTGCAGTCCATCGGCATCGGCTGGGGCTACCACCTCTTCAACACCGTGCCCTACGTGCTCACGCTGCTCATCCTGGTGGCCTCGTGCCGGCCGGGGCAGGTGGCGGCGGGCAGTCCGGGCGAGCTGTCGGCCAAGTGACCGGCGGCGCACACACAAGGAGTTTTCGATGAGCGGATTAGGCGGCCTGAACAAATCGGCCAACGGCGTGGTGGTGGGCCTGGTGCAGCTGCAGCTGCCGGTGGTCGCCACGCGCGAGCAGCTTGCGGCGCAGACGCAGCGCATCTGCGAGCTGGTGGGCAAGGCCCGCCGCAACCAGCAGACCATGGACCTGGTGGTGTTCCCGGAGTACGCGCTGCACGGGCTCTCGATGGACACCAACCCCGAGATCATGTGCAGCCTGGACGGCCCCGAGGTGGCGGCCTTCCGCGCCGCCTGCATCGAGCATCGCATCTGGGGCTGCTTCTCCATCATGGAGGCCAATCCCGATGGCAACCCGTACAACAGCGGGCTGATCATCGACGACCAGGGCGCCATCCGCCTGTACTACCGCAAGCTGCATCCCTGGGTGCCGGTGGAGCCCTGGGAGCCGGGCAACCTGGGCGTGCCCGTGTGCGACGGGCCCAACGGCAGCAAGCTCGCGCTCATCATCTGCCACGACGGCATGTTCCCGGAGATGGCGCGCGAGGCGGCGTACAAGGGCGCGGAGATCATCCTGCGCACGGCCGGCTACACCGCGCCGATCCGCCATGCCTGGAAGATCACCAACCAGGCCAACGCCTTCTGCAACCTGGCCTACACCGCCAGCGTGTGCCTATGCGGCAGCGACGGCACCTTCGACTCCATGGGCGAAGGCATGTTCTGCAGCTTCGACGGCACCGTGATGGTGGAAGGCGGCGGCCGGCCCGACGAGATCGTCACCGCCGAGCTGCGTCCCGACCTGGTACGCGAGGCGCGCACCGGCTGGGGCGTGGAGAACAACATCTACCAGCTCTACCACCGCGGCTACGTGGCGGTGAAGGGCGGCGCGCAGGACTGCCCCTACACCTACATGCACGACATGGCGGCCGGCCGCTACCAGCTGCCCTGGAGCGACAAGGTGCAGGTCACCGACGGCAGCGGCTTCGGCTTCGCGCCGCCGGTGCGCTTCTACGGCGGTGCGGGCACCCATCCGCTGGTGCCGGCGCCGACGCCGCCGGTGCCCGACAAGGAACGGCTCAAGACCCTGGACTGACACCATGGACGCCACGACTTCCCCCGCTGCCACGACGCGCTTCGCGGCCGCAGAACCCTACCGCTGGCCCTACGACGGCGACCTGCGCCCCGACAACACGGCGCTCATCGTCATCGACATGCAGACCGACTTCTGCGGCAAGGGCGGCTATGTGGACGTGATGGGCTACGACATCTCGCTCACGCAGGCGCCCATCGAACCCATCCGCCGGCTGCTGGAGGTGATGCGCCCGCTGGGCTACACCATCATCCACACGCGCGAAGGCCACCGGCCCGACCTGTCGGACCTGCCGGCCAACAAGCGCTGGCGTTCGCGCCAGATCGGCGAAGGCGGCGTGGGCATTGGCGACGACGGGCCTTGCGGCCGCATCCTGATCCGCGGCGAACCGGGCTGGGAGATCATTCCCGAGCTGGCGCCGCTGCCCGGCGAGGTGGTGATCGACAAGCCCGGCAAGGGCTCCTTCTACGCCACCGACCTGGAGATGATCCTGCGCACCCGCGGCATCCGCAACCTGGTGCTGGCCGGCATCACCACCGACGTCTGCGTGCACACGACGATGCGCGACGCCAACGACCGCGGCTTCGAATGCCTGCTGCTGTCGGACTGCACGGCGGCCACCGATCCCGGCAACCACGCGGCGGCGCTCAAGATGATCACCATGCAGGGCGGCGTGTTCGGCGCGCATGCGGTGTCGACCGCGCTGATCGAGGCGCTGGCGTCATGATCGCGCCCGTCACGCCCCATCCGCGCGCCCAGGGTGCGCTCGCGCTGGACACGCTGGACCTCACCAAGCGCTTCGGCGACTTCACCGCCATGGACCACGTGAGCATGCAGGTCGCGCCCGGCAGCGTGCATGCGCTGCTGGGCGAGAACGGCGCCGGCAAGAGCACGCTGGTCAAGTGCGTGGCCGGCTTCCAGCGGCCGGAGGAAGGCAGCATCCTCATCGACGGCCGCGAGCAGGCCATCGCCAACCCGGTGGTGGCGCGGCAACTGGGCATCGGCATGGTCTACCAGCACTTCACGCTGGCACCGGGCATGACGGTGGCCGAGAACCTGCTGCTGGCCGGTGGCCAGGTGCCCACGCTGATCGACTGGAAGGCCAAGCGCGCCGAGCTGCAGGACTTCCTGGCGACCACGCCCTTCCGCCTGGACCTGGACGCGCGGCCCTCGCAGCTGGCCGCGGGCGAGAAGCAGAAGCTGGAGCTGCTCAAGCAGCTGTACCTCAAGCCGCGCCTGCTGATCCTGGACGAGCCCACCTCGGTGCTCACGCCGCAGGAGGCCGACGAGGTGCTGGGCCATGTGCGCGCCTTCGCGCAGGGTGGCCACTGCACCGTGCTCATCATCACGCACAAGTTCCGCGAGGTGATGGCCTATGCCGACGCCGTGACGGTGCTGCGCCGCGGACGCGCCGTGCACCATGCCGCGGTGCGCGACACCGACCCGACGCGCCTGGCCCAGGCCATGATGGGTGCGGGCGCCACGCCCGACGAGGCGAGCGAGGGCGCCAGCGCCGCCACGCCGCGCACGCCGGTCGCAGCCGGTGCGGCACCGGCGCTGGAGGTGGAATCGCTTTCCGCCCCCGGCGACCGCGGCACGCCCGCCGTGCAGTCGCTCAGCCTGCAGGTGCGCCCGGGCGAGATCCTGGGCGTGGCGGGCGTCTCCGGCAATGGTCAGCGCGAGCTGGTCGAGGCCCTGGTGGGCCAGCGCGCGCGCAGTGCCGGTCGCGTGCGCGTGGGCGGTCAGCCCTACCGCGCCAGCCGCGGCGACAACCGTCGCCTGCGCGTGCGCAGCCTGCCCGAGGAGCCGCTGCGCAATGCCTGCGTCGCCGGCCTGAGCGTGGCCGAGAACATGGCCCTGCGCGACTTCGATCAACCGCCGCTGGCAGCCGGCGGCCTGCTGCGCTTCAGTCGCTGGCGGGCCCGGGCGCGGCAGTGGATCGCCGAATACGGCATCAAGACCCGCGGCGAGCGCGCGCCCATCGGCAGCCTCTCGGGCGGCAACGTGCAGCGCGCCGTGCTGGCCCGCGAGCTGGCGGGCGACATCCAGGTGCTGATCGCCGCCAACCCGGTCTTCGGCCTGGACTTCGCCGCCGTCGCCGAGATCCATGCCCGCATCGTGCAGGTGCGCGAACGCGGCGGCGCCGTGCTGCTGGTCAGCGAGGACCTGGACGAGCTGCTGGCCCTGTCGGACCGCATCGTGGTGATGAGCGAGGGCCGCATCGTGTACGAAACACCAGCCGCTTCGGCCGACAGACACGTCCTAGGCGCCCACATGGGCGGCGGGCACTGAGCAAGGAGAAAACAGCCATGCGCCTGAACGACGCCCGCCCTTTCCCCTACGACTTCGATGTGGCCCGCACGGCCCTGGTGCTGATCGACATGCAGCGCGACTTCATCGAGCCCGGCGGCTTCGGCGAGACGCTGGGCAACGACGTGTCGCTGCTGGCGGCCATCGTGCCCGCCACGCAGGCCGTGCTGGCCGCCTGGCGCCAGGCCGGCGGCCTGGTCGTGCACACGCGCGAGGCGCACCTGCCCGATCTGTCGGACTGCCCACCCGCCAAGCGGCTGCGCGGCCACCCGACGCTTCGCATCGGCGACGAAGGCCCCATGGGCCGCATCCTGGTGACGGGCGAGCCGGGCAACCAGATCATCGATGCGCTCGCGCCCATCGAGGGCGAATGGGTCATCGACAAGCCCGGCAAGGGCGCCTTCCATGCCACCGGCCTGCACGAGCTGCTGCAGGCGCGCGGCATCACGCACCTGGTCTTCGGCGGCGTGACCACCGAGGTCTGCGTGCAGACCAGCATGCGCGAGGCCAACGACCGCGGCTACGACTGCGTGCTGCTGGAGGACTGCACCGAGAGCTACTTCCCGCAGTTCAAGGCCGCGGCGGTGGAGATGATCCGCGCCCAGGGCGCCATCGTGGGCTGGACGGCCACCAGCGCGCAGCTGATCGCGGCGCTGGCGTCGGCGCCGCCGCAGACCTGAGCCTGCCCGCTACGATCCGATGGTGTCCGCCGCCGTTCCTGCCCGTCCCCCCAAAGCCGCGCCCGCCGAGGCCGAGCTGCCTTTCCGCTCGCGCGCGGACGAGGTCTACGACCAGCTCAAGCGCGACATCGCCGACTTCCGCCTGGTGCCGGGCGACCGCTTCACCGAGAACGAGCTGTGCGAGCGCCTGGGCGTCTCGCGCACGCCGGTGCGCCAGGCGCTGATCCGGCTGCAGCAGGAAGGCTATGTCGAGGTGCTGTTCCGCGCCGGCTGGCGCGTGCTGCCCTTCGACTTCCAGCAGTTCGAGCAGCTCTACGACCTGCGCATGGTGCTGGAGACCACCGCCGTGCATCGCCTGTGCGAATCGGGCCGCGCGGTGGACCGCGCCCAGCTCGACGCACTGGCCGCCATCTGGCTGGTGCCCGCGGAGCAGCGCAGCAGCGATGCGGCGCAGGTTGCGCGCTGGGACGAGGACTTCCATTGCCATCTGGTGGCCGCCGCCGGCAATGCCGAGATGGCGCGCGTGCACCGCGAGGTGACCGACCGCATCCGCATCATCCGGCGGCTGGACTTCACGCAGCAGCCGCGCATCGACGCCACCTACGACGAGCACGCCAAGATCCTCAAGGCCGTGCGGGCCAACCGCGGCGATCAGGCCGCCATGATGCTGCGCGCGCACATCGAGACCAGCCAGTCCGAGGTGCGCAAGATCACGTTGCACCAGGTCTACCTGGCGCGGCAGCAAGGCGGCTGAGCGCCGCTACCGCTGGCCGCGCCATCGGCCGCCCGTTGTAGCGGGCGCGCCTCGAAGAACCTTCCTTCAGACGCGTTCCAGCACGGTGGCGATGCCCTGCCCGCCGCCGATGCACTGCGTGGCCAGCGCATAGCGGCCGCCCTCGCGCGTCAGCAGCGACGCCGCCTTGCCGGTGATGCGCGCCCCCGTCGCGCCCAGCGGATGGCCGATGGCCAGGCCGCCGCCGTCGAGGTTGACCGTGGCCATGTCCAGCCCCAGTTCGCGGATGCAGGCCAGCGCCTGTGAGGAGAAGGCCTCATTGATCTCCACCACGTCCAGGTCGGCCGCCTGCAGGCCGGCGCGGGCCAGGGCCTTGCGCGTGGCGGGGATCGGGCCGATGCCCATCACCGCCGGGTCCACGCCCACGGTGGCGAAGCTGCGGATGCGCGCGAGCGCGGCCAGGCCATGGCGCTCGGCGAAGTCGTCGCGCGTGACCAGCACCGCCGCGGCGCCGTCGGTGAGCGGCGAGGAGGTGCCCGCCGTCACCACCCCATCGGGCCGGAAGGCCGGCTTGAGCGCCGCCAGCGCCTCGGCCGAGGTGGCGGGGCGGATGCAGCCGTCGCTGTCGACGATGCTGCCGTCGGGCAAGGTGACGGGCACGATTTCCTGGGCCAGCCGGCCGGCCTCGCGCGCGGCGGCAGCCTTGCGGTGCGACTGCACGGCCAGCGCCTCCTGGTCGGCGCGGCTCACGGTCCAGCGCTCGGCCACGTTCTCGGCCGTCTCGCCCATGGAGAGGTAGGCGTCGGTGTCCGCCAGCAGGCCGGGGTGGGGCGAGAAGTTGAAACCGCCCTGCGGCACCATGGTCATCGACTCCACGCCCACGCACAGGTAGGCGTCGCCGATGCCGGCCTCGATCTGCGCCGCGGCGATGTGCACGGCCTGCATCGACGAGCCGCAGAAGCGGTTGACCGTCATGCCGCCGACCTCGTGCGGCAGCCCGGCCAGCAGGCCGACGATCCGCGCGAGGTTGTTGCCCTGCGCGGCCTCGGGATAGGCGCAGCCGAGGATCACGTCCTCCAGCAGCGCCGGGTCCAGCCCGGTGCGCTGCAGCAGGCCCTGCACGACGCCGGCGGCCAGCGTGTCGGGCCGCACCTCGGCCAGGCGGCCCTTGCGGGCGAAGTGGAAGGGCGAGCGCGCATAGGCGGCGATGACGGCTTTCATGGGATCTCCTTGCTTGCTTCTGAAGTGCGGGTGTGGTCTGCGGTCAGGCCACGGGTGTGGCGGGCGCCGTGAACGCCGCTGCCGCCGCAGGGGCCGATGCGGCGGTACGCGGCGCGCTGGCCGCGTCGAGCCGGCCGCGCTGCTCCGCCGAGAGCGTGATCTGCAGCGCGCCCAGGTTGGACTGCAGCTGGGCCAGGGTGCGTGGCCCCAGCAGCGGCTGCACGTCCCGGCCCAACAGCCAGGCGATGGCGACTTGGTCGGGCGTGGCGTGCAGCTCGGCGGCCACGTCCAGCACGGCATCGAGCACGGCGGTGCGCTCGGCGGAGTTCTCCGCCTGGAACACCTTGCCGCCCAGCGCCTCGGCCCGTCCCCGTTCGCCCTGGCGGTACTTGCCGGTGAGCATGCCGCCGCCCAGCGGCGACCAGGTGACGGCGGCCAGGCCCAGCGCCTGGGCGGCGGGCAGCAGGTCGACCTCCGGCGCGCGGTGCACCAGGCTGTATTCGAACTGCACCGCGGCGATCGGCACGGCACCGGTCAGCTCGGCCAGCGTCACGGCGCGACCCACGCGCCAGGCGGGAAAGTTGGACAGGCCGGCGTAGACGATCTTGCCCGCGCGCGCCAGGTCGTCCAGGCCGCGCACGATCTCCTCCGACGGCGTGACGCCGTCGGGGTGGTGCACCCAGTACAGGTCGATGCGGTCGGTCTTCAGCCGGCGCAGGCTGGCCTCCACCGAGGCCACCATGGCGCGGCGGCTGTTGCCGGTGACCAGCGGGCCGGCCTTGGGCGAGGCGCCGTTGCTGAACTTGGTGGCCAGGAAGAAGTCGTCGCGCCGCCCGGCCAGCAGGCTGCCCAGGATCTCCTCGGACTGGCCGAACTGGTAGACGTCCGCGGTGTCGATGACGTTGCCGCCAGCCGCGGCATAGGCGTCCAGCAGGGCGGCGCTTTCGGCGGCGTCGGCGCCGTGGCCCCAGCGCTGGCCGAAGTTGGCGGTGCCCAGGGCGATCTGCGACAGCCGCAGGCCGGTGCGGCCGAAGGGGGTTTGCTGCATCTGCATGGCGCGTCTCCGGTTCAGTGGGCGGCCAGGTAGCGCGGTGCCGGCGTGTTGCGCGACAGCTGCGGGCCCAGGGCGCGGCGGGCGTCTTCGAAGGCCTCCCAGGCCTCCACGGCATGCAGCGAGGGCAGGGTGACCGTCTCGCCGCGGTCCAGCCCGACCAGGGCGGCGTCGACCATGTCCTCGGCGCGCATCACGATGCGGGCGTCGAGGTTCTCGACCGGCAGGCCCCCGGCGGCCCAGAAGTCGGTGGCCGTGGCGCCGGGCAGCACCGCCTGCACCCGCACGCCCTTGTCGACCAGCTCGTGCTGCAGCGACTGGCTGAAGGCCAGCATGAAGGCCTTGGTGCCGCCGTACACGCCGTTGAGGATCTCGGGCGCCACCGCCACGATGGAGGCGATGTTGATCACCGTGCCGGCGCCGCGGGCCACGAAGGCGGGCACGGCCGCATAGGCCAGCCGCATCGGTGCGGTCACGTTCAGGGCCACCATGCGCGTCATGGCGGTCACGTCGCTGGCCAGCAGCGGCGTGTGGGTGCCGATGCCCGCGTTGTTGACCAGCAGGCCGATGCTGGCGTCCTCGCGCAGCTTGGCCTCCACCGTGGCCAGCGATGCCGCATCGGTCAGGTCGGCCGGCAGCACCTCGACGTTGCGGCCGGTGCGGCTGCTGATGTCGCGCGCCAGCGCATTGAGCCGCTCGCGGTCGCGGGCGACCAGGATCAGGTCGTGGCCGCGGCGGGCCAGGCGGTCGGCATACAGGGCGCCGATGCCGGAGGAGGCGCCCGTGACGAGGGCGGTGCCGGAAGCGATGGAGGTCATGGTCGGGGTCCTTGAATCCGCCTCGGTGGGCGGCATGGGACGAATGATGCGACGGGCAGCGTCTGTCTCAAATGACGTATAACGACAGGATTCCAGACATCGCCTCCGAGGCCCTTCCATGCACCGCATCGGCTACCTGCTGCCCGACCGCTTCCAGGTCATGGCCCTGGCCACCCAGGCCGTGTTCGAGTTCGCCAACCTGGCGGCGCGCGAGCGCGTCTATGGCGTCGAGAACTACTCGCTGGCCGGCGGCGAGGTGGCCCCGTCGGTGGGCACCCGTGTGCCCACGCGGGCGCTGACCTCGCGCACCGCGGTGGACACCTGGCTGGTGGCCGGCACGCTGGCGCCGCTGCGCATGGCGGCCGATGCGCCACTGGTGCAGGCCCTGGGCCGTGCGGCACCGCGGGCCCGGCGCGTGGCGGGCCTGTGCACCGGCGCCTTCCTGCTGGCCGATGCCGGCCTGCTCGACCAGCGCCGTGCCACCACGCACTGGAACTGGGCCGAGGCCATGCAGCAGCGCCATCCGGCCATCCAGGTGGAGCCCGACCGCATCTTCATCACCGACGGCCCCTTCTGGACGTCGGCAGGCATGACGGCCGAACTCGATCTGGCGCTGGGCCTGGTCGAGAAGGACCTGGGCGCCGACGCCGCCCGCGCCGTGGCCCGCGGCCTGGTGATGCCGCAGCGGCGCTCCGGCGGGCAGTCGCAGCATTCCGAGCTGCTGCAGATGGCGCCGCGCTCCGACCGCATCCAGCAGGTGCTGGAATACGCCCGCGCCCACCTAGCCGCGCCGCTGTCCGTGGAGCAGCTGGCCGAGGTGGCGCACCTGAGCCCGCGCCAGTTCAGCCGCGTGTTCGCGGCCGAGACGGGCCAGTCGCCCGCCAAGGCGGTGGAGCGGCTGCGGCTGGAAGCCGCGCGGCTGATGGTGGAGCGCAGCCGCCATCCGCTCGAGGTGGTGGCGCGTGAGACGGGCTTTCGCGATGCGCGGCACCTGCGCGAGGTCTTCCTGCGCGGCTTCGGCGTGCCGCCGCAGGTGGTGCGACGGGCCGCGCGCGGCACGGACTGAGCGGCGACGCGCGCGCGGGCGCATGCCCCGCGCTCGCCGCGTGGGCTCGCCTACCCGCGCCTCGCCGGCTTCCTACAAGGGCCGGGCCGTGCGCGGCAACGATGGGTGTCGACTTTCCTTCCTCCACGCAAGGACCCCGACCCCATGCTTGCCATGAACTACCGCGGCCCCTACCGGGTCCGCATCGACGAACGCGCCGAGCCCGAGATCGAGCATCCGGGCGATGCCATCGTGCGCGTCACCCGCAGCTGCATCTGCGGCTCGGATCTGCACCTCTACCACGGCCTGGTGCCCGACACCCGCGTCGGCACCACCTTCGGCCACGAGTTCACCGGCGTGGTCGAGCGCGTGGGGCCCGATGTGCAGCGCCTCAAGCCCGGCGACCGGGTGCTGGTGCCCTTCAACATCTTCTGCGGCACCTGCTTCTTCTGCAGCCGCGAGCTGTTCAGCAACTGCCACAACGTCAACCCCGAGGCCACCGCCGTGGGCGGCATCTTCGGCTACTCGCACACCACCGGCGGCTATGCCGGCGGGCAGGCCGAGTACGTGCGGGTGCCCATGGCCGACATCGGCCCCACGGTGCTGCCGGAGGGCCTGGACGAGGACGACGCGGTGCTGCTGACCGACGTCTTTCCCACCGGCTACCAGGCGGCGGAAATGGGCAGCATCCGCGAGGGCGACACGGTGGTGGTCTTCGGTGCGGGGCCGGTGGGCCTGTTCGCTGCCCGCTCGGCCTGGTTCATGGGGGCGGGCCGGGTGATCGTGGTGGACCACGTCGAATACCGCCTGGCCTTCGCCCGTGAGTTCGCCCATTGCGAGACGGTCGACTTCAAGTCGGTGCGCGACATGGCCATCCACATCAAGAAGATGACGGACGGCCTGGGCGCCGACGTGTGCATCGACTGCGTGGGCGCCGAGGCCGCCGGCAGCTTCGCGCAGACGCTGACGGGCGTGAAGCTCAAGCTGCAGGGCGGCGCCGCCACGGTGCTGCACTGGGCCATCAACTCGGTGCGCAAGGGCGGACATGTGTCCATCGTGGGCGTGTACGGCCCCACCTTCAACGCGCTGCCCATCGGCAACGCGGTGAACAAGGGCCTGACGCTGCGCATGAACCAGGCCTCGGTCAAGCGCCACCTGCCCAAGCTGATCGAGCACATCCAGGCCGGCCGCATCCGGCCCAGCGACATCATCACCCACCGCTTGCCGCTGGAGGAGGTGGCCGAGGGCTACCACCTGTTCAGCAGCAAGCTGGACGACTGCATCAAGGTCGTGCTGCTGCCGCCCTCGGCGCGCGCCTGACGAACGGACACGGAGGCACTCCCATGGCAGACACCACGACGAACGATTCGGCATCCTCTTCTGCGGCCACGCCTGCGCGCCATGCCCACATCCCCGGTTGGGGCGTGGACCGCGAGCGCAGCAGCCGCCCCGCCGTGCCGATGGAGCGCACGCCGCCCCGGCTGGAGGGCGTGCACTGGACGCAACCCGCGCAGCAGCCCCAGACGGTGGAGGTGCTGTGCTCCACCGAGCGAGACAGCACGATCACGCCCATCTTCGGCAGCACGCTGCCGCCGCAGGGCGCAAGCGGCGGGCTTCGGCGCGCTGCCTTCCGTTTCAGCGAGAACGACCTGCGCCACTGGCTGATCCTGCTGCTGGCCGACCGTACCGACATGGTCGAAGGCGTGATCGACGACCTGCGCCGCGGCCATGTGCCCAACGTGGTCGCCGAGATGGGCCTGGGCGCCGCCTGGACGCACGACCGGCCGAGGCTGGTGCGCAAGCTGGCCTGGACGGCCGGCAGCGCCGTGCTGCTGTGCTGGCTGATGGGCCGCAAGCGCGGCAGCCGGCGCGTGCGCTGAGCCGCCGCGCATGACCTTGTCCGCGGTCCCGCGACCACGATTCCTCAGAGAACGGAAGCCCCATGATGCGAACCGCCACCGAATGCCTGGCGCCCTACGCCACCAACATGATCCGGCTCGACCACACGCACGTGGTCGCCACCTTCCACCAGTACCGCACGACCGACAACCCGCGCGTGAAGCGCGGGCTGGTCGACCAGGTCTGCCTGGCGCTGGAGGTCCATGCGCAGCTGGAGGAGGAGATCTTCTATCCCGCGCTGCGTGCTGTCGCAGGCGATGAGGAGGCCATGCAGAAGAGCGTGCCCGAGCACGACGAGATGAAGCGGCTGATCGGTCGCCTGCGCGGCATGGAGGCCGACGATGGGGCCTTCGACGACACCTTCATGGAACTGCTGCGCGACGTGCTGCACCATGTGGCGGACGAAGAGACCATCCTGCTGCCGCTGGCCGAACGACGGCTGCATGACCGCCTGGGCGAGCTGGGCTTGGCCGTGACCAAACGGCGCATGGAGCTGCTGGTGCCCCGCACTGGCGAACTGGCCTCGGCCATGGCGCGGTCGATGTCGCTGGGCACGCTGGCCGCCACGGCCGCCGTCGCGGCGGCGCTCACGGCGCGGTGCCTGCGGCCGCGCAGATCGGCCTGAGCGCAGCGGCTCAGCCGCCGTCTGCACCGAGTGCGGCCAGCCGTTCGCGCAGGAACTCGGCGAAGGCATAGGCGATCACCGGCAGCTGCCGCCCCCGCAGGCATCCCAGCACCAGCTCACCCTGCGGAAAGGCGCGGTCCTCGATGGCGCGGGCCACCAGGTCGGGCGTCGTGAGGTCGGTTCCAATGGCCATCTGGAAGGTGATCGACCGCCGGTCGGCCAGGCAGCCGAGCAGGAATTCGAAGCTGTTGCTTTCCACCATGGGCTGGAAGCGGATGGAGCTGCGCGACAGAAAGCGCTCCAGTAGCTGCCGCCCACCGATGTCGCGGTTGGGCAGCACCAGCGGATAGTCGGCGCAATCGCGCAAGCGCAGCGCGCTGCGGCCGGCCAGCGGATGCTCGGCATGCATCATGGCCATCAGCCGCTGGCCGGCCACGTCCAGGCGCTGGATGTCCGATTCGGCGGGCAGGTTGAACACCAGGGCCAGGTCGGTGTCCAGGCTGCGCAGGGCCTCGGCCGCGTGCACATGGTCGCCGATGCGCGCGTCGAAGGCCACCAGCGGATGCGTCTCGCGGAAGGCGGCGATGGCCGCGGGCAGGAAGCGGGGCGCCAGCGCCTGGCTGGCCACCAGCCGCACCCGGCCGCGGCGCAGGCCCTGCAACTCCTCGATCTCGGAGCGCACGCGCTCCAGCTCCGCGCCCCGGTCGCGGACATAGCGCACGAACAGCTCGCCCGCGGCCGTGAGCCGCATGCCCCGCGGCAGCCGTTCGAAGAGCGGCGTGCCCAGCTCCTCCTCGATGTCCTGGATGCGGCGGTTGACCGCCGAGGGCGCCACATGCAGGCGCTCGGCTGCCTGGCGGATGGATCCGATGCGCGCCACTTCATCGACGTAGCGCAGCAGGCGCAGGTGGTTCATGCGCCCATTGTGGTGTCTGCATGGGCATGCAGCAGGCGCGCCAGTTCTGCGCTGGCGGCTGCGCCCTTCAGGGCCGAATCCCACAGGCGCGCGGCGAGTGTCTCGTGCAGGCGCAACGCTTCCTCGTCCTCGCTGATCATGGCTACGCCGTAGTGCAGGTTGGTCGGCTCAACGATCCGGAAGGGGCTGGTCACGAGTACGCGGCGCCCGTGCGGCAACTGGACCAGCTGGAAGCCGCTGGTCGGCAGCGGCTGGGTGGTCAGCACGACCTGGATGCCCATCGGCGGCGAGGCAATGAGGCCGGCCAGGCGCTCCATTTCGCGCCGCGCGGCGAGCCGCCGGGCGGTGCGCTCGGCCGCGGGCAGGCGCGGGTGGCCGCCGAGCCCGTGCGTCAGGTAACGCTCGATGTCGCTCACCGGCACGATGTTGACGAGCGCCGGCCGGTTGCGTGTGAAGGCGGCCTTGCGCTTGGCCAGCAGGTGCATCAGCCGTTCGGCCTCGGCCGGGCTCAGGGCGGTCTGGTCGTCGCGCTGATCGACCAGGCGCTCGGCCAGCGCGGCGTCGTAGGCGTCCGAGCTCAGCATGTAGGCCTGCGGCCCGAACACCACGGTCATCTGCGTGGCCTCGGCCTCCAGCCGCTGCTGGCGATCGAAGAACAGCATGCCGTGGGTGATGTACTCGTTGCCCAGGCCGAGCAGGGCCCCGGTGGAGGTTTCGTACAGCCGGGCCAGCCTTTCCAGCACCTCGAGCTTGACCACCTCGCCCGACTCGTAGCGGTAGAGCAGCGCGCGGGAGATGCCCGCCGCGCGCGCCACCTGCTCGGTGCTCAAACGCGCATCCTGGCGCCGGCTGCGCAGGCGCTCGCCGATGTGGGCGTAGTGGTGCGTGGTGGTCATGGCTGCTGCCGTCTCGTTAATGAGTCAGTTCGCGAAATTGCACGTTGTGACGCCGGTCGGGCCGACCTACGCTGACCCGCCATCGCAACACCTTACGCAACGAACATGCCCACCATCTCCGTCGACGGGGTGCCCGTCCACTACGCCGAGGCCGGCAGCGGCGAGCGCGCCATCGTCTTCATGCACGGCGGCTTCGGCAGCTCCTCTGAACTGTGGGAGCGCACCCTGAAGGCGCTCCCGCCCGGCTGGCGCGGCTATGCCATCGACAACTTCCTGCGCTCGGCCGCGCCACCCGACGGGTACAGCGTGCAGTCGCTGGCCCGCCGCGTGCGTGGCTTCGTGGATGCGCTGGGCCTCGAGAAGCCGGTGATCGGTGGCCATTCGATGGGCGGCGTGGTGAGCCAGATCGCCGCCTCGAACGACCCCGGGCGCTACGGTGGCGTGGTGCTGGTGTGCACCGGCGCCTTCATGACCAACCACACGCTGGGCCGTGTGCTGCTGCAGGACCTGCGCGACAACGGCCATGCCAACCTGCGCGAGATCAGTGCGCACTGGTTCCGCGAACTGCCCGAGGGCTTCTTCGAGGGCTATGTAGAGCGCGCGCAGACGGCGCCGCTGGCAGCCATGATCGACGTGCAGCAGAGCCTGCTCTACACCGACTGCCGGCCGCTGCTGCCGAAGATCACCGCGCCAACGCTGGTGGTGTTCGGCGCCCACGACGCGGGCCGCACCATCGATCACGCGAACACGCTGCTGGCCGGCATTCCGAACAGCCGCCTGGCCCGCATGCCCGACAGCGGGCACACGCCGATGGTCGAGACGCCTGCGGCATTCGACGCCGCGCTGCACGCCTTCCTGCTCGAAACCCACTGAGGACCTCCACCATGTTCCGACGCTCCCTCCTCGCCCTGGCCGTGGCGGCCGGCGGCTCCTTGCTCACGATGCCGGCCGCGCTGGCCGACACGCTCGACGACGTGCAGAAGGCCGGCGTGCTGCGCGTCGCCATCACGCTCGACTACCCGCCTTTCGGCTCGGTCGATGCCAACATGAGCCCGCAGGGCTACGACGTGGAATTCGCCAACCTGATGGCGGCCGCACTGGGCGTGAAAGCCGAGCTGGTGCGGGTGACGGCCCAGTCCAAGATCCCGACCATGGCCACGCGCAAGGCGGATCTGCTGCTCAACATCGGCCGCAACGAAGAGCGCGCCAAAGTGGTGGACTTCACGCAGCTGTACGCGCCTTACTACATCGGCGTGTTCGGCCCGGTCGACCAGACCGCCACGGGCGTGGCCGACCTGGCCGGCAAGAAGATCGCGGTGACGCGCGGCACGCTGGAGGACCAGCTGCTCACCAAGATGGCGCCGCCGGAGGCCGCGATCCAGCGCTATGAGGACCACAGCAACACCATCAGCTCCTTCCTGAGCGGACAGAGCGACCTCATGTCCGTCGGCAACATCGTGGCCGCGGCCATCATGGAGAAGAACCCCCCGCGCAAGCCCGAGCAGAAGTTCCTGCTGATGAACTCGCCCGTGTGCGCCGCCGTCACCAAGGGCGAGCAGCGGTTGCTCGAGCGGATCAACGCCGCCATCACCGAACTCAAGACCAACGGCCGGCTCGCCGCCATGGCCACGCGCTGGCTCAAGCAGCCGCTGCCGGCCAATCTCTGAAGCGCCGGCGGACCGTTGCCGCAACGGCAACGGCGCTACCGCGATAAAGCGCCGGAAAGTGAGCGCCAGTGGCACGGGCGATGCGTGCCCCTGACGCATGCACAGCGATGAACGCACTTCCGGCACCAAGTTGGACACGGCCCCCGGCGACACCCCCGGCTTCGGCCCCGCGGCCGCCAACCGCTGGCAGTTGCAGGACGGGCGCCTGAGCCTGGTCCGCACGCCGCCGGCGCCGCGGCCGCTGGCGCTGCCGGCACAGCCCGAATCGCTGGTGATCGACCTGGCCCGCACCGCCCTGGTGGTGGTCGACATGCAGAACGACTTCTGCCACCCCGAAGGCTGGTTCGGCCAGAAGGGTCTGGACGTGCAGGCCGCGCGCCGGCCCATCCCGGTGCTGCAGGCGCTGCTGCCCGCCTGGCGCCGCGGGGGCAGCCCGCTCGTCTGGTGCAACTGGGGCATCCGTGCCGACCGGCGCAACCTCGGCCCCACGGTGCAGTTCAAGGGCAAGCGCACGGCCGAGGGTGTGGGCTACGGCGAGCGCTCGCCCGTCGACCACGGCCCGTCGCTGGTGCAGGGCAGCTGGGGTGCGGCGCTGATCGACGAACTCGCGGCCGAGCCCGGCGACATCCTGGTGCACAAGCACCGGCTCTCGGGCTTCTGGGACAGCGAACTCGACAGCGTGCTGCGCAACGCCGGCATCACCACGCTGCTGTTCGCCGGCATCAACACCGACCGCTGCGTGTTCTCGACGCTGCAGGACGCGGCCTTCCTGGGCTACGACTGCGTGCTGCTGGAGGACGCCTGCAGCACCTCGTCGCCCGGCTACGTGACCGATGGCGTGCTCTACCTCGTGCGCCTGCTGCACGGCTTCACCGCCCGCGCCGCCGACCTGGGCGCGGCGCTCGCCGATCTTTCCGACCTTCCTTCCCAACCCGACTGAGGAGCCTTCGCCATGACCTCGACCCTCTCCCTGTTCGCCCGCCGACTGCGGCCTCTGCTCGGCGCCGCCGCCCTGGCGCTGGCCGCGCTGCCGGCCGCTGCGCAGACGCCCATCAAGCTGGTGCTCAACTGGAAGTACGAAGGCCCGCAGGCCTGGTTCTTCCTGGCGCAGGACCGTGGCTATTTCAAGCAGGAAGGCCTGGACGTCACCATCGACCAGGGCGAGGGCTCGGCCGCCTCGATCCCCAAGGTCGCGGCGGGCACCTACCAGGCCGGCTTCGGCGACATGAACGCGCTGATCGACCTGGCCTCCAAGCGGCCGGCCGATGCGCCGGTGGGCGTGTACATGCTCTACAACACGCCCCCCTTCGCCGTGGTGGTGCGCAGCGACAGTCCCATCAAGACGCCGAAGGACCTCGAAGGCAAGACCCTCGGCGGCCCCGCCAACGACGGCGCGCTCAAGCTCTTCCCGGCCTTCGCCAAGCTCGCCAAGATCGACCCCGCCAAGGTCACGATCTCGAACATGGCGCCCAACCTGCGCGAGCAGATGCTGGTGCGCGGCCAGATCGACGGCGCCTTCGGCTATGTCACCACCGTGAGCTTCAGCGCCCGCGGCATGGGGCTGGACCCGGCCAAGGACCTGCGCTTCATCCGCTACGGCGACCACGGCATGGACCTCTATGCCAACACCGTCTTCTTCTCGCGCAGCTTCGTGCAGGACAAGCCCCAGGCCGTGACCGGCTTCGTGAAGGCCCTCAACCGCGCCATCAAGGACGTGCTGGCCAACCCCGACGCCGGCATCGACGCGGTGATGAAGCGCGAGCCGCTGCTCAAGCGCGACGTCGAGAAGGAGAAGCTCCTGGCCACGCTCAAGAACGACATGAGCCATCCCGAGATCGCCCGCATCGGCCTGGGCGACGTGGACGACGCGCGGCTGAAGAAGGCCATCGGCATCGTGGCCGAGGCCAACCAGCTGCCGCGCCAGCCCGAGGTGGGCGAGGTCTTCGACCGCCGTTTCCTGCCGGCGCGCGCCGAGCGCCCCTCCAGCACCGTCGCGCCCTGACCACTCCGACAAGCCCCCTGAAGAAAGAAGAGACCGCCATGGATCTGCAACTGCGCGACAAGGTCGCCATCATCACCGGCCCGGCCAAGGGCATGGGCGCCGCCATCACCCTGGCCTTTGCCCGCGAAGGCGCCAAGCTGGTGCTGGCCGGCCGCGACACCGCCGCCATCGAACCCGTGGCCGCCGAGGCCCGCGCGCTGGGCGTGCCAGCCCAGGTCGTGGCCTGCGACCTCACCGTCTCCAGCCAGACCGAGGCGCTGGCCACGGCGGCGCTCGCCGCCTTCGGCCGCATCGACATCCTGGTCAACGTGGCCGGCGGCTCCGGCCCCATCGGCAAGACCGGCTGGGAGACCACGACGGAAGAGTTCGACGAGATCGTGCGCCTGAACATGACCGGCTGCTTCAACACCATCCGCGCCGTGATGCCCGCGATGGTGGAGCAGCGCAGCGGCAAGATCGTCAACGTGGGCGGCACCTTCGGTCTGCGGGGGCGCGCCGGGCGCATGGCGTACTCGGCGTCCAAGTGGGGCCTGCGCGGCATCACCAAGAGCTTCGCGCTGGAGGCCGGACCGCACAACATCAACGTCAACAACGTCGCACCGGGCATGGTCGACGGGCCGCGCTTCCGCGAGAAGGTGTGCGCCAACATGGCCCAGCGCCTGGGCATCACGCTGGAAGAAGCCATGCAGCGCCATGCGGCCGACTACGCACTGCGGCGCGTCTCCACCGACACCGACATCGCCAACGCCTGCCTGTTCATGGCCAGCGAGGTGTCGCGGCAGATCACCGGCGCCGACCTGCCGGTCGACGGCGGCTGGGCCGCGCTGTGAGCACGGGAGCGAACACCATGCGACCCGAAGTCGACCTCGTCATCCGCGGCGCGAGCGTGGTCTCGCCCGACGCCATCGTGCCGGCCAGCGTGGCCATCGCCGGCGAGCAGATCGTGGCCGTGGGCCACGACGACACCATGCCGCCCGCGCGCGAGGAACTGCGCGCCGATGGCCTGTTCCTGCTGCCCGGCGCCATCGACAGCCATGTGCACTTCCGCGACCCCGGCTATCCGCACAAGGAGACCTGGCGCACCGGCTCGGCCGCCGCGGCGCTGGGCGGCGTGACCACCGTCTTCGACATGCCCAACACCTCGCCGGCCACCGGCACGGTGGAGGCGCTGCGCCTCAAGCAGAAGGCGGCCGAGGCCTCGTACTGCGACTTCGGCATCCACGGCCTGCTGGGCGACGACACCATCGAGCGGCTGGAGGAGCTGCTGGAGGCCGGCGTCACCAGCTTCAAGGCCTTCGTGGGCAACACCTTCGGCAACCTGCCCGCGCCCACGGACGGTGCGTTGCTGGAGGGCTTCGAGACGCTGGCGCCGCTGGGCATCCGCACCGTGGTGCATGCCGAGAACTCGTCCATCCTCTTCCGCCGCCAGAAGAAGATGCAGGACGCCGGCCGCATCGACGCGCTGGCGCACCTTGCTGCGCGGCCCGCCGTGGCGGAGATCGAGGCCATCGGCCGCGTGCTCACGCTGGCCGAATGGACCGGCGCGCGGGTGCACATCGCGCACCACAGCGCGGCGGATTCGCTCTTCCTGCTGCGCGAGGCCAAGCGCCGAGGCGTGGACGTGACGGCCGAGACCTGCCCGCAGTACCTGCTGCTCAACACCGAGCACATGCGCAAGCTGGGCGGCGTGATGCGGCTGAACCCGCCCATCCGCGAGCCGCGCCACAACCAGCCGCTGTGGGACGCGCTGATGGACGGCACGCTGGACATGATCGCCACCGACCATGCGCCGCACGCGCCCGAGGAGAAGACGCGCGAGAGCATCTGGGACTGCGACTGCGGCTTCCCGGGCGTGGAGACGCAGATGCCGCTGATGCTCACCGAGGTCAACCGTGGCCGCGCCTCGCTGATGGACTACGTGCGCTGGAGCGCCGTCGCGCCGGCCAGGGCCTGGGGCCTGTATGGCACCAAGGGCGTGATCGCGTCCGGCGCCCATGCGGACATCGCCATCGTCGACATGGCGCGCCAGGGCGTGCTGTCGCAGAACCGGCTGCAGAGCATCAGCCGCATCTCGCCCTGGAACGGCCGGCCGGTGCAGGGCTATCCGCTGCATACGCTGCTGCGTGGGCGCTTCGTCATGCGCGAAGGCCGGCTGGTGGAAGACGCCGTGGGCTGGGGCCGTTCGGTCAAGGCGGTGCAGAAGATGCCCACGCCCCGGCCGCGCAACACCGAGCACTACAGCCGCGCCATCCTGCAGACGCCGCCCGGCGTGCCGTCCACCGCGGTGCCGGTGGGCGAGGTGGACTGGAGCGCCGAATGAGCGCCCGCGTCCCCCAGCATGTGGACGCCCATGTGGTGCCCTGCCGCGGGCCCGGCGACCTGAGTGGCGTGCAGGCCCTCGTCGAGGCCGGCGTGCTCGAACCGCGCGACATCGTCGCGGTGATGGGCAAGACCGAGGGCAACGGCTGCGTCAACGACCACACGCGCGACTTCGCCGCCATGGCCTGGTGCCACTACCTGGCGCCCCACCGCGGCTGCACGCCGCAGGCGGTGCATGCGCAGGTGGCGCTGGTGATGTCCGGTGGCACCGAGGGCGTGCTGTCGCCGCACTTCACCGTCTTCACCCGCCGCGCGGCATTGCCGCATGAAGTGGTGGAGGGCGAGAAGCGGCTGGTGGTCGGCATCGCCCACACGCGCGACTTCGCGCCGGAGGAGATGGGCCGCCAGGCGCAGATCGCCGCCACGGCCGAGGCGGTGCAGGCCGCCATGCGCGACGCCGGCATCGACAGCGCGGCCGACGTGCACTTCGTGCAGGTGAAGTGCCCGCTGCTCACTTCGGCCAAGGTGGACGACGCGCTCGGCCGCGGGTTGGACACGGTGACCCGCGACACCTACGAGTCGATGGGCTACTCGCGCGCCGCCTCGGCGCTGGGCGTGGGCGTGGCGCTGGGCGAGATCGACCCGGCCCGCGCGACCGATGCCGCCGTGCTGCACGACACGTCGCTGCATTCGGCGCGCGCCTCGGTGTCGGCCGGCATCGAGCTGGAGGGCAACGTGGTCATCGTGCTGGGCGAGGCCACGGGCAGTGCCTCGCCGCTGCGCATCGGCCATGCGCTGATGCGCGACGCCGTCGACACTGCCGGCCTGCGCACGCTGCTGCGCGAGCACTTCGGGCTGGACCCGGAGGCCGATGCGGCGCTCATCGCGCAGCAGCTGGTCAACCTGCTCGCCAAGGCCGAGGCCAGCCCCGACGGCCGGGTGCGCGGCCTGCGCCACACCATGCTGAACGACTCGGACATCCACTCCACCCGTCACGCCCGTGCCGCCGTCGGCGCGGTGCTGGCCTCGGTGGCCGGCCGCACGGCGCTGTACGTCTCGGGCGGTGCCGAGCACCAGGGCCCGCCCGGCGGCGGCCCGGTGGCGGCGCTGGTGCGCGTGGGCTGACACCTCTTTCGCGGGAACCTCCATGAGCCAGAGCTTCATCCAACTCTCCGACGTGATGCTGCGCTACGGCGGCGGCACCATCGCCCTGGACCACACCACGCTGGGCATCGACCGTGGCGACTTCGTCGCGCTGGTCGGCCCCAGCGGCTGCGGCAAGTCCACCATCCTCAAGCTGCTGGCCGGCCTGCTGCGTCCCACCTCGGGCGCCGTCATCGCCGGCGGGCGCGAAGTGGGGCCGGCGGGTGCCCGGCCCGTGGCGGCCGGGCGGCCGGCGCTGCGCATCGGCCTGGCCTTCCAGAACCCGACCATGCTGCCCTGGCTCACGATCCGCGAGAACGTGATGATCCCGCTGAAGATCGTCGAGCCCTTCCGCCAGGATTACGCCCGCAAGAAACGCGGCGAGTACGCCGAGCGCGCCGACGCGCTGCTGGCCCAGGTGGGCCTGCGCGGCTTCGGCGACAAGCGGCCCTGGCAGCTGTCGGGCGGCATGCTGCAGCGCGCCTCGCTGTGCCGCGCGCTGGTGCACCAACCCGAGCTGCTGCTGCTGGACGAGCCTTTCGGCGCCCTCGACCAGTTCACCCGCGAGGAGCTGTGGGACATCATGCAGACGCTGTGGATGACCCAGCGGCCCACCGTGCTGCTGGTGACGCACGACCTGCGCGAGTCGGCCTACCTGGCCAACCGCATCTGCGTGATGAGCGCGCGGCCCGGCCGCATCCTGGAGACGCGCGACGTGGACTTCGCCCGGCCGCGCACGCTGCAGTCCAGCTACGACCCCGCCTTCGGCGCGCTGGTGCAGCAGCTGCGCATGCGCATCGCCGAGGCGCGCTGCGAGGGCGACGCGACGCCCGCGCCCGTGGCGGTGCCCGCGCTGCAGGAGGTGGTGGCATGAAGACCGGCCTGTCGCCCCTGGCGCGCCAGCGCCTGCTCTCCGGCCTGGCGCTGGTCGGCTTCTTCGTGGCGTGGGAGCTCATCTGTCTGGCCACCGGCATCTCGGACCTGGTGCTGCCGCGGCCCAGCCAGATCGCCCGCGTGCTGATCGAGCGCATGCCGCTCCTGTGGCCGCACACGGTGCAGACGCTCTACACCACGCTGCTGGGCTTCGCGCTGGGCGTGGCGGCGGGCATCGTCATCGGCGTGGGCATCGGCTCGTCGCGGCTGGCCTACGACGTCACCTATCCGCTGCTGGTGGGCTTCTCCAGCATTCCGAAGGTGGCGGTGGTGCCGCTGTTCGTCGTGTGGTTCGGCGCCGGCACCGTGCCGGCGGTGCTGACCTCGATGGTCATCAGCATCTTCCCGGTGGTGGTCAACGTGGCCACGGGCCTGGCGAGCACCGAGCCTGAATTGGAGGACGTGCTGCGCGTGCTGGGCGCGCGCAAGCGCGACATCCTCTGGAACGTGGGCCTGCCGCGCGCCATGCCCTACCTGTTCGCCTCGCTCAAGATCGCCATCACGCTGTCCTTCGTGGGCACGGTGCTGTCGGAGACCGTGGCCTCCAACCGCGGCATCGGCACCGTGATGATGATCGCCAGCGGCAACTTCGACGTGCCGATGGTGTTCGCCGGCCTCTTCCTGCTGGCGGCCATGGGCGTGGTGCTCTATGCGCTGTCGGCGCTGGTGGAGCGGCGCGTGACCGGCTGGTCGCAGCGCAAGACCGACCTGGCGGCCACGGGCGCCTGAGATGCGGGTCGGTGAACCCCACATCGTTCAGGCTGAGCCTGTCGAAGCCGGGGCACCCGCTCGCCAAAGCCCTTCTTCTTTCGACTTCCAAGGAGCTTCCATGTCCCGCTTCCTCCCCCGTCGCGCCGCTGGCCTGGCGCTGTCGGCCCTGTCCCTGCTGATGGCCCTGGGCGCCACGCTGGTGCCCGCGCCGGCCGCCGCGCAGGCCGAGACCCCGATCAAGTTCGTCCTCGACTGGAAGCTGCAGGGCGTGCACGCCTGGTACTACCTCGCGCAGGACCGGGGCTACTTCGCCCGCGAGAAGCTGGCCGTCACCATCGACCAGGGCGATGGTTCGGCCGCCACCGTCACCAAGATCATGGCCGGCGCCTACCAGGCCGGCTTCGGCGACGTGAACGCCATCGTGCAGAACGCCGCCGCCAAGCCCGGCCAGGCGCCGGTGATGGTCTACATGCTCTACAACCGCGCGCCCTTCGCGCTGATCGCCAAGGCCGACGGACCGATCCGCACGCCCAAGGACCTGCAGGGACGTACCGTCGGCACGCCCGCGGGCGGGGCCGCGGCCCGCATGTTCCCGGTGATCGCGGCGCGCACCGGCATCGACGCCGCCAAGGTCACCTGGACCAACGTCGCGCCCAACCTGCAGGAGCAGCTGCTGCTCAAGGGCCATGTGGATGCCGCGGCCGTGTTCTCGGTCACCAGCTACATGAACCTGGTGGCGCAGGGCATCGACCCGGACAAGGACATCCGCTGGTTCCACTACGGCGACTACGGCGTCGAGCTCTACGGCAACGGCGTGATGGTGTCTCAGCAGCTGCTGCGCGAGCGGCCCGAGGCCGTGGCCGGTCTGGTGCGGGCGATCAACCACGCGGTGCGCGACACCATCGCCGACCCCGACGCCGCCATCGCCGCGCTGGTCAAGCGCGAGCCGCTGCTCAACAAGGAGCTGGAGAAGCGCCGGCTGCTCTACACGCTCAAGACCGTCATGCTCATGCCCGAGGTGACCACGCAGGGCCTGGGCGACGTGAGCGATGCCCGCTTCGCCCGCGGCTTCCTGCAGCTCAAGGAGGCCTTCGACCTGCCGCGCGTGCCCACGGCCGCCGAGGTCTTCGACCGCCGCTTCCTGCCGCCGCTGGCCGAGCGCACGGTGGCCAAGCGATGAGCGACACCGCCACCGTCCTCGACTGCGCCTGGCTGCTGGCCGAGCCCGGTGCGGCCTCCGCGCAGCGGGACAGGCGCATCCGGCTCGATGGCGGTGTCGTGTCCGCCATCGAGGCCCTGCCTGCCCCGGTGCCCGGCCGCCGCCGGCTGGCCCTGCCGGCGCTGGCCAATGCGCACGACCATGCGCGCACCGTGCGCAGTGCCACGCTGGGCGCCTTCGGCCAGCCGCTCGAAGGCTGGCTGCCCTTCCTGGGCGTGGTGCCGGGCATGGACCCATACCTGTGCGCCGCGACCTCCTTCGCCCGCTCGCTGCGCAACGGCGTGGTGGACCTGATGGTGCACTACACCCGTGTGCAGGGCGGCCTGCCCTATGTCGACGAGGCAGCGGCCGTGGGCCGGGCCGCGCGCGACGTGGGCGTGCGCATCGGCTTTGCCGTCGCCATGCGCGACCGCCACGGGCTGGGCTACGCGGATGACGGGGCGGTGCTGGCCGCGCTGCGCCCGGCCATCCGCGACGACATCGCCCGCCGGCTGTCGGCGCCGTCGGTGCCGCCCGCGCAGCAGCTTGCGCTGGTGGAAGAAGTCGCGCAGCGCTTCGCCGACGAAGGGCTCGGCGCCCATGCGGATCTGCAGTACGGCCCCACCGGCGTGCAGTGGTGCAGCACGCCGCTGCTCGAAGCCATCGCGCAGGCCTCGGCCGACACCGGCCGCCGCGTGCACATGCACCTGCTGGAGACGCAGTACCAGCGTGCCTGGGCCGATGCCGCGCATCCGGGCGGCATCGTGCGCTTCCTGGACGACATCGGCCTGCTCGGCCCGCGGCTCACGCTGGCGCACTGCACCTGGGCGCGGCCGGAGGAGCTGGCCCTGATCGCCGAACGTGGCGCGACCATCGCGGTCAACACCAGTTCCAACCTGGGCCTCCAATCGGGCATCGCCCCGATGGCGCAGATGCTGGCGAGCGGCTGCCGCGTCGCCATGGGCCTGGACGGCATGGCCTTCGATGAGGACGACGACGCCCTGCGCGAGGCACGCCTGGCCTATGCGCTGCACCGCGGCTGGGGCTACGACACCACCATGACGCCGGCCCAGCTCTGGCGCTTCGCCTCGCGCGGGCGCATCGCACCGGGCGAGCGGGCGGATATCGTGCTGCTCGACTGGGACGCGCTGGACGACGACGCCCTGTTCGACGACGTCGATCCGCTGGACCTGCTGCTCGCCCGCGGCAGCGGCCGGCACGTGCACACCGTCATCGCCGGTGGCCGCGCCGTGGTCGAGGCCGGCCGCGTGCAGGGCGTGGACGAGGTCGCCCTGCAGGTCGAGCTGCGGACGCGCATGCGGGCGGCCCTGGCAACGGATACTGCCCAGGCCGGCTGGCGTCGCACCGTCAAGGCCTTCGCCGAGGACATGGCGCCCTTCTGCCGCGACGGCCGCTTCCTGGGCGGCTGCTGCTGACCCTTCTCCTTTTTCCAGAATCCTTCTTTCATGACCCGTATCCGCATGCAGGCCGCCGGCTTCGACTTCGTCGCCGAGACCCATCCCGACGCGCCGCAGACCGTGGCCGCCTTCCTGCAGCTGCTGCCCTATCGGCAGAAGCTCATCCATGTGCGCTGGAGCGGCGAAGGCTGCTGGGTGCCGTTGGGCGAGTTCCGCCTGACCAACGAGGGCACGCCGGTGGGCTTCGAGAACCACACCAGCCACCCGTCGCGCGGCGACGTGCTGTTCTACCCGGGCGGCTACAGCGAGACGGAGATCATCCTGGCCTATGGCGCCTGCAGCTTCGCCAGCCGCATGGGCACGCTGGCCGGCAACCACTTCCTCACCATCGTCGAAGGCCGCGAGCACCTGCCCGAGCTGGGCCGGCGCGTGCTGTGGGAAGGCGCGCAGGACGTGGTGTTCAGCCTGGCCTGAAGGTCGCCTCAGCGCGGACGGCTCAGCGCCTGCTGCATCGCCTGCACCTGGGCGTGCGCCTCGCGCACCACCTGGGCGGCCTCGCCGCGCTCCAGGATCTCGTCCAGGTCGATGCCGCAGACCGCCGGGTCGCGGGAGAACTCCTCGAAGGGCGACTGCGTCTGCGCCATCAGGTTGGCCAGTTGCAGCACGTCGCCCAGCGTCTCGGGCGGCGCCACCACGTAGCCGCGCCAGAGGGTCTCCATGGCCTGCGACAGCTCAATCGGTACGCGAAGCGCGGCCAGCAGGCGGCGGGTGCCGACGGCGAGCACGGCGTCGTTGCGTTGCGGCGCCGCCTCGGCGCCCGTCCACGGATGCGCGGCCAGGTCGATGCCGATGGCCTGCACCTGTGTGCGCGCCTTGGCCAGCACATAGAAGCCGGCGATGTCATGCAGCATGCCGGCGAAGAGCGCGGTGTCGGGGCTCACGGGGGTGAAGCGCCGCGCCAGCACCGCCGCCAGCGCCGCCACCTCGGTGCTGTGCGCCCACAGCCGGTCCACCATCGGCACGTTGACGCCCGCCGCCCGGTCGGCCAGCTGTGCGGTGACCAGCGACGAGGCCACTGCCCGCAGCATCTTCATCCCCAGCAGGTTGAGCGCCTCATGCGCGCTGGTGACGGTGCGGCCCGGCCGGCCATAGGCGGCGCTGTTGGCCAGCGCCACCATCTTGGCCGAGACCAGCGGCTCCCGGCTCACCAGCTGCACCACGTCGTCGAGGGTGCTGTCCTCGTGGCTGGCGCGGTCGATCAGCTGGATCAGCCCGGTGGAGGAGGTCAGGAAGGTCAGCGGCTCGTTGTCGAGGCCGCTGAACAGGGCCTCCTGCATGGCATGGCGGCTCGTCAGTTCCAGTCGCATGGGAGGTTCTCCAAGGGGGCGCGGGCGCGGGCGGATGCGTTGCAGCTTGCCGGTACTACAGCGTGAAGTCGTAGTCGATGGTGATCGGCGCGTGGTCGCTGAACTTGATGGTCTTGAAGATGTGCTCGCTGCGCGCGAGCTGGGCCATGGCCGGCGTGGCCAGGTGGTAGTCCAGCCGCCAGCCCACGTTCTTGGCATAGGCCTGGCCGCGGTTGCTCCACCAGGTGTAGCAGGCGTCGGTGGTGTCGGGCTGCAGGTGGCGGTACACGTCCACCAGGCCCGCGCCTTCGGCCCCGGCATCGAGCAGGCGGGTCATCCAGGCGCGCTCCTCGGGCAGGAAGCCGCTGTTCTTGAGGTTGCCCTTCCAGTTCTTCAGGTCGGCTTCCCGGTGGGCGATGTTGATGTCGCCGCAGAGGATGAACTCACGCGTGCGCTTGAGTTCGACCAGGTAGGGCATGAAGCCTTCGAGGAAGCGGAACTTGGCCGCCTGCCGCTCCTCGCCGGAGCTGCCGCTCGGGAAGTAGCAGCTGATGATCGACAGCTTGCGCCCGGGCGTGTCGAAGCGCAGCTCCAGGTAGCGGCCTTCGGCGTCGAACTCGGTATTGCCCCAGCCGATCACGATGTCGGTGGGCGCGTGCCGCGTGTAGATGGCGGTGCCGGCATAGCCCTTCTTCTCGGCGAAGTGGAAGTGGCCCTGCAGGCCGGCCATCTGCTCGAAGCGGCCCTGCACATCGCTCGCCTGGACGCGGATCTCCTGCATGCAAATACAATCCGGCGCCGCTTCGGCCACCCAGTCAGCGACCCCTTTTGTCGAGGCGGAACGCAGGCCGTTGAGGTTGAGGCTGGTGAGTTTGAACACGTTTCGAGGAATCCGGATGGCAGTGGACGGCAAGCAGCAGCACCAGCAGCAACAGGACGGGCGCCTGGCGCAGGACTTCGTGGCGTTTGCGATCGAGGCTGGCGTGCTGCGCTTCGGCGAGTTCAAGACCAAGGCCGGGCGCCTCAGCCCCTACTTCTTCAACGCGGGCCTGTTCAACGACGGCACCCGCATCGCGCGGCTCGCGGAATTCTATGCAGCGCGCCTGATCGACTCCGGCCTGGAGTTCGACATGATCTTCGGTCCCGCCTACAAGGGCATCCCGCTGGGGGCCACGGTCGCGGCCGAGCTGGCACGGCGGGGGCGCAACGTGCCCTTCGCCTACAACCGCAAGGAAGCCAAGGACCACGGCGAGGGCGGCTCGCTGGTCGGCGCGCCGCTGGCCGGCCGCGTGCTGATCGTGGACGACGTCATGTCCGCCGGCACCGCGGTGCGCGAGTCCATCGCCACCATCCGCGCTGCCGGTGCGACGCCGCATGCCGTGGCCATCGCGCTGGACCGTCAGGAGATGGCCACCGAGAACGGCCAGGACGTGCCCCACAGTGCCGTGCAGTACGTGCGCAACCAGCTCGGCATGGCCGTGGTGGCGATCGCCACGCTCGAGGATCTGCTGGCCTACCTCGACCAGCGCGCCGGCGCCGATCTGCGCGCCCACCGTGCCAGCGTGCAGGCCTACCGCGAGCGTTACGGTGCCTGAGGCCCGCTGCGCCGCCACCCTCCAGGCTCCGAATTTCCGTGCCCGGGCATCGCTGTGCGCGATGCCGGCCCTCGTCGCCGCGGCACTGTGCGCGCCGGTCGGCGCCCAGGCGCAGCAGCCGGGCAGCGGCACGACCCAGGGCAGCATCTACACCTGCACCGATGCGCGGGGTCGGCACCTGACCTCCGACCGCTACATCGCCGAGTGCGCCGACCGGGTGCAGCTGGAGCTTTCGCCCAATGGTGCGCTGCGCCGCCGGATCGAGCCGGCGCTGTCGCCGCAGCAGCAGGCCGAGCGCGAGCAGCAGCGCCAGGCCGAAGCGCGGGCCGAGGCCCAGCGGCGCGACGAACGCCGGCGCGACCTCGCCCTGCTGGCGCGTTATCCCGATGCGGCCACGCACGACCGGCGCCGGGCCGAGGCCCTGGCCCAGGCCGAGTCCGAGATCGGCACCGCCCGCAAGCGCCTGGCCGAACTGGCCCAGGCCCGCCGCAAGCTGGACGAGGACATGGAGTTCTACCGCAAGAACCCGGCTGCGGCCCCGGCCGCGCTGAAGGCGCAGATCAGCGACAACGGCAATGCCACGTCGCTGCAGGAGCGCCTGCTGCGCGAGCAGGAAGAAGAGAAGCGGCGCATCGACGCCCGCTTCGACGAGGAGCGCCAGCGCCTGGACCGGCTCTGGGGCCTCAGCCGCCCAGCCGCGCCTTCAACAGCGCGTTGACCTGGGCCGGGTTGGCCTTGCCCTTGCTCTCCTTCATCACCTGGCCGACCAGGGCGTTGAAGGCCTTCTCCTTGCCGGCGCGGTATTCGGCGATGTTCTTCTCGTTCTTCGCGAGCACGTCGTCGACGATCTTCTCCAGCGCGCCGGTGTCGTTCATCTGCTTGAGGCCCTTGGCCTCGATGACGGCGTCGACCGATTCGCCTTCGCCGCTCCAGAGTGCGTCGAAGACCTGGCGGGCGGCGTTGTTGGAGATGGTGCCGTCGCCGATGCGGCCGATCAGCTGCGCCAGCTGGGCGGGCTTGACCGGCGCGGCGTCGATGGCCGTCTCCTGCGTGTTCAGGCGCTTGGCGATCTCGCCCGACAGCCAGTTGCTGGCCAGCTTGGGCGTGGCGCCCGCGGCCACGGCGGCGTCGAAGTAGGCCGCGTGCGCCGGGCTCTGCGTGAGCTGGGTCGCGTCGTAGTCGGTCAGGCCGAAGTCGCGCACATAGCGCTCGGCCATCGCGCGCGGCAGCTCGGGCATCTGCGCCTTCACGGCATCGACCCAGTCGCGCCCGATCACCAGCGGCGGCAGGTCCGGGTCGGGGAAGTAGCGGTAGTCGGCCGCGTCTTCCTTGGTGCGCATGGCACGCGTCTCGCCCGTGTCGGGGTCGAACAGCACGGTGGCCTGCTGGATGGCGTGACCGTCCTCGATCTGCTCGATCTGCCAGCGGATCTCGAAGTCGATCGCCTGCTGCATGAAGCGGAAGCTGTTGAGGTTCTTGATCTCGCGGCGCGTGCCCAGCGGCTGGCCCGGCCGGCGCACCGACACGTTGGCGTCGCAGCGGAAGGAGCCTTCCTGCATGTTGCCGTCGCAGATGCCGATCCAGGTGACGATCTTGTGCAGCTCGCGCGCATAGGCCACGGCCTCGGCGCTGGAGCGGATGTCCGGCTCGGTCACGATCTCCAGCAGCGGCGTGCCGGCGCGGTTCAGGTCGATGCCCGACTGGCCGATGAAGTCCTCGTGCAGCGACTTGCCGGCGTCTTCCTCGAGGTGGGCGCGCACCAGGCGCACCGTCTTGAGTTCGCCGTCCAGATAGAAGCTGACCGAGCCCCCCTGCACGACGGGAATCTCGTACTGGCTGATCTGGTAGCCCTTGGGCAGGTCGGGGTAGAAGTAGTTCTTGCGCGCGAAGATGCTGCGCGGCGCGATGGTGCTGCCCAGGGCCAGGCCCAGGCGGATGGCGCGCTCGACGGCGCCGCGGTTCATCACCGGCAGCGTGCCGGGCAGGGCCAGGTCCACGGCGCAGGCCTGCGTGTTGGGCTCGGCGCCGAAGGCCGTGGGTGCGCGGCTGAAGATCTTGCTCTGGGTGGAGAGCTGGGCATGCGTCTCGAAGCCGATGACGACTTCATAGCCCTGCACCAGCGGGCCGGTGGGGCGGCCCTCCTGGGCGGCGGCGAAGGTGTTGGTCTCGGTGCTCATCTCAGAAGCCGGTGGGCGTGCGTTGGTGCCAGTCGGTGGCCTGCTGGAAGCGGTGGGCGGCGTTCAGCAGCCGGCCTTCGGCGAAGTAGTTGCCGATCAGCTGCAGGCCCACGGGCATGCCGCCGTCGAAGCCACAGGGCAGCGAGAGGCCCGGCAGGCCGGCCAGCGAGCCGGGCAGCGTGAAGACGTCGGCCAGGTAGTCGGCCACGGGGTCGTCGCTGTGCGCGCCGATGGCCCAGGCCACGGTGGGCGCGGCGGGGCCGGCGATGACGTCGCAGTCGCGCAAGGCGGCCTGGAAGTCGTCCGCGATCATGCGGCGCACCTTCTGCGCCTGCAGGTAGTAGGCGTCGTAGTAGCCGTGCGAGAGCACGTAGGTGCCGATCATGATGCGGCGCTTGACCTCGTCGCCGAAGCCTTCGGCGCGGGTCTTCATGTACATCTCGGCCAGGTCCTTGTACTGGCTGGCGCGGTGGCCGAACTTCACGCCGTCGAAGCGGCTCAGGTTGGAGCTGGCCTCGGCCGCGGCAATGATGTAGTACACGGGAATGGCCAGCTCGGTGCGCGGCAGGCTCACTTCGACGCGCTTGGCACCGAGCTTTTCGTACTCGGCCAGCGCGGCGTCGATGGCGGCGCGCACGCCGGGGGCCACGCCGTCGCCCAGGAACTCCTTCGGCACGCCGATGCGCAGGCCGTCGAGCGAGCCGGCCAGGCCCTGCGAGAAGTCCTCGGCGGGGCGGTCCAGCGAGGTGGAGTCGCGGTCGGGGTCGGGCCCGCACATGGCCGACAGCAGCAGGGCGCAGTCCTCGGCCGAGCGGGCCATGGGACCGGCCTGGTCCAGGCTGGAGGCGAAGGCGATCATGCCGTAGCGGCTGGCGCGGCCGTAGGTGGGCTTGATGCCGGTGATGCCGCAGAAGCTGGCCGGCTGGCGGATCGAGCCGCCGGTGTCGGTGCCGGTGGCGGCGGGCGCGAGGCCCGCGGCCACGGCCACGGCGCTGCCGCCGGAGGAGCCGCCGGGCACGCGCGCCGTGTCCCAGGGGTTGCGCACGGGCACGGGCTGGTCGGCGCCGACGGCGGGCACGGCCACGTTCTGGTTGGACGAGCCCATGGCGAATTCGTCGCAGCTGAGCTTGCCCAGCGTGACCATGCCGGCCTCGCCCAGCTTGCGCACCACGGTGGCGTCGAAGGGCGACTGGTAGCCGGCCAGCATGCGCGAGCCGGCGGTGCTGGGCCAGCCGGTGGTCACGAAGATGTCCTTGTGGGCGATGGGCACGCCGGCCAGCGGGCCGGCGCTGCCGGCCGCGATGGCGGCGTCGGCGGCGCGGGCCTGGGCCAGGGTGGTGTCCGCGTCGACGGCGACGAAGGCGCCGAGGTCCTGGCGGGCGGCCATGCGGCCCAGGAAGTGCTGCGCGGTCTCCACGGCCGAGACTTCGCGGGCGGCCAGGGCGCGGGCCAGGTCGGCCACGCCGCGGCGGTGCAGGTCGGGCGCGCTCATTCGATCACCTTCGGCACGAGGAACAGGCCGTTCTCGACGGCGGGGGCGCTCTTCTGGTTGGCCTCGCGCTGGTTGGGCTCGGTGGCCGCGTCCTCGCGCAGGCGAAGGACGATGTCCTCGATAGCGGAGACGGGGTGGGACAGCGGCTCGACGCCGGTGGTGTCCACGGCGCGCATGCGCTCGACGAGGTCGAAGAAACCGTTGATCTGGCCGCGCAGGCGCTCGCTTTCGTCGGGCGCCAGCGCCAGCCGCGCCAGCGACGCGATGCGCGCGGTGTCGGTGGTGGAGAGAGACATCGGAAAAACCCAGAGAGCAGGCGCCCCGTTTGCGTGCAGAAGGGCCTGCAAGTAGGGAAAGCGCCAGGGGGAATCGGGTATTATCCCGCCTTTGCCGCAACTGCCGCCAACGTGCCGGCACGGCCGCCACGGCGAGCGGCAAAGCCACCCAACTTCTCCCTTTCTCTCTTCACCTCAGGGGCGACGCCGGTCCGAAGCGCCCGCCGTGCCCCCTCGCAAGGACATCGCCCATGTTTGGAGCATTCCGTCGGTACTTCTCGACCGACCTCGCGATCGACCTCGGCACCGCCAACACCCTGATCTTCGCCCGCAACAAGGGCATCGTGCTGGACGAGCCGTCGGTGGTCGCCATCCGCCATGAGGGCGGTCCGCACGGCAAGAAGGTCATCCAGGCCGTGGGCGCCGAAGCCAAGGCCATGCTGGGCAAGGTGCCCGGCAACATCGAGGCCATCCGCCCGATGAAGGACGGCGTGATCGCCGACTTCGTGATCACCGAGCAGATGATCAAGCAGTTCATCAAGATGGTGCACCCGCGCACGCTGCTCACGCCCAGCCCGCGCATCATCATCTGCGTGCCCTGCGGCTCCACCCAGGTCGAGCGCCGCGCCATCAAGGACGCGGCCGAGGCCGCTGGCGCCACCTCGGTCTACCTGATCGAGGAACCCATGGCGGCGGCCATCGGCGCCGGCCTGCCGGTGTCCGAGGCCTCGGGCTCCATGGTGGTCGACATCGGCGGCGGCACCACCGAAGTGGGCGTGATCTCGCTGGGCGGCATGGTCTACAAAGGCTCCGTCCGCGTGGGCGGCGACCGCTTCGACGAGGCCATCATCAACTACATCCGCCGCAACTACGGCATGCTGATCGGCGAGCCGACGGCCGAGGTCATCAAGAAGACCATCGGCTCCGCCTTCCCCGGCTCCGAGGTCAAGGAGATGGAGGTCAAGGGCCGCAACCTCTCCGAAGGCGTGCCGCGCAGCTTCACCATCAGCTCCAACGAGGTGCTGGAAGCGCTGACCGATCCGCTCAACAACATCGTCTCGGCCGTCAAGAACGCGCTGGAGCAGACGCCGCCCGAACTGGGCGCCGACATTGCCGAGCGCGGCATGATGCTGACCGGCGGCGGCGCGCTGCTGCGCGACCTGGACCGGCTGCTGGCCGAAGAGACCGGCCTGCCCGTGCTGGTGGCCGAAGACCCGCTGACCTGCGTGGTGCGCGGCTGCGGCATCGCCCTGGAGCGGATGGACCGCCTGGGCAGCATCTTCACCAGCGAGTAAGCCGCCGCCGCTGTCCGCAGGCCGGCCCCGTTCCACGGGCCGGCCTTTTTGCCATATAGACGCCGCCTCTTCCCGCCAGGTCCGACCCCATGCCGCTCGGCACGCTCGACCGCTCCGCCCCGCCCCTGTTCAACCAGGGGCCGTCGGCGTTGTCGCGCTTCGTCTTCTGCAGCGCGCTGGCCGTCTTCCTGATGGTGGCCGACGCGCGCTTCGACGTGGTGGCACCGGTGCGCACAGCGCTGGGCACGCTGCTGTTTCCGCTGCAATGGGCGGTGCTCAAGCCGGTGCAGTGGGTGTCGGCCACCAACCGGCAGTTCGAGGACCTGGCCACCGCCCAGCGCAACGAGGCCGAGGCGCGGCGCCGACTGGTGCTGCAGTCCGAGCGCGCCAGCCAGGCCGATGCCCTCGCGCGGGAGAACGCGCGGCTGCGCAACCTGCTGGAGTTGCGGCAGAACGCGCCGACGCCGGGCCGCGCCGCCGAGGTGCTGTATGACGCAGCCGATCCGTACACGCGCAAGGTGGTGATCGACCAGGGGCAGGTGCACGGCATCGCCGCCGGCTCGCCGGTGATCGACGAGCAGGGCGTGCTGGGGCAGGTGACACGGGTGATGGCCTTTTCGAGCGAGGTGACGCTGGTGATCGACCGCGACCTGTCCATCCCCGTGCAGAACACCCGCACCGGCGCGCGCAGCGTGGCCTTCGGCGACGCCGGCCCGCACAGCGCCGGCATGGAGCTGCGCTTCACTGCCGCCAACGCCGACGTGCGCGAGGGCGACCTGCTGTCCACCAGCGGCGTCGATGGCGTCTATCCCGCCGGGTTGCCGGTGGCGCGGGTGGATCGCATCGACCGGCGCGCCGATTCGGCCTTCGCCCGGATCCATTGCGTGCCCCTGGCCCGCGTGGGCGCCGCCCGCTATGTGATGGTGCTCACCCCTGTGGGCGAGGCGCCGCCGACTTCGCGGCCCGCACCGGCGTCTGCGGGCGCGGCCACCGATGGCCGCAAGGCCGAGCGTTCGAACCGCAAGGCCGATCCGGCGGCGGCGGTCCTGCCGGCGCCGGCCGTGCGTCCTGGCGCCGCCAGCCCCAAGACGTCCGCGCCGGCGGCGTCCACGACGCGCGGCGCGGCACCCGCGCCGTCAACTGCGCCGGGCGCGGCTGCGCAGCCCATCAACCGGCGCCCTGCGTCCACCGAACAGACAGGGGCGGCCCGATGATCATGCGCCCTGGCCAGGAACAGTTGCTGCTGCCCGTGAAGCCGGTCTTCATCTGGGGCAGCCTGTTGCTCGCGCTGCTGCTCAACATGATGCCGCTGGGGCGTCTGCCCTGGATGCCCGATCTGCTGGCGGTGGTGCTGGTCTTCTGGGGCGTGCATCAGCCTGCGCGCATCGGGCTCGGCGCCGCCTTCGTCTTCGGCCTCGCCATGGACGTGCACGAGTCCTCGCTGCTGGGCCAGCACGCGCTGTCCTATGCCACGCTGAGCTTCTTTGCCATCACCATCCACCGGCGGCTGCTGTGGTATCGGCTCTCGGCCCAGGCGCTGCAACTGGTGCCGCTGTTCGCACTGTCGCGGCTGATCGAACTGGGCATCCGGCTGGTCGGCGGCGGCATCTTCCCGGGCTGGATCACGCTGCTGGGTGCGGCCATCGAGTCGCTGCTGTGGCCGGTGATCACCTGGCTGCTGCTGATCCCGCAGCGCCGGCCGCCAGAGCAGGACGAGAACCGCCCTCTGTGAGCGCAGGTCTTGCTATGCATGCACTCGCCGCCGCCCTAAGCTTCGTGCGCCCGCCCGTCCCGCCACAGCCATGACAGAGATCCGCAACGTCGCCGCCGACCTCGCGCGCTTCAAGCGCCGGGTGCTGGTGATCGGGCTGGTGGTGCTGACGGCTTTCGTATTGCTGGGCCTGCGCCTGTTCCACCTGCAGGTCACGCGCCACGAGGAGCTGGCGGAGCGCGCCGAAAGCAACCGCACGGCCGTGGTGCCGGTGGTGCCCAACCGTGGGCTGATCCTCGACCGCAACGGCGTGATCCTGGCCTCCAACTATTCGGCCTATACGCTGGAGATCACGCCCTCGAAGGCGGGCGACCTGGAGCAGACCATCGACGCACTGGCGCAGATCGTCGAGATCCAGCCGCGCGACCGTCGTCGCTTCAAGCGCCTGCGCGAGGACTCCCGCAGCTTCGATTCCATTCCCATCCGCACCCGCCTCACCGACGAGGAGGTCGCCCGCTTCGCCGCCCAGCGCTACCGGTTCCCGGGCGTGGAGATCAAGGCGCGCCTGTTCCGCAACTACCCCATGGGCGACCTGGCCAGCCATGTGCTGGGCTACATCGGCCGCATCAACCAGCGCGAGAAGGCCGCCATGGAGGACTGGCCCGAGGAGGACCAGGCCAACTACAAGGGCACCGACTACATCGGCAAGCTGGGCATCGAGCAGAGCTACGAGAAGGTGCTGCACGGGCAGACGGGCGTCGAGCAGATGGAGACCTCGGCCGGCGGTCGCGCGGTGCGCCGGCTGGCCAGCCATCCGGCCACCCCCGGCAACACCGTGATGTTGTCGCTCGACATCAAGCTGCAGAAGCTGGTGGAGGACATGTTCGGCGACCGCCGGGGCGCGCTGGTGGCGCTCGACCCGCGCAACGGCGAGATCCTGGCCTTCGTCAGCAAGCCGACCTTCAATCCCAACCTCTTCGTCGAGGGCATCGACAGCGAGAGCTGGGCCGCGCTCAACGAGTCGATCGACAAGCCGCTGCTCAACCGCGCACTGCGCGGCACCTACCCGCCGGGCTCGACCTACAAGCCATTCATGGCGCTGGGGGCGCTGGAGCTCGGCAAACGCTCGCCGACCCTGGTGGTGAACGACCCGGGCTTCTATACCTACGGCGGCCATACCTTCCGCAGCCACGAGGGCGGGCTGGGGGGCGTGGACATGGTGCGGGCCATCCAGTTCTCCAGCAACACCTACTTCTACTCGTTGGCCGTGGACATGGGCGTGGACACCATCCACGACTTCATGAAGCCGCTGGGCTTCGGCCAGATCACCGGCGTCGACCTGCCCGGCGAGGTGCGCGGCGTGCTGCCCAGCACCGAGTGGAAGCGCAGCGTCAACAAGCGGCCGGAGGCGCGGCGTTGGTATTCCGGCGAGACGGTGTCGCTGGGCATCGGCCAGGGCTACAACAACTTCACCATGCTGCAACTGGCGCTGGCCGAGGCGACGCTGGCCAATGGCGGCACCAAGTTCCGGCCGCATGTGGTCAAGGCCATCAAGAACACGGTGACCGGCCAGGTGCAGGAGCTGCCCCAGCCACCGGGCGAGAACCTCGGCTACAAGGCCAGGAACGTCGACATCGTGCGGGCCGGCCTGGTGGCGGTGAACAAGGCCGGCACGGGCACACGCATCTTTGCCGGGGCGCCCTACACCTCGGCCGGCAAGACCGGGACAGCCCAGGCGGTGAGCCTGGGCCAGAACGTCAAGTACAACGCCAAGGCGCTGGAGGAGCACCAGCGGGACCACTCGCTGTTCGCCGCCTTCGCCCCGGCCGAGAACCCACGCATCGCGCTGGCCGTGATCGTGGAGAACGCCGGCTTCGGCGCCGCTGCCGCCGCGCCCATCGTGCGCCGGGTGTTCGACTACTGGCTGCTCGGCCAGTACCCCAACGAGCAGGATCTGGCGGCGGTGCGGGCCGGCAAGGCGGCCGCTCCCATCGGCCAGCCGCTGCCGGCCACGGAGGTGGCACTGCCATCGTCGGCTGCGTCCGCCGCCGCGGCGCCCTGAACGGCAGCGCGCTGCAACCGGCGCTCAGCGCAGGAAGGCGTCGTAGGCCGTCTTGCAGATCAATGCGCTGACCACCACGATGAAGGCGCCGCGCACGAAGCCGGCCCCATGACGCAGGGCCAGACGGGTGCCGATCAGGCTGCCCCCGATGTTGGCCACTGCCATCGCCAGGCCGAGCGTCCAGATCACGTGGCCTTTCAGGCCGAAGAGCAGCAGTGCGCCCAGGTTGGTCATGATGTTGATGACCTTGGCGCTGGCAGACGCATGCAGGAAGTCATGCCCCAGCCAGCGCACGAACAGGAAGATCAGGAAGCTGCCGGTGCCCGGGCCGAAGAAGCCGTCGTAGAAGCCCAGCAGCAGGCCCACGGCGCCGGTGGCGGCCAGTTCGGCCTTGCCGGTGAAGCGGGGACGGTGCGTGAGGCCCAGGTCCTTGCGGGCCAGCGTGTAGAGCAGCAGCGCCCCGAGAATGACTGGCAGGGCCTTTCGCAGGGCATCCGTCGGCACCCAGGTCACCACCCAGGCCCCGGCGAGCGAGCCGCCGAAGGCCAGGGCGGCCGCCACCGCCAGCGATCGCCAGGGCAGGTGCACGCGGCGCACATATTGGGCGGCCGACGCGGCCGTGCCCCAGACCGAGGCGCTCTTGTTGGTGCCCAGCAGCGTCGCGCCGGCCGTGTCGGGGAAGGCCGCAAACAGCGCTGGCACCAGCACCAGTCCGCCGCCGCCGACGATCGCGTCCATGAATCCCGCTGTCAGCGAGGCCAGTGCCATCCATGCCCATTCCATATCTTGCGGCATTGTCGCAGCGTTGAACGCTATTATTTCGAGAGCATTGAACAGGCGATCTTCCTGAGCGAAGACCGGATCCGTCGAAAGCCACCGGTGAAAAACCTGCACAAAAAAAAAGCGCCGACTGAGCGGCGCTTTGAAAAGTGTTTGGCTTCGCGTTGGAACGGAGGCCCTTGGAATCTCATGAATTTTGATTTTTCTGGATTTGTCTCCTCAGACCCTCGCGCATCAGCAGGACGAGGCCTGCTGCGAGTGGCGAGACTTTAGGTCTTGCACCGCGGTAGTGCATTGGGAGTAACCCGTGGCCAGAAATCCAGAAGGTGCGCGCCTGCGTACGGGTGCCGTCAGATCTCGATCTTGGAGCCCAGCTCCACCACCGCGTTGTTGGGCAGGCTCATGAAGTCGGCCACGCCGCTGGCGTTGTGGTGCATCTGCGCGAAGAGCTTTTCGCGCCATGGCGCCATGCCGCTGCCGAGCGTCGGGATCACCGTATCGCGCGAGATGAAGTAGCTGGTGGTCATGCGCTCCAGCTGGCAGCCGCGCAGCCTGGCCTGCTCCAGCGCGCGGGGGAGGTCGATGTCGTTCTTGAAGCCGTAGTGGATGGTGATCTGCCAGCAGTGATGGCCCAGAGGCTCCATCTCCACCCGCCGCTCCATCGGGATCCAGGGCACCTCATGGTTGCGCACCGTGACGAACAGGTTCTGCTCGTGCAGCACCTTGTTGTGCTTGAGGTTGTGCAGCAGCGCGGTCGGCACCACGCCCGCCTCGGACGTCAGGAACACCGCCGTGCCCTCCACCCGCGCCGGCGGGCTGACGAACACCGCCTCAAGGAAGCTGCGCAGGTCGATGGCATCGGCGCGCTGGGCATCGGCCATGAGGCTGCGTCCGCGCTTCCAGGTGATCATCAGCGTGAACACGCCGATGCCGATCATGACCGTGAACCAGCCGCCTTGCGGCAGCTTGAGCAGGTTGGAGGCGAAGAAAGCGAAGTCGATGACGAAGAAGATGGCCGTCGCGCCGATGCACAGCAGCAGCGGCAGCTTCCAGGCATAGCGGATCACGAAGAAGGTGAGCATCGTCGTGATCAGCATGTCGGTGGTCACGGCGATGCCGTAGGCCGCCGCCAGGTTGCTGGAGCTGCGGAACATCACCACCGCCAGCACGATGGCCACGAACAGCGACCAGTTGATGAAGGGGATGTAGATCTGTCCCGCGGAGCGCGCGCTCGTGTGCTCGATCCGCAGCCGCGGCAGGTAGCCCAGCTGGATCACCTGCCGCGTGACGCTGAAGGCGCCGGTGAGCATGGCCTGCGAGGCGATCACCGTGGCAGCCGTCGCCAGCAGCACGACGGGCACCACGGCCCAGTCGGGCGCCATCAGGAAGAAGGGGTTCTTCACGGCCGCCGGGTTGCCCAGCAGCAATGCGCCCTGGCCGAAGTAGTTCAGTACCAGGGCCGGCATCACGACCGAGAACCAAGCGATGCGGATCGGCCCCTTGCCGAAGTGGCCCATGTCGGCGTACAGCGCCTCGGCGCCGGTCACGCACAGCACCGTGGCGCCCAGGATGATGAAGCTGGTGCCGGGGTTGTCCCAGATGAATCGCAGCATGTAGTGCGGGCTCACGGCCTTGAGGATCTCAGGGTGCGTCAGGATCTGCGCCACGCCCAGCAGCGCCAGCACGCCGAACCATGTGAGGGTGATGGGGCCGAAGAAACGGCCGATGCCGGCGGTGCCGCGCTTTTGCACCACGAACAGGCAGAACAGCACCACCAGCGTGATCGGGATGACATAGCCGGTGAAGTGGGGCGACACCACCTCCAGGCCCTCGACCGCCGACAGCACGGAGATGGCCGGCGTGATCACGCCGTCGCCGTAGAACAGGGCGGTGCCGAAGATGCCCAGCGCCAGCATGCCGTTGCGCAGGCGCGGCTTGTCGGCCACCGCCCGCGAGGCCAGGGCCAGCATGGCCACCAGGCCGCCTTCGCCCTCGTTGTCGGCCCGCAGCACCAGCACCACGTACTTCAGCGAAACGATGATCGTCATCGTCCAGAAGATCATCGAGAGCATGCCGTACACGTTCTCGATGGTGAATGGCACGTGGCCGTGGCCGAAGATTTCCTTGATGGCGTACAGCACGCTGGTGCCGATGTCGCCATAGACGATGCCGATGGCGCCGAGCACGAGGGCCGGCATGGAGGACTTGGAGGCAGACACGAAGTGGCGAGGAAACGGGTGGGCCGCACCTCGCCCCACCGGCGGCTCTTCGGCGCCGGGGAGCCAAGCTCCGCCCTCGGTTTTCCGTTGCTGTGGAAGTGTGGATTGTGCGCGCCGGCCGTGCCGCCGCAAGCCCGCGCGGGCTGCGGCCAGGCGGCGTCAGCTCACTCGTAGACCTCGGCCTCGGGGTTGGTGGCCTCGAGTTCGTAGGAGGCGGCCACCATGGCCAGGCGGCCGATCACGCCGTACATGTAGAAGCGGTTGGGCGCGCTGGCGCCCGGCTTGGCGCCCGGCTGGGGCAGGTGGCCGCTCTGCGAGAAGGCCAGCGGCACGAAGCTCGCGCCCGGCAGGGCCAGGCTCTCGTCCGGGCCGCGGTCGGGGTGGACGCGGTAGAAGCCGCCCACCACGTAGCGGTCCATCATGTAGACCACCGGCTCGGCCATGCCGTCGTGCACCCGCTCGCGTGTGAGCACGCCTTCCTGCACGACCACGTCGGTCGGGCCCGCGTCGTCGGTGGTGGCGCCGGCCATGGCCTTCTGGCGGGGCTTCTTGGTCAGCGCTTCGAGTTCCTTGACGTCGCGGATGGTCGAGATCGGCAGCGTGCTGGCGCCGTTCTCGCTTTTGACGATGACGAAGGGCTTCTCGTTGATGCCGTATTCCTTGTACTTGCGGCGCACCTTGGTCAGCACCTGGTCGACCGCCGCCGTCAGGCCCTCGACCCCCCTGCCGCGGGCCAGGTCCACGCCCTCCGCGCGGCCGTAGATCGACTGGATCAGCCAAGGGTCGATGCCCAGCAGCTTGCCGAAGCGCTTGGAGACTTCCTCGTAGCTGTGGAAGTGGTTGCTCTTGCGGCGCACCGACCAACCGGCATGCAGCGGCGGCAGCAGGTACTGCTCGTGCAGGTCTTCCAGGATGCCGGGCGTGCCGGCGGCCAGGTCGGTGTTGAGCAGGATGGTGCAGGGGTCGAAGTTCTTCAGGCCGAGGCGGCGCTTGCTGCGCACCACCGGCTCCAGGCAGACGGTGCTGCCGTCGGGCAATTCCACCTTCTTGGGCGACTTGATGGCCGGATCGATGGAGCCGACGCGCACGTTCAGCCCGGCCATCTGGAAGATGCGCACCAGCTGGGCCACGTTGGCCATGTACGAGGTGTTGCGGCCGCGGTTCTCCGGGATGACCAGCAGGTTGCGCGCTTCGGGGCAGATCTTCTCGATCGCGGCCTGGGCGGCCTGCACCGCCAGCGGCAGCATCTCGGTGGTCAGGTAGTTCCAGCCCCCAGGGAAGAAATTGGCGTCCACCGGCGCCAGCTTGAAGCCGGCGTTGCGCACGTCGACCGCGGTGTAGAACGGCGGGGTGTGCTCCATCCACTCGAGCCGGAACCAGCGCTCGATGGCGGGCATGCTGTCGAGGATGCGCTGCTCGAGTTCGTTGATCGGGCCGGTCAGGGCGGTGACGAGATGCGGAACCATGCGGCTGCCTTGTTATGCGGGTTTGCGGCCAGAGGCGGACCGGCGATTGTAGGCAGCCGGCCTGGCCGCCCCATGACAGCGCGGCGGCCGCTTTCTGGTACGCAGCCAGGCTACTGGCGGATCTCGCCCTGGCCCAGAACGATGTACTTGAGCGAGGTCAGTCCCTCGATGCCGACCGGGCCGCGGGCATGGAACTTGTCGGTGCTGATGCCGATTTCGGCGCCCAGTCCGTACTCGAAACCATCCGCGAAGCGTGTGCTCGCATTCACCATCACGCTCGCCGAATCGACTTCGCGCAGGAAACGCTGCGCATGGCTGTGGTCGTTGGTGACGATGGCGTCGGTGTGGTGGCTGGAATAGCGGTTGATGTGGTCGATGGCTTCGTCGACGCCGTCCACCAGCTTGATGCTGATGATCGGTGCCAGGTATTCCTCGGACCAGTCCTGTTCGGTGGCGGCCACCACGCGGGGTTGGCCGGCCAGCAGGGCAGCCGCCTCGGCGTCGCAGCGCATCTCCACGCCCTTGGCGGCGAACACGGCGCCGATGCGCGGCAGGAAGGCCGGTGCGATGGCGCGGGCGACCAGCAGGCCTTCGGTGGCGTTGCAGGGGCTGTACTTCTGCGTCTTGGCGTTGTCGACCAGGGTGACGGCCATGTCGAGATCGGCGCTGGCATCGACGAAGGTGTGGCAGTTGCCATCCAGGTGCTTGATGACCGGCACCTTCGCCTCGCGGCTGATGCGCTCGATCAGGCCCTTGCCGCCGCGGGGAATGATCACGTCCACGTACTCGGGCATGGCCACCAGGCGGCCGACGGCCTCGCGGTCGGTGGTGGGCACCAGCTGCACGGCGTCCTCGGGCAGGCCGGCGTCCAGCAGGGCGGCGCGCACCAGGGCGGCGAGCGCCTTGTTGGAATCGATGGCCTCGGAGCCGCCGCGCAGGATGGCGGCATTGCCGCTCTTGATGGCCAGGCTGGCGGCCTCGATGGTCACGTTGGGCCGGCTCTCGTAGATCATGCCGAACACCCCGATGGGCACCCGCATCTGGCCCACGCGGATGCCGCTGGGCTGCTGCTTCATGCCGATGATCTCGCCGATCGCGTCGGGCATGGCCGCCAGCTGCTCGCAGCCTTCGGCGCAGGTGGCGATGACCTTGGGCGTGAGCTTGAGGCGGTCCACCATCGGCTCGGCCAGACCGGCGGCGCGGGCGCGCTCCAGGTCGCGGGCGTTGTGCTCGGCCAATGGCTCCACGCTCGCCCGCAGCCGTTCGGCCAGGCTGCGCAGCGCGTGCGCCTTGGCTGCGGCGCTGGCTTTGGCCATCTGCGCCGACGCCGCGCGCGCCTGGGCGCCCAGCGTGTTCATCAGTTCGAGGGTGGAGATCGCGTTCATGGACGCGATTTTCTCACCGGGCTCAGTCCGCCTGCTGCAGCAGCGACCAGACCCGCACCGGCGTCAGCGGCATCTGCAGCCGTGCTGCCAGCGAGCCACGTCCGTTGCGCGCCAGGGCGTCGGCCACCGCATTGACCACCGCCGGCGTAGCGCCGATGGTGCCCAGCTCGCCCACCCCCTTCACGCCAAGCGGGTTGTTCTTGCAGGGCACCGATTCGTCCATCTCGGTGCGGAAGTGCGGCGCCGTGCCCGCCACCGGCAGGGCGTAGTCCATCAGGCTGCCCGTCACCAGCTGGCCGGTGGCCCCGTCGTAGACCACCTGCTCCAGCAGCGCCTGGCCGATGCCCTGCACCGCGCCGCCGTCGAGCTGGCCGCGCACGATCATCGGGTTGACCACGCGGCCGACGTCGTTGACCGAGGCATAGGCGACCACTTCCACGTCGCCGGTCTGCGGATCGACTTCGACCTCGCAGACATGGCAGCCGTTCGGCCAGGTGGGACCGTCCACCTTGCTGGTGGAGTCCACGAAGATCCGGCCCTCCGCCTGCCGCCCGGCCAGTTCGAACAGGCCGATGCCCAGGTCGGTGCCGCGCACGGTGAAGCGGCCCTGGCCGTAGTCGATGTCGGCGGCCGCGGCCTCCAGCGCCTCGGCCGCCAGCTCGCGACCGCGCGACAGCGTGCGGTCGGCGCCGGTGCGCATGGCCGAACCGCCGGTGAACAGCGAGCGCGAACCGGCGCTGCCGAAGCCATTGCCGCGGTCGGTGTCGCCCAGCACCACGCGCACCTGCTCGATGGGGACACCGAAGGCGTCCACCACCAGTTGCGCCAGCGTGGTCGCGATGCCCTGGCCCATGGCGTTGACGGCCGAATAGACCTCGATCACGCCGTCGGCCTGCACGTCGACCGTCACGCGTTCCTCGAAGACGTTGCCGCCCGTCCATTCGAGGAAGGTGGCAATCCCCAGCCCGCGCCACAGGCCGCGCGCGGCCGATTCTGCGGCGCGGGCGTCGAAGCCGTCCCAGTCGGCGAAGGCCAGGCCCCGGTCCATCATGTGCTCGAAGGCGCCGGTGTCGTAGGTCTGCCGCATCGGGTTGGTGTAGGGCATCTGCTCCGGGCGGATGAAGTTGCGCCGGCGCAGGGCCACGCGGTCGATGCCCGTCTGCCGCGCGGCCTCATCCATCAGCCGCTCGATCAGGAAGATGGCCTCCGGGCGGCCGGCACCGCGGTAGGCACCCGTGGGCGACTGGTTGGTCATCACCGCGCGGAAGTGGAAGTCGATGACCGGGATGTCGTAGACGCTCGTCTGCACCCAGGGGCCGATCAGCAGCTGGATGGCCACGCCGGTGCCCGTCGGGTAGGCGCCCACGTTGGCATCGCTGTGCACGCGCAGGCCCAGCACGCGGCCATTGGCGTCCAGCGCCATGGCGGCGCGGGCGCGCACGTCGCGGCCGTGGGTGGTGGTGAGGAATTCCTCGGAGCGCTCGCCGGTCCACTTGACGCTGCGGCCCAGGGCCTTGGCGGCGAAGGCCACCACGGCGTCCTCGGGGTAGAGGCCGGTCTTCATGCCGAAGCCGCCGCCCACGTCGCTGACGCGCACGCGGATCTGCTCGGCCGGCAGGCCGAGCACCGTCGCCAGCGTGCCGCGCACGCCGGTGGGCATCTGGGTGCTCATCTGCAGGCTGAGCCGGCCGTCCTGGGCGTCCATCTCGGCCAGCACGGCGCGCGGCTCCAGCGTGACGGCGGCGACGCGCTGGTTGTCGACGGTGAGTTCGACGACGTGCGCGGCCTGGGCGAAGGCGCGGGCCGTGGCCTCGGCATCGCCGTGGCGCATCTCGGCGCTGATGTTGTCGGGGGCCGCCTCACACAGGGCCGGCGCGCCCTCGGCCAGCGCCGCGTCGAGGGTGGGAATGGCCGGCAGGTCTTCGTAGTCGACCCACACGGCCTCGGCCGCGTCCTTGGCGGCCTGGAGCGAAGTGGCGACCACGGCCACCACCGCCTCTCCGACGAAGCGCACCACCTCGTGCGCCAGCGGCAGCCGCGCCGCGGTCACGCCGGGCGAGCCGTCGGCGCGCACGAAGCCGGCCACGCCGGGGATGGGCTGGACGCCCTGGGCGACCAGGTCCGCGCCGGTGTAGACGGCCAGCACACCGGGCAGTGCACGCGCAGCGTCGGCATCGATGCTGCGGATGCGCGCGTGCGGATGCGGCGAGCGCTGGAAGGCCAGCGCGGCGCAGTCCTGCAGGCGGATGTCGTCGGTGTAACGGCCGCGGCCTGCGAGCAGGGCTTCATCTTCCAGTCGGCGCACGGCCTGGCCGCTGCCGAAGCGGCCAGCAGAGGGGGTCGAGGCGGCGGAATGCACTTTGTCCAGCATGGGGATCTCCGTGGAGGAAATGGTCTTGCACGTACCGCCGCCCTTGTACCCGTTTGGCAGCGAGCCTGCTCGCAGCACCGGCCGACGGGCGGCCGGGCAGCACCGGCGCCAGTCCGGCGCCGCGCCGCCCTTTTCAGGGTGTCGGCCTACTTGCGCGCGTCGCGCAGTTCGCGCCGCAGGATCTTGCCCACGGGCGTCTTGGGCAGGTCGGTGCGGAACTCGATGATCTTGGGTCGCTTGTAGCCGGTCAGGTTGTCGTGGCAGAAGCTGCGCACCTGCTCCTCGGTGAGCGCCGGATCCTTCTTGACGATCACCAGCTTGACGGCCTCGCCGGTCTTGTCGTCGGGCACGCCGACCACCGCGCACTCGAGCACGCCGGGCAGCGTGGCCACCACGTCCTCGACCTCGTTGGGGTACACGTTGAAGCCGCTGACCAGCACCATGTCCTTCTTGCGGTCCACGATCTTGGTGTAGCCGCGCTCGTCCATCACGCCCAGGTCGCCGGTCTTGAACCAGCCGTCCGCGGTCATGACCTTGGCCGTCTCGTCCGGGCGCTGCCAGTAGCCGGCCATCACCTGCGGGCCGCGCAGCGCGATCTCGCCCACCTGGCCCAGCGGCACCGGCTGGCCGGCGTCGTCCAGCAGCGTGATGTCGGTGCTGGGCAGCGGCACGCCGATGGTGCCGCTGTATTCCTGGCTGGTGGTCGGGTTGCAGGTGGCCGAGGGCGAGGTCTCGGACAGGCCGTAGCCCTCGCAGATCGGGCAGCCGGTCTTGTCCAGCCACAGCTTGGCGACGGCACTTTGCACTGCCATGCCGCCACCCACCGAGATCTTGAGATGGCTCCAGTCGACGGTGTTGAAGTCCGGATGGTTGGCCAGGCCGTTGAAGAGCGTGTTGACTGCCGGGAAGCTGTGGATGCGGTGCTTGGAGAGATCCTTGAGCGTGGCTGCCAGGTCGCGCGGATTGGGGATGAGGATCAGCAGGCCGCCCGTGCGCATCGACAGCATCATGCCGACGGTGAAGGCGAAGATGTGATAAAGCGGCAGCGCGCACACGGTGGTGGGCTGCTCGCCCTGCGGCACGCGCTGCATCACCGGGCTGTTCCAGGCCTCGGACTGCAGCACGTTGGCGATCACGTTGCGGTGCAGGAGCACCGCGCCCTTGCTCACGCCGGTGGTGCCGCCGGTGTACTGCAGCACCGCCACGTCGTCGCCGCCGATGGCCGGCGCCTGCAGGCCGCGGCGGCGACCCTGCGACAGCGCGTCGTTGAAGCGCACGGCGCCCGGCAGGCTGAAGGCCGGCACCAGCTTCTTCACGTTGCGCACCACGTAGTTGACGATGGCGCCCTTGAGCAGGCCCAGCCGATCGCCCATGGAGGCCAGCACCACATGCTTGACCATCGAATTCGCGATGCACTTTTGCAGCGTATTCGCGAAGTTCTCCATGATCACGATGGCCTTGGCGCCACTGTCCTTGAGCTGGTGCTCCAGTTCGCGCGCCGTGTACAGCGGATTCACGTTCACCAGGATCAGGCCCGCGCGCAGGATGGCCGCCACGGCGATGGGGTACTGCGGGCAGTTGGGCATCATCACCGCGACGCGGTCGCCCTTGGTCAGCCCCAGTCCCTGCAGGTAGCCGGCGAAGGACTGGCTGCCACGGTCCACGTCGCCGTAGCTCACCAGCTTGCCCATGAAGCTGTAGGCCGGGCGGTCTGCGTAGCGGCTGAAGCTCTCGTCCATCAGCGCCACCAGCGAGGCGTACTGCGCGGGGTCGATGTCGGCGGGCACGCCCGGCGGGTAGCTGCTCAGCCAGGGGCGGTCGGTCATGTGCGATGTCTCCAGGTCCGGAATGAAAAGCGGCCGCTGCTGCGGCGGCGGCCGGGGCTCTTGAAATCGTAGCAAAGCGCCGGCGGCGCGCGGGCCGCGGCGCGGGGCGAAGGCGGCCTTATTCGACCGCCTTCATCATGTCCTCGACCACCTTCTTGGCGTCGCCGAAGACCATCATGGTCTTGTCCATGTAGAAGAGCTCGTTGTCCAGGCCCGCGTAGCCCGCCGCCATCGAGCGCTTGTTCACGATCACGGTCTTGGCCTTGTAGGCCTCCAGGATCGGCATGCCGTAGATCGGACTGCCCTTGGTATGCGCGGCCGGGTTCACCACGTCGTTGGCGCCCAGGATGATCGCCACGTCGGCCTGGCCGAACTCGCTGTTGATGTCCTCCATCTCGAAGACCTGGTCGTACGGCACCTCGGCCTCGGCCAGCAGCACGTTCATGTGGCCGGGCATGCGGCCGGCCACCGGATGGATGGCGTACTTGACGGTGATGCCCTTGTCGGTCAGCTTCTGCGCGAGCTCCTTGACGGCATGCTGGGCGCGCGCCACGGCCAGGCCGTAGCCCGGCACGATGATCACCGTCTCGGCATTGCCCAGCACGAAGGCGGCATCGTCCGCGCTGCCGCTCTTGACGGGGCGCTGCACCGCGCTGCCGGCCGTGGCCGTCGCGGCCTCGCCGCCGAAACCGCCCAGGATCACGCTGAAGAAGGAACGGTTCATCGCCTTGCACATGATGTAGCTCAGGATGGCGCCCGAACTGCCGACCAGCGAGCCCGCGATGATGAGCATGCTGTTGTTGAGCGAGAAGCCGATGCCCGCCGCCGCCCAGCCCGAATAGCTGTTGAGCATGGACACCACCACCGGCATGTCGGCGCCGCCGATGGGGATGATGATCAGCACGCCCATCACGAAGGCCAGCGCCAGCATCAGCAGGAAGGCACTCCAGCTCTCGGTGGCCATGTACACCAGGCCGAGGCCGATGGTCGCCAGGCCCAGCACCAGGTTGAGCGCATGCTGGCCCTTGAACTGCACCGGCGCCCCCTGGAACAGGCGGAACTTGTACTTGCCCGACAGCTTGCCGAAGGCGATCACCGAGCCGCTGAAAGTGATGGCGCCGATGGCCGCGCCCAGGAACAGCTCCAGCCGGTTGCCGAAGGGAATCGGTGCGCGCGCGAAGCCGTCGACGAACACGGTGCCCGCGGCGGTGGTGTAGGTCGCCCGGGCGGAAACCGGCGGGGGCACGATGCCGAAGGCCCAGGGCTCCACGACCGCCGCCACCGCGATGAACACCGCCGCCAGGCCGATCATGCTGTGCATGAAGGCGACCAGCTCGGGCATCTTGGTCATCTCGACCCGCTGGGCCATGAAGGCGCCGGCGCCGCCGCCGATCACCAGGCCAACCAGCACCCAGCCGAGCCCCAGCGGCGAGCCGGCCAGGCGCACGATCAGCGCCGCCGTGGTCAGCACGGCGATGGCCATGCCGACCATGCCGAAGACGTTGCCGCGGATCGAGGTGGTCGGGTGCGACAGGCCCTTGAGCGCCTGGATGAAGCAGACGCTGGCCACCAGGTAGAGCAGCGTGACGAGGTTCATCGACATGGTGTCACTTCCCCTCGGCGTTGGCGGAGGTGGAAGGGGCCTTGCGCTCCTTCTTCTTGAACATCTCCAGCATCCGGCGCGTGACCAGGAAGCCGCCGAAGACGTTGACCGCGGCCAGCGCCACGGCCGCCACGCCCATCACCTTGCCCAGCGGCGTGGTGGTGAGCGCCGCCGCCAGCATGGCGCCGACGATGACGATGGCCGAGATGGCGTTGGTCACGGCCATCAGGGGCGTGTGCAGCGCGGGCGTGACGGTCCACACCACGTGGTACCCGACATAGATGGCCAGCACGAAGATGGTGAGGTTGATGAGGGTTGGATTGACGATGTCCATGGTGCGCGTTCCTTCTTCTCAAGCCTTGCGGGTGACTTGGCCGTCCTGCGCGACGCGGCAGGCGGCGACGATGTCGTCTTCGAGGTCGATCCTGAGACCGCCCTCCTTCGGCAAGATCAGCTTGAGGAAGTCCAGCACGTTGCGGGCATAGAGCGCCGACGCATCGGCGGCCACCAGGGCGGGCAGGTTGGTCTCGCCGATGAGCGTCACGCCATGGCGCACCACCGTGCGGTCAGCCTCGGTCAACGGGCAGTTGCCGCCGGTCCTGCCGCCGTTCGCATCGGGGCCGCGCCCGGCGGCGAGGTCGACGATGACGGCGCCGGGCTTCATGGCCTGCACCATGGCCTCGGTGATCAGCGTGGGTGCGGGCCTGCCGGGAATCAACGCGGTGGAGATGACCACGTCGGCCTGCGCCACCCGCTTGGCCACCTCGGCCTGCTGGCGGGTGAGCCAGCTCGCGGGCATCGGCCGCGCATAGCCGCCCACGCCTTCGGCGGCTTCGCGCTCTTCCTGCGTCTCGTAGGGCACCTCGATGAACTTGGCGCCCAGCGATTCGACCTGCTCCTTGACGCTGGGGCGCACGTCGCTGGCCTCGATCACCGCGCCCAGGCGCTTGGCCGTGGCGATGGCCTGCAGCCCGGCGACGCCCACGCCCAGCACGACCACTCTTGCCGCCTTCACGGTGCCGGCGGCCGTCATCAGCATGGGGAAGAAGCGTTGGTAGGCGTTGGCCGCCATCATCACGGCCTTGTAGCCGGCGATGTTGGCCTGGCTGGAGAGCACGTCCATGCTCTGCGCCCGTGTGGTGCGCGGGGCGGCCTCCAGGGCAAAGGCGGTGAGCCCCGCGGACGCCAGTCTGTGCAGGCCATCCGCATCATGGGGATTGAGCATGCCGACCAGCGTCGTGCCCGGCTTCATGGCCGCGCATTCGGGCTCGGTGGGGGCGCGCACCTTCAGGACCAGCTCGGCACCGAAGGCGCCGGCGGCATCGCCGATGCGGGCGCCCGCTGCCTCATAGGCCGCATCGGGCACGCTGGCCGCAAGGCCGGCCCCCGACTGGATGAGCACCTGATGGCCTTGGGCCACCAGCTTCTTGGCGGTCTCGGGCGTGACGGCCACGCGCGATTCACCGGCCACGCACTCGGCGGGCACTCCGATCAACATCTTGGAATCTCCTCGTCACCACAGCGGCAGCACCGCCCCAACTTCACCAAAGCTTACAGCAACGGGCCGTGATCCGGCGCACCTGGACGACAGCTGTGTGCGCGGGGGAACCCGCGGCGCCAATGGCAAGTGACGATTTCCGTGCGGAACTTCCTTGGTTTGCCGAGCTTTCGATGACTAGCATGCCCCGCCGCCCGGGAGAAGACACGATGGATGATCTGCCGTTACAGGGCGAAGGGGGGAACCGAATGCGCATCGCGGTGCTGGACGACGAACTGGATCAACAGGCGCTGATCAGCGCAGCGCTTGCCGAGGCAGGACACGAGTGCCATTGCTTCGACCGCAGCGCCGACCTGCAGCCCGGATTGCGCGCCAAGCAGTTCGATCTGCTGCTCCTCGACTGGGACTTGCCCCATGTCGACGTCGACAGCCTGCTGCGGCTGGTGCGGGAGAGCTTCGGCGCCTCCGTGCCCGTCATCGTGCTGACGCACCGCTGCGACGAGGCCGACCTCGTCGAGGCGCTCGGTGCGGGCGCCGACGGCTTCCTCAGCAAGCCCCTGCGTGTCGCCGAACTCCGCGCGCGTGCCGAGGCCCTGATGCGCCGGGCGCGCTTCTCGATCGGAGGCGATCAGCCGCAGGAATATGGCCGTTACCGGTTCCTGCCCGCAGCGCGTCAACTGCTGATCGATGGCCAGCCTGTCGAACTCAAGAACCGCGAATACGCGCTGGCCCTGTTGCTGTTCCAGAACCAGGGTCGGCTTCTGAGCCGGGACTATCTGCGGGCCACCATCTGGGGCAGTGCCCGCGAAGATGGCTCCCGGTCGCTGGACACCCACGTCTCCCGTGTCCGCAGCAAGCTGGCCCTGCGTCCCGAGCACGGCTTCATGCTGACGGCGATCTACGGCATGGGCTACCGTCTCGAGCCCGTGGATCCGTCCGAGTTGTCGTCGCCGCTGCGCATGCCGGAGTGATCCTGGCCGGGTGATCGCCCGAGGGCATGACGGAGCCGGCAAGCGGGCCTCGGTCGGCCGGGCAGCGCATCCATGCGAGCCGCGCTAAAGTGCGCGACTTTTTCCGCCGCGCACTTTGCATGCGTGGTGCCCGCCCTGCCGGCGTGCGAAGCGTCATCGGCCGCAAGGCCTTGCTTCCGCCGACGTGCGACCTGTCCGGAGATCGCTTCATGCGCTGGAGACCCAATGTGACCGTGGCCGCGGTCATCGAGAAGGATGGCCGCTTCCTCCTCGTGGAGGAGCACACCGACCGCGGACTGCGCCTGAACACGCCGGCCGGCCACCTCGAAGCCGGCGAGACGCCCGCCGAAGGCTGTGCCCGCGAAGCGCTGGAAGAAACCGCCCATGCCTTCACGCCCACGGCCGTCGTGGGCATCTACATGGCCCGGTTCGAGCGCCACGCGCCTGGCGACGAAGGCGACACCGACATCACCTACCTGCGCTTCGCCTTTGCTGGTGAGGTGGGTGCCTTCGATCCGACCCGTGCACTGGACGAGGGCATCGTGCGCACGCTGTGGATGACGCCCGACGAGCTGCGCGCCAGCGTGGACCGCCATCGCAGCCCGCTGTTGCTGCAGTGCGTGGAAGACTATCTCGCAGGCCAGCGCTATTCGCTCGATCTGATCCATGCGGACCGCTCGGTGCACGAGCCTGGACCCGCCTGAGCGAAACGCGCCGGCAGCCTCTTCATGGCCGCCGGGCGCCGAACCTTCTTTCTCTCTCAGGCAGGCCGAGCAGGTTTCCGTCAGCGCTCAGGGCCGTCCGTACATGAAGCCCGTGGGCGCTTCCGTGCCCTCGATCCGGTCGATCAGACGCAGCAGCGGTGTCAGCTCGCGATAGCGGCTGGCAGTGGCACGGATGTAGCCGAGGAAGCGCGTCGCGTCGGCCAGATACTTCGGCTTGCCATCGCGCAGGGTGAGGCGGGCGAAGATGCCCGCCACCTTGAGGTGGCGCTGCAGACCCATCCATTCCACCGCGCGGTAGAACTCGCCGAAATCATCGGCCACCGGCAGTCCGGCCTTGCGCGCGGCCTGCCAGTAGCGCACCGTCACGTCGATCACGAAGTCCTCGTCCCAGCTCAGGAACGCGTCGCGCATCAGGCTGGCGATGTCGTAGGTGATGGGCCCGTACACCGCGTCCTGGAAATCGAGCACGCCCAGCACGTCGGGGTCGTCGCAGACCATCAGGTTGCGCGGCATGAAGTCCCGGTGCACGTAGACCGCAGGCGAGCCCAGGTTGGTGCGCACGATCAGGTCATAGGCCTGCTGCAGCGTGGCCGCCTGCGCGTCGTCGAGCGTCACGCCTCGGTGACGGCCCAGATACCAGTCGGGAAAAAGGGCGAGTTCACGGCGCAGCAGGGCGTCGTCGTATGCCGGCAGCACGCCGGGACGGGAGGCCAGTTGCCAGCGCACCAGCGCGTCGACCGCCTGCTGATAGCGCGGCAGGTTGGCCAGCGGGTCTTCGCGGTCGATCACGTCGAGCAGGGTGTGCGTGCCGAGGTCGTCCAGCAGGAGGAAACCGTTCGCCTCGTCCCAGTCGAGGATCTGCGGCACACGCAGGCCGGCCTCTCGCATCAGCGCGGCGACCTGCACGAAGGGACGGGCATCCTCCTGGGCGGGGGGGGCATCCATCACGATGCGGGAGAGGCCGGGCGTCGCGCCGTCGATGCGGAAATAGCGGCGGAAGCTGGCGTCGGCGGAGGCGGGGCGCAGGGTCGCGGGTTGCAGGGCGTGGGCTGGCGCAATGCGGTTCAGCCAGGCCTCGAACACCCGGCCCCTGGATGCGTCGGCCCAGGCGATGGAAGCCGGGCCGGAAGGGGGCGCTGAAGCGGTCATGGATAATCGACATTCTACAAATCCGCCCTCTCCCAAATGGGCGCGAGCCGGCCGTCGGACCGGCCGCCTCCCGCGCCGAGACGCTTGCCACACGCATCCATGCCAGATCAGAGCCGCGCCCCCGGGCACCGACGCCTGCCGCCGCTGCCCCTCGCGCTGCTGACGCTGGCGCTCGCGGGCGTCCAGGGTGCCTGGGCGCAGTCCGCCTCGGCCCTGCCCGACGAGCCGCCGCTGGTGCTGCGCCGCACCCCGCAGCTGACCGAGAACATCCCCCCGACCGAGCGCGGACTGCGCCCGAGCATCGTGCAGGGCGACCGCATCTCCGGTCGTCCCGACCTCGAGACCGCGGTCGAAGGCAATGCCTCGCTGCGCCGCGGTGACACGGTCATCCGTGCCGACCGCCTCAACTACGACCAGCCCCAGGACCTGGCCACTGCCGAAGGCGATGTGCGCATCAACCAGGCGGGCAACATCTACGAGGGGCCACGCCTGCAGCTCAAGCTGGAGACCTTCGAGGGCTTCTTCGACAGCGTGCGTTACCAGCTGCTGACCAACGGTGCCCATGGCACCGCGGACCGCGTCGATTTCGTCGATTCCGACCGGACCATCGCCCGCCGTGCCACCTACACCACCTGCCGCCGCGAGGACGACCAGCCAGGCTGGAAACCGGCCTGGTTCCTGAGTGCCGAGAACCTGCGCACCGACAGCGCTGCGGGCGTGGGCGTCGCCGAGAACGTGCAGCTGCACTTCATGGGCATGAGCTCTCCGGCCCTGCCCAGTGTGAGCTTCCCGCTCGACGACCAGCGCAAGAGCGGCATCCTGCCGCCGGTGGTGGGCATGGACAGCGTCAACGGCCTCGAGCTGACGCTGCCCTACTACTGGAACATCGCCCCCAACCGCGACGCCACCTTCACGCCCACGGTGATGAGCAAGCGCGGCATCAACGTCGCCAACGAATTCCGGTACCTCGAGAAGGATTACAGCGGCGAGGCGCGCTTCGACCTGATGCCCGGCGACCAGCTGCGCAACCGCGACCGCTGGGGCCTGTGGCTGCGCCACCGGCAGAATTTCAATGCCGGCACCCTGGGCATGGACACGCTCGGGGCCAATGTGTCGGTGGACCGTGTCAGCGACGACGACTACTGGCGCGACTTCACCCGCACGCCCTCGCTGACCTCGCGCCAGCTCTCGGCCGACGGGTCGGTCAACTGGAGCAAGGGCGACTGGAGTGGTCGATTGTTCGCCCAGAAGTGGCAGACGCTCGCCTACACCGCGGCGCCGATCACGCCGGCCTACGACCGCCTGCCCCAGCTCACGGCCAACTACGCGCTGTACGACTGGAACGGTTTCGACTTCAGCTTCAACAATGAGCTGACGCGCTTCAGCGCCAATTCGATCCAGCAGGGCCAGCCCAACGCCGACCGGCTGTTCTCGCAGGTTCAGTTGTCGCGGCCCTTCGTGCGGCCGGGCTACTACGTCACACCCAAGCTGACGCTGTCCGGCACCAGCTACAGCTTCGACGGTCCGCTGTCCACCGGTGCGACGTCGGCCAACCGCACGGTGCCGACCTTCAGCCTCGACACGGGCATGACCTTCGAGCGCGAGACCAGTCTCTTCGGCAAGGCCTACACGCAAACGCTGGAGCCGCGTGCCTTCTTCGTGAACACGCCCTACCGCAACCAGAGCGCGCTGCCGGTCTACGACACGGCCAAGAGCGACCTGAGCCTGGCTTCGCTCTTCACCGAAAACGAGTTCACCGGCAACGATCGCATCTCGGCCACCAAGGCCATCACGCTGGGCGTGACCTCCCGCCTGATCGATCCGGACAGCGGCTTCGAGCGGGCCCGCTTCGGCATCGCACAGCGGCGGCGGCTGGAGGATCAGCTGGTGACGCTGCCCGGCGGCACGGCCTCCACCGACCGGGCGTCCGACGTGGTGACCGGCGCGCAGATCAACATCAACCCGCAGTGGAGCCTCGAGGGCGCGGTCCAGTACAACCCGCAGATCGACAAGTCCGAGCGCCGGGTGATCACCGCGCGCTACACGCCCGGGCCGTACCGCACGCTCAGTGCCTCCTACCGTTACCAGGACGACCGCATCTCGGTCAACAACTCGGGCTACGAATCCGTCGACCTGGGCTGGCAATGGCCGCTGAACGACCTGTGGGGTGACAAGGGCACGCCCAAGGCCGGCGGCGGCCTGGGTGGCGGTCGCTGGTATGCGGTGGGCCGCGTCAACTACAGCCTGCGCGACAAGGTGGTGACCGATGCGGTGATGGGCCTGGAGTACGACGGCTGCTGCTACATCGGGCGCGTGGTGCTGGAGAAGGTCAGCACCGGTGTGGCCACGGCCACCAAGCGCATCATGTTCCAGATCGAGTTCATGGGCTTCACCAGTCTCGGAACCAGCCCCATGCGCACGCTTCAAACCAATGTGCCGCGCTATCGCTCGTTGCGCGAGCCCACGCTGGCGCCGAGCCGTTTCACCAACTATGAGTGAGCAGGACCCCGCCCGCCGATACGGCGACGGGGGCTTTCTCCAGCCCGCCCGCCTCTGCGGGCGTGGCGCTTGATCCAGGAGGCCAACGCCATGAAATTCCAGCTTTCCGTCTTCGCCCTGTCGTGCGCGGTCCTGCTGGCCGCCACGCCAGCGGCGCAGGCCCAGCAGGGTGGCGCTGCCGCCCGGCAGGGCGCTTCGGCCACCCAGGGTGGACGCAGCAGCAGTGCGGCCGCGCCGCGCCGAGGCATCACCGACATCATGCGTGAAGGCCCTGCCGCCTCCACGCTGCCGCCGCCCGTGGCCGCCACGGCCCAGCCTCAGGGCCAGCGGGCCGCCGAATACATCGTCGCGCTGGTCAATTCCGAGCCGATCACCAACACCCAGGTTCAGAAGCGCGTCGAGCGCATCCTGCGCGAAGCGGGGCCCGAGGCGCAGCGCATTCCGCGCGAGCAGATCAACCGGCAGGTGCTGGACCAGATCATCTCGGAGCGTGCACAGCTGCAGCTGGCCAAGGAGCAGGGCGTGCGCGTCGACGCCATGGCCATCGATCAGGCCGAGGAGGTGGTGGCGCGGCAGAACCAGGTCAGCCTGAGCGAACTGCGCCGCCGCGTGACCGAGGCGGGCATCTCGCGCGACGAATTCCGCAACAACCTGCGCGACCAGCTGCTGCTCACCCGCCTGCGCGAGCGCGAACTGGAAGGCCGCGTGAAGGTCAGCGACGACGAGATCGACCAGTTCCTGCGCGAGCAGCGCGCGGCGGCGAGCAGCGCAGCGCCCGACATCAACCTTTCCCAGGTGCTGATCACGGTGCCGGAAAAGGCCACGGCTGCGCAGGTGGCCGATGCGCAGAAGCGCGCCGAGGACATCGCCCGCCGTGCCCGCGCGGGCGAGGACTTCTCCCAGCTGGCCACCCAGCTCTCCGACGCACCGGATGCCAAGGGCACCGGCGGCGTGCTGGGGCTGCGCGCGGCTGACCGTTACCCGCCGCTGTTCGTCGAGGCGACGCAGGCGACGCCGGTCGGCGGCATCGTCGGTCCGGTGCGCTCGGGCGCGGGCTTCCACGTGCTGAAGGTGATCGCCAAGCAGAACGCCGCCTCGCCGGACGCGACGGTCACGCAGACGCAGGTGCGCCACATCCTCATGCGCCCCGACGCACGGCGGACGCCTGAGCAGATCGTCGCGCTGATGGCCGATTTCAAGCGGCGCATCCAGGCCGGTACGGCCGACTTCGCCGCGCTGGCCCGCGAGAACTCGCAGGACACGGTGAGTGCCCGCGAGGGCGGCGAGCTGGGCTGGTCCACGCCGGGGCTGTTCGTCCCGGAGTTCGAGGAGGCGATGAGCCGACTGCAGCCCGGCCAGATCAGTGACCCCGTCGTCACGCGTTTCGGCATCCATCTGATCCAGGTCGAAGGCCGGCGCGAGGCCAAGCTCAATCCCGCCGAACTGCGCGAGGCCGCGCGCAACATGCTGCGCGACCGCAAGATGGAAGACGCCTACGAGGCCTGGGCGCAGGAGGTGCGGCAGCGCGCCTACGTGGAAATGCGGGAGCCGCCCGCCTCCTGATTGCGCGCCACGTCACGTCGTTCCTCTGCCTGCATGAAGCCCCACGCTCCCCGAAAACGATTCGGCCAGCACTTCCTGACCGACGACGCCATCATCGATGGCATCGTCCGCGAGATCGCGCCGCGGCCTGGCGATGCCATGGTCGAGATCGGCCCGGGACTGGCGGCGCTGACGCAGCCGCTGGTCGAGCGCCTGGGCCGGCTCACGGTGGTCGAACTCGACCGCGACCTGGCGGCGCGTCTGCGGAGCCATCCCCAGCTCTCGGTGGTCGAGGCGGACGTGCTGAGGGTGGATTTCGGCGCGCTGGCCGACACGGCTGGCCAGCGGTTGCGGGTGGTGGGCAACCTGCCCTACAACATCTCGACGCCCATCCTCTTCCATCTGCTGCGCTTTGCCGACCGGATCGTCGACCAGCATTTCATGCTGCAGAAGGAAGTCATCGACCGCATGGTGGCGGAGCCGGCCACCTCGGACTATGGCCGGCTGTCGGTGATGCTCCAGTGGCGCTACGCCATGGAGAACGTGCTCTTCGTACCGCCGGAAAGCTTCGATCCGCCCCCTCGGGTGGACAGTGCCGTGGTGCGGATGGTGCCGCGCGAGGCGCCGGCGGCGCTGGACCCGGCCGTGCTCGAACGCGTCGTGCAGCTGGCCTTCAGCCAGCGCCGCAAGCTGCTGCGCCACACACTGGGCCGCTGGCTCGAAGAGCAACGCTTCGCCGGCCACTTCGACGTGCAGCGGCGGGCCGAGGAGGTGCCGGTGGACGAGTACGTGACGCTCACGCAGGCGCTGCCCTCGTCGCCCTGAAAAAGGCCGGCGCGCCAGCGCCCGGCGGCGCACTCAATGCGTGCGCAGCGCCCAAGCAAAAGCCCGCCATTCGGCGGGCTTCGTTCGTTGGCACTGGGCCGCCCGGTTCAGGCGGCGGACAGCCAGTAGCTGCTGTTGAAGGGGCTGCTCATGCGCAGCGCCTGGGGAGAGACGTCCACCAGCTTGTCGGTGGGCATCTTCTCTTCGCCGCTCAGGTCGATGCCATCGACGGGGGCGGTGGTGGTCAACGGGGCCTCGCTGGCCCGTTCTGCTTGGCCGGCTTGTGCAGAACGGGCTACAGAAAAGAATAGAAGCATCGGAAGGGCACTTTCCGGTCGCCCCAGTAGTCGGCAGCGTCCCGGAAGATGTCGAGCAGTTGCTCGCGCGCTTCCTTGTCGAACTTGGCATGTGCAGGGATCTGCTCCAGCACCACGACGAAGCCCGGCTGCGGGCCCGACTTGTACAGCGGGTCGGTCATGCAGTCGTAGAGGGCGTCGAAGTTCTTGCCGAAGTGCGCCGGGAAGGTGAACTGCTGCGCAATCAGGTCGAGCACGTCCTGCTTGCTTTGGGCCACGGCCAGGTTGGCATAGAGGAAGTGGTGGCCCGCTTCTTGCGCCGCCTGCTGCAGATCGGCCACGCGAAAGGCGCGAATCGACTGCACGATGTTCGGCCGCACGCCCTTGAGAGGCTGCTGATTCATCTCCGCTGTTCTTTCCATGATGGTCAAGACTTGTTCCGGACGCGTTGGTGCGTCACTCCATGCCGTGCGTATCAGGGCACGATCTTTCTGAAACTGGCGTAGTGGTCGGCCGTGTACCAACAACCATCGGGTCGGCTGGGCTGCTGGCCTCCGCACACGATCCGACGGGCACCGCGGTTGCTCGCCCCCGGTGTCCTGACCGTGTACTCGCGGTAATAGCCGCGAGGTTCACGCGGCAGGAGTCGCTCGCGGTTGCCGAAGACGGTGCCATCCTTCTCGTGAGGGAAGGGGCCGCCTTGCAGGATGGTTCGGTAGGTTTGCTGGCCCTGGGGAGGCAGTTCCGCCAGTGCAATCGAAGTGCCCCGCTCCGTCGTCTCCCGGGCGGAAGCGGTGGGGATTCCCGTCAGTCCTCCCCACAAGGCTGCCGCAAGAACGCCGATGCGCGTGAACTTGGAAACCGGGGAAGAAATCGAGGCGAAAACCGCCATGAGGCACCGGAAGGCTAAAGAACGGGACTGCGAATTACGGGTTAACCCGTAAATTCAAGCCCGCCAGTGTGCCCCAGAGCTGCCTAAATAGCAAGCGAATGCCCAAGGATTGGGCAATGGGATACGGCGCAGCCTGCCAATTAATGGACACCCCGCAGGAGCGGCACCGGCATGGTGCGGCGCAGGCGCATCAGGACGCGCCTGCGCCACCGGCTCAACGGTTGGCGTTGGCGTCGGCGACCGTCAAGGCCGTCATGTTGACGATCCGGCGCACGGTAGCGCTGGCGGTGAGGATGTGCACCGGCTTGGCAGCGCCCAGCAGCACCGGGCCAATGGCGATGTTGCCGCCAGCCGCCGTCTTGAGCAGGTTGTAGGAAATGTTGGCGGCGTCGATGTTGGGAAACACCAGCAGGTTGGCGTCGCCGGCCAGGGCGCTGTGCGGCATCACGCTCATGCGCTGGCGGCCGTCGAGGGCCACGTCGCCGTGCATCTCGCCGTCGACTTCGAGCCAGGGCGCCTGCTCGCGCAGCAGGGCCAGGGTCTGGCGCATCTTGAGTGCGCTGGGGTGGGCACTGGTGCCGAAGTTGGAGTGGGACAGCAGGGCCGCCTTGGGCTTGAGGCCGAAGCGCATCATCTCCTCGGCGGCCATGATGGTGATCTCGGCCAGCTCTTCGGCGGTGGGGTCGTAGTTGACGTGGGTGTCCACCAGGAACACCTGCCGCTCGGGCAGCAGCAGCGCATTCATGCCGGCATAGATGGAGGCACCGCTGCGCTTGCCGATCACGTTGTCGATGTAGGGCAGGTGGGCGTGGGTGGTGCCCCAGGTGCCGCAGATCATGCCGTCCACATGGCCCTTGTGCAGCAGCATGGCGCCGATGAGGGCCAGGCGACGGCGCATCTCGATCTTGGCCACCTGCACCGTCACGCCCTTGCGCTCGGTCATGCGGTGGTAGGTCTGCCAGAAATCGCGGTAGCGTTCGTCCCATTCGACGTTGACGACGTCGTAGTCGCGGCCTTCCTGAAGGCGCAGGCCGAACTTCTCGATGCGCTGGGCCATGATCGCCGGGCGGCCGATCAGCGTCGGGCGTGCGATGCCTTCGTCCACCACGATCTGGGCGGCACGCAGCACGCGTTCTTCCTCACCCTCGGCGTAGGCCACGCGCTTCTTGGCGGCCCGTTTTGCGGCGTCGAAGATGGGCTTCATCGTCGTGCCGGAGGCATAGACGAAGCTCTGCAGCTTGTCGCGGTAGGCGTCCAGGTCCTTGATGGGGCGGGCGGCCACGCCGCTCTCTTCCGCCGCCTTGGCCACGGCCGGCGCGATCTTCATCATGAGGCGCGGGTCGAAGGGCTTGGGGATCAGGTATTCGGGCCCGAAGCTCAGCTTTTCACCTACGTAGGCAGCCGCCACGCGCTCGCTCTGCTCCGCCTGCGCCAGGTCGGCGATGGCGTGCACCGCGGCGATCTCCATCTCGTCGGTGATGGTGGTCGCGCCGCAGTCCAGGGCCCCGCGGAAGATGTAGGGGAAGCACAGGACGTTGTTGACCTGGTTCGGGTAGTCGGTGCGGCCCGTGGCCATGATGATGTCGCCGCGCACCGAATGGGCCAGCTCCGGCAGGATCTCGGGGTTGGGATTGGCCAGCGCGAAGATCACCGGCCGGGCCGCCATCCTGGCGACCATCTCGGGCTTGAGCACGTTGCCGGCCGACAGGCCCAGGAAGACGTCGGCGCCTTCCATCACCTCGCCCAGCGTACGGGCGTCGGTCTTCTGCGCGAACTGGGCCTTGTCCTCGTCCATCAGCTCGGTGCGGCCTGCGTAGACCACGCCGGCCAGGTCGGTGACGAACACGTTCTCGCGCTTGAGGCCCACCTTGAGCAGCAGGTTCAGGCAGGCGAGGGCGGCGGCGCCGGCGCCCGAGGCCACCAGCTTGACCTGGCCGATGTCCTTGCCCGCGACCTTCAGGCCGTTGAGCATGGCCGCGGCCACGGTGATGGCGGTGCCGTGCTGGTCGTCGTGGAAGACCGGGATCTTCATGCGCTTGCGCAGCTCGCGCTCGACATAGAAGCAGTCGGGGGCCTTGATGTCCTCGAGGTTGATGGCGCCGAAGGTGGGCTCCAGCGCGGCGATCACCTCGACCAGCTTGGCCGGGTCCTTCTCGTCGATCTCGATGTCGAACACGTCGACGCCGGCGAACTTCTTGAACAGGACGGCCTTGCCCTCCATCACCGGCTTGGAGGCCAGCGGGCCGATGTCGCCCAGACCCAGGACTGCGGTGCCGTTGGAGATCACAGCCACCAGGTTGCCGCGCGAGGTGTAGCGGAAGGCGGCAGCCGGGTCCTTGACGATCTCTTCGCAGGGCGCAGCCACGCCGGGCGAGTAGGCCAGCGACAGGTCGCGCTGGTTCGTCATCTGCTTGGTGGCACTGATCGCCAGCTTGCCCGGCACCGGGAACTCGTGGTATTCGAGTGCGGCGCGGCGAAGTTCCGCGCGTTTGTCTTCGGCGCTCAGGGGTTTGGACTCGGACATGGGGACGCTGCTCCTCGACGCAAACGGCGGGCTGTCGAAGCGCCGCCGCTGCCTGGCTCACTGGAAAAGGGCGCCGATTGTAGGCTCGGCCTTACACCGGCCTTTTGCACCATAGGCTGCTTGGCCAGTGCATCCGCCGGAAGCGCTCGCGGCGCCGTGTGGCACCATTTGCGGCTTCTCACCACGCACGCACGGAGCACCGCATGGCACTGATGGATTTCATCAAGAAACAGTTCATCGACGTCATCCAATGGACGGAGGAGGGCGATGGCACGCTCGCCTGGCGGTTCCCGATGGCGGGCATGGAGATCCAGAACGGCGCCTCGCTCACCGTACGCGAGTCGCAGATGGCGGTCTTCGTCAACGAGGGCACGGTGGCCGACGTCTTCGGCCCCGGCATGTACAAGCTGACGACCCAGACGCTGCCGGTGCTGACCTACCTGCGCAACTGGGACAAGCTCTTCGAGTCGCCCTTCAAGAGCGACGTGTACTTCTTCAGCACCCGCCAGCAGGTGGATCAAAAGTGGGGCACGCCCCAGCCCATCACCATCCGCGACAAGGACTTCGGCGCGGTGCGGTTGCGGGCCTTCGGCAACTACAGCTACCGGGTGGCCGACCCCAAGCTCTTCCACACCGAGATCTCGGGCACGCGCGAGCGCTACACGGTGGCCGACCTCGACGGGCAGTTGCGCGGGCTGGTGCTGCAGAACATCAGCAACGCCATCGCGGCCAGCGGGGTGCCCTTCCTGGACCTGGCGGCCAACCAGAACCAGTTCGCGCAGGCCCTGGCCGCGCAGTTGGCGCCCGAGTTCGCCAGGATCGGCCTGCGTCTGGACGTGATGACGCTGCAGAACCTGTCGCTGCCCGAGGAGCTGCAGAAGGTCCTCGACCAGAAGATCGGCATGGGCATGGTCGGCAACGACATGGGCAAGTTCATGCAGTACCAGGCGGGTCAGGCCATCCCGGTCTTCGCCGAGAACAGCGGCCATGGCGGCGGCGTGGCCGGCGATGCCTTGGGCCTGGGCGCGGGCGTCGCGCTGGGGCAGGTGATGGCCAACACGCTGGCGCAGGGCCTGCAGCAGCCGGCCCCGTCCGCCGCGCCGGCTGCGGCGGACGCGGCGCCGACCGTCAGCCCCGCCGAGGTGATGTCCACCCTCGAGAAGCTGGCCGAACTCAAGACCAAGGGCATCCTGACCCAGGAAGAGTTCGACGCCAAGAAGACCGAACTGCTGAAAAAGCTGACGTGATCCGCCCCGCACGCTCCCGCCATGGCTGAGGCCGGCGGCACCCAGCGCCACTACCGCGCCCCCTGCCCGGGCTGCGGCGCACCGGTCGAGTTCCGCTCGGCGCAGTCGGTCTATGCCGTCTGCCCCTACTGCCAGAGCACGGTCGTCCGCCAGGGCGAGCAACTGGCGCGCGTGGGCAAGATGGCCGAGCTGTTCGAGGACTTCAGTCCGCTGCAGCTCTTTGTCGCCGGCCGCCTGCAGGACAAGCCCTTCACCCTGGTCGGTCGGATGCAGTACGCCTATGCCGGCGGGCGCTGGACCGAATGGATCGCCCAGCTCGACGGCGAGCGCCAGGGCACGCTGAGCGAGGACAACGGCAGCTACGTCTTCTCGTTGCCCTATACGCTGACGCAGGAGGCGCCGCCCGCCGATGCCCTGCGTGTGGGCATGACCACGGCCATCAACGGCCAGTCGTACACGGTGGCCTCCAACGAAGAGGCGGCGCTGCTCTCGGCCCAGGGCGAACTGCCGCGGCTGCCCGAGCTCGGCCAGCCCTTCCGCGTGGTCGAGCTGCGCAACGACCAGGGGCTGGTGCTCAGCCTGGAGTACGGCAGCCAGCCGCCCACGGCCTGGCTGGGCCGGCAGGTGGCACTGGCCGACCTGCAGCTCACCGGCCTGCGCAGCGAATCCGGCAAGGAGGAGCGCGGCCGCGCCTTCAACTGCCCGCACTGCGGTGCGCCGGTGACGGTGCAGCTGGAAGGCAGCAAGAGCATCACCTGCGCCAGCTGCAAGAGCCTGATCGACCTGAGCGAAGGCATCGGTGCCGAGCTGAAGTACGCGGTGCAGGACGAGCCGGTGAAGCCGCTGATCGCGCTGGGCAGCACGGGCCGACTGGAGGGCAGCGACTGGCAGGTGGTGGGCTTTCAGCACCGCATGGGCCGCTCGCCTGGCGAGGACGAGCAGTTCGGCTGGAACGAATACCTGCTCTACAACCGGCAGAAGGGCTTCTGCTTTCTGGTGGACGCCGAGGACGGCTGGAGCCTGGTGCGGCCGACCACCGGCGCGCCGGTGATGTCGGGCGGCGGCGCCAGCGCGCGTTATCTGGGCACCACCTACCGCCAGCAGTACAGCTACGACGCCGAGACCACCTACGTGGCCGGCGAGTTCTACTGGCGCGTCGAGCGCGGCCAGCGCACCAGCAACCGCGACTACGCCGGCCCCCGCGGCGCGGTGCTGTCGCTGGAGCGGGCCGACAAGGAGCTGACCTGGTCGCTCGGCAACCGGCTGGACGGCGCGGCCGTGGCCCAGGCCTTCAAGCTCGATGCGCGCAAGGACCAGTTCAAGCGGGCCGATGCGGCGCCGCTGAGCGCGGCCTCGGGTCTCGGGTGCGGCACCATCATCCTGATCGTGGTGGTGGTGATCATCCTGCTGGTGATCCTGTCGACCTGCAGCGGCGGCTCGGGCTCGTCGGGCAGCGGCTGGCGCAGCACGGGCGGCTCCTACGGCGGCTATTCCAGCGGCGGCGGCCACAAGTAGGTGGCGCCGTCTTCTTCTTCATCCCTTCGCGGAGAGACACATGGCGAAATTCGAATGGCTCCATCCCGTGTCCATCGCGGGCACCCTGCTGTATGCGCTGATCGGCATCATCGTGTTCTGGGTGGCCTTCATCATCATCGACAAGATCACGCCCTACGACCTGTGGGCGGAGATCGTCGAGAAGCAGAACCGGGCGCTGGCGCTGGTGGTCGCGGCGATGTGCCTGGGCATTTCGATCATCGTGGCGGCAGCGATCCATTGAGCCCCCCGGCTTATCACGCCGCTTCGCGGCGTGTAACGCCACCCCCCGAGGGGGAGGCGCGGCCGCCTTGGGGCGGCCCGGCGGCGGCGGGATGTTGCCCCCAGGCTTTTCACGTCGCTCCGCGACGTGTAACGCCACCCCCCGAGGGGGCGGTGCGGCCGCCTTGGGGCGGCCCGGCGGCGGCCGCATCGAGCCCTGCCGCTTTGGGCGCTGAAGGAAGCCGGGCGTGACGGCCGTGGCGCGCGCGCCGTCGCCCGTGGCGGTGTCGCTGCTGGCCAGCGTCTTCGTGGTGGCGGCCTGCGGGCTGGTGTACGAACTCAGCGCGGCGGCGCTCAGCTCCTATGTGCTGGGCGACTCGGTGCTGCAGTTCTCCACCGTGATCGGCGCCTACCTGTTCGCGATGGGCGTGGGCTCCTGGCTGTCGCGCTATTTCGAGCGGCAGCTGCCCGCCCACTTCCTGCGCATCGAGCTGCTGGTGGCGCTGGTCGGCGGCTGCCTGCCGGCGATGCTCTTCCTGGCCAATGCCTATGTGCCCGGCGCCTTCCGCCTGCTGCTGTACGGCGGCGTGCTGGTGGTGGGCACGCTGGTGGGGCTGGAGATTCCGCTGGTCATGCGCATCCTGCGGCGCGACATCCAGCTCAAGGACCTGGTCTCGCAGGTGCTCACCTTCGACTACCTCGGCGCGCTGGCCGTGTCGGTGGCCTTTCCGCTGGTGCTGGTGCCGCAGCTGGGCATGGTGCGCACGGGGCTGCTGTTCGGGCTGATGAATGCGGCCGTGGGCCTGTGGGCGCTGTGGCTGTTCCGGCACGAGCTGCGGCGCTTCGGCGCGCATGCGATGGCCTGCGTGCTGACGCTGGCCGCGCTGGCGGGCGCCTTCGTGGGGGCCGAGCGCATCAGCAGCCTGGCGGAAGACAAGCTCTACCAGGAGCGCATCGTCTTCGCCGCCAGCTCGCCCTACCAGCGCATCGTGGTCACGCGCGGCAATGCGGGCCACCGGCTCTTCCTCAACGGCAACCTGCAGTTCGCCGAGCGCGACGAATACCGCTACCACGAGGCGCTGGTGCACCCGGCCATGGCGGCCCAGGGCGCCCCGCGCCGGGTGGCCGTGCTGGGCGGTGGCGACGGCATGGCGGTGCGCGAGATCCTCAAGTACCCCTCGGTCGAGCAGGTCACGCTGGTCGAGCTGGACCCGAACATGACGGCGCTGTTCCGCGACCATGCGCAGCTGGCTGCGCTCAATGGCCATTCGCTGCGTTCACCCAAGCTGCGCATCGTCAACACCGATGCCTTCCAGTGGCTCCAGCAGCCGCCTGCAGCGGGTGATGACGGCTTCTACGACGTGATCGTGGTGGACTTCCCCGACCCCACCAACTTCGCCATCGGCAAGCTCTACACGCAGAGCTTCTATGCCTTGCTGGGCCAGCGCCTGTCGGCCAGCGGCTATGCGGTGGTGCAGACCACCTCGCCGCTGGTGGCGCGGCGCAGCTTCTGGACGGTGGTCCAGACCATCGAGGCCGCCGGCCTCACGGCTACGCCGTACCACGCGCACGTGCCCAGCTTCGGCGAATGGGGCTACGTGATCGCCAGCCGGCGCCCCTGGCGCATGCCGACGGCGCTGCCCGAGGGCCTGCGCTTCCTGTCGCCTGCGACGCTGCCGCTGCTGTTCGACTTTCCGCGCGACATGGCGCGCGTGCCAGCCGAGGTCAACCGGCTGTCGAACCAGGTGCTGGTGCATACCTACGAGCAGGAATGGGGCAAGGTCAGCGGCCATTGAATGGCGGGCGCCGGCGCTTCGTCGGCGTCGCCGCGGCGGGTGCGACGACGGTCGGGCTGCCGGCGTGGCTTGCGGGCTGCGGCCGCTCGTCCCCTGCGCTGGAAGGCGGCCTTGCCGGCATCGACATGGCGCGCGGCCATGCGCTGCGTGATGGCCGCTGGGCGTCGCAGCCCGTGGCAAAGGAGCGGCGCACCCGCGTGCTGATCGCGGGCGGCGGTGTGGCCGGGCTGGCGGCGGCACGCGCGCTGCGGCAGGCCGGCATCGACGACTTCGCCCTGCTCGAACTGGAGGACGGAGCCGGCGGCAATGCCCGTGGCGGCCAGGTCGGTGGCCTGGCGTGTCCTCTGGGTGCGCACTACCTGCCGGTGCCCGGCGACGATGCGCGCGAGGTGCAGGACCTGCTGGAAGAACTGGGCCTGCGCCGTCGCGAGGCCGGCCGCTGGGTCTACGACGAGCGGCACCTGTGCCACAGCCCGCAGGAGCGGCTCTTCTTCCAGGGCGAATGGCAGGACGGGCTGCTGCCGTTGAACGGGGTAGGCGCGGACACGCTGGCGCAATACCACCGCTTCGCGCAGAAGGTCGAGGCGCTGCGCCGCGCGGCCCATTTCGCCATCCCGACGCTGCGCGCCGCGCCCTCGGCGCTGCTGGCCGACCTGGACCGCCAAAGCTTCGCAGCCTGGCTGGACGCCGAGGGCCTTCATGACCCGCAACTGCGCTGGTACCTTGGCTACTGCAGCCGCGACGACTACGGTGCGGGCCTGGCGCAGGTCTCGGCCTGGGCGGGGCTGCACTACTTTGCCAGCCGCCACGGCTTCCATGCGCCGGGCGACGGCCTCGACGCCGAGCGCGAGGCCGTGCTGACTTGGCCGGAGGGCAATGCCTGGCTCACCCGCCGCCTGGCCGCGCCGCTGGCAGGGCGCCTGCAGACCGGACAGGTGGTGCTGCGCATCGAGCAGACGCGCAGCGGCGTGGCAGTCGATGCCTGGGACGCGGCGGCGCAGCAGCGCGTGCGCTGGCAGGCCCAGCAGTGCATCGTCGCGCTGCCGGCCTTTGTCGCGGCGCGCGTGGTGGCGTCACCGCCGGCCTTCCTGTCCGAGCTCGCGGCCGGCCTGACGTATTCGCCCTGGCTGGTGGCCAACCTGCACCTGTCCTCGCCGCTGCGCGACCGGCCCGGCGCGGCGCCCAGCTGGGACAACGTCGTGTATGGCACGCGCGGGCTGGGCTACGTGGATGCGGGTCATCAGCGGCTGGACCCGACGCCCGCGCCTACGGTGCTGAGCTGGTATCGCCCGCTGGGGCCGAGTGAATTCGACGGCGGCGATGGCCGCCGCCTGCTGGCCGAGCGCCCTTGGGAGGCCTGGCGCGACGAAATGCTCGCAGAGTTGTCGGTGCCCCATCCCGACCTGGCCGAGCGCGCGACGCGGCTGGCCATCACGCGCTATGGCCATGCCATGGCAGTGCCCACGCCGGGGCTGCGTGCGCACCTTACTCGGATCGCGCCCGGTGGGGAAGTGCGTGCGGGCCGGCTGCACTTCGCGCATGCGGACTGGTCCGGCTACTCGATCTTCGAGGAGGCCTTCACCCGCGGGCATCTGGCGGGCAAGGCCGCGGCGCGGGCGGCCTGAAGTCGGCGTGGCGCGTTCAGCCCTGCGCCGCTTCCCGCACCCAGCCCGCTGCCTTCTCGGCAATCATCAGCGTCGGGCTGTTGGTGTTGCCGCTGGTGATGGTGGGCATCGTGCTCGCGTCGACCACCCGCAGGCCCGCAATGAGGCCCCCACGGCCATCGCGCACGCGCAGTCGCGAATCCAGCACCGCCTGCGCATCGCCATCCGCGCCCATGCGCGCGGTGCCCACCGGGTGGAAGATGGTCGTCGCGATGTCGCCGGCCAGGCGGGCCAGGTCCTCGTCGCTCTCGTACTGAGGGCCCGGCTTCCATTCCTGCGGCTGGTAGCGGGCCAGTGCCGGCTGCGCGGCGATGCGGCGCGTCACGCGCAGCGAGTCGGCCGCCACCTGGCGGTCTTCGTCGGTGGAAAGGTAGTTGGGCGCGATCGCCGGCGCATCCTCGAAACGCGGCGTCTTCAGCCGCACCGTGCCGCGGCTGGTCGGGTTGAGGTTGCACACGCTGGCCGTGAAGGCCGGAAAGCTGTGCAGCGGGTCGCCGAAGGCGTCCAGCGACAGCGGCTGCACGTGGTACTGGATGTTGGGCCAGGGCCGGTCGGGCGTGCTGCGGGTGAAGGCGCCCAGCTGCGAGGGCGCCATGCTCATCGGGCCGCTGCGACGCAGCACGTATTCCAGGCCGATGCGCGCCTTTCCCACCAGGCTGGAAGCGAGCACGTTCAGCGTCGGCGCGCCGTTGATCTTGAACACGGCGCGGATCTGCAGGTGGTCCTGCAGGTTGGCGCCCACGCCGGGCAGGTCGGCCTGCACTTCGATGCCCTGCGCGCGCAGCAGCTCTGCCGGGCCGATGCCCGACAGCTGCAGGATCTGCGGCGAGCCGATGGCGCCGGCGCACAGGATCACCTCGCGCGTGGCGTGCACCTCCACCATCTCGCGGCCGTTCCACACCCGTGCGCCGGTGCAGCGCCGGCTGCCTTCGGGCGTGGGCTCGATCAGCAGGCGGGCCACCTGGGCGCCGGTCCACAGCTCGAAGTTGGGGCGGCCGAAGCAGGTGGGCCGCAGGAAGGCCTTGGCCGTGTTCCAGCGCCAGCCAGACTTCTGGTTGACCTGGAAGTAGCCCACGCCTTCGTTGCTGCCGCGGTTGAAGTCGGTGGAATGCGGAATGCCGGCTTCCTGCGCGGCCTGCGCGAAGGCATCGAGGATGTCCCAGCGCAGCCGCTGCTTCTCCACCCGCCATTCGCCGCCGTGGCCGTGGAAGCGGGCGAACTCCGGGTCCGCCGCGCCGGGCTGGCCGGCGTCGCCGAGGTAGTGGTCCTCGTGGCGCTTGAAGGCTGGCAGGACGCTGTCCCAGCGCCAGGCGTCGTCGCCGGTGATCTGGGCCCAGCCGTCGTAGTCGCGGGCCTGGCCGCGCATGTAGATCATGCCGTTGATGCTGGAGCAGCCGCCCAGCGTCTTGCCGCGCGGATAGCGCAGCACGCGGCCGTTGAGGCCGGCGTCGGGCTCGGTCTGGTAGAGCCAGTCGGTGCGCGGGTTGCCGATGCAGTAGAGGTAGCCCACCGGGATGTGGATCCAGTGGTAGTCGTCCTTGCGGCCGGCCTCCAGCAGCAGCACGCGTTTGTCGCGGTCGGCGCTCAGGCGGTTGGCCATCAATGCGCCGGCGGTGCCTGCGCCGATGACGATGTAGTCGAAGGTGGTGTCGCTCACGGTTGTCTCCTTGGCCTCTGGCGGGCCTTGTGCGGGGGGCGAAAGGGGGTGAGTGGGGCCTACAGATCGCCCGGGTGGTAGCCGGATTCGCATTGATGGCGGATGGCGAGGACCTCGACTTCCGCCTGATCGATGCTGACGCGGTAGAGCGCTATATAGCCCGTATTGCCACGCTGTATGACCAGTTCGCGCAACCGTCCCTGCACTGGCCGGCCGATGCGCGGCTGGTGCGTGAGAACGCTCAAGGCCTGACGGATCACGGTGACGGTATCGGCCGCGGCATCGGGATCGCCCGGCAGCAGGAAGTCCACCAGCCGCTGCAAATCCCGGCGCGCCCGGGGGCTCAGCGTGAGCCGACTCATGCAGCCTTTTTCTTCGGCTTCGAGCCTCGACCCCGAACGGGGACCGGCTCCGGAACCACTTCGTCCGTGCCGCGAGCACGAATCCGGGCGTGCAGCCAGTCGAAGACATCCTCGGCGTCATACACCGGTCCGCCGGCATCGATCTCCGCCGCGGCCGCCATGGCATCGGCCAGGAATTCCGCGCGCTGCTGGCGCCGGCGCACTTCATCCTGCAAGGTCCGCAGCATGAATGCGTGCGCCGAGACCTGGTCCTGCTCGGCAAACTGCTGGATCGTCTGCTTGAGGTCCTCAGGCAGCTTCAAGGAGGTGGTGCCCATCGCGTTCTCCAATCGCTCTCAATCGGGTAACACCATGGTAGCACCGCCTCCCGCGGGCCTTACTTGGCCGTGGGCATCACGAACTCGGCGCCCTTGCCGATGCTCTCCGGCCAGCGCTGCATGATCGACTTCTGCTTGGTGTAGAAGCGCACGCCTTCCTCGCCGTAGGCATGCATGTCGCCGAAGAGCGAGCGCTTCCAGCCGCCGAAGCCCTGCCAGGCCATGGGCACCGGAATCGGCACGTTGATGCCCACCATGCCCACCTGGATGCGGCGGCCGAATTCGCGCGCCACGTTGCCGTCGCGGGTGAAGCAGGCCACCCCGTTGCCGAATTCGTGGGCGTTGATCAGGTCGACGGCCTCGGCCAGGTCCTTCACGCGCACGCAGCCCAGCACCGGGCCGAAGATCTCTTCCTTGTAGATGCGCATCTCGGGCGTGACATGGTCGAACAGCGTGCCGCCCAGCCAGAAGCCGCCTTCGCAGCCTTCGCCGGCCTTCTTGCCGTCGAAGCCGCGGCCGTCCACCAGCAGCGTCGCGCCTTCCTGCTCGCCCAGATCGATGTAGCCGCGGATGCGCTCGTGCGCCGCCTTGGTGACGATGGGGCCCATCTCGGCGTCGAGGTTCTCGCCATCGAGGACCTTGAGCGTCTTCGTGCGCTCGACCAGCTTGGGAATCAGCTTGTCGGCCACGTCGCCCACCAGCACCGCCACGCTGATGGCCATGCAGCGCTCGCCGGCCGAGCCGTAGCCGGCGCCGATCAGCGCGTCCACGGCCTGGTCGATGTCGGCGTCGGGCATCACCACCATGTGGTTCTTGGCGCCGCCCAGGGCCTGCACGCGCTTGCCGTGGCGGGCGCCGGTCTCGTAGATGTAGTTGGCGATGGGCGTGGAGCCGACGAAGCTCACGGCCTTCACGTCGGGGTGTGTCAGCAGCGCGTCCACGGCCACCTTGTCGCCCTGCACCACGTTGAACACGCCGTCGGGCAGGCCGGCCTCCTTCAGCAGCTCGGCGATGCGCAGCGAGGGGCTCGGGTCGGTCGGGCTGGGCTTGAGCACGAAGGTGTTGCCGGCGGCGATGGCCACCGGGAACATCCACATCGGCACCATCACCGGGAAGTTGAAGGGCGTGATGCCGGCGACCACGCCCAGGGGCTGGCGGATCGTCCAGTTGTCGATGCCGGTGGAGACCTGCTCGGTGAAGTCGCCCTTGAGCAGTTGCGGGATGCCGCAGGCGAATTCCACGATGTCGATGCCGCGCGTGACCTCGCCCTGGGCGTCGGTGAACACCTTGCCGTGCTCGGCCGTGATCAGGTGGGCCAGTTCGTCGCGGTGCTGGTTCAGCAGCTCCAGGAACTTGAACATCACCCGTGCGCGGCGGATCGGCGGCGTGTCGGCCCACTTCGGAAAGGCGGCCTGCGCGGCGACCACGGCGGCGTTCACCTGGTCCACGTCGGCCAAGCCGGTGCGGCCGGTCAGGGCGCCTGTGGCGGGGTTGAACACGTCCTGGGTGCGGCCGGAGGTGTTGGCCACGACCTGGCCATGGATGTAGTGGTCGATGGCGGCAATGCTGTTCTTCATCGGTGATCTCGTCGGTGGAAGGGCTGGAATGGCGGGCAGTCTAGGACTGCCCCTCTCTGCCGCCTAGCCGCCACGGTTGAACTGATTGTTCAATCCGGCGAACAATCGCGCGATGGATCATTCCAAAATCGAAGGCCTCTGGGCCCATGTGCACTGGCTGACCGTGCTGGCCGAGCAGGGCAGCTACACCGCCGCGGCCCGCCGCCTGGGCGTGAGCAAGGCCGGCATGAGCCAGCGCATCGCCGAGCTGGAGCGCGAGGCCGGCGTGCCGCTGGTTCAGCGCACGACGCGCAGCGTGCGCCTAACGGAGGCCGGCCAGCGGCTGGTGGAGGAAACCCGCACCGCCTTCGACGCCATCGCCCAGAGCTTCGCCGGCGTTCGCGATCTGGCTGGCGTGCCGCGCGGCCGCCTGCGGGTGACGGCGCCAGTGGCGCTGGCGCGTCAGCAACTGGTGCCCCGGCTGGCGGATTTCCTGCGCATGCACCCCGAAGTCCGCATCGAGCTGGAACTCTCCGACCGCCTGAGCGCCCTGGCCATGGAAGGCTTCGACCTCGCCATCCGCCACAGCGCCGCGCCGCCCGACACGCACGTCGCCTGGCCCCTGTGCCCCACCCGCAGCCTGCTGGTGGCCAGCCGCACCTACCTGCGCCGGCGTGGAGAGCCTACAGTGCCGACGGATCTGGCCGGCCATGACTGCCTCTACTACCCGCGTCAGGACCAGCCGGCCTGGCATTTCCTGCCCCGGCCGGCGGCGGCTGGGACCGAGCGCATCACCGTGCCGGTGGCGGGCCCGTTTGCGGCGAACAACAGCGAGGCCCTGCGCGACGCCGCCGCTGCGGGGCTGGGCATCGCGCTCCTGCCCGACTTCAGCGCCCAGGCGGGCCTGCGCAGCGGCCGGCTCGTGGAAGTGCTGCCCGCCTGGCAGCCGGTGGGCGCCTTCGCGGAACAGCTGTTCGCCATCCGCCCCTACGCGCCGCATGTGCCGCGCGCGGTCGCGGCCTTCGTGGGCTGGCTGCGGGACGCCTTCTCGGACGGCTTTTCGGTGCAGGCCGCGCCGCCGGATTCCACGGCCTGAACGGTCGGGCCAGGCGCATACCGCCAGACCGCGCGCTTGTCGCGTTCGCCGCTTGTGGGAGTCGCCTCACCGCTGATCGGGCCTGGCGCGGTCATGCGTCAGTGGCGGGTCAGCGGGTAGCATTCGCAGATTGCCCGCCGACCGTCCTCTCACGGCTCAGGCAGACCGCCACCGAATGCCTTCCTCCTCTATCCAGCCTCCGAGCGACGATGCCTGGCCGCGCGTGGACCGCGCCCAGGCCGAGGAACATGGCCCGTGGGCGCCCACGGGAAGGTGGACGGTGCTGGCCTTCTCCTCGCGCGAGCAATGGCTGGCGCTGGAGCGCTGCCTGGACGATGCGGCAGGCTCGGGAGGTGGCTGGGACCTGCGCGGCATCGAGCAACTCGACCATGTGGGCGCGCAACTGCTATGGAACCACTGGGGCCGTCAGTGGCCGGCGCAGCTCCAGCTCAGCGATTCGCAGAAGGCCGTGCTCGACCAGGTGGCGCAGTACACCGTGCCGCTGCCCCCAGTCACCTCGCAGGGCTGGGCCACCTGGCCGGCGCGTCTGCTGGCGCAAGGCCCGGCGTTGCTGCGTCTGGGTCGCCAGACGCTGTTGCTGGTCGGCCAACTCGCGCTGGACCTGCTGCGGCTGGCCCGCGCACCGCAGCGCGGACCCTGGCGCGACTTCTCGGGGCACCTCTACCGCATCGGCGCCACGGCGCTGCCGATCACGGCGCTGGTCGGCCTCCTGATCGGCGTGGTGCTGGCCTACCTGATGTCGAACCAGCTGCGCAACTACGGCGCCGAGTCATTCGTGGTGAACATCCTGGGCCTGTCCATCCTGCGCGAGCTGGGGCCGGTGCTGGCCGCGGTGCTGGTGGCCGGGCGGTCCGGCTCGGCCATCACGGCGCAGATCGGCGTCATGCGCGTGACCGAGGAGCTCGACGCCATGCGCGTCATGGGCATTCCGCCCGGCTATCGGCTGGTGATGCCGCGCGTGCTGGCGCTGGCCGTGGTGATGCCGCTGGTGGCGCTGTGGACCTCGCTCTCGGCACTGGCAGGCGGCATGTTCGCGGCCTGGTCGGCGCTGGACATCGCACCGGTGTTCTTCATGCAGCAACTGCCGCGCGCGGTGCCCTTCGTCAACCTGTACATCGCACTGGCCAAGTCCGCCGTGTTCGGCGTGATGATCGCCCTCATCGCCTGTCATCACGGCCTGCGGGTGGAGCCCAACACCGAGAGTCTGGGTCGGCGCACCACCGCGTCCGTGGTGGCGGCCATCACCATGGTCATCCTGGTCGACGCGCTCTTCGCGCTGCTGTTCCGCGGGGTGGGCTTCCGATGATCCACCGCCTGCAAGACAGCGACAGCGTCGTCGAGATCCGGGGACTGTGGACCGAATTCCCACGCGGGCGCGGTCAGGTGCAGGTGGTGCACCGCGACCTGGATCTGGACATCCGGCGCGGCGAGATCCTCTCGCTGGTGGGTGGCTCCGGCACCGGCAAGACGGTGCTGCTGCGGCAGATCCTGGGCCTGCAGGCGCCCACGCGTGGCACGGTGCGGGTGCTGGGCGCGCCGCCCGCGGAACTGAGTGCGCGCGGCGCCGCGGCGGTCGGCATGTTGTTCCAGCACGGCGCGCTGTTCTCGGCCTTCAGCGTGCTGGAGAACATCGCCTTTCCGCTGCGCGAACTCAAGCTGCTGCCCGACGAACTGATCCGCGACGCAGCGCTGGTCAAGCTGCAGATGGTGGGCCTGGGGCCGGAGCATGCGCACAAGATGCCGGCCAACCTATCGGGCGGCATGATCAAGCGCGTGGCGCTGGCGCGGGCGCTCATCATGGACCCGCCCCTGCTGTTGCTTGACGAGCCCACCGCGGGGCTGGACCCGGCGGCGTCCGACAGCTTCTGCGAGTTGCTGCGCGGTCTGCACCGCGAACTGGGCCTGACGGTGGTGATGGTCACCCATGACCTGGACACGCTGTTCGACCTGTCCACCCGCATCGCCGTGCTGGCTGACCAGCGTGTGATCGCGCTGGGCAGCGCCCGCGAGGTGATGGCGGTGGACCATCCCTTCATCCGCGAGTACTTCCTGGGCGGACGCGGCCATCGCGCCGCGCTCGCCCTGCCATCCTGAACGGGAAGAGGAACACCATGGAAAACAAGTCCCATGCCCTGGCCGCTGGCGCCTTCGTCTTCGGCATGCTGGCCCTGCTCGTGGCGCTGGTGCTCTGGTTCACCCGCGACAGCACGGTGCGCAACACCTACGAGCTGAGCACGCGCGACGCCGTCAGCGGCCTGCAGCCGCAGGCGGCGGTGCGCTACCGCGGCATCATGGTCGGCAAGGTGGCGAGCATCGACTTCGATCCCGACAAGCGCGGCAACGTGCGGGTGCGCCTGGCCATCGACGAGCGGGTCCCACTCACCAAGTCCACCTTCGCCAGCCTGAGCTACCAGGGCGTGACGGGCCTTGCGTTCGTGGCGCTGGACGACAAGGGCGAATCCAAGGAGCCGCTGGTGCCCAACAACGACGATCCTCCGCAGATCCCGCTTCGCCCGTCCATGTTCTCGCAGCTGCAGGGGCGGGGCGAGGCCATCCTCGGCCAGGTCGAGGAGGCCACGCGCCGGGCCAATGCGCTGCTCAGCGATCAGAACCAGCAACGCATCGCCCAGGCCCTCGAGAACCTCGCGCAGGTCACCGCCCATGCCAACGACCTCACGCGCACGCTGGACCAGACCTTGCGCACGCGGGTGGACCCGGCCCTGGCCGCCATTCCGCCGCTGGCGCAGACCGTGCGCGGCACCGCGCAGAACTTCGGCCAGGCAGCGCAGTCGCTCAATGCCACGCTGCAGCGCCTGAATGCGGAGGACGGCGCGCTGGCCCGACTGGGCAGCGGTACCGCCGCCTTGCAGCAGACGCTGGAGTCGGTCAACGCCACCACATTGCCGCGCCTGAACCGCGCGGCCGACGACACCTCGCTGGCGGCACGCCGTCTCGGCCGCGTGGCCGACACCATTGCCGACAGCCCGCAGTCGCTGATCTATGGCACGGGCGTGCCTGCGCCCGGCCCAGGCGAGCCCGGCTTCGTGGCGCCCGCGCCTGCCGCGGCCGGCCGCTGATGCGAAGGAGTGTTTCCATGCACCGATCCCTTTCACTTCCTCGTCGCGCGCTGCTTGCCGCGGCCGTTCTGGTGCTGGCCGCTTGCAGCGCCTTGCCCGACAAGCCGCAGCGCAGCATCAGCTACGACTTCGGGCCCGGTCCATTGGCCCCGGCCGCCGCAGTTGCCCCTGCCGCGGCGCTGCCGCCCATCACGCTGGCCGACCTGGACACGGCCGCCTCGCGTCTGGAAGGCACCGCCCTCAACTACCGGCTGGGCTACGAGGACGCGCAGGCGCTGCGCCCCTACGCCGCCGCGCGTTGGACACACCCGCCGCTGCAGCTCCTCCGGCAACGGTTGCGCGATGCCCTGGCGGAGCAGCGCACCGTGCTCGGCACGCTGGAAGCCGGCAACCTCGCGCGCGAAGGTCGCAGCAGCGAGGTGCTGCGAATCTCACTCGACGAATTCAGCCATTACTTCGCCTCGCCCACGTCGAGCAGCGGGCTGGTGCGGGTGCGCGCCACGCTGTTGGCGCTGTCGCCCACTGGCGAGCGGGTGCTGGGTCAGCGCGTGTTCGTCGTTAAGCGCCCGGCCGGCACGGCGGATGCGGCCGGCGGCGCCAGGGCCCTGGCCTCGGCCAGCGACGAGGTGATCGCGGACATGGTCCGTTGGGTCAACGGCACGCGTCGTTGAGGCTCAGTACGGGTCCGGCATCTCAATGCAGGCCCCGGGCGAGGACCGGGAACAGCTTGCCCAGGCCGTCGGCCATCACCTCCACAGCCAGCGCCGCCAGGATCAGGCCCATCAGCCGGGTCATCACATTGATCCCCGTCTTGCCCAGCACGCGGGCGATGGGCTCGGCCATCAGCAGCGCCAGCAGCGTGGCCAGGGCAATGACGGCGCCATAGCCCACCAGCACCAGCATCTGCCACCAGTGCTCCACCTTCTCGGCGTAGATCACCATCGTCGACATGGTGGCCGGGCCGGTCAGCAGCGGAATGGTCAGCGGCACCACGGCGATGGAGGCGCCCAGCGACGCCTTCACCTCGGTCGCGCGGATCTCCTCCTGACTCGTCTTGGCTTCGGCCGGTTGCGCGTTGAGCATGTTAAGTGCGCTCATCAGCAGCAGCATGCCGCCACCCACCTGGAAGCTGGCGATGGAGATGCCGAAGAAGGACAGCAGCTGCAGCCCGATCAGCGCGCTCACCGCGATCACCACGAAGGCGCTGAAGGCCGCCACGCGGGCGGTGCGCTCGCGCATGCGGTCGCTGTAGCCCTGCGTGTAGTGGATGAAGAAGGGCACGATCGCCAGCGGATTCACGATGGCCATCAGCGTGATCAGCGGCTTGATCAGGTCCATCGAGTGGCCCATGCCGGTCATCGCTCAGCGCCCGCCCGTCACGTCCAGCAGCGCGCCGGTGGTGTAGCTGGCCTCGGGCGAGAGCAGCCACAGCACGGCGGCCGCGATTTCCTCGGCCGTGCCCACGCGCTGCATCGGCACGGTGCCGGCGAGCTGGAAGGCCCGGTCGGGCAGGCCGCCCGAGGCATGGATGTCGGTGTCGATCAGCCCGGGTCGAACGGCGTTGACGCGGATGCCTTCGGCCGCCACCTCGCGCGCCAGACCCAGCGTCATGGTGTCGATGGCGGCCTTGCTGGCGGCGTAGTCCACGTACAGGCCGGGCGAGCCCAGGCGGGCCGCGGCGCTGCTCAGGTTGACGATGGCGCCTCCGCTACCGCCATGGCGCGTGCTCATTCGCCGCACCGCCTCGCGTGCGCACAGGAAGCTGCCGGTCACGTTGATGCGGAACATCCGTTCCAGCCGCGCCCCCTGCATCTCGTCGACCCGGGCCTGCACGTCCACCACGCCGGCGTTGTTGACCAGGCCCATCAGGCGGCCGAACTTGGCGTCGACCTGGCGGAACATGGCGTCGATCTGGGCCTCGTCGCCCACGTCGGCCCGCACGGCCATGGCGCGGCCGCCCGCTTCGCGGATGCGGCGCACCACCTCGTCGGCCGCCAGCGACTGGCTGGCGTAGTTGACTGCCACCGCCCAGCCGCGGCGACCTGCTTCGAGCGCGACGGCGGCACCGATGCCGCGGCTCGCGCCGGTGACCAAGAGCACTCCGGATTCCAAGGTCGACTCCTTCTCTGACGACGTGGTTCGAGGATTCGAGTGAAACTCGCGCCCGGCCGCTGGTGGCCTTGCGCCGCCAGCACCTGCCAGCGGCCTGACGCCTGACCGGCCGCACGTGTCCACCCCCCCGTTTGTACCCAAAGGAGCTGACCCCCATGGGCCAATTCATCGACCTGACCGCCAAGGATGGCTTCACCTTCCCCGCCTACGTGGCTGAACCCGCCGGCACGCCCAAGGGCGCCGTCGTGGTAGTGCAGGAAATCTTCGGCGTGAACTCGCACATCCGCTCGGTGGCCGACGGCTACGCGGCCGAGGGCTACCTGGCCGTGGCACCCGCCACCTTCCACCGCGTCAAGCAGGGCGTGGAGCTGGGCTATACCGACGAGGACATGAAGGCCGGCTTCGAGCTCAAGACGGCCGTCGAAGCGCTGCCCGCACCCGGCGTGCTCCAGGACATCCAGGCTGCCATCGAATACGCCGGCCGGGCCGGCAAGGTCGGCCTGGTGGGCTACTGCTGGGGCGGCCTGCTGACCTGGCGCGGCGCCAGCGAGCTGGCGGGCCTGTCGGCCGCCGTGCCCTACTACGGCGGCGGCATGACCACCCCCGAGGAATCGGCCCGCCAGCCCAAGGTGCCCGTCATGGCCCACTTCGGCAAGCAGGACCACTGGATTCCGCTGGAGACCGTGGAAGCCTTCAAGAAGGCGCATCCCGAGGTGGAAGTGCACATCTACGAGGCCAACCACGGCTTCAACTGCGACCAGCGCGGCTCCTACGACGCGCCCTCGGCCAAGTTGGCGCGCGAGCGCACGCTGGCCTTCTTCGCCAAGCACGTCGGCTGACGAGCGCGGATGCGGCCAGCCTAGGCCGCATCCGTATGCGCACAGCCGCGTGCCGGCGGGTGCCCTCAGGCGACGGCTGGCGCGGCTGTTGCCGCTGCGCTGTCGTCGGACGTGCCGGCAGCCTTGCCTTCTGCCTCTTTCTGCAAGGCCTGGCACTGCGCCTGCCGCTTGGCGTAGTTGCTCTTCGGGCCGATGCGCGATTCCAGGAAGTCCAGCAGCGCCCGCAGGGCCGCGCTGTTGTGGCGGCGCTGGAGGTAGGCCGCGGACAGCCACATGTCCTTGCGGCTGAACTCACCCAGCACCGGCACCAGCTCTCCGTGGTCCAGATGCGGCTGCACCACCAGGGCGGGCACATAGATCACCCCCAGGCCACGCATCGCCACGTTGATGAGTGGCCCCGCCTCGGACGCCTCCATCCGGCTCTTGACGGGCACGTCGATCTTGCGGCCCCGCTCCTCGAATCGCCAGGTCGGATCGATACCTTGCCGCACCAGCGTCAGCGCGGTGTGTTCAGCCAGGTCCTCGGGCCGTTTCGGCATGCCGTGCTTGCGCCAGTAGACCGGTGAGGCGCACACCACCATCTGCATGCACAGCAGGCGGCGAACGATCAGGTTCTCGTCCTCGATGGGCCCGAACCGCAGACCCACGTCGATGCCCTCTTCCGCCAGGTCGACTTGGTTGGTCAGCTGCAGCGAGATGTTGACGTCGGGGTAGTAGCCCAGGAACTCGGCCAGGAGGTTCGGCAGGTCGCCACTGGCCATGCCGACCGGGGCGGCGATGCGCAACCGCCCGCGCGGCTGGTTGGCCCGCTCCTGCAGTTCTGCCTGCGTGAGCTCCACCATCTCCATCACCGGTTGACTTCGCTCCAGCAGCAGCGAACCCGCGTCCGTCAGGCTGACCGAGCGTGTGGAGCGATTGAGCAGGCGTACGCCGAAGCGTGTCTCGAGCTCCGCCACGTACTTGCTGGCCGTGGCCTTGGACATCCCCAGGCGTTTGGCCGCCTTGGAAAAGCTGCCCTGAACGGCGACTTCGCGGAAGGTGCGGAGGAGATCGAGGCTGTCCATGGTGGATCCAGACGTGGGTACGAAGAAGCGGCAACCATTGTTTCAAATACGCGAACAGCGTGGTTCTGCAAGGGCCGGGTTTGTACGGAGTCGCAACGACACAATTCGTTCCACGGGCTCAGCACATCGCGGGTCCGGCGGACGAAAGCCAATGCACCACAAGGGGTGAGTGCTTCAAAAACAGGAGCTTCGTTCGCGTTCCGTCAAATGTCAGGAGTTGAACCATGAACGCATCGAAGATCCTTGCCGCCGCCGCACTGTCCTTCGTCGCCATCGCTGGCGCCCAGGCGGAAACCTATGAAGGCGTGCAAGCGCCGGTGTCGGCCCTGAGCCGCGCCGACGTGCAGGCCCAGGCCGTGGCGACCGCCCAGGCCCCCAACCAGAACGTGACGCGTGGCTCGCGTGGTGCCGAGACCATGGCCGCGTCGCAGCCTCGCTCCACCGTGCAGGCCGAGGCCGTGCGCGCTGCCTACGCCCCCGACCAGAACGTGAGCAGCGGCTCGCGCGTCAACAGCAAGGTCGTGTCGACGCTGACCAACCCGATCGATGCTGCAGCCCGCAGCACCGGCGCCAGCAAGTTCTAAGGCTTCCGAAAGCAGGGCTGCCGCCTCGCCGGCAGGCCGCTTTTCCCAGAGGGCCGGTCGCGCGATGAGCGCGTCCGGCCCTTTGACATGGGGCACAGCCTTGTTCAGCGCGTGGTGCGTGCCAGGTAGCGCTTGCGCCAGAACACGACCACCAGCAGCGCCGCGATCAGCACCATCGACACCAGCGCCACCCAGAAGCCGTCTGTCGCATGCACCAGGGGGATGAACTCGAAGTTCATGCCGAAGATGCCGGCGATCAGGTTCAGCGGCAGGAAGACAGCGGTCAATACCGTGAGCACCCGCATGATGTCGTTGGTGCGGTGGCTCTGGACGTTGAAGTGCAGTTGCACCGCGAGTTCGGCGTTCTGCTCCAGCCGGCGCACATGGCGCACGACGCGCTCGATGTGCTCCAGCACGTCGCGGCTGCGCACGAGCAGCAATTCGTGGTCGCGGCGGGCGGCCGCTTCGTCGGGTATCGGGAGCGCCTCCAGCGTATCGATCCAGTCCTGAACCGCCGTCTGCTGGTCCTCGCAGATTTCGTCCAGGTGATGCAGTCCCTGGCGCGCCTGCATAAGAGCCCCCCAGTTGGTGAAGCGGGTCTTGGGATCGATCAGCTCGGCCTGCCAATGGTCCAACTGGCGCGTGAGCTCGCGGCGCAACGCCAGGTAGCCGTCCACGATCTGGTTGGCCACCCGCAGCATCAGGTCGGCCGGACCGGCCGGCAGGCGACTGGAGACCGCCCGCACATCCAGCGGCTGGGCGTCGGCCGTCATCAGGCGCTCGGCCACGGCATCGCGCACGCTGCCGTCCTCGGGATGCACGGTCAGCAACAGACGCTTGAAGACGACGAAGCCGACGGGGCGCGTGTCGATGTGCCGCAGCACCGGTGGGCCACCGCGCAGAGCCGGTACCACCTGCGCGGGCGCCACCTCGGTGGTGGGGATGCTGGTGAGCCGGCGCAGCACCAGCACGTCATAGGCGGAGGTGGCGTCGTAGTGCGAAGGCAGATGCTCGTTGAGCAGGTCGCTCACATGCAGATCGACCAGCCGCACGCCGGTCAGCGCCTGCAGCCAAGTCTGCAACTGGGGGAGGGCCTCGCCCAGTTCGGCACGGGTGACCGAGAGCCAGTAGAAATGCCCGGGCTCCGGCGGCTCGGGCAAGGTATGCGCGGAGCACGGTGGCAGCTCGCGCGCCTGCGTGCCGTTGATGTCGAGGACCCGCATCGCAGCGGCTGTCGCCGGTTCCTCAGGCCGCGCGCAGCAGCCGCGCGGCGTCGAGGGCGAAGTAGGTCAGCACGCCATCGGCGCCCGCACGCTTGAAGGCCAGCAGGCTCTCCATCATCACGGCGTCGTGGTCCAGCCAGCCGTTCTGGGCCGCGGCCTTGAGCATGGCGTATTCGCCGCTGACCTGGTAGGCGAAGGTGGGCACGCGGAAGGTGTCCTTGACCCGGCGCACCACGTCCAGGTAGGGCATGCCGGGCTTGACCATCACCATGTCGGCGCCTTCGGCGATGTCCATGGCCACCTCGCGCAGTGCCTCGTCGATGTTGGCCGGGTCCATCTGGTAGGTGTACTTGTTGCCCTTGCCCAGGTTGCTGGCGCTGCCGACGGCGCTGCGGAACGGCCCGTAGAAGGCGCTGGCGTACTTGGCGCTGTAGGCCATGATGCGCGTGTGGATGAAGCCGTTGGCCTCCAGCGCCGAGCGGATGGCGCCGATGCGCCCGTCCATCATGTCGCTGGGCGAGAGGATGTCCACGCCCGCGGCCGCGTGCGCGAGCGACTGCTTGATCAGGGCCTCGATGGTCTCGTCGTTGAGGATGTAGCCGCTGTCGTCGATCAGCCCGTCCTGGCCGTGGGTGGTGTAGGGGTCGAGCGCCTGGTCGGTCATCACGCCCAGCTCCGGGAAGCGCGCCTTCAACGCGCGGATGGCGCGCGGGATGATGCCGTTCTCGTCCCAGGCGATGGCACCGTCGGCGGTCTTGGTCGTGGGATCGGGCACGCCGAAGAGGTCGATCACCGGCACGCCGAGTTCGAGGGCCTGCTCGCCGACCCGCAAAAGTTCGTCGATCGAGACCCGCTCCACGCCGGGCATCGAAGGCACGGGCGCGCGCCCGGCCTGCTCGTGAACGAACACGGGGTAGATGAAGTCGTGCGCCGTGAGCACGTTCTCACGCACCAGGTTGCGGGAGAAGCCGTCGCGGCGCAGACGGCGCGGGCGTCCGGCGGGATAGGGGGCGTGGAAGGTCATCCGAAAATTGTGCCCCAGCGGTCCTGGGTCGTTGCGCTGGGCCCTTGGGTGAGACGAGGTCGTTTTCCTTACGCCCCCACCAAATGGTAAAAAAACTTGATCAAATCTTGAAGAAACGCGGCGATCTTGTTAGATTCTTGGCTGAGCGGCTTGCCGCTCCCCGCTTTTCCTCCCTGAGCGGGTGCCTTGATGTGTGACAGCAAAAGGGCTTCCCAGCCCGGCGTAAAGACGCCGGGCTTTTTTTTGTCCGCCGCATCGGGCGGTGGCGCCTCCGTACACTGCGCCGATGCTCTGGGTGAAGTCCTTTCACATCGTCTTCGTGGCCAGTTGGTTCGCGGGCCTGTTCTATCTGCCGCGCATCTTCGTCAACCTGGCGATGGTGCCCGCCTCGTCGGTGGCGGAGCGGGCGCGCCTGCTGCTCATGGCGCGCAAACTGCTGCGTTTCACCACGCTGTTGGCCGTGCCTGCGCTGGGCTTGGGCGCCTGGCTCTGGTTGGGCTACGGCATCAGTGGCGGCTGGCTGCATGCCAAGCTGGCGCTGGTGCTGGTGGTCATCGGCTATCACCACGTCTGTGCGCGGCTGTTGCGCCGCTTCGAGGCCGACACCAACCGCCTGGGCCACCGCTGGTTCCGCTGGTTCAACGAGCTGCCGGTGCTGCTGCTGGTGGCCATCGTCGTGCTGGCCGTGGTCAAGCCCTTCTGAGCGCCGGCCCGGTGACGGCCGCAGCGCGCAAGACGACGGCACTTCCGCTGGCGCTGGCCTATGCGGCGCTGATCGTCTATGCGAGCCTTTATCCCTTCGATCAGTGGCGTGATCAGGGCATCGCACCCTGGGCCTTCCTGAGCGCGCCCTTGCCCAAGTACTGGACGGGCTTCGATCTGGGCATCAACGTCGCGGGTTACGTGCCCTTCGGCTTTCTCGTGGCCACGGCCGTGCTGCGCCGCGGTGTGGCCACCCGCGTCTGGATGGCAACCGGCCGCGCCTTCGGCGCCGGGTTGCTGCTGTCGCTCGCCATGGAGACGCTGCAGAGCTACTTGCCTTCGCGCATCCCGTCCAATGTCGATCTCGCCCTGAACGCCGCGGGTGCACTGCTGGGGGCGCTGATCGCGGCAGCCCTGGTGCGACTGGGCATGCTGGATCGATGGAGCCGACTGCGCGAAGCCTGGTTCATCGACGAGGCGCGGGGAGCACTGGTGCTGCTGGCGCTGTGGCCCGCCGCCTTGCTCTTTCCAGCCGCCGTGCCCTTCGGCCTGGGCCAGGTCTTCGAGCGGCTGGAGGCGGCCGTGGCCGAATGGCTGTACGACACGCCCTTTCTCGACTGGCTGCCGATGCGCGAGTTCGAGCTAGAGCCGCTGGTGCCGGCGGCCGAGATGCTGTGCGCCATGCTCGGGCTGCTGGTGCCCTGCCTGCTGGCCTTTTCCATCACCCGGGCGCGGCCGGCGCGGTTGCTGATGCTCGCGATCGTCGCCGTGGCGGGTGTGGGCGCCAGCGGGCTGTCGGCGGCGTTGAGCTATGGTCCGCAGCATGCGTGGGCTTGGCTGAGTCTGCCCGTCGAGGCAGGCATCGGTCTGGCCCTGCTGCTGGCGCTGGGTCTGGTCGCCGCACGCCGGCGGCTGACCATGGGCCTGATGCTCCTGGCGCTGGGTCTGCATCTGGGCCTGCTCAACCAGGCGCCCGAGAGCGCCTACTTCGCGCAGACCCTGGCCACCTGGGAGCAGGGTCGTTTCATCCGCTTCAACGGACTGGCCCAATGGCTGGGCTGGCTCTGGCCTTTCGCGGCCATGGGCTATTCGCTCTACGCCTTGAGCCGACGAAGCCGCTCCTAGAATCGCCCGACCATGCCGCAGTACTACGCCCGCCACATCTTCTTCTGTCTGAACGAGCGCAAGGCTGGCGAAGAGTCCTGCGCACCACACGATGCGCAGTCGGCCTTCGAGCACTGCAAGTCGCGCGTCAAGAAGGAAGGACTCGCCGGCCCCGGCAAGGTCCGCGTCAACAAGGCCGGCTGCCTCGACCGCTGCGCGGGCGGCCCCGTGGCTGTGGTCTATCCCGAGGGCACCTGGTACAGCTTCGTCGACAAGAGCGACATCGACGAGATCGTCGATTCCCACCTCAAGCGCGGTGAAGTGGTGGAGCGCTTGTTGCTTCCCCCCAACGTGGGACGCTGAGGCGTCCTCGCATCGACGGACCGTTCTTCTTCAGACCCGGTCAGGCGACTTTGCCCGTCCAGGCACGATTGCTCCCATGAACGCACAGACAGAGCGACTGAGTCTTGCCGGCATTGCCGGTGCCATCGAAGTGCTGCGCGACCGCGGTGCCGATGGCGTCCCCGAGGCCGGCGTCGCCGTGATCGCCCACCCGCATCCGCTCTTCGGCGGAACGATGGACAACAAGGTGGTCCAGACGCTGGCCCGCGCCTTCGTGGCCTGCGGCTACACGGCCATCCGCTTCAATTTCCGTGGCGTGGGCGCCAGTGCCGGCGTGCACGACGAGGGGCGGGGCGAGACCGACGACTTCCTCCAGGTCGTGCAGGAGCTGGCGCCGCAAGGGTCGCTTGCGATCGCAGGATTCTCCTTCGGCGCCTTCGTGGCCAGCCAGGCCGTCGCCCGGCTCGAGGGCGAGCGCGATCTCCGGCGCCTCGTGCTCGTCGGCACGGCTGCATCGCGCTTCCTGGTCGCGACCCTGCCGGCGGCCATGCACGAGCGGACGCTCGTCGTGCACGGCGAGCAGGACGACACCGTGCCGCTCGCCGCGGTCATGGACTGGGCGCGTCCCCAGGCGTTGCCGATCACCGTGGTGCCCGGAGGCGGCCATTTCTTTCACGGACAATTGCCGTTGCTGAAGTCGCTGGTGGTGCGTCATCTGTCGTTTGCCGACTGACGGTGGTGAACCAATCCGCCGGCGCCGTGTCATGAGGACGGGCGGGCCGTTCGTACATTCCGGGCGGCTGCCGATCACTGGCCTCGGTCACGCGGCCAACGTGCCGCTCGCTCGACACCCAGGGCGGCGGCCCGTCCGTTTCGGCCCTTTGTTTTCTTCGTCTTCGGACGCTTCCCATCCCATCGCATGATTCGTCTTCTCCGATCGCTGGTTCTCGTCGTGGCCGCCACGATGAGCACGCTGGCAGGCGCCCAGGCGCCCATTCCGCCCGAAATCGCAGCCAAGAGCTATCTGCTGCTGGATGTGACGGCCAACCAGATCCTGGCCGAGAAGGACATCGATTCACCCGTGGAGCCGGCCTCGCTCACCAAGCTGATGACGGCCTACCTTGTCTTCGACGCGCTCAAGGCCAAGAAGATCAGCCTGACGCAGACGCTGCCCGTGAGTACCCGTGCCTGGAAGATGCCGGGCTCACGCATGTTCATCGACCCCAAGATGCAGGTGCCGGTCGATGACCTGATCAAGGGCATGATCGTGCAGTCCGGCAATGACGCCACCATGGCCCTGGCGGAGGGCGTGGGCGGCTCGGCCGAGAACTTCGTGCGGCTCATGAACGAGCAGGCCAAGGCGCTGGGCATGAAGAACACCGGCTACCGCAACCCCGAGGGTCTGACGGCGCCAGGCCACACGACCACCGCGCGCGACCTGAGCATCCTCGCGACGCGACTGATGAAGGACTTTCCCGAGTACCTGCACTACTACTCGATCAAGAAATTCCGCTACCCGGGCACACCGGCCTCCAACGACACCAACCGCAACCTGCTGCTGTTCCGCGATCCGTCGGTCGACGGCCTCAAGACCGGCCACACCGAGGCGGCGGGCTACTGCATGATCGTCACGGCCAAGCGCGACTTCCCCAACTTGGGGGGTGGCCGGCGGCTGCTGTCCATCGTGCTGGGCACCAGCAGCGAGAACGCGCGCGCCAACGAATCGCAGAAGCTGGTCAACTGGGGCTACACGGCCTACGACGCAGTCAAGCTGTTCGATGCTGACCAGCCCGTCGCCACACCCGCCGTCTGGAAGGGCAAGCAGAACACGCTCAAGCTGGGCCGCCCGGAGGCCATCGTCGTGGCGGTGCCGTCCGGATCGGCGAACAAGGTCAAAACCGAGGTCGTCCGCCCAGACCCCTTGGTTGCGCCCTTCACGAAGAATCAGGTGGTCGGCCGGCTGAAGGTGTCGCTCGCAGACCAGCCTGTGACCGAGGTGCCGCTCGTGGCGCTGGAGCCTGTCGAACAGGCGGGCGTGCTGGGCCGGGCGTGGGACGCGATGCGGCTTTGGATCAAGTAGGCCGCCGGGTGCCTTCGCCTTTGCTGGCGGCCAACGTCCGGCCGCCAGCGTCGGCTTCTCGCGCCGGGCGCATCTCGTGTTGTGGGGCGGTATCAGGCAGTCTTGCCGCTCCCGTTGCCAGCCATCACACAGCGCGCTAGAATCGAGGGCTTTTCGGAATTTTCCGAAGGGTTTCACGTTTTTGTCGTTTCCCCGCCCGCTCGCGGAGCCGGGTTGCCTGTCACGGGGCTTCAGGGGATTTTTGGGACCATTTATCCATGCCAACCATCAACCAACTGGTGCGCCAGGGTCGCGAGGTCGAGAAGACCAAGTCGAAGAGCCCGGCCATGCAGAACTCGCCGCAACGTCGCGGTGTCTGCACCCGCGTCTACACCACGACGCCCAAGAAGCCGAACTCCGCACTGCGTAAGGTCGCCAAGGTGCGCCTGACCAACGGTTTCGAAGTCATTTCCTACATCGGCGGCGAAGGCCACAACCTGCAGGAGCACTCGGTGGTGCTCGTGCGCGGCGGCCGTGTGAAGGATCTGCCCGGTGTGCGCTATCACATCGTGCGCGGCTCGCTTGACCTGCAAGGCGTCAAGGACCGCAAGCAATCCCGCTCCAAGTACGGCGCGAAGCGTCCCAAGAAGGCCTGATCGCCTTCCTGATCCCTGGATCATTCGGTGTTCGGCGGCCTTGGCGGGCCATCCGAACGTAGTGACCCCAAGCGCAGAGGTCTGTGCGGGTCGAGTAAGTGAGAGTCCTGCTGGCTCTCGCGGCCCTGCCGGAAGGCGGTGCCAACTGAAGCAAAGAGGTTTGAAACATGCCACGTCGTCGCGAAGTCCCCAAACGTGAAATCCTGCCGGATCCCAAGTTCGGCAATGTCGAGCTGTCGAAGTTCATGAACGTGATCATGGAAGGCGGCAAGAAGGCGGTGGCCGAGCGCATCATCTACGGTGCGCTCGACACCATCGAGAAGAAGAGCGGCAAGGATCCGCTCGAGATCTTCACCACGGCCATCAACAACGTGAAGCCGATGGTCGAAGTGAAGTCCCGCCGCGTCGGTGGCGCGAACTACCAGGTGCCCGTGGAAGTGCGCCCGGTCCGTCGCCTGGCCCTGTCGATGCGCTGGCTGAAGGAAGCCGCCCGCAAGCGCGGTGAAAAGTCGATGGCCATGCGCCTGGCCAACGAGCTGCTCGAGGCCACCGAAGGCCGTGGCGGTGCGATGAAGAAGCGCGACGAAGTGCACCGCATGGCAGAGGCCAACAAGGCCTTCAGCCACTTCCGCTTCTGATTTTCGTCCCCATATCTCAGAGGCTCGGAGCCCGACCCGCCGAAACCGGCGGGCGGGCTCTATGCCGTTAAAGGAGTTTTCTCATGGCACGCAAGACCCCCATCGAGCGCTACCGCAACATCGGTATCTCGGCCCACATCGACGCCGGCAAGACCACAACGACCGAGCGCATCCTGTTCTATACCGGTGTGAACCACAAGATCGGCGAAGTGCACGATGGCGCGGCGACCATGGACTGGATGGAGCAGGAGCAGGAGCGCGGCATCACGATCACGTCGGCCGCCACCACCTGCTTCTGGAAGGGCATGGACATGTCCTACCCTGAGCACCGCTTCAACATCATCGACACCCCCGGCCACGTGGACTTCACCATCGAGGTGGAGCGTTCCATGCGCGTGCTGGACGGCGCCTGCATGGTGTATTGCGCCGTGGGTGGCGTGCAGCCCCAGTCGGAAACCGTCTGGCGCCAGGCCAACAAGTACAAGGTGCCCCGTCTGGCGTTCGTCAACAAGATGGACCGCACCGGTGCCAACTTCTTCAAGGTCTATGACCAGATGAAGCTGCGCCTGAAGGCCAACCCCGTGCCCGTCGTGATCCCGATCGGTGCCGAAGAAGGCTTCAAGGGCGTGGTCGACCTGCTCAAGATGAAGGCCATCATCTGGGACGAAGCCTCGCAAGGCATGAAGTTCACCTTCGAAGACATCCCGGCCGAGTTGCTGGAGTCTGCCAAGGAATGGCGCGAGAAGATGGTCGAAGCGGCTGCCGAATCGTCGGAAGAGCTGATGAACAAGTACCTGGAAGAGGGCGACCTCACCGAGGACGAGATCAAGGCCGGCCTGCGTGTGCGCACGATTGCCACCGAAATCCAGCCGATGCTGTGCGGCACCGCGTTCAAGAACAAGGGTGTGCAGCGCATGCTCGACGCCGTGATCGACTACCTGCCGGCGCCCACCGACATCGATGACGTCACGGGCACCGACGAAGACGAAAACCCGGTTACCCGCAAGGCGGACGACAACGAGAAGTTCGCGGCACTGGCCTTCAAGCTGATGACCGACCCGTTCGTGGGCCAGTTGACCTTCGTGCGCGTCTATTCGGGCGTGCTGACCAAGGGCGACACCGTCTACAACCCGATCAAGGGCAAGAAGGAGCGCATCGGCCGTATCGTGCAGATGCACGCCAACGAACGCCTGGAAGTCGAGGAAATCCGCGCCGGCGACATCGCCGCCTGTGTGGGCCTGAAGGACGTGACGACCGGCGAGACGCTGAGCGACATCGACTCCCAGATCATTCTGGAGCGCATGGTGTTCCCCGAGCCCGTGATCACGCAGGCCGTGGAACCCAAGACGAAGACCGACCAGGAAAAGATGGGCATCGCCCTGCAACGCCTGGCCGCTGAAGATCCTTCGTTTCGCGTGAAGACCGATGAAGAGTCGGGTCAGACGCTGATCGCCGGCATGGGTGAGCTTCACCTCGAAATCATCGTGGACCGCATGAAGCGCGAGTTCGGCGTGGAGGCCAACGTGGGCAAGCCGCAGGTGGCCTACCGCGAAACCATCCGCAAGACGGTGGAAGAGGCCGAAGGCAAGTTCGTGCGCCAGTCGGGCGGCAAGGGCCAGTATGGCCACGTCGTGCTCAAGATCGAGCCGAACGAAGCCGGCAAGGGTGTCGAGTTCGTCGACGCCATCAAGGGCGGTGTGGTTCCGCGTGAATTCATTCCGGCTGTGGAAAAGGGCATCAATGAAGCCGTGAACCAGGGCGTGCTGGCCGGTTACCCGGTCGTCGACGTCAAGGTCACGCTGCACTTCGGCTCCTACCACGACGTGGACTCGAACGAACTGGCGTTCAAGATGGCTGCCATCTTCGGGTTCAAGGAAGGCTGCCGCAAGGCCAGCCCCGTCATCCTCGAGCCGATGATGGCCGTGGAAGTCGAGACGCCGGAAGACTACGCCGGTACCGTGATGGGCGACCTGTCGTCCCGCCGCGGCATGGTGCAGGGCATGGACGACATGGTCGGCGGCGGCAAGGCCATCAAGGCCGAAGTGCCCCTGTCCGAGATGTTCGGCTACTCGACCTCGCTGCGTTCCGCCACGCAAGGCCGCGCCACGTACACGATGGAGTTCAAGCACTACGCTGAAGCTCCGCGCAACGTGTCGGAAGCCATCGTCGCCGCCCGCGCGAAGTAAGTTCGCCCCCAGCGTCTGCGGACTTCGTCCGCGCCGGCAACCCCCTTCCGGGGGCGCACTCTGCGGCCTGGCGAAGCCAGTTCCGCGAGTGCTGCCGGGATGGCCTGCTGCGCGGCCCTTCGATCAATCGAGGCCGTGGGGGCTGGCCAGGGCACCTCATCTGTCTGCGACCGCATGCCCCTCGTTGCCCGTGGCGAGGGAATCAGCAATGCGGTGCAGACGTAAAACCACCACACGGGCATTGCTCTTTTTGGAGTTGAGAAATGGCAAAAGGTAAGTTCGAACGTACGAAGCCGCACGTGAACGTGGGCACCATCGGTCACGTGGACCATGGCAAGACGACCCTGACGGCGGCCATCGCCACGGTGCTGTCGGCCAAGTTTGG
>NZ_FTMY01000002.1 GCF_900156165.1 Pseudacidovorax sp. RU35E
CACAAGAAGTTCGTGCAGGCGGAAGTCGCCCGCTTCGGCCCCGTCATCAAGGAAGCCGGCGTCTACGCCGACTGATCGCCAACCGCCCGCACCAACGACAAGGCCCGCCAGCGATGGCGGGCCTTTGTCGTCATGGGAGGGCGCTTGCGTCCCTTAGTGGTCGTGGTGCAGGTAGCTCGCCTGCCGCGGCAGCCGCAGGCTGACCAGGAAGGCGATGACCATCATCACGGTCACGTACCAGAAGAAGCTCGATTCGATGCCTGCCGACTTGGCCCACAGCGCGGCGTACTCGGCCGTTCCGCCGAACAGGGCGTTGCCCACCGCATAGGCGAGCCCCACGCCCAGCGCGCGTACCTCGGGTGGGAACATCTCGGCCTTCACGATGCCGCTGATGGCGGTGTAGAAGCTCACGATGGCCAGGGCCGCCACGATCAGCACGAAGGCCACGTAGGGGCTGCTCGTGTGCTGCAACGCCGTGAGGATGGGCACCGTGAACAGGGTGCCCAGCGCGCCGAACAGCAGCATGTTGTTGCGCCGACCGATGCGGTCCGACAGCATGCCGAACAGCGGCTGCATGCACATGTACAGGAAGAGGGCGCCTGTCATCACGTAGCTGGTCGTCTTGATGGGCAGGCCCACCGTGTTGACCAGGTATTTCTGCATGTAGGTGGTGAAGGTGTAGAAGATCAGCGAGCCGCCGGCCGTGTAGCCCAGCACGGTGAAAAAGGCGGCCTTGTGGTGGCGGAACAGCCCGGCCAGCGTGCCGGCCTCCTGATTGGTGCGGGTCTGCGCGCCCTGGGTCTCGGTCAGCGAGCGACGCAGCAGCATGGCCACCACCGCCGCGATGGCACCCACCACGAAGGGGATGCGCCAGGCCCAGGCGCGCAGTTCGGCCTCGGAGAAGATCGTCTCCAGGATCACGATGGTGAGCACCGCCAGCAGCTGGCCGCCGATCAGCGTGACGTACTGGAAGGACGAGAAGAAGCCGCGCTGGCCGCGCAGCGCCACCTCGCTCATGTAGGTGGCGGTGGTGCCGTATTCGCCGCCCACCGACAGGCCCTGGAAGAGCCGCGCCGCCAGCAGCAGCGCCGGTGCCCAGGCGCCGATCTGCGCATAGGTGGGCAGGAAAGCGATGACCAGCGAGCCGGCACACATCATGGTGACCGAGATCAGCATCGAGGTCTTGCGTCCGCGCCGGTCGGCGATGCGGCCGAACAGCCAGCCGCCGATCGGCCGCATCAGGAAGCCGGCAGCGAACACGCCTGCCGTGTTGAGCAGCTGCACGGTCGGGTCCGACTTGGGGAAGAAGGCGCCCGCAAAGTACAGCGCCGAGAAGGCATAGACGTAGAAGTCGAACCATTCCACCAGGTTGCCCGATGACGCGCCGACGATGGCGAAGACGCGGCGGCGCTTTTCCTCGGCGGTGTAGACGGGCAGGGGTGGGGTGGAAGAGTCGGGCGCAGCGCGGCCGGCCGGGTCGATGGAAGCGTTCATGGCAGGCGGTCCAGGTGTTCTGGGGTGTTGTTGTGACCGTCTCTGAGCATGGCCCCGCCGCACGCACGGGGTTGTCAGCCACAGGCGCGGCGGGGCGCAGGCCCGGTGCGTAGGTCCGGGCCTTGTCCCTGCGGCGCACGCGTCATGTTCCAGTCAAGGTCGGCGCCTAGACTGCTCGCCGCGCCCGCCGCCCTTGCCAGCCGCGGCCGCCCGGCAGCCCTCGGCTGCCAACGCCGACCAGGCCTCGTGCGTTGTCGGCATGGAGGTGCACCGCACCTTCGCCTCCATCACTGCCTTGGCCCATCGCGTGGCCGCAGGCGCCGTCCGTCCAACCTGCCGCCTGCCCACGCACCGATCCGCCATGCGCCGTCGCTTCCTGCCGCTCGAAGTCTCCAGCGCCGTGGGCAACCGCTGGGACTGGGCCCTGCTGCCGCTGATCCTGGCCGTGCTCTTCGGCCTGGCCTTCGCAGCCTCGCAGATGGCGCGCCCCTATGCCGTGGGCGAGCCGCTGCCGCTGAGCCTGGACCCGACCGTACTGCCCTATTACCTGCTGCGCACGACGCTGCGCATGTTCATCGCCCTGGGCGCCTCGCTGGTCTTCGCCTGCACCTTCGCCGTGCTGGCGGCCAAGTACCGGCTGGCCGAGCGTCTGCTGGTGCCGCTGCTGGACGTGCTGCAGTCCATCCCCATCCTGGGCTTCCTGTCGATCACCGTCACCGGCTTCATCGCGCTGTTCCCGGGCAATCTGCTGGGCGTGGAGTTCGCGGCCATCTTCGCCATCTTCACCTCGCAGGCCTGGAACATGGCCTTCAGCCTCTACCAGTCGCTGCGCACCGTGCCGGCCGAACTGGGCGAGGCGGCGGCGGTGTTCCAGCTCTCGGGCTGGCAGCGCTTCTGGCGGCTGGAACTGCCCTTCGCCATGCCGGGCCTGCTGTGGAACATGATGATGTCCATGTCCGGCGGCTGGTTCTTCGTGGTCGCCTCCGAGGCCATCTCGGTGTCGGGCCAGAACATCAAGCTGCCCGGCGTGGGCTCGTACATCGCCATGGCCATCGAGGCGCGCGACCTGGCGGCCATCGGCTGGGCCATCCTGTGCATGCTGATCGGCATCCTGCTGTACGACCAGCTCTTCTTCCGGCCGCTGGTGGCCTGGGCCGACAAGTTCCGCTTCGACGAAAGCGGCAGCGGCGAGGCCAGCCGCTCCTGGCTGCTCGACTGGCTGCGCCGCACCCGGCTGACCCGCGCCGCCGGTGAGTGGCTGGCGCACCGGGCGGTGCGCACGCTGGCCTGGTTTCCGCGGCGCTTCGACGGCACCTCGGTGCGCGCCCGGCCGCGGCCGGCCAATACCCTGGCCCAGCGCGCCGGCGACGCGCTGCTGTCGGGCGCGGTGCTGCTGGCCATCGTGTGGCTGCTGCGCTTCATCCACAGCGAGGTGGGCTGGGGCGAGGTGGGACATGTCTTCCTGCTCGGGTTCTACACGCTGGTGCGGGTGCTGGTGCTGATCGCCATCGCGGCGGTGGTGTGGGTGCCGGTGGGCGTGTGGATCGGCATGAACCCGCGCTGGTCCGACCGGCTGCAGGCGGTGGCCCAGTTCCTGGCGGCCTTCCCGGCCAACCTGATGTTCCCGGTGGCGGTGCTGCTCCTCGTGCGCTGGAAGCTCAACCCCGACATCTGGCTGTCGCCACTCATGGTGCTGGGCACGCAGTGGTATCTGCTCTTCAACGTGATCGCGGGCGCGTCGAGCGTGCCCACCGAACTGCGCCATGCCTCGCGCAATCTGGGCCTCACCGGCTGGCTGCGCTGGAAGCGCTACCTGCTGCCGGCCGTGTTCCCCAGTTTCGTGACCGGCGCCATCACCGCCAGTGGCGGCTCGTGGAATGCCAGCATCGTGGCCGAGTACGTGAGCTGGGGCGACACCACGCTGCAGGCCCATGGCCTGGGCAGCTACATCGCGCAGATGACGGCGGCGGGCGACTTTCCGCGCATCGCGCTGGGCATCGGCGTGATGTGCGTGTTCGTCATGGGGCTCAACCATTTCGTTTGGCGGCGCTTGTACCAGCTCGCCGAGCAGCGCATGCACTTCTGAATCAAGGGACGGGCCATGACCGAGCGCGACACCATCATCGACCTCCACGCCGTCGGCAAGGGCTTCCGCGCGGCGGACGGCACGGCGCGGCCCGTGCTGCAGGACGTGGATCTGCGCCTGGCCGCGGGCGAGATCGTGGCGTTGCTGGGCCCCTCGGGCTCGGGCAAGTCCACGCTGCTGCGCATCCTGGCCGGCCTGGTGCCGGCCGACCGGGGCGAGGTGCGCTACCGCGGCCAGCCGCTGCACGGGCCGGCGCGCGGCATCGCGATGGTGTTCCAGTCCTTCGCGCTGTTTCCCTGGCTGACGGTGCAGCAGAACGTGGAACTGGGCCTGGAGGCGCGCGGCGTGCCGCAGGCCGAGCGGGCGCGGCGGGCGGCATCCGCCATCGAGCTGATCGGCCTGGGCGGCTTCGAGGGCGCGCTGCCTCGCGAACTGTCGGGCGGCATGCGCCAGCGCGTGGGCATCGCCCGCGCCCTGGTGGTCGAGCCCGACGTGCTGCTGATGGACGAGGCCTTCTCGGCCCTGGACGTGCTCACCGGCGAGCGCCTGCGCGACGACATCCTGGCGCTGTGGGAGGGCGGGCAGATGCCCACGCAGGCCATGCTGGTCGTCTCGCACAACATCGAGGAAGCGGTGCTGATGGCCGACCGCGTGCTGGTCTTCGCGGCCGATCCCGGCCGGGTGCGCGCCGAGCTGCGCATTGCGCTGCCGCGCCCGCGCGACCGCGACTCGGTGGAGGTGCGCATGCTGATCGACCAGGTCTATGCGCTGATGACGGCCGGTGCCTCGGGCACGCCGCACGGCCCCAAGCATGCGGTGCTCGCCGAGCGCCTGCCCTCGGCCGACGTGGCCCGCATGGAAGGCCTGCTGGAGCTGCTGGTGGAAGACGACTTCCAGGGCCGCGCCGACCTGCCGCGCCTGGCCGACGAGGCCGAGCTGACCGACCACGACCTGCTGCCGCTCACCCAGGGCCTGTCGCTGCTGGGCCTGGCCCGGCTGGCCGAAGGCGACCTGCTGGTCACGCCGCTGGGCCGTCACTACGCCGGCAGTGCACGTGCCGGGCGACAGCGCATCTTCGGTCAGCAGCTGCTGGAGCGGGTGCCGCTCGCGGCGCACATCCGCCACAGTCTGGAGCAGGATGCCCAGGGCCAGATCTCGGAAGAGCACTTCCTCGACCTGCTGCGCGAGAGCCTGGACGGCCCCGAGGCCCTGCGCGTGCTGCGTCAGGCCATCGAATGGGGCCGCTATGGCGAGGTGTTCGAGTACGACTTCCGCACCGGCATGATCCACCTGCCGGCGCCGGACCCGGTCGAGACCGCGGACGGCTGAGGCTCAGTCCGTCGCGGGCGCCGCCCGCACCTCGGCCAGGCAGCGGTCGATGGCCTCGACCAGCCGCTGCGCCACCAGCTTGACCACGGGCCCGGGCGGGCGGGCTGCGTCCAGGGCGACGCTGATCGCCTGCGGCTCCGCGCCGTGGTCGCGCACCGGCACGAAGCGCAGCCGGCCGTCGCGCAGCTCGGCCGCCACGTCCAGCTCCGAGGTGAACACCACATGCTGGCCCCCCATCACCAACTGCTTGGCCAGCTGCAGCGAATTGGTCTCCACATGGCGGCGGCCTTCCTTGAAGAGCCAGCTGTACTGCGCCTCCAGGTAGCGCCGGATGGTGAGCGCCTTGCTCTGCAGCACGACGGGATGGGCCATGGCCTCCTGCAGGCTGACCGTGGCGCGCGCTGCCAGCGGGTGGCCGGGCGCCACCACGCAACCCAGCGGCAGCTCGCGCCGGTGCAGCACCAGCAGTTCGCGCCGCGGCGCCAGGTTGAAGATGGCGCCGACCTCGGCCTTGCCCGCCAGCAGCGCGGCCTCGGCCTCGTCGGGCGTGGCGAGCTCGATGGACAGCGTCACCAGCGGATGGCTGTGGGCGAGCCCTTCGACCAGCGGGGCGAGGAAGCTGGTCGCATGGCTGTCCATCGCCACCACCGACACCCGCCCCTGGTGCACGCCCTGGATGCGGCGGATCTCGCCCGCCACGCGACGCTCGTCCTCCCGCCACCGGCGGGCCAGCGTGACCAGCGCCTCGCCGGAGGAGCTCGGCCGCATGCCGCGTGGCAGCCGCTCGAACAGCGGCACGCCCAGCTCGTCCTCCAGCTGCAGGATCTGGCGGTTGATGGCCGAGGCCGCGACATGCAGCTCGCGGGCGGCCTTCTGGATGGAGCCCGAGCGCGCCACCTGGTCGAGGTAGCGCAGGGCGGCGGGGACGAGGGAATGGGGCATGGCAGCCGGGCCTTTGCGTACGACTTTTGCGCATGGATCATTGCCGAAGCTGCGATGGACGGCAATGGTCGCCCTTCCTACGATGCCGGCCATGGCGTTGCGCTCCGAGTCGCACGCCAGCCGCTCCAGCCGCTCTGCCAGCCTCTCGCCGACCCTCGCCCATGCCTGACCTCGCCACGCCTTCCAACGCTCCGGCCGCCGCGGCCGCGGCGCCCGCCCGCTGGCGTCTGGCGCAGCTGAACACCTGCACCCCCGAGGACTTCTGCGAGGCGCTGGCCGAGGTCTGGGAGCACGCCCCCTGGGTCGCCCAGGCCGTGGTGGCGCAACGACCCTTCGCCAGCGTGGACGACCTGCACCGGGCCATGGTCGCGCATGTCGCAGGGCTGGACGAGGCCCGCCGCGTGGCCTTTTTCGCCGGCCATCCCGAACTGGCCGGCCGCGCCGCCAGGGCCGGCACCATGACCGAGGCGTCCATCGACGAGCAGGGCAGCCTCGGCCTTGGCCGGCTCGATGGCGAGGACGCCGCTGCGTGGGACGCCCTCAACGCCGCCTACCGCGAGCGCTTCGGATTCCCCTTCATCCTCTGCATCCGCCGCCACACGCGCGACTCGGCGCTGGCCGCCTTCCGCGCGCGGCTCACCCGACCGCGCGCCGACGAACTGGCCGCCGCCCTGGCCGAGATCGGCGTCATCACCGCCCTGCGTCTGCGGGCGCGGGTGGAGGACGATGCCCCGCCCCCCGCTTCCCCATCCCCCACCCCGGAGTGCCACCCATGAACCGACTCTCCCGCCGCCTGCCTCTGATGGCCTGCGCCCTGGCCCTGATGGCCGCCGTGCTGCCCGCCCAGGCGCAGGGCAAGTACCCCGACCATCCGGTGAAGATGATGGTGGCGCTGCCCGCCGGTGGCGGCGTGGACATGATCGCGCGCCTGGTCGGCCAGAAGCTGGCCGACAGCCTGGGCCAGCCCTTCATCGTCGACAACAAGGCTGGCGCCTCGGGCCGCATCGGCCTGCCGTTGGTGGCCAAGGCCGCGCCCGACGGCTACACCCTGATGGCCTCGCCGGCCTCCTTCCTGACCACGAACAAGAGCATCTTCAAGACACTGCCCTACGACCCCGAGGCCGACTTCACGCCCATCACCAAGCTGGCCAACCAGTCCATGGTGCTGGTGGTGAAGGACGCGGCGCGCTTTCCGACGGCTGGCGCCGTACTGGCTGCGGCCCGTGCCAAGCCTGAGGGCGTGACCTATGCCAGCTCGGGCGATGGCAGCCCGCAGCATCTGGCGGCGCTGATGTTCGAGACCCGCATGAAGGTGCGCATGACCCATGTGCCCTACAAGGGCGGCGCGCTGGCCATCACCGACCTGCTCGGCGGCAATGTGGACGTGCTCTTCGCGCCGCTGCCCGAGGCACTGCCGCACGTGCGCTCCGGCAAGCTCACCGCGCTGGCGATCATGGGCGATGCGCGCTCGGGCCTGATCCCGCAGGTGCCCACCATGCGCGAGAGCGGCATCGACAACATGACGATGGTCACCTGGATCGGCCTGCTCGCGCCCGCCGGGCTGCCCAAGCCGCTGCTGGCCCAGCTCAACCGCGACGTGCATGCCGTGCTCGCCCGCGAGGACGTGAAGACCCAGCTGCGCGAGGCGGGCATGGACGTGGCACCGACCACGCCCGAGCAGTTCCAGCGCACCATCGCGGAGGAGCTGGCCCTGCATGCGCAGCTGGTGAAAGCCTCGGGCCTGGTGCCCCAGTAAGACGGCCGCCGCCTTCGGCCGCGCCGGCGCCGCCGGCCACGCCCCGCAGGGCGTGAACGCGCCTCGGCGGCCGGCATCGGATCTTCAGGCGCGCAACTATTCGTCCTTCGTCGACTGCGTGCCGAAGCGGGACGTCTGCCTCGCCGATGCGAACGGCGAGATCGCCGGCTACTTGCGCTGCTGGCCCTTCGTGCAGGCGGACGGCTTGCATCTGTATGCGCAGTTCGGCGTCATGGCGCCGAACGGGCGCCGGCGGGGCATCGGCCGGGCGCTGCAGGTGGCCGACCAGGTCCGCACCTACGTCGATGCGACGTGGAATCGGGCCAATGGGGTGCAGCGCGGCTGGACGGAGTTCATCAGCGTGGGCGAATCCTGGCGCAGACGCGGCTTGGCCGGGCCCTGAACTTGCGCAGTCTGCGGGCCCAGCGCGATGCCGGCATGACCCAGTCCGGTCTGGGCGTGAACACGCACAACCTCGATGGCGCCCTTCGTGTGTACGAAAGCTGCGGCTTCGTTGCCGTGCAGCGGCATTGCGTCCATCGCAAGCCGCTGCTGCTCGATTGAAAGGCGGACGGCGTCCGGGCCTCAGCGCGGGCGCTTGTCCAGCAAGGGCTCGCCCAGCCCTTCGACGCCCACCAGCGCCAGAATGGTCGTGAGCCCGATCTGCGCATCCTTCCAGGCGCCGTCTGGCTTCCACCATTCGCCGGGGCTGTGCCAGCCGCCAGACTCGCCGCCGTTGGACAGGATGACGGCCGGAATGCCCAGCGACATGGGCACGTTCGCATCGCTGCTGTTGGCCATCAGCCGCGGCACTGCCCGGCCGAAAGCGGTATTGGCGCGCAGGGCGGCCTGCACCACGGGCGATCCGGCGGGCGTGCGGCCGGCGGGCCTGTCGCCAATCAGGCGCGTGGTGTAGCCGAGCGAGGTGGCGTTCCAGCGGCGGTTCTCATCGGCCACACCGGCGTCGATGGCGGCCAGGATCTCGCGCTCGGCCACGGCCAAGGCGGCGTTGTCCTCGGAGCGGATGTCGATGGCCATGCGGGCTTCGGCCGCAATGGCGTTGACGGCGGTGCCGCCGCTCATGGTGCCCACCGTGAAGGTGGTCTTGGGATCGGAGGGTGTGCGCACGTCGGAGATGCGCGTGATCGCACGGCCCAGCCCCTGCGTGGCACTGGGCAGGCCGAAGGTGACGTAGCTGTGGCCTCCCGGTCCTTTGACGGTGACCTCGTGGCGATGGCTGCCGACGCCCGCGGTGGTGATGGCACCGCTCGGGTCGGGCTCCAGGCCCACCATGCCGTCGATGTCGCGGTGCTCGCGGAAGACGGCCTTCATGCCGCGCAGGTCGCCCAGCTCCTCTTCGCCGACGTTGGCGACGAACATGATGTCGCCCACGGTCTGGAGCCTGGCGTCCGCCAGCACCTTGATCCACGACAGCAGCACGGCCAGGCCGCGCGCGTTGTCGGAGATGCCCGGGCCGTACCAGCGACCGTCGCGCACCCTGACCGTGACGTCGGTGCCTTCGGGGAACACCGTGTCCAGATGTGCCGAGACGAGCAGCCGCGGGCCGCTGCCCGTGCCCTTGCGCACGCCGACCACGTTGCCTTCGGCATCCATGTGGGCGTCCAGACCCAGCGCCCGGGCCCGTGCCAGGAAGGCCTCGGCGCGGGCCTTCTCCTTGAAGGGCGGTGCCGGGATTTCGGTGAGCGCCTTGAGATCGACCAGCGTGCGCGCATGGTCCGCCTCCACGGCCTTCATCAGCTGCTGGATCTGGGGTGCTGCCAGCAGGCGTGACAGCGACTGTTCCACGGCGGGCGCCGTGGGCGCAGCCACCGCCTCTGCCGACACGGCGGGCAGGGCTGTGGTCGACAGGCACAGCAGCACGAAGAAGCCGCGCGCAGCGTGCCCTACAGGGGAAGAACGAAAGGGGGGAAGCATCACCGGACTCCTGGAGAAAGCGCGGATTCTGGTGGGCGCCGCGCGGCTGCGCATCGGTTTATTCTGGTGGCCTGAAAGCCTTGCTAACAGCCATGTCCCGAGCCCTTCCCTCCCTGCGCGCGCTGCAGATGTTCAGCGCGGTCGCCCGCCATCAGAGTCTGAGCCAGGCGGCAGAGGCGCTGTGCGTGACCCACAGTGCATTGAGCCAGCAGATGCAGAAGCTGGAGCAGCAGCTCGGCGTGACGCTGCTGCGCCGCACGACGCGCGGTGTCTCGCTCACCGCCGTGGGCGAGCGCTTTCGCGCCAACGTGGATGGCGACCTGCAACAGCTCAACGCCCATGTGATGGAGCTCATGTCGCTGCGCGAGGGCGAAGCGTCGTTGGTGGTGGGCGTGCTGCCCGCCCTGGCCGACCGCTGGCTGCTGCCGCGGCTGCCACGCTTCCTTGCGGCTTGGCCGCAGATGGCCGTGACGGTGCGTGAGTTTCCCAACAAGCTCTTTGCCGGCGAGTTCCGCTTCGACGTGGCGCTGCACTACCCCGACGCCGTCTGGCCGCAGGCGCAGCCACAGCCGCTGTTCGACGAATCCTGCATCGTCGTGTGCAGCCCGCAGGCGGCCTTCGCACGGGCTGCGGCGTCGGGCGACTTCCGGCGCGTGCCGCTGCTGCACCTGGCCAACCGTCCGCAGGCCTGGGCGGCGTGGCTGGAGGATTCGGCACTGGTGCGCGTGCCACCCAATGCGCTGGCCGGGCACCGCTTCGACCTGTTCACCACCCTGGTCGAGGCCGTGCGCGCGGGGCTGGGCGCTGCCATCGTGCCCACGTTCTTCGTGCGGCGGGAGCTGGAGGACGGCAGGCTGGTGCAGGCCCACCGGCACGTCCAGCAAAACACGCAGCGTTACGCGGTCTTCGTGCCGGCGCAGCGCGCCGCGCACGATGGCGTGGCGGCCTTCGTGGAATGGGTGCGCAATGAAGCGCGAGCCGAGGGCGCTGGCGGGCAGGCCGTCTGAGCCTGCAAGGCGACTAGAGTGTCGGAGCGCGATCAACTTCCCGCGCATGAGGAGCGTGCATTGAAAGTCGACGGTCATTGCCTGTGCGGCGCCATCGCCTATGAAGCCGAGGTGACGCCCGGCAGCATCACGGTGTGCCATTGCCTCGACTGTCAGGTGCAGTCGGGCACCGCCTTCCGCGCCAACATCCCGGCGCCGGCCGAAGGCTTCCGGCTGTTGCGCGGCACGCCGCGTACGTGGGTCAAGACGGCCGCCAGCGGTGCGCGGCGGCTGCTGGCCTTCTGCGGCGATTGCGGCACGCCGCTCTATGCCTGCGCCGAACAAGCCCCGACCGTCTACTCGCTGCGCACCGGCACCATCGTGCAGCGCCAGCAGTTGGGTGAACCCATGCGCCAGATCTGGACGCGGCGCTGCCTGGACTGGGCCGTGCCGGCCGGCGACATGCCCCGCTTCGAGGGCCAGCCCTGATGCTGGACGCCCTTCGCCTGATGGCTTCGTACAACGGCTGGATGAACGAACGGCTCTACGCCGCCGCGGCGCAGCTGCCGGAGACCGCACTGCACCAGGACCGTGGCGCCTTCTTCGGATCGCTTTGCGGCACCTTGAGCCACATCGCGGCGGCCGACCTGATCTGGCTCCATCGCTTCGCGCGGCATCCGGCTCTCACCGAATGGGGCCGATCGTTGGACGGCCTGCCGTCGCCGTCGTCCCTGACGGAAGGTCTGGCCGATACGCTGCAGGCGCTCGCCACGCTGCGCACGAGGATCGACGGCTGCATCGCAGCGCTCCCCGACCGCCTGGTCGAGGACGACCTGGGCCTGCTGCTCGAATACGGCAACACCGCCCGCAGGGCGCAGGCCAAGCGCTTCGGGCCGCTACTGCTGCACTTCTTCAACCACCAGACGCACCACCGTGGGCAGGCGACGACGCTGCTGTTCCAGGCCGGCGTGGACGTCGGCGTGACCGACCTCAATGCGCTGATCGCCAACGAGGCCTGAGCGGCGCGTCGTCCACCGTGGCGACCTGTCCTCAGCCGGGCACGAACAGCAACTGACCCTCCTTCGACGGCCGGTAGCTGAACGTTCCGCTCATCACCTCCCGGCCGCCGATGCGCGCGGACCAGCGGTAGTCGCCCACATGCATGCCGGCATTGCCGAAGTCGCTGGGGTAGTGGACGGTGCCGGCGCGCTCGCCGTTCATCTGCGGCGTCGCCGTGGCGCGGGTGGTCTTGCCGTCGGGCATGGTGACGGTGAACTCGACGGGCGCCTGGCGGGCGGCGCTGCGATCGCTGACGCTCAGCGCGATGGCGGGGCGGGCGACATACAGGACCGATTGGGCCAGGGCGGCGGTGCTGGCAGCCAGCAAGAGTCCCAAGGCATAGGCGGTGCGGCGAAGAGTCATGTCATGGCCTCGGTCGAAGAAGGGATGTGGCAGGAAGTCAATCGCCGCACGTGACCGTGCGCAGGTTCGGCAGGCCCGGCGCTTCCCAGGGTGCCGGGCCGATGACGCGGCCCGCGCCCCAGCCGTACTCGAAGCGCTCGCCGCCCGGCAACGTGCCCAAGGCGCTGATGCGGCCCTTGCCGGAATCGAAGCCCCAGCGCTGTGTCAGACGGTCGATGGTCACGCGGGTGCCGGGAGCAACCACACGCAGCAGGCTCCTGCGCTGGGAAGCGTCGCTGCGCGTATCCCGCGGATGGTCCGACAGCACAGGCAGCTTTTCGTCCCCCACGCGGTACAGGCCGGTCTCGCGTTGCAGCACCACCGTGGCCGGCACACGCAGCGGGAGGCAGCCCGTACGGCTCAGGTCGTCGGTGCCCTGGCATCCAGCGAGCCAGACGGCGGCCAGGGGCAGGGCCCACGCAAGGCGCCGTGCACCTGCGGGCCAGCGGAATGGATCGGGTGGTAGGCGGGGAGGTCCTGGAACGGCCGGCATGGTCGCGTTCTGCCCCGACCGGCGCTGGCTGTGCGTAGGACGTCGGTGCCTGTTGTCGCCTTGCCGCCGCCTCCCATTGCCCCGGCCGCGGCAGGCGGCTGCCGGGACGGGAGGGCGCGCTCAGCTGGCGGCGTGGGCCGTGGAGGGCGCCTCGCGCCGCCTGCGCCCGATGGACCGCACCAGCAGGTAGAACAGCGGCACATAGAAGATCGCCAGCACGGTGCCGGTGATCATGCCGCCGATCACGCCGGTGCCGATGGCGTTCTGGCTGCCCGAGCCTGCGCCGGTGGCGATGGCCAGCGGCACCACGCCGGCCACGAAGGCCAGCGAGGTCATCAGGATGGGCCGCAGCCGCAGCTTGGCGCCCTGGATCACTGCGTCCCAGGTCGAGAGGCCGCGCCGTTCGCCCTCGGCCGCGAACTCCACGATCAGGATCGCGTTCTTGGCCGCCAGCCCCATGGTGGTGAGCAGGCCCACCTGGAAGAAGATGTCGTTGTCCATGCCCCGCAGATTGGCCGCCACCAGCGCGCCCACGATGCCCAGCGGCACCACCAGCAGCACCGACACCGGAATGGTCCAGCTCTCGTACAGCGCGGCCAGCGCCAGGAAGACCACCAGCAGCGAGATCAGGTACAGCGACAGCGCCTGGCCCGAGGCCAGCTTCTCCTGGTAAGAGAGGCCCGTCCACGCGTAGCCCACGCCCTGGGGTAGTTCGGCCACCAGCTGCTCCATGCGCGTGAGGGCCGCGCCCGAGCTTTCGCCGCGCACGGCCTGGCCCTGGATGTTGAAGGAGGGCAGGCCGTTGTAGCGGGTCAGCGCCATGGGGCCGTAGCTCCAGCGCGGCGTCGCCACGCTCGAGAAGGGCGCCATGGCGCCGGTGCTGGTGCGCAGGCTCCAGATGCCGATGTCCTCGGGCGTCATGCGGAAGGGCGCGTCGGCCTGCAGGTACACGCGCTTGACGCGGTTGCGGTCGATGAAGTCGTTGACGTAGGCGCCGCCGAAGGTGATCGACAGCAGCGAGTTCACATCGGTCTGCGTGATGCCCAGCGAGCCGGCCTTGGCGCGGTCGATGTCCACCTGCAGCGTGGTCTGGTCCTCCTGGCCCTGGAAGCGCACCTGCGTGAGCAGCGGGTCCTGCCGCGCCTTGGCCAGAAGTTGGTCGCGGATGCCGCGGAAGCGGTCGTAGTCCATGGCGCTGGTGTTCTGCAGCTGCAGGTCGAAGCCGGCCGAGTTGCCCAGGCCCGAGACGGCGGGCGGCGCACTCATGAAGATGCGCGCCTGCCGGTCGCCGGCGAAGGCCTTGCCGGCACGCTCCAGCACGGCGAAGGCGGTGTTCTCGCGGCCCGGGCGCTGCTCCCAGTCCTTGAGGGCGATGAAGCCCTGGCCCTGGTTCTGGCCGGCGCCGGCGCTGGTGAAGCCGGGCGACACGAACACGCCGTCCACCGTGTCCTTCTCGTTCTCGGTGAAGTAGCGGCTCACGCGCTCGGCCACCTCGCGGGTCTGGTCCAGCGTGGCACCGCCCGGCAGGTTGTACTGGACGAACAGGCGGCCCTGGTCCTCGTCGGGCAGGAAGCCGGTGGGCGTGCGCATGAACATCACGGCCATGCCCGCGCAGATGACCGCGTAGATCGCCATGAACAGCCAGCGCCGCGGCAGCCGCTTGCGCAGGCTGCCTTCGTAGGTGTCCATGCTGCGGTCGAAGAAGCGGTTGAAGGCGCCGAAGAACCCGGTGGTGCGCTTGGGCTTGGGCGCATCACCCGCATGCTGCTTGAGCAGCGTGGCGCACAGCGCCGGCGTGAGCACCAGCGCCACCAGCACCGACAGCACCATGGCCGAGACGATGGTGATCGAGAACTGCCGGTAGATGATGCCGGTGGCGCCGCCGAAGAAAGCCATGGGCAGGAACACCGCCGACAGCACCACGCCGATGCCGATCAGCGCGCCGGTGATCTCGCCCATGGACTTGCGCGTGGCCTCCTTGGGCGAGAGGTGCTCCTCTTCCATGATGCGTTCGACGTTCTCCACCACCACGATGGCGTCGTCCACCAGCAGACCGATGGCCAGCACCATGCCGAACATGGTGAGCATGTTGATGGTGAAGCCCGCCACCGCCAGCACGCCGAAGGTGCCCAGCAGCACCACCGGCACGGCAATGGCCGGGATCAGCGTGGCGCGCCAGTTCTGCAGGAACAGGAACATCACCAGCACCACCAGCACGATGCCTTCGACCAGCGTCTTGATCACATCCTTGATGGCGCGCTCGACGAAGGGCGTGGTGTCCAGCGGATAGGACACGTCCACCCCTGGCGGGAACTGGCTGCGCATCTTGTCGACGGCGGTCTTCACGCCCGCGATGGCTTCGAGCGCATTGGCCGTGGGCGCCAGCCGCACCACCACGCCCGAGGCCGGGTAGCCGTTGTAGCGGCCGGTGAAGTTGTAGTTCTCCGAGCCGATCTCCACCCGCGCCACGTCCGACAGGCGCACCAGCGAGCCGTCGCGGTTGGTGCGCAAGAGGATGTTGCGGAACTCGTCGGGCGTGCGAAAGCGCGATTGCGCCGTGAGCACGGCGCTGAAGTTCTGGCCCTCCACCGCCGGCGCCGCACCCACCGAGCCGGCGGCCAGCTGCACGTTCTGCTGGGTGATCGCCGTCTGCACATCGCCCGGCGTCATCGAGAAGCCGCGCAGCTTGTGCGGGTCCAGCCAGATGCGCATGGCGTACTGGCCGCCGATCACCGACACCTCGCCGATGCCGTCGATGCGGCTGATCGGGTCCTGCAGGTCGCTCACCAGGAAGTCGGCGATGTCGCCGGGCGAAAGCTGGCCGGTCTTGTCGTAGAGGGTGACGATCAGGTCGGGCGCGACGCCCGCCTTGCGCACCGTCACGCCCTGGTCCTGCACCTGCTGCGGCAGGCGGGGCAGGGCCTGCTGCACGCGGTTCTGTACCTGCACCTGGGCCGTGTCGGGATTGGTGCCGGGCTCGAAGCTCACGAAGATGGACACGCGGCCCGTCGAGTCGCTGCGCGCCGACATGTAGAGGTAGCCGTCCAGGCCGGTGAGCTGCTGCTCGATGACCTGGGTGACGCTGTTCTCCACCGTCTGCGCACTGGCGCCGGGGTAGAAGGCGTTGATGCTCACGGCCGGCGGCGCGACCACCGGGTAACGGGTGACGGGCAGCAGGTGGATGGCGAGCGCGCCCGCCAGCATGATCGTGATGGCGATGACCCAGGCAAAGATGGGCCGGTCGATGAAGAAGCGCGAAATCATGGGTTGCTGCGCGGTGCGGCGTTGGCCGTGTTCGCGGCATTGGCCGCATTCGAACCGCCGCCCGCCGCCGCGTCGCGGCCCGGCGCCTGCGCGCCTGGAGCATCGCCCTGCCGGGCAGAGGGGGCACCGCCCGCCGGTGCCATCTTGACGCGCACCGCCGTGCCGGCCTGCGCGTTCTGGGCGCCCTCCAGCACCAGCCGGTCGCCGGCCTTCAGGCCCTCCGCGACGAGCCAGCCCGTGCCCACCGGGCGGCCGGTGACCACCGGTCGTACCTCGAGCTTGTCACCTTCGCCGACCACGCGCACCGTCGGGTTGCCGCGCCGGTCGCGCTGGATGGCCGAGGCCGGCACCACGATGCCCTGCGGCGTGGTGCCCTCATCGACCACCGCGCGCACGTACATGCCGGGCAGCAGCAGGCCGTCGGGATTGGGGAACTCGGCGCGCAGCGTGACCGAGGCGCTGCTCGGGTCCACCGTCACCTCGGCCAGCTTGATGCGGCCTTCCTGGGCATAGCGGCTGCCGTCCTCCAGCATCAGCGCCACCTTGCGGCTGTCGCCCTCGCGGCTGATGCGGCCGGCGGCCAGTGCCTGGCGCAGCCGAAGGATCTCGGCGCTGGACTGCGCGATGTCCACATAGATGGGGTTGAGCTGAGAGATGGTCAGCAGCGGCGTGGCCTGCGCAGCCGAGACCAGCGCGCCAGGTGTGACGGCGCTGCGGCTCGTGCGTCCACCGATGGGCGCGGTCACCCGGGTGAACTGCAGGTTGATGCGCGCCGTGTTGAGGGCCGCCGACTGAACCTTCACGTTGGCCTGGGCCTGTTCATAGGCGGCGATGGCGTTGTCGTGTTCCTGCCGGCTGACGGCGTTCTGCGGCAGGAGCTGCCGATACCGTTCGGACAGCGCCCGGGTCGAGGCAACCGTGGCCTGGGCGTTGGCCAGGGCGCCTTCGGCGCGCTGCACCTCGGCCTCGAAGGGGCGGGCGTCGATCTCGTAGAGCACCTGCCCCGCCTTGACCGTACTGCCCTCGACGAAGGGCCGGGCGCGGATGATGCCGCCGACCTGCGGCCGGACCTCGGCGACCATGGAGGCCGCGGTTCGCCCGGGCAATTCGGTGCGCAGCGGCACGGTCGCAGGCTGCACGGCCTGCACCAGCACTTCCGGCGTCGGCGGAGGCGCAGCGGCTTTCTTCTGGGCGTCGCCATTGCGGCAGCCCACCAACAGCACGAGCGAGACGGCACAAAAGCAGGTCAGGGCGCGGCGGGCGCCCGGCGAGGGAATGCGGCTCAAGTTGGGGTCCTGGCGGAAGGAGCGGGGCGCCACCGGCGCCCGCGAAGCGCGCAAGCGTAAGCGGCTTCTGTATAGGGCATGCAAAGTTCTCACATGTCCCACGGCGGTCGAGGGAAAACCCCACTCTCACCTGACTTTGCGGGAGGCTGTATAAAAAAACAGTATGGGCGCAGAATGGGCTGCTCCCGCCTTCCTCGCCTGCCGCATGTCCGACGCACTCATCCCCGTTCACGCCATCAAGGGCCGCGGCGCCGCCACGCGCCTGGCCCATCGCTTCTCCCGCGACGAGCGCAGCGCATTCGACGATGGATGGCCGGATGCACCGGCGTCTCCTGAGGAGGGCGGCGCGGGCACTGGAGCAGGACGCCCGCCGCCCGCCACCGAGATCCGTTTCGAGGATGCCCGCTCCGCCCTCAGCGAGAACGACTCGCCCGACATCTCCTTCGACCGCTCGCTCAATCCCTATCGCGGCTGCGAGCACGGCTGCATCTACTGCTTCGCCCGACCCACGCACAGCTACCTCGACCTGTCGCCGGGCCTGGACTTCGAAACCAAGCTGATCGCCAAGCGCAACATCGCGCAGGTGCTGCGCGGCGAACTGGGCCGCCGCGGCTACCGGCCCTCGCACATCGCCATCGGCACCGCGACCGACTGCTACCAGCCCATCGAGCGCGAACTGCGCCTCACCCGCTCGGTCATCGAGGTGCTGCAGGCGGCGCAGCACCCGTTCGCGCTGGTGACCAAGTCCAGCGGCGTCGAGCGCGACCTCGACCTGATCGCGCCCATGGCGGCGCAGCGCCTCGCCGCCGTCTACGTCACCGTCACCACGCTCGACGCCGACCTGGCCCGCCGGCTGGAGCCGCGCGCCGCCTCGCCCGCGCGTCGACTGCGGACCATCCGTACCCTGGCCGAGGCGGGCGTGCCGGTGGGTGTGAGCGTCGCGCCGCAGATCCCTTTCCTCAACGACGACCTGGAGCAGGTGCTCGAGGCCGCCTGGCAGGCTGGCGCGCGCAGCGCCTTCTACACGGTCATCCGCCTGCCGTGGGAGGTTGCGCCGCTGTTCAAGGAATGGCTGTCGCTGCACTACCCGCAGCGCGCGGCCCGGGTGATGGCGCGCATCCAGGACATGCGCGGTGGCAAGGACTACGACGCCGACTTCGCCAGCCGCATGAAGGGCAGCGGCCTGTGGGCGGAGCTGGTGGCGCAGCGCTTTGCCAAGGCCACGGCGCGACTGGGCTTCAACCGCGAGCGCATCGGCATGGACACCTCGCTGTTCCGGCCCCCGGGTGCCGAGGGGCAGGGCAGCCTGTTCTGAGCGGCCGTCGTGCAGCGGCGCCGCGTCAGCGTTTGGTCTTGCGGGGCGCAGCTGAGGTGGCCGGCGTCCTGCCCCGCGCTCGTGCGGGCTTGGCCTGATGGGCGCGCAGCGCCGCCTCATAGGCGAGCCGACCCCAGTGCAGGGCCTGTTCCGTGTCGTCGAAGATCGTCTCCGGCGCCTGCCGGAAGGAGGTGAGGGTGGCGGGCCGTCCCTCGCGCTGGTAGCTGAAGGCGGGCAGGCCGAGCGCGTCGAATTCGGTCTGGCTGGCCGCGTCGGCCTTCAGATAGAGCGTGTCGCGCACCACCAGCGCCAGCATCACGTCCTGGTGATAGAGACCATGGCCGCCGAACATCCGGCGCGCCTCGACACGGCCCAAGGGGGAGAAGACTTCGTGCAGGCTCTGCACGAACAGGCTGGGCGACCGGCCCGGCGCGCCCGTGCTGCGGGGGCGAGCCGGGCGCTGCGTCATGGGGTCTGCCGCGCGGCAGGGGCGCCTGGCGAGGCCGGTGCGGCGGGCGCCGCGTCCGGGTTGCGATAGCGGGCCGCGCCGATGAACTTGCCGAAGGCCTCGCACCAGATCACCACCGTCGTGTAGCTGCCGATGTCCGCGGTGGCCGGCATCGTGACGATGAAGTTGTCGAAGGTGCGCACCTGCCCGACCTGCACCATTTCGCCGCGGTGCTGCTCGAACTCCTCGCTCGTCTGCACGAAGGTGGGTGAGAGGTACAGCCGATAGTCCGGCCCGGGTGCCACCGAGCCGCGCAGGGCGATGGCCCAGGGCCCCACCATCAACTCGCCGTGGGCCCAGTGCAGCAGGTCACTGCCTTTGAGGTCGCTACGCATTTCCACCTTGTAGGCGGCCTGCGCCGCCACGGTGCCGATTTGCGCCTCGCTGGGTGTGGGCGGCGCGATGAGGATGGGCAGCCAATAGATGCCGAGTCCCGTGCCCAGCACCAGGCCGACGAGCAGTGCGAGGCCGTGGGTCAGCAGACGGACGGGAAGGCGGCGCGCGCCGGTGCGCGGCGGCGGAACGGAGGGTGTCATGCGGGGGGAACGGGAGGCGCAGGCGGGGCGCGGCAGCGAGCCACGCGGATGGCGGGCGATTCTATGCAAGCGTTGCGCCACGGCCCCGACCATCCCCGTTTGCGTGCGGCGTCGCCGGATGCAAGGCAAGCGGGCGACATCGCCGCGCCGCCGGCCCGGCTATCCTGCCGCGCCTTGCATTGTTGCCACCTCCGCCATGACCGACATCGAACTCCACACCCAGCCGCTGCTGCGCGCCATCGGCTTCGAGCGCCTGCTCGCGAGCGACCCGCAGGGCCGTGCCCGGGTACGCTTCACGCCGCGCCCTGAGTTCGCCCACACGGAAGGCACCGTGGTGCAGGGAGGCTTCGTCACGGCCTGGCTGGACAACGCCATGGCCTTCGCCGTGTTCTCGCGCGAGCGCGGCGTGGGCTTGGCCTCGCTCGAGATCAAGACCAGCTTTCTCGAAGCCGTACGCGTGGCGCCCGTGGAGGCCGAGGCGCGGGTGATCCGCTGGGGCGGCAGCGTGGTCTTCCTGGAGGCCGAGCTGTTCGACGAAGCCGGGCGCCTGTTGGCGCGCGCATCGTCCACCGGCAAGCTGTTGCGTCCCCGCGGCTGAGCATTCCGGTCGAGGGCGGCTCGCGTCGGTTTGGCAGGGCGAGGCGGCGGTCGGGCCAGCTATTTAAGATGCCGCACTCCTTTTCCCATGGCGCACTTCGCAGAGACCTCGCATGAAGAAGATCCTTGTCCTGAACGGCCCCAACCTCAACCTGCTGGGCACGCGCGAGCCCGCGCAGTACGGCCACGAAACCCTGGCCGATGTCGAACGCATGTGCGCCGAGGCGGGCTCCGCGCTGGGTGTCGAGATCGAATGCCGCCAGTCCAACCACGAAGGCGTGCTGATCGACTGGATCCACGAGGCCGGCCGCGAGGTCGCCGCCGGCCGCATGCTGGGCGTGGTGATGAACCCGGGCGCCTATACCCACACCTCCATCGCGCTGCATGACGCCATCAAGGGCGCGAGCGTGCCGCTGATCGAGCTGCACATCTCGAATGTGCATGCCCGCGAATCCTTCCGCCACCACTCCTACATCTCGCCCGCGGCGCGCGGCATCATCGTCGGCCTGGGCGTGAAGGGCTATCCGCTGGCCATCGAGGCCCTGGTGCGCGTCAGCAGCTGATTCAGGACTCCAGCTTCGTCGTCGCTTCGACGGGGAGCGTTTCCGCCACCGACGTGGTGTCGCGGCCGATCTCCGGCCAGCGGTGGTGCAGCCAGGTCCACGCCACCAGGCCCACGCCCATCATGAGCAGCGATGACAGCGCCATCGCCATCGGCGAATCCATGACCAGCGGCGCGATCAGGCCCGCCACCACGCCATTGGCGGTGGAGCCGATCACTGCCTGCAGCGACGAGGCCATGCCGCGGCGCGTCGGATGCAGATCCAGCACCAGCAGCGTCACCACCGGCACCATCAGCGCCCAGCCGAAGCCGAACACCGCCAGCGGCCATAGCGCCCACCAGGCCTGCGGCACCAGCAGCGCATTGGCCACCACGTTGACCACCGAGGTCAGCAGCATCACGACGAAGCCGTCGCGGATCTGCCGCTTGGGCCTGGCCTTGCCCGCCATGCGGCCGCTGGCCCAGGCGCCCAGCATGACGCCGCCGATGTTGAGGAGGAAGAACCAGAAGAACTGCGTGGGTGCGAGGCCCAGGTGGTCGCCCAGGAAGGCGGGCGCCGCCAGCACATAGAGGAAGAGCCCGTTGAAGGGCACACCGCTGGCCAGCGCCAGCAGCAGGAAGCGCGGGTCGAAGCACAGCTGCCAGTAGCCGCGCATCAGGTCGCGCACCGCGAAGGGCTGGCGCTGGCTTGTGTGCAGGGTCTCGGGCAGCAGCTTCCAGTTGGCCGCCAGCAGCACGATGCCCACGGCCACGAGGAACCAGAAGATGCTGTGCCAGCCCGCATGCACGAACAGGAAGCCGCCGATGATCGGTGCGATGGCCGGCGCCAGGCCGAAGTAGATGGTGATCTGCGCCATCACCTTCTGCGCGTCGGCGGGCGGGAACATGTCGCGCACCACCGCACGCGAGACCACGATGCCCGCGCCCGTCGACAGGCCCTGCAGGGCGCGGAAGAACACCAGCTGTCCGATGGTCTGCGACAGCGCACAGCCCAGCGAGGCCAGCGTGAAGACCAGCAGGCCCCACAGCACCACGGGGCGGCGGCCGAAGCTGTCCGACAGCGCTCCGTGGAACAGGTTCATGAAGGCGAAGCCGAACAGGTAGGCCGACAGCGTCTGCTGCATCTCGGTGGGCGTCGCGCCGATGGAGCGCGCGATGCCCGAGAAGGCCGGGATGTAGGTGTCGATGGAGAAAGGCCCGAGCATGCCCAGCACCGCCAGCAGGATGGCCAGGGCCCAGCGCGGCGCTCGCCAGAGTTGGTTGGCATCGGGATTCATGCGTGTCTCTTTCCTTCTGTCTGCCTGGTCTTGCCCGGCGGGCTACCTCTCGCACGTTGCAAGGGCAGCCAATGAAAACGGCGCCCCAGCCCTAGAAGGCCGCGGGCGCCGCGTCAGCGGGGCGCGTCGGACGCGCTTACAGCGTGTCGATGAACGAACGCAGCTTGTCCGAGCGGCTCGGGTGCTTGAGCTTGCGCAGCGCCTTGGCCTCGATCTGGCGGATGCGCTCGCGGGTCACGTCGAACTGCTTGCCCACTTCCTCCAGCGTGTGGTCGGTGGACATTTCGATGCCGAAGCGCATGCGCAGCACCTTGGCCTCGCGCGGGGTGAGCGAGTCGAGGATGTCCTTGACCACGTCGCGCAGGCCGGCCTGCATGGCTGCTTCGATCGGCGCGGTGTTGTTGGTGTCCTCGATGAAATCGCCCAGGTGCGAATCGTCGTCGTCGCCGATCGGCGTCTCCATGGAGATCGGCTCCTTGGCGATCTTCATGATCTTGCGGATCTTGTCCTCGGGGATCTCCATGCGCTCGGCCAGGATGGACGCGTCGGGCTCGAAGCCGAACTCCTGCAAGTGCTGGCGCGAGATGCGGTTCATCTTGTTGATCGTCTCGATCATGTGCACCGGGATGCGGATGGTGCGCGCCTGGTCGGCGATCGAGCGGGTGATGGCCTGGCGGATCCACCACGTGGCGTAGGTCGAGAACTTGTAGCCGCGGCGGTATTCGAACTTGTCCACGGCCTTCATCAGGCCGATGTTGCCTTCCTGGATCAGGTCCAGGAACTGCAGGCCGCGGTTGGTGTACTTCTTCGCGATGGAGATCACCAGGCGCAGATTGGCCTCGATCATCTCCTTCTTGGCGTCGCGCGAGGACTTCTCGCCGGCATTCATGCGGCGATTGATTTCCTTGAGCTCGGTCAGCGGCACCACCACGCGCGACTGGATGTCGGTCAGCTGCTGCTGCAGCTCCTGCACCGGCGGGATGTTGCGCTGCATGACGCCGCTCCAGGGCTTGCCCGCGGCAGACTGCTTTTCGATCCATTGCAGGTTCAGCAGGTTCGACTGGACGCGGTTGCCGTTCTTGTCGATGCCGCCGAACTCGCGGATGAAGTCCTCCTGCGGATAGCCGCACTTCTCCACGATGATGCGGCGCAGCTCGCGCTCCTTCTTGCGCACGTCTTCCACCGTGCCGCGCAGCATGTCGCACAGCTTCTCGATGGTCCGCGCGGTGAAGCGGATGGTCATCAGCTGTTCCGACAGGGACTGCTGGGCCTTCTGGTAGGCCGGCGTGCCGTAGCCTTCCTTGTCGTAGATCTTGTGGATCTTCTCGAACAGCGAGGCGATGCTGTCGAAGCGCGACAGCGCCTCGTTCTTCATCTCCTCGAGCTTCTTGGTCAGCGCCTTGGAGCCGCCGTTGCCGTCGTCGTCGTCCTCGGCGTCGAACTCGTCGAAGTCTTCCTCGGCCACGTAGTCGTCGGCCTCGTTCGGGTTGGAGAAGCCGTCCACCACGGTGGAGATGACGACCTTGCCCTCGCGGATGTCCGCCGCCATGCGCAGGATCTCGGCGATGGTGGCCGGCGAGGCGCTGATGGCCGCCATCATGTCCTGCAGGCCGCCCTCGATGCGCTTGGCGATCTCGATTTCGCCTTCGCGCGTCAGCAGCTCGACCGTGCCCATCTCGCGCATGTACATGCGCACGGGGTCGGTGGTGCGGCCAAATTCGCTGTCCACGGTGGACAGGGCGGCTTCGGCTTCTTCCTCGGCCTCTTCGACGGTGGCGGCGGTGGGCGTGACGTTGTTCTGGAACAGCGTCTCGGCGTCGGGCGTCGTCTCGTACACCGCCACGCCCAGGTCGTTGAGCATGGTGACCACGACTTCCATGGTCTCGGCATCGACCAGCTTGTCGGGCAGGTGGTCGGAGATCTCGCCCTGCGTCAGGTAGCCACGGGTCTTGCCCAGGGTGATCAGCGTCTTCAGGCGCTGGCGGCGCTTGGCCATGTCTTCTTCGGAGAGGACGGTCTCGTCCAGGCCGAATTCCTTCATCAAGGCGCGTTCCTTCGCCTTGCTGATCTTCATGCGCAGCGGCTTGGCCTTCTCGACCGTCGCCGTGGTGGCGGCCTCGGGTTCGGGCGTCTCTTCCTCGGCGAATTCGGCCTCGACGTCGGAGAAGTCTTCCTCGACGTCCTTGGCTTCGGCCGCGGCGGCCTTGGGCTTGCGGCCACGCTTGGCGCCGGTGGTGGCGGCGCCTTCCTTGTCGGCCGCGGCCTTGGGCGGGCGGCCCGGCTTCTTCTTGGCAGGCACGGCGATCTCGTCGGCCGTGGCGGCAGCGGCGGCCTTGGCGGTCGTCTTCTTCAGTTCTTCGGTGGCCTTCTCGGCTTTGGCAGGGGACTTCGTTGCGGGCACTGACTTGGCTTTCGTGGCGGACTGGCTGGCCGGGGTGGTGGTGGTCGCCTTCACAGGCGCGACCACGGCGGCCGAGGTTTTGGTCTTGGCAGCGGGCTTGGCGGCGGCGGTTGTCGTCGTCTTTCCGGACTTTTGAGCAGGCATAGAACCCCTGGGCCCGTGAGGACCCACAGAAAGAAATTGAATCAACAGGCGCCGTCAGGCCGGCGCGGCGAGAGAGTGCCGATGAGGACGCGGGGACCGCGCTATCGGCACGCCAGGCAAGATGGGGGGGCGAACATTTGGAATGCAAGCCCTTGCGGAAGAAAGAAGGCCGGTCGTGCACGGGGGCATCGGTGGGCCAGGGTCCGGAGGTGCTGCTGTCGCTCTTGCCGAGACGAGCCGGGGATTATACCTTTGTCAATCAATTCCTACGCTGTTTGCGGGGGAATGACTGCGCGACATGCGTGGCGCCTGCTTGTGAACGGAGGGCTGTCGCTCAACCAGCGCGCTGCTTCTTCTCGAGCGCCAGGCGGCGGGTCAGCAGTTCCCGATAGCGCGCCAGTGCCTGCGGATCGCGGCCGGCGGCGGCGATGGCTTCGGTTTCCTGCGTCTTGAGCTGCTCGATGAGCATGCGGTCGAGCAGGTCGCGCAGTTCGGCATCCCATTCAGCATCGGTTGCGGTGCCGGCCGGCCCGGCCATCAGACGCACCGCGAGCTCCTCGAAAGCCTGGCCGGCCATGTCGGCGCGCAGTTGCGGCCATTCGAGGGGACCGTATTCGTGCAGACAGCTTTCCAGCCACGCGAACAGCGGGCCGTGCGGCGGCGGCAGGCTGCACAGCAGGGTGTGTTCCTCGCCGGACAGGTGCTCCCAGGTTGCCAGCCGCTCCAGCATCAGCCGCGCGGCATGGTCCGCGCGGCTGGCCGGTTTGGGGCGCGGGCCCGCGGGCCGGGGCGGCGCCGATAGGAAAGGCCGCTTGCCGCCGCGACGTTGCTGCGACCAGCGCGGCTGCGCCGGCGTGCCGTCATCCCAGTTCGGGGGCATCGACTCGCCATGGACGTCCTGTGACGCGTGCTCGTCGCGGGAGGCGGCGGGCGAGGGCGGTGGCGTCTGCCCGGCCCACAGGGCCTGGAGCCCCGCCGGTTCCAGATGCGCCGCCTGGGCGATCTCGGCCAGCAACTGCTGGCGCAGCGCGCCTTCGGGCAGGGCCTGCCACAGCGGCCGCGCCTGGCTCGCCATGCGGGCGCGGCCTTCGGCGCTGCCCAGCTCGCAGCCTTCGCGCGCTGCTTCGAGCAGAAAGCGGCTGAGCGGCACGGCCTGCGCCACGGCCCGGGCGAAGGCCTCCTCGCCGTTCTCGCGGATGAAGCTGTCGGGGTCGTGCTCCTCGGGCAGGAAGAGGAACTTGACGCTGCGCACGTCGGTGGCGTGGGGCAGCGCGGCCTCCAGCGCCTTGCGGGCGGCGCGGCGGCCGGCGGCGTCGCCGTCGAAGCTGAACACCACCGAATCGGTGAAGCGGAACAGCTTGTGCACATGGTCGTCGGTACAGGCCGTGCCCAGCGTGGCCACCGCGTTGGGAAAGCCGAGCTGGGCCAGCGCCACCACGTCCATGTAGCCCTCGGTGACCAGCGCGTAGCCCTGGTCGCGCAGGGCGGTGCGGGCCTCGAACAGGCCGTAGAGCTCGCGGCCCTTGCTGAAGACCGGCGTCTCGGGCGAATTGAGGTACTTGGGCTTCTCGTCGCCCAGCACCCGGCCGCCGAAGCCGATGCATTCGCCCTTGACGTTGCGGATCGGGAACATCACCCGGTCGCGGAAGCGGTCGTAGCGCTTGCCGTCCTCGCCTTCCTCGCTGGCGATCACCAGGCCGCTCTCGACCAGCAGCGCGTCGGCGTAGTCCGGAAAGACGCTGGCCAGCGCCCGCCAGCCCTCGGGCGCGTAGCCCAGCCCGAAGCGCTTGGCGATGGCGCCCGAGACGCCGCGGCGCTTGAGGTAGTCCACGGCGCGGGGCGAATCTCGCAGCAGCCGGCGGTAGGCGTCGCCAGCCTTCTCCAGCACGTCGGTGAGCGTGGCCTGGCGCTCGCGGCGGGCGGCCACCTGGGCTTTCTGCTCGGGCGAGAGCGGGTCGTCGTCGGGCACCTGCAGGCCGTACTGGCCGGCGAGGTCCTGCACCGCGTCGCGAAAACCCACGCCCGTGTGCTCCATCAGGAAGCGGATCGCATCGCCATGGGCTCCGCAGCCGAAGCAGTGATAGAACTGCTTCGTCGGGCTGACCGAGAAGGACGGCGACTTCTCGCCATGAAAGGGGCACAGCCCCATGAAGTTGGCGCCGCCCTTCTTGAGCTGCACATGCCGCCCGACGATCTCGACGATGTCGGTGCGGGTGAGCAGTTCCTGGATGAAGGATTCGGGGATGGCCATGCGACGAGAACCAATGAAAAAGGGGCGCCTCCCTGCGGATGGCGCCCCCTCGGGCGAGACGGAAGTATCGGCGAAAAGCCGTCAACCCGGCCCGGTCAGGGTCAGCGCGGTGCCAGGCGAATGGCGCCGTCCAGGCGGATCACCTCGCCGTTGAGCATGTCGTTCTCGATGATGTGCTTGGCCAGCTTCGCGTAATCGGCCGGCGTGCCCAGGCGCGAGGGGAAGGGCACGCTGGCGGCCAGCGCGTCCTGCACCTCCTGCGGCATGCCAAAGAGCATGGGCGTGCCGAAGATGCCGGGCGCGATGGTCATGTTGCGGATGCCGCTGCGTGCCAGGTCGCGTGCGATGGGCAGCGTCATGCCCACCACGCCGCCCTTGCTGGCGCTGTACGCGGCCTGGCCGATCTGGCCGTCGTAGGCGGCCACGCTGGCGGTGGAGATGAGCACGCCGCGCTCGCCGGTGGCCTCGGGCTCGTTCTTCGCCATGGCGTCGGCCGCCAGGCGGATCATGTTGAAGCTGCCCAGCAGGTTGACGCGCAGCGTCTTCTCGAACACGGCCAGGGCGTGCGGGCCGTTCTTGCCGACGGTCTTCTCGGCCGGTGCGATGCCGGCGCAGTTGACCAGGCCGACCAGCTTGCCGAGTTCCAGCGCCGCGGCCACCACGGCCTGGCCGTCGGCCTCCTGGCTCACGTCGCAGCGCACGAAGCGCCCGCCGATCTCGGCGGCGACGGCCTCACCCTTGTCCGACTGCATGTCGGCGATGACGACCTTGGCGCCGTGCTCGGCCAGCATGCGCGCCGTGCCTTCGCCGAGGCCCGAGGCGCCGCCGGTGACGATGAAAACCCTGTCCTTGATCTGCATGGATGCTGTCTCCTTGTTGCGGGCAAAACCGCCATGATAGGAGCGGGCCGCTGGCAGGCGCGGACGAAAAAAAGCCCCGCCGAGGCGGGGCCGAATGGATCCCGTGAGGACCCAAGGAGACAACCTGCAATGAATCAGCGCTTGGCGGTGGCCGTCTTCGTGGCGGTCTTGGCGGCGTTCATGGCCTGCGTCGAGACGGCGTTGAAGTTGGCTTCGGCCACGTCGGAGGCCTGCTTGACGGCCTTTTGCACGGATTCGAAGGCGTTATTGGCGGCAGCCACGGCGCTCTTCATCATGGCGACGGCGGTTTCGGAGCCAGCGGGGGCGTTCTTGGCGGCGCTGTCGATCAGGCCGACCATGGCTTGCTGGGCTTCCACGGCCTTGCTTTCGAAGGCCTTGGTGAACTCGGCGCTGGTGCCCTGGGCGATCTCGTACAGGTGGCGGCTGTAGGCGGCGGTCTTTTCGGCCATCGGCTGCATCATGCTGGCTTGCAGGGCCAGCAGTTCCTGCGCGTCCTTGGCGCCCAACACGGCGTGGGCGCTGCCAGCGGCCTCGCTCAGGGCAGCCTTGGAGGCGGTCACATTCAGCTCGATGAGCTTTTCCATGCCTTCGAAGGCCTTGGTCGTCAGACCGAACAGCGTGTCGATGTTGGCCTTTTGGACGGCGATGATCTGGTCGGCGGTGAGTGCCATGGTGGGCTCCTGGAGGTGGTTGAAGTGGGGTTGCAGCTTTTGCTGCGCTGCAACATGGGATGAAGTATGGCAGCAGCGCCGGCCAATCTCAAGGCGTTTTGCTGCGATGCAGCATTTTTAGGTGACAGCCCCTATTCGGGGTGCCCGGCAGAATCGGCCGCCATGAGCAGCGCCCGTCCCACCCCTCAGCCGCGCGACCACTACCGCGCCTTCCGCCCGATCACCACCCGCTGGATGGACAACGACGTCTACGGCCACGTCAACAACGTCGTCTACTACAGCTGGTTCGACACTGCGGTGAATGCCCTGCTCATCGAGCGTGGCGCGCTGGACATCCACAAGGGCAGCACGGTGGGATTCGTGGTGGAGACGCAGTGCAATTACTTCGCGCCGCTGGCTTTTCCCCAGACCATCGAAGCAGGTGTTCGCGTGGCTAATGTGGGCAGCAGCAGCGTCCGCTATGAGGTGGGGCTGTTCGCCGAAGGGGCGCCGACGGCCGCGGCGCAGGGCCACTTCGTGCATGTCTATGTCGACCGCGCAACGCAGCGCCCGGTCGCCCTGCCGGCTGCACTGATGGCTGTGCTGGACGACTTGCGCTGATGGACGCACCGACATGAAAAAGGGCGGTGCCGCGCGGCACCGCCCATAAAAAAGCGGCACCCGAGGGTGCCGCCAAAGCGCTTCCGTCAAACGCGAGGAGACAAATTACTTCTTGGCCATCATGGCCTTCATGTCGGCCTTGGCCTTCTCATGATCGGCCTTGGCTTGCGACTGGCAGGCGTTCTTGGCGTCGCCGCTCATGTCGTCGCACTTTTCCTTGGCGACGTCGTAGGCGGCATCAGCCTTGGCCTCGGCAACCTTCTTGGCGTGGCTGTTGCTGGGCTTGTAGGCTTGCTCCAGCTCGGCCTTGGCCACGTTTTCCTTGCCCTTGGCTTCCTTTTCGCACACGTCCTTGGCGTTGTCCTTCATGGCATCGCACTGGGCCTTGTCGGCCTTGTACTGGGCGGAGATCTTGTCCTTCTCGGCCTTGTACTCGTCCTTGGTCATGGCGCTGGCCTGGGCGGCGCCGAACAGGCAGCCGGTGGCGATGGCGAGGGTGAGTGCGGTCTTCTTCATCATGATGTGCTCCTTGGGCAACGATTGAAATCTGGGGATTCGTGAGTCGGATGGATCTGGCCGAGCGGCTCAGTACTTTTCCATCCAGAGGGCGGCAGGCGTGCGGCCTTCGGCGTTTTCCCAGGCCTTGACCTGGTTCTCGGCCTCGTCACGGCTGACGCCATGACGTTCCTGGATCTTGCCCAGCAGCTGATCGCGCTTGCCGGCCACGACGTCGAAGTCGTCGTCGGTCAGCTTGCCCCATTGCTCCTTGACCTTGCCCTTCAACTGCTTCCAGTTGCCTTCGATGATGTCCTTGTTCATGGGATCTCCTTTCGGTTGACTGCGGGGCTTGTTGGTGCCGCCGTGCTATGCACTGTGGTGGGCCCCATGTGCAGACCCGGTAGGACGCCCAAAGGATGGTTCGTAGGCGCAGGCGCACCATGCCCGTGATAATCCGTCCCACCGCTGCCGGGCCGGGGACAACGCGCATCCCGGGGCAGACAACCGCGCCGCCGCGCGCCGAGCCGCTTTCATGATCATCCAGAGCCTTCTCGACACCGACCTGTACAAGTTCACGATGATGCAGGTGGTGTTGCACCACTTCCCGGGCGCGAAGGTCGAGTACCGCTTCAAGTGCCGCAACCCCGGCGTCAACCTCGCGCGCTTCGCGGCCGAGATCCGCGAAGAGGTGAGGGCGCTGTGCAGTGTGCAGTTCAAGGAAGCCGAGCTGGCCTACCTGCGCTCCATGCGCTTCATCAAGAGCGACTTCGTCGACTTCCTGGGCCTGTTCAAGCTCAACGAGAAGTACATCGAGATCGTGCCCAACACGGCCACCGGCGAGCTGGACATCCACATCAAGGGCCCCTGGCTGCACACCATCCTGTTCGAGATCCCGGTGCTGGCCATCGTCAACGAGGTGTACTTTCGCAATACGCGGCCGCAGCCCGACCTGGACGAGGGCCGCGAGCGCCTCACCGCCAAGATCGGGCAGCTGAAGGACGCGGGTCTCGAAGACCTCAAGATCGCCGACTACGGCACCCGCCGGCGCTTCTCCAAGACATGGCACGAAGAGGTGCTGCGCACCCTGACGGCCGAGCTCGGCGCCGTGAGTCCCCAGCCGCGTGCCGCCGAGCGCCTGCCGCAGTTCGCCGGCACCAGCAACGTGCTGTTCGCGATGAAGCTGGGCCTCATTCCGCTGGGCACCATGGCCCATGAGTACCTGCAGGCCTGCCAGGCCCTGGGGCCCCGGCTGCGCGACAGCCAGATCTACGGCTTCGAGATGTGGGCCCGCGAATATCGCGGCGACCTGGGTATTGCGCTGTCCGACGTGTATGGCATGAGCGCCTTCCTGCGCGACTTCGACCTGTACTTCTGCAAGCTCTTCGATGGCGCGCGGCACGACAGCGGCGACCCCTTCGAATGGGGCGAGCGCATGATCGCCCACTACGTGGCCAACCGGGTCGACCCGCACACCAAGACGCTGATCTTCAGCGACGGCCTGACGGTGCCGCGCACCATCGAGCTCTATCGCCAGTTCCGCGGCCGGTGCCAGCTGGCTTTCGGCATCGGCACCAACCTCACCAACGACCTGGGCTACGAGCCGCTGCAGATCGTCATCAAGATGATCCGTTGCAACGGCCAGCCGGTCGCCAAACTGTCGGATACGCCGGGCAAGGGCATGTGCGACGACGAGAAGTACCTCGCGTACCTGCGCCAGGTGTTCGAGATTCCCCAGCCCGCCACGCCTTGACCAACGCCAACGTGACTTCACTTCTTCGCCGGATTCGCCCCTCGCGGGCTTTCATGGGGGCTGCATTGGCAGCCCCCGCGCTTTCGCAGGCGGCCACCTTCGACGGCGCTGCGTTGTCGCCGCTGTGGGGCCTGCCCTTCGCCGGCATCCTGCTGTCGATCGCACTGATGCCGCTGCTGGCGCCCACCTTCTGGCACCACCATTTCGGCAAGGTGGCGGGGGCCTGGGCGCTGGCCTTCCTCCTGCCTTTCGCGGCCGTCTTCGGGCCCGCGCTCGCGGGCGCGCGGGTTGTGCATGCCTTGCTCGCCGAGTACATCCCCTTCATCGTGCTGCTGACCGCGCTGTTCACCGTGGCCGGCGGCATCCACATCCGCGGCAACCTGCATGGCTCGCCGGCGCTCAACACCGGGCTGCTGGCCATCGGCGGCGTGCTGGCCAGCATCATGGGCACCACCGGTGCCTCGATGCTGCTCATCCGCCCGCTCATCCGTGCAAACGACAACCGAAAGCACAAGGCGCATGTGGTGGTGTTCTTCATCTTCATCGTCTCCAACGTGGGCGGCTCGCTCACGCCGCTGGGCGACCCGCCGCTGTTCCTGGGCTTCCTCAAGGGCGTCGAGTTCTTCTGGACCACCTGGCACCTGCTGCCCGACACGGCCTTCGTCATGCTGTGTCTGCTGGGCATCTTCTTCGTGCTCGACCGCTTCTATTACCGCAACGAAGGCGTGATGCCCGTCGACCCCACGCCCGACACGCGCGGCGTGCGCTTCGACGGCCAGGTCAACTTCGCGCTGCTGGCGGTGGTGCTGGGCCTGGTGCTGCTGAGCGGCCTGTGGAAGAGCCCGGTGGTGTTCGACGTGGCCGGCACGCCGGTGGGCCTGCCGGGGCTGGTGCGCGACGTAGGCCTGGTGGGCGTGACGCTGCTGTCGCTGGCGCTCACGAGGCGCGAGGTGCACGAGGCCAACCAGTTCGGCTGGGGCCCCATGCTGGAGGTGGCCAAGCTCTTCGCCGGCATCTTCCTGACCATCGTGCCGGTGATCGCCATGCTGCGTGCCGGCACCGCCGGGCCGTTCGGCGCCGTCGTGGCGGCGGTGACCCGGCCGGATGGCCAGCCCGAGCCTGCCATGTACTTCTGGGCGACGGGACTGCTGAGCTCCTTCCTGGACAACGCGCCGACTTACCTGGTGTTCTTCAACACCGCGGGTGGCGACCCGGCCACCCTCATGACCACCCATGCCGCGACCTTGGCCGCCATCTCGGCCGGTGCCGTGTTCATGGGCGCCAACAGCTACATCGGCAACGCGCCCAACCTCATGGTCAAGGCCATCGCCGAGGACCGCGGCGTGCGCATGCCCAGCTTCTTCGGCTACATGGCGTGGTCGGGCGCGGTGCTGCTGCCGCTGTTCGTGCTCGTCACCTTCATCTTCTTCCGCTGAGCGGGGCGCGGCCGCTGGCGGCCGACCCGCACCGGCGGCTCTTTCGAAAAACGGAAACATCCATGAGCAAGCCCGCCGTCCTCGTCGCCCGCGCCGTCTTTCCCGAAGCCGTGGCGCGGCTCGCCGAGCATTTCGAGGTCGAGGCCAATCCTGCCGACGATCTGTGGTCCAAGGCCGAGCTGATCCGCCGCCTGCAGGGCAAGGTCGGCGTCTTCACCACCGGCAGCGAGCGCATCGACGCCGAGGTGCTCGACGCCTGCCCGCAGTTGCGCATCTGCGCCAACATGGCGGTGGGCTTCAACAACTTCGACGTCGACGCCATGACGGCCCGCGGCGTGCTGGGCACCAACGCGCCCGACGTGCTGACCGAGACCACGGCCGACTTCGGCTTCGCGCTGCTGATGGCCACGGCCCGCCGCATCACCGAGAGCGAGCATTTCCTGCGCGCCGGCCAATGGACCAAGTGGTCCTTCGACATGTTCGCCGGTGCCGAGGTGCACGGCAGCACGCTGGGCATCCTGGGCATGGGCCGCATCGGCCAGGGCATTGCCCGGCGGGGCGCGCACGGCTTCGGCATGAAGGTGGTCTACCACAACCGCTCGCGCCTTTCGCCCGAGCTGGAGGCCGAATGCAAGGCGACGTATGTCGCCAAGGAAGAGCTGCTGCGCACCGCCGACCACCTGGTGCTGGTGCTGCCCTACACGTCCGCCAACCACCACAGCATCGGCGCGGCCGAGCTGGCGCAGATGAAGCCGACGGCCACGCTGGTCAATATCGCCCGCGGCGGCATCGTGGACGACGCGGCCCTGGCCCAGGCACTCAAGGACCGGCGCATCGCCGCCGCCGGCCTCGACGTGTTCGAGGGCGAGCCCAAGGTGCATCCGGACCTGCTCGGCGTGCCCAACGTGGTGCTCACGCCCCACATCGCCAGTTCGACGACAGCGACGCGCCGAGCCATGGCCGACCTCGCAGTGGACAACCTGATCGCCTTCCTCACCACCGGCCAGCCGCGCACGCCCGTCAATCCGCACGTGCTGGGCCGGGTGCGCGGTCAATGACGGAGGCGATGACGCTGCAGGACTGGCTGCTGCTGGGCCTCGGGCTGCTGAACCTCCTCCTGCTGGCCGTGCTGCTGCTGCGCCGGCCCGCGGAGCCCGACGTGGGACAACTGGCGGCCCCGATCCAGGCGCTGCTGGAGCGCAACGAACGCGCACTGCGCCGCGAGATCGCCGAGAGCGCCCGTGCCGGCCGGCAGGAAAGCGCGGCCGCCCTGGCCACCTTCCAGCAGACGCTGCTGGCGCAGGGCGCCGAGGCCACGCGCACGCAGAACGCGCAGCTCGACGCCTTCGCGCAGCAGATCGGCACCCTGCGCCAGGCGTTGGCCGAGACGCTCACCAGCCAGCTGCAGGGCCTGAGTGAATCCAATGCCCGCCGCATCGCCGAGGTGCGCGCGACCATGGAGACGCAGCTCGCCCAGCTGCAGGCCAGCAACAGTGCCAAGCTGGAGGAGATGCGCCAGACGGTGGACGAGAAGCTGCAGAGCACGCTCGAAGCCCGCCTGGGCGAGAGCTTCCGTCAGGTGGCCGAGCGGCTGGAGCAGGTCTACAAGGGCCTGGGCGAGATGCAGACGCTGGCGCAGGGCGTGGGCGACCTCAAGCACCTGCTGACCAACGTCAAGACCCGCGGCATGTTCGGCGAGGCCCAACTGGCCGCGCTGCTGGAGCAGGTGCTCGCGCCCGAGCAGTACGCGGCCCAGGTCGCCACCCATCCGGAGTCGCGCCAGGTGGTGGACTTCGCCATCCGCCTGCCGGGTCGCAGCAGCGACGGCACGCCGGTGTGGCTGCCCATCGACGCGAAGTTTCCCAACGAGGACTACGAGCGCCTGCTCGACGCCCAGCAACGCGCCGACGCGCTGGCGGTGGAGGTGGCGGCCAAGGCGCTGGAGACGCGCATCCGGCTCGAAGCCCGCGGCATCCACGAGAAGTACGTGTGCCCGCCGCACACCACCGACTTCGCCATCCTCTTCCTGCCCACCGAAGGCCTGTATGCCGAAGTGCTGCGGCGCCCGGGCCTGATGGAGGCGCTGCAGCGCGACCACCGCGTGACGCTGGCCGGCCCGACCACCTTGCTGGCCATGCTCAATTCGCTGCAGATGGGCTTTCGCACCCTGGCGCTCGAAAGGCGCAGCAGCGAGGTCTGGCAGGTGCTGGGCGCCGTGAAGACCGAGTTCATGAAGTTCGGCGAGGTGCTCGACAAGGTCAAGCGCCAGACCCAGACCGTGCTCAATACGCTGGACCAGACGCAGACCCGCACCAATGTGCTGACGCGCAAGTTGCGCAGTGTCGAGGCGCTGCCCGAAGCGCAGGCCCAGCAGCTGCTGCCCACGGCGGCCGAGGCCGCCGCCGACCAGGCCGAGGTGGACGAAGGCGGCACCTCGTGAGGGGCGCCGAGCTCGCGCGATTGATCGCAGCGCAGGTCTGCCTGCACGCCACCATGGCCGGCATCCGGCTGGCGGCGCCGCTGCTGATGCTGCAGCAAGGGCACGGGGCGGCCTCCGTGGGCGTGCTGATTTCACTGTTCGCACTGACGCAGGTCTTCCTGGCCCTGCCGGCCGGACGCTACGTGGACCGGCACGGCCTGAAGCGGCCGATGGCGATGGCGGTGACCGCCGCCTTCGTCGGCGCGCTGCTGCCGCTGCTGTGGCCGGCCTTTCCGGCGATGTGCGTGTCGGCCCTGCTCACCGGCGGTGCCACCGGCGCCACGGTCATCGCGCTGCAGCGGCACGTGGGCCGGGCGGCGCAGGGCACGGCGCAACTGCGGCAGGTGTTCAGCTGGCTGGCCATCGCGCCGGCCGGCGCCAACTTCTTCGGACCCTTCGCGGCCGGCCTGCTGATCGACCATGCCGGCAGCACGGCCGGCGATGCGCGGGCCTATGCGATCTGCTTCGCCTTCCTGGCGACGCTGCCGCTGGCGTGCTGGATGCTGGTGCGGCCCACGCGGGAAGCGCCCTCGGCCGCGCCCGCCGTCCACGCGCCCGGCACCCGGGCCTGGGACCTGCTGCGCGAGCCCATGTTCCGGCGCCTGCTGTTCGTCAACTGGATGCAGTCCTGCAGCTGGGACGTGCATGCCTTCGTGCTGCCGCTGCTGGGCCATGAACGCGGGCTGGGCGCGTCGGTCATCGGCACGCTGCTCGGCGGCTTCGCCATCGCGGCGGCGCTGGTGCGCATGCTGCTGCCGGTGCTGGCGGCCCGAGCCACCGAGCGGCAGGTGATCCTGACCTCCAACCTGGTGGTGCTGGCCGTGTTCGCGCTCTATCCGCTGCTGCGCGACCCGTGGGCGATGGGGGCGTGCTCGGTGCTGTTGGGCTTTGCGTTGGGCGCGGTGCAGCCGATGGTGATGAGCATGCTGCACCAGATCACGCCGCATCACCGGCAAGGCGAGGCGCTGGGCCTGCGGTTGATGACCATCAATGCATCGAGCGTGGTGATGCCGCTGCTGTTCGGCTCCCTGGGCGCGCTGATCGGGGTGGCGGGTGTGTTCTGGGTGGTGGGCGCGGTGATGGCGGTGGGCACGCCGGCCGTGCGCGGGCTGCAGGCGCCGGAAGAGCCGCACGGTTGAGCTGCAGGGCGGGCGCCTCCACCTGCCGGACGCGCGGTGCGCTGCCACAACTGGCCACAAACTGGCTCTGAATTGGATACAAAATGGCACGGCCATTGCTTGGGTCATGGCATTCATCCCGCCGGTGCACCAAGCCGGCCCGAAAGTGCCCATGACCGAACCCATCCACTTCGACCTGCTGCTGCTCGATGCCATCGCGCTGACGGCCGATCCTGCCCGTCCCGAGATCCGCGGCGCCGCCCTCGGCGTGCGCGACGGTCGCATCGCCTGGCTGGACGCGAAGCCACCCGCGCACTACACGGCCGCCCGGACGCTGCGGCTGGCCGACCATTTCGTGACGCCCGGCTTCGTCAACGTGCACACCCACAGCATCCTCAGCATGGTGCGCGGCGTGGCGGCGGACCTGGGCTTCGCGCCTTCGTACACGCCGGGCATTCCCAAGGGCACGCAGGTCGACGAGGCGCAGGCCCGCGCGCTGGCCCGTCTGGGCGCGCTGGAGTCGCTGCTGGCCGGTTCCACCCTGGTCGGCGACAACTTCGTGCACGCGGACGTCTGCACCGAGGCCATGGCCGAACTGGGCCTGCGGCTCGCGCCGAGCTGGCGCATCCACGACGTGGATTTCGCCCGCGTGGCGCACGGCGACTGGCACCACAGCGCGGCCATCGGCGAGGCCACCCTGGGCGCGGGGCTGGCGCTGCATGCGCGCTGGCAGGCCCATCCACGGGTACATGTCAACCTGGCGGCCCATGCGGTGGACACCTGCTCCGACGCCTTCCTGCGCGAGGTGGGCGAGGCCGCCGCCGTCCGCGGTCTGCGTGTCAGCACTCATCTGGGCCAGAGCAAGGTGGAAGTGGAGCGTGTGCGCGCACGCACGGGCCGCAGCTCGACCGAGGTGCTGGCAGACACCGGCCTGCTCAACGATCGGCTGATGGGCGGCCACTGCATCTATGTGAGCGAGGCCGATGCCGCCCGCATGGCCGAGGCGGGCGCGCATGCGGTGCACATTCCGAAGTGCAATGCCGCCTCCGGCCGGCTCGCGCCCACGCCCATGCTCAAGCGACTGGGCGTGAACATGGCCCTGGCCACCGACACGCAGCATGGCGACATGATCGAGCTGATGCGCTGGGCGCTGGCCACGGCGCGGGTGCAGGAAGGCGGTGTCGACGACGGCTGGCAACCGCACCATGTGTTCGAGATGGCCACGATGGGCGGCGCCCGGGCGCTTGGGCTGGCGGCCGAGATCGGCAGCCTGGCCGTCGGCAAGTCGGCCGACTTCGTGGTCGTCGACGGCCGTCGCCCGCACCTGCGGCCGCATGTGAATCCGCTGGGCGCGCTGGTGCACTGCGGCCAAGGCCGGGACGTGCGCCACGTCGCGGTGCAGGGCGAGCTGCTGGTCGAAGACGGCCTGCCCACCAAGGTGGACATGGATGCCGTCTGCGCCGAGGCCGAGGCGGCCTCGCGCGAGCTCTGGGGCGCGCAGGGGCGGGCGTATTGGCGCTGAGGGTCAGGGGAAAGAAGCTGCGGGCCGTAGAGACTTCGTTGGGCCGCAGCCTCGCCGCAAGCGCAACGCTCGTCGGCGGCTCGTTCGCCGTTCTTCAGGGCCGCCGCTCGCGTACGAGTGTCAGCAGCGCCTGCGCCGCCGGCGACAGCGACCGGTCACGTCGTCGCACCAGGTAGACCTGCCGGCTAAGCCCCGGCAACGGGAGCGGGCGTGTGTGCAACCCCGGCTGCTGGAAGTGGAACAGCGTCAGCGTCGGCACCATGCTGATGCCCAGGCCGGCGCGCACCATGCCCATCACGGTGGCCAGCTGCTCCACCTCCATCAGCGTGCGCAGCGGCTGTGGATGCAGGGCCGCTTCCAGGTACTGCCGTACGCTGCTCGTGCGCGCCAGGTGGATGAAGGGCCAGTCGCCCAGGTCGGCAGCCGTGAGCTTGCGGCGCCGCACCAGCGGATGATCGTCGCGGCAGACCAGGTGGAAGTCGTCGCTGCAGAAGGGCTCGGCCTGCAGGAGCGGGGTGTCGGCGCGGATGGCGGCCAGCGCCAGGTCGGCCTGGCCGCCGGCCACGCGCTCGATGCAGGGCTCGGAGAGCACGTCCGCGATCTCGAGCACGATGCCCGGATGGGCCTCGCGGAATTCCGCCAGCACCTGCGGCAGCCAGCCCGCGGCCAGCGAGGGCAGCAGCGCCAGCGACACGCGCCCGCGCCGCAGCTGGGCACTGTCGCGCGCGGCATCGAGCGCCGCGTCGATCTCGGCGCGGATGCGCTCGGCCGCCGCCATGAAGTTGCGGCCCTCGTCGGTCAGCGCCACATGGCGCGTGCTGCGGTCGAACAGGCGCAGCCCCAGGCCTTCCTCCAGCGTGCGGATCAGCGCGCTGAAGGCCGGTTGCGACAGGTGGCACTGCTCGGCCGCGCGGGTGAAGTGGCGCTCGGTGGCCAGGGCCAGGAAGGCATCGAGCTGCCGGCTGCTCAGATTCATTGGTGATGCGGATGAATTGATCCTGACAATCTATTTCACAGAATAACGCCCCGCGCCTAGAGTGCCGTCGCAGGAGACACGCATGGCACTGAAGGAACGACTGCTGATCGGCTGCGCCGCCGGCTTCTCGGGCGACCGGGTGGACGCCGCCGCGCCCGTGGTGCGCGAACTGATCGCCCGCGGCCAGAGCGCCGTGCTGATCTTCGAGACCCTGGCCGAGCGCACCCTGGCGCTGGCCCAACTGGCCCGCCGCGACGACCCCGATGCGGGCTTCGAGCCGCTGCTGGACGAGCTGCTGCGCCCCGTGCTGGCCGATTGCCTGGCCCATGGCGTGCGCATCGTGAGCAACTTCGGCGCGGCCAATCCGCACGGCGCGGCGCGGCGCATCCAGCAACTGGCGCGCGGACTGGGCCTGCGCGCGCCGCGCATCGCCGTCGTGCATGGCGACGACCTCTCCGGCCCGGAACACCACGACCTGCTGGCCCAGTGCCTGGGCGCCGCCATGCCGGCCGATCCGCCGGTCAGCGCCAACGCCTACATCGGCGCCGAGGCCATCGCCGACGCCCTGCGCGCCGGTGCCGACATCGTGGTCGCCGGCCGCGTGGCCGACCCGGCGCTGGCCCTGGGCCCGGCGCTGGCGCATTACGGCTGGGCGCTGGACGACTGGGACCGCCTGGCCGGCGCCACGATGGCCGGCCATCTGCTGGAGTGCGGCGCGCAGGTGACTGGCGGCTACTTCGCCGACCCGGGCTACAAAGAGGTGCCGGGCCTGGCCGAGCTGGGCTATCCCATCGCCGAGATCGAGGCCGACGGCAGTTGCACCCTCTTCAAGCCCGAAGGCACCGGCGGCCGACTGGACCTGCACACGGTCAAGGAACAGCTCCTCTACGAGCTGCACGACCCCGGCGCCTACCTCACGCCCGACGTGGTGGCCGACATCCGCGAGGCCGAGGTGCTGCAGACGGCGCGCGGCGTGCGCCTGCAGGGCGTGCGCGGTCATGCACGCCCGGCCACGCTCAAGGTCAACGTGTGCCATGCCACCGGCTGGTTCGCCGAAGGCGAGATCAGCTACGCGGGCGCCCGCGCCCTGGGTCGGGCCCGCCTGGCCGGCGAGGTGCTGCGCGAGCGCCTGCGCGATGCCGGCCCGCTGCGGGTGGACCTGATCGGCGCCTGCAGCATCTTCGGCGACGACGCGGGCCGCGCCCTGGCGGCGGCACTCGATGCCGCCCCCGCTGCGCCGGACGACGCCCTGCGCGACATCCGCCTGCGCGTGGCCCTGCAGCATGCCGACGCGGCCGTCGCGCGCCGCCTGGTGCGCGAGGTCACGGCGCTGTACTGCTGTGGGCCCGCCGGTGGCGGCGGCGTGCGCACCGGCATGCGGCCGCGCCTGGGCACGCTGTCCTGCCTGGTGCCGCGTGAGGCGGTGAGCACCGGCTACTTCATGGCCGATTGAGGAGGCCGACGATGAATCCCACGCCTTTCCCCTCCGCCCCGCACGCCGATGCCGAACGGGTCGTGCCCCTCCATCGGCTGGCGCACGGCCGCACCGGCGACAAGGGCAACCGCTCCAACATCAGCGTGATCGCCTGGCATCCGGACCTGTGGCCGCTGCTGGTCGAGCAGGTGACGGAGGACGCCGTCGCCGCGCTGTTCGCCCATCGCCGGCCCAGCCGCGTCACGCGCCACCTGCTGCCCAGGCTGCAGGCGATGAACTTCGTGCTCGACGACGTGCTCGACGGCGGCGTCAACGACGCCCTCAACCTCGACAGCCATGGCAAGGCGCTGTCGTACCTGCTGCTCGACCTGCCGGTGCGGGTGCCTGCCGCGCTGCGCGGGCATCTGGCCGGTCCCCCCATCGACTGACGACCTTCCTTCATCCACCCCCGACCCGAGGAGACAAGAGACATGAACCGATTCCCGCCCCTGCACCGACGCACCTGGCTTGCCGCCGCACTGGCCGCCGCCGCCGCGCTGCCCGGCCTGGCGCAGGCCCAGGCCTATCCCGCCAAGCCCGTCACCTTCGTCGTGCCCTTTGCGGCCGGCAGCGCGACCGACCAGCTGGCGCGAGCGCTGGGCCAGTCCTTCACCGAGCAGACCGGCCAGTCGGTGGTGGTGGACAACCGCGCCGGCGCCAGCGGCATGATCGCGGCGCAGTACGTGGCCAAGGCGCCGGCCGACGGCTACATGGTGCTCATCACCACGAACACCACGCATGCGGCCAACGAGCACCTCTACCGCAAGCTGCCCTATGACCCGGTGAAGGACTTCGCGCCCGTCACCGGCCTGGGCAAGGGCGGCCAGGTGCTGGTGGTCAACGCCAGCGCGCCGTACAAAAACGTGGCCGAGCTGCTGGCCGCCGCCAAGAAGAACCCTGGCAAGATGAGCTTCGGCAGCGGCAGCTCGTCCAGCCGCGTGGCGGGCGAGATGCTCAAGCAGATGGCCCATGTCGACATCCTGCATGTGCCCTACAAGAGCAACCCGCTGGCCATCACCGACCTGCTGGGCGGGCAGATCGACATGATGATCACCGACACCTCCACCGGCGTGCCGCAGATCAAGGCGGGCAAGCTGCGCGCCCTGGCCTACTCCACGCAGAAGCGCAGCACGCAGCTGCCCGACGTGCCCACGCTGGACGAGGCCGGCGTCAAGGGCTACGACATGGGCTACTGGTTCGCGGCCTATGCGCCGGCCGGCACGCCTGCGCCGGTCGTCGCCAAGCTCAACGAAGTGCTGGGCAAGGCCACGAAGAGCGCCGCGGCCAAGGGCTTCTTCGACGGCTCCGGCTCCGAGGCCTGGACCACCACGCCCGAGGAACTGGCCCGCTTCCAGGCCGGCGAGACGCGCAAGTGGGGCCAGGTCATCAAGGCGGCGGGCATCGAGGCCGAATAGCGCCGCCCGGGCCGGCGCGGGCGCTCAGCGCCCGCCGGCCGCCTGGCCCATGCGCCGCAGCCGCGGCGTGACCATCGGCACCGTTAGCATGGTGCTGGCCACCGCCATCAGCAGCAGGGCCGTGAAGGTGGTGTTGGTGATGATGGCCTTGTCCAGCAGTACGTTGGCAAAGATGATCATGATCAGCGCCTTGGTCTGCAGGAGCCAGCCGATCAGCATGCCCTCGCCGCGGCCCCAGCCCAGGATGCGGCCGGCCAGGCCCAGGCCGGCCAGCTTGCCCGCCACCGAGGCCGCCAGCAGCAGGGCGGCTGCTCCGAAGACGGCAAAGCCGCCCACCTGCCAGCTCGTGCGCAGCCCGGTGCTCAGGAAGAACACCGGCATGATCACCAGCAGCACGTGGTGGCGAAGCAGGTCCATATGCTCCTGGTCGAACCAGTCGCCGTCCATCACCACGCCGGCGATGAAGGCGCCCACCATGTAGTGCAGGCCCGACCAGTCGGCGCCCAGTCCGCAGGCGGCCAGCCAGATCAGACCCAGGTACCAGCGGTCGCGCTCCGGCACGCGGCGCATCAGCCGACGGAACAGCACCGAGGCCACGGCGAACACCAGCAGGAAGCCCACCTGGCGGCCCACGCGCTCCCAGTCGGTGAGGATGACGGCCAGCACGCCCCAGATGGCGATGTCGTCCAGGCTGGCATAGCGCAGGATGCGCTGGCCCAGCGGCTGGCGCAGGATCTCCAGCTTTTCCATCAGCAGGATCAGGATCGGCAGCGCCGTCACCGCGCAGGCCATGCCGATGCCCAGCACGAACTGCCAGTGCTGGGCCTTGGCGCCCATCCAGCCCGGCTGCATCAGCAGCACCAGCGCCGCGGCGCTGCCCAGCAGCAGCGGCACGCCCAGCGCCAGGCCGGCGGTCACGCTGCTTTCGCCGCGGTGCGTCCAGGCCTTGCGCAGGTCCAGCTCGATGCCGGCGATCCACACGAAGAGCATCACCGCCCATTGCGCCACGCCGTTGAGCGACTGAATCACCGGCGCACTGAACACGAATTGGTAGTAGTCGGGAAAGGCGGCGCCCAGCACCCCGGGCCCGAGCAGGATGCCCATGATGATCTGCACCACCACCAGCGGAGCGAAGTAGTCGGTGCGCCCCAGCCGCCACAGCAGGTAGGGCAGGGAGAAGACGATCAGCATCGCGATCAAAAAGACTTCGGAGACGGTCATCAGGGTTTGGGCGGGTTGAATGGCGGCGGCAGTGTGACATGCCGCCGCGTCGAACCCGAGCGGGCCGCCTCGCCCTCGAAGCGAAGGCCGCAACATCGCACCTGCGGCCAGGGTTGCCGCGTTGGCGTTAGCCTTGCGGGAATGTCCGCTCCTTCCCTCAGCGCCGAGCGGGCGGCGCCCCTGCCTTCGAACCCGCCGCCGCCAGCGCCGGGGCAGCCGCCAGCGTCGCCACCCATCATCATCCCGCCGCCGGCCGGCGATCCCCTGGAACCCCAAATCCCGGTCACCGACCCGCCCGTTGCGCCACCGGTCGCAGATCCGCCTGGCCCGGTGGCCGCACTGGGCCGGGTCCACATGCGTCGGCTGCGTGAGGTCTACCGTTCGGCCGGCTGGCCCTGCTGCGATGCGATCGAGGTGGACCTGCTGGCCGCCGGCCTTCTGGAGCGTGTGCGGTCCGCCCTGGGCCATGAGACGGTACGCCTGAGCGATGCCGGCTTGGCCCGGCTTGCCGGTGCGTTGGCCGGCAATCGCAGTGCCATGTCCGCCCACGAAGCGCTGGTTGAACAGGTGGCCCGGGAGATGACCCGGGGCGGCCGCATCGCCTGGCGCGGCCTCAGCCTGCGCGCGCGCCTGCCGCCGCTGGCGCCGGACGGGCCCGCACGCTGGTGCATCGCGCGGCCCGACGTGTTCTCCATCCGCAACACCACCGTCGAGGCCTATGCCCATCCGGTGGTGCACGAAGTCAAGGTCACGCGGGCGGACCTGCTTGGCGACCTGCGCCGGCCCGACAAGCGTGCGGCCTACCTCGACCTGGGCGGCGAGTGCTGGTATGTGCTGGGCAATGACGCCCGTGGCCGGCCCATCGGTGGCATCGAGGACGTGCCGGCCGAATGCGGCGTGATGCTGCTCGATGGCAGCCGCCTCACGGTGGCGCGCGCTGCCGTGCACCGTGCCGTTGAACGCATTCCCTTCGGCGTGTGGATGTCCCTGGCCAAGGCACAACCCGTGTCCGGCTTCGATGAGGAAACGCAGCAGTGGCTGACGGGTCCCCCTGCGTAAGTCCGGCGTGGGCCGCGCAGGCTAGACTGTAAATATTGTTAAAAGCGCAACGGGGCGCTTCTGCAGCGTCGGGCGCCGGCGCCCGCAGGAGGTGCCCCTGCCGATGCCTCCGGACGTCCCTCCGGGACACGGCCCGTGCGTGACTGTCCTGGCGCTGTGCCCCCCATGATTTCAAGTCTTGAATCTGCGCGGCCTCACCACTGGGAGGCCTTGCGCCGCGACCTTCGCGCGGGCGATTGGGTCTTGCCCGAGGCCGCTGACGCTCCCGTCGTCCCGGGCGACGAGCTCTCCTTCGTCTTCCGCCGTGGGGGCGAGATCGTGATGGCGAATGGCCGCTGGGGCCTCGTCACGCGCGAGACGCACCGCGCCGGGCTGGCGGCCGCGATGCGTGCGCGCACGGCACTCATCCGGGACGATGAGGTGGGCAAGGCGGCGGTCCGCAGTGTCTGGCAGGGGGCTCAGCAGTGCCTCGTGCCGGTATCGGCCCTGCAGGTGCCGGATCACCGCAATGCCAGCGGCGAGCCGTGGGCCACGCGCATCGGCCGACGCGATGACGGACCCCTCTACCTGGCCGGCCTGTGGAGCAGCTGGGCGGATGAAAGCGGCGTTCGGCGCCTGAGCGTCGGACTGCTCACGGTCGATGCCGTTGGCCATCCCTTGATGGGCAACTACGGCCCGCCGGGCAAGCCCCGACGCATGCCGGTGATCCTCCCGCGGGGATTGGGACGGGCATGGCTGCTGGCCCAGGGGGAGGAGCGTGCAGCCTTCCTGCGGCCGATGCCGGCGGCACAGCTCAGCGCCGTGAGCCTCGATCAAGGAGCGGGCGCGGCGGTGTCCGATGCGCCTGCGAGTCCCGTGGTGCGTGATGCCGCCGATGCGCGGCGCCAGAGCCTGCTGCTCGTGGACGACGAGCCGAGCAACCTGCAGTTGCTGCGCCTGTCGCTGCAGGCCGACTACCACCTCATCTTCGCCACCGATGGCCGGCGCGCCGTCGAGCTGGCCCGCGAGCGGCGGCCGGACTTGGTGCTGCTCGACCTGATGATGCCCGGCATGGACGGCTACGCCGTCTGCGAGGCGTTGAAGACCGATGCCGCGACCCGGCACATCCCCATCATCTTCTGCACCGCCGTGCACGACGGCGACGCGGAAGCCAAGGCGCTGCGGCTGGGGGCCGCCGACTACATCACCAAGCCCTTCTATCCGCATGTGGTGGCAGCCCGCGTGCGGACCCACCTGGCCGCGCTGGGCATGCTGGCGGCGCAGCAGTCCAGCCTGCGCCAGCTTCAGCGCCTGTGCGACGCGGCGGCCATGCGCGCGAACGTGAGCACCTCGCACATCCAGCGCATGAGCCAGACGGCCCACGAAATCGCCTTGGAGGCGGGCGCCCGGGCCGACTGGTGCGCCATGCTCCAGAGCTCGGCTCCGCTGCATGACCTCGGCATCGTGGCGGTGCCCGATGCCGTCCTGCGCAAGCCCGGGCCGCTCGATGCCGACGAGTGGACCGTGATGCGGGCGCATCCGCTGCTCGGCGCGCAACTCATCGGCGACGATCCCTCGGACGTGCTGGGCATGGCCCGCGACATCGCGTTGTGCCATCACGAGCGATGGGACGGCACGGGCTATCCCTCGGGGCTGGCGGGCGAGCAGATTCCGCTGGCGGCCCGCATCGTGGCCATCGCGGACTGTTTCGACGCCATGACCTCGCCGCGACCCTACCGCGGTGCCCTCAGCGAGGACGATGCCGTGGCCCACATCCGGGCAGGCGCGGGGACGGCCTTCGAGCCGCGTCTGGTCGACGCCTTCGTGCGGGCGCTGCCCCGGATCCTGCGCATGCGCCAGCGCTGGGTGCGTGAGGTGGTCGGCACGCCCGAGGGGGCGTTGGTGGCGGCCGAGAGCGGGACGGCGGACGCGCGGCGCTGACGCAAGTCGGGTGCCTCGCACGGCGGGCGGCGCGAGCCCCGGTGCTACACTCCCGCGCTGTCTTCGCCCGAGCAGGCGAGACAGCCTCCAGGCCCCCCGCGGGCCGCCCAGGCGGGTGTAGTTCAATGGCAGAACGGCAGCTTCCCAAGCTTCATACGAGGGTTCGATTCCCTTCACCCGCTCCACCTCTTCCCGCCTTCCGTCGTCCTTCAGGACTTCGCTGCAAGGCAGACCTTTCCGCCTCTCCCACCTTCCTGCGTCAGGTGCCGCCCAAGTCGTCGCGGTCCACGTACGCGTGCCAGGGATCGAAGGGTGGGCATCTTCGACACCGTTCTCGCGTGCCCGGTGGCGTTGCTTGATCCCCACCCGACTGGCTCGTGAACAAGCGCAACGGCGCCGAGAGCAACGTTCTTCGCGTCCACATGGCCAGTCAGTGCAGATGCGGCGGCCGGCGCTCGCGCTTCAGTTCCGTGCGGCTGTGGCTGAGAATGCGTGTTTCAGCAATTCAGGAAGCACAGCATGCGCCAAGTCGGTCTGATCCTCGAAGACGGTTTCCAGCTCATGGGCCTGGCGGCGTTGTCTGCCTTCGAACTGGCGAATGCCGAGCTGGGCGCGGCGGGCTATCGGCTCACGGTCCTGTCCGAGCACGGCGGCACCGTGCGCTCGTCCATGAACGCGGGCATCGAGACGGTGCCCTTCGGCGTGATGCCCGACACGCTGATGGCGGCGGGCGAGCTGGTGCCTTCCGACGTCTCGCCCGGGGTGCGCGAGTTCGTGGCGCGCGCCGGCCAGGAGGCGCGGCGCGTGGCCGGTGTGTGCACCGGCGCCTTCGTCCTGGCGCAAGCCGGCCTGCTGGACGGCCGGGCGGCCACCACGCACTGGGCGCATGCCCGCGATCTGCAGCGGCGCTTTCCCAAGGTGCGGGTGGACGAGGACCGCATCTTCATCCGCGATGGACCGGTCTGGACCTCGGCCGGGATGTCCTCAGCCATCGACCTCACGCTGGCGCTGATCGAGGACGACCACGGCGCCGCGGTGTCGCGCTCGGTGGCGCGCAAGCTGGTGGTCTATCACCGCCGGCCGGGCGGCCAGTCGCAGTTCTCGGCCATGCTCGAACTGGAGCCGCGCTCCGACCGCGTCCGGCGCGCCCTGACCCATGCGCGCGAGCACCTGCGCAATCCGCTCTCGGTCGAGGAACTGGCCGATGCTGCCAGCCTGTCGCCGCGCCAGTTCAGCCGGCTCTTCCGCGAGGAGACGGGCCAGTCGCCGGCCAAGGCGGTCGAGATGCTGCGGCTGGAGGCGGCGCGCGTGATGCTCGAAGAGGGCCGCCACCCCCTGGACGTGGTGGCGCGCGACACCGGCTTTGCCGACCGCGACCGCATGCGCCGCGCCTTCCTGCGCCACTACGGACAGCCACCCGCCGGCCTGAAACGCAGCCTGCGCCTGATGGAGGACGAATCCGTGTGATGTCTTGAATTGCCGTTTCCATGTCATTCGTGCCGTGCGAGCGAGGCCTAATCTTCAGGCTTTCATCGCACAAGGACGAACGACATGAACGCCGAATCGCGCAATCACTGGCTGCAGACGAGCCACGGCCGCCTCGCCATCCGTGAAGACGGCCCGCAGGGCGGCATTCCGCTGGTGCTGCTGCAGCGCTTCCGCGGCACGCTGGACGACTGGGATCCGGCCTTCATCCAGGCCATCGCGGCCGAGCGCCGGGTGATCCGCTTCGACAGCGCCGGCATCGGCCGCTCCGAGGGCCGCGTGCCGGACAGCATCGCCGGCATGGCCGCAGTCGCGGCCGAGGTGATCGTGGCGCTGGGGCTGTCGCAGGCCGATGTGTTGGGCTGGTCCCTGGGTGGGGTGGTGGCGCAGCAACTGGCGCTCGACGCGCCCCATCTGGTGCGGCGGCTGGTGGTGGCGGGCTCCAGCCCCGGCGGCATCACCGACGGGCCGCAGCCGCATCCCCGCGTGCCGCAGGTGATGACGCGGGGCGTCAACGACGCGCCGGACTTCCTCTTCCTCTTCTATCCCGAGACCGAACCGGCCGTGGCCGCGGGCCGGGCGTCGCTGGCGCGCATTGCCGCGCAAGCGGACATCGGCCCGGCCGTCACGGCCGAGGCCTTCATGGCGCAGGTCAAGGCCATCTCGTCCTGGCCCGGCGTGCTGCATCGTGCCCGGGAGCTGCGGCTGCCGATGCTCGTGGCCAACGGCGCCCATGACGTGATGCTGCCGGCCTACCGCTCGTACGTGCTGTCGCAGCAGGCGCCCGACGCCAGGCTGGTGCTCTATCCCGACGCGGGCCACGCCTTCCTGTTCCAGGAGATCGAGGACTTTGCGGTCCAGCTCGACCTCTTCCTCGCCTGATCCCGCCTTATTCATCGAAAGGACTTCATCATGCAGATGACCGGCAACACCCTCTTCATCACCGGCGGCACCTCCGGCATCGGCCGCGCGCTGGCCGAGCAGTTCCATCGCCTGGGCAACAAGGTGATCATCGCGGGCCGCCGCGAGGCGTTGCTCGACGAGGTGGCGCGCGCCAACCCCGGCATCGAGGGCGTGGCCCTCGACATCGAGAACCCGGCCGACATCGACCGCGTGGCCGCGCAGCTGATCCGCGACTACCCGGCGCTCAACGTGCTGATCAACAACGCGGGCATCATGCCCTTCGACGATCCCTCGGGCTGCATCGACGACGCCGTCTCGCGGCGCATCCTCGACACCAACCTGCTCGGGCCCATCCGCCTGACCTCCGCGCTGATCGAGCACCTCAAGGCCCAGCCGCGCGCCACCATCATCCACAACACCTCGGTGCTGGCCTATGTGCCCATCGCCACCAACGCGGTCTATTCGGCCTCCAAGGCGGCGCTGCATTCCTATGCGCTGTCGCAGCGCTTCATGCTCAAGGGCAGCACTGTCACCGTGCAGGAGATCGCGCCGCCCTGGGTGGACACCGACCTCATCAAGAAGAGCGGCGACCCGCGCGCCATGCCGCTGGACGCCTTCATCGCCGAGACGATGAAGGGCCTGGCGACCGACGCACCCGAGGTCTTCGTCGAGGCGATCCGCCCGCTGCGCGACAACCCCGGTTCGGGCGAGCATGCGCTGGTGGACGGCTTCAATGCCGAGATCGCGGCCAACCCGATCCCGGTGTAGCCATGCGCCCCCTGATTCCCGCAGGCTTCCTGGCCCTCGGCACCTTCGCCATCGGCACAGAGGGCTTCATGATCGCGCCCTTGCTGCCGGTCATGGCGCAGGACTTCGGCCTGCCCATCACGCGCGTGGCGCTGCTGGTGGTGGTGTTCACGCTGGTGCTGGCCTTGTCCTCGCCGGTGAGCACGGTGGCCACCGGCCGCCTGCGGCGCAAGCCAGTGCTGCTGCTGGCCATGTCGCTGTTCGCGGCGGGCAATGTGCTGGCGGCGCTGTTTTCGTCCTTCGTACTGCTGCTGGTGGCGCGGGTGTTGATGGCGGTGGCGGCCGGGCTCTACGTGCCGGCGGCCAACGGCCTGGCCGGCGTGATCGTGCCGCCCGACATGCGCGGGCGGGCGCTGGCCATCGTGAGCGCCGGGCAGACCCTGGCCATCGCGCTGGGCCTGCCGCTGGGCGGGCTCATCGGCCATGCCTTCGGCTGGCGCGCCACCTTCCTGCTGGTGGGCGGCATGAGCGCCGTCGCCATCGTGGGCATCGGGCTCGGCATCGGCCGGCAGGCCGGTCAGGGCCTGGCGGTCGCCAGCCTGCGCGAGCGGGTGGCCGTGGTGCGTCAGGTGCCGGTGCTGCGCCTGCTGGGCGTCAGCCTGGCCTGGGCCATCGGCGCTTTCGCGGCCTATCCGTACGTCGCCGAATACCTGGCCGCCGTGCTCGGCTTCGGCCCGGCGGCGATCACGGCCACGGTGTCGCTGTGGGGCGTGTCGGCGGCGGCGGGTGTGATGACGGGCGGCGTCCTGAACGACCGCTTCGGGGCGGACCGGGTGGTGCGGGGCTCGCTCGCACTGCTGGCGCTGGCCTTTGCGGCGCTGGCCGTGGCCACGCTGCTGCCGCAGCGGCTGGCCGTGCTGCCGGTGCTGGCTGCGGTCAGCCTGTGGGGCTTCACGGTCTGGTCCTTCTTCCCGGCCCAGATGTCGCGGCTCATCGGTGCCGGCGCGCCCGCCCAGGCGCCAGTGGCGCTGGCCCTCAACACCTCGACCATGTATTTCGGCTTCTCGGCCGGAAGCGCCATCGGCGCGGCCGTGCTGGGCTGCGGCGCGGTCTGGGGCATCGGGGCCGTGGCGGCGACGGCCGAGGTCATGGCCCTGGGCTTGAATGTGGCGCTTCGCCGTCCATCCCGATTCGTCAACCCTCCTGCAAAGGAATGCTCCCCATGACTGCGCGTATCGCCGGCTGCGACTATTGCGTGGCGGCCCACAGCCTGGCGGGCTAGGCGGCGGGGCTGCCGGTGGACACGGTGCGTGCGATCCGCGCGCTTGCGCCCACCGGTGACGCCCGGCGCGATGCGCTGGCGGGCTTCGTCCGCGCGCTGCATCAACTTTCAGGCACGCTGCCGGCCGAGGCGTTCGAGGCCTTTCGCGCAGCCGGCTTTGCCGATGCCGCGGTGGTGGACATCGCACTGTCCGTAGCGGTGATCACCTTCACCAACGTCTTCAACCGCGTCAACGACACGTCAGTCGACTTCCCCGAGCTGAAGTAGGGCACCGCGTTCCTCTTTACGGCGGGGTCGGTCCTCCAACCTTCAGACGGTCGGTACCAGGCGACGCGTATATTGCGGGCTTTCGCTATGTACTGAATTACACAACCATGGCCGACACTGCGCCATTCCCACTGTCGGAACTGTCCGCCGCCGTCCAGGCGGCCGACTGGCATCCGCTTCTGCTTTCGCTGAAGGTGGCGGGCGTGGCGACCCTGGTCGCGTTGATTGCGGGCACGGCACTGGGCTGGCTGTTCGCCCGCCGGCGCTTTCCGGGCAGCAGCGTGCTGGAGGCGATCTGCATCCTGCCGCTGGTGCTGCCGCCCACCGTGATCGGCTACGCCATCCTGGTGTTGGCCGGACGTCGGAGCGTGGTGGGCGGCTGGCTGTACGACTACTTCGGCTACACGATCGTCTTCAACTGGCACGGCGCCGTGGTGGCCTCGGCTGTCGTGGCGCTGCCGCTGGTGCTCAAGTCGGCGAGCGCGGCCTTCGGCGGCGTGGACCGCAGCCTCGAGGCCGCCGCCCGCACGCTGCGCCAGTCGGCCTGGAGCAGCTTCATGCGCGTGACGCTGCCGCTGGCCTGGCCCGGCATCCTGGCCGGCACGCTGCTGGCCTTCGCCCGTGCCATGGGTGAGTTCGGCGCCTCGCTGATGGTGGCCGGCTCCATCCCGGGGCGGACCCAGACGCTGTCCATGGCCATCTACGACGCAGTGCAGGCCGGCGAGGACCGCACGGCGCTGCTGCTGGTGCTGGTGACCTCGGTGCTGTCGGTGGCGCTGCTGGTGGTGTCCAACCGCTTCCTGTCGCCGCGTTGAGCGTGTCAGGCGTCATCGTCGCCGCCCCATCTGTCGCATCTATCGAGAAGGAGTCTCGCCCATGTCCTGCGCCCCGTTCCTCCACCGCCTCACCCGCCGCGGCCTCTGCGCGCTGGCGCTGGCCGCGGTGCCCGCGTTGGCTGCAGCCCAGCAACTCACGGTGTCGGCCGCTGCCAGTCTGACCAATGCCTTCAAAGCGCTGGGGCCGACGTTCGAGGCCGCCCATCCCGGCGTCAAGCTGGTCTTCAACTTCGCGGCCTCGGGCACGCTGATCCAGCAGATCGCCCAGGGTGCGCCGGTGGACGTGTTCGCCAGCGCCGACCAGGCCACGGTGACGCAAGGCATCGAGAAGAGGCTCTTCGACGCCGACAGCAGGCGCGACTTCGCCCTCAACACCGTGGTGGCCGTGGTGCCCGCGCAGGGCGGCCCGGCGCTGGCGTCGGCCAAGGACTTGGCCGGCCCTGCCGTCAAGCGCATCGCCATCGGCAAGACGGCCACGGTGCCCGTGGGCCGCTACACCAAGGAGTCGCTGGACGCGGCCGGCCTGTGGCGCACGCTGGAGCCCCGCTTCGTCTACGCCGACAGCGTGCGGCAGGTGCTCGACTATGTGGCGCGCGGCGAGGTGGACGCCGGCTTCGTCTACCGCACCGACGCGGCCATCGGCGGCGACAAGGTGAGGATCGCCTTCACCGCCACCGGTCACACGCCGGTGAGCTATCCCATCGTGGTGGTGAGCGAAAGCCGCCAGAAGGCGCTGGCCCGTGACTTCATCCAGTTCCTGTCGACGCCGCCCGCGATGGAGGTGCTGAACAAGTACGGTTTCGGCCAGCCCTCCTGATGGCGCTGATCGACATCGACCTGCAACTGGCGGTGAGCGACGGCCAGCGCTGCTTCGAGCTGCGCACCTGCTTCGGCAGCGACGCGCGCATGGTGGCGCTGTATGGGCCGTCGGGCGCGGGCAAGTCGCTCACGCTGCAGGCGGTCGCCGGCCTGCTGCGGCCCGCGCGCGGCCATGTGCGCATCGGCGGGCGCACGCTCTTCGACGCCGGCGCGGGCATCGACCTGCCGACCCAGCAGCGGCGCGTGGGCTACCTGTTCCAGCACTATGCGCTCTTCCCGCACCTGAGCGTGCGGCAGAACATCGGCTTCGGCCTGACCACCTGGTGGCGCCGCCGGCTGGATGCGCGCGCCGCGCAACGGGTGGACGAGCTGCTCGCCAGCTTCGGCCTCGAATCGATGGCGAATGCGCGCCCGGCGGCGCTGTCGGGTGGCCAGCAGCAGCGCGTGGCGCTGGCCCGCGCCCTGGCCTGCGAGCCGCAACTGCTGCTGCTCGACGAGCCCTTCGCCGCCCTCAACCCGATGCTGCGCCACGAGCTGCGGCAGGAGCTGGCCGCCGTCTGCGCCCGCTGGCAGCTGCCCGTGCTGATGATCACGCACGATGTCGACGATGTGCTGGCGCTGGCGGAAGAAGCGGTGCTCATCGAGCAGGGCCGCGCCGTGCGGCAGGTGGATGTGGCCCGCGGCACCGGCGTCGAACTGCAACTGCTCGGCGGCGCCGCACGCGCGGCCGAGCCGCCGGAGGCTGCCGCCGTGCGCCGCTTGCTGGGCGCCGCCCATGGCTGACGCCACCTTGCTGCATGGCGAACTGCGCCTGGCCGGCCGCCTGGACGCACGCTTCTTCGCCCTGCTCGAAGCCATCGACAGCACCCGCTCCATCAACCGCGCCGCCCGCGCCGCGGGCTACAGCTACAAGGGCGCTTGGCTGTTGCTGGAGACGGCCTCCAACCTGGCCAACGAGCCGCTGCTCGAGCGCGCCATCGGCGGCAAGGGCGGCGGGGGCTCGCAGCTCACGCCCGCCGGCCATGCGCTGCTGGCCGCCTGGCGCGGTCTGCAGGGCGCCCATGCCGACTTCCTGCGTGCGCAGGAAGCCCTGCTCATCCAGCAGCCGGCCCTGGCCGGCCTTCTCCGGAGAATCGCCATGAAGACCACCGCCCGCAACCAGTTCGCCGGCACCGTCAGCGCCGTCGAGGCCGGCCCCGTCACCACCCAGCTCACCATCGCTCTGGCCGGTGGCCAGGAGATCGTCGCCACCATGACCAGCGCCGCCGCCACGCGTCTGCAGGCGGCCGTTGGCAAGGAGGCCATCGCGCTCATCAAGTCCTCGGCCGTGGTGCTGGTGACCGATTTCGCTGGCTACCAGCTGTCGGCACGCAACCAGTTCGCCGGCACCGTCTCGCGCGTCGAGCGCGGCGCCGTCTCGTCGCTCGTGGGCCTCACGTTGCCCGGCGGCGCGGTGATCACGGCCAGCGTCACCAACGATGCTGTGGATGCGCTGGGCATCGCCGTCGGCCAGGCGGCGACGGCGGTGGTCAAGGCGTATTCGGTGATGGTGGCGATGCGGGCCTGAGGCATCCGGAGCGGTCGGCTGGGTACCCGCGGCTGGGCCTGCTCAGCCGGCCTGCACCGTGAGCCATGGCCAGCGTGCCCGGTACGACGCCACCTTGCGCTCGAACAGGGCGCGGTGCGGCACCAGCGGATTGGGCGTCAGCACCCCTGCGTAGAGCAGTTCCAGACCGTAGGGCGCATACACCTCTCCCGGCCGTACGCCCACGCAGGTGGCCGGCACGAGGAAGCGGTCGATGCCGTCCTTCGCGCTGTTCAGCGGGGCATAAGGCTGGCCGAAGTACGACTCGTACCAGAGGTGCACGCGCGCCTGGTTCGAGGCCTCCACCCGCACGCCCAGATCGCCCAGCACGGCCTCGACATGGCGCTGCACGGCCTGTTCATCGGCCTCGGTGGTGTTTGCAGGGTCGAAGTAGAAGAGGTCGTAGTCGTGGATGTCGGCCTCGGGCGACGCTCCCACCCGAAGGTTCCACACCGTCTGGAACAGACAGCCCGCCACCAGCCAGCCCTGCGGCAGCGCCAGGCGGGACCAGCGCGCCAGGATGGCGGCGTTGTGGGCGTTGCGCTGGATGTCGGTGAGGAAGCGGCCGTTCATGGACGTCCGTCATCTGGCCGTGCCTTGTCCTCGGCTGCCTTGGCCTGAGGCCGGTACTGCGCAATCTCCGACAGCCGCAGCCCGTCCGGCAGCACGTGCCGGTACTTGCCCTGGCCGATGCGCTGTGCGTGGTAGATGCCCGTGTGCCCCGAACTCAGGTAGCTGGCCAGGCAGCCGATGGCCGCCAGCGGGCCGATGGCGGGGCCGAAGAGCTCCACGGCCATCACGATGGTCGCCACCGGCGTGTTGGCCGCCCCCGCGAACACCGCCACGAAGCCGATGCCGGCCAGCATCGACACCGGCATGTGCAGTAGCGGCGCCAGCGCATTGCCCAGCGTGGCGCCGATGTAGAACAGCGGCGTCACCTCGCCGCCCTTGAAGCCGGTGCCCAGCGAGACGATGGTGAAGGCCATCTTGCCCAGGAAGTCCCACGGCCGGAGCGGGCCCTCGAAAGACGCCACGATGGTGGGAATGCCGAGCCCGATATAGCGGTGCGCGTCCAGCGCCCACACGGCCACGGCGACCACGATGCCGCCCGCGAAGGGGCGCAGCGGCGGGTAGGCGATCCAGCGCCGCACCCAGCTGCCCAGCCGGTGCGTGGCGACGGCGAACACCCGGCCGGTGAGGCCGAAGGCGATGCCCGCCAGCGTGACGGCCAGCACGCTCCACAGGGTCACCGGTGCGACGCTGCTCACCACGTAGTGCGTGTGGTGCACGCCCCAGGCCAGTCCGACCTGGTCGGCCACGATGGCCGCCACGGTGCAGGGGAAGAGCGCGTCGTAGCGCATGCGGCCGATGGCCAGCACCTCCAGGCCGAAGAGGGCGCCGGCCAGCGGCGTGCCGAAGACCGACGAGAAGCCCGCCGCGATGCCCGCCATCAGCAGGATGCGCCGGTCCTCGTTGTCGAGGCGGAACAGGCGGGTCAGCTGGTCTGCCAGCGCGCCCCCCATCTGCACTGCCGTGCCCTCGCGGCCCACGGAAGCGCCAAAGAGGTGCGACACCACCGTGCCGCCGAGCACCAGCGGCGCCATGCGCAGCGGCACCGTCTTCTGGGGGTCGTGGATCTCGTCGATGATGAGGTTGTTGCCGGCCTCCACCTGCTTGCCTAGCCGCCAGTAGATCCAGCCCACCGCGGCGCCAGCCAGCGGCAGCAGCCAGATGATGGCGGGATGGGCCTCGCGCCAGCGCGTGGCGGCGTCCAGGGCGAAGAGGAAGAAGGCGGAGGCAGAGCCGGCCAGTGCGGCCACCAGGCTGGCCAGTGGCAGCCACTTGGCGATGTAGGGCAGCACGGCCAGCCGACCGAAGCGGGAGTGTGGGGTCATGTCGTCGATGCGGAGGTGAGAGACCTGACCCAGCCGGCAGTGCGGACGCGAGCGCCTACAGCTTCCCGACGAGGTCAGGGGCATGTAGGCATCATCAGCCGCGGCGCGCGCCACGGCGGTTCATGGAGGAATGCCATCTCCAGGGCGGTCGATCATAGCTTTGCGTTCGGCCCATTGCGCCAATTGAAACAAAGCGTTAATAATTCCTTCGTCTACCTTTTGCGTGCCGCTGCGGTTGCGTTCGCGGCACCCTCCGTTGCCGCCATTCCTCATGCTCCTGAGTCCGCCCCGTCCTGATCGCCACCCTGCCCATGGCCGGCTGTGCCGTTGGGGCGCGCAGCGCCACCCCCGCGCATGAACGCGCGCTGGCAACACTGGTGGCAGTCGCTGACCGGTCGCCCCGGGGCGCCGGGCGAAACGGCGCCCGCTCCGAACCCGCGTCCCGTGCCGGCCACCGCCGAGGCCTCGCTCGGCCCGACGTTCGAGTGGCGCGCAGCCCCGGACGCCACCGAGGGCGACGCCGACGTGGCACTCGGCTACACCCCGCCACCCGAAGGTGAGCTGCCCGAACAGTTGGCCAGCTTCCAGATCACCGCTGCCGAGGCGCTGCTCGACGAGCAGGCCCGCCGGGTACGCACGGTGCTGCGCGCGATCCCGGCGCCGCCGCGTGCGCTGCAGCAGTTGGTTTCGCCCGACTTCGTCTCGCGCGCCGGGGCGTCCGAACTGGCCGCGCTGGTGCTGGGCGAGCCACTGGTGGCGGCCAAGGTGATGGCGGCCGTCAACTCGCCGCTCTACGGCGTGCGACAGCCCGTGGGCAGCGTCAGCCAGGCCATCACCTTCCTGGGCCTGACCACGGTGCGCAACATCTGCCTGAGGCATATGTTGGGCATGTCCTTCAACAGCAGCTCGTCCTTCGGCCGCCGGGTGCTCGACACGCTGGATGCCTCGGGCGGCCTGGCCGGGGCGCTGTGCCTGCGCCTCGCGCCCCGCCTGCAGCTGGCGGATCCGGGTGGGCTGGCGACCGGCGTCGTCATCTCCTTCGTGGGCCACCTGGCCGCCACCACCTTCCAGCATGCGAGCCATGCACCGGACGATGCCGTCGCGCCCGGCGCGCTGTTGCCGCGTCTGCGCCTGCAGCAGGCGCACTGGGGCGTCTCGGCCAGCGCCCTCGGCCAACTGCTGATGCGCGAATGGAAGGTGCCCGCGCCGCTGGTGGCGGACGCCTGGGCACTCGAGTCGGTGCTGGTCACGCCGCTGGAGGCGGCCCCACCGTCGCGCGCGCCTGCGCTGGCCTTGGGCTACCTGTGTGCCCGTCTCGGCGAGCGCCTGGCCTGTGGGCAGATGCTGGGGCCGCAGGAGCTGGACGCCGTGTTCCACAGCGACCCGGACTTCCACCATGTCCGCAGCTATCTGGGACTTCCGGAATTGGCGGGGCTGCCCGCCCTGCTGCGCGAGGAGCGGACGCTCGAAGGTCTGCGCGTCTGAAGGCGCGGCCCGCGCCGCTCAGCCGAAGACGCGCAAAGCGTGCAGCCCGAGGCCGCGGGCCACGCTCGATTCGCGGTCCCCATGTACCACGCGGGCGGGCGGCACGCGCGCGGCGATCCGCTCGGTGAGTGCGCGCAGTCCGGTCGAGCCGCCGGTGAAGTAGAGGGTGCGCACGTCCTGCGCCGTCACTCCGGCCTGGGCCAGCGTCTCGGTGGCTGCATCGGCGATACGCTGCAGGTCGGCGTCCAGCGCGTCGAGGGCCGTCGTCGCGTCCAGCGGTGTGGCCAGGCCGGGTTCGATCAGCTCCAGCGCCAGCGTGGTGGCGCCGCCGTCGGCCACGGCGATCTTGGCCGCCTCGGCACGGGAGAGCAGGGCATGGCCGAGGCGGGCCTGCACCACATGCATCAGGCGGGCATGCAGCCGCGCATCGGCATAGAAGCTGCGCATGCGTTGCAGCTCCAGCACGCGGTTGGTGGCGTAGACGCCGTTGATCAGGTGCCAGGTCGCGAGGTCGAAGTACACCGCGTTGGGCACCTCACGCGGACGCTCGCCGGGGCGTGCCGGGCCCAGCGCCCGATAGCCGCACAGCGGCAGGATCGCGGCCAGATCCAGCCGGCGGTCGAAGTCGGTGCCGGCCACATGCACGCCGTGGTTGGCCAGGATGTCGTCCTTGCGGTCCAGGCGTTCGCGGCGCTGCGGCCCGACCCGCACCAGCGAGAAGTCGGACGTGCCGCCGCCGATGTCGGCCACCAGCACCAGTTCTTCCTGCGTGACCGACTGCTCGTGGTCCAGGGCGGCGGCGATGGGCTCGAACTGGAAGTGCACCTCGGCGAATCCCACCTCGCGTGCGGCGGCTTCGAGCGAGGCCTGGGCCTTGGCGTCGCGCGTGGCGTCGTCGTCGACGAAGTGCACGGGCCGGCCGAGCACCACACGTTCGAGTGGGGCGCCGGCGGCCTGTTCGCCGAGGCGGCGCAGATGGCGCAGGTAGTCGCCGATCACGTCGAGGTAACGCACGGAGCGGCCTTCGCCCACCTCGGTGGACTGTTCGGCCAGGCCGGAACCCAGGATGCTCTTCATCGAGCGCATCAGCCGGCCTTCGCGGCCTTCCACGTAGGCGGCCAGGGCGGCGCGGCCATGGAGGCGACGCGGGGGCTCGTGGCCTTCGAGGTCTTCCACGTCGTAGAAGACGGTGGTGGGCATGGTGGGCCGCCCGTCCTCCACCAGCACCAGCCGCGCGCTGCCATCGGCCTGGGGCAGGGCGATGGCGGAGTTGGAGGTGCCGAAGTCGATGGCGCAGCAGGACGGAGCGGTCATGGCAGGGGCAGGCAAAGGGCGCGGATTCTAGGGGTGTGCGCCTTTTGTTGCTGCGGGACTGGGATGGGTGCGATGGTCTGCTGGAATGGCATGGCGGACTCCGGGGCGCTGACCCGGCAGAGGACGCCGGCATGCGCGCTCCCGGTGCACGCTCGCGCCAGCCGGCTTGAAGCGCAGGACGGGTGCCCGCCCTCCACCGACGCGCTTACGGCACTGCACGGCGCCGCGAATGGCACCTCCGCACGCACACCGGCATCCTCCGCCTCGACGCTGCGCGCGAACGGCCGGGTCGTGACATAGATGGCATGGCGAGCGGTCGCGGTGCCGGTTCGGATGTTGGCCGGTGCCGGTGCCGCTACGAGGCTGGAGCTGAGGCCCGGGCACGGGCCGCTGGGGCTGGGACGGCGCTTACGCGCGGGCCACAGAAGCGCGCGAGCTTTCGAGCCACGAGAACAAGGCCATGCCCGCCACCATCGCCGCGACGAAGAGCCAGGCCTCGCGGTAGCCCGCGGCGGCGCTGACCAGGGCCGGCCCCGGGCAGAAGCCGGCCAGGCCCCAGCCGGCGCCGAAGACCAGGCTGCCCAGCACCAGCCGGCGGTCGATGTGCGTGGCCTTGGGCAGCTGCATGGCCGCGCCCAGCAGGCCATGGCTGCGTCGGCGCGCCAGGGCAAAGGCGGGCGCCGCCACGGCGATGGCGCCGCCCATCACGAAGGCGAGCGATGGGTCCCAGTTGCCGGCCAGGTCCAGGAAGCCCAGCACCTTGGCCGGGTCGGCCATGCCGGAGAGCAACAGGCCGAGGCCGAAGACGAGGCCGGAAAGAAAGGCGGTCAATGCAGGCATGGCGGGTTCATCCGATCAGGTGGCGAAGCAGGAAGACCGTGGCGAAGCCGGCGGCCATGAAGGCGAGCGTGGCGGCCAGCGAGCGCACCGAGCCGCGCGAGAGTCCGCACACGCCATGGCCGCTGGTGCAGCCGCTCGCGTAGCGGGTGCCGATGCCCACCAGCAGGCCGGCTGCGATCAGCAGGCCGGGGCTGGCCGCGATGTGCGCGGCCGGCAGGGTGCCGCCGATCTGCCACACCATCGGCGCGGCCAGCAGCCCGATCAGGAAGGCCAGCCGCCAGGGGCGTTCGCCCGCGGGGCTGCGGCCCACCAGCGTGCCCAGGATGCCGCTGATGCCGGCGATGCGGCCATTGGCCAGCACCAGCAGCGCGGCGGAGAGGCCGATGAGGGCGCCGCCGGCGAGCGAGCGCCAGGGCGTGAAGTGGAGCCAGTCGAGGGTCATGGGAAGGTTCCTGGATGAGAGGGGAAAAAGGCCTCACTGCGGCGCGCAGAAGCTCGCATGCAGGGCCTGCATCAGCCGCAGCACCTCGGTGCTGGCCAGTGCGTAGTAGATGAACTTGCCCTCGCGCCGCGTCTGCACCAGGCCTTCCTCGCGCAGCACGCCCAGCTGCTGCGACAGGCTGGGCTGCACGATGCCGGTGGCGGCCTGCAGCTCGCCGACGTTGCGCTCGCCTTCGGCCAGCATGCACAGCAGCAGCAGCCGGTCCTCGTTGGCCATGGCTTTGAGCAGGGCGCAGGCGCGGCCGGCGGAGGCACGCAACTGGGCCAGCGCCTCGGGTCCGGGCGCGGCGTCGTGGTGCAGGTCGGTGGAGGAAGAAGTCGTGGCGGTGGTGGGCATGTCCAACAGTTTATTGAAACACAAAATATCTTTCAATAAACTGTTGGCCAATCCTTTCCGCATCCCCTGATTTCGAGGAGCCACCGATGATCGACCAGCCTGTCTCCGCCCGCGTCCAGCCCTTCTTCGACCCGGCCACCTTCACCATCAGCTACGTGCTCTTCGAGCGCGAGGGCGGGGCCTGCGCCATCGTCGATTCGGTGCTGGACTACGACCCCAAGTCCGGCCGCACGGCCACGCATTCGGCCGACCGCCTCATCGACTTCGTGCGCGCACACGGCCTCACGGTGCAGTGGCTGCTGGAGACGCATGCCCATGCCGACCATCTCTCGGCCGCGCCCTACCTGCAGAAGGCGCTAGGGGGCACCATCGCCATCGGCTCGGCCATCCGCACGGTGCAGGGCGTGTTCAAGAAGGTGTTCAACCTGGAGCCGGGATTCGCGCTCGACGGCTCGCAGTTCGGCCACCTGTTCGAGCCCGACGAGGTGTTCCATGTCGGCGCGCTGCGCCTGCGGGCCATGCATGTGCCCGGCCACACGCCCGCCGACATGGCCTATGTCCTGGAGGACGAAGGAGGCACCGCGCAGCTGGCCTTCGTGGGCGACACGCTCTTCATGCCCGACGTGGGCAGCGCGCGCTGCGACTTCCCCGGTGGCGATGCGCACCAGCTCTACCGCTCGGTCGAACGGCTGCTGGCGCTGCCGCCGGCCACGCGCCTCTTCATGTGCCACGACTACCCGCCCGACGGCCGGGCGCCGGCCTGGGAGACCACGGTGGCCGACCAGCGCCGCGCCAACATCCACCTGCACGCGGGCGTGGACGAGGCCGGCTTCGTCGCCATGCGCCAGGCGCGCGACGCCACGCTGGCCATGCCGGTGCTGATCCTGCCGGCCATCCAGGTCAACATCCGCGCCGGGGCGCTGCCGCCGGCCGAGGCCAACGGCGTGCGCTACCTCAAGATTCCGGTGGACGTGCTGTAGCCGCCGGTGCCGCCGCGCCCTCGTGCGCGGCCGGCCGCCCGCGGCGGAACAACCGCTTGACCCACTGCTCCAGGTCGTCCACATAGGTGAAGGTGGCCGGGATCACCAGCAGGCTCAGGATGGTGGAGGTGACCAGCCCGCCGATCACCGCCACCGCCATGGGCGAGCGGAAGCTCATGTCCGCCTCGCCCCAGGCCAGGGCGATGGGCATCATGCCGGCGCCCATGGCGAGCGTGGTCATGATGATCGGCCGCGCGCGCTTGTGGCAGGCGTCGAGCAGCGCGTCCCAGCGGCTCATGCCGTGGTCGCGCCGCGCCACGATGGCGTACTCCACCAGCAGGATCGAATTCTTCGTCGCGATGCCCATCAGCATCACCAGCCCGATCAGCGACGGCATCGAGAAGCTCTTGCCCGCCAGCAGCAGCGCCACGAAGGCGCCGCCCAGAGACAGCGGCAGCGCCGCCAGGATGGTGGCCGGCTGCAGGAAGTCCTTGAACAGCAGCACCAGAACGATGTAGATGCACAGCACGCCCGTCAGCATGGCCAGGCCGAAGCTGCTGAACAGCTCGCCCATCATCTCGGCGTCGCCGACGTCGACGGTGCGCACGCTGGGCGGCAGGCCCTGGATGGCGGGCAGCGCGCGGATGGCCTCGGCCACCTCGCCCAGGCCGCGTTCGCCCAGCTCGATCTCGAAGTTGACGTTGCGCGCGCGGTCGTAGCGGCTGATGACGGCCGGGCCGCCCGCGGGCTCCAGCGTGGCGACTTCGCCCAGCCGCACCGGGCCACGGGTGCCGGGCACCGTCAGACGCTCCAGCGTCGACAGGTTCTCGCGCGCGCTGTCGGCCAGCCGCACCACGATCGGCACCTGCCGCTGCGCAAGATTGAGCTTGGGCAGGTACTGCTCGTAGTCGCCCACCGTGGCCACGCGCAGCGTCTCGGCGATGTCGCTGCTGGTCACGCCCAGGTCGGCGGCGCGGGCAAAGTCGGGCCGCACCGCGATCTCGGGCCGCACCAGGCTGGCGTTGGAGCTGACGTTGCCCACGCCGGGAATCGTGCGCAGGTCGCGCTCCACGTCGCGCGAGGCGGTGGCCAGCGCCTGTGGGTCCTCGCTGGACAGCGCCAGGATGTACTTGTCGTTGGAGCCGCCCAGGCCCACCTTGACCCGCACGCCCGGCACCTCGGCCATCACCTGGCGCAGCTCGCGCTCGATCACCTGCTTGACCGGGCGCTCGCCGCGCGGCGCCAGGCGCAGTGTCATGGTGGCCTTGCGCGGATCGCTGCCGGCGCCGCCGGCCATCGGGTCGGCCCCGGCCGCGCCGCCGCCGATGGCGACGTAGATGCTCTCGATGTGGCCCACCCTGCGGATGCGTTCGCTGGCCGCCTCGACCGCGCGGCGCGTGTCGGCCAGCTTGCTGCCGGGCGGCAGTTCGAGCGTGACCTGCGTCTGCACGTTGTTGTCCGGCGGGATGAAGCCCGAGGGCAGCAGCGGGATCAACGCCAGCGAGCCGACGAAGAACACCAGCGCGCCAAGCAGCGTCAGCCCGCGGTGGCGCAGGCACCAGGCCGAGGCGCGCATGTAGCTGCGCATCCAGCCCGGCTCCTTGTCATGGGCCACCAGCGGCTTGAGGATATAGGCCGCCATCATGGGCGTGAGCAGCCGCGCCACCACCAGCGAGGCGAACACGGCCAGCGCCGCCGTCCAGCCGAACTGCTTGAAGAAGCGGCCCGGAATGCCGCTCATGAAGGCCGTGGGCAAAAACACCGCGATCAGCGTGAAGGTGGTGGCGATCACCGCCAGGCCGATCTCGTCGGCCGCCTCCATGGCCGCCTGGTAGGGGCTCTTGCCCATGCGCAGGTGGCGCACGATGTTCTCGACCTCCACGATGGCGTCGTCGACCAATATGCCCACCACCAGCGAGAGCGCCAGCAGCGTGATGATGTTGATCGAGAAGCCCAGCAGGTACATGCCGATGAAGGCCGGGATGACCGACAGCGGCAGCGCCACGGCCGAGACGATGGTCGCCCGCCAGTCGCGCAGGAAGAGCCACACCACCACAACCGCCAGCAGCGCGCCTTCGTAGAGCAGGCGCATGGAGCTGTCGTACTCGCCGCGGGCGATGTCCACGAAGTCGAAGGTGCGCTGCAGCCTCAGGTGCGGGTAGTCGGCCTGCAGCTTGTCCAGCGCCTTCTGCACGCCGTCGCCCACCTCCACCTCGCTGGCGCCGCGGCTGCGCGAGATCTCGAAGCCGATCACCGGCTTGCCATCCAGCAGGGCCAGGGCGCGCGGCTCGGCCACGGTGTCGGTGACGGTGGCCACCTCGTCCACGCGCGCATGGCGGCCATTGCCCAGCGGGATCTGCATGGCGGCGACTTCGGCCGCCGTCTTGGCGGTGGCCAGGGTGCGCAGCGGCTGCTCGGCGCCGCCCAGCTCGGCCCGGCCGCCGGCGCTTTCCATCTGCACCTGCCGCAGCGTGCGCGAGACCGTCGCTGCGGTGATGCCCAGCGACTGCATGCGCGCCGGATCGAGCGCGACGCGCACCTCGCGCGTGACGCCGCCCACGCGGGTGATGGCGCCCACGCCGGGCACGGCCAGCATGCGGCGCGACAGCGTGTCGTCGACGAACCACGACAGCTGCTCGTCGTCCCAGTTGTCGGAGGCGATGGCATAGGCCTGCACCGGCTGCGACGACAGCTCCAGCTTGGCCACGATGGGGTCGCGCAGGTCGGCCGGCAGGTCGGCGCGCACGCGGCTCACGGCCGAGCGCACGTCGTCCACGGCTTCCTGCACGGGCTTCTCCAGCTCGAACTCGGTGGCGATGGTGGCCTGGCCGTCGACCAGGGTGGAGGTGATGTGCTTGACGCCCTGGATGGTGGCGATGGCGTTCTCGATCTTGCGCGCCACATCGCTTTCGAGCTGCCCTGGCGCGGCGCCGGGCAGGGCAGCGGTGACGACCACCACCGGCAGGTCCATGTCCGGGAAGTTCTGCACCTTCATGGACTTGAAGGACAGCAGCCCTGCCAGCGTCAGCAGGACGAAGAGCATCGCCGCCGGAATGGGGTTGCGGATCGACCAGGCGGAAAGGTTCATGCCGGATGCTCCCGCGTCACTTGGCGGCCGGGGCCGGGGCGGCGGCCGCCGGGGCCGGCTGGCCCTGCACCTGCACCACGTCGCCGTCGTTGAGGAAGGCGGCGCCGCGCTCGACAAGCTTCATCTCCGGCTTCACGCCTTCGGCGATGGCGATGCGGTCGCCGGCGCGCTGGCCAGTCGTCACGCGGCGCATGGCGACCTTGCCGTCGGCGCCCACCTCGAACACGCTGGCGAAGCCGTCGCGCACCACCACGGCGGACTGCGGCACGGTGAGTTGCTCGATGCGACCGAGCATGAATTCGCCGCGCGCGTACATGCCGGCGCGCACGTCGCCGTTGGCGGGCAGGTCGACGTAGACCAGCGCATTGCGCGTCTGCGGATCGACCGTGGGCGCCAGAGCGCGCACCGTGCCCTCGACCGTCACGCCGCTGGCGGCCGTCACACGGGCCTTCTGGCCCACGCGCACCCTGGGCAGCTCGTTGGAGGCCACCTCGGCCCGCCATTCGAGGCGGCCGCGGCGCACCAGGCGGAAGAGCTCGGCGCCCGAGCCCACCACCGCGCCCACGGTGGCCGTGCGCGAGGAGATGACACCGTCGTCCGGTGCCAGCACCTGCGTGTTGCGCTGGCGCACCTGCTGCGCCTGCAGCGCGGCGCGGGCGGCCTCGACGCGGGCCTTGGCGGTCTGGCCGGTGGTGAGGTACTGGTTGATCTGCGCCTGGCTCAGCGCGCCGGTCGCCGACAGCGTGCGGGCACGCTCGGCATTGGCGGCGGCATCGGCTGCGGCGGCCTCGGCCTCGGCCAGGCTGGCGCGGGCCTGGGCGACTTCGGCCTGCACCGTGTCGCCCGAGAAGGTGGCCAGCACCTGGCCCTTCTTGACCAGGTCGCCCACGTTCACCCGCACGTCGGCCAGGCGCAGGCCGGCCGCCTCGGAGCCGATGATGGCCTCCTGCCACGCGGCGATGTTGCCGTTGGCCGGCAGGCCGGCCACCAGGTCGGCGGGCTGCGGCTGCACCACCGTGACGGTGAGCGCGGGGCGGGCGGTGGCGGCGGGCTTGTCGGCCTTTTTGGCCGCCTCGCCTTCCGCGGGCTTGCCGCGCAGCAGGAAGAAGGCGGCCACGGCCACGAGGGCCACGACCAGGATCGCGATGAGGAGCGGGCGTCGGGAGCGTTGCATGGTGATCTTTCCGGGCGCGGGGCAGGGTTCAGGGGCGCGGCGTGGCGGTGGCGCCGGACGGGGTCGGGCTGGTCGTCGAAGCGGGCTTGGCGCCTGGGGCGGCGACGGCGGCGTTCGACATGCCGGCGGTGGAGGCCGGGGCGGTGGCTGCGCCGTCGGCGTCGGGCCGTTGCCAGCCGCCACCCACTGCGCGGTAGAGCGCGACCCACGCCTCGTTGCTCTCGCGCTGCAGCGAGACCCGCGCCGTCTGCGCGGCGAACAGCGTGCGGCGCGCGTCCTCCAGCTCGAACAGGCTGGCCAGCCCCGTCTGATAGCGCGACTGGGCAGCGTCGAAGTTGGCCTGGTAGCCGCGCACGGCGGTGTCGGCATCGGCGGCGCGCTGGCGGGTGCTGTCGAGGTTGGTCAGCGCTTCTTCGACCTCGCGCACGGCCTGACGCACGCTGGCGCGGTACTGCACTACGGCCTCGTCGTAGCGGGCGCGGGCCGATTCGGCATTGGCGGCCGACACGCCGCCGTCGAACAGCGGCACCGACAGCGCCACCGGGCCCACGCTCCAGGTGTCGAGCGAGGCGCGGAAGCCCTGGCTGCGCAGCTGCAGCCGGCCCACGCTGCCGCTGAGCGTCAGGCGCGGATAGCGCTGGGCCTGCGCCGCGCCGGCCTCGGCACTGGCAGCCGCCACGGCGCGCTCGGCGGAGAACAGGTCGGGCCGCTGCGAGAGCGTCTGGGCCGGCACGGCGTCCACGGCCGGTGGCGTGGGCAGGGCGGTGACGGCGGACTGGGCATCGAGTCGCCGGTCCAGGTCTTCCGCCGACAGGCCCGTCAGCGCGACCAGTCCGTGGCGCAGCACGCGGCACTGGGCGCGCTGCTGCGTGAGCCGGCCCGACGCATCGGCCGCGCTGGCGCGGGCCAGGGCCGCATCGGCCGGCGCGGTGAAGCCGGCGTCGGCCGACAGGCCCGTGAGGCGGGCCGTCTCGGTCCGTGAGCGGGTGTCGGCCTCGGCCACGGCCAGCTGGCGGGCGCAGGCGCGTTCGGCGAAGTAGGCATTGGCCGTCTCGGCCGCCACGGCGATGCGGGCGTCGTGCCAGCGGGCCTCGCCGGCATCGAGGCGGGCGATGGCGGCGTCGCGGCTGGCGCGCAGGCCGCCGAAGAGGTCGATCTCCCAACTGGGCTGCAGCGTGGCCTGCAGCACGGTCGCCGGGGGCACGCTGGTGCTGCCGGTCCCGGTGGTCGTGGTGCTGCCCGTGCTGGTGCCGCTGAGCGGCGAGGCGCTGCGCGTGGCCGACAGGTTGCCGTCCAGCCGCGGCGCCAGGGCGGCGCCGGCCTGGGTGCGGGCGCCGCGGGCCTCGGTCACGCGCGCGGCGGCGCTGGCCACGTTGGGGCTGGCGGCCTGGGCGGCCTTGATCAGCTCGCCCAGCAGCGGATCGCCGGCCTGGCGCCACCAGTGGGCGAGGTCGGCCGTCGAGCCGTGGTGGGGCAGGGCGTCGGCCGGCACCGGGCTGCGCCATTGCGCGGGCGCGGGCGCCTGCACGGCGGCGGGCGGCCGGGTCACGCCGCAGGCAGCCAGGGCCAGCGCGAGCGGCAGCGCGGCCAGCAGCCGCGCGGCGGGCGGGGCGGTTCGAGTCGTCATGCGGAAGGTTCCTCGGAGGCATTGGCCGCGCGGCGGCCCCGTTCGGCCGCCACCAGGGCCAGCGCCATGCCGGCCAGCCGTTCGGCCCACTGGTCGACGGCACGGGGGCTGCGCAGCAGGCCGGGGCGGATCACGTCGATGAAGTCGCGCGTCACGTAGGGCTGCATCGCCAGGCCGGTGACGGCGAAGGCCAGGCGATGGATGTCGTCGTCCACGCGGGCATCCAGATGCCGGGCCAGCAGCCGCACCATGGCCTGGTGCGGGCCCTTGATCTCGCGCTCCACCTCGGTGGCCCACTGGCTGCTGGGCTCCAGCATCTCGCGCAGGTGCAGGCGCATGCACTGGCGCACGCGCTCACCCAGCTTGAGCGGCTCCAGGTAGGCGCGCATGAACACCGTCAGCGCCTCGTCGAGCGACAGGCCGGGCGCGGACCACAGGGCGGTGGTCTCTTCGGCCTTGCCGCCCATGGGCTCGGTGAAGCAGGCGGCGTACAGCCCGGCCTTGTCGCCGAAGTAGTAGCTGATGGCGCCGATGTTCATGTCGGCGGCCGCGGCGATGGCGCGGGTGGAGGTCTTGGCGAAGCCCTGGTCGGCGAACAGGGCGAGCGCGGCCAGCAGCAGGCGCTGGCGGGCCTCGGCCCCGTCGCCCCGGGCCGGCTTGGGCGTGGCGGTGGTCATGCGGGTGCGGATTAGACCACCGAAATCAAACGAATGATTAAAGTCTGTGCCGCGGTCGCGCCTTTGTCCGACGCCGCGCTAGGATCGCCCGCATGCAAGACATCAAGTGCCCCCACTGCGGCAAGGCCTTCAAGATCGACGAGTCCGGCTACGCGGACATCCTCAAGCAGGTGCGCGACAGCGACTTCGACCGCCAGCTGCACGAGCGGCTGGAACTGGCCGAGCAGGACAAGCGCAGTGCGGTCGAACTCGCGCGGGCCCAGCTCGCCAGCGAGCTGGAGAAAAAGGCCGCGGCCCGGGAGGCCGAGATCCTCGCGCTCAAGGCCAGGCTCGACGCCGGCGAGGTGGCGCGCCGGCTCGCGGTGAACGAGGCGCTGGGCAGCATCGAGCGCGAGCGCGACCAGCTGGCTCACGAACTGGCACAGGCCCGGCAGGAGCGCGAATCCGCGGCCCGCCTGGCCGAGGCGCGGCTCGCGAGCGAAGTGCAGAAGGCCGCGGCTGCCAAGGACGCCGAGATCCAGGCGCTGAAGTCCCGCCTCGACGCTGGCGGCATGGCGCAGCGGCTGGCCGTCACCGAAGCCGTTGGCGCGGTCGAGAAGGAGCGCGATGCCCTGCGCAACAACCTGGAGCGCGTGGCGCTCGAAAAGCAGGTGGCCGAGCAGATGCTCAAGGACAAGTACGAGACGCAGATCCGCGACCGCGACGACGCCATCGAGCGCCTGCGCGACATGAAGGCGCGGCTGTCCACCAAGATGGTGGGCGAGACGCTGGAGCAGCACTGCGAGACCGAGTTCAACCGCATCCGCGCCACCGCCTTTCCGCGTGCCTACTTCGAGAAGGACAACGACGCCCGCAGCGGCAGCAAGGGCGACTACATCTTCCGCGACCTCGACGAGGACGGCACCGAGATCGTCTCGATCATGTTCGAGATGAAGAACGAGAGCGACGCCACCGCCACGCGCAAGAAGAACGAGGACTTCTTCCGCGAGCTGGACAAGGACCGCACCGAGAAGGGCTGCGAGTACGCGGTACTGGTCTCGCTGCTGGAGCCCGAGAGCGAGCTCTACAACACCGGCATCGTCGACGTGTTCCACCGCTACCCGAAGATGTACGTGGTGCGGCCGCAGTTCTTCCTGCCCATGGTCACGCTGCTGCGCAATGCGGCCACCAAGGCGCTGGCCTACAAGTCGGAGCTGGCGCTGGTCAAGGCGCAGAACCTGGACATCACCCGCTTCGAGACGCAGCTGGACGACTTCAAGGCCGCCTTCGGCCGCAACTGGCGGCTGGCGTCCGATGGCTTCGAGGAGGCCGTCAAGCGCATCGACGAAGCCATCAAGGACCTGGAGAAGACCAAGGACGCGCTCTACAAGTCGGCCAACAACCTGCGCCTGGCCAACGACAAGGCCGAGGACCTGACGATCAAGAAGCTCACGCGCGGCAACCCGACCATGGCGGCCAAGTTCGCCGAGCTCAAGGACGCCGGCAGCACCGACGACTAGGCCATGGCGCCGCTACGATCGCGCGCCATGTCTGCCGCAACCTCCGACCCCACGCTGCCGCAGGACGCCCAGGGCATCCTGGCGCTGGCGGCGCGCTCGATGTTCCAGCTCTTCTCCAGCATCAGCCAGGGGATGTTCCTGATCGACCGCAGCGGCCGCATCGTGTGGGTGAACGAGGGCTACCGCCGCTTCCTGCCGGCGCTGGGCTTCGATGGCGTGGACCAGTTCGTCGGCCACATGGTGGAGGAGGTGATCCCCAACACCCAGATGCGCCGCGTGCTGGAGACCGGCGAGCCGGTGCTGGTGGACCTGCTGACCAACAAGGCCGGCACCTTCGTCGTCAGCCGCCTGCCGCTGCGCGAGGAGCACGACGATGGCACGGGGCCGGTGATCGGCGCCATCGGCATCGTGCTCTTTGACCATCCGCAGACCACGCTGCAGCCGCTGGTGGCCAAGTTCGCGCTGCTGCAGCGCGACCTGGACGAGGCCCGGCGCGAACTGGCCAGCCAGGCCAGCCGCGCGGCGCGCAATGGGCTGGAAGGCGGGCTGCCGCGCCAGGCCAAATACAGCTTCGCCAGTTTCATCGGCAGCAGCCCGGCGGCCGTGGAGGTCAAGCGCCATGCGCGGCGCGCGGCCCAGTCCAGCAGCCCGGTGCTGCTGCTGGGCGAGACGGGCACCGGCAAGGAGCTGCTGGCCCATGCCATCCACGGTGCCTCGGCCCGGGCGGCCGGGCCCTTCGTCAGCGTCAACATCGCGGCCGTGCCCGACACGCTGCTGGAGGCCGAGTTCTTCGGCTTCGCGCCCGGCGCCTTCACCGGCGCGGACCGGCGCGGCCGCGAGGGCAAGTTCAAGTTCGCCGACGGCGGCACGCTGTTCCTGGACGAGATCGGCGACATGCCGCTCACGCTGCAGGCCAAGCTGCTGCGCGCGCTGCAGGAGGGCGAGATCGAGCCGCTGGGCTCGAACAAGCTGGTGGCCTTCGATGCGCGCGTGATCGCCGCCACCTCGCGCGACCTGCCGGCGCTGGTGGCGCAGGGGCGCTTTCGCGAAGACCTGTACTACCGCCTGAACGTGCTGCCCATCCGCGTGCCGCCGCTGCGTGCGCGACGCAGCGACATCCCGGCGCTGGTGGAGGCGCTGGGCGACGAGGTGGCCCAACGCACTGGCGACGCGCCGCCCGAACTGCTGCCCGACGCGCTGGCCCTGCTGGCCGGCCAGCACTGGCGCGGCAACATCCGCGAGCTGCGCAACGTGCTGGAGCAGGTCACGATGCGAAGCGAGTCGCAGCGCATCGACGCGGTGCAGCTCGAACGCATCCTGCGCGAAGCCGGGCTGGAGCAGGTCGAGCTGCCGGCCACCCTGCAGACCAGCCAGGATGCCGACGAGCAGGCGGCGCTGTTGCGCCCCTTGTCGCAGCAGGTGGCCGAACTCGAGCGCAAGGCGATCGCCGCGGCACTGGCTTCGACCGGCGGCAACAAGCTGGCGACGGCGCGGCTGCTGGGCATCTCTCGTGCGACCCTGTACGAACGGATGGCGAACCCGTGAGCGTCAAGGCACTGCGCGCCACCTTCGGGCCCAACTGCCATTGGTGCGGCCTGCCGATGGATTTCGACGAGCCCGCCGGCCGGCCGGAGTCGGCCACCATCGAGCATCTGGTCGACTCGACCTTCGGCGGTGTCCGCTCCTCGAAGCACCGGCGGCTGGCGCATGCGGCCTGCAACCATGCGCGCAACCAGTTCCGCCAGCAGGCCGAGCGCCAGTTCGAGCAGTGGATCACCGAGCGCCAGACCTCCGGGAAAGCCCTGCCTGAAAATTGAACATTCGACCGAAAATCAGGCATGCCAGATGTTCGTAGATCAGGCATAAAGCAGTTTGATCGAATGAAGTAGCCTTTGATATCAACGGTTTAGCAAGTGGCACGAACTGTGCAATGTTCAGTCACCTTTTTCAGGAGACAACGAATGAACCGTCGCCACCTCGTCGCCTTGGCCGCGCTCGCCGCCTCTGTCGCGGTCCCCGCTTCGGCCTGGGCCCAGTCCAACGAGATCCGCATCGCCCACGTCTACAGCAAGACCGGCCCGCTGGAGGCCTACGGCAAGCAGACCCAGACCGGCCTGATGATGGGCCTGGACTACGCCACGGGCGGCACCATGATGGTCAACGGCAAGAAGATCGTCGTGATCGAGAAGGACGACCAGGGCAAGCCTGACCTCGGCAAGTCGCAGCTCGCCGCCGCCTATTCCGACGACAAGGCCGCGCTGGCCGTCGGCCCCACCTCTTCGGGCGTGGCGCTGGCCATGCTGCCGGTGGCCGAGGAATACAAGAAGCTGCTGATCGTCGAGCCCGCGGTGGCCGACTCGATCACCGGCGACAAGTGGAACAAGTACATCTTCCGCACCGGCCGCAATTCGAGCCAGGACGCCATCTCCAACGCCGTGGCGCTCGACAAGCCGGGCACCACCATCGCCACGCTGGCCCAGGACTACGCCTTCGGCCGCGACGGCGTGAAGGCCTTCAAGGACGCGGTCAAGAAGGCCAAGATCGTCCATGAGGAATACCTGCCGCAGAACACCACGGACTTCACCGCCGGTGCGCAGCGCCTGATCGACAAGCTCAAGGACCAGCCCGGCCGCAAGGTGATCTGGATCGTGTGGGCCGGCGCGGGCAACCCCTTCAAGATCGCCGACCTGGACCTCAAGCGCTACGGCATCGAGATCGCCACCGGCGGCAACATCCTGCCGGCCATGGCCAGCTACAAGAACTTCCCCGGCATGGAAGGCGCCACCTACTACTACTTCGGCATTCCGAAAAACCCGGTGAACGAGGCGCTGGTGTCCATGCACTACAAGGAATTCAAGAGCCCGCCGGACTTCTTCACCGCCGGCGGTTTCTCGGCCGCCATGGCCGTCGTCACCGCGCTCAAGAAGACCGGCGGCGACACCGGCACCAACAAGCTCATCAGCACCATGGAAGGCATGAGCTTCGACACGCCCAAGGGCACCATGACCTTCCGCAAGGAAGACCACCAGGCCCTGCAGAGCATGTACCACTTCAAGATCAAGGTGGACCCGGCCTTCGCCTGGGGCGTGCCGGAACTGGTGCACGAGATCAAGCCGTCGGAGATGGACATTCCGATCCGCAACAAGAGATAACAGGGCGACATCCCGCATGCCGCTTCGCGGCTCCCCCTTCTGATACTCGAAGGGGGCACACCCCACGGCCCGGCAAAGCCGGTTCCGTGGATAACGGACCACCGACATCCCCCAGGCCGCTTAGCGGCTCCCCCTTCTGATACTCGAAGGGGGCACACCCCACGGCCCGGCAAAGCCGGTTCCGTGGGTGTCCCCGCCCAGCGCCACTACGGCTCACCTTCCTTCAGGAGACGCACCATGCAGAAGTTCACCGCGCCCCTCAGGCGCGCCGCCGGTGTGCTCGTGTCGGCCTGGCTGCTGGCTGGCGCGGCGGCGGCCGTGCCGCTGCCGGAGCTCAATATCGACCCGGCACAGGTCAGCGTGTCGGGCGTGTCCTCGGGCGGCTATATGGCGGTGCAACTGCACGTGGCCTATTCGGCCACCTTCAAGAAGGGTGCGGGCGTGGTGGCGGGCGGGCCGTACTACTGTGCCGAGGGCTCGGTGGTCTACGCCACCGGCCGCTGCATGGCGCACGACACGAGCATCCCGGTCAGCAGCCTGGTGACCACCACCAACAACTGGGCCACGAGTGGCGCCATCGACCCGGTGGCCAACCTCGCGGCCAGCCGGCTCTACCTGTTCTCGGGCACGCTCGACAGCGTGGTCAAGACGGCCGTGATGGACGACCTGCGCAGCTACTACGGCGCCTTCGTGCCGGCGGCCAACATCGCCTACAAGAAGGACCTGGCGGCCGAGCATTCCTTTGTGACGGACGACTACGGCAGCGCCTGCTCGGTCAAGGGCGACCCCTACATCGACGACTGCAACTTCGACCTGGCCGGCGCGCTGCTGCAGCAGATCTACGGCCCGCTCAATGCGCGCAACGTGTCGACGCTGGGCGGCAGCTTCATCGAGTTCGACCAGCGCGGCTTCGTCGGCGGCCATGCCATGGCGCAGACCGGCTGGGCCTATGTGCCCGCGGCCTGCGCCAGCGGCAGTGCCACCTGCCGGCTGCACGTGGCGCTGCACGGCTGCAAGCAGAACACGGCGCAGATCGGCCAGCAGTACGTGCGCAACACCGGCTACAACCGCTGGGCCGACACGAACAACATCGTCGTGCTGTACCCGCAGACCGGCGTGACGGCCACCAACGGTTGCTGGGACTGGTGGGGCTATGACAGCCCCGACTATGCAAAAAAGGCGGGCCCGCAGATGGCCGCCATCCAGGCCATGGTCAAACACCTGTCGGGCGGCACGGCCACGGCCGCGCTCGCGGCGCCGGGCGGCCTGACGGCCTCTGCCGCCACGGCCAGCAGTATGAAGCTGAGCTGGTCTGCCGTGCCGGGTGCGGCGGGCTATGTGGTCTACCGCAACGGCGGGCGGCGCAACCCCACGCCGGTCGCCGGCACCAGCTTTACCGACACCGACCTCGTCGCGGGCAGCAGCTACGGCTGGACGGTGCGTGCGGTGAATGCCGCCGGCGCCCGCGGCGCGCCCTCGGCCACGGCCACCGCCAGCACCACCGGTATGGCGCCCGTGTGCACCACCACCGACAACTACAGCCACACCGTGGCCGCGCGGGCCTATGCGCTCTACGGCTTCGCCTATGCCTATGGCTCCAACCAGGGCATGGGGTTGTGGAACATCTACATCGAGACCACCCTGAAGAAGACCGCCGCCGGCTACTACGAGGTCGGCACCTGCTACTGAACGCGACAGGACATCCGCAATTGCTTGAAACCCAGAACCTCACCATCCGCTTCGGCGGGCATGTGGCGGTGAATGCCGTCAGCTGCCGCTTCGCGCCGGGCACGCTGACGGCCATCGTCGGCCCGAACGGGGCGGGCAAGACCACCTACTTCAACCTGGTCTCGGGCCAGCTCAAGGCCACCGAGGGCAAGGTGCTGCTGAACGGCCGCGACCTGTCGGGGCTGCCGGCCTCGGCGCGCACCCGCGCCGGCCTCGGCCGCGCCTTCCAGCTGACCAATCTGTTCCCCAACCTCACGGTGCTGGAGAACGTGCGCCTGGCCGTGCAGGCCGCGCACGAAGGGCCGCACCGGCGCGGCCTCAACCTCTGGAGCATCTGGAGCGACCACCGCGCGCTGACCGAGCGCGCCGACGCGCTGCTGGCCGAGACCAACCTCAAGGCCCGCGAGCACGACGTGGTGGCCAGCCTGCCGCACGGCGACCAGCGCAAGCTGGAAGTGGCACTGCTGATGGCGCTGGAGCCGCAGGTCTTCATGTTCGACGAGCCCACGGCCGGCATGAACGCGGCCGAGGCGCCGGTCATCCTCGACCTGATCCGCCGGCTCAAGCAGGACAAGACCAAGACCATCCTGCTGGTCGAGCACAAGATGGACGTGGTGCGCGAGCTGGCCGACCGCATCATCGTGCTGCACAACGGCACGCTGGTGGCCGATGGCGAGCCGGCCGAGGTGATCGCCTCGCCGGTCGTGCAGGAAGCCTACCTGGGCGTGGCGAAGGAGGCGGCATGAACGACGCACTGCTCACGCTCGAAGGCGTGCACACCCACATCGGCGCCTACCACATCCTCCACGGCGTGGACTTGGTGGTGCCCAAGGGCCAGCTCACCATGCTGCTGGGCCGCAACGGCGCCGGCAAGACGACCACGCTGCGCACGATCATGGGCCTGTGGAAGGTTGCGCAGGGCCGCGTGCAGTTTGCAGGCAAGAGCATCGCCAACCTGCCGACGCCGCAGATCGCCGACCTGGGCATCGCCTATGTGCCCGAGACCATGGGCATCTTCGCGGACCTGACCGTCAAGGAGAACATGCTGCTGGCCGCCCGCGGCGCCCGCCGCGCGCAGGACATGGACGAGGCGCGCCTGAAGTGGATCTTCCGGCTCTTCCCCGCGGTGGAGAAGTTCTGGAACCACCCAGCCGGCAAGCTCTCCGGCGGCCAGAAGCAGATGCTGGCCGTCTCCCGCGCCATCGTCGAGCCGCGCGAGCTGCTCATCATCGACGAGCCCAGCAAGGGCCTGGCGCCCGCCATCATCAACAACATGATCGACGCCTTCGCCGAGCTCAAGGCCAGCGGCGTGACCATCCTGCTGGTGGAGCAGAACATCCACTTCGCCCAACGCCTGGGCGACACCGTCGCCGTGATGGACAACGGCCGCGTGGTGCACGCCGGCGGCATGGCCGAGTTCTCGGCCGACACGCAACTGCAGCAACGCCTGCTGGGACTGGCCCTATGACGACCCTCGCCAAAGACATCGACTGGAAGCCGCTGCTGCTGGTGCCCGCGCTCGCGCTGGTGGCCCTGCCGCTGGTGGGCTCGCCCTCCACCTGGCTCACGCTGACCATCGCCGGCCTGGCCATGGGCATGATCGTGTTCATCATCGCCTCGGGCCTCACGCTGGTCTTCGGGTTGATGGACGTGCTGAATTTCGGCCACGGGGTGTTCATCGCCCTGGGTGCCTTCGTGGCCACCAGCGTGCTGGGCGCCATGGGCGACTGGACGCAGTCCACCTCCATCCTCACCAACCTGGTGGCGGTGCTGCCGGCCATGGTGGTGGCCATGCTGGTGGCGGGCGCGGTGGGCCTGGCCTTCGAGCGCTTCATCGTGCGGCCGGTCTACGGCCAGCACTTGAAGCAGATCCTCATCACCATGGGCGGCATGATCATCGGCGAGGAGCTGATCAAGGTGATCTGGGGCCCGGCGCAGATCCCGCTGCCGCTGCCCGAGGGCCTGCGCGGCTCCTGGCTGTGGGGCGATGCGGCGGTGGAGAAGTACCGTGTGCTCGCGGTGATCGTCGGCGCGCTGGTCTTCGGCCTGCTGGCCTGGACGCTGGCCCGCACCAAGATCGGCCTCTTGATCCGCGCCGGCGTGCAGGACCGCGAGATGGTCGAGTCCCTGGGCTACCGCATCCGCGTGCTCTTCGTCGGCATCTTCGTGGCGGGCAGCGCGCTGGCCGGCCTGGGCGGCGTGATGTGGGGCCTGTACCAGCAGAACGTGATCCCGCAGATGGGGGCGCAGGTCAATGTGCTGATCTTCATCGTCATCATCATCGGCGGCCTGGGCTCGACCACCGGCGCGCTGATCGGTGCACTGCTGGTGGGGCTGATGGCCAACTACACCGGCTTCGTCGCGCCCAAGGTGGCGCTGTTCTCCAACATCGCGCTGATGGTGGCGATCCTGCTGTGGCGGCCGCAGGGCGTTTATCCCGTGGCGGGCAGCCGCTGAAAGGGGAGGGGACCGATCATGCTTCGACGCCTTCTCTCCAACGACCTGCCGCGCAGCAAGGTGCTGGCGGTGCTGCTGCTGGCCGTGCTGCTGGGCCTGGCCTTCGCGCCCTTCCTGTTCCCGGGCGTCAAGGCGCTCAACGTGGCGGCCAAGATCCTGGTCTTCATCGTGCTGGTCGCCAGCTTCGACTTGCTGCTGGGCTACACCGGCATCGTGAGCTTCGCCCACACCATGTTCTTCGGCATCGGCGCCTACGGCGTGGCCATTGCAGCCACGCGCATGGGCGCGGGCTGGGACGCGGTGGTCGTCGGCGTGCTGTGCGCGCTGGCGGTCTCGCTGGTGCTGGCACTGGCGGTGGGCCTGTTCTCGCTGCGGGTGCGGGCCATCTTCTTCGCCATGATCACGCTGGCAGTGGCCTCGGCCTTCCAGACGCTGGCTTCGCAGCTGTCGGACTTCACCGGCGGCGAGGACGGGCTGACCTTCAAGCTGCCAGAGCTGATCTCGCCCAGCTTCGAATTCAGCGAGGAGCCCTTCCTCGGTGTCTCGCTGGATGGCCGGCTGCTGTGCTACTACCTGCTCTTCGTGCTGGCCGTGGTGCTGGTGCTGGCGCTGCTGCGCATCGTCAACTCGCCCTTCGGCCGCGTGCTGCAGGCGATCCGCGAGAACGAGTTCCGGGCCGAGGCCATCGGCTACCGCGTGGTGGTGTTCCGCACGCTGTCGGCCGTGCTGTCGGCTCTGTTCGCCACGCTGGCCGGCGCCATGCTCGCCATCTGGCTGCGCTACAACGGCCCGGACACCTCGCTCAGCTTCGAGATCATGGTCGACGTGCTGCTGATCGTGGTGATCGGCGGCATGGGCACCATCTACGGCGCGGCCATCGGCGCGGTGCTGTTCGTGGTGGCGCAGAGCTACCTGCAGGACCTGCTGCGCCTGGGCAGCGAGGCGGCGAGCGGGCTGCCCTGGCTGTCGGCCGTGCTCTCGCCCGACCGCTGGCTGCTGTGGCTGGGCGTGCTCTTCGTGCTCTCGGTCTACTACTTTCCCACCGGCATCGTCGGCAAGCTGCGCAGCAGGAGCGCGAAATGAGCGTCACCCCCACTTCCCACTATGCGCAGCTGGTCGGCCGCGAGATCCACTGGATGGATTGGGGCGATGCAGCCGCGCCGGCCGTCATCGCCTGGCATGGCCTGGCCCGTACCGGCCGCGACATGGACGAACTGGCGGCGCACCTGGTGGCCGAGGGCTGGCGCGTGATCTGCCCCGACACACTGGGGCGCGGCCTCAGCCAGTGGAGCCCTGCGCCGGACGAGGAATACCAGCTGGCCTTCTATGCGCGCCTGGCCGACGCGCTGTGCGAACACCTGGGTCTGGCGCGCGTGCACTGGGTGGGCACCTCCATGGGCGGCGCCATCGGCACGGTCTGCGCATCCGGCCTCGTGGTCCCGACGATGAAGAAGCGCATCGCCGCCGTGGTGCTCAACGACAACGCGCCGCAGCTCGCCTCGGCCGCCATCGAGCGCATCAAGGCGTATGCGGGCAACCCGCCGGCCTTCGACACGGTCAGTGAGCTGGAAGGCTTCCTGCGCACGGTCTACAAGCCCTACGGCTGGCTCAGTGATGTGCAGTGGCGGCGCATGGCGGAGACCTCGACGCGACGCCTGCCCGACGGGCGCGTGACGCCCCACTATGACCCCGCCATGGTGCGCCAGTTCACCGTGCACGACGACGACTACTTGATCTGGCCGCACTACGACGCCATCGAAGTGCCGGTGATGATCCTGCGCGGCGCCGAGTCCGATCTGGTGCTGCCGGAGACCGTCGAGGCGATGCGCCACCGCGGGCCCGGTGCGGCGGGGCGGCTGACGGTGCTGGAGGTGCCGGGGTGCGGGCATGCGCCGGCGTTGAACGTCCCAGCGCAGCTGGAGCCCATCGCTGCCTTCCTGGGCGCATCCCGCTAGCACGCCCAGGCAGTGCGGGCCGTCGACAGGCCCCAAACGCAACAAGGCCCGCATGTGCGGGCCTTGTCGTTCGTGCCTGCGCCGCATGCGGGCGCCGGCCTGGTGCCGATGATCAGCTGGCGGCGCGTGCCTGGTCGCGCAGGCTCTTGATCTGGTCATGGTTCTTCTGGGCGCCCTGGGCCTGGCGCTCGATCACTGCACGGACGTCGGCCGGCAGATCCTGCTGCAGCGCCTTGCGATAACGGGCCACTGCCGCGTCTTCGCCGCGCTCGCATTCGTTGAGCATGGACTCTTCGCTGTTGGCGCCGACGGCGCCCTTGACGTGCACCCAGCCGCGGTGCAGGGCGCCGGAGGCGGTGCCGCCGTCGGCGGGCTTGCCGCCCAGGCGAACGACGAGTTCTTCCAGTTCGCGCGCGGCCTGCGCGCATTCGGTGGCGCGATTGGCGAAGGTGGTGCGCAGGCTGCTGTTCTCCACCTCTTCGGCGCACAGGCGGAAGCCATACTCGCCGTCGCGCGAGTTCTCCAGCAGGTCGTTCAGGGTGTCGATGATGTCGTTGGTGGTCTGGGCCATGGTGGATTCCTTGTCCGATGGGGGTGTCGAGGGCCGGATTTCGCGGGAGCGCGACATCCGGCTGCGGAACCGCCATGGTTGAGGGTCGCACCCGCGCGGATCGTCGTCGCGCCGCGCGCGCCGCTGTAGGTGCAGCAGCCTTGGCACCGCCCGCCAAGCGCGGGTGCCGGGTCAGCGTGGACCGTGCGCTACGAGAGTTGCAGCAGCTCGGCCGGACTCGCCATGTGCAGCCGCATGAGCTCGTCGGCCACGCGGGCGCCGCTCAGCGGCGTCACGCCCTCGCGCGCGGCATAGGCCAGCAGACTGTTGCGCAGCGTGATGCGCGAGACGAAGAAGCTGCGCTCGCGCAGATGCGCCAGGATCTCGTCGACGACGACCTCGAACTGGACGGCTTCATCGGGCGGGACGTGAGGGGCGGTGTCGGTCATGGAACTCGGCGGGTGTGTGGCAGGTGGAAACGCGCAGACGGGCGAAGCAAGCTTCGTGCGAGCCTCGACCGCGTCCGTGGGTGCAGTGTGCCTCCCTACAATCCGCCGGTGAACACGCCGTGCTCCGCTCCCTTCCTGGCCGGTGGCGGCCGTGCCACCGAACTCATCCTGCAGCGGGACTGGCGGGACCATCCTCTTGGGCCGCCCGGACAGTGGCCCGAAGGGCTCAAGGTCGCACTCAGCCTCGTCGTCAACTCGCCCGAGTCGATGATCCTCTGCTGGGGCCCGCAGCTCCACTTCTTCTTCAACGACACCTACATCCCGCTGCTCGGCCCGCGCGTCGAATGGGCCATGGGTGCTCCCTTCGACGAGGTGTGGGCCGACGCGCTGGCGCAGGCGCATCCGATCATTGCGCAGGCCATGGCCGGCCAGCGCCAGCGCTTCACCGACCTGTACTGGAAGCTCGCCACCGACCGCGGTCAGTCGGACACCTGGTGGACCTTCTCGTACTCGCGCATCCTCGATGCCGACGGCGAGATCGCTGGGCTGTTCATCTTCACCAACGAGACCACCGACAAGGTCCTTGCCGACGCCGCCCTGCGCGAAGTGACCGAGCGCCAGCGCCAGTCGCTGCAGCAGATGCCCGGCTTTGTCGCCATCCTGAGCGGGCCGGATCACCGCTACGACTACGTCAACGACGCCTATGTCGCCATTGCGGGTCAGCGCGACTTCCTGGGCCGCACGGTGCGCGAGGCCTTGCATGAACTGGAGGGGCAGGGCTTCTACGAGCTGCTCGACCAGGTCTATGCCAGCGGCCAGTCCTATGCCACCAAGGCCATGCCCATCCACCTGGGCAACAAGACGCCGGAGGAGGCCGACCGTTTCATCGACTTCGTGTATGAGCCGATCCGCGATGCGGCCGGCGCGGTGACCGGCATCTTCGTGGGTGGCTACGACGTGACCGAGCGGGTCCGGGCCGAGCGGCTGCTGGCCGAGGCCAACCGCGAACTCGAGCAACGCGTCAATCTGGCCGTGAAGGAGCTGATGGCGGCGGAAGAGGCGCTGCGGCATTCGCAGAAGATGGAGGCGGTGGGCCAGCTCACCGGTGGGCTGGCGCACGACTTCAACAACCTGCTCACCGCCGTCACCGGCTCGCTGGAGCTGATCCAGCGTCATGCCGCCCGGGGACGCTTCGCCGAGATCGACCGCTACGTGGGCACGGCGCAGGCGGCGGCGCGGCGCGCGGCGGCGCTGACGCACCGGCTTCTGGCCTTCTCGCGGCGGCAGACCCTGGCACCCACCGCCGCCAACCTCAACGACCTGGTGGTTGGCATGGAGGAGCTGATCCGGCGTACCGTCGGCCCGAGCATCCATGTGGAGACGGTGGGCGCCATGGCCCTGTGGACCACCTTCGTGGACGTTCCCCAGCTCGAGAACGCGTTGCTCAACCTGTGCATCAACGGCCGCGATGCCATGCCCGATGGCGGACGCATCACCATCGAGACGGCCAACCGCTGGATCGATGCGCAGACCGCCCGCACGCTGGGGCTGGCGGCGGGCCAGTACGTCTCGCTCAGCGTGACCGACACCGGCACCGGCATGACGCCCGAAGTGCAGGCCAAGGCCTTCGACCCCTTCTTCACCACCAAGCCCATGGGGCAGGGCACCGGACTTGGGCTGTCGATGATCTACGGCTTCGCCCAGCAGTCGGGCGGGCATGTGCGCATCTATTCGGAGCTGGGGCAGGGCACCACCATGTGCATCTACCTGCCACGCCACTTCGGTCCAGCCGAAGCGCCCGCGGACATGACCCAGGCCCTGGCGCCGCAGGGTGCGGCGGGCGAGACCGTGCTGGTGGTCGACGACGAGCCGGCCGTGCGCATGTTGATGCTCGAATGCCTGGGCGAGCTCGGCTATACGCTGCTGGAAGCGCATGACGGGCCGTCGGCCCTGCGTCTGCTGGAATCAGGCGTTCGCATCGACCTGCTGGTGAGCGACGTCGGCCTGCCCGGCGGCTTCAATGGGCGGCAGCTGGCGGATGCAGCGCGCGTGCACCGGCCGCAGCTCAAGGTGCTGTTCGTCACTGGCTATGCGGAAAACGCGCTGATCGGCAACGGCCACCTTGAGCCCGGCATGGCCGTGCTCACCAAGCCCTTCCCGCTGGAGCAATTGGGCGTGCGGGTGCGCGAGATGCTGGGGGGCTGAGTACGGGCCGCGCCCGGCGCGGCCTCAGATCCCGAAAGCGCGCCGGCTTTCGGGCGCGATCAGGTCGTGGAACTCGGGATGCTTGCGCAGATAGGCCGCCACGAACGGGCACACCGGGATCACCCGCGTGCCCAGGGCGCGCACATCCTCCAGGGCATGTCGGACCAGCGTGGAACTCAGGCCCTGTCCTTCGAATTCGGGAAGGATCTCGGTGTGGGTGAAGATGAGCCCGTTCGCCAGCACGTTGTACTCGGAGAAGCCCGCCAGCGTGTCGCCCAGCAGGATCTCGTAGCGATGGACGGCTTCGTTCTTGCGGAGGGTGGGCGTCTGCGGCATGCGGGGTCCTTGGCGTCGTCGAAGTGGGCGGACCATCATCGCTCAGGCCGCGGCAGGCCGCCTGCCGCGACCTGTGTCAGCTGCGACTTTCCGAGGCGGCCGCCGGCGGGGCATCCGGCGCCGGCGCCGCGGGCTCGCGCGCCGACTTGACGGCGGCAACGAGGGCGGCCGACGTATAGGGCTTGGCCAGGATCAGGCTGCCGCTGAGCTCGCCCCGCAACAGGGGCGAGGCATCGCCGCTGGCGAAGATCGTCACCAGCTCGGGCAGCTGCGTGCGCAGGGCTGCGGCCAGCTCGGTGCCCGAAGCGCCGGGCAGGTTGATGTCGGTCACCATGACCTGCGGACGATGGCGCTGGGCCAGGGACTCGGCTTCCTCCGCGCTGCCGGCTTCGACCACGGCGTAGCCGGCGTCGGTGAGCATGGCGGCCGAGGTCACGCGGATCAGCGGATCGTCCTCGACCAGCAGCACCACGCCGGCACTCGCACGCGCGGCCGGGGCGGATGCCGGTGCAGCCGTCTGCCGCACAGCAGCCGGTGTGGGCGAAGCCGCAGCAGCCGCACCGGCCTGCCCGGTCGCCGCAGGCGCCGCGGTCTGCCGCTGCGCCCGATTGCCGAGCAGGTGGCGCACCTTGCGCGCCAGCGCCTCGCGCGAGTACGGCTTGGACAGCAGTTCGACGCCTGCATCGAGGCGTCCGCCGTGAACGATGGAGTTCTCGGTGTAGCCCGAGGTGAACAGCACCGCCAGATCCGGGATGCGCTGGCGGGCCTGGCGGGCCATCTCGGGGCTCTTGAGCGGGCCCGGCATCACCACGTCCGTGAACAGCAGGTCGACCGGAATGCCACTCTCGATCACCGCCAGCCCCTTGGACGCATCGGAGGCCTGCAGCACGCGGTAGCCCAGGTCGACCAGCATGGCCACGACGACCTCGCGAACCTCGGCATCGTCCTCCACCACCAGCACGACCTCGGTCCCGCCCTCGATGGCGCCGGCGTCCACGCGGACGGCCACGTCCTCCGCCTGCATGGCGCGGGGCAGGAACACCTTGACGGTGGTGCCGTGGCCCAGTTCCGAATAGATCTTGATGTGCCCGTTGGACTGCTTGACGAAGCCGTAGACCATCGACAGGCCCAGGCCCGATCCCTTGCCTTCCGGCTTGGTGGAGAAGAAGGGCTCGAAGGCGCGGGCGATCACCTCCGGCGGCATGCCGGAGCCGGTGTCCGATACCGCCAGCATCACATACTGGCCGGGCGCCACCTCGTCGTGCTTGAGCGCATAGGCCTCGTCCAGATGCACGTTGGCCAGTTCGATGGTGAGGCGACCCGAACCATTCATCGCGTCACGCGCATTGATGGCCAGGTTGAGCACCGCGTTCTCGATCTGCGTCGGATCGACGAAGGTGTTCCACAGCCCGCCGCCGAGCACCGTCTCGATCTCGATCGCGCCACCCAGGGCGCGGCGCAGCATGTCGTCCATGCCCTGCACCATGCGCGTGGCATTGACCACGCGCGGCTCCAGCGGCTGCCGGCGACCGAAAGCCAGCAACTGTGCCGCGAGCTTGGCCCCGCGCGACACGCCGGCCATGGCATTGCCCACCAGCCGCTGCGCCCGGTCGTTGCCGGCGATGTCCTTGGACAGCAGGTGCAGGCTGCCCGAGATCACCTGCAGCAGGTTGTTGAAGTCGTGGGCCACGCCACCGGTCAGCTTCCCGATGGACTCCAGCTTCTGCGCCTGGGCGAGCTTGGCCTCGGCCTGCCGGCGCTCGTCGATCTCGGCGATGACGCGGGTCTCCAGGTTCTCGTTGAGCAGACGCAGCTGTTCCTCGGCCCGCTCCCGGTGGCGCACCTGCGCGGCGAGCGCCGTGGCCTGGGCCACCAGGCTTCGTTCGGCAGCGCGCTGCTCGGTGATGTCGGTGTGCACGCCCACCCATTCGTCGATGCTGCCGTCCTCGCGCAGGATGGGCAGGCCCCGCACGGCGAAATTGCGCCACACGCCATCGCTGCGGCGCACACGGTGTTCGTGGATGAACAGGGTGCGTCCCTCGACGGCGGCGTTCCAGGTTGCGATGGCGCCCTGGGCATCATCGGGATGCAATGCGTCGGCCCAGCCATAACCTTCGTATTGCGCCTGCGTCTGGCCGGTGAGGGCGGCCCAGCCCGGCTGCTCGCCGGTCATGCGGCCATCGGCGGTGTTGGTCCAGAGCACGCCATGAACGGCATCCATGGCGGTGCGGAAGCGTCGGTTGCTGATGCGCAGCGCCTCTTCCTGCCGGGCGCGGTCGGTCACGTCGAGCACGGTGCACATCACGCCGGCCGCCAGGTCTGCCGAGTCGTAGACGGGCGTGTAGAAAAGGTCGAACACATGCGCCTTCGGCCCGTCGTCGTGCACCAGCGTCATCGTGTGCTCGCGGAAACAGACGATCTCGCCACCCAGACACCGCTGGAGCACGTCGCGGTTCCATTCCGCGATCTCGGGCCAGACCTCCAGCGAGGTGCGGCCCAGGGATGCCGGATGTTGCGCACCGAGCACGGCCGTATAGGCATCGTTGTAGAGCATGACATGGTCGTGCCCCCACATCAGAACCTTGGGCACGGGAGAGTTCACGATGTTGGACACCGTGATCCGCAGGGCGGGCGACCACTCGCCCACGGCGCCGAGCGATGTCGCGCTCCAGTCCCGTGCCCTGATCAGCGCGCCGCACTCGCCGCCGGCCGGCGGCCATGCGCTCTTCGTCACGCCAGGGCGTGGCTCGTCTGCTGCGGACAGTAACGAGGCGGCGGTGGCATTCGGCATGGTGGGCAGGAGGTGATGGCGGTGGAAGAACGGCGAGGCGGGCCCGCTTCCTACGCACGCAGCCCGCCTTTGGATCTTCGACTGCCGGAGGCCGAAATGGTGACGGACAAAGCCGCGACCCGCATGGGCCTCTTTCGCCCGCCGTCTTGCACCGACCCGGCCGCGCAGGCCATCGCCAGGCCTGGGTCAGGCCGGATCCATCCCCTGCCGCCGGATGGCATCGGCCGCGTCGGGGCCCGCCATGAAGTCGAGCACCGCCTGGGCCTCAGCCGCCCGCTCGCTCGTGGCCGCCACGGCACCCGAGAAGGTGGTGACGATCTGGATCGCATCGGGCAGCGGGCCCAGGATGTCGATGCCTTCGAGGTTCAGCATTTCGCTCAGCTGCTGGAAGCCCAGCGCCACCTCGCCCTTGGCCACCAGGCTGCCCACGGGCACGCCGGGCGGCGCGGTGACGATGCGCGGCTGGATCTCGGCGGCGATGCCCCAGCGCTCGAAGAGCTTGGCCAGTTGCACGCCGCTGGGGCCGGTGGAGTAGGCCAGGCTCTGCGCGCCCAGCACGGCCTGCTTGACGGCCTCTTCGGTGTCGATGGCGGGCCGCGGCGCGCCGGCCTTCACGGCCACGGCCACCCCCGAGGTCACCAGGTCCTTGCGCGGGCCGGCCGTCTTGCCGGCAGCGGCCAGCTGGTCGATGGCGTTGGCCGCCAGCACCACCAGGTCGAAGGCCTCGCCGGCCTGCACGCGCTTGGCGGCATCCACGCCGCCCACCGATTCCACCTTCACCGCCTGGCCGGTGCGGCGTTCGTAATCGGCCGCCAGGTCGTTCAGGATCTGCCGGGTGGCCATGGAGGAGATGAGCGTCAGGGGGGCGGTCATGCTGCGGGTCGATGAGGGGTTGTCGGATGAACGGCGGATTGTGTCAGCCGTCGCCGAAGCGCGTGGCGATCAGCTGGCGCAGCCACTGGTTGGCCGGCTCGCGGTGCAGGCGCGCGTGCCACAGCAGGTGGATGCCGATCTCGGGCAGCGGCGCCGGGTGCGCCAGCCAGCGCAGGCCGAAGGGCCCGGCCATGCGCTGGGCCAGCCGCTCGGGCACGGTGGCGATCATGTCGGTGCCGGCCAGGATGTGGCCCAGGGCCACGAAGTGCGGCACCGTCAGCCGCACCCGGCGTTCGATGCCCTGGCGGGCCAGCTCGTCCTCCACCACGCCGTGGCCGGTGCCCGCGGAAACCACGGCCAGGTGTTCGGCCGCGCTGAACTCGCGCAGCCCGATGCGGCGCTTGTCCAGCGGATGGCCCTGGCGCATCAGGCACACATAGCGTTGGGTGAACAGGCGCCGCTGAAAGAAGCCGGTGCGCAGCTGCGGCAGCAGGCCCAGGGCCAGGTCCACATGGCCGGACTCCATCTCGTCCTTGAGCTGCACCGCGGTGTTGCGCACGGTGCTCACGGTCACGCCGGGGGCGGCTTCGGCCAGGGCTTCCATGAGGCCGGGCAGGAAGTAGATCTCGCCGATGTCGGTCATGCCGATGGTGAAGGCACGGTTGCTGGTGGCGGGGTCGAAGCCCTGGTCCTGCCGCAGCGCGCCCTGCAGCAGCTGCAGCGCGGCGGCCACCGGCTCCGCCAGTTGCACGGCCCGCGGCGTGGGCTCCATGCCGCGCGAGGTGCGCAGGAAGAGCTCATCGCCCACCGCCTTGCGCAGCCGCGCCAGCGCGTTGCTCACCGCCGGCTGGCTCAGCCCCAGCGCCCGCGCCGCGCCCGAGACGCTGCGCTCGGCCAGCAGCTGGTTGAACACCAGCAGCAGGTTCAGGTCGAGCTGCCTGAGATCCATGGCGTGTTATTGACGATAGTGATGGGGCCTATTCACCGGATTCTATTGGTGGATAGTGTGCCCGGCCGGATGATGCGCCCCACTACGACAACGACGGAGACACGCACGATGAACAGCGCGCCCCACGAGGCCCCGCTGCGCTGGGAAGCCGGCGGCACCAGCCGCATTCCCTTTGCCGCCTACACCCGCGACGACCTGCACCGCAAGGAGCTGGAACGCTTCTTCTACCGGGGCCACTGGTGCTACGTCGGCCTGGAGGCGGAGATTCCCAACCCCGGCGACTTCAAGCGCACCGCCGTCGGCGAGCGCTCGGTGATCCTGGTGCGCGCACAGGACGGCAGCATCCATGTGGTGGAGAACGTCTGCGCCCACCGGGGCATGGCCTTCTGCCGCGAGCGCCACGGCAACCGCAAGAGCTTCACCTGCCCCTACCACCAGTGGAACTACAACCTCACCGGCAAGCTGATGGGCGTGCCCTTCCGCCGCGGTGTGCGCGACGAGGCGGGGGAGATGCAGGGCGGCATGCCCGAGGACTTCAAGCCCGAGGACCACGGCCTCACCAAGCTCAAGGTGGCCACGCGCGGTGGCGTGGTCTTCGCCAGCTTCGACCATGAGGTCGAGTCGCTGGAAGACTTCATGGGCCCGGTCATCCTGCGCTGGTTCGACCGGCTCTTCAACGGCCGCAAGCTCAAGATCCTGGGCTACAACCGCCAGCGCATTCCCGGCAACTGGAAGCTGATGCAGGAGAACATCAAGGACCCGTACCACCCCGGCCTGCTGCACACCTGGTTCGTGACCTTCGGCCTCTGGCGCGCGGACAACAAGTCGCAGCTGGTGATGGACGCGCGCCACCGCCACGCGGCCATGATCTCCACCCGCGGCCAGCAGGGCGCCGCCTCGCAGGTGACGCAGGTGTCGAGCTTCAAGGAGAAGATGTCGCTGGAGGACGCGCGCTTCCTGGACATCGTGCCGGAGTCGTGGTGGGGCGGCCCGACTGCCGTCATGACGACGCTGTTCCCCAGCGTGATCCTGCAGCAGCAGGTCAACAGCGTCTCGACGCGCCACATCCAGCCCGACGGCCACGGCGCCTTCTTCTTCGAATGGACGCACTTCGGCTTCGAGGACGACACCGAGGAGATGCAGCAGCGCCGCCTGCGCCAGGCCAACCTCTTCGGCCCGGCGGGCTTCGTGTCCGCCGACGACGGCGAGGTGATCGAGCTGTCGCAGATGGCCTTCGAAAGCAAGCCCGGCCACCGGGCCCTGGCCGAACTGGGCGGCCGCGACGTGGGCGATGCCGACCACATGGTCACCGAGACGCTGATCCGCGGCATGTACGACTACTGGCGCGGTGTGATGGAGGCGCCTGGTGCGGATGGCCCACCGGCCGCGGCGGCGCCCCGACCGTCGCCGTGTGCATCCGGAGGCGACGCGTCCCACGGCCATGGGGAAGGGAGCGCCGCCCGATGAGCCCGCTCAATTTCGAGGACTGGTTCGCGCTCAGCCAGCTCTATGCCCGCTACGCCAGCGCGCTCGATGCCGCCGACTGGGACGCCTGGCCCGAGTTCTTCACCGAGGACTGCTCCTACCGGCTCCAGCCGCGCGAGAACCACGAACGGGGCTTTCCGCTGGCCACGCTGTCCTTCGAGAGCAAGGCCATGCTGCGGGACCGGGTCTACGGCATCCGCGAGACGCTCTACCACGACCCCTACTACCAGCGCCACGTGGTGGGCACGCCGCTGGTGCGGGAGGTGGTGGACGGCCGCATCCACTGCGAGGCCAACTACGCCGTCTTCCGCACCAAGCTGTCGCAGCTGACCACCGTGTTCAACGTGGGCCGCACGATCGACGAGGTGGTGCGTATGCCCGACGGCGCGCTCAAGTTCGCGTCGCGGCTGGTGGTGTACGACAGCGAGATGATCCCGAACTCGATCATCTACCCCATCTGAGGCCGGCTTCATGAACATTCCCACTGCCCACCTTTCAGGCGCGGAGCCCGATCCGCACGGCCCGCCGCTGCGGCGGTTCCTCGATCCCGGCTACAGGCCGCTTTGCAACTCCCTGGCCGAGATCCGCGCCGGCATCGATGCGCTGGACGAGCAGATCGTCGCGCTGTTGGCCGAGCGGGGGCGCTATGTGCGCGATGCCGCGCGATTCAAGCGTGACGCCTTCCAGGTCTCGGCGCCTGCCCGGCAGGAGCAGGTGTTCGCCAAGGTGCGAGCGCTGGCCGAGGCCAAGGGCGCCTATCCCGAAGTGGTGGACGCCTGCTATCGCGCGATGGTGGCCGGTTTCATCGCGCGCGAGCAGCAGGACCATGCGGCCATGGCCCCGGTGGAGGATGGGCGATGACCCTGCTGCGTCGACATACCCTCCGATGGACGGCGCTCGCTGCCATCGTTGCGGCAGTCTTGCCCGCTCAAGCCCAGAACGTTGCCGCGTCGCAGGACTGGCCCAGGCGCCCGATTCGAATCGTCGTGCCCTTTGGCGCCGGCTCGTCGCCGGACATCCTCGCGCGCATCGTCAATGACCGCCTGGCGCCGCGGCTGGGCCAGCCGGTGATCGTCGAGAACCGCGCGGGGGCGGGCGGCAACGCCGGCACCGACGTGGTGGCCAAGGCCAATCCGGATGGCTACACCTTCCTGCTGTCGGTCAATGCCCCGCTGGTCTACAACACGGTGCTCTACCGCAACCTGCCCTACGACCCCTTCCGCGACCTGGCCCCGGTATCGCTGGCAGCCACCACACCCAACGTCTGTGCCGTCAACGCGCAGACCGGCATCGACTCGGTCAAGGGATGGCTGGATGCGCTGCGGCGCAACCCTGGCAAGTACAACTTCGCTTCCACCGGCAACGGTTCGATCGCGCACCTCGGGGTGGAACTCGTCAAGGCGAAGACCCAGTCATTCGCCGTCCACATTCCCTACGCTTCGTCGGCGCAGGCCGTGACGGCGCTGGTGCAGGGGGATGTGCAGTTCGCCTGCCTGCCGCCGGTGACCGTGATGCCGCAGGTCAAGGCGGGCAAGCTCAAGGCCTTGGCTGTGACCTCCGCGCAGCGCTCCGCCCTGCTGCCCGATCTGCCCACGTTGCGCGAGTCCGGCCTGCCGGACATCCAGGCCGTGCCGTGGTTCGCCTACATGGCACCGCGCGACACGCCGCGGCCGGTGGTCGAGCGCATGAGCCGGGAGATCGCCGCCGTGCTCGCCGAGCCCGAGGTCCGCCAGCGTCTGCTCGGCGCCTACTTCGATCCGGTCGGCGGGACCCCGGAGCAACTCGCGGCCTTCATGCGTGAAGAGCTGCAGCGATGGAAGCCGGTGATCGAGCGCGCCGGCCTCAAGCCGGACTGAGCCCCCCACCGCATTCCATCGGGGCGGACGCGCACGATTCAGCCGCCCAGCAGCACGCCCCGCGCCTTGTCCACCCACAGCTGCAGACTGTCCAGCAGGTCCTTCTGGCTGAAGGAGCAGCTTTCCTCGCTGAACAGGGCGCTGGATTCCAGGCGGTCCACCACGTCGAGCAGCACGGGCGCATAGCGCGGCGGCAAGGCGGTCTGCAGTGCAGAGGCTTGCCGTGCGTGGTCGCAAAGACGGCCAAGTTGCAGCGGATCACGGCGGGTGGCGGCGAGCAGGTCGGCGAGTCGGGCGAGCTGGTCCTGGGCGGTGGCGGCGTCGGTGGTCGTGTTCATGGCGCAAGCGGGGTGTTCGAGATCGGTACGGTGCAAGGGCGCAGCCTGCAACGGTCAGGCGGAGGCGGGCCGTGCGGGCTGCGCAGGCGGCAGCGGCAAGCCGCGTTCCTGCATCAGCGCCCGCAGCCGGTCGGGATAGTCGGTGATCAGGCCGTCCACGCCCATGTCGATCAGCCGCGCCATGTCGGCGGGGTTGTTGACTGTCCAGGGCAGCACCTTCAGGTCCAGGTCGTGGGCCTCCTTCACCTGCTGCGGCTGCAGGTCGCCGAAGGCCGGCGACCAGATGGACAGGCCCTTGCCGCGCCGCGATGCGGCATCGATCAGCCGCGGTACGCTGCCGCCATGGTCGGCCAGCCGCAGGCCCGCGGTCCAGCGGCTGTCCTGCACGGTGCGCGGGCTGGTGAGCCAGGCGCGCCAGAGACGGGGTTCGCGCGTCCCGGCATACACGAGGCTGCGCCAGTCGAAGCTCTGCAGCGTCACGTGGGGCAGGCGCCCGGCGCGCCGCGCCTCGGCCAGGATGGCGTCGGTGATGGCTTCGGGCGACGCGGTCTCCGTCGGCTTGGTGGGGTCGACCTTGGTCTCGATGTTGAAGCGGATCTGGCTCGCGCCGCGACGCTCGGCCAGTGCGAACAGTTCGGCCAGCGTGGGGATACGCTCGCCATCGCGCGGCACCTGGGTGGGGAACTGCTGGCCGTATTGGGTGTTCGGGTTCAGCCGGCCCACGTCATAGGTCTTGAGCTGGGCCAGGGTCAGCTGGTGGATGGCCGGGCCCGTGGCGTTCAGCCAGCGGCCTTGCGCATCGCGCGTGTGGTCGGGGTTGAGGGCGGTGTCGTGCGAGATCATGGCAACGCCGTCGGCCGTGAGTCCGATGTCCAGCTCGAGCGTGGTGACGCCGAGGCTGATCGCGTTGTCGAAGGCGGCGAGCGTGTTCTCGGGCGCGAGGCCGCGGCCGCCGCGATGCGCCTGCAGGTCCAGCAGGCGCTGCTCAGGCGCCGTGGGCAGGGCGCGGCAGGCCGCCAGGCTGGCGAATGCGGGCAGAAGGATGACGGTGCCGCGACCGAGCAGCGCGCGGCGGGACAGAGACGGTAGAGATGGCGTGGACATGCCCTGATTCTGGATGCCGTCGATGACGGTGGTGCCTGGGCGGGCGCCGGGGTTTGCCCGCAGGCGAGAGCGTGTTGTGCAGCCGATGGCGGCACCGGCTGCCGCACTGCCAAGCCAGGCGGCTACTTCAGCTGCACCTTGATGCCGTCCGCCAGCATCGTGATGTCGCCGATCGCATAGGTCTTGCGGCCGACGGTGAGGTCTTCCTTGCGGAAGGTGTGCAGGGCTTGGCCCTGCAGCAGTTCCTGCGCGACGGCGGCGCCCGCACGCTGCAGGCGCACGGCGTCCTGGCCGCCCACGCCGTCGAACACGACGCGCTCGGCGCGCGGCTGGTCCAGGCGCAGGCTCAGTGTCTCGGGGTCGTAGCGCAGCATGCTGCTCACGGCCAACTGGCCGCCCACCTGCGAGGGGTTGAGGAAGGGGCTGGCGATGGTGACGGCGGTGGTCAGCATCGCGCGGTTGGCGCCCGGGTCCAGGTCCAGCCGCGGGTCGCGCAGCGTGACGTCCAACAGGCCACCGGCGCTCTGCCGCAGCGGGAATTTCTTGGCCACCTGGGCCTGCAGTTCCTCGCGCGAGGCGGTGTATTCGCTGGTGAAAAAGTTGAAGCCGGCCCAGGCGCTGCGCAGCGGGGCGGCACCCAGCAGGAGCAGGGCGCCGCCGCCAGTGAGCAGGCGGCGGCGGAAAGCGAGGTCACGGTGCGTCATGCGGGAATTGGAGGGGCCAGCTTCGGGTGGGTTCCTGGGCCAGCGCCGACGTGGTGTCAGCGTGTTTCGCTGGCGCTCGATCGTAGAAGCCGATGCGGTTGCGCAACCCGTCGGCGTCGAGTGGGCATGTGGCCACCCAAAGCTGTCGTGCTGTTCAGTCGAGCCGGGCGCCCGATGCCTTCACGGCCGCCGCCCAGCGCGGCGTCTCCGTCTGCAGGAAGCGGCCGAAGTCCGCGCTGCCCAGGAAAGCCGGATCGGCGCCCTGGCTCACCATGCGGCTCTTCAGGTCGGGCTGGGCCAGCACCTGCTGGAAGGCGCCGCTCAGTCTGTCGACCACGTCCTTGGGCGTGCCGTCCGGCACGAAGAAGCCGTAGAAGCCCACCACCTCGAAGCCCTTGAGGCCGGCCTCGATGGCGGTCGGAATGTCCGGCAGCGCCGGGTTGCGCTCGCGGCTGGTCACGGCCAGCGCGCGCACCTTGCCCTGCTTGTGGTAGCTCGCAGCCTGGGGAATGGACTCGGCCATGAACTGCACCTGTCCGCCCATCAGGTCAGTGAAGGCCGGCGCACTGCCGCGGTAGGGGATGTGGACCATGAAGATCCCGGCCGCGCTCTTGAACATCTCCGGCACCAGGTGGCTGATGCCGCCGTTGCCCGCCGAGCCGTAGTTGATCTGGCCCGGCCGTGCCTTGGCGTACTGGATGAACTCGCCCAGCGTCTTGGCGGGCACGTTGTTGTTGACCAGCAGCGCCAGTGGCTGCATGGCGGTGCGCGCCACGGGCGTGAAGTCACGCAGCGTGTTGTAGGGCAGGTTGCGGTAGAGCGCGCCGTTGATCACCGCCACGCCGGTGTTGGCCAGCATCAGCGTGTAGCCGTCGGCCGGGCTCTTGGCGACGAAGTCGGCGCCGACCGAGCCGCCCGCGCCGGGCTTGTAGTCCACCAGCACGGGCTGGCCCAGCATGGCCTGCAGCCGGTCGGTGAGCAGGCGGGCATGCTGGTCGAGCGGACCTCCGGCGGGAAAGCCGATGACGATCTTCAGCGGCTTGTCGGGAAAGGCGGCCTGCGCGGCCAGGCTGGTGACCAGGGCCAGCGCGCCCAGCAGGGCGGCCAGGCCGCGGCGGCGATAGATGCGGTGCTCTTGCTTCATCGGCGTCTCCGTTCTTGTGAGGGCGCCGATGATAGTGAGCGGCCTCTGCCGCCTTGGAGGCGATCAGTCGTGCAACGACGACAGGAACTGCTTCAGCTCCGCCGTCTGCGGATTGCCAAACAGCTCGGCCGGCGGGCCCATCTCGTGCACGCGGCCCTGGTGCATGAAGATCACGCGGTCGCTCACCTTGCGGGCGAAGTTCATCTCGTGCGTGACCATGAGCAGCGTCATGCCCTCGTCGGCCAGCGACTCCACCACGCGCAGCACCTCGCCCACCAGTTCGGGGTCCAGCGCGGAGGTGATTTCGTCGCACAGCAGCACGGCCGGCTCCATGGCCAGCGCACGGGCGATGGCCACGCGCTGCTGCTGGCCGCCCGAGAGCTGGTCGGGCATGGCGTCGAACTTCTCGGCCAGGCCGACGCGGGCCAGCAGCTTGCGCGCCTGCGCCTCGGCTTCGCCCTTGTTCTTCTTCTTGACCAGCGTGGGCGCCAGCATCACGTTGCGGCACACAGACAGGTGCGGGAAGAGGTTGAAGCTCTGGAAGATCATGCCCACGCGCTGGCGCAGCTCGCGCATGGCCATGGCGCTGTCGTGCAGCAGCGGCTTGGCGTCGACGGTGAGCGAACCCTCCTGGAACTCCTCCAGCCCGTTGATGCAGCGCAGCAGCGTGCTCTTGCCCGAGCCGCTCTTGCCGATGATGGCGATCACCTCGCCGCGCGCCACCTCCAGGTCGATGCCCTTGAGCACCTGGTTGCTGCCGTAGGACTTCTTGAGCGCCGTGATGCGCACGATGGGCGCGCCGGGCTCGACATGGGCGTGGGTTTCAGGAACGGCGGCCATGGGTCTTTCTTTCGAGATGCTTGGCGTAGAGGCTGACGGGGAAGCACAGCGCGAAGTACATGAGCGCCACGCAGGCAAACACGGTGAAGGGGCGGAAGGTGGCGTTGGCGATCATGCCGCCGGCCTTGGTCAGCTCCACGAAGCCGATGACCGAGGCCAGGGCCGTGCCCTTGATGACCTGCACCAGAAAGCCGACCGTCGGCGCGATGGCGATCTTGACCGCCTGCGGCAGGATCACATGCCGCATCTGCTCGCCGAAGTTGAGTGCCAGGCTGGACGACGCCTCCCACTGGCCGCGCGGAATGGCGGCCACGCAGCCGCGCCAGATCTCGGTGAGGAAGGCGCTGGTGTAGAGCGTGAGGGCGAAGGCCGCCGAGGTCCACGGCGACACGTCGATGCCGAAGAGCGCGATGCCGAAATAGGCCAGGAAGAGCTGCATCAGCAGCGGCGTGCCCTGGAAGAGCTGCACATAGCCGCCGATGAGGCGCTGCACGGCATTGCCGCCGCGCAGCCGCGCGGCCAGCAGCAGGCCGCCGACGATGCCGCCCCCGATGAAGGCGATCAGCGACAGCACCACCGTCCAACGCGCGGCCAGCAGCAGGTTGCGAAGGATGTCCCAGAGGGTGAATTCGACCATCGTGGTGCTCCTTCAGCGGCCGAAGAACCGGGGGCCGGCCCAGTTGAACAGGCGCCGCGCGCCGACGGCCAGCAGCAGGTAGATGGCCGTGGCGACGATGAAGGCCTCGAAGGCGCGGAAGTTGCGGCTCTGGATCAGGTTGGCCGCGTAGCTCAGTTCCTCGACCGAGATCTGGCCGCACACCGCCGAGCCCAGCATGACGATGATGATCTGGCTGACCATGGCCGGCCACACCTTCTTCATGGCGGGCGGCAGCACCACGCGCAGGAAGGTCTGGGCCCGCGTCAGCGCCAGGCTGGCGGCGGCCTCGATCTGGCCCTTGGGCGTGGCCTCGACGCCGGCGCGGATGATCTCGGTGGCATAGGCACCCAGGTTGAGCACCATCGCGATGATCGACGCCACTTCGGGCGTGAGCTTCACCCCTGCGGCCGGCAGGCCGAAGAAGATGAAGAACAACTGCACGATGAAGGGCGTGTTGCGGATCAGCTCCACATAGGTGCCCACCACCCAGCGCAGCCAGCCCGGCCCCCAGGCCCGCGCCCATGCGCAGCCGATGCCCAGCGCCATGCCGATCACGGTGGCGATGGCCGTGAGCCCGAGGGTCCACGCCACCCCCTTGAGGAGCAGCGGCCATTCCGAAAGGATGGCCCAGAAGTCAAAAGTCATGGAAGGCCCTGAGAAACGAGGGAGACCGGCCTCGCGAGTCGCCATTGGCAAGGGCAAGCGAAGCGAAGCCCGTTCGGGAGCACCCGCGGAACCGGCTTTGCCGGGCCGCTGGGTGCGCCCCCTTGAGGGGGGAGGCGGCTACACGAAGTGAGCAAGCAACGGGGGTGGGCTTCAGACCGGAAGATCGCCAGCGGCTTTTCCGAGCCACTGCTTGGACATCTTGTCCAGCGTGCCGTCCTTCTTGGCGGCGGCGATGATCTCGTTCACCTTGGCCTTGAGGGCATCCTCGCCCTTGGCGATGCCCACGAAGCAGGGGCTGTCCTTGAGCAGCAGCTTGAACTCGGTGTTGATCTGCGGGTTCTTGCGGATCATCTCGGCGGCCACGGCGCCGCTCATGGCGATCACCTGCGTCTGGCCGGCCACGTAGGCGGCGACGGTGGCGTTGTTGTCCTCGAAGCGCCGGTAGTCCACGCCGCTCGGGGCCACCTTGTTCAGCTCCTGATCTTCCATGGCGCCGCGGGTCACGGCCACGGTCATGCCGGTCAGATCCTTGAAGTCCTTGATGGCGGCGGTCTTCTTGGCGAACACGCCCTGGAAGAAGGGCGCGTAGGCCGAGCTGAAGTCGATGACCTTCTCGCGCTCGGCGTTCTTGCCCAGCGTGCTGATGACCAGGTCGGCCTTCTTGGTCTGCAGGTAGGGAATGCGGTTGGCGCTGGTCACGGGCACCAGTTCGAGCTTGACGCCCATCTTGGTGGCGATCAGCTTGGCCATGTCGATGTCCAGGCCCTGGGGCGCCATGTCGGTGCCGACGAAGCCGTAGGGCGGGTAGTCGGTGGGAATGGCCACCTTCAGCGTCTTGGACTTGAGCACGTTGTCCAGCGCGCTTTGGGCATGCGCGGCACCGGCGAAGAGGGCGGCGGCGGCCAGGCCGAGGGTGAAGAGGCGTTTGGAGGGCGTCATAGGAGCTTTCCCAGGTAGGTGGAGGAGTCGTCGGAGGAATCGGGGCCGCCGGCGGCGCTGCGCTTGCGCGCAGCGGCCTTGGGCGGGGTGGTTCGCAAAAGCTGTGCCGAGGTGGCGGCGTCGGGGTTGGCGCCGGCCGCCCGCACGGGCGCCAGGGCTTCGCGCAGGCGCGCCAGCGGGTCGGGCGCGGTAGAGACGCTCAGGGCGGCCTGCACCGTGCCGATGTGCTCGGCCATCAGCGCCTCGGCCTCGGCGATGGCCCCGCGCTCCAGGGCCTCGACGATGCGCACATGGTCCTCGCAGGACTGCTCGGCATCGTGGGTGGACTGGTAGCGCATCGCGATCAGCGTGGTGCGGGCGGTGTAGTCGCGCAGGGTGTCGGCCAGCAGCGAGTTGCCCAGGCAGTCGGCCAGGCAGACGTGGAAGTCGCCCAGCAGGTAGCTGCGCTTGCCGATGTCGTCCTGCCGCAGGGCGGCCTTTTCCTGCTGCAGGTGCTGCTTGAGGCGCTTGAGGGCCTCCTTGCGCACGCCGCCGGCGCTCTGGCGGATCAGGCCGGTCTCGATCACGCGGCGGGCCTCGAAGGCCTCGCGCGCCTCGTCCTGCGAGGGCTCGATCAGGTACCAGCCGCGGCGGGCGCTCACCGTGACGATGCCGCGCGCCGCCAGGCGGGTGAGCGCCTCGCGCACGATGGTGCGGCTGCAGTCGAAGAGCAGCGCCAGCTCCTGCTCGCCCAGGCGGGAGCCGGGCGCCAGCTTCTGCGCCAGGACCGCTTCGACGATGCGGTTGCTGATGTCGGTGGACGAGATCGCCATGCCGGGATGGTGAGCACGAAGCATGCCCATCTGGTATGCAAGTCTGACGCACGAATGTGGTTCATTCCTGGGATGAACCGCCCTGGCGTGCACCACGGCCATGCGATGGCCGCACGCTTGGAGTGCGGCGGTCGCGGCGGCGGCGCTAGGCCCAGGCGGCGGCCTGTGCCCGCCAGCTGCGTTGTTCCTCGCCTTCCATCTGGACGGCCCCGGTCAGCTCGGCCACCCGCGCCACGCCGTGGGCGGCGCAGTAATCGTGGAGTCCCGCCACGATGCGCTGCATCGCCCCGGGGTCGATGAAGGAGGCCGTGCCCACCTGCACGGCGGTGGCGCCGGCCAGCAGGTATTCGACGGCGTCCTCGGCGGTGGCGATGCCGCCGCAGCCGATGACCGGGATGCGCACGGCCCGCGCGCACTGGTAGGTCATGCGCAGCGTGACCGGCTTGAGCGCCGGCCCCGACAGCCCGCCCATGCCGTTGCCCAGCCGCGGCCGGCGGGTGTGCACGTCGATGGCCATGCCCAGCGCCGTGTTGCCCATCACCACCGCGTCGGCGCCGGCTTCTTCGGCGGCGCGGGCGATGGCGGCCACGTCGCCCGCGTTCGGCGTCAGCTTGGCCCACAGCGGCAAATCGGTGGCGCGGCGCATGGCGGCGATGGCGTCGTGCGTGCTGCGCGCCTGCATGGCGAAGGCCAGGCCGTCGGCCTCCAGGTTGGGGCAGGAGATGTTGGCCTCGATGGCAGCCACGCCGGGGCGCGAGAGCACCTGCACGGCCGCCGCGAATTCGGCCACCGTGTCGGCCGAGAGCGAAACGACCACCGGCGTGCCGAAGCCCTGGTAGGCCGGCAGCACGTCGCGCACGAAGGCGTCCAGCCCCTTGCTGGGGATGCCGATGGAATTGAGCAGGCCGCCCTGCACCTCCGCCACCCGGGGCGTCGGGTTGCCCACGCGCGTCTTGGGTGTGACGCTCTTGATCACCAGCGCGCCCAGGCCGCCCAGGTCCAGCGCCTCCTGGTATTCGACGGCGAAGCAGCCGGAGGCCGGCATCACCGGGTTGCGCAGCGCCAGGCTGCCGACGCGCACCGAGAGCTCAGCCATGCCAGCCTCCCAGCATCTCGCGTAGCGGAAAGACGGGGCCCTCGCGGCACACGCGCTGCAGGGCGACGTGGCCTTTGCGCTCGAAGGGCCGCACGCAGGACAGGCACACGCCCATGCCGCAGGCCATGCGCTGCTCCAGCGCCACCTCGGCCCGGACCTGCGGATGCGGCTGCAGCAGCCGGCGCAGCAGCAGCGCCAGTCGCTCGGAGCCGCAGGTGTAGACGGCGTCGCAACCCGCGGTCAGCAGTTCTGCCAGCAGCGGCTCGACGCGGTCCACGGCGGAGCTGCCGTCGCTGTCGAAGACGGCATGCACCGCGGCCGGGGCGCCGCGCAGCAGTTCGTCCGCCATCGCGTCGGCCGGGCTGCGGGCGGAAAGCAGCACGTCGATGGCCACGCCCGCCTGCGCCGCCTGGCGCACCAGCGGCGCCATGGTGGCCAAACCCACGCCGCGTGCCACCAGCAGCACGCGCCGGGCCTGCGCGTCGAGCGTGAATCCCCGGCCCAGCGGACCGACGATCTCCATCGACTGGCCTTCTGCCAGCGTGGCCAACGCCTGCGTGCCGGTGCCCGCGACGGCATAGAGGAATTCGACCGTGCCTGCGTCGGGCCCCGTGCCGTAGACGCTCATGGGTCGCAGCAGGAAGGGCTGCAGCGCGCTCGTCTGCGGGCAGCGCAGCTGATAGAACTGCCCGGGCCGCGTGCTGCCGGCCAGGTCGGCCTCGGCCTGCAGCCGCAGGTAGCGGTAGCGCGCGTTGACCGCCCGGTGGGCCGTCACGCGGCAGCGGTGGCTGGCCACCCGGGCCGGCGCGGCCGTGGCGCAGGTGGCGGGCAGATCGTCGACAACGGTGCAGTTCATGGCGCGGCCTCTGCGGGAAGCAGGACGGGGAGGGCGGGGGCGGTCGGCTGTGCGGCACGCAGCGACGCGACGGCGTTGCGCAGCACGGCGATGCCGGCGTCCAGGTCCTCCGCCGACAGTGCTTCGTGCGGGTTGTGCGAGCCGTGCGCGTTGCGCACGAAGAGCATGGCCGAAGGGATGCCGGCGGCGGCGAAGACGGCGGCGTCGTGGCCGGCCCCGCTGGGCAGCCGCTCCAGCGGCTGGCCGAGCGCGGCGCTGGCGGCCTCGAAGCGGCGGATCCAGCCCTCGTCCATGGTGGCCGGCGCGCTGGCGACAGGCTCGTCGAATTCGAAGCGCACGCCGCGCTCCGCGGCCACCGTCTCGCATTCCTGCTTCAGCAGTGCATGGAAACGGCGCAGCGTCTCGGCGTCCTGGCTGCGCACCTCGAAGCTGAACTGCACCTCGCCCGGGATCACCGACACCGCATGCGAGGCGGCGGGGGTGGTGAAGATGCCGGCGGTCATCACCAGGTCCATGCCCATCTGCAGCAGCACGCGCCAGTGCTCGTCCATGCGCGCCAGCAACTGGGCCACGGCGAGCACGGCGTCGTGGCGCAGCCAGCGCGGCACGGCGCCGGAGTGGCCGGTCTCGCCCACGCAGCGCACGCGGTTGTGACGCAGGTTGCCGCGGATGCCGGTGACGGCCGCCACCGGCCAGTTGCGCGCCACCATCACCGGACCCTGCTCAATGTGCAGTTCCAGGTAGGCGGCGACGGGCGCCGGCAGCAGCGGCTCGCCGCGCGCGATGGCCGCCACGTCGGCACCGCAGCCGGCCAGGGCTTCGCCCAGCGTGCCGGTGCCTGTGCGATGGCGCAGCGCCAGCGCCGCGGCGGGCAGGCGGCCCAGCAGCGCCAGGGAGCCGACATAGGCGCGGCCGTACCAGGCGCTTTCCTCGCCGCGCAGCGCCAGCACGCGCAGCGGCGGAAGGCTTTGCCAGTCGCCCTCCAGCGTCTGCAGCACCGCGATGCCCGCCACCACGCCGGCCAGGCCGTCGTAGTTGCCGCCCTGTGGCACCGAGTCGACGTGCGAGCCGATGACCACGGCCGGCGCGTCCCGGCAGTCGGCCGCGATGCGCAGCCACAGGTTGCCGGCGCGGTCGGTCTCGGCGGCCAGGCCCATTGCTTCGGCCTCCTGCGTCAGCAGCGTCAGCGCGGCGCTTTCGCCGTCGCCATAGCTTTCGCGGGTGATGCCGAGGCCGTCATGGGTGGCCTGGCCGATCCGGTCCAGAAGATCGAAGGGCGTCATGCCGCCACCCCCGTGCCGCCGTGGGCCACCGACCATTCGATGGGCGAGGCGCTGAATTCGGCCAGCATCTCCAGCGCGGCGGCGTCGAGGCGGCCCGCCTGCTGGAGGGCCGCGTGTAGATGGCGCCACGAGGCCAGGGCGTGCAGCGTCACCGGCGCCGGGGCGGGTGGCACCTGCGGATAGATCGCGTAGTCGAACAGCACCAGCACGTCGTCCACCTGCGCGCCGGTCTGGCGCAGCGCGGCGGCTGCGGCATTCTTGGAGCGGCCGTCGGTGCTCACGTCGTCCACCAGCAGCGTGCGGCAGCCTGGGGCCAGGCGGCCCTGCAACTGGGCCTGCACCCCCCAGCCGATGGGCCGCTTGCGCAGCGTGAGCAGGGGCAGCGACAGGCGTTCGGCCAGCCAGGCGGCCAGGGCGATGCCCGAGCTTTCCGTGCCGACCACGGCGCCGATGCTCTGTTCGCGCACCCGCGGCGCCACGGCCTCGGCCATGCGGTCCAGCAACTGGCGGCGCCGCGCCGGTTCGGCCAGCAGCGCATGCACGTCGACGTAGACCGGGCTGGCCCAGCCCGAGGTGTAGAAGAAGGGGGTGCCTTCGGCCAGGCGCACGGCGTCGGCTTCGACCAGGGCGCGGGCCACGGAGGCGGCGTCGGATTCGGAAAAGATCATGGGCTTGCAGAAAGGAGCAAGCGGCGCATCCTAGGCAGCGGCTGCGGCGCGACGAAGTGCAAAAATCTCCGCCAGCCGTTCCGATCCGCGATGGCTCGAACCCGGGCGGTCCGACGCCTGAAGGCCTGCATGTCCCGTCCACCTTCTCCCCGCAGCTTTGCCCGTCAGCTCGATGTCGGCACCCTCGACCTCTTCGTGCTGGTGTGCGAGACGGGCAGCATCGCCCGCGCGGCCGAGCGCGCGCAGCTGGTCGCCTCGGCCGCCAGCAAGCGCATCGCCGAGCTGGAGTCGCTGGCCCAGGCGCCGCTGCTCGTGCGCCACGCCCGTGGGGTGCGGGCCACGCCGCTCGGTCAGTTGCTGCTGGAGCATGCCCAGGCCATCCTGCTGGCGGTCGAGCACCTGAGGGAGGACCTTGCCGAGGCGGCGCAGGGCATCCGCGGCCGGGTGCGCGTGTGCGCCAGTGCGTCGGCGGTGGAGCAGTTCCTGCCGGCCGATCTGTCCGATTTCATGCGTGAGCATCCCGACATCCGCATCGACCTGCGCCAGGCCGCCAGCCGCGCGGTGGCACAGGCGGTGCGCGAGGGGACGGCCGACGTGGGCGTGTGCGGGCCCAGCGACGATGTGCTGGGCCTGGAAAGCCGGCCCTACCGGCAGGAGCAGCTGGTGCTGGTGGTGCCGCGGGGTCATGCGTTGGCGCGGCTGCGGCGGGTCGCCTATGCCCGAACCCTCGACTGGCCGCAGGTGGGGCTGCGCGACAGCAGCACCGTGCAGCAGGCCCTCGCGCAGGAGGCCAGCAGCACCCGACGCGTGTTGCGCCGCCACATCGAGGTGGACAGCCTCAGCGCCCTGTGCCGGATGGTCGAGGCCGGGCTGGGCGTGGGCGTGATGCCGCAGGGCGCCTTCCGCGCGCTGGCCGAGGGCACACCTTTGCGGGCCGTGCCGCTCACCGACGCCTGGGCGCAGCGCGAGCTGCGCTTGTACGCCCCGCGCTTCGCCGGGCTGCCGGCGGTGGCGCAGCGCTTCGCCGACCACATCGCGCCGGTCTGACGCGGAGCTTGGGGCCGCCGCCAGCGGCCTGATGCGCGGGCAGCCTCCACGAGGGCCCTGCCATGAGCGACGAGTTCTTCAAATTCAGCAAACGTGCGTTTTAGATTGTCAAGAACGAGGCAAAATGTATTCAGGACGGCGCGGAAATGCCGATAAGAGAAGAAAACTCCGGATGACCGTCTGCCGGCCGCAGGCATGTCCCCCTGAAAGCCCTTGCCCTGATCGCCAGCGCCACGCCTCTTTCGATGGATCTCGACGACCCGCTGAAGCCTGACCTGGTCCATGACCTGAGCGCGCCCGTCCGCGTGATGGCCGATGCCCTGGACGGCCTGGCGGTGGCCCTGTGCCTCTTCGACGACCAGGACCGCTGCCTGCTCTGGAACCGCACGTTCCTGCGCTTCTTTCCGGAGCATGAGGGCCATGTGCACGTCGGCGAGTCCTACCGCGACAACCTGCGCCGCTTCTATGGCGTGCGGCTGACCGGGGACGAGCTGGGCCAGCTGGAGCGCTTCGTCGCCGAAGGCCTGCAGCGCCACCGCGCGCAGCACCGGCCCTTCGCCTTCGAGCATCGGGGGCGATGCCTGTGGGTGTCGTCCCTGCCGATGGCGGGCATCGGCCGGGTGCGCATGTGGCGCGAGGAGGGCGGCGTCCAACTGTCTGGCAGCACGGGCAACGCCGGGATCGCCGGCCTCGACAGCCACGCGCTGCTCGACCACATGCCCGACGGCGTCATGATCACCTCGCCCGATCAGCGCATCGTCTGGGTGAACGAGCCCTTCCTGGCGATGTACGGCCTGCGCGAGCGGCAAGCCGCCATCGGCAGCACTTTCGAGCAGGTGTTCCGGTCGGCCTGGTCGGCCACCGCGCGCGAAGGCGAACGGGCCATGTTCGACGAGGGCATCGCCATCCTGGGCGAGAACCTGAACTTCATCGGCGCGCCCTTCGAACTGCCGCTGCCCGACGCGCGCTGGAGCCGGGTCATCGGCGAGCGCAGCGCGGGGGGCACCTGCTTCTTCGCGCACGTCGACATTACGCTGCTCAAGCGCCAGCAGCAGCAGTTGCTGATGGCGAACTGGCGGACCTGGGAGAGCGACACGCTGCTGCGCCAGAAGTCCACCATGCTGGAGGCGGCGCTCGAGCGCATGGAGCAGGGCATCATCATGGTCAATCCGCAGGGCGTGGTGGAGGTCTGCAACAAGCGCGTGGTGGAGCTGCTGGACCTGCCGCCGGAGTTGATGGCGTCGCGGCCGTCCTTCCGCGAGGTGCAGGCGATCCAGCTGGCCCAGCGCGTGGCCCGTGGGATGCCGCCCGGCCTGGCGGCCCAGCCGCAGGCGATTCCCTTCGACCAGCCCTACCGCTACGAGCGCCAGCAACCCGACGGGCGGGTGATCGAGGTCTACAGCGTGCCCATGGATGGCGGCGGCGCGGTGCTCACCTACACCGACATCACCGACCGCCGCCGCAGCGAGGAGCGCATCCGCTACCTGGCGCGCCACGATGGGCTGACCTCGCTCGTCAATCGCGAGGTCTTCCTGGAGCACATGGCGGGCGCAGCACTGGCCGGCAGCCATGGCGGCGAAGGTTTCGCGGTGCACTACATCGACATCGACAACTTCAAGCCCATCAACGACCGCTACGGCCATGCGGCCGGCGACAAGGTGCTGACCACCGCTGCCCGGCGCATGCGCGAGGTGATCGGCCCGGGCGACGTTCTCGCGCGCATCGGTGGCGACGAATTCGCCCTGCTGCAGTACGGCACCAACGAGCCCGCGCCGGCCCGCGCCCTGGCCGAGCGCATGCTGCAGGCGCTGGGCGAGCCGATGGAGGTGGACACGCAGCGGCTGTCGGTGAAGGCATCCGTGGGCATCGCGCTGTCCACTGGCGTGGGCGACGATCCGGACGAGCTGATCCGCCGGGCCGACAGCGCCATGTACCTGGCCAAGGCGCGTGGCGCGGGCGGCGTGTGCCTGTTCGGTGCGGCCGGCGGATGGGCAGGCGAGGGCGCCGACTCGTCGCCTATGTGACGCCAAAGGGGCTTTCCCGGTGTCGGCCGCCGGGGGGCGGGGCGTAGGCTGCGGCTTTTGTCGCGACCTCGCATTCCTCCACCCATGCCTGCCGACCGCCCGCACTATCGCTTCTGGCCCAAACGCCTGCCGCACGACATCACGCCGCCCGCCACCTCGCTGTGGCACAACCTGGCAACCAGCGCGCAGCGCTATCCCGACAAGGCGGCGCTGGTGTACTTCGACCACGTCACCTCCTACCGCGAGCTGGCGGCGCAGGTCGAGACGCTGGCCGGCGCGTTGTACGCGCTGGGCGTGCGCCGCGGCGACCGCGTGGTGCTGGACATGCAGAACACGCCGCAGCTGGTCGTGGCGCACTTCGCCATCCTGCGCGCGAACGCCGTGGTGGTGCCCGTCAACCCGATGAACCGGGCCGAGGAGCTCAAGCACTACATCAGCGACCCGGACGCGAAGATCGCCATCACCACCGGCGACCTGGCGCCGGAGATGGCCAAGGCCAGCAATGCGCTGCCCGAAGGCGAGCGACTCGCCCACCTGGTCGTCACCCAGTTCACCGATGCCTTCGATCCCGCTGCGGCGGACGGTCCTTCGATGGCGCCCGCCTGGAAGAACTGGCTGCTCACACGGCATGAGATGCCACGGCTCGAAGGCGGGGAGGTGCACGCCTGGACCGAACTGATGGCCCGCAATGCGCCGGCACCGGCGCACGAGGTCGGCGCCGATGACATGGCCCTGCTGCCCTACACGAGCGGCACCACCGGCCTGCCCAAGGGCTGCATCCACCTGCACCGCAGCCTGATGCACAACGCCGTCTCGGGCCAGATGTGGGGCTGCGCCCATGCCGACACCGTCGTGCTGGCCGTGGTGCCCATGTTCCACATCACCGGCATCGTCAGCATGATGCACACGGCCATCCTCGCCGCGGCGGCGCTGGTCATCATGCCGCGCTGGGATCGCGACGTGGCGGGCCACCTGATCTCCACCCGCAAGGTCACCAGCTGGACCAACATCCCCACGATGGTGATCGATCTGCTGGCGAGCCCGCATTTCAAGAACTACGACCTGTCCAGCCTCATCTACATCGGCGGCGGCGGTGCGGCCATGCCGCAGGCGGTGGCGCAGCGGCTGCTCGAGGAGTTCGGCCTCGCCTACCAGGAGGGCTACGGCCTCACCGAGACCGCGGCACCCTCCCACAGCAATCCGCCTGACCATCCCAAGCAACAATGCCTGGGCATGCCCTTCATGGGTGTGGACGCCCGGGTCGTCGATCCTGACACGCTGCAGGAATTGCAGCCGGGTGAGGCGGGCGAGATCATCATCCACGGCCCCCAGGTGTTCGAGGGCTACTGGAAGCGGCCCGACGCCACGGCGGCGGCCTTCATCGAGTTCGAGGGCAAGCGCTTCTTCCGCTCGGGCGACATGGGCCGCATGGACGAGGAGGGCTACTTCTTCATCACCGACCGCCTTAAGCGCATGATCAATGCAAGCGGCTTCAAGGTCTGGCCGGCGGAGGTCGAGCTGCTGATGTTCCGTCACCCCGCCATCCAGGAGGCCTGCGTGATCGCGACGCGCGATACCTACCGCGGCGAGTCGGTCAAGGCCATGGTGGTGCTGCGGCCCACGCACAAGAACACCACGGCCGAGGACATCATCGGCTGGTGCCGGGAGAACATGGCCGCCTACAAGGTGCCGCGGCAGGTGCAGTTTCTCGATGCGCTGCCCAAGAGCGGGAGCGGCAAGGTCATGTGGCGCCTGCTGCAGGAAGCGGAGGACGGGACGAAGTAGATCGCCCGCCGCTCCACCCGGACGCCTCGGGCGGCCGCGGGGGCGCAAAAAAAAAACGGCCCGCATGAAGCGGGCCGTTTTCATTCAGTCCATGCACCTGCCGGCGTGGTGTGCCAGCGGCGCAATGGTCAGATTTCAGTACGAATTGCGATAGCCACCGCCGCCGCCGCCGTAGCCGCCGCCGTTGCCACGACGGTCGCCGCCGCCGCCGCCACCGCCGGTGCGGGGCGTCATCGGGCGGGCCACGTTCACGGTCACGGCGCGGCCGTCGATGCTCTGGCCATTCAGGCCGTTGATAGCGGCCTGGGCTTCTTCGGCAGAGCCCATTTCCACGAAGCCGAAGCCCTTGGAGCGGTCGCTGTCGCGGTCGATCATGACCTTGGCCGAGTTGACGTGGCCGAATTCGGAGAAGTGACGCTGCAGGCTTTCGTCACGGGTGCTGTAGGCCAGATTGCCAACGTAGAGTCTGTTTTCCATAGGGTTCTTTCGTTCTGCCGCGTTTGAAGTTCGATGCGGCAAGGGGGGGTGAAGGTTGAAGGGAAGCGATCAGCGCTGCGGCGGACGCTTGCGCGGCGCGGCAGAGGCTCCACCCGAGCGTTGCTCGAGATGGCGGAAGGTGAGGCGACCCTTGTTCAGGTCGTAGGGCGACATCTCGATCGAGACCTTGTCGCCGGCCAGCACGCGGATGCGGTGCTTGCGCATCTTTCCGCCCGTGTAGCAGATGAGGGTGTGCCCGTTGTCGAGCGTGACGCGAAAGCGGGAGTCCGGCAGGACTTCTTCCACCTTGCCTTGCATTTCGATCAGTTCTTCCTTGGCCACGAAGCTCCTTGTCAGTGATGAGGCGGCCTGTCAGGCCAGCTGGTTGTTCAGCACGAAGTGCTGGCCCTGGGCGAGGGCATAGCGCTCGGCATTGGCGGCGCTGTCGAATCGCGGAATGAGCCGGAAGATCCGGTCGTGCATGCCGCGGCGGATGGAGACGGACGCGGCGTACTGGCCGGAGTCAGTCAGCCGCGTCAGCGGTGTGATGAGGTAGCGGCCCAGCGATTGGGCGGGAGTGTTCTGCATGAAATCGAAATCCGTGATCCGCGTCTCGGCGCGGACCTGCGCTGGGTGGCGAGCCAAGGGCCGCCATGCGCAGAAAAGTGAAACCCTGAAGGGGGAAGATCCAGCCCGCAAGAAAGGGTGATGCGGACGGGCGATGAACTCGCCGAAGAAGATGGGCGTCCGGCCATTTGTCGGGGCCGAAGCCTGGGCAGCTCGGGAGGCTGCGCGGTGCCAATCAAGGGCGGGGGCGGCGAGTACGCCCCGGCCAATCGTTGGAGTATAGCGGTTTGCGCGCAACTCTGCTTAAAAATTCCTGATGGCGCGCGGCCCGGGTGTTACGCTGTGTTATCGACGCTTGGAAGGGCACGAATGAACACTGCCTCGCTTTCTAAACCTCGGCAGGATGCGTTGCGCATCGAGCTTCCGCGGGTGGCCAACCTTCTGCAACGCCGACGTGCCGGCGAGATCGACGAAGCAATGATCGACGAGTTGGTCGCATTGTCGTGGCTCGAATGGATGGGCGGCTCGCTGCAGCTGACGACCACCGGCTCCAACATCTGCAGGCAGCAGAAGTTGCGGGAGGATTGACCCCCCCCGACGCGCCCTCACAGGCATCGGCTGCCGGAAAAAATGATGATGCCGCCTATCCAGTTTTTCTGTGGAAAACGTTGGGGATAAGGTGGTGGCGGCGGTTCCAAACCCCATTGTCTTGGTGGGTTTCCTTGGATTGCCGCTTATCTGAGCACAGCGTCGAAGCCTTCAGCGCTCGCTCTCCCGCACCTCGGGCACGACCCGCGCATGTCGGCGGAACGTCCAGTAGGCGCTGGCCCAGTCCATCAGAACGATCAGCCGGTTGCGAAAGCCGATCAGGAAGTAGACGTGCACGAAAAGCCAGAAGAGCCACGCCGGATAGCCTGAGAAACGAAGAGGGCCGAACGGGGTCGGCACGTCGGCCACGGCAGCATTCCGGCCAATGGTTGCCAGGTTGCCCCAGTCCTTGTAGCGAAAGGGGTGGGTGGCGCCGCCAGCGATCCGCGCCAGGACGTTGCGGGCGGCATGGCGGCCCATCTGCTTGGCCGCCGGTGAGACACCCGGTACCGGTCGGGGTTCCTGGCCGGGAACATGACTCAAGGCCGCCGCGAGGTCGCCCACCACGCTGATCTCTGGATGGTCGGGCAGGCTGAGGTCGGGTTGCACCCGGACACGGCCGGCGCGATCGCATTCGACGTGGGTGGCCTGCGCGAGCAGACGGCCCAGGGGCGAAGCGGCAACGCCCGCGGCCCAGATCACGCAGCCGCTGTCGATGCGCGTCGCGGCGCCGCTGGCACCACCCTCGCGCACGTCGAGTCCCTGGGCGTCGATCCGGGTGACGAGGGCATCGAGTCGCACCCTCACTCCCAGCCTCTCGAGTTGCTGGCGCGCCCGTTCGCTGAGGTCTTCGGGCATGGCCTGCAGCACGCGGTTGCTCCCTTCGATCAGCAGCACCTCGGCCGTCGACGGCACGATGCGGCGGAACTCGCCCGCCAGCGTGTGCCGGGCGATCTCGGCCAGGGTGCCGGCCATTTCCACCCCGGTCGGGCCACCCCCGATGACCACGAAGGTGAGAAGGGCGCGGCGGCGCTGTGGGTCTTCTTCAAGCTCGGCCCGTTCGAAGGCGGTCAGCACGCGCCGCCGGATCTCGAAGGCATCCGCCAGGGTCTTGAGTCCCGGCGCCTGGGCCGCCCAGTCGTCATGGCCGAAGTAGCTGTGCGTCGCGCCCGCTGCCACGATGAGATGGTCGTAGTGCACGACGTGATCGTTGTCGAGTCGAACGCATCTGGCGGCGGGGTCGATCCCGCAGACCTCGCCCAGCATCGTCGTGACGTTCGGCTGCCCGCGGAACAGCCATCGCGTGGGCGCCGCGATCGAGGGCGCCGCAAGTCCGGCCGTTGCCACCTGGTAGAGCAGGGGCTGGAAGAGGTGGTGGTTGGTCTTCTCGATGACCACGATGTCCACTGGCTCGCCGCGCAAGGTCCGCGCGGCCTCCAGGCCACCGAAGCCGCAGCCGATGATCACCACGCGAGGAAGGGCGGGGGCGCTTGAGAGGGAGGACATCGGTTCATTATGGAAGGGGGCCGGCACGCCGACCGGGCATGGCGACCTGCGCGCTGTCGTCCTACGCCTGGCGGCCATGTGGCCGGCTACAAACATCGATCCCCAAGGCCTGCCTGCTTCCGGAAGCGGGCACTTGTACGGAGACTCATGACCTCACACCACCCGAACGCCGCGTTCGAAGGGCCCGACCTGCTGCAGGCCTTCCGGAGCGTGCGGGCCCACAGCCGGGCCCTCGCAGGGCCGCTTTCCGCCGAAGACCAGTGCATCCAGTCGATGCCCGATGCGAGCCCCACCAAGTGGCATCTTGCACATACCACCTGGTTCTTCGAGGCCGTGCTGCTCGATCACCATGCGCCTGGCTACCAAGCCCTGGATCGCCGGTTCCACTATCTGTTCAATTCTTATTACGAGGCACTGGGGCCGCGGCATCCGCGTCCTCATCGTGGGCTGCTCACGCGGCCTTCGCTGGAGGAGGTGATGGCCTACCGCGCGCATGTGGATGCCGCGGTTGAAGCCCTGCTCGCGTCGGCCGACGAGGAGACGCTCGCACGCATCGAGCCCGTGCTCACCCTGGGGCTGAACCACGAACAGCAGCATCAGGAATTGCTGCTCACCGACATCCTGCATGCCTTCTCGTGCAATCCGCTGCTTCCTGCCTACCGTTCGCCGTCCGCACCCTCGCTGCGACTCGCAGCAGGCATGCCGGCTCTGAACTGGCTCTCGCACGCCGGTGGACTCGCGGCGATCGGGCACGAGGGTGCGGGCTTCGCCTTCGACAACGAGGGGCCGCGGCATGCCGTACTGCTTCAACCCTTTGCCATGGCCGACCGGCTGGTGACCTGCGGCGAGTATGCGCAGTTCATCGCCGAGGGCGGCTACGCGCAGGCCCGCTGGTGGCTGTCCGACGGCTGGGCCGCGGTGCAGTCGCAGGGCTGGCAGCATCCAGCCTACTGGCTGCCCCCGGATGATCCGCGCCTGGCGCTGTCGGGTCACCACGGCACGGCGGGCTGGCATGTCTTCGGCCTGGAAGGCGTGCGGCCCATGGACCCCGCGGCCCCCGTGGCACAGCTCAGCTTCTACGAGGCGGCCGCCTATGCCGAGTGGGCTGGCGCCCGCCTGCCCACGGAAGCCGAATGGGAAGTCGCGGCGACCACCCTGCCGGGGTTCACGCAGGCCGAAGGCGCAGTCTGGCAATGGACGCGCTCGTCCTATGACCCCTACCCGGGCTTCAAGCCACTGCCCGGTGTGGCCGCCGAATACAACGGCAAGTTCATGGTGGGCCAGTTGGTGCTGCGCGGCGGCAGCGTGGCCACGCCGGCGGGTCATGCACGGCCCACGTACCGCAACTTCTTTCCGCCAGCGGCCCGCTGGCAATTCAGCGGGCTGCGCCTCGCCAAGGATCTGTGATGTCTCCACCTGTCGTCTCCCTCGCCATCCAGCCCCGTGCGGCCGATGAAGGACGTCGCGCCTTTGCGGATGATCTGGCGGCTGCGCTCGCACAGCGGCCGCGGCGCATCTCGCCCAAATGGTTCTACGACGCTGAAGGATCCCGGCTCTTCGACCGCATCTGCGAGTTGCCGGAGTACTACCCCACACGCACCGAGCTGTCGATCCTGCAGAACCGCGCGGCAGAGATCGCCCAGCAGATTGGTCCCGGCGCCGAGATCGTCGAGTTCGGCGCCGGTTCGTTGGTCAAGATCCGGCTGCTGCTGGATGCGTTGGAATCGCCCCGGCGCTTCCTGCCCATCGACATCTCGGGCGAGCACCTGCAGGGTGCGGCGCGCCAGTTGCGCGCCGACTATCCCGGCCTGGAGGTGACGCCCGTGGTGGCCGACTACACGCGGCCCTTCGAATTGCCCGAACGTCTGTCAGGCGCAGGTCGGCGCGTCGGCTTCTTTCCGGGTTCCACGCTGGGCAACTTCGAGCCGGATGAGGCGCTCGCATTCCTGCGCCAGGCGGCGCGCCTGTTGCGCGGCGGCGGCCTGCTGCTGGGCGTGGACCTGGTGAAGGATCCGCAACTCCTGCATTCGGCCTACAACGACGCACAAGGTGTGACGGCGGCCTTCAACCTCAACCTGCTGGCGCGTGCCAATGCCGAGTTGGGCGCCGACTTCGATCTGGGTGCCTTTTCGCACGCGGCGTTCTACAACGCGCCCAAGCGCCGGATCGAGATGCATCTGGTGAGCCGCCGGGAGCAGGCGGTCACCCTGGAAGGGCAGCGCCATATCTTCGAGGAAGGCGAGACGCTGCACACCGAGTATTCGCACAAGTTCACCATCGACGGCCTGCGTGCGATGGCGGCGCGTGCGGGCTTCGGCATCGGTCCCGTGTGGACCGATCCGCAGCGCCTGTTCAGCGTGCACTGGTTGCCCGCCATGCAATGAAGACGGCCTGAATCCCGGGGCGTCGGCCGAGTGCGCCGGCGCCCCTTTTCCGTTCTGGCCGCCGCCGGTGGCCTGGGCTTCGGCAGGAGTCGCCACCGAAGCGCGCCGGCAGCGACAATCGCAGCCCGCGCCCGGCGACGGCGCGATGAACCTTCTGCCGACATGAAAGCTACCTGGAACGGCGTGACCATCGCCGAAAGCGACGACACCGTGCTCGTCGAAGGCAACCACTACTTTCCCGCCGATTCGCTGCGGCGCGAGTACGTGACCTTCAGCAACAACCACACCGTGTGTCCCTGGAAGGGCACGGCCAGCTACTACTCGCTGCTGGTCAACGGCGAACTGAACCCCGAGGCCGTCTGGTACTACCCGGACCCCAAGCCCGAAGCCGAGATGGTGAAAGACCGGGTCGCCTTCTGGAAGGGCGTGAAGGTCGAGCCTTGAACAGCGCGTTCTCTCCCCCGTACACACCGCCCGACGAACTCGCCGCCACCCTGCGCCAGGAAGGCTATGCCGTCCTGAATCCGCGCGGCGTGGCCGAATGGCTCGATCTGCCACTGGTCGACCTGGAAGCCCTGCAGGCCGACTGGGACCAGCTGCCGCCCGACGAATACCTGAAGGATGGTGGCCGGTATCGCCGCCGCCGCCATGCCTGCTTCACCACCGAAGGCGGCGCGCTGGTGCAGGCGCCGCACCGAGCGCATTGGCAGCCGGTCGAATACAACGCACTGCATGGCGGCATGCAACGCTGGTTCGCGCCGATGGAGCCCGACACCGTGGCGCGGCCGGCATGGCGTCGACTGCTGCTCAAGACGGCCGAGGCCGCGGCAGCGCTGCGCGGCGACCAGCGCTGGTACATCGAGGCGCACCAGTTCCGCATCGACACCGAAGGCGGCATCGGCCGGCCCACGCCCGAGGGCGCCCACCGTGACGGCGTCGATCTGGTGGCCGTGGCGCTGGTGGGGCGGCATGGCATCAAGGGCGGCGAAACCCGCGTCTTCGAGGCTGGTGGCCGCCGCGGCGAGCGCTTCACGCTGACCGAGCCCTGGACACTGATGCTGTTGGACGACCAGCGCGTCATCCACGAATCCACGCCCATCCAGCCGATCGCTCCCGCCACGCAGGGCTGGCGCGACACGCTGGTCATCACCTGCCGGGCCGGCGGCTTCCAGGGCGATTGATCCAGCGCAGGCTCATGGCCTGCCACCGGCCACTGCCCCGGCGTCCTACATGGTCCGGTCAGGGGCGCGGGTTACAGTGCACCAAGGCGCCGGCGGTCCCACCGACCGGCAGGACCAACCCACAGCGAGAGGACACCTTCATGTTCAACCACATCCTGGTTCCCATCGACGGCTCCGAGACGTCGATGCTGGCGGTGAGCAAGGCGAGCGGCCTGGCCCTGGCCTTCGGCAGCCGCATCACGCTGATCCACGTCATCGACAACTATCCCTTCATCGGCGTGGGCGCCGACTACGCCCTGGGTCAGAACGAATACCTGGCCGCGGCCACGGCCAGCGCCAACACCGCCCTGGCGCGTGGCGTGGCCGCCCTGGCCGCCGAAGGCCTGCACAGCGACCAGCGCGTGATCGACGGCCATGTGGTCCACGAAGGCATCGTCGATACGGCCAAGGCATTGGGCTGCGACCTGATCGTGATGGGCTCGCACGGCCGTACGGGCATCGAGAAGCTGCTGCTGGGCAGCGTCACGCAGCGCGTTCTGCAGGAGGCGCCGATGCCGGTGCTGGTGGTCAAGGAACTGGAGGTCTGAGGACCTCCGTCCCGACCTCGTCCTGTGCTGGCGCGAAGGGCGCCGGGCTTTCGATGCGCAGGGCTGCGCCGGTCACCGGATGGCGCAGCTGCAGCACCGTGGCATGCAGCAACAGACGTGGCGCAGCCGCCGCCACACGTTCATCGCCATAGAGCGCATCGCCCAGGATCGCATGCCCCAGCGCGGCCATGTGCACCCGCAACTGGTGCGAGCGGCCGGTCTGCGGTTCGAGCAGCACATGCGTCGCCCTGGCGTGTGGAATTGATCGCAGCGTGCGCCAGCGGGTGAGGCTGGGCTTGCCGGCGGCATCGACTTTCTGCAAGGGGCGGTTGGGCCAGTCGGGCATGAGCGGCAGGTCGATGGTCTGCCAGTGCGTGCCGTCCAGCGCGCCGTCGACGATGGCCTCGTAGCGCTTCCACACCTGGCGCGCCGCAAAGGCGTCGCCGAGCGTGCGTTGGACGGTGGGACTACGTGCCATCAGGATCAGGCCGCTGGTGGCCATGTCCAGGCGGTGCACCACCAGCGCGTCGGGCCAACGCTGCTGGGCGCGCGCCGACAGGCAGTCCTGTTTGTCGTCGCCGCGGCCCGGCACGCTCAACAGGCCGGCGGGCTTGTCCAGCACCAGGAGGTGTTCGTCTTCGTGGAGGGCGCGCAGCGCAGTGGGGTCGGGGCTCACGGGGCGGGAGTCTAGGCGGGCAGGGCACGCCTGCGTGGTCAGGGCGGCATGAGCGTCGACTCGCATCCCGGCCGGGCTGACCCACGCAGCACCCTGGTCAGCGAAGAGCGGGGACCCTGGGCTATGCTCGACCGAATGCCTCCCGCACCAGCCGACATCGCCGTCGCGCCCGATTCCGATCCTGCTTCTGCCGCCGAACCGGCCCGCTTCTCCGACCTGACCCGCGTCCGACCCTTCATGCAGCTGTGGCTCGCCCGCCTGCTGGGCACCGCGGCGCAGCAGATGCTGATGGTGGCCATCGGCTGGCACATGTACGACCTGACCGGCAGTGCCTGGGACCTGGGCCTGGTCGGCCTGTACCAGTTCGCGCCAGCGCTGCTGCTGGCGCTGTACGCCGGCCATGTGGTGGACCGGCTGCACCGCGGCCGCATCCTGGCCACGTGTCTGGGCGTGCAGGCGCTGGTGGCCCTGTCGCTGCTGCTCACGCACCTGGGGGGCGGAGATTCGCGCAATCTGCTGCTGGGTGTGTCGCTGGTGCTGGGCGCCGTGCGGGCGTTCCAGATGCCGGCGCAGCAGGCGCTGACGCCGCTGCTGGTGCCGCCGCTCATGCTGCCCCGTGCCATGGCCTTCAGCTCGGCAGGGCAGCAGTCGGCCATCATCGGTGGGCCCGCGCTGGGCGGGCTGCTCTTCGTGGCAGGGATGGGCGCGGTGTATGCCACCTGCATCGGCTTCTTCATCGTGGCCGTCCTGCTGGCCGCAACCCTGCGCTACGCCCACGCGGCGCGCCCGCGCGAGCCGGTCACGACCGAGGTGCTGCTGGCTGGCGTGCGCTTCATCTGGCAGCGAAAGCCGGTGCTGGGTGCGGTGTCGCTCGACCTCTTCGCCGTCCTGCTGGGGGGAGCGGTGGCGCTGCTGCCGATCTTCGCGAAGGACATCCTGCATGTTGGCGCCTGGGGGCTGGGCCTGCTGCGGGGGGCGCCGGCGGTGGGTGCGCTGGCCGCGTCCATCTGGCTCACCCGGCGGCCGGTGGACCGGCATGTGGGCCGCACGCTGCTGCTGGCGGTCGGGGTGTTCGGACTGTGCATGGTGGTGTTCGGTCTGTCGCGCAGCTTCTGGCTGTCGCTGACGGTGCTGGCGATCTCGGGCGCCGCGGACATGGTCAATGTCGTGATCCGCCAGACCCTGGTGCAGCTGGAAACGCCCGATGGCATGCGCGGTCGGGTGAGTGCCGTCAATTCCATCTTCATCGGCGCGAGCAACCAGCTTGGCGAGTTCGAATCCGGCGCCACCGCCGCGCTGTTGGGACCGGTGGGCTCGGTCGTGGCGGGGGGTGTGGGCACGCTGCTGGTCACGCTGGCGTGGTTCCGGCTCTTTCCCATGCTGGCTCGCCGTGACCGGATGGGCGCGGGGCCGGCGCGAGAATGACGGGCTTTTCCGCCCTTCGCGAATGCCCTCGATGCGCACCCGATTCATCCTGATCCACACCAGCCATGCCGGCAACGTCGGTGCCACGGCGCGCGCCATGCGCACCATGGGCTTCGACGACCTGGTGCTGGTGGCGCCGCGGTGGGACAACGTGCTGCGCCGCGAAGAAACCATCCAGCGCGCCAGCGGCGCCCTCGACGTGCTGGAGAAGGCCCGCATCGTGGCCACGCTGGACGAAGCCCTGGACGGCCTGACCCACCTGTGCGCGACGGCGATGGTGTCGCGCGACTTTGGCCCGCCTACGCGGGCGCCGCGCGAACACTTCGCCCAGCTGATGCAGGGAAGCGAACAGCATGTGGGCCTGCTCTTCGGCTCGGAGCGCTTCGGCATGCGCAACGAGGACGTCTACCGCTGCCATGTGGCGCTGTCGATTCCCACCGCGCCGGACTTCGGTTCCCTCAACCTGGCCGCGGCGGTGCAACTGGTCGCCTACGAATGGCGGCAGGCCCTGGGCGGCTTCGACGTGCGCTCGGCCGCCCCGGTGACGCCCCCGGCGGACGCGCAGGCGGTTGCCGGCATGCTGGCGCATTGGGAGCGTTCGCTTGTCGACATCGGCTTCCTCGACCCCGCGGCACCCAAGAAGCTGATGCCGCGCCTGGCACAGATGTTCAACCGCGCACAGCCGACGGTGGAGGAGATCCACATCCTGCGGGGGATCGCGAAGGCGATGGCGGATCAGAAGCGGCTTGGGCGATGAGCTGGGCGTGGCCGCCAGCCACGCCTTGCATGAGTCTCGGAGAACCAGAGGTTCTTCAATCAAACGGGCCTGGATGCTGCGCTTTAGGCAGCTCGGCCAAGGGTGGTTCGCCAAGCGTATTGCAGGCGTCACAGCAACTGGCGACGTTCAACAGCACTGACGGGGCATTGAGCTTGCCGATGTGCCCGCCCAGCCGGTCGTACCAGTAGCGCGTGCGCACGCGGCCATTTCTGATCTCTTGTTCCAGCTCGGTGGCCGTGTTCCAGCCGAACTGGGTGAGTTCGCCGTTGGGACGGCGGCGAATGAGGTTGCCGCATGCATCCCAGTCGTAGTGGGTGCGGGCGTAGTCCTTCAGGCGGTTGTCCAGGATGGGCGACAGGCGTCGGGCGGCGGCTTTGGGGTCCAGGCCCGCGCCCGAGCCCGGGGTGGTGCTGAGTTTGAGGCCCTCGTCCTCGGACTGGGATGGCAGGTCCAGACCTCTATTGCCTCACATTGATGCCGTGAGGGCCGATCGCGTCGACAAGTTCTACGTCAAGGCCGAAGTCCCGTTGCGGCGGCTCGTGTTCCGCTAGCTTCTCGTATAGCGCACGCAGATAACCAACCTTGTCCTCGACTTCGTCCAACGCCACTTCTTGTGGCACTACATACCCCCAGTATTTCTGGATGTCGCCCGATGACAAGACAAATTCGATGAAATCCAGAACCCTCTGCTTGCTTACCTGGCCAAAGTGGTCGAAGTCCGTTCTCATCGCACCAAAAAGCGCCTCTCGACAGCGTGCATCGTTAATGTAGAAGTCAGCGATTTCGTCATCGCTCATGACCTCCACGTAGTAGTACAGCGCTCGGATGTAGTCCGGGAATATTTGCTTCATAGTCAAGGCGGAAGTATTGGATATGCGGTAGCGATCCCGTTTGGGCCTCTGACCACTCTCGCTTTTGTCGTCGTGACAGGGCATCCACCGCCAGCTCTGTACCCCTCGCCAATAGCCCGTCCCATATCGATGGTCTCCGCGTTGGTGCCGTTTCTGTCCATTGCCTGCGTCGCCCGCTGAATAGCGTCCAACTGATCGACGTTGCTCAGGAACCGAGTCGAGTTGATTGGTCTTGGTCTTCTCGGGCACGGATTGTCAGGCGGGATGCCGGTGGTCGCCCGGTGCTCCTGTTGCGGCATGGTCGTATGCGCACCATGCCGCGAATACGCATGACCACCTGAAGCGGCCTGCTGATCTTGCAGGATTTGTCCGGCCCTGCGATTGGCTCGATTGCCAGCGAGGCCAAGCGGGTCGATCCACTCCAGGGTGTTCGGCGCGTACTGATGCAGGTTCAACCCACCCAACAGCCCAATCGGATCCTTGCTTACGAACCTTCCGGAGTGCGGGTCATAGTACCGATGGCGGTTGTAGTGCAGCCCCGACTCTTCGTCAAAGTACTGCCCCTGGAATCGGATCGGGTTGTGCAGCCCCGCCTTGCGCGCGGCCTCCTGGATCGTGATGCGGGCCTGGCCCCAGGCCCGGTAGTTTGCCTCCCAGGCGATCTCGCCCTGCTCATCGGTCAGGGCCTGGGGCGTGCCCAGGTGGTCGCACTGGTAGAAGTGCAGCCGCGTCAGCGGCGCCAATAGTTCGCCTTTGTCGTCCAGCCCCGGATGCCAACTGCCGTTGTACAGCGGATCCCGGTCCATGTCGTAGCCGTCGGCGCCCTCGTACTCGCGTGCCACGTCCTTTGGCCGTTGCAGCATGCACGCAAGCATCTCCACCCGGGTGGTGGCCTGCAGCAGCGGCACGAAGCTATTGGGCTCGTGCACGTAGTGCAGGGTCTGCTGGCGCACGTAGTCCGTCTCCCAGGCGAGCTGGTCACCATCCCAGCCGTAGACCACGCCGCCCAGACCTTCCTCCTTGGCCCGCCGCGCATATTCGCTGGCCCCGTAGCGGCTACCGGCGTCCGGCGGCACGTGCACGATGGGCTCGCTGAACTTGCCGATGCGTCGGCCCAAAGGGTCGTACCAGTAGCGCGTGCGCACGCTGCCGTTGCGGATCACCTCTTCGAGTTCGTTGGCGGCGTTCCAGTTGAACTGGGTGAGCTCGCCGTTGTGGCGTCGGCGGATCAGGTTGCCGCGTGCATCCCAGTCGTAGTGCGTGCCGGCGTAGTCCTTCAGGAGGTTGTCCAGGATGGGCGGCAGGCGTCGGGCAGCGGCTTCGGGGTCCAGGCCCGCGCCCGAGCTCGGGGTGGTGCTCAGGCGCAGGCCCTCGTCCTCGGGCTGGGGTGGCAGGTCCAGCATGTTGCTGGCCGGATCGAAGGCAAATATTTCCTGGCCCAGGCGGCTGTGGGCCTGCAGCAGGCGGCCCACGGGGTCGTAGCGGTAGCTGAGGCTGCCGCGCAGGCTGTCGGCGATGCCAATGAGCTGGCCGGCGGCGTCGTAGGTGTAGCGGCGCTGCAGGTTCAGTGGGCTGGCCGCGCGGTCTTCGCTGGCCAGCGGCAGCCGCTGCAGGCTGCCCGGACGCTGAGCCAGGCGCTCGGCGCGCCCGAGCAGTTGCGCCTTCAGGCGCCCGGCTGCGTCGTACTGGCGCTGCTCGGTGATGCGGTTGGCCTGGGTGCGGCTGGTTTCCCGGTGCAGGTCGTCGCGCTCGATCTGCAGCACCTCCAGCTCGTCGAGCATCAGTCCGTGCACATGGCCGCTGCCGTAGGTGAGCCAGCTGAGGCTGTGGCCGTCCGGGCGGGTGGTGTGGGTTCTGTGGCCCAGCTCGTCGTAGCGGTGGCGCCAGACGGCCGTGCGTGGCTGCGCCAGGGGCTCGCCGCGGGCGTTCAGCCGGTAGTGCTGGTGCTCGGCCTGCACGTTGCCCACCGGGTCGTGGAACCACTGCAGGTGGATGCCGGCATTGCGCGCGTCCACCAGCCGGCCGTTGCCGTCGTAGGCGTAGCGGGCTTCGCGCACGCTCTCCGGCGTCTGCTGCAAAGGCTGGCCGTCCAGGGCGCGGCCGGTGCGTGGATCCCGCGGCACGGCCCACAGGCTGGCGCGCCGCCAGGTGAGGCGGCCCAGGGGATCGAAGCCCAGTTCGGTGCGCGCATCGGCCTCGCGCACCCACGCCAGGATGCCGCTGGCGCTGTCGTAGCCGTATTCGGTGACGGCTTTGTCGAAGTGCTCTTCGGCCAAGAGCCGACCCAGGCGGTCGTAGCCGAAGCGGTGGACACGCTCGTTCTCGTTGCGCAGGGCTACCAGCCGGCCCAGGCGGTCCCAGCTGTAGCCCAGGCGCTGGCCGGCGGCGTCGGTGCGCTGGGCGATCAGTCCGGCCGGGCCGTAGTCGTAGCGCGTCTCGCGCTGCAGGGCGTCTCGGTGCAGCAGCAGCCGGCCTTCGGCGTCGTGCTCGTAGTGCTCGCGCGTGTTGTCGGGCAGCACGACCTGGGCGAGCTGGCCGCGCGCGTAGACGTAGCGGGTGGTTTCACCAGCGGCGTTGCGTGCCTGCACCAGGCGCCCGCGCGCGTCGTAGGCCCAGGTGCTGGTCTTGCCCGAGCAGTCGGTGTAGCGGATCAGTTGGCCGGCGCTGTCGTAGGCGAGGGTCTTCTTGCCGCCCTTGGCGTCGGTGATTTCCACCGGCAGGCCCTGCTCGTTCCATGCGTAGCGGGTGATGTGGCCCAGCGGGTCGGTTTCTTCCACGAGGTGGCTGCCGTCGTAGGCGCGCTGCCAGGCGTGGCCTTCGGCGTCGCGGATGCCGGTGAGGTTGTCCTGCGCGTCGTAGGCGAAGTGCACGGTGCTGCCGTCGGCGCGGCTGTGGCGCACGAGGTTGCCGCGGGCGTCGTAGGCGTAGTCGTCGCGGCTGCCGTCGGCGTGCAGGTGGCGGGTGATGTTGGCCTGCGCGTCGCGGAAGAACCATTCCTGGTGGCGGTAGGCGAGGCCGTCGGCGCCTTGCACTTCGGGGTGCACGACGCGGTAGACGTAGCCGCGGATGTCGAAGTAGTACTCGCGCGCCTGGCCCAGGGCGTCGACGACGGTGGCCAGGCGGATGTGGCGGTTCCACACGATGGTGGTGTCGAAGCTGCCGTCGTCGGCGTGTTCGCGCCAGGCCTTGGCGCGGGCGCTGTTGGCGGGGGTGAGGGCGTGCGCGAAGCCGTCTTCGTGCATCCAGTGCAGGTGGATGCCGCGGCCGGTGCGGTCGCGGTAGTGGCGCAGCAGGTGGGTGCTGGGTGCGTCGGCTTGTGCCGATGCAGGCAGGTAGGCATAGGTCCAGCTGTGCTGGTCTTCGTCCTGGGCGGCCACGAGGTCGCTGCTGCCGTCGGTCTGATCGGCATAGGTGTAGGCCGCGAGCTGGCGCACGGCCTGGCTGTCCTGCACCAGCCACAGGCTCTGGATGCGGCCCTGGGCGTCGATGGCGGTGCACACGTGGGTGTCGCCGCTGGTGATGTCAGAGAGCTGGCCGCCCGCGTGGCGGTAGGCCAGTTCGGTGAGGTGGCCCTCGCGGGTGCGCTGGCTTGTGAGGCGGTAGTGCACGGCGCGGCCGCGGGTGTGGGGCTGGCCGTGGCGCAGGAACTGGGGGGCGAGTTCGAAGGTCTCGACGAAGTCGCGACCGTGGCTCAGGACGAGCAGGCCGTCGTTGCCGCGGGCGAGGGTGAGGTCCTCGATAGGGTCGTGGTGGCTCTGGCCGATGGCGCTGCCGGGCACTTCGCCGGGGCCGGCGAGGGCAGGGAAGGCGTGTTCGCGGCCGTCGGCGGCCAGGTAGCGCAGGCTGCCGTCGGCGGCTTGCTCGATGCGGGTGGTGTACGGCGTGGTCCAGCGGGCGCCCAGGTAGGCGGGGGACGTGGTCTTGCTCGCGGATTCCTGCGGGTGGTCGTAGGCACCCAGGCGCGAGTAGTAGGTGCGGCTCCACACGATGGGCATGTGACCGGGCAGGGCGAAGTCGGTGTGCACCAGGGTCTCGCTGCCAGTGGCGAAGCTCAGCGCGTGGGGGGTGCTGCCCTGCGCGGCCGGGGCTCGGCCGCCGCCAGTGGTCTTGCAGCAGTTGGGGTCCTGCTTGACAGGCGCCTGGTTGCCGGTGACCTCCAGAGCGCCGTCGCCGCGCTTCTTGTGGCTCTTGGCGACGGTCTTGTCGTTCACCATGGGGGCGCTGCGTGACTTGTGCTTGGTCAGGTAGCGCACCACAGCCTGCTTGAGCCGTGCCAGCAGCCAGGCGATGGACTTCTGCGTCTGGGCACTGGCCTGGGCCTTGATCCGGGCCTTGACCTGCTGCCCGATCACGCTGAGCAGATCTGCGTTTCGCAGCAGCAGCCTGTCGGCGCCGCTGGCATGCATGGCCGCGCCGACGCTTCGGTTGACCGCTGTCTTGGCGCCGGCCTTGAGCGCACCCCAGGCGGCCGCAAAGACGTTGAGGTACTTCGACGTGGGGTCGTGCCTGGGCTTCTCGGCCGGCACGGTCTTGAACACTTCGCCGGCGGCGATGCGCCGCAGCCCGTTGCTCCAGCCCTGGATCAGCGCCTCGCCCTTGTGCGCGCACTCGTCTAGCATGCCCGACAGCTTGGCGATGGCCTGGTCGATGTAGCCGTCGATTTCGCCAGCGATGCGCGCGTTGAGGTGGTCGATGAGCAGGCTGACGATGGCATCGCCCAGGCCGCTGGCCGCATGCTTGAGCTCCTGGCGCACCAGGTGCAGCGTGGGCCGCAGGCTCATGCGGGCCGCGGCCATCGATGGCGGCAGCGGAATGATGCCGATGAGGTTGATACCCAGGCTGACCCAGTTGAAGAAGGTCTCGATCTCGTCGGCCGTCTTGTCGCGCACGAGGTGCACGATGTCGCACAGCACGTCGATCACCGCCATGATGTTGCCGATGATCGGCAACGAGCCGGCGACGTTCTTGAGCACTTCCAGCGTGACATAGCCGCCGCTGATGTCACGCAGCCACTGGTCGACCACCTGCGCGCCCCGGCCCACGTCCTCCATGGCCACTTGGCCCAGCGGCACGACGGCGCTCACGCGCTCGGCCGCCTTGCGCTCGATCTCTTGAGGCGTCATGACTCGGAAACTCCCTTGGGCGTCGTGGCCCGCTTCTTTTGTTGGAACGAGACGAGGTGCACGGGCGCCTTCTCCGGGCGCCAGCGCAGCTTTGCGTGTCAGTGGACGGCTGGGGCCCGCGAGAGGCCAGGCGGCAACATGGCCAAGGCCGGGGTGCCGGCGGTCATGGCCGTTAGTACACCGGCAGAGGCGGCCCCGATGTCGGGGCCGAAGACGCCCGCGGCGAGGGCGCCGGCTTGCGTGGCGGCGCTTCGGGATGTGGGGCTTGCGATGAACCTGCCGGCCGTGCCCGAAGGCGCTGCGGCCGGCTTGCCGCCAGGCGTGGACGACAGCGCCCGACCGGCGGGAATTGCCGCGGCCTGCTTCAGGAGTCCGCTTGCCAAATCGCTGGCGGCCGGCTCGGGCTGGGTGCCAAGTGCCTTGGCCTGCGCTTCCAGCAGTTCGGGCCATGTGGGCTTGCCGAAGTAGCTGCCTGCCGCCCAGGTGTCGCTCGGGTCCTTGCCGAAGCTCACCCGTGTGCCACCCGGCGCCAGCCCGGAGACGGCCGCGAAGCCATTGCCGTCCAGCGTGCCCTTGCGGACCTGGCCCAGCACGTCGACGACCTCATAGCTCGCCCCCCGCAAGCCCCGGCCCTGGGCGTACTGGTGGGTGAGTTCCAACTGGCCCTTGCCGGGCTTGTTGCCTTCGGGCAGCGACGGATTGCCCTGCTGGCTGGGGCCCACCATCGAATGGCTGGCGGCATGGCGCACGTCCGCGCCGCTGGTGCCGCTGTCGATCAGGCCGCTCTTGTACTGCGCGTAGCTGCCGCCGCCCTTGATGTTGAGCTGGGTCTTGGCCTCAATGTTGACCCGGTCGGCCTTGATCGTGATCTCGTCCTTGGCCGCCATGTGCAGGCAGGCCATCAGCGCCTGGATCTCGATGTCCGCCTGGGCGGCCACCACCTGGATGCCCTTCTGCGCTGCCAGGAGCTTAATGGCCTGCAGCGCCACGGCCAGCAGGCTGTCGCCGCTCACCACGCTGGTGTGCTTGCCGCTGGTGATGGCCGTGTGCTCGGCGCTGGCCAGGTGCGTGCCATGCTGGCTGGTGGCATGAATGCCTGCTGGCGACGCCAGCAGCAGGTGCGGCTCGGCCAGTTCAGGAAACTCGCCCATGGCGGGGTTGCCCGGTCCGCTGCCACGGATGGCCTCGTTGTGCGCGCGCAGGGCGTCGGCGACGTCGTCCTGGTCCCCCGCCTGTTGGCCCTTGTTCTTCTGGGCGATGTCGGCGCCGCTCTGGTGCAGGTCGTGGGCCTGTGCCAGCCGCTCGACGGTCTCGCCCATGTCCTTGATGTGCGCCTTGGCAGCGGTCCGGGACTCGGTGGTGATCAGCATGCCGCCGCCCGCGCGAACGGCTGCGGGGCCATCGGTGCGCAGCTCCAGGCCCTCGCCGCGCGGGTCCTTGCGGCCCTTGTTGTCCTCGATGCGGGTGATGCGGCCCAGGCTGAGGCTGGAATGCTGGTGGTCGCTCTTGAGCTGGGCCTGGATCTGGCCGGCAGTGTCGTCCATCACGAGGTGGTTACTTCGCCCGGCCGCGCTGTTGCCACCGCCCTGGGTCAGCTCACGACTGCGAAAGCCCGACAGCGCGGATTGGTCCGGCAGATGCCACGGCGGCAGATTGAGCTGGTTGTGCACCCGTGCCGTGCAGATCGGCAGATCGGGATCGCCGCCGAGGAAGTCGACGATGACCTCCTGTCCGATGCGCGGGAGGTGCACGCCACCTAATTGATTGCCCGCCCACTGGCTGGACACGCGCAGCCAGCAGCTGCTGTGCTGGTCGTTCCCGCCTTGCCGGTCCCACGGGAACTGCACCTTGATGCGGCCGAATTCGTCGGTCCAGAGTTCCTGGCCTTCGGGGCCCACCACCAGCGCTGTCTGGGGACCGTGGGTATGGGGCTTGAGGCGCGTGTGATCCGGGCGAAGCTGTTCGGCCGTGGGGTGGACGAGCAGGTCGACCCGAACCCGCCAGTGCTGCTGGCGGTGAGGTGCGGCGCCTGCGGCCTGGCTGTCCTGGCCGGTGTCCTCGATCAGCAGCGTCGTGGCCAGGATCAGGTATTCGACATTGGCGGCTTCGCGCGGATGGCGCTGCAGCGAGAAGGTGAAACCGGGCACCATGCCGCGCAGGTTGCCGCTGGCCTGCGCGCGTGCGCCTGCGGTGCGCAGCTGCTGCATGCGCAGGCGCGCCAGCAGCTCGCCTTCGGCCCGCGGGTCATTGGGCGCGGCGGTGCCCGCCTGGGGCTGGGCGTAGTGGCTGCCGGCCAGCGATGCATGCCAGGCATAGACCTCGGCGTCGGCCTGGCCGGTGGGCCGCGGGTCGCGGCGTGTGGCCTCGAGCTTGGCACGGGGCCGGGTGTAGTCGTAGTCGCGGCTGGTGTAGCGGCCGCTGGCGATGCGGCTGGCGGGCACGAAGGCGTGGATGTATTCGGCGTCCACCTTCCAGCCCGGCGGGTGATATTCGACGTGGCGGTAGGCCTCGCTGGGATTGGGCAGGAAGGCGCCCAGGTGGTCGCTGAGCACCAGGCGGTGCGCGCCGGCGTCGTGCTCGAAGTGATAGCTGATCCCCCATTCCTGGCACAGGCGCTCGAAGAAGGCGAAGTCGCTTTCGTTGAACTGCGTCTGGTAGTCGCGGATCGGCAGGGGCTCGATCAGGCGTTTGTCGACCGGGAAGGGATAGTCGGCCAGCACCGCGTCGAGCACCTGCACCGGCGTCTGGTTCTGAAAGATGCGGCAATCGCTGTTGAGCGTGGCCAGGTGCAGCCAGGGCTTCAGTCTGAGGCGGTACTGCAGGTGGCGGCCTTCCTCGCCCAGCAGCTCGGCCTCGGTGATCAGGGCATTGATCTGCCGCACGCCCGCACCGATGCGGTCGGTGGCGCTGCCCACCGCGCCGGCGACGAAATAGCCGGCGCCGTCCAGGTCGATCTCGCAGTGGATCTCGCGCCCGACGAAGTCGTCCAGCTCGATGTTGGCGCAGGCATCGGCCAGGGCGCCGGGCGTGAGACTGTCGGGCGTCTCCAGGATCAGCGAATAGTCGAAGAGGGCGTTGACACCTTCCTGCCCGCTGAGCCGGACGGGGTGCAGCAAGGGTGTTCCGGCAAAGACGGGCAGGGCGGGTGAGCTCACCCGCAGCGTGTGTGACAGCGTGGACATGGAAACCTCCCTGGTTTCGCGTCGGCTGCCTTCTGGTTCGAGGCGGCTCGGCGCGGGCGGGAGGTTAGCGGCGACTCGTCCGGCGCAGCGCGCAGGGCGCCCGTCGCGCTTCATTCAATCGCGTATGCCGTGGATTTGTGCTCGCTGCGGCCAGCCAGGGCGCCTCGGCGAAAAAAGTCCTGCAATGCGTCACCAACGTTTCCGCAATCCGGCCAAAGGGTTAAAGTATGGATATCCATACAGTATTCATCGCACATTCAACCGATTTGCCATGCGCTCTCAAGCCGTCCTCGTCGACTTCTCCGACGCCCCCGAAGGGGTGTGGCGGGGCGACGAGCTGGGTGAGGCAGGCGCGGCCACCTGCCCCAGCGGACACCCGGGCCTCGATGCCGAGTTGCCCGGCGGCGGCTGGCCGCTCGGTGCCCTGACCGAAATCCTGCAACCGGCGGCCGAATCGCCGCTGTGGCCGCTTCTGCTTCCCGCGCTGGCCCAGGCGGCGGCGGTGCGCGGCCAGCCGGTGGCACTGATCGGACCGCCGCACGAGCCCTTCGGCCCCGCCCTGGCGGCCGGCGGGCTGCCCATGGAGTCGCTGCTGTGGGTGCGGGCCGACGCCGCACCTGCCCGTCTGTGGGCCTGCGAGCAGGCGCTGCGCTGCGCCGAGGTGGCTGCCGTGCTGGCCTGGCTGCCGCAGGCGCGGCTGGGCGAGTTGCGCCGGCTGCAGTTGGCCGCCGCCCGGCATGGCGCGCTGCTCTTCGTCTGCCGGCCGGACGCGGCCGCGCCCTCGTCCTCGCCCGCGCGCCTGCGCCTGCGGCTGCAGCCCCAGCCGGACGGCCAGCTCGACGTGCACCTGCTCAAGCGCCGCGGCCCGCCGCTGGCGCGTCCCATGCCGATGCCCGGACGGGGCGCTCGCCTGAGCGGCCTGCTGGAAGCCACCCGGCCTGGCCGGCCTGCCGCGCCCGCATCCCCCATCCTGCCCGCAGGCGAGGGCGGGGCGACTGTGGTTCGCCTCGACCTGCGTCGCGCCCTGCGGCAGGACCCGCGCCATGCACTGGATCGCGCTTCAGTGGCGGCCTGAGCCGGCCGAGCCCGCCGGTTCCGGCGATGCGGCGCCCGCCGACGCAGGGCCGGCACCGCCGCCCGCGGCCCGCCTGCCCACGCCCGAATCGCTCGGCTGGTGGGCGCTCCAGTTCACCCCGCACGTGGCCTGGCTGGACGAGGCGCTGATGCTGGAGGTCTCGGCCTGCGAGCGCCTGTGGGGCGGCCGCCGTTCGCTGATGCGGCAGATCGCCGCCAACGTGCCGCCCGGCCTGCGGGTGCGGCAGGTCACCGGTACCACCAGCCTGGAGGCGCTGGCCCGGTTGCGGCTGTACCTTGCCGGGCAACAACAGCCGGCCCGGCTGCCGGACGACCTGCCGCTGGACACCCTGACCGCCGCCGCGCCGCACCTGCAGGTGCTCGCCCGCCTGGGCTGCCGTACCTGGGGCGACGTGGCGGCCCTGCCTCGCGGACCGCTGGTGCGGCGCTTCGGCGCGCCGCTGCGCGAGGCGCTGGACCTGGCCTGGGGGCTGCGTCCCGACGGCCTGCCCTGGCTGCAGGTGCCCGACAGCTTCGAGCAGCGGCTCGAACTGCCCATGCTGGCCCAGACTGCGCCCGAACTGCTCTGGGCGTCCCAGCGCCTGCTGGGCGCGCTGCGGCTATGGCTGCAGGCGCGCCAGCGTGGCGTGCTTTCCATCGAGCTGTCCTGGACGCTGGACCTCAAGCGGCTGGACGGCGCCGACCTGCCCCGCTCGCAGCAACTGCAGGTGCGCACGGCCGAGCCCACGCAGGACATGGCCCACCTGCGCCGGCTGCTGGGTGAGCGGCTGGCGCTCACCCAGCTGATCGCGCCCACCGGCTGGCTGCGGCTGCGCTCGCTGGAGACGGCCGACTGGCAGGGCCAGACCCGCAGCCTGCTGCCGCCGTCGCTGCCCGGCAGCCATGCCGGCGCCTGGGCGGGGGACGGACGCGAGGGCGAGCCGCTGCACCACCTGCTCGAGAAGCTCAGCGCCCGGTTGGGCGCCCCGCAGGTGCTGGCCGCACGGCCGGTGCAGGACCACCGGCCCGAGGAGCGACAGCGCTGGCGGCCGGCCGCGGGCATGACGCGCCCGGCGCCTCCTGCATCACGCCGACCAGCGAAGGCGAGGGCGGCCGTGCCCCCACCGACCGTTTCGTCCGCGCCCGTCCTGCCGGACGTCGGCACCGGCCTGCTGCCGGCCTGGCTGCTGCGCGAGCCCCGCCTGCTGCCCGTGCACGACGGCGAGCCCTGCCATGGCGGCGCGCCCCTGCGGCGCCTGGCCGGCCCGCAGCGGCTGGAGACGGCCTGGTGGGAATCCGGCCGGCCCGCCGCCCGCGACTACTACATCGCCCAGGACGCCGCCGGCGCGCTGTTCTGGATCTACCGCGAGCGGGCGTCCCTCGCCAGCACCGAGGCGCCGGTGCGCTGGTACCTGCAGGGCATCTATGCCTGAGCTCTCGCTGAAGGACGAAGAAGCCCGGCGCCAGCAGCGGCAGGCGGCACGCGCCGCGGGGGCGATGGCGCCGCCGCCCGTCGGCCAGGGCCTGCCCCCCTATGCCGAGTTGCATGCCTTGAGCAACTTCAGCTTCCAGCGTGGCGCCTCGCATCCCTGGGAGCTGGCGGTGCGCGCCTGGCAACTCGGCTACGCCGCCATCGCCATCACCGACGAATGCTCGGTGGCCGGCGTGGTGCGTGCCGTGAGCGGCCTGCGCATGTGGCGCGAGGAGCGCGAGGAGGACGGCCTGCCGTTGCCGCCGCATCCCGAGCCGAAGCTGATCTTCGGCAGCGAATTCGACTTCGGGCGCTTCCGGCTCGTCGTGCTGGCCCACGACCTCCAAGGCTGGGGCCACCTGTGCCAGTACATCAGCGCCGCCCGCATGCGCGAGGACATCGACAAGGGCGACTACCGGGCCGAGCTGGCCGATGCGGCGGCGCTGGTGCATTGCGAATTGCTCTGCGTGCCGCACCGCCGCAGCGGCGAGCCCATCGACGAGGCGGCGCTGCAGGCCGATCTGGCCGCCGTGGCAGCGGTGTTCCCACCACGCCCCGATGGTGAGCCCGGACCGCTGTGGCTGGCGGTCGAGCTGTTCCATGAGGCCGACGACGCCCTGTGGCTGCAGGTGCTGCGCCGCGCCGGGGAGGCCACCGGCCTGCCGCTGGTGGCCGCGGGCGACGTGCACATGCACTTGCGCTCGCGCAAGCCGCTGCAGGACGTGCTCACGGCCGTGCGCGAGGGCCGGCCCGTGGCCGACTGCGGCTTCGCGTTGCAGCCCAATGCCGAGCGGCACCTGCGGGCGCGCACGCGGCTGGCGCGGCTCTATCCGGCCGAGCTGCTGGCGCGCACGCTCGTGATCGCGGACCGCTGCAGCTTCCAGCTCAAGGAGCTCAAGGAACAGTACGTGTACCCGCAGGAGGTCGTCGGCTCGGGCGAGACCCCGGCGCAGACGCTGATCCGCAAGACCTGGCTGGGCGCGCTCGACCGTTACCCGCAACATCGCTACTTCAATGGCGTGCCCGTCGAGGTCTGCGCGCAGATCAAGAAGGAACTCGACCTCATCCTCGAACTGAAGTACGAGATGTTCTTCCTCACCGTCGAGGACATCGTCGCCTTCGCGCGCCGTGAGGGCATCCTCTGCCAGGGCCGCGGCTCCTCGGCCAACTCGGCCGTCTGCTACTGCCTGGGCATCACCGCCGTGAATCCCCACGACGGCAACCTGCTGTTCGAGCGATTCATCAGCCGCGAGCGTGCCGAGCCGCCCGACATCGACGTCGACTTCGAGCACGACCGGCGCGAGGAGGTCATCCAGTACATCTACCAGACCTACGGCCGCGAGCGCGCCGCCATCGCCGCCGTGGTCATCAGCTACCGCTCGCGCAGTTCGCTGCGCGACGCCGGCAAGGCGCTGGGCATCGACGAAGGCTTGGTCGACGCCTTCGCCAAGGATCACTACTGGTTCGACGACCCCATGCTCGATGAGCGGCTCGAAGCCGCGATGGCCCGCGCCGGCGTGCGCGAGGACCCGTTTCGCCTGCGGCTGTGGATCGGCCTGGCCAACGAGCTGCGGGGCTTTCCGCGCCACCTCAGCCAGCACGTCGGCGGCTTCGTGCTCACGCAGGGGCCGCTCACCCGGCTGGTGCCGGTCGAGAAGGCCAGCATGGAGGCGCGCTCCATCATCCAGTGGGACAAGGACGACCTCGACGAGATCGGCATGTTCAAGGTCGACGTGCTGGCCCTGGGCATGCTCAGCTGCATCCGCCGCGCGCTGGACATGGCCAACGGCTGGCGCGGCACGGCGCACCAGATGCACCAGCTGCCCACCAACGACCCGAAGGTCTACGACATGATCGGCCGTGCCGACACCGTGGGCGTGTTCCAGATCGAGAGCCGGGCGCAGATGTCCATGCTGCCGCGCCTGCGTCCGCGCAACTACTACGACCTGGTGATCGAGGTGGCCATCGTGCGGCCGGGGCCGATCCAGGGCGGCATGGTGCATCCCTACCTGAAGAACCGCGCGAAGGTGGAGCGGGGCGAGAAGATCGTGCTGCGCTACCCGCAGCTGGAGCCGGCGCTCGAGCGCACGCTGGGCGTGCCCATCTTCCAGGAGCAGGTGATGCAGATCGCCATGATCGCCGCCGGCTTCAGTCCCGGTCAGGCCGACCGCCTGCGCCGGGCCATGGCCGCCTGGCGGCGCACCGGGCACATGGAGCGCTTCTATGGTCCCCTCGTGGACGGCATGGCCGACCGCGGCTACGACCGCGATTTCGCCGAAGCCATCTTCAGCCAGATCCAGGGCTTCGGCGAATACGGCTTCCCGGAAAGCCATGCCGCCAGCTTCGCCAAGCTGGTCACCGTCAGCAGCTGGCTCAAGTGCTATGAGCCGGCCTGTTTCCTGGCGGCGCTGCTCAACGCGCAGCCCATGGGCTTCTACACGCCCTCCCAGCTCATCCAGGACGCGGTGCGCCACGGCGTGCAGGTGAGGCCGGTGGACGTGACCTGCAGCGACGCCTTCTGCACCCTGGAGCCGGCCGACGGTGGCGGCCCGCCGCTTGCACCCGCCTGGGCCGAATCCGCCGCCCAGGCGCTGCCCGACCAGCCCGCGGTGCGGCTGGGCCTGCGCCACATCAAGGGGCTGAGTCCGGCCGCCATCGGGCGGCTGGTCGAGGCGCGGGCCCATGCGCCCTTCACCGGCACGGGCGACCTGGCGCGCCGCGCCGGGCTGGGGCCGTCCGAGATGGCGCTGCTGGCCGGCGCCGATGCCCTGCAGGCCCTGGCCGGCCACCGCCGCCAGCAGGTGTGGGAGGCCACGGCTTCGCACCGCGCCGCGGCACTGTTGCGGGATGCGCCGATCCACGAGTCGCCGCTCGCCTTGCCGGCCGCCGGGGAGGGCGAGGAGATCGTCGGCGACTACGCCAGCCTGGGCTTCAGCCTGCGCCGGCATCCCCTGGCGCTGCTGCGGCCCCGACTGGCGCGCTGGCGCCTCTCGAGCGCGGAAGAACTGCGCGCCATGCCCGGCGGCCTGCCGGTGCGCGCCTGCGGCATCGTCACCGTCCGCCAGCGGCCGGGCACGGCCAAGGGCACGGTCTTCGTCACGCTCGAGGACGAGACGGGTGCCGTCAACGTGGTGGTCTGGGCCCGGGTGGCCGAGCAGTGGCGCGAGCCGCTGCTCAAGTCGCAGTTGCTGGCAGTGCGCGGCACCTGGCAGCGCGACCAGGGCACGGACGGCAAGGTCTGCCACCTGGTGGCCGAGGGCATGCGCGACCTCACGCCGCTGCTGGGACGGCTGGCGCGCGAAAACCGCAGCCGCGATTTCCACTGACGGCATGCGGATGCGGGGCCGCCGCTTGCGCATCCGAAAAAAGTGAATAAAACGTGAACGCTGGTCGCCGCACGGCAGCTCCCTCCCTCCCGGCGGAGCCATGACCGCGCGCAACTTCCCGTGCCAAAGCCAGCAAAAAGCCGACTGGAGTCAGGAATTTCACATATTTTTACTATAGTTAACTCAGCTAACATGATCTGCAACTTCAGTCGAAAGGCCTAGCCTTTCCCGATCCAAGCGCCATGCCCTTCGTCCAACGCAATTCCCAGGGAGAGATCGTGGCCCTGCTCGCCACCTCGCAGCCGCAGGCAGGCGAGTGGCTGGATGCCCAGGCCGCCGAAGTGCGGGCCTTCCTGGGCGATCCGCCGGCCGCGCCCGCGGCTGCCTTCGGCAGCCTCGACAGTGACTTCATCCGCGTGTTGGAGGACGTCATCGACGCCCTGATCGACAAGAACCTGCTGCGCCTGACCGACCTGCCGCTGGAAGCCCAGCGCAAGCTGCTCGCCCGCAAGGACCTGCGCCAGCACCTGCGTGGCCGCCTGGACCTGGTGCCCGGCGACGACGTCATCTGATCTTCTTTCCAGACGAATGTCCTCTACGCTCGAATCCGGCCTGCCCGACGCACGCGCCATCTCGCCCTCGCAGGTGCCCGACGAACGGCTGCTGCACGAAGACCCTCTCCTCGACTGCCTGATCGCCATCACCCAGATGCACGGCCAGCCCTGGAGCGCCGAGGCGCTCACGGCCGGCCTGCCGCTGGTGGACAGCCGGCTCACGCCTTCGCTGCTGCTGCGCGCCGCCGGTCGCGCGCACCTGGCCGCCCGGCTGGTGCGCCGGCCGCTCGAAGGTCTGGGCACCGCCCATCTGCCGGCCATCCTGCTGCTGGAGAACGGCCATGCCTGCGTGCTGCAGGAACGGCTGCAGGACGGTCGCCTGCGCATCCGCCGGCCCGAGTTCGGCGAATCGTCCGAGGTGATCGAGCTCGAGGCCCTGGCCGCCGAGTACATCGGCGTGGCCGTGCTGCTGCGCCCGCGCTTCCGCTTCGAGGCGCGTGCGCCGCAGGTCAGCGCACTGCGCGGGCGCCACTGGTTCTGGGGCGTGGTGTTCCAGAACTGGCGCCTGTACCGAGACGCGCTGCTGGCGGCGCTGGCCGTCAACCTGTTCGCGCTGGCGGTGCCGCTCTATTCGATGAACGTGTACGACCGCGTGGTGCCCAACCGCGCCACCGACACGCTGTGGGTGCTGGCCATCGGTGTGCTGCTGGTGCTGGTTTTCGACTTCGTGCTGCGCACCGTGCGGGCCTACATCGTCGACACGGCCAGCAAGCGCATCGACGTGCACCTGTCATCGCAGATCATGGAGCGGGTCATGGGCCTGCGCATGGATGCGCGGCCGGCCTCGGCGGGCTCCTTCGCCTCCAACCTGCGCAGCTTCGAGTCGGTGCGCGACTTCATCGCCTCGGCCACGCTGACCACGCTGGTGGACCTGCCCTTCATCTTCCTGTTCCTGGGGGCGATGGTGTGGATCTCGCCCTGGGTGGTGATCCCGCCAGTGGTGGGCATCGTGCTGGTGGTCATCGCCTCGCTGCTGGTGCAGCACAAGATGCATGACCTGACCGAGACCACCTACCGCGCCTCGGCCCAGCGCAACGCGGTGCTGGTCGAAAGCCTGGTGAGCCTGGAGACGGTCAAGACTCTGGGCGCCGAAGGCACCGTGCAGCGCCAGTGGGAGCGCTCCACGCGCTTCCTGGCGCAGGTGGGCTCGCGGCTCAAGCTGCTGTCGTCGGCCAACGTCAATTTCACCCAGTTCGTGATGCAGCTGACCACCATCTGCGTGGTCATCGTCGGCGTCTACCAACTTCAGGACGCGGGCATCACCATGGGCGGCATCATCGCGGCCTCGATGCTCTCGGGCCGCGCGTTGGCGCCGCTGGGGCAGGTGGCGGCGCTGCTGACGCAGTACCACCAGGCGCGCACCTCGCTCACCTCGGTCGAGCAGACCATGACCATGCCGGTGGAGCGTCCCGAGGACGCGCCCTTCGTGCACCGGCCGCAGTTCCAGGGCGCCATCGAGTTCAAGGATGTGCACTTCGCCTACCCGGGCCGCGAGCAGGGCGTGCTGCGCGGCGTCAGCCTGCGCATCGCGCCGGGCGAGAAGGTGGGCATCATCGGCCGCATCGGCTCGGGCAAGACCACGCTCGAGAAGATGGTGCTGGGCCTGTGGCGGCCCGCGCGCGGCCAGGTGCTGATCGACGGCATCGACTCGCGCCAGATCGACCCGGCCGAACTGCGCCGCGCCATCGGCTTCGTGCCGCAGGACATCAGCCTGTTCTACGGCACGCTGCGCCACAACATTTCGCTGGGTGCGCCCTTCGCCGACGACAGCGCCGTGCTGGCGGCAGCCGACCTGTCGGGCGTGGCCGAGTTCGCCGATGCGCATCCGCAGGGCTACGACATGCTGGTGGGCGAGCGCGGCGAGTCGCTCTCGGGCGGCCAGCGCCAGGCGGTGGCCATCGCCCGCGCCGTGCTGTCCGATCCGCCCATCCTGCTGCTGGACGAGCCCTCGTCCAGCATGGACCATCAGAGTGAGGAGCGCCTCAAGAGCCGCCTGGCCCAGTTCGCGCGCAACAAGACGCTGCTGCTCATCACCCACCGGACCTCGCTGCTGGACCTGGTGGACCGGCTGATCGTGATGGACAACGGCCAGGTGGTGGCCGACGGCCCGAAGGCACAGGTCATCCAGGCCCTGCAGCAGGGCCGCGTGGGCCGTGCGGGCTGAAGGGGAGGGCAGGCACATGTTGCAGATCAAGACCGTTCCCCAGAAGAACACCTTCTTCGCGCGTCTGTCCCGCCGCTGGTCGCGCTTCGCGGCCCGCGTGGGCCGCGTCTTCGACCGCTGGATGGATGGCGCCGAGCGCGCCGAACTGCACGACGAGAAGGACTTCGGCGCCGATGCCGAATGGGCCATCGCCGAGCAGAGGGCCCGCGGCGCCCGCCTGGCCGTGTGGGTCACGCTCACGGCCCTGCTGCTGCTGGTGGTGTGGGCCGCCTTCGCCCGCATCGACGAGGTCACGCGCGGCGAGGGCAAGGTGATCCCGTCGCGCCAGGTGCAGCAGATCCAGAGCCTGGACGGCGGCATCGTCTCCGAGATCCTGGTGCGCGAAGGCCAGAAGGTCGATGTCGGCCAGGTGCTGCTGCGCATCGACCCGACGCGCTTCAACTCTTCGCTGGCCGAGAACAAGGCCCAGGTCTACACGCTGCAGGCGCGCGCCGCGCGGCTGGAGGCGCTGGCCTCGGGCAAGCCCTTCAACGTGCCGGAAGAGGTGCGCAAGGCCATTCCCAACGTGGTGGAGCAGGAGCGCGTGGCCTACGAGTCCCGTCGTGCCGAGCTCGAGGCCTCCGTCGGCGTCGCTCGCCAGCAGCTGGCACAGCGCCGCCAGGAGCTGGCCGAGGTGGCCTCCAAGCAGGCCCAGGCCTCGCAGAGCTATCAGCTCACCGCCAAGGAGCTGGAGGTGACGCGCCCGCTGATCCGCACCGGCGCCGTCTCCGAGGTGGAACTGCTGCGCCTGGAGCGCGACGTGTCGCGATTCCGTGGCGAGCGCGACATGGCCTCGGCCCAGATCCCGCGCATCCAGGCCGCCATCGGCGAGGCCCAGCGCAAGATCGAGGAAGTGGACCTGACCCTGCGCAACCAGGCCCGCAGCGAACTGTCGGAAGTGACCACCAAGCTGGGTGCGCTGCAGGCCGGCAGCGTGGGCCTGGCCGACCGCGTGAAGCAGGCCGAGATCCGCTCGCCGGTGCGCGGCATTGTCAAGCAGCTGTTGTCCAACACGGTCGGCGGCGTGGTGCAGCCGGGCAAGCAGATCCTCGAGGTGGTGCCCAGCGACGACACGCTGCTGCTGGAGACCAAGGTGGCGCCGCGCGACATCGCCTTCCTGGTGCCCGGGCAGCCGGCCATCGTCAAGTTCACGGCCTACGACTTCGCCACCTACGGTTCGCTCGAGGGCAAGCTGGAGACCATCGGCGCCGACACCGTCACCGACGAGAAGGGCAATGCCTTCTATCTGGTGCGGGTGCGCACCACCAAGAGCGAGATCGGCGAGGCGAAGCTGCCCATCCTGCCCGGCATGGTGGCCGAGGTGGACATCCTGACCGGCAAGAAGTCGGTGCTGTCGTACCTGCTCAAGCCCGTGCTCCGGGCCAAGGAACGCGCGCTCACCGAGCGCTGAGCCTTCTTCCTCATTTCCTGTCTTTCACGCTTTCCATCCTGACCGCCTGTCGATGACGCCCGAACCCTTGCTCATCCTGACCCACGACGACGTGCTCGCCCAGCGCTGGGCGTCGCTGGGCAGCGACTGGTTGGTGGAGCGGGGCGCGGACCTGTCGGCGCTGGCCGACTGGCGGGCGCAGGGGCGACGTCTGGTGCTGCTGGACGGACAGATGCCCGGCCTGCCCGCCTGGCAGGACGCCGGATGGCCGGGTCGGCTGTCCGGCGTGGAGCTGCTGGTCGGCCTCGGAACGCCCGACGACCAGCTGGGCGCCGCCGTGCTCCAGGCCGGTGCTGGCGGCTTCTGCCACCTCTATGCGCCGCTGCCGACGGTGCGTCAGGCGCTGCAGGTGGTGGCCTCGGGCGAACTGTGGGTGGGCCGCGACCTGCTCACCCGACTGCTGCGGCTGCTGGACGGGCATCCACCGGCGCAGCCCGCCCGCGGCGCGTCCGATGCGGCGTGGGCCCACGGCCTCACCGTGCGCGAGCGAGAGGTGGCCGAACTGGCGTCCCTGGGCGAGGCCAACGACGCCATCGCCGAGCGGCTCGGTATCACCGCCCGCACCGTGAAGGCCCATCTGTCGACCGCCTTCGACAAGCTGGGCGTGGCCGACCGTCTGCAGCTCGCGCTGCGGGTCCACGGCATCCGCTGAAGCGGCGGGCCCGGCCGGCCCGATCTTTCGATTCCCGACGGGTGGCCGGGCATGCGCCGGGATCCGGCGCGCGTGTCGTCGTGGGCACCGTGGCGCCGCTTTTCGCTCACTTGGCGCAAAAGTGTGACTTAGTTCCGCAAAAGAGCAGCCCGGCATTGTCCTCAAGGCCAATGTGACAAGAAGAAACGTTCCTTAACATTTGCCTTAACGTTTTTTCACCCACCTCTACACCATGGCCACTACCACGACTGCTGCTGCTGCCACCGGGACCATCACCGCGCTGATCGGCAATGCCTTCATTCGGCTGCCTTCGGGCCAGCTGCGCGCGCTGCAAGTGGGCGACCTCGTCCGCGAAGGACAGCAGCTCGTCATCGAGGACGGCGCCGTCGTCGAGATGCGCACGCCCGGCGGCGAACTCGTGGTGGCCGGCCCGCGCGAGGTGTCGACCAATGCCGAGATGCTGGGCACGGCTCCGGCGCCCGAGCGCTCCGAAGGGGCGGTCAACCGTGGCACGGCCCAGGTCGACCAGGTGATCCAGGCGCTGAACCGCGGCGAGGACCCGTTCCAGAACCTCGACCCCACGGCTGCCGGCCTGACCGGTGGCGAGGCCAGCGAAGGCCATTCCTTCGTGATCCTCGACCGCATCAGCGAGAGCACGCCCAACATGAGCCTGGCCCAGGCCAATGCGGCGGGCCTCGGCCTCTCGGCCCTGCCGCCCAGCCCGGCCCTGTTGATCGCCGACGCGCCCAACCTGAACAATGCGCCGACGGCCGAGAACGGCAACATCACGACGCCCGAAGACACGCCCGTGGCGGGCCGCGTCAACGCGACCGACCTGGACGGCAACGCCCTGACTTTCACGGCGGCCACCAATCCGCAGCACGGCGTCGTGGTGGTGAACACCGACGGCACCTTCGTCTACACGCCCGGCAAGGACTACAACGGCACCGACAGCTTCACCGTGACGGTGAACGATGGCCAGGGCGGCACCACCACGGCCACGGTCACCGTGACCATCACGCCCGTCAACGACGCGCCGGTGCCCACCAACCCCGACAACCCGCCGGCCAACCAGAACTTCGATCCCGCCACCGGCAACTACCGCATCACCACGCCCGAGGACACGCCCGTGTCCGGCAAGGTGGCGGCCACCGATGTGGACGGCGACCCGCTGACCTTCACCAAGGGCAGCGACCCGGTGCACGGCACGGTGGTGGTAGATGCCGACGGCAGCTACACCTACACGCCCGCCAAGGACTACAACGGCAGCGACCAGTTCACCGTGGTGGTGAGCGACGGCAACGGTGGCACCGCCACGTCGACCGTGTTCGTGGGCATCACGCCGGTGAACGATCCGCCGGTGATCGTGGATCCGCCCAGCCCGCCGCCCGGCCAGAACTTCGACCCTGCCACCGGCAACTACCGCATCACCACGCCCGAGGACACGCCCGTGTCGGGCAAGGTGGCGGCCACCGATGTGGACGGCGACCCGCTGACCTTCACGAAGGGCAGCGACCCGGTGCACGGCACGGTGGTGGTGAATGCCGACGGCAGCTACACCTACACGCCCGCCAAGGACTACAACGGCAGCGACCAGTTCACCGTGGTGGTGAGCGACGGCAACGGTGGCACCGCCACCTCGACCGTGTTCGTGGGCATCACGCCGGTGAACGATCCGCCGGTGATCGTGGACCCGCCCAGCCCGCCGAACGGCCAGACCTTCGACCCGACCACGGGCGACTACCGCATCACCACGCCCGAGGACACGCCCGTGTCGGGCAAGGTGGCAGCCACTGACGTGGACGGCGACCCGCTGACCTTCACGAAGGGCAGCGACCCGACGCACGGCACGGTGGTCGTCAACGTCGACGGCAGCTACACCTACACGCCTGCCAAGGACTACAACGGCGCCGACCAGTTCACCGTGGTGGTGAGCGACGGCAACGGTGGCACCGCCACCTCGACCGTGTTCGTGGGCATCACGCCGGTGAACGATCCGCCGGTGATCGTGGATCCGCCCAGCCCGCCGCCCGGCCAGACCTTCGACCCGACCACGGGCGACTACCGCATCACCACGCCCGAAGACACGCCCGTGTCCGGCAAGGTGGCGGCCAGCGACGTCGATGGCGACCCGCTGACCTTCGTCAAGGGCAGCGACCCGACGCACGGCACCGTGGTGGTGAACGCCGACGGCAGCTACACCTACACGCCGTCCAAGGACTACAACGGCAGCGACCAGTTCACCGTGGTGGTGAGCGACGGCAACGGCGGCACGGCCACCTCGACCGTGTTCGTGGGCATCACGCCGGTCGACGACGCCAGCGTGCTGGCCCCCGACGTGAAGACCACGACGGAAGACAGCCCGGCCCTGGGCAACGTGCTGACAAACGACCGCGACGTCGACAGCGTGCTGAGCGTCGCCTCCTTCCAGGTGGCAGGCCAGGCGGCCGTGCTGGCCGGTGGCACCGCGACCATCGCCAACGTCGGCACGATCACCATCGCCGCAAACGGCGACTACGTGTTCACGCCCGCCGCCAACTGGAACGGCCAGGTGCCCACGGTCACCTACACGACCAACACCGGCTCGTCGACCACGCTGGACATCACCGTCACGCCGCTGGACGACACGCCCGCCCTGTCCAACGACGTCGCCAAGACGCGCGAAGACACGCCGGTCAAGATCGACGTGCTGGCCAACGACACCGACGTCGATGGCGACAAGCTGACGATCATCGCCATCGACGGCAAGGACATCGCCGCCGGCCCGGTGGCCGTGACCGGCGGCACGGTGAGCCTGAATGCCGATGGCACGCTCACCTACACGCCCAACCCCGACTACAACGGCAACCTCACCTTCACGTACACGGCCACGGACGGCCGCACGCCCGTGACGGCGACCGTGGCGGTGGAAGTGACGCCGGTCAACGACGCACCTACCGTGATCGACTACCGGGTCACCACGCGCGAGGACACGCCCGTCACCGGCAAGGTCACCGGCTCCGACGTGGACGGCGACACGCTCACCTACACCAAGGGCAGTGACCCGACGCACGGCACCGTGACCGTGAACGCCGACGGCAGCTACACCTACACGCCTGCCAAGGACTACAACGGGGGCGACAGCTTCACCGTGACGGTCAACGACGGCAATGGCGGCACCGCCACCTCGACGGTGACCATCAACGTGACGCCGGTGAACGACCCGCCGGTGCCGAGCGACCCGCCGGTCACGCCGCCGGGCCAGAACTTCGATCCGGCCACGGGCAACTACACCATCCGCACGCCGGAAGACACGCCCGTCAGGGGCCAGGTCGCGGCCACCGACGTGGATGGCGACACGCTGACCTTCACCAAGAGCAGCGATCCGGCCCACGGCACCGTGACGGTGAACACCGACGGCACATACACCTACACGCCCTCGAAGGACTACAACGGCGGCGACAGCTTCACCGTGACGGTGAGCGACGGCAATGGCGGCACGGCCACCTCGACCGTGACCGTCACCGTCACGCCGGTCAACGACGCGCCCACCGCGCCCAACACCAGTGTGAGCACGCCGGAAGACACGCCTGTCAGCGGCAAGGTCGTAGGCTTCGACGTGGACGGCGATCCGCTGACCTTCACCAAGGGCAGCGACCCGGCGCACGGCACCGTGACGGTCAACACCGACGGCAGCTACACCTACACGCCTGCCAAGGACTACAACGGCGGCGACAGCTTCACCGTGACGGTCAACGACGGCAATGGCGGCACCACCACCTCGACCGTGACCATCACCGTGACGCCGGTGAACGACCCGCCGGTGCCGAGCGATCCGCCGGTCACGCCGCCGGGCCAGAACTTCGATCCGGCCACGGGCAACTACACGATCCGCACGCCGGAAGACACGCCCGTCAAGGGCCAGGTCGCGGCCACCGACGTGGACGGCGACACGCTGACCTTCACCAAGAGCAGCGATCCGACGCACGGCACCGTGACGGTGAACACCGACGGCACGTACACCTACACGCCCTCGAAGGACTACAACGGCGGCGACAGCTTCACCGTGACGGTGAGCGACGGCAAGGGCGGCACGGCCACTTCGACCGTGAGCGTCACCGTCACGCCGGTCAACGACGCGCCCATCGCCGTCAACGACACCGTCACCACCGACGAGGACGTGCCGGTCAGCATCAAGGTGCTGAGCAACGACACCGATGTCGATGGCGACAAGCTCACCATCATCGGCTTCACGCAACCGGCCCACGGTACGGTGACCATCGGCGCCGACGGCAATCCGCTGTACACGCCCGGCCTGGACTACAACGGCAAGGACAGCTTCCAGTACACCATCAGCGACGGCAACGGCGGCACTTCCACCGCCACCGTGTCGATCACGGTGGGCGGCGTCAACGATGCGCCCGTGCCGGTGGCCGACGTCAACCGCACGGGCGAGGACACCACGCTGCGCGTGGCGGCCAATGCCGGTGTGCTGGTCAACGATGTGGACCCTGACGGCGACACCATGTCCGTCACCCGCGTCAGCATCGGCAACACCACCGTTGACGCCGGCAAGGCGATCGAAGGCCAGTGGGGCACGCTGACCCTCAACGCCGACGGCAGCTACACCTACGCGCCCAACGCCGCGGCCCAGGGCCTGGGCGCCGGCGCCAGCGGCAAGGACGTGTTCACCTACACGGTGAGCGACCCCTCGGGCGCCACCGCCACCACCACGCTGTCGCTGACGGTCGATGGTGCCAACGACGCGCCCGTGGCCCCCAACCAGAGCCGCACCACGCCCGAGGACACGCCGCTCAACGGCCGCATCATCGCCACCGACGTGGACGGCGACGCGCTGACCTTCACCAAGGCCAGCAACCCGACGCACGGCACCGTGACGGTCAATGCCGACGGCACCTTCACCTACCAGCCGGCGCCCGACTACAACGGCAACGACAGCTTCACGGTCACGGTGGACGACGGCAAGGGCGGCATCGCCGTCTCGCGCGTGGACATTGTGGTCACGCCGCTGGACGACACGCCCGCGCTGTCGAACGACTTCGCCCGCACGCCCGAAGACACGCCCATCAAGATCGATGTGCTGGCCAACGACACCGACGTCGACGGCGACAAGCTCAGCATCATCGGCATCGACGGCAAGGACATCAGCGGCGGCCCGGTGGCCGTCACTGGCGGCACGGTGAGCCTCAATGCCGACGGCACGCTGCTGTTCACGCCCAACAAGGACTACAACGGCAACCTGAGCTTTACGTACACCGCCACCGACGGCCGCACCCCGGTCACGGCCACGGTCAACGTGGAGGTCACGCCGGTCAACGACGCGCCGGTAGCGGTCAACGACCGGGTCAACACCTCCGAGGACACGCCCATCTCCATCCCGGTGCTGCGCAACGACACCGACGTGGACGGCGACACGCTGAGCATCATCGGCTTCACCCAGCCGCTGCACGGCACCGTGACCCTGGGCGCCGACGGCAACCCGCTGTACACGCCCGGCCTGGACTACAACGGCGACGACAGCTTCACCTACACCATCAGCGACGGCAAGGGCGGCACCTCCACCGCCACCGTGTCCATCACCGTGGGTGGCGTCAACGATGCACCCGTGGCCGTGGCCGACGTGGGCACCACCAGCGAGGACGTCGTGCTCAAGGTGGGCTCGGTGAACGGCGTGCTGGTCAACGACCGCGACGACGACGGCGACACGCTGTCGGTGCTGCGCGTGGGCTTCGGCGCCGCGTCGGTGAATGCCGGCACGGCCATCGCCGGACAGTGGGGCACGCTGACGCTGAACGCGGACGGCAGCTACACCTATGCACCCAATGCCGCGGCCCAGGGCCTGGACGATGGCGAGAGCCAGAAGGACGTGTTCACCTACACGGTCACCGACCCGACGGGCGCGACCTCGGTCACCACGCTGACCCTCACAGTCACCGGCGCCAACGACGCGCCCGTGGCGGTGGACGATTCGGCCACGACGCCCGAGGACACGGCCATCACGATCAGCGTGCTGGCCAACGACACGGACGTCGACGGCGAGCCGCTGTCGGTGCTGCAGATCGACGGCAAGGCCGCCACCGTAGGCCAGGCCATCGCCGTGGAGCACGGCACGGCCACGCTCAACGCCAACGGCACCATCACCTTCAATCCCGATGCCGGCTACAACGGCCCGGCCAGCTTCACCTACACGGTGACCGACGGCACGGCGCGCGACATCGCCACGGTCAACATCGTGGTGGACAGCGTGAACGATCCGCCGAACGCGCTGGACAACGTCGTCACCGGCTTCGAGGACGCGCCGCTGACCTTCGACCCGCGCTCCAACGACACCGACCCGGACGGCGATGCGCTCGACATCGTCGCCGTCAACGGCCAGACCATCGCGGTCGGCACGCCGGTGGCCCTGAAGGATGGCGTGCTCAGCCTCAACACCGATGGCACGCTGACCTTCACGCCCAACAAGGACTTCAACGGCGTGGTGGACTTCCAGTACACCGTGTCCGACGGCCGTGGCGGCACCGACAGCGCCAAGGTGACGATGAACATCACGCCGGTGAACGATCCGCCGGTGGTGGTCGATCCGCCGAACCCGCCCAAGGGCCAGACCTTCGACCCGACGACCGGCAACTACAGCCTGGTCACGCCCGAGGACACGCCCATCGGCGGCAAGGTGGCGGCCACCGACGTGGACGGCGACACGCTGACCTTCACCAAGCGCAGCGACCCGGCGCACGGCACCGTGACGGTCAATGCCGACGGCAGCTACACCTACACGCCGGGCAAGGACTACAACGGCAAGGACAGCTTCACCGTGCTGGTGAGCGACGGCAACGGCGGCACCGCCGTGTCGACGGTCAACATCACCGTCACGCCGGTCAACGACGCGCCCACGGCGCCCAACTACAGCCTGACGACGCTGGAGGACACGCCGGTCAGCGGCAAGGTGGTGGGCAGCGACGTGGACGGCGACCCGCTGGCCTACACCAAGGGCAGCGATCCGAAGAACGGCACCGTGGTGGTCAATGCCGACGGCACCTTCACGTACACGCCGGGCAAGGACTACAACGGCAGCGACAGCTTCACCGTGACGGTGCGCGACCCGAGCGGCGCCACGGCCACCTCGACGGTGACCGTGGGCGTGACGCCGAGCAACGACGCGCCCACGGCGCCCAACTACAGCCTGACGACGCTGGAAGACACGCCGGTCAGCGGCAAGGTGGTGGGCAGCGATGTGGACGGCGACCCGCTGGCCTACACCAAGGGCAGCGATCCGAAGAACGGCACCGTGGTGGTCAACGCCGACGGCACCTTCACGTACACGCCGGGCAAGGACTACAACGGCAGCGACAGCTTCACCGTGACGGTGCGTGACCCGAGCGGTGCCACGGCCACCTCGACGGTGACCATCGGTGTCGAACCGCAGAACGACAACCCGGTGGTGCCCACCAACTACAGCGCCACGACTCGGGAAGACACGGTCGTCACCGGCAAGGTGGTGGCCACCGACGTGGACGGCGACAACCTAAGCTATGTCAAGGGCCGCGACCCGGTGCACGGCTCCGTGGTGGTCAACGCTGACGGCAGCTACACGTACACGCCGACCAAGGACTATGCCGGCAACGACAGCTTTACCGTCACCGTGAACGACGGCGCGGGCGGCACGGCCACCACCACGGTCAACGTGACGATCTCCCCCGTTGCGGACACGCCCAAGGTGGTGGTGGACGTGGGCACGCCCGTGGCCACCCAGGTCACGGTGAACAGCCAGAACGCCACGTCGACCGACCAGGGCTTCAAGGTCACGGCCACCAAGCTGGACGGCACGCCCGGCACCATCAGCTTCATCAACGGTGGCGGCGTGGTGGGCTTCGGTGTGTCGGGCGCAGCCAGCAACGGCGCGGAAACCGAACTGGGCTATCAGGCGGGCAAGTCCGAGCAGTTGTCGATCGCTTTCGACAAGGCGGCTTCGAGCGCCACGCTGACCTTCTCCTATCTCAACCCCACCGAACACGCCAGCTATACCCTGTACGACGCGGCGGGCCGCGTGATCGGCGGCGGCGTGGTGACGGGTGTGACCGACCTGATCGATCCGTCGATCACGGTCAAGAGCGACACGGGTGCGCTGATCAGCCGCATCGACTTCGCTGCGCCCGGTACCAACGACGATTACGTGCTCAACAAGGTCACCTACGTGGTGGGCGAGACGGTGCCGGTGACGGTTGCCGTCACGCCGACGGACATCGACAACTCCGAGTTCGTCAGCAGCGTGGTGCTGCGCGTGCCGGCAGGTGCGACGCTCTCGGCGGGCACGGCCAATGCCGATGGCACCTGGACGCTGCCGCTGACGAGCAACGGCGGCTACACGGTGAGCGTCGATCCCGTGACCCATGCGGTGACCATCACCGGCCTGACCATGTCGGTGCCGGCTTCGTACACCGGCGAGCTGTCGGTCACGGCCGTGGCCACCGTGTACGACACGGTGCCCACCATCACCACCACCGGCACCGCCAGCGACACCGAGGCCAATCCGCAGATCGTTGCCTACGACGACGTGGGCAGCGTCAAGAGCGGCGCCACCCTGACCGTCTCCGCGGCCAACGGCGTGATCCAGAGCGGCACCGACGCGGGCGGCAAGGACGTGGGCACCGGCCTGGTGGTCACCGGCGTGCACACCGGCGGCGATGCGACCAGCGTGGCCTCCACCGCCACCGCGGCGCCCGGCCAGACGCTGACCGGCCAGTACGGAAAGCTCACGCTCAATGCCGATGGCAGCTACACCTACGTCGCCGACAACGCGAGCGGCCTGCCGAGCAACAAGGCGGTGACCGACACCTTCACCTACACCGTCACCGGCGAAGCCGGCAAGACCGAGACGGCGCAGCTGGTCATCTCCATCGGCGGCACCAACAACGCGCCCACCATCCAGGCGGGCGCCGTGGCGGCGGTGTCGGAAGAGGGCCTGCCAGGCGGCATTCCGGACACAACGGGCAACACCGATACCACCAACTCGCGCATTGCCACGGGCAGCGTGGTGATCGGCGACATCGACGGCGACACGCTGGCGGTGACGCTGGTCGCGCCCACCACCGCGCTCACCTCGGGCGGCCAGACGATCGTCTGGACCGGCGCCGGCACGCAGGAGCTGATCGGCCACATCGGCAGCCCCACGGGCACCGAGGCCATCCGCGTCGCCATCGGCAACACAGGGGCCTACACCGTCACGCTCAGCAAGCCGCTGGACCAGCCGGTGAAGAACCAGGAAGACGTGAGCCAGTTCAACGTGGGCGTGCGCGTGAGCGATGGCGTCGCCGCCACCACCGGCAGCCTGGCGGTGCGTGTGGAGGACGACAGCCCTGTCGCCACCGCCACCAGCGCCACCGGCTGGGTGCGCGCCGACAGCATCAGCATCAACTCGCTCCAGGGCGGCTGGATCAACCCGGTGTTCGTCAACGGCACCAGCACGGTGACGCAGACCAACACCGACAACGACGCGCTCAACGACAAGATCACCTGGGGCTCGCCGACCAGCGGCAGCGGCAAGTCGGGCTACACGCTGGTGGACAACATCGGCTACACGAGCACCGGCGGCACGGCCATCACGGCGGGCACGCCCTTCAAGCTGGCCGACTTCACGCACGAGAACTGGCCGATCTCGGCCAACTCGTCGACGCTCGACAAGGTCACGATGACCATGTCGGCCAACGTGGTGATCAACGGCGTGGTGACGCCGGTGAGCTTCAACGTGCTGTTCGACCACACCGAGACGCCCAACGGCAACGATCCCGTGGCCTCGCGCGACATCATCAGCCTGCCCCAGCAGGATGTGATCGTGCAGGTCGGCATCGAGAGCTACACCTTCCGGGTGGAGGGCTTCAAGGACGCCAGCGGCAACCTGGTCAACACCATCTACACCAACGAGGAAGCCAGCAACACCTACAGCCTGTGGGGCAGCATCAGCTCCACCGATGCGCTGCCGCACATCACCGGCCAGGTGGGCACCACTCCGGGTGCGGACGGTCTCGCCAGCGTGACCTGGGGCGACCTGACGAGCCAGTACGGCACGATGAATGTCAACGCGGACGGCACCTACGACTTCGAAGTCAGCCGTGACACCCGCGACACGCTGGCCCCGGGCCAGTCGGTGACGCAGAACTTCAGCTACACCGTGACCGACAAGGACGGCGACACCGCCACCTCGACCGTGACGATCAAGATCGAGGCACCGTCCGAGATCCAGCTGACGACCACTACGGGCCAGAACTACACGGGCACCGACCATGGCGACCGCATCGTGGGCAGCACCGGCAACGACGTCATCAACGGCGGCGCCGGCGACGACTCGATCCGCGGTGGCGACGGCGCGGACACGATCCGTGGCGGCTCCGGCAACGACATCCTGACCGGCGGCGCCGGTGCCGACACCTTCGTGTGGAAGCTGGGCGACCAGGGCACCACGCAGGCGCCGGCCCGCGACATCGTGACGGACTTCGGCACCGCGTCCAAGGCCAATGGTGGCGACGTGCTCGACCTGCGCGACCTGCTGCAGGGCGAGAGCCACACCGGCACCAACGTCGGCAACCTGGGCAGCTTCCTGCACTTCAGCAAGTCGGGCGGCGACACGGTGATCGACGTCAAGCACGACGGCGCGGCCGGCGGTGGCGTGACCCAGCAGATCGTGCTGAGCAATGTGGACCTGACGGCCAACAACTCGCTCAACGACGCGGCGATCATCCAGAACCTGCTGAACCAGGGCAAGCTGATCACCGACTGAACGGCGACGGCATGAAGCAAGGCAGCCCCCGAAAGGGGGCTGCCTTTTTTTCGTCCGGGGGATGTGTGCAGCCGCGGCCCGGCGCGGGCTGGCGCCGCCGGGCCGCGGAGCGGTTCAGCGGCTCAGCGGCTCAGCGGCTCAGCGGCTCAGCGGTTCAGGTAGCGTGTGACGGCCGGTCCGGTCACGCCGCCGATGCCCAGGCCGGCCAGGGCGCGCCACTGGCCGGCCGACGACACCTGCTCGGCATAGGCTTCGACGCCCAGGCCGCGCGCGACCTCGACCATGGCCTGCACGAGGCGCCGGTAGCCTTCGCTGCTCTCGACGCTGGCCACGAAGGAGCCGTCGATCTTCAGGTAGTGCAGTTGCAGCTCGTGCAGCCGCGGCAGCAGCGCCAGCTGGCGACCGAAGTGCTCCACGCCCAGCCGGCAGCCATGGCGGGCCAGCACCTGCGCGAGCGCCGCCAGGGCGTCCACATGTTCTTCCAGGCCGCGTTCGCTCAGCTCGAAGGACAGCCAGTTGCATTCGGCCGGTTGGCTGCGCAGCAGCGCGTCCAGCCGCGGCAGGAAGCTGGGCTCCAGCAGCGAGCGCGGCGACAGATTGACCGCCAGCGGGCCGGGCTGGCGCTGCAGGCTGTCCAGGGCCAGGCGGGTGGCGATCAGGTCGCAGTCGTGCACCCAGCCCAGGCGCAGCGCGGCTGGCATGAACTGGCCGGCAGACAGCAGGGCGCTGCCCTCGGGCGCATCGGGCGGCGGGGTCATGCGCAGCATGGCCTCGTGGTGGATCAGCCGGCCGTCGGTCTGGCAGACGGGGTAGAAGACCAGCGTGAAGCGCTGCTCCTGCAGCGCCTGCTGCAGCAGGGCGTCCCAGGCACTTTCGCCCACCACCAAAGCTTCGCTGCCGGGCGCGGCGGCCTCGGCGATGCCGCGCACCGCGCCTTCGGCCTGCATCAGCGCCGCGTCCAGACGCGCCATCACTTCACCCGCGCCTTCGCCGCGCCGCCAGTGGCCGTACGCGACGTCCACGCCGGCCGTCGCCGGCCGTGCCCCCAGGTCGGCCCAGGCGGAAGTGGGCGCGCCGGCCGCATGTTCGCCGGCCGCCAGCGCCGCGAAATCGGTGGGCAGCGCGCCGAAACCCGTGGGCAGCGGCGCGAAGGCGGAGGAGGGCGGCGCGAAGGCGCTGGGCAGGTCGCCGTCGCGCGCGTCCTGCAGCGAGAGCACGGCGGCATGGGCCCGCGTCGCATGCTCGGCCATGTCGGCCGCCGTGGCGCCGGGCCACAGGTAGGCGAAGTCGGCGCCGTTCAGGCGTGCCAGCACCCGGTCGCCCTCGGTCGGCAGCACGCCCGAAAGCACCTTGGCCACCGCGGCCAGCCAGCGGTCGGCACGCTCGCGGCCGATCTGCCGGTTGAGCGCCATCAGGTTGCCCACGCGCAGCAGCAGCAGGCCGCCGGCGGCGTCATCGGCGTCGTCGTCCAGTGCGTTGCGCAGCGCGCCCATGAAGTACTCGCGGTTGGGCAGACGGCTCACCGGATCGCGCGTGGCCTCCGAGTGCAGCCGCCGGATCTGGGCCGCCTGCTCGGTGAACATGGCGTGCACCCGCGCCACCATGCGGTTGAGCGCGCGGGCCATGCTGCGCAGTTCGATGACGCGGGGCTCCTCGATGGTGTGGAACTGGCCGTTGCCCACCGCGTCGGCCTGGTCGGCCATGTGCTTGAGCGGCCGGCGCAGCCAACGCACCAGCGCCGTGATGCCTAGGCCCCAGAGCAGGCCCGTGAGGGCCAGCAGCGCGCCCAGCAACAGCGTGCCGCGCCACAGCGCCACATAGGCGTACTGGGTGCTGGCGATCACCGTCACCCGGCCGGCCTGCTGCCAGCCGTTGCTCACCAGGGCCTCGCCCGGAGCCGCCTGCAGGGGCAGCAGGCGCGAGAACCACGCCGGCACCTCGGCGCCGGGCTGCGCCGGGCCCCGGTTGCGGTCGACCACCACCTGGCCCTTGACGTCGGTGTAGCGCACCTGCTGGAAGTGGCCGCTGTCGAACAGGGCATTGACCAGCGTCTCGGCCATGGCCGGGTCGTCGCCCTGCTGCGAGATGGACATGGCCAGCGAGACGGCGGCGTCCGCGCCCTGCGCGAGCAGCTGCTGCTGCAGGTAGAGCCGCGACGTGGCGACGCTGACGGCCCAGGTGCCCAGAAGCACCGCGAACATGGCCAGCAGCACGCTCAGCCAGAGTCGTCTCAACAGGGACACGGAATTTCTCCTTGGGAGGCAGGCGCGCGGCGGGCAGCGCCGGCGCAGGAAGGGCAGGGGACAGTCATGGAATCGAGCCTTCCGCGCGCATGCGCGCCAGCACGTCGCGCCAGCGGGTCAGGCGGTCGACGGGATGGCTGGCGGCATTGCCCGGGCCGGCAAAGATGCCTTCGGCGTTGAAGCTGAAGACGGGCGTGAGATCGGGGCGCGAGCTGGCGGGCAGGATGCTGGAGACCAGGCTGTCGAGCACCAGCGGCATGGCCTCGGGCGTGGCGTAGTAGCTGAGCACCATGTGGGCCTGCGTGGCGCTGCCGACGCGCGCACGCACATAGGTCAGGCGCAGCCGCTCCTCTGGCACGCCCATGGCGCGCAGGGTGAAGTACTTGCCGATGACGTAGTCCTCGCAGTCGCCTCGGCCGCGGCCCAGGGTCTCGACAGGTGTCGCCCAATAGTCCTCCTGGCCCCAGATTTCCATGTCCTCGCCGAAGCGCACGGCGCGGTTCCAGTGCTCGTTCACGCGGCGCAACTTCTCGCGCTCGTCCCATTGAGCGCCGCCCTCGACCAGCGTGCGCCAGGCCGTGAAGGCCTGCTGGCCCCAGGCCCCGTAGCGCTGGGCCATGGTGCGCTCCATGAGCGCACCGTCCCAGGCCCCGACGCCAATGGGCCCGCCCAGGGCCAGCAGCACGCCCAGCAGCAGGGCCGCGCCGGCCCGGAATGCCGAGGCACGGCCTATCCGGCCGACGTTCAGGGTGGCGTCGAAGAGTTGCGTAAACACGACAGGCCGGGCGCAAAGGGGCAGAAAAAACCGCTTACTTCAGCGGCCCGGCACGGAAAAGTTCCGAATGTAAGCGAAATGTTGCAACATCCTTAAGCAGTCTGTTACCGACCCGTAGAATAATTTATTAGATTCAGGCATTTGGCTTGGCCGACCGTGTGGCGCGGGTAACACATCACTGACAAAACCCCGACTCGCGCCATCTTTTTTTACAAATCTGACCGGGATCTTGATTGATCGTATGACCATGCTGACCTTCCGCCCCGTTGCCGTGGCCGCCTTGCTGGCTTGCAGTGTCGCCGTCGCCCAGACGCCTCCCACCCCAGCATCCAATCCGATGCCTGAGGCGGCGCCTGCGTCCGCCGCCACGGCGGTGCCGCCGGCCTCGCTGGGCGACGCCGTCGCATTGGCGATCAATCGCAATCCCGAGGTGCTGGCCCGCCTGCGCATGTACCAGGCCTCCGATGCCGACCAGGCCGTGGCCCGCAGCGGGCTGCGTCCGCAGGTCGATCTGCAAGCCTTCACCGGCTACCAGAGCAGCCGCATCAGCGGCAGCGACAGCCAGAACTACAGCCGTCCCGGTGCCAACCTGCAACTGCGCCAGACCCTGTTCGACGGTGGTGCAGCGTCCAGCGACACGCGCCGCGCCGGCTTCGCCAAGCTCAGCCGCTACTACGACTACCTCGCGGCCAGCGACGAGATCGCGCTGCAGGCCGTGCAGGCCTACATCGATGTGAGCCGCTACCGCGAGCTGGAGCGCTTGGCTGCCGACAACTGGGGCTTCCACAACGAGACGCGCGAGCAGCTCGACCGCCGTGCCTCGGCCGGCGTGGGCAAGCGCGTGGACCTGGAACTGTCCCAGGGCCGTGCCGCCCTGTCGCAGTCGAACTGGCTGACCGACAGCGCCAACCTGCATGACGTGACCCAGCGCTTCCAGCGCCTGGTGGGCCAGATGCCCGCCGCGCAGCTGTCGCCGGTGCCCGAGACGTCTGCCAACCTGCCGGCCGCCCAGCAGGTGCTCAATGAGGCCATGCGCCGCAACCCGGGTTTCCTGTCGGCCGTGTCGGGCATCCGTGCCGCCCGTGCCGACCTGGATGTGCGCAATGCCGCCAAGTCGCCCACCGTCGCCTTCGTGGCCCAGACCGGTACCGACAAGCAGCTGTCCGGCCTCGACACCGTGCAGCGCGTGCAGAACAGCTCGGTTCAGGTGGTGCTGAACTACAACCTGTACCGCGGTGGCGCCGACGATGCCCGCGCCCGTGCCGCGCAGGAGAACTTCTACGCCGCCCAGGACCAGCGCGACCTGGCCTGCCGCAACATCCGCCAGACCGCCACCATCGCCTACAACGATCTGCGTCGTCTGCGCGAGCAGCTCAACTACCTGGAGCAGCACCAGCTGTCGAGCGAGAAGGCGCGCGAAGCCTTCCGCCAGCAGTTCGACATCGGCCAGCGCTCGCTGCTGGACTTGCTGGACACCGAGAACGAGCTGTTCCAGGCCCGCCGCGCGGTGGTCAACGCCCGCTACGACTACCTGCTCGCCGGCTACCGCGTGCTGCAGCAGACCAACGGCCTGCTGCCCGCCATGGGCCAGAAGCCGATCATGGTCGATGCGCCCGAAGTGCCAGAAGGCGGCCAGCCCGAGGACGAGGCCGTGCTGTGCAGCACCGAGATGACGCCGCCGCAGGTGCTGGACACCGCGGCCGTGGTCGCCTCGCGCCCGCCGCTGCAGCCCACGCCCGGCCAGACCTCGCCCGCCCCGCGCCCGCTCCCGGCAGGCAGCCCGATTGCGGCCGACATCTCCGGTGTGCTGCCCACGGTGCAGGACTGGGCCCGCACCTGGTCCGCCAAGGACCTGGAGAAGTACATGGGCTTCTACGCCGCGAGCTTCCGTCCGGCGCAGGGCACCGTGTCGGCCTGGAAGTCGCTGCGCACCACTCGCGTGACCAAGCCCGGCCCGATCCGCGTGACGCTGGAGGACGTGCAGGTGCGCCCTGACGGCGCCAATGGTGCGCAGGCCTCCTTCAAGCAGACCTACCGTTCGGACGACTACAACGACGTGGTCTACAAGACGCTGGGCTTCGTGCGCGAAGGCCAGGCCTGGAAGATCCAGTCCGAGGTCGCGACGCCGGCACGCTGACCCGCGGGGGCCCCAAGGGCCCTCATCCAGCGCACACGACGGGCCCTTCGGGGCCCGTTTGCATTGGTGCGTCCAACGCGGCGCGGGTTTGCGTCGAAGCAGTGCATGGATGCACCAGGACGGGAAACTGTATCCAATTTGAAGGCGCATTGAACCAATGCCGTATGAAGAGATCCGCACGTGCATCAGTGAAGAGTGCGGTACTGGGGGGAATAAGGATTGGATACAAAGTGGCACGCCCATTGCTTGAAGACAGCCATCCGGCCTCCCGCCGGTCCTGTTGTTCAACCTTCCGGGAATGCCCATGCGCCAATTCATCGCTCCCCTCCTGGTGGCCGCCGCCGCCCTGACGCCGCTGCTCGGCCAGGCGCAGGACGCCATCAAGCTCGGCTACGCCAAGTGCGCGCACTGCACGCCGCTGGCCCTCACGCCGCAGAACGCCGACGCTTCCAAGGTCAAGCTGGAGGCCACCGGCTTCAACACCGGCAATGACGTGCTGACGGCCCTGCTGTCCAAGAGCATCGACGTGGCCCAGGTTACCTACCTGCACTACGCCACCGCCCTGGACAAGGGCTTCGACGTGGTCGCCATCTCGGGCCAGATCAACGGCGGCTCGCAGATCCTCGTGGGCAACGACGTGCCCGTGGCCGAGAACGACTGGGCGGGCCTCAAGAAGGTCATCGCCGACTACAAGACCCAGGGCAAGCCCTTCCGCGTGGCGGCCTCGCGCGGCAATGCGCAGGACATCCACATGCGCGGCGCCTTCGCCAAGCAGGGCATCGACATCAACAAGGACGTCCAGTTCATCAACATCCCCAACCCGTCGGACCACGTGCAGGCGCTGCGCCGCGGCGAGGTGGAGCTGATTTGCTCGGTCGACCCCTTCGCCACCCAGATCCGCGAAGTGAAGGCCGCCAAGTTCTTCACCTATCCCTATGACCAGGCGGCCGGCAAGCTGACCAACCTGATCGTCACCCGCTCCGACGTGATCGCCAGCAAGCCCAAGGCGGTGGAAGAGACGGTGCGCTCCATCGTCAAGGTCAACGAGCTGATGACCAAGGACAAGGGCCTTTTCATCGACACCATCCAGAAGGTGACCGGCCTGGACAAGGCCATCGCCACCGGCGCGGCGTCCAACCTCTACCCCGACTACCAGATCCACCGCGCCTCGGCCGTGGCCATCGCGCAGATGATGCGTGACCTCAAGTACATCAACACCGACGTGACGGCGGCGGTCGAGAAGAACATCGACTACCGCTTCCTCGAAGCCGCGACGGGCAAGCCCAAGTCGCAGCTGGGCTACTGAGGCAAGGGGCCGACGACGATGGCGGATTCCTCCACGACCACGCTGCCGGCCGCGCCGGCGCCGGCTGCGGCGATGCCGGCCTGGAAGCGGCTGTACCGGCGCGTCGAGCGCGCCATCGTGCCGGCCCTGGTGCTCATCGGCTGGGAGCTGTTCTCCCGCTCGGGCGTGCTGCCGCCCGCACTGTTGCCGGCACCTTCGCAGGTACTGGTGGCCTGGGCCGACTGGGTGATCGGCACCGACGGCAACACGCAGACCTATTCGGGCCGATGGATCTTCGACGTGGCGGCCAGCGCCGGCCGCGTGTCCGCCGGCTTCGCGCTGGCGGCGGCCCTGGGCATCGGCCTGGGCATGGCCATCGGCTGGTCGCGCACCATCGAGAAGCTGATCGAGCCGCTGCTGCAGGTGCTGCGGCCGGTGCCGCCGGTGTCGTGGATTCCGCTGGCCATCATCTGGTTCGGCATCGCCAACAAGCCGGCGATCTTCCTGGTGTTCCTGGGCTCATTCTTCCCGGTGCTGCTGTCCACCATCCATGGCGTGAAGACCTGCGACCGCAACCTGCTGCGCGCGGGTGCCATGGCGGGCGGCACGCCGCGGCTGCTGCTGCGGCACATCGTGTTCCAGGCGGCGCTGCCCAGCATCTTCTCGGGCCTGCGCATCGCCATCGGCTCGGCCTGGATGCTGACCGTCACGGCCGAGATGGTGGCCGTCAAGAGCGGCGTGGGCTATGTGCTCTGGGATTCGTACTACTTCCTGCGCTACGACATCGTCATTGCCGCCATGGCCAGCATCGGCCTGCTGGGCTACTGCAGCGACTGGCTCATCAAACTGCTGTCGGCGCGCGTGCTGCGCTGGCAGCGCGGCTCCACCCTGCAGGCGAAGGAGGGCTGACCATGAGCCTCATCACCATCCAGAACGTCTCGCGCCACTTCGAGGACCCGCGCCGCGGCAGCGCCGTCAAGGCGCTGGACCACGTGAGCCTGAGCGTGGGTCGCAACGAATTTCTGTGCCTGCTGGGGCCGAGCGGTTGCGGCAAGTCCACGCTCTTGAACATGATCGCGGGCTTCGACCATCCCACGCGCGGTGTGGTGGCCGTGGGCGGCCGCCCGGTGACGGCACCGGGCGTGGACCGCGGCGTCGTCTTCCAGCAGCCCACGCTGATGCCCTGGCTGCCGGTGTGGGAGAACGTGGCCTTCCACCTCACCATGCGCGGCCTGCCCAAGGCCGAGCGGCGCAAGAAGGCGCAGCACTTCATCGACATGGTGGGGCTGCGCGGCTTCGAGAATCACTTTCCCAGCGAGCTCTCGGGCGGCATGAACCAGCGCGTGGGCATCGCCCGGGCGCTGCTGATGAACCCCGAGGTGATCCTGATGGACGAGCCCTTCGGCGCGCTGGACGAGCAGACCAAGATGGGCATGCATGCCGAGCTGGTGCGCATCTGGCGCGACAGCCAGAGCACCATCGTGTTCGTCACGCACGGCATCGAGGAGTCGCTGGCGCTGGGCACGCACATCGCCGTGATGTCGGCGCGGCCGGGTCGCATCCGCGAGCTGATCGAGGTGGACCTGCCGCGCCCGCGCGATTCCACCAGCCCGCGCTTCAACGACTACAAGCGGCACATCCTGCAACTGCTGCGGCCCGAGGGCGTGGCCACGCCGGCCGCCGCCGCGCATGGCTGACACCGCGCCCGTCACCTTCATCACCGGCGCCGCGGGCTTTGTCGGTCTGGCGCTGGTGGAGCACCTGCTGGCGCGTGGCGAGACGGTGATCGGCTGGGATGCGGCGCCGCTGCCGGATGCGGCGCAGCGCGTGTTGGCAGCATTGCCCGGGCGCTTCATCGCCTTGCGTGGCGACGCGGGCGACGCCGCGGCGCTGGAAGCCGCACTGGCCCTGCACCGTCCGCAGCGCATGGTGCTGCTGGCGGCCGTGACCGCGGCGGCCGAGCGCGAGCGCCGCGCGCCCGAAGGGATCTTCGCCGTCAACCTGGTGGCCGTCACCACGGCGCTGCGCCTGGCGGCCGCGCATGGCGTTCAGCGGGTGCTGCTGGCCAGCTCGGGCTCGGCCTATGGCGCCAGCGGGCGTCTGCCCGGCCTGCTGCACGAGACCGGCACACCGCTGCAGCCCGAGGGGCTCTACGGCATCTCCAAGGTGGCGGCCGAGGCTGCCGCGCGGCGACTGTCCGGGCTGCTGGGCGTGGACCTGCGCATCGGCCGCCTGGGCACCTGCTTCGGTCCCTGGGAGCGCGACACCGGCGTGCGCGACACGCCCAGCGCGCCCTTGCAGGCGCTGCGCCTGCTGCGCGCCGGCCAGCCCGTGCGGTTGCCGCGCGCATTGCGGCGCGACTGGCTCTACGTGCGCGATGCCGCCGCCGCGATCGCGGCGCTGCTCGATGCCGAGGCGCCGACGCAGCCCATCTACAACCTGGCTGCCGGCTTCGAGTGGTCCGTGGCCGACTGGTGCGCATGGCTGTGCCAACAGCCCGGCTTCGAGGGCGCCGACTGGGCCATCGTCGGCGAAGGGGAGGCCACCAACATCGACCCCTACGCCGACTACGACCGCGCCAGCATGGACATCACCGCGCTGCGCCGGGACACCGGCTTCGTGCCGGGCTACGACCTGGCGTACGCCGGTGCCGACTTCCTGGACTGGCTGCAGCGCAGCGCGGAGCCTGCCCATGCCTGAGATCACCCCGACGCCCGCACGGCGCATGGCCGGCCGATGCTGCATCGTCACCGGCGCCGCCTCCGGCATCGGACGCGCCATCGCGCGCCGCCTGGCGGCCGAAGGCGCTTTCGTGGTCGTCGCCGACATCACCCAGCAGCCCATCGAGGGCGGTGCGCTCACGCTCGCGGCCATCGAGGCCGAAGGCGGGCAGGCCCGCTTCGTCCAGTGCGACGTGAGCCGCACCGAGCAGGTCGATGCCCTCGTGGCCGAAGCCGTGCGCTGGCAGGGCCGGCTCGACGTGCTGGTCAACAACGCCTGCATCCGCCACGCGCGGCCCCTGGCCGACATGGAGGACGCCGACTGGCAGCGCCTGCTCGACGTCAACCTCGGCGGCGTCTTCCGCGCCAGCCGCGCCGCCGTGCGCCAGATGCGCATGCAGGCCGTGGTGGACGAGGTGCGCGGCCGCATCGTCAACCTGTCGTCGCAGCATGGCCTGATCGCCGCGCCCGGCGACCTGGGCTATGGCGTCACCAAGGCCGGCATCGGCTACATGACGCGCCAGGTGGCCGCCGACTACGCCGCCGAGCAGATCGCCTGCAATGCCGTGGCGCCCGGCAAGATCCAGACGGGGCAGGGCGGCCGCGCCCTCGACCCCGTGGTCATGGAGCGCGCCATCCGCCGCACGCCCTGGCCGCGCCTGGGCCGGCCCGAGGACGTGGCCGAGGCGGTGCTGTTTCTGGCCAGTTCCGAGGCGCGCTTCATCACCGGCGCCGAACTCATGGTCGACGGTGGCTGGATGGCCGCCTGATCCCTTCCGATTTCCCAACGAGACACGCATGTCACCCTTCGACCTCGTCATCCGCAACGCCCGCGCCGTCACGGCCAGCGACATCTTCGACTGCGACATCGCCGTGAAGGACGGCCGCATCGTGCAACTGGGCCAGGGTCTCGCCGCCGGCGCGCGCGAGATCGACGCGGCGGGCCGTCATGTGACGCCCGGCGGCGTCGACGCGCACTGTCACCTCGACCAGCCCGAACCGCCGCCGGTGGTGATGGCCGACGACTTCGACACCGGCACACGCTCCGCAGCCTGCGGCGGCACCACCACCGTCATCCCCTTCGCGCTGCAGCACAAGGGCCAGTCGCTGCGCGATGCGGTGGCCGACTACCACCAGCGCGCCGAGGGCAAGGCGCATGTGGACTACAGCTTCCACCTGATCGTGAGCGACCCCACGCCCAAGGTGCTGGAGGAAGAGCTGCCTGCGCTGATCCGCGAGGGCTACACCTCGTTCAAGATCTACATGACCTACGACAGCCTGAAGCTGGACGACGGCCAGATCCTGGACGTGCTGGCGGTGGCCCGCGAGCATGGCGCCATGGCCATGATCCATGCCGAGAACGCCGACTGCATCGAATGGCTCAGCAAGCGGCTGGAGGCCGCCGGCCGCACTGCGCCGCGCTGGCATGCGCATGCGCGGCCCATGCTGGTGGAGCGTGAGGCCACGCACCGCGCCATCGCGCTGTCGGAACTGGTGGATGTGCCCATCCTCATCGTGCATGTCTCCGGACGCGAGGCGGTTGAGCAGATCCGCTGGGCGCGCGCCCACGGCCTGAACGTCTTCGCCGAGACCTGCCCACAGTACCTCTTCCTCACCGCCGAGGACCTGGGCATCGACGACAGCTACCACGGCGCCAAGTGCGTCTGCAGCCCGCCGCCGCGCGACAAGAGCAACCAGCAGGTGATCTGGAACGGGCTGGCCGATGGGCTCTTCACCGTGTTCTCGTCCGACCACGCGCCCTACAAGTTCGACGGCACCGAAGGCAAGAAGCCGGGCGGCGAGGAAGTGGGCTTCCGCCACATTCCCAACGGCATCCCGGGCATCGAGACGCGCATGGCGCTGCTGTGGTCCGAGGGCGTGATGGCCGGGCGCATCACGCCGCAGAAGTTCGTCGAGCTGACGTCCACCAACCCGGCCAAGGCCTACGGCCTGCATCCGCGCAAGGGCAGCCTGGCGGTGGGTGCCGATGCCGACCTCGTGATCTGGGACGAGCGCGAGTTCGTGCTGACCAATGCCCAGCTGCACCACAACGTCGACTACACGCCCTATGAGGGCATGCACCTGACGGCCTGGCCCGGCATGACGCTCGCGCGGGGCGAGGTGGTCTGGGACGGCCGCGATTTCACCGGCCGCCAGGGCGCAGGCCGCTTCCTGCACTGCGGCATGCCCACGCTGGTGCCGCGCCGGCGGGGATGATCGGTGCCATGCGCATCCTCGTCATCAACCCCAACATCTCCGACAGCGTCACGGCCCTCATCGGCAGCGAGGCGGCGCGCAGCGCCAGCGCCGGCACCGAACTCACGCTGCGTACCGCGCCTTTCGGCGTGGCCTACATCGAGACCCGCTTCGAGGCCATGGTCGGCGCCTATGCGGCGGCCAACGTCGCCGCGGAGCACGCAGCCGGTCACGACGCGGTGATCGTGGCCGCCTTCGGCGACCCGGGCCTCGCGGCCCTGCGCGAGGTGCTGCCCATGCCGGTGCTGGGCCTCACCGAATCGGCCCTGGCGAGTGCGTGCCTGCTGGGCCCGCGCTTCTCGATCATCGCCATCTCGCAGCGCATCCAGGCCTGGTACCGCGAGGTGGTGCAGGCCAACGGGCTGGAAGGCCGGCTGGCGAGCATCCGCGCGCTCGACCGGCCGCTGGCGCGCATCGACGGCATCCAGGAAGACCACACCGAGGCGCTGCTCGCCCTGTGCGAGCGGGCCGTGGCCGAGGACGGCGCCGACGTGCTGATCCTGGCCGGCGCGCCGCTGGCCGGTCTGGCGCGGCAACTGGCCGGGCGCCTGCCGGTGCCGGTGGTCGACGGTGTCTCCAGCGCCGTACGGCAGGCCGAGATGCTGCATGGCCTGCAGCCGGGCGCGGCCCGGCGCGGCAGCATGGCGCCGCCGCCGGCCAAGCCGCATCAAGGCTTGCCGCCCGCATTGGCTGCGCTGCTGGACGCAGCCCAGGCCCGCGGCGCGTCGGCCTGAGGCAGCCGATCGCGGGCGGCGGCGTCCGACAGACCGGTCGGGGGCTCGGCGGCAGGCTGCCGCCAGCGGCATCGCCGCAAGGAGCCTCTCCATGAAGATCAAGACACCCCTGCTGCTCGGCCTGCTGGCGGTCGCCCTGACCGGCTGCATCGTTGCGCCCCCGCCGCCCCCGCACTCGGGTCCGCCACCGGGCGCCTACCGCGACCGGGACCGCGATGGCATGCCCAATCGCTACGACCGGGACCGTGATGGGGACGGCGTGCCCAACCGCTACGATTCGCGCCCCAACGACCCGCGCTACCGCTGACGTGCTGCGCGCGCTGTGGGGCGCGCGCCTACCATGCAGGGCTGTCCCTAGGAGACTCCCTGCATGACCCCGCTCTTTCCCGGATTCGAAGAACGCCGCGTCGACGTCGGCGACGGCATCGAGATCGCCGCCACCATCGGCGGCTCCGGCCCCCCGCTGCTGCTGCTGCACGGCCATCCGCAGACCCGCGCCATCTGGCACAAGGTGGCGCCCACGCTGGCGCAGCACTACACCCTCGTCGCCGCCGACATCCGCGGCTATGGCGACTCCTCCAAGCCCGCCGGTCTGCCCGACCATGCCAACTATGCCAAGCGCGCCATGGCGCAGGACCAGGTGACGCTGATGCGCACGCTGGGCTTCGAGCGCTTCCTCGTCCTCGCGCACGACCGCGGCGCGCGCGTGGCCCACCGGCTCGCCATGGACCATCCGCAGGCCGTGCGCCGCCTGGTGACGCTGGACATCGCGCCCACGCTCGCCATGTACGAGCAGACCAACGAGGCTTTCGCGCGCGCCTACTGGCACTGGTTCTTCCTCATCCAGCCCGCGCCCTTGCCCGAGCGGCTGATCGAGGCCGACCCGGCCCGCTACATCACCGACCTGATGGGCAAGCGCAGCGCCGGCCTGGCCCCCTTCGACCCGCGCGCGCTGGCCGAGTACCAGCGCTGCATCGCGCTGCCCGGCGCGGCCCATGCCACCTGCGAGGACTACCGCGCGGCCGCCACCATCGACCTGGAACACGACCGCGCCGACCGCGACGCCGGCCGCAAGCTGACGATGCCGCTGCTCGCGTTGTGGGGCGAGGAGGGCGTGGTCCACCGCTGCTTCCAGCCCCTGGCCGAATGGCAGCGCGTGGCGGTGGATGTGCAGGGCGGCCCGCTGCCCTGCGGCCACTACATCGCCGAAGAGGCCCCCGAGGCGCTGCTGGCGCGGGTGATGCCGTTCCTGGCTGCGGCGGGGGATTGAAATGGGAGCGCTCTTCTCAGTGCTTGAACCGGGACTCCTGCTGGGCCCGCAGTGACAGGACGAAGACGGTGTCGACGGAGGCGACGCACCGGTATAGCGCGACACAGCCCCGGCTGCCCTTGCCGATCACGAGTTCGCGCTTGCCGTCCTTGACCGGGCGGCCGATGGCCGGGCTGTGAGCGAGAACGTCGAAGGCCTCGATGATCTCCTGCATCCGATCCGCGAGGTCGCCGGCACCGTGCTGCTCGAGGTATTCGACGAAGCGCTCCAGATCATCCAGCACCTCCGATACATGAGGCGCCGCTCCGATGTGGCTGTAGCATGAATGTGTCACGTCGTCATGCGTCACTGGGTCTGCGACACGCGCTCCACCTGTCTCGGTGCGGCGTCAAGCAGTGCGCCGCCACCGCGGCAGCCGCACCATCCCGCTCGACAGCGCCACACCGCACACGATCACCAGTGCGCAGCCCAGCATCCAGGCCGTCACCCGCTCGCCCAGCAGCAGCCAGCCGTAGAACACGGCGAACACCGGCACGAGGAAGGTGACGGTCAAAGCCTTGGCTGGCCCGGCGCGGGCGATCAGGCGGAAGAACAGGATGTACGCCAGTCCCGTGCATGCCACGCCCAGGGCCACCAGGGCCATCCAAGCGCGCAGGCCGGGCATCTGGCTGGGCCAACTGAGCGCGGCGGGCACGATCAACAGTGCGCTGGCGCCGATCTGGCTGCCCGCGGCATTGACCAGCGGCGGCACCGGCTGCAGCCAGCGCCGGGCCGCGCTGGCCGACAGGCCATAGCACAGGCAGGCGCCCAGGCAGGCCAGCACGGCCCACAGCGTGCGCCAGTCGCCTGCGCCCGTGTGCAGCCCGGTCGACCCGCTGGCCAGCAGCGCCACGCCCACGAAGCCGACCACCAGCCCCAGTGCCCGCGAGCCATCCGGCCGGTCGCCGAAGGCCGCCCACGCGACCAGCGCGCCGAACATCGGCACCGTCGCGTTGATCACCGCCGCGAGGCCGGTGGGGATGGTCAGCAACGCGAACGAGAAGAGCGCGAAGGGCAGGCCCGAATTGAGCATGCCCACGCCACTGGTGATGCGCCAATGCCGGCGCAGATCGGCGCCCTGTCCACGCAGCAGCACCAGGGGCACCAGCACCAGCGCGGCGATGCCCACGCGCATGGCCGCCACCGGCAGTGCGCCGAACTCGGCGGCGCCGACGCGCATGAAGAGGAAGGACGCGCCCCACAGCGCGGCCAGCAGCACGAGGTCGATCAGCCAGGGGCGTGATGCAGAACGCGGCGGACTCACGCCACCTCCCGCGTTCGCTCGCGCACGGTCGGGGCGTTGCCGACGCGCCTCGCACTCGGCCCTTTGTCCGCCTGTGGGAGCGCCACACCTTCCAGCGTGAGCAGCGCCCGCTTGCGCTCCAGTCCGCCCGCGTAGCCGGTCAGGCTGCCGTCGGCGCCGATGACCCGGTGGCAGGGCACGATCACGCTGACCGGATTGCGGCCCACGGCGGCACCGACGGCGCGCATGGCGGCCGGCCGGCCCAGCGCCAGGCCCAGGGCGCCGTAGCTGTGCGTGCCGCCCCGCGGAATCGCCAGCAGAGCGCGCCACACCGCCTGCTGGAAAGGCGTGCCGCGCGACAGGTCCAGCGGCAGGTCGAAGCCGGTCCGCCGGCCGGCCAGGTAGTCCTGCAACTGGCCGGCGGCGTCCTGCAGGATCGCGTGGCCGGGGTCGGGCTCCCAGCCGGTGGTGTCGGGATGGTGGCGCTGTGCGTCGAACCACAGGCCGGCCAGGCCGTCGGCGCTGGCGGCCAGCAGAACGCCGCCGAGCGGCGTGTCGATGTGGCAGGTACGCAGCGCGACGCGGCGGGTGCGGAAAGGGACAGGAATCATGATGGGTCCTTCGAGGAGGTAGGCGCGGCCAGGCCGTGCCAGGCGGCGAGCACCGCATAGCTGCGCCAGGGCCGCCATGCCTGGGAGGCGGCTTCGGCGGCGCGGGCCTGGGTCACACCCAGGGCCTTCTGCAGTGCGATGTCGCCAGCGGGAAAGGCGTCGGGCCAGCGCAGCGCGCGCATGGCGATGTACTGCGCGGTCCAGGCGCCGATGCCGGGCAGGGCCTGCAGAGCGGCGCAGGTGCGTTGGGGGTCGGCACCGGCATGCAGCGCCAGCCGGCCGTCCAGCACGGCTTCGGCCAGGGCGTGCAGGGCGGCCTGCCGCTGGCGCACCAGGCCCAGCCGGCCGAGTGTTTCGCCATCGGCGGCGGCCAGCGCCGCGGGGGTGGGGAAGAGCCGGTCCAACCCATCGATGGGCGTGGCGATGGGCTCGCCCAGCGCCTGCACCAGCCGGCTGCCCAGCGTGCGGGCAGCGGCCACCGTGATCTGCTGGCCCAGCACGGCGCGCACCGCCAGTTCGAAACCGTCGAGCGTGCCGGGCACGCGCAGGCCTTCGGCCGCGGGGAAGTGCGGGCCCAGCACCGCGTGGATGGCGGCTGGGTCCGCATCGAGGTCGAGCAGCGCACGCACGCGGCTGGCCAGGATCGGCAGGACGGGCGCCAGCGATTCGCCGAGCGTCAATCGCACCTGTGAGGCGGCCAGGTCGAAGCGCAGTGCCAGCCAGCCGGTCTGGGCGCCAATGCGCACCGTGCGCACGAAGCGGCCATCGGCGTCGAGCCGCTCGACACCGGCCAGCGCGCGGCGTCCCAGGAATCCGTGCAGCGTCGCCAGGTCGTACGGAGGCCGGAACCCGAGCCGCACGGTGAGCGAGGCACCGCCCGCGTCGCCCTCGCCATCCCCCTCGCGCGCGCGGCGCAGCTCACGTGGATTCAGGTCGTAGCGCTCGGCAAAGGCCGCATTGAAGCGCCGCACGCTTCCGAAGCCGCTGGCCCGTGCGACTTCGGCCACCGGCAGCCGCGTGTCGGCCAGCAATTGCTTGGCGGCCAGCAGTCGCCTTGTCTGCAGATATTGCAGCGGTGAGACGCCGAACTCCGCTTCGAACAGGCGGCGCAGGTGGCGGTCGCTCACGCCCAGCCGCTCGGCCATGCGACCGACCAGCGGGCCGGGCTGCGCGTCGGCGTCGTCGGACCACAACTCGGGCTCGTCCATCAGCCGTGCGGCCTGGCGGGCGAGGATGCGCGAGGCGTCCTCTGTACTCCAGGCCGGCGCGCCGCCGGCACGCGGGGCCAGCTCGGGCCGGCAGCGCAGGCAGGGGCGGAAGCCCGCTGCCTCGGCCTGCGCCGCATGACGGTAGAAGCGGCAGTTCTCGCGCCGCGGCAGGCGCACGCGGCACACGGGTCGGCAGTAGATCCCGGTGCTCATCACGGCCGTGAAGAAGGCCCCGTCGAAGCGCGCATCGCGCGTCTTCAACGCCAGGTAACAGGCGTCGCCTTCGGTATCCGCGAGGGCATCGGGCCGGGTGTTCATGGAAGGCATGCTACCTGTGCAGGCGTGCAGTAATGCGCCATTTCCGGACATCCGAGCCCCAGGGGGCGGTGCCTACAATCGCCGCCGTCACTTTTGTTGTCATTTCCTCCCCTCCCAGCCATGCAACTCAGCCCCTCGATCTTCAAGGCGTACGACATCCGCGGCATCGTGCCGAGCACCCTGGATGCGGAGGTGGCCGAGGCGCTGGGACGCGCTTTCGGCAGCGCCGCGCGCGCCGCTGGCGAGCGCGCAGTGGCCGTGGGGCGTGATGGCCGCCTGTCGGGCCCGACCCTGGCAGAGGCGCTGATCCGCGGCCTGGTGGCCACGGGCGTGGAGGTGATCGACATCGGCGCCGTGACGACGCCCATGCTGTACTTCGCGGCCAACACGCTGTGCACCTCGGGCATCCAGGTCACCGGCAGCCACAACCCCAAGGACTACAACGGCTTCAAGATGGTGCTGGCCGGCCGTGCCATCTACGGCGACGAGATCCAGGGCCTGCGCAAGGTCATGGAGGACGGCAGCGCCGACTTGGCCGAAGGCGGCAGCGTCCGCAAGGTCGACGTGCTGCCCGCGTATGTGGCGCGCATCACCGGCGACATCAAGCTGCAGCGCCCGCTCAAGATCGTGGTCGACTCCGGCAACGGCATCGCCGGCGCCTCGGCCCCGGCCATCTACCGCGCCATCGGCTGCGAGGTGATCGAGCTGTTCAGCGAGGTGGACGGCAACTTCCCCAACCACCATCCCGACCCGAGCAAGCCGGACAACCTCAAGGACCTGATCAAGGCCCTACAGACCACCGACGCCGAACTGGGCCTGGCCTTCGACGGTGACGGCGACCGCCTGGGCATCGTCACCAAGGACGGCACCAACATCTTCCCCGACCGCCAGATGATGCTGTTCGCCAAGGACGTGCTCTCGCGCGTGCCGGGCGGCACCATCGTCTACGACGTCAAGTGCACGCAGCGCCTGGCACCGGCCATCGAGGCCGCGGGCGGCCAGCCGCTGATCTACAAGACCGGCCACTCGCTCATCAAGGCCAAGATGAAGGAACTCGACTCGCCTCTGGGCGGCGAGATGAGCGGCCACATCTTCTTCAAGGAGCGCTGGTTCGGCTTCGACGACGGCACCTACGCCGGCTGCCGCCTGCTGGAGATCCTGTCGGCCCACCCGAACGCCAGCGACGTGCTGAACGCGCTGCCCACCAGCTTCTCCACGCCCGAGCTCAACGTGCAGTGCAAGGAAGGCGAACCGCACAAGCTGGTCGAGGAAATGAAGGCCAAGGCGAAGTTCGATGCCGACGCCAAGGTCTCGACCATCGACGGCATCCGCGTCGACTGGGCCGACGGCTTCGGACTGGTGCGCGCCTCCAATACCACGCCGGTGCTGGTGCTGCGCTTCGAAGGCCAGACGCAGGACGCCCTGCATCGCATCGAAGCCACCATGACGGCGCTGCTCAAGTCGGTCAAGCCCGACGCGAGCTTCGCGGAGGCGGCGCACTGAGCGTGCCGCGCGTTTCCCGTTCCCCTGCGCTGCGCCTCTACGGGTGGTTCACCCGTCTCGCGCAGCCCCTTCTCAAACGCAAGCTGCGCAAGCGCGCCAAGGCCGAGCCGGGCTATGCCCATGCGGTGGCGGAGCGCTTCGGCGTGTATGACCCGGCGCTGCAGATCCGCGATGCCTGCTGGGTGCATGCCGTCTCGCTGGGCGAGACACGCGCCGCGGGCATCCTGATCGCCGAACTGCGCCGGCAGTTGCCGGGCGTGCCCATCCTGCTGACCCATGGCACCGCCACGGGTCGGGAGGAGGGCGCCAAGCTGCTGCAGGACGGCGACGTGCAGGTCTGGCAGCCCTGGGACACGCCCCAGGCCGTGGCCGCCTTCCTCGACCGCTTCCGGCCGCGCATCGGCGTGCTGATGGAGACCGAGGTCTGGCCCGAGCTGACGGCCGCCTGCGCGGCGCGGGGCATTCCGCTCACGCTGGCCAATGCGCGCCTGTCCGAGAAGTCGCTGGCCAAGGCCGAGCGCTGGTCCTCGCTGGCGCGACCGGCCTATGCCTCGCTCGCGGCCGTGTGGGCCCAGAGCGAGGCCGATGCCCACCGCCTGGTGTCGCTGGGCGCCAAGCTGCGCGGCGTGTACGGCAACCTCAAGTTCGACGCGCAGCCCGATGCACGGCAACTGGTGCATGCCCAGGCCCTTCGCGCGCGCCTGCCCAAGCCCGTGGTGGTGTTCGCCAGCTCGCGCGACGGCGAGGAGGCCATGCTGCTCGACGCGCTGCGCCACTTCTGGACCACGGCGCCGTCGAGCGACGACTTCGGCCCCGCGGCGGTCGCAGATGGCAACCCCGGACGCCCGCGTGGCGAGCGGGCCCGGCACCTGCCGCGGCTGCGCGCCTGCGACGTGCAGTGGCTGATCGTGCCGCGGCATCCGCAGCGTTTCGACGCGGTGGCCGAGCTGATCGCGCAGCGTGGCTTCGCGTGCGTGCGCCGCTCCACCGCCGAGGGCGCGCCCGAGGGCGAGGAGATCTGGCTCGGTGATTCGCTGGGCGAGATGGCGCTGTACTACGGCCTGTCCGAAGCCGCGCTCCTGGGCGGCAGCTTCGCGCCTTTGGGCGGCCAGAACCTGATCGAGGCGGCGGCCTGCGCCTGCCCCATCGTGATGGGGCCGTCCACCTTCAACTTTGCCGAGGCGGCCGAGCTGGCCATCGCGGCGGGTGGCGCGCTGCGCGTGGACGACATGATGAAGGCCGTGGTGCATGCCCTGTCGCTGGTGGCGGACAAGGGTCGCTGCGCCGCGATGTCGCAGGCCGCACTGGGCTTTGCCGGCAGCCACCGCGGCGCGGCCGAACGCACGGCAGCAGCCATCCTGGCGCTGGGCCAAGCCCTGCCCGATCCGGAGCCGGTGGCGATATCCCTCGGGCCCGACGCGACGATGGCGCCAGGGTCTGCCGAGGTGCCACCCGCGGCGGGGACGGAGCCGCACATGCAGGCTGTTTCCCCGCAGGCGGAGCAGATCCTGCAGCTGGGAGAGGGTGCAGCATCGGTATCGACGCCCGTGCCCGCTGGCAGCCCTGCGCCAGGCGAGCGCGCGGAGCCGGTGTTCGACCCCGACGCGCCACTGGTGGTGCCTGAAGAACGCAAGGGCTGATTGGCCGCCCGGGTCGATCACGCTCCCTCATGGGAGGGAGCGCTCCGTCCGTCATGCGCGGACGTCCATGAGTTCGTTCAGCCGCAGGTTCGATGGCTGGCGCGCAGCCTGCGCCCTCAGCGCGACGGCTGGGCCTCGGCCACCGGGGCCGGCATCAGCAGCGCATCGAGCGGCCGCAGTGCCTCGGCGTCCAGCGTGCCGGCCGCCTGCCGCAGGCGCAGGTCGCCCAGCAGCACGGCATAGCGGGCGGCGGCCAGGTCGCGCTGCGTCTGGTAGAGCTGGGCCTGGGCGTTGAGCACGTCCAGGCTGACGCGCACCCCCACCTGGTAGCCCAGTTGCGTCGCCTCGAGCGCGCTGCGGCTGGAGGCTTCGGCCGCTTCGAGCGCTGCGACACGGCTGCGGCCCGAGGCCAGGCCCAGCCAGGCCGTGCGCGTCGCCTGCGCCACGTTGCGGCGGGCGCCGTCGAGCTGGGCGCGGGCCTGGTCTTCCAGGGCCAGCGTCTCGCGGATGCGGTTCTGCACCGCAAAGCCCGCGAAGAGCGGCAGGTTCAGCTGCACGCCGGCCTGGGCCGCATCGACGGTGGTGCGCGTCGTGGTGGTCAGGGTGCCCTGCGGATTGCGATTGACGCCGTAGCTCAGCGTGGCGTCGACGGTGGGCAGGTGGCCGGCGCGGGCCTTGTCGGTCTCCAGCGCAGCCAACTCGGTGCCGATGCGGGCCTGGGCCACGGCGGGATGCGTGTCCTCGGCCAGGGCGACCCATGTGCGCAGGTCGGCAGGGGCGGGCGGTGCGGGCAGCGCGCCAGCCTGCGGGGCCCAGGGCGCGGCGCCGGTGCGCCCGACCAGTTGGTCCAGCGCCACCTGCCGCACCTGGCGGTCGTTCTCGGCGCCGATCTCCTGCGCCACCACCAGGTCATAGCGAGCCTGGGCCTCGCGCTGGTCGGTGACGGTGGCATTGCCCACGTCGAAGTTGCGCTGGGCCGTGGCCAGTTGCTCGGCCACCGCGGCCTTCTGCGCGCGGATGAGCCTCAGGTTGTCCTCGGCCGAAAGCAGGTCGAAATAGGCCTGACCCACCCGCACGATCAGGTCCTGCTCGGCCAGTTGGAGCTGGGCCAGGGCCAGTGCGGCCTGCCGTTGGCCCTGCTGGTAGCTGGCCCAGTTGGCCGGGCGGTAGATCGGCTGGGTGGCCTGCACCCCGACCTGGGTGGTGGTGAAGTCGCGCGGGCCGGTACCCACGGGCGTGCGGATCTCGGAGTCGGTGCGCGAGGCGCTGGCCGCCAAGCCCACCTGCGGCAGGATGCCGGCGCGGGCCTGCTCGCCGCGTGCCGTGGTGGCCTCTGACTGGGCGCGGGCGGCCTGGTAGCCGGCGTCGTAGCCGCGGGCGGCGTCGTAGAGGCTGCCCAGGCTCTGGGCAGCGGCGGGGCCGTGCAGGGCCAGCGCGGCGGCCGCCAGGGCCGCCCCGCGAAGAACGAACGGGCGCATGGCGTGCGCCGGTCAGTAGCGGGGAACGGAAGGGTCGCGCTGCTGCGACCAGGCGTCGATGCCGCCGCTGATGTTGGCCACCTGCTCGTAGCCGTTGTGGGCCAGGAAGGCCGCCACGCGCTGGCTGCGGGCGCCGTGGTGGCACAGGCAGGCAATGCGCTGGGCGGGGGCGAGTTCGGCCAGCCGCGCGGGGATCTCGTTCATGGGCACCGCCACAACGGTGAAGCCGGCATCGGGCTTCACGCTGGCGGTCTGCAGTTCCCAGGGCTCGCGCACGTCGAGCACCACGGCCGGCGCGTCGGGTGCCTGGTCGAACCAGGCTTGCAGGTGGGCGGGAGGGACTTGGTCGATCATTTGGCGCGAGGTGGGCAGGAGACCGTCCCTGGCGCCCCTTCAACGTCCCGGCCCAGCGCTTCGACAGGCTCAGCGCGAACGGATGACGGTCGAGGCGCGGTCGGTACCGGTCAGAAGTTGAAGCGCGAGGGCTCCGGGAAGTTCAGCAGGCGCGGGGCGATGGTGTCCCAGGGTTCCTGGGTGTCCCACTTGCCTTCGGCCGTGCGGGTGACGAAATGGGCGCGCATCACCGGCTCGTCGCCGACGATGGCCGCCAGACGGCCGCCGATGTTCAGCGAGCCGAGCAGGTTCTGCGGAATGCGGGCGACCGAGCCGCTGAGCAGGATCACGTCGAAGGTCGGGCCGCTGGGCAGCGGCTGGGCGCCGTCGGCGTGGCGCACCTCGACGTTGCCGACGCCGTTGCGCTGCAGGGTCTGGGCGGCCGTGGCGGCCAGCTTGGGGTCGATTTCCAGAGTCAGCACGCGGGCGGCACGGGCGCCGAGCAGGGCGGCCATGTAGCCGGAGCCGGTGCCGATCTCGAGCACGGAGTCGGTCTTCTTGATCTGCAGGTCCTGCAGCAGGCGCGCCTCCATCTTGGGCGAGAGCATGACCTGGCCGGGGCCGTCGCCGAGCGGGATGTCCATGTCGAAGAAGGCCAGGCCGCGGTGGGCTTCGGGCACGTAGTCTTCGCGGCGCACTTCGGTCAGCAGTTCCAGGATCTCGAGGTCGAGCACGTTCCAGGGGCGGATCTGCTGCTCGATCATGTTGAAGCGCAGGGGATCGGTGACGAGGGAGGCGGTCATGGTGGGGGCGGGGCGACGCAGAACGGACAAAGCCCGGGATTCTAGGAGCCTGCCGCGCTGCCGTCCGCAGCGCGCCCGTGGCGGGTGCACATGCCGTGCAGCAACAGATCGGCCTGCGTGGCCAGATAGCGCGTCGGGTCGAGCGATGTCGTGCCGCCGCACACTTCGGGCGCATGCTTCCACAGGATCATGAAGAGCAGCGGTGCGACCACCGCATGCACGGCTTGGTCCAGGTCCATGGTGCGGAATTCGCCGCGGGCGATGCCGCGCTCCAGGATGCGCCGCACCAGCGCGTTGCCGGGCGCCACCACGCTCTGGTGGTAGAAGGCCGACAGCTCCGGGAAGTTGCGGCCCTCGCTCATCATCAGCTTGCTGATGCCCGAGACCTGCGTGCTGCCCACACGCTCCCACCAGGTGTTGAGGGCGTAGCGCAGCATGTCGGGACTGCTGCCCTCGAAGGTCTCGAATTCCTGGTTCCACTCGGTGAAGCGGCCGGCGAGGTTCTCGGTGACCACCGCCTTGAACAGCTCTTCCTTGGAGCCGAAGTACAGGAACAGCGTGCCCTTGGAGACGCCCGCACGGGCGGCCACGTCTTCCGAGCGGGTGGCGGCGAAGCCCTTTTCCACGAACAGGTCGAGTGCCGCTTGCAGCAGCTCGCCGGGACGGGCCTCCTTGCGGCGCGCACGCTTGGCGCCGGTGACGGCGTCGCGCAGGCGGCAGGGCAGGGAGGGGGACGAACCCATGGAAGCTGGAACTCAGTTAATGACCGGTTGGTTATTAATTATTGGCCGCCGATTCTGCAGGCGTCAAGGCGAGGCGGCACAATCGACGGTTTGCCCAGGAGAAGCGCCATGTCCGAGATCCCATCCGCATCGCCGCAGACCATCGTCCTCGGGGGCGGATGCTTCTGGTGCACCGAGGCGGTGTTCGACCGCGTTGAAGGCGTGCTGGACGTGGAATCCGGCTATGCCAACGGGCATGTGGACCATCCCACCTACGAGCAGGTGTGCAGCGGCACCACCGGCCATGCCGAGGTGATCAAGGTGCAGTTCGACCCGGCGGTCATCGACCTGCGCGAGATCCTGCACATCTTCTTCGTCGTGCATGACCCGACCACGCCCGACCGCCAGGGCAACGACGTCGGCCCGCAGTACCGCAGCGCCATCTACACCACGGACGACGCGCAGATGGCCACCGTGCGCGAGGTGGTGGCCGAGCTGGCGAGCCACCAGGCCTATGGCGGCGTGCCCATCGTGACCGAGATCGCGCCCCTGCAGCGCTACTGGCCGGCCGAGGCGTACCACCAGGAGTACTTCGTCAACCACCCGAACCAGGGCTATTGCGCCTTCGTCGTCGCGCCCAAGGTCGAGAAGTTCCGCAAGACCTTCGCGGACCGGGTCAGGAAGGACTGAGCGGCCTGCGCCCGCTTTCCGACTGACTCACGCCCCGCCCGGATGCCGCTCTCGACCTTGCGTCTGCTGCGCCTACGCTGCACGACCGCGTTCGCGGTCGGGCTGGTGCTCGTGCTGGTGCTCGCCTCGGTCCTGGGCCTCGCCCACCGGACGCTGCACCTCGGGGCAGGCGGCGGCCATGTCCTCACCGCCGCCGGTGGACAGACAGCGTCCGCGCCAGCCGCTCGGTCACATGCGCGGCATGCGGGTCTGGCGGCCCTCTTCGACGACCATGAGGACGGCAGTGCCCTGTGCCTGCTGTTCGACCAGCTCCAGCATGATGGTGCGACGCCCACCGTGGCGTCGGTGATGCTGCCTGCACTGCCACCCGCCGCAGTGATGGCCTTCATGCAGGGCGAAGCGCTTCGGCGCTGGGTCCTGCTGTTTGACGCGCGCGGTCCTCCCGCGGCTCGCTGAATCCCCTGGCTTTCTCTTTCGCCGCGCAGCGCTTCGGCCTGTGCGGCGCTGCCGCTCACGCGCGGCAATCCCGGATTCAACGAGCTTTCCATGATCATTCATTCCTTCTCCCGCCACGCCGTCGGCGCGGCCGTTTGCCTCGTGCTGTCGCAGGCTGTTCCTGCCCTCGCCCAGGTGGCAGCGCAGCCGGCCTCCGATGGCACGCCCAGCCTGGGCACCATCACGGTGACCGGCAATCCGCTGCGCTCGGCTGACGCCATCGCGCCGGTGGAGGCGCTGTCGGGCAGCGCGCTGCTCTACCGCTCGCAGTCCACGCTGGGCGAGACGCTGCAGGGCCTGCCCGGCGTTTCCAGCACCTATTTCGGCCCCAACGCCAGCCGGCCCACCATCCGCGGCCAGGACGGCGACCGCATCCGCGTCCTCTCCAACGGCGGCGCCTCGGTCGATGCCTCGGCCCTGAGCTACGACCATGCGGTACCCACCGACGCGCTCGTCACCGACCGCATCGAGGTGCTGCGTGGGCCGGGCGCATTGCTCTATGGCGGCAGCGCCGTCGGCGGCGTGGTCAACGTGATCGACAACCGCATCCCGACCGAGCCCCTCGATGGTTTCGGCGGCCGGGCCGATGCCAGCTATGCCAGCGGCAGCAAGGAAGGCAGCGGCGCGGTGGTGCTCGAAGGTGGCAACGACCGCTTCGCGCTGCATGTCGACGCCTTCCGCCGTCATGCCGACGATGTGAACGCGCCGACCTGGCTGGAGTGCGGCAAGGGCGGTGTCAACGTGCTGCAGAAGCGCATCTGCAACTCGGCCTCCGAAAGCCGTGGCGGCGCGGTGGGCGGCACGCTGTTCTTCGGTGGCGCAGGCTACATCGGCGCGTCGGTGAGCGACTACCACAGCAACTACGGCACCGTGGCCGAGGACGACGTCACCATCGGCATGCGCCAGCAGCGCCAGGCCATCGAGGGCGAATGGCGACCCGGGGGCTTCTTCACCAGCATCCATGCCAAGGCCAGCCACACCGACTACAAGCACACCGAGTACGAAGGCGGCTCGCCGGGCACCACCTTCATGAACAAGGGCAACGACCTGCGCATCGAGGCCCGGCACCGGCCCATCGCGGGCTTCGAGGGCCTGATCGGCCTGCAGAGCGAGCGCACGCGCTTCGCTGCCGATGGCGAGGAGGCCTTCGCACCGCACAGCCGCACGCGCAGCGACGCGCTCTTCCTGTACGAGGAACTGCCCCTGTCGTGGGGCAAGCTGAGCTTCGGGGCGCGCACCGAGCGGGTGAAAGTGTCGTCGCAGGGCTATCCGGACGATCCGTCGATCACCCGCTTTGCGTTGGGCGAGCGCAGCTTCGACCCGCACAGCGCCTCCTTCGGCCTGCTCTACAACGTGGCGCCGCAGTGGCAGATCACGGGCAACCTGGCCTATACCGAGCGCGCGCCGAAGGACTACGAGCTGTTCGCCAACGGCCCCCACGTGGCCACCGCGGCCTGGGAAGTGGGCGACACGAACCTGCAGAAAGAGCGCTCGATGGGCGCGGACATCGGCGCACAGTGGAAGTCCGGGCCCAACAATGCCCACGTCAACGCCTACTGGTCGAAGTTCCGCAACTACATCGGCCTGACGTCCACGGGCAATCTGCGCAACGACGAGGGCGCGTCCTTCGTCGCGGGCTCGGACGAAGCCCAGGCCGCTGCGCTGGACGAGGAACTGCTGGCCGAATACGTCTACCGTGGCGTGCGTGCGCGCTTCACCGGCGTCGAGGCCAGCGGCAACCTGCGTCTGCTGGGCAGCGACGGCCTGCGCCCGCTCGCCGGCGGCAAGGTCGACCTCGAATGGCGCGCCGACGCCGTGCGCGCCACCAACACCGACACCGGCCAGCCGTTGCCGCGCATCGCCCCGGTGCGCGTCGGCGCCACGCTGGCCTGGACCAGCGGCCCGTGGAACGCGCGCCTGGGCTTTGACCACTATGCCGCGCAGAACCGCGTGCCGGCCACCGACCGCGCCACCGGCAGCTACACCCTGTGGAATGCCTCTGTCGGCTACCGCATGAAGGTGCAGCGCGCCAGCCTGCTGTGGTACGCCCGCGTGGACAACCTGGGCAACGAGTTGGCCTACAGCGCGACGTCGATCCTGACCACCACGGTCTACCCGCGGGCCCCGCTGCCGGGCCGCAGCGTGAAGGTGGGACTGCGCGTCGACTTCTGACGCAGGCAGTGCGGCCATGGGCCGCCGCCAGGTGCGACAGCGCCCGGCGGCGTGCCTATGCCATTCGGCGGACCGGCCATTCGGCAGGCGTTCGGCGCGCACGTGTTCCTCTACATTCGTCTCGATGATGTTGCACACGGCCCGCCTGGACGGCCCGACTGCCGGCCCGGCCGCGCAGTCTGGCGCCCGCGTGCGCGTGGCTTGAGCCCGCATGCGCAGGACGGCGCTCGCCGGAGCATGGATGCTGGGCGTGGGTGGATGGCTCGCACCGGCTGCGCCGGCGAACGCCGCGGACGGGCCTGCCCCGTGCCCCACACCCTGCCTGGCCCGTCCCCTGCCGGCACCGGCGCAGGCGCCCCCATCGCCAGCGCCGCGGCCGGTCGTACGCAACCGGCCAGCGCCGGCTGCGGCGCCCGTGTCCACCGAAGCAGCGGCTCCGGAGCCGCCGCCACGCCCGCCGGCCTCGCGTCGGTGCATCGACATCAACATGCGCGCCGCGGTGGGCGAACCCCTGTCGGCACAAGACATGGCTTATCTGAGGAGTGAATGTTGAATCCGTCGTCTGCCGTTGCCGCCGTCGTTCTCCGTGCCTGGACGCGCCTGCGTGCGCTGCTGCTGATCGCGGCCGCCGGCACCCTGCTGGCGGCCTGCGCCAACAAGCCTGTCGCGTCCACCGAGGTGATGCCCTTCGACCGCGCGGTGCAGCAGGCCGTGGACGACCTGATCGTGCAGACGCAGAAGATGCCGGCCTTCCTGGCCCGCGTCGAATCGCGTCTGCAGAAGAGTCGCATCGTGATCGACCCGCTGATCGACGGCACCACCGGCCAGCAGACCGAGGTGACGCAAGCTGCGCAGCAACGCATCGTGCAGCGCATGCAGGAGCGCTTCAGCCAGTTCACGGTCAGCCAGGTCGACAGCCAGGCGGTGGAGCAGGCGCAGTACCTGCTGAGCGGCACGCTGACCCGCCAGGCCGATGCCTCGGCCGGCCGCTGGCAGTTGGCCCTGGCGCTCACCGACATCAAGAGCGGCACCGTGGTCGCCCAGACCGTGGCGCGCGTCGCCGACGAGAAGCTGGACACCCGGCCCACCGCCTTCTACCGCGACAGCCCGGTGAGCACCCGCGACCGCGCCGTCGACGGCTACATCCGCACCAGCCAGACGCCGGCCGGCCAGCAGGCGGATGCGCTGTACCTGCAGCGTTTGCCCACCACCGCCGTGCTGCAGGAAGCCATCGATGCCTATGCCGCCGGCCGCTGGCAGGAGGCGCTGACCCGCTACGAGGCCGCCGCCCAGCGGCCCGACGGGCAGCAGCTGCGCGTCTACAACGGCCTGTACCTCACGCAGATGCAGCTGGGTCGCACCGCCGATGCCGAGCGCAGCTTCGGCCAGCTCGCCAAGCTGGGCCTGGAGGCCAGCAAGCTGAGCGTCAAGTTCCTCTTCCGTCCCGGCTCCACCGAGTTCCTGAACGATGCGCGCATCAGCGGCGTCTATCCCATGTGGCTGAGGCAGATCGCCCGGCAGGCCGCTCAGATGAACAACAACTGCCTGCTCGTGACGGGCCACACCAGCCGCACCGGCTCGGAGTCGATCAACGAGCGGCTGTCGCTGCAGCGCGCCACCATCGTGCGCACGCGCCTGGCGGCCGAGGCGCCCAGCCTGGCCAGGCGCCTCAAGGAGGCCGGCATGGGCTTTCGCGAGAACATCGTCGGCACCGGCGCCGACGATGCCAGCGACGCGCTGGACCGGCGCGTGGAGTTCAAGGTCGAGGACTGCGCAGCCTCGTCCTGAGCCGTTCGGCACCGGCAGGCCGGCGGCTGAGCTCGGCTACGGGGGCCGCGTTCAGCGCGGCACCAGCTCGAACAGGTCGAAGCCGCCGCTGCGCCCGCCCAGGCAGCCGGCCAGCATGTCCTCCGTGGCGCGCCACATGGCCAGGCGGTTGCGCCAGTGGCGCACCTGGTGGCCTTCGTTGGCGAAGCGCAGGTGCGTCACTGGACGGCCCAGCGCCCGCAGCGCGTCGACCACCTCGTCCGAGTCCTGCCGCAGCACCCGCACGTCGTTGTCGCCATGCACCACCAGCAGCGGCACGTCGATGCGGTCGATCTGCGTGATGGGCGAATTGGCCAGCATGCGGGCGCGCTGCGCCGGGTCGTTCACGTCGCCGAAGGTGCGTGCGAAGTAGTGGCGGTTGCGCCAGAAGGGCGGCCAGTTCTCGATCACCCGCGGCCAGTTGGCCACGCCGACCATGTCGACGCCGCAGCGCCAGTCCTGCCGCTTCTGGATCAGTTGGGCGAGCACCGAGAAGCCGCCGAAGCTCGCACCCAGCACGGCCAGCCGCTTCGGGTCGGCGATGCCCTGGTCGATGGCCCACTGCGTGGCCTCGGCGATGTCCTGCTGCATCCGGCCGTTGTATTCGCCGTCGCCCGCACGGATGAACGCCTTGCCGTAACCGGCCGAGCCGCGGTAGTTGACCTGCACCACCGCATAGCCGCGGTTGGCCAGCATCTGGGTGAAGGTGTAGCCCGCTAGCTGCCAGCTGTCGCGCGCCCATGGGCCGCCGTGGATCGCCACGACGGTCGGCGCCGCTCCTTGCACGCCGGTCGGCCGCGTGATGTAGCCATGCACCTTGAGGCCATCCGAGGCGGTGAAGACGAAGGGCGTCATGGGCGAGAACAGCCCGGGCTCGGGCCGGCGCGTCGGTGTCAGCCGCTCGAGGCGGCCGGTGGTGCGGTCGAGCAGCATCTCGACCGCCTCCGTCTGCGTGGTCGCACGCAGCACCATGCGCTGGTTGTCCTGCGCCGCACTGGTGGGCCGGATGACCACGGCGGGTGCATCGATCCATTCGCGCGCGCGGGCCTCGTCGGCGGCGCGCGCCAGCTCCGCGCCGATGCCGGTGTCCAGGTAGCGCATCTGCGGCAGGTCGGGCAGGGCGGAGACGGCATACGGCGCGCCCCCGGCAGGGGGGAACCAGGCACCCTCGAGGTCCACCTCGGCGTGCTCGGCAAGCACCGTCTCGCGGTCGGCCGACAGGTCCAGCTCGACCAGCGCCACCTTGTCGCGGCCCATGTTGGTCATGGCCCAGAGACGGCCGGCGGCAGGATCGATGCGGTGGATCGAGAAGAAGGAGAAGGCCGGCACGGTGCGCAGCCGGCGCCATTCGCCATCGGGAAGGCGCAGCTCGACGGCCACGTCGCGGCCGTCCTCGTCGCCGAGCTGCCGCCAGCGCGCGGCGAGCTGGTGGTCGGTGCCGATCAGCCAGCCGATGACGCGGCTGTCGGCGTCGCTGCGGGCGACTTCCCGCACCGTGCGGGTGGCGGCGTCGGCCTCGTACAGGTCCATGCTGCTGCGCTCTCGCCGGTTGCTGGCGAAGAAGAAGCGCGCGCTGCCCGGCGCACCGCGCGAGACGAAGGTGGAGCGCACGCCGGGCCAGGGGGTCACGGCCCAGGGCGAGGCCTCGGGGTTGTCGGCGTCGACCACGAAGAACTGCGTGTTCTCGTCACCGCGGAAGTCCTTCTGGTAGGCGATGTGGCGGCTGTCGGGCAGCCAGGCATAGGTGGCGCCGGAGGCACCCGGGCGCGCCAGCGTGCCGGTCGGGATGCGCCCCGGCGCGGCTGCCCCGTCTTCGGACAAGGCGGGGCGCACGGCCAGGCCGATGTCCGTGCCCACCACCTGGCGCCACAGCAGCCGGCGGCCGTCGGGCGAGACGATGTGGCCGTCCGCGAAATCGAGGTCGGCGACGAAGCGGCGCATGGGCACCAGCGGCGGCAGCCGGCCCTCGCTCGCAGCGGCCTGGACGGCCGGGTGGCGGGGCGCGGTGGCGCAGCCGGCCAGGGCCAGCAGCACCACCGATCCGGCAAGCACCGCAAGGCGGCGCAGGGCAGGTAAAAGCATCGAACACTCCTCCTCGGGATCTCTCTCGTCGCGGCATTGTGTCGACCGCACCTTTGGCTTCGCCAAAGAAAGCGCCCGCCACAATCGCCGCCGTGCACCTTCTCCTCATCGAAGACGACCTGGACCTCGGCCGCGCCCTGCAGGCGGCGCTCAAGGTCGAGGGCCTGAGCAGCGAATGGCTGCGTCGCGCTGCCGATGCGCCGGCGGTGCTGGACGCGGCGCAGTTCGCCTGCGTGCTGCTCGACCTGAGCCTGCCCGATGGCGATGGCCAGTCGCTGCTCACGCGCTGGCGGCGCAGCGGGCAGCAGTTGCCGGTGATCGTCATCACGGCACGCTCGGCGGTGGAAGACCGCACCGCCGGCCTCGATGCCGGGGCCGATGACTTCGTGGTCAAGCCCTTCGCGACGGCCGAGCTGATCTCGCGCATCCGCGCCGTGCTGCGCCGCTCGGCCCGACAGGCCAGCGAACACTGGACGCTGGGCGGTGGCCTGACGCTGGAGCCGCGGGGCCATGCGGCCCGGCTGGACGGCCAGCCGCTGGAGCTGTCGCCGCGCGAGTTCCGCCTGCTGCTGGAGCTGGCGCGCGAGCCCGGCACCGTGCTGCCCAAGGGCCTGCTCGCCCAGCGCATGGAGCCGCTGGGCGAGGCGCTGGACTTCGCCACGGTCGAGGTCCATGTCTCCAACCTGCGCCGCAAGGTCGGCGCCGAGCGCATCCGCACGGTGCGCGGCGTGGGCTACCTGCTGGTGGCGCCATGACGCTCTGGCGGCGATCGCTCTCGCGGCGCATCTTCCTCGTAGTGCTGGCGTCCTTCGTGCTGGTGCTGGCGGTGCTGCAGGCCTACATGTGGTTGAACTTCCGCCAATCGCTGGCGGTGAGCCAGCCGCTCAGCCGGCTGGGCAGTGGACTGGGCGAGGCGCTGGCGGCCATCGACGACGAAGCGCAGGCGGTCGCCACGGTGCAGGCCATGCAGACGATCTACGGCCATCTGCGCCTGGGCGGCAACCCGACCGGCACGCTGGTCTTCCGGCTGGAGGATCGGCAGGGGCGGCTGCTCTTCAGCGCACCGCTGCTGCGCGACCGGGCGCTCGACGCGCCGCCCGGTCGCGTGAGCACGATGGACATGGAGGGCGTGCCCTACTGGGTCTACCGCGCCGACGCCGGCCGATGGCGCGTCTATGCCGCCGAGCCCGAGCGCACGCTGGCGCGGGTGGTGCCCAACAACACGCGGGCCGTGCTGCCCTACCTGCTCATCGCCCTGCCACTGGTGCTGGTGCCGGCCTGGCTGGCGGTGGCGCTGGGGTTGCGGCCCTTGCGGCAGCTCACGCAGCGGCTGCAGCGCCGCTCGCCGGACGATCTGACGCCGCTCGGCTTCCAGCCCCGGCATGCCGAACTGCAGCCCTTGGCCGAGGCGCTGGACGGGCTGCTGTCGAAGCTCAAGGCCCGCATCGACCGCGAGCGCGCCTTCATCCAGGACGCGGCCCACGAACTGCGCACGCCCATGGCGGTGATCGCGACCCAGGCCCATGCACTGGGCGGCGCCGCCGATGCCGGCCAACGGCGCGAGGCGCAGCAGCAGCTGGAATCGGCCATCGCCCGCGCCTCGCACCTGACGCAGCAGTTGCTGGACCTGGCCCGGCTGGACGATGCGCCCACCGCCGCGGCGCCCCTGATCGATGTGGCGCACTGGCTGCGTCAGGTGCTGGCGGACATGGCCCCGGCGGCCATGGCGCGCGAGATGGACCTGAGCCTGGTCGCGCCCGACCGGCTGATGGCCACCGTGGAGCCGGCGGCATTGCTGTCCATCATGCAGAACCTGCTGGCCAACGCCATCGGCCACACACCGGCAGGCACACGCATCGTGGTGACGCTGGCCGACACGGTGCATCCGCTGTGCCTTTCGGTGGAGGACGACGGGCCGGGCATTCCGCCCGGGGAGTCGGCTCAGGTGTTCGAGCGCTTCCACCGCGGCGCCGACCCGCTCACTCGGGGTGCCGGCCTGGGCCTGGCCATCGTGCAGCAGGCCGCCGTGCGGCTGGGCGGTGAGGTGCGGCTGGGCCCAGGTCTGGAAGGGCGCGGCGCGGGCTTTCATCTGCGCCTGCCCTGAGCCTCAGGGTGCCAGGCGTGTCTTGATCCAGTCCTGGCCGTCCTGCTGGTAGCAAAGCCGGTCATGCAGCCGGCTCTTGCGGCCTTGCCAGAACTCCCAGCGCTCGGGCACCAGCCGGTAGCCGCCCCAGTGCGGCGGGCGCGGCGGGTTCAGCAGGAACTTGGCGCTGTACTTGGCCGCATTGGCCACCAGCACGCCGCGGCCCTCGATGGGCTGGCTCTGCGGGCTGGCCCAGGCGCCGATGCGCGAGTCCAGCGGGCGGCTGGCGAAGTAGGCGTCGCTCTCCTCGTCGCTGACCTTCTCCACCCGGCCCTCGATGCGCACCACGCGCTCCAGCTCGACCCAGTGGAACTGCAGGGCGGCGAACGGGTTGCCTGCCAGTTCCTGGCCCTTGCGGCTGTTGTAGTTGGTGAACCAGACGATGCCCCGCGCGTCGTAGCCCTTGATCAGCACGATGCGGGTGGAGGGCCGCAGGTCGCTGCCCACGGTGGCGACGGTCATGGCGTTGGGCTCGGGCACCTGGCCGGCGATGGCCTCGCCGAGCCAGCGCTCGAACTGCAGCAGCGGGTCGGCGGCGCTGTGGGTTTCGTCGAGTTCGGCCCGCTCGTAGCTCTTGCGCAGGTCGGCCAGGGAGGTCTTCAGATCGCTCATGGCGGGCATTGTCCGCGCTGGCCATGGCCGCGCCTTGACGAGGCCTAACATCGGCCGCCCATGATCGTCCGCCCCCGCCCGCACTGGCTGCGCCTGCTCTTCGTCTGGCGCGGCTCGATCCTTTCGCAGATCCTGCCGCAGCTGGCCTTGACCCTGGCGCTGGCCGTCGTCGTGACGCTGCTGCACGGCCAGGTGCTGCGCTGGAAGGTGCCGATGAATTTCGTGCCCTTCTCGCTGATCGGACTGACGCTGGCGATCTTCCTGGGCTTTCGCAACAGCACCAGCTATGGCCGCTGGTGGGAGGCGCGCATGCTCTGGGGCGCGCTGCTCATCGACTGCCGGGCCGCCGTGCGGCAGGCGCTGACCCTGCCCGAGGGCGGCGGCGAGGCGCGGGTGCTGGCGCTGCGGCTCATCGCGCTGGTGCATGCGCTGCGCCACCAGTTGCGCGGGAGCGATCCGGCGGCCGACCTCGCGCGCCTGCTGCCGGCCGCCGAGGCCCAGCGCGTGATGGCGGCGCGCTACCGGCCGGCGATGCTGCTGCTGATGGCCGGCGAATGGCTGCGCGACCTGCGCGTCCAGGGCCGGGCCGAGGCCGCCATCGTGCCTGCGCTGGAAGGCCCGCTGGACCGCATCGGCGCGGCCATCGGGGGCTGCGAGCGCCTGGCCAATACGCCCATCCCCTTCACCTACGGCGTCATCATCCACCGCACCATCTACCTGTACTGCCTGCTGCTGCCCTTCGGGCTGGTGGATGCCATCGGGCCCATGACGCCGGTGATCGTGGTGCTGGTGGCCTACACCTTCTTCGCGCTGGAGGCGCTGGGCTCCGAGATCGAGGAGCCCTTCGGCGAGGCGCCCAACGATCTGGCGCTCGACGCCATCTGCTGGAGCATCGAGACCTCGGTGCTCGAATCCATCGGCGACGCCGACTGGCCACCACAGCCCCAGGCCCGCGACTACGTGCTCACATGACCATGAATCCCGAAAGCCTGCCCGTCGTCCTGGTGCTGGCCTCCGGCCGTGGCGAGCGCTTCCGCGCCTCCGGCGGCGGGGTGCACAAGCTGCAGGCCTTGCTGGCCGGTGGCCGCGTGATCGACCGCACCCTGGAGTCGGTGCGCGCGAGCGGCCTGCCCTGGCATGTGGAGGACGCCGGCCATCCCGGCATGGGCGACTCCATCGCCGCAGCGGTGCGTGCCACGGCCGATGCGCCGGGCTGGCTGGTGTTGCCGGCCGACCTGCCGCTGGTGCTGCCCGCCACGCTCCGGGCGGTGGCGCAGGCCTTGACGGAAGACGGGGCGGCGCAGCCCGTGTACCGGGGCGAGCGGGGGCATCCGGTGGGCTTCGGCGTGGCCAGCGGTGCGGCCCTGCAGGCACTGGCCGGCGAGCAGGGCGCCGCACCGGTGCTCAAGGCGCTGCGCGCCCGCGGCGCCGTGCGCGAACTGACGGTGGACGATGCCGGCGTGGTGACCGACATCGACACGCTGGATGACCTCGCGCGGGCCGAGGCGCTGTGGCAGGCGCGCCGCAGCGGCGGCTGATCAGACCGGCACGGCCCAGGCGTCGTAACCGTACACCCAGTCCGCATTGCCGCCGGCGCGCAGCCAGTTGTTGCCGCGCGAGCCGATCTGGATGCGACTGGCCCGTTCCTGCCTTGCGGCCTCGTAGCGCCTCAGCGCCGCTGGTACCCCGGCCGCCGGGCCGGCCAGGCCCACACAGCGGGCCAGCACCACGGCATCCTCGATGGCCGAGCCGGCGCCCTGGGCCATGAAGGGCATCATGGGATGGCAGGCATCGCCCAGCAGCGTGATCGCGCCCTGCGACCACGCGGGCAGCGGGTCGCGCTCGTACAGGGCGGTCTTGAGCACCGAGTCGCACGCTGCCAGCAGTGCCCGTGCATGCGCGTGGAAGTCGCGGTAGACCTCGCGCAGCTCGTCCACGCTGCCCGGGGTGGTCCACGACTCCTCGTGCCAGGAATCCTGCGCCGTGGTCGCGAAGATGAAGGTGTCGCGGCCCTGGTTGAGCGGGAAGGTCACGATCTGGCTCTCCGGCGTGGGCCCCCACCATTTGGTGAAGGCGCCCAGGTCCGGCACCTCGCCGACGCGTGGGGTCGGCACCACCGCACGGAAGGCCACGACGCCGGTGAAGCGCGGCTGCTCATCGCCGAAGAGGGCGGCGCGCACCACCGAATGGATGCCGTCCGCGCCCACGAGCAGGTCGAGCCGGTGGGCCTCGCTGTCGTCGGCGAAGTGCACCGTCACCTCGCCCGTGGTGCGGTCCTGCGCGATGGCCTGGGCCCGCTTGCCGAACCGCACGCGCTCGCGCGGGAATGCGTCGGCCAGCGCGGCCAGCAGGTCGGCTCGGTGGATGGTGAGCTGCGGCGCGCCGTACTGCTGCTCGGCCGTGTCGCCCATGGCCAGGCGCGAGGTCTCCTCGCCGCTGTCCCAGGTGCGACTGATGCGGTGCGTGGGCCGGGCGGCCGAGGCGCGCACCGCCTCGCCGATGCCGGGCGCGAGGCCGTCGAGCGCCCGCACGGCATTGGGCGTGAGGTTGATGTCGGCGCCCACCCGCAGGAACTGGCGGCTCTGCTCGAAGACCTGGACGTCGTGGCCGGCGGCCCGCAGTGCGCAGGCGGCGGCCAGGCCGCCGATGCCGGCACCGACGATGCCGATGCGAAGGGGAGGGGGCGGGGATTCGGGCATGGCAGTGAGAGGTTCGAAGAGGGAGGGAATGGGGCAGGCCGTGTGGCCTGGTTTTCGGGCCGGATGGCCGTCGTGATGAGCGCGATTCTTCCGGCCGGCCTCGCCACGCATAACCGCCGAAAATCCCGCAATGGGGACGAAGCGTCTCCACCGCCTTCACCCTCCCCACGCGCGAGCGCCGCGCCAGCCACCACCGCCTCTCATGGATGTCCTCAGCGACGTGCTCGCCATCTGCCGTGCCGAGCGGGCCGTGACCGCGCATTTCTCGCTGGGCGCGCCCTGGGCGCTGTCGTCGGCGGGCGTGCCGGGCGTGATGCTGCGGATCTCGCGCGGGGCGCCGTACTGGGTGCAGGTGCACGGCGAGTCGCCCGTGCAGGTGCTGGAAGGCGATCTGCTGATGCTGCCCCTGGGCAGCCCGCACGTGCTGGCGTCGAGCCCTGGCCTTGCGCCCACCCCCTTTGCCGACCTGATCGCGCAGCACGCCGATGGCGCCCGGGACGAGAACCCGCTGGTGTTCCGCCATGGCGGCGATGGTGCGGTGACCGAGATCTTCTCGACGCTGCTCTGGTTCTCGGCGTACAGCCGGCACGCGGTGCTGCGCCTGCTGCCGCCCTTGCTGCATGTGCGCCAGGGCGACATGCCGGCCGGGGGCAGCCTGGCGGGCGCATTGCAGGCGCTGGTGCAGGAGACGCTCAGCCGGCGCCCGGGCTGGCGCCTGTCGGCCGAGCGCATGGGCGAGCTGCTGCTGGTCAACATCCTGCGCGAGCGCCTGGGCGATGCGGCGCGCGCACAGGCGGGCTGGCTGCGCGGACTGGGCGATCCGGCCATCGCCCGTGCGCTGCAAGGCATCCACCATGCGCCGCACGACGACTGGGACATCGCGCGACTGGCCAGCGCCGCCGCGATGTCGCGGTCGCGCTTCTGCCTGCGGTTCAAGAGCCTGGTCGGCAGCACGCCCATCGGCTACCTCACGGCCCATCGGATGACGCTCGCGGCCGAGCAGCTCGAGGCCGGCCGCCTCACGGTGGCGCAGGCGGCGGCGCAAGCGGGCTACGAATCGGACAAGGTCTTCGCCCGGGCCTTTCGCCGCTGGTCGGGGCTGACGCCGGCCGCCTACCTCAAGCGGGAGCGTGCGCGCCGGCAGGCGCTGGGCGGCTTCGGCGAGCCGGCTGCGCGCGCTACCGGCTCGCTGTCCGACGCGGGCGGGCGACCTGGGGCCGATCCTCAGATATCCAGGCCGCGGATGTCGTCGGCGCCGGCGCGGTCGCCGTCCTCCAGGCAGTAGCGGCGCAGCCGCATCAAGGCGCGGTACATGGCGTCGCGCTCCTCGGGCGGCAGCACGCGGATGGCGGCCGCCTGGCGCGCGCGGGCCAGCGGAATGGCCTGGGCATGCAGCGCCTCGCCAGCCGCACTGATGAGGCAGAACACCTTCTTGCGGGGCGTGTTGCCCTCGTAGGAGAGGGTGACCAGCCCCCGGCCCTCCAGCAGCTTCAGGGTGCGGCTGACCAGTGCCTTGTCCGAGGTGGACTGCTGCACCACATCGCTGAACGCGATGCGCCCGGCATGCGCCACCAGCGCCAGCACCCGCCATTCCGACACGGTCAGGCCGAACTGCTCTGCATAGGGCACGGTGATGGTGCGTCGCAGGGCGTTGCCCACCTGGCTCATGAGCGTGGTGATGAAGGCATCGACGGTCAGGCCATTGCCTTGTTCGTCGAGGTCGGTCCAGGGGGTGGGAGAGGCATCGGTCATGGGCGGCGGATTGTTCCACGGGCAGAAGGCCCGGCTTTTCGGTCCGATCGGTGAGGCGCCGGAAATCAGTGTTTGCCCTAAGTTGATGCATCAACAAGCGGCACAGAATCTGCATCGTTCCGGTGGCGATTGATCGTTTCATACGTGGATCAATCGTGCGGTCCCATCCCTTTGTCTGTCCTGCAGTCCGTCTGCCCCACGAGGAGTCCCACCATGTCCTGCCATCGCCGTCTGATCCTGGCCTCGACCGCCGCCGCCGTGCTCGCGGCCGCCGCGGTGCCTGCCCTGGCCCAGAGCGCCTATCCGAGCAAGCCCATCACGGTCGTCGTGTCCTATCCGCCCGGCGGCGACACCGATGCCATTGCACGCCTGTTCGCCGACAAGCTGGGTCAGCGCCTGAAGCAGCCGGTGGTGGTCGACAACAAGCCCGGCGCCGGCGGCGCGATCGGCAACGGCTTCGTCGGCCGCGCCCAGCCCGATGGCTACACGCTGCTTTTCACGCCCAACCCCTTCACCACGGCCCCGCTGGTGATGAAGCTGTCGGGCGCGGCGGCCTACGACGTGCTGGGCGGCTACGAGCCGGTGATCAACACGGCGGTGCAGCCGCTGGTGCTGGTGGGCAATCCGGCGGCGCTCGGCGGGGCGCGCACCCTGCCGCAGCTGGTGGCGGCGGCCAAGGCCGGCAAGGCCGTGAGCTATGCCAGCCCGGGCGCGGGCTCGCCCATGCACATCGTGGGCGAGTGGCTGAACAAGGCGGCGGGCGTCAAGTTCACGCACGTGCCCTACCGCGGTGTCGGCCCTTCGGTCACTGACGTGGTGGCCGGCCATGTGGATGTGGCCTGGGTCACCTTCGGGCCGGTCTACCAGTACATCGCGGCCGGCAAGCTGGTGCCGCTGGCCATCGGCGACGCGCAGCGCAGCAAGCTGGCCCCCGACGTCCCCACCCTGAGCGAGCTGGGCTATGCCGACGTGGTGGTCGGCGCCTGGAACGGCTTCTTCGCGCCCAAGGGCACGCCCGCGGCCGTGGTGCAGCGGCTCAACCAGGAGCTCAACGCCATCCTGAAGGAGCCCGAGGTGACGCAGAAGCTGGCGGTGTTCGGCGCCTTGCCCGCGGGCGGATCGCCCGAGGTCCTGGGACGGCTCAACCAGCGCGAATATGCGGTGATGGGCAAGGCGATCCGCGATCTGGGCATCTCGGCCGAATGAGCACCGCCGCCCCATCGCCTGCCGACATCCAGGAGGAGGGCGCGTCCACCCTCGGCGTCGGCATCCCGCAGGTGACGGCCCGTGCCAAGGTGCTGGGCCGCGCCGTCTATGCGGGCGACATCCGCCTGCCCGGCATGCTGCATGCCAAGGTGCTGCGAAGCCCCTATCCGCATGCGCGCATCGTGGCCATCGACACCGCGGCGGCGCGCGCGCTGCCGGGCGTGCGGGCCGTGCTCACCGGCGACGACGCGCCGGCCCAACTCTGGGGCGCGCACCACAAGGAGCGGGCCGTGCTGGCGCGCGGCGTGGTGCGCTTCTGCGGCGAGGAGGTGGCGGCCGTGGCGGCCGTCTCCGAAGAGATCGCCCGCGATGCCCTGGACCTGATCCAGGTCGAGTACGAGGAACTGCCCGCCATCCTGAGCATCGACGAGGCCCTGGACGAGGAGGCGCCGCCCCTGCATCCCGGCCGCGCCGACAACATCGGCCACGAGATCCGCTTCGAGCGCGGCGACGTGGACGCCGGCTTCGCCGCGGCCCATCTGGTGCACGAGGCCACCTACACCACGCATTCGCAGTACCCCGGCTACATGGAGCCGATGGCCACGGTGGCCGCGCTCGACCCGGACGGCCGGCTGGTGCTGTGGACCTCGACCCAGGCGGTGAACCTGGTGCGCCTGCAGGTGGCGGCGACGCTGGGCTTGCCGGTGTCGCGGGTGCGGGTGGTGCAGGCGACGACAGGGGGCGGCTTCGGCGGCAAGATCGTCGAGGACGACAACCAGCTCGTCGCCGGCCTGCTGGCGCTCAAGACCGGCAGCCCGGTGCGCCTGGTCAACAACCGGCTGGAGGACTTCCAGGCCTGCTGTGCCAGCGTGCCCGAGCGCATCACGCTGCGCCTTGGCATGGACCGCGAGGGCCTGATCGTGGCCAAGGAGGTGCGCATCCTGGCCGAATGCGGCGCCTATGCCGGCCTGGCCGGCGACGTGATGCACGTCAGCGCCATGCGCAGCGACAACATGCACCGCAACGGCAACGTGCGCTCGCATGCAACGCTGGTCTACACCAACAACCCGCCGCGGGGTGCCTTCCGCGGCTTCGGCGGGACGCAGATGCAGTTCGCCCTCAACAGCCACATCCACAACATGGCCGGGCAATTGGGGCTGGACCCGGTCGAGGTGCATGTGCGCAATGCGCTGAAGGCCGGCGACGTGTCGGTGCACGGCTGGCAGATCGGCAGCACCGGCCTCGTCGAGTGCCTGCAGCAGGCCACCGAAGCCATTGGCTGGACCCGGAAGCGCCAGCGGCCGAAGGACCGGGGCGTGAAGCGACGCGGCGTGGGCGTGGCCGGGGCCATGCACGTCAGCGGCAACCGCACCATCGGCAACTGGGACGGCGCCACCGTGGTCGTCAGGCTCAACGAGGACGGCCGCGTGTTCGTCATCAGCGGCGAGTGCGACATGGGCCAGGGCGCCAACACCATGATGAGCCAGATCGTGGCGCATGAGCTCGGGCTGCCGCTGTCGCATGTGCATGTGCTCGCGCCCGACACCGACGTGGCGCCGTTCGCGGTCGGCACGCTGGCCTCGCGGGTGACCATGTCGGCCGGCAATGCCGCGATCCAGGCGGGGCGCAAGGTGCGCGACGCCCTGTTCGCGCTGGCTGCGCCGCGCTGGGGCGTGGCACCCGAGGCGCTGTCGATCGCCGGCGGTGCGGTCCATGTGACGGCGGACCCCGCGCAGCGCGCCACGCTGGCCGAACTGGCCCGGCAGGCGGTCTGGCGCCATGGCGGCGGCGGCATCCAGGTCGAAGGCCGCTGGGACCCCAAGACCGTCATGCACGACGCCGACCTGTTCGGCAACGTGGCCGCCGCCTATTCCTATGCGGCGCAGGCGGTGGAGGTGGAGGTGGACACCGAGACCGGCCGCGTGACGGTGCTGGACAGCTATGTCGCCGACGACTGCGGCAAGGCGCTCAACCCCATCGCCATCCATGGCCAGACCAACGGCGCCACGGTACAGGCCTTCGGCTGGGCGCTGTACGAGCAGCTGCATTACGAGAACGGGCGGCTGGCCAACGGCAACTTCGCCGACTACAGCATGGCCACGGCCGATGCCGTGCCGATGCTGCGCGGCGGCTTCGTCGAGAGCAACGACCCCAACGGGCCCTACGGCGCCAAGGGCGCGAGCGAGACGGCGATCCTGCCCGGCGCGCCCGCCATCGCCAATGCGGTGGAGGACGCCGTGGGCATCCGCATCCGCGACCTGCCCATCACGCCCGAAAAGGTGCTCGCCGCCCTGCGGGCCCGACAGCAGGAGGAGCCGCGCCATGCGTGAGTTCGACTACCTCGAGCCGGCCTCGGTCGAGGAGGCCAGCCGCATGCTGGCCGACGTGGGCGAGGACGCGCGCGTCATCGCGGGCGGCACGGCGCTCATGCTGGCCATGCGCCAGCGCATGCTCGCGCCGACCCACCTGATCTCGGTGGCCCGCATCGAGCGGCTGCGCGGCATCGGATTCGAAACAGGCCATGGCCTGCGCATCGGCGCGCTGGCCCGGCACAGCGACATCGCCCGATCGCCGCTGGTGCAGGCCCATGCGCCCGTGCTGGCCAGCATGGCCGCGCGCGTGGCCAACCCGCAGGTGCGCAACCAGGGCACGCTGGGCGGCAACCTCTGCTATGCCGACCCGTCCACCGACCCGCCGGGCTGTCTTATGGCGCTCGATGCCCGGGTGGTGCTGGGCAGTGCCCGCGGCGAGCGGGTGCTGATCATGGAGGAATTCCTGGTCGACTACTACGTCACCGCGCTGGAGCCCGATGAGCTGGTGCTGGAGATCCGCGTCCCGTTGCAGCTGCCCGGCAGCGAAGGGGTCTACACCCGCTTCCTGCGCACCGCGGCCGAGCACCGGCCGCTGGCCAGCGTGGCGCTGGTGGTGCGGCGCGACGGTGCGCTGTGCCACGAGGCGCGCCTGGCCATCGGCGCCTCGGTGCCCATTCCGGCGCGCATGCGGCGGGCCGAGGCCTTCCTGGCCGGCCGCCGCATCACCGCGGCCGTGGCCGCGGAGGCGGCCGACATCGTGGCGCAGGACATCGCGCCCGTGTCCGACCTGCGTGGCAGCGCCGAGCACCGCCGCGAGATGGTGCGGGCCATGACACGCCGCACCGTGGCCGAACAGTTCGGCCTTTCGATCGACGAAGGAATGAGCGCATGAGCACCCACCGCATCCATTGCACCGTCAACGGCGAGGCCCATGCCGTCGACGTGCCCGCACGCCGGCTGCTGGCCGACTTCCTGCGCGAGGACCTGAACCTCACCGGCACCAAGCGCGGCTGCGAGACCGGCATCTGCGGTGCCTGCTCCGTGCTGCTGGACGGCGAGGTGGTCAAGTCCTGCCTCCTGCTGGCCGTGCAGGTCGATGGCCGCAGCCTCACCACCATCGAGGGCCTGGCCGACGGCGACCGCCTGCATCCGCTGCAGGAGGCCTTCATGCGCTGCGGCGGCCTGCAATGCGGCTATTGCACGCCGGGGTTCGTGATGGCCTCGTGCGACCTGCTCGCCCACAACCCGCAGCCCAGCGTCGACGAGGTCCGTCACGGCCTAGGCGGCAACCTCTGCCGCTGCACCGGCTACACGCAGATCGTCGAATCGGTGCTGCACGCCGCCCAGGAGATGAACCATGGACATTGAGAAGACGCTCACGGTGGCCGCGCCCCGCGAGCAGGTGTGGGCGCTGCTGCTGGACCCGCAGGTCATGGCCGGCGCCGTGCCGGGGATGCAGTCCATCGACGTGGTCAGCCCGACCGAGTACGCGGCGGTGATGCACCAGAAGATCGCCTTCATCAGTGCCCGCTTCCGGCTGCGCACGCGCATCGTCGAGCAGCGCGCACCCGAATACCTGTGCGCCGAAGGCACCGGAGAAGATGCCTCCGTCGCCAGCTCGCTCAAGCAGCGCACCGAGGTCTTCCTGACGCCGGCGGCGGAAGGCGGCACCGAGCTGCGCATCCGCGTGTCCGTCGACCTGCTGGGTCGGCTGGGCACCTTCGGCCTGTCGGTGATGAAGACCAAGGCCGACCGGCTGTGGGACGAATTCGGTGCCAACCTCAAGGCACGGGTGGAGGCCGGCGCTGCGCTGCCGACCGCTGCCGAGCCGCAGGGCACAACCCTTCCAGATCGACAGGCCGCCTCGGCCTTGCCGCAGGCGCAGCCGCTGCCACGGCCGCCCCAGCCGCCGGAGAAGTCACCGCAGCTCGCGCAGGCGAAACCTCCGTCAGCATCCACGCCGCCGACCGAGGCGCCTGTCGCCGCGATCGATTCGCACGCAGGCCTGCAATCCGGCGGGACGGTCGCGCGGCCCGGTGGCTGGTGGTCGCGCTTCTGGCACCGCACCTCGGGCGCTGCGGGCAGCCGCAGCATCCGTGTGGAGGTGCGTCAGCGCGATCGCACCGTCAGCGTGGAATGGCCCGTGGAAGCCGCCGACCAGTGCCGCGAATGGCTGCGCGAGCTGACGGCATCCGGCACGCCCCTGCGCTGAGCGCGGCGGACCGGCACGGACGCAAGGGACCCGGCGCTCAGCCCGCCATGGCCCGCCAGGCGCCGACGAAAGCCTTCGCCGTCTCGGCCACGGCCGCCGCCGCTTTGCCCGGCTTGTAGAGCGACGAGCCGATGCCGAAGCCATCGGCGCCGGCCGCGCGCCAGGCCCCCATGCCCTCGGGCGTGATGCCGCCCACCGGCAGCAGCGGCGTGTCGCGTGGCAGCACCGCCTTCAGCGCCTTCACAGCGGCGGGCGAGGCCATCTCGGCCGGAAAGAGCTTGAGCGCGTGGGCGCCCGCAGCCAGTGCGCCGAAGGCCTCGGTCGGCGTGAGCACGCCGGGCAGGGCGACCATGCCGAGCGCCACGGTCTCGCGCACCACCGCGGCATCGAAGCAGGGCGACACGATCAACTGGCCGCCCGCTGCATGCACCTCGCGCACCTGCTGCGTCGTCAGCACGGTGCCCGCGCCCACCAGCGCAGCGGGGCACTGTTCGCGCAGCAGGCGGATGCTCTGCAGCGGCTCGGGCGAATTCAGCGGCACCTCCAGCAGGTCGAAGCCTGCCGCGACGAGCGCCTGGCCCACGGCCGGCGCCTCGGCCGGCGTGAGGCCGCGCAGAATGGCGACGAGGGGCAGTTGCGCCATTGCGCGCTGGAAGGCGGGGAGCAGGTCGTTCATGTGCATGGATGTCGGAAGGGGGGAAGTGCCGGGCGCTCAGCCGGCGGCCAGCCGCGCGCGCCACAGGGCATGCGCGCCGGCCCAGGTGGCCTGGGCGTCGAGCTGCCGCGCCGGCACGCCCACGCTGTCCAGCGCCAGGGCATAGCGTTCGGTCAGCGTCGGGCTGCCCACCAGCACCACCGACACGCCGGGCTGCAGCGGCTGGGCGCGCAGTTCGTCGCCGATGAGCAGGCCCGACAGGTAGCTGCTGGCCGCCGTGGGACTCAGCCGCTCGAAGAGTGAGAGCGCGCGCATGCCGAAGGCCAGGTTGAGCAACCCCGGCGAGTCGGGCCGTCGTGCCCGGCCCACGCCATCGAGGAAGGCGCCTTCGTGCAGTGGCGCGTCGGCCTGCAGCGTGCGCGAGAGGATCGAATGCTGCGACAGCAGCGCATAGAACTCGCCCGTCATGAAGGTGCGAAAGCCCGTCACCCGGCCCTCGGCTACCCGCGCCCACTTGTTGTGCGTGCCGGGCAGCACGAACAGGCCGTCCTGCAGGCCGGTGAGCCGCATGGCGCCCAGGATCTGGGTCTCCTCGCCGCGCATCACGTCCGGCACGCCGGACTGGTGATCCACCAGGCCCGGCACCATGTCGATGCGGCCGGGTTCCACCGGCATGACCTGCTGCGCGATCTCCTCCGCCCCGCAGGGGCAGGCGCAGTAGGGCGCCTCCACCCAGCCCTGGCGGCTGCCGGCCATGCCGGCGATCAGGCAGCGGCGGCCGGGCACGGCCATCCAGTCGAGGGTGAAGGCCTCGAACACCTCCGCAAAGCCGGCGCCGTCCAGGTGCAGGATGCCGCGCGGGGCGCTGCGCTCTTCCAGCACCCGGCCGTCTTCGGCAATGAGCGCGCCGCGCAGAGAGGTGGTGCCCCAATCGAGGGCGACGAGGGTGTTGGGCATCAGGCGTTGGATCAGGCTTTGGGCTTGTAGGCGATGACGTCGATCTCGACCTTGGCGTCGATCATCAGGCGCGCCTCGGTGGTCGAGCGGGCGGGCTTGCCGTCCGGGAAGTAGCCCATGTAGATGCGGTTGAAGGCACCGAAGTCGCGCGCGTCCTGCAGCCACACGGTGCACTTGCACACGTCCTCGAAGCCGGCGCCGGCCAGCGCCAGCGCGGCGCGGATGTTGTCCATCACCTGGCGGGTCTGGGCCTCGATGCCGCCCACGACCAGTTCGCCGTCGGCACCGACGGGCACCTGGCCCGACACATAGACGAAATCGCCCGCGCGGACGGCGGGGGAGAGCGGACGGGCCTGGCGGTCGGAGGCGACGGGCGGCAGGCCCAGGTATTCGAGCGGCATGGAAAAACCTTCTTTCAGAACAACGAGCGCCCAGTTTAGGTTGGAATGAAATTGAATTTCAGCAAACTAGGGTTAACACGGGCATGATTGCTGCTTGCGGCTGGCTAACCTGCGCTCTTCCTGAAAAAAACTTTCACCAACTTGGCGCATGGCCACTGACCGAGGAACCCCAATGCCCCACTTTGCCGCCGATGTCCTGACCGCTGCCCGCGGCCTGCGCCTTGCCCGCCGCAGCCTGCTGGTCTCTGCCTGCCTGCTGCCCTGGGCGGGGCTGGCCTACGCCCAGCCAGCCGTGCGCGACCACGCCACGCTCGCCATGGTGGCGGAGCCCCAGACGCTGGACCCGATGGCCTCCACCGCCGACCTGGTGGGCACCATCATGCAGCACGTCTACGAGACGCTCTACACCTTCGACGGCAAGTGGAACGTGGTGCCCATGCTGGCCGAGGGCCAGCCCAGGATCTCGGCCGACGGCAAGGTCTACACCATCGCCCTGCGCAAGGGCGTGATGCTGCACAACGGGCGCGAGCTCAACGCTGACGACGTGGTGGCCAGCCTGCAGCGCTGGATCGAGCAGTCGCCGCGCGGCAAGGCCGTGGGCAAGCAGCTGGCGCATGTCCAGGCCAAGGGCCCGCTGACGGTGGAGATCGCGCTCACCGCGCCCTATGCGCCGCTGCTGGCCCAGCTGGCGCTGCCCAGCGGCATGGCGGCCATCATGGCCAAGGACTCCATCGCCACGCCGCTCAAGGACTTCGTGGGCACCGGCCCCTACCAGTTCAAGGAGCGCCGGCCCGACCAGTACCTGCTGCTGGAGCGCTTCGACAAGTACAGCGCCCGCAAGGAGCCGGCCAACGGCTACGGCGGCAAGCGCGAGGCGCTGATCCGCGAGCTGCGCTTCGTGCCCGTGCCCAATGCCAACACCCGCGTCGAAGGCGCACTGGCCGGCCAGTACGACTTTGCCGACCTGCTGCCGACCGAGGCCCTGCCGCGCCTGGAGAAGGCCGCCGGCAAGACGGTGCCGGTCATGACGCCGGCCTTCGGCTTCCCGTACCTCGTGTTCAACACCAAGGAAGGCGTGATGGCCAACCAGCCCCTGCGCCAGGCGCTGCAGACCGCGCTGGGCGAGGGCGAGATGCTGGCCGCCGGCTTCGGCGACACCCGCTTCTTCACCGCCGAGGGCAACCACTTCCCCAAGGGCTCGCCCTTCTACTCGACGGCCGGCACCGAGCTTTACAACCAGCGCAATGCGCCCAAGTCCAAGGAACAGGCGGCCAAGGCCGGCTACAAGGGCGAGCCGGTGCGCGTGCTCACCAGCCGCCAGTACGACTTCCACTACAACATGGCGCTGCTGATGGCCGAGCAGCTCAAGCGCGCCGGCTTCAAGGTGGAGCTGAACGTGGTCGACTGGGCCACGCTGGTGCAGCGCCGCAACGACGCCAAGCTGTGGGATGTCTACGTGACCCACTCCGGCCAGTTCCCCGAGCCCATGCTCTCGCCGCCGCAACTGGGCGACGGCGCGCCGGGCTGGTGGGACACGCCCGCCAAGAAGGCGGTGCTGAGCGCGTTCAATGCCGAGTCCGACCCCGTCAAGCGTGGCGCGTTGTGGGGCAAGGTGCAGCAGACGGTCTACGACGAGGTGCCGTATGTGAACGTGGGCAAGTTCAGCGGCCTGTCGGCGAAGAGCCCGGCGCTGGATGGCTACACGCCCGCCACCTGGCCCTTCTTCTGGAACGTGAAGGTCAAGTAAGCCCCACAGGGAGCCGCGCGCGTGCACCGTTTCATCCTCTCCAAGGCCCTGGGCATGCTCGCCGTGCTGGCCATCGTGGCCGTGCTGGTCTTCGTGCTCACCCGCGCCGCCTCGGGCGACCCGGTGGCGGTGCTGCTGGGCGACCAGGCCACGGCGGCCGACATCGCCCGGGTGCAGCAGCAGTACGGCCTGGACAAGCCGCTGCCGGTGCAGTTCGGCTACTGGCTGCGCGAGGTGCTGCACGGCAACCTGGGCGATTCCATCTTCCTGCAGCGGCCGGTCACCCAGGCGCTGGCCGAGCGGGCCGAACCCACGACCCTGCTCACGCTGATGGCCGTGGGGCTGGCGGCGCTCATCGGCATTCCCTGCGGCATCGTCTCGGCGGTGTTCCGCGGCAAGGCGGTGGACCAGGCCTTCACCGGTGTCGCCATGCTGGGCGCCAGCGTGCCCAGCTTCTGGCTGGGCATCGTGCTGATCCAGCTCTTCGCGGTGAAGCTGGGCTGGTTCCCCGTCTCCGGCTACGGCGACCCTGGCGCGCCGCTGGCCGAGCGGCTGCATGCGCTGGTATTGCCGGCCGTGGTGCTGGGCCTGCTCAACTCGGCGCTCATCACCCGCTTCACCCGCGCCAGCATGCTCGACGTGCTGGGCGAGGACTATGTGCGCACCGCCCGGGCCAAGGGCCTGCGCGAAGTGGTCGTGGTGCTCAAGCATGCGCTGCGCAATGCGTTGGTGCCCATCGTCACCGTGGTGGGCCTGACGGCCGCGCTCATGATCGGCGGCGCCGTCGTCACCGAGACGGTGTTCGGCCTGCCGGGCGTGGGCAACCTGGTGGTCAATGCCGTGCTGCGGCGCGACTACCCGGTCATCCAGGGCGCGCTGCTGGTCATCGCCGCCATCTATGTGTTCATCAATTTCGCGATCGACCTGCTGTATGCGGTGGTCGATCCGCGCGTGAAGGTCTGAAGCCATGGTTGCGCTTCTCTCCCGGCTCTTCCGCCGCCGCATCGTGCTGCTGGCCGCCCTGGTGCTGCTGGCCACGGTGGTGCTGGCGCTGGGCGCCTCGGTCTTCGCCAGTGCAGACCCGAACGACACGGCGGTGCTCGACCGCCTCAAGCCGCCCAGCGGCGCCCATCTGATGGGCACCGACGAACTCGGCCGCGACCTGTATTCGCGCGTCATCCACGGCGCGCGCTATTCGCTGGCCATCGCGGCGCTCACGGCCGTGGGTGCCATCGTGCTGGGCACGCTGGTGGGGCTGCTGGCGGGCTTCTTCCGCAAGCTCGATGCGCCGCTCAGTCGCGTGGTGGACGCCATGATGTCCTTCCCCGACATCCTGCTGGCCATCGCCCTGGTGGCGATCCTCGGGCCGTCGCTCGCCAACGTGGTGCTGGCGCTGGTGCTGGTCTACACGCCGCGCGTGGCGCGGGTGGTGCGCGCCTCCACACTGGTGGTGCGCGAGCTGCTGTTCGTGGAGGCCGCGCGCGCCATCGGGGCGCGCACGCCGCATGTGCTGTGGCACCACGTGCTGCCCAACCTGCTCTCGCCGATCCTGGTGCAGGGCTCCTTCATCTTCGCCTACGCCATCCTGGCCGAGGCCGGCCTGTCCTTCCTGGGCGTGGGCGTGCCGCCGGAGATTCCCACCTGGGGCACCATGGTCGCCGGCAGCCAGCAGTACGCCGACCGGGCCTTCTGGGTGGTGCTGTTCCCAGGCCTGGCCATCATCTTCACGGCGCTGTCGCTGCAACTGCTGGGCGATGGCGTGCGCGATCTGCTCGACCCCAAATTGAAGAAGGCCGCCTGAGCATGGATGCCGCTGTCATTCCCCAGGCCGCTGGCTCCGCGCTGGCGATGCCCGAGCGCCGCGTGCTGACCGTCGATGGCCTGTCGGTGCAGTTCCGCTCGGCCGAGCGCACCGTGCAGGCCGTGCGCGACCTGCGCTTCACCGTGGACCGCGGCCAGACGCTGGCCATCGTCGGCGAATCGGGCTCGGGCAAGTCGGTCACCTCGCTGGCGCTGATGCGGCTGGTGGAGCACGGCGGCGGCGACATCGTCGGCGGCTCGGCCCTGCTGCGCCGTCGCAACGGCCAGGTGCTAGACCTGCTGCAGGCCGGCAAGGCGCAGATGCGCGAGGTGCGTGGCGCCGACATCGCCATGATCTTCCAGGAGCCGATGACCTCCCTCAACCCGGTGTTCACCGTGGGCGAGCAGATCGCGGAATCGGTGCGCGCCCACCAGGGCATGGACCGCGCCGCGGCCAGCGCCGAGGCGCTGCGCATGCTGGAGCTGGTGCGCATCCCCGAGGCGCGGAATGTGCTGGGCCGCTATCCGCATCAGCTCTCGGGCGGCATGCGCCAGCGCGTGATGATCGCCATGGCGCTGTCGTGCAAGCCGCAGCTGCTGATCGCCGACGAGCCGACCACGGCGCTGGACGTGACCATCCAGGCGCAGATCCTGCGGCTCATCCGCCAGCTGCAGGACGACCTGGACATGGGCGTCGTCTTCATCACGCACGACATGGGCGTGGTGGCCGAGGTGGCCGACCGCGTGCTCGTCATGTTCCGCGGCGATCGGGTGGATGAGGGCGCGACCGACGAGGTGTTCGCCCGCCCGGCCCATGCCTACACCCGCGCGCTGCTGTCCGCCGTTCCGCGCCTGGGCGCCATGCAGGGCACCGACCTGCCGCGGCCCTTCGAGCTGCTGCGTGTGGAGGACGGCGCGCCCGCCCCCGTGCCCGAGGCGGCGGTGGACAGCCGCACGCCCGGTGCCGCGCCCGTGCTGCGCGTGAAGGACCTCGTCACCCGCTTCGACCTCAAGCCCGGCCTCTTCGCCAAGGCCACGCGCCGCGTGCATGCGGTGGAGCATGCGAGCTTCGACCTGCATCCCGGCGAGACGCTGGCGCTGGTGGGCGAGTCGGGCTGCGGCAAGAGCACCACCGGCCGCTCGCTGCTGCGCCTGGTGCCCTGCCAGGGCGGTGCCATCGAGTTCGGCAGCCGCGACATCCTGAAGCTGCGCGACGGCGAGGTGCAGGCCCTTCGGCGCGACATCCAGTTCATCTTCCAGGACCCCTTCGCCTCGCTCAATCCGCGCAAGACGGTGGGCTTCTCGCTGGCCGAGCCGCTGATGGTGCACAAGGTCGGCACGCCCGCCGAGCGGCAGGCGCGGGTGCGCTGGCTGCTCGACAAGGTGCAGCTGCCGCCCGAGGCCGCCGAGCGCTATCCGCACGAGTTCTCCGGCGGCCAGCGCCAGCGCATCGCCATCGCCCGCGCGCTCGCGCTGGAGCCCAAGGTGATCGTGGCGGACGAATCGGTGTCGGCGCTGGACGTCTCCATCCAGGCGCAGATCGTCAACCTCATGATGCAGCTGCAGCGCGAGATGGGCGTGGCCATCCTCTTCATCTCGCACGACATGGCGGTGGTGGAACGCATCAGCCACCGGGTGGCCGTGATGTTCCTGGGCCAGATCGTGGAGATCGGCCCGCGCCGCGCCGTCTTCGAGAATCCGCAGCATGCCTACACCCGCCGCCTGATGGCCGCCGTGCCGGTGGCCGACCCGCAGCGGCGGCACCTCAAGCGCGCGCTGATCGAGGGCGAGATTCCCAGTCCCATCCGCGCCATCGGCGACGAGCCGGTGGTGCAGCCGCTGGTGGAGGTCGGCCCTGGCCACTTCGTGGCCCGCCATCCCATCGCAGCAGGGTTCTGAGCGGCCATCGCTTTCCACTCCTCATTCGTTCCGCATTCCGTTCGCCATGACGACCGACCTGACCGACCCCCTTCTCGACGGCACCTACAAGGGCTATCCCCGCACCCAGGCGCCGCGCCCGCGCAGCCGCGTGGGCAGCGCCGGCTGGAACGTGCTGGCCGGTGACCTGCCGCTGCCGCTGGCGCTGATCAAGCGCGAGCAGCTCGCCCACAACCTGGCCTGGATGCAGCGTTATGCGCAGGGCCAGGGCATCGACATGGCGCCGCATGGCAAGACCACCATGTCGCCGCAGCTCTTCGCCCGCCAGCTCGATGCCGGCGCCTGGGGCATCACCTTCGCCAACGTGGCGCAGCTGGCCATCGGCGCGGCGGCGGGCGTGCGCAACGCGCTCATCGCCAACCAGGTGGTGCAGGACGAGGACCTGGCCGGCATCCAGCAGCTGCAGGTGGCGTATGCGGGCCTGCGCGTGGTGTTCCTGGTCGACTCGCAGGCGCAGCTGGCGCTCATCGCCGGCTGGGCCGCCCGCCATGCCGGCGCACGGCCCTTCGAGGTGATGCTGGAGATCGGCGTCGATGGCGGCCGCACAGGCTGCCGCACGCACGAGGACGCGCTGGCCCTGGCCCGTGCCGTGTACGCAAGTCCGGCCGTGCGGCTGGTCGGCATCGAGTGCTACGAAGGCCAGGGCGCCACCGGCCAGGACGGCCCCGACACCGCCTACGCCACCGCGCTGATGGACCGCGTGCAGGCCGTGGCCGAGGCCTGCGTGGCCGAGGGGCTGTTCGAGGCCGACGAGCTGCTGTTCTCGGCCGGCGGCTCCGCCATCTTCGACCTGGTGGCCGGCCGCCTGCGCCCGGCCCTGGGCCGGCCGGTGCGCGGCCTGCTGCGCTCGGGCTGCTATGTGACGCACGACCACGGCTTCTACACCCGCATGGTCGGCGCGGTGAACCGCCGCCTGGGCTGCGACTGCGGCGAAGGCCTGCAGCCGGCCATGGAGGTCTGGGCCGCGGTGCAGTCGCGGCCCGAGCCGCGGCTGGCCATCCTGACGGTGGGCCGGCGCGACATCTCCTTCGACCTCTCGCTGCCCGTGCCCATCGCGCGGGCCGTGCGCGGCGCCGCGGCCCCGCAGGCGGTGCCTGCGAGCTGGCAGATCACGGCCCTCAACGACCAGCATGCCTACCTGCGCTGGGAAGAGGCGGACGACGCCGCTGCGCCGGTGGTGGGCGAGCGCGTGGGCCTGGGCATCTCGCATCCCTGCACCACCTTCGACAAGTGGCGCTGGATGCCCGTGGTGGACGCTAACTACACCGTGGTGGACGCGATCACCACGCACTTTTGATGGCCGACCTGCCGCTGCTGCAGCGCATGGCCCGGGCGCGCGAACACGCGCCCGCCACCCGCCGCGCCATCCTCGACCTGATGCTCGCGGACCCCCAGCGCACGCTGGAGGAAAGCTTCGAGCAACTGGCCGAGCGCTCCGCCAGCTCGGTGCCGACCATCATGCGCACCTGCCGCGACCTGGGCTTTGCCGGCCTGCGCGAGTTCAAGCTGGCGCTGGCACAGGAACTGGCCGTGGGCGCCTCGCCCCTGCACCGCAGCGTGAGCCTGGGCGACAGCGCGCAGGACGTGGTGGCCAAGATCGTGGGCAGTGCCGCGTCCACGGTGCAGGGCGTGCGCGCCCAGCTCGACATGGCCGTGGTCGAGGCCACGGCCGCCGCCATCGCCGCAGCGCCGCACATCGACATCTTCGGCGCCGGGGCCACGTCGTGGTTCATGGCCAACGACCTGCAGGCACGGCTCTTTCGCCTGGGTCTGTCGGCCAATGCCTGGGCCGACTACCACCTGCAGCAGGTGGCGGCGGGCGCGCATGGGCCCGGCAGCGTGGTGGTGGTCTTCTCGCATGTGGGTGGCATGCCCTCGCTGCTGGACAGCGTGGACGTGGCCCGCGCCCAGGGCGCGCGTACCGTCGCCATCACCCGGCCCGGCTCGCCGCTGGCGGCGCGCGCCGATCTGCTGCTGGCCGTGGACGTGCCGGAGGACGCAGTGATGCGCGTGGGCATCGACGCCTACCTGGCGCATCTGCTCATCATCGAGATCCTGTCGGTGCTGGTGGCCCAGCAGCTGGGCGACCCGGCCGTGCGGCGCCTGCGCGACGTGCGCGCCGCCCTTCAGCGCCAGGGCATCGACGTGCAGGGCTACCCGCTGCCGGTATGGGGCGCCGCCCCGGCTGCGCCGCCTGCCGCCAACGACGCCGCCGCACCGAAGCGCATCGGCGGCGACGACCCAGACGACAACGACAAGAACCGTTCATGACTCTTCCTCACACCCTGCTCGAAGGCGGCCTGCTGGTCGACGGCTCGGGCCAGCCCGGCTGGCAGGGCGACCTGCTGATGGCAGGCGACCGCATCGTCTGCCTGGGCGAGCGCCTGCGCGCCCATCCGCCGCAGGGCATCGACCTGGCCGCCGCCGAGGTGGTGGACTGCCGCGGCAAGGTGGTGGCGCCGGGCTTCATCGACGCCCACACGCACGACGACGCCGCCGTGCTGCGCATGCCCGAGTACCTGCCCAAGCTCTCGCAGGGCATCACCACCGTGGTCACGGGCAACTGCGGCATCTCGCTCGCGCCCTACCGCGTGGCGCAGGCGAAGTCGCCGCTCACGCTGCTGGGTGCCGACTCCTTCCGCTACGCGGACATGGCCGCCTACCGCGACGCGGTAGTGGCGGCGCGGCCCTCGCTCAACGTGGCGCCGCTGATCGGCCACACCACGCTGCGCTTCGCCGCCATGGAGGACCTCGACCGTCCCGCGAGCGAACAGGAACAGGCGCGCATGGCGGCGCTGCTCGACGGCTGCATGGCCGAGGGCGCCTTCGGCCTTTCTTCGGGCCTGTTCTATGAAGAGGCCTACGCCGCCCCGGCCGATGAGGTGACGGCCCTGGCCCGCGTGGTGGCCCGGCATGGCGGCGTCTATGCCACGCACCTGCGAAGCGAGATGGCGACCATCCTCGAAGCCATGGTCGAGGCGGGCGACTGCGCCTTCGAGGCCGGCGTGCCGCTGGTGATCTCGCACCACAAGTGCGCGGGGCCGGCCAACTGGGGCCGCACCGAAGAGACGTTGCCGCTGGTCGACCGGCTGGGCGAGCGCCAACCCATCGCGATGGACGTCTACCCCTACGTGGCCGGCTCCACCGTGCTGCGCGAGGACCTGGTGGACGGCGTCATCGACGTGCTGATCACCTGGAGCGAGCCGCACCCGGAAGCGGGCGGCCGCATGCTGGCGGACATCGCGGCCGAGTGGGGCGTGGACCAGCAGAGCGCCGCGCGCCGGCTCAAGCCCGGCGGCGCCTGCTACTTCCAGATGCACGAGGACGATGTGGAACGGGTGATGGCCCATCCGCGCACCATGATCGGCTCGGACGGCCTGCCGCACGACCGCCATCCGCATCCGCGGCTGTGGGGCGCCTTTCCCCGCGTGCTGGCCCGCTACTGGCGGGGTCGTGGCCTGTTCACGCTCGAGCAGGCCATCCACAAGATGACCGGGCTCACGGCCCGCAACTTCCGCATTCCCGATCGCGGGATGCTGCGTGCCGGCCACCATGCGGACGTGGTCGTCTTCGATGCCGAGCGCATCCGCGACCTGGCCACCTATGCGCAGCCCGAACAGCTGAGCGAGGGCATCGAAGCGGTGTACGTGAACGGCCAGTGCACCTACCGCGAAGGCGGAGCGGCCCTCACCGCACGGGCGGGCCGCCTGCTCAGCCGCAAGGACTTCAGCGCGTGATCACGCCGCAGGCGATGCGCGGGCCGGAATTGCCCGCCGGCTGCGAGGTGTAGTCGTCGCGGTCCTTGTGGACCACGATGGCGCGGCCGACCACGTTGCTGGCGGCACCGTCGGTCAGCGAGATGGAATGGATGTCCACGCTGAAGCGGGCTACGCCATTGGCGTCGGCCACCAGGCTGGGCAGCTCGCCGGCATGGCTGCCGGGCGCGCCGAACTTGCCGTGCGTGCCGCCTGCGGGATTGAAGTGACCGCCCGAGGCATTGCCGTTGTCGGCGCAGGAGCCCTTCTCGTGGATGTGGAAGCCGTGCTCCGAGCCGGGCGCCAGGCCACGCACCTCGCCGGCCACGCGCACGCCGTGGTCCAGCGCCGTCAGCGTGACCTGACCCATCGTGGGGTTGGGCGACATGGCGCCGGTGGGCGCGAGATTGGCCGTGGCGCGCGAGGCGCCCATGCCCATGCCTGCGCAGGCGGCGAGCAGCAGGCTGGAGCCGGCCAGGGTGCACGCGGCCAGCACGCGGGCAGAGGGCAGGGCGGAGCGGAGGTTCATGGCGTTGTTCCTTTGGAGGAGGATGAAAGAGGATCGGACGGGCTCAGGTGTAGCGATGCGGCGAGGGCCTGGCTGTCGGCGGAGGTCGCCAGTTGCCCGGGCGCGTGGGAGGCCAGACGCAACAGCCGGGCCAGGGCGGAGTCGCGGATGCCATGGCGCTGCAGGGCTTCGAGCGTCTGCCGCGCATAGTCGAGCGAGCTGCCATAGCGGCCCACGGCGGTGGCGAAGATCTCGCGGTAGCGCTCTTCGCTGAGCGTGCCCGTGAAGTTGGGCGACTTGCGCGAGAGCGTGAACGCGAGCGCCCGCACCGGCCCTTGTGGGGTGCGGCAATGCAGCCAGCGTGGGTCGTACACCCCGGTGGGCATCTCGCGCAGCCACAGCCGGCCCAGCGTCTCCAGCGCGATGGCCTGGGGGATGCGGAACACCATGCCGCGACAACTGCCGCCGCTGAGCAGGCCGAAGACCAGGCCGGGCTTGTCGATGCTGCCGCGGTTGACGCGGCTCCACATCTTCAGCGCACGGTGCCAGCCGCGCACATGGGCGGGCCGGGCCTCGTCGTGGTCGAAGCCGGGGTTCCAGATGAGTGATCCATAGCCGAACAGCCACAGGTCTTCATGGCCGCCCCATTCGGCAATCGTGCGTTCCAGCAACGGGCCAGGGTCGCGCACGAGCGGAGGATGCGCGCCGACAAGAGGCGGCACGGAGGTGGCACCTAAAATTTCGGCTTCTGAAACGGGCTTCACGCGGCCCATTATTGCCAAGGCATCTTCCATGGCCACCCTTCAACATCCCGAGAGACGCAGCCTCATGTCCACCCCCGACGACGACTCCCAGCAACGCTTTGCCCTTGGCCTCGTGTTCGTGATCATTGCCCTGATCGTCGCCACGACGATCGGCGCCGCGGTCTACCACTACGGCATGCCCGGCCGCGGCGACGCCGATGCCCCCGGCACCGCCAGCACCGCACCGGCGGCCCCTGCCACGGGTGTCGCCGTCATCACCGAGACGGTGGTGGCCGTGGTGCCCGAAGGTGCCAGCGTGCGCGTGGAAGGCGGCGTGGTGAAGTTCTACTTCGCCACCGGCAGTGCCGACATCGCCCCGGGCGCCGCCGAGGCGCTGGCCCTGGTGCTGCAGGGTGTGCAGAACGGCCGCAAGGCGGTCATCTCGGGCTACCACGACACGACGGGCGACGCGGCCAAGAACGACGAACTGGCCAAGCAGCGTGCCATCACCGTGCGCGACGTGCTGGTGGGCCTGGGCGTGCCGCAGGACAAGGTCACGCTGGAGAAGCCGGCCGTCGCCGCCGCTGGCCAGGGCGACGACGCGGCAGCGCGTCGCGTCGAGGTCAAGCTGGTCGACTGACGCAGCGCCTGCCCTATGCCCGACCGAGCCCGGCGATGCCGGGCTTTTTTGTGCGCGCCCGCAGCCCGGGCCGCTGACCGCGATCAGCGTGCGATCAGATGGACGACGGTCGCCGCCAGTCCTGCGGCCAGGCCCACCGTGAGCCACTTCAAGCGCTGCAGCCGCACGCGGTTCATCTCGATGCGGGCGATGAGCTGGGTGTTCTGCTCGGCCAGGGATTTGATGAGTTCGGTCGAGGCCTGCATCTGCGCCTCGATGTCCCGGACGGCGCCTTCCAGACGCTGGACCTGCTGGCGAAGCTGTTCCGCCTCGGTGAGCGGCCGGGCGGGTGGCGTCTCGGCCTCGGTGGCCGCCGCCTGCTCCGCGCTCTGGCGCCGCCGGGTGACGGAGCCCCACAGCTTCGCCGCGCCCTCCGCGACCTTGGGCGCGTTCTCGACGACCTGGCCCCAGGGGATGTTGGCAAGAACGGTGAAGAGGGTGCCGGCGGCCATGGGTAGGGTGCTTTTCGAAGGGAACACAAAATAGGTGAGGTGCGCGGCGCGTTGGAATGTTCCCGCCTTCGGGTTGTCGGGCACAGGGAGGGCGGTGGCCGGGCTGGATCGGCGCTTCGCCCTCAGGCGCTTTCCCGGCCCACCACCTCCCAGGCCAGCTCGATGCAGCTCTGCTCGACCGGCGTCCCGCGCATCAGCTGCAGGAGCATGCCGGCCGCCGCTTGGCCGATTTCGCGCCGCGGTGTGCGCACGCTGGTCAGGCTGGGCAGCAGCTGGTCGCTGCCGGGCAGGTCGTTGAAGCCGGCCACGGCCACGTCGCGAGGCACCGAGATGCCCAGCCGCGGCGCGGCCATCAGGGCGCCCTGGGCCAGGTCGTCGTTGCAGAAGAAGATGGCGTCGGGCTTCGCCTCGGCCACGATGCGGCCGAACATCTGCGCGCCCAGGGCGAAGGACGAGGGCTCGGGCCGCAGGAACTCGAGCGCCGGGTCGTAGCAGCCGGCGGCCTGCAGGGCGCGACGGTAGCCCTCGGCGCGCTGCATCACGCGCGCATCGAGCTGGGCGGCGGCGTAGGCAATGCGGCGCGCGCCGCGCGCGAGCAGATGGGCGGTGAGCGCCTGACCGGCGTCCTGCTGCGAGAACCCCACGCAATGCACGCCTGGGGCACGGCTGGTCTCCATGACGTGCACGCAGGGCACGCGGCTGGCCTGGATGAGCGCGCGGGTCTCCTCGCTGCGCTCGAAGCCGGTGACGATGAGGCCGGCCGGGCGGTGCATCAGCTGCTCGCGCAGCAGCTGCTCTTCCTCGCGCGGGTCGTAGTGGGTCACGCCGATCAGCGTCTGGAAACCGTTGGCGCGCAGGGTGCGCTGCACGGCTTCGAGCAGGTCGACGAAGAGGGTGTTGGTGAGCAGCGGAATCAGCACCGCGACATGGCTGCTGCGTTGCGAGGCGAGGGCGCGGGCGGCAGGGTCGGGCACGTAGCCCAGGCGCGCAGCAGCCTCCCGCACACGTTCGACCAGCACCGGGTCCACGCTGCGCTCGCCCCGCAGCGCACGCGAGACGGTGATGGGGCTCACGCCGGCGGCGCGCGCCACGTCTTCCAGGGTGAGGCGGCCGCTGGAGCGGCGGGGGCGGCGGGTGGCGTCGGTCAAGGGTTTGTCCTAGGCGGGCGAGAAATCATTGTTCAATAAGATAGCGCTATCCAGTCGGTTCGACCAGCAGGGTTTGTGCGGTGCATCAACCCGACCTGAACGACCGGCACTTCATGTCGAGGGAGGTTCTCCTCTCTCCCCTCGGCTGCGCAGGCTGAAACCGCGCAGCTTTTTTTGGATTCGAATGGATAGCGCTATCTCATCGTTCCAGCCGTCGGCCATCGTGGTGATGGGCGTGTCCGGCTGCGGCAAATCGAGCGTGGGCCAGGGCTGCGCCGACGCGCTGGGCTGGCCGCTGTGCGAGGGCGACACCTACCACGCGCCCGAGAGCATCGCCAAGATGAGCGCGGGCATCCCGCTGGACGACGCCGACCGCGCCGGCTGGCTGGACCGGCTGGCCGCGCTGCTGACACCGCAGGCCGCACCTGGCGGCGTGGTGCTCACCTGCTCGGCCCTGCGCCGCAAGTACCGCGACCGGCTGCGTGCCGCCAATCCGCGCCTGGGTTTCGCCTTCCTGTCGCTGGACTTCGAACAGGCCCTGGACCGCGTGAAGTCGCGGCCCGGCCATTTCTTCTCGCCCGACCTGGTGGCCAACCAGTTCGCCACGCTGGAGTCGCCCACGGGCGAAGCCGGCGTGCTCACGCTCGACGCCACGCGGCCACTGGTCGACCTGGTGGCCGAGATCGCCGCCTGGGCCCGGCCTGCCGCGCCGCGGGCCGCCGACCGACACGCCGGAGACATCGCATGACGACCTCTTCCCCATCTTCTTCATCCACCCCTTCGGGCCCCGTTCGCGGGCCGCTGCTCAAGCGCCTGGCCGAGCACTTCATGGTGCTGGCCCTGGCCGGCATGGTTGTGGCGGTGTTCGTCAACGTGGTGCTGCGCTACGTCTTCTCGACCAGCATCGTGTCGTACGAGGAGATCTCGCGCCTGCTCTTCGTGTGGCTGGTGGCGGTGGGCGCCATCGTGGCGGCCTTCGAGGCCAAGCACCTGGGCTTCGACATGCTCACGTCGCGGCTCTCGGGCACGCCGGCGCGGCTGCTGTTTTGGGTGAGCCGCCTGCTCATCGGGCTGTGCCTCGTGTTGCTCGTCATCGGCTCCTGGGAGCAGGTCAAGGCCGGCATGAACAGCTTCAGCACCGTGCTGGGCTATCCGCTGGCGCTGGGCGCGGCGGCCACCCTGGTGCTCGGCCTCGGCCTGCTGGCGGCCCTGGCCATCGAACTGCGCCGCGGCAAGCCGCTTGAAGGCGCGGACGACGAAGCCATCCTCGAATGACGACCCGGTCCCACCTTCCGAGCAGAACATGATCGTCACCTTCATCTTCCTGGCCGTGCTCATCGGCGGCATGGCCATCGGCATGCCCATTGCGCAGGCGCTGGTGCTCACCGGCGTGGCGCTGATGTGGCACCTGGACTTCTTCGACTCGCAGCTGCTGGCGCAGAACCTGCAGGCGGGCTTCGACAACTTCCCGCTGCTGGCCGTGCCCTTCTTCATCCTGGCGGGCGAGCTGATGAACGCGGGTGGCCTGTCGCGCCGCATCATCGACCTGGCCCGCGCCTTCGTGGGTCACATCCGCGGCGGCCTGGGCTTCGTGGCCATCGGCGCGGCCGTGCTGCTGGCCTCGATGAGCGGCTCGGCCATCGCCGACACCGCGGCGCTGGCGACCATCCTGCTGCCGATGATGCGCGAGCAGAAGTACCCGCCCGGCTACAGCGCGGGGCTGCTGGCCTCGGGCGGCATCATTGCGCCCATCATCCCGCCGTCGATGCCCTTCGTGATCTACGGGGTGACGACCAACACCTCGATCAGCAAGCTCTTCCTGTCGGGCGTGGTGCCCGGCCTGCTGATGGGCATCTTCCTGATCGCGGCCTGGGCCTTCATCGCGCGAAAGCACCAGCTGGCGGCCCTGCCGCGCGTGCAGTGGGGTGCGCGCGTCAAGGCGCTGGGCCACAGCTTCTGGGCCATGATGATGCCGGTCATCATCCTGGGCGGCCTCAAGGGTGGCATCTTCACGCCCACCGAGGCGGCCGTCGTGGCGGCGGTCTACGCGCTGCTCGTGTCGACCTTCATCTACCGCGAGCTGACGCTGGCGCGCCTGTACGACGTGTTCCTGGCGGCCGGCAAGACCACCGCCGTGGTCATGTTCCTGTGCGGCGCGGCCACCGTCACGGCCTACATGATCACGCTGGCCGACCTGCCCAACCTGCTGGCCGACAGCTTCGCCGGCGTCATGGGCAACCCCGTGGTGTTCATGGCCCTGATGATGGTCTTCCTGCTGGCGGTGGGCACGGCCATGGACCTCACGCCCACCATCCTGATCTTCGGCCCGGTGTGCGCGCCGCTGGCCGTCAAGGCCGGCATCGACCCGGTGTACTTCGGCTTCATGTTCATCTACGTGGGCTGCATCGGGCTGATCACCCCGCCCGTGGGCACGGTGCAGAACGTGGTGGCCGGCGTGGGCCGGCTGCGGATGGAGACCGTCATCCGCGGCACCACGCCCTTCCTGCTGATGTACGTGCTGCTGCTGGTGCTGATGGTGATCTTTCCGCAGCTCATCACGGCGCCGCTGGCGTGGATGCACTGATCCGCCGCCACGCCCCCGCTTTCTCGTCCCGTTTCCGTTCCCGACCCTCGTCTCGATCCAAAGGAAGACAACCATGCGCATGCGTTTCGCTCTCGCCGGCCTCGTCGCCGCTCTCGTGGCCACCGGTGCCGCCCACGCCCAGGACTTCAAGCCGCGCATCGTGCGCTTCGGCTATGGCCTGGTCGACAACTCCAACCAGGGCCGCGCGGTGCGCTTCTTCGCGCAGGAGGTCGAGAAGGCCACCGGCGGCAAGATGAAGATCCGCGGCATCGGCAATGCGTCCCTGGGCTCGGACACCCAGATGCAGCAGGCCCTGATCGGCGGTGCGCAGGAGATGATGGTCGGCTCGACCGCCACCCTGGTGGGCCTGGTGCCCGAGATGGCCGTGTGGGACACGCCCTTCCTGTTCTCCACCGCCAAGGAGGCCGACACGGTACTCGACGGCCCCACCGGCGAGGCCGTCAAGGCCAAGCTGGAGCCCAAGGGCATGGTGGGGCTGGTGTACTGGGAGAACGGCTTCCGCAACCTCACCAACAGCAAGCGGCCCGTCACCAAGCTGGAGGACCTGAACGACGTCAAGCTGCGCGTGATGCAGAACAACGTGTTCCTCGACAGCTTCAAGACGCTGGGCGCCAACGCGGTGCCGCTGCCCTTCTCGGAGCTGTTCACCGCGCTGGAGACGCGCGCCGTGGACGGCCAGGAGAACCCATACAACACGGTGCTCTCCAGCAAGTTCTACGAAGTGCAGAAGTACCTCACGGTCACCAACCACGTCTACAGCCCCTGGATCGTCACGGTGAGCAAGAAGTGGTGGGACACGCTCAGCCCGGCCGAGAAGAAGGTGCTGCAGGACGCCGCCGTCAAGAGCCGCGACTTCGAGCGCAAGGACACCCGCGAGGAAGCCGCCCAGGCCCTGGCCGAGCTCAAGACCAAGGGCATGCAGGTCAACGAGCTGCCGCCTGCCGAGGCCAACCGCATGCGCGAGAAGCTCACGTCGGTGCACGCCGGCATCGCCAAGTCCGTGGGCCAGGAGACCTGGGACTCGGTCAACGCGGCGGTCGCCAAGGCCCGCGGCGGCAAGTAAGGCGCGCCGCAACGGCCCGGCGCGCGGGGCGGGCGTTGCAATCCGACGCGCGTGCCGGGCCGGTTGCGACGTACGATTGACTCCGTAGTTTCCCCAGCCCCACGCGCCCGCCATGCCCAGCTCCTCCCTGCACCCCACGCTCCACGCCGTCACCGAACGCATCCGCGAGAAAAGCCGCGACCTGCGTGCGGCCTACCTGCAGCAGATCGCCGAGATCGGCAGCCGCCAGCGCGGGTCCGACCGCATGGGCTGCGCCAACGTGGCCCATGCCGTGGCCGGCGTGCCCGCCAACGACAAGCTGCGCATCGTGGCCGAGCGCGCGCCCAACATCGGCATCGTCACGGCCTACAACGACATGCTGTCGGCCCACGCGCCCTTCCGCACCTACCCAGAGGTGCTCAAGGACGAGGCCCGCAAACTCGGTGCCACGGCCCAGGTCGCCGGCGGCGTGCCGGCCATGTGCGACGGCGTGACGCAGGGCACGCCGGGCATGGAGCTGTCGCTGTTCAGCCGCGACACCATCGCCATGGGCACCGCCGTGGCCCTCACGCACGACATGTTCGATGCCGCGCTCATGCTGGGCATCTGCGACAAGATCGTGCCGGGCCTGCTGATCGGCGCGCTGCACTTCGGCCACCTGCCCACGGTGTTCGTGCCGGCCGGGCCCATGCCCTCGGGCCTGTCGAACAGCGCCAAGGCCAAGGTGCGCGAGCAGGCGGCGCAAGGCCTGGTCGGCCGCGAAGGCCTGATGGAGGCCGAGATGGCCGCCTACCACGACCAGGGCACCTGCACCTTCTACGGCACGGCCAACAGCAACCAGATGCTGATGGAGGCCATGGGCCTGCATGTGCCGGGCACCGCCTTCATCCAGCCGCACGACGGCCTGCGCGAGCAGCTCACGCGCGAGGCGGTGCGCACCGTGCTCGGCAGGACGGCGGCCCAGGGCTATGCGGTACCGCCGATCGGCGAACTGGTGGACGAGCGCTGCATCGTCAACGCCATGGTCGCGCTGCTGGCCACGGGCGGCTCCACCAACCACCTGATCCACTGGGTGGCGGTGGCGCGCGCTGCCGGCATCCTGATCGACTGGAACGACTTCTCGCAGCTGTCCGACGTGGTGCCGCTGCTGACCCGCGTGTACCCCAACGGCACGGCCGACGTGAACGGCTTCCAGCAGGCGGGCGGCCCCGGCTTCGTGATCCACGAGCTGATGGAGGCCGGCCTGATGCATGCCGACGTGCGCACCGTGCGCCCCGGCGGCCTGGCCGAGTACGCGCAGATCCCGCAGGGCGCCGACGGCGGCGGCCTGAACTGGGTGCCCGCCTGGCCGTCGAAGGACGTGGACGTGGCCCGCCCCGCCAACAATCCCTTCAGCGCGACCGGCGGGCTCAAGCTGCTCACCGGCAACCTGGGCCGCAGCGTGATCAAGGTGTCGTCGGTGCCCGACGACCGCCATGTGATCGAGGCGCCCGCGCAGGTCTTCGACTCGCAGGCCGCGCTGCAGAAGGCCTTTGCGGCCGGCGAGCTGGAGCGCGACGTGGTCTGCGTGGTGCGCTGGCAGGGCCCGCAGGCCAATGGCATGCCCGAGCTGCACAAGCTGACGCCGCCGCTGTCGGTGCTGCAGGGCAAGGGCTTCAAGGTGGCGCTGGTGACCGATGGCCGCATGAGCGGCGCTTCGGGCAAGGTGCCGGCCGCCATCCATGTCTCGCCCGAAGCCGCGGCCGGTGGCCCGCTGGCCAAGGTGCGCGACGGTGACCTGATCCGGCTGGACGCCGTGGCCGGGACGCTTGCGGTGCTGGTGCCCGAGGACGAATGGGCCCAGCGCGAGGCGGCCGTCATGTCCGCCGAGCAGCGCGCCGCCGATGGCCGCGGCCTGGGCCGCGAGCTCTTCGCCGGCATGCGCCGCAACGCCACTGCCGCGGAAGAGGGCGCCTGCACCTGGCTTTGAGCACCGTCCTGTCCAGTCGATTGACCCGTTCGCCCTGAGCTCGTCGAAGGGCTTTTGACACCCCGGTGCCCCGGCTTCGACAAGCTCAGCCTGAACGGTTTTGGATCGACTGTCTCGCGATGCCCTCGTTCTTCTTTCCTCTGAAACCTCTTTCCGCCTTGCCAAGGCCAATGCCATGAACCCCACCCTCACCGCCCTCGACGTGATGCAAGACGCACCCGTCATTCCGGTCATCGTGCTGCAGGACCCGCAGGACGCCGTGCCCCTGGCCCGTGCCCTGGCGGCCGGCGGCATCCGCATGCTGGAGGTGACGCTGCGCACGCCGGTGGCGCTGGAGTGCATCGAGCGCATCGCCAAGGAAGTGCCCGAGGCCGTGGCCGGCGCCGGCACCATCCGCAGCGCCGCCGATGCCCAGGCGGCTGCCCTGGCCGGTGCCCGCTTCGGCGTGAGCCCGGGCTACACCCGCGCCGTGGGCAAGGCCTGCCACGACCTGGGCATGCCGCTGCTGCCGGGCGTGGCCACGGGCAGCGAGATCATGATGGCGCAGGAAGACGGCTTCCAGCAGCTCAAGTTCTTCCCGGCGCTGCAGGCGGGCGGTGCGCCCATGCTCAAGGCCTGGCAAGGGCCCTTCGGCGAGGTGAAGTTCTGTCCCACGGGCGGCATCCATGCGGGCAATGCGGCGGAGTTCCTGGCGCTGGCGAACGTGGCCTGCGTGGGCGGCTCGTGGATCGTGCCCGCCGATGCCATCGCGCAGAAGGACTGGGCCCGCATCGAGACCCTGGCGCGCGAGGCCAAGGCGCTGTCGCGCTGATGCAGGACGCCGGCGCCCCCTGGCGCTAGAGTGCCAAGCCATGACTGCACCCAACGATTTCGATCCCGCCTCCATCGAGGTCATCGCCTTCGACGTCTTCGGCACCGTCGTGGACTGGCACAGCGGCATCGCCGCCGAGGTCGAGCGGCTGCTGCCCGGCACCGATGGCAGCGCCTTCGCCCTGGCCTGGCGCGCCGGCTACCAGCCGGCGATGAAGGCCGTGATGGAGCGGATCTCGGCAGGCGAAGGCGGCTTCACACTGCTCGACGAGCTGCACCTGAGCATCCTGGAGACCGTGCTGGCCGACTTCTCCATCGGCTCGGATCGGCTGGACCGCGCCGCCAAGCGCGAGCTCAACCGCGCCTGGCACCGGCTGCCCGCCTGGCCCGATGCGGTGGCGGGGCTCACCCGGCTCAAGCGCCGCTACACCATCTGCCCGCTGTCCAACGGCAACATCGGCCTGCTGACCAACATGGCCAAGCGCGCTGGCCTGCCCTGGGACTGCGTGCTCTCGGCCGAAGTCTTCAAGGCCTACAAGCCCGACCCGCGCACCTACCTCGGCGTGGCCGGCGTGTTCGACCTGCCGCCCAACCGCGTGATGCTGGCCGCGGCCCACCACAACGACCTGGCCGCCGCACGCCACTGTGGCCTGGCCACGGCCTACATCGAGCGGCCCGCGGAGTTCGGCCCGTCGCGCCCCAAGGACGTGTCGCCACAGCAGGGCAACGATCTTCATGTGAGGGACATCGGGCAACTGGCCGACCTGCTGGGTTGCTGAGGTGAGCCGCTTCACGGGCACGGTCCGCGAATGGAACGATGAGCGGGGCTTCGGCTTCATCGATGCCGACGTGGGCGGCGAGCCGATCTTCTTCCACATCAAGGCGCTGCCGCCGGGCGCCGGCCGGCCGCAGCGGGGCCAGCGCCTGAGCTTCGAGGTGGGGCAGGGACCCAACCAGCGCAAGCGTGCCCTGCACGTCCGGCCGGAGCGCGGCGTCGCCGTCGCGGCAGCGGGCCGTCGGCGTGCAGCGCCCATTCGCGCCCGGCGCGGGGGCGTGACCTTGTTCGTGCTGCCGGCCTTCGGCCTCGTCTGGCTGACTGCGGTGATGACGGGGAATGCGCCCCGCTGGACTGGCTGGCTCTACGTGGGCGCCAGCGCAGTCTGCTTCGCCGCCTATGCGCTCGACAAGTCTGCAGCGCGGGCAGGGCGCTGGCGCACGCCGGAGAGCACCTTGCTGATGCTCGGTCTGCTTGGGGGGTGGCCGGGGGCGATCCTGGCGCAGCAGTACCTGCGGCACAAGTCGAGCAAGGCCTCGTTCCGAAAGGCGCTCTGGGGCACGGTGGTGGCGAACGTGGTCGGCTTCCTGGCCTTGGCTGCGGGCGGCCACCTCGGCTGGTCGCCCTGAGGCCCTGATGCGCGTGTGAGTGAGGATTCCCGGCCTGCCTCCACGTGTCCTGGCCAAAGTCAGCGCGCTGTCCGGTCCGAAGTTTTTGCGGTGGCGGTGTCTCTGCTGTGCGCGCCCGCGCCGCACGCCATGGCCCCACGGCGGCGGCCGGCGCAGCGCTCCGCTAGGCTCCGATGCTTTGTTGCGCACCGAGGAGCCTTCCGGATGAGTCCCCTGTTCGAACCCCTGCGCCTGGGCGCACTGACGCTGCCCAACCGCATCGCCATCGCGCCCATGTGCCAGTACTCCGCCGACGAGGGTCGGGCGGGCGACTGGCACCGCATCCACTACGGGCACCTGGCCCTGTCCGGCGCCGGATTGCTGATCCTGGAGGCGACGGCCGTCTCGCCCGAGGGCCGCATCAGCCCCGCCGACCTGGGCCTCTACGGCGAGGCGACCGAAACAGCGATGGCCGACATGCTCCGCACGGTACGCGGGCATTCGGCCATGCCGATCGCCGTGCAGTTGGCCCATGCCGGACGCAAGGCCTCCAGCCGCGCGCCCTGGGACGGCGGCAGCCAACTGCGCCCCGACGAGCCCGGCGGCTGGCTGGCCGTGGCGCCCAGCGCCCTGCCGCACAGCGAGGGCGAGGTGCCGCCTGCGGCGCTCGACGAGGCCGGCCTGGCCCAGGTCCGCGACGACTTCGTGGCCGCTGCGCGGCGCGCCGTGCGCGTGGGCCTGCAGGGCATCGAGCTGCATGCGGCCCATGGCTATCTGCTGCACCAGTTCCTGTCGCCGCTGGCCAATGCGCGCAGCGACGCCTACGGCGGCAGCCTGGAGAACCGCATGCGCTTTCCGCTGGAAGTGTTCGAGGCGGTGCGCGCGGCCGTCCCGGCCGAGGTGCCGGTGTGGGTGCGCGTCTCGGCCACCGACTGGGTCGACGGCGGATGGGATCTGCCCAGCACGGTGGCCTTCGCCGAGGCACTCAAGGCGCGCGGCTGCAGCGCGATCCATGTCTCCAGTGGTGGCGTGTCACCCCAGCAGAAGATTCCGGTGGGTCCCGGCTATCAGCTGGGCTTTGCCCGCGAGGTGAAGGCGCGCGTGGGCCTGCCGACCCTGGGCGTGGGCCTGATCACCGAACCTCGCCAGGCCGAGGCCGCCATTGCCGAGGGCCAGGCCGATGCGGTGGCGCTGGCGCGCGCCATGCTGTACGACCCGCGCTGGCCCTGGCATGCCGCGGCCGAACTCGGCGCCCAGGTGAGCGCGCCGCGGCAGTACTGGCGTTCGCAGCCGCGTGAGTTCAAGGACCTGTTCGCCGACCTGCGCATCGGCCAGCGCTGAGGCGCAGGGCGGCCGCCGCTCAGCGCGCCAGCGCGTGCATCTCCGCGATCAGATCGGCCTTGCCCTCGAAGCCGATGCCTGGCAGCGCCGGCAGGTGCACGTAGCCGTTGTCCACCTTCACCCCGTCGGGGAAGCCGCCGTAGGGCTGGAACAGGTCGGGATAGCTCTCGTTGCCGCCCAGGCCCAGACCGGCGGCGATGGCCAGCGACATCTGGTGGCCACCATGCGGGATGCAGCGGCTGGGTGACCAGCCATGCGCCTTGAGCATGTCGAGCGTGCGCAGGTACTCCACCAGGCCATAGCTCAGCGCGCAGTCGAACTGCAGCCAGTCGCGGTCGGGCCGCATGCCGCCGTGGCGGATCAGGTTGCGGGCGTCCTGCATGGAGAACAGGTTCTCGCCCGTGGCCAGCGGTCCCGCATAGGCCTCGCCCAGGCGGGCCTGCAGCTCGTAGTCCAGTGGGTCGCCGGCCTCCTCGTACCAGAAGAGCGGGTACTGCGACAGGGCGCGGCCATAGTCGAGCGCCGTGGGCAGATCGAAGCGGCCGTTGGCGTCCACGGCCAGTTGCTGGCCGGGCGCGAGCATCCTGAGCACGGCCTCGATGCGCTCGCAGTCCTCGGCCAGCGGCGCGCCGCCGATCTTCATCTTGACCACCGAGTAGCCACGGGCCAGGTAGCCCTCCATCTCCTGGCGCAGGCCATCCAGGCCCTTGCCCGGGTGGTAGTAGCCGCCGGCCGCGTAGACAAACACGCGCGGGTTGGCCTGGCCGTTGCCGTAGCGTTCGGCCAGCAGCTGGAAGAGCGGCTTGCCCTCGATCTTGGCCACGGCGTCCCACACCGCCATGTCGATGGTGCCGACCGCCACCGAGCGCTCGCCGTGGCCGCCCGGCTTCTCGTTGCTCATCATGCAGGCCCAGATGCGGTGCGGGTCCAGGTTGTCGCCCGTCTCATCGCGCAGGCTGGCCGGGTCGGCCTCCAGCACGCGCGGGATGAAGCGCTCGCGCATCAGCGCGCCCTGGCCATAGCGGCCGTTGGAGTTGAAGCCGTAGCCGATCACCGGCCGCCCGTCGCGGATCACGTCGGTGACCACGGCCACCAGGCTCAGGGTCATCTTCGAGAAGTCGATATAGGCGTTGCGGATGTTGGATTGGATGGGCCGCGTGGATTCGAGGATGTTGACGATCTTCATGGCGAGCGCGTGAGTGAAAGGTCGAAAAAAGAGAAAAGCAGGCTCAGCGCGGCAGCGACGAGCCGCCGCAGATGGCGATGTCCTGCCCGGTGATGGCCCCCGCCTGAGGCGAGAGCAGGAAGGTGGCGAGGGCGGCGATTTCTGCCGGCTCGATCAGCCGGCCGATGGGCGGCAGCCGCGGTGCGCTGCCGGCGCGGGCCGGGTCCTGCAGCATGCCGGTGGCCGTGGCGGCGGGCGAGATGACATTGACCGTCACGCCCTGGGCCGCCACCTCGGCGCCCCAGCTGCGGGCCAGCGCGACCAGCGCCGCCTTGGTGGCCGCGTACTGGCTCCGGCCGGGCATGCCCTGCGCCACGCGGCTGCCGATGAAGACGACCCGCCCGAGTCCGCGCGCGGCCATGCCGGGCACCAGCGCATCGGCCAGGCGGCTGGCGGCGTCCACATGCAGGCGCCACATCAGCTCGCCAGCCTCGGCATCGAGCTGGCCCAGCGGGCCGACGCGCAGCACGCCGGCCGCATGCACCAGGGCCTGGGCGGGCGGCAGCGTGGCGCACAGGCGGGCGATGGCGGCGCCGTCGCGCAGGTCGATGGCATGGCCCGCGAAGGCCGCGTGCGTGATCGAAGCGGGTGCGGCGTCGAGGCCGCTGACCTGCCAGCCGGCATCGAGCAGCGCCAGGGCGATGGCGCGCCCGATGCCGCTGCTGCTGCCACTGAGCACGGCATGCGGCTGCCCGGTGTGGCCCTCAATCGACACGGATGTTGCCCTCCGTGATGATCTTGCGCGCGCGCTCCATGTCGGCCTGCTGGAAGGTGGCGAATTCCTCCGCCGTTCCGGGCGTGAGCAGCAGGCCCTGCGACCCCAGCAGCGTCTTCATCTCGCCGACGAGGGCCTTGTTGGTCTCGGCATTGAGGCGCCGCGTGATCTCGGCCGGCGTGCCTGCGGGTGCCCACAGGCCGTACCAGCTGTAGAACTCGTAGCCCGGCAGCGTCTCGGCCACCGTGGGCACGTCGGGCAGGCTGGCCGCGCGCTGGGCCGAGGTGACGGCCACCACGCGCAGCATGCCGCTCTTGTGGTACTGCAGCGAGCCGAGGATCGGGTCGATGAAGCCGTCGATCTGCCCGCCGATCAGGTCCTGGAACGCGGGCGCCGTGCCCTTGTAGGGCACGATCAGGTAGTCCAGATTGCCGGCGCGGCGCAGCAGCTCCGTGGCCAGGTGGCCGGCCGAGCCGATGGAACCCACGGCGAAGGTCATCTTGCCGGGGTTGGACTTGGCGTAGGCCATCAGCGAGCGCACGTCGGTGATCGGCAGGTTCTTGTTGACCGCCACCGACAGCGGCGCCTTGGCCACCAGCGCCACGGGCGCGAAGTCGCGCACCACGTCGTAGCGCACCGACTTCATGGTCATCGGCGCGGTGGTGAAGGTCGAGGCATTGAACAGCAGCGTGTAGCCGTCGTTGCCCGCCTTGGCCACCACCTCGGCGCCGATGGCGCCATTGCCGCCCGGACGGTTCTCGACCAGGAAGGTCTGGCCCATCTGCTCGCCCAGCTTCTGGGCCAGCATGCGGCCGACCGTGTCGAGCGTGCCGCCGGGCGGGAAGGGAATGATCACGCGCACCACCCGGTTGGGCCAGCCCTGCGCCATCACGGGCGCGGCGGCGGCCAGCGTGGCGGCGCCCAGGGCGCCGTGCAGAAAGCGTCTGCGTTGCAGCATGGTGTTGTCTCCGGTGTCGTTGTTCTGATCGAGCCGCGCGGACGGCTCAGCGGCGCAGCAGGCCGGCCTGGCGGCAGGCGGCGCGCAGGGCGTCCATCTCTTGCGGGTTCGGCGCCTCCGTGGGCGGGCGCACGGTGGCGCGCTCCAGCACGCCGGCCAGGTACATGCCGGCCTTCATGCGCGCATGGGCCTCGCCCGTGGGCTCGCCGCCGCCGTAGACGGCGTCCTTCAGCGGCGTGATCACCGCCTGGATGGCCATCGCCTTCTTCAGGTCGCCGGCCTTCACGGCGGCCCACAGGTCGATGATGAGCTGCGGGATGAAGGTGGCGAAGCCCACCAGCGCGCCGTCCACGCCCTGCACCATCGAGGCCAGCAGGTATTCGTCGTGGCAGGTCAGGATGGCCTTGGCCGGGTCGGCCTCGCGGATGGCCTGGATGTCGCGGGCGTACTTGTTCATGTCCCGCTGGCCGACCTTGAAGGCCTGCAGGTAGGGCAGGCGGGCCAGCTCGGCCAGCAACTGCGAGCTGTACGAGGCGCGCGTCCAGGCGGGGTAGACGTGGCAGACCAGGTCCAGCTCGGGCGCGGCGCGGTGGATGGCCTCGAAGTACTGCAGCGCATGGCCGGGCGTGAAGCCGAAGCGCAGCCAGTGGTGGGGCGGCATCACGTCCAGCGCGGCGGCGCCGGCGGCCTGGGCGGCGCGCGCATGTTCCGCTGCCTCGGCCAGGCCTTCGCAGACGATGGACGAGATCACCGGCAGCCGGCCCCGCAGCTCGTCGGCCACGATGCGCGTGACCTCGGCCCGCTCGGCGGGGGTGAGAGAGAACACCTCGCCCGTGTGGCCATTGGTCATCACGGCCACCACGCCCTCATGGCCGGCCAGCCAACTGGCGAGCTGGCGCAGGGCCGGCTCGTCGATGCGGTGGTCGGGGGTGAAGGGGCAGGCGATGGCGGGGATGATCCCCCGATAATTTTCGATGGACGGCATTGCAGGTCTCCGTGCGGTGCGATGGGTGAAGGAAGCGGAGCGGATGATTCCGCGCCGGCCCCCGGACCGTCCAATACTCGAATCGCATACAACTATCGCGGGCCGTGCGGCCCCGCAGGAGACGCGCATGGGCCCGGGCAACCGCCCCCTCGACCTCGACTGGCTGGAAGACTTCGTCGCGCTGGCCGACACCGGCAGCTTCTCGCGCGCGGCGGAGGTGCGGCACATTGCGCAGCCGGCCTTCAGCCGGCACATCCGCTCGCTGGAGGAGTGGGTGGGCGTGGAGCTGTGCGACCGCAGCGCCCACCCGGTGGCGCTCACGGCGGCGGGGCAGCGCTTTCTACCGTTGCTGCGCGGCGTGCTGGCGGGGCTGGAGGCGGCGCGTCAGAAGGCCCGGGCAGCGCACGAGTCGGCCGCGGCCAGCCTGCGCTTCGCGGCCACGCATGTGCTGTCGTTGACCTGGTTCCCGACCTGGCTGGCCGGGCTGGAGGGGCGGTTGCGCATCGGCCCGGTGCAGACGCTGTCGGACAGCTCCCTGGCCTGCGAAGACCTGGCCCTTCAGCGGCGCGTGCAGTTCGTGCTGTGCCACGGGCATGTCGAGGTGGCGGGCCGGCTGGACGAGGCGCAACACCCATGGCTGCGGCTGGATGACGACGTGCTGCTGCCGCTGTCTGCCCCGGGTGCCGGCGGCCAGCCCCTGCATGACATGGCTGCGGGCGGCCCGTTGCCCGTGCTGGCCTACAGCGAGGCTTCGGGCCTCGGGCGCATCCTGCGAGCGCAGCTGCGTGAGTGGTTCGGCGACGAGGCGCAGGCCGCCGTTGAACCCCGCGCCTCCATCGTCTTCACGGCACACCATGCCATCCTGCTCAAGGCCATGGTGCGCGAAGGCAAGGGCGTGGCCTGGTTGCCGGCCAGCCTGGTGCAGGACGAGTTGCGCAGCGGCGCGCTGGTGGATGCGGGAAGCGGGGAATGGCGGGTGCCGGTGGAGATCCGCCTGTACCGCCAGCCCGCGACGATGTCGGACCTGGCGGAGTCGCTGTGGCGGCTGGTGAGCATGCCGGCAGCGCCGGCGATCTGATGCGCGGGACCCGGCGCCGCGCCGCGAGGGGTCAGCCGAAGGAGCTGACGAGGTAGGTCAGCAGGAGCCCCATGCCGGTCAGTCCGGAGAGGAGGAGAACGATCTTGAGGGCGGCTGCGAGGGCTTCGGTTCGGGTTTCTTTGGCGGGCATGGATCGGCAGGCAAGGGATGCAAAGCCTTCGAAGATAGGGCGCACCCCGGCCTCGGCCCTAGGTCATCTGTCACAACATTAAGTCAGAAGCGCAGGGGGATTGCCGCCTTGCCACGGAATGTGAAGCGCGACTGTGACCGAGGGCCTGCAACCGACAGGCGGCCGGCGCTGGCGCGACACGCCGTGGGCCGCCGAACCCCAACGCGGTCGTCGCCGTTCCTGCCTGCCGCTGTCGACTCAGCGCAGGCCCTGGCCGATGCCGGCGTCGTCTTTGCGCTGGATCAGTTCGATCTTGTACCCATCCGGATCCGTCACGAAGGCAATGACCGTCGTGCCACCCTTCACCGGGCCCGGCTCGCGCGTGACGTTGCCGCCCGCTGCCTTGATCTTGTCGCAGGCCGCGTAGGCGTCGGGGACGCCCAGGGCGATGTGGCCGTAGGCGGTGCCCATCTCGTAGCTTTCGGTGCCCCAGTTGTAGGTCAGCTCGATTTCGGCCTGCTCGGGGTTGCCGTTGCCGAAGCCGAGGAAGGCCAGGCTGTACTTGTATTCGGGGTTCTCGCTGGTGCGCAGCAGGTTCATGCCGAGCACCTGGGTGTAGAAGTCGATGGAGCGCTGGAGGTTGCCAACGCGCAGCATGGTGTGCAGCAGTCGCATGGTGTCGTGGGGTGAGGGAACGAAACCGCGGATTTTCCCGTGTGGGCGATTCCTCGTCGCGGCTCGCGGCAAAAGCCCGCTGTCGCCGCCGGCGCTCAGGCGGGCCGCGCCATCTCCCGCCACTGCGCCAACCGGCCGTTGTGCATCACGCCGATGCGGTCGGCCATGGTGTGGGCCTCGGCCTCGTGGTGCGTGACCAGGATGGCCGTCTGCCCCGCGGCGCGCAGGATGTCGCGCACCTGCACCGTCAGGTGCTGGCGGGTGGCGCCGTCGAGGTTGGAGAAGGGCTCGTCCATGAGCAATAGCGCGGGCGCGGGCGCCAGTGCGCGTGCCAGGGCGATGCGCTGCTGCTGGCCGCCCGACAGTTCGTGCGGATAGCGGCCGGCCGCCTCGGCCAGGCCCACCACGCCCAGCAGTTCGCGCACGCGCGCATCCTGCGCAGGCCGCCGCTGCTTCCGCAGGCCGAAGGCTACGTTCTGCGCCGCCGTGAGGTGCGGAAAGAGCGCATATTCCTGGAACACCATGCCCACCTGCCGCCGCTCGGGCGCCAGGTGCACGCCGGGTGCCGATAGCAGCTGGTCACCCAGGCGGATGTGCCCGCCGCGAACCGGCTCGAAGCCGGCCACGGCGCGCAGCACGGTGGTCTTGCCGCAGCCCGAGGGACCGAGCAGGCAACCGATGTGGCCGCCTTCCAGCGTGAGCGAGAAGCCGTCCACCACGGTGTGCAGGCCCCGTGGCGTGTCGTAGCCGAGGCGAAGGTGGTCGATGTGCAGGGCGGCAGCGGTCGTCATGGATGGGGCGTGATGTCGTCGGCTTGCACCGCGCCGCCGCTGACGGGCGTGCGGGCCAGCAGCGCCACGGGCAGCAGGCCGGCCAGCACGATCAGAAGGGCGGCGATGGCGCCTTCCTCGTAGGTGCCGCGGGCGGCCTCGGCATAAAGCCAGGTGGCCAGGGTGTCGAAGTCGGCGGGGCGAAGCAGCAGCGTGGCGGGCAGCTCCTTCATGGCGTCCACGAAGACCAGCAGCGCGCCGGCCGACAGGGCAGGGCGCAGCAGGGGCAGGTGCACGCGGCGTAGCGTGCCCAGCGCGCTTTCGCCCAGCAGGCGCGAGGCCTGTTCGAGCGAGGCGGGAATGCGCGACAGCCCGGCCTCGATGCCGCCCACCGGCATGGCCAGGAAGCGAATCGTGCAGGCCACCACCAGCACCACGCCCAGGCTCATCAGTGGCAGGCCAGGCAGGCCGAGCAGGGTGGCGATGCCGGCATCGGCCGCGAGCGCCGGCGTCAGCAGGCCGATGGCCAGCACCGTCCCGGGCAGCGCATAGCCGAGGCTTGCGGCGCGGGCCGGCCAGCGGCGCGGCGTCAGTGCGCCGGGCGGCTGGCGCGTGGCCCAGGCCACCACCAGACCGGCAGCCACGGCCAGCACCGTCACGCCCAGCGCCACCGCCAGCGTGTTGCCCAGGCTGCCGATCAGCGCAGACGAGACGCCGCCGCCCAGCCGCAGGCGCTTGATGGTTTCCCACACCAGGTAGGCGGCCGGTGCCGCGAAGCCGATCAGCACCGGCAGCAGCGCGGCCAGCGTGGCGCCCAGGGCGGCCGGCCCCTGCAGGCGCCGGGGCGTCACCGCGCGCATGCGCTGCGCCGAGCCGAAGCGCTGGTGCCGGCGGCCGTGGCGCTCCAGCAGCACCAGCGCGACCACCATCGCCAGCATGGCGCAGGCGATCTGCGCGGCGCCGGCCAGGTCGGAGCGGGTGATCCAGGTGGTGTAGACCGCCACGGTGAGCGTATTGACGCCCAGGAATTCCGAGGCGCCGATGTCGTTGAGCGTCTCCAGCAAGGCCAGGCTCAGGCCCACCGCTAGGGCCGGCCGGGCCAGCGGCAGCGCAACGCGCCGGAAGGCGCCCCAGCGGCCTTCGCCGAGCAGGCGCGCGGCCTCCATCAGGTGCGCGGGCTGGGTCACGAACATGGCCCGCGCCGTCATGTAGACATAGGGATACAGCACCATGCCCAGCACGAAGACGGCACCACCCAGGGAGCGCAGGTCGGGCAGGCGGAACTGCCGCGGGCTGTCGTAGCCCAGCATCCAACGGATGGCGCCCTGCACTGGCCCGAGCGGATGCAGCAGGTCGAGATAGGCGAAGGCCACGATGTAGGTCGGCATGGCCAGCGGCAGCAGCAGTGCCCACTGCAGCCAGCGTCGACCCGGGAAATCCGTGGTGGCCACCAGCCAGGCGCAGCCGGTGCCCACGATCAGCGTGAGGGCACCCACGCCCGCCAGCAGCAGGGCCGTGTTGAGCGCGGCCTCGGGCAGGACATGGGTGGCCAGGTGCGTCCAGTGCGTCAGGTCGGCGCCCAGGGCCAGCCAGGCGAGGCTGAGCACCGGCGCCAGCACACCCAGCGCGATGGCGACCGTGGCCGCATGCCAAAGCCGCCCGACGGGACGCAGGCCCGCGGGGCGGCTCATGAACGGCACGAAGCGCAGCGGCTTACTTGTCGAAGCCAACCTTGTCCACCAGCAGGCTGGCCTGCTTGCGGTGCTTGGCGATCTCGGTCAGCGGCAGCGGGTCGACCTTCACCTCGCCGATGGTCTGGCCGATCAGCGGGTCGAGCGCCACGCCCTTGCGGACCGGGTACTCGTAGTTGGCCTGGGCGTACATGACCTGGGCCGGCTCCGAGACCAGGAACTCCAGCAGCTTGACCGCGTTGGCCTTCTGCGGCGCATGCTTGGCGACGGCTGCGCCGCTGATGTTGACGTGCGTGCCGCCCGGCTGCGCGCCGCCGAAGACGGGCCTGACCACCTGGATGCCGTCGCCCCACTTGCGGGCGTCGCTGCCTTCCTTCGAGGCCTTCATGTGGCCGACGTAATAGGAATTGGCCAGGCCCACGTCGCAGATGCCGCCCAGGATGTCGCGCGCCACGTCGCGGTCGCCGCCGGTGGGCTTGCGCGCGAGGTTGGCCTTGACGCCGCTGAGCCACTGCTCGGTCTTGGCCTCGCCATGGTGGGCGATCATGGCCGCCACCAGGGCCGTGTTGTAGGGATGCTGGCCGGCGCGGATGCAGACCTTGCCCTTCCACTTGGCGTCGGCCAGGTCCTCGTAGCGGAAGGTGGGCAGCTTCAGGCCCTTGTCCGCATACAGCACGCGGGCACGCATCGACAGGGCGTACCACTGGCCGTCGCTGCCGCGCAGGTTGGCCGGAATGGCGGCATTCAGCGCGGCCGATTGCACCGGCTGGGTGGTGCCGGCTTCCACCAGGTCCAGCAGGTTGCCCACGTCCACCGTCATCAGCACATCGGCGGGCGAGCGCTGGCCTTCGGCCTTGACCCGCTCGACCAGGCCGTCCTTGACGAACACGGTCTTCACCTGGATCTGCGTCTGCTGGGTGAAGGCGGCCAGCAGCGGCTGGATCAGCCCGGGCTCGCGGGTGGTGTAGACGGTGACTTCGCCCTGGGCCTGCGCAGCGACGGCTGCGGTGCCGATGAGGCTGGCGAGCACGGCTCGGCGCGCCCAGGCGCCACGGGGCGCGGTAGATGCTTTCATTGGGATTCCGACTCCAGATTCTTCGAACAGGTCAGGCCGGGCTGGCCGGCGGGCGCCGCGCTTCTCGTCGTTGTTGTGCTTGCGGGCTGAGAAGCATTATCAACGCCGGCCTGCGGCATCGTCATCAAACCTGGATGGAACGTCGGGTTGCTCCGGCGTGAGGCTCAGCGCGGACGCAGGTCGAACACCAGACAGGTGGTCGTGGCGTGCGCGTAGAGCGTGCCGTCGGGCCCCACCAGCCGCGCCTCGGCCGTGGCCAGCTGCCGGCCGCAGTGGATCACCTGGCCGATGGCGCGCACGCGCGAGACCTGCGGCGTGATGGCGCGGACCATGTTGATGCCCAGTTCCGCCGTCGTGTAGCTGCGGCTGGCCGGCAGGCTGGTGTGCACGGCGCAGCCCAGGGCCGAGTCGAGCAAGGTGGCGAACCAGCCGCCGTGCACGGTTCCCAGCGGGTTCAGGTGCCGCACCTGGGGCTGGCCCTGGAAGACGGCCCGGCCGGCCTCGGCCTCGATCAGCACGAAGTCCAGCGTGCGGGCGATCTCGGCATAGGGCAGCTCGCCTGCCAGCATGGCCTGCATCACTTCCAGGCCGCTGCGGCCCATCACCTGTTCGGGCCTTGCCACGCCGGGACCGGCACCGGCATCCATGCGGGCGCGGACCGTGGCCTCGTCGTCCAGCCAGCGCTGCAGTTCGTGGGTGCTGTCGCTCATCGCATCTCCTTTGATTGCATATGCAATAGTTGCAGCTACAATCATAGACCATGAGCACCACCGTCAAACCGCAGGGCTGCACCAACTTCAAGCTGCGCCAGTTGGGGCGGCGCGTTTCGCGCCTGTACGACGCCGAGCTGGCGCAGGTCGGTCTCAAGACCACGCAGTACTCGCTGCTGTCGCATGTGCTCAAGCTGGGGCCGCTGCGGCCGGTCGACCTGGCGCGTGCGATGGGCCTCACGGCCTCGACGCTCACGCGCAACCTGCAGCCCCTGCTGGCAGCCGGCTGGGTCGAGCAGGCCGAGGGCCCCGACGCACGCAGCCGGCTGCTGCACATCACCGATGCCGGCCGCGACAAGCGGGCCGAGGCGCAGCGCCGCTGGCGCGCCGCGCAGGAACGGTTGAACGATCTGCTGGGCCTGGACCGGGTGCTGGCACTGCATGCGCTGCTCGACGAGGCCATCGACCTGCTGCGCGCCAACGAGGACAGCGATGCCGATGAAGGAGAAGAGCATGAGTGATTCCACCCGGGCCGCTGGCGCGGTGCGAGTGCCCGCCCTGTGGCTGGTGTTGCTGGCTGCGGCCGGCACCTTCGCGCTGACGATGGGTGTGCGCCAGACCATGGGCCTGTACCTGCCCTCGCTCAACACCGCCACGCACCTGGGGCTGGGCAGCATCAGCCTGGCCTTCGCCTTCGGCCAGCTGTGGTGGGGCCTGACGCAGCCATTCGCCGGCGCGCTGGCCGACCGCGTGGGCACGGCGCGCACGGTGCTGCTGGGTGTGGTGCTGGTGGCCATCGGCACCTTCATCACGCCGTACATGACGAGCACGCTGGGGCTGATCCTGGCCGTGGGCGTGTTGGCCGCGGGTGGGGCAGGCATGGCGGGGCCCTCGGTCATGATGGGCGCGACCATGCGGCTGGTGCCGCCGGCTCGGCGCGGGCTGGCCACGGGGGTGGTCAATGCCGGCGGCTCCTTCGGCCAGTTCGCGCTGGCGCCGGTGGCCATCGGTCTGACGGCGGCGTTGGGCTGGGCCGCGTCGATGCAGTGGCTGGGCGTGCTGGTGCTGCTGGCCCTGCCGGCGGCCTGGGTGCTGCGCGGCAATTCACGCGCGCTGGTGGCGCAGCAGGCGGCGGCCGGCGGGCCCCGCGCCCTGACGGTGCGCGAGGCCATCGGCCAGGCGCTGGCCACCCCCAGCTACCGCTACCTGGCCGCGGGCTTCCTCGTCTGCGGCTTCCACGTGGCCTTCCTGGCCACCCACCTGCCCAGCGTGGTGGCGGCGTGCGGACTGCCGCCGGCGGTGGGCGGCTGGTCGCTGGCGGTGATCGGCCTCTTCAACATCGTCGGCAGCCTGGCCATGGGCTGGGCCGTGGGGCGCTGGCGCATGAAGTCGCTGCTGTCGCTGGTGTATGCGACGCGGGCAGTGGCGGTGCTGGTCTTCCTGCTGGCGCCCAAGACGGTGGCTGTGATGCTGATCTTCGCGGCGGTGATGGGCGTGAGCTTTCTCTCCACCGTGCCGCCGACGGCGGGGCTGGTCGCCAAGATGTTCGGGCCCGCCAACATGGCCATGCTCTTCGGCCTGGTGATGCTGTCGCACCAGATCGGCGGCTTCCTGGGTGCGTGGATGGGCGGCTGGGTGTTCGAGCGCACCGGCAGCTACGACCTCATGTGGTGGATCGACATCGTGCTCGCCGTCGGCGCCGCGCTGGTCAATCTGCCGATCCGCGAGTCGCCACCCGCGCGCGCCATGGCGCCGGCCTGAGCCCCCACTTTCTTCGCATTCCTCCACCCCGCGGCGGCCGCAGCGATGCGGTGCCGCCGCCGCATGCCCGCTTCCAGGACCTCGCCATGACCTCATCGACTCCCCGGCTCGACCCGCGCACCCGCATGCTGCTGGAGGCGCCCATTACGCCCACGCTGCTGCGCCTGGCCGTGCCCAACATCGCCGTGATGTTCGCGCAGGCGGCCATCGGCCTGGTCGAGACCTACTTCGTCGGCAGGCTCGGCACCGATGCGCTGGCCGGCATGGCGCTGGTCTTTCCGCTGGTGATGCTGATGCAGATGAGCTCGGCCGGCGCGATGGGCGGCGGCATCGCGTCGGCCATCGCTCGGGCCCTGGGCGCAGGGCGGCGCGACGACGCACACCGGCTGGTGTGGCAGGCGGTGGCCATCGCCCTGGGCTTCGGCGTCGCCTGCACAGTGGTCATGTGGCTCGCGGGTGGCTGGCTGTATGCGCGCATGGGGGGGGAGGGCCCGGTGCTGGCCGCGGCGCTGACCTACTCGCACTGGGTCTTCGGCGGTGCGGTCCTGGTGTGGCTCTTCAATTCACTGGCCGCCGTGGTGCGCGGCACGGGCAACATGGCGCTGCCGGCGATGGTGACCATCGTGGGCGTGGTGGTGGCCGTGCCGCTGTCGCCGATGCTCATTTCCGGCTGGGGCCCCATTCCGCCGCTGGGCATCGCGGGTGGGGCCATCGCGCTGCTGCTGTACTACCTGGGCGGCACGGTGGCGCTGGCGCTGTACCTGCGTTCCCGCCGCAGTCTGCTGCAACCGGCATGGTCGCAGGCGCAATTGAGCTGGCCGCTCATGCGCGGCGTGCTGCGCGTGGGCCTGCTGGGCGCGGTGTCGACTGCAGCGACCAACCTCAGCATCGGCATCGCCACCGGACTGGCGGGCCACTGGGGCGCAGGCGCCATCGCCGGCTATGGCACCGGTGCCCGACTAGAGTACCTGCTGGTGCCGCTGGTCTTCGGCCTGGGCGCGCCGCTGGTAGCGATGGTGGGCACAAGCATGGGCGCCGGTCGCCCGGAGCGCGCACTGCGCGCGGCGGCCATCGGCGCGGCCCTGGCCTTTGGCATGACGACGGTGATCGGCGTGGCCGCCGCCCTCTGGCCGCTGGCCTGGCTGCGGCTGTTCGGCCACGACCCGGCGATGCTGGAGGCCGGCACGTCGTATCTGCGCGCCGTAGGTCCCTTCTATGGCTTCTTCGGCGTGGGCCTCGTGCTGTATTTCGCCTCGCAGGGGGCAGGGCGGCTGATGTGGCCAGTGTTGGGCAACCTGCTTCGCCTGCTGGTGGCGGGCGTCGGCGGGCTGGTCGTGGTCGCATCGGGCGGCACGCTGGCCCAGGTGTTCGCGGCCCAGGCGGCGGCGCTGGTGGTTTATGGGCTGGTCATCGCGTGGAGCATTGCGGGCGGGGCCTGGTTCGGCCGCGTGGGTTGGCCGCGCTGGCCCGCACGCGAAAACGCCACCCTGGCTGGGGTGGCGCTTCGGTCGGATCGCTGAGCGATCAGTAGCGGTAAGGGTTGTGGGGACGGCGGTCGTAGCGGTTGGGTACGCCGTCCCGATCGCTGTCACGCCAGCCACCCCGGTGGTGCGGCGGCCGGTGGAAGTGATGCGGCGGCGGCCCGTAGTAACGGGGCGGCGGGCCGTGATAGCGCGGGGGCGGCGGCGGGTAGTACACCGGCGCGGGCACCGCCACGTACGCTGGGGGTGGCGGCGGCGCACCCAGATACACCTGGGCCTGGATCGTCGGGCCACCGGCTTGGGCGAGGGCCGGGACGGCGAGTCCGGCCAGTGCCAGCGCCCCTGCCGAGAAGGCCATGGTCAACTTGTTCATCACGACTCCTTGCTTCCTGTCGGTTGTTGGATGAGGCAATGGTGGCAGCCCCCTGTCAACGCCATGTAAGCGCGGCAAAAAGGACGGAAAGAAGTTGTGAGCAATTGGGTGCCGCGTTGAAACGAAGCAGGGCCGATTGCGACAAGCGTTTCAGGCTGTGACGGCTTGCGGCGCTGGCAGCAGCCGACGCAGCGCCTCAAAGAACAGGTCCGACTGCTCTCGCTCACCCTGTACCTGGGCCGCCACGCGCGCGGCGATCTCCGGTGCGACCGGCGCCAGCGGCCGGCCGGTGCTCTGGGCCAGGACCTGATGCAGGCATGCACGCTCCAGGTAGTAGAGGTCGTCGTAGGCATGGGCCACCGTGGCGCCCGCCACGATCACGCCATGGTTGGCCAGGAAGGCGACGTCCTTGCCCTGGTCGGCGGCCATGGTGCGGGCGATACGCTCGCCTTCGGCGTCGTCCAGGGCGAGCCCGTTGTAGTGCGGATCGATGGCGATGCGGTCCATGTAGCGCATCGCGTTCTGGCTCAGCGTCGGGTCGAGCGCGCGGTCGGCGGTGAGCGTGAGGGCGGTGGCATAGGGTGCGTGCACATGCATGACCACTGCATGGCCGGTCAGCCGATGGATGGCGCCGTGGATGAACAGGGCCGTGGGCTCCACGCGATGGCGGCCCGCCAGCACCTGGCCCTGCACGTCGATCATCACGATGTCGTCCGGGCCGACTTCGCTCCAGTGCAGGCCGCGGGGGTTGATGAGGTAGCGCGCCGGCTCGCCGGGCAGCATCACGCTGAAGTGGTTGCAGACACCTTCGCCGAGGCCGTGATGCGCGGCGGCGCGCAGCGCCAGGGCGAGGTCGTCGCGCAACTGGCGAACGGCGGGGCTTTGGAAGTCGGTGAGGGCGTCGTGGGTCATGGGTCAGCGGTGACGAAGGACGGGCAGCGCCCTTCCTGAAGGAAGCAGGCGCCGATTGTGGCGCCTGCTTCGCGCGGGCCGCGGGGGATCGCTGCGGCCTGCGTTGCCGACTCGAGACCTGGCGCCGTTCCTCATCCCGGCCGTCCGCGGGAGTGGCGCGACGGGCGCCAAGTCAGCTCAGCGGTGCGCGAACGCCGGCTGGCCGCCGCCCTTCGGGACGCGCGGCGGCTGCGCGCCCATGTCCACGCCGCGTTGCTCGCGGCTGAACAGGATCAGTCCGGCGATGGCGACCGCCACCGTGCCGGCCACCACGGCCATGGCGAAGGCATAGTCGTTGCCGCGGGATGTGGCGAGCGAGGCCTGCATCGTGGCGTTGACCGAGGCCAGCAGGTTGCCCAACTGGTAGACCAGACCCGGGAAGGTCGCGCGCAGTGCGGGCGGCGAGATCTCGTTGAGGTGCACCGGGATCACGCCCCAGGCGCCCTGCACGCTCAACTGCATCAGGAAGGCGCCCGCGGCCAGGGCTACGGCCGAGTGCGAATAGGCCCATAGCGGCAGCACGGGCAGCGCGAAGAGGGCGGCGCCGAAGATGGTCCAGCGCCGGCCGATGCGCTCCGACAGCGTGCCGCAGGCCAGGCCGCCCACGATGGCGCCGATGTTCAGCACGATGGTCACCATCGACACGGTGTGCGCATCGAAGCCGTGCTGCACGCGCAGGAATGTGGGGTAGAGGTCCTGCGTGCCGTGCGAGAAGAAGTTGAAGGCGGTCATCAGCACCACCGCATACAGCGCAAGCTTCCACTGCTGGCGCAGGCCGGCCAGCAGGCTGGGCCGCGGCTGGCTGGCCATCTGCTTCCATGCGGGCGATTCCGGGACGTGCGAACGCATGTAGATCACCAGCAGCGCCGGCAGGATGCCGACGAAGAACATGCCGCGCCAGCCGATGTGCGAATAGAACAGGCCGAACACCAGCGAGGCCAGCAGGAAGCCCGTGGGATAGCCGGCCTGCAGCAGCCCCGACACGAAACCGCGCGAGCGCGCGGGCACCGTCTCCATGGTCAGGGCCGAGCCCACGCCCCATTCGCCGCCCATGGCGATGCCGAAGAGCGCCCGCAGCACGATCAGCGTCGCCAGGTTGGGCGAGAAGCCCGACAGCAACTCCAGCACGGCATAGCAAAGGATGTTGGCCATCATGGTCGGCCGGCGGCCGAAGCGGTCGGCGAGCCGCCCGAAGATCAGTGCACCCACCGGCCGCATCGCGAGCGTGAGCGTGATGGCCAGCGCCACCGAAGGCAGCGGCGCATGGAACTCGGCAGCGATGTCCTTCAGGATGAAGACCATCAGGAAGAAGTCGAAGGCGTCCAGCGTCCAGCCGAGGTAGCTGGCGGCGGTCACATGGATCTGCTCGCGGGTCCAGGTCATGGTGGGTTCTCCTTGGGTTGTGCAAGCGTTGCGCCTGGCACGGAGGAGGAACGACCGCCGGTGTCGGTGTGCAGCGTGAAGCCACTCTAGGCCGATGACACGGGCGATGCCAGTCGGACGCGGCCTTCTGCCGGGCCGCTTAAGACTGGCCTAAGGATGCGCACCGGACGTGGACGGATGCCCTTGGGCTGCGGAGCCGCGCAGGTCCTCAGCAGGCCTTGCGCCGAAGCACCGCGACATGGACCCGCGTGCGCACGACGAAGCCGAGGGCTTCGTAGAGCGAGATGGCGGCGGTGTTCGCCGTCCACGCATGCAGGAAGGGCGTGTCGCCGCGCTGCTGGATGTCGGCCGCCACGGCCGCCGACAGGCGCCACGCCAGACCCTGGCCGCGAAAGTCCGGATGCGTGCAGACCCCACTGACCTCCACATGTCCCGGAAAACGCATGCGCTCGCCTGCCATCGCCGCCAGCCGGCCATCGATGCGCACGCCGATGAAGCGGCCCATCGTGTGCGTGCGGGCGAAGAAGGGGCCGGGCTCGGTCAGCGTGGCCAACGCGAGCATCTCGTTGGCATCGCCATCGCCGAGCACCACCACGTCGTCGTCGGGTTGCAGGCGGCGCGTGGCCACCATCTGGACGCCGTCGGCTGCCTTGACCACCTCAAGTTCCTCAGGAACGGCAATGGGCGGCACCTGCAGCAGATACACGCTGTCGCCCGCAGCGCCGACGAGGCCGGCCAGCGCGGCCAAGCTGTCCGAGGCTTCATCGGCCGTGGCGGCAAAGCCGTGGATGTCGGGCCGAAAGCGCCGCGCTTGCGCATCGCCGATGCACCAATGCGGTTGATGGTGCAGGCTGGCCCATACCGGGCGGTCGAGCATGGACATGGTCAGGGCGCCTGAATGCGATGCAGCAGGGGTTGGTGGGCCAGTGCGTCTTCGAGCGCAGCGAGTTGCGCGAGCAGGTCGCCCCGGGCGCGGGCGCAGGCCTGCGCGACAGCGGCCTCGATGGCTGGCCAGGCCTCCCGCCGGGCGCGCCGCACGAGGCCCTTGCCCTTGCGGCTCAGCGCCACGCGCCGCACGCGGCGATCCTCATCGCCGGTGGCCGACTGCACCAGGCCATCGTCCTCCAGCCCCTTGAGCGAGCGGGTGACCACCGGCTGGCTCACGCCCACGGCCTGGCTCAAGTCGCCCACGCTCAAGGGGCCAAGCCGGTCCAAGGCCGCGAGCAGCGGGAAGTGCGCAGCCGGCTGGTCGAAGCCATGGCTCTCGAGCACGGCCTGCGTCTGGGCCTGCAGGAGCTCGCCGGTACGCCTCAGGCGTGTGCCGAGCGTGAGGTGGCCCAGCTCCTTCACGACATCCTCGATCATGGGTCTCCACGGTGAACCATTTGCATATCATGCTATGTAAATGGCGATGCGACGTCAATCGAATGGACAAAGAAAAAGCGGCCCGGTGGGCCGCTGGGTTCGTCAGGGGCCGGAGCGATCCGGCACACCTGCGCAGGCAGGTTCGATCAGTAGCGCTTGCCGCCACCGGAGTAGCCGCCACCGCCGCCACCCGAGTAGCCGCCGCCACCACCACGACGGCGATTGCCCCCGCCACCACCCCCGGCGTTGCCGCCACCACCACCGCCACCGCCGTTGCGGCGCCCGCGGCCAAAAGTGGCCTCGACGCTGGTGCGCAGCGGGTCGGGCTGGCCCGACGGGCCGCCGTAGGCCTCGGCGCGGCGATGCGCCACCACGTCGGCATGCGACGGGCTGGTCGTGTTGCCGTAGTGCTTGGGCTGCCGTTCAGGGCGGTCCTCGTACAGCGCATGCGCCGGCGCGTTGCCACCGCCGTGGCCGCCCGCGCCGCCATGGTGGCGCTTCGGACCGTTGTTCTGCCGCGGCGGGCGCGGGCCGCCATTGCCGCCACCCGAGGGCTGGCCGCCGGCGCGCTGCTGCTGCGGCTGCTGGCCACGGCCGCCCTGGCCCTGACCTTGGCCGCCGCCGGCCTTCTTCTGGCCGCCACGTTCGCCCTGGCCCGCCTTGTTCTCGCGGATGCGGGTCATCATCTCCTGGCGCGCGGCGCGGGCCGCGGCGGCCATCACGTCGCGGCTCGGGGGCTTGCCGGCACCGCCCCACAGGGTCTGGCGACCCATGGCGATGGGCTCTGCGATCTCGCCTTCATCGGGGCCGAAGCCTTCGAGCGTCTCCGACGGGATCTGCTGCTTGGTGAAGCGCTCGATCTCCTGCATGAAGCCTTCCTCGTCCAGGCAGACCAGGCTCACGGCCTGGCCTTCCTTGCCCGCGCGGCCGGTGCGGCCGATGCGGTGGACGTAGTCCTCGGGCACGTTGGGGATCTCGTAGTTCACCACGTGCGGCAGGTCGTCGATGTCGATGCCGCGGGCCGCGATGTCGGTGGCGACCAGCGCGCGGATCTCGCCGCTCTTGAAGCCGGCCAGCGCCTGCGTGCGGGCGCTCTGGCTCTTGTTGCCATGCAGCGCCATGGCCGTGATGCCGTTCTTCTCGAGGAACTCGGCCACATGGTTGGCGCCGAACTTGGTGCGCGTGAACACCAGCACCTGGCTCCAGTCGTGCTGCTGGATGATGTGGGCCAGCAGTTGCTTCTTCTTGCCGCGGCCCACGGGGTGAACCACCTGGGTGATGCGCTGCACCGTGGTGTTGCGCGGCGTGACCTGGATGCTCTGCGGATTGCGCAGCAGGCTGTTGGCCAGCTCGCGGATGTCGTCGCTGAAGGTGGCCGAGAACAGCAGGCTCTGCTTGTCCTTGGGCACCAGGGCCAGCACCTTCTTCACATCGTGGATGAAGCCCATGTCGAGCATGCGGTCGGCTTCGTCCAGCACCAGGATCTCGACCGTGGACAGGTCGAGGTGGCCCTGCTGCTGCAGGTCGAGCAGACGGCCCGGCGTGGCCACCAGGATGTCCACGCCGCGCTTGATGCGGTCGATCTGCGGGTTCATGCCCACGCCGCCGAAGATGACGGTGGAACTCAGCGGCAGGTACTTGCCGTAGGTGCGCACGGATTCCTCGACCTGGGCGGCGAGTTCACGCGTGGGCGTCAGCACCAGAGCGGCGATGCCGTCCTTGCCGAACTTGTTGGTCTTGCCTTCGCCCTTGGAGAGCCGGTGCAGCAGGGGCAGGGTGAAGGCGGCGGTCTTGCCGGTGCCGGTCTGCGCGCCGGCGAGGAGGTCATGGCCTTCGAGGACGGCCGGAATGGCCTGGGCCTGGATGGGGGTGGGGGTTTCGTAGCCCTGCTCGCGCACGGCCTTGAGGATGGCCGGGGCCAGCTTCAGTTCGTCGAAGTTCATTCGGTAGTTACTTACGGGCGCCATGCACGGCGCGGTGTTCGTCTTGCGTCCACCCGCCACGATGGCGCTGCTTGGGCGCGAACCGGGCCAGTCGAGGTGGAAAGGGAGTAAAGGCGGGAGCCTGGAAGGATGTGGATCCGTCGTCCCCGGCGAAGAGCCGTGTTGCGGGTGACTGTGCCCGGCAACGTCCCGATTGTGGCACGAGTTCCGGGCCTGCGTGCCCGTCGGCCGCGTCGAGGAGGGATAATCGATGGTTTTCGCGCTCGCCCGGCACCGGGCCCCTCCTCATCCGAGCGCGTTCCCCCACCCCGCACCGACAAGAAGCCATGGCCCAGTACGTCTACACCATGAATCGCGTCTCCAAGACCGTGCCGCCCAAGCGGCAGATCTTGAAGGACATCTCCCTCTCGTTCTTTCCCGGCGCCAAGATCGGCGTGCTCGGCCTCAACGGCTCAGGCAAGTCCTCACTGCTGAAGATCATGGCCGGCGTGGACAAGGAGTTCGAAGGCGAGGCCCTGCCGATGGCCGGCCTGTCGATCGGCTACCTCGAGCAGGAGCCCAAGCTCGATCCCGAGCACACCGTGCGCGAGGCGATCGAGGAAGCCATGGGCGAAGTGAACAACGCCAAGAAGCGCCTCGAGGAAATCTATGCGGCCTATGCCGAAGAGGACGCGGATTTCGACGCGCTGGCCGCTGAGCAGGGCCAGCTCGAGGCCGTGATCGCCGCTGCCGGCACCGATTCGGAACACCAGATCGAAATCGCCGCCGACGCGCTGCGGCTGCCGCCCTGGGACGCCAAGATCGGCCTGCTGTCCGGCGGCGAGAAGCGCCGCGTCGCGCTGTGCCAGCTGCTGCTGTCCAAGCCGGACATGCTGCTGCTCGACGAACCCACCAACCACCTGGACGCCGAGTCGGTCGAGTGGCTGGAGATCTTCCTGCAGCGGTTCAGCGGCACCGTGGTGGCCATCACCCACGACCGCTACTTCCTCGACAACGCCGCCGAATGGATCCTGGAACTGGACCGCGGTCGCGGCATTCCGTACAAGGGCAACTACAGCACCTGGCTCGAACAGAAGGGCGAGCGCCTGGCGCAGGAGCAGAAGAGCGAGGAAGCCCACGCCAAGGCGCTGAAGAAGGAACTCGAGTGGTCGCGCCAGAACCCCAAGGCTCGGCAGGCCAAGAGCAAGGCGCGTCTGGCCCGCTTCGAGGAACTGTCCGACGTCGACTACCAAAAGCGCAACGAGACCAACGAGATCTTCATTCCCGTCGCTGACCGGCTGGGCCAGCAGGTCTTCGAATTCAAGGACGTCAGCAAGAGCTTCGGCGACCGCCTGCTGATCGACAAGCTGAGCTTCAGCATCCCGCCGGGCGCGATCGTCGGCATCATCGGCCCCAATGGCGCAGGCAAGTCCACGCTGTTCAAGCTGATCGCCGGCCGCGAGCAGCCCGACAGCGGCGAAGTCATCGTCGGCCAGACCGTGAAGATGGCCTTCGTCGACCAGCATCGCGACGAACTGGCCAACGAGAAGACCGTCTGGGAAGACATCTCGGGCGGCCTCGACATCATCAACGTCGGCAAGTTCCAGATGGCCAGCCGGGCCTATGCGGGCCGCTTCAACTTCAACGGCCAGGATCAGCAGAAGAAGGTCGGCAACCTATCGGGCGGTGAACGTGGCCGTCTGCACCTGGCCAAGACGCTGATCCAGGGCGGCAACGTCCTCATGCTCGACGAACCGTCGAACGACCTGGACGTGGAAACGCTGCGCGCTCTGGAAGACGCGCTGCTGGAATACGCCGGCACTGTGCTCGTCATCAGCCACGACCGCTGGTTCCTGGACCGCATCGCCACCCACATCCTGGCGGCGGAAGGCGATTCGCAATGGGTGTTCTACAACGGCAACTACCAGGAGTACGAGGCCGACAAGAAGAAGCGCCTGGGCGAAGAGGGCGCCAAGCCCAAGCGCGTGCGCTTCAAGGCGCTCAAGTAAGGCGATGCGAGGGCGGCAGGCGTGGCCCTCGCGCCGGCCGCTTCATCGTTTGCTCCAGGCGCCGACCCTGCGGGCGGGGGGTGGCGGCTGCGTCGCGAAAGCGATGAACAGGCGGGTGAAAGACGGCGAACTCGGCGCTATGACGGCGAACCCCGGGTGCCATACTGCCGCAGACCCCACATCGGCACTGGGCAGTGTCGGCGTGAACCCCGCCCCCGCGTGCCGAGGGCGTCCGGGGCCTGCGATCCGCCATGAGAGACCCCCTTGCGCCGGCCATCGGCGGTTACTTCGAACTTGAGCTCGGTCCCGGCCGGGGCGTGCCGCATGCCCGCGCGCTGCAGTACCGCTGCGCCCGCGCGGCCTTCCTCGATCTGCTCGTCCGGGGTCGGCCCACCAACGTGTGGCTGCCCTGGTACCTGTGCGACAGCATGGTCCGAGCCGCGCGGCGCGCGGGCGTCGGCATCCGCCGCTATCGCCTGGACGAGCGGCTGCATGTGCTGGATGCGGCGCCCGAGGCCGGCGACTGGCTGCTGTGCGTCAACTACTTCGGCCTGTGCGAGCGGGCCGTGACCGATGCGGTGGCGCGCTTCGGTGCGCACCGGGTGGTCGTCGACAACAGCCAGGCGCTGTTCAGTCCGGCGGGGCCCGCCCTGGCCACGATCTACTCGCCGCGCAAGTTCGTCGGCATTCCCGATGGCGGCCAGATGGTGACGACGCTTTTCGCGGAGGAGCCCGCCGTGCGGGATACCGGCTCGGTGGAGCATTGCCGCCACCTGCTCGAACGCCTGGCGGGCGACGTCGAGCGGGGCCACGCGGACTTCACGCGCGCCGAGGAGCGCCTCGACGACGACGGGCCGCCGCTGGCCATGTCCACGCTCACCCGCCGCCTCATGGCCGCAATCGACTTCGACCGCGTCCGTCAGGCGCGGACCCGGCATTTCACCCTGCTGCAAAAGGCGCTCGGTCCGAGCAACGGCTTCGACTGGACGCCTGCGGACGACGCGGCGCCGCTGTGCTACCCCTATGGCCCCGTGGCGCCCGGCATGCGCGAGGCCCTGCGCGAGCAGCGCATCTACACGCCCTGCTATTGGCCGGAGGTGGCCGCGGATGCAGCGGTCCCTGCCTTCGAGGCCTCGCTGGCCCGCGACACCCTGTTCCTGCCCTGCGACCAGCGCCTCACGGCGGATCAGCTTTCTCGCCTGATCGACGCCGTCCAGGCGGCCAGCAGGGGCGAGCCCGCACAGCAACGTCCTTCGGCGACCGCCACCCCATGAGCGCCCCCGAGTCCACCGTCGCCGCCGGCGGCGCCGTCGCTGACATCGCCAAGGTGGGCGTGCTCGTGTTTCCCGCCGAAGCCGAGAACGCCTTCGAACTGTTCGACGCCCTGCGCTATGCCACCCGCCTGCGCGTGTGGGGCGCGTCCAGCCGCCCGGGCTATGCCAACCTGCTGTTTCCGCGACTCAAGGACGACCTGCCCCCGATCTCGGATCCAGGCTTCCTGGATGCCCTGAACGCCTTCGTGGCCCAGGCCGGCATTTCGCTGATCTTCCCGACGCATGACGACGTTGCCCTGTACCTGGCGGCCCATGCGGCGCAGATCCGCGCCACCGTGGTGGGATCGGACCTGGCCTGCGCCGAGGTGTGCCGCGAGAAGCGGCGGCTCTACCAAGCCCTCGCCGGCGAAGCCTTCTGCCCCCGCGTCTTCGGCGAGACCGACCCGGTCGATGAGTGGCCCGTCTTCGCCAAGCCCAACCGCGGCCAGGGCGGCGTGGGCGCCGCGAGGGTCGGGACGCCCGCGGAACTGGACCGGCTGCGCAGCGCGGGCGCAGACCTCGTCGTGTCCGAATTCCTCCCGGGAGAGGAGTTCACCGTCGACTGCTTCTCGGACCGGCACGGCCAGCTTCGCTTTGCGGGACCGCGTTCGCGCGACGTGGTCCGCATGGGCATCGCCTTCGTCTCGCGGGTCGTGCCGCTCGATGCGCAGACCCAGCAGATCGCCCAGGCGCTGAATGAGCGCTTCCGGCCACGGGGCCTCTGGTTCTTCCAGGTCAAAAGGGACGCGGGAGGCCGGCTCAAGCTGCTGGAGATGTCCTGCCGCGTCGCCGGCACGATGAGCGTGTACCGGCAGCTCGGTGTCAATCTCCCGTTGCTGGCGGTCTTCGATGCCCTGGGCATGGACGTGCAGGTGCTGAGGAACGACCTGCCGCTCACCCTGCGCCGGCGCCTGCAGAGCAGCTATGCGACCGACCTGACATTCGACACGGTCTACGTCGACTACGACGACACCGTCATCGTCGACGGCCAGGTCAATGCGGTGCTGATGCAGTTCCTCTACGAATGCCGCAACCGGGGTCGCCGGCTCGTGCTCCTGACCAAGCATGCCGGGGACCTGGCCGCTCACATGCGGGCCTTTCATATCCCCGAGTCCTTGTTCGACCGCATCGATCATCTCGACGCGGCGCAGCGCAAGGTGGACTTCATCACCGACCGCAACGCCATCCTGATCGACAACCTGTTCGCCGAGCGCCGCGATGCCGCGCGCCATGCCGGCATCGCCGTGTTCGACGTCGATGCCGTACCGGGCCTGCTGGGCCTTTGAGTCGACTCTCGCCAACCTGCCACGCCATCATGAATGAAGAGCTTCCGCTGGTCAGCATCCTCATGGTGACCTACAACCACGCGCCGTACATCGCGCAGGCCATCCGCAGTTGCCTGTCGCAGCAGACCAGCTTTCCCTTCGAACTGGTGATCTGCGACGACGCCTCGACCGACGGCACCGATCAGATCGTGCGCGACTTCGCCGCGCAGGATCCCCGGGTGCACTACCTGCAGCAGCCGGTCAACGGACGCGGAGCGAACAACTATCTCGATGGTCTGGGGCACGTGCGCAGCCGGTACATCGCCTTTTGCGAAGGCGACGACTACTGGAGCACACCGCACAAGCTGGAGAAGCAGGTGCGCTTCCTGGAGGCGAATCCGGACTTCTCCGTCGCCTGCCACAAGGTCGAGATGCGCTTCGAGCATCGCAGCGACGACGCGCCGAAGCAGTACGTCTACAAGGACTGCAGCGTGGGCGACGAGCGCATGCGCCAGGGCATCTTCCATGCCGACGAGGCCATCGCCAACTACTACTTCCAGACCAGTTCCTTCGTCTTGCGCTGGCGCTTCCGGGAGGGTCTGCCGGCCTGGTTCCGCAAGTGGATGATGTTCGACCACGCCCTCATGATGCTGCACGCGGCCGAGGGCAAGATCAAATACTTCGACGAGGCCATGAGCGTCTGGCGGCGCAACGACACCGGCTACTCGTGGCTGCAGAACGTCGACAAGGGCGTGTTCTTCCAGAAGGAAGGCTACGGCTGGATCCTGCACTACGAGGAGATGGACAAGTTCTTCGCCGGCCGATTCCATCTGCAGATCCGGGAGCGGGTGCTGCTGGCCGTGCGGGGCATGATCGCCAACTTCATGGAGACCGGCGACCTGGCCGGCCTGCGCCGCGTACTGGACGACCACCGGCCCTGGTGGGAGAAGGTGGTGAAGGACAACGCCGCGCTTGCCGAGGCGGTGCGCATGGCGCTGCCTGAGGAGGTGGAACGCGTGCCGCCCTGGAGCGCCAGGGCGCCGAAGGCCGAGGCGCCTGCGCTGCCGCATCTGGGCGGCGCCATGGAACTGGGCATCACCAGCATTCCCGAATGCGCCGACAGCGTGTGGGCCCACTGGACGCAGGGGCAGGAGCATGCCGGCTTCGCAACGCCGCTGGCGGCGCTGGCCGCTTGGTTGCATGACCGCCGTGTGCGCCGGCTGTGGTTGCCGTCCATCACCCCGAAGCAGGTCGAGATCGAGCTGCAGCAACTCTGGCTGGGCTACCAGTTCTATCCCGTCGGCGGCGACTTCGCGCCGGACCCGGGCTTTCTGGCGCACGTGCAGCCGGGCGACGCCGTGCTGACGCAGTCCTGGCTCGGCCGCGCGCCGGGTGGGCCGCTTCGCGAGGCGCTGGTGGCGCGCCAGGGCTTTCTCTGGATCGACGACCGCTCGCAGGCCCTGTGGCCCGGGCAGCCCAGCGAGGCCGACGTGGCCATCTACAGCGCGCACGACGTGCTCGGCGTGCCGGATGGCGGCCTGCTGGTCGGGCCGGGCGTCGCCGCCCTGCAGCCACCGCCTGCCGACGCGGCCGGGCTGGCCGCGCAGCGCCGGGCGCTGATGCTCGAGCGGCTGGAAGCGCCCGCTAGCGGCGCCACACTCACCGCCCAGGACCGCGCACTTGCCCTTGCGCACCCGCTGCCCGCGGGCGCGATGAGCCGGCTGAGCCGGGAGATGCTCGCGCGCATGCCGCTTCCGGCGCTCGTGCAGCGCAGCCAGGACAACTGGCGCCTGCTCACGCATTGGCTGCAGGACTGGGCGCTGTGGCCACGCCAGGAGGGCGTGGACTTCGCGCCCGCCTTCTTCCCGATGCTCGTGCCCAGGGGAATGCCGGCGGTCTTCGTCATCACGGCCCTCAACCGTGACGGCATCGTGTGCCAGACATTTCCATTGGCCCTCAACGAGCGCTACGCCGGCTGCCTGGGCGCCGAGAAGGAAACGCTCGACCGCCTGCTGTGCCTGCCCTGCGACCATCGCTACGGCGAAGACGACATGCGCCGCATCGCCGGCCAGGTGCGCCGCATCCTGGTGGGCGATTCGGCACTCGGCAGTGCCGGCGCGCGCTTCATTCCCTAGGGCCATCGCTCGCCCCGATCCCGCCGGCCCCCCTCAATCACCCCATCACCGCCTCGTCCGAAGGAACAACCATGCGTTTCTGCAACCGGCCCTACGACCACTTCCACATCACCCACAACGGCAAGACCTATTCCTGCGGCTGGGCGTCCAAGCGCATGATCGGGATCTTGTCCGAGCAGACGGTCGACGAGATCCAGAACGGCCCCGACGTGCAGGCCCTGCGCGACTCCATCGAGGACCAGAGCTTCCGCTACTGCCGCGACACCTCCTGTCCCTACATCAGCAACGACAGCCTGCCCGACCTGTCGCCCGAGGACTTCCGCAAGGAGGTCGACGCGCGGCTGGGCAAGCCGCCGACCAACTTCAACATCGCCTACGACTACACCTGCAACCATGCGTGCCCGAGTTGCAGGGACGGACTGTTCAAGACCGATCCGGGCTACCGCGACATGATGGCCCGCATGGAAGAGCAACTGCTGCCCTACCTGGGCAACGCCAAGTTCCTCGAAGCCAGCGGCAACGGCGACGTGTTCTCCAGCACGTACATGATGAACATGCTGTCCAAGGTCAAACCCGCGGACAAGAACTGCCTGATCACCCTCGAGACCAATGGCGTGCTCGTCAAACGCAACTGGGAGAAGGTCAGCCATCTGGAGGACTACCAGCTGACGGTGATCGTGACGCCCAACAGCTACGAGCGGGCCACCTACCAGGAGCTGGCGGGCGGCTTCGACAACCTCGACTTCACGATGGACAGCCTGGACTTCCTGTGCGAGCTGCGACAGGCCGGGCGCATCAAGAACTTCATCATCACGATGGTGATCCAGCAGGCCAACTTCCGCGAGGTGCCCGCCTTCGTCGAGACGTCGCTGACGCGCTTCAAGGCCGACCGCGTGCAGCTGCGTCCCATGCTGCCCTGGTTCAAGCTCTTCCACGACAAGAACTTCGCGCTGCGGGACCTGACCAATCCAAAGCATCCGGACCACGCCGAGTTCGTCCAGGTCATGAACCATCCGATCTGCCAGGACCCGCGCGTCTTCCACTGGTCCGGCAAGATCAGCGCCTGAGAGGGGAGTGCCGATGCCGCAGTACATCCTGATGGCACCGCTCTCGCGCCTGGGCGTGAAGTTCGGGCGTGAGCTGGCGGGCATGCTGCCGGACGTGGTGGCCGCGGTCGACGACCAGCAGGCCGAGGCCACGGTGCACGGCCTTCCGCGCTGGACCAGCGCCCAGTTCGTTGCCCGCGCCCGGAGCCTGGAGGCGCCGGTGGCGCTCGACCTGTCGGTGAGCGATCAGGGCCGCGCCTGGGTGGCGGGTCTGGCCCAGGCGGCTGGCGTGCCGGTGGCCACGCTGGATTCCGGCGTGCTCGAACTGGCCCGTGCCCACAGTGCGGTGCGCCCCGGCGAGACCTTCTCGCCGTGGCTGGCGGATGCGGCCTTCATGGAGACGGTCGCCGCGATCCACGGCGCCACGCTGGTGGACCCCTACCGGCTGTGGGAGCTCTGGAGCCTGGTGGCCGAGACCGGGACGTTGCCCGGCAGCGTGCTCGAGGTGGGCGTCTGGCGCGGCGGCACGGGCGCGCTGATGGCACGGCGGATGCAGCTGCTGGGCCAGCACGATCCGATCTACCTGTGCGACACCTTCTACGGTGTGGTCAAGGCGGGCGAGCACGACAACCACTACGCCGGCGGCGAGCATGCCGACACCACCCGCTCGCATGTGGAGACGCTGCTGGCCCAACTCGCGCCCGCGGCCAAGCCGCGCCTGCTGGAGGGGATCTTTCCGGAACAGACCGGGGCCGAGGTGGCGGACCAGATCTTCCGCCTGGTCCACATCGACGTGGACACCTACCTGTCCGCCCGGGACGTGCTGGACTTCGTCTGGCCGCGCATGCCCGTGGGCGGCGTGGTCGTGTACGACGACTATGGCTGCGAGGCCTGCGGCGGCATCGTCCGCCATGTGGACGAGCAGCGCGGGCGGCCGGACCGGTTGGTCGTCCACAACCTCAATGGTCACGCGCTGCTGATCAAGCGCTGCTGAGGGGGCCGCCGGCGGGCGGCTTGCGGCGCGTCGCCGGTTACAGCAGGGTGTAGTCCTGCAGTAATCCGCGCACCGCCTCGGGCCGGTTGAACATCAGCACGTCGATGATGGACAGCCCGCCCACGAAGGCCGTGCCGAACTGGCGGTAGCGGCATTCGCCGGACTTGAGGAAGTGCAGGGCGATCCCGCGCGCCTCGAAGGCCTCCCGCGCATAGAGCCCCTGGCCGCCGATGGCGTTGATGTAGGTGCCCGCGTGCAGGTGCTCGCACATGCGCAGCACCTTGTCCTGCGCACTGGCCGCGCCGTCCTTGGGGATGTCGGAAGACAGCCACAGGCGCGTGCCGAGGCCCAGGTATTCGGCGATGCAGACCAGGCTGTGGACGATGAAGCGCGCAAGGTTGCGGTCCTCGAAGCTGCAGATGCGTCGCACCAGCGCGAGGGCCGCATCCCGCATCGGTGCGCGGCTGTACGCGTGCTCCAGGGTGCGCAGAAAGCGCGAGAAGTCGTCCGCCACCGCGATCTCGTCGATGCGCCGGTTGGGACTGGCCTGCGAGAGCGCGATGCTGAAGCGGTGGGACGCGCCATCGAGCAGGATGTGGTTGCGGTTGATCCAGCCGCCCTTGATGAACTGCGCGTCGTCGTAGACGACATAGTCGTCCACGGCCGCCAGCAGCTGGAAGTAGCCGAGATAGGGAAAGAGGTAGGGCTGCATGATGCCGACCCGTCCCCCCTGGCGCTGCGGGGCGGACACGCCGGCCGCGGCGCCCGTCGTACTGCTCACCTCGCCAGCGAGTCGGCCACCACGCGCACGACACGTGCGCACTGCGTGTCGCTCATGCCCCAGAAGAAGGGCAGCCCGAGCAGATCCTGCGAAAGGGCCTGGGACACCGGCGCCTCGAGCGCGACGGCGCCGGCTTGCCGAAGGATGGCCATGTCGTTCATGACCGGCTGGTACCAGCGGCGCGTGCCGATGCCTGCGGCAGCACACGCGCGCTCCAGGGTCTGGCGCCTGTCGGCGTCGGGAAGCCGCATGCACAGCAGGGTGGGCACCTGCGTCGCGCCGTCCGGGCCGCCGCACTGCCAGCGCAACAGGCCCGGCGCCGCGGCATTCAGGGCCGCAAAGAGCCGCGCGTAGAGGGCGCGGCGCTGCAGCGCGTGCGCGTCCCAGCTCTCCATTGCGGCCAGGGCGACGGCGGCGTGGTATTCGCTCATCTTGGCATTGGTGCCCACCCCGGCCAGCGCGCCAAGTGGCAGGTCGCCGTCGGGATCGAGGTTGATGCCGAAGTTGGACAGCTGGCGCACGCGCTCCGCCAGCCCCGGGCGCGTCGAGACGACGAAGCCGCCTTCGCCGGCCGGAAGGCTCTTGGTCGTGTGCAGGCTGAACACCAGCGTGCCCGACGCGCCGCGCAGCCACTGCCGGCCGTAGGCGGCGGCGGCGTCCACGATCACGGGCAGCCCGGTCTCCTCCTCGAAGTGCTGCCAGGCCGCCATGTCATGGGGCATGCCGAGCGTGGCCACCGGCATGACGGCGTCGACCCGGCACCGGCTGCACGCGTCGCGCGCGATCTGGGGCGTGAGCAGCCAGCTGTGGGCATCCACGTCCGCCAGCACGGGCACCAGTCCGGCCCGCACCACGGCCGTGGCCGTCGCCACGAAGGTGAACGAGGGCACCAGCACATGCGCGCCCTTGGGCAGGGCCAGCGCCTGCAGGGCCAGTTCCAGGCCCAGCGTGGCGTTGCTCACCGTCGCGAGCTGCTCGCCGGGCACGTCGAACTGCCGGCAGAAGGCCGTCTCGAGCTCGCGCACCAGCGGCCCGAAATTCGAGTAGTGGCGCGCGGCATGCATGCGCTCCAGCCAGGGCCAGAGCGCGGCGGGCGTGGGCATGTCGGGCACAAGCAGCGGCACGGGGGCCACCGCATCCAGGGCTTGTTCGCGCATCATGCTGCCGTCCTTGTGGCCTGCAGCCACGGTTCGAGTTCGGTCGCGGTCGTGAGCGATCGGTGATCGCCTCTCAGCCAGTTGAGCCACATCAGGCGGAAGGCCTTCTCGAGGTCCCGCGTGTGCTGCCCGTAGTCCATGAGGAAGCTGCGCCGCATGCGCTCGCGCGCGCCCAGGCGCTGCACGAGCAGCCGCTCGGGGTCGTCCATGAGCCGCAGCGCGGCCTGCACGTAGCCGTCGACGTCTTGGGCCACTTCGCCGCCGAAGCCCAGGCCGCGCAGCGTGAGGGCGGTGGCGGCGTCGACGCCGCGCTCGGCGTCGAGGGTCACGATCGACAGGCCCATCCAGAGCGCGTGCAGCGTGGTGGTGCCGCCGCACACGGGCGAGGTGTCCAGCGCGATGTCGGCGATGTGGCCGAGCTCCATGAAGTGGTCCAGCGGCTGCTGGTGCATGACGAACACCCGGTCCAGCGGCATGCCGGCGGCCTGCACGCGCGGCAGCATGTGGGCCTGGGCCAGCTCGGGCGTGCGTTCCTTGACCATGATGATCAGTTGCGCATCGGGCCGCAGCGCCAGGATGCGGGCCCAGACCGCCAGCATCTCGTTGGTGAGCTTGGTGGAGCTGTTGAGCGAGATGAGCGTCGGGTGGCCCTTGCGCTGCATCGGCAGGCTCTCGCACAGCGGCGAGTCCGGCGGCGCATAGGTGGTCATGCAGTTGAGGTGGAACAGCCGCTCGCTGTAGAAGGCGTCATGTCCCGACGGCGCCAGGGCGCCATCGACGAAGCGGTAGTCCATGGCCTTCATGCCGAGCGGATGCATGAAGCCGAGCCAGGTCAGCTGGATGGGCGCGGCACGCTCGGCAAAGGTCAGCAGCCGGTTGCCCTCGGTGTGGCCGGACAGGTCGATCAGGATGTCGATGCCGTGCGACCGGATCAGGCGGCACAGCGCGTCTTCCGACAGCGGGGCGACGTCGTGCCAGTGCGGCACATGGGCCTGCATCCGGTCGGTGAACTCGTCGCGTGGGCCGACGCTGTACACATGCACCTCGACCTGCTGCGGATCGTGGTGCTCGAAGACCGGCGCGATGAAGAAGGCGATCGAGTGCCGGCGCAGGTCGGCCGAGACATAGCCGACCTTCAGGCGGCGCTGCGGATCCCGGCTGCGGGGCGGCAGCGGGCGGGCCTTGAGGGTGAGCGGATCGGCGAATCGCCGGCCCCAGTCCCGGTAGACCTCCAGCGTCCGGCGCGGATCGGGATTGGTCTGGCTGTGCATGTACGCCCGCAGCTGCCACATGGCCGAGTCCGGCGTGCGTGCGCAGACCTCGTCGATCAGCGCCAGGGCCTCCTCGCGCTGGCCGCTGTTGTAGCGGGCGAAGGCCAGGCCGTGCTGGGCCCAGGCATGGCCGGGCTGCAGCGCCAGGGCCGTCTCCATGCACATGGCCGCATTGGCCCAGTTCTCCAGCCGCAGGAAGCCGCGGCCCAGGTGCACCCAGGCGTCCACATGCTGCGGATCGTGGGTGATGGCCTGCGAGAAGTGCTGCATGGCCGCCTCCAGCCGGTAGGCCTGGACTTCCTCCAGCCCGCGCAGGACGGCCGCATGGGCCAGCGCAGCGGCGGAGGCGGTGGGCGGAAGGTCGGTATGGACGGGCATGGCGGTGGCGGGCAGGAGGGTGGGGCGGGCGGGAGGGCGCGCGGACGCTCAGGTGTGGGCGAAGGCCAGTGTGCGCAGCAGCGAGCGGTTGATCTCTTCGGCGCTCATGTCGAAGCGCGCGCGGGTGGCGCGCACCACGGCCGGGTTGTCCTGGCCCAGGGCCTGGGCCACCTGCAGCACGCTGGCATAGGGGCCGCTGCCGCGCAGCACCGCCTCGACCAGCGCCTCGGGCAGCGCAAGACGGCCCAGGGCGCTGCGCATGGGCTCGTCCATCACCAGGTCGAGCTGGGCGAACAGGCCGCAGAGGTAGACCTCGCGCCGCAGTTCCTCCTCGACGCCGGCCTCCATCAGCTCCGCGGCCAGCAGAGCACGCAGCACCATGGTGGCGTTGGCGGGTTGCAGGTTGCGGTCGTCGCTGGTGTGCGGCAGCTGCTCGGCGAGCCAGGCGTCGAGCGTGCGGTAGCCCAGCATCATCACGCCGTGGCGCAGCGAGGTGATGCGGCGGCGCAGGCCCAGGCTCGCGGAGTTGAGATGCAGCAGCAGGCGGTAGGCCAGCGCCGGCTCCTGGCCGAACTGCAGCTCCAGCTGGTCGAGCGATTGTTCCGACTCCAGTGCCTGCATGGTGCGGATCACCGCGCGCCGCGTCGGCGGCAGCGGCTGGCCCTTGTTGCGGTGGAGCACGTCCTCGATGGGCCAGCCGGCCACGGCCCAGGCGGCGCGCTGGTCCAGCGCATGCTCGACCAGGGCCATGCTGGCGGCGCCCACAACGATCTGTTCGGGCTCGATCGGGCTGGCCGCCAGTTGCGCCTGCGCGGCGGCCCGCTGGGCCGGATGGCGCGGATCGGCGTCGCGGGCACGCAGCACGGTCTGCAGTGCGGCGGCGGCGTGGCTCACCTCCAGCTGCATGAGCCGCGGCGAGGAGCGGCCGGGAAAGTCGGGCCGGCGCGGGCCGGGACCGCTGGCGGCGATCAGGATGGCGCCGCGGCCGCGGGCCGCGCGGGCGGCCTCGAACAGGGCCTCGTCGCCCAGCCAGTCGACGGGCACTTCGACCATCGGCGAATCGCCATCGGCCTGTTCCAGCATGCCCATCAGCAGCCGCGGGCTGCGCGCGGCCACCAGCAGGGTGGGCGACTCGGCCGTCCACATCTCGGTGAGGCTGCGCAGCAGGTGGCCGCCATCGGCCTGACTGCCGTCCTCATAGGCCAGCAGGCGGATGCCGGCCAGCTCCCGCCGACGGTTCCACAGAAGCTGGTAGCACAGGGTCAGACTGCCGAGAACGGATTGGGCCACGATCGAAGGAGGAGGGCGGGAGGGCCGGACAGGCAGGCCTCAACCGAGGTAGTTGAAGAGGGAGAGTTTCTGGATCTGAGCATAGGTGCCCAGGGCGGCAGAGTACATCGTCTGCTGGCTCGTGATATCCGAAAGTACCTGCACGGTGTCGGCGTCCTCGGCGTCCGCGCGCACCTTCTCCAACTGGTCGCCCCGGGTGGTGAGGCGGTCGCCGATGGTGTCGGCGCGATTGAGCAGTTCGCCGGCCTGGCTGCGTGCGGCCGACAGCTTGGCAAGGCCGGCATCGACCTGCGCCAGTCCCCGGGACACGGCCTGCGTGGCCTTGCCGTCCGAGCCCGACACCACGCCGGCGATGGCCTGGTCCAGCACGGCGAAGACGCTCTGCGTGGTCGAGGGCCTGACCTCCAGCGCGTCGCCGTTGGCCGGCACGCCGCTGGCGGTGAAGGACATGCCGCCGAAGCTGATCGCCTGGCCGCTCTTGTAGGCGGCGCCGGCGACGACGGGCTGCTGGCTGGTGGTGTCGAGGACGTCGTAGGTGGTGCTGCCGTCGGCGGCGACCGAGAACGTCACCTGGTAGCCATGGCCGGTGAGGGCGCTCGGGTCCACCACCTGGCCGGTGTCGGTGTGCACCTGGCTGGTGTTGCCCGCCTGGTTGACCTCGAACACGCCGTTGCCGGTGGGCACGTCCATCCACGTCGCATAGCCGTCGAGCACGCCGGGCACGCTGGTTTCGGACGAGGCGACCTGGCCGGACACCCCCTGGTAGCTCACCGTGCCGCCTGCATCGCTGAACGGGCGGGCGGTGCTGCCCAGGCCGCCGAACAGCGGGAGCCCGTCGGCGTTGGTGGTGTTGGCATACGACAGCAGCTGGTCGCGCAGGGCCGTCATCTGCTGGGCGATGGACTGGCGATCGGCGCTCGAGAGCGCGCCGCCGCCGGCCTGCACCAGCAGCGAGCGGAAGGTCTGCAGCGCCGTGACCGAGTCGCCCAGCGTCGATTCCACGCTGGTCATCGACGCGGTCTGCGCCTGCAGCGCGCGCTGCTGGGTCTGGACGCGTGCGGCGCGCGTGGTGGCCCGCTCCGCCTGGGCGGCGGCCAGCGGATCGTCGCTGAGCCGGTTGATCTTCTTGCCGGTATTGACCTGCTCCTGCAGGTCGGCCATCTGGGCCTGTCGCTCCGACAGGCGCTGGATCGCCGTCTCGCGCAGGTTGGGGGTGGAGATGCGTTGGATGGTCATGCGGTGGCCCCTTGCCCTCAGCGCACGCTGGACAGCAGCGAATCGAAGATGTTTTGCGCGATCTGGATCACGCGTGCCGAGGCCTGGTAGGCCTGCTGGTAGGCCAGCAGCTTGGTCGCCTCCTCGTCCAGGTTGACGCCCGTGCTGTTGGCCCGCGCGGTCTCGGTGCTGGTGGCGATGGCCGAGGACACCTGCGCCGCGTACTTGGCGCCCTGCGCCCGCACGCCCACGCGGGCGATGAGGCCGGCATAGCCATCCGACAGCGGCGAGCCGTCGATCAGCTTCTGGTCGGCCAGGGCCTGCAGGGCCGTGGCGTTGCCGCTGTTCTGCGCGGTCATGGCGGCCGTGGCGGCCTGGACGGTGACGGTGTCGCCGGCCTTGGGCACGCCCGTGAGCGTCAGCGACCAGCCGTTCACCTTGATCGCCTCGCCGGCCGTGTAGGTCTGGTTGCTCAGGTTGCCGGTGCCCGCGCCGCTGATGTTGTAGGTGCCGTCGGCATTGAAGCTCAGCGTGGCCGTGGCCGTGAGGTTGGCGTCCTGGGCTCTGGCATAGACGCCCGACACCGCCAGGCTGCCCTTGTTGCCGGTGCCGGTGCTGGCCTGCACCGGGCTGCCGGCGGCCACCGCACTGGCCGAGCCCAGGGCCACCGCCACCTTGCCGGCGGCCTGGGAGAAGGGCTCGATGCGGTAGACGTCGCCCGCCGCGCCCGCGCCTGACTGCAGGCCGATGGACAGGCCGTCGATCTGCGCCGGCAGGCTGGCGAAGCTGCTCACCGAGTTGTCGGAGAGGCGCCGCACCTGGTAGCTGCCATCGGCCTGCACGCTCAGGGTGTAGGAGGAAGGGACCAGCGCGGAGACATCGCTCACCGTGGTGGAGAAGGTGGCGTTGCCGGTGTTGGTCGCAGCCGGGATCGAGTCCGGCACGGCGATGCTGCCGAAGAGCGCATTGCCCGTCTCGCCGTTCAGACCCACGCCCAGCGAATGCTGGGCATTGACCGTGCTCGTCATCGTCAGTGCCAGCCGGCCCAGGAGGTTGCGGGTGTCGGGCAGGTCCTCGTTCAGGAAGCGCAGCTGGCCCGCGGCCGCGCCGCCACCGAGTGCGGCCGCGTCCAGGTGGGTCACCACGCTGCCGCGCGCGATGTCCAGCGTGCTGCTGCCGTCGGCGGCCGTGCCCACCGACACCTGGCTGCTGCTGCTGCCCAGCACCAGCGCCTGGTTGCCGACGAAGACCGACAGCGTGCCGTCGTCGGCCACCATGGTGCTGGTCTGGACCTGCCCATTGAGCTGGGTGAGGAGCGCATCGCGCTGGTCCAGCAGGTCGTTGGGCTCCTGGCCGCTGCCTCGGGCGCGCTGGATCTGGCCGTTGATCTTGGCAAGCGACGCGCCCAGGCGGTTGATGTTGTCGGCCGCCGTGCCCAGCTGCTCCAGCGTGGCCTTGCCCATCTCGTCGAGCTGGGTCTGGGCACTGGAGAAGCGCGAGGCCAGCGCGCCGGCCTGCGTCAGCACCACCGTGCGGGCCGACAGGTCGGTGGGGGCGCTGGCCACGCTGGTGAAGGCGTTGAGCAGGGTGTTCATCGACGCGCCCAGCCCGGCGCTGCCGGTCTGGAACACCGACTCCAGCGAGGACAGCTGGTCCGAGCGCGCCGTGTCGGCTGCCGCCACGGCCGCCGTCTGGTTGGCCTGCTGCGTGAGGTAGCTGCTGTAGGCGCGCTCCACCGTCACCACGCGCACGCCGTTGCCCAGGTAGCCGCCGCCGCTGGGGGTGGTGATGGCCTGCTGCTGCACCACCGACTGGCGCGAGTAGCCCGCGCTGCCCGCGTTGGCCACGTTGTTGCCTGTGGTGGTGAGCGCCGCCTGGTTGGCCTGCAGCGCCGACAGGCCGATGTTGAGGAGGGAGCTCATGTGATCTGCAGCCGCTGCTGGACGGCCTGGGTCGCCTGGATCGCGCGGCCCAGCTTGCGCGCATAGGCCGGATCGGTGGCATAGCCGGCCTTCTGCAGCTGCGCGGCGTAGGCCTGGGCGGAATGGGTGCTGGCCCGGGCCTGGGCGTAGCGCGGGTTCTCGCCGATCAAGCGGGCGTAGTCGCGGAAGGACTCCTCGGGCGAGTCGTAGGCGCGGAACTTCGCCTTCACCTTGCGCGGCTGACCGTCGACGTATTCGGTGGTGGTCACGGTGGCGACCTTGCCCGTCCAGCCGCCGGTGGCCTTGATGCCGAACAGGTTGTGTGCGCTGCTGCCGTCGGCATTGCGGATCTCGCTGCGGCCCCAGCCGGTCTCGTGGCCGGCCTGGCCGATCATGAAGGCGGCCGGGATGCCCGTCTCCTGCGCCACGCGCTCGGCCGCATCCTGGTGCCGGGCCACGAACCCGCTCTGGCCTGACGTGGTGGCGATGGGCGCCTTGCCGATGCCGCCCATGGCGGCGAGCGAGAGGGTGGAAGGCGTCTGCCTGCCCTGGATCTGCTGGGTCAGCTGGCGCGTGATGGCGTCCGACAGGCCGCCGGGCAGGCCCGAGAGCTGCACCGACAGCTGCTGGTCCAGCAGGTCGGTGCCGAGCTTCTCGCCGTCGCTGTCGAGCAGGCCCGACTTGGTGGTCGCCTCGCGCATGCTCTTGATCAGCTCGCGCATGAAGAGGGATTCGAACTGCTTGGCGGCCTCGCGCACCGCCTTCGGGTCGTTGCCCGTGGCGTACTTCAACGCGTCCAGCGAACGCGCGTCGGCGGCCAGGCTGTTGGAGGTGGAGGTGCCGATGCTCATGGCGATGCGGGCCGCGTCAGATCACTTCCAGCTCGGCATTGAGCGCGCCCGATGCCTTGATGGCCTGCAGGATGGCCAGCAGGTCCTGCGGCGTGGCGCCCAGCGCATTGAGCGCGCGCACCACGTCGGCCAACTGCGGCGAGGCCGGCACCTGGTAGAGGATGCCCGGCTCCTGCTTGATCTGGATGGCGGCCTGCTCGGCCACCACGGTCTGGCCACCCGACAGCGGTGCCGGCTGGCTCACCACCGGTTGCGAACTGATGGTCACCGACAGGTTGCCGTGGGCGATGGCGCAGGGGTTGAGCGTCACGGCCTGGTTCAGCACGATGGAGCCGGTGCGGGCATTGATCACCACCTTGGCGGCGGGCGCGGACTGCTCCAGCGTCAGTTCCTCGAGCTGGGCGATGAAGCTCACGCGCGCATCCGAGTCGCCGGGAGCGCGCACCTGCACCGTGCGGCCATCCATGGCGCGGGCCATGCCACCGCCCATGCGGCGGTTGATGGCCTCGGCGACGCGGCTGGCGGTCTGGAAGTCGGCCGCGTTCAGGCCCAGGTTGATGGTGTCGCCGTCGAGCAGCGGCGTGGGCACGGCCCGTTCCACCTGCGCGCCCTCGGGCACGCGGCCTGCGCTCAGATGGTTGATCTGCACCTTGCTGCCGGCGGCGGCGGCACCGGCGCCGCCCACCACCACGTTGCCCTGGGCGATGGCGTAGATCTCGCCGTCGGCACCGCGCAGCGGCGTGGCCACCAGCATGCCGCCCTTGAGCGAGCGGGCATTGCCCATCGACGCGACGGTCACGTCCACCGCCTGGCCCGGCTGCGCGAAGGCCGGCAGCTGGGCCGTGACGATCACCGCCGCCACGTTCTTGAGTTGCAGCTGGCTGGCCCGGTTGTCGGGCAGCGTGATGCCCAGCTGCTGCAGGTAGTTGGCCACGCTCTGCGTGGTGAAGGGCATCTGCGTGGTCTGGTCGCCGGTGCCGTCCAGGCCCACCACCAGGCCGTAGCCGGTCAACTGGTTGCTGCGCACGCCTTGCACGGCGGCCACTTCCTTGATGCGCACTGCCTGCGCTGGCGCCAGCAGGGCCAGGCCCAGTGCGGCACCCGCCAGCAGGCGGTGGATGGTCTTGCTCATGGTGTTCATTTCCCCTCGATCCTGTCGTGCGTCGTCGGTCGTGCGTTCGGCCTGCCGCTAGAAGGGCATCACGTTCATGAAGAAGCGGCTGAGCCAGGGCATGACCTGAGCCTCGCCCTGCGCGCCGCGGCCGCGAGACTCGATGCGCACGTTGGCCACCTGCGTCGAATTGACGACGCTGCCCGGGCCGATGGCGCGCGGGTCCACCGTGCCCGAGAAGCGCAGCACGTCCACGTTCTGGTTCACGCCGATCTGCTTTTCGCCCAGCACCACCAGGTGGCCGTTGGGCAGCACGTCCACGACGGTGGAGGTGATGGTCCCGTAGAAGGTGTTGGCCGCCTCGGTGCCACCCTTGCCCGCGAAGTCGGTGGCCGAATTGCCGGAGGCGGTGGCGCGGGTGAAGGAGTTGGCGCTGATGAAGGGCAGGGCGCTCACGCCCGCGCTCAGGCTGTCCTTCTTGTTGACGGTCGAGGTCGACTTCTGGCTGGCCGTCAGCGTCTCGACGATGTTGATCGTGACCGTGTCGCCTGCCATGCGGGCACGCCGGTCCTCGAACAGCGGGCGGTAGCTCGCGTTGTGGTAGAGGCTGCCCGTGGCCGCGCGCGGCGTCTGCAGTTGCGTGGGGTAGACGATGGGCGGGCGCGTGTCGGGAATGTCCACCTGCGGCGTGTTGGCCAGGGTGGAGCAGCCGGCCAGTGTGGCGACGGCCAGCGCGGCGGCGATCGGGGCAAGCAGACGGTGCATCACAGCTGTCCCAACTTCTGGAGCATCTGGTCGCTCGTCTGGATCGCCTTCGAATTCATCTCGTAGGCGCGCTGCGTCTGGATCATGGCCACCAGCTCGGTCACCACGTTGACGTTCGAGGTCTCCAGCATGCCCTGCACCACCGTGCCCAGGCCATTGGTGCCGGCGGTGCCGCCGTTGGGCTGGCCCGATGCGGCCGTCTCGGCGAAGAGGTTGTCGCCGCGCGGCTCCAGGCCGGCCGGGTTGATGAAGTTGACCAGCGCGATGGTGCCGATGTTCTGCGGCGTCGCGTTGTTGGGCAGCGTGGCCGTGACGGTGCCGTCGGTGGCCACGCTCACGCTGGTGGCGGTGGTGGGCACGGTGATGCCGTTGGCGATCGGCAGGCCCGAGGAGGTGACGATGCGGCCCTGCGCATCCACCTGGAAGGAGCCGTCGCGCGTGTAGCCCGTGCTGCCGTCGGGCATGGTCACCTGGAAGAAGCCATTGCCCTTGATCGCCATGTCCAGCTGGTTGGTGGTGGACTGCAGGCTGCCCTGCGTGAACGAGCGGCTGGTGGCGATGGTGCGCACGCCCAGGCCCAGCTGCAGGCCCGTGGGGAGCTGCGTCTGCTCGTTCGCATTGGCGCCGACCTGTCGCAGGTTCTGGTACATCAGGTCCTGGAACACCGCGTTGGCACGCTTGTAGCCGGTGGTCGAGACGTTGGCCAGGTTGTGGGAGATGACGTCCAGCTGGGTCTGCTGGGCCTCCATGCCGGTCTTCGAGATCCAGAGCGAATTGATCATGGCGATGTGCCTGCGGTGTGAAGTGGGATCAGCCCTGCACGCTCAGCAGCTGGGCGGCGGACTTGTCGGCGGTTTCGGTGGTCTGCAGCAGGCGCATCTGCTGCTCGAACTGGCGGGCGGCGGCGATCATGCCGACCATGGTCTCGACCGGGTTCACGTTCGAGCCCTCGAGCGCGCCGGTCTCCAGGCGTGCATTGGCATCGGCGGGCAGCACCTCGCCCTCGCCGGGACGGAACAGGCCGTCGGTGCCGCGGGTGAGCGGCGTCTCCGACGTGGCGAGCTTGATGCGGCCCAGCACCGCGGCCGGCTGGCCGGTCTGCTGCGCGCTGATCGTGCCGTCGGCGCCCACGGTGAGGCTGGCGCCGGCCGGCACGTCGATGGGCGAGCCGCCATCCGACAGCACCAGCAGGCCGCTGCTGGTGGTCAGCGCGCCTTCGGGCGAGACCTGGAAGGCGCCGCTGCGGGTATAGGCCTCGGTGCCATCCAGGCCCTGCACCGCGAACCAGGCATTGCCCTGCGCGGTCATGTCCAGGTCGCGGCCGGTGCGCTGCAGGGCGCCCGGGCGGCTGTCGTAGCCGGTGGTCGTTTCCATGGCGAACACGCGTGTGGTGGCGCCGTCGCCGCGCAGGGGCACCGCGCGGAAGTTGGCCAGCTCGGCGCGAAAGCCCGGCGTGGCCGCATTGGCCAGGTTGTTCGCGAGCACGGACTGGCGCTGCGCCGCGGCGCTGGCGCCGGTCATCGCGGTGTAGATCAGGCGGTCCATGCGTGCTCAGCCCGTCGTTCGATCAGCGCAGGTTGACCAGGGTCTGCAGGACCTGGTCCTGCGTCTTGATGGTCTGGGCGTTGGCCTGGTAGGCACGCTGGGTGGTCATCATGTCCACCAGCGCGGCCGTCAGGTCCACGTTGGACTCTTCCAGCGCCTTGCTCTGGATCGAGCCGAAGATGCCTTCGCCCGGCGCGCCCAGCAGGGGCTGGCCGGACGCCGTGGTCTCGAACCAGTAGCCGGCATCGGTGATGCCCAGGCCCTGCGGGTTGCGGAAGTCCACCATCGCCACCTGCCCGGCCGCCTGGGTCTGGTTGTTGGAATAGGTGGCCATCAGCGTGCCCGAGTCGTCGATGGTGAGGCTGGTGAGCTGGCCTGCGGTGTAGCCGTCCTGCGTCAGGTCGTTGACGGTGAAGTTGGAGGCGACCTGCTTGACCTTGGTGAGGTCGAGCGACACCGGGAAGGTCACCGTGGGATCGTTGGGCGACGTCAGCGTGAGCGTCTGGGTGCCGCCGCTGGTGAGATTGCCCGAGGCGTCGAAGCTCAGCTGGAAGGGGGTCGAGGCCGCCGGTGCACTGCCGTTGACGCTGGTGTAGACGTTCCAGGTGTTGTTGGCCGTCTTCTGGAAGTACATGCCGACCTCGGTCTTCAGGCCCTGGGCGTCGTAGGCCGTCAGCGAGGTGCTGTACTTGGACAGGTCGGTGGTGCTCGTGGTGGCCGCGGCCGACGCGTCCAGCGTCAGGTTGGCGCTGATGGCGCTGGTCTGCTTGGCGGGCACGGTGCCGGTGGGCACGGCCAGGGTCTGCAGCGTGGAGCTGGTGCGCGCACCCTTGGCGTCGGTGGGGTAGCCCATCAGCTTGGCGCCGCTGGAGGTCACGATGGTGCCGGTAGCGTCCTTCTTGAAGTTGCCAGCGCGCGTGTACGCGGAGCTGCCGTCCGGCATGGTCACCTGGAAGAAGCCATTGCCGTTGATGGCCATGTCAAGCGCGTTGCCGGTGGAGTTGATGTTGCCCTGCGTGAACTGCTGGGAGACGCTCCCCACCGTCACGCCCATGCCGCCGGTCACGCTGTTGGTGCCCGAGGCGGCGGCGGCGTACACCTCCGCGAATTCCACCCGGGAGGACTTCATGCCCGTGGTGCCGGCGTTGGCGATGTTGTGCCCGATCACGTCGAGGCTGCGGCTGGCGGCGTTGAGTCCGGCGATGGCCTGCTGAAAGCTCATGGAAGGCTCCTGGGTCAGAGAATCGAGTAGATGGCGGAATACGGCTTGCTGCCGTTGCGGGCGAGATTGAGCGTGAGGCCGTCGCTGGTGGTGCTCACCGAGGTCACGCTGTCGTACATGAGGGTCTTGCTGCCCACCGCGTCGCCCTTGTTGGTGGCGGTGACGGTGAAGCTCAGCTCCTGGTCGCTCGGATAGCCCGAGGCGTCCAGCGTGATGTTGTGTTCGCCCGCGGCCATCGGGCCGAGCGACTTGGTGTCGATCACCTGGCCGTCGGCATTGGTGACCTTGACCGTGACCTGCGTGGCAGCGGCGTCGAGCACCATCGCGCCCATGGCCGTCTTGCCGTCGCTGCTGTAGGCCAGCGTCTTGCCTTCGGTGAGCACGTTCTTGCCCACCACGGCGGCGGCCTGCAGCGTCTGCGTGGTCGAGGCCTGGGTGGCCAGGCCGTTGACGGTGCTGTTGAGCTTCTCGATGCCGGTGACGGTGTTGATCTGCGCGATCTGCGAGGTCAGCTGCGCGTTGTCCATCGGGTTCATCGGATCCTGGTTGCTCAGCTGGGCGACCAGCAGCTTCAGGAAGCGGTCCTGCAGGTCCGCGGCCGAGGTGGAGGCGAGCGACGAGGCGCCGCCTGCGCTGCTCGCGGTGTTGCTGGTGGCGGTGGTGCCGGTGACGGTGCTCATGCGGTTGTTCCTGCGGCGGTGGCGGGGGTGCGGGTCATTGGCCCAGCTGCAGCGTCTTGAGCAACAGGCTCTTGGCCGTGTTCATCACTTCGACGTTGTTCTGGTAGGAGCGCGAGGCCGAGATCATGTTGACCATCTCCTCCACGGCATTCACGTTGGAATAGGTGACGTAGCCGTCGCCGTCGGCCAGCGGATTGCCGGGCTCGTGCACGCGACGGCCCGGGTCCTGCCGCTCGGTCACGGCGTCGACCCGCACGCCGGCGGAATAGCTCTTTCCGGCGGCCGCCGGGTCGGCTTCGGCGCCGCCATCGCCCAGGTCGACGGTCTGGAAGACCACCTGGCGCGCTTTGTAGGCCTTGCCGTCCGGCCCGGCCGTGGCGTCGGCATTGGCCAGGTTGCTGGCGACGACGTTCAGGCGCTGCGACTGCGCGCTCACCGCGCTGCCGGAGATGCCGAAGATCGAGAACATGGACATGGCGGTCGCTTTCCTTGCTTCTGGTCAGGGGCGGGGCGTCACTGGCCCTGGATGGCGGAGAGCAGGGTCTTGCCCTGGCCGTTGAGGAAGCGCAGCGTGGCCTCGTAGCGCACGGCGTTGTCGGCGAAGGCGGCGCGCTCGCGGTCCAGGTCGACGCTGTTGGCGTCCATGGACGGCTGCACCTGGGCGGTGTAGGCCAGGCTGCCGCCGGCATCGCTGGTGCGCGGGGCCAGCCGGAAGTGGCGCCCGTCGCTGCGGCCGTCGTCCGTCGCGGCCATGGCGGCGGGGCTGCCGGTGGCCTGCCGGCGGTCGCCCGCGGTGGCCTCGGACAGCGCGGCGGCAAAGTCCAGTTCGCGGGCCGCATAGCCCGGCGTGTCGGCATTGGCGATGTTGCCGGCGATCACGCGCTGGCGCTCGGCGCGCAACGTCAGCGCCTGGCCCTGGAAGTCCATCGACTGCGTCAGCTTGTCCAGCATGCGTGATCCTTGGTGTGGGAAGGGGTGGGCGGGGCAGGGCCCCGGGTGAGGGGACGGATGCCACCGTGCGGAAATTGTGGGCGCGGACCCCTTCGCGGAATGGCGGGAACAAAGGCTGCTTTTCCGCGCTGTTCCCTGCTTTGGGGGCGGGGCTCGCTGTCTACAGTGCATCGCATCCTGGAATGGACGCGCCCTGCCGGGCCCGCTCCGCGGCGTGTTCCGACGCTGCCGCGGCAGCCTTCGGGCAGGTGTTCTTCTTCCGGCTCCGGCCGATCCTCGCTGCCGTCTTGCCATGACCCGCACACACTCCTTCTTCCTCCGACGCCTGGCCGCCGCCCTGGGGCTGGGCCTGGCGTCCCTGTCGCCGGCCCTGGGCCAGGCGCCCGCCGGCGTCGCTTCACTGCCCGGCCTGAACGGCGACATGGGCGCCGATTTCGTGTCCGCGGCCCAGCACTGGGTGGACGACGCCGTCGCCCAGGGCCGCGGCGCCGCCGGCACCGACATGGCCCCGCTGCGCATGGAGGTGAGCGTGGGAACGCTGGACAGCCGGCTGCGCCTGGCGCCGTGCGCCAGCGTCGAGCCCTATCTGCCACCCGGCCAGCGCCTGTGGGGCCGCAGCCGGCTCGGCCTGCGCTGTGTAGACGGCGCGGTGCGCTGGAATGTCTTTCTGCCGGTGACGGTCAAGGCCATCGGCCCGGCCTGGGTGCTGCGCGACGGCGTGGCGCCGGGCGCGGTGCTGCAGGCCGGCGACGCGGTGCAGGCCGAAGCCGACTGGGCGGCGGACGCCTCGCCGGTGGTCGCCGATCCCGCGCGCTGGGTGGGGCAGGTCGCCACGCGGGCGCTGTCCGCGGGCCAGCCGATCCGCCAGTCCATGGTCCGAACGCAGCAGGTGCTGCAGGCTGGCGCGGCCGTGCGTATCCTTGCGGGTGGCCGCGGTTTCGAGGTCAGCACGGAGGGCCAGGCCCTCAGTGCCGGCGGCGTGGGCGAGGCGGTGCGTGTTCGCATGCCGAACGGCCGGATCGCCACCGGGCAGGTGGTCGACGCCGGGACGGTGCGGATGGCGCTCTAGGCCCATGCCGACGGTGCCACTCAAAAAGTTTTAAAAAAAGTCCTCAAGTTCCTTCCGGGGCCGCCGAAAAACAGTGACGCTGCCCTTCCAAGGGGCATGGAGTCCAGTCATGAAAGTCGGTGCAAGCAATGAAGTCGGCCTGATCGCCACCGGTGGTGTGCGGTCGGATCGCCCCGCCACCACCGCGGCGGAGTCGGGTGCCACCCGGGCGGAAGCCGGGGTGTCGGTCGATGTGTCGTCCACGGTGCAGTCGCTGGGCCGTACGGGTTCGGGTTCGGGAATCGACGAGGCCAAGGTCGCGTCGATGCGCGAAGCCATCGCCAACGGCACTTTCACCGTCAATGCCGGCGCCGTGGCCGACAAGATGCTCGCCAATGCTCAGGAAATGCTGAGCCGCACAAGAGGTTGAACGCCATGCATGCTCCCCTGATGATCGACACCCGCGAGTCCACCGAAGAACTGCTGCAGGAAGTGGAGCGCCAGCTCGACGCCGTGGATGCCAGCCTGCTCGAAGGCGACGCACCGGCACTCGAGGCCGCCTGCAACGGCATGCGCCAGGTTGCCACCGGTTTCAGCAACGTGCTCGAGTCGGCCCTGTCGGCCGAAGTGTTCGACGCCGAGTTCCGTGACCGCATCGAGGGCGTGGCCCAGCGCCTGCGCGTGCTGCGCGCAGGCATCGCCCGCCGTGCCGCCGCCGTGGAGCGCAGCCTGGCCGCCCTGCTGGGCACCCAGGACACCCCCACCTACGGCGCCGTCGGCCAGCGCAGCATGTTCGGCGGTGCCGGCCTGCGCACCGCCTCCGCCACCGGCATGCACTGAGCGCGCCCAGCCCTCCGACTCCATGAAGACGCCCCGGTCCGCGAAAGCGGCCGGGGCGTTCTTCTTTGCTCGGTCCCGTGCGTATGGCAGAGGATGGATGAGGAGCCGGCCGTCATGACGCCTTCGGCCACGGTCCTGAAAACGGAAGACCCGGTGAGCGAGACAGAAGCGAGCAAAACCTTCGGGACGCCGGCGCAGGCGCGAATCGGAGGGCCGCGGAGCAGGCCACGCCAGGGCACCCGAGGAACCGGCTTTGCCGGGCCTCAGGGTGCGCCCCCCTCCCAAGCCGAAGGCGCCAGAGAGAGGGGGGAGCCGCGCAAGCGGCTTGGGGGGTGCTGCTCTAGTGCCCGCGCATCTTGGCCCGAAGCCGCGCCACGGCCTGGCTGTGCAGCTGGCAGACGCGCGATTCGGTGATGCTCAGCACGGCCGCGATCTCCTTGAGATTCATGTCGTGCTCGTAGTACATGCCCATGATGTAGCGCTCGCGCTCGGGCAGGGACTCGATGGCCGCGACCAGTGCATTGCGCAGACGCTGGTCCTTGAGGACGCTCATGGGGTCGGACTCGTTGTCCGCCACATGGCGTTCGAGGAAGGCCTCCTCGTCCTCGCGGCCGTCGCCACCCATGTCCTCCAGGTACAGCAACTGGGTGCCGCGCACGCGGCCCAGCAGCGACTGGTATTCGGCCAGCGGCATGTTCAGCTCGGCCGCGATCTCGGATTCCTGGGGCGCGCGCCCCAGCTTGTGTTCGAGCCGCACCACGGCCTGCTCGATCTGCTTCTGGCTCTTGCGCGAGCCGCGCGACATCCAGTCGCCGTCGCGCAGCTCGTCGAGCATGGCGCCGCGGATGCGCTGGGTGGCAAAGGTCTCGAACTGCACACCCTGCGCGGCGTCGAAGCGCGAGAGGGCATCGACCAGTCCGATCATGCCGACCTGGATCAGGTCGTCCACCTCGACGTTGGGCGGCAGCTTGGCCACCATGTGATGGGCGAGGCGCTGCACCAGCGGCACATACTGGCGGATCAATGCGTCGCGGTCGAGTCGGCCCTTGGCGGTGTACATCTTCTGGAGAGCGGCGGCGGCAAGCATGGCGGGTCGGTCCCCGTGGTTCAGCGCCGAGTGCTGCATTGTGCCGGGGAAAGCAGAAGGTCGAGGTCTTCGCTGCTCCGCGGCTCGAAGGCACCGCGCAGGGGAGCATTGAAGGTTTCGCGCAGCAGTTCGGCCGCGCGCGGCAGGCGCCAGTCGTCGGGCACCACCTGGCCGCAGCCCAGGCCGCGCAGTTGCAGGCCATGGCGCATCAGCACGTCGAGCGCCGGGCCGAGCTTGACGGCTTCGTCCACCTTGGTGAGCAGGGCATGGCGGGCGCCGTCCTCACGGAAGGCCTGGACCACCTCGTCGAGGGCATCGCCCTGCGCGCCGGCATTGAGCACCACCAGCGGCTTCACGCCCGGCAGGTCGAGCTGGGCCATCTGCTGCTGGCGGCGCGGGTCGTGCGAGGCATGGCCCGCGGTGTCGATCAGCACCAGCCGCTTGTGGGCCAGCAGGGCGAGCAGCTCCTGCAGCGCCGCGGTGTCGTGGGCCTGGTGGGCCACCACGTCGATGCTGCGACCGAAGGCGCGCAACTGCTCGTGGGCGCCGGCGCGCTGGGTGTCGAGTGTGATCAGGCCCACGCTGGCCGAGCCGTGCGTGCGGGCGCACAGGGTGGCCAGCTTGGCGATGGCCGTGGTCTTGCCCACGCCGGTGGCACCGACGAGGGCCAGGATGCCGCCTTCGTCCTCCAGCGGCATGGCCTGGTCGTCGATGGCCAGCAGGCGGGTGAAGGTGGCCAGCACATGGGCCTCGGCCGCGGCAGCGTCGGTGCCAGGGGCGATGGGCTGCAACACCGCGCGCACCAGCGGCGCGGAGAAGCCCGCGCGCACCAGGCGCAGCATCAGGTCGGCCAGGCCCGGGTCCTGGCGCGAGCGGCCGAGCCAGGACACGGTCTCGAAGCGTGTCTCGACCATCTGGCGCAAGGCGCGCAGTTCGGCCATCACCTCGGCGAGGGCCTGGGCAGGCACCATGGCCGCGGCGGGTGCAGGCTCGGCTGCCGAAGCGGCAGCGGGGCGCGCGGTGGACAGGGGCATGCCGCTGACCGGCGCGGGGCGCACGGCCGCCGGGGGCGTCCACGGCATGGCGGCGACGGCCGGCGCGGCGGTGCGCGCAGCGGACGCCGGCTGGGCGGGCGCGGGCATCGGCGCGGCGCTGGCAGGCAGGGCCGCAGCCGAGACGGCCGCATCGCCAAGTTGCTTGCGCAGCATGCGTTCGCGCACGAAGTCCTGGAAGGACAGCGTGCTCATCGCGAGGCGGTTGGCGTCTTCCTCGACCGAGGTCTCCGCCAGGTTGGGCGTGCGCACCACGGGCTGGGCGGCGGCAGCCGCGGTCGCTGCCACCGACGCGCGCATCGGGCTCGACGCGGCGGCCGCCTGGGGCACCGCTTCTGGAGGGCGGGTGGCCGCCGCCTGCTGCAGGCCGGCGAGGGATTCCTCGGACGCGGCCATCACCTCCACACCCTGTTCGGTCTGCTTGTTGGACAGGATGAGGGCGTCGTCGCCAAAGGCACTGCGGGCCATGGCCATGGCTTCGCGTGCGGTCGGGGCCAGAAAGCGTTGGATGTTCATGATTCAGGCGGGCAGCGGCTGAAGGCGGACGTGGGCGGGGTCGAGGCGAGGGTGACGGCGCGCCTCAGGCAGGGGCGGCGCCACCGCGCAGGATCGGCCCGATGCGGATGGTGTGGGTTTCGGGGATCTCGCTGTGCGAGAGCACGGCCAGGCGCGGCGCCGTGCGGCGCACCAGGCGGGCGATGGCACCGCGGATGGCATCGGGCACCAGCAGGCAGGCGGGCACGCCGCGCTCTTCCTGACGATTGGCGATGTCGGCCGCGCTGCGGGTGAAGGTGTCGGCCACGCCGGGGTCCAGCGCGGGGCCCTGTGCATTGCCCAGGGCCTGCATCAGCAGCCGCTCGAAGCCGGGCTCGATGGCGATCACGTCCAGCTCCTTCACCGGCCCGTAGATCTGCTGCACGATGGCAGGCGCCAGCGCCACGCGCACGCGGCGGGCCAGTTCGACGGCATCGGTCACGCCGGCCGCATGTTCGGCCAGCGTCTCGACGATGGTGCGGATGTCGCGGATGTGCACGCCTTCCTCCAGCAGCAACTGGAGCACCTTCTGGAAGGTGGCGATCGGGATGAGCTTGGGCACCACTTCCTCGATCAACTTTGGGCTGTACTGACTGACGTGTTCCACGAGTTGCTGCGTTTCGGATCGGCTGAGCAGGCGTCCTGCCTGGGTCTGCATCAAATGTGACAGATGGGTCGCCATCACGGTCTCTGGATCAACGACCGTGAAACCCGCCATTTGTGCGCTGTCGCGGTAGCGCGCCTCGATCCAGGTGGCCGGCAGGCCGAAGGCCGGGTCGGTGGTGGCGGTGCCGATCAGCGGCGTGCCGATGCCGCCGGGGTTGATGGCCAGGAACATGCCGGGGAAGGCCTCGCCTTCGGCCACCACCACGCCGCGCAGCGTCACGCGGTAGGCGCTGGGCTTGAGCTCCAGGTTGTCGCGCACATGCACGGCTGGTGGCAGGAAGCCCACCTCCTGCGCGAACTTGCGGCGCACGCCCTTGATGCGGGTGAGCAGGTCGCCCTGGCGGTTCTTGTCCACCAGCGTGATCAGGCGGTAGCCCAGCTCCAGGCCCAGCAGCGACACCGGCTGCAGGTCGGCCCATGTGGCGTCGGCCTCGGGCGGCGGCTCGCTGGGCTTGGGCGTCTCGGCCTCGATGCGGCGGCGGCGCGCCATGGTCCAGGCGCCCCAGCCCAGCAGCCCCGCCATGCCCAGGAACACCACGTGCGGCATGCCCGGCACACTGCCCAGCAGCAGCAGGATGGCCGCCGTCAGGCCCAGGGCGCGCGGCGAGGTGAAGACCTGCTGCACGATCTGCCGGCCCACGTCCTCTTCCTTGCCCACGCGCGAGACCACCATGGCGGCGGCCACCGAGATCAGCAGGCCCGGGATCTGCGCCACCAGCGCATCGCCCACCGCCAGCAGCACATAGCTGTTGGCGGCCTCGCCGGCCGGCATGCCATGCTGCAGCACGCCGACGGTGAAGCCGCCCACGATGCTGATCACCAGGATCAGGATGCCGGCGATGGCATCGCCGCGCACGAACTTGGAGGCGCCGTCCATGGCGCCGAAGAAGTTGGCCTCTTCCGCCACTTCGGCGCGGCGGCGGCGGGCTTCCTTCTCGTTGATGGTGCCGGCATTGAGGTCGGCGTCCACCGCCATCTGCTTGCCGGGCATGGCGTCCAGCGTGAAGCGGGCCGACACCTCGGCGATCCGCTCCGCGCCCTTGGTCACCACCACGAAGTTGATGACCACCAGGATGGCGAACACGATCAGACCGACCGCGAAGTTGCCGCCGATCAGGAAGTGGCCGAAGGCCTCGATCACCGCGCCGGCAGCGCCGGGGCCGGTGTGGCCTTCGAGCAGCACGACCCGGGTGGAAGCCACGTTGAGCGACAGCCGCATCAGCGTGGTGAGCAGCAGCACGGTGGGGAAGGCGGCGAAGTCCAGCGGCTTCGTCATGTACGCCGCCACCATCATCACCATCAGCGCCGCGGCGATGTTGAGGGTGAAGAAGCCGTCCAGCAGCCAGGACGGAATCGGCAGCACCATCAACGCCAGGATGGCGATGACCAGCAGCGGGGCGGCCAGGCGCTGCAGGCCGGCCGAATCGGGCGCGTCGCCGAACAGGCCCTGCATCACACGCTGCACGGCGTTCATGCCTCATCCTCCAGGTCGGCCATGGCCTTGGGGTCGTTGAGCGGATCGAGCTCGGCCGGCACCGCCGGCTCGGGCACCGTCTGCGGCCAGGCGCCGCGGCCGGCGATGGCCGCCTTCAGGCGGTAGACATAGGCCAGGATCTGCGCCACGGCGGTGAAGAGCTGGCTCGGGATCGGTTGGTCGATCTCCGCATGCGCGTACAGCGCGCGGGCCAGCATCGGCGACTGGATGACCGGGATGTCATGCGACTTGGCGATGTCGCGGATCTTCATGGCCAACAGGTCCGAGCCCTTCGAGATCACGTGCGGTGCGGCCATGTCCGACTCGTCGTAGCGCAGGGCCACGGCGAAGTGGGTCGGGTTCATCACCACGAAATCGGCACGCGGCACGGCCGTGATGCTGGCGCGCTGCAGGATGGCGCGGGCCGCCTTGCGCTGCTGGCCCTTGACGTGCGGATTGCCGTCGCTTTCCTTGTGCTCCTGCTTCACTTCCTCGTGCGACATGCGCAGGCGGGAGCGGTGCAGCCAGCCCTGCAGCGGCACGTCTGCGATGGCCGTGGCCACCAGCACCAGCAGGGCCAGCGCCGTGCCCGTGACCAGCCAGTCGGCAAAGTAGGGCAGGGCGGCGGGCGCCGGCATCATCACCATGCGGGCCAGCGTGTCCATGGAGCCGCGCACGTAGACGAAGCCCACGCCGGCCAGGATGGCCGACAGCAGCACCAGCTTGAGCACCGTGCTCGCCTGCTGCTTGCTGAACAGGCGGCCGATGCCGGCGAAGGGGTCGAGGCGGGTGAGGTCGGGCGTGATGGCCTTGGCGCTGGCCACCCAGCCGCCGGTGGCCAGGGTGGCCGCGATGGAAGCCACCATCACCACCACCGCGAAGCCGACGCAGGCGGCGATGCCGAGCAGGCCCAGGTGCATCAGGCGCTCGCCCATGGCGCCGGGGCGCGTGGCCTCGGCAGCGTTGAAGTGCAGGGCCCCGGCCAGGGCGTCCCGCAGCGCACCGAAGGCGGTGGGCGCGAGCAGCAGCAGCGCCACGGCGCCGGTGCCCACCACGGCCAGGTGCGTCAGGTCGCGCGAGCGCGGAACCTGGCCGTCGCGACGGGCCTGGTCCAGGCGCCGCTGCGTGGCGGGAAGCTTCTTGTCCTGGCTGCTGGATGACATGGGCGCGAACGGCTTGGGGCGGTTCGGGCCATTGTCGGCAGGGGGTGCCGGCGCTAAAGGCCGATAAGGGCCGTTGCAGGCCGGCTATTCGCGCGTTGGTCGACGCCGCGCGAAGCGGCGGCGACCCGGCTTCAGGAACGGGTCGCGGCGGGCAGCGTGGCGCGCTCCGGCGCCTGCGCGGGCCGGGGGGCTGCCGGCGCTTCGGCGCCCGCTGCAGGCGCGGTCTCGGCGCCTGCGCCACCGTGGCGCTGCTGCAGCGCCTTGATGGCGTCGTCGGCTTCCATGCTCTTGCGACCGTCCATGCGGGCCTCGGCCTCGCGGGTCAGCACGGTGATGCTGATGCGGCGGTTGACGGCCGCGGTGCGCTCGCTCTTGTCGAGCGGGTCGCTGGCCGCCAGGCCCACCACGCGGATCAGCTTGTCCTCGGGCATCCCGGCTGCCACCAGTTCTCGGCGCGAGGCATTGGCGCGGTCGGCGGAGAGCTCCCAGTTGCTGTAGCCGCGTTCGCCGTTGCCGTACGGCGTGGCGTCGGTGTGGCCGGCCAGGCTGACCTTGTTGTCGATGCCCTTCAGCGAGCCGCCGATGGCGCCGAGGATGTCGCGCATGTAGGGCTTCACCAGCGCGCTGCCGGTGTCGAACATGGGGCGCTGCTGGGCATCGACGATCTGGATCTCCAGCCCGTCCGGCGTGGTCTCCAGCCGGATCTGCGAGCGGAACTCGCGCAGCTTCACGTCGCTGGTGATCAGCACCTCGATACGCCCGCGCAGCGCTTCGAGCTTGCGGGCATCCTCGCGCGCGGCCTGCGCACGCGCATCGACGGCGGCCGTGTGCGAGCGGGTCGGGTCCTTGCCCACCTCGGTGCTGCGGCGCATCTCGCCGGTGGTACGCGTCAGGTCGGTGCCGCCGCCGGTCACGATGCTCGAACTGCTGCCGGTGCCGGGGCCGCCCGCCATCTCCACCTTGAGCGGCGAGTTGAAGTAGTTGGCGATGCCCTGCAGGTCGCCCTTGGTGGTCGAGCCCAGCAGCCACATCAGCAGGAAGAAGGCCATCATGGCCGTCACGAAGTCGGCGTACGCGATCTTCCAAGCGCCCCCGTGGCTCGCATGCACCGTCTTCTTGACGCGCTTGACGATGATGGGCTGGAGCTTGCGTCCCGAGGAGCCGGTGGCCATGGTTGCGTCGGTGCTTCAGTGAATGGTCGGCGGCATCAGGCCGGCTTTTTCTTGACGTGGCTTTCCAGCTCGCTGAACGTGGGCCGCTCGGTGGAGAACAGCACCTTGCGGCCGAACTCGATGGCCGTGGTCGGGTTGTAGCCCTGCATGCTGGCCAGCAGCGTGGTCTTGATGCACTGCAGTTCCTTGCCGGCATCCTCGGCCTTCTGCTCGAGCAGGCCGGCCAGCGGCTCCACGACACCGTAGGCCAGCAGAATGCCCAGGAAGGTGCCCACCAGCGCAGAGCCGATCATGCCGCCCAGCACGGCCGGGGGCTGGCCCACCGAGCCCATGGTGTTGACCACGCCCAGCACGGCGGCCACGATGCCGAAGGCGGGCAGGCCGCCCGCCAGGCGCGTGAGTGCGGCCACCGGACCGTGGGCCTCGTGGTGGTGGGTCTCGATCTCGCTGTCCATCAGCGACTCGATCTCGTGGGCGTTGAGGTTGCCCGACACCATCATGCGCAGGTAGTCGGTGGTGAACTCCACCACGTGGTGGTCGTTGCCCACCTTCGGATAGGCCTGGAAGATGGGCGAGTCGCCCGGCGACTCGACATCCTTCTCGATGGACATCAGGCCGTCCTTGCGCGCTTTCTGCAGGATGTCGTAGAGCAGCGCCATCAGCTCCATGTAGCGCGCCTTGGTGTACTTGGAGCCCTTGAGCGCGGCGGGCAGGGCCTTCATCGTGGCCTTGAGCACCTTGGGCTGGTTGTTGACCACGAAGGCGCCGATGGCACCGCCACCGATCACCAGGATCTCATTGGGCAGGGCGTGCAGCACCACGCCGATGTTGCCGCCGTGCGCGATGAAGCCGCCGAAGATGCAGCCCAGGGCGACCAGGTAACCGAGGATGACGAACATGGTGAGGGTCGAAGATCAGGTGGCGCTATTGGGCCTGACAGCGGGCTGAACCGGTCCAAGAAAAAGGGCCCGATCACGGGCCCATATCGACAGTTAGGAGGCGGCGTGCCTGCGGTTCAATTCACTGCAGATGCACACCATTGGCCGCACCCGCCCCCTTGCCCGCCCGAGCCGGCGGCTCGCACAGACCGCACACGAAGTGGCGCGGGTTCTCGTAGGCATCGGCCACGAAGTGCCCGCCGCAGCGCGTGCAGGGCACCATCTTGAGCATGTTGTTCTTGATGAAGCGCACCAGGCGCCAGGCGCGCGTGATGGTCAACAGCGGCTCCAGGCCCTGTCCGCCCACCTGCTCGGTGTACAGACCGTAGGCCTTGATCATCACGTCCACGTTCTCCAGGTCCGTGCTGGAGCGGCTGAGGTAGGTGTGGATGTTCTGGAACAGCGAGGCGTGGATGTTGGGCTGCCAGGTGAGGAACCAGTCCGTGGAAAAGGGCAGTTGACCCTTGGACGGCGAGCGTCCGGCCACTTCCTTGTACAGGCGCAGCAGGCGCTCGTAGGACAGGTCGGTCTCGCTCTCGAGCACCTGCAGCCGGGCGCCCATCTCGATCAGGCTGACGGCCCGGTCGATCTGGCGCGACTCGTCGAGCACGCTCTTGGGGGTAGGCATCTTCTTGCTTTCCACGAAAGGTCAGGTTCAGAGACCCTGCTCCGCGATGCGGCTGGACATGACGATGTTGGCATGCAGCCGGGCCGTGGCCTCGTTGATGGTGCGGTGGCCGACGTTGTGGTTGGTCAGCAGGCCCCAGACCATGTCGTCGTCCGCGCGGAAGGTGCACAGCAGCATGTTGCCGGAGGCGATCTTCATCAGCTGGGCCGGCGACAGCGCCGCGATCAGATCGGCCGAATCGCCCGAGATGCCGAGGCGGTAGAGCGCCTGCGCGCGGTCCTCACGGATGAGGCTCTGGGCCAGCATCAGGTAGGTGAGGTTGGCTTCCTTGATCTCGGAAAGGATCTGGTCGCTGGTCATGGTCGTGCCCCAAAGAACTGTGTCTGTCGATGGAAGCAATTGTGAGATTCGTAACAAAAAACTTAATGCGATCTGGGCGGTACTTCGTGTCATCCAAGTGCAACTTTTTCGAGACTTTTGGTTACACGGAAAGTATTCATTCCGTCCCCTCGTCTCAACTTTGCGCCGCATCTAGTGCCTACGCCTTACGTTTTTCTGCCCGTCGATCAGCGTCTCCATCTTGTGACTCGCTGTCAAGCAGGGTGTCTGATTTTCACGTCGAGTCGCCGAAAGTTCTAAGGACGCTTGGTCCGGCCGTCCAACACGTTAGATCAGTAACTACACGTATCAAGTTCGATACACGTCGGCAGAACACGCCGGTCCAGGCCGCGGTGTCTGGCCGAGGGTCCGAATCTTTAGGGTCTGCACTGAAAAATAAAGTGCTCAAGTCAGGGCTCGGTAGACCCGAAATCCAGGCAACGGGCCACCCGGTCCGTCTGGCAGCCAGTGTCGGTACTGGCAGACATTGGCAACGTATGCCGGATTCACCGGCTTTGAACAAGGAGTAGTCACCATGGCCTCGATCATCAACACCAACATCGGCTCGCTCAACGCACAGCGCAACCTGTCGGCGAGCCAGAACTCGCTGGCGACCTCGATCCAGCGGCTGTCTTCCGGCCTGCGCGTCAACAGCGCCAAGGACGATGCCGCCGGCCTGGCCATCGCCTCCCGCATGGACGCCCAGGTCCGCGGCATGAACGTGGCGGCCCGCAACGCCAACGACGGCATCTCGCTGGCGCAGACGGCTGAAGGCGCGCTGGCCCAGATCGGCAACAACCTGCAGCGCATGCGCGAACTGGCCGTGCAGTCGGCCAACGACACCAACACGTCGACGGACCGCACGGCCCTGGACAACGAGTTCAAGCAGCTCGCTCAGGAAAACTCGCGGATCATCTCGAACACCAAGTTCAACGGCCAGGAACTGCTGACCGGCTCGGGCGGCTCCAGCGGCACCTTCACCTTCCAGGTGGGCGCCAACACGTCCTCGGACAACCAGATCAGCGTGGCGACGACCAACATCGCCAACTCGATGACCACGTCCACGCAGGGCAGCACCGCCACGCTGGGCACCACGTCGGCGACGGCCCTGACGGCGATGACCAGCATCGACTCCGCCATCGACGCCATCTCCAACGCCCGCTCCACCTTCGGTGCGGCCCAGAACCGTTTCGAGGCCACGATCACCAACCTGCAGACCGCCGCCGAGAACACCAGCGCCGCCAAGAGCCGGATCACCGACGCCGACTTCGCCGTCGAAACCGCCAACCTGTCGCGTGCGCAGATCCTGCAGCAGGCCGGCACCTCGATGGTGGCCCAGGCCAACCAAATGCCGCAGACCGTGCTGAAGCTGCTGGGCTGATCGCCGGCAGGCAAGGGGCGCACGGCCCCCGGGCAGTGCGTCTCCCATCGAGGCGGCTGGCGTTGTGACGCCCGCCGCCTTCAACCATTGAGGAGCGCCAACCATGGCCATCACCGGAACCGTCACGTCGAGCGGCACCAACATCGACATCGACACGATCGTCAGTAAGATGATGGCGATCGAGCAGACCTCGGTCACCAAGCTGCAGACGCAGGCGAGCGCGCTTCAGAGCCAGGTGTCGGCGGTGGGCACGGTCAAGTCGATGCTGTCCACGTTGTCGGATGCGGCCACGGCGCTCACCAAGCCCACGCTGTGGGCGACGAAGACGGCGTCCTCGTCCTCGGCGGCGGTCGGCGTCAAGGTGGCCGATTCCAGCCAGGCGATGGCCGGCAGCTTCCAGGTGTCGGTGTCCCAGCTGGCGAGATCGCAGTCGGTGTCGTCGTCAGCCGTGGCCGCGACGGACGGCTTTCAGGCCGGCACGCTGTCGATCCAGATCGGCACGTGGAGCGGCACCTCGGGCGGCGGCACGCCAAGCTTCGCCGCAGGCAGCGCAGCAGCCGTCGACGTGGCCATCAGCGCGGGCGACACGCTCGGCACGGTGGCTTCCAAGATCAATGCGGCCGGGGCCGGCGTCACGGCCAGCGTGGTCACCGACCTGAGCGGCCAGCGTCTGGTGATGCGTTCGGCCAGCACGGGCGAGGCCGCGGGCTTCCAGGTCAGCGCTAACGGTTCCGGCAGCGGCACCGCCCTGTCGGGACTCGCCTTCGACGCCCCTGGTTCCGGGGCGGGCATGGCGGCCAACAGCGTGCAGTGGGCCGCCAACTCCGTGGCGACGGTCGATGGGGTCACCGTCACGTCCGCCACCAACACCGTCACGGGCGCGCTGCCCGGGCTGTCGCTCACGCTGTCGCAGCTCAGCAGCGACCCCGTCACCGTCACCACCAGCACCGACACCAATGCGCTGACCTCGGCCATCCAGGGCTTCGTCAACGCCTACAACAACATCAACGGCCAGATCAATTCGCTGACCTCATACAACGCCGACACCAAGAAGGCCGGCCTGATGCAGGGCGACAGCATGGTGACCGGCCTGCAGACCATGATGCGGCGGCTTGTGGGCACGGCCAACACCAGCGGCACGTTCACCACGCTGTCCCAGTTGGGCATCTCGGTGAGCAAGAGCGCGGACGGCAGCCTGACGCTGGACAGCACCAAGCTCGGCGAGGTGCTGGCGAACCCGGATGCGGTCAAGACCTTCTTCATGGGCTCGGGCGATGGCACCACCAGCACCACGGACGGCTGGGCGTCCCGCTTCTCGGCGTTCACCAAGGGGGCGGTCGGCGACGACGGCACGCTGGACATCCGCACGCAGTCGCTGCAGAAGCAGCTCGACGGCAACACCGACGACCAGGCGAAGGCGACCGACCGCATGACGCTCACAGAATCGCGTCTGCGGGCGCAGTACTCGGCACTGGATGCCAAGCTCAGCACGCTGACTTCCCTGGACACCTACGTCAAGCAGCAGATCGCGCAATGGAACAAGTCGAGCTGACGGCGGGAAATACCGCCCGTCTTTGGGGTCCGCTGAGGTGTAACTGACTTGATTTCTCCCGCGGGCGGCCGATAAAGAAGGAAAGCATCGATTCAGGAGCCGCCATGTACACACCTCCCGCCGCCCGCGCCGCACGTGCCTACCAGCGCGTCGCGGTCGAATCCAGCATCGAAGGCGGTGCCAGCCCGCATCGCCTGGTGGAGATGCTCTACGAAGGGCTCGGCCAGTCGCTGCTGGCGGCCCAGGGCGCGCTGGCCCGCGGCGACATCGGGGTCAAGGGCGAGCAGATCGGCCGTGCCGTGCGGCTGCTGGAAGAGGGCCTGAAGCCCGGTCTGGATACCACCCGGGGCGGCGAACTGGCAGGTAGACTTCGCGCGCTGTACGACTACTGCATCGCACGTCTGACCACCGCCAACCTGCGCAACGATGCCGCCATCGTCGCCGAGGTGGCCGCGTTGATCAGCCCCGTGGCGCAGGCCTGGAGCGAAATTGGACCCCAGGCGCATGCAGTGGCCCCCTAATCGGCCTGAAGCCGCTATGCAGGAGCTCGCGATGTCTCATCGACTGCTGGACTACTACAAGGCGATCGAGGACGCGAGCATGCGCATGCTGGAGGCGGCCCGCCGCGAGGATTGGGACGAGGTGGTGCGCTGCGAAGGTGCCTGCGCCGTGCTGATCGAGCAGCTGCGCTTCCTGGGTCGCACCGAGCGGCTGGAGCGCCCCGACCGGGCCGAGAAGGCGAAGATCATGCAGCGCATCCTGCGCAACGACGCCGAGATCCGCGTGCTGGCCGAGCCCTGGCTGTCGGACGTCGCCCAGCTCTTCGACCCCCGGCTGCAGACGATGCACTGACGGGCCGGACAGGGCCTCAGACCTGCATGTTCATGATGTCCGTGTAGGCCTGCACCAGCCGGTTGCGCACCTGCATCGTGGCCTGGAAGCCCACTTGGGCCTTCTGCATGGCCACCATGGTCTGCTCGAGGCTGACCTGCGGGTTCTCCATCTGGACCTCGCGCTGCAGCCGCGACGACTCGTTCTGCGCATTGCTCACCTCGCGCAGGGCGCCCGACAGCGCCGACGAGAAGCCGCCGCCCGGCGCGGCCTCGACATTGGCCGCGGGGCGGGCGCTGCCGGCCGGCCGCAGGCCCGCAGCCGAGGGGGTGACGGTGTTCAGGCGCAGTTCCATGGTGCCGGGATGCTAAGCCCCCCCTCGGCACTTCATGGCGGGAATTGAGGCCGAATACGGGGCCTTATCCAAGGCTTCGCGGCGGCGGGCCTTCGAATAATCGGCGGCCATGCGGAGGCTGTCCCGGCTTCCGCCTTCCAACGCCGCCGTCCGCCCCATGTCCGCCGCTGCCGCCCAGCTTCCCGCCACCAGCCCCTTGCCCGGCACCGCCCTGGTGCCGGCCGGCCTGGCCAGCCGATTCGCAGCCCTGGACCGCAGTCAGCGCCTGAAGCTGGCGCTCGGCGCCGTGCTGCTGGCGGCCGTGGCCATCGCCGCCGTCGTGATGGGCCGCTCGTCCGACTGGCGGGTGCTGTTCTCCAACCTGAACGACAAGGACGGAGGCGCCATCGTCGCGCAGCTGGCGCAGATGAACGTGCCTTACAAGTACACCGAGGGCGGTGGCGCCATCATGGTGCCGGCCGAGAAGGTGCACGACGTGCGGCTGCGCCTGGCCTCCCAGGGCCTGCCCAAGGGCTCGGTCACCGGCTTCGAGCTGACCGACACCAACCGCTTCGGCATGACGCAGTTCCAGGAGAAGCTGAGCTTCCAGCGGGGCCTCGAGGGCGAGCTGACCCGCTCGATCCAGGCCCTGGCGGCCGTGCAGTCGGCCCGCGTGCACCTGGCGCTGCCCAACCAGAACGGCTTCTTCCGCGAGCAGCAGAAGCCCTCGGCCTCGGTGCTGCTGACGCTGCATCCCGGCCGTACGCTGGACCGCGCGCAGATCGCCGGCATCGTGCACCTGGTGGCCTCCAGCGTGCCCGAGCTGAGCCCGGCCGCCGTCAGCGTGGTGGACGACACCGGCAAGCTGCTGTCGAGCACGGGTGATGCCAATGCCAACGGCAGCGTCGACGCCCAGCAACTGGCCTACGTGCAGCAGCTCGAGCAGCTCTACACCCGCCGCATCCTGGACATGCTGGAGCCGGTGGTCGGCAAGCAGAACGTCAAGGCCCAGGTGACCGCCAACGTGGACTTCTCGCAGACCGAGGCCACGAGCGAGGAGCATCGGCCCAACCTGTCGCAGGACGCCAGCGCGGTGCGCAGCCAGCAGACCATCGAGACGGTGGGCGCGGCGCCGACGCAGCCCTCGGGCGTGCCCGGAGCAGCTTCCAACCAGCCGCAGCCGCCGGGTGCGCCGGCCGCGCCCATCAACGGCCAGGCTGCGCCGCTGGCGCCCAACGGTGCCCAGGCCCAGGCCCAGGCCCAGGCTCAGGCCGGCCAGCGCCCGCCCGGCAAGCGTGAGTCCATCACCAATTACGAGGTCGACAAGACCACCCGCACCGTGCGCGGCGCCGTGGGCACCGTCAAGCGCCTGTCGGCGGCCGTGGTCGTCAACTATCAGGGCGTGGCCGATGCGCAGGGCAAGGTGACGCCCACCGCGCTGCCCGCGGCCCAGCTGGAGCAGATGACGGCGCTGGTGCGCGAGTCCATCGGCTTCAGCAAGGAGCGTGGCGACTCGGTCAACCTGATGAACGCCGCCTTCATGGCCGACGGCGCCGTGGCGCCCGAGCTGCCGCTGTGGAAGCGGCCCGAGCTGTACGACCTGGCCCGCAGCCTGGCCTGGCCGGCAGCCCTGGCGGTGCTCGGCCTGGCCGTGCTCTTCGGCCTCGTGCGCCCGGCGCTGAAGGCCCTGGCACCGCCCAAGCCCGAGGCGGCCAAGGACAAGGAGCCCGAGGAGCCCTTGACGCTGGAAGGCGGTCCGGTTCCGGCCGCGCTGCCCGGCCCGGGCGGGGCCCTGAATGCCGTGATCGGCGACGACCCCGAGCGTCCGGCGCTCGATGCCCCGGGCGTCGAGGCGGGCCCCGAACCCATCGCATTGCCCCGCCCCGAGTTGTTGCTGGAGCAGGCCCAGCTCGAAGGCGCCCGCGTCATGGCGCGCCAGAACCCCGCGGCGGTCGCCAACATCGTTCGCGGCTGGATCAACCCCGAGACTGAGAAGGCCTGAGCCCCCATGGACGAACAAGGACTCGAAGACGCCGCCGTGCTGCTCATGTCGCTGGGCGAGCAGGAGGCTGGCGAAGTGCTGCGCCACCTGTCGCCGCGCGAGGTGCAGAAGATCGGCGAGACCATCGCGCGCACGCATGTGGTGTCGCGCGATCGGCTCGGTGCCGTGGCCGAGCGCTTCATCGCCGCCACCTCGGGCCAGGGGCTGTATGCCGCCGACACGCACCAGTACGTGCGCACGGTGCTGCAGCATGCACTGGGCGAGGAGAAGGCCGGCATCCTGGCCGACCGCATCCTGCAGACCAGCGACCTGACCGGCATCGAGAACCTCAAATGGATGGACGCCGTGGCCGTGGCCGAAGTGCTGCGCAACGAGCATCCGCAGATCGTGGCCGCCATCCTGGCCCACCTGGAGCCCGACCAGGCCGCCGCCATCCTGGTGCAGTTTGACGAGAACATGCGCGGCGACGTGCTGCTGCGCGTGGCCAAGCTGGAAGGCATCCACCCCGCCGCGCTGGAAGACCTGAACGACGTCATGTTCCGCGTGCTGGCCGGCGGCGGCAAGGTGCGCAAGCCCTCGCCCGGAGGGACCAAGACGGCGGCGGGGATGATCAACCTGCTGGGTGCCGGCAACGACACCTCCGCCCTGGACGCGATCCGCATCCAGGACCCGGACCTGGCGCAGGAGATCGCCGATCTGATGTTCGTCTTCGACGACGTGCTCAAGCTCGACGACCGCTCGGTGCAGCTGCTGCTCAAGGAAGTGGCCACCGAGACGCTCATCGTCGCGCTCAAGGGCGCGGCCGATCCGCTGCGCGAGAAGTTCCTCAAGAACATGTCCTCGCGCGCGGCCGAAGCCTTGCGCGAGGACCTGGAAGCCCGCGGCCCGATGCGCGTGTCCGAGGTGGAGGCGCAGCAGAAGGAAATCCTCAAGACACTGCGTCGCCTGGCCGAGGAAGGCCAGGTGGTGCTGGGCGGCGGCGCGGGCATGGTGTGAAGCCGGCAGTCCCGTCATGTCCCTGGCCTTCCTTCCAGCGATGAGCCGTTCCCGACTGATCAGCGCCGAGCGCCTGGCCGTGCTGGCCGGCGGCTCGGCTGCGCCCTGGGCCTTCGAGCGCATGGATGCGCCGCCGCCTGTGATCGCCCAGGAGGAGGGCCCGCCGCCCGAGCCCCCCATCGACATCGAGGCCCTGCTGGCCGAGGCGCGCGCCCAGGCCTATGCCGAAGGCCACGCGGCCGGCGCTGCCGAAGCCCGCGAACAGGCCGACGAGGCCATGCGCACCCTGACCGAGGGTCAGCTGCACGAGCAGGCCGAGCACTTCGCAGCCATGCTCGATGCCGCCCGCGAGGGGCTGGATGCAGCCCAGCAGGACATCGCCCGAGGCACGCTGGACATCGCCTGCGCACTGGCCCGCCAGGTGCTGCGCCAGGAACTGGCCACCCGGCCCGAACTGCTGGAGCCCGTGGTACGCGAGGCCATCGACCTGCTGGTGGCCGACGGCCGCAGCGTGCGCGTGGTGCTGTCGCACGACGACCATGCATGGCTGGCGGGTGCGCTGGAGCAGGAATTCGCCAGCCGCGGCCTGACCGTGGTGGCCGAGGGTGCCATGCTGCCGGGCGATTGCCGCCTGGAATCGGCCGGTGCGGTCGTCGACGGCGGCATCGCCCCACGCTGGGCCCGCGCCGTGGCCAGCCTGGGGCTGACCGTGCCGTGGCAGCCCGAGGCGGACGAGGTGGGCACTGCGGACGAGGTGGGCAATGCGCCCAGCGCAGTCGCACCGGCCGACGCGCCGCCGACGCCCGACCAACAGGAGCCGGACGGTGATGCCCCCTGAGCGCGCCATCTGGCAACGTTTCATGGACGACGCGCGCCGCCGCGTGGAGCAGGCGCCCGGGCTGGAGGTGCGGGGCACGCTCACGCGCGTGGCCGGCCTCGTGCTCGAGGCGCGCGGTGTGCGCGAACCCATCGGCGCCCAGTGCCAGGTGGTCATGCCCGGCAGTGCGCCGGTGCTGGCCGAGGTGGTGGGCTTCTCGGGCGAGCTCGCCTACCTGATGCCCGCCGGCGACGTGCATGGCCTGTCGGCCGGTGCCAGCGTGGTGCCGGCCGCCCCGTACGTGCCGGTGCCGCGCCTGGGCGAACCCGAGCGCGACGTGCGGGCCCGCAGCGGCATGCTGCGCCTGCCGCAGGGCAGCGGGCTGCTGGGCCGGGTGGTCGATCCGCAAGGGATTCCGCTCGATGGCCAGGGCCCGTTGCAGGACGTGTCGGCCGAGCCGATGGACCGCCGCCCCATCAACGCCATGGACCGCGATCCGGTCCGCCTGCCGCTCGATACCGGCGTGCGGGCCATCAACGCATTGCTCACCGTCGGCCGCGGCCAGCGCATCGGGCTGTTCGCCGGCTCTGGCGTGGGCAAGAGCGTGCTGCTGGGCATGATGGCGCGCTACACCGCGGCCGACGTGATCGTCGTCGGGCTCATCGGCGAGCGCGGCCGCGAGGTCAAGGAATTCATCGAGGACATCCTGGGCGAGGAAGGCCGGGCCCGTTCGGTGGTGGTGGCCGCCCCGGCGGATGCGCCGCCGCTGCTGCGCATGCAGGGCGCCGCCTATGCCACGGCGGTGGCCGAACATTTCCGCGACCGGGGCCAGCATGTGCTGCTGCTCATGGATTCGCTCACCCGCTATGCCATGGCCCAGCGCGAGATCGCCCTGGCCATCGGCGAGCCGCCGGCGACCAAGGGCTATCCGCCCTCGTGCTTCGCGCGCCTGCCGCAGCTGGTGGAGCGCAGCGGCAACGGCCTCAACGGCGTGGGCTCGATCACCGCCTTCTACACCGTGCTGTCCGAAGGCGACGACCAGCAGGACCCGATCGCCGACGCCGCCCGCGCCATCCTGGACGGCCACATCGTGCTCTCGCGCGCCCTGGCCGAAGAGGCGCATTACCCGGCCATCGACATCGAGCAGTCGGCCTCGCGGGTGATGCACAACGTCGCCACGCCGGAGCACCTGGAAGCCGCGCGCCGCTTCCGCACGCTCTACGGCCGCTTTCGGGGCAGCCGTGACCTGGTGCGCGTGGGCGCCTACGCGGCCGGCAGCGATGCGGTGCTGGACGAGGCGATCCGCCTGCAGCCGGTGATGACCGCCTTCCTGCAGCAGAACATGCGTGAGGGCGCACCCATGGACGAAAGCGTGGCCGGCCTGCAGTACATCGCCGACGCGGTACAGGCGGCCTGAGCGCGCCGGCGAAACCAGAACACCATTGAAGGAGGAACCGATGTCCGCACCCAAGATCGACGCGCTGGCCATGGCCGAGCAGATGGCCCGGGCACGGCGCGACGCCGTCGCCCAGCAACTCGCCGTCGCCCGCCAGGGCTGGGTGTCGGCGCAGTTGCAGCGCGACCAGCTCGAAGGCTATGCGCAGGAGACCACCGCCCGCTGGGGCGCCTCCGAGGCGCGGCATGCGCCGGAGATCATGCGGCATCACTACCAGTTCATGGACCGGCTCCATCACACCATCCAGATGCAGGCGGGCATCCTGGAGCAGCATGCGCAGACGGTGTCGCGCATCGCCGGCCGGCTGCAGGAGGCCGAGCAGAAGCTCGAAGCCCTGCGCCAGGTGATCGCCAGCCGCGACGCCAAGGCCCGCCAGGCTGAACAGCGCCGCGAGCAGAAGGCCGCGGACGAACTGGCCGCCCAGGTGCATCGCCGCCAGCAGGGTCGCGCGGCGTGGGAGGGCCGGTGACCGCCGTCGCCGCTGCGGGGCCGCTGGGCTTGCTGCCCGCGGGCGTTGGCGCCGCGGCGGACGGGGCCGCCACGTCGGCGGCCAGCGGTTCCGCACCGGCGTTCGCTTCGGTGTTGCGCGAGGCGGAGGCCGCCCCGGCCGGTCATGAGGCATCGGGACGGGCCGATCCGCACCCGGACGCGCCGCCCAAGGCCGAGTTGCCCGAGCAGGCGGCCGTGCCGGCGCCCGTTGCGGACTCGCGCCGCGATGCGACGAGCCAGGCCGGGAGCGCGGGCGCGAAGGATGGCGCCGGCAAGCCGCCCAAGTCGCCTGCCAGCGCGAGCGATGCGGCCCAGGCGGAGGCGCCAGCCGAGGGCGCATCGGACGCGGCGCGCGCCGAACGGGAAAGCCGTGGCAAGGCGGCCGTGGATGTGCCGCAACCGGCCGACACCAATGACGCCACGCCACCCGATCTGGCCCTGATGCTGTCGCAACTCATGCAGAAGGCCGAGGGCTCCGGCACCACGCCTGCCGAGGCCGGGGGCGCGGGCGCCCCGGGTATCGAGGCTGTGGGCGCGCGCAGGCCAGCCGCGCCGGGCACCGAGGTGCGAGGGCGTTCCGGGGCGGTCGTCGCGGCCGCCTCTGATGCGCCAGCGGCGACGGTGCCGGTTGCCGATCCGGTCCTCGCCAACCTGGATGCCCGACCCGCGGTCGCGCCCGCTGTGGCGCCCGCGCTGCCCGGCGGGCGGCCGGCCACGCTGCCGGTCGTGCAGACGCCGGCGGAAGCGGCAAACGCCTCTGGCACGGCGACATGGCAGACCCGCATGCTGGGCCAGGCCTTGGGCGATCACCGGCCGGTGCCGGAGGTGGTGCGCGCGCCGCATCCCGCCGCCACGCCCACCCCGGCGCCGACGACGCCGTCGCTGGCCGCACAGGAAGCGCAGGCGCCGTCCCAGGCAGCGGCCCTGCATGCCCCGACCCAGGTCGTCCATCCGGCAGCCGACGCTGCAACCGCCCAGCCCGTGCCCACCGCCGCTACGCTGTCGCCCGACTTCGCGTCGGCCTGGCAGCGCGTCGAGCAGCCCGATGACGACGGGCCGTCTGCCGGTTCCGGCGCGGCGATTCCAGGCGGCTGGCAGGCGCCGGGTGCTCCCGATCTGGGCGCGACGCTGCCCGTGCTGTCGCCGTCGGCGATGGCAGAGGCAGGCTCGGCCTTCCGGGACGCCTCCGAAGCGCTGCTCGACCAGGTCAGCTGGTGGGCGGCCCAGCAGACGCAGGGCGCCCAGCTCACGGTCGCCGGCCCGGGTGATGCGCCGGTCTCCGTGCAACTGCGGCTGCAGGGCCAGGAGGCGCAGGTGCTCTTCCAGAGCGACGACCGGCAGGCGCGTCAGCTGATCCACCAGTCACTGCCGCAGCTCGAACAGATGTTGGCGGGGCAGGGCCTGAGCCTGGGCTCGGCCAGCGTGGGCACAGGGCCGGGGCAGGGCGGCGGACAAGGTCTGGGCGCGCAGGCCCAGGCGCAAGGGCAGGGGCAAGGCTCATCCGGCCAGGGCGCCGAACGCGGTGACGCGAGGGCCGCAGCGCCGCCCGCCACCCGTGTTGCGGCGGCTGGGCGACCGGGTGCGTCGGGGCGCGGCGCGCTGGACCTGTTCGTGTAATCCTGGAAGAAGCCGGTTTTCCTGCCTTTGTTCGACGGCTCGGGCCGGGCGGCTGCGCCGAATAATTCCCCCAAGGTCCGGTACCGGGCCTTTCAACCCGAGGGGAATGATCCGTGTCCGCCACTGCCGCAGCCGAAGGGGCCGCCAAGCCCAAGAGCAACCTCATCAAGATCATCGTGATCGTCGTGGCCGTGCTCGTGCTCGTGGGCGGCGCCGCGGGCGGGACGTGGTTCTTCATGAAGGGCGGCAGCCACGCCAAGGCCAAGGAAAGCCATTCCGAGGCTTCGGCGGGCGACGAAGAGGACGACGAAGCGCCCTCGTCGGCCAAGAAGCCCGCGCCGATCTACATGGCGCTGGAGAACATGGTGGTCAACCTGGCCGATCCCGGCGGTGACCGCTTCGCCCAGATCGGCGTCACGCTGGAGCTGGGCGACGACAAGGTGGGCGATCAGATCAAGCAGCGGCTTCCGGCGGTGCGCAGCAGCATCCTGATGCTGGTGTCGCAGCGCACGGCCGAAGAGCTGCTCAAGCGTGATGGCAAGGAAAAGCTGGCCCAGGACATCGTGGTCGAGGTCTCTCGTGTGGTCGGCCTGCGCGCGCCGCGTCCGGTCCGCGCCGAAGAAGGCGACAAGCGCCCGCTGATGCCGCGCTACAGCGGGCCCATCCGTGCCGTGCTGTTCGCCGCTTTCATCGTTCAATGACGACCGGCCGTGCCCGGAGGTGAAGCGATGACCGAGGACACCCAGACCGACACCGTCGCGCAGGCCGCGACGGCGCCCGGCGTGCTGGAGCTGCTGCCCAGCGACCGGCGCGTGCGCCAGCCGCTGCCGATGCTGGACGTGGTCAATGAACGCTTCGTGCGTCACCTGGGCCAGGGCCTGTTCCAGCTGTCGCGCCGCAGCGCGCAGCTGAGCACCACGGGCGTGCAGGTGCGCCGTTGGGAAGAGGTCATGGCCGACTACACGGGCGAGATGGCCATGCCCGCGTGCTTCGGCGTCTATGGCCTGCAGCCGCTGCGCGGCAGTGCGCTGGTGGCCTGCGACAGCGGCTTCGTCTCGGCGCTGGTCGATGCGCTCTACGGCGGTGGCGGCACCGTCCACACGCCGATCGACCGCGACTTTTCGCCTACCGAGCAGCGGGTGATCCAGCGCCTGATGGTGCTGCTGGGCCAGGAATACGCCCGCGCCTGGAAGGACGTCTATCCGCTGGTGCCGAGCTATGTCCGCCACGAGCGCCTGCCGCAATTCACCGGCGTCGCGACGCCGCAGGACGCGCTGGTGGTGACAACGCTGTCCATCACGCTCGGAACCTACGAGGGCGAGCTGCGCCTGTGCCTGCCCTACGCCGCGCTCGAACCCATCCGCGATGTGCTCTACGGGCCGCAGCAGGCCACCGCCCTGGCGGAGGACCGCCGCTGGGTCGGCCAGCTGGCGCGCGAGATCCAGGCTGCCGAGGTCACGCTGGTGGCCGAGCTGGCCCAGGCCGAACTCAGCGTGGCCGACCTGCTCGCCATGAAGCCCGGCGATTTCATCCAGCTGGACCGCCAGCCGATGGTGCTCGCCACCATCGAAGGCGCCCCCGTCTTCGCCTGCCGCTACGGCACGCACAACGACCGCTATGCGCTGCGCATCGAGCAGCACCTCGGCAGCCAAGGAGCTTTCCATGAGCAATGACACCTCTTCCTCTTCCGCCGCCTGGGCCGAGCCGCTGGAGCCGGGCGAGCCCGGCGCGGCCACGGCCGCCACGCCCGATGCGGCAGCCATGGCGCAGGACATCCAGCGTGTGCTGGACATCCCGGTGCAGCTGTCGGTCGAGCTGGGCCGCAAGAAGGTGCCGATCAAGCAGGTGCTGCAGATGGGGCAGGGCACCATCGTCGAGCTGGACACGCTGGCCGGCGAGCCCATGGATGTGCTGGTCAACGGCTATCTGGTCGCGCAGGGTGAGGTGGTGGTGGTCAACAACCGCTTCGGCATCCGCCTGACCGATGTCGTGACCCCTTCCGAGCGGCTGCGGCGCGTGCACCGCGCCTGAGCGCCTTGTGTTCGATTCGATCCGGATGCTTGCCGCGTGACGCAGAGCCTTCTCACCATCGTCCTGTTCATTGCGCTGATTGCGTCGCTGCCCTTCGTGCTGCGCCGCATCCGCGCCCGCCAGCTGCTCGCGCCGGGCGCGGCCGATGCCGCCTCGCGCGTGGTCTCTGCCGTGGCCGTCGGGCCGCAGCAGCGGGTGGTGACGGTGGAGGTGGGACCGGCCCACGCACGGACCTGGCTGGTGCTCGGTGTGACGGCGCAGGCCGTGAACTGTCTGCACACGCTGCCGGCCGCCGGTTCCGTCGCGGTGCAGGAGCCGGTCGATGCGTAAGTGGCACGCGGGTCTGGCCCTCGGCCTGGCCTTCACGGTGCCCGTGCTGGCGCAGCAGGCACCCGCGGCCGGCCAGCTGCCGCTGCTGATCGGGCAGGGCGCCGGCGGCACCAGCTATTCGGTGCCCATCCAGACGCTGCTCTTTTTCACCGCGCTGAGCTTTCTGCCGGCCGTGGTCCTGATGATGACGGGCTTCACCCGCATCGTGATCGTGCTGTCGCTGCTGCGGCAGGCCATGGGCACGCAGGCCGCGCCGCCCAACCAGGTGGTGATCGGGCTGTCGCTCTTCCTCACGCTCTTCGTCATGGGCCCGACGCTGGACAAGGTCTACGCCGAGGCCTACGAGCCCTACAGCCGCAATGCCATCGCCTTCGACGAGGCGCTGTCGCGCGCCGAGCAGCCGATGCGCCAGTTCATGCTCAAGCAGACGCGCCAATCGGACTTCGCCCTGTTCGCGCGGCTGGCCAAGCTGCCCTCCGAGACCACGGCCGAGACGGCGCCCATGCGCGTGCTGATCCCGGCCTTCGCCACCAGCGAGCTGAAGTCGGCCTTCCAGATCGGCTTCATGATCTTCATTCCTTTCCTGGTGATCGACATCGTGGTGTCCAGCGTGCTGATGTCGCTGGGCATGATGATGCTGTCGCCGGTGCTGGTGGCCTTGCCCTTCAAGCTCATGCTCTTCGTGCTGGCCGATGGCTGGAACCTGCTCCTGGGTTCGCTCGCCGCCAGCTTCATCACCTGACCGATCTCTGCAAGGACCTTTTCCATGAACGCCCAGATGGTGCTGACCACCGGCCAGGACGCGCTGATGCTGATGCTGATGGTCTCCGCCCCCATGCTGCTGGCGGTGCTGGCCGTCGGACTGGTGGTCAGCATCTTCCAGGCCGTCACGCAGATCAACGAGGCCACGCTGGCCTTCGTCCCCAAGCTGGTCGCCGCCGTGGCGGTGCTCGCCATCGCCGGGCCCTGGATGCTGACGATGCTCGTGGACTATCTGCGCCGCATCATCGAGTCGCTGCCCAGCGTCGTCGCTTGATCCTTCGCTCTTCTTCGAAAGGGCGGCCGGCCCTGCGAGGCGGCGTGACATGCTGACCTTCACCGACGCCCAGCTCACGGCCTGGATCACCCCGATCCTCTGGCCCTTCCTGCGCGTGCTGGGACTGTTCACCACGGCGCCCGTGTTCTCCTCGCGCGCGCTGCCGGTGCGCGCCCGCATCGGCCTGGCCTTCGTCATCGCGCTGTGCGCGCAGGGCGTGCTGCCGCCGGCGCCGGCCATCGGTGTGGACAGCCCGCTGGCGCTGGCCGCGCTGGTGCAGCAGGCCGGCATCGGCATGGCCATCGGCTTCGCGGCGCGGCTGATCCTGGCGGCGGTCGAGCTGGCCGGGGAACTCGCGGGCCTGCAGATGGGCCTGAACTACGCGAGCTTCTTCGACCCCATCAACAACACCCAGGCCAGCGCCGTCTCGCGCTTCTTCGGCACGCTCGCCACCTTGCTGTTCGTGGTGATCAACGGCCACCTGGCAGTGCTGATGGCGGTCATCAAGAGCTTCGAGGTCTTCCCCATCGGCGGCGGGCTCATGGATGCGCTGATGCGGGTGCGCGTGCACGAGCTGGGCGCCGAGCTCTTCGCCAGCGCCTTGTGGATCGCGCTGCCCATGATCGGGCTGCTGCTGTTCGTGAACCTGGTGCTTGGCATCATCTCGCGCGTCGCGCCGCAGATGAACATCTACGCGATCGGCTTCCCCGTCACGCTCACGGCCGGCATGGCCGCCATGGCGTGGGTGCTGCCGATGCTGGAGTCGCCCCTTCTCGCGCTGATCGACCGGATGCTGGCGGGGTTCGTCGGGGGGCGGTGAGGCCGCCGCGGTCATGGCCGCGCAACGACGAAAGAAGGGGAGAAAGAAGAAGGTGACGAGCCTTACCCCCGGCACTGGCTACGCAGTTAGGGCTGCTTGGTTCCCCACCTGACCCGGTTGGCCGCTTGACCATGCGGGGAGGCCCGTCGAGATCGATCATAACCCAGGCCTGCATGCCATCCCGCCGCGGCGGGCCATCCCGGGCGCGATGGGACCGCCTCTTAGAATCGACCGGATGTCCTACCTCGTGCTCGCCCGCAAATACCGTCCTCGCAATTTCGGCGAGATGGTGGGGCAGGAGCACGTGGTGCAGGCCTTGAGCAATGCGCTCACGCAGCAGCGGCTGCACCATGCCTACCTCTTCACCGGCACGCGCGGTGTGGGCAAGACAACCGTCTCGCGCATCCTGGCCAAGTCGCTCAACTGTCAGGGGCCGGACGGGCAGGGCGGCATCACCGCCACGCCCTGCGGCGTGTGCCAGGCCTGCACCGACATCGACGCCGGCCGCTTCGTCGACTACACCGAACTGGACGCGGCTTCCAACCGCGGTGTGGATGAGGTGCAGGGCTTGCTGGAACAGGCTGTCTACAAGCCAGTGCAGGGCCGCTTCAAGGTCTTCATGATCGACGAAGTGCACATGCTCACGAACACCGCGTTCAACGCGATGCTCAAGACGCTGGAAGAGCCGCCCGAATACCTCAAGTTCGTGCTGGCCACCACCGACCCGCAGAAGGTGCCGGTGACGGTGCTCAGCCGCTGCCTGCAGTTCAACCTACGGCCGATGGCGCCCGAGACGGTGCTGGAGCATCTGACGCATGTGCTGGGCGCCGAGCGGATCGAGGCCGAGCCGGGTGCCCTGCGCCTGCTGTCGCGTGCGGCGCGCGGCTCCATGCGCGATGCGCTGTCCCTCACCGACCAGGCCATCGCCTATGGCAATGGCAGCCTGGCCGAGGGCGGCGTACGGCAGATGCTGGGCAGCGCGGACCGCGGTCATGTGCATGCGTTGATCGATGCGCTGGCGCGCGGCGACGGAGGCACCGTCGTCGAGACGGTCGAGGCCATGCGTGTGGCCGGCCTGGCCGCTGCCTCCACCTTGGAAGAAATGACGGCGGTGCTCCAGAGCATGGCTGTGCTGCAGGCCGTGCCCTCGCGTGCGGCGGCCATCGATGCCGCGGACCCGGATGCGGCCGAAGTCGCTCGGCTGGCCGGCAGCATGCCCCCGGACGAGACGCAACTGCTCTACAGCATCTGCCTGCATGGCCGCTCGGAGTTGGGTCTGGCGCCCGACGAGTACGCCGGGCTCACGATGGTGTTGCTGCGCCTGCTGGCCTTCAAGCCTTCGGGCGGGGCTGAAAAAAAAAGTCCGCTGAACGCTGAAGCGCGGCCGCCGGCCGGGGGCGTTGCGACGACGTTTGCGACGCCGTCAGCCCCCACCGTGGCGAAGGCGGCGGTTGCGTCGGCGCCCGCTCCCGTCATGCCTGCCGTGCCGACGCCGGTGGCGCAGGCGGGCCGGCCCTCCGCCGTGCCGACGCCCGGCGCGGACCGTGGATCGCCGGTGCCTGTGCCTGTCGCCCCCCGTGGTGACGTGGAGCCTGCGGTCGCCCCCCATCCGCGTCCCGCAATGGCCGGGGCCGGGTCTGCGCCCGCCTCTGCCCATCCCGTGCACCGACTGCCCGTGGTCGACATGCCGGCCCGTGGCGCCTCGGTGTCGGCGCGGCCGGTGTCCTCCACCGAGGAGCCGGACACGCCCGTCGTCGCTGTCCCCTTGCGTGTGCAGCCGCCCCCCGGTGCGCGCGAAGCGCCGCGCGAGTCCGCGGCGGCGCGCATACGTCCCAGCGAAGAGGGCGACTTCTGGCACCAGACCGTGATGGGCCTCGTAGCCGCAGAGGCGATCAACGCGCTGGCGCGCGAGCTGGCGTTGCAGTCGCAGCTGGTGGCGCGCGACGTCGACCAGTGGCTGCTGCGCGTGGAGCGCGAAACCCTCAATCAGGGCGCGAGCCGTGAGCGATTGCAGAATGCGCTGGCTGGCGCCGGCCATGCCGTGCGGCTGGCCATCGAGGTCGGCGCGGTCGTCGACAGCCCGGCGTTGCGCAACAAGGCCGCGGCCGAGGCCCGGCAGCTCGCGGCCGAGCAGGCCATCATGGGCGACCCCGATGTGCAGGCCCTCATGCGCCAGTGGGACGCCCGCATCGTGCCCGGCTCTCTCAAGCCGGCCTGACCCTAATCTCCTGAAACCCCATCTCCAGACCTAAGAAGGAACCCGCCCCATGTTCAACAAAGGACAACTTGCCGGCCTAATGAAGCAGGCGCAGGCCATGCAGGACAACCTCAAGAAGGCCCAGGAAGAGCTGGCCCACATCGAGGTCGAAGGCGAGTCCGGCGCCGGCCTCGTCAAGGTCGTCATGACCTGCAAGCACGACGTCAAGCGCGTGACCATCGACCCGAGTCTGCTGGCCGACGACAAGGACATGCTCGAGGATCTGGTGGCTGCGGCCTTCAATGCCGCAGTGCGCAAGGCTGAGGAGACCAGCGAGCAGAAGATGGGCAAGATCACCGCCGGCATGCCGGGCCTGCCTGGCGGCATGAAGTTCCCGTTCTGAGCCTCGCGACAGCCCCCGAACGATGTCCGACGCCCATTCGCTCGACACGCTGATCGAGGCGCTGCGGCGCCTGCCGGGCGTGGGCGCCAAATCGGCCTCGCGCATGGCCTTCCATCTGCTGCAGCACGACCGCAATGGCGCCCAGGTGCTGTCGCGCGCGTTGCAGGACGCCGTGCTGCAGGTGCACCACTGCAGTCGTTGCAACACCTTCACCGAGGCCGAGCTGTGCGACGTCTGCCGCGACCCGCAGCGGGATGCCAGCAAGCTGGCGGTGGTGGAAACCCCTGCCGACCAGGCCGCGCTGGAGCGCACCGGCGCCTTCCGCGGCTATTACTTCGTGCTGATGGGCCGCCTGAGTCCGCTCGATGGGGTGGGGCCACGCGACATCGGCCTGCACCAGCTTGTGGCCCGGGCGACCGACGGGCATGTGAGCGAGGTGATCGTGGCCACCAATTTCACTGCCGAAGGCGAAGCGACCGCGCATGTCATCGCCGAAGCGCTTCGAAGTCGCGGCCTGACGGTCACCCGGCTGGCGCGCGGCGTGCCCGCAGGAAGCGAACTGGAATATGTGGACCTGGGCACCATCGCCCATGCGCTGGTCGATCGCCGCTGAGGAGCAAGGCATGGGTACGAGTCATCTGACATTGGCGTACTGGTGTGTGCTGGCGGCGGCGTTGCTGCCCTATCTGACGGCCTACATCGCCAAGGCGGGCGCGTTTGCGGCCTGCGACAACGACGCGCCGCGTGCATGGGCTGGCCGGCTGGAAGGTTGGCGCGCGCGCGCCATGGCGGCGCACACCAACGGTTTCGAAAGCCTGCCCTTCTTTGTCGGGGCGGTGGTGATCGCCCATCAATACGGCGCCGCACAGGGCCGGCTCGATGCGCTCGCCGTCGCGTATGTGCTGCTGCGGGTGGTGTTCATCTCCCTGTACATCCGCGGTCGAAGCACGATGCGCAGTGCCGTGTTCGCACTGGCCTTGCTGGTCAACATCGCGATCCTCTTCGTCGGGCGCTGAGCCAAGAGCGACGGCCCCGTGACCGGGGATGCCAGGGATGCGCCGTTCCGTGGAAACCCATGTGGGGATGGTCCGGATGCTCCTGCACGGCCACGCCTTCTAAGCTCGTGGCAACCTGCTGAGGTGTCCCGGCCGCTGCTCGCAGCGATGCGCCAAGATGGCGGACAGCGCACCGGACGTGCCTCGGTTCTCGCCACAGAGGAACCACCGTCGCCATGCTCCACCGCCGCGCCTTCTGCGCCGCGGCCGCCGCGGGTGTCGCGCTGGCCATCGCGCCTGGCGTGCGCACCCAGCCGCGGCTCGAAAAGACCCGTATCGTCATCGCCGTGGCGGGCAAGGCTTCGTTCTATCACCTGCCGCTCACGCTCGCCGAGCAACTGGGCTACTTCCGGGCCGAAGGACTGGACGTGGAGGTGATGGACCATGCCGCGGACGTGCGCGCCTCCCAGGCCCTGCTGTCGGGCAGCGCGGACATCTGCGCGGGCACGTTCGAGCAGACGCTGAGCCTGCAGTCAGGCGGCCAGTTCTTTCCATGTTTTGTGCTGCAGACCCGTGCGCCGCAGGTGGCCATGGGCACATCCACCAAGGGCTTTGCCTCGTACCAGGCCGCGGCCGATCTGCGCGGGCGGCGGGTCGGTGTCTCGGCTGTCGGCTCGCCGACGCACATGATGGCCAGCCTGGTGGCTCTGCGCGGCGGTCTGCGTGCGGGCGATGTGCAGTACGTGGGGGTCGGCTCCTCCGCGGGCGCACTCGGCGCGCTGCGCTCCGGCCAGGTCGACGCCATGAGCAACATCGAGCCCGTGATGACCATGCTCGAGCAGAAGGGCGACGTGAGGCTCATCGCCGATTGCCGGACCTTGCGGGGCACGTCCGAAGTGTTCGGAGGCCCCATGCCGGCGGCGTGCCTCTATGCGTCAGAGGACTTCCTGCGGCGCGCACCCCATACCGGGCAGGCCGTCGCCAATGCCATGGTCCGCAGCCTGAAATGGCTCCAGACGGCAGGACCGGGCGACATCATCAAGGCGATCCCCGAAAGCCAGCTGCTCGGGGACCGGGCGCTGTATCTCGCCGCCTTCGACAAGGTGCGCGAATCGATCGCGCTGGATGGTCTGGTTCCGCAGGAAGGGCCGCGTACGGCGCTGGCGGCCATGACCGCCTTCGACGTCAACTTCAGACCGGAGCGCATCGAGCCGGCCAGGCTTTACAACAACGACTTCGCCCTGAGGGCCAAGGACCGGTACAAGGCCTGACCCGCGCCGTCCTCAGCGCTTCTTCTTGGACGGCGAGCCGCCGCGCGGTGCACCCGAGACGGCTTTCTTGGAACTTGCGGTGGTCTTGCTGGAGGCGGGCACAGCGCGGGTGGACACCGATGTGACCGCCGCACGGGGAACGCCGCCGCCCCGCTTGCTGGTGACCACGGCATGCTTGGCGCCCGTACCCACGCGTTCGGCGGCCGCCGCGCGCACCGGCAGGTACACCACGACCTGGAAGCCGCGCTTGAAGCGATGGCTTGCCGCCACGTCGTTCCACTGCGCCACGCGCGCTGGGCTCAGCTTGTAGCGGTTGGCGATGGTGGTCACGCTGTCGCTGCGGCCCGCCTTGACGACGGTACGGCGGGTGACGATCTCGGGCTCGAAGCTCAGGTGGCCGGTCTCGGCCACCACGGCCGCCACGTCTTCCTTGACCCGGGCCGTGCGCGGCACGATCAGCGTGGAGCCCGACTTGATGAGCATGCGCGGCGGCACGTTGTTCATCGCGCGCAGGTCGGCCTCGCTCATGCCCGCGCGTTGCGCGGCATCGGCCACTGTCATGGTCGACGGAACGGTCCAGGCCGTCCAACTGGCGTACTGCCCCTGGCTGTAGGCTTCGAAGTTGCGCTTGAAGACCGCGGCGTTGTCCCAGGGCAGCAGGATGGGCGTGCCGCTCGCGGCCAGCAGCACCGGCTTGTGCGCGGCCGGATTGAGTGCGCGGAAGTCCTCGATGCGCACGTCGGCCAGCTTAGCGGCCAGTTCCACGTCGAGGTCTCGCTTGAGCTCGACGGTCTGGAAATACGGGTGGTTGGCGATGAAGGGCAGGTCGACACCGAACTGCTGCGGGCTCGCGACGATGTTCTTCACCGCCTGCAGCTTGGGCACGTAGTAGCGGGTCTCGTCGGGCATCTTCAGGTCGGCGTAGCCGGTGGGCAGGCCGGCCTTCTGGTTGCGCGCGATCGCGCGGCCCACGTTGCCTTCACCCCAGTTGTAGGCGGCCAGCGCCAGCTGCCAGTCGCCGAACATGGTGTAGAGCCGCTGCAGGTAGTCCAGGGCGGCGCGGGTGGAGGCGACCACGTCGCGCCGGTCGTCGCGGAACAGGTTCTGCTTGAGGTCGTAGTCGTTGCCCGTGGCGGGCATGAACTGCCACATGCCCGTGGCCCGTGCGCTGGAGACCGCCTGCGGGTTGAACGCGCTCTCGATGTAGGGCAGCAGGGCCAGCTCGGTCGGCATGCCGCGCCGCTCCAGCTCTTCGACGATGTGGAAGATGTACTTGCTCGACCGCTCCGTCATACGCTGGATGTAGTCGGGCCGGGTGGCGTACCACTGCTCCCGGTCGCGTACGAGGTCGCTGTCCAGGTCGGGCATCTTGAAGCCGCGGCGGATGCGGTCCCACATGTCCGTGGGCGGCGCCAGGGTGACCACGCTGTGGCCCGACCATTCCTGGCTGCTCGGCACGAGGGGCTTGAGCCCGCCGCGGGGATAGACCGGAGCGGCGGCAGGTGAGGAGACCGCAGCCGCGGCCTGGAGCGCCTTGGAGTCGGGTGGAGCGCTGGCGCAGCCGGCCAGGAACAGCGAGGCGGCCACCATGGCGGCGGCAATAAGTCTCTTCATCGGAAGTCGTTTTTCCATTGGCGCAGGGCGGCGAAGACGGCGACCTCGTCATCTGGCTGCACGCCAGGCGCGTGCGCCTGGACGGCGGCGATGACGGTGCCTTCGCGCGAGCGCAGAAAGGGATTGATGTGGCGCTCCGTTGCCAGTTGGACCGGCAAGGTCGGGCGCCCCTGGGCGCGCAGTGCCTGGCAGTGGCGCTCATGGTCGATCAGCGCGGCATTGCCGGGTTCCACTGCCAGGGCGAAGCGCAGGTTGGAAAGGGTGTACTCGTGCGCGCAGCACACCTGGGTGTCGTCGGGCAGGGCGGCCAGCGCGTCGAGCGAGGCCAGCATCTGCGCCGGGGTGCCCTCGAACAGGCGGCCGCAGCCGCCCGAAAAGAGGGTGTCGCCGCAGAAGAGCAGCGGACGGGAAAGAGGAGTGGGCGTGCCCCGCAGGACGTATGCGATATGACCGGCGGTATGGCCCGGCACGTCGATGACGTCGAAGCGCAAGCCGAGTGCATGCGCATGGTCGCCACCGCGAACCGGCGTGAAGGGCTCGGGGATGTTTTCGGTGGCGGGACCGAAGACCTGCGCTCCCGTGGCCTCCCGCAAAGCGGCCACGCCGCCCGTGTGATCGCCGTGATGGTGTGTGACTAGAATCGCCGCCAGTTCAAGCCCGGGCTCCCGGGCCAAGGCGTCGAACACTGGTCCGGCGTCGCCTGGATCCACCACGGCGGCCTGCCCGTCGATCTGGAGCATCCAGATGTAGTTGTCGGCGAAAGCAGGCAACGGAACAAGGGTCATGACCGGTCAAATTATAAAGTTGGGCGAATGGTTGAAGACCCCGCCCGGCCGCCTGCTGCAGGCCTGGGAGGCGTCGCAGTTCGACGAGGCGGTGGTCGACATCTTCGGTTATCACGCGCTGCAGTTGGGCTGCGCGGAGATCGACACGCTGCGCACCAACCGCATGCCGCATCGCTGGCTGGCCGGAGGCTCCGAGGAGCCGAAGGCAACATCGGCCGGCCTGCTGACGGATTTTTCGGCCTTGCCTTTCGGCGCCAACAGCCTGGACCTCGTCACGCTGCCCCACACGCTCGAACTGGCAGCCGATCCGCACACCACGCTGCGCGAGGTGGAGAGGGTGCTGGTGCCAGAAGGCCGCGTGGTCGTCTGCGGGCTGAACCCGGCGAGTCTCTGGGGCCTGCGGCAACGCCGGGCCCGACTGTACCGGCATCTGGGCGGCGGCGAACTTTATTTACCGGGCCCCTCCGAACTCATCAACTACTGGCGTCTGCGCGATTGGCTGCGGCTGCTGGGCTTCGAGGTCGAATCCAGCCGCTTCGGCCTGTACCGGCCGGCCGCGCGCGGAGAGGCCTGGCTGCAGCGTTACCGCTGGATGGACGATCTGGGCGAGCGCTGGTGGCCCATCTTCGGTGCCGCCTATTTCGTCGTGGCGGTCAAGCGCGTGCGCGGCATGCGCCTCCTGCCGACCGACTGGAAGCGGCGGCCAGCCCTGGCGGCAGCGCCCCGGCCGATCGCCGGTCGGACGTCCCGCACTGGAAAGAAACACAACCCTTGAACGAAGTCACGATCTACACCGACGGTGCCTGCAAGGGCAATCCCGGCCCTGGCGGCTGGGGGGCCTGGCTCAAATCCGGCACCTATGAAAAAGAACTCTTCGGCGGCGAACTGGACACCACCAACAACCGCATGGAGCTGATGGCGGTGATCGAGGCGCTGGCCGCGCTCAAGCGGCCTTGCCGGGTGGTGCTCTTCCTGGACAGCCAGTACGTGCGCCAGGGCATCACGGCCTGGATCCGCGGCTGGAAGGCCAAGGGCTGGCGCACGTCGACTGGGCAGCCGGTCAAGAACGTGGAGCTCTGGAAGCGGCTCGATCAGCTGGTGGCCGATGGTGGGCATCAGATCGAGTGGCGATGGGTGCGCGGGCACTCGGGCGATCCGGGCAATGAACGGGCGGACGCACTCGCCAACCGCGGCGTGTTGCACGCACAGGGCAGGGCCTGAAGCGACGGCGGCCTGGCAGGTGCCCGCGTGCTCGGGGCAAGGCTTGCTTTGAGATGCTCAGAGCAGGCCGTCCAGCAGCAGCACATCCACCTCGTCACCCGCCTGGACGCTGGCCTGGTCGTGCGGAAAAACGATCAGCGCATTGGCGCCCACCATGGCACTGAGTACTGCCGAACTCTGGCTGGGTGCGACGTCCACCACGGGCAGGGCGCCGGGAACCTGGCGCAGCATCGCGCGCTGGTACTCGGTACGGCCGGCGCGCTTGCGCAGCGCGTGGCTGGTGCGTGCGCGCACCAGGGGCGGCATCGGCGCCAGGTCCGCGCTGCGGCCAGCCAGTTGCAGCAGAGCCGGCCGTACAAACAGCAGAAAGCTCACCACGGCGGCCACCGGATTGCCGGGCAGGCCGAAGAACAGGCTCGGCGCGCTGCTGTCGTTTGCGAGTACGCCGGCGGCAAAGGGCCGGCCGGGCCGCATCGCCACATGCCAGAACGCCAACTCGCCCGCGTCCGCAAGCGCTGCACGCGTGTGATCGGCCTCGCCCACGCTGACGCCACCGGAGCTGATGACGGCATCGGCCTGCCTGCTGGCGGCAGCCAGCACGTCTGCCAAGGTCTGCGCGCTGTCGGGCACTGGGCCGAGGTCCACCACGTCGCAGCCCAGCCCCCGCACCAGGGCCGAGAGCGTGGCGCGGTTGCTGTCGTAGATGGCGCCGGGGCGGGCGGGTTCGCCGGGCTGGAGCAGTTCGTCCCCTGTCGACACGATGGCCACGCGAAGCCGGCGCCGCACGGCCACATGCGCCTGGCCGAGGCTTGCCAGCAGTCCGAGCGCCGGCGCGTTGAGAGGGGTACCCGCAGCGAGGGCGAGGCCGCCGGCGCGCAGGTCCTCACCCGCTTCGCGCCGGTGCGCGCCGGCGGCAACGGCACGGCGATCGAAGCGGACCCGATCTGCCTCCGTGCGACACAACTCCTGCGGCACCACGGTGTCAGCGCCTGTCGGCATGACGGCGCCCGTCATGATGCGCAGGGCTTCGCCTGCACCGAGCCGCCCCGTCCAAGGCGCGCCGGCGCGCGCGTGGCCCACGACGTGAAGCGTCACCTCGCCGGTGCCGGCATCCAGCGCCGCGCCGGCAAAGGCGTAGCCATCCATCGCGGCGTTGTCGTGTGGCGGCACGGAGACGGGCGACAGAACGTCCTGGGCCAGGATGCGCCCCAATGCATCGCCAAGCGCGACCCGCTCGGTCGGCAGGTCCTTGCATCCACGAGCCACCAGATCGGCGATGCGGCGGTGGACCTCGTCGACGTGCAGGTCGGCCGTGGCGCCGGCATGGAAGGAGTTCTGGGGTGAAGAAGTCATGGCAGCGGGGCGCGCCGACGCGGCGTGGGGAAGAAAGAGTATCAGCCGCCTCAGCGCATGCGGTTGAGGGCCGCGAGCTCGTCGAGGGTGTTGATGTTGGCGAAGGCGGACGGATCGTCCGGGCGGTCGAAAGCCACCCGCAGGGCTTGCTCGCTGCGTGCCCAGCCCATGACGCGGCGCTCGCCCCGCGTCAGCCAGGCCCGCAGACTGGCATGCAGGCGTGCCTGCACCAGGCAGAACACGGGTTGAGGCCGGGCCTCGCCGCCGTCGCCTGCATCGACCACCGGTATGGCCAGGGCTGCATCTGCCTTCTGGGCGGCATGGAGCAGTCGCGCGGCGAGATCGTGCGGAACGCCGGGCACGTCGCAGGGCACCGTCAGAAGCCATGTCGTTGTGCAACGTTCCATCGCCGCCAGCATGCCCGCGAGCGGCCCGGCAAAGCCCGGAATGTCGTCCCGCACCACCGGAGCGCCGAAACCTGCGTAGGTTTCGACGTGTCGATTGGCGCTGATCAGGCAGGTGCCCACCTGCGGTTGCAGGCGACTCAGTGCATGACGGGCGAGCGGCTGCCCCCGGTAGCTCTGCAGGCCCTTGTCTGCGCCGCCCATCCTGCTGCCCATGCCACCAGCCAGGACAACCCCTGTGATGGCATCGATCGCTGCTTCGGCTGGCACCTGGGGCAAATGGCTGGCAGTGCTCATGGGCATTCGTGCAGATTCGCGCAGGGTCACGTCGTCTGCGCGGCGACCGCAGCGCAGGGTCAACCGCCGATGTAACTCATCTCGACGCGTCGGGGCGCGGACCCGTCGGCTGCACGGTCGGCCTGACGGCCCGCGCGCAACTCGGAATAGCGGTCGTCGCGCTGCGTCCAGATGCCGCGAATGGTGCGGGCCAGGGCCTCGTCATCGGCTCCGCCACGCAGCAACTGCCGCAGGTCGTGACCTTGCGTGGCGAACAGGCACAGGTAGACGCGGCCTTCGGTCGACAGACGGAGCCGGCTGCAGTCGCTGCAGAAGGCCCGGGTGACACTGCTGATGACGCCGATCTCGCCACGACCGTCGGCATAGGCCCAGCGCTGCGCGGTCTCGCCCGGCGCGCTGGCCACCAGGGGCCGCAGCGGAAAGTCGGTGGCAATACGCGCCACCACCTCGGCCGACGGCATCACCTCGTCCATGCGCCAGCCGTTGGTGGCACCGACGTCCATGTATTCGATGAAGCGCAGCACCACGCTGCCGCCGTGCCGTTGCCGGAAGTGGCGCGCCATCGGCAGGATCTCCTGCTCGTTGGTGCCGCGCTTGACCACCATGTTGACCTTGATCGGGCCCAGCCCTGCTTCATGCGCGGCGTCGATGCCGGCCAGCACGTCGGCAACCGGGAAGTCCATGTCGTTCATCCGGCGGAAGATGGCATCGTCCAGCGCGTCGAGGCTGACGGTGACGCGCTGAAGGCCGGCAGCCTTCAGTGCCCGCGCCTTGCGCGCGAGCAGCGAACCATTGGTGGTGAGCGTGAGGTCCAGCGGCGACCCGTCGGGGGTGCGCAGTGCGGACAGTTGCTCGATCAGATGCTCGATGTTCTTGCGCAGCAGCGGCTCCCCGCCGGTCAGGCGGATCTTGCGCACACCCTGGGCGACGAAGACGCGGGCGAGCCGGGTGATCTCTTCGAAGCTCAGCAGCGCCGAATGCGGAAGGTAGGCGTGGTTCTTGTCGAACACCTCCTTGGGCATGCAGTAGCTGCAACGAAAGTTGCAGCGGTCGGTCACGCTGATGCGCAGGTCGGTCAGAGGCCGTCGCCGTCGGTCTTGCAGGACGCCATCGCCCAGCGCGTCGGCATCGCCCAGCACGGGCAGGGGCGCGTCGCGGCGCTGGTCGACCAGGGGGATCACGCGGGGGGCCATGGAAGTGGGAGGAGGATGTCCGGCCGGAACGGCAGGGATGCGTCAGTTTATCGATGGGATGGTTTCGAGCACGACGTGGGGTCGGCCCCTGCGTTAAACCTCGGCGCCAGGCACCTCGGGACGATGCGCGATGACGCAGGAGCGACAAGACCTCCGAGTCCGCTGGTAGCGCGACCGGCGTCCGGACTACAACGCGGCTTCCAGGCCGATGGTTCACTCACGTCGCTCGAGCCCTGAAGGCGCGAGTCATCGGCGCGCCGGAACGACGATGCAACCGAAGGACCGACCATGAACGACCCCGATACCGTTGTCTGGCGTGCGCCACGCGGGCAACCACGTACCGCCCGGCGCTGGCTGGGCCTGGCGATCATGGGGGTGGGTGTGCTGGTCCTGCTGGGCCAGTTCTGGTCTCTGGTGGAAAGCAGCGACGTGGTGCGACAGGCGCTGGTGGGCGGATCAGTCGCCGCGCTTGCCACCGCCCTCGGCACGCTGCCGGTGCTCTTCTCACAACGCCTCTCTGAGAGGGTGCAGGACACGCTCTTCGGTTTCGGTGCTGGCGTCATGCTGGCGGCATGTGCCTTCTCGCTCATCCTGCCCGGACTGGAGGTTGCCAAGGAGCAGGCGCTGTTTGGTGGTGGCCGTTGGTCGTCGGGCGGGGTGATCGGCGCCGCGATCCTGATGGGGGCGGCCGCGCTGATGGCAATGGAAAAGCTGCTGCCTCACGAGCATTTCATCAAAGGGCGGGAAGGGCGCGATACGGATGCTGTCCGCACCCTTCGGCGAACCTGGCTGTTCGTGATCGCCATCGCGTTGCACAACCTGCCCGAGGGGCTGGCCATCGGCGTCGGCTATGCGGGCAACGATGGGTTGCGGGCCAACGCCCTTGCCACGGGCATTGCGATCCAGGACGTGCCGGAAGGCCTCGTCGTCGCCGTGGCGCTGCTGGCGGCAGGCTACGGACGCGGAATCGCCGTGTCGCTCGGCATGGCGTCAGGGCTCGTGGAGCCCGTGGGCGCCGTGCTCGGCGCCGCCGTGGTCGAGCATTCGGCGCTTCTGCTGCCCTGGGGACTGGGCTTTGCAGCTGGTGCGATGCTGTTCGTCATCAGCCACGAGATCATCCCGGAGTCTCATCGCAAGGGCCATGAAGCCTTCGCGACAGGCGGGCTGATGGTGGGATTCGTGTTGATGATGCTGCTGGACACCGCACTCGGCTGAGCCTTACCCGGCGTATCAGCCGTGGCGGATGGCGACCGTCTTCATAGTGGTGAAGCCGTAGAGCGCCTCGAAACCCTTTTCGCGGCCATAGCCCGATGACTTCACGCCGCCGAACGGCAGTTCGACCCCACCGCCTGCTCCATAGTTGTTGATGAACACCTGTCCGCTGTGCAGCCGTTTGGCCATGCGGAACTGACGCGAGCCGTCACGCGTCCACACGCCGGCCACCAGGCCGAACTGGGTGGCGTTTGCCAGTCGCACGGCCTCGTCGTCGCCGTCGAAGCGCATCGCGGCGAGCACGGGCCCGAAGACCTCTTCCTGCGCGACGCGATGGTCCACGGGGACGTCTCGCAGGAGCGTGGGCGCCTGATAGAAGCCCGACTCGGGCGCTTCGTCGACGACCTGTCCTTGGGCCACCATGGGAATGCCGGCGGTCTGCGCGTCGGAGAGGAAATCCCATACGCGCTGCTGCTGGCTCTGGCGGATCAGCGGGCCGAGGTCCAGGTCCATCGCCGCGGGGCCGACGCGCAATTTCTCGAAGGCGGCGCCAAGGCGGTCAAGCAGCGACTCGTAGATGCTGCCTTCGATCAGCACGCGCGAACCGGCCGAGCACGTCTGGCCGGAGTTCTGCACGATCGCATTGATGAGCACCGGCACGGCCGCATCCAGGTCGGCGTCGGCGAACACGATCTGCGGGCTCTTGCCACCCAATTCGAGCGTGACCGGACAGTGCCGTTCGGCGGCGACCTGCTGGATCAGCGTACCGACGCGGGGGCTGCCGGTGAAGCTGATGTGGTCGATGCCCGGGTGGCGCGCCAGCGCATCGCCCACTTCATGGCCGTAGCCAGTGACGATGTTGATCGCACCGGCCGGAAAGCCCACCTCTGCCGCCAGTTGCGCCACGCGGATGAGCGACAGACAGGCGTCTTCGGCCGGCTTGACCACGCAGCAGTTGCCCGCCGCCAGTGCGCCGCCCACGCTGCGGCCAAAGATCTGCATGGGGTAGTTCCAAGGGATCACGTGGCCGGTCACGCCATGCGGCTCGCGCCAGGTCATGACGCTGTAGCCGTCCAGGTAGGGAATGGTTTCACCATGGAACTTGTCGCAGGCGCCGGCATAGAACTCGAAGTACCGGGCCAGCGCCAGCGCGTCCGCACGGGCCTGCTTTGTCGGCTTGCCGCAGTCGCGCTGCTCCAGCGCGGTCAGTTCGTCCGCATGTTCAGCGACCTTCAAGGACAGGCGGTACAGCAGGCGCCCGCGGTCTGCGGCAGAAAGCCGGGCCCACGCGCCCTCGTAGCAGGCGCGCGCGGCCTGCACGGCGGCATCGATGTCGCGAGCATCACTGCGTTGCAATTCGTCGAAAGCCTGGCCGTCGGAGGGATCCAGAACGGGAATCACGCGGCCGCTCGCCGACGCGGCATGCTCATTGGCGATGAAATTCAGTTGCATGCCCCCATTGTGGAGGAGGCGTCGTCCCCGCGCCGCCCCAGCGCTCGCGGGGATAATGTCCCTCGTCAAACCAGAAAACCGGAAATCGCCGAAAATCACGACATGCCGTGCATGTACTCCCCACTTCTCTCTGCCGTCCGCGGCGTGTTCGTTCAACAGGGAGGCGCTGATGGCCAGCTCTGATGTCAAGACGACCATGGACGAGGCTGGGCTGCGCTACAAGTCCAAGACTCCCGGTTCTCCCTTCAAGGCATCGTCCTCTTTCAGCGGTGCAACCATGTCGTGCTTCCTGTGCGGCAAACACCGTCCGCGTTCCTTGATGCAGACGAAGCGGGTGCTGGGCAAGGCGCAGCCCGTCTGCGCGCCTTCTTGCAAGGAGCTGGAAGCCACGCTCAAGGGCGGCGGCTGAACTGATTCCTCCACACGGGGGCGTGCCAGGGTGACGGCACGGGTTCCCGAACGATGAAAGGCGGGCGCGACCCGCCTTCGTCGTTTGGCCGACGTCAATTCGCGCCGACGGGCGTGTAGCTTCCGCGATTGGCGTCCAGCCACTGCTGCGCCAGGGTGCTCTCCTGCTCCGACGGGTGAAATTCCGGGCGGAAGTACGCGCGCCACGCGCCGACATTGCTGCGCAGCAGGCCGTCGCGATTCATCAAGGTTTGCCAGGCGTCCCGCCAGGTCGAACGCTTCCACAGCTGTTTTTCGTGCCGGAGGTTGCTCACGGTTTGACGCAGCAGGTCAGACAGGAAAAGGGTGGTGACGCGGCGCATCCAGCGTCGCCGCCATTTCTCGGAGCCGCCCACGGCGCGGTACAGGTCGAAGGCGGTGCATTTGTGCTCCGACTCTTCGGCGGCGTGCCACATCCACATCGTGCGCAACCGAGGCTCGACGCCCTGCAGTGTTTGAGGATGGCGTAGCAGCCAGTCCGCAAAGATCGCCGTGAAATGTTCCGTGGCGGCGGTGATCGCCAGGGCATGCCGCGGGTCCTGGTCCTCCAACAGCTTCCTCCGGCGCGTCACGCGAGGCGTCCAATGGTCGTCCAGGCCCTGGCGGGAGAGCTGGCCGTTGAACAAGGCATGAATCCGGCGGTGGGTGGCTTCCTGTCCAATGAACCCGCGGACTTCCGCTTGCCATTGCTGTTGGGCGTCCTCCGACAGCATCGGTACGGCGCCGCGAACGGCGTCGATGAAAAACTGTTCCCCGAATGGAAAGCTCATCGACAGCGCATTGAAGAAGGCCGTCCGGAACGCATTGCCCGCGCACCACTGACGTTCGAACGGGGTTTCGAGGTCGATCAACAGTCGTCGGATCACGAGCTGGCTCATAGGAAATTCGCCTTTCTGGACGTGGTACGTCAGCGTACCACGCCCATTGTCCAACGTTTTGGTACGCCCACGTACCGCGGCAGCATCAACGGTGTGGTTTTGTACGATCGCCGTTTCACCTTGCCTTGGTCCACCCCTCTTGCATGAACACGTCAGTCGCAGCCGATACGAAGATTCCCGATGTCGGCCACCGCGAGCGCCTGCTGCAAGGCATGGCCCGGGCTGTTGCAGCGCGCGGCTACACGCAGACGTCCATTGCCGACATCGTGCGCGAGGCCGCAGTGTCGCGGCGTACGTTCTACGAACATTTCTCCGGCAAGACTGCATGTCTTCTGGCGCTCTATGAGACCGCGAGCGGCGTGGCGCTCGGTGTGCTGGCCGAAGCGGTCGATGCGGATCGGCCTTGGCAGGCACAGATCGAGGGCGCCGTGCGCGCCTATCTGGAGTGCCTGGCGGCCGATCCCGTGCTCCTGCGAACGCTGTTCGTGGAAATCCTCGGCCTCGGCCTTGAGGGGCTCGCGGTGCGTCGCCGCGTCCATCGGGCCATCGTCGACTTCATCTGCGCCGCTGTACCCGATGCGCAGGGAAAGCCTCTGGATCGAGAGATGGGCATGACGGTCGTCGGCGGCATCCACGAACTGGTGCTGCATGCCGTGGAGGAGGGGCGCGAGGCCGACCTCACGGCCCTGGTCGGCCCGGCCACCCGCCTGGTGCGAGCGGTGGCGCTGCGCTGACGTTCAGCGCCCGCGTGCCACGGGGCTTGTGGCGGTGAGGGGCGCCTGCGCCACACGGCTGACGGCGGAATCGCCATTGCCGGTCGTTAGCCCGGGCTGCGGTGCATGGAACTGAACCACCAGCGGCACGATGAGCAGCGCCACGATGTTGATGATCTTGATCAGCGGGTTGACGGCCGGGCCGGCGGTGTCCTTGTAGGGATCGCCGACCGTGTCGCCCGTGACGGCCGCCTTGTGCGCCTCGCTGCCCTTGCCGCCGAAATGGCCGTCCTCGATGTACTTCTTGGCGTTGTCCCAGGCGCCGCCGCCGGTGCACATCGAGATCGCGACGAACAGGCCGGTGACGATGGTGCCCATCAGCAGGCCCCCCAGCGCCTTGGGACCCAGGACCAGGCCCACCAAGATGGGCACCAGCACCGGGAGCAGCGACGGGATCATCATCTCCTTGATGGCCGCGCTGGTGAGCATGCCAACCGCCTTGCCATATTCGGGCTTGCCCGTGCCGTCCATGATGCCGGGGATGGTGCGGAACTGGCGGCGGACTTCCTCGACCACGGCGCCAGCCGCTCGTCCCACAGCCTCCATGGCCATCGCGCCGAAGAGGTAGGGAATCAGGCCGCCGATGAACAGGCCGACGATGACCATCGGATCGGACAGGTTGAAGTCGATGGCCTGACCGTAGCTTTCGAGCTTGTGCGTGTAGTCCGCAAACAGCACCAGCGCGGCGAGCCCTGCAGAGCCGATGGCGTAGCCCTTGGTCACGGCCTTGGTCGTGTTGCCGACGGCGTCCAGCGGATCCGTCACGTCGCGCACGGCCGAGGGCAGTTCCGCCATCTCCGCAATGCCGCCGGCGTTGTCGGTGATGGGCCCGTAGGCATCCAGTGCCACGACGATGCCGGCCATCGACAACATCGACGTCGCGGCGACTGCCACACCATAGAGGCCGGCCAGCGTGTAGGCGGCGATGATTGCGGCGCAGACGAAGATCACGGGCCAGGCGGTCGAGCGCATCGACACCCCAAGTCCGGCAATGATGTTCGTCCCATGGCCGGTGGTGGAGGCCTGCGCGACGTGCTGCACCGGTTTGTACTGCGTCCCCGTGTAGTACTCGGTGATCCACACCAACGCGGCCGTGAGCGCAAGGCCCACGAAGCAGGCGCCGAACAGGCGCATCTGGCTGCCGGCCGCGACCACCGCGTTGTCGGGCATGAGCCAGGATGTGACGAACCAGAAGGCGATGAGCGACAGCACGCCTGCGACCGCCAGCCCGCGGTAGAGCGCCGGCATCACATTGGTCATGCCGGGTGAAGCCTTGACGAAGAAGCAGCCGACGATGGACGCGAGGATCGAGACGCCGCCCAGAGCCAGCGGATAGAGCACGGCATTCGCCGGTGCTGCCGTGACCATCAGTGCGCCCAGCACCATGGTCGCGATCAGCGTGACGGCGTAGGTCTCGAACAGGTCGGCCGCCATCCCGGCGCAGTCGCCGACGTTGTCGCCGACGTTGTCGGCGATCACGGCGGGGTTGCGCGGATCGTCCTCTGGGATGCCGGCTTCGACCTTGCCGACGAGGTCAGCCCCGACGTCGGCACCCTTGGTGAAGATGCCACCGCCCAAGCGCGCAAAGATCGAGATGAGCGAGGAGCCGAAAGCAAAGCCGATCAAGGGATTGAGTGCTTGCGGCGTCGCCGTGCCCGCTCCCAGGAAGGCATAGAAGCCTGCCACGCCCAGCAGGCCCAGCCCAACGACGAGCATGCCGGTGATGGCGCCGCCCCGGAACGCCACTTGCAGTGCGGGGCCGATGCCCTGTGCCGCCGCCTGCGCCGTGCGCACGTTGGCACGCACCGACACGTTCATGCCGATGAAGCCACAGGCACCAGACAGCACCGCGCCGATCACGAAGCCCGCGGCTGTCAGGATGTCGAGAAAGAGCGCGATGAGCACGGCGAGCGCTGCGCCCACGATGCCGATGGCGGTGTACTGCTTGGCGAGGTAGGCCGAGGCGCCCGCCTGGATCGCGGCTGCGATCTCCTGCATGCGTGCATTGCCTGGATCGCGGGAAAGAATCCAGCTTCGCGCCCAGATGCCATAGACGACGGCGATCAGCCCGCAGGCGATCACCGCATACAAAGGGAAGTTGCCACTCATTGCCGTCTCCATGTGGTTGTGAAGACGCCAGCTGGGACCCTGCCACAACGCGCCGGGCCCAACTGCCGCCGCGTTGCTTCCTCGATGCTGGTGCGGAACGTGCCGCGCATTGATTGGCCAACGCACTGAATTTACAGGCAAAGTGCGCCGCTGTCAGGCTCGTGTCGGCCCGCTGGCTAAACTCGGGGTTTGCCCCGAGCCCCGGGGCGAACGCCATACCAACCAAAGACAAGCCATGTCCTTCGACAAAATCCCCCCGGGCCCCAAGGCCCCTGAAGAATTCCACGTCGTCATCGAGATCCCGATGAACGCCGACCCGATCAAGTACGAAGTGGACAAGGAAACCGGTGCGATCTTCGTCGACCGCTTCATGACCACGGCGATGTACTACCCCACCAACTACGGTTACGTGCCCCAGACGCTGTCGGGCGATGGCGACCCGGTGGATGTTCTGGTGGTCACGCCCTATCCGCTGATGCCGGGTGTGGTGGTCAAGTGCCGTGCGCTCGGCATCCTGAAGATGGAAGACGAAGCAGGGATCGATGGCAAGGTGCTGGCCGTGCCCACCGACAAGATCCTGCCGATCTACAGCCACTGGAAGACGGTGGATGATGTGAACCAGATGCGCCTGAAGGCCATCAGCCATTTCTTCGAGCACTACAAGGACCTGGAAGCGGGCAAGTGGGTCAAGGTGCTGGGTTGGGACGGCATTGAGGCCGCCCACAAGGAAATCACAGACGGTATCGCCGCATACAAGAAGTAATCCGCCCTGCGGATTGCGCTTCCCAGCCCGCCTTGGCGGGCTTTTTTTATGTGCGCACGGCGCCGCCGGCGCGGTGCAGGTCAGAAGCCCAGGTAGCGTCCGGGCTTGTGGTTGATGGCCAGCACTGCGTTGAGGGCGACGGCACCGGCAATGGACAGCATCACCCGCTGGGGCTCCACCAGTGCAAAAGCGGTGGCAACGATGAGGCAATCGAACGCCATCTGCACTTGGCCTGCACGCCAGCCCTTCTTCTCCTGCAGCCAGATCGCGAGGATGCCGATGCCGCCCAGGCTGCAGCGGTGCCGGAACAGGATCAGGAAGCCGGTGCCGGTCACCAGCCCGCCCGCGAGCGCGGCATACAGCGGCTGCAGGCGGTCGAAGTGGAGGAGTGTTGGCTGCCACACGCTCAGCGAGGACAGCGACGCGACTGCCAGGAAAGTCTTGACCGTGAACGCAAGACCCAGCTTGCGCCAGGCCAGCCAGTAGAAGGGCAGATTGAGCAGGAAGAACAACGTGCCAAAGCTGGCCCCGCTGCCGTAGTGCAGGAGAAAGGCGATGCCGGCGGTGCCGCCTGTCAGCAGCCCGGCCGTGGTGAACAGCGCCACGCCCATCGAGATGAGCAGGGTGCCGCTGGCGATGGCCAGCGCATCCTCCCACAAGGCGTGGCGGGTCCTAGCCCCCGGAGTGGAGGCAACAGTGGCTGGGTCGGTCATCGACCGAGCTTAGCCGCCGACGCGTGTGGCGGGGCTGACGTGGCGCAGCAATGCGCCTGCGAATGCGTGGAGCGCAGCAGTCAGGTCCGGAAGGGGCTGCGCTCGCCAAGTTCCGACAGATAGGCCGACACACCTACGTCTTCACGCTCGAGAAAGCGCTCCACCGCATCCGCGAACGCCGGATGGGCCAGCCAGTGGGCACTGCTGGTCTTGACGGGCATCAGCGCCCGGGCCATCTTGTGCTCGCCCTGGGCGCCGCCCTCGAAGCGATGCACCTGATTCGCGATGCACCACTCGATGGGCTGGTAATAGCAGGCCTCGAAATGCAGGCAGTCGACCCGCTCCAGGGCACCCCAGTAGCGTCCATAGGCAATGCCACGCCCCGCGGCATCGGCGCCCAGGCCGATCAGGCTGCAGGCCATGGGGCGGCCCTCGCGTTCTGCCACGAAGAGCAGCCAGGCATCGGGCAATTGGGTCGCCATGCGATGAAAGAAGTCCCGGGTCAGGTAGGGCGGGTTGCCGTGCTCCCGGTATGTGCGCGCATAGCAGCGATAGAAGAAGTCCCAGTCGGTGCCGCGGATGTCCGCGCCACGCGCCCAACGAAAGCGCACGCCGCTCTCGGCGACCTTGCGGCGTTCCTGCCGGATCTTCTTGCGCTTCTCCTGATTGAGGGCCGCAAGGAAATCGTCGAAGTCCCGATAGGGGAGTGCCGAATCCTTCGACGCCGGATGCATGTTCTCCCAGTGGAATTGCACGGTGTGCCGCAGCATGAGCCCTGCGGCTTCACAGGCGGCGATGTCCTCTTCTTGGCCGAACAACAGGTGCAGGGACGACAGATCGTTGTCCGAAGCCCATGCCATCAGCGACTGGACGAGCGCGAGGCGCGTGGGCGCGTCGACCGCCATCAGCCGGGCGCCGGGCACTGGCGTGAAAGGAACGGCCACAAGCGCCTTGGGGTAGTAGCGCAACCCATGCTGCTCGTATGCATTGGCCCAGGCCCAGTCGAAGACGTACTCGCCATAGGAATGCGACTTGAGGTAAAGCGGACACGCGCCCACCAGCTCACTGCCCCGCCACAGTGTGGCAAAGGCGGGCGTCCAACCCGTCTGTTCGGTCGCGCTGCCGCTCGCATGCAGCGCGGCGAGATATTCGTGACGCATGAAGGGCGTGGGAGCGGCCTGCCGGGCGTGCAGGGCGTTCCACGCGTCCGCATCGATCCGCTGCGGGTCGGGGACGATCCTGAATTCCAACGAAGTGCGAGTCATGGCGGCCTCACTCCGCGCCCGCTGGGCGCCGTCGGCGCTCGGCGATCCAGATGCCGCCTAGCACGAGCGCGAGGGCCACGAGGTGGAAGGCATGCAGCGGCTCGCTCAGCACCAGCACTGCCAGCAATGGTCCGAAGATCGGCGTCAGGTTGACGAAGACGCCCGCGCGTTCAGGCCCGATCAGCGAGACAGCCTGGATGAAGGTGATCTGCGACACGAACGAAGGCAGCAGCCCGACGAAGAGCATCAACGCCCAGCCTGTGGGCGTGGGCGCGAAAAATCGATCTGTGGCGATCTCGAAAGCCAGCAGGGGCAGCGAAGTCAGGGCCGCGACGCCCGCGGCCGCCGCAAAAAAGACGATGGGCGGCACGGGCGGGCGGCGGGTCAGTCCCAGCATGTAGCCCGCATAGAACAAGCTGGCCAGAAGCATCCAGACGTCGCCAACATTGAAGTCGAGCGTGGCCAAAACGTGGAACTGTCCTCTGGAGGCCACGACGGCGCAGCCTGCCAGGGTGACGGCCACGCCCAGTGCCTGCATTGCCCTGAAACGCCGGCCCGCGAACACGAAGCTTCCGATCAGTACCAGCACCGGGATCGTGCCCTGGATGATGGCGATGTTGATGGCCGAGGTATGGTGGGCCGCGGCGTAGAACAGGGCGTTGAAGGCCGTGAAGCCCGCCGTGCCCATCACGGCGACCAGCCGCCAAGACCGGGCCACGGTTCGCCAGTGGTGCGCAATGGCGTGCCGAGCCGTCAACCACAGTGCCACGCAGCAGATCGTCCAGCGCGCGGTGGTCAGCATCATGGGCGAGATGTTGCCTACCGCGAGCCGTGCGGCCACGGCATTGCATCCCCACATCAAGGTCGTGAACACCAACAGCATGGTGGCACTCTGGCTGGCGCGCCTATATGCGGCGGCAATCCCTCGGGAGGCAGTCTGGGAGGTCGGAGGCATGGATCGGCGAGCGTAGCAGCCGGTCGCCCGGCGCGCTTGGGCTCTGGTCGAATGACATAATTTCCTGGCATTGGCAGCGCTCTCTCACCGGTCGGTCGGTCCCGCTGTCCCTGCGGCCTTTCGCATCCAACCTCACTCAGGAACATCGCCATGAAGCAGATCACCGCCATCGTCAAACCCTTCAAGCTCGACGACGTGCGCGAGGCGCTGGGTCAGGTGGGTGTTTCGGGGCTGACGGTGACCGAGGTGAAAGGCTTCGGTCGGCAAAAGGGTCACACCGAGCTCTACCGCGGCGCAGAGTACGTGGTGGATTTCCTGCCGAAGATGAAGGTCGAAGTGGTGGTGGCCGACGCCGATGTCGAGAACTGCGTGGACGCGATCGTGACGGCCGCGCGCACGGGCAAGATCGGCGATGGCAAGATCTTTGTGACCGAGGTCGAGCGCGTGGTGCGGATTCGCACTGGCGAGGAAGACGAGAGCGCCGTCTGACGGCCTCCGACCTGCGTATCGAACCACGCCCATTGGCGGCACAACGGCCGCCGGACTCGTCAGATGTTCTGGTTCAGCAAGGGGGCGCGGCGATCCACGGGGGCTTGTTGCCGCAGCTTCTCCAGGAGCGGCTCCAGGCTTGAACCCGATTCGATCAGGCCCAGCTGCCAATCGTTCATCAGGCCGGCCTGGATGCTCTGGTCGGCAAAGGCCAACAATCCGTCGTAGTAGCCCGCGACGTTGAGCAGCCCGATCGGCTTGTCGTGGTAGCCGAGCTGGCGCCAAGTCCACATCTCGAAAAGTTCCTCGAAGGTGCCGATGCCGCCCGGCAATGCCAGGAAGGCGTGTGCACGCTCGGCCATCATGGCCTTGCGCTCATGCATGGTGTCGACCACGTGCAGTTCGTCGCACAGCGTGTTGGCCAGTTCCTTGTCGACCAGCGCCTTGGGAATGATGCCGACCACGCGGCCACCGGCAAGCCGGGTGGCCTCCGCCACGGCGCCCATCAAGCCGGTGCGCCCGCCACCGTAGACCAACTGACCACCGTTCTTGCCGATCCAACGACCCGTGGCTTCGGCGGACTGCAGATATTCCGGCCGCGTTCCCGGACGGGAGCCGCAGTACACGCAGACGGAAAAGGTGGCAGGGTGACTCATCGTGCTGGGCTCCGCGTTCAGGCCAGAAAACGTTGCCAAAGGGCGGCAAGCCAAATGCCACCCGTCAGCAGGCTGGTGATGAACACGGCGGCGCTGCCCATGTCCTTGGCACGCTTCGACAGGTCGTGCCACTCGGGTCCAATCCGATCGATGGCGGCTTCGACCGCCGTGTTGAGCAATTCCACGATCATGAGGAGTGCCACGCCAGCGATCAGCAGCGCCGTCTCAACCCAGCTCTGCCCCACCACGAATGCCAGCGGCACAAGGACGATCGCAAGACATGCTTCCATCCTGAAAGCCGGTTCATCCCACCCTGCCTTCAGGCCGTGGAGGGAATACAGGGTGGCATGCCAAAGACGATCGAGACCCTTGCGCGCCTTCTGCGGATTGGCATGCAGGGTGGGGTCGGGAGTGCTCATCGGGGAGGAGAAGTGGCATCGACGATGCGGGTGCCTGCCCACGCGTCGTGCCAGAACTGTTGTTGAGGATGAAAGCGCGCCAGGAGTGCCCAGACGAGCACCCAGCCCGTCAGCAGAACGGTGACTTCGCCACCGCTGACTTTGAAGGGAAGGGCATGGATCGCCGCAAGCGGCGGCAGGAACCACACCCAGCTGAGCAGGTAGCGAACCAGCGCCCGGCCTTGGGATGGCGTGCGGCCCTGCCGGTCGACCAGCCGCAACTTCCAGGTCTTCATGGCCAAGGTCTGGCCTCGTGACCAGAACACGGTGAAGTAGATCCCGAACACCACGAATAGAAACGCTTGAAAAAGCGGTCGGCGGGTGTCCATGGCGTCCCGCATCTGGCCCAGCGTGCTGAAAAGCCAGCCAGCGACGAAGACCACCGCAAAGAGGAGCAGGCCTTCATACAGCCAGCAGGCCATGCGTCGCCAGATCCCGGGTGTGCCGGCTGCGGTCGACGGTGGTTGAAGATCGGCGGGAGAGGATGAAGCCCGGGGGTGCAACGAAGGCATGCCCTATTGTCGGACACGCGGACTACGGCGCCGTGGCAGTCGGCTCAGAAGCTTGCCGGCCAGGCAGTGCGCCGTTGCCTGACGGGGCACCCACGCTATCGCCCACCGGCGCTGCGTTGGCGACTTCGGGCCCCGGCGAGGGCGTGATCTGGATGCGAGGCCCGCCATGCGGCTGTTGAAAGGCAGCGGCAGGCACCGGCACCAATTTGTCGGCGGGCACGGGCCGTGCTGCAGGCGCCGCGCCGATGCTGCGGCCGCCAGCGCTTTCAGCCAGCTTCCGGCGCTCGTCTTCGCTCAGTGCCTGGTAGGCCTCCCATTTGGCCTTCAGCTGATCGGCCGGTGCCAGATTGCGGACTTCTGCGAAATTCAGCCGGGCCAACGCGCGCTCGCGCGGACTCAGCGCGGCCCAGTCGGTCATGCGTGCATGCAGTTTTGCCTGCTCGGCCGTACCGATCCGGTCGAAGTTGCGCGACAAGGCGATCCACTTGCGGCGCTGGGCATCGCTCAAGGTGTTCCAGTGCGGGGCGAGAGGTGCAAGTGCCTGCTGCTGCGCCTTGGTCAGCGTGGTCCACCGCGGGCCACTGCGCGACGATGTGGCGGGTCTGGCCTGCGGGGCGACTGCACTGGGCTCGCCCGCGTGTACGGCCAACGGGTATGCGCCGACCGCCGTGAGCGCCAGGGTCACCGCCAGGACGTTGCGCTTGAGCAACGCGGCGGCCAATCCAAACCCAGGGCTGGAGCAAGGTTGGGGTGTTGCCAGGACGGTCATTAAGACCTCCATCACTGGTGCGCAGCGGCCGCGTTGGCCTTCAGGAACTGGGCAAAGCCCGGGTCGGTGTATGCAGCGGGCGGTAGATCGTCGGTCAGCAGGGCGGCGTCGACCTCTGCCAATTCGGCTGTGCGGCGCTCTTCCTGTGTGAGGCCAATCGTGAGAAGCCCGAACGTCAGCAGAAGCAATGGCACAACGGCCAGCGCGCGCTGCCACCATCCTCGCCCGCCAAGCAGGGCGCTGCCCCCGCTGTCGACCACGACCGTATGCGTCAGCTCGCGCTTTCGTTGGGCGAGTGCCTGCATACGAGCTGCCCTCAGGCGCTCACTGATGTCGTGCGGCACGGTGTGGACGCCTGCGTTGAGCCGGGCAGCGATGGCCCGGCCGAACAGGTCTTCCGGTGTGGAGGTGGCGGAGGTGCGTGTCGAAGTCATGGCGGCAGAAACCCTTTCGCCTTGAGGGCGCGGCTGAGTGCCTGGATGGCCCGGGAGCAGTGCGTCTTGACGCTGCCTTCTGAGCAACCCATTGCGGCGGCTGTCTCGGACACATCCATCTCCTCCCAGTAACGCAACAGGAAAGCTTCTCGTTGACGAATGGGGAGTGCCGCGATCTCGGATTCGATCTGATGAAAAATCTGGGTGCGCCGCGTGACGTCTTCCGCGCTTTCGGTTTCGCGCGTATCCAAGTCGCCATTGAAGCTGGCGAGCAGGTCGAAGTCGCCGGCGTCATCATCAACGCCCTCGAAGTCGCTCAGGTTGGAAAACAGCGCACGTCGCGTCTTCTGACGCCGGAACCAGTCGAGCGTGCAGTTCGACAGGATGCGCTGAAAAAGCATCGGCAGTTCGGCCGGCGGTTTGTCACCGTAGTGCTCTGCCAGCTTCATCATGCTGTCCTGCACGATGTCCAAAGCAGCCTCTTCGTCGCGAACGTGGTAGAGCGAGCGTTTGAATGCACGCTTCTCGACGCTCTTGAGGAAGTCTGAGAGTTCTTGTTCGGTGGCCAAGCGCGGGTTGCCGTAGGGCGCGAGAGGTGGAGCGACTGCAGGGTGCCGGCAGGAGGCTGTGACAAACACACGCCGGCAGACGATTTGATTATTGCATCGGCCAGTTGGATGCTGGCTTTCGTCCTACGCGGTGTCATAATCCGCGATTCGCAATCAAAAGGCAAACGGGTCAAAGTCCGGCGGTTCACCTGTCCGCCCATGGTTTTGGCCTCAAGTCCTGACGCGGCCCCACAAGGGCTGGCAAGGGGCACCCAAGGTTTTTCGTTCCCGAAAACTCGGAAGGTTCATCAAAATGGAAATCTCCAAGGCTGAGAGCGCCGCCGTCGCGGCTGGCCAACCTCAAGAACTCATGGGCTCTGAAGTGCTGATCAAGGCACTGCAGGCCGAAGGCGTGAAGTACATCTGGGGCTATCCCGGTGGCGCCGTTCTTTACATCTACGACGCGCTCTACAAGCAGGACACCATTCAGCACGTGCTGGTGCGTCACGAGCAGGCCGCCGTGCATGCCGCTGACGGCTATGCCCGCGCCACTGGTGACGTGGGCGTCGCGCTGGTCACGTCCGGCCCCGGCCTGACGAATGCCGTCACCGGCATTGCCACGGCGTACATGGATTCGATCCCCATGGTGATCGTCGCTGGCCAAGTGCCGACGGCCGCCATCGGCCTGGACGCCTTCCAGGAATGCGACACCGTCGGCATCACCCGGCCGATCGTGAAGCACAACTTCCTGGTCAAGGATCCCAAGGATCTGGCAGCGACCATGAAGAAGGCCTTCCACATCGCGCGCAGCGGCCGCCCCGGCCCGGTGGTGGTGGACGTGCCCAAGGACGTGTCCTTCAAGAAGGTCGCCTACCACGGCTACCCGGACAAGATTGAGATGCGCTCGTACAACCCCGTGCGCAAGGGTCACGGCGGTCAGATCCGCAAGGCGCTGCAACTGCTGCTGACGGCGAAGCGCCCTTACATCTACACCGGCGGCGGTGTGCTGCTGGGCAATGCCACCAACGAACTGCGTACGCTGGTGGACATGCTGGGCTATCCGGTCACCAACACGCTGATGGGCCTGGGCGCCTATCCGGCGAGCGACCGCAAGTTCCTGGGCATGCTTGGCATGCACGGCACCATCGAAGCCAACAACGCGATGCAGAACTGCGACGTGCTGCTGGCCGTCGGAGCGCGCTTCGACGACCGCGTGATCGGCAACCCCAAGCACTTCGCGCAGAACGAACGCAAGATCATCCACATCGACATCGACCCGTCCAGCATCTCCAAGCGGGTGAAGGTGGATGTGCCGATCGTCGGCGACGTCAAGGACGTGCTGACCGAGCTGATTTCGATGATCCGCGAGAGCGGCACCAAGCCCGACGGCGGTGCGTTGGCGGATTGGTGGAAGACGATCGAGACCTGGCGCAGCCGCGACTGCCTGAAGTACGACCGCGACAACAAGGATGTAATCAAGCCCCAGTACGTCGTCGAGACGCTGTGGAACATGACCAAGGACGTCGAGGCCTATGTGTGCTCCGACGTCGGCCAGCATCAGATGTGGGCCGCGCAGTACTACCGTTTCGACGAGCCGCGCCGCTGGATCAATTCCGGCGGCCTGGGCACGATGGGCGTGGGCATTCCCTACGCCATGGGCATCAAGCTGGCCAAGCCGGAGGCGGAGGTCTTCACCATCACCGGTGAAGGCTCGGTGCAGATGTGCATCCAGGAGCTGTCGACCTGCCTGCAGTACAACACGCCGATCAAGATCTGCTCGCTGAACAACCGCTACCTGGGCATGGTGCGCCAGTGGCAGGAGATCGAATACTCCGGCCGCTACAGCCACAGCTACATGGACGCGCTGCCCAACTTCGTGAAGCTCGCCGAGGCCTACGGCCACGTCGGCATGCTGATCGAGCGGCCGCAGGACGTCGAACCCGCGCTGCGTGAGGCCCGCAAGCTCAAGGACCGCACCGTGTTCATGGACTTCCGCACCGACCCCACCGAGAACGTGTTCCCGATGGTGCAGGCCGGCAAGGGCATCACCGAGATGCTGCTGGGCAGCGAAGACCTTTGACGTACCGGGCGTCGCCGGCGTGTCCGGTCGGGCGCCTTCTTCCCCTTTCTTTCAGACGAATCTATTGCCCGCCAAGCCTGCGCATTACCGTGTGCAGGGGAGGGCGGCGAAAAGAGGAATCGACATCATGAAGCACATCATTGCCGTGCTGCTCGAGAACGAGCCCGGCGCACTCTCCCGCGTGGTTGGGCTGTTCTCGGCCCGCGGCTACAACATCGAGTCGCTGACGGTGGCCCCCACCGAAGACCCGAGCCTGTCGCGCATGACCATCCAGACCCAGGGTTCGGACGACGTGATCGAGCAGATCACCAAGCACCTCAACCGCCTCATCGAGGTGGTCAAGGTGGTCGACCTGACCGAAGGTGCCTACACCGAGCGCGAGCTCATGATGGTGAAGGTGCGCGCCGTGGGCAAGGAGCGCGAGGAGATGAAGCGCATGGCCGACATCTTCCGCGGCCGCATCATCGACGTGACCGACAAGAGCTACACCATCGAGCTCACGGGCGACCACGGCAAGAACGACGCCTTCCTCGACGCCATCGACCGCAGTGCCATCCTTGAGACGGTGCGAACGGGTCCGAGCGGCATCGGCCGCGGCGAGCGCATCCTGCGCGTGTGACGACATCGGGGCTCGGTCCTTGTCCGTCCGGTCCGAGCCTGTCGAAGCCCCGCGAGCCAGCCGGCCTGCGGGACTGCAATGAGCCCTTCGACAGGCTCAGCACGGACGGCATCCACGCATCGCAAACGCATCATCCAACCGGAGAGAAGACATGAAAGTTTTTTACGACAAGGACTGTGACCTGAGCCTGATCAAGGGCAAGACGGTCGCCATCATCGGCTACGGCTCGCAGGGCCACGCGCACGCACAGAACCTGAACGACAGCGGCGTGAAGGTCGTGGTCGGCCTGCGCAAGGGCGGCGCTTCGTGGGACAAGGTCGGCAAGGCCGGCCTGAACGTCCTCGAAGTCAATGACGCCGTGAAGTCCGCCGACGTCGTGATGATCCTGCTGCCCGACGAGCAGATCGCCGAGGTCTACAAGAACAACGTCGAGCCCAACATCAAGGAAGGCGCCTCGCTGGCCTTCGCCCACGGCTTCAATGTGCACTACAATCAGGTCGTGCCCCGCGCCGATCTGGACGTGTGGATGGTGGCGCCCAAGGCCCCCGGCCACACCGTGCGTTCCACCTATGCCCAGGGTGGCGGCGTGCCCCATCTCGTGGCCGTGCACCAGGACAAGTCGGGCAAGGCCCGTGACCTGGCCCTGAGCTACGCCATGGCCAACGGCGGCGGCAAGGCCGGCATCATCGAGACCAACTTCAAGGAAGAGACCGAGACCGACCTGTTCGGCGAGCAGGCCGTGCTGTGCGGCGGCGCGGTCGAGCTGATCAAGATGGGCTACGAGACGCTGACCGAAGCCGGCTATGCGCCCGAGATGGCCTACTTCGAGTGCCTGCACGAGCTCAAGCTGATCGTCGACCTGATCTATGAAGGCGGCATCGCCAACATGAACTATTCGATCTCCAACAACGCGGAGTTCGGCGAGTACGTGACCGGCCCCGAGGTGATCAACGAGCAGTCGCGCGCCGCCATGCGCAACGCCCTCAAGCGCATCCAGAACGGCGACTACGCCAAGATGTTCATCCAGGAAGGCCGCCTGAACTATCCCTCGATGACGGCCCGCCGCCGCAACACCGCCGATCACTCGATCGAGCAAGTCGGCGGCCAACTGCGCGCGATGATGCCCTGGATCGCCAAGAACAAGCTGGTCGATCAGAGCCGCAACTGATCGGGCCTTGGCGGGTCATCTCCGCCAGGCGCAAAGGCCACCGCGTGCGGTGGCCTTTTTCTTTGTCGTCACCCTCGATGGCGTGTGCACCGATGTCCTTCGGCAGCCTCGGTACTGCACAGGACGCGACAACGTCATTGACTACACTGCCAAGTTTCCCGGCAGGCCGGAGGCCGAACTCATGCACGACCATTCCCCCTTGAACGACGCGCCGATCCGCAAGCGCCGCAAGGGCATCTACGTACTGCCCAACCTGGTCACGCTGGCGGCGCTGTTCGGTGGCTTCTATGCCATCGTCATGGCCATGAACGGCCGCTTCGACCTGGCCACGGTGGGCGTGTTCTGCGCCATGGTGCTCGACAGCCTGGATGGCCGTGTGGCACGCATGACGCACACCCAGAGCGCCTTCGGCGAGCAGATGGACTCGCTGGCGGACATGGTGTCCTTCGGCGCGGCGCCGGCGCTCATCGCCTACGAATGGTCGCTCAAGGGACTGGGCCGCTGGGGCTGGATCGCTGCCTTCGTGTACTGCGCCTGCGCGGCGCTGCGGCTGGCGCGCTTCAACGTCAACACGGGTGTGGTCGACAAGCGCTGGTTCCAGGGTCTGCCTTCGCCTGCAGCGGCAGCGCTGGTGGCGGGCTTCATCTGGCTGATGACCGACTGGGGTCGGCGCGGCGCCGACGTCTGGTACCTGAGCTGGACGCAGATCACCTGGATCACCTTCTTCTTCACGCTGTACGCGGGACTGTCGATGGTGACCAATGCGCCGTTCTACAGCTTCAAGGACATGCAGATCCGCAAGAGCGTGCCCTTCGCCACGCTGGTGCTGATTGCGCTGGGCATCGCGGTGATCAACATCCATCCGCCCACCGTGCTGTTCTGCCTTTTCGTGCTCTATGGCCTGAGTGGCTACGCGATCTATGCATGGCGCAAGACCAAGGGCCGACCGGTAAGCCTGATCAGCATTTCCACCGATGAGCCAGACGAGCGCGGCTTGCACGAATGATCAAGCCCTGTGTTAGAGTCGCAACCCTCATGAACGTTTTTGCCCTGGCGCTACTACTGGTCTCCCCCGACGGGCGGAGAAGGTAAAGGCGCACGCGCAAAACACCCTCGACACGGCCCGTTTGCACCAGCAACGGGCCGTTTGTCTATGGGGTTGCTGGTCCGTTCCAACCTCTTGCAGAGAAATCGACATGCTTCAGCAGCCTCACACCAAGTACCGCGCCTTCGAACCGATCGGCCTCAAGGACCGCACCTGGCCCGACGCCGTCATCACCCGTGCGCCGATCTGGCTGTCGACCGACTTGCGCGACGGCAATCAGGCCTTGGTCGAACCGATGGACCTCGAGCGCAAGATGCGCATGTTCGAGACGCTCGTGGCCATCGGCTTCAAGGAGATCGAGGTTGGCTTTCCCTCGGCCTCGCAGACCGAGTTCGACTTCGTGCGCAAGCTGATCGAGGAAGACCGCATTCCCGACGACGTGACGATCCAGGTGTTGACGCAGGCGCGCGAGCACCTGATCGAGCGCACCTTCGAGTCGCTGCAGGGCGCCCCGCGGGCCATCGTGCATCTCTACAACGCCGTGGCGCCGGTCATGCGCCGCGTGGTGCTGGGGCTCGACGAATACGGCATCGTCGAACTCGCCGTGACCCATGCGCGGATGTTCAAGGACCAGGCCGCGCGCCAGCCCGCCACCCAGTGGACTTTCCAGTATTCGCCCGAGATGTTCTCGGGCACCGACCTGGCCTTCTCCAAGCGTGTGGTCGATGCGGTGACCGCGGTCTGGGCACCGACGCCCGAGCACAAGTGCATCGTCAACCTGCCGTCGACCGTCGAGCATTCCACGCCCAACATCTTCGCGGACATGATCGAGTGGATGCATCGCAACCTCGAGCGGCGTGATGCCATCGTGCTCTGCGCACACCCGCATAACGACCGCGGCACCGGCACGGCCGCCGCCGAGTTCGCCGTGATGGCTGGTGCCGACCGTCTGGAGGGATGCCTCTTCGGCAATGGCGAGCGCACCGGCAACCTCGACATCGTGAACGTCGCGCTCAACCTCTACACGCAAGGCGTGCCACCGGGCCTCGACTTCTCGCACATCGACGACATCCGCGCCACGGTCGAGCACTGCAACCAGATCCCCGTGCACCCGCGCCACCCTTACGTGGGAGACCTGGTCTACACCTCCTTCTCGGGCTCGCACCAGGATGCGATCAAGAAGGCCTTCGCGGCCCGCAAGGACGGCGACATCTGGGACATCCCCTACCTCCCCATCGACCCGAAGGACGTGGGCCGCAGCTATGAGGCTGTGATCCGCGTGAACAGCCAGTCGGGCAAGGGCGGCATCTCGTACCTGCTCGAGAGCGAATACGGCCTCGAGTTGCCGCGCCGCCTGCAGATCGAATTCAGCCAGGTGGTGCAACAGGTGATGGACGTGGAAGGCAAGGAGCTGGGCGCGGCCGACCTTTGGAGCATCTTCCGCCGCGAGTACCGCATGGACAACGCTCAGGGGCTGCGCCAGCGCGTGCAGTCCGTGGAAGGCGAGGGCGATCAGGCGCTCACCGTGCTGCGCGGCGAACTCATGTGGGCCGGTGAGTCAGTGGCGATCGAAGGTCGGGGCAACGGACCCATCGATGCCTTCAGCCGGGCGGTGGCTGAGGCCGTCGGCCAGCCGATCCGCGTGATGGACTACCACCAGCATGCCATCGGCGCCGGCGCCGACGCGCGCTCGGTTGCCTATGTGGAAATGCGCATGGGCGACTCGCGCACGGTGTTCGGCGTCGGCATCGATGCCGACACCACGGCCGCCGCGCTCAAGGCCATCGTCTCGGGCATGCAGCGTGTCGGAAACACGGGGATGCAGCAGGCACAATCGCCGGTTGCCGCCGAGACGACGGCCTGAAAGCGCAACGCCCACAAGGAGCCCACGATGACCGACCAGCTGATCATTTTCGACACCACCTTGCGCGACGGCGAGCAGTCGCCCGGCGCCTCGATGACGCGTGACGAGAAGCTGCGGATCGCGCGGCAGCTGGAGCGGCTCAAGGTCGACGTGATCGAGGCCGGGTTCCCGGCCAGTTCCAACGGCGACTTCGAGGCGGTGCAGGCGATCGCCAACGCGATCAAGGACTCGACCGTCTGCGGCCTGTCGCGTGCCAACGACCGCGACATCTCGCGGGCCGCGGACGCGCTGGCCGGCGCGGCCCGCGCCCGCATCCACACCTTCATCGCGACGTCGCCGCTGCACATGGAGAAGAAGCTGCGGATGACGCCAGAACAGGTCCTGGAGCAGGCCAAGCTGGCCGTGCGCTTCGCTCGCAACAAGGTGGCTGATGTGGAATTCAGCCCTGAGGACGGCTATCGCAGTGACGTGGATTTCCTGTGCCGCGTGCTGGAGACAGTCATTGCGGAAGGCGCGACCACGATCAATGTGCCCGACACCGTGGGATATGCAGTGCCCGAGTTGTACGGCAACTTCATCAGGACGCTGCGTGAGCGCGTTCCCAACAGTGACAAGGCGATCTGGTCCGTCCATTGCCACAACGACCTGGGCATGGCCGTGGCCAACTCGCTGGCCGGCGTCAAGATCGGCGGCGCCCGGCAGGTGGAATGCACCATCAACGGCCTGGGTGAGCGCGCCGGCAACTGCTCGCTCGAAGAGATCGTGATGGCCGTGAAGACGCGCAAGGACTATTTCGGCCTCCAGCTCAACATCGACACCCAGCACATCGTGGCGGCCAGCCGCATGGTGAGCCAGACCACCGGTTTCGTGGTGCAGCCCAACAAGGCCGTCGTCGGTGCCAATGCCTTCGCCCATGCGTCCGGCATTCACCAGGACGGCGTGCTCAAGGCACGCGACACCTACGAGATCATGCGAGCCGAAGACGTGGGCTGGACCGCCAACAAGATCGTGCTCGGCAAGCTCAGTGGCCGCAATGCCTTCAAGCAGCGTCTTCAGGATCTGGGTGTGTCGATGGACAGCGAAGCCGACCTCAACGCGGCTTTCCTGCGCTTCAAGGAACTGGCGGACCGCAAGGCCGAAATTTTCGACGAAGACATCCTGGCCCTTGTCAGCGCGGAGCAGCAGTCGAACGTTGACGAGCAGTTCAGCTTTGTTTCGCTCTCCCAGCACAGCGAGACCGGTGAGCAGCCTCATGCACGCGTCGTCTTTGTCGACCATGGCAAGGAAGTGGTGGGCGAGTCCGGTGGCAATGGCCCGGTTGATGCTTCGCTCAAGGCCATCGAGTCGCATGTGAAGAGCGGCGCCGAAATGGTGCTGTATTCGGTCAATGCCATCAGCGGCTCGACCGAAAGCCAGGGCGAAGTGACGGTGCGGCTGCAGAATGCGGGGCGCGTGGTCAACGGAGTGGGCGCCGATCCCGACATCGTCGTGGCCTCCGCCAAGGCCTATCTGAGTGCCCTGAACAAGCTGCACAGCCAGACTGAGCGCGTGGCCGCGCAAGGCTAGTTTCGGGCGTTTTCCTGCTTGCTTGAAGAAGGAGGCGCAAGTCACTGATTTGCGTCTCTTTTTTGTATTCGATAGACTGCGGCACCTTGTCGATTTCCAAGCCGCTGGAGTAGTTGATGGCCGAAGCCCCCGCGCAGCCTGTTTTGTCCCGAATTTCCTCACAGCGGTATCTGCCCGCCCTGCGCCTTCTGGCCGTGGCGCTCTGTGCAGCATCCTTTTTCACGCCCGCCGCGCATGCCAACGGCAAGAAGCAGCAGGCAGCAGCCAAGAAGCCGGCCGCGGTCAGCAAAGTGGCGGCCAAGCCTGCGAAGGCGTCCAAGGCGCGCACCGAAGAGCGCGTCGTGCGCGGCGGCCGCAACGTCATTGCCACGGTGCGAAAGAGCGGCGGCAAGACGGTGGTCGCTGTGCAGCGCCGCTCGGTGGTGCGCGTCGCCGAGCCGCCTCGCCAGTCCTTCGGGCAGCTTGCAGGTCTGCACCATTCGCAGGACCCCCTGGACCTCAAGTCCAGCGTGGCACTGGTGATGGATCAGGACACCCGTGAAGTGCTGCTGAGCAAGAACGACCACGCCGTGCTGCCCATCGCGTCGATCACCAAGCTCATGACGGGCCTGTTGATCAGCGAAGCCAAGCTGCCGATGGACGAGCCGATCACCATCACCCAGGACGACGTCGACACCGAGAAGTTCAGCCGCTCCCGTCTGGCCGTTGGCACCACGCTGCCGCGCGGCGAATTGCTGCACCTGGCTTTGATGTCCAGCGAGAACCGTGCAGCCCATGCGCTTGGTCGGACCTACCCCGGCGGCCTGGCCACGTTCGTGAGTGTCATGAATGCCAAGGCGCGGATGCTCGGCATGAAGGACACCCGCTACGTCGAGCCGACCGGCTTGTCGAGCAGCAACCAGTCGACGGCACAGGATCTGGCTCTGCTGGTCGCCGTAGCCTCCCAGGATTCGCTGGTGCGCAGCCTGACGACCTCGCCAGAGTACCAGGTCGAGATCGGCAACCGGACGCTTCAGTTCAACACCACCAACCGGCTGGTGCGCAGCCCCGACTGGGACATCGGTCTGCAGAAGACGGGTTACATCTCCGAGGCGGGTCAATGCCTCGTGATGCAGGCGCGTGTCGCCGGTCGCAAGCTGATCATGGTGTTCCTCGATTCGGCTGGCAAATTCAGCCGGATCGCCGATGCCGAGCGCGTGCGTCGGTGGGTCGAGACGAACCGCTTTGCGCCGGTGCACACGGCCAGCAGCCAGATCTCGGGATAAGCCGGCGCGGCACCCGTGCCGACCAGACGAAAGGGCCCTTCGGGGCCCTTTACGCTTTGCGTCCGCGACGCGGTCGCTTGAACAGCGCTCTGTGGCGGAAGGTCAGGCGGCGCGTGCTGCCGAAGAGGTGCCGTCGGACGGTGGCGTCGCACCCGCATAGCCCAACGCGCCCGAGATCTCGTTTGCCGTCGCCTGCAGCTTGGGCAACCAGCCGTCGTCGAGCCGATCGGCCGGCGCAGAGATGGACAGGCCGGCCACGAGCTTGCCCTGGTCGTCGTAGATGCCTGCGGCCATGCAACGCACCCCGAGCTCGAGCTCTTCGTTGTCGCGTGCAATGCCGTACTGGCGGGCGCGGGCCAGCTCGCGTTCGAGCACCGGCAACTGCGTGATGCTGTTGCGGGTGTGTCCGGCCAGACCCGTGCGCGTCGCGTAGCTGCGCACGCGCGGCTGTTCGTCCGCCGCCAGGAACAGCTTACCCGTCGACGTGAGGTGCAGAGGCGCCCGACCGCCGATGGCGCGCACCACCTGCATGCCGGAGCGCTCGCTGTAGGCTCTTTCGACATAGATGATCTCGTCGCCCTGGCGCACGCTCAGGTTGACCGGCTGCTGGATGAGCTTGTGCAGTTCGCGCATCGGCCCGAGCGCTGCATCGCGGACGTTGAGCCGGCCTTTCACCAGGTTGCCCAGTTCGAGCAACCGCATGCCGAGCCGGTAGCTGCCGGGCTCTGGCCTGTCCACGAAACGACCCACCGCCAGATCGTTGAGGATGCGGTGGGTGGTGGAGGGGTGCAGGCCCGTTTTCTCGCTGATCTCCTTGAGCGAGATGGCGTCCTCGCGAGACGCCAGCACGTCGATCAAGGCAAACATGCGCTCGATGACCTGAATGACGGGCGTGGCAGGAACGTCGGTGTTGTTCTTTCTCATGGGACGGCGCTGAACCAAACGGCCGCCATTTTACAGCGTGAAATCAAACGTCGCGCCAGTTGCCATCCACCAGGATCTGGTGGGGCGAAAACTTGGCCTTGTAGGCCATCTTGGCGCTGTGCTCGATCCAGTAGCCCAAGTAGACGTGCGGCAGGCCCAGTTCGCGGGCCTGGGCAATCTGCCAGAGCACGCCGTAGGTGCCAAAGGCCGTTCCGTCTTCCGGCTCGTAGAAGGTGTAGACGGCCGAGAGGCCGTCATTGAGCACATCCAGGATCGACACCATCTTCAGCGCGCCCGGGCTGCCGTCTTCGGTCGGCTCGCGGAATTCGACCAGCCTCGAGTTGACCCGGCTCTGCAGCAGGAACTGGGTGTATTGGTCGATGCTGTCGTGGTCCATGCCGCCGCCTGCATGGCGGCCGTTCTGGTAGCGCAGGTAGAGCTGGTAGTGCTCGGGCATGAAGCACAGCCGCAGCACCCGGGCCTGCAGGTGCTGATGGCGCTGCACCGCACGGCGTTGGCTACGGCTGGGGGTGAACTTGTCGGCCAGGATGCGCAGTGGGATACAGGCCCGACATCCGTCGCAGTAGGGGCGGTAGGTGAACATGCCGCTGCGGCGAAAGCCGCCCAACACCAGATCGGAATAAGCGTCGCTGTTGATGAGGTGGCTGGGCGTGGCCACCTGGGAGCGCGCCTGACGGTCGGGCAGATAGCTGCAGGGGTAGGGCGCAGTCGCGTAGAACTGCAGCGTCTGGAGCGGCAGATCCTTGAGGAGCGTCATTGCGGTGCCGGCAGGAGTTCATTCCAGTATATGGGGTCGAATTGCCACGTCGGGATGGCTGGCTGCTTGCACGCGTCGCCGATGTGGGCGAGGAATGGCGCCCTCGGCCATTCGCTTGCGCCCAGGCTGGCGAGGTGGGCCGTGTTCTGCTGGCAGTCGATGGCCTGCACGCCATGATGGCGACAGAAGGCCACCAGCGCCGCCAGCGCGATCTTCGAAGCATCGGTTCGTCGCGCGAACATCGATTCGCCGAAGACCGACCGGCCCAGCGCGACGCAATAAAGGCCACCGACGAGCTCGTTGTCGATCCAGGTCTCCACGCTGTGCGCATGGCCGGCGCGGTGCAGCGCGCGGTAGGCCTCCTGCATCTGCGGAAGGATCCAGGTGCCCGACTGCCCAGGCCGCGGTGAACCTGCGCAGGCGGCGATCACCTCATTGAATGCGTGATCGATGCGGACTTCGCACCGCGGCATCTGCTGGCGAAACACCTGCAGCGTCTTTCGCAGCGAGCGGTGCAGCCGGAAGTCCTGCGGTCGCAGCACCATCCGAGGGTCGGGGCTCCACCACAGGATGGGCTGGTCGTCGCCAAACCACGGAAAGATTCCGTGGCTGTACGCATCGAGCAGCGTGGGCACGTCGAGCGCGCCCCCGGCGGCCACCACGCCGGGGACGGGGTCGCTCGGGCCCCAGGCGGTTTCGGCCGGCGGCAAGGGCTCGCCTTCAGCGAGCCAGGGCAGTTTTCGAGGAGATCGGGCCACAGGCCGATTCTGGGGCAATCCCTTGGCGCACCCGCGGCCCTGGACCTGGAAGCTGTCGAAGCGCCCGCTCGGACGTGCGCCCCCCTCCTCGGGCCATGTCACCCAAAAAGGCTACGTGCTCAACCGAGATTGCGGCACACTTCCGGCCGGCCGGTTTTTACCGAGCCATCGAGGGCGCCGACCCAGACTTCGTCGGCGTCGAGAAGAAGTTTCGAGGCGAATCCGCCTTTCCAGGAGCTTGCGTGTTTCGCCTGCTGATCTGTGACGACCATCCGCCCATCCGGACGGCACTGCGGCTGCTCGCCCGACAGGTCGATGCCACGAGCGACGTCACCGAAACCGGCAACGCCCGGGATCTTGTCGAGGTGCTGCGGGGTCGTCGTGACTTCGACCTGCTGGTGCTCGACCTGCAACTGCCCGGCATGTCCGGCCTCAACGTGCTGTCGGAAGTGAAGCAGCTGCGCCCCGAACTGGCCGTGCTCGTGCTCTCGGCCGACGAAAGCCCCCAGAGCGTCGATGCGGCCCTGCAGGCCGGTGCTTCCAGCTACCTCTTCAAGTCGGCAAGCGAGACGGTGCTGTTCCAGGCGCTCAAGGACGTGTGCGGCCGCCGGCTCGCCTTGCCCGAGAGCATCACGGCCAAGGCCGGTGGCCGCGGTCGCACCGTGCCCGACGACGGGCTGGCGCTTTCCGCCCGGCAACGTGATGTGCTGAACTGCCTGTTGCATGGCATGTCGGCCAAGCAGGTCGCGCGTACGCTCGGCTTGTCCGAAGGCACGGTCAAGAGCCACACCGTGGCCGTCTTCAGAGCCCTCAATGTGAGTTCGCGCGCGCAGGCGGTGGTCGAGGCGCATCGACGGGGCATCACGCTTGGATGCTGAGTCCTACGAACGCGAACTGATCGGTTTTGCCCTGGCCCAGGCTGCAGCTGCGGCCAAGCTGGCCCTGGTGGGCGTGCTCATCCTGGTCGCCGTGACCTGGCACGATGTGGGCGCATGGGGCGTGGCGGCCTGGGGCGTGTCCGCGGCGGGCACGCTGTTGCTGCGCAACCGCCTGATCGCGCGACCGACGGACTTGCTGGCGCAAGGGCGCCCGGCGCCGCAGGCGCGCCGTGTCCTCTGGGTGTCGTCGCTCGTGCTGTCCGCTGTCCTGGCCAGCCTGCCCGCGGCCGGACTGCCCCACATGGAGACGGAAGTCGGGCTGCTGGTGACGCTGTTCTTCTGCTGCTGGGGCGCGGCGGGAATGTCGTCCCTGGGCATCGTGCCGCGGCTCTACACGAGCTACCTGGGTGTCATGCTGGGCGGGGTCGCACTGGGATGGGCGCGCGATTTCACGACCTCGTTGTCGCCGGCGATCATGGGCGGCCTGCTCATGTACTGGCTTGTGCTGAGTGCATTCGGCCATGGCTTCTCGCGCCGGGTCGCCGAAGGCATCGCCATCCGCGCGGAGAACGCGCAACTGGTCAAGCAGCTGTCGGCCGCGAATGCGGCCAAGACACGCTTCATCATGACCGCCAGCCATGACCTGCGCCAGCCGCTACATGCCATCGGGCTGCTGGGCGGCGTGCTGGCGCGTGCCACCAGCGCCGAAGACATCCACCGGGCGCGGGAGGCCCTGTCGACCGCGCTCGAAGGCCTGCAGCAGCTCTTTTCGGCGATCCTCGATCTGTCCCGCATGGACAGCGGCACGCTGCGCCCCGATCTGCGCTACGTCCCGATTGCGCCGCTCGTGGCCCGCCTGGACATTGAATACCGCGCACTCTGCCTCGAAGGTGGCCGGCGCTGGGAGTGCCGCGCCGAGACGGCCCACGTGCGCACCGACCTCGCGCTGCTCGAACGCGTGCTGCGCAACCTTCTGGACAACGCGCTCAAGCACGGCGGCGATGGCGGTGTCTGCCTGGCGCTTTCCACGCCATCCGGCCAGGTGATGCTCGAGGTCTCGGACACCGGTCCGGGCATTCCGGTCGAAGAGCGCGAACGCGTGTTCGACGAGTTCTACCGCAGCCGGGACGTGACATCCGCCGGCATGGGCCTGGGCCTGTCGATCGTGCAGCGGCTGGCCCGGCTGCTCCATGCGGAATTGCGGATGGAGTTCGTCGACCCGGTCCGCCGGACCGGCACGCGGGTCATGCTGGTGCTGCCGATGGCACAGCCCTCCGACGAGCAGGCGGTCGAGCCCGAGGTAGCGCTGCCCGACCTTCACGGCCTGCGAGTGCTCATCCTTGACGACGAGGCGGCCGTGCTCGACGCCACCCGGGCCCTGCTGGAGCAGTGGGGCTGCGTTGTGGCGACCTGCCGCTCGGGCAGCGAGGTGGCCGGGGCGGTGCAGCGCCTGGGCGCGCCGCACGTCGCCTTGACCGATTACCGCCTGAGCCCGACGGAGAACGGGTTGGCCGCGCTGGAGGCCCTGCGGGCCGAGCAGCCGGAGATGGGCTGTGTGATCGTCACCGGCGAGTCCGATCCCGCCATCCGCCAACGGCTGGCGGACGAGGGTCTGCCGGTGCTCGAGAAACCGGTGGATCCTGAAGAACTGCGTGCGGTGCTGGGACTGTTCCGCGCCATGGACGACTGACGAACGAAAGGGCGATCGATGCAGTGGCTTTCCGACAACCTGGAGGCGCTGCTCCAAGCGCCCGATGACCAGCGGTGTTCCGATGTCGTGGTGGTGGGCTCGGGCTACGGCGGCTCGGTCGCCGCCCTGCGAATGGCCGATGCCGGCCTGAAGGTCTGCATGCTCGAGCGCGGCCAGGAGTACGTCGCGGGCGAGTTTCCGAGCGACCTGGGCGACGTGGGCAAGCATGTGCGAGCCCAGTGGCAAGGGCCGGCAGGGGTGCAGAGTGCGGGCTACGAAGAGGCCCTCTTCGACTTCCGGGTGGGGCAGGGCGCTGCAGCCCTGGTGGGCAATGGCCTGGGGGGAGGCAGCCTCATCAACGCGGGTGTGGGCTTGCAGCCCGATGCCGAGGTGTTCCAGGCCGAGCCCTGGCCGACCGCGATCCGTCGCACCAACCTTGGCCCCTGGTTCGACGAGGCCCGCCGCATGCTGGAGCTGTCGGATCCGGCCGACCCGATGCGGGTCTTCGACATGCGGTCCACGCGCAAGTACCAGTCCTTGCAGGCCCTGCACGAACGACTGCCGAGCCGGATGCCTACGCCGGACACGGCGACGGTGGGGGCGGTGTTCGAGGAAGTGCCAGTGGCCGTGTGCCTGCACCCGTGGCAACTGGACGCGGACGGCGGCGCGCTGGGGCCACGTTCGGCCTGCATCGGCTGCGGCAACTGCGTCAGCGGGTGCAACGAGGACGCCAAGCTCAGCCTGACCAAGACCTACCTGCCGGCGGCGCGTCGGGCTGGTGCGCGCCTCTTCACCGGCGCGACGGTGCTGAGCGTCCATCGGGACGACGGGCATCGCTTCCCGTGGGCGCTGCGGATCGTGCGCACGGCCGAGCGCGCGCTGTACGAGGGCCTGCGCGCGGATGTCGCGGCCGCCATGCCCACGCAGTGGGTCCATGTCCTGCGGGCGCGCCATGTGGTGCTGGCCGCAGGCACCTTCGGCAGCACCGAGATCCTGCTGCGCTCCCGCGTGGCGCAGACCGATGCCGACGGACTTCGCTGGCATGGCCTTTCCACCAGCGAGCGCCTGGGCGAGCGCGTCTCCGGCAATGGCGACGACGTCGCCTGCATCGCGGAGCTGGAGGCGCCCGCCAACGCCCTGGGCGAGACATCCGCCGGGCCGAACGACGAGCCGACGGGGCCGACCATCTCGGCCATGATCCGCTTTCGCGACGGCGGGGACGCGCGTCGTTCCACGCTGGTGCAGGACGGCGGCGTACCCGGCCTGCTGGGTCCGGTGTTCCAGGAACTGATCCAGACCCTGACCACCGTGGCCCGACTGGACGACCCGGCGGCGCCACCAGCCGACGGCTCGGACGATCTCGCACCGCAACCGCAGGTGCGCACTCATTCGCTCACCCTGCTCGGCATGGGGCACGACGACAGTCCCGCGCGGATCGAACTCGATGCGCAGGGCGACCGGGTGCGCTGGCTCTGGCCCCGACCGGAGCAGGCGGAGGCGCCGCCGCTGCACCGGGCGCGCGTGCAGGCGGGCACGGGCGGCCGCCATGGACGCTACCTGCGCAACCCCGGCAGTGGCATCCTCCCCGACACCCTGAGCAGCCTGATGAGCGGCCCCGACATGGGCCAGGTGCTGGCCACGGTCCATCCGCTGGGTGGATGCGCGATGGCCGACGATGCGACGCAGGGTGTGTGCAACCATGTCGGCCAGGTCTTCCGCGGTGCGGGCGGCACCGACGTCCACGAGGGCCTGTACGTCATGGACGGCTCGGTGATTCCCACCTCGCTGGGCGTCAATCCGATGCTCACGATCACGGCCCTGGCCGAGAGAAGCTGCGCCGAGCTCATCGCGCGGGAGCAGGCCGCGGGAGGCGCCCGCGCGCCGGTGCCGTCCACCGCCACCCGCCGGCCGCTTCCGCCGCCCCTGGACCCTGCGCCCCGACCGACGAGCACTGCGGGCGCCGTGCCGGCCGGCGCATCGCTGCGCGAGGTGCTGCGGGGTCCGGTGGCGGTGGATACGGCGCTGCAGCTGTGCGGGCCCCTGCCATCGGGCATGGCCGCGTCAGAGCATGCCGCATCGCTCTTCGTGAAGATGGAGGTGGCGGACTGGGCCGCGTTTCTCGCCGATCCCCGCCACCGTGCGCCGGTGCAGCCATCGTGGACGACGAAGCCCAAGACCTACGAGGCGGCGCGCCTGCGCCTCAAGCTCGAAGGACGGGCCGAGCGCACCTTGTGGGTGGAGCAGGGCCATGCGGACCTCTATGCGCGTCGAGCCGAGCCCTGGCCCGTGCATGCCGGCCGCTTCGTGCGGTTGGGCCTGACCTACACGATCAACCGCTGGTGGCCAGACCGGGGCAGGACGCCTGGGCAGAGCGGCGGGTGGCGCCCCTCGAGGCTGTGGCGGACGGCCAAGCTGCTGCGCAGCACGCTGACGATGTTGTGGCAGGCGGCCGAGGTGCGCGTCTTCGACTACCGGCTGGTGCTGCGCATGCAGGAGGCGCCCGACCAGCCGCTGTACCTCCAGGGCACCAAGGTCATCGACGGTGCGGCCTCGGGCGAGGCCCTGCGGCACTGGCTGGCTGAGCGGGTGAAGCACGGCGGCTGGCCGGCGGTGGAGCGGCTCAGCATCTGGAGCCAGCTGGGCGAACTGCCGGTTTCGCTCACCGATGCGCCGGATGGCGCGGGCCGCGTCCTCCTGCAGGGCCGCTTGCGCATGGACCTGCCCGACATCGCCCGCAACCTGCTGCCGCAGCTGCATGCGGGCCGCGACAGCCTGACGGCGACCATGGCGGCGCTGGGCTATCCGCTGCTGCTGGCGCGCGGCCTGCTGCGCACGCGCTTTCTGGACTTCCGGGCGCCTGACTATGCCGAGCGCACCGTCCCGAAACTGCAGGACGAGGGCAAGGATCCGCCGGCGTACCGGCGCGCCAGGGACGAGCGGGTCTGGCTGCGCTTTCCCGAGGGCTGGGAGCACCTGGGCTTTCCGCCTTTGCACCGGCGCGCCCACCCCGACAAGGCGCCGTGCCCGCCGATCCGCCTGCAGGTGCGGGCGCGTCTGGACGATCCGGCCGCCTCGCCCGTGGAACTGGCGCTCGTGCGCTACCGGCAGGACGACCTGCACGTCCAGCCACGCGATGCCCAGGGTGCCCGGCGCGTGCGTGCGCTGCTGATGATGAATGGCTTCGCGCAGTCCACCTTGCCCTTCGTCGAGCCTCTGATGCACAGCGACAGCCTCGCCGCGCGTCTCTATGACGAGGGCTGGGACCTCTGGCTGCTCGAGTACCGGGTGAGCCCGCTGCTCGAAGCCTCCGCCCGCTTCGCGACCATGGACGACATCGCCGCCTTCGACATCCCGGCGGCCGTGGCGCGCATCTGCGAAGAGCTGGGCGAGCAACTGGGCATGCCGCCCGAGCTCGTGCGCATCCACGCCTTCAGCCACTGCGTGGGCGCGGCGTCGCTTGCCATGTCGCTGGCGGGCGGTCACCTCGCCATCGCGCATCCGGACGGGGGCGAGGACAAGATCCATCGTCTGGCCGGCGTGGTCTTCTCGCAGTTCCAGCCCTACGTCATCGGCTCCAACTCTGCGCAGCAGCGCCTGCAGCTGGGCGCTTTCATGAACAACGTGCTGGGGCGCGAGTACCTGGAGTTCGCGGCGGGCGTGGGCACGCCGGACGTTCTGCATGGCCTGCTCGACCGTGTGTTCGCCACCATGCCCCATCCCGACCTGCCCTGCGTGCCTCGCGGCGAGGCCTGCCCGCACCAGGACGCGGGTTGCCCCCACGGGGCGCGCTGTCCGCACAAGACGCAGGCCTGTCCGCATGAATCGGACCTCCGCCTGCACCAGCCCGACACCACCACCTGCAAGCGCATGTCCGGACTGCTCAGTCCGCTGTTCGATCACGGGCGATTGGGCGAGACCTACCACGCGCGGCTGGACATGTACTTCGGGCGGACCAATCTCGGCGTCTTCCTGCATGGCGCCAAGTGCGTGGAACATGAGCGGCTGGTGGACAACGATGGCCGCGACTACCTCTCCGACGACAAGGTGCGCCAGTACCTCGACATGCCGATCATGCTGATGCATGGCAGCGACAACCAGCTCTTCGACATCGGCTCGCTGGCACGCAGCGCGGACCAGCTGCGCCGCGTCTTCGGAGAGGAGGGGCCCGTGGACCCGTCCGCCACGACCATGCCCCGCGTCACAGCGCATCGGCTTCCCGGCTTCGCGCATTTCGACTGCACGATCGGCCGCGCGGCGGCGCAGGAGGTCTTTCCCCGCATCGCGCGTTTCCTGGCCGACGCCTGGGACCGGCCCCTCGCTCAGCCCCCGGTGCGACGCCATGTCGAAGCCCGACTGCCCGCCACCGGCCCGCTGATGGGCTGGGTGCGGCCGGATGAAGACGGGGGCACCGTGGTCCGCGTCTGGGCGGAGTTCGGCCGCCGCTACAGCGGACTGCTGGTGGGCGGCCTGACCACGGCACAAGGAATGCGCGATGGGAAACCCTGGCGCCTGGACCAGGCCTGGCCCACGCGCACCGTGGTCCTGCGCACGCAGCCGGGTGCCGACGCGCCGCCGGGCACGGCCTACCCGCTCAGCATCCTGGTGGCCGACGTGGTGCTGCCCGTGGATGTGACCGAGGCGCACATCGACGTCTTCGGGCTCTACACCTTCGACGGTGGCGCAGCAGCTGGCGCCGGAATGCTGCTTGGGCAGGCGGCGCCGGCGGCCGATGCGCTGGCGGATGCAGGCAGGCGGTGGGACCTGGAGGCGCGTGAGCTCGCCCAGGCCCGGCTCGACTTCGAAGCCATCACCAGCCAGGGCGCCGGCGTGGTCGAGCCGGCGCAGGGCGCGACCGTGGACCGCGGCCCCGTCGGCATGGCGCGCCCTGCGCCCGGCGACGTCGACCCGCCGTCGGCGAAGACGCCTCGCCGCCTGATGCCCAGAGTGGCCCGCGTGGCGCTCCCGCCGGAAGGCGCCGACGCCGACGACAGCCCGTTCGGCAAGGACCACCTGATCGGACCGGTGAGCGGACAGGGCGCGGTCTTGGACCAGGACTTCGTGGAGGCGTTGATCGACCGCCTGTCGGCGGAGCTCACACGGCGCTCCAGCGCCGCACGCAGCGCCGATCCCGCGACGCTGTCGCGTGTGGCCCGCGAGCTCGCCACGTTGGCGCAGGCCCGGGTGCAGGTGGCCGACGCCCTGCGCCGTCCTGACGACATCGACACCACCTTCTATGCCGCGGCCTGCCGGCATCCGGGCATCTCGGGTTTCGAGACCGCGCGTTCGGACGGCAGCCTTGCGGCCCTGACGGCCGCACATGCCGCGTCGGGAGAGGCTCGCTTCATGGCCATGCTGGGCGACCAGGTCTATGCCGATGCGCGGGCCGGCCTGTTCGACACGGCTTCCGAGCTGGAGCGCATCCTGCCGCGCTACCGCGACGCCCTGGGCTCTCCCGGCTTTCGTGCGCTGGCCGAACGTCTGCCGCTCTACATGGTGCTGGACGACCATGAGATCGTGGACAACTGGACGCGTGAGCAGCTGGATCTTGGCCGCAACGGTCTGTGGCGTGCCAGCACGGCGCGCACGGCGTACCGCGCCTTCCAGCGCGCGCATGGACCCGATCCCTTCCTGGGCGAGCTCGGGGCCACGGACGACCTGCAGCACCATGGGGCCTTCCGGTGCGGCGGCGTGTCGGCCTTCCTGCTCGATACCCGCACGGCGCGCCGCCTGGGCACGCGGGCCATCCTGTCGACCACCGCCTGGTCACTGCTCGAGAAGTGGCTCTGCGCGCAGCAGCGCGAGCGGGGCGATGCGCCCAAGTGGGTGATGTCCGGCTCGGTGATCGCGCCGGGCCTGCGCGAATCCGCAGGTCGTCCTTCGCCCCGCCAATCGGACAGCTGGCAGATGTCGCCCAGCGACCGGCAGCGATTCTTCGATCTGCTGGTGCGCCACCGGATCCAGAACGTGGTCCTGCTGTCCAGCGACTATCACTGCAGCGCTGTGGCCCGGCTCGAGATCGGCCCCGCGCTGCGCGGCTTGGCCATCGTCGCGCCGCCGCTTCACGCACCCATGCGCTTCGCCAATTCGCTCGCGCAGACCGTGATGGCGGACGAGCGGTTGCCGATCGGCGAGGGGCTGCAGGTGAGGGTGACGGGGCTGGGTGCCTGGGACGGTGAGGGCTGGCTGTCCGTGCTCCAACGGCAGTCGGATGGCAGGCGCTGGCGGGTGTCGCTGGACTTCCAGCTGCGCGGGCTGGAAGAACGGACCCATATGCCGCACACGCTGGACGTCGACCTGTGAGCGTCCATCCCTGTGCAGCGGCGGCCTCAAGGCGGGCCGCCGATCACCGTCCGCCATTCGCGCAGGGTGTCGCCCCGCCTTCGTAGGGCAGGCGGCCGGCAGCCGCAGTGCCGAAGACTCAGAACGATTCCAGCGGCAGCCCGACGTAGTTCTCGGACAGCGAGGTCGAGGCGGCCGGCGAGTGCACCAGATAGTCCAGCTCGGCCTCCTGGATCTTCTGCCCGAAATCGCCCGTGTCCGGGAAGCGATGCATCAGCGAGGTGAACCACCACGAGAAGCGCTCGGCCTTCCAGATGCGGCGCAGGCACAGGTCCGAATAGCGGTCCAAGGCGCTGCTGCTGCGCTCGCCGTAGTAGCGCTCGAGCGCCTGGTACAGGTAGCCCACATCCGAGGCCGCGAGGTTCAGGCCCTTGGCGCCGGTGGGCGGCACGATGTGCGCCGCGTCGCCGGCCAGGAAGAGCCGGCCGAAGCGCATCGGCTCGGCCACGAAGCTGCGCAGCGGGGCGATGCTCTTCTCCAGCGCGGGGCCGGTCACAAGGCGCTCGCGGCCCTCGGGGTCCAGGCGCAGGCGCAGTTCGTTCCAGAACGCGTCGTCGCTCCAGTTCTCGACCTTTTCCTCCACCGGCACCTGCACGTAGTAGCGGCTGCGGGTGCGGCTGCGCATGCTGCACAGGGCGAAGCCGCGCGGCGTGTTGCAGTAGATGAGTTCATCGGACACTGGCGGCACGTCCGCCAGCATGCCCAGCCAGCCGAAGGGATAGACCTTCTCATAGAGCTTGACCGCGCCGGCCGGCACGCTGGCGCGACTGACGCCGTGGTAGCCGTCGCAGCCTGCGATGAAGTCGCACTCGATTTCGTGCGTGGCGCCGTCCTTCTCGTAGCGAACGCGTGGACGTTCGCCGTCGAAGTCGTGCAGGCTGACGTTGGCGGCACCGTAGACGGTGGTCAGGCCCGCGGCGGCGCGCGCCTCCATCAGGTCGCGCGTGACCTCGGTCTGGCCGTAGACCATGACCTGCCGGCCGTTCGTGTGGGCATGCATGTCGATGCGGTGCCGCTGGCCCTGGAACAGCAGCTCGATGCCGTGGTGCGGCAGCCCTTCGGCATGGGCGCGGGCGTCGACTCCGGCCTTCTTGAGCAGGTCCATCGTGACCTGTTCCAGCACGCCGGCGCGGATGCGGCCGAGCACGTAGTCGCCGGTCTGGCGTTCGACGATCACGTTGTCGATGCCGGCCACGTGGAGCAGTTGGCCGAGCAGCAGGCCGGCGGGGCCGGCACCGATGATGGCGACTTGGGTACGCATGCGGAAAGTCTCCTGATTCGAGGGCAAGAAGGAATGGCTGCAAGCGTAGGAAAAGTCGGCCCCCTTGCGGGCCCCGGCAAGGTCGTCCGGCGCGATCATTCGTCGTGTTGCGCGATGATCGCGCATCATTGCGGATGCACGGAGCCGATTCATGACCATCGCCAGGGCGGATTTCATCGAGGGCTTGGCCAAGGGCCTGGCGGTGCTGGAGAGCTTCGACACCGAGCGCCAGCGCCTCAACGCGACGCTGGCGGCCCAGCGCGCCGGGCTGACGCGGGCAGCGGCGCGGCGCCATCTGCTGACCCTGGCGCACCTGGGCTATCTGGAAACCGACGGCAGCTATTTCTGGATGGCGCCGCGGGTGCTGCGTTTTTCTGGCAGCTACCTGGCCTCGTCGCGGCTGCCGCGTGCGCTGCAGCCCACGCTCAACCGGCTGTCGGCGCAGACCGGCGAATCCTTTTCGGCCGTCGTGCTGGACGGCGAGGAGGTGGTCATCGTCGCGCGCAGCGGCAGCTACGGCGCACCGTCGCGCGTGCTGGCCTATGGCCTGCATTTGGGCGCCCGGCTGCCGGCGCATGCCACGTCGACCGGCCAGTTGCTGCTGGCAGCCTTGCCGTCGCCCGCGCTCACCACCTGGCTCAAGGGGCGCAACCTGGCGCGACTGACGCCGCACACCCTGACCCGCGCCGCGGAACTGCGGCGCCGGCTGGCACAGATCCGGAAGGACGACTACGCCCTGGCCAGCGAAGAGCACGAGCTCGGTGTCCAGGCCCTGGCCGTACCGTTGCGCGACATGCAGGGTCGTACGGTCGCCGCCCTCAACCTCGTGCTGTCGGGTGCGCCACAGTCGCCGCAGGCGCTGGAACGGACCATGCTGCCCCTGCTGACCGAGGCCGCGCGAGAACTCCGCGCGCTGCTCTGAGAAATCAAAAATTCACTTTGTGTGAATTTGTTGCATAGCGGCAACCTTTGGTTCGGCCGAACATTTCGGCCCATGACGCTGTCCCTTCTCCACCGCCTTGCCGCCACGCAACTGCCTGTGTCGCTGACGGGCGGCGCCGACGTCGACGCCGTACGCATGCTGGCCCTGGCCGGCCATGTGCAGGCCGTGATTCCTCGTCCCGTGCGCACCCTCACAGGCCATCACCAGCCGCCCGCCACCGTCTCTGGCATCACGCCCCTGGGGCGACAGATGATCGAGCGCTTTCCGCGCGAAGCCGCCGTCGCCTGAATTGAATGACCAGGGGCCGCCGGCCCCCGCCGGTCGACCCGCTCAGCGCGCGGCGGCCGGCTCCGCGATCAGCGCGCAGAAGCGCGCCATGTCCACATTGCCGCCGCTCAGGATGACGCCCACGCGCTGGCCGCGCAGCGACGCCTTCATGGCGCGCGCCGCGGCGAAGGCCAGGCAGCCGGTGGGCTCGACCACCAGCTTCATGCGCGTGAAGAAGAAGCGCATGGCCTCGATCAGCTGCGCATCGGTGGCGGTGAGGATGTCCTGGACGTCGCGGCGGATGATGGCGAAGGTGTAGGCGCCCAGGTGCTGCGTCTGCGCGCCGTCGGCGATGGTGCGCGGCGTGTCGATGTGCACGATGCGGCCGGCGCGCAGGGACTGCTGGCCGTCGTTGCCGGCCTCGGGCTCCACGCCATACACCTTGCACTGCGGCGACAGCGCCCGCGCCGCGAGCGCCGAGCCCGACAGCAGCCCGCCGCCGCCCAGGCAGACGAAGAGCGCGTCGAGCGGGCCCGTGTCCTCGATCAGCTCCTTGACCGCCGTGCCCTGGCCCGCCAGCACGTCCGGGTGGTCGTAGGGCGGGATCAGCGTCATGCCGCGCTCCTCGGACAGGCTGCGGGCGAGCTGCTCGCGGTCCTGCGTGTAGCGGTCGTAGGTGATGACCTCGCCGCCGTAGCCGCGGGTGGCGGCGATCTTGGCGGCCGGGGCGTCCTCCGGCATCAGGATGGCGGCCGGCATGCCCAGCTCGCGCGCGGCCAGCGCCACCGCCTGCGCATGGTTGCCCGAGGAGAAGGCGGCCACGCCTGCGCGGCGCTGCGCCGCGTCCAGCTTGGCCAAAGCATTGAATGCGCCGCGGAACTTGAAGGCGCCCATGCGTTGCAGGTTCTCGCACTTGAAGAAGACCTCGGCGCCGAATTCCTCGTCGGCCGTGCGCGAGCGCATCACGGGCGTGCGGTGGGCATGGCCGTCGAGCCGCGCGGCCGCAGCGGCCACGTCGTCGTAGGTGGGGAGGGTCAGGTCGGTCATGCGGCGGAGCATGCCATGCGCCGCAGGCCGCGGACCGGAACAGTTGGGGGCCCGTCGTGGCACAACAGCCTGCAGCTATGATTTTTCGATGCCCTGCGCCTGCCACCGACTACATTCCCGAACCTTCCCTTCGAACGGCGCGCCCCGCTGATGGCCGCCCGTTGCGTGATGGTCCTCGGCACCACCAGCGGTGCCGGAAAGAGCTGGCTGGCGACGGCGTTGTGCCGCTGGTATGCGCGGCAGGGCCTGCGGGTGGCGCCCTTCAAGGCGCAGAACATGAGCAACAACGCCCGCGTGGTGCCGGCCCCCCATGACGCGGACCTGGGCGGCGAGATCGGCAGTGCCCAGTACTTTCAGGCCCTGGCCGCGCGTGCAGTGCCCGACGTGCGCATGAACCCGCTGCTGCTCAAGCCCGAGCGCGATACCGCCAGCCAGGTGATCCTGATGGGCGAGGTGCACGACGCGCTGACCCGTACGCCCTGGCGCGAACGCAGCGCCGCCGTGTGGCCCCGCATCGCCGAAGCCTTCGACAGCCTGGCCGCCGACCACGACGTGGTGGTGCTCGAAGGCGCCGGCTCCCCCGCCGAGATCAACCTGATGGCCAGCGACATCGTCAACCTGCGCATGGCCCGCCATGCCGATGCGCGCTGCCTGCTGGTCACCGACATCGACCGTGGCGGCGCCTTCGCCCATCTCTACGGGACCTGGGCATTGATGCCCGAAGCCGACCGCGCACGTCTGGCGGGCTTCGTGCTCAACCGCTTCCGCGGCGACGCATCGCTGCTGGCGCCCGGGCCCGAGCAGTTGCAGGGCCTGACCGGCGTGCCCACCGTCGCCACGCTGCCCATGTGGTGGCAGCACGGCCTGCCGGAGGAAGACGGCGTGTTCGACGACCGGCCGAGCGGCGACCGTGCACCCGGCGGTCTCACGGTCGCCGTGGTCGCCTATCCGCGCATCAGCAACCTCGACGAATTCCAGCCGCTCAAGAAGGTGCCGGGCCTGCGGCTCGTCTGGGCCCGAACGCCCGAGGCGCTGGCCGGCGCCGACTGGATCGTGCTGCCCGGCTCCAAGGCCACCGCCAGCGACCTGGCCTGGCTGCGCGCGCAGGGCCTGGACCGCGCCATCGCCGCGCATGCCGCGGCGGGCGGCCGGGTGCTGGGCATCTGCGGCGGCCTGCAGATGCTGGGCGAGGCCCTGGTCGATCCGCATGGCATCGACGGCAATGGGCCCGGCCTGGGCCTGCTGCCGCTGGTCACGGTGTTCGCGCGCGAGAAGACCGTGCGCCTGCGCCGCACCCGCTTCGAGGCCGTGAGCGGTCCGTGGTCCGCGCTGGCGCAGGTACCGCTGTCAGGCTACGAGATCCACCACGGCCAGACCGGCGTGCATCCGCAACTGGCGGCCCAGGGCCGGGCCGTTCTGCCGGACGGGCTCGGCTGGCAGAACACCGCGGGCAATGTGCTGGGCCTCTATCTGCACGGCCTGTTCGAGGACCCGGACGTGGTGCGCGCGCTGTTCGGCGCGCAGGTGCCCACGCTCGATGCCACCTTCGACGGCTTGGCCGACTACATCGACCGACACTTCGCGCCCGGCGTGCTGGCCGGGTTGATCGAGCCCTGAGCCTGCGGGGCAGACCTTTTGGCCACGCACAGCGCCCTGCCTCACACTGACTGACAGACGCCCACGCTGGTCGGCGCCATTGAAACCGACATGACCTTCCCATCAGACTCCTTGCTGCAGGACCTCGACCTGCCCCCCGTCGCCGACCTGCACGACGCTGCCCTGGCAGAACGCCTTCAGGCGGCCATCGACAACAAGACCAAGCCCCTGGGCGCGCTCGGTCGGCTGGAGGCCCTGGCGCTGCGCCTGGGGCTGATCCTGGGCAGCACCGCGCCCGCGCTGCAGCAGCCCCAGGTGCTGGTCTGCGCCGCCGACCATGGCCTCGCGCAGCAGGGCGTGTCGGCCTATCCGGCCGACGTGACCTGGCAGATGGTCCACAACTTCCTGGCCGGCGGCGCGGCCGTCAGCGTGCTCGCCCGTCAGCACGGGCTGGCGCTCACCGTGGTGGACTGCGGCGTGCGCCAGCCCTTCGACGCGGCGACCGGCCTGCTGTCGCGCCGTCTCGGTGCCGGCACGGCCGATGTCTCCCAAGGCCCGGCCATGACCCCGCAGCAATGCGCGCAGGCCCTCGCCAACGGCCGAGAGGTGGTGCGCGGCCTGCCCGGCAATGCGCTGCTGCTCGGGGAGATGGGCATCGGCAACAGCTCGGCCGCCGCGCTGCTGCTGGCGCGGCTGACGGGCGCCGACATCGACGCCTGCACCGGCCCGGGCACCGGCCTCGATGCGGCAGGGCTGGCCCGCAAGCGCACCGTGCTGCGCCAGGTGCTGGCGCTGCATGCGGATGCGCAAGGCCCGCTGGCCGTGCTGTGCGCCTTCGGCGGCTTCGAGATCGCCACATTGGTGGGCGCCGTGCTGCAGGCGGCCGAGGAGCGGCGGGTGATCGTGGTCGACGGCTTCATCGCCAGCGCTGCCGTGCTGGTGGCGCAGGGCCTGCGGCCGCAGGTGGTGCAGCGCTGCGTCGCGGCCCACGGCTCGGCCGAGCCAGGACATGCGCGCCTGCTGCAGGCGCTGGGCCTGCAGCCCTTGCTGGACCTGGGCCTGCGCCTGGGCGAAGGATCGGGCGCCGCGCTGGCCTGGCCGCTGCTCGAATCGGCCTGCCGCATCCTGGGCGAGATGGCCAGCTTCGAATCGGCCGGCGTTTCGCGCCAGTCGGAATGAGGCCCGCATGAACGGCGTGCGGCACTTCCTGCTGGCGCTGCAGTTCTTCACGCGCATCCCGGTCACGGGGCGGCTGGCCGCGTGGGTGGGCTACAGCTCGCAGATGCTGCGGGCGAGCGCTGCGCACTTCCCCGGCGTCGGCTGGGTGGTCGGGCTGATCGCGGCCGTGGTGTTCGCGCTGGGGCTCGCCGGCCTGCGGGGCCCGATGGGCGCGCTGGCTGCCGCCGTGCTGGCCACGGCCGTGACGGTCTGGGCGACCGGCGGCTTTCATGAGGATGGGCTGGCCGATACGGCCGATGGGCTGGGCGGTTCGTCGCAGCGCGAGCGCGCGCTGGAGATCATGAAGGACTCGCGCATCGGCAGCTTCGGCGCGCTGGCGCTGGTGCTGGCGCTGGGACTCAAGGCGGCCCTGCTGGCCACGCTGGCAGAGCAGGGCGCGGCGGCTGCCGTGGCCTCGCTGCTGGCGGCGCATGTGCTGTCGCGGCTGGCGCCGCTGTTCATCATCCGCGCGCTGCCGCATGTGGGAGACAGCGCGACCTCCAAGTCCATGCCGCTGGCCGATGCCTTGCCGGCCGGGGCGCTGATGGTGGGCCTGGCCTGGTCCGTGCCTGCCGCGCTGTTGCTGCTGGCTGCCCAAGGCCTGTTGCACGGGCTCGCAGCGCTGCTGCTGGGCGCAGCCGCGGCGGCGTGGATGTTCCGCCTGCTGCGGCGCCGGCTCGGCGGCTTCACGGGTGACGGCCTGGGGGCTACGCAGCAGCTGGGCGAGCTGGCGATCTACTTCGCGCTGGCATGGCGGCCCTGGTGAGCGGTCCCGATGCCATGACGCCCCCGCTTTGGCTGATGCGGCATGCGCGTGTGCGGGTCGCGCCGGGCCTGTGCTACGGCATCACCGAGGTCGAGGCCGATCCGGTGGCCACGCAGGAGGCCGCGGCGGAGGCGGCGCGGCTGTTGCCAGGTGACGTGGCCGTGCGCTGCTCGCCCGCCCGGCGCTGCCAGGACCTGGCGCGTGCGCTTCACACGCTGCGCCCGGACCTCGCGCCGAGCACCGATCCGCGCCTGGCCGAGATGGACTTCGGCGCCTGGGAGGGTCGGCCGTGGTCCGACATCGGCCGAGAGGCGATGGAGGCGTGGACCCGGGACTTCGGTGAGACGCCTCCGGGCCTGCATGGCGAGAGCGTGCATCGCTTCCTCGACCGCATTGGCGCCGCGTGGGAGGAGTGGCATCGAGCCCGCCGGCCCGAACTCTGGATCACCCATGCCGGCGTGATCCGCGCGGTCGAGCTGCTGGGTCAGGGCCGGCGGCGCATCGCCGCTGCGGCGGACTGGCCGGCCACCCCCGTGGCCTTTGGCCAATGCACCGTGTGGGCAGCGCCCTGAGCCCCGGGGTTCAGCGCCCCGCCCAGAACGCCTTCTGCATCGCCACCGTCTCCTCCGCGATCTCCGGCACCGGCCCGATCAGCTCGACCGCCTTCTGGCAGTGGTCGAACACATAGCGCGAGGACACGCTCATCGTCGGGTTCTCGGCGTGGTCACCCGTGGCCTCGAGCAGCTGGTGCTCGGTCATGCCGAACACCACGCGCCCGATGTTGGCCCAGTAGGCGGTGCCGGCGCACATGCAGCAGGGCTCCACGGCGGTGTAGAGCGTGCAGCTCCACAGGAACTCCGGCGTGAAGTTGGTGGCCGCCACGCGCGCCAGCGTCGACTCGGCATGGTTGACCGTGTCGATGTTGCATTGCTCCAGCAGCACCGTCTCCTGGTCCGGGCCGACCAGGATCGCGCCGAAGGGATGGTGGCCCAGCGCCATGGCGCGCCGCGCCACGTCGTTGGAGCGGCGCAGGTGGCGCAGGATCTGTTCGTGCGTGGGAGCGAGGCCCTGGGGCGGATAGGTCGTCGGCGTGGTGTCGGTCATGGCAGCAGAGCTTCGAGTTCGGGCATCAGCAGGTCGGTGAGGGCCTGCGGGGCGGCCAGCTGCGGCACATGGCCGCAGGGCAGGGTGAGGCGGCGGGCGCCGGGGCTGAGCTGCTGCATGCGCGCCTGCAAGGGGTGGTAGACGGACTGGTCGTCCAGGCATTCCACGTAGAAGCGCGGCACGCGGCCGAAGCGTTCGGCGCTCAGGCGGTTGACCATGGCGCGTCCGCTTTCGGGCTGGGGACGCAGCAACGCCGCGGCCCGTGCGGCGGCAGCGGGCTCGCAGTCGTGCACGAAGCAGCGCAGCGCGCCTTCGGCGGGCACGCTGCTGGCGCTGCGGTCGGCGTTCCATTGCAGCCAGGGTGTGATGCCGGAGAAATCGCGGCCGGGCTGTTCGGCCTGCACCTGCCGCACCAGTTCGCCAAAGCCCATGCCGGAAGGCAACATCATCCCGGCCAGGTAGACCAGTGCGGCCACGCGCTCGGGCAGCGCCTCGGCCACCTGCGAGGCGGTGAGGCCGCCACCGCTGTGGCCCAGCACCACGGCCGGCTCGCCCAGTGCGTCGATCACGCCCGCCACATGGGCGGTGTAGCTGTCGAGGCTGGCGGGCGCATCGCCCAGCGGCGGCCAGCCGTTGCCGGGCAGGTCGACGGCATGCGGCTGCCAGCCGCGTTCGCGCAGCAGCGGCAGCCAGGCGTCGAAGGCCCAGGCGCCTTGCCAGGCGCCGTGGATGAGGACGATGTGACGAGTCAAGGCGGCGGTCGTCGGGTGAAAGGGCGGATGGACGGGCTGGGTGGATCAGCTGGTTGAGAAGGCGCCCGGCGCTACTTCGTGGCGGGCGCTGGCGTCTTCGGCTTGAAGTCGCAGTAGGCCGCGACGGCGCATTCCCAGCAGCGCGGCTTGCGCGCGACGCACACATAGCGGCCGTGCAGGATCAGCCAGTGGTGCGCATGCAGGCGGTATTCGACCGGCACGCGCTTGCCCAGCTTGAGCTCCACTGCCAGCGGCGTCTTGCCCGGCGCCAGGCCCGTGCGGTTGCTGACGCGGAAGATGTGGGTGTCCACCGCGATGGTGGCTTCGCCGAAGGCCACGTTGAGCACCACGTTGGCCGTCTTGCGGCCCACGCCGGGCAGGGCCTCCAGCGCCTCGCGGCTGCGCGGCACCTCGCCGCCGTGCTGCTCCACCAGCATGCGGCAGGTCTCCATCAGGTGGCGGGCCTTGCTGCGGTACAGGCCGATGGTCTTGATGTAGCCCTCCAGGCCTTCGAGGCCCAGGTCCAGGATGGCCTGCGGCGTGTTGGCCACGGGGTAGAGCTTGCGCGTGGCCTTGTTGACGCCCACGTCGGTGGCCTGGGCCGACAGCAGCACGGCCGCCAGCAGCTCGAAGGGGGTGGTGTATTCCAGCTCGGTGGCGGGCGCCGGGTTGGCGGCCTGGAGCGTGGCGAAGAAGGGACCGATGTCGGCGACTTTCATGGGGCGGCGATTATGGGGCGCCGCCCCGCGGCTCGGGCGCAGGGTCAGCGCAGGAAGACCTTCTGCATGAACTGGGCCACCGGCACCTGCATGGCCGCCTGCACGCGGGGTGGCAGCTCCAGCGGACGCATCAGCATCTTGAGGGTGGGGCCCACTTCGAGATTCGTGCGGATCACGCGGTTCAGGTCCTGGCTGACCTTGCGCAGGTACTGCGGATCATGGCCCTGGGCCGGCGCGCGGGCGGGCGCGATGTGGCGGATGGCACAGTCGGCATCCTCGCTCTTGAGCTCCAGCGTGCGGCGGGCCACGGTGCCGAACACGCGCATGCGGCCCAGCCGTTCCTGCGCCCGGTAGCGCCGGTAGTAGCGGTAGAAATGCTTGTAGTGGTTGACCTCGTCGGCCGCGATGCGCGTGGCCAGGTCGTGGAAGACCGGCTCGCGCGTGAACCGGGCCAGCGCCTTGTAGTAGGTGGCGGTGCCGGTCTCGACGACGCAGCGGGCCGACATCTCCAGTCCGCGCGTGGGGGCCAGCAGCTCCACCTTGCAGTAGGTGGCGTATTCGGCCAGGAAGGCGTCGTAGGCCGGCTGCCAGTCGAAGTCGGGCCACACATGCTCGACATAGGCGCGCAGGGCACGTCCATGCTGCAGTTCCTCGGGCTCCCACTGGCTGCGCAGCCAGCCGGCCACCTCGTCGTCGCCCTCGAAATAGTCGATGAGGTTGCGGGTGTAGAGGTCGGAGCCGCTTTCGATGAAGGAGGCGGAGCAGGCGAGATAGAAGAGGGTGTCGTCGCCGCGTGCCTGGTCGATGTCGATGCGTGCGAAGTCGAGGTCGTCGAGTGTCCAGTGCGGTTTGTTGTGCACGTCCGGCATGGGTTCTCCTGGCAGCCGTGGCAGAGGCCACGGTGGTGGTCGCATACCCTATGGTTTTTCCTGATTTTTTTCAGTAGGAAATCGTCACGAGCGGTGGCCTTTTTGCAGGTATCGCGCTGGCATGCTGACGTGAACGTGACCAGCAACTCCCCGGCTCCCTTGCGCCGCGCTGGCCATACCCCCCAAACCTATAATCGAATGTTCTGCGAAATCAGGCACTTGGGCCGGCCATCGGGGCCTGCATCAGGCGCCCCCAAGCCGCGGCGCACCGCGGTACAGAGCGACCACACCACATGAGCCAGCCCACCTTCACGGTTGCGGACATCCGCAAGACCTTCCTCGACTTCTTCGAATCCAAGGGCCACACCGTGGTCGCGTCCAGCCCGCTGGTGCCGGGCAACGACCCGACGCTGATGTTCACCAACTCGGGCATGGTGCAGTTCAAGGACGTGTTCCTGGGCGAGGACAAGCGGCCCTACGTCCGCGCCGCGTCGGTGCAGGCCTGCCTGCGTGCCGGCGGCAAGCACAACGACCTCGAGAACGTGGGCTACACCGCCCGCCACCACACCTTCTTCGAGATGCTGGGCAACTGGAGCTTCGGCGACTACTTCAAGCGCGAGTCGCTGAAGTGGGGCTGGGAGCTGCTGACGCAGGTCTTCAAGCTGCCGGCCGACAAGCTGCTGGCCACCGTCTACATCGACGACGACGAGGCCTACGACATCTGGACGAAGGAAATCGGCCTGCCGCCCGAGCGCGTGATCCGCATCGGCGACAACAAGGGCGGCAAGTACAAGTCCGACAACTTCTGGATGATGGCCGACACCGGCCCCTGCGGCCCCTGCTCGGAGATCTTCTACGACCACGGCGCGCACATTCCCGGCGGCCCCCCGGGCAGCCCCGAGGAAGACGGCGACCGCTTCATCGAGATCTGGAACCACGTGTTCATGCAGTTCGACATGAAGGAAGACGGCAGCGTGGTCAGGCTGCCCGCGCCCTGCGTGGACACCGGCATGGGCCTGGAGCGCCTGGCGGCCATCCTGCAGCACGTGCACAGCAACTACGAGATCGACATCTTCGACGCGCTGATCAAGGCCGCCGCGCGCGAGACCGGCTGCACCGACCTGGCCAACCCCTCGCTCAAGGTCATCGCCGACCACATCCGTGCCACCTCCTTCCTGGTGAGCGACGGCGTGGTGCCCAGCAACGAGGGCCGCGGCTACGTGCAGCGCCGCATCATCCGCCGCGCCATCCGCCACGGCTACAAGCTGGGCCAGAAGAAACCCTTCTTCCACAAGCTGGTGGCCGACCTGGTCGCGCTGATGGGCGCCGCCTACCCGCGCCTGCAGGCCCAGGCCCAGCACATCACCGACACGCTCAAGGCCGAGGAAGAGCGCTTCTACGAGACGCTGGCCCACGGCATGGACATCCTGGACACGGCCCTGGCCGGCGGCCAGAAGACGCTGCCGGGCGAGGTCGCCTTCAAGCTGCACGACACCTACGGCTTCCCGCTCGACCTGACGCAGGACGTCTGCCGCGAGCGTGACGTCACGGTCGACGAGGCCGGCTTCGATGCCGCCATGGAGCGCCAGAAGGCCGCCGGCCGCGCGGCCGGCAAGTTCAAGATGGAGCGCGCCGTCGAATACGCTGGCGCCGGCAACGTCTTCACCGGCTATGAGCACCTGCAGGAGGCCGCCAAGGTGGTCGCGCTGTACCACGAAGGCGCGGCCGTGCAGCAGCTGTCAACCGGCCAGGCCGGCATCGTGGTGCTCGACACCACGCCCTTCTACGCAGAGAGCGGCGGCCAGGTCGGCGACCAGGGCCTGATCACGGCCGAGGGCGTGGTCTTCGGCGTGCAGGACACGCAGAAGATCAAGGCCGACGTGTTCGGCCACCACGGCATGCAGACGCAGGGCACGCTCAAGGTGGGCGATGCGGTGACGGCCGCCGTGGACGGCGAGCGCCGCGCCTCCACCGCCCGCAACCACAGCGTCACCCACCTGATGCACAAGGCCCTGCGCGAAGTGCTGGGCACGCATGTGCAGCAGAAGGGCTCGCTGGTGGATGCCGACAAGACCCGCTTCGACTTCGCCCACAACGCGCCCGTGACCGCCGTGCAGATCACCGAGATCGAGCAGCGCGTCAATGCCGAGGTGCTGGCCAATGCCGCCACGCAGGCCCGCGTGCTGCCGCTGGAAGAAGCGCAGAAGACCGGCGCCATGATGCTGTTCGGCGAGAAGTACGGCGAGACCGTGCGCGTGCTGGACATCGGCACCAGCCGCGAGCTGTGCGGCGGCACCCATGTGCAGCGCACCGGCGACATCGGCCTGTTCAAGATCGTCAGCGAATCGGGCGTCGCCGCCGGCGTGCGCCGCGTCGAGGCCGTCACCGGCCTGAACGCGCTGGCCTACCTGCAGGGCCTGGAAGGCACCGTGCAGAGCGTGGCCGCCACGCTCAAGACGCCCGCCACCGAGGTGCAGCCGCGCCTGGCGCAGGTGCTCGACCAGGTGCGTGCGCTCGAGAAGGAGATCGGTTCGCTCAAGGGCAAGCTGGCCTCCAGCCAGGGCGACGAGCTGGCCGGCTCGGCGGTGGACGTCAAGGGCGTGAAGGTGCTGGCTGCCAAGCTCGATGGCGCCGATGCCAAGACGCTGCGCGACACCATGGACCAGCTCAAGAACAAGCTCAAGAGCGCCATCGTGGTGCTGGCCGCCGTGGACGGTGCGAAGGTGCAGATCGCCGCGGGCGTCACGGCCGACCTGACGGCCAAGGCCAAGGCCGGCGAGCTGGTCAACTTTGTCGCCCAGCAGGTGGGTGGCAAGGGTGGCGGCAAGCCCGACATGGCCATGGCCGGCGGCACCGATGCCGCAGCCGTGCCGCAGGCCCTGGCCTCGGTGCAGGGCTGGGTGGCGGAGCGGGTCTGATCCCAATCCGCGCCGGCGCAGCCGTGTTGCTCGCTCACGCTCGATGAACGTGCCGGTCACCTCCGAGCTGCCTGTGCCGGGCGAGGTGCTGGTCATGGGCGCGGGCGCCGTCGGCTGCTACGTCGGCGGCTGCCTGGCTGCCGCAGGCGTGCCGGTGACCTTCATCGGCCGGCCGCGCGTGATGGAGGCGCTCTCAGCGCACGGGCTCACGCTGACCGATCGCGATGGCGCACGCCGCGCCGTTGCCGCATCCCGATTGCGCCTGTCCCAAGCCGTGGCCTCCGATGCGCGACCGGCCCTGGTGCTTCTCACGGTCAAGGGCGGCGCCACCGCACAGGCGGCGGCCGAACTGGCGGTGAGCCTTCCGGCCGGCACGCCCGTGCTCTCGCTGCAGAACGGCATCGGCAACGACCGCGTGGTGCAAGAGGCCGCGCCTGCGCTGCGCGCCTTGCCGGGCATGGTGCCCTACAACATCGCCGAGCTGGCGCCCGGTGCCTACCACCGCGGTACGCCCGGCCGGCTGGCAGCCCGGGACGAAGCAGCGCTGCGGGCCTGGCTGCCGGTGTTCGAAGCCGCCGGCGTGCCATTGGACCTGCATGCGGACATGGCCGGCGTGCAGTGGGGCAAGCTGCTGCTCAACCTCAACAATCCCGTCAACGCGCTGTCGGGCCTGCCGCTGCGCGATGAGCTGCTGGACCGCGGCTACCGTCGCTGCTTCGCCGCGCTGATCGACGAAGCGCTGGCCGTGCTGCACGCCGCGGGCATCGAGCCTGCGCAGATGACGGCCGTTCCGGCCCGCCGGCTTCCCGGGCTGCTGCGCCTGCCGGACTGGCTGTTCCGCCGCGTGGCGGCGCCGATGCTCAAGGTCGACGCCAAGGCCCGCTCCAGCATGGCCGACGACGTGGCGCTGGGCCGGCGCACCGAGGTCGATGCGCTGTGCGGCGCCGTCGTCCGGTTGGCCCGCGGCCACGGCCTGGATGCGCCGCGCAACGCCCGCATGGTCGCGTTGATGGATGGCGGCTGGCCCGCGCCGCCGCCGCGCCTGGGTTCAGCCAAACTGCGCCAGGCGCTGGCGCTCTGAGGGCGCTCAGCGCCGCGCGACCAGTGCGGACAGCACGGCGCGCAGCGTCGCGACGGCCGCCTGCCGTCCGGCTTCGTCGGTGGCCATCTGCGCCCGCACGATGGCGCCGTCGAAGGCCAGGGCCGCGGCATCGGCCAGCAGGCCCTGCAGCGGCCCTTCCGGCAGCAGTTGCGCGATCACCTGCGTCATCTCGGCCTTGTGCCCCTGCGCCACTGCCACGGCCTCGGGCAGGGCTGGCGCCAGCTCGACCACGGTGTTGATGAAGGCGCAGCCGCGGAAGTCCGGCTGCGCGCACCATTCGTCCAGGACGTCGGCGAGCAGCAGGAGGTGCGCACTGCCGTGCGCGGCCTCGCTGGCGCCATGGCGGCCCAGCGCGTCGATGAACCAGGCCATCCAGCGCGCATGCCGGTGGTCCAGGAAGGCGCGCACCAGTGCGTCCTTGCTCGGAAAGTGCCGGTAGAAGGTGAGCTTGGCCACGCCCGACTCGGCAATCAGCCGGTCGACGCCGGTGGCGCGGATGCCATCGCGGTAGAACAGGTCGTGGGCGGTCGAGAGGATGCGGTCGCGCGCAGGCAACTCGGAATCCTGGGGGGCAGGGGAGGGCATGCCGCCATTGTAGACAGGTCTGTCTACATGCAGTATCGTGCGACCGCCTTTGTAGACAGGTCTGTCTACTGCGGCCATCTTCCACCCTTGCCACCCCAGGAGCCTGACTCTGATGACCGACACCCGCCCACCCCTGCCGCCCTTCACGCTCGAATCCGCCATCCAGAAGGTGCGCGGCGCCGAGGACGCCTGGAACTCCCGCGACGCCGACCGGGTGGCTCAGGTCTATACCGAGGACACGGTGTGGCGCAACCGCACCGAGTTCCCGGTCGGCCGCGAGGCCGCGCGCGCCTTCCTGCAGCGCAAGTGGGCGCGCGAGCTGGACTACCGGCTGATCAAGGGCCTCTGGGCCTTCGGCGGCAACCGCATCGCCGTGCGCTTCGCCTACGAATGGCGCGACGACTCGGGCCACTGGTTCCGCAGCTACGGCAACGAGAACTGGGAGTTCAACGAACAGGGCCTGATGCAGCGGCGATTCGCCAGCATCAACGACCTGCCGATCGCCGAAAGCGACCGGCGCTTCCACTGGCCGCTGGGGCGCCGGCCCGACGACCATCCGGGGCTGGAAGATCTCGGCCTCTGAGAGACACGCCGTGCACCTTGCAGGCACGGCGGTTGCATGCCGCTGGTGCATGGCTGTGCACGATCCTGGCGCCTTCGCCGGCGCGTTCCCCACCTTGGACCTGGGCGAAGGCACGCCCTGGCATCAGCGCCTGGGCCTGCTGCTGGAGTCCACCGGCGAGGGCATCTTCGGCATCGACCTGGACGGCCACTGCATGTTCATCAACCGGGCCGGGGCCGAGCTGCTGGGCCATGACGCAGCCGAGGTGCTGGGCCGCAACATGCACGAGCTCACGCACCATTCGCATCCCGACGGCTCGGTCTATGCCGACACCGACTGCCCGATCTTCAACGCCTTCCGCCGCGGCCTGCCGTGCCGCATCGACAGCGAGGTGTTCTGGCGGCGCGACGGCAGCTGCTTCGCGGTCGAATACTCCAGCTATCCCATCGTGGACGGCGACACGGTGCGCGGCGCCGTCATCACCTTCGTCGACATCACCGAGCGCAAGCGCGCGGCGCAGGCCATGCGCGAATCGCGCGACGAGCTGGAGCGCCGCGTGGCCGAGCGCACGGCCGAACTGAGCGCCGCGCTCAGCCAGGTGCGTGCGCTGTCGGCCTGGATGGACTCGGTGCGCGAGGAGGAGCGCACGCGCATCGCGCGAGAGGTGCGCGACGAGCTCGGCAGCCTGCTGGTGGGCATGAAGATGGACGTCGACTGGGTCAACCGCCGCCTGGGCGAGCAGAAGGCGCGCGAGCCCGCCGAGGCCGAGGCCATGCGCCTGCAGCTGCGCGCCAAGTGCGACAACATGAGCCAGCTCATCGAGCGGGCCGTGGACAACGTGGGCCGCATCATCACCGACCTGCGGCCCAGCATCCTCGACCACCAGGGCCTGTGGGCCGCGCTGGAATGGCAGGCCAACGAATTCGTGCAGTCGGCCGAGCTGGCCCTGGGCTGGCGCATGGCCATCGACGATGCGCCAGAGCTGCCCGAGCCCACGGCCATGGCCGTGTTCCGCATCTTCCAGGAGATGCTGAGCAACGTCGGCCGCCATGCCCGCGCCACTCGGGTCGACATCGACATCCGCATCGTCGGCGGCAGCCTGCACCTGATGGTGAGCGACGACGGCGTCGGTGCGCCTGTGCAGGCCTTCCATGCGCCGGGCTCCTACGGCATTCGTGGGATGCGGGAGCGCGCCCTGCATTTCGGCGGCACCGTGGACGTGCACAGCACGGTGGGGCAGGGCACCACGCTGCACCTTCGCATGCCGGCGCCATGATGCCAACCACCCCGACGACCGCTGTCCGCCCCGCCGCCGTGCGCGTGCTGATCGGCGACGACCACCGCATCGTGCGCGAAGGCCTGCGCCAGGTGCTGGGCGACCTGGCCAATGGCGCGCCCGAGATCGTGGTCGCCGCCGAGGCCGTGACCGGGCCCGAAGTGCTGGCGCAGGTGGCCGCCCTGGGCGGACGCGCCGGCATCGACCTGGTACTGCTGGACATCGCGCTGCCCGGCCGGGACGGGCTGGACGTGCTGCAGGCCCTGCGCGCCGACTGGCCCACGCTGCCGGTGGTGATGATCTCCACCTACCCGGAGCGGCAGTACGCCGTGCGCTGCATCCGCCTGGGTGCGGCCGGCTACCTCAACAAGAGCGCCGATGCGGACGAGATGGTGGCGGCGGTGCGCAAGGCGGCGGCCGGTGGCATCCACGTCAGTGCCGCCACGGCCGAGGCATTGGCGGCGGCCGTGGGCCGCGGTGGCGCCGCCACCGAAGCGCTGTCGCACCGCGAGCACCAGGTCTTCCGCCTGCTCACGACGGGGCACAGCGTGAGCGAGATTGGTGCGCGCCTGGGCCTGGCGCCCAACACGGTCAGCACCTACCGGGCGCGCGTGCTCGAAAAGACCGGCACCAAGAACGACGTCGAGCTCGCGCTCTACGCCGAAAGGCTGGCCCAGGGCGGCACCCGGCCCTGATTCGGGCCGCCCGTGTAGTGGCAGCCCTACAGGGGCTCGACGGTGCGGGCACGATTTGCCGACGGCGTGGCGGCATTGGCCCATTCCGGCCCGCGCGTTGCAAGGGCGAGGACATTCCATCAACGAGGTGAAGCATGTCCCGTCTGCCTGCCAACGACCGCCGCTCCGACCCCTACGACGCCGACCGGCCGCTGATGCTGCGCTGCGCCTGCGGCCAGGACCACGCGCCCGGCGACCACGCGACCGCCGCCGCGTCGGTGGAAGAAGCCTCGCGCGACTTCGTCGAGGCCAGCCTGGTGAAGGCGCTCTTCCCGCACGAGCCGCTGCGCCGGCGCTTCCTGCAGGCCGTCGGCGCGAGCACCGCCCGCGCGGCCATCGCTTCGCTGCTGCCGGTGGCCTCGCTGCAGGCCATGGCGCAGGAGCAGCGCCCGCCCGAAAAGAAGGACCTCAAGATCGGCTTCATCGCCATCACCTGCGCCACGCCGCTGATCATGGCCGACCCGCTGGGCTTCTACAAAAAGGAAGGCCTCAACGTCCAGCTCAACAAGACGGCAGGCTGGGCGCTCATCCGCGACAAGATGCTCAGCCGCGAGCACGACGCCAGCCACTTCCTGTCGCCCATGCCGCTGGCCATCAGCATGGGCCTCGGCTCCACGCAGGTGCCGATGAAGGTGGCGACGATCCAGAACACCAACGGGCAGGCCATCACGCTGCACGTCAAGCACAAGGACAAGCGCGACCCGAAGCAGTGGAAGGGCATGAAGTTCGCCGTGCCCTTCGAATACAGCATGCACAACTTCCTGCTGCGCTACTACCTGGCGGAGCATGGCGTGAACCCCGACACCGACGTGCAGATCCGCGTCACGCCGCCGCCCGAGATGGTGGCCAACCTGCGCGCCGGCAACATCGACGGCTTCCTGGGGCCGGACCCGTTCAACCAGCGCGCGGTGTACGACGAGGTGGGCTTCATCCACATCCTGTCGAAGGAGATCTGGGACGGCCACCCCTGCTGCGCCTTCGGCGTGAGCGAGGCCTTCATCCAGCAGAACCCGGCCACCTTCGCGGCGCTGTACCGCGCGGTGATCAATGCGTCGTTCATGGCCAGCCAGCCGAAGGACCGCGAGCTGATCGCCAAGGTGATCTCGCCCACGCAGTACCTCAACCAGCCCGAGACCGTGATCGCGCAGGTGCTCACCGGCAAGTTTGCCGACGGGCTGGGCGCGGTGAAGAACGTGCCCGACCGCGCCAACTTCGACCCCGTGCCCTGGCAGAGCATGGCCGTGTGGATGCTCACGCAGATGAAGCGCTGGGGCTACGTCAAGGGCGACATCGACTACCGCCAGATCGCCGAGAAGGTCTTCCTGCTGACGGACGCCAAGAAGCAGATGGCCGCCGCCGGCTGGAAGGCGCCGGAGGGCGCGTATCCGCGCTTCAAGGTGATGGGCAAGGAGTTCGACCCCGCCAGGCCCGAGGAGTACGTCAAGAGCTTCGCCATCGCGAAGATGGCCTGAGGCGGGCGTCGTCATGGCCATGAACAGGACCTCGACCTCGCTCGCCGTGCGCGCGGGCATCGTGTCGCTGCTGCTGCTCGTGCTGATGCTGGGCGGCTGGCACCTGGCCACCGCGCCGGTGGCTTCGACCGCCAGCACCGCCGGCTTGACGCAGGAGCAGATCGACTACCTCAAGCTCATGGGCAAGGACCCGGGGGGCGAAGCGCAGAAGACGAGCGGCTTTCCCACGCCGGCGCAACTGGGCCGCACCATCGTGCAGGAGCTGTCCAACCCCTTCTACGACAACGGCCCCAACGACAAGGGCATCGCCATCCAGCTCGGCTGGTCGCTGCTGCGCGTGGGCCTGGGCTTCGCGCTGGCCTGCGTGGTGGCGGTGCCGGCGGGTTTCCTGATCGGCATGTCGCCGCTCATGCGGCGGGCGCTGGACCCGTTCATCCAGGTGCTCAAGCCGATCTCGCCGCTGGCCTGGATGCCGCTCGCGCTCTACACCATCAAGGATTCGTCGGTGTCGGGCGTGTTCGTGATCTTCATCTGCTCGGTCTGGCCCATGCTGATCAACACCGCCTTCGGCGTGGCCTCGGTCAAGCGCGAATGGCTCAACGTGGCCAGCACGCTGGAGGTGCGGCCGATGCGCCGGGCGCTGCGGGTGATCCTGCCGGCGGCGGCGCCCACCATCTTCACGGGCATGCGCATCAGCATGGGCATCGCCTGGCTGGTGATCGTGGCAGCCGAGATGCTGGTGGGCGGCACCGGCATCGGCTACTTCCTGTGGAATGAGTGGAACAACCTGTCGCTGACCCATGTGATCTTCGCCATCCTGCTGATCGGCGTGGTCGGCATGCTGCTGGACCTGGGCTTCGCGGCGCTGCAGAAGAAGGTGACCTATGTGGAGTGAGCCCGCCATGATGTCCATGCCCCCGGTCCAGGCCGGCCCTGTCGCAGAGGCGGCGTCTGCGCCCGTGGCGTCGTCGGTCGCCGGCGCCTTCCTGCAGGTCCAGGGCCTGGGCCGCGTGTTCCAGCCGGGGCGGCCGGTGTTCGCCGATGTGAGTTTCGGCGTCGCCCGCGGTGAGTTCGTCTGCATCATCGGCCACTCCGGCTGCGGCAAGACCACCATCCTCAATGTGCTGGCCGGGCTGGACGAAGCCAGCGAGGGCCATGTGTTCATGGACGGCCGCGAGGTGCGCGGGCCCAGCCTGGAGCGCGGCGTGGTGTTCCAGGGCCATGCGCTCATGCCCTGGCTGACGGTGCGCCGCAACATCGCCTTCGCCGTCGAATCGCGCTGGCCGCAATGGAGCCGGGCGCAGGTGGCCGCCCATGTCGAGAAGTACGTGGCCCTGGTCGGCCTGTCGGCCGCGCTCGACAAGAAGCCCTCGCAGCTGTCGGGCGGCATGAAGCAGCGCGTGGGCATCGCCCGGGCCTTCGCCATCGAGCCCAAGATGCTGCTGCTGGACGAGCCCTTCGGCGCGCTGGATGCGCTCACCCGCGGCACGATCCAGGACGAGCTGCTGGCCATCGTGCAGCGCACGCAGCAGACGGTGTTCATGATCACCCACGACGTGGACGAAGCCGTCCTGCTGGCCGACCGCATCCTGCTGATGCGCAACGGCGTCGAACTGCCGGGCGGCCAATGGCGGCCGGGCGGCATCGCCGAATCGGTGCAGGTTTCGCTGCCGCGCGAGCGCACCCGTGCCGGCCTGCACCGGCTGCCCGGCTACTACGAACTGCGCAACCACATCGTCGATTTCCTGGTCAGCCGCGCGCACGCGGCCTGACACCTCTCTCTTTTTTCCAACCCCAGTTTTCCGCACAAGGAGCCATCGCATGAACCGCAACGACGTCACCGAGAAGATCATCGCCACCAAGGTGTCCAAGGGCATCACCTGGGCCTCCGTGGCCGAGCAGGTCGGCCTCTCGAAAGAATGGGTCACGGCCGCCTGCCTGGGCCAGATGACGCTGGACGCCGCCCAGGCCGCCACCATCGGCGAGATCTTCGGCCTGAGCGCAGACGAGCAGAAGTGGCTGCAGGTCGTGCCCTACAAGGGCTCGCTGCCCACGCCCGTGCCCACCGACCCGCTCATCTACCGCTGGTACGAGATCGTCAACGTCTACGGCACCACCATCAAGGAGCTGATCCACGAGGAATTCGGCGACGGGATCATGAGCGCCATCGACTTCAAGATGGATATTGTGCGTGAGCCTGATCCCAAGGGCGACCGCGTGAACGTGGTGCTGTCGGGCAAGTTCCTGCCTTACAAAACCTACTGAGGCGCGCGCACCCGCACGGTGCGGCTGCCAGGCTGGACGCACCAGGGTCTGCCCAACTTCCCCCGAAGACGCCCCGCCGCCACATGCGCCGGGGCGTTTTGCTTGGGCATGCTTCCTGCATAAAATGTTCCTGTAATAGATCGTTGATTCATTAGTGAATCAAACAAACACTCTTACCTGGGAACAACCCGCATAGCAAAGCCTTTGGCAGCCCTTAATCTCGCTGTCGTATTTCAGAAAAGAATCGTCGTTTCACCTATTAATCAATCATGTCCTTTCCCACGAAACTCCTCCGCTCCCTGATGCTGGGCCTGGGACTGGTCGGTGCCGCCAGCGCCGCACTGGCGCAGGGCAACTGGCCGTCCAAGCCGATCACCATCGTCGTCGCCTATCCGGCAGGCGGCGACACCGACGCGCTGGCGCGCGTCTTCGCCGAGAAGCTGGCCCCGCGCCTGGGCCAGCCGGTGCTGGTGGACAACAAGCCCGGCGCCAGCGGCGTGATCGGCAGCGCCTTCGTGGGCAAGGCCCAGCCCGACGGCTACACCCTGCTGATGGCACCCAACACCTTCGCCATGGCGCAACTGGTGCTCAAGACCACGCCCCAGGCCGGCTATGACGTGCTGGGCGGCTTCACGCCCATCATCCAGACCGGCGCGCAGCCGCTGTTCATCGCCGCAGGTCCGGGCACCAAGGCCAAGTCGCTCAAGGAGGCGATGGACGAGTCCAAGAAGAGCGAGCTCGCCTATGCCAGCCCCGGCAGCGGCTCGCCCATGCATGTGCTGGGCGAGATGTTCAACAAGAGCACTGGCGCCAACTTCCGCCACGTGCCCTACCGCGGCGTGGCCCCGGCATTGACCGACATCGCCGGCGGTCATGTGCCCCTGACCTGGATCACCTACGGCCCCATCGCGCCCTACCTCGCCGACGGCAAGATGCGCCTGTTCGCAGTCGCCCAGGCCCAGCGCAGCCCGTTGGCGCCCGATGTGCCGACGCTGGCCGAGCTGGGCTACAAGAACGTCGAGGTGACGGCCTGGAATGGGCTGTATGGTCCCAAGGGCCTGCCGCCGGAGATCGTGAAGACGCTGAACGCGCAGTTCAACGACATCATCAAGATGCCCGATGTGGCGGCCAAGATGAAGACCCTGGGCACCATTCCCGTGGGCGGCGCGCCGGATGTGCTCGCCAAGACGACCGCGGCCGACCTGGAGCGCTTCACGCGCGTGGTCAAGGAACTGGGCATCCAGGCCGACTGAGGGGAGCCGTGCAGCCCGCGCGACGTGGCGGGCATGCACGCAAGAAAGGGCGGTCCGACGCAAGTCGGACCGCCCTTCGTCCATGAACTCAGCGGGCGTCTGCGGCGCTGCGCGGCGCGCCAGTGGGGTCAGGCGTCTTCGTCTTCGCCGTCCTCTGCGGGATCGTCGTCCACCATCTCGCCGACGGCGACGCGCACATCGTCCTCCGTCATGCCGTCGTCGGGACCGATGATCCGGTCGGGCAGGATGTCGGCATCGGGCATGGCCGTGCCCTCCACATCCGCGCGCTCGCCCGTGCCCGAGGCGTCGGTGGCGCCGCCTAGCGGCTCGAGCATGGGACCTGCGGGGCTGTCCTCCGGACGCGCGAGGAAGGCGTCTTCGCCCACGGTGTCGCTGCCGCTGTCCGAGTTGTCGCTCGGGCCGAGCAGGGTGGTGTCGTCGTCGTGGGGCAGGGTGTTGTCGGCATTGCCGAGGATGCTGCTTCTGGCCATGGGGTGCTCCTTCTGGAGGCCGGCGATGCGCCGGCCGGTGAATGCACCTTGCGCGGCCGTCCCGGGCCGCCATGTCGGAAGGGGCCGATCAGGGCTGTCAGGGGCACGGGGCGATGAATGCCCCTTCTCCGTCCGAGCCGGCCACCCGCCGGCAGCGTCTCACCCCGGCACCAGCATGAAGGTCGTGTGCAGCCCGGCGATGGCCGAAGGCCCGACCCAGAGGTCGAACTCGCCCGTGTCCACGGTGGGCCGCATGTCGGCGCCAGTGAAGAGCAGGTCGTCCCGCGTCAGCGTGAAGCGCACCTGCACCGTTTGCCGGGCCTCGATGCGCACGCGACGGAAGTCCTTCAGCTCCCGGACCGGCCGCGTGAAGCTTGCAGCGCGGGCGCCGATGTAGAGCTGCACCGTCTCGTCGACAGCGCGACCCCCGGTGTTGGTGATGGTGGCCGTCGCCGTCAAGGGATCGCCGGACGCCAGACGGCCGGGGCTGAGCTCCAGCGCGCCGTAGTGCACCGGCGAATAGCCCAAGCCATGCCCGAAGGCATAGAGCGGCTCGTTGGTCGCATCCAGGTAGCGGGTGCGGAAGCGCCCGGGGCCACCCTGCGCATCGGGCCGGCCGGTGCGCTTGTGCGCGTAGTAGAAGGGCACCTGCCCCGGCGTCTGCGGGAAGCTCACCGGCAGCCGACCCGACGGCGACACGTCGCCGAACAGGATGTCGGCGATGGCCGGCCCCGTCTCGGTGCCCAGGAACCACGTGACCAGCAGCGCCTGCGCGTTGCGCACTGCGCCGCGCAGGGCAAGCGCCCGGCCGTTGCGCAGCAGCACGACCACCGGCTTGCCCGTGGCCGCCACGGCCTCGGCCAGCTGCTGCTGGGCCTGCGGCACCTCGATGTCGGTGCGCGAGCGCGATTCGCCGGACATCTGGTCGCTCTCGCCCAGCGTCATGACCACCACGTCGGCCTGGCGCGCCGCCGCCACGGCTTGCGCGATGCCACCATCGAGCGGCGATTCCACGTCGCTGCCGCGCACGACGCTCAGCAGCGACGGATCGGCCAGTTGCGCGCGGATCGCGTCCTCGATGCCCACCGGCGGCAACTGGCCCGGAAAGGGCCGCCACGGCCCGAACAGCGACTGCGCATCGGCAAAGGGCCCGATCAGCGCGATGCGTTTGCCCGACTTGGGCAGCGGCAGCAGGTCGCCGCTGTTCTTCAGCAGCACGATGGCGCGCTGCGCTGCCTCGCGGGCCAGCTGGCGGTGGGCGGTGCCGTCGAATCGCGGCGGCGCGCCGGGCGCGTCCTCCTGCAGGCCGCGGAAGGGCTGCTCGAACAGGCCCAGCCGCTGCTTGACGCGCAGCACGCGCCGCACGGCTTGATCGAGCCGCCCCATGGGCACTTCACCGCTGCGCACCAGCTCGGGCAGATGGCGCATGTACAGGCCGCTCTGCATGCTCACATCCGTGCCGGCCAGGAAGGCGCGGCGGGCGGCCTCGCGCTCGTCGGCGGCAAAGCCGTGGGCGATCAGTTCCTCATCGGCGGTGTAGTCGGACACCACGAAGCCCTCGAAGCCCCATTCGCGCCGCAGCACCTGCGTCAGCAGCCAGGGGTTGGCGTTGGAGGGCACGCCGCCGATCTCGTTGAAGGCGGCCATCACCGACAGCGCGCCGGCGTCGATGGCGGCCTTGAAGGGCGGCAGGTAGACGTCGCGCAGCGTGCGCTCCGACAGGTCCACCGCCGCATAGTCCAGCCCACCCTCGGCGGCGCCATAGCCGGCGAAGTGCTTGGGCGTGGCCAGCATGGCGTCGGCGCGCGACAGGTCGGCGGTCTGGAAGCCCCGCACGCGGGCGGCGGCGAAGCGGCGGGTGATCAGCACGTCCTCGCCATAGCCCTCGACTCCGCGGCCCCAGCGGGCGTCGCGGGCGATGTCGATCATGGGCGCGAAGGTCCAGCGGAAGCCATCGGCCGTGCCCTCGCGCGCGGCGGCGCGGGCAGTGCGTTCGGACAGGGACGGATCCCAGCTCGCAGCCTCGGCCAGAGGCACCGGGAACACGGTGCGGAAGCCATGGATGATGTCCACGCCGAAGAGCAGCGGAATGCCCAGGCGCGACTCGCGCACAGCCACCTCCTGCGCGCGCCGTTTGCCGGCGATGCCTTCGCCGTTGAACAGGCCCATCACGCGGCCGGCGCGGATGTCGTCGAGCTGCTGGCGCAGACTCACCTGCCCCGTCTGGGGATTGCCGAGGATCTCATCCGCGGCAGGCGCGTACAGGCTGAGCTGGCCGACCTTCTCCTCGATGGTCATGCGCAGGATCAGCGCCTCGATGCGGGCGTCGGCGGCCAGCGATTCGGCGAGGGCTTCGGCGGGTTTCTGGATCTCGGCGCAGCCGGCGAAGCCGGTGGCGATGGGAAGCGAGGCGAGACGGAGCAGGGCTTGGCGGCGATGCATGCCGCCAATTGTCAACAAAGGTCAAAAGCCCCCCGCCCAAGCTTGGACACCGCCTCTCGGGGCTTGTCATGGCGCGGACGCGTCAACCGCACGACACGTAACGGACGCCTGCCCTCCGATCAGATGGCCGCGGAGCAGGCCAAGCCAGGGCACCCGCGGAACTGGCTTGGCCAGGCCGCGGGGTGCGCCCCCCTCCAAGCCGCAGGCGCAAGGGAGGGGGGAGCCGCGAAGCGGCATGGGGGGTGCCTTCTCACTTCAGTCCTTGTAGCCGGGGCTCTCGCGGTCGAGCTTGCGCAGCAGCGCCGGCCAGGCGATGTTGGCGCCCTGGCCAGTGGTCACCTTCTTCATCACCTGAGTGATGCCTTCCATGATCTGCGGGTTGACCGTCACCAGCTCGCCACCCGCCTGAGCATCGATCTGGATGCGGCAGGCGTTCTCGAAGGTGTACATGTGCAGGAAGGCGTCGGCCACGGTCTTGCCGACGGTGAGCAGACCGTGGTTGCGCAGCAGCATGTAGTTGTTGCGGCCCAGGTCCTGCTGCAGGCGCGGCTTCTCGTCGTCGCGCACGGCCACGCCTTCGTAGCTGTGGTACGCCAGCGAGGCCAGCACGAAGGTGCTCTGCTGGCTGATCGGCAGCACGCCGCACTTCTGGGCACTGACGGCGACGCCTGCGCGGCTGTGGGTGTGCAGCACGCATTGCACGTCGTGCCGGGCCTCGTGGATGCAGCTGTGGATCACGAAGCCGGCCGGGTTGACCGGGTAGGGCGAGTCGATCAGCTTGTTGCAGTCCATGTCGACCTTGACCAGGCTGGAGGCCGTGATCTCGTCGAACATCATCCCGTAGGGGTTGATCAGGAAGTGATGGTCCGGCCCGGGGATGCGTGCGCTGATGTGGGTGAAGACCAGGTCGCTCCAGCCGTACAGCGCCACGAGGCGATAACAGGCGGCGAGGTCCACGCGCAGTTGCCATTCCTCGTCGGAGACGAGGCGGCGGACTTCGCTGAGTTCGGCTTGGGTGGTGGCGTTCATGGGTGTCTCCTGGTGGGCCGCGCGGGCGGCAGGTTCGGATCGTCGCGGTACTGGGCAGCGGCGGCAGGGCGCCGCCTCAAGTCGCTTCTGACGTCAGGGCCTTCTTGTAGAGGCTCTGGCGCGGCTCGGCCATCAGGCGGCGCAGCATGGGCTCGAACTCGGCCATGGGCAGTGTCTCGCCCTTGGGGTCGAAGGCCGGGTTGTCGTAGCGCTCGCAGAACTCCGCCGTGCGCTCGAAGTGCGGATGGTTGCGGAACTGCTCGCGCAGGTCGCGGTCCAGCCCGATGTGGTGGAAGAAATAGTGGCCCTGGAAGATGCCGTGGTGCTTGACCATCCAGTGGTTCTCTTCGCTGACGAAGGGCTGCAGGATGGCCGCGGCGATGTCCGGATGGTTGAAGGCGCCCAGCGTGTCGCCGATGTCGTGCAGCAGGGCGCAGACCACGTATTCCTCGTCCCGGCCGTCACGCAGGGCGCGGGTGGCGGTCTGCAGGCTGTGGGTGTAGCGGTCCACCGGGAAGCCGCCGTAGTCGCCCTCGAGCAGCTTCAGGTGCGCCATGACCCGCTCGGGCAGCCCGCCGGCGAAGTGCATGAACTCGCCGCTGATGGCCTGCCAGTCCTCGCGCGTGCTGTCCTGCATGCGCACGAAAGTCGCCCTGTGGGCCATGGTCGTCTCCGTCGTTGTCGTGGGGGAGACGGCACTGTAGGCCTGCGCGGCGGGCGGCGTCTGTCCGGCAGACGACAGGAGCCTGATGCCAGGGTCAACGAACCATCAAAAGGCCGCGGAGCAGGCCATGCCAGGGCACCCGAGGAACTGCCTTTGCCAGGCCTCCGGGTGCGCCCCCCTCCCAGCCGAAGGCGCCAGAGAGGGGCTGAGGGCCGCGGCTCCGAGCCTGCGAGTGCAGGCTTGGACGTGCCCGAAGAGCAGCCGCCTCTGGCGGCCGCCCAGAGCCGCGAAGCGGCATGGGGGGTGTCAAATTCTCTTGAACACCACGTCCCACACGCCGTGGCCGAGCTTGATGCCGCGGTTCTCGAACTTGGTCAGCGGCCGGTAGTCCGGCTTGGGCGCGAAGCCGCCCGCATCGGGCGCGGCCGTGTCGCTCAGCAGCGGCTCGGCGGCCAGCACCTCGACCATCTGCTCGGCATAGGGTTGCCAGTCGGTCGCGCAGTGCAGGTAGCCGCCGGGGGCCAGGTGCTCGGCCAGTTGGCGCACGAAGCCCGGCTGGATCAGCCGGCGCTTGTGGTGGCGCTTCTTGTGCCAGGGGTCAGGAAAGAACACATGCACGCCGGCCAGGCTGCCGGGCGGGATCATGTGCTGCAGCACCTCCACGGCATCGTGCGCCACGATGCGGATGTTGGCCAGGCCCTGTTCGCCCGCGCGCTTGAGCAGCGCGCCCACGCCGGGCTCGTGCACCTCGCAGCAGAGGAAGTTGTCGTCGGGGCGCACGCGCGCGATGTGCGCCGTGGCCTCGCCCATGCCGAAGCCGATCTCCAGCACGGTGGGCGCCGCGCGGCCGAAGGCCTGGGCGAAATCCAGCGGGGCAGGGCGGTAGGGAATCAGGTACTGCGGGCCGAAGTCCGCATAGGCGCGGGCCTGCGCATCGGTGGTGCGGCCGGCGCGCCGCACGAAGCTGCGGATGCGGCGGTGGGGATGTTCGGTGTCGCCGGCTTCAGGCGGTGCAGCGGGGGAGTCGTTCGTTTCGTCGGCGGTCACGGGGCGGGATTGTAGAGAGCGGCCCAGGGGGCGACCCAGCCGGCGAGGGCCTGTCGGATGCCGTCTTCCGATCGCGCTGCGGGCAGCCCCAGGGCCTGCGCGGCGGCATCCAGCGCCGACCGGGCCGCGCTGGGCGTGCCGGTGCCGAGAGCCGCCGCGCCGTTCTGCTTGGACAGTTTCTCGCCATTGGCGCCCACCACCAGCGGCGTGTGCAGGTAACGCGGCGTGGGCAGGGCCAGCGCGCGCTGCAGCAGTATCTGGCGCGGCGTGTTGTCGGTCAGGTCGGCGCCGCGGACCACGTCGGTGATCCCCTGCTCGGCATCGTCCACGACGACCGCGAGCTGGTAGGCCCAGGGGCCGTCTGCGCGGCGCAGTACGAAGTCACCAACGTCAGCCAGCACGTCCTGTCGCTGAGGACCGAGCCGGCGGTCGGTCCATTCGACGATGGATACGGGCATGCGCCAGGTGGCGAAGCGCCAGGCCCGCGCCGGCTTGCCGTTCAGGCCGTGGCGGCAGGTGCCGGGATAGACGCGCTCGCCATGCCGGTCATGGCCGATTCCCTGGGCGGCCAGCACTGCGTCGATCTCGCGGCGGGTGCAGCCGCAGGGATAGGCCAGGTCGGCGTCGATCAGACGTGCCAGCGCGGCCTGATAACGACCCACACGCGCCGTCTGCCAGACCGGCGCCTCGTCCGGGATCAGGCCGCAGGCGGCCAGTTGCTGCAGGATGTGCTCGCCCATGCCGGGCAGGCAGCGCTCGGTGTCGGCATCCTCGATGCGCACCAGCCAGCGGCCGCCAGCGGCGCGCGCATCGAGCCAGCTGGCCAGCGCTGCCACCAGCGAGCCCGCATGCAGCGGCCCGGTGGGCGAGGGCGCGAAGCGGCCGATGTAGCCGGCCACGTTCTCAGATCACGGCCAGCGCCAGCTCCAGCCCCGAGACGAAGGCGTCCTCGACCCGGTGGCCGATGCACCAGTCGCCAGCGATCCCGATGCCAGACGCGGCGTTCCAGAGGTGGCTGCGGCCCAGCGGCTTCTCGGTCTTGGCCTCGGTCCACAGGCGGGCCTGGGCGAAGGAGGGCTCGACGCGGATGCCGGTGATCTCGGCGAAGGCGCGCAGCAGCTTGGCCTGCACGCGTGCCGCGTCGTCGTTGATGTGCTCGGCCGACCACTCCGCGCTGGCCTGCACCGTCCAGCGCTCGATGCGGCCGCGGCCGGGTTTGGACGACTCGCGCGCGAGCCAGGCCACGCGATGGTGGGTGGAGCGGGCACAGTTCCACTGCGGGCCCAGATGCGGCAAGCCGGGCTGGCTGGCCTGCGCGAAGGCGATGTGCAGCGACCAGCAGGGCGCGATGCGCACGGGCGCGAGCGGCGCGGCCAGCGCTGGGGCTGCCGACTGCAGCAGCCCGCGGGCCACGCCGGCCGGCACGGCCAGAAGCACGGCATCGAAGCCGGCATGCACCGCGTGATCGTCGGCGTCGCCGGTCGTGCGCAGCTGCCAGCGGCCGGGCTGCAGCGTGTCGTCTTCCAGCTGGGAGACGGTCGTGCCCAGGTGCAGGGCATCGCCCAGTGGCGCGGCCCAGTGGGCGGCCACGGCGTCCATGCGGGGCAGGGCGACCCAGTGCGGCTCCAGGCCCGGCAGCGAGGCTTCGACCACCCGCCCCAGCGCGTCGAGCACGCGCACGGCGTTGGCACTCCACGGCCGGCACGGTGCGCCGGTCGCTTCAAGCGCCTGCTTGAAGCGGGCGTCGCGCACGGTGAAGTACTGGGCGCCGGTGTCGAAGCTGCCGACGGGGCTGTCCAGGCCGGCCAGACGTCCGCCCGGGGCAGCATCTTGTTCGAACACCGCCACCTCCAGGCCGGCCTGCGCCAGCGTGCGTGCCGCTGTGAGGCCGGCGATTCCGGCGCCCACGATGGCGATGCGGCGGCTTTGGGATTCGGGAGCGTCGTTGGCGGTGAGAGGCATGGCGGCAGGTCGTGCAGGCAGCGGGATAGGCGTCCGACTCTAACCGCAGCCATGGCCGCCGATGCTGCGACAAAGCAGGGCGCACGGGTTTGTCCCTGTGCTGCCTCGCGCCGATGTGGGTCCGAAGGTTCAGCGCCCCCGATGCCGCGTCAACAGCGCCTCGCGTGTGCCAGCGTGTTCGAACTGCGACAGCCACCATTGCAGCGCCAGCCCGGGCTGCGCCGCGCTGCGCACGCGCCAGGCTGCGTGCATGTTGGTGGTGGGCGGCTGCCGCTCGGTGGGCAGCGCGACCAAGTGCCCCGCTTCCAGGTAGGGCCGGGCCATCGGCTCGGGCAGGAAGCCGGCCCCCAGCCCGTGCAGTTGGGCATGCAGCTTGGCCTGCATCGTCGGCACCGTGAGCACGTCCTGACCGGCCTGCAGGTTGACGTTCATGCCCTGCGACAGCCGCGCCGAGTCTGCGGCCGCGACGGCACGGTGCTGTCGCATCATGGCTTCGGTGACGGGCAGGCTGGTGCGCGTCAGCGGATGGTTGGGCGCCACCGCGTACACGAAGGAGAGCTGCCCCAGCACGCAGCTGCGGATGCCGGTGCCGGTGAAGCCCAGCCCGTCGGCGTCGAGCACCGAACCGATGGCCAGGTCGGCCTGCCCGCTGGTCAGGGCCTCGATGGTGCCCAGCAGCGTCTCGTCGCGCAGCTTGAGCCGCGTGGGCGGCGACAACGCATAGAAGGCGCCGACCAGGTCGTAGAGCGGGTCGCGGGCGATCACGCTGTCGATGGCGATGGTCAGCTGCGGCTCCCAGCCGGTGGCGATGCGGCGCACGCGGTTGGCGACGGCGTCGATCTCTCCCAGCAGCCGCGCAGCGTCGCGCAGCAGCTCGCGGCCGGCCTCGGTCAGCTTCGCCTGGCGGGCGCTGCGGTCGAACAGCAGGACGTCCAGCGCGTCCTCGATCTGCCGCACGCGGTAGGTGAGGGCAGAAGGCACCAGCCCCAGGTTGCGGGCGGCGGCGGCAAAGCTGCCGCGGTCGACCACCGTCTGCAGCATGGCCAGGGCGTCGGGCGTGAGGACTTCGCGTGCGGTGGGCATGGCAGGATTGTCATTCAAAAAATTTGAACGACGTCTTCAATGCACTGCGGTTTAAAGCCGGGTCCGCCGGCCTAAAGTTCATTCCATCGCGGCGCAGATCGGTGCCGCCTACCGGGGAAGGCCGGCGCAACTGGCGCCACCGCCCGCCCCATTCGAAGGAGTTCAACATCATGCTGCAGATCCGCAAGTCCCAGGAACGTGGCTATGCCGACCATGGCTGGCTCAAGTCCTTTCACAGCTTCTCGTTCGCCGGCTACTACGACCCTGCCTTCATGGGGTGGGGCAACCTGCGGGTGATCAACGAGGACCGCGTGGCCGCCGGTGCCGGCTTCGGCACCCATGGCCACCGCGACATGGAGATCATCAGCTACGTGCTCGACGGCGAACTGGCCCACAAGGACAGCATGGGCAACGTCGAATCCATCCCGCCCGGCGACGTGCAGCGCATGAGCGCCGGCCGGGGTGTGATGCACAGCGAGTTCAACCACAAGGCCGACCAGACCACGCATTTCCTGCAGATCTGGATCGAGCCCAATGTGCGCGGCATCGCGCCGGGCTACGAGCAGAAGGCGGTCGAGGTGACCGACAAGCGCGGCAAGCTGGCCCTGGTGGCGGCGCCCGAGGGCGAGGCCGCTTCGGTGAGCATGCATGCCGACGCGCGGCTCTATGCCGGCCTGTTCGACGGCGACGAGTCGGCCGAGCTGAAGCTCGACCCGGCCCGCAAGGCCTATGTGCACCTGATCCGCGGCGCGCTGGAAGTCAACGGCCAGCGCCTGCAGGGCGGCGATGCGGTGATGATCGCGGCCGAGTCGCAGCTGAGCCTGACCGGCGGCCAGGACGCCGAGGTGCTGGTGTTCGACCTGGCGCCCTGATTGCGCGATGAAGCGGCCCGCCCTGTGCGGGCCGCTTCGCAACCGATACCCTTCGCGGTGCCGTCCGTCATGCGGCGGCCCCGCCCATTGTTTCCAATCCGTCCGACCGATTTTTTCAACGCAAGGAGCTACTTCCCATGGCCATCACCCAGACCTCCAACACCACCCCGACCCAGGACGCTGCCGCCCTGGTCGGCCGCGTGCTCATCTCGCTGTTGTTCCTTCCCGCGGGGTGGAGCAAGCTCACCGGCTTCGCCGGCACCGTTGGCTACTTCGGCAAGATCGGCGTGCCCATGCCCGAGGTCGCGGCGGTGATCGCCGTGGTGGTCGAACTGCTGGTCTGCCTGTTGTTCCTGGTCGGCTTCAAGACGCGCCTGATGGCCATCATCCTGGCCGTGTTCACCGTCGCCACCGCCTTCCTGGGCCATGCCTTCTGGAACGTGCCGCCGGAAATGCTGATGGCCCAGAAGACCAACTTCTTCAAGAACCTCGCCATCGCCGGCGGCTTCCTGGCCTTCTTCGCCTTCGGCCCCGGCCGCTTCAGCGTCGACAAGCGCTGACGGCGCCTCGGCCGTCGCGCGCCACGGTGGCCGCGCCGGCCTTCGTCTTTCTTTCCTCCACGAACGAGTACTTCCCATGACCGACATCGCCATCGTCTACCACTCCGGCTACGGCCACACCCAGCGCGTCGCCCAGGCCGTCGCCGAAGGTGCCAACGCCGCCGTGATCGCCATCGACGCCGACGGCAACCTGCCCGAAGGCGCCTGGGACACCCTGGCCCAGGCCAAGCTGATCGTCTTCGGTGCGCCGACCTACATGGGCGCGCCCAGCTGGCAGTTCAAGAAGTTCGCCGACGCCTCGTCCAAGGTCTGGTTCGTCCAGGGCTGGAAGGACAAGCTCTTCGCCGGCTTCACCAACAGCGCCACCATGAACGGCGACAAGTTCGCCACCATCGCCTACTTCTGGCAGCTGGCGATGCAGCACGGCGGCCTGTGGGCCGGCCTGGGCATCGTGCCGAGCAACAAGAAGGAGTCGACGCGCGACTCGCTCAACTATGTGGGCGGCTTCGGTGGCCTGATGACCACCTCGCCCGCGGATGCGAGCCCCGCCGAGATCCCGGCTGGCGACCTGCAGACCGCCCGCGCCTTCGGCGAGCGCCTGCAGGGTGCGCTGAAGCTGCTGGCCTGATCCTTTCTTTCGTCCCCATCCACGCCAACCGAACCGGAGAGCCACCATGTCCGACCTTCTCACCCTTCATCCGCATGAGAAGGACCTGGGCGGTGGCTTCAAGGTCCGGCGCGTGCTGCCGGCCGCGCAACGCCGCGCGGTCGGCCCCTTCGTCTTCTTCGACCACTTCGGTCCGGCCACCGAGACGCCGCAGGATCAGCACGATGTGCGTCCCCATCCGCACATCGGCCTGGCGACGGTGACCTACCTGTTCGAGGGCGCGATGATGCACCGCGACAGTCTGGGAACCGAACAGGAGATCCGTCCCGGCGCCATCAACTGGATGACCGCCGGCCGCGGCATCGTGCATTCCGAACGCAAGCCCGAGGCGCTCAAGACCGAGACCTATGTCAACCACGGCCTGCAGCTGTGGTGCGCGTTGCCGCGCGAGCACGAGGAGGTCGAGCCCAGCTTCTCGCACACGGCCGCCGCGGACATTCCAGCGACCGAAGTGGAGGGCGTGCCCGTGCGCGTATTGGTCGGCGAGGCCTTCGGCCTGCGTTCGCCCGTGCCCACCTTGATGCCGACGCTCTACCTCGACATCGCGCTGCCCGCGGGCGGCGCCTTCTCGCTGCCGCCGCTGGCGCCGCAGATGGCGGTCTATGTCGTCGATGGCGACGTGATGCTGGACGGCGAACCGCTGCCACGGCACACGATGGGCGTGCTGACCGATGAGGACACCGCGGCCGGCGAACGCGCCCCGGTGCGCATCACGGCCGATGGCGCCCGTCGCCTGGTGGTTGTGGGCGGCGCGCCGCTGGATGGGCCGCGTTTCATGAGCTGGAACTTCGTCTCCAGCCGCCGCGAGCGCATCCTGCAGGCCGGTGCGGACTGGGAGGCGCAGCGCATGGGCCATGTGCCCGGCGAGACGGAATTCATCCCGCTGCCCGACCATCCCTTCAAGACGCAAGCGCAGACGAGTGCTGCGGAGCCGGAAGGCAATTCGAAGGCCTGACCGGCCGCGTCTTTCAGCCCTGCTTGACCGACAGGTCCGGGTCTTCGAAGGCCCGGGCGCTTGCATGCGCCGAGCGCGCGCTCAGGTCCGGCGCCAGGGCCTCGCGGCCATCGAAGACGAAGCAGTCGCCGCGGTAGTGCGCGCCGCCGACTTCCTCGAAGTACTTGAGAATGCCGCCCTCGAGCTGCAGCACGTTGGTCAGCCCCAGCTCGTGCATGTAGATGGCGGCCTTCTCGCAGCGGATGCCGCCGGTGCAGAAGCTCACCACGGTCTTGCCCTCCAGCTGGTCGCGATGCGCCTGCACCGCCGCGGGAAACTCGCTGAACTTGCCGATGCGCCAGTCGATGGCGTCCTCGAAGGTGCCGTAGTCCACCTCGAAGGCGTTGCGGGTGTCCAGCATCACCACGGGTTGGCCGGCGTCGTCGTGCCCCTGGTCCAGCCAGCGGCGCAGCGTCGGCGCATCCACCGCCGGCGCGCGGCCGACCGCGGGGCGGATGGCGGGGTGGTCCATCCGGATGATCTCGCGCTTGTTCTTCACCAGCATGCGGCGGAAGGGCTGGTGGGCGGACCAGCTTTCCTTGGGCGCCAGGGGTGCGAAGCGCGGGTCGGCACGCAGCTCGGCGACGAAGCTGCGCACCGCCTCGGGTGCGCCGGCCAGGAAGAGGTTGATGCCTTCCTCGGCCAGCAGGATGGTGCCCATCAGCCCCAGCGCGCGGCAGCGCGCCAGCAGGTGCGGCCGCAAGCTGTCGCGGTCGTCGATGGGCACGAAGAGATAGGCGGAGATGTTGAGCACGGATTCGGACACGGCGCGGATTGTAGGAAGCCGGTCCGTGCCCTGGCCCGCGACCCCGGGCGAGGATTGACGGGCGTCAACCCTCGCGGGGCCGGCGCCCCGCCAGCTCGGCCAGTGCGTGTTCGAGCGTGGGATGGAGGAAGCTGTAGCCGGCACGCAGCGCGGCAGCGGGAACCACGTTCCGGCCGCTGAGCAGCAGGTCCGCCATCTCGCCCATGGCCAGACGCAAGGCGAACCCTGGCACACGCAACAACACCCTTCGGCCGTACGAAGCGGCCAGCGCATGAGCGAACTGGGCTTGCGTTGGCGTCTGCGGCGCCACCACATTGACCGGGCCCGCCAGTGTCTCGTGGGCCAAGGCGTGGCGGGCCAGCCCGACCACGTCGTCCACATGCACCCACGGTGCCGGTTGTCGGCCGTCTCCCAGCACGGCGCCCAGGCCCAGGCGTGCCGCCAGCGACTGGGGTGGGTAGGCGCCGCCGTCCGCGCCCAGCACGACGCCAAAGCGCATGCGCACCACGCGCACCCCCAGCGCCTCGGCCAATTGCGCGTCGCGCTCGATGGCAGCGCAGAGGTCGGACTGGAACTGCCCCGGCTGCGGTGGCGTGTTCTCGTCGCAAGGAAGGTCTGCACCGGTCTCGACCTTGCCGTACCAGCCGATGGCCGAGGCCACCAGCAGCGCACGGGGCGGCCGATTCAGCCGGTGCATGAAGGCGAGCAACTGCGCAGCCGGTCCGGCACGGCTGCGCAGCAGTTCCTCGCGACGCGCCTCGGTCCAGGGATGTCCGATCACCCGCGCACCGGCCAGGTGGATGCAGGCGTCGACCGGGGTGTCCGCCGATAGATCGCCCAGCGTTGCGACGGCCCGGACCTGTGGGCCGAGCGCATCGGTAGCGCGCGCGGGGTCGCGGGTCAGGGCGATGACCGAATGCCCGTCGGCGAGCAGTCGGCGCACCAGATGGCGTCCGACGAAGCCGGTGGCACCGGTGAGGAGCAGGGTCTTGGACATGAGGGCGGGGGATCGTCGTGGAGAGATTGCAGAGGACCGGGGCAGTGTGGTGGCGTCAGCCCGCGATCTCGCCGCGCCGGATCGCGGCCGAGCGCTCGGCGATGCGCTGGCGCTCGTGTGCATCCAGGCGCTGCAGGTTGCGCAGCTGCATCGTCATGCGCGGGTTGGCGGACAGGCGTTCTTCGTGCCGGGCCAGGAAGTCCCAGTACAGCGTGGTGAACGGGCAGGCGTCGTCGCCCAGCCGCTCGGCCGGCTTGAACCGGCAGCGCCCGCACAGGCTGCCGGCGCTCATGCGCTCGATGTAGCGGCCGGTGGCGACGTAGGGCTTGCTGCCCATCAGGCCGCCATCGCCGAACTGGCTCATGCCCAGGGTGTTGGGCAACTCCACCCATTCCACGGCGTCCACGTAGACGGCCAGGTACCACGCATGCACCTGTCGGGGCTCCACGCCGAAGAGGAGCGCGTAGAGGCCGGTGATCATCAACCGCTGGATGTGGTGCGCATAGCCGTGTTCGAGCGTCTGGCCGATGGCGTCGGCCAGGCAGGCCATGGGCGTCTCACCTGTCCAGTAGAAGGCGGGCAGGGTCTCCTGCGCATCGAGGGCGTTGAGTTCCAGGTAACGCGGCATGCGCGTCCAGTAGATGCCGCGCACGTATTCGCGCCAGCCCAGGATCTGGCGGATGAAGCCCTCGGCGCTGGCGAGCGGCACGTGCCCGGCGCGGTAGGCCTTTTCCGCGGCCGCCACGACCTCCCGCGGGTGCAGCAGCTTGAGGTTCATGGCGGCAGACAGCCGCGAATGCCACAGCCAGGGCTCGCCCGGCCACATGGCGTCCTGCCAATGCCCGAAGTCGGCCAGACGGTGGCGCACGAAGTCGTCCAGGGCTTCCAGGGCCTGGGCGCGGGTGACGGGCCAGGCGAAGTTCGCCAGGTTTCCGGGCCGGTCGGCAAACCTTTCGGCCACCATGTCGAGGACGCTCCGGGTGAGCGCGTCGGGGCGGAAGGCCGGTGCTTCCGGCACCAGGCCAGGCCCCTGCTTGCCGAACGCCGCACGGTTGTCGGCGTCGTAGTTCCATTGGCCGCCGACAGGCTCCTCGCCGTCCATCAGCACGCCATGGCGCCGGCGCTGTTCGCGGTAGAAGAACTCCATGCGCAACTGGCGCCGACCGCGCGCATGGGCGGCGAATTCGCGCACGGTGCAGAAGAAATTTCGGTCCTCCCGAATCTGCAGCGGCACGCCCTCGGCGGCGGCCACGGCCTGGAGCGCCTCGAGCACCCGGTGCTCGCCGGGCGCGGTCATCACCAGGCCCTGCGGCCGATGCGTGCGGATGGCCAGTTCCAGCTCGGCGGCCAGGCTGCCGCGATTGCCTTCTCCGTCCAGTCGGGTGTAGTGCACCGTGCGACCGGCTTCCACCAGTGCATGGGCGAAATGCCGCATGGCGGCCAGAAAGATGGCGATGCGGGGCTGGATCGACCAGACATGGCTGGCCTCGTCGTCCACTTCGGCCATCCAGACCGCATCCTGCGCGGGATCGAAACCGTCGAAGCCGCTGGCCTCCAGGTCGAGCTGGTCGCCGAGCACCAGCACCAGATGGCGCAACTTCACTTCGGCGCCTCCGCGCGGCGGCGCCGGCAGGCCTCGGAGCAATAGCGCACGGCGTCCCAGTTGCGGGCCCAGGCCTTCCGCCAGGTCATCGGTCGGCCGCAGACGGCGCAGGGCTTGGCGGGCAGGGCGGCCTTGTTGCCCTTGAAGCCTCGAGGTTCGGTCATGGGTGGCGCTGCGGGAAGCGGGTGGAGTGCGGCTACCCTGGCCTTACGCAGTCCGAGGCTGCTCCGATCACTGGCGACCTTGCCGACCGGGGGGCTTTTTACAATGGAGGGAATGTTCGTTCATCTGCGCCTGCACACCGAGTTCTCCGTCGTCGACGGCACCACCCGCATCGACGAAGTCGTCAAGGCTGCGGCCAAGGACGGCCAGCCCGCCCTGGCCATCACCGACCTCAACAACCTCTTCGGAGGCGTCAAGTTCTACAAGCAGGCCCGCGGCAAGGGCGTCAAGCCGCTCCTGGGCTGCGAAGTGGCCATGGAAGGCCTGGATGCCGACGCGCCGCCTTCGCGCGTCGTGCTGCTGGTGCAAAGCCGTGAGGGCTACCTCAACCTGTGCGAGCTGCTGGCCCGCGGCTGGACCCAGAACGTCGGCCGCGGCGAAGGCCAGGCCAAGGCCAAGTGGGCCTGGCTGGAGGAGCTCAATGGCGGGCTGATCCTGCTGTCTGGCGCGCAGGCCGGCCCGCTGGGCACGCCGCTGGCCGCCGGCAACGACGAGCGCGCGCGCGAAGTGGCGCTGCGGCTGGCGGGCCTGTTCCCGCACCGCTTCTACCTGGAGCTGCAGCGCGCCGGCCGGCCCGAGGACGAGCCGCATGTCGTGGCCGCCGTCAAGCTTGCCGCGCGGCTGTCGCTGCCGGTGGTCGCCACGCATCCGGTGCAGTTCCTGGAGCCCGACGAATTCGAGGCCCACGAGGCCCGCGTTTGCATCTCCGAAGGCGAGATCCTGGGCAACCAGCGTCGCGTGCGGCGCTTCACCCGCGAGCAGTACTTCAAGAGTGCCGAGCAGATGTGCGCGCTCTTCGACGACATCCCCAGCGCCATCGCCAACACGGTGGAGATCGCCCGCCGCTGCAACCTGACGCTGGTGCTCGGCAAGCCGCAGCTGCCGGACTTTCCGACGCCAGGCGGCGTGCCCATGGAGGAATTCTTCCGCCTGGCCTCCTTCGAGGGCCTCGAAGAGCGCCTGGTGCACCTGTACCCCGACGTGGCCAAGCGCGACAAGCAGCGCCCGCGCTACGTCGAGCGGCTGGAGTTCGAGATCGGCACCATCCTCAAGATGGGCTTTCCGGGCTACTTCTTGATCGTGGGCGACTTCATCAACTGGGCCAAGAACAACGGCTGCCCGGTGGGCCCCGGCCGGGGCTCGGGTGCCGGCTCGCTGGTGGCCTATGCGCTGAAGATCACCGACCTGGACCCCCTCGAATACAACCTGCTGTTCGAGCGCTTCCTGAATCCGGAGCGGGTGTCCATGCCCGACTTCGATATCGACTTCTGCCAGGGCAACCGCGACCGCGTCATCGAGTACGTCAAGCAGAAGTACGGCCGCAATGCGGTGAGCCAGATCGCCACCTTCGGCACCATGGCCGCCCGCGCCGCCATCCGCGACGTGGGCCGCGTGATGGACATGAGCTACAACTTCTGCGACGGCATCAGCAAGCTCATTCCCAACAAGCCGGGCAAGCCGGTCACGCTGCAGTACCCGCCCAAGGACCTCTCCGAGGCCGACAAGGAGAAGTACGCCATCGCCGCCGAGCCGCAGCTGGCCGATCGCATCGAGAAGGAAGAAGAGGTCAAGACCGTCGTCGAGATGGCGCAGAAGCTTGAAGGCATGACGCGCAACATCGGCATGCATGCCGGCGGCGTGCTGATCGCGCCGGGCAAGCTCACCGACTTCTGCCCGCTCTACCAGCAGCCGGGCAGCGAATCGGCCGTGAGCCAGTACGACAAGGACGACGTGGAGGCCATCGGCCTGGTCAAGTTCGACTTTCTGGGGCTGGCCACGCTGACCATCCTGGAGATCGCGCGCGAGTTCATCGTGCAGCGGCACAAGGGCCGGGAGGATTTCGCCTACGAGAACATCCCTCTGGACGACAAGCCCACCTACCGGCTGTTCCAGGAGGGCAAGACCGAGGCCGTGTTCCAGTTCGAATCCCGCGGCATGCAGGGCATGCTGCGCGATGCGCGGCCGACGCGGCTGGAAGACCTGATCGCCCTGAACGCGCTGTACCGCCCGGGCCCGATGGACCTGATCCCCAGCTTCGTGGCCCGCAAGCATGGCCGCGAAGAAGTGGAGTACCCGCACCCTGCCGTGGCCGAGATGCTCTCCGAGACCTACGGGATCATGGTCTACCAGGAGCAGGTGATGCAGACGGCGCAGATCCTGGGCGGTTACTCGCTCGGCGGCGCCGACCTGCTGCGCCGGGCCATGGGCAAGAAGAAGGCCGAGGAAATGGCCGAGCACCGCGAGAAGTTCCGCGCCGGTGCCCTCGCCACCCACGGCATTCCGCAGGAGAAGGCCGACGAGATATTCGACTTGATGGAGAAGTTCGCGGGCTACGGCTTCAACAAGTCGCACGCGGCCGCCTACTCGCTGCTGGCGTACCACACGGGCTGGCTCAAGGTCCACTTCACCGCCGAGTTCTACTGCGCCAACATGACGGTCGAAATGGACAACACCGACAAGCTGAAGGTGCTGTTCGAGGACGCGGTCAAGAACTTCGGCATCAGCTTCGAGCCGCCGGACGTCAACCGCGGCCGCTACCGCTTCGAGCCGGTGAGCGACAAGGTGATCCGCTACGGCCTGGGCGCCGTCAAGGGCACCGGCCAGCTGGCCATCGAGGCCATCGTCCGCGCGCGCGAGGAGGGCGGCCCCTTCCAGAGCCTGTTCGACTTCTGCGCCCGGGTGGACCGCCAGCGCATGAACAAGCGCACCGTCGAGGCCCTGATCAAGGCCGGTGCCTTCGACACGCTGCACGCGGACCGCGCGGCGCTGGTGGCCTCGCTGGACCGTGCCTTCGACTACGCCGCCGCGCAGGAGGCCAACGCCAACCAGGGCGGCCTGTTCGACATGATGGACGACGGCCCCGGCTGCAGCACCGAGGCGCCGCCGCTGGCCGAGGTCACGCCCTGGGGCGTGAAGGAACGGCTGACGCACGAGAAGACCGCCATCGGCTTCTACCTGTCGGGCCACCTGTTCGACGAAGTCTCGCGCGAGGTGCGCCAGTTCGCGCGCCGGCAGATCGACGAGCTGATCGACAGCCGCGAGCCACAGATGATCGCCGGCATCGTCAGCGGCCTGCGCGTCATCAGCGGCCAGCGCGGACGCTTGGCCATCTTCGCGCTCGACGACAAGACCGCCACCATCGAGGCCGTGGCCGACGAGGCCGTGCTGGACGCGGCGCGCAACCTGCTCAAGGAAGACGAACTGGTGATCGTCAGCGGCCGCCTGCAGCCGGGCCGCGGCGGCTTCGAGCCGCGCTTCAACGTGCAGCAGGTGTGGGACCTGGCCACCGCCCGCTGCCGCTTCGGCAAGTACCTGCGCGTGGCCGTCAACGGCAAGCTGCCGGACATCGCCCGCATCGTGCGCGACCATCCGGCGCGGGTGGAGGCGACGGAGAAGGGCGATGTGCACCGCGGGCTACCGGTGCGGCTCGCACTCAAGCGCGGGGGGGCGCAGGTCGAACTGCAGCTGGGCGAATCGGCGCGCTTCTTCCCGGTGGATGCGGCGCTCGCCAGCTGGATGGCGCAGGCCGAGGCAGGGCAGGCGGCGATCGTCTACGAATCGGCCTGAACGCATCCACCATGGGCACTGCATTGCGCACGCTGTATCCGGCCCTCGAACCCTACGCCACGGGCATGCTCGACGTGGGCGACGGCCACCACATCTACTGGGAGCGCTGCGGCACGCCCGGTGCCACGCCGGTGGTCTTCCTGCATGGCGGGCCGGGTGGGGGCATCTCGCCCGCGCATCGCCAGCTCTTCGATCCGGCGCGCTACGACGTGCTGCTCTTCGACCAGCGCGGCTGCGGCCAATCGACGCCGCATGCCAGCCTCGCGGCCAACACCACCTGGCACCTGGTCGCCGACATCGAACGGTTGCGCGAGGAGATCGCCGGCGTGCCGCGCTGGCAGGTCTTCGGGGGTTCCTGGGGCTCGACGCTGGCGCTGGCCTATGCCGAGACCCATCCGCAGCGGGTGAGTGCGCTGGTGCTGCGCGGCGTCTACACCGTCACGCGGCCCGAGCTGCAGTGGTACTACCAGTTCGGCGTCTCCGAGATGTTCCCGGACAAGTGGAAAGGCTTCCAGGCACCTATTCCGCCCGGTGAGCGGCACGACATGATCGCGGCCTACCGCCGCCGTCTGACCGGCGATGACGAGGCCGCCAAACTGGCCTGTGCGCAGGCCTGGACGATCTGGGAGGGCGAGACCATCACGCTGCTGCCCGACGCCGCCTTCAGCGAACCTTTCAGAGACCCGCATTTCGCCCTGGCCTTCGCGCGCATCGAGAACCACTACTTCGTGCACGGCGCCTGGCTGGAGGAAGGCCAGTTGCTGCGCGATGCGCACCGGCTGAAGGGCATTCCCGGTGCCATCGTCCATGGCCGCTACGACATGCCCTGCCCGATGCGCTACGCCTGGTCGCTGCACCAGGCCTGGCCGGACGCAAACTTCCATCTGATCGAAGGCGCGGGGCATGCCTATTCCGAGCCCGGCATCCTCGACGCGCTGATCCGCGAGACCGACCGCCTGGCGGACCGGCGCTGATGGCGGGCGGAGACGTCGCACGTCGGCAGGACCTGGCGAGACCCGAGGCCGCGCCGGACGCCTCGCCGCGTGCGGCCTTCGCGCAGCTGCTGGCCGACATCGAGGCCGCACGCGCGCGGCTGGCGGAGTGGCAGGCGCTGTCGGAGCGCTTGGGCGTGCAGTACGCGCGCGACGTGGCGCCACTGCACGAGGCCTACGACGCGCTGAGGGCGGAACTGGTCGAGCGCCTCGATGCGCTTGCCTCCGGCGGCGAGCGCCTGTCGCATCCCGAGCGCATGCGGCTGCATGGACTGATCGCGCAACTGGCGGGCGAACTCGAAGAGACCGGGGACGCGACGCGGCGCGCGGCGATGCAGCGCTTGCGGGCCTACTACGCGCCTGAGGCAGACGAGGGCTGGTCAGATGATGTGGAGCCCGACCGCCGCGCGCGCCCGTCCGACGACGGGGTTGCCGCAACGGCAGACGCCGGCGCCCCGCCCGACGACGACCCCGCCACGCTCGCCGACCGCGCCGAAGCCCAGGCCCGTGCCGCCGCCGAGCAGGCCGAGGCCGCCCGCGCCGCTCACCGGGCCCGCCGCACGCGCCAGGCCAGGGAGCGTGTGGCACAGGCCGAGGCGCGCGACACGGCCGTGCCGCTGCGCGAGGTCTACCGCCGCCTGGCCAGCCAGCTGCATCCCGACCGCGAGCCCGACCCTGCGGAGCGCGAGCGCAAGACCGCACTCATGCAACGGATCAACCGCGCCTACCAGGCGGGCCAACTGCTCGAACTGCTGGAGATCCAGCAGGCGCTGGCCACTGCCGAATCGAAGCGGCTCGCGCTGACGAACGACGAGGCCGTCGCCCGCTACAACCGCCTGCTCGAAAGCCAGCTGGCCGACCTGCAGTCGCAATGGCGGGCCGAGCAGCAGCGACTGGCGACAGCGTTCGGACTGCCCTCGCATCCCACCCTCACGGCAGCCAGCTTCGAGGCTGACCTGCGCGCGCGCAAGCAATCGCTCGTTGCGGCACAGAAGGGGTTGCGGCAAGTGCTGCAAGCCCTGGAAGCGCCCGGCGCGCTGCGCGAATGGCTGCGGCAGGAAAGGGCCTGGGAGCGGGAGGAAGCGGCGACAGCCAAGCCGTCGCGCCGCGCTCGCCGCTGAACAGGCGAGCGCGCGGACTCAGAAGTCCTTGGGGCGCATCACGATGATGGGGAAGGGCGAGGGCACCCGTCCATCCGTGTCCCGGGGCATGACCTCGGCACGTTGAACGGCGCGCACCGCGGCGTCGTCCCAGGACGGGTTGCCGCTGGACTTCGTGATACGCGGCGTGCCGACGATGGTGCCGTCGGGCGAGGTCTGGATCTGGATCTCGACGGCCGGGTTGCCTGGCACCGAGTTGGGGTCGAAGACCACATTGCGCTTGATCAGCGCGGCCACGCGGCCCAGGTAGCCGGCGGACACACCGCCGCTGCCATTGCCCTTGCCCGAGCGCGGCCCGCTCGACTGGTCGGCACCGCCGTTGGCCTGGCCGAGCATGCGGCGGATGTTGTCCTGCCGCTCCTTCTCCAGCGCGGCGGCGCGGGCCGCGGCCGCTTCCTTGGCGCGCTTGTCGGCAGCCGCCTTTTCGGCTGCTGCAGCCTTTTGTGCCGCCGCCTTGTCGGCGGCTGCCTTCTCGGCCTGCTCCTGCTTTTTCTGATCGGCCAGACGCTGCTGTTCCTTCTGGCGGCGGTCTTCTTCCTGCTCGCGCTTGCGGGCTTCCTGTTCTTTGCGGTCCTGCTCGGCCTTGCGCTGAGCCTCCTGCTGGCGCTTCTTCTCAGCCTGGCGCTGCTCTTCCTCGCGCTGGGCCTGTTGCTCGCGCTGCTTGCGTTCGCGCTCCAGGGCGATGTCCGGTGCCTTGGGGGGCGGCGGCGTCGGCGCCACCGCAGGGGCTGGGGGCGGCGGAGGCGGCGGTGGTGGCGGCGGCGCGGGCGTGGGTGCCGGGGCAGGGGGCGGTGGTGGCGTGGGGGTGACGTTCTGCCGTGCCTGCTGCACGGTGGCCGACCAGATTTCGGCCTCGACCGGCTCGTCGTCGCCCTCGCGCTTCCAGCGCACGCCCCAGGTCAGCGCTGCGATCAGCAGGGCATGCGCGATCAGCGCCAGTACCACGGCCCGCGCGGTGCCGCGCTGCGGGGGGGGATTGAACTCTGAGCGTTCGGAGGCCAGGGACATCGGATCGGGGTCCTCGCGCGAGGCCGCTCAGCGGCCGCTGCCGGTGGCCTGCACCGACAGGCCCACGCGTTCGATGCCGGCGCGTTTGAGCTGGTTCATGGCCTTGACGACGGTCTCGTACTTCACCGACTTGTCGGCGCTGATGACGACCGGACGCTGGTCGTCGCCGTTCTGTGCAGCCTTTACGGCCTGACCGATCTGGTTCATGGGCACCTGCAGACCGGACGAGCCGGAGCTCGGATCCTTCTTGAACTCGATCAGGTCGTCGCTCTTGATCGTGACCTCCAGCGGCTTGTCGGGCTGGCGGTTGGCCTTGTCGACCGTGGGCAGGTTGATGACGCTGGGCGTGATCAGCGGCGCCGTGACCATGAAGATGATCAGCAGCACGAGCATCACATCGATGAACGGGACCATGTTGATCTCGTTGATCGTGCGGCGACCTCGGCCGCGGGAAGCGACGGCGGGCATGCTTGGCTCTCCTGTCGGTTCAATGACCGGCCGCGGTGGCGGCGGTGGCGGGCGCGGTGGACAGGTTGCGCTGCAGGATGTTGGAGAACTCTTCCGTGAAGGTCTCCAGCGCGATCGAGACCTTGTCGATGTCGCGGGCGAAGCGGTTGTAGCCCACCACCGCAGGGATGGCAGCGAACAGACCGATGGCCGTGGCCACCAGCGCTTCGGCAATGCCGGGCGCCACGGTCGACAGGGTCACCTGCGTCATGGTCGACAGGCCCGTGAAGGCATGCATGATGCCCCACACCGTGCCGAAAAGGCCCACGTAGGGACTGACGGAACCGACGGTCGCGAGGAAGGACAGGTTGGACTCGGCCGCATCCATCTCGCGCTGGTAGCTCGCGCGCATGGCGCGGCGGGTGCCGTCCAGCAGTGTGTTGGCATCACCGATGCGGCGCTCGCGCAGCTTCTGGTACTCGCGCATGCCCGAGGCGAAGATGCGTTCCATGGGGCCGGCCAGCTTGGCGTTCTGCGCGGCAGCGGCGTAGAGCTCGTTCAGGCTGGAGCCCGACCAGAACTCGCGCTCGAACGCGTCGTTGAGCGCACGCATGCGTCTCAGGGCGAAGAACTTGCGGATGATGGCGGCCCAGCTGGCCACCGAGACGCAGACCAGCAGCGCCATCACGAGCTGCACGACGAAGCTCGCCTGCAGGATGAGGGAAACGATCGACAGATCCTGGTTCATGTTCTTCGGTGTGGTTATGCGTTGGATGGAGCGCGATGGCGTTCGAGGGTTCCCAGCAACGTGGCCGGCATGCGCAGGGGTCGCAGCGTGTTTGCCTCGACCCAGCCGATGCGGATGGTGCCTTCGGCCAGCTTGTGGGCGGGGTCCGCCGCCATCACGACCTGCTGCGTGAGCACGATGGACGCCTGACCCATGTGCTTGAGCTCGGCGGAGACACACAGCAGGTCGTCCAGCCGCGCGGGCCGCTGATAGCGGACCTGGGTTTCGGTGACGACGAACATGCCGCCCGTCTCGTCGCGCAGCATCTGCTGTTGGACGCCCATGGCGCGCAGCCACTCGGTGCGGGCGCGCTCCATGTACTTGAGGTAGTTGGCGTAGAAGACGATCCCACCCGCGTCGGTGTCTTCCCAGTAGACGCGGATGTCGTGGGTGAAGCGGTTCATCGGACGAGGGCGCGCAGGCGGGCGACCGCCTCTTCGAGCTGTGGCAAAGCGTTGGCAGTGGAAAAACGGATGAACCGGCCGGTCTGGTCGGTGCCGAAGTCGCGGCCCGGTGCCACGGTGACGTGCGCCCGCTTCATCAGCTCGAAGGTGAGGTTCCAGCTCGTGTCGGGGCCGGAGATGCCGAGATGGCGTGCGAACGCGGTGCAGTCGGCCCAGGCGTAGAACGCGCCATCGGGCACGACCGGCACCGGCAGACCCAGCGCGTCGAGCTGCGGGATGAACCAGTCGCGGCGGGCCTTGAACTCGGCCCGGCGGCGTTCGTACTCGGCAATGCTTTCGGGCTCGAAGCAGGCCAGGGCCGCCTGCTGGGCAATGGCGCTGGCGCAGATGAACAGGTTCTGCGCCAGCCGCTCGACCACCGGCACCAGCGCCTCGGGCACCACCAGCCAGCCCAGACGCCAGCCCGTCATGCTGAAGTACTTGCTGAAGCTGTTGATGCTGATGACGTTGTCGTCGAATGCGAGCGCGCTGTGGCCGAAGCGCGCATCGGCCTCGGCGGCATCGCCCAGCGCAGCGCCGTAGCTCAGGCCCAGGTAGATCTCGTCCACCAGCGTGATGCCATCGTGGGCCTTGACCACTTCGTGGATGCGGCGGAGCTCGTCCAGCGGGATCGAGGTGCCGGTGGGGTTCGACGGCGAGGCCAGCAACACACCGCGCGTGCGTTCGTTCCACGCGCCCTTCACCTGCTCGGCCGTGAGCTGGAAGCGGCCTTCCGCCGTGGTCGGCAGCAGCACCGCACGGCCCTCGGCGGCGCTGACGAAATGCCGGTTGCAGGGATAGCTCGGATCCGGCATGAGGATCTCGTCGCCAGCCTCGATCAGCGCCAGGCAGGCCAGCTGCAGCGCGGCCGAGGCGCCGGCCGTGACCACGATGCGGCGCGCCGGCACGTCGAGGCCGAAGCGCTGGGCATACCAGCCGCTGATGCGCTCGCGCAGCGCGTCGATGCCCACGGCGGGCGTGTATTGCGTGCGGCCGGCCGAGACGGCCCGGGCGGCGGCTTCCTGCACCAGTGGCGGCGCTGTGAAGTCCGGCTCGCCGATGTTCAGGTAGAGCATCGGCTGGCTGCCGGCGGCGGCCTCGCGCGCCAGTGCACTGGCGGCCTTGGCCACCTCCATCACGAAGAAGGGCTCGATGCGCTCGGCCCGGCGGGCGATGCGAAGAGGCGCTGACACGCTCATCGGGCCTTGCCCGCTGCGCGATCGGCCTCGACCTCGGGCGCGCGCAGCTGCGGCGCCAGGCCGCCCAGCACGCCATTGACGTACTTGTGGCCGTCGGTGCCTCCGAACTCCTTGGCGAGTTCGATGCATTCGTTGATGACCACGCGCCAGGGCACGTCCGGACAGTGGCGGAATTCGTAGGCGCCGATCCACATCACGGCGTGCTCGATGGGCGAGATCTCTTCGAGCTTGCGGTCCAGCAGCGGCACGATCAGCGCGTCCAGCTCGGGGGCCTCGTTCACGCATCCGTGCAGCAACGCGTCGTAATGCACCGAGTCGGCCTTGTGGAAGCCCGACAGGTCACGGGTGAAGGAATCGATGGCGGCCGCGTCGTTGCGCCCGACCAGGTGCTGGTAGAGCGCCTGCACGGCGAATTCTCTGGCCCGGGTGCGAGCCGATTTGGCCGACGCCTTGCGCACGCCGTTGGATTTGGTGCCGGCCTTGGCGCCGCCTGCCGCCGCCACGGGGCGGCTTTCGCCTTCGGGCGGCAACTCGGTGCCCGTCATCGGCTCGTCGCCTGGGGATGCAGTGGTGCTCATGCCGGGGCTCCGATGCGTTGCACGAGCCGTGCCATTTCCACCGCCACGGTCGCCGCATCGCGGCCCTTGTCGGTCTGGCGGGCGACGGCCTGCGGCAGGTCCTCGGTGGTGAGGATGGCATTGGCGATGGGCAGGCGATGGTCCAGGCCCACGCGGGTGACGCCGGCGCCGGACTCATTGGCCACCAGCTCGAAGTGGTAGGTCTCGCCGCGGATGATGCAGCCCAGCGCCACCAGCGCATCGAAGCCGCCGCGCTGCGCCATGGCCTGCAGGGCCAGCGGCACCTCCAGCGCGCCGGGTACGAGCACGTGCTCGATGTCGGCGGGTTGCACGTTCAGCCGGGCCAGCTCGGTCAGGCAGGCCTCGGCCAGCGCGTTGGTGATGTCTTCGTTGAAGCGGGCCTGGACGATGCCGATGCGAAGGCCGCGTCCGTCGAGCGGGCCGGCCGCTCCCTTGTTGGCGTTGAGCATGAGGATTCTTTTTTTAGGGGTAAGAGCGGCCGTGGCCGCTCCGGGTCATTTGGTCACGTAGCCGGCGATCTCGACGCCGTAGCCGGCCACGAGGCTGGGCATGCGGCGGGGCTTGCCCATCAGCAGCATCTTCTGGATGCCGCATTCGCGCAGGATCTGCACGCCCACACCATAGCTGCGCAGGTCCATGCGGCCCCGCTCGGGTGCCTGGGCGGGGCGTGCCGTGCCTTCGAACTGGGCCAGCAGGTCGCTGGCGCTTTCGCCGCAGTTCAGCAGCACCGCCACACCCTTGCCGGCACCGGCGATGTGGGCAAGCGCGGCGTCGAGGCTCCAGGTGTGCATCGGCCGGTGCAACTCGATCAGGTCGAGCACCGACAGCGGCTCGTGCACCCGCACCGGCACCGGCTCGTCGGGCTGCCATTCGCCATGCACCAGGGCCAGGTGGAAGCCGCCGCTGGGCTGGTCGCGGAAGGCATGCAGCTGGAAGGGGCCGTGCGCCGTCTGCACCTCGCGGCTGCCCACGCGCTGCACCAGCGACTCGTGGCGGCTGCGGTATTCGATCAGCGCGGCGATGGTGCCGATCTTCAGGCCGTGCTCGGCGGCGAAGCGCTGCAGGTCGGGCAGGCGGGCCATGGTGCCGTCGTCGTTCATCACCTCGCAGATGACCGAAGCCGGCGAGCAACCGGCCATGCGAGCGAGATCGGAACCGGCTTCGGTATGGCCGGCGCGCATGAGCACGCCGCCGTCCACGGCCTGCAAAGGGAAGATGTGGCCCGGCTGCACCAGGTCGCTGGCGCGGGCGTCGGCCGCCACGGCGGCCTGCACGGTGCGCGCCCGGTCGGCGGCGGAGATGCCGGTGGTCACGCCCTCGGCCGCCTCGATGGAGACGGTGAAGGCGGTGGAATGCTTGGCGCCATTGCGCGCCACCATGGGTGGCAGGTTCAGGCGCTCGCACATCTCGCGAGACAGCGTCAGGCAGATCAGGCCGCGCGCATGGCGGGCCATGAAGTTGATGCTTTCGGGCGTGATGTGGTCGGCGGCGATGACGATGTCGCCTTCGTTCTCCCGGTCTTCCTCGTCGACGAGGATGACCATGCGGCCGGCGCGGATCTCCTCGACGATCTCCTCGACCGGCGAGATGGGCGCGGGCGTGACGGCCGCGGCGGGCAGGGAACTGATGGAAGCGCTCATGGTGCGAGGGAGGGAAGGCCGGAGACTGCGGTGCCGGCCTGCAGCATGCGCTCCACGTAACGGGCCACGGTGTCGATCTCCAGGTTGACCTGGCTGCCGGCCTTGAGCAGGCCCAGCGTGGTGTGCTCGACGGTGTGGGGGATGAGGTTGATGCCGATCTCGCAGCCCTCGGCATGGTCCAGGACGGTGTTGACCGTGAGGCTCACGCCGTTGACCGTGACCGAGCCCTTGTAGGCCATGAAGCGGCCGAGCGCGGCGGGGGCCAGGATGCGCAGGTTCCAGCTCTCGCCCTGCGATTCGAAGCGGCTGACGCGGCCGATGCCGTCCACGTGGCCCGAGACGATGTGGCCGCCGAGGCGGTCTTGCGGGCGCAGGGCTTTTTCGAGGTTGAGGGCGGTGCCCGCCTCGCCGAGGCCGGCAGTCTTGTCGAGCGATTCGGCAGAGATGTCGATGGTGAAGCGCGAGGCGGCCGGATCGAGCGTCGTGACGGTCATGCAGGCGCCGTTGAGGGCGATGCTGTCGCCGAGGCCGACGTCCTCCAGATAGCCGGCAGGCGCCTCGATGTCCAGCCGCTTGCCGTGAAGAGAGGAGCTTCCGAGGTCATGGACGGCGGCGATGCGCCCCATGCCGGTGATGATGCCGGTGAACATAGCCCGCCATTTTCGCAGACTGGCGCGGCGCAGGCCGCTCGGCGGGTCAAAAGGTGTCGCGGGCGGCTGGGCGTGCCAGGATCCGCAGGTCTTCGCCGATGCGTTGGACGTCGTGGAAGACCCAGGCTGGTGCCTCCGCCAAGGTAACCAGCGGGCTGATCGCCGTGGGACGGTGGAACATGTCGAGGCCCTGGCCAATGAGTCTGGGTGCGAGGTAGACCAGCAGTTCATCGACCAGCCCGTCGCGCAGCAGGGAGCCGGCGAGCTTGTGGCCGGCTTCCACGTGCAGTTCGTTGATTTCGCGTCGGGCCAGGTCGTCCAGCATGGCCGCGAGGTCCACCTTGCCCTGGGCGTCGGCCATGCGCGTGAGATGGGCGCCGCGGGCCTGCAGCGCGTCGGCCCGCACGTCGTCCGGCGCTGCCGCGTAGAACCAGACCGGCCGCTCGGCCGCGAAGAGCCGGGCGTCGAGCGGGGTCTGCAGGCGGCTGTCCACCACCACCAGCGTGGGCTGGCGCGCGATGGTCACGCCGCGCACGTCAAGCCGGGGGTCATCGTCGAGCACGGTGCCGGCACCGGTGAGCAGGGCGGCGGCGCGGGCCCGCCAGCGGTGACCGTCGGCGCGGGCGGCCTCGCCGGTGATCCATTTGCTGGTGCCGTCGGGCAGCGCGGTCTTGCCATCCAGCGAGGCCGCAGTCTTCAGGCGCACCCAGGGTCGTTTGCGCACCATTCGGCTGAAGAAGCCGATGTTGAGGGCGCGCGCGCCCACCGCCGGCTGGCTGGTGGTGTCGAGCAGGTCGGCATCGATGCCGGCCGCGCGCAGGCGGGCCATGCCGCGTCCGGCCACCTGGGGGTTCGGGTCCTGCAGCGCCGCCACGACGCGGCCCACGCCGGCCGCCACCAGCGCGTCGCAGCAGGGCGGGGTGCGGCCGTGGTGGCTGCAGGGTTCGAGCGTCACGTAAGCGGTGGCGCCGTCGACGGCATTGCCGCGCGCCTGGGCGTCGCGCAGCGCCATCACTTCGGCATGCGGGCCGCCGGCCTGCTGGGTGTGGCCCTGTCCCAGTACCGTGCCGTCATCGGCCACGATCACGCAGCCGACACGGGGGTTGGGATCGGACAGGCCGATGGCACCCCGGGCCAGTTCCAGGGCCCGGCCCATCCAGGTGAGGTCGTGGTCGGGCAGGGGCGGCAGGACGGGGAGGTCGCTCATGAGGCTTTGAAGCAGTCGCTCGGCAGGGTGTCCGCGGCATTGTTGCTGATCGTGCGGCGGCCGGTCTGATCGACGGACAGGGTGCCGCAGCGGTCGTTCGACATGGTCCCGACAGGTGTCGCGGTGAGAGTGAACCGTTGAGGCTGGCCCGCGTCCAGCGACAGTGTCACGCGATAGACGGCGGGACCGGTGATGGGCACGCGGCTCAGGGCGTCCGGCAGCGTCGCACCGACGAAGCTCAGGCGAGCGGTGTGGTAGCGATGCAGGTGGTGTTCCGCCTCCATCAAGGTCAGCTGCGCGGCGGCGCGATGGGTGCGCCGCACATGATCCTGGTAGGCAGGCAGCGCCATCACCGTCAGCAGCGTGGCCATGGCCAGGACCACCAGCAATTCGAGCAGCGTGAAGCCGGCAGCGGGATGGGACGAGACGCAGGCGCGCATCAGTTGGTGGTCGACGGTGGGGTGATGAGGACTCGCCAGCGGCGGGTCCATCCTTCTGGTGTACAGGTCGGGGCCGGGGGCGTCGTCGACCCTGGGCACGGGTCGGGTGCCTTGCGCAGCACGGATTGCTGCCAGGCTTCGGCGCCTTCGACCAGGATGCCGGTCTGGGCCGACACCTGCGCGTCGCCCGAGAGGCCGCGCGCCGTCACCACGAAGCGCAGACCTCCTGCGCCGTCCGAAAGCCGCTGGGACAGGCACTGGCCCTGCCCCAGCAGACGGCCGCCTGGGCCGGCAATGCTCGTCGTGCGCAAACCCGCCGCGCCGACGCGCCAGGAGGACAGCCGGTTCCAGATCTGTTCTGCCTGGGCGGCGGAGAGGGGCGTCGGCTGCGGGGCCGCTCTCTCGTCGAGCACCGGCGCCATGACCAGCGCTTCGCACTGTCGCAGTGCGAAGCCCGCCGCTTCCTGGGCTTGGGTTGCGGTCAGCTGCGCCTGCAACTGGCGCGCAGAGACGATGGCGCCGCGCACCGCCAGGACGGCCGCGGCCGTCAGCACGGGCAGCAGTAGCAGCAGGACCACGAGGGCCTGGCCTCGCTGGCCCGGGCGGCGGGCAGGCCGGAGGCCCGGCCGGCAAGCGGTCATGGGCGTGCCCCTGCGGCGTCGAGTGAGGGCCGCAGGGCGTGAAAGAAGACGGTGGTGCGAAAGCTGCGTCGTAGCCGCCCGTCGGTGGAGGGCTGCGTCTGGCCGTCGCAATCGACGTAGGGTTCGGGGCTCTGCTGCAGCGTGTTCACGGTCGATGCACTGCGCACCACGATGCACAGGCTCATGCCGATGACCCGGCGCCACCGGTCGGCCGCGCCGGCCAGAGCAGGGTCGTCCGCCCGCACATAGGCGGTGATCTGCCCCGGCTGCGGATCGCCGGGCTCCGGAAGCCGCGTCACGGCGTACAGGACCCGCATGTCCTCGACCTGGCTCGCGATGGCCTGCTTGCTGCCCATCGTGCCGGCATCACGCATGCCGCGGCAGTACAGCGTGGGAATGCCGTCTTCGTCCGGCTCGATGAAGTAGCGCTGGTCGGCGAGGGGGTAGCGCACCGTGCTGTCGGCGCTGGAGGTCGCCCAGGCCGCGATGCCTTCGAGCACGCAGTTGGAGGGCTGGTCGCTGTTGACGGGGACCGTGACGTGCGCATCTGCCTGGTGCCGGATCGCGAAGGCATGCGGGCGGACGTCGCCCGTGGACGCTTTGCAGGCCAGTGCGTCGAAGGCGGCGGCGGTGTCGGCGAAGGCGCTGGCGCAGCCTCGCACCGAAGGGCCCTGGAAATGCGCAGTGCCCTGAGCGTCGAGCTCCGACAGGCCGGCAAGCCGCAACTGCTGCGCGAGCAGATTCAACGTCATGGCGCCGTCGGTGTGCAACTGCACTTGCGCCGCGGTGCGGCGAACGGGCTGTCCGGTGCTCACGTAGACCTGGACCGCCAACAGCACCAGTGCGAGCCCGATGGCGGAGGACAGCAGCAACTCGACCAGGCTGAGGCCCGATTGCCGGGTTCGTCGGCGCGCTTGGGTGGGCGTCACAGGGCAAAGCGCTGGAACAGACAGACCTGCTCGGGTGCCGGGTTGCCCAACTCCGCCGGGCAATCGGCCTGGTTCGCGGCGCCCAGGCCTTCGTTGTACGACGCGGCAGGGCTCCACCACACCAGCCAGACCTGCAGGATCTGGACGCTGCCATCGGATGAGGTCTTCACCTGTGCGCGAGCCTGCGGCAACTGTGCGGCTGATGCCGCCAGCAGGCTTCGCTGGTCCTGGGCGGCGACCCTTCGGGCCGCGTCGGCATCATCGGCAAGGTCTGCCACAGGCGCGCCTGCGGCGACTGGCACTTGGTCGAGCGCGAGCGCGTAGCGCCCTTCCAGGACACCCCTCGGATTCATGCGTGCGCGCTCGGCGTGGTCCTGCGCGATCAGCAAGGCCGCCGCGCGCTGCTGCGTGACGTGCAGTTGCTGGTAGGTGCGTGCGGCCAACTGCGCACCGCCAAGGGCCGCACCTGCTAGCAGGACCAGCGCGACCAGCACCTCGAGGAGCGAAAAGCCTCGCTCCTCGCGGCAGAGGAGCGTCGACGCCGCCATCACGCGCCCGTGACCAGCCTGGCCCGGCCGATCCGATTGAGCACGAGCCTGCGTACCGGCACCTCCGGATGGGCAGAGGTGATCGCCAGGCTCGTTGGCGTGCTGTTCAGCAAGCCGTTGGGCAGGAACACGAGCCGCTGCGTGCTGCCACTCGCCGCGGCGATGCGCGTCAGTCCCGGCAAGCGAGGCTGCACGTGCAGGAGCGGCTCGTCGCTGCCGCGCAGGCCGTTGCCGTCCCGATCGGAAAAGACGATCCAGCCGGCGCTCCAATCGGTGGAGGCGAGGCAGCCGATGCCGTCGGCACTGACGCAGAGGGTGGCACGGGCCGAGGTCCGCAGCGCATGGACACGGGCCAGGTCGAGGCTTTCGCGAAGCGCCTGGCCGGCCCGGCTGCTTTGCCAGTCGCGCAACCACCTGGCCACGTTGGGCATGGCGACCGTGGTCGCCATCGTCATGACGGCAAGGCAGATCAGCGCTTCGACGAGTGAGAAGCCCCGCGTTCGCGCCGCTCGCGCGATTCTTTTTCTTTGCATGTTGCGCCCCCCTCGGCCCGTTCTGGGCGCCATGGTAGGCAGGCGAAATCGTCGCGAATCGGCTGTCCGCCGGCGGCGCACCGAATCGCGCGTGCAAAGGCGAAAAAATTCCGGAAAAGCGGCCGGATTCGGGCAGGGGGATTGCCGCTGCGGCGGCAGCCCGGTTGGCGGGGGGTCAGATGTCCCGCAGCAGGCGGCGGAATTCCTCGACGTCCTCGAAGCTGCGGTACACCGACGCGAAGCGCACGTAGGCCACCTTGTCCAGACGCTGCAGCTCGTGCATGACGAGTTCGCCAAGCTTGCTGGACTCGATCTCGCGCAGCCCGCCAGAGAGCAGCTTCTGCTCGATGCGCATCAGGGCCTCGTCGATCTGCTGCACGCTCACGGGCCGCTTGCGCAGCGCCAGCATCATCGATGCGCGCACCTTGGCCGGCTCGTAGTCGGCGCGGCTGCCATCCTTCTTGACGACGGCGGGAAAGTTGACGTCCGGCCGCTCGTAGGTGGTGAAGCGCTTCTCGCAGCCGCCGCACTGGCGGCGGCGGCGGACGAAGTCACCGTCTTCCGAGATGCGGGTCTCGACGACCTGCGTCTCGGCGTGGCCGCAGAAGGGGCATTTCATGCGGCCTGGCCTGTCTCAGCGGTAGACCGGGAAGCGGCTGGTCAGCGCAGCCACCTTGGCGCGCACGGCCTCGATGTTGGCGGCGTCGCGAGGGTTGTCCAGCACGTCGGCGATCAGGTGGGCCGTGGCGCGGGCCTCCTCGTCCTTGAAGCCGCGGGTGGTCATGGCCGGGGTGCCGACGCGCACGCCGCTCGTCACGAAGGGCTTCTCGGGATCGTTGGGGATCGCGTTCTTGTTGATGGTCATGTGGGCGCTGCCCAGCACAGCCTCGGCTTCCTTGCCGGTGATGCCTTTGGCGCGCAGGTCGACCAGCATGACGTGGCTCTCGGTACGGCCGCTCACGATGCGCAGGCCGCGCGAGGTCAGCGTCTCGGCCACGATCTGCGCGTTCTTGACCACCTGCTGCTGGTAGGCCTTAAACTCGGGCGTCAGTGCTTCCTTGAAGGCGACGGCCTTCGCGGCGATGACGTGCATCAGCGGGCCGCCCTGCAGGCCCGGGAAGATGGCGCTGTTGATCGCCTTCTCATGCTCGGCCTTCATCAGGATGAAGCCGCCGCGCGGACCGCGCAGGCTCTTGTGGGTGGTGGAGGTCACCACATCGGCATGCGGCACCGGGTTGGGGTACACGCCCGCGGCGATCAGGCCGGCGTAGTGGGCCATGTCGACCATGAAGATGGCGCCGACGTCCTTGGCCACCTTGGCGAAACGTTCGAAGTCGATACGCAGGCTATAAGCCGAGGCACCGGCCACGATCAGCTTGGGCTTGGACTCGTGGGCCTTGCGCTCCATCGCGTCGTAGTCGATCTCTTCCTTGTCGTTCAGGCCGTACGAGACGACGTTGAACCACTTGCCTGACATGTTCAGCGGCATGCCGTGGGTGAGGTGGCCGCCTTCGGCCAGGCTCATGCCCATGATGGTGTCGCCGGGCTTGAGGAAGGCCAGGAACACGGCCTCGTTGGCGGAGGCGCCGCAGTGCGGTTGCACGTTGGCGGCGTCGGCGCCGAAGAGCTGCTTGATGCGGTCGATGGCCAACTGCTCGGCGACGTCGACGTATTCGCAGCCGCCGTAGTAGCGCTTGCCCGGGTAGCCTTCTGCGTACTTGTTGGTGAGCTGCGAGCCCTGGGCGGCCATGACGGCCGGCGAGGCGTAGTTCTCGCTGGCGATCAGCTCGATGTGGTCTTCCTGGCGCTGCGTCTCGGCCAGGATGGCGGCGTACAGCTCGGGATCGGTCTCTTGGACCAGGATATTGCGTTGGTACATGGCAGTCCTTCGAAGAAGAGGGACCTTGCGGCTTCGGATCCGGCAAGGGCTGCCCAGGCGAACGGCTGATCGCCCCGGCGCGAACCGCGGGCGGTGCGCTTCCCAGTGGTCATCCACGTCAGCGCCGGCTCGCCTCGCGGGGAGGGGCCGCGCCTATCGCCAGTCGCGCACCGCCGGAGTGTAGCCGAGGCCTGGCAGCACTTTTCGCATCAGGGAGGCCGGGGCGAGGTGTTCGCCAATGAAAAAGGCGCCTCTTGCAGGAGGCGCCTTTTCTATGCCGAAGTGCAGCAATTAGAGGGCGGGCTGTTCCAGCAGGGCCACTGTCGCCGGAGGGCGGGTGGTCGGCTTGGGCTCATCCGCGGGGGCAACCACCGGAATCGGCTGGGTTCGCTGCGGTGGCTGGGTGGGCATCGCTGCCGGAGGCGGTGTGCTGGCGGCCGGCGCAGGCGGCGTAAAGATGGGTACGTTTCGACCATTGGCGACCTGGCGCAGCCGGTCGTGCTCGGCCATCACCTTGACGGTGTAGCCGCCGTCGTCGCCCAGATTGGCGGCGCCGACGTAATAGCGCAATCCGCCTTCGAGCGAGCCGGCACGGGCGATGCACTCCTGCAGAACCTTCACACCGACACGCAGATTGGTGATGGGGTCGAAGGCTGCCAGCGTGCCGCCCGCCGGCTCGTACTTGTCACCATGGACGCGGGTCATCACCTGCATCAGGCCCTGTGCGCCGACCGGGCTCTGTGCGAAGGGATTGAAGCTCGATTCGACGGCCATGATGGCCAGGATCAGCGTCGGATCGAGCTTAGTCTGCCGCCCGATGTCGTAGGCCTCGGCCACCAGCACGCTCAGAGGCTCGGCGGCCACCTTGTATTTGCGGCTGAGCCAGTAGGCCACGGCCGCCTGGGGACGGGGCAGTTCTTCGGGGCGTGCCGCGGTGGCGCGCTCCACGGCGTTGGGTGCCGGATCGGTGGGGGCCGGCGCCGGCTTGCGAGATTCGACCCACGCGGCCAGCCGCTCTTCGCCAACCTGTTGCAGGTCGGGGCGGGCGGCCAATGCTACGACGACGAACACGAGCGCGAGCCCGATCAGCGCGAAGCCGTTGTGGACGATCTCGAAGAAACCATCGGCTACGTCGCTGGCAAAGGTTCGCAACCCCTGCATGCCAGCCCGCAAGACCTGATTCATTCGCTACTTTCCTTTCTCTGCGAACTCCAAGGCTGCGAGTCGTGCACCGATGTGCCGACTGCCTCGAACGATCGCGTGAAGCGGCGAGGAACAGGTCCGTGCATGGATACAAGGTGCACGGGCGTCCTGACTTCGCCAGAGAGGCCGGACCTGGGAAGTCCGGAAGAGGGCCCGGGTAGTAGGACTGCGGGAGCCCGGGCAGCGCGCATTCTAGGAACCGTCAAATACACGGTCAAGAATATCGTTTTAGTTCTTTATGCTAAAGAGCGCCTTAAGACTCCACCTATGGCGCTCACCTGATTCATCGTTCGACTTCATTTGCCATGGCCTGCCTCGCGGCCTAATCTGCAGCCGTCTGCATCGCAGACGCTCCGCCGGAAGTGCTCGCGCGGGACTCCGTCCCGCGGGGTGCCCCGGCCTCTTTGGCGGCAATCTCTTGCCGCCCGTGCGCTGGGAACCATCTTCTTCCCGCGCCAAAAAGACGGAAGCGGCCTGGGGCCCACCGTCGAGCCCGGTGGGCCTGCGCAAGCGGCCCCCGGGCTTTTTCTTTGGGGCGCCGTCGCGGTGGGCGCTCAGCGCTGCAGGCCGATGCGCTGCAGCGTGACAGGGGCCGTGGTGCGCTGGAGCTGCCAGCCATTGCGGCACACTCCAGCCATGAATCTTTCCGCAATCAAGCGCGGCCGCTGGCTGCAGCGGGCGGGCGCGGCTGTCGCCGGGGTGTTGCTGCTCTGGCTGCTGCTCTGGGCAGCCGTGCCGCCGCTGCTGAAATGGCAGGTGCAGAAGCAGGCATCCTCGTTGTTGGGGCGGGATGTCACAGTGGGCGCCGTGCGGTTCCGCCCGTGGACGCTGGAACTGTCGCTGTCGGACGTGGTGATCGCCGGCACTGACGGCGCGCAGCCACTCTTGAGCGTGAGGCGGCTTTACGCCGATGCCGAACTGCAGTCGCTCGTGCGCCTGGCACCGGTGATCGACGCATTGCGCATCGAGCAGCCCGTGCTTCGCCTGACCCGGCGCGAGGACGGCACACTGGACATTGAGGACGTGGTGCGCAAGCTGAGCTCGCCCGCGCAGGCCAAGCCCCCGGGCGAGCCCGCGCGCTTCGTGCTCTACAACCTGGCGATCCAGGGCGGGCACGTCGACCTGGACGACCAGTTGGCCAAGCGGCAGCACGTGATCGACGGGCTGGATGTCGACGTGCCTTTCCTCAGCAGCCTGGCCTCCAAGCGCGAGGTGGAAGTCGAGCCGCGGCTGGCCTTCACCCTCAATGGCAGCCGCTTCGACTCGTCGGGGGCTTCACAGCCCTTTGCCGCCTCCCGGAAGACGGCGGTGCAGCTGCATGTCGCCGGTCTGGACCTCGCCCCGTACCTTGCCTACGTTCCACCGGGTCTGCCGGTGAGCTTGCAGTCGGGCGTCGTGGATCTGGACCTGCGGGCCGACTTCGAAAGGTCCGACCATGCCTCGCTCAGGCTGTCCGGGTCCGTGCAGGTCAAAGGCGCCAGGGCGGCGGATGCCCGTGGCGCGGAACTGATCAGGCTCGACGGGCTGAAGGTGGTGCTGGCCGACGTCCGGCCATTGGAGCGGCAGGTGCACCTGTCGTCGGTCGAGGTCGATGCGCCCACGCTGGCGGCGCGGCGCGATGCGCAGGGCCGCATCAACTTGTTGCTCACCGACGGCCGCACGCCGGCACCGGAGACCGCCCGGACCGCGCGAACGCCTACGCCGGCCGCATCCGCGCCCGTGCCCAGCACGGCAGCCGCGCCGACGCCCGGGTGGGCGGTGCGCGTCGACCACGTCGCGGTGCGCGAAGGCCATGTGGCCTGGCACGACGATTCCGTGGCGCCGGCCGCGGTTGTCGACGTCACCCACCTGGGCCTGACGGTCGACGATGCAGCGTGGCCTGCGGCGCAACCCGCGAAGTTTGCAGGAGAGATGCGGGTGGCGCGTGGGCAGTTGCGCTTCGAGGGGCAGGGCAGTCCCACGGCAGTCAGGGCGCAACTTGAGGCGAACGACATTCCCCTTTCGCTGGCGGCGCCCTATTTGGCATCGACGCTCAATCCGGCGGTCGACGGGCGTCTGGGCGGCCGGCTCGGTCTGCAGTGGTCGCCCGATGCTTTGCTGCTCACGGCCGAACGTGTGACGCTCGACAGTCTGTCGCTGACCGATGGCAAGACCGCTCTGGCTGCAGTCGGCCACTTCGAGGTGCGGGATGCGCGGGTGGACCTCAAGGCACGGGCGCTGGATATCGGCAGCCTGGCGGCCACCCAGCCGCGGGTGCGGGTGGAGCGGGACGAAGAACAGCGCTGGATGTACCAGCGCTGGTTGCGCACGCCGGATGCCGCCGCGGCGCCAGTGGCCCAGCCGCGGCAGCCGCAGGGCGAACCGCCCCCACCGTGGAAATTGCGCATCGCTGCGCTGTCTGTCGACGGCGGCGATGTCGAGTTCGTCGACCGCGCTCAGGTCGGTGCGCTGGTCGAGGTAAAGCTCGCAGACTTGCGCCTGCGAGGGCGCGATGTCGATCCTGCTTCTGCCGCTGCTTCACCGCTCGAATTGGCGGGCCGCATCATGGCGGGGACGCGGGCGGAGCCCGGCCGCTTCGACTTCGAGGGCACGCTTGCCCTGGCACCGGTGGCGCTGGCCGGCCGGCTGGAGGCCACAGGGTTGCCGGTCCATGCCTTCCAGCCCTATTACGGTCAGTCGCTCAATGTGGATGTGCGGCGTGCCTTTGCCTCCTATCGCGGAACGGTTTCGGCTGCGGTGCAGCCCACGGGCGTCCAGGCCAAGCTGAGCGGCGACCTGTCCGTCGACGACCTGCGGGTGGACAGCATGGCCTTGACCGTTGGCAGTCCCACGACCACGCAAGCGCCCCAGGCGGCACGCGGCGAACGTCTGCTGCGTTGGAAGACCCTGGCGCTGCGCGGCTTCGAGCTCGACCAGCGCCCGCGCTCGGCGCTCCGGCTCGATGTGCGCGAGACCACGCTCACCGATGCGTTCGCGCGGATCATCGTGCAGCCGTCCGGTCGCCTGAACCTACAGGCGATCACCCGCAAGGGTCAGCAGGAGAGCGAGCGTGCCGCCGCCGAGCGGCCGGCGGCACGGACAGCGGCTGCGGCTGGCGGCGCCAGTGCGTCCACCAACGCGGGGGGCGGGGATGCCGCGCCGCCGACGGCCCCACCTGTGGCGGCGGAGGCCTCGGCGGGCCCAGCGCCCGTCGTCCGCTTCGGCCCGATCAGCGTCGTCAATGCGCGCGTGGACTTTTCGGACCTGTTTGTGCAGCCGAACTATTCGGCAGACCTGACCGAACTGACCGGCCGGCTCAGCGCCTTCTCCTCCGAGCCCGCCGATGGGGGCCGCCCGGCCCTCGCCGACCTGGAACTGCGCGGCAAGGCGCAGCAGACGGCGTCGCTAGAGATCCTCGGCAAGCTGAACCCGTTGGCCAAACCGCTGGAACTGGACATCGCGGCCAAGGTGCGCGACCTGGAGTTGGCCCCGCTGTCGCCCTATTCGATCCGCTATGCGGGCCACGGCATCGAGCGCGGCAAGATGAGCGTGGACGTCCGCTACCAAGTTGCGCCGGATGGCCGCCTGACCGCCACCAACAAGCTGGTGCTCAATCAACTGGCGTTCGGTGACGAAGTCAAGAACGCACCCAATAGCCTGCCGGTGCGCCTGGCCGTAGCGCTGCTGGCCGACCGCAACGGCGTCATCGACGTCGAACTGCCGCTGTCCGGTTCCCTCAATGATCCGCAGTTCAGCATCGGCCCGCTGATCTGGAAGGGCCTCCTCAACCTGATCGCGAAGGCGGTGACGTCGCCATTCAGCCTGCTCACCGGCGGGCTGGGTGGCGGCAGCAGCGAATCGAGCGTCGTGCCCTTCGCGCCGGGCAGCGACATGCTGTCCGACGCGGCTCGGCAAAACCTGGACAAGGTGGAAAAGGCGATCAATCAGCGCGAGGGCCTTCGGTTGACCCTCGTCGGCCAAGCGAGCCTGGAGCGTGAACGTGACGCACTGCAGCGCGAGCGCCTGCGCCGCATGGCCCAGGCCGAAAAGCGCCGTGCGGCCGTCCGTGCCGGTACCGACCCGGCGGACGTCACGCCCGTGACGGACGAGGAATATCCAGCGCTGCTGGAGGCCGTGTACAAGCGGGCCGACATTCCCAAGCCACGCAACTTCATCGGCATGGCCAAGTCGCAGTCCGTCGCCGAGATGGAGAAACTGCTGCTGCCAACCATCGTGGTGGACGAACAGTCCATCCGTGAGCTGGCCATTGCCCGGGCGGCAACCGTGCGCGACTATCTGCTCCAGCGCAAACTGGCGGGAGACCGGATCTTCCTCGGCGCCGTGCGCACCCGCGCGGATGACGCCGAATGGAAGCCCGGCACCGCCTTGACGCTGGAGATGCGTTGAGAAGGATTTCTCAACCGCCTGCCCCGGTATTCCAGGCGCAGGCGCTCCTGGGCGACAATGCGGGACGCGCCGGCCTTGCCGGCGCCTTTGCTTGGATGACCGGCAGCCTGCCGGCCCACCCCCTCCGATCTCTTACCACGACTCTGGCGCAGTGACTCAAGCCACGACCAAACACGATCTTCCCACCCTCGACCAGCTCACCGGGGGCGTCTTCACCGCTGCCACCTCCGGCGAACGGGCGCAGCGCGTGCGCGACTGGCTCGCAGGCAATCCCTCGCCCGAGTTGATGCAGGAAGTCTTCAAGGAACTCAGCGGCCGCGACAAGGGCGCCGCTCGCGCACTGCGTGAACGCCTGGACGAAATCAAGCGTGCCAAGGGCCAGGAAGTGATTGCCGCCGAATGGGCCGAGAAGGCCCGCTCGCTGCTCGACCAGCCCCGTCTGAACATTGCCGACGCCATGGCGTGGCAGCGCGATGCCGCCAAGGCGGGTGCGCCGCTGTCGCGCGAGCCGCTCGCCGGCCTCAAGGCGAACCTTGCTGAACGCGTGAAGGGTGTGGAAGACCTGCAGCACCGCGCCCAGGTCCACCGTGAGGCCGCCGTGTTGCTCGCGCAACGCTTCGAAGTGCTGTCCACCAAGGGATGGCAGGACGCGCAAGCCGCAGAAGAGGGCCTTCGCGCCGACGTGGCCCATTGGACCACCCAGGCCGACGAAATCACGCAGGACCCGAACTGGGCCAGCCTGGACGCCCGTTTCGCGCTGCAGCTCGATGCGTCGCGCTCCCAGCTGCAGGTCGTGTCCGAGGCCTTCCACAGCGCGCTGGCCCAGGCCGTTTCCGCCGCTGCCGATGCCCAGGCGCCCCTGCCCCCCGTCCCCGTCTGGGCGGACGAGCTGCGTGCCGCCCGGGGGCTGCCGCCCGAGAACGCTCCGGCGCCCGCCGCGCCGCCTGCCCCCAAGGTGGACCCGGCGCAGCGTGCTGCCGCCGAAAGCGCCGTCGAAGCCTCGCTGACCAAGCTCGAAGAAGCCACGGCCCAAGGCCAGGGCAAGAGCAGCCAGGCCGCGGCCAATGCGCTACGCGCCGTGCTCAAGGAGCATGGCAAGCTTGTGGGCAACGCGCTGGAGGCCCGCGTGCATGCGGCGCTGGTTGCCGCCGGCGAACTTGAAGGCTGGCAGCGCTGGGGCGCCGACAAGGTGCGCGAAGAGCTGGTGGCCAAGGCCGAAGGCCTGCTCAACCGTCCCGAGGGCCAGGCCCTGGGTGGCCGCAAGATGCAGGAACAGCTTCGCGCCCTGCGCGAACAGTGGAAGCAGGCCGACCAGGGCGGCGTGCCCAACCATGGTCTGTGGCGCCGCTTCGATGAAGCCTGCAACAAGGCGCACAAGGTGGTCGAAGCCTGGCTGGAGAAGGTCCGGGCCGAAGCGGCCGAGCACCGCGCACAGCGCCTTGCCTTGATCGAGGAATTGCGCGCATGGACCACCGAACACGCGAGTGATGCCGACCTCAAGGCGCGCAACCGCGCCCTGCACCAATTTTCCGATCGCTGGCGCGACGGCGGTCATGTGAGCGAGAAGGTGTTCGCCGAACTGCAGCCACTGTGGAGTGCGGCCATGAACGAGGCCCGCGGTCCGCTGGAGGCCTCGCAGAAGGCGAGCATCGAACGCCGCCAGCAGATGATTGCCGAAGCGACGGAACTCGGCGCTGCGCCGCAATTGCGCATTGATGCCGTGAAGGCGCTGCAGCAGCGCTGGCAGGCGGAAGCGCAGGCGGTGCCCTTGGAGCGTCGCCAGGAGCAAAAGCTCTGGGACGCCTTTCGCAAGCCCATCGACGACGCGTTCCAGCGCAAGAGCGCCGAGCGCGAGCGCCAGACCGAAGCCATGGGTGAACACGACCGTGCGGTGCTCGAGGCCTCGAGGGCGCTGGAGGCAGCCAATGCTACCGGCGATGCCCAGAAGATCCGCGCTGCCATGACGGCGCTGGAAGGCGCATTGCGTGGCCGTCGGGAGGCCGCTGCGCCGGCCGGCACGGCTCCCGCAGCTGCGGCGCCTGCGGGCGACACGCACGCGACGGACGCGGGTTCGGCCGATGCCACTGTGGCGCCGACCGATGTCTCGACCCAGGACGGCGGTGCCGAGGGTGGGGAGACGTCTGCGCCTGCACCCGCACCTGCGTCCAAGGCCGCACCCCGCCCCGTGGTGGCCGTGCGCGGCGATGACCGCCCTGGCGCGGCACGTCCGGCTGCGGCCCCCGCAGGTCGTTTCGGTGATCGCCGCGATGCGCGCGACGGTCGGGGCGGCCCACGTGGCGGCGACCGCAACGGTGACCGCTTTGGCCGCGACCGGCCCGGCCGTCCCGGCGACATGCGCGGCGACCGTCCGCCGCGTGAAGACCGTGGCCCGCGTCTGGGCGACACGGCCTTCCGCGCTCAGCGTGACGCCATGGAGCATGCCCAGGCCGCGCTGCGCAAGCTGGCGAGCCAGGCCCATGGTGAAGCCGTGACGCAACTGCTCGACGCGTGGAGCAAGCGGGACGCTGCCGCGGTGCCGCCGGCGCAAGAACTGGGGCGCGTCTCGCCTTCGGTGCGCAACCAGTGGGTGCAGTCGCTGTCCTCGGCACCCTCGGGCGAACCCGCCGAAGCGCTGTTGCGTCTGGAGATGGCTGCCGAAGTGCCAACGCCGCCGGAACAGCTGGATGCCCGTCGCGCACTGCAGCTCAAACTGCTGACCAAGCGCAACGAGCCGGGTCCGGCCGAAACATGGGCGCAGGACGCGGCTCGGGTGTTGGCGTCAGCGCACGAGCCCACGACCGCGCGGCGCCTGCAAAGCGCGCTCAAGCCACTGCTGCGTAAGGGCTGAGCGGGGCCTCAGGCCTTGCCGCGCTGCGAAAGGAAGAATGCGTCGAAGGCCGTCGCCAGACCGCCGAACTCCTGCGTGAAGCGGGCGCGGTCGACGAAGTAGGCCTCGCAGGCCACTGCGAAGAATTCCGCCAGCGATGAGGCGGCGTAGTCGTCCAGCCAGGGCGGCTCGCCGCCGAAGCGCTCGGCCACGATGGCTTGCTCGCGAAACCGATCGTAGGCGGGCTCCAGTTCCGCCAACCAGCGTTCGCGGGCCTGAAGGGCCGTCGCGCTGCCCATAAAGCCGACAGGCAGCGGTGGGCAGCCGTCGATCTGGCCATCGCGCATGTCGATCTTGTGCGCGAACTCGTGGATCACCACGTTCAGGATCGGGCCTTCATGCACGCCTGCGGCTGCTTCTGCCACATGTGGCCAGCTCAGCATCACGGGGCCGTGCTCACGCGCTTCGCCGATGATGGACTCGTCGTATTCGTGTACCACGCCAGCCTCGTCCACCAACGTGCGTCTCGTCGATACCTCGGAGGGTACGACGACGATGCCGACGAAGTCGTCGTACCAGTCGAGGTCGCCCGGCAGATGAAGCAGCGGCAGCACCGCCTGGGCGGCAATCAGTAATGCAACCTCGTCCGTGATCGTGAAGCTCAAGGCGCCGTGAAACTCCTTGCGCTGAAGGAAGCGAGCGCTGAACCCGCGCAGCCGAGCGCGTTCTTCTGGCGTTCGCCAAGCGAGGAAGGGCAGAGCCCCGAGCACGCGCTGCCATGCGGCTTCAGGAATCTCTGGCGGGGGGCGCAATCCGCGCAGCCAGCGTCCAAGCATCTTGAAAAGTCTCAGCGCAGATCCACGCGTTGCGCGCCCGCCGCGGTGAGGCACATCACCTGGGCGCGAGGCGGAGAAGCCGCCACGTCCCAATCGCTGAGCACCAATCGCTCCAGGCCCTCGCCCAGGTCATGATGCCCCGGCCTGTGCGTATGACCGTGGATCAGGGTCGTTGCATGGGCGCTGCGCAGCCAGCCCGCGGCGGCGTCGGCATCGACGTCGGCCCACACCGCCCGCGGGTCGGCCTTGCGGGATTCGCTGTGTTCGCGCATGTGGCGGGCAATTGCGCGACGCTCGTGCAGAGGTCTCGCGAGGAATTCCTGCTGCCACTCGGAACTGCGCACCTGGGCCCGGAACGCTAGGTATTCATGGTCTTCCAGGCAAAGCAGGTCGCCGTGGCTGAGCAACCAGCGCCGGCCATGCAGCACGAGCAACAGCGGATCGGACAGGCGCTGGATGCCGGCCTGGGCGGCAAAGCCCTGGCCGAGCAGGAAGTCGCGGTTGCCGGCCATGAAGAAAATCGGCCGGCGCGCTGCAGCCTCCTTGAGCCAGGCGGCGCAGTCGGCCTCGAAGCCGGGTTCCGATGCTGCATCGTCACCGACCCAGACTTCGAACAGGTCGCCCAGGATGAACAGGGCGTCGGCAGGCGAGGTCTGCAGATATTGGCGCCACGTCAGGAGCGTGTCCGGCTCGGCAGGATCCAGGTGGAGGTCGGAGAGCAGGTCGACCGTGCGCCACTCGGGAGGCGCGACGAATTCGGTGAAGGCGGTCTGCAGGGTCATCGTTCAGGCAATGGCCCGCCTACCCGCCACGCGGGCGGGGCAATTCGGGTACAACCCGGATGGCCGCATGCCGCCCTGCGATCACTCAGCGAGGATGGTGGCCTTCTCGATCACCACGTCTTCGGCCGGCACATCGTCGTGGAAGCCGCGACGGCCCGTCTTGACCTTGCGCAGCTTGTCGACGAGCTCGGTGCCCGAGACGACCTTGCCAAACACGGCATAGCCCCAGCCCTGCTGCGACGGCGCGGTGTGGTTCAGGAAGTCGTTCTTGGCGACATTGATGAAGAACTGCGCCGTGGCCGAGTGGGGCGCGCTGGTACGGGCCATGGCGACCGTGTACATGTCGTTCTTCAAGCCGTTGTTGGCTTCATTGGTGATCTCGGCACCGGTGGGCTTTTGCTTCATGCCGGGCTCGAAGCCGCCGCCCTGGATCATGAAGCCGTCGATGATGCGGTGAAAGACGGTGTTGTCGTAATGGCCCTTGGTCACGTAGGCCAGGAAGTTCTCGACCGTCTTGGGCGCCTTCTCGGCGTCCAGCTCGATGACGATGGGACCGTGGTCCTTGATGGTGAGTTCGACTTTTGGATTGCTCATGGGGGCTCCTGGAGAAAGGGGAGGGGGCGGTGGGCGCGTTTACTTCAGCACCGTGGCGCTGCGGATGATGACGGGGTCGACCGGCACGTCGCGCATCGGACCCTGGGCGCCGGTTGGCACGGCGCGGATCTTGTCGACCACTTCCATGCCCGACACGACCTTGCCGAACACGGCGTAGCCGTGGCCGTCCGGGTTCGGGGCATTGAGCATGTCGTTGTTCTTCACGTTGATGAAAAACTGGGCCGTGGCCGAGTTCGGGTCGCTGGTGCGGGCCATGGCGATGGTGCCACGGTCGTTCTTCAAGCCGTTGTCGGCCTCCAGCGCGATCGGCGCACGCGCGGGCTTCTGGCGCAGGTCTGGCGTGAAGCCGCCGCCCTGGATCATGAAGCCGTCGATGACACGGTGGAACACGGTGCCGTCATAGTGCTTCTCCTGAACGTATTGCAGGAAGTTGGCGGCCGTCTTGGGTGCCTTGGCGGGTTCGAGCTGCAGCACGATGTCACCGGCGCTGGTGGTCAACTTGACGCGTGGCGCGGCGACCTGACTCCAGGCGGCGGTCGGCACGGCCGCAGCAGTGGCCAGCGCGAGCAGCCAGCGGCGAGTGAGAAGGGTGGAACGAAATGGGATCACGCAAAAACTCCCTGCGAAGTCGACGGAATGGGAATAGGAGCGCCCGGTGCCCCGGCGGTTCCGCACGGGTCGCGGGTTTGGCTCAGCGGACGATGCGGCGCTGTTCAGGCGTAGCCGCCGGCAACTTGCCGTTGGCTGCGTTGCCGGTGCTGTCCACCAGTTGGCGCACGAGCGCCAGCTTGGGCGCCACGCTGGAACTCGTCGACGCAAAGGACTGCGCGCGGTTGTACTGGCGTGCGGCCATACGCACGTAGACATCGCCCAGGTTTTCGTGGGCGACGGCGTAGTTGGGATTCAGACGAAGCGCGTTGTCGAGCGCGTCGCGCGCCTTGTCGAGCTGCCCCTGCGCTGCATAGATGACGGCCAGGTTGTTGTACGGCTCGGGAAGCTCGGGATAGTCCTGCGTCAGCTTGACGAAGGTGTCGGCGGCGTCCTGAGGCTTGCCTTGTTCGCTGAGGATCACGCCGCGCAGAAAACGCATCTGCGGGTCCCGCGGATTGCCAGCGATGTACCGGTCAGCCTTGTCCAGGGCCTCGGCAGCCTTGCCCGTGCGCAGCAGGGCATTGACGTCGGCGTAGTCATCGGCCAGAGCCGCGCCAGCGCCGGCAACCAACAGGCAGGCCACGGAAGCGCGGATCAGGGAGCGGGCGACGGAAGAAGCGGCGTGCGTCATTGAGCGAATGAGGCCGGACCGCGCGTGCGCCCCGGCATGGTTGGTTGCGGCGGGCCCACCGGGATGGGCGCTGCGCGGGGGCCGTTTATACTCATCGGATTGTAGCCACGGCTTCGGCGAAGCTCTTGGCAGCGCGCCCGCGGCGGCGCATGATCGATCCCCAGGCCGGCGCCACCTTTCAACGGCGCCCATTCCAAGTTTCATGACCCTGCGTATCTACAACACGCTCACGCGTGCACTGGAGGAGTTTTCGCCGCTGGAGGCGAGCCACGTACGGATGTACGTGTGCGGCATCACGGTCTACGACTTCTGCCACGTGGGTCATGCCCGGTCGATGATCGCCTTCGATGTGGTGCAGCGGTGGTTCAAGGCGCGCGGATGGCGCGTGACCTACGTGCGCAACATCACCGACATCGACGACAAGATCATCCGTCGCGCGGTGGAGAACGGCGAGACGCTTAAGGCTCTCACCCGGCGCATGATCGACGCGATGTACGAGGACACCGACGCGCTTGGCGTTGAGCGCCCGACGCACGACCCTCGTGCGACCGACTACATCCCCCAAATGCTGTCGATGATCGAAACGCTGGAACGAAAGGGCCTGGCCTATCGCTCGGCCGATGGCGACGTGAACTATGCGGTGCGCAAGTTCCCGGGCTACGGCAAGCTCTCCGGCAAGTCGCTCGACGAGCTTCACGCGGGCAACCGCGTGGCCGTTGCCGAGGGCAAGGAAGACCCCCTCGACCCCGTGCTCTGGAAGCGCGCCAAGCCGACCGAGCCCGCCGAGGCCAAATGGGAAAGCCCTTTCGGCACCGGCCGCCCGGGCTGGCACATCGAATGCTCGGCCATGGCCTGCGACCTCCTGGGCGAAACCTTCGACATCCACGGCGGTGGTGCCGACCTGCAGTTTCCGCACCACGAGAACGAGATCGCGCAGAGCGAAGGCGCCACGGGCCAGACTTTCGCGATGAAGTGGATGCACAACGGCTTCATCAACATCGACAACGAGAAGATGTCCAAGAGCCTGGGCAACTTCTTTACCATCCGCGATGTGCTGAAGAAGTACGACGCCGAGACGCTTCGCTTCTTCATCGTGCGCGCGCACTACCGCAGCGATCTCAACTACAGCGACGTGCACCTGGACGACGCACGCAACGCGCTGCGCCGGCTGTACACCGCGCTCGACAGCGTGCCCCCGGCGCCGTTGGCCGAGATCGACTGGCAACAGCCGCATGCCGCGCGCTTCAAGGCAGCCATGGACGAAGACTTTGGCACGCCCGAAGCGGTCGCCGTGCTCTTCGAACTGGCTGCGGAGGCCAACCGTACCCGTTCCGCCCAGACCGCCGGCTTGCTCAAGGCGCTGGCCAGTACGCTTGGCTTGCTGCAAGCCGAACCGCGCGTCTTTCTTCAGGCGGGTGCGGGGCTCGACGAGGCCACCATCCAGGCATGCATCGCCGAGCGCGCCGCAGCCAAGGCGGCGAAGAACTTTGCCGAAGCCGATCGCATCCGCAACGACCTGCTCGCCCAGGGCATCGTGCTCAAGGATGGGCCGGCGGGCACCACCTGGGCTGCGGCCCAGTAAACGGTAGACAGACGGCAACGTTGCCCATGGCTCCATCGCGCGCACAGGATCCGGACTTCATCACGCCCGACTATTGGGAGGAAGCGTGCCGCCATCTGGTCAAGAAGGACCGCGTGATGCGTCGGCTGATCCCGCAGTTCGGCGATGCGCGGCTGCAGTCGCGCGGGGATGCGTTCACCACCCTGGCGCGCAGCATCGTGGGCCAGCAGATATCGGTGAAGGCCGCGCAGTCGGTGTGGGAGCGCTTCGAGAAGCTGCCCCGCCGCATGACGCCCGCCAACGTGCTCAAGCTGAAGGTCGACGACATGCGCGCGGCGGGCCTTTCCGCGCGCAAGGTGGAGTACCTCGTCGACCTGGCGCTGCATTTCGATGCCGGCACCGTGCACGTGGAGGCCTGGAAGGACATGGCCGACGAGATGATCATTGCGGAGCTCGTGGCCATCCGCGGCATCGGCCGGTGGACTGCAGAGATGTTCCTCATCTTCCACCTGCTTCGACCCAACATCCTGCCGCTGGACGACGCCAGCCTCATCGCCGGCATCAGCCAGCAGTATTTCTCGGGCGACCCCGTCAGCCGCAGCGATGCGCGCGAAGTGGCCGTCGCCTGGGCCCCTTATTGCAGTGTGGCCACTTGGTACATTTGGCGCTCGCTCGAGCCCCTGCCCGTGGCCTATTGACTTCACAGGAGTAGATCTTGGCAAAACGTAGCTTCCTCGACTTCGAGCAACCCATTGCCGAACTCGAAAGCAAGATCGAAGAACTGCGCTATGTGCAGAGCGAATCGGCGGTCGACATCTCCGAAGAGATCGACCAGCTCGGCAAGAAGAGCCAGCAGCTGACCAAGGAGATCTACAGCAGCCTCACGCCCTGGCAGATCACCAAGATTGCGCGCCACCCCGAGCGGCCCTATACGCTGGATTACGTGAACGAGATGTTCACCGACTTTGTGGAGTTGCACGGCGACCGGCATTTCTCGGACGACCTGTCCATCGTTGGGGGCCTGGCCCGCTTCAATGGCATGCCCTGCATGGTGCTGGGTCACCAGAAAGGTCGCGACACGAAGGAGCGCACGGCGCGCAACTTCGGCATGAGCAAGCCCGAGGGCTACCGCAAGGCGCTGCGCCTGATGAAGACGGCCGAGAAGTTCAAGCTGCCGGTCTTCACCTTCGTCGACACGCCGGGCGCGTATCCGGGCATCGATGCGGAGGAGCGCGGCCAGTCCGAGGCCATCGGCCGCAACATCTTCGAGATGGCGCAGCTGGAGGTTCCGATCATCACGACCATCATCGGCGAGGGTGGCTCCGGCGGCGCCCTGGCCATTTCGGTGGCAGACCAGGTGCTGATGCTGCAGTACTCGGTGTATTCAGTCATCAGCCCCGAGGGCTGCGCCTCCATCCTCTGGAAGACCGCAGACCGGGCGCAGGACGCCGCCGACGCGCTGGGCATCACGGCGCACCGGCTCAAGGCGCTGGGCCTGGTCGACAAGATCGTCAACGAGCCGGTGGGCGGGGCGCACCGCGACCATCGACAGATGGCGTCCTTCCTCAAGCGTGCGCTGACCGAGGCGGTGCGCCAGGTCGTGGACCTCAAGACCCGCGAGCTGGTCGACCGGCGCTATGAGCGCATCCAGAGCTACGGCCGCTTCGCCGACACCAAGGCCGACGCCGCCCGCTGAGTCCTGGACGGCGGGTTGCCATGCCCTGGGGGCTCGGCCCGGGCCGCGTCGCGTGCTTTACCGACGATATCGGGCTTTGCGCGCCCTGAGTGCATCGGCCAGACCCGGCGGCAGCAGTTTCTGCGAGAGCTTCAGCAGCAGGAATACGACGATGCCGTCGTCCAGCCATCCCAACACCGGGATGGCGTCCGTGACAAGATCCAGCGGGCTGATGAGATACGCCGCAGCCGCCAGCACGGCCAACTTGGCGCCCCAGGGTGAGCGGCCATCTCGCAAGACAGCCCAGGCCAGCAGAAGCTCCTTGCGCATGGCCCACCACAGTCGTCCCAACTTCCACATGCGGCAACTCCTCAGTCTGGGTGTAGCCGGCGCTGAAATGCGTCGGCCATGAGCGGGGTTGGAGCGCCGGGTGCAGCACGGGTTCCCCCGGAGGTGGTCGATGCGAGCATCGACGCGCTGAAGCCAGGCCTGCCGCTGGGCGTGGCCCTGAGCGGCGGCGCCGATTCGACGGCGCTGCTGGTGGCCTGTGCACGCCGCTGGCCGGGCCAGGTGGTGGCGCTGCACGTCAACCACGGGCTGCAGGCCGCGGCGGACACCTTCGAGCGCCATTGCACCGCACTTTGTGAACGTTGGCAGGTCCCACTCCGGGTGGGCCGGATCGATGCGCGTGCGCAGGCCGGCGAAAGTCCTGAAGAGGCGGCGCGGCTGGGCCGCTACCGGGCGCTGGCCGAACTGGCCAGGGCGGGGGGCAATCCGGACGGAAACGCGTCGGGCGAAGGCCAGATCGTGCACGTAGCCTCGACGCGCGAGCAACTCGGCGCAGTTCACGACATCGTGCTGGGCCACCACGCCGACGACCAGATCGAGACGATGATCCTCGCCCTGTCCCGCGGAGCCGGTTTGCCGGGCTTGTCGGCCATGCCCAGCATGGCCGAGCGGGGCGGCCTGCGCTGGCACCGGCCGTTTCTGGAACTTCCGCCCGACACCCTGCGTGTCTGGCTGCGCACCCTTGGCGAAGGCTGGATCGACGACCCCACCAATGCCGACGCGCGCTACACCCGCAACCGCATCCGCCAGCAGGTGCTGCCCGCGTTGGCGGCCGCCTTTCCGCAGTTCCGCCAGACCTTCGCCCGCAGCGCGCGCCACGCCGCCCAGGCGCAGGACCTGCTGGCCGACCTCGCCCGCTCCGATCTGGAGCAGACGGGCACGCCGCCCCGCATCAGGGCGCTGCAGTCGCTGCCGCGAAGCCGGCAGGCCAATGCATTGCGGGCCTGGCTGGCGGAGGTCTCCGGCCGCGCGCCGGCGGCCCGGCAGATCGACGAACTTTTGGACCAGATCGCCGTGTGCACAACGCGCGGCCACCGTATCCACCTCAAGGCTGGCAACGGCCAGGTGGTGCGCGAGGGCGACACCCTGCGTTGGTACAATGGCGCGCCCTTGCCGAAGCCACCGCGCTGACTGGCATCCGGGCTGCCACCGTGCAGGCCATTCCCGAGGCCTGCTGTTGCCGGCGACGCCGACAAGGCGACTCACTTTTCTTCCGACATCTCACCCATGGCATTGATCGTTCACAAGTACGGCGGCACGTCGATGGGCTCGACCGAGCGCATCCGCAATGTCGCCAAGCGCGTCGCCAAATGGGCGCGCGCGGGCCATCGCATGGTGGTGGTCCCCAGCGCCATGAGCGGCGAGACCAACCGCCTGCTTGGCCTGGCCAAGGAGCTGGCCCCGGCCAAGCCCACGACTCCCTACAACCGTGAGCTGGACATGCTGGCTTCGACCGGGGAGCAGGCCTCATCGGCGCTGCTGGCCATCGCGCTTCAGAGCGAAGGCGTGGACGCCGTGAGCTATACCGGCTGGCAGATGGGTGTGCAGACCGACAGCAGTTACACCAAGGCCCGGATCGAGCGCATCGACGACGAGCGCGTGCGGGCTGACCTGGACGCGGGTCGCGTGGTGGTCGTCACCGGCTTCCAGGGCGTGGACGAGCTGGGGAACATCACCACGCTGGGCCGTGGCGGCAGTGACACTTCGGCCGTCGCCATCGCCGCGGCCATGAAGGCCGACGAGTGCCTGATCTACACCGATGTCGACGGCGTCTACACCACCGACCCGCGCGTCGAGCCCGATGCGCGCCGTCTGGCCAAGATCAGCTTCGAGGAGATGCTGGAGATGGCCAGCCTGGGCTCCAAGGTGCTGCAGATCCGCTCGGTGGAATTCGCCGGCAAGTACCGCGTGCCGCTGCGTGTGCTCTCCAGCTTCACGCCCTGGGACATCGACATCAACGAAGAGGCCGTGTCGGGCACTCTGATCACCTTCGAGGAAGACGAAAACATGGAACAAGCCGTCGTGTCCGGCATCGCTTTCAGCCGCGACGAAGCCAAGATCTCCGTCCTGGGCGTGCCCGACAAGCCGGGCATCGCGTACCACATCCTGGGCGCGGTGGCCGACGCCAACATCGAGGTGGACGTGATCATCCAGAACCTGTCGAAGGACGGCAAGACCGACTTCAGCTTCACGGTCAACCGCGCCGAGTTTGCGCGCACCGTCGACCTGCTGAAGACCAAGGTGCTGCCCAGCCTGGGCGCCGCAGACATCGTCGGCGACACCAAGATCTGCAAGGTAAGCATTGTCGGCATCGGCATGCGCAGCCATGTGGGTGTGGCCAGCAAGATGTTCCGTGTGCTGAGCGAAGAGGGCATCAATATCCAGATGATCTCCACCAGCGAGATCAAGACCTCGGTCGTGATCGACGAGAAGTACATGGAGCTGGCCGTTCGCTCGCTGCACAAGGCTTTCGACCTGGACCAGCCTGCAAATTAATGCGCAACGCGCGGCCTTCAGGGCCGAACGGGGCAGATTTGATGGCATAATTGCTGTCTGCCTAGCGCAGTGGAAACGTGACCGAGTGGCCGAAGGTGCTCCCCTGCTAAGGGAGTATGGGGTGTAGAGCCTCATCGAGGGTTCGAATCCCTCCGTTTCCGCCAATGCCTTGCATAAAAAGCCGTTGATCTTCAACGGCTTTTTTCATTTGTGCGCTTGTTTTTGCTGATGGCGCCAAGTTGGCAGTGGTGTTGTGACCGGTGAACCGCCTCCGGCCTCGGGGCTTCAACTCGCCAATCTTGAACCGCGTCAATGGCCCATGAACGCTGAGACCGTGCAGATGACGCCGCAGAATCGGGTCTAGGGCGGCTGCTCGAGGCGCCTATCCGCCAGTGACCGCTGACGCTTAGTGCTGCAGGGAGTGGGCTTTGGTCGGACGCCAACGCAAACCACGATAGCGGGTTTGCGCTGCTGAAAAGCCTCTTTCCCACCAAGAGGCTTGTTGATGACTAGAAATGAAAACGGGCCCAAAAGGCCCGTTTTCATTGATGGTCTGGCGGAGCAGGCGGGATTCGAACCCGCGGTGGGCTATTAACCCACACACGCTTTCCAGGCGTGCGACTTAAACCACTCATCCACCGCTCCGTGGAGCCCAAGATTCTAACCCGGATTTACACCGCCTCCGCGACCAGCTCGCACCATCTGCATCGCGGAAGCGATGAGGCCTGCGGTGTCGGTCATGTTGCTTGGCACGATCAAGGTGGTCTTCGCGTCGGCTGCGACCTTGCTGTAGGCATCGACGGCACGCTCTGCCACCTTGAGTTGCACGGCCTGATCGCCGCCTGGCTGCCGGATGGCGGCCGCGATGCGCTCGATCGCAAGTGCCGTGGCCTCCGCCACCGCGGTGATGGAGGCGGCCTCGCCCTGTGCGTTGTTGATGGCCGCCTGCTTCTCGCCCTCGGAGCGGGCGATGTAGGCCTCGCGCTCGCCCGTTGCGATGTTGATCTGCTCCTGCCGGCGGCCTTCCGACGCAGCGATCAGGGCGCGCTTCTCGCGCTCAGCCGTGATCTGCGCCTGCATGGCGCGCAGGATCTCTGCCGGCGGCGTGAGGTCCTTGATCTCGTAGCGCAGCACCTTCACGCCCCAGTTGAGCGCGGCCTCGTCGATCGCCGCCACGACCTGGGCATTGATGATGTCCCGCTCCTCAAAGGTCTTGTCGAGTTCGAGCTTGCCGATCACGCTGCGCAGCGAGGTCTGGGCCAACTGGGTCACGGCCACGATGTAGTTGGACGAGCCATAGCTCGCGCGCATCGGATCGGTCACCTGGAAGTACAGGATGCCATCCACCTGCAACTGCGTGTTGTCGCGCGTGATGCAGATCTGGCTGGGCACATCGAGCGGGATTTCCTTGAGGCTGTGCTTGTAGGCCACCCGGTCGATGAAGGGAATGAGGAAGTTCGGCCCGGGCGTCATCGTGCTGTGGTACTTGCCGAGTCGCTCGCGGACCCAGGCGTTCTGCTGGGGCACGAACTTGATGGACTGCCAGATGAAGATGACTGCGATGACGAGGATGACGACGGCGATTTCCATGGCGGTTCGATGAAGTGAGAGTGAAAGGTTCCGCGCGCTTCGGGCCGACCGGCCTTCAGAGCGGCTCGAGAACGAGGCGATTGCCCTGAAGTTCGACCACGCGGTGCGCGCCGGACTGGGCATGGGCTCCCGCGCGCAGTACGGCCGTCCACTGCGCTCCGCGATGGCGCACGAGCGCCGTCCCGTCGGCCAGCCATGACTCGACCTGCACGCGCTCGCCGATGTCCAGGTTCATGTCGGGACTGGCCTGCGGCGGTGGACCCGCAGGGCGGGCGCGCTGCCTGAGAAACCAGGCGCCCACGGTGGCGACCCCGACCACCGCCGCCACCACCAGTTGTACCGGCAGCGCGGCACCCAGATGGGCCGCGATGGCCGCCGCTGCGAAGGCCACTGCCGTCAGAAGAAGGTAGATGGTGCCGGTGACCAGTTCCAGCGCAATGGCCGCACCGGCCAACAACCACCAGAGCGTCGATTGAGCCATGGATGAGTTCCTACAGCGAAGAGGTGGCAGAGAGCCCCACATTCTGGGGCACACGGCGCGGCGCGACCGTCATTTGAATTCCTTACACTTCGCGCCTTCTTTGCGCACCCCCCAAAAGCCGGAGCCCGACAGCCCATGAAATTCCGCTTTCCCATCGTCATCATCGACGAGGACTTCCGCTCCGAGAACACCTCCGGACTGGGCATCCGCGCCCTGGCCCAGGCCATCGAAAGCGAAGGCTTCGAGGTGCTGGGCGTGACCAGCTACGGCGACCTGTCGCAGTTCGCGCAGCAGCAGAGCCGGGCGAGTGCCTTCATCCTGTCGATCGACGACGAGGAATTCACCATCGGCCCGGACCTCGACCCGGCCGTGCTGAACCTGCGCACCTTCATCGGCGAGGTACGGCGCAAGAACACCGACGTGCCGATCTACATCTACGGCGAGACCAAGACGAGCCGGCACCTGCCCAACGACATCCTGCGTGAGCTGCATGGCTTCATCCACATGTTCGAGGACACGCCGGAGTTCGTGGCCAAGCACATCATCCGCGAAGCCAAGAGCTACCTCGAGACGGTGCAGCCTCCCTTCTTCAAGGCGCTGATCGACTACGCGGAAGACGGCTCCTACTCTTGGCACTGCCCGGGCCACTCCGGCGGCGTGGCCTTTCTCAAGAGCCCCATCGGCCAGATGTTCCACCAGTTCTTCGGCGAGAACATGCTGCGGGCCGACGTCTGCAACGCGGTGGAGGAACTGGGTCAGCTGCTCGACCACACCGGCCCCGTGGCGGCCAGCGAGCGCAATGCAGCGCGCATCTTCAATGCCGACCACTGCTTCTTCGTCACCAACGGCACGTCCACCTCCAACAAGATGGTGTGGCACCACACGGTGGCGCCGGACGATGTGGTGGTGGTAGACCGCAACTGCCACAAGTCCATCCTGCACGCGATCATCATGACCGGCGCGATCCCGGTCTTCATGAAGCCCACGCGCAACCACTACGGCATCATCGGCCCCATCCCCAAGAGCGAGTTCGAGCCCGAGGCCATCAAGGCCAAGATCCGCGCCAACCCGCTGCTCAAGGACGTGGACGCCGACACCGTCAAGCCGCGCGTGCTCACGCTCACGCAGTCCACCTACGACGGCGTGATCTACAACACCGAGACCATCAAGACGATGCTCGACGGTTACGTCGACACGCTGCACTTTGATGAGGCCTGGTTGCCGCACGCGGCCTTCCACCCGTTCTACGGCCCGTATCACGCCATGGGCAAGCGCCGTGCGCGGCCGAAGGAATCGCTGGTGTTCGCTACGCAGTCCACGCACAAGCTGCTGGCCGGCATCAGCCAGGCCAGCCACGTGCTGGTGCAGGATTCGCAGAACCGGCAGCTGGACCGGGACCTCTTCAACGAGGCCTACCTGATGCATTCGTCCACCAGCCCACAGTACGCCATCATCGCCAGCTGCGACGTGGCGGCCGCGATGATGGAGCCGCCCGGCGGCACCGCGCTGGTGGAAGAGAGCATCCTCGAAGCGCTGGACTTCCGCCGCGCCATGCGCAAGGTGGAAGACGAGTTCGGCAAGGACGAATGGTGGTTCAAGGTCTGGGGCCCGGAGCACCTGGTCGACGAAGGCATCGGTCGCGCCGACGACTGGATCATCAAGGGCGAGACCCGCGCCGGCAACGGCGGCAAGAAGAACGGCGCGCGCAACTGGCACGGCTTCGGCAAGCTGGCGGATGGCTTCAACATGCTCGACCCGATCAAGTCGACCATCGTGACGCCCGGCCTGGACCTCGACGGCAAGTTCGCGCCCACCGGCATCCCCGCCAGCATCGTCACCAAGTTCCTGGCCGAGCATGGCGTGATCGTGGAGAAGACGGGGCTCTACAGCTTCTTCATCATGTTCACCATCGGCATTACCAAGGGCCGTTGGAACACGCTGCTGACGGCGCTGCAGCAGTTCAAGGACGACTACGCCCGCAACCAGCCCATGTGGCGGATCCTGCCGGAGTTCTGCCAGCAGCACCCCATCTACGAGCGTATGGGCCTGCGCGACCTGTGCCAGCGCGTGCACGAGCTGTATGCCAAGTACGGCATCGCCCGGCTGACCACCGAGATGTACCTGTCGGACCTGGAGCCGGCCATGAAGCCCAGCGAGGCCTTCGCCCACATCGCGCACCGCAAGACCGAGCGCGTGGAGATCGACCACCTCGAAGGCCGCATCACCACCAGCCTGATCACGCCGTATCCGCCCGGCATTCCGCTACTGATCCCGGGCGAGGTCTTCAACAAGAAGATCGTGGATTACCTGAAGTTTGCGCGCCAGTTCAACCTGGAGTGCCCGGGCTTCGAGACCGACATCCATGGCTTGGTGGCCCGCGTGGACGAGAAGGGCAAGAAGCGCTACTACGCGGACTGCGTCAAGCGCTGAGCCTGCGCTTGACTGCGCGCAGCCCTGGTGCGCTGCGCGCCCCCGTCACCCGAATCGCAGCGCCATCACGCCGCAGACCACCACGGCGGTGCCGAGGGCGCGCTGCCGGCCGAAGCGCTCCCGCAGCCACAGAGTGCCGATGAGCGCGGCGAAAAGCACCGAGGTCTCGCGCAGTGCCGCCACCACGGCCACCGGCGCCCGCGTCATGGCCCAGAGCGCGATGCCATAGCTGGCCAGCGAGGCCGCCGTGCCCAGCCACGCCACGCCCAGTCGGCCCCGCATGTAGGCGAGAGCATCACGCCGCCCCTGCGGGCCGCGCCGCCACAGCACCAGCAGCATGAAGGGCAGGCCATCGAAGACGAAGAGCAGGGCGACGTAGGCGGCGGCGTTGCCGCTGGCCCGCACGCCGAGGCCGTCGATCACGGTATAGAGCGCAATGATGCAGGCATTGGCCAGCGCGAAACCCAGGGCCTTGCCGCGGTGCCCTGACGTGTGCAGATGACCGGGTGAAAGACCGAGCGTGAGCACGCCCGCACAGCTGCCGGCCACACCGAACCACGCGAGCCCCGAGAGACGCTCGCCCATCACGGCAAGGCTGCTGAGGGCCACCAGCAGTGGCGCGCTGCCGCGCATCACCGGATAGGCCAGCCCCAGGTCACCGTGCTTGTATGCGCCGGCCAGGGCCACGTAGTAGCCCACATGGATCACCACCGAGGCCGCCAGATAAGGCCACGAAGCCGCGGCCGGCAGGCCAGTGAAGGCCAGGATGGGCAACGCGATGAACAGTCCAAGACTGTGGATCAGCGCCGTGTCCAGCGACTTGTCCGGCGCCGACTTGATGAGCGCATTCCAGCTGGCATGGAGCACCGCGCCGAACAGCACGGCCAGCGCGACAGGGCCCGTCAGCGTCATGCGTCCGTGGCCAGCATGCAGCGACGCGCGCGCGCCAAGTAGTGCGGCAGGTCGGGGGTGGCAAGGTCGGCCTGTTTGGCCGTGTCGTCCCACAGCCGCAGGCGGATCGCCTCCTGGGCGTGCGGGCGCTGCATGAAGCGCATGGCTTCTTCGTCGGTGAATACGCCGCCCTGCAGAACCAGGCTGCGCTTGGAGTCGTCCGAGAGGGCGGCCCAGTAGTCCGGGCGGGTCGCGCACAGATAGCGCTTGGCATCGACGTGCCAGGCGATGGCGTCGAGGACCCGATCCTGAAAGAGCCCGCGGAGGAAGGGGAGGGCGTGGAACTGGTGCCGGTCGTCGATGCCGCGCAGCGTGGGCGTCTCGCCTTGGTCGTTGAGCAGATGGCCGATGTCGTGCAGCAGGGCGGCCGTGACGAGCGCGTCGTCGGCACCGTCCTGCTCGGCCAGCCAAGCGCTCTGCAGCGCATGTTCCAACTGGGTCACGGGCTCGCCGCTGTACTGCTCGGCGCCGCGGCGCGCGAAGAGGTTCTCGATGTCGTGCAGGATCAACATGGCGAGCCTCACGGCGTGGCGACCGAGGCAGCATTGCTGCCCGTGGTCGAACCGCGCTGCTTCTCCCAATTCAGGCGCGTGCGCTCGCGGCTATTCATCACATGCTGGTACATGGCCTGGCCCGCGGCATCCGGGTCACCTGAGGCGATGGCCTTGAGGATGGCGCGATGCTCGCGGGAGTAGGCGGCCATCGATTCGTTGGTCAGGTTCTGCCGGCGGAACAGCGACAGCTCGTTCACCAGCTTGCGGTAGGTGGCCACCAGCTTGGCATTGCCGGCCAGCTCCAGCAGGCGGTCGTGGAAGGCGAGGTTGAAGCGGTGGTAGTCCTTGGCATCGCCCGCCTTCACCGCCTGGTCCATGGCCTCGACCAGCTGCCGCAGCTCGCGTACCTGGGCGGGGGTCGCTGTCTCGGCCAGTTTGCGGCCTACGTACAGGTCCATCACGGCACGCACCTCGAAGATCTCCAGCGCCTCCTCGATGGGCACGTCGCGCACAAAGACGCCGCGGTTCTTTTCGGTGCGCACCAGGCCGCCTTCCTCCAGCATGCGGAAGGCCTCGCGCACCGGCCCGCGGGAGACGCCCAACTGGTCGGCCAGCGTGGCCTCGGTGAGCTTGGCGCCCGGGCCAAGCTCACCGTCCAGGATCATGCGTTCGATCTCTGCCTGCACCACATTCGCCAGCGAATGGCACTGAAGCTGTGCGATGACGGGATGGGGAGAGACCTTCTTGGCAGGGGCGGCAGGCATGGCGCGATGGTAGGTTCGAGAGCGTAGATTGTCTACGATCTACAAATAACAATAGACAAAGAGGTGGAGCAGGCCCCGATTTTGCTTGGCGACCGTGTCACGAAGATGTCGTTTCGCGGCGGCACATTCGCCCGGTCATTTCATCGAGGAGCCTGCCCATGCACTTTTCCGTCAAGACCATTGCCACCGCCCTCATCGGCCTGGCCGCCACCGGCGCGGCCTTCGCGCAGAAGACCCAGCTGACGGTCTACACCGCGCTGGAGACCGACCAGCTCAAGGCCTACCAGAGCGCCTTCAACAAGGTCGAGCCCGACATCGAGATCAAGTGGGTGCGCGACTCCACCGGCGTGATCACCGCCAAGCTGCTGGCCGAGAAGGCCAATCCGCAGGCCGATGTGGTGTGGGGCGTGGCCGCCTCCAGCATGGCGCTGTTCGACAAGCAGGGCATGCTCGAGCCCTATGCGCCGCTGAACCTGGACGCAGTGATGCCGCAGTACCGCGACAAGAAGAACCCGCCCGCCTGGGTCGGCATGGACGTGTTCGGTGCCGTCGTGTGCTTCAACACAGTCGAGGCCAAGAAGAAGAACATCCCTGTCCCCACCACCTGGAAGGAACTCACCAAGCCCGAGTACAAGGGCCAGGTGGTGATGCCCAACCCCGCCTCGTCCGGCACCGGCTACTTCGACGTGGCGGCCTGGCTGCAACTGTGGGGCGACGACGCCGGCAAGGGCGGCGGCTGGAAGTACATGGACGCGCTGCACGAGAACATCGCCCAGTACACGCACTCCGGCTCCAAGCCCTGCAACATGGCGGCCTCCGGTGAGTACGTGGCGGGCATCTCCTTCGAATACCGCGGCTACACCAACAAGGCCAAGGGCGCGCCCATCGAGCTGGTGTTCCCCAAGGAGGGCCTGGGTTGGGACTTGGAGGCCGTCGGCATCTACAAGGGCACGAAGAAGCTGGACGCTGCCAAGAAGCTGGCGAACTGGGCAACGTCCAAGGACGCCATGCTGCTGTACGGCAAGAACTTCGCGCTCACCGCACAGCCGGGCGTGGCGCCCAAGCTGGCCGGCATCCCGGACGACTACGAGGCCCGCCTGATCAAGATGGATTTCGACAAGTCCGCCGCCAACCGCGAGCGCACTCTGGCCGAGTGGACGCGCCGCTACGACGCCAAGAGCGAGGCGAAGAAGTGATGACCGCGCCGGCGCATGCCTATGCGGCCGACCGCAGCGTGGGTGCTGCGCCGGCGCCGCTGTCCCTGGTCGAAAGCGTGCCTCAGCCCGACTACCTGCGGTTGCAGGGCGTGCACAAGCGCTTCGGCGCATTCACGGCGCTGGAGTCCATCGACCTGACCATTCCGCAGGGCGAGCTGGTGTGCTTTCTGGGCCCCTCGGGCTGCGGCAAGACCACCTTGCTGCGCATCATCGCGGGGCTGGAAGTGCAGACGGGCGGCCAGCTTTGGCAGAGCGGCACCGACATCTCGCGCCTGCCGCCGGCCCAGCGCGACTACGGCATCGTCTTCCAGTCCTATGCGCTCTTTCCCAACCTGAGCATCGCGGACAACGTGGCCTACGGGCTGGTCAACCAGCGGCGCCCGCGCAAGGACATCGCCGCGCGTGTCGATGAGTTGCTGCAGCTCGTGGGCCTGCCCGGCAGCCGCGGCAAGTACCCGGCGCAGATGTCGGGCGGCCAGCAGCAACGGGTGGCGCTGGCGCGCGCACTGGCCGCCTCGCCGGGCCTGCTGTTGCTGGACGAGCCGCTGTCGGCGCTCGACGCCATCGTGCGGGTGCACCTGCGCAACGAGATCCGTGCGCTGCAGCGGCGGCTGGGCGTCACCACCATCATGGTGACGCACGACCAGGAAGAGGCACTGTCCATCGCCGACCGCATCGTGGTGATGAACCACGGCGTGATCGAGCAGGTGGGCACGCCGCTGCAGGTCTACCGCGAGCCCGCGACGCCCTTCGTGGCCGAGTTCGTCGGCAAGGTCAACCGGCTGCCCGCCGTGGCCGAGGGCGGGCGCTGGTTCCATTGCGGCGACCGACGTTGGCAGGTCGAGCCCGGCCATGGTGCGGAGTACCGCGCGGGCCGCGAGGTGATGCTCTACCTGCGTCCGGAAGACCGCGCGATGACCGGCTTCGATGCCGACCATCCGGGCCTGTGCACGGGCACGGTGGCGCACATCGAGTTCCTCGGTGGCAACTGCCTGGCCGAGCTGGTGGTGGAGGGGCTGCCCGAGCCGCTGCAGCTGCAGTTCTCGCTCAACCAGATGGACGAGTTCGGCGTGCAGCAGGGCCGTCGGTTGCGCTTCGCGCTGCGGCTGGACCGTCTGCGCGCCTTCCCCGCAGCGGAGGCCTGACCATGCAGACCGCGATCCGCCTGCCGGCCGTCCGGCTGCATGTGCACTGGAGCGACCGTGCGGCGCACTTGCTGCTGGTGGCCGTGGCGCTGCTGCTGGTCATCGGCCTGCTGTTGCCCTTGGGGGCCATCCTGTCGCAGGCGCTGCAGCAGACCGAGGAGCGCTCCGGCTGGGGCCACTTCCGCGCCTACCTCGCATCGCCCGCATTGCTGGGCAGCCTCTGGAACAGCCTGTGGGTGTCCGCACTGGTGACGACCCTCGTGATCCCGCTGGCCTTCGGCTTCGCCTATGCGCTCACGCGCAGCTGCATGCCCGCCAAGGGCCTGCTGCGCAGCATCACGCTGCTGCCCCTGCTGGCGCCTTCGCTGCTGTCGGCCATCTCGCTGATCTACTGGTTCGGCAACCAGGGCGCCGCCAAGGGGCTGTGGCAGGCGCTGGGCTTCGAGAGCATCTATGGCGCGCCGGGCATCGTGCTCGCGGAATGCTTCGCCACCTTCCCGCATGCGCTGATGGTTCTGGTGACGGCGCTGTCGCTGGCCGACGCGCGGCTCTATGAAGCCGCCGATGCGATGGGCACGCGAACCCTGCGGCGCTTCTTCACCATCACGCTGCCGGGCGCGAAGTACGGGCTGATTTCCGCGGCATTGGTGGTGTTCACGCTGGTCATCACCGATTTCGGCATCCCCAAGGTGGTCGGCGGCAACTTCAACGTGCTCGCCACCGACGTGTTCAAGCTGGTGATCGGCCAGCAGGACTTCCAGCGTGGCGCCGTCGTGGCCCTGCTGCTGCTGGCACCCGCGCTGCTCACCTTCACGGTCGATCACCTGGTGCAGCGCAAGCAGACGGCCATGCTCACGGCGCGCGCAGTGGCGCTGACGCCCCGGCCGGCCAAGGGCTTCGATGCGGCCATGACCGCCTACTGTCTGCTCGTCTGCGCACTGATGGTGGCGACGTTCGGCATGGCGGTCTTCGCTTCCTTTGCCAAGCTGTGGCCCTACAACCTCACGCCCAGCCTCGACCATTACGTCGCCGGCATCGTCGACGCCGAGCTGGGCGGCGCGGTGCTCAACAGCCTGCTGCTGGCGGCCTGTACGTCCGTGGTCGGCACGGCGGTGGTGTTCTGCGGCGCCTACCTGCTGGAGAAGACGCGCGGCCTGGACGTGCTGCGCCCTGTGATCCGGCTGATGGCCATGCTGCCCATGGCGGTGCCCGGACTGGTGCTGGGTCTGGGCTACATCTTCTTCTTCAACGCGCCGTGGAACCCACTCAATGGCCTGTACCAGACCATGGGCCTGCTGGTGCTGTGCACGGTAGTGCATTTCTACACGACGGGCCACCTGACCATGGTCACGGCGCTGAAGGCCATCGACGGCGAGTTCGAGGCCGTCGCCGCCTCGCTCAAGGTGCCGGTGTTCACCACCGTGCGCCGCGTCACGCTGCCGATCTGCCTGCCCGTGCTGCTGGACGTGTCGCGCTACTTCTTCATCAACGCGATGACCACCATCTCGGCAGTCGTCTTCCTGTACTCGCCCGAGACGCGCCTGGCTTCGGTCGCCATCCTCAACCTCGACGAGGCCGGCGAGATCGGCGCTGCCGCCGCCATGGCGGTGCTGATCGCCGGGACCTCGGCGATCGTGAACGTGCTGTACCTGCTGCTCGGCCGCTGGGTGGACCGCCGCACCCAGCGCTGGCGGCTGCGATGAGCCAAGGGGATTCCCACGAATGAGCAACACCCATTTCGACCTGATCGTGGTCGGTGCCGGCATCGTCGGCCTGGCCCATGCCTATACCGCTGCACGGCGCGGCCTCAAGGTCTGCGTGATCGAGAAGGACGCCGCCTGCATCGGTGCGTCCATCCGCAACTTCGGCTTCGTGACTGTGACGGGGCAGGGCGCCGGCGACACCTGGCGCCGCGCGCGGCGCGCACGCGAGGTGTGGGGCGAAGTGGCGCCGCAGGCGGGCATCGAGGTCGTCCACCAGGGGCTCTACCTCACGGCCTTCCGCGACAAGGCGCTGGCGGTGCTGGAGCAATTCATGGACACCGAGATGGCCGAAGGCTGCGAGTTGCTGGACGTGGCCGAGGCCGCACGGCGTGCACCGACGCTGCGGCTGGACGGGCCCGAAGGCCCGGCCCGGGCGGTCCTCTACAGCCCGCACGAGGCGCGCGTGGAGTCGCGCACCGCCATCGGCCTGCTGGCGGCCTGGCTGGCCGAGGCGCACGGCGTGGTCTTCCGCTTCAGCGAACAGGTGCTGGAGGTGGCCACGCCGCGCGTGCGCACCGCCCGCGCCACGCTGCACGCCCAGCGCGTGGCCGTCTGCACCAACATCGAACTGAACGGCCTGTTTGCCGAGCGGCTGGCGCCGCATCGCCTGCAGCTGTGCCAGTTGCACATGCTGCGGGTGCGCCCGCCGGAGGGCTTCAAGCTGCCCGGCTCGGTCATGGCCGACCTGAGCCTGGTGCGCTACCACGGCTACAGCAAGCTGCCGGCGGCGCAGGCGCTACGGGCCCAGCTGGAGGCGGAGGAGGGCGAGTCGCTGGCCCACGGCATCCACCTGATCGTGGTGCAGAGCGCCGACGGCTCGTTGGTGGTGGGGGACTCCCACCACTACGGCCCGGTGCTCGAACCCTTCGCCGACACGCAGGTCGACGCGCTGATGCTGCGTCACATGCAGGAGGCGCTGCACCTGCCCGACTACACCGTCACCCAGCGCTGGGTGGGCACCTATCCCTCGTCGCCCGACACCGACTGCCTGATCGACGCGCCGGACGATGCCACGCGCCTGGTGATCGTCACCAGCGGCACCGGTGCCAGCACGGCCTTCGGCATCGCCGAAGAAGTCTTCGCCGGCTGGTAGGCCGACCCACCGCATATCACATGACTGACCCGCAAAAACTCCAGGCCGTCGTCTTCGACTGGGCCGGCACCATCATCGACTTCGGCTCCTGCGCGCCCATGGGCGCCTTCGTGCGCCTGTTCGAGCGCTACGGCATCGACCTCAGCATCGCCGAGGCGCGCGGTCCCATGGGCGTGGCCAAGTGGGACCACATCCATGCGCTGAGCCAGCTGCCACGCGTGGCGGCCCAATGGGAGGCGCGCTTCGGCCGCGGCTTCACGCGGGCCGACATCGACGAGCTCTACGAGGTGTTCACGCCGATGAACGCGGCCGTGGTGCCCGACTTCTGCGACTTCGTCCCGGGCGCGCTCGACACCGTGGCCGCCGTGCGTGCGCGCGGCCTGCGCATCGGCTCCACCACCGGCTACAACCGGCCGATCATGGAGGTGGTGACGCCCATCGCCGCCAAGGGCGGTTATGTGCCGGATAACCTCGTCTGCGCGGGCGACCTGGCGGCCGGCCGGCCTTCGCCCTTGATGATGTACCGCTGCTTTGCCGACCTGGGCGTGTGGCCGGCCCATTCGGTGGTCAAGGTGGACGACACCGGCGTGGGCGTGCAGGAGGGCCTGAATGCCGGCACCTGGGCCGTGGGGCTGGCGATCAGCGGCAATGCAGCGGGTCTCACGCTGGCCGAGTGGCAGGCGCTCGATGCCGCCGGCCAGGCGCAGGTGCGCGCCCGTGCCACGGCCGAGTTGAAGAGCGCCGGGGCGCACTACGTGATCGACAGCGTGGCGGACCTGATGCCGGTGCTGGACGACATCGACGCGCGGATGGCGCGCGGCGAACGGCCGTCGGCCTGAACCTTTGCCAGCGCGCGACGCGCGCCTGTCGTGCCGCCGCCGCGGCCATCCGCCTCGATACCCACTGGCCGCTGCCGCGATCCGAGCCTTAAGGCTCCGGCCGCCGCCAGAGCCAGATCAGCACGCAGGCCATGGCGCCGATTCCTGCAGCGGCACCCCAGCGGGAGGGCGACAGCCAGATCAGCACGACGGCGCACACGGCCATGGCCGCTGCGGCGCTGCGCTTGGCCCGTCGGCTGACACGCCCGCCGGCGCGCCAGTTCAAGATCAGTGGCCCGAACAGCGGGTGCCTTTCCAGCCAGCCCGCGAGCCTGGGCGAACTGCGGGCGGCCGCCCAGGCGGCCAGCAGCACGAAGGGCGTGGTCGGCAGGCCCGGCAGGACGACACCGGCCACGGCCAGGGCCAACGCCACCACGGCCAGTGCCATCATCAGCCAGCGCGCCGGGCCGCGCAGGCGCCGAGGTGCCGCGTCCTGCGGCTGAACGGCGGGCGTTGGGGGCGGCGTGCGCTCCACGTGACTCAGCGATCCGTGCGCACGCGCATGAAGCGCGCAAAGCGCGGCACCCCCTGCGCCGTGAGGCCGTTGTAGCGGTAGGTGACCGTGCTGCCCACAGGCGGCGGATCGTCGCGCTGTGCATCGGTGAAGCCGCCGCCCAGTTTGAACACCACACCTTCGGGCGTGCGCACCTGCAGCGCGCCCATCCGGCCCGCATGCCGGCCCTGGCCCGGCAGGTGCGCGAGCACCACCGCCTCGGCATCGTCGTAGGGCTTGACCTTGAGAAGGTCCGCACTGCGGCCGGCGCCATAGAGCGAACTGCCTCGATGCAGCATCAGTCCTTCGCCGCCGGCCCGCACCGTGGCGTCGAGTTGCCGCCGGAGCGCCTCGGCCGTGGTGGCGCGTTCCTGCCGCACCGGTTCGAGCCAGGGGGTGGCCTCGACCGGCAGCAGCCGTTGCAGCACCTGCAGCCGGTGGTCGAAGTCGCCCGGTTCTGCGGGCAGGTCGAAGACCATGAAGCGCATGGCACGCCAGGCCGCATCGTCGGGCGCCTGGCTGCGCACCGTGCCCGAGGCATGCTCGAAGCGCCCGCGGCCGGCCCATAGCTCGCCATCCATGGGTTGCTGCGGCCAGCCGGCCGTGAACCATGCCGGCGCGGCAATGCGCTCGCCGCCGCGTGTCCACAGCGTCTGCCCGTCCCAGAAGCCGCGCACGCCGTCGTACTTCTCGCTGACCCAGTAGCCTTCCAGCGGCATGCCCGGGCGCCAGACCTCCGCCAGCATCAGCGCGGGCGGCGCGGCCCGGGCCGGCACGCTCAGCGCAAACGAAAGCGCCGTCAGCAGAAGACCGCGACGGCGCATGTTCATCACAAGGGAAAGAAAAAGTGGCTCAGCCTTCGGCCGGCTCGTCGATGCCGCCGACCACGTTGCTGAAGCCGCCGTCCACGTAGGTGATCTCGGCCGTCACGCCACCAGCCAGGTCGGACAGCAGGAAGGCCGCCACATTGCCCACGTCGTCGATGGTCACGTTGCGGCGAATGGGCGAGACGGCCGCCACGGCAGGCAGCAGCTTGCCGAATCCCTTGATGCCGCTGGCCGCCAGCGTCTTGATGGGGCCGGCGCTGATGCCGTTGACGCGCACGCCCTTGGGGCCCAGCGAGCCAGCCAGGTAGCGCACCGAGGCTTCCAGGCTGGCCTTGGCCAGGCCCATGGTGTTGTAGTTGGGCACCACACGCACGGCGCCCAGGTAGGTCAGGGTGAGCAGCGCTGCCTGGTCGTTGAGATAGGGAAGGGCGGCCTTGGCCATGGCCGGGAAGCTGTAGGCGCTGATGTCGTGCGCGATCTTGAACGCCTCGCGTGAGAGGCCTTCAAGGAAGTCGCCGGCGATGGCCTCGCGCGGCGCAAAGCCGATGCTGTGGACGAAGCCGTCGAACTTGGGCCAGGTCTGCGACAGGTCCTCGAACAGCTTGGCGATCTGGGCATCGTCGCCCACGTCGCAGTCGAAGACCAGCTTGGAGTCGAAGTCGGCAGCGAACTCGGTGATGCGGTCCTTGAAGCGCTCGCCCACGTAGCTGAAGGCGAGCTCGGCGCCTTGTGCATGGCAGGCCTTGGCGATGCCGTAGGCGATGGAACGATTGGAAAGGACGCCGGTGATCAGAAGTTTCTTGCCGCTGAGAAAGCCCATGGGTCTGCCTTGAGAAAAACTTGGGCAGAATTCTCGCATGCGACTCTGGCTGCTCCCGGCCCTTCTGGTTGCGGCGCTGCCCGCCTGGGGTGCGCACGCCTATTCCCAGTTCGGCGACATCAAGTACCCCGCCGGCTTCACCCACTTCGATTACGTGAACCCGGACGCGCCCAAGGGCGGCGAGATCCGGCTGGTGCCGCCGATCGCGGTCACGCAGTTCGACAAGTTCAATCCCTTCACGCTCAAGGGCACGGCGCCCGCAGGCCTCACGGACCTGGTGTTCGAGTCACTGCTAGTGGGCAATCTGCAGGAGCCCTCGACCGCCTACGGCCTGCTGGCCGAGGACGTGGAGGTGGCGCCCGACCATCGCTCCGCCGTGTTCCGACTGCGGCCCGCGGCGCGCTTCAGCGATGGCACGCCAGTGCTGGCCGAAGACGTCGTGCATTCATGGCGCACGCTCATCAGCAAGCAGGCGGCGCCGCAGTTCCGCACGCTGCTCGCGGGCATCCGCAGCGTCAAGGCCTTGAGCGAACGCGTGGTGCGCTTCGACTTCGATTCGGACAACCGCGAACTTCCCCTGCTGGCCGGCGGCATCCCGGTGTTCAGTCAGCGCTGGGGGCAGGGCAAGCCCTTCGATCAGGTCATCACCGAACTGCCCATCGGCTCCGGCCCGTACCGGCCATCCAGTGGCCGGCTGGGGCGCGACATCACGTACGTGCGCGACAACAACTACTGGGGTCGCAACCTGCCGGTGCGCCGCGGGCAGTACAACTTCGACCGCATCACCTACAAGCTCTACCTGGATGACACGGCCCGGTTCGAAGGCTTGAAGGCGGGGGAATACGACCTCAAGCGCGAGTTCATCTCCCGCAACTGGGCGCGCCAGTACACGGGCCGCGCCTTCGACCGCGGCGAAGTCAAGAAGCAGGTCTTTCCCAGCGGCGCGCCGGGCGACTACCAGGGCTACATCTTCAACCTGCGCAACCCCAAGCTGCAGGACGTGCGCGTGCGGCAGGCGCTGGCCCTGACGATGGATTTCGAATGGCTCAACCGCCAGATGTTCTACGGCATCTACACGCGGGTGCAGGGTTGGTATCCCAACAGCCCGTTCCAGGCCAAGGGTCTGCCAGGCCCCGATGAGCTGGCCCTGCTGGAGCCGCTGCGCGCGCAACTTCGGCCGGAGGTGTTCGGCCCCGCGCCGCTGTCGCCCAGTACTGCGCCGCCATCCAGCCTGCGCGAGAACCTGCGCAAGGCCCGCGACCTGCTCGCCCAGGCGGGTTGGACCTATCGCGACGGCGCCTTGCGCAATGCCAGGGGCGAGGCCTTCACGCTCGAATACCTCAACGCCCAGCCTTCTGGCGTGCGACTGGTGTTGCCGATGCAGGCCGCCATGGCCAAGCTGGGCATCCAGCTGACGGTGCGCAATGTCGATGGCGCGCTCTACCAGCAACGCATGGACGACTTCGACTTCGAGCTTGGCAGCATCCGCATCCCGGCACGCACCACGCCGGGAAGCGAGTTGCTCGAATACTTCGGCTCGGAAGCCGCCGGCACCCATGGTTCGGCCAACTACTGGGGCCTGAAGGATCCGGCCGTGGACGCGCTGATCCGGCGCGTGCTGGCCGCCACCACGCGCGACGAATTGGGCGCGGCCATGCGTGCGCTCGACCGCGTGCTGACCAACGGCTACTACGGCATCCCGCAGTGGTACAGCAGCAGCTTCCTGGTGGGCTACCGGCCGGCGGGCTTCGTCCTGCCGCCGAGCATCCCTCCCTATTACGAACCCGACAGCTGGGCCGCGGCGACGTGGTGGGCTTCCTCCAGCAACAAGTAGGCCGCGCGGCATGCCCATCTACATCCTCAAACGTCTGCTGCTGATGGTGCCGACCCTGCTGGGCGTGCTGCTCGTGAGCTTCGCGGTCATCCAGTTCGTGCCGGGCGGTCCGGTCGAGCAGATGGTCTCGCAGCTGCAGGGCCGCTCGGCCGGTGGCGAGGGGCCTTCGGCTGGGGGCTCCGCCTACCGCGGGCGGCAGGGCCTGAGCCCGCAGCAGGTCGCTGACATCAAGGCGCTGTACGGCTTCGACAAGCCGGCGTCCGAGCGCTTCTGGCAGATGCTCAAGGCCTTCGTGCGCTTCGACCTCGGCCAGAGCTTCTACCAGCGCAAGGCGGTGTGGGACCTGGTCAAGGAAAAGCTGCCGGTGTCGATCAGCCTGGGACTGTGGACCTTCTTCATCAGCTACCTCATCGCCGTGCCACTGGGCGTGGCGAAGGCTGTGCGAGCCGGCACGCGCTTCGATTTCGTGACCACGCTGCTCGTGCTGGTGGGCTATGCGATTCCGGGCTTCGTGCTGGGCGTCGCGCTGCTGGTGATCTTTGGCGGGCAACTGCAGTGGTTCCCGTTGCGCGGGCTGACCTCGGCGAACTGGGAGCAGATGTCCTGGGGCGCGCGCATCGTCGACTACCTGTGGCACATCGCGCTGCCCATCACGGCCATGGTGCTGGGCAGCTTTGCCGTCACGGCCATGCTGACCAAGAACGCCTTCCTCGAAGAGATCCGCAAGCAGTACGTGCTGACGGCCCGCGCCAAGGGTCTGCGCGAGAAGCAGATTCTGTGGAAGCACGTCATGCGCAATGCGCTGATCCCGATCATCACGGGCTTTCCGGCCGCGTTCATCGGTGCCTTCTTCACCGGCTCGCTGCTGATCGAGACACTGTTCTCGCTCGACGGCCTGGGCCTGCTCAGCTACGAGAGCGTGATCCGCCGGGACTATCCGGTGGTGCTGGGCACGCTCTACCTCTTCACGTTGATCGGCCTGGTGACCAAGCTGATCAGCGACCTCTGCTACGTGTGGGTGGATCCGCGCGTCAAGTTCGACTGAGCATGAGCGACACCTCCGCGCCTTCCGTTCCCTTGTCGCCCGGCCGCCGGGCCTGGCGGCGCTTTCGCCGCAACCGGCTGGGCTTCGTCAGCCTGGTGCTGTTCACCGTGCTGGTAGTGCTGAGCCTCTTCGCCGAGGTGCTGTCGTCCGACCGGCCGCTGGTGGTGCGCTACGACGGCCAGCTCTACTTTCCGGTGCTGACCGACTATTCCGAGAAGACCTTTGGCGGCGACTTCGAGACACCGGCAGACTACCTCGATCCCTTCATCCGCGAGCGCATCGCGCAGGGTGGCAACTGGGCCTTGTACGCACCGAACCCGTATGGGCCCCGCACCCTGAACTACTTTGCCAGCCGGCCGAATCCCGCAGCGCCTTCCTCTGAGAACCTGCTGGGCACCGACGACCGTGGTCGTGACCTGCTTGCCCAGTTGATCTACGGCTTCCGAGTGAGCGTGCTGTTCGCGCTGGCGCTCACGGTCATCGGCGTGGTGCTGGGCGTGATCACCGGCGCCATCCAGGGCTTCTTCGGCGGCAAGACCGACTTGGCCTTTCAGCGCTTCATCGAGATCTGGGGCTCCATGCCCGAGCTTTACTTGCTGATCATCTTCAGCGCCATCTTCGCGCCGAGCGTGGCGCTCTTGCTGGTGCTGCTGTCGCTGTTCGGCTGGATGGGGCTGTCGGACTACGTGCGGGCCGAGTTCCTGCGCAACCGGCAGATGGACTATGTGCGTGCGGCGCGCGCTTTGGGCGTGGGCAACCTGGCCATCATGTGGCGCCACATCCTGCCCAACAGCCTGGTGCCGGTGGTGACCTTCCTTCCCTTCCGCATGAGCGCGGCCATCCTGGCGCTGACCTCGCTCGACTTCCTGGGCCTGGGCGTGCCGCCCGGCACGCCCTCCCTGGGCGAACTGCTCAACCAGGGCAAAGCCAACATCGACGCCTGGTGGATCTCGCTGTCCACCTTTGGCGTGCTGGTAGTCACGCTGATGCTGCTCACCTTCATGGGCGACGCGCTGCGCGACGCCATGGATCCGCGGAAGGCCTGACCCATGACACAGCCTCTTCTGCGCGTGAAGGACCTGCGCATCGCCTTCGACGGCAAGCCGGTAGTGCACGGCGTCGATTTCGATCTGGCCGCCGGCGAAAAGCTGGCGCTCGTCGGCGAATCCGGCTCGGGCAAGACGGTCACGGCCCTCAGCCTGCTGCGTCTCGTCCCTGATGCGCAGGTGACGGGCGAAGCGTGGCTCGGCGGCGATGCGCCGCGCGATCTGCTGGCCCTTCCCGAACGGCAACTGCGCAGCATCCGCGGCCGTGAAATCGCCATGATCTTCCAGGAGCCGATGACGGCCCTGAACCCGCTCTACCCGGTGGGCGACCAGATCGCCGAGGTGCTGCGGTTGCACGAAGGCCTCGATGCCCGCAGTGCGCACGAGGCAGCGGTGCAGTTGCTGGCCGATACCGGCGTGCCGGAGCCAGGGCGTCGGGTGCGGGCCTTTCCGCACCAGCTTTCTGGTGGGCAACGTCAGCGCGCCATGATCGCCATGGCGCTGGCCTGCAAGCCGCGGCTGCTGCTGGCCGACGAACCCACCACGGCCCTGGACGTGACGCTGCGCGTTCAGATCCTCGACCTGCTCGACACGCTCCAGCAGCGCCATGGCATGGCCGTGCTGATGATCACGCACGACCTGAACCTCGTGCGCCGCTTTGCCGACCGCGTGGCGGTCATGGAGCACGGGCGGCTGGTGGAGCAGGGCAGCGTGCGGCAGGTCTTCGATGCGCCGCGCCATCCCTACACCTGCAAGCTGATCGACAGTCGTCCCGAGCGACACGTGGCAGCGGCCGCTTCGGGGAGCGGTGACACGCCGGTGCTGGCGGCCCGCGAGGTCGCCGTCAGCTATCCGGTCCCGCGGCCGGGCCTGCGGGGCTGGTTCGCCCGCGATCGTTTCGTCGCGGTGCAGGGCGCTGACCTGCAGATCGCGCCGGGCGAGACACTGGGCGTGGTCGGCGAGTCGGGCTCCGGCAAGTCGACCTTGGCGTTGGCCGCGCTGGGCCTGCTGCCCTTCGCCGGCGACATGCGGGTGACGGGCCAGGCCTGGCGCCGCGGCGCCAAGGCCGACCGCGCGCTGCGGCGGCAGGTGCAAGCCGTATTCCAGGATCCATTTTCGTCGCTGTCGCCGCGCATGACGGTGGCGCAGATCGTGGGGGAGGGCCTGTCGGTCCATGCGCCTGGACTGCCGCCTGCCGAACGGCACGCGCGGGTCGTCCAGGCGTTGGCGGAGGTCGGTCTGGGCGAGGCGCAGTTTCCCCAGTTGCTTTCGCGTTATCCGCACGAGTTCTCGGGCGGCCAGCGCCAGCGCATCGCCATCGCCCGTGCGCTGATCGTGCAGCCGCGCCTCTTGGTTCTGGACGAGCCCACCAGCGCTCTCGACGTCACCATCCAGAAGCAGGTGCTGGCCCTGTTGCAGCGACTGCAGCGAGAGCAGGGGCTGGCCTACCTCCTCATCACGCACGACGTCGAGGTCGTCCAGGCCATGGCCCACCGCGTGGTCGTCATGAAGGATGGGCGCATCGTCGAGCAGGGGCCGGTCGATGCCGTCCTCGGCGCACCGGTCCATGCCTATACCCGTCAGCTCGTCTCCGCGGCGCTGGTGGGGCATCCCACGTGAATGGCGCCGGTCAGGGCGGCACACGCTCCGAAAGCGCCCAGGCCTGGCGCGCGGCCCTGGGCTGCATGGTGGCACTGGCGGTGGCCATGGGTCTCGGCCGGTTCGCCTTCACGCCCATGCTGCCGGTCATGCTCGGCGAGGGGCAGGTCGACCTGCAGGCAGGCGGGCTGCTGGCCTCGCTCAACTACCTGGGTTATTTCGTCGGCGCCTTGTCCAGCGCCTGGGTGCGTGCGCCGGCGCGCACGCTGGTGCGCGGGGGGCTGGTGGCCACGGCCGTGCTGCTGGTCGGCATGGGGCTGCTGCATGGCTTTGCCGCCTGGGCCACCTTGCGCGCTGCGGCTGGCCTCGCGAGCGCCTGGGTCTTCGTCTTTGCCAGCGGATGGGGGGCGCGGCGTCTGGCGGAGGCGCATGCGCCCGGACTGGGTGGCGTCATCTATGCGGGGCCCGGCCTGGGCATTGCGCTGACGGGCTTCCTGGGTGGTCCGGCAGGGCGGTGGGGCGCTTCGACGGCCTGGTGCGTGTATGGCGTCCTGGCCTTGGCCCTGACTGCGCTGGTCTGGCGCATCTTCGACGACGGACGCGAGGGCATGCCTGCTGCTGCGGCCGTTTCACCCATGCCGCCGGCGGCGGCCGGCGTCGGCCCTGAAGCGGCTTGGCTGGTCGGGCTCTATGGCTTGGCCGGCTTCGGCTACATCATCACGGCGACCTTCCTTCCGGTCATCGCCCGGCAGGCGTTGCCGGGCTCGACGTGGCCCGACCTCTTCTGGCCGCTTTTCGGGTTGGCTGTGGTGCCGGGGGTGCTGATCGGCGGGCGGGCACCGCAGCATTGGGACAACCGCCTGCTGCTCGCTGGCGGCTATGTCATGCAGGCGATCGGTGTCCTGCTGTCCGTGGCCTGGCCGACGATCACGGGGTTCGCGGTTGGCAGCATGCTCCTGGGCCTGCCTTTCACCGCGATCACTTTGTTCGCGGTGCGAGAGGCGCGCCGGTTGCGTGGCAATGCCGCGGCTGGACTGATCGGTTATGCCACGGCCTCTTACGGCCTGGGCCAGATCGTGGGGCCGCTCTTCGCAGCACCGGTGGCGCAGCGCTGGGGCGGCTTTGCGCCTGCGCTGTGGGTCGCCGCGGTGGCGCTGATGCTGGGGGCGATACTGTTCGTGGTCGTCTGGCGCCGCACGGCATCCAGGCCGTCAGGCGGCTGAATCCGGGTGCTCAATCGACTGGCGCATAGGAAGAGAAAGCGTTGCACTGTGGCCGCAATTCGACTGTCGTGCCGACGTGCCGGCTTGCATTGACGCGCAGCAGGTGCAATCGCGACACAAATTCCCTATAATCGAAGGCTCACGACCAAACGGGCGGGTACTCACCGCCCTTTTTTTTTGGTTGTCCCCCTTCTTCGCCGCCTCGGGTACTTGATTTTCAGGCCCGCCGGATGCACTGCCGTCCGGCAGGCCTTCGGTTCTGGTGCGGCGCCAAAGGGTCGGCCAGGGCTTTCAGTCAGAAGGACGCACGCGAACGGTGGCATTGCAGCAGACGGTAGAAAAAACGGTAGCCCAGACAGTGACTGGGCTGGGTTACGACCTGGTGGAGATCGAGCGCTCGGCCGGTGGGCTGCTGCGCGTGACGATCGATCTGCCCTGGGCCGGCCCCGTTGCCGAGGGTGTCGAAGAAGCCTTCGTGACCGTCGAGGACTGCGAAAAGGTCACCCGCCAGCTTCAGTACACGCTCGAGGTCGAGGGTGTCGACTACCAGCGGCTGGAAGTCTCCTCCCCAGGCATCGACCGTCCGCTTCGTCATGACCGCGACTTCGAGCGCTTTGCCGGCGAAGTCATCGACATCGTGCTGAAGGCGCCCATGGGCCAGGCTGCGGCAGGCCAGGTCAGTGCCAGTCGCAAGAAGTTTCGCGGCACGCTCGAGCGCGTGGATGCGGCCGACGGCAGTCACGGTTGGCAGATCGTCTGGAGCGACGAGCCGACGCCTGCCAAGCCGGGTCAGAAGATCAGCAAGAAGCGCCCGCCTGCCACGCTGCAGGCGCTGGGCTTCACTCTGGACGAGCTGCGCGAGGCGCGACTCGCTCCCCTCGTGGATTTCAAAGGGCGCAAGCCCAAGAGCGGCGCGGCGACGCCGCAGTGACAAGAACGAACAGTAGGGTCATCGAATGAATCGCGAAATGTTGATGCTGGTGGACGCGATCTCGCGCGAGAAGAACGTCGAGCGCGACGTCGTCTTCGCCGCCGTGGAGTCCGCCCTGGCACAGGCGACCAAAAAGCTGTATCCGGGCGATGTGGACATCCGTGTGGCCATCGACCGCGACACCGGCGCCTATGAAACCTTCCGCCGCTGGCACGTCGTGCCCGACGAAGCCGGCCTGCAACTGCCCGACCAGGAAATCCTGCTGTTCGAAGCCAAGGAAGAAGTGGCCGACATCGAGGTCGACGAATACATCGAGGAGCCGATCGAGTCGCTGCCCATCGGCCGTATCGGCGCCATGGCCGCCAAGCAGGTGATCCTGCAGAAGATCCGCGATGCCGAGCGCGAGATGCTGCTCAACGACTTCATGTCGCGCGGCGAGCGCATCTTCACCGGCACCGTCAAGCGCATGGACAAGGGCGACATCATCGTCGAGTCCGGTCGTGTCGAGGGTCGCCTGCGCCGCGGCGAGATGATCCCCAAGGAAAACCTGCGCAACGGCGACCGCGTGCGGGCCATGATCATGGAGGTCGACCTGACGCTGCGCGGCGCGCCGATCATCCTGTCGCGCTCGGCGCCCGAGTTCATGATCGAGCTCTTCCGCAATGAAGTGCCCGAGATCGAGCAGGGCCTGCTCGAGATCAAGAGCTGCGCCCGCGACCCGGGCAGCCGCGCCAAGATCGCCGTGCTGAGCCACGACAAGCGCGTGGACCCCATCGGCACCTGCGTCGGCGTGCGCGGCACCCGGGTGAACGCCGTCACCAACGAGCTCGCCGGCGAACGCGTGGACATCGTGCTGTGGTCGGACGATCCGGCCCAGTTCGTCATCGGTGCGCTGGCCCCGGCCAACGTGCAGTCCATCGTGGTCGACGAAGAAAAACACGCCATGGACGTGGTGGTCGACGAGGAAAACCTCGCCATCGCCATCGGCCGCGGCGGCCAGAACGTTCGCCTGGCTTCCGAGCTGACCGGCTGGAAGATCAACATCATGGACGCGAACGAATCGGCCCAGAAGCAGGCCGAGGAAACCGCCGGTACGCGCCAGCTCTTCATGGAGAAGCTGGACGTCGACGAAGAGATCGCCGACATCCTGATCCAGGAAGGCTTTTCCAGCCTGGAAGAAGTGGCCTACGTGCCCATCGCCGAGATGCTCGAGATCGAGGCCTTCGACGAAGACACCGTCAACGAACTGCGCGCCCGTGCCAAGGACGTGCTGCTCACGATGGAGATCGCCCGCGAGGAGAAGGTGGAGGCCGTGTCGCAGAACCTGCGCGACCTGGAAGGCCTGACGCCCGAACTGATCGGCAAGCTGGCGGAAGCCGGCATCCACACCCGCGACGACCTGGCCGACCTCGCCGTCGACGAACTCACCGAAATCACCGGCCAGACCGCCGACGAAGCAAAGTCCCTCATCCTCAAGGCACGCGAACATTGGTTCGACGGCGCGCAAGAGTGATGTGATGGGAGGCACCAGATCTTATGTCCAGCACCACCGTTGCAGAGTTCGCACAGGAACTCAAGAAGACGCCCGAAACCTTGCTTGACCAACTCCGCAGCGCCGGCGTGGCCAAGTCTGCCGCTTCGGATGCCCTTACCGAGGGCGACAAGCAGCGCCTGCTCAGCCATCTCAAGGCGAGCCATGGCACTGCCGTGCCTGCCGAGCGCAAGAAGATCACGCTGACCAAGAAGTCGACCAGCGAGATCAAGCAGGCCGACGCCCTGGGCCGTGCGCGCACGATCCAGGTGGAGGTGCGCAAGAAGCGCACCTTCATGCAGCGCGACGATGTGCCAGCAGACAACACCGCCGCCCGCGAGGAAGAAGAGGCTGAACTCGCCCGCCGCGCGGCCGAGCTGGCCCGCCGCGAGGAAGAGGCCCGTCAGGCCGCCGAGGCGCTGCGCCGGCAGGAAGAAGAGCTGGCGCGTCAGCGCGCCGAGCGCGAAGCGGCCGAGGCCGCCGAGCGCGAGCGACAGGCCCGCGAGGACGCCGAAGAGGCGGCCGCGCGTGCCAAGGCCGATGCCGTGGACTCCGTGGATCGCACCCGCCGCGAGCGCGAGGTGCAGGTCGAGCGTGCACGCGCCGAAGCTGCTGCGTTGAACGCTGCCGCGTATCAGGCCCGCGTGGCTTCGTCGCCCAGTGCCCGCGCCCAGGCCGAGGCCGATGCCGTCGCTGCCGCAAAGGCCAGTGCCGACAAGGTTGCCGCCGACCGCGCTGCCGCCGAGAAGGCACGTGAGGAAGCGCGCGAAGAGGCCCGCGCCAAGGCCGCGGCCGAATCCAAGGCTGCCGCCGACGCCGAGGCCGCCCGCGCTCGCGATCTGGACGAGCGCCGGCGCAAGGCACTTGCCGAGGCCGAGGCCATCCGTCAGATGATGAACGCGCCCAAGCGCGTGTTGGTGGCCAAGAAGGAAGAGCCCAAGCCGGTCGAGGCCAAGCCCGCCGTCAAGGGCACGCTGCACAAGCCGGCCACCGGCACGGGCACGCGTCCGGCTGGCGCTGCTGGCGCCGCCGCCGCGGCACCTGCCGGGCCAGGCAAGGAAGTCAAGTCGGCCAAGCTGTCCTCGAGCTGGGCCAACGACAACGCCAAGAAGAAGGAAATCAAGACCCGTGGCGACGCCAGTGGCGGCGTGGGTCGCAACAACTGGCGCAGCGGACCGCGCAGTCGTCGTGGCGGCAATGACCGCGACGATTCGCACCAGCAGGCAGCACCCGCCGAGCAGCGCATCATCGAAGTGCACGTGCCCGAGACGATCACCGTCTCCGAGCTGGCGCACAAGATGGCTGTCAAGGCGTCCGAGGTGATCAAGCAGCTGATGAAGCTGGGCCAGATGGCGACCATCAACCAGTCGCTGGACCAGGACACGGCCATGATCCTCGTCGAGGAAATGGGCCACAAGGCGGTCGTGGCCGCGCTGGACGACCCCGAGGCATTCACCGAGGAGGAGGTGCAGGCCGCAGCGGCCGACGCGCTGCCTCGCGCGCCCGTGGTCACCGTCATGGGCCACGTGGACCATGGCAAGACCTCGCTGCTGGACCGCATCCGCACCACCAAGGTGGCGGCGGGCGAAGCTGGCGGCATCACGCAGCACATCGGCGCCTACCACGTCGAGACGCCGCGCGGCATGATCTCCTTCCTGGACACCCCGGGCCACGAGGCCTTCACGGCCATGCGTGCCCGTGGTGCGCAGGCCACCGATATCGTCATCCTGGTGGTGGCGGCGGACGACGGCGTCATGCCGCAGACCAAGGAAGCCATCAAGCACGCCAAGGCGGCAAAGGTGCCGATCGTGGTGGCGATCAACAAGATCGACAAGCCCGATGCGAATTCCGAGCGCGTGCGAAGCGAGCTGGTGGCCGAAGAAGTGGTGCCGGAAGAATTCGGCGGCGATTCGCCCTTCGTCGAGGTCTCGGCCAAGACGGGCAAGGGCATCGACGCTCTGCTGGAGCAGGTGCTGCTGCAGGCCGAAGTGCTGGAACTCAAGGCGCCGGTGGATGCCGCCGCCAAGGGTCTGGTGATCGAAGCCCAGCTGGACAAGGGCCGCGGCCCGGTGGCCACGGTGCTGGTGCAGTCGGGCACGCTCAAGGTCGGCGACGTGGTGCTGGCAGGGGCGACCTTCGGCCGTGTCCGCGCCATGACGGACGAGGACGGCCAGAACACCAAGTCGGCCGGCCCTTCCATCCCGGTGGAGATCCAGGGCCTGACCGAAGTGCCGCAGGCGGGCGACGAGTTCATGGTGATGGTCGACGAGCGCCGTGCGCGCGAGATCGCCACCTACCGTGCCGGCAAGTTCCGCAACACCAAGCTGGCCCGCCAGCAGGCAGCCAAGCTGGAGAACATGTTCTCCGACATGACGGCCGGTGAGGTCAAGACGCTGCCGATCATCATCAAGGCAGACGTGCAGGGCTCGCAGGAAGCGCTGTCGCAGTCGCTGCTCAAGCTGAGCAACGACGAGGTGCGCGTGCAGGTGGTGTACGCCGGCGTCGGCGGCATCAGCGAGTCGGACGTCAACTTGGCGATCGCTTCGAAGGGCATCGTCATCGGCTTCAACGTGCGTGCCGATTCCGGTGCGCGCAAGCTCGCCGAAGGCAATGGCGTGGACATCAAGTACTACGGCATCATCTACGACGCCGTGGACGAGCTGAAGACCGCGATGGCCGGCATGCTGGCGCCCGAGCGTCGTGAAGAGATCATCGGCCATGCCGAGATCCGCACGGTGTTCGTGGCCACGAAGATCGGCACGGTGGCCGGCTCGTATGTGCTGGACGGCGTGGTCAAGCGCGACGCCCACTTCCGACTGCTGCGCGACAACGTGGTGATCTACACCGGCGAGCTCGATTCGCTCAAGCGCATGAAGGACGACGTCAAGGAAGTGCGCGAAGGCTTCGAGTGCGGTATCAAGCTCAAGAACTACAACGACATCCGCGAGGGTGATCAGCTGGAGCTCTTCGAGATCAAGGAAATCGCGCGGACGCTGTAAGCGTCAGCCAGAGGTCCCCACGCCATGCCAGCGAAGAAGTCATCCGTCCCCAACCGCGGCTTCAAGGTCGCGGACCAGATCCAGCGCGATCTGTCGGAGCTGATCGCCCGCGAGCTGAAGGATCCGCGCGTGGGCATGGTCACCCTGCAGGCCGTCGAGGTCACGCCCGACTATGCCCACGCGAAAGTCTTTTTCAGCCTGCTGGTGGGCGATCCGCAGGAGACGCAGGAGGCCTTGAACCAGGCCGCCGGCTTCCTGCGTAACGGCCTGTTCAAGCGGCTGCACATCCACACCGTGCCGACGCTGCATTTCGTGTTCGACCGCACCACCGAGCGTGCGGCGGACATGAACGCCTTGATTGCCAAGGCGGTGTCCTCGCGCTCGAAAGACGAATAGACCGATGACGTCGCCATCCCGTGTCAGGGTGCAGCGGCGCCCTGTGCACGGGGTGTTGCTGCTCGACAAGCCGCTGGGCCTGTCCAGCAACCAGGCGCTGCAAAAGGCCAAATGGCTGCTGCGCGCCGAGAAGGCCGGCCATACCGGCACGCTGGATCCACTCGCGACCGGTGTGCTGCCGCTGTGCTTTGGTGCCGCCACCAAGTTCAGTCAGCTGCACCTGGACGCCGACAAGTGCTACGAGACCACGGTCCGCCTGGGCCGGACGACGAGCACCTCCGATGCCGAGGGCGAGGTGACCAGCGAGCAGCCGGTCGACTGCACGCCCGAGCAGGTGCAGGCGGTGCTGACGCGCTTCCGTGGCCCCATCTCGCAGGTGCCGCCCATGCACAGCGCCCTCAAGAAGGACGGCAAGGCGCTCTACGAATACGCCCGCGAAGGCATCGTGCTGGAGCGCGAGCCGCGTGCGGTCGTGATCCATGCGCTGACGCTGCTCGAAGCACAGCTGGCGGGACCAGAGCCCTTCCTGCGCCTGGCGGTGCAGTGTTCAAAGGGCACCTACATCCGCACGCTGGGCGCCGACATCGGCGCGGCGCTGGGCTGCGGCGGCCACCTGAAGGCCTTGCGCCGCACGCGCACCGGGCCGTTCTCGGCGCCGCAGTGCGTGTCGCTGCAGGCGCTGGAGGCCATGGACGACGTGCAGCGCCTGGAAGCGCTGCTGCCCACCGAAGCGCTCGTCGGCGGCCATGTGCCCGTCACGTTGGGCACGGAGGATGCTGGTCGCTTCCTGTCCGGCATGCGCCGGCGCGGCCACTGGGCCGACGCCGAGGCGGTGGCGGTCTTCGGCGCACAGCCGGAAGCCTTCCTGGGTAGTGCCCATGTGAAGGCCGGCGAACTGATTCCCGGGCGACTGCTGAGCCCGCTCGAAATCCAGCAGACCCTATTGCAAACCCATTCAAAGTCACTTGAGCCCTCGCAGGAGGTAACGACACCATGACCCGACAGATCCGCAACATCGCCATCATCGCCCACGTCGACCACGGCAAGACCACCATGGTGGACCAGCTGCTGCGCCAGTCCGGCACCTTTGCCGACCACGAGAAAGTGGTCGACACGGTGATGGACAACAACGCCATCGAAAAGGAACGGGGCATCACCATCCTGGCGAAGAACTGCGCCGTGAGCTGGAAGGGCACCCACATCAACATCGTCGACACGCCCGGCCACGCGGACTTCGGCGGCGAGGTGGAGCGTGCGCTGTCCATGGTGGACGGCGTGCTGCTGCTGATCGATGCGCAGGAAGGCCCGATGCCGCAGACGCGCTTCGTGACCAAGAAGGCGCTGGCCCTCGGCCTCAAGCCCATCGTCGTGGTCAACAAGGTCGACAAGCCTGGCGCCAACCCCGACAAGGTGGTGAACGCCGCCTTCGACCTGTTCGACAAGCTGGGCGCGACGGACGAGCAGCTCGACTTCCCCGTGGTGTACGCCTCGGGCATCAATGGCTGGTCCTCGCTGGAAGAAGGCGCGCCGGGCGAGCAGTGGGGCCCCGACATGTCGGCCCTGTTCGACACCGTGCTCAAGCACGTGCCCTCGCAGAAGGGTGACCCGGCCGCACCGCTGCAGCTGCAGATCTCGGCGCTCGACTTCTCCACCTTCGTCGGCCGCATCGGCGTGGGCCGCATCAGCCAGGGCACGCTCAAGCCCATGCAGGACGTGCTCGTGTGCGAAGGCCCGGACGGCAAGAGCTACAAGGGCCGCGTCAACCAGGTGCTGACCTTCCAGGGCCTGGACCGCGTGCAGGCCACCGAAGCCGGCCCGGGCGACATCGTGCTGATCAACGGCATCGCCGACATCGGCATCGGCGTGACCGTGACCGACCCGGCCAACCCGATGCCGCTGCCGATGCTCAAGGTGGACGAGCCCACCCTGACCATGAACTTCTGCGTCAACACCAGCCCGCTGGCCGGCCGCGAAGGCAAGTTCGTGACCAGCCGCCAGATCTGGGACCGTCTGCAGAAGGAACTGCAGCACAACGTCGCGCTGCGCGTGAACGAGACGGACGAGGAAGGTGTGTTCGAGGTCATGGGCCGCGGTGAACTGCACCTGACCATCCTGCTGGAGAACATGCGTCGCGAAGGCTACGAAATGGCCGTCTCCAAGCCGCGCGTGGTCTTCAAGACCGTCGACGGCGAGCGTCACGAGCCGATCGAGCTGGTGACGGCCGACATCGAGGAAGGCCACCAGGGCGGCGTGATGCAGGCCCTGGGCGAGCGCAAGGGCGAGCTGGTCAACATGGAACCGGACGGCCGCGGTCGCGTTCGTCTGGAATACCGCATTCCGGCCCGTGGTCTTATCGGCTTCACCAACGAGTTCCTGAACCTGACGCGCGGTTCGGGCCTCATCAGCAACATCTTCGACAGCTACGAGCCGCACAAGGGCGACATCGGCGGCCGCAAGAACGGTGTGCTGATCTCCATGGACGACGGTGAAATCTTCACCTACGCCCTGGGCAAGCTGGATGACCGCGGCCGCATGTTCGTGAAGGCGAACGATCCGGTGTACGAAGGCATGATCGTCGGCATCCACAGCCGCGACAACGACCTCGTGGTCAACGCAACGCGCACCAAGCAGCTGACCAACTTCCGCGTCAGCGGCAAGGAAGACGCGATCAAGATCACGCCGCCCATCGACCTGACGCTCGAATACGGCGTCGAGTTCATCGAGGACGACGAACTGGTTGAGATCACGCCCAAGAGCATCCGCCTGCGCAAGCGCTTCCTGAAGGAACATGAGCGCAAGCGCGCCAGCCGCGAAGCCTGATCCTGCGCGCTCGGCGCGGCACGGCCTCACGCATGGCCGTGCCGTCGCCCTGATGGTGCTGGTCACGCTCATGTGGGCGACGGCCGGCGTCGTCACCCGCCAGCTGGAGCGGGCGGCCAGCTTCGAGGTCACCTTCTGGCGCAGCGTGTTCACGCTGCTGGCCATGGTGCTGATCCTCGGTGCATGGCGCGGCCTGGGGCTGTGGCGCAGTCTGCGCGACGGCGGACGTCACCTCTGGATCTCCGGCGCGTGCTGGAGCGTGATGTTCACCGCCTTCATGGTGGCACTCACGCTGACCACGACGGCCAATGTGCTCGTCACGCTGGCCACCGGGCCGCTGCTCGCGGCCCTGGCGGCGCGCTTCTTCATCGGCCACCGCCTGCCGGCGCGCACCTGGGCGGCCATTGCCGTGGCGGGCGCGGGCATCGCCTGGATGTATGGCGCGCAGATTGGTGATGACGGCGCGCTGGCGGGCACGCTGGTCGCCCTGTGCGTGCCCATCGCCGGGGCTTGCCACTGGACCAACGTGCAGCAGGCCCATGCCAGCGGGGGCGACGTCGATCTGCTGCCGGCCGTGCTCATCGGAGCCGCCGTGTCGGCCGCCTGCACGTTGCCTCTGGCGTTGCCCTTCACGGCCAGCGGCCGCGATCTGGCGCTGCTGGGCTTTCTGGGCGTATTCCAGCTAGCCATTCCCTGCATGTTGTCGATGCTGGTGGCAGGGGTCCTGAAAGCGCCCGAGGTGGCGTTGCTGGCCCTGCTGGAAGTGCTCTTCGGCATCGCCCTGGCCTGGGTCGGTGCAGGCGAGGTGCCGGCGCCGACGGTGTTCAGCGGCGGCCTGCTGGTGATCGGCGCGCTGGCGGTCAACGAATGGCTGGGCTGGCGCGCGGCGCGTATGTCGCGCTGAGCACTTCGGACCGCGCTGGCGCAATGCAAAAGAAAAGGGGGCATGTGCCCCCTTCGTGCCTTTGGCGCCTTTCCGCCCGTCGAGCGGACCGCGGCGCCTGTCAGCGGCGTCTCAGGGGCGGGCCACCTTCCACGCGCCGTTGAGCATGCCTTCGCCGGTGCGGTCGCCCGGCTTGGCGTCCTTGGACCAGTAGTAGAGCGGCCAGCCGTTGTAGGCCCACTGCTTGCTGCCGTCGTCACGCATCACGATGGAGTAGCCGCCCATCGGCTTCGGGTCGGCGGGGGCCATCAGAGGCGGCCAGTTGGTGGCGCATTGGCCGTTGCACATCGACTTGCCGCTGTTCTGCGCGTCGCGGGCGAATGTGTAGAGCGTCTTGCCGCTCGGACCGATCAACACGCCGTCGACGGTGCGGGTGGGCGTGTCAGGCGCGGGGGTGGTGGCACAGCCGGCCAGCAGTGCTGCCAGTGCGAGGGCGGGGGCGCCGAACAGGGTGGTCTTTTTCATGGCGATCATGCATTTCTCCTGGTTGAACGAAAGACAGCGGAAAGAGTTTAGGAAGAGGCCCGGTGCCAGGCACGTAGGCGCAGGGCGAATTCGGTGCATGACTCATAGTTGCCCATGGACGGAACGCGCAAGCGCCAGGAGGCGGTCGCGGTCGAGTGGAGCGCTCAAGGCATAGCCGAAGCCGTCTTCCACCCAGTAGAACGTCGAGAGCTGGGGGCCTGCCTCGAAGCTGAAGGCAGCGCCATTCGCCTCGGGTTTGTCGGCTTCCAGCTGGCCGAGGTAGAGCGTCAGGCGATGTCCCTCGGCGTTCTGGTACATGAACTGCGCTCGTGCACCGGCCGAGCCTGGCAGCAGCCGCCCGCCGACCAGGGCGTAGCCTTGCGATGCCAGATCCGGGAGCTTGAGCGGCCGATCGAGTCGACGCGACAGCCACTGCACCAGGTGCTGCTCTTCCGCAGCCCCGACTTCGACGGGGTGGCGCTTCTCGGGCGTGTAGAGGCTGTATGCCACCTTTGCCTCGCGCACGAAGCCGTGCAGTGGCGGTGGCTGGGTCCGGGCCACCACTGCTCGTGCGCCGCTTTGCAGGCCACTGGCCCACCAGCCCGATCCAAAAGCCAGAACGATGGCGGCGGCCATGCCCGCCCAACGCAGGGTGCGTGCCTGTCGGCGCGCGCGCGCAATGGTCGCTTCGAGCGCCACGCCGGCCGCGTGGAGCCCGGCCGGTGGCGTCTCTTCGAGCACCTGTCCATGCAACTGCCGTAACTGGCTGCGCAGGCGATCCCAATCATCGTCGGATGAATGGTGCGGCGATGGCGGGTCGTGGCGATTCATGGCACGTCTCGGGAGCTCACTTGAGTCGGCGCAGGGCAGGGCGGCCAATCGGGCCGGCTTCGCTGCGTTCGGGCGGACTGCCGTCCATCAGCCGACGCAGCCGCTCCCGTGCGCGCGAAAGGCGCGACATCACCGTGCCCACCGGCACACCGAGTACACGGCCGATCTCCGCATAGGAGAGGTCTTCCAACGCGGCCAGCAGCAGAACCGCGCGCTGGTCTTCGGGCAAAAGCAGCAGGCAGCGCTGCAGGTCGAGCGGTCCATCGAGCGTGGCCGGCAAGGCGGCAGGTTCGGTTCCCAGCGCGTCGATGTCCATGGTCTGCACGGCTGTGCGCCGCACCTGGCTGGCGTGCAGGTTGTGCATGAGGGTGAACAGCCACGCGCGAAGGTCGGTGCCTGGCGTCCAGAGCGACCACTTGTGGCATGCGCGCTCCAGCGTGTCCTGCACGAGGTCGTCAGCGGCCCAGGCGTCGCCCGTCAGGGCGCGGGCGTAGCGCCGAAGGGCGGGTATCTGACCAACGATGGCGTGGGGCGCGCTCATTGACTGCATGAACGCTGCCCGAGTCGCGTTTATTCCCTGCAGGTCGAAAAAATTCGCAGGCTACCGGGCCCGCGCGCGCACTGCGCCATGATGAAGCGTGCTCGCGTCGGTCGAGGCCGGATTGCCGCGCTCAGCGGTTGTGCGTCTTGAGCGCCCGCTCCACCTCGCGCTTGCCTTCGCGATCCTTGATGGTGTCGCGCTTGTCGTGCTCGGCCTTGCCCTTGGCCAGCGCGATGTCGCATTTGACCTTGCCCGCCTTCCAGTGCAGGTTGAGCGGCACCAGCGTGTAGCCCTTCTGCTCGACCTTGCCGGTGAGGCGCCGGATCTCTTCCTTGTGCAGAAGCAGTTTCTTGGTGCGGATGGCGTCAGGGTTGACGTGGGTGGACGCGCTCTTGAGCGGGTTGATCTGGCAGCCCACGATGAACATCTCGCCATCGCGGATCAGCACGTAGCCGTCGGTCAACTGCACCTTGCCTTCGCGCAGCGCCTTGACCTCCCAGCCCTCGAGCACCATGCCGGCCTCATAGCGCTCCTCGAAGAAGTAGTTGTACGCCGCCTTCTTGTTGTCGGCGATACGGGGATTGGTGTTGTCCTGCTTTTTGTTGGCCATGTGGATTCCATTTGGGGGCGCATGGCATTCCTACAATCGGCTCGCACACACGTGCAGATTCTATGAAAAGTGTCCATAAGTCCGTCCTGATCTGGTACAGCGCTGCTGAGATGTACGACCTGGTGACCGATGTCGCCCGATACCCGGAATTTTTGCCGTGGTGCGACCGGGCCCAGGTCATCGAACAGGACGCCGCCGGCATGACCGCGGAAGTGGGCTTGGCGTTTGGGGGCATCCGGCAAAGTTTCACGACACGCAATACCCATATCCCCGGCCGTGAGGTTCAACTCAAACTGGTGAAGGGGCCGTTCTCCCAACTCGAAGGCATCTGGAAGTTCGCGCCGGTGGGCCAGGAGGGCGAGCGGGCCTGCCGCGTCACGCTCGACCTGAACTATGGCTTCGACAATTTCGCCCTTCAGGCGCTCGTCGGTCCCGTGTTCGACAAGATTGCGTCGACCTTGGTCGAGGCTTTCGTCAAGCGTGCCGAACAGGTCTATGGCGAAGGCGGACCCGCTGCATGATCGAGGTGGTCGTCAGTTGGTCGGCTGCGGAACGTCAGGTGGGCGAGCAGGTGCTTCGACTCGCTGAAGGCACCACGCTGCGACAGGCGGTCGCGGCCAGTGAAATTGCATATCGATGGCCCGCCTGGGCGCATGAGGCGAGTCCTGGGCTCTGGGGAAGGGCGGCGGCTTGGGACACCTGCCTGCGCGATGGTGACAGGGTCGAACTCTGCCGCCCGTTGCAGGCTGACCCGAAGGTGGCGCGACGGCAGCGCTTCCAGCGACAGGGCTCCCGGGCTGCTGGGCTGTTTGCCAAGCGTCGACAGGGGTCCAAGGCAGGTTATTGACCGTCGCCCGACGGCTCGCCTGGTCGGTCCCCGATCTGTCCGCGGGTTCGCGCTGAGAAAGGAACCGGCCTCAGCGTGCGCCGCAGTCGCTCTGTACGACGGCCTGCAGTCGACGCTGCTCCGCGCCGCGCGCGCCATCGTCCATGATTTCGCGCTCGCCCTGGCCGTTGACCCGCGCGACCCGGATGCCGCTCTCGAGCGTCGCCAGCCCCTGGCGGGCACGTGCACAGTTGTCTTGTCTGGCCTTCGCGACTTTCGCCTCGGCCTCGGCCCGCTTTGCCTTTTCGGCGTCCTCGGCTTGGCGAGCCTTTTCTTCCAGGGACCTGTCGACCCGCGGTGCCGACGCGGTGGGAGCCGGGGCTGGCGCGGGCGGTGCAGACATCGGGAGGCTGCTGCCCGCCGGACGTCCCACGATGTTGTGCGCCGGAACACCCGGGGGCGGCGGCCGGTCGCTGAAGACCTTTCGTCCGTTGCTATCGATCCATTGCCACTGGGCTTGGGCGGCCAGCGGCAGCGCCAGCATGGCCAACAGGACGCAGGTTGCGGGTCTCATCCGGCCAGTGTAGTGGCCGCGGTGGCGCCTCGTTACAATCCTTCTTTTGGAGCTTCACCATGCGCCTTCTCGGCAAAGCGCTCACCTTCGACGATGTGTTGCTGGTGCCTGCGTTCTCCCAGGTCCTGCCCAAGGACGCCTCCCTCAAGACCCGCCTTTCCCGCAACATTCAGCTGAACCTGCCCCTGGTTTCGGCGGCGATGGACACCGTGACCGAAGCCCGCCTGGCGATTGCCATCGCCCAGGAAGGCGGCATCGGCATCGTGCACAAGAACCTCACGGCCCAGCAGCAGGCGGCCGAGGTGGCGAAGGTCAAGCGTTATGAATCGGGCGTGCTGCGCGACCCGGTCGTGATCACGCCCCAGCACACGGTTCTGCAGGTGCTGCAACTCTCGGAAGAGCTGGGCATTTCCGGCTTCCCGGTGATCGACGGCGGGAAGGTCGTCGGCATCGTCACCGGCCGTGACCTGCGCTTCGAGACCCGCTACGACGTGCCCGTCACCGAGATCATGACGCCACGGGCCAAGCTCATCACGGTGAGCGAGGGCACCTCGCCCGCCGAGGCCAAGGCGCTGCTGAACAAGCACAAGCTCGAAAGGTTGCTGGTCGTGGCCGACGACTTCGAGCTCAAGGGCCTGATCACCGTCAAGGACATCACCAAGCAGACCAGTTTCCCGAACGCGGCGCGCGACGCATCGGGCCGCTTGCGCGTGGGGGCGGCCGTGGGTGTGGGCGAGGGCACCGAAGAACGTGTCGAGGCCCTGGTCAAGGCCGGCGTGGACGCCATCGTGGTCGACACCGCCCATGGCCACAGCAAGGGCGTGATCGAGCGCGTGCGCTGGGTCAAGCAGAACTATCCGCAGGTGGATGTGATCGGCGGCAACATCGCCACCGGCGCCGCCGCCAAGGCGCTGGCCGAGGCGGGCGCGGATGCGGTCAAGGTCGGCATCGGCCCGGGTTCCATCTGCACGACCCGCATCGTGGCTGGCGTGGGCGTGCCGCAGATCATGGCCATCGACAACGTGGCTACGGCGTTGGGCGACAGCATTCCGCTGATCGCCGATGGCGGCATCCGCTACTCGGGCGACATCGCCAAGGCCATCGCGGCCGGGGCGAGCACCGTGATGATGGGCGGCATGTTTGCCGGCACCGAAGAGGCGCCGGGCGAGATCATCCTGTTCCAGGGCCGCAGCTACAAGAGCTATCGCGGCATGGGTTCCATCGGTGCGATGCAGCAGGGCAGTGCCGACCGCTACTTCCAGGAGTCGAGCACCGGCAACCCCAATGCCGACAAGCTGGTGCCCGAAGGCATCGAAGGCCGTGTTCCCTACAAGGGGTCGATGCTGTCCATCGTCTACCAGATGGCTGGCGGCCTGCGCGCTTCGATGGGGTATTGCGGCTGCGCCACCATCGACGAGATGAAGGCGAATGCCGAGTTCGTCGAAATCACGGCAGCCGGCATCCGCGAAAGCCATGTGCACGATGTGCAGATCACCAAGGAAGCGCCCAACTATCGGGCCGAGTGATCCAGCTGCGTGCTAAAAGGGCCAGATTTTTCTGGCCCTTTTTTCTTTGCTGGTTAGAATATGGTCCGAATTTCCCATAGACGGGCCAGATTCGACATGCACACCGTCCCGATTCACCAAGCCAAAAGCCAGCTTTCCGAACTGATCCGCACTGTCGAGAGCGGTGAGGAGGTCGTGCTGACGCGCCACGGCAAGCGGGTGATCCGGCTGATCAAGGAGCCCGAGTCGGTGCAGCCCAGCATTGAGGCGCGTCGGCAGGCGATCGTGGCGGAACTGCAGGCACTTCGCGCCAAGGTGGCCGCGACGGCTTCGGAACAGGGCGCCGGATTCGACCTGCTGTGGCAGCAGCACGAGGCCGCCCAGTCAGCGCGCACGGGGTCATGGGTCAAGAGCGACCTTCCCACGGCCGGGCAGCCGAAGGACGACGATGCTGGTCATTGATGCCTCGGCTTTCACCCGCTGGGCCTTCCCGTCCGAAGGCAGCGACCGTGTGTCGCAGGCGCTGATCCGTGTCATGACCGAGGAAGAGAGCGCGACCAGCGCCGCCACCTTCCCGCTGGACGTGCTCCAGGCCACCGGCTGCGCACTCGCCACGGGTAGATTCACGACCGCTGTCCATCAGCACGTGCTGCGGTTGCTGAGCCGGCTGCCGGTGGCGCTGGCGCCCATGCGCATCTCGCCGCTGGAGTTCTGGACCTGGGCAGAGTCGATGCAGCTCGGTCCTCACGATGCGGCCTATCTCAAGCTGGCCGTCGACCTCAAGGCGCCCCTGGTCACCATGGCGCCTGCGCTTCATCGTGCCTGCCTTCAACTGGACCATCCCGTCATCACCGACCTGACCTGATGCGGCGCCGAACGGCCCGCGTCTCCCTTCTTTCGGAGCCCACCATGCAACACGACAAGATCCTCATCCTCGACTTCGGCTCGCAGGTCACGCAGCTGATCGCCCGCCGCGTGCGCGAAGCCCATGTGCTGAGCGAAGTGCATCCCTGCGACGTGACCGACGAATGGGTGCGCCAATACGCGGCCGATGGTTCGCTCAAGGGCGTGATCCTGTCGGGCAGCCATGCCAGCGTGTACGAAGAGAGCACCGACAAGGCGCCCCAGGCCGTGTTCGAGCTGGGCGTGCCGGTGCTGGGCATCTGCTACGGCATGCAGACCATGGCGCACCAGCTGGGTGGCAAGGTCGAAGGCGGCCACAAGCGCGAGTTCGGTTTCGCGGCCGTGAGGGCCCGCGGCCACACCGAACTGCTGCGCGACATCGCCGATTTCACCACCGACGAGGGCCACGGCATGCTCAACGTCTGGATGAGCCACGGCGACAAGGTGAGCGAACTGCCACCCGGCTTCAAGCTGATGGCCAGCACCGACAGCTGCCCCATCGCCGGCATGGCCGACGAGGCCCGCAAGTTCTACGCGGTGCAGTTCCATCCCGAGGTCACCCACACGCAGCAGGGCAAGGCCATCCTGGAGCGCTTTGTGCTCGGCATCTGCCAGGCCCAGCCCGACTGGGTCATGAAGGACCACATCGCCGAGGCGGTGGAGGCCATCCGCCAGCAGGTGGGCGATGAAGAGGTGATCCTCGGCCTGTCGGGCGGAGTCGATTCGTCCGTCGCCGCAGCGCTGATCCACCGCGCCATCGGCGACCAGCTGACCTGCGTCTTCGTCGACCACGGCCTGCTGCGCCTGGACGAGGGCAAGATGGTGATGGAGATGTTCGCCGGCAAGCTGCATGCGCGCGTGATCCACGTCGATGCCAGCGAACAGTTCCTGGGTCATCTGCAGGGCGTGAGCGACCCGGAGCAGAAGCGCAAGATCATCGGCCGCGAGTTCGTGGAGGTGTTCAAGGCCGAGGCCGCCAAGCTGAAGGCCGGCACCGGCGGCCACAAGGGCGCGACCTTCCTGGCCCAGGGCACCATCTATCCGGACGTGATCGAGTCCGGCGGCGCCAATAGCAAGAAGGCCGTCACCATCAAAAGCCATCACAACGTCGGTGGCCTGCCCGAACAGCTGGGCCTGAAGCTGCTGGAGCCACTGCGCGACCTGTTCAAGGACGAGGTGCGCGAGCTGGGCGTGGCTCTGGGCCTGCCGCCCGAGATGGTGTACCGCCATCCCTTCCCGGGCCCCGGCCTGGGCGTGCGCATCCTGGGCGAGGTTAAGAAGGAATACGCCGACCTGCTGCGCCGCGCGGACGCGATCTTCATCGAAGAGCTGCGCAACTTCCGCGATGAGGCCACGGGCAAGAGCTGGTATGACCTCACCAGCCAAGCTTTCACTGTCTTCCTGCCGGTCAAGAGCGTGGGCGTGATGGGCGATGGCCGCACCTACGACTACGTCGTGGCCCTGCGCGCCGTGCAGACCAGCGACTTCATGACCGCCGACTGGGCCGAACTGCCCTATGCGCTGCTGAAGAAGGTGTCGAGCCGCATCATCAACGAGGTGCGAGGGATCAATCGGGTGACTTACGACGTGTCGAGCAAGCCGCCGGCGACGATCGAATGGGAGTGAGCCTTTCCTGAACGGATGCAGCCAGTGGGGGTGTTGAGTTCGGTGAGGCGGCATCCGCGCCCACCCTCGGCCACGGTCGGGAGCATCGGCCGCCTCCGGCACTCCTGGAATCATGCACCGGGTTGCGCTCCGGCATGACCTGCGGTTTCTCCTCATCTCTTTAGAGGGGCCATGCCACCGAAACGGCGAGAAATGTCGCTAAAGTGACCCAGCCGGCAAGGAAGCCGGATCAACCAAGGAAAGCACAGGAATGAGCAAGAAAGTCGCTTACGTCACCGGTGGCATGGGGGGCATCGGAACCGCCATCTGCCGCCGTCTGTACCAGGATGGATTCACGGTGATCGCCGGTTGCGGGCCGACCCGCGATTTCAGCAAGTGGCTTGCAGAGCAGAAGGAAGAAGGTTTCGAATTCCACGCGTCTGTGGGCAACGTCGGCGCATGGGAGTCGACGGTCGAAGCTTTCTCCAAGGCCAAGGCCGAGCACGGCAGCATCGACGTGCTGGTCAACAATGCGGGGATCACGCGCGACCGCATGTTCGTGAAGATGACGCCGGACGACTGGAATGCGGTCATCGAAACCAATCTGAACAGCATGTTCAACGTCACCAAGCAGGTGGTGGGCGACATGGTCGAAAAGGGCTGGGGCCGCATCATCAACATCAGTTCGGTCAACGGTGCCAAGGGACAGGCAGGCCAGACCAACTACTCGGCTGCCAAGGCCGGCATGCACGGCTTCACCATGGCCCTGGCGCAGGAACTGGCCACCAAGGGCGTGACGGTCAACACCGTGAGCCCGGGCTACATCGGCACCGACATGGTCAAGGCCATTCGCCAGGAAGTGCTGGACAAGATTGTCGGCACGATCCCGGTCAAGCGCCTGGGCGAGCCGAGCGAGATCGCCTCGATCATCTCCTGGCTGGCATCCAGCGAAGGTGGCTATTCCACCGGTGCCGACTTCCCCGTCAACGGCGGCCTGCACATGCACTGACGCAGGGCTTGTCGCCCCTCAGTCCAACGCCCGTTGGACTGTCACGAAGCCCGCCCCCGCGCGGGTTTCGCGCTTTATGGGTCATGCAAAGGCCGTCAGTCCGGGCCGTCGGGACCGGGTCCTGCAAAATGGGCCGATGCACCATGGCGCTTCCCTCATCAGCACGATCGCAGCCGCCCTGGGGCTGGCACTGGCCTTCGGATTCATCGCAGCACGCCTGAGACTGCCGGCGCTTGTGGGCTATCTGCTCGCGGGCGTGATCATCGGGCCCTTCACGCCCGGCTTCGTGGCCGATGCCGACATCGCCTCCCAACTGGCCGAGATCGGCGTGATGTTGCTGATGTTCGGCGTAGGGCTGCATTTCTCCCTGGACGACCTGCTGCAGGTGCGGCGCATCGCCCTCCCGGGCGCGCTGGTGCAGATCGTGGCGGCCACCTGCATGGGGGGCCTTCTGGCCTTGTGGTGGGGGTGGAGCATCGGCGCCGCGCTGGTGTTCGGGCTGGCGCTTTCGGTGGCCAGCACGGTCGTGCTGCTGCGCGCATTGGAGAGCCTCGGCATCCTTGACACGCACACGGGGCGCATCGCCGTTGGCTGGCTGGTGGTGGAGGACCTCGCGATGGTGCTGGTGCTCGTTCTGCTGCCGCCGCTGGCCCACGTGCTGGGCGGGCGCCCGGAAGACGGCAGCGATGGGTCGATGGCCTCGCTCGGCCGCACCCTGGGCGTGACGCTGCTGCAGGTCGGTGGCTTCGTGGCCCTGATGCTCATCGTCGGCCGTCGCGTCTTTCCGTGGCTGCTGTGGCAGGTCACGCGCACCGGTTCGCGGGAGCTGTTCACCCTGTGCGTCGTCGCGGCCGCGGTCAGCATCGCCTTCGCGTCGGCCGCCTTGTTCGGCGTGTCGTTCGCGCTGGGTGCCTTTTTCGCCGGCATGGTGATGCGCGAATCCGAGTTCAGCCATCGGGCCGCGGAAGAGTCGCTGCCGCTGCGCGACGCCTTCGCCGTGCTGTTCTTCGTGTCGGTGGGCATGCTCTTCGACCCGGCCGTGCTGATCAGCCGGCCGCTGCAGGTGCTCGCCGTGGTGCTGGTGATCGTCGTGGGCAAGTCGGTGGCGGCCTGCCTGCTGGTGCTCGCCTTCCGGTATCCGCTGGCAACGGCGCTGACCGTGAGCGCGAGCCTGGCGCAGATCGGCGAGTTCTCGTTCATCCTCATGGCGCTTGGGCTGCGGATGGAACTCCTCCCGCCAGAGGCGCAGAGCCTGGTCCTCGCCGGCGCGCTGGTGTCGATCGCCACCAACCCGCTCTGGTTCAGCGCCATCCAGCCCATCCTGAACTGGCTGCGCGTCCATTCCTCGCTGGCCCGACGCCTCGAAGCCAGGGACGACCCTTTGGCTGAACTTCCAGCGAGCACGGCCGAGCGCTATTTGTCCAGACAGGTCGTCTTGGTGGGCTATGGGCGGGTGGGCCGGCGCATTGCAGCGCAACTGCGCGCCAATGACATTCCCTTTGTGGTCGCCGACCAGAATCGGGAGCTGATCGAGCGTTTGCGGGAGGAGGGGGGCGCCGCGGTGTGGGGTGACGCGGCAGAGCCCTCGGTGCTCATCCAGGCCCACATTGCGCGGGCGCGGGTGCTGGTGGTGGCCATTGCCGACCCGCTGAACGTGCGACAGATGATCGATACGGCGCGGGCGCTCAATCCCGATGTCGAGGTCGTGCTGCGTAGCCACAACGAGGATGAAGCGCAGCTGTTGCGGCAGGAACTGGCGGCCACGGTCTATCTTGGCGAGCAAGAACTCGCCCAGGCCATGGCCGGCGATGTGCTCAGCCGGGCGATGCCAAGGGTTCCCGTCGTCGCGTCATAAATCTTCGATGACCAGCGTGCGGTAGCGCTGGCCCATGGCGGGTGGCTTGTCGCGCAGCAGGGTGCGAAGTCGCTCCATCTCCTCGTCGGTTTCGGTGCGAACCAGCAGACCGGCGTGCCCTTCCTGCGCCAGCCTGACGTACGCCCGCACGGTGGCACCCTCGGTTCCGGGCGACGGCAAGGGGTTGTCGGCGTCGGAGGTTGTCGGGCCGATCTGGTTCGTGATCGCCTCAGGCGACACGAATGCCACGTCGTCACCGGGCACGCCACCCTCGGCGAGTGCCTGCGCAGCCCGACGAGCGGCAGCTTCATCGGCAAAGATCAACATCGTGTGGCCGGTGGGATAGAACGTCTTCCCGAGGGTCGACAGCATGTCTGGGGTCAGGGCGAAAGGCTTCATGGCGTCTCCAGCTTTGAGGCCGGCAACCGCATACGCGAGAGCAGGTGGACTGCCGGCCCAAGCAACCTAGGCATGCCCATCCCGTGGTCCTGTAGGAGCCAATGCCTGCAGACCGCCAGAATTTGTTAGCAAGCTCCTCCACATTGCGAAATATGTTTCTAATTGTGAATTTTTCGATACCTTTGAAGTGGAAGTGACGCCTAGGATGGCGGCATGAAAAGCGGTGTAGCGTTTCGATGGCTTCCTTACGTCGGTTTTGCCGGCCTCCTGGGCGGTGCTGCGGCGGCGTTCTGGATCGCCCCGCCGCGAACCTCCGCCGAATGGGCGGCATGGATTCAGGCGGCGTCCGTATTGCTGGCGTTGTGCCTGGCGCTGCGCCTGCAATACGCCGCGGGTCGGCAGGCGGCGCGTCAGGCCGATCAGGTGGCCACGCTCTTTGCAGCCAACATGCACTGGGTGTTCCGTGAGCTCAGCGATGCCTGCATCAAGCGAGCCTGGGCCGACTTTGCCGTCCATCGGCGCGTGCTGCAGGAGGTGCTGGCCCAGGGGCGCGAGGTGAGCCTCCAGCAGATCGATGGCTCGGGCCTGGCAATGGTGACCAGCCTGCGGGCGATGGCGGTCGAAGGCCTGGAGATGGTGGCCAGCCACACCCCTCAGGGCGACTGGCACCAGCTGCATCGCTATTTCGAAAAGCGGTTGCCCAGCATTGCGGGCTGGCTCGCGCTGTACGGGCATCCGCCAGAGAACAGCGGGCCGACCGACTACCAAGGGCTTCGGACGTCCTTCGGCCAGTTCGGTTGATCCTGTCCGACGCCGCCGCATCGGCGGGCGCTGGCGCTCAGTGCGGAATCTCGGCAGGACCGTCGGCGGCCTTCTTGGGTCTTCGGATGAGCACGAGTAGCGGGATGGTGACGGCCGTGAGCACCATCATGATCCAGAAGTCGTCCAGGTAGGCCACGAGGGTTGCATGGCGGGTGACCTCGGCGTTCAGTACGGCCAACCCGGTCGCGGTGTCGAGGTTCATGGCTGAAGGCAAGGCGAGCAGGCCTTGGTTGCCCGGCGACACGAGCGCGGCAAGATTCGCGTGAGCGCGTCCCGAGCCCTCGGTCAGCAGCGTCTGCACCACGGAGATGCCCACGCTGCTGCCGATGTGCGCATGAGGCTGAAGATCGGTGTGCCCTGGTTGCGCAGCCGCGCCGGCAACGTGGCGAAGGTGGCCGTCGAAAGCGGCACGAAGGTGAAGCCGATGCCCAGCCCCTGGATGAAGCCCGAGATGACGATCAGCGTGCTGTCCATGTCCGGCGTGAAGCGCGTCATCTGCCACAGCGAGAAGGCCGACATGCCGAAGCCGACCGCCATGATGGCGCGCACGTCGACGCGCTGGACGAGCCTGCCGACGACGATCATGGCGATCATCGTCCCGACGCCACGCGGCGCCGTGATCGCACCGGTGTAGACCACGGGGTAACCCATGAGTCCCTGCAGGAAGTTCGGCAGCAGCGAGGTGGTCGCGAACAGGATGATGCCGACGATGAAGGCGAAGAACTGGCCAGTGACGAAGTTGCGGTCCTTCAGCAGGTCGCGGTTGAGAAAGCTCACCCCCTGGACGGTCCAGGTGTGGACGGCGAAGAAGGCGAGGGCGACCACGGCGCCGATCGCCTCCAGGCGGATCTCCCACGAATCGAACCAGTCCAGCTGTTCCCCGCGGTCCAGAAAGAGCTGCAGCAAGCCGATGCCCAGGCTGAGCGTCGCGAAGCCGAACACGTCGAGCTTCTCGGACTTCGGTCGGCTTTCGGGCAGGTAGCGGGCGATGCCCCAGAAGGCCACGATGCCCACCGGCAGGTTGATGAAGAAGACCCAGCGCCAGTCGAGCTGATCAGTCAGCCATCCGCCCAGCAGCGGGCCCAGGATGGGGCCGATCATGATGCCCGCGCCCCAGATGGCCATGGCCTGGCCCACCTTCTCGCGCGGGTTGATGTCGAGCAGCACGGCCTGCGACAGCGGCACCAGCGCGGCGCCGAAGACGCCCTGCAGCAGCCGCGCGCCGACGATCTCGACCAGCGAACCGGCGATGCCGCACAGCGCCGACGCGACCGTGAAGCCCACCACCGACACCAGAAAGACGCGCCGCCGGCCCCACCGGCCGCAGAACCAGCCGGTCAGCGGCAGGGTGATGGCCGCCGCGACGATGTACGAGGTCAGCACCCAGGTGATCTGGTCCTGCGATGCCTGCAAGCTGCCCTGCATGTGGGGCAGGGCGACGTTGGCAATGGTGGTGTCCAGCGCCTGCATGATCGTCGCCAGCATGATCGAGACGGTGATCATGCCGCGGTGGGGCACGGGGTTCTGGGGGGTGGGGGTCATGGGGCGTTCTCTTCGAGGCCGCGGGTCGCGTCGCCATCGTGCAGCGCAGCCGGCGTCGACTCCGTTTGCCAGGCCAGCAGGCCTTCACGGGCCTTGGCCAGCAGAGCCAGAAGCTGGGCTTGCTCGTCGGCGCTGAGCGTCACGAGACCGTGCGCCAGCACCTCGTCGCTGATCGCCAGCGCCTCGTCCATGGCCTCAAGGGCGCGGGGCGTCGCGTGGATCAGCTTGACGCGGCGGTCGTGGGGCGAGGGCTCGCGCCGGATCCAGCCGCCGGTCTCCATGCGGTCGCAGAGGGTGGCGACGGCCATGGCGCTGGTTTCCAGGCGTTGGGCCAGGGCGGCCTGCGACAACGGTTCTGGCTGTTCGGGATGCGCCAGCGCCCAGAGCAACCGGCATTGCGCGAGGGACAGACCCATTCGCTCGCGGGCCAGCCGGTCGAAGTGGGCGCCGTGCAGCTTGGCCACCTGGTTCACCAGAAAGCTGAAGCGCTTGGAGGGATCGATTTTCATAAACACTTATATCGTAAGCATGTTTATTAAACGAGGCTGACTGGCCGACGCCACACTTGGGCCGCGGTTCGGGGCCGCCGCCAGGGCTGGCTTTGCCGCGCGTATCGCTGGGACCTGGGAAAATGCCGACCTTTCGCCGCCCCGGGCGACCTTGCGCGGCGCGACTTCATGTTTTTCTTCCCCGCGAAACGAGCGTCAACGCCGACGCTATTCGCCGGCCTCACGCCCGACCGGCACCTCTGCCCCAGTTCATGAACGACAAGGACCTTTCCTCATCCCCGCAGGCGTCGCTGCCCGTCGGCCGCCTGTCCGTTGCCCCGATGTTGGACTGGACGGAGCGCCACTGTCGCTACTTCCACCGCCTGCTCAGCCGCCATGCGTTGCTGTACACCGAGATGGTGAACACCGGCGCCATCCTGCACGGCGATGTCGCCCGACACCTGCGCTTCGACGAGACCGAGCACCCCGTCGCGCTGCAACTGGGCGGCAGCGAGCCCGCCGACCTGGCGGCCAGCGCGCGGCTGGGCGAGCAGTGGGGTTACGACGAGATCAACCTCAACTGCGGCTGCCCCAGCGAGCGGGTGCAGCGCGGTGCCTTCGGCGCCTGCCTGATGGCGGAGCCGGCGCTGGTGGCCGATGGCGTGAAGGCGATGCTGGACGCCGTGAGCGTGCCTGTGACCGTCAAGCACCGCATCGGCATCGATCGGGTGGAGAGCTACGACTTCGTGCGCGACTTCGTCGGCACCGTGGCCGACGCCGGTTGTCGCCACTTCATCGTGCATGCGCGCAATGCGTGGCTCAAGGGCCTGAGCCCCAAGCAGAACCGGGAGATCCCGCCGCTGCGCTACGAGCTGGTGCACCGGCTCAAACACGACTTTCCTCAGCTGTTCATCGCCATCAACGGCGGCATCCAGACCGAAGAGCAGGTGCACGCGCAATTGCGCCTGCTCGACGGCGTGATGGTGGGCCGCGAGGCCTACCACAACCCCTGGTGGCTTTCGCAGTGGGACAGCGCCTTCTTCGGCGATGCGCCGCGTGAGATGACGCGCGAGGAGGTGGAGGTGCAGATGTGCGACTACATGCGTCGCGAGAAGCAGGCGCACGGCACGTCGTGGCAGTCGATCGCGCGGCACATGCTGGGGCTGCGCAATGGCCTGCCGGGGGCGCGTCGGTGGCGGCAGGTGTGGAGCGACCATCGCCTGCGCGAGCTGGATCCGCACGAGGTCATGGCGCGGGCGCACGCGAGCGCCACGGCCGAGGCCTGAGCGCACAGGGCGGCGCCGGCCCGGCTACGGGCGGGCGGTCGGCCCATTGGCACGGCCTTGCGCCGCGCCGCGTTGCAGTCCAAGCGGCGGCGCGCGCCGACTCAGGATGCCGCGTCGAGTCCGTTCACGAAGTGCTCGCGCATGCGCGCCTCGGCCGCCTGCGCGTCCCGAGCCTCGATGGCAGCCACCAGAGCGCGGTGCTCCGCCAGCGATTCCTCGATGCGCCCCGCCTTCAGCAGCGAGTTGTGGCGGTTGAGCTTCATCACCTTGCGCAGGTCCGCCACCATCTGGTCGCGCCAGCGGTTGTCGCCAATGGCCAGCAGCCGCATGTGGAAGCGCTCATTGACGGCGAAGAAGTGCTCCCGGTCCACCTGGCCGGGGCGGGCGGCGGCCTCCAGTTCGTCGTGAAGGGCGCGCAGCTCGGCGATCTGGGCCTCGGTGGCGCGCGTGGCAACCACGCCGGCCGCGTCGCTTTCCAGCAGGCCGAGCAGGTGGTACACGTCGGCCAGGTCGCGGTCGGACACCTCGGTCACATAGGCGCCGCGGCGCAGCTTCATCGTCACCAGGCCTTCGGCGGCCAGCACCTTCAGCGCCTCGCGCAGCGGCGTGCGGCTGATGCCCAGTTCTTCCGCGATGCGCAGTTCGTCGATCCAGCTGCCGGGCTCCAGTTCGCGGCGGAAGATGCGCTGGCGCAGCAGCTCCGCCACCTCTTCATAGAGGGCGCGCGGGGTGAAGGTCAGGGCAGACATGGGCGCGACTGTATCGCAGAAGAAGCCCCTAATTCATAATTGAATTAATAATTACAGACAGCTAGACTTGCGGGATTCCCCGGGGTCGGCAAGCGTGGCCGCACTTCCGGCACCAGAGGTCAAGCGAGAGAGACGAAGCATGGCGGATTCCGAATTCAAGCCCTCCACCCTCGAAGACTGGGCGCGCGCCGCGGCCAAGTCGGCCCCCGGCGGCGACGTCTCGGCGCTGAACTGGGTGACGCCCGACGGCATCACCGTCAAGCCGCTCTACACGGCCGCCGACCTGCAGGGCCTGCGCCACAGCGACACGCTGCCCGGCTTCGAGCCCTACATCCGCGGCCCGCAGGCGACGATGTACGCCGTGCGACCCTGGACCATCCGCCAGTACGCCGGCTTCTCCACCGCGGAGGAATCGAATGCCTTCTACCGCAAGGCGCTGGCCGCGGGCGGGCAGGGCGTGTCGGTGGCCTTCGACCTGGCAACCCATCGCGGCTACGACAGCGACCATCCGCGCGTGACCGGCGACGTCGGCAAGGCCGGTGTGGCCATCGATTCGGTGGAGGACATGAAGATCCTGTTCGACGGCATCCCGCTCGACAAGGTCAGCGTGTCGATGACCATGAACGGCGCCGTGCTGCCCGTGCTGGCCGGCTACGTGGTGGCGGCGGAAGAGCAGGGCGTGTCGCAGGACAAGCTCAGCGGGACCATCCAGAACGACATCCTCAAGGAGTTCATGGTCCGCAACACGTACATCTATCCGCCCGAGCCGAGCATGCGGATCATCGGCGACATCATCGAGTACACGGCCAAGAACATGCCGAAGTTCAACTCGATCTCGATCTCCGGCTACCACATGCAGGAAGCCGGCGCCAACCAGGCGCTGGAGCTGGCCTTCACGCTGGCCGACGGCAAGGAATACGTGAAGACCGCCATCGCCAAGGGCATGGACGTGGACGACTTCGCCGGGCGCCTGAGCTTCTTCTGGGCCATCGGCATGAACTTCTACCTGGAAGTCGCCAAGATGCGAGCCGCCCGCCTGCTGTGGTGCCGGATCATGAAGGCCACGGGAGCCAAGAACCCCAAGAGCCTGATGCTGCGCACGCACTGCCAGACCTCGGGCTGGTCGCTTACCGAGCAGGACCCCTACAACAACGTGGTGCGCACCACCATCGAGGCCATGGCCGCAGTCTTCGGCGGCACGCAGTCGCTGCACACCAATGCGCTGGACGAGGCCATCGCGCTGCCGACCGAGTTCAGCGCCCGCATCGCCCGCAACACGCAGCTGATCATCCAGGAAGAGACGCACATCACCAACGTCATCGACCCCTGGGCTGGCAGCTACATGATGGAGAAGCTCACCCAGGACATGGCCGATGCCGCCTGGGCCATCATCGAGGAGGTCGAGGCCATGGGCGGCATGACCAGGGCGGTCGACAGCGGCTGGGCCAAGCTCAAGATCGAGGCCGCGGCGGCCGAGAAGCAGGCGCGCATCGACTCGGGCCGCGACGTCATCGTCGGCGTTAACAAGTACAAGCTCAAGAACGAGGACCCGGTCGAGATCCTCGCCATCGACAACATGAAGGTGCGCGACCAGCAGGTGGCGCGCCTGCAGAACATCCGCGCCGCGCGCGATGGCGCCAAGGTGCAGGCGGCACTCGACGCACTCACGGCCGCGGCCGAGAAGAACGAGGGCAACCTGCTCGACCTCAGCATCCAGGCCATCCGCCTGCGCGCCACGGTGGGCGAGGTGTCGGACGCGCTGGAAAAGGCCTTCGGCCGCCACCGCGCCGACACGCAGAAGGTGACTGGCGTCTACGCCGCTGCCTACGACTCGGCCGAAGGCTGGGAGGCGCTCAAGAAAGAGATCGACGCCTTCGCCGAGCACCAGGGCCGCCGGCCGCGCGTGATGATCTCCAAGCTGGGCCAGGACGGCCACGACCGCGGCGCCAAGGTGGTGGCTACGGCCTTCGCCGACCTGGGCTTCGACGTGGACATGGGGCCGCTCTTCCAGACCCCCGAGGAATGCGCCCGCCAGGCCATCGAGAACGACGTGCATGCCGTGGGCGTGAGCACGCTGGCGGCGGGCCACAAGACGCTGGTGCCGGCCATCATCGAAGAACTGAAGAAGCAGGGCGCGGACGACATCATCGTGTTCGTGGGCGGCGTCATCCCGCGGCAGGACTATGAGTTCCTGTACGAGGCGGGCGTGAAGGGCATCTATGGGCCCGGCACGCCGATTCCGGCGAGTGCGAAGGATGTGCTGGAGCAGATCCGGGCGGCTGTCGCCGCTTGAGGCTGGTCTGTGCCTGTCCTCTGTAGCTCCGCCGCCGATCCCTTGCAGCCCTTTCCACCGTTCAGGCTGAGCTTGTCGAAGCCCTATCTTCCAATCGCGTGAAGCCTTTTTCCGTCTATCTGCTCCGTTGCGCGGACGGCTCCTACTACGCAGGCCACACCGACGACCTGGATGCGCGCCTGCAGCAGCATGTCGCCGGCCGGATCGGCTACACCGCCACGCGCAAGCCGTTCACGCTGTCGTGGCAGGGTGAGTTCGAGACGCGTGAAGCTGCGCTGGCCTTCGAACTGCGGATCAAGGGATGGTCGCGGGCGAAGAAAGAGGCGCTTGCGCGGGGGGATTGGATAGCGATCCAACAGGTGGCGCGCTCGCGAACGCAAGGAAGTGCTGATTGCGGTCCGTGTCAGACGGCGAACCCGGATCCCGGCCCGAGCCCTCAATCCGTTCGCCCTGAGCTTGTCGAAGGGCAGAACAGCGCGCAGGCGGAGGTCGTGCCCCGGCTTCGACAGGCTCAGCCCGAACGGACTTGGGGCGGCCATTCACGGCAAGCTCAGCCCGAACGGATTGGGGGCGACCAGTCAGGGCGAGCTCAGCCAGAACGGACTGGGGACGTCGATGCGGCCACGCATCCGACAAACTCGTCAGCCGAGACAGCCCCATGACCCAGGCGCGTCCTCTGCACCTTGACGCCATCCTGCACGGCGCCACGCCGATGGCTCAGCGCCGCGCCATGGCCAAGGCCATCACGCTGCTCGAATCGACCCGGGCCGACCACCGCGCCCAGGCCGACGAACTTCTCACGGCGCTGCTGCCGCACACCGGCCACAGCTTCCGCCTCGGCATCTCGGGCGTCCCCGGCGTCGGCAAGTCCACCTTCATCGAGGCCCTAGGCCTGCACCTGATCGACCAGGGTCACCGCGTGGCAGTGCTCACCATCGACCCGTCGTCTACCGTGTCCGGCGGCTCCATCCTGGGCGACAAGACGCGCATGGAGCGCCTGTCGGTGCACGAGCAGGCGTACATCCGCCCCAGCCCATCGTCGGGCACGCTCGGCGGCGTGGCGGAGAAGACGCGTGAGGCCATGCTGGTCTGCGAAGCTGCCGGCTACGACGTGGTGATCGTCGAGACCGTTGGCGTGGGCCAGAGCGAGACGGCCGTGGCCGGCATGACCGACATGTTCGTGCTGCTGCAACTGCCCAACGCCGGCGACGACCTGCAGGCCATCAAGAAGGGCGTGATGGAGATCGCCGACCTGGTCGTCATCAACAAGGCCGACATCGACGCCGATGCCGCCACCCGGGCCCAGGCGCAGATCACCTCGGCCCTGCGGCTCTTCGGCCACCACGGCAATCCGCAGCATGCGCAGGCCCTGCACGACGCCCACACCGGCGCCGAAGTGCGCCACTGGTTGCCACGAGTGATGCAGCTCAGCGCGCTGACGGGCGCGGGCGTGGACCGCTTCTGGGCCGCCGTGACCGAGTTTCGCCAGCTGCAATCCGCCAATGGCCGAATGGCCGCCCGCCGCGAGAAGCAGGCCCTGGCCTGGATGTGGGAGCGCATCGAGGCCGGCCTGCGCCAGGCCTTCCGCCAGCATCCGCAGGTGCGCGACAAGCTGACCGGCGTGTCCGCCGAGGTGGCCGCCGGCCAAGTGGCTGCATCCACCGCCGCGCGCCAGCTGCTCGCCCTGGCCGCGGAGCCCCCATCCCCCCAATCCCGGACGGCGAACGATGCGCCGCCCGCCTCATCCCCAACCGACAGGACACCATGAAGGACATCCTCGAAGAACTCGAACGCCGCCGTGCGCAGGCGCACCAGGGCGGCGGCCAGAAGCGCATCGACGCGCAACATGCCAAGGGCAAGCTCACGGCGCGCGAGCGCATCGAACTGCTGCTGGACGACGGCACCTTCGAAGAATGGGACATGTTCGTCGAGCACCGCTGCACCGACTTCGGCATGGCGGACAACAAGATCCCCGGCGATGGCGTGGTCACCGGCTACGGCATGATCAACGGCCGCCTCGTGTTCGTCTTCAGCCAGGACTTCACCGTCTTCGGCGGCGCGCTGTCCGAAGCCCATGCCGAGAAGATCTGCAAGGTGATGGACCAGGCGATGAAGGTGGGCGCGCCCGTCATCGGCCTGAACGACTCGGGCGGCGCGCGCATCCAGGAAGGCGTGGCCTCGCTCGGCGGCTATGCCGAAGTGTTCCAGCGCAATGTGATGGCCTCGGGCGTGGTGCCGCAGATCAGCCTGGTGATGGGCCCCTGTGCCGGTGGGGCGGTGTACTCGCCCGCCATGACCGACTTCATCTTCATGGTGAAGGACTCCAGCTACATGTTCGTCACCGGTCCCGAGGTGGTGAAGACGGTGACGCATGAGAACGTGACGGCCGAGGAGCTGGGCGGCGCCATCACCCATACCACCAAGAGCGGTGTGGCCGACCTGGCCTTCGAGAACGACGTGGAGGCGCTGATGATGCTGCGCCGCCTCTACAACTACCTGCCGCTTTCCAACCGCGAGAAGCCGCCGGTTCGCCCCAGCGGTGACCCAGCCGACCGCGCCGACCGGTCGCTGGACACGCTGGTGCCCGACAACCCCAACAAGCCCTACGACATGAAGGAGCTGATCCTCAAGGTCGTGGACGACGGTGACTTCTTTGAGCTGCAGCCCGACTATGCCAAGAACATCGTGATCGGCTTCGCCCGCATGGAAGGCCAGAGCGTGGGCATCGTCGCCAACCAGCCGCTGGTGCTGGCCGGTTGCCTGGACATCAAGAGCTCGATCAAGGCCGCGCGCTTCGTGCGCTTCTGCGATGCCTTCAACATCCCGGTCGTCACCTTCGTGGACGTGCCCGGCTTCATGCCCGGCACCAGCCAGGAGTACGGGGGCATCATCAAGCACGGTGCCAAGCTGCTGTACGCCTACGCCGAATGCACGGTGCCGAAGATTACCGTCATCACGCGCAAGGCCTACGGCGGTGCCTACGACGTGATGGCGTCCAAGCACCTGCGGGGCGATGTCAACCTGGCCTGGCCGCGCGCCGAGATCGCGGTGATGGGCGCCAAGGGCGCGGTGGAGATCATCTTCCGCGAGGAGAAGAAGGACCCGGAAAAGCTGGCAGCCCGCGAGGCCGAGTACAAGGCCCGATTTGCCAACCCCTTCGTCGCTAGCGCACGCGGCTACATCGACGATGTGATCCTGCCGCACGAGACCCGCAAGCGCATCTGCCGCAGTCTGGTGATGCTGCGCGAGAAGAAGCTGGAGAACCCGTGGCGCAAGCACGGGAACATTCCTCTCTGACCGCGATGCAAACGAGGAGCACACCATGACCCTCAGCCTCTACTACCACCCGTACTCGCGGGCCGCAGGCACCCTCTGGGCGCTGGAGGAAGCCGGCGTCGACTACGACCTGAAGGTCGTCGACATCATGAAGGGCGAGCAGAAGGGCCCCGAGCTGATGGCGAAGAATCCCATGGGCAAGCTGCCCACGCTGGTGGACGGCGATGTCGTCGTCACCGAAGCGGCCGCGATTGCGCTCTACCTGGCCGACCGACATGCACCACATCTGGCGCCTGCACTGGACGATCCGCAGCGCGGCACCTATCTGCGCTGGTCGCTCTTCGCGCCCAGCGTGATCGAGCCCGCCGTGATGGCCAAGCACTCGGGCTGGACCGTCAAGGAGATGTCGGCCGGCTGGGGCAGCTTCGAGGCCATGCTCAGCGCGGCGGAGGGCGCCATCGCAGGCAAGGACTTCGTGCTGGGCGAGCGCTTTTCCATGGCCGACGTCGTGTTCGGCGGCACGCTGCGCTTCATGATCGCCTTCAAGCAGATCGAGCCGACGCCCGTGTTCGCCGACTACGTGCGGCGCCTGGACGCCCGGCCCGCCTTCCAGCGCGCCGAGGCAAAGAACGCGGCCATGCGCCAGTCGCTGGGTCTGCAGTGAGCAGTGCCCCATCGCAACGCCAATACAACGGAGCAGCAGTGTTCAAGAAAATCCTGATCGCCAACCGCGGCGAAATCGCGTGCCGCGTCATCAAGACGGCCCGCAAGATGGGCATCAAGACCGTGGCCGTGTACTCGGACGCGGACCGTGACGCGCGCCATGTGGAACTGGCCGACGAGGCCGTGCACATCGGCGCCGCGCCCTCGCGCGAGTCCTACCTGATGGCCGACCGCATCATCGAGGCCTGCCAGAAGACCGGTGCCGAGGCCGTGCATCCGGGCTACGGCTTCCTGTCGGAGAACGAGTCCTTCGCCAAGCGCGTGGAAGAAGAGGGCATCGTCTTCATCGGCCCCAAGCACCATTCCATCGCGGCGATGGGCGACAAGATCGCCTCCAAGAAGCTCGCGAACGAGGCCAAGGTCAACACCATCCCGGGCTACAACGACGCCATCGACACGGCCGAGCAGGCGGTGGAAATCGCCAAGGGCATCGGCTATCCGGTGATGATCAAGGCCAGTGCCGGTGGCGGTGGCAAGGGGCTGCGCGTCGCCTTCAACGACAAGGAGGCGCTGGAGGGCTTCACCTCCTGCCGCAATGAGGCGCGCAATTCCTTCGGCGACGACCGCATCTTCATCGAGAAGTTCGTGGAGCAGCCGCGGCACATCGAGATCCAGGTGCTGGGCGACAGCCAGGGCCATGTGATCTACCTGAACGAGCGCGAATGCTCCATCCAGCGGCGCCACCAGAAGGTGATCGAGGAGGCGCCGTCGCCCTTCATCAGCGATGCGACGCGCAAGGCCATGGGCGAGCAGGCCGTGGCGCTGGCCAAGGCGGTCAACTACCAGTCGGCCGGCACGGTGGAGTTCGTGGTCGGCAAGGACCAGGACTTCTATTTCCTGGAGATGAACACGCGCCTGCAGGTGGAGCATCCGGTGACGGAGTGCATCACCGGGCTGGACCTGGTGGAGCTGATGATCCGCGTCGCGGCCGGCGAGCCGCTGCCGCTGACGCAGGCCGACGTGAAGCGCGACGGCTGGGCCATCGAATGCCGCATCAACGCGGAAGACCCGTTCCGCAACTTCCTGCCGTCCACGGGCCGGCTGGTGAAGTTCCAGCCGCCGGCCGAGTCGCTGTCGGCCTCCGAGCCGAACGCGCCCGATGCCTATGGCGTGCGCGTGGATACGGGGGTGTACGAGGGCGGCGAGATCCCCATGTACTACGACTCGATGATCGCCAAGCTCATCGTGCACGGGCGGGACCGGGCGCATGCCATCGCGCTGATGCGCGAGGCGCTCAACGGCTTCGCGATCCGCGGCATCCACAGCAACATTCCCTTCCAGGCGGCGCTGCTGGCGCACCCCAAGTTCGTCAGCGGCGACTTCAACACCGGCTTCATCGCCGAGCACTACGGCCATGGCTTCCGAGCCGAGGACGTGCCGCATGACGACCCCGACTTCCTGGTCGCGCTGGCGGCCTACGCGCACCGGCGCTACCGTGCACGTGCTTCGGGCATCAGCGGTCAGCTGGCGGGCCATGGCGTGAAGGTGGGCGAGCAGTTCGTGGTCGTCACGCTCGGGGCGGATGGCGAACATCGCCACACGCCGGTGAGCGTCACCGACTTCCAGGGTGCGACGGGCGCGAGCGCCGTGCAGGTCGGTAGCCGCAGCTACCAGCTCGAAAGCCGCTCGCCGCTGGGCGGCATCCGTGTCGAGGGGCGCGTCAATGGCCAGCCCTTCACCGCGCAGGTGGAGCGAGGCGCAGGCAAGAACCCGCTGGCCCTGCGCGTGCAGCACAACGGCACGCAGATCGAGGCCATGGTGCTGTCGCCGCTGGGTGCGCGGCTGCAGTCGCTGATGCCCTACAAGGCGCCGCCGGACATGAGCAAGTTCCTGCTCTCGCCTATGCCCGGCTTGCTTGTGGACGTCGCCGTCAAGGAAGGCCAGCAGGTGCAGGCTGGCGAGAAGCTCGCCGTCATCGAAGCCATGAAGATGGAGAACGTGCTCTTCGCGGCCCAGGACGGCGTGGTGGGCAAGATCGCCGCGGCAAAGGGCGAATCGCTGGCAGTGGACCAGGTGATCCTGGAGTTCAACTGAGCCGGCGGCGCGTCGGTCCACCAAGGAATATGCCAATGAACAAGGAACGTCCGTTCAAGGTGCTGGGCGTCCAGCAGATCGCCATCGGCGGTGCCGACAAGCAACGCCTGGCCACCCTGTGGGTCGACATGCTGGGGCTGGAGGTGACTGGCACCTTCCGCAGCGAGCGCGAGAACGTCGATGAAGACATCTGCGCCATCGGCAGCGGCCCTTTCAAGGTTGAGGTCGACTTGATGCAGCCGCTGGACCCCGAGAAGAAGCCGGCCGTGCACGCGACGCCGCTCAACCACGTGGGGCTGTGGATCGACGACCTGCCGCGCGCGGTGGAATGGCTGACGGCGCAGGGCGTGCGCTTCGCGCCCGGCGGGATCCGCCGCGGTGCGGCCGGTTTCGACATCTGCTTCCTGCATCCGAAGGGCAGCGACGAGTTCCCCGTCTCAGGGGAAGGCGTGCTCATCGAATTGGTGCAGGCGCCGCCCGAGGTGGTCAACGCCTTCGGCGCGATGGCGGCGGCTGCGACGGGCGACTGAGCGGCGTCGGCTTCGCCGGCACGCCGGTGAGCGCGGCCTGGGCCGACTTCAGGTGCCCGGGCGACGTCCCAGGGCCAGCACGCCTGCCAGCAGCCACATGCCCCCGCCGCAACCGCGGTTGAGCCATCGCAGGCTGCGCTGGGACATCCACCGCACCGCCTGCGTACCGGCACCGGCGTAGGCGAGCATCAGCAGCAGGTCGATACCGATGAAGATGCCGCCCAGGAGGGCGTACTGCGGCACCTGTGATTGGCGCACGTCGACGAACTGGGGGAGGAAGGCGGCAAAAAAGAAGACGGCCTTGGGGTTCGAAAGTGCCACGGCCAGGCTTCTCAAAAGGGCGAGGCCGCGCTGCGCATCGTCCTGGGGCGTGCGTGCCAGCGCAGTGCGCAGATCGGGCGTCGGCGCGCGCCACATCCTCAAGCCCAACCACGCCAGGTAGAGCACGCCGGCCACGCGCAGCCCTTCGAACAGCCAATGGGAGGCCGCCAGCAGGGAACCCAGTCCCAGTGCGACCACGGCGATGACCGTTGCGCTGCCGAGGCAGGCGCCCGCGATCCCCCAGGCCGCCCGACGCATGCCGCCGAGCATGCCGTTGGACAGGGCCAGCAACATCGTCGGGCCTGGTGTGGCCGCAATGGCCACGCAGGCCAGGGCGTAGAGGATCAGGGTTTGCGCAGTCATGGTTCGTCAGCCGTGGGAGACCTCGGCTGGTCTCGCGCCGCCCGCGCCCTTGCGAGCGCTGCTTCGACGATCCGGCGCTTTCGCGCGTCGGCGGCTTCGGACATCTGGGCTGCAGCCGGCGATGTGTCGGCGCAGGTCGCTGCTGCGACCTCCGCGGCCGCCGGCTGGACTTTGGCACGGGCTTCAAGGCGACTCAGTCGTGCGGCGTAGCGTCGCCGGGCATGATCGGCCTGCTCCTGCGACCACGCAGCCCAGCCGCCAGTGCCGGGCGTGACCACCTCCAGACCGATGCAATCGACAGGGCAGACCGGCACGCACAATTCGCAGCCCGTGCAATGGACCTCGATGACGGTGTGCATGCGCTTGTGGAAGCCGAGGATGGCATCCGTAGGGCACACCTCCAGACAACGCGTGCAGCCGATGCACCACGCTTCATCGATCACGGCCAGGCTCCGCGGACCTTCCTCGCCGCATGCCGGGTTCAGCGGTCGTTCTTCACGCCCGAGCAGTCCCGCCAGACGCCGCATGCCCTCGACGCCCCCTGGCGGGCAGCGGTCTATGTCCGCGCTGCCGTCTGCCAGCGCGGCCGCATAGCCGGCACAGTCCGGATAGCTGCACCGGGTGCACTGCGTCTGGGGCAGGGCGTCGAGCAGGCGGTCGGCGAGTGAAACGGCCATCCGCAAAGGAGTCCCGCTCAGGCCTTTGTCGCCCGACGCGGCGCGGACTTGCGGGCAGGCGCGGCCGCCACAGTCTCGGCGGGCGCCGCCTTGGCAGCCTTGCGCGCCGGGGTCGGCGATGTCGCCGCCTTGCGTGCCACGGCCGTTCGCGGCGCAGCGGGTGCCCGCGTCGGTGCGGACGCCGGTACCGCGACGTGTTTGGCGGACACCGGTGCAACGGGTTCTGCACGCGCTGGCGTCGCAACGGCATTGCTACGGCGCACGTCTTCGGCCGCCAGCGGCGTGTCGTCGCGCTTCTGCGGCGCATCGTGGGTGGCGATGAAGGCGCGCACCTTCGGATAGACCATGTCGCGCCAGCGGCGGCCGCTGAAGATGCCGTAGTGGCCGGCACCCTGCACTTCGAAATGCTCGCGGTGCTCGGCGGGGATCTGTGTGCACAGGTCGTGCGCAGCGCGCGTCTGGCCCGAGCCCGAGATGTCGTCCAGTTCACCCTCGACCGTCAGCAGAGCCGTGGTTCGGATGTCCTGCGGACGCACGCGCTCGATGGCGCCGTCCTCGTTGCGAACGTCCCAGGTGCCGTCGACCAGCTTGAACTCCTGGAAGACCGTGCGGATGGTTTCAAGGTAGTAGTCCGCATCCATGTCGAGCACCGCGTTGTACTCGTCGTAGAACTTGCGGTGGGCCTCGGCGCTGGCGTCGTCGCCCTTCACCAGGTCCTTGAAGTAGTCGTAATGGCTGGTGGCGTGGCGGTCGGGGTTCATCGCCACGAAGCCGGTGTGCTGCAGAAAGCCGGGGTACACCCGCCGGCCTTCGCCTGGAAAGCCCTGAGGCACGCGATAGATGACGTTGTTCTCGAACCACTCGAAGCTCTTGTTCATCGCCAGGTTGTTCACGGCGGTCGGCGAGCGGCGTGCGTCGATGGGCCCACCCATCATCGTCATCGTGAGCGGCGTGGTTTCGCCGCGGCTGGCCATCAGAGAGATCGCAGCCAGCACGGGCACGGTGGGCTGGCAGACACTCATGACGTGGCAGTTGCCGTATTCGGCCTGCACGTGGCGGATGAATTGCTCCACGTCGTTGATGTAGTCGTCGAGATGGAATTCGCCCTCCGACAGTGGGACCGTGCGCGCGTTCTTCCAGTCGGTGATGTAGACCTTGTGGCCCTGCAGCATCGTGCGCACCGTGTCGCGCAGCAGCGTCGCGTAATGGCCAGACAGGGGGGCCACGATCAACACGACGGGCTGATTCTTGAGCGTGTTCAGCACCTCCGGGTCGTCGGTGTAGCGCTTGAAGCGGCGCAACTGGCAGAAGGGCTTGTCGACTTCGACGATTTCGTGGATGACCACCTCGGCGCCGTCCACCTGGACGGATTGGATGCCGAACTCCGGCTTCTCGTAATCCTTGCCGAGACGGTAGATGAGGTCGTATCCCGCGGCCACACGCTGGGCCATGGGCAACTGGCTGAACATGGAGCCGTTGCCGTAGAGTTTGGACACAGCACGCGCGAAGTCCGCGAAGGGCTCCATCAACGAGCGCTGGGCTTCATAGAGGTGATACAGCATGATGTTGAGAGGCGCAAGTTTCGCTGCGCCGCAATATAGCAGCGGGTCCTGACGCGAAGGTGGGGCACTGCCCGCGGCTGCGCTCGTGCCGTGCGACGCAAGTCGCAGAAGGCAGGGTAAAGCGCAGGTGCGGGCGGTCGCGTCTGTCAGGGCGCCAAGGCGCTCAGCTTCCGACGTAGCGCCCGGGGCGATGATTGACCCAGAGAAAGCCGCCCATCACCACGGCGCCCAGGATGGACGAGCCGACGCGGGAGGGAGCGACCACGAACAGCGCGGCCATTAGCACGGCGCAATCGATGACCAGTTGCACCTTGCCGGCGCGCCAGCCTCGACGCTCCTGAAAGTAGAGCGAGACGATGGTGGCGCCCCCGAGGCTGGCCCGGTGCCGGGCCAAAAACAGGCAGCCCGTCCCCAGCAACAAGCCCCCAAAGACCGCGGCAAATGCAGGATGCAGGGCCTGGATCGACACGAATCGCGGCGCGAACTCGGTGAGGACGGACAGCAGAAGCACCGCGGCAAAGGTCTTGAAGGTGAATTCACCGCCCATCCGCTTCCAGGCGAAGCCGTAGAACGGCAGGTTCAGCAGAAAAAAGGTCTGGCCCAGTCCCATCCCGGTGGCGTAGTGGAGCAGGAACGCGGCACCGGCAGTGCCGCCGGTGAGCAGGCCCGCCTGCCCAAACAGCACCAGCGCCATGGCGACGAACAACGTGCCGGCGCACAGGGCCTGGAAGTCTTCGAAGCGGGAATGGCGCAAGGACGTCGAGTAATGGGGACTGGGGATGTCCATATCCCAATGCTACGCAAGAAGCAGGCCGCGCCGCAGACAACCGCGGGCGCAGTTTCCATAGAGGGGTGTGTGCGTATGTATGCGGTGCGTCACGCCGTGACAGACACGGCCTTCAAGACCCTGGGCGGTCACGCCGCGAGGGATGGCCCGTCGCGCTGACAGCCATTGGGGCTTCATTCCTGGGCATAGCGGCACGGACCGCGAGAACACTGGGTGCATTCCTGCTCAAGAGTGCCTTGTGGCACTGCCTACCCAGGTGACCGACTACTGCCGCAAGGAGTCTGACCGTGATGCTGCAAGCCTCTGCCCGCTTATCGATGATGAGTACCCCGCCCGCTGATCCCGCGGAAATGCCAGTGCAGCCGGACCGTGGTACCCCGCCCACTCCGGGCCAGCAACCGCCGTCTCCGGTACTCCCGGCCATGCGTGGAAGGGTGTCGCTGCGCATGCGTGTTCACCACTCCTTCATGCGGGCCGCAGCGTTTCGCTGGCGCACGCTTTAACGATCGCCCAGAAGTAGCAGGGGGCGGCAGCCCTATCAGCTGCCCCGCCCTAAGGCAAGCGTGCCGCCTATTGCCGACCAGATGCCTGTCAGCCCGAGGACCGGCGAGCGTGCGGCATTAATATCCTTCCCATCCCGCCGTGAGGCGGATGTCGTTGTCGGCACGTTGCCGATGTCCTGAATACGAGGGAAGGTATTCCATGTCCGTTACCCAAAACCTTGAAGCTGCGGCCAACGCAGTGGTCGAAGACCTTGCCAGCGATGTCCGGGGCGTCCTGTCCAACAAGGATCTTGAAGCGGTGCCGCAGCTCAAGGCGCTGAAGCAGCGTGTGGACACCAAGCTCGCCATTGCGCGTGAGCTTGCCGCCGAAAAAAGCAAGGTCGCCGCCAAAAAGGCCAAGGAAGCTGCGCAGACGGCCAATGCCTATGCCCACGACGAGCCGTGGCAGATTGCCGGTGCTGCCCTCGCGGTCGGCGTTCTGGTGGGTCTGCTGATCGGCAACCGCCGCTGATGTCGCACTTCGTGTGTCGCCGGCTTGGCCGGGCAGAAAAGCGCGCGTATGAGCCGGCTCCTTGAGATGCTGGGGCTGGGGCCCCGGCTGCGGCGTTGGAAGGCGGCTGGCGCTGAGGCTGCCCTGGGTGTCCACCACCGCGCACAGCTCGCCGGCATCGCATGGCACGAGGCACGCACGCCGCTCGCCCAATCCGCATTCCTGTCGGTCGTGCTGGCACTCGTCAGCGTCATCGCCGGTGTCGTGCTGTCCGGCGCAGTGGTGGTGCACTACTGGGACGGGCCTTTACGCGTTCGCGCGGCGTGGTGGGTGGCGATTGCCTGGGCTGTGGTCTGGGCTGCGCTTCTCGCCTTGCTTCTGGCACGCGTCCGGCGCACCACGCAGGCCGTCCTGCCGCTGACGCAGGAGTTGCGGCGTGACCTTTCGGGCACCGACGCGCAGGCGTCTTCGACGATGCCCGGTCCTGTCGAGATGGCGACGATGCGGGAAGAAGTGCTGGCGCGCATCGCCGAGCAGCGGGCCCGGCGTGCGTTGGTGCAAGAGCGCCGAGCGGCAGCGCAGGCCGAAGCGGCCGCACGCGCCTCCGCCCGGCCACCAAGCCAGCCTCTGTCCGCGACTGCCGTGCGGATTGCACGTGAGCATCCCTTGGCCACCGGCGCCGCGGCGGCTACCGTCGTGGCCGTGCTGGGGCCACGGCGGCTGCTGCGCTGGGCGGGATGGGCGCTGCCCCTGCTTTGGAAGTTGCGCTGATCGGCGCCGGCGCTGGGCCTGGCGCCGATCCGAGGCGCCCTGGCCCAAACCGGGTCAGCGGCTCTTGCGCAACGCGGTGGCCACTTCCGTGACCAGCGAGGGGCCTCGGTAGATCAGTCCCGTGTACATCTGCACGACGTCCGCACCCGCTGCGAGTTTGGCCTGGGCGTCGTTGCCATTGAGGACGCCGCCGACACCAATGATCGGAAAGCCCGGGCCGAGCGCGGCCCGCAGCTGGCGGATCACGCGATTGCTGGCGTCGCGGACGGGTGCCCCCGAAAGCCCACCAGCTTCCTGCCCGTACGGCAGGCCTGCCACGGCATCGCGTGCGAGCGTGGTGTTGGTGGCGATCACGCCATCCATGCCCTGGCGCCTGAGCGTGTCGGCAATGACGGCCACCTGGGCCTCATCGAGATCGGGCGCGATCTTGAGAAAGATCGGGGTGCGTTTGCCTGTGCGTTGATGCAACTGGACGCGCCGCTCGGACAGGGTACCCAGCAGTGCGTCCAGCGCCTCGTCACTCTGCAGGCTGCGCAGATTGGCCGTGTTGGGGCTGGAGATGTTCACGGCCACATAGTCCGCCTGCGCATAGACGCCGTCCAGGCAGGCCAGGTAATCGTCGGCCGCCCGCTCGATCGAGGTGCTTGCGTTCTTGCCGATGTTGAGCCCGAGCAGCATCGGGAGGCTGTCCGCGCGCTGGCGGAATCGCGCCCGCTGCACGTTGGTCAGGAAGCTGTCGAGCCCCTCATTGTTGAAACCGAGTCGGTTGATGAGCGCCTCGGCCGCCGGCAGACGAAAGATCCGGGGACGCGCGTTGCCAGGCTGCGGCCGGGGCGTGACAGTACCCACTTCCACGAAGCCGAAGCCCATGGCGGCGAAAGCGTCGATGCAGCGGGCGTTCTTGTCCAGGCCAGCCGCCAGGCCGACTCGGTTGGGAAAGCGCAGGCCCGCCAGTTCGACCGGGTCGTCGACACGCCGCACGGTGTAGAGCGCAGCCAGCGGCGTGTTCTGCGTGCGGGCCAGTTGTCCCAGCGTCAGCTCGTGGGCCGCTTCCGCGTCCATGCGGAACAGAAGGGGGCGGGCGAGGCCGTAGAGGCCGGTGGCGGGAGCGGGCATCTGATAATTCGCGTTTTTCTCGGACAACCCAGGATTCTCCCCGATGCCCAATGCCGCCATGACCCAGGATGAACTCAAGGCCCAGGTGGGCCGCGCCGCCCTCGCGCATGTGGTGCGCGGTGAGATCGTGGGCGTGGGCACCGGCTCCACGGTGAACAAGTTCATTGAGGCGCTGGCGACGATCCGCGACGAGATCAAGGGGGCGGTGTCCAGCTCGGAAGCCTCCACCGAACGCCTCAAGGCCCTGGGCATTCCGGTGTTCGACAGCAACGAGGTCGATGAACTCGCGGTCTATATCGATGGCGCGGACGAGATCGACGGGCGTGGTTACATGGTCAAGGGTGGTGGCGCCGCCCTCACGCGCGAGAAGATCGTCGCCGCGCAGTCGCGCCGCTTCGTCTGCATCGCCGATGCGTCCAAGCGCGTGGACGTGCTCGGCCGCTTTCCGTTGCCGGTCGAGGTGATCCCGATGGCAGTCCGGCGCATCTCGCGGCAGTTCGCCGCCCAGGGTGGGACGGCGTCGCTGCGCATGAAGGATGGCCGGCCGCTGGTGACGGACAACGGTCAGCACATCCTGGATGTGACCGGCCTGTCGATCCGCGAGCCCCTGGCTTTCGAATCCGAGGTGAACCAGTGGCCGGGCGTGGTGACGGTGGGCATCTTTGCGCACCAGAAGGCCAGCCTTTGCCTGCTCGCCACATCCGACGGCGTGCAGACGCTGAGCTACTGAGACGCTTGGCGCTGCGCGCAGCCGCTCAAAAGCGAATACCGGCGGGATTGGATGGCGTCGGTCCCGTGGCTGGCGGCTCGACCCGCGCGGGCGCCGGTGCTGTGGCGGCGGGCGGGGGCGCCGGCCCGGCCAGGGGGCGCGCGGCCGGCGGGCTGTAGCCGGGCGGCAGCCCATTGCTCCTGGGATAGCCGGCGGCATTCAGGTATTGCGACCAGTCCCCGTCGGCGAAGCCGCGAAGTTGCTGGGCGCCGATCGTCAGCAGCGGCAGCCCCGTCTGGCCGCTGAGCTGCTGGAGCGCCTCGATGTCGCGGCTTCCGTCCACCGTGCGTTCCCTGAATGGAACACCACGGGCACGCAGCATCGAGCGGCCTTCGTCGCACGGTGCACAGTTGCGTTGCGTGTACAGGGTCACCGGGTAGCGCTGCACCACCTGCCTGAGTTCGAAGGGCAGGCCGTCCGCCCCCGTGTCGACTTCGTTGGTGGGCGGTGCTTCCACTGGACGTGCCGCGGTGGAGGGGGGCTTGTCCGAGAAGGTCACGCGGCCTTGCGCGTCGACCGAGCGATAAAGCGTCTGAGTGGCCACCGTCGCCGACCACCCCGCCACGGACAATGCGGCAGCGACGGTCAGGGCGACCCTGCTCGGCACGCAGGCGGCGCGCAGCGCGTTCACGCCAGGGCTTCCTCGGCGAGCGGCTCGCTCATGCCCTGGTGGCGCAGCAGCGCGTCGATGCTGGGCTCCCGTCCGCGGAAGGCCTTGAACGATTCCATCGCGCTGCGGCTGCCACCCGCTTCGAGGATGGCCTCGCGGTAGCGACGCCCGGTCTCCACGCTGGGCAGGCCCTGCGCGTCCACGGTCTCCTCGAACGCGGCATAGGCGTCGGCCGACAGCACCTCGGCCCACTTGTAGCTGTAGTAGCCCGCCGCGTAGCCGCCAGAGAAGATGTGCGTGAAGGTCATGGGCGTGCGGCTGAATTCCGGCGAGGGCAGGACGGCGACTTCGGTCCGCACTTCGTTCAGCAGCGCCATCACGGCATCGGGCTTGGCTTGGCTCGCGTCCAACTGCGTATGCAGCAGCATGTCGAACAGCGAGAACTCGATCTGGCGCAGCGTCTGCATGCCGCTCTGGAAGTTCTTCGCCGCGATCATCTTGTCGTACAGCGCCCGGGGCAGGGGAGCGCCGGTGTCCACATGGGCCGTCATGTTCTGCAGCACGTCCCATTCCCAGCAGAAGTTTTCCATGAACTGGCTGGGTAGCTCCACGGCATCCCACTCCACGCCGCTGATGCCCGAGACGTCATGCTCGTTCACCTGCGTGAGCATGTGGTGAAGGCCGTGGCCGAACTCGTGGAAGAGGGTGATGACATCGTCGTGCGTGAGCAGCGGCGGCTTGCCGTCCACGCCCTCGGCGAAATTGCAGACAAGGTGAGCCACCGGTGTCTGCAGCCGCTGGTCATCCGGGCGCAGCCAGCGGGCGCGTACGTCATCCATCCATGCGCCACCGCGCTTGGCGGCACGGGCGGAAGGATCCAGATAGAACTGACCCACCTTCTGCACGCCCTGCGGCGTCTGCCGCTCGATGCGGTAGAAGACCACGCTGGGGTGCCACACCGGCGCCTCGTCGCGGCGGATCTGCACCTCGAACAGGTTCTGCACGATCTTGAACAGCCCGTCGAGCACCTTGGGCGCCGGGAAGTAGGGCTTGACCTCCTGCTCGCTGAATGCGTAGCGGGCTTCCTTGAGCTTCTCGCCGATGTAGCTCCAGTCCCAGGGTTGCGGATCGGCGATGCCGAGTTCGCGGCTGGCGAAGTCGCGCAGCTGCACCACGTCGCGCTGGCCGTAGGGCTTGGCCTTGGCCGCCAGGTCGCGCAGGAAGCCGATCACCTGCTCGGGCGATTCGGCCATCTTGGGCACGACCGACAGTTCGCCGAAGTTGCGGTAGCCGAGCAACTGCGCCTCTTCCTGGCGCAGCTTGAGGATCTCGAGAATGAGCGGGGTGTTGTCGAAGGCTGCATCGCCGAACTCGCTGGCGCGGGTGACGTAGGCGCGGTACAGACGCTCGCGCAGTCCGCTGCTGCGGGCGAACTGCATCACCGGGAGGTAGCAGGGCATCTTGAGCGTGAGCTTGTAGCCGGCCTTGCCTTCGGCTTGCGCCGCGGCGCGCGCGGCGGCGATCACATCAGCGGGGACACCGTCCAGCTCCGACAGCTCGGCGTAGTACGCAAAGGCGTCCGTGGCGTCCAGCGCGTGCTCGCTGAACTTCTGGCTCAGCTCGGCCTGGCGTTCCTGGATCTCGGCATAGCGGTCCCGCGCGGCGCCCCGCAGTTCGGCACCGCCGAGCACGAAGTTGCGCATGGCATTCGCGTGGGCCTGGCGCTGTTCGCCATTGAGCGTGGCCACGTCGATCGCCTTGTACTTGGCATAGAGGCGCTCGTCGGCGCCCAGGCGCGTCCAGAAGGCAGTGACGCGCGGCATGGCCTCGTTGTATGCGGCACGCAGCTCGGGCGTGTCGGCGACGGCGTTCAGATGGCCGACGGCGCCCCAGGCGCGGCCCAGACGCTCGGTGGCCACATCGAGCACGCGGGCGATGGCGCCCCATTCGGCAGGAAAGTCGGGCGCCGTGACTTGCTCCAACGCCGACTCGGCCTGCTGGAGCAGATCGTCGATGGCGGGCGCCACATGTTCGGGCCGGATGCGGTCGAACAGAGGCAGGTCGGAGAAGTCGAGCAGCGGATTGGAGGTCATGCTGCTGATTTTGAGGCAAAGCCCGGGGCTTCAAGCGCCGGACCTCGCCATGGCCGCGATGAAGGCCGGCTATTGAGCGCCGACCTCAGCGTCCTGTCAGGCTGCGGCGGCGCGCTCGGCCGACTCGACGGTGTTGACCAGCAGCATGGTCACCGTCATGGGGCCTACACCACCGGGCACCGGCGTGATCCAGCCGGCCACCTCCTTGACTGCGGCGAAGTCCACGTCGCCGCAGAGCTTGCCCTGCTCGTTGCGGTTCATGCCCACGTCGATGACGATGGCGCCGGGCTTGACCATGTCGGCCGTCACCGTGTTGCGGCGGCCCACGGCGGCGACCACGATGTCGGCCTGGCGCACATGGTGCGACAGGTCGGCCGTGGCGCTGTGGCAGATGGTGACGGTGGCGTTCTTGGCCAGCAGCATCAGCGCCATCGGCTTGCCCACGTTGTTGCTGCGGCCGATGACCACCGCGTGCTTCCCCTTGATCGGCACGCCGGTGCTCTCCAGCAGCTTGATGCAGCCATAGGGCGTACAGGACCAGAAGCCCGGCAGGCCGGTCATCAGCGCGCCGGCGCTGGCGACGTGGAAGCCGTCCACATCCTTTTCGGCCGCGATGGTCTCAATGACCTTGTCGGCATCGATGTGCTTGGGCAGTGGCAACTGCACCAGGATGCCGTGGATGGACGGATCGGCGTTGAGGGCCCGCACCCGTTCCAGCAGGTCCGCTTCCGTCATCGTGGGCTCGTAGCGCTCCAGCACCGAGTGCATGCCCGCCTGCTGGCAGGCCTCGACCTTCTTGCCCACGTACACCTGGCTGGCCGGGTCCTCGCCGACCAGGATCACCGCCAGCCCCGGCGTGATGCCACGTGCCTTGAGAGCGGCGGTGCGCTCGGCCACTTCGGCGCGGATCGTGCGGGCCACGGCATTGCCGTCGATGAGTTGTGCAGTCATGGGTGCAGGCAGGGAAGGGGAATGAAAAACGCCCGCGGCCAGGGCCGAACGGGCGTGACGAGGGAGCGGTGGGGCGTTGCGGCGGCGTCAGGCCTTGGCGGTCTGGCCCAGGGCGATCTTCAGCAGATCGGCCACCGTGTTGGCGTTGAGCTTTTCCATGATGTTGGCGCGGTGCGCCTCCACCGTCTTGATGCTGATGCCCAGGTCGTCGGCTATCTGCTTGTTGAGACGGCCCGCGACGATGCGTTCGAGCACCTGCGATTCGCGGCCGGTGAGCTTTGACAGGAGCGCGTCGCGGCTGGCGGATTGCTGGTACTGCGCGAAGGCGGTGCGGGCATGTTCGAGCATGCGCTCGACCAGCGAGACCAGGGCTTCGTCGTTGAAGGGCTTCTGGATGAAGTCCATCGCACCCTTCTTCATCGAATCGACCGCCATCGGCACGTCGCCGTGACCGGTGATGACCACGATGGGCAGGGGCGACTTGCGCTCGATGAGCTTGTCCTGAAGCTCCAGGCCCGACATGCCGGCCATCCGGATGTCGACGATCAGGCAGGCCACCTCACGCGGGTCGTAGCGGGCCAGGAAGGACTCGGCAGATTCGAAGCAGCGGACCCGGTAGTCCTTGCCTTCAAGCAACCACTGGAGCGAGTCGCGGACGGCCTCGTCGTCGTCCACCACATAGACCGTGCCCTTCTTGGGGATCAAACTCATGCGCTTACCTTTGCCTCTCAGGAAATCGAGGAGCCTGCGCCGGCCTTGCCTGCCGCAGTGGGCGGTTGGCCGGAGGCGGTCCAGTCGGGGGAACGGTCGTCGCTTGCTACGGAATCCGGAGCGCCGTTCACTGGAATCCAGAAGGAGAAACGGCAGCCGACGACCTCCGATCCATTGTAGAGGTTCTCCGCCTGCATCCGGCCGCGGTGCGACTCCACGATGCTGCGGCACAGGTTGAGGCCGATGCCCATGCCTTCGGCCTTGGTGGAGAAGAAGGCTTCATAGAGCCGTTCCATCACCTCCGGCGCCAGGCCCTTGCCCGTGTCCTGCACCGCGAACTCGATGGCTTGCTGGCCCTCGACTTTGCGGGGTACCACCCGCAATTCGACGGTGCGGCGCGCCGGCGGGCGCTGCGCCATGTCGATCGATTCGGCGGCGTTTTTCATCAGGTTCACCAGCACCTGCTCGATCAGGATCCGGTCGACGTGCACCGTGGGCAGGCGTGCCGCGACGTAGTGGTTGAGTCGCACGTTGCGACGCTTGAGCTCGATGCCCGCCAGTTCCACCGCCTCGCCGACCATGGTGGCAACCTCGGACGGCGTGCGATTGGGCTCGCTGCGCTTCACGAAGGACCGGATGCGCTGGATGATCTGGCCGGCCCGCTGCGCCTGCTTGACCGTTTTTTCCAGTGCGCCCAACAGGGCCTCGGTGTCGATCTGCTGGCCGCGGATGCGCGACATCATGCCGTTGCAGTAGTTGCTGATGGCGGCGAGCGGCTGGTTCAGCTCGTGCGCCACGCTCGATGCCATCTCGCCCATGGTGATGAGGCGGCTGGCGGACTGGGCCCGGTCGGCCTGCTGCGCCGCCTGTTCCTCGGCATCGCGGCGCGCGGTGATGTCGGTGGCGATCACCAGCTGCGCGAGCCGGCCATCCACCCAGGTCAGGTAGCGCGACCGCACTTCGAGCCACTTGTTGAGATGGGGCACGAAGATCTCGTTGTTGGCGGGCTGTGCGGCCGTCAGCGCATCGGTGGGCAGTCCGGCCAGCGGGTCGACGTCGTCCAGGTCGTTGGCATGGCTGGGTGAGGGCGCGGCTCCGGCCTGGGCCACCATGCCCAGGTGCCCCACGGTGTCGGAGCCGAACCAGGCGCGGTACATCTTGTTGGCGAACAGCAGTTCCTCGCTGCCCAGGGGTGCCACCGACACCGAGGCGTCGAGCGCCTCCAGCACGGTGGTGAAGCGCTCATGCGACGCCGACAGCTGCTCGCGGATGCGCGTCGGCTCGGTGATGTCGGTCATCGACGTCATCCAGCCTGTCTGGTGACCGTGGGCGTCGACCAGGGGCGACACATAGAGCCGCGCCGGGAAGATGGAGCCGTTCTTGCGCCGTACCCGCACCTGGAAACCGCCCGGCAGCGCGCGGCCGTGGATCTCTTCCTCCAACCGTTCGTTCATCAGCTCGGTGTCGCTTTCGAGCCAATACGGGAAGGGTGGCTTGCGGCCGACCAGCTCCTCCTCGCTCCAGCCGGTCATCGTGCAGAAGGCGGCATTGACATAACTGATGCTGCCGTCCAGATCGAGCACCCGCATGCCGGTGAGCATGGAGTTTTCCATCGCACGCCGGAAGTTGGTTTCGGCCTGCAGCGCCTGCTGCGCCGCCATTCGCCGGCGGGTGTGGCGCCAGGTGCCAACCAGAAGGCCGCTGGTCAGGACCGACAGCGCCGTCACGAGCCAGAACAGCCCGTTGCCGACCAGTCCGAGCGACGTGCGCCAGGCCTGCGCCCGCAACACCAGACTGTTTCCGACGGGCGAAACCGGGACTTCGTACTCGTTCGTCGGTTCGGCCCAGGGCAGCGGCCGGTATTCTGCGGGGCTGCGGCTGTTGGTCGTGGTGCCGGCCAGCAGCTTGCCGGTACCGTCCAGCAGCGAGACGGCGTATTTGGCCGAGACCTCTGGCGGAATGCCATAGCGCAGCAGGCCGTCGACCGAAAACTCTCCGAGGACCGTGCCCGCAAACAGGCCCTGGTCGAACAGCGGAATGTGCAACTGCAGCGCAGCGGTTCGGCCGTCCACGGCCGTGGGCTGCGAATAGACGGGCTGGGCCAGTTCGCGCGCCAGCGCGTAGTGGGTCTCGATGTCGCCGGGCCGAAGCAGGTCGCCGGCCATGTGCTGTTGAGAAGGGGAAACGCTCGGCGAGGCATAAGTCGCGCGCCAGACGCGCCGGTCATCGATCCAACTGATCGCCTGCAGTTCTGGAAACTGGCTGACCAGCGACTCTGCGCGGCTGGTGAATTCGATCGGATCGACTTCGTGATTGCTCGCGTCGCGCGCGAGGCGCATCAACTGTTCCTGCCGTTCCAGCAGCCGCAGTCTCAGCCGCTGCTGCGCGTATTCGACGTCGCGGCGCACGGACTCGCGCTCGCGCTCCAGCTCCTCCGCCCGCAGATACCAGAAGGCCGCCACGATGGCGGCCAGGAACAGCAGTACGGCCGCCATCGGCACCAGCATGGCCACGCTGTCCTGCAGCGGGGGTGTCTGGCGTTTCCACCAGCGCTGCCACCACGACACGAGCGGGAGAGGATGGCCCGCGGTGGGCTCGGGACGAGAACGCATGGCGCGAGTTTAGAAGAGCGCGTCTTTGCAAATTTCCCTGCAATATGGCCTGTGAAATTTCATATAAAGAAATCTCATGGCACCATTTGGAATATCCACTTTTTATGAGACACTGCGCCGCCCGCGCGATGCGGCCTTTCTTCCTCTCTCAATTAACGTACGCCACGTACACACCGATTCAAGGAGACCCGGATGTCGGCCAACCCCGAGAAACCCACTGGCGCCGCAGCGAACGAAGCTGACGTGCAAGAGATGCAGGAATGGAAGGACGCGTTGTCGGCCATCATTCAGAACGAAGGCGCCGACCGCGCGCACGCCCTGCTGGAAGAACTGCTCGAGCACGCCCGCCAGAACACGGTGGACATGCCCTTCTCGGCCAACACCGGCTACGTGAACACCATCGAGCCCAGCCAGGAAGCCCGCAGCCCCGGCAACCTGGAGATCGAACAGCGCCTGCGCGCCTACATGCGCTGGAACGCCATGGCGATGGTGGTCAAGGCCAACCGCCACCATCCGCCCGAAGGCGGCGACCTGGGCGGTCACATCGGCTCCTTCGCCTCGCTGGCCAGCATGTTTGGCGCCGGCTTCAACCACTTCTGGCATGCCGAGAGCGAGAACCATGGCGGTGACCTGCTCTACATCCAGGGCCACGTCTCGCCCGGCATCTACGCCCGCGCCTACCTCGAAGGCCGCCTGAGCGAAGAGCAACTGCTCAACTTCCGCCAGGAAGTCGACGGCAAGGGCCTGTCGAGCTATCCGCACCCCAAGCTGATGCCCGAGTTCTGGCAGTTCCCGACGGTGTCCATGGGCCTGGGCCCGCTGATGGCCATCTACCAGGCGCGCTTCCTCAAGTACCTGCATGCCCGCGGCATCGCCGACACCGCCAACCGCAAGGTCTGGGTCTTCTGCGGCGACGGTGAAATGGACGAGGTCGAGTCGCTGGGCGCCATCGGCCTGGCTGCGCGCGAGAACCTGGACAACCTGATCTTCGTCATCAACTGCAACCTGCAGCGCCTGGACGGCCCGGTGCGTGGCAACGGCAAGATCATCCAGGAACTCGAAGGCGAATTCCGCGGCGCCAACTGGAACGTCATCAAGCTCATCTGGGGCAAGGGCTGGGACGCCCTGCTCGCCAAGGACCACGACGGTGCCCTGCGCGAGCTGATGATGAAGACCAACGACGGCGACTATCAGGCCATGAAGGCCAACGACGGCGCGTACGTCCGCAAGCACTTCTTCGGGCGCGATCCGCGCACGGCCAAGATGGTCGAGAACATGACCGACGACGAGATCTGGAACTTGCAGCGCGGTGGCCACGACTCGCAGAAGGTCTATGCCGCCTTCCATGCCGCCCAGAACCACACCGGCCAGCCCACCGTGCTGCTGGTCAAGACGGTCAAGGGCTTCGGCATGGGCAAGATCGGCGAAGGCAAGAACACGGTCCACCAGACCAAGAAGCTTGGCGACGAGGACATCAAGGCCTTCCGCGACCGCTTCAACATTCCGGTCCCCGACAGTCAGCTGGCCGAGCTGCCCTTCTACAAGCCGGCCGACGACACGCCGGAGATGAAGTACCTTCATGAGCGCCGCAAGGCCCTGGGCGGTTACCTGCCGCACCGCCGCGTCAAGGCCGACGAGAGCTTCACCGTGCCGTCGCTCGACACCTTCAAGGCCGTGCTCGAGCCCACGGCCGAAGGCCGCGAGATCTCGACCACGCAGGCCTACGTGCGCTTCCTGACGCAGCTGCTGCGCGACAAGGCCCTGGGCCCGCGCGTGGTGCCCATCCTGGTGGACGAGGCCCGCACCTTCGGCATGGAAGGCCTGTTCCGCCAGGTGGGCATCTACAACCCGCATGGACAGCAGTACACCCCAGTCGACAAGGACCAGGTCATGTACTACAAGGAAGACAAGGCCGGTCAGATCCTGCAGGAAGGCATCAACGAGGCCGGCGGCATGTCCAGCTGGATCGCCGCCGCCACCTCGTACAGCACGAACAACCGCATCATGGTGCCGTTCTACGTGTACTACTCGATGTTCGGCTTCCAGCGCATCGGCGACCTGGCCTGGGCGGCCGGCGACATGCAAGCCCGCGGCTTCCTGCTGGGCGGCACGTCGGGGCGCACCACGCTGAACGGCGAAGGCCTGCAGCACGAGGACGGCCACAGCCACATCCTGGCCAACACCATCCCCAACTGCGTCAGCTACGACCCGACCTTCGCCCATGAAGTGGCGGTGATCCTGCACCACGGCCTCAAGCGCATGGTCGAGAAGCAGGACAACGTCTACTACTACCTGACCCTGCTCAACGAGAACTATGCGATGCCCGGCCTGCAGCCCGGCACCGAAGAGCAGATCATCAAGGGCATGTACATGGTCAAGCAGGCGCCGGCCCTGGACAGCAAGGCGCCCACGGCGCAGCTGCTGGGCAGCGGCACCATCCTGCGCGAGTCCTTCTTCGCCCAGGAACTGCTGGAGAAGGACTGGGGCGTCGCCGCATCGGTCTGGAGCTGCCCGAGCTTCAACGAGCTGACCCGCGACGGCCAGGACGCCGACCGCTGGAACCTGCTGCACCCGACCGAGACGGCCCGCGTGCCCTTCGTCGCGGAGCAACTGGGCAAGACCACGGGCCCGGTGGTCGCCTCCACCGACTACATGAAGGCTTATGCCGAGCAGATCCGTCCCTTCATCCCGAAGGGCCGCAACTACAAGGTGCTGGGCACCGACGGCTTCGGCCGCTCGGACTTCCGCAGCAAGCTGCGCGAGCACTTCGAGGTGAACCGCCACTACATCGTGGTCGCGACGCTCAAGGCACTGGCCGAAGACGGTGCGGTGCCGGCGGCCAAGGTGGCCGAGGCCATCAAGAAGTACGGCATCAACGCCGACAAGATCAACCCGCTCTACGCGTAATCCACCCCCCGGAACTGAAACGCCTCGAAGGCGGGAGACACGAACATGGCAGCAGTGGAAGTGAAAGTGCCCGACATCGGCGACTTCGATGAAGTCGCGGTGATCGAAGTGCTGGTCAAGCCCGGCGACACGGTCAAGGCCGAGCAGTCGCTGATCACGGTCGAATCGGACAAGGCCTCGATGGAGATTCCGTCGTCGGCCGCCGGCGTGGTCAAGGAGGTCAAGGTGAATGTGGGCGACAAGGTCAAGGAAGGCTCGATCGTCCTGATCCTGGAAGGTGAGGGCGCTGGCGCCCCGGCCGCCGCGGCACCGGCACCTGCCGAGGCCGCCGCGCCTGCTCCGGCTTCGCAAGCCGCACCCGCGCCGGCACCCGCCGCCGCAGCGCCGGCCGCGTCGGGTCCGGTCGAGATCAAGGTGCCCGATATCGGCGACTTCAAGGACGTCGCTGTCATCGAGGTGCTGGTCAAGCCCGGCGACACGGTCAAGGCCGAGCAGTCGCTGATCACGGTCGAATCGGACAAGGCCTCGATGGAGATCCCGTCGCCGGCCGCCGGCACGATCAAGGAGCTCAAGGTCAAGGTGGGTGACACGGTCAACATCGGTGACCTGATCGGTCTGATGGAAGGCGCGGCCGGTTCCGCCCCCGCCGCCAGCCCGGCCGCGCCCGCGCCGGCATCGGCGCCGGCTCAGGCCGCTGCCACCCCTGCACCTGCCCAGGCAGCAGCTGCGTCCGCCGCCGCGGCCACGAGCGTGCCCGCGCACGACCCGACCAAGACGCCGGCCACCGGCCTGCCGCATGCCTCGCCTTCGGTGCGCAAGTTCGCCCGAGAGCTGGGCGTGCCGCTGGAAGAGGTCAAGGGCAGCGGTCCCAAGGGCCGCATCACCCAGGAAGACGTCCAGGGCTTCACCAAGTCCGTGATGGCCGGTGCCACGCAGACCAAGGCGCAGGCAGCCAAGGCCCCGGCCGGCGGCGGCGGCGCTGACGGCGCGGCCCTGGGCCTGCTGCCCTGGCCCAAGGTCGATTTCGCGAAGTTCGGCGCCGTCGATCGCAAGGACCTGTCGCGCATCAAGAAGATCAGCGGCGCCAACCTGCATCGCAACTGGGTCATGATCCCGCACGTCACCAACAACGACGAAGCGGACATCACCGAACTGGAAGCCTTCCGCGTCTCCACCAACAAGGAGAACGAGAAGTCGGGCGTGAAGGTCACGATGCTGGCCTTCGTCATCAAGGCCGTGGTCGCGGCCCTGAAGAAGTTCCCCGAGTTCAACACCAGTCTGGATGGCGACACCCTGGTCTACAAGCAGTACTTCAACATCGGCTTCGCGGCGGACACGCCGAACGGCCTGGTGGTGCCGGTGCTCAAGGAGGCCGACAAGAAGGGCATCGTGCAGATCAGCCAGGAGATGGGCGAACTCGCCAAGAAGGCGCGCGACGGCAAGCTCGGCGCGGCCGACATGCAGGGCGGCTGCATGTCGATCAGCTCGCTCGGCGGCATCGGCGGCACGCATTTCACCCCCATCGTCAATGCGCCCGAAGTGGCCATCCTGGGCCTCTCCAAGGGCCAGATGAAGCCGGTGTGGGACGGCAAGCAGTTCGTGCCGCGCCTGATGCTGCCGCTGTCGCTGTCGTACGACCATCGCGTCATCGACGGTGCCGCCGCGGCCCGCTTCAATGCCTTCCTGGGCCAGCTGCTGGCGGACTACCGCCGCATCGTGCTGTAAGGAGACCATGGCATGAGCGAACAACAGGTCAAGGTTCCGGACATCGGCGACTTCAGCGAAGTGGCCGTGATCGAGGTGCTGGTCAAGCCGGGCGACACCATCAAGGTCGAGCAGTCGCTGATCACCGTCGAATCCGACAAGGCATCGATGGAGATTCCCTCCAGCCACGCCGGCGTGGTCAAGTCGGTGGCCGTGAAGGTGGGCGACAAGGTGAGCGAAGGCTCGGTGGTGCTGACCATCGACGCGGTCGATGCGGCTACGGCGGCGCCTGCACCGGCCGAATCGCCGGCGCCCGCTGCGGCGGCGCCCAAGGCGGCACCTGCGCCCGCACCGGCAGCGCCGGCCGCGGCGCCTGCGCCCGCTGGCAGCTACAGCGGCCAGGTCGACATCGAGTGCGACACCCTCGTGCTCGGCGCTGGCCCGGGCGGCTATTCCGCCGCCTTCCGCAGTGCCGACCTCGGCATGAAGACGGTGCTGGTCGAGCGTTACGCCACCCTGGGCGGTGTGTGCCTCAACGTGGGCTGTATTCCTTCCAAGGCGCTGCTGCACGTCGCCGCCGTGATGGACGAGGTCAAGCACTTCGTCGACCTTGGCGTGGACTTCGGCGCGCCCAAGGTCGACCGCGCCAAGCTGCTGGCCCACAAGAACAAGGTGGTGGGCAAGCTCACCGGCGGCCTCACGGCCATGGCCAAGATGCGCAAGGTCACGACCGTGCGTGGCGTCGGCAGCTTCCTGGACCCCTATCACCTCGAAGTGGACGAGAGCACCGGCGAAGGCCGGGCCACCACCGGCAAGAAGCAGGTCATCCGCTTCCGCCACTGCATCATCGCCGCCGGCTCGCAGGCGGTGCACCTGCCCTTCATGCCCAAGGACGATCCGCGCGTGGTGGACTCCACCGGCGCGCTGTCGCTGGCGACCGAGCCCAAGCGCATGCTGATCCTGGGCGGCGGCATCATCGGCCTGGAGATGGGCACGGTGTATTCGTCGCTGGGCGCACGCCTGGACGTGGTCGAGATGATGGACGGCCTGATGCAGGGCGCCGACCGCGATCTGGTCAAGGTGTGGCAGAAGATGAACGCGCCGCGCTTCGACAACATCATGCTCAAGACCAAGACCGTGGGCGCCGAGGCGACGAAGGACGGCATCAAGGTCATGTTCGAAGGCGAGGGCGCGCCCAAGGAGCCGCAGGTCTACGACTTGGTGCTGCAGGCGGTGGGCCGCACGCCCAACGGCAAGAAGATCGGCGCCGAGAAGGCCGGCGTCTCGGTGACCGACCGCGGCTTCATCCCGGTCGACATCCAGATGCGCACCAACGTGCCGAACATCTTCGCCATCGGCGACATCGTCGGGCAGCCCATGCTGGCCCACAAGGCGGTGCACGAGGCGCATGTGGCGGCCGAAGTCATTGCCGGCGAGCAGAAGGGCGACAAGGAACTGGCAAGCGCCGCGTTCAACGCCCGCGTGATCCCGAGCGTGGCCTACACCGACCCGGAGGTCGCGTGGGTGGGCCTGACCGAGGACCAGGCCAAGGTGCAGGGCGTCAAGGTCAAGAAGGGCCTGTTCCCGTGGACGGCCTCCGGCCGCGCCATCGCCAACGGCCGCGACGAAGGCTTCACCAAACTGCTGTTCGACGCCGAGACGCACCGCATCCTGGGCGGCGGCATCGTCGGCACCCATGCGGGCGACATGATCGGCGAGGTGGCCCTGGCCATCGAGATGGGTGCAGACGAGATCGACATCGGCAAGACCATCCATCCGCACCCCACGCTGGGCGAGAGCATCGGCATGGCGGCGGAAGTGGCGCACGGCACCTGCACCGACCTGCCACCGCAGAAGCGCTGATCGCCAGCCCCTAAGCGCAGCTTCGCGGCTGCATTCAGCGGCCCGGCCGGGCGACCTTTGGGTCGTCCTGCCGGGCCGTTTTGCCACGGGGGGCGGGCCGCAGCCGGGCGGTGGGGCTTGAAATCAGGGACGCCTTGACGACGGCCCAGCGCCCGGGTTCGACAGCCAGGATGAGGCGGCCAAAAAAAAGCCCGCTCAACGAGCGGGCCTTGCTTCGAGACGGCGATGGTCGCTCGGCTTACTCGCCAGCCGATTCCGAAAGAACGCGCCGGGCGCCGTTGAAGCGATTCAGCCAGTAGCTCTGGTTCATGTCTTCCACGCGCACTTCGGACCCAGAGCGGGGCGAGTGGATGAACTTGCCGTCGCCCACGTAGATGCCCACATGGCTGAAGGCACGGCGCATGGTGTTGAAGAAGACCAGGTCGCCCGGCTTGAGTTCGCTGCGGTCGATCTTTTCGGTGGCAGCGGCCTGCTCCTCGGCGCGGCGGGGGAGGACCATGCCGATGGTCTGGTTGTACATGGCGCGGACGAAACCGCTGCAGTCGAAGCCGGTTTCGGCGTTATTGCCGCCGCGGCGGTACGGGACACCCAGGAAGCTCATCGCGCTGACCACGAGGTCCGAGGTCTTGTCGGCCACGGCCTGACGTGCATGTTCGACGCGGCCCAGGAGGCCTTTGTCGGCGAGAAGCTTGTCCATCTCCGTGGACCGGTCGGTTGCGGGGGCAGCGTGGGCTGCGGTGGCAAGGAGCAGGGCCAGGGCGGGGAGGACGAAAATTCGCATGGGCCCGTAGGATATGGACGACACCCCAATGTGTCAACCAGTTTTGCTAATTGTAAGTCTGCTTCAAGTTATTGATTTCATTCAAATTTCAGTAATGGCTGAAAAGCGTGGTTGTAACAGCCGCAGTTTTCATTGCAGCCGGTAGGTTGAACCCAGGCAGTGCTTCTTCGCTCATCGTGGATGGGTCCAAAAATTCTTCACGATGCAGGAGTCGTTATGCATATCGCCATTTCCCTCGGACTGACCGCAGCCACGGTCGTTGCTGCTTCGACAGCCGTTTCGAGCGCCGCTCAGGAACTGCCGCAGCCCAGGCCGCAGACGGTGGCGGCGGGCCTCTCCCATCCATGGGGCCTGGCCTTCCTGCCGGATGGCCGTTTCCTGGTGACGGAGCGCCCTGGGCGGCTGCGGGTCATTGAGAAGGATGGCCGCATTGGTGCGCCGGTCGAGGGTCTCCCGCCGCTGGCGGCCCAGGGGCAGGGCGGTCTGCTGGATATCGCGCTGGATGCCGGCTTCAAGACGAACCGTACGCTCTATTTCTGTTTCTCGGAGCCGGGTGCGGGCGGCACCAACAGCACGGCGTTGGCCCGCGCCGTGCTGGCGCCCGACGAAAGGCGGCTCGAGCAGGTCCGGGTGATCTTCAGCCAGCAGCCCAAGGTCGCAAGCCGCGCGCATTTCGGCTGCCGGATCGCGCAGACCGCAGACGGCAAGCTCTTCCTGACGATGGGGGATCGCTTCTCGCGCAGCGCAGATGCACAGCGGCTGGACAACCACCTGGGCAAGGTGGTGCGCATCGACACGGACGGCAAAGCACCCGCCGACAACCCGTTTGTGAACCGGGCCGGCGCGCTGCCTGAGATCTGGAGCTATGGCCACCGCAACATGCAGGGCGCGACCATCGGGCCGGACGGGCGCCTCTGGACGCACGAGCATGGTGCCCAGGGCGGGGACGAGATCAACATCGCCCAGGCCGGCCGCAACTATGGCTGGCCGGTCATCACGCACGGCGTGAACTACGGCGGCGCTCCCATCGGGGAGGGCATCAAGGCCAAGGAGGGCATGGAGCAGCCGCTGCACCAGTGGACGCCGTCCATCGCACCTTCCGGGATGACCTTTTTGAACAGCGACCGCTATGGAGCGGCGTGGAAGGGCAGCCTGCTGGTCGGCTCGCTCAAGTTCGGCTACCTTGACCGTATCGACATCCGGGACGGCAAGGTGGTGGGCGAGCAGAAATTGCTCGCCGCGGCACGCGAGCGCATCCGCGACGTGCGGCAAGGTCCGGACGGGCTCATCTACGTGCTGACGGACGAGGACGAGGGCAAGCTCATCCGGCTGGAGCCTTGACGGCGGGAGGGTGCCGGCCGGGCGGCCGGCGGTCCAGCCTGACGAGGCGACGAGTTCAGGGGCGCGGGCCCGTACAGCGGGGCAGCGGTGCCTCTGCCAGCAGGCGCTGCCAGAGCGGGCGCCAGGCGGGCCAATCGTGGCCGCCCGCGACGGTCAGCACGTGCTGCGGCGGCAGCGCAGGTGCGAGCACCCGGTGCGTGGGCGCCAGGCGATCGTCCACGCCGAAGGCGAGGTACAGCGGCGCTCGGGCGGCGGAAGGCCCGACGTAGCGTTTCAGGCAGGTCCACGCCCGTACGCCAATCGCGTCGTCGGTCTCCGCTGGCGGCCGCCAGCGTTCCACCCCGCCTTGGGCCGCGACATCGGCAGCGGTCTGCGGCTCGCCGAGGTAAGGGGCGATGAGGAGCAGGCCGTCGATCTCGTCCGGATGCTCATCGGCGTACAGCAGCGCACCCAGCCCACCCAGGGAGATGCCGGCCAGCCAGATATGCCGGTACCCCTGTGCCCGGGCGGGATCGATCACGTCAGCACGGAGCCGATCGACCACGCTGCGATCTTTGTAGTAGCCCATGTGCGCGTCCGCGCGAACCAGGTCGGCCCGCAGGCCAGCTGCGCGGAAGGTGTCGATGAAGCCCTCGGTTGACAACTCGCCCAGCAGCATGCCGCGTCCGGGCAGCAGCACGATCAGCGTGTCGGTGGGACCGCAGGCGCTGGCGTCGCGGTCCACGGGCATGGGCACGATTGCCGATCTTGGCAGCCAGCCGCAGCCCGGCAACCCAGATGCAGCGAGGGCCGCGACGGCCCAGGCCATGGCGCTTCGGCGCCGGACGCTTCTACTCATCTCGCCGCTCCCGGGTCCTCGGCGATGCGGGCCATGGCGTGCGCGGCGGTCGGGCACGGAGCGACGGGCAGGGACGGGGAGGGACAATGGCCGGCATGCGGCTGCATTGTGGCCGTCCCGTGCTTTTCCCTGTTGCTTCTCTCTTTCTTCGCGCCTCATGCTCCTCGACGCCGACCAATCCCAACTCGTGCTCATCGATTACCAGCCCCGGCTCATGCCTGCCATCCACGAGGGTGAGGCGATCCTGGCCAATGCGCGGCGGCTCGCGCAGATGGCTCGCCTGGCGGATGTGCCGGTGTTCGGCACCGAGCAGAACCCGTCCCGGCTCGGTCAGATGCCCGCCGAACTGCGCGACCCGTGCCGCCGGGTGATGGCCAAGATGCAGTTCAGTGCCGTGGCCGAAGGTTTCAGCGAATGGCTGCGCCCGCCCGCCCGCCCGCCGCAGGGCAACGCGCGGAGCCTGCCGCGCCACCTGCAGAAGCCGCAGGCCGCGGAGCCCGAGCGTGGCAGCATCGTCATCGCCGGCTGCGAGGCCCATGTCTGCGTGCTGCAGACGGCGCTGGAGCTGCTGGAGGACGAGTTCGAGGTCTGGGTGGTGACCGATGCATGCGGCTCGCGCACCGAGCGCAACCGCGACGCAGCCTTCGACCGCCTAGCCGGCGCCGGTGCCGAACTGGTGACCACCGAGATGGTCGGCTTCGAGTGGCTGCGCAGCGCAGAGCATCCGGCTTTCAAGGAACTGCAGGCCCTGATCCGCTGATCGGCCGCGGCGCCCGGGGAGGCGCACGAGGGTGCACCCTGTCAGCCTGCCGCAAGGCCGTCTCCAATAATCACGCGGCGGTCGTCGCCCATTCAGGTCGGCCGTCCACAAGGCGCAACTTCGACGCCAGCGACCAGGAGACAACAAGGCCATGAGCAGCTATCAGGAGTTCTATCGTCGTTCCATCGACGCGCCCGAAGCCTTCTGGGCCGAACAGGCGCAGCTGATCGACTGGCATCAGGCACCGACCACGGTTCTGGACCGCAGCCGGTTGCCGTTCACCACCTGGTTCGGCGGCGGCACCACCAATCTGTGCCACAACGCCATCGACCGCCATCTGCCGCAGCGGCAGGATGCGCCGGCAGTGATCGCCGTGTCGACCGAAACCGGCACCGAGCGCACCTACACCTACGGCGAACTGCACCGCGAGGTGCAGCAGATGGCCTCGATGCTTCGGAGCCTGGGCGTGGGCCGGGGCGACCGGGTGCTGATCTACATGCCCATGATCGCGCCCGCGGTGTTCGCCATGCTGGCCTGCGCACGGCTGGGCGCCATTCACAGCGTGGTCTTCGGTGGCTTCGCCAGTGCGTCGCTCGCGTCGCGCATCGACGATGCGCAGCCGAAGGTGATCGTCAGTGCCGACGCCGGCTCGCGCGGCGGCAAGGTACTGGCGTACAAGCCGCTGCTGGACGAGGCGATCCGGCTTGCCGCGCACAAGCCGTCGGCCGTGCTGCTGGCCGACCGCGGCCTGGCGCCCATGGATCTGGTTGCGGGCCGCGACCACCGGATGGATGAACTGGCGCCGGCCCATGCCCAGGCCGAGGTGCCCTGCGAATGGATGGGCGCGGCGGACGTCAGCTACACGCTCTACACCAGCGGCACCACAGGCCGGCCCAAGGGCGTGCAGCGGGACGTGGGCGGCTACGCCGTGGCGCTGGCCGCCAGCATGCGACACATTTTCCAGGCCAGCCCGGGCGAGACGTACTTCTGCACCAGCGACATCGGCTGGGTGGTCGGCCACTGCTACATCGTCTACGGGCCGCTGATCGCGGGCATGGCGACCATCGTCTACGAAGGTGTGCCCACGCAGGGGCTGGACGGCCAGCCGGACGGTGCCATCTGGTGGCGGCTGGTCGAGAAGTACAAGGTGAACGTGATGTTCTCGGCGCCCACGGCGGTGCGGGTGCTGAAGAAGCAGGATCCTGCGCTGCTGCGCAAGCACGACGTCTCCAGCCTGCGGGCGCTGTTCCTGGCGGGCGAGCCGCTGGACGAGCCGACCGCCCGCTGGATCAGCGAGGGGCTGGGCGTGCCGATCATCGACAACTACTGGCAGACCGAGTCGGGCTGGCCGATCCTGACCGTGGCCCATGGCGTGGAAAAGCAGCCCACCAAATTCGGCAGCCCGGGCGTGCCGATGTACGGCTTCAAGGTCAAGCTGGTGCACGAATCCACCGGCGAGGACCTCACGACGCCGGGCCAGAAGGGCGTGGTCGTGATCGAGTCGCCGACGCCGCCCGGTTTCATGCAGACCGTCTGGCGAGACGACGAGCGATTCATCAACACCTATTGGCGAAGCATTCCAGGCATCGAGGTCTATTCCACTTTCGACTGGGGCATCCGCGATGCCGACGGCTACTTCTATATCCTGGGCCGAACCGACGACGTGATCAACGTCGCCGGACATCGACTCGGCACCCGCGAGATCGAGGAGGCCATTTCAGCGCACCCAGCCGTCGCCGAGGTGGCGGTCGTGGGCGTGGCCGATGCGCTCAAGGGCCAGGTCGCGGTCGCCTTCGTGGTGCCACGGGCAGGCGTGGGCGATGACGCTGCCGCGTTGAAACTGGAGGGTGAGGTCATGAAGACCGTGGCCGACAGCCTGGGCGCACTCGCGCGTCCAGCGCGCGTGTATTCGGTTGCCGCGCTGCCCAAGACGCGCAGCGGCAAGCTGCTGCGGCGCGCATTGCAGGCGGTGTGCGAACGGCGCGATCCGGGCGACCTCACCACGATCGACGACCCGAGCAGCCTGCAGGCCATCCAGCGCCTGATCGGCTGAACTCGCCGCGTCCGCTGTTGTCAGATTGGGGGCGCACAATGGTGCGTTCGAATCACCGCGGCAGTGCGCGCGTGCGACGTGGCACAATCCTGGGTGTACTCAGGCCCTTCCCCAGCCACAGTCGCATCCGCCATCCGGTTCAGCCGTGTCGCGGAAGGTTTTCTTAACCAGCTAATGCTTCCCCAAGGGAAGCGGAGGTCAGCGGAACATGAGCGATTCCCCCGCGTCCATCTACAACGCCTACCAAGGCAACAGTTACCTCTTCGGCGGCAATGCGCCCTATGTCGAAGAAATGTACGAGAACTATCTCGCCAATCCGGGCAGCGTGCCCGACAACTGGCGCTCGTACTTTGATGCACTCCAGCACGTGCCGGCGTCGGACGGAAGCGATTCCCGCGATGTTGCGCATCAACCTGTCATCAATGCGTTCGCCGAGCGTGCCAAGCAGGGCGGCACCCGCGTCGTCGAGGCCAGCGGCGCCGACTCCGAACTGGGTCGCAAGCGCACCGCCGTCCAGCAGCTGATCGCCGCCTACCGCAACGTTGGCGCCCGCTGGGCCAACCTGGATCCGCTGCAGCGCGCCGAGCGCCCGGCCATCCCCGAGCTGGAGCCGTCGTTCTACGGCTTCGCCGACGCCGACCTCGAGACGGTCTTCAACACCAGCAACACCTTCTTCGGCCGCGAAACCATGTCGCTGCGCGACCTGCTGAACGCGCTGCGCGAAACGTACTGCGGCACCATCGGTGTCGAGTACATGTACATGACCGACCAGGCGCAGAAGCGCTGGTGGCAGCAGAAGCTCGAAGCCGCGCGCACCAACCCCAAGCTGAGCGCCGAGAAGAAGAAGCACGTGCTTGAGCGCCTGACGGCTGCCGAAGGCCTGGAGCGCTTCCTGCACACCAAGTACGTCGGCCAGAAGCGCTTCTCGCTCGAAGGTGGCGAAAGCTTCATCGTCGCCATGGACGAGCTGGTCAATGGTTCCGGCGCCAAGGGCGTGCAGGAGATCGTGATCGGCATGGCCCACCGCGGCCGCCTGAACGTGCTGGTCAACACCCTGGGCAAGGCGCCCAAGGACCTGTTCGCCGAGTTCGACCACACCGCCCCTGAAGACCTGCCCAGCGGCGACGTGAAGTACCACCAGGGCTTCAGCTCGGACGTGACCACGCCCAGCGGCCCGATGCACCTGAGCCTGGCCTTCAACCCCTCGCACCTGGAAATCGTGAACCCGGTGGTCGAAGGCTCGGTGCGCGCCCGCATGGACCGTCGCGGCGACAAGCGCGGCGCCTCGGTGCTGCCCGTGCTGGTGCACGGTGACGCGGCCTTCGCCGGCCAGGGCGTCATCATGGAAACGCTGGCCCTGGCCGAAACCCGCGGCTACTACACCGGCGGCACGATCCACATCGTCATCAACAACCAAATCGGCTTCACCACTTCCGATCCGCGCGACAGCCGCTCCACGCTGTACTGCACCGACGTCGTCAAGATGATCGAGGCGCCCGTGCTGCACGTGAATGGCGACGATCCCGAAGCCGTGGTGCTGTGCATGCAGCTGGCCCTGGAATACCGCCAGGAGTTCAACAAGGACGTCGTCGTCGACATCATCTGCTTCCGCAAGCTGGGCCACAACGAGCAGGACACTCCCTCGCTCACCCAGCCGCTGATGTACAAGAAGATCGCCGCCCACCCCGGCACGCGCAAGCTCTACGCGGACAAGCTGGCGGCCCAGGGCCTGGGCGACACGCTCGGCGACGACATGGTCAAGGCCCAGCGCGCCGCTTTCGACGCCGGCAAGAACACCGTCGACCCGGTGCTCACCGACTTCAAGCGCAAGTACGCGGTCGACTGGAGCGCCTTCGCCAACAAGAAGTGGACCGACGCCGCCGAAACGGCGCTGCCGCTGGCCGAGTGGAAGCGCCTGGCCGAGAAGATCACCACCGTGCCGGAAGGCTTCACGGTGCATCCGCTGGTCAAGAAGGTGCTGGACGACCGCGCCGCCATGGGCCGCGGTGACGTCAACGTCGACTGGGGCATGGGCGAGCACATGGCCTTCGCCTCGCTGGTGGCCAGCGGCTATCCGGTGCGCTTGTCGGGCGAGGACTGCGGCCGCGGCACCTTCACCCACCGCCATTCGGTGCTGCACGACCAGAACCGCGAGAAGTGGGACACGGGCACCTACGTGCCGCTGCAGAACGTGGCCGAGAACCAGGCCCCGTTCGTCGTCATCGACTCCATCCTGTCCGAAGAGGCGGTGCTGGGCTTCGAATACGGCTATGCGTCCAACGATCCCAACACCCTGGTGATCTGGGAAGCCCAGTTCGGCGACTTCGCCAACGGCGCCCAGGTGGTGATCGACCAGTTCATCGCCTCTGGCGAAGTGAAGTGGGGCCGCCTGAATGGCCTGACGCTGATGCTGCCGCACGGCTACGAAGGCCAGGGCCCCGAGCACAGTTCGGCCCGTCTGGAGCGCTTCATGCAGCTGTCGGCCGACACCAACATCCAGGTGGTGCAGCCCACGACGGCCAGCCAGATCTTCCACCTGCTGCGTCGCCAGATGGTGCGCAACCTGCGCAAGCCGCTGGTCATCATGACCCCGAAGTCGCTGCTGCGTAACAAGGACGCGACCTCGCCGGTGTCGGAGTTCATCAAGGGTGGCTTCCAGACGGTCATCCCCGACGTCAAGGAACTCAAGGCCGACAAGGTCAAGCGCATCGTCGCCTGTTCGGGCAAGGTCTACTACGACCTGGCCAAGAAGCGCGAAGAGAAGGGCGCCGACGACGTGGCCATCATCCGCGTCGAGCAGCTGTACCCGTTCCCGCACAAGGCTTTCGCGGCCGAGGTCAAGAAGTACCCCAATGCAGCAGACATCGTGTGGTGCCAGGACGAGCCCCAGAACCAGGGTGCCTGGTTCTTCGTGCAGCACTACATCCACGAGAACATGCTCGACGGCCAGAAGCTGGGCTACTCCGGCCGCGCCGCCTCCGCGTCGCCGGCCGTGGGTTACGCCCACCTGCACCAGGAGCAGCAGAAGGCGCTGGTCGACGGCGCGTTCGGCAAGCTCAAGGGCTTCGTCCTGACCAAGTAAGTCCCCGCCACGGAGGCCGGCGCGTTGCGCCGGCCTCCCGTTCTTGCGCGCCCCATTTTTTTTGTCGTTCGCGGGCGTGTTTCCCTCGAATAAGCAGAGTTCATAAAAATGTCCATCGTTGAAGTCAAGGTTCCCCAGTTGTCCGAGTCCGTGGCCGAAGCCACGATGCTGCAGTGGAAGAAGAAGGCCGGCGAAGCCGTCACGGCCGATGAAATCCTGATCGAGATCGAAACCGACAAGGTCGTGCTCGAAGTGCCGGCGCCCGCGTCCGGCGTGCTGGCCGAGATCGTCCAGGCCGATGGCGCCACCGTCGTCGCCGACCAGTTGATCGCCAAGATCGACACCGAAGGCAAGGCCGGCGCCGCTGCCCCCGCACCGGCTGCCGCCGCTGCTGCGCCCGCCGCATCGGCCCCTGCTGCCGCGGCGCCCGCCGCCACCGGTGGTGCCAAGTCCGACGTGGCCATGCCCGCCGCCGCCAAGCTGCTGGCCGACAACGGCCTGAAGACCAGCGACGTCGCCGGCTCCGGCAAGGACGGCCGCGTGACCAAGGGCGACGTGCTGTCGGCCGTCGCTGGTGGCGCCACCGCCGCCAAGGCACCCGCCGTGCAGATCCCGACCGGCGCGCCCAAGACCTCGCTGCCGCAGGTCGCCGCGCCCACCGCCGCCAACCTGGGCGACCGACCCGAAGAGCGCGTGCCGATGAGCCGCCTGCGCGCCCGCATCGCCGAGCGCCTGCTGCAGTCGCAGTCCACCAACGCCATCCTGACCACCTTCAACGAGGTGAACATGGCCCCGGTGATGGACCTGCGCAAGAAGTTCCAGGACGCCTTCACCAAGGAGCACGGCACCAAGCTGGGCTTCATGAGCTTCTTCGTCAAGGCGGCCGTGCACGCCCTCAAGAAGTACCCGGTGCTCAACGCCTCGGTCGACGGCAACGACATCATCTATCACGGCTACTTCGACATCGGCATCGCCGTCGGCTCGCCGCGCGGTCTGGTGGTGCCGATCCTGCGCAACGCCGACCAGATGAGCTTTGCCGACATCGAGAAGAAGATCGCCGAGTTCGGCAAGAAGGCCCAGGAAGGCAAGCTGTCGATCGACGACATGACCGGCGGCACCTTTTCGATCTCCAACGGTGGCACCTTCGGCTCCATGCTGTCGACGCCCATCATCAACCCGCCCCAGTCGGCCATCCTCGGCGTGCACGCCACCAAGGACCGTGCCGTGGTCGAGAACGGCCAGATCGTGGTGCGTCCGATGAACTACCTGGCGATGAGCTACGACCACCGCATCATCGACGGCCGCGAAGCCGTGCTGGGCTTGGTCGCGATGAAGGAAGCGCTGGAAGATCCCTCGCGCCTGCTGTTCGATATTTGATCCACCCCCGTTTCTTGCTCACTGCGTGTAGCGGAATCCCCCCTTGAGGGGCGCACCCGGCGGCCCGGCAAAGCCGGTTCCGCGGGTGCACGTGAACGGGCTTCGCTGCGCTTGCCTTTGCATGCCAGCCTCGTGGTGAGCCGACTCAAGCAAAAAATCATGTCCAAGCAATTCGACGTCATCGTCATCGGCGGTGGCCCCGGCGGCTACATCGCTGCCATCCGCGCGGCCCAGCTGGGCTTCAACACCGCTTGTATCGACGAGTGGAAGAACGGCAAGGGCGGCCCGGCACCGGGCGGCACCTGCACCAACGTGGGCTGCATCCCCTCCAAGGCGCTGCTGCAGTCGTCCGAGCATTTCGAGCACGCCAACAAGCATTTCGCCGAGCACGGCATCACCGCCACCGACGTCAAGATGGACGTGGCCAAGATGCTGGCCCGCAAGGACGGCGTGGTGAAGCAGAACAACGACGGCATCCTGTACCTGTTCAAGAAGAACAAGGTCAGCTTTTTCCACGGCCGCGGCTCCTTCGTGAAGGCAGCCGAAGGCGGTTACGAGATCAAGGTTGCCGGCGCCGCTGAAGAAACCCTGGTCGGCAAGCACATCATCCTGGCCACGGGCTCCAATGCCCGCCAGCTGCCGGGCGTGCCCTTCGACGAAGAGACCGTGCTGTCCAACGACGGCGCGTTGCGCGTCGGTGCCGTGCCCAAGAAGCTGGCCCTGATCGGCTCCGGCGTGATCGGTCTGGAAATGGGTTCGGTGTGGCGCCGCCTGGGTGCGGACGTCACCATCCTCGAAGGTTTGCCGACCTTCCTGGGCGCCGTGGACGAGCAGATCGCCAAGGAAGCCAAGAAAGCCTTCGACAAGCAGGGCCTGAAGGTCGAGCTGGGCGTGAAGGTGGGCGAGGTCGCCAAGACCCAGGCCGGCGTCACCATCGACTACACCGACGCCAAGGGCGAAGCCAAGAAGCTGGAAGCCGACAAGCTGATCGTCTCCATCGGCCGCGTGCCCAACACCATCGGCCTGAATGCCGAGGCCGTCGGCCTGAAGCTGGACGACCGCGGTGCCATCGTCGTGGACGACGAGTGCAAGACCAGCCTGCATAACGTGTGGGCCGTGGGCGACGTGGTGCGCGGCCCGATGCTGGCGCACAAGGCGGAAGAAGAGGGCGTGGCCGTGGCCGAGCGCATCGCCGGCCAGCATGGACACGTCAACTTCAACACCATCCCCTGGGTGATCTACACCAGCCCTGAGATCGCCTGGGTCGGCCGCACCGAGCAGCAGCTCAAGGCCGACGGCGTGAAGTACAAGGCTGGCACCTTCCCGTTCCTGGCCAACGGTCGCGCACGCGCGCTGGGCGACACCACGGGCATGGTCAAGTTCCTCGCCGATGCCACGACCGACGAGATCCTGGGCGTGCACATCGTGGGCCCGATGGCCAGCGAGCTGATCTCCGAAGCCGTCGTCGCGATGGAGTTCAAGGCCTCGGCCGAGGACATCGCCCGCATCTGCCACGCGCATCCGTCGCTGTCCGAAGCGACCAAGGAAGCCGCGCTGGCCGTCGACAAGCGCACGCTGAACTTCTGAGTTGGCCCTCCCATCCGTCAAGGAGGCCTACGAGGCCGAACTCAAGGGCCGCGGCTACACCGCCGATCCCGCGCAGCTGCGCGCGGTCGACGCGCTGGACCGCTGCGCCCGCGAGTGGGCCGAGTACAAGGCCCAGCGTTCCAACGCCTTCAAGAAGCTGATCCACCGCCCGGCCGTGCCGCGCGGTGTCTACATGTACGGCGGCGTCGGGCGCGGCAAAAGCTTCCTGATGGAATGCTTCTTCAATGCGGTGCCCATCAACCGCAAGACGCGCCTGCACTTCCATGAGTTCATGCGCGAGGTGCACCGCGAACTGGCCGACCTGCAGGGCATCCAGAACCCGCTCGACGAGCTCGGCAAGCGCATCGCCAAGCGCTTCAAGCTGATCTGCTTCGACGAATTCCACGTCGCCGACATCACCGACGCGATGATCCTGCATCGCCTCCTGGTGGCTATGTTCGACAACGGGGTGGGCTTCGTGACCACCTCCAATTTCAAGCCCGACGACCTGTATCCGGACGGGCTGCACCGCGACCGCATCCTGCCGGCGATCGACCTGCTGAACGCCAGGCTCGAGGTCATCAACGTGGACAACGGCACCGACTACCGGCGCCGCACGCTGGAGCAGGTTCGCCTGTACATCACGCCCAACGACAGCGGCTCCGAGAAGGAACTGCGCAAGATCTTCGACAAGCTGGCGGAGAAGGGCGACGACAACCCGGTGCTCAACATCGAGCAGCGCGAGATCCGCGCCCGCCGCCGCGCAGGTGGGGTGGTGTGGTTCGACTTCCGCACGCTGTGCGGCGGGCCGCGCTCGATGAACGACTACCTCGAGATCGCGAGCCAGTTCCACACCGTGCTGCTGTCCGACGTGCCCGAGATGCCCGTGCGCATGGCCTCGGAGGCGCGGCGTTTCACCTGGCTGGTGGACGTGTTTTACGATCGACGGGTGAAGCTCGTGCTCTCGGCCGCGGTGCCGCCGGAGCAGCTCTACACCGAAGGGCCGCTGGCGCACGAGTTTCCACGCACCGTCTCGCGGCTGAACGAAATGCAGTCGGCCGAGTTCCTGGCGCTCGAGCGCCGCACAGTGGACACCCGCCTCACATGAGCTTTTGCCTTCGCCTTGCTGCGCTGACGCTGGCTGCCATGCCTGCGTGCGCTGTGCTCGCCCAGTCGCCAGCGCCCACGGCTGCGTCCGGCACCGCGCAGGGTTCCGATGAACGCGAGCGCATCGGCGTCGAGCGCAAGGCGGAAGAGCTGCGCTACTCGGCCAGCCGGGCGCAGTGCTACCAGCGCTTCGCGGTGGAGGATTGCCTGACCGGTGAGAGCCGCCTGCACCGCGAGACGCTGGACTCGCTCAAGCGCCGGGAGGCCGCAGTCAACGACGCCGAGCGCCGTCAGCGCGGCGAGGAGGCGCTGCGCCGCATCCAGGACAAGCAGGCCGCACCGCCGGCGCGCGACCTGCCGCAGGAGCGGGAACGCAACCGCCAGGCCCAGCAGGACCGCGAGCAGCGCAGCGCCGACCATGCGGCCAGCCGCGCCGCCACGGCCGCACAGGCGCCGCAGCGTCGTCAGCAGTTCGAGGATCGCCAGAGGGCGCAGGCGCAGAAGGCCGCCGAACGCGCCCAGCGTCGCAGCCAGGACGCCGCGGAACGCGAGCGCTACGACCGGCGCCAGGCCGATGCCGAGCAGCGGCGCGCAGATGCGCAGCGCCGCGATGCCCAGCGCGCCAAGCCGCCCGCTGCGCCGCTGCCGGATCCGTCTGCCAAGCCCTGAGCCGTACCGGCCCAGCCGCGCGGACGCCTTTGACCGCGCTCTCGCACGCCGCGGTGGGCAGCGGCGGGTCCAAAGCCGCAAGCGCGTGGCAGGGCCTTCAGCGCTGGGGCGTGCTGTTCAGGAAGGCGTCGAGCGGCGTGGCCGGGGGTGTGGGCGCCTTGGCCGGCAGTTCATCCACCTTCACCAGGATCAGCGACAGGTTGTCGCCGGCACCGCCGGACCGGCGTCGCGCTTCGTTGATCAGCATCTCGGCCGCGGCCCGGGCGGGGTAGCGCGCGATGACGGCACCGAACTCTTCGGCGGTGAAGTAGTGCCAGAGCCCATCCGAGCAGGCCATCAACGCGTCACCGGGCTGCACGCCGTCGATGGGCTGGAGGTCCATCGGGGGCAGGGTGGACTGCATCCCCAGGCACCCCACGAGGATGTTGGCCTTGGGGTGCCGCAGGGCCTCCTCCTCATCCAGCTCGCCGCGTTGCACCAGCACCTCGACATAGGAATGGTCACGTGTGCGGCGCACCATCCGGCCGCGGCGGAAGAGGTAGATGCGCGAATCGCCGGCATGGATCCACGCGCCCCGTCCATCGGGGTCGAGCAGGAAGGCGGCCACCGTGCTGTGCGGCTCCTGCTCGCTCGACAGTGCCGTCAGCCGGATCACGGTATGGGCTTCGTCCACCAGCTGGCGCAGCAGGCGTCCCGGCTCGTCATTGCCCGGCGAGTAGCGCGCAAACAGCTGCTGGGCCGTCATGATCACCTGCTCGGATGCCTTGCGACCCCCGCTGCGTCCGCCCATGCCGTCAGCCACCACCGCCAACAGGCAGCCCGGACGTTGCGGATGTCCGATCAGGGCCACCTGATCTTGTTGGTAGGGCCGGTCTCCTTGGTGGAGACCTGTGGCAGCGGACAATCGGAAACCGGTTTGAGGCATTGGCGCGGTCGGCGCCGCGGCGCGCCAACGAGAAGGCTATGTGGCTGTCTGGCACCTATTATCGAGCGATCCAGTGACACCGTTACTCACAATTCACAGTTTCTTTGCCCTTGACGGCACGTGTCGGCTGGCTGCGACGCCCTGCCTCGACCATACGGGGGAGGCCGGCTAGATGGCACTCGAAGATGAGGTGCTAGACGTCTTCGCGGAGGGCGGTGCGCTGGCCGATGCGGCCGACCATTTCCGCGTGCGTGAAGGGCAGACCCACATGGCCGTGGCCATCGCGCGCACGGTGTCCGAAGGCGGGCAACTGGTGGTCGAGGCGGGCACGGGCGTGGGCAAGACCTTCTCGTACCTCGTGCCGGCGCTGCTCAGCGGCGAGCGGGTGCTGCTGTCCACCGCCACCAAGGCGCTGCAGGATCAGCTCTTCGGCCGCGACCTGCCGCGCCTGTTGGAGGCGTTGAACCTGCCGCTGCGCACGGCGCTGCTCAAGGGACGGGGCAGCTACCTCTGCCTGCATCGCATGGGACAGGCCCGGCACGACGCGGGCGCGGAGCGCGGCGTGGCCCATGCGCTGGCCAAGGTCGAGCGTTGGGCGCTGACGACGCGCACTGGCGACCTCGCCGAGCTTCCGGGCCTGGATGAGCGGTCGCCGGTCATTCCGCTGGTGACCTCCACGCGCGACAACTGCCTGGGTCAGCAATGCCCGCAGTTCAAGGCCTGCCACGTCAACCTGGCGCGCCGTGAGGCGCTGGCCGCGGACGTGGTGGTGATCAACCATCACCTCTTCTTCGCCGACCTGGCCGTCCGCGAGTCGGGCATGGCCGAGCTGCTGCCGAGCGTACGCGTGGTGATCTTCGACGAGGCGCACCAGCTCAACGAAACGGGCGTGCAGTTTCTGGGCCTGCAGCTCGGCACGGGCCAGGTGCTGGACTTCGCGCGCGACGTGCTCGCCGCAGGGCTGCAACAGGCACGCGGCCTGGCGGACTGGCAGGACGTGGCCGGCAAACTGGAGCACGCCGCCCGCGAACTGCGCATGGTGGCCGGCAAGGGCTGGCCCGGTACCAAACTGCGCTGGAACGGCGCCGCCCCCGAGGGCATCGGCGCCACCCAGTGGCAGGGCGGCCTGGACACCCTGCGCCGCGCCGCCGAGGACGCCGCCGTCGCGCTGGACACGGTGAGCGAGCTTTCGCCCGACTTCGTGCGACTGGCGGAGCGCGCGGGCCTGCTGGTCGAACGGACGAGCCTGCTGGCCGAACCGTGTCCGCCGGACGCCGTGCGCTGGGTCGACATCGGCACCCAACTGCGCCTCGTGCAATCGCCGCTGGACATCGCCGACGCGGTACGCAAGCGCGTTCTCAAGTCCGACCGTCCCGCACCGCCGCCGCAGGAGGAGGGCGGCGGGGCCGTGGCGCGCAGCCGCGCATGGATCTTCACCTCGGCGACGCTGGGCGACGACCCGAAACTGCGCTGGTTCACCGAACCCTGCGGGCTCGACGAGGCGCAGGTGCTGCGGGTCGCGAGCCCCTTCGACTATGCGCAGCAGGCGGCGCTCTATGTGCCGCGGCAGTTTCCACGCCCGGCCGATGCGGGCCATCCGGATGCCGTGGCCGCGCTGGCGGCCCAGGGCGCCCTGCAACTGGGCGGCCGCACCCTCGTGCTCACGACCACGCTGCGTGCGCTGCGCAGCATCGGCGACGGCCTGCGCGATCGGCTGCGGGCCGCGGGCAGCGATGTCGACGTGCTGGTGCAGGGCGAATGGCCCAAGCGTGTGTTGATGGAGCGCTTCCGCGCCGGCGCCGACGCCGGCGCGACTGGCTGCGTCCTGGTGGCATCCGCCTCGTTCTGGGAAGGCTTCGACGCGCCCGGGGACGTGCTGCAGCTGGTGGTGATCGACAAGCTCCCGTTCCCGCCGCCGGGCGATCCGCTCGTGGAGGCGCGCACGCGCCGGCTGGAGGCGCAGGGCCGCAGCGGTTTCGGCGACTACTCCATTCCGGAGGCGGCCGTGGCCCTCAAGCAAGGCGCCGGCCGGCTGATCCGCCGCGAGAGCGACCGCGGTGTGCTGGTGGTGTGCGACACGCGCCTAGTGTCCATGGGATATGGGCGCCGCCTGCTTGCAGCGCTGCCGCCCATGCGGCGACTGGCGACCGACGAGGACTTCACGCAGGCGCTCGCGGACCTGGTGCAGCCGGCCACCTGAGTGGCTGCGCAGGCGCCGCGCTGCCGCGTTCGAAGCCGCCTCCGGGCGGCTTTTTTCATGGCAATTGCGCGTCTATCCGCGCCGCCCGCGCAGGTGTCGAAGTTGAGCCCATACGTGGATCTGCGTACCCGTCTCTTGGTGTTAACCCGAGGGAAAAGTCGCTCAGGTGACGGCTTCTTCGCCCAATGTGCCGCCGGTACGTAATTCCCCTCTGCATGCGGTCAGATTCCGATCAGTGTGGCAGCCGGAGCATCACCCCCGCCCCCGCAGCCTCGGCTGTAAAGGAGACATCGGGCACCCGCCGGACCCCCGACGCGAGAGGCACGAACCGATCCACGACACCTTATGACAACGCTCCGCCTTCCCCTATGAACGATCGCAACCTCAACCGAGGCTTGTTCCTCATCGCGCTTGCACTGCTGTTCGGCGTGCCGGCCTTCAACTACCAGATCGGCAGCTTCGCGCACGCCGGCCCGGGCCTGTTCCCGGCCATGGTCAGCGGCATGCTGCTGGCCATCGGGATCATCACCGTGATCCGCTCGCGCTTCGTCAAGCCGATCCCGATGTCGGTCAACTTCAAGAACATCGGCATCATCCTTGCCAGCCTGTGCACCTTCGCGCTCGTGTCCACCTTCGTGAACATGACCGTCGGCATCGTCGTGATGGTGTTCATCGCGTCGCTGGCGGCCAGCGGCAAGTATTCCTGGGTACGCAACGTCAAGGTGGCGGTGGTGCTCGTGGGTTTCGCCTTCGGCTTCCAGAAGCTGCTGGGCCTGAACCTTCCCCTCTACTGATCGGAGCCTGCACACCATGGAAGCTCTCCATAACCTGGCGTTCGGCTTCGAGCACGCGCTGACCATCCACAACCTGATGTACTGCGCCATCGGCTGCGTGGTCGGCACCCTGGTGGGCCTGCTGCCCGGCCTGGGTCCGCTGGCCACCATCAGCCTGCTGCTGCCGCTGACGTACTCCATCGACACCACCGGCGCGCTGATCATGCTGGCCGGCATCTACTACGGCGCGCAGTACGGCGACAGCGTGTCGGCGATCACCATGAAGATCCCGCATGCGAGTTCGATCGTGGCCTGTATCGACGGCTACGCGATGACGCTCAAGGGCAAGACGGGTCTGGCGCTGTTCACGGCCGGCTTCTCCAGCTTCATCGGCGGCACGGTGGCCATCATCGTGCTGACCTTCCTGGCGCCCAAGCTGGGCGAGGTGGCCTTCCTGTTCGGCCCCGCCGACTACTGCGCGCTGATGATGGTGGGCTTCGTCTGCGTGAGCTTCGTGACCACCGGCAGCCTGCTCAACGGCCTGGCCATGTGCCTGATCGGCGTGCTGCTCGGCCAGATCGGCACCGACGTGAACAGCGGCGTTCAGCGCTACACCATGGACCTGCCCTTCCTCGCCGACGGCGTGGGCCTGGTCAGCATCGCGCTGGGCTGCTTCGGCATCGCCGAGATCACGAAGAACCTCGACAGCGGTGAAGAGCGCTCGCCCTTCAACGGCAAGATCCACCTGATGCCCACCTGGGAAGAGTTCAAGCGGATCATCCCCAGCGCACTGCGCGGCTCCGTGATCGGTTCCTTCCTGGGCATCCTGCCCGGCGGCGGCCCGGCCATCGCCCAGTTCGCGGCCTACGCCATCGACAAGAAGGTCAGCAAGTACAAGCACGAGATCGGCACCGGCTGTATCGAAGGCGTGGCCGGTCAGGCCGCTGCCGACGAAGCCGCCGCCCGCACCAGCTTCATCCCGCTGATGTCCATCGGCATCCCCGAGAACGCAGTGATGGCGCTGATGATGGCCGCCTTCATCATCAAGGGCATCCAGCCCGGCCCGAACATGATCGCCGGTCACCCGGAACTGTTCTGGGGCCTGGTCGCCTCGATGTGGGTCGGCAACTGCTTCCTGATCATCCTGAACGTGCCGCTGGTGCGCTACTGGCTGTCGGTGTTCAAGATCCCGTATGCCGTGCTCTTCCCGGGCATCCTTTTCTTCTGTTGCATCGGCACGTACAGCGTCAACAACAACCTGGAAGACCTGTACATCACCGCCGCCTTCGGCCTGCTGGGCTTCCTGTTCATGAAGTTCGACCTGGACGCCGCGCCGCTGATGCTGGGCTTCATCCTGGGCCCGATGCTGGAAGAGAACTTCCGCCGCACGCTGCTGCTGAGCCGCGGCAGCTTCGGCATCTTCTTCGACCGGCCCATCAGCGGTTCCCTGCTGTCGCTGATCGGCGTGTTCATCGTGTGGCAGACCGTCGGCTTCTTCATCAAGACGAAGAAGCAGCGGGGCGCTGCCGGAGCGCTGCCTGCAGCGCACGAGACGGCCTGAGCCATCTCGACATGAAACAACGGAAGGGGCCTGCGGGCCCCTTTTCATTTGGCGACAGCGCGAACGTGCAGGGGCCGCCACAATGGCCCGCCGCCCGCGCCGCGACCGGATTCGCCGGCCGGGTGCGGTGACCCATGTCCTTGAGGAGACCCCCGCATGACCGCCCCGATCCCCGCCAGCGCCCTGCAATTGCGCTCGCTCGTCCAGGCCGATGGCACGCTTCAGATCAGCCTGGAGGACGTGCCTGTGCCGCAGCCCGGCCCCGACGAGGTGCTGGTCCGCCTGCAGGCGACACCCATCAATCCTTCCGACATCGGCCTGCTGCTCGGCGCTGCCGATCTGTCGACGGTGCAGGTCTCAGGCACTGCGGAGCGCCCGGTGGCGACGGCCCATATCCCCGAACGCGCCCGACCCGCCATGGCCGCCCGCGTGGGCCAGAGCCTGCCGGTGGGCAACGAAGGCGCCGGCCTGGTGGTGGCCGCCGGCTCGTCACCGGCCGCGCAGGCGCTGCTGGGCCGCACCGTGGCCCTGATCGGGGGCGCCATGTATGCGCAGTACCGCACCATGCCGGCAACCCAATGCCTGGTGCTGCCCGAGGATGCGACGGCGGCGGATGGCGCGTCCTGCTTCGTCAACCCGCTCACCTCGCTGGGCATGGTCGAGACCATGAAGCGAGAGGGGCACACGGCGCTCGTGCACACGGCAGCCGCCAGCAACCTGGGCCAGATGCTCAACCGCATCTGCCTGAAGGACGGCATCGGCTTGGTGAACATCGTGCGCAAGCCCGAGCAGGCGGCGCTGCTGCGCGAGCAGGGTGCGGTGCATGTGTGCGACAGCAGTGCGCCCGACTTCATGGCCCAGCTCACCGACGCATTGGTGGCCACCGGCGCGACCATCGGCTTCGACGCCACGGGCGGCGGCACGCTGGCGGGCCAGATCCTGCAGTGCATGGAGGCATCCATCGCGCGCCGCACCCCGAGCGAATACAGCCGCTACGGCTCGTCGGTGCACAAGCAGGTCTACCTGTACGGTGGCCTGGACACGCGGCCCACCGAGATCCACCGCAGCTTCGGCATGGCGTGGGGCGTGGGCGGCTGGCTGCTCTTTCCCTTCCTGCAGAAGATCGGCGAGCCGGCGGCGCAGGCGCTGCGCGCGCGCGTGGCGGCCGAACTCAAGACCACTTTTGCCAGCCGCTACGCGCGGACCGTGTCGCTGGCGGGCGCGCTGAGTGCCGATGCCATCGCCTTCTATGGCGCGCGCAACACGGGCGCGAAGGTGCTGATCGATCCGTCGCTCTGAGCCGCACGGCTTGACTCTCTCTCCCACGAAGGGAGAGAGGGGCTCCTTGCTTCAGAGGGGTTCGAGGCCGACCTTCTTCATCATGGCCTGCGTCGAGCGCATCTCGCGTTTGAAGCCATCGACATAGGCGCTGCCTTCCTGGATGTCCACCTGACCGCCTTGCTCCTGCAACTGCGCGATGACGCGCGGCTGCTTGAGCGCCTGGGCGAAGGCGGCCTGGATGCGCTCGACCACCGCATCGGGCGTGCCGGCCGGCACCGAGATGCCGCCCCAGGAGGTCAGCTCGACGCCCGGCACGCCGGCCTCGGCCAGCGTGGGCACCTGCGGCAGCACGGCATTGCGGCGCGGACCGGTCACGGCCAGCGCGCGCAGGCGACCGGCCTGGATCTGCGGATAGGCCACGGCCAGGATGGGCGCACCGAACACCACCTGGTTGCCGAGCACCGCGGTACACAGCTCCGACGCGCCTTTGTAGGGCACGTGCAGCGCGCGGCCCTTGATCGCGTCCAGGAACATCTCCACGCCCAGATGCGAGGGCGTGCCCACGCCGCCCGAAGCGTACTCCACCTTGCCGGGCCGGGCGCGGATCTGCCGCATGAGGTCATCCACGCTGCGTATGTCGGAATCGGCATTCACGATCAGCACCACGTCTGCGCTGGTCAACCGCATGATGTGGCGGAAGTCCTTGAGCGCGTCGAAGCCCGGGCTCTTGTACATGAACATATTGGCCGCCATGGGCGCGGCCGAGTAGATCCAGGTGTAGCCATCGGCCGGCGCGCGCGCCACCAGCTTGGCGCCGATGTTGCCGCCCGCGCCGCCGCGGTTCTCGATCACCACGCTCTGGCCCAGCGCCGGCCCGACGGCCTCGGCCAGGATGCGCGCCGTGTTGTCCGGGCCGGTGCCGGCCAGGTAGGGCAGCACCCATTTGATGGGGCGATTGGGGTAAGGCTCGGCGGCGCGCGCCAGCGGTGCAGCCAGCGGCGCGAAGGCGGCGGCCAGGCCGGCGCCCACCAGGCGGCGGCGGTTCATGTCGGTCATCTTGCTTGTCTCCTTTTGTGATTCTTGCGAAGGCCGGCGTCCACAGCGCCGGCCGGGTGCCGGGCGTCAGGCGGCGGTGTCGGGCGCGAGCAGCTCCTTGGCGATGGTGTTCTTCTGGATCTCGCTGGTGCCGGTGAGCACCCGGTACATGCGCAGCATGCGGAACAGGAATTCCACGCGCCGGCCCTGCACGATGCCTTCGCCGCCATGCACCTGCACCGCCTTGTCGGCCACGCGGAAGGCGGTCTCCGAGCAGAAGAGCTTGGCCATGGAGGCCTCGGCCCGCGCATCGCCGCCGGCATCGAGCTGACGGGCGGTGGCGATCATCAGCGCACGTGCCGCGGCCAGCTCGGTCGCGGCCTCGGCCAGCATGTGCTGGATGGCCTGGAACTGCGCGATGGCGCGGCCGAACTGTTTGCGCTGCATCGCGTAGTCCCGCGCATCGCGCAGCGCCACCTGGGCCAGGCCCACCATCGCGGGGCAATGCAGCAGGCGGTTGACGGTGATGCGGCCCAGCGCAAGGGCCAGGCCCCGGCCGGGCTCGCCGATGCGCTGGGCAGCCGGGACACGGCAGCCTTCGAGCACGATGTCGCCGGTGCTGCTCTGGCCGGCCATGGTCTTGTAGTTGCATTCGACGCGCACGCCGGGGGCTCGCAGATCGACGAAGAAGGCGGTCACCTCGCGCTGCGCGCTGCCTTCCGGCGCGGTCGATGCCATCAGCACCGCTGCATCCGCGAAGGGCGAGCCGGAGATGAAGCGCTTGCGGCCGGTGAGGACGTAGTCGTCGCCATCGCGCACGGCACGGGTCTGCACCGCACCCGCATCGGAGCCGGCCTCGGCTTCGGTGAGCGCGAAGCAGATCGCCATCTCGGCCTGTGCCACGGGCAGGATGAACTGGGCCATCTGCTGCGGCGTCGCATGGCGCACCAGCGCGCCCACGCGCGGCGGGCCGCTCAGCTCGCCCAGCACGTGCGGTGCGAAGGGCGAGCCGGTTGCATAGATGGCTTCCTTGACCAGCACGTGGTCCAGCACCGACAGGCCCAGGCCGCCCAGCTGCTCGGGCAGCGTGAGGCCATAGAAGCCCAGTGCGTGCGAGCGGTGCCAGACCTGGCGCAGCAGGGCGCGGTCGGGGCTGTGCTCATGGTCGAGCTGGTGGTCGCGGGCCAGCTCGGCCAGCTCACCGTGCAGGAATTCCTGGATGCGCGCGATCAGCTCGGCGGCGCGTTCGCTGCCCTCGAAGGGGCCGCGGAACAGCGGGGCGGACAGGGTGGCGTTCGTCATGGTGTCGGCCCTCCTCAATTGACCATCCGCGACTGGCCCTGCCAGTACGGCGCCTGCACCGCGCGGCGCATGACCTTGCCATTGGGGTTGCGCGGCAGCGCAGCCACGAACTCGATGTGCCGTGGGCGCTTGAAGCCGGCCAGCTGTGCGCTGCAGAAGGCGTCGATCAGCGCCGCGTCCGCCGGGCGGCCCGGCTTGAGCACCACATGCGCCGCCACTGCCTCGCCCCACTTGTCGTCGGGGATGGCGAAGACGCAGGCGTCCTGCACCGCCTCGTGCTGGTAGAGCACGGCCTCGACCTCGGAGGGATAGACGTTGAAGCCGCCGCTGATGACCATGTCCTTCTTGCGGTCCACGATGTAGACGAAGCCGTCCTCGTCCATGCGGGCGAGGTCGCCCGTGTGGTAGCGGCCGTTCTTGAGCACCTCGGCCGTCAGCTCGGGTGCGCGCCAGTAGCCGGCGAAGATGTCGTCGCCGCCGACCACGATCTCGCCGATTTCGCCCGTGGCCACCGGCTCGCCCGCGTCGTCCAGGATCTGCACGTCGCACTCCAGGAAGGGACGTCCGCAGGAGGCCAGGCGCTCGGGCCGCGCGGCGCGGGCATGCAGGTGGTCCTCGGTGCTGAGGGCGCACACGCCCGACGTGGTCTCGCCGGCGCCATAGCCTTGCGACAGCACCGGGCCGAAGACGTCCATGGCCCGCAGGATGCGCGCCGGGGCCATGGGCGCCGCGCCGTAACCCAGCCGTTGCAGGTCGGGCAACGGGCGGTACTGGCCCTCCAGCTCGGCCAGCAGCATGTTGATCATGGTCGGCACCATGAAGGTGTGGGTGATGCGCTCGGCCTTCATGTCGGCCAGGAAGCGGCCCGGCTCGAAGCCGTTGAAGATGCGGATCTGCACGCCGCTGCACAGCGCGGGCACGATCTGCATGCCCGAGGCATGCGTGATCGGCCCCACCAGCCCCAGCGAATGGCCGCTGCGCATGCCCTCGCTGCGGATGAGGAACTTGCGCAGCTGCGCCAGCCGGTTGCCGAAGGTCTGCATCGCAGCCTTGAGCACGCCCGAGCTGCCCGAGGTGTAGTGCAGCACGGCCAGCTCGTCGGCATGCACGGGCACGGCGTCGAAGCGGTCGCTGGCACGCGCCAGCAGGCCTTCGTAGCCTTCGTCGCCGGGCGCGTCGAGCAGCACCAGCCGCGGCGTGCCGCGCAGATGCGGGCGGATGGCCTCGGCCCGCTCGGTGGTGGTGACGATGAGCGTGGCCTCGCTGTTGGCCGCCACTTCGCCGACCTCGGCCGGCGACAGACGGGCGTTGAAGGGCGCCTTGACCAGCGCGGCCTTGTAGCAGGCCAGCTCCAGCTCGACGATCTCCGGACAGTTGGGCAGGTAGATGCCGACGCGGTCGCCGCGCACCAGGCCCAGGCCGAGCAGCGCATTGGCCAGGCGGCTGGCGCGCTGTTCCAGCTCGGCATAGCTGAGGCTGCGGCTGGCGCTGCGCACGGCGATCTGCCGCGCATGGGCCCGGGCACTGCGGGCGACGAGGGTGGCCACGTTCGTCACCGGACGGACGGCGGGCGGGCAAGGGCTGGCGTTGTTGATGGCTGTCTCCTGGAATCTCGACCGGCTGCCGCCAGGACTGCCTGTCCTGCGGCGCTTTGGGTCACTGTTCCAGAAGGCCGGTCATCGCGGAAATACCGTTTGCTGATGCCGGGGCATCAATGCAAGTGATGGCCTCCGACGGGGCACACGGCGGGGCCGGCGCAGCGCGGGCGGCCCGCGTTCAGGCGCTCAGGGCTTCGCGCGCTGCAGCCATTCGGCTTCCCATGCACCGTCGTCGATCAGACGCCGCGCCTGCAGCAGCAGGGCGTCCATCACCGCCTGCGCGGCCGCGTCGAGGACGCGGCCCGCAGGCAGGGCCAGGCTGTAGGTGCGCACCAGCTCGGGCTGCACCACGCGGGCCACTACCCAGTCGGCGCGGGCGGGCGGCGCGTCGTGCAGTGCGCAGGCCGGCGTGAAGGTGAAGCCCGCGCCATGCAGGTAGAGCGAGCGGATCACGCGCGCGGAGTCATGCTCATGGGCGATGTGCAGCGCGGTGCCGCGGGCGGCGGCGGCTTCTTCCACGCTGCGGCGGATCGAGAAGCGGCGCGACTGCAGCACCAGCGGCAGGCGGGCCGCATGGTCGAAGTCCAGCGTGGGGCGGGTGGGTGGCGTGCCGGCCTTGCGCCGGCTCTCGAACGGAGCGGGCTGCAGCAGCGCCCGCACATCGCCACTGGCATCCTGGCCGCAGACGAACATCGCCTCGCGGGCCAGCGGCCGGCAATCCAGGCCCTCGACCGCGGGCGTGTCGACCAGGATGCCCAGGTCTGCGCGCCGGTCCAGCATGGCTTTCTTCACCATCAGGCTCAGGTCGTCGAGCACGAAGACCCGCACCCGCGGCGCCGTCTCGCGCAGGGCCATCAGCACCGGGCCCATCAGCAGCGAGGCCAGCAGGAAGGGCAGGGCGATGGTCACCGAGCCTTCCGGCCCCTGCGGCAACTGGCGGATGCGGTCGCGCATGGCGTCGGCGTCCGACAGCAGGCGGCGCGCATCTTCGTAGAGCTGCAGGCCCGCGGAGGTGGGCGTCACACCGGCATGCGAGCGCTCCAGCAACTGCGTGTCGAGCTCGGCCTCCAGCTTCTTGATCTGCGCCGTCAGCGCCGGCTGCGCGATGTAGAGCGTGGCCGCCGCGCGCGACAGGCTGCCCGCTTCGAGCACGGCGATGAAGTAGCGGAGGCTGCGCAGGTCCATGGGGAGGGGCAGCATAGCCGCGCCGAGGGCGCAGGCTCAATCCCAGGCCGGTGCCAGGTTCTCCGGGTTGGCGAGACGCTCGTTGCGCTCCAGCGCGGCGATGGCGGCCACGTCTTCCGACGTGAGCTTCAGCTCCTTCGCCTCGAGGTTGGACGCCAGGTTCTCGCGCTTGGTGGAGGACGGAATGACCGAGAAACCCTGCGCCAGCGCCCAGGCCAGTACCACCTGGGCGGGCGTGGCGCCGTGGCGCTGCGCGATCTCCGCCAGCGCTGGCTCCTGCAGCACCTTGCCATAGGCCAGCGTCATGTACGACGTGAGGTGCACGCCCTGCATGCGCGCGTAGTTGACCAGCTTGCGGTTCTGCAGGTAGGGGCTGATCTCCACCTGGTTGGTGGCGATGGCGCCCTTGCCGGCCAGCTCGATGGCCTGCTGCAGCAGCGCGATGGTGAAGTTGGAAACGCCGAACTGCGCCGTCAGGCCCTGGTTCTGCGCTTCGGCCAGTGCCTCCAGCGTCTCGCGCAGCGGCACCGCGCGGCCGGGCGAGGGCCAGTGGATCAGCGTCAGGTCGACCTGCTCGGTGCGCAGTTTCTGCAGGCTCTCCTTCAGGCTGGGGATCAGCGCGTCGGCGGCCAGCTTGTCGACCCAGATCTTGGTGGTCAGGAAGAGCTGCGGGCGCGGCACGCCCGATTCGGCGATGGCCTGGCCGATCTCGGCCTCGTTGCCGTAGATCTGCGCGGTGTCGATGGCGCGATAACCCACGTCGAGCGCATTGCGCACGGAATCGATGACGGTCTGGCCCTTGAGGCGGAAGGTGCCCAGGCCGAAGGCGGGAATTGGGGCGGGGATGCTCATGATGGGATGTCCTCGTGACAGGTGTGAAGGGTTGGATGAAGCCTAGCCGCCGCCGCAACGCGCGGCTGGCGGCCGACGACGGCGCTGTCCGTCAGCAGGCGACGCACTCGTCGCCCGTCTTGCGGGCGTTGGCGCGGCCTTGCGCGTCGCGGCGGTCCAGGCGGCCGGCCCAGGTGGTGAGGGCCCAGGCGCCCAGCACCACCAGCGCGCCGATCCAGCCGGTGTGCACCAGGCCCAGGCGCTCGACGATCAGGCCGCCCAGTCCGGCGCCGCCCGCGATGCCCAGGTTGAAGGCCGCGATGTTCAGGCCCGAGGCCACGTCCGCGCCCTTGGGGCTGAAGCGCTGCGCCTGCTGCACCACGTACACCTGCAGGCCCGGCACATTGCCGAAGGCGACCGCGCCCCAGGCCAGCACCGTGATCACCATCGGCACGGGATGCGGCGCCGTCAGGCTCAGCACGCCCAGCACCGCCGCCAGGCCCAGGAAGATGCGTTGCAGCGCCGGCACCGGCCCCAGCCGGTCGGCCAGCCGGCCGCCCCAGAGGTTGCCCACCGCCACCGAGAGGCCATAGGCCAGCATCACGCCGCTCACGGCAGTGGCCGAGAAGCCCGTCACCTGCTGCAGCAGCGGCGCCAGGAAGGTGAAGGCGATAAAGGAGCCGCCGTAGCCCACCGCCGTCATCGCATAGACCAGCAGCAGCCGCGGCTGGGCCAGCACGGCCAGTTGCTCGCGCAGGGCGGCCGGCGGGCTGTGCGGCACGTTGCGCGGCACGAAGACGGCACTGCCCAGCACCGCCACCAGGCCCAGGCCGGCCACGGCCAGAAAGGTGGCGCGCCAGCCCAGGTGCTGGCCGATCAGCGTGCCCAGCGGTACGCCGGTGACCAGGGCCACGGTGAGACCAGTGAACATGATGGCGATGGCACTGGCCGCCTTCTCCTTCGGCACCACGCTGGCCGCGATGATCGAGCCGATGGAGAAGAACACCCCGTGCGCCAGGCCGGTGAGCACGCGCGCCACGATCAGCGACTCGTAGCCCGGCGCGCGCCAGGCCACCAGGTTGCCGAGCGTGAACAGCAGCATCAGCCCCAGCAGCAGCGCCTTGCGCGGCAGCCGGCCGGTCAGCGCGGTGAGCAGCGGCGCGCCGAGGGCGACGCCCAGGGCATAGAGGCTCACCAGCAGCCCGGCCGAGGGCAGCGTGACGCCGAGGTCGGCGGCGATGGTGGGGATGAGGCCGACGATCACGAACTCGGTCGTGCCGATGGCGAAGGCGCTGAGCGTCAGCGCGAACAGGGCAATGGGCATGGAAGGCACCTCGCGGCCGGGGCCGCACAAGCAGTCGAACAGGTTGGAAGGCCGCCAGTCTCCTGCGACACGCTCTTGCGAAAAACCCGTCTATAAACCAAACACTTTTGATCTGGAATCAAGAATGAAGACGACGCTGGACGAGATGCAGACCCTGGTTGCCGTGGTCGACACCGGCGCGCTGTCGCGGGCGGCCGATCAGCTCGGCATGACCGTCTCGGCCATCAGCCGCACCCTGGCGCGGCTGGAGCAGAAGCTGGGCACGACGCTGATGCGCCGCACCACGCGGCGGCTCGAACTGACGGAGGAGGGCGCTGCCTTCCTGGCGCGGGCACGCGCCATCCTGGCCAGCGTCGACGCCGCGGAGGAGGACATGGCCGCTCGCCGCGAGCGCCCCGCCGGCCGGCTGCGGGTGGATGCTGCCTCGCCCTTCATGCTGCATGTGGTGGTGCCGCTGGTCGGCGGCTACCGCGCGCGCTATCCGGACGTGACGCTGGAGCTTCACAGCCACGACGGCCTGATCGACCTGCTGGAGCACCGCGTGGATGTCGCCATCCGCATCGGCCGCCTGCGCGACTCCACGCTGCATGCGCGGCCGCTGGGCAGCAGCGCGCTTCGGCTGCTGGCGTCGCCGGACTACCTGGCCGCGGCCGGCACGCCGCGCCGGGTGGCCGACCTGGCGCGGCACACGCTGCTGGGCTTCACGACGCCCAGCAGCCTCAACGAATGGCCGGTCGCCGATGCCGAAGGTCACCCGCTGCGCATCGAGCCCGCGCTGGCCGCCTCCAGCGGCGAGACGCTCCGGCAACTGGCGCTGGAAGGCGCGGGCATCGCCAGCCTGGCCGACTTCCTCACTGCCCGCGACGTTGCGGAAGGCCGGCTGGTGCCGGTGCTGCCGCGGCAAACGCGCGACGTGCGACAGGCCGTGCAGGCGGTGTACTACCGCAACACACCGCTCACGGCGCGGATCGCGTCCTTCATCGACCATCTGGCCGCCCACTGGCCGGACGCTGCTGCGGCTGCGGAAAGGGCGTCGAAGCAACGCTGAAGGCAAGGGCGCTCGTGCGTGCCGGCCCGGGGCACGCGGGCATACCCCAAGGTGCGGCTCCTCGGCGCGCAAATACATTACGCTCGAAATGCAAAATGTGAATGCAGGCCAGCCGCGTGGCCGACCTCCGCGGCGTTTGTGCGACTGACCCATCCGAAGGCGCTCCCATGACCGCATCCTCACGCCCAGGCCGCCGCTCCCATGCCGAGCGCAGCGCGCAGACGCGCCAGCACCTCATCAGCACGGCCATCGACCTGATCGGGCAGCAAGGCTTCGGGCAGATGTCCATCCACGCGCTGGCCCGCAGCGCGGGGCTGACGTCGGGCGCCGTGCAGCACCACTTCGAGTCCAAGGCCGTGCTGATGATGCAGGTGCTCGACGAGCTGCTGCGCAGCCACATCGACGCCGGCGAGTTCTGGCCGTCCGCCGCACTGGGCACGCAGGAGCGAGCCGCGCGTTTCCTTCAGACGCTCTATGCGTTGGTCTATGCCCAGCCGCGCTTCCTGGTGGCCTGGAACATCTACCTGGGCTCGCGTGGCCAGGCCGAGGTGCTGGACCACATTGCCCGGCAGCGCGATGCGCTCGATGCGCAGCTGTCGCAGGGCTTCTTCGCCACCTTCCCGGAACTGGCGGCGCAGCCTGACCGCGAGGCGGTGCTGGGCCTCGTGCTCTCGACGCTGCGCGGGCTGGGCCTGCTGCAGCTCTTCGAGGGCCACGGCCGCACGCCGCCTTCTGCCTCCGCCTCGGCCCAGCTCGCGTTGCTGGCAGAACTGATCGCGGCGCGGTGCGCGGCTCCGGCCGTCGAGGCACCCTCGCGCAGGGCCAGGCCTGCCCGCCGCCGCACGTCCCCCGGTTGACCCTTCGGCCCCAGAGGCCCGCTGCCTTCCCCGCTTCCCCACAAGACCTCAGGAGACACCATGAAGATTTCCATCTGCCGGCGGCTTGCCGCCCTGGCGGGCCTCGGCTCGCTCTTCGTTGCCGCTGTGGCCAGCGCACAGGCGCCCGCCTATCCCACCAAGCCCATCCAGCTGATCGCCCAACAGCCGCCGGGAAGCGGGTCGGACGCCATGACCCGGGTCTGGGCCGATTGCGCGGCGCAGGAGCTGGGCCAGCCTGTCGTGGTGCAGAACCGGCCGGGGGCCAACGGCATCCTGGCCGTCAGCGCCCTGAAGGGCCAGCCGTCCGATGGCTACACGCTGATGAGCATCGGCATGTCGCAGATGAGCATCACGCCCTACACCTACCGCCAGCATCCCTACGAGCCCGGCTCCGACTTCGACGGCGTGGCCGTGCTGGGCACTTCGCCGCTGGTCCTGACGGTGCCCGCCGGTGAAGGCGTGGCCCGGCTGGCCGACCTGCAGAAGCTGGCGGCGGCGACGCCGGGCGGCCTGAACTTCGGCTCGCCCGGCAAGGGCAGCCCCGCGCACCTGCTGACCACGGCCCTGCTCGACAAGCTGGGCGTGGCCGGCACCCACGTGCCCTTCGTGGGCGAGGGCGCAGGCATGGCGGCGCTGATGGGGCGGCAGATCCAGGCGATGACGCTCGTCGGCGGCACGGCCGCTCCTCAGATCAAGGCCGGCAAGCTGGTGGCGCTGGCCGTCTTCGACAACCAGCGCTCCGCGCTGATGCCGGATGTGCCCACCATCGCCGAACTGCTGCCCGCCGCTGCCGACCTGGCGCGGCCCTCGTGGATCGCCATCGTGGCCAAGGCCGGCACGCCGGCCCCACTGCTGACGCGGCTCAATGCGGTCAGCGAGCGCTGCCGCGGCAATGCGCAGTACCGCCAGCGGCTGGAGACGATGAGTGTGACGCTCACGTCCTCCACGCCGGCCGACGTTCGCACCTGGGCCGCACGCGATGCCGCGGTGTGGCGGCCGCTCATCGACAAGCTGGGCCTGGCCACCGAATGAGCGCGTGCTGGCGCGTCCCTGCGCGCAGTCTTCGGGCTGCGCGCGGTTCGAAGGCCGTGGCATGAGCGCGCCGGCCGGGGCGCCCGAAGTCCAGCTTTCCCATGGCGGTCGCCTGCTCGGCTCTTGGCAGGATGGGCTACGCGTCTTCAGGGGCATCCGCTATGCGCTGCCGCCCTTCGGCGAGCGCCGCTTTGCCCCGCCCGTCCCGGTGGCCCCCTGGCAGGGCGTGCGCGAGGCGGTCGACTTCGGCCCCGCCTTTCCCCACTGGCCTCGCCATGCCGCGCCCGACGCCGATCCGGTGGGCGGTGAGGATGCGCTGTCCCTCAACATCTGGGCGCCCGAGGCCCCTCCCGACGCGTGCGTGCCGGTCATGGTCTGGGTGCACGGCGGCGGCTTCGTGCGAGGCAGCGCGTCCGAGCCGCTGTATGACGGCGCCGCCTTCGCGCGGCAGGGCGTGGTGTTCGTCTCCATCCAGTACCGGCTGGGTGTCGACGGCTTCGCGCACCTGCAGGATGCGCCGCCCAACCGCGGCCTGCTCGACCAGTTGATGGCGCTGCGCTGGGTGCAGGACCATATCGGTGCCTGGGGCGGCGACGCGGCGAAGGTCACCGTCTTCGGTCAATCGGCGGGGGCGGGTGCGATTGCCTGCCTGATGGGCCTGCCCGAGGCCCGCGGGCTGTTCCAGCGCGTCATCCTGCAAAGTCCCAGCGTGGCCTGCCAGACGTTGGACGAGGCACAGGCGGCCCTCGCGGCGATCTGCGAACTGGCCGGCGTGGCGCCCGATCCGGTCGCGCTGGCCAAGGCCCCCATCGCGCCGGTGCTGCGTGCCGTGCAACGCCTGACGCAGGATGCCGGCCTGCGTCGCATGATGGGTCTGGCCAGCCGGCATCTCTTTCCGCTGCGGCCGGTGCTGGACGGGCGGATGCTGGCGGCGCCGCCGCTGGACGCACTTCAGACGGCGTTGCAGCAACCCACGCCCCTGCAACTGCTGGTGGGCCACAACGCCGACGAGATGCGGCTCTACCACGTGCCGGGCGGTGGCCTGGACCGCATCACCGAGGCCGACGTGATCGACTTCGTGCGCAGCGCCGGCCTGGCATGGCCCTCGAAGCAGATGGGCACGCCGGGCGAGCGCCTGTGCGCCGCGCAGTCCGACTACCACTACGCCGCGCCCGCGGCGGCGCTGGCACAACTGGCGGCCACGCGCGCGGGGTCGGCTCACCGCTACCGCTTCGACTGGCCGTCGCCCGCCTTCGAGGGGCGCCTCGGCGCGGCGCACGGTGTGGAACTGCCCTTCGTCTTCGGCAATCTTGGCAACGCGGCGGCGCGCGAACTGGCGGGCCCAGCGCCGCCGGTGGAGCTGTCGCGACGCATGCAGCAGGCCTGGGTGCGCTTCGCGCAGACGGGCGATCCCGGCTGGGCCGCGCACACGACGTCGTCGCCGAGCGTGCAGGTTTTCGGCGGGCAGGACTCCACGGCGTCGGGCTGAGTTCAGGCCTCGGCCGCCCGCCTGGCGCATCGCGGGGAGCCTGCCGTCAGCCGGGGCGCCGCACAATGGGCCGCCGCGCCTTGCGGGTGCGGCGTCAGCGATTCCTGGAGACAACGCATGCAGGACTACTACGCCGCCCGCGCCGCGGAATACGACCGCATCTATGCCAAGCCCGAACGGCAGCCCGACCTCCGTGACATGGAAGCGTGGCTGCCCGGCGTGTTCGCTGACCGCCAGGTGCTCGAGGTGGCCTGTGGCACCGGCTACTGGACGCAGTTCTATGCGCCGGCCACGGCAGGCGTGGTGGCGCTCGATGGCGCGGTGGAGACGCTGCGCATCGCCGAACGCCGTCTGCCCGACGCGCCCGTGCGCTGGCTGCAGGGCGACGCCTATTCGCTGCCGGTGGCCGATCGGGCCTTCGATGGTGCCTTCGCCGGCTTCTGGTGGTCGCACATCCCGCTGGAGCGCATCGACGCGTTTCTGCAGGGGCTGCATCGCACGCTGAAGCCGGGTGCGCGGGTGGTGTTCATCGACAACCTCTACGTGCCCGGCAGCAGCACGCCCATCGCCGAGCAGGACAGCGCCGGCAACACGTGGCAGCTGCGCCGGCTGGACGACGGCTCCACGCACCGGGTGCTCAAGAACTTTCCGAGCCGCGAGGCACTGCTCGCGGCCGTCGCGCCGCATGCGCGCATCAGCGACTACCGCGCATGGACGCACTTCTGGGCGCTGTCGTATTCGTTGGCCGGATGATCTGCTCGCGGCCGTGCGCACGTCGCGACTGAGGCGCTGCGCCTTCTCAGCGCGGCGCCACGGTGAAGCCCACCGTGATCTCGCCCTCGGCCCATTGCGCGAATACCTGCCCGCCATGCATGGCCGCCACGGCCCGCACGATCGACAGGCCCAGCCCGTGGTTCTCGCCGCTGTTGGGCCGGGAGCTGTCGCCGCGGTAGAAGCGGTCGAACAGCCGGGGCAGCGCCTCGGGCGGCAGCGGGGCGCTGGGATTGCTCACGCTCACGCGGGCGCCTCCGATGAGCGGCTCGATGCGGGCGCGGATGACGTCACCGCCCGAGGAGTGCTGGATGGCGTTGTGCAGCAGGTTGCTCAGCGCGCGGCGGAAGAGGGCCGTCTCGATGGGCGCGATGGCGTCGCCCTGCACGTCCACATGCAGGCCGGCCTCGTCGAGCAACACATCGAAGAACTCCACCGTCTTGGCCACTTCCAGCGCCAGTGGCGCGTCGACCAGGCGCCGGGCGCGCTCGCCCTGTTCGGCGCGGGCCAGGAAGAGCATGTCGGCAACGATGGAGCGCAGCCGTTCCAGCTCCTCCAGGTTGGACTGCAGCACCTCGCGCAGCGAAGCGGCATCGCGCTCGCGCGCCAGCGTGACCTGGGTCTGGCCGATCAGGTTGGCGAGGGGCGTGCGCAGCTCGTGGGCCACGTCGGCGTTGAAGGTCTCCAGCTGGCGGTAGGCACCGTCCAGGCGATCCAGTGCGGCGTTGAAGGACTGGCCCATGTCGGTCAGCTCGATGGGCAGGGCCGGCAACTGCAGGCGCTGGCCGCGGTTGTCGGGGCCGATGCCCTGGGCCTCGGCCGACAGCCGCTGCAGCGGGCGCAGGCCGACGCGGGCCACCCAATAGCCGAGCAGCGCCGCCACCGCCGCGCCGGTCAGGGCGAGCAGGGCCATGGCGGCCTCGAAGTTGTGCAGGGTCTGGCGCGGCGCCGCGCCGCTCACGCCGGCGATGAGCCGCACCTCGGGCCGCACCTCGTTGGCCGGCAACCGCGCCGCCATGAGCGCCATGGGCCGGCCGTTTGGCCCAAGGGGCAGCTCGACGACGCCATCCTCTTCGCGCAGGGCGTCCGCCATGGCCTGGGCGCCATCGGCCCAGCGGAAGGCCGGCGCCTCGCTCCACATCCAGTAGCGCACCTCGCCGTTGCGGCTTTCGAGCGCGGCGATCTTCTCGCGCGCCCGGGCCGCCAGCTGCGTCGAGCGGCCATGCTCCAGCATGTAGCGCACGTCTTCCAGGCGGCTTTGCACCTCCTCGCGCTCGTGGCGGCGCAGCTCGTGGCGCAGCACCTGCAGCAGCGCCACGCCCAGCAGCGCGAAGATGAACACCGCCACGGCGGTGAACATCAGCGCCAGGCGCAGGGCGATGGAGCCGCGGCGCATCCGCTCAGTCGGCGCCGGCGGCCGCGCCCGGCGCCCGCTCTTCCAGCACGTAGCCCATGCCGCGCACCGTGTGCAGCAGCGGCTGGGCGAAGGGCAGATCGATCTTGCCGCGCAGGCGCTTGATGGCTACCTCGACCACGTTGGTGTTGCTGTCGAAGTTCATGTCCCACACCTGCTCGGCAATGGCCGTCTTCGACAGGATGTCGCCCTGGCGGCGGGCCAGCAGGGTGAGCAGCGCGAATTCCTTGGCCGTGAGGTCGATGCGCTGGCCGGCGCGCAAGGCGCGGCGGCTGATCAGGTCGATCTGCAGGTCGCCCACGCGCAGCAGCGTGGGCTCCTGCGCGCGGCCGCGGCGGGTGAGCGCCTGCAGCCGGGCCTGCAGCTCGATGAAGGAGAAGGGCTTGACCAGGTAGTCGTCGGCGCCGCCCTGCAGGCCGCGCACCCGGTCTTCCACGCCGTCGCGGGCGGTGAGCATGATGACCGGCGTGCCCTTGACGGCGCGCAGCGAGCGCAGCACCTCGAAGCCGTCCAGGCCCGGGAGCATGGCGTCGAGCACGATGACGTCGAAGTCGTGGTGCAGGGCCAGGTGCTGGCCGTCGATGCCGTCGTAGGCGACGTCCACCGTGCAGCCCTGCTCGGTCAGGCCCTGGCTGAGGTAGTCGGCCGTCTTGCGCTCGTCCTCGACGATCAGCACCCGCATCATGGCTGGGCGGCCTCCAGCGGCGGCGTGGCGGCGCGGGCGGCGCGCGCGGCCTTGCGGCGCACGTACCAGTGGTGGGCACGGTCAAGGTACAGGTAGACCACCGGCGTGGTGAAGAGCGTGAGCACCTGCGACAGCAGCAGCCCGCCCACCATGGCATAGCCCAGCGGCCGGCGCAGCTCGGAGCCGGCACCGTGGCCCAGCATCAGCGGCAGGCCCGAGAGCAGGGCGCACATGGTGGTCATCATGATGGGCCGGAAGCGCAGCACGCAGGCCTCGAAGATGGCGTCGCGCGGGCTCATGCCGCGGTCGCGCTCGGCATGCAGGGCGAAGTCCACCATCATGATGCCGTTCTTCTTGACGATGCCGATGAGCAGGATGATGCCGATGAGCGCGATCACGCTGAGATCGTAGCCGCCCGCCATCAGGATCAGCAGCGCCCCCACGCCGGCCGAGGGCAGGGTGGAGAGGATGGTGAGCGGATGGATGTAGCTCTCGTACAGCAGGCCCAGCACGATGTATACCGCTATCAGCGCCGCCAGGATCAGGTAGGGCTGCGTGCGCAGCGACGCGCTGAAGGCCTGGGCCGTGCCCTGGAAGCTGCCGGTGAGTGTGGGCGGCACGCCCATCTCGGCCTGCGCCTGCTGGATCTGCTGCACCGCCTCGCCCAGCGCAAAGCCGGGCTTGAGGTTGAAGGAGATGGTCGCCGCCGGGAACTGGCCCTGGTGGTTCACGGCCAGGTAGCTGGTGCGCGTCGTGTCCACCTTCACGAAGGTGGACAGCGGGATCTGCTGGCCGTTGATCGGCGAGGTGATGAACAGCCGGTCGAACAGGCTCGGGTCCTGTTGCAGCGCGGGCGTCACCTCCAGCACCACGTTGTAGCTGTTGAGCTGGGTGAAGTACTGCGCCACCTGGCGCTGGCCGATGGCGTCGTACAGCGTGGCGTCGATCAGCGCCGGCGTGATGCCGAAGCTGGAAGCGCGCTGCCGGTCGATGGTCAGGCTGGCCATGGGCGCGGCGTTCTGCTGGTCGGAGCTCACGTCGGTCAGGGCCGGCAGCTGCTGCAGCCGCTGGGTGATGCGCTGCGTCCAGGTGTCGAGCTCGCCCAGGTCGGTGTCGGTCAGCGTGTACTGGTACTGCGTGCGCGCCAGGCGGCCGCCGACGTTGATGTCCTGCCCGGCCTGCATGTAGAGCGTGATGCCGGGCACGCGCGCCAGCTTGGGCCGCAGGCGGCCGATGATCTCGTCGGCCGTCTCGGTGCGTCCGTCTTCCTTGGGCTTGAGGCCGATGAAGAAGTTGCCCGAGTTGAAGGTGCTGGCACCGGCCTGCAGGCCGAAGGCGGTGACGTCCGGGTCCTGCCGCACGATGTCGGCCAGGGCCAGCATGCGCGTGTGCATCGCCTCGGATGACGAATCCTGCCCGGACACCGCGGTGCCGAAGATGTAGCCCGTGTCCTGCTGCGGGAAGAAGCCCTTGGGAATCACGATGAACAGCGCCACCGTGGCCGCCACGGTCGCGATGAAGCTCAGCAGCGTGATGAAGGGATGGCGCAGCACCACCTCCAGTGCGCGGCGGTAGCCGCCGATCATGGCCTCGAAGCCGCGCTCGAACAGGTCGAAGAGCTTGCCGTGCTTCGGCGCCGCGTGGGCGCCGTCGCCATGCGGGTTCTTGAGGAACTTGGCGCAGAGCATGGGCGTGAGCGTGAGCGATACCACCACCGACACGGCGATGGTCAGCGTCACCGTCACCGCGAACTCGCGGAACAGCCGGCCCACGATGCCGCCCATGAGCAGCAGCGGAATGAACACCGCCACCAGCGAGACCGAGATCGACACGATGGTGAAGCCGATCTCCTGCGCGCCTTGCAGCGCCGCCTGCATCGGCGGCATGCCGTCCTCGATGTGGCGGTAGATGTTCTCCAGCATCACGATGGCGTCGTCCACCACGAAGCCCACCGCGATGGTCAGCGCCATGAGCGACAGGTTGTCCAGCGAATAGCCCAGCACGTACATGACGGCCGCCGTGCCCAGCAGCGCCAGCGGCACGGTCACGCTGGGAATCAGCGTGACGGTCAGGCTGCGCAGGAAGACGAAGATCACCGCCACCACCAGCGCGACCGACAGCACGAGCGTGAACTCCACGTCCTTGACCGAGGCGCGGATGGTTTGGGTGCGGTCGATGATGGTGCTCACCGTCACGCTCGGCGGGATCGAGGCCTTGAGCTTGGGCAGCGCCGCGAAGATGCGGTCCACCGTGTCGATCACGTTGGCGCCCGGCATCTTGGTGATGGCCAGCGAGATCGCCTGGCCCGGCTCGATGTGGCTGCCCTCGGGCTCGGCCTTGCCCGGGAAGGCCCAGGCGGCGATCTTGGCGTTCTCGGGCCCGTCCACGGCCACTCCGACGTCGCGCACGCGGATGGGGGCGCCGTTGCGATAGGCCAGCACCATGTCGTTCCAGGGCGCTGCCTTGAGCAACTGGTCGTTGGTGTAGATGTTCATGGCCTGCGAGACACCGTCCAGCGTGCCCGTGGGGGCGCTCACCGTGGTGTTGGCGATCACGCCGCGGATGTCCTCCAGGCTCAGGCCCAGTCCGCGGATCTTGGCCGGGTCGACCTGGATGCGCACCGCGGGCTTCTGCTGGCCGAACACGTTGACCAGGCCCACGCCCTCGATGCGCGAGATCTGCTGCGCCAGTATGTTCTCGGCGTAGTCGTCCACCTGCGTCATCGGCAGCACCTGCGACTGCACGGCCAGGATCAGCACCGGCGCGTCGGCCGGGTTGATCTTGCGGAAGCTCGGCGGGCTGGGCAGGTTCTTGGGCAACTGGCCGGTGGCCGAGTTGATGGCGGTCTGCACGTCCAGCGCGGCGCCGTCGATGTTGCGGTCCAGGTCGAACTGCAGCGTGATCTGCGTCAGGCCCAGCGAGCTGGTCGAGCTCATCTGCGACAGGCCAGGAATCAGCGAGAACTGCCGCTCCAGCGGCTGCGCCACGTTCGAGGCCATGGTCTCGGGGCTGGCGCCCGGCAGCCGGCCGGTGACCTGCAACGTCGGAAAGTCCACCTGCGGCAGCGGTGCCACCGGCAGCATCGGCCAGGCCACCAGGCCGATGAGCAGCAGCGCCACGGCCAGCAGCGAGGTGCCGATGGGCCGGCGGATGAAGGCGGCGGAAATGCTCACGAAGCGGCTCCCTGGCCGCCCTTGGCGGTTTCTGCGCCCTTGGCGCCGGCCGGCTTGTCGGCGCCGGGGGCAGCGCCCTTGCCGTCGCCGCCTTCCTTGGCCTCGCGCACGGCGGTGCCGGGCGCCAGGCGGAACTGGCCGTCGGTTACGACGCGGTCACCGGCATTCAGGCCCTTGGTCACCACCGCCGTGTTGCCTTCGCTGCTGCCCACCTCGATGGGCTGCACGCGGGCCTTGCCCTCGGCATCGATCACGTAGCTGAACAGGCCGTTGGGCCCGCGCTGCACGGCGGCGACCGGCACGGTCAGCGCATTGCGCTGCTGGCCCAGCACCAGCCTGGCATCCACCGACTGGCCGGGCCACAGCTTGTGGTCGGGATTGGCGAAGCGGCCCTTCATGGCGATGGTGCCGGTGGTGACGTCGATCTGGTTGTTCAGCAGCGTCAGCTCGCCGGTGGCCAGGACCTCGTGCGTGGTGCGGTCGATGGCCTGCACCTGCAGCGGCGCCGCGCCGTGCAGGGCCGTGTTGATGGCTTGGAAGGCGCTTTCGGGCAGGGTGAACTGCACGGCGATGGGGTCGATCTGGTTGATGACCAGCAGGCCGGCCGCGTCGGTGGCATGGACGATGTTGCCGGGGTCCACCAGGCGGGCGCCGATGCGGCCCGACAGCGGCGCGGCGAGCGTGGCGTAGCTCAGCTGCACCTGCGCGGCCGAGACGGCAGCGGTGTCGCTCTGCACCGTGGCCGTGAGCTGGCGCACCAGGGCGGCCTGGGTGTCCAGCTGCTGGCGCGTGGCGGCGTCCTGCTGCTGCAGCTCGGTGTAGCGCTGCAGGTCGGCGCGGGCGTTGGCGAGCGTGGCGTTGTCGCGCGCCAGCGTGCCCTGGGCCTGGGCCAGGGCCGCCTGCAGGGCGCGGGCATCGAGCCGGGCCAGCACCTGGCCGGCCTTGACGTCCTGGCCTTCCTTGAAGTTGACGGCCTCCAACTGGCCGTCCACCCGCGTGCGGACGGTGACCGAGGCCATGGGCAGCACGCTGCCGATGCCGGTCATGGCCAGAGGCACGTCCTTGCGCTGGACCGTGGCCAGGCGCACCGGCACGGCGGGTGGAGCCTTGGCGGGCTCGGCGGCATGCGCGTCGCGGTGCAGTCCGGGATGCCAGGCGGCGATCAGCAGGGCGACGGTGGCGACCGCCGCGCCGGCCGTGCGGCCGCGGCGGGGGACGAGGGGTGTGGAATGGGGGAAGGACATGGCGTTCGACGGAAAGACGGATCAGCGCGTGGCGGGGCTGGCGGAGGCGGCGATTTCGGCGGAGGGGGTCGACGCCGCCGTGGGCGTCGCGGCAGGCGTGCCGGCGGGGTTTGCGTCGGCCGCGTCGCTGGCGTGGGGGATGGCGGGCAACTGGCCCGTACCCCAACCCCCGCCCAGCGCCTTGACCAATGCGACGCTGGCCGCGTACTGCCGGCCTTCGAGCTGCAGCGCCGTGCGCTCGGCCGTGAGCGCCAGCGCCTGGGTGGTGACGACGGTGGTGTAGTTGGCGGTGCCGGCGCGGTACTGGCTCAGCACCACGCGCAGCGAGTCGCGGGCGGCCGTCACGGCGCGGTTCTGGGCGTCGCGCTCGCGGGCCAGCTCGCGCAGGGCGGCCAGGTTGTCCTCCACGTCCTGGAAGGCGGCCAGCACCGTCTGCCGGTAGCCGGCCGCGGCACCGTCGAAGGCGGCGCGGGCCTGGGCCACCTTGGCGCTGCGGGCACCGCCGTCGTAGATCGACGCGGCCAGCGCGAAGCCCAGCGCCCATACCTTGTCGGGCCTGCGCGCCCAGGCCGTGAGGCCGGCGCCCGAGAAGCCCCCGCTCGCGTTGAGCGTGAAGTCGGGGTAGTAGGCGGCGGTCGCCACGCCGATCTGCGCATTGGCGGCCGCCACGCGGCGTTCGGCGCTGGCGATGTCGGGCCGGCGCTCCAGCAGCTGCGAGGGCAGGCCGGGCGGCGTCACCGGCAGGGCGAGGGGCGAGGGCGCCTCGTCGGCCAGCGCCGGGAGCGAGAACTCGCCGGGCGTCCTGCCCAGCAGCACGGCCAGGGCGTGCTCCAGCTGGCGGCGGGTCAGGTCGATGTCGATGGCCTGGGCCTCTGCCGAGGCCAGGTTGCTTTCGGCCAGCGCGACGTCCGAGCGCAATGCGGTGCCGGCGCGGTACTGCGCCTGGGCCAGCCGCAGCGAATCGCGGTAGCCGGCCACGGTGCGGGCATAGAGCGCCTTCTGGCGGTCGTCCAGGCGCAGCTGGATGTAGTCGTTGACCACGGCCGCCTGCAGCGTGAGCCGGGCCGCGGCCAAGTCGGCCGCGCTGGCCTGGGCGCTGTCGGCCGCCGCTTCGGCGCCGCGGCTCACCTTGCCGAAGAAGTCCGGCTCCCAGGCCGCCTGCAGCGACCAGGCATGGGTGTCGCCCAGCACCGAGTTGCCGTTGCTCTTGCTGCGCCCGCGCCCGCCCGAGGCGCTGGCGCCAACGGTCGGGAAGAAGCCGGCCGAGGCGCCGTCCACCAGCGCCTGGGCCTGGCGGTAGGTGGCCGAGGCCTGGGCCAGCGTGGGGCTGGCCGCCATGGCCTGGGCGACCAGCGCGTCCAGCTGCGGATCGCCGAACTGGCTCCACCACGGCGACTCCGCATCCGCCGCCTTCGGGGCCGCGGGGCGCCAGGGTCCGTCTTCCTTGAAGGCGGCCTGGCTGGCGCCACTGGGCACGGGCGGCGGCTGGTAGTCGGGGCCGACGGCGCAGCCGGCCATCAGCAGGGCGGCGCACAGGGCGGTCAGCGGGAGCTTGGGCGAGGGCCGCCGTGTAAGGGCAGGGCGTCCGCGCGGCGGGATTCGGTCGTGGTCGGAAGAAGGCATGGGCAGCATGGCAGACACGGCCGCCACTGTGGGCGCCGGGTGCCGACGCCTCGCTGACGACCAGATGACAAAGCTGTCAGGTGGCGCAGCCGGAGCCCGCGCACCCCCGGTGTAGACTGCGCGGTTTTTCGATCCGGCAACCCCCATGGCGCTCACCACCGTGCGCACGGGCCTGACCGGTGCGGCGCTTGTGCGACTGCTGGCCGGCCTTGCCGGTCCGCGGGCGCAGGTCCGGGATTCCAGAGACGCCTTCGCCGACCGCCTGAGCCAATGGCTCGGATGGACGGACGCCATCTCGCTGTCAGCGGCCCTCGAACGGCCGCTGCCGGCCCCGAGCGCTGCCGGCGCCCCTTCCACCACCGACGATCCCTGGCCGCAGGAGCAGGCCGAGGTGGAGCGCGTGCGCGCGGTGCTGGCCCATGGTCATGCCAAGGAGGCCGCCGCCGCCGGTCGGTCCACCTTCGAGCAGGGCATCGGCTTCTCGCCCTACCGGCAACGCTACCTGGCGCGCCAGCAGGCGATGGAGATGGCCATCGGCCTGCTGCGCGAGCGGCTGCGCGCCGTGGTGGCGGCCCGCTCGCCCGAGCTGGCGCGGCTGGCCGCGGTGGATGCCGTGATGGCCCAGACCCTGGGCCCGCACGAGGACCGGCTCATGGCCGGCGTGGCGCCGATGCTCGAAAAGCACTTTCGCCGCCTCGCCGAGGCGCATGGGCCCGAGGACGAAAGCTGGCAGGAACCCTTCCGCCAGGACCTGCATACCGTGCTGATGGCCGAGCTGGAACTGCGCCTGCAGCCCGCGCTGGCCCTGCTCGAAGCCCTCCGGCCGCCGGGCGCCCCTGCGCCCGCCGTGGCCACACCAGGAAACAAGGACGCATGAAGAGACTGTTTGCCAAGGCCCTGCTCTGGGCCGTGTTCGCGGCCGGACTGGCCGCCGTGCTGTGGGTCGGCGCCGGCTACCTGGGCCGCCAGCCGCTCGCGCTGGCGGTGATGGTGCTGATCGGGGTGTTCTACCTCGTGGGCGGCGTGGAGCTGTTGCGCTTCGACCGCGCCACCCGCACGCTGGCGGCGGCGCTCGCTGGCATGGGCGGCGCCCCGGGCGACGCCCGTCACACCTGGCTGGCCCCGGTCGAACCCGCGCTGCAGGGCGCCGTGCGCCAGCGCATCGAGGGCGGCCGCGTCGCCTTGCCCGGCCCGGCACTCGCGCCCTACATCACCGGCTTGCTGGTGCTGCTAGGCATGCTGGGCACCTTCATGGGCATGGTCGTCACGCTGGACGGCACGGGCGCTGCACTGACAGGCGCCACCGAGCTGCAGGGCATCCGCGATGCGCTATCGGCCCCGGTGCGCGGCCTGGGCCTGGCCTTCGGCACCTCGGTGGCCGGCGTGGCCGCCTCGGCAGCGCTGGGGCTCGTGTCCGCGCTGGCCCGCCGCGAGCGGGTTCAGGTCGGCCAGCAGCTGGACGCCGCCATCGCCGGCCCGCTGCGCGCCTTCTCGGCCACGCACCACCGCGAGGCCTCGCTCAAGCTGATGGAGCAGCAGGCCGGCCTGCTGCCCACCCTGGTCGAGCGGCTGCAGGCCAGCATGGAGGCGCTGGAGCGCCAGCAGCAGGCCCTGAACGAGCGGCTCACCGCCGACCAGACCCGCTTCCACACCCAGGCCGAGTCGGCCTATGCCGCGCTGGCCGCCTCGGTCGAGCGCAGCCTGAAAGAGAGCGTGGCCGAGGGCGCCCGCCTGAGCGGCGCCGCCATTCAGCCCGCCATCGAGGCCACGCTGGCCGGCCTGGCCCAGGAGAGCGGCCGCCTGCAGACCGCCATGGCCGAGCAGGTGCGCCGCCAGCTCGACGGCGTGGCCGAACGTTTCGGCCAAGCCACCACCGAGGTCGCCGGCCTGTGGCGCAGCGCCCTGGCCGAACAGCAGGCCGCGCAGGCCGCGGGCAGCCGCGCCTTCGACGAGGCACTGGCCCGCTTCACCGGCCATGCCCAGCAGCGCGATGCGGCGCTGGACGAGGCCCTGACCCGCTTCACCCAGCACACGCAGCAGCACAGCCTGGCGCTGGCCGACGACCTGGCGGTCCGGCTGGACCGCCAGTCCGAGACCCTGGGCCAGCGCTGGGCGGAGGTCCTGTCCCAGCAGGCCGCCGGTGCCGAGCAGATGGCCGCTCGCCACGAGGCCGCACTGCAGCGCGCTGCCGAAGGCTTCGCCGGCCAGGCTGTCGCCCTGCGCGAAGGGGTCGAAGCAGCCCACGCCGAACTGCAGACCCGCCTAGCCGCACAGGACGACACCCGCCTGGCGGCCTGGACCGGCGCGCTGCGCAGCCTGGCCGACGACCTGCGTCAGCAATGGGAGCAGGCTGGCGCCCGAGCCACGGGCGAATGGCAATCCGTCGGCGAGACCCTGTCGCGCAGCGTACGCGCCATCACCGCGGGCGCCGAAGCCCAGGCCCAGCGTGTGCTGGCCGACCTGGACCGCCGCGCCGCCGCCGACGACAGCCGTCTGGCCGACTGGCGCGGGCACCTGGAGACCCTGGCTGCCAATCTGCGCGAGCAATGGCAGCAGACAAGCAGCGCCGCCGCCGACCAGTGGCTACAGGCCGGCCGCGCCGCCTCCGCCGAGCTGGAGCGCGCCAGTGGCCAGATCGCCGTCCAGCTCGAACGCGCCAGCACCGGCGCCGCCGAGGCCCTGGCCCTGGCCAGCAGCCAGGCCGCGGGTCAGCTGCAGCAGGCCACCGGCCAAGTCGCCGAAGGCCTGCAGCGCGCCACCGGCGAGGCCGTGGGCCAATGGCAGCAGGTGGGCGAACAGCTGCGCCAGGCCGCCATCGACATCGGCAGCACCGCCCAGGCCCAGGCCGAGCGAACGCTGGCGCAGATCGAGCAGCGCGCCGCGCAGGAGGCCGAGCGCCAGGCCGCCTGGACCGCCGCGCTGGAAGCCACCGTCGCCACCCTGCGCACGCAGTGGGAGGCGGCCGGCGAGCAGGCCACCGGCCAGTTGCGCGAGGCCGGTGCCGCCCTGGCCCGCACCGCCACCGACATGAGCACGCAGATGGAGGCGCAGGCCCGGCGCACCCTGTCCGAGATCGGCCAGCTGGTGCAGGCCGCCGCCGAGGCACCGCGCGCTGCAGCCGAAGTGATGGGCGAACTGCGCGAGCGCATCAGCGACAGCATGGCCCGCGACCAGGCCACGCTGGAGGAACGCGAGCGCCTGATGCAGACCCTCGGCACGCTGCTGGAGGCGCTCAACCGCCAGGCCACCGAGCAGCGCGGCGCCATCGACGCGCTGGTGGACACCACCGCCGGCCTGATGGAACGCGCCAGCGGCCAGTTCGGCGACACCCTGCAGGCGCAAGTCGAGCGCTTCGGCCAGGCGCTGGACGCCCAGGCCGCGCGCCTGGACGAGGCCGGCACGCAGCTGGGCGCCAGCGCGGTCGAAGTGGCCAGCCTGGGCGAGGCCTTCGGCGGCGCCGTGCAGCTCTTCGGCCAGGCCAACGGCGAGCTGCTGACGCAACTCAAGGGCATCGAGACGGCGCTGACCAAGTCCCTGGCGCGCAGCGACGAGCAGCTGGACTACTACGTGGCCCAGGCGCGCGAAGTGATCGAGCTGAGCATCGGCGCGCAGAAACAGATCATCGACGACCTGCAGCACCTGGCCGCCCAGCGCGGGGTGGAGGCGGCGGCGTGATGGGCGCAGCACACGAGCGGCGCGGGAACTCCTTCCCCCTCTTGGGGAAGGCAGGGATGGGGGCCAGCACGGCGCAGGCGCTCTTTTCGGCTGTGCGGGCCCCCACCCCAACCCTCCCCCAGGGGGGGAGGGAGCCAAGCCCATTCGACGGAGCCGCCACATGGCAGCCCTGAACGACGACGTCGTCGACGGCGGCGCCGAGCCTTCGGTGCCCGTCTGGGCCGTCTTCGGCGACCTCATGGCCGGCGTGCTGGGCGCCTTCGCGCTGATCCTGGTGGCGGCGCTGGGCATGCAGATGGAACTGGCCGACCGCCTCAAGGCCGAGGTGCAGCAGCGCGAGCAGGCCGCCCGCCGGCTGCAGACGCTGGAGCAGGCTCTGGCCGGCCCGCTGGCCGCCGGCCGCGTCACGCTGGCCGATGGGCGCATCGGCATCAGCGGCAGCGTGCTGTTCGCCTTTGCCTCCGACGAGCTGCAGCCCGAAGGCCGCCAGCTGCTCAAGACCCTGGCCGGCCCGCTGGGCCGCTACCTGCGCGAGCGCGGCGAGATCCTGATGGTCAGTGGCTTCACCGACGACCGGCAGGTGCGTGGCGACAGCCGCCGTTTCGCCGACAACTGGGAGCTGTCGGCCCAGCGCGCGCTGACCGTGACCCGCGCGCTGATCGAGGAAGGCGTGCCGGCCGACGCCGTGTTCGCCGCGGCCTTCGGTTCGCAGCAGGCCGTGGCCTCCAATGCCGATGCGGATGGCCGCGCCCGCAACCGCCGGGTCGAGATGGCGCCCATGCCGCGCCCCGCCCGCACCGAGGCCGGCAAGGCATCGGTGCGGCCCTGATCGGGACGGCCGCGATGAACGACGTGCAGCCCGACGAGACCCCGACGATGCCGCCGCAGACGCCGCAGACGCCGCAGACGCCGCAGACGCCGCAGACGCCGCAGACGCCGCTTGCGGCACTGCAGGCGCGGCTGGCCGCCTTGCGCGAGGCCGAGGCCCACCGGGTCGATCCCGCCGCCTTCCTCGCGCTGGAGGCGCTGGCCCGCCGCACAGCAGGACAGCCGGAGCGCATCCGGCAATTGCTCCTGGCCCGTCTGGACGCGGCGTTGGCGCGCTATGAGGCGCGCCTGGCATCGTGGCCCGACCAGGCTGCCGCCGAACGCGCGGGACAACCGAAGCCCAGCCCGTCGACAGCAGCCCGACCCCTCGTCGGCCGGACACCGCCGCTCGCAGCCGCTGCGCGTGCCCCGGTGCCCGGGACCCCACGTGGCGCCCTCGGCCTGCTGGCCGATGGCCTGGCGCAGCGTGGCCGCGCTGTGCCCGAGGACGGCCCGCCGCTGCTGGCGACGGCCGAGGGGCAGTCGCGTCCGCCGGAGCTCAAGGCGCTGCGGCGCTTTCGCGGCACCTGGTCGCGCCTGTCGGCGCAGCAGCGTCTGCGCGAGGCCACCGCGCAGGTGCCCGCGCAGGCGGGGCCGCTCAATTCCCATCATCTGGTCCATCGGGCGCTGGCGCTGATGCAGCAGCTGTCGCCCGGCTACCTGGAGCACTTCGTCGGCCACGTGGATGCGCTGCTGTCCATCGAGCAGCTGCAGTCGCCGCCGCCTCCGCCGCCGGTCAAGGGCGAGCTGCGATCTGCGGCAACGCGGCGCAAGACGACGCGTGCCCGATGAGTGCGGGCCAGGCCGAAGACAGGCGGCGTGCGGGGCGCAACGCCCGTTGCATCGCTAAGGCTGCGTTCACAGTTCTGCCCAATGCTGCGGCCCGTTCCGTCGGTGGCCTGCTCCACGGGCATGCCGCCGTCCCGACCGAAGCACATCGCAGATGAACGCATATCTCCCCGTCGACGGCGGCGCCATGGGCGCTGCAGTGCGGGCCCATGACTGGGCCGCCACGCCACTCGGTCCCGCCGACCAATGGCCCGGCGCATTGCGCAACGCCCTCGGCCTGATGCTCAATTCGCCCGAGAGCATGTACCTGGTCTGGGGCGATGCGCTGACCTTCTTCTTCAACGACGCCTACCGGCCGATCCTGGGACCGCGGCTGGAAGGCGCGCTGGGCCAGCCGCTGCCCGTGCTCTGGTCCGATGCCTGGGAGGCGGTGCGCGGGCCCATGGAGGAGGCGCTGGCCGGTCGAGCCAGCCGCTTCGTCGATGTGCCCATCACCATGGCCCGCCATGGGCGCGAAGAGCAGACCTGGTGGTCGTATTCGTACTCGCCGATCTACGACGGCGACGTCGTGCGGGGGGTGTTCTGCTTCACCGTCGAGACCACACAGCGGGTGCACGCCCAGCAGCAACTGGCCGCCGAGGCCGAGCAGCAGCGCCGCATCCTGGATGAGTTGCCGGGCTTCGTCTGGACAGCCAACCGGGAGGGCCTGGTGCACTACGTCAGCCCTCGCTGGATGGCCTTCAGCGGCCAGCCGCGCGAGCAGTTCCTGGGCGAAGGCTGGAGCAACTTCGTGCATCCGGACGACCTGCCGGCGCTGTCGGAAGCCTGGGAGCGCGCGGTGAAGGCGCGCATGCCCTATGAGGCGGAGTTCCGCATGCGTGGCTCGCGCGAGGGCTACCGCTGGTGGCTGTCCCGCGCGCACCCGGTGGCAGGCGAGGCGGACGGCGACATGGCCTGGGTGGGCATCTGCACCGAGATGGACGCCATCATCGACGCGCGGGAGATGCTCAGCCGATCGCGCGACGCCCTGCAGGACGCCGTGAGCGAGCGCACCCGCGAACTGGAAGCCGCCGAGGAGGCGCTGCACCAGGCCCGCAAGATGGAGGCCATCGGACAGCTCACCGGCGGCCTGGCGCACGACTTCAACAACATGCTCGCGGCCGTGTCCGGCGCGCTGGAATTGATGGAGATCCGCGTTCGGCAGAACCAGCCGGAGCACCTGCCGCGGTACATCCACACCGCGCAGGACGCCACGCGCCGCGCCGCCGCCCTCACGCACCGGCTGCTGGCCTTCTCGCGCCGGCAGACGCTGGCGCCGCGGCCCACGCTGGTGGACGAGCTGGTGGCCGGCATGGTCGAGCTCATCCAGCGCACCGTCGGCCCGCAGGTGCACATCGTCACCCATGCCGAGCCGGCCCCCTGGCCGGCGCTGGTCGATCCGTCTCAACTGGAGAACGCGCTGCTCAACCTGTGCATCAACGCCCGCGACGCCATGCCCGACGGCGGGCAGGTGCTGATCGAGACGCTCAATGTCCACATGGCCGGCGCCGCCGCCCGCGCCCACGACCTGCCCGAGGGCGACTACCTGCTGCTGCGCGTGACCGACAACGGCGTGGGCATGCCGGCGAACGTGCTGGGCAAGGCCTTCGATCCCTTCTTCACCACCAAGCCGCTGGGGCAGGGCACGGGGCTGGGGCTGTCGATGATCTACGGCTTCGCGCGCCAGTCCGGCGGGCAGGTGCGCATCGCGTCCGAGGTGGGGCAGGGCACGGTGGTGTCGATCCACCTGCCACGCGCCGTGGAGGGCGCGGTGCCCGTGGCGGCGGCCGGAACGCAGGCCGTGCCCGACCTGGCCGCGCAGGCCGACTGGCCCGTGCTGGTGGTGGAAGACGAAGAAGCCGTGCGCCAGATCGTCGCCGAGACGCTGCGCGACCTGGGCTGCCGCGTGCTGGAGGCCGCCGACTCGCTGGCCGGCATGGCGATGCTGCGCGATTCGCCCGAGGTGCGCCTGTTGATCACCGACGTGGGCCTGCCCGGCGGCATGAACGGCCGGCAACTGGCTGACGCGGCGCGCAGCCTGCGGCCCGCGCTGCCGGTGCTCTTCATCACCGGCTATGCCGAGAACACGCTGCTCAAGGACGGCCAGTTGGAGCCGGGCATGGCGGTGCTGACCAAGCCTTTCTCGGTGCACCAGCTCACCAGCGAGCTGCGGCGCCTGCAGCAGGCATGGCCCGTCACACCGGCACCGAACCCCGCGGCATGAGGAAGTCGCGCGAGAGCTGACCCGGCCGCGTCACGCCCAGCATGGCCAGGTTGCGGTCGACCTCGGCCGACAGCAGCTGGATCGCATGGGCCACGCCCGCCTCGCCCGCCACCGCCGCCGCGAAGTTGAAGGGCCGGCCCACCCACACGAAGCGCGCGCCCAGCGCCAGGGCCTTGAGCACGTCGCTGCCGCGACGGATGCCGCCGTCCATCATCACGGCCATGTCGCCGGCGACGTCCATCACGGCCGGCAGCGTGCGCAGGGCCGAGACGGCGCCATCGAGCTGCCGCCCTCCATGATTGGAGAGCACGATGCCGTCGGCCCCATGCTGGCGTGCCAGCGCCGCGTCCTGCGGCGAGACCAGACCCTTGACCACCAGCGGCCCGCGCCAGCGGCGGCGGATGCGGGCAATGTGCGACCAGTCGAAGTGGTCGCGCTTGGAGAAGTCGCGCTCCACGTTGCGCGAGATGACCGGCGCGCCCCGCTCGGCGAAGGAGTTCTCGAAGTGCGGCATGCCGTCGGCCAGCGTGCGCAGCAGCGTGCCCAGCGTCCAGCGCGGGTGGCTCAGGCCGTCCCAGGCCAGGCGCAGGCTGGGACGCAGCGGGGTGGAGAAGCCGGCGCGGATGTTGTTCTCGCGGTTGCCGGCCACGGGCACGTCGGCGGTGATCACCAGCGTCTCGAAGCCGGCGCGCTCCACGCGATCGAGCAGGGCGTCGATGCGCTCGGGCTGGCCCGGCAGATAGGCCTGGAACCAGCTGCCGGGGCCGGCGGCGATGACCTTCTCCATGGGCGTGAGGGAGCTGCCGCTCAGCACGTAGGGAATGCCGGCGCGTGCGGCGGCGCGCGCCATGACCTCGTCGCCGCGGTAGGCCGAGAGTGCGGTGATGCCCATCGGCGCGATGCCAAACGGCGCGCTGTGGCGCCGGCCGAAGAGCTCCGTGCCCAGGTCGCGCTGCGACACGTTGGCCAGCACGCGCGGCACGAAGCCCCAGTCGGCGAAGGCGCGGCGGTTGTCGTCCAGGCTGCTGTTGGTCTCGGCCGCACCGGCGACGTAGCCGTAGATCGCGCGCGGCAGGCGGCGCTCGGCCAGCCGCTGGAAGTCGTCGAGGGCCAGCATCTCGGCCAGCGGGCCGCGCGAGGCGCCGCCGCTGAAGGCGCGCCACGGGTCGTGGGCCGGTGCCGGGGCGGTGGCGGGCGGTGGGGCGAGGCCGGCGTCGGCGGTGGGTGGCGAGGGCTGGGTCATGGGCAGAGGTTGAAGCTGGCGGCTTGCGCCGGATCGGCGCGCGGGCGATGAGGCTGGACTTTAGGCAGTCCTACGCGTGAGTGAAAGCGAATAATCCGGCGCAGTCCATTCCACTGAAATCGAACAAGTGACGCTCAAGCAACTGGAAGCCTTCTACTGGGCCGCAGCCTGCGCCAGCTTTGCGCTGGCGGCTGAGCGACTGCATCTGAGCGTGTCGTCGCTCTCCAAGCGGCTGGCGGAACTGGAATCGGCCCTGGGCGCGCCGCTGTTCGACCGCGCGGGCCATCGCGCCCGGCTCACCGAGGCCGGCCAGCGCCTGTTGCCGCTGGCGGCCGACCTGCTGCAGCGCGCCGAGCAGGCACGGATGGCCGTGGGGCCCGGCGCAGCGCTGGGCGGCACTGCGCACCTGGGCACGGGCGAACTCGCGTCCATGACCTGGCTGGCGCGCGCCGTGGCCTGGCTGCGGGCGCGGCATCCGGCGCTGGAACTGCGCATCGAGGTGGACATCGGCGCGAACCTGGCCCGGCGCGTCGAGCAGGCCGAGCTGGACGGCGCCGTGATCTCGGGTGCCGCCTCGCGGCCGGCGCTGAGCGCGGTGCCCATCGGGCAGGCGGCCTTCGTCTGGTGCGCCTCGGCCGCGCTGGCGGCAGGCATCGAGCGGCTGGATGCCGCGGTCTGGTCGCGCCACACGCTGGTCGGACTGCCGCGCGGCTCCGGCGTCACGCAGCTGCAGGACGGCTGGATGGCCCGTGCCGATGCCCGGCCGCGATCGGTGCTGAGTTGCAGCCAATGGGGCGCAGTCGCCAGCCTGCTGGCCGCGGGGCAGGGCATCGGCATGCTGCCGCGCGGGCTGGCCGACGGACTGGTGCAGCGCGGCGTGCTCTGCCGCCTGGCCGCCGCGGAGCCGCTGGCCACGCTGGACTACGGCTTCCACTTCCGTCACGACGATCCGCGGCCCCTGGTGGCGGCGCTGCGGCAGGCCTGTCTGGAGACGGCGGATTTCGACGTGCCCGGGCCCTTCTTCTGAGGCTCTCAGCCGCTCAGGGGCAGAACAGCTCGGCCAGCAGGTCGATCATGCGGCCGGCCCTGGGGTCGTCGAGGCGGTAGTACACCGTCTGGCCCTCGCGCCGGCTGGCGACCAGGCCGTCCTCGCGCAGGCGGGCCAGGTGCTGCGACAGCGCCGACTGGCCCAGGCCCACCTCCGCCTGCAGCGCGCCCACCGACAGCTCGCCGTGCTTGCCCAGCAGGCACAGCACCAGCAGGCGGGATTCATTGCCCAGCGCACGCAGGAAGGCGGCGGCCTGCTGGGCGCCTTCCTGGAGCAGGGCGTGCTCGGGGTTGATGTGGGTCATGGATGGTGCGAACGCTGCAGGGCCGGGCGACTAAATATTAGAACTCACTAATATGATCGATCTTGCGCAGGGTCGAGTGTCACGGCTTCGTGGCCGGCCCTGCCGAGCAGGAATCCGCCATGACCGACTACCGACAGATCACCCACGACATCTCCGCGCAACTCGTGCCCTTGCGGCAGACCGTGCCCGGCGTGATGAAGGGCTTTGCCGACATGGGCAAGGCCGCCATGGCCGAGGGCGCGCTCAGTGCCAAGACCAAGGAGCTGATCGCGCTGGCCGCGGGCGTCGCGGCCCACTGCGAGGGCTGCATCGGCTTTCACACCAAGGCGCTGGCCCGGCTGGGCGCGACCGAGGCCGAGGTGCACGAGGCGCTGGGCGTGGCCATCTACATGGGCGGCGGGCCGTCCGCGATGTACGCCGCCAGTGCCGTGGACGCCTTCCGCCAGTTCTCCACGGCCTCCGCCTGAGCCGCCCCAAGCCTTCTTCCTTCCCACTCGTCAAGGAGCATTCATGACCCCCAATGTCGGAACCCTGGACCGCGTACTGCGGATCGTGGCAGGCCTCGTGCTCATCGGCCTGGCACTGGCCGGTGTGATCGGGGCCCGGGGCTGGATCGGCCTGGTGCCGCTGGCCACGGGGCTGCTGCGCTTCTGCCCGGCCTACACGCTGCTGGGCCTGCGCACCTGTCCGGCCAATTCGTCGCGCTGAGGGCAGCCGGCGCGCGTTCGGCGCGCTGACGCCGGCGCGTCCGGCCCGGCCGGGGCCGCTTCCTAGAATGGTCCGTTGCCCTCATCCAGGAGACGTTCCATGACAGAAGACAGCATCGAATTCAGCTCGCGCGACGGCATCCGCATCCAGGCCTGGCGCTGGTCCCCCGAGGGCGCGCCGCGCGGCATCGTCCAGGTCCAGCATGGGCTGGGCGAGCACGGCGGGCGCTACCGCCGCTTCGGCGAGGCGCTGGCTGCCGCGGGCTACTTGGTCTATGCGCCCGACGGCCGCGGATCGGGCCGCACGGCGCAGGGCCGTTATGGCCATTGGGGCCGCGACGGCTGGCCGGGCTGGGTGGACGACCTGCTGCAACTCAACCACCGCATCCGCCAGGACCATCCCGGCCTGCCGCTCGCGCTCATCGGCCACAGCATGGGCTCCTTCGCCACGCAGCAGTTCCTGCTCGACCATTCGCGGGACGTGGAGGCGGCGGTGCTGCTGGGCTCGACCGAGGTCTCCGGCATCGTGGCGATGATGACCGCGCCAGGCCCGGTGGACCTGAGTTCGCTCAACCAGGGCTTCGAGCACCGCACCGGCTTCGAGTGGCTGAGCCGCGATGCGGCCGAGGTGGACCGCTACTGCGCCGACCCCGCCTGCGGCTTCGTGCCGGAGCCCTTCACGGGCATCGAGACGCTGGCCCGCGCGGCCGATCCCGCCGTGCTCGCCGGCATCCGGCCGGACCTGCCGATCCTCATCCTCTCGGGCGACGCCGACCCTATCGCCGGTGGCGGTGCGGCGCTGCAACTGGTGGCGCAGCGTTATCGGGATGCCGGCGTCAAGGATGTGGAACTGACGCTGTACCCGCAGGCCCGGCACGAGTTGCTGAACGAGACGAACCGCGACGAGGTGACGGCGCGGATCGTGGGCTTCCTGGATCGCACGATCGGGAGCTGAGCCGAGGTCGGCCGCGTCGTCGCCCAAGCCGTTTCGGAGGGGATGCTTGCCCAGCGCCCTGAAGATGCGCGCTCACTTGGCGCGATGGCCCTTTTGCCGGCCCTGGGGTCAGGCCGCGTTCGCCAACAGGGTTTGGATGGCCGCTTCGGTGCTGGCGATGGCCGCCCTCGCGGCATCGGGACCGAACACCGTGCCTTCGACGCGGACCACCTCGACATCGGTCAGGCCGATGAAGCCGAGCAGGTGCATCAGATAGGGCGTTTGAAAGTCGTACGGCGCCCAGACACCTTCCGAGAACACGCCGCCAGCCGCGGCCACGAGATGGACCTTCTTGCCGGTCAGCAGTCCCTTGGGACCGGCGTCGCCATAGCCGAAGGTCACGCCGGGCCAGGTGATGTGATCGAACCACGCCTTGAGCGGGGAGGGCAGACCGAAATTGATCATGCCCGAGCCGAGCACGATCACGTCGGCAGCCTTCAACTCGTCGATGAAGGCCTGGGCGAGTTTCACCGCCTCGGCCTGGTCTGGGGTGCGTTGCTCCGGTGCCGTGACCCGGCCCTGGATGTAGGCCGGCGTGATGTGCGGCGGCGGATTCGCCGCCAGGTCGCGCGCGGTCAATGCGCCGCCCAAGCGGGCCTGGAGGCCTTCGGCGATTTCGGTGGCGAAGCGGGCGGACAGGCTTTCAGCTCCGCGCGGGCTGGAGGTGACAAGCAGGACATGGCTCATGGCGGCTCCTAGGTACTCAAACAGAACCGAGTAATTCGAACAACCTGAATTACCAGTTCGTACGAAGGATGCTATGGTTCTTGCCATCTCCCCACAAGAAGGCACACGCATGTCACCGGGTCACCGCAAGCTTCCTGCAACCACCCCTGCGCCCGACACGGGCGGCTGTGTTGCCACCCGCGAAATCCTGGATCGCATCGGTGACAAGTGGAGCCTCTACATCGTCGCCCTGCTGGCCGATGGATCGCGGCGCTTCAACGAATTGAAGCGGGGCATCGACGGCATCTCGCAGCGGATGCTCACGCTGACCCTGCGTGGGCTGGAGCGGGATGGACTGGTGACGCGGACGATGTATCCGACGATTCCTCCCCGCGTCGATTACGAACTCACCGACCTGGGAAGAACGCTGCTGACGCCGGTCATGGCGCTGGTCACCTGGGCGGACCAGAATCAGGCCGCCATCGCCGAGGCCCACAAGCGTTTCGACGAGGCGCCAGAGCCGGACCATGTGCTGGTTCAGGGCGTGGTCTACCAGCGTAGATAGGCAAGCCCTGGACCGTCAGGGCTCGTCTGATCCGGCGACAACCCAGGACCGCGCGGATCGCCGGCCGGATCCGGCCGACGCAGCCCAGCTCAGGCCGATTCGTCCTGCAACTCGCTCACCGGCACGCAGCTGCAGAACAGGTTGCGGTCGCCATAGACGTTGTCCACCCGCCCGACCGGCGGCCAGTACTTGGCCTGCTTGAGCGTGGTCAGCGGAAAGGCCGCCACCTCTCGGGAGTAGGGATGCGCCCAGTCGGTGGCCGCCAGCGTGGCCGCCGTGTGCGGCGCGTTCTTCAGCGGGTTGTCCTCGCGCGGCCACACGCCTTCCTCGATGCGGCGGATCTCGCCGCGGATGGCGATCATCGCGTCGATGAAGCGGTCCAGTTCGGCCAGCGGCTCGCTCTCGGTGGGCTCCACCATCAGCGTGTTGGCCACCGGGAAGCTCAGCGTCGGCGCATGGAAGCCGTAGTCGATCAGGCGCTTGGCCACGTCCTCGGCCATCACGCCGCTGCTCTCCTTCAGGCCGCGCAGGTCCAGGATGCATTCGTGGGCCACGTGGCCGTTGGCGCTGGCGTAGAGCGTGGGGTAGTGGTCGGCGAGGCGTGCGCTGATGTAGTTGGCGTTGAGGATGGCCGTCTCGGTGGCATGCTTCAGGCCCTCGGCGCCCATCATGCGGACGTACATCCAGCTGATCGGCAGCACGGCCGCGTTGCCGAAGGGCGCGGCAGACACCGCGCCGACCGTGGCCGGCTTGCCGCCCGTCGCATGGCCGGGCAGGAAGGGCACGAGGTCTTCCACCACGCACACCGGGCCCACGCCTGGGCCGCCGCCGCCGTGGGGGATGCAGAAGGTCTTGTGCAGGTTCAGGTGGCTCACGTCGCCGCCGAACTCCCCGGGCGCCGCTACACCCACGAGCGCGTTCATGTTGGCGCCGTCCACATACACGCGGCCGCCGTGGGCATGCACGATCTCGCACAGCTCCTTCACCCGAGTCTCGAACACGCCATGCGTGCTGGGGTAGGTGATCATGATGCAGGCCAGCTTGTCGCCATGCTTCTCGCAGGCACGCTTCAGATCGTCGATGTCGACGTTACCGTTGGCGTCGCAGGCCGTCACCACCACCTGCATGCCCACCATCTGCGCGCTGGCCGGGTTGGTGCCATGCGCGGACGAGGGGATCAGGCACACGTTGCGGTGGCTGTCGCCCCGGCTCTCGTGCCAGGCCTTGATGGCCAGCAGGCCGGCGTACTCGCCCTGGCTGCCGGCATTGGGCTGCAGGCTGATGCCGGCATAGCCGGTGGCCTGGCACAGCCACTCGCGCAGTTGCGCGTCCAGCTCGGCATAGCCGGCCAGTTGTCCTGCAGGCGCGAAGGGGTGCACGTCGGCGAACTCGGGCCAGGTGATCGGGATCATCTCGCTGGTCGCGTTGAGTTTCATGGTGCAACTGCCCAGCGGAATCATGCTGCGGTCCAGCGCCAGGTCCTTGTCGGACAGGCTGCGGATGTAGCGCAGCATGGCCGTCTCGCTGTGGTGCGTGTTGAAGACCGGATGCGTCAGAAAGGCGCTGCTGCGTTGCAGTTGCTCGGGGATCAGCGAGGGGATGTTCGCCTCGAAGTCCTCCACGCGCGGCAGCGCCTGACCATCGGCGGTGAAGGCTTGCCAGATCAGCGCCAGGTCGGCGCGGGTCGTGGTCTCGTCCAGGGCGATGCAGAGGTATTCGCCAAAGTAGACGCGCAGGTTGAGGCCCAGCGACAGCGCCTTCGCCAGGATGGCCTGGGTCTGGTCCTGGGTGTGCAGCGACAGCGTGTCGAAGCTGGGCACCTCGCGCAGCGGCGCCCCCAGCTGCTTCAGGCCTGCAGCCAGGATGGCGGTGTAGGCGGCCACGCGGCGCGCGATGCGCGTCAACCCGGCCGGGCCGTGGTAGACGGCGTACATGCTGGCCACGACGGCCGGCAGTACCTGCGCCGTGCAGATGTTCGACGTGGCCTTCTCGCGGCGGATGTGCTGCTCGCGCGTCTGCAGCGCCAGGCGGTAGGCGGGCGCGCCGTGGCTGTCCACGCTCACGCCCACCAGGCGGCCGGGCAGCGAGCGCTTGAACTCGTCGCGGCAGGCCATGAAGGCGGCATGCGGGCCGCCAGCGCCCATGGGCATGCCGAAGCGCTGCGTGCTGCCGACCACGATGTCGGCGCCCCATTCGCCGGGCGGGGCAATGAGCGTCAGGGCCAGCAGGTCGGTGGCGACGATGAGCGCGGCCTGCTTGCCGTGGATCAGTTCGGCATCGGCGCGCAGGTCGTCGATGCGGCCGCTGGTGGCGGGGTACTGGGCCAGCACGGCGAAGTAGTCGCCGGCCAGCAGGTCGTTCCATTCCTGCAGCGAATTGGCCAGCACCACCTCGATGCCCAGCGGCTCGGCGCGGGTCTGGATCACCTCGATGGTCTGCGGGTGCGCGTCGCCGGCGACGACGAAGCGGTTGCTCTTGTTCTTGACGCTGCGCTTGGCCAGGGTCATGGCCTCGGCGGCGGCGGTGGCCTCGTCCAGCATCGAGGCGTTGGCGATGGCCATGCCCGTGAGGTCCGTCACCATGGTCTGGAAGTTGACCAGCGCCTCCATGCGGCCCTGGCTGATCTCGGCCTGGTAGGGCGTGTAGGCGGTGTACCAGGCGGGGTTCTCCAGCACGTTGCGCAGGATGACGCCCGGCGTGTGCGTGCCGTGGTAGCCCTGGCCGATGAAGCTCTTCACGCGCTGGTTCTTCGAGGCGATGGTCTTCAGCTCGGCCAGCGCCTCGGCCTCGGTCACGGCCGGCGGCAGCTGCATCGGATGGCTGCAGCGGATCGAGGGCGGCACGATGCTGTCGATGAGCTGCGCGCGCGAGCTTTCTCCCACGGTGGCCAGCATGCGCGCCTCGGCTTCGGCGTCGGGGCCGATGTGGCGGGCGATGAATTCGGTGGGGTTCTCGAGGTCGCGCAGGGACGGGGCGGAAGAGCTCATGGCAGCGGGCCGGCAGGGTGAAGGGAAGAAGAAGCGGGGAGCTCTCGCGAAACGGGAGCTGGGGCCTGAGGGCAATGGAAGCGAGGCGGTGAAGGGCAGGCCGTGGCCCTCACCCCAACCCTCTCCCCCGAGGGAGTGGGAGGCATGCTGGCGCGTCGGTGCGGACGCGCCAGCGCAGGGCTCAGGCGCCTTCGGTGAACTTGGCGTAGCCCGGTTCGTCCATCAGCTGGTCGAACTCGGCCATGTCCTTGTCCTGCAGAAGCACCTTGAAGAACCAGCCGGTGCCCATCGGGTCGCTGTTGGCCAGCGACGGGTCGGCGCGCAGGGCTTCGTTCACTTCGACGACTTCGCCGGTGACGGGCATGTAGATGTCGGCCGCGGCCTTGACGGACTCGACCACGCCGGCCACTTCGCCCTGCTTGAAGGTCTTGCCGACTTCGGGCAGGTCGACGAAGACCACGTCACCCAGCGCTTCCTGCGCATGCACGGTGATGCCGACGGTGGCGGCTTCGTGGTCGGCGATCTCGATCCACTCGTGGTCCTTGGAGTAGTGAATGGTCATGCGGGGCTCCTGAAAGAAGAAGAGGGGGATTGAAGGAAAAGGTCGAGCGACGAGTATCAGCGCAGGGCGGGGCGGCCGCGTGTACGCTCGGGGCGCAGGCGCGTCGGCATTTGTCTGACGGGGCGGGTGCGATGCGGCATGGCTCGAAGCGGGCGGGAACGGCCGTGCGGCGTGGTTCAGCCGCGGTAGTAGCGCGCCGGTACGAAGGGCATGGGCACCACCTCCATCGGCACCGGCTTGCCGCGCACCAGCGCGTCGATGCGGGTGCCGACGGCGGCGTGGGCCGCATCGACGTAGCCCATGGCGATGGGCTTGTCCACGGTGGGCGCGAGCAGGCCGCTGGTCACCTCGCCGATGGCCGCGCCGCCCGGTACATGCAGCGCGGTGTGCTCGCGCACCGGCACCCGCTCCAGGGCCATCAGGCCGACGCGGCGGCGTGTGGCCGGCGCGCTGCCGTCCAGCTGGGCCAGCACCTTGTCCGCCCCCGGAAAGCCGCCTGCACGCTCGCCGCCGGTGCGGCGCACCTTCTGGATCGCCCAGGTGAGCCCGGCCTCGACCGGCGTGGTGGTGGTGTCGATGTCGTTGCCGTAAAGGCACAGGCCCGCCTCCAGCCGCAGCGAGTTGCGCGCGCCCAGGCCGATGGGCGCCACCTCGGGCTGGGCCAGCAGCAGGCGGGCCAGGCGCTCGGCGTCGGCGGCGGCCACGGAGATCTCGAAGCCGTCCTCGCCGGTGTAGCCGCTGCGGGTGGCGAAGGCTGGAATGCCGCCGATGGCCATGGTGCCGCCGGTCATGAACACGTGGCGCTCGCTGCCGGGCGCCAGGCGCGCCATCACGGCCGCCGCCTGCGGGCCCTGGAGCGCAAGCAGCGCGTGGTCGGGAAGGGGCTGCACCGTGCAGCGCTGGCCGATGCGGGCCTGGATGTGGGCGATGTCGGCCGCCTTGCAGGCGCCGTTGACGATCACGAAGAAGGAGTCGCCGCCTTCGTTGAAGAACATCAGGTCGTCGAGGATGCCTCCCGCCTCGTCCAGCAGCAGGCCGTAGCGCTGCTTTCCGGGGGCCAGGCCGATCACGTCCTCCGGCATCAGCGTCTCCAGCGCCGCGGCGGCCCCGGGGCCCGAGACGCGCAGCTGGCCCATGTGGGAGATGTCGAAGAGCCCGGCGGCCGTGCGGGTGTGGCGGTGCTCTGCGATCAGGCCGGCGGGGTACTGCACGGGCATCGAATAGCCGGCAAAGGGCACCATGCGGGCGCCCAGTTCGACGTGCAGGCGGTGCAGCGGGGTGTGGAGAAGGGGGGCAGCGGAAGAAGGGGCAGCAGCGGACATGGGCATCTCACGGGGTGTACAGCGCCACGACGGCTGTCGTGGTCCACCCCGGCTGTCCGCTTTACCTGAGAGATTCACCCCGCGATGGGGGCTTGCTCCTTCGGTGGACGCGCGACCTGGGCCGCGACGCCTCTCTCCAGCAGGGAAACGCCCCGAACCCGGGACGTGCCGCCAGTCCTTTTGCCTGAGCGTTCGGAACTCTTTGGAGTCCTGCGCCTTCGGCGGCCCCGTCGCGCGGGGCTCTCTCCTGACGAAGGGCGCAGTGTAGTGGAAGAAAGCCGCTCAGCGGCCGTACACCAGATCGCGCAGGCCCAGCGAGATGGCCGGCACATAGGTGATGACCATCAGGCAGGCGAGCACCACGAGGATGAACGGGATCAGCCGCGTGACGATCTTGTCCAGCGAGATGCGCGCCACTGTGCAGGCGGCGAACAGGTTGACGCCGAAGGGCGGGGTGATCATGCCGAGCGCCAGGTTGACCACCATGATCAGCCCGAAATGCACCGGGTCGATGCCGAAGTGCTGGGCTACGGGCGCGAGGATCGGTGCCAGCACGATGATGGCCGCGCTGGTCTCGATGAACATGCCGATGACGAACAGGGCGGCATTGACGCCCAGCAGGAACATCGTGGGCGACTGCAGCACGGCTTCGAGCCAGTGGCCGATGGCCTCGGGCACGCCAGCGCGGGTGATCAGAAAGGCGAACAGCCCGGCGTTGGCGATGATGAACATGATCACCGCCGACGACAGCACCGACTTGCGCAGGATGGCGTAGAGGTCCGCAGGGCGGATCTCGCGGTAGATGACGAGGCCCACCACCAGGGCGTAGAACACGGCGACCGCCGATGCCTCGGTGGGTGTGAACACGCCGCCGTAGATGCCGCCCAGGATGATGACCGGCATCAGCAGTGCCCAGCCGGCCTGCAGCAGCGCGCGGCCGAAGGGCATGCGTCCGTCGCCATCGTTCTTGCCCCAGCCTTTCCACTTGCAGTACGCCCAGACGAACAGCATCAGCGCGCCGCTGATGAGAAGCCCCGGGCCGAAGCCGGCGATGAACAGCTCGCCGATCGAGACCTCGGCGCTCACGCCATACAGGATCAGCGGGATGGACGGCGGGATGATCACGCCCAGCTCGGCGCTCGTCGCCTGCAGCGCGGCGGCGTAGTTGGTCGGATAGCCGTGCTTGATGAGCGCCGGGATCAGGATGGCGCCGATGGCGAAGGTGGTGGCCACCGACGAGCCGGACACCGCCGCGAAGATCATGCAGGTCAGCACGCAGGTCATTGGCAGGCCGCCCTGCACGCCGCCCACGATGCTCTTGGCGAACTCGACCAGCCGGCGCGAGATGCCACCCGTCTCCATCAGGTTGCCGGCCAGAATGAAGAAGGGAATGGCCGCCAGCGGAAACTTGTTGATCGCGTTGAACATCTCCTTGGCGGAGATCAGCATGTTGGCCCCGTTGACCTGGATGCCGACGATGGACGCCAGGCCGATGGACACCGCCACCGACACCGACAGCGCAAAACACAGCACCATCGTGCCGACCATGATGGGCGTCATTGCGCGGTCTCCAGTTCTAGCCGCTTGGGATCGAGGTAATTGCCCACGATGCCGAAGATGGAGAAGACCGCCCCCACGGGCAAGGCCAGGTAGGCCCACACCATCGACAGGCTTTCGAGCCCCGCCATGGACTGCACACGGCCGCGCATCGCGTAGTCGAAGCCCCACCACAGGATGACGCTGATCAGGGCCAGCGCCGCGAGGCTGACCACCGCATCGAGCAGCCGCCGCATCGAAGGCCCGCTCCAGCGGTAGAGCACGTCCACGCTCACCATCGCCCCCTGGCGGAAGGCCATCGGAATGCCCAGGAACACCATCCAGATCAGGCTGATGCGGATCAGGATCTCGCTCCATTCCGCCGGCTGCTCCAGCACGAAGCGGGTGACGATCTGGAACATGCCGAGCGACGCGGCCACCACCAGCATCAGGCAGGCCAGTGCCATGGACAGCGCGGTGGTCCGGCGTTCGAAGGCCAGGAACTTGTCTTTCATCTCACAGGCGTTTCTTGGGAATGAAAAAGCCCGCCGGCGGGGGCGGGCCGAAAGCGCAGGCGTGGTGCCTGGGCGCGGTCAGGGCTGGTAGTTGCGGATGCGGTCGAGGTTGGCCTTGCCGAAGTCCTTTTCGAACTGAGCCTGGGCCGGTGCGAGCGCCGCCACGAACTTCGCCTTGTCGACGTTGTCGATCACCGTCATGCCCTTGGCCCGCAGGTCGGCCACGCCCCGGGCGTCGTCCTCGTCCACGCGGGCGCGGTTGGCCTTGGCGGCCTCCTTGGCGGCGTCCAGGAAGGCCTGCTGGTCGGCCGGTGCAAGCTTGTCGAACACGCCCTTGTTCATCACGAAGATGCAGGGCGAGTAGACATGGCCCGTGAGCGACAGGTGCTTCTGCACCTGGTCGAACTTGGCCGAGATGATCACGGGCAGCGGATTTTCCTGGCCGTCCACCGTGCCCTGCTGCAGGGCGGTGAAGACCTCGGGGAAGGCCATTGGCGTGGTGATGATGCCGAAGGTCTTGTACGCGGCGATATGGACCGGGTTCTCCATCGTGCGCATCTTCAGGCCCTTGAGGTCCTCGGGGGCCTTCACGTCGCGCTTGCTGTTCGTCATGTGGCGGAAGCCGTTCTCGGCCCAGGCCAACGCCTTGAAGCCCTTGGCGTCGAACTTCTTCAGCAGGTCCTGCCCGATGGGGCCGTCGAGCACGGCGCGCGCATGGGCCTTGTCGCGGAACAGGAAGGGCACGTCCAGGATCTTGGTCTCGGGCACGAAGTTGGGCACCGGACCGGTGGACGAGAAGGCCAGCTCCTGCGTGCCCAGTTGCACCGCCTCGATGGATTCGCGTTCGCCGCCCAAGGCACCGTTGTAGAAGGTCTGGACCTTGTAGCGCCCATTGGTGCGCTTCTCGACCTCCTTGGCGAAGGTGTCGATGGCCACGCCCTGGTGCGAGTTCTGCGCGACCGAGATGCTGATCTTCATGGTGGTCTGCGCCAGCGCGGCGCAAGCCATGCCAAGGCCCAGGACGAGGCCGGCGGCCAGACGGGTGAGTTTCATGGGGGAGTCTCCTGATTCGCTGCGGCAAGGTGGCTGGATTGCCCAGCACCTGTAGAGGTGCGGACTATGCCTGCGCCCCCTGTTCACCGCGTCGGGACTTTCACGGACGCAGCCCAGGTCGGCATGCAGCAACAGCTGCGGAACGGGCAGCAAAAAGGCGCCCGAAGGCGCCTTCTCGTGCCGTGGCCTGCAGCCTGCCGCCGACGTCACATCCCCGTGTAGTTCGGCCCGCCGCCGCCCTCGGGCGTGACCCACACGATGTTCTGCGTCGGGTCCTTGATGTCGCAGGTCTTGCAGTGCACGCAGTTCTGCGCGTTGATCTGCAGCCGCTCCTTGCCGCCGCCCGCCGCCTCGTCGGGCACGAACTCGTACACGCCTGCCGGGCAGTAGCGGCTTTCGGGGCCGGCGTACTCGGGCAGGTTGATGCGCGTGGGCACCGTCGGGTCCTTCAGCGTCAGGTGCGCCGGCTGGTTCTCTTCGTGGTTGGTGTTGCTGATGAACACCGAGCTCAGGCGGTCGAAGGTGAGCTTGCCGTCGGGCTTGGGGTAGACGATCTTCTTGCACTCGGCCGCCGGCTTCAGGCGCGCATGGTCGGCCTCGGTGCGGTGGATGGTCCAGGGGATGTGGCCGCGCAGCACGAACTGCTCGATGCCCGTCATCACCGTGCCCACCGTCAGGCCCTTCTTGAACCACTGCTTGAAGTTGCGCGCCTTGTACAGCTCGGTGTGCAGCCAGCTCTTCTCGAAGGCCTCGGGGTAGGCGGCCAGTTCGTCGAACTGGCGGCCGGCCTGCACCGCCTCGAAGGCGGCGTCGGCGGCCAGCATGCCGGTCTTGATGGCGGCATGGCTGCCCTTGATGCGGCTGGCATTCAGGTAGCCGGCCTCGCAGCCGATCAGGGCGCCGCCCGGGAACACCGTCTTCGGCAGCGACAGCAGGCCGCCGGCCGTGATGGCGCGCGCGCCGTACGAGATGCGCTTGGCGGGCTTGAGGCCCTGATCCTGGCCTTCAAGGTACCAGCGGATGTTCGGATGCGTCTTGAAGCGCTGGAACTCCTCGAAGGGGCTCATGTGCGGGTTCTGGTAGTCCAGGCCCACCACGTAGCCGATGATCAGCTGGTTGTTCTCGGCGTGGTAGACGAATGAGCCGCCGTAGGTGTCATTGGGCAGCGGCCAGCCGGCGGTGTGGATCGCCAGGCCGGGCTCGTGGCGGGCGGGGTCGATCTCCCACAGTTCCTTGATGCCGATGCCGTAGCTCTGCGGGTCGCGGCCGTCGTCGAGCTTGAAGCGGTTGATCAGCTGCCGGCCCAGGTGGCCGCGCGCGCCTTCGGCGAACAGCGTGTACTTGGCATGCAGCTCCATGCCGAGCTGGAAGTTCTCGGTCGGCTCGCCATCCTTGCCGATGCCGAGGTTGCCGGTGGCCACGCCCTTGACCGAGCCGTCGTCGTTGTAGAGCACCTCGGCGGCCGGGAAGCCGGGGAAGATCTCCACGCCCAGCTCTTCGGCCTGCGCGGCGAGCCAGCGCACCACGTTGCCGAGGCTGACGATGTAGTTGCCCTCGTTGTGGAAGTTGGGCGGCAGCATGAAGTTGGGCACGCGGGTGGCGCCCGTCTCACTCATGAGCAGGAAGGTGTCGGCCGTGACCGGCTGGTTCAGCGGCGCGCCCTTGGCCTGCCAGTCGGGGATCAGCTCGGTGAGGGCGCGCGGGTCCATGATGGCGCCCGACAGGATGTGCGCGCCGGGCTCCGAGCCCTTCTCCAGCACGACGACCGAGATCTCCTTGTCGTTGAGCGCGGCGAGCTGCTTGAGGCGGATGGCGGCCGAGAGGCCGGCGGGGCCGCCGCCGACGACCACGACGTCGTACTCCATGGCTTCGCGCGGGCCGAACTGGGCGAGGATCTCTTCTTGTGTCATCGGGTGGGTCGGAGATGGGGGTTCGAAGGGGCGGGCCCCGGGTGGGTGACGCCTGTGAAGCACTGCGCATTCTAGAGGTCAGCCTCTGGTCACATGGGTGACTCCGTCCCCGGGCGACACCGCTCTCGCAGGCCTCGCTTCAGCACCTACGATGCATCGCCATGCGCATCGAGATTCCCGATCACAAGACGCTGGTGTACGAGATGACCCTCCCCATCCGCTGGGGCGACATGGACGCCATGGGCCATCTCAACAACGGCACCTACTTCCGCTACATGGAGACGGCCCGCATCGACTGGATGCGGTCCATCGGTTTCCAGCCCGACCCGAAGGGCGAGGGCATGGTGATCGTCAATGCCTTCTGCAACTTCTACCGCCAGATCGAGTACCCCGGCGACGTGCTGCTGCGCATGTATGTCAGCGACCCGGCGCGCACCACCTTTGAAAGCTGGGCCACCATGGCCCGTGCCGAGGCACCGGAGGTGGTCTGCGCTGCCGGTGGCGCCACCACCATCTGGGTGGACTTTCCGGCGCAGAAGGCCAAGCCGCTGCCCGAGTGGCTGCGCGCCCTGGTCGCTGACTAGTCGGTCGCCCGGTCAGCCGGGCATCGACAGCCGTGCCTCGAAGCCGTGGGTGCGCCCGGGTGGCGGCGACAGCAGCTGCAGGTCGGCGCCCTGATGCTGGGCGATGGTGGTCACGATGGAAAGCCCCAGGCCGTAGCCCGTGCGGTCGTCGGTCTGCCGCACGTGGCGTTCGCGCAGGGCCTTCAGCTGCTCGGGCGCCACGCCCGGCCCGTTGTCGCGGACCAGCACCGTGCCAGGCGCGGTCACTTCCAGCTCGACCGTGCCGTCCGGGGCGTAGCGCAGCGCGTTCTCGATCAGGTTGCGCAGGGCGATGGCCAGGGCGTCGACGTCCCCATGGACGGGGGAGATCGCTTCCTCGGGCACATGCAGGGTGAGCCGTTCGGCGGCGCGCGTGTCCTGCCAGAACTCTTCGGCGACCGCGCCGGCCAGCTTGACCAGGTCGACCGGCCGGCGCGCCAATGCCGCCCCGGACTCGGCGCGCGACAGTTGCAGCAGCTTCTCGGCGCGGTGGCTCAGTTGCCGCAGCGAGTCCAGCGCCGCCTGCACGTGGTGGCGCGCCAGGCCGTGGTCCAGTGCAGTCTGCAACCGGAGGCGCGCGGCGGCCAGCGGCGTGCGCAGCTCGTGTGCCGCGTTGGCGGCCAGCGCGCGCTCCACGTTGAGGGCCTGTGCGAGCCGCTCCAGCAGGTGGTTGACGTCGTCACCGACCGAGCGCAGCTCGTGCGGCAGTCCGGTGAGCGAGATGGGCCGCAGGTCGGTACTGCTGCGCTGGGCGATCTCCTGCGCCAGGGCCTTCAGCGGCCGCAGCTCCCGCCTGGCGATGCGCCACAGCACCAGTCCGAGCAGGGGCAGCGTGGTGATCAGCGGCACCATCAGGCCGAAGAGCGTGCGGTCCACGGCCTCGCGTCGTTCGGAGATGGGATCAGCCACCTGAAGGTACAGGTCACGCGTGGGATGCCGCACGGTGTAGATGCGCCAGTCGGGCGTGTCGGCAAAGCCGGGCGCCAGCGGGACGTCGAAGTAGTCGGGCCGCGCATTGGACGAGTGCAGCAGCAGGTGGGTGCCGCTGTCGACCATCTGGTAGACCACCTCGTCCTGGATGAAGAGGGGCGCCGGCGCCACCAGCGGTTGCTGCGGCGTCTTGCCTCCCGACAGTCCGTCGTATTGCTCCACGGCAATGTCGAACATGCGGTGCGACACCTCGACGAGCTCGTTGTCGAAGTTGAAGCTGATTTCGCGGTCCACATACCAGACCACGGCCAGCACGCACAGCAGCCAGATCGCGCCCACCGACAGGATGAGGGTGCGGGTCAGGCGTGCTGCGAGGGAGGCGCGTTGCAGATTGCCCTGCAGTCCGTCCGCAGCGTCGGCGAAGCGCGCAGTCTTCGCGGAAAGGCGGGCGGCCGGCGGAAGGCCGTCGCCATCGCCGGCAACACCCGGCATCTTCGATCCGGCGGGCCGGGCGCTCATGTATCTGGCTCCGCCACGGCCTCGGGCGGGTCGTCTCCGGGAACCAGCCGGTAGCCCAGCCCGCGCAATGTCTGGATGTGCGAGCGGCCGAGCTTGCGCCGCAGCCGGCTGACGAACACCTCCAGCGTGTTGCTGTCGGTGTCGTCATCGAAGCCGTAGAGTGCATCCAGCAGCGTCTCGCGGCTGTGGATCCGGTCCGGGCGGCTGGCCATCACCCGCAGCAAGGCCCACTCCTTCTGCGTGAGGGTGACCGGCACGCCGCGCACGCGGGCCTGGTCGTTGCCCAGGTCGATTTCCAGGGAGCCCAGGCGGACGGTGGCGGATTCCACGCTGCTGCGACGGCGTTCCACGGCGCGCAGCCGGGCCAGCAGCTCCGCCGGGTCGTAGGGTTTGATCAGGTAGTCGTCGGCCCCGGCATCCAGGCCCCGGATGCGGTCGCTGACTTGGTCGCGCGCGGTGAGCACCAGCACGATCGGCCGCTCCGGCAACATGCGCAGGCCGGGCATCAGCATCAGTCCGTCGCCATCGCCCAGGTGCAGGTCGAGCAGCACGGCCGCGTAGCGGGCGCTCGCCAGTGCCGCACGCGCACCGGCCAGGCTGGGCACCGCATCGACGATGAAGGCCTTGGCCCGCAGATAGCTGCAGACCGCGTCCGCCAGGTTGAGATCGTCTTCGACGAGAAGGATGCGCATGGACGCCGAGTCTAGTGCGGCCGGCCTTTCCGGCCGTCAACGGTCGGGCCATGCCCAGGCCTTGTTTCAGCCTGCATTCACCGCGTGCGAATAGCCTTCGCCCGCTTCATGGTTGCACCTGCCCGTCCCGTTTCCCCGCTGTGGCCCACGGTGGCCCTCACCGCCGCCCTGGTCGCCTGGGATCTGAGTGGGGCAGATCTGTGGCTGGCCGGCCTTTCCGGCACGCCGTTCGGCTTTCCCCTGCGGGCCGACTGGGCGCTGAACCGACTGATGCACAACGGCGGCAAGACGCTCAGCTGGGCCCTGACGCTCGCAATGCTGGCGGCCGTGTGGCTGCCCATGGGCCCCTGGCGTCGGCTGGTGCGCGCCGAGCGCTGGCAACTGGTGCTGTCGGTGCTCGCCGCGGTGGGAGCCGTCACGCTGGTCAAGAAGCTGAGTCTCACCAGCTGCCCCTGGGATCTGCGGGCCTTCGGCGGGGTGGCCGAGCACGTGTCGCACTGGCGCTGGCGCGTGTCTGACGGTGGACCCGGGCACTGCTTCCCAGCCGGCCATGCGTCGGCCGCCTTCGGCTTCGTGGGGGGCTGGTTCGTGTGGCGGCGGCATTCGACCGTGTTTGCCCGCGGATGGTTGCTGGCGGCGCTGGCCGCGGGTCTGGCATTCGGCGTGGGGCAGCAGATGCGCGGTGCGCATTTTCTGAGTCACACGTTGTGGAGTGGCTGGCTGTGCTGGATGGCCGGTTGGGCGGTCGATGGGGCGATGGCGGGACTGCGCCGGCCCGTCATGTCTGGCAAGCTGAACAACGCCTGAAGCCGAGGTTCAGAGTGACTTCACTGCCAACCCCTACGCTTCGGCGATGCCGTTGATCTCTCCCGCGCCGGTCCTGCGCGAGCCTTCCACGTTCGACTTCGAACCGCAGCGCGGGTGGGTGCTGCAGGCGCGCTCCCCGCGCACGATCGTCCTGGTGCTGACGGCCTATCTGCTGCTGACCGCCAACTGGCCCCTGTGGATGGAACTCGCGCAGCTGGGCCGCGCACCCAGCCTCTACGTGCCCAACATCTTCGGCATGGCGTGGCTTCTCGGCGGCGGTCTTGTCGCCCTGCTGTCGTTGACGGCCTGGTCGCGCTTCATGAAGCCGCTGTGGATGCTGTTGGTGCTCGTGGCCGCGGTGGTGCAGCACTACATGGCGACCTACCGGATGGTGATGGATCCGTCCATGGCCCTCAACGTCCTGCAGACCGATCCGGGCGAAGCGCGCGACCTGCTCAGCCTGACCATGCTGGTGCGGGTGCTGCTCGTGGCCGTGCCGGCCATCGGTTGGCTGTGGTGGGTGCCGGTGATTCCGCAGCGGCCGCTGCAGGCGCTCTGGCGCAATGCGGTGCTCTTCGTCGCGGCGGTGGCGGTGACCGTGGGCGGCGGAATGCTCATGTCGCGCCAGCTGGCGCCGCTCATGCGCAACCAGCCCCACTTGCGCTACATGATGAATCCGCTGGCAAGCGTCTATTCCTTCAGCATGGCGGCGACCCGGCCGCTGCTGCATCGCAGCCGCAAGCTGGTGCCCATTTCAGGGGGCGCGGCATTGGGCGCGAGCTATGCCGCCCAGACCCGGCCGCGCCTGCTGATGCTGGTGGTGGGCGAGACGGCCCGCGCCGACCATTTCGGCCTCAACGGCTATGCCCGCGACACCACGCCTGCGCTCAAGGCCCGCGGCGTGGTGAGCTTCGGCGATGTGCGCTCCTGCGGCACCAATACCGCCGCGTCCGTGCCCTGCATGTTCTCGCACCTCGGCAAGCAGGACTTCGAAGCCCGCAAGAACGACTACGAGAACCTCCTCGACGTGTTGCAGGCCGCCGGCCTGGCCGTGCTCTGGATCGACAACCAGTCCGGCTGCAAGGGCGTATGCGACCGGGTGCCGCACGCGGAAGCCAACGACGCCGCGCAGATCGCCGCCAACCCCAGCCTGTGCAGCGGGGACGAATGTCTGGACGACATCATGCTCAAGGGCCTGGACGAGCGCATCGCCGCCTTGCCGCCCGAGCGCGTGGCCCGCGGTGTGGTGCTGGTCATGCACCAGATCGGCAGCCACGGCCCCGCCTACTTCCGTCGCTCGCCGCCGAACGGCAAGCCCTTCCAGCCCGAGTGCCGCACGGTGACACTGGCAGACTGCGCCCACAGCGAGCTCATCAACGCCTACGACAACTCGATCGCGCACACCGACCGCGTGCTGGGTGACGCCATCGACTGGCTCAAGGCGCGCCGCAGCCGCTTCGACACCGGCATGCTCTACCTGAGCGACCACGGCGAGTCGCTGGGTGAGTACGGGCTCTTCCTGCACGGCGTGCCTTACTCGTTCGCGCCCGACGTCCAGAAGCAGGTGCCCTTCGTGGTGTGGCTCGATGGCGGATTGGGCGAACGCACAGGCGTCCCGGACGCCTGCCTGCGCAAGTCGGTCGACACGCCGCTGACCCACGACAACCTGTACCACACGGTGATGGGCCTTGTGGACGTGAAGAGCCCCACCTATGCGCCGACGCTGGACGCCTTCCAGGCTTGCCGGCATTCGGTGGCGGGCTGAGCCGCCGTGAAGGCCGGGCAACCGCGCCCGTCGTGAGTCAGCACATCAGCCTAGCGGCCTGAATGCCGATTCGCCCTGCACCGTCGGCAGGGCTTCATGGCATCGCAGCAGCAATTCGAAGGCGTGCCGTGCCGCCGCGGCCGCCGCGTCCATGCGGGCTTCGTTGGTCAGGGCTTCCTTGAGCTCGGCGACGAACTGCTTCCACCGCGGGCCCGTGCCGGCCCCTGCGCCGCGCAGGTAGGTCAGGGGCAGGGGGACCATGGCTGGCGCCAGCCGCTTGTGAAGCACCTGCCCGCCCAGCCGGGAACCTTCCAGCACATAGGCCAGACCCCAGTCCGCACCATCGGCGGTGAGGGCAGCGTCGGGCACCGCGCGGACTTCGACGCGCGGCGCGGGCTGGCCCAGCAGGCGCTGGCAATCGGCCAACTCGGCATCCAGTGCATCGCGCTCGTCATCCAGACGTCGTGATGCGGCACCGGACTGCTGCAACAGCCCCACCCAGCCGCGCAGCAACGCCAAGTGCCGCATATAGTCATCCGGACCGGCGCCCTCGCGGGCGATCGGAAGCCCGGTGTCGAGCCTGGCGTGAAGCGCGGAAGTGGCTGCGCGGAGGCGCTGCAGCGGGTCGATGGCCGGGGCGGTGGGGGGCGAGGACGGATCGGCGATGGGCGCAGGGGTCATGGAAGGCGACGGCGGGTTGCCGGCGATCATAGGCAGGCCGCCCGGCGCGCCCTTACCGTACGGGTTTATCAGCCGGCTTCTCGCGCGGCACACGGCCCATCAGGAAGAACTCCGGATTCGGCTGCATGCCGCTGAAGCTGGCCAGCCGGTTCGACAGACCGAAAAAGGCGGTGATGGCGGCGATGTCCCAGATGTCCTCGTCGTCGAAGCCGTGGGCATGCAGAGCGGCGAAGTCGGCCTCGTCGACCTCGTGCGACCGCTCGCACACCTTCATCGCAAAGGCCAGCATGGCGCGCTGGCGCTCGGAGATGTCGGCCTTGCGCCAGTTGACGGCCACCTGGTCGGCCACGAGCGGCTTCTTCTCGTAGATGCGCAGCAGCGCACCGTGCGCCACCACGCAGTAGAGGCACTGGTTGGCCGCACTCGTGGTGGTGACGATCATCTCGCGGTCGCCCTTGCTGAGTGCGCTGGTGCGGCCCACGCTTTCGGGTTCCATCAGCGCATCGTGGTAGGCGAAGAAGGCGCGCCATTCGGCGGGGCGGCGGGCCAGCGCCAGGAAGACGTTGGGCACGAAGCCCGCCTTCTCCTGCACGGCCAGGATGCGGGCGCGGATGTCCTCGGGGACCTTGTCGAGTTCGGCAAGCGGGTAGCGTTGGCTCATGGCGGATGTCTCCTGTCTTGTAGGCAGCGTTGTTCAGTGGCGATCATAGGCAGCGGCTGAGGGGAGCACGGTCGCGCGGGTTGCGCGTGGCGCAGGATCCTCAGCGCTGGCTATGGCTGCGATGAGAACGTTCGAATTCACAGCCGACGGTCTGCTGCCTAGCATTGATGTCCATGAACACCGCCATCACCGCCCCCCGTCGCCTCCTCGGTCTCGTCATCAACGCCGGCGGCCTCGCCGTCGGCCTCGCGCATGGTCTGAGCCTGCTGCGCTGAAGCGCCGGACAGGGCTCTTTGTCAGTCGATGCGGGGCGGGCGGTCGTCGTCGAGCACCGCGTCATCGCTCTCGTCCTTGAGCTGAACGCCGGTCAGCCCGCGGCGCAGCGCTTCGCGCACCAGCCAGCCGAGCTTGAAGGCGGCCGCCTCGTAGCCCAGGCCCTCCGGACGCACGTTCGAGATGCAGTTGCGCTGCGCATCGTGACGGCCGCGTCGCGGTTCGTGGGTGAGGTAGATGCCCAGGCTGTCCGGGCTGGAAAGGCCGGGCCGCTCGCCGATCAGGATCGCGCCGAGGCGGGCGCCCAGGGCCTCGCCCACCTCGTCGGCCAACGCGACGCGCGCCTGCGTGGCCACGACGACGGGCGCGATGCGCAGGTCGGCCGGCAGCTGCGCGCGAAGGGCGGCCAGGAGCGGCCGCGCATGGCGCTCGATGGCCAGCGACGACAGGCCGTCGCCCACCACCAGGCAGAGATCGCATCCCCTTTCCGGCCGCACGCGCAAGGCTTCGGCGTCGGCCGCATCCAGGCTGCGTCCCAGGTCGGGCCGGCGCAGGTAGGTGGCCCGGTCCGGCGCCTGGCTGCGGGCACGCAGGACGGACCAGCCGTCTTCTTCGAGCGACCGGACGAGCGCGTCGGCGTCCAGCGCCGCATGGATGGCATCGCGCGCCATGGCATGCGCCCAGCCGAAGCGCAGCGTCTCGTCGGTGGGCATGCCGCTGCCCGCACGGCCGAGGGCCAGCCGGGCGGGCGTGGCGGCGCGCCAGGCCTGCCAGGCGTCGGGCGTGACGGGCGGGGAGGAACCCTCTTCTGCTGGGGCGTTTCCCGTGCTGGCCTGGGCAGGATCGGTGGGTAGGGCGTTCATGCGGGGCCTTCCAGAAGATGCAGCCGCTCCATGCCCTGCTGCAGCGCCGGTGCACTGTCTGGCCGCAGCCGGCCATCGGCGCCGGTGATGCCCATGCGTTGCAACCAGGCCTCGAACTCGGGTGCCCGGGCCAGCCCCAGGGTGTCGCGCAGGAAGAGGGCGTCGTGGAAGGAGGTGCTCTGGTAGTTGAGCATCACGTCGTCCGCCCCCGGCACGCCGATCAGAAAGGTGAGGCCGGCCGTGGCCAGCAGCACCAGCAGCGTGTCCATGTCGTCCTGGTCGGCCTCGGCATGGTTGGTGTAGCAGGCGTCGCAGCCGATGGGCAGGCCCAGCAGCTTGCCGCAGAAGTGGTCTTCCAGGCCGGCGCGGATGATCTGCTTGCCGTCGAACAGGTATTCCGGCCCGATGAAACCCACGACGGTGTTGACCAGCAGCGGCCGGTAGCGCCGCGCCAGCGCATAGGCCCGCGCCTCGCAGGTCTGCTGGTCGACGCCATGGTGCGCATTGGCCGACAGCGCGCTGCCCTGGCCGGTCTCGAAGTACATGACGTTGTCGCCCAGCGTGCCGCGGCCCAAGGCGCGGGCGGCCTCGCAGGCTTCGTCCAGCAGTTCGGGTGTCACGCCGAAGGAGAGGTTGGCCTTCTCGGTGCCGGCAATGGACTGGAAGACCAGATCCACCGGCGCGCCGCGCTCCATCAGCTTCATCGTGTTGGTCACATGCGTCAGCACGCAGCTCTGGGTGGGAATGGCGAAGCGCTCGATGACCTCGGCCAGCATGTGCTGCAGCCGCTCGAGCACCGGCAGGCTGTCCGAGACGGGGTTGACGCCGATCACCGCATCGCCCGCGCCATAGAGCAGGCCGTCCAGGGTGGAGGCGGCGATCCCGCGCAGATCGTCGGTCGGATGGTTGGGCTGCAGCCGTACGGCCAGGTGGCCGGGCAGACCGAGGGTGTTGCGGAAGCGGGTGGTGACCTGGCACTTGCGGGCGACGGCGATCAGGTCCTGGTTGCGCATCAGCTTGGAGACGGCGGCCACCATTTCCGGTGTGAGCCCAGGCGCCAGCGCGGTCAGCGCCGCGGTGTCCGCCGCATCGGACAGCAGCCAGTTGCGGAAATCGCCCACCGTGCGATGCGACACCGGTGCGAAGGCGGCGGCGTCATGGCCGTCGAGGATCAACCGGGTGATGTTGTCCTCTTCGTAGGGCACCAGCGCCTCGCTGAGGAACTGCCTGAGCGGCGTGTCGGCCAGCACATGCCGCGCCGCCATGCGTTGCTGCGCGGTCGCGGCGCCAACGCCGGCCAGGTAGTCGCCCGAGCGCGCCGGGCTGGCGCAGGCCATCACCTGGCGAAGATCGTCGAAGTCGAAGACCTGATGCTGGATCGTCGTGCGATAGCGCATGGGCGGTGTCGGTGGGCGAGGGCCGGCCGTGGCGGGAGACCGACGCATGATCGCGCTCGCCGCCCGGCTGCCGGGTAGGACAAGCGATGCAGGTTCCGGGCCCGCGCTCGGGCTGAGCTGCTGCGGCGGGAGCGCAGAGCGCGTCGGGGCGCCGCTTATGATCCGCCGCTTTTCCACGTCGGGAGAGCCCATGACCATCGTTTCGCGTGCTGTTGGCGCCGCTGCCGCCACCCTTCTCATCGCCAGTGGCGCTGTTCACGCCCAGGGCGCCGCCGTCACCACGCCCAGCGGGCTGGTCTACCAGAGCGTCAAGGAGGGCACCGGCCCCAGCCCCTCGGCGACCGACACGGTGCGGGTGCACTACCGCGGCACCTTCCCGGACAGCGGCAAGGAATTCGACAGCTCCTACGCCCGCAACCAGCCGGCCGAATTCCCCCTCAACCGCGTGATCCCCTGCTGGACCGAGGGCCTGCAGAAGATGAAGGTGGGCGGCAAGGCCAAGCTGGTGTGCCCGCCTGCCATCGCCTACGGCAGCCGCGGCGCGGGCGGCGTGATTCCGCCCAATGCCACGCTGAACTTCGAGGTCGAACTGCTGGGCATCCAGGGCCGCTGAACCCCGGCGCCCGGCCGCCGTGCCGTATCAGCGGCGGCCTGCGCGGCCTACCGCAAGCCGCAGCAGGGCCAGCAGGATCAACGCCGCGGCGCCCAATGCCGCGGCCGCCATGACCCAGAACGCCAGCGGCGAATGCTGCGCCGGCCAGGGCCCGAGGCCGTGGTAGGCCAGCCGGTAGCCGCCGCCCAGCCCCACGCCCCACAGCAGGGCGCAATACACCAGCAGGGGCGCCACCGTGATGCGGAAGCAGCGCAGCACGAAGATGCACAGCGTCTGCGTCGCGTCCGCCAAGTGGTAGGCGGCGCAGGCCACAAGCAGGCCTGCGGCCAGGTGGGCCACCGCGGCCTCCCGCGTGTAGAACTGGACGACGGTGCCGCGCAGGGCCAGCAGCAGGCCGGCCACCATCAGGGCCGCCAGCACCGCCATGCCCAGACCCTGCCAGCAGGCGCGCCGCGCCTGGTCCGGCCGCCCGGCACCCATCCAGTAGCCGACCCGGGCGCTGGTGGCCAGGCCCAGCGACAGCGGCACCATGTACGCGACGGCCGTGAGGTTGGACGCGATCTGGTGCGCAGCCGTGGCCGTGCTGCCCAGGCGGGCGATGAACAGCGCCATGAAGGTGAAGGAGCTCACCTCGACCATCACCGACAGTCCCGCCGGCACGCCCAGCCGGGCGAAGGTGCCCAGTTGCGGCCAGTCCGGCCGCTCGGGCCGGCGCCAGAGGCGATAGGGCTGGTATTCGGGTCGGTGGCGCAGCATCAGCACCGCGACGGCCAGCATCAGCCAGTTGACGGTCAGCGTGGCGAGCGCGCAGCCCATCAGGCCCAATGCGGGCACGCCCACGCCGCCGAAAGTCAGCCAGATCGACAGCGGGACCTTGACCGCCAGTGCCCCGACCTGCAGCCAGGTGACGAAGCTGGGCCGGCCGATGGACTGGTTCAGCGTGGCGTAGATACGGAAGAGCAGCGCCGCCGGCAGTGCCGCGGCCAGCACCGCCAGGTACTGGCCGACCGCGCCGCGCATGGCGGGCGGCACCTCGGTCCATGCCAGCAGCGGGCCGGGCGACAGCAGCAGCGTCGCGCCGACCACCGTGGCGGCCGCGCACAGGTATAGCGCCTGGCGCACGGAGCGGCCCATGGCCTCGCGACGGTCGGCGCCATGCAGCTCGGCCCAGACGGGCAGCAGGGCCTGCAGGGTGCCGGTCAGCGCCACGAAGACGCTGATGAAGATGGCCGCGCCGATGGACAGCGCCGCCAGCGCCTCCTGATCGAAGCGGCCGGCCACCACGGTGTCGGTGACGCCGAAGGCCATGGTCGCCATCTGGCCGACCAGCACCGTGCCGGCGTGCCGGGCGATGAGGCGCCGCTCGCTCACTGCGGTGCCTGTCGGCGGAACAGCAGCAGGTCGTCGCTGGGACTGGTGGGCCGGCGGAAGGTGCCCTCGAAATGCCAGTCGGCCATGCGGACCTGGTTGGGCAGGCTGAAGAGGTAGTCCGGATGCACCAGCAGCCAATTGCACTGGCTGCCGCGTGCCAGCGGCTGCAGTGTCAGGCGGCCATGGTGGCGCAGCGCGGCGATCTGGGCGCGATTGAGGCCCAGCTCGTCCACACAGCCGGGCTGCGCGCCCATGCGTTGCGACAGCGCGCGGACCTGGGGTTCGTAGCTGCGGGCGTAGTCGAGCAGTGGCAGCCACAGGGTCATGAGCAGCAGCCAGCACAGCGCGGCGCCGCCGGCGGGCAGGGCCATCGTCTTCCAGAGCGCGGCACGGTGGCGCCCGGTGCGCCAGCGCACCAGCCAGGCCCAGGCGATGGTGGCCGCCAGCGCCAGCCCGAAGCCGATCCAGGAGAAGTCGGGCACGAAACCCGGCGCCAGGCGGTAGACGTTGGCGGCCGGCTTGGCCGGCACGCCCGTGTGCAGAGAAACCCAGTACACCCAGATGAACAGCGCCACGCCGCTGAAGAAGAGCAGGGTGAACCAGTCGATCAGTGCCGACACGCTGCGCCGGAAGGTGGGCAAGGCAAAGGCCGCCAGCGTCGCGAAGGCCGGCAGGCCGATCAGCAGCGAGCGTTCGCCGAAGTCCGTGAAGATGGTCGAGAACGAGGCCGCCAGCATGAAGCCCAGAGGCAGCGCCACATGCCGGGCCGTCAGTTGCCGGCGCCAGCGCCACAGCGTCCAGATCGCCAGGGGCCAGGCCGGCCAGGTGAACCACAGGAAGAGCTTGAGCAACCCGCGAGCCTCGGCGATGAGGCGCTCGTTGGGGTTGCTGCCGGGCAGGGAGAGGTTCCAGTGGAACTGGCCGAGGGCGGCCGCCACAGCTGCCCCGGTCAATGCCAGCGCCGCCAGGCCCAGGACGCCGGTGCGGTCGTATACCGGACTGGCGTCGCCGTCGGGCTCACGCTGGCCGAGCAGCCATTCGCGGCAGGCCAGCACCGCGCAGCCTCCGCTGAGGATCAGGCCCATGGAGGGCGCGCCGCTGAGTGCCAGCCCCAGCGTGCCGATGCCGAAGGTCATGAGCGGGCCGGCGCGGCGGTAGGGCAGCGCCGCCGTGCCGTAGAACAGCAGCGACGCGAAGAAGAGCTGTGCCAGCGCCGGCGTCGTCTCGTGGCCCAACTGGGCCAGGCCCAGGCTGGCGATCAGCGCGAGAAGACCGCCGTCGGCCATGGCGCGGGCATAGTCCGTCGGGCGGGCCTCGCCACCGAAGGCGAAGGCCACGGGCTGGGCCCGCGGCGTCCGGGCCAGGTAATAGACCGCGTACCAGGTGGCGGTGAAGGTGCACCACAGCATCACCGCAAAGACGATGCGCACCGCCAGGTCCGGCGGCAGCCACGAGGGCGAGAGCTGAATGGCCCAGGCCCCGATCCAGTACGGCAGCAGGGCCGGAATCTCGGGCCGCAGGCCGAGCAGCAGCGGATCGAGCCAGCGCGCGATGCCGCCGCCGCCCTCGGCCAGCGCAGCCATGTAGCCGAAGGAGGCGACATCCGCGCTCTTCCACGGCCCCCGGCCCAGCAGGCCGGGCATCAGGTAGGCGGCACACAACAGCAGCAGCGCCGCCCGGGGCAGGCGGCGCACGGCGTTCTGGGCAACGATGGCGGGATTGGGGGGGCTCAATGCGCGGGGCTCACGGTCTGGCGGGCGGGCGTGCGGCCCGGATCAGCGGGCGGCGCATGGGGGAAAAAACAAAGGGCAGCACGGAGATCCGGGCTGCCCTCGGTGCACCGCACGGGGCGGCGCTGTGTGCAAAGACGGCTTACTTGGAGGACAGCGCGGTCTTGCCGAACTTGTTGCGGAACTTCTCGACGCGGCCGCCCATGTTGTCCACCGACTTCTGGGTGCCGGTGTAGAAGGGGTGCGACTCGCTGGAGGTGTCCAGCTTGTACAGGGGGTATTCCTTGCCTTCGAAGGTCTCGGTCTCGCGCGTGTTCACGCAGGAGCGGGTGACGAACTTGAAGCCGTTGGACAGGTCCAGGAACAGGACTTCGCGGTAGTCGGGATGGATGCCTTCTTTGGCCATGGTGATTCCTTGAGCGTCGATGCGGGAGCCACTGTGCACAACCATCGTGCCAGCACTTGCCGCGAAAAGCCCTCGATTCTAGCGCGGCAGTTCAGAGAGCGCCAGCACGCCGAGCGCCCGGCTGTTCAGGCCTTCACCACGCCGCACCAGTCGACGATGAACTGGGCCATGGCGGCCGTCACGCGTTGCATGCTTTTGAGCGACACGGCTTCGTCGATACCGTGGATGTTGCGGGCCACGGGCCCATAGTTGGTCACCGGGATGTCGCTCAAAAGCCGGAAGTGCCGGCCGTCGGTGGTGGCCGTGCAGGCGAGGCGCGCCGGCGGCTGGCCGGCGATCTTCTCGTGGGCGTCGGCCAGCGTGCGCATGGCGGGCGCCTCCAGGTCGTAGACGCAGCCGGGCGAGCGGTGGCCGCGGGCGTCGATCTCGACCACCAGGGCCGGGTTGAGCGCGCGCGCCTTAGCGCGGATGCGCGCGCCGACCTGGGCCTCCACATCTGCCGGGTCCATGCCGGGGTAGTAACCGATCCGCAGGCCCAGCGTGCAGGTGCAGGGCACCGAGGAATTCCATTCCCCGCCCTCGATCCGGCCCAGGTTGAAGTTGACCGGGTGCGCCACGTCGGCGAAGGCAGGGTGGCGGTTCTCGGGCCGGTTCCACTCGGCCTCCAGCTCCTTCAGGTCCGTCATGATCGCCATCGCCGCCTCGATGGGGTTAAGCCCCTGGCCCATGTAGGCGACATGGGCGGGCCGCCCGGTCAGGGTGACGAACAGCCAGCTCACCCCCACCTGCGCGCTCATCAGCGTCTCGCCGAAGGGCTCGGGAATGATGACGGCGTCGAAGTCGGTCAGCTTCGCCTTGGCCCGGGCGGTCTGCAGCGCATGCAGGGTGGCGAGCGTGCCGTTGCCGGTGTTCTCTTCGTCCAGCACGGCATTGAAGCCGACGGTGCCGGCCGGAGCGAATCCCAGCGTGCGCAGCAACTGGAGCGCGGCCAGCGCGCAGACGATGCCACCCTTCATGTCGCCGGCGCCGCGGCCGTACAGCCAGCCGTCTTCCACGCGCGGCACGTAGGGGCCGGTGGTCCACAGCGATTCCGGGCCCGTCGGCACCACGTCCAGATGGCCGCTGAAGAGCACCGAGCGGCCTTTTGAACCCGCGGGTGGCAGGTGGCGGGCCAGAAGGTTGTGCCGGCCGCCGTCCGGATCGCAGGGGCAAGAGAACAGGGCCAGGCCCTCGATCTGCCGGCTGTCGAGCACGATGCGCTCGCAGTCCAGACCCATGTCCTGCATCAGGCCTTCCAGGAAGTCGGCAGCCGGTTGCTCGGCGCCGGATGGGCTGGGCGCGGCGACGAAGGCGCTGAGCGTGTCGATCATCCAGGGCGTCAGGGCCTGGGCCGCGTCGCGCAGTTGGTCGGGGGTGGGGGTGGCAGCCATGGGCGGTTCCAGGTTCAGAGTCGGGCCAGTACCTCGTCCAGCGTCTGGACCAGCAGGTCGGCATGGGCGCGCTCGAAGACCAGGGGCGGCCGCAGCTTGAGGATGTGAGCCGCCTCGCCCGTGGCGCTGAGCAGCACGCCGGCCTGCCGCAGGCCGTTGACCACCCGCGCAGCCTCAGCGGTGGCCGGCGTGCGGCGGGCGCGGTCGGTGACCAGTTCGACGCCAATGAACAGGCCTGCGCCGCGCACCTGGCCGATCAGCGCATGTTTTTCGCCAAGTTGTCGCAGGCCCGCCATCAGATGGTCGCCGACCGCCTGCGCGGTGGCCTGCAGCCCACCGTCCTGGAGCACGTCGAGCACTGCGGCGGCGGCTGCCATCGACACCGGATTGCCGCCAAAGGTGTTGAAGTAGCGGCACTGCCGGCCGAAGGCGGCCATCACCTCGGGCCGCACGGCCAAGCCGGCGACCGGATGGCCATTGCCCATTGGCTTGCCCATGGTGACGATGTCCGGCACCACGCCATGGCGGGCGAAGCCCCAGAAGGCCTCGCCGGTACGTCCGAAGCCGGGCTGCACCTCGTCGGCGATGAACACGCCGCCGGCCTCGCGGATCGCGGCCACGGCTTCCTGCAGGAAGCCGCGCGGGCCGGTGAAGATGCCGTCGCTGGAGAAGACGGTGTCAACCAGCAGCGCCGCGGGCCGGATGCCGGCGGCCTGCAGGTCGGCGATGGCGCGCCGCACGCCGTCGGCGAAGTGCCGGCCCAGCGTTTCGGCGTCCAGGTCGTCGCCATCCGGCGGGGGCACGGTACGCACCGCGCGGCCCAACTGCACATAGCGGCCCAGCGAGGGCGAGGCCTCGGCCAGGCTGGCGGTGACGCCGTGGTAGGCGAAGTTCGTGATGATCACGCCCTCGCCGCTGGTGTGGGTGCGGGCGATGCGCAGGGCCAGGTCGTTGGCCTCGCTGCCGGTGCAGGTGAAGACGGCATGGCCCAGCTCGGCGGGCATCGTGGCCAGCAGGCGCTCGGCATAGCCCAGCACCCCCTCGTGCAGGTAGCGCGTGTGGGTGTTGAGCGTGGCGGCCTGCCGTGCGATGGCCTCGACCACCTGCGGATGTGCATGGCCGACGCAGACGACGTTGTTGTACGCGTCCAGGTAGCGGCGGCCCTCGGCGTCGAACAGCCACACGCCTTCGCCGCGCACCGGGTGCAGCGGCTCGTCGTAGAACAGGCGGTAGCTGGGGCCGAGCAGACGGGCGCGGCGTTCGATCAGGTCGGCAGTGGTGGCGGGCATGGGCAGGGCGCGTCGAGGCGAGTCAGGGGCAGGCGTGGCGCAGCGCGTCGTCCAACGCATTGGCAGGCAGCGCGGCCAGCGCCGCCAGTCGCGCCCAGGAGGCGCCGTTGTTGCGCAGCAGGTACGCCGCATTGGCCGGCTCCCTCGCTGCCCGCCAGCCGCTGATGGCGACCACCATGGCCAGGCGCGTGGCGACCAGGATCGGCAGCAGCGTTCGCTCTTGCATCGAAAGCGGCGTGACCGCGTGGTACGCACCGGCGAAGGCCGCGATGCTCTCGGCGGGTGCCTGTGCGTCGAGGTGGTAAGAGGCCGCGACTGCCAGGTCGACGATGCGCGGCGCGGCGACCATGTCGCCGAAGTCCAGGATGCCGACCAGACGCTCGGGCGCCTGCGGGTCCACCAGCAGGTTGGACGGGTTGAAGTCGTTGTGGATGGGCTGGCGGGGCAGCGTGCGCAGCACCGGGAGCGCCTCGTCGGCGAAGCGGTCCAGCGCGGCCTGGGCGAGCGCGCGGCGGGCCGGGTCGTCCACATGCGCCAGCAGGCTGCGGGTGCCGAGGGCGCGTTGAAGGTCCCAGGGCAGGGGCAGTTCGCCCGCGCGATGGGACAGGCCGGCGAGGGCCGCATCCAGCCGGGCGAGCAGTGCGCCCGCATGGGCGGCGCGCCCCGGCGTGGGCGGCGCCTTGGGCAGGGGCAGGCCGTCCAGATAGCTGAAGAGGCGGACGACGCGGGGGGCATCTCCGACCGGGGTGTCCACCACAGCGAACGCGCCGCTGCTCGTTGGCAGCAGGCGCTGCACCGGCAGATCCGGCTCCGTCGCTGCGAGGTGCAGCAGGGCCTGAGTCTGGAAGTCGGCGACGACGGCGCTCTCGACCGGGTGCGAGACCTTGAGCATGCAGGGCGCGCCGCCATCCGCTGGCTGGACCAGGAAGTTGGCATCGCGCTCGCCGCCCAGCGGCGTCAGCGTTCCGCTCAGTCCGTAGTGACGCTGCAGCAGGCGCGTGGCCTCGTTCAAATCGACCGGCGCGGGAGGCGCGCACAGGACGGCGGCTTCGGGCAACTGCTCGAAAGCGTCGTCTTCGCGCCCAGTCCGTTCGGGCTGAGCCTGTCGAAGCCAGGGCACATCGGACGGTGCGCCGTTTCGCCCTTCGACAGGCTCAGGGCGAACGGGTTGGGGATCGGGGTTCGTTGGCAGTAGATCGCTCCCAGTCCGTTCGGGCTGAGCCTGTCGAAGCCAGGGCACATCGGACGGTGCGCCGTTTCGCCCTTCGACAGGCTCAGGACGAACGGGTTGGGGGCTGTCGGGTGCTTCAGGCGCAAGGCAAACGGGTTGGGGACCGTCGGGCGCTTTGGGCGCAGGGCGACCGGGCTGGGCGGTCGGTGGCGCTTGCAGACTCATGCCGCCGCCTCGAAGCCACCGAGCGCGCTGCGCAGGTTGGGACCCAGGTCGGGCGACAGGTAGCCGCCTTCCTGCACCAGCACCGTGGGAACACCCAGCTGCGCGATCTCGCCGGTGATGCGGGCGAAGCCCTCGGTGCTGACGGCCAGCGCGCGGTAGGGGTCGTGCTCGTGGGCGTCCAGCCCCAGCGCCACCACGACGGCGCCCGGTGCATAGGCGCGCACGGTGTCCAGGGCGCCACGCAGGGCGACGAGGTAGGCCTCGGTGTCCGTCCCGCGCGCCAGCGGCACGTTCAGGTTGAAGCCCAGACCATCGCCCTCGCCATGTTCGTGCGCATGGCCGGTGAAGAAGGGCGTACAGAAATGCGGATCGCCGTGCAGCGAGACGGTGAGCACGTCGCGCCGGCGCCAGAAGATGCCCTGCGTGCCGTTGCCGTGGTGCACATCGACATCGACGATGGCCACGCGGTCGAAGCGCTGGCGCAGATGCTGCGCGGCGATGGCGGCGTTGTTGAGGTAGGTGAAGCCGTTCGCCCGGTCGGCGTAGGCATGGTGGCCCGGCGGGCGGCACAGGGCATAGGCGGCGCGCTCGCCGTCCAGCACCAGTTGCGCTGCATGGGTCGCCGTGTGGGCCGACCACACGGCGGCCTCCCAGGTGTGCTGGCCCAGCGAGCAGGCCATGTCGCCCAGGTGGTAGCCGGCCTGGCCGACCAGGCTGTCGGGATAGGTGAAGGGCTGTCCGGGAAAGGGATGCACGTTGGGGATCACCTCGAAGGAGGGATCGTCCAGCTGCTGCCAGCGCGCCCAGGCCGTCTCCAGAAAGCGAAGGTACTGCGGCGTGTGGATGGCAGCGCGCGGGCCCGGGCCGTGGTCCTCGGGCGCGAAGACTTCGTGGCCCTGCTCGCGCGCAGCCTGCCGCAGCAGGTGGGCGCGCTCGGGCTGCTCGTTGCTGCGCTTGAACTTGCCGCGCACGATGAACTGCTGCGGATCGTGGCCGACGTGGCGGTCGCTGTAGATGACTTTCATGGGCGGTGGGACGTCGGTGCGGTGAGGATCGAGGGAAAGGCGCGTTCGTTCAGCGCGTGGCCAGCCGCAGCCGCGCCACATGCTCGCGCGCGTCCTCCAGGTGGAAGCGCAGCGCCTGCTCCACGGCCGGCGCGTCGCGGCGGCGCAGCGCGTCGGCGATGGGTTCGTGGGTCTGGGCCAGCGAGGCCGGGTCGCCATAGCTGTCCTCGGTCAGCGCGAGGAACATGCGCACCTCGTTGACCATGTTGGAGAAGAGCTGCTGCAGGTAGTCGTTGCCCGACAGGGCGCAGAGCGCGGCATGGAAGTCCAGGTCCAGCGTCACGCGCTCGACCTGGCTCAGCGTCGCGGCGCGGGCGACCATGTCGTCCACGCGGCCCGCCATGGCATCGAGCTGCGCATCGCTGGCGTGGCGGCAGGCCAGCGTGGCGCCCATCACCTCCAGCGTGATGCGCACGGCATAGAGGTCGTCGATCTGCTTGGTGCTGACCGTGCGCACAGTGAAGCCGTGACGCGGGCGCGAAACCAGCAGGCCCAGGCTTTCGAGCCGGCGCGCCGCCTCGCGCACGGGCGCGCGGCTCACGCCCATCTGGCGGGCCAGTTCGGCCTCGACCACGCGGTCGCCGGGGCCGATGCGGCCTTCGAGGATGGCCCGCTGCAGCTCGGCCTGGATCAGCCCGACCAGGTCGGGCGCCTGGATCGAGGCGAAGGCGGGGGCGGATGTGGGCAGGGCGGCGTTCACGCGGTCTCCGGATGTCGTTGTCGTGGCGTTGCGGCGGATCGTGCCAGATACACCCCGGCCACTGCGATGCAGGCCATGCCCGCCATCGCCAGGCCATCGGGCGGGCGCTGGAACCAGAAGGCGCTGATCAGCACGGCTAGCAGCAACTGCACATAGTTGAGGGGCGCCAGCGTCGAGGCCTGGGTGCGACGGAAGGCCGCCAGCAGCAGCAACTGCGCGCCGCCGCTGGCCAGGCCGCCCGCCAGCAGCACCAGGGTTTGCGGCCAGGGCGGGACCTGGACGTCCTCTGAAAGTGCCGCCAGCACCAGCGTGACGGCGAGGCAGACGAAGGCCGTATGCGCGAACTGCACCGGTGCCGGCACCACGCCCGACAGCCGGCGCGTGAAGACCTGGAACAGCGCATAGCCTGCGGCCGACACAGCCATCAGCAGCGTGCCCGCCCGCGGCAGATCGTGCCCCGGGCGCACGATCAGCAGCATGCCGGCAAAGCCGCCCGCCACGGCCAGCCACTGGGCACGGCGAACCCGCTCGCCCAGCAGCGCGGGCGCCAGCGCCACCATGAGCAGCGGCGCCGTGAAGTAGATGGCGGTGGCCTCGGCCAACGGCATGGTCACCAGTGCCGTCATGAAGCAGGTGGCCACCAGGGCCAGCATGCTGCTTCGCGCCAGCAGCAGGGCCTGGTGCGGCTGGCGCCAGAAGCGCAACTGGCCGTGGCGCAGCAGCAGCCCCAGGCCCACGGTGCTGATGCAGACGTAGCGCGACAGGTTGACGACCACTGGCGCATGGCTGGCGACCATCTGTTTGGCAAAGGCGTCGTAGAAGGCGAAGAGCAGCAGCGCACCGAGGAAGAGCAGCACCCCCGCCCCCGGCCCGTGGCGCCAGTCGGGCAGCGGCGCGGCCGTGGCAGGCAGGGCGCTCATCGGCCAGACCCCGGCAGCGCTTGCGACTGGGCTTGGCGAGCGATCACGGATTCAGCCCAGCCAGAAGCGCCGCCAGCCCCGGGCCCAGCGCCTCGACCATGTAGCCGCCTTCCTGCACGATCACCGTCGGGAGGGCCAGCGCTCGCAGCCGCTCGCCGACGGCGCGGTAGGCGTCGAAGTCCAGGCGCAGCACGCTGATCGGGTCGTCGCGGTAGGTGTCGAAGCCCATCGGCAGCACCAGCGCCTGGGGCGCGAAGCGTTCGATGGTGGCCACGGCCTGGTCCAGCGCCGCGATGAATTCGGCATTGCCACTGCCATGGGGCAGCGGCAGGTTGAGGTTGAAGCCCTCGCCGGCCCCGGCGCCGCGTTCGTGCGCATAGCCGGTGTAGAAGGGAAAGTAGCCGGCCGGATCGGCATGGGTCGAGACGGTCAGCACCTCGGCGCTGGCATAGAAGATGTTCTGCGTGCCGTCGCCGTGATGCGCGTCCACGTCCAGCACGGCCACCTTGCCGAAGCGCTGGCGCAGCGCCTCGGCCGCGACGGCGCTGTTGTTGACGTAGCAGAAGCCACTGGCCCGGTCGTGGTGCGCATGGTGGCCGGAGGGTCGGCACAGCGCGTAGGCCAGCCGCTCGCCGCCGGCCACGGCCATTGCCGCCGCATGCGCGGTGTGGGCCGAGCGCAGGATGGAGCGCCAGCTGTGCGGCCCGAGCGGCGAGGCGAGGTCGCCGACGTAGTAGCCGGTCTGCGCCAGCAGCGAGGGGCTGGGGCAGGGCGGGCGTCGCTCGCCGGGCGCGACGCCGTAGTAGGGCGACAGGTTGGGCAGCACCTCGATGCCGGGCTCCAGCCCGGGGCGGCCGAGCTTCTGCCAGCCTTCGTAGGCGCCGGCCAGGTAGTCCAGGTAGTGCGGCGCATGGACCGCCTCCAGCGGCGCACGGCCGGCATCGGCCGGCACCTGCACGGCGATGCCATGGGCCAGCAGCGTGGCCTGCAGCGCCTCGGCGCGGGCGGGCAGATCCGCCGGCTTGTGGATGCGGCCGATGCGCATGTACTGCTGCGGCTGGTGCAGCAGCTGGTCGGGGCAGAAGAAGGCCTGCATCGTCGTGGCCTCGCTCAGAGCGTCTTCTCGAAGCGGTCGAGCGCGCGGCCCAGGCGGGCGAACATCTCGTCCATCTCGGCCGGCGTGATGATGAGCGGCGGGCACAGGGCCACGGTGTCGCCCATGGCGCGCACGATCAGGCCTTCCTCCAGCGCGTACTGCGCCACCTGGTAGCCGGCCTTGAGCGCCGGGTCGAAGGGCGTGCGCGCGGCGCCGTCGAGCATCAGCTCCAGCGCACCGATCAGGCCCACGGCGCGCATGTTGCCCACGATGCGGCGCTCGGCCTGGGTGGCCAGGCCCTGGGCAAAGCGTGGCGCCAGTTCGCGGGTGCGGGTCAGGATGCCCTCGTCCTCGTAGACCTTGAGCGTCTCCAGCGCCACGGCCGCCGCCACGGGATGGCCCGAGTAGGTATAGCCATGGCCGAAGGTGCCGATGCGGCCGCTGTTGGCGGCCATGGCCTCGTGGATCTGCTGCGACACCATCACGGCCGAGATCGGCACATAGGCGGAGGACAGCGACTTGGCACAGGTGAGGATGTCCGGCCGCACGCCGAAGGTGGTGGAGCCGAACATCTCGCCCGTGCGGCCGAAGCCGCAGATCACCTCGTCGGCCACCAGCAGCACGTCGTACTTGCGCAGCACGGCCTGGATCTTCTCGAAGTAGGTGGGTGGGGGAACGATCACGCCGCCCGCGCCCATCACCGGCTCGGCGAAGAAGGCGGCCACGGTGTCCGGGCCCTCGTTCAGGATCAGCTGCTCCAGCTCGTCGGCGCGGCGGGTGGCGAAGTCCTCGGCCGATTCGCCGGGCAGCGCATCGCGGTAGTGGTGCGGGCTGCCGGTGCGCAGGATGCGGTCGATGGGCAGGTCGAAGTCCGAGTGGTTGGCCGCCAGGCCGCCCAGGCTGGCCGAGGCCACCGTCACACCGTGGTAGGCGCGGTCGCGGGCGATGATCTTCTTCTTGGCCGGTTTGCCGATGGCGTTGAAGTAGTACCAGATCATCTTCACCGCCGAGTCGTTGGCCTCGGAGCCCGAGTTGGCGAAGAACACGCGGGCCATCGGCACCGGCGCCAGCGCCAGCAGCCGCTCGGCCAACTGCGCGGCAGCCGGATTGCTGCGGTGGTTGAAGGTGTGGTAGTACGGCAGCGTCTTCAGGGCATCGATGCCCGCCTGCACCAGCCGTGGATGGCTGAAGCCCAGCGAGGCGCACCACAGGCCCGACATGCCCTCGATGTAGCGGCGGCCGGCTTCGTCCTCCACATGGATGCCGTCGCCGCGCGTGATGAGCAGCGGCTCCACCTGGCCGTGCGTGGCGAGGTTGGTGTACGAATGCAGATGGGCCGCGACGTCTGCGGCGGCGTTGGGGGTACGGGCGTTCATGGTGGATGTCTTCTCGGTTCAGTAGCCGCGTTGGAGGTCCACCGCCACCTCGGCGGCGCGGCCGGCGCGGATGCGCTCCAGGTTCAGGCGGGTCTGCCGGGCGATGACGGCCGGCTGGGTGCGGGTGGCGATGTGGGGCGTGACCACGATGCGCGGGTCGCGCCAGAAGGGGTGCCCGGCCGGCAGCGGCTCCTGCACGAAGGCGTCCAGCGTGGCCGCGCCCAGGTGGCCGGCGTCCAGGGCCGGGATCAGGTCGGCCTCCACCAGGTGGGCGCCGCGGCCCACGTTGACCAGGTGCGCGCCGCGCGGCAGCTGCGCGAAGAGATCGCGGTTCAGGATGCCGGCTGTTTCTTCGGTGAGCGGCAAGAGGCACACCAGCGTGTCGCAGCCGGCCAGGAAGTCGGCCTGCTGCGCTGCGCCGTGGAAGTAGGCCAGGCCCTCGGGCACCTCGCGCGGGCTGCGGCTCCAGCCGCGCACGCTGTAGCCCAGCGCCATCAGGGCGCGGGCACAGGCCAGCCCCAGCGTGCCCAGGCCGGCGATGCCGACGCGGTGCGCGCGCGGCGGCTGGACGGAGGCTTCTTCCCAGCGTCCAGCGGCCGCGCTGGTCAGGTAGCGGCCCATGTGGCGCTGGCCGTGGATCACGGCCCAGGTCACGTAGGCCGCCATGCCCGAGGCCATGTCGGTGTCGACGATGCGGCACACCGGAACGTCGGGCAGGGCGGCATCGGCCGTGATGTGGTCGATGCCGGCACCCAGCGACTGGATCAGCGCCAGCCTGGGCATGCGCGCCATCAGCCCTGCGGGCGGGCTCCAGCAGACGGCGGCATCGATGGCATCCAGCGGGCCCAGGTCGGCCATGGTGCGCAGATCGGCGTCCGGGAACTCCGCGCGGAAGGCCGGCAACAGGTAGCCCATGTCCAGGTTGGCGCTCAGGAGGGCGATGGTGGTCAACGGAGGGTCTCCTTCTCGGCCGTCAGGCGCGGCACCGCCTCGATCAGCATGCGGGTGTAGCGATGCTGCGGGTCGGTCAGCACCTGGGCGGCGGGCCCGTATTCGACGACGTTGCCGCGCTGCATGACGGCGATGTGGTCGCACATCTCGCCGGCCACGCGCAGGTCGTGGGTGATGAAGACCATGGCCAGCTTGAAGCGCTCGCGCACCTCGGCGAAGAGCTGCAGCACCTGCGCCTGCACCGACACGTCCAGGGCCGAGACGGGCTCGTCGGCCACCAGCAGTTCGGGCTCCATGGCCAGGGCACGGGCGATGCCGATGCGCTGGCGCTGGCCGCCGCTGAACTCGTGCGGATAGCGCTCGGCCGCCTCGGGGCCCAGGCCTACCAGGCGCAGCAGTTCCAGCGCGCGGGCCATGGCCTCGGCCTTGGGCACGCCCTGGGCGATGGGCCCGGCCGCCAGAGTGGGCCCGATGCGGTGGCGCGGATTGAGCGAGGCATACGGGTCCTGGAAGACCATCTGCACCTTGCCCTGCGTCTGCCGCCGCATGGCAGCGCCGGAGAGCAGGCTCTTGCCCTTGAACAGGATGCGCCCGCTGTTGAAGGGCTCCAGCCCCACGATGCAGCGGCCGACGGTCGACTTGCCGGAGCCCGACTCGCCCACCAGCCCCAGCGTCTCGCCGCGGCGCAGCTGGAAGCCGATGCCCTTGGCCGCCTCGACACGTCGGCCCTTGCTGAACAGGCCGCCGCCGCTCACGTAGGTCTTGCGCAGGTCCTGCACCTGCAGCACATAGTCCTCCTGCGTGGCCGCGGCCGGCTCGCGCAGGCGGCCCTGCGGGATGGCGGCGATCAGCTTGCGGGTGTAGTCGTGCTGCGGATGCATCAGCACCTCGTGCGCCGGGCCGGCTTCGACGGCCACGCCGGTCTGCATCACGACCACGTGGTCGGCGATCTCGGAGACCACGCCGAAGTCGTGCGTGATGAAGAGTAGGGCGGTGCCCTTGCGCTGCTGCAGCTCGCGCATCAGCGTGAGGATCTGCGCCTGGGTAGTCACGTCCAGCGCCGTGGTCGGCTCGTCGGCGATCAGCAGGCGCGGCTCCAGCAGCAGGGCGCAGGCGATCATCACGCGCTGGCGCTGGCCGCCCGAGAGCCGGAAGGGGTAGCTGTCGGCCAGCAGCTCGGGGTCGGGCAGGCCCACGTCGGCCAGCGCGGCCACGATGCGGCGGCGCTTCTCGGCGGCCGGCAGCGTGAGGTGCGAGTCGAAGACCTCGGCCAGCTGGTCGCCAATGCGCATGACCGGATTGAGCGCGGTCATCGGTTCCTGGAACACCATGCCGATGCGCCGGCCGCGCAGCTCGCGCATCTGGGCTTCGGTGAGCGTGAGCAGGTCGGTGCCCTCGAAGAGGATGCGGCCGGCCACCGGCGCCACATGCGGCCTGGGCAGCAGGCCCATGATGGCGTTGGCGATCATCGATTTGCCGGAGCCCGATTCGCCCACCACGCACAGCGTGCGGCCGGGCAGCAGGTCGAAGCTGGCGCCCTTCACGGCCAGCGCGCGGTCGGCGCCGGGTGGCAGGCAGATGTCCAGGCCCTCGACGCGCAGCACGGCGTCCTCGGCCTCGGGTTCGGGCAGCGGCTTGAGCAGGGCGTTCATCGGGTGCGGCCTCCCAGCCGGGTGTTGAGTCCGTCGTTCAGGCCTTCGCCCACCAGATTCAGCGCCAGCACCGTCAGCACGATGGCCAGGCCCGGGAACACCGCCATCCACCAGGCCTGGCGCAGCACGGTGCGGGCGGTGCCCACCATGTAACCCCAGCTCATCTGGTTCGGGTCGCCGAGGCCCATGAAGCTCAGGCTGCTCTCCAGCAGGATGGCCGAGGCGATCATCAGCGAGGCCATCACCACGATGGGTGAGGTGGCGTTGGGCAGGATCTGCGTGAGGATGATGCGTGGCGTGGACTGGCCCGCCAGCTGCGCCGCCGCCACGAAGTCGCGCTGGCGCAGCGTGAGGAACTCGCCGCGCACCAGCCGCGCCACCGGCGGCCAGGACACCAGCGCGATGGCCGTCACGATGGAGCCGACCGAGGGCTGGAAGATCGCCACCAGCACCAGCGCCAGCGCGAAGCTGGGCACGGCCTGGAACAGCTCGGTGAAGCGCATCAGCGCCGCGTCGATCCAGCCGCCGAAGTAGCCGGCCACGGCGCCCAGGCCCACGCCGATCAGCAGCGACACCACGGTGGAGACCACCCCGATCAGCAGCGAGATGCGCGCACCGCGCACCACGCCCGAGAAGATGTCGCGGCCCATGGTGTCGGTGCCCATCAGGAAGCCGGCCTCCTGCCCGGGCCGCAGGAAGGGCGACTGCACCATGTCCCAGGGGTCGTTGGTGGCCAGCAGCGGGCCGAAGGCCACCATCAGCGCCAGCAGCACCAGCACCACGAGGCCGAAGACCGCGCCCTTGTTGCGGCAGAAGCGCCGCCAGAAACCGGAGTTGTTCATTGCCGTGGGCTCCTTGTCGGCGTCACAGCCGGATGCGCGGGTCGACCAGGGTGTAGACCAGGTCGGTGATCAGGTTGAACAGGATGGCCATCGCGGCCGTCACCAGGAAGCAGCCCAGCAGCAGGTTGTAGTCGCGCTGCAGCAGGGCATCGAACATGAGGCGGCCGATGCCGGGCCAGGCGAAGACGGTCTCGGTGAGCACCGCGCCGCCGATCATGCTGCCGGCCTGGATGCCGGCCAGCGTGACCACCGGCAGCAGCGCGTTGCGCAGGATGTGCGCGCGCTGGATGCGGCCGGGCTTCACGCCCTTGGCGCGGGCGGTCTTCACGAAATCCATCTGCGCGACTTCGAGCATCGAGGCACGCGTCATGCGGGCGTACACGGCCATGAAGAACAGGGCCAGCGTGAGCGAGGGCAGCACCAGGTGCTGTGCGATGTCCCAGGCCAGGGCCAGACCTGACAGGCCCGAGCCCACCGTCATGAAGCCGAAGCCCGGCAGCCAGTTCATCTGCACGGTGAAGAGCAGCACGGCCATCATGGCCAGCCAGTACAGCGGCGTGGCGTAGAACACCAGCGCCACCACCGTGATGGCGCTGTCGAGCCAGGAACCCGCCTTGCGCGCCGCCAGCGCGCCCAGCACCACGCCGAAGATCAGCGACAGCACGAAGGCGCTGCCGGTGAGCAGCAGCGTTGCCGGCAACCGGTCGGCGATGAGCTTGGCCACCGGCTGCTGCTGGCGGTAGGAAAAGCCCAGGTCCAGCCGCACCACATGGCCCAGGTAGGTGGCCAGCTGCGTGCCGAGGGGCTGGTCCAGCCCGAACTCGCGGCGCAGCTGGTCGACGAACTGCTGGTCGGAGGCGCCGGCCTCGCCGGCCATCACCGACACCGGGTCCCCGGGCGCCGCACGCACCAGCATGAAGTTGACGGTGGCGATCAGCACCAGGGCCACGAGGCCCTGCGCCACCCGGGTGAGCATGAACTGCAGACGTTTCATGGGTGCGTGCGCTGCGTGCTCAGCCGATGGAGGCGCGGCCCAGGCTGTCGTTCAGGCCGATGCCCGAACTCACCGGGTTCTTCACCTTGCTGCGGTAGAGCGTGGGGAAGTTGATCTCGTGCAGCCAGGCGACGGGCGCTTCCTCCAGCAGCAGCTTCTGCACTTCGAGGTAGAGGGCCTTGCGCTTCTCGGGGTCGGCCGCGACCGCGCCGGCGGCGAACAGTTCGTCCACCTTGGGGTTGGAATAGCCCTCGACATTGTTGAAGGGCGAGCCCTTGGCGATGTTGCTGCTGGTGTAGTTGCGGGCCACGCCCAGGGCCGGGTCGCCGTACTGGTAGACGTAGGTGAAGGCCAGGTCGTAGTCCCATTCGTTGAGGCGCTGGTTCCAGCCGGCCACGTCGGTGGGCGTCATCTCGATCTTGACGCCGGCCTGGCCCAGGTGCTGGCGCACCATCTCGGCCTGGCGCTGCCAGGTCTCGCCGTAGGGCAGGGGCAGCAGGCGCAGGGTCTCGCCCTTGTAGCCGGCCTCGTCGAGCAGCTTCTTGGCCTTGGCGATGTCGCGCGGGTACTTGGGCACGTCGTCGCTGTAGAACTTGATGTGGCTGTTGAAGGGCCCCGTGGCCGCCTTGGCGTAGCCTTGCCACGCCACCTTGGCGATGGCGTCGCGGTCGATGGCGTGCATCACCGCCTGGCGGAACTTGACCTTGTCCATCGGCGCCTTGCGGTTGTTGATCCACAGCCAGGAATGGGGCGCGAAGAACTCCCAGCCCTTGGTCGTGACCTCCACGCCGGGCAGCTTGGACAGGCGGGCCACGTCGAAGTACTCCACCGAGCCGCCGGGGGCGATGTCGATCTTGCCGGACTCGAAGGCCGCGGCGCGCGAGGCCGCGTCGGGAATGACGTGGAAGTACACGTTCTCCACCTTGGGCACGCCCGGCTGGTGGTACTGGTCGTTGGCCACCAGCTGGATGTAGGAGCCCTTGACCCATTCCTTGAACTTGAGCGGGCCGGTGCCGATGGGCGTGGCATTGGCCGGGTTGGTCAGGAAGTCGGTGCCCTCGTAGATGTGCTTCGGGATCATCGGCATGGTGCCGGTCTCGAAGATGCCCATGAAGGGGCCGAAGGGCTGCTTGAGGGTGAACTCCACGGTGAGCGGATCCAGCGCCTTGATGCTCTCGATCTGCTGCAGGCTGGCGCGGAAGCGCGCATGCGTCTTGCGCAGGAAGACGTCGGCCGAGAACACCACGTCGGCCGAGGTGAAGGGCTTGCCGTCGTGCCACTTCACGTTGGGCTTGAGCTTGAAGGTGTAGACCGTGCCTTCCTTGTTGGCGGTCCATGAGGTGGCCAGCAGCGGCTGCGGATCGAGCTTCTCGTCGTAGCGCAGCAGGCCTTCGTAGATGTTGCCGGCGATCATCTGCGTAGGGCCGTTCTGCACGATGCCCAGCATCAGGCCCGGCGGCTCGGGCTGTACCAGCACGTTGATGGTGCCGCTTCGCTTTTCCTGCGCCAGCAGGTGCAGCGGCACGCCCGCGATGGAGACGCCCAGGCCGGTGGCGCCCAGTTGGATGAGTCGACGACGTTGCATGTCAGGCTTCCTTTCAGTCAGCGCAAGTTGGCGGTAATGGGGATGGGGTCAATCGCGGAAGGAGGCAGCGGCCGTGGGCTGCTCCAGCCGCTGCAGCAGGGCGCGCCATTCGCGGGCATCGGGGTCGGTGGCGCCGGGCAGGCGGTTGCTGTCGCCGCTTTCGTACTGGCGGGCGGTGAGCTCGCAGACCTCTTCGGGCACCGGATGGATCGCATGGCCGCTGGCCTGGATGGCCAGTTGCACGCGGCAGGCGCGCTCCAGGTTGTGCATCAGGATGAAGGCCTCGGCCACCGTGCGGCCCAGGGTCACCAGGCCGTGGTTGCGCAGGATCAGCACGCGGGCCGTGGGGCCCAGGTCGGCGATCAGCCGCTCGCGCTCGCCGTGGTCCAGCGCGATGCCTTCGAAGTCGTGATAGACGACCCGGTTGTGGAACTGCAGCGCCCACTGGTTGCAGGGCTGCAGGCCGCAGGCGAGCGAGGACACGGCCACGCCGGCCACCGTGTGGGTGTGCAGCACGCACATGGCGTCGTGCCGGGCCATGTGCACCGCGCTGTGGATCGTGAAGCCCGCGGGGTTCACGTCGTACGGCGAGGGCTCCAGGATGCGGCCCTCGGTGTCGATCTTGACCAGCGACGAGGCCGTGATGTCGCGGAACAGCATGCCGAAGGGGTTGATGAGGAACTGGCCTTCGGTGCCCGGCACCCGCGCGGAGATGTGCGTGTAGATGCTGTCCTCCATGCCGTAGTGCGCCACCAGCCGGTAGGCCGCGGCCAGGTCCTCGCGCACCTGGCGCTCGGCATCGGAGAAGGTCTTGGGGGTCAGGTCCTGCATCAGCATGGCGGCGTTCCGTTCAATCTGTCAGCTGTCGACAGATGACATTACGCACGATGCGTGCCAGATCGCAGATCCTTGAGTTCCCTCAGGACGGGCGTGAAAAGCCGGCTTTAGAGGTATTCGGAACGGGTGGTGTGGTGCGTGGGCGCACCGTCAAGAAGCGCGCGCACCAATGAAAAACGCCGCGCAATGCGCGGCGTTCTGACGGGGACGGAGGGCTGGCGGATCAGCCGCCGCGGCGCATCATGTCGAAGAACTCGACGTTGGTCTTCGTGGCCTTCATGCTCTTGAGCACCATCTCCATCGACTCGATCTCGTCCATGTTGTACATGAACTGGCGCAGGATGCGCGTCTTCTGCAGCACCTCGGGCGCCAGCAGCAGCTCTTCGCGGCGGGTGCCCGAGCGGTTGAGCTGGATGGAGGGGAACACGCGCTTCTCGTACAGGCGGCGGTCGAGGTGGATCTCGCAGTTGCCGGTGCCCTTGAACTCTTCGAAGATCACTTCGTCCATGCGGCTGCCGGTGTCGACCAGCGCGGTGCCGATGATGGTGAGCGAGCCGCCTTCTTCCACGTTGCGGGCCGCGCCCAGGAAGCGCTTGGGCCGCTGCAGGGCGTTGGCGTCCACGCCGCCGGTCAGCACCTTGCCGGAGGAGGGCACCACATTGTTGTAGGCACGGGCCAGGCGGGTGATGGAGTCCAGCAGGATCACCACGTCCTTCTTGAGCTCGACCAGGCGCTTGGCGCGCTCGATCACCATCTCGGCCACATGCACGTGGCGGGCGGCGGGTTCGTCGAAGGTGGAGGCGATCACCTCGGCCTTAACCGAACGCTGCATCTCGGTCACTTCTTCCGGCCGCTCGTCCACGAGCAGAACCATCATGTGGATCTCGGGGTAGTTGGCGGCGATGGCGTGCGCGATGTGCTGCATCATCACCGTCTTGCCGCTCTTGGGCGGCGCCACCAGCAGTGCGCGCTGGCCCTTACCGATGGGGGCGATGATGTCGATCACCCGGCCGGTGATGTTCTCTTCGCTTTTGAAGTTGTCGCGCTCCAGCTTCATCTGCTCCTTGGGGAACAGCGGCGTGAGGTTCTCGAACATCACCTTGTGCTTGTTCGCCTCGGGCGCGCCGTCGTTCACCTTGTCCAGCTTGGTCAGCGCGAAGTAGCGCTCGCCGTCCTTGGGAATGCGCACCTCGCCCTCGATCATGTCGCCGGTGTGCAGGTTGAAGCGCCGCACCTGGCTGGGGCTGATGTAGATGTCGTCGGTGCTGGCCGTGAAGCTGGTGTCGGGGCTGCGCAAAAAGCCGAAGCCGTCGGGCAGGATCTCCAGCACGCCGTCCGCAAACACCTGCTCGCCGGCCTTCGCCCGCTTCTTGATGATGGCGAACATCAGCTCCTGCTTGCGCATGCGGCCGACGTTTTCGATCTCGAGGGCTTCGGCCTGCTTCAGGAGTTCGGAGACGTGCAGTGCCTTGAGTTCGTTCAGGTGCATGGAATGGCCCCGCGGGCGGAGAAGCTTGGTGACGGTGGGAGAGGAGGGGGGCTTGCTGGCGGGGCGAGAGGTATGCCCCGGAAGCCTTGGACTCGAACCGTGCCCTTGTGTTGGGGCCGGTGAATAGGCGGAATTATGACAGGAAAAAACAAAGGCCGGCGCACGGATGCGTCGGCCTCTTCATTCGGAGCAGGATGCGGTCAGGCGAGCTGCTGGTCGATGAAGGCGGTGAGCTGCGCCTTGCTCATGGCGCCGACCTTGGTGGCGGCGAGCTGGCCGTTCTTGAACAGCATCAGCGTGGGGATGCCGCGGATGCCGAACTTGGCAGGGATGTCGCGGTTCTCGTCCACGTTCATCTTGGCGATCTGCAGCTTGCCGTCGTAGGTGTTGGACACCTCATCCAGGATGGGCGCGATCATCTTGCAGGGGCCGCACCACTCGGCCCAGTAGTCGACCAGCACGGGCTTGTCGGACTGCAGGACGTCGGCTTCGAAGGAGGAGTCGGAGATGTGCTTGATGAGTTCGCTGGCCATGATGTCTGCCTTGGCTACGTTCGCGGTGAAGGGGATGCTCGCAGGGAGCGGCGAAAGGTCGATTTCATTGTGACAGAAAGGCCTGCGCGGCGTGGCAGGCTGCGGCTATGCCGCCGATAGCCGGGGCCACGCGACGCGACAATGCGGCCGATGACCAAGCTTTCGAATGTGGCCGTGATCGGTGGCGGCCCGGCCGGCCTGATGGCGGCCGAACGCCTCGTCGCCGCGGGCTGCACCGTCGACCTCTACGACGCCATGCCGTCCGTGGGCCGCAAGTTCCTGCTCGCCGGCCGTGGCGGCCTCAACCTCACCCATTCCGAAGCCTTCGACGCCTTTGCCTCGCGCTACGGCGAGCGTCGTGCCCAGGTCGAGCCGCTGCTCAAGCGCTTCGACGCCGAGGCCCTGCGTGCGTGGGTGCATGGGCTGGGCGTCGAGACCTTCGTCGGCAGTTCGGGCCGCGTCTTCCCGCGCGAGATGAAGGCCGCGCCGCTGCTGCGCGCCTGGCTGCATCGTCTGCGTGCGAGCGGACTGCGCCTGCACATGCGCCATCGCTGGACGGGCTGGAACGACGACGGCGCATTGTGTTTCGACAGTCCGCAGGGCAGGGCCACGGTGCATGCGGATGCCCTCGTGCTGGCCTGCGGCGGCGCGAGCTGGCCACGTCTCGGCTCGGACGGCGCATGGGTCGGACCGCTGACTTCCCGCGGCGCCGCCGTGTCGGCGCTGCGGCCGTCCAACTGCGGCTTCGACGTCGCCTGGACGCCTTTCTTCGCGGAGCGCTTCGCCGGCCAGCCCTTGAAGTCCGTGGTGCTGAGCGCGACCGACGGACGTGGCCGCAGCTTTCGCCGCAAGGGCGAGTTCGTTGTCACCGCGACGGGCATCGAAGGAAGCCTGGTCTATGCCGCGTCGGCGCTGCTGCGCGATGAGATCGAAGCAGCCGGGCAGGCCACCTTGCACCTGGACCTGCTGCCCGACTGGACGCCCGAACGTGTGCTGACGGCGGTCGCCCATCCTCGCGGCAGCCGCTCCATGGGCAGCCATCTCAAGAGCAGGTTGAACCTCGATGCCGTGCGCTCGGCACTGCTGCACGAGGTGCTGGACAAGGCTGCCATGCATGAACCGGCCCGGGTGGCCGAGACCCTGAAGGCGCTGCCGCTGCAGGTGTTGCGCCCGCGACCCATCGACGAGGCCATCAGCACCGCCGGCGGCGTCCGCTTCGAGGATCTGGACGACGGCCTGATGCTGCGCGCGCTGCCCGGCGTCTTCTGTGCCGGCGAGATGCTCGACTGGGAGGCGCCCACGGGCGGCTATCTGCTCACCGCCTGCATGGCCAGCGGCATGGTCGCAGGCGACGGGGCGGCCGCCTGGCTGACACAGCGCAGCTGAGCCGGGCGCGCTCGGCTCAGATCAACTGGTTGCGGATCGCGTAGGCCGTCAGCGCCGCGTCGTTGCTCAGGTGCAGCTTCTCCCGCACCCGCATGCGGTAGACGTTGACGGTCTTGGGACTGAGCATGAATTCGCGCGCGATGTCTGCCATGGTCTTGCCCGAGGCGATGCGCACCAGCGTCTCCAGTTCGCGGTTGGACAGCAGGTGGTGTGGCGAGGCCTCGGCATCCGGGCGGGCCACGGTGTCGGCAAGCAGCTGGGTGGCTTCGGGGCTCAGGTACTTCTGGCCCTGGCCCACCATGCGCACGGCCGTGACCAGCAGGCGCGGGTCGGCCGCCTTCGACAGGAAGCCGTAGGCGCCGGCGCGCAGGCAGCGCACTGCGTACTGGCCCTCGGGCTCGCCCGAATAGATCAGCACCTTCACCGGCGACTCGGCTTCGACCAGGTCGGCCAGCACGTCGAGGCCGCTGCGGCCGGGCAGACCCAGCGCCAGCAGCAGCACGTCGCACTGCGTGGTGCGGATGAGCCGCTTGAGTTCCTCGGCGCTGGCCGCTTCGCCGCTGAGCCGCACATCCACCGCTTCCGCCAGGAACTCGCGTATGCCGCGCCGCACCACCCCGAAGGGATCGCAGGTGATGACATGGATCATGGACGCCCCTCGGTGGCACGCACATTCGGGCATGCAGGGCGCCGGCAGCAGCAAATCATGGCGGTGGTGCGACGGCCAACGAGACCGCCGACATGTTAATTTTCGTTAACCGCCAATGATATTCAGGTGCTGGGCTCAGGAGCGCGGGCGCGCCAGCAGCCGGCGTCGGGCCTGCTCGATGTTGTGGCGCAATGCGTACAGTTCTTCGGCATAGGACAGCGGCACCGTCACCTTGTTCGCCACGCGGTCCAGCTCATCCAGCTCGTCCAGCAGGCCGTCGCGCGCGCCGGAATCGGATTCCATGCGGCCCTCGATGTCGCGCAGCCGCGCATACCAGCGGAACACACGCCTGCGCACGCGGAAGGTATAGAGCGGTGGCACCACCCGCGACAGCGGCAGCAGCAGCACGATCAGGCCGCCGATCACCAGCCACATCCGTTCGAGCAGATTGCTGGCCCAGAAGGGCAGCCAGCGCTGCCACACCGGCGGCGTGCCGTTAATGGCGCGATCGCCTTCGCTGATGACGGGCAACTCGCTGGCCCGGGTGTTCGGAAATTCCCGCGCCCGGTTGAACCAGCCCGCGTGCCCGTGGATGTTCTGCGCGGCCTGGGCGAAGAGTTGACGCAGCGCCGGATGCGTGTCCTCGCGGGTCAGCAGCGAGCTGGTCGTGGCCACCAGCGAGACGTCGCGGGCCGGCACGTCCGAGGCCAGGTCCACCACGCCGCGGGGCAGCGTCACGACGGACAGGAAGGGAAAGATCCGCGTATAGGCCTCCGCCTGGCCCAGGTCGAGCACCGCGATGCCCGGCGTGCGCAGCAACTGCTGCACGCGCGGCGATTCGGACGCGGAGGCCAGCACGAGGGCGTCGAGTCGTCCGGCGATGAGCGCCGCGGCGCCATCCTCGGCGGGCTGCGCCGTGATGCGCAGCCGCGTGGCGTCGATGCGGTTGGCCGACAGCATCCGACCGAGAAGTTCGGGCATGCCGCTGCCAGGACGGTCGGTACCCAGGCGCAGCGTGCGCAGGCCGGCGAGAGAAGGAAGCTCGGCCCGACCCTGCGACGGCTGGCCCTCGGCTTCACTGCGGCGCAGCGATGCGGGCCGGTAGAAGACCCACAGCGGCTCATAGAACAGCGCCCCCAGCGACTGGATGCCAGCCTCGGGATCCGCCACGGGATCGGCCACGCCGCCGCGCACGAATCCCAGGTCCGCCCGACCCTCGCGCAGCAGGCGCAGGTTGTCGAGTGCGCCCTCGGTGGGGATCAGCTCCACCCGGATGCCGCTGGTCTGCAGGGCCGCGGCATAGCGCTCACCAAAGGCCGCATAGGCGCTGCCCTGCGGCCCGGTGGCCAGCCGCACGGTGCGGGGCGGCTGTGGGTCCAGGTAGACATAGGCAGCCACCAGCACGCCCACGGCGATCAGCGCGAGGGGGCCTGCCGACAGCAGCAGGTCGCGCAGGCTCAGCAGGGCCAGCATCAGACTGTGCGACAGGCGCTTCATGGCGCCCGTCCGTCCTGCCGCTGCGACCAGTCGCGCGCGGCGGGGATCGACAGCTCTGCCGTTGCAATGGCCCGAGCCGCGAGCACGGCGCGTACCGTGGCCTGCGCCGCCACTTCGGCCGCCAGGGTCGAGAGCACGGTCATGCCCGGGGCTTCGTCGCCCAGCGGCACCCGGCCGGTCGCCAGGGCGAAGAGCGTGTCGCCATCGCTCATGGTGTGGACGGGGTTGATGGCGCGGGCCAGACCATCGTGTGCGACGGCAGCCAGCCGCTGGGCCTGCACCTTGGTCAGAACGGCATCGGTGGCGATCACGCCGATGGTGGTGTTGGTGCCGGCCAGCAGGGGCTTGGGCAGATCGCCGCGCAACAGGCTGCGGCGGGTGTCGCGCAGGGCTCGGCCATCGTCGGTGCGCGAGCCGGCCAGCAATTCGCCCGTGTCAGGGTCCAGCACATCGCCCAGGGCATTGCACGCGATGAGCGCACCGACCGTCACGCCGCCCACCTTGACCGAGGCGGTGCCGATGCCGCCCTTCATCGCATGCTGGACGCCGAAGAGCTTGCCCACCAGCGCACCGGCGCCGGCACCCACGTTGCCCTCGGCCGGGGCCGCGGTCGAGGCCGCCTCGCAGGCTGCATAGCCACTGGCGGCATCGGGGCGGATGCGGGCATCGCCCACCGGAAGGTCGAAGAGAACGGCACCCGGCACGATCGGCAGGCGGCCGAAGCGAACATCCAGGCCCACGCCTCGTTCCTCGAGCCAGCGCACCACGCCGTCCGCCGCCGCCAGGCCCCAGGCGCTTCCGCCCGCCAGCAGGATGCCGTGTACCTGCTGCACGAAGTTGCCGGGCGACAGCAGATCCGTCTCGCGTGTGCCCGGGGCCGCACCGCGCACGTCCACGCCGGCCACGGCGCCGTCACGCGCCAGGATGACCGTGCTGCCGGTGGGGCGACGGCCGTCGGTGTGGTGGCCGACCTCGATGCCGGCGACGTCGGTGATGGCGCCCCAGTAGGGCAGGGCGGAGGAAGACAGGAGGGAGGCCGCAGACATAGGGCGCAGATTATGGGTGTCGTCGTCCTGCGCTCGCCAGCGCCTGCACGGCGCGCCTTCTGACAGTGACCAGGGGGATTTGCCGTCAACCCCTTGCGGAAGATCCGATCTTGTGCGGGAGGCTTGACGATCCCGCACCGCCTCGCGTAATCTCGCGTCATTCCATACATGAACATGCGTTTTACTAAAGAAACGTTTTGATCCAAGCGATGAACATGACGCCCGACCCCGAGAGCCTGCGCAGCCTGCTGGCCGAGATCCCGCCCGGCATGCTTGCCGGCCGGCGTGTGCTGGTGACCGGCGGTGCCCGCGGCCTGGGCCTGGCCTTTGCCAAGTGCATCGCGCAGGCGGGCGGGCGTGTGGTCATCGCCGACATCCTGGCCGACCTGGCTCAGACCGAGGCCGCCGCGCTGCGCGAGCAGGGCCGCGATGTGCAGGCCCTCGCGCTGGACCTGACCGATCCCGCCTCCGTCACCGCCTGCGCCGACGAGACCGTGCGCCTGCTGGGCGGACTTGACGGCCTGGTCAACAACGGCGCCATCACCAACTCCGGCGGCCGAGACCCGCATGCGCTCGAAATCGAGATGTGGGACCGCGTGATGGACGTGAACGTCCGCGGCACCTGGCTCATGAGCCGCGCCTGCCACGGCGCGCTGGCCGCGAGCGGCCACGGCGCCATCGTCAACCTGGCCTCCGACACCGCGCTGTGGGGCGCCCAGAACCTCTTGGCCTATGTGGCCAGCAAGGGCGCCGTCGCTGCCATGACCCGTTCGCTGGCGCGTGAATGGGGCGGTGCCAACATCACGGTCAATGCCATCGCGCCCGGCCTGACGCTGGTCGAAGCCACCGAATACGTGCCCAAGGCGCGCCACGACAAATACCTCGAAGGCCGTGCCCTGCCGCGCGAGCAGCAGGCGGCCGACGTGTGCGGCGCGGTGCTGTTCGCGCTCTCGCCGCTGTCGCGCTTCGTCACCGGCCAGTTGCTGCCCGTCAACGGCGGCTTCGTGCTGAATTGATCCCGCCCAAAACCGTTTGTAGGAGAGCCCCATGACCGACCTGTCCGTCCAGCAGCAACTCGACACCGCCAAGCCCAGCTGGGAGCGCCCCGAAGGCGCCAGCCTGGAGCAGTGGATCAGCACGCGCATCGCGCGCTATTCCACTCGCCAGTACGACTGGGACGCGCTGAAGTTCCAGGCCGACTTCGACCCCAAGTACCGCCGCGCCCAGATGCGCTACGTGGGCACGGGCGGCACCGGCGTCGCCTCGGACAACAACACCGTGCCGGCCGAGAACTTCACCTTCTCGACCATGGTGATCCCCGCCGGCCACGAAGGCCCGTCGCACCTGCACACCGACGTGGAAGAGATCTTTTTCCTCATGCGCGGCAAGCTGAAGGTGGTGCTGACCACGCCCGAGGGCGAGCGCTACGAGACCATCCTGACCGACCGCGACCTGATCTCCGTGCCGCCCGGCGTGTACCGCGAGGAGATCAACATCGGCGACGAAGACGCGCTGATGTGCGTGATGCTCGGCTCCAAGACGCCGGTCCGCCCGACCTACCCGGACGACCACCCGCTGTCCAAGGTCAAGCGCGGCTGATCGGCCGCATCGTCCCCTGCCCACTGCCGCCGCCATGAACCCAACCGCTGCTCCCACTGCGCTGCCCCAGGCCGAAGTCGATGACCTCGAGCGCCGCTTCGCCGTTCGCTATGTGGCGCTGGCGCAGGGCGGTGCCGTGGCCGTGCGCGAGGCGGGGCAGGGCGCGGACGGCCTTCCGCTGATGTGCCTGCATGGCATCGGCTCGGGTTCGGCCTCCTGGCTGGGCGTGGCCGATGCGCTCGAGGGCCGTGCGCGGCTGATCGCCTGGGACGCGCCCGGCTACGGTACATCGACGCCCGTGGCGCGGCCGGCGCCGCGCGCGACCGACTACGCGGCGCGCCTCGCGGGCCTGCTCGACGCACTGGGCATCGATCGCTGCGTGCTGGTGGGCCATTCGCTCGGCGCGCTGATGGCCGGCGGCGCCGTGCACGCCGGCGCGCCTTTGGCCGGCCGCATCGCACGGCTGGTGCTGATGAGCCCGGCCCGCGGCTATGGCGCGGCCGGCCGCGAGACCCAGGCGCAGAAGGTGCGCACCGAGCGCCTGGCCACGCTCGACCAACTGGGCATCGCCGGCATGGCCACGCAGCGCAGCGCGCGGCTCGTCTCCGACAACGCCAGCGAGCGCGCCCGCCAGTGGGTGCGCTGGAACATGGGCCGGCTCAACGACGCCGGCTACCGCCAGGCCATCGAGTTGCTGACCGGCGACGACCTGCTGGCCTACCTGCCACCGGCCATGCCGGTGCAGGTGCTCTGCGGCAGCGAGGACGTGGTCACCACGCCCCTGGCCTGCGGCGAGGTGGCCCGGGCCTGCGGCGTGGAACTCGCCCTGCTGCCTGGCGCCGGCCATGCCTGCTACGTGGAGCAGCCGGCGCCCGTCGCGCAGTTGCTGCTGGCCGCCGCCCAAGAACAAGACGCGTGAGGAGAGACACACCATGAGTCAGACCGACACCCCCAACGCGACGAGCGAGGACGGCGGCGATCGCTACAACGTGCCCGCGCTGGAGCGCGGGCTGCGCCTGCTGTGCGAGTTCAGCCGCGAGACGCCGACGCTGTCCGCGCCCGAGCTGGCCCGCCGCTTCAACCTGCCGCGCTCCACCGTCTTCCGCCTGCTCTCCACGCTGGAGAACATGGGCTTCATCGAGAAGACCGAGAGCGGCCGCGACTATCGCCTGGGCCTGGCCGTGCTGCGCCTGGGCTTCGAATACCTGGCCTCGCTGGAGCTGACCGAGCTCGGCCTGCCGGTGCTCACCCGCCTGTCGGAGGACATCGGCCATGCCTGCAACATGGTGGTGCGCGATGGGCGTTCCATCGTCTACGTGGCCAAGACCGCCTCGCCCACGCCTTTCCGCAGCGCCGTGACGGTGGGCACCCGGCTGCCCGCCCATGCCACCGTGCTCGGCCACGTGCTGCTGGCCGACCTGAGCCTGCCGCAGCTGCGCGCCCTGTACCCCGAGGACAAACTCGAGGTCTTTTCGGACAACACGCCACGCACCGTCAACGCCCTGTTCGACATGGTCCAGACCGTGCGCCAGCATGGCTACGTGCTGGGCGAAGGCTTCTTCGAAAGCAACATCTCGACCATCGCCGCGCCCGTGCGCGATCGGGCCGGCCACACCATCGCCGCGCTGGGCGCCACCTTCACCACGGCGCACATCGACGAAGGCCCGGTCGACCAGTTGGTGAACCGGGTCTGCGCCGCGGCCGATGAGATCTCCGGCCTGCTCGACGGTGCCCATCCGGGCATGACGCGCAAGGTGATCCCGCTGCGCCGCTGACATGAAAGGGCACCTCCCAAGCCGCTTCGCGGCTCCCTCCTCCCTGGCGCCTTCGGCTTGGAGGAGGGCGCACCCAGAGGCCTGGCAAAGCCAGTTCCTCGGGTGCTCTGGCATGGCCTGCTCCGCGGCCATTTGATTCTGTTCAGACCTTTGCTCATGAACGTTCTGTCTTCCTTCCTCGCCTCGGACGCCCTGGCCGGTCGCACGGCCGTCGTCACCGGCGGCTCCTCGGGCATCGGCCTGGCCACCGTGCAGGTGCTGCTGTCGGCCGGCGCCGCCGTCGCGCTGTGCGGCCGCAATGCCGAGCGGCTCGACAGTGCCGTCGCCGGCCTGCGCGAGCAGTTTCCGCACGCCAGGCTCTTCGCCCGCACCTGCGATGTGCTCAACGCCGAATCGGTCAAGTCCTTCGCCGCCGAGAGCCGGACCGCACTGGGCCCGGCCGCCATGCTGGTCAACAACGCAGGGCAGGGCCGGGTCTCCACCTTCGCCGACACCGACGACCAGGCCTGGATGGACGAGCTCAAGCTCAAGTTCTTCTCGATCATCCATCCGACCCGTGCCTTCCTACCGCAGCTGGTGGCCGAGCGCCAGCGGCTGGGCGATGCCGCCATCGCCTGCGCCAACTCGCTGCTGGCGCGCCAGCCCGAGCCGCACATGGTCGCCACCTCGGCCGCGCGGGCCGGCATCCTGAACCTGGTGCGCTCTCTGGCCACCGAATTCGCACCACAGGGCGTGCGGGTCAACGGCATCCTGATCGGCCTGGTCGAGTCGGGCCAGTGGCGTCGCCGCTTCGAGGCGCGCGAGGACAAGTCGCAGGACTGGGCCGCGTGGAGCGCCGAACTGGCCAACAAGAAGCACATCCCGCTGGGCCGCCTCGGCCTGCCGGTGGAGGCCGCGCGTGCGCTCGCCTTCCTCGTCTCGCCCTTCTCGTCGTACACGAGCGGCAGCCACATCGATGTCTCCGGCGGCCATTCCCGCGCGGCCTGAAACATCCCCGTCTTCGATTCCGGAATCCCCATGACCTCCACCCCCAAAGTCACCGTCGGCACGGTCGTCGCCGCCTTCCTCGAACAGTGCGGGGTCAAGGCCGCCTTCGGCGTGATCTCGATCCACAACATGCCGATCCTGGACGCCTTCGCGCTGCGCGGCCAGACGCGCTTCGTCATGGCCCGCGGCGAGGCCGGGGCCGGCAACATGGCCGATGCCTATGCCCGCTCCACCTCCAGCCTGGGCGTGTGCATCACCAGCACCGGCCCGGCGGCCGGCAACATCGCCGGCAGCCTGGTCGAGGCGCGCAACGCCGGCACGCCGCTGTTGCACATCACCGGCCAGATCGAGACCCAGTACCTGGACCAGAACCTGGCCTACATCCACGAGGCGCCCGACCAGCTCGCCATGCTGACGGCCGTCTCCAAGGCCGCCTTCCGCGTGCGCAATGCCGAGACCTGCCTGTCGACGCTCAAGGCGGCGGTGCAGGCCGCGCAGACCGCGCCCACCGGGCCAGTGAGCGTGGAGATCCCGATCGACATCCAGCAGTCGCTGATCGAGATGCCGGCCGACCTGTCGCCGCTGCCCATCACCGTGCCGGTGCCGAGCGAGGCCGCCATCGACGCGCTGGCCGAGCAATTGGCCGCCAAGCGCCGCCCGCTGCTGTGGCTGGGCGGTGGCGCCCGCCATGCCGGCGCGGCCGTGGCCCGCCTCAAGGCGCTGGGCTTCGGCATCGTCAGCACCGTGCAGGGCCGCGGCATCGTGGCCGAGGACGATCCGGCCTCGCTGGGCGCCTACAACATCCAGAAGCCGGTCGAGGCCTTCTACCAGCGCTGCGACGCCATGCTGGTGGTGGGCTCGCGCCTGCGCAGCAACGAGACGCTGAAGTACGAACTCAAGCTGCCGCGCCCGCTGCTGCGCATCGACGCCGATGCTGCCCAGCAGGGCCGCTGCTATGCCGACGACGGCTTCGTCTGGGGCGACTCGGCCCTGGTGCTGAACGGCCTGGCCGACCGGCTGGAAGCCCGCGGCTGGAAGGCCGACCCGGAACTGCTGGCCGACCTGCGCAAGACCCACGACGAGGTGGTCGCCACGCTGCACGATGGCCTGGGCCCCTACACCGCGCTGGTGCAGCAGCTGCAGAAGCAGGCCGGCCGCCAGTTCAACTGGGTGCGCGACGTCACCGTCTCCAACAGCACCTGGGGCAACCGCGAGCTGCGCTTCTTCGAGGCCAATGCCGGCGTGCATGCCACGGGCGGCGGCATCGGCATGGGCATGCCCATGGCCATCGGCGCGGCCGTGGGCGCGGCCGCCACCGGCTCCGGCCGCAAGACGCTGGCCCTGGCCGGCGACGGCGGCTTCATCCTCAACCTGGGCGAGCTGGCCACGCTGGTGCAGGAGGAGTGCGATGCGCTCATCGTGCTGATGAACGACCAGCGCTACGGCGTGATCCAGAACATCCAGGACGCCTCCTACGGCGGCCGCCGCTGCTATGTCGAACTGCACACGCCCGACTATGCGCAGCTGTGCGCCTCGATCCAGCTGCCGCATGCCCGCGTGACGGACCTGGCCGAACTGCCCGGCGTGCTCGACAGCGCCTGGTCGCGCAGGGGCCCCTTCCTGCTCGAGATCGACATGCGCGCCATCGGTGGCTTCAAGACCAACTTCGCCGGCCCGCCGGTGAACAAGATGGACCAGGTGCCGGCCGCACCGGCGGCTTGAGGACGCCATGGCCCTGAAATTCGCCCTGATCGGCTGCGGCGCCATCGGCACCGCGCTGCTGGAACTGGTGAAGGCCGATGGCGGCCTGGCTGCGGCTGCCATCGTCGTGCCCGCGGGCAGTGAGGCGGATGCGCGCACCGTGGCCGCCCGCGTGGCCCATGGCGCGCAGGTGCTGTCGTCGGTGCCCACCGACGGCATCGACCTGGTGGTCGAGGCCGCCGGCCATGCCGCCATCGAGCAGCACGTGCTGCCGGCGCTCAAGCGCGGCATTCCCGCCATCGTGGCTTCGGTCGGCGCGCTGTCGGCACCTGGCCTGCCGGAGCAACTGGAGGCCGCGGCCCGCGAAGGCGGCACGCAGGTGCAGCTGATCGCCGGTGCCATCGGTGCCATCGACGCGCTGGCCGCCGCGCGTGCCGGCGGTTTGGAGACGGTGCGCTACACCGGCCGCAAGCCGCCCCGCGCCTGGAAGGGCACGCCGGCGGAAGAGGGCCGCGACCTCGACGCGCTGGCGGCAGAGGCGGTGATCTTCGAAGGCAGCGCCCGCGATGCCGCGCGCCTCTTCCCCAAGAACGCCAACGTGGCGGCCACCGTGTCGCTGGCCGGCCTGGGCCTGGACCGCACCACGGTGCGCCTGATCGCCGACCCGGCCGTGACCGAAAACGTCCACCAGGTCGAGGCCGAGGGCGCCTTCGGCCGCTTCGAGCTGACCATGCGCAACCAGCCGCTGGCCGCCAATCCCAAGACCTCGGCCCTGACCGTGTACAGCGCGGTGCGTGCGCTGCGCAGCCGCGTCGCCCCGCTGGTCATCTGACGACGAACATCCGAGAGAGAAGCCCGCATGTCCAAGCTGGAACTGCTCCCCATCAACATCGCTGGCGAATGGCGCCTGGGCGGCAGCGACGAATACCTGAGCCTGTACCCCGCCACCGGCGAGCCCATCGCGCGCCTGCGGGCGGCGAGCCTGGCCGATGTCGAAGAGGCCATCACCCGTGCCGACCGCGCCTTCCGTACCAGCGGCTGGGCCCAGATGCTGCCGCATGTGCGCGCCGCGGTGCTGCACCGCGTGGCCGCCATCATCCGCGAGCGTGCCGAAGACCTGGCGCAGAAGCAGCGCCTGGACAACGGCAAGCCCATCAGCGAAACCCGCGCGCTGGTCGCCAGCGCCGCCGGCACCTTCCAGTTCTTCGCCGCCGCGCTGGAGACGCTGGAGGACACCATCACGCCGTCGCGCGGCCCGTTCGTGACGATGAGCGTACACGAGCCCATGGGTGTCGTGGCCGCCATCACGCCGTGGAACTCGCCCATCGCCAGCGAGGCGCAGAAGCTCGCGCCCGCCCTGGCGGCCGGCAATGCCGTGGTGGTCAAGCCGGCCGAGGTGACGCCGCTGATGGCGCTGGAGCTTGCCCGGATCTGCGAACAGGCCGGCGTGCCGCGCGGCATCGTCAGCGTGCTGCCCGGCAAGGGCTCGGTGATCGGCGATGCCATCACCAAGCATCCGCTGGTCAAGCGCGTGTCATTCACCGGCGGCACCACCACCGGCAAGCACATCGCCCACATCGCGGCCGACAAGATGATGCCGGTCTCGCTGGAGCTGGGCGGCAAGTCGCCCACCATGGTGCTGGAGGATGCCGACCTGGACCATGCCGTGGCCGGCGTGCTCTACGGCATCTTCAGCAGCTCGGGCGAATCGTGCATCGCGGGCTCGCGCCTGTTCGTGGCGCGCGGCATCTATGACGAGTTCGTGACGCGCGTGGCCGAGGCGGCCAAGAACCTGCGTGTCGGCGACCCGGCCGACGAGCGCACCCAGATGGGCCCGCTGATCACCGCGAAACATCGCGAGGGCATCGAGCGCTATGTCGACCTGGGCGTGAGCGAAGGCGGACGCATCCGCACCGGCGGCGTGCGTCCGCAGGGTGCGGCCTTCGACAAGGGCTACTTCTACACGCCCACCATCCTCGAAGGCCTCACCAACAACGCCCGCATCACGCAGGAAGAGATCTTCGGCCCGGTGCTGGTGGCCATGCCCTTCGACAACGAAGAGGAACTGATCGTCCAGGCCAACGACAGCGTCTATGCGCTGGCGGCCGGTGTGTGGAGCCGCGACTTCAAGCGCGCCTGGCGCCTTGGCCGCGCGGTGCAGGCGGGCACCGTCTGGGTCAACACCTACAAGCAGTTCTCGGTCTCCACGCCCTTCGGCGGCTGGCGCGACTCGGGCCTGGGCCGCGAGAAGGGCCGCGAAGGCATCTTCCAGTACATGGAGCAGAAGAGCATGTACTGGGGGACCAACGAGCAGCCGATCCCGTGGGCCAAGTGAACCAACAGGAAATCAAACAATGAGCGTTCTCGGCATCGATCAGATCACCTACGGCACGGACGACCTCGCCACGAGCCGCCGTTTCTTCCTGGACTGGGGCCTGAACCTGGCCTACGAAGGCGCGGACGAGCTGGTGTTCGAAAGCCTCAACGGCTGCCGCATCGTCGTCGCATCCATGGACAAGGCCGGCCTGCCGCCCGCCATCGAAGAGGGCCCCACGCTGCGCGAGGTGGTCTGGGGCGTGGAAAGCGCGGCCGACCTCGACCGTTATGCCGACGCGATCCGCGGCGACGCGGGCTTCGTCGATGGCGAGGTGGCCGGCGGCCGCCGCATCGGCTGCACCGACCCCAACGGCCTGGCCGTGCGCCTGCAGGTGAGCCGGAAGAAGGCGGTCGACATCGACTGCGCCCGCATGAACACCTGGGCCGACAAGGCCCGCGTCAACCAGCCCAGCCCGATCTACGACCGGGCCACGCCCATCGAGGTGGGCCACGTGGTCTTCTTCGTGGCCGACGTGAAGGCGTGCGAGGCGTTCTACGCCAGCCGCTTCGGCTTCGTCGCCTCCGACCGCTATCCGGGCCGCGGCGCCTTCCTGCGCTGCGCGGACATCGGTGGCCACCACGACCTCTTCCTGCTGCAGCTGCCCACGGGCAAGCGCGGCATCAACCATGTGGCCTTCACCGTGCGCGACATCCACGAGGTGTTCGGCGGCGGCCTGCATTTCTCGCGCTGCGGCTGGGAAACGCAACTGGGCCCGGGCCGGCATCCGATCTCCTCGGCCTATTTCTGGTACTTCAAGAATCCGGCCGGCGGCCTGATCGAGTACTACGCCGACGAGGACCAGCTGACGGCCGAGTGGGCCGCGCGCGACTTCGAGCCGGGCCCGACGGTGTTCGCCGAATGGGCCGTGGATGGCGGCCTGGACGGCCACACGCGGCGACAGAAGGGCGTGGACGCCTCGGGCAAGTTTTTGACGGAGAAAAAATGACCCCCGTTTCTTGCTCACTTCGTGTAGCCGAATCCCCCCTCAAGGGGGCAACACCAGCGGCCCGGCAACGCCGGTTCCGCGGTGTTTCCCGAACGGCCTTCGCTGCGCTCGCCGCTGCCTTGGCCTGCACCTGCGCGTCAGCTCAGAGCGAGGTGCACAAGCAGCTCGCCAGTGAGCGCTTCAACATCGTCTCGCCCTTCCCGGCGGGCGGCCCGGTGGATGCGCTGGCGCGCTTCCTGGCCGACGGCCTCAGCAAGCGCTACGGCCAGCCGGCCGTGGTGGAGAACGCCGTGGGCGCGGCCGGCAACATCGGCATCGACAAGATCAAGCGCGCCAAGGGCGATGGCCACAACCTGCTGGTGGTGCCTGCCGGCAACCTCACGATCAACCCGACGCTGATGCCGAACTTCCCGTTCAACATCGAGAAGGACTTCGTGCCGGTCACCATGCTGGCCAAGGCGCCCAACGTGGTGGTGGCCTCGCCCGCCTCGGGCATCAAGACGGCCAAGGACCTGATCGCGCAGGCCAAGGCCAAGCCGGGTGCGCTGTCGTACGCCTCGCCGGGCATCGGCAGCGGCCTGCACCTGGCCGGCGAGCTGTTCAAGCAGCAGGCCGGCATCGACATGCTGCACGTGGCCTACAAGGGCACGCCGCCCGCGCTCAACGACACCGTGGCCGGCATCGTGCCGCTGATGTTCACCAACCTGCCGGCCGCGCTGCCCTTCATCAACAGCGGCAAGCTGGTGGCCGTGGGCATCACCGAGGCCCAGCGCACGCCGGTGGCGCCGGAGATCCCCACGCTGGCGGAGCAGGGCATCCAGGGCGTGAACGTCACCTCGTGGTACGGCCTGCTGGCCCCGGCCGGCACGCCGCCCGCGGTGGCCGAGCAACTGGCCAAGGACGCCGCCGAGATCCTGGCGCAGCCCGAGATCCAGGACAAGCTCAAGGCCCAGGGCATGACCCAGGCCACCATGACGCCCGCCGCCTTCGCCAAGGCCATGAAGGACGAGACGGCCGTGTGGGCCGGCGTCATCAAGAGCCGCGGCATCAAGGCCGAGTGAGCCCCTGCCACCAGTCCGTTTTCGCCTCCTCACGATTCACCGCCCCCCGATGGAGCACACCATGACCGACCGCTACCTCGAGCCCCACCAAGCGCGCAAGCGCAACCCCACCACCTACGAAGACTTGCTGGGCGATGCCATCGAGCGCGCCTTCGGCGCCGGCGTCCACGACCTGCCGGGCCTGGTGCAGGCGCTCAACGACAGCGGCCTGGCCAGCCCCAGCGGCAAGCCCTGGACCGAAGAGGTCTACCGCCAGGAAATCGCCGTCCTGTCGGAACAGCCCTGAACCCCACGACGCAAGCGAGGAACACCCCATGACCACCATCGCCATCCACGCCGATCCGGTCGACCAGCTGCTCGAAGTCGGTCTCAAGGACCTCTGGTACCCGATCTGCCCGTCCTCCTTCATCAAGGAGAAGCCCGTCTCGCTGCGCCGCCTGGGCCGCAAGCTGGCCTTCTGGCGCGACTTCGACGGCGTGCTGCATGCCCTGGAAGACCGCTGCCCGCACCGCGGTGCCCCGCTGTCGCAGGGCGTGGTGCTGGGCGACCGCCTGTCCTGCCCGTACCACGGCGTCGAGGTGCGCTGCGACGGCGTGACCACCCGTGTGCCCGGCAGCCCCGGCTGCAAGCTCGAAGGCACGCGCGCCACGCGTCACTTCCATGTCAAGGAAGCGGCCGGCGCCGTCTTCCTCTACAACAGCAGCGAGCCGGTCGACGAGCCGCCGCCGCTGGTGCTGCCCGAGGAGCTGACGGACGACGCGCAGTACGGCCACTTCCTCTGCTACACGGAATGGAAGGGCGACTACCGCTACGTGCTCGACAACGTCATGGACCCGATGCACGGCACCTTCCTGCACAAGCAGTCGCACTCCATGGCCGAGGGCGACTCCAAGGCCAAGTTCGGCATCCGCCAGACGGACACCGGCTTCGTCTTCGAGAAGGAAGGCCAGCGCAACGTCAACTTCGACTGGACGGAATGGGCCGACACCGGCATCCACTGGATGCGCCTGGAGATTCCGTACCCGAAGACCGGTGGCCCCGGCGGCAACTTCATCATCGTGGGCAGCTACACGCCGATCTCCACGGGTCTGTCGGCCGTCTTCCACTGGCGCGTGCGCAAGCTGCCCAAGGGCTGGGAGCGCGACACCTGGCGCTTCCTCTATCGCAACCGGTTGGAGCAACGCCACTGGCGCGTGCTGGAGCAGGACCGCGTGATGCTCGAGGACATGGAGCCCGACGCCAACCAGCACGAGAACCTCTACCAGCACGACCTGGGCATCGTGCGGCTGCGTCGCCAGCTGCGCAACCTGGCGCAGCAGCAACTCGAGGCGAAGCAGACGGCGCAACCCTGAGCGGCCCAGCCGCCACAGGGGCGGATCGGCGGCGGGCGGCATGCGCCTTGCTCGCTGCCTATGATCCGGGCGCTGCGCGCCCTTCGCCGCCGATGCGGCCCCGTCGAGGGTGCCTTCCCCTCCACAACACACAGACAAGTCCAGAGAGATCTCCGCCATGTCCGCCCCCACGCTCAAAGCCCTGGTCCACACGATGCGCCATGAGGCCGATGGCATCGTCAGCGTCGAATTCCGCCCGGCCAATGCCGGCGTGAGCTTTCCCGCCTTTGCCGCGGGCTCGCACATCGACCTGCACCTGGCCAACGGCCTGGTGCGCAGCTATTCGCTGTGCAATCCCTGCAGCGACAGCGGCCGCTATGTGGTGGGCGTGCTCAACGACCGCGCAAGCCGGGGTGGCTCGAAGTTCGTGCACCAGCAGCTGCGCGTGGGCCAGGTGATCGACATCTCGGCCCCCCGCAACAACTTCGAGCTGCACGAGGA
>NZ_FTMY01000013.1 GCF_900156165.1 Pseudacidovorax sp. RU35E
CCAAACTTGGCCGACAGCACCGTGGCGATGGCCGCCGTCAGGGTCGTCTTGCCATGGTCCACGTGACCGATGGTGCCCACGTTCACGTGCGGCTTGGTGCGTTCAAACTTGCCTTTTGCCATTGTCTGGACTCCGAATACAACTTAGACCACATGTACATGGGCTTGTGCAGCCGGCTGCCGCACCATCCCTGCAATCGATGGTGCCCTTGGCGGGAATCGGACCCGCGACCTCTCCCTTACCAAGGGAGTGCTCTACCACTGAGCCACAAGGGCAACTTGAAAACCGTCGCTAACGTTTGATGAAGCCGCGTGGAGCGGGAGACGGGAATCGAACCCGCGTCATCAGCTTGGAAGGCTGGGGTTCTACCATTGAACTACTCCCGCATCGTGACACTTGGCACCACCACTTGGCGGCACCGGCCTCGCACGAAAATCGCTCGGCAACGTTCATCATTCGCTGGTGGAGAGGGCTGGATTCGAACCAGCGTAGGTATAAACCGGCAGATTTACAGTCTGCTGCCATTAACCACTCGGCCACCTCTCCGGCGAACCACAGACTATAGCACCATCCATCGCAGGTGGCGAGTTCGTGCGAAAAAAATTTCGGTGGTACAGCGTCTCGGACGACAGCGCACCCCGCCAGATTCGCTCAGCAGGGTTTTTGCTGCACTGCACAATGACTTCATGACTGCAGCCGCCCTTTCCCTTCCTTCCCGTCGCCCCAGGGTCAACCTTGCCTTGCAGGGCGGAGGCTCGCACGGGGCCTTCACCTGGGGCGTTCTGGACGCGCTGCTCGAGGACGGCCGGCTCGGTCTGGAAGGTATCAGCGGGGCGAGCGCCGGCGCCGTCAATGCCGTTGCACTGGCGCACGGCTTCGCAACAGCGGACGACGCCGCGGATCCGACGCGGGCCGCCGCTCGGCAGGCGGCCCGTGAGACGCTGGAGCGGGTCTGGCGGCGCGTATCGAGCGCCGGCGCACCGGGTGCGCTGGCCTCGCAGTTCATGCGCATGCTGTTCGGGCAGACACCGGCGTTTCCCCCGCTGACGACCGATCCGTGGGCGTCGCCCTACCAGTTCAACCCGCTTGGCATCAATCCGCTGCGCACCCTGCTCGACCAGGAAATCGACTTCGACGCAGTGGCCGCCCTGGACACTCCACGCGTGTTCGTCTCGGCCACCCAGGTACGCACGGGGCGCGCCCAGATCTTCCACGGCGCGCAGCTCACGCTGTCGGCCGTGATGGCGTCGGCCTGCCTGCCGACCATGTTCCAGGCGGTGGAGATCGACGGCGAGCCCTATTGGGACGGCGGCTACTCGGCCAATCCGGCCCTGTTGCCGCTCATCGAGAACTGCGAGAGCGCCGACATCGTCCTCGTGCAGCTCAACCCGTTGCGCCGGGCCGAGACCCCGCGCACGCCGCACGAGATCGCCCAGCGCGTGGACGAACTGGCCTTCAACGCCAGCCTGATCTCGCAGATGCGCAGCATCGACTTCATGCAGCAGCTGCTGGCCGATGGCCGACTGCAGGAAGGCCGGCAGTTCCGCCAGTTGCGTCTGCACCGCATCGACATCGACAGCGCGCTGGAAGATCCCCTGCCCTCCTCGACCAAGCTGTCCACCGACATCGCCATGATCGAGCTGCTTTTCGAGCGGGGCCGACGCGCAGCGCTCGATTGGCTCGACCGTCACCTCGACGACGTCGGCCGCCGCACCACCATCGACATCCAGGCCGACTACGTGGCCGGTGCGCCCCTGCCCACCGAGCCAGTGGCCGATACGCTGCCGCAGTTGCGCAGCGCCTGAGCGCCGGCTACCGCAAAGCGCTCAGTCGCCCGCGGGCGGCGCCGCATGCTGCGTGTCGCGCCATGCCCGCGCCTGACCGAAATGCCCGCAGCCGATGAAAGGCACAGGCGGCCGCAGCGCGGAAAGCGGCGAGGGATGGTTGGCCATCAACAGCTTGTGCCGCTTGGCGTCGATGAAGCTGCGTTTGCTCTGGGCATGCGACCCCCACAGCATGAACACCACCGGCCGCTCGCCGTCGGCGACGTGGCGGATCACCGCATCGGTCAGCACCTCCCAGCCGCGGCCGGCATGGCTGGCGGGCTGGCCTTCCTCCACCGTGAGGCAGGTGTTGAGCAGCAGCACGCCCTGCTGCGCCCAGCGCACCAGGCTGCCGCCGGGATTCGGAAACTTTGGCGGCGGCGTGCCCAGATCGCGCTGAAGCTCCTGGAAGATGTTGCGCAGCGAAGGCGGCAGACGCACGCCCGGTGCGACGGAGAAGGCCAGGCCCTCGGCCTGCCCGCGGCCGTGGTACGGGTCCTGGCCCAGGATGACCACGCGAACCGCCTCGGGCGGCGTGAGCTCCAGCGCCCGCAAGGGCTGCGGCGGGAAGATCACCGCGCCGGCATCCAGCCGCTGCTGCAGAAAGCCAAGCAGGCCCTGCCCCTTGTCGCTGGCGAAGAACCGTTCGACCAGTGGCCGCCAGCCCCCGGCCACGGGCCAATCGGCCGGATCGGCGGACTGCAGTTGCGTGGCCGCGCCGGGCTGAGCCATGCCGTCCCGGATCATGCGGCGAACAGCTCGGCCAGCGCCTCGCCCGGCTCCGGCGCGCGCATGAAGCGCTCGCCGACGAGGAAGGCGTTCACGCCGCCTTCGCGCAGTTGCTGCACGTCCTCGCGCGTCGCGATGCCCGATTCGGTGACCAGCAGGCGCTCTGCCGGCACCATGGCCTTCAGGTCCAGCGTGGTCTGGATCGACACCTCGAAGCTGCGCAGGTTGCGGTTGTTGACGCCCACCAGCGGCGTGCGCAGCTTCAGCGCCCGCTCCATCTCGGCGGCGTCGTGCACCTCGACCAGCACCGCCATGTCCAGACCCAGGGCGATGGCCTCGAAGTCGCGCATCTGCGCGTCGTCCAGGCAGGCGGCGATAAGCAGGATGCAGTCGGCGCCCATCGCGCGCGACTCGTAGATCTGCCAGGCATCGACCATGAAGTCCTTGCGCAGCACCGGCAGGTCGCAGGAGGCACGGGCCTGGCGCAGGTAGTCGGAGCTGCCCTGGAAGAACTGGCGGTCGGTCAGCACCGACAGGCAGGCCGCGGCCATCTCGCCGTCGCCCAGGGCATAGCTCTGGGCCAGGTCGGCGGGAATGAACTCGCCCTCGCGGATCACGCCCTTGCTGGGGCTGGCCTTCTTGATCTCGGCGATCACGCCCGCCTGGCCGGCGGCGATGCGGCGGCGCAGTGCGCCCACGAAGTCGCGCGTCAGCACGCGGCTCTCGGCGTCGGCGCGGATGGCCTCCAGCGGCACGCGCTTGCGGGCGGCCGCCACTTCCTCGTGCTTGACGGCCACGATCTTGTTGAGGATGTCGGACATGGGTGCGGGCTCTCTTGGATTCGGTTTCAGGCCGTGGCGGCGGCCGTGGTGAACTGGACCATCTGCGCCAGGCGCGCCTTGGCTGCGCCGTTGTCGATGGCCTCGCGCGCGCGCTCGATGCCCGCGCCGATGGATTCACAGACATCGGCCGCATAGAGCGCCGCGCCTGCGTTGAGCAGCACGATGTCGCGCGCCGCACCGTGCACGCCTTCGAGCACGCCCATCAGCACCGATTTCGATTCCTCGGGCGTCTGCACACGCAGGGAGCGAAGACTCGCCATGCGCAGGCCGAAGTCCTCGGGATGCACCTCGTACTCGCGGATCTCGCCGTTGCGGAGTTCGCCCACCATGGTGGCGGCACCGAGCGATATCTCGTCCAGCCCGTCGCGGCCGTAGACCACCAGCGCGTGCTCCGCGCCCAGGCGCTGCAGCGCCCGCACCTGGATGCCTACGAGGTCCGGGTGGAAAACGCCCATCAGGATGTTGGTGGCGCCCGCCGGGTTGGTCAGCGGGCCGAGGATGTTGAAGATGGTCTTGATGCCCAGCTCGCGACGCACCGGCGCCACGTTCTTCATCGCGGGGTGGTGGTTGGGCGCGAACATGAAACCGATGCCCACCGTCTCGATGCTGCGCGCGATCTGCTCGGGGCCCAGGTTGATGTGCACGCCCAGCGACTCCAACACATCGGCGCTGCCGGACTTGCTGCTCACGCTGCGCCCGCCATGCTTGCTCACCTTGGCGCCCGCTGCCGCGGCCACGAACATGGAACAGGTCGAGATGTTGAAGGTGTGCGCGCCGTCGCCGCCGGTGCCCACGATGTCGACGAGGTGGGTGCGGTTCTTCACCGGCACATGCAGCGCCACCTCGCGCATCACCTGCGCGGCGGCGGTGATCTCGCCGATGGTTTCCTTCTTGACGCGCAGGCCGGTGATGAGCGCCGCCGTCATCACGGGCGAGGCCTCGCCGCGCATGATCATGCGCATGATGTGGAGCATCTCGTCGTGGAAGATCTCCCGATGCTCGATGGTGCGCTGCACGGCTTCCTGGAGCGTGATGGGCATGGCGGTGTCTGCTTTCTCGAAGTCGGAAGGAAGAAGAAGGAAAAGGTGAAGGTTCAGCGCGAAGGCGCGTCGCTGAAGGCAAGCCTGAGCCCGAAGCCCAGCACCATGAGGCCGGCGGCGCGCTCGGCCCAGCGCAGCATGGCACCGGCGCGCTCCAGGCGACGCGCCAGCCAGGCCGCGAGCGCCGCCCAGCCGATGCACACCCACAGCGCATTGAAGTTGAAGAGCAGGCCCAGCAGCAGGAACACCCCGCCCGGATGCGCCGCCGCCGGATCGACGAACTGCGGCACGAAGGCTAGGAAGAAGAGCGCCACCTTCGGGTTGAGCACGTTGTTCAGGAAGCCGCCGCGGAAGATGCGCGCCAGCGGCTCGGCCTGCGGGCTTTGCTGCGCGGCCAGTCCGGCCTGCAGGGCGCCCGGCCGGCGCAACATCTGCACGCCGATCCACACGAGGTAGGCCGCGCCCACCCACTTGAGCACCGTGAAGGCGGTGGCCGAGGTCGCCACGATGGCGCTCACGCCCACGGCCGCGGCGACGATGTGCACGCAGCACCCGGCCGTGATGCCCAGCGCCGCCACCACACCCGCGCGCCAGCCCTGCCGCAGCGCATGGCCCACGATGTAGAACACGTCCACGCCCGGCGTGAGGTTCAGCAGCAGGCCGGCCAGCACGAAGGCCAGCAGGTGCGGCAGGTCAGGCATGGAAGTAGTCCTTCATGGCCGCGACGGCCTGGTCCACGCCCTCGGCATACACGTCCAGGTGGGTGGCGAAGCGCAGCCGGTAGAGGCCCGTCGCCAGCACGCCGCGCGACTTGAGGAAGTCCATCAGTCCCGCGCCGCGCTCGCGTGCCGGCCCTTCGAGGTCGACGAACACCAGGTTGGTGTGCGGCGCCTCGACCTTCAGGCCGGCAATGCCGGCGAGGCCGTTGGCGAAGCGCTTTGCGAGCGCATGGTCGTCGGCCAGGCGCTCGATGTGGTGGTCCAGCGCATGCAGGGCTGCCGCGGCCAGCATGCCGGCCTGGCGCATGCCGCCGCCGGCCATCTTGCGCACGCGATGGGCGCGGGCGATGAACTCGCGCGAGCCGCACAGCGCCGAGCCCACCGGCGCGCCCAGGCCCTTGCTGAAGCACACCGAGACGCTGTCGAAGCACTGCGCGATGCGCCGCGCCTCGGTGCGTGCGTCGCCGCCCGTCGCCTGGGCCTGCGCGACGGCGGCGTTGAAGAGACGGGCACCGTCGAGGTGGCGCGACAGGCCGCGCGATTGCGCCAGTGCGGTGGCCTGCTGCACATAGTCGAAGGGCAGCAGCCGGCCGCCCAGCGTGTTCTCCAGCGCCAGCAGCCGGGTGCGCGCGAAGTGCGCATCGTCCGGCTTGATCGCTGCCTCGATGTCGGCCAGCGCCAGCGTGCCGTCGGGCTGGTGCTCCAGCGGCTGCGGCTGGATGCTGCCGAAAACCGCAGCGCCGCCGCCTTCCCAGCGGTAGCAATGCTGCATCTGGCCCACGATGTACTCGTCGCCGCGCTGGCAATGCGCCAGCAGCGCGCACAGGTTGCTCTGCGTGCCGGTGGGCACGAACAGCGCGGCCTCGAAGCCGAGCAGCTCCGCGATGCGGGCCTGCAGCGCGTTGACCGTCGGGTCGTCGGCGAAGACGTCGTCGCCCACGGGCGCCGCCACCATGGCCTGGCGCATCGCTGCCGTGGGTCGGGTGACGGTGTCGCTGCGCAGGTCGATGGGGGCGGTGCGGGTCATCAGGCAGGCTCCAGGAAGTTCTTCAGCATGGCATGGCCATGCTCGGTCAGGATCGACTCGGGATGGAACTGCACGCCCTCCATCCTCACCGCCTGCGGCAGTTCAGTGTGGCGCACGCCCATGATCTCGCCGTCGTCGGTGCGCGCCGTGACGGCCAGCACCGCCGGGCAGCTGTCGGCCTCGATGGCCAGCGAGTGGTAGCGGTTGACGGTGAAACGCTCGGGCAGGCCGGCAAACACGCCCTCGCGCGTGGTCGTGATCTCGCTGACCTTGCCGTGCATCAGCTGGCGCGCCCGCACGATCCTGCCGCCGAAGGCCGCACCGATGCTCTGGTGGCCCAGGCACACGCCCAGGATGGGCAGCTTGCCGGCAAAGGCCTGGATGGCCGGCACCGATACGCCCGCCTCGGCCGGCGAACAGGGCCCGGGCGAGATCACCAGCCTGCTCACACCGGCGGCGATGCGCTCGCCGATGCCTTCCAGCGTGATCTCGTCGTTGCGCACCGTCTCCACCTCGGCCCCCAGCTCGCCAAAGTACTGCACCAGGTTGTAGGTGAAGGAGTCGTAGTTGTCGATCATCAGCAGCTTCATGGTGCTCACTCCAGGCCTTCTTCCACCAGCTCCGCCGCACGCAGCAGCGCGCGGGCCTTGGCCTCGGTTTCCTTCCATTCCAGCTCGGGCACCGAATCGGCCACCACGCCGGCCGCGGCCTGCACGTGCAGCACCTGGTCCTTGATGACGCCGGTGCGGATGGCGATGGCCAGGTCCATGTCGCCGGCATAGCTGATGTAGCCGCAGGCGCCGCCGTACAGGCCGCGCTTGGTGGGCTCCAGCTGGTCGATCAGCTCCATGGCATGCACCTTGGGCGCGCCGGTCAGCGTGCCGGCCGGGAAGGTGGCCTTGAACACGTCGATGGCGCCCATGCCATCCAGCAGCGTGCCCTCGACATTGCTCACGATGTGCATCACGTGGCTGTAGCGCTCGACCGCGAAGGCCTCGGTCACCTTGACACTGCCGGTCTTGGCGATGCGGCCGATGTCGTTGCGCGCCAGGTCGATCAGCATGACGTGCTCCGCGCGTTCCTTGGGATCGTTGACCAGCTCGACCTCGGCCGCCTTGTCCAGTTCCAGCGAGGCGCCGCGCGGCCGGGTGCCGGCCAGGGGGCGGATGGTGATCTTCTGTTCTCCCTCGCCCCCGTGCTCCTGGCGCACCAGGATCTCCGGCGAGGCCCCCACGACATGGAAGTCGCCGAAGTCGTAGAAGTACATGTAGGGACTGGGGTTGAGCGAACGCAGCGCGCGGTACAGCGAGAGTGGCGACTCGGTGTAGCGCTTGCTGATGCGCTGGCCCACCTGCACCTGCATGAAGTCGCCGGCGGCGATCAGTTCCTTGGCGCGCTCCACCGCCGCCAGGTAATCGGCCTTGGCGAAGGGCCGCTCGGCCGGATGCGCCTGCGTGGGCTTGACCTGCGGCGCGGCCACCGAATAGCGCAGCAACTCCTTGAGCTCGCGCAGCCGGCGCTTGCCGCGGGCATAGGCCTCGGGCTGCGACGGGTCGGCGTAGACGATCAGGTAGAGCTTGCCCGACAGGTTGTCGATGACGGCCAGCTCCTCGCACTGCAGCAGGAGGATGTCGGGGCAGCCGATGGTGTCCGGCGGGCAGGTCTTCTCGAGCTTCTTCTCGATGTAGCGCACCGCGTCGTAGCCGAAGTAGCCGGCCAGGCCGCCGCAGAAGCGCGGCAGACCGGGCCGCAGCGCCACCTTGAAGCGCTTCTGGTAGGCCGCGATGAAGTCCAGCGGGTTGCCGCTGGCGGTCTCCACCACCTGGCCGTCGGTGACGACCTCGGTGCGGGCTTCGTCGCCGAAGCCACTGGCGCGCAGCAGCGTGCGCGCGGGCAGGCCGATGAAGCTGTAGCGGCCGAAGCGCTCGCCGCCGACGACGGATTCGAGCAGGAAGCTGTGGCGCCCGCCGCCGGCGGCGCCATGGCCATGGGCCAGCTTGAGGTAGAGGGAGAGCGGGGTTTCGAGGTCCGCGAAGGCCTCGGTCATCAGCGGGATGCGGTTGAAGCCCTGGCTGCTGAGGCTCTTGAACTCAAGTTCGGTGATCACGGGGTTTCTCCTGGCCGGCGGGCGCTCCTGTGGCCCACGCGGCGGTTCATTCGATCTGGAAGTGCCCGCCGATGAAAGCATCGGCCGGGCCAGGCGTGCGCAGCCGCGAGGGCCGCGCGATCAGGCGGTCAACGTCTTTGGCTTGCGCCAGGGCCAGGCTCCCCGGCAGCCTTGCCCCGTCTGGATGACGTGATGAATGAACATGAGAGGGCGCGAGTGTAGCCGAGGGCCTGCGGACAGCGACCGTTGGCGGATGCGCCTGTCAGTGGGCTGCGGCGCCGGTGCCGAAGCGCAGGTCCGCCAGCGAATCCAGATACGCATCGGCCGGCACATCGCGCACGGGTCGGCCGTGGTTGTAGCCATAGCTCACCAGCACCACGCGGCAGCCGGCCGCGCGGGCGGCCTGCGCGTCGTTGCTGGAATCGCCGATGGCCAGCGTGCGGCCCGGCGCGCTGCCCAGGGCCTCGCAGGTGCCCAACAGCGGCAGCGGGTCGGGCTTCTTGCGCGCGAAGCTGTCACCGCCGAAGACATGGTCGAAGAAGCCATCCAGCCCCTTGGCCGCCAGCAGCGGGCGCGCAAAGGCCAGCGGCTTGTTGGTGAGGCAGGCCAGGCGAAGGCCCTGCGCGCGCAGCGCCGCCAGGCCCTCGATCACACCGGGGTAGACCGTCGAATGCTGGCCGTTGATGGCGAGGTAATGGTGCTGGTAGCGCGCCCAGGCATGGTCGTACAGCGCCTCGGGCGACGGCGCACCCACCTGCTGCAACACGGCGCGGATCAGGTGCTCGGAGCCCTTGCCCACCAGCGTGCCGATGACGCTCGCGTCGATGTTCGGCAGCGACAGGTCCTGCAGCATGCCGCCCAGCGCGGCGGCGAAGTCGCCCAGGGTGTCCACCATCGTGCCGTCGAGGTCCACGATGGCGGCGTCGAGGGAGGTGCGGTCGAAGAAGGCGGCAGTCACGGCGGCAGGCGGGGTCGGTGTCGGGGCTGCGACTGTAGCGCCCGGCCCGGCCGCCCCGGCCCTCACGCTTCGGTGAGGGACTGCGCCGCCACCACCGCCTCGGTGCGGTTGCGCACGTTCAGCGCGCGGAAGATGGCCGCCAGGTGGATCTTCACGGTGCCTTCGCTGATGCCCAGGCTGCGGCCGATGAGCTTGTTGGGCTTGCCCTGCGACAGCAGTTGCAACACCTCGACCTGCCGCTCGGTCAGCACGTTGCGCAGATGCTCGAGCGTCGGCGCCGACGAGGGCGCCTGCGCCGCGCGCGCCAGCGGCTCGGTGCCCGCATGCGGGGCCAGGCCGCCAGGCAGGGCCGACAGCATCATGGGCGGCACGTACACACCACCGGCCAGCACCAGGCGCACCGCGGACAGCATCACATCGGGCGAATAGGCCTTGGGAATGAAGCCCAGCGCGCCCCGGTCGAGCACGGCGCGCATCATGGCCGGGTCCTCGTAGCCCGACACCACGATCACCGGCACCGCGGGATGGCGCCGCCGCAGGGTGTCGATGTGGGCGTACTGCTCGGCACCGGGAATGTTCAGGTCGATCAGCGCCAGGTCGATGTCGTCGCTGGACAGCGAGTACAGCTCGGCCGCCGTCGTGGCCACCACGAAGGCGACGCCTTCTTGCAGTTCGGCCAGCTTGGCCTTCATGGCCTCGATGACCAGTCGGTGGTCTTCGGCGATCAGGATTCTCATGGCGTGCTCGATGGAGATGTGCGCGCGCGCCGCATTCGCCAAGGCCTGCGCCCACGATGCACTGCGCCGCCGCTGCCCGCCCTCGCAGGCGCGAAAAGAAAGAGCGTAGCGCCTAAGCACCCCGCCAGCAAGGCGCCGCCCCTGCCCGAAAGGCATAGCTCCGTCGCCCTATGGTCGCGCGGCGGGCACCTCGCCAAGATGGTCCGCACATGCGATCCGGACCACGGGTTGTGCAAGAAGGCCCATGCCGCGCCTGTTCGACTTCTATGCGCCGCTCTTCTCGCTCGGGCTCGCCCTGCAGGCGCAGGACGCGGCCGCGCCCGCCCCTGCGCAGGCCGCCCGCCTGGCCCAGCAGCAGCTGATGCACGCCCGTACGCAGGCGCTGGAGGCCGGCCACCTGCTGGCGCATGTCGAATCGGCCGCCTTCGCAGTCGTCGCCTGGCTCGACGAGGTGCTGGCGGGGCTTCCGGATGCGCCGGGCGATCCGTTGCAGCTGATGCTCTTCAACTCCACCACGGCGGCCACCGAGTTCTTCCATCACCTGTCGGCCCTCGGCCCGCACGAGTCGCAGGTGCGCGAGGTCTACTGGTACGCGCTGGCGATGGGCTTCCACGGCCAGTACCACTTCGAGCGCGACCACGACGCGGGCATGCTGGCACGGCTGAAGGCCCTGCATGCGGCCCAGTTGCCGCTGGCCCCCATCCGGCCCTCCGCATGGGGCGCCTGGGCCACGGTGCCGGGCACGCCCGCCGTTGCGCCACGTCGATCCCGGGAACCGCGACCCTGGCGCTTCGCAGTCTTCGCGGCAGCCATGGCGGCGCTGGCCCTGGCATGCGCCGTGATGCGTCCCGGCATGGACGGCTGACCATGCCGGCCTGCCTGGGCTTCGGGGTGCTGGCGCTGTGCGCGCTGCTGCTGTTGGCGCCATGGTGGCGGCGCGAGGGGCGCCATCAATGGCAGCGCAGCCGAAGGCTGGCGCACTGGATCCGCCACCTGCCCGCCCGCGAGCAACCGGGCCGCGACGAGGTACGCGCCCTCCAACTCGCCCTGCCCGGTCGCCGCGCCGCAAGCCCGCTGCTGGGCATCGGCGATGCGCACGCGGCGCCCCGCGCACTGGCGGCCCTCCCGCCGGACGGGGACGCTTCGGCCGCCGCATTCTGGGAAGCACGGCAGGTCGGCGGCCTCGTCCTGCTCAGTCTCACGCTGCCTCCGATCGACGGCCTCGACGGCGGTGCGCGACGCCTGGGCCTGTGGCCCCATGCCCTGCGGGCCCTGGCGCGCCACCATCCTTCGCAGCCGCTGCAAGGGCTGGTGCTGTGCATCGCCGCCGCCGATCTGCTGCGCGACACCGCGGGTCGCACCATCCAGCTGGGCCGCCTCACCCGCCTGGCCCATCAGGCCTGCGGCGGCCTGGGCACCGCGTTGCCGGTGCACCTGGTCGTCACCCAACTGCAGACGCTGCGGGGCTATGCCAGCTTCGAGGCGATGCTGCCGCCGGAGGCCTTCGGTCAGCCCTGGGGCATGCGCCATCCCGGTGGCAGCCGCGCGCTGCGTCCGGAGGACCTGCTGGCACCGGTGTTCGAGCCGCTGATGGAGCGGCTGCATGGACTGCGGCTGGGCATGCTGCTCGACGCGCCGCCCTTGCCGATGCGGCGTGACCTGCATGAGTTCGTCGAACAGGTGCGCGGCCTGCGCACTGGCCTGTGCCAGTGGCTCGACATGCTGGCCGACGGCCCGCCGCCATCGCCGCTGCCCCACTGGCAGGGCCTGTTCTTCACGGCGTCGCGGCCAGAGGCCGCATTCACCACCGGCCTGCTGGCGCGGATGGCCGGCCTGCCGCCATCGCCGCGGCCCGCGCCCTGAGCGTCTCGCGCGGCCCGCGCCCTTCTGGATTCAGGGCGCCGAGGGCTCGATGCGGATCTGGCGCGCGCCGAAGGTCACGTCGAGCTTCACCGGCTTGCCCGGCTCCACCGGCCGCACCTCGCGCCAGCGCGCGCGGTCCAGGTCGCGATAGGCGGCCATGAAGGCCAACGCCTTGGCATCGGCCGGCAGCGTCATCTCGATGCGGCGGCTGTCGCCGGGGCGCAGCAGCACTTCCTCCCTCTGCACCAGATCGGCCGCCATGATGGCCTGGTCCTTCTCGAACAGGGTGAAGAAGTCGGCCGCCTCGAAGGCCTGCGAATTCTTCAGCGCATACACGCGCACGGTGACCGGCGAGGCCCGGCCTCGTGCATCCGGATTGACGTCGGCCCCACCCTTGAGGCTCAGCACCACCGGGGTGACGATGGGCTTGGGAGGCGGCGGAGGCGGCGCCGCACAGCCCGCCAGCAGAAGCGGGCCGAGCCCCGCACCGAGAAGAAGACCGAGCCCCAGCGAGCGCCGCGCAAGACGGCCATAGGACGAACGGTGGGGGGATGGCGCCTGCATGCTATTTCCTTCGTTGCATTGACCCTGGGGTGGGCATCTTCGATTATCCCCAGCACTTTTTCACAGGCAACATGCTCACCTCGGACATCGTCGACGCACTGCTGGAGCCCATCGGCGAGGCATCGCCCTGCGGCGACGACCTGGAATACGACCCCGACTTCATCGCGCTGGAGACCTCGGCCCAGGGCAAACCCGAGCAGCAGTTCGGCGACACCGTCATCCCCGCCGTCGAGCCCGAATGGCCGCAGGTGGCCGAGGCGGCCCAGGCGCTGCTCAAGCGGACCAAGGACGTGCGCGTGGCGGTGCACCTGCTGCGCGCCAGCACCCGGCTGCAGGGGCTCGAGGGCTTCCTGTCGGGCATGCGGCTGCTCACCGGCCTGCTCGACACGCAGTGGCAGCACGTCCATCCGATGCTGGACGCGGACGACAACGACGACCCCACGATGCGGCTGAACGCGCTCGCGCCGCTGGCCGACGATGCGCTGGTGGTGCGCGACCTGTACGACGCCTGGGTGGGCACGGCGCGCAGCCTGGGACGCATCCGCGTGCGCGACATCGCCATCGCCCGCGGCGTGCTGGAGCCCGTGGGCGGCGACGCCGGCTATTCCGCGCCGCAGGTCCAGGGCGGCCTCGAGGAGATCGTGCAGGCGCAGCCCGAGGTGGCCGAGCGCATGGCTGGCGCCGCGCCCGCCATCAACGGACTGCGGCAGGTGCTCAACGACCGCAGCGGCCTGGGCGAGGCGGTGGACATGTCGCGCCTGCGCGCCATCGGCCACATGCTGGGCCAGACCGCGCAGAGCCTGGCCCCCGATGCCCCCGCAGTCGCCGACGGCGAGGCCACGGCCGAACGCAGCGACGCGGGCGATGGCGACGGCCGGGCCGCAGGCCCCGCTCCGATCCGCGGCGAGATCCAGTCGCGTGCCGATGCCGTGCTGATGCTCGACAAGGTCATCGCCTACCTGCAGCGCACCGAGCCGGGCAACCCCGCACCGCTGCTCATCGAACGCGCCAAGAAGCTCATCGGCGTGAGCTTCCTGGACATCATCGCCAACCTCGCCCCCGACGCCATCAGCACCATCGAGCACGTGACCGGCGCGCGCGCCGCCAGCGACGACGAATAAGCGCGCCACGGCTCCCACTCTTCACCCCTCTCCTTCAAGGAGCTTTCGCATGTCCTCCAAGAGCAGTCAGAAATTCATTGCCCGCAACCGCGCGCCGCGCGTGCAGATCGAGTACGACGTCGAGTTGTACGGCGCCGAGAAGAAGGTGCAGCTGCCCTTCGTGATGGGCGTGCTGGCCGACCTGTCGGGCAAGCCCGCCGACCCGCTGGCACCGGTGGGCGAGCGCAAGTTCCTGGAGTTCGACGTCGACAACTTCGACGCTCGCATGAAGGCCATGAAGCCGCGCACCGCCTTCGCGGTCGAGAACACGCTGACCGGCGAGGGCGAACTCAAGGTGGAGCTGACCTTCGAGAACATGGACGACTTCTCGCCCGGCGCCATCGCGCGCAAGGTCGACTCGCTCAACAAGCTGCTCGAAGCACGCAACCAGCTGTCCAACCTGGTCACCTACATGGACGGCAAGGGCGGCGCCGAGGATCTGCTCGCCAAGGTGCTGGAAGACCCCGCCCTGCTGCAGTCGCTGGCCTCTGCCAAGAAGCCGGCCGAAGACAGCGCCGCCTGACACCCCCACCGCCCCGGATCGAGGAGAACCCCATGGCAGATGCACTTCAGCAGAATGCGCTGAAAGAGGTCGAGTACGCAGGCAGCGATTTCGCGTCGCTGCTGCAGAAGGAATTCAAGCCCCGCAGCGACGAGGCCAAGAGCGCGGTCGAGACCGCCGTGCTCACGCTGGCGCAGCAGGCGCTGTCCAACACTGCGCTGATCGGCAAGGACGTCACGCAGTCGATCCAGGCCATGATCGCGGCCATCGACGCCAAGCTGACCGAGCAGATCAACAAGATCATCCACCACCCCGACTATCAGAAGCTCGAGAGTGCATGGCGCGGCCTGCACTACATGGTCAACAACACCGAGACCGACGAGAACCTGAAGATCCGGGTGATGGACGTCTCCAAGCAGGACCTGGCCAAGACGCTGAAGAAGTTCAAGGGCGCGGCCTGGGACCAGAGCCCGATGTTCAAGAAGGTCTACGAAGAAGAGTACGGCCAGTTCGGCGGCGAGCCCTTCGGCGCCATCGTGGGCGACTACCACTTCGACCACACGCCGCCCGACGTCGAGCTGCTGGGCGAGATGGCCAAGATCGCGGCCGCCGCCCATGCGCCCTTCATCACCGGCGCCAACCCCAGCCTGATGCAGATGGGCAGCTGGCAGGAGCTGGCCAACCCGCGCGACCTGACCAAGATCTTCAGCACGCCCGAGTACGCCGGCTGGCGCACGCTGCGCGAATCGGACGACTCGCGCTACCTGGGCCTGTGCATGCCGCGCTTCCTGGCGCGCACGCCCTACGGCGCCAACAGCAACCCGGTCGAGGAATTCGACTTCGAGGAAGACACGGCCGGCGCCGACCACAACAAGTACGCCTGGGCCAACGCGGCCTATGCGATGGCCACCAACATCAACCGCTCGTACAAGGAATACGGCTGGGGCTCGCGCATCCGCGGCATCGAGTCGGGCGGCGCGGTGGAGAACCTGCCGCTGCACACCTTCCCGAGCGACGACGGCGGCGTGGACCAGAAGTGCCCCACCGAGATCGCGATCAGCGACCGCCGCGAGGCCGAACTCTCGAAGGCCGGCCTGCTGTCGATGATCCACCGCAAGAACTCGGACTTCGCGGCCTTCATCGGCGCGCAGTCGCTGCACAAGCCGGCCGAGTACGACGACCCGGACGCCTCGGCCAATGCCAACCTGGCGGCCCGCCTGCCCTACCTCTTCGCCTGCAACCGCTTCGCGCACTACCTCAAGTGCATCGTGCGCGACAAGATCGGCGGCTTCCGCGAGAAGGACGACATGCAGCGCTGGCTGAACAACTGGATCACCAACTACGTGGACGGCGACCCGGCCAATTCCTCGGAGTCGACCAAGGCGCGCAAGCCGCTGGCCGCCGCCGAGGTGATCGTGGAAGAGGTCGAGGGCAACCCCGGCTACTACACCTCCAAGTTCTTCCTGCGTCCGCACTACCAGCTCGAAGGCCTGACCGTCTCGCTGCGGCTGGTGTCGAAGCTGCCGTCGGCCAAGGGGGCCTGACATCCACGCGCGCCAACTTCATTTTGAAAAGGCGCGCCTTCCCTCGTTCTCCAGACAGCCTTGCTCGTCCCGCAGAGAAGGCCCTCCCACTCCACTCACACACTGAAAGGCACGAATCATGGCAGTTGACATGTTCATCAAGATCAAGGGCATCGAAGGTGAATCGACCGACAAGAAGCACCCGAAGGAAATCGACGTCCTGGCCTGGAGCTGGGGCATGTCGCAATCCGGCACGACCCACATGGGCGGCGGCGGCGGCTCCGGCAAGGTCAGCGTCCAGGACCTGAGCTTCACCAAGTACGTCGATGCCTCCAGCCATGCGCTGATGGGTGCCTGCTGTGTCGGCAAGCACCACGACGACGCCATCCTGTACGTTCGCAAGGCGTCCGGGAAGGGCGGCGATCCCATCGAGTACATCAAGATCACCATGAACGAGGTGATGGTCACGAGCGTGTCGACCGGCGGCAGCGGCGGCGAGGACCGCCTGACCGAGAACATCACGCTGAACTTCGCCAAGGTGAAGTTCGAATACACGCCGCAGAAGGCCGACGGCACCAAGGACACCACCAAGGAAACGACCTGGGACATCGCGGCGAACGCGAACGACTGATCGCGCGGGTTCCGCGCCATCGACAACGCCGGCAGCTGCCGGCGTTTTTTTTGGAGGGGGGCGGCGGGGGTCTGGGCAGCCTGCGGCCCAAGGGGCCCGCGCTGCTCAGTCGGGAGCGGGCATCAGCCGCGTGGCGTCGTCATGCCCGTCGGGCATCACCCACAGCGCGATGGCCGTGTAGTTGTCCTGCCCCGGCTTGCCGCGGGCAATGATCTGGGCGTCGATCTGGTCGGCCCATTGGCGTGGCGTGCGCGAGGCCTGCAGGCCGGCCATGAGGCCTTCGTCGCCCAGCACCTCCCATACGCCGTCCGAACACAGCAGCAGCGCATCGCCCGGTTCGAGCCGCATGCGCTGCGACACGTCGACCTGCGGCGGCTCGGTGAGCGACCCCAGGGCCGACAGCAGCACGTTGCGCTGCGGATGCAGCCGGGCGCCCTCGTCGTCGAGCATGCCGCCGGCCACCATCTGCTGCACCAGGCTGTGGTCGGTGGTGCGCGCCACGACGGCGCCGCCGCGGAACAGGTAGGCCCGGCTGTCGCCGCTGTGGGCCCAGACCATGGCCTGCTCCTCCAGGTCGATGGCGGCCATCACCAGCGTCGTGCGCATGGCCGCGAGCTTGCCGCCTTCGGCCTGCCGTTCGACGATGGCTTCGTTGGCATGGGCCACCAGCTGACGCAGCACACCGGCATCGAGGCCGGGCTGCGTGGCGAAGCCCGCCAGAAGGCTGGCCCGTGCCGTGGCCGAGGCCACGTCGCCGCCGCCATGCCCACCGGCGCCGTCGGCCACCAGGCACAGCACATGGCGGTCGTCGTACCAGTGGCCATAGACGTCTTCGTTGTAGTCACGCCCGCCGGGCCGCGTCAGGGTGACGATCTCAATTTCCACGCGCGCTCCTCGTCGCAGTTGTCATCGGTCGCCGCGGCCCTCACGGCTGCGCGCCACCCTCGCCCGCCTGCTGCTTGAGCCGGGCCATCTGGGCCTCGTAGGCCTCCAGGAAGGCCTTGCCGAACAGGCTGTGGAAGTCGTCCTCGGCCTCGGCGGCGATGGCGCCGTACAGGGCCGTGAACTGGTCCCACAGCTTGGCCTTGCGGTTGGCCGCGAACAGGCTGTCCAGTGCCGAACGGGCGGCGATCTTCTTCTCCAGCTCCTCGGGGCCGAAGCGGGCGATGAGCGCGGCCAGCGCCGCGCGCAGGCCGACCATCACGCCGAACTGGTGGGCCCGCAGGTCGTCGTAGGCATCGCGCATGGCGGCATCGGCCGGCATGAAGCCGCGCAGCTGCGGGCCCAGCAGATGGCCCAGCGCCACCTCGACGGTGGGCGAGAACTTGAGCGGGTTGTTGGCCTGCGCCGCGATCATGGTGACCTCGGCCCGCACCTCGCGCTTGAGCTCCTGGCGGGTGAGCAGCAGCTGCAGCGTGCCCTCCGTGGCGCTGCGCAGCATGACGCCGATGCGCTCCATGAGCGCGGGCGTGAGCTGCGTGGGCGGCTGGTGCATGCCGCCCAGGCCGTGCAGGAAGGCGGCGAGCAGCTCGCCGGCATCGCCGCCTGCGGCCGCCATGGGCGTGGGCGCCATGGCGGGCGCGGCCGGATGGGACGCGAACGCGGCGGCGGGCGGCGCGGACCACGCCGATGCGGGCGCAGGGGCTGGGGCTGGGAACGGTGCCGGTGCGGGTAGCGGCACGGCCGCGGATGCCACGGCAGGTGCGGGCGCCGGCGCGAGCAGGTCGTCCAAGCCGCCGCCGGTGGCCGCGGCAGAACCGAAGGGCTCGTCGCCCAGCAGGTCCGCAAACGGATCAGGCACACCGGCTGCCCCAGCTGCGGGTGGGGTGGGCGCCATCGCAGGCGGCGGCGCGAAGGCCGCAACCGCGGGCGCGGCGTCGGGCGGCAGCGCCGGGCGCGGGGCCGTGGCGCGGCCGATGCGGATTGGCTCGCCCGCCGCGTCGGGAAAGGCCTGCCCCCCCGGGACCGGCGGTGTTGCCGGTGACGCCGGCATGGCAGGCGCCATGGCCGCGCGCGGCGGCGTGAAGCCGAACTGGCCGATGGGCGCATGGTCGCTGCGCGGCGCTTGGCTGGCCGGTGCCCCCTGCTGGAAGGCCGCCAGCGGATCGGCCGCACTGCCGGCGGTGTTGGGCTGCAGCAGCGGATCGGCCAGCGGCGACAGCGCCAGCGGATCACCGCCGGTGCTTGCCGGTCCCAGGCCGAACAGGTCGTCGATGCGCTGCGAATTGGCCGTGGGGTTGGACGCCGCGGGCAGGCCGAGGTCGGAGAAATCGTCCAGCGGCGCAGCGCCTGCAGGCGCCGCACCGAGCAGGCCGGCGAAGGGGTCGTCGGCCGATGGCGTGCCGGCGCGCGGCGACAGGCCCATGGGGTCGGCGAAGGCGGCAGGCAGGGCTGCGGCGGGCGCTGCCGGCGGTGTGGGAGCAGCCGGCCGCGCCGGCGGCGGCGAGGCCGGGCCCAGGCCGGCCAGCAGGTCGGCAAAAGGATCGTCGTCGGGAAGCGCCGGTGCGGCTGCAGGCGGCGCCCCGAAGCCGGTGGGCAGATCGGCCGTGGCGGCCAGCGGTGCGGCAGCCTGCAGGCGCTGCACGGCCAGCTCGAAGCTGCCGATCACCAGGCGCTCGCCTCCCTGCAGCGCGGCTTCGTTGCCGGCGCCCAGCGGCACGCCATTGCATTGCATGGGGTTGCTGCCGCGGTCCACGATGACGTACTGGCCATTGCGGCACAGCACCTGCGCATGCACGCGCGAGACGGTGCGGTCGGGGTCGTCCAGCACCAGGGTGTTGGTGTCCGAGCGGCCGATGGTGCCGCCCTGCGGGCCGAAGCGCGCCGCCAGGGGGCGGCCCATCGGGGCGCCTTGACGGCCGACGACGACGATTTCGATCATGAGGAGGCTCCCGCGGGGCGCGGCGCCGCCCTTGCGGGCCGTTCGCCGATGCTGGGAAAAGTATTCATGCCAGCGACGGTCGCCACAAGCTCACCGGAAGAGGTATGCCTTCGGCCCGCGCCGCCGCACCCCGGCCGCGGCCTCTTCGATCGTCTAATCGGCGCATGCCGCGCCCTCGTCTTCGGAGACCCGCCATGGCCCTGTTCGCCGCCTTGTCCGCCCTGATGGCCGCATGCACGGGCGGCACGCCCGAGACACCTGGCGACCAGCCCAATGCGGTGCTCGCCCAGGTGCTGCAGAAGGCGCTCGACGACGAGATCGCGCGGCTGGACCCGTCCTGGTCGCCGGGCCTGCTGCCGGCGGCACCCGCGCTTGCCCGCGAATGGCTCACCCAGATCGACGAGGTCGTCGCGCGCTGCCGCTACGGGCCGCGCAGCCAGTCCAAGCACAACCTGCTGGAGTTCGACCTGCGGCTGCACAGTGGCGAGACGATCGAAGCGCTCTACACCGGGCAGCGCTGCACCTACGGCATCGCGCCGCCGCTGATCATGCGGGTGCGCATGCGCGACGGTCGTGTGGCAGAGGCGCTGACCGACGGGCGCGAGCGCAGGCGTCCGGTCGATGCGGTGGCGCCCGAGGCCCACGCCTTCGCCACCGCAGTCATCACGGCCGACCTGCGCCGCCGGGCCGCGCGCTACTTCGTGCCCTCGGCCAGCCCGCAGGACATCCAGCGCCAGTGGGACGCCGGCGCCAGGCCCTGAACGTCCCGGCACGCCCACATCCGCATCAGGGCGCCAGCAGCAGCACCACGGTCTGGCTGGGAGCCACGCGCACGCCAGGACAGTTGGTGCTGTTCTGCAGCGAGACGCTGGTCAGGCGGCTGGCGGGCATGCCCTGCAGCAGCACGGTGAAGGCGCCGGTCAGGTGCCGGCTGGGGCCCATCACCGTGCCTGACGCCACACCGAGCAGCACGCCCGCGTTGTCGCCATTCGTCATGGGGATCGTCGTGCCCAGGTTGTGGGCCGGCGCGCACATGAAGAGGATCGTCGGGCAGTTGGGAATCGCCATGGGGCCCATGGCGATGTTGGGATAGGGCACCGGGATCGGCGACGGCACCGCGGGGGTGAGGCACACGTCGGGGAATCCCATGTCGGTGCCCATCAGCTGGCAATTGGCGAACATGCCCGGCTCCTTCTGCAGCGGTGAGCGTCAGCCGAAATGGATCTGGGCGCCGCGCGCCTTGACCAGCTTCTCGCCGTTGACCAGGGCATGCTCGCCCGACAGGCGCAGCAGCTGCTCGGCCTCGCAGTCCAGGTGCGTGGCATGGACGCGGTCCAGCCCTTCCGTGCGGCGCAGGTGGTGGCGGCTGAAGTGCTGGGCACGGTCCACCACCGTCGACAGCAGGCTGCCCACCAGCTTCATCACCCCGGCGCTCATGCGCCATTGGCGGGCCACGGCTTCGCCGCTGTCCACGGTCAGCCGCGCATCGTGCGCCTGCACACTGAGGCCCTGGTCGGCCCGAAGCGCCAGGTCGGTGGCCTGCAAGGAAAGTCGTCCACGCCCCACGGACAGCTCGGTGTCGCCGGGAAGGCTGAGCCGGTGCGGCCCGTCCGTCTCGTTAGCGGGCTCGCGCGTCAGCACGGCCATGACCCATCCCTCGCCGCCGGCCTCGGTGTGCAGGCAGGCCACCGTGTCGCCGGGGCGAGGCTCCAGCAGGCAGCCCACGGCGCGCTGCAGCTGAAGGGCCTGCGCCCCGCTGACCACGGCGAAGCGCTCGCCCTGCCGCGCGGTGACGACCCCCACGCACCAGTGGGCGGCCGGCGTGGCAGGCGGCGCGGCGCGGCGGCGCCGGGTGGCGGGGGCGGCGAGGGTGTCGTGCATGGGAAGTCCTTGGTGGTGAGGGCGGGCGGCTGCGGCGCAGGCGCACGGACGCTCAGGTGGGGCGCCAGCGCTCGGCCTCGGCCAGCGCGGGATCGGTTTCGAGGGCGCGCGCGCGATCGCTGAAGACCGCGTCGTCGGTCCGCGCACCGTGCAGCACGGTGCGCAGCAGCGTGGCGCCGTCCAGGCGCGCGCCGCCGAGGTCCGCATGCCGCAGGTCGGCATGGGTCAGCTGGGCGCCCTGGAAGTCGGCACCGGGAAGCTGGGCGCCGGCCATGTGGGCCTGGCGCAGGTCGGCCTGCGCGAAGCGGGCCTGGGGCAGGCGGGCCCGGGTGAACAGCGACTGTGGCAGCGACGCGCCAGCGAAGTCCACCGCCACGCCGGCCGCATCGCAGAACAGCGCATGCGCCCCGCGCGCCTGCGCGAAGCTGGCGCCATCGAGCCGGGACTGCTGGAAGTTGCACCGTTCGATGGCCGCGCCGCGAAAGCTGGCGCGGCGCAGGTCGGCCCCCAGGAACTGGCAGGCCTGCAGATCGAGCCCGCCGAAGTCACGGCCTGCCAGCGGCGTGGCCACGAAGACCGCACGCAGCATCTGCACGCCGGTCCAGCTCATCTGCTCGACGCGGCACTCGATGAAGGTGGTCTGGCGCCACAGGGCGCCATCGGCCGCGGCGTCCAGCAGCGAGCAGCCGCTGAAGGTGGTCGCGTCCAGGTTGGCCGACCGCAGTCCCGCGTGGTCGAGCTGGCAGCCGGTCAGTACCGCCATGGCCAGCCGGGCCTCGCCCAGCTGCAGATGCGGCGCCTGGCACTCGGTCACCAGGGCACCGTGCAGGTTGGCCGCGCGCAGGTCGGCATGGTCCATCACGCAGCGGTTGAACACCGCCTTGTTCAGGAAGGCGCCGCCCAGCAGGGCGCCGCGCAGGTCGCACTGGTCGAACACGCATTCGCGCAGGTCGGCCTCGCGCAGGTCGGCCTCGGCAAAGCGACAGCGTATGAAGGTGCCACCGGCCAGCGCGGCGCGCGCATACGCGCCGCGGCTGAACTCCACGCCTTCGAGCATCTCGCCCAGCGACGCGGCGAGCGCCAGCGTCGTGCGGCTCATGGGCGAAGGAGCAGCGGCCGTGCTGCTCATGCCTTTTCCTGCTCTTCGCGGCTGAGCCGCGGCCAGGTGCGCGCACGGGTCAGCAGCGCCTCCTCCAGGCGCACGTCGCCATCGAGGCGCACGCGCGACAGGTCGGCCGCGAACAGGTTGCTGCGCCTCAGATCGGCGCCACGCAGATCGGCATGCTGGAGCACGGCGTCCTTGAGCAGCACGCCCGCCAGGTTGGCCTGGCGCAGGCGCGTGCGGCGCATCAACGCGCCCTCGGCGCGGGCCAGTCGCAGGTCGGCCTGCTCCAGCACCGCCGAGGACAGCAGGGCGCCATCGAGGTTGGCCTGCATCAGCCGTGCACCCCGCAGGTCGCAGCCTGCCAGGTTGGCGCCGGCCAGGCGTGCCGAGCGCAGGTCCGCCTGCGCCAGGCTGCAGCCCTGCACGAAGGAGGCGCCGTCGAGCACTGCGCCCGCGAGCCGCACGCCGTCGAGCCGGCAGCCGACGAAGCTGGCCTGCGCCAGGGTCGCGCCTTGCAGGTCGACGCCCTGCAGTCCGCATTCGAAGAACACCGCCCGCGACAGGTCGGCCTCGGCCAGCACCATGCCCTCGAGCGCCACACGGTGGAACACCTGGCCCGGCGCCTGCACGCCGCTCCAGTCGGCCTCGCCCCAGCGGCTCTCGATCCACTGGGCGCGGGCCAGGCGGGCGCGGCGCAGCTGCGTCTTGCGGAAGTCGCTGTGCATCAGCATGGCGCCTTCCAGGCAGGCCTCGTCCAGCACCGCGCCGGCCAGACGGGCGCGGCCGAGGTTGGCCTGCGTGAAGTCGGTGCCCACGGCCATCGCGCCCTGCAGGTCGGCGTGGGCCAGCACGGCCCGCACGAAGCGGGCGCCCGACACGTTGGCGCCGGCCAGCGTCGCGCTCTCCAGCCAGGCCCCGCCGAAATCGCAGCCACGCAGATCCAGGCCCGACAGGTCGGCACCGGTGAGGTCCATCTCGGCGAAGCGGCGCAGGCCGGCGGCCACGGCCCGCTCGATCTCGCCGCGCAGTGCGCGCGCCGGTGCCGGTGCCATGCGGTCGGCCGGCATCTGCGCATGGGCTGACTGCAGGTAACCGTCGCGCTCCGCAGCCTCCTGGCGGATCAAGTGCGGGTACGGCCCCGACGGATCGAGCGGGCGCCCCAGCGCCGCCGCCTGGGCCGTCATCTCGTCCAACCTTGTCTCGGCGCTGAAGCGCGGCGGGCCGCGGTGCGTCGCGGCCTGCACCGCCTTGGCCCCATGGGTCTTGACCATCTCCAGCGCCTGCTCGACCTGCTTGAGCACGTCGTCCACCACCGCCCAGTGCTGGTGCTGCGCCAGCTCGTGCTGTTCGAGCAGATGTGCCGCCAGCGCGCCCGGCTCGCTTGGCGTGGCGGTCGCGGGCGGCAGGCGGATGCCGAGGGCGTCCGGGTCCTGGCCCAGGTCCCGCGCCTGCTGGCGCGCCATGGCCACTTCCCATTCGGCACGGTGGCGCTGCACTTCGGCCTGCTTGCCCGGGCTCGCAAAGGCCTCGCGGGCCACCTCCGCGGCCGGGTCGCGCGTGTCGAGCCCCTCGGGCAGCAGGTCCGCATCGTTGAGCGCATGGATGCCGCCCACGCGGGGGTCGGCCCGTCGCTCCAGTACCTCGGTGTAGTGCGCATCGGCCCGCGCCTGACCCACGCGCTCCACCGCGCCGAGCAGGCCGACGATGTCGCTGCCGTCGTCGGTGCCGATCTCGGCCAGGCCCTGGAAGATGAGCACACAGCGCATCGCATGCGGAAAGAACCAGGCCGTGGTCAGCCGCAGCGGGACTTCGCGCAGCACGGGCGGGCCTTCGGCCTGCGCATAGCTTGCAAAGCTGCGCGCCCGCAGACCCGGCAGGCGCCCCTGCACCTGCGCCTGCGCCGGGTGCATGTGGTCGAAGGCGAAGGGCTCGTCGCCGACCAGCGGCTGCGCGAACCACTGGTCGGGCGACGCGAGATTGAAGTAGCGCCAGTCGAGATCGGGGGCGAAGCCGGGTGCGTGCTCGCGCAGGTAGTCCTCGCCGTAGGTGCCGCGGTACTGCGCGCGCCATGGGTGCAGCGGCTCCAGCGCACCGAAGCCCGCAGGGTTGGCGGCCTGGTCCGGCCGCAGCAGCCGCTCCTGCGGCGCCTCGATGTTGGGCAGCCATTGGATGCCGTCGGCCGCCGCGCGCCCACGGCCGCCCGGGTTGAGCGCGAAGTCCGGCCCGCCATAGGCACGCGCCCAGTCCAGGGGCATGCCAGCGAAGGGTGCGGGCGCGGTCGGACGGTCGCCGTTCCAGCTGCGGTCGCCGAAGACCAGCAGCGTCTTCTCGGCCGGCCCCACGCGCGCGCGCACAGCGCAGGCGCCAGGCTGATGCGGCGGCGGCCAGGCCCGGCCATGCACCAGGAATTCGGCGGTGAGCTTGGCCACGCCTTCGTCGATGACCGGCACGGCCATCTCGGCCGCCAGGAAGTCCCACATCGACTGCTCGCCCCACAGCGTGCCGCCCTCGGCCTGCTCGAAGGGCACATGCAAACTGGCCGAGATGCACAGGCCGTAGCGGCGCCGGTACTCGATGGGGCGCGTCGACAGTCCCAGGCAGGACGGCTTGTGGATCTGCATCGCTTCTCAGTGCTGGCCCGGCGGGCGGTAGGGCGGCGGCATCTGGGGCATGGCCGGTACGGTGGGAGCCTCGGGCGCGGTGGCGGAGGCCGGCCGGCCGCGCCCGGCGGAATCCTGGCTTTCTTCGCCCAGCGTCTTGGAGGCCGACGAGGCATAGGTGCCGCCCGTGGCCTCGGCGCCGATCTCGCCCAGCAGCCAGATGGGCCCGCCCACCGCCAGGGCGGTGCCCTCGCGCCGGCGTCGGTTGACGAGCCGCGCCATGCGATCGAGCCGGCCGGCCAGATTGCTCAGCCCCATGCGGGCAGCCTCGATGGCGGCCTGGTCGAGGTCCTTCTCGGCCTGTTCGTACTGATTCAGCGTCTGATTCACGTCGTAGACGCCGAAGGCGGCCCCCACCACGCCCACGGCCACGCCGGCCAGCACGCCCGTGACGGACGACGGCGCCGCACCGGCACCGCCGCCCGCGCCGCCCGTGATCGTCTTCATGGTGGTCATGTCGAAGTCGACGCCGGCCTGGCTGATGTAGGCCGCCGCCACGTTGGACAGCCGGATCGCGGCCGTGTTCTCGATCTGCGCGCCGACGAAGTTGGAGATGTCCACCGCCAGGGCGTTGTTCATGCTCAGGCCCATGAACGTCGAGCGGGCGATGCCGAGGTTGGCCTCGCTGTTGACGCCGATGTAGCCGCTCGAATTGGAGCCCAGCACCGTGGTGTTGGAACCGATGGACGTGGCATTGATGTTGCCCACCGCCATCATCTCGATGGTGGCGTTGGCCACCATCTTGATCTGGTTGGACATGATGGCGTGCTTGGCCGTGGTGATGTCGTTGCGCTCGCCGGTCGTCTGGATCTTGGTGTTGGCCATGCCATTGATCGTGAGGTTGCCGCCCACCGTGGTGGTCTGCGCGCCGGTCACGCTGATCTTCTGCTCGCCACCCACGGCGGTCTTCTGCTCGCCCCCGACGGCCACGCTCTGCTTGGCCGTGACCACCAGCGTCTGATCGCCGACCACCGAGGTCTTTTGGCTGGCGTGGAAGACGTTCTCCTGGAAGCCCCCCACCTGCGTCAGCTGGCCGCCCGAACCGATGCTGTTGATCTGCCTGATGCCGACGGTGTTCTCCTGCTTCTCCGCCACCGTGTTCTTCTCGTTGCGCCCCACCGTCGTCGTGTGGTCGCGGCCCACGCCCTCGACCTGGTCCTGCCCCACGCTCAGCGAATCGTCCACCTCCACCGAGGTCGACATGTTGCGCTCGGCATGGATGCTCACCAGCTCGGCGCCCTTCTTGTCCTCGAACATCAGCTCGTTGTAGTTCGAGGGCCCGCCGCCGGGTGTGGAGCGCGTCTTGAAGCCGCTCTGCGTGGCGCTGGGATAGGGGATGGGCTGGTCGTCGTCGTAGACGCGGCCCATCACCAGGGGACGGTCGGGATCGCCGTTGAGGAAGTCGACCACCACCTCCTGGCCGATGCGCGGCGCGAAATAGCCGCCCCAGCCCTTGCCGGCCCAGGGCTGCGACACGCGGATCCAGCAGGTGGACTTCTCGTCGCTCTGGTCGTAGCGGTCCCAATGGAAGTGCACCTTGATGCGGCCGAAGGGGTCGACGTCGTGCTCCTTGCCGGCGGCGCCCACCACGATGGCCGACTGCGGACCGGGCATGCGCACGCGCGGCGTCAGGCGCGGCGGCTTGAAGGTGGTCGACGCTGGCAGGGCCGTCAGCAGGAACAGGCCCGCGCCGCGGCGGCCCGTGTGCAGCAGCGGCTCTTCCGCGATCAGGCGCGCCAGCGGGTCGAGCACCTGCGCGTTGACGGCGTCGTCCGCCAGCAGCGCCGCGAGCAGCCGACCGGCCGCGCCCTCGCGCGGCTCCATGTCCATGCCCTCGTAGCCGGGGTGCATCAGCACCATCGTGCAGCCGGCGATCAGGTAGGCGCCGTCGCGGGTGCCGTCGGGGTCGCCGCTGAAGTCGAAGCAGCGGCCCACCGCCACGTCGGGCCAGGCCGTCAGCGCCCAGTGCTGCCGGCGCTCGGACACCATCTGGTCGATGCGCGCGCCCAGCTTGAGGTTGAGCGCGCCGTTCTCGAAGTAGCCGCCCGGAAACTCGAACACCTCCAGGTCGCTCATCTCGTGCTCGCCCGAGGCATCGGCGTCGGACTTGAGCACGGTGCGGATCTTCTTGAAATCGCTGTCGCGCGAGGCATAGCGGCCGCTGGTCAGCGATCGCGCGTCGCACCAGCGCAGGATCTCGTCGAAACGCTCCTCGCCGCCGCCGGTGGCCATGGGCAACTCGGCCACCACGGGCAGCTTGTCGTGCGCATCGCCGGCGCCGTCGGCCAGCAGCATGGTGCCGGGCGCGTCGTGCGCGTCGAACCAGTAGTAGATGCCCTCGTCCTCCAGCAGGCGGGAGACGAAGGCGTAGTCGCTCTCCTCGAACTGCACGCAGTAGGTGCGCGGCTTGTGCTCGCCCACCACGCCGCTGGGCTTGGTCTTCTTGAAGCGCTTGATGGCGCTGTCCTCGAAGGTGGCGTCCATCACCTCCAGCACGCTCCTGTCCTGGTGGATGCGGGCGTTGATGCGCTTGGTCAGCAGCCAGAACCAGGAACGCAGGGTGATGCGGTACTCGAAGTAACGGCCGACGGCGCCCATGCGCGCGAAGCGCACCGCGTGGCCCTGGCAATGGCGCTCATGCAGGTTGCCGCCCGGGTCCACGAACTCGACCACCACGTCGAAGGCATGGCCCAGCACGTCGCCCGCATCCAGGTCGCTGGCCTTGGAGAGCACCGACAGCTCGTAGGCCGCAGGCCGGCTCAGGCCCTCGTGGCCGACGATGCCCCAGAACATCAGCTCGTCGTTGACGGGCGAGTCGCTTTGGATGCGGAATTCCTGTGTGGCCATGAGGGGAGACTCGAATGGGTCAATGGCGGCGCGCGGCGACGAGCCAGCCCAGCACCGGCCGGGCGTTCTCTTCGCGCAGGTGCACGGAGTCGAAGGTCACGGGCTCCAGGCCTGCCCCCTCCAGATCCCGGCGTACGGCGGCACCATCGTGGCTGTACCGCCCGTGGGGATTGAGGACGAAGCCCTCGGGCCCGGCACCCTGCGCATGCAGGGCCGGATCGACGGCCTCGAGCGTGAAGATCAGCCAGCCGCCCGGGCGGAGCGTGGCCTGTGCCGCCGCGAACACCGGTGCCAGCCGGCCGAAGTAGCACAGGGTGTCGGCCGAAACGATCAGGTCACGACTGGCCGGCTCGCTCTCCTGCAGGAAGGCGGTCAGCTCGGCCTTGACCAGCCGGTGATAGACCTGCCGCGGCTCGGCCTTGGCCAGCATGCCTGCCGACAGGTCCACACCCTCGAGATGACGCGCGTAGGGCGCGAGCAGGGGGCCGCACAGGCCGGTGCCGCAGCCGGCATCCAGGATGTCGAGTGCCGCGCGGGGCTCGCCCAGGCACGCGGCCACCTGGCCGGCCACCAGTTCGGGCGCACGGTAGTGCAGCAGGGCCAGCTTGGCGTCGAAGCTGTTGGCAAAGCCATCGAACACCTCTTCGACATAGCCGTCGGCCGCCCGCTCGGGTACCTCGGCGCCGCCGCAGGCCGCCAGGTGATGGCGCGCCTGCACGTTGCCCGGCTCGTCCTCGAGCCACTGTCGGTAGACGGCGGCGGCCTCCTCCAGCCGGCCCAGGTTGAACAGCGCCAGCCCCAGCAGGCGGCGGCTGCGCGAATGCCGCGGCGAATGCAGCAGGGCCTGCCAGAACATGCGCAGGCTGTCCTCCCCGCGGCCCAGGGCCTGGTAGAGCGAGGCGCAGTTCGAATAGGCATCCGAATAGTCGGGTGCCAGTTCCACCGCGCGCAGGTAGGCGCGTTCGGCTTCCTCCGGCCGGTTCTGCTCGCGCAGCAGCACCCCCAGGTTGTTGTGGAAGGCGGGATGGTCGGGGCGCAGTGCCAGCGCCTGCCGGTAGGCCGCGGCGGCCGCGTCCAGTTGCCCCGTCTCGAGCAGCACGTTGCCGATGTTGCTGTGCCAGTCGGCCACGGTCGGATCGAGCGCGAGGGAGTCGCGCATCAAGGCCAGCGCTTCGCGGGCACGTCCGCGCTGGTGTGTGAGCACACCCAGGAAATGCAGGACGTTGGCGTCCCGCAGACCATGGTCGAGCAGGTTGCGATAGATCGCTTCGGCCGCGTCCAGGCGCCCCTCCCGGTGCCAGGCCAGCGCGATGCCCATCGCCTGCGCGGGATCGGCTTCCACGCCGCCACCGGGGCGTCGGGTCACGATGCTGCTTGCGGCCGGCGTCATGCGCTGGCGGTGCACAGCGTGATCGCCACGGGCAGGTTTCATCATCGAAGGCTCCGCGGACCGGGTGGAAGGACGAAGTGGGAAGGCGTGTCGCGGCCAGCCCAGCGACACGAGGCGCCAGCCACTGTGGGCATCAGGCCCGACGCCGGATGTACTGGCGCGTGCCAGGATCGTTGATCAGCACGATCTCCTCGCTCGTCTTCGCGTTGATGAAGTCGTAGCTGATGACGTTCGGCAGGCACATGCGGTCTCCTCGCGTGGTGACCACGCTCTGCCACAGGGCCGGGTCCATGTCCTTGGGCCGGTACGCAGCGTTCAGGGCGGACTTCTGCTGCATCAGCTTGATCATGCCCGGCGTATTGGCATGGGTGCCGCCGGTGAGCTTGGGCTGCCCTTTGACGGTCTTGATGCCGATGCTTGCCTGCTTCGTGTTCGCCTCCACGTTGCCGTAGGTCTGCTGCCAGTACATGAAGAACAGGTGGTCGTCGGCATGGCAGGCGTGCTCTTCTGCGCCCTGGACCGCATTGCCCAGCACCTCGTTGATCGATGAGCTGCCCTTGAAGCATCCACAGACGCCCAGGCCGTCGTGATAGGTGGCGCCGGCGCTGTACTTGTGGAAGGCATGGATGCCGTTGGCCTGGCTGAGCTGGCTGGCCTTGTCCTTCATGAGCCTGTTCTTCTTGAAGCCGAACTTCTTGGCATCGAAGATGCAGATCGCCTTGCCGCGCAGATCGCCGATCCTCGCGTTGGCGACGTTGCCCGTGCCCTTGTAGAGCCGGTTGGCGATGCGGTGGTTGAGCACATGGTTGACGATGTCGGTGTCGCGTGAGGTGTGCGAGATACGCAGGATGACGAACTCGCTGGCACGCCCGCGCAGGAAGTCGTCGACATCGTCCAGGATCTTGTCTGCGCTCGCGCCCACACCCCCCTGCCCTGCCGTCTGGTGGTACCCGCGCACGACGCCGTCCGCAAGCTTCAGGCGCACGTCGAAGAAGCGCGAGCCCAGCTGGCACTGATGGGCGATGGAGCCGCTCTGCGTGATCGACTTGTTTCTCGACACCATGTACTTCGTGATGCCGGTCTTCGTGAAGTCGGCACCGTCGTAGATGGTGGCGTCATGGCTGCCCGGCATGGTGATCTGCTTGAGCAGCAGGTCGTTGTTCAGTACCGAAGACCAGAGTGACAGATCGATCATGTTGTTTCCTTGCAGTGGGTGACTGTCGCGCGCTCAGGCGAAGCTGTAGCTGAAGCCGCCGTCGGCCACGCCCACCGTCACGCCCTCGATCGGCTTGCCTTCCATCATCCGCGTGAGGAACTCGCGGCTGATGTCCGGCAGCATGGTGTTGGTGAGGATGGCGTCGATCATCCGGCCGCCCGATTCGCTCTCGGTGCAGCGGCTGACAACCAGCTTGACCACGTCGTCGCCCACCTCGAACGGAATCTTGTAGCGGGCCTCGACGCGCTTCTTGATACGGCCCAGCTGCAGCCGCACGATGCTGGCGAGCATCTCGTCCGACAGCGGGTAGTAGGGAATGGTCACCAGCCGACCCAGCAGCGCCGGCGGGAAGACCTTGAGCAGCGGCTCGCGCAGGGCCTTGGCCATCGACTCGGGGTCGGGCATCAGCTCGGGGTCCCGGCACATGCTGGCGATCAGGTCGGTGCCGGCGTTGGTGGTCAGCAGGATCAGCGTGTTCTTGAAGTCGATGGTGCGGCCTTCGCCGTCCTCCATGAAGCCCTTGTCGAAGACCTGGAAGAACAGCTCGTGCACGTCGCTGTGCGCCTTCTCCACCTCGTCGAGCAGCACCACGCTGTAGGGCTTGCGGCGCACGGCCTCGGTCAGCACGCCGCCTTCGCCGTAGCCCACGTAGCCGGGAGGCGCGCCCTTGAGCGAGCTGACGGTGTGCGCCTCCTGGTACTCGCTCATGTTGATGACGATCAGGTTCTGCTCGCCGCCGTACAGCGCCTCGGCCAGGGCCAGGGCGGTCTCGGTCTTGCCCACGCCCGAGGTGCCGGCCAGCATGAACACGCCGATGGGCTTGCTGGGGTTGTCCAGGCCCGCGCGGCTGGTCTGGATGCGCTTGGCGATCATCTCCATCGCATGGTCCTGGCCGATCACGCGCTGGCCCAGCAGCAGCGGCAGCTTGAGCACGGTGTCGATCTCGTTGCGCTGCATGCGGCCGACGGGGATGCCCGTCCAGTCGCCCACCACGGCGGCGACGGCCTGGTAGTCCACCGTGGGCAGGATCAGCGGCGACTCGCCCTGCAGCGTGGTGAGCTCGGCCTGCAGCGCGCGCAGGCGCACCAGCATGGCCTCGCGGTCGTCGCCGCCGCCCTCGGCGGAGGCCGGGGCGTTGGCGCCCTCCGCAGCGGGCGGCACGTCCACCGGCTGCCCGCCGCTGCGCAGCTTGGCGCGCAGGGCCAGCAGCTCGTCCACCAGCGCCTTCTCCTGCCCCCAGCGGCCTTCGAGATCGCCCAGGCGGTCGCGCTCGGCGGCCAGTTCGGCATTGACGGCCTGCTCGCGCTCGGCCACCTCGATGCCGATGGCCTTCTCGCGGCCGATGATCTGCAGCTCGGTCTCCAGCGACTCGATGCGCTTGCGGCTGTCGTCCACCTCGGCCGGCGTGGCATGCAGGCTCACGGCCACGCGGGCGCAGGCGGTGTCCAGCAGGCTCACGCTCTTGTCGGGCAGCTGGCGCGCCGGGATGTAGCGGTGGCTCAGCTTGACGGCGGCTTCCAGCGCCTCGTCCAGGATCTGCACCTGGTGGTGCTTCTCCATGGTGCTGGCCACGCCGCGCATCATCAGGATGGCCTTGCGCTCGTCGGGCTCGTCCACCTGCACGTTCTGGAAGCGGCGTGTGAGCGCCGGGTCCTTCTCGATGTACTTCTTGTACTCGGCCCAGGTGGTGGCACCCACCGTGCGCAGCGTGCCGCGCGCCAGCGCCGGCTTGAGCAGGTTGGCCGCATCGCCGGTGCCGGCCGCGCCGCCCGCGCCCACCAGCGTGTGGGTCTCGTCGACGAACAGGATGATGGGCTGCTCGCTGGCCTGCACCTCTTCGATGACCGAGCGCAGGCGCTGCTCGAACTCGCCCTTCATGCTGGCGCCGGCCTGCAGCAGGCCCACGTCCAGGGCCAGCAGCTTCACATCCTTGAGGGCCGGCGGCACATCGCCGCGGGCGATGCGCTGGGCAAAGCCCTCGACGACGGCCGTCTTGCCCACGCCGGCTTCGCCCACCAGGATGGGGTTGTTCTGGCGTCGGCGCATCAGGATGTCGACCACCTGGCGGATCTCGTCGTCGCGGCCGACGATGGGGTCCATCTTGCCGCCGCGGGCCTGCTCGGTGAGGTCGGTGGTGAACTTCTTGAGCGCGTCGCCCTTGCCCATGGCGGCGGGCGCGATGGCGCCGCTGTCCTCGCCCGGCGCGCCGCTTCCCATGCCGGTGCCGTCCTGCGCACGCATCCGGCCTTCGGCCGAGGCGTCGCAGATCTTGGCGAAGTTGGCGGCCAGGTCCTCGACCTTGATCTTCTCGAACTGCTTGGACAGTTGCAGCAGCGGGTTGCGCAGGCTCTGCGTCTTGAGCATGCCCACCACGATGTAGCCCGTGCGCACCTGCGCTTCGCCGAACTGCAGGGTGGCATAGGTCCACGCGCGCTCGATGGCGTTCTCGATGTGCGGCGAGAAGTCGCTGATGGCGGTGGCGCCGCGCGGCAGGCGGTCCAGCGCGGCCGTCACGTCCTTGGCCAGCAGCGAGATGTCCAGCCCGTAGTGCTGCACGATGCGGTGCAGGTCGCTCTCCTGGTTCTGCAGCAACTGGGCGAACCAGTGCTCCAGCTCCACATAGGGATTGCCGCGCATCTTGCAGAAGACCGTCGCGCCTTCGATGGCCTTGTAGGCCAGGGGATTCAGCTTGCCGAAAAGAGCGCTGCGGCTGATTTCACTCATGGGTTTCTCCAGTAGAGACAGAACGAACGGCGGCCGCTGTTTTCACAAGGCCATGTGGGCAGGGGCCGCCGCGGGCGCAGCGACGATGGAGGACAGGTGCGAAGGTCCGGCGATGCGCACGTCCACGGCATGGTTCGCACGCGGCCGGTTGCCGACCCAGCTGGTCCAGCCCAGGCGCGCGCCGCCGCCCAGCCTGGTGGGTGGCACTTCGGCGCGCTGCAGCAGCAGGCGCGCGTCCCAGTCCAGCTCGCCGCCCAGCAGTTGCTGCACCCAGCGCACCAGCGGGCCGCGCGCGCTGCCGTCGGGCAGGAAGCGGCGGTACTGATCCAGCGTGAGCGGGCCCAGGTGCAGGCAGACTTTGTGCTGCCGGTCCCACACGCGTCGGCCCAGCACGGCGCCCAGGCCCAGCGTGCGCGAGGCGGTGTTGGGGTTGCTCGCGCCCAGGCGCGTCAGCTCGTCCTCGGGCAGGGTCATCCAGTGGCCCACCCAGCGCTCAAGCTGCACGGGCACTTCGAAGAAGCCGGACAGGACCCGCTCCACGCTTTCGGCGCTGTGCACGCGCCGCGCGAGCCAGCCCGAGAAGTGCAGGCGCGCGTCGTCCGGCACGTCGTCGCGCTGCTGCCGCGCGGCACCGCCGATGCCCACCAGCGCGCCCACGCGGTGGCGGAAGGGGTCCTCGCCCGGCCGGTCCATGCCCGGTGCGGGCCGGGCCTGCGACCAGGCCCGGTAGAACTGCAGCGCGAAGCGATGCAGGAAGGTGTCGAGGAAGGCCAGCCAGGTGCGGTCGCCATGGTTGAGCGCCCGCTCGCGGATGAAGTCCGACAGGTGCACCGGCAGCGGGCCGTTGGGGCCCACGTAGGCGAAGAAGTGCTGGCGGATCAGCGGCGGCCGGCCGTCGCCCTGAGGCAGCTCGAAGCGGCTGAGCCCCGCGGGCGCGAAGGCCAGCGAGGGCTCCTGCCCCACGCGCACCGGCTCGGCCGAGGGCCGCAGCGCATGGCCCCAGCGCGGGGCCGAGAGGTCGGTCGCCTCCAGCCGGCGCATCAGCGCGAAGTAGTCGTAGGCCCAGGCCTGCTCGGCACGCTCGGCCAGCAGCCGCGCCGCGCCTGCACGCGCTGGCGCCGGTTCGGGCGTGGCCGCAGCGGGGGCTGCCGCGGGTGCGCCGCCCGTGCTCACAGGATCGCCCGGGTCCCGCACTGCGGCCTCCAGCGCATCAGCTCGCCGCGGCCGGCGGCGTGCAGCACGGTCTCGACGAAATGGTTGACCTCGACATGCCGCGCCAGCCAGCGCGACATGACGGCGCCGAACAGGAACACGCTGCCGCCATGGAAGGCCGTGGGCTCCACCTCCAGCGCCACCTCCAGGCCGCGCCCGAAGGCGATCGGCCCGGGCAGCGGCAGGCGGCGCACCAGCGCGCGCGTGCGCACCGACAGCAGCCCGCGCACCTGCGCCTGGCGCGACTCGTCGGCATGCGAGGCGTAGAGCTGCAGCATCTCGCGCAGCGCCGCCGCGCCCTGCTGGGGCGAGCTGTCGGCCAGCGACAGGTAGTTGAGCGCCAGATGGTCGATCACCTTCCAGCCCAGGCCCTCCTGCACCACCGGCGAGACCGGCCGCGACGGCGCCCGCAGCATGCGCACGCGCTGCACGGGGAAGGCATCGACGCATTCGAAGTCGTTGTCGCGACCCTGAGGCAGCAGCAGCGGCAGGTCGCGGTTGGTGACCAGCGCCGACACCGCCAGCTGCCGCAGCTGCGTCGGGAAGGGCGCCTCCTGCGGATCGACGATCTGCAGGTACACCTCCGAGCCGATGTGGCTGCTGCGGTGGCCTTCGCTGCGCTGGCGCGCCGACAGCAGGCGCGGCTCGCGCGTGGTGGTGTAGTAGGCCGGGTGCACGTGGCGGCTGCCATGGAAGGCCGCATAGAAGGGCAGGAAGCGCTGCTCCTGCACGCCCTCGCCCTGCACCGTGCCGCTGTGGCCGATCACCTCGGTCACCGAATGCACCTCGAAGTCCTGCGGCCGGGTGCGGTCGGGCAGCAGGTGGAACTGGCTCACGCCCTCGCCCACCTGCACGCGGTCCAGCCGTTTGGGAAAGAGGTTGATGGCCGGCACGCAGTTCAGCCGCACGTTGTCGGGGCCGACCAGCTTCTCCAGCGCCGCATCGCCGCGCGAGAAGAGGATCACCACCTCCACCTCGCCGACCGGCATCGTGGCCAGCAGCGGCGCAAGGCTGGTGAGTCGCGCGAAGCGGAAGCGCTCGGGGCAGGCGAAGTACTCCTGCACCAGCCGGAAGCCCGAGAAGCCGGTGTTCGTCACCGGCAGCAGCGCCTCGTCGTCGGCGAAGCCGCTGTCCTGCACCGTGCTGCCGGGCAGCTCGCGCAGACCGGCCGTCGAGGCGCCGCCCGCGGCCGTGCCCAGCGGCCGCAGCCACACGGCCACCGGCCGGTTGAGCACGCATTCGTGCAACTGCCAGGCCACGTCGTCCGCGCCGCCGAAGTGCAGCAGCAAATCGTCCATGGGAATCTGGGCGAAGTTCAGGCCGGCCGTGGCCTGCAGCGTGAAGCGCAGGCCGCCGCGGATCTCGCGCGAGCGCGGATGCCGCGCCAGCGGCAGGTCGGGCGCATAGCTGAAGTACTGGGCCTGCGTGAGTGCCACTGGCCACACGCGCAGGTCCTGCCCCGTGCGGAACTCACAGTGCGTGTTCTGACCGCTGGCGACGCGCGCGCGCAGCCCGCTGCCACGCGGCAGCACCGGCCCCCGCACGAGGTTGGCGTCCTGCAGGTCCATGTCGAAGGCGCACACCGTCATGGCCGGCGTGGGCGCCAGGAAGTGCGGATGGACGATGTCCAGCAGGTGGCCGGTGAAGCGCGGGTAGTCGGCGTCGAGCTTGAGATTGACGCGCGCGGCCAGGAAGGCCGTGGCCTCGATCAGCCGCTCCACGTAGGGGTCGGCCACTTCCTGGCCTTCGAGGCCGAGGCGATGCGCGATCTTGGGGAAGGTGCGTGCGAACTCCGACGTGCTCTCGCGGAAGTAGCGCAGCTCCTGCTCGTACAGGTTCAGCAGCCGGGGGTCCATGGTGTGCCCTCAGCGCAGTGGCGTGGCCTGCTCGATGTCGACGCGCCCTTCTTCGAGGTCGATGCGGCTTCGCATCAGGAACTCCAGCGGCACCGGCTGCGCCCACAGCATGCCGCGGATCTGCAGACCGACGCGGTTGTGGGAGTCCAGGGCGGAGCCTTCCATGACGAGTTCAACTTCCAGGGTGCGGGGCAGGATGCGGGGCTCGAACTGCAGGATCGCGTTCTTGAGCGCCTGTTCCATGCTGACACGCTGGATCGACGAGGTGAACTGGCCGGACAGCATAGGCAATCCGTAGTTCAGCACCGAGCGGGCGGCATGCGGATGGCGCCGCTCGTCGAGGCCCCGCAGCTCGCCCGTGGCGTTGAAGAGCCACACCAGGTCACGCAGCACCGCGGCACGCAGCGCCTGCCGCGTGAGCGTGCGCTGGTCGTCGCCCTCGCGCTCGCGGCCGGGCTCCAGGTCCACCAGCCGGTCGAGCAGCGAGGGCTGCAGGCGCTCCTGCGCGCTCGCGATGTCGCGCGGCTCAGCCACCGGCGGCGCTGTCCTGGGCGAGGTCCACGGCGTCGTCCTGCCCGCTCTCGGCCGCGCCGTCGTCCAGCGCCACGTCGAACACGATCTCGCGCACGTCCATCAGCGCATGCTCGCCCGCGTCGCTGCTGAAGCTGCGCTGGCCGAGGCCCGTCCACACCTCGGGCGCGCGTTCCTGCCATTCGGTCTTGCGCGCCAGCTGCAGCGCGCCATCGCCGCTGGCCTGGCTGCCGTCGTAGCGCGTGGGGATCAGCGCCAGCTGTTCGCCGCCGTTGGCGAAGGTGAGGTGCGCGGGCATCCACACCGCGTCGCGCAGGTCCTCGGGCGCCTCGATCTTCACGGCCGCCAGGCGCGAGAAGGGCACCCAGTAGTAGCGCCCGTTGACGAAGGCCTCCAGCACCGGGCCCAGCCGCATGTCGCCATCGGCCAGCCATTCGAAGCGCTGGCCGTCGAGCGTGCCCGAAGTGGCGGGGGCCGCATCGAAGGCGCGCTCGCGCAGCTGCTCGCCGGCCGCGGCGTCGCCTGCGCCGATGCGCAGCAGCGACTCCACCAGCAGCGCCAGCCATTCGTCGGGCTGGCCGAAGATCATGGGCGTGCGCTTGCCGGCGAACACATCGGCACGCAGGCCTTCGCAGCGGATGGCCTCGCCATACATCTGCTTCATGGGGATGGCGGCGGCGTCCATCTCGGCGGCGACGCTGAGCTGGTTCAGTGCCCGCTCCCACTGGCCCAGCACGCACAGCAGCTGGGCCAGGAAGACGCGCAGCTTCATGTCGGCCGGCTTGGCACGGACCTGCGCAGTGAGGGCGGCCAGGGCGCCGGCCGGGTCGTTCGCGGCCAGCAGTTCTTCGGGGGTGCTCATGGGGGCTCCTTGGTGGACGGAAAGAGGTCGGGGATCGGCGCGGGCCATGTCAGTTGTCCATGGCGCTGACGCGCCACCTGCACGACATGAAACCGGCGCCATCCTCCTGATCGAAGGGCCGCGGAGCAGGCCATGCCAATGCACCCGCGGAACGGGCTTTGCCCGGCCGCCGGGTGCGCCCCTTGAGGGGGATGGGACTTCCACACGCAGTGAGGAAGTCCAAACGGGGTGGTTTCATTTCAGCCCAGCTCGGCGCCACGCACGGCGCCACGCCGGCCGTCCTTGAGCTGTGGCGCCGAGGCGATGACCATGCGGCGGTAGGCGAAGGCCAGGATCTCGCAGGGCACGCCCACGCTGCCGCCGGTCACCAGCGCGTAGTTGGACAGGCGCGCTTCCTCGAGCGCGATCTCCAGCGTCGACTCCTGGCCGGGCGACGAGTCGCCCGAGGCCTTGAAGCAGGACAGCAGCACGCTCACGTCGCTGGCCTGCGACTTGATCAGGTTGGCGATGGAGGCCGTGGCCGCGTCGCAGCGGCGCACGATCAGCATCGCGTTGAGCGTGAGCTTGGACTTGGTGCCGCCCGGCGCCGCATCGGCACGGACGGCCGCGAAGTAGCCCAGCACCGCCATGCGCTTCTTGCCGTCGGAGAAGGCCCGGGGGGATTCGCCTTCGATCTGGTTGCCCTTGCTCTCGATGCTCATCACCACGTCGATGTTGTCGGCACGGTTGAGCGAGAGTTCGAGCATGCGCAGCGCCTCGTCGGCATCGATCTGCTGGTCCTGGTTGAATGACATGGTGGTCCTCGTCTTGGGGATGGGGAGATGGGCGTTCAGGGCGCGCCGGCGGGGCCCCAGCGCACGGCCAGCGCCAGCACCTGGCGCTCGCGGTCGGGCCGGGCCTGGCCGCGCACCCGCAGGTCCGCCAGGGGCGCGGCCCCCGACAGGCCGAACAGCCGCGGTGCGCTCTGCGGCAGCGCCGGGCTGGCCACCACCAGCAGCCGCCCGGCGGTGCCCTCGGGCAGGTCGAAGCGCTTCATGGCGGGCGACTGCGGCTGGCCGCGCTCGAAGCGGTTGGCCTCGCCGGCCTCGCCGGGGTAGACGGACCACAGCCCGCCGCGCAGGTCCATGGCCAGCACGGCCAGGTCCAGCGAATGGCCGCTGGCATTGCGCACCAGCAGGCGCAGGCGCTGGCCAGGCAGGGGCGCGGCCACGCTGTCCGCGGGCAGCGCCCGGCTGGCGACCAGGCGCTCGCCCTCCCATGTCTCCACGGCCAGTTCCAGCCCGTCCACGCGGCGGCCCTCGGCCAGCTGCTGCAGCCGCTCGAACCACTTGAGCTGGGCCATCAGTTCCAGCTGCCGCCGCACGGCGGCGTCGCTGGTCAGCGGGGGCGGCGCAGGCACGGCGCCGCTCCATCGGGCCGCATCGGCCGACAGCGCCGACAGCCGTTGCCCCGCGCGGCCGGCCGGGGCCCACAGCAGGTCGGCCTCGCCATCGACCGGCTCGACGGCGGCGGGGTAGTCCAGGCTGATGCCGGCGGGCAGGGCCCGGTCGGTGCGCACGCGCAGCACCAGCGAGGGCGGCGGCTCCACCGGCGCCACGCTCCAGAGGGCGCCACCGGCGGCGTCCTGCAATGCCGCGGGCAGGGCCAGGCGCGACTGCGACAGCGTGGCCTCCTGCAGCCGCGCGGTGGCGCTACGGGCGCTGCCGTCGGGCAGCACGGCGCTCACCGTCACCGGCTGCTGCGCCTCCAGGCCGTCGAGCTGGCCCGCGTCCAGCGACAGGCTGGCACCGGCGCGCTGCGCCGGCCAGGCCGGCTGCGTGCTGCGCGGGCGGGTGCTGTTGTCGAAGAGGGGCAGGTCCAGGCTGCCCTCGGCCACCGGCGAGGGCAGCTCGCGCTGCGGAAAGCGCTGCTCCAGCTCGTCGATGACCGGCGGGTAGGCCGCCAGCGCATCGTTGAAGAGCGCGCGCCAGGTGGCGGGACGGCGCTGCAGACCCTGGGCCAGGGCCCAGGTGAGCAGTCCGTGCGGACGGGCCTGCCGATCGCCGCGCGGCAGGCGCAGCTCGGGCGTGACCTGGTGGCTCTCCGAAGCGAAGAAGGCCACGTATCGGGCACGCGGCACGGCGGCGGTAGCCGGCGCGGCGGGCAGAGGGGGGACCGCGGCGCCATCGCCACCGGTCAGCTGTTCGGGTCGCACGCCGCGCCAGCGCACCTCGTCGTCCGGCGGGCCGGGGTCGGGGGCGTCGATGGCACGGGTGCTGCGGGTCATGGAGGCGGCCGAACAGGTGTCGAACACCGCCCACACGAAGACGCCACGCGAGAGGAAGGCCTGGATCCAGCCGTCCACGTCGACGTCGCGCACGCCGCCGCTCAGAGCGCGGCCCCCGCCGATGGTTCCCCGCACGTCGCGCGCGAGGAAGTTCTCGGCCAGGCCGTCGGGCTCCTGGTAGCGCTTGGCCGTGTCGCGCAGCCGCGTGCCATGGCCCGAGAAGTACAGCAGCACGAAGTCGCCCTGGCCCGAGCGGGCCAGCAGCTGCTGCAGCGCCTGGCCGATGGCCCGGCTGTCGGGCGGCTGCGCGCCGGGCACGCCGTCGGCCAGCGTGGCGATGTCGGCCGGCGCGAAGCCCTGCTGCTGCAGCACCTCGCGCATCAGCAGCACGTCGTTGCGCGGCGCCTGCAGCCACAGGTTCTGCGGCTGGAAGGGCAGCTCCGAGACGCCCACCAGCAGCGCGCGCTGCACGGCGGCGGCCGGCAGGGCGGCCAGCGCGAACAGAAGCAGCAGCAGGAGGCGGCGGGGCATGGCGGGACTCGGTCGGGTTCAGGGCGTCTCGACCGACTGCACCAGCGGCGAGGAACGCAGCACGGCCAGCCCATCGCGCGGCTGCAGCAGCCGCAGCGACCAGCGGCCCTGCCCATCCGGTCCGGCGACGGCCTGGGCCCCGGCCGTCTGCAGCAGGCGCGTGGCCTCGGCGATGTCGGTGCCGGCCTTCCAGCGCACCAGCGCGTCGGCCTGCGGTGCGGCGGGCGTGGTGGGCGGCGCATCGCGCAGGCGCATGGCGTCGTCCTCGGCAGGGCCATGCAGCCCGGGCAGCAGGCCGGCGTTCTGCACCACGAGCACCAGCGCCAGCACGGCCAGGGCCGGCCCCCAGGTACCGCGGAAGCCGCCGCCGCCCCCGCCCAGCCGGCGCAGGAAACGTCCGAGCGGGCCGGCGTCGTCCTCGCGCCCGTTGCTGCGCATGCGGCCGGGCCCGGACGGCGCCGCGGACCGTGCCTGCGGGCGCCCGGCCAACGCAGCCGGCGCGGCCGACTGCGCGAGCCGCCGCGCGGCCTGCTGGTAGAGCCCCTGGTAGTCGGCGCGCGGATCGCCCTCGGCCGCCAGCGGCGTGCCGGTGAGCACCGTGAAGCAGCCGGCCACGCCGCGCAGGGCGATCTGCCCGGGCGCGGGCGGCGTCGCCTGCACCGTGCCGGCCGGCGCGCCCACGCGCTGCGCGGCCCACTCGTCGGCCACGGCGCGGATGGCCGCCAGCCGGGTGGCCGACAGCTCGCCCAGCACACGCGCGCACAGCGGCGGCGCAGGCACCAGCGTGACCGGGTTCCAGGCCTGCACCACGCCGAACAGCGGCTCGAATGGCTCGTCCTGCGGCTCCAGCAGCACGTCCCAGGCGCCGGCCCAGTCGGTCTCGCCCGCGGCCAGCCAGCCCTGCCAGCGGCCGTCGGGCAGCAGGCGGTCGAGCAGCACGCCCAGCATGCGGCCCTCGCACAGCACCGACAGCAGCCGCCCGGGCGCCCAGCGCGCGCCGAAGCCGCGCGCGGCCAGGGCCTCGCGGCGGCGGGCCAGCTCGGTCAGCGGCAGCAGCAGGTCGGCCGGGCCGCAGGCGTCGGCGGCAGCGCCGGCCTCGCCCTCGCGCGCCGGGCCCGCGGCGGGGCGGCGCGCCGGCGGGCCTTCGAGCGTGCTGCGGATGTGGGCCAGCGGGGGCCAGAGGTCGAGGGGGCGCATGGCATCCGTCCTGATGGTCTATGTCGTCAGGAGGAGGACGCCTCAGCACCCAGGATTTCGAAAACCGCGCCGATCGCGTCCATGTTGTCGGGCGCGATGGCGATGCCGAGCGTCTGCGCGATCCAGCCGCCCAGCAGCGTGCGGCCGTAGTCCTCGGGCAGCGATTCGCGCCGGTGCACCAGGCCCAGCCGGCCGGCACGGTAGTGGTAGGAGGCGATGGCATGGCGCGCGGCCACGCCCGACAGCGGCGCCTCGCGGCCGAAGCCTTCGCACAGCAGCAGGCGCTCGGGCTCGCCCAGGCCGGCGATGAAGCGGCGCGCGGCCTCGGCCACGCCGGCCATGCTCAGGCCATGTTCGGCCAGGCAACCGGCGGTGTCGCCTGCGGCGCCGCGGTGGCCGCGCAGGTGGGCGTCGAGCTGCTCGTCGCTCACCTCCTCGCCCAGCGAGAGCTTGCGGCGGAAGCTGGTGGCCCGGGTGCAGTCGATCAAGTAGCGGCGGAAGTACGCGCACAGGGCAAAGGCCGTCGAAGGGGCGCTGTGCGCGGCGCGGTCGGTAGCGCCGCTGCTTTCCTCGTCGCCCTCTTCCGGGTCGGCATCGAGCCGCAGCACCTTGAGGTAGATGAACTGCGCCACCAGCTCCTGGCGGCCCTCGCCCAGCGCCTTGAGCTCGGGCGGATGGCAGTCGCCCAGCGCGGTGCCGACGATGCCGTACATGCGCCCCATCTCGTGCGGCGCCAGCGTCTGCCGGCGGCGCCACAGGCGCACCAGCTCCGCGCTGTCCTCGGACGAGAGGGTGTTCTGCATGACCTACTGGTCGTCGGAGCAGGTGTCGTCGTCGGGGACGACGCAGTTCGCCAGCGAGGCGCCCCGCGTGCGCACCGAGCCGCCGCCCGTGGTGGCCGCGGCCACCGTCAGGCCGCGCGGCAGCAGCAGCCAGAGCTGGCCGCGCTCCTTCATGCGCCGGGCCTGGCTGGCGGCCTGGCGGCCGTTGCCGAAGAAGTAGTCGGCCCGCACCGCGCCGCGGATGGCGCCGCCGGTGTCCTGCGCGATGGTCAGGCGCTGCATGGGCGTGCCGCTGCCCGGCTCGCGCGTGGAGACGAAGACCGGAAAGCCCAGCGGCGCGCTGCGCGGATCGACCGCGATGGAGCGGCCCGGCTGCAGCGGCACGCCCAGCGCACCCACCGGGCCGTCGGCGCTGGTGGGCACTTCCTTGAAGAAGACGTAGCTCGGGTCCTGGATGCCGGTGCCGGTGGCGGCCGCCGCGGGCGTGCGCTGGCCCGGCACGGCCACCGGGCCGCTGCGCGCCGGCAGGGCCAGCGCGAAGCCGCGGGTGCGCACGGTGCTGGTGTCGGTCTCGTCGGCATCGTCGTCGTCCACCTCCAGCTCGATGGCCGAGCCGCGGGTGCGCACGGCCGTCTTGGCCTTGCCGTTGGACGCCTTGGCCAGCGTCGGGCGGAAGGGCTGGCCGTTCTGCTCGGCATAGCCCACGCGCACCGTCTGGCCGTCGGGCAGGCGGATGCGGCCCGAGCCCTGCACCTGCATCTCGTACAGCTCGGTGGCGCTGCGCACGAAGGCCAGCACCTTGGCATTGGGCACGCCCAGGCGCTCGATCTCGGCGCGCGTGTAGTAGGGCACCAGCTGCCGGCCTTCGACGCGCAGGCGGGCCTTGCGGTCCACCGTGTCGCGCACGATCTGCGACAGGTCCAGCGCATACAGGCCCGGCGCACCCATGTCGCGGGTGGACAGGCCCTGCTGTACCACCACGTTGCGCCCGTTCAGCCGCGCGGCCACGGTGCCGTTGCCGGAAGGCAGGCGGCGGGTGTCGAGGAAGAGCATGTCCTCCGGCTGGGCATAGACGGGATAGATGAAGGGCGGCGTGTAGGTGCGGCTGCCCTCGATCTCGGGCTCGAAGTAGCCGGTGACCACGCCGTCGGGCCGGCGGTCGTCGTCGCGGATCTGGTAGGCCGCGAACTCGCTTTCGTAGAAGCTGCGGATGGACGGGTTGCTGCGCCCGTCCACCTGGCGGGCACGCGCGCAGACCTGCTGCCACTGCTGGCCGCGGCGCACCAGCACCTTGCAGCTGTCGAGGAAGGCCGACCAGCTGTCGACGAAGTCGTCGCGCTGCCAGCCGGGCACCACGTCGAAGGGCGTGGCGGTGTAGGTGGCCAGCTGGGTCGAGAAGGTGCGCGCCTGGCCGGCCACGCTGCCGCCGGGGCGTGGCGCGGGTGCGACCGGCGCGGGCGCCGGCGCGGCCACGGGCGGCCCGATGACGATCGGCGCCTGCGGCGCGGCGGCCACCGGGGCGGGCGGCGGCGGTGGGGGCGGCGGCGTGGCGCAGCCGGCGACCAGCAGCGCCGCCAGCGTCACCGCAGTGGCGCCGACACGGGCGCTGCCTGCTGGCGCGGCAGGACGGCCACGGGGCGCGGGCGCCGCGGGGGACAAGGGATTCGGGACCAGGACCTGCATGGATCACTCCTTCGGTTCACGCGCGTGGAAGACCATGAAGACGATCACTTCTCGACGATCTTGAAGCTCCCCACGCCGTAGGCGTCGGCACAGCCGGCGCTCTGCGGACAGACGGGCCGGCCCAGCAGCACGGTGGCGGCGGGGCCGGGGTTGGCGGCTTCGAGCGCGACCAGGCCGGCGGCCGGGAATTGCGGGAAGACGCCTTCGTTCTTCATGCCGGCATCGCTGAAGTCGCGTTCGCGCTCGCTCACCACCACGGCGAAGTGGTTGGTGCCGGGCGGGCCGCCCGCCTCCATCGGCCAGGAGGCGCGCGGCAGGGCCAGCGTGCTGTTGGCCGTGATGCGGTTGTGGCGGTCCAGCAGGTTGGGAAAGAGCTGGAACAGCTCGCCCCCGCTGGCCAGCAGGAAGACGTAGACGAAGCCGTCGCGGTTGCTGCGCACGTCGAAGGCCAGCTTGTCGCGGCCGATGTTGACCTCGGCCTTGCGCGCGGTGGCCGTGACGTCGAAGCCCGGCGTGGCCCCCACCGCAAGGGCCTGCAGCGATTCGAGCGGCGTCTTCGGCGCGACGCGCGGCGGCGGGGCCGGCGGCGCGGGGGCCGGGCTGGGCGCGGCGGCGGGCGCATCGGCCACCGGGGCCTGGGCCACGGCCGCGGGCGGCGGGGCGGATGCGCCGTCGCCGCGGCCGCTCCACCACAGCGCCGCACCGGCCGCGACGGCCAGGGCGGCCACGCCGCCGATCACCGGCACGAGCCTGGAGCGGCCCGCCACGCCATCGGCCTGCGCCGGCGAAGGCGCGGGCCGGGGCGGCTGCGTACGGGCAGCAACCGGCGCACGGGCCACGGCCGGGGCCGCACCGCCCGCGGGCGCGCTGCGGGTGGCCGCGTGCGTGCCCGCCTCCTCCAGCCCCAGCCGTTCGCGGAACTCGGCCATGGACTGCGGCCGGCCCTCGGGCCGCACCGCCAGGCCGGCATCCACCGCGGCCAGCACGGCCGGGCTGTAGCGCTGCAGCAGTTGCTCGTTGCCGGCCAGCGGCACGTAGCTGTCGCTCATGATGCGGGCCACCGAAGGCGGCGGCGAACGGCCGCAGATGGCCACGTGCATCACGGCCGCCAGGGCATAGACGTCGGTCCACGGGCCCTGCTTCATGTCGGGCATCTCGGCGTACTGCTCCACGGGGGCATAGCCGGGCTTGAGGATGACGGTGATGGCCTGCGTCTTGTCGCTGATCACGCGGCGCGCGGCGCCGAAGTCCAGCACCACCGGCCGGCCCGAGCCTTCGAGCAGCAGGATGTTGTCGGGCGCGATGTCGCGGTGGAAGCAGTTGGCCGCGTGCATCACGGCCAGGGCCTGGCTCACGCCGTCCATCACGCGCAGCAGCCAGCCTTCGTCCACGCCGGCCGGGATGTCGGCCAGCGCCTGGCGCAGCGTGTCGCCGCGGTAGAAGGGCATCACCATGTAGGTGGTGCCGCGCTCCTGCCAGAAGCGGTAGACCTTCAGCAGCGAGGGATGGTCGAACTGCGCCAGCAGCCGGGCCTCGTTGATGAAGGAGCGCATGCCCAGGTCGAAGGTCTCGCGGTGGCGCTCCGACAGCGGCAGGATGGTGCCGTCGCCGGTGCGGGTGGCCAGCGAGGTGGGCAGGTATTCCTTGATGGCGACCACGCGTTCGAGCGTGTGGTCCCAGGCCTCGTAGACCACGCCGAAGCCGCCCTGGCCGATGAGCCGGGTGATCTCGAATTCGGCGATGGCGCTGCCCGGTGGCAGGGTGCCGGCGTCGCCGCCACCACCGGCCGGCGCGGTGCCGGCGCCCGTGCGGGGCTGGCTCGGCGGAAAGGTGCTGCCGGTGACGACGCGCGTGGCATCGCCGCCCAGGGCGCCGCCGCCGGTCACGACGCGGGTGGCATCGCCGGCCTTCGCGCCTGCCCCAGCGCCCGTGACCACGCGCGTGGCGTCGTCGGGGCCGGGCGCGCCGCCGCCGAAGACGCGGGTGGGCTCGTCGGGACGGTCCTCGCTCATCGCGCGACCTCCGGCAGGCTGCCTTCGATGCGGTCGTCGAAGCCGAAGAGCAGGTCGAACCGCGCGCCGCGCGGCAGCCCGGCGGCGGTGAGCGCGGGCCCACCGGCACCGCCCGCCTCCGGCTGCGTGAGCCACAGCGACTGGCCGTGCACCGGCCAGGCGGGGGCGCCGCCGGCGTCGGCCGCCGCCTCGGCATCGCCATACATGGCGGCCAGCAGCGCGTCGAAGGCGGCGGCGTCCAGGTCCTGCTCCAGGGCCTGCAGCGCGGCCTGCGCGGCGCACTGCCACCAGGCCAGCAGCGCGGGCCATTCGGCCGCGGCGGGCACCGTGCCCTGCAGCGGCGCGGCCACGGTGAAGGGGAAGTAGCGGCCCACGCCGTCCACCGAGGGCATCATCACGCCGGCCCAGGCCTGGCCGTCGGCCACGCCCGGCGCGAGCACGAAGAACCACAGCGGCCCTTCGAGGTAGCGCTCGCGCCATTCGCCTTCGTGCCGCAGGCGCAGCTGCATCAGCCCTTCCTGCAGCCAGCTGTCCCAGGCCTCGCGGAAGTCCGCCGGCAGGCGCCGGTGGGCGAAGTCGCCGATGCCCGGCAGCTTGCCGAACCAACCCGGCAGCGCCTCGGGCGAGGCCAGGAAGTGCGCCGCCATCACAGGCCCTCCGGACAGGAGAACTCGCGCAGCTCCTTCATCCGGATCGGATGCTGCACGCTGTTGGTCGTGACCTCGAAGCGGGCGCGCCGCGCGTCGAGCTGGAAGGTGATGAAGAACTTCTCGGGCCCGTCGCCGGCCGCGAGCTGGCCGCGGTCGAGCATCTTGAACAGCGCCCACGGCCCTTCGGTGACCTGGCCCGAGGTGCCGCCCGAGGTGGGCGGCGCGATGGTCAGCCGCACCTGGTTGGCGTTGCGCGGGCCGGGCCATTGAACGGTCATCGGCACGATGGGGCCGTGCGCGTACTTGACCACCTGGCCATCGACGTCGAGCGCGAAGCTGGTGATGCCCGCGTCCATCTCCACCGGCTTGAAGTCCAGCCGCATGCCCGGCGTGCGACCGCCGCCGCGGAAGAACACCTGCTTGATGACGTCCGCGCGCTCGAACTGCTGCAGCGCGGCCGGCGAGATGGCGCCCTGCTCCGCGATGGGCTTGTAGCGCCAGGGGCGGCGGCTGGTGTCCACCAACTGCGCCAGCTTCTTCTGGAAGAAGTCGTCCATCAGCCCGCCGGGGCCGAACATCTGGCCGAAGTCCTCGGGCAGCACGTCGCGGTTGCTGCTCTCCACGAAGGGATAGCGGCCGGCGATGGCGCGCTGGCAGAACTCGGTGACGGGGCGCAGGTCCTGGCTCAGGTTGCCGCGCTCGGCCACGCGGGCCTGGGCGGCGCCGGTGCTGCTGAGGTTCTCGATCATCGAGCGCACCGGGTCGGGCAGCCGGCCGGCGTCGGACTTGAGCTTGCCGGCCACGTCGCCGGGCGGCGGCGCGCTGCGGCTCTTGACGGCGGTGTCCACCGCCGTGAGGTAGACATAGACCTCGTTGAAGAGCTTGAGCGCGTCGTCGATGGGCGCGGGCTGGCCGGGCGCCGCGGGCGTCACCAGCCGGCGCAGGCTCTCGAAGCGGTCGTCCACGATGGACTCGATGCTCTTGCCCACCGGCACGGCGCGCTGGGCATCGCTGCCGCTGCCGCCGAACAGCTCCTCCAGCCCCTTGCGCGTGTTGCGCACCGTCTCGGCGGCCTTGCCCACGGCGGACTTGTCGTCCTTGGCCGGCGTGAGCGTGGTCTGCTTGACCACCGCGCGCAGGAAGTTGGCCAGCGGCGAATCCACGCCCGAGACGATGCGGGCGATGTCGATGTTCTTCTCCAGCCCGCCGGCGCGGATCAGGCGCACGTCGGCCAGCAGGGCCTGCCACAGCCGCGCGTATTCCTCCAGGTAGAGGCGCCGCACGCGGTCGGTGAGCTGGCCCAGGGCCGCGGCGTCGCGGGCGCGGTCGGCGGCGCTCTTCTCCTGGCCGAGCACCCACGGGTCTTCGGCCGCGAGCTGGCCGGTGACCAGCACCACCGCGTTCTGGAAGCGCTGGTGGTAGCCGTCGTAGGTGAACAGGCCCGGCACGCCCTCGGTCAGCGGCTTGCCGCTGGGCCGCTCGAACACCAGCGGCGCCGAGGGGCCGGCGGCCTGGGCCACGGTGAAGTCGGGCATGTCCTTGCCCAGGCGCTGGCGCTTGAGGCGGCTGAAGATGCGCTGCTCGGGCGGGTAGCTCGCCAGCAGGCCGCGGGTGCTGCGCACCAGGTTCTCGTCCATGGGCAGCGGCGAGCGCGGCGGCCCTTGCGCGATCAGCAGGTCGAGCTGGTCCTCCAGCATCCTGCGGCGCTCGGGCGGCACGCCGCGGTCCAGCGTGCGCTCCCAGTCCAGCGTGATCCAGGCCTTGAGCGCCTCGGGGTCGAAGTGCTCGGGCTGGTGGATCATGAGGTAGCTCTTGAGCGCCTCGTACAGGTATTCGAGGTTGTCGCGCGGGGCGCTGCGCAGCTGGTCCTCGATGCGGCGCGCGAGCTGCGGCAGGAAGGCCTCGTTGAGCGCGCGCTGGTGCGCGGCCAGGGCCGCGGCGTCCATCTTGTCGCCCTGGTAGAGGCCCAGCGTCATCAGGAAAGGCGTGTCGCCCTCGCGGTTGACCGGCGTTCGCCACACGTCGCGCAGGTTGCCCAGCACCGGCGCCATGTCGATGGGGCTGCTGGCCTGCGTCGGCAGCGTAGCCAGCGACTGGCGGGTGGGCTCCAGCTTGGCCTCGACCGACTTCAGGTACTCGGCATTGCGCCAGGCCGACCAGCCCCAGCCGGCCAGCAGCGCCAGCGTGACCAGGCCCATGGCCGAGACGCCGGCCAGGCGCAGCAGGTGGCGCTTGCGCTCCAGCTTGACGTCGGCGCCGGCCAGGCGCTGCTCGGGGAACACCACGTCCTTGAGCAGCGTGGTGAGGAAGTAGCTGCGGCCGCTGGACTTCTGCGGCGCCAGGATGGCGCGCTCGATGCCGAAGCTGCGCGCCAGGCTGCCCATCACGCGGTCGATGGGGCTGCCTTCCTGCGTGCCGCTGGTGAAGTACACGCCGCGCACCCACGGCGGCTGCGCGAAGCGCGAGCCGGTGAAGACCTGGTCCAGCAGGTCGGCCAGCAGCGGCCCCACGGTGGCGAACTGCGCCGGAAAGCCGAAGATGGCGCCGCGGCGCGTGCCGTCGGTCTCCTGCTGCATGCGCTCGACCAGGCCGTTGTTGACGCGGTCATGCAGCAGCGAGAACTCGCGCTGGAAGGGCTGCAGCAGGCCGTGCTCGGCCAGGTGGCTGCCTTCGTCGGGGCCCAGCGTGAAGCCGAAGACCTGCGCCCGCTGCTCCTTGCCCAGGTCGGCGAAATACTCGGTGAAGCCGTAGAGCAGGTCGCTCTTGGTCACCAGCACGTACACCGGCAGGCGGGTGGTCAGGCGCTCGTCCAGCTCCAGCAGGCGCGCGCGCATCGAGGCGGCGAGTGCGCTGCGCGCCTCCAGGCCCTGGCCCAGCAGGTCGGCCACGCTCACGGTGAGGAAGACGCCGTTGAGCGGCCGGCGCGGGCGGGCCTTCTTCAGCAGGTTGAGGAAGCCGTCCCAGGCGCTCTTGTCCTCGGCGGCGTGGCTGTCCTGCGTGGTGTAGCGGCCGGCGGTGTCGATCAGCACCGCCTCGTCGGTGAACCACCAGTCGCAGTTGCGGGTGCCGCCCACGCCGCGGATGGCGCCGGCGCCGAACTTCTCGGCCAGCGGGAACGAGAGTCCCGAATTGACCAGCGCCGTGGTCTTGCCCGAACCCGGCGCGCCGATGAAGACGTACCAGGGCAGGTCGTAGAGGTAGCTGCCGCCCGACAGCGACAGCCAGTCGCGCCAGCCGGGCTTCTTGCCGGCGGCCGTGAGGCGCATCTTCTTGAGCGTGGCGATGGCCTCGCCGAAGCGGTCGGCCAGCACCTGTTGCTCGCCGTTGCCGGGCGCGTCGGCCTTGGCGGCGGCGGGCGCCTTCATCAGGCCGTCGGTCAGCGCGCGGCTGGCACGGCGCACGCGCCAGCGGCGGATGGCCAGGCGCAGCAGCACCAGCAGGACGATCACGCCGATGAGGATGGCGCGGGCCAGTTCGCTTTCGAGCGGCACCAGCGTGCCGATCTTGATCAGCGGGCCGATCCACCAGATCAGCAGGCCCAGGATGGCCAGGGCCACCACGGTGAGCAGCACCGGGTGGAAGATGACGCGGAAGACGGCCTTCATTTCAGTTTTCCATGGCGCACCGCGCTACACGCATCACATGAAACCGGCGCAGCGATAGGGATCCGATGGCCGCGGAGCAGGCCAGACCAGGGCACCCGAGGAACTGGCTTTGCCAGGCCTCTGGGTGCGCCCCCCTCCAAGCCGAAGGCGCCAGGGAGGGGGGAGCCGCGAAGCGGCATGGGGGGTGTTTCATTTCGCCACTCCTTCGGGCGGAGCGAGCAGCACGATGTCCACGCGCCGGTTGCGCGCCCGGTTGGCGGGCGTGTCGTTGGGCGCCACGGGCTCGGCGTCGGCCTTGCCCTCGGCCTTCATGCGCGCCGGCTCGACCAGCGGCGCGAGCGCATTGCGCACGGCCTCGGCCCGCGCGGTGGACAGGTGCCAGTTGGAGGGATAGCGCAGCGAGCGGATCGGCTGGCTGTCGGAATGGCCGGTGATCAGCACCTCGCCCTTGACCTCGGCCAGGGCCTGGCCGATGCGCGTGAGCACCGGCATGGCCTGCGCCATGGGCTCGGCGCTGCCGGAGCCGAAGAAGGCGTCGCCGCGCAGCCGCACGGTGCTGCGGTCGGCCTCGTCGGTGACGGTCACCAGGCCCTGCTTGACCTCGGCCTCCAGGAAGCGCGCGAGCCGCGGCGACTTGGCCGGCACGGGCGCAGGCGGCGGCACGAGCTGGGTGTTGGGCAGGCGCAGGCCCGCCACGCGCGACCAGGTGGTGTCGGACAGGTTGCCCAGCCACAGCCGCAGGCCGAACCACACCAGCGCCAGCAGCAGCAGGAAGCCGGCACCCACCACCCACAGCGGCACCGATTCGCGCAGCCGCGCGCTGCCGCCACCGGCGCCCTGCCAGTGCGGCGACAGGGCCGGCTCCAGCGGCGGGCGGTCCTTGCGGATCAGGTCGGCCAGGCGCTGACGCACCGAGTCGAGCTGGGCGCGACCGTTGTCCACCACGCGGTAGCGGCCCTCGAAGCCGAGGGCCAGCACGCAGTAGATGAGTTCGAGCAGCTGGCGGTGCGTGGGCACGTCCTGCGCCAGGCGGGCCAGCAGCTGGAAGACCTTCTCGCCGCCCCAGGTCTCGTTGTGGAACTGCACCAGCAGGCTCTGCTTGTTCCAGCCGCCCGACACGCCCCAGGGCGTGTTGGCCACGGCTTCGTCCAGCGCGGTGCACAGCACGTAGCGGGCGGCCAGCACGGTCTCGTTGCTGGCACCCGCGCGGCGCGCGTCGGCATCGAACTGCTGCACCGCCTGCGCGGCCGAGGCGCGCAGCGCGCCCACGTCCGGCGGCTGCACCAGGTTGCGCAGCTTGCCCATCAGCACCAGCAGCCGGCCGGCGGCCGACACCAGCGGATTGAGCAGGCCCAGCTCGCCCAACTCGGTGGGCAGCGGCTCGGCACCGGGCGAGGACGGCGGCGGCATCACCGGCGGCGGCGCATTGCCGCCCGCACCGGGCGTGCGCGGCTTGGGCTTGATGACGGTGCGTTCGGACTCGAAGGCCGCGAAAGGATCAGGCGTGCTCACGAGGGCCTCCAGAGAGCATTCGGCTACGCGAAGCGAGCAGGAAACGAACGGGCGTCATCGGACCGCCCAGAAAGCGAGGTCCAACCCTGGGAAGTCGCCCGCGATGTGCATCGCCATGCCGCCCGAGGCCTCCAGCTGACGCCACAGGTCGCTGCCCTTGGTCTCCAGCTCGAAGTAGTTGGCGCCGGCATGGAAGGGGATCTGCCGCGGCGCGACAGGCAGCGGCGTGAGGACCACGCCCGGCAGCTGCAGGTTGACCAGGTCGCGGATGCGCTCGACCGGGCCGATCTTGACCTGCGTGGGAAAGCGCGCCCGCAGGGCATCGCCGGGCAGCTGCGACTGCACGGCCAGCACGAAGGTGGCATTGCGCTGCAGCTCCACGTCGGGGATCAGCGCCACGCGCACGCCGTGCTTGCGGTCGTGCAGCTCGATGCGGATGGCCGACTGCTCCAGCACCATCGACAGGCTGCGGCGCAGGTCGTCCATCAGCGGGCGGAAGCTGGCCTCCAGGTCGTCGTGCACGTAGGGCGGCAGGCGCAGTGCGCGGCGGCTGTCGCGGAAGGTGCCCAGGTCGCCGGCCAGCTCCAGCGCCTGTTCGTAGAAGCGCAGCGGATGCAGCAGCGGGCCGCGGGCGAAGTGCGCGAACACCGGCTCGTGGCGGTTGACGGTCTGCAGCAGCATGAAGTCGGCGATCTCGGCCACGCCGCCTGTGCCGCCCTGGGTCATGCGGCCGGCCAGGGCGTCGGCGCGCTGGCGCAGCAGGCCCAGCAGCTCGTCCACCCAGCCGCGGATGACGGCATGGGCCGCCACGTCCAGCAGGGGCGGCACCCAGCCGCGGTGCAGCGAGAGCTGGTTGTCGGTGCGGCGCTCGACGACGCGGGCGACGGAGAGCGTGGTCCAGGCGTCGGTGGCCTCGCCGGCGCGGATCAGGCGGGTGTGCAGGGCGCCCAGCTGCAGCAGGGCGGTGCGTTCGCCGGCGGTGTTGGCGTCGGGCACTTCGGACTCGAGCACGCGGTGCCGCACCAGCTCGTCCTCGTCGCCGCTTTCGGCATTGGATTCGCGCGCGCCGGCGCGGCGCACGGGCAGGGCCAGCACGATGGCCTCGTCGCGCATCGACGCCGGCACGTCGATGGGCTCGGGTAGGGGGTCGACGGCCGGCATGTCGAAGGGGGTGCCGTCGGCGAAGACGCCCACGGCGCGGGTGAGCGCGAGCTTGCCGAGCGAGAGCGCCGCGGCGTCGATGTCGAGCGCCGCAAAACCCCAGCCGCAGGGCGCCGTGCCGCGCAGCAGCAGGTGGCGCGCATGGTCTGCGTGGCGCTCGGCCTGTTGCAGGTGCTGCGGCTGCAGCAGCATGCCTTCGCTCCAGACCACTTTCGATCGCCAACTCATCGCGCGCACGCTCCTTCCAAACGACAGGGCTGCACCGCCCGGGCTTCTTTCTTCAGCCCGGGCCGGGACGCGGACGGGGGCGCTCGGAACCTGGATGCGGCAAGCGTCGTGCAGTGTCCCGGGGGCGCCGGGCGCGGCAAATCCATCGGACGGAATAGGCGGGGGGCGGGACTCGTCCGAAGGGCCTAGTACCCCGGGGCGCTTGTGGGGCGCTCGGAGCTCATCGGTCGGTTGGGTCGGTTTGGGCGTTTGGGCGTTTGGGCTTACGGGGCACTAACCCGGCAGAGGGCGTGAACCGCCGGATCGGGGCGGGTGCCTTGTATTTGCGCAGCGTCGCGCTGGACGGCCTCGGGACCGGGAGCCTTGGCTCCCACCTCCCCTCGCGGGAAAAGGAGTCCATGCACACGCGGCGTCACCACCTGGGGGTTCGCGCGCAGAGTCGAGGCGGAGGGTGCCGGTGTGCGTGCGGAGGTGCCATTCGCGGCGCCGTGCAGTGCCCAAAACACGTCGGTGGAGAGCGGGCACACATCTGGTGAGGCAAGCCGGTCAGCGCGAGCGTGCACCGGGAGCGCGCATGCCGGCACCCTCTGCCGGTTAGTACCCCAGAAGCCCGAACCGGCCGACGACCCCGAAAGCCGTTACCGACCCACGCCCCTCAGAAGTCCGAGCACCCGTTCTTGCGCTCCGTGTCCACGCAGCTCGTGAGCTGCGGCCGCGAACGCACCCGCGTCCATTCGCGGGCCAGCACGTCGTCGCCCTGCTGCGCCGTACGGCTCGCACCCAGCGGGCCGGTGGCGTAGCAGATCGGCGGGCCACCGATGTTGCGGTCGAAGGTGTAGGTGTTGACGTCCTCGCGGATCACGTCCGCGGGCGCCACCTGTGGCGGGGTGAAGACGGCCACGGCCACCGGGGCCGGTGCCGGCGGAGGTGGCGGCGGTGGTGGAGGCGGCGGCGAGGGGGGCGGCGGCGGGACCGGCGCCGGCGTCACCGTCAGCCGGCCCGGCAGCACGCTCAGCAGGTAGCCCTCGGCCGAGGCGAAGGTGCCGTTGATCGGGTACGTGCCCGCCGGACTGGTCGTGGCGGCGGTCGTCGCCAGCGTGCCGGTGATGCCGGCGCCGGTGTCGCCCAGGATCAGGCCCGACAGCACATAGCTGAAGGCCGGGTTGGGCTGCGCCTCCTGCCGCGTGGCATCGGCGATGGTGACCGTCGCCGTCGGCCGCGCGGTGTAGATGAAGCGGTTGCCCGAGGTCGGGAAGGCCGGCACGCAGGCACCGGCGAAGGTGCAGCCGTACAGGTTGGGCAGCGTCGGGCCGCCCACCAGGCCGCCGCGCGTCTCGCCCACCCAGGTCGCGGCCCAGATGCGCCACGGGCCCGTGATGGTGCGGTTGCCCACGTTCTGGAAGGTCGCGCCCGCCACCAGGTCGGTGCCGGCCGTGCTGACCACGGGCGTGTCCAGCAGCAGGTCGCCGGTGGTGGTGCGCACCAGCACCGAGGCCGCCGTCAGCGCGCCGCTGGTCACGGCCGCGGGCGCATTGGCCACGGCGTCGAAGCCGTTGGCGGTGACCGCGCCCACGCGCAGCGTGTTGGCGTCCACGTAGCGGAAGTTGCCCGCGGCACTGCCGCCCAGCGTGCTGGCCGCCACGTCGTTGACGGCCTGGTCGAGCAGCACGCTGCCCGCGGTCGAACGGGCCAGCAGCGTCGGCACCGTGATGCCGCCAGCCGCCGTCTGCGCGATGTCGCCCGTGGCCAGCAGGCCCAGCGTGCCGCTCACCGTGAGCGGCGCCTGCAGCGCGATGCTGCCGCCGCCGTCGGCCTGCAGCGTGAGGTTGCCGGTGGTCGTCAATGCGCCGGCCACGGTGATGGCACCGGACTGCACCGTGCTGCCCACCACCCGCGTCGGCGCGGCCAGGCGCGCCCATTCGTCGCCGGAGATGGCGAAGCCCGCGGCGCTGGTGCCGCCCAGGGCGATGGCGTCGCCACCGCGCTCGGCGCCGGTGGCGGCGTAGGTGTCGGGCGTGCCGGTCAGCGTGACGCTGCCGGGGCGCAGGTTGAGCGTGGTGCCCGCGCTCACCTGGCTACCGGTGCCCAGCACCAGCGCATCGGCCGTGCCCGTGGCACCCGCGCGCAGCACCACCTGGCCGGTGGACTGGATGCGCCCCGCCGGCGAGGGCACGCTGATGCCGCCGCTGTCGATGATGCGGATGCCGGCCCCACCGGCATTGCGCGATTCGCCGGTGACGGTGACGGCGCCACCCCCGGTGCTGGTGATCTGCGCCTGGTTGCCCAGCCACACGCCGTCGCCCCCCGTCGCCGCGCCGCCCCCCAGCCGCAGGCCGGTGACGGCGATGCTGCCGCTGCCGGTCTCCACCATCGGCAGCGAGGTGGCGCCGCCGAACTGCGCGCCGATGGCCACGCCATGGCCCGGCGCGTTGCCGCTGTTGGCCACGAAGCTGCCCACGCCGGTGATGCGCACCGCGCCACTGGTGGTGTGGATACCGGCCGCCGCCGTGTTGGCCGCGATCTGCACGCCGGTGCCCAGGTTGCTGGTGCCCACGATGTCCACGCTGCCGCTGGCGGTGGCGATGCGCGTGCTGTCGAGGTTGACGGCGGCGGTGATGAAGCTGCCGGTGGAGGTCGCATTGCTGCGGCCGGTGAGCTGCACGTTGCCGCCCGCGCCCGCGTCGCTGCCGCCGCTGTAGGCGCCGGGCGAGACCAGCGCATTGCCCTGGCGCGTGTCGATCACCGCGGTGTTGCCCAGGCTCACGCTGGTGCCGCCGTTGGAGTCGTTGGTCCAGGCGCCGTTCATGGCCACGGTGCCGCCGTTGGTGTAGATCTGCCCGTCGAAGCTCACCTGGCCGCCGCCCACGGCCGCGCTGCCGGCCGTGGCCGCCGCATTGAAGGCCACGTTGATCGACGAGCCCACGCCATAGGCTGCGACGCTGGCGCCCCCGTTGGAGCGCACGCTGCGGTTGGCATTGAGCGTGAGCGTGCGTGCCCCCGTGCCGTTGAAGACGATCTGCGCGGCGTTCAGGAAGATGTCGCCCTGGTCGGCCGCACCGCCGGTGCCCGTGCCGATGGTCACGTTGCCGCGCAGCAGGGCGTTGTTGATGTCGCCGTCCTGGATGGTCGAAGTGGCCACCGCGTCGTAGGGATTGGTGGGCAGCGTGCCCGCGGCATTGCCGTTGACGATGGTGATGTCGAAGGGGTCGATGGTCCAGGTGCCGACGGTGCCTGCATTGGCGCCGGTGTTCACGCGGACGCCCCGGACATCGAAGTTGGCACCCGAGGTCTCGATGGCGCCGCCGTTGCCGCCCGTGGCGCCGCCCTGGGCCGACAGCGAACCGTAGGCGCGCAGCGTGCGCCCGGCCAGCAGCTGGATCTGCCCGCCATTGCCGGTGGCCGAGTTCGCATCCGCCCGCAACTGCGCGTTGGCCGCCATAGCCACCGCGTTGGTGCCCTGCACCGTGATGCGGCCGCCCTGCCCCGCGCCGCTGGCGTCCATCAGCGCGCCGGTGCCCAGCGGGTTCTGCAGCAGCACGTTGTTGGCTGCGATGGCGATGCTGCCGCCTGTACGGGTGGTGCTGGACACATCCACCACCGCCGTCAGCGGCGTGCCGGTGGGCAGCGCGACGGTGGTGGTGTCGCTGCTCAGCCGCACGTCGCCGGTGCCACCCTGCAGGCTCACCGCGCCGCCCTCGGCCCGCAGGCCGCTGCCCACGGCACCGCCGATGTCGATGGCGCGTGCGGTGGCGCCGTCCTGGATCGTGACGGCGCCCGTCGTGGGATTGCGCACCGCCGTGAAGGCGCCGCTGCCCGCCGTGCCGGTGACGTCCAGGCGTGCGCCCGCGCCCGCCACCACCTGGCTCGACACCGTCTGCACGCCCTGCGAGGCCTGCGCGGTGCTCTGGAAGGCGGTGAAGTCGCCGCTGGCGCGCATGCTGTCGAAGTTGCCGCCGGTGCCTTGCAGGGCGACATTGCCCTGCGCCTGCACGCGCGCGCCGCTGAGCAGCACGCCGGCCGTGTTGCCGATGCCGCCGCCGGGCTGGCCGGCCGTGCTGCTGCTGGCCACGCCGGTGAGCGTGGCCGCGCCGCCCGAGGTCAGCGCCGAGCCGCCCTCCGCCCGCACGCCGCTCGCGCCCACGCCGCTGGTGCCGTTGACCGCCAGGCCACCGGTGCCGGCCTGCACGGTGCTGCCCGCCGTCACCAGCACGCCTTCGCTGGCCGTGTAGCTGCCGCTGCTGGCCCAGCTGCGGCCCTGGCCGGCCAGGCTGATCTGTCCGGTGCCGCTGGTCAGCACCTGGCTGTTGCCGATGTAGACGCCGGCGCGCCAGCGGTCGGCGGTCGAGGCGCCGTCCGAGTAGCTGCCGCCCACCGCCCGGCCGTTGGTGGCATCGCCCTGGCCGAAGAAGCGCACGTTGCCGCCGTTGGCGTCGATGCGCGCGCCGTCCAGGCGGATGGCCGCCGCCGAGTCGGTGCTGAAGCTGGGAAAGGGCGCCACCGTGGCGGCCGTGTTGCGCGCCGCGCCGGTGGCGTCGGCATTGAGGTCCACATTGAGCGCGCCGCCGGTCGAGGTGATGGCCGTGCCCGCGGGCAGGTCGATGCTGCCGGCCGAATCGATGCGCAGCGTGGTCGTGGGGCCGCCGCTCTTGACCACCTGGGCCGCCACGGTGCCCGTTTCCGGCTCGGCATTCTGGAAGGCGACGCCGCTGCCGTCGCGGCGCTGGCTGGTCGACAGCGTGACGTCGGTGCCCCGGCTCAGAGCCCGGCTCAGCCCGGCGGCGTCGACCCGGTTCGTGTCGACGGCGGTGGCGCCTGCGACATAGGCGGTGGTGCCCGAGGCGACCAGCAGCCGCGGGTCGTTCACGGCCAGCGTGAGGCGGCCGTTGGCCCCGCCGCTTGCGCCGCCGCCGGCGTCGATGCCGGCCAGGCTGGCGGTCATGGCGTTGGCCGTGGCGCTGATGCTGCCGCCCGCGCCGCTGCCCGCGCCGCGCGCATTGAAGGTGCCGGCCAGCTGGACGCTGCTGCGGACGGTGGTGCCGGGCGGCGCGGTTTCGCCCGCCATCGTCACCGCGGCGCCATCGTTGAAGGCCAGGCTGCCGCCGTTGCCGGCACCGGTGGCACTGGCATCGAGCGTGGCCGAGGGCGCCACGTTGATGACCGGGCCGGCCACCACGACGGTGCCGCCACCCGCGACGCCGCGCACGTCGATCAGCGTGGCCGGCGCCGCCGCCACCGAGGGCACGGCCGGGGCAGGCGCATCAGCCAGCTCCACCTGGCCGCCAGAGAGCGTCACGCTGCCGCCGCTGCGGCCGGCCGTCGTGCCGCTCGCATCGACGGTGCCGCCGGCCACCTGCAGCGTGTTGCTGCGGCCGGCGCCCAGCACGATCTGGCCGTTGCGCGCCTCCACGCTGCGCGCCTGCACGACGCCGGTGTTGTTGACCACCAGCTGGCCGGCGCGGCTGGAGGCGCCGAGCATCAGCGCCCGACCGCCGTCGGCCTGCACCAGGCCCGCGTTGGCGGCCGAGGCCGAGGTCGCGAGCGCATCGGCATTGATGACCACGTTGGTCAGGCCGTCGCCCGCGAAGTCCAGCGACACCTTGCGGCCCGACACCAGGCCCGCCGTGCCGCCGGGCGCATTGATCGTGCCGCCGGCCTCGTTGCCCACGCCCGCGCCGATCAGCAGCACGGTGCCGCCCGCAGTCGCGACGATGCGTCCGCGGTTGACCACCGTGGCGGCATTGCCGTCGCCCCGCTCGAAGACCAGCACCTCGCCCGGGCCCAGCGGCGTGTTCTCGCGCCCGCTCGGCATGAAGCTGGCGTCGGGGATGTCCAGCGTGGTGGCCACCAGGCCGCCCACGTTGACCTGCGCGGTGCCCGAGAACAGCACGCCCGAGGGGTTGACCAGGAACACGCGGCCGTTGGCGCTGAGCTGGCCGGCGATCTCCGACGGATTGCCGCCGGTCACGCGGTTGAGCAGCACCGACGCGGCCGAAGGCTGCACGATGTTGACGGCCGCGCCCGAGCCGATGGAAAAGCTCGTCCACTGCGCGATGGCGCGCGCCTGGCTCTGCGTCAGCGTCATCGTGCCGGCGGCGGGGTTCTGCGCCGTGATGGCGACGCCGCGCAGCGCGCCCGCGCCCGGGGCGATCACCGGCAGCGTCAGCGGCGCCAGCTGGGCGATGGCCGAGCCGGCGCCCATGCACAAGAGCGACAGCGCCAGGGGCCGCAGGCGCCAGTGGCGGGCCGCGGCGGCGGAGGAGGAAGGGGGTCGGGTGCTCATCGCGAGGCCTCGTGAGAGAAAGCGCCGGGTGCCGCGGCCGGTCAGAAGGATTTCTGCAGCTGCACGTACAGCCGCGGATTGCGACCGCCGCCATCGGTGACGCCCGCCGGCGTGCCGGCACGCCAGGCCAGCGAGGCATTGATCGAGAAGTTGCCGGCGCGCACCCACTGCAGGCCGATGCCGGCGCCGCGCAGGCTGCGGCTTTCGGGCGTGGTGTCGAACAGGCCGGGGTTCTTCTGCGGCCGTCCGCGCGCGGCGTCGTAGAAGACGAAGGGCGTCAGCTCCGAGGTGGCCGACCAGCGCCATTCGACGGTGCCGATCAGACCCTGGTCCACCAGCACCTCGCCCGAGGCATAGGCCCGCACGGCGCGCGCGCCGCCCAGGCTGAGCTTCTCGGAGGCATCGAGGTTCTTGCTGGCCCACTGGCCACCCAGCGCCAGGTAGAGCGAGTGCTCCGGCAGCACCGACTGCAGGCGCGAGGCCTGGAAGGTGAGTTTGGAGAAGCTGCCCTCGGTGCGTGGCCCGCCCAACGCCTGGTCGGCCGCCAACAGGCCCGCCTCGCGGATCGACAGGCTGCCCCGGTAGGCCGTGCCCGAGCTGGCCCAGTAGCCGCCGCCCAGCCAGTCGTCGCGCAGCTCCCAGGTCCAGCCCAGGCCGGTGCCGCGCACGCGCTTGCGGCCTTCGAAGGCCACGGTGGTGTATTCGTCGGTGAGGCGCTTGGTGTCCACCGACAGGCGCAGGAAGAGGTTCTGCCGCCGCTGGCGGATGACCGGGTAGAAGAGCGAGAGGTCGGCCACGTCGGCCTTGCCCTGCGCGCCCAGCACGGCGAACTGGCCGCCCAGCTGGTAGTCGATGCGCGCGAGCCCGGCGCCCAGGCGCAGGCCGCTGGTGCCCAGCGGCACTTCGTAGGCGATGCGGCCCAGCTGCAGCGCATCGTTGTTCGACACCATGGCCCGCAGGTCCAGGTTGTCGCCGATGCCCAGCGGGCTGTTCCAGCGCAGCGAGCCGCCCACGCGGTAGCGGCCCGATTCCTTGGTGCCGTGGTTGTCGGCGTCGGCGCTGAAGGACAGGCGCGAGCCGGGGTTGACCTCGACCGTCAGGTCGGTGGTGCCGGGCTGGCTGCCTTCCTGCAGGCCGGAGCCGACGGCGATGCCGGGCTGGTCGGACAGCAGCAGCATGGCGCGCTCGTAGGCCGGCGCGCTCACCGCCGCGCCGGGCTGCAGCGCCGCCAGGAAGCCGCGCACCCGCGCCTCGCTCGTGGGCGCCTCGGGCGCCACCTGCACGTCGACCTTGCCGATGCGGCCTTCGGCCACGCTGATCTCGACCACGCCGTTCTGCACCGTCTGCACCGGCACCACGGCCTGGGCCAGGAAGTAGCCGCGCGCGTGGTAGCGGTCGGTGATGGCCTGGGCCAGCTTCTCCAGGTCGGCCAGCGTGACGTCGCGGCCGACGTAAGGGCCGGTGGTCTCGCGCAGCTCCTCGGCCGTCAACGCATCGGCGCCGGTGAGGCGCAGGTCGTTGAGGCGGAAGGACACGGCCGGCGTGGCCGGGGCCGCGGGCAGGGCCTGGGCGCCGGGTGCGGCGCAGCTGGTGCACGGCGGCTGCACGGGCACCAGCTGCTGCTGGGCCAGCGCGGGCACCATGGCCGTCAACGCAGCGGCCAGTGCCGTTGCACGGATCGCGAAGGATGTGGGCACGTTGGGCTTCATGGCGGGCTTCATTGGACGGTCAGGCGCCAGTTGCCGATCAGGTTGAACGGGGCCCAGAAGAAGGGGTGCGCCATCTTGGGATCGCGCAGCACCGCCAGCTGGCCGGCCTGCATGGCCTGCTGCAGGTCGCGGCCCTTGGCGAGCTCGCCGTAGAGCGTGCTCATGAGCACCGCGGTGGCGTCGTCCGATACCGGCCACAGCGAGGCGATCAGGCTGCTGCTGCCGGCCGACAGGAAGGAGCGAGTGAAGCCCAGCACCTCGTCGCCCGAGGCGATGCGGCCCAGGCCCGATTCGCAGGCCGAGAGCGTGACCAGCGCGGTGCCCTGCATGGGCAGCTCCAGGATCTCGTGCGCCTCCAGGAAGTTCTGGCGCCCGTTCTCGTTGGCCAGGAGGATGCGCGAATAGAGCGGGTCGACCTGGTCGGCCTCGGCATGGGCGGCCACGTGCACCAGCGGCGAGCCGCCTGCCGCCTGGCGGAACTGCGTCTTGGTGGCCTGCGCGCCCATGTAGACGGTGTGGCGCGGAAAGAGCTGCTCCAGCCGCTGGACCTCGGCCACCGAGCCCGGCAGGTCGTACTTGTCCTCGATGCGCGGATTGCCGAAGGCCGTCAGGCGGCCGTCCACGCGCGGCGTGCGGCGCGCCAGCTGCACCGCGATGCTCATGGAGGGCGCGACCGACACCGGGTTGGTCTCGATCAGGTAGCGGCCGTTGGTGCGCAGCGCCTGGAAGGGCAAATAGTGCAGCGGGCCGTGCGGCACCACCACGATGCGCTGGCCGGGCTGCAGGCCCAGCGGACCGATGAGCGCCGCGCCCATCTTGTCGGCATTGCCGATGGCGGTGCGCCGGCCGCGCACCACAGAGTTGCGGAAGGTGTCGACCAGCTCCACCAGCTCGTCGCGGCGGATCGGCAGGCTCTGGCTGCGCACCTCGGTGCTGCTCACCACCCACACCTGCAGCCGGTCCGGCAGTGCGTGGTACTGCACCAGGCGCTCGTCGGGCGCCAGCGTGGCCTGCAGGCTGGGGAGGTCGACCACGGTGGTGGCCTGCGTGGCCAGCTGGGCACGGCCGCGCACGGCGTCGAGCAGCGCGCGCGAGCGGCTGTGCTCGCTCACCTCGAAGGCCCGGCGCGGCTCACCCATGTCGGCATACAGGCCTACGGCGCGCTCGAAGAGCTGCTGCAGGTCGGAGAACACGCCCATCTTGAATTCGTCGCTGCGAAAGCGCGCGCGCACGCCGTCCACGCCCGAGAGGGCCCGGTCCAGCGCCTGTGCGGCCTCGGCCTTGCGGCCCAGCGCCAGTTCGCTGCGGGCCACGCCGTCCCAGGCCCAGAGCTGGAAGTAGCCGGCGTCGGTGCCGGCGCGGCGCGTGGTGAGCTGCTGGAACAGCGCGCGCGCCTCGGCCGGCTTGCCTTCGGCCAGCAGCAGGTTGGCGCGGGTGCGGTCCACCTGCGCCGTCAGCGAGGCGTCGCGCTGCGGCGGCAGGCTGTCGAGCAGCTGGCGCGCGCGGGTCAGGTCCTCGGGCTTGCCGCTGTCGATGAGGGCATTGGCCAGCGAGGCCTGCACCAGCGGCGCATAACGCGGCGAGCTGGCGGCCAGCGCCTGGTCGTAGTTGCGGATGGCGCCGGCCAGGTCGCCGCGGCGCGCGTCCACGTCGCCCAGCACCTTGAGCGCGGGCCCGCGGATGAGCTGCGGCTCGCGCGTGGGCAACTGCAGGGCCTCGCGGGCGAACTGCTCGGCCTTCTCCAGCTGGCCGGCATAGCTGTAGACGATGGCCAGGTCGCGCTTGGCGGCGGCCAGCAGGGCCGGGTCCTGCGTGGCGCCAGCCAGGTGCAGCGCCTTGCTGGCGGCGCGCACGCTCTGGCGGAAGTCGCCCGCCTCGGCCAGCGACACGGCTTGGCTGCAGTACTGGTAGGCGCTGAGCTTGACCTTGTCCTGCGAGTACAGGATGGCGCCCTCCTGCGTGAGGGCCAGCAGTGTGTCCGAGTCGGCCAGCCGGGCCTGCTCCTGCTGGCTGGCGGCGGCCTCGGCATCGGGCGCGGCGGCCTGCGCCCAGGCGCCCGTGGCCGGCCAGGCACAGGCCAGGGCCACGGCCCAGGCGCCCCATGCGGTGCGGCGGCGGCCGGCGCCCCCGGCCGGCTTCTGCATCTTGCGTTCCATTCGACCCCCAGGCGTCCGGCCGTGGGGCACGCCAGGGCGGCGGGCCCCGCAGGCGCAGGATGCGGCCTGTCCGTCGGACGTCGTCGGGGCAGTCTAGGAACGGGCCCGCGCGGGGCCTATTTGCAGGAAGGTCTAGGGCGAACGGCGTAGGGGCGGGCCGCGCCTGGGCCGCTCAGGCCGCCACGCGGTGGCGCACCGGGCCGGCGCGCTGCTCGACCGCCTGGCGCAGCGGCTGGCACAGGCCGAGCATGAAGGCCGCCTCGGCCACCACGAACAGAGGCCCGATCAACAGGCCTACCAGGTCGTCCACGAAGGCGGGCTTGCGGCCCTCGTACCAATGGCCGACGAACTGGATGGCCCAGCCGACCACGAAGCCGCCGATCCCGACGGCCATCCATTGCGCCGTGGGCAGCGCCGCGGCCCAGTCGCCAAACCACAGCGCCAGGGCGAGCAACGCGGCCATGACGGCGCCGAAGCGCAGGTCCAGCCGCAGGTAGTACGCCATCGCCAGCAGGCTGGCGATGACCGCGGGCGTGAGCGACAGTCCGGCCAGCATGAAGCCGGGCCGCGACAGCAGCACGACGACCGCCAGGACGATCAGGGGAACGCCGACGAAATGCGTGGCGATGTTGCGCGGGTCCCTGTGGTAGCCCGCATAGGTGGCCAGTTGCTCGGTCAGTGTCTTCATCGTTGTCTCCGTGGCGCAATGCAGCGATGCTAGGGCGAGCCTCCCGCGCGCCACTGTCGGCTGCCGGACACAAGGCGCCCGACGCCCTCCCGATCCATGAACGACGACACCTGGCACCGCATCGCCGCCAGCGGCGGCTGGTTCAAGGCCGCCCCCGCGCCCCTGCAGCAGGCGCTGCTGGGCCTGGCCGTGGCGCGTCGCCATGCGGACGGTGCCTGCCTGTTCCGGCGCGGCGACCCGCCCGACGGCCTGTACGGCGTCGCCGAGGGCGCGGTGCGCATCACCGGCCTGGCGGCCGACGGCCGGGAAGCCCTGCTGGCCATCGCCGAGCCGTCGCAGTGGATCGGCGAGATCGGCCTGCTCGACGGCCTGCCGCGCACGCACGACGCCCATGCGCAGGGCGCGGCCGTCACGCTGCATGTGCCGCAGGCGGCGCTGCTGGCCGTGCTGCAGGCGCAGCCCGCGCTGTGGCAGTGGATCGGCCTGCTGGCCACCGGCAAGCTGCGCGCGGCCTTCCAGGCGCTGGAGGACATGGCGCTGCTGCCGGCCGAGAACCGCATCGCCGCGCGCCTGCTGGCCATGTCGCAGGGCTACGGCGAGTGGACGCACCAGACGCGCCGCGTGGTCCGGCTGTCGCAGGAGCAGCTGGCCTCGATGCTGGCCCTGTCGCGCCAAACGGTGAACCAGGTGCTGCAGGGCCTGGCGCATCAGGGCATCGTACGGCCGGGGCGCGGCACGGTGGAGATCCTGGATGCGGCGCGGCTGCGCGCCCGGGCCGGCCGCGTCGGCTGATCTGCACGCCGGCACCGCGCGTACAGCAGGCGCTGGCAGCGCCATGCAGACCGGCGGCGTTGCTGCTTTGTTATTTGACATGAGGCATGTAACATAGAAAACGACACGTCACGCCCCCATGCCCACCGACCCGACCGACACCGACGCACGCACCATCGAGGCCCTGGCTTCGGGCTCGGGCGTGACGGTGCGCAACATCCGCGCCTACACCACGGCCGGCCTGCTGCCGCCGCCACGGCTGCGCGGGCGGCTGGGGCTCTATGGCGAGGAGCATGCGCAGCGGCTCGAGCTGATCCGCGCGCTGCGCGAGCAGGGCTTCGGCATCGAGGCCATCCGCCGCGTGTTCGAGCAGGCGCCGGCCAGCTCCTGGCGCAGCCTGGCGGCGGTGGCGCAGTCCATCTCGGACAACCTCTTCGCGGCCGAGGCGCCGCTGGTGGTGCCGGCCGAACAGGTCAAGGCGAAGTGGCAGGGCCGCATGACGCCCGCCCTGCTCGACCGCGCCCTGCGCGCCGGCCTCGCGCGCCGACTGCCCGACGGCAGCGTGCAGCACCTGAGTCCGGCCCTGGCCCGCATCGCCGAGCAGCTGGCCGCGCTGGGCCTCGCCCCCGAGCAGGCCATCGACATGCAGGAGGCGCTGGTGCGCACCCTGCGCAGCGTGGCGCGGCGCTGGCTGCGCACGCTGGTCGATGCGGTGCTGGCCCAGCCCGAGCGCGCATCCGCGCTGCTGCAGCAGGCCGGCCCGCTGGCCACGGGGGCGGTGCAGGCAGCCTTTCCGCTCATCCTCCAGCAGGAGCTGGATGCTTTCGTCGCCCGCCAGAAATGACCTTCACGCCATGACCCACCTGCGACGCCTCTTCCCGCTTGCGGCCTTCGCGCTGGCCGCGGGCCTGGCCGCTTCGGCGGCGCATGCACAGGCGCAACAACCCGACGGCCTGGCGCTGAGCTTCGAGGCCGCGCGCCTGCGCATGCTGGAGCGCTCGGACAAGCTGGCCGCCGCGCGTGCCGGTGTCGAGTCCAAGTCGCTGCGCGCCGAGGCGCTGCGCCACCTGGGCGGTCCGGTGGTCAGCGTGACGGGCGTGGGCTATGCCTACGACGCGCGGCTGAAGGTCGACCTGTCTTCCTTCGATTCGGGCCTCACGCAGATCGGCCAGTTGCTGCCCGCCAGCCTGCAGAGCAGCCTGGCCCGCCTGCCGGTGCGGCTGCCCGACAGCTACACGCTGCAGCGCGACGGCCATGGCTTCACGTCGTCGGTGTCGGCCATCTGGCCGCTCTACACCGGCGGCGCCACCGACGCGGTGCGCGGCTTTGCCGGTGCCCAGACGCGCGAGGCCCGCGCCGACGCCGACCAGACCGGCGGCGAGGTGGACCAGACGCTGGTCGAGCGCTACTTCGGCGCGCAGCTCGCGCAGCGCGCCGCCACGCTGCGCGCCCAGGCCGAGCGCACCATCGCCGGCCACGACGAAGCGGCGCAGAAGATGCTGGCAGCCGGCGTCATCTCGCGCGTGGAGCGGCTGCAGGCCCGCAGCGCCTACGAGGAGGCGCGCCGCAATGCCGAGAAGGCGAAGGACGATGCCGAGCTGGCCGCCGTCGCGCTCGCCCGCACCGTGCGTGCCGACCAGCCGGTGCTGCCGCGCACGCCGCTCTTCGTCCTCAGCCAGCCGGTGGAGCCGCTGGGCTATTTCCTCGATGCGGCGCAGCTGCACCACCCGGGCCTGGCCAAGGTCGCGGCCAAGAAGCTGCAGGCCGAGGAGCTGCATGCCGGCGAGGAAGCGTTGCGCCGCCCGCAGGTGCTGGCCTTCGGCACGCGCGACATCAAGCGCCGCGACGAGGCGAGCTGGGTGGCCGGCGTGGGCGTGTACTGGACGCTCTACGACAGCGTCGACCGCGACCAGCTGGCCGCCGCCAGCCTGAAGCAGGTGGAGCAGGCCGAGCGCACCGATGCGCAGGCGCGCAGCGACATCTCGCTGCTGGTGGAGCGCAACTGGCGCGCGCTGGAGAACGCGCGCCGGCAGTTCGCGTCGATGCAGGCCGGCATCGACCTGGCGCAGGAGGTGGTGCGCCTGCGCAGCGCCGGCCTGCGCGAAGGCACCAGCACCACGCAGGACCTGATCGACGCCGAGACCAACCTGGCCAAGGTGCAGACCGAACGCGCCCAGGCCGCCAACGACTATGTGCAGGCCCTGGCCCGCCTGCTGCAGAGCGCCGGCATCTCCGAGCGCTTCAACGACTACATCGCCCGCGCCGATGTGAGGATCGAATGACCATGACCCAACGTCGCAAGACCCTGCCCCTGCTGGCCATCGTGGCCGGCCTCGTCGTCGTCGGCCTGATCGGCTGGGGGTTCTGGCGCGCCAGCCGGCCGGCACCCGAGGTGTTCCAGGGCCAGATGGAGGCGAAGGAGACCGACATCGCCGCCAAGATCCCCGGCCGCATCGCCGAGGTCATGGTGCGCGAGGGCGAAAGCATCGAGGCCGGCGCGCCGATCCTGCGCATGGCCTCGCCCGAGGTCGATGCCAAGCTGGCCCAGGCCACGGCCGCCCAGCAAGCGGCGGAGGCGGTGGCGAAGAAGGCCGAGAACGGCGCCCGCCCGCAGGAGATCGAGATGGCCCGCATGCAGTGGCAGCGCGCCGAGACGGGCGCCGAGCTGGCCCGCAAGTCCTTCGACCGCGTGGACGGCCTCGCGCGCGACGGCCTGGTGCCGGCGCAAAAGCGCGACGAGGCCGAGGCCAACTGGAAGGCCTCGCGCGATGCCGCCATTGCCGCCCGCGCGCAGTACGACCTGGCCCGCCAGGGTGCCCGCGGCGAGGACAAGGCCGCCGCCGAGGCCCAGGCCCGGCAGGTGGCCGGCGTGGTGGCCGAGGCCCAGGCCGCCAAGGCCGAGACCGAGCTGCGCAGCCCGGTCGCCGGCGAGGTGGCCAAGGTGCTGGCCCGTGCCGGCGAGCTGGTGCCGCAGGGCGTGGCCGCCGTCACCGTAGTCGACCTGGCCGACCAGTGGGTGGTGCTGAACGTGCGCGAGGACCGGCTGTCGCGCTTTGCCGTGGGCCAGGAGTTCGACGCCCGCCTGCCCGCGCTGGGCCCGCAGGCGGCCACGGCCCGCTTCAAGGTGACGTACAGCGCGCCGCTGCCCGACTTCGCGACCTGGCGTGCCACGCGCGCCGGTGCGGGCTTCGACGTGCGCACCTTCGAGGTCCGCGCCAGGCCGCTGCAGCCCATTGCCGGCGCGCGGCCGGGCATGAGCGTGCTGGTCGACTGAGACGTGGCCGCCATGCGTCTGCGCCGCCTGCCCGATGTTGCCGCGTCCGCGCACGGTGCCTGAGCCGATGAACCCCTTCGCCCGCAGCCTGCGCCGCGAGGCCCGGCGCCTGGTGGGCCAGCCCTGGGAGCTGGCCATGGTGAGCTGGGTGCCGGCGCTGGCCGCCGCGCTGATGTGGTGGATCTTCTCGGCCGGGCTTCCGAACCGGCTGTCCATCGGCGTGCTGGACGAGGACCATTCGGCCATCTCGCGCCAGATCGAGCGCTTCCTGGAAGCCTCGCCGGGCCTGCAGGTGGCCGAGCGCTATGCCGATGCCGCCGAGATGGACCGCGCCCTGGTGGCCGGCCGCGTGCATGCGGCGGTGTGGCTGCCGCGCGAACTCTCGCGCGACCTCAAGCAGGGCCGCGCCGGCCAGGTGGTGCTGCTGCACAACGCGCAGCGTGGCACCCATTCGAGCCTGATCCAGCGCGACGTGCGCACGGCCGTGGGCACGGTGTCGGCCGGCATCGAGCTGACGGCGCGCGCCAAGCGCGGCGAGTCGGCCCCGGCGGCGCGGGCGCACCTGGACCCGGTGCGGGCCAACACGGTGGCGCTGTTCAATACGTCGAGCAACTACGAGCAGTTCCTGGGCGCGGCGCTGATCCCGGCGCTGCTGCACATCTTTGCCATGACCGCCGGCGCCTGGACCCTGGGCCGCGAGCTGCGCGACCGCAGCCTGGGCGAATGGCTGGCGCCGGGTGTGGGTGCGAATGCGGGCACGGCGGCCGGCGCGAACTGGGGCGAAGCGGCCGCGGCGCTGGCCGGCAAGCTGCTGCTGCCGTGGCTGTCGCTGTCGACGGTCGGGCTGCTGGCGCTGCTGGGCCTCACGCTCGGGCGGGGCTGGCACCCGGCCGGCTCGCTGGTGTGGGTGGGCGTGGCGCTGGTGCTCTTCCTGGGGCTGTCGGTGGCGATGGGGGCCTTCCTGGCCGCGCTCACACGCTCGCTGCGCACGGCGCTCTCGGGCACGGGCTTCATCACCGCGCCGGCCTTCGCCTTCGGTGGCGTAGGCTTTCCCTTGGTGGCCATGCCCGCCGCGGCCCGCGCGTGGGCGCTGGCGCTGCCGTACACGCATTACGCCCGCGTGCAGATCGAGCAGCTGCAGATGGGCGCGCCGCTGGCCTATTCGATGGCCACGCCGCTGTGGATGGCGGTGGCCGCGCTGGCCCTGCTGGCCGCCAGCGCCGGCCTGGTCGGCCGCGCGGCGACGGCGCCTGAGAGCTGGGGCAAGCGCTGATGACGAACGAGAACGCACCCGTCGCCGACCGCACCCGGCAGCGCTTTGCCGACGCGTGGCGCGCCACGGCCCTGGCCGTGCTGCGCGACCCCGGCGTGCTGCTGATCCTGCTGCTCGCGCCGGTGATCTACGGCTTCTTCTATCCCTGGCCCTACGGCACCGAGGCCGTCACGCGCGTGCCCGTCGCGGTGGTGGACCAGGACGGCAGCAACCTCTCGCGCCAGATCGTCCGCTTTGCGCAGGCCAGCCCGCGCATCGACGTGCGGCTGGTGACCGGCGACGAGCAGGCCGCGCGGCAGGCGCTGTGGCGTGGCGAGATCGAGGGCTACGCCCTGCTGCCGCGCGACCTCAAGCGCGACGTGGTGCGCGGCGCGGCGGCGGGCGTGACCATCGAGGGCAACGGCGCCTATGCGCTGCTCAACAAGTCGGTGCTCTATGGCTTCTCGGAAGCGGTGGGCACGGTATCGGCCGGCGTCGAGATCCGCCGCCTGCAGGCCGCCGGCCAGAGCGCGCCGCAGGCCCGGGCCAGCCGCAGTCCGCTCAACACGCAGCTGGTGCCGCTCTTCAACCCGACCGAGGGCTACGGCAGCTATGTGGTGCCGGCGGTGGCGCTGCTGATCCTGCACCAGACGCTGCTGATGGGCTGCGCCATGCTGGCCGGCACCTGGGCCGAGGCCGACCAGCTGCGCGCCCGGCCCGCGGCCTGGCTGGGGCGACTGGCGGCGCTGTCGGGCTTCGGGCTCATGACGGGACTGTTCTTCTTCGGCTGGATCTTCGTGCTGCAGGACTATCCGCGCGGCGGCAACCCGCCGGCGGCCGCACTGCTGCTGGCCTTCTACGTGCCAACGGTCTGCGCGCTGGGCCTGCTGCTGGGCTGCTGGCTGCGCGACCGCGAGCGCGCGCTGCAGGTGATCCTGTTCACCTCGCTGCCGCTGGCCTTCCTCTCGGGCTTCTCTTGGCCCAGCGAGGCATTGCCGGTGCCGCTGCAATGGCTGGGCGGCTGGCTGCCGAGCACGGCGGGCATCCAGGCGTCGCTGCGGCTCAACCAGATGGGCGCGCCACTGGCGGACGTGCTGCCCTGGCTGGGCAGGCTGGCCGGGGTGTTCGGCGTGGCGCTGGCCGGTCTGCTGTGGGCAGGAAGGCTGCGAGCCGCCGCCGGGCCAAACCCACGCCAGTGAGAATTTTTCTCATCGCGGGGATACTGCCGGACTTTCCTTCCACCCCTCCGACACTCGCGCCATGAGCACCACCACCCGCATCGAGAAAGACACCTTCGGTCCCATCGAGGTCCCTGCCGACCACCTGTGGGGCGCACAGACGCAGCGCTCGCTGCAGAACTTCGACATCTCGGGCGAGCGCCAGCCGCTGGAGATCATCCAGGCGCTGGCCCTGGTGAAGCGGGCCTCGGCCGTGGTCAACCAGCAGCTGGGCCTGCAGGACGCGAAGAAGACCGATGCCATCGTCGCCGCCGCCGACGAGGTGCTGGCCGGCAAGCATCCCAACGAATTCCCGCTCGTCGTGTGGCAGACCGGCTCGGGCACGCAGACCAACATGAACGTCAACGAGGTGCTGGCCAACCGCGCGAGCGAGCTGCTCGGCGGCCAGCGTGGCGAAGGCCGCCTGGTGCACCCCAACGACGACGTCAACCGCAGCCAGTCGAGCAACGACGTCTTTCCCACCGCCATGCACGTGGCGGCCGTGCAGGCGCTCACGCACAAGCTGCTGCCGGCCATCGCCAAGCTGCGCGCCACGCTGGCGAAGAAGTCCGAGGACTTCATGGACATCGTGAAGATCGGCCGCACCCACCTGCAGGACGCCACGCCCCTGACGCTGGGCCAGGAGGTCTCGGGCTGGGTCGCGCAGCTGGACCAGAACGAGCGCCACGTGCGCGCCGCCCTGCCCCACCTGTGCGAGCTGGCCCTGGGCGGCACCGCGGTGGGCACCGGCCTGAACGCGCCCAAGGGCTATGCCGAAGGCGTCGCCGCCGAACTGGCCCGCCTGACCGGCCTGCCCTTCGTCACCGCGCCGAGCAAGTTCGAGGTGATGGCCGCCTGCGACGCCTTCGTGCATGCGCACGGCGCGCTCAAGACCCTGGCCGCCAGCATGAACAAGATCGCCAATGACGTGCGCTGGCTGGCGAGCGGCCCGCGCAGCGGCATCGGCGAGCTGAGCATTCCCGAGAACGAGCCCGGCTCGTCGATCATGCCCGGCAAGGTCAACCCGACCCAGAGCGAGGCCGTGACCATGCTGGCCGCGCAGGTGATGGGCAACGACGTGGCCATCAACATCGGCGGCATGTCGGGCAACTTCGAGCTGAACGTGTTCCGCCCCATGGTGGCCCACAACTTCCTGCAGAGCGTGCGCCTGCTGGCCGACGGCATCGTGAGCTTCAACGACCACTGCGCCGTGGGCATCGAGCCCAACCGCGACCGCATCGCCGAACTGGTGAGCCGCTCGCTGATGCTGGTGACCGCGCTGAACACGCACATCGGCTACGACAAGGCGGCCTACATCGCCAAGAAGGCGCACAAGGAAGGCACCAGCCTGCGCGAGGCGGCCATCGCCTCGGGGCACCTGACGGGCGAGCAGTTCGATCAGTGGGTGATTCCCGAGCACATGACCGGCAAAGTGTGAAGCCTGCACTGCGCCGCCCCAAGGCCTGGCCGCTGCTGGCCCTGGCCGCCATCGCCACCGGCTTCGTGGTGCTGGGCCACGACGGGCGCCGCGTGGCGCAGATGCTGGTGCTGCTGCTGCCCGCGCTGGCCTGGATGGCCTGGCCGGTGCGCAGCGTGGCGGTGCACCGCGCCCGGCGCGTGGCGGTATTGGCGGCGGTGATGGCCTTCGCGGCCGACGGCGTGGTGCGAGCCTATCTGCTAGACACCTACCAGTCCGCGCCCGACGGCGCCGTGGTGCTGGGGGCGCTGGCCAACACCAATGCGCGGGAGAGCGGCGAGTACCTGCAGATGCACTGGCGCACCGCCGCGCTGTGGTGCGCGGTGCTGGGAGCGGCCGGCTATGCGGTGTGGCGGCTGACGGCCCATGGACTGCGCCGCAGGAGCGCCGCAGCCGCCGGAGCGGCAAACGACGCCGCAGATGGCGGCGCAGCAGCCACGCGGGTCGAGGTCGCGCCCCGCCGCGCCTGGCTGGCGCTGCTGGTGGTGGCCTTCGCCTTCGGCGCGCTGGCCCATGCCAGCAAGCCCTGGCGGCGGCTGCATCCGGTGGTCTTCTGGACGCAGTGGGTCGACGATGCGGGCGACCTGCGCACCGCCTGGGCCGACCAGCAGCGCATGCGCGACGCCGCCCTGCAGCATGCCCATGCCGCGGCGCCCCAGGTGACGCGCGCAGGGCCGTCGACGGTGGTGCTGGTCATCACCGACAGCATCAACCGCGACAACCTGGGCCTGTACGGCTACGGCCGCAACACCACGCCGCGCCTGGCGGCCGCCCAGCGGCGCGAACCGCAGCAGATGACGGTGCTGCGCCATGCCTGGTCGGTGGACGCGAGCACGCTGCCGGCCATGGCCAACATGATGCGATTCGGCCAGCCCACGGCCGCCGACGCGCAGCACCTGCTGCCGCTGGCGCGCGCGGCCGGCTACAAGGTCTGGTGGATGAGCAACCACGACGACGTGGCCATCGAGCAGCAGCATGCGCGCCTTGCCGACGAGGTCGAGATCGTCAACCGCGTGCCGGGCCGCGCCAGTGCCTCGCTCGATGGCGAACTGCTCGACTGCGTGCAGGAGGCGCTGGAAGACCCGGCCGAGCGCAAGCTCATCGTGGTGCACCTGCTGGGCGCCCATCCGCACTACCGGTTGCGCTTTCCCGGCACGCAGGAGAACCCCTTCGACGACGCGGTGGACGCCGTGGAGTCGGAGCTGATCGCCAAGGCCCGGCCCGCGTGGGTACGGCGCTTCCGACAGGACTACGACAACGCCCTGCTGTACCACGACTTCGTGGTGGCCGAGACGCTGCAGCTCACGCGCACCGTGGGCCGCCTGGCCGAGTACCGGGCCTGGGTCTACGTCTCGGACCACGGCCAGGAGGTGGGGCATGGCAGTGACCATGTGGGCCACAGCCCCAGCACGGCCTCCGGGTACCGCATCCCGGCCATCGTGTGGCGCAACCAGGTGCCGGCCGATGCACCATCGGTGGCCGAACGCCCCTTCCGCGCGGACTGGCTCGGCTGGACAGTCTCGGACCTGCTGGCGCTGCAATGGAAGGGCCAGGTAGCGGGGCGCGACGTGCTGGCAGACGACTACCGGTGGGAGGCGCCGGTGCTGCCGGTGAAGGTGCGGTCGTATCTGGATTGAGGCGACGGCTGGGCTTCCAGCTTGTCTCGCGCTGCCGGTGCTGCTGTTTGTTGGGGGCGGGTGCGGGCGAGAAGTCCGGGGTACGCGCGCCGGGGCCGGGGCCTGGGGGCCGCGGGCTCATACTTTTTCAGAAATCGCCCGCGGCCCCCAGGCCCCGGCCCCGACGCGCGGGACACGGTGGTGGTTCACTGGGGAGGCCAGTGCTGGATTGAACGCACCGACGAAGCAATGGTCTCGAGCGTCGGCGCAGCACCCATGCCGGCCGATCAACCCTCCCGCAGGCCCTGGTGCCGGTGAGGGCGTGGCGGCGCGCCTGTGGGGCGCCGAGGAGCGCAGGGCGGACGGGCTGCGGGCCTGCCGAAGGACAGGCCCGCTTCGTAAACTGACTCGCGGCAGTTGTTTGAGCGCAGCGCGAAGCGCGTAGCGAGTTCTGCCGCGGCCCGTCCGTCCGAGCACCGGAGGGAAGTCGGCGCGCAGCGCCGACCGCCCCACTAGAAGCGCCGACACGCCCTCACCGGCGCCAGGGCCGGACCACAGACCACAGGCCAAGAACCACCAACCACCACCCGACGCAAAAGCAAAAAGAGCCGACACGGCATCACCGCGTCGGCTCTTTTCAGCGAAAGACCAGAGAGGACCAGGCTCAGGCCGGCACCGCCTCGACCCCTGCCCGATCCCAGTGCCGGTGCTTGGCGATCGCGGCCACGAAGGTCTGTGCGATGCCTTGCGCCTCTTCGTTCTCGCCCAGCTGCTGGGCCGGCGTCGCGGCCACCACCACGCCGGCAGGCGCGTCGGTCTTGCCTTCTTCCACGCCGACCGAGGCCAGCAGCTGCGCCCCCTCGCCCACCACGCAGATGGACTTGAGGTGCTTGAAGGCTTCCAGCACGAAGTGCTGCGCCTCGCCGTTGGCCATCAGCGTCTTGGCGTTCTCGGCACCCGCCGGCACCAGCACCGCGTCGAACATCACCGACGGCATGTTGGTGAAGGTGGCATCCACCTCGACCTGACGCTTCGATGCGCTCGTCACGCTGCCCAGACGCGGACCCACGACCTTGCACATCGCACCGGCCGACTCCAGGGCTTCGCGGATCGGCTTGAGCGACGCCGAATCGACGCCATCGCTCACCAGGATCGCGATCTTGCGCGTCTTGATGCTGCCGTCGCCGGTGCCGATCATGCTCAGCGCGGGCGACTCCTCGATGGGCAGGTTGATGCGCGCCTCGCGGTAGCCCGCCTGGCCTGCGGCGGCCTTGGCGTCGGGCGACTCGATGCCCAGCGGCTCGGCCACGCGGCGGGCGAGCTTCTCGTCCACATGCGCCAGGTTGTCCACCATGCGTTGGCGCACCGCAGGCACCTCGACCTTCGACAGCTCGAAGCGGAAGGCCGCAATGATGTGCTCCTTCTCCACGGCCGTCTGGCTGTTGAAGAACAGGCGCGCCTGCGTGAAGTGATCGTCGAAGCTCTCGCTGCGGCGGCGCACCTTGGGCGACTCAACCGTCTCGGGATAGGTCTGGAAGCCCTCGCTGTCGCCGTCGACGCGGAACTCCGAGCCGTTGCCCAGCGAGTTGGGCTCGTACGCCACCTGACCGCGCGAGATGGTCTGGCGATGCATGCCGTCGCGCTGGAAGTTGTGGAAGGGGCACACGCCGCGGTTGATCGGCAGCTCGTGGAAGTTGGGCCCGCCCAGGCGCGACAGCTGCGTGTCCGTGTAGCTGAACAACCGGCCCTGCAGCAGCGGGTCGTTGCTGAAGTCGATGCCCGGCACCACATGGCCCGGGTGGAACGCGACCTGCTCGGTCTCGGCAAAGAAGTTGTCGGGATTGCGGTTGAGCACCAGCTTGCCCACGGGCGTGACCGGCACCATCTCTTCGGGGATCAGCTTGGTGGGGTCCAGCAGGTCGAAGCCGAGCGAATGCTCCTTGTCCTGCGGAATCAGCTGCATGCCGAGCTCCCACTCCGGGAAGTCGCCGTTCTCGATCGATTCCCACAGGTCGCGGCGGTGGAAGTCCGGGTCCTTGCCGGCGATCTTTTGCGCCTCGTCCCAGACCAGCGCATGGCTGCCCAGCTTGGGCTTCCAGTGGAACTTGACGAAGTGCGCATCGCCCCGGCTGTTGACCAGGCGGAAGGTGTGCACGCCGAAGCCCTGCATCATGCGCAGGCTGCGCGGGATGGCGCGGTCGCTCATGGCCCACATCAGCATGTGAGTCGTCTCGGGCATCAGCGAAGCGAAGTCCCAGAAGGTGTCGTGCGCACTGGCCGCCTGCGGCATGCCGTGGTGCGGCTCCTGCTTGACGGCATGGACCAGGTCCGGGAACTTCATCGCGTCCTGGATGAAGAACACCGGGATGTTGTTGCCCACCAGGTCCCAGATGCCTTCCTGCGTGTAGAACTTGACCGAGAAGCCGCGCACGTCGCGCACCGTGTCGGCCGAACTGGAGCCGCCCGCCACGGTGGAGAAGCGCACGAACACCGGCGTCTTCAGCGACGGGTCGTTCAGCAGGCCGGCGCGCGTGAACTGCGACATCGACTTGTAGACCTGGAAGTAGCCGTGCGCCGCACTGCCGCGCGCATGCACCACGCGCTCGGGAATGCGCTCGTGGTCGAAGTGCGTGATCTTCTCGCGCAGGATGAAGTCTTCGAGCAGCGTCGGGCCGCGCACGCCCGCCTTCAGCGAATTGTGGTTGTCCGCGATCCGCGTGCCCTGGTTGGTGCTCAGGTGCGGCAGCGGCAGCTCAGCCGTGGAGGCGGCCAATTGCTCGATCTTGGCGCTGGGGGTCTCGGCACTGCGGCCGCGACGCGGCGCGGGGGACTTGCTCTTGGTGGGCATTGGATGGGTGTGAAAGGAATGAGCCCGTTCAGCCGGGTTCGTTGTCGAGGAAGACGTCGACGGCGTTGACCAGGGCGACCAGGGCGATGACGGCCGTCATGCCGGCGACGCCCCAGACCAGGAATTCGTCCAGCCAGGCACTGTTGAGGGCGCTGACGAGGGCAGAGGTCATTTCCATGGGAAACCTGCTTCGGAAGGAAAGAGGGATGGGTCAGCGGCGGGCCGTCGATCGATGTAAGGACCATGACGGGAGCGCTGCGAATGTGACAAAGCGTAGGTGCAGGCTGTGGCGGCAGGCGTAGTGACCGCACGACGGGCACTGTGGGAGTGCCGAGCCCGCCCAGGTAGGACATGGCCGACGCGCGGCGCACGCCTACACGGCCCGTCGGGAAGGCCTGTGGCACGAAGGGTGCATGCCGCCCTACGCTCGCGCACCCGCTCCGCGACAGTCCACTCCGGACGAAGGCCCGGCTTCTTTCTCATGCTCATCCGCATCGGCTACGACATCGAACTGGCCCTGACCGGCCCCACGGCCGTGGTCTACCTGCTCCAGGTGCATCCCGATCGTGCCCACGACCTGCTCGCGCCCGAGCATCCCGTGGCGGATCCGCCCTTCTGGACCGACCACTACACCGACGGCTTCGGCAACCGGTGCGCGCGCGTGCGGGTGCCGGCCGGCCCCCAGCGCCTGCGCCTGCACGGCCAGGCCACCATCCACGACAGCGGGCTGCCCGACCCGCAGGACTGGTACGCCATCCAGCACCCGGTGGAGGAACTGCCCACCGATGCCCTGACCTTCCTGCTGCCCAGTCGCTACTGCGAGGTCGACAGCGAACTGCTGGCCTTCGCCTGGCGCCAGTTCGGCAACGCGCCCCTGGGCTGGGGACGGGTGCAGGCCATCTGCGACTGGGTGCACGGGCACATCCGCTTCGATTACGGCTGCGCCAATGCCGGCCGCACCGCCCTGGGCGGCTACCGCGAAGGCGTGGGCGTGTGCCGCGACTATGCGCACCTGGCCGTGGCGCTGTGCCGGTGCATGAACATCCCGGCGCGCTATGTCACCGGCTACCTGGGCGACATCGGCGTGCCGATCGCACCCTACCCCATGGATTTCAGCGCCTGGTTCGAGGTCTACCTGGGCGGACGCTGGCACACCTTCGACGCCCGCCACAACGTGCCGCGCATCGGCCGCGTGGTGATCGCCCGCGGCCGCGACGCGGCCGATGTGCCGATCACCATGGTGTTCGGCCAGCACCAGCTGAACCGCTTCGATGTGATCACCGAAGAAGTCAGGGGCTGAAGCCCAGCACCTGCATCGCGCGTGCCAAGCCCTGGCTGGGCACGCCGGCCTCGTCCCACGGGGTGTTGCCGGTCGCCAGCCGCTCGCCGATGCTGGCGAGCGTCCAGTGCGCGCCGCTGGTGAGGTTGGGCAACTCGTCCCACGCCACCGGCACGGACACGCCCAACCCAGGCCGCGACCGCACCGACCAAGCACTCACCGTGGTGGCGCCAAAGCCGTTGCGCAGGTAGTCGACAAAGATCCGGCCCACGCGGTTCTTCGGCCCGCTCTTGGCCACGAAGCGCTCGGGCAGCGTGCGGGCCAGGTGCTGCACGACGGCGCGCGAGAAGTCCTTGACCGTGTCCCAGCCGTGCTGGCGGCGGATCGGCACCACCACGTGCAGGCCCTTGCCGCCGCTGGTCTTGAGCAGCGCCTGCAGGCCCAACTCATCGAGCAGCGTGCGCATGAGCAGCGCCCCTTCCTGCACATGGGCCCAGGCCACGCCTTCACCCGGGTCCAGGTCGAAGGTCATGCGGTCGGGCTTGTCCAGCCCGCGCGAATGGCCGTTCCAGGTGTGGAATTCGAGCGTGTTCATCTGCGCCGCCGAGAGCAGGCCCTTGGCACTGTCGATCTGCAGCAGCGGCTCGTGGCCGGGGTCCAGCGCGGGGTCGAGCAGGCGCACGCCGGGCAGCGGCGCGTTCTGCACGTGCTTCTGGAAGAACAGCTCGCCGCCCACGCCGTCGGGCGCGCGCACCAGCGAGACGGGCCGTCCGCGCAGGTGCGGCAGCATCAGCGGCGCGACCTGGGCGTAATAGGCGATGACCTCGCCCTTGGTGGCGCCGCTGGCGCGGTCGATCACGCGGTCGGCATGGGTCACGCGCAGATCGCCAGGCAGCGCGTCGTCGTGGGACTCCTTCGATGGGGTGGCGGGCTTGCGGCCGCGCTGCCTGCCTGCAGCATGGGCGGCGGTCGATGAATCCATGGCGTGCTCCCGAACGATCTGCCGCGCGGGCTTGTCGCTGCGCAGGCCCTGGAATACGGCCTGCCGCACCTTGCCCTCTCGCGTCCACTGGCCAAAGGCCACTTCCGCGACCAGCTCGGGCCGCACCCATTGCGCCTTCTCGCCCGCCGGCCGCGGCGTGAAGGGGCAATCGTCCTGCTCGAGCGCCTGCAGCTGGGCATGCATCTCGGCCAGGCGCCGCTGGTCGAAGCCGGTGCCGACATTGCCGGCGTGCTTCAACTCGCCTTGCTCGTCGTACACGCCCAGCAGCAACGCGCCGAAGCCGCTGCGGCTGCCGCGCGGCGCGGTGTAGCCGCCGATGACGAACTCCTGCCGCAACTGGTGCTTGAGCTTGATCCATGCCGGCGAGCGGCCGCTGAGATAGGGGCTGTCCAGCCGCTTGCCGACGACGCCCTCGAAGCCCAGCCCGGCTGCGGAGGCCAGAAGGTCGCGCGGCGCGGCGTCGAAGGCCTCGCTGAAGCGCAGCGACGGCGGCAGCTCGCCGGCGTCGAAGATGGCGCGCAGGGCCTCGCGCCGCAACGAGAGTGGCTCGTCCCGCAGGTCGCGGCCACCCACGAAGGGCGCGTCGAACAGCCAGTAGACGATGGGCGCCGTGGCCTGCAGGTCGAAGGCGTTCTGCAGGGCCTGGAAGTCCGGCGCGTCGTTGGCACCCAGCACCCCGATCTCGCCGTCGAGCCAAGCATTGCGCACGGGCAGTTTCGCCAGGGCTCGCGCCAGCTCGGGCAGGCGATCGGTCCAGTCGTGGCCGTTGCGGGTGAAGCAGCGCACGCGCCCGCGGCCGTCGATTCGGGTGAGCAGGCGGTAGCCGTCGAACTTGAGCTCCCAGGCCCATTGCGCAGGCTCGGGCGGCGGGCCGTCGGCCAGCACGGCGAGCTGGGGGGCAAGGGTGTCGGGCAGCGCGGCGGCCACGCCCGGGAGGGAAGCGTTTTCGGCGCCCTTCGGCTTTCCCTTCCGGGCTGCGCCGTCGGGGCGTTGGGTCGCGGCTTTGCTCCGGCCGCGGACTGCAGGCTCGCTGGCGGCCGGGGGATCGGGTTCTGCCGGCGCGTCGGCGGTGTCGGCCTCGGGCTGGCCGATGTGACGCACGCTGTCCGGCTCGGCCTCGGTCACGTCGTAATCGGCCAGTGGCCGGGCGGCGGCGTCCTCGTCCTTGATGATCAGCCAGCTGGGCTTCTTCTCGTCCCTGCCGTGCATGCGCACCAGCGTCCAGCGGCCCTGCAGCTTGTGGCCCTGCAGCGTGAAGCTGAGCTTGCCGGCGCGCAGGCCGGCGCGTGCGTCGCCCTCGGGCACCCAGGTGCCGCGGTCCCACACGATCACCGTGCCGGCGCCGTACTGACCCTCGGGGATGCGGCCCTCGAAGTCGCCGTAGGCGATGGGGTGGTCCTCCACCTCCACCGCCATGCGCTTGACGGCGGGATCGAGGCAGGGGCCCTTGGGCACGGCCCAGCTCTTGAGCGTGCCGTCCAGCTCCAGGCGGAAGTCGTAGTGCAGCCGGGTGGCGTCGTGCTTCTGCACCACGAAGGCGAGCGCTTCGACGCCTGGCGCGCCGCCATGGCGCGGCTCGGGCGTGCGCTGGAAGTCGCGCTTGCGGTGGTAGTCGGCCAGGGCCTGGGCGGCATCGGTGCCCGCAGACGGCGCATCGCCAGCCCTGGGGGCAGAAGTCCTGCGGGTCGGGGTCCGCGTCGCCTTGCTGGACGCCTTGCGGGCCGTCTTGCGGGCGACGGTCATGCCGCCTTCCGGCGCGGTGCCGCCTTGCGGGCCGACGCGGATTTGGCGGCGGCCTTCTTGGCTGGCGCCTTGGCTGCGGGGCGCTTGCCGGCACCGCCCTTGGTTCGCGCCGGGCCGTCGTCCTCGCCCTCGTCCGCCTCTTCGTCTTCATCGTCCTTGGCGGCCGCTCGGCCCTTGCCGCCTCGCAGGCTGCGCTGCAGCAGTTCGGTCAGGTCCAGGATCTTGGCGCCGGAGCTTGCCTGCTCCTGAGGCTCCAGCTTGGCGACGTCCTGCGCCTGGCCGGCCTCGGCCTTGCGCTCGACCAGCGCCATGATGCGGTCGCGGAAGCGGTCCTCGTACTCGTCGGCCTTCCATTCGCCCGACATGTCCTCGATCAGCTGCTCGGCCATCTTCAGCTCGCGGTCGTTGACGCCGGCCTTGCGCGCATCGGCATCGGGCAGCGGCAGGCCTTCCCAGGAGCGGATGTCCGCGCCCCAGCGCAGCAGGTTGAGCACCAGGCCCGGCCCGGCGGGCACCAGCGCCGCGAGGTGCTCCTTGGTCTGGATCACCACGCGCGCCACGCCGATGCGCCCGCTGCGCACCAACGCCTCGCGCAGCAGGGCGTAGACCTTGGCGCCGCGCTGGATGGGCGCCGTGTAGTAGGGCCGGTCGAGGTGGATGAAGGGAATGCCATCGGCCGGCACGAAGCGCTCGATCTCGATGGTCTGCAGCGTGCGCGGGTAGGCGTCGGCGATCTCCTTGTCGGTCAGCACCACGTACTGGCCGTCCTCCCATTGGACGCCGCGCACGATGTTCTCGCGCGCGATCTCCTTGCCCGTCTTCTTGTTGATGCGCTTGTAGCCCACGTGGTCCATGGAGCGCTTGTCCAGCCAGTCGAAGTCGATGCTGCCGTCCTGCGTGGCCGAGTAAAGCGCCACCGGGATATGGACGAGGCCGAAGCTGATCGCGCCCTTCCACAGGACGCGCGGGCTGGATGCGGGCATGGGGGCTTCTCCGTGATCTTGGCGAATGGGTCGCCAATCTAGGCCGCCGCACGATGCACGGCCTGTAGGAGGAAGAAGCCGGCGTCCGCCGTGCGGGGCCTACACCACGATGGGCGTGGCCGCGCCATCCATCGCCAGCACCGCGCCCGTCACATAGCTGGCCCGCGCCGAAGCTAGAAAGAGCACCGCGTCCGCCACCTCGCGCGCCTCAGCGATGCGGCCCAGCGGCAGTTTGGCACTGGACTGGGCCAGCGCCTCCTCGGGCGTGATGCCCTGCTGGGCCGCCTGGGCCTTCAGGCCTTCCTGCAGGCGTTCTGTGGCCGTGAGGCCGGGGTTCACCACGTTCACCCGCACGCCCTTGCCGGCATAGGCATTGGCCAGGCCCACGCTGGCGAGCATGAGCGCCGCGTTGGCCGAGCCGCCCGGCAGGTGGATGGGGCTGGCCACCTTGCCGCCCGCGCCCACCACGTTGACGATGGCCCCGCCGCCGCGCGCGGCCATGCGCTTGATGAGCGGGTCCATCATGTGGATGTAGGTGAAGTACTTGGCCTGCATGGCTGCCTGCCAGTGGGCGGCCTCCAGCTGGTCGGCGGGCGTGCGGCGCGCCGCGCCCGCCGAGTTGACCAGTACGTCGACCGGGCCGTGCGATTGCTCGATGCGGTCCAGTACCGCGATGGCGGCCTGCGGGTCGCTCAGGTCGGCCGCGAAGGTGGCGACCATGCGCGCCGCGTCGGCCCGGGCGTCGGCCAGCGCCAGCGCCGCGTCGACCAGCCCCGCCTCGTGGCGGGCCACCAGGCTGACGCGCGCGCCCTCCTGCAGAAAGCCCCGGGCGCAGGCCAGGCCGATGCCCTTGCTGCCCCCGGTGATCAAGACATGTTTGCCGGCAAGTTCGAGGTCCATGCCCGCATCCTGCGCATCGCGGGCTGGCTGTCAAACGACGGCCGTCAATGTCCCTGCCGGTTGCTGCGGTGTCACTTCACTGTCGTTGCACTTGCCGTTCACAGCCGGCGTCCGCGGAGCAGGCCATGCGCGGGCACCCGCGGAACCGGCTTCGCCGGGCCGCCGGGTGCGCCCCCTTGAGGGGGGAGGCGGCTACACGAAGTGAGCAAGCAACGGGGGTGGACTCAACCACCGTGGCACTTCTTGTACTTCTTGCCGCTGCCGCAGGGGCAGGGGTCGTTGCGGCCGGGCTCGTCGGCGCGGCGCACGGCCTGCACGCGCGGGCCCAGGCTGCGCCACAGCTGGCGCAGGTCGTACACCGCCCAGATGGCCTCGCCGAAATCGTCCAGCCGCTGCTGGCTGACGGTGGGCGGGCCGTCCTCGGCGTACATCGACAGCGCGGGCGGCTGGGTGTCGTCCTGGGCCAGGGTCTCGATGCAGTCCAGGCCATCGGCCAGCATCTCGGCCACCTCCTTGTCGCGCGGCGCGGCCCAGTCCTCGGACCAGTGCTCCACCGCGGCCAGGAAGCCCAGGGCCCAGACCTGGGCGAAGGACGGCAGTTCGCCTTCCGGCGCCTCGCCGCGCTCCTCGGGCGGCAGGGCGGCGATGGCGCCGCGCAAGTCCAGGCACTCGGGCTGGAAGCAGCGATCGTCGTCCAGCGACTGCACATCGGCCGCGTCGAGGGCGGTCTGCATCTCGTGCCAGCGGCGCTTCCAGCGCCAGACGAATTCCATGTGCTGGGCCGGGGAGAAGTCGGGGCCGAAGAGCGCGGGCCAGTATTCGCTGGGCTCGATGACGCGGCGGGTGCACACCAGTGCGGCCATGAAGCCGTCGCAGAACTCCCACTGGGGGATGTCCTCGTCGTGCTCGCGCATCGCGTCGAGCGCGTCGTCCAGGGCGTCGAAGTCTTCGGGCGTGAGGGGTGCGAGGGCGGCAGCGGTGCCGACTTCGGCCGGCTGGGGAGTGTCGGAAGTCATGAGAAAGGGTCTCGGGGAATGCCCCCTATGATGCAGCACACCGGGCCGCCCGCCGGTGCGCGCCTTCTGGCGGCCCTGCGGCCGGCCCGGCCGATCCCCGTTTTCATGGCAGCGCTCCGCCCTTCTTTCCGACGTTCCTCGTCCTCCTCCCCCCGCCGCGACGACGCCGCCGGCGGCGAGGCCCCGCCCCGGCGCGACCCCCACGACTTCCTGCGCGAGACGCTGCCGCGCCAGACACGCAGCGTGGGCGACCACCGGCTTGACGACCGGCGCGTCTGGCTCAAGAAGGCCGGCCCGCGCCATGGCCCGCTGCGCTACCGGCTGCTGTCGCTCATCGCCCGCACGCTGCGGCTGGAGGTGCTGACGCCCGTGCCCAACCCCGGCGGCACGGCCGCCATCGCCATCGAGGCGGCGCGCCTGCGCAGCCTGGCCGCGAGCGGCCTGCGCGTGCCGCAGGTGCTGGCCGAGCAGCCCGAGGGCCTGCTGATCAGCGACCTGGCCGGCACCGGCCGCAGCGCCGCCATGCTGATGGAGCGCCTGGAGCAGGCCGCCACCCAGGGCCCGGCCGTGCTGCTGGCCGCCTGGGCCCAGGGCCTGGAGGCCATCGCCCGGGTGCATGCCCGCGGCCAGTACCTGAGCCAAGCCTTCGCCCGCAACATGGTGCTGTGCCCCGATGGCGAGATCGGCTTCATCGACTTCGAGGACGACCCCGGCGCCACGCTGCCCACCGACCAGTGCCAGGCACGCGACTGGCTGAGCTACCTGCACTCCACCGGCGCATTGATCCTCGCCGCCAGCCCGCAGGCTGCTGCGACGCACTGGCAGGCGGCGATGGATGCGGCCGAGCCCGGCGTGCGCGAGCGCGTGGCCGAGGCGGCCCGCCGCATGCGCTGGCTGCGGCACCTGCCCCAAGGCCGCCGCTGGGGCCGCGATACGCAGCGGGTGCGCGCCGCGGCGGTGCTGCTGGGGCGCTGGCATGCGGCCTGACGAGGCGCCTGCGCGAGAATCTTTCCCCGCCTGCCACACGTGCCCTGCAGGGCCCGGGTCACCGTGACCGAGAAGACAACTGCCTCCGCCCCCAAGAAGACCCCGCGCAGCCGCCGCGCCACGCCGGCCGCGGACGCAGTCCCGCCGCCCGCCGCGGGCGGCCCCACACGGCGCGTGAGCGCCCGGGTGCCCGAGGAACAGATCGAGCACCGCATCCTGGCCGCCGCCGTCGCCGAGTTCGCCGAGCACGGTTTTGCCGGTGCGCGCATCGAGCGCATCAGCAAGCAGGCCGGCACGGTGGACCGGATGCTGTACTACTACTACGGCAACAAGGAGCGGCTCTACCAGGCGGTGCTGGAGAAGCTCTATGCCGAGATGATCGGCGCGCAGCGCGACTTCGTGCTGCCGCCCGACCCGGTGGCCGGCATGCGCCAGCTGATCGAGCATGCCTGGGACCACTACGCGGCCAACCCCGACCTGGTGCGGGTGATCATGAACGAGAACCTGCTGCGCGGCCGGCACATCCGCCAGTCGCAGCAGGTGGGGCGCACGTCCTTCCCGCTGGTGGAGACGGTGGCCGAGATCCTCTCGGCCGGCCAGGCCCAGGGCGTGTTCCGCCGCGACGTGAAGGCCGAGCATGTGCTCATGAGCATCATGTCGCTCGGCTTCTTCTACATCTCCAACCAGTACACCTGCTCGGCCTGGATGGGCGTGGACCTGATGAGCCGCCCGCGCCGCAGCGCCTGGCGCGCGCACATCTGCGAGGTAGTGCTGCGCAGCATTGAGGCGTGAACACCCCCCATGCCGCTTCGCGGCTCCCCCCTCTCTGTCGCCTTCGGCTCGGGAGGGGGGCGCACCCCGAGGCCTGGCAAAGCCAGTTCCTCGGGCGCCCGCGCATGGCCTGCTCCGCGGCCATTTGATCGTTACTGCTGCGCCGGTTTCAAGGCGCGCCTCAGTTCCGTAATTTACGGATCACTTCATCCGGCGGCGCCAGCTTGCTGCCGTCGATGTAGGTGCCCGCGGGCATCACGCCCTTGCCGTCCTTGACCGCCGTGCGGCCCACGTAGATGCCCATCGTGGACTGGTTGTCCTGCGGGCGGAAGGTGGCCGGGCCGAAGGGCGTGGAGAAGTTCAGGCCCTTGAAGGCGGCGATCAGCTTCTCGGTGTCGGTGCCGCCGGCCTTCTGGATGCCGGCCGCCAGGGCCTTCACGGTGGCATAGCCCACCACAGCGTTCAGGCGCGGGTAGTCGCCGTACTTCTTCTGGTAGGCCGCATAGAAGGCGCGGTGCTCGGGCGTGTCGATGGCGGTGTAGGGATAGCCGGTGACGATCCAGCCCTCGGGCGCGTCGTCCTTGAGCGGGTCCAGGTACTCGGGCTCGCCGGTCAGCAGGCTCACCACCTCGCGGCCCTGGAACAGCCCGCGCGTCTTGCCCTCGCGCGCCAGCTTGGTGAGGTCGCTGCCGAACATCACGTTGAAGATGGCATCAGGCTTGGCGTCGGCGATGGCCTGCACCACCGCGCCGGCGTCGATCTTGCCCAGCGGCGGCGCCTGCTCGGCCACGAACTCCACGTCGGGCTGCAGCTTCTTGAGCTGCTCCTTGAAGGCAGCCGTCGCGGCCTGGCCGTACTCGTAGTTGGGATAGATGAGCGCCCAGCGCTTCTTGCCCAGCTTGGCGGCCTCGGCCACCACCGACGTGGCGAGGGCATAGGTCCCGGAGCGCAGACGATAGGTATAGCGGTTGCCGTTCTCCCACACCACCTTGTCGCTCAAGGGGCCGGAGGCGAGGAAGAACACCTTCTTCTGCCGCGCGAAGTCGGCCAGCGCCACGCCCACGTGCGACAGCGTGACGCCGGAGAGGAGGTCGATCTTCTCGCGGGCGATCAGCTCCTCGGCCATGCGCACGGCATCGCCGGGGTTGGCGTTGTCGTCGCGAAAAAGCGTCTCCAGCTTGCGCCCGCCGAGCACGCCGCCGGCCGCGTTGATCTCTTCCTGCGCCAGCAGCCAACCGTTGCGGTAGGGCACCAGGTTCTGCGGCAGGGCCTTGTAGCTGTTGATCTCGCCGATGCGGATCGGCTCCTGCGCGGCGGCAGGCAGCGCGGTGGCAACGACAGCCAGCAGGCCGACGGTCAGGGCATGGCGCCAGGGCTTGGGGATCATCGCGGGTCCTCGTGGGTGGGGTGATGGGACGGAGACGGGAGACAACAAGGGAGAAGGCCGGCGCAGCACCCGTCGGCGCCGCGTGGGCGGCACCCGGTCAGGCCGATTCGGCCTCGACCATTTCCTGCACGATGCGGCGCATCTTGATGGCCGAGGCGTCCAGGCCGAGCTGCACGCGCTGCCATTCGCGCGGCTTGTCCTCGTTGCGCTGGATGGCTTCGAGCACGGCCTTGTCCTCGTTGAAGGCCACGCGCAGGCCGGCGCGCAGGCGCTCGTCGGTGGCGGCGTCGGCGGGCGAGTTCTTCAGCAGCAGCCAGTGCTGCACGCAGCTGCGCGCGTCCACCGGCGTGATGAAGTGGCAGGCGAACATCTGGATGCAGTCGCCGCGCACGCCCTCGGGTGCGCCGGTGCCGGTGGCGGCGGAGCCGAAGTCGATCACGGCGATGCTGGGCGCGTGGTAGTGGTAGTAGTGCCAGCGGTCCACGTTGCCGCCGAAGTCCTTCAGGCCCTGGAAGATGGGAATGAGCGGCCCGTCGATCACCCAGCGCCAGGTGACGACCTTGCGGCCCTCGCGCTGGTGCTGCACGCGCGTCTCTTCACGGCCGGTGCTGCCCAGCGTGGTGGGATGCACATAGACCACGTGCGTGGGGTCGCACAGGTTGTCGGCCAGGCTCAGGTAGTTGGCGGCCACGGGCAGCGCGTCGCCCTCGATCACGCTGTAGGCCGGGTCGTCGTACTCGGGCAGATGGAAGACCTGCGCCGCATCGGCCAGGGCCGCGTCGCCCATCCACACCCAGACCATGCCCATGCTCGTCGCCGTGGGATAGCTGCGCACCTGCGCATTGGCGGGCGCACGCTGCATGCCGGGCGCGAGCGTGCAGCGGCCGCTGCAGTCGAAGGCCAGGCCGTGGTAGCCGCATTCCACCGAATCGCCGCGCAGCCGGCCCAGCGACAGCGGCGCCAAGCGGTGCGGGCAGGCGTCGTCCAGCGCGGCCACCTCGCCGGTGCTGGTGCGAAAGACCACCAGGTCCTCGCCCAGCACGCGCCGCTTGGCCAGCGACTGGCCGATGTCGCGGGCCCAGCCGAGCGGGTACCAGGCGTTGCGGGGATAGGGCGTGCTGCTCATCGTGCGTCGACTCCGTGGGATGTTTGACCCACATCAGCATACGGCGTGCCAGCTCTGGAGTAAGTGTTTTCTTCACTTAATGGAGTGTTCACTCCATTTTGGACAAGGCATGGGCGGTGACGGTGCGTCGTGCGCACTGCCGCTGGGCATGACGGGGAAGTGCCGGGGCCGCGCAGGCCGCCGGCTTGCGGGCCGCCTCAGGCGTCCTTGCGCGCCTGTGCCGCCAGCAGCCGCTTGTTGACGGCGTGCACCGCACCCAGCTCGGCCTGCATGGCGCGGCTGATCTGCGACAGGGTGCGCAGGCGGCGGTTGCTCTCGCGCAGGCGCTCGGCCAGCGCGCGGGAGATCGACAGCATCAGCCGCGCGGCGACGGCCGGCTGCACCTCCACCAGGCCGCGCAGGGCGACCCGGGTGAGCACGGCCAGCTTGAGGTCGGTCAGCGCCGTGCAGGTGGCCGAGCGCGGCGAGCCGTCGATCAGCCCCATCTCGCCGAAGAGCTGGCCGGCGTCGATGACCGAGATCACCACCTCGTCGCCGTCGCCCACGCCCGTGCCCTCGGCCCGCACCTGGCCTTCGAGCACCAGCGCCATGTAGTCGACGTCGTCGGTCTGCCCCTCGGTCATGATGACTGTGCCGGCCTTGACGGCCATGGGCCGCATGGCGTCGACGATGATCCGCGCGTCGTGGATGTCCAGCTCGGCCACGATGGACGAGCGGGTGAGCATCAATGCCGCTTCCTCGCGCAGGTTCACCGAGGCCATGCGCGTTCCCCTTCCTGCTCGCGGTCGGCCGCCACGGCCGGCAGCATCCAGACCCGGCCGCCGCCCACGGCATGCAGCCGCCGCTGCGGCAGCCGCGGCAGCAGCAGGCCGCCGGTGAATTCGCCGAAGGCCGGCAGGATGGCCAGGCCCGGTTCGCTGACGAAGCAGGGCAGCCGCAGGCTGTCGCGGCCCGCGCCCTGCAGCGCACAGGCCGGATGCAGGTGGCCCGCCAGCACGAAGCGTCCGGCCTGCGTCTGTGGATGGTGGCAGCAGGCGAAGGGGCCCAGGGCGAAGGGCTCGTCGGCCAGCGCGATGCACAGCTCCGCCGGCGGATCGCCGGCGCGGTCGTCGTGGTTGCCGCGCACCAGGGTCATGGCCACCTGCGGATGGCGGGCGCGCCAGTCGGCCAGCGCCTGCATGACCTGGGGCGTGCGGGCCTGCGGCGCATGCAGGAAGTCGCCCAGGAAGACCACGGCGCGCGCGCTCTGGCGGTGGATCAGCGAGTCGAGGCGCGCCAGGTTCTCCTGCGTCGTGCCGCCCGGCACCGGCTGGCCCAGCGCGCGGAAGGTGGCCGCCTTGCCGATGTGCAGGTCGGCGATGAAGAGGGTGTGCGCCGCCGGCCACCACAGGGCGCGCTCGGGCAGCAGGTGAAGACGCTCGCCGGCCCAGAGCACTTCATGGACGGCGGGGAAATCGGAAGCAGGCAGCAAGGGCATGGGCGCGAGAACGATGACGTCAGTTTACGTTTCGCAACTGTTCAGAAAGCTGAACGGCGGCGTAAGGCCCATCCACCGGCCGGGCTTGCGGCGCCCCCCGTCACAACGGCGGCAGCGGCTTCGACGGCTTGCGCGGGCGGCGGGCACGGCGCGGCGCTGGCGCCCCGTCCTCGCTGCCCTTGACCGGCTTGTCCGGCGGCTGCTCCTGGCCGAAGGCCAGGGTGCGCCGCACGTCCTGCGCGTCGCCCACGGGAATGTCGCCGCCTGCGGCCTCTTCCAGCTGCGCCACCATGCGGGCGATGCGGTCGGCCACGCTCTCGTTGCTGAGCTTCTCGCGGAAGCGCTCGACCATCAGCGGAAAGGCGAAGGGCGTGGGCCGCTTGGGCTGCACCAGTTCGAGCCGCTGGCCGGCGATGCGCAGCAGGCTTTCGCGCAGGCGGGCGATGTCCAACTCCTGCGCCAGCAGCTCGGTCTCGGCCTGGGCCAGCAGGCGGTTGGCGGGGTCGTACTTGCGCAGGACCTCCCAGAACAATGAAGACGAGGCCTGCAGCTGCCGGCTGCTGCGCTTCTCGCCCGGGTAACCCTGGAAGATCAGGCCGGAGACCCGCGCGATCTCGCGGAAGCGCCGCTGCGCCAGCTCGCTGGCGTTGAGGCTGGCCAACACCTCGTGCAGCAGCGCGCCCTCGTCGTCGTGCGCGGCCAGGGCCTCCTGCGCGGACGCGTCGTGGCCGGCGCGCAGCACCTCGGGCAGCAGCTGCGGCCAATCGACCTCGGTGGCGCACAGCAGCTCGAAGCCGTAGTCGTTGACCGCGATGGAGAAGGTGCGCGGCGCATGCTGCGCCACCCGCCAGGCCAGCAGGCTGGCCAGCCCCAGGTGCACATGCCGGCCGGCAAAGGGATAGAGGAACAGGTGCCAGCCCTCGCGCGTGCGCAGCGCCTCGGCCACCAGCGTCTCGGGCGTGGGCAGGCGCGACCAGGCCTGCTGGATCTCCAGCAGTGGGCGCACGGCCTGCAGCTCGGGCGAGTCGTAGCGGCCCTCGGCGGCCAGCGCCAGCTGCTGCACCGTGGCATCGGCCAGCGTGGTGGACAGCGGCATGCGCCCGCCGTTCCAGCGCGGCACGGCCGGGCGCTGGCCGCTCGCGCGGCGCACCCAGGCGGTCATCTCGCGGATGCGCACCAGCTCCAGCATCCGGCCACCGAAGAGGAAGCAGTCGCCGGGCTTCATGCGGGCGACAAAGCTTTCTTCCACCGTGCCGATGCGCGCGCCGCCGACGAACTGCACGCTCATGCTGGCGTCGCTGACGATGGTGCCGATGTTGCTGCGGTGCCGCCGGGCCAGCCGCGCGTCCGGCACGCGCCACACGCCTTCGGCATCGGGCACCACGCGGTGGTAGTCGGGGTAGGCGGCGAGCGACGGGCCGCCCTGGCGCACGAAGTCGAGGCACCACTGCCAGCTGGCCGGCGACAGGTGCGCATAGGCGGCCGTGCGCCGCACCTCGTCGTAGAGGGCCTCGGGTGTGAAGCCGCCGCCCAGCGCCACCGTCACCAGGTGCTGCACCAGCACGTCCAGCGGCTCGCGCGGCGTGTGGCGCGACTCGATGTGGCCGGCCGCGATGGCGTCGCGCGCGGCGGCGCCTTCGACCAGCTCCAGGCTGTGGGTGGGCACGATGCTCACGCGCGAGGGCCGGCCCGGCGCATGGCCCGAGCGGCCGGCGCGCTGCAGCAGCCGCGCCACGCCCTTGGGCGAGCCGATCTGCAGCACGCGCTCGACCGGCAGAAAGTCCACGCCCAGGTCCAGGCTGGAGGTGCAGACCACCGCCTTGAGCTGGCCACTTTTGAGGCCCAGTTCCACCCACTCGCGCACTGCGCGGTCGAGCGAGCCGTGGTGCAGCGCGATCAGCCCCGCCCAGTCGGGCCGGGCCTCCAGCAGCGCCTGGTACCAGATCTCGGACTGCGAGCGGGTGTTGGTGAAGACCAGCGTGCTCGGGCTGGCGTCGACCTCCTGCACCACCTGCGGCAGCATCGCCAGGCCCAGGTGGCCGCCCCAGGGAAAGCGGTCGGTGCGGCCCGGCAGCAGGGTGTCGACCACCAGCGTCTTGGGCACCTGGCCCTGCACCAGGACGCCGGCCTCCCCAGGCCCCAGCAGCGCGCCCATGGCCTCGTGCAGATTGCCCAGGGTGGCGGACATGGCCCACGCCATGAGCCCCGCATTCCAGCCGCGCAGGCGGGCCAGCGCCAGCTGCACCTGCACGCCGCGCTTGTTGCCCAGCAGCTCGTGCCATTCGTCCACCACCACCAGGCGCAGGTGGCGCAGGCGCTCCTGCGCGTCGGCGCGGGCCAGCATCAGCGACAGGCTCTCGGGCGTGGTGACCAGCAAAGTGGGCAGACGCTGGTTCTGCGCGCTGCGCTCGGAAGATGACGTATCGCCGCTGCGTGCGCCGGCCGCCCAATGCGGTGCGGCGAGGGGCAGCGGCTCGGACAGGGCGCGCAGCGAATCGGCGGCCAGGGCGCGCATCGGCGTGATCCACAGCACCGTGAGCGGCGGTGGCGCGGTGCCTTTGGTTGCGGCGTCGGCCGTCGGCGGCTCGCCCGCCAGCGCCTGCAGGGCGCCCAGCCACACCGCATACGTCTTGCCCGCGCCGGTGGTCGCATGAAGCAGGCCGGAGCGGCCGGCCGCGATGGCGGCCCACACCTCGCGCTGGAAGGCGAAGGGCTGCCAGCCGCGGGCGTCGAACCAGTGCTGGACGGCGGCTTCGACGGGCCGTGCAGGCACATCGTTCGAAGGGGCGGCGGGCGATCGGGCAGGCCGGCGAGGCATGGGGCGATTACAGCAAAGGCCGCCGCGCCGGGGTGCAGGCCGAGAGGCCGTGATGGAAGCCAGAGGCAAAGCCCATGCGCCTCGGCCTGGACCCGGCGCCGTCCTGGTGCCGGGAGACGACGCCGCCCGTCTCTGCGCGGCAGTCAGTGGCTCCATAGATAGGACCAGTTGGTCCCATTGAACGCCCCCGCCCCGCTGCCTAGCATGCCCCCCAATCACAAGGAGACAGCCCGATGACATTCCCGCGCACCCGCCGCGCCGCGCTGGCCGCGCTGCTGGCCGCCACCGCCGTCCTGCCGGGCCTTGCGCTCGCGCAGGAAGGCAGACCTCTCACCATCGTCGTGGGCAGCCCGGCCGGCGGCACCACCGACACCCTGGCCCGCATCATCGGCCGCATGATGAGCGAGAGCCTGGGCCGGCCGGTGGTGGTCGAGAACCGGGCGGGCGCCGGCGGCAACATCGCCGCCGCCTATGTGGCCAAGGCGCCGCCCGACGGCAGCACGCTGCTGATGAGCTTCACCGGCCACACCATCAACGCCACGCTCTACAAGAACCTGGGCTTCGACCCGGTCAAGGACTTCACTCCCATCACCATGGTGGCGCGCGTGCCCAGCGTGCTGATCGCCCGCAAGGGCGTGCCCTTCAACGACCTGGCGGGGCTCATCGCGTTCGCGAAGAAGAACCCGGGCAAGCTCAACTTCGCCATCGGCGCGCAGGGCTCCTCGCTGCACCTGGCCAGCGAGCAGTTCAAGATGATGACGGGCACCGACATCGTCAACGTGCCCTACAAGGGCACCAACCCGGCACTGGCGGACGTGCTGGCCGGCACGGTCGACCTGATGTTCGCCAGCGCCGTCAATGTGCTGCCGCATGCCAAGGGCGGCGCCATCCAGCTGCTGGGCGTGAGCACGCGCGAGCCACTGGCGCAGTTCCCGGGCGTGCCGCCCATCGGCCGCACCGTCAAGGGCTTCGAGTCGCAGGCCTGGTTCGGCCTGTTCGGCCCGGCGCGGATGCCGCAGGACGTGACGGACAAGCTCTACGCCGCCGTCAAGGCCGCCATCGATTCGCCGGCCTACCAGGAGCGCATGCAGACCGAGGCGGCCACCGCCGTGCACATGACGCCGCCGCAGTTCGGCCAGTTCGTGGCGCAGGACGTGCAGGATTGGGCGAAGATCATCAAGGCCTCGGGCGCGACCGTCGATTGATCCGTCCGCGCTTCGGCGGCAGTCCTTGCACCGCGGACAAGGACGACCGACGCCAGGGTCCGCCTTGCCCGGCGTCAACGGCCCTCCTACATTCGGCCGCATGCCTGCCGCCGAACCCTCCCTCCTGCCGCGCTTCCAGCAGGTGCGACTGCTGCTGCGCGAGCGCCTGAAATCCGGCCACTACGAACGGGGCCTGCCGCTGCCCGGAGAGCGCCAACTGGCCCGGGAATTCGGCGTCGCCCGCGTGACCGTGCGCACGGCGCTGGCCCGCCTGCAGGAAGAAGGGCTGGTGATGCGCATGCGCGGCAAGGGCACCCTGCCCACCGGCACGGGCGAGCCGCCGCGGCACCTGCCCCTGCGCGCCGGTTTGCTCGACAGCATCGTCAGCCTGGGCGAGCGCACGCGGGTGCAGGTGCTGGACCACGGCGTGGTGGAAGCGCCTTCGCACGCGGCCGAGGCGCTGGGCCTCGCGGCCGGCGCGCCGGTGCTGCGGGTGGTGCGCATCCGCAAGTTCAAGACGCAGCCTTTTCTGTACTCCGAAGTCTTCCTGCCGGCCGACCTGGCCACGGCGGTGCAGCGGCACACGCTGCAGGACATGCCCATGCTGGTCGCGCTGGAGCAGCATGGCGTGCAGGTCGATTCGGCGGAGCAGACCATGGGCGCCGCCCTGGCCGACCTGCAGGTGGCCCAGGCCCTGCGCATGCAGGCCGGCGAGCCGCTGCTGCGCATCGCGCGCGTGGTGTGCGATGCCGCGGGCCGGCCGGTGCAGTACCTCACCGGCCTGTACCACCCCGGCCGCTACGAGTACCACATGCGACTGTCGCGCGTGGGCGGGCCGACGCGGGTGTGGATCGAGAACAACCGGCCGCAGAACGGGCCGGGCTGAATAAACGCCTTCAGTGATGGGCGCTCAGGGCCAGGGCGTTGCGCAGCAGGCTGTTCACCCGCGTCTGCCAGCCCGGCCCGCTGCGCTTGAGGGCTTCGAGCACGTCGGCATCCACGCGCATGGTGAGTGCCACCTTGGGCTGGGCCAGCCGCGGCCGGCCACGCGCGGGCCGCAAGGCCGCCAATTGCGCATCGTCCAACGGCAGGTTGTCCGGATCGTCCAGGGCCGCCGCAGTGAGGGCGTCGTCCTCGACGGCCGTCGGGGCTGTGAGTTCAGGGCGCTTCTTGTTCATAACGTCGGAATTCCCGCAGGTTGGCCTTGCGAAGGCTGATCACCCGGCGCACGTCAGCCCGGTCGGTGAACACCACCACCCAGAGCCGGCCGGCCATGGGCGCCAGTGCGACCTGACGCGGCTCGCCATAGTCGCGCCGCAGGTCGGGCGCTACCAGCGCATGGTCCCAGTCGAGGTCGCATGCCCTGGCGAGCGAGACACCGTGCTTGGCCTGGTTGAGGGCATCCTTGCCCGTGTCGAAAACCCATTCCACCCTGATTTTTTGTGTTGGCGAAAAATATCGCCTCCAGGGAGGTTATCAGACGATCATGCCGGCAACAAAGCCTGCAGCGTCTGCAAGGTATCGGCCTCCTCCACCGGCTTGTCCTGCCGCCAGCGCAGCATGCGCGGGAAGCGGGTGGCGATGCCGCTCTTGTGGCGGGGGCTGCGGGCGATGCCTTCGAAGCCGAGTTCGAAAACCAGCGTGGGCCGCACGCTGCGCACCGGCCCGAAGCTCTCGATGGTGGTCTTGCGGATGACCGCGTCGACCTTCGCCATCTCGGCGTCGGTGAGGCCCGAATAGGCCTTGGCAAAGGGCACCAGCTGGCGGCCCTCCTGCTCCGGCGGGCCGTCCCACACGGCGAAGGTGTAGTCGCTGTAGAGGCTGGCACGGCGGCCGTGGCCGCGCTGGGCGTAGATGAGCACGGCGTCGACCGTGAGCGGGTCGATCTTCCACTTCCACCACAGGCCGACGTCCTTGGTGCGGCCGACGCCGTACTGCGCGTCGCGGCGCTTGAGCATGAAGCCCTCCACGCCCAGGCTGCGGGAGGCCTCGCGCTGGCGCGCCAGATCGGCCCAGCTGTCGCCAGTGAGCACGGGGCTGGGGCGCAGCACCGGATGGTTCACCTCGGCCAGCAGGGCCTCGAGCCGCGCGCGGCGCTCGTGCTGGGGCAGGGGACGCAGGTCCTGCCCGGCTTCTTCAAGCAGGTCGTAGGCGAGCAGCACGACGGGCAGCTCCCGCAGCAGCTTGGGGCCGAGCGTCTTGCGGCCGATGCGCTTCTGCAGTTCGGCGAAGGGCTGCACGCGGCCGGCGGTGCGCACGGGCGCGGAGCCCTCCACCGGCTCGTCGCGCCAGACCACGATCTCGCCATCCAGCACCGTGCCCTCGGGCAACACGTGGCCCAGCGCGGACAGCTCGGGAAAGCGCTCGCTGACCAGCTCCTCGCCACGCGACCAGATCCAGGCCTGACCGCCGCGGCAGACGACCTGTGCGCGGATGCCGTCCCACTTCCATTCGACCTGCCAGCCCGAGGGCGGGCCCAGCAGTTCGTCGAAGCGTGCGAGCGGCTCGTTGAACGGATGGGCCAGGAAGAAGGGATAGGGCTGGCCGCCGCTGATGGGCGCCCCCTCGCCATCCGCGCCTTCGGGCGCAATCAGGGACGCATAGTCCACCTCTCCAGGACGCGCGCCGATGTGGGTGTAGCCCATCAATCGCTGCGCGACGCGCTTGGGGTCCAGTCCACCCACGGCCGCGAGCGCCTGCGTGACCTGCAGCTTGGACACGCCGACGCGGAAGGCGCCGGTGATGAGCTTGAAGTAGACGAGCCGCTCCTCCGGCGCCAGCAGTCGCCATTGCGCACGCAGCGTGTCGGGCAGGCCCTCGGCCGGCGCGCCGCGCAGGGGCAGCAGGTGCTGCTCCACCCAGTCGGCCAGGCCCAGCTCGTGGGTGCCGTCGGAAGGCGGCAGCAGCAGCGCGATGGTCTCGGCCAGATCGCCCACGGCCTCGTAGCTTTCGACGAACAGCCATTCGGGCAGGCCCGCGGCCTCCTGCGCCAGCAGGCGCAGCAGCTTCACGGGCACCAGCTGGCGCGGCTTGCCGCCCGCGAGGAAGTACACCGCCCAGGCCGCATCGCGCGGCGGCGCGGCGCGCAGGTAGCGTTGCAGGGCGGCCTGCTTGACCAGGTTGGAGGTGCTGGCGTCCAGCTCGCGGTAGAGGGCGGCGAAGGCTTTCATGACGCCTCGGGATGGGCGGTGGCCTCGGGCGCGTCGGCGATGTCCTCGTCGCCGTACTCGGTGGCGAAGCCCTGCGCGTCCAGCCCGTTCTCGCGCAGCCAGCGCACCAGCACCGCCACGCTGCCGTGCGTGACCATCACCCGCTCGGCGCCCGTGGCCGCGATGGCGTTGTGCAGGCCGGGCCAGTCGGCGTGGTCGCTCATGACGAAGCCGCGGTCCACCCCGCGGCGGCGGCGGGTGCCGCGCAGCAGCATCCAGCCGCTGGCGAAGGCATCCGAGGCATTGGCGCCGAAGCGGCGTATCCACGGCGTGCCCTGCGCTGACGGGGGCGCCACCACCAGGGCGCGGCGCAGCATCGCGGCGTCGACGCCAGGGTCGGTCACGCGCAGCGTGGGCGGCAACGCCACACCCGCGGCGCGGTAGACGGCATTGAGCGGCTCCACGGCGCCATGCACCACGATCGGCCCGATGGAGGCGTCGACGCCATGCAGCATGCGCTGCGCCTTGCCGAAGGCATAGCCCAGCAGCACGCTGGCACGGCCTTCCTCGGCGTTGCGCCGCCACCAGTCGTCGATCTGCGCGAAGAGCTCGGGCTGCGTGGGCCAGCGGTAGATGGGCAGGCCGAAGGTGGACTCGGTGATGAAGCAGTCGCAGCGCACCGGCTCGAAGGGCGTGCAGGTGCCGTCGGGCTCGGTCTTGTAGTCGCCCGAGGCCACCCAGACCTGGCCGCCGTGCTCCAGCCGCACCTGCGCCGAGCCGAGCACATGGCCGGCCGGATGCAGCGAGATGCGCACGCCGTTGTGCTCGATGGCCTGGCCATAAGGCAGGGTCTGCAGCGTGATGTCGGCACCCAGCCGCGCGCGCAGGATGCCTTCGCCCTGCTCGTGCGCCAGGTAGTGCTGATGGCCCCAACGGGCATGGTCGGAATGGCCGTGCGTGATGACGGCCCGGTCCACGGGGCGCCAGGGGTCGATGTAGAAGTCGCCGGGCGGGCAATACAGGCCCTCGGGGCGGGCGACGACCAGATCGCCGGGGCGCGACGCGGCGCGCGGTGGCGGGAGCGATTCGGTCTCGGGCGGTGTCTCCGTGGGCATGGCCCGCCGATGTTAGGCAGCAGCGCGCGCGGGCGCATGCCCCGGCGGGCGCTTCGCCCTGTGGGCGGGTGCCTACGCCTGCGCCGGGCCTGGGCGTTCCTGCGGCCGTACATGCGGCTCGGCACGCCACGCTGCGGCAGCCCCCCTGCACAATGCGCCGCCATGCTCCACCCGCCGCGCTCCTTCGTCTATCTGGATGCCGTCGCCCGCGCCGGCTCGATCCGCAAGGCGGCGGAGACCTTGCACGTGGCCTCGACGGCGCTCAACCGCAAGATCCTGGAGATCGAGGCCGAAATCGGCACGCCGCTGTTCGAGCGCCTGCCGCGCGGCGTGCGGCTGACGGCCGCGGGCGAGGTGCTGCTGACGACCGTGCGCCGCACGCTGGGCGACCTGCGTTCGGCCGCCTCGCAGATCGAGCAACTGCGCGGACTGGTGCGGGGAACGGTGCGCGTCGGTTGCGCCGAATCGGTGGCCACCGACCTCATGCCGCGCACCATCGCGCTCTACCAGCAGGCGCACCCTGGCGTGCAGTTCCAGCTGGTGTCGGGCGTGACGGCGCAGCTGCTGCAGCAGCTGATGGCCGACGACGTGGAGATGGTGCTGGTGCACGACCCGCAGCCTTCCGAATCGGTGCGGGTGATCAGCGCCATCGACCAGCCCCTGTGCGCCATGCTGCGTCCCGACCATCCCCTGGCCGGCCGCGAGAGCCTGCGCCTGGCCGACTGCCAGGAGTTCGTGGTGGCGCTGGGCGACCGCTCTTTCGGCAGCCGGCGGCTGCTCGACGCGGTGATGGCCCGCTCGCGGCTGCAGCTCAAGGTGGCGCTGGAGGCGAGCACGGTGCAGACACTCAAGGAATTCACCCGGCAGACGGGGGCCATCAGCTTCCAGTTCCAGATCGGCACGCTGCGCGAGGCCCGCACCGGCGAGCTGGTGTCGATCCCGCTCACCGACCGGTCGCTCACCAGCAGCCAGCTGGTGCTGGCCACGCGCGAGGGGCGGGTACTGCCGATCGCGGCGCTGTCCTTCCAGGAGGCGCTGGTCAACGCGCTGGCGGCGCTGCCGCCCTGAGTTCCACGGTCTTCCCGGGCCGGCGTGACCCGCCTGGCACGAAAGCCGCTTGCGGCGGAAATTGTGCACAATCAAATTCGTGAAGTGCACAATCCAGGTGCAGGCACTTCCCAAGGCGAAGCGCGGCACCCGCCCAACCTTCCGCTGGAGCCGCCATGAACCGTCCTGTTGTCTCTTCCTCTGCCGCGCGACTGCCGGCCCGATCCACCCGCCGCACCTGGGCCGCCGCCCTGCTCGGCGGGCTGCTGGCCGCGGCCGGGCTGGGCACCACCCTGTCCGCCACTGCCGCCGAACCCGCCGCCTGGCCCGAGCGGCCGGTGAAGATCGTGGTGCCCTTCCCGCCCGGTGGCGCGGCCGACGTGTACGCCCGCCTGGTGGGCCAGAAGCTCGCCGAGGTCACGGGCAACCGGCAGCCCATCGTCATCGACAACAAGCCCGGCGCGGGCGGCATCATCGGCACCGACGTGACGGCCAAGTCGCCGGCGGACGGCAGCACCTTCCTGATGGTGACCATCGGCCATGCGGTCAACCCCTTCATGTACGCCAAGCTGCCCTACGACACCCGCGCCGACTTCGTGCCGGTGGGCGTGGTGGCCGAGGTGCCCAGCGTGATCGTCACCGGCCCGGCGCTCAAGGACAAGTCGCTCAAGGACCTGCTGGCCATGGCCCGCGCCAAGCCCGATGAGCTGCAGTACGCCTCGTCCGGCGTGGGCACCACCAGCCATGTGGGCGCGGCGCTGATCGAGTCGATGACCGGCGTGCGCATGACCCACGTGCCGTACAAGGGCGCCGCCCCCGCGCTGCAGGACGTGATGGCCGACCGCGTGCCGCTGTCGGTGGACATCATCACGTCCTCGCTGCCCCTGGTGACCAGCGGCAAGCTCAGTGCCGTGGCCGTGACCGGTGCCAAGCGCGCACCCAAGCTGCCCAACGTGCCGACGGTGGCCGAGGCCGGCATCCCGGGTTACGAATTCGTCTCCTGGTACATGCTGCTGGCGCCGGCCAAGACGCCCAGGCCGGTGCTGGAGCAGGTGAATGCCGAGCTGCGCAAGGTGGCCGGCCTGCCCGACTTCCGCACCCGCATCGAGGACACCGGCGGCCAGGTCATCACGACCACGCTGCCGCAGGCCAACGACTACCTCAACGCCGAGTTCACGCGCTGGGCCAAGGTCGTCAAGGAACGCAACATCAAAGCAGACTAGAGAACCACCCCGTTGCTTGAGCACCTGGACCACCCCCGTTGCTTGCTCACTTCGTGTAGCCGCATCCCCCCTCAAGGGGGCGCGCCCCGCGGCCCGTCGAAGCCGGTTCCGCGGGCGCTTCCGCATGGCCTGCTCCGCGGCCGTAGGTTCCTGGGAAATTCACCCGCATGACACCAACATCCTTCAGCCCCTCCCGCGACTTCATCGGCTACGCCAACCGCCCGCCCGCCGTGGCCTGGCCGGGCGGGGCACGGGTGGCGGTCTCCTTCGTGCTGAACTTCGAGGAGGGCGCCGAGTTCTCGGTGGCCGATGGCGATGCGCGCAACGAGTCGGTGTACGAGGTGATCGACCCGCGCACCGGCTGGGATCCGTGCATCGACAGCCACTTCGAGTACGGCACCCGCGCCGCCTGGTGGCGCATCGCCGAGCTGTTCGACCGCCACCGCGCGCCGATGACCGTCAGCGCCTGCGGGCGGGCCGTGGCGCGCAGCCCCTGGCTGGCGCAGGACGCAGTCGCCCGCGGGCACGAGGTCGCGGCCCACGGCTGGCGCTGGGAAAGTCACGCCGGCATGGCGCCCGCGCAGGAGGCCGCGGCCATGGACGCCTGCCTGGCCGCCATCGAGGCCGCCTGCGGCCAGCGGCCGGTGGGCTGGCACACGCGCTCAGCCTGCACGCCGCATACCCGGGCGCTGCTGGCCGAACGCGGCTTCCTCTACGACAGCGACGCCTACAACGACGACATGCCCTTCTTCGTGCCGGTGGCCGGCCGGCCGCACCTGGTGCTGCCCTATGCCTTCGACACCAACGACATGCAGTTCCAGCACACGCAGCGCTTCGCCACCGCCGCGCAGTTCGCCGAGTACGTGTGCGACGCCTTCGACTGGCTGCACGACGAGGGCGCCACGCGGCCGCGCATGATGTCGGTCGGCCTGCACCTGCGCATGATCGGCCGGCCGGCGCGCATGAAGGCGCTGGCGCTGATCCTCGATCACCTGCGGCGCCGCGGCGGCGCCTGGATCGCCACGCGCGAGCAGATCGCCCGCCACTGGCTGGCCCACGCGCCGGGGCCGGACGCCGTCAGCACCGCCGCCGGATGACGGCTTGCGCCGACAGGGATCGCGCGGATGGGCGACCAGGAACGCTGCGCTAAAGTCGTCCGGATGCATCCGACGGAAGAGGCCATCCACCGCACCCTGGCGCAGACGCTGCTGGCCGGGCGTCTCGCGCCCGGCACCCAGCTGGTGGAAACGCGGCTGGCGCAGGTCTTCGGCGTCTCACGCGAGCGGGTGCGCAAGGTGCTGCACCGCCTGGGCCACGAGCGCCTGCTGGACCTGGTGCCCAACCGCGGCTGCTTCGTCAGCAACCCGACGCTGGCGCAGGCGCGCGAGATCTACGACGCCCGCCGGATCATCGAAGGCGGCATCGTCGGCAGCCTGGCCGGCACGCTCGCACCCGCGCAACTGGAGGCGCTGGCCGAACACGAGCGGCGCGAGCATGCCGCCCTGCATGCCGGCGACCGCGCGGCCTCGATCCGCCTGTCGGGCGAATACCACCTGCTGCTGGCCGAATTCACCGGCAGCCCCTTTGTGGTGCGGCAGTTGCAGGAGCTGGTCAGCCGCACCGCCATGCTGGTGGCCTTCTTCGAGCCGGCCAGCGCCTCGGGCTGCGGCTGCGAGGAACACGAGGCCATCAGCCTCGCCCTGCGCCGCGGCGACGCGGCAGGTGCGCTCAAGGCCATGCAGGTGCACCTCTCGCTGATCGAGACACGCCTCAAGCCTCGGGCCGCGCCCGAGGCCGAGATCGACGCCGAACAGGCCATCGCCGAGGCCTGGGCTGACAGCCAGGGTGCGCTGGCCCCGTCGGCCGCCTGACCCGCGGGCACGGGCGCTGCTTTCACCGACCGGCACCGCCGCCACATCACGGGCCTCGCCATGACCCAGACCGCTCCCGCCCTGCCGCCGCGCCCCCGGCTTCTGGTGCTCAACCCCAACCGCACCGCCGCCATGACCGACGCGGTGCTGCACGAGCTGCGGCGGCTCACGGCCAGCCAGGTGGAGCTGCGTGGCTTCACCTGTGAGGACGGGCCGCCGGTGATCGCCACGCGCGAGAGCTTTGCCGCCGGCGCCGCCGCCGCCGCCCGGGCCTGGCCCGCCGTGGACGACGGCTGGGCCGATGCCGTGCTGCTGTCCTGCTACGGCGACCCCGGCCTGGCGGCGCTGCGCGCGGCCAGCCGCGTCCCGGTGCTGGGCATGGCCGAAGCGAGCATGCTGCAGGCGCTGGCCCGCGGGCGGCCCTTCCACATCGTCACGGCGGGCAAGGCCTGGGGACCGATGCTGCATGAGCTCGCCGCGCGCCACACCCGCGCCTGGCCACTGCTGCAAGGCATCACCACGCTGGACACCACCGGTCTGGCCGGCAGCCAGAACCCGGCGGCCTTCTCGGCGCTGGTGCAGCGGGCCCTGGACGACCTGGCTGGCGCGCATCCGGGCGGCGCCGCGCCCGACTGCATGCTGGGCGGGGCCGGCTTCGCGGGCATGCGGCCGACGCTGCGCTATGGCGGGCTGCTGGAGGACGGATTGCAGGCCGCGCTGGCGCAGTGGCGCGCGCTGCCGATCACGCCGAGCGCCTGATCAGCGGCCCTTGCGGCTGCCGGCGGCCAAATCGACCGCACACAATTTGCGCTCACTCCGAGCGAAACAATGCGCTGGAAGTTGGCGCAGCCGCTGCCCATACTGCGGCCATCTTGTGCAGCGCATCATGACTTCCGCCCCCCTTTCCAGCTCCGCCGACCTGCGCCCGCAACTGGCCGTGCACCGCCTGGGCATGGCCCATCCCGGCGACCTGTCGGCGCTGGCTGCGCTGTTCGACGCCGGCACCGTGGCCGCAGACGAGGTGGTCGCGGTCATCGGCAAGACCGAGGGCAATGGCGGCGTGAACGACTTCACCCGCGGCTACTTCACCCAGTCGCTGATGCATCTGCTGGCCGAGCGCACCGGCCGCCCGGCCGAGGCGATCTGGCGGGAGCTGCCCTGCGTGCTCTCCGGCGGCACCGAAGGCGTGCTGAGCCCGCACTACGTGGTCTTCTCGCGCCGGACGGCGCCGGTCGATGCGGGAAGCAGCGCCGGCAGCCACGTTGTCGAGCCCGGGGCGCCCATCGGCCCCGGCACGGCCGCCGACACCCATGCCCAGGCTCGCCGCGAAGCGGCAGCCCCCGGCGCCCTCGCCATCGGCACCGCTTTCAGCCCGCCGACGCCCGCGCAGGACATTGGCCGCTGGACCCACGTCCGCTCGGTCGCCCAGGCCGTGCGCGCCGCCATGGACCAGGCCGGCATCGACCGGCCCGAGGACGTGGCCTTCGTCCAGCTGAAGTGCCCGTGCGTGACCTCGGCCCGGGCCCAGGCGGCCGCCGCGGCCGGCCACACCGTGCTGACGGCCGACCCGGGCCGCTCCATGGCCTTCGCCCGTGCGGCAGGCGCCTTCGGTGCGGCCATCGCGCTGGGCGAAATGCCGGACGACCCGGCGCTGGAAGGCGCGCTGCTGCGCGACTTCGACCGCTTCTCGGCCCGCGCCAGCGTCTCCTCGGGCGTCGAGGTCAGCGCCAACGAGGTGATCGTGCTGGGCCACAGCACCCGCTGGCAGGGCCCGCTGCGCATGGGCTACGCCCCGATGCGCGACGCGCTGGACATCACGGCCGTCGGCGAGGCGCTGCGCCCGCTGGGCCTCACGGCCGCGCCGCAGTTGCCCGCCGAGCAGGCGGCGCGCGTGGCCGCCGTCTTCGTCAAGTGCGAGCCCGACCGCCGCGGCCAGGTGCGCGGCGCCCGCCACACCATGCTGGACGACACCGACATCAATGCCCAGCGCCACATCCGTGGCGCCGTGGGTGGGCTGGTGGCGGGCGTGCTGGGCGACGGGCGCCTCTTCGTCTCGGGCGGCGCGGAACATCAGGGCCCCGACGGCGGCGGCCTGGTGGCGGTGATCGCCGAGGTGGGCTGACACGCCATGAGCCCCACCCTCCCCTGGCAGATGAGCGCCGAGGCCCTGTCGCAGGCCTATGCGCAGCGCACGCTGTCGCCGGTGGAGGCGCTGCTGTCCGTGCTCAGCCGGGCCGACGCGGTCCACCCCCTCCTCAACGCCCTGGTGGTGCGCGATGACGCCGCCGCCATGGCTGCCGCCCAGGCCAGCGAAGCGCGCTGGCTGCGCGGCACGCCGCTGTCGCCGCTCGATGGCGTGCCGCTGACCGTCAAGGACAACATCCCCGTGGCCGGCCTGCCCTGCCGCTGGGGCAGCCGGCTCTTTGCCCATCACCGGCCGGCACGCGACGAAAGCCCGGTCGCGCGTCTGCGCGCGGGCGGCGCCGTGATCCTGGGCAAGACCAACGTGCCCGAGTTCACGCTGCAGGGCTACACGGACAACCCGCTCTTCGGCCCCACCGGGAATCCGTGGGCGCCGGCGCTCACGCCTGGTGGCAGCAGCGGCGGTGCGGTGGCGGCGGTGGCGGCCGGCATCGGCCCGCTCGCGCTGGGCACCGACGGCGGCGGCTCGATCCGCCGGCCCTGCGGCTTCACCGGGCTCCATGGCTTCAAGCCGGGGCGCGGCGTGGCGCCGCGCGCCGACGGGCTGCCGGTGCTGCTGCCAGGGCTGGAAGAAGCCGGCCCCATCGCCCGCAGCATGGCCGACCTGCTGCTGGCCCTGCGCCTGCTCGCGCCCACGCTGACACCGTTGGCCGAAGTGCCGGGGCCGCTGCGCATCGCCTACTGGCGTGCCATCGGCGACAGCCCGGTCGACGCGGCCATCCTGGCGCGCTGCGACGCGGCCGCCGAGCGGCTGCGGGCGCTGGGCCATACGGTGGCCGTGCAGTCCTCGCTGCCCGAAGTCGAGGCCTTCAACCGCCGCGCCTGGCCGGTCATCGCGAGCACCGGCCTGGCGGCCGTGCTGCACGAGCGCATCGACGGCCATGAAGAAGACGCGCTCACGCCCGCCATGGCGTCGCTGCTCGCGCAGGGCCGCAGCCAAAGCGCGGTCGACCTGTTCCAGGCCCAGGCGCTGCAGCGCGCGCTGGCGCGGGCCTTGCAGGGCCTGTTCGCTCAGCACGACCTGCTGCTCACCCCGGCCAGCGCGGCCCTGCCCTGGCCGGCCGACCAGTCCCATCCCACCACCATCGCCGGCCTGCCGGTGGACGGCCGCGGCCATGCCGTGTTCACCGCCTTCGCCAACGGTGCCGGCCTGCCCGCGCTGGCCGTGCCCGCCGGCCCGACGGAAGACGGCCTGCCGGTGGGCCTGCAGCTGGTGGCGCCCCGCGGCGGCGATGCGTTGCTGTGCGCCGTCGGCGCGATGTGGGAACGCGAGGCCGCACCCGCCTGGTGCTGGCCGCCCGCCCTCGACAAGGAAGAACTGCCCTCATGAAGATCGTGATCGTGGGCGCCGGCGTGGCCGGTGCCATCCTCGCCCGCCGCCTGGCCCGCCTGCCCGGCGTCGAACTGCACTGCCTCGAACGCGTGGGCCCCGACGACCATGCCGAAGCCGGCACCGGCCTGAACGTGGGCCCCAACGCCATCAAGGCGCTGCGCCGGCTCGATGCCGCACTCGCTGCCGAGGTGGAAGCCGCCAGCCTGCCCTGGACCCGCTGGGACATCGCCCTGACCGATGGCACGCCGCTGATGGCGCTGCCGCTCGCGCAGGTGGCGGACAACCCCGGCATCCGCATCCGCTGGTCGGAGCTGTACCGCGTGCTGCGCCAGGGCGCAGGCCCGGCCATCCGCTACGGCTGCACGCTCGAATCGGTGGGCGCCAGCGCCACGGCGCCGGGCAAGACCCGCGTGCGCTTCACGCAGGACGGCGCCACGAACGAGATCGACGGCATCGACCTGCTGGTGGGCACGGACGGCCGCTACTCCCGCGTGCGCGAGACCTTCTCCGGCGCGCCCGAGCCGCGGCACACCGGCGTCGCCATCCTGCGCGTGCTGGTGCCCGACACCAGCGCCGGGCTGGTGGACGACTACGGCCAGTGGTTCAGCGGCTGCCACCGGCTGCTGGCCTTCCGCGTGCCACCGGACCATGTCTACATCGCCGCCACCTACCCGGTGGCACCTGGCGCCCCGGTGCAGGACGCCTGGAAGACAGAGGCCGTGATGCGCGCCACCTACCAACCCGCGCAGGGCGAGGCCAGCCCCGCCGTACGCTGGCTGCTGGACGCCATGTGCGCCCAGCTGCACGACGCCCACTGGGCCCGCATGCAGGAGGCCGACGTGCGCTTCGCCGAGACCGCGGTGGACGTGCTCTACCTGGGCGACAGCGCCCACGGCATGGCGCCCACGCTGGGCCAGGGCGCGACGCAGGCCATGGAAGACGCCTGCGCCGCCGCGCTGATCGTGGAGGACGCCTGGGCCCGCGGCCAGCGCACGCCGCGCGTCTGGCTCGACCGCATCGTGGCCGCGCGCACCGAGCGCCTGCGCTTCGTCATGGACCTGTCGGTGCGCGCCACCGACACCATGCTCGAAGGCGCCGACCCGGTGGCCGGCACGCGCTGGAAGACCGAGGCGCCCTTCCAGGCCGAGCTGGCGGCGCTGTTCCGCGACGTGGCGCTGGGCGTGCCGGAGGAAGCCTCGACCAAGGCCCAAGGGCAGTCCGTGAATCCAAGTCCGTTCGGGCTGAGCTTGTCGAAGCCTGGCGCAAGCCCTTCAGAGCGAACAGGTGATCCGACGGCCATTTGGCCAAGGCCCACGGCCTGATTCCTGCTCGGCCTTCCCCAGCACCGCCCCATGGACAACGCCCTCACCCACGGCCTCTTCCACCTGGCCATCAAGACCGCCGACCTGGCCGCCACGCGCGCCTTCTGGATCGGCACGATCGGCCTGCGCGAAGTGCCCCGGCCCGACTTCGGCTACCCCGGTGCCTGGCTCGCCTGCGGCCAGCCGGGCGGTCAGGCCATCGTCCACATCTATGCCGGCGGTCCGGCGCTCGGTGGCCAGGCCCGCGTGCCGCAGGGCACGGCTGCCATCGACCACATCTCACTGGCCTGCAGCGGCTACCACGCCTACATCGCGCGCTTCCGCGCCGCGGGGCTCGCCTGGCGCGAGTTCCTGGTGCCCGGCACCACGCTGTGGCAGCTCTTCGTGTACGACCCCAGCGGCGTACAGCTGGAACTGACCTTCGAGGGCGCGGTGGAAGCCGGCACCCCGCCCGACATGTCGCCCGGCCGCGTCTACCGCGCGGGCGAGTCCTTCTTCGACACCGCTTCGTACCCCACCCTTTCCCTGAACACCCCTCCCGGAGAACCCGCCCATGCTTCGCACTGACTTCCTGCGGCTTGCCGCACGCGCCACCGCCGCATTGGCACTGGCCCTGCCCCTCGCGGGCGTCGCCCACGCGGCCGACAAGATCAAGTTCGGCGTCTTTCCGTCCAGCGCCGCGCTGCCCTTCTACATCGCCCAGAACCGCGGCTGGTTCAAGGAGGCCGGTCTGGAGGTCGAGGAAGTGCCGATGACCAGCCACCCGCTCACGGTGCAGGCCCTGGTCTCGGCCAGCATCGACGGCGCCGCCAACCTGGTGACGCTGGAAGGCGCCAACATGGAATCGCGCCGGCCCGGCACGCTCAAGTACATCTCGCTCAACGGCCAGAACAGCCAGCACGTGATCGAGCAGTTCGTGGTCAAGGCATCGAGCCCGGCCAAGTCGCTCAAGGACTTCAAGAACGGCTTCAAGCTCTTCTCGGCGCCCGGCCCGGCCAACATCGGCGCGGCGCGCGCAGTGCTCAAGAAGGTGGGCCTGGTCGAAGGCAAGGACTTCTCCATCCAGGAGCAGCAGATCGGCGTGCACGTGGGCGCGCTGCAGTCGGGCAACTTCGACGGCGGCTACACGCTGGAGCCCTCGGCCACCATCATGGTGGCGCAGGGCGTGGGCCGGCGGGTGGAGACTGGCGTGATCGCCACCTACCTGCTGGGCCGCAAGGAAGCCTCGGCCTTCGCTGCCGGCGCCGTGCTGTCCGACAAGTTCATCGCCGAGCGGCCCGACGTCGCCAAGCGCTTCGCCGCGGTCTGGGCGCGCGGCGTGAAGGCCGCGCAGACCGACACCAGCACCCGCGGTTACCTGATCCAGGGCATGAAGGTGCCGCCGGAGCTGGCCGCCACCGTGCCGCTGCCGCGCATCGTGATGACGGGCGACCTGTCGCCGGCCGACGTGACCGACTTCCAGAAATTCCTGGACATCGGCACCGAGCTGGGCGTGATCAAGGACAAGATCGACGGCAAGGCCGTGGTCAAGGCGCTGTGATGCGGGCCATGGACGTCTCTCCGCCGCGCACCGCGCCTGCCCATGCCACTGCCGCCGAGGCGGCCGCGGGCCACCGCTGGTACGCACCCGGCACGCACATCACCATCCGCGGCCTGACCAAGCGCTTCGGCGACGCGGCGGTGTACGAGAACTTCGACCTCGACATCCCGCACGGCAAGATCACCTCGGTCTTCGGCCCCAACGGCTGCGGCAAGAGCACGCTGATCAACATGATCGCGGGCATCCTGCCGCACGACGGCGGCCAGATCCTGTTCGAGGGCAAGACGGCGCGCGAGACGCGCATCGGCTACGTCTTCCAGAACTACCGCGAGGCGGTGTTCCCGTGGATGCGCGCCATCGACAACATCCGCTACCCGCTGCAGTACCTGGGCCTGTCCAAAGGCGAGCGAGAGGCGCGCATGGACCGGCTGATGGCCGAGTTCGACGTCAAGCTCGACCTGTCGCGCTACCCGTACCAGATGTCCGGCGGCCAGCAGCAGCTGGTGTCGATCATGCGGGCGCTGGTGGTGGAGCCGGAGGTGCTGTTCCTGGACGAGCCCTTCTCGGCGCTGGACTACGAGATGGTGATGTTCCTGCGCGAGCGGCTGCAGAAGGTGCTGGTGGGACGCAAGGTGACGACGCTGCTCGTCTCGCACGACCTGGACGAGGCCGTGCTGCTGGCCGACCATGTGCTGCTGCTGACCAAGCGGCCCACGCAGGTGGCCGACAACCTGCCCTTCGACGTCCCGCGCCCGCGCACGGCGGCCACCACCGTCTCGCCCGAATTCATCGATGTGAAGACGCGGGCGCTGGAGATCTTCCAACGCGAGGTGCGCAAATGAAGACCACGCTCTCGGCCCGCCTGCGGCCGCTGTGGGGCATGGCCCTGATCGTCGCGCTGTGGGCCTTCGCCCACGCCACCAAGGCGGTGGACCCGGTGCTGCTGCCCTCGCCCGGCGAGGCGCTGCAGGCCTTCTGGAAAGGGCTCTCCGGCGGCACGCTGTGGGGCGACTTCGAGAAGACCATCGTGCGCACGCTGGTCTCCTTCGTCATCGCGCTGGCGGTGGCCGTGCCGCTGGGCGTGATCCTGGGGGCCAACGAGAAGATCTACGAGGGCATCGAGTTCGCCATCGACTTCTTCCGCTCCACGCCGGCCTCGGCCATGTTCCCGCTCTTCCTGGTGCTGTTCGGCGTGGGCGAGAAGACCAAGATCGCGGTGGCCGCCTTCGGCGCGGCGCTGGCCATCCTGTTCAACGTGGCCTACGGCGTGATGAGCGCGCGCAAGCAGCGTCAGCTGGCGGCCCGCGTGATGGGCGCGCCGCGCTGGCGCGTGCTGACCGACGTGACCCTGCTCGAATCCATGCCGCAGGTCTTCGTGGGCATGCGCTCGGGCGTATCGATCGCGCTGGTGATCGTGATCGTGGCCGAGATGTTCATCGGCTCCACCGACGGCCTGGGCCAGCGCATCATGAATGCCCAGACCATCTTCGACATGCCCGACATGTACGCTTCGATCTTCGCGGCGGGCCTGCTGGGCTACGTGATGAACCTCATCTTCCTGGTGGCGGAGCGGCGCTTCGTGCACTGGGGCGGAAAGTAAGAGACGACCCCATGACTGTGTCCATGAACGAGATCAACCTGCCGGACGTGCTGGACGAGGTGAACGCGGTGTTCGACGAGTACGAGCGCGCCCTGACGACCAACGACGTGCCGGTGCTGGACCGGCTGTTCTGGGAGTCCGAGCACACGCTGCGCTACGGCGCCACCGAGAACCTGTACGGCTATGCGGCGATCCAGGCCTTCCGCCAGGGCCGGCCCGCCAACAACCTGGAGCGCGAGATCACTGCCCGCTCGGTCACCACCTTCGGCCGCGACTTCGCCGTGGCCAACGTGGAGTTCCGCCGCACCGGCAGCACCCGCATCGGCCGCCAGAGCCAGACCTGGGTGCGCCTGCCCGAGGGCTGGAAGGTGGTGGCGGCCCATGTGAGCCTGATGGGCTGAGCTACTTGCCGGCGCCGGCCGGCATCGCCTTCTGCATCTCGGCGGCCATGCGGCGCATGTCCTCGGGCGACATGGACTGCTGCATCTGGCCCATCATGCGCTGGATCTCGGCCTGGCTCGGCGCCCGGCCCGCGGCCGCGGCGGCGCCCATCGGCGCGGCCATGCGCTGCATCTCCACCACGTTCATCTTCATGCCGCCGGGCAGCACCATGTCGCCGGGCCGCATGCCGGCGGGGCAGGCGCCCTTCCATTGCGCCTCCATCGTCATGTCGCCTTCCTCCTGCTTCGGGCGCGGCGGTGCGTAGGTGGTGTGCGAGCTGACGCGGTAGCTGCTGTTCATGTCGCCGGTGACCACCGTGAGGCGCGTCATCGTGGTGTCGGGCAGCTTGCAGACCTCCTTGTGCGTCAGCACGCGGCCCACCTCGCTGCGCATGTCCTCCTGGCAGTTGGTGGGCTTGCGCGCCTCGGCCTGCCGGCTGGCGCCCTGCTCCTGCAGCAGGCGGTCGGTGGCGGCATCGGCGCATTGCTGCAGGGTCATCGGCTGGCCCTTGGCCGAGGTCTCGACGCGCATCTCCCACAGGCCGTCCTTGCGGCGCGGGAAGGCCGGGCCGGCGAACACGGCGGCGGTCTCGGCGAGCAGCGCAAGGGCGAGGGTGATGCGGGCGGTGCGGAAGGGACGGAATGCGGACATGGCGGCTCCTCGGCGGATGAGGGCGTCCGCCTGCCGCGGTTGTAGTGGCCCGCGCCGCCGCTGCGAATATCGCACGCGTACTAGGTCGAAGGTCGAGCCAGCCCGCCGAGTGACACGGCAAAGCAGCTCAGAACGGCGTCCACTTCTGCGCACTGGCCGCGCTTTCCACCGCCTTCTCGATGAAGCGCACACCGCGTGCGCCATCGGCCAGCGTCGGGTAGTCCGCCCGCAGCGGATCGGGCGCCTCGCCCTGCTGCAGCGCGCGGATGTGCGCGATCACGCCCAGGTAGACATTGGCGAAGGCCTCGATGAAGCCTTCCGGATGGCCGGCCGGCAGTCGCGTGGCCTGGCGCGCAGAGGCGCCCAGCCAGGGCGAGCCGCGCGTCAGCAGCCGGCGCGGACCGTCCAGCGGCGCATGCACCAGCAGTTCGGGCTGCTCCTGTCGCCAGTCCAGCGTGCCCGTGGTGCCGAAGACGCGCAGGCGCAGGTCGTTCTCGCAGCCCACGGCGATCTGCGAGGCTACGAGCACGCCACGCGCCCCGCCCTTGAAGCGCAGCAGCAGGCTGGCGTCGTCGTCGAGCCGACGACCGGGCACCAGCGCCGACAGGTCGGCGCACAGGCTCTCCAGCGCGAGGCCGGTGACGGTGGCCACCAGGTTCTCGGCATGCGAGCCGATGTCGCCCAGCGCGCCGGCCGCGCCGCTGCGCGCGGGGTCGGTGCGCCAGCCGGCCTGCTTGTTGTCGCCGCCTTCCAGGCGCGTGGCCAGCCAGCCCTGGTGGTAGTCGACCACCACCTTGCGCACCTCGCCGATGGCGCCGGCCGCCACCATGTCGCGGGCCTCGCGCACCATGGGGTAGCCGCTGTAGTTGTAGGTCACGCCGAAGACGCTGCCGCTGCGCGCCACGGTGTTCACCAGGTCCTGTGCCTGCTCGCTGGTGTGGACCAGCGGCTTGTCGCACACCACATGGATGCCGGCCTCGGCGAAGGCGCGTGCGACCTCGTGGTGCAGGTGGTTGGGCGTGACGATGGTGACGAAGTCGATGCGCTCGTCGGCGCTGCGGCGCAGTTCGTCATCGAGCAGCGACTGCCAGTCGGCATGGTTGCGCGCATCGGCCAGACCAAGCTCGCGGCCCGAGGCGCGCGCGCGCTCGGGCGTGGAGGACAGGGCGCCGGCCACCAGCTCGGCCTGGCCGTCCAGCGCCAGGGCCTGGCGGTGCACGGCGCCGATGAAGGCGCCCTGCCCGCCGCCGACCATGGCGTAGCGCAGCTTGGGGGTGGCCTGGGGCGCGTCCGCGCCGTCCATGCCCATGGGCCGTGCTTGGGTGGGCTCGCTCATGTGCCCGCCATGCCGCCCTGGGCGGCCTTGTCGAAGGCGGCATCGAAGGCACCGGCCGCGGGCGGGAAGTCCAGCCGGCGGCAGAAGGCGGCGCTTTCGGTGGCGCCATGCACCCGGTCCATGCGGCTGTCCTCCCACTCCACCGAGAGCGGTCCGGCATAGCCGATGTCGTTGAGCGCCACGATGATGGATTCGAAGTCCACCATGCCCCGGCCCACGCTGCGGAAGTCCCAGAAGCGGCGCGCGTCGCCGAAGCTCGTGTGGCCGCCGAAGACGCCCACGGTGCCGTCGCCCTTGCCCCACCACACGTCCTTCATGTGGGCGTTGTAGATGCGGTCGGCAAAGCCGCGGATGAAGCGCACGTAGTCCACGCCCTGGTAGGCCAGGTGGCTGGGGTCGTAGTTGAAGCCGAAACGCCGGTGGCCGCCCACGGCCGCGATGGCCCGCTCGGCCGAGGCGATGTCGAAGGCGATCTCGGTGGGATGCACCTCGAGCGCGAAGTTCACGTCCTGCCGCTCGAAGGTGTCCAGGATGGGCCCGAAGCGCCGGCCGAAGTCCGCGAAGCCCGCGTCCCAGTAGGCCTGCGTCGTGGGCGGGAAGGCATAGGTGGCATGCCAGATCGACGAGCCGGTGAAGCCGGTGACGGTCTTCACGCCGAACCTGGCCGCGGCGCGCGCCGTGTCGGCCAGCTCACGGGCGGCGCGCTGGCGCACGCCTTCCGGCTCGCCGTCGCCCCACACATGGGCCGGCAGGATGGCGCGGTGCCGCTCGTCGATGAGGTCGCACACCGCCTGGCCCACCAGGTGGTTGCCGATGGCCAGGCAGGTCAGGCCATGCTCGCGCAGCAGCGCCCACTTGTCGCGCACATAGGTGTCGGAGGCCAGAGCCTGCTGCACGTCGAAGTGGTCGCCCCAGCAGGCCAGTTCCAGGCCGTCATAGCCCATGCGCCGCGCCAGCGGCGCCAGCTCGGCCAGGGGCAGGTCGGCCCACTGGCCGGTGAAGAGGGTGATGGGGCGCGGCATGGACCGTCCTTCCTCAGAACGGGGAGTCGGGGTGGTAGAAGTCCTTGGCGTTGTCCTTGGTGATCAGCACCGACGGAATGATCGTGGTCGCCGGCAGCTTCTCGCCCTTCAGGCGCGCCTCGGCCGTGAGCTTGATCGCGTCGTAGATGAACTTGGGCGAATAGCTCACGTCGGCCTGGATGCGCGGGTCCTTGTTGTCGAGGATGGTCTTGACCATGCCCTTGGCCCCGGCGCCCCCGAAGACGATCTTGATGTCGGTGCGCTTGGCCTGCTCGATGGCCTTGAGCACGCCCACGGCCATGTCGTCGTCGGCGGCCCAGATGGCGTCGATCTCCTTGAAGCGCGTCAGGTAGTCCTGCGTCACCTTGAAGGCGTCGTCGCGGTTCCAGTTGGCGTACTTGGCGTCCAGCAGCTTGATGTCCGGGTAGTTCTTGAGCACGGCGCTGAAGGCGTCCATGCGCTCGTTGTCCAGCGTGGTCGCGATGCCGCGCAGCGCCACCACGTTGCCCTTGCCGTTCAGCTTCTTGGCGATGTACTCGGCAGGGATCTTGCCGAAGGCGGTGTTGTCGCCGGCGACGTAGGCGTCCTGCGCACTGGTGTCCGTCAGGCCACGATCCACCACCGTGACGTAGGCGCCCTTGGCCTTGACCTGGGCCACCGGCTTGGTCAGCGCGGCCGATTCGAAGGGGAAGACGACCAGCGCGTTGATCTTGGTGACGGTGGACAAGTCCTGCAGCTGGTTGGCCTGCTCGGGCGCGTTGGCAGCCGTCTTGATGGTGATCTTCAGGTCCTTGTACTGCTTCTCCAGGTCCTTCTTGGCCTGGTTGGCCCAGTAGTTGATGCCGCCCATGAAACTGTGGGTGGCGGCCGGGATGGACACGCCGAGGTTCACTTTCTCGGCGGCCAGCGCGGGCACGCTGGCGAAGGCGGCAGCGGCCACGGCGGTGAGCGCGAGGCGGCGGGTGACGAAGGTCATGGGGTTGTCTCCTGGGTTGGATGGAAGGTCACTGGCACGAAACGCCCGTTCGCACTGCGCTTGTCGAAGTGCTTGCGCAGGGCTTCGACAGGCTCAGCCCGAACGGTTTTGGGTCACTCATCGCCGGCCCCTTTGCAGGAAGGCCACCACGATGATCACGAAGCCCTGCACCGCCGCGTTGAGGTACACGCTGATGATGCTGGTGAGGTTGAGGATGTTGCTGATGACCGAGAGCAGGATGGCGCCTACCACCGTGCCGGCGATGCTGCCCGCGCCGCCCTTGAGCGCGGTGCCGCCGACGATCACGGCCGCGATGGCCTCCAGCTCCCACAGCAGGCCGGTGGTCGGCGAGGCCGAGCCCAGCCGGGGCACGTACAGCAGCGTGGCGATGCCCACGCACACGCCCAGCAGCATGTAGGTGAGGATCTTCACGCGGTCCACGTCCACCGCCGCATAGCGCGCCACCTGCTCGTTGGAGCCGATGGCCTGCACATAGCGGCCGTAGGCCGTGCGGTTGAGGATCACGCCGCCCACCGCCGCCACCGCCACGAACACCCACACCGGCACCGGAATGCCCAGCAGGCTGGCGTAGTAGACCGGCGCGTACAGGTCCGACAGCTCGTTGTCGAGCGTGAGCGCCCCGCCGTCGGCGAAGTAGGTGAGGTAGGCGCGGAAGATGCCCAGCGTGCCGAGCGTGACGATGAAGGGCTCGATGCGGCCCTTGGTGATGAGCAGCCCGTGCGCCAGGCCGAACATCGCGCCCAGCACCACCGCCAGCGCGGCCCCGAGCACCACGGCCATCAACGGCGAGCCGGTGGCCGGCCCGGCCCAGTTGATGAACATGATCACGCTGCCCGCGATCAGCGCCGCCATCGAGCCCACCGACAGGTCGATGCCGCCCGAGATGATCACGAAGCACATGCCCACCGCGATGATGCCGATGAAGGCCGTGCGCGTGAGCACGTTCATGGCGTTGTCCACGGTGGCGAAGTCGCTGTTGAGCGCGGCACCGGCGATGCACAGCAGCACCAGGCCGATGACGGGGCCCAGGCCATGCAGGCGCTCGGCCCAGCCCAGCCTGGCGGCGGCGCGATGCTGTGCGCCTTCGGCCGCGGCGGTGGAGGAAGAGGTGTCAGGCGTCGGCATGGGCTGTTCCCGTGGCATGGGCGATGAGCTGTTCTTCGGTGAGGCCGTCGGCCGGCAGCGTGGCGACGATGCGGCCCGCGCGCATGACGGCCACGCGGTGCGCGAGGCCGATGAGTTCCATCAGCTCCGACGAGATGACGATGACGGCCAGACCCTCGCGCGCCAGGCGCTGCACGAGGAAGTAGATGTCGCGCTTGGCGCCCACGTCCACGCCCCGCGTGGGCTCGTCGAGCACCACCACCTTCGGATGCGGCTGCAGCACCTTGGCCAGCGCCAGCTTCTGCTGGTTGCCGCCGGAGAGCGACGAGGCGCGCACATCCAGCGAACCGGTGCGGATGCCGTAGTCCTTGACGGCCGTGTCGAGCGCGGCGCGCTCGGCCTCGGGCCGCAGCCAGGGCCGGGCGTATTGGTCCAGTGCCATCAGCGTGAGGTTCTGCCGCAGCCCGAAGGCCACGTGCAGGCCCTTGCCCTTGCGGTCTTCGCTGAGGTAGGTGAGGCCGTGGCGGGCGGCATCGCGCGGCGAGCGCAGCTGCACCGCGTGGCCCGCCAGCTCGACCTGGCCACGCCTGGGGCGCAGGCCCAGCAGGCCTTCGAAGAGCTCGGTGCGGCCCGCCCCGACCAGGCCGGCGAAGCCGAGGATCTCGCCTGGCCGCACCTCGAAGCTGGCCTGCTGCGCCCAGCCGGGCACGTCGAAGCCCTGCACGCGCAGCGCGGGTGCGCGGCCGGCCGGCACCGGCTCGCGCGGCGGATAGAGGTCGGCGAGCTCGCGGCCGACCATCAGGTTGGCCATCTGGTGCCGCGTGACCTCGGCCGTGGCCGCGCGGGTGACGAAGCGGCCGTCGCGCATCACGACCACCTCGTCGGTCACGCGTGCCACCTCATCGAGCTTGTGCGAGATGTAGACGATGGTCACGCCGTCGGCCCGCAACTGCGCGATGAGACGGAACAGGCGCTCCGTCTCGCCCGGCGTGAGCGTGGCCGTGGGCTCGTCCATGATCAGCAGCCGGGCGCGCCGCGCGATGGCCTTGGCGATCTCGACCAGCTGCTTCTCGGCCACGATGAGGCGCCGCACCTTGGTGGCCGGGTCGATCGGCAGGCCCACCTGGGCCAGCGCGGCGGCGGCCTCGGCCTGTATGGCGCGCTCGTCCAGGAACAGGCCCTTCTTCTTCTCGTGCCCCAGGAAGATGTTGTCGGCCACGCTGAGGTCTTCGGCCAGGTTGAATTCCTGGTGGATCAGCACGATGCCCAGCGCCTCGGCATCGCGCGAGCTGCGCAAGTCCTGTGGCTGGCCGTTGATGCGCAGCACGCCGCCGCTGGGACGCTCGTAGCCGGCCAGGATCTTCATCAGCGTGGACTTGCCGGCGCCGTTCTCGCCCAGCAGGCCGACCACCTTGCCCGGCGGCAGCGAAAAGCTCACGCCATGCAGCACCTGCACCGGGCCGAAGGCCTTGGTGATGGCGTCGAAGTCGACGGCGACGCCGGTCGTGGCGGGGGCGGTGGTCATGGTCGGCATGGCGGGCTCCTGTTCACGGTGCCACGCCACGGGCGCGCAGCGTCTCGTGCATGGCCAGCACGCCGGCACCGGTCACCCCGGCGTCGGTGCCCAGCGGCGTGTACTGGATCTCCAGGTGCCGCGTCGACAGCGCCAGCGAGCGCTGATAGACGCTCTGCCGCACGGCCGCCAGGAACAGCGGCCCGATCTGCGTGATGCCGCCGCCGATGAACACATGCGAAGGATTGAAGAAGTTCACCACCGAGGCCAGCATCTGCCCGATCAGGCTGCCGGCGCGCTGGATGATGGCGTTGGCGGCCACGTCGCCCGCGCGGCTGGCGTGGCCCACGTCGATGGCTTCGATGCGGCCCTGGGTGCGCAGCACCGCTGCGAGCGCCGGTGATTCGCCGCGCTCCGCCGCCGCCTGCGCCATGCGCACGATGGCCGGGCCGGCGGCCATGGCCTCGACGCAGCCGACGTTGCCGCAGTGGCAGCGCGGTCCTTGCTGGTCCACGCAGATATGGCCCACGTCGCCGGCCGAGCCGGCCGCGCCGCGGTAGACCTCGCCATGGCACACGATGCCGCAGCCGATGCCGGTGCCCACCTTGATCACCAGGAAGTTGGACAGCCCGCGCTGCAGCCGCCACAGCTCGCCCAGCGCCATCAGGTTGACGTCGTTGTCGACGAAGACGGGCGCCGCATAGTCCTCGCGCAGGTAGTCGCGGATGGAGAAGCTGTCCCAGCCCGGCATCAGCGGCGGATTGACGAGCTGGCCGGCTTCGAAGTTGACCGGCCCCGGCACGCCCATGCCGATGCCCAGCACGCGCCGCGCGGGAATGCCCTGGGCCTGCAGCAGCTCGCGCAGCCGCTGGCGCACCCGGGCCAGCACCACGCCCGGGCCCTCGCGCACGTCAATGGTCTCGGCATGCCGCGCGAGCACCGTGAGGTCGGGCTGCATCACGGCGACATCCAGGCTGGTGGCGCCGATGTCCACGGCCAGCAGCACGCCCAGCTCGGCGTGCAACTGCAGTTGCTCGGGCCGGCGCCCGCCGGTGGAGGCGCGCGGGCCGGCCTCGGCGAGCAGCCCCTGCTCGATCAGGCCGGCGATCAGTGCATTGGCCCGGCTGCGGGAGAAGCCCAGGCGATCGGCCATGCCGTGACGCGAGCCGCCGGCCGACCAGAAGAGGGTCGACAGCAGATCCAGCTCAGCAGCAGAAAGGCCGTTCCAGGGCGCCATGCGGCGTCGTCTCCGTGTTCTTTGTGGCCACCCTTGAATGGATGGCAAAGTGGGACGGATGCTAGGTGGCCGACTTTGCACAGACAAGACCGAACTTCGGCCCGATTCAGGCGAAAGTTGGCTCGCGGCGTGTTTTGGCAGAACGAGCGGTCATGGCAGATTCGTTCACACCTTCCCGGCAGCGCCAAAGAAAAAAGCCAGTCGGCGAACCGACTGGCTTCTCTGTGAGGGCTAGGTCGCGGCATGGCGCCGCGCGGCCTCACTTCTTCTGGCGGTACTTGCGCAGCGCGGCCAGCTGGGCGGCCATCACGGCCAGCTCCGACTGGGCCATGGCGATGTCGATCTCGCTCTTGGCGTTCTTGAGGGCTTCCTCGGCGGCGCTCTTGGCGGCGGCGGCTTTCTCGTCGTCCAGGTCCTTGCCGCGGATGGCGGTGTCGGAGAGAACGGTCACGCAGTCGGGCTGCACTTCGAGGATGCCACCGGCCACGAACACGAACTCCTCGCCACCGTCGGCCGTCTCGATGCGCACGGCACCGGGACGGATACGCGTGATCAGCGGCGTGTGGCGCGGGAAGATGCCGAGCTCACCGGCTTCGCCGGGCAGCGCGACGAACTTCGCCTCGCCCGAGAAGATGGACTCCTCGGCGCTGACGACGTCGACACGAATGGTGTTTGCCATGGATGGTGCGCCGATCAGCCGAGCTTCTTGGCCTTCTCGAAGGCCTCGTCGATGGTGCCGACCATGTAGAAGGCCTGCTCGGGCAGGTGGTCGCACTCGCCGTTGGCGATCATCTTGAAGCCACGGATGGTTTCCGACAGCGGCACGTACTTGCCGGGCGCGCCGGTGAACACTTCGGCCACGTGGAAGGGCTGCGACAGGAAACGCTGGATCTTCCGGGCGCGGGCCACGGCCAGCTTGTCCTCGGGGGCCAGCTCGTCCATGCCCAGGATGGCGATGATGTCGCGCAGTTCCTTGTAGCGCTGCAGCGTGCCCTGCACGGCGCGGGCCACACCGTAGTGCTCTTCGCCGACCACGTTCGGGTCCAGCTGGCGCGAGGTCGAGTCCAGCGGGTCCACGGCGGGGTAGATGCCGAGCGAGGCGATGTCACGCGACAGCACCACGGTGGAGTCCAAGTGGGCGAAGGTGGTGGCGGGCGACGGGTCGGTCAAGTCATCGGCCGGCACGTACACGGCCTGGATGGAGGTGATCGAGCCGACCTTGGTCGACGTGATGCGCTCCTGCAGGCGGCCCATTTCCTCGGCCAGCGTCGGCTGGTAGCCCACGGCGGAAGGCATGCGGCCCAGCAGTGCGGACACTTCGGTGCCGGCCAAGGTGTAGCGGTAGATGTTGTCCACGAAGAACAGCACGTCGCGGCCTTCGTCGCGGAAGGACTCGGCGATGGTCAGGCCGGTCAGGGCCACGCGCAGACGGTTGCCCGGGGGCTCGTTCATCTGGCCGTAGACCATGGCCACCTTCGACTCGGACAGGTTCTCCTGAACCACGACCTTGGAGTCGGACATCTCGTGATAGAAGTCGTTGCCCTCGCGGGTACGCTCGCCCACACCAGCGAACACCGACAGACCGCTGTGGGCCTTGGCGATGTTGTTGATGAGCTCCATCATGTTCACGGTCTTGCCCACGCCGGCGCCGCCGAACAGGCCCACCTTGCCGCCCTTGGCGAACGGGCAGACCAAGTCGATCACCTTGATGCCCGTTTCGAGCAGTTCGGTGGAGGGCGACAGTTCGTCGTAGGCCGGGGCCTTGCGGTGGATCGAGGCCGTCAGCTCCTGCGAGACCGGGCCGCGCTCGTCGATGGGGTTGCCCAGCACGTCCATGATGCGGCCGAGCGTGGCCTTGCCGACGGGCACCGTGATGGGCGCGCCGGTGTTGACCACGGTGATGCCGCGGCGCAGGCCGTCGGAGCTGCCCAGCGCGATGGTGCGCACCACGCCGTCACCCAGTTGCTGCTGCACTTCCAGGGTCAGTCCGCCGCCTTCGAACTTGAGGGCGTCGTACACCTTGGGCATCTGGTCACGGGGAAACTCCACGTCGACCACGGCGCCGATACATTGAACGATTGTTCCTTGAGCCTGAGCCATGTTGTGCTCCAGTAATTTGTCTTGAATCTGCTGAATGCCGGATCGGGCGGAATCAGTTGCCGGTGGCCGCGGCCGCACCGGACACGATTTCCGACAGTTCCTTGGTGATGCCGGCTTGGCGGGTCTTGTTGTAGACCAGCTTCAGCTCGTTGATCAGGTTGCCCGCGTTGTCCGTGGCGGCCTTCATGGCCACCATGCGCGCCGACTGCTCGGAGGCCATGTTCTCGGCCACGGCCTGGTAGACCAGCGACTCCACGTAGCGCACCAGCAGGTCGTCGATGACGGTCTGCGCGTCGGGCTCGTAGATGTAGTCCCAGGCATGCTGCGGTGCGCTGCCGTCGCCGCCCTTGAGGCTCTCGGCCTTCAGCGGCAGCAGCTGCTCGACCACCGACTCCTGGCGCATCGTGTTCACGAACTTGGTGTAGCTCAGGTACACGGCGGACAGGCGGCCTTCGGCGTAAGCGTCCAGCAGCACCTTGACGGGGCCGATCAGCTTCTCGAGGTGGGGCGTGTCGCCCAGCTGCACGGCCTGCGAGACCACCTTGGCGCCGACGCGCGTCAGGAAGCCCAGGCCCTTGTTGCCGATGGCCACCGCCTCGGTGGACACGCCGGCCGACTGCAGCTCGCGCAGCTTGCTGGTGACGGCACGAAGCACGTTGGTGTTCATGCCGCCGCACAGGCCCTTGTCCGTCGTCACCACGATCATGCCAGCGACCTTGGCGTCGTTGGTCTTCATGAAGGCGTGGGTGTACTCCGGATTGGCCTGGCTGAGGTTGGACGCAATGGCGCGGATCTTTTCGCTGTACGGACGCGCGGAGCGCATCCGTTCCTGCGCCTTGCGCATCTTGGACGCGGCCACCATTTCCATGGCCTTGGTGATCTTCTTGGTGTTCTCCACCGATTTGATCTTGCCGCGGATTTCCTTGCCGGCTGCCATAGCGCTCTATGCCTCTCGGATCAGGCGAAGGACTTCTTGAACGAGGTGATCGCGGCCGTCAGTTCGGCTTCAGCGTCCTTGTCCAGGGCCCGGGTCTGCTCGATCTTGTCGATCAGGGCAGCGTGGCTGGTCTTCAGGAACTGGTGCAGGCCGTGCTCGAAGGGCAGAACCTTCTTGACCTCGATGTCGTCCATGAAGCCCTTGTTGGCGGCGAACAGCGACGCGGCCATCAACGAGACGGGCAGCGGGCTGTACTGGGCCTGCTTGAGCAGTTCGGTCACGCGGGCACCGCGGTCCAGCTGCTTCTTGGTCGAAGCATCCAGGTCCGAGGCGAACTGCGCAAAGGCGGCCAGTTCGCGGTACTGCGCCAGGTCGGTACGGATACCGCCGGACAGGCCCTTGATGACCTTGGTCTGGGCAGCCGAACCCACGCGCGACACCGAGATACCCGCGTTGATGGCGGGACGGATACCGGCGTTGAACAGGTTGGTTTCCAGGAAGATCTGGCCGTCGGTGATCGAGATCACGTTGGTGGGCACGAAGGCGGACACGTCGCCGGCCTGCGTCTCGATGATCGGCAGTGCGGTCAGCGAGCCGGTCTTGCCCTTGACTTCACCCTTGGTGAAGGCTTCGACGTAGTCGGCGCTCACGCGAGCGGCGCGCTCGAGCAGACGGCTGTGCAGGTAGAACACGTCGCCGGGGTAGGCTTCGCGGCCCGGCGGGCGGCGCAGCAGCAGCGACACTTGGCGATAGGCCACGGCCTGCTTGGACAGGTCGTCATAGACGATCAGGGCGTCCTGGCCGCGGTCGCGGAAGTACTCGCCCATCGTGCAGCCCGAGTAGGCCGACACGTACTGCATGGCTGCCGATTCCGACGACGAGGCGGCGACGACGATGGTGTACTCCATCGCACCGGCCTGCTCCAGCGCGCGCACCACGTTCTTGATCGACGAAGCCTTCTGGCCGATCGCAACGTAGACGCAGGTCATGTTCTGACCCTTCTGGTTGATGATCGCGTCGATGGCCACGGCGGTCTTGCCGGTCTGGCGGTCGCCGATGATCAGCTCGCGCTGGCCACGGCCGACGGGCACCATCGCGTCGATGGACTTCAGGCCGGTCTGCATCGGCTGGTCCACGGACTGACGGGCGATCACGCCGGGCGCGACCTTCTCGATCACGTCGGTCAGCTTGGCGTTGATGGGACCCTTGCCGTCGATCGGCTGGCCCAGGGCGTTGACCACGCGGCCGATCAGCTCGGGGCCGACGGGCACTTCCAGGATGCGCCCCGTGCACTTGACGGTGTCGCCTTCGGAGATGTGCTCGTACTCGCCCAGGATCACGGCGCCGACGGAGTCGCGCTCGAGGTTCAGCGCCAGGCCGTAGGTGGGCTGGCCACCGGGCGTGGGCGGAAACTCCAGCATTTCGCCCTGCATCGCGTCGGACAGGCCGTGCACGCGCACGATGCCGTCGGTCACCGAGACCACGGAGCCTTCGTTACGGATGTCGGCGCTGACGCCCAGCCCTTCGATGCGGCTCTTGATCAGTTCGGAAATCTCTGCGGGATTGAGTTGCATGACTCTTTCCTTCTTTCAATCGGGTGTAAGGACGCGCGCCACCAGCCGGGTCAGGCGGTGAGCGCCGCCTTCATTTGTTCGAGACGGGCCTTGACCGAGGTGTCGAGCACTTCGTCGCCGACCACGGCGCGGATGCCGCCGATGAGCGACGGGTCCAGCTCCACGCGGGTGGTCAGCTTGCGGCCGAAGCGGCGCTCCAGTGCGGCCTGGACTTCGCCCAGAGCCGTGCCTTCGATCGGGAAGGCGCTGAAGAGCACGGCATCGGCAGCGCCGCTGGCGGCGTTCTGCAGAGCGCGGAACTGCGTCGCCACTTCCGGCAGAGCGGCCAGACGGCCGTTGTCGATCACGGCGCGCAGGAAGTTCTGGCCCTGCTGCGGCAGGCCGCCCGGCACCATCCCGGCGATCAGGTCGAACACCTGCTGCGAGGACACCTTGGGGCTGGCTGCGAATTGCTGCAGCGGCGCGCTGCCGGCCACCTGGGCCAGCGGCTCCAGCCATTCGGCCGTGGCCTGCGCGTTGCCGGCAGACGCCTTGTACAGCGCTTCGGCGTAAGGACGGGCAATGGTGGCGAGTTCGGCCATCGATTCGTCCTTACAGCTCGGTCTTCAGGCGATTGAGCAGGTCGGCATGCACGTTGGCATCGACTTCCTTGCGCAGGATCTGCTCGGCACCCTTGACGGCCAGCGTGGCGACCTGCTCGCGCAGGACTTCACGGGCACGCACGGACTGCTGCTCGGCCTCGTCGCGCGCGGCGGCCACGATCTTGTTGGCCTCCTCGGTGGCGCGGGCCTTGGCCTCTTCGATGATCTGCTGGGCGCGGCGCTCGGCATCGGCCAGGCGATTGCTGGTCTCGGTGCGCGAAGCCTGCAGCTCCTGCTCGACGCGTTGGTTGGCAGATGCGAGTTCGGCCTTGGCCTTCTCGGCGGCCGCCAGGCCCGCAGCGATCTTTTGAGCCCGTTCATCCAGCGCCTTTGCGATCGGCGGCCACACGAACTTCATCGTGAACAGCACGAGCAGCAAAAAGACGACGGCCTGAACGAACAGGGTTGCGTTGATGCTCACGACAACACCTTTCTACAGACGGTGTGGACGAAAAGGATCAGGCGCCGGCGACGACGAAGGGGTTGGCGAAGGCGAACAGCAGGGCGATGGCCACGCCGATCAGGAAGGCGGCGTCGATCAGGCCGGCCAGAATGAACATCTTCGTCTGCAGGTCGTTCATGAGTTCAGGCTGACGAGCCGAGGACTCGAGGAACTTGCCACCCATGAGGGCGATGCCGATGGACGCGCCGATAGCGCCGAGACCGACGATCAGACCACAAGCCAGAGCGACGAGACCGAGAACGTTTGCCATGATGACTCCTTAGATGAAAGGCAAGAGAGGGGAAAAACGAAACGAGAGGGAAAGCGAGCGTGAGGGCCGCGGGGCCGCTCAGTGGGATTCGTGCGCCTGGCCCAGATAGATGAGCGTCAGCATCATGAAGATGAAGGCCTGCAGCGTGATCACCAGGATGTGGAAGATCGCCCAGATGGTGCCGGCAATGATGTGCCCGATGGGCAGCAGCACGCCCGACAGCGAAGCCGCCATGGCGCCGCCCATCAGGGCGATCAGCATGAACACGAGTTCGCCCGCGTACATGTTGCCGAACAGCCGCATGCCGTGCGAGATGGTCTTGGCCAGGTATTCGATGATCTGCATCAGCAGGTTGATGGGCCACAGCAGCGGGTGGGCACCGAAGGGAGCAGAGATCAGCTCGTGGCCCCAGCCGCCCAGGCCCTTGATCTTGACGCTGTAGATGAGGCACAGCAGCAGCACCGAGGTCGACAGGCCCAGCGTGGTGGACAGGTCGGCGGTGGGCACCACGCGCATGTAGGCATGGTGCGCGTCATGGCCCATGGCTGCGTAGGCCTTCGACCAGATGGCCGGCAGCAGGTCGACCGGCAGCATGTCCATGGCGTTCAGCAGGAAGATCCACACGAACACGGTGAGCGCCAACGGCGCGATGAACTTACGGCTCTTGGCGTTGTGGATGTTGGCCTTGGCCTGGTTGTCGACCATCTCGACCAGCATCTCGACCGCCGCCTGGAAGCGTCCCGGCACGCCGGCCGAGGCCTTGCGCGCGGCGAGCCACATCACGAAGCAACCCAGCGCGCCGATGAGCAGCGCGTAGAGCACGGAGTCGAGGTTGATGACACCGAAATCCACGATCTTCTTCTGGACCACGGGATTCAGGCTCCAGTCCACCTGCCAGTGCTGCAGGTGATGGACGATGTACTCACTCGCGGTCGGGGCGTGTCCTTCGGCGGCCATCTTTCAGGGTCTTTTCTCTAAAACAGTCAAATACGGTTCGATTTGCGGGGCCGCATGACCAGCGCGAGCCAGTACATCTTGAGCGCGACCACCGCACCAGCCAGCAGAGCCAGCCAGTGAATTCCCTCGATCAGCCACGGCGCCGCAGCCAGCAGAGCCACGGTCAGCGCGATCTTGATCAGTTCCCACACCATAAAACCCAGCATGGCCGCCGACTGCGACACGCCACCACGCATGCGACCCATGGCACGGGCAAACAGCGCAGCGGGCACAGCGACCGCCATGGCTCCGTAGAACGCGGACGCCGCCGCCACCGGCCGCTGCGTCCAGCCCCAGGCCACCGCCGCCACGATCAGCCCCGAGGCGATCTGGGCCCCGACCACCCACCAGGGGGAGAGTTCGGGATGGCGCTCGCGAAGCCGCTGGGCCTCTTCGGCCGTGAGCGGGGTGAAGCTGTCTTCGTCAGCTTCCGCGTGCTCGGTGTCGACCGTGGGGATCGGGGCCTTGGTTGTCATTCGAATGGCAGCCGTCGGTCCAAACGGTCAAGTGGGGGAAATCTACAAAGCCACTCATTATAGGTAGCAAAAACACGTAGAGGCCAGCCCAGAGTGGTGCGGCTTCGATAATCGGTCCATGCCTGCTGCCACGCCCCTGCCCGAATCCCTGTGCCATCTCGATGGCGAGTACTTGCCGCTGCGCGACGCCAAGGTGAGCGTCCTGGACCGCGGCTTCATCTTCGGCGACGGCATCTACGAGGTGGTGCCGGTGTACGAGGGTCGCCTGTTCTGCTTCGATGAACACATGGGTCGCCTGGAGCGCTCGCTCGACGAGCTGCGCATCCCCAATCCGCACGACCGCGGCGGCTGGCGCGCCATCACCGAGCGGCTGATCGAATGCTCCGAGCAGTCGCCCTCCCAGTCGCTCTATATCCAGATCACCCGCGGGGTCGCCATCCGCGACCACGCAATGCCGGCCGGGCTGACGCCCACGGTCTTCGTGATGCTCAACCCGCTCAAGCCGGTGGCCGACAAGGCGCGGGCCGAGGGCGTTGCCTGCGTCACGGCCGAGGAATTCCGCTGGCAGAAGGCCCACATCAAGAGCACCAGCCTGCTGGGCGCCGTGCTGGCGCGACAGATCAGCGTGGAGGCCGGCGCGGCCGAGACGCTGATGTTCCGCGGCGAACTGCTGAGCGAGGCCTCGTCCAGCAACGTGTGGGTCATCAAGGACGGCGCCGTCGCCGGCCCGGTGCCCGATCACCGCGTGCTGCGCGGCATCCGCTACGGGCTGCTGCAACGGCTGTGCGATTCGCGCGGCATTCCCTTCGCGCTGCGCGACATCACCCGGGACGAAGTCTTCGCCGCCGACGAACTGCTGATCTCCTCGGCCACGAAGGAGATCGTGCCCGTGACCCGCCTCGACGGCCGCCCGGTTGGAAAGGGCGTGCCCGGCCCCATCTACCAAGCCTTGTATGCGGCCTACCAGGACGCCAAGCAGGAGCCCCAGCCATGACCGACACCCCCGCCACCCCCGGTTCGACCGATCCGCGCAAGGATTCGCTGATCGAATACCCCTCGCGCTTCCCCATCAAGGTGATGGGCGCGAAGGTGGACGGCTTCGTCGGCGCCGTGACGCACATCGCCAAGCAGTTCGACCCCGACTTCGACGCCGGCACCATCGAGCTGCGCGACAGCCGCGCCGGCAACTACCTGGGCGTGACCATCACCATCACCGCCACCAGCCGCGAGCAACTGGACGAGCTGTACCGCACGCTGTCCTCGCACCCGATGGTCAAGGTCGTGCTGTGAGCGCCACCGGCGGCGAGGCTCCGGCTGCGGACACCGTCCGCCCCGGGCCGACCCCACCCGAGTGGCTGGGCCGGGTCGACTACGCCACCACCTTCGCTGCCATGCAGCGCTTCACCGCCGAGCGCACGCCCGAGACGGCCGACCGCCTCTGGCTGTGCGAGCACGACCCAGTCTTCACCCAGGGCCTGGCCGGCCGGCAGGACCACCTCCTGCTGCCGGGCGACATCCCCGTCATCCAGACCGACCGCGGCGGCCAGGTCACCTACCACGGCCCGGGCCAGGTGGTGGCCTATCCGCTGATCGACCTCAAGCGCGCCGGCTACTTCATCAAGGAGTACGTCTACCGCATCGAGGAATCGGTGATCGCCACGCTGGCCCACTTCGGCGTGACGGGCCATCGCGTGCCCACGGCGCCGGGCATCTACGTGCGGCTGGACGATCCCTTCTCCCACGCGGCGCTGGCCGGCCCCATGCCCGGTGGCGACCCCTTTCGCGGGCTGGGCAAGATCGCCGCGCTGGGCCTGAAGGTCAGCCGGCACTGCACCTACCACGGCGTGGCACTGAACGTGGCCATGGACCTGGAACCCTATTCACGCATCAACCCTTGCGGCTACGCAGGGCTGCGCACGGTCGACCTTTCTACAATCGGCGTCCCCGTGGCCTGGGACGATGCCGCCCAGGTACTGAGCCGGAAGCTGCAGGCCTACCTCCTGCCCTGACACCGCCCGGCCCCTCCCAGAAAGCCTCCCAATGAGCTCCTCCGAAGTCGTCCGCGACGCCCAGAGCGCCGACACCTACAACCCGCTGGCCAAGCAGAAGGCCGCCGCCAAGCTCTCGCGCATTCCCGTCAAGGTCGAGCAGACGGGAGAGGTGCTCAAGAAGCCCGAGTGGATCCGCGTCAAGGCCGGCAGCCCGACCACGCGCTTCTACGAGATCAAGCAGATCCTGCGCGAATCCAACCTGCACACGGTCTGCGAAGAGGCCTCCTGCCCCAACATCGGCGAATGCTTCGGCAAGGGCACGGCCACCTTCATGATCATGGGCGACAAGTGCACCCGCCGCTGCCCCTTCTGCGACGTGGGCCACGGCCGCCCCGACCCGCTGGACAAGGACGAGCCGCTCAACCTGGCCCGCACCATCGCCAAGCTGCGCCTGAAGTACGTGGTGATCACCAGCGTGGACCGCGACGACCTGCGCGACGGCGGCAGCGGCCATTTCGTGGAATGCATCCAGAAGACGCGCGAGCTCTCGCCCACGACGCAGATCGAGATCCTGGTGCCCGACTTCCGCGGCCGCGACGACCGCGCGCTGGAGATCCTCAAGGCGGCGCCGCCGGACGTGATGAACCACAACCTGGAGACCATCCCGCGCCTGTACAAGGAAGCGCGACCGGGCTCCGACTACCAGTTCAGCCTGAACCTGCTCAAGAAGTTCAAGGCGCTGCACCCCAATGTTCCGACCAAGAGCGGCATCATGGTCGGCCTGGGCGAGACCGACGAAGAGATCCTGCAGACGATGCGCGACATGCGTGCGCACGACATCGACATGCTGACCATCGGCCAGTACCTCGCGCCCAGCAACAGCCACCTGCCGGTGCGCCGCTACGTGCACCCGGACACCTTCAAGATGTTCGAGGAAGAGGCCTACAAGATGGGCTTCAGCCATGCCGCGGTGGGCGCCATGGTGCGCAGCAGCTACCACGCCGACCAGCAGGCCGGCCATGTGCTGGCGGGCGCCGAAGCCGCGCCTGCGGCCTGATCCGCCTGCGTCGCTCCTTCGAATGAGCCTGGCTGCCGCGCCCGCGCGCACGGCCTTGCCGGCAGCCGAAGCGCACGCATGATCTCCACCACCGCGCTGCGCTACTTCGTCGAGGCGGTGCGCTGCGGCTCCATCCGCGCCGCCTCCGAGATCCTCTTCGTCGCGCCCTCCGCCATCAGCCGCCAGATCGGCCTGCTCGAAGAGACGCTCGGCGCGCCCTTGCTGGAGCGCAGCCGGGGCCGTTCCACGCTCAGGCTCACGGCCGCGGGCGAGCTGCTGATGCGCTATGCCAAGAGCGTCGACAGCGAATCGCGCCGCCTGCGCTCCGAGATCGAGGCCATCCAGGGCCTGCGCCGCGGCCACGTCAACCTCGGCATTCCGGAATCGCTGATCCGCGACTTCATGCCCGGCTTCATGGCCCGCTTCACGCGGCGCTTTCCGGGCTTCACCTTCAACGTGCAGGTCTACAACAGCCCGCAGCTGATCGAGATGCTGGTGGACGACCGGCTGGACCTGTGCCTGACCTTCGGCAACGTCACCCACCAGGACGCGACCATCGCCTACCAGCGCCTGCTGCCGCTGTACGTGTACGTGAGTGCCGACCATCCGCTGCACGGGCGCGAGACGCTGCGCCTGTCGGACTGCGCCGAACACGGCCTGGCCCTGCCCGACGCCACCATGTGGACCAAGCAGCAGTACGACGAGATGCTGGCAAAAGCCAAGATCCGGCCCAGGCTCGTGCTGGAGACCAATTCCTACGAACTGCTGCGCAACGTGTCGGCGGAAGGCATGGCACTGTCCATTCTTACGCCGCCGCTGCAGGACACGCAGCACCTGGCCGGCCGCGGCCGCTACGTGCTGCTGAAGGACCCGCGGGCCAAGCCGCAGCGCTTCTCGCTGTGCGTGCACCGGGGCCGCAACCTGCCGCTGCCGGTGACCACCTTCACCAACGAGCTGACGGCCGAGCTGGAGCAGCTGGAGCCCGAATCCGCCGCCGCGGCCGTGCGGCCCGGCCGCTGACCCGGGCCGGGCGCCGGCATGCGGCGCCGCGCCCTCAGCCGGCCGCTTCCTCGGCCGCCAGCTCCGCTGGCGTCCTGTACTTCTGCACCGAGGCGAAGCGGCTCACCAGGTACTCGCCCGACTTGATGGGCGCATGCCGCGGCGCCTCGCCCGGCTCCACGAAGCCGGGCAGGCAGGCCACCGGCGTGTCGTAGTCCAGGTTGAAGAAGGTCGGGATCGAATAGCGCTCGCGGCCGGTGCGGTTGGCCACGCGGTGCAGGTTGGACACATAGCGGTCGTTGGTCCACACCTTCACCAGGTCGCCCAGGTTCACCACCAGCGTGCCCTCGATATAGGGCGCGGCCACCCATTCGCCGGCCTTGGTGCGCAGCTCCAGGCCGCCGATCGGATCCTGCACCAGCAGGGTCAGCATGCCGTAGTCGGTGTGTGCGGCGGCGCCCAGCTCCAGCTGCGTCGGCGATTCCTGCGGCGGATAGTGGAAGAGCCGCGCCTGCACCATCGGCTTGCGGGCGTATTGCAGGAAGAACTCCTCCGGCTGGCCCAGCGCCAAGGCAAACACGCGCAGCAGGCGCTTGCCCAGCGCGATGGTGTGGTTGAAGTAGGCCATCGCGGCCTCTTCCAGCCAGGGCTTGTCGGCCGGCCAGCGGTTGGGGCCGTGCAGCGGGCGCCCGGCCTGCACGTCGGTATCGGTGAGCGGCAGGTCCAGGCCCAGTTCGTAGCTTTCCTTCAGGTCGGGCTTGTGGCCCGGATGCTGCGTCACGCCGATGGGCATGAAGCCGCGGCGGAAGCGCTCGTCGATCTTGTCCTTGAGCCGCTCCTCCATGGGCAGCGACATGTAGCGGCGCGTGGCGTCGAACACCGCGTCGATGACGGACTGGGGCACGCCGTGGTTCTTCACGTAGAAGAAGCCGGTGTGCGTGCAGGCCTCGCGGAACTGCGCGACCAGCGGCGCGATGGGGCCGCCGGCGATCCATTCGCCCAGGTCGAGGACGGGCATTTCCTGCGCCGAGGCACGGCGGGGCGCGACCACTGCGTGGTCGTTCGATTCGGTCATGGAAGGCTCCTTGGGTTTTTGGGGACAGCGCGCGGCGTGGATGCTGTCTAGCTGCCGCGCGAGAGATCGGTGAAGGCGTCGGCCCAGAAGATCACGCGCCGCGCGATCCAGCGCACGGCGGCATGCAGCACGATGCCGATGAGCGAAAGCACGATGAGGATGGCGAACATGCCCGCCGCGTCCATCGAGAAGTTGCGCTGCAGGATCAGGTAGCCCAGCCCCGCCTGCGCGCCGACGAACTCGCCCACGATGGCGCCGATGACCGACAGCACGATGCCGATGTCCAGCCCCGCGAACACATAGGGCAGCGCATGCGGCAACCGCACCATGCGGAACACATGCCAGCCCGAGGCGGTGAAGGCGCGCATCAGGTCGATCTGCTCGCGCGGCGCCGAGCGCAGGCCGACGATGGTGTTGGCCAGCACCGGGAAGAACACGATGGTGGCGGTGATGATCACCTTGGACGTTGTGCCGAAACCGAACCACAGCACGAACAGCGGCGCCACCGCCACCTTGGGCACGGTCTGGAAGGCCACCACATAGGGATAGAGCACTGCCTCCAGCAGCGCGCTCTGGCCGATCAGCGCGCCGAGCACGAAGCCCGCCAGCGCCCCGGCCGCGAAGCCGGCCAGGATCTCGTAGAGCGTGACCCACAGGTGCGTCGGGATGTCGCCCGAGGCGATACCGTCGTAGAGCGCCTGCACCACGGCCAGCGGGCCGGGGAAGATCAGGTGCGACACGTCGAGGGCCGTCACCGCCAGCTGCCAGGCGACCACCACCGCCACGAACACGGCGACGATGAGCACACGCCGGCGCATCGGCGTGAGGCCGGTGGCGCGCGCAGGCGCGGCCTCGGCCGCGTCGGCCCCGGCGGCGCCGGGCGGCACGGAAGAGGTCAGGGTGTCGGCCATCAGTCCAGCCCTCCGCTGGCATGCAGGTTCGCGCGGATGCCCGACACATAGGTGCCGAAGCGCTCGGTGTTGATCAGGTCCAGGGTGCGCGGCGAGGGCAGGTCCACCTCCACCACCTGCGTCACGCGGCCAGGGCGCGGCGACATGACGATCACCCGGTCGCCCAGGAAGACCGCCTCGGGGATGCTGTGCGTCACCAGCATGATGGTGGCGCCGGTTCGCTCGCGCAGCTTGAGCAGTTCGGTGTTCATGGTCTCGCGCGTCATGGCGTCGAGCGCACCGAAGGGCTCGTCCATGAGCAGCAGCAGCGGGTCGTTGACCAGCGCCCGGGCGATGCCCACGCGCTGCTGCATGCCGCCCGACAGCTCGCTGGGGTACTTGGTCTCGAAGCCGGACAGACCGACCAGCTGCAGATAGTGCCGGGCCCGTTCGCGCGCGGCGGCGCGGTCGCGGCCCTGGATCTCGGCCGGCACCAGCACGTTGTCGAGGATGTTGCGCCAGGGCAGCAGCACCGGCGACTGGAACACCACGCCCACGTCGCGGCTGGGGCCGGCATGCGGACGGCCACCCAGCTCCACCTGGCCGCGGCTGGCGCGCTCCAGGCCGGCCAGGATGCGCAGCAGCGTGCTCTTGCCGCAGCCGCTGGGACCGACCACGGTGACGAACTCGCCACGCCGCACGCTGAAATGCACGTCGTGCAGCGCGACGACGTCGCCGCCGTCCTTGGAGCGGAAGGTCTTGTGCAGGCCGCCGAAGCGGAAGGCCGGCGGCGCCTCGGGCGCCAGGGTCGCGCTCATGCCGAGGCCTCGGGAAGAAGGGAGGCCGCAGCGGCCGCGACGTCGGCATCGGCCAGCGCCACCCAGGCGTCGATGGCGGCCAGCGCCTGGGCGCGCTGCGCCTCGGGCATGAAGGCGGCCTCGAAGCTCTGGCGGGCCAGCTGCGCCAGTTCCGCCTGCGTCAGGCCCAGCGCCTGCTGGCAGGCGAGGTAGTTGTCGTTGACGTAGCCGCCGAAGTAGGACGGGTCGTCGGAATTGACCGTGACGCACAGGCCGGCGTCCATCAGCTTCTTGAGCGGGTGCGCCGCCATGTCCGTCACCACCTGCAGCTTGAGGTTGGACAGCGGGCACACCGTGAGCGGAATGCGGCGGCGCGCCAGCTCCTGCACCAGCGCCGGGTCCTCCAGGCAGGCATTGCCGTGGTCCAGCCGGTCCACCTGCAGCAGCTCGACCGCCTCGCGCACATAGGCGGCCGGGCCCTCCTCGCCGGCATGAGCCGTCACCTTGAAGCCCCGTTCGCGGCAGCGGGCGAAGAAGCGCTCGAACTTCGACGGCGGATGGCCCAGCTCGGCACCACCCAGGCCGAAGCCCAGGACGCGGCCATACCAGGGCTCGGCCTCGGCCAGCAGCGCCATCGCTTCCTCTTCGCTGCGGTGGCGCTGGGCGACCAGGATCAGGCCGCTGGTGATGCCGTCCTCGGCCTCGGCCGCTTCCATGGCCGAGAGCACACCCTGCATCACCACCGCCAGCGGCACGCCGCGCGTGGTGTGGCCCTGCGGCCCCAGGAACATCTCGGCATGCCGCACGCCATCGGCATGGGCGCGGCGCAGGTAGTCGCGCGTCACCTCGTGGAAGTCGGCCACCTGCAGCAGCACGCGGCAGCCGTCGTAGTACAGGTCCAGGAAGTCCTGCAGCCGGGTGAACCGGTAGGCGTCTCGCAGCTCGGCCTCGGTCTGCCAGCGGATGGCCACGCCGTTGCGGCGGGCCAGGGCCAGCATCAGCGCCGGCTCGATGGAGCCTTCGATGTGCATGTGCAGCTCGGCCTTGGGCAGGCCGGCGATGAATTGCGCAGGCGTCATGTCAGCCAGCCTTGCAGGCCTTGGCGGCGTCGATCACGGCCTGGTGGTCGAAGCGGTTGATCGCCTCCACGAAGCCGGGCTTGAGGTAGAGCATCGACTCGACCGGCACCGTGCGCTTGATCAGTCCCTCGCCCTGCATGAAGTCCTGCATGCGGCCGTAGGCGGCCGGGTCCATGGCGCCGATCAGCTTGCCGCCGTTCATGGTGTGGGCGGCCTTCATGGTGTCCAGCTGCGTATTGAGCAGGGCCAGGTCCCACTTGGCGAGCGTGGCCTCGTCGGCGCCGGTGGGCTTGGTGGAGGGGAAGCTCTTCCAGTGAATGCGGCGGGCGCAGTCCGGGTTGGTCCAGGCGAAGAGCGTGGCCTTGGCGGCACCGCGCGAAATGGCTTCCACCATCGCCGGATCGGCGTCGATGGTCTTTTGCATGGTGGCGAAGGTGAAGTCGGGCAGGGCGCGCCAGGCCGGCGCGTACAGCACCCGCAGCGGCGTGCCGGCGTTCTGGAAGCCGGTGAGCGCCGAACCCCAGAACATCAGGGCCTGCACCCGGTCGCTCTTGAGCGCCTCGAGGGCGGGCGCACCGGCGCCGGTGGCGATGATCTGCACGTCCTTGTCGGGGTCGATGCCGTTGGAGCGCAGGTAGCCCTTGAGCAGGGGCACGCCACCGGTGCCCAGGCTGAAGATGCCGATCTTCTTGCCCTTGAGGTCGGTCACGCTCTTGATGGGGCCGTCCTGCGTGACGCCGATGCCCCAGTCGATGACGCCGGTGCCCATGAGGCCGCGCACCGCGACGTTGTTGTCGGTGTTGGCCTGGATCAGGCCGGTGGAGTTGACCTGCGCGAACTCCACGCCGCCGGCCACCATCTGCTGGATGCCCTGCAGCGAGCCGCCCACGGTGACCACCTTGACGTCGTAGCCCTCCTCCTTCCAGTAGCCCAGCGCGATGGGCAGCGTGAGCCAGGGATAGGTGACGTTGACCACCTGCGTGCCCAGGGCGATGGTGACGGGCTTGAGCGGCTTGGCCGGTGCCTGCGCATGGGCCGGCGCCAGCCCCGCGAAAGCGGCCGCCAGGCCCAGGGCCAGGCGGGCAAAACCAATGCGCAGAGCGGTTGTCGTGAGGGAGAGCATGCGGGGTCCTCTGTCTTGATGCGGGAAAAGATAGCACCCGTGAAGTTCACCTTGGCATCAGATTTCAGCAATTCATGTACTGATTTTTTGCACATTGAATGGGCCTGGTCGCGGGGCTTTCGGATGGCGACCCGCGCGCATCCGGGGCCCTCGTTACAGTGCCGGGCTCGCCGGACCCGCCATGCTCGCCATCCTCTCCATCACCGTTCCGATCTACCTCGCCATCGCCGCCGGCTGGCTGGTCACCCGCGGCGGCCTGTTCGCACGCGGCGACATGCGCGTGCTGGGCCTCTTCGTCATCCGGCTGGCGCTGCCGGCCCTGCTGTTCAGCGCGCTGGTGCAGCGGCCCGCGGGCGATGTGCTCAACCTGCGCTACATGCTGCTGTACGCGCTGGGCTCGATGCTCACGCTCTTCGTGGGCCGCTGGTGGGCCGCGCGGCAGGCGCCGGCCGGCAGTCCGGTGCCGGCGCTCATGGCCATGGGCATGAGCTGCCCCAACAGCGGCTTCGTGGGCTACCCCATCCTGTCGATGGTGATCGCGCAGACGGCGGGCCTGGTGCTGGGCCAGAACATGATCGTGGAGAACCTGCTGCTGGTGCCGCTGGCCATGGCGCTGGCCGATGCCGCGGACGGCCGCGGCGACTGGCGCCTGACGCTGCGGCGGGCCGCGCACAGCCTGGCGCGCAATCCCATGATCTGGGCCATGGCCGCGGGTGTGGCCGTGGCGCTGACGGGACTGCGCCTGCCGGCGCCGCTGCTGCGCACCATCGGCCTGTTCGCGCAGGCCAGCACGGCGCTGTCGCTGTTCGTGATCGGCGGCTCGCTGGTGGGCCTGGGCCTCGCGGGCATGCGCCGCCAGGTGCTGCGCATCGCGGCCGGCAAGCTGCTGCTGCATCCGGCCCTGATGCTGGCCGTGCTGCTGGCGGCCGAGGCGCTGGGCATGCCGCCCATGGAGCCGGCCCTGCGGCTGGCGCTGGTGCTGTCGGCGGCTGCGCCCATGCTGAGCATCTATCCGATCCTGGCGCAGCCGCATGGCCAGGATTCGCTGGCGGCCGCCTCGCTGCTGGCCACCACGGCCCTGTCCTTCTTCACCATCAGCGCCCTGCTGGCGGTGCTGCCGCACCTGCTCGGCGTCTGAGCGGCAAGGGCGGCCGCCGCAGGCCGGCGTCGACCCTCAGCCCGCCTGCGACTGCGCTTCGCAGCCGCACCGCCACGTCAACGTGCGCACCTCGCCGGGACGCAGTTCGTTGCCCGCCTCGCCCAGTCTGCCGGGCAGTGCGGTGACGGGTTCTGCACACACGTAGTTGCCCGAGGCGGGACGGTGCATCACCAGGGCCGGGGCCCCTTCGCCGCGCGCCACGATCGTGCGCCCACCGGTGGCGGAAATGCGCACCCGTCCATCCCAGGCCGAGAACACAGCCGTCTCGTCCGGCTGCGCGCCGAACACGGGTGCGCTGGCGTCCAGCTCCGCACGGCCCTGAGCATCCAGCGCATGCCGCGCGCCGGCACCGATGTGCAGGGGCGCCGACGCTCCGGCCATCGGCCAGGGGTGGTAGGGATGCCAGCCCAGGCCCGCCGGCATGGGCCGGTCGCCGTCGTTGCGCAGGCCCAGCGTCACCTGCAGGCCCTGGTCGTCCAGCAGGATGTCCTGCTGCGCCGTCCAGGGCCAGGGCCAGCCCTCCTCGCCGGCCTCGTGCACCTGCCGAAGCCGCGCATGGCGGCCCGACGCCTCGTCCACCTGCCACGGCCGCCGATGGGCGACGCCATGCAGCGCGAAGCCCGCCGGGCCGGGCTGCGGACGGTGACGCACCCCCTCGAACAGGAGGCCGTCGGGCGGCAGCCGGTTGGCAAAAGGCAGCATCGGAAAGGCGCCCGCCTTCGGCCACTGGTGCTCGTCGAAGTCGGTGCCAGTCCATTCGACCAGCAATGCCAGCGCGTCCGGGCCATCGCCCCAGGTCAGCGACGCGACGCGCCCCCCGGCGGCCGGCACGATCACGGCCGTGTACGGACCGCACTGCAGGACCAGCGGATCACCGCGGAACAATCGCCGGCCCATGGCTGCGGGGTTCTCAGTCCAGCCGCGCGCCGGACAGCTGCACCGCCTCGGCCCAGCGTGCCATCTGGTCGGTGACGAAGGCGGCGAACTCCTTCTGCGAGGTGCGCCGCACCTCGAAGCCGAGGGCGCCCAGCTGCTCCTTCACCTCGGGCATGTCCAGCACCGCGTTGATCTCGTCGTGCAGGCGGGCCACCAGCTCGGGCGGCGTCTTCGCCGGCACGTGGATGCCGTTCCAGCCGGCGGTACCGGCGTCGGCCAGCTTCATCTCGACCAGCGTCGGCACCTGCGGCAGGAAGCTCGAACGGCTCGCCGTCGTCACGGCCAGCGCGCGCAGCTTGCCGGCCTTGATGTGCGGCGCCGCCTCCGGGAAGCCGGACATCATGGCGGGCACCTGGGCGCCCAGCAGATCGTTCAGGGCCACGGCGCCGCCCTTGTAGGGGATGTGGTTGATGCTGAGGCCGGCCTTCTTCTTCAGCAGCTCCAGCGCCAGGTGCTGGGCCGAGCCATTGCCGGGCGTGGCCACGGCCAGCGGCTTGGCCGGGTCCTGCGCCAGCTTGATGAAGTCCTGCATGGTCTGCGCCGGCGTGGACGGATGCACCACCAGCACGGTCGGCGTGTTGGCGATCTGCGCCACCGGCGCGAAGTCCTTCACCGTGTCGAAGGGCAGCGTGCGGTACAGGCTGGGATTGACCGAGAAGGGGCCCGAGGACAGCAGCAGCGTGTAGCCGTCCGGCGCGGCCTTGGCCACGTCGGCCGTGCCGATGTTGCCCGAGGCGCCCGCCTTGTTGTCCACGATGACCGGCTGCTTGAGCCGGTCGCCGAGGTGGCGCGCGACCAGGCGCGCCGCGGCATCCGAAGAGCCGCCCGCGGGCCAGGGCACCACCAGGCGGATCGGCTTCTCGGGCCAGGCGGCATGCGCGGGGAGGCTGGACGCGCCCAGCGTCAAAAGGGCCGCCAGCGCGGCAAGGAATCGTCGGGTCTTCATGGCTTGTCTCCGTTGGGTCGTGTTGTCGTTCAGGCGTGCAGGCCCAGCCGCTCGAAATACTCGGCGGGCGCATCGTTCTGCTTCATCAGGCGCACGATCTCCCCGCAGAGGCGGTCATGGATGTGCGCGTCGGTGATCGGGTGCTCCTGGCCCGGGTCGGTGGCCAGGTCGAACATCACCGTCACCGTGTCGTTCTGCGCGGCCGGCCCGTGCAGGCGGTAGTTGGGCGATTTGGGCGTGGCCGGTACGCGCAGCACCGGCGCGCCCTTGGTGAAGGGCAATGGCGGCGCCAGCTGCGCCTCGGCCAGTTCCTCCACCGCGAACATCTCCTTCATGTGCATCGGCATCAGCGTGTACTGGTTGAGGCCAGCGCGGTGCATCTCGGGCGGATAGAGGAAGAGCGTGTGGCGCCCGTCGGTGACGTTGACCGCGCTGCCGAACACGCCGTAGATCGCGGCCGTGCGCACCGTGCATTCGCGCGCCAGCAGCGGCATCAGCGAGACGCCGGTCACCTCCGGCGGCGGCGCCATGCCGTGGATCTCCAGCAGGGTCGGCATGAGGTCGACCGTCTGCGTGAGCCCCTGCCGCCGCGTGCCGGCCTGGCCGCGGAAGTCCGGGTGGTGGACGAACAGCGGGATGTGCGCCACCTCGTCGTAGCAGGGCATCACGTTCTTCGACCACCAGGAGTGCTCGCCCAGCAGGAAGCCGTGGTCGGTGGTCACGACCAGGGCCGTGTCCTCCCACATGTGGTGGGCGTCCATGTAGTCGAGCAGCCGGCCGAGCTCGTGGTCGCACAGCGCCACGATGGCCGCGTAGTTGGCGCGCAGCTCGTCGCATTCCTCGATGGTCTCGCTCACGCGCTTGTAGGGCGGGAAGTCGAAGATCGGCCCCTTGTAGGCGGTGGGATAGTCCTTGCGGAATTCTTCCGGCGCGTGGAAGGGCTCGTGCGGGTCGAAGGTTTCCAGGTGCAGCAGCCAGTCGGCCGCCTCGCGGTTGCCGTCGAGGAACTCGAAGCCGGCGTCGAAGCAGCGCACCGACGGGAAGTCGCCGTACGCGCGGATCGACTCGCGGTTGATCATGTGGGCCGAGTGCTTGTGACGCCGCTCCTGCGTGAACTGCTTGGGGTGGTACATCTCGCGGAAGCGCTCCCAGGGCGGCTGCACCATGGCCTTCCACGGGTCGCGCTCCTGGCCGCGGATGAACTCGTAGGTGTCGTAGCGGTTGTGGTACGTGGCGCCCCCATCGCCCCAGTAGTGGTAGTGGTCCGACACCAGGTGCGAGTACACGCCCTGCTTGTGCATCAGCGCCGCAAAGGAGTTGTCGAAGGGCTCCAGCGGACCCCAGCCCCGGTGCAGGAAGTTCAGCCGGCCCGTGTGCATGTCGCGTCGCGCCGGCATGCAGGGCAGGCTGCCCACGTAGTGGTTGTCGAAGGTGACGCAGCGCTCGGCCAGTCGGCGGAAGTTGGGCGTCTTGATGGCGGTGCCGCCGTAGCACTCCAGGCTGCGGCGGTTGAGCGAATCGAAGAGGAGAAAGATGGTCTTCATGGCGGTTGCACGCCATACTAGGTGCGCCTCGCGCATGCATCCAATCGAATCTGCGTGGCCATTTATTGATTCCTGTGATCCATCCCAACCCCCGCCACCTGCGGGCCTTCGCGGCCCTGGCCGACACCGGCTCCTTCAGCCTGGCCGCCGAGGCGGTGCACCTGGGCCAGCCGGCGCTGAGCCAGGCCATCGCCAAGCTCGAATCCACGGTGGGGGTGCGCCTGATCGAGCGCACCACGCGGGCGGTGCGGCTCACGCCGGCGGGCGAAGAGTTCCTGGTCGAAGCCCGCCGCGTGCTGGAGGCCTACGAGCGCCTGATGCTGCGTGGCAGCGAATGGGCGCACCTGCGGCGCGGCCGCATCGAGCTGCTGACGGTGCCTTCGATGGCGCACCGGCTGCTGCCGGCGCTGGTGCGCGAGTTCACAGCCCAGCACCCGGGCGTGAGCATCGACTTCCATGACCATGCCGACCCGGTGCTGCGCCAGCGCCTGGACCGTGGCGAGGGCGACCTGGCCATCCTGAGTCAGCGCGGACCGGTGGCCACGCCAGCGCTGCTGCCCTTTCTGCGCGACCGCTTCCGCGTGGTGCTGCCGCGCCAGCATCCGCTGGCCGCGCAGACGGTGATCGAGGCCTCGCAGCTCGCGGGCGAGCGCCTGATCCTGCTGCGGCGCGGCGCCCTGTTCCGCTCGTACATGGACGCCGTGATCAGCGGCCTGGCGCTGACGCAGGAGCCGATGGAGGTCGAACAGTCCGCCACGCTCACCGGCCTGGTCGAGGCGGGGCTGGGCGTGTCGCTGCTGCCCTCGCTGTCCTGCCCCAGCCCGGCCCTGCGCTCGGTGGTGAGCCGGCCGCTCGCCCGGCCCGAGGTGTCGCGCATCATCGCCTTCGCGCTGCCGCCCGACCGCGAGCCCATGCCCCCGGTGCAGGCCTTCGTGGCCAGCACCTTCGACTACCTGGCGGCCAACGTCGACAAGCTGCCCGAAGGCTGCGAGCTGCTGCGCGCCAGCACGCAGCGCATCCGCAAGTTCCTGGCCGCGCGGCCGGCCGTGCCCAGCGTGCGCGCGGCCCGCCGGGTCAAGGCGTGACGTCGAGCGTGACCGGCACCGAGGTCGCGCTGCCCGCCTGGTTGAAGACGGTCACGGTGTAGGTGCCGGCATCGGCCGGGCTCACCGGCGGCAGGCGCAGTGCCGCCGTGGTCGATTCGTTGTAGCCGTTGGGCGAGACGATCACCTGGCCGTTGCGCTGCCACTGATAGCCCAGCCCCACGCCCTCGGCCTGCACCACGAAGCCCACCGCGGTGCCCGCCGCCACGCGGATCGACTGCGGCTGGGCCGTGATGCGCGGCGCGGGCGCGGCGGTGGCCGAGGTCGACACCAGCATCTCGGCCTGCGCCAGCACCGCCGGCTGGCCCGCCTTGATGGCGCTGTACTGGCCGTTGGGGAGGGCACCGCGGCTGCCCACCGCCACGCCGTAGCCGCCGTTGGTGGCGCTGCTGCTCAAGGTCAGCGTCACGCGGCCGCCGCCCTTGAAGGGCTCCGGCAGGTTGAGCGGCACCTTCTCCGGCGCCCAGGCCACCGTGCGCGGATCGATCTGCCAGCTGTGGCTGCGGCCATCGGGCAACTGCAGCCGCGCCACCAGCGGTGCATTCACGTTGGGCTCCTGGATGATGGCCGAGGCGGCGGCAGAGGCCGACTTGTCGGGCGTGCGCTGGAACACCGATGGCAGCACCGCCGCCAGCGTCTCGCCCGCCGCGAGGTCCCACGACTGCGACACCGACTTGCCGCTGTCGATGCCCAGGTTGGCCTGCCAGGCCCGCGCCGGTGTGCTGGCCACCGCCTTGGCGAGCGCGAAGCGCTGCGTCGGCGCCGTGCCGAGCGGCTGGATGCGGCCGTCCGCATCGAATTGAAGCGGCACGGTGTACCAGCCCGACAGCGCCAGGTTGTTGTCGCCCGGCTGGTTCACGCCCGCGCCCGGCGCCCCGGTGGGGCTGGAGCGGTAGTGCGTGCCCGGCAGCAGGATGTTCGTGCCGCCGCGCACGTCGGGCAGCACGAAGGGTGCCTTCATCTGCGCATAGCCCGAGTCCGAGGACAGCAGCACCGGCTGCAGCGGCGCGGTGGCGGAATCGTCCGCTGGGCTCAGCCAGGGACCGTGCGGATCGCGGGCGCGCAGGTAGTACAGCCGCGAGGCCAGGCAGTTGCCGCAGGTGTTGGTGCCCGTGAGATACCACCAGCCGTTGCGGTAGGCGAGGCCGATGCCGCCGCCGATGACATTGCCGGCCACGGTGATGTCGGTGTGGTCCAGCGTGCCCGTCTTCTCGTCGTTGAGCAGCATGGTGTTGAGCACGCCGTGCGAGGTCGCCATGTACGACTTGCCGTCCGGCCCGGTGGCCAGGGCGAAGTCGACCGGTCCGGCGTCGCCCGAGGCGATGGTGGGCTCGAAGGGCGTGCCCCAGGGGCCGTAGGGCGTGGCCGATTGCGCCACATAGCGCTTGCCCGTGCGGCCCGACTGCGTGAGGCCGGCCTGCCCGTTGAGGAACCACATGTTGTAGAGCCGCGTCTTGGGCGAATACACCACGCGGGGCTTCTTCACGTAGTAGTGCTCGCCGGTCAGCGGATCCTGGATGTACTGGTGGCCGCCCACGAGCTTCCAGTTCATCAGGTCGGTGGAGGTGTAGACCGTGAGCCCGCAGTAGCGGTACGTGGAATTCGGCTGCGTGGGGATCAGCGGGCCGGTATTGACGCCCGGCGCATAGTTGAAGGCGCCGCAGCTGAAGGACGGGCCATACAGGTAGTACTGGCCGTCGAAGTACTGCAGGTCCACCTCGTCCACGGCCTGGATGGCGTTGCCGTCCACGTCGACGCCGATGGCGATGGGCCCATACGACACCGTCTGCGCCGGCGAGGTCGGCAGACCGTTGTCGCCCGTCAGCGGATCGTCGGCGATGAAGTTGGTGAGCACGGCCTCGGTGACCAGGGCCGGTGCCGCAGGCGCAGGCGACGCGGCGGCGGGCGGGGGGGCACTTGGCGCAGGGGCCACCGGCGCTGGTGCGGGCGCGAAGCCCACCGTCGAGCCGCCGCCACCGCCGCAACTGGCCAGCAGGAGCAGGCCTGCCATCGAGGGGATTCGCGCCATGCGCCACGCCTGGGGCGCGCGCCGGCTTGTCATGTCTGCCTTCATCGGGTTGTCTCCACGTGCTGGTGCATTGCGCATGAACGAGCGCAGCGGCGCGAAGCGTACGGAGGCCCGGGCAGGCTGTGAATTCGATTCTTGCGTGGCACTTATCAGTCGCGTCGATAGGCCGAACAAGATTCCTCCGACTTTGCCCACGACCATTCGTCCACGCCGGCCTGCTGCCGGCGTCCATGGGTCCGGCCGACGGCCGGCCGTGGTTCGAAAGGAACGGAGCAAGCATGAAGAACACCCTCGTCGCCCTGGCCTGCGGCGCCCTTGCCGGGGCCGCCTCGGCGCAATCGTCTGTCACCCTCTTCGGCACCATCGACACGGGCGTGAGCTACCAGTCGGCCACCGCCACCGATCCCACCACCGGCCTGACCACGCGCCAGAGCCGCACCAGCCTGGGCAACTCGGGCTACGGCAACAGCAGCCTGGGCCTGCGGGGCGTCGAGGATCTGGGGGGCGGCCTGGCCGCGAGCTTCTGGCTGGAGGCGCCACTGTCCACCGACGACGGCGGCAGCGGCGGGCTGTCGTTCACGCGTCGCTCGACGGTCAGCCTGTCGGGCGCCTTCGGCGAACTGCGCCTCGGCCGCGACCGCACCGCCAGTTCCCTGAACGACACGATCTTCGACCCCTTCGGGGGCAATGGTTCGGGCGCCAACCTGCTGGGCGCCGTGAGCCTCGCCGACACCGGCCTGGCGACCAACTACCTGCGCGCCAGCAACATGGTGAGCTACTTCCTGCCGGCCACGCTCGGTGGCTTCTACGGCAATGTGCAGTACGCAGCGCACGAGAACGTGGACAGCAGCACCAGCCTCGCCGGCACCAGCGATGCCGGCCGCTACACCGGTGGGCGCTTCGGCTATGCCAACGGCCCGCTGGACATCGCACTGGCCAGCGGCCAGACCGTCGTGACCGACAACGGCAGCCTGACCCGCACCGTGCGTCGCAGCAACCTGGGCGCGAGCTACGACTTCGGGCCGGTCAAGCTCTTCGGCGAACTCTCCAACGTGCGCGACCGCTCCGACACGGCGCTGGCCTCGCTCGGCAACAACTACAACGGCTACCTGATCGGCGCCACCGTGCCGGTGGGCCCGGGCCTGATCCGGGCGTCCTATGGCCAGGTGCGCTACGACGAAGGCGCGCTCGCGCCGCTCTACGGCGATGCGCCGCAGTCGCGCAAGCTGTCGCTGGGCTACGTGCACAACCTGTCCAAGCGCACGGCGCTGTACGCCACCGTGGCCCGCATCAGCAACCGCAACGACGGTGCCTACACCGGCAGCCTCTCGGCGGCGGCCACCACCGGCTATGGCGCGGTGGGCGTGGGCTACAGCGGGCTGCCCAAGTCGTCCACGGGGTACGACTTCGGCATCCGCCACAACTTCTGACCGGGAGGCCGTCGTGAGCGCTGGATCCCGCACCGACACCACCGCCTGGCGCACCGCGCCTGCAAGCCTGCGTGCCGGCACACAGGCGGCCACTGCGACGGCCGACCTGCGCGCCGTGCTGGCCGCCATGGCGGCCGGGCCGCGCCTGGCGCCGGGCGTGTCCGTCGACTGGCAGTTGCCGGCCCAGGCCGTGTGGGTCGCCATGGCGCCGGGCGGCCTGGCACAGGCACTGGGCCGTCTGCTGGCGCTGGCCGCCCAACTGCTGGCGCCCGCGGGCGGCGTGCTGCGTGTCCACGCACGGGCCGAAGGCGCCACCGCCGCCGTGTCGGTGGTGGACGAACCCGCAGACCGGCAGGCGCCCGCGCTGGCCCGGCGCGTGCACGGCTTCTCGCAGGCCGTGCATCCCGAGCGCGACGCCGTGCTGCGGCCGCTGGCCGAATGCGCCCAGGCCATCGATGCCCACCGCGGCCGCCTCTATGCCGCCCCGTCGGCCTGGGGCGCGATGGGAGCCACGATGCGACTGCCCCTTGTGCCATCCGTGAAGGAGCAAGCCTGATGTCCCCCATGAAGCAACCGGGCCGTGGCCACCGCGCCCTGGGCCCGATCACAGCCTTCGTCGGCGTGTTCAGCGGCGTGTGGCTCAGCTGGAGCCCCTGCACCGCCGACCCGCACCCGAGCCACCAGGATTTGTTTACCCTCGGCCCCATCGTCCAGCACGCCCCTCCACCCGGCGAGTTGCCCTGGCCCTTCCGACCATCGGCGCCGCCGACGGCAGCCCAATGCCCCGCCTGACGCTCACCCGCAAACTCTTCCTGGCCCTGGCCACCTTGCTGCTCACGCTGCTGGTGGCCTTCGCCGTTTCGTCGATGCTCTCGCTGCGCAGCGGGCTCGGCCCCTACGTTGCCGAGATCGAGATCCGCCGCCTGAGCTGGCTGACCGAGCGGCTGCAGCAGCACTACGTGGCCACCGGCAACTGGTCGCGGCTGCGCGGCAACGAGGACGCCTGGGTGCGGCTGCAACGGGGCGAAGTCGATCCGGCCTCGCTGGCCCCGCGCGAGCGGGAGCGCAACGGCTTCTGGGGCGGCCGCCCCCGCGGCGGCTGGATGCTGCCCTCCGGCGATGCGCAGGAGCCGCCCTCGCCGCTGGAGCCGGGCGGCCGCTTCGCGCCGCCCTGGTTCTTTCCGCGCGTCGGCGACGGCGGCCCGCCCGACCTGATCTTCAAGCGTCTGGCGGTGGTCGACAACAACGGCAAGCTGGTGGTGGGCGCGCAGGTCGACCCCGCCACCGCAGCCCACCTGCCGATCCGCAGCGGCACGGTCATCATCGGCCAGCTCCTGCTGGCGCCGATGCAGGGCCTGGAGCACGAAGCCGACCGTGCCTTCCTGGCCCGGCATTCGGGCTTCATCGCCCTGGCCGGTGCGGTCGGGCTGGTGGCGGCCCTGCTGATCGCCGGGCTGGTCGGCCGGCGCTGGCTGGCACCCATCGACGACCTCACGCAGGCAGCGCGCGCCGTGGCCCGCGGCCGGCTCGGCACCCGCGTGCGCGTGGAGGGCCAGGATGAGCTCGCGCTGCTGGGCCGCACCTTCAACACCATGGCCGACCGGCTGGACAAGGCCGAGTCGGGCCGCCGGGCCTGGCTGGCAGACGTGGCGCACGAGCTGCGCACGCCGCTGGCCGCCATGCGGGCCGAGATCGAGGCCATCCAGGACGGCGTGCGCAGCTTCGACGATCGCACCGCGCTGCGCCTGCACCGGCAGGTGATGCGCCTGACGCAGCTGGTGGACGACCTGCGCCACAGCATGGACAGCCACGGCACCACGCTGCGCGAGCATGCCCCCACCTATCCGCTCACGCTGCTGCTGGAGGCCCTGGCCGCCACGCGCGACCGCTTCGTGCAGGCCGACCTCACGGTCGAGGCCGACGGCCTGCAGCGCCTGGCCGATGAGCGCGTGCCGCGCGTGCTGGGCGAGGCCCGCAAGCTCAGCCAGGTGTGGATCAACCTGCTGGAGAACACGCTCGCCTACACCGACGCCGGCGGCCGCCTCGTGATCGAGGCCCGCATCGAACGTCAGGCCGGCAACCCGGTGCTGGTGGTGCAGTTGGACGACAGCGTGCCCGGCGTCGCCGAGGACGAGCTGCCGCGCCTGTTCGAGCGCCTGTTCCGCGCCGAGGCCTCGCGCAACCGCGCGCTGGGCGGCTCGGGCCTGGGCCTGGCCATCTGCCGTGCCATCGTCGACGCCCATGGCGGCGACATCGATGCGCAGGCTTCGCCGTTGGGCGGGCTGCGCGTCGTCATCACCCTTCCGCTTTCCGAGACCGAGACGCCATGACCCGAATCCTCATCGTCGAAGACGAGACCGACATCGCCGACGTGCTGCGCGACTACCTGCGCCGCGAGGGCCACCAGACCGACCATGTGGCCGACGGCCGCGCGGCCCTGCGCTACATGCTGGAGACGCCGCCCGACCTCACGCTGCTGGACGTGATGCTGCCCGGCCTGGATGGCCTGTCGGTGCTGCAGCAGGCACGGGCGCACACGCAGCATCCGGTGATCATGCTCACGGCGCGCACGGAGGAGGTGGACCGCCTGCTGGGCCTGGCCCACGGTGCGGACGACTATGTCTGCAAGCCCTTCTCGCCGCGCGAGGTGGTGGCGCGCGTGGCCGCGGTGCTGCGCCGCACGCGTGCCCCGCAGGAAGTCACTGCCGCCGCACACGGCATCGAGCTGGACGAGAGCTGCTGGCATGCGGCCCTGGGCGGGCAGTCGCTCAACCTCACGCGGCGCGAGTTCTCGCTGCTGCGCGTGCTGGCCAGGCAGCCGGGCCGCATCTTCTCGCGCGCCCGGCTGCTGGAACTGGCCTACGAGGACGATGTGGACGTCACCGAACGCGCCATCGACAGCCATGTGAAGAACCTGCGCCGCAAGCTGTCGCAGGCCGCGCCCGAGCACGAATGGATCCGCTCGGTCTACGGCGTCGGCTTCTCCTTCGAACCGCCGCCCGCCGCACCCGCGCGTTGAATCCTGCGCGGGCCGACGATCGCAGCAGCCGCCGGGCGGCCCCGCGCCAGCACCGGACAAGCGACCGGCGGCCGACGGCCCGCCGCGCGCCTGGGGCACACTCCGGGCCCCGATGCGTGCCGCCTTCCTGATCGCCCCCGCCACCCTCACCCGCCACCTGCCCGCCGCCACCTACGAACGCGGCCTGGACACCTACCGGCGCCAGCAGGTGCTCGACTACACCCTCAGCCCCGCCAGCCGCAGCGAATGGCGCATCGAGGGCGAGGTGCAGGGCAGCGAGCGCCAGCCCCACGAATGCAGCGTGCTGCTGGAGCTGGACGCCGAGGGCCGCATCGCCGCCTTCGGCAGCGACTGCAGCTGCGCCGTGGGCAGCCGCTGCCGCCATGCGGTGGCCCTGACGCTCAAGGCCGCCTACAAGAGCGGCACCGTGCAGGGCGCCGAACCGCCGTCGCCACGCCGGCCCGATGCCGCGCCACCGCCGCCCGGCGCCGCGCCGCTGCTCGGCCTGTTCGACGACGTACTGCCGCCGCCCGCCCCGGCACCGGACGGCGACCTGCCGCTGTACCTGCTGCAGGAAAGCCGTCGCAGCCCGCGCGAGCCCGCACGGCCACTGCTCGCCTGGCGCCTGGCCCGGCCGCTCAAGCGCGGCGGCTGGGGTCGGGTGCGTGCACCCGACGCCGACACCATGGTCCGCCTGGGGCAGCCCGGCAGCCCCCTGTCCGCGGCCGATCGCGACTGCCTGGCCCGCATCGGCCGGCTCGGCGGCGCCTTCTACCTGCACAGCGCCAGCGGCCTGTTGCAGGGCGCCGAGGCCGCGCCCGCGCTGGAGGCCGCGGCCCGCACCGGCCGCCTCTTCGCCGCCGATGCGGAAGGCCGGCCGCATGGCGCACCGCTGCGCTGGGGCCCGCCGCGCGACCTCGCGTGGCACTGGTCACCGACCCGCCTGGGCGACGCGCCCGCCTGGGCCCTGCAGGCCGCCCTGGCCGAGCCGGGCGAGGGCCGCTGTCTCTATGCCGCGTTGCCGCCGCTGTACCTGGACCGCGGCGCGCAGGAATGCGGCCCGGTGCACGCCGGCGCGATCACCCCCGAGCAGCTCACCCAACTGCTGACCGCCGGGCCGCTGCCGCAGTTCGTCTTCGACGACCCCGACGCCGACCTGCTGCCCCGCCGCCTGGGCCTGCCCCTGCCTGCCGCCGGCGCCGGTGCCCAGACCTGGCCAACCACCGCGCCCCAGCCCTGCCTGCGCCTGCGTCCGGTGCCGGCCGGCGAACGCGCCGCACGCGGCCTGCTGTGCGCGCTGCTGGACTTCGACTACGGCGGCCCGCGCGGCCATTGGCCCGAGGGCCAGCCGCAGGTGCTGGCTGAGCACGAGGGTCGCCCCGTGCTGCTGCAGCGCGACCTGGGCGCCGAGCTGCACGCCCGCCATCGGCTCCAGGCCCTGGGCCTGACGGCCGATGCGCTGGGCCGCTGGCACCTCGGATTCGCCGCCACCTGGCTGGACTGGGCCGCGGCCGGCTGGGCGCCCCTGGTGCAGGCCGGCTTCCGCGTCGAGCCCGACGCCGTGCTGCGCGGCCTGGGCGAGCCGCCGCAGCGGCTGGAGCTGCGCATCGTCGAGCCCACGGCCGCCGAGGCGGCAGACGGCGGGCAGGCCGCCGCCACGGCCGACGGAGAACACACGGCCTCGCCCTGGTTCGACCTGTCGCTGGGCATCGAGATCGACGGCGAGCGGCACAACGTGCTGCCCTGGCTGCCCGGCCTGCTGGCGCAGGTCGAGCCCGGCCCCGACGGCCCGCAACTGCCCGAATGGCTGTGGCGCGAGCAGGCGGATGGCCGGTGGCTGCGGCTGCCCTCGGCCCCGCTCGCGCCCTGGTTGCAGGCCCTGCTCGACCTGGTCGCCGAACGCCCGCCGCAGGACTGGCAGGCCCCCGAAACCCTGCGCCTGACGCCGGTGGAGGCCCTGCGCATCGGCGCCACGCTGGGCGACGGCGTGGTGTGGGAAGGCGCCGACCGCCTGCGCGAGCTGCTGCGCCAGCTGGGTGGCGACGGCGCCCTGCCGACCGTGGCCCCGCCAGCCGGCCTGCAGGCTTCGCTGCGCCCGTACCAGCAGCAGGGCCTGGACTGGCTGCAGTTCCTGCGCCGCCATCGGCTCGGCGGCATCCTGGCCGACGACATGGGCCTGGGCAAGACGCTGCAAACCCTGGCGCACCTGCTGCGCGAAAAGGAAGACGGCCGGCTGGACCGGCCCTGCCTCGTGCTCGCCCCACTCAGCCTGCTGGGCAACTGGCGGCGCGAGGCCGCGCGCTTCGCGCCCGCGCTGCGCACCGCCGTGTGGCACGGGCCGCAGCGCCATGGCCGCGGCGGCTTCGGCGGCACCGACCTGGTCATCGCGCCCTATTCGCTGCTGCCGCGCGACCGTGTCTTCTGGCAGAAGCAGGCCTGGCATGTGGTGGTGCTGGACGAGGCGCAGCAGATCAAGAACGCCGATTCGCAGGTGGCCCAGGTCGCCGCCAGCCTGGAGGCGCGCCAGCGCGTGGCCCTGTCGGGCACGCCGCTGGAGAACCACCTGGGCGAACTCTGGAGCCTGTTCCACTTCCTCATGCCCGGCTTCCTGGGCAGCCAGGCGCGCTTTCGCGAAGTGTTCCGCACGCCCATCGAGCGGCATGGCGACAGCGCCTGCCTGGCGCAGCTGCGCAAGCGCGTCACGCCCTTCCTGCTGCGGCGGACCAAGCAGAACGTGGCCAAGGAGCTGCCCGACAAGATCGAGACCCTGAGCGCCGTCACGCTCGAAGGCCCGCAGGCCGACCTGTACGAAACCATCCGCCTGGCCACCGAGCGCCAGGTGCGCGAGTCGCTGGCCGAGCGCGGGCTGGCGCGATCGCAGATCCAGGTGCTCGATGCGCTGCTCAAGCTGCGGCAGGTGTGCTGCGACCCGCGCCTGGTCAAGTCGCTGCCGGCCGCGCAGCAGGTGCGCCAGTCGGCCAAGCTCGAATGGCTGATGGACGTGCTGCCCGAGATGCTGGAGGAAGGCCGGCGCGTGCTGCTGTTCTCGCAGTTCACCAGCATGCTGGCGCTGATCGAGTCGGCCCTGCGCGAGCGCGGCCTGCGCTGGACCACGCTCACCGGCCAGACCACCGACCGCGAGGCGGCCATCGCCCGCTTCACCCGCGGCGACGTGCCGCTCTTCCTCATCAGCCTGAAGGCCGGCGGCGCGGGCCTGAACCTGCCCGAGGCCGACACCGTCATCCACTACGACCCGTGGTGGAACCCCGCCGTCGAGGCCCAGGCCACGGCCCGTGCGCACCGCATCGGCCAGCAGCGGCAGGTGATGGTCTACAAGCTGGTGGCCGAAGGCACCATCGAGGAACGCATCCTGGCCATGCAGGCCCGCAAGGCGGCGCTGTCGCAGGGCCTGCTCGAAGGCGGCGCCAGCGGCGACCGGCTGCTGTTCACCGAGGACGACGTGGCCTTGCTGCTGCGGCCATTGGGTAGCTGAAGCGCAGTCTGGCGGGCAAGCAGGCGACAGCCCGCACAAAGCTGCGCCGCTATGCTGACTGGCAGAACGGCCGCAGCCGGCCGCGCACTCAGGAGACGCTTCATGACCGCCCAGCAATTCGTGGCCGAGCACGCCTTCGGCACCGTGTCCGACCTCATCCGCGCGCATGCCCGCGAGCGGCCCGGCCGGCCGGCCCTGGCCGATGCGCACGGTCAGCTCGACTACGCCGCGCTCGATGCCCGCATGGACCGCATCACTGCCGCCCTCCAGCGCGACGGGCTGGGCGTGGGCGATGCCATCGCCGTCTGCGCCAATGCCTCGGTGGACTACGCCTGCGTCTTCCTCGGCGCCCTGCGCGCGGGCGTGGCGGTGGCGCCGCTCGCCCCCGGCAGCGCGCCCGACAGCCTGGCGCGCATGGTGCGCGATGCCGATGCCCGACTGGTGTTCGTCGACGCCGTCGGCGACGCGGCCATGGGGGGTGCGGGCGAGCCCGCCGCGCCGCGCATCGCGCTGCAGGGCGAGGTGGCCGGTGCCCGGCCGCTGGCAGACTGGCTCGCCCCCGAAGGCGCCACGCCACGGCCGGCCGAGGTGCAGCCCGCCACGCCCTTCAACATCATCTATTCCTCGGGCACCACCGGCGAGCCCAAGGGCATCGTGCAGGGCCACGGCATGCGCTGGGCCCACATCCAGCGCGGTGCGGTCTATGGCTACGGGCCGGAGTCGGTCACGCTGCTGTCCACGCCGCTCTACTCCAACACCACGCTGGTGGTGTTCTTTCCGACGCTGGCCTTCGGCGGCTGCGTGTGGCTGATGCCGAAGTTCGACGCCGGCCAGTACCTGCAGCTCGCCGAGCGCGAAGGCGTGACGCACACCATGCTGGTGCCGGTGCAGTACCAGCGGCTGATGGCGCACCCCGACTTCGATCGCCACGACCTGTCGCGCTTCCAGGCCAAGTTCTGCACCAGTGCGCCCTTTCGCGCCGAGCTCAAGGCCGACGTGCTGGCACGCTGGCCCGGCGGGCTGATCGAGTTCTACGGCATGACCGAGGGCGGCGGCACCTGCATCCTGGAGGCGCATGCGCACCCCGACAAGCTGCACACCGTCGGCTGCGCGGCGCCGGGCAGCGACATCCGCCTGATCGACGACGACGGCCGCGAGGTGCCCGCGGGCGAGGCCGGCGAGGTGGTGGGCCATTCGGCGGGCATGATGGTCGGCTACCACAAGCAGCCCGCCAAGACGCGCGAGGCCGAATGGTTCGCGCCGGACGGCAAGCGCTTCATCCGCACTGGCGACGTGGGTCGCTTCGACGCGGACGGCTTCCTCACGCTGTTCGATCGCAAGAAGGACATGGTCATCAGCGGCGGCTTCAACCTCTACCCCAGCGACCTGGAGGCCGTACTGCGCCGCCACCCGGCGGTGGCCGATTGCTCGGTGATCGGCATTCCCTCGGAGCAATGGGGCGAGACGCCGGTGGCCTATGTGGTGCACCGGCCCGGCGACACCACCGCGCCCGAGACCATCCGCGAATGGGCCAACGAGCAGCTGGGCAAGACCCAGCGCCTGGCCGGCCTGCGCTTCATCGACGAGCTGCCCCGCAGCGCCATCGGCAAGGTGCTCAAGCGGGAACTGCGGGAGCGCTGGGCCGCCGAGCGCGGCTGAGTCGCGCGCTCGCGGCCTGGACAATCGGGCCATGACTGCCGCCATCGTCCCCGCACCCGCCGCCCTTTCGCTGCGCGACTACGGCCCGTCGCGCGGCAGCCATGCGCACGACCACTTCCAGGTGCTGGTGGCGCTGCAGGGTGTGCTGGCGCTGGAGGTGGAAGGCCGGGGACGGCGCCTGGCGGCCGGCCAGGGCTTCGTCGTGGCGCCCGGCGACCGGCATGACTTCGAGGCCGAGGCGAACGCCAGCCGCTGCCTCGTGCTGGACACGCGCGACGCGGCCTGGACACGGCATGCAGGCCAAGCGGCGCAGGGGCCGCAGGCCGCGGCCCTGGCCCACTACCTGGGTCTGTGCCTGGCACAGCGCGAGGCACCCGCGCTGGCGCTGGCCCAGGCGCCACTGCTGCTGTGTGAAGCCTGGAAAGGGCACGCGGCACCGCACCAAAGCGCGCCCCGCGGCCGCCCCATCGATTGGGCAACCTTGTCGGCCTGGGCGGCCGCCCACTGGCATCGGCCCCTCGCCGTCGAAGAGCTGGCCGCGCGCGCCTGCCTCAGCCCCAGCCAGTTCGCCCAGCGCTGCCGCGACGAGCGCGGCCTGAGCCCGCTGGCCTGGTTGCGCGCCCTGCGCCTGGCGGAAGCGCGCCGCCTGCGCGCGCAGGGTCTGGCCGTGGCCGAGACGGCGCGCCGCACGGGCTACCGCTCGCCGTCCGCATTGACGGCGGCGCTGCGGCGCGAGACCGGCTCCGCTCCCTGACGGCCCGCGCCAGACGCCGCGCACCTTCTTAAGGCTGGCTCAATGCGGCGGAGGGACCATCGCCCCCGTCCACACCGATGTCGTCCGGTCTGCAACCGCGATCCGCATCGGACCTCCAGGCCGCAAGGCCAGCTTCCACGATGCATTGCCCATGCCCGCCGCCGCCATCGCCCGCGCCCGCTACGCCCCTTCCGCCATCGCCCTGCACTGGGGCATGGCCCTGCTCATCGTCGCCGTCTACGGCTGCATGCTGGCCTCCGACAACTTCCCACGCGGCAGCGAGCCGCGCACCCTGCTGCGCGGACTCCACTACAGCCTGGGGCTGCTCGTGCTGCCGCTGGCGTGCCTGCGCCTCGCGCTGGTGGCGCGGCAGCCCCGCACGGCCATCGTGCCAGTGCCGGCCGTCTGGCAGGAGCGCCTCGCCCACTGGATGAAGGTTGCGCTCTACGCGCTGATGCTGGCGATGCCGCTGCTGGGCTGGCTCTCGCTGGCGGCCAAGGGCACGGCGGTGGCCTTCTTCGGCCTGCCGCTGCCCTCGCCGCTGCCACCGGCGCCCAATTTCGCGCACCTGATCAAGGAGGTGCACGAGGCAGGCGCCACCGTGGGCTACGGGCTGGTCGGTGCCCACACGGCCGCGGCGCTGGTGCACCACCATGTGCTGCGCGACAACACCCTGCGCCGCATGCTGCCGGGGCGTGCCTGACAAGGTGAGATCGCCGGTGCAGCTTTCGCTCCCGTGCGGCCCACCGCCCGAGGCGGCTGCCAGATCGCAGCCGCGCGACGAGGGACCGGCGGCGCGCGACGATGCGCCCGCCTAAGCTCGGCGGATGCGCCTTTTCTCCGCCTCCACCCTGCATGCCCTGGCCGCCATCGCGCTGTGGGCCTCACTGGCCTCGCTGGGCACCGCGCTCGCGCATGTGCCGCCCTTCCTGCTCACCGGCGCCGCCTTGATCATCGGCAGCCTGCCGAGCTGGCCGCTGGTGCTGCGCGACCGGCGGGCCTGGGCGGTGCCGCCGCGCACGCTGGCGCTGGGCGTCTACGGGCTCTTCGGCTTCCACTTCCTGCTGTTCATCGCACTGCGCCATGCGCCGCCGGTGGAGGCCAACCTGGTCAACTACCTCTGGCCGCTGGGCATGGTGGTGCTGGCGCCGGTGCTGCTGCCGGGCACGTCGCTCAGGCCCTTGCATGTGGTGGCGGCGCTGCTGGGCTTTGCCGGCGCGGCGGTGGCGATCCTGGGCGCCCGCGGCACCGCGGGCACTAACGGCTTCGCCTGGGGCTTCGTGCCGGCGCTGGGCTCGGCCTTCATCTGGGCGAGCTACTCGCTGTGGACGAAGCGCGTGCCGGCCTTTCCCACCTCGGCCATCGGCGCCTTCGGGCTGGTCTCGGGGCTGCTGGCCCTGGCCTGCCATGTGCTGCTGGAGCCGGCGGTCAGCCTGTCGGCGCGCGACTGGTCGCTGGTGGCGCTGTGCGGGCTGGGTCCGCTGGGCGCAGCCTTCTTCTTCTGGGACCGGGCGCTCAAGACGGGTGACGCCCGGCAGATCGGCATCCTGAGCTACCTGACGCCGCTGCTCTCGACCACGCTGTTGCTGCTGGTCACCGGCCGGCCGCTGACAAGCGGCATCGCGCTGGCGGCGGCGATGATCGTGTCGGCGGCGGTGATGGGCGCCCGCGCGCGCTGAACCCGAGCGCGCCGGGCAGGCGCAATCCGTGAAGAATGTCGCGCCGGACGCCAGCATGTCGGCCCGGGTGCGTGCCAGGTCCCCGTGTGGCGGCTTGCTGGCACCGAATTCGCTATGGGTCCTGGACGTCAGGCACGTGGCCTGCCCTGCCTGCCTTGACGAGAACAATCCAAGCATCCGCCCGCTGTCACACCCGCACATTCCAGAAGAGAGGACATCGTTCATGGCCAAGATCCAACCCGGCGTGGGCCCACGCTTTCCCCAGGTGGTGGTGCTGGTCGGCGCCACCGGCGACCTGGCACGGCGCAAGCTGCTGCCGGGGCTTTTCCACCTGTGCAGCGCCGGCTTCATCCCCGCCTGGCGCATCGTCGGCTGCTCGCTGGACGACATGGACGCCGAGGGCTTCCGCCGCTTCGCGCGTGCCGCGCTGGACGAGTTCGGCAGCCGCAAGGTCGAAGAGGCCGCCTGGGAGGCCTTCGCCGCCACGCTGGACTACGTGCCGCTGTCGGCAGGGGCACCGGCGCTGGCCGAGGCCGTGGCCCGGGCCGAGGCCGAACTGGGCACCGAGTCCCGCCGCCTCCATTACCTCAGCGTGCCGCCCAAGGCCGCGCTGCCGGTGGTGCGCACGCTGGGCGAGGCCGGTCTGGTCGAGCGCGCGCGCATCGTCATGGAAAAGCCCTTCGGCACCGACCTGGCCAGCGCGCGCGACCTGAATGCCAGGCTGCACGAGGTGTTCGAGGAAGAGCAGATCTTCCGCATCGACCATTTCCTGGGCAAGGAGGCGGCGCAGAACATCCTGGCCTTCCGTTTCGCCAACGGCCTGTTCGAGCCGATCTGGAACCGCACCTTCATCAACCACGTGCAGATCGACGTGCCCGAGACGCTGGGCCTGGGCAAGCGCAGCGCCTTCTACGAGCAGACCGGCGCGTACAAGGACATGGTGGTCACGCACCTGTTCCAGATCCTGGGCTTCGTCGCCATGGAGCCGCCCACCTCGCTGGAGCCCGCGCCCATCAGCGAGGAGAAGAACAAGGTCTTCCGCAGCATGCTGCCGATCCCGCCGCAGGACGTGGTGCGCGGCCAGTACGCGGGCTACCGGCAGGAGGAAGGTGTGGACCCGGACTCCGACACCGAGACCTTCGTCGCCCTCAAGTGCCACATCGACAACTGGCGCTGGGCCGGCGTGCCCTTCTACCTGCGCACTGGCAAGCGGCTGGCCGAGGGGCAGCGGGTGATCTCCATCGCCTTCCGCGAGCCGCCCAAGAGCATGTTCCCGGCCGGCAGCGGCGTGGGCTCGCAGGGGCCCGACCACCTGACTTTCGACCTGGCCGACGCGTCGAAGATGTCGCTGTCGTTCTACGGCAAGCGCCCCGGCCCGGGCATGCGGCTGGACAAGCTGAGCCTGCAGTTCGCCATGAACGACACCGGCTACGTGCATGAGGTGCTGGAAGCGTATGAGCGGCTGATCCTGGACGCCATGCGCGGCGACCGCACGCTGTTCACCACCGCCGAGGGCATCGAGCGGCTGTGGGAGGTGTCGCAGCCGCTGCTGGAGGCACCGCCGCCGGTGCGGCTCTACCAGCCCGGCTCATGGGGCCCGAAGCCGGTGCACCAGCTGATCGCGCCGCATGCGTGGCGCCTCCCTTTCGAGCGGGCGTGGCGGCCGACGAGCCAGGGTCAGGGCTGAGTCCCTGATCAGCCGCCACGCCGTAGGCGCTTTCAGCTCATCCCAACCAGAGCACGAAGGCCGAGGCCACGAGGCAATAGGCGCCGAACAGGTACCAGCGCCCCGACTCCAGCCAGGACGACAGCCAGCGCAGCGCCGCCAGGCCTGCGAGGAAGCTGAGCACCATGCCGAATGCGCTGGGCGCCAGCACGCGCCCGAGGTCCTGCACGGCCATCGCATGGCCGGTGCCCGAGGCGGTGAGCAGCCGGTGCGCCTCCTTCACGATGACCGCCGGCGTCAGCACGACGGCCAGGGCGAAGCTGAATTCCTCGGCCTTGCGCCGCTCGATGCCGACCGCCATGGCGGTGGAGATGGTGGCGCCCGAGCGGGAGAAGCCGCGGAAGGGCAGGCACAGCCCCTGCACGGCGCCGATGAGCATCGCCGAAGGGCCGCCGACACGCAGGCTGGTCCGCTCGGGGATGAAGGAGGCCGTGATGATCAGCACGCCCGCCGCAGCCAGTGCCGCGGCCATGAGGCGCGAGTTGCCGAACAGGTGTTCGATCTCGAACTGCGGATCGGAGGCCAGCACCCAGTGCTTGATGGCGAACTGCAGCCCGAGGCCGACGACGCCCGTGCAGATCGTGGCCAGCACCACGCCCGTCGCGTTCTGGCTGAATGCGCTCCAGGAGCTGAAGTACGCCTTCTTCCAGCTGCGCCAGAAGTAGACGATCACCGCGAACATCGTGCCGGTGTGGAGCATGACCAGCAGCAGCGTCATCTCGGGCGTGGTCGGATCGAGTCCCATGAGCTTCTCCGCGGTGATGACGTGGGCGGAGCTGGAAACGGGGAGCAGTTCGGCGGCACCCTGGATGAGGGCCAGGATGGCGACTTGGAGGGCGGTCATGGGGAAAGCAGCAGGTTGTTCCGAGATGCGAGGCGCATTGCCGCCGACCTAGGCATCGTCAAAGCGATGGGCGGGCGTCACGGCGGGATGAAGCGCCCGATTCTCGGAACACAAGCTGACGGCCACGAGACCGACTCGGCACCCGACTCAATCCGCAGTCTTCGTGGCCATCGGTTCGTGGGTGGCATCGGCGCCCAGACGGCCCGCGGCGGAACGCATCGGGCCGGCGGCCGGCACCAGCGAGCCCGCGCGGCCCAGGCCGAAGGCGGGCATGTTGACGTAGACGTTCTCGTACGCGCCGGGCCGCACCACATAGCTCTCATGCCAGATGCCGACACTGCCGTCGGTGCCCACCGCGCGGTTGAACTGCTGCCAGGCCGGCAGGTGGGCCGAGTCGCGGGCCTTGGCATAGGCCAGCAGCGCGTCCATGCTGCGCCAGTACTGCACCATCACCAGCGTGCGAGAGAACCACATCTCGTGGCTGAGCAGGCCCAATTCGGGTTGCGCATAGAGCTCGCGCAGCATGCGCGGCATGGCCCGGGCGACAGGTAGCCATTTGTGCACTGCCCACGGGCGGTTGAAACGGGCTCCGATGAGGAAGACGGCGAACTCGCCGTCCAGGCGGGCCGTCATGCGTTCGCGGTGGATCATGACGGCATGATGCACCCGGAGGCCGGAGGGCAGGCCGTCAGGCCACCTTCAGCACCAGCTTGCCGAAGTTGCCGCCCGAGAAGAGCTTGGCCAGCGCCTCCGGAAAGTTCTCGAGCCCGTCGACCACGTCCTCGCGGCTCTTCATGCGGCCGTCCTTCAAATAGCCCGCCAGTTCCGCGATGGCCTGGGGGTAGCGGTCGGCATAGTCGAACACCACCATGCCTTCCATGCGGGCGCGGTTGACCAGCAGGCTGAGGTAGTTGCGCGGGCCGGCGGTGGGGGCGCTGTTGGCGTTGTTGTACTGGCTGATGGCGCCGCAGATGACGATGCGGGCCTTGGGTGCCAGCTTGGCGAGCACGGTGTCGAGGATGTCGCCGCCGACGTTGTCGAAGTACACGTCCACCCCGCGCGGCGCATGCTGCTTGAGGCCTTCGCGCACCGCCTGCGGGCCGGCCTTGTAGTCGATGCAGGCGTCGAAGCCCAGCTCCTTGACCACCCAGTCGCACTTGGCCGGGCCGCCGGCGATGCCGACGGTGCGGCAGCCCTTGATCTTGGCGAGCTGGCCGACCGTCTGGCCCACCGCACCAGCGGCACCCGAGACGACGACGGTGTCGCCCGCCTTGGCCAGGCCCACGTCGAGCAGGCCGAAGTAGGCCGTCATGCCGGGCATGCCCAGCACATTGAGCCACTGGCCGGGCGTGCCGGCGGCGAGGTCGATGCGGCGGACGTCGCCGCGCTGGATCTGCGCATGGCCGAAGGCGGCGAAGTCCTGGATGCCCAGCAGGCCGGACACCGCGTCGCCCTCGGCGAAGCCGGGGTTGCGCGAGGCCACGATGCGGCCGATGCCGCCAGCGCGCATCACCTCGCCGATGCCCACGGGCGGGATGTAGCTGCGCCCCTCGTTCATCCAGCCGCGCATGGCAGGGTCGAGCGACAGCAGTTCGGTGCGCACCAGCACGCCGCCTTCTTCCACCGCGGGAATGGGAGCGTCGGCGACGAAGTCGAAGTCCTCGCGCGTGGCGGCGCCCTGCGGGCGGCGGGCCAGGCGGAACTGGCGGTTGGCGGGGGTGGCGGGGGTGGCGGTCATTCGGGTGTCTCCTGGTGCGATGTCGTCGGGTCCGATCGGACGGTCGCGGGCATGCTAGCCAGGGGCCGTGCGGCGGCTGGTTGCGCAGGCGACAGGCGGATGCGGTCTCAGCGCAGCAGCGCCGTCACCACCAGGCCCGGGTTCTCCAGCCGCAGGTCCAGCCGTCCGCCGTGGGCCTGCGCCACCAGCCGGCACAGGTACATGCCCAGGCCCACGCCCCCACCACCGGCACCGCGCGCGCGTGCACTGTCGGGGCGGTAGAAGGGCTCGGCCAGGCGTTCGAGCTGGTCCGCCGGCACGCCGGGACCGAAGTCGCGCACCTCGATGCAGACGCCGTCGGGCGCGTCCGGCGCCGTGGGCGCGCGATGCAGCGACAGCCGTGGCGGCTGCGGTCCGGCACCATGGTGCAGCGCATTGGCCAGCAGGTTGCGCAGCAGCAGCCGCACACGGGCCCGGTCCAGCACCAGGGCCGGCAGGTCGGGGGCGACCTCCACCGACACCGCCTCGGCCATGGGCAGGCCACGTGCAGCCAGCTCCTGGATCACCTCGCGCGCCAGGGCCGGCAGGTCCACCGGCTCGCGCTGCAGGGCGGCGTGCGGACTGGACAGCCGCTCGCCTTCGAGCAGGTCGCTGATCAGGTCGCGCATCTCGTTCAAGTCGCGCAGCAGGGCGGCGCGCTCGGCGGCGCCTTCGGGTGTCTCGGGCAGCAGCTCGGCATTGAGCCGGGCGCGGGTCAGCGGCGAGCGCAGCTCGTGGCTGACGGCCAGCAGCAGTGCGCGCTTGGCGTCGAGCATGCGCTTGATGTCGTCGGCCACGGTGTTGATGTGCTGTGCCAGCTCACCCAGCTCGTCGCGGCGTCGCAGGGGAATGGGCCGGGAAAAGTCGCCGCGGCCGAAGCGCTGCGCCCCGGCGCGGATGTCCTCCAGCGGCCGCAGCAGCTTGTGGACCACGCCATAGGCCAGCAGGATGAGGCCGACGACCAGCGCCACCATCACCCAGTCGAAGCCGTCGTTGGCCTGCTGCATCAGCCGCGGGCTCCAGCCGAAGGTGACGCGGTGGCCATCGGCGGTGCGGCGCACGTACCAGGGGTCTTCGCCAGGGCCGGTGGGCACGCGCGGGGTGAACCAGTCGCGGCGGCGATGGCGCTCGTCTTCGGGATCGGAGGCCCAGTTGACCACCGGCCCGCTGATGCGCAGCGAGATGGGCAGCCGCGCGGCCAGCTCGCGCGCCTTCTCCACGCTGGGCGGGCTGCCGATCTCGTCGACCACGCGGCCCATGTAGTCGCTGAGCAGCGGCTGTGCGACCGCGCGCCAGCCCGTGCTGCCGAAGGCAGCGCGAAATCCGCCGATGAAGACGGCCGTCATGGCCAGCGCCAGCACCACGAAGAGCGTGACCAGCCGCAGGCGCAGCGAATGGCTCCAGCGCTGGCGCCAGCGGCGGCGGCGCTGGAAGCGGCGCGGCACGAGGCCGTCGCAGGCGGGATCGGCCGGGGCGGGACGGGTGGAAGTCATGGGGCCGCACCGGGCGGCGCGTCGGCGGGGGCTTGCGCGCCGCTCTGCCTTGCGACACGCTCGGGGCGAACGGGGAGGTGGCTCAGGGTCGAACCCGCCTCCTCGCCCACGCGGCCGACGGCCAGGGTGTAGCCCGCGTTGCGCAGCGTCTTGATGCAGTCCAGCGGCTCCAGCTTGCGGCGCAGGCGGCTGACGACGATGTCCACAGCGCGGGTGAAGAGGTCGGCCTCGTGGCCGCGCAGCCGGTTGAGGATGTCGTCCCGGCTGAAGACCTTGCCGGGCTCGGAGGCGAGCAGGGCCAGCAGTTCGAACTCGGTGCCCGTCAGCTCCAGCCGCTCGCCGTGGCGGATGACCTCTCGGCGGTCGAGATCGATGGCCAGGCCGTCGAAGTCATGGCGCTGCGCGGACGCCGGTGCCGCGGCGGCGCGCACGCGCTGGCGGCGCAGGATGGTCTGCACGCGCGCCACCAGCTCGCGCGGCTCGAAGGGCTTGGGCAGGTAGTCGTCCGCGCCCAGCTCCAGGCCGACCACACGGTCCATCACGTCGCCGCGGGCGGTGAGCATGACGATGGGGATGTCGCTGTCGGCGCGGATCTGCCGGCACAGGGCGAAGCCGTCCATCTCGGGCAGCATGACGTCGAGGATGGCGGCGTCGTAGTCGTGGCTGCGCAGCCTGGCGAGGCCCTCGCTGGGGCGCAGCGCGCAGTCGAGCGTGCAGCCGAAGCGGGCGAAGTAGCTCGCCAGCGGCGGCCCCAGGTGCACGTCGTCGTCGATCAGCAGGATGCGGGGCGCGTCGGTGGACATGTCGGGATTGTGCCGAGGGGGCGTGGCGCGCAGCGCCACGGCGTGCGCTGCGCTGGCGGCCATCACCATGGGTCGCGCGGCCCCAGGCGGCCCAGGTGCGAGTGGCCGAAGCCGCGCCCGTACTTGAGGCCGTAGCCGAGCAGGCGGTCGAGACCGATGTGCGCCAGCCAGATCGCCGCCAGCGACCAGAGCAGCGTGGCCTGGGCGGGCGTGGCGAAGCCTGCGCCGGCCAGCAGCACCGGGCTGATCACGCTGTGGGCCGCGTTGTAGGCCCGCGCGCCGATGGCCGGGCCGGCCAGGTAGCCCAGCATCGCCAGGTCGGGCAGCAGCAGGAGCGCGGCGAAGCGGCCCCACTGGCCCGGCGCCATCTGGGCATAAGCCAACACGGCGAACAGCAGCAGCGCGGCGCCCTCGGCACGAAGCAGCAGGCGCACGCCGCCGTGGACGGCGCCGGCGGCGTCCGCGCCATGCACGCCATGCCGGCCTGCTGCGGACCGGACGCGGTCGGCCTGCACAGGCGCCGCCTCGACACCGGCGCCGGCCGCCATGGTGGTCCAGCCTGCCCGCCTGGCCCGCAGGTCCTCAGCCATGGCGCGACCAGCGACCGCCGCGGCGCTCGATGAAGTCGCGCACCTGCTGCTGCTGCGCCGGCCGCAGGTGGTCGTAGAAGTCCGCCAGCGCGGCGATCACCTCGGGGCTGCCGCTGCGCACCGCCGCGGTCTTCTCCTCGACCAGACGCGTCGCGGCGGCCTGGTCGAAGGTGGGGCCGGCGAACAGGGCGCGCCACGGTGCACGCGCATCGGTGGTGTCGCCGCGCATGGCCTGGCGTTGGCCCTGCAGCCTGGCCGCGAGGGTGTCGAGGCGCTGGCGCTGGTCGGCGTCCAGCTCCAGCTTGCGGCCGATGCGCTCGACCATGTGGGCGCGCATGGCGCCGCTGTCGGGCCCGGCCTCGTGCCAGCCGTGTCGGCCAGCGCAGGCGGTGAGCGAACCCAGCAGCAGCGTGCCGCCGAAAAGGGCCAGCAGGCCACGGGCGATGCGAGGACGGAACTTCATGATGACGGCTCCTGGAGTGGCTCGGACAGGTACGGCGGGGCGTTCAGAGACGCGAGCCGGCGGCCGACTGGGCGCGCACGTCGACCGGGTTGGGCAGCGTGGAGATCACCGTGCTGTTCACGCGCGAGCCGGAGCTCACGTTCTGGTCGGGCGCCGCGGCGGTGCGGACGGCTTCGGCCACCACGCGGGCACGCGGCTGCGACACGGCCACCGTCTCGGGGCCGCGCGAGCCGCGGGTCACGTTCTGGTCGGGGGCGGCGGCCGTGGCGCGGGCCTCGGCGCGCACGGCGTCGCGGGTCATCGCGGAGACGGGGGCAGTGACGCCTTCGTAGGTTTCGGCGTGGGCGGCCGTGCCCAGCAGGGCGAAGGCGGAGACGGCGAGAAAGGCAGCGCGGACGGTGTTCATGAGAGGTCTTTCGAAGAGGTTGTTGAAAGAGCCTTCATGGTGCCGGGCGGTCCGCGCCCGGTCTTTTCACGGCCGTCGCGCCGTGTTTCGTTTTCTTTCAGCGGCCGAGCAGTTCGCCCGGGTCGTCGCTGTCGACCACCTGCCGCGCCCAGTCGGCCAGCTTGCCGGCGTCGGCGCGCAGCACCTCCTGCTTGACGGTCAGGATCTGCGAGGGATGCATCGAGAAGCTGCGCAACCCCAGGCCGAGCAGCAGCCGGGTGAACTGCACGTCGCCCGCCATCTCGCCGCACACGCTCACCCCCTTGCCCAGCCTGCGCGCCTCGGCGATGGTCTGCGCCACGAGGCGCAGCACGGCGGGATGGCTGGCGTCGTAAAGATGCGCCACGCTTTCGTCGGCCCGGTCGATGGCCAGCGTGTACTGGATCAGGTCGTTGGTGCCGATGGACAGGAAGTCGAAGTGCTTCAGGAAGATCGACAGCGAAAGCGCCGCCGCGGGCACCTCGATCATGGCGCCCAGGCGCACCGGGCCGGCCGTGTCGCCGCGGGCCTTCAGCTCGGCGCGGGCCTTGTCGATGAAGACCAGCGTCTGCCGGATCTCGCTCGCGTGGGCCAGCATGGGGATCAGCAGGTTCACGGGGCCATGCGCAGCGGCCCGCAGGATCGCGCGCAGCTGCGCGAGGAACATTGCCGGCTCGGACAGGCTCCAGCGGATGGCCCGCAGGCCCAGCGCCGGATTGAGGTACTCCTGCCGCGGCGCCTTGCCATCGAGCGGCTTGTCGGCGCCGATGTCGATGGTGCGGATGGTGACCGGCATGCCCTGCATGCCTTCGACCGCGCGACGGTAGGCTTCGTACTGCTCTTGCTCGTCCGGCAGGCGGGTGAGGTGGCGCGCCTCGCGGCCCATGAAAAGGAATTCGCTGCGGAAGAGGCCCACGCCCTGCGCGCCGGCCTTGACCGCGGCGGCCGCGTCCTCGGGCATCTCGATGTTGGCCAGCAGTTCGATGCGCTCGCCGTCGAGCGTGACGGCCGGCCGGTGGCGCAGGCGCCACAGGCGCTCGCGCTCGAGCTCGCCCTGGCGCTGCTTGAATCCGTACTCGGCCAGGATGATGGGCGACGGATCGACGATCACCACGCCGGCATCGCCATCGATGATGACCCAGTCGTCCTGTCGCACCAGCTGGCTGGCCACGCGCGCGCCCACCACCGCCGGGATGTCCATGCTGCGCGCCACGATGGCGGTGTGCGAGGTGCGCCCACCCACGTCGGTGACGAAGCCGGCGAACACGCTCTTCTTGAACTGCACCATGTCGGCGGGCGACAGGTCGTGCGCGATCAGCACCAGCGGCGCGTCGAAGCCATCGGCCTCGTCGTCGCCGGCAATGGGCGTCTTGCGCGGCGGCGGCGACGGAACCAGCTCGGCAGCCGTCCCCTTCATCTGCCGCAGGATGCGTTCGACCACCTGTTCCAGGTCGGCCTTGCGCTCGCGCAGGTACTCGTCCTCCATCTCGTCGAACTGGCGGGCCACGACCTCGAGCTGGCTGGTCAGCGCCCACTCGGCGTTGTAGAGCCGGTCGACGATCCAGTGCCGCACGCCTTCGGACAGGGCCTCGTCCTGCAGCAGCATCAGGTGCACCTCGAGCAGGCCGGCCAGCTCGTGGGGGGCCTCGTCGCGCTTGAGCTGGGACACGCTGGCGCGCAGGCGCTCCAGCTCCTCTGCAACCGCATCCCGTGCGGCCCGCACGCGGCCGAGTTCGGACTCCACTTCCTGCGGCTGGATGAAGTAGTGCGCCACATCCAGCCGGCTCGACACCACCAGCACCGCCCGCCCGATGGCAATGCCCCGGGCGACGTTGAGACCGTGGATGGAGATCGTCATGGCCGCACGCCGGGCCGCCCCAAGTGCGGCCAGCCCCCCCGGGGGGTGGCGTTACACGGCGCGCAGCGGCGTGATGAGCCTGGGGGCTTCACGTTCACTCGCCCTCGCCGAACTTGTCGTTCATCAGGGCGACGATGGCGTCCATGGCCTCCTGCTCCTGGGCGCCATCCGTCTCCAACTCGACCGTGGCCCCCAATCCCGCGGCCAGCATCATCACGCCCATGATGCTCTTGGCATTGACACGCCGCTCGCCGCGCGCAATCCACACCTCGCAGGGAAAGCTGCCCGCCAGCTTGGTCAGCTTGGCGGAGGCACGTGCATGAAGGCCCAGCTTATTGCTGATGGTCACGGATGTCTTGATCACTGTATTTACGTCTCACCTGATTGAGGGGGGCGGCCACAGCCACCTGCATGACGCCGGCCGTGCCGCCGGCGATGGCGCGCTGCACTTGCGCGTCCAGCGGCTCGTGACGATAGGTCACCGCGCGCAGAAGCATCGGCAGATTGACGCCCGCCACCAGCCGCGAGCGGGCGCCGTCCACCAGCTGCTGCGCCACATTGCAGGGCGTGGCGCCGAACACGTCGGCCAGCACCAGCACCTGGGAGCGCGCCCCGCCGCGATGGAACTGCTGTTCCAGCAGGATGCGTGCCGCGCCCAACGACTCCTCGGGCGACACATTGGGCTGGACGTCGAGCGCGGCCAGCACGCCCTCGCAATCGGGAAAGACGTGCAGGGCGCACTGCCGCAAGGCGTGAGCCAGGGGCGCGTGGGCGACGAGGAGGATGCTGTTCATGCAGGCGGCGGGCGGCGGGGGCATCGATTATGGGCCGAGGCCCGCCGTCCACGGCCGGGGATGTCCAGCACCGTATAGCGCGCTTGCCGGTTCACGGGAGTCAACGCAGGCGCAGGCCTTCCCAGAATGTTTCGAGCGCCTGCGCGTCCGAAGGACGCCCGAGCACGGTGGCCTGGTAGAGCGTGTAGCGTCCGGCACCGTCGGCCCGCGCGAACCAGCGCATGCTGGCCTGCTGGACGCCGGTGGAGCTGCCCGTGTCGCCGTCGGCCACGAGATCAACGCTCGCAGGCACCTGGGCGGCGCCAGGCACCCGTCCCGGCGTCTCCTGCACTTGGCCGCGGGCTCGCCAAGGCGCCCGGGCCGATGCACGCCAGGCCTCCATGCGTTGCTGGGCCTCGGCCGGCGAGCTTCCGCCGTCCATCCGCGCGACGGCGAAAGTGGCGTCTCCAGCGGCGCAACCGGCCATCTCCAGGCTCACGGTCCGGCCTGCCAGGTCGACGTCGCGCTGGGCGCGGTCGGGCTTGCAGGGAAGCAGCGCCAGCAGACCATCGCCCAGCGGCACGTCGCGCCAGTTGAACACCGGACTGCAGGCGGCCAGCGCTGCCAGCACCGCCACGCCTGCGGAACTAGAATTCCGACGCCTCATCGAAGGATGCCTCCATGAAAACAGCTCTTCCTGCTCATTGCCGCGCGAGGTCTCTGCCTCGCACGGGGGCCGCTTCGATGCGGGGAGCGGCCCGGTCATGAAAAAAGCACTGTATGCGCTTGCGCTGGCAGCCGTTGCGGCCGTGGGCACCGCGGTCTATCTGCAGGCCGGCACGAGCCCGGCCCCCAGCTCCAAGTTCGTGCTGCTGGACGGCAGCACCCGATCGACCGCCGACTTCAAGGGCAAGGTGACGCTGGTCAACTTCTGGGCCACGAGCTGCACCACCTGCGTGGCCGAGATGCCCCGTGTGATCGCCACCTACGAGAAGTACAAGGGCCAGGGCTACGACACCGTCGCCGTCGCCATGGACTACGACCCGCCCAGCTACGTGGTGAACTTTGCGCAGACGCGCAATCTGCCTTTCAAGGTCGCCATCGACAACACCGGGGCCATCGCCCAGGCCTGGGGCGACGTCAAGCTCACGCCCACCACCTACCTCGTCAACAAGCGCGGCGAGATCGTCAAGCGCTATGTGGGTGAACCCGACTTCGCCGAGCTGCATCAGCTGATCGAGAAGCTGCTGGCGCAGGCCTGAACCAGGGCTGCGCGCTCCAAGACAAAGGCGTCCCGCGGGACGCCTTTTTGCTGCCTGCGCGAGGTCGCCTCAGACGACGACGGCAGATGACGGGGCGGGCCCAGGTCGGGCCGCCACGCTCACTCGCGGAAGGAATCGTGGCAGGCCTTGCACGAGGCGCCTGCCGGGCCGATGGCGGCCTTGATCGCGTCCAGGTTGCCCGTCTTTGCGGCGACGGCCAGCTTGGCCACTTCGCCTTCGGCCTTGCTGGCGGCGGCCTTGAACTTGTCCTGCTCCTTCCAGATGGCAGGGCTGGCCTTGCCGCCTTCGGTTCCTGGACCGAAGCCGACCCAGGGCATCTTGATCAGCTCGGCGGCGCGCGTGGCGCTGGCTTCGGCCACCTTGGCATCGAAGTCGGCACGACCGCCGGCCATGTCGGCGACGCGCTTGAAGTTCTGCTGCATTTCCTTCAGCGTGGCTTGGCGGTACTTGATGGCATCCTGCGGCGTGGCGAAGGTGGGCTGCGCCGCAACGGCGGACGCAAACACGGCCAGGACGGCCGCGGAAAGGAGGGATCGGATCATCGGAGGTCCTTGTTGAATGTTGGCCACCGCGGCCGAGGGCCCCGGCGGTGCGCGCGAGTTTAGGGCCGGGTCCGCGCTGCACCGACCAATGGCCGTTGGACGGACGGCCTATCCGGTCGACCAAGCGCTTTTGTTAATCTGATGCCCCTGCGGACGACCCGGTCCGATGCCCTCCTTGCTCCACGTCCATGGCTCCCCACGCTGCATCTCCCGCCTCCACCACCCGCGTTCGCGTGTGGGACCTGCCCACGCGCCTGTTCCATTGGGCGCTGGCTGTCTGCGTGATCGCGTTGGTGGTGACCGCCAAGGCGGGCGCCATGGACTGGCATTTCCGCCTTGGCTACACCACGCTCGCGCTGCTGCTGTTTCGCCTGGTGTGGGGTTTCGTGGGCGGCTATTGGTCACGGTTCGGGTCCTTCCTTCGCGGACCGGTCGCGGTGATGGCCTATGTTCGGGGCCGTGCCGGCGCGCACGAGCGCATCGGCCACAACCCGCTGGGCTCGCTGTCGGTGCTGGCCATGCTGCTGGTGCTGCTGCTGCAGGTGTTCACCGGGTTGATGAGCGATGACGCGATCAGCTTCACCGGCCCCCTCGCATCGCGGGTGCCCGGTGCCTGGTCCAGTTGGGCGACCGACTGGCACAAGAACGCAGGACAGTGGCTGGTGATCGCCCTGGTCGTCCTGCATGTTCTGGCCCTCGCGTTCTATGCGGTGGTGAAGCGCGAGCGCCTGGTGCCCGCCATGGTCACCGGAGACAAGGCGCTGGCGACGCCGCAGGCCGTGCCGCAGAGCCGCGACGACGTCGGTCGCCGCCTCCTGGGGCTCGTGCTCTTCGCACTGTGTGCCGGGCTGTCCGTCTGGGTCTCCCGGCTGCAGGGCTGAGGATGCCGATGACGCCAGCCGATCTCCACCTGAGTGACGCACACGACGCTGATCAGTTGCAGGCCGCACGGGTGCTGTTCCGCGAATACGCCGCCTCGCTGAACGTCGACCTGGGATTTCAGGATTTCGAGGCGGAACTCGCCACACTCCCTGGCGATTACGTCGCGCCGCGTGGTGCCCTGCTGCTGGCGTGGGCGCCCCCCGCATCGGGCAAGGACACCCTGCACAGCCTGGCGGGTTGCTGCGCCTTGCGTCCGTTGGACGCCGCAGACTATCCCAACGCGGCCGAAATGAAACGCCTGTATGTGCGTCCGGCCTTCCGCGGCCTCGGGCTTGGGCGACGGCTCGTCGAGGCCACGCTGGATGCCGCGCGTCGAGCGGGCTACTCCTGCGTCCTGCTCGACACGCTGGACGACATGGAGTCGGCCCGGGCGCTCTACGTCGACCTGGGCTTCGCGGACATCCCGCCCTACTATCACAACCCCGTCGCCGGGGCGCACTACCTCAAGGTCGATCTCTGAGCGCGGGCCTTGCCCCCACCCAGGCTGACGCCTGCACGGGGGCCGACACCATGCGCCGGTTGCGCCACGTCGACGCCGGTGCGACCACGGTACGTGGCACGGCAAAAAAGAAAGGGCCGGACGAACCGTCCGACCCTTTCAAGGCAAAGCGGGGCTGCGCCGCGCTCAGCCCTTGGCCTGGCCCAGCAACGTGCCCGCATCGCTCACCTCGAACTTGCCCGGCGCTTCGACGTTGAGCGCGGCGACCTTGCCGTCCTTGACCAGCATCGAATAGCGGTTGCTGCGCAGGCCCATGCCACGTGCGGTGAGGTCCAGCGTCAGGCCCGTGGCCTTGGCGAATTCGGCGCTGCCGTCGGCCAGCATGCGCACCTTGCCGTTGGTCTTCTGGTCGCGGGCCCATGCGCCCATCACGAAGGCGTCATTGACGCTCAGGCACCAGATCTCGTCCACGCCCGCATCCTTGAAGGAATCGGCACCTTCCACATAGCCCGGCACATGCTTGGCCGAGCAGGTGGGCGTGAAGGCGCCCGGCAGCGCAAACAGCGCGATGGTCTTGCCGGCACTGGCCTTGGCTACATCCACGGGGTTCGGACCGATGCTGCAGCCCTCACCCTCGACCTCCGAATACTCGTACAGCGTGACAGCGGGGATGGTGTCGCCAACCTTGATCATGGAAGCTCCTCTGAGGTTTGATGAAAAACAAAAACGGCCCACATTGTGGGCCGTTTTGCTTGCACCGCGAGGGTGGTGGAGATCAGACCGCGGCGGCCTTCTCGACCAGACGCGTGGCGACCCAGTTCTTGGACTTGGAGATCGGACGCGACTCGGTGATCTCGATCACGTCGCCCAGGTGGAACTGGCCGTCTTCGTCGTGCGCGTGGTACTTGCTCGACTTGATCATGATCTTGTTGTAGATCGGGTGCTTGACGCGGCGCTCGACGAGCACCGTGACGGTCTTTTCGCGCTTGTCGCTGACGACCTTGCCGACCAGGGTGCGCTTGAGGGATTGCTTGGCTTCCGTCATGTTCACTCCTTACTTGGCGGCAGCGGCAGCCTGCTTCTGCGCCAGGATGGTCTTGGCTCGGGCGATGTCGCGGCGGGTCACGCGCAGGCTGGCCACATTGGACAGCTGTTGCGTGGCCTTCTGCATGCGCAGGCCGAAATGGGCCTTCTGCAGATCCTTGACTTCGGCCTGGAGGCCGGCGACGTCCTTCTCGCGCAGGGTAGCGGCCTTGGACACCTTGGCTGCATTCTTCTTGGTTGCCATGAGAGTTCTCCTATCAGGCGCCAAGCTGGCGAGCAACGAAGGTCGTGCGCAGCGGCAGCTTGGCTGCAGCCAGGCGGAACGCTTCACGAGCGAGTTCTTCGGGCACGCCGACGATCTCGTAGATGACCTTGCCCGGCTGGATCTCGGCCACGTAGTACTCGGGGTTGCCCTTGCCGTTACCCATCCGGACTTCGGCGGGCTTGGTCGAGATCGGCTTGTCGGGGAACACGCGGATCCAGATACGGCCACCGCGCTTCACATGGCGCGAGATGGCACGGCGAGCGGCTTCGATCTGACGCGCCGTCAGGCGGCCGCGATCGACAGACTTCAGGCCGAAGTCACCGAAAGCCACCGAGTTGCCTCGGGTGGCGACGCCGGTGTTGCGGCCCTTTTGTTCCTTGCGGAACTTTCTGCGTGCAGGTTGCAGCATTAGATTTCTCCGTCTTTCTCAGGGCCGGGTTTATTCGGCCTTGGCGCCGTCCGCTGCTGCAGCGGGCGCGGCTTTGCGGACGCGCTTAACGGCGGGCTTGTTGGGGTCCACGGCTTCGGCGGGCTTGTCGCTGCCGTCGGCCGGGGCGGTGTTGCCACCGATCGGACCACGGGCACCGGCACGCGGGCCACCGCGGCGGTCGTTGCCGCCCGGACGGCCATCACGGCGCGGACCACGCGGACCGCGACGCTCTTCGCCCTCGGGGCGCGGCGTGCTGTCCAGCGAGGGCGCGTCGTTACGGCCCAGGGTGTCGCCCTTGTAGACCCAGACCTTCACGCCGATCACACCGTAGGTGGTCTTGGCTTCGGAGGTGCCGTAGTCGATGTCGGCGCGCAGGGTGTGCAGCGGCACACGGCCTTCGCGGTACCACTCGGTACGAGCGATTTCAATGCCGTTCAGGCGGCCGGCGGACATGATCTTGATGCCCTGGGCGCCCAGACGCATGGCGTTCTGCATCGCACGCTTCATGGCGCGGCGGAACATGATGCGCTTCTCGAGCTGCTGCGTGATCGAGTCGGCGATCAGCTGAGCATCGACTTCGGGCTTGCGCACTTCTTCGATGTTCACGGCCACCGGCACGCCCAGCTGCTTGCCGAGATCGCGCTTCAGGTTCTCGATGTCCTCGCCCTTCTTGCCGATCACCACGCCCGGACGTGCCGAGAAGATGGTGATGCGGGCGTTCTTGGCGGGGCGCTCGATCAGCACGCGCGAAACGGACGCGTTCTTGAGCTTCTTCTTCAGGTACTCGCGAACCTTGATGTCCTCGGCCAGCATGCCCGCGAAGTCGCGGTTGTTGGCGTACCAGCGGCTGGCCCAGTTGCGGCTGACCGCAAGGCGGAAGCCGGTCGGGTGGATTTTCTGTCCCATGTTTCTTCCAGACCTTAGTTGCCGACGGTCACGTACACATGGCACGTGGGCTTGCTGATGCGGTTGCCGCGGCCCTTGGCGCGCGCGGTGAAGCGCTTGAGCGTGGCGCCCTGCTCGACGTAGATCGTCTTGACGCGGAGCTCGTCGATGTCGGCTCCGTCGTTGTGCTCGGCGTTGGCGATGGCCGACTCGAGCACCTTCTTGACGATCACGGCGGCCTTCTTCTGGGTGAATTCCAGAATGTTCAGCGCTTGATCGACCTTCTTGCCGCGGATCAGATCGGCAACGAGGCGGCCCTTGTCCACAGACAGGCGCACGCCGCGGAGAACTGCACGTGTTTCAGACATGTTCTCTGCTCCTTACTTCTTGGCTTTCTTGTCCGCCGGGTGACCCTTGAACGTGCGGGTCAGTGCGAACTCGCCCAGCTTATGGCCGACCATCTGGTCGGTCACATACACGGGCACGTGCTGCTTGCCGTTGTGCACGGCAATGGTCAGACCGATGAACTCGGGCAGCACCATCGAGCGGCGCGACCAGGTCTTGATCGGCTTCTTGTCCTTGGTCGCGATGGACTTCTCGACCTTGGCGATCAGGTGATGGTCGACGAAGGGACCTTTTTTGAGAGAGCGAGTCATGGCTGCCCCTTACTTCTTGCGACGCGACACGATGAAGACCTGCGTGCGCTTGTTGTTGCGGGTACGGTAACCCTTGGTCAGATTGCCCCACGGGTCGACCGGATGGCGGCCTTCGCCCGTCTTGCCTTCGCCACCACCGTGCGGGTGGTCAACCGGGTTCATCACCACGCCGCGGACGGTCGGGCGAATACCACGATGGCGGGTCGCACCAGCCTTGCCGTACTGGCGCAGGCTGTGTTCTTCGTTGGCCACTTCACCGATGGTGGCGCGGCACTCGATGTGGATCCGGCGCACTTCGCCCGAACGCATCCGCACCTGGGCGTAGATGCCTTCGCGGGCCAGCAGCGTGGCCGAAGCACCAGCGGAACGTGCGATCTGCGCACCCTTGCCCGGCTGCAACTCGATGCAGTGGATCGTCGAACCGACGGGGATGTTGCGGATCGGCAGGGTGTTGCCTGCGCGGATCGGGGCTTCCGAGCCACTCACCAGGGTCGCACCAGCTTCCACACCGCGCGGGGCGATGATGTAGCGGCGCTCGCCGTCGGCGTAGCACACCAGCGCGATGTGGGCGGAGCGGTTCGGGTCGTACTCGACGCGTTCGACCTTGGCCGGAATGCCGTCCTTGTTGCGCTTGAAGTCGACCACGCGGTAGTGGTGACGGTGGCCACCGCCCTTGTGGCGGGTGGTGATGTGGCCGTTGTTGTTGCGGCCGGCCTTCTGGAACTGGGGTTCCAGCAGAGGCGCGTAGCCTTCACCCTTGTGCAGGTGGTCGCGCGAGATCTTGACCGCGCCGCGTTGGCCCGGGGAAGTCGGCTTGAGCTTGATGACGGCCATGATTACGCAGCCTCCGAAACCAGGTTGAGCTCCTGACCGGGCTTGAGCGTCACGTAGGCCTTGCGAACGTTGTCGCGGCGGCCCACCGAGCGGCCGAAGCGCTTGGTCTTGCCCTTGATGTTGGCGACAGACACGCCCTTGACCTCGACCTTGAACATCAGCTCGACGGCGGCCTTGATCTCGGGTTTGGTGGCGTCCTGAAGAACCTTGAAGGTGATGGCGTTCGACTTCTCGCCGACCATCGTGGCCTTCTCGGAGACGATCGGTGCGACCAGCACAGCCATCAGGCGGCCTTCGTCGAACTCGCGCTCCGCGGGGGTGGGATTCATGCGGCTCATGCGAACATCTCCTTGAGCTTGTCGACGGCCGCCTTGGTCACCAGCACCTTCTTGTAGTGCACGAGCGACACGGGATCGGCGTAGCGCGGCTCGACCACCAGCACGTTGGTCAGGTTGCGCGAGGCGAGGTACAGGTTCTCGTCGACTTCTTCGGCGATCACGAGCACGGACTCGAGGTTCATCGCCTTGAACTTGGCAGCCAGCGGCTTGGTCTTGGGCGAGTCCACCTTGAGCGACTCGACCACGGCCAGGCGGCCTTCGCGGGCCAGTTGCGAGAAGATGGACGCCATGCCGGCGCGGTACATCTTCTTGTTGATCTTCTGCGAGAAGTTTTCGTCAGGCAGGTTCGGGAAGATCCGGCCGCCCCCACGCCACAGCGGCGACGAGGTCATACCGGCGCGGGCGCGGCCCGTGCCTTTTTGCTTGAACGGCTTCTTGGTGGAGTGCTTGACCTGCTCGCGGTCCTTCTGGGCACGAGTGCCCTGACGCGCGTTGGCCTGGTAGGCGACGACGATCTGATGGATCAGGTCTTCGTTGTAAGCACGACCGAACACGGTCTCGGGCGCATCGTACTTCGACGCGGCCTGGCCCTGCTCATTCAGGAGTTCGAGTTCCATTACTTCGCTCCTTCTGCCTGGGGCTTGGCCTTGACGGCGGGACGCACGGTCACGAAGCCGCCCTTGGCACCGGGGATGGCACCCTTGATCAGCAGCAGCTGACGGGCTTCGTCGATGCGCACGATGTCCAGGTTCTGGGTGGTGACGGTCTCGTCGCCCATGTGGCCGGTCATCTTCTTGCCCGGGAACACGCGACCCGGATCCTGGGCCATCGAGATGGAGCCCGGGACGTTGTGGGAGCGGCTGTTACCGTGCGACGCACGCTGCGACGCGAAGTTGTGGCGCTTGATGGTGCCGGCGAAGCCCTTGCCGATCGAGGTGCCTTGCACATCGACCTTCTGGCCTGCTGCGAACACGGCGTTGGCGGCAATCACGCCACCGGCCTGATGCTGCGCAGCCGCTTCGGCCGTCACGCGGAATTCGCGGATGATTTCACCGGCTTCGACGCCGGCCTTGGCCAGGTGGCCGGCTTGGGGCTTCGTCACGCGCGAGGCACGACGGGCACCGAACGTCACCTGCAGAGCGACGTAGCCGTCGTTCTCTTGGGTCTTGACCTGGGTCACGCGGTTGTTGGACACGTCCACCACGGTGACGGGCACTGCATCGCCATCGTCCGTGAAGAGGCGCATCATGCCCACCTTGCGGCCCAGCAACCCGAGGGAGTTGCTTTGACTCATGGTTTTTCTCCAAAACTCCCGCCGCTGCCACTGCAATTGGCGACAACGTTGAACGCCCGCGAAATGCCGGCGGATACGAGAGAAGGGTTGATGAATTTCCGTGGCGCTGCGCCCATGACAGAACGCCGCACTTTGCGGAACCGCGGATTCTAGCCCGCGCCGGCTGTCAATGCAACCTACCGTGGTGGGTCGCTGCCTACGCGCTGCTTCGCACCAACGAAAAAGCCCGCGGCCAGGGGCACGCGGGCTTTGGGACAGAGGAAGCGCAGGACTTACTGCAGCTTGATCTCGACGTCCACGCCTGCCGGCAGGTCCAGCTTCATCAGCGCGTCCACCGTCTTGTCCGTGGGATCGACGATGTCCATCAGGCGCTGGTGCGTACGGATTTCGAACTGGTCGCGGCTCGACTTGTTGACGTGCGGCGAACGCAGGATGTCGAAACGCTTGAAGCGCGTCGGCAGGGGCACGGGGCCTTTGACGATGGCGCCGGTGCGCTTGGCGGTGTCGACGATCTCGGCAGCCGACTGGTCGATCAGCTTGTAGTCGAAGGCCTTGAGGCGGATGCGGATCTTCTGCTTGTTGGTAGCCATGATGCGTCCGATCCTTACTCGATGATCTTGGCCACGACGCCGGCGCCGACGGTACGGCCGCCTTCACGGATGGCGAAGCGCAGACCTTCTTCCATGGCGATCGGGGCGA
>NZ_FTMY01000016.1 GCF_900156165.1 Pseudacidovorax sp. RU35E
ATGATAGTGCGGACTCCCGTGTGAAAGTAGGTCATCGTCAGGCTCTTACAGCCCTCAAAAAGCCCCTCAGCCCTCGCTGCGGGGCTTTTTGTTTTTGTCACCTACGCTGACGCGAATCCGGCTTCATTTCAGTTAAGGCGAAAACTGAGCCTGTCTGGGGCGCAATACCTCCAGCACGTTGCCGGTCAGACCACAGTTCAACTCACGTCTTCGATCCAGGCTCCGCTTCGCCGTGCGGCGCCGCTCCTGATCAGACTCTCCAGCGCCCGCGTCACAAGCGCGGCGCTTGGCTCGGACGCAAAGTACCTCTGGCTCAGCCCACGCCCATGCGGCATGCACAGCGCCCACTTCAACAGCGAACTGCGCTCCATGCGCCCCTGCTCCAGCAACTTGAACTTCAGCAGCACTTTCAGTGCGTGCCACGCGTGGGACTGCGGGTCGCTCCGCTGCTGATGAAGGCGGCGCCTCGCGCGGGCGAGTGCTTCTTCGACATCGACGAACACCGGACCGTGGCCTGGGATCACGATCTTCGGCGCGAGGCTTTCGATCACATCGAGCGTGGCAGCGACGTCGGCAAAGCCCCCTGCGCCATCGAGTTCGGGAAAGACCACGCCATAGCCATGCTGCCAAAGTGCGTCCGCTGAAATGAGGATGCCATTCGTCTTCTCGAAGAACAGCACCTCGTCCGGATCATGGCCAGCACCGCCGACGACCAGCCATGTCAGATCACCCATCTCCACCATATCGCCGGGGCGCAATCCATCATGGGCCTGAAACGGTGGGCATTGTTGGCCTGTCGCTTGGTAGGTCAGCACGTCTTCCCGCCATGCCTGGACGTCGGCCAGCTGCGTATACGGAACGCTGATGCTCAGTGCCGGGTAGCGCTGTTTCAGCTGCGCGTTGCCGCCGCAATGGTCGCTGTGTAGATGGGTGTTGACGATCCGGTCGAGGGGCCGGCGCTGCAGCGCGTCCTCCACCAACGCCACTGTCTGCGCACCGTGGGTGCAGTAGCCCGAGTCGACCAGAACGGCTTCGTGCGAACCGGTCAAAAGGACGTTATTGGACGACAGCCATCCCCGCTCGAAGACGGTGATCTGCGCAGGCAAGGCCGCAACCACGCAGCTCACTTCAGTGCGCGGGGCTGCTGCGGGTGGTTTGTCGAAGCTCCCGACGAAGAATCTTGCCCACATTCGTCTTGGGCAGGGCGTCGCGAAATTCGATGTACTTGGGCCGCTTGTAGCCCGTGAACTGCGCTTGGCAGTAACGCATCAGGGCGTCCTCGTCCAACTGCGCGTCCTTGCGCACGACGAAGACCTTGATCGCTTCACCCTGCTTGTCATCTGCAACGCCGACGGCAGCACATTCGAGCACCCCTGGGCACAGCGAGATGACGTTCTCCAACTCGTTCGGAAAGACGTTGAAGCCGCTCACCAGGATCATGTCTTTCTTGCGGTCGATGATGCGAGCCTGGCCATCGGGCTGCATGACGGCGATGTCGCCGGTGCGCATGAACCCGTCAGGTGTGAACGCGGCCGCCGTCTCCTCGGGCTGACCGTAGTAGCCGGTCATCACGTTCGGGCCCTTGATGCACAGCTCGCCCGACTCTCCATGCGGCAGGGTGTGCCCTTCATCGTCCTTGATGGCGATCTCGATCCCGGGCAGCGGCAGGCCGATGGTCCCAGAGAAGCTCGTGTTGGTGACGGGATTGTTGGTGCCGATCGCGCAGGTCTCGCTCATGCCCCAGCCTTCGATCATGGGACAGCCGGTGGCCTCGAACCACGCCCGCGCGGTGCCCTCGGAAGCGGCCATGCCGCCGGCCTGCGAGATGACGAGCTGCGAGCAGTCCACGTTCTTGAACTCTGGGTGCGCGAGCAGCGCATTGAACAGCGTGTTGACGGCCGGCAGCACGTGAAAGGGCCGCTTCTTGAGCACGTCGACAAACTTGCCCACGTCTCGGGGGTTGGGGACCAGCGTCATGTGTGAGCCTTGTCGAATCGCGAGCATGCACAGCGTGAGCGCGAAGATGTGATACAGCGGCAGGGCCGCGATACCGTTGATGCGCGCGGGATCCCCCACCTTGGCCATCGCCGGCGCGAACCAGGCTTCGGCCTGCAGCGTCGCCGCAATGATGTTCCGGTGCGTGAGGATCGCGCCTTTGGAGCGGCCCGTCGTCCCGCCCGTGTACTGGAGGAAGGCCGTGGAATCGAGCGTGCATGCGTCGGCAGCGAGTGTCCGGCCCTGTCCCTTCGACATCGCCTCGGACCACGTGCTGACGCTGTGCTCGCTGTCGATCGGCAGCTTGAAGGGGGGCACCATCTTGGCAAGATGCCGTACGGCCGTGGTGATCCAGGTGCCGTACAGCCCCCCGAGTTCATCGCCCATCGCCGTGAGCAGCACATGGCGCACCGGTGTACGCAGCAGCACCGGCTCCAGCGTGGCTGCAAAGTTCTCGAGGAGGATGATGGCACTCGCGCCCGAGTCGCTCAGTTGATGCTCCAGCTCACGCGGCGTGTAGAGCGGATTGACATTCACGCAGGTGTAGCCCGCGCGCAGCACGGCGATCATCGCGATGGCGAACTGGGGGATGTTGGGCAGCATCAGCGCTACGCGTGCGCCCCGTTCGAGCCCCAGCGACTGGAGCCAGCAGCCCAAGGTGCGGGACAGCACGTCCAGCTCTCCGTAGCTCATCCAGCGCTCCATGCATACCGAAAAGGGCCGATTGCCATGGGCCTTGAACGAGGCCTCGAACAGTTGGTTGAGCGAGCAGTACTGCGCCGGGTCCACCTCGAAAGGCACTCCGGGCGGGTAGTAGGGGAGGGTGGACGGATGCATGCGGTCTCCAGACTCTGTTTGCCGCATTGTGGAATGTCAGCGTGACCCTTCGTCCCCGGGCTTGCCCGAAGCGCGTGCGATCATGGCGCGATGATCGCGAGATGGCAGCGCTGGTTCGTGGTGGTCTGGTGCCTCACGGCATTGGGCTGGACGACATTCGCCGCGCAGCATTCCGTCGGATGGCTTGTTGGCGGCTGGGCGGTGCTGGTCGGTGGCCATGCACTGGTGCTGGCCGCGGAATTCGTGGCGAGCGCACTCGTCAATCGGCGCGAAGAGGGGCCCCACGCCAGCGCCAGCGACCTGCTGCGCGCCTGGTGGGCAGAGTGCCTGCTGTCACCACGCATCTGGGCATGGCGACAGCCCTTTCGATCGACCGCCCTTCCGGACCATTTCCCGGCAACGGATGGCCGACGGGGCGTTGTCCTCATCCACGGCTTCTCATGCAACCGTGGCTTCTGGCTGCCTTGGCTGCAGCGCCTGACCTCGCAGGGGCGCTACGTCGTCGCGGTGGATCTCGAGCCGCCGCTCGGCAGCCTGGACGGCTTCGTCCAGACCGTCGATGAAGCCATACGGCAGGTTCGCACCGCGACGGGCCTCCCGCCCATGGTGGTGGCCCACAGCATGGGCGGGCTCGTGGCCCGTGCCTGGTGGTGCCGCACCCGCGGCGCGCAGCCGGTCCACCGCATCGTGACGCTGGGCACCCCGCACGCGGGCACGTGGACCGCGCGCATCGGGCGGGCTGCGAGCAGCCTGGAGATGCGCATCGGCAGTCCCTGGCTGGCGGCCCTGGCGCATGCGCAACAGGGCTGCGAACCAGCGCGCTTCACCTGCTGGTTCTCCAACTGCGACAACATGGTGTTCCCCATGCACACGGCCACATTGCCGGGCGCCGACAACCGGCCTGCGCACGGGCTGGCGCATGTGGAACTGGCGTTCGACGCCGCCGTCATGAACGGGACGTTGGCACTCCTGGACGAGGATTGAGGCCGCCACCCCGCCGGTCGCCAGCGCGCGGCCGCCACGGCCGATGGGAACGCTCGCCGCTGCGCGCGATCGCGGCAAGAATCCACCCATGCACGCACTCGACAAGCAGGACCGGCTCATCCTCCAGCTGCTCCAGGCCGATGGCCGGGCCACCTACGAACAGATCGCCGAGCAGGTCAGCCTCTCGCCCAGCGCCGTGTTGCGCCGCGTCCGGCGGCTGGAAGAGAGCGGTGTGGTCGACCGCTATGTCGCCCTCGTGCGGCCGGAGGCCGTGGGGTTGGGCCTCACGGCCTACCTCAACGTGCGCCTCGAAAAGCACACCGAAACCCACAAGCGCAACCCGATGGACCTGTTCCGCGCCAGCATCCAGGCATGGCCCGAGGTGGTGGAATGCAGCGCACTGACAGGCGAGATGGACTACCTGCTGCGGGTCGTCGTCGCCGACATGGCGCATTACAGCCGCTTCATCATGGACACCCTGCTCAAGCACCCCAGCGTTCAGGACTGCAAGACCAGCTTTGTGCTCGACCGGGTGAAAGCGACGACGGCCGTGCCGGTGTGATCTTGGTGGCCAAAGGTTGCTGCGCCGCAACATTCACGCGGATGCCCTCACCCCGTGACCGGTTGGCGACAGCGCCCCGCCTGCATCCATAGGGAAAACCCTTATGATCGACCCTATGTTCCCCAAGGCTCTCGTTCAGACCGTGCGTGCTGGCGTGCAGTTGCTGCGCCCCGGCGTGGTCGCTGCCGATCCTGCGACCGCCGGCACGGCCCGCCCCCTGCGGCCCCGTCCCGCGGCGGGGATGGTTCCGATCCGGTCCGTCGGGCCCCGCGAACGTCACCGAATCCTGTCCCACCTGCTGGCGCTGTCGCAACGCGACCGGTACCTGCGCTTCGGCTATGCCGCATCGGACGAACAGGTCCAGCGCTATGTCGATGGTCTCGACTTCCAGCGGGACGAGATCTTCGGCATCTACAACCGCCGCCTTGAGATCATCGCGATGGCCCACCTTGCCTTCGCGCCGACGGGCCAGGATGGCAGCTGCGCGGAGTTTGGCGTCTCCGTATCAGAGCATGCCCGTGGCCGCGGCTATGGCGCGCGTCTGTTCGAGCGGGCCGTGACCGTTGCGCGCAACGAAGGCGTGAGCATGCTGTTCATCCACGCCCTGAGCGAGAACACGGCCATGCTGAAGATCGCACGCAACGCAGGCGCCACCGTGGTGCGCAGCGGTTCGGAGTCCGAGGCCCACCTCGAGCTGCCTGCCGCCGACTTCGACAGCCGCGTCTCCGGCATCGCACTCGACCAATTCGGCGAAGTCGACTTCCAGCTCAAGGCGCGGGCCCATCAGTTCTGGACCTTCCTGGCCGGTCTGCAGGAAGTGCGCTCCGGCGTGCGTGAAGCGCGCCAGCGCTCGGCCCCCTGAACGGATGACCGCCCGCGCGCTGCTCGCGCAGGCGACGGCTGACACGAGGCCGCCAAGGCATTCCGGTATCCTAGGCATCCCTCAACTACCGCCCTCACGCAGTGGCCGACCCCCACCCTGAACGCGCCTCCCATCCCCGGGACGACAAGCGCGGCCTGCTCCAGAAGATTGCCGAATTCATCCATCCCGGACCGGATTCGCGCGACGAACTGATCGAAACCCTCGCCGACGCCGAAGACAACGACATCATCGGCCCTGATTCCCGCGTGATGCTCGAAGGCGTGCTGCGCATGGCCGACATGACGGCCGGCGACGTGATGGTGGCAGCCCCGCGCATGGATCTCATCGACATCGACGCGGCCTACGAGGACATCCTCTACCTCGTCATCGACACCGCGCACTCGCGCTTCCCGGTCTACGAGGGCGAGAAGGAAAACATCATCGGCATCCTGCTGGCGAAGGACCTGCTCAAGCTGCAGCGCTCGCCGGAGCTGAACATACGTGCCCTGTTGCGTCCCGCCACGTTCGTACCCGAGAGCAAGGGCCTGAACGACCTGCTGCGCGAGTTCCGGGGCAACCGCAACCACCTGGCGGTGGTGATCGACGAATTCGGCCGCGTGGCCGGCCTCATCACCATCGAGGACGTGCTGGAGCAGATCGTCGGCGAGATCGAGGACGAGTTCGACATCGCCGAGGACGAGGGCGACATCTTCGGCCTGGCCGACCACACCTACCGCGTGAGCGGTGACACGCCCATCGAGCGCGTGGCCGAAGCCTTTGGCATCCAGTTCAGCGAAGAGCAGCAGTCCGAGGACTTCGAGACCATCGGCGGGCTCATCGCGCACGAGATGGGCCATGTGCCCAAGCGCGGCGAACGCCACGAGGTGGGCGGCTTCGACTTCGTGGTGATGCACACCCGTGGTGGCGCGGTGCGCTGGTTCAAGGTCTCGCCCGCACGGGCCGAAGACACCACCGCCTGATGCGCGCGCGCCGCCTCCCGGCCTATGCGCTGGCCGGTCTGGCCCAGGCGGCGTCGATGGCCTGGCCCTGGGGCGGCGAGCCGCTGTGGTGGCTGCAACTGCTGTCCCTGGCCGCGCTGGTTTTGCTGCTCGACGGCGAACAACGCCAAGGCCGTGGCTGGCGCATGCCGGCCCTGGGCGCCTGGCTCTATGCCACCGCGTGGTTGTGCGGCACCTTCTGGTGGCTCTTCATCTCCATGAACACCTACGGCGGCCTGCCGGCGCCGCTGGCAGCGCTGGCCGTGCTGTTCCTGGGTGGCGGGCTGGCGACCTACTACGGTGTGGCTGGCGGCCTGTGGGGCTGGCTGGCACCGCGGCTTTCCGCCGGAGGCCGTACGCTGCTCTTTGCCGCCCTCTGGACATTGGCCGAGCTGGTGCGAGGCAGCCTGTTCACCGGCTTTCCATGGGGCGCCGGCGGCTATGCGCACGTGGACGGGCCGCTGGCGGGCTATGCGCCGTGGGTGGGCGTCTATGGTCTCGGCACCGCGGCAGCTGCCATTGCGGCCTGTGCGGGCCTGTGGACGAGCCGGCGTCGCATGTGGGCTCTGCCGCTCACGGCCGCGGCGCTGATCGCGCTGCCACAGGCCCTGGGTCTCGTGCGCAGCGACGGTGGACCGAGGGCCAGCACCGGCCCGCTGAAAGTCGCTCTGCTCCAGGGCAATATCCCGCAGGACGAGAAATTCATTCCGGGCGCTGGCATCGACACCGCGCTTCGCTGGTACGGCGAGCAACTGCAGAAGAGCCGGGCCGCCTTGGTCGTCACGCCCGAAACTGCGCTCCCCTTGCTTCCGCGCCAATTGCCCGAGGGCTACCTGGGAGCCATTGCGCAGCGCTACGCACAGGGCGATCAGGCCGCCATCGTCGGCGTGCCGATGGAGGACGGCCCGGGCCGCTATGCCAACTCGGTGCTCGGCTTCGGCCCCGGGCTTGCCGAGCGACCGTACCGCTACGACAAGCACCACCTGGTGCCCTTCGGTGAATTCATCCCCTGGGGCTTCCGCTGGTTCACCGACATGATGAACATTCCGCTCGCCGACTTCGGCCGCGGCGGGCTTCCCCAGCGCAGCTTCGACTGGCAGGGCCAGCGCATCGCGCCCAACATCTGCTACGAGGATCTGTTCGGCGACGAGATCGGCGCCGGCTTCCGCGATGCCGCCGCTGCGCCGACCGTGCTGCTCAACGTGAGCAACATCGCCTGGTTCGGCGACACGGTGGCCATCGACCAGCACCGCGCCATCTCGCGCATGCGGGCACTCGAATTCGAGCGCCCCATGCTGCGGGCCACCAACACCGGCGCGACGGTGGTGATCGACCACCGCGGCCGCGTGACGCACGAACTGCCCCGCCTCACGCGCGGCGTGCTGGAGGCCGAAGTCGAAGGTCGCAGCAACATCACGCCCTTCGCCTGGTGGGTGTCGCGCTTCGGACTGGCGCCGCTGTGGCTGTTGTCGCTGGCCGTGCTGGGGCTGGCGGTCTGGCGGGCGCGACGGACACCTGAACGCACCTGATATCGACAGGCCGGAGAGCAGGCCGACGCGGATCAATTCACCCGAGAGGGACCCGCTCAGCGCACGGGAAAGTGCCGCAGCTTGCCCGGGTTCAGCAGCCCCAGCGGATCGAAGCGCCGCTTGACCGCCACCACCTCCTCCGGCAGGTCGCCGCCGGCCTTGCCGTCCTCGACGATGAAGGTGTGCGGGTTGTTGATGCGCACGCCGAATTCGCGGTGCTCGCGGATGATCTCGGCCAGCCGCTCTTCGGTCGTGAAGCGCACCAGTTGCAGCGCGCTGCAGCTCATCTGGCCGTCCATCGTGCGCAGGAACTCGGCGTGCATGAACACCTCGCCGGCATAGCGCTTCGTCAGCTCGGTGATCTGCTGCACATGCTGGCCGGCGGTGAAGCTGGTCTGCAGGTAGGTGAGGGTCTTGTCCACCTTCAGCGCATGCAGCGTGGTGTGGTTCCAGGTGAACTCCATCAGCGTCTTGTGGCTGCGCGCCACTTCGTCCGCGGTGCGGCGGTAGCTGACGGTGCCGCCGCGGGCCGCCACCATCTCGTTCATCGCTTCCTCGCCCGGCTCGGCCACCAGCGAGAGCACGGCGTGGCAGCCCTTGGGCAGGTGCTCGGCCAGCTGCGAAAGATAGTCCGGCACGGGGCTGGCGAAGAAGGCGACCTCGCGCTTGGACAGGCCGGGCGCACGCGCCAGTTCGTCGGCGAAGGCAATGGCCTGGTCGAAGTCGCTGAAGGTGACCAGCGTTTCCAGCCAGGGCTGGCAGGGCGCGAGACCGACCTCGATCTCCAGCACCAGGCCGTTGGTGCCCCACAGGTGGTGCATGCGCATCGCCTCGGCGCCGCGCAGCTCGACGATCTGCGGCTCGGGCTCGATGGTCATGGCCCGGATGCCCAGCACGTTGCCGGGCGCGGCCAGCGGGCCGTGGTTGATCGAACCGACGCCGCCGAAGCCGCCGCCGAAGAGCCCGCCCAACGTGGCGCTGCGGAAGGTGGAGGGCACGCAGCGCAGCTCCCAGCCGGTGGGGCGCGTGGCCTTCTCCAGCTCGTTCAGCCGGATGCCGGCCTGGGCGCGGGCCACGCCGGGTCGCGTCCACAGCACGCCGTTGTAGCCGGTCATGTCCAGCACCACGCCGCCGGCCAGCGGCGTCGTCTGCCCATAGTTGCCGGTGCCGCTGCCGCGGATGGTGAGCGGCAGCTTGAGCCTCGCGCAGGCGGCCACCAGGCGGCGGATCTCGTCCTCGGTGCGGGGCCGGACCACGCTGTCGGCCACCTTGCCTTCGAGCTGGCGCTTGAGCACCGGACTGAACCAGGAGAAGTCCTGCGACAGCCGCTCGATGCGGTTGGGGTCGGTGATCCAGTCCAGGTCGGGCAGTTCGATGTGCAGCTGCTCGATGGCGTGCAGGCGGGCGTTCATGGTCAAGGGGTCCTCGGAATCGGATTCAGTCGTGCTGCATTCAGTCGTGCGACAGCTCGCTGGCGTGCCAGCCGCCCAGCGCCACGCGCGTGAGCCAAGCCATGGCGGCGAAGAGCGCCACGCCGGTCAGCGAGATGAGCAGCAGGGCCGCGAACATGCGCGGAATGTTCAGCTGGTAGCCCGCCATCAGGATCTGGTAGGCCAGGCCGGTCGCGTTGCCGCCGGTGCCGGCGACGAATTCCGCCACCACGGCGCCGATCAGCGCCAGGCCGCTGGAGATGCGCAGGCCACCGAAGAAGTAGGGCAGCGCGCTCGGGATGCGCAGGCGCATGAGCGTCTGCAACCGCGTCGCGCGGTTCATGCGGAAGTAGGCCTGCAGGTCGGGGTCGATGCTGCGCAGGCCCAGCGTGGTGTTGGAGATGATGGGGAACAGTGCCACCAGCGCCGCGCAGATCACCAGCGAGGCCGTGGGCTCCTTCACCCAGATGATGATCAGTGGCGCCACGGCCACGATGGGCGTGACCTGCAGCAGCACCGCGTACGGGAACAGCGCCGTCTCGATCAGGCGGCTCTGCACGAAGAGGAAGGAGATCAGCACGCCCACCACCGTGGCGACCACGAAGGACAGCACCGTGATCTTGAGCGTGACCAGCAGCGCGCCGCCCAGCACGGCCCAGTCGGTGACCAGCGTCTGCAGCATCAGCACCGGCGAGGGCACGAGGTAGGGCGGCAGCTCCATGCCGACGACCAGCGCCTGCCAGCCGCCCAGCAGCACCAGGCCGACGATCAGCGGCAGCAGGATGCGCTGCACGCGCGGCTGGCGCAGCAGCGGCACGCGGGCCGCGCGTGCGGGCGGACGTTGCGGCGCAGGCGCGAAAGCGGCGGGTGCCGGCGCGGCAACGGCGGGCGAAGCCGCCGGGGCGTCGGAAGGCGCCGGCGCGGCGGCGTTCCAGGTGATGCTCATGGGATCGATCTCCGTGGCGGCCACAGCCGCCGGTCTGCGTGGCGAAAGCGGCGGGCGCGGGCGCCCGCCACGGTCAGGCCGTGTGTTCCTCGTCGGTGTTCTGGCTCGCGGCCAGCAGGCTGCGCTGCAGGTGCTTGGCGTAGTGCTGGAACTGCGAGGACACCATGAACTCGGCGCTGCGCGGATAGGGCTCGTCGATGCGCACCTCTTCCACGATGCGGCCGGGGCGGGCGGCCATCATCACCACGCGGCTCGACAGGAACACCGCCTCGTGGATGGAGTGGGTGACGAACACCACCGTCAGCTTCTTCTTGCGCCAGAGTTCGAGCAGGTCGGCGTCGAGCTTGTGGCGCGTGATCTCGTCCAGCGCGCCGAAGGGCTCGTCCATCAGCAGCAGGTTGGGCTGCACCACCAGCCCGCGGGCGATGGAGACGCGCATCTGCATGCCGCCCGACAGCGCCCGCGGCAGGGCGTTGGCGAACTTCGCCAAGCCCACCAGTTCCAGCGCCTCGGCCACGCGGGCATCGGCTTCGGCGCGGGGCACCTTGGCCAGGTCCAGCGGCAGCCGCACATTGGCCTGCACCGTGGCCCAGGGCATGAGCGTGGGCGACTGGAACACGAAGGACATCTTCTGCGTGCTCTCGTGCATCTGCTGCACCGGCTTGCGCCACAGCAGCAGCCGGCCGTCGCTGGGTTCCAGCAGGCCGGCCACCATCTTCAGCAGCGTGCTCTTGCCGCAGCCCGAGGGGCCGAGCAGCGTGACGAACTCGCCTTCTTCGATGGTCAGGTCCACCGGCTGCAGCGCGACCGTGCCGTTGGGGTAGGTCTTCTGCGCCGACAGCACCTCGATGGCCGGCACGCCCGCGGCGGGCGCGTGGACGCGATCGGTCACGGCAGCACCTTGGCGTTGCGGGCCAGGTCCAGCTTGTAGGCTTTGGCCAGGTCCACCTTGGCAGGGTCGATGAATTTCTGGCCGACCAGGAAGTCGTAGTTGGCCTTGATGCGCGCCTCGGTCATGGTGCCGATACCGCTCTTGACGGCGTCGCCGGAACCGACGATGCCCATCTCCTTCATCTTGGCCACGCTGTAGGCGAGCTGGTCGTCGGTCATGTTCGGGTTATCCTTCTTGATGAGGGCATTGCCCGGCGCCGGGTCGGCCAGGTAGCTCTTCCAGCCTTCGGCCGAGGCCTTGACGAAATCGGCCACGGCCTTTGCGCGGTCGTTCACCGTCTTCTCCATGCAGGAGATGGTGGTGGCGTACGAGGGATAGCCATGGTCCGCCAGCAGGAAGGTGTTGGCCTTGGCGCCGGCCTTCTGGATGGCGTAGGGCTCGGAGGTCAGGTAGCCCTGCTGCACCATGTTCTTGTCGGCCAGGAAGGGCTGGATGTTGAAGGTGTAGGGCTTGGTCTGCGCATCGGTCAGGCCGTACTTGGACTTGACCCAGGCCCAGTAGCCCTGCTGCGCGCTGGCGGCGATGAGCACCGTCTTGGTCTTCATCTCTTCCATGGACTTCACGTCGTCATGGGCGATGAGCACCTGCGGGTCCTTCTGGAACAGCGCCGCCACGGTGACCACCGGCAGGCCGTTGTCGCGGGCCCGCATCATCTGCAGGTCGCTGGAGCCCATCACGCAGTCGGCCTGGCCGGCGCCCATGATCTGCAGGATGTTGACCTGCGGGCCGCCCATCTTGACGGTCACGTCCAGACCGTACTTCTTGTAGATGCCCGTGGCCACCGCCTGGTAGAAGCCGCCGTGTTCGGCCTGCGCGTACCAGTTGGTCATGTAGGTGAACTTTTCCTCGGCCTGGGCGCCGGAGGCGGCGAGCGCTAGGACGGCGGCGCCCAGGGCCAGGGCGGATTGCGAAGCGAGGCGGGTGAAGCGGTGGTTCAAGGCAGGGCTCCTGGAAAGGTCGGACAAATCAGTACGGGGATGGGGACGAAAAGGGGGCGCGGGCCGGTGCGTTTCCCAAGCAAGAGCCGCACCGTTCGGCAAATGGCGTCAGCGGGCGCTCTCGATGTGACCCGTGAACTGACCTCGCTCCCAGGTGGGCTCCTCGCGCACCAGCCAGCGCAGTTGGTAGAGCTCGGTCAGCGCTTGGACCCAGCTGTCGGCCAGCGTGTCCAGGATCTCCTGGCCCTGCTCGCGCGTGGCGCTGGTGGGGTCGCCGATGACGCCGCTGGGGCCGAAGTCGCGTGCCGTCCAGGCGCAGGCGGGGCGGCCGTCGGGCGAGAGCAGCTTGATGGGGAAGGGCGGTGGAAAGTTGGCGGCGGCGCGCTCCATGTGCACCGTCTCGGGCGCCAGGGCCAGCATGAGCGCGGTCTCGGAATGGCCGGCGTGCATGGAGAGCTTCTTCTCCTGCTCGCTGACCTGCTTGCTGGCCGCGCTGGGCAGGCGGCTCACGCCATGGGGCACGACCACGAAGTCGCCGTGGCGCAGCCGAAGCTCGCGCGCGGCCATCTCCAGCACCTGCGGCTGGCCGCCATGGCCGTTGGCCAGCAGCAGCTTGCGAAAGCCCGCGCGGTAGACCGACTCGCCGATTTCGGTGACGTTGGCGAGCAGCGTGGTGCCGGTCAGCGTCATCGTGCCGGGAAAGTGCAGGTGCTCTTCCGACTTGCCATAGGTGATGGGTGGCAGCGCGAAAGCGCGCACCGAGGCCGGCAGCCGGCGTAGCGCTTCGCCCATCACGCCGGAGGCGATCACGCTGTCGACCGAGCAGGGCAGGTGCGGGCCGTGCTGCTCGATGGCGCCGCAGGGCAGCACGATCACGGTGTTCTCGCGGTCGGGCAGCTGGTCGATCTCGGTCCAGCTCAGATAGGGCAGGAAGCGGTGCGGAGGGATGTAGCCGTGCAGCATGGCGGGAGTCCTTGTTCGGGGAAGGCGTGTCAGGCGGTGGCGGCGGCCCGGGGCGGCAGGAAGGCCGCCGGCGCTGCGCCATGGGCCATGCCGGTGCGCAGCACCACGCGCGTGCCGGTGCGCGAGGGCCAGGCGCTGGCATCGGCCTGGGGAAAGATCAGCAGGTCGGCCGGCTGGCCTTGCAGCCGCGTGGGGCCGGGCGTGCCGCGGGCGAGGAAGTCGGCGCGGCACAGCGTGTCGGACCAGCGGTCGAAGGGGGCGTCCAGCTGGCCGGCGAGCACCGCCGCGGCCATGCCTTCGAGCGGGTCGTAGCTGCCGACGGGGCAGAACGGGTCCTGCACGTTGTCGCTGGCGAAGAGCAGCGGAATGCCGCGGGCGCGCGCCTCCTTCACCAGCGTCAGGCCGCGCTGGCGCGGCGTGCGGCCGGTGCGGGCGTCCTGCAGCAGCAGGTTGGTGATGGGCAGGCTGACCAGGGTGATGGGCGCGCGCGCCACCTCGTCCAGGATGGCGAGGGCGCGGGATTCGGGCATGGCCGCCAGCGCGCAGACGTGGCCGCAGACGATGCGGCCGGCAAAGCCCAGCGCGCGGGCGATGCGCGCCGTGCCGAGCAGGCCTTCAGCCTCGGCGTGCAGTTCCTCGTCCACATGCAGGTCCACGTCCAGGTCCTGCGCCTGGGCCGCCTGCAGCAGATGGCGCATGGCCTGGGCGTCCCAGTTGGTGGAGTGCACGAAGCCGCCCATCAGCGCATGCGGTCCGGTGGTCTTGACCTGTGCCGCCACGGTGCGGGCGGCAGCCGGGCCGGCAAAGCTGTCGAGCTTGGTGAGGCTCACCAGCTGCAGCGCGAGGCGGTCGGCCCAGTCGTGGGCCAGGCGGTCCAGCACCGGCCAGGCGCCCGGCAGCGGACCGATCTCGGACCAGTTGACGTGGGTGCGCAGCAGCGTGGTGCCGGCCTCCCAGGCCCACTGCAGGCCCTGGCTGGCGCGGGCATGGATGTCCTCGGGCGTCCAGCGGGCCATGTCGGCCACCGAGGCCTCGATGGCGCCGAGCAGGCCGGGCTGCACCTCGGGGATGCGCGCGAGGGTGAAGGTCTTGTCCAGGTGCACGTGGGCATCGACCAGGCCGGGCAGCACCAGGGCGCCGTGCAGGTTCCAGGCGTTGGGCTCGCAGGCGCGGTCGTCTTCGGGCGTCACGCTGCGCACGCGCCCCTGCGCCAGTTCGATGCGCGCCAGCGCGGTGCGGGTGGCCGTGTGCGGCCAGTCTTCGCCCAGCAGCCAGGCCGGCAGGCGGGCATGGCGCAGCACGGATGGCGTGGAATGCGCGGTCATGGCCGGGCCTCCGGTGCGCGGTATGCAGTGCGGGCGTGCATGGCGCGCTGCTCAGCGGAAGGCCGCCATGGCGGCGCCCACGCGGGCCTTGAAGCGGCCCAGCTGCGCCTCGGTCGCCACGTTCATGTGGTAGTGCGCGTGGTAGTCCACCCGCGCCTGGGCGGCCGTGAGCCGCTTCATGTAGCGGGTGATGATCTTGCGCGGCGGATCGCCCATGTACCAGGCCATCCAGCGCGGCCGGCCGTAGGTGACGACGGCGCTGATGCGCTTGATGTTGCGCAGCATCGGCCGGACGTTGGCCGGGTCGCTGATGTCGAAGGCCACGCCGGGCATCAGCAGGCGGTCGAACCAGCCCTTGAGCATCGCCGGCAGGCCGAAGCACCAGGTCGGGAAGCAGAACACGATGGCCTCGGCGCGCTCCAGCCGCTCGATGTAGGGCTGCAGCGGCACCCGGTTGGCGGGGACGTCGTGGTAGCCCAGGCGCTCGTCGCGCGACATCACCGGGTTGAAGCCCTCGGCATAGAGGTCGCAGTCGTCCACCTCGTGGCCCGCGGCGCGCAGGTTGCGCAGCACCTCCTGATGCATGGCCGAAGCGAAGCTGGTTTCGACTGGATGGCAGTAGACGACGAGCACGCGCATGGTGTTTGACCGATGAGTCAGAGCAATCGGTCAAATTAAGCACGTGGCGTGCCAGCGCAGATGCACCGGGGCGGTGCGGACGGTTAGGAGTCTGCAGTCAGGCGTCGGCCGGTACCGCCATGCCGCAGCCGGCGAGTACGAAGCCGATCAGCTCGCGCGCGATGGGCTCGCGGTCGATGTGCGCGTCCTCGGGCAGGCCGCCCATCGAGCGCACCTGCAGCGCGTAGTCGGCGTGGTACTGGGTCATGGCCCAGATGTGCTGCAGCAGCAGCCGGCCATCGAGCGGGCGCATCAGGCCGCGGGCAATCCAGCCGTCGATGATGTCGATCTTCTTCTGCGTCCACTGGCGCGACATGGGCCAGAAGCGCTCCAGGTTGCGGCCGCCGTCCAGCACCTCGCGGGTGAAGATGCGCGACATCTCCGGCTTGTCGAAGGCATGGTCCAGCTTCTGGCGCACATAGGCCGCGAGAACCCGGGCCGGGTCGTTGGCATGCTCGTCGAAGGAGAACACCACCTTCCATTCGTGCAGCACCTGCATCAGCAGCTCGGAATAGAGCTCTTCCTTGCCGGCGATGTAGTAGTGCAGCTGCGGCTTGGTCAGGCCCGCGCGCTGGGCGATGGCCTGGGTCGAGGTGCCCTTGAGGCCATGCAGGCTGAACTCGGTGATGGCCGCCGCGCGGATGGCCGCCAGGATGCGCTCGCGCCCGGGGCGTGCGCGCGACAGAGGCCCGTCGGGCGCGGGCATCTCCTGCGGGGGCGGGGTGCCGTCGGCAGGCATGTCGGGATCGGAGAGATGGAGAGGCACGGCGCAGCGCGAGGGCGGTCGAGAGTCGCGCGATGGTACTGCGGGGCATGGCTGGATGCCGCTTCGGCATCGACCCGGGCCGGCCGCGGCACAAATCATGAGTAGCGTTGCGGGCGGCCGCATCGAGGGTCCTACAGCAAGTCCACAGCGCTTGCTTCAGGAGCGTGCAGGCCGTGTGATCCCACATCAAGAACGGAGTTTCCGCATGTACCTTTCCTACCGTCTTCGCGCGCTCGCCGCTGGCGCCGCGCTCATGGCCGGCGCCGCCCTGGCCCAGGCCCAGCCCGCCCTGCCCAACGTGGTGATCCTGGCCACCGGCGGCACCATCGCTGGCGCAGGCGCCTCGGCCGCCAACAGCGCCACCTACGCCGCCGCGAAGGTGCCGGTGGACAAGCTGATCGCCGGCCTGCCCGAGCTCTCGAAGGTCGCCACCGTGCGCGGCGAGCAGGTGTTCCAGATCGCCTCGGAGAGCTTCACCAACGACAACCTGCTGACCCTGGCCAAGCGCGTCTCGGCCCTGGCCAAGCAGGCGGACGTGGACGGCATCGTCGTCACCCACGGCACCGACACGCTCGAAGAGACGGCGTATTTCCTCAACCTGACGGTGCACACGGCCAAACCCATCGTGGTGGTCGGCTCCATGCGCCCGGGCACCGCCCTGTCGGCCGACGGCGCCCTGAACCTGTACGACGCCGTCAACGTCGCCGCCAGCAAGGACGCGTCCGGCAAGGGCGTGCTGGTGACGATGAACGACGAGATCCAGTCGGGCCGCGACGTGGCCAAGGCCATCAACATCAAAACCGAGGCCTTCAAGAGCCAGTGGGGCCCGCTGGGCATGATCGTCGAGGGCAAGAACTACTGGTTCCGCGCGCCGGTGAAGAAGCACACGATGCAGTCGGAGTTCGACATCGACCAGATCACCGCGCTGCCCGCGGTGGACATCGCCTACGGCTACGGCAACGTGCCCGCCGCCCAGTACGAGGCCATCGGCAAGGGCAAGGCGGCGCTGGTCCATGCCGGCACCGGCAACGGCTCGGTGGCCGACCGCGCCGTGCCCGTGCTGCAGAAGCTGCGCAGCGAAGGCGTGCAGATCATCCGCAGCTCGCGCGTGAACACCGGTGGCTTCGTGCTGCGCAATGCCGAGCAGCCCGACGACAAGTACGACTGGGTGGTCGCGCACGACCTGAACCCGCAGAAGGCACGCATCCTGGCGATGGTGGCGCTGACGAAGACGCGCGACTCCAAGGAGCTGCAGCGGATCTTCTGGGAGTATTGACACCCACCCCGTGTGCGGGCCTCACTGCGTGTGGCCCGCACTCCCCTCGAGGGGCTGCGCCACTGGCGCAGCGCGGTCTGCCAGACGCCCCAGCGGCCCGGCGGAGCCGGTTCCGCGTGGCCTGCTGGCATGGCCTGCTCCGCGGCCTTTCGATCCTTATTGGGATGAGCCGTGCCGACGTTAGGGCCGGTCTGGCGATGATTCGCTTGTGATGCAGCGAGCAGCGAATGAAGGGCCTGTTTCTCACGCCGGCTGCGCATGCAGCCGTACGCCCAGGGCCTTGGCCACCTTGAGCACCGTGGCGAAGCTCGGATTGCCGTCCGCGCTCAGCGCGCGGTACAGGCTTTCGCGGCTCAGGCCCGTTTCCCGGGCGACATCGCTCATGCCCTTGGCGCGGGCGATGTCACCGAGTGCGCGGGCGATGCCGGCGGCGTCGTCGGGCGCCTCTTCCAGCCAGGCGTCGAGGTAGGCCGCCATTTCCTCCGGTGTGCGCAGGTGCTCTGCCACGTCGTAGGCGGAGGTCTTCGTCTTCGACGGCTTGTCAGTGTGTGCCTTGGTCATGCGCTTACCCTTCGTAGTCCTGTGCCAGTTGGAGGGCGGCGGCGATGTCGCGGCTCTGGGATGCCTTGTCTCCGCCCGCCAGCAGAAGCAGAAGTCGGTCGCCGCGCTGGCTGTAGTAGACCCGGTAGCCGGGGCCGACGTCGATCTTGAGTTCCGATACCCCGCCCGTCAGATGCCGATGCGCGCCGGGGTTGCCATGGATCAGCCGGTCGACGCGCATCAGGATGCGTGCGCGGCCTGCCACGTCCTTCAGGCGATCAATCCACTCCCTGTACTCGTCTGTCTGCTCGACGCGCATGCGTGGATTGTAGCCTATGGGCTACATGAGACCAGTGATTCATGCGCTTTTGCCTGCGTTTGAGGCGACTGACCCGGCCCGCCGTGTCATCCCAGCATCGGCACCAGATCCGGATCGCCCTTGGCCATCGCGCGCTGGTAGGCGGGGCGGGCGCCCATGCGTTGCAGCCATGCGCGGATGTTGGGGTAGGGCGCAAGGTCCACGGGCTGGAACAGGCGCATGGTGCTGAGCGAGAACACGCTCAGGATGTCGGCGGCGGTGAATTCGGCGCCGGCCAGATGGGCAGCCTCGCCCAGGCGCGCTTCCACCAGTGCCAGCACGCGGTCCAGCCTGCCCTGCACGGCCTGTTGCACCGGATGGTCGGCGGGCAGGCCGGCGCGGCTGACCATCATCAGGCGGCCCATCACCGGCTGCAGGTTGCCGTTGGCGAAGTGGAACCAATAGAGGTAGGCGGCGAAGTCGGGATGTTCAGGTGCCAGCCGCAGGCGGCCCTGGCCGTGGCGGGCGATCAGGTAGTCGACGATGGCGGCGGACTCGGCCAGCACCAGGCCGTCCTCCTCGATCACCGGCGCGGCGCCCAGCGGATGTAGTGCCTTGAGCGCCGGAGGCGACAGCATGGTCGTCGCGTCGCGCTGGTGGCGCACCAGTGTGTAGGGAAGGCCCAGCTCTTCGCAGAGCCAGAGGATGCGTTCGGACTGGGAGCGGCCCAGGTGATGGATCGTGAGCATGCGATGCATTCTGCGGGCCGGCGCGTGGCCGTGTCGCGGTGCGGGTCAGTCCCGGCTCAGGCCGTGCGCATGTGCAGCCGTGCGCGCCGCCGGTGGCGCGCCGACTCGGCACTCACGATGCTGATGGCGAGCCAGGCCGCGCCCGAGCACAGGCCCGCAACCACATCCGTCAGAAAGTGCGCCTGCAGGAACACGCGGCTGGCCGGGATGGCCACGGCCATCGCCGCGGCCAGCGCCAGCATCGGCAGCCGCAGGCCCTTGGGCCCGATGCGCAGGCACAGGTAGGCCAGCATGCCCCACAGCACGATCGCGGCCGAGCTGTGGCCACTGGGAAAGCTGAAGCCCGGCGCGTTCACCAGCAGCGTGTCGTGCACCGGCCGCACGCGCTCGAAGACCTGCTTGAGCGAATAGTTCAGCACTGCATTGCCCGCGTTGGCCAGCAGCCATCCCCAGGCGAAGCCGGGGTGCCCGCGCAGCCGCAGGAACAGCGCGAAGAGCAGCACGAAGACCGTCACCGGCAGCGGGTCGCCGATGTGCGTGAAGAGGGAAAAGGCTTGCCGTGCCCAGTCGGGCGTGTGGTTGCCCACGGCCACGCTCAGGGCGTCGTCCATGCGGCCCATGGGTCGACCGTCGCCCAGGTGCCGCGCGAAGAGCGTGAACAGGCTGGCCAGGCCGATGATGAGCACGAAGCCGGCGACGAGTCCGGGCACGATGCGTCCCAACTGCGGCGGCGTGTCGGGTTCGGGGCGGGTGCGCCGACGCCACGCCAGGCCGAGGCTGCCCGCAAGCAGCGCCAGCAGCATGGCTGCCAGCACGAGGAAGGGAAAGGCCGTCCAGGCCTGGCTGCCCATGCGGGCACCGAGTGCGCTCCAGTCGTCAGGGGTCATCGATCGTCGGTCGTCAGGGGTGGCTCCAAACCGGGTGGTGTCAGCCGTTGGCGGGGAGTTCCAGGGTGTCGGTGCGTGCCAGCGCAAAGGCCGTGCGGCGGGCGTCGAAATCCCACCGCTCCAGGGTGCATCGGCGGCGTGTGTCGCCGTCCGGTGCAGCCCAGCGCAGCAGGTTGACCGAGTTCGGCGCGCCGGATCGTATCCGCGAGGAAACGGCCGTCCCCGCCTGCACCGCCCAGGCGCCGCGGGCTTCGGGCAGCCGCACGGCAAAGGGCAGGTGGATGTGGCCGCCCAGCACCAGGTCCACGCCTGCCTCGGCCCAGCGTGCCAGCGCGGCCTCGCGGCCGTGCAGGAGGTTTTCGTGGTCCTCCGGCCGGGTGACGGCCACCGGCTGGTGGACCATCACGACGCGCAACTGGCCCGGCGCGGCGGCCGCCAGCCGCCGGGCAATGCGCTCGATCTGCGCAGCGTCGATCTGGCCGTCGCTGTGGCGCCAGCGTCGCGTGGTCTTGGCGCCCAGCACCAAGCTGTGAGGCAGATCCAGGACGGGCTCCAGTTCGTCGCCCAGCGCGGCCCGGTAGCGCCGATAGGGCGAAATCAGCCGCGTGCCCAGGTCGAAGAGCGGAATGTCGTGGTTGCCGGGGATGACGAGCAGCCGCGCAGCGCCCAGGCGCTGGAAGAAGTCGCGCGCCGCCATGAACTGCGCGCGGGTGGCGCGCTGGGTGATGTCTCCGCTCACGAGGACCGCGTCGGCGGCCTGCGCGCGCACCCAGCGCACCAAAGCCTCGACGACGGGGGGCTGCTCGGTGCCGAAGTGGGGATCCGACAGATGCAGCAGCACGCATCCGCGTGCGGCATGCGGTGCCAGGGCGGGATCGTTCATGGGACGACCGTCAGCGGTCCCTTCGATGCGGGCGCCGGTCGGCGCGGCCGGGCGTTCACTCATGCGCGCTCGGCCTTCGCATCCAGGGGCTTGACCAGCCACAGCGGCCGCGGCGACACGCGAAAGCGCAGCGGCATGTCCATCCATTGCACCTCGCCGTCGGTGGCCACGCGCACGCGTCGACGCCCGGAGGAGGCACCGGTCGCCGCCTGCACCTCGATCTCGCGGAACGTGAAACTGCGCACCTTGGAGGCGCTGCCCAGCCGGCCCAGGGCCGCACGCAGCACCAGCCCGATCATGGCGAGCCGGCCCAGCGGCTCCAGCGCGATGGCGGCCAGCGCGCCGCCTTCTTCCACGGCCTGGCCTTCCTCCACGCCCACCTGCTCGAACTGCAGCGCGTTGTTGCCGACGAAGAGCGTGGGTGTGCGCAGCACCTGCGTGCCACCGCCGGCGCTCACGTTGAGCGTCCAGGTGCGAAAGCCCTTGAGCAGCGTGGCCAGCGCGGCGCCGAAGGCGACCCAGCGTCGGCGGCCGAAGCGGGCCTTGAAGTCCTCGCGTTCTTCCAGCATGCGGGCATAGAGGCCCAGGCTGGCATTGACCAGGAAGGCGCGGTCGTTTACCTCGCCGGCCTGCACCGGCTGCGGCGTGCCGGTCAGCAGGGACTGCAGCGATTCCTCGATGGGCGCCGGGATGCCGTGCACCCGGCTGAAGTAGTTGAAGGTGCCCTGCGGCAGCACGCCGAAGGCGCAGCCGGCGCGCAGGGCCGCATGCGCCACCGCATTGATGGTGCCGTCGCCGCCGGCCGCCACCGCGATGCCACCCTGGGCCAGGGCCGATTCGACCGCCTCGCGCGCCAGGTCGGGCACGCGGCGCCCTTGGCCGACGACCCGCAGCGTCAGCGGCCGGCCGGCGGCGCGGCAGGCGGCCTCGATCGCCTTCCGCGTCTCGTCCGCGCTGCCGCGACCCGATCCACGGTTGAGCACCACGAAGAGCGGTGCGGCAGGTGCAAGTGCAGGGGCAGCGGGCATGGGGGACAGGCGGGGTGTCGGGCGAAGCCGACATGCTCCTGACGGCAAGCCGACTTCGCCAGGGCCGCGCGCCGCCAGCCCGTGTAGTCGTCCGCCGGCCTCGCATGCCCGCCGCGGCGCCGCACGGCGGGCACGCCCATAAAATGCGCGGTTCCCTGCGCCGGCGCTGCGACTGCCTCCGGCCTGCCTTCTTCCCGCACCATGCTGACCTTCCAACAGATCATCCTCAAGCTCCAGGCCTACTGGGACGCCCAGGGCTGCGCCCTGCTGCAACCCTACGACATGGAAGTGGGCGCCGGCACCAGCCACACCGCCACCTTCCTGCGCGCCCTGGGGCCCGAGCCGTGGAAGGCCGCCTACGTGCAGCCCAGCCGCCGCCCCAAGGACGGCCGCTACGGCGAGAACCCCAACCGCCTGCAGCACTACTACCAGTTCCAGGTGGTGCTCAAGCCGGCGCCCTCCAACATCCTCGAGCTCTACCTCGGCAGCCTGGAGGCCCTGGGCTTCGACCTCAAGAAGAACGACGTGCGCTTCGTCGAGGACGACTGGGAGAACCCCACGCTGGGCGCCTGGGGCCTGGGCTGGGAGGTCTGGCTCAACGGCATGGAGGTGACGCAGTTCACCTACTTCCAGCAGGTGGGCGGCATCGACTGCCGGCCGATCACGGGCGAGATCACCTACGGCCTGGAGCGCCTGGCCATGTACATCCAGGGCAGGGAAAGCATCTTCGACCTGGAGTACGCCCCGGGCGTCAGCTACGGCGACATCTACCACCAGAACGAGGTCGAACAGTCGACCTACAACTTCGAGCATTCCGACGCCGACTTCCTGTTCACCGCCTTCGGTGCGCACGAGAAGCAGGCCAGGCACCTCATGCAGGAGAAGCTGGCGCTGCCCGCCTACGAGCAGGTGCTCAAGGCCGCCCACACCTTCAACCTGCTGGATGCGCGTGGCGCCATCAGCGTGACCGAACGCGCCGCCTACATCGGCCGCATCCGCAACCTGGCCCGTGCCGTGGCACAGAGCTACTACGACAGCCGCGAGCGCCTGGGCTTCCCGCTGGCGCCGCGCGAATGGGTCGCGCAGATCCCCAAGAAGAACAACGAGTCCACCGCCGCCGGCGAGAAAGCCGCCGCCTGAGCCATGAACGCCACGTCCTCGCATCCCAGCCTGCTCGTCGAACTCTTCGTCGAGGAACTGCCGCCCAAGGCGCTCAAGAAGCTCGGCGACGCCTTCGCAGGCGTGCTGCGCGACCAGCTGGTCGCCCAGGGCCTGGCCGGCGGCGCCTCGGCGCTCACCGCCTATGCCTCGCCGCGCCGCCTGGCCGCGCACCTGACCCACGTCGCGCCGCGCGCCGCCGACAAGGCCGTCTCGCAGAAGCTGATGCCGGTCAGCGTCGGTCTGGATGCCGCCGGCCAGCCCACGCCCGCGCTGGTCAAGAAGCTCGCCGCCCTGGGCCTGGAAGCCTCGGCCGCCGCCGGCCTGCGCCGCGCGCCCGATGGCAAGGCCGAGGCGCTGTTCCATGACAGCACCGTGGCTGGCGCCACCCTGGCCGAGGGCCTGCAGAAGGCCCTGGCCGAGGCCATCGCCAAGCTGCCCATCCCCAAGGTCATGAGCTACCAGCTCGAAGCCCGCTGCGAGCTGCCCGGCTGGAGCAGCGTGAGCTTCGTGCGCCCGGCGCATGGCCTGGTGGCGCTGCACGGCGCCGAGGTGGTGCCCGTCACCGCCCTGGGCCTGGAGGCCGGCCGCGACACGCACGGCCACCGCTTCGAAGCCGCCGTCGACCCGGTCGTTCTGCGCGACGCCGACCACTATGCGCTGCAGCTGGAGGAAGAGGGCGCCGTCATCGCCGGCTTCGAGGCCCGCCGCGCCGAGATCGCCCGCCAGCTGGCCGCCGCCGCGCTGGCCGTGGGCAACGGCTGCGAGCCCATCCGCGACGACGCCCTGCTGGACGAGGTCACGGCCCTGGTCGAGCGGCCCAACGTGCTCACCTGCAGCTTCGAGCAGGAGTTCCTGGACGTGCCGCAGGAATGCCTCATCCTGACGATGAAGGCCAACCAGAAGTACTTCCCGCTGCTGGACGCGCAGGGCCGGCTGACGCACCGCTTCCTGGTCGTGAGCAACATCCGCCCCGACGACGCGAGCGCCGTCACCGGCGGCAACGAGCGCGTGGTGCGCCCGCGCCTGGCCGACGCCAAATTCTTCTTCGACCAGGACCGCAAGAAGAGCCTCGAATCGCGCCTGCCGCTGCTGGACAAGGTGGTCTACCACAACAAGCTGGGCACGCAGGGCGAGCGCGTGCAGCGCGTCGTGACCATCGCCAAGGCCATCGCCGCCCAGCTGGGCGAGGGCGCGCTGGCGGCCCAGGCCGAGCAGGCCGCCCGGCTGGCCAAGACCGACCTGGTCACCGACATGGTGGGCGAGTTCCCCGAGCTGCAGGGCATCATGGGCCGCTACTACTCGCTCAACGACGGCCTGCCCGCCGCGGTGGCCGACGCCATCGAGGACCACTACAAGCCCCGCTTCGCCGGCGACGAGCTGCCGCGCGGCACGGTCGGCCTGGCGGTGGCCCTGGCCGACAAGCTGGAGACGCTGGCCGGCATGTTCGGCATCGGCAACCTGCCCACCGGCGACCGCGATCCTTTCGCGCTGCGCCGCCATGCGCTGGGCGTGGTGCGCATGCTGATCGAGCGCGACCTGCCGCTCGAACTGCCCGCCCTGATCGACATCGCCCTCGGCGCCATGGGCCCGCTGGCCACCGAGGCCAACGCCCGCGCCCAGCTGCTGGACTTCATCCAGGACCGCCTGGCCGGCAGCCTGCGCGAGCAGGGCGCCAGTGCCCAGGAAGTCGACGCCGTGCTGGGCCAGCGCCCGCCGCGTCTGGCCGAGGTGCCGCGCCTGCTGGCTGCCGTGCGCGCCTTCGCCCGCCTGCCCGAGGCACCGGCCCTGGCCGCTGCCAACAAGCGCATCGGCAACATCCTCAAGAAGTCGCCCGAGGCCGATGCCCACGTCACCGAAGGCCTGCTGCGCGAGCCGGCCGAGCAGGCGCTCTACCAGGCCATGCAGCAGGTGGTGCCGCAGGCCGACGCGCAGTTCGCTGTCGGCGACTACACCGCCTCGCTGCAGACTCTGGCCGCGCTGCGCGCGCCGGTCGATGCCTTCTTCGACGGCGTGATGGTCAATGCCGAAGAGGCCGACCTGCGCCTGAACCGCCTGGGCCTGCTGGCCGCGCTGCACCGGGCGATGAACCGCGTGGCGCTGCTGGAGCGGCTGGCGGCCTGACCGGCCTCGCGCGCCTTCCTTCACCAGTGAGCCCACCATGCCCGAGAACGTCCGCCAGCAGCAGCGCAGCCAGGCCCTCAAGCTGGTGATCCTGGACCGCAACGGCAGCATCAACGAGCACCGCGACGACTTCGTCAAGAGCGACACCGAGTGGACGCCGCTGCCCGGCGCGCTCGAGGCCATCGCGCGGCTCAATCAGGCCGGCTGGCATGTGGTGATCGCTTCCAACCAGTCGGGCCTGGGCCGCGGTCTGTTCGACGTGGCTTCGCTCAACGCCATGCACGCCAAGATGCAGAAGATGCTGGCCACCTTCGGCGGTCGCATCGACGCCATCTTCTACTGTCCGCACAGCCCCGAGGACGACTGCGACTGCCGCAAGCCCAAGCCGGGCCTGTTCCGCCAGATCGGCGAGCGCTTCGGCATCGACCTGCGCGGCGTACCCACGGTGGGCGACAGCCTGCGCGACCTGCAGGCCGGCGCCGCCGCCGGCTGCGAGCCGCACCTGCTGCTCACCGGCATGGGCGCGGCCTGCCGCGGCGTGCATCCGCTGCCGCCGGAGTTTCCGCCCGGCACCCAGGTGCACGAGGACCTGGCCGACTTCGTCCGCTTCCTGCTGGCGCGCGAGGCCCACGCGGCGCCCGCGCCCTCGGCCCCGGCCAGTGCGCCGGCGGTGGCTCGCGGCTGAACCGTCCCGCGCCGACCATGTCCTGCCGCCACGCCGCCCTTGCCCGGTCCTGAGTCGGGCCGATGCATCGAGGCCCCGCGCTTCCTCCTTCCTCTCCAAACCCGTCCCCGATGGCCTTTCTCCGTTCGACCCTTCACGTGCTGTGGATGGCGGTCACCGTCGTCCCCTACGCCATCGCCCTGCTGGGGGCTTCGCTCTTCGTGCGCGGCGAGCCGCTCTACCGCATCGCCGCCGCCTGGCTGGGCGTCGCCATCGGCGGCGCGCGCTGGATCCTGGGCATCCGGCCCGTGGTCCTGGGCATGGAGAACCTGCCGCAGGACAAAGAGGCCGGTGCGGTGCTGCTGGTCAAGCACCAGTCCACCTACGAGACCTTCCTGATGCCCACGCTCATGCCGCATCCGCTGGCTTACGTGTTCAAGAAGGAGCTGCTGTATGTGCCCTTCTTCGGCTGGGCCATGTCGCGGCTGGACATGGTGCACATCGACCGCAAGCAGCGCACGCAGGCCTTCCAGAAGGTGGTGGCGCAGGGCAAGAAGCTGCTGGCCAAGGGTGTGTGGATCATCATGTTCCCCGAGGGCACGCGCATCCCGCGCGGCCAGGTGGGCCAGTACAAGACGGGTGGCACGCGGCTGGCGGTGGAGACTGGCGCACCGGTCATCCCCATCGCCGTGACCTCGGCCCGCTGCTGGCCGCGCAAGGCCTTCGTCAAGACACCGGGCACGGTGCATGTGTCCATCGGCCCGGCCATCCCGAGCGCGGGCCGCAAGGCGGACGAACTCATGGTCGAGGTGCAGGCCTGGATCGAGGCCGAGATGCGTCGCCTGGACCCGGAGGCCTACCGCTGAAGGCGGCCGGCAAGCAGGGCGCGGGCATGCACCGGCTGTTGCAGCTGACGCTGGACCTGTTTGGCGATTCGCAGGCGCCAGCGCCGGCGGTCGAGCCGCCCCTCCCGCCTGCGAAAGTGCGCGGCGTTGCGCCGACCCCCCAGGGCATGGCCGCGCCGGCGCAGCCGCTTCGCGCGCCGGACAGCCGCACCCTTGTCTTCACCCATCCGCGCGCCTCGCGCGAGATCGTGCTGGGCGACGTGCGCATCGCCTATGCCTTCGACCGTGGCCATCGCCGCACCATCGGCTTCTCGGTGGGCACCGAGGGCCTGGCCGTGCGCGCGCCGCGCTGGGCGGCCATCCGCGATGTCGAGTCTGCCCTGCAGGAGAAGGCCGGCTGGATCCTGCGCAAGCTGTCGGAGGCGCGCCAGCGCGAGGCGCAACAGGAGGCCGGCCGCATCGACTGGTGCGATGGGGCGCAGTTGCCCTTCCTGGGGCGCATGGTCACCCTGCGCCTGGACCCGACCGACCGCCAGGCCGGCACGGGAGGGCTGCTGGACGTGGGCGATGGCAGCGCCGATGCGCCGCAGGTGCTGCGGCTGGCACTCTCGCCGGACGTGGGCGAGGCCCGCATCCGCGACGCGGCGCAGGCCTGGCTGACGCGGCAGGCGCGGCGCGTCTTCACCGAGCGGCTGGCGCATTTCGCGCCCCAGTTGGGTGTGCAGTGGACCAAACTGTCGCTGTCCAACGCCGCCACCCGCTGGGGCAGTGCGAGCGCGGACGGCTCGATCCGCCTCAACTGGCGGCTGATCCATTACCGGCTGCCGATCATCGACTACGTCGTCGTGCACGAGCTGGCGCACCTGCGGGTGATGGACCACAGCCCGCGCTTCTGGGACGAGGTGGGGCGCGTGCTGCCGGACTATGCGCAGCGGCGGAAGGTGCTGAAGGACGAGCCGGCGCCGCGCTGGGGGTGAGGCTGGGCTTGCCCAGCCTGACCTGGTTCCAGTCCGGTCCGGGTCGGTTCGTCTGTGCTTGGGCCGGGGTGCATGCGCCAGAGCGCGCGCGGCGGGGCCGGGGCCTGGGGGCCGCGGGCTCATACTTTTTCAGAAATCGCCCGCGGCCCCCAGGCCCCGACCCCGCCGCGCGGGACACGGTGGTGGTGCACTGGGGGGAGGCCAGTGCTGGATTGAACGCACCGACGAAGCAAAGGTCTCGAGTGTTGGCGCAGCACTCATGCCGGCCGATCAACCATCCCGCAGGCCTTGGTGCCGGTGAGGGCGTGGCGGCGCGCCTGTGGGGCGCCGAGGAGCGCAGGGCGGACGGGCTGCGGGCCTGCCGGAGGACAGGCCCGCTTCGTGAACTGACTCGCGGCGTTTGTTTGAGCGCAGCGCGAAGCGCGTAGCGAGTTATGCCGCGGCCCGTCCGACCGAGCACCGGAGGGAAGTCGGCGCGCAGCGCCGACCGCCCCACTGAAGCGCCGACGCGCCCTCACCGGCACCAGGGCCGGACCATCGCCACAGCGCACAACCGCACAACCGCACAACCGCACAACCGCACAACCGCACAACCGCATCAGGGCGGCAGCGCAAACTACCTCAAGCCGTCGGATACGTCCCCGGCAACAGAATGCTCCGGTCCACGTTGCGCAACTGCGTATGCCCGCAGAAGGCCATGGTCGTGTCCAGCTCCTTGTGGATGATCTGCAGCGCCCGCGTCACGCCGGCCTCGCCCATCGCGCCCAGGCCGTAGACCATCGAGCGGCCGATCATCGTGCCGCGCGCGCCCAGGGCCCAGGCCTTGAGCACGTCCTGGCCGCTGCGGATGCCGCCGTCCATCCACACCTCCAGCCGGTGGCCCACCGCGTCCACGATGGCCGGCAGGGCCGAGATGCTGCTGGGCGCGCCGTCGAGCTGGCGGCCGCCATGGTTGCTCACCACGATGGCGTCGGCGCCGGCATCGGCGGCCATGCGGGCGTCTTCCTCGACCATGATCCCCTTCAAGATCAGCTTGCCGCCCCACTGCTGCTTGACCCATTCGATGTCGGCCCACGACAGGCGCGGATCGAACTGCTCGTTGGTCCAGGCGGCCAGCGAGCTCATGTCGCTCACGCCCTTCACATGGCCCACCAGGTTGCGGAAGGTGCGGCGCTTGGTCTGCGCCATGCCCATGACCCAGCGCGGCTTGGTCGCCAGGTTGAGGATGTTCTTGAGCGTCGGCCGCGGCGGCGCCGTCAGGCCGTTCTTGAGGTCCTTGTGGCGCTGGCCGATCACCTGCAGGTCCAGCGTCAGCACCAGTGCGCTGCACTTCGCCGCCTTGCAGCGGTCGATCATGCGGGCCATGGCGTCGCGGTCGCGCATCATGTACAGCTGGAACCAGAAGGGCGCCGACGTGTTCTGCGCGATGTCCTCGATGGAGCAGATGCTCATGGTCGAGAGCGTGAACGGAATGCCGAACTTCTCGGCCGCGCGCGCCGCATGGATCTCGCCGTCGGCATGCTGCATGCCCGTCAGGCCCACCGGCGCGATGGCCACGGGCATCTTCGCGGGCACGCCCACCATGGTGGTGGCGGTGCTGCGGTTCTCCAGGTTGACGGCCACGCGCTGGCGCAGCTTGATCTTCTGGAAGTCCTCTTCGTTGGCGCGGTAGGTGCCTTCGGTCCAGGCGCCGGAGTCGGCATAGTCGTAGAACATGCGCGGCACGCGCTTCTGCGCCAGCACGCGCAGGTCTTCGATGTTGGTGATGACGGTCATGGAAGTTCCGGAAGGGCGGGCCCGGCGCACGACAGGCGCGCCGGGCCGGCTTGTTCAGTGGACCACGGTCAGGGTGAAGGGCCAGACGTACGCCTGCAGCGTCACATACAGGCCCACCAGCGCCGCGAGCGCGATCGAGTGGAAGAAAACGTAGCGCAGGATATCGCCTTCGTGATTGAACCAGCGGGTGGCCGTGGAGGCCACGACGATGGACTGCGCGTCGATCATCTTGCCCATCACGCCGCCCGAGCTGTTGGCCGCGCCCATCAGGTTGGCCGAGAGGCCCAACTGCTCGGCTGCCACCTTCTGCATGCCGCCGAAGAGCACGTTCGACGCCGTGTCCGAGCCCGTGAGCGCCACGCCGATCCAGCCCATCAGCGTGCCGAAGAAGGGATACAGCACGCCGGTGTTGGCGAAGGCCAGGCCCAGCGTGGTGTCGGTGCCCGAGAAGCGCGTGAGCGTGCCCAGCGCCAGCATCAGCACGATGGTCAGCAGCGAGTAGCGCACCATCCACAGCGTGCGGAAGAAGGTGCCCACGATGGCCACCGGGCTGTACTTCATCAGCACGGCACTGAGCACCGCCGCCAGCAGGATGCCGCTGCCGGTGGCCGACAGCAGGTTCAGCACGTAGACGGCCGCCTCCTTGTGGGGCGTCGTCACCACCGGCGGCATCTTGTCGATCATGTTGTGCAGGCCCGGCATCGGGAAGCTGGGCGCGAACAGGCCGTTGAGCCAGGTCTTGACCGCCGGCAGGCCCCAGACGAAGACGAACACCGACAGGATCAGCCACGGCATCCAGGCCCGCACCAGCGCGGCGCGGCTGTGCTGGCGCACCGGCTGCGGGGGCTTGGCCTCGGCGGCGCTGGGGTCGTTGCCGCGCATCGACGGCGAGGTCCAGATGCGCTTGGGCTGCCACACGCGCAGGAAGGCCACCAGGCTCAGCATCGAGACGACGGCCGCGATGATGTCCACCAGCTCCGGCCCGATGAAGTTGGACACCAGGAACTGCGGCACCGCGAAGCTCACGCCCGTCACCAGGATCGCGGGCCAGATCTCCATCATGGCCTTGCGGCCGGCAAAGGCCCAGATCAGCCAGAAGGGCACCATCAGCGAGAAGAAGGGCAGCTGCCGGCCGATCATGGCCGTCACCTCCATCAGGTCGTAGCCATGCACCTTGGCCAGCGTGATCACCGGCGTGCCCAGCGCGCCGAAGGCCACCGGCGCGGTGTTGGCGATCAGCGACAGGCCCGAGGCCGCCAGCGGCGAGAAGCCCAGCCCGATCAGGATGGCCGCGGTCACCGCCACCGGCGTGCCGAAGCCGGCCGCGCCCTCGAAGAAGGCGCCGAAGCAGAAGGCGATCAGCAGCAGCTGGATGCGCCGGTCCTCGGTGATGCCCGAGAGCGAATCCTGCAGCACCGCGAAGCTGCCGTTCTGCTCGGTCAGCTGGTGCAGGAAGATGATGTTGAGCACGATCCAGCCGATGGGCAGCAGGCCGGTGAAGGCGCCGAAGAGCGCCGCGCGCCCGGCCAGGTCGGCGGGCATGCCGTAGGCGAAGACGGCCACCAGCAGCGCCGCGACGAGGCCCATGCCGGCGGCGATGTGCGCCTTGATGTGGAAGAAGCCCAGTGCAGCGAGCATCACCACCACCGGGATCGCCGCGAGGGCGGTGGAGATGAACATGTTGCCGAACGGGTCGTAGATCTGCTGCCAGGGCATGGCGTGTCTCCTGCGTGTTGTTGTGAACGGTGCGCTGCGTGGGGCGGCCCGCCGAGGCGGCCGTGCGGCGCGACGCCAATGTAGGAGCGCTGGGGGGGTGCAGGCCTGAAAACGACGCGCGGGGGGCGTGAATCTTTTTCACGGCTTGCCGCGGCGCAAGGCGGCGGGACGAGGCTTCGACAGGCTCAGCCCGCGCTGAGAAAAACGCAGGCCTGCTCAGTCCCGCATCGCCTGCCGGATCCAGTCGACGAAGGCGGCGCATTCCCAGCGCTCCAGCGTGCCCGGCTTCCAGCACAGAAAGTAGTCGTGCGGCGAGCGCACGCTGCGCCGCGACAGTCGCACCAGCCGGCCGCTGTCCAGCCAGCCCTGGCCGAGCTTCAGCCGCATCAGCGCCACGCCGAAGCCAGCCACGGCGGCGTCCAGCACCAGGCCGAGGTCGTTGAACTGGTTGCCCGAGGCCGGCTCGGGCAGGCCGATGCCGCACGCGCGGAACCAGGTGCGCCAGGGCTCCAGCGGCGAGCGGATCAGGTGGGCGCGGCCGATCTCGGCCTCGGTGTCGAAGTCGCCCTCGAAGGGGCCGGCCTCGCCCAGGTATTCGGGGCTGCAGACGGGGCAGACCTCGTCGGAGAGCAGGTGCATCGACTCCCGGTCCGGAAAGGGTCCGACGCCGAAGCGCAGCTCGATGTCGGCCTCCTCGGCCGTCACGTTGTGGATGGGAATGGCCACCTGCAGCATCAGCTCGATGTCGGGGTAGGCATGGCGGAACAGCGCCAGCCGCGGCAGCAGCAGCTGGCGCGAGAAGGTGGGCGTGACGGCCACGCGCAGCCGCGTGGCGGCCGGCGCCGGCCGGGCGGGGCGCGGCGCGTCCTGTAGCGCCGCCATCGCCTCGCGCACCCGCAGCAGGTAGGCCGCGCCTTCGGGCGAGGGCAGGAACTCACCGCGTGTGGCGAAGAGCTTGAGCCCCAGCTGCGTCTCCAGCTGACGGATGCGGTGGCTCACCGCGCTGGGCGTGACCGACAGCTCGGCCGCCGCCTGCGTCACGCTGCGCAGACGCGCGACGGCCTCGAAGGCCAACAAGGACTGGATGGGCGGGATGCGGACGGCGGTCATGGGCGGTCATGCGCCGGGGCGGGCCGCCGGCGGGTCGAAGACGGTCCCGCATTCTGGCGGCACGGCACGCCGCCGCCGCCGCTTCCCGAGCGGGCCGGGTGGGCGCTCAGCGCCCCCAGGCGCAGCCGCCGTCGACCACCAGCGTGGAACCGACGACGTAGTCCCCGGCGCGCGAGGCCAGGAAGATGGCGGCACCGGCCATGTCCTCTGGCGTGCCCACGCGGCCCAGCGGAACGCGGCCGGCCACCTCGTCGCCGTGGTCGCGCGCTTCCTTGTTCATGCTGGAGGCGAAAGGCCCGGGCGCGATGGCGCTGACCACGATGCGGTGCGGTGCCAGGTGCATCGCCATGCGCTTGGTCAGGTGGATCAGGCCGGCCTTGCTGGCCGCGTAGGAGTAGGTCTCCCACGGGTTGACCGAGATGCCGTCGATGGAGGCGATCTGAATCACCTTCGCCAGGTGGTCGGTGGCCGCCTTCTTGAGCATGGGCGTGAGCGCCTGCGTCAGGAAGAAGGGCGACTTCATGTTGAGGTCCACCACCTTGTCCCAGCCGCTCTCGGGGAACTCTTCATACGGCGCGCCCCAGGCGGCGCCTGCGTTGTTGACCAGGATGTCGAGCGAGTCTTCGTGCTTTGCATAGGCGGCGACCAGCGCCTGCACGCCTTCCATCGTCGACACGTCCGCCGGCAGCGAGACGCAGTGGCCGAGCGCCGACAGCTCCTGGGCCGTCTGGTCGCAGGCGTCGGCCTTGCGGGCCGAGATGTAGACCCGGGCGCCTTGCGCCAGGTAGCCCTCGGCGATCATGCGGCCGATGCCGCGCGAGCCGCCGGTGATGAGGGCCGTGCGGCCCTTGAGCGAGAAGAGGTTCGAGGTGTCCATGGTGCGTGTCTCCTTCTGGGGCGCAGCTTAAGAGCGCCCGCCCTGCGGGGCCGTCGCCAAGGCGCCAAACGCAACGGGATGCATCGAAGTGCAATTCCGACATGAGGGGAATCCCGGAGCGCGGTATGGTTGCCCCCTTCACAAGAACAACGACCTTTCCCCTGCCTATGCTCGACCGACGCTCCTTCGTCTCTTCCGGCGCCGCCGCCTTCGCCCTGGGTCTTCTGGGCCGGCCCGCCTCCGCTCAGAACGCCAAGGCCCTGCAGCTGAGCCAGCCGCGGCCCTTCTCGTGGGACGGCCTGGTGGCCGACGCCCAGGCCCTCGCCGGCCAGCCCTATGCGCAGGAAAACCGCCTGCCGAAGGACGTGCTGGAGCGCATCGACTACGACGCCCACGGCAAGATCCGCTTCGACACCGACTACGCCCTGTTCAAGGACGGGCCCGGCGCCTTCCCGGTCACCTTCTTCCACCTGGGCCGCTTCTTCCAGGTGCCGGTGCACATGCATGTGCTCGAGAACGCCGGCGGCGACGTGTTCTCGCGCGAGATCGTCTACGACAGCGCCTACTTCGACATGCCGGCCGACAGCCCGGCCAAGCAACTGCCCGATGGCGCGGGCTTTGCCGGCTTCCGCTTCCAGGAAAGCCGGCTGGGCGACCAGGCCAAGCTGGACTGGCGCAAGAACGACTGGGTGGCCTTTTTGGGGGCCTCGTACTTCCGCGCCATCGGCGAGCTCTACCAGTACGGCCTGTCGGCCCGCGGCATCGCGCTGGACGTGGCCCTGCCGGACCGGCCGGAGGAGTTCCCCAACTTCACCCGCTTCTGGTTCGAGCCGCCCAAGGACGACACCACGGTGGTCGTCTATGCGCTGCTGGAAGGCCCGAGCGTCACTGGCGCCTTCCGCTTCGTCATGCAGCGCAAGGCGGCGGTGATCATGGACATCGAGCAGCGCCTCTTCTTGCGCCGCGATGTGGGCCGCCTGGGTCTGGTGCCGCTGACCTCGATGTACTGGTATTCGGAGACGCTGGGCGCCCGCGGCATCGACTGGCGGCCCGAGGTGCACGACTCCGACGGCCTGGCGTTGTGGACGGGCGGCGGCGAGCGCATCTGGCGCCCGCTCAACAACCCGACCGTCACCCGCGCCTCGCAGTTCAACGACCGCGGGCCCAAGGGCTTCGGCCTGCTGCAGCGCGACCGTGCCTTCGACCACTACCAGGACGGCGTGATGTACGACAAGCGCCCCAGCCTGTGGGTGGAGCCGCTGGGCGACTGGGGCGACGGCTCGGTGCAGCTGATCGAGATCCCGACCGACGACGAGATCCACGACAACATCGTCGCCTTCTGGGTGCCGGCCGCGCCCGCCGCCAAGGGCAGCAGCTACAACCTGCGCTACCGCCTGTACTGGCAGGCGGATGAGCCCTTCCCCGGCCCGCTGGCACGCTGCGTGGCCACGCGCATCGGCCGCGGCGGCCAGCCGGGCCAGCCGCGTCCGCAGGGCGTGCGCAAGTTCATGGTGGAGTTCGTGGGCGGCACGCTCAAGGACATTCCCTTCGGCGTCAAGCCCGAGGCGGTGCTCACCGCCTCGAGCGGCAGCTTCTCGTACGTCTTCACCGAGGCCGTGCCCAACGGCGTGCCGGGCCACTGGCGTGCGCAGTTCGACTTCACGCCCGCGCCCGGCAACAACGAGCCGGTGGACATGCGCCTCTACCTGCGCAACGGCGGCGTCACGCTGACGGAGACCTGGCTGTATCAGCTGCAGCCGGGCTGATCGCTGCCCAGCGGGCCGTGGCGGCGGCCAGGGCTGCAGCGCTGGGGCGTTGGGTGGCGTCGGCCTGCGTGCAGGCGGCTGCCCAGGCGCTGGGCGTGTCGGCCGGAGCCGCATCGGTCGCAGCGGCACCGTCGGCGAGCGCCAGAAGTTCTGACAGCAGCACGCCCAGGGCCCGCACGTCCATGCGGCGAAGCGCATCCCCTAACTCCCCTTCTGGCGCGAAGGCCGCGGCGCCGAAGTCGCCGAGCAGCGCCGTCGCCTCGCCCTGGGGCGCATCCGGCCGCCACAGCAGGTTGTGGGCATACAGGTCGCCATGCACCAGTCCGCGTGCATGCAGGTGGGCCAGCGCCGACGCCACGTCGGCAGCGATGCGCAGCGCCACGTCGGCCGGCATGCGCAACCCGTCCGCGTACACATCGCGCGTGCAGCTGTCGAAGCTGGGCGGGCCGGCCAGCGTGCGGTAGTGCGGCGCGATGCGCGCCATAACCAAGCCCTGCGTGCCGGCTGGATGGCCCTGCAGCCGCCCGAGCACCGGGATCAGGCGCGGATGCGTGCCCGCCGCCAGGCTGGCCGCCATCTCGGTCAGTGGCCAGCCGTCGCTGGTGACCTCGCCCTTGAAGAGCTTGATGGCCACGTCCTGTGCCGCCGCGCCTTCGCCCAGCACGCCGGCATGGATGCGGCCCGAGGCGCCTTCGCCCAGCAACTCGCCGACCTGCAATGAAGACCAGTCGATGGCGTCCGAAGACTGGCCATGGCGCGCCGCGTCCTCGACCGCTGCGTTGAAGGCGTTGCCGCCGACGGCCAGCCACGACAGGGCCGGCAAGTCGGCCAGCCAGCCGGGCAGCGCCTCGAAGCGGTTGGCTGCGAGGCGCAGCAGTTCCAGCGCCTGGCACTGCCGCAGGTCGGGCAGGGCCGCGAGCCGGTTGCCGGCCAGCATCAGCTTCTGCAGCCGGGTGCGCCGGCCGAGTTCTTCGGGCAGTTCGGCGAGGTCGTTGTCGGTCAGGATCAGCCAGCGCAGCCGCGCGGGCAGTGCTTCGGGGGGCACATGGGCGATGCGATTGGCCTTGAAGCCGACCATCTCCAGCTGCGGGCAGGCGCCCAGCGCGGTGGGCAGCGCGGTGAAGCGGTTGGACGAGGCGAAGAAGACGCGCAGCCGGTGCAGGCGGTGCAGGTCGTCGGGGAGCGTGTCGAGCCGGTTGCCGGAAAGGTCCAGCACTTCCAGCGTGTCGGCCAGGTCGAAGATCTCGCGGGGGAAGGTGTCGAGGTCGGCGGCGATGCGCAGGCGCCGCGCGCCCACCAGGTCGCCGGCGCGCAGCCGTTGCAGGTCGTCGGTCATCGGGGCAGTTTAGGGGGCCGCCTCGACCCGCGGGCTCACACCTTGTCAGGCCAGGCGGAAGCGGTAGATGCCGTCCTCGCCCAGCTCGCGGCGCAGCTGGCCGGCGAACCAGAGGCAGTGCAGGTGGGCGATGGTCTCGCCCAGGGCGAAGGTCATCTGGTGCAGGTCCAGCTCGCGCTTGAAGAGGATGGGCAGGGCCTCGGCTGCCGTGTGCGGCTTCTGCGCGCAGGCGGCCTGCAGTTCGGCCAGGCGGTCGCGGTGGTGTTCCTGCAGCTGCTCCACCCGGCGGTGGATGCCGCGGAAGGGCTTGCCGTGGGCGGGCAGGCCCAGGGTCTCGGCAGGCAGGGCGTTGAAGCGTTCGATGCTGTCCAGGAAGAGGCGCAGCGAGTTGGCCTCGGGCTCGCCCGCATGCACGCTCACGTTGGTGGAGATGCGCGGCAGCATCATGTCGCCGCCCAGCAGCACGCCCGCGTGGCGTCCGGTCTCGTCCTGCCATTCGAGCGAATCGCAGAACAGCGAGATGTGTTCCGGCGCGTGACCGTAGCCGACGATGCAGCGCCAGTCGTGGTCGCCGATGCGAATGACGTCGCCGTCCATCATGCGCACGAAGCGATCCGGCACGGCGGGCACCATGTTGCGGTAGTAGCTGGTGCGCGCGCGCAGCTTGTCCAGGGCCTCGGGGTCGGTGAAGCCGTGCGTGGCGAAGAAGGCCGCGGCTGCCTCGCCGCCGGCCAGGGTGTCGCCGGCGGTGCTGAGCACGCGGGCCACGTGGTAGTCGGTCGAGCTGATCCACAGCGGCGCGTTCCAGCGCTCGCACAGCCAGTGCGCCAGTCCGATGTGGTCGGGGTGCATGTGCGTGACGATCACGCGCAGGATGGGCAGGCCCTGCAGCTCGGTCTCGAACACCTGCTCCCACTGCTGGCGCGCCTCGTCGCGCGCGATGCAGCAGTCCACCACGCTCCAGCCCTCGCGGCCGTCGATGCGGTCGCGCAGCAGCCAGAGGTTGATGTGGTCCAGCGCGAAGGGCAGGCGCATGCGGATCCAGCGCACGCCGGGCGCGACCTCGAGGGTCTTGCCGGGCTCGGGCAGCGTGTCGCCCAGGGGGTAGTGGAGTTCGCGTTCGAGGAGGTTCATGCGGCATTGCCGGCGGCAGCCGGCTCGGCTAGTATTGACGTTTACGTCAACGTAAGAGTTGCGGTCATTGTAGGCAGCGCTGCCAGATGGCGCTGTCACCGGTGCGCGACCCTTCGCCGCGCGCGGCAATCCCTCTCGCATGTCCAACACCACCTTCACCATCGGCGAACTGGCCAAGGAATTCGACCTCACGACGCGGGCCATCCGCTTCTATGAGGACATGGGCCTGCTCACGCCGGAGCGCCAGGGGCGCAACCGCGTCTACACCGCGCGTGACCGGGCGCGGCTGCTGCTCACGCTGCGGGCCAAGCGCCTGGGCCTGAGCCTGACCGAGGCCCGCGACGTGCTGGACATGTACGACAGCCCGCGCGACACCGTGCCCCAGCTGGAGGCCTTCCTGCGTGTGCTGGGTGCCCACCGCGAGCGGCTGGAGGCCCAGATGGCCGAGCTGCAGGCCAACCTTGCCGAGGTGCGCGCGCAGGAGACCGCCAGCCGCTCGGCGCTGGCCCGCGCCCGCAAGGCCGCCACCAAGGCCACTGCGTAGGACGACGCGCCCCCACTGACACAATGCCCGACATGACCGATCCGATCCAAGAACTGTTCGCCCACAACCGCGCCTGGTCCGCCCAGATGGAGCGCGACCGCCCCGGCTTCTTCACCAGCCTGGTCAAGCAGCAGACGCCCAAGTTCATGTGGATCGGCTGCTCCGACAGCCGCGTGCCCGCGAACCAGATCACCGGCCTGGAGCCGGGCGAGGTGTTCGTGCACCGCAACGTGGCCAACGTGGTGGTCCACTCCGACCTCAACGCGCTGTCCACCATCCAGTTCGCGGTCGACCTGCTCAAGGTAGAGCACATCATGGTCGTGGGCCATTACGGCTGCGCCGGCGTCAAGGCGGCCATGAAGGGGGTGCGCGTGGGTCTCGCCGACAACTGGATCCGCCACATCCAGGACGTGCGCGATCGCCACCATGTGATGCTCGAGAGCCTGCCCGAGGCCGTGCGCGACGACGCGCTGTGCGAACTCAACGTGGCCGAGCAGGTGGTCAACGTGGCGGTGAGCACCGTCATGGTCGATGCCTGGAGCCGCGGCCAGAAGGTCACCATCCATGGCTGGGCCTTCGGTGTACACGACGGCCTGCTGCAGGACCTGGGCATCAGCGTCGACGGCGCCAAGCCGCTCGACGGCATCTACAAGGCCGCAGTGCAGCGCATCCGCGCCAAGTGGAGCACGCCTGCCGCCGCGACGCCGCAGCCGCGCGCGCAGGCGGCCATCCAGGGCGAGTGAGGCCGGGCGCAGGGGCAAGAGGGGCGAGGCCGCCATGTTTCCGCAGCGCCTGGATTCGCCGCTTGCCTATGGCATCGCCAAGGCGCTGATCGACGGCTTCAACCGCCACTACCGCCTGTTCCGCGCCGAGTCGGCGCGCGCCAAGCACCGCTTCGAGACGGCCGACTGGGCCGGCCAGCAACGGGCGCAGCGTGAGCGCATCGAGTTCTATGCCCTGCGCGTGGCCGAGGCGGTGGCCCGGCTCGAGAAGGAGTTCAGTGCCGGCACGCAGCCCATGGACGTGTGGCAGCAGGTCAAGCTGCACTACATCGGCCTGCTGGTGGACCACCACCAGCCCGAGCTGGCCGAGAGCTTCTTCAACTCGGTCACCATCAAGATCCTGCACCGGGCCTACTTCCAGAACGACTTCATCTTCGTGCGGCCTGCCATCAGCACCGAGTACATCGAGCCGCAGGGCGCCCCCACCTATCGCGCCTACTACCCGCGCGACGGTTCGCTGGCCGGCAGCGTGGCGCAGATGGTGAACGACTTCGGCCTGATCGTGCCCTTCGCCGACCTGGCCGGCGATGCGCAGCAGGTGGCGCAGGCCGTGCTGGGCGCGCTGGGGCCCGTGCGGCTGCGCGCCAACTTCCAGCTGCAGGTGCTGTCGGGGCTGTTCTTCCGCAACAAGGGCGCCTACGTGGTGGGCCGCGTGCTCAACGGCTTCACCGAGCTGCCCTTCGCCCTGCCCATCCTGCACGACGCGAACGGGCGCCTGGTGATCGACGCCGCCCTGTTCGGCGAGGACGAGCTGCAGATGCTGTTCTCCTTCGCGCGGGCCTACTTCATGGTCGACATGGAGGTGCCCAGTGCCTGGGTGCGCTTCCTGCGCGCGCTCATGCCCCACAAGCCGCGCGCCGAGCTCTACAGCGCGCTGGGGCTGGCCAAGCAGGGCAAGACGCTGTTCTACCGTGACTTCCTCTCGCACCTCAACTACAGCAGCGACCGCTTCCGCATCGCGCCGGGCATCCCGGGCATGGTGATGCTGGTGTTCGACCTGCCGTCGTTTCCGTACGTCTTCAAGGTCATCAAGGACTTCTACCCGCCGCCCAAGGACACGACGCGCGAGCAGGTCAAGCGCAAGTACCAGCTGGTCAAGCAGCACGACCGCGTGGGCCGCATGGCCGACACGCTCGAGTACAGCGAGGTGGGCTTTCCGCTGGACCGCTTCGAGCCCGCGCTGGTCGAGGCGCTGCAGCGCTTCGCGCCCAGCCAGGTCGAGATCGGCGACCGCGACGGCAACGGCGAGATGGAGCTGGTCATCAAGCACGTCTACATCGAGCGGCGCATGATCCCGCTGAACATCCTGCTGGCCGAATGCCTGGAGCAGATCGCGCAGCCCGAGTCGCCGGCCGCGGCCGAGCGGGCGCAGCAGCAGCTGACGCAGGCGGTGGTCGAGTACGGCCACGCCATCAAGGACATGGTGGCCGCCAACATCTTTCCCGGCGACATGCTGTGGAAGAACTTCGGTCTCACGCGCGGCGGCAAGGTGGTGTTCTACGACTACGACGAGATCGAATACCTCACCGACTGCCAGTTCCGCCGCGTGCCGCCGCCACGCTGCGAGGAGGACGAGCTGAGCGGCGAGCCCTGGTACAGCGTGGGCCCGCGCGACGTCTTCCCCGAGACCTTCGAACCCTTCCTGCTGGCCAATGACCATGTGCGCGCGGCGTTCATGGCGCACCATGCCGACCTGCTCGACGCCGCCTTCTGGCAGCGCCACAAGGAGCGCATCCTGGCGGGCCACATGCTGGACGTGTTTCCCTACGACGAGCGGCGACGCTTCAGCCGTGCTCAGGGCGGCAAGAGCGTCGGAGCGAACGAGGCCGACGACGTCGCCGACATGCCTGCCGCTGCCGAGCCGGCCCCGGCACCGAACGCCCGCGCTACCGCCGCCGCAACGCCCTGACCTTTCCACCCCCACTTGCACAAGGAGACTCCCGCCATGTCCGACTCCATCGTCATCCTCGGCGCCGCCCGCACGCCCATGGGCGCCTTCCAGGGCGACTTCGCCTCGCTCGCCGCCCACGACCTGGGCGGCGTCGCCATCAGGGCCGCGGTCGAGCGCGCCGGCGTCGCGCCCGAGGCGGTGGGCGAGGTGCTGTTCGGCAACTGCCTGATGGCCGGCCAGGGCCAGGCGCCGGCCCGCCAGGCGGCCTACAAGGGCGGCCTGCCCGACAGCGCGGGCGCCGTGACGCTCAGCAAGATGTGCGGCTCGGCCATGAAGGCCGCCATGCTGGCGCACGACCTGCTCCTGGCCGGCACGCACGACGTGATGGTGGCCGGTGGCATGGAGAGCATGACCAACGCGCCCTACCTGATGCTCAAGGGCCGCGGCGGCTACCGCATGGGCCACGACCGCATCTTCGACCACATGATGCTCGACGGCCTGGAGGACGCCTACCAGCCCGGCCGCAGCATGGGCACCTTCGGCGAGGACTGCGCCGCCAAGTACCGGTTCACCCGCGAGCAGCAGGACGCCTTCGCCATCGCCAGCGTGCAGCGCGCCCAGCATGCGAGCCGCGACGGCCTCTTCAAGGCCGAGATCGCGCCGGTCACCGTCAAGGGCCGCGGCGGCGAGACCGTGATCGCGCTGGACGAAGGCCCGGGCAAGGTCAAGCTGGACAAGATCCCCACGCTCAAGCCCGCCTTCAAGAAGGACGGCGGCACCATCACCGCGGCCTCCAGCTCCTCCATCAACGACGGCGCCGCGGCGCTGGTGATGAGCACCGAGGCGCATGCGAAGAAGATCGGCGCGAAGCCCATCGCCCGCCTGGTGGCCCATGCCACGCATGCGCAGCAGCCCGAGTGGTTCTCCACCGCGCCGGTGGGCGCCGTGCACAAGCTCTTCACCAAGACCGGCTGGTCGGTGAAGGACGTCGACCTGTGGGAGGTCAACGAGGCCTTCGCCGTGGTGCCCATGGCGCTGATGCACGATCTGGGTGTGTCGCACGACATCGTCAACGTGCACGGCGGCGCCTGCGCGCTGGGCCATCCCATCGGCGCCAGCGGCGCGCGCATCATGGTCACGCTGATCCATGCGCTGCAGCAGCGCGGCAAGAAGCGCGGCGTGGCGACGCTGTGCATCGGCGGGGGCGAAGGCACCGCGGTGGCACTTGAATTGCTGTGAGACCGAGGGCGGCACAGTGCCGCCCTGCGCTTGCGTTTCCTATTTCCTGAACGACAACTTCCCGTGAACTCTTCCTTCAAGCTCCGTCCCCTGCTCGCCGGCCTGCTGGCTGCCTCCTTCCTCGCCGCCGCGCCGGCCCATGCCCGCGACGAGGCGCTGCTCAAGGCCGCCACGGCCGAGCAGCCGGCCGTGGTCCAGACGCTCGAGAAGCTGGTCAACATCGAGACCGGCACCGGCAATGCCGACGGCATTGCCGTGGCCGGCGCCTACCTGGAAGAGCGGCTCAAGGCCCTGGGCTTCACCGTGACGCGCAGCGCGGCGGCCGGCCCGGTGGTGGGCGACAACATCGTCGGCACGCTCAAGGGCAAGGGTGGCAAGCGCCTGCTGCTCATCTCGCACATGGACACCGTGTACCCCAAGGGCACGCTGGCCAAGTCGCCCTTCAAGATCGAGGGTGACAAGGCCTATGGCCCGGGCATCGCCGACGACAAGGGCGGCAACGCCGTCATCCTGCACGCGCTGCAGCTGCTCAAGGCGCGTGGCTTCCAGGACTTCGGCAGCATCACGGTGCTGTTCAACACCGACGAGGAGAAGGGCTCCTTCGGCTCGCGCGATCTGATCCAGCAGGAGGCGGCCAAGGCCGACTATGTGCTGTCCTTCGAGCCCTCGTCGGCCATCAAGGAAGGCTTCACGCTGGGCACTTCGGGCATTGCCTATGTGCAGGTCAACATCAAGGGCAAGGCCTCGCACGCGGGCGCCGCGCCTGAGCTGGGCGTCAACGCGCTGGTCGAGGCGTCGGACCTGGTGCTGCGCACCATGGACATCGACGACAAGGCCCGCGGCCTGCGCTTCAACTGGACCATCGCCAAGGCCGGCGCCGTGTCCAACATCATTCCCGACAGCGCCACGCTCAATGCCGACGTGCGCTATGCCCGCAACGAGGACTTCGAGGCGGCCATGAAGGAGCTGGAGGCCCGCGCGCAGAAGAAGAAGCTGCCCAATGCCGAGGTGCAGGTGCTGGTCACCCGCGGCCGGCCGGCCTTCAACGCCGGGGAGGCGGGCAAGGTGCTGATCGACAAGGCCGTGGGCTACTACACCGAGGCGGGCGGCAGCGTGGTCATCGAAGAACGCTCCGGCGGCGGCACCGACGCGGCCTATGCCGCGCTGGCCGGCAAGCCGGTGATCGAGAGCCTGGGCCTGCCGGGCTTCAACTACCACAGCGACAAGGCCGAGTACGTGCAGATCGACGCGATCCCGCGCCGGCTGTACATGGCGACGCGCCTCATCATGGACCTGGGCGCGGGCCGTTGAAGCGCACGCTGCCATGATCCAGAACGCCGACCAACTTCGCGCGCTCTACGCCGCCCCCGGCGAGCGCGCGCTGCGCAAGCAGCTCGACCATCTCGATGTGCATGGCCGGCGCTTCGTGGCCTTGTCGCCCTTCTGCGTGGTGGCCAGTGGTGGCGTGCATGGCGCGCTGCTCGATGCGTCGCCGCGCGGCGGTTCGCCCGGCTTCGTCAAGGCCAGCGAGGACGGCCGCACGCTGCTGCTGCCGGACTCGGGCGGCAACAACCGGCTCGACACCTTCGAGAACCTGCTGGCCGATCCGCGCATCGCATTGATCTTCCTGGTGCCCGGCGTGGACGAGACGCTGCGCGTCAACGGCCGTGCCCGGCTGCGCGACGAGCCGGAGTTCACTGGCCAGTTCGAGGGTGAGCGCCAGCGGCCCAGACTGGTGGTCGAGGTGCAGGTGCACGAGGCCTACCTGCACTGCCCCAAGGCCTTCATGCGTTCGCAGCTGTGGAATGCATCGACCTGGGGGCCGCGTTCGGCACTGCCCACGCTCAACCAGATGATCCATGACCAGATGGGCACGCCGGCTCCGGCGGAGTCGCAGGAGCAGATGCTGGCGCGCTACCGCACCCAGCTGGACGAGGAAGGGCGTCCCGGCCCCTGACGTCGGGCACTCAAGCATCCACACGAGAACGACAGGAGACACGACCCATGCTGCTCACCCCCGACCAGGAAGCCATCCGCGACGCCGTGCGCGATTTCGCCCAGGCCGAGTTGTGGCCCCATGCCGCGCAGTGGGACCGCGACCACCATTTCCCCAAGGACGTGCACCAGGGCCTGGCCCAGCTGGGCGCCTACGGCATCTGCGTGCCCGAGGAGCACGGTGGCGCGGGCCTGGACTACCTGACGCTCGCGCTGGTGCTGGAGGAGATCGCCGCCGGCGACGGCGGCACCAGCACGGCCATCAGCGTCACCAACTGCCCCGTCAACGCCATCCTGATGCGCTACGGCAATGCGCAGCAGAAGAAGCAGTGGCTGGAGCCGCTGGCGCAGGGCCGCATGCTGGGTGCCTTCTGCCTGACCGAGCCGCAGGCGGGCAGCGACGCCAGCAGCCTGCGCACCACGGCCAGGAAGGACGCCGACGGTTGGGTGATCGACGGCACCAAGCAGTTCATCACCAGCGGCAAGAACGGCCAGGTGGCCATCGTTATCGCCATGACCGACAAGTCGGCCGGCAAGAAGGGCATGAGCGCCTTCCTCGTGCCCACCGATGCGCCGGGCTATACCGTGGCCCGCCTGGAGGACAAGCTGGGCCAGCACAGCAGCGACACGGCGCTGATCCAGTTCGACGGCTGCCGCATTCCGGCCGAGAACCTCATCGGCGCCGAAGGTGAGGGCTACAAGATCGCCCTGGGCGCGCTGGAAGGCGGGCGCATCGGCATCGCCGCGCAGAGTGTGGGCATGGCGCGCAGCGCCTTCGACTTCGCGCTGCAGTACGCCAAGGACCGCACGGCCTTCGGCGGCCCGATCTTCGACCAGCAGGCGGTGGGCTTCCGCCTGGCCGACTGCGCCACGCAGCTCGAAGCCGCGCGCCAGCTCATCTGGCATGCGGCCAGCCTGCGCGATGCCGGCCGGCCCTGCCTCAAGGAGGCGGCCATGGCCAAGCTCTTCGCCAGCGAGATGGCCGAGCGTGTCTGCAGCGCGGCCATCCAGACGCTGGGCGGTTACGGCTATGTGAAGGACTTTCCGCTGGAGCGCATCTACCGCGACGTGCGGGTGTGCCAGATCTACGAAGGCACCTCGGACATCCAGAAGCTGTTGATCCAGCGCGCCCTGGCCTGAGCGATCACAAGCCGCTGCTATCCTGCCCCGATGACGGGCGACAGGCTTCAACGGCTGCGGCGATGGTGGGGCGATGCGCCGCATGCCGATGCGCGCGTGGACCTCACGCTGGCGCGGGCCTACATCCTCGACACGCGCGACACGCCCTTCGTCGCCGCACTCACGGCAGCTGCCTTCTGGATCAGCTTCGCGGTGCTCACGCGCCAGGCCGGCGTGTTCGTGTGGGCCGTGATGGTCCATGCGATGCAGTGGCACATGTACCGCCACCTGCATGGCGTGGACCCGGACACCTTCCAGACGGCCGATGCGGCGCGCTGGCGCCGCCACCTGGAGTGGCGGATGCTGCTGCCGGGCCTGGTGTGGGCCGCCGCGCCCTGGCTGTTCTTCCCGCGGGGCGACCTCGCGCTCATCCTGCTGCAGTACTTCTTCATCAGCGGCGTGGCAAGCGTGTCCATCGCGGCCCTGGCGCAGTGGTGGCTCGCCACGCTGTGCTTCGGCGTGCCGCTGTACCTGAGCATCGCCGTGCGGCTGATGACGGCGGGCGAGGGTGGGCCCGCCGTGCTGATGGGCGTGCTGGCGCTGTCGCAGCTGCTGGCCACGCTGCACTACGCCCGCAAGCAGAACCTGCTGATCGTCGGGGCCATCGAGTCCGGCCTGGAGAACGCCCGCCTGGCCGAAGCCCTGCAGACCGAACTGGACCGCGTGGCCCATCTGGCCGCGCAGCGGGCGCGCATCTTTGCCGCAGCAAACCACGACCTGCGCCAGCCCATGCATGCGCTGGCCGTGTTCATCGATGCGCTGGAGGCCGGGCGGCCGGCCGCGCCGTCCAGCGTGCGCCACATGCAGGGCAGCATCGAAGCGTTGCGTGGCTCGGTCGACGCCCTGCTCGACATCGCCCAGCTGGACCGTGGCGCCATGGCCGTGCACCTGGCGCCGGTGGACCTGGGTGAGCTCTTCGAGTCGCTGCAGGGGCGCTTCGCGGCCACGGCGGCCACCAAGGGCCTGCGACTGTTCGCGCGCCCGACGCGCGCCCGGGTGCTCGCCGATGCGCAGATGCTCTCGCGGCTGCTGGCCAACCTGGTCGACAACGCACTCAAGTACACCGAGCGCGGCTGCGTGCTGATGGCGGCGCGGCCCTGCACGCAGGACGGCACGGCCGGGTGGCGCATCGAGGTGCGCGACAGCGGCATCGGCATCGCACCGGCCCTGCGCGAGCAGGTCTTCGAGGAATTCTTCCAGGTCGACAACCCGGGACGCGACCGCTCGCGGGGCCTGGGCCTGGGACTGGCCCTGGTGGCCAGCATGGCCCGCACGCTGGGCACCCGCATCGCGCTGCGCAGCGCGCCGGGCCAGGGCAGCACCTTCTCGCTCTGGCTGGCGGCCGCCATGCCGCAGCTGCCAGTGCGGGCTCCCGAGGCGCTGCCGCCCTGCGCCCCCGCACGCATCCTGGTGCTGGACGACGAGGCGCCCGTGCGCGAAGGCATGCGGGCGCTGCTGGGCGGCTGGGGCCACGAGGTGCAGGTCGCGGCCACGCCCGGCGAGGCGCTGGCGCTGCCGGGACGCTTCGACCTGCTCCTGAGCGACCTGCGCCTGGGCGAGGGCCTCTCCGGCCTGGCGGCGGCGCGCACGCTGCACGGGCTGGGCAAGGTGCGCGAGGTGTCGGTGGTGACCGGCGAAACCGCGCAGGCCGACCGGGCCCAGGTCGAGGCCGCGGGCTTCCAGCTGCTGTACAAACCCGTGCCCTCGACCCAGCTGCGGCTCGCCATCGCACGGGCCATGGGGCCCTGCCGCGAGACCGGTGGCGCCGCGGCCGGTCCGTCCGTTCCTGATGTCCCCGACCATGTCCGCACCTCTGCCTGAGTCCGACCAACCCTGTCCCTGCGGTCGCAAGGGCCGCGGCAGGCCCCTTGCCTTCGGCGCCTGCTGCGGCCGCTTCCTGGCCGATCCGCAGACGCCGGCCGACGAACGCGCCGCGCTTGTTCCCGACGCCGAGACGCTCATGCGCTCACGCTACACCGCCTATGGCCTCGGCGACGAGGCCTGGCTGCTGGCCACCTGGCATCCGCGCACCCGGCCGGCATCGCTGCAACTGGACGCGTCGACACCGGTCCACTGGCTGGGGCTGGACGTGCGGGCGCACCTGCCGCTGGGCGCCGACCGGGCCGAGGTGGAGTTCGTCGCCCGCTCGCGCGATGCCGCGGGGCGCGCCTCGCGGCTGCACGAGCGCAGCCGCTTCGTGCGCGAGGATGGCCGCTGGTACTACGTGGACGGCGACCTGCGCTGAGCTGCCGCCGCCGGATCGCCAGGTCCGTCGGCCTTCGGGGCCGCTTTGCGCATCGTGATCGCGCGGAAGGGGCACACCACGGCGCAGTCGCTGCAGCCGGTGCAGCCCGGCGCGTCATGCAGCACTGCATGTTTCTTCCAGTCGCGCGCCGCGAGGCTCAGCACGTGCGGCGGGCAGGCTGCCACGCACCAGCCGCAGCCGGTGCAGCGCGATGCGTCCACCACCGGCTGCCAGCCGGGGCGATGGCGCGCAGCGCGCAACGGGGAGGGTGGAGCGGCGGAGGCCATGGTCCTGCGGGCCCAGTCTACGTTCGCTCGCCGGGCGACGGCCGCCGCCTATACTGAAAAAATGAACGAACTCGTCCATTCGCGTGCGCGCCGCAGCGCCGCCGCGAAGCCCGCCGCCAAGGCACCGGCCAGCCGCACCAACGACCCGGAGCGCACGCGCGCCAACATCCTGGATGTGGCGGCCGAGGAGTTCGCGGAGAAGGGCCTGGCCGGCGCGCGCATCGACGAGATCGCCGCGCTCACGCAGACCAGCAAGCGGATGATCTACTACTACTTCGGCAGCAAGGAAGGCCTGTACCTGGCCGTGCTGGAGGAGTCGTACCGCCAGGTGCGCGAGATCGAGGCCGACCTGCGCCTGGACGACCTGGAGCCCGAGGCGGCGCTGCGTCGGCTGGTCGCCTTCACCTTCGACCACCACCTGCAGCACGAGCGCTTCATCCGCCTGGTGATGAGCGAGAACATCCACCGCGGCCAGTACATCGCGGCCTCGCAGCGCATCCAGGAACTCAACGTCCCGGCCATCGCCGCCATCGAGCGGCTGTACGCGCGCGGCCTCGCCAGCGGCCTCTTCCGGCCGGGGCTGGATGCAGTCGACATCCATGCGTCGATCTCGGCGCTGAGCTTCTTCAACGTCGCCAACCGCCACACCTTCGGCACGCTGTTCAAGCTCGACACCGCCTCGGCCGCCTACGTGGCGCACCGCCGCGACAGCGTGATCGACATGGTGGTGCGCTTCATGCGGGCGCCCTGAGCGGACGGCAGCGCGCCAAGCCACGGGGTGCGCATCCCCGGGTTTGCCCCGACCCACAAAACTAACCAGTTCGTACAAACTTCGCCCCACTTCAAGGAGCGTGTATGTGGGGGACGTGCCTCGACCGGCTGTGCCGGCTCTTTTCCTTCGCCATGGTGGTCTGCCTGGCGTTGATGGTGGTCATGGTGTTCGGCAACGTCGTGCTGCGCTATGGCTTCAACGACGGCCTGCTGATCTCCGAGGAGCTCTCTCGCTGGCTCTTCGTGTGGATGACCTTCCTGGGCGCGCTGGTGGCGCTGCGCTCGCACCAGCACCTGGGCACCGACACCCTGGTGTCGCGCCTGCCGCGCCTGGGCAAGAAGCTGTGCCTGGGCGCGAGCCACCTGCTGATGCTGATGCTCTGCTTCTTCATGCTGCAGGGCTCCTGGACGCAGATGCAGATCAACCGCGAGAGCACGAGCGCCGTCATGGAAGTCTCCATGGCCTGGTTCTACGGTGCGGGCGTGTTCTTCTCGGCCATCGCCATGGTCTTCATCACCACCGAGTTCGTGGCGCTGCTGGCGGGGCGGCTGGCCGAGTCCGAGTTGATCGGCGTGACCGAATCCGAGGATGCGCCGCACGAGGCGGCCTCCCAACCCGTGCGCTGAAAGGACGGCCATGACCATCGCAATCTTCCTCGGCGCCCTGCTCGGCGCCATGGCCCTGGGCGTGCCCATCGCCTTCTCGCTGCTGGCCTGCGGCGCGGCGCTGATGTGGCACATGGACATGTTCGATCCGCAGATCCTGGCGCAGAACACGCTGGAGGGCGCCAACAGCTTCCCGCTGCTGGCCGTGCCTTTCTTCATGCTGGCCGGCGAGATCATGAACGCCGGCGGCCTGTCGCGCCGCATCGTCAATTTCGCGATGACGCTGGTGGGCCATGTGCGCGGCGGCCTGGGCTACGTGGGCATCATGGCGGCCATCATCATGGCTTCGCTGTCCGGCTCGGCCGTGGCCGATGCGGCGGCGCTGGCGGCGCTGCTGCTGCCCATGATGAACCGCGCCGGTTACGACAAGGCGCGCTCGGCCGGCCTGCTGTCGGCCGCCTCGATCATCGCGCCCATCATCCCGCCCTCCATCGGCTTCGTGGTCTTCGGCGTGGCCGCCAACGTGTCGATCTCCAAGCTCTTCATGGCCGGCATCGCGCCGGGTGTCATGCTCGGCGCCGCACTGTGGTTCACCTGGTGGTGGCTGGTGCGCAAGGAGAAGATCGAGCCCGCCCCGCGCGCCAGTCGTGCCGAGGTGCTCACGGCCCTCAAGGACGCCACCTTCGCCCTGGTGCTGCCGGTGATCGTGATCGTGGGCCTGAAGTTCGGCGTCTTCACGCCCACCGAGGCGGCCGTGGTGGCTGCCGTGTATGCGCTCTTCGTCTCGACCGTGGTCTACAAGGAGCTCAAGCTCTCGCAGCTCTACGGCCTGTTCGAGGCCGCAGCGCGCACCACCGCCGTCATCATGTTCCTGGTGGCCGCGGCCATGGTGTCGGCCTGGATGATCACCGTCGCCAACCTTCCGGCCGAACTGGTGGCCGTGCTGCAGCCGCTGCTGGACCGGCCCATCCTGCTGATGGTGGTCATCATGGTCATCACGATGCTGGTGGGCACGGCCATGGACATGACGCCCACCATCCTGATCCTCACGCCGGTGTTCATGCCCATCATCAAGGCCGCCGGCATCGACCCGGTGTACTTCGGCGTGCTGTTCATCATCAACAACGCCATCGGGCTGATCACGCCGCCGGTGGGCACGGTGCTCAGCACCGTGGCCGGCGTCGGCAAGGTCAGCATGGACGAGGTCACCAAGGGCGTGTGGCCCTTCATGGTGGCGCAGTTCGCCGTCATGTTCCTGATGGTGTTCTTCCCCGCACTGGTCATCGTGCCGGCGCGCTGGTTCCACGGCTGAGCGAGCCGTCCTTTCCTTCCTCTCATTGCTACCCACCCAGGAGACCCCCCATGAAGCGACTGTTCCTCAAGACCGTGGTGGCCGCCGTGGCCCTCGCCGCTGCCGGCATGGCACCCGCGCAGACGCGCACCATCAAGTTCGCCAACCAGAACGCCAAGGGCCATCCCATCGTGCTGGGCATGGAGAAGTTCGCCGAGCTGGTCGACAAGAAGTCCGCCGGCCGCCTCAAGGTGCAGGTCTTTCCCGGCGGCGTGCTGGGCAGCGACCAGGCCAACGTCTCGGCCCTGCAGGGCGGCACGCTGGAGATGGCCTCCATGAACTCGGGCATCTTCTCCAGCCTGGTGAAGGACTTCGCGATCTACGACTTCCCCTTCCTGTTCGGCAATGCGCGCGAGGCCGATGCGGTGGTGGACGGCCCCTTCGGCCAGAACCTGCACAAGAAGCTGGAAGACAAGGGCCTGGTCGGCCTGGCCTACTATGAGCTGGGCTTCCGTCAGCTCACCAACAGCAAGCGGCCGATCCAGAAGGTGGAGGACATCGCCGGCCTCAAGCTGCGCGTGATCCCGAGCCCGATCAACGTGGACTGGGTCAAGGCCCTGGGCGCCAACCCCACCCCGCTGCCCTTCCCCGAGCTGTATGCCGCGCTGGAGCAGAAGGCGGTGGACGGCCAGGAGAACCCGGTGGCCACCATCAAGGGCGCCAAGCTCAATGAGGTGCAGAAGTACATGACCATCACCAACCACCAGTACAACCCGCAGTCGGTGGTGATCAGCAAGAAGTTCTGGGACCAGCTGCCGCCGGCCGATCAGAAGATCCTGAAGGAGGCTGCGGTCGAATCGGCCCAGTACGAGCGCACCCAGTCCCGCGCCATGCTGCAGAGCGGCCTGGAAGACCTGAAGAAGAGCGGCATGGAGGTCAACGAGCTGTCCGCCGCCGAGGTGACCAAGCTGCGCGAGAAGATGAAGCCCGTGATCGACAAGCACTCGGCCAGCGTGGGCGAGGGCACGGTGCAGGCCATGATGGCCGAGCTGGCCAAGCTGCGGAAGTGATGGCCTCGGGCCGCACAGGCGGCTCCGGTCGACGAGGCGGCCTGCGGGCCGCCTTTTCACTGGGCCGGCGGGAAGGGCGGCCGTGTTTTCTATGATCCCGTCATGGCCACTCTCTATGACCTCGCCCTCCAAGCCATCCGCAAGCACTGGGCCGAGAACGACAACGCGTATCCGCAGAAGCTGTTGCTCACGCCAGCGCAATACGACGAACTGATGCGCGCGCGCCGCAACGGCCGCGTCGCCATCAACATGGGTGACGAAGGCATGGACAAGGAGCGCTTCATGGGCGTGCCGCTGACCCAGAGCGACACCACGCCGGGCGTGCTGGTGGCGGCCGACGGCCAGGAGTGGCCCCTGGCCGGCGGTTGAGGCCGCAGGCCATCGCAAGCAGCAAGCGGCAGGAGTGGCTCCGCGCCCCCCAAGCCGTTCGGGCTGAGCCTGTCGAAGCCGGGCATGCCTCGGCCCGCGCGCCCTTCAGCCCGCCGCCGGCGCCTGCGCCATCAACCGCTCCAGCACCTCGATGCGGTGCCGGTGCGGTGTCGTGATGGCATAGAAGCGCTCCTGCAGCGCGTCCGAGCGCCCGACGATCACCAGCGCACCGTTGCGCAACTCGTCCTGCACCACCACCTCGGGCAGCACCGTCAGCCAGCCGCTGTCGCGGGCGATCAGGCGCAGCATGGCCATGTCGTCCACCTCGGCCCGCAGGCGCGGCATCACGCCGGCCGAGGCGCACAGGCCGTCGAACTGGCCGCGCAGCGCATGGCGCGGGCCGGGCAGGGCGATCTCCAGCCCGTCCAGGTCCTCGGGGATGCGCAGCGGCCGGCCTTGCCAGCGGCTGGCCGGGCCCACCAGCGAGATCGACTGGCTGCCGAGCAGGCGGCAGTGCAGTGGCCGGTCGGGGTCGGCGGGCACCGTCTCGGTGGCCAGCACCACGTCGAGCTGGTGCTGCACCAGGCGCTCGACCAGGCCTTCGAGCAGCCCCGACTCCAGGGTCAGCACCACCGCCGAGTCGGCCAGCAGCGGGCGCAGCCAGTTCTCCTGGTAGTTGCGCGAAAGCGTGGCCACCGCACCCACGCGCAGCCGCGTCACGCCGTCGCTGCGGCCCTGCAGCCGGCCCAGCATCTCCTGGCCCAGGCCGAAGATGTTCTCGGCATAGGCCAGCACCAACTGGCCGGTGTCGGTCAGCACCAGGCGCCGGCCCTCGCGGGTGAACAGCGCCTCGCCCAACCGGTCTTCCAGCTGGCGGATCTGCGCCGACACGGCCGACTGCGAGGTGTGCAGCTCTTCGGCCGCCCGCGTCAGGTGCCCCAGCGTGGCCACGCGCCAGAAATAGAACAGGTGGTGGAAGTTGAGCTGCTCCAGCTGCATCGTTCTAATTTGTGGATTGATTGGTTCTTATCAATGTAATTTACAGAACGAAAGCCGCCAAGCATCATCGCGCCCAGTTTTCATTCGGAGGGTTCGCGATGGACTTCGCACACATCCCGGGGCCGGCGCTGTCGGTGCTGCCGCCCCTTGCCATGGGTCTGGCCGCGGTGCTCGCCCTGTCGGGCCGGCTCACCGTGGCCGCCAGCTGGCGCGGCTTCCAGGCGCTGTGTGGCGTGGCGCTCACTGCGGCCGGACTGGGACTGCTGGCCGGGCCGTCGCTGCTGCAGGGCCTGCCCGGCCTGCAGCCCACGGTGCTCGGTCTGGTGCTGGCGCTGCTGGTACAGGGCTTGGGCACGGTGATCGCCAGCTTCTCAACCCGCTACCTGGAGGGCGAGGCCGGCCAGCGCCGCTATGCGGCCGCGCTGGGCGGCGTGCTGGCGGCCGTGCACCTGCTGCTGATGGCCGACCACTGGCTGGTGCTGATCGCTGCCTGGGCGGCGGTCGGTGCGGCCCTGCAGTCGCTGCTGTGCTTCTACCCGGACCGTCCCTTCGCGCTGCTGGCGGCGCACAAGAAGCGCATCGCCGACCGGGCCGCCGACGGGTTGCTGCTTCTGGCCGCAGGCCTGACCTGGCATGAGGTGGGCAGCGGTTCGCTGTCGGCGCTATGGGCGCATGTGGCGCAACAGGGCCTGTCCCTGTCCCTGCAGGTGGCCGCCGCGGCGCTGGTGCTGGCGGTGGTGCTGCGCACGGCGCTGCTGCCGGTGCACGGCTGGCTGACCCAGGTGATGGAGGCGCCCACGCCGGTGTCGGCTCTGCTGCATGCGGGCGTGGTCAACCTGGGCGGCTTCGTGCTGATCCGGTTTGCGCCGCTGCTGGACGCCGCGGCGCCTGCGCGCTGGCTGTTGCTGGGCTTCGGCCTGGCCACGGCGGTGCTGGCGGGGCTGGTCATGCTCACGCGCATCAGCATCAAGGTGCGGCTGGCCTGGTCCACCGTGGCGCAGATGGGCTTCATGCTGGTGGAGTGCGCGGTCGGCCTGTACACGCTGGCGGCGCTGCACCTGATCGGCCATTCGCTCTACAAGGCGCATGCCTTTCTGTCGGCCTCGGGCGTGGTGCGCGACACGCGGCGGCAGGCGCTGCATGCGCCGGCCGTGCCAACTTCGCTCAGCCTGCTGCTGGCGCCGGTGCTGGCCGTTTGCGCGGTGCTCGTCGTGCTCGCCGCCGTGGGCGGCCCGGCCTGGCCGCTGTGGTGGAGCGCGCTGCTGGGCCTGGCCTGGGCGCCCATGCTCTGGTTGCCGGCCACGCCGGCGGCGGTCGGTGCCCGGGCGCGGGCGCTGCTCTGGGGCCTGCTGATGATCGGCGGCCTGGCCCTGGCCGCACGGCTCATGCATGCGCTGCCGCTGGGCCTGCAGGACGCACCGCAGGCGCTGGCCGGCGCCGTCGCGGTGCTGGGCATGGCCCTGCTGTACCTGGCTCTGGCCACGCTGCAGTGGCGGCCCCAGGCCCTCGCCCGCGCGCGGCGCTGGAGCTATGCCGGCTTCTATGTCGACGAGGTCTACACCCGGCTGGCGCTGCGGCTCTGGCCCGCCCGCTGGACGCCCGAGGCGCGCCGCCATGCACAGGCCGGCCGGCTGTCGGCCCCTGTGGCCTGACTACGCCCACCCCATTCCCGCACGGAGAACACCATGACGGATGTCCTGAACCCTACGCGCCCGGCCTCCGCCTCGGCGCCCATCGATGCCGCGGCGTGGCCTCATCCCGACGGCCTGCAGGCCGACCGGATCGATGCCGCCTGCCGCCGCGCCTGCGAGGCCATCGCGCCCGCCTGGCCGCTGGAAAGCGCCATCGCCGTCAACCCGCACTGGTCGCGCATCGGCATGCCGGTGCGCCGGGTGGCGGCGCGCATGGCCGTGCTGGGCGGCATCCAGGTCTTCCCGCCGCGCGAGCGGCAGGCGCAGGCCTGGGCCGACGGCCGCATCACCGCGGCCGACCTGCAGCAGGCCCTGCAGCAGTTGCATGAAGCGGAACTCACGCCCGAGGCCTGCGTAACCGCGCTGGCCCGGCCCCTGCCGGTGCAGCCGCTGCCGCTGCTGATCGACGTGCTCGACAACGACCCGCAGCGCCACACGCGCCTGGCCTGGCGGCAGGCCATCACCCACCAGGTCAGCCAGACCTGTGCCGCCTGGTTCGACATGCACCAGGCCGACTGGCAGCCGGCGCGCGCCCAGGGCCTCTACGCCTTCTGGCGCGAGACCCTGCAGCACGACCACGGCATCGGCCTGCTCATGGGCCTGCCGCACATCGGCCGCAGCATCGACGCGTTGCCGCCCACGGCCCGCGAGGCCGAGCAGTGGGTGATCGAGCGCCTGGGCCTGCCGCCGGCCGTGTGGGCCGACTACCTGGAGTCGGTGCTGCTCACGGTCAATGGCTGGGCGTCGTGGTGCGCCTACCTGGGCTGGCAGGCCCGGCTGGCGGGCCGCGAGGACCCGCACCTGCGCGAGCTGCTGGCCATCCGCCTGGCCTGGGGCGCGTTGCTGCTGGACTGCAAGGACGACCTCGCCGCGCGGCAGGCCTTCGCCACCGTGCAGCGCGAATGGGGCCGGGCGCCGGAGGCGCTGGCCCAGGCCGAAGTGGCGCTGCGTGTGGACGAGGTCTGGCAGGTGGCTCTGGAGATGGGTTACCAGCGCGGGCTGGCCGCCTCGCTGGCCGGCCGTGCGTCTTCCAACGGCCCGTCTGCGGCGACGCCCGAGGTGCAGGCCGCCTTCTGCATCGACGTGCGCAGCGAGCCGCTGCGCCGCGCGCTGGAGGCCGCCTGCCCCGGCATGCAGACCCTGGGCGTGGCCGGCTTCTTCGGCCTGCCACTGGCGTACACGCCGCTGGGCACCGCCACCCAGCGGCCCCAACTGCCCGGACTGCTGGCGCCGGCCGTGACGGTGGGCGATGTGCTCGTGCCGACCGACGCCCGCGACGCTGCCGCAGCGCCGCAGCTGCAGCGGCAGGCCGGACAGGCCCGCCAGCATCGCTTCGCGCTCGGCGACCAGTGGCATGCGGCCAGCCGCTGGCCGGGCGCGGCCTTCTCCTTCGTCGAGGCCGCAGGGCTGGGTTATCTGGGCCGGCTGGGCCGCTGGCTGCGGCCTGGCTTGCAGGACCGCGCGCGCGACGATCTGGACGGCGTGCCCGCGCGCTATCGGTCGGTGTGCCGGCCGCAGCTGCTCGGCCTCGATGCCGAGGCGCGTGTGGCCCTCGCGGCGCGCGTGCTGCAGTCCATGGGCCTCGTGCAGGGGCTCGCGCCCCTGGTGCTGCTCGTCGGCCATGGCAGCCAGTCGGCCAACAACGCGCATGCGGCTGCGCTGGACTGCGGTGCCTGCTGCGGCCAGACCGGCGAGGTCAATGCGCGCAGCCTGGCGCAGCTGCTCAACGATGCAGCGGTGCGTGCAGGCCTGAAGACGCAGGGCATCGACGTGCCCTCGGCCACGGTGTTCGTGGCCGCGCTGCACAACACGTCCACCGACGAGATCGAAGGCTTCGACCTCGACCGGCTCTCACCCGAGGCCCGTGCCCATTGGGACCGGCTGCAATCGGTCTTCGAGGCCGCCGCCGACCAGGTGCGTCGCGAGCGCGCGCCGCGCCTGGGGCTGGATCCGAAGGCGCCGGCCGATGCGCTGCATCGCCAGCTGCGCCGCCGCGCCAACGACGGAGCGCAGACCCGCCCCGAATGGGGACTCGCGGGCAACGCCGCCTTCGTGATCGGGCCTCGGCATCGCACGCAGGGCGTGGACCTGCAGGGCCGGGCCTTCCTGCACGACTACGACGCCGCACAGGACCCCGGGGGCCAGTTGCTCACGCAACTGATGACGGCCCCCATGCTGGTCACGCACTGGATCAACTGGCAGTACCACGCATCCACCTGCGACCCGGTGCGGCTGGGCAGCGGCAACAAGCTGCTGCACAACGTGGTGGGTGGCACCCTGGGCGTGTTCGAGGGCAATGGCGGCGACCTGCGCATCGGCCTGTCGCGTCAGTCGCTGCACGATGGACAGCGCTGGGTGCACGAGCCGCTGCGACTCACGGTGGTCATCGATGCGCCGCAGGCCGCCATCGATGCGGTGATCGCGGAGCATGCCGTGGTGCGCGATCTGCTGGCCAATGGCTGGCTGCATCTGTGGCGCTTCGAAGGCCTCACCCTGCAGCGCCTTGCCGAAGGCCGGTGGCAGATGCTGGCCTGCTGAGAACACGGACGCACAAAAGAAAAAGGGCCCGCCGTAAAGCGGGCCCCAAGACAGTCCGGGTGTGGAGGGGAAGCAAGAGTCGGAGAAGATCGGACTGCCGAGAACGAAGTATGTCGGGGTGCCCTGAGTGGCACCTGACGGTCCGCACGCAAAGGTAACGGACCGTGCATGCCTTCTCTGTTTACTTGGGCAGCAGCACCTTGTCGACGACGTGGATCACGCCGTTGGACTGGTAGACGTCGGCGATGGTCACGTCGGCCGAGCCACCCTTCTCGTCGGTGATCTTCACGGTGTTGCCACTGCGCGTGGCCTTGAGGCTGCCGCCCGCGGCGGTCTTGAGCATGGCCTGGCCCTTGCCGTCGTCGATCATCTTCACGAGCGCCGCCGAGTCGACCTTGCCGGGCACGACGTGGTAGGTCAGGATGGTCGTCAGCTGGCCCTTGTTCTCGGGCTTGAGCAGCGTGTCGACGGTGCCGGCGGGCAGGGCGGCGAAGGCCGCATTGGTGGGCGCGAAGACGGTGAAGGGGCCCGGGCCCTTGAGGGTCTCGACCAGTCCGGCGGCCTTGACGGCGGCCACGAGCGTGGTGTGGTCCTTGGAGTTGACGGCGTTGTCGATGATGTCCTTGGTGGCATACATCGGCGCGCCACCCACCGTGACCTGGGCCAATGCACCGATGGCGGCGCCGCCGAGTGCGAAGGCGGTGAGGGTGGCGGCGAGGATGCGGGTGGTCTTCTTCGAGAAAGTCATGGGAGGCTCCTTGGGATGTTGTACCGCCGGATATGCGGCAGGCTCTTCAGATACGGGTCTGTGCATCGCCTGGATGGCATCGGCCTGCAGTGCGTCCGGGAATGCATCCGCAGCGCGGTGTTCTGCGTAGATGGACCCCCTTCGTTCTGCGCTGCGCTGGTTGGTGTGTTGAAGGCTCGCGATTGTCGTGACGTGCCTTGCAGGGGCAGGCGCTTGACTTCCTTGATGGGGCACATGGGGCGCGCCGCTAACCGGCAGAGGGCACCGGCATGCGCGCTCCCGGTGCACGCTCGCGCCAACCGGCTTGCCTCACGTCGCGGGTGCCCGCATTCCACCGACGTGCTTGCCGTACTGCACGGCGCCGCGAATGGCACCTCCGCACGCACACCGGTGCCCTCTGCCGGTTAGCGGCACAGCGGTAGAAGGAGCGACGTCCGTCGTCGCGCAGACCCCGATCAGTCCACTCGGGTGACCGGATGCCGTGAACCCATCACAGCGTCTTCTCGATCAACGCCCCATGGAACAGCACCGGCCCCGTCGGCCCACGGTCGCCGGACACCCCGCCCTTGGGTTCCAGGCTGACCGCGAGCGCCGGTGCCTGCTGCAGCATCTGCGCGCTGGCCGCCAGGCGCATGCCCGCGGGCGAATCCACCACCCCCAGCGACTGCGGCGTGCGCCCTGGCGGCAGGGCCCACAGCTGCAGCGACCGATCGGCCGCCACGCTGAAGTCGCCTACGCGCTGCAGCGTCAGCTGACGGTGCTTCGCATCGAAGGTCACCAGCATCGACGCGGCCGAGCGATCGTCGTTCAGCACCGCCACGTACTTGACCTGCTGCGCCTCGCGCGCCTGATACCAGAACTGCAGGCCGATCACGCCCGCCAGCACCGTGGCCGCCAGGCCCGCGGCCGATGCGCCGCGCCATATCGCCAGGCTTCCCCACCAGCCGGTGGTGCGTACCGGCGGCGTCGGTGCCGCCTTCTGCTGGGCCAGACGGGTCTCTTGCAGGTCGGCGTCGACCAGGTTGCGGATGCGGGTCCACACCGCGGCGGGCGGGTTCACCGCGGGCGCGAGTTCGACGAAGCCCGTGAGCCGCTCGCGCCACAGCAGCGCGCTCGCCCGCACGGCGGGCTGCTCGCGGGCCAGGGCCTCGAAGCGTCGGCGTGCGCCGCCGCGCAGCGTGCCCAGGGCATGGGCGGCCGACAGCAGGGCCAGCAGGCGGGCATTGGCGGCGATGTTCATGAGAGTCTCCTCGGGCCGGTGGCGGTGGAAGGACGGGGCCGGGTCATGACGCCTGCTCCATGCAGCCGCGCAGCTTTTCCAGCCCGCGCCGGATCCAGGTCTTGATGGTGCCCAGCGGCTGCGCCAGTCGGGCGGCCAGTTCGCTGTGGCTCAGGTCGCGCAGATAGGCAAGCGACAAGGCCTCGCGCTGGGCATTGGGCAATTGCTGCAGGCACTGGTGCAGGAGCCAGGCCTGCTCGCTCGCATCGGCCAGCTCCTGCGGACCGGGTTCGGCCGCGGGCAGGGTGTCGGCCAGCGTCTCGCTGAACTCCTGCGTCACGTCGCTGCCCTGGCTGGTCTGGCGGCGCAGCAGGTCGAGTGCCCGGCTGCGCACGATCAGCGACATCCAGGCCATCGGCGGGCTGAGCGTCGCGCGGTAGTCGGGCGCCGAGCGCCAGATGGTGAGGAAGGCCTCCTGCAACACGTCCTCTGCCCACTCGTGCTGCCGCACCACGCGCATCGCAAGGCCGAAGAGCCGGGACGACGTGCGTTCGTACAGCGTCTGAAGGGCAGAGGCGTCGCGGCGGGCGACACGGTCGAGCAGACGCAGCAGCTCGTCGTCGGGCGTCGTGGCAAAAGGCATCAGGGGATTGTGCTGGAGCGGCGGCCATCCGTCGGGTACGCACGCCACGACCGGACGGATGCGGGTGGCTGCCGCCGTCGAATTCACAAATCCTTCAACTTTCGCAGGGTATGCATCCGCACCATGGCGGCCGCCGTAAGTCGAGGAGGGGCAGGCAGCAAGGACAGGTCGCGGAGGGCGACCGCCGACTGCCACCCCTGAACCTCAACCCTGTTGCTGCCCATCGAAAGGAGCATTCCATGCGCATGACCGCCCCCCTGGCCACCGTGGCCGCCGCCGTCCTTCTGTCCGCCTGTGCCACCGCGCCCATGCCGGCCCCGTATTCCCAGGCCAGCCTGCCCGCACCGGTGCAAGTCCCGGCGGGCCAACGCGTGGCCCTCGAGACGGTGGGCGCCGGCACCATCACTTACGAATGCCGTGCCAAGGCCGACATGGCCGGCCAGTTCGAATGGTTCTTCGTGGGCCCCGACGCTCGCCTGATGGACCGCAGCGGCAAGGCCATCGGCCGTTACTACGGCCCGCCCGCCACCTGGGAGAGCATGGACGGCTCCAAGGTCACCGCCACGCAGGTCGCCGTCGCGCCGGGCGGTGCCGGCAACATCCCGCTGCAGCTGGTCAAGGCCAACCCGGCGATGGGCATGGGCGCCATGCAGGGCGTGAGCTACATCCAGCGCGTGGCCACCAAGGGCGGCGTCGCACCCATGATGCCCTGCGGCCAGGCGACCCTGGGCCAGAAGCAGGTGGTCAACTACCAGGCCGACTACATCTTCTACAAGCCGACGATGTAAGGCACATGTCCCTCTCCCCTTGCGGGAGAGGGTCACAAGACGGGGCGCCGGCCGGCCCCCCCCGTGTTGTTCGCAAAGGACGTGGGCATCCGTCCGACAAGGCACCGCGGCTTTGCCGTCCGGCCTCCTTCCTGCTGGCGGGGTACAACCTTCGTTGACCTTCACGCCCCCCGGCATCATGTCCTCAGCCTCTGCTCCATCCTCCCGATTCGGCCCCCTGGACGTGCACCTCTTGCGGGAGGGCAGCCATGCGCGGCTGTACGAGCGCCTGGGCGCGCACCCCGACGGAAGCCATGGCTTCCGTTTTGCCGTCTGGGCCCCCAACGCCAGCCGTGTCAGCGTCATCGGTGACTGGAACGGCTGGAACGACGAAGCCGACCCGTTGCAGGTTCGCCCCGACGGCAGCGGCGTGTGGGAGGGTGAGGGCATCCCGGCCCAACCCGGTCAGGCCTACAAGTACCGCATCTGGGGCCCCGATGGCCGCTATGTCGGCGAGAAGGCCGACCCCTTTGCCTTCAGTGCCGAATTGCCGCCGGCCACCGGCTCACGCATCTGGGCCGGCGCGCACGAATGGGGCGACGCCGCCTGGATGAAGGGCCGCGCTGCGCGCAACGCCCTGGATGCGCCCATGAGCACCTACGAGCTGCACATGGGCTCCTGGCGCCGCCGCGACGGCCAGTTCATGGGCTACCGCGAGCTGGCGCATGCCGTGGGCGAATATGTCGGCTGGATGGGCTTCACGCACGTGGAGCTGATGCCGGTGACCGAGCATCCCTTCTACGGCTCCTGGGGCTACCAGACCACCGGCTACTTCGCGCCCACCTCGCGCTATGGCTCGCCGGAAGACTTCATGTACTTCGTCGACCACCTGCACCAGCAGGGCATCGGTGTGATCCTGGACTGGGTGCCCTCGCACTTTCCCACCGACGCGCACGGCCTGGCCGAGTTCGACGGCACGCACCTGTACGAGCATTCGGATGCGCGCCAGGGTTTCCATCCGGAGTGGAACTCGGCCATCTTCAACTACGGCCGCAACGAGGTGCGCGCCTTCCTGATCTCGTCGGCGCTTTACTGGCTGGACCGCTTCCACATCGACGGCATCCGCGTGGACGCGGTGGCCTCGATGCTGTACCTGGACTATGCGCGGCAGCCGGGCGAATGGATCCCCAACGTGCATGGCGGGCGCGAGAACCTGGAGGCGGTGTCCTTCCTGCAGGACCTCAACCGCGCCGTGTACCGCGAGCATCCCGACACCTTCACCGTGGCCGAGGAATCGACCGCGTGGCCCAACGTGTCTCGGCCCATCGAGATGGGCGGGCTGGGCTTCGGCATGAAGTGGAACATGGGCTGGATGCACGACACGCTCGACTACGTGCACGACGATCCGGTCTACCGCCGCTACCACCACCACCGGCTCACCTTCTCGCTGGTCTACGCCTTCACCGAGAACTTCGTGCTGCCGCTTTCGCATGACGAGGTGGTCTACGGCAAGGGCTCGCTGATCGGCAAGATGCCGGGCGACGAATGGCAGCAGTTCGCCAACCTGCGCGCCTTCTTCGGCTACATGTGGGCGCACCCAGGCAAGAAGCTGCTCTTCATGGGTGGCGAGTTCGGCCAGCGGCGCGAATGGACGCACGAGGGCGAACTGGAATGGTGGGTCAGCGACCAGTGGGGCCATCGCGGCGTGCAGCAGTTCGTGCGCCAGCTCAACCGCGTGCTGCGCGAAGAGCCGGCCCTGCACCAGCTCGACTTCGACCCCGCCGGCTTCCAGTGGCTCGAGGCCGACGATTCGGACCGCAGCCTCTACATGTTCCTGCGCAAGCCGAAGGCTGGCGGCGCGCCGGTGCTTGTGATCTGCAACATGACGCCCGTGCCCCGCCCGGGCCTGCGGGTGGGCGTGCCGGTGGCCGGCAACTGGACGGAACTCATCAACAGCGATGCACAGGAGTTCGACGGCAGCGGCTGGGGCAACCTGGGCGGCGCTCAGACGGTGCCGGTGCCCTCGCACGGCCAGGCCCAGTCGCTGGTGCTGGCGGTGCCGCCCCTGTCCACGCTCTACCTGCGGGCGCCGCTGTCGCCCGATGTCTCCGATGTCTCCGACGTCTCCGGTGTTCTCGAGAAAGGTCCTGTCCGATGAGCGCTCCCGTTCTGCTCAGCGCCCAGCCCCTGGTGCATCCCATCGGTCTCGAAGACGGCCGGCAGCGTGCCGTGATCGATGCCGTCCTGCCCTGCGTGGACAACGGCCGCTTCGCCGCCAAGTGCGTCGCGGGCGAGCCCTTCGCGGTCGAGGCGCACTGCTTCGCCGAAGGCCACGACATGCTGCGCGTGATGCTGCACTGGCAGCGCGAGGGCGAGGCCACCTGGACCGAGGTGGAAATGGCCCTCAAGTGGAACGACGAATGGCATGCGCGCTTCATGCCGCCGGTGCCTGGGCGCTACCGCTACACGGTCGAGGCGTGGGTCGATGCCTTCGAGTCGTGGCATCACGAACTGGAGCGGCGCGTCGACGCCGCGGACATCCGCATCGCCGCCCGCGTGGGCGCGGCCGAGATCCTGGCCGCCGCCGGCCGGGCGCGCGAGGCCGGCCAGTCGCAGGACGCCACGCGCCTGCAGGGCTGGGCTCATGCGCTCGAGGCCCGCGCGGCCGACGCGAGCGAGGATGCCGCCCTGCTCAAGGCCCATGCGCTGGATGAGGGCCTGGCGGCCATCGTGCGCCGCTATCCCGACCGCCGGCATGCCACGGCGCTCAAGCCCGGCTTTCCGCTGGTGGCCGACCGGGCGCTGGCGCGCTACTCGACCTGGTACGAACTCTTTCCCCGCTCCGCCTCGCCCGAGCCGGGTCGCCACGGCACCTTCGCCGATGTGCAGGCCCTGCTGCCGGGCATCGCGAAGATGGGCTTCGACGTGCTGTACTTCCCGCCCATCCATCCGGTGGGCCGGATGCAGCGCAAGGGCCGCAACAACGCGCTGGTGACGGAAGAGGGCGACGTGGGCAGCCCGTGGGCCATCGGGGCCGACGAAGGCGGGCACGACGCCATCCTGCCCGCGCTGGGCACGCACGAGGATTTCCGCGCGCTGGTCAAGGCCGCCCGCGGGCATGGGCTGGAGATCGCACTGGACATCGCGTTCCAGTGCGCGCCCGACCATCCCTGGGTCAAGGAACATCCGGCCTGGTTCAAGTGGCGGCCCGACGGCACTGTGCAGTACGCCGAGAACCCGCCCAAGAAGTACCAGGACATCTACCCCTTCAACTTCGAGAGCGAGGACTGGCAGGGCATGTGGGTCGCGCTCAAGGGCGTGCTGGACCACTGGATCGCGCAGGGCGTGACGGTGTTCCGCGTGGACAACCCGCACACCAAGGCCTTTCCCTTCTGGGAGTGGGCGATCGGCGAGGTCAAGCGCGAGCATCCCACCGCGATCTTCCTGGCCGAGGCCTTCACCCGCCCGAAGGTGATGCACCGGCTGGCCAAGGCCGGCTTCTCCCAGTCGTACACCTACTTCACCTGGCGCAACACCAAACGGGAGCTGGTGGCGTACTTCACCGAGCTGTCCACACGGCCGGGGCTGGACTACTTCCGCCCCAACGTGTGGCCAAACACGCCGGACATCCTGCATGCGCAGCTGCAGACGGGCTCGGACGCCATGTTCCGCCTGCGGCTGGTGCTGGCGGCCATGCTGAGCGCCAGCTACGGCATCTACGGCCCGGCCTATGAGCTGAAGGAACACCTGCCGCGCCATGAGGGCAGCGAGGAATACCTCGACTCCGAGAAGTACCAGCTTCGCCACTGGGACCTGGGCCGGCCGGACAGCCTGGCGCCCTACATCGCGCACCTCAACGCCATCCGCCGCGCGCATCCCGCGCTGCAGCGCAACGACGGCCTGACCTTCCTGCCCATCGACAACGATCAGCTCATCGCCTGGGCCAAGCAGTCGCCGGACGGGCAGGACGTGATCGTCACCGTGGTCAACCTCGACCCGGACCACGCGCAGTGGGGCATGCTGGACTTCGACCCGGTGGCCCTCGGCCTGGGCGTGGAGCCCGGCCAATGGTTCCAGATGCACGACCTGCTGGGCGGCGAGCGCTTCCTCTGGCAGGGCGGCCGTCACTACGTGCGCCTGGACCCCGGCGTCAACGTGGCACACGTCATGCAGCTGCTGCGCAAGACGCGCAGTGAGCGCGACTTCGATTACTACCAATAACAGCCACAAGTCACTTTTGAGGAGGCGCGCCGCATGACGCAGACCGCACCCCGCCTGGCGCTGGAGAACGTCGAGATCGACAGCTCCCAGGACCCCACCTGGTACCGCGACGCGGTCATCTACCAGCTCAACGTCAAGGCCTTCAACGACACCAACGGTGACGGCATCGGCGACTTCAAGGGCGTGACCGAACGCCTGGACTATGTGAAGGAGCTGGGCGTCAACACCATCTGGCTGATGCCGTTCTACCCGTCACCGCTGCGCGACGACGGCTACGACATCAGCGAGTACTGCGCCGTGAATCCGCAGTTCGGCACGCTGGAGGACTTCAAGGAGATGCTGGACGCCGCGCACGAGCGGGGCCTGCGCGTCATCACCGAGCTGGTGATCAACCACACCTCCAGCGACCATCCCTGGTTCCAGCGTGCGCGGCAGGCCCCGGCCGGCTCGCCCGAGCGCAACTTCTATGTCTGGAGCGACACCGACCAGATCTACCAGGGTACGCGGATCATCTTCACCGATACCGAGACGAGCAACTGGGCCTGGGACCCGGTGGCCAAGCAGTACTACTGGCACCGCTTCTTCAGCCACCAGCCCGACCTCAATTTCGACAACCCCGACGTGCTGGAGGCGGTGTTCGGCATCATGCGCTTCTGGCTGGACATGGGCGTGGACGGCTTCCGCCTGGACGCCATTCCCTACCTGATCGAGCGCGACGGCACCAGCAACGAGAACCTGCCCGAGACGCACGACGTCATCAAGAAGCTGCGCGCCGCCATCGACGCCAACTACACCAACCGCTTCCTGCTGGCCGAGGCCAACATGTGGCCCGAGGATGTGCGCGAGTACTTCGGCACCGGCGACGAGTGCCACATGTGCTATCACTTCCCGCTGATGCCGCGCATGTACATGGCCATCGCGCAGGAAGACCGCGATCCCATCGTCGAGATCCTGCAGCAGACCCCGGACATCCCCGATGGCTGCCAGTGGGCCATCTTCTTGCGCAACCACGATGAGCTGACGCTCGAGATGGTGACCAACCGCGAACGCGACTACATGTACAGCACGTACGCGGCGGACAAGCAGGCGCGCATCAACCTCGGCATCCGCCGCCGGCTGGCGCCGCTGATGGGCAACGACAAGGACCGCATCAAGCTCATGAACGGCATGCTGCTGTCCATGCCCGGCTCGCCCATCATCTATTACGGCGACGAGATCGGCATGGGCGACAACGTGTTCGTCGGCGACCGCAACGGCGTGCGCACGCCCATGCAGTGGAGCAACGAGCGCAATGCAGGCTTCTCGCGTGCCGACCCGCAGCGGCTGTACCTGCAGCCGATCATGGACCCGATCTATGGCTACGAGGCCGTCAACGTCGAGGCCCAGCTGCGCGACCAGAGCTCGCTCCTGCACTGGACGCGCCGCATGCTGGCGGTGCGCAAGACCAGCCGCGCCTTCGGCCGTGGCCGCAAGACCTTCCTCAAGCCCGGCAACCGCAAGGTGCTGGCCTACCTGAGCGAGTACGAGGGCGAGGTGATCCTCACCGTCTTCAACCTCTCGCGCGCCGCCCAGCCGGTGGAGCTGGACCTGGGCGCCTTCAAGGGCCGCGTGCCGGTGGAGCTGCTGGGGCGCAGCGCCTTTCCACCCATCGGCGAGCTGCCGTACATGCTGACGATGCCGTCGTACGGCTTCTTCTGGTTCCGTCTGGCCACCGACGTGGACGTGCCCAGCTGGCACCAGGAAGGTCTGCAGCTGCGCGACCGGCCGGTGCTGGTGCTCTTCGACGGCTGGTCCAGCCTGTTCCGCGAGCGTGTCATGCCCTGGCGCATCGGCATGGCCGACCGGCTGCGCGAGCAGTTCGAGGTCGACGTCATGCCCCGCCACCTCGAAGTGCAGCGCTGGTACGCCGCCAAGGGCGAGGCGATCCAGCGCGTGGGCATCGCCGACTACGCGGCCTGGGAGCAGGGCGAGCGCGCCTACGTGCTGCCTTTGCTGGACGTGCAGGCGGGCAGCGGCAGCGGCCGCTACTTCATGCCGCTGGGCCTTGCCTGGGAAGAGCTGGACGAGGAAACCATCAAGCAGTACGCGCCTGCCGTGATCGCCAAGGTGCGCCAGCAGGCGCAGGTGGGCGTGATGGGCGACGCCATGTACGACCCCGCCTTCGCGCATGCCGTGGCGGTGGCCATGGCGCAGGGCCTGGTGCTGCCGGCCACCGGGGGCGAGATCCGCTTCACCGGCAGCCGCGACCTGACTGGCGTCGATGCCGCCGCGATCCAGGCGCTGCCTGTCAGCCGGCCCAGCGTGGCCAGCAGCAATACGGCGCTCACCTTCGGCGACCAGCTCTTCTTCAAGTGCTACCGCCGCGTGCAGCCGGGCATCAACCCCGAGTTGGAGATCGGCCGCTTCCTCACGGAGACGGTGCGCTTCGCCAACTGCGTGCCGGTGGCCGGCGCGGTGGAATACCACGGCAACGACGGCACGGTCATGACGCTTGGCCTGCTGCAGGCCTTCGTGCCCAACCAGGGCGATGCCTGGGACTACACCCTGGCGTACCTGGAGCGGGCCCTGGCCGAGCACCAGGCCGCGCCCGAGGCGGCGCAGGTGGACCATGGCGCCTTTCTCGCGCTCATGCGCCTGCTGGGGCAGCGCACGGCCGAGATGCACCTGGCCTTCGCTGCGGCACCGGCGGACGACCCGGCCTTCGCGCCGGAGCCGCTCACCGGCGAGGACCGCGAGGCGCTGCGCCTGCGGGCCCATGACGATGCGCGCGCCACGCTGAGCCTGCTGGCCGAGCGTCTGCCCACGCTGGGCGAGGGTGCCCAGGGCGATGGCCGCCAGCTCATCGAGCGGCAGGCCCAGTTGCTGGATCGCATCGCCGCCTTCGACGGCGTGGGCACCGGCGGCATCAAGACGCGCCTCCACGGCGACTACCACCTCGGCCAGGTGCTGGTCTCGCGCAACGACTTCATCCTCATCGACTTCGAGGGCGAGCCGGCGCGCAGCATCGACGAGCGCCGCGCCAAGGGCCCGGCCCTGCGCGACGTGGCGGGCATGCTGCGCTCGTTCAACTATGCGCGCTGGTCGGCCCTGAAGCGGGTTGCGCAGAACGTGGACGAGCTGGCCCGCCTCAATGCCGTGGCTGCCGACTGGGAGGCCGCCGTGCGCGCCGCCTACCTGGGCGGCTACCGCGACACGCTGGCCCATGCCGGCGCCGAGGCACCGGACGAGGCGCTGATGTCGCTCTTCGAGATCGACAAGGCCCTCTACGAGCTGCGCTACGAACTCAACAACCGCATCGACTGGGCCCAGGTGCCGCTGCAGGGGCTGCTGGCCCTGGCACGCGCGCCGGGGGCACCCGAAGCATCACGAGGAGGTGAGCAACCATGAACGACTTCAGCATGCAGCTGTTGCCCCTGCGGGCCTTCCTGTACCAGATCGCGGCCTTCCTGCCCCGGCTGCTGTTCGCGGCAGTGGTGCTCGTGGGCGGCTGGCTCATCGCCAAGGTGGTGCGCTTCGCCGTCACCAAGGCGCTGAGGGCCATCAACTTCCCGGTGCTGACCGAGAAGGCGGGCCTGGACGGCTTTCTGCGCCAGGGCGGCGTGCGCGTGGACACCACCGGTCTCGTGGGCCTGCTGGCCTATTGGGCGGTGATCCTCGCGGCGCTGATCATCGCCTTCAACAGCCTGGGGCTCACCTACATCACCGACCTGCTGGGCCGCGTGATCTGGTTCGTGCCCAACGTGTTCGTCGCGCTGCTGGTGCTGGCCTTCGGCGCCTACTTCGCGCGCTTCGTGGGCGATGCCGTGCGCACCTATGGCCGCAACGTGGGCCTGCCCGATGCGACCTTCTTCTCGCGCATCGCGCAGTACGCCATCCTGGTGTTCGTCATCCTGATCGCGCTGGACCACCTGCGCATCGGCGGCGACATCGTGCGCGAGAGCTTCCTGGTGATCCTGGCTGGCTTCGTGTTTGCACTCGCGCTGGCCTTCGGGCTGGCCGGCAAGGACTGGGCGGCGCGGCACATCCAGCAGTGGCTGCCGCCCGAGGTGGACGGCGCACCACGCGCCGCACCCCTGGGCAGCGCCACCGCGCCGGTCGCAGCCGCGACGGCTGCAGCCGCCGCCCATGCGGCCATGGACGATGCGCCCGTGCTCGACCCCGCGCCCGACCTGCCCGCCACCACGCCGCCGCCGCCCGCCCCGCAGGTCGACGGCGAGACGCTGCCGCGTCCTGCCTCGGCGCGCGGCTCGGACGATCCGCTGATCCCGCGTCGGCCGGTCGATCCGCCTCCCCCTCTTTGACATTGAAAGCTGGAAGCGAACGATGAGACGTGAGCACAAGATGCCCTTCGGCGCCACGGTGCTGGAGGGCGGGGGCGTTCGTTTTCGCCTGTGGGCGCCGGGCGTGGCCGAGGTGACGCTGGAGCGGCGCGCGCGCGGCGCCGCGTGGGCGACGCACCACATGAAGGCCATCGGCAGCGATGGCTGGTTTGGCTGCGACGTGCCGATGGCCGCCGCGGGCGACGACTACCGTTTCGTGCTGCCGGACGGCCTGAAGGTGCCCGACCCGGCCTCGCGCCACAACCCCGACGACGTGCACGGCCCGAGCCGCGTGGTGGCCCCGGCCGCCTACGAGTGGCGCGACGACGACTGGCAGGGGCGCCCCTGGCGCGAGGCGGTGGTCTATGAGCTGCACGTGGGCAGCTTCACGCCCGAGGGCACCTTCGACGCCGCCCGCAAGAAGCTGCCCGAGCTGGCCGCCCTCGGCATCACGGCGATCGAGATGATGCCGGTCGCCGATTTCCCCGGCACGCGCGGCTGGGGCTACGACGGCGTGCTGCAGTTCGCGCCCGAGGCCAGCTATGGGCGGCCCGAGGCGCTCAAGGCCTTCGTGGATGCGGCCCACGGCCTGGGGATGATGGTGCTGCTGGACGTGGTCTACAACCACTTCGGCCCCGAAGGCAACTACCTGCACGCCTACTGCCCGCAGTTCTTCAACCCCGCGCACCAGACGCCCTGGGGCGCCGCCATCAACTACGACGGCGACCATGCCCGCCCGGTGCGCGATTTCTTCGTGCACAACGCGCTGTACTGGATCGAGGAATTCCGCTTCGACGGCCTTCGCATGGACGCGGTGCACGCCATCCGCGACGACTCCGAACTGCATATCGTGCGAGAGATCACCGAGGCCCTGCGCAAGGGCCCCGGCCGGGATCGCGCCATCCACGTGGTGCTCGAGAACGAGCACAACCATGTGCACCTGCTCACCCGCGACGCCGAAGGCCGTCCCCACGACGCGACGGCGCAGTGGAACGACGACTTCCACCATGCCGCGCATGTGCAGGCCACCGGCGAGATCGACGGCTACTACCTCGACTACGCGAGCGAGCCCAAGGCGCTGGTCGGCCGGGCGCTGGCGGGCGGCTTCATCTACACCGGCCAGCCCTCGGTGATGCGCGACGGCGATCCGCGCGGCGAGCCGGCGGATTCGCTGCCGCCCACGGCCTTCGTGTCCTTCCTGCAGAACCACGACCAGATCGGCAACCGGGCCTTCGGTGAGCGCATCGAGGCCCTGGCGCCGGCCCACCGGCTGCGCGCGCTGCGCGCGGCGCTGCTGCTGTCGCCGCATGTGCCGCTGATGTTCATGGGTGAGGAGTGGGGTGCCACCGCCCCCTTCCTGTACTTCTGCGACTTCGGTCCCGAGCTGGCCCAGGCCGTGACCGACGGCCGCCGGCGCGAGTTCGGGAGGTTCGAGGGCTTCACCAGTGCCGAGGCCCGCGCCCGCATCCCCGACCCCAATGCCGAGAGCACCTTCACCGCCAGCCGGCTCGACTGGGCCGAGCGCGACCAGCCCGGCCACCGCGAGCGGGTGCACGAGGTGCGCACGCTGCTGGCCGTGCGCAAGCGCCGCGTGGTGCCGCACCTGCCCGCCAAGCCGGGCAGCGGGCGCTGGCAGCTGGCGGGCGACCTGCTCTTCCTGCAGTGGGAGATGGTGCCTTCGCAACCCGACGGCATCTGCTGGCTGCAGATGGTGATCAACCTCGGCGACACCGAGCAGCTGGGCGCCGCACCCACCGGGCGGGTGTTCCACAGCTGGGGCTGCCACCTGGCGCCTGGGCCGAGCCCGCGGCTGCCGCTGCTGTCGCTGTCGCCGGGTGGTGGCTGCGCGGCCTTGCTGCAACTGCCTGCTTTCGACGAGGATGACGACAGCATTTCCGTGTTCGAGGCTCTCTGAGCCCGTTCCTGCCTCCTTTCCCTTTCCTGCGACTGTTCCTCATGCCCGACGCCCTCTACCGTGCCTGCGCCCGCTTCGGCCTGGCTCCCCGCTACCACGATGTCTGGGGCCGAGAGGTGACGGTCGAGCCGCGGCACCTGGCCAGTCTTCTGCACGAGCTGGGCGCGGGCCGTCACGACCCGCATGACGAGGCTGCCTGGCAGGCCGAGATCGACGGGTTGGATGCGGCCGAGTGGCGCTCGCCGCTGCCGCCCGTGCTGCTGGCCCGGGCCGACACGTTGCGCCTGCCGCTCGCATTGCGCTGGCCCGAGGGCGAGACCCCACCCGCCTGGACGCTTCAGCTGGAAGAAGGCGGCGCGCATGAGGGCGTGATCGATCTCGGTCAGGGCGAGGGTGGGCGCCGCCTGGTCGATGGCCGCACGGTGGTCGAGCGCCATGTGGTGCTCGACCTGGCCGATGCCTTGCCCATGGGCTACCACCGCCTGCGGGTGGGCACGGCCGAAGTGCTGGTCATCGCAGCGCCGGCCTCGTGCCAGCCCCCGCCCGGGGATGCGCAGGGCGTGCGGCACTGGGGCGTGGCGGCGCAGCTCTACGGCCTGCGCTCGGACACGCAATGGGGCATGGGCGACTTCGCCGACCTGGGCCGCCTGGTCGAGCAGTCGGCCGGCCTGGGCGCGCAGGCGGTCGGCCTCAACCCGCTGCACGCGCTGTTCCTGGACGACCCGGGCCAGTGCAGCCCGTACAGCCCGTCCTCGCGGCTCTTCCTGAATCCGCTGTACATCGCCATCGAGGCGCTGCCCGAATATGCGGACTGCCTGGAGGCCCGCCGCCTGGTCGAGTCCCCCGAATTCCAGTCGCGCCTCGGTCACCTTCGCGCCCAGTCGCTGGTGGACCACGCGGGCGTGGCGGCCGCCAAGCTGGAGGTGCTCGCGCTGCTGCATGCCCATGTGCAGGCCCAGCGCAACGCGTCCGAGCCCGGACTCGTCGCCCGCCAGCGCGAGCAGGCCTTCCGCGACTTCTGCCATCAGCGCGGCGAGGCGCTGCAGCGCCATGCCACCTTCGAGGCCCTGCGTCGCCATCTGCGTGCGCGCGATCCCGACTGCTGGGGCCCGCCGTGCTGGCCTGCGGCCTACCGCGATGCGGCCTCCCCCGAGGTCAAGGCCTTCGCCCAGCAGCATGCGGCGCAGGTCGACTTCCAGGCCTGGCTGCAATGGCTGGCCGCCAGCCAGTTGGAGGCGGCGGCGCGCCAGTGCCGCAGCCGCGGCATGGCCATCGGCCTGTACCTGGACCTCGCGGTGTCGGTGGACCGCCATGGTGCCGACGCCTGGGCGGGCGGCGACGTGTTCGCGCCGAACGCCAGCGTGGGTGCACCCCCCGACGCGCTCAACCAGTTGGGCCAGGACTGGGGCCTGCCGCCCATGCGGCCCGCGGCCCTGCGTGCCAGCGGCTACGGCCTGTTCATCGAGGCGCTGCGCGCCAGCATGCGCAACGCGGGTGCGGTGCGCATCGACCATGTGATGGGACTCACGCGGCTGTTCTGGATTCCGCCCGGCGAGAAGGCCGCAAGCGGCGCCTACGTGGCCTATCCGGCCGAGGAGATGATGGCCATCGTCGCGCTGGAAAGCCGGCGCCAGCGCTGCGTCGTCATCGGCGAGGACCTGGGCACCGTCACCGACGAGACGCGCGGCCTCATGCAGCGCTGCGGCCTGCTGTCGTACCGGTTGATGGTGTTCGAGCGCGAGGGCGCTGCCTTCAAGCAGCCCCCCGCCTATCCGGCCCAGGCCCTGGCGGCCTTCAGCACGCATGACCTCGCCACGCTGGAAGGCTGGTGGGCCGGGGCCGACCTGCGCGAGCGCATCCGCCTGCAGCTCTATCCCAGCGACGAGATGGCGCGCCAGCAACTGGCCGAGCGCGCGGCTGACCGCGTGCAGCTGGCCTTTGCGCTGGAAGACGCCAAACGGCTCGACGCCGAGGCCGGCGCGCGCCTGCTCGGCAGCGGCGAGGTCGGCGCCGAGGCGGCGGCCGCGGTGCATGGCTGGCTGGCGCAGGCGCCCTCACGGCTGCTGATGGTGCAGGCCGAGGACCTGCTGGGCGAGCGCGGTCAGGCCAACCTGCCGGGCACCGTGCGCGAGCACCCCAACTGGCGCCGGCGCCTGGCGCTGCCGGTCGAGCGGTGGAGAGAGGAGCCGCGCGTGGCCGCCATCGCCGCCGCCGTGTCGGCCGAGCGGCCGGCCAGCGGCACCGGTGCCGCGGCCGAAGGCCCGGTGCGTCACCCCCTGCGGCTGCCCCGGGCCACCTACCGGCTGCAGTTCCATGCCGGCTTCACCTTCGACGATGCCATCGCCATCCTGCCGTACCTGCAGCGGCTGGGCATCAGCCATGTCTACTGCTCGCCGCTGCAGCGCGCGCGGCCGGGCAGCACCCACGGCTACGACGTGGTGGCGCACGACGAGATCAATCCCGAGCTGGGCGGCGAGGCCGGCTTCATGCGCTTCTGCGCCGCGCTGCAGCGCCATGGCATGGGCCAGATCCTGGACCTGGTGCCCAACCACATGGGCGTGCTGGGCGGCGACAACCCCTGGTGGGAGGACGTACTGGAGAACGGCCCCGCCTCGCTCTACGCCAACCACTTCGACATCGAATGGCAGCCGTCCGACCCGGAACTGGCGGGCAAGGTGCTGCTGGCGGTGCTGGGTGGCGCCTACGGACAGGTGCTGGACGACGGCGAGCTCAAGCTGGGCCTCGATGCCGCCACCGGCCGCCTCGCCATCCACTACCACGACCACTGCTGGCCGGTCGCGCCCGAGAGCTATCCGGCGGTGCTGCGCTCGGCCGAGCCGCTGCTGGCCGGCCCCGAGGACGCGGCCGCGCTGGCGGGCGTGGCGCAGGCCTTCGAGTCGCTGCCCACCAGCGCCGACGAGGCTGCCCGGCGCGCCCGCGACAAGACCGCCGCCCAGGCCCGCCTGGCCACACTGATCGGCGAATCGGCCGCTTTCGGCAGTGCCTTGCAGGCCGCCGTCTCGCGCTGGAACCATCCGCGCTACCGCGAGCAGCTGCACCGGCTGCTGGAGGAACAGCACTACCGGCTGGCCTTCTGGCGGGTGGCTTCGGACGAGATCAACTACCGCCGCTTCTTCGACGTCAACGAGCTGGCCGCCCTGCGCATGGAGCGCCCCGAGGTCTTCGAGGCCACGCATGCGCTGCCGCTGGACCTGGTGGCACGCGGCCTGGTGGATGGCCTGCGCATCGACCATCCGGACGGCCTGCACGACCCGGCCGTGTACTTCGAGCGGCTGCAGCAGGGCTTCGCGCGGCGCACCGGCCGACGCCTGGCCGACGATGACGGCACCGGCCGGCCCGAGCGCCCGCTCTATGTCGTGGCCGAGAAGATCGCGGCCGGCCATGAGGACGTGCCCGAGGCCTGGGCGATCCATGGCACCACCGGCTACCGCTTTGCCAACGTGGCCGCCGGGGTGCTGGTCGACACCGAGATGGAAGGCGCCTTCATGCGCATCTGGCGTGGCTTCACGGGTGAGACCGCCGCCTTCCACGAGGTCGAATACCAGGGCAAGCGGGCCGTCACCCGCAATGCGCTGGCCTCGGACCTGACCATGATCGCGGCGGCCGCGCTGCGCATCGCCCGCGCCGACCGGCGCACCCGCGACTACACCCTCAACAACCTGCGTCGCGCACTGGCCGAGGTGGCCACCTGCATGCGCGTGTACCGCAGCTACGTGACCGAACGCGGCCTGTCCGACCAGGACAGCTACTACATCGACGACGCGATCGCGTCCGCCCGCGAGCGCGGCGAACTGGCCGACGACAGCATCTACGACTTCATAGGCGAGGCCCTGCGCGGCGAGCTGCATGCAGGCGATCCTGTGCTCCATCCGCAGGTGCTGCGGCTGGCGGCGCGCTTCCAGCAGTTCAGCTCGCCGGTGGCCGCCAAGGGTGTGGAAGACACGGCCTTCTACCGCTGGTACCCGCTCGCCTCGCTCAACGAGGTGGGCGGCGATCCGGCCACCTTCGGCTTCTCGCTGGCGGAGTTCCATGAAGCCAGCGCCGACCGGGCCCGCCGCTGGCCGCACACGCTGCTGGCCAGTTCCACGCACGACAACAAGCGCGCCGAGGACGTGCGCATGCGGCTCCACGTGCTCTCGGAGATGCCCGGCACCTGGCGGCTGGCGCTGCGCCGCTGGCATGCGCTGACCGAGCCCGAGTCGCAGATCGCGATGCTCGAGCACGGCGTCTCGCCGTCCCGCGCGGACGAATACCTGATCTACCAGACCATGCTGGGCATCTGGCCCGCCGGCGGCGCCGATGACGAGGCCCTGCCGGGGCTGGCCGAGCGCCTTGTGCGCTACATGCACAAGGCCGCCCGCGAGAGCAAGCGCCACACCAGCTGGGTCACGCCCGACGAGGCCTATGAAGGCGCGCTGGGGATGTTCGTGCGCGGGCTGGTGGCCAGCGAGGAATTCCGCGCCGACTTCGAGCCACTGGTCGATCGCCTGGCATGGTGGGGTGGCCTCAACTCGCTGGTGTTCACGGCCCTCAAGTTCTGCTCGGCCGGGGTGCCCGACACCTACCAGGGCACGGAGTGCCTGGATCTGAGCCTGGTCGATCCCGACAACCGGCGTCCGGTCGATTACGAAGCCCGCAGCGACCTGTTGGCCGGCCTGGAGGCACTGGCGGCCCGGCCGGAGCGCATGACCGAAGGCCTGGCCGAGCGCATGACGCCCGCGCGCATCGGCGAGGCCAAGCTGTGGACCGCCTGGCGCCTGCTGCAGATGCGCCGCGAGCAGGCCACCCTGATGCGCGACGGCGACCATCGCGCGCTGTATGCCACCGGCCCGGCCGACGATGCCGTGATCGCCTTCACCCGGCAGGCGGGCGGCGATGCCATGGTGTTCGTGGCCGGCCGCTTCTTCGCGCGGCAGGACGCCGACCGCCGGGACGCGCCGCCGCCCTCGGCCTGGGACTCGCAGCCCTGGGCCGGCACCACGCTGACCCTGCCACAGCGCGCCGGGGGCTGGCGCGATGTGCTGAGCGGGCGCCACGTCGAAGGCGGCACGGCGGCGGTCGACGCCTTGCTTCAGACGCTGCCCTGCGCGGTGCTGGTCGCCGCGGAACACGCCGTGTAGGCGACGTCCTTCAAGGGGGGCGGCCTGCGCCTGCTGCTTTCTGGGGCGCCCCTCTTCAAGATGGTGCTCCAACCAGGTCCGACGGAGACAGCCATGACCACCCTTCAAAGCGCCGTGTTCCCCGGCAGCGTGCTCCAGCACCCCGAGCGCATCCACCTCGACTGCCGTGACGATGTGAGCTACTGGATGGGTGAGTTCGGCGTCACCGAATCGCTGCTGCGCCTGGCCGTGCAGCGCGTGGGCGACCAGCCGGGCGCCGTGCGGCGGCTGATGCGTGATGGCTGGGGCGCGCAGCCACCTGCGGCCGCACCGTGGCCGACGCTCACTGCCTGAAAGCACCTACGCGGCCCCTCGGCCGCGCTCCCAGCATCGCTCCATTGCCACCGGACACTGGAGAGCACCGATGCCCGTTCTGGAATTCGAGGATGGCCTGGCCCATCCGCTGATCCCCGCCCCCGGGACCGCTCCCGGCGAGACATGGCTCTGGCACGTAGCGGGCCGCGGCTATGACAGCGCCCACGAGCGCGCCGCGCGCACCGATTTCGCGCAGCGCCTGGCCGCCCTCAAGGGCTTTCGCTTCGCGGGCGACTTCGACCCCCAGCGACCGAGCACCGCCCCGCAGTACGTGGTGCCCAACGACACCCTGAGTGCCTCCGATGCCCACACCGCAGGCATCCGCGGCCCCCACGACCTGTTCGGCGGCGTCGTCCCGCATCCCTTCGTCGCCACCAAGGCCATCACCCATCCGCTGCTGGAGCCGGGCGCCGCTCAGCCGGAAGGATGGTTGGCCGACTTTCATGCGCATGCGGCCGATGCCGTGCTGCATGGCTACACCGCCTTCAGCCTGGCCGATGCACGAGGCGCCGGACGCCTGGTCCTGGCCCGGGGGCCGGTGCGCGTGAAGGCGGTCCGTGGCACCGCCGGCCGAGGCCAGAGCGTGGCCACGGACCCCGATTCGCTCGACTGCCAGCTGGAAGCGCTGGGCGACCCCGCCATCGCCGCGGACGGCGTCGTGCTCGAAGAGAACCTGCGGCATCCCGACACCGTGAGCGTGGGCCAGGTGATCGTGGGCAGCCTGGTGCTGAGCTACTACGGCCACCAGCGGCTTACCTATGACAACCAGGGCGAGGCGGTGTATGGCGGCTCGCAGCTGACGCTGGTGCGCGGCGGGCTGGACGTGCTGATGGCCGAGCCCTTCATGCCCGACGCGCTGCGCCTGGCCGTGGCGCAGGCCCGCAGCTACCACGCGGCCGTCGAGCGCAGCTATCCCGGCTTCTTCGCCTCGCGCATCAACTACGACGTGGCGCAGGGCATGGACGTGCACGGCCAATGGCGCTCCGGCGTGCTGGAGCAGTCCTGGCGCCTGGGTGGCGCGACGAGCGCCGAGGTGGCAGCGCTGGAGCGCTTCCATGCCGACCCCACCCTGCAGCGCCTGCGCGCCGCCAGTGGCGAGTGCTACGGCAGCGAGGACCCGCCTGAGGGTGCCGATGTCTATTACCGCGATGTGGACCCGAGCGTGGGCCTCATCACCCGCTATGCCCTGATCCTTCCCGATGCAGACCCAGCTTGACACCCTGCAGATCGCCGTCGACGACCAGAAGATCGACGGCACCCTGGTGGCTGCCGCCAAGGTGCCCGGCGTGCTGCTGGTGCACGGCTGGGATGGCAGCCAGGAGCAGTACCTGGCCCGTGCCCGCGAGATCGCCGCGCTGGGCTGCGTGTGCCTGACCTTCGACCTGCGTGGCCACGCCCGCCATGCGGCCCAGCGCCTCGACGTGACACGCGAGGACAACCTGCGCGACGTGCTGGCCGCCTACGACACGCTGGCGGCCCATCCGGCCGTCGACCCGACGGCCATCGCCATCGTCGGCAGCAGCTATGGCGGCTACCTGGCCGCGCTGGTCACGGAACTGCGGCCCGTGCGGTGGTTGGCGATGCGCGCGCCGGCGCTCTACCGCGACGAGGACTGGGACGTGCCCAAGGGCCAGCTGAGCCGCAGCGATCTGGCGGCCTATCGCCTCACCTCCATCGCGCCGGAAGCCAATCGCGCCCTGGGTGCCTGCGAGGCGTTCCGGGGCGACGTGCTGGTGGTCGAGTCCGAGCACGACAGCACCGTGCCGCACCCGGTCATCGCCAACTACCTGGGCTCCTTCCGCGCCGTGCGCTCGGTCACCTACCGGGTGCTCTCGGGCGCGGACCATGCACTGTCGAAGGAGGCCTGGCGCAAGGCCTATGGCGCGCTGCTGGTGACGTGGATGACCGAGATGATGCGCGGGCTGCACGTGGCGCCGGACATGGCGGCCTCGCGGGCGCCGGTCAGCCCGCCCTGAGGCAGGCGGCCGAGGCTGGCGGCTGCTGCTGCTGCTTCTGAGCGCTTGGTAGTGATGGCGCAACTGCGCAATCAGAAGGGCGTGCGCGCTGGATTTCCCCGACAGGCGCGAATCCCCAGCCGGAGTCGCAGGCGTTCAGCCGCGGGGGGTGATGCCTTCGCTCGCCAAGAGGTCCAGGCCCTGGTTGAAGCTGCTCACGTTGCCGCCCAGCGCCGCGGTGGCGTTGCGCGCCGCCTCCAGCACCTGACGGCAGGCGTTGCGCATGGTGTCGCCCTGTTCGAGCCGCTGCCGCGGGCCGGAAAGGGCCAGCGCACCCTGCAACGCGCCGCCCACGCCGAACACCGGGGCGGCGGCGGAGGCGGTCTCGGGGTCGCGTTCGCCCCAGGAGACGGCCCACAGCTGCGCGCGGATGGCATCGGCCTCGGGCACGGGCGGCAGCTCGGTCGCATCCTGCGGGGCAAACGCCACCAGCACCTTGCCCGAGGCGCCCTGGCCGATGGCGTAGCCCTTGCCGATCTGGACCGAGGCCCGCACCGAGCGCGCGGGTTCGACGCGGAACAGCGCCACGCGCTCCAGCCCGTGCCGCACGTAGAAAGAGGCCGTCTCGCCGCTGGCGGTGCTCAGCTGCTCCAGCAGGGGTTCGATCACATGCCCGACCTGGAAGGAACGCTGGTACACGGCAGCCAGCCGCAGCGGCTGCGGCCCGACGGCGTACTGCCCATCCGGCAGGCGCCGCACGAAGCCGCCGTGCTCCAGCGCGCCGAGCAGCCGCAGCACCGTGCTCTTGTACAGGCCGGTACGGCGCGACAGCTCCGAGAGCGTCAGCCGCGCACTGTCGGCATCGAAGGCGGCCAGGAGCGCGAAAGCCCGGTCCAGCACCGCCACGCCACTGGAGTCGGAGGCGGCGTCGGCGGTGGGTTCGGTGGGGGAGGGAGCGGCGTCGGTCATGGCGGCGGCGGGGGCAGGGCGTCGGGTTCGCAGGAGCGGGCGCAGTGTGACATGGCCGCGACGCGCACTCCGCGATCCAGGCGCACCAGGGTTAACCCGGTAGGTCCTGCCGCCAAGCGCGGCCTACAGTTCTGTTCAGTAGATTTGAGTTCTATCCAACAGAACAGTCTATTTCAGGAGACCGATGTGAAAACGTTCCACCGCCTGGCGCTGTGCGCCACGCTGGCGCTGCACGGCGCTCTGGCCGCCGCACAGGCCGGCTTTCCCACCCAGCCCATCAAGATCGTGGTGCCTTTTCCGCCCGCCGGCGGCACCGACGTGCTGACCCGGCTCGTGGTCAACGAGATCACGGCCAAGGACACGCGCTGGAACTTCGTCATCGACAACAAGCCGGGCGCCGGCGGCAACATCGGCCTGGATGCCGTGGCCAAGGCCCGCAAGGACGGCTACACCTTCGGCGCCGGCCAGACGGCCAACTTGGCCATCAACCCCGCGCTTTACAGCCGCATGCCCTTCGACGCGGCCAAGGACTTCGCGCCGGTGGTGCTGCTGGCGTCGCAGCCGGTGGTGTTGGTCGTGCGGGCCGATTCCGCCATCCACACGCTGGCCGACCTGAAGACCCAGTCCAAGTCCCGCCAGCTGACCATGGCCTCGGCCGGCACCGGCACGGTGGGCCATGTGGCCGGCGAGATGTTCGCGCGTCGCGCAGGCATCCAGGTGATGCATGTGCCCTACAAGGGCGCCGGCCCGGCCATCACCGACATGCTGGGCGGGCAGACCGACATCTACTTCGCCACGCCGCCCAGCGTCATCTCGATGGTCAAGGCCGGCAAGCTGCGCGCCGTGGCCGTCACCTCGGGCAAGCGCATCGAAGTGCTGCCGGACGTGCCGACGGTGGCCGAATCCGGCTACCCCGGCTTCGTCGCCGAGGACTGGAAGGCCCTGGTGGCGCCCGCCGGCACCCCGGCGGAGGCGGTGAACGGGCTCAACGCCGCGGCCAATGCCGCCCTCAAGCGGCCGGATGTGGTGGCCCGCCTGCGCGACGAAGGCAGCGAAGCGCGCGGCGGCACCGCGGCCGAACTGGGCGCGTTCATGAAGAGCGAGCAGGCCCGCTGGGGCACGGCGGTGCGCGAATCCGGCGCGCGGGTGGACTGAGCCTCATGGTCACTTCGCTGCAGGGCATCCGCGTCCTCGATCTCACCAATGTGCTGGCCGGGCCCTTCGCCTGTCACCAGCTGGCCCACATGGGGGCCGATGTCATCAAGGTGGAAAGCCGCCAGGGCGGCGACCTGGCCCGCCAGCTCGGCGCCGATCCGGAACTGAATCGGCGGCACATGGGCGTGTCCTTCCTGGCGCAGAACCCGGGCAAGCGCTCCATCACCGTCGACCTCAAGAAGCCCGCCGGCAAGGAGGTGCTGCGCCGCCTGGTGCGCAGCGCCGACGTGCTGGTGGAGAACTTCCGTCCCGGCGTGATGCAGCGCCTGGGCGTGGGCTATGAATCGCTGCTGGCCGAGAACCCGCGCCTCATCTACTGCGCCATCTCCGGCTTCGGCCAGGACGGCCCGCTGCGCGACCTGCCGGCCTACGACCAGATCATCCAGGGCATGTCGGGCACCATGAGCATCACCGGCGCGCCCGACAACGCGCCCTACCGCGTCGGCTACCCCATGGCCGACACCATCGGCGGCATGACGGCCGCCTTCGCCATCGCGGCAGCCCTGGCCGACCGCCAGCGCACGGGCGGTACCTTCATCGACGTCTCCATGCTCGAGGCGGTGATGGCGACGATGGGCTGGGTGGTGTCCAACCACCTGATCGCCGGCCAGGCGCCCAAGCCGATGGGCAACGACAACTTCACCGCCAGCCCCTCGGGCACCTTCCGCACGGCCGACGGGCTGCTCAACATCGCGGCCAACAAGCAGGAACAGTTCGAGGCCCTGTGCCGCGTGGTGGAGCGGCCCGACCTGCCGCACGACCCGCGCTTCCGTGAGCGCCAGGGCCGCCTGCAGCACCGCGCCGAACTCAAGGCCGAGCTCGACGCGGCGCTGGTCGCCCGCAGCACCGAGGCCTGGTGGCCGCTGCTCAACCAGGCGGGTGTGCCCTCCGGTCCGGTCTACACCGTGGGCGAGGTGCTGGCGCATCCGCAGGTGGCCGGCCGCGGCATGATCGGCCAGTTCGACGACGTGCCGGGCGTGGGCCGCGACATCCGCGTGGTGCGCACCGGCTTCAAGATCGACGGCCAGGCGCCGCGTGTCGACACGCCGCCGCCCACGCTGGGGCAGCATTCCGGCGAGATCCTGGCCGGCCTCGGCTACTCGGCCGAGGAGATCGCACAACTGCAACAGGACGAGGCCGTATGACCGATCCCGCACACCTGCCGGCTGGCGCTTCCGCCCCCGGCGCCAAGCCCGCCCCCGACGCCCGCCGCACCACCGAGGACTGGTGGCGCACCTCGATCATCGACATGTCGCCCGGTGTGATCCGCTACCGCGGCTACCCCATCCAGGACCTGATCCGCGAGCGCGTGAGCCTGGCCCAGATGATCTGGCTGATGACCCGCGGCGACCTGCCCACGCCCGGCCAGGCCGCGCTGCTGGAGGCCGCGCTGATGGCTGCCGTGGACCACGGCCCGCAGGCGCCCAGCATCGCCATTGCGCGCATGGCCGCCACCTGCGGCGTGGGCCTGAACAGCGCCATGGCCTCGGCCGTGAACGTGCTGGGCGACGTGCACGGCGGCGCGGGCGAGCAGGCGGTGGAGCTGTACGAGGACATCGCCGCCCGCATGGACGCCGGTGCCGACGAGGACCGCGCCGTGCAGGAGGGCCTGGACGCCTTCATCGCCGCGCGGGGCAAGGTGGTGGCGGGCTTCGGCCACCGCTTCCATCCGGTGGACCCGCGCTCGGCGCCCCTGCTGGCGCTGGTGGACGAGGCCGCGGCGGCCGGCGAGGTGAACGGGCGCTTCGCCCGCATCGGCCGCGCGGTGGAGGCGCGCCTGACGGCGGCCAAGGGCAAGCCCATCCCGATGAACATCGACGGTGCCACCGCCGTCATCTATGCGGAGCTGGGCTTTCCGGCGCCGCTCGCGCGCGGGCTGTTCTGCCTGTCGCGCTCGGTGGGCGTGCTGGCGCATGCGTGGGAGCAGACCTCGCAGGACGTGCGCATCAAGGGGCCGATCCCGCGGCAGTACCAGCCCACCTACGACGGGCCGCCGCAGCGCGAGGTGCCCAGGCAGGCCTGAGCGGGCATCAGGGGCGCTGCGCCCCGGAAGGGCGACGACACAGGGCGCCGGCTATGCTCGCCGGCTGTCCCTCGTCCTCATTCCCGTCCGCGCCCGCATGTCCTCTGCCGCCTCCGCCTTCCCCTTCGACGCCGTCCTCTTCGATTGCGACGGCGTCCTGGTCGACTCCGAGCCGATCACGCACCGCGTGCTGGTGGCCATGCTCCATGAACTGGGCTGGGCCATCACCGAGGAAGAGGCGATGCAGGTCTTCATCGGCAAGGCGGTCAAGGACGAGGCCGAGCGCATCTTCCAGGAGACCGGCGTGCGCATCGACCGCGCCTGGCTCGACCGCTTCTGGGCGCGCCGCAACGAGGCGCTGGAGCGCGAGCTTGTCGCCATTGCCGGCGCCGTCGAGGCCGTTCGCGAACTGCACCGGCGGCTCGACGGCCGCATCGCCTGCGCCTCGGGCGCCGACCGGCGCAAGGTCGAACTGCAACTGGCCAAGGTGGGCCTGCTGGAGTTGTTCGAGGGCCGCATCTTCAGCGGCCACGAGACGCCGCGCAGCAAGCCGCATCCCGATGTCTACCTGGCCGCGGCCGAGGCGCTGGGCGTGCCGGCCAGCCGCTGCGCCGTGGTCGAAGACACCGTGACCGGCGCCACCGCCGGCGTGGCCGCGGGCGCGACCGTCTTCGGCTACAGCCCGGGCGGCCCGGGCCACAGCGGCAGCCAGGCCCTGCTGTCGGTGGGCGCCGCGACGACCTTCGAGGACATGGCCCGTCTGCCGGCGCTGCTGGCCGGCTGGTCCGGCCGCTGAGCGACCGGCGCCTGTCCGCTGCCGTCCGTCCCGCCATTGCGCGCGCCCTGATCCCTGGCCACCATGGGCGATTCCCGACCGCACCGCGTCATCCACCTGCAGCCCGAGGCTCCGGACAAGCCGGCCCATGGCGCGCCGTGCAACGGCTGCGGCGTGTGCTGTGCGCATGCGCCCTGTCCGCTCGGCATCGTGGCGAGCCGTCGCACGCAGGGCGCCTGCGCGGCGCTGGTGTGGGAGGCGGATGCGCAGGTGTACCGCTGCGGCCTGATCGTGCAGCCCGATCGCTGGCTGCCCGGCCCGCTGCGCCGTGCCGCGCCGCTGCTCGCGCGGCTGGCCCGTCGCTACATCGCCGCGGGCAAGGGCTGCGACGCGCACCTGGAGACGGAGAAGCAATGAGCGCCCGCCCGGCCGCTCCGAAGGGCGCTCGCACCGCAGGCGAAGCCGGAGGCTCAATCAACGCCCGCCCGGCCGCTCCGAATGGCCCTCGCACCGCATGGCCCCGCCCGGCCGCTGGCATGCGCGTTGCTCGCCCGCCGACATGACATCGCCGCCCACGGTCAGCGCCGCGACAACGGACCATGGCAGCATCGCCGGCATGCCTGCCGCTGCCCGTCCCCGCCAGCCGACCTGGCCCGCCACCCTGGCCCTGGCGGGCGCCATCGTGCTGTACGTGGGCGGGCTGCAGCTGTGGGACCGGCTCACGCCCGGCGCGCGGGCCGTGGCCCAGGGTCAGCCGCTGACCCTTGGCCCCGCCCGCTTCGTGCCCGCCCCCGGCTGGCAGATGGACGTGGCCCGCTCGCGCCCCGGCCAGTCGCTGGTGCTGGTCAAGAGCGGCCACAGCTTCTCGGTGCAGACGGCCACCTGGCACGGCGATGCCGACGGCCTGCTGCGGCGCGAACAGCGGCTGCTGGAGCGGGGCTACCGCCTGCGTGTCGAAGGCGAGCCGTCGGGCTTCTTCACCGACTGGGGCCTGCAGGGCACCACCTTCGCCTACTACGGCGCGCGCACCAGCGGCCGGCTCTGGCTGGTGATCGACGGCACCCGCTCGACGGTCGTCACGGTCGACTTCTACGGCCCCAACCAGGACCCCGACGCCGCCGCGCAGGCCCTGACCGAGGCGCAGGACATGCTGGCCTCGATGGACCTGGGGGCGGCATGAACCCCGTGGTCGTGCCCGCGTCGCCTGTGCCCGCAACGCCTGCCGAGCCGTCGGCCCTGGCGCGCCTGAGCGCCTTCGAGGCCGAGGAGCCCTTCTTCCAGCCGCGGCGGGCCGCCTTCTGGCTGATGGTCGCGCTGCTGCTGCTGGGGCTGTGGTCCATGGGCCAGCTCTACCTGGCCGGCCTGCGGGTGGTGCCCATCGCGGCGGTCCTGGCCCTGTTCGCGTGGGCGCTGTATGCGCGGCTCTTCATGGCGGTCTTCGGCGCCATGGACCTGCTGGCGCAGCACCGGCCCGCGGCCTACGGCCTGGCCTTTGCCTGGGGCGGGCTGGCCGCACCCACGCTCGCGGCGCCGGCCAATCGCGCCATCCAGAGCATTGCGGCCAAGCAGGTCTCGCCCGAGTTCGCAGCCACCTGGGGTCCGGCCCTGGCGGGGCCCATCACCGAGGAATTCCTCAAGCTGGCCGGCGTGCTGCTGCTGGTGCAGATGGCGCGCCGGCAGTTCCGTACCGAACTGTCGGTGCTCATCGTCGGCGCCATGGCGGGGCTCGGCTTCCAGGTGATGGAGAACCTGGCGTACACCGTGCGCGCGGCCATCAATTTCCCGCAGGAAAACCAGGTCTACCCGGTGCTGTGGAACCTGCTCAGCCGCGGCGTGCTGTCGGGCCTGTGGACGCATGCCGCCTTCAGTGCCGTGGCCGCCTACGGCGTGGCCTGGTACATGCGCCACAAGGAGCGCAGCCGGCCGGTGCGCATCGGCGTGGCCCTGGCCTGCTTCGGCTTGGCGTGGGGCATGCACTTCGTCTGGAACTCGCCCTGGCTCGAACGCTGGTTCCCCAACAACGACCTGGGCGTGAGCCTGTTGATGGTGACCAAGGGCCTGCCGCTGCTGCTGGCCGCCGCGCTGATCTGGCGCGCCGCCACGCGCGAGACGGGGGCCTACCTGCATGCCCAGGCCGAGGCGCTGGTGCCCGAACGCGACCTGCTGGCCGACGACGAGCGCGAGCGCCTGGGCGATCCGCTGGAGCGCCTGCGCGCGCGCCGTGCCGTCGGCCGCGAACACGGCCGCCGCGCGATGCGACTCAAGCGCCGGCTGCAGCGCGAGCAGCTGCGGCTGGTGCTCAAGGCGTCGATCTATGGGCGGGGACGCCGCACATTGAAGAACGAGCGCCGCATCCGCCGCCTGCGCGAGACGCTGGGCGTGGTGATGGAGCCGCGCGCAGGGCGCTTGCCGGGATGATGCGGCGCCCGGGCCGGGCCTGAACGAGCACCCCGCCTGAAGCCTCTGACCCGGCCTGCCAAAGCTTGCCGAACGGCAATGTGACGTTCACGTACGGCGCGAAAGCTGCGCCCTACCATCCTTCGACACACCCCATGGTGGCGGCACTGCGTGGTTTTTTGCGGTGCCGAAGCAACGAAGGAATCCATGAAACACAGAGACACGCACGACCTGGTCGGCGGCATCGCGCTGGTCGTCATCGGCGTATTTTTCGGCCTGTATGCCAGCCGCTACACCATGGGCACCGCCGGCCGCATGGGCCCTGGCTACTTCCCCATCGTCCTGGGCTGGCTGCTCGCCCTGCTGGGCCTGCTGGTGGCGTTGCCGGCGTGGTGGCGGCAGGGCGCGCCTATCAAGGTGCAGTGGCGCAACCTGGCCACCGCCACGGCCAGCATCGTGCTGTTCGCGGCGCTGCTGCGGCCCGCGGGCGTGGTGGTGGCCTCGGTGGCCACGTCGATGGTGGCGCTGATCCCGGCGCGCATCCCGATGCGGCAGAAGTTGCTGGTCTCCGTGGCCGTGGCGGTTCTGACCGTGCTCATCTTCGTGGTCGGCCTGCAGATGACCGTCCCCACCTGGCCCTGGTAGGCAAGACCATGGATCTGGCGAACAACCTTCTTCTCGGGCTCCAGGTGGCGATGGAGCCGATGACCCTGGCCTATTGCTTCTTCGGCGTCCTGCTGGGCACCGTCGTCGGCGTGCTGCCGGGCATCGGTGCCCTGGCGGCCATCTCGCTGCTGCTGCCCATCACGTACCACATCCAGCCGACCGCGGCGATCATCATGCTGGCGGGCGTGTACTACGGCGCGCAGTACGGCGGCTCCACGGCCGCCATCCTGCTGAACCTGCCGGGCACGCCGTCGTCGGCCGTGACGTGCCTCGATGGCTACCCCATGGCGCAGAAGGGGCGGGCGGGCCTGGCCTTGTTCATCACCACCATCGCCTCGCTCGTCGGCGCGATGACGGGCCTGGTGCTGCTGGTGCTCTTTTCTCCGGCCATTGCCGAGATCGGGCTGAAGTTCGGCCCGGCCGAGTTCTTCTCGATGATGGTGCTCGGCCTGGTCGCCGCCTCGTCCATGAGCATCGGCTCTGCGGCCAAGGGCCTGGCCATGGTGGTGCTGGGGCTGCTGCTTGGCATGATCGGCACCGACGTCAACTCAGGCGTCGCGCGCTTCGACTTCGGCATCATCGAACTGACCGACGGCATCAACCTCGTCGCGCTGGCCATGGGCCTGTTCGGGGTGGCCGAGGTGGTGCGCTGCATCAACTCGCCGGACATGGAACGCAAGCCCGAACCGGTGTCGATGCGGTCCATGATGCCGTCCCGCGCAGAGTTCCGCGAGAGCGTCGCGCCCATGCTGCGGGGCTCCGCCCTTGGCGGTGCGCTGGGCGCCCTGCCGGGCGTGGGCCCGTCGATCGCAGCCTTCATGTCCTATGCGATCGAGAAGCGCGTCGGCCGCGACCCCAAGGCCTTCGGCAAGGGGGCCATCGCCGGCATCAGCGCGCCGGAGTCGGCCAACAACGCCGCCGCGCAGACCGCCTTCGTGCCCTCGCTGTCACTGGGCATTCCTGGCGATGCGGTCATGGCGGTGATGCTGGGAGCGCTCATCATCCACGGCATCCAGCCCGGACCGATGCTGATCAGCGAACAGCCGGCGCTGTTCTGGGGCCTGGTCGTGAGCTTCGCCCTGGGCAACATCATGCTGGTGATCCTGAACCTGCCCACCATCGGCATCTGGGTCGCACTGCTGCGCATTCCCTTTGCCTGGATGTACCCGGCCATCCTCGTCTTCGTGGCGCTGGGGGTCTACAGCGTCAACAACAACGAGTTCGACATCTACATGGTGGCCGTGCTGGGCGTGGTGGGCTATGCCCTCATGGTGCTGAAGTTCGAGCCGGCGCCTCTGCTGCTGGGCTACATCCTCGGCCCCATGCTCGAAGAGAACCTGCGGCGCACGCTGCTGATCTCGCGCGGCGACCCGATGGTCTTCATCGAGCGGCCCATCAGCGGCGGGCTGCTGGCCGCGACGGCGGTGATGCTGGCGTGGACCATCTGGAGCACGGTGCGCAAGTCCATCGCGGCGAAGCGGCAGTTGGACCTGGCGGAAGCCGCGGCCTGACGCCGGCCTGCGCGCGGCAGCCCCGGCGGGCCGCGTGCCGAGGCTGGCGCGCGCAGGCCGGCACCGTGTTCAGAGGCCGTCGTCCTCGACGGGGGTCTGCTCTCCGGACGGGTTGAGCACCTCGAGCACCGTGTCGCACATGGCGTACATCTGGTCCACGAAGGCCGGGCCCAGAACCGCTTCGAGTTCCTGGTAGACGGCCTCCATGTCCTCGCTCACGTCCGCGAACATCTGGTTGGCGCGGGGCGAGAGCGACACATGCTGCCGGCGCTGGTCGTCCGGGTGCCGCTCGCGCTGCACCAGTCCCATGGTGTCCATCCGTGCGAGCACGCCGCTCAGGCTGGGGCTGGAGATGTGGCAGATGGCACAGAGCTCCCGCGGCTCCAGCGTGCCCCGCACATGGAGCGCGCGAAGGATGCGGAACTGCTGCTCCGTCAGCCCCGTCTTCTTGAGCACGTGGCGGAAGCGGCCAATGATGGCGGCGCGCACCTGCAGCAGCAGCAAGGGAAGGTTCCGCCGGGGCTGCGCGGGGCTTGTGCGGGGGGCGGGAGATCGACGCGGGTTGCTGCGCGCGGCGGGCTTGTTCGTCAAGATGCGGCTTCGGTCGGACGGCCGCCCGATGGGGCGGTCTGCGAGTCGCCCGGATGGTAATGGAGCCCCCTTGTCCAGCGCCCCTCAGAGCGGCGCGATGCGCGCGTGCAGCAAGGCGCTGCGGCCTTCGTCCAGCGCGCGGATGCAGCGCGCGATGGCCGCCTCCGCATCGGCCGGGTCGACCAGCCGCTCGCCATGGGCACCGGCGGCTTCGGCCACGCCCGCGAAGTCCATGCCGGTGGGCAGCACCGACGCATAGTCGTTGGTGGCAAAGGCCCGGCCCTTGGGGTACATGCGCAGCGTGGCTTCCTTCACCGCCGACCAGCCGCCGTTGTCGAGCACGACGGTGAAGATCGGCACGCCGTACTCCCGCGCCACCGCCAGGGTGGAGGTGGCATTGCTGAAGTAGAAGGTGCCGTCGCCCACGAAATGCACCACGCGCGTATCGGGCCGCGCCAGCTTCACGCCCAATGCCGTTCCGGCCGAAAAGCCCAGGCCGCCGCCCGGCAGGCCCAGCAGCGTGCCCGGTTCGTTGCGCGGCAGCTGGTCGAACACCGTGAGCGTGTTGCGGATGCCTTCGTTGAGCACGGTGTCGCGGCTGTCCAGCGCCCGGTGGATGGCGGCGCACAGGTACGCCGGGTTGATGGCGCCGGGCTCGCCAGGCGCCTCGGCGGCGGCCTCGATCCGACGCTGGCGCGCGGCATGTTCGCATTCGAGCTTCTTCAGCCGCTCGGCCGCCCGTGCCTCGAAGGCCGGTGTCGCCAGCGCCTTCACGGCCTCGATGAGCTGGCCGAGCAGGACCTCGCTGTCGCCCTCGATGCGGGCCTGCGTGGCGAAGCCCCACATCGGCATGTCGCGCTTGATGGCGTCGAGGTCCATCTGCGCCCACCAGGCGTTCGGGTTGACGCGCGTGGTCCTGGGCACCCAGGGCACGTCGACGTCCAGCATCAGGCCGACGTCGGCCTTCTCGGCGAAGGGGCCGGGCAGGTAGCCGGCAAAGCAGGGGCTGTCGCGGCGGATGTTCAGGTGCACGCTGTTGAACTCGCACACGCGCATGCCGGTGAGCATGGCCAGCTCTTCCACCCGTTGGGGCGTGCGCAGGTTGCGCCCGGCATAGGCGGTGACGAGCAGCGGGTCTTCGCTGGCCACGAGCTTTTCCGCGATCTGCTGGATCGGCGCCGGATGCGCGCCGCCGGCCTTGACGGGCCGATGGCTGGCCGCGGGAAAGGGATGCAGCTCCTGCGGCGGGCAGGGCGCGGCCAGTGTCTCGCGCGGCAGCATCAGGTACACGGGCCCCGGCGGATCGCTCTGCATCACCGAGTGGGCGCGGGCGATGACCTCGGCGGCCATCGACGGCCAGGGCAGCGTGTACTCCCACTTGACGTAGGGGCGCACCACGCTGGCCTGGTCGAAGGGCTCCTGCACGAAGTGCACATAGGTGTCGCGCCCGCCCTCCACCTGGTTGAAGGTGGTGGCGGGCGCGCGGCCGGCCATCAGCAGCACCGGTACGCGCGCGCGAAACAGGTTGTGCATGGCCATGGCCGAGTTGGCCGTGCCGGCATCCACATGCACCAGCACCGCCTGGCCGCGGCCGGTGGCGATGGCGTAGCCGCCCGCCATGTGCAGGGCCGTGTTCTCGTGCGGACAGAGCACCACTTGGGGCAACGCCCGCCCTTGCTCCCGCCACCGGGCCATCTCTTCGATGAGCGGCGCGTGGTCCGTCCCCAGGTTACAGAACAGGTATTCGACGCCATGGTCCAGCAGGGCCTGCAGCAGATGGTGCGACGCCGTGTGGGTGGGGGTGTTGTCGTCGGGGGAGCGTTGGAGTTCCATGAGGGCGGGTTCAGTTGTTCTGCGCGGCCAGGCCAGCGGCGCGCACGGCCGGGGCAAAGGCACTCTGCTCGGCCTGGATGCGTTGGCGCACGGCATCGGGCGCGGCGTAGTCGGCCTCGTGGCCCAGGCGCACGAAGGCCTCGCGCGTGGCGGTGTTGGCAAGCACCTTGTTCAACTCGGCCGAGAGCTTGTCGAGCACGGCGCGCGGCGTCTTGGCCGGTGCGTAGAGCGCGAGCCACACCTCGAACTCGGTGCCCGGGAAGCCGGCCTCGGCCAGCGTCGGCACATCCGGCAGGAAGGGCGAGCGCTTCTCGGACGCGACGGCCAGCGGACGCAGCTTGCCGTCCTGGATCTGCGCATTGAGCGGCGCCAGGTCGGCCATCACCATCACGGTCCGCCCCGTCACCAGATCGGCGATGGCGGGCGTGAAGCCGTTGTAGGGCACGTGGATCATCTTGGCGCCCGCGCGCTGGATTAGCGCCTCGGTGCCGATGTGCGCCATCGAGCCGATGCCGTTGCTCGCATAGGCCAGCGAGCCGTCCCGCACCTTCGGGTCGGCGAGCAGGTCCTTTGCGGACTTGTAGGGCTGGGTGGCCGAGACCGCGAGGAAGTAGGGCAGGCGCGACACCTGGCCCACCGGCGCGAAGTCGTTGAGCGGCACGAAGGGCAGTTTGGCCTGCGTGAGCGGCAGCAGCGTCATGGTGGAGCCGCCCGTCAGCAGCAGCGTGTAGCCGTCCGGCGCCGCGCGCGCCACGGCCTCGGCCGCGATCACGGTGTTGCCGCCGGGCTTGGACTCGACGACGAAGTTCTGGCCCATGGCCGTACCGAGGGACTGGGCCACGAGTCGGGCCGCGGCATCCACGCCGCCGCCCGGGGCGTAGGGAATAAGGATGCGCACCGGCTTGGACGGATAGGCCTCCTGGGCCAGGCTGGCCCCCGCGACCACGGACAGCGCGACCGCGAGGACGCAACGAAATAGCTTCATGTCTGTCTCCTGAGTCGTGACTGCCTGGGGCGTCGCTCGGGTGGCAGATCACTAATATGTGAGCGATTTGGGGATGCTAGGGGGGAAGAAGACGTGTAGGTTCAGCAGTTACCCGGAGGACGCCTCGCCCGCGTTCAGCCGCGACGTGGGCTCTAAGCGACGACTGGAGTGCTGCACGATGCCGGTTCATTTCGGCCCCGGCTTTCGGCTTATCACGCGCGACACCTCACCGGCCTGCCCCCGGACATCGCGTGGCTGAAGACCCGCTTCCCTAACGCCAGATCGCTACTGGCATCCACCAACCGCAACGTGCAGGCGCGCATGTGGCCCCACGGCATCGGCATCGCCGTGCTGTCGCAGGTTGTGGGCAGTCAGGTGAGCGGCTTGCGCCGGCTGCACCTGCCGGGAGAGCTGCCCGCGACGGAGATCCGGACAGGCTATCGCCGCGACCTGCAGTGACTGACTCGGCTGCGGGCGCCCATTGCAATCGTGAATGAGCACGTGGCGAGCCGCATGCCCAGGCGTCAGTGGCGCGAGAGCGCTCCTGGGGACGCTAGACGCCCCGCCTAACTACCGCGCGGGCAAGGTTGCGATCAGCCGGGCGCCGCATTCGGTCAGGTCGCCCTCGAAGGCGACGACCTTTCCATGATGCCGCCGCTCGGTATGTGTCGGCACGATCCTGAAGAGCCCGCCACAGCGCGGGCAGCATGCAACGCATCCTTCGCCGGTCGCCGGCTTGCCGTGCACGATCAATTGGAGAGCCGTCAGCACTTCGCCCCCGTGGTCGGTGGGGTCACCCAGGCGGACCACGCGCCGGCCTCTGGAATCACGCATCACCGTGCCCAGGGTCGGCCCTACCCGGCGACGTGCCCTTCAACAGCAATACGCCGTCGTTGTCCTGCACAGCCTCTACCCGATGCGTGGTGACCTCGAGCATGCGGCCAGTCGCATCCATCAGGTAGGCGAAGCGGCCGCCGCCCACGAACTCAAGGGTGTGCGAAGTGGTGTCGAACACCTGCCGAACCACGAAGCCGCTCAAGGTACGGGCATCTTCAATGGCAATGCGACGGAATGCCGGGTTTTCGATCACATGCGTGCCATCAGAGTGAATGCGGGTCACGCTGCCATCGTGCGCATGCAGGGCAACGCCGTTCTCGTCATTCACCACCACGCCGAACCGGGTGATGTACACCCGCGGCGGCTCGCCGGGCTTGACGTCGCCCGCGCGGATCACGAAGTCGTCGGATTCCTCCCATGCGGGGCTCATGCAAGTGCTCCTTCTTGAGCAGCGCGCTGGAGCTGCGCATTGAGCCCCAGGTTGCTTCCCTGGTAGATCTGCCGCCACCGCATGTAGCGTTGGCCCTCCGCCATGATGTGCACCAAGTTGCCCTTCGTGGTCTTGACCCAGTTGACGCCCGCTTCCCTGAACTTGCCGATGAAGCCGGCATAGGAATCGTGCACCCAATCGTCGAAGAACTCACCCAGTTCGTACGGAACGGGAATCTTCTTGATGTCCTTGTAGATGTCCAAGGCCTTGGAGTGAAAGTTGCGCATCACCTCGCGGTTGCCCATCATGTCGATCGGTCCGGGCGGACGGTCAAGCAGATCGATCTGCTGCTTGAAGATCTGCTGACCCAGCAAATAGAACTCTTTCCCCTGTGGATCGAAGCGGGAGCTTCGATCCACGCTGGGCAGCTTCTCGAAGCCGGGCCGCAGGGTGACCGCATAGCGCCATGCCAGGTAGCGCTGGCCGTGTTGGCGCAGTGCTTCGCGTGTGTCGAGGCCGGCGGGGACACCGCAAGCAGTGAAGTACCTCTCTACCGCCTTGCGGACCAAGTCGTGGCCGACGAGGCCGAACTCGCTAGGCAGCATGAGACGCTCCGCAGCTGGACTGTCAAGCGCGATCCACGGCACGAAAATGTGCCCCTCGCAAGCCTGAACGGCAGCGTCATACATATGCTTCAGCGTCAGATTCGACAGGCGCAGATCGTCGGCCAACTCAGGCTCGTCGAGAAAATCTCCGAACTGCCCGCGCACTTTCTTGATCCGAATTCCCTTGCCCTGCTCCCCCGCGGCATAGCCGCCACCAATGTCGCTGTGGACGCCGGGGCAGTGGTGCTCTTCGCAGTTGGTGGGCAGTCCATCGCCCTGTGCCACGCTGTCCGACGGGAAGTTCATTCGCAACTCGTGCAAGGCCACGTGATGCAGGCAATTGCGCACGCCGGGGTGGATGCGTAGGTCCTCCGCCGTGGCCCAGGCGTTGTGGCCATCCGAACCCAGAGCATCGGTCACGCCGACGGAGGCGACGGTGTCGAAGATGCCGAGCATGCGCACATAGGCGGGTACGCCGAAGAGTTCGCCCCCGACCATCAGGTACTGGTGCAGCCACGAGACGAAGACGCGGGCCTGCGCCGCGCCGCGGGAGAAGCCGAAGACATCCAGATAGATGGCCTTGGGTCGTGGGCGCGTGTCGCGCTGCGCGATCTGCTGACGCAGTTCACCGGAGACGCGAGAGAAGAACTTACGTCGCTCGCCGGCGATGGAGGCACCCAGGAAGCTGCGGTCGCTGGCGCCGACGAGGCCGCAGGGCAGACCGAGCTGATCGAGGATCTTCTGCTCGGGCGTCAGGCGGGGTGGTGGGACGCTGGTGTCGCTTGCGCTGGTATCGGGAGTTCGGTTTTCGGAGCAGAGGGCGGCCAGCGAGGGTGCTTCAAATCGCGCTTCTTGGCCGTTGACCGTTTGATGCACGGCGTTGAACACCTGGAGCAATCCGTAGACGATTCTTGCCTCACCACCCGCACCAAATGGCCCACCCATTGCATCGGCCACCTTCTGACCGATTTCGGTGAAGGGCGTACCCACCCCTGAGATGTAGTAGCGGTAAAAACCGTTGACCGGCTCGTTGCGATACGCAAGGGACAACTTCCACACGTTCGTATCTAGTGCAGATGGATGGAAGCTGTGGTTGTTGTCGGTGCCGTCGAAGAACAGGCCGATGTTGATGATCTGCTCGCAAAAGGCTGCCTGAGGAAATGCCAAGGGCTTGGCGTAGCGCATGGTCGCCGGATCGAGGATGGACTTGTAGGTACTCATTTCTTTCTCCCTGATTTGGTCGTCGGTCAGTTGGCGTTACTGTTTTGAGGTGAGGGCTTTTCGCTGGGTAGTGAGTTGTAGGGGGGGGCCGGGCCTCGTGGGAAGGCGGGACCGGGGTACCGGCTGCTCGCTGGCGTGGGGCCGGCGTACCAGACCTCCACCTTGTGCCCCGGCATGAAGTGGACATAGAGGCCGGAGCCGCCTTCGCCGGGATCGACAGCGAAGTGAATGGGGACAGTGGCTTCGTGCTCGAGAAGTTCCTCGACATCGTCCCTATAGGTCCGCCATCGGACGGTGACAACGACGGGGCGGGTAACGTGACGTGGGAGGAGGACGCAGCAGTCGCCCGCTCCGCCACCGCCCCAGCCCAAGATTCCGGGTCCACGGAATTTGTCGTCAATGGAGAACCTGGGGATACCGATGCCATCTCCGTAGTGCCCTACGGCACCCACGGGCACGCCGATGGTTCGCTTGTCTGGGAAAAGGTCCTCGGAGGAACTGGCGCATCCGGCGGCGAGCAGGACCAGGGCGATGGCGGCCAGTGCCCGGGCCACCCGTCGTGCGAAGTTCATGCGGCCTCCGTGCAGGCGACCGTGCTGGGCTGGAGCCAAGCCTTGGCGGCCGAGCTCTTGTGCGTGTCTTTGCGGGGGCCGAGCCCGCCGTCGATGCCGTCGAAGAACAGGCCGATGTTGATGATCTGTTCGCAGAAGGCCTCTTGAGGAAACGCCGGGGGCTTGGCGTACCGCATGGTGGCGGGTTCGAGAATGGACTTGTAGGTACTCATGTTGCTCTCCCTGAAGTGGTCGTGAATCAGTTGGGCTGGGCTTGCGAGGGGGTTGGCTTCTCTCCTGGTAGTGGGAGGTATGGCGGTGCGGGGCCTCGCGGGAATGCTGGGCCGGGGTACTTGGAGCTGGGTGGGCCCGGCCAACTCACCCAAACCTCGACGTGATGACCAGGCAAGAAATGCACGTACATCCCGGAGCTGTCGGCTGGCTCTACGGCGAAGTGGATTGGGACGGTAGCTTCGTGCTCGGCGAGTTTCTCTAGGCCGTCGTGGGAAGTCTTCCAACGGACAGTAATGACAATGGGTTTCGTGACGTGCCGGGGTAGCAGGACGCAGCAGTCGCCTGCACCGCCGCCGCCCCAACCCTCGACGTAGCCTGCACGGAATTTCTCGTCAATGATGAATTCCGTCACCAAGATTCCGCTGCCGTAATGGCCGACGCCCCCCACGGGCACGCCGATGGTTCGCTTGTCTGGAAAAAGGTCCTCGGAGGAGCTGGCGCATCCGGCGGCGAGCAGGACCAGGGCGATGGCGGCCAGTGCCCGGGCCAGCCGTTGTGCCACGTTCATGCGGCCTCCGTGCAGACGACCGTGCTGGGCGGGAGCCAGGTCTTGGCGGGCGATCTCTTGTGCACGTCTTTTCGGGGGCCGAGCCCGCTGTCGGTGCCGTCGAAGAACAGGCCGATGTTGATGATCTGCTCGCAGAAGGCCGCCAGAGGAAATGCCGGGGGCTTGGCATACCGCAAGATCGCCGGCTCGAGGATGGACTTGTAGGTACTCATATTTCTCTCCCTGAAATGGCGTGAGTCAGCGGGGCTTGGCTTGTGAGGGCATGGACTTCTCTCCTGGCAACGGGATGTATGGCGGCGCAGGGCCTCTCGGGAAGGATGGACCGGGATACAGGGCACTTTCGGGGTAAGCGCGGCTGACCCATACTTGGACGAGATGCCCTGGCAAGAAGTGCACGTACATCCCGGAGCTGCCGCCTGGCTCTACGGCGAAGTGGATGGGGACAGTGGCCTCGTGCTCGAAAAGACGGTACTGGCCGTCCTGAGAGGTCTTCCATCGCACGGTGACTAGGATGGGTTCGGTGATGTGGAGAGGTAGCAGGACACAGCAGTTCCCTGCGCCCCCGCCGCCCCAGCCCCCGACATAGCCTGCACGGAATTTCTCGTCAATGATGAATTCCGTCACCAAGATTCCGCTGCCGTAATGGCCGACGCCCCCCACGGGCACGCCGATGGTTCGCTTGTCTGGAAAAAGGTCCTCGGATGAGCTGGCGCATCCGGCGGCAAGCATGGCCAGAGCGAGGGCGGTCAATGCGATGGCAAGGCGCGATGCCAAGGTCATGCGATGTCCCTTCACTGCCTGCAGGCCAGGGTCCACGGCGCTCATCGCCGGCGCGCCACCGCATGCTGCCAAGCACGGTTCATCCATGCGGCATTCCTGCTGCTTTCCAGGCCGGCCGCGAAAGCCAGGCGTGCAAGTTCCAGCAGAACGTTGCGATCCGCGTTGCCAGCGCCACGCCAATGTCGAACACACGCGTCGGCGATGGCGAAGTCTGCGGAATGCCGTGGGTTTGAAGTGGCGCTCACGGGTCTGCCGACCCGAAGAAGAAGGGCGTCGGGCTCTCCTTGATCGATCAGGCGATCGACCTGTTCAGCGGTCAGTTGAAGACTCTGAAGCGGCTCCTGGTTCTCTTGTGCCTCCGCGTCCAGGGGCAGGAGTCGCGGCTTTCCCTGCCGATCGTGAATCTTCCACTCGGCGAGGGGCGCAGTGATCGCTGCCCACTGCGCAGGCGTGAGGATGCCCGGGAGATAGGCCATGACGCGGCAGTCCGCGATGCGCAGCCCGTAGCTTTCACCACTGTCGTCCGTGAACCAGACCGCGCGGCGAAGGTGACTTGCCAAGTCGGGCAGCAGCAAAGCCGAGACCAGTTCCGCCACGTGCAGGCGGTGTCCGAAGTCGTCGAACAATGCGAGCACCTGTTGACGGACTCTGGGGTCTGCTGCCGCATGAGTCTGCGAGATGAGCAGCGGGCCGGCGAGGTGCTGTTCGACGTGTGGCATCAGCGGCTCGAACAAGGCGCTCGGCGTGGCAAAAGCAGATGACGCCTTGAGCCGCCCGTGCACCAGTGCGCCGTCCAGCAGGATGTATCTGTGCATGGGATCCGTCATGGTGCTCATAGCGTTGAAATCGCGCTGCCAGCGCGCGCCGCCGCCATGAGGCAGGGAATGCAGACCCGCTCAGGAAGTTTGGGCAGGATGGTCTTGGCTGTCTTGGGCCCGAAGTTCTGGACATCCGCGGCCCACACATGGTGATTGCCGGGCGTGTTGAAGGTGAAGCCTTCGGGCACGATGTCCAGGCGAGTTCCGTCGACCTCGAGGGAAATGCCTTTGGCGGCCTTGATCCGGATCCAGTCGCTCTCGCTGATGAGTTCCAGCACGCGTTTGGCAATCAGTTCAATCCGATCGTCCTGTGCCTGGACCTGAACGGCGCCTTCGCCTGCGACGACGCGAACACCCTGCTCCTTCGCGAACAGCCGCAGCGCTTGCTCGGCACTGGCCAGCAGGCTGCCGCTGGCCACTACGCTGGCATGGCCGCCTGCGGTGATGGCCGTGTGGGCTTCCGACGCCAGGTGCAGAGAGCCGTGCGTGGTTGCTTCAATGCCGGCGGGGCTGGAGAGCACCAGATGCGGGCTGCTCAACTCCGGAAACTGAGTGGCTGCGCCCGCGCCTGCCAAGGCCTGGTGTTGCTGCCCCAAAGCCTCTGCGACCGTGTGCTGGTCTTCTTGGTTGGGCTGGACACCATGGTGCGTTGCAACGCCTGCCAGCGTCTCGTGCCTGCGCTGCGCAACGTCGAGCCGGGAAAGTGCCTCGGCCATGTCCTTGATATGGCCCTCGGCGCGCTCCCGCCCCTCGGTGCTGATGAGCAGGCCCTGTTGGGCACGTATGGCGCCTGGGCCGTCGGTGCGAAGCTCGAAGCCTTCGCCGCGCGGATCCTTCCTTCCCGCGTTGTCTTCGATGCGGGTGATCTTTCCAAGACTCAGTTGACTGTGCTGGTGATCGCTTTTGATCTGAGCCTGGATGGCCCCGTAGGTGTCGTCCAGAACCAGATGGTTGGAGCGGCCGCTTGCACTGTTGCCGCCCTCCGGATTCAGTTCCCTCGACCGCACCCCTGAAAGTGCTGCCTGATCTGGCAAGTGCCAAGGCGGCAAGTTCAGCTGGTTGTGGACACGGCCGGTGCAGATAGGCAGGTCGGGGTCGCCCCCGAGAAAGTCGACGACCACCTCTTGCCCGACACGGGGAATGTGAATGGCGCCCAACTGGTTGCCCGCCCATGGAGAGCTGACGCGCAGCCAGCAGCTGCTGTGCTGGTCCTTGCGCCCCAGTCGATCCCACAGGAATTGCACCTTGATGCGGCCGAGTTCGTCGGTCCAGAGATTGCTGTTCTCTGGCCCGACCACCAATGCGGTGGCGGGGCCGCGCGTGAAGGGCTTCGCCCGGGTGTGGAGCGGTCGCAGTGGCTCACGGACGGGGTGCACGGTCAGGTCGACTTCCACAGCCCATCGTTGATGCCGATGTGTTGCAGCAGCCTGGGCTTGGCTGTCCTGCGCGACCTCGCTGATGCACAGCTGAGTCTGCAGGATGATGTACTCGGCATTCGCGGTGGTGCGAGGATGCTTGGCCAGCATGAAGGTGTGGCCAGGCTGCATTCCTCGCAGGTTGCCGCTGGCGCGTGCGCGGGCTCCGTGGGTCCGCAGGGCCTGCATGCGTAGCAGCGACAGCAGACGTCCCTCCTCGAAGGGGTCGGTATCCTGGAGCGTGCCTGCACGAGGCTGGGCGAAATGAGTGCCTGCCGTCCCCTCGTGCCACTGATAGATCTCACCGTCGGCTTGGCCCGTGGGCCGAGGGTCGCGGCGCTTGGCCGTGAGGTCGGCCCTGGGACGCGTGTAGTCGTAGTCGTTCGTGACGTAGCGTCCGCTCGTCAGCTGGTGTGTGGGTACGAAGCTGTGGATGTACTCCGCATCGACCTTCCAGCCTGGTGCGTGGTACTCGACGACGTGGTAGGCCTCACTGTCGTTGCGGTCGAAGGCGGCATTGCCATCGCTGAGCACGAGACGATGCACGCCCTCCGCATGCTCGAAGTGGAAGTTGATGCCCCATTCCTGGCAGAGCCGCTCGAAGAAGGCAAAGTCCGTTTCGTTGTACTGGACCTGAAAGTCCCGCTTCGGATAGCGCTCATAAAGCCGCTTGTGCAGAGAGTACGGATAGTCTGATAACAGCTCGTCCAGGATCTCTACAACAGTCTTGTTCTGGAAGATCTTGCAGTCGGTGGTCAGCGTGGCGAGATAAAGCCAGGGACGCAGCGTGAGCCTGTACTGGATGTGCCGTCCTTCTTCGCCCCAGAAGTCTGCGTGAGTGACCAAGCCGCTGATCTCGCGCCTGCCTGCACCCACGTAGCTTGTGGAGGGGCCGACCGAGCCCGGAACAAATTCGCCTGCCCCGTCCAGTTCGATGAGGCACGTCAGTTCTCGACCGATAAAGCCATCCAGATCGAACTGCGCAGCCAAACCGGGATTGAAGTTCAAGGCGTCGGGTGTCTTGAGCAACAGCTCGTACTCGAACAGTGAGTTGACTCCTTCTTGCCCCGAAAGCCGGACGGGATGCAGAGCAGGCGTGCCGTTGTGCAGAGGAATGGCAGCGCTCTGCACGGTGAGCGTGGTGTATGACATGGATCGTCCTCCCTGAGCCTTCTTAGTGAAGCGGGGCCTCGGTCCGACCGCCGCGATCGACAAGCTTAGGTGGACTTCCGCATGCGAAGCCTTTGGCCAAGACATCGGGTCCGGGCTTTGGACAACTAGTTCTCACCGCCTGCCGTGTTGGAGGTGATCCAACCAGTTAGCTTTTTCTGCGTACGAATTGGCTGCGCCGCAAAGCCTGCCTAGAATCGCCCCCGCTCCGGGGTGCACGTATGGCGTGCTGAGACGGCGGACCTGACCGCCGGAACCGCGAACTTGATCTGGTTAGTACCAGCGTAAGAAGAGCTGCAGCGCCAAGGCGCGTGTGTCCGTCCATCCGTCCGTGCATCCATCGGCGGGGCCGGGCCCACCCGCATCCCCTTGGCGCCGATGGCGGGGCATCCATCCACCCATGTGCTTTGGAGAGTCCGCCCCATGAACGCCCCCGACAAGTTCGCCCATCTGCTCGCGCTGACGCGTGAGCCCTTTCCCGCTTCCACCAAAGGCCGCATCGCCGGCAGCCGGCCCGACCTGCAGGTGCCGGTGCGCGATGTGCGCCTGACCAATGGCGAGACGGTGTCGCTCTACGACACCTCCGGCCCCTACACCGACCCCAACGCCGAGATCGACGTGCGCCGCGGCCTGGCCGGCCTGCGCGCGGCCTGGATCGACGAGCGCGGGGACACCGAAAGCTACGAAGGCCGCATCCGCCAGGCGCTGGACGACGGCGCCAAGCACGCCGAGCAGCAGGCCCCGCAGGAGCACGAGCGCATCACGCAGCTGCGCGCCGAAGCGGCAGCCTTGCAGCGCCAGCCGCGCCGCGCCAAGAGCGGCCTGAACGTCACGCAGATGCACTACGCCCGCCGCGGCATCGTCACGCCCGAGATGGAGTACGTGGCCCTGCGCGAGAACGGCCGCCGCGAATGGATGGCCGAGTACCTGGCCGACGAGGAGCGCGCACGCCGCGTGGCGGGCAACCCACTCGGCGCGGCCATCCCCAAGATCATCACGCCCGAGTTCGTGCGCGACGAGGTGGCGCGCGGGCGCGCCATCATCCCGGCCAACATCAACCACCCCGAGGTCGAGCCGATGGCCATCGGCCGCAACTTCAAGGTCAAGATCAACGCCAACATCGGCAACTCGGCCGTCACCTCCAGCATCGAGGAAGAGGTGGAAAAGCTGGTGTGGGCCATCCGCTGGGGCGCCGACAACGTGATGGACCTGAGCACCGGCAAGAACATCCACACCACGCGCGACTGGATCGTGCGCAACTCGCCGGTGCCCATCGGCACGGTGCCGATCTACCAGGCGCTCGAAAAGGTGGGCGGCGTGGCCGAAGACCTGACCTGGGCCATCTTCCGCGACACGCTGATCGAGCAGGCGGAGCAGGGGGTGGACTACTTCACCATCCACGCCGGGCTGCGGCTGCCCTTCATTCCGATGACGGCAAAGCGCATGACGGGCATCGTCTCGCGCGGCGGCTCGATCATGGCCAAGTGGTGCATCGCGCACCACCGCGAGAGCTTCCTCTACGAACACTTCGAGGACATCTGCGACATCATGAAGGCCTACGACGTGAGCTTCTCGCTCGGCGACGGCCTGCGCCCCGGCTGCGGTGCCGACGCCAACGACGAGGCGCAGTTTGCCGAGCTGCGCACGCTGGGCGAGCTGACGCAGATCGCCTGGAAGCACGACGTGCAGACCATGATCGAAGGCCCCGGCCACGTGCCGCTGCACATGATCCAGGCCAACATGGACGAGCAGCTCAAGCACTGCCACGAGGCGCCGTTCTACACGCTGGGCCCGCTGACCATCGACATCGCCCCGGGCTACGACCACATCGCCTCGGCCATCGGCGCGGCCATGATCGGCTGGATGGGCACGGCCATGCTGTGCTACGTGACGCCCAAGGAGCACTTGGGCCTGCCCGACCGCGACGACGTCAAGCAGGGGATCATTGCGTACAAGATCGCGGCCCACGCCGCCGACGTGGCCAAGGGCCACCCGGGCGCGCGGGCACGCGACGACGCGCTTTCCAAGGCACGCTTCGAGTTCCGCTGGGAAGACCAGTTCAACCTGGGCCTGGACCCCGACACGGCCCGCGACTTCCACGACGAGACGCTGCCCAAGGATTCGAGCAAGGTGGCGCACTTCTGCTCGATGTGCGGGCCCAAGTTCTGCTCGATGAAGATCACGCAGGAAGTGCGCGAGTACGCCGCGCAGGGCATGGACCAGAAGTCGCGCGAGTTCCGCGAGGGCGGCGGCGAGTTCTACGTGCCCATTCAGCCGGCCAAGGGCTGAAGCCACGCGGCGGTGGGCCAGGCGCCCGCCGCCGCAGTTGCTGATTCGACCGACAGCAGCGTAGGACGCGGCCGACAACCTGCCGTCCTTCGCGAGGATCACGGTTCGCGCATGACCCATCCTGCACTCAAACTCATCGTGGAGGAGCCGCAACCCGGCGCCTTCGTCTGGAAGCTCCAGCAGACCGACGGCAATGGCCAGCCGACGCGCACCGTGCGCGAGGGCGAGTCGCCTGCCGACAGCTACGAGGCCGCACTGGCCAGCGGCACCCGCGCGCTGCAGGCGGCCTTGCGAGAGGGCGAAGCCTCGCACGCTTGACTGCCTGTGACAGGTCGCCACGTCCCCTGGCGACCTGCCTGCTTCGCTGGCGGCGGATGGATTGTCTGCACCAGCGAGACGCAGTGGATCCGTTTTGGGGGATTTATCGACGGGCCTTCGCGCGGCACACTCTCCTGCCTGCGCGCGCGACCCCGTTCCGGGCTGCGCCGCCGCCACCAACGCGCCGCCGGGGTCCTTCCATGCACATTGCCACTGCCTTCGTGTCTGCCCGCCGCGGCGCTCTCCTGCTCGTCGGGGCCGGGTTGGTCGTGGCATTCGCCGCGTCCCCGGCGCGGGCCGACGAGGCGAATGCACTGACGCCCTTCTCGGCGGCAACCGGTGCCGTGCCGCCCGCGCCCTGGCACTTCAGCACCCTGCCCAACAAGACGCCGACCCGCTTCGACGTGGTGTCCGAGGCGGGTCGCCGTGTGCTCAAGGTGGACGCCGACGACTCCTATGGCCTGCTGTCGCACCGCGTGCAGGTGCCGTTGACCGAGTCGACGGTGCTGAGCTGGCGCTGGCGCGTCGACCAGTTCGTCGACGGTGCCGACCTGCACACGCGCGCAGGCGACGACGGTGCGGCCAAGCTGTGCGTGTTCTTCGACTTCCCGGCTGATCGCCTGCCGCTGCTGGAGCGCACGCGCCTCGGCGTGGCGCGCAGCGTGTCGGGTGAAGAGGTGCCCAGCGAAGCCCTGTGCTACGTGTGGGACGCCAAGGAGGCCAAGGGCCAGATGCTGGTCAACGCCTTCACCAACCGCATGCACATGGTGGTGCTGGAGTCCGGTGCCGCCGCGCAACCCGGCGCCTGGGTGAGCGAGCGACGCAATCTGCTGGCCGATTACCGGCGGGCCTTCGGCGGCGAGGCCAAGGGCGCAACGCCCGGCGTGGCGGCCGTGGTCGTCTCGGCCGACGCGGACAACACGCACGGCCACGGCCTGGCCTACTTCTCCGACCTGAGCCTCACCGGCTCGGCCGCCACGCGCGCCGAAACTCGCCCCGCCTCCGGCGGCACGGCCGAATAGCGGGGCGGTCATGAACGACCTCATTTCGCTGCTCGCGACCCAGGGGCCCGCGGTCGTCTTCGTGGTGACGCTGGCCGCGCGCCTGGGCGCGCCGGTCCCGGCCGTGCCTTTTCTGGTGGCGGCGGGCGGCCTGGCGGTGGGCGGTACGGCACTCAACGCCGTGGGCATCGTCATCGCCTCGCTGGTGGGCAACGTGCTGGGCGATGGCGCGTGGTTCCTGGCGGGGCGCCGCTGGGGCTACGCCGTCATGCGCCTGCTGTGCCGCCTCTCGCTCTCGGCCGATACCTGCGTCTCGCGCAGCGAATCGATCCTCGGGCGCTGGGGCGGGCTGTCGCTGATCGCGGCCAAGTACGTGCCGGGCGTGTCGGTGGTGGCACCGCCCATGGCCGGCGCGCTGGGCATGTCGAATGCCCGCTTCCTTGCCTACGAGACGGCAGGCGCGCTGGTCTGGACGTTGGGCTACCTGCTGCTCGGCGCGATCTTCCATGCCGCCATCCGCGACGTGCTGGCCGTGCTGGCCGACATCGGGCTGGCCGCCACGGTGGTGGGCGGTGCGCTGATGCTGGCCTTTCTGCTCTGGCGCTACTACCAGCGCCGGATGGCGCGCCACGCCGACGACATCGTGACCATCACCGTCGATGCCCTTCGCACCGCGCTGGCGCAGGGGCGCGCGCCGGCAGTGCTCGACATGCGGGGCGAGCAGGTGCGGGCGATCGATCCGCGGGTCATACCCGGCGCCGTCGGCTTCGCGTTGCGCGAGTTGCCGCATGCTCTCGGCCCCCTGGCGGATGGCCGCGAGCTGGTGGTCTTCTGCGACTGCCCGGACGACGCGTCGGCCATCGCGGCGGCGCGCGTGCTGATGGCGGCAGGGCTGCCGCGCGTGCGCGTGTTGGAGGGCGGCCTCGCGGCGTGGATGGCCATGGACGCCGGCGACGGCAAGGTCGTCGAGGCGCCGCCGCCCGTTCCCGCGTCGCTGGGCACGACCGGCGCCGCCTGAGGCCTCGGCCGGGCGGCGGGGTTTTCGTGGCAACCTCGCCGGCTCATGCAAGCACTTCTCGACGCCATCCATACCTTGGCGCCCGCCCCTGACGCGCGGCGCATCTTCCACGGCCGCGGCGGCCTGCACCCTGGCTGCGAGCACCTGGTGCTCGACGCCTATCCACCGGTCTTCGTGCTCACCAGCTTCAAGCCGCTGGCCGATGAGGACCTGGGTCGCATCGGCGACGCCCTGCAGGCGCGATGGGCCGAGGTGGCGCCGGGCGAGCCGCTGAACTGGGTCTACCAGTGCCGGCACGAGGGCCGCAGCGAAACGCAGCTCATGGTTGGCGCGGTGCCCGACCCGCATGTGGTGACCGAGGACGGCGCCCGCTACCGCGTGCATGTGCTGCGCGGCCAGAACCACGGCCTCTTCGTCGACATGGCCGAGGGCCGGCGCTGGGTGCGGGCGCATGTGGCTGCGCGGCCGGGGGCGGCGGTGCTCAACCTCTTCGCCTACACCTGCGCCTTCTCGGTGGTGGCGCTGCAGGCGGGCGCGGGCCGCGTGGTCAATGTGGACATGAGCGCGGGGGCCATCGCCATCGGCCAGCAGAACCACCGGCTCAACGGCGTGGAGGGCGGCGCCAGCTTTCTGCCGCACGACCTGTTCAAGACCTGGGGCAAGGTCACGCGCGGCGGGCCCTACGACCTGGTGGTGGTCGATCCGCCCAGCTATCAGAAGGGCAGCTTCGTTGCGACCAAGGACTATGCGCGGCTGATGCGCCGTCTGCCCGAGCTGCTGGCGCCGGGCGGGCATGCGCTGCTGTGCCTCAATGCGCCGGAGCTGGGCGTGGCCTTTCTGCAGGACCAGATGCCCGAGCTGGCGCCGACGCTGCAGTTCGTCGAGCGGGTGGCCAATCCGGCGGCGTTCGCGGACGTGTCGGACGAGCGGGCGTTGAAGGTGCTGGTGTACGCGGCACCTGCGGGCGACTGAGTCGATCAGCCGCTCGGCTCCTGCTGCGCCGCCGCGGCCCGAAACGCCCCCGGGCTCTGCCCCGTCCATTCGCGAAAGGCGCGCGAAAAGCTCTTCTCGTTGCGAAAGCCCACCGCCAGCGCCACCTGCTTGACCGGCCGCGCCGTGCGCTGCAGCAGCTCGATGGCCTGCTGCCGGCGCACCTCGTCCTTCAGGCCCTGCAGGCTCAGCCCTTCGGCCAGCAGCTGCCGGTGCAGGGTGCGGCTGGAGATGTGCAGCAGCGCGGCCAGCCCCTCGGCGGTGGAGGCCTGCGCGCCATGCGTGCGCAGCACCTCGCGCACGCGCTGGCCCAGCAGCCGGTCTCGGCGGTACTGCAGCACCGTCAGCGGCAAGGCGCGGCGCAGCATGGTGCGCAGGGCGGCCTCGTCGCGCAATAGCGGCAGCGCCAGGTAGCGCGCGTCGAAGCGAAAGCCCGCCTGCGCCGCGCCGAAGTGCAGCCGGCCGCTGAACATCAGGCCGTACGCATCGGCATGCGGCGGCGCCTCGAACGGGAAGTGCGCCTCCTGCAGCCACAGCCGTGAGTCGATGACCCAGCTGGCAAAGCCATGCAGAAAGCGCAGGCTCGAGACCAGGCAGAACTCGCGGAAGCTGCCGAGCGGGCGCATCTCCTCGATCCACACCGAGGCCACCTCGCCCTCCACCTCCAGCCGCAGCGCGATGTCGTCCACCAGCAGCCGGTGGTGGCGGCACCAGCGCTTGATGGCCACGCCCAGGTCGGGCGCCGTGATGGAGGCGCGGCACAGCATGCCGTGGCTGCCCCAGGGCAGGCGCCGGCTGAACCAGCCCAGGGCCTCGTCGTCCAGCTCCTGCATCGCATGCTCGTTGAGCGCCTCGAACTGCGCCGCGGTGACGCGCGCCTCGGGCCGCCACAACTCGCGCGGCGTGATCTGTGCCGCGCGCAGGGCTGCGCCCGGGTCCACGCCGTAGCGGGCATAGCCCTGCACGATGGCTCGCACGAAGGCCATCGGCGTGGCCGCGCGCTGGGGTCTGAGGAAGCGGGGAGAGGGCATCTAGTGGATAACCCGAGCCATCGGCCGATGGCGGGATTTGCAACCATTGTGTCGCCAAATGCGAATCCCTCAGGCGTAAGCTGAACCGGCTTTCGCACACTTTCCACGGAGACGACGCATGTCCGCACAACGCCTGCCCGGCCTGGACTTCGGCCTAGGCGACACCCTCGACGCCCTGCGCGAGGCCATCGCCGATTTCTGCGCCCACGAGATCACGCCGCGCGCCGCGGACATCGACCGCGAGAACCTCTTCCCCCGCGACCTGTGGGCCAAGCTCGGCAGCCTGGGCCTGCACGGCATGACCGTGAAGGAGGAATTCGGCGGCACCGAGCTGGGCTACCTGGCCCACATCGTCGCCATGGAAGAGGTGTCGCGCGCCTCGGCCTCGGTGGGCCTGTCGTACGGCGCGCATTCCAACCTGTGCGTCAACCAGATCCACCGCAACGGCAGCGAGGCGCAGAAGAAAAAGTACCTGCCCAAGCTGGTCAGCGGCGAGCATGTGGGCGCCCTGGCCATGAGTGAGCCCAACGCCGGCTCCGACGTGGTGAGCATGAAGCTGCGCGCCGACAAGAAGGACGGCTACTACGTCCTCAACGGCAGCAAGATGTGGATCACCAACGGCGGCGATGCCGACACGCTGGTCATCTACGCCAAGACCGAGCCCGAGATGGGCGCGCGCGGCATGACGGCCTTCCTGGTCGAGAAGGGCTTCAAGGGCTTTTCTGCCGGCACCAAGCTCGACAAGCTGGGCATGCGCGGCAGCAACACCTACCCGCTGTTTTTCGACAACTGCGAAGTGCCCGAGGAGAACGTCCTGGGCGGCGAGGGCAACGGTGCCAAGGTGCTGATGAGCGGCCTGGACTACGAGCGCGCCGTGCTCTCCGGCGGCCCGCTGGGCATCATGGCCGCCTGCATGGACGCGGTGCTGCCCTTCGTGCACGAGCGGCAGCAGTTCGGCCAGAGCATCGGCGAGTTCCAGCTCATGCAGGGCAAGATCGCCGACATGTACAGCACCTGGCAGGCCTGCCGTGCCTATGTGTACGCCGTGGGCCGCGCCTGCGACACGGCCGACCATGCACGCACCTTCCGCAAGGACGCGGCCGGCGCCATCCTGTACTCCGCCGAGAAGGCCACCTGGATGGCCGGCGAGGCGATCCAGGCCCTGGGCGGCGTGGGCTACACCAAGGACTTCCCGGTCGAGCGCCTGTGGCGCGACGCCAAGCTCTACGAGATCGGCGCCGGCACCAGCGAGATCCGCCGCATGCTCATCGGCCGCGAGCTGTTCGCCGAAACGGCCTGAGGAGGCGCACATGACCGACAGCTACGCCCGCGGCGCCACCGAGCCCGCCCTGATCGAGCAGACCATCGGTGACTTCTTCGACGCCATGGTCGCGCGCCAGCCCGATGCATTGGCGCTGGTGAGCCGGCACGAGGGCGTGCGCCTGTCGTATGGCGAGCTGCAGGCGCAGGCGACGCGCTTGGCCAGCGCCCTGCTGCGCGCCGGCCTGCAGCCGGGCGAGCGCATCGGCATCTGGTCGCACAACAACCTGGCCTGGGTGCTAATGCAGATCGCCACCGCCAAGGCGGGGCTGGTGCTGGTCAACATCAACCCGGCCTATCGCACGTCGGAGGTCGAGTACGCGCTCAACAAAGTGGGCTGCAAGGCGCTGGTGACCATGCCGCGCTTCAAGACCAGCGCGTACCTGGCCATGCTGCGCGAGCTGGGCGCGGCCCGGCTGCCCCACCTCAAGAACATCTGGTGGATCGACGCCCCCGGCGCTGCCGACGAGGCCGGGCCGGACATCGCCACCGCGCGCTTCTCGCAGCTGCTGGCCAGCGGCGACGCGGCCGACCCGCGCGTGGGCCAGGTGCAGGCCACCTTGAAGGCCACCGACCCCATCAACATCCAGTTCACCAGCGGCACCACGGGCTTTCCCAAGGGCGCGACGCTCACGCACCGCAACATCCTCAACAACGGCTACTTCATCGGCGAATGCATGAAGCTGGGCCCCGAGGACCGGCTGTGCATCCCCGTGCCCATGTACCACTGCTTCGGCATGGTGCTGGGCAACCTGGCCTGCCTGACGCACGGCAGCGCCATCGTGTATCCCAACGACGGCTTCGACCCGCTGCTCACGCTCGAAGCGGTGCAGGCCGAACGGTGCACGGGCCTGCACGGCGTGCCCACCATGTTCATCGCCGAGCTGGACCATCCGCGCTTCGGCGAGTTCGATCTCTCCAGCCTGCGCACCGGCATCATGGCCGGCACCGCCTGCCCCATCGAGGTGATGAAGCGGGTGGTGGACCGCATGCACCTTGGCGAGATCACCATCGCCTACGGCATGACCGAGACCAGCCCGGTGAGCTGCCAGAGCAGCACCGACACGCCGCTGGAGCGGCGCGTCTCCACCGTGGGTACGGTGCAGCCGCACCTGGAGGTGAAGATCGTCGACCCCGAATCGGGCGCCACCGTGCCGCGCGGCCAGCCCGGCGAGCTGTGCACCCGCGGCTACTCGGTGATGCACGGCTACTGGGGCGACGAGGCCAAGACCCGCGAGGCCATCGACACCGAAGGCTGGATGCACACCGGCGACCTGGCCACCATGGACGACGAGGGCTACGTCAACATCGTCGGCCGCATCAAGGACATGGTGATCCGCGGCGGCGAGAACATCTACCCGCGCGAGATCGAGGAGTTCCTGTATCGCCATCCGCAGGTGCAGGACGTGCAGGTGGTGGGCCTGCCCGACCGCAGGTACGGCGAGGAGCTGTGCGCCTGGATCATTCCCAAGCCCGGCCAGCAGCCCACCGAGGCCGACATCCGCGCCTTCTGCCAGGGCCAGATCGCCCACTACAAGGTGCCGAAGTACATCCGCTTCGTCGAGGCCTTCCCGATGACGGTGACCGGCAAGATCCAGAAATACCGCATCCGCGACCAGATGGCCGACGAACTGGGCCTGACGGCCGAGAAGACTGCATGAGCCTGTCGGCGGTCGCAGGCAGGGCGGCAGGCGCGCCCGCGATGCCCCGAGCGTCAGTCGCGCGAGCCCGGGCCGTGCGGCGCGAGGCCCGCGGCTTGGCGCGCGGCGCGCAGCCGCTTGCGCAGCGACACCTCGGCCATGTCGAGTTCACCGACCAGCTCGCGCAGCGAGGCGTCGTTGATGCGGTGCGCCTGGCGCTCGGCATACAGCGCATGCCGCTCGGCCTGCAGACAGGTCAGGCGCAGCGCCAGCTCGTTCACGAAGCCCTGCTTGCGCGCCCGCACCGCCTCGGCCTCGTCGGCACGGGTCTCCGGCGTGGAGGCGGTGGTGCTGTCGTCGTCCAGCAGCTCCAGCCGCACCCGGTACTGCTGGGTGATGCGGCCGACCATCTCCTGGCGCTGGGCAGCGGTGTCGGCGTCCACGCCGTCCAGCGCCTTCTGGCTGCGCACCAGGCTGGCGATGGCGGCATGGCAGGCGGCGATCCGGGCCTCGCGTTCCTCGCGCACCTCGGGCGCTTCGGCTGGCTGGGGCAGATTGCGAAGCACCAGCGGCAGGCCGATGCTGCCCACCAGCAGCGTCACGAGGATGGTGCCCGTGGCCAGGAAGACCAGCAGGTCGCGCGAGGGGAAGGGCGTCGTCTCGTTGATCATCAGCGGGATCGAGAGGGCGCCGGCCAGCGTCAACGCGCCGCGGATGCCGGCCAGTGTGGTGGCGAGCGTCAGGCGCCAGGACGGCTGCTCGGCCATGCGCCCGTCCTGATGCGCGCGGCGCAGGCTGCTGCGCACCGCCACCTGCAGCCACACCCAGCGCAGCAGCAGCAGCGCAGCCGAAATGACGAACACGTAGCCCACCAGCGTCCAGGCGCCATGGTGTCTGCTCTCGTCCACCGTGCGAAGGATGGAGGGCAGCTGCAGCCCCAGCAGCAGGAAGATGGCGCCGTTGAAGGCCGACTCGATCATGGTCCAGGTGCCTTCGGCCTGCATGCGCTCGGCCACGAACTCGCCGCGTTCCAGGTCGGCGAAGTTGGTGGCGATGCCGGCCGCCACCGCGGCCAGGATGCCCGAGACGCCGATGCGTTCGCCCACGATGTAGGCCGCGAAGGGCAGCAGCACCAGCAGCAGCACCATCTGCGTGGCGGCCACGTCGCCCAGCCGGCGGGTGACGACGGCGCGGGCATGCGCGAAGGCCCAGCCCATCAGCGTGCCGGCGCCCACGCCGCCCAGGGCGATCCACAGGAACTCGCGCGTCGCCTGTGCCCACGAGAACAGGCCGGTGACGGTGGCCGCGACGGCGAACTTGAGCGCCACCAGGCCCGAGGCATCGTTCAGCAGCGATTCGCCCTCCAGCACATGCATGGTCTTGGCCGGCATGCCCAGGCGCCGCGTGATGGCCGAGACGGCCACGGCGTCGGTGGGCGAAACCACCGCAGCCAGGGCGAAGGCCACCGGCAGCGGCATCTCCGGGATCATCCAGTGCACCAGCGAGCCCAGGCCGAACACGGTGAAGGCCACCAGGCCGAAGGCCAGCTTGAGGATGGGCCGGTGCAGCGCGAAGAACTCCCGCTTGGGGATGCGCCAGCCGTCCGCGAACAGCAGCGGCGGGATGAACAGCAGCAGAAACAGCTCCGGATCGAAGGCGATGTGCAGCCCGTGCTGCGGCCACGAGAGGGCGGCGCCCAGGGCGATCTGGATCAGCGGCAGCGGGATGGCACGCAGGTAGCGGGCAGCAATGCCGGTGAGGGCGCCGAGCATCAGCACCAGCAGGACGGTTTCGACGGTGTGCACTCGTTTTTCTTCTTCAAGGACTTTGTGAGGTGGTGGGAGGGGCGGGCTCGCAGTGTCCGCCGCCGCCGCCGAGGGTTCGCATCATCTTCGCGCGGCACGCGGCCGCGCGTCAGGCTCCAAGGACATTCATGAGCAAACTGGTCTCCCAACTCAATCCCAGATCCGAGGCCTTCCAGGCCAACGCGGTCGCCATGCGCTCGCTGGTGGACGACCTGCGCGCCCAGTTCGCGCGGGTGGAGCAGGGCGGCGGCGAGGCCGCGCGCGCCAAGCACACGGCCCGCGGCAAGCTGCTGCCGCGCGACCGGGTGCAGCAGCTGCTGGACCCGGGCTCGCCCTTCCTGGAGATCGCGCCGCTGGCGGCCCATGCCATGTACAACGGCGACGCGCCGGGCGCCGGCCTCATCGCCGGCATCGGCCGCGTGAGCGGCGTGGACTGCATGGTGGTGTGCAACGACGCCACGGTGAAGGGCGGCACCTACTACCCGATGACGGTCAAGAAGCACCTGCGCGCGCAGGAGATCGCGGCGCAGAACCGGCTGCCCTGCATCTACCTGGTCGATTCGGGCGGCGCCAACCTGCCGAACCAGGACGATGTGTTCCCCGACCGCGACCACTTTGGCCGCATCTTCTACAACCAGGCCAACATGAGCGCCGACGGCATCGCGCAGATCGCGGTGGTGATGGGCTCGTGCACCGCGGGCGGCGCCTATGTGCCGGCCATGAGCGACGAGTCGATCATCGTCAAGGAGCAGGGCACCATCTTCCTGGGCGGCCCGCCGCTGGTGAAGGCCGCCACGGGCGAGGTGGTGTCGGCCGAGGACCTGGGCGGCGGCGACGTGCACACCCGCCTGTCGGGCGTGGCCGACCACCTGGCGCAGAACGACCTGCATGCGCTGGCGCTGGCGCGGGAGGCGGTGAGGAACCTGAATGTTCCCCAGTCCGTTCGCACTGAGCCTGTCGAAGTGCCGGCCCCGGCTTCGACAGGCTCAGCCCGAACGGGTGGAGGCTCGCCAAGCTTCGAAGAGCCTGTCTACCCCCCCGAAGACCTCTACGGCGTCATCCCCACCGACACGCGCAAGCCCTTCGACGTGCGCGAGATCATTGCCCGCATCGTCGACGGCAGCGAGTTCCACGAGTTCAAGGCCCGCTTCGGCACCACGCTGGTCTGCGGCTTCGCGGCCATCGAGGGCATGCCGGTGGGCATCGTGGCCAACAACGGCATCCTGTTCTCGGAGTCGGCGCAGAAGGGCGCGCACTTCATCGAGCTGTGCGGCCAGCGCAAGATCCCGCTCGTGTTCCTGCAGAACATCACCGGCTTCATGGTGGGCCGCAAGTACGAGAACGAGGGCATCGCCCGCCACGGCGCCAAGATGGTGACGGCGGTGGCCACGGTCAACGTGCCCAAGTTCACGGTCATCATCGGCGGCAGCTTCGGCGCCGGCAATTACGGCATGTGCGGCCGGGCCTACTCGCCGCGCTTCCTCTGGATGTGGCCCAACGCCCGCATCAGCGTGATGGGCGGCGAGCAGGCCGCCAGCGTGCTGGCCACCGTCAAGCGCGACGGCATCGAGGCCCGCGGCGGCCAGTGGAGCCAGGACGAGGAAGAAGCCTTCAAGGCCCCGATCCGCCAGCAGTACGAGGACCAGGGCCACCCCTACTACGCCACCGCCCGCCTGTGGGACGACGGCATCATCGACCCCGCCGACACCCGCCGCGTGCTGGCGCTCGGCCTGGCCGCGGCGCGGCATGCGCCCATCCCCGAGCCGAAGTTCGGCGTGTTCCGCATGTGAGGCGCGATGTGTATGATTTTTTGTTTTCATACACACAGGGATTGCCATGCGGACCAACATCGTGATCGACGACGCGCTGATGGAGGCCGCCATGAAGGCCGGCGGCTTCAGCACCAAGAAGGAGGCGGTGGAAGAGGGCCTGCGCCTTCTGGCGCGCCGCAAGGCCTATCAAGACCTGCGCGCCCTGCGCGGCAAGCTCACCTGGGCGGTCGACGCCAGCGTGGACTGGACGACGCTCGAGGCCGAGTCCGTGGCCGTGCAGGACCAGCCGGCCCCCTATGCCGCCGCCGCGTCCAAGCCTTCCGCCAGGAAGCGCGCGAAGCCATGATCACCGTCGACTCCAGCGTCTGGATCGACTACTTCCGCGGCCGCACGACGCCGCGCACCCAGGCCCTGGACGCCCTGCTGGACGACAGCGCCAACGAACTGGTGCTGCTCGACCTGGTGCTGATGGAGGTGCTGCGCGGCTTCGTGCATGACCGGGAGCAGCGGCTGGCCCGCCAGCGCCTGCGCATGCTGCCCATCGCCACGGCTGGTGGCGAAGCCGTGGCCCTGCGTGCCGCCGACATCTACCGCCAGCAGCGCCAGCGCGGCATCACCGTGCGCAGCCCCATCGACCTGATGGTCGCCGCCTGGTGCGTGGAGCATGGCTGTGCGCTCCTGCTTGGCGACCGCGATTTCGACGGCATCGACGGCCTGCTCGGCTGGAAGAACTGAAGCCATGTATCCGCGCGACCGCCATCCCTCTCGCACCAGCCGCCCGCCGGTCGGGCGCGGCCCCGGGGGGCGAGCATGGGTGCGGACGATTGCCAGTGCCCTCCGGCGCGCATGGCTGGCCCTGCCGCTGGCGGCTGCCCTTCTTCCTGCGCATGCGACGCTGCGCGAAACCCAGTTCGACGTGCCCGTCTCGGTGCAGGACATGCAGGGCCGGCGCGTCGCCCAGACGATCCGCGTCACCGTGTTCGACGACGACGCCAATCCGCACCCGGCCCCGGTGCTGGTGCTCAACCACGGCCGGGCGGTCGACGCGGCCGGCCGCGCCGCGCTGGGCCGCGCGCGCTATCACGAGGCCTCCCGCTTCTTCGTGCGCCACGGCTTCATCGTCGCGGTGCCTACGCGCGTGGGCTACGGCGTGACGGGCGGGCCGGACGTGGAGGACAGCGGGGCCTGCCAGCGGCGCGACTATGCCGCGGGATATGGCGCAGCGGCCGACCAGGCGCTTGCGGCGCTGGCCGCCGTGCGCGCCATGCCCGGTGCGGATCCGGCGCGCGCCGTCATCGTGGGCCAGTCCTATGGCGGGGCCACGGCCATTGCCGCCGCGGCGCGGGCCACACCCGGCGTGGTGGCCGCGATCAACTTCGCCGGCGGTGGCGGCGGCGATCCGCGCACGCGTGCCGGCAATCCCTGTTCGCCGCAGCAGATGGGCGAACTCTTCGCCAGCTACGGCCGCGCCGTGCGCATGCCCACCCTGTGGCTCTATGCCGAGAACGACCAGTACTTCGGCCCTGAATGGCCGCGCCAGTGGTTCTCGGCCTTCCGCGCCGCCGGCGGCAGCGGCGAGTTCGTGCAGTTCCCGCCACAGGGCGAGGACGGCCACAGCACCTTCACCCGCGCACCGCAGGTCTGGCAGCCGGTTGTGTCCGGCTTTCTGCAGCGGCTGGGCTTTCCGGCGCTGCGCGATTGAGCGTCCCTTCCAACGACACACACGAGACACGCCAATGACCGACTTCACCACGCTCGAACTCACCATCGAAGGCCCTGTCGCCCGCATCTGGCTCAACCGCCCCGAGATGCGCAACGCCATCGACGACGTCTTCATCCGCGAGCTGGCCAAGGCCTTTGCGCAGGCCCAGGACGCAAGCGGCGTGCGTGCCGTGGTGCTGGGCGGGCGCGGCCCGGCCTTCTGCGCCGGGGCCAACCTCAACTGGATGAAGCGGGCCGCCAGCTTCACGCCCGAGCAGAACCTGCAGGACGCCGCCGGTCTGCCGCGCATGCTGCGCACCCTGGCCGAGAGCCGCCTGCCGGTCATCGCGCGCATCCAGGGCGATGTGTACGCGGGTGGCATGGGCCTGGTGTCGGTGTGTGACGTGGCCATCAGCGCAGATAGCGCGCACTACTGCCTCAGCGAGGTGAAGATCGGCCTCATCCCCGCCACCATCAGTCCCTACGTGATCCGGGCAATGGGCGCGCGTGCGGCGCAGCGCTACTTCCTCACGGCCGAGCGCTTCACGGCGGCCGAGGCGCATCGCATGGGCTTCGTGCACGAGGTGGTGGCCGCCGACGCGCTGGACGCCAAGGTGGACGAGGTGCTCAAGAACATCCTGGCCGCCGCACCCGGCGCCGTGGCCGAGTCCAAGCGCCTGCTGCGCGACGTGACGGGCCAGCCCATCGATGACGAGCTGACGGCGGAGACGGTGCGCCGCATCGCTGGCCTGCGTGCCAGCGAAGAGGGGCAGGAAGGCCTTCGTGCCTTCCTGGAAAAGCGCAAGCCGGCCTGGACCCAGGCGCGCTGATCGGTCGCCGATGGACGGTCTGGACTTTCCCCAACTGCTCGCCCTGGCCGCCGCCCTGGGATGGGCCAGCGGCGTGCGGCTGTACCTGGCGGTGCTGCTGGTGGGCCTGGCCGGCTGGCTGGGCTGGGTGCCGCTGCCGGCGGGGCTGCAGGCGCTGTCGCATCCGGTGGTGCTGATCGTCAGCGGCTTCCTGGTCTTCGTCGAATTCTTCGCCGACAAGATCCCGGGCCTGGATTCGCTCTGGGACATGGTCCACACGGTGATCCGCATCCCGGCCGGCGCGGCCCTCGCGGCCTCGGTGTTCGGCGCCGACCATGCGGCCATGGCGGTGGTGGCGGCGCTGGTGGGCGGCGGCTTCGCGGCCACGGCGCATGCGGCCAAGGCCACCACGCGCGCGGCGATCAACACCTCGCCCGAGCCCTTCACCAACGTGGGCGCCTCGCTGGCCGAGGACTCGCTGGTGCCCGCCGGCCTGTGGCTGGCGCTGGCGCATCCGCTGGTCTTCCTGGTGGCGCTCGTGCTGGTGCTCGTCCTCAGCGTGTGGCTGATCCGCAAGAGCTGGCGCTTTTTGCGCGCGCTCGTCGGCCGCCTCACGCGCATCTTCAGCGGCCGGCCCGACCCGGGTGTCGCCCCTGCCTTCGCCCGCGGTCGCCGCGGCACAACATCGTCCGGAGACCTGCCTCATGTTCAAGAAGATCCTCATCGCCAATAGAGGCGAGATCGCCTGCCGCGTGGCCGCCACCGCGCGCCGCCTGGGCGTGCGCACCGTGGCCGTGTATTCCGACGCCGACGCGCAGGCCAACCATGTGCGCGCCTGCGACGAGGCCGTGGCCCTGGGCGGCAACGCGCCCAAGGAAAGCTATCTGCGTTGGGAACGCATCCTGGAGGCCGCTCGCGCCACCGGCGCCGAGGCCATCCATCCCGGCTACGGCTTCCTGTCCGAGAACGAGGACTTCGCCCGCGCCTGCGCCGAGGCGGGCCTGGTCTTCATCGGCCCGCCGCCCTCGGCCATCCAGGCCATGGGCCTGAAGGCCGAGTCCAAGCGGCTGATGGAGAAGGCGGGCGTGCCGCTGGTGCCCGGCTACCACGGTGCCGACCAGGACCCGGCCCTGCTGCAGCGCGAGGCCGACCGCATCGGCTACCCCGTACTCATCAAGGCCAGCGCGGGCGGCGGTGGCAAGGGCATGCGCATCGTCGAGAAGAGCGAAGACTTCGCCGCCGCCCTGGCCAGTTGCCAGCGCGAGGCGATCAACAGCTTCGGCGACGACGCGGTGCTGATCGAGAAGTACGTGCAGCGCCCGCGGCACATCGAAATCCAGGTCTTCGGCGACACGCAGGGCCACTACGTGCACCTGTTCGAGCGCGACTGCTCGGTGCAGCGCCGCCACCAGAAGGTGCTGGAAGAAGCGCCCGCGCCCGGCATGCCGGCCGCGCTGCGCCAGCGCATGGGCCAGGCCGCCGTCGATGCGGCCCGCGCCGTGGACTATGTGGGTGCCGGCACGGTTGAGTTCATCGTCGAGCAGACCGGCGGCTACGACGCGCCCGAGGCCATGACCTTCTACTTCATGGAGATGAACACGCGGCTGCAGGTGGAGCATCCGGTGACCGAGGCCATCACTGGCCTGGACCTCGTGGAGTGGCAACTGCGCGTGGCCGCCGGCGAGCCGCTGCCGCTGGCGCAGGACGACTTGCGCATCCACGGCCATGCCATCGAGGCGCGCATCTGCGCCGAGAACCCGGACAAGGGCTTCCTGCCCGCCACCGGCCCGCTGACCGTCTACCGCAAGCCGGCCGCCGCGGCCTTCGCGCGGGCCGATGTGCGCATCGACGATGGCGTGCGCGAGGGCGGCGAGATCTCGCCTTACTACGACTCCATGATCGCCAAGCTGATCGTGCATGGCGACACGCGCGAGCAGGCGCTGGCCCGGCTCGACGCCGCGCTGGCGCAGGTGCAGATCGTGGGCGTGGCGACCAACGTGCAGTTCCTGCGCGGCGTGCTGGCCACCGAGTCCTTCTCGAAGGCGCGGCTGGACACGGCGCTGATCGAGCGCGAGCGGGCGCAGCTCTTCGACCGCCATCCGCTCGGCCCGTCGCTGCTGGCGGCGGCCGTGGTGGCGCGCCAGCTGGCCGACGAGGCGGCGCAGGGCGTGGGCGGCCCCTTCGGCCGTGCCGACGGCTGGCGCGGCCTCGGCGCCGCCATGCGGACCTTCGCCTTCGACTTCAACGGCCAGGGCGCCACTGCGCTGCTGCGCTACGGCCCCGGCGCCACGCGCCACCTGAGCGTGGGCGAGGGCGAGTCGCAGGTGGCGGGCGACCTGCGCTGGACCCTGCTGCCCGACGGTCGCCTGTCGCTGGACTTCGCCGGCCGCCGCGAGGTGCTGGCCGTGCACCGCCACCAGGACCAGTGGCATGTGTTCGGCCAGGCCGGCGCCGGCCGCATCGACGCCGTGGACCGGCTCGCCCATGCCGGCGACACCCAGGCCGAGGGCGGGCGCCTGACGGCGCCGATGCCCGGCAAGGTGGTGTCCTTCGCCGTCAAGGCGGGCGACACCGTGAGCAAGGGCCAGCCGCTGGCGGTGATGGAGGCCATGAAGATGGAGCACACCATCGCCGCGCCGGCCGACGGCACCGTGGCCGAGCTGCTGTTCGCGCCCGGCGACCAGGTCACCGAAGGGGCAGAGCTCCTGCGCCTGGCCGCGTAGCATCGCGGGCTGTCCTTCACAGCCCTTTTCTGCCTGCCCCCATGCGCATCGCCCTCTGCCTGACCGACACCAAAGCCGCCCCCTGGATCGAGGGCCTGCAAGCCGCCCTGCCGGACGCCGAGATCGTCGACTGGACGCCCGGCAGCCCGCAGGCCGACTACGCCGTGGTGTGGGCGCCGCCGCAGCAGTTCGTGGACGAGCAGGCCGGCCTGAAGGCCATGTTCAACATCGGCGCGGGCGTGGACGCCATCCTGCGGCTCGCACTGCCGCCCACGCTGCAGGTGGTGCGGCTGGACGATGCCGGCATGTCGGTGCAGATGGCCGAGTACGTGTGCCATGCGCTGATCCGCCACTTCCGCGAGTTCGACGTCTACGAGGCCGAGGCGCGGCAGGGCCGCTGGGTCTACCGCAAGCCGCTCGCGCGGGCCGACTTCCCGGTCGGCATCATGGGCCTGGGTGTGCTGGGCGAACGCGTGGCGCGCGCGGTGCAGCAGTTCGAGTTTCCGGTGCTGGGCTGGAGCCGCACGCCCAAGTCCATCGAGGGCGTGCGCACCTTCGCGGGTGAGGCGCGGCTGGGCGACTTTCTGGTCAACACGCGGGTGCTGGTCAACCTGCTGCCACTGACCGATGCCACGCGCGGCATCCTCAACCGCACCACGCTGTCGGCCCTCAAGGCCGGCGGCTACCTGATCCACATCGCGCGCGGCGGCCATCTGGTGGAAGAAGACCTGATCCCGCTGCTCGACAGCGGCAAGCTCGCAGGCGCCACGCTCGACGTCTTCCAGCAGGAGCCGCTGCCCGCCGACCATGCCTTCTGGCGGCATCCCAGGATCACCGTCACCCCGCACGGCTCGGCCCGCACGCTGCGCAGCGAGTCCATTGCGCAGATCGCCGGCAAGATCCAGGCGCTGCAGGCCGGCCAGCCGATCGCGGGCGTGGTCGATCCGCAGCGTGGATATTGACTGAGACCCGCCGCGCCGAGCCCAACCACGGAGCCCTTCCATGCAACTGCCATCCCGCGTCCAGATCGTCGACGTCGGCCCGCGCGACGGGCTGCAGAACGAAAAGCAGCCCGTGCCCGCCGAGGTCAAGGTCGAACTGGTGCAGCGCCTGCAGGCCGCCGGCCTGACAGAGATCGAGGTGACCAGCTTCGTCAGCCCCAAGTGGGTGCCGCAGATGGCCGACAACGCGCAGGTGATGCATGGCATCCAGCGCAAGAGCGGCGTGCGCTACTCGGTGCTCACGCCCAACATGAAGGGGCTGGAGTCTGCTCTGGCCGCGCCGCGCGAGGAATGGCCCGACGAGATCGTCGTCTTCGGTGCGGCCAGCGAGGCCTTCAGCCAGAAGAACATCAACTGCTCCATCGCCGAGAGCATCGAGCGCTTCGCGCCGGTGGTGGCGGCGGCCAAGGCCCAGGGCATCGCGGTGCGCGGCGCCATGAGCTGCACGGTGGGCTGCCCATACGAAGGCGAGATCGCGCCCGCCAAGGTGGGCTACCTGGCCGGGCTGATGAAGGGCATCGGCGTGGCGCGCGTGGACGTGGCCGACACCATCGGCGTCGGCACGCCGCGCAAGGTGCAGGCCGCGCTGGAGGCGACGCTGGCTCACTTCGCGGTCGATGCCGTCTCGGGCCACTTCCACGACACCTATGGGCAGGCCCTGTCCAACACGCTGGCGGCGCTGCAGCTGGGCGTGTGGAACCATCAGTCTTCCATCGCCGGCCTGGGCGGCTGCCCCTATGCCAAGGGCGCGACCGGCAATGTCGCGACCGAAGACATGGTCTATCTGCTGCACGGGATGGGCATCGACACGGGCATCGACCTCGACGCGCTGATCGACGCCGGCGTCTTCATCAGCCAAGCCCTGGGCCGCGAGCCGAACTCGCGTGTCTCCAAGGCCGTGCGCACCAAGCGGGCGGGCTGATGGCGCTCGGCGACGACCTGCCGCCACTGCCGGCCATCCGGCTCGGCCGCTATCGGCACTACAAGGGCCTGGAGTACGAGGTGCTCGGTGTGGTGCGACACAGCGAGACGCTGGCGCCGATGGTGCTCTACAAGCCGCTCTACGACGACCGCGGCCTGTGGGTGCGGCCCTTTGGCATGTTCGAGGAGCGCATCGTGCACGAGGGGCGCGAACAGCCGCGCTTCGCCTTCATCGGCTGAGGCCTTGCGACGGCGCCGACAATCGCGGCCATCTATGTGCGGATCCGAACTCCATTCCCTACCCGACGGCGTGCAGCGTGTGGCGCGCCACCTTCTCGACGCGGGCCACCCGCATGCACCGCGCATGCTCGATGACGCCTGCCGCACCGCGCAGGAAGCGGCCGACGTGCTCGGCGTGGCCGTGGGCCAGATCGCCAAGAGCATCATCTTCCGCCGCAAGGCCGACGACGTGGCGGTGCTGGTCGTCACCTCCGGCGACCGGCGTGTGGACGAGAAGAAGGTCGACGCCCTGGTGGGCAAGACCGGCCGCGCGGATGCCGACTTCGTGAAGTCGCGCACCGGCTTTTCCATCGGCGGCGTCTCGCCGGTGGGCCATGTGACCAAGCCCGTGGTGCTGATCGATGCCGAGCTGTTCCGCTTCGAGACCGTCTGGGCCGCTGCCGGGCATCCGCATGCGGTGTTCCCGCTGCGGCCGCAGGACCTTCCCGTGCTCACCGGCGGCGCGCCGGTGGCGGACGTGGTGCAGGCGGTGGCGGCATGAGCGGACCCGACGTCGACACGCCCCAGAGACCGCTGGCCGCCCGCGCCGCGCTGATGCGCGAAGCCGTGCGCCAGGGGCTGGAGCCCGTGCCTTCACCCTGCGTCAATGTCTGCCGTATGTCGGCGACCAGCGGCCTGTGCGAAGGGTGCTTCCGCACCATCGAGGAGATCCGGCTCTGGAGCCGATCGACCGATACGGCCCGGCTCGCCGTGTGGGACCAGGTGCTGGCGCGCAGCGCCCCGCCGGTCGGCTGAGCGCACAGAGAGCCCCGACGCAGAACGAACGACAAGGAGACAGCCGCCATGAAGCACATCGACTTCTACCTCGACTTCATCTCGCCCTATGCCTACCTGGCCTTCGAGCACCTGCCCGAGGCGCTGGCCGGGCTGAGCTACAGCGTGGCCTACAAGCCGGTGCTGCTGGGCGCCATCGTGCGGCACCACGGCCACAAGGCACCGGCGGAGGTGGCGAGCAAGCGGCAATGGACCTACCGCCACATCCTCTGGCTCGGCCATTCGCTGGGCATCCCCATCGAAATGCCGGCCATGCATCCCTACAACCCGCTGCCGCACCTGCGCCTGGCGGTGGCCGCCTCGCGCGGCGGTGAAGTCAGCCGGCACCAGGCCGAGCAGTTCTTCCGCGAGGTGTGGCGCGGCGGCCAGGACGCCATCGACCCGGCACGCCTGGACGCCTTGAAGGCCCGCCTGCAGCCCGCACGCGACGTGGCCGATGCCGCCGTGAAGGCCGAACTCAAGGCCAACACCGACGCCGCCATCGCACAGGGCGCCTTCGGCGTGCCGGCCTTCGTGGTGGACGGCCGGCTGTTCTGGGGCTTCGACAGCCTGCCCATGCTGCGCGCCTACCTGCAGGGCGACGCCTGGTTCGACGGCCCGCAATGGGCGTCGGCCGACCAGCGGCCGTCGGCGCTGGCCGGCTGATCGCTTCGCCAGCCGCTGGGGAGTGGGATCTCCGGCCGGTCGCGTCTGCGGCCATGCTTTTGGGCCGGCCATCCCGGCCTAGGGTCTTCCCGATGCAGCCCCGCGAGCAGCCTCCATTCCTGCCTGATGAAAACCGCGCCGCGGGTTAGTCCCTAAATCGTCAGAATCGGTTCAGTTTCACGCAAGCCAACGGTCAGTCGCCCCCCAAAGAATCCGCCCACGGTCCCGATCCGGCGGCCGATTCAACAATCAGGAGACAGACACATGGCAGCCACACTGGATTCCCGCGGGGTGCCCGCGGCGCCCCGGCCGATGTCGCAGGAGGAGAAGAAGGTCATCTTCGCCTCGTCACTCGGCACCGTGTTCGAGTGGTACGACTTCTACCTCTACGGCTCGCTCGCGGCCATCATCGCCAAGCAGTTCTTCAGCGGCCTGGATGCAGGCGCCGCCTTCATCTTCGCGCTGTTGGCCTTCGCGGCGGGCTTCCTGGTGCGGCCTTTCGGCGCCATCGTGTTCGGCCGCCTGGGCGACATGATCGGCCGCAAGTACACCTTCCTGGTCACCATCCTGATCATGGGCCTGTCGACCTTCATCGTCGGCGTGCTGCCCACCTATGCGGCCATCGGCGTGGCGGCGCCCATCATCCTGATCGTGCTGCGGCTGCTGCAGGGCCTGGCCCTGGGCGGCGAGTACGGCGGTGCCGCCACCTATGTGGCCGAGCATGCGCCGCACGGCAAGCGCGGTGCCTACACCTCGTGGATCCAGACCACGGCCACGCTGGGCCTGTTCCTGTCGCTGATGGTGATCCTGGGCACGCGCACGCTGCTGGGCGAAGAGGCCTTCACCAGCTGGGGCTGGCGCGTGCCCTTCCTGGTGTCGATCCTGCTGCTCGGGGTGAGCGTGTGGATCCGCCTGTCGATGAACGAATCGCCCGCCTTCCAGAAGATGAAGGCCGAGGGCAAGACGTCGAAGGCGCCGCTGACCGAATCCTTCGGCCAGTGGAAGAACCTCAAGATCGTGATCCTGGCGCTGGTGGGCCTGACGGCCGGCCAGGCGGTGGTCTGGTACACGGGCCAGTTCTATGCGCTGTTCTTCCTGACGCAGACGCTGAAGGTGGACGCATCGACGGCCAACATCATGATCGCCATCGCGCTGCTGATCGGCACGCCCTTCTTCGTGATCTTCGGCTCGCTCTCGGACAAGATCGGCCGCAAGCCCATCATCATGGCCGGCTGCCTGCTGGCGGTGGTGACGTACTTCCCGGTCTTCAAGATGCTGACCGAGGCCGCCAACCCCGACCTGGCGCGCGCCCAGGCGACTGCCGCCGTCACCGTGTCGGCCGACCCGGCCACCTGCTCCTTCCAGGGCAACCCGGTGGCGCGCGAGATCGACTTCAAGAGCTCCTGCGACATCGCCAAGCGCTTCCTGGTGCAGAACTCGGTGAGCTACGAAAACGTGGCCGCGCCCGCCGGTTCGCCGGCCGTGGTCAAGATCGGCAACAAGACGATCAACGCGCCCGCCGGCAATGTCGTGAACTCCAAGTTCGACGAAGACTCGGCCAAGTCCATCGCCGCCTTCAAGAAGGAAGTGGGCGATGACCTCAAGGCGGCCGGCTACCCGTCCAAGGCCGACCCGGCCAAGATGAACAAGGTGATGATGATCGCGCTGCTGACCTATCTGGTGCTGCTGGTCACCATGGTCTACGGCCCGATCGCGGCGATGCTGGTGGAGATGTTCCCCACGCGCATCCGCTACACGTCGATGAGCCTGCCGTACCACATCGGCAACGGCTGGTTCGGCGGCCTGCTGCCCACCACCGCCTTCGCCATCGTGGCCTCCAGCGGCAACATGTACAACGGCCTGTGGTACCCGATCATCATCGCGGGCATCACGCTGGTGATCGGGACGCTGTTCATCCGTGAGACGAAGGACGTGGATATCTACGCGGCGGATTAATAGAAGGCACCCCCCAAGCCGCTTCGCGGTTCCCCCCTCCCTGGCGCCTTCGGCTTGGAGGGGGGCGCACCCAGCGGCCTGGCAAAGCCAGTTCCGCGGGTGCACTGGCATGGCTTTCTCCGCGGCTTTCGTTTCTCGTTCACCCTTTCAGGAGACCTTTTTCATGTGGAAGATCGCCATCGGCTTCGTCGTGTTTGCCGCCCTCTCGCTGTTCGTCATCCTGCAGGCCGGCGACAAGGTCGACATGAGTGGCGAGAAGCACGGCGCCGACGTAGAGCACGCGCCGGCCAAATAGCGTCAGGGCGGACGGCCCTGGCGGCTTTGGCAAGCCCCAACGATAAGGCCCGGCATTGCCGGGCCTTTGTTCATGGACGGGAGTGCGCGCTGCATGCTGCGCCGGATGACCTCCGTCCCACCCATCTCGGCAGGGTGCCGCAACCGATGGAAGCGGATGAATGCCTTCACCCAACAGACGTAGGTTTCCTCGGTACGCAGGCTGGGTTGCATCAACCGCAGGCGTCCTCGCAACAGGTCTAGCACCCGCGTGGCGCGCAGTGGCGGCAGATCCAGATTGGGCCCGCGGGCAGGTATTTCCGAGAGGCCGTAGCGGCTAGCACACCTGGCATCGTGGGTGCTCCCCATGCGGCCTGCCGACCTCAGCGAGGTGGTTGTGGGAAGGCTGCCTTTGGGTAGGCAGTTGAGCACTGTTAACGCATAGTCAAATGGGGGAATCTGGTTGCGCCTCGACGGCTTACAGTGAGGCAAGCGTGCCGATTTAAGGCGCAGTACGTCTGCATCGGCAGCGTTAGCTGTCTCCCGAGAACACGTTATGCGTCAAAGGCGCCCACCACCAACATCTCCGGGAGAATCGAACCATGACGTTTCAAACCATCGCAATCCTTTCAGGTGATCGTCAAAAGACGATCCCCAACCGGTCAGAGGCCGAGGTCTTGTCGGAGATAGTGCTGCCTTTCATCGCAAGTGGTGTCATCACCGCCAAGTGGGGTGCGAAGGTTCAGTCGTACCAAGTACTCGAACTTCGAATCTATGAGACCAAGGAGCCTTGGAACAAGGTCAGAGGTCCAATCTCGGATGTCATCAAAGGCAAGAAGAACGTCTACAAGCGGTTTGGCGACAAAGCGGCTGCACTACTGTCGTCCAACAAGCCCAAAGTGTTCATCATCACGCCGATTCAAGGCGAGAAGCACGGAGACCAAGAGCAACAGCGAGTCTTCAAAGAGTACGACCTGCGTTTTGAGGCGATCGAAGGCGTGATCTCGGAGGCTGGTGCGGTCGCAATTCGCATTGACAAGGAGCACGCACTTGAGGACTTGGTCGGCCGAATCAAGAAGGAAATTCGCGGGGCGCAGTTCGTCGTCGCTGATCTGACGGATGAGCGACCGTCCTGCTACTTCGAAGCCGGATTCGCTGAGGCGCTTGGAAAGAAGGTCATCTACGTGGCAAGCAAGCACAGCGTCGCAAAGCCAGGAACCCCAACAAAGATTCACTTCGACATTCACATGAATATGAACTTTTTCTCCAACCATGAGGAATTGAAGGAGAAGCTCTCAAAGGCGATTGAGAAGAATCGGTCAGTGCTCTTTGATTCCGTTGACGCATAACCCTTGGTCAATCGGAGCCGCAACGTCAGGCACCGGCTGGGCGCTCTAGCTATGAGCTCATGGAAAAAAGGGTCTCGCAAGCAGACCCTAAGAAAAATCAAGAATCCGGTCAACTCAAAATTGACACTGGTGCTTCCGGGCTCGTTCGAGGCTGGAAAGCTGCGGTAGCCAAATTGAACTTTCCTCCAAGATTGAGGCCGCAGATGCGCCTCCATGTGAGAAGGCTTCTGCAAAATCTAAACTGCGTGATCTGCTAAATCATCCTGTCGTGGCGGCCATAGTCGGCGGCTTGGCAGGGAATATCGGAAAATAACTCACTGAACCCTCGCGCACCGGCCTAATTGTAGGTTCAGCTCGGACGTCAATGCTTCGCATTGCCGCCGGTTAACCTTGGCGTTAGGCCGCACAGTGAACCTCAACCCCCTTCTTCCATTCATGAGCGACAAGACAGCCGAACCAGAGAACGAAGCGAAGATGTCTATTCCATCTACAGGGACTCCCCTTCGCGTCAACGGATCGAATTGAATTTTCCGTTTGAATCCCAGCAGCATAGGCGATGTGCGTTGACGCCACCGACGAGGAAAAGACTGCACATCTACAGACGGGCTTGTTCGGTCCATGCCGAGGCCACAGATACGAACTGCTCGGCAGGGCTCCATTCGTTCAACGTGCACGAGGCACTTGCGAGTTGTCGAGTTTTCCTGCCGCCGGTCTGACCTGTGATGGCCATCTGCGTTTCGCGTCTGCGGTTGGGAAGAACTCTTTGTCTTCGGTGCTACGGTCGCTGGCTCAATGCACAGTGCGGTGCCAGTGGCTCCTGCATGTGATTCGGCTCGAGTGAGCCGCCCCGTGCTAGTACGGCCCACAAGATGCGCGCGTTCTTGTCGGCCAGCCCCACCACTGGCTTCTGCCAACCCACACGCTCTTTCAACTGCACCAGCCGTTGGCTGATGCGGGTAGTGCGTTTTCCGGCTGTCATCACAGCCTACTTGGCGCCCTGGATCAGCAGCGTGCGCAAATAGTCGTCCCCGCGTTTGGTGATGCGCCCCAGGCGGGCCTTGCCGCCGGTGGAGTTCTGGCTGGGCACCAGGCCCAACCAGGCGCCGAACTGCTTGGCGCTGGTGAATTGCTTGAAGTCATCAACACTGGCCACCAGGGCCGACGCACCGATCGGCCCGATGCCCAGCAGCGCCGCAGCCTAGCTGGCGCGCGTGTCGTTGCGGACCCGGGCCTTGACCGGTTCTTCGCACCACTTCATCTGCAGCTCCAGGTCAATGCAGTGCAGATGGGCTCGTTGCAGCATCAGGCGGGCGATGCCGGGCGGTTCATTGCTGCCGTCCTCGATCACGTTGGCCAGTACGCGGCGCAGCGCTTCGGGGCTTCGCGGGAAGCTCATGCCGAACTCGGTGAGCACGCCGCGGATGCGGTTGATCAGCGCGGTGCGCTCGGCCTTGTAGTCCTCGCGCAGGCGGTGCACGCTGAACTGGCATTGCTGCTTGATCGTCTTCACGGGCACGAAGCGCATGTGGGGCCGGCCCGCGGCCTCGCAGATGGCGGCCGCATCGTTGGCTTCGTTCTTCCCGCTTTTGCCAGCCATGCGGTAGGGTGTGACGAAGTGGCCAGCGATCAAGCTTGCATCCAAGCCCAGGAGACGGAGTCGACGCGCCGCGTGATGCGCGCCACCGCAGGCCTCCATCGCCACCTGGCAGCCAGAGGGCAGCTCGGCGGCCTCGGCGTCTTTCTTCGCGACCCATTTCATCAAGCGCACCATCACTCGGGGGAGTATCGTGTATCGCGACCTGAACGACCCCCCACTAGCTACGGTGTCGCGGTCGGCTGAGCGCACGTTATGCACAGTTTATTAATCACTAATCAGTAAAATATGTCTATTTCGACTATTACAAGCACTATTGGAAGAATTCAACGAGAACTTGCTGACCTGTCAGCAAAATCGAGTCAAGAAACAAAGAAAGAAGTTGCCCTTTATTCAAAAATTAATCAAATTCAGAGATCAATAAACAAATCAACAACAATTTCAACAATTAATAGCAAGAGATCAGAAATAGAGCGCTATCAGCGGGAGATTGCTTCTATTTCTGAAAAACGATCTCAAATAGCGAAAAAAGAGGCCGAAAAAAATGCAGCGCTGTTAAAAGCTCGTTTGGATCTGGCAAAAGAAGAAGAAAAAGAACAAAAACGATTAGCCCAAGTCAGAGAAAGAGAGCTGAAAAAAGAACTTGAGCTTGAAAAAGAAAGACAACGAAATCAGCTAGCCTTTCAGCGAACTCTAAATGCCGAAATTCAGGCTACATCTGCACTGGCTCGCCGAGTAGAAGCAACAGTTGAAAACCATATTGAAGCACCAGAAATTAAATATGATTTATTTATTTCTCATGCGTCAGAAGACAAAGAAGATTTGGTTCGCCCTCTAGCACTAGCACTTGAGAAACGTGGTGTACAAGTATGGTATGACGAATTCACACTAAAAGTTGGTGACAGCTTGCGGAGAAGTATTGATAGTGGTTTATCAAACTCTCGTTTTGGGACGATTGTATTATCCTCGTCATTCTTTTCCAAAAACTGGACAAATTACGAATTAGATGGAATGACAGCTCAAGAAATGAGCGGTCGAAAAATGATATTACCCATATGGCATAAAGTTTCAAAAGATGAAGTGATGCGATTTAGCCCATCAATCGCTGACAAAGTTGCACTCAACACTTCATTGTTGAACATCGATGAAATAGCAGAACAACTTGCTGATGTTGTTCGTGGTTAGGCATAATTTACTGTTGCACCTGACTTACGAAAATTGGCATCGCCTTTTGGCGCACCAATTTTCTACGGCAGGTGAACAAAACGTTAGATTTTTTCTATGCACGCTGAATTTCCAGCCCAAGCTCTAGCCGCAGTCGCCACACTCGTTGCGTCGCTGATTGCTGCCGCAGTCGCGTTCGTTAACCTTACGTTGACCAAGGAACTCAAAACTTCGGAATTTCGGCAGGCGTGGATTGACGCTCTACGCGAAGACTTAGCCAAGTTTCTGGGCGCCGCGCGCGCGTTCGCACGGGCGGCTGAAGTAGTGCATACCTTCGGTCCCGAGTACAAGGACAAGATTCCGCTATTCATTAGGGATGACAAAATCAGTGAACTGCGCTATCAAGCAGCCGAAACCCTCAGCAGGATCAGGCTTCGGCTAAACCCCGAAGAGCCCGAACACGAGGAGCTATTGCGCCTCTTGGTGAAGGCAGTGCGAATTCAAAACGAGGCACTGGCTAACGGCGGCAGCGTTCAAGACGCACTCGATGCCGTTGACGCCGCTAACGACTACGCGCGCCCCGTTCTCAAGAGGGAATGGAAACGTGTAAAAGCAGGAGAGTTGCCATTCCGCGTTGTTCGCAACTGGTTGGCCCCGACGATCTTCATCGTCTCGATTGCCTTTCTGGTCTTCATGTGGAATGGCACGTTCAAAATCTAACCTTTTGCTCCAGGGCACGGCTTCGCTGCCCGCTGAGCTCGAACGTTAGGCCTCATGAGAGTGGCATATGGATACGATAGGCGTCCTTGACCATAGTCGAATTTCGTTGATACCTCCAAAGTATTGGAAAGCCCACGAGTTTGCGTTCTTTCTGCATGACAGCGTTCTTCAAGCCTTAGTTGAGTACGAAGAAAGCGGCGCACACAACTGGGTTACAGACGCCTTCAGTCAGGCCGTAATGGAGCAACAAATCGTCGAGGATTTCGACCTCTTAAAATTCATGAAGGAAAAGAACCTCATTGAACCTTACAAGCACCACCTAATTAGCCACTTGGTACTTAGGCTTGTTGGTGACATGCTAAATTTTCTCTACGAAGCATTCAGTGCTTTTGAGAAGCGAAAGTTTACCGTTGGTTGGTCGCTCTTAAGAAAACCTTTCAAAGAAAACCTGCTCTTTCTTAGCTGGATCCTTGCTAACGAAGATGAGTTCATCGAGAAGTTTGAATCAGACAACCACAAAACACTCAACAACGTCAAAAAAGAAAAGCAAATAGAAATCTATGACGCCGCAATTAAAAAAATCCCAAACTCAAGCGCATATAGCGCGGAACTGCTATGGGATCATATCTACTCGAAAAATCACGCTACTGGTTTTGAGCCAATGTGGCAACGCGCCACTCACTTGATCACATCACAAGGTGACTTGCTTAAGACCGGGGACTACACAATAAATCTAATATTCGACAACCCATATAGCAATCACCACTACGATCTGCTTTACGGACGGCTACCATATGTGATGATTTATTTGTCCTCAATCGCCTTCGAATGCTTCAATCGAATTCTCAGAATGAATGACCGTACGTACAACCACATGGCGATTGTTTCACTGGGCTGCTATGAGGCGCTGTTCATTAATAATCGCCACACGCCTATCATCAAATCACTGAACAAGAGCTTTAAGTCATTTCTGAAATGCATTCACTGCAGCAAAGACATTAAAATAAATAAAAGAAATGCCCCCGCAATGTATATTAGAGATCAACTAACCTGCGACAAATGCGGACTTCAGTCCTCATTTCCGTTCTACTGGCTCATGGGGCAGTCAAAAATGACAGTGTCAGACAACCCTAAAATGCAGACCTCAAAAAATGAGGTCTAATTGTAGGTTCGCCGCGGACGCGAATACAGGCCATGGCTCCGCCATTGTCATTGCCTGTATTGGTACCCTCCGCACTTCGTACTCCGGCGCCAGTTAACCTTGGCGTTCCCCCGCAACAGGGGGATGAAGCCACGCTCCCGTACCGCCCGCACGTCGGCGGATCAGTACGCGGCAGTGCGCAGCCGCCCAGTAGCCAGAAACTCTTCCACGTTCGCCAGCACCAAGTCGCCCATGGCGCGGCGGGTCTGTGCAGTGGCGCTCCCGATGTGGGGCAGCAGCACGACGTTGTCCATCTCCATCAGCGCGGCCGGCACCTGCGGCTCCTGGTCGAACACGTCGAGGGCGGCTCCACCGAGACGCCCCTGCTGCAGGGCCAGGACCAGCGCGGCTTCGTCGATGACCGAGCCGCGCGCGATGTTGACCACGATGCCCTGCGGGCCCAGCGCATCCAGCACCCGCGCATCGACGAGATGGCGCGTGGCCTCGCCGCCGGCGCAGGCCACGATCAGGAAGTCGGCCCAGCGGGCCAACTCCACCAGCGAGGGCTCGTGCGTCCAGGCCACGCCCTCGCGCGGCGTGCGCGTGTGGTAGCGGATGTCCATGTCGAAGCCGGCGAAGCGGCGGGCGATGGTCTGGCCGATGCGGCCCAGGCCCAGGATGCCCAGCTTGCGGCCGCTGACGCGTGTGCCCAGCGGGCCGGGCCCGATGCGCGGCCAGTCGCCGCGGCGCACCAGGCGCTCGGCCCGGCCCATGCCGCGGGCGGCGTCGATGAGCAGGCCCACGGCCAGGTCGGCCACGCAGTCGTTCAAGACGTCGGGCGTGTAGCTCACGGCCACGGCGCGGGCCTTGGCGGCCTCCAGGTCCAGCGCGTCCAGGCCCACGCCCAGGCTGCAGATGGCGCGCAGCTTGGGCAGGGCCTCGATCAGCGCGGCATCGGCGCCGTCGGTGGCGGTGGTGACGACCATCTCGATGCGCTCGGCATGCGCTTGGGCGGTGGCGAGCATCTGCTCGCGCGTCGGGGCCACTACGCAGGCATGGCGCTCCTGCAGCACGGCCTTGAGCGGTGGCGGCAGTTGTGCAGAAAGCAGCAGCAGCGGCGTGTCGGCCGATGCGGCGCTGGTTGCGGGTCCGTTCGCGGGCGCGTCCTTCGGCATGGAGGGCGCGCCGCTCATGCCTTGGCCCCGCTGGCGGCGGTGAGGGCCGCGAAGTCCACCTCGCGCAGGATGGCGGTGGTCTGCTGCTGCACATGGTCGTCCGCCAGGCTGCGGCGCTTGTAGGCCAGCCAGCGCGGATCGGCGTCCAGCGCGGCGCGGCGCGCATCGCGGTCGGCAAAGTCGCGGTAGCGCCAGGCATGGACCACCTGGTTCTGCTCGCCGATGTCGCTGACGGCATAGAGCGCGGGCTCGCCCAGGTGGTCGACCTGGACGTCGCGGCCTTCGGCGGCATAGCGGGCGACGAAATCGCGCGTGGTGGCGATGCGCAGGGTGTAGGTACGCAGTTCGATGATCATGGGTCGAAGAAGAAGAGGGTCAGGCGGCGCCGGGCAGGCAGCGTTCGATCAGCTCGTCCAGCGAGGCATCGGCGCGGAAGCCGAGCGAGCGGGCGAGGGCGGTGTCCACGGTCGGCCAGCGCGCGAACTGCGGAATGATGGCCGGGTCGGGCGCGTAGCTCAGGCGCTGCGACACCTCCACGCCGAAGCGGCGCATCAGCGCCGCCACCACCTCGGCCACCGAGACGTGCAGCGAAGGCAGCGTCCAGGCGCGGGTGGCGGGCAGGCGCTCGGCGTCGAGCGTGGCGGCGTGGATCAGCGCCTCCACGCAGGCCGGCAGCGAGATCAGCCACAGCGTGCCTTCGGCATCGACGGGCGATTCGTAGCTGCGGCCCGCGGCCAGTTCGCGGATGAGGTCGCTGGCGAAGGCCGACAGCGCGCCGTTGGGCAGGCCGGGCCGGGCCACCACGCTGGGCAGGCGCGGCGAGCGGCCATCGATCCAGCCGCGGCGGCTGTAGTCGGCCAGCAGGATTTCCAGCATGCGTTTGTGGGCGCCGTAGGACATCGTGGGCACGATGGGCGTGGCGTCGTCGATGTGCGGCGGCAGCGGCAGGCCGAACACGCCGATGGAGCTGGTCTGCACCAGGCGCGGCGCCTTGCCGGTGGCGTGGTGCTGGCGACGCAGGTCTTCGAACAGCTCAAGCGTGCCGCGCAGGTTGACGGTGTGGCCGAGCTCGAACTCGCGCTCGGCCTGGCCGCTGGTGACGGCCGCCAGGTGGAAGACCACGTCGGGCGGCTCGGCCAGCGCCTGGGCGCGCACGGCCGCATCGGCGACGGAGCCGCGCAACTGCGTGAGCCTGGGATGCGCGGGCAGGTCGAGCGCGATGTCCACCGCCACGAACTGCGTGAGCGGCAGCGCGTCGACGCCGGCCAGCAGTCGATGCACGAGGGCCTGGCCGACGAAGCCGCCGGCGCCGGTGACGAGGACACGGGTCATGAGAGCAATCCTTGTTGGCGCAGCGGCGCCGCCCAGGCCAGGCCTTCGGCGGCGGTGCTGCGGGGTTTGTATTCGCAGCCGACCCAGTTGTCGTAGCCGGCGGCGGGCAGGGCGGCGATGGTGGCGAGCAGGCCGTCGCGCGACAGGTCGGGCTCGTGGCGGTCGGGCGCACCGGCCAACTGCACATGGCCGATGAAGCCGCGGCAGCGTGCCAGCTCCTGCGCCAGGTCCAGGCCTTCCTTCACGCAGTGGTAGAGGTCGAACTGCAGGCGCAGCCGCGCCGAGTCGAAGGCGCGGATGACCTCGAGTGCCTGCTCGGGCAGCCAGTAGAAGTAGCCGGGCATGTCGGCGCGGTTGAGCGGCTCCAGCATCAGCACCAGGTCGTCGGCCTCGGCCTGGCGAATGGCCCAGGCCAGGTTCTGGTCCAGCGCCTGGCGGCAGGCGCGTGCCTCGTGACCGCGGCAGTCGCCGGCCATCACGTGGATGCGGCGCGAGCCCGTGGCCTCGGCCACGGCGCGGGCCCGGTCGAAGCATTCGCGGAACTCGGCCTGGCCGCCGGGGATGGCGGCCCAGCCGAGGCGCCCAGGGCTGTCGGGGCGGATGGGCGTGTTGTGCAGCACGGCGGTGAGGCCGTGGGCCCGCAGCGCATCGGCATACGCGGCAGGTGCCTGCTCGTAGGGTTGCAGCATCTCGACGCCGGCAAAGCCGTCGGCCGCGGCGGCGGCGAAGCGCTGGTCGAGCGGAAGATGGCCGTAAAGCCACTCCAGATTGGCGTTCAGTTGCATGGGGTAGCGGTCGCGTGTGGGGTGTCGGTCATACAAAGAGCCGCGGAGCAGGCCACGCCGGAGCAATCGAGGATGTGGCTGGGGCCATGCGTCATTGCTTCCCGGCCTGAGCCAGGAAAGGACCGAGCCGCTGTGGCGTCATCAGCGCGACCACGGCCGACAGTTCGGCCTCGCCCAGGCCCATGGCGTCGGCCATGCGCAGCACCTGCTGCACCGCGCCGGTCACGGGCATGGGGGCGCCGCTGTCGCGGGCGACGGCGGCCACGGTGTCGATGTCCTTCAGCATGGTGGCCAGCGCGCCGATGATCTGCGGCTGGGCCTGCGCCATGCGCGGCGCAAAGACCTGCAGCGGCTTGGAGTCGGCCCAGCCGCCGGCCAGCGCCGGGGCCAGCCGCTCGATGGCGATGCCGTTGCGCTCGGCGAAGCCGATGGCCTCGGCCAGCGCGACCACGGCGGTGGCCACCAGCGTCTGGTTGCACAGCTTGGTGGCCTGGCCGGCCCCGCTGGAGCCCATGTGCGTGATGTTGCCGGCATAGGCGCGCAGGGCGCCGAAGGCTTCGTCGAGGTGCGTGGCTTCGCCGCCGACCATGATGGCCAGCGTGCCGGCCTCCACGCCGCCGATGCCGCCGGAGACCGGCGCATCCAGCCAGTGGGCGCCACTGGCGGCCTGCAGCCGGGCGGCGAAGTCGCGGGTGCGCTGCGGATGGATGCTGGAATGGTCGGCCAGCCAGCGCAGGCCGCGCACCTGCGCCAGGCCGTTCTCGCCGAAGACCACGGCTTCGACCGCGTCGGCATCGAAGAGGCACATCAGCGCGCCATCGGCGCCCTGGGCCGCCTCGGCCGGCGTGGCGGCCACCTGCGCGCCAAGGGCGGCCAGCGGCGCGGCCTTGGCGGGCGAGCGGTTCCACACGCGCACCGTGTGGCCGGCGGCCAGCAGGCGGCGGACCATGGGGGCGCCCATCAGGCCCAGGCCGCAGAAGGCGAGGGTCAGCGGGCGCTGGGTAGCGGGCGCGCTCATCGGCGGGCCTTTCGTTGCAGACGCTTCGTCATTCGCAGGTCCGCGCTCATGGCTGAACGTCCTTGCCGCCCAGGCCCTCATCGATGGAGGGCACCTGATCGTCCTCCGGATACGGCCAGTCCACACAGCCCGAGTGTGTTACGGCGCCCAGGTGCGTGGGGCCGACCAGCTTGGCGTACTTCTCCAGCGCGCCGGCCAGGCGCTCGCGCTGGAAGGGCTTGGCCGCGGCGCGTCGGCGTGCGAGTTCGGCCTCGTCCGCCTCCAGCACGATGGTGCCGGCCGCGGCGTCGATGCGGATTCGGTCGCCCTCCTTCACCAGCGCGATGGGGCCGCCGGCGGCCGCCTCCGGGCTGGCGTAGCCGATGCACATGCCGCGCGTGGCGCCGGAGAAGCGGCCGTCGGTCAGCAGCGCGACCTGCTCGCCGCGGCCCTGGCCATAGATGGCGGCAGTGACGGCCAGCATCTCGCGCATGCCGGGGCCGCCGCGCGGGCCTTCGTTGCGGATCACCAGCACGTCGCCCGGCTCGTAGGCCTGGGCGGCGACGGCCTTCATGCAGTCCTCCTCGGTCTCGAACACACGGGCGCGGCCGTCGAACTGCAGTGACTTGAGGCCGGCGATCTTGATGAGCGCGCCGTCGGGGCAGAGGTTGCCCTTGAGCACCACCAGCCCGCCCGAGGCGTGGATCGGCGTGGCCGCCTCGCGCACGATGCGCCCGTCCGGGCCGGGGAAGGCGGCCAGCTCTTCGGCCAGGGTGCGACCGGTGACGGTCATGGTGTGACCATGCAGGTGGCCGCCCTGGAGCAGCGCGTTGAGCACCACCGGCACGCCGCCGATGACGTTCAGGTCCTTGGCGAGGTAGCGGCCGCCGGGCGACAGGTCGGCCACCAGCGGCGTGCGCTGGAACACGCGCGCCACGTCGTCGAAGGTGAAGACGATGCCGGCCTCGTGCGCAATGGCCGGGATGTGCATCGCCGCATTGGTGCTGCCGCCGGTGGCGGCCACGGCGGCGCAGGCGTTCTCCAGGCTTTCGCGGGTGATCAGGTCGCGCGGCAGCGGCCCGCCGTTTTCGAGGATCTGCATCACGCGCAGGCCGGCGCGGCGGGCCAGGGCCAGGCGCTCGCTGTAGACGGCCGGGATGGTGGCGGTGCCCAGCAAGGACAGGCCCAGCGCCTCGCCCACCATCGCCATGGTGTTGGCGGTGAACTGGCCGGGGCAGGCGCCCACGGTCATGGCGCAGGTGCGCTCGATCTGGTCCAGCTGCTTGAGCGTGATGGCACCGGTCTGGTGGCGGCCGGTGCCTTCGATGGCGGTGAGCACCGTGCGCTCCTCGCCCTCGGGCGAGTAGCCCGGCAGCATCGAGCCGCCATAGACGAAGACCGAGGGCACGTTCAGCCGCACCATGGCCATCATCATCCCGGGCAGCGTCTTGTCGCAGCCGCCGAAGGTGACCAGGCCGTCGTAGGCATGGCCCCGCACCGCCAGCTCGACGCTGTCGGCGATCAGTTCGCGCGACAGCAGGCTCATGCGCATGCCGTCGTGACCCATAGAGGTGCCGTCGGAAACCGAGATGGTGGTGAAGCTCACCGGATGCCCGCCGCCCTCGGCCACGCCCAGGCGGGCGTAGTCGGCCTGCGGGCCCAGCGACTTGGAACAGGGCGTGTTGTCGCCAGCGGTGCTGACGATGCCGACCATCGACTTGGCCAGCGTCTCGTCGTCCATGCCGGTGGCGCGCAGGAAGCCGCGGTGGGCGGCGCGGCCCGGGCCTTCGGTGACGGCGCGGGAACGGTGCTTGTGCAGGGAGCGGGGGGTGTCGGTCATGGTGTGGGGCGGATCTTCAAGGGCGTGGAAGCGGGTTGATCGGGCAGTTCGGGGTCGAGGCGGTCGAAGACCCAGGCGATGTCCTGCTCCATGCAGCGGCGCGCCGCGGTGGCGTCGCCCGCGCGCAGGGCGGCCACGGTCTGCTCGTGCAGATGGTCGGAGGGTTGCTCGTCGGTGTGCAGGTAGGCGCGCGTGGCGCGCAGGTAGGCGCCCGATTGCAGCCACAGGCTTTCGATCATGGCGATGAGCACCGGCGACTGCGCCGCCTGGTAGATGGTGAAGTGGAAGACCAGGTTCATCTCCAGGCTGGCGGGCAGGCTCTCGGGGGCGTGTCGCGCCCGCGTGATGCGCTGGGCCATGTCGTCCAGTTCGTCCAGCTGGGCGGGCAGCAGCCGCGGCGTGGCCCATTCGGTGGCCTGGCCTTCCACCAGCATGCGCACGCGGCGGATGTCGGCCAGCTTGTCGCGCGTGATCAGGGGCACGCGCGTGGTGCCGTTGGGCAGCGGCTCCAGGCCCTGCTGCGCCACCAGCCGTCGCAACGCCTCCCGCACGGGCATGGTGCTGGTGCCCAGCGCATCGGCCAGGTACTGGATGCCCAGCGGCTGGCCGGCGCGGAATTCGCCGTTCATCAGCTTGTTGCGCAGCGCCTGGTAGACCGACTCGTTCACGGACGAGCGCGTGATCGGCTTGAGGAGGCCCAGGGTGTCGGTGGCCGACGCGTCGGACGGGGAGGCGAGAGCCATGCGGGCCAGGGTTTTGATGTTTGATCAAATCTTAGACGCCATGCTGACGTTTGTCATCGGCGTTATCCCGCGCGGCGGCGCCCGCGTCAGGGGCAAGCTGCATGCCGCGACCGGTGCAGCACGCCTGCACCGACCCCGTTCCGCACGGTGCGGACCTGCCTCCGACGATCGTCGTGGGGCCGGATTCCGGCCAAAGCCTTGCGCCGGTGCGGGTGGGTTCGCATTCCTAGAATCTCTGCCCCCATCCCCAAGGCACGCATGACACAGGGTTCCATCCGCATCCGCGGCGCTCGCCAGCACAACCTCCGCAACATCGATCTGGACATCCGCACGGGTGAGATGACGGTGGTCACCGGGCCCAGCGGCTCGGGCAAGTCCAGCCTGGTGTTCGACACCCTGTATGCCGAGGGCCAGCGCCGCTATGTGGAGACCTTCTCGGCCTACGCCCGCCAGTTCCTGGACCGCATGGACAAGCCGGCGGTGGACAAGGTGGAAGGCGTGCCGCCCGCCATCGCCATCGACCAGACCAACCCGGTGCGCAGCTCGCGCTCCACGGTCGGCACGATGACCGAGCTGAACGACCACCTGAAGATGCTCTTCGCGCGGGCGGGCCGGCTGTTCGACCGCGAAACGGCGCTGCCGGTGCGCCATGACACGCCCGATTCCATCTATGCCGAGCTGCAGGCGCGTGCCGCTGCGGCGGGCGACCCGCGCGTGGTGGTCACCTTCCCGGTCGAACTACCGGGCGGCACCAGCGAGGCCGAGGTGGAACAGTGGCTGTCGGCCAGCGGCTTCACCCGCGTGCATGCCCAGCGCGAGGTGGCCACGCCCACCGGCCCGCGCAAGGTGCTGGACGTGGTGGCCGACCGCTTCCGCATCGCAGGCGCCGAGCGCGCACGGGTGATCGAGGCGCTGGAGGTGGCGCTCAAGCGTGGCACCGGCCGCGTGATGGTGCATGCGCTGCCGGCGGAAGAGGGCGGCGAGGCCGAGACCTGGAAGTTCTCCACCGGCCTGCACTGCCCGGAGAGCGACATCCGCTACGCGGACCCGATCCCGTCGATGTTCAGCTTCAACTCGGCCGTGGGCGCCTGCGAGACCTGCCGCGGCTTCGGCCGCGTCATCGGCGTCGACTTCAACCTAGTCATTCCCAACGACAAGCTCACGCTGCGCGCGGGCGCCATCAAGCCGATCCAGACGCCCGCCTGGCAGGAAGCGCAGGACGACCTGATGCGCCACGCCGAAGCGGCCGGCATTCCGCGCGACACGCCCTGGAACAAGCTCACGCCCGAGCAGAAGCACTGGGTGATCGAAGGCACGCCCAACTTCAAGGAAGGCAACTGGAACAAGCAGTGGTACGGCATCCGGCGCTTCTTCGGCTACCTGGAGAGCAAGGCGTACAAGATGCACATCCGGGTGCTGTTGTCCAAGTACCGCAGCTACACGCCCTGTCCGGCCTGCGGCGGCGCGCGGCTCAAGCTCGAAAGCCTTCTGTGGCGCGTGGGCGGCAAGGACGATGCGGACGCCGCGCTCGCACCCGCCAAGCGCTTCATGCCCGTCGGCGTGAAGTGGTCGCGCGAGCAGCTGGAGGCGCTGCCCGGCCTGTGCCTGCACGACCTGATGCTGATGCCCATCGAGCGGCTGCGGCAGTTTTTCGACCGGCTGGCGCTGCCCACGGGTGGCGTGGTCGAGGGCGAGGCCCAGGCCCTCAAGCTGCTGCATGAGGAGATCACCACCCGCCTGCGCTACCTGCACGACGTTGGAATCGGCTACCTCACGCTCGACCGGCAGAGCCGCACGCTCTCCGGCGGCGAGGTGCAGCGCATCAACCTGACCACCGCGCTGGGCACCTCGCTGGTCAACACCTTGTTCGTGCTGGACGAGCCCAGCATCGGCCTGCACCCGCGCGACATGGACCGCATCACCCAGGCCATGCAGCGCCTGCGCGACGCCGGCAACACGCTGGTGGTGGTGGAGCACGACCCGGCCGTGATGATCGCGGCCGACCGTGTGATCGACATGGGCCCGGGCCCCGGCGCGCGCGGCGGGCAGATCGTGTTCGACGGCACCGTCGACGAGCTGCGCGGGGCCGACACGCTCACCGGCGAATACATGGGGGGGCGCAAGCACATCGGCATGGGCTTCAAGCGCCTCGTCTCCGAAAACACGCCGCGGCTCATCCTGGAAGGCGCGCGCGAGCACAACCTGCAGGACGTGACGGTGGACATCCCGCTGCAGCGGCTGGTGGCCATCACCGGCGTCAGCGGTTCGGGCAAGTCCACGCTGATCCAGGACGTCCTGGCGCCGGCGCTGATGCGCCACTTCGGCAAGCCCACCGAGACGGCCGGCGCACACGACCGATTGCTGGGCGCGGACCACCTGTCGGATGTGGTCTTCGTCGACCAGTCCCCCATCGGCAAGACGGCGCGCTCCAACCCGGCAAGCTATGTGGGTGCGTGGGACGCCGTGCGCGAGATCTTCGCCACCGCGCCGCTGGCCCGGCAGCGCGGCTACACGGCGGCCAAGTTCAGCTTCAACTCCGGCGACGGCCGCTGCCCGACCTGCGGCGGCTCGGGCTTCGAGCATGTGGAGATGCAGTTCCTGTCGGACGTGTACCTGCGCTGCCCTGACTGCGATGGCAAGCGCTACCGGCCGGAGATCCTGGAGGTCACCATCGAGCGCCCAAGGACCGTTCGGGCCGAGCACGCCCCCACCCACAGGGCCGAGCACGCCCGCACCGATCAGGCCCAGCCCGCCCCCGCCGTTCGGGCCCAGCACACCCACACCGTTCAGGCTGAGCCTGTCGAAGCCGGGTCAACCCGCTCGACCTCGCAGCCCACCCAGGACGCACCGCGCGCAGGCCGCATGGGCATGGGCGTCTACAACGTCGCCGACGTCCTCGACCTCACCGTGGCGGAAGCCCTGGCCGTGTTCGCCAACGACCGCGAGGTGCAGCGCGTGCTGCAGCCCATCGTGGACGTGGGTCTGGACTATGTGAAGCTGGGTCAGCCCGTGCCTACGCTGTCGGGCGGTGAGGCCCAGCGCCTCAAGCTCGCGGGCTTCCTGGCCGAGGCGGCCGGTGGCGGCAGCAAGTCGCGCCAGCCGCTGGCGAAGAAAGGCACGCTCTTCCTCTTCGATGAGCCGACCACGGGCCTGCATTTCGATGACATCGCCCGCCTGATGCGCGCCCTGCGCAAGCTGCTGGACGCCGGCCATTCGCTGGTGGTGATCGAGCACAACCTGGACGTGATCCGCGCCAGCGACTGGGTGATCGACCTGGGCCCTGAAGGCGGCGATGGCGGGGGACGCGTCGTGGCCCAGGGCACGCCCGAGCAGGTGCGCGAGATGTCGGGTACGCACACCGGCATGGCCCTCGCCGCCTACGAGACGGCGCTCGGGCCCGCTGCGCGCGTCGCGCGGGAATCGGCCGCGCGCTATCGCCCGGTGCCCGCGCCGGGCCGGGACGTCATCGAGATCGTCAATGCGCGCGAGCACAACCTCAAGAACCTGAGCGTGGACATCCCGCGCGGCAAGTTCAGCGTGGTGACGGGCGTGAGCGGCTCGGGCAAATCGACGCTGGCCTTCGACATCCTGTTCAACGAAGGGCAGCGGCGCTACCTGGAGTCGCTCAACGCCTATGCCCGCAGCATCGTGCAGCCGGCCGGCCGGCCGGAGGTGGACGCGGTGTATGGCATTCCGCCCACGGTGGCCATCGAGCAGCGGCTGTCGCGCGGCGGCCGCAAGAGCACGGTGGGCACCACGACCGAGGTCTGGCACTTCCTGCGGCTGCTGTACGTCAAGCTGGGCGTGCAGCACTGCATTCGCGACGGCGCGGCCGTGCAGCCGCAGACGCCGGACAGCATCGTGGCCCAGGTCATGCGGCAGTTCCGCGGCCAGCACGTCGGCCTGCTGGCGCCGCTGGTGACGAACCGCAAGGGCGTCTACACCGAGCTGGCGGACTGGGCGCGCCCGCGCGGCTACACGCACCTGCGGGTGGATGGCCAGTTCCTGCCGACCACCGGCTTTCCGCGGCTGGACCGCTTCAAGGAACACAGCATCGAGCTGCCCGTGGCCAGCGTGGACGTCCTGCCCGCGGAAGAGTCGCTGCTGCGCCAGGCCGTGACCTCGGCGCTGGAGCATGGCAAGGGCGTGGTGCATGTGCTGTCCGACATCGGCGCGCTGCGCGCTGCGATGGAGGCGGGGCAGTCCACCGCCGGCATCGGCCATGCGCATGTGTTCTCCACGCTGCGAGCCTGCCCCGTGTGCGCGACCTCGTATGCGGAGCTCGACCCGCGGCTGTTCAGCTACAACAGCAAGCACGGCTGGTGCCCCGACTGCGTGGGCACAGGCGTCAAGCTCACGCGCGAGCAGCGCAAGGTCTTCGACGACTCGGTGCTGGCTGACGACCAGCGCGGTCGCGAGCAGACCTTCGCCGAGCCCGAGGCGGAGGATGTGGGCGACGCCGTCTGCCCCACCTGCGAAGGCACGCGGCTCAATGCCACGGCACGGGCGGTCAAGTTCGCGGGCGTCGGCATCGCCGAGATCGCCCGCCTGTCGGTCACGGATGTGCGGCGGTGGGTCGAATCGTTGGCGCTGGAAGGCCGGCAGGCCGACATCGCGCGCGACCTGATCCCCGAGATCGGCAGCCGGCTCGAATTCCTGGAGGAAGTCGGCCTGGGCTACCTGACGCTGGACCGTGGTGCGCCCACGCTCAGCGGCGGCGAGGCACAGCGCATCCGCCTGGCCGCGCAGTTGGGCAGCAACCTGCAGGGCGTGTGCTACGTGCTGGACGAGCCGACCATCGGCCTGCATGCGCGGGACAACCAGATCCTGCTCGACGCCCTGCACAAGCTTGGGGACAAAGGCAACACGCTGGTGGTGGTCGAGCACGACGAGGACACGATCCGTCGCGCCGACCATGTGATCGACATCGGTCCCAGCGCGGGCAAGCGCGGCGGCCGCCTGGTCGCGCAGGGCACCGTGGACGAAGTCCAGCGGTCCGAGGAATCGCTGACCGGTCGTTATCTGCGCGATGCGATCCGCCATCCGCTGCATGCGCGTCGTCTGGTGTCGGAGACTGCAGAAGAGGGCGAGGGCGCCGTGTCCTGGCTCGCCGTGGCCGGCGCAAACCTGCACAACCTGCAGTCGGTCGACGTGAGCATTCCACTCAACCGCCTGGTGGTGGTCACTGGCGTCAGCGGCTCGGGCAAGTCCACGCTGGCGCGCGACGTGCTGCTGGCCAATGTGCAGGCCATCGTGCAGCAGCGCATGACCAAGGCCGGTCGCGACGCCGATGCGGCCGGCAAGCGTCCGCGGTGGGTCGGTTGCACCGGCGTGGCGGGTTACGAGGAGATCGACCGCGTGCTTGAGGTGGACCAGACGCCCATCGGCAAGACGCCGCGCAGCTGCCCTGCCACCTACATCGGCTTCTGGGACACGATCCGCAAGCTCTTCGCGGACACCCTGGAAGCCAAGGCGCGCGGTTACGGCCCCGGCCGCTTCAGCTTCAACACCGGCGAAGGCCGCTGCCCGGGCTGCGAAGGCGCGGGCGTGCGCACCATCGAGATGAGCTTTCTGCCCGACGTGAAGGTTCCCTGCGAGGTCTGCCACGGTGCGCGCTTCAATCCGGAGACGCTGGCTGTGACCTGGCGCGGCAAGAGCATCGGCGACGTGCTGCAGATGGAGGTGGACGAGGCGGTCGCGTTCTTCGCCAGCATGCCGAACATCAGCCATCCGCTCCAGCTGCTCAAGGATGTGGGTCTGGGTTACCTGACGCTGGGCCAGCCGTCACCGACCTTGTCCGGCGGCGAGGCGCAGCGGATCAAGTTGGTCACCGAGCTGAGCAAGGTGCGCGACGACGTCACGCGGCGCGGCAACAAGGCACCTCATACCTTGTATGTGCTGGACGAGCCCACGGTCGGCTTGCACATGGCGGACGTGGAGAAGCTGATCCACGTCCTGCATCGCTTGGTCAACGCCAACCACAGCGTGGTCGTCATCGAGCACGACCTGGATCTCATTGCAGAGGCCGATTGGATCGTGGACCTGGGGCCGGAAGGTGGATCGGGCGGCGGACGGGTGGTGGCGTCGGCGCCCCCCGAGGATGTCGTTTCTCAAGGCACCCACACGGGCGTCGCACTTCGTCCAGTACTGGAGCGCGGGGTCGCTCGGGCGTGACCTGGCTGCGAGCGCGGCGGCCAGGGCGTGCGGGTGACAGGCGAGTCGCTCTGCCCTGGCTGCGGTGCCGCACGGAAGACCCGAAAGAGGTACGTCTGGTGCCGACCCCTGCGGTTGTGCATCCACTTCTATAAGTGGCGTATCTCGACAGGCGCGATGGCGGAAGTGCTCCTGGGTCATCGAACGGCCGTGGACGATGGCATTCCCGGGAAATTCCCTGCGTCGTCGGCCGTCAGTTCAGTTTGCGTTCCCCTTGGCTGTCCGCCCCGGTGGGCCTAATCACCCCGGCTGCGGGCATGTCCTCGACGTTTGAAAATTCTTGTAGGGAGACTCTTGCAGCACTATCGAAAACCCTCGTATACTGGCGGGCTCGCTGACTGATTTGCAGCTTTTTTGCTGAGTTTGGTTGGTGGGTGGCTTGAGAGAGTGGCAGCGGCTTCTGATGAAAAAGAAGTTGCCTTCTTAAAAAGAAGCGTGTC
>NZ_FTMY01000005.1 GCF_900156165.1 Pseudacidovorax sp. RU35E
CGTGCTGCCCGCCGGCACCTTCACGTACAGCGAATCGCCCAACAAGGCCCGCTTCATCGCCACGCTGACCAAGACCTTCTGAGGTCTGGCCAGCCAGCCGAAAGGTGGGTGCGGCACGCCTGGGTCTGCCGCGCCCGGTCCATCCAACAGGAGAGAAATCATGAAGCTGATCACAGCCATCATCAAACCCTTCAAGCTCGACGAAGTGCGTGAAGCGCTGTCGGCCATCGGTGTGCAGGGCATCACCGTGACCGAAGTGAAGGGCTTCGGCCGCCAGAAGGGCCACACCGAGCTCTACCGTGGTGCCGAATACGTCGTCGACTTCCTGCCCAAGGTCAAGATCGAGGCGGCCGTGGCCGACGAACTGGTCGACCGCGTCATCGAGGCCGTCGAAAGCGCTGCACGCACCGGCAAGATCGGTGACGGCAAGATCTTCGTGTTCAACCTGGAGCAGGTCGTCCGCATCCGCACCGGCGAGACCGGCCGCGAGGCGCTGTAAACCGAGACGGCAGAAGAAGGCACAAGAAAGACCAAGATGAAGAAGTTCCTCGTATCCCTGGCGCTCGGCCTGAGCGTCCTCACGGCTGGCGTGTCCAGCTTCGCGCAGGCGCCAGCCGCCACGACGGAGGCGCCCGCTGCCTCCGCACCGGCCGCCGCCGCGCCGGCCGCCCCTGCTGCCGCTGCCGCCGCCGCACCCGCTGCTGCCGCACCGGCGGACGCCGCTGCCGCCGCTCCCGCGCCCAAGGTCGACAAGGGCGACGTCGCCTGGATGATGGTCGCCACCCTGTTGGTGATCCTGATGACCGTGCCCGGCCTGGCGCTGTTCTACGGCGGCCTGGTGCGCAGCAAGAACATGCTCAGCGTGCTGATGCAGGTGTTCGTCACCTTCTCGCTGATCGTCGTGCTCTGGTGCATCTACGGCTACAGCCTGGCGTTCACCGAAGGCAACTCCTTCATCGGCGGCTTCGACCGGCTGTTCCTGAAGGGCATCTTCGACCCCGCCACCGGCGTCTTCGCGCCCGGCGCCACCTTCAGCAAGGGTGTCTACATCCCCGAACTGCTGTTCGCCACCTTCCAGGCCACCTTCGCCGGCATCACCTGCTGCCTGATCGTGGGCGCCTTCGCCGAGCGTGCCAAGTTCTCCGGCGTGCTGGTCTTCATGGTGATCTGGTTCACCTTCAGCTATCTGCCGCTGGCCCACATGGTCTGGTTCTGGATGGGTCCGGACGCCTACACCGCCGCGGATGTGGTGGACGCCACCAACGCCAAGGCCGGCCTGATCTGGCAATGGGGCGCGCTGGACTTCGCAGGCGGCACCGTGGTGCACATCAACGCCGCCGTGGCCGGTCTGGTCGGTGCCTTCGTGATCGGCAAGCGCATCGGCTTCGGCAAGGAAGCCTTCACGCCGCACTCGCTGACGCTGACCATGGTCGGTGCCTCGCTGCTGTGGGTGGGCTGGTTCGGCTTCAACGCCGGCTCGGCGCTGGAAGCCGGCAACAGCGCCGTGCTCGCCTTCATGAACACCTTCTCCGCCACCGCCGCTGCCGTGCTGGCCTGGTCGCTGGGTGAAGCCCTGCACAAGGGCAAGGCCTCCATGCTGGGTGCCGCCTCCGGCGCCGTCGCCGGCCTGGTGGCCATCACCCCGGCCGCCGGCAACGTCGGCCTGATGGGCGCCATCGTGATCGGCTTCATCGCCGGCTTCGCCTGCCTGTGGGGTGTGAGCGGCCTCAAGCGCATGCTGGGTGCCGACGACTCGCTGGACGTGTTCGGCGTGCACGGCGTGGGCGGCATCGTGGGTGCCCTGCTGACCGGCGTGTTCAACACCCAGGCGCTCGGCGGCCCGGGCCTGGTGACCGACTGGGTCACGGCCACCGTCGGTTCCAACGGCATCGGCGCCCAGGTCTGGATCCAGCTCAAGGGCGTGCTGCTCACCATCGTGTGGTCCGCCGTGGTGGCCTTCATCGCCTACAAGATCGCCGACCTGACGGTGGGCCTGCGTGTGAGCGAAGAGGAAGAGCGCGAAGGCCTCGACATCACCGCCCACGGCGAGACGGCCTACAACCGCTGATCGGCCCACCGGTCACGCCGCCTCTCGCGGCGGCGTGACCCGACCACAAGTTTTTTTAGCGAGAGTCTCCTTTGGATGTTCGGCCCGCAAGCGCTTCGGCGTGAGCGGGCCATTTTTTTTTGCGCCCAATAATCCCGGCATGGCTGACCTCTTTCCCTCCGACGATCCCCAGGGCTGGACGGCCCTGCCGGGCAGCGACTGCGCGCTGGGCGAATCGCCTTTCTGGCATCCGGATGAGCGTGCGTTGTACTGGCTGGACATCCCGGGCCGGCAGGTGCTGCGCACGCGGGGTGACATCGCCCGCGGCCAGGCGGTGGTCGAGCGCTGGACCGTGCCGCAGGAGCCCGGCTGCATGGCGCCGGCCCGCCGGGGCGGCCTCGTGATCGCGCTGCGCGATGGCATCTACCGTGCCCACGAATGGGGCGGCGCGCTGCACTGCATCGCGCCCTTCGATCATGACGCGGCCACCATGCGCTTCAACGACGGCAAGTGCGATCCCCAGGGCCGGCTGTGGGCGGGCACGCTGCAGGAGCCCAAGGACCGGCCCATTGCCGCGCTCTACTGCATCGATGCCCGCGGTGGCGGCATGCCCCAGGTGCAGCGCATGGCCGGCGAGGCCATCACCGCCAACGGCCTGGTGCTGGTGCCCGAGCGGTCGCGCGTGTACTGGGCCGACACCAACGCCCACGCCATCCGGCAGTACGACTGGGTGGCCGAGCCGAACGCACTGGCCGGCGAGCGGCTCTGGCGGCAGTTCGACCCCAAGCCGGCGGGTTGGACTTCGGCATCGGGCCAGCCCTACGACGGCCGCCCCGATGGCGCCACGATGGACGCGGACGGTCGCTACTGGGTGGCGATGTTCGAGGGCGGTCAGTTGCAGGCGCTGGATGCGCAAGGCCGCACCACGGATGTGCTGCCCCTGCCCGCACGCTGTCCCACCATGCCCTGCTTTGGCGGCGACGACCTGCGCACGCTCTTCGTCACGACCGCCCGCAAGGGCCGCCCCACCGAAGAACTGGGCCGGCAGCCGATGGCCGGCCAGGTGCTCTGGCGGAGGATGGCCTCCCCCGGCCGCCCCGTGGCCTTCTTCGAGGACTGACAGGGTGTGAATCAAGGCACTGGCGCGGGGCCCTGACGTACCATCCCGCGGATGACCCCCGCCCAGTCCCAGATCGCCGAGCGTGTGCGCGCCGCGGCGGCCCAGAAGCGTCCTCTGCGCCTGCGCGGCGCGGGCACCAAGGATTTCCACGGCGGGCCGCTCGACGGCGAGGTGCTCGCGCTGGACGGGCTGGCCGGCGTCACCAGCTATGAGCCCAGCGAATTGGTCGTGACCGTGCAGGCCGGCACACCGCTGGCGCAACTGGAGGCGCTGCTCCAGGCCCACGGCCAGTGCCTGCCGTTCGAGCCGCCGCGCTTTGGCGAAGGCGGCACCGTCGGCGGCATGGTGTCGGCCGGCCTGGCGGGGCCGGCCCGCGCCAGCGTGGGCTCGGTGCGCGACTACGTGCTGGGCGCGAGCCTGATCAACGGCCGTGGCGAACTGCTGACCTTCGGCGGCCAGGTGATGAAGAACGTGGCGGGCTATGACGTTTCGCGCGTGCTGGCGGGCGCCTGGGGCACGCTGGGCGTGATCACCGAGGTGAGCCTCAAGGTGCTTCCGGTGGCGCCTGCAGAGGCGACGCGCGTCTTCGACTGCAGCCAGGCCGAAGCCCTGCGTCTGCTCAATGCCTGGGGTGGGCAGCCGCTGCCATTGAACGCGAGCGTGTGGCAGGCCGAGTCCGGCGCCACCGTGGGTCGCCTGCACCTGCGCCTGCGCGGCGCGGCGGCGGCCGTGCAGGCCGCGGGCCGGCAACTCGGCGGCGAGGTGCTGCCGGCCGATGCCGCCGAGGTCCTGTGGGGAAGCCTGCGCGACCAGCGCCATGCCTTCTTCACCGACGCCCTGGCGCTGGGCTGCGACCTGTGGCGTGCCAGCGTGCCGCAGACGGCGCCGTTGCTGGCGGGCGCCGGCCTGCCCCCGCCCCTGGTCGAGTGGCATGGCGGCCAGCGCTGGTATGCCCTGCCTCCGGGCGGTGCCGCCGCCTTGGTGGAGGCGGTGCGCGCGGCCGGAGGCTGGACGGCGGCCTTCCGCCCCGCCGCAGACCGGCGCGCCACGCCCGCGCCCCTGCCTCCCGCCCTGCTGACCATCCATCGCGCATTGAAGGTCGCCTTCGATCCGGCCGGTATCTTCAACCCGGGCCGCCTGGTGCCCGGCCTCTGAGCGCCCGACCTCCTCCATGCGCCGCCTGCGCCATCTGACCGGCCGCCACCGCGCCCCGTCGACGAACCGGGCGCTGGGACTGCTGCTGGCCTTCAACGCAGGCGCCATCAATGCGGGCGGTTTCCTGGTGTTGCACCGCTACACCTCGCACATGACCGGCTTCACCTCGCAGGTGGCCGATTCGCTGGTGCTGGGCGACATGACGCTGCTGCTGGGCGCCCTGGGTGCCATCCTGGCCTTCCTGGCCGGCGCGGCCACCGCCGCGATCCAGATCAACTGGGGCCGGCACTACCGGCTCGCGCATGTGTACGCGTTGCCGCTGCTGCTGGAGGCCGCGCTGATGCTGCCCTTCGGCCTCATGGGGGCGCTCACGCTCGGCTGGCACACGCCCTTCGCCGTTCCGCTGACGGTGCTGCTGCTGTCCTTCATCATGGGACTGCAGAACGCGCTGGCGTCCAAGATCTCGGGCGGAAAGATCCGCACCACCCACATGACCGGCAACTTCACCGACCTCGGCATCGAGCTGGGCAAGGCGCTGTACTGGAACCGCCGGCGAACCGACGCAACGCGCGTGCGGCCCAACCTGGAGCGGGTTCGCCTGTTCGGCGGCCTGATCCTGGCTTTCGTGACGGGCGGGCTGGCCGGGGCCACCGGCTTCAAGTACCTGGGCTTCATCTGCGTGCTGCCGCTGGCCGCGCTGCTGCTGTGGCTCTCGCTGCCGCCCTACCTGGACGACCTGCGCCACAACCAGGCCCTGCGCGCGTGGACCTTCGGCTGGCTGGGCCGGCTGCGGCTGCGCAGGCGTGGTGCCGCTTCCACCGGACCGCAGCCGCCGCAGCGGCCTCGCTCCTGAGCCGGCGCTGCGCCGCCCCACGACAGACACCTACCCCGAGACACGATGCAGACCGAACTCTCTCCCCAGTACCAGGGCACGCCCGAGGGCCGCGAGGCCGAGGCCATCCTGCGCAAGTGCGTCCACTGCGGCTTCTGCACCGCCACCTGCCCGACCTACCAACTGCTGGGCGACGAGCTCGACGGTCCGCGTGGGCGCATCTACCTCATCAAGCAGGTGCTCGAAGGCCGCACGCCCACGCGTGCCACGCAGCAGCACCTGGACCGCTGCCTCACCTGCCGCAACTGCGAAAGCACGTGCCCCAGCGGCGTGCAGTACGGCCACCTGGTGGACATCGGCCGCAAGATCGTGGACGAGCAGGTGCCGCGGCCGGCGGGCGAACGCGCCACGCGCTGGCTGCTCAAGGAAGGTCTGAACTCGCCGCTGTTCGCGCCGGCCATGAAGCTCGGCCAGGCCGTGCGCGGCCTGCTGCCGCCCAGCCTCAAGGCCAAGGTGCCGGCGCCGCGCGCCGCTGGCGCCTGGCCGCGCAACAGCCATGCGCGCAAGGCGCTGCTGCCCATGGGTTGCGTGCAGCCGGCCATGGCGCCCGCCATCGATGCGGCCACGGCCCGCGTGCTCGACGCGGCCGGCATCGAGGCGGTGGTGCCGCAGGCGGGCGGCTGCTGCGGTGCCATCCGCTTCCACCTGAACGACCAGGCGGGTGCGCTGGACCAGATGCGCGCCAACATCGACGCCTGGTGGCCGCTGCTGCAGGGCGGCGGCGTGGAGGCCATCGTCAGCAATGCCTCGGGCTGCGGCGCTGCGCTGAAGGACTACGGCCATGCGCTGGCGCACGACAGCGCCTATGCCGACAAGGCCCGCGAGGTCTCGCGCCTCACGCGCGACCTGGGCGAACTGCTGCCGGCCCTGGTGCCGCTGCTGCGCGAGCGCGTGAAGGCGCCACAGGGCGTGATCGCCTACCACCCGCCCTGCACGCTGCAGCACGGCCAGAAGCTGCGCGGCGGGGTCGAATCGGGCCTGCGGGCGCTGGGCTTCGACGTGCGCGTGACCCAGACCGAAAGCCACCTCTGCTGCGGCTCGGCCGGCACCTATTCGGTGCTGCAGCCCGAACTGTCGACGCAGCTGCGCGAACGCAAGCTGGGCCACCTGCAGCGCTTGCAGCCCGAGGCCGTGGCCTCGGCCAACATCGGCTGCATCACCCATCTTCAGGCGGGCACCGAACTGCCGGTTCGGCATTGGGTGGAGTGGCTGGACGAGGCGCTGCAGCCGCGGGATTGACGCGTCCCTGCGTCTTCCGGTGCCGACGCACGCCGGCGGGCGCTGCGGTCCGACAGGCGGCCGGGGCCGTCCGGCGCGAGGATTGCGCGCACTTTTCGAGGAGAACGCCATGCCTTCACGCCATCTTCTGCTGTCTGCCGTGCTCGCGGTCTCGGGCGCGGCGGGTCTTGCCCACGCACAGATGCCGCCGTGGACCGAGGCCGGTCAGGGCCGCTACGTGTGCGGAGGCATCGGCTCCGACGAATCCACCGCCATGCGCTCGGCGATGAAATCCCATCCGCTCTCGCTGCTCTTCGCGCGCGCGGATGGCGCCTATCTCGCCACCGTGGCGGTGGACATCCGGTCAGCGCAGGGTGGCCCCGGCCTCTCATTGCGCGCGGACGGTCCCGTCTGCCTGGTGGACCTGCCGGCGGGCGCCTATGTGGTGGAAGCCACCTTCGAAGGCCGCACCCAGCGGCGCGAGGTCAGCCTGGGCGGCGGCCCCAGGACGGCGGACTTCCGCTTCTGACGCCCCTCCGCGGGCCCATCCCGGTAGCCGGCCGCGTGACGAAACAGCGAGCAGGGTGACGCGAAGCGCGTCGATCCTCTGTCGAGTGGGGTTTCGGCGCGATGCGCCTGCATCGCCCGCTGCACGGCGGCATTCGCCTCCACTACACTTCGCGCCTCGCCATGGGGCGCGCATGGCGCGCCGACCTCGGCGCAGATCGAAGCAACTCTAGGAACCAATCTTGAACCGTCTCGAATTCATCGAAAAGATCGCCTCCGCCCATGACGTCTCCAAGGCCGAAGCCGGCCGCATCCTGGAGACCATCACCAGCAGCATCGTCACCGCAGTCAAGAAGGGCGACAGCGTGACCCTGGTGGGCTTCGGCACCTTCAAGCAGGTGGCACGCGCCGCCCGCACCGGCTTCAACCCGCAAGCCGGCGAGAAGATCAAGATCGCCGCCCAGAAGGTGCCGAAGTTCGTGCCGGGCGCCGCCTTCAAGGCCGCGGTCGATCCCAAGGCCGCCAAGCGCAAGGCCGACAAGGCCGAGAAGGCCGCCGCTGCCAAGCCGGCTGCCAAGAAGCCCGCTGCCAAGAAGGCCAAGAAGGCCTGATGACGCGGGGGCACCTTCGCGGTGCCCGTGCAAAGAACAAGAGGCCCTTCGGGGCCTCTTTGCATTGGGTGTGCGGGCTTTCCGTTCGATGAAAGCCCGCGACCGCCTTCTCAGTGCTGATGGCCACCGCTGCCCGCTGCAGCGGCTGGCGCGGCGCGCACCGGCAGCTGCACCTCGCGCGTGGATTCGTTGCCCTGCGCATCCTTGAAGCGCAGCGTCAGCGGCAGCGTACTGCCGACGGGCAGCGGCTGCTTCAGGTCCATCAGCATCACATGCAGGCCGCCGGGGCGCAGCTCGACCGTCTGGCGCGCGGGCAGCGCCAGTTCGTCGACGGCGCGCATCCGCATGTGGTCGCCCTGCATCGACATCTCATGCACCTCGGCGATGCCGGCGACCGGCGTACTGGCGCCGATCAGGCGCGCGCCCGACGGTGCCTGCAGCTTCATGAAAGCGCCGGTGCCGCTCTGCCCGGCCACGGCCATGCGGGCCCAGCCGTCACGCACGTCCACAGCCGCCACGCCGCGCGGCAGCACGTCCAGCTTCGCGGCGGGCAGGGGCAGCTTCTCGTCGGCTGCGCCCGTGGGCAGCTGGGCCCAGTCGCTGCTGCCCACGTCGCAGCCCTGCAGCACCTTGAAGTACAGCGGGCCGGGCTTGTCGGGCAGGCGGCCGCGCAGCACGAATTCGGTCTTCTGGTCGGCAGGTACGGCGGTGCCTGCGCTGGTGGCGGTCCAGCGCACCACGGCCTCGTTGCCGCTGCGCGTCTGCTCGATGCTCCAGCCGGGGCGCGCAGGCACGTCCTTCAGCGCGAAGCCCTGCGGCAGGCGCACGGTGAGGGCGTTGGTGAGCGTGGCGTCCTTGCAGGCATGGCCGACGCGGAAGGCGGCCTCGTAGTCGGTGCCGACGGTGGCGCCGCCGGGCGGCAGCGTCACGTGGGCGATGGCGCTGCTGCCGGTGCCGGCCAGCAGGGCGAGGGCGAGAAGAGGGCGGTTGAAGCGGCTCATGGTTCGGGTCTCCGGAGGATGGGGTGGATCACAGGTCCCACTGCAGCGACGCGGTGTAGGTGCGCTGCGGGTAGGGGTGGAAGTTCCAGTACTGGGCGTTGTTGAGGTTGTCGATGCCAAAGGCCGCCGAGAGGTGGCGGTCGATCTGCCAGCGCACGCGGGTGTCGACGGTGAAGTACCTGCTGGCGCCGAAATAGGCGTCGGCGTTGACGTCGCTGTTGTCCAGGTTGGAGTACTGGCGCCCGCTGTATCGGGCGGCTACGGTGAAGGACCAGCGGTCGGTGGGGCGGTAGGTGGCATACACGGTGGAGCGCCAGCGCGGCACACGCGGCTGCCACTTGCCCACGCTTGCGGGGTTGTTGGCATTGGCCACCGTCTTCGAGTCGGCGAAGGTCAGGCTGCCGCCCAGGTCCAACCCGCGCATGAACACGTTCGTGCCGGTGTAGGCCAGTTCCACGCCCGTGGTGCGCACCTTGTCCACGTTCTGCACGCGCGAGGTGGTGGTGCCGGGCACCAGCTGGCTGAAGAGCGCGTCGTGCGTGGTCTCGTGGAAGAGCGTGGCGCGCAGCAGGCCGTTGCCCAGGTCCTTCTCGGCGCTGAGTTCGCCGGTCCAGGACTTCTCGGGCTTGAGCGTCGGGTCGTTGACGAAGGACAACGTGCCACTGGTGGCGCCGTACAGCTCGCCCACGGTCGGAAAGCGCACCGCGCGGCCGACCGAGGCCTTGATCACCGTGTCGTCGGTGGCCTGGAAGGCGAGGGCGGCCTTGGGCGAAAGGTGCGATTCGCTGCGGCGCGCATAGCGCAGGGTGCTGGTGGCGCTGGCGCTCAGGCCGTTCTCAGCCTGCCAGTCCTCCCAACGCAGGCCAAGCACGGCCTTCCAGCGCGGGGCGAAGCGCCAGGCGTCCTGCGCCCAGGCGCTCATGGTTTGCGTGCGACCGCCCACGTTGCTGACCAGGGAGAGCGGGTTGACCGCGCCGTCGATCCAGCTGCCGACGACGTTGTTCTTGGCGATGGACAGCCTGTAGGCATCGCGGCCGATGCCGAAGTCCACGATGTGCGCGCCCTGCAGGCCCTGGGGACGCCAGGTGCCCTTGGCGGCCAGGGTGTTCCAGCCGGTGCCGTCCTGGTCCTGCAGCGTGCCTGCCCCGCCGTAGGCGGCGAGCGGCAGTGCCACCGTGGGCGCGCGTTGCTGGTCCTTGCGGTAGTCGTACAGGCTGGCCGCGAGCTCCCAGTCGAACACGCCTTCGGTACGGCTCTTGAGCGACAGGCCGTGCATCAGATGCGTCTGGTCGTCGTTGGTCAGCGGGAAGGCCGTGGGCGCGAGCGTGTAGCTGCGGCCCTGGATGTTGACCGTGCCGCTGTACACCGGCAGGCCGTTGGGCCCCGTGAGGTAGCTGGCCGGACGGCCTTCCGAACTGTTCTGCCACCAGCCCAGCGTGTAGCTGGCGCGCAGCGTGGGCGTGATGTCGTAGGCCAGCTTGAGCTTGGCCTGGTCCTGCACGGTCTGGTAGGCCGTGCCGGTCCCCAGGATGTACCAGGGCGTGTTGGTGGTGTTCCGTCCGCCGACCCAGCCCGTCACCGGCGTACCGGCACGACCGGGTGTGCCCGAGGCGACAGTGGCCGTGGTGAAGGTCAGCGGCTGGCCTTCGCTGCGGGTGCGGTTGAGGTGGATCCACCAGGACCAGTCGCCCGCCCGACTGCCCAGCGAGGCGCTGGTCTGCCAGCTGTTGAAGGTCGCATCGGTGTTGTAGAGCTGGTTGGGCTGCGACGAGTAGCCGGCGCTCACATGCGCTTCGAGCTTCGTCGGCATGCGCGTCACGTAGTCCACAACCGCGCCGGCCGAATTGCCCGGGTAGGCGGCCGAGAAAGGCCCGTACATCACGTCCACCCGCTCGATCTCCTCGGGCGAGACCAGGCCCCAGCGCGGTGCGAAGTTGGTGCCGTTGGCGATGCCGTTGCCCAGGTAGTTGGACAGCAGGATGCCGTCCGCATACACCGCCGAGCGCGCGCTGTTGCCGGTGCCCGAGGCGCGGGTCGAGAGGATCGCGTGGTTGTAGTCGCCGATGTAGCGCTTGCGCACGAGCAGGCTGGGCAGGTACTTGAGCGCGTCCTCGCTGTCGGTGGCATTGATGCGCGTGGCGATCTCCTCGCGCGTGACGCCTTCGATGGTGGTCGGGATCTGCGTGGGCAGCGACGTGGGCTGGCCGCCCGTGACGGTGACCACGCCCAGCGACTTGACGCGCTCGGGCGCGTCGGCAGCGGCCGTGCCGGCCTGCTGCGCGAGTGTGCCCAGGGGCAAGACCAGCGGCAGCGAGAGGCCGGCGCGCAGGGCCAGCCGCGGGTAGCGGGCGCGACGTTGGGCGCGCGGGAACGATGGAAGTTTCATGAGAAGGCCTGGCGGCCGCGCAGCCGATGGCCGGAGTCGGTCCGGAACGGGCTGGCGCGGTGAGCTGTCGTTCGGGTTCGCACCGGGCATGCGGCGGTGGGCGCTGGGCTCAGGGGCCAGCACCGCTGCGCCGCGAGTCAGCGCCGCGGGCGAACGGGAGGGGAACAGATCAGTGCAAGGCGGGTGGCCCGCGCGCCGGCAGGGGCGCGGCCGTGGCCGCTGCGAGGCGGGCGGCCTCGATCGGCTGCAGGGCCACGCCCAGGGGCTGGGCCTGGGGCAGTCGCAGCACCGGTGTCGCGGGCGGCGGTGCGCCCATGGAGACGCACAGCGGGCAGTCCATGTGCGTGGCGCCCATCTCCTGGACGCCGTCGTCAGTCTTCACCACCACCTTGACGGCGCCCATCGCCGAGCAGACCAGTTCCATGGCCTGCGGGTGCACCAGCGGCGACGCGATCGCCGCACCCATCGACAGGGCCAACCACAGCAGCACCGCTCGACCGAGCAGGCCGCGGGCAAGGCGATGGAGGGTGCAGGCGAAGAAGGGCATGGGTGAGCGGACCATTCTAGGAGTGGCCTTCGCGCGAGGCGGTGGACTTTTTGTCCGAGGGTCCTGAACGGGCTCACTCCTTTCGCCCTGCGCTTCGCTTGTCGAAGGGCAGAACGGTTCGCAGGCCCTGTACGTGTTGCCGATCCGCCAAGGGGCGTGCCGTCGCGGGCCTGCGTGCCGGCTCAGCCCGCGCCCAGCGCCGCCTCGATGTCCGCGGCGATGGACTCCGGCTTGTCCAGCGGCGCATAGCGGCGGATCACCTGCCCGTCGCGGCCCACCAGAAACTTGGTGAAGTTCCACTTGATGGCCTGTGTGCCCAGCAGGCCGGGCTTCTCGCTGGTGAGCCAACGATACAGCGGCGCCGCGTTGGCACCGTTGACATCGATCTTCTCCATCATCGGAAAGCTCACGCCGTAGTTGCGCTGGCAGAAGCTGCCGATCTCCTCGGCCGAGCCGGGCTCCTGCCCGCCGAACTGGTTGCAGGGAAAGCCCAGCACCGCGAAGCCGCGGTCCTGGAAGCGGGCATGCAAAGCTTCCAGCCCACCCAGCTGCGGCGTGAAGCCGCACTGGCTGGCCGTGTTGACCACCAGCACCACCTGCCCGCGGAACTCGCCCAGCGAGACCGGCGTGCCGTCGAGCCGGCGAACCTCGAAGTCATGAAGCGTCGTCATTTGCATCTCCTCGGTCGGTGCGTGTGGTTGGTCTATGGATGGCTTGCCCGTTCAGGGGGCCACGGAGCAGGCCATGCCAGTGCACCCGCGGAACCGGCTCCGCCGGGCCGCCGGGTGCGCCCCTTGAGGGGGGAGGCGGCTACACGAAGTGAGCAAGCAACGGGGGTGGTCAATGATGCTTGTCGCTGCGCGCGATTTCTAGAAGGCGCTGCACCTCTTCGCCATGCACCTTCAGGTTGCGCTGGTGCCAGCGGCGGATGATCTCCATGAAGCCGGCGACCACGATGCCGAAGGCCGTGATGGCGCCGAAGGCCGACAGGCCCAGGCCCGTGCAGGCGCTGTAGAAGGCCCCCAGCAGAAGGATGCAGGCCTGCTCGTTGAAGTTCTGCACCGCGATCGAGCGGCCCGCGCCCATCAGGTTGTGCCCCCGGTGCTGCAGAAGCGCATTCATCGGCACCACCAGGAAGCCGCCCAACCCGCCCAGCAGGATCAGGAAGGGGATCGCCACCCACACATTCGAGATGAAGTTCATCGCGATCACCAGCAGGCCCATGCCGATGCCCAGCGGGATCACCTGCGTCGCCATGTCCAGCCGCATGCGCACCGAGGCCACCACGGCCCCCACCGCAGTGCCGATGGCCACCACGCCGGTCAGCGCCGAGGCCTGCGGTGTGCTGTAGCCCAGGGCCAGCGAGGCCCAGGCCAGCACGATGTACTTGAGGTTGCCGCCGGCGCCCCAGAAGAGCGTGGTGGTGGCCAGCGAGATCTGGCCCAGCTTGTCGCGCCACAGCCGTGCGTTGCATTGCCAGAAGTCCGGCAGCAGCGCGACCAGGTTGCCCACGAAGCTGCGGTTGGGGTCCGAGCGCAGCGGCCGCATGGCCACGCCGGTGTGTGGAATGCGTGTGTTGAACCAAGCTGCCAGCGCGTAGACGGCGATCAGCACGGTGATGGCCGCTTCGGGTGGCGTGTCGATGCCGGTGTCGATGAAAGGCAGGTCGAGGGCCAGGAGCTTGCTGGAGACGGGCCCGCCCACCAGCAGCCCACCAAGCACGATGCCCAGGATGATCGAAGCGATGGTCAGCCCTTCGATCCATCCATTGGCCTTGACCAGCTGCGAGGCCGGCAGCAGTTCGGTCAGGATGCCGTACTTGGCCGGCGAATAGGCCGCCGCACCCAGGCCCACCACCGCATAGGCCGCCAGGGGGTGGCTGCCGAACAGCATCATCAGACAGCCCATCACCTTGATGGCATTGCTGATGAACATCACCTTGCCCTTGGGCAGCGCGTCGGCAAAGGCACCCACCAGCGGTGCCAGGGCCACGTAGAAGATGGCGAAGATCGGCACCAGCGCCGCGCGTTGCCATTCCGGAGAGCCCGCGGTCCGCAGCAGTTCGACGGCAGCCACGAAAAGCGCTTGGTCGGCCAGCGACGAAAAGAACTGGGCCGACATGATGGTGTAGAAGCCGCGCTTCATCGATGGGGCTGGCTGGCCATGTGCAGGCTCGAGGCTGTATACAAAAAATCCCCGGGGTCGGGGGCCCGTGGTTATAGCACGCACGTGCAGTGCCAAAATGACCCAAAACCCTTCCGCAGGCGGCCCGTCCGTGTCCGACATTGGCGTCATCCCGCTTCGAATCCTGGCCGTCCCATGCCCCGCCCGATCCTCTGCACCATCCACCCCGGCGCGTTGCGCCACAACCTCGAACGGGCGCGCCGCGGGGCGGCACCGGCCAGCGTGTGGGCGGTGGTCAAGGCCAATGCCTACGGCCACGGTATCGAGCGGGTGTTCGATGCCTTCCGCGCCGCCGACGGCTTTGCGCTGCTGGATCTGGCCGAGGCCGAGCGCATCCGCGCCCTGGGCTGGCGCGGGCCCATCCTGCTGCTCGAAGGCGTGTTCGACGCCCGCGACCTGGAGCTGTGCTCGCGCCTGGGCCTGTGGCACACGGTGCACTGCGACGAACAGATCGACTGGCTGGCCGCGCACAAGACGCAGGCGCCGCACCGCGTGTTCCTCAAGATGAACTCGGGCATGAACCGCCTGGGTTTCGCGCCGGGCCGCATGCGCGCCGCGTGGACGCGCCTCACGGCCCTTCCGCAGGTAGACGAGGTCTCGCTGATGATGCATTTCAGCGATGCCGACGGGCCGCGGGGCATCGACGCGGCCATGGTCGCGTTCGATGAGGCCACGGCCGACCTGCCCGGCGAGCGCTGCATCGCCAACAGCGCCGCGGTGCTGCGCCACGCGGTGCGCACCCGCGCCGACTGGGTGCGGCCAGGCATCGTGCTCTACGGCAGCGCCCCCGACTTTCCCGAACACGACGCGGCCCACTGGCAGTTGCAGCCTGGCATGACGCTGGCGACGCGTCTGATCGGCGTGCAGTCGCTGCAGCCGGGCGACACGGTGGGCTATGGCTCCACCTTCGTCGCCGAGCAACCCATGCGCATCGGCATCGCCGCCGTGGGCTATGCCGACGGCTATCCGCGCCATGCGCCCACCGGCACGCCGGTGCTGGTCGATGGGGTACGCACGCAGGTGGTGGGCCGGGTCAGCATGGACATGGTCACCATCGATCTCACGCCCGTGCCCGAGGCCGCCTTCGGCAGCGAGGTGGTGCTGTGGGGCCGCAGCGCGCAGCACGGCACCCTGCTGCCCATCGACGAGGTGGCCCGCGCCAGCGGCACCGTGGGCTACGAGCTGATGTGCGCCGTGGCGCCGCGCGTTCCGGTGGTGGTCGAAGCGCTGGAATGAAGGTCCGCTCCACCTGGCGCTCCGTCCGCCTGGAGGAATCCGCGCTGGAGCAGGCGCTGCACCGGCGTCACAGCCTGCGCATGCATGGCTGGCTGATCGGCAGCCTGGTGTTGCTCGTCATGGGCGCCTGCTCGGCGCTGCTGCGGCATGCCGCCGAGATCGATTCGCTGGCGCTGCGCTACCTGATCACGCTGGGTGTGGGCTACCTGGTCTACCTGGGGCTGCTGCGCATGTGGGCGCGGCGTCTGCTAGGCGAGCGGCGCCATCGCGAAGGCGAGGACTGGAGCGATGTGCTCGACCTCCCATTGCCCGACCTGCCACCCGGCCGCGGGGGTGGTGGCGCCGCGATGCCCCACGCGGGCGGCGGCGACTTTGCGGGCGCGGGAGCGCATGGCGAGTTTGCGGCACCGGCCTCGGCCGAGGGCAGCGCGCTGGGCGACCTGGCGTCGGGGGCCTTCGAGGCCGCGGGCTCTGCGGACGAAGGCGCCATCGTGGTGGTCCCCGTCGTGGCCGTCTTCCTGATCGGCGTCGCACTCCTGCTGGGTGCTGGTTCGCTGCTGTGGCTGTACTTCGGCTCGGAGGCCCTGCTGGCCGTCGCCGTCGAGGTTGCGTTTTCCTATGCGGCCGCGCGCACCACACGGCGCCTGGCGCGTGAAGGCTGGCTCCTGGCCGCCGTGCGTCTCACGTGGAAGCCGCTGCTGGGTGCCCTGCTGTGCGCCGTGCTGCTGGGCGCCGCGGTCGACCGCTTCGTGCCACAGGCCGACACGCTGCCCGAGGCGCTGCGGATCATCGCGGGCCGGCGCTAGGCGGGCCCACCACCCGCCCTCAGTACAGCCCCAGCCCCCGCGCCTGCACCCGGGCCAGACCCAGGAGCGCATCGGTGAACGGGGTCGGCAACTCCACGCCTTGCGCCAGTTCGCGCACGGCACTGACCAGCGCATCGAGTTCCACCGGCCGGCCGGCCTCCACGTCCTGCAGCATCGAGGTCTTGAAGGCGCCCAGCTTGCGGGTGACCGCGTGGCGGTCTTCCGGCATCTCGGCGATGGGCACGCCGATGCGCTCGCCCACGCTGCGGGCCTCCAGCATCACGGCCGAGATGAAGCCGCGCAGCAGGTCGTCGGCCAGGATGCGGTCGGTGGTCGCGCCCGTCAGCGCGCTGATGGGGTTGACCGTCATGTTGCCCCAGAGCTTGTACCAGACGTCCTTCTGGATCTGCGGCGATACGCGAACGTCGATGCCGCCGCGCTGCAGCAGGTCGGCCAGGCGCTGCACCCGCTCCGTCGGCTCGCCCGAGGGCTCGCCGACGATCAGGCCGTTGCCGAAGTGGTGGCGCACCACGCCGGGCGCGTCGAGCGAACAACTGGCATGCACCACGCCGCCGATCACGTGATGGCCCGGAATGGCCACGGCGATGCGCCCGTCGGGGTCGATGGCCGACAGCCGCCGTCCGGCCAGCGGGCCGCCGAAGCCGCCGTCGAGGAACCACCAGGGCACGCCGTTCATGGCCGTGAGCACGAGCGTGTCCGGCCCCAGCAGCGGGCCGATGCGCTCGGCCACGGCGGCGAGGGCGGGCGCCTTGACGGCGACGATCACCACGTCCTGCGGACCCAGATCAGCGGGGTCCGCCACCGCCTTCACCGGCACGCGCGTGGCCACGCCGCCCTGGCGCACCAGCTGCAGGCCGCCCGCTTGCAGCGCGTCGAGCGTGGCGCCGCGCGCCACCACGTTCAGCCGCTCGCCCGCCTGGGCCAGGGCCACGCCCAGCCAGCCGCCGATGGCGCCGGCACCGTAGATGCAGATCTTCATGGGATGGGTCCGAAAGTCGCGAAACCGCGATGGGCGACGATGCTAGTCGCCCGGCTGGCTTCGTGCCTGTGAGCCGCCGACCGCGGGGCGCGGCCGGGTGGTGGACGCTCAGGCGCGGTAGCCGGGGTCCAGCCGGTCCACCTGCCGCACCAGCGCGTCGAAGACGTCCTGGCCGGCGCCTTGAGCAGGGTGGAACTGCAGCGCGTCGCGCTTGCACTGCTCGGCGATGGCCTCGGCGACGGGGATCGGCGTGCCCATGCTCAGGGTCGCCAGCTGCACCTCGCAGGCACGCTGGAGCGTCCACAGCGTGACGAAGGCTTGCGGCAGGGTCTGCCCCCAGACCAGCAGGCCGTGGTTGCGCAGGATCACCGCGGGCTTGTCGCCGATGCTGGCCAACAGACGCGGGCCCTCGTCGGCATGCACCGTCACGCCCTCGAAGTCGTGGTACGCCACCCGGCCATGCAGCTGCGCGGCGTAGAAGTTGGACAGCGAGAGCCCGCCCTGCACGCAGGCCACCGCCATGCCGGCGGTGGTGTGGGTGTGCATCACGCAATGGGCGCCGGGCAGCCCGTCGTGGATGGCCGCATGCACCGTGAAGCCAGCCGGATTGACCGGATGCGCCGATCCGTCGAGCACGCGGCCCGCCAGGTCGATCTTGACCAGGTTGCTGGCCGTCACCTCGCTGTAGTGCAGGCCGAAGGGATTGATCAGGAACTGCTTCTCGCCGCCCGTGACGCTGTCGGGCAGCCGGACGGTGATGTGGTTGTAGATCATCTCCGTCCAGCCGAGCATGGCGAAGACGCGGTAGCAGGCGGCCAGCTCGACGCGGGCGGCCCGCTCGTCCGGATGCAGGTTGGGGTGGATCAGCGACGAGGCCGGTGAGGTCATGCCGATCCGTCTCCCGGCCGCGTCATCAGGCCTCGGCCGTGAAGCCGACTTCCTTCACGATGGGACCCCACTTGGCGGTGTCCTTCTTGATCAGGTCGGCCAGTTCGGCGGGGGTGGAGGACATGGCCTCCAGGCCGAAGGTGCCCAGGCCGTCGATCACGTCCTTCTGCGCCAGGGCATTCTTCATGCCGGCGTTCAGGCGGGCAACCAGGTCCGGATTGGCCTTGGGCGGCAGGAAGAAGGCGAACCACTCGCTGTGGGCCATGTTGATGCCCTGCTCCATCAGCGTGGGCACGTCGGGCGCGAAGCGGCTGCGCTTGGTGCCCGAGACCGACAGGATGCGGACCTTGCCCGTGGACAGGTGCTGCGTGATGTCGCCGATGGGGCCCGACACGGCCGAGATGTTGCCGCCCAGCAGATCCAGCATGGCCGGCTGCGTGCCGCGGTAGGCCGCATGCTTGAGCTCGACGCCCGCGCTCTTGCCGATCAGCACGCCCACGAAGTGCGGCGTGGAGCCGGCGGCGGGCGAGCCGAAGTTGGCGCCCGTCGGATTGGCCTTGGCCCAGGCCAGGAAGTCGGCCACGTTCTTGACGCTGGCCGGCACGGCCGGGCCGACGGCGAAGCCGAAGTCGAACACGCAGCCCAGGCTCACGGGCGTGAGGTCGGTCTGCGGGTCGTACGACAGCTTCTTGTAGATGTGCGGATAGATGGTCAGCATCGACGTGGGCGTCTGCAGCATCGTCGTGCCGTCGGCCGGGCGGGCCTTGATGTAGTTGATGGCGATCTGGCCGCCGGCGCCGGTGCGGTTGTCCACCACCACGGCCTTGGCGTAGTCGGGCTGGAGCTTCTGCGCCACGCGGCGGCAGATGGTGTCGGAAGTGCCGCCTGCCGCGAAGCCGGTGACGATGGTGGCGTTTTCCAGGGCGGCCTGGGCGAAGGCCTGCTGGCCGATGCCGGCGAGCAGCGCCGAGGCGCCGGTGGTCTGCAGCAGGTGGCGGCGGGTGATGTGCATGGGATGTCTCCGCAACGAGAGGAAAAAAACGGGCGCGACGCGCCCGATGGATGGCCGACATTGTTCCAGCGCATCCGGCCGCCGGACCCTCTGGTTTACGCGAGCCCGGCGCACGGTCCCTGGTCGCGCAGGGCGGGTCCCTACACTCGAGCGATGGCCAAGGACAAGACCCAGTACGTGTGCAGCGAATGCGGAGGCACCAGCCCCAAGTGGCTCGGCAAATGCCCCTCCTGCGGCGCCTGGAACTCGCTGGTCGAGCAGGCGCCGGCCGCGGGGCCCGGGGCGGCGCAGAACCGTTTCGGCAACACCTTCGCCGCGCTGGGCGGCGCCTCCGAGCTGGCGGTGCTGGCCGAGATCGAGGCCACCGACGTGGCCCGCACGGCCACCGGCCTGGAAGAGCTGGACCGCGTGCTCGGCGGTGGCATCGTGCCCGGCGGCGTGACGCTGATCGGCGGCGACCCGGGCATCGGCAAGTCGACCTTGCTGCTGCAGGCGGCCGATGCGCTGCAGAAGGCCGGCCAGATCGCCCTGTACGTGACCGGCGAGGAAAGCGGTGCTCAGGTGGCGCTGCGCGCGCACCGGCTGGGTCTCGAGCGCTCGCAGGTACAGCTGATGGCCGAGATCCAGCTGGAGAAGATCCTCGCCACGCTCGACGCGCACCGGCCCGCCATCGCCATCATCGACTCGATCCAGACCGTGTATTCGGACCAGCTCACCTCGGCCCCTGGCTCGGTGGCGCAGGTGCGCGAATGCGCCGCGCACCTGACGCGCTTCGCCAAGGCCAGCGGTACGGCCGTGGTGCTGGTGGGCCATGTGACCAAGGAAGGTGCGCTGGCCGGCCCGCGCGTGCTGGAGCACATGGTGGACACGGTGCTGTACTTCGAGGGCGACACGCATTCCAGCTTCCGCCTGGTGCGCGCCATCAAGAACCGCTTCGGCGCCGTCAACGAGATCGGCGTCTTCGCCATGACCGAGCGCGGCCTGCGCGGCGTGGCCAATCCCAGCGCCATCTTCCTGAGCCAGCATGCGCAGCCGGTGCCCGGCAGCGTGGTGCTGGTGACGCTGGAAGGCACGCGGCCCATGCTGGTGGAGATCCAGGCGCTGGTGGACGACGGCGGGCCCAGCCCGCGCCGCCTGTCGGTGGGCCTGGAGCGCGACCGCCTGGCCATGCTGCTGGCGGTGCTGCACCGCCATGCAGGGGTGGCCAGTATGGACCAGGACGTGTTCGTCAACGCCGTGGGCGGCGTGCGCATCACCGAGCCGGCGGCCGACCTGGCAGTGATGCTGGCCATCAGTTCCAGCCTGCGGGGCAAGGCGTTGCCCAAGGGCTTCGTCGCCTTCGGCGAGGTCGGCCTGGCCGGCGAGGTACGGCCGGCGCCGCGCGGGCAGGAGCGCCTGCGCGAGGCCGCCAAGCTGGGCTTCTCGGTGGCGCTGGTGCCCAAGGCCAACGCGCCGAAGAAGCCCATCGAGGGGCTGACGATCCATGCCATCGACCGCGTGGACGAGGCGATGGCGGTGGTGCGGCAACTCGACTGAGTCTTCCGGAAGAAAGGTGCCGGCCGGCGCCGCAGCCGCCCCCAGCAAGGGCGACGAACCGCGGCTCGCCTGCGTTGCGCCCGGCGTGCGCCTACAGACGTGCTGGATGCCCGCCGCCTAGAATCCGCGCCTTCGTTTCGCCCTATCCGGCCATCCGCGCCGGTAGTCTGGGCCTCGGGGTGGCCCTGCTGCCGCCCACCCCTCGTCCGTGGACAGGAAGCCGCATCCCGCGATGCGGCGCCTTGATCCGCGGGTGTTTCATCCATCAGCGCTCTGGCCGCCGTGCTGCATGCATGGCGATCGTCTGGACGGCGCCTCCCATCGGGGGCGGCGGACCGGGCAGGCGCACCGATCGAGGAGGAGTGCGCCATGCAACTCATCATTTCCGCGGCCATCATCGGGGCCGTGGTGCTCTGGGGCCTGATCTCGCCCCGCACACTGGACAGCGTCTTCGGCACGCTGCTTTCGGACATCACCCGCACCTTCGGCTGGTTCTACCTGTGGGTGGTGCTGGGCCTGGTGTTGCTGGCCTTCTTCCTGGCCGTGAGCCGCTATGGCGACCTCAAGCTGGGCGACGAGGACGACGAGCCCGAGTTCTCGGTGGGCGCGTGGTTCTCGATGCTGTTCGCGGCCGGCATGGGCATCGGCCTGGTGTTCTGGGGCGTGGCCGAACCGGTCTCGCACTACGTCACGCCCCCGCCCGGCATTGCGCCCAACACGGCGGACGCCGCAGGGGCGGCCATGCGCTATTCCTTCTTCCACTGGGGCTTCCATCCCTGGGCCATCTACGGCATCGTGGGTCTGGCGATCAGCTTCTTCACCTTCCGGCGCAAGGCACTGCCCCTGGTGAGTTCCGCGACCGAGGCGCTGCCCTGGAACTGGGCCAAGCGGCTGTCGCCCGTGGTCAACGTCCTGGCCGTGGTGGCCACGGCCTTCGGCGTCGCCGCCTCACTGGGCATGGGCGCCACGCAGATCGGCGCCGGACTGGAGCAGGCCTTTGGCCTGCCCGACAGCCGCTGGACGGAGTCCGCCATCATCGTGGTGACCACCGTGCTGTTCCTCACCTCGGCCGTGAGCGGCGTGGAGCGCGGCGTCAAGTGGCTGTCGATGGGCAACCTGATCGTGGCCGGCCTGCTCGCCCTGGTGGTGCTGTGCCTGGGGCCCACCATTGCCATCGTCGACACCTTCACGGCCACGCTGGGTTCCTACCTCAGCGACTTCGTGCGCATGAGCCTGCGCATGACGCCCTTCCGCGAGAGCTCGTGGATCGGCGACTGGACCATCTTCTACTGGGCCTGGTGGCTGGCCTGGTCGCCCTTCGTGGGCCTGTTCATCGCGCGGGTCTCGCGCGGGCGCACGGTGCGTCAGTTCCTGGTCGGCACGGTGCTGGCGCCCAGCCTGGTGGGCTTCGCCTGGTTCGCGGTCTTCGGCGGAACAGCGCTCAACTTCGAGATCTTCCGCGGCGTGCCGCTGGCCGAAGCCGTGGCGTCCAACGTGTCGAGCGCGATGTTCGTGATGTTCGACGCCATGCCCGGCGGCGCCATCCTGTCCGTGGTGGCCACTCTCCTGGTGTTCGTCTTCTTCGTCACCTCGGGCGATTCGGCCACGCTGGTGCTGGGCACCATGAGCACGCAGGGCAATCCCAACCCGCCCAACCGGATCAAGATCATCTGGGGCGTGCTGGTGGCGGCCATTGCATTGAGCCTGTTGCTGGCCGGCGGGCTGAGTGCGGTGCAGACGGCCACCATCGTCTTCGCGCTGCCCTTCGCGGTGGTGCTGGTGCTGATGGCGATCTCGGTGACCCTGGCGATCCGCCACGACTGGGATGAAGAGCAGAAGCGCGAACGCGCCCTGCGCCGGCGCATGCGCGAGATGGTCCGCTGATCCGGGTTGACCCGGAGTTGCGGGCTGCGGATGTCCGCAATGCGGGGTGGCGGCGGGAGCAGGGACAATCCGCCGCCATGACTCTCTCGAAAATCCTCGTCCCGGTCGCGGGACTGGCCCTGTTGGTGATCGGCTGGCGCAGCTATGGCCTGGCGGGCGTCGTCGGCGTGGCCGGCGGCATCATGATGTTCCTGCTGCTGCACTTCACCCGCACGATGACCGTGCTTCGCCGCGCCGGCAATCGGCCGATGGGCTATGTGGACAGTGCAGTGATGCTCAATGCCAAGCTCAAGCCGCGCATGACGCTGCTGCACGTGATCGCCATGACCCGCGCGATCGGCGCCGCGCAGACGCCCGAAGGCGTGCAGCCCGAAGTCTTCCGCTGGACCGACAACAGCGAGTCCTATGTGGACGCGACCTTCCACGAAGGAAAGCTGCGGGCATGGAAGCTGACGCGGCCGGTGCAGGTGGAAGAGGAAGCCCCTGCGCAGCCTGTGTCTGCCGACGAAGCAGGTTCTTCCAGCGTGACTGCGCCGGACGCACGCTGAACCCGAGCGCCCCTTCCAGGGGCGGTTCTTAAAACGGCGGACCGTCGTCGTCGGCCGCAGCCGCAGTCGCCGCCTGTGCTTCGGCCCGCGGGGCAGCAAGCGGTGCAGCCGCTGCCGCCGCCATGCCTGGCTCCATCTCGCCGCCCAGCGCCTCCAGCAGCGCCGGCAACAGCTGGCCCAGCTCGCCGGTCACGATGGCGGCATCGGTGTCGAAGCCCTCGTCCTTGGCCTGCGCATCGCTGCCGGCGCCGTCGAACACGCCTTCCAGGAACTGCAGCTTGCGCAGCTGCATGCCCTCGGTCAGCTCGAAGGAGACGCGGTCCTCCCAGGTGAGGGCCAGGCGGGTCGGCCGCTTCCCTTGGGCGATGTGCTCGCGCACCTCCTCAATGTCCAGCGGATGCTTGGCATAGCGCACCACGGCCTTGGAGTCGTCCGTGGCCTTGAGCTCGCAGTCGCGGTCGATGGAAAAGCCCGCCGGCGGCTCCTGCGTGGCCAGCCAGCCCGCCATGGCGCTGCCGGGCTCCACCTGCGTGTGGAAGGCCGACACGCCGAAGCCGTCCAGCGCCTTGACCAGGGCCGTCACCACGCCGTCGGCACGCGCCTGGTTGGAGGTGTCCAGCGTCAGTCGCCTTGCGCTCGGATCGATCCACACGGCGATGCGCGCATGGCGGGTGAAGGCCATGGGCAGCAGCTCCTGGGTGATGTCTTCCTTGAGCTGCTTCTTCTCCTTCTTCCCGGGCTGGCGGCCGGTCTGCTGCTCGATCTGCGCGCAGCGCTCGTCCAGCTTGCGGCGCACCACCGAGGCGGGCAGCGTCTTGCTTTCGACCATGTACTCCAGCAGCCACTGGCCGCCGACGGACTCCAGCAGCGGGCCCTCGGCCTGGCCGCGCGGCTCGACCCAGCCGGCGGACGATTCCTGCGTCGCGCCGCAGGGCACGAAGCGTTCCTTTTCCAGCTGCTGCTGGGCGGCGTCGAAGTCGGGGGCCCAGGCGGGCTCGATGCGGAAGCTGATGACGTTCTTGAAGCGGGGCACGGCAGGTCGGCGGGAAAACGCGAAGCGGGCGATTGTGCGTGCGCCGCGTGGCCGGGGCCGCGCGGGCGGCCTGTAAGCCCGAGTAAAAGCCCGGGCAGGCCGGCGCCTTAAAATCGCCGGCTCCCCGCATTTCTCCCTGCAAGGACAAGCAAGACATGAGCGCGATCCCCTCGCTGGCCGACCGTGACGGCAAGATCTGGATGGACGGTGAACTCGTCGACTGGCGCGACGCGAAGATCCATGTGCTGACCCACACGCTGCACTACGGCTGCGGCGCCTTCGAAGGGGTGCGGGCCTACAACACCGTCGACGGCACCGCCATCTTCCGCCTCGAAGAGCACACCGAGCGCCTCTTCAACAGCGCCAAGATCCTGCGCATGAACATCCCGTTCAGCAAGGAGCAGCTCAACGAGGCGCAGAAGGAAGTGGTGCGGGCCAACAAGCTCGAGAGCTGCTACCTGCGCCCCCTGGTCTGGATCGGCTCCGAGAAGCTGGGCGTGAGCCCCAAGGGCAACACCATTCACGCCATGGTCGCGGCCTGGGCCTGGGGCGCCTACCTGGGCGAAGAGGGCCTCAAGCGCGGCATCCGCGTCAAGACCAGCAGCTACACCCGCCACCACGTCAACATCACGATGACGCAGGCCAAGGCGGTCTCCAACTACAGCAACTCCATCCTGGCCAACATGGAGGCCACGGAAGACGGCTACGACGAGGCCCTGCTGCTGGACGCGGCCGGATTCGTCTCCGAAGGCGCGGGCGAGAACATCTTCGTGGTCAAGGGTGGCGTGATCTACACGCCCGACCTGTCGGCCGGCGCGCTCAACGGCATCACGCGCAACACCATCCTGCACATCGCCAAGGACCTCGGCATCGAGGTGGTGCAGAAGCGCATCACGCGCGACGAGGTCTACATCGCCGACGAAGCCTTCTTCACCGGCACCGCCGCCGAGGTCACGCCCATCCGCGAGCTGGACCGCGTGGAGATCGGCATCGGCAGCCGCGGCCCCGTGACCGAGAAGGTGCAGAACGCCTTCTTCGACATCGTCAACGGCCGCAATCCCAAGTACGCCCACTGGCTCACCAAGGTCTGATCGCCATGTCCACTTCCGCCGTCGTCGAACTCGCCGCCAAGGACCTGAACCACCAGGGCGGCGTCTTCTGTCCCAGCCCCAAGGCCGACATGAAGCTCTGGAACACCCATCCCAAGGTGTACCTGGACGTCGCCCGCACGGGCGAGGCCAAGTGCCCCTACTGCGGCACCCTGTACCGCCTGAAGGCGGGCGAGGTGGTGGCCGGCGGCCACTGAGGCCGGCGCCATCCGGGCCCTCGATTCGCGGGCCCTACGCCAAAATGAAACAAGGCCGCCGGGTCATACCGGCGGCCTTGTCGTTTCTGGCGCCCGTGCTAGACCGATGCGCCTCGCCAGCGCCGTGGGAGCACCTCCAGCCAGGCACCCGCCGGCTCGCGTGAGAGCCGCAGGAACAGCATTCCCACCCACAGCAGCGACAGCCCGATCTGCGCATCCCGCAGGGCCGAGTTGACACAGCTGGCCAGCAGCATGATGAGCGTGGCGGCGAAGGCCACGCGCCCCGCCAGGTCCGGGCGCTTCCAGGCCTGCCACACGGCGCACAGCATCACCGCCAGCAATGCGGCCACGCCGGGCAGGCCGGTCTGCGAGCCCATCCACAGGAAGTCGTTGTGGGGCATGTTGTAGTTGGCCAGCAGGGCCGGGCCGCGCTCGCGCCAGATCTGGTTCCAGGCGCCGATGCCCCAGCCGGCCAGCGGTCGGTCGGCGATCATGCGGCCGGTGACCGTGTACATGTGGTAGCGCACCACCCAGCTGCCCTCGGAGACGGCACCGGCGCGCGCGGCCTCGATCTCCGACACGCCCTGGGCCAGTTTCTGCTCGACCGACGGCGGCGCCTCGCGCAAAGCGAAGCCCAGCACGACGACCAGTACGGCCAGGGCCGCGGCCATGCCGCGCCAGTGGCTGCGCCACTGGTGTACACACAGCAGCGGCAGCACGACCAGCATCGCCAGCAGCGAGGTTCGCGAAGGCAGGTTCCAGGTGACGAGGAACACGGTCACGGCCGTGAGCGCAAATCCGGCCATGGCGCGGTAGGGGCGGTGCTCCAACAGCCGCTGCAGCGCCCAGGCGGCCGAGGCGGCGCCCAGCACCGTGTAGAGCAGCGCATCGTTGATCGACTTGTTGCCCACCAGCATGATCATGGGCTTGAGGATGCCCATCGGCGGCATCACGCCGAACTTCATCAGGATGAAATAGAACACCGCCGTGTAGGCGATGTTGAAGAAGGCGATGCCCAGGAAGCCGCGCATGGCCCACACCGCTTCGTCGCGGGTGAGCATCAGGGCCAGCAGGATGGTCAACGGGATGCGGATGCCGTGCCACAGGTTGACGCCTGTCTCTGCATAGTGCGGCCCGATGACCAGCACGACCAGCTGCCACAGCACCAGCGCCGCCAGAGGCCAGCGCAGCGGATGGCTGGCCAGGCGTTGCAAGCGCTCGCGCCAATCGCCCGCCACCAGCATCGTCGCCAGCAGCAGCAGGAAGGCCATGTAGTTCAGGCCCACCGGCATGAACACCACCGCGCCCCACAGGCAGGCGGCAGCGCGGGGAAGAAGGGGAAGGCGCATCGGACGGGTCGGTTGATCGCGGCGTCGGCCCGCGCAGGCTGATGTGCAGCACAAGGGGGCGGGTGACCGGAGAAAGGCTGCCGATTCTAGGAAGCGACCAGGGCAGGATCGTGCAGACCCTGCACGCAGCCCGTCGGGCGCGTGTCAGGCAGGTCGTGGCAGCTGGATGGTGAAGCGGGCACCCCCCGCCGGACTGCGCGTGCAGCGCACGCCGCCGCCATGCCGCTCGGCGATGGACTTGACCAGCGCCAGCCCCAGGCCCACGCCGCCGTCGCGCTCGCTGGCGCCGGGCAGGCGGTAGAAGGGCTCGAAGATGCGCTCGCGCAGCGCCTCGGGCACGCCGGGGCCGTGGTCGTCCACATGCACCAGCGCCCAGCCCGGCTCGGCGGCCAGCTCGACGGCCACCGTGCCGCTGCCGCCATGCCGGCGCGCGTTCTCCAGCAGGTTGCGCAGGGCGCGGCGCAGCAGGCGCGACACGCCCTGCACCGTCACCGCGTCCAATGCCGTGCCTTCGGCCAAGCCAAGATCGGCATCGACGCGGGCGCATTCCTCGGCCGCCAGACCCATCAGGTCCACCGTCTCGATGGTGCCCACGTCGGCTTCGCGGGCGTCGAGGCGGCTGGCCAGCAGGATCTCGTCGATCAGCTGGTCGAGCTCGGCGATGTTGCGCGAGATCTCGGCGCGCGCCGCACTGTTGGCCTGGGGGCCCATCAGCTCCAGTCCCATGCGGATGCGCGCCAGTGGTGAGCGAAGCTCGTGCGAGGCATTGGCCAGCAGCGACTTGTGCGAGCGCACCAGTTTCTCCACGCGGGTCGCGGCATCGTTGAAGCGGCGGGCCAGGTCGGCCACCTCGTCCTCGCCGCGGTCGTCCACGCGCACCGACAGGTCGCCTTCGCCGAAGCGCTGCACGCTGCGCTGCAGGCCTTCGAGGCGCAGCGTCAGCCTGCGCACGATGGGGTACAGCCCCAGCCCCGTGGCCAGGCCCACCATGCCCAGCAGCCAGAAGATGCCGGTGTGGGGGTTGAGCCAGGGCGGCGGCGAGGGCCGGCGGTCGATGCGCGGACCCAGCTCCATGGTGAACTGCTGCCCGTTGTCCAGCGAGATGGCGAATTCCAGCGGTTCGCCCGGCCGACTGGTTCGCACCGACTTGCCGTTGGCGAAGGCGTTGTTCTGCGGGTCGCGCAGCGTCACATCGCGCGGCAGGGGGGCGCTGCGCTGGTCGTCCGCCACCTTCCAGGCCCAGCCCGCCGCCATCACGACCACGGCCACGCCGGCCAGCACGGCCAGCCAGATGCGCACGTAGAGGTGGCGGGTGAACAGGCCGACCATGGAATACCGGCTAGTCCTGTTGTTTGGCAAAGACGTAGCCCACGCCGCGTACGGTCAGGATGCGCTTGGGGTTCTTCGCGTCGGCCTCGATGGCCGCGCGGATACGGCCCATGTGTACATCGATGGAGCGGTCGAAGGCCTCCAGCTCGCGGCCGCGAACGGCTTCCATGATCTGGTCGCGCGTGAGCACGCGGCCCGCGCGCTCGGCCATCGCCACCAGCAGATCGAACTGGTAGGAGGTGAGCTCCGCCGGCTGGCCGGCCACGGTGACGGTGCGTGCATCGCGGTCGATCTCGAGCGAGCCAAAGCGCATGCCGCGCTTGGGCTCCGGCCCCGCGACTAGACCGCCTTCGCCGCGGCGGCGCAGCACGGCGCGGATGCGCGCCAGCAGCTCGCGCGGCTCGAAGGGCTTGGGCAGGTAGTCGTCGGCGCCCAGCTCCAGGCCGATGATGCGGTCCATGGGGTCACCCTTGGCGGTGAGCATCAGCACCGGCACCTTGCCGGCCGCGCCGGGCAGGGCCCGGATGCGACGGCACAGGTCCAGACCATCGGCATCCGGCAGCATGAGGTCGAGGATGACGAGGTCGGGCAGTTGCTGCTCGAGCGCCGCCATGCCGCGCGCGCCGTCACCGGCATGGCTGACGGCAAAGCCGGACTGGGCCAAGTATTCGACGACCATCTGCGCCAGGCGCTGGTCGTCCTCGATCATGAGCAGCTGTGGGGTCGTCATGGTGAAAGGAATGCTCGCCGCCCGCCGGCAAGGGCGGTTGAAGACTTCGTAAAGTTGGGTAAACCGGTGCAGGCGGCGAGCTTGCCCTGGCTGCAGCGGTCTGCCGAGTCAGGCGCTGCCGTGGCGCACTGTCCGGACCCGCCCGTCCCCGGCCTCAGGCCATTGCCGCGGGCTGAGTCAGGCGTTCGAACAACATCGGCGCCGCGTCATGGTCGATGGGCGTACGCGGCATGGGGTGGGCCAGCAGTGCTGCCAGCGCGGCGTCGTCCAGTCCGGGGTGCTCGTCCAGCGCCTGCCGGTGGATCTGGTGGGCCAGCGTGCGCAACTGCGCCACGCATTGACGCAGGCGGGCCTGGAAGGCCGCCGCGTCGGGCAGCGCATCGCGCAGGCTGGCATTGAGTTCGGCGAACCACGGCAGGCCCGCCTGGTCGAGCATGCGCGCCGCGTTGCGGCGCTGGCTCTGCGACGACCATGTCCGCAGAAAGCCCTGCATCGCGATGTTCAGCTGCTGGCAGTGCTGCAGCTCTTCGCGCAGGTTGCCGAGCGTGGCCACATCGGTCAGGCGGTCGTGGAAGAACAGTTGGGACAGCACGCCCCAGTAATAGGTGTAGTCCCACACCACCTTGACCGGCAGCACCTCGGGGTCGCCGAACAGGCCGTACTGGCCCTGGTAGAGCGCCAGCGTGCTGTCGTAGAAGGAGTGGTAGATGTGGTCGTACAGCTGGGCGCGCGCCTGCACCGAGCGGCCCGCGCGGTCATGCGCGATGAGGTCGCAGATGAAGGTGTTGCTCATCGCGATGAAGTCGCTGCCGGGCGAGTAGAAGGGGTCGAGGAACAGCCCCGCCTCGCCCGTGAGCGCCCAGCGCTCGCCGCTGAAGACCTGCTTGCAGCCGTAGGAGAACTTGCGCATGAAGGCGAAGTCCTGCAGCTTGTCGCGCTGGCCGTCGAGCACGTCGAAGAGCACGGGCTGGTGCTCGGCCAGCCAGCCCATGGCCTTGTCGAAGCTGTCCATGCGCTCCAACGGATGGAAGGCCGGGTCGGCCACGATGCCCACCGAATGCGAGCCCGAGGCCAGGGGGATCAGCCACACCCAGTAGCCGGCACCCACCAGGTGGTTGGTCGACAGCCAGCGCGCGGCGGGTGTGCAGCGGGAGCGCCAGGCCGGGTCCTGGCCCCAGTCGTCCAGCTTGAGCCGGTTGCCGATGCGGAACCACACGGCATGCGCCTGGTGGTCGTTGGGCTGCACCAGTCCCAGCTGGCGCTTGAGCAGGCCGGCACGGCCGCAGGCATCCACCACCCAGCGGCACTGGGCCACATGGGGCTCGCCGGACTCGGTCCATTCGATGCGGTGCAGGCCCTGCGGGGAGGGGTCCAGCGCCATGCGGCGGACCATGGCGTTGTCGACGAAGCGCACGCCCTGGGCAGCGGCCACCTCGGCCAGATGGTTTTCGAAGATGCCGCGGTCGATCTGGTAGCTGGGAATGGACAGCGGGCGGCTGGCGCCCACCTCAGTCACGGCGTCCAGGTCGCGCCGGCCTTCGGAGAAGAAGAAGCGGAAGCCGAACTTGCGCAGCTGCGCCTCGTCCAGGTGCTGCTTGAGGCCGAGCACGGTGTCGAAGTAGTGGGCGCCGATCTCCACCGACGATTCGCCGACCTTGTGCGTGGCATGGGGCACCGGGTGGCTGCGGCGCTCGAGCACGAGCACGTCGATGTCGCCGAAGCGCCGTTTGAGCTGCAGCGCCAGTGTGAGTCCTGCCAGGCCGCCCCCCATGATGATGACGTCGTGGGTGGCAGGCGTGGGGTGCATGAACTCTCCGGGAAAAAGGGCGATCAGCCTAGCGTGAGGTGCAGCGCGAGCGTGTCGGACAGCGCGAGGACCAGCGGCTGTCCGCTCGGGTCGGGCCCACGCGCCAGCGTCTCGAAGAAGGGCAGCGCATCGGCCATGGCATTGGCCGGCAGCGCACGGGCAGCGTCGGAGCGTAGGACCGTCGTCGCGGGCGGTCCGCTGTGCAGCGCGATGGTGAGCGTGGCCACCGTGCGCTCGGTGGCCTCCGGCGCCAGCACCACGGCGCCGGCCAGCAGGCCGTGCGTATCGTGCACCTGCGCCAGCGGGCCGGCGGCCTCGGCGTCGAAGCCCACCAGCAGCACGGCCTGGTGGTCGGCGGCGCACTGGGTGGCGGCTTCGAGCAGGCCGGCGGCAAAGCTGTGCGACGAGGCGCTGATCGCATTGCTGGCCTGCTGGCAGCCGGTGCCGATGGTCCAGTAGCCCACCGCGGCGTTGTGCACCGAGTTGTGGAACTTGATGGGCGACAGCTGCGTGGGCGACTGCGCGAGCGTGGCGCACATGTAGTCGCTGATGGCAAGGTCGCCCTGGGCCGAGGTGAAGACGCAGGGCAGGTCGACGGCCGCGCGGCCCGAGCCGGCGACGGCCGCGCTGGCCACTTCCAGCGCCAGGGCCACGGTGTCGGGCGCGCGGCGCCGCTCGGCGGGCGCCAGGATCTGCGGCGCCGGGCGGCGCGCCGGGGCTTCGGCCAGGCCGGCTTCGCTTCGGAAGGCGGCGCGTGCCGCCTCCCAGCCAGGCAGCAGCGGATGCCAGAAGGCCGGGCCTTCGACGTAGAGCGTGGGCAGCCGGCTCATTGCACGGCCCTTCCGAAGATCAGCGCGCAGTTGTTGCCGCCGAAGCCGAAGGAGTTGGACAGCGCGTGCCGCACCTCCCCCTGGGCAGGCTCGCGCCGCAGCTGCGGGCCGCATACCGCGTCCAGCGTGCGGGCATTGATGTTGCCGGGCATCAGCCCCGTCTCCAGTGCCAGCAGGCTGACGGCGGCCTCGACGATGCCGGCCGCCCCCAGCGTGTGGCCGGTGAAGCCCTTGGTGCTGCTGGCATGGGTGCGGTCCGGGAAGCGCCGCGCCACCAGGGCGGCCTCGACCTCGTCGTTCTTGCTGCTGGCCGTGCCGTGCAGGTTGATGTAGTCGATGTCGTCGGTGGCCAGACCAGCGCGCGCCAGCGCGTCGTCCAGGGCGCGCTCGGCACCGGCGCCTTCGGGATGCGGCGTGGACATGTGGTGTGCGTCGCTCGCCTCGCCATGGCCCAGCAGGCGCGGGCCGGTGCCGGTGCGCTCCAGCAGCGCAAAGCCGGCCGCCTCGCCCAGGCTGATGCCGCGGCGCTCGGCATCGAAGGGCCGGCAGGGCTCGGGCGACACCAGCTCCAGCGAGTTGAAGCCGAACAGCACGCTGCCGCACAGCGAATCGGCGCCGCCCACCACGGCCGCGTCGGCCAGGCCCAGGCGGATCAGCCGCTCGGCCGAGGCGAAGACCTTGGCGCTGGAGGAGCAGGCGGTGGAGATGGTCTCGCAGGGCCCGGTCAGGCCCAGTGCGCGTTGCACGAACAGGCCGGGCGCATGGGGCGTGTGGACCTGCGCGTTGCGCATGGCTTCGGGAAAGCGGCCGTCGGCGTCCAGCTGGGTGTAGGCCCGCTCCGTGTCGCCGATGCTGGAGGTCGAGGTGCCGATGATCACGGCCACGCGATCCGCGCCGTGGCGCTCGCGCGCGGCCAGGGCTGCGGCGATGAAGCCGTCGGCGTTCAGACCCATCCAGGCCAGGCGGTTGTTGCGGCAGTCCCAGGGCGCGAGGTCGGGCGGCAGGGCGACGTCCTCGACGCCGGGCACGCGGCCGATCCAGGTGGTCAGGCGCTGCTCGGCCGGCTCGCCGAAGTCGTTGGGGCGCAGGCCGCTGCGCGATGCAGCCAGCGCGCTGCGCAGCGCCTCCAGGCCGGTGCCCAGGGCGGTGGTGGCCGTGTAGGCCGTGATGACGAGGGGCGGGATCTTCTGCGGCACGGTCAGGCGGGCAGGTTCAGGAACGAGGCGGGAGCGTAACAGCCCCGGCCGGCTCAATCAGGGACTCAAGGCTATTGGGCACGTCGGGCGGCGCGCATGGCCAGCGCCACCAGCACCAGCACCGGCAGGCCCAGCAGTGCCGTGCCGGTGAAGAAGCTGGCATAACCGTAGGCCTCGACGAAGGCGCCCGAGAAGCCGGCCACGAACTTGGGCAGCAGCAGCATGAGCGAGCTGAACAGCGCGTACTGCGTGGCCGAGTAGCTCACGTTGGTCAGGCTGGAGAGGTAGGCGATGAACGCGGCCGAGGCGATGCCGCCGGCCAGGTTGTCGGCGGACACCACCGCCACCAGCGCCGTCACGTCGTGGCCGCGGGTGGTCATCCAGGCGAACAGCAGGTTGCTGGCGGCGCTGAGCACGGCGCCCAGCATCAGCACCCGCATCACGCCCAGGCGCATGGCCAGCACGCCGCCCACGAAAGCGCCGACGAGGGTCATGATGACGCCGTAGACCTTGCTGACCGTGGCCACCTCGTCCTTGGTGAAGCCCATGTCCACGTAGAAGGGGTTGGCCATGATGCCCATCACCACGTCGCTGATGCGGTAGATGGCAATCAGCGACAGGATCAGCACGGCCTGCCAGCGGTAGCGGCGCAGGAAGTCGGCAAAAGGCTCCACCAGCGTGTTGCGCAGCCATTCGCCGGCCGAGCGGGCGGGCGGCAGCGGCACGCGCGCCGGCTCGGCCGAGAGCAGCACCGTGAGCACGCCCACCACCATCGAGCCGGCCATCACCAGGTAGGCCGTGCGCCAGCCGCCGTTCTGGTAGGCGCCGGTGGCGCTGCCCTCGGCCCAGGCCGCCACCCACAGCACGCCGGCACCGGCCCAGATCATGGCCAGTCGGTAGCCCGTCTGGTAGGCCGCGGCCAGGGCAGCCTGCTTGCGCGCCTCGGCGGACTCGATGCGGAAGGCGTCGAGCGCGATGTCCTGCGTCGCCGAGCCGAAGGCCACCAGAACGGCGCACAGCACGAGCGGTTCCAGCCCCGCCCTCGGGTCATTGAGCGCCATGCCCACCAGGCCCGCGATGACCAGGCCCTGCGACAGCAGCAACCAGCCGCGGCGCCGGCCCAGCAGCGTGGTCAGCGGCGGCAGCGGCATCCGGTCGACCAGCGGGGCCCACACCCACTTGAAGCCGTAGGCCAGGCCCACCCAGCTCAGGTAGCCGATGGTGGCGCGGTCGACGCCGGCTTCGCGCAGGCGAAAGCTCAGCGTGCCCAGCACCAGCAGCAGCGGCAGGCCGGCCGCGAAGCCAAGGGCGAACATGCGCAGCGAGGCCGGCTCCAGGTAGACGCGCAGGGTCTCGCGCCAGGGCTGCTTGGGCAATTCGGGAGTGGCGGCTGGGGGATTGGACATGGAGGAGGAAGGTTGCAACCTTATTATTCCGCCCACCATGTGCCTGCTCTGCGACCTGCGTTCCGCCGACGCCGCCCCTGTTGACGAAGAAGGCCCGCCTCGGCCCCGCTGGCAACCCCGCCGGGCCTTCCTGCTGGCTGGTGCCGCTGCAGCCGCCGGCGCTGCGTTCCCGGCTTCGGGTCAGGTCAATGTCGGCCCACTGTCGGCCGCGCGCAATCTGGTGCCGGCCGATCAGATCGAGGGCGCGGCCGTGCAGCAGTACGGCGATCTGATCGCCAAGGCCCGCAGCCAGCGCGCGCTGGCCGAGCCCGAGCATCCGCAACTGGTGCGGCTGCGCGGCATCGCACAGCGCCTCATCCCCCACACGCGGCAATGGAACGACCGGGCCGCTGCCTGGAAGTGGGAGGTCAATCTGATCGGCAGCAAGCAGGTCAACGCCTTCTGCATGCCGGGTGGAAAGATCGCCTTCTTCACCGGCATCCTCGACCAGCTCAAGCTCAGCGACGACGAAGCGGCCATGGTGATGGGCCACGAGATGGCCCATGCCCTGCGCGAGCATGCGCGCGAGCGCATGGCCAAGACGGCCGGCACCGGCATGGCGCTGCAACTCGGCGCCCAATTGCTGGGCCTGGGCCAGCTGGGGGACGCAGGCGCGCGCGCTGGCACGCAGTTGATCTCCCTCAAGTTCAGCCGCGACGACGAGACCGAGGCCGACTTGGTTGGGCTTGAACTTGCAGCCCGCGGGGGCTTCCAACCGCAGGCCGCCGTCAGCCTCTGGACCAAGATGGCCCAGGTCTCCAAGAGCCAGGGCGGCCTGGGCTTCCTGTCCACCCATCCGACCGGGCCCGACCGCATCCGCGTGCTGGAACAGAACGTGCCGAAGGTCGAGGGCCTCTACCGGGCCGCGCGCCGCAGCTGATACGCGCGGTGCGGCCTGGCCCTTGCTTGAACCGCCTCATGTCCCTTCTCAGCGAACTGCGTGACCAGACCCTCGGCGAGGAGATCGCCAACGCCCTGAGCCATGGCCTGGGGGCGCTGCTGGCCATGGCCTCGCTGCCGATCCTGGTGCAGCAGGCCGCCGCGCGTGGACGTACTGCCGAGGTGGTGGGCGCCAGCCTGTTCGCGGGCACTGCCATCGTGCTGTACCTTGTCTCCACGCTTTATCACGCGCTGCCCGCAGGCCGGGCCAAGCTGTGGTTCAACCGGCTGGACCATGCTTCCATCTACCTCTTCATCGCCGGGAGCTACATGCCCTTTGTGCTGGGCGTTCTGCGTGGCACCTGGGGCTGGACGCTCTTCGGCATCGTCTGGGCGGCCGCGGCGGTGGGCGTGGCGGCCAAGCTCTTCAACCGGCTCCAGCATCCGCTGTGGTCGACCGGGCTCTATGTGGCCATGGGCTGGGTGGCCATCGTGGCGGCGGTGCCGCTGGTCGAGCGCATGTCGGGGGCCGGCCTGGCCTGGCTGGTGGCGGGCGGTCTCTCGTACACCGCGGGTGCCATCGTCTTCCTCTTCGATTCGAAGCTGCGTTATGCGCACTTCGTGTGGCACCTGTTCGTGCTGGGTGGCAGCGTTTGCCACTTCTTTGCCGTGCTCTGGCACTCGGCCGCGCCGGCCTGAGTGCGCGGGCCCCGACGCCATGGCAACCACGGCCGAGGGTAGGATGCCGCCGCACGCCACTTCCCGATCCAAGGACGATCCGCCCATGTCTGCCACTGCACCACGACGACTTATCCTGGCCCTCGCGTTGCCGGCCGTACTGTCGATGGCCGCCTGCAGCAGCGGCATCAGCCTCGACGAACCCATCGAGGGGCCGACCTGGCGCCTGGTCCAGGTGCAGGGCGAGACCGTGGACGGCGGCGCGGACCCGCAGGGTGCGCCCTCGGTGCAGTTCGGCAGCGATGGGCGCGCCGTCGGCAGCGGCGGCTGCAATCGCTTCTCGGGCACCTACAGCCGCACCGCCAGCCAGCTGCGCATCGGTCAGCTCGCAGCCACGCGCATGGCCTGCGCTGCGCCGGAGCGGGGCCAGCGCGAGATGCAGTTCTTCCAGGCCCTGCAGGCCACGGCCAGCTACCGGCTGCAGGGGCCTGCGCAGCTGGTGCTGCTGGACGGCAACGGACGCACGGTGGCGCTGCTGCAGCGCTGAGCCTGCTGGCCGACGCCCGGGCCGGCAGACGCTCGGTCAGCCGGTCAGCCGGTCAGCCGCTCCAGCGCTTCGCGGTACTTCTCGGCAGTGCGTTCGGTCACCTCGTTGGGCAGGCGCGGCGCAGGCGGCGTCTTGTGCCAGGGCTTGCCATTGATGCGCACGGCTTCCAGCCAGTCGCGCACGAACTGCTTGTCGTAGCTGGGCGGATTGGTCCCGGCGGCCAGCGCCTCTTCGTAGCCTTCCATCGGCCAGTAGCGGGAGCTGTCGGGCGTGAGCACTTCGTCCATCAGTACCAGCTGACCGGTCTCGTCGAGGCCGAACTCGAATTTGGTGTCGGCAATGATCATGCCGCGCTGCAGCGCGATCTCGGCCGCCGTCTCGTACAGCGCGATGCTGGTCTCGCGGATCTGCTGGGCCAGCTGCGGGCCGATCATCTCGACCACGCGCTCGTAGCTGATGTTCTCGTCGTGCTCACCGACGGCGGCCTTGGCGGCGGGCGTGAAGATGGCGCGGGGCAGCTTGGCCGAATTGACCAGGCCCTCGGGCAGCGGCACGCCGCAGACGGCGCGGTTCTCCTGGTATTCCTTCCAGCCGCTGCCTGCCAGATAGCCGCGCACCACGGCCTCGACCGGAATCGGCTTCAGGCGCTTGACCAGCATCGAGCGCCCCGTGACCTGCGCCACTTCATCCGGGCGCACCACGCTTTCGGGATCCTCGCCGGTCAGATGGTTGGGGCAGATGCCGCCCAGGCGGTCGAACCACCAAAGCGCCATCTTCGTCAGGATCTCGCCTTTGCCCGGAATCGGTTCGCCCATGATGACGTCGAAGGCCGACAGCCGGTCGCTGGCGATCATGAGGATGCGGTCCTCGCCGACGGCGTAGTTGTCGCGCACCTTGCCGCGTGCAAGCAGGGGCAGGCTCTGGATGGAGGAGGTATGGACGGTCGTGGCCATGGAGGTGCCGGGCGGCAGGATGATGGGAAAAGCAGCGCGCGATTATCCGCGCGCGGTGACAGGCCCGTGTCACGGCCTGTATGCGGCGAAGGCGCGAAAAAAAGCCACCGGCGATGCGGTGGCTGGCCGTGAGGCGCCTCTGTGCGCCGGTCCGGCGGGTTTACTGGACGACCTGGGCCAGCTCGCCCTGGGCGTACTTGGCGGCCATGACCTGCAGGCCTGCACCCTTGATCTTGCCGGCCTGGCCTTCGCAGCCGAATTCCAGGTAGCGCTGCTTGCACACGGCCTTGGCGGCTTCGCGTGCCGGCTTCATCCACTCGCGCATGTCGAACTTCTCGGGGTTCTCGGCCATGAACTTGCGCACGGCGCCGGTCATCGCCATGCGGATGTCGGTGTCGATGTTGATCTTGCGCACGCCGTACTTGATGGCTTCCTGGATCTCGGCCACCGGCACGCCGTAGGTTTCCTTCATCTGGCCGCCGTACTGGTTGATGATGGCGCGCAGGTCCTGCGGCACCGACGAAGAGCCGTGCATCACCAGATGGGTGTTGGGGATGCGAGCGTGGATTTCCTTCACGCGGCTGATCGCCAGGATGTCGCCCGTGGGGGGGCGGCTGAACTTGTACGCGCCATGGCTGGTGCCGATGGCGATGGCCAGGGCGTCCAGCTGGGTGGCCTTGACGAACTGGGCGGCCTCTTCGGGGTCGGTCAGCATCTGGCTGTGGTCCAGCTTGCCTTCGGCGCCGATGCCGTCTTCCTCGCCGGCGTCGCCGGTTTCCAGGTTGCCCAGGCAGCCCAGCTCGCCCTCGACGGTCACGCCGACCTTGTGGGCCATCTCGACGACCTTGCGGGTCACTTCCACGTTGTAGGCGAAGTCGGCCGGGGTCTTGCCGTCTTCACGCAGCGAGCCGTCCATCATGACGGAGCCGAAGCCCAGGTCGATGGCGCCAGCGCAGATCTTCGGGCTGGTGCCGTGGTCCTGGTGCATCACCAGCGGAATATGGGGATAGGCCTCGGTCGCCGCCTGGATCAGGTGCTTGATGAAATGCTCGCCGGCATATTTGCGGGCGCCGGCGCTGGCCTGCAGGATCACCGGGGCGCCGACTTCGTCGGCAGCGGCCATCACGGCCTGCACTTGCTCCAGGTTGTTCACGTTGAAGGCCGGAATGCCGTAGCCGTTGGCGGCGGCGTGGTCCAGCAACTCGCGCATCGAGACAAGTGCCATGGTGATGTCCTTTGATTAATCGTGGAAAAGTGCGAAAAATTCCATCGATTCTAATGAGGCGCCTTGTGGGACCCGTCCGACGGCGGGAGTCCGAGAAAGCGCAGCAGCGGCGGCGTCACCGGGCCGCCAATCCACTGGATGCGGCTGGCGAGTGCGCCCATCAGCGTGATATGGCTGAGGTTGTCGAAGGTCTTTACCTCCACCGGCACGCCAGCAGCCTCCAGCTTGCGCGCCATCTGGGCGGTGTTGCGCTGGGGGTCCACCAGGTTGTCCCGGTTGGCCGCCATGAGCAGCGTGCGGGGGGCGGCGGGCGTCACATGGTTGATGGGTTGCGACTCGGGCATCGTCCGCGGCCAGTTAAAGGCACGCTTCACGTCCGGATCGCCGATGGGCAGGAAGTCGTAGGGTCCGGCCAGGCCGATCCAGCCCGCCAACTGCCGCGGGCTCGCGTCCAGCGCCTTGAGCCAGCGCGGATCGAGCGCCACCATGGCGGCGTTGTAGGCGCCCGAGCTGTGGCCCATCACATAGACCTGGGCCGGGTCGGCGCCCAGGCCCGCCGCATGGTCCAGTCCCCATTTCACGGCCAGTGCGCTGTCCTGCACGAAGGCCGGATAGCTCACTTCATTCGACAGCCGGTAGTCGGCCACCGCGACCACGGCACCATGCGAGGCGAGCGCCTCCCCGACGAACCGGTACTGGGCGCGGTCACCCGTGGTCCAGGTGCCGCCGTAGAAGAAAACCACCAGGGGCCGGTGCCCCGCGCCGGGCGCGGTGCGCGCCAGCGGCTGGTACACGTCCAGCCGCTGGCGCGGCTCGGTGCCGTAGGCGATGTCGTTCTGGACGGTGTAGGTGTCGGTGGGCGTGAGCCGGTCGACCAGCTTGATGGGCGAGCAGGCGCCCAGGGTGAGCGCGCCGGCCACGACCGCGAGCACGGCCGCGGCGATGCGCAGGAGAGGGAGGTGGGAAGGCATGCCTTCCCATACGCAGGCGCCGCCGCTTTGGTTTCGGCCCTGCGCTCCCGTCCTACATGGCCGGGGCGTGGCGGGCCGCCTGCGTCAGGAAGCCGTGCAGATCCGCAGCATGTTGGTGCCGCCCGGCGCGCCCATCGGCTCGCCGCAAGTGATGGCGTACACGTCCCCGCTCTGGACGATGCCGCGCTTCTTGAGGTGCTCCTCCGCCTGATGGAGGGCGGCGTCGCGGTCGTTCTGCGTCTCGGTCAGCAGGGGCCGCACATTGCGGTAGAGCGCCATGCGCCGCTGCGTCGTCAGCCGCGCCGTCAGGGCATAGACGGGGATGTGTGCCGCATGCCGGCTCATCCACAGGGCCGTGGAGCCCGACTCGGTCAGCGCCACGATGGCCTTGGCCCCCAGGTGGTGGGCGGTGAACAGCGCGCCCATGGCGATGGACTGGTCGATGCGCGTGTAGTGCTGGCCGCTGAAGTCCAGGTCGCGCGAGGTGTCCTCGGCCTGCTCGGCCGCCTCGCAGATGCGGCTCATCTCCTTGACCGTTTCCAGCGGGTAGCGGCCCGAGGCCGTCTCGGCCGACAGCATGACGGCGTCGGTGCCATCGAGCACGGCATTGGCCACGTCGCTCACCTCGGCGCGGGTGGGCACGGGGTTGGTGATCATCGACTCCATCATCTGGGTGGCGGTGATGACCACGCGGTCCATCTCGCGCGCCATGCGGATCATCTTCTTCTGCAGGGCCGGCACGGCCGCATTGCCCACCTCGACCGCCAGGTCGCCGCGGGCGACCATGATGCCGTCGCTGACGCGAAGGATCTCCTCCAGTCGCGGGATGGCTTCGGCGCGCTCGATCTTGGCGATCAGCCCGGGCTTGTGGCCCCATTCGGCACCGGCCACGTTGCACAGCTGGCGGGCCATCTCCATGTCGGTCGCGTTCTTGGGAAAGCTCACCGCCACGTAGTCAGCCTGGAAGCTCATGGCGGTCTTGATGTCCTCCATGTCCTTGGCCGTGAGCGCCGGTGCCGTAAGGCCGCCGCCTTCCTTGTTGATGCCCTTGTTGTTGGACAGCTCGCCGCCCACCAGCACGGTGGTGTGCACCGCGTCGCCGCGCACGCCGTCGACCAGCAGCACGATCAGGCCGTCGTTGAGCAGCAAGCGGTCGCCGGCCTTCACGTCGCGCGGCAGATCCTTGTAGTCCAGACCCACGGCCTGGCTGTCGCCGGGCTCCAGTCGAGCCGCATCCAGCACGAACGAGGCGCCGGGCTCCAGCCAGACCTTGCCCTCGGCGAACTTGCCGACGCGGATCTTGGGGCCCTGCAGGTCGGCCATGATGGCCACCTCACGGCCGGCGCGGCGCGCGGCTTCGCGCACCATGGCGGCGCGATCGATGTGGTCCTGGGCCTGACCGTGGCTGAAGTTCAGGCGCACCACGCTGACCTTGTGGACGATCATCTGCTCGATCAGTGCCGGCGTGCTGGACGCGGGGCCGAGCGTCGCGACGATCTTGGTGGCGTGGCGGGGAATGCGGGGGGCCATGGGCGAAGTCTCCGGAAGTGAAGCCGCCCCGGCGGACGGGGCGGTGCGCGAAATTCTCGCCCATGGCCGCCGGGCTCCGGCCAGGCCCGCCATTCGAGCGCGGAATAGTGCCTATCTTCCGTGGCTTTTAAAGGCGATTTGACCGGCGTCATCGACGTGAAAAGGCGATCGGTTATCGTCGACGGTTGTCCAGAACCTGAAAAACCGCCTTTTTTCAATGGCTTACAGATCCGAACTCTCGCTGCCCGAGCCGCTTGAGCCCAGCGCGCCGCTGCCGCACCGCAAGATCATCCGCAGCTGGCTGACGCCCCTGGCGCAGCGCAGCACCTGGCGTGCCTTCGCGCTCATCATGCTCGACTACATCCTCTTCTTCGGCCTGATGGCCGCCGTGGTGCTGGTCGATGCCGTGTGGCTCAAACTGCTGGCCGCCCTGGCCGCCGGCTTCGTGATCGGCCGCCTGTTCATCATTGGACACGACGGCTGCCACCAGAGCCTGACCGAGAACCGCCGCCTCAACAAATGGCTCGGCCGCATCGCCTTCCTGCCCTCGCTCACCGCCTACAGCCTCTGGGACATGGGCCACAACGTGGTGCACCATGGCTTCACCAACCTGAAGGGCGTGGACTTCGTCTGGGCCCCCATGACGCAGGACGAGTACCGCGCCATGTCGCCGATGCGCCGCGTGGCCGAGCGCATCTACCGCAGCGGCTGGGGACCGGGCCTGTACTACGCCGTCGAGATCTGGTGGGCCAAGATGATGTTCCCCAGCAAGAAGATCATGGGCAACACCTACCGCCCGGTCTTCACCCGCGACTGTCTGCTGGTCAGCGGCTTCGCCCTGCTGTGGATCGCGGCCCTGGTCGGTGCCGCCTTCGCCACCGGCCAGTCGGCCTGGCTGCTGGTGCTGCTGGGCTTCGTGGTGCCGATGGTGTTCTGGTTCAACATGATGGGCTTCGTCATCTACGGCCACCACACCCACGTCAAGGTCCAGTGGCACAACGAGAAGGCCGCCTGGCAGCGCGCACAGCCCTTCGTCTCCACCACCGTGCACCTGACCTTCCCGTTCCGGATCGGCGCGATGATGCACCACATCATGGAGCACACCGCCCATCACGTGGACATGAGCATTCCGCTCTACAAGCTCAAGGAAACGCAGAAGGTGCTCGAGCAGATGCTGCCCGGCCGCATCATCATCCAGCGCTTCTCCTGGAAGTGGTACTTCGACACCGCCCGCGCCTGCAAGCTGTACGACTTCACTCGCCAGTGCTGGACCGACTTCAAGGGCCGGGCCACGAGCGAGCTGCGCTCGCTGGTGCCGCCGCAGGCGGCCGAGGCTGCCGCCCGGCCGGCCTGACAGCCTGAATCCTCGCCGCGGCCTCGGCGCCGCGTGCGGCGTGACAACAAAAAACCCGGCCCGCAGCAATGCGGGCCGGGTTTTTTGTTGGGCGAACCTGTCGCGGAATCTGCCTGGCCCGCAGCGTGGCGGCGCGCCGGGCGCGCCGCCGAACGCTCAGCCCGCCGCGCGCTTTTCCAGGATATCGAGGGCCGGCAGCTTTTTGCCTTCCAGCACTTCCAGGAAGGCACCGCCGCCCGTGGAGATGTAGCCGACGTCCTTCTCGATGCCGTACTTGGCGATGGCCGCCAGCGTGTCGCCGCCACCGGCGATGGAGAAGGCGCTGCTCGCCGCGATGGCACGGGCGATGGCTTCGGTGCCCTTGGCGAAGGCGTCGAATTCGAACACGCCGACCGGGCCGTTCCAGACGATGGTGCCGGCTTCGCGCAGCTGGGCGGCGAGCTGCTCGGCGGTCTGCGGGCCGATGTCCAGGATCAGGTCGTCGTCGGCCACCTCGGTGGCGGGCTTCACCGTGGCCGGCGCGTCGGCCGAGAAGCTCTTGGCCGTCACCACGTCCACCGGGATCGGCACCGCCGCGCCGCGGGCGCGCATGGCCTCGATCACCGCCTTGGCTTCGTCGACCAGGTCGGCCTCGGCCAGCGACTTGCCGATGGGCAGGCCGGCGGCCAGCATGAAGGTGTTGGCGATGCCGCCACCCACGATCAGCTGGTCCACGTTGGCCGACAGGCTCTTGAGGATGGTCAGCTTGGTGCTCACCTTGGAGCCGGCCACGATGGCCACCAGCGGCCGTTTCGGCGCGGCCAGGGCCTTGGTGATGGCGTCGATCTCGGCCGCCAGCAGCGGGCCGGCGCAGGCTACCGGCGCGAACTGGGCGATGCCGTAGGTGGTGGCCTCGGCGCGGTGGGCGGTGCCGAAGGCGTCGTTGACGTAGATGTCGGTCAGGGCGGCCATCTTGCGCGCCAGCGCCTCGTCGTTCTTCTTCTCGCCCTTGTTCAGGCGGCAGTTCTCCAGCAGCACGACCTCACCGGGCGCGACCTGCACGCCGTCGGCCCAGTCGGCCACCAGCCGCACCTCGCGGCCCAGCAGTTCGCCCAGACGCTGGGCGACGGGCGCCAGCGAGTCCTCGGGCTTGAAGGCGCCTTCGGTGGGGCGGCCCAGGTGCGACGTGACCATCACCGCAGCGCCGGCGTCCAGCGCCATCTGGATGCAGGGCGCCGAGGCGCGGATGCGCGTGTCTTCAGTGATGCGGCCATCGTCGTCCTGCGGGACGTTCAGGTCGGCACGGATGAAGACGCGGCGGCCCTGGGCCTTGCCTTGTTCACACAGGTCGGAGAAGCGGATGACGTTCATGGTTGCGGCTTGGGAGGAAGTTGTCTCGGCGCCGTCCGCAGGCGGGACGGGCAACAGGGCATTGTAGGGAGCGGTGTTGGCGCTACCAGCCCAGTCCCAGGTGCAGCGGCAGGTACACCGCCATGCCGCCGGCCATCGTGACGATCGTGCTGCGGCGCCAGAAGTAGAGCGCCGCGCCCGCTGCGGCGGCGAACAGGCGCGCGTCCTGCCAGCTGGGGATGAGGTGCCCGCTGCTCATCAGCACCTCGGGCGCCACCACGGCGGCCAGCGCCGCCACCGGCGCGTAGCGCAGTGCCCGGTGCACCCAGGCGGGCAGGGGCAGGGCGCGCTCGGTGATGAAGAAGAAGCAGCGCGTGACCACGGTCACCACGGCCATGCCCACGATGACGGCGACGGTCCAGGGATCGGTCTGCATCAGCCCGCCTCCCCTGTACGGCGCCGTGCGAGGCGGCCGAACTGCTGTTCGAGCCAGAAGCAGGCCAGCACCGCCAGACCGATGGACACCACGATGTTCAGCCGCAGGGGCAACGCATAGGCGGCCACCGCCGTGGCGCTGGCGATCAGCAGCGCCAGCACCTGCAGCCGGGTGGTGACCATCGAGGCCAGGATGCCCACCAGCGCCAGCACGCCGGCGAAGCCCAGGCCCCAGCGCTGGGGGATCAGCTCCGCCAGCGCGATTCCGGCCAGGCTCAGCAGGATCCAGCAGCTCCAGTTGACCGAGTAGCCGCCCACGAGGTACGCCTCCTGCTCGTCGCGCTCGGCCTGGGTGGCCGGTGGCTGCGGAAAACGGGCGGTGAACACGGCATAGCTCAGGTCGCCGGTCAGGTAGCCGTGCACCAGCCGACGCCAGCGTGGCATGTGCATCAGGTAGTGGCGCAGGTGCAGGCTGAAGACGACGAAGCGCAGGTTCACGCAGAAGGCCGTGGCCAGGATCACCCAGGCGGGGGCGCCCGCGACCAGCAGCGGGACGGCGGCCAGCTGGGCGCTGCCGGCGTAGACCAGCAGGGTCATCAACACGGCTTCCAGCGGCGACAGGCCGGTCTTGACCATGGCGACGCCGGTCATCAGGCCCCAGGCGCCAATGCCCAGCGCCACCGGTGTCATCAGCGCGGCACCTTCCCGGAAGGCCGGGCGCCGACGGATGGCAGGCGACCAGAACATCAGGCCAGCACCGTGCCGGCGGTCAGCGGCGCTCCGCGCAGGAAGTCTGCCGCAGCCAGGCGCTTGCCGCCCGCGCGCTGCAACTGGGTGGCCATCAACGTGCCGCTGCCGGCTGCAATGGCCACCCCGTCGGCCTCGGCGCGCAGCACGGTGCCGGGGGTCGGGCTGGCGTTGCAGGCCTGCGGCAGCGCGTGCGCAGCCCAGATCTTGAGCGGCTGGCCGTCCAGCTCGGCCACGGCACCGGGAAAGGGGTCGAAGGCGCGCACCCGGCGGGCCAGGGTGTCGGCGTCCAGCGCCCAGTCGATGCGGGCTTCGGCCTTCTCGATCTTGTGGGCGTAGGTCACGCCCTCGGCGGGTTGGGGCGTGCGTGGCAGTGGTCCGGCGTCGGCCTGCAGCAGAGCCTGCACGATCAGCCGCCCGCCCATTGCGGCCAGGCGGTCGTGCAACTGGCCGGTGCTTTCGTCGGAGCCGATGGGCAAGGATTCCCTCAGCAGCATGTCACCGGTGTCCAGACCGGCGTCCATCTGCATGATGGTCACGCCCGTCTCGGCGTCGCCCGCCTCGATGGCGCGGTGGATCGGCGCGGCGCCGCGCCAGCGCGGCAGCAGGCTGGCGTGGATGTTGAGGCAGCCCAGGGCCTGTGTATCGGCCGGGGCGCCCTCGCCCTGACCGGCCATGAGGTCCAGCACCCACTGGGGCAGGATCAGGCCGTAGGCGGCGACCACCATCGCGTCGGCGCGCGCCGCGACCAGGGCCTCGCGGGCCGTGGCGGCGTCCTCGGGGTACTTGCCGTCCAGCCGCAGGCTGCGTGGCTGGGCCACGGGCCAGTTGCGGGCCAGGGCATGGGCCTTGACCGGCGACGCCTGCAGCTTCATGCCGCGGCCGGCGGGCCGGTCGGGCTGGGTCAGCACCAGGGCAATCTCGATGCCGGCGGCATCCAGGGCTTCGAGCGCCACGCGGGCGAATTCGGGCGTGCCCGCGAAGACGATCCTCATCGGTGGGGAGATGCTTTCAAGAACGGGAGTCGGGCGGAACGAAACGCAGGTCGTCGCCCACGTGGTAACGGCGCACCACGCCCTGGGGATCGATGTAGATGTACAGCAGGCGCGGCGTGTTGAGTTGGCGATAGCGCCACTGCCACACCTCGCCCTGGAAGGACCAGACGCGCGACACCTCTTCCGGCCGGCCGAAGGTGCGCAGCACATCCGCGACGCGCCATTGGTCGATGCGAATCTGACCGAACCGGTTCTCGTCGAGCTCCTGCGTCACCGCGACCACACGGCCGCTGGCGTCCAGGTCGACGTTGTTGACCGCGAAGCCGGCAGGCTGGCGCGAGTACTGCAGGCGCTCCCCCGTCGGCAGGGGGTAGATGGCCGTCGGTGCGCCTAGCTGCTGGAGGACCTCGGCGCGCGAGGCGCCGGCGGGCACCCGCTGCGGCTCGCTGGCGCAGCCCGCCAGCCATGCCGCCGCCACCAGCGCGGATCCGAGGGCGAAGCGACGTCCGGCGTTCATGCGCTTCGGCCGCCTTCGCGCTGTGCCTTGAGCAGCTTGGTCTTGATGCGATTGCGCTTGAGGGGGGACAGGTATTCGACGAACACCTTGCCCAGCAGGTGATCCAGCTCGTGCTGGATGCAGATGGCCAGCAGCCCTTCGGCCTCGATGGTGCGGGGGTTGCCCTCGGCGTCGAGCGCCTGCACGCGCACGGCCGTCGAGCGCTCCACACCGTCGTAGATGCCGGGCACCGACAGGCAGCCCTCTTCGTTCATCACCTTATCGTCGCTGGCCCAGACGATCTCGGGGTTGATCAGCACCAGCGGTTCATTGCGCTCTTCCGACACGTCGATCACCACCAGACGCTCGTGCACGTCGATCTGCGTGGCGGCCAGGCCGATGCCGCTGGCCTCGTACATGGTCTCGAGCATGTCGGCGATCAGGGTACGGATGCGCGCATCGACCGCCTGCACGGGCTTGGCCACGGTGTGCAGACGCGGGTCGGGATAGCTCAGGATGGTTCTCAGGGCCATGTTTCTCGGGGCAAAGTTGTGGCTATTTTCCCATTTCGACTCCCTCCGGCCGGCTGCCCGGCCGGATGACGTTGCTGCCGACAGGGCTTGCGCGCAAAATCTTTGCAAATTGTGAGTAAACGTCTTCTGCCGCGCTTCGGCAGGATGGCGCGCCGACCATGCATTACCTTCGACTGCCTGCCATCCCTCTCGCCGCTGCGGCATTGCTGGGGCATTTCGCCGCCCATGCCCAGAACTATCCGGTGACGCCCGCCCAGCGCGCTGTCGCCCAGCAGACGGCCCAGCAAGGCGTGCCCCTTTCCGAACTGGCCCCCAACGCCCCCGACGAATACACCGTCAAGCGCGGGGACACGCTCTGGGCCATCTCGCGCATGTACCTGCGCCGGCCCTGGCGCTGGCCCGAGCTGTGGGGCATGAACCTGAACGAGATCGCCAATCCGCACCGCATCTACCCTGGCCAAGTGCTGTACCTGGACAAGAGCGGCGGTCGGGCCCGCCTCAGCCTGCGCCGCGGCGCAGGCGGCAGCGGCGACACCGTCAAGCTGTCGCCACGCACACGCTATGACTCGGCCGCCAACATGGCGCTGCCAACGCTCGATCCGAGCCGCATCGACGCCTTCCTGACCGAGCCGCTGGTGGTGGAGGAGGGCACGCTGGCCGCCGCCCCGCGCATCGTGGCGGGCAATGACGAGCGCGTGCTGCTGTCGCGCGGCGACCGGGCCTACGTCCGCGGCCAGCCGGGTTCGCCCCTGGTCGAGCCGGCAGGGCCGCTGCCGCAGTACCGCGTCTTCCGCAATGCCACGCCGCTCAAGGATCCGGGCACGGGCGAAATCCTCGGCTATGAGGCGCAGTATGTCGGCCGTGTCCGCCTGGTGCGTGGTGAGTCGCAGACGCCGGCCACCGACTCGGCCCCCGGGGTCGCCGTGCCGGCCTCGGTCGACGTGATCGCTGCCCGCGAAGAGATGCGTGCCGGCGACCGCCTGCTGCCCGAACCGCCCGAGCAGCTGATCAGCTACGTGCCGCGCGCGCCGGCGCAGCCGGTCGAGGGCGGCCGCATCGTCTCGATCTATGGCAACGGCGTGCAGTACGCCGGCCAGAACCAGGTGGTGACCATCAACAAGGGCCTGCGCGATGGCATCGAGAGCGGCAACGTGCTGGCGATCCTCAAGAGCGGCCAGACCATCGTCGACCGCACCGGGGGCGATAAAGAAACCCTCAAGCTCCCCGACGAGCGCATCGGCCTGCTGATGGTGTTCCGTCCCTTCGAGCGCGTCTCGTACGCGTTGGTGCTCGAGATCACCGACACGCCCCGTGCGGGCGACCGCCTCGCCAATCCCTGACAACAAGGGCGTGGGGTGGAGAGGGAGGATCTGGCGGGCTGGCTGCGGCTGGCCCTGGCCCCCGGTGTAGGGGCAGGTACTGCAAGAAGGCTGCTCACCGCCTTCGGATGGCCGGATGCGGTGTTCGCGCAACCGGCCGCCGCCCTGGAGGCGCTGTGCAGTCCGGCCCAGGCCCGGGCGTTGCTGAACGAGCAGGAGGGCTTTACCGCCACGCTCGAGCGAACCCGCGAGTGGCTGGACGCCACGGGCCCCGCGGGCGCCGCGCATCGCATCGTCGCGCTGGGCGACGCAGCCTACCCGCCGGGCCTGCTGGAAATCGCCGATCCCCCTCTGATCCTCTATCTGCTCGGTCCCGCCGAACTGGTGGATGCGCCGCTGCCCTGCGATGGCCTGGCCATCGTGGGCAGCCGCAACCCCACGCCGCAGGGCGGCATCGACGCCCGTCTCTTCGCGCGTGCACTGGCCGAGGCCGGACTGCCGATCGTCTCGGGTCTCGCCCTGGGTGTGGACGGCGCCGCGCATGAAGGCGCGCTGGAGGCCGCCAATGCCGGCGACGGCCTGCTGTCGACCATCGCGGTCGTCGGCACGGGGCTCGACCGCGTCTATCCGGCGCGCCACCGGGCCCTGGCCTGCCGCATCGCGGCCCGGGGCGTGATCCTCAGCGAGCAGCCGCTGGGCACGCCGCCGCTCACGGCCAACTTCCCCCGCCGCAACCGGCTGATCTCCGCCCTCTCGCAGGGCACGCTGGTGGTGGAGGCGGCGCTGGCCTCCGGCTCGCTGATCACCGCGCGCTGCGCGGTCGAGCAGGGCAAGGAGGTGTTCGCCATCCCCGGCTCCATCCACTCGCCGCAGTCGCGGGGCTGTCATGCCTTGATCCGCCAGGGCGCCAAGCTGGTGGAAACCGCGGCAGATGTGCTGGAGGAACTGCGCCGGCCCGCCGTGGCATCCGCCCCGACCACGCTTTCTCTTTTCGACGCGCAAGCCGATGAAGGCAATGGGTTGGCTGGGGTCGCGTCAGACGAGGGCGAGGTACTGCTCCAGCACCTCGGCCATGCGCCGGCCACCCTGGACGCGCTCTGCGCGCGCACGGGCCTGCCCACCCCTGTCCTGCAGGCGCGGCTTCTGGAACTCGAACTGGACGGGCGTGTGGGCCGGCTGCCTGGCGGTCTGTTCCAGCGCATCGAACAAGGCTGAAGGCGGCCAAGTCGTTCGGCCGCCAGCCCCTCAACTCAGCAGGCGCTCCGGATTGGCATCGATCTTGGCCAGCGCCTCGCGGGTGGCGCGCACGGTCAGCGTCTCCTCTTCCGCCGGCACCAGCAGGCCGCCGTGCAGGTAGGCGGCCAGTCGCTGCGCCTGGATCAGGAACTGACGGCCGTCCGGCGAGCCGAACAGATGAAGCTGGCGGTGCTTGCTGCGCCAGACGAACTGCACCTGGCTCGGCCGGCCGTTGTGGTCGAGCAGGAACCACGCGCCGATCTGCAGCGCGTTGGCCCATTCCAGCGCCTCCGGCGGCGCTTCGGCGCCGTTGTTGGGCAGCACCTCCATCGAGGACACGTCGATGCCCAGCAGCAGTTCGAGGTTGGTCGAATCGAGCGCCAGCGGCTCGGCGCTTTCGTCTCCGATGACGGCTTCGAGGTTGGCGAGCCGCCCGGCCAGGTTCTCGATCTGTGCCACCGGAATGCTCTCGGTCTTGGCCGTGAAGGCGTCCGACAGCGTGCGGCCCAGCGTCTTGATGTGGTCTTCCTGCGGCTGGCCGGTCAGGCCCATCAGGTCCATGCCCTGGCGCAGCCGCTGGAGCAGCGAGGGCAGGGCCTGGATCATGCGGGCGCGCTCGCTGCGGCTGGGCTTGGCACTCGCGGCCCAGACCAGCTCGGAGGCCACGCGCCGCAACTGCGCCGTCTGCTCGTCCTGCGCGCCGTACTTGAGCGCGCCGATGGCCAGCACCTCCGCCCAGACCTTGAACAGGAACTCGCGGATCTCTTCGCGCACCGGCATGTCGTTGAGCATCTTGCGAAGCTCGATGGTGTACTGGATGGCCAGCGTCTCCTTCTGCTCGACCTGCTGGGCGACGCTCATCACCTTCTGGGTGGCGTCGTTCTGCGTCAGGTACTTGGAAAGGAAGGCCACGAACTCGTCGTAGACCAGCTTGAAGACGCGCTGGCCGGTCTCGGGGTACTGCTCGATCACCTGCACCACGCGGCGGATCTCGCCTTCGAGCGCGCTGCCCGAGATGGCGGCCGCGTCGAAGCCCATCACCACCGAGCCCATGCGGTCGATCAGCATGCGCGCCGGGTGCTGCAGCGTGGCAAAGAATTCCGCATCGGCCACCGCCACCCGCAGCACGGGCATCTGCAGCCGTGCGAACCACACGCGCACCGAGAAGGGAATGCGCTCCTCCGCCAGGATGGACTGGAACATCAGCGCCACCACCTCCACCGTCGCCTTGTCGGCCGAGGTGGGCGCGCGGCGCTTGAGTTCACCGCTCTGGCGACGCAGGTCGTTCTGCGCGCGCTGCATCAGCGCCGGGTCGGCCACGTTCACGTACACGCCGACGTTGAATGGATAAGCCGCCTCCACGTCGGCGATGGCGGCCGTGAAGGCCTCGGAACCGGTGTTCGAGGCCCAGCCGCGCCGATCGCCGCCCATGATGCCGATGGGCGCCGATCCGGCCGGCGCGCCATAGCCCCCATCGACCGCACCTCCTGGGCCGCCGCCCCCGCCCCCGCCGCCGCCCGGACCCCGTGCGCCGTAACCACCTGAGGTCCCGCCGCTGCCCCGCTGCCAGCCGGCATCGGGTGCGAAGCCGCTATGGCTGCCGGTGCCTGTGGGGGGCGCACTCGCACCGGGGGCGTTGTTGCCGCCGTTCGTCACCACGCCGCCGATGATGCGCCGCAGCCGCCCCAGCACGGCACTCGCCTGCTGACGCGCCGAGGCGATGGCACCCACGGATGGCGCAGGGACCTGCGCCGCGGCCGTCTGGGGCCGGGTGCGGTCCCAGGGTCCGCTGGCCGAACCCCGGTCGGTCGAGGGGCCTCCGGCGGGCCCCAGTGGCGAAGGCGCACTGTCCGCGCCACGTCGCACCAGGCTGCGCAGCTCGATCTCCGGCATCACGCCGCGCCCGATCAGGAAGGCATTCAGATCCTGGTAGCCTTTGGTGGCGGCGTCGCCCAAATGGCCCGAGAGGATGTCCTGCACCTGGGCCCACAGCGTCCGCGGCAGACCGGTCGACGTCCATTCCTCCACCAGGATGGACGCCAGCGTTTCGGGGCGCAGCACATCGCCCGTGGTCCAGTCGGCTCCGCTGCTGCCTTCCAGGTACTGGATGCGCAGCTTGAGTTCATTCAGCTCGAAGGGCGAGCGGTCCTGCAGGGACATCGCGAGCCGCGAGACCAGGATGCTGTTTTCCACCACCTCGTCGCCCACCAGTTCCAGGCGCAGCGCCCCGGTCGTCGATGTCCCGGCGACTCGTGTCTGCGACAACGCCTGGGTCCAGCGCTGGCGCACCGCCTCCAGCCAGCGCACCTGGTCGGCCTCCCAGGCCAGCAGATGGTCCCGGTTTTCCTGCATCTTGCGGGCCGTGCCCACTTCGCCAGCCAGTGCCAGCAGGCGGTCGCGCACCGCCTGGACGGTGCGAGGCAAGGCGCCGTCGATGGCATGCACGAAACGCTCGCGCGACTCGCGAGCGAGCAGCAAGGCAGATTCGCGGGGGAGCGAAGGGCTCATGGCGACAGGGAGCGCATCGGCGCGGGCGGTGAACGAGCGTTCACGCGTCGAGCAGGGATGCGGAACGAAGAAGGTGAATTGTTGTTAACTCAAGCAGGTCAAATGTAAATGAGGCCGGCGGTGCGCTGTATACGGGGCCAGCCCATGCCCTGGAGCCGAAGTCAGAAAAAACCACGAGCACGTCACGTATCCCGCATCGCGTGGCCCGCCTTGATTGCGCCGCCCAGCCGCGGGCAGGCACGGCCCAAAAAGAAAAACCCGGCCTGGGCCGGGTTTGGGCTGCATGCGCAGGCGCGGATCAGACCGTCGCGCCGGCATTCGGATCGTTCGGATCCTCGTCGCGCTTGACCGGACCGCCCTTGATCAGGTCTTCGCGCTTCACGCCCAGCCACATGGCGATCGACGCCGCCACGAAGCAGGAGGAATAGATGCCGAAGCAGATGCCGATGGTCAGCGCCAGCGCGAAGTAGTGCAGCGTCGGGCCGCCGAAGAAGAACATCGACAGCACCACCAGCTGGGTGGAGCCGTGGGTGATGATCGTGCGGCTGATGGTGCTGGTGATGGCGCTGTCGATGATCTCGACCGTGTCCATCTTGCGGTAGCGCCGGAAGTTCTCGCGGATCCGGTCGAAGATCACCACCGACTCGTTCACCGAATAGCCCAGCACCGCCAGCACCGCCGCCAGCACCGCCAGTGAGAACTCCCACTGAAAGAAGGCGAAGAAGCCCAGGATGATCACCACGTCGTGCAGGTTGGCGAGCACCGTGGAGAGGGCGAACTTCCATTCGAAGCGGAAGGCCAGGTAGATCATGATGCCCACCACCACCATGCCCAGCGCCTTGAGGCCGTTGGTGGTGAGTTCGTCGCCCACCTGCGGGCCGACGAACTCGTTGCGGCGCAACTGCACCGACGGGTCGACCGTCTTGAGGGCGGTCATCACGCGGTTGCTCTGCTCCTGCGAACTCACGCCCTTCTGGGCGGGCAGGCGGATCATCACGTCGCGCGAGCTGCCGAAGTTCTGCACCTGCACGTCCTGGTAGCCCAGGCCGCTGACGGCGCCGCGCACCTTGTCGAGTTCGGCCGCCTGCGGGTAGTTCACTTCCATCACCGTGCCGCCGGTGAACTCCACCGACAGGTGCAGCCCGCGGTGGAACAGGAAGAAGACGGCAAGGACGAAGGTGATGATCGAGATCGCGTTCAGCACCTTGGCATAGCGCATGAACGGGATGGTGCGGTGGATGCGGAAGAATTCCATGGTCGTTGTGCTCCGTGCCGCTGATTACTTGGCCTTGGCCAGGGCCGTCGCTTCGGCCTGTCCCGGGCGCCAGACGGTGCCGATGGACACGCTCTTGAGCTTCTTCTTGCGGCCGTACCAGAGGTTCACCAGGCCGCGCGAGAAGAGCACGGCCGAGAACATCGAGGTGACGATGCCGATGCAGTGCACCACCGCGAAGCCGCGCACCGGGCCCGAGCCGAAGGCCAGCAGCGCCAGGCCCGCGATCAGCGTCGTCACGTTGGAGTCGAGGATGGTGCCCCACGCCCGGTCGTAGCCGGCATGGATGGCGGCCTGCGGCGAGGCGCCGTTTCGCAGTTCCTCGCGCACGCGCTCGTTGATCAGCACGTTGGAGTCGATGGCCACGCCGATGGCCAGCGCCATGGCCGCGATACCGGGCAGCGTGAGCGTCGCCTGCAGCATCGACAGGATGGCCACCAGCAGCAGCAGGTTCACGGCGAGCGCAATGGACGAGAACACGCCGAACAGCGCGTAGTACACGCACATGAACACCATGATCGCCAGGAAGCCGTAGGCCACGCTCTTGAAGCCCATGGCGATGTTGTCGGCACCCAGGCTCGGGCCGATGGTGCGCTCTTCGATGATCTCCATCGGCGCGGCCAGCGAGCCGGCGCGCAGCAGCAGGGCCAGGTCGTTGGCCTCGACCACGTTCATCGAGCCGGAGATCTGGAAGCGGGTGCCCAGCTCGCCGTTGATCGATGGCGCCGTCAGCACTTCGCCCTTGCCCTTCTCGAACAGCAGGATGGCCAGGCGCTTGCGGTAGTTCTCGCGGCTGACGTCGCGCATGATGCGGCCGCCCTTGGCGTCCACGCTGAGGTCGACCTTGGGCTGCTGCGTCTGCGAGTCGAAGCCCGGCTGCGCATCGGTGAGGTTCTCGCCACTGATGATGACCTGCTTCTTGACGATCACCGGACGGCCTTCGCGGTCCAGGAAGCGCTCGGAGCCGAAGGGCACCGGGCCCGTGCCCAGTTCGGCGGCGCGGCCTTCGGTGCTTTCGTCCACCAGGCGCAGTTCCAGCGTGGCGGTACGGCCCAGGATTTCCTTGGCCTTGGCCGTGTCCTGCACACCGGGCAGCTGCACGATGATGCGGTCCAGGCCCTGCTGCTGGATCACCGGCTCGGCCACGCCCAGTTCGTTGATCCGGTTGTGCAGCGTGGTGATGTTCTGCTTGAGGGCGCTGTCTTCCAGGCGGCGGGCCGCCTCGGGCTTGATGGTCACGGCCAGCTTGTAGTCGCTGCCGTCCTGGCTGGCGGTGGCCGCGAGGTCGGCGAACTGGTCCTGGATGATGTTCTGCGTGGCCTGCTGGGCGGCGGCATCGCGCAGGCGCACCTCGATGGCCTGGCCATTGCGCATGACGGCGGCGCCGCGGATGTTCTTGTCGCGCAGGGCCGTGCGCAGGTCGCTGGCGAAGGTCTCGGCGCGCTTGTCCAGGGCGCCCTGCATGTCCACCTGCAGCATGAAGTGCACGCCGCCGCGCAGGTCCAGGCCCAGGTACATCGGGAAGGCATGCAGTGCCGACAGCCAGGTCGGCGAGCGCGACACCAGGTTCAGCGCCACCACGTAGGGTGCGTCGTTGGCATCGGGCACCAGCGCATGCTGCAGCACGTCGCGGGCCTTGAGCTGCTCGTCGGTGCTGCCGAAGCGGGCGCGGATGGAACTGGCATCCAGCGTCAGCATGTCGGGCGTGAGGTTGGCGGCCTTGAGCGCCGCCTCCACCCGCTGCTGCGTCGAGGCGTCCACCTTGACGGTGGACTTGGCAGGCGAGACCTGCACGGCCGGCGCCTCGCCGAAGAGATTGGGCAGGGTGTAGATCAGCCCCACCAGCAGCACGATCACCATGATCGCGTACTTCCAGACCGGATAGCGGTTCATCGCTGGATACCTAAGGAATCGAGACGCCGGATGCGCTCAAAAAGAGAGGCTGCCCGTGAGGCAGCCTCTGCGCCTAATTACTTGTAGCTGCCCTTGGGGAGCACTTGAACGACCGCGCTGCGCTGCACCTTGATCTCGACGCCGTTGGAGACTTCGAGCGTCAGGAACTGGTCGCCCATGGCGCTGATGCGACCGACCACGCCACCGGCGGTGGCCACGTCGTCGCCCTTGGCGAGCGCGTCGAGCATGGCGCGCGTTTCCTTCTGGCGCTTCATCTGGGGCCGGATCATCACAAAGTACAGCACCACGAACATCAGCACCAGCGGCAGCATGCTGGTGAGCGAAGACATCATGTCGCCGCCACCGGCGGCAGGTGCGGTCTGGGCGAAAGCGGAGGAAATGAACAAGGGAGGTCTCCAGGAGAGCGGATGGGGTCTGACCGCAGGCGGTGCCCGCGGTTCCTGGGCGGCCGGTTCGCTGGAAGCGGGGCCGCCGGTGCACGAAGAGGCCCACGAGGGGAGGGCTTCGCACAACCGGCGGATTGTATGCGGGGGGTCTTGACGGGCCGGCGTCAAGCCGGCAGGCAGTGCGGGATATTCGCACGCCGGCATGCCCCCGGGCTGGAGAGACCAAGCTCAGCCCGCACAGCCTTTAGGTAACCGACTGGCACCGGGCCGAAAGGCGGGGCGGCGCGTGGGTCGGGTTCAGGCCGCCGCGCGAGCCTCCGGCTCGACGCCGCGCCAGCGTGCCATCAGCGCCTGCCAGCGCGTGCGCACGGCGGCGAGGTTGCGCTCCTTCACATGGCCATAGCCGCGGATGCCGTCGGGCAGGGCCGCGATCTCCAGCGCCAGCGCATGGCGCTCGGCGTCCAGGCCCTGCAGCACTTCCTCGATGGCCGCGCGGTATTCGCCGATCAGCGCGCGCTCGGTGCGGCGCTCCTCGGTGCGGCCGAAAGGGTCGAGGGCAGTGCCGCGCAGGCCCTTCAGGCGCGCCAGCACGCCGAAGGCGCGGTGCATCCAGGGGCCGAAGCGCTGCTTGACGAGTTCGCCCTTGGCATTGCGCTTGGCGATGGCTGGCGGCGCCAGGTGGTAGTGCACGGTGTAGTCGCCCTCGAACATCTGGTCGATGCGCTCGCGGAAGCCCGTCTGCGTGTGCAGGCGCGCGACCTCGTACTCGTCCTTGTAGGCCATCAACTTGAAGAGCTGGCGCGCCACCGTCTCGGCCAGCGTCGTCTTGCCCAGCGGCGCCTCGGCCGCGCGCACGCGTTCGACGAAGGCGCGGTAGTCCTCGGCGTAGGCGGCGTTCTGGTAGTCGGTGAGGAAGTCCACGCGCCGCGCCACCAGCGACGCCAGCGTCTCGCGCTTCTTGAACTCGATCACCTGGCCGGGGTTCAGGCGCTGGGCCATCTCGGCCGGCCGATGCGCGGCCTGGCGGCCCCATTCGAAGGCGGCCTTGTTGGCCTCGATCGCCACGTTGTTCAACTCGATGGCGCGCATCAACGATTCGTGCGCCAGCGGGATCCAGCCCTTCTGCCACGCATAGCCCAGCATCATCGGGTTGACGAAGAGCGTGTCGCCCATCAGCTGCGTGGCGGCCGCGTCGGCGTCGAAGGCGCCCACGCCGGCCTCGCCCACGGCCTTGCCGATCTGCACGGCGCAGGCGTCCTGCGGGTTCTGCCACTGGGCGTTCTTGACGAAGCTGGCAGTGGGCGCGCTGTGGGTGTTGAGGGCCACGTGCGTGCGGCCCTCGCGCATGCGCGCCAGCGTCTCGCCGTTGACCGTCACGATGGGGTCGCAGGCCAGCACCAGGTCGGCGGCGGCGGTACCGACACGGGTGGTGCGGATGTCGTCCTGCCGCGCCCCGATCAGCACATGGCTCCAGGTAGCGCCGCCCTTCTGGGCCAGGCCGGCGGCATCCTGCGTGACGATGCCCCTGCCTTCGATGTGCGCCGCCACGCCCAGCAGCTGGCCGATGGTGATGACGCCCGTGCCGCCCACGCCGGCGACGACGATGCCCCACACCTGGCCGGCGGCCAGCGCCGGCAGCGCGGGCTCGGGCAGTGCGCCCAGCTCGGCTGGCGCACCGGCCTTGCCCTTGGCCTTCTTCTTGAGCTGGCCGCCCTCGACGGTGACGAAGCTGGGGCAGAAGCCCTTCAGGCAGCTCATGTCCTTGTTGCAGCTGCTCTGGTTGATGGTGCGCTTGCGGCCGAACTCGGTCTCCAGCGGCTCCACCGACAGGCAGTTGCTCTGCACGCTGCAGTCGCCGCAGCCTTCGCACACCAGGTCGTTGATGACCACGCGCTTGGCCGGATCGACCATCGTGCCGCGCTTGCGCCGGCGGCGCTTCTCGGTGGCGCAGGTCTGGTCGTAGATGATGGCCGTGGTGCCGGCGATCTCGCGGAACTCGCGCTGCACCGCGTCCAGCTCGTCGCGGTGGCGCACCTTGACCGGCTCGCCCGCGTAGCTGCCGGGAATGGCCACGCCCTGGTACTTGGCCGGCTCGTCGGTGACGATCACGACCTTCGTCGCGCCCTCGGCATGCAGGCTCTCGGCGATCTGCAGCACCGAATGGCCCTCGGGCCGCTCGCCCACCTGCTGGCCGCCGGTCATGGCCACGGCGTCGTTGTAGAGGATCTTGTAGGTGATGTTGACGCCCGCCGCGATGCTCTGGCGGATGGCCAGCAGCCCGCTGTGGAAGTAGGTGCCGTCGCCCAGGTTGGCGAACAGGTGCTTCTCGTGCGTGAAGGGCGCCTGACCCACCCACGGCACGCCCTCGCCACCCATCTGCGTGAAGCCGTAGGTGGACCGGTCCATCCAGTTGGCCATGTAGTGGCAGCCGATGCCAGCCATGGCGCGCGAGCCTTCGGGCACCACCGTGCTGGTGTTGTGGGGGCAGCCCGAGCAGAACCATGGCACGCGGTCCGCGCCCTGCACGCCGCCGGCATTGAGCACCTGCATCGAGCGCTCCTTGGCCTCCAGCAGCGCCATCTGCGCTTCCACGCGGGCCACCATGTCGGCACCGCCAGAGGCCAGGATGCCCGTCTTCTTGAGCCGCTTGACCAACGCCCGCGCAATCAGCGACGGGTTGAGGTCGGCATTGGCGCGCAGCAGCGTGTTGGCCGTGGGATTGGGCATGGCCCACTCACCGCCGGAGAAGTCGCCTTCCAGTTCATCGAACTTGCCCAGCACGTTGGGCCGCACGTCGGGGCACCAGTTGTAGAGCTCTTCCTTGAGCTGGTATTCGATGACCTGGCGCTTTTCCTCGACCACCAGGATCTCCTGCAGGCCGGTGGCGAAGTCGCGCGTGAGCTGCGCCTCCAGCGGCCAGACCACGCCCACCTTGTGCAGGCGGATGCCCAGCTGGCGGCAGGCCGCGTCGTCCAGGCCCAGGTCGGCGAGGGCTTGGCGGGTGTCGTTGTAGGCCTTGCCGCTGGCCATGAGGCCGTAGCGGTCGTTGGGCCCTTCGATGACGTTGTGGTTGAGCCGGTTGGCGCGGATGTAGGCCAGCGCGGCGTACCACTTGTAGTGCATGAGGCGCGCCTCCTGCTCCAGCGGCGCGTCGGGCCAGCGGATGTGCAGGCCGCCGGGCGGCATGTCGAAGTCGGTCGGCAGCACGATCTCGACCCGGTCCGGGTCGATCATGGCCGTGGCGCTGGATTCGACGATCTCCTGGATCGTCTTCATGCCCGACCAGATGCCCGCGAAGCGGCTCATGGCGAAGGCATGCAGGCCCAGATCCAGGATCTCCTGCACGTTGGCTGGGAAGAACACCGGCGTGCCGCAGGCCTTGAAGATGTGGTCGCTCTGGTGCGCGGCGGTGCTGCTCTTGGAGATGTGGTCGTCGCCGGCGATGGCGATCACGCCGCCCAGCGGCGCGGTGCCGGCCATGTTGGCGTGCTTGAACACGTCCGAGCAGCGGTCCACGCCCGGCCCCTTGCCGTACCAGATGCCGAAGACACCGTCGAACTTCTGCTGGTCTCTGGGCGAGAAGCCCAGCATCTGCGTGCCCCATAGCGCGGTGGCCGCCAGCTCTTCATTCACGCCGGGCTGGAAGACGATGTTCTGCGCCTTGAGGTACTTGCTGGCCTTCCACAGCGCTTGGTCGTAGCCGCCGAGCGGGGAGCCGCGGTAGCCGCTGATGAAGCCGGCCGTGTTGTGGCCCTGCTGCGCGTCGCGCAGGCGCTGCAGCATGGGCAGCTTGACCAGCGCCTGCACGCCACTCATGAAGGCGCGGCCGTAGTCCAGGCTGTATTTGTCGTCGAGCGTGACCGTCTCGAGGGCCTTGCGGATGTGTTCGGGCAAGGGAGCGTTCATCGTTGTCTCTCTCCGTCGGCTGGGGCCTTGTGGGCCGTGGCGGGTGGGTCTGGCTCCGGATGGACGTCCCCCGAAGCATCATGTGCGCAAAGTGTATGCCCGGCTTCTGGATAGGTGTTTGCGTTCCATGCGCTGAAAATGGATGATCGGGAAAGGATCTTGCGCGGAGGGCGCCTCTTTGGAAAGCATTGACAAATATGACCTCGCCATCCTGCGCGAGCTGCAGGACGACGCCCGGCTCACCAACGCCGAGCTGGCCCAGCGGGTCGGCCTGTCCGCCGCACCCTGCTGGCGCCGCGTGCGGGCCCTGGAGGCGGCGGGCTACATCAAGGGATACCACGCCGAACTCGACCGCAGAAAAATCGGCCTGGGCGTTCTGGCTTTCGTGCGGGTGGACACCGACCGCGCCACCAGCGACGCGACCCGCGTGCTGGAAGAAGCCATCCGCCGTCTGCCCGAGGTGGTGGCCTGCCACTACATCAGCGGCAACGGCATGTTCGAGCTGCAGGTGGTGGCGCAGGACCTGGACGCCTTCTCGCGCTTCGCGCTCAACAGCCTGATGACGCTGCCCAATGTGAAAGACCTGCACACCAGCTTCTCGCTGGGCGAGGTGAAGGCGAATTCCGCGCTACCGCTGGCCCACCTGGGCGGGTGAGTGGCCGCAGGGCCCTGGGACGGCGCGCGGCGTCAGCGGGGCCAATCTGCCTGCGGGGGGCGTTCAAACCGGCCGCCGCGCGCTGACGGAAGCGGTCGCTCAGCCCGCGCCGACGAGCGCGAAGTGCTCCACCACCGGCGGCTGCGCGAAGAAGGGTCCGACGATGGCGCGCCATTCGGCGAAGGCGGGCGACTCGCGGAAATCGACCGTGTGGTTCTCCAGCGTCTCCCATTCGATCTGCAGCAGGTAGCGCTCGGGCGATTCGATGCCCTTGACGACGCGCCAGCCGCGAAAGCCCTTCGCCTTGGCGATGACGGTCTGCAGGCCGCGCACGATGGCGGCGTCGAAGTCGGCCTGGCGGCCGGGCTGGATGCGGATGTCTGCGGTTTCGAGGATCACGGAAGAGTCTCCTGAGGGTTGAAAGAAGGGGGATGCTGCACCGCCGGCTCGCGTCTCGTCGTGCACCCGGCGTGCCGCCATTCAGCCGCGCGCCAGTTCGACCAGCGCCAGCGTCATGGCGCCGTTCGGGTCGGCATAGGTGTCGAGTTCGTCGAAGTGGTGCAGGCCCGCCAGCGGCAGCCGGCGTGTGGGCAGGCCTGCGGCCTCGCGGGCGGCGGCGTAGTCCAGCGACTGCTGGCGCAGCTCCGGCTGCTCGGCCTCGCCCCAGGCGACGACCATGGGCGGCGAGTTGGCCGGCAGGTGGTGCAGTGGCGAGTGGCGCCGGGCGGTCGCGGCATCCATGCCCAGCTTGTCGTTCAGCCGACCCAGGCGGATCGGCTCCAGCTCGTACAGCCCGCTGATCGCCAGGCTGCCGATCACGCCCGCCTCGTTCTGCAGGCAGGCTGTCAGGTGGCCGCCGGCCGACCAGCCCGACAGCACGATCGGCCGGCCCTTACCTTGGGTGTCGCGGCGCAGGAAGGCCAGCGCCTGCCGGCACTCGTCGACGATGCGGTCCATGCCCGCGTCCGGCCCGAGCGTGTAGCCCACGGCCGCAAAGCCCAGACCATGCGCCAGCGGCCCCTCGGCCAGGAAGGAGAACTGCTCCCGCCCGCGCATCTGCCAGTAGCCGCCGTGCAGGAAGACCACCAGCGGCGCGGCGTCGGCCGGGCCGAACAGGTCGATGCGGCAGCGCGGCGGCTCGGCGTAGGGCATATCCAGCCGCGTGTCGGGGCGGGCGCGCCAGGGTGCGCTGCGTTCGGGCCAGCGGCCGGTGATGGCCTTGAAGTCCGGCACCACGGCCGAGCTGTCGTAGGCGGCGTCGAGGGTGGGTCGGTCCATGCCGCGCCAGAGCGCCGGGCCGGAGGGGGTGGAAGCCGTCATATTCATGGGTGCACCGGGTGGCGAACGAAGCGTTCGAGCTTAGGCCCAAGCCCGCTGCCCCACAATCAGGCAAGCATGCCGCCCATCGACCCCGACGAGACCAGCCCCGCCCCGCCACCCCGACGCGCTCCGCGCTTCGCCGCGCTGGAGCCGCTGCGGCTGCCGGTCTTCCGGCTGCTGTGGGGCACCTGGTTCATCGCCAACACCTGCATGTGGATGAACGACGTGGCGGCCGCCTGGCTGATGACCACGCTCACCACCTCGCCCATGTGGGTGGCGCTGGTGCAGACGGCCTCGACGCTGCCCGTCTTCCTACTCGGCCTGCCCAGTGGGGCGCTGGCCGACATTCTGGACCGCCGGCGCTGGTTGGTGGCCACGCAGTTCTGGCTGGCCGGCTCGGCCACCGTGCTGTGCGTGGCCATCGGGCTCGACAAGATGAACGCGCCGCTGCTGCTGGCCCTGACCTTCGCCAACGGCGTCGGGCTGGCACTGCGCTGGCCGGTGTTCTCGGCCATCGTGCCCGAGCTGGTCACGCGGCCGTTGCTGCCGGCAGCGATGGGCCTCAACGGCATCGCGATGAATGCCTCGCGCATCGTCGGGCCGCTGGTGGCGGGCGTGCTGATCGCCAGCGCGGGCAGCGTGTGGGTCTTCGTGCTCAACGCGGTGCTGAGCATCGCGTCGGGCTTCGTCATCCTGCGCTGGCGGCGCGAGCACAAGGTCGACCCGCTGGGCCGCGAGCGGCTGGTGAGTGCGATGCGCGTGGGCGTGCAGTTCGTGCGGCAGTCACAGCGCATGCGGGCGGTGCTCGCGCGCGTGGCGGTCTCCTTCTTCCATTCGACGGCCGTGCTGGCGCTGCTGCCGCTGCTGGCGCGCGGCTTCCATGAAGGGCCGAAGGGCGGGGCGGGCACCTTCACGCTGCTGCTGGCCTCGATGGGGGCGGGCTCGATCATCGCGGTACTGCTGCTGCCCCGGCTGCGGGAGATGTTCGACCGCGACCACCGCGTGCTCTACGGCTCGATGCTGCTGTCGGTGGGCACGGCCGTGCTCGCGCTGTCGCCTGCGCTCTGGCTGGCCGCCTTCGCCGTGTTCTTCTGCGGCGCGGCCTGGATCACGGTGGCCAATTCGCTGTCGGTGTCGGCCCAGCTGGCGCTGCCCGACTGGGTGCGGGCGCGCGGCATGTCCACCTACCAGATGGCCATCATGGGCGCCGGCGCGCTGGGTGCTGCCGGGTGGGGTCAGATCGCGGAACTGAGCACGCTGCGCGCCAGCATGCTGGTGGCCGCCGTGAGCGGCACCCTGGTGATGCTGGCCGTGCTGCGCTGGGTGCCCGACGGCCCGGGCGAAGACGACATGAGCCCCGCCGGCACCGACTGGGCCTTCAACCCGCCGCCCGCCAGCGCGGGCGAGGACGGCCGTGTGGTCATCACAGTCGAGTACCTGATCGACCCCGCCCGCGCCACCGCCTTCCATGCCGTGATGCAGGAGACGCGCCGCGCCCGCCTCAGCCAGGGCGCCATCGCGTGGGAGCTGCTGCACGACCTGTCGGCGCCCGAACGCTACGTGGAACAGGTGGTGGATGAATCATGGACGGAGCATCTGCGGCGCTTCCACCGCGCCACCGCCGCCGACTTGGCGCTGCGCGAGCGCCGGCTGGCCTTCCATCGGGGCGAGACGATGCCGGTCGTGAACCGCTACATCGTGCAGCGCGGGTAAAGGTCGCGTCTCAACTGAGCGGCAGGTACATCGTCGCCTCGACCTCGATCAGCACCTCGTCGCCGGGCAGGAAGCGGTTGACCTCGACCACGGTGGAGACCGGCGGCTCGCCCGGGTAGAACAGCCCGCGCACCCGGTTGAACAGCGCGTAGTCGGGCAGGCGGCGGAAGTACTGCACCAGCTTGACCACGTCATCCATGGTGCCGCCATGCTCGGCCGCCAGGTCGCGGATGCGGGCCAGCACGAACCAGCTCTGCGCCACCACGGGCGCCTCGAACACGTCCACCGACATCTGGCCGGTGGCATAGCCCAGGCCGCGCAGCTCGGCCTGGGCGGCTTCGGGCAGATCCTCGTAGCGCGAGACCGCGCGACGCGTGGCCGGATCGACCGCGACCACGCCGCTCATGAAGACGAAATCGCCGACCCGGCGGGCGGCGGCATAGCGGGCCATGGGGGTGCCCATGCTCATGGAAGACTCCTTTGCGACGGCGGGCTGCGTCGGACAGCGGGCCATTGTGGCCAAGCTGCCGCGATGCACGCACGGGCCGTGCCGAAGAAGTCCTGGGCTGCTGGGCGAAGCCGCAGCAGCCCCGCCTGTCGACCGGTCAGCGGCTGCTGGCCACGCCCGTGCCGACGTTCCAGTCGAACACCGCATGGGCCGCGGTGTAGCGGCCGACGTCGATGTCGTGCGAGACGGTCTGGCCAGCGCGCGTGGCCGTCACCTGGTAGCGGCCCGGGTCCAGCCGCGCCACCATGTACGGGCCGCCAGCGGTCACGTCGTTGAGCACCACCGCGCCGCTGCCGGCGTCGCGCACCGTCACCTTGACGAGCGCGCTGGTTGGCATGGGCCCCTGGCCCTTGGCATCAAACTCGAAGCTCGCGGGCCAGCGCGGCTCCACGGTCTTCATCAGCTTCGCCTCGTCGGGCGTGGCGCCACCGCTCATGTACTCGATGCCGGTCTGCGTCATCTGGATGGGCGGGTTGTAGGTGGTCGAGGCATGGGCGTTGCCCATGCCGACGGCCAGCACGGCGCCGGTGAACAGCCCGCTCAGCAGGAGCGTGCGATGGCGGGCGAAGGAGGTCAGGGCTTGTGCGGTGGTGTTCATGGCGTTGGAGGGGCGGTATTGGCAGGCCGTGGGATTCCCCTGGCACGCAGCCAGGGGAGGTTGCTCAGCTGTTCATGTCCGTGCCGGCGGGCCACATGAAGACGGCATGCGCCGGGCCCTTGGCGCCGACGTCGATCTGCCGCTGCAGCGCCTTGCCGTCCAGCGAGGCCGTCACGCGGTAGACGCCCGGGGCCAGCTTGGCGGCCATGAAGGGACCGTCCGCCTTCACGTTGTGCAGCACCGTGGCGCCGGTGCGGGCGTCCTGCACCGTCACATGCACATTGGCCGCGAAGTCGGCCTTGGCGCCGTCCTTGACGGCGAACTCGAAGCTCGCGGGCCAGCGGGTCGCCGCCTGTTGCATGGCATGGGCCTCGTCGCTGCCCACGCCGCCGCTGATGTACTCGACGCCCGTGGGCGCCGTGCGCACCGGTGGCAGGGTGTCGGCGTGCGCCACGCCCATGAGCGCGCCCATGCCGAGCAGCAGTGCGACGGCAAGGGGGCGGGCCGTACGGCGAGCGATGGAGGAGGTGAGGGTGGTCATGGCAATGTCCTTCCTTGGCTTTCCGTCCGCTGGATTCGCATCCCCGGCGGCGGAGCGGACGCCGTGGCGGCCGGGGCTTGGGGAGGACTTTGGGGCTGGAGGCTTAGGGGATGCTTAAAGCGCTGCGCCGCACGCAGCCAAGGTCGCGCCCAAAGAAAAAGCCCGGCAAGCCGGGCTCGTTTTCAGCTAGCACAACTGGCGCGACGCTCACACGTCAATATTCGCCGCGCGCAGCGCATTCGTCTCGATGAACTCCCGCCGCGGCTCCACCTCGTCGCCCATCAGCATGGTGAACACGCGGTCGGCCTCGATGGCGTCGTCGATCTGCACGCGCAGCAGGCGGCGCACGGCCGGGTCCATGGTCGTTTCCCAGAGCTGCTCGGGGTTCATCTCGCCCAGGCCCTTGTAGCGCTGGCGGGCGGTGACGCGTTCGGCTTCGGACAGCAGCCACTGCATGGCGGTGCGGAAGTCGCTCACGCGCTCTTCCTTGGCCTTGTCGCCCTCGCCGCGGCGCGCGGTGGCGCCTTCGCCCAGCAGGCCGCGGAAGGTGTCGGCGGCCTCGGCCAGGGCCGCGTAGTCGGCGCCGTGCACGAATTCCTGCGTGAGCACGCTGCTCTTGATGTTGCCGTGGTGCCGGCGGCTGATGCGCAGCAGCGGCTTGTCGGTGCGCACGTCGAATTCGCTCGCCACTTCGGCCGGGATGCCGTTGCTGCTGATCTCGCGCAGGCGGGCCTGCAGCGCGACGGCGCTGGCCTCGGCGGCGGCGGGCGTGTCCAGGTCCAGGCGCACGCCGTCGGCGATGGCGCGCAGCGCCTCCGCGTCCATGAAGACCCCCAGGCGGTCGATGACCGATTCGGCCAGCTGGTGCTTGCGGGCCAGCGCGTCCAGCGTCTCGCCGCTCAGCACGGTGGGGTTGGCGCCGCCGGTGTGCACGGCCGCGTCCTTCAGCGCCACGCGCAGCAGGAAGGCCTCCAGCGCGGGGCCGTCCTTGAGGTACTGCTCTTCCTTGCCGACCTTGACCTTGTACAGCGGCGGCTGCGCGATGTAGATGTGGCCGCGCTCCACCAGCTCGGGCATCTGGCGGTAGAAGAAGGTCAGCAGCAGCGTGCGGATGTGAGCGCCGTCCACGTCCGCGTCGGTCATGATGATGATGCGGTGGTAGCGCAGCTTGGCGACGTTGAAGTCGTCGGCCCCGTTGCCGCCGGTGGCGCCGGCATTGCCGATGCCGGTGCCCAGCGCGGTGATCATGGTCACGATCTCGTTGCTGGTCAGCAGCTTCTCGTAGCGCGCCTTCTCCACGTTCAGGATCTTGCCGCGCAGCGGCAGGATGGCCTGGAACTTCCGGTCGCGGCCCTGCTTGGCGCTGCCGCCGGCAGAGTCGCCCTCCACCAGGTAGATCTCGCACAGGGCGGGGTCCTTTTCCTGGCAGTCGGCCAGCTTGCCGGGCAGGCCCATGCCGTCGAGCACGCCCTTGCGGCGCGTCATCTCGCGGGCCTTGCGGGCGGCCTCGCGGGCCTTGGCGGCCTCGACGATCTTGCCGCAGATGATCTTGGCGTCCTGCGGGCGTTCTTCCAGGTACTCGGTCAGGGCGCGGGCCACGATGTCCTCGACCGGCGCACGCACTTCGCTGGAGACCAGCTTGTCCTTGGTCTGGCTGCTGAACTTGGGCTCGGGCACCTTCACGCTCAGCACGCAGCACAGGCCTTCGCGCATGTCGTCGCCGCTGACCTCGACCTTGGCCTTCTTGGCCAGGTCGTTCTGGTCGATGTACTTGCCCACCACCCGGGTCATGGCGGCGCGCAGGCCGGTCAGGTGGGTGCCGCCGTCACGCTGCGGGATGTTGTTGGTGAAGCACAGCACCTGCTCGTTGTAGGCGTCGTTCCACTGCATCGCTACCTCGACGGTGATGCTGGTGCCGGGGATGCCGCCGTAGCTGTCTGCCGGGCGCTCGCCGGTGGCGTAGAAGGCGTTGGGGTGCAGCACCTTCTTCGTGCCGTTGATGAATTCCACGAAGCCCTTGACGCCTCCGGCGCCGGAGAAGTCATCCTCCTTGCCACTGCGCTCGTCCTTCAGGCGGATACGCACGCCGTTGTTCAGGAAGGAGAGCTCGCGCAGCCGCTTGGCGAGGATCTCGTAGTGGAAGTCGTGGTTTTCCTTGAAGATCTCGGTGTCGGGCAGGAAGTGGACCTCGGTGCCGCGCTTGTCGGTTTCGCCGGTCACCTTCATGGGCGAGACTTCGACCCCGTTCACGGTTTCCAGGATGCGGTTCTGCACGAAGCCCTGGCTGAATTCGAGCACATGCACCTTGCCGTCGCGGCGCACCGTCAGGCGCAGCATCTTGCTGAGCGCGTTCACGCACGAGACGCCCACGCCGTGCAGGCCGCCCGACACCTTGTACGAGTTCTGGTTGAACTTGCCGCCCGCGTGCAGTTCGGTCAGCGCGATCTCGGCGGCCGAGCGCTTGGGCTCGTGCTTGTCGTCCATCTTCACGCCGGTCGGGATGCCGCGGCCGTTGTCGGTGACGGAGATCGAGTTGTCGGTGTGGATGGTGACGACGATGTCGTCGCAGTGGCCGGCCAGGGCCTCGTCGATGGAGTTGTCGACCACCTCGAAGACGAGGTGGTGCAGGCCGGTGCCGTCGGACGTGTCGCCGATGTACATGCCCGGCCGCTTGCGCACGGCCTCAAGACCTTCGAGGATCTGGATCGCGCCTTCGCCGTAGCCGGTGTCGGGCGTCACCTCGATCGGGATCGCCTTGTCGATCTCGGCTTCGTACACGGGCTCGGTCTTGGGCGTTTCAGGCGCGTCGTCGGGCTGCTTGTTGTCGCTCATCATCTTCCAGGCCGCGAAGCGGCCGTTCATGTCATCTGGCTAGAACCCCCGCTCGGCGGGGGCAGGGGGTGCGCCACGGATCGCGAAGCGGATCTGAGGAGCGCACGGCGCTCCTCAGATTCGCATCGGCATGACCACGTACTTGAAGTTCGCGTCCTCGGGAATGGTCACCAGCGCCGAGCTGTTGCCGTCCTGCAGGTCGACGCGGACCATGTCCTGGCCCATGTTGGCCAGGGCGTCGATCAGGTAGGTGACGTTGAAGCCGATCTCGATGCTGTCGCCGCCGTAGTCGATGTCCAGCTCGTCCACCGCCTCTTCCTGCTCGGCATTGTTGGAGGCGATGCGCAGCAGGCCGGGCTCGATGTTCAGCCGCACGCCCTTGAACTTGTCGCTGGTCAGGATGGCCGTGCGCTGCAGGCTGGCCAGGAGCGGCGCGCGGCCCAGCGTGACGCTGTTCTTGTGGTTCTTGGGGATCACGCGGTTGTAGTCGGGGAACTTGCCCTCGACCAGCTTGGTGACGAACTCCATGGTGCCGAAGTTGAACTTGGCCTGGTTGTTGGCGAACTGCAGCTCGATCATGGGCGGCGTGTCGCCACCGTCGGCGTCGGACAGCAGGCGCTGCAGCTCCAGCACGGTCTTGCGCGGCAGGATCACTTCCTGGCGCGGCACCTCGACGTCCAGCGTGGCGCTGGAGAAGGCCAGGCGGTGGCCGTCGGTGGCCACCAGCGAGAGCTGCTTGCCCTCGGCCACGAACAGGATGCCGTTGAGGTAGTAGCGGATGTCGTGCACCGCCATCGCAAACGACACCTGCGACAGCAGCGCCTTCAGGGTGCGCTGCGGCACGCTGAAGGCCGGGCCGAAGCTGGCGGCTTCCTGCACCAGCGGAAAGTCCTCGGCCGGCAGGGTCTGCAGCGTGAAGCGGCTCTTGCCGCCCTTGAGCACCAGCTTGTTCTGGCTCGATTCCAGGCTCACGGTCTGGTCGGCCGGCATGGTGCGCAGGATGTCGATCAGCTTGCGTGCGCCCACGGTGGTGGTGAAGGCGCCATCGTCGCCGCCGAGCTCGGCGGTGGTGCGGATCTGGATCTCCAGGTCGCTGGTGGTCAGCTGCAATTGGCCGCCGGCCTTGCGGATCAGCACGTTGGCCAGGATGGGCAGCGTGTGGCGACGCTCGACGATGCCTGCCACCGACTGCAGGGCTGCCAGAACCTGGTCTTGGGGTGCCTTCAGAACAATCATGTACGTCCTCTACTCTTCGTCCTCGATCTTCCCGGGCGCGGGCCCGGATGCCGGCGCATTGTCTGCGCGCCTTTTTTCGGTGGAGATGCTCATCCCTTGAGCGTCTGCTCCAGCACGTGCAGCTGCTGGTTCAGCTCGGTGAGCTGCTGGCGCTCGCCGGAAATCTTGCGCACGGCGTGCAGCACGGTGGTGTGGTCGCGGCCGCCGAACAGCTCGCCGATCTCTGGCAGGCTCTTCTGCGTCAGCTCCTTGGCCAGGTACATCGCGATCTGGCGCGGCCGCGCGATGCTGGCCGGGCGCTTCTTGCTGTACATGTCGGCGACCTTGATCTTGTAGTAGTCGGCAACGGTCTTCTGGATGTTCTCCACGCTGATCTGCCGGTTCTGGATCGACAGCAGGTCGCGCAGCGCCTCGCGCGCGAGCTGGATGGAGACTTCCTTCTGGTTGAAGCGCGAATAGGCCAGGATCTTGCGCAGCGCGCCTTCGAGCTCGCGCACGTTGGAGCGCACGTTCTTGGCAACGAAGAAGGCTACTTCCTCCGGCATCTCGGCGCTCTCGGCGACGGCCTTGTTGATCAGGATTGCCACGCGCATCTCGAGCTCGGGCGGCTCGATGGCGACCGTCAGGCCCGAGTCGAAGCGCGACACCAGGCGCTCGTGGATGTCGGTCAGACCCTTGGGATAGGTGTCGCTCGTCATCACGATGTGCGACTTCTTCGCCAGCAGCGCCTCGAAGGCGTTGAAGAACTCCTCCTGCGTGCGGTCCTTGTTGGCGAAGAACTGCACGTCGTCGATCAGCAGCAGGTCGAGCGAGTGGTAGCGCTCCTTGAACTCGTCGAAGGTCTTGCGCTGGTAGGCCTTGACCACGTCCGACACGAACTGCTCGGCGTGCAGATAGAGGATCTTGGCGTCGGGCTTGTCGGCCAGCAGCTTGTTGCCCACGGCATGCATCAGGTGGGTCTTGCCCAGGCCGACGCCGCCATAGATAAACAGCGGGTTGTACAGGTGGCCCGGCGTGCCGGCCACGTGCATCGCCGCAGCGCGTGCCATGCGGTTGGCGGAGCCCTCGACCAGGCTGTCGAAGGTCAGCTGCGGGTTGAGACGATTCTTGAAAGCGCCGGCGGGCTCGTCAGGGGCGCTGCCACCCATGCCGGACATGCCCATGGGGCCATCGCCGGGGCGCAGCGGCTCGGGTTCGGAGATGGACGAGGGCACGGCCTGCACAGTCACGGGCTGGCGAACCGGGATCTCGCGTGGCGCCAGGGCGAGTTCGACCGCCACCGGCTGGCCCGACAACCGCTCGGCCATGTCGGCGATGCGGGCGGCGTACTGGGCACGGATCCAGTCGAGCTTGAAGCGATTGGCGACGAAGATCGTCATTCGCGTCAGGTCGTCGGTCACCTGCGCGGTCAGCGGCTTGATCCAGGTGTTGAATTGCTGCTCGGACAGCTCTTGCGCGAGCTGGTCGACACAGGCCTGCCAGAGGCTGGCACCGACCCCTTCACTCGACATGGTGGCTGCGCTGACCGGATGGCCGCTGGGGGTTCATCGGCGCGTCTGTCTGTTGTGGATAGTTGCGAACGGAAAGCACGCGCGATTCTAACTTGTCAAAAACTTATCCACACCCCTTGACGTCCGGTGGCAATGCTGGCTGACAGGCCGCCGGATTGCTGTAGGCGCGGATGTCTGCGATAATTTCGGGTTCCCTTTTGCACCGGGCGGCTCAGGCGCGCGTGGTGCAGGGGTAGCCGGGGCCCGGCCGCGGACCTGGATGCAGCATTGCGAAGGCGTGTGCCTTCTCGCCGCAGCCCAGGGACCGACTCCACATCACAAGACGGGCCTGTCGATCAGCACTCTTGCAGGAACCCTCGTCATGAAACGCACCTACCAACCGTCCAAGATCCGCCGCGCCCGTACCCACGGCTTTCTGGTCCGCATGAAGACCCGTGGCGGCCGCGCCGTCATCAACGCCCGCCGCGCCAAGGGCCGCAAGCGTCTGGCCGTCTGATCGGTGACGTGGTGGGCAGGCCCGCCTCTGGCGATGCCGCGGTTTTCGCCGGCACGCGCCGGGGCGGGTTTTGGCCGACTGGCGTCGCGGGTCTTTGCCGCCGCCGACGGCCGTTGCCAACCGATTGTCCACAGCGCTTGAACCTCGTTCCCCGCGCTTTGGAGCAGCCCCTTTCAGAGCCTCTCCCGCCCGCCGCCGTGCAGACGCCGGCGGCGTTGCTGCGGCTGCGCAACCGAGACCAGTTCCAGGCCGGCATGGGCGGTGAGACCGTCGCCCGCACGCCGCACTTTGCGCTGCACCGACGGGCTTTGCCCTTGCCGCCCGTCCCCGTCGCGGAGGGTGAGGATGCGCCCATCCCGCTGTTCCGCCCCACAGGCGTGTGGCTGGGCGCGATGGTGCCCAAGCGTTGGGCGCGCCGTGCGGTCACCCGCAATGCCATCCGCCGCCAGATCTACGCCGTGGGCCTGTGCCTCGAAGGCCAGTCCCCCGCCGCGTACGTGGTGCGTCTGCGTACGGCCTTCGACCGCCGTCAGTTCGTCAGCGCCACATCCGATGCCTTGCGCCGCGCGGTGCGCGCGGAGCTCGAGCAGCTGTTCGCCCGTGCGCGTCGAACGGCTGCCTGATCACGACCGTCGCCGATGCAGCGTCTTCTGATTGCCATCGTCCGCGCCTACCGTCTGCTGCTCAGCCCCTGGCTGGGTGGCGCCTGCCGCTTTTCGCCCACCTGCTCCGTCTACGCCATCGAGGCGCTGCAGACGCACGGCGCGGCGCAGGGCAGCTACCTCACGCTGAGGCGCCTGGCCCGCTGCCATCCCTGGTGTGCGGGTGGGCACGACCCCGTGCCGCCTGCGGCCGGGGCCGGGCTGTTCACCTCTCTCGACAAGAAGTCCTCTTCATGAACGACATTCGCCGCACCATCCTCTGGGTGATCTTCGGTTTCTCGCTGGTGATGCTGTGGGACCAGTGGCAGGTCCACAACGGCCGCACGCCGACCTTCCTGCCCTCGACCAAGCCGGCCGTCACCGCCCAGGCGCCGACGCCCGCCCCGGGCGCATCGGCTCCGGCGGCCTCTGCTGCGGGCCTGCCCGCAGCGTCGGGCGGCAGCGCGGCTGCCACGCCGACGGCCTCGTCCACATCCGTGCCGGCCGAGCGCGTGCAGATCGAAACCGACGTGTTCAAGGCGGCCATCGACCCGCAGGGCGGCACGTTGGCCAAGCTGGAACTGCTGCAGTACATGCAGGAGACCTCGCATGGCGGCCTGATGCCGATGGTGCGCCGCCTGCTCAACATGCCAGCGCTCCCGGTCGTTGAAGAGCCGGTCGTGCTGATGGACGACGGCCCGGCCAACCGCTACCTTGCGCAGACCGGCCTGCTGAACCCGGCCGGCGGCGGCACGATGTTCCCCAACCACCTGAGCCTGATGGCGACCAAGCCGGGCCCCTACCGGCTGGCCGATGGTCAGGACACGCTGGAGGTGAGCTTCGAATCGCAGCCCGCCGGCGGCCTCAAGTACGTCAAGACCTATGTCTTCAAGCGGGGCGATTACGCCATCCATGTGCGCCACCAGGTGGTGAACGTGGGCGACCAGCCGCGCGATCCTCAGCTGTATCTGCAACTGCTGCGCCACGGCGTCGAAGCGCACGGCAGCATGCTGGGCACCAGCACCTTCACCGGTCCGGCCGCTTACACCGAAGAGAAGAAGTTCCACAAGATCGCCTTCGCCGACATCGCCAAGAGCAAGGCCGAGATCCCGCCCGCGTCCGAGACCGGGTGGGTTGCGATGGTGCAGCACTACTTTGCAGCGGCCTGGCTGGTGGAGCCCACGCACAGCGCCGGCCTCAAGCGCGAGTTCCGCGTGCAGGGCCCGGACGCGCTCGGCCCCAACCTGTACGCCGTGGCCATGGTGGCCAACCTGCCGACCGTCGCGCCGGGCGCCACGCAGACCGTGGACACGGTGCTCTTTGCCGGCCCCGAGGAAGAGAAGAAGCTCGAAGCCCTCGCTCCCGGCCTGGACCTGGTGAAGGACTACGGCATCTTCGCCATCATCTCCAAGCCGCTCTATTGGCTGCTCGACCAGCTGCACAAGCTGCTGGGCAACTGGGGCTGGTCGATCGTGGCGCTGGTGGTGCTGCTCAAGGCCGCCTTCTTCTGGCTCAACGCCAAGGCCTACGGCAGCATGGCCAAGATGAAGGCCATCAACCCGCGCATCATGGAGATGCGCGAGCGCCTCAAGGACAAGCCGCAGGAGATGCAGCAGGAGATGATGCGCATCTATCGCGAGGAGAAGGTCAACCCGCTGGGCGGCTGCTTCCCGATCGTGATCCAGATCCCTGTGTTCATCGCGCTTTACTGGGTGCTGCTGTCGTCGGTGGAAATGCGCCACGCGCCCTGGATCCTGTGGATCCGCGACCTGTCGGCGCCCGATCCCTGGTTCATCCTGCCGCTGGTCATGACCGGCACCACGCTGCTGCAGACTTGGCTCAACCCCACGCCGCCGGACCCGATGCAGGCCAAGCTGATGTGGATCATGCCGCTGGCCTTCAGCGTGATGTTCTTCTTCTTCCCGGCCGGCCTGGTGCTGTACTGGATCACGAACAACATCCTGTCCATTGCGCAGCAGTACGTGATCAACCGACGCCTGGGCGTCACCAAGTAAGCGGGGCGCTCGCGCTCCTTGCCGCAGGCCGCCTCCGGGCGGCCTGTTCGTTTGGGCCTCCCCTGTGCGTCTGCCGCCGGGCTGATCGACCCGGGCCAATGCTGAAAGAATCACCGTCATGCTTGCCCGCCTGAACGATCCCATCGCCGCCATTGCCACCGCCCCCGGCCGCGGGGCTGTGGGCATCGTGCGCGTGTCCGGCATGGGCCTCGGGTCGCTGGTGCGCGGCCTCTGCGGCCGCGACCTCAAGCCGCGCGAAGCCACCTATCTGCCTTTCCTGGATGCCGACGGCGGCGCACTGGACCATGGCCTGGCGCTGTTCTTTCCCGGCCCCCACTCCTTCACGGGCGAGGACGTGCTCGAACTCCAGGCGCATGGCGGCCCCGTGCTGCTGCAGTTGCTGCTGGCGCGCTGCCTGGCTGCTGGCGAGGAGGTCGATGCCGACACCGGTCGGGCCCGCCTACCCGGCCTGCGTGTGGCCCAGCCCGGCGAATTCAGCCAACGCGCCTTCCAGAACGGCAAGATCGACCTGGCCCAGGCCGAGGCCATCGCCGACCTGATCGACGCGAGCACCGAAGCCGCAGCCCGCAGCGCAAGCCGGTCGCTTGGCGGCGCCTTCTCGCGTGAGATCCATGCGCTGCGCGATGCGCTGATCCACTTGCGGATGCTGGTCGAGGCCACCCTCGACTTCCCTGAAGAGGACATCGACTTCCTGCAGCAGGCCGACGCCGCAGGCCAGCTGTCGCGCCTGCAAGCGCAATTGACGGCCGTGCAGCAGCGGGCTCGCCAGGGGGCGCTGCTGCGCGAGGGCATCAAGGTGGTGATCGCCGGCCAGCCCAATGCCGGCAAGAGTTCGCTGCTCAATGCGCTGGCCGGGGCCGAACTGGCCATCGTGAGCCCTGTGGCCGGCACCACGCGCGACATCGTGTCGCAGACCATCCAGATCCAGGGGGTGCCGCTGCATGTCGTGGACACGGCCGGACTGCGCGAGTCTGGCGACGAGGTGGAGCGCATCGGCATCGCCCGCGCCTGGGGGCAGATCGAGGACGCGGATGCGGTGCTCTTCCTGCATGACCTGACGCGCGCGGCCCGGTCCGATTACCAGGCGGCCGACGCCGAGATCCGGCTGGGCCTGGCGGGCCGTCTGCCGACGCGTGTGCCGTTGCTGGAGGTCTGGAACAAGTCCGATGCCGTCGAGGCCGACGCGCTGCCCGGGCTGCCCGAGGACGCGCTTCGCCTGTCGGCCAGGTCCGGCCTGGGCATCGAGGCCCTGAGACAGAAGCTGCTCACGCTCGCAGGCTGGCAGGCCGTGCCAGAGGGCGTCTACCTGGCGCGGGCGCGCCATGTGCAGGCGTTGCACCGCGTGGGCGGTCATCTCGACCTCGCAGCCGAGCACCTCGCAGCGCCGATGCCCGCCCTCGACCTGTTGGCCGAAGAGCTGCGCCTCGCGCAGAACGCGCTGAACGAGATCACCGGCGAGTTCGGCGCGGACGATCTGCTGGGGGTGATCTTCTCGCGCTTCTGCATCGGCAAGTAGCGCGGCGACCGGTCAGGCGCATGCGTCCCGGGCGCCGCACAATCGGCAGCGTGTGCGTGCCCGCAGGAGCTGCCATGACCTCCGCCACCCTCGATGCCTTCCGCCAGTCGATCGCCCAGCACCGCGGCGACGATGTCTTCGCGCCGGAACTCGACCCCGCGCAGTGGGCCGTGCTGGCCACCTACCTGCATGCCTTCACCATCGACGCGAATCAGCGGCTGATCGTGCAGGGCGCCAACGACCGCGCGCTGTATTTCCTGGCCGAGGGCACGCTGAGCGTCCACCGCCTGGGCAGCGAAGGCCAGGTGCGCTTGGCCATGCTGAACCCCGGCACGGTGGTGGGCGAGGGCGCCTTCTTCGCCCGCCGACCGCGTTCGGCCATGGTCGATGCCGTGAGCGCCTGCCGGCTCTGGCGGCTGACGCCATTGCGCTTCGGCGAACTGGCGGAGCGGCAGAGCGCCATCGCGCTGGCGGTCACCCTGGCTGCGGCGCAGGTGCTGGCGCGTCGGCAGGGCAGTCGATCGGGACGGGTCGCCACCACCTGAGCGGCCGGCGGCGCGCCGGTGTCGCCGAGCGCTTCAGCCGCGCTGCAGGCGTTCGGTTGCGGTGGCGAGCGGGCCCGGAAGCCCGGAGAGCACCAGCGTGTCGCCGGCTTCCAGCACCGTGTCTTCCTCCGGCTCCATGGCGCGGCCGTGGCTGCGCCGCAGGCCCACCACGCGCACCCCGGCGTCGGCCAGACCGAGCCGTGCCATCGTCTGGCCGACCCAGCGGCTGCCCGCCTGCAGCGTGAAGCTGTCCAGGCGCTCCTGCGCCAGGTCTTCCAGCGAGGCGTCGTCGTCCGCCCCGCGGAAGTAGCCGCGCAACAGGTGGTAGCGGGCATCGCGGGCTTCCTGCGCAAGGCGGATCACCCGCCGCATCGGCACGCCGACCAGCGCCAGGGCGTGGCTGGCCAGCATCAGGGAGCCTTCGACCGTCTCCGGCACGACGGCCGTGGCGCCGGCGCGCTGCAGCTTCTCCAGCTCATGGTCGTCCTGGGTGCGCACCACCACGGGCACCGTTGGCGCATGGGCGCGCACCGCCGCCAGCACTTTGAGCGCTCCCGGCACGTCGAGGTAGGTGATGGCCACGGCGCTGGCGCGCGACAGGCCCGCCGCCATCAGCGCCTGCGGCCGCGCTGCGTCACCGAAGACCACCGAGTCGCCGGCAGCGGCGGCCTGCCGCACGCGGTCGGGGTCCAGGTCCAGCGCCATGTAGGGAATGCCTTCGCGCTCCAGCATGCGCGCCAGGTTCTGGCCGCAGCGGCCATAGCCGCAGATGATCACGTGCTCGGCCGTGTCGATCATCTTGCGCGCGAGGCTGGTCACCTGCAGCGATTGCTGCATCCAGTCGCTGGCCACCAGCTTGCGCACGATGGCCTCGCTGTAGAGCACGATGAAGGGCGTGGCCAGCATCGACACGATCATCGAGGCCAGCACGGGGTCGCCCAGCCACGACGGCATCAGCCCCCGGCCGCTGGCCAGCGACAGCAGCACGAAGCCGAATTCACCGGCCTGCGCGAGGTACAGCCCCGTGCGCAGAGAGACGCCGGCCGTCGCGCCGAGAAGCCGCGCCAGCACCGTCACCAGCAGCAGCTTGAAGCCCAGCGGCACGAGCAGCAGGACGAGCACCAGCGACCAGCGCTCCACCACCACATGCCAATCCAGCGACATGCCGATGGTGATGAAGAACAGGCCCAGCAGCAGGTCGTGGAAGGCGCGGATGTCGCTTTCCACCTGGTGTTTGTATTCGGTCTCCGACACCAGCATGCCGGCGATGAAGGCGCCCAGCGCCAGCGACAGGCCTGCCACCTCGGTCAGCCAGGCCATGCCCAGCGTGACCAGCAGAAGGTTGAGCATGAACAGCTCTTCGCTGCGTCGACGTGCCACGAGGGTGAGCCACCAGCGCATCACGCGCGGACCGCCGTAGAGCAGCAGGCCGATCAGGGCGGTGGCCTTGAGCAGGGCCAGACCCAGGCCGCGCAGCAATGCCTCCGGCGGCGCGCCCAGCGCGGGAATCAGCACCAGCAGCGGCACCACCGCCAGATCCTGGAACAGCAGCACGCCCATCACGCGGCGGCCGTGTTCGCTTTCCAACTCCAGCCGCTCGGCCATCAGCTTGACCACGATGGCGGTGCTGCTCATCGCCAGGGCGCCCGACAGCGCGAGCGCCGTCTGCCAGCTCATGCGCCAGGGGTCGGGCAGCAGACGGGCCAAGCCTAGGGCGCCCAGCGTGGCCAGCATCATCGTCAACGCCACCTGAAGCAGCCCCAGGCCGAATACATGCTTGCGCATGGCGCGCAGCTTGGGCAGGCTGAATTCCAGCCCGATCACGAACATGAGGAACACCACGCCGAATTCGCCCAGGTGGCGCACGCCGTCCGAGTCCTGCGCCAGCGCGAAGGCGTGCGGGCCGATCAGCACGCCGGCCACCAGATAGCCGAGCATGGGTGGCAGCTTGAGCGAGCGGCAACCCACCACGCCCAGCACGGCGGCCAGCAGGTAGAGCAGCGTCAGCTCGAAGGTGTTCATCCGCTGGATGCTAGCAAGGGCCATGCACTGCGCCGGGGCGGGGACAAGGCGCGCCGATAAAATCGGCCGATGAGCTTTCCGGCCCCGGATCCCGACGCGTTGCTGGCCCGCGCGCGCGCCACTTTCGACATCGAGGCTGCGGCCGTGCAGGGCCTCAAATCCCGCGTCGGTGCGAGCTTCGTCGAGGCCGTGCGGCGCATCCTGGCACTCCAGGGCCGCGTGGTGGTGATGGGCATGGGCAAGAGCGGCCATGTGGGGCGCAAGATCGCCGCCACCCTGGCGTCGACCGGCACGCCGGCCATGTTCGTGCACCCGGCCGAGGCGAGCCATGGCGACCTGGGCATGGTCACTGCGGCCGATGTGGTGCTCGCCATCTCCAACAGCGGCGAGAGCAACGAACTCGACGCCATCCTGCCGGTGCTCAAGCGCCAGGGCGTGCCTCTGATTGCCATGACGGGCGGTGCCGCCTCGTCGTTGGCCCGCCATGCCGATCTCATGCTGGACAGCGGTGTCGAGAAGGAAGCTTGCCCGTTGAACCTGGCACCCACGGCCAGCACCACGGCGCAGATGGCACTGGGCGATGCGCTGGCCGTGGCGCTGCTGGACGCGCGCGGCTTCGGTGCCGAGGACTTCGCCCGCTCCCACCCGGGGGGTGCGCTGGGTCGCAAACTGCTCACCCATGTGTCCGATGTGATGCGCAAGGGCGCCGCCGTTCCGCAGGTGTCGATCCAAGCTGGCATCACCGAGCTGATGCGCGCCATGAGCGTGCAGGGCTTCGGCGCTGCCGCAGTGATGGGCGGCGAAGGCCGGGCCGAAGGCATCTTCACCGATGGCGATCTGCGGCGGCTGATCGAAGCCGGCACCGACCTGCGCGGCATCCAAGCCGTCGACGTCATGCACCGGTCTCCGCGCACGATTCGCCAGGACGCACTGGCCGTCGAGGCTGCCGAACTCATGGAGCAGCACGGCATCACCCGGCTCTTCGTGGTGGACGCCGACGGCCGGCTCACCGGCGCACTGAACACCACCGACCTGATGCGGGCGAAGGTCATCTGATGGCGCCGCAATTGCCGCGCGCCCGACCCGTGCTCGCTTTCGACCCGGAACTGTTGCTGGCCGCGCAGGACGTGCGCGTCGCCTTCTTCGATGTCGACGGCGTGCTGACCGACGGCGGCATCTATTTCACCGAAGCGGGTGAGACGCTCAAGCGCTTCAGCGTGCTTGATGGCTACGGCCTGCAGATGCTGCGCAAGGCGGGCATCGAGCCGGTGGTGGTCACCGGCCGCGATTCGGCCCCGTTGCGCGCACGACTGCAGGCGCTGGGCGTGCAGCATGCGCGCTACGGCGTCATGGACAAGGTCGCCGCCTCGGTCGAGATCCTCACGGCTCTCGGTGTCGACTGGGCGCAGACCGCGGCCATCGGCGACGACTGGCCCGATCTGCCTGTGCTGCGTCGTGTGGCCTTCTCGGCGGCGCCCGCCAATGCCCATCCCGAGGTGGCGGCCAGCGTCCGCTATGTCACGCGCCTACGCGGCGGCGAGGGCGCGGCGCGTGAGTTCTGCGACCTGCTGCTGTGTGCCAGCGGCCGTTATGCTAGCCTGCTGGACGCCGCCTGCGGGGTGCCCGACGCATGAAGCGCGCAACGTCCGTCTTCGGCTTGGCGTTCGACCGTCTGAGCCTGTACCTGCCGATCATCCTGACCGGCGTGCTGGCCCTGGGCACCTACTGGCTGGTGCGCAACGCGCCCGAGCTGATCAAGCCCCAGGCTGCCGCGCCGGTGTCGCACGACCCGGATTTCTTCATGCGTGACTTCACCGTGCGCAGCTTCCTGCCCGACGGTTCCTTGCACAGCGAGATCAGTGGTCGGGAGGGCCGGCACTTTCCCGACACGGACACCATGGAAGTCGACGAGGTGCGTGTGCGCTCGGTGTCCCCCCAGGGCCTGGTCACGCGGGCGACGGCCAATCGGGGGCTGTCCAATGGCGATGGCAGCGAGATCCAGCTCTTCGGGGACGCCGTCGTGATCCGCGACGAGGGGAAGCTGCCGGATGGCAAGCCAGCGCCGAAGCTGGAGTTCCGAGGCGACTTCCTGCATGTCTTCACCAACGAGGACCGGGTGCGCTCCCATCTGCCGGTGACCTTGATCCGCGGCGGCGACAAGTTCTCGGCGGACGCCCTGGACTATGACCATCGCACGGGCGTCGCCAATCTGCGCGGCCGCGTGCGCGGCCAGATCCTGCCGCCAGGCGCTGCCGGCCGGCGGTGATCTCGTCTGCCGCAATTACCATGTCCACCGCTGCACCTGCTCCTCTCGTCTTCATCACCGGCGCCTCCAGCGGCATTGGCCAGGCCTTGGCGGCCCGCTATGCCCAAGCGGGCTGGCGCCTCGCGCTCGTGGCCCGGCGCACGGCGCAGATGCAGGACTGGGCGACTGCCCGCGGGCTGGGTGTCGACCGCTGCGCCGTCTATGGTGCCGACGTGGCCGACCCCAGCAGCATCGTCGCGGCTGGCCAAGCCTGCATCGCCGACCAGGGGCTGCCCGAGGTGGTCATCGCCAATGCAGGCATCAGCGTGGGCATGGACACCGCCGAGCGTGCCGACCTGGACGTGATGGCGGACACCTTCGCGCTCAACAACGTGGGGATGGCGGCCACCTTCCATCCCTTCGTCAATGCGATGGTGGGCCGGGGCTCGGGGCGGTTGGTGGGCATCGGCAGCGTGGCGGCCATCCGGGGGCTGCCTGGCCACGGCGCCTACTGTGCCAGCAAGGCGGCCGTGGTGGCGTACTGCGAAAGCCTGCGTACCGAGCTTCATGGCAGCGGCGTGCGGGTGGTGACGGTCTGCCCTGGCTATGTGGATACCCCGCTTACGCAGGGCAACCGCTATGGCATGCCCTTCCTCATCCCCGCCGACGTGTTCGCCGACCGGGCGTTTCGCACGATCGAGGCGGGTGTTAGCTACCGCGTCATTCCTTGGCAGATGGGCGTGGTCGCCAAGTTGATGAGGCTGTTGCCCAACGCCGTCTACGACAAAGTTGTTCAAGGCCGTGGTCGCAAGCGTCGGCGGGATGGCGTCGACAGCCCGCGTTGAGCGCACGACCGGCTTCGCGGTCATTTGCCTGTATGTTGGCTGGAATGAGCGCCGCCTCGTTGGTGGGGCCGTGCGCGTGACGGTGGGGTATGGAAAAAAGGGCCCCACGAAAAAAGGCTCCCGAAGGAGCCTTTTCACCGAGCCGTTCAGTCGCGCGAACTGAACGGGCCGTGCAATCAGTAGCTGTTGCCGCCGCCACCGCCGTAGCCGCCGCGGCCACCGCCGCCGCCACCACCGCCACGGGGGCCGGTGCCGTAGGGGCTACGGAAGCTGCCGTCGTTGCCGCCGCCACCACCGCCGCCGCGGCCGCCGTAGCCGCCACCACCGCTGCGACCACCGCCGCCGCCGCCGTAACCACCACCGCCGCCACCGCCGTAGCCGCCGCCACCACCGCCGCCGTAACCACCGCCACCACCGCCGTAGCCGCCGCCACCGCTACGGGGAGGACGCGGCTCCATGGGGCGCGCTTCGTTGACAACGACACTGCGGCCGCCCAGCGGTTGGCCATTCATGCCCTGGATGGCAGCCTGCGCCTCAGCGTCGCTGCCCATTTCCACGAAACCAAAGCCTTTGGAACGGCCGGTCTCGCGCTCCATCATGACCTTGGCGCTGGTCACTGCGCCGAACTGGCCAAAAGCCTGTTCGAGATCACCGTCGCGCACCGAATAGGGCAGGTTGCCGACGTAGAGTTTGTTGCCCATGAATGGGACTCCTGTAAAACACAAAAAAAAGCAGCGATGGAGTCCCGGGCGCAAGACCCGCAGCATGTTGGCCTGCGGGGCTGACGAAACTGACCGATCACCCAATGGCCTGCGGCTTTCCGGGCCGAAGGTCCACCCATTATGGGTGATTTATTTGGGAGGGGGGCAGGAATTTCCCTTGAATTGCAACAACATCGAGACAGTAGAAAGCTTGCGCCCACTGACATCAAATGCTGGGCGAAACAGGGACTTTACCGGCGGCTGGTCGACATGGCGCACCCGACATTCCCGCATCTCGGCCGTTGCCGACGGCCATCACAGCTCTTTCCCACATGACCGCGTCACTGTGCATGCTGCACCGCCGCAAGACCGTTAGAATCGTCCCCGTCTTTGGGGAGTAGCCGCCTTCCGAATGCGAGAAGGGCGTGCGTCAACAGACTTGTACCGCGCCCCACGCGGAACATGGCGCATGCAGTGAAGACCTGGCGAGACCATTGACCACGCAGCTTCGGGAACAAGGCCGAAGGCGCTGCGTGGTCGACTGCGTCCTTCGGCCGAGGAACCCCACATCTCTATGGAAGCCTTTCTGGTGGCCACCGGCATCGTCGCGCTGGCCGAAATGGGTGACAAAACCCAACTCCTTTCCCTCGTCCTCGCGGCGCGTTTCCGCAAGCCCTGGCCCATCGTGCTGGGCATCTTTGCGGCAACGGTCGTCAACCATGCGCTGGCAGGTGCCGTCGGCGCCTGGGTGACCAGCTTTCTCGGGCCTACGGTCCTGCGCTGGATCCTGGGTCTGTCCTTCATCGCGATGGCCGTCTGGATGCTGATTCCGGACAAGCTCGACGAGGACGAAGCGCCGCGAAGCGTCTCCAAGTTCGGTGTCTTCGGCACCACACTGGTGGCTTTCTTCCTAGCCGAGATGGGCGACAAGACGCAGATCGCCACCGTGATGCTGGCGGCCCGCTTCACGCACGACTACCTGTGGGTGGTGATCGGCACCACGCTGGGCATGATGCTGGCCAACGCCCCGGTGGTGTGGCTGGGCGAGCGCATCGTGCGCAAGGTGCCGATCAAGCTCGTGCACAGCATCTCGGCCGTGATCTTCCTGGTGCTGGGCGTGGCCGCGCTCATCGGCTGGGGCGCCTGAGGCATGACCCTCGCCGGGCGGCGACGGCGCCGCCCGGCCTATACTTTCAACAGCGCCGATTTGCTCCAGCTTGCGGGCGCTTGATAAATGCAGCTAAAGACGGATGCCCGCAACCCGGCTCGTTTTTGGCGAGGCCGGGTTTTCTTTTTGCTCCCATGTCCTTCGACGTCACACCCCAGTCCATGTCCTTCGCGACGCCGCTGCCGCTGCGCAGCGGCAGCGCCATCGGCGACTACGCGTTGGCCTACGAGACCTACGGCACGCTCAATGCCGACCGCAGCAACGCCGTGCTGGTTTGCCATGCGCTCAATGCCTCGCACCACGTGGCCGGCCAATATGCGGGCCAGCCGAAGTCGCAGGGCTGGTGGGACAACATGATCGGCCCCGGCAAGTCGGTGGACACCGACCGTTTCTTCGTCATCGGCATCAACAACCTGGGCTCCTGCTTCGGCTCGACGGGGCCGATGCACACCAATCCCGCGACGGGGCGGCCGTGGGGCGCGGACTTTCCGGTGGTGACGGTGGAGGACTGGGTGGACGCCCAGGCCCGCCTGCTCGATGCGCTGGGCATCGACACCCTCGCTGCCGTGATGGGCGGCAGCCTGGGCGGCATGCAGGCCCTCTCGTGGACGTTGCAGTACCCCGAGCGTGTGCGGCACGCCGCGGTCATCGCCAGCGCGCCCAACCTCAACGCCGAGAACATTGCCTTCAACGAGGTGGCCCGCCGTGCCATCGTGACCGATCCCGACTTCCACGGCGGCCACTTCTACGATCACGGCGTGGTGCCCAAGCGCGGGCTGACCATCGCCCGCATGATCGGCCACATCACCTACCTCAGCGACGACGTGATGAACGCCAAGTTCGGCCGCCAGCTGCGCGAGGGCATGCAGGTGCGCTACACCACGCACGACGTGGAGTTCCAGATTGAGAGCTACCTGCGCCACCAGGGCGACAAGTTCAGCGAGTACTTCGACGCCAACACCTATCTGCTGATCACCCGTGCGCTCGACTACTTCGATCCTGCCGCAGCCTATGGCGGCAGCCTGCGCGCGGCCTTCGAGCGGGCCATGGCCAAGTTCCTGCTCGTGAGCTTCACCACCGACTGGCGTTTCTCGCCGTCGCGCAGCCGCGAGATCGTCAAGGCGCTGCTGGACAACCGACGCAGCGTCAGCTATGCCGAGATCGACGCGCCGCACGGCCACGACGCCTTCCTGCTGGACGACACCCGCTACCTGGGCGTGGTGCGCGCCTGGTTCGACGGCATCGCAAAGGAGCTGCCATGAGCACGACGGACGGCATCAACGATCGCATCGTGCGCCTGGTACCCGAGGGCGCGCGTGTGCTCGACCTCGGATGCGGGGACGGGGCACTCCTTGAGCGCCTGCAGCGAGAACGCGGCTGCACCGGCTATGGCGTGGAGATCGCCGACGGCAACGTGCTCACGTCCGTGCGCCGCGGGGTGGACGTGATCCAGCTGAACCTCGACGAGGGCCTGTCGATGTTCGAAGACGCCAGCTTCGACGTGGTGCTGCAGATCTACACGCTGCAGCACCTGCGCAATGCCGAGATCATGCTGCGCGAGACGGCACGCGTGGGCCGCATCGGCATCGTGGCCTTTCCCAACTTCGCGCACTGGCCCAATCGGCTGAGCATCCTGCAGGGTCGCATGCCGGTGACGCGGCGGCTGCCCTACCAGTGGTACGACACGCCCAACATCCGCGTGGGCACCTTCCGCGACTTCGACGCGCTGGCGCGCAAGAACCGCCTGCGAGTGCTGGATGCGTTCGGCGTGCAGCAGGGCCGCGAGGTGCGCTGGCTGCCCAACCTGCGAGCTGCGACGGCGGTCTTCAAGTTCGAGCGGGACTGACCGCAGTCGCCTTGCCTGGCAGCGCGGTGCCGCATCGGCGGCAGTAGCGCGCATCGCTGGCATGGCCATCCGCGCTGCAGGCCGGACAGGACATGTCGGTGGTGGCGCGTTCAGCCAGGATCTGCAACCGCCGCTGCGCACCCATCTCGGCCGTGACGATGCCGGTGGGCACGGCCAGCACGCCCCAGCCGGTCAGCATCATGGCCGAGGCGATGAGCCTGCCGAGGTCGGTGCGCGGCACCAGGTCGCCGAAGCCGACCGTCGTCATGGTCGAGACGGCCCAGTACATCGCGGTGGGAATGCTGGTGAAGCCGTGCTGCGGGCCTTCCACCACGTACATCAGCGTGCCTGAGACCAGCACGAGCAGCATCACGAAGCCCAGGAAGACGGTGATCTTGCGGCCGCTCGCGGCCAGCGCCAGGGCCAGGGTGCGGTACTCGTGGGTATAGCGCGAGAGCTTGAAGATGCGGAACACCCGCAGCAGCCGCAGCACGCGCACATCGATCAGCGCGCCGAGCGACGGCTCCAGCACCACCAGGTAGGTGGGCAGCAGCGCCAGCAGGTCGATGACGCCGTAGAAGCTGAGGGCATAGCGCACCGGGCGCTGCACGCACACGAGCCGGGCCACGTATTCCAGCGTGAACAGTCCGGTGAACACCCATTCCAGTCCATGCAGCCAGGCGCCGTAGCGGGCCCGCATCCCGGCCATGCTCTCGAGCATGACCACGCCGACGCTCGTGATGATGGCCGCGATCAACAGCAGGTCGAAACTGCGGCCGGCGCGTGTCTCGGACTCGAAGATGACGGTGAAAAGCGTGCGGCGCCAGCCGGGCGCAGGCCGCCCAAAACGGGCATCGGCCGCGCGGTCGTCGAACATGCCGGGAATGTCTTCGTCCGGGTGATGCGCGGAGGCAGGGTGGGTCGCCATGGAAATGAAAAAAGCGGCGCAGGGCCGGACGCGGCGAATTCTGACGGCAAGCCGTCGCTGCCGGCGACATTCAGTGGCCGCGGGTTGTTACCGATCTTTCGCAAAGAAGTGTCAAGATTCAGAATCAGTTGCCTACCATTGACGCTTTCGCAAGGAGATCACCCTTTGGCTTCGCAATCCCCCTTCTTCGGCAAACGTGACCGTGATACCAATGACAGCCTGACTTCCCGTCCGGCTCCGCTGATGGGAGGCAGTACGCTGTCGGGTCATCCGGTGGGCGGCCCGGCGTTGGGCGCTGCGGCCGCGGCAACCCCCGCTGCGGCCCCTGCGCCGGTGCAGGAAACGGGCAGCAAGCTGACCGTCGGTCCCAACATCAAGCTCAAGGGCGTCGAGATCACCGATTGCGACACGCTCGTGGTCGAAGGCACGGTCGAGGCCACGATGGATTCGCGTGTGATCCAGATCGCCGAGCAGGGCGCCTTCAAGGGGTCGGCCGAGATCGACATCGCCGAGATCCGCGGCTCCTTCGACGGCAACCTGACGGTGCGGCAAAAGCTGGTGATCCATGCCACCGGCAAGGTGTCGGGCAAGATCCGCTACGGCAAGATCGTGATCGAGGAGGGTGGCCAGCTCTCCGGCGAGATCAGCGTGGGTACGAGCGCCTCCAGCGACGTCAAGCCCGCCCTGGCGGCCTGAGCATCGCCAGCGATCAGCGCCGCGCCGAGGGCGCCGTGCTGGCCAGCCGCTTCAGAAGAGCCTCCGCTGCGGCGGGGGCTTTTTCTTTGTGGCCGTTGATGAAGAAGACGTAGGTGGGCCGGTCGGCCACCCATCGACGCGCCTGGGTGGCCAGTGCATCGAGCGCGCGAGGCGCATAGCCGTTGGCAAAGCGTGGCTGTGCGTCCATCAGTCGCGCGTAGACGATGGGGCCCTGCGGCGCGTCGAAGGATGGGAATTTCGGGCTATCGGTGAAGACGGTCGCCACGCCGTGCCGCTCGGCCAGGGCCTGGTAGGCCGGATCGATGAAGCTGGGATGCCGCACCTCCATCACATGCTGCAGCGCAAGGCCGTCGACCTCGGGCGGCAGCAGTTCCAGAAAGGCGCCGAAGTCCGCGGGGTCGAAGGCGTGCGTGGGCATGAACTGCCAGACGATCGGCCCCAGCCGGTCGCCCAGCTCGGCCAAGCCGCTGCCGATGAAGCGCTGCACCGCATCGCCGGCCTTGGCCAGCTCGCGCCGGTGCGTCGTCACGCGGTGCGCCTTGAGCGAGAAGACGAAGCCCTCGGGCGTGGCCTCGCGCCACTTGCGGAAGGTATCGGGCTTGAAGGTGCTGTAGAAGGTGCCGTTGACCTCGATGGCCGTGAGTCGCCGGCTGGCGTGGGCCAGTTCCTGCGCATGCGGCAGGCCGGGTGGGTAGAAGCTGCCGCGCCAGGGTTCGAAGGTCCAGCCGCCGATGCCCACGCGCACGGGTGTCTGCGTCGGGGCGGGCAGGTCGGCGGCGGTCGGGGTGGATTTCTTGGGCATGGGCGTGCTGGGGGGATGCGGTCGGCTCACTCTACGCCGGGGCCCATCCCGGCGCAAAATGGATCGATTGCCCCCGCCACGCGCCCCACGGAGAAACGCCGATGAATGCCCCTCTGCACAAAGAAATTCCTGCCGGCCTGCTCGACACCGAGCGCGCCCTGGCCGACGTCACCGCCCGCTGGGACGGCGACATCATCCGGCAGCTCAGCGACTACATCGCCATTCCGGCCAAGTCGCCGGGCTTCGATCCGGACTGGTCCGCCAACGGTTACCTGGAGACGGTGCTGCGCAATGCGGCCACCTGGGTCGAGGCGCAGAAGGTCGAGGGCCTCACGCTGGAGATCGTGCGCCTGGAAGGCCGCACGCCGGTGCTCTTCTTCGAGCTGCCCGCCAGCGGCACGGCGATGAACGAGACCGTGCTGATGTACGGCCACCTGGACAAGCAGCCCGAGTTCACCGGCTGGCGCCGCGACCTCGGCCCGTGGACGCCCAAGTACGAAGAGGGCCTGCTCTACGGCCGCGGTGGCGCGGACGACGGGTATGCCGTCTACGCCAGCGTGGCGGCCATCCAGGCGCTGAAGGCGCAGGGCGTGGCCCATCCGCGCATCGTCGGCCTGATCGAGACCTGCGAGGAATCGGGCTCCTACGACCTGCTGCCCTACGTGGATGCGCTGCGCAGCCGTCTGGGCGAGGTGGCGCTGGTGGTCTGCCTGGACTCTGGGGCCGGCAACTACGACCAGCTCTGGCTCACCACTTCGCTGCGCGGCCTGGCCGGCGGCACGCTCAAGGTGGAGATCCTCACCGAGGGCATCCATTCGGGCGACGCCTCGGGCCTGGTGCCGTCGAGCTTCCGCATCATGCGGCAGGTGCTGGACCGGCTGGAGGACAGCAAGACCGGCCGCCTGCTGCCCGCCAGCTTCCACTGCGAGGTGCCCGCCGAACGCCTGGCGCAGGCCAAGGCCACGGCCGCCATCCTGGGCGACGAGGTCTACAAGCGCTTCCCCTGGGCGCACTACGACTGCGGCGGCGCCACCGCCTTTGCGCTGCCGACCACCACCGATCCGGTCGAGGCGCTGCTCAACCGCACCTGGCGGCCGACGCTGTCGGTAACGGGCGCCGAGGGCTTCCCGGCCTTGAAGGACGCCGGCAACGTGCTGCGGCCTTACACGGCCTTCAAGCTCTCGCTGCGCCTTCCGCCGCTGGTGGAGGCGGCGCAGGTGGTGCAGGAACTGAAGGCGCTGCTGGAGGACAACGCGCCCTACCAGGCCAAGGTGACCTTCGAGTCCGGTGGCGGCGCCACCGGCTGGAACGCGCCGGCCATGGTGCCGTGGTTCCAGCAGGCACTGGATGCCGCCAGCCAGGCCCACTTCGGCGCGCCCTGCGGCTACATCGGCCAGGGCGGCACGATCCCGTTGATGAACATGCTGAGCGCCGGCTTTCCGAAGGCACAGATGATGGTGTGCGGCGTGCTGGGCCCGAAGAGCAATGCCCACGGGCCCAACGAGTTCCTGCACGTGCCCTATGCCAAGCGGCTGACGGCTGCCGTCGCGCAGGTCATGGCTGCCATGCCGGCCAAGCACGCGGCCGAACAGGCGGCATAGGGCGGCCAGGCGGCGCGCGGCGCGCGCCGGCCATGTCGGGGGCGCCGCGCCCAAGTGGGCCGGTAGCCTGCTTGGGCCGGGGCGCTGCTCAGCGCCGGCCGAGCAGGGGCCCGAGCGCCCCCAGCAGATCGCCCAGCCCTCCCGCGCCTGCCGACAAGGACGGCTCCTGCTCCGGCAGGCGGCCGTGCGGCGTCAAGCGATCGATCAGCACGGGCAGCAGCGTCGCCAGCAACGGCAGCAGCGTCTGCACGTTCAGGCCCAGCTTCTGCGCCACGGCGGCGATCACGTCCGGGCCAAGAGCGCCCTGCACCTGATCGGGCGAGACGGGTTGGTTCTGACTGGTGCCGATCCATGAGCCGACCGCATCACCCAGGCCGGCCTGCTGCAGCTTCTGCACCAGCCCGCCCAGGCCCCCGCTTTCCTGCAGCAGGCTGCCGAAGATGGCGACCGGGTCGCTGCCTGGCGAATGGGGCGCTGGGGCGCCGCTGTTGAGCACCTGGCCGAGGACGGAATCGAGCAAGCCCATGGCTTCTTCCCTGCGAAATGACGACGAGGCTGCCATTGTTCCGGCGAGCCTCGTCTCCGTCGTCAAAGAGCTTTGCTTTTTCAGCGAAGCCGTGCGGAATTCACTTTTTGGACACCTTAGTTAAGGCCTCAGGGCGCGCGGGGCGGGCGCTTCTCCAGCAGCGGCTGCGTGACCCCCTGGACGCCGACGAGGCCGAGCACCGTGGTCAGCGAGTTCTGCGCGCCCTTCCAGGCATCGGTCAGGTCGATCCATTCGCTCAGGGCGTGAAAGCCGCCGGTCTTGCCACCACCGCCGATGATGATGGCCGGAATGCCCAGCGCCATCGGCACGTTGGCGTCGGTGCTGGCACCGGACAGCAGCGTCTTGTGGCCGAAGGAGGCATTGGCGCGCGGCCGCCTCCACGATCACCGAATCGGACGGCGTGCGGCCGCCGGGCCTGTCGCCGATCAGCTTGGTCTGCACGGTCAGCGTCTCGACGTTCCAGCGCTTGTTCTCCTCGGCCACCGCCTCGTCGATGGCGCTGAGGATCTTCTTCTCGGTGGTCAGCAACGACTCCATCTGGTCCGAGCGGATGTCGACCGCCATGCGCGCGTCCGGCGCAATGGTGTTGACCGAGGTGCCGCCACCCACCGTGCCCACGGTGAAGGTGGTCTTGGGGAAGGTGGGTGTGCGTACCTCGGCGATCTTGGCGATGGCACGTCCCATGCCGTGGATGGCGCTGGGCACTTGGCCGAAGGCGCCATAGCTGTGGCCGCCGGGACTCTTGAAATTGACCTCGTAGCGATGGCTGGCCGTGCCCAGGATCAGCACCGAGCCGTCGGGTGCCGGCTCCAGCCCCACCATGCCGTCGATGTCGCGATGCTCGGCAAAGATGTGCTTCATGCCGCGCAGGTTGCCCAGCTCTTCCTCGCCGACGTTGCCGACGAAGAGGAGGTCGCCGACGGTCTGGATCTTCTGGTCGTTCAGCACCTTGAGCCAGGACAGCAGCACGGCCAGGCCGCGTGTGTCGTCGGAGATGCCCGGGGCGTACAGGCGCCCGTCGCGCTCCTTGACCTTGACGTCGGTGCCGGCAGGGAAGACGGTGTCCAGGTGCGCCGAGATCAGCAGCTTGGGCCCCTGGCCCGTGCCCTTGCGCAGGCCCACCACGTTGCCTTCGCTGTCGATGCGGGCGTCAGGCAGGCCCAGGGCCTTCATGCGTGCGAGGAAGGCCTCGGCGCGGGGGCGTTCCTTGAAGGGCGGTGCCTCGATCTCGGTCAGCATCCTGAGATCGTCGATGGAACGCGCATGGTCGGCCTTGACCGCCTCCATCAGCGCCTGGATCTGCGGGGCCGACAGCAGCTGCGTGTAGGCCTGGTCCACGGCCGGGCGCACCTGGGCGGGCGTGGGCGCGACGGCGTTGAAGGCCTGGGCCCAGGCGCAGGAGGCGCCGGCCCATGCGAGCGACAGTGCGAGCAGCGCCGGAAGCGGACGAAGGCGGGGTGAGGAAGGGCGGATCGGCAAGAGGCGCATCATGGGCAGGGTGTTGGAAAGCGGCGGGTCGCGCAGAGGCGGCATCTGTCATCAGGCTGACTGGATGCCGGGAGATCGGCGGAAATTCTGGCGACTGCCCCGCCGCTCCGCTCTGATTTAATCCGCCGTAGCGTCAGATTTCCTAACATGCCTCGTCACCTTCCCAGTACCCGCGCGCTGCTCGTGTTCGACGCCGTCGCCCGCTGCCATGGCGTGGTCAAGGCGGCCGACGAGCTGTGCCTCACCCACAGCGCGGTCAGTCAGCAACTTCGGCTCCTGGAGCAGCAATTGGGTGTGCGGCTGGTGCAGCGCAGCGCCCGCGGCACGGTGCTGACGGAAGCCGGCCGCCGCTATCACGCCCAGGTCGCGGGCGACCTGCTGCGGCTGGAGAACCACACGCTCGAGGCCATGGCCCAGCGCCCTGACGGCGAACGGCTGCTGGTCGGCGCCGTGCCCGTGCTGGCCGAGCGCTGGCTGCTGCCACGCCTGTCCGACTTTTTGGCCCAACAGCCGGCGTGCAGCGTGCACCTGCAGGTGTTTCCGACCCAGGTCTACATGGACGAGCCGCCTTTCGACGTGGCGCTGCAATATGACGACGCCACCTGGCCAGGCGCGATCGTGCGCCCGCTGCGGCCGGAGCGGGTGGTGGCCGTGTGCGCACCGCAGTCGCGCTGGCGCGCCGCGGCCTGGGTGGGAGATTTCCGCGAAGTGCCGCTGCTGCAGCTCAGCTCACGCCTGGGAGCCTGGCAGGCGTGGTTCTCGCAGGCCGGCATCGACCGGCACCCGGCGAATGCGATGGTCGGCCACCGCTTCGACCTGTTCTCGATGGTGCTGGAGGCGGTGCGCGCCGACCTGGGCATCGGCCTTCTGCCGCGCTATGGCGTGGCACGCGAGCTGGCGAGCGGCGAGCTGCGCCTCGCGCATGCGTTCGAAGGCGATGGGCCGCGCGGCTACAGCCTGTTCGTGGCGCCGCATCGGGCGGATGACCCGGCGGTGCAGGCCTTCGGCCTGTGGCTGGATTGGCAGGTGGCGCAGGAAGCGGAGGCCGTGCCGCAACCTGGCCGCTGAGGCGGGCTCAGCCTGCCACGGCCAGCAGGTGCATCAGAGCCGCCAGGGGAGCCGTCTCGGCGCGCAGGATCCGCGAACCCAGCGTCGTCAGCACGAAGCCGCTGGCACGGGCCCGGGCTTGTTCCTGCGGGTTGAGTCCGCCTTCCGGGCCGCTGAGAAAGACCGCAGTGCCGCCTGCCGGCGTGCCGCGGCCCAGCGGCTGGGCCTCGTCGCCAAAGCCCAGCACATGGCGGGCGGCCGGGGCGTCCGGGCTCAGGCTGTCCAGCCAGGTGCCCAGGTCTCGCACGGGATGCACCGTGGGCACGCGGTTGCGTCCGCACTGTTCGCAGGCAGCCACGGCCACGGCCTGCCAGTGGTCCTGCTTCTTCTGAGCCCGCTCGCCGGACAGGCGCAGCACGCCGTGGGCCGTCTGCAGCGGCTGGATGCTGGCCGCGCCGAGTTCGGTGGCTTTCTCGACGAGCCAGTCCATGCGGTCGTTGGCGGGCATGCCCACCGCCAGGTGCACCGCCAGCGGTGCCTCGCGCTCGACCGCGTGGTGCGTGCCCACACGCACGTCGACGTCGCTGCGGCCCATGCGCTCGACCGTGGCCTCGAACTCTCCGCCGCGGCCGTCGAACAGGGTGATGCCGTCGCCCGGCTGTAGCCGCAGCACCTGCACATGGCGGGCGGCGCCGGGCGGCAGACCCAGCGACTGGCCGCTGGCCAGAGGCGTGGCGCAATGGATGCGTGGCATCAGCGGGTGCCCTCTGCCGCGTCGATCACGCCGCCGCCCAGGCAGATGTCGCCGTCGTACAGCACGGCCGACTGGCCGGGCGTGACGGCCCACTGCGGCTGCGGAAACACCAGCTGGAAGCGGGCCTCGGGCAGGGCCTGCAGCAGCGCAGGCGAATCGGCCTGGCGGTAGCGTGTCTTGCTGCCATAGGTGCCGGCCGCGGGCGGCGCGCCCGCCACCCAGCTCGCGTCGGCCGCCAGCAGGGCGCGTGACTGCAGCCAGGGATGGTCATGGCCCTGCACGACCCAGAGCGTGTTGGCGTCCACGTCCTTGCGGGCGACGAACCAGGGCGCGTGCTCGCCGCCGCCGCGCTGCGCACCTTTCTCCTTGATGCCGCCGATGCCCAGGCCCTGGCGCTGGCCCAGCGTGTAGAAGGACAGCCCGTGGTGCTCGCCCAGCCTGCGGCCGCGCTCGTCCTTGATCGGGCCGGGCGCCTTGCTGATGTAGCGGTTGAGGAACTCGCGGAAGGGGCGTTCGCCGATGAAGCAGATGCCGGTCGAGTCCTTCTTGGCCGCCACCGGCAGGCCGATGTCGGTGGCGATCTGCCGCACCTGCGTCTTGTGCAGCTCGCCCACCGGGAACAGCGCCTTCGACAGTTGCGTCTGGTTCAGGCGGTGCAGGAAGTAGCTCTGGTCCTTGGCCGGGTCCAGGCCCTTGAGCAGCTCGTAGCGGGCCGAGTCGGGCACCGGCTCGCCGGCGGCGAAGGGCCGGCCCGTGGCGGCATCGACGGCGCGCACGCGGGCGTAGTGGCCTGTCGCGATCTTCTCGGCGCCCAGGCGCATCGCGTGGTCGAGGAAGGCCTTGAACTTGATCTCGGCGTTGCACAGCACGTCGGGGTTGGGCGTGCGGCCGGCCTGGTACTCGCGCAGGAACTCGGCGAAGACGCGGTCCTTGTAATCGGCGGCGAAGTTGACGTGCTCGATCTCGATGCCCAGCACGTCGGCCACGCTGGCCGCGTCCACGAAGTCGACGTTCGACGAGCAGTATTCGCTGTCGTCGTCGTCTTCCCAGTTCTTCATGAAGATGCCGACGACCTCGTGGCCCTGCTGCTTGAGCAGGTGCGCCGTCACGGCCGAGTCCACGCCGCCCGACAGCCCGACGACGATCCGATGTTTGGTCATCCGGCGATTGTCCCTTGGCCGCGGTGGGCGCTGCCCGGGCGGGGACTCGCGCGACTAGGCTGGCGGCTTTCCGGCCAGCCAGCGCGCATAGGCCTCGGGGTAGACCGCGCGCAGGCGCACGACGTGGAACTGTGCTTCCTGCTCCAGCCCCAGCATGCCCGCGCTGTCGATCAGCTTGACCACCACGCGCGGCTCGGGCGAGAAGGCCAGTGTGGCCTGGGCGAGTGCATGGACGCGGGCGGCGGTCTGGGGCGTCAAGGGCGTCAGTGCCAGCTCTGCAAAGCGCACCTGTCGGGCAAAGAGCCAGTCGCTGCCGTCAGGGTCCAGCCGGGCCAGCGGATCGTCCTGCCAGCCGGCGAGCCGTCCGGCAGCCGGAAGAAAGGGCTGGCTCACGCGCACATAGCTCCAGCCGGCGTAGCCCACGGCAGCCAGGATGGCCGTCGCCATCAGCCGGGCGGCCAGGCGTGCACGGGCCTCGCGGGCCTGGGCAGCTTCCTGCGTCTCGGTGCCGTCCGCTGGGGCGCGCGTCGGTCGCCACGGCCACAGCATGCCGAGACACAGTCCGAACACGAGCTGGAAGGGGCCGTACCACAGCGGGTACTCGACCAGGCTGTGCAGCCCGATCATGCCCAGCACACTCCAGGCCATCAGCCGGGTCGGATCGCGCTCCTGCCAGGGCCGTGCGGCCAGCACCATCCACAGGAAGGCGCCGCAGATCAGCACCGCCGCCGGTATGCCCAGCTCCACCGCCAGATGCAGGGGCAGGTTGTGCGCGTTGTCCAGGATCTCGACGAAGCGCGGCCCCGGGTACTCGGCCAGGTAATGCGCCAGGCTGAGCTGGCCCCAGCCCCAGCCCGTCCAGGGACGCTCGCCGATCAGCCAGAGCACGTTGCTCCACAGCAGCATGCGGCTGTGGCCCGGTGGCGCGCCGTCGCGCAGGCGGGTGAGCATGCCCTCGACGTCGGCGCCTGCGCTGCCGCCGCCTGCGTGAATGGATGCGACCGTGACGGCCGACCAAGGCAGTGCCCAGGCAAGCAGGGCGTACAGCGCCAGGGCGCCCAGCAGCCAGCCCGGATGTGGGAGCAGCGATGGCTGTGTGGCCGGCGGCAACGCTGTCGCGCCGGCATTGAGGCGCCGCTCGCGCCAGCCCATCCACCCCGCGGCCGCAACGATCACGATCAATTGCAAAAGCCCGGTGCGCGACGTCGAAGCAGCCAGACCGGCGATCAGCAGCGCGCCTGCTGCAAGCAATCCTTGGCGGCCTCGCATGCCTGCCCGGCCGTACATCCAGAGCAGCGCCACGAGGGCCATGCTCAACAGCGTGGCGAACTGGTTGCGTTGGCGGAGGTTGCCGTAGGCCATGCCGATGGGCTCCAAGGGCACGGCAACCCAGGGGTGCAGCAGTGCGGCAACGCCGTGGTACTGGGCAAGTCCGATGACTGCACTCAGAAGACCGGCCATCAAAAGACCGGTGGCCAGAACCTTGGGGCCGGCTGCAACTCGTTTCTGCGCCCGCTGCGCGGCGCCTGCCGCAGCCGAAAGTGCAGTCATGCCGATGACGGCAACGGCGAGCGCTGCCGGGCGGGACACCGACTCACTCGGTGATGTCGTCGCCTGCAAGACCAGCACCGCGGCAGTCATCGCGAGCAAGGCCTGCGCGGCCGTGAGCGTCCAACCGCCGCCCAGAACGATCAGCAGACCTGCCACGGCCGCAGCGCTCGAGAACTGTTGCCATGCCGAAATGCTCGGCATCGACGGCCATCCGACCAGGAAGGGCAAGCCGACGCAGATGATGGCCGCAAACCGCCGAGCCGCGTCGTGCCTGGCACGCCTCGGATCTCGCTCGACCGGATCTTGTTCAGCCCCCCACCGTGGCGAGTCTTGCACCTGGGCTGTCAATCCTTCCATTTCGCCAGATATCGTTCCTTGCCGGAGTGCCAGGATGGCGAGCCGAACAGACCGGAACTGGCGTGAAAGATGCGCAAAGGCCAGGTGCCCAACCGGAGGCCGTTGGCGCGGGCCTGCCGACACAGATCCATGTCGTAGAAGTGGAAGGCGAATTGCTCATCGAAGCGGACGTTGCCGCGCTGGAGCACCCGGGATCTCGCAGCCAGCAGAACACCATCGAGCAACTCGCAAGGAGCGGGCGCGGCGCCGTAGTCCAACAGCTTCGGCGCTCGAAGCGATTCGCACAATACCGCGCCAGAGAGATTGGGAAAGTCCCAGGTGAATTCGTTGTCTGGTGTCGGAATGAAGGGCCATGCGGTTTGACCTGGAACTCGCCGACGGTTGCCTGCAATGCCCACGAGGTCGAAGCGACGCAGTGCAGTGACGAGTTGCGCCGCGAAATCGCTTTGTTCGATCCATACGTCGTCGTGCACGAACACCAGAATATCCTGGGGTTGCGCTTGATCGATGACCGCGTTGAAGAGTCCTGGCAACCCCTGCTGATTGGAGAAAAAAATCCGACGGCGGTATCGGGGATGATTGTTCAGCCAGCGGCCGAGCAGAGATTGAGAATAGAAGCTCTGCTCATCCAGCCGCGTGGCGCAAACCAGAAGCAGATTGGCCAGTGATGCGCGCCGCTCCGTCAGCAGCTTTCTGAGGATCGACACCAGCATTCGTCAAGTCTCCGCTGCGGTCTTTCGGGCAACGATGACGTATTGCACCACCTGCGCTTCGTCCATGAACTCGTCGTAGCTCGTGCCGAGATAGTCGCAGACCGGCTCGAAAAACTCCAGGAACTCGACGATCCTGTCGTCCGCGAGTTTGCGATACACCACCTTGTCGATGGCAAAGCCGGCCTTTGCGATCATCTGGATCATGTCGGTGCGGGTAAACCACCGCAAATGGGTGCGGTCGAAGATGCCGGCCTCCTGACGTGGCCAACTGCCTTTCAGAAGCTGGAGCATGACCTCCCAATTCCGCACATTGGGTATGCACGCCAGGAGGGTGCCCGAGGGCTTCAACGAGCTATGGATTCCGGCAAGCGCGCGCTCTGGCTCGACCAGGTGTTCCAGCACATCGCCCACCACCCAGCAATCGAAGCTGCCGTCCTGCAAGGTACGCAGTTGCGGGTGCTGTGACCAGTCGTCTACCCGGTTCAGGTCCGCGCAGATGGACTGGTCGAGCCACGGGGCCGCAGCAGCCAATGGCCCCTGGGCCACGTCGACTCCCACATAGCGTTCCGGCGCGTAGGTTTCGCGCACGGCGCGGGCGAACTGGCCGGCGCCACACCCCAATTCACCGAGGTGCTTCATCTGCGCCGTGACTTGCTCGAAGAGCGTGGGGTTGACGTTGTCGTAGTAGCTCATGGCTGCATCAATGGGATTGCAGAAGACGCTGAAGCCGGGCCGCCAGCGCACCCTGCGACATGGGAATCACCTGCCCGCTTTCGATCGGCTCCTGCAGGCGCAGCGGGTCGAAATCCATCCGTTCGCACAGATGCAGTCGGGCCTGGCCAAGTTGCTCATCGGGCAACTCGACGCGCCAGTCGAGGCAAACGCCCAGCGCGTCGTGGACGGCCAGGCGTGCGCCGGCACTGGCGGCCCTCCAGGAAAAGAATTCCTCCATCAGCGTCTGGCCATCGCTCAACAACGGGTCCCACCAATCGACGCAGTCGAAGCGGCCGAGACTGGCCATGTCCATCGCGATGAATGCGCCGCCGACGACATTGATCTGCGGCTTGTCGTCGTGCGCGTCCACCGGCATGTGGTGGAGTTCGTACCAGTCGGGCTTTTCTCCCGATGGCTCGATCACCGAGCCGAACATTCGGTCCAGCTTCCAGTCGACCCGCGACCACGCCGATGCGCCCACGATTCCCACGATGTCGGCGGACACCAGTGCCTCCAGGACGCGGGGGAGCAGGTCGGGCGCAAAAAACCGGACGTTGGGATGGACGATGACGATCACGTCCTCGCAGCGCTCTCGGTGCAGCCTCTGAAGGAGGGCCGGCCGATCGACCGGCAGGACTTGATGGATCGACAGCGTCACGCCTGCTGGAACGTCGATCACGGACAGCGCTTGTTGGACGTCGTCGAAGGCAAGGGCGGCGGCCGTGGGGACGATCAACTGCACGTGCCTTGGCCCGCTGCCCGACTGAGCCGCTGTCGCCGTTTCGCTTGCCGGGTCAAGTTCGACCCTGGCAGCCCCACGCACCATTGCGGTCTGCAGGGCCTGCACAGCATTGGATTGCAATTCGGCCAAGCGCGCCGAGGCCGACAGCGCCTCTTGTCGCTGGCCGTCCAGCAGCAAGTACTTGGCACGATGGAAGAGCAGGTCGAACACCTGGTGAGGTGCTGCGTTCTGCACCTGCTTCGCCAAGTAATCTGCAGCGGCGCCAAAGGCCTGGGAGGCCGCCAGGCGCTGGGTGAAGAGGATATGCGCGCGAACCGAGCCTGGATACTCATGCAGGCAGTAGTCGACGATGCGCTGGGCCGCAGGGAAATTGCCGTAGCGGTAGACGTGGTGTGCACGGCGCAGCAGCTCCTGCTCCGGCAACGGTGCGACGCGCACGGGCGGTTGCTCGCGCACTGGAGGCAGGGTCAGGTGCTGCAGGAACAAATCCTCGACCTGTCTGGCGAACATGACGCCGTTTCCGAGCGGCGTCGTCTTGTAAAGCGCGCGAGCATCGGCCTTGAACTGCCGCAGACGTGCTGGATCCCTGGCCAGAGCGACCGCTGCGTCGACATATGCCGGCCAGGAGTCGACGGCCAGCTCCGGCGCCCCAAGGCAGCGAAGCATCGATCGGCCCATACGCGAGGCGGTGGCCTCTCCGCTGAGGGAAACGAGCGGCGTGCCCATGTAGGTGGCGAAGCAGCTGGTGGTCCCTCCATTGAACGGAAAGGTATCCAGCACGATGTCGATCTGGTCGTATGCCAAAAACAGGTCCCGGGGGCCGGTCGGGAGCGCAATGTCGACACGTTCGGCGTCGATGCCGCAGCTGTGGAGGCGCGCGACGAACTGGTCACGGCACAGCGGATCGGCGAAATTGACGGCGCGTACCTGGAGCCTGCTTCCAGGTGCGGCGTCGAGGACCGCCTTCCATGCGGCAAGAACCGGCTCCGTGATCTTGCCCAGATTGCCGACGCAGCCGAAAGTCACGAAGCCGTTGCGTTCGCTGGGCGGAGGTCCAGGCAGTGGAATGTCTTCCAGCGGGTCGAAACACCAGAACGAAAACGGCAGCACCGCGAGCGCTTCGGTATGGAACTCGCCGCTGCGGGCATGGGCAATGGCGGGATCGGCCAGTTTGATGTCGATGGTGTCCAGCCCCGTGGTCGGCGGGTAGCCGATTCCGGTCACCTGCAAAGGAGCCAGTCGCGCCTGGAACAGATTCAGACGGTTGGTGGACGTGTGACCCGCCATGTCGACCAGCACGTCCAGCTCGCAGGCGCGGATCCTCTCAACCAACGCTTCGTCCGACAAGTCGGCGACTGGAAAAAAATGCTCGCTCCTGTCTTCGATCCTGCTGGTTTCTTCGTCGCTTTGAAAGCTGTCGTGAAAGACGAAGATCTCGGCCCGTTGTTTGTCATGGCCCTCGAGCAGCGGTCTGAAGAAGAATCGGACGGAATGGTTGCGAAGGTCTGGCGACCAGTAGCCGATTCGAATGCGGCGACCGTGCAGCGGTCGCGGGTTTTGAAATGCTGTGCCACCGTCCAGCAGTGCAGGCGCCGGCTTCTCCAGTGTTCGGGCCCAGAACAGGTGCTCCGCTGCGAGCCGCCGTTCATCGGCCTCTGCGTAGGTCGCTGTAAAAAGATAGGTATCAGCCGAACGGGCGGTGTCGAATGTGCCGAGCCAGGCGCGCAGCGAGTGCGCGCTGGCACTGCTCGCATCACCCCAGGTGAACAGCGTAGCGGCATAGGCGGCGTTGACGCCCGCCATCAGAGGGGCCTGGATCGCCGCCTTGTTGATGAGCGCCAGCGATTCTTCGCTCCTGCCGCGTGAGCGCAGCACATTGGCGTAGTTGACGACCGACGGCAGATGGGTGTCGTCGAGAGAGATCGCCTTATCGAAATAGATGGCCGACTCCGCGACCCGACCGAGCGTCACGAGACAGTAGCCGTAGTCGTTGAGGGCGTCGATGTCGTCCGGCACGAGCGCCAGATATTCCTCGAACTTCGTGCTGGCCTCGCGGATCTTGCCCTCGTTGTTGAGGCGGACCGCCTCGTGCTTGATCAGCGCCGCGTCCGGCTTTCGAACCGGCGAATTCGTCCGCTGAAAGAGGCGGCGCACCAACCCAGGCAGCATCGATCAATTCCCTCCACTCGGACGCTTGGCAACCTTGTTCAATTCGACGATCAAACCCTCGACGGCAATGTCGACGAAGTCTTTGGGATAGCCCGCGTCGACCATGCCCCACCGAAATTTGTGGATGAGGACGATCCTTCGCAACCAACCGCGTTCGACATTTTTCTGCGACTCCGTCGCCAGCCGAAAGGCCTGCTCAAGCACGCGCGTGATCCGCGCCGCCGATAGCACCTGCCTGCGGTGCGTCATCGCGTCGGGCGAAATGCTCTTCTTGAGGGTGACGACCAGCAATTCCGCCAGTTGGCGTTCCGATTCGAATGTGGACAGTTTCATCAAAGCTCGCGCAATAAAAAAACCGGCCTGAGGCCGGTCTCGGTCCGAGAGGCGCGCAGGGCACCTCGATGGATCAGCCGCGGCAGGACGAGGGCAGCCACTTGCTGGGGTTGCCGGAGCAGGTCCAGGTCAGCGTGCCAGCGCTGCTCTGAACCACAGGGGTCAGAGCCACCGTCACGGCCGCACCGACCGACGACGTGGCGGCGGCGCCGGTGATGGTGATCACGCCGTTGCTGCTGACCGATGCGGTGTTGATGCGACCAACCTGTGCGATCGAGCAGCTCGTGGAGACGTCGGTCGGAATGGCGGAGCCGCCGCCGGCGGCTTGATAAGCCTCGGTGATGCAGGTGCGGCCAGCGCTGGCAGCCAGCACGAGCTCAGAAACCTTTGCCCGCACCGTGTAGTCCTGATAAGCCGGCAGCGCCACCGCCGCCAGGATGCCGATGATCGCCACGACGATCATCAGTTCGATAAGGGTGAAGCCCTGCTGGGCGGCTCGGGCGATGCTGCGACGGTTCATGGTCAGACTCCAGGTTGAAAGCAGTCCGGGAAACATCCCGGTCATGCCCGCTCTTTGCAGACCGCGTGCCATCGTCGGCGATCGCCCGGATGCGTCCAAAAGTTCACAGTTGAGACACGCTATCTGACACTTCTTGTTTGTAAACAAGTGTGTCTTGGTGACAAAAACGTCACTTGGGCTCGGGGTGACACGTTTGGTCGGCCCGGCCTGGACGTGATGACGAACTCGGGTGTCTCGCCAGAAGTCAGACCACGTGCGACGCAGCGGCCGGGACGTGAAGGATCTGGCCCGCCTCAAGCCAATGCACCTGCATCCGGTCCCAGAGCCGGAGCTGGCCGACCAGCGCGTTGACCTCGGCCATGATGTCCGCCACCGCCGCGGGTTTCGTGTGCGTGATGTAGACCGGGTAACGGGCCAGCGGCGACATCTGGGCCAGCTCTTCGGCCAGGGCTGGTGGCGACAGGTGCAGGCTTCTTTCGGCCAGTTGGCGCTCGCGGGTGCTGAAGGCCGTCTCGATCACCAGGGCGCCGACGTCCATCTGGTTGATCCGACGCCAGAAGGGCTTGTTGCGCTCGGTGTCCCCGCTGTAGACCCAGTGCGAATGGCCGTCCGCGCGGCGGACGGCGAAACCGCAGGCCGGCACGGTATGGACGGCGGGCAGCACTTCCACGACCTTGGGGATGCGACGACCCAGCATCAGGCTCTGGCCCATGTCGAACTCCACGAAGTGGATCAGCGGCGCGTCGGTGCTCGGCAAGGCGGTGAAGTCCGGCCACAACAGGTTGTTGAAGACATGCGCCCGCAGCACCTGCAGAGTGGCGCGCAGGCCGTGCACCCGCAGCGGCCGCCGCCGCAGGCTGGCGACGGCGTCCACCATCAGAGGCAGGGCCGCGACATGGTCCAGGTGCGAATGGGTGAGCACCACGTCGTCGATCTGCGCCATCTCTTCCAGGGTCAGATCGCCGACGCCGGTGCCGGCATCGACGAGGAGGTCGTCGTCGATCAGGAAGGAGGTGGTCCGGGCGCCCCGGGCGATGGCGCCGGAGCAGCCCAGCACGCGCACCTGCAGGCTGTTCATGAGGGGCTCAGAGTGATAGGGGGCAATCCGGCCGCGCGGCCCGTGGCAGGCGAGGCCTGCGTGCAAAGGCGCAGGCTAGGCGTCGGCTACCGCGGGACCAAGGACTTTCTTCACGCTCGGCCGGGGGGCGAGTATGCCTTTTCGCCGGGGCGGTGCAGGATCGGTTGTCATTAATTTGCAGTTTCGTGAACCCTGCCACGCCTATGCACCGAGCGTTGTCGCGGCTTTCAGGGTTGAACGGCGTCAGCCGGACGGCAGGCGGTGTCGGGCGTGTAGATATGCACGCCGCGCTGGCGCCCGCGCACCTGCACCTCCCCCAGCTCGCGCCAGGGGGCATCGGGCATGTGGGCGACGGTGCTTTCCCCTGCCACGATGGGTACGCGGTAGACGGTGCACAGCCCCTCCAGCCGCGCCGCCAGATTCACGGCGTCGCCGATGGCCGTGTAGCTGCGCCGGTACGCGGAGCCCATGTTGCCGACGACCACCGTGCCGGAATTCAGCCCGATGCCGATGGCGACGTTGGGCAGGCCATGGGCGTCGTGTCGGGCATTGAGTGCCGGCAGCGCGGCGACGATGTCCTGCGCGGCGCGCACGGCCCGCTCGGCATGGTCGACCTGCACGACCGGCGCCCCCCAGAAGGCCATCAGGCAGTCACCCATGTATTTGTCCACGGTGCCACCGTGATGGTTGACGATCTCGGTGAAGCGGGTGAAGACCTCGTGCAGCAGGGCCTGCAAGGTGGCCGGTGCCATGTGTTCGGCCAGGTGGGTGAAGCCGCGCATGTCGCAGAACATGACGGTGAGGACCCGGCTCTCGGCCCGCATGGTGTAGCGGTGCGGCTCGCGCGCCATGTCGTCCACGAGCTGGGGCGGCACATAGGCGCCGAACAGCCGCACCAGGGCGCGGCGCTGGCGGCTTTCGACGAAATAGCCCCAGCTCATGTTCAGCAGCAGCCCGGCGACACCGGCAAGCAGGGCCGCCGCCTGCGGCAGCACCAGGTCGCCCTGGCGATAGAACAGGTCGTTCAGCAGCAGCAGCCCGCCGCAGGCCGCCAACCCGATGACGAAGCCGGCTGCCGCCGAGCGCAGGGCCGTCCCGAGCATCAGCAGCAGGCCGATCAAGACGAGGCTCGCCCACGCGTAGCCTGCAGCGTAGTCGGGCACGTGCGGCACCCGGCCGTCGAGCAGGCCCGAGAGCACATGGGCATGCACCTCCACCCCTGGAAGCGCCGCGGCGATGGGCGTGGCGCGCAGATCCTGCAGCCCCGCCGCGCTGGCACCGACCAGCACGATGCAATCCCGCAGTGCGCCGGGCGCAAGGCGACCCTCCAGCACCTCACGGGCGGAGACGTAGCGAAAGCGACGCTGGTCTTCTCCGCCGTCGCGGCGGTAGGGCACCACGATCCCGCCATCGGCGCCCACGGGAATGCGTATCTGCCGACCGTCCGGCGCTTGAAGCAGAAGCGCGGTCAGTTGAGGTGCGGCGCCCGGACCATGTGCCAGCTGCAACATGGGTGGTGCAACGTCCGTGGCCGCCCGGAAGGTCGCGAGGGCCAGCGATTCGTAATAGCCCCCAGGGGCCGCCTCCAGGCGCGCGAGTAGCGGTGCGGCGCGCACCACGCCGTCCTGGCCGGAACGGAACACCACGTTGATGAAGCCGGTTCTCGAGCCGATGGACAGGCCCGGCAGACTGGCGATCAGCGCAGGCCAGCCCGGGATGCGGGTAGCACCGGGCGGCAAGGCGCCGGCGGGCAGCACCGGTGGCGGCGGGAAGGTCGGCACCCCCGCCCCGGTGGCTTCGCTGTCGAAATGCGCGCCCATGACCACCCGACCCGGTGCCGCTGCCACCGCCCGTGCGAAGTCGCCGTCAGGGTCCAGGGCCGCCGCGCGCCGGGCGAGTTCCGCATCGAAGCCCGCATCGGCGGGCCAGCGCCCGGGACCCAGGGCCTGCAGCAACGCCGACCCGCTGCTGCGGTCGGCCTCGGCGAACACCATGTCGAAGGCCAGCGCGCGCGCCTGCTGGCGCTGTGTCAGTTCAGTGGTGAGCCGGGCCAGCCGCTCGCGGCTCCACGGCCACTGGCCGAAGGCGCGCAGGCTGGGCTCGTCGATGTCGACGATGACGATGCGCGGATCGGTGCCGCGCGGCGCATGCAGGCGCAGCCGGGCGTCCTGGATCTGGGCATCGAGACGATCCACCCCTGGCAGGTGCAGCAGCCCGCCCGTGTGTGCCAGACCGGCGAGCAGAGGCAGCAGGGTGACCGCGATGCGCCAGCCATGGCCCCGAAGGCCGCGCCACCACCCCGTGCGCCGCATCGCGTCGAAAGGACGTGCGGCGCGATCAGCCCAGGACGAACTGCATGCGGGTGCCGCCGAGCTCCAGGATGTCGCCGTCCTGCAGGGCCACGGCCCGTGGCTGCAGCGCCTCGCCATTGAGCGTGGCGAGGCCATCCACAGGCGCCACGACATAGCCCTGCAGGCGCCGGGTGACGGCGGCCACGGCCACACCCGGCTTGCCGATGGTGGTCACCACCTTGCGCAGCACGATCTCGTGGCCGGCGGCCGAGCCGCTGAGGATGCGGATGCAGGCCTGGGTGCTGGCGCTGCCCTCCAGGGCCGCCGGCACCGTCTCGCCCTCGGTCAGCGGCATGGGGCGCGAGTCCATCAGCCCGGAGCCTGCGCTCAGGCTCATGCTGATGCCGGGATGCGCGCCGTCGTCGGCTTCGTGCGTCTGCAGGTAGCGGATCTTGTACTTGCCGACTTCGATGAGGTCGTTGTGTTCGAGCACCTGCTTGCGGATCGCACGGGAGTTCACATACGTGCCATTGGTGCTGTCCAGGTCTTCGAGATAGACACTGGTGCCGATCTTGTGCAGCACCGCGTGCTCGCCGCTGATGGCAAGGTTGTCGATGACGATGTCGTTGTAAGGGCGCCGGCCGAGCGTGGTGCGTTCCTTCAGCAGGGGCACTTCCTTCAGCACGACGCCATCGATGGCAACTACCAGTTTCGGCATGGCCGACACTCCTCAGACCGGACGGGCGCACACGCGCAGATTGTCAAGTTGTAACCGCGAGCCGATGGGCCTGCAACCTTTCGGCTACACATTCGCCTCAATCTCCCGCAAAGCGCGCCAGGATCACCGAGACGTTGTCCTTGCCGCCGTTGTCGTTGGCCACGGTGATCAGCAGCGCCACCTTGTCGGCCAGCGGAATGTCGGGGATCAGCAGGGACACCAGTTGCTCGTCGGTGACCATGTCGGTCAGGCCGTCCGAGCACAGCAGGTACAGGTCGCCGCGCTGGGCCGGCTCGTGCATCAGGTCGACCTCCACGTCGGCGCCGATGCCGAGCGCGCGCGTCACCAGGTTTCGATGGGGCGAGGCCAGTGCCTCCTCGGGCGTCATCAGGCCGGCGTCGATCTGGGCCTGCAGGAAAGAGTGGTCACGCGTGAGCGCCGTCAAGCGGCCGCCGCGCAGGCGGTAGCAGCGGGAGTCGCCGATGTGGCCGACCACCGCGCCGCAGGGGCCGAACACCGCGCCGACCAGCGTCGTGCCCATGCCGCGCAGGGCGGGATTGACGGTGCTGGCGTTGAAGACCGCGCGATTGGCCTGCGCGATGCCCTGGTGCAGCGCCTTCATGACCGCCTTGCCACCGGGCGCCGGCCCCACCTGAGCCAGCCAGCGTCCCATGGACGCCTGCAACAGCGCCACAGCCATCTCGCTGGCCACCTCGCCACCGGCATAGCCGCCCATGCCGTCGGCCAGCACCGCGAGGCCCAGGCGCGGGTCGAAGGCGATCGAGTCTTCGTTGTTGCGGCGCAGCCGGCCGGTGTCGGTCTGCGCGGCAAACTCCCAGGGCGGCCCGGCGGCGTCTTGTTGGATGACAGCCGGGCGCGCCATGGGGATCAGTGCTGCGCGGCCTGCTGCCGGCCGCGATTGGCCAGCAGCTTGCCGATGGCCACGACCAGCACCGCGCCGATCGCGGCAGCCACGTAATGCAGCGCCGGGTTGGCGGCCATCGTCTCATGCAGCGACACGTCGCTCGCCATCGTCTCGCCACCCACCCAGCCGATGAGGGCTGCGCCCAGCAGGATGATGATCGGGAAGCGGTTCATGAGCTTGATCATGAGCGAACTGCCGAAGATCACCAAGGGGATGCTGATGGCCAGGCCCAGCACCAGCAGCACCATGCTGCCGTTGGCGGCCGCGGCCACGGCGATCACGTTGTCAAGGCTCATCACGAGGTCGGCGATCAGGATGGTGCGCACGGCGCTGGCGAGGGTCGAATGCTGCTTGCCGCCGCCTTCCTCGCCCTCGTCCTCGCCGCCCAGCAGCTGCACGCCGATCCACAGCAGCAGCAGGCCGCCGATGATCTGCAGGTAGGGCAGGGACAGCAGCTTGACCGCCACGATGGTCAGCACGATGCGCAGCACCACGGCCGCGGCCGAGCCGAGCATGACGGCCTTCTTCTGCTGGTCGGGAGGCAGCGCGCGCGCCGCCAGGGCGATCACGACGGCGTTGTCGCCCGAAAGAATGATGTTGATCCAGATGATCTTGAGCAGACCGATCCACAGATCAGGGTTCGACAGTATCTCCACGGCTTGCAACCTCCACGGTGTAGTGAATTGATGAAGGGCGCCTGCGGTCTCCGACAACCGCGGGCGCCCTCCGGCTTTTTTATGGGGTGGCTGAATGTGCGGCGTTCATGACGACGCCTTCTACTTCGCCTGCAGTGCAAGCGCTCTCGGATGGACCGGTCGAGCGCTTGTCACCGTCTTCAGGTCAGATCAGCGACTTCAGGATGCGGCCCATCTCCGACGGGTTGCGCGTGACCTTGAAACCGCACTCTTCCATGATGGCGAGCTTGGCATCGGCCGTGTCGGCGCCGCCCGAGATCAGCGCGCCGGCATGGCCCATGCGCTTGCCGGGAGGGGCGGTGACGCCGGCGATGAAGCCGACCACCGGCTTCTTCATGTTGGCCTTGCACCATTGGGCCGCTTCGGCCTCGTCCGGGCCGCCGATCTCGCCGATCATGATGACCGCGTCGGTGTCCGGATCGTCGTTGAAGGCCTGCATCACGTCGATGTGCTTCAGGCCGTTGATCGGGTCGCCGCCGATGCCGACGGCCGACGATTGACCGATGCCCAGCTCGGACAGCTGTGCCACGGCTTCATAGGTCAGCGTGCCGGAGCGCGAGACCACGCCGATGCGGCCCTTCTTGTGGATGTGGCCGGGCATGATGCCGATCTTGATCTCGTCGGGCGTGATCAGGCCGGGGCAGTTGGGGCCCAGCAGCAGCGTCTTCTTGCCGCCCTTGGCTTCCTTGGCCTTCATCTTGTTGCGCACTTCGAGCATGTCGCGGACCGGAATGCCTTCGGTGATGCAGATGGCCAGGTCCAGGTCAGCCTCGACGGCTTCCCAGATGGCGGCGGCGGCGCCCGCTGGCGGCACGTAGATCACCGACACGGTCGCACCCGTCTGCTGGGCGGCTTCCTTGACCGAGGCATAGATCGGGATGTTGAAGATCGACTCGCCGGCCTTCTTCGGGTTCACGCCGGCCACGAAGGCATTCTTGCCGTTCGCGTATTCCTGGCACTTCTCGGTGTGGAACTGACCGGTCTTGCCCGTGATGCCCTGGGTGATGACCTTGGTGTCCTTGTTGATGTAGATCGACATGGCTGGTGATTCCTTACTTGACGGCCGCCACGACCTTCTGGGCCGCTTCTGCCATGGTGTCTGCGCTGATGATCGGCAGGCCGGATTCGGCCAGCATCTTCTTGCCCAGCTCTTCGTTCGTGCCCTTCATGCGCACGACCAGCGGCACGGACAGGTTCACGGCCTTGCAGGCGGTGATCACGCCGGTGGCGATGGTGTCGCACTTCATGATCCCGCCGAAGATGTTGACCAGGATGGCCTTCACGTTCTTGTTCTTCAGCATGATCTTGAAGGCCTCGGTGACCTTCTCGGGGGTGGCACCGCCGCCCACGTCAAGGAAGTTGGCCGGCTCGCCGCCGAACAGCTTGATGGTGTCCATGGTGGCCATGGCCAGGCCGGCACCGTTGACCAGGCAGCCGATGTTGCCGTCCAGGCTGATGTAGGCCAGGTCGAACTTGGAGGCTTCGATTTCCGCGGGATCTTCCTCGTCGAGGTCGCGCAGGGCGACCAGTTCGGGATGGCGGAACAGCGCGTTGGCGTCGAAGTTGAACTTGGCGTCCAGGGCGATGATGTTGCCCTTGCTGTCACGGTTGAGCGGGTTGATCTCGACCAGCGAGGCGTCCGTCTCCATGTAGCAGGTGTAGAGCTTCTTGCAGACGTCGACGAACTGGGCTTCGGAGTCGGCGGGGAGCTGGATGCCCTTGGCCAGTTCCTTGGCGAGCGCGTCGGTCATGCCGGTGAGGGGGTCGACGAAGACCTTGACGATCTTCTCGGGCGTGCTGTGCGCCACTTCCTCGATGTCCATGCCGCCTTCGCTGGAGGCGATGAAGGCCACCTTCTGCGTGCCGCGGTCGGTCACGGCGGAGAGGTAGTACTCCTTCTGGATGTCGGCGCCGTCTTCGATGTAGAGGCGGCGGACCTTCTGGCCTTCGGGGCCGGTCTGGTGCGTGACCAGCTGCATGCCCAGGATGTCGGTGGCACGGGCCTTCACGTCCTCGATCGACTTGGCGACCTTCACGCCGCCGCCCTTGCCGCGGCCGCCGGCGTGGATCTGGGCCTTCACCACCCACACGGGGCCGCCCAGCTTCTGTGCGGCTTCGACCGCTTCTTGCACGGTGAACGCCGGAATGCCGCGCGGCACAGGCACGCCGAACTTGGCAAGGAGTTCCTTGCCTTGGTACTCGTGAATCTTCATGGAAAGAGTCTCTCGGAACGGAGGATGGGAGGTGCTGTTGTCCGCAGGCCACGCCAGCCGGCCGGCCGGGAGCGGCGGAGCAGCCTGCGAATGTATCATGGTGCGCCGCGTCATGGCGGCCTCGCGCCGTTGTGGCGATCACGTAGTCTTCCCACTGTCCATGGGGAGAACACCACATCGAGGCTCGCGCCATGACCCAGGTTTTCATCGACGGCGAGGCTGGCACAACCGGCCTCCAGATCCGCGAACGGCTCACCGGCTTGCCCGGCATCGAGCTCGTCAGCATCGCTCCCGAACTGCGCAAGGACGCCTCCGCCAAGCGTGACCTGATGGCGGGCGTCGACCTGGTCATCCTCTGCCTGCATGACGATGCCGCACGTGAATCCGTGGCGCTGATCGACGGTCTGCCGGGACGCAAGCCGCGCATCATCGACGCCTCCACCGCGCACCGCGTGGCGCCGGGTTGGGTCTACGGCTTCCCGGAACTGGCTGAAGGCCATGCCGCCGCCGTGAAGGCCGCAGAGCGCGTGGCCAACCCCGGCTGCTATGCCACCGGCGCCATCGCCATCGTGCGCCCGCTGGTCGATGCCGGCCTGCTGCCCAGGGACCATCCCATCGCGCTGCCCTCGGTCAGCGGCTATTCGGGCGGCGGCCGCACCATGATCGAGGCCTACGAGGCAGGCACCGCCCCGGCCTTCGAGACCTACGCGCTGGGCCTCAAGCACAAGCACATCCCCGAGATCATGGCCTGCACCGGCCTCACGGCGCGGCCGGTGTTCATTCCCTCGGTGGGCAACTTCCGCCAGGGCATGCTGGTCAACCTGCCGCTGCACCTGGACGCGCTGCCCGGCAAGCCCACCGCGGCCGACCTGCACGACGCGCTGGCCGCCCACTACGCGAAGAGCAACACGCCCGAGCAGTACGTGAAGGTGCTGCCGCCGACGGAAGACGGCAAGCTGGAGCCGCAGGCGCTGAACGACACCAACGACCTCGAGATCCGCGTCTTCCCCAACGAAGACCACCGGCATGCCGTCGTCATCGCCCGCCTGGACAACCTGGGCAAGGGCGCGAGCGGCGCGGCGGTGCAGAACATGCGGCTGATGCTGGGGGTCTGAGCCCCTCAGCGCAGCATCATCGCCATCGCCGAACAGCAGTTGAGCATGCGCACGGCCGCCTCCATGGTCGGCGCGTCGAAGCGCAGCACGGTGCCGTCCACGCGCTCGAAGCTGGGCCACTGGCAGAACAGGTCGGCATGGGCCGGCGTCTGGGTGTGCAGCTCCACCTGCAGCGGGCCGGGCACGCGCAGCGGCGCGGGGCGGGCATCGGCGGCCTGTGCCACGGCGCGCGCCACACCCTCGCGGATGGCTGCGCAGGCGGCCTCGGGCGACAGCGAGACGCCGCTGTTCATGCCGGTCGCCTCCTTGGTCTGCACGAATAGCGTGCCCGGCAGCTGCGGCGCGGTCTCGGCGATGAAGGCATCGTCGCCGCTGGCCATCAGCACCGGCACGCCGTAGTCGCCCGCCAGCGCGCCATAGAGCGTGGCCTCGCTCTGCCATTCGCCGTTGACGCGGATGCCGGCGAAGGCGCCGCTGTTGATGGTGTGGGCCAGGATGCCGGGCGCATGCGCGCGGGCGTGGTAGCCCACCATGCACACGCCCGCGGTGCCGGGCCGTTCCACGCCGGCCACCATGCTCAGGTAGCGCGGCTTGCCCTGCACGATGCGGGCGCGCGGGTCCAGCCTGGCGGCCGGCATGTTGCGGAAGCTGCCGTGCGAGTCGTTCACCACCACGGCCTCGGCCCCGCCGTCGAAGGCGCCGGCGATCGCGGCATTGGCCTCGTCGGTCATCCAGAGCCGGGCGCGCTCGTACTCGCCGTTGCCGGGGCGCGTCTGCTCGGGATGGAAGACGCCTGCCACGCCTTCGATGTCGACGGAGATGAGGATGATGTGGGTCATGGGTTCGGGCGCTTCGCGCAAGGAGTCGGCCATCGTCCGAGACGGCGCCGGCACGAGAAAAGGGCGGATGCGTGCCTCATGTCGTGATGGGCAGCAGCGAGCGGGTGAACGCATCCGCCGGCCAGCCGGCCAGCAGCTCGCCCAGGCCGCGCCGCACATGGCCCGCGCGGCCGCGCACCGTGGCCGCATGCCACAGCGAGGACAGGATGGCCTGCTCCACGCTGTCGGCCGCGGCCTGGAAGAAAGGGTCGAGCCGCGCATCGTGCAGCAGCGCGACGGCCGGCATGGGTTCGGCGGCAAGCTGCGGCAGCGTGTAGGCGGTCGAGAAGGCCAGAGCGATGTCGCCGCTGCCATGGCCGAACACCGAGCCGGTGCGGGCCAGGCCCGCGCCGGCGCGCAGGGCCAGGCGGCGCAGCTGCCGCGCGTCCAGCGGCGCGTCGGTGGCGAGCAGCATGATGATCGAGCCACGCTCGGGCGCCGTGGATGCGGCTGTGGTGCCAGCCTGCTGCAGCCACGCGCCGACCGGCCGGCCCGCCACCTGCAGTTGTTCGGGCCGGCCCTGGTTGCTCAGCACCAGCGCGCCGACCGTCCAGCGCAGCACGCCGCTCTCGTCGGCGATGCGCCGTGAAGCACTGCCGATGCCGCCCTTGAGCCCATGGCACGACATGCCGCGCCCCGCGCCCACGGCGCCCTGCGCGAAGTCCTCTGCGGCGGCCTGCCAGGCGGTCAGGTAGTCGGCCTCGACCACGGCAAAGCGCTGCATGTCGCTCAGGAAGCCGTCGTTGCACTCCAGCACCAGCGGATTCAGCGAGGGCCAGCTCCGGCTGCATTCGGGATGCGCCGCGATGCACTGGCGCATCTGCGCCTCGGCCACCGCCGGCACGGCGTAGGTATTGGTCAGGGCGATGGGCGATTCCAGTACGCCCAGTTCCTCCACCTGCATCAGCCCCAGGCTCTTGCCGAAGCCGTTGAGCACCGCCACGCCGGCTGGCACGCGCTGCAGGTAGGGGCTGCCGGCATGCGGCCGCACGACCGTGACGCCGGTGTGCACATCCTGGCGTGGATCGTCCAGCGTGGCATGACCGACGGTGACGCCGGCCACATCGGTGATGGCATCGCGGGCACCCGCAGGCAGGACGCCGATGTGGGGCAGGGCCGGGCCGCGCGCCGGCTGTCCGGTGGCGCCAGCGCAAGCGCCCTCGTTCGCGGCCGGAGTGGGGCTCACAGCCGGTCGATCTTCGGGTCCAGCGCGTCGCGCAGGCCGTCGCCCAGCATGTTGAAGGCCAGTACCGTGAAGAAGATCGCGAGCGACGGGAACAGCGCCACGTGCGGCGCGTTGACCATGTCTGCGCGGGCCTCGTTGAGCATGGCGCCCCACTCGGGCGTGGGCGGCTGCGCGCCCATGCCGAGGAAGGAGAGGCTGGCTGCCGTGATGATCGAGGTGCCCATGCGCATGGTGAAGTACACGACGATGGCCGACAGCGTGCCGGGCAGGATGTGGCGCAGCAGGATGGTGAGATCGCCCGCGCCGATGCTGCGCGTGGCTTCGATGTAGGTCAGGTTCTTCAGCGCCAGCGTGTTGCCGCGCACCAGCCGCGCGAAGGCCGGCACGCTGAACACCGACACCGCCACCACCACGTTGGTCATGCTGCTGCCCAGGATGGCCACCACCGCGATGGCCAGCAGGATGCCGGGGAAGGCGAACAGTACGTCGCACATGCGCATGATGAGCCGGTCCCACCAGCCGCCGTAGAAGCCCGCCACCAGGCCGAGCGCCGTGCCGACCACTGCGCCCAGCGCGACGGAGACAAAGCCGGTGGCCAGCGAGATGCGCGCACCCATCAGGATGCGGCTGAAGATGTCGCGGCCCAGCGGATCGACGCCGAACCAGTGCGCGGCCGACGGCGGCGTGTTGAGCCGGTCGTAGTCGAAGAAGTTCTCGGCGTCGTAGGGCGAGATCCACGGCGCGAGCACCGCCACCGCCACCAGCAGCACGATGAAGGCCAGGGCCGCCAGTGCCATGGGCTGGCGCTTGAACTTACGCCAGAACTCGGACCAGGGCGAGCGCACTGCCAGCGGCGCGCCGCCGGCCGCTGCCGCGGCGGCCGAGGAGTCGGAAGCGGGAAGGGAGGAAGGGGAAGACATGGTGGAAGGGGATGCCTGCTTGCGGTCGGTCGGGTGCATCACTTGCCGAAGCGGATGGCCGGGTTGATGAGGCCGTAGAGCACGTCCACCACCAGGTTGATGAGGATGAACTCCAGCGAGAACAGCAGCACCAGCGCCTGGATCACCGGGTAGTCACGCATGTCCACCGCGTCCACCAGCAGCCGGCCCAGGCCGGGCCAGTTGAAGACGGCCTCCACCACGATGGAGCCGCCGAGCAGAAAGCCGAACTGCAGGCCCATCATGGTGACGACCGGGATCAGCGCATTGCGCAGGCAGTGCTTGAAGAGGATCCACGACTCGGGCACGCCCTTGGCGCGCGCGGTGCGCACGAAGTCCTCGCCGATCACCTCGATGAAGGACGCACGGGTGAAGCGCGCCATCACGGCGGCCACCGCGGCGCCCAGCGTCAGCGAGGGCAGGATGTAGTGGCGCCACGAGTCGGCGCCGACCGTGGGCAGCCAGCCCAGCTGCACCGAGAACAGCTGCATCAGCAGCATGCCCAGCGCGAAGGCCGGAAAGGAAATGCCTGACACCGCCAGCGCCATGCCCAGCCGGTCGGGCCACTGGTTGCGCCACACGGCCGAGGCGATGCCGATGGCCATGCCGAAGAGCGTCGCCCACACCATGCTCGTCACGGTGAGCCAGAAGGTGGGCATGAAGCGGTCGCCGATCTCTTGTGACACGGGCCGCTTGGTGCGCAGCGAGGTGCCCAGGTCGCCATGCAGCAGGCGGTTGAAGAAGGCCACGAACTGCTGGGGCATGGGCTTGTCCAGGCCCAGGTCCTGGCGCACCAGCTCCACCGTCTCGGGGCTGGCATCCACGCCCGCGGCCAGCCGCGCCGGATCGCCGGGCAGCAGGTGCACGAACAGGAAGACCAGCACGGCCACGATCAGCAGCGTGGGAGCAAGGCCGAAGAGGCGGCGGACGACGTAGTGGAGCATGGGGAAACAGGTGGCTCGGGCGGGAAGCGCAACGCAAACTCAGGCGGGTGCTCGATGGCGGCGGCCGCGAAGCAGGCCGCGGCGCCATCCTTCGGCAGCGCTTGGGGCTGGCCGCCCCGAGCGAATACGCACAAAGATCAAAGGGCCGCGGAGCAGGCCACGCCAGTGCACCCGCGGAACCGGCTTTGCCGGGCCGCCGGGTGCGCCCCCTTGAGGGGGGAGGCGGCTACACGAAGTGAGCAAGCAACGGGGGTGGGCTTATTTCAGCTCCACTTCGTCGAAGTTGAAGCTGCCGTCCGGAATCACATAGAAGCCGGCCAGGTTGCGCGCACGCACCGACAGCAGCTGCTCGGTCACCAGGAAGGCCCAGGGTGCGTCCTTCCAGATGCGTTGCTGCGCATCGGCGTAGATCTTGGCCTTCTCGGCGTTGTCGGTGGTCACCAGCGCCTTCTGGATGTCCGCATCGACCTGCTCGTTCTTGTAGTAGGCCGTGTTGAACAGCTTGGGCGGGAAGGACTCCGACGCCAGCAGCGGGCGCAGCGCCCAGTCGGCCTCACCGGTCGACGAGGACCAGCCCACGTAGTACATGCGCACCGGCGCCGTCGCCGGGTCCTGTGCGCTCTCCACGCGCTCCACGCGCTGGCCGGCCTCCAGCGCCTGCACCTGCACCTTGATGCCGACCTGCGCCAGTTGCTGCTGCACGAACTGGATCACCTTCTGCGCCGTGCTGTAGTTGTAGGCGCTCCACAGCGTGCTCTCGAAGCCGTTGGGATAGCCCGCCTCCTTCAGCAGCTCGCGCGCCTTCTTGGGGTCATAGGGCCAGGGGCCGAGCTTGGTGTTGTACTGCACGCCCTTGGGCAACACGCCCTCGGCCGGGATCGCGTAGCCCGAGAAGGCCACCTTGGCCAGGGCTTCCTTGTTGATCGCGTAGTTGATCGCCTCGCGCACCTTCGGGTTGTCGAAGGGCTTCTGCTGCGTGTTCATCGAGATGTAGCGCTGGATGATCGAGGGCGCGCTCGTGACCTCCAGGCTTGGCTTGGACTGCAGCGTCGCGGCCGCCTCGGGCGGCATCGGGAAGGCGAAGTGCGCCTCGTTGGTCTGCATCATCGCGGCGCGCGTGTTGTTGTCCACCACCGGGCGCCAGGTGATCGAATCCACCTTGGGATAGCCCTTGCGCCAGTAGCCGTCGAACTTGGTCACCTTGAGGTAGTCGGTGGACTTCCACTCGACGAACTTGAACGGGCCGGTGCCCACGGGGTTCTGCGCGATGCCCTTGCTGCCGTACTTGGCCAGCGCGGCCGGCGAGATGATCACCGCCGACGGATGGGCCAGCGAGTTGATGAAGGGCGAGAAGGCTTCCTTCAAGGTGAAGCGCACCGTGGTCGGGTCCACCGCCTCGGTCTTGGCGATGTTCTTGTACAGGTTGTAGCGCTTGAGCTTGTTGTCCGGGTTGGTCACGCGGTCGAAGGTGGCCTTCACGGCCTCGGCGTTGAAGTCGGTGCCGTCGTGGAACTTGATGCCGGTCTTGAGCTTGACCGTGTACACCAGCCCGTCCTTGCTGACGGTGTAGCCCGTGGCCAGCACCGGCTGCATCTTCATGTCCTTGTCGAAGCCGAACAGGCCCTGGTAGAAGGACTTGGCCACGGCCTGCGACAGCGTGTCGTTGGCGTCGTAGGGGTCGGTGGTGGTGAAGTTGGACTGCACGGCCACGACGATGTCCTTGGCGGCGTGTGCCGAAGCGGCGAAGCCCGCCAGCCCGGCCAGGGCCAGGGCGGCGGCGATGCGATGGGGACGCTGTTGCTGCATGTGAAGCTCCTTCGGAAGAAGAGGAAGAAAAAGGAAGGGAAAGGGACGGGACGTTCAGCCTTGCGGCGGCGCCACGAAATGATCGGGGCCGACCTGCACCAGCGGCGGCACCTCCGGCTCATGGCCGGCCGGGAAGATGGGGCTCGGGATCTCGCCCTGCAGCAGCGCGCGCGGCTGGTGCCGGCGAGACGGGTCGGCCACCGGCACCGCGCTCATCAGCTTGCGGGTGTAGGGATGCTGCGGATTCTCGAAGACCGCGCGGCGCGGGCCGATCTCCACGATGCGGCCCAGGTACATCACGGCCACGCGGTGGGCGATGCGCTCCACCACCGCCATGTCGTGCGAGATGAACAGGTAGGCCATGCCCATCTCGCGCTGCAGCTCCAGCATGAGGTTGACGATCTGCGCCTGGATCGACACGTCCAGCGCCGACACGGCCTCGTCCGCCACCACCACCTTGGGCTGCAGTGCCAGGGCGCGCGCGATGGCGATGCGCTGGCGCTGGCCGCCGGAGAACTCGTGCGGATAGCGCTGCGCATGCTCGGGCGCCAGGCCCACGCGGGTGAGCAGCGCCTCCACCCGCGACTGGGCTTCGGCCTTCGTGGCCAGGCCGTGCACCAGCAGCGGCTCCATGATCGAGAAGCCCACCGTCAGCCGTGGGTCGAGCGAAGCGTACGGGTCCTGGAAGATGAACTGGATGTCGCGCCGCAGGGCCTGCACCTCCGCCGTGCCGAGTGCCAGCACGTCGCGGCCGTCGAAGCGGATGCTGCCGCGCTGGCTCTCGACCAGGCGCAGCAGCGAGCGGCCCGTGGTGCTCTTGCCGCAGCCCGATTCGCCCACCAGCGCCAGCGTCTCGCCGGCGCGCAGGTCGAAGCTCACCTTCTCCACCGCGTGCACCTCGCGCGTCACGCGCTGCAGCCAGCCGCCGCGCAGCGGAAAGCGCGTGACCAGGTCGCGCACCTGCAGGATGGGCTCGGCATCGTGGCGCACGGTGTCGTGCGCGGGCGTTGGCGAGACCGCACCTTCGGCCGAATCGACGCGCAGCAGCTCGAAGGGGGCAGGCCGGTCGGTGCCCTGCATGGCGCCCAGCCGCGGCACCGCCGACAGGAGGGCGCGGGTATAGGGATGGGCCGGGGCCGCGAAGAGCTGCGTCGACGGGCCTTCCTCGACCTTGTCGCCGCGGTACATCACCAGCACGCGGTCGGCCACCTCGGCCACCACACCCATGTCGTGCGTGATGAAGACAACGCCCATCTGCATCTCGCGCTGCAGCTCGGCGATCAGCGCCAGGATCTGCGCCTGGATGGTCACGTCCAGCGCGGTGGTTGGCTCGTCCGCGATCAGCAGCTGCGGCTTGCACGACAGCGCCATGGCGATCATCACGCGCTGGCGCATGCCGCCCGACAGCTGGTGCGGATAGCGGCGCAGCACCTCGCGCGCCTCGGGGATGCGCACCAGCTCCAGCATGCGCAGCGCCTCGGCACGTGCGGCAGTCTGGCTCTTGCCCTGGTGGATGGCGATGGCCTCGGCGATCTGGTCCCCGGCGGTGAAGACGGGGTTGAGCGAGGTCATCGGCTCCTGGAAGATCATGGCCACGTCTGCGCCGCGGATGCCGCGCATCGTGGCCTGCGAGGCCTGGGCCAGGTCCAGCACCTCGCCGTTGCGCCGGCGCAGGGCCATGCGGCCGTTCAGGATGCGGCCGCCGCCGTAGTCGACCAGGCGCATCAGCGCCAGCGAGGTGACGGACTTGCCCGAGCCCGACTCGCCCACGATGGCCAGCGTCTCGCCCCGGTCCACATGGAAGCCCAGGTGCTTGACCGCGTCGACCGTGCGCTCGCGCGTGGCGAAGCGGACGCTCAGGTCGTCGACCTGCAGCACGCGGCCTTCGGGAAGGGCGACGCCCGCGCGGGTGGCGGCGGGCGCCTCGGCAATGGCAGTGCTCATGGGGGCTTCAGCGGTGGATGGCGGTGACGGGCGCGTCGGCGCCGCGCACGTGGGCACGGTACATGCCCTCGGTGTTGAAGGGCAGGGCGAGGTTTCCATGACGGTCCACCGCGATCAGCCCGCCGGTGCCGCCCAGCGCGGGAAGGCTCTGGTGGACCACCGCGTCGGCCGCCTCGGTCAGCGACTGTCCGGCATAGCGCATGCGCGCGCAGACGTCGTAGGCGGCAGCGGCGCGGATGAACATCTCGCCACTGCCGGTGCAGGAGATGGCGGCATAGCGGTCGTCGGCATAGGTGCCGGCGCCGATCAGCGGCGAGTCGCCGATGCGGCCGACGCGCTTGTTGGTCATGCCGCCGGTGGAGGTGGCGGCGGCCAGGTGGCCGTGCCGGTCGACGGCGACGGCGCCGACGGTGCCCATCTTGCGGTCCTCGTCCAGCGGCGTGCGCGGCTTCCCGGAAGCCTCGGCCACGGCAGAGGCGCCGTCGTGGTCCAGCACCACGCGGCCGGCGGCGCGCACGCGCTCCAGCTGTTCGCGGCGCATGGGCGTGGAGAAGTAGGCGGGGTCGACGAAGGTCAGGCCGCGCTCCTGCGCGAAGGCCTCGGCCCCGGCGCCGGCCAGCAGCACGTGGGCGCCGTCCTCCATCACGGCGCGCGCCGTGTGCACCGGGTTGCGCAGGCGGCTCACGCCGGCGATGGCGCCAGCGCGCAGGTCACGGCCGTCCATCACGGCGGCGTCCAGCTCGTGCGTGGCGGCATGGGTGAACACGGCGCCGTGGCCGGCGTTGAAGAGCGGGCAGTCTTCCAGCATCTGCACGGCCAGGCAGACGGCGTCGAGCGCGCTGCCGCCCTCCAGCAGCAGCGCCTGGGCGGCGGCGGCGATGTCGTGCAGCGCCTGGCGGTAGCCGCGGGCGTCCTGGGCACTCAGGCTGGCGGCCGTGATGGTGCCGGCGCCGCCATGGAGGGCGAGGGCGGGAAGGGTCATGCGAAAAGGTCCTTGGGGTCGACGCCGCGGCGGCCGGTGTGCGTGTTCCAGATCCACGGCGCAATGGCCTCGGCGGTACCGCGTGCGGCCTGCAGTGCCTCGCGGCTTTGCAGCGACAGAGCAATGATGAGGGCCTCGATCAGCGCCAGCACGCTGCTTTCGCAGTTGGCGCGAAAGCGACTGCGGGCCTGCGCGAAGAGGGCCACGTCAGCCAGCGGTGCCAGCGGCGACTCGGAGTGGTCGGTGATGGCGAGCACCGGCGTGCCGCGGGCGCGGGCCTGCTCGGCCAGGGCCACGGTGTCGGCCAGGTAACGGGGGAAGCTGATGGCCACCACCAAGTCCTGTGGCGTGCTGCGGGCCAGTGCGCGGGCGGCATGGGTGGCGCCCGCAGCGCTGGCAAGCAGCCGCACGTCGCCGCAATGGGTTTCCAGACCATGCTGGAGCAACCCACCGAGCCAAGCGCTGGCACCGTAGCCGGCGACGTAGATGGTGCGCGCGTCGCGCAGCAGCGTCACGGCCGCTTCGCAGGCCTCGGGCGTCAGCGCCTGACGTGTGCCATCGATGTTCTGGCGACATTCTTCGAGCGCACTGGCGAACACGTCGGCCGCGCTGGCAGGGCCGGATTCGACCTGGCTGCGCAACTGCTCCACCGGCGCCAGCAGCGCCTCGAAGCCGCGCACCAGCTCGGCCCGGAAGGCTGGGTAGCCGTCGAAGCCCAGCGCCCGCGCGAACCGGTTGGCCGTGGCGATGGACACGCCCGCGCGCGCCGCCAGCTCGTCGATGGAGAGCGTGGCCACCTGCAGTGGCTGAGCCAGCACGACGTCCGCCACCTGCCGATGCAGGCGCGAAAGCTGTGGCCGCGCCTGCGCGATGCGCTGGGCGACGCTGTGCGTGCCGTGAGGTGCCGACGAGGCGGATTTGGAGGGTGCGAGCACGAGTTTGGGGCGAATGTGAAAGCGAATTTACACGCTTGGTGCATTCGAAGAAAACTTTTGATCGTTTTCTTTCACCCCAGCAAAGACCGGGCCAAGGGGCTCAGGCCGTTTCCTGGCTGTCCTCGTCGTCGTTCGACGCGCGCATGGCCCTCGCCGCCACCTCCGCCGAAAAGCCTCTCGCCAGCAGGAAGCGCATCTGGCGTCCGCGCTCGCGGGCGTCGGCGGGGGGCGTGCCGAAGCGCTTGAGCCACAGGGCCCGGGCGCGCGCGGGTTCGGAGTCTTTCAGGCCCGCCAGGGCGTGGGCGGCAGCCTCGGCGTCCACCCCCTTAGCGGCGAGTTCCTGGCGCAGGCGGCTCGCGCCCAGGCGCCCGGCGCGCTGGTGGAGCAGGGAGTCGATCACCCGCTGCTCGTCGATGAAGCCGCGTGCCTGCAGATCGTCGAGCACCCGGGCCAGTTCGCCCGGCTCGGCTTCGTGCGCGGCCAGCTTGCGCTCCAGCTCCAGCCGCGAATGCTCGCGCCGGCTGAGCAATTGCAGGGCACGGCCCTTGAGCGACAGCGTGGGCCGTGGGCGGCGGGGCGTGGCCTCAGCGGAGGTGGCGTCCGCCCGCTCGGGTGAGGGCGTGTCGCCCCCGACCCTGCGCCGCTCGCTGCCGGGCGCGCGCCCGGACGCCCTCCACATGCCGGCTTACTCCGCGTCGGGCGCGTCCACCACGCCGTCGGTGGGCAGCAGGCTGATGCCCAGGCTGTCGCGCACCTTGTTCTCGATCTCCACGGCCAGGGCCGGGTTCTCGCGCAGGAACTCGCGGGCGTTGTCGCGGCCCTGACCGATCTTTTCGCCGTTGTAGGCATACCAGGCGCCGGACTTCTCGACGATGCGCGCCGTGACGCCCATGTCGATGATCTCGCCTTCGCGGCTGATGCCCTCGCCGAACAGGATGTCGAACTCGGCCGTCTTGAAGGGCGGACTCACCTTGTTCTTGACCACCTTGACCTTGGTCTCGTTGCCGATGGCCTCGTCGCCCTTCTTGATGGTGCCGGTGCGGCGGATGTCCAGGCGCACCGAGGCGTAGAACTTCAGCGCGTTGCCGCCGGTGGTGGTCTCGGGGCTGCCGAACATCACGCCGATCTTCATGCGGATCTGGTTGATGAAGATGACCATGCAGTTGGTTTTCTTGATCGTGGCGGTCAGCTTGCGCAGCGCCTGGCTCATCAGGCGGGCCTGCAGACCGGGGAGGCTGTCGCCCATCTCGCCCTCGATTTCGGCCTTGGGCGTGAGTGCGGCCACCGAGTCGACCACGATCAGGTCCACGGCGCCCGAGCGCACCAGGCTGTCGACGATTTCGAGCGCCTGCTCGCCCGTGTCGGGCTGGCTGATCAGCAGGTCCGACACGGTCACGCCCAGCTTCTGGGCATATTGGATGTCCAGCGCATGCTCCGCATCCACGAAGGCGCACTGGCCGCCCTGCTTCTGCATCTCGGCGATGACCTGCAGCGTGAGGGTGGTCTTGCCGGACGATTCCGGGCCGTAGATTTCGATCACGCGGCCGCGGGGCAGGCCGCCGACGCCCAGCGCGATGTCCAGGCCCAGCGAGCCGGTGGAGACGACCTGGATGTCCTCGATCTTCTCGCCCTCGCCCAGGCGCATGATGGTGCCCTTGCCGAACTGCTTTTCGATCTGGGCCAGTGCGGCCTGCAGGGCCTTGGCCTTTTCGCTGTTGGCGGCCTTGACGGGTGCGTCCATGAGTGACTCCTTGAGGTGTGGATGGGTGCCTGTCTTGATCTACAGGCTGGATGCTTGAACAGTAGTGTAGGGGCGAGTATCTTTCTGCCAAGCCATTTTTTTGTCAGTTTGGCTTACCATTGATCATGGACCTTTCAGAGCCAAAGGACGACGACTGGCGCCAGACCCACCTGGGCCGCTTGCTGGGCCACGCCATGCGGCGTTTCGATGCCCGCGTCTACGAATTGATGGCCCATGACGTGGACGTGCCGCTGGCACTGTCCAACCTGGCGGCGCGCCAGCAGGTGACGGCGGCGCACATCCACATCACCCGCCACCTGGCGCGCGGCGGTTCGCGGCTGGGCGAGCTGGCCGAGTCGGCCGGGATGACCAAGCAGGCCATGGGCGCGCTGGTGGACCAGTGCGAGGCGTGGGGCCTTGTGCGGCGCGAGGCCGATCCGCTGGACGCGCGGGCCCGGCGCATCGTCTTCACCGCCGACGGCCTGGCCTGGCTGGAGGCCTTCCGCCGCTGCGTCGCGCGGGCCGAGGCCGAGTTCCGCGCCAGCGTGGGCGAAGAGGTCGCGACGGTGGTTGCCCTGGGGCTCGAAGCCTATTGCGGCTCCTAGAATCCGCCACCCTCCAGAGAGCCCCCATGCGCATCCTCATCGCCGAAGACGACCAGGTGCTGGCCGATGCCCTGCTGCGCAGCCTGCGCACCTCGGGCGCGGCCGTCGACCATGTGGCCACCGGCCCGCAGGCCGATGCGGCGCTCATGACCAACAACGAGTTCGACCTGCTCATCCTCGACCTGGGCCTGCCCAAGCTGCATGGGCTGGAGGTGCTCAAGCGCCTGCGGGCGCGCGGCTCGCAGGTGCCGGTGCTGGTGCTCACCGCCGCCGACTCGGTGGAAGAGCGCGTCAAGGGCCTGGACCACGGCGCCGACGACTACATGGCCAAGCCCTTTTCGCTGCAGGAGCTGGAGGCGCGGGTGCGCGCCCTCACGCGCCGCGGCATGGGCGCCACCAGCAATGCCATCAGGCACGGCCCGCTGGTCTACGACCAGGCGGGCCGCGTGGCCACCATCGACGGCAAGATGGTCGAGCTGTCGGCGCGCGAACTGGGCCTGCTGGAGGTGCTGCTGCAGCGCGCCGGCCGCCTGGTCAGCAAGGACCAGCTGGTGGAGCACCTGTGCGAATGGGGCGAGGAAGTGAGCTTCAACGCCATCGAGGTCTACGTCCACCGCCTGCGCAAGAAGATCGAGAAGGGCCCGATCCGCATCGCCACCGTGCGCGGCCTGGGCTACTGCCTGGAAAAGATCGACGGCTGATGCGGGCTGAGCGGCTCGGCACCCGCCGCCCGCGACGCACCGGATCGGCCGTTGCGCGGCCTGTGATCCGTCCAGAGGCAACGCCACTCATCGACACCGCGGCATGAAGCTCTTCCAGCGCGCCCAGAACTCCCTCTTCGGCGAAATCCTCGACTCGCTGCTGGCGCCGGCCGTGGTGCTCATCCTGCTGAGCATCGGCCTCACCTGGCTGGTGTCGCAGGGCATCGCCAACGCTCCCTACGACCGCGCCCTGGCCCATGGTGTGCGGCTGATCGGTGGCGAGGCGGCGCGTGCCGTCGCGCAGGGCCGGGCGCCGGAGCTGCCGCCGCTGGTCACCGAGGTGCTGCGCGGCAGCGAGGACGACCGCGTGTGGTTCCAGGTCCTCGATGCCCAGGGCCGCCGGCTGGCGGGCACCGGTGGCCTGCCCGGCCCCCATCTGGCACAGACCCCGGTGGCCGGTGTCGTCTACATCGACGACGGTCAGGTCCAGGGGCGGGAGGTGCGCATCGCCCACCTCTGGGTGCGTCCCGGCAGCGCGAGCCCGGCCCCGACCGGGCGCATTGCGCTCGCCACAGAGGGCGCTTCGGACATCCCCGAGACCATCACCGAGCCCGAGGATGCGGAAGGCGCCGGCCTGCTGCTGGTACAACTGGCCGAGACCCGCGCACGCCAGGCCGCGCATGCGCGCGAGATCATCACCGGCGTCCTGCTGCCCCAGTTCGCCCTGGTGCCGCTGGGCGTGATGCTGCTGTGGATCGCGCTGGCGCGCGGCATCAAGCCGCTGTCGGTGGTGGAGGACCGCATCCGCGACCGCCAGCCCGACGACCTGCGTCCCATCGACGCCACTTCGATCCCGCTGGAGGTGGCGCCGCTGGTGTCCTCCCTCAACGAACTGCTGACCAAGCTGCGCGACTCCATCGGCACGCAGAAGCGCTTCCTGGCCGACGCGGCGCATCAGCTCAAGACACCGCTGGCGGGCCTGCGCATGCAGGCCGACCTGGCCCAGCGCGAAGGCGCCAATGCCGACGAGCTGAAGCAGTCGCTCAAGCAGATCGGCCGCGCCAGCATGCGCGCCACGCACACCGTCAACCAGCTACTGGCGCTTGCGCGCGCCGAAGGGGGCGCCGGCGTGCTGGCGCGCCAGCCCTGCGACCTTGCGCGTTTGACCATCGACGCCGTGCGTGAGCTGCTGCCGCGCGCCATGGACAAGTCATTGGACCTGGGCTACGACGGCGCGCAGCCGGGAGCGGCCGGCGTGATGCTGCCGGGCAACCCGACCCTGCTGCGCGAGCTGATCCGCAACCTGCTGGACAACGCCATCAACTACACGCCCTCGACCCCCGCTCGACCGGGCGTGATCACCGCGCGCGTGCTGGCCGATCCCTTCGGCCACGTCCTGCTGCTGCAGGTGGAGGACAACGGCCCCGGCATTCCCGAGGCCGAGCGCGAGCTCGTGTTCGAGCCCTTCTACCGCGTGCTGGGCAACGAGGCCGACGGCTCCGGCCTGGGTCTGCCCATCGTCCGTGAGATCGCCGGCCAGCACCGGGCGCAGGTGCTGTTGCAGGAGGCACATCCGGGGCAGCACCCGCCGGGCACGCGCTTCACGGTGCGCTTCGACACCGAGCCCCCGCAGTCCTGAAGCGCCACCGCTCAGCGGGCCGGCGAGGAACTGGCGGATTCGGGCGCCTCGGCGGCGGGCGCATCCGCCGGTGCGGGGCGCACCTCCAGCAGCTCGGGCCGGATCTGGGTGTTGAGCCGCTGCGGCTCGCGCTCGTGCAGGCTTGCGGGCGCCCACCCGAAGCCCGCCAGGTCACCGCGCGCCCAGAGGAAGTAGCCGGCATTGGCCAGCAGCAGGGCAAGGACGCACAGGCGCAGCAGCATGGTTCGTTCAGAAGGGCTGGCCCAGCGGCCGCACGCTGACCTCGGCGCTGTCCACCAGCCGCAGGCCACTGTCGGTGGCGATGCGCAGTTCGCCGCCCGGCGCCACGCCCTCGCAGCGACCGGCCGTGCCGTCGCTCATATGCACCTCGCGGCCCAGCAGCGCATCGCGTGCCGCATAGCGCGGTGCCACGGGCGCGAAGCCATCGTCGGCAAAACGCAGCACCTCGGCCAGCAGCGCCGGCGCCAGGGCCAGCAGCACGCTGCCGGGCTCGGCGTGCGGCGACCACTGGCGCACCCAGGCGGGCGGCGTGCGCATGCCTTCGGCCGGTTGGGGGCCGATGTTGATGCCGACGCCGATCACCACCTGCCGCGGCCCGGCCGTAGCCTGCCCGGTGGAGGCGGTCTCGATCAGGATGCCGGCCAGCTTGCGGTCCTGCACCCACAGGTCGTTGGGCCACTTGATCTGAACGCCGGCACTGCCCAGCGGATCGAGCGACTCGGCTGCGCCCACACCCACGGCCAGCGACAGGCCGGACCAGCTGCGCGGCGCGAGCGGCAGCGACATGGAGAACATGAGCGAGGCCGCGTGCGAGACGGGCGTGCCGCCTTCCCATTGCCTGCCCAGTCGGCCACGGCCGGCCGTCTGACGCTCGGCCACCAGAAGAGCGGGGCGGGTGTCGCCGGCGCGGGCGCGGCGCATGAGCTCGGTGTTGGTGGAGTCGATCTCGTCCACCACCTCGACCCGCAGGCCGGCCCGCTGGGCGGCCAGGGCCTGATGCAGCGCGTCGACGGGCCAGCCCGCTGCCATGGCCATCAGGCCTTGCCCTTCGCCTTCTTCTTGCGGGCCTTGTCGTCGCCCTGCGCCTTGCCGCTGGCCTTCTTGCCCGACTTGGCAGACTTCTCGGACTTGCCGGCCTTCTTGCCGGATTTGGCCTTCTTCGCCTTCTTGTCCTTCTTCTTGCCGCCCTTGCCCGGCACGGCCTCGGCATCCTCCGGTGGCGCCAGCAGCGTGCCGCGGCAGTCGGGCGAGCCGCACCAGCAGGGGAAGTCGGCCAGCAGTTCGGGCGTGTACGGCGAGTCGATCACCAGGCCGTAGTCGTAGTTGAGTTCCTCGCCCGCGGCGATGTCGCGCAGCGCGCGGATGAACACGCGGCCGTCCTCGACCTCGGTCTCGCAGTTGGGTCCGCAGGAGTGGTTGATCCACTTGGCCGAATTGCCGTGCACCTTCCCGTCGATCACATGCTTGTCGTCGATGTGGAAGTAGAAGGTGTGGTTGGGCTGCGCCGGGTCGTGCGGATGGCGCCGCAACGCCTCCTTCCAGGTGATGACCTCGCCGGTGTACTCGATCACCAACTCGCCCGCCGCGATGTCCTGCGTCGCGAACACCCCCCTGCCATGCACGCCGGAGCGCCGGGTCTGGATGCGGCGACCGGCAGAGGGTGCGGGCGAAGAAGGGGATTTGGAGGGCATCGCCGAGTTCTGATAGCTTGAGATGTGCACATGTGCGCGCATGCGCACGTGCGCGAGAGGCGCAGAGTATAGAGAGCCGTCCTGTGCGCCGCCGGCCCCCGCCGGCGGTGCCTTCGACCCCGCGGCGCCGCTGTGTCCGGCCCTGCGGGCGGCTCTTGCCCCATGAGAGATTTTTGGATGACCAAGACCCTGGTGATTGCGGAGAAGCCGTCGGTGGCGCAGGACATCGTGCGCGCGCTCACGCCCGTGTCCGGCAAGTTCGACAAGCACGACGAGCATTTCGAGAACGACAACTACGTCGTGACCAGCGCCGTGGGCCACCTGGTGGAGATCCAGGCCCCCGAGCAGTACGACGTCAAGCGCGGCAAGTGGAGCTTCGCCCACCTGCCGGTGATCCCGCCGCACTTCGACCTCAAGCCCGTGGACAAGACCAAGGGCCGCCTGAACGCCGTGGTGCGCCTGGCGCGCCGCAAGGACGTGACGCAGCTGGTCAACGCCTGCGACGCGGGCCGCGAGGGCGAGCTGATCTTCCGGCTGATCGAGCAGTACGCCGGCGGCGCCAAGCCGCTGGGCAAGCCGATCCGCCGGCTCTGGCTGCAGTCGATGACGCCGCAGGCCATCCGCGACGGCTTCGACCGCCTGCGCTCCGAGCGCGAGATGCAGGGCCTGGCCGACGCCGCCCGTTCGCGCTCCGAGGCCGACTGGCTGGTGGGCATCAACGGCACGCGGGCCATGACGGCCTTCAATTCGCGCGACGGCGGCTTCTTCCTGACCACCGTCGGCCGGGTGCAGACGCCCACGCTGTCCATCGTGGTCGAGCGCGAGGAACAGATCCGCAAGTTCGTCAGCCGCGACTACTGGGAGATCCATGCCGTCTTCCAGGCGCAGGCCGGCCAGTACCCCGGCAAGTATTTCGACCCGGCCTGGAAGAAGGCCAATGCCCCGCTGCTTCTGAACTCGCAAGGTGTGGGCGAGCCCGACCCCGAGCAGCGCGCCGACCGCCTGTGGACGGCGGCCGAGGCCCGAGCCATCGCCGAGGCGGTGCGCGGCCGTCCCGCCACCGTCACCGAAGAGAGCAAGCCCACCACCCAGGCCAGCCCGCTGCTGTTCGACCTGACCTCGCTGCAGCGCGAGGCCAACAGCCGCTTCGGCTTCTCGGCCAAGACCACGCTGGCGCTGGCCCAGTCGCTGTATGAGCGGCACAAGGCGCTGACCTATCCGCGAACGGACTCGCGCGCCCTGCCCGAGGACTACTTGCCGGTGGTCAAGGACACCCTGGGCATGCTCGCCAACAGCGGCATGCGCCACCTGGCGCCCTTCGCGCAGCAGGCCCTCGACCAGAACTACGTCAAGCCCACCAAGCGCGTGTTCGACAACGCCAAGGTGTCGGACCACTTCGCCATCATCCCCACGCTGCAGGCGCCCAGCGGCCTGTCGGAGGCCGAGCAGAAGCTGTATGACTTCGTGGTGCGGCGCTTCCTGTCGGTGTTCTTCCCCAGCGCCGAATTCCAGGTCACGACGCGCATCAGCACCGTGGAGGCCGCGGGCAAAAAGCACAGCTTCCGCTCCGACGGCAAGGTGCTGGTCAAGCCGGGCTGGCTCGCCATCTACGGCAAGGAAGCCGCCACCGATGAGGACGAGAAGGACGGCAAGACGCTGGTGCCCGTGAAGCCCGGCGAGCAGGTGAATACCGAGAGCGCCGAGGTCAAGGCCCTCAAGACCCGCCCGCCTGCGCGCTACAGCGAAGCCACGCTGCTGGGCGCCATGGAAGGCGCCGGCAAGCTGGTGGACGACGACGAGCTGCGCGAGGCCATGCAGGAGAAGGGCCTGGGCACGCCGGCCACCCGTGCCGCCATCATCGAAGGCCTGCTCAACGAGAAGTACATGCTGCGCGAGGGCCGCGAGCTGATCCCCACCGCCAAGGCCTTCCAGCTGACGACGCTGCTGCGCGGCCTGGGCGTGGAGGAACTCTCCAAGCCCGAACTCACCGGCGAGTGGGAATACAAGCTCGCGCAGATGGAGCAGGGCCACCTGAGCCGTGACGAGTTCATGCGCGAGATCGCCCGCATGACCGAGCACATCGTGCGCAAGGCCAAGGAATACGACCGCGACACCGTGCCCGGCGACTACGCCACGCTGTCGGCGCCGTGCCCCAACTGCGGTGGCATCGTGCGCGAGAACTACCGGCGCTTCGCCTGCACCGGCAAGTCCGGCAGCGGGCAGGACGCCTGCGGCTTCTCCTTCACCAAGTCGCCCGCCGGCCGCACCTTCGAGCTGGCCGAGGCCGAGCAGCTGGTGGCGAACAAGCACATCGGCCCGCTGGAGGGCTTCCGCTCCAAGGCCGGCTGGCCTTTCGTGGCCGAGATCGTGCTCAAGCACAGCGACGAGGACAACAACTGGAAGCTGGAGTTCGACTTCGGCGACGACGGCAAGGACCCGGCCGAGACCGGCGAGATCATCGACTTCGGCGCCGCGCCCTCGCTCGGCCCCTGCCCCAAGTGCGGCGCGGGCGTGCACGAGCTGGGCGCCAACTACGTGTGCGAGCGCTCGGTGCCCACGGCCGACCATCCCACGCCCAGCTGCGACTTCAAGACCGGCAAGGTGATCCTGCAGCAGCCGGTGGAAGAGGAGCAGATGCGCAAGCTGCTGGCCACCGGCAAGACCGACCTGCTGGACAAGTTCGTCAGCATGCGCACGCGCCGCTCCTTCAAGGCCTTCCTGGCCTGGAATGCGGAAGAGGGCAAGGTCACGTTCGAGTTCGAGCCGCGCACTTCCAAGTTCCCGCCGCGCAAGACGGCCTCGGCCGCGCCGGCCCGCGCGCCCGCTGCCAAGAAGGCGGCTGCAAAGAGTGCGACGAAGACCGCCGCCAAGGCCCCGGCGGCCAAGAAGGCGGCGGCCCCCAAGGCGCCGCGCAAGACCAGCGCCGCCGCGGGCCGCCAGCCCAGTGCGGCGCTCGCGGCGGTGATCGGCCCGGAGCCGGTGGCCCGGCCCGAGGTCATCAAGAAGCTGTGGGACTACATCAAGGCCAACGGCCTGCAGGACGCCAAGGACAAGCGCGCCATCAACGCCGACGACAAGCTGCGTCCGCTGTTCGGGCGTGACCAAGTGTCGATGTTCGACCTGGCCGGGATCGTGGGGAAGAACCTGGAAGGCTGAGGCTGAGGCTGAGGCTGAGGCTGCGGAGTTTCTGGCCCCGTCGCTGTGGTGCGCTTGTGCCTCGGTACGGCGGGGTTGTTGGGTAGCCGTGCCTCTGTAGTGTGGGATCGCGAGGTTCTGGGGTTGCGACACCGGTTGGCACTAACCCGTCAGAGGATGCCGGCATGCGCGCTCCCGGTGCACGCTCGCGCCGACCGGCTTGTCGCACGACACGGGTGCCCGCTCTCTACCGACGTGCTTCGGGCACTGCACGGCGCCGCGAATGGCACCTCCGCACGCACACCGTCATCCTCCGCCTGGACGCTGCGCCCGAACGGCTGGATTTGGCCGCCGGGTGCTGAAATCCGGTCGCCCTGAGCCTGTCGAAGGGCAAGGCGGCGCTCAGCGCAAAGGCCCTGTCGTCCTGGCCCGCGTCATTACAACCCTGACGCGCGCGGCTTCGACAGGCTCAGCTCGAACGGTCAAGGGTCGGCTTGCCCCGCATTAGTACCCCCAGGAATCGCGGCCCTGCGGCCCACGGCACCCCGGCCCAAGGTCCCAAGGTCCCAAGGTCTCACGGCCTGAAAAGGGAAGGGTTCGCCAGCATCGTCCAGGCAGAGGACGCCGGTGTGCGTGCGGAGGTGCCATTCGCGGCGCCGTGCAGTGCCCGAAGCACGTCGGTAGAGAGCGAGCACCCGTTATGCGCAACAAGTCGGTCGGCGCGAGCGTGCACCGGGAGCGCGCATGCCGGCGTTCTCTGCCGGGTTAGCGCCCCCGCTTTTCGCCCCCGCGCTGAAGCCGAAGCCGGATGAGGCGCCGCCCATTCCTGACCAGCGAACCCGGCCCTCAGCCCCGCCGCAACAACGCCTGCCGCAACATCCGCGACGCCCGGTCACGGATGCGCCCCGGCATCTGCCGCAGCGCCCGACGCGGCTGCACCCGTGCAGTGGCACAGGCCCAGAGGAAGTCATGCAGGATCGGCGTGTCGTTGATCGTGTCGGTGGTGCCGTACTTGTGGAACTCCGGATGCCACTGCGTGGCCGCGATGTAGCTGTGGCTGCCCTGGTCGGGCCGGCGTCGGATGGCTTCGGGCACGCGGTCGGGCAGGCTCCAGGCCTCCACCTCGAAGCCCGACGCCAGCTTCTTGATGCCCTGGTGGTGGATGCTGTTGACCCGCGCCTGCGCCACCCCCGGGTACATCTGCGCCAGCCGGGTGCCGGGCACGATCTCGATCCCGTGGAAGTTCTGGTCATAGGCCACCGGGTCGCGGTGGCGCAGCGTCTCGGGATGACCGTGCTGCTCCTCGATGTCCTGGTAGAGCGAGCCGCCGAAGGCCACATTGATCAGCTGCAGGCCGCGGCAGACGCCGAAGATCGGCTTGCCGGCCTGCTCGAAGGCCTCCACCAGCGCCAGGTCGTACAGGTCGCGGATCCGGTCGCCGATCCAGGCTTCCTTCAGCGGCTCCTCGCCGTAGCTGCCCGGCCACACGTCGGCGCCGCCGTGCATCACCACGCCGTCCAGCCACTCGGCGTAGTGGGCCAGGCTGGTGTCGCCGCGCGCCGTGTCGCCCGTCGGGCAGGGCACCATCACCACCATGGCGCCGGCCGACATCAGCCAGTGGCAGATGGACTGCTCCACATACTGAAGCGTCTTGTTGGTGAACAGCGACCGGCCCGGGTCGGCATGCTGGAAGCAGGCCGACAGGCCGATCTTGAGGCGGGCAGAGACCGGCGCCGCGCCACCCGCAGGCGGCAACCGAGAGGCTGTGGACATGGCTCGATGGTGCGCGCTGCCTGCGTCGGGGCGTGTCGGCCGAGGGCGCGTCCGCAGCCGTCCGAGCCGCAAGGAGCGTGCCGCGCCGCTACAATCCCGCGGTTTTGCTCCGCGCGGTCTGTCTGCGCGTGGCGACGTTCAAGCGTTGAGATCGTGGCGATCCGTTTGTGGTCGCCGCGGTCCCTCCCTGACAGTTTCGCGCCCGCCTTTTCCACGTACACAGGCTCGGGCGCCGGCGGTGGCAGCCGGTGTGCGTACCGGCGTCCTGCCTGCTAGAGGACACACGACATGGCGAAGGAAGAGCTGATTGAAATGCAAGGGGCGGTCACCGAAGTGCTGCCCGACTCGCGCTACCGCGTGACGCTGGAAAACGGCCACCAGGTCATCGCGTACAGCGGCGGCAAGGTGCGCAAGAACCACATCCGCATCATCCTGGGCGACAAGGTGTCGCTCGAGATGTCGCCCTACGACCTGAGCAAGGGCCGCATCACCTTCCGCCACCTCGAGCGCCGGGGTCCGCCGCCCGAAGGCTCTCGCCGCTGATCGATCCGGCCACCATGCGGTGCCTCCGTGCCGCATGGGCCGGGTTCCGCCAACGGGACTTCCGAGAAGTCCCGCTTTTTCACGACCCAGGGTCTCGCAGGAGGCCCTTTCTTGTTTGTGCCCATGGACGGCGAAGACCAGCAGACCGAGATCCCTTCCTCCTTCCTCGCGCTGTATGCCGACGCCCGCCAACGCCTGCGCGAGCCGTTGGCCGTGGTGCGCCAGCGCTATGAGCTGTGCGAGGACCTGGCGCAGTTGCTCACCGGCCAGGCGCTGGGCCTGTCGCAGAGCGGCACGGTGAGCGACCAGGAAGTGCTGCAGCGCTGCCTCGCCGGCCTGCGCAATGCCGATTCGGGCCTGAGTGCCGCTGAAGCCGGCTGGGCGGTTCAGCGGCTGGCCGAACTGCTGGGCTGGGGCTGGCCCGAACCGGGGCCGCAGCCGGACTGAAGGCCCGCGGTGCGCATCCCGGGCCGGCTCGTCGCGTTGGCCACCAGGTGCCACACGCACTGGATGCTTTCAAGTTAGGCTCCAGCGCTGGAGACACCACCAGAACGCGCCCGGATCCGATGGGCGCCGCGCCGCCCATGACCCCGCCGCCTTCCTCCAGCGCTGCCGACCCGGCGCGCCGTTCAACTTCCGCCACCCGCTCTCCGAGCCGCAGCGCCTGGACCATGCTGCTGATGCTGAGCACCGGCTTCGCGCTCAGCCAGGCCTTCCGCACCGTGGCCGCCATCATGGCGGCGCCGCTGGCGGCCGACTTCCACCTCAGCCCGCAGGCCCTGGGCCTGTTCGCCGGCGCCTTCCACTTCGCCTTCGGCGCGCTGCAGCTCCTGATGGGCATCGGCATCGACCTGCAGGGCGTGCGGCGCACCGTGCTGGTGGCCTTTCCGCTGGCCATCGGCGGGGCGGTGCTGTCGGCGCTGGCGCCCAGCTTCGGCGTGCTGGTGGTGGGGCAGGTGCTGATCGGCATCGGCTGCGCACCGGCCTTCCTCGTGTGCACGGTCTTCATCGCACGGCACTTCGCGCCGGAGCGCTTTGCGGCGGTGTCGGGCGCCATCCTGGGCCTGGGCAGCTGCGGCATGCTGGTCACCAGCACGCCGCTGGCCTGGCTGATCGAGGCCAGTTCCTGGCGCATGGGCTTCTGGGTGCTGGCGGCGGCTTCACTGCTGGCCTGGGGGGCGATCGCGGCCGTGGTGCACGAGCCGGCCCCGCCCGCGTCCAGCGCCCCCCGCGAATCGCTGGGCAGTGCCGTGCGCACCTTCGCCAGCCTGCTGCTCTTGCCACACACCTGGGGCATCCTGGCACTTGCGCTGGTCACCTATGCCTCCTTCGTGGCGCTGCGCGGGCTCTGGCTGGGGCCCATGCTGATGCAGCGCCATGGCTTCTCGCTCGTGGCCAGCGGCAACGTGGCGCTGTTCATGACCCTGATCGCCATCGCCGGGCCGCCGCTGTTCGGCCGCATCGATCCCGGTCCGGGGCGCCGCCGACGCTGGCTGGTGGGCTTCACCGTGGTCTGTGCCGGGCTTTTCGCCGTGCTGGCCTTCGACGCGCACGCCGGCGCGGACATCGCCCTGGCGCTCGCCATCGGCCTGCTCTCGGGCTACATGGTGCTGCAGTACCCGGACGTGAAAGGCGCCTACCCGATGGCCGTCACGGGCCGGGCCATGGCGCTGTTCACCATGGCGATGTTCCTGGGCGTGGCGCTGATGCAGTGGGTGACGGGCGCCATCGCCACCGCGGCGCAGGCGCGGGGCATCGAGCCCTTCCAGGCGGTGTTCGGCGCCATCGCGCTGATGCTGGCGGCAGGGGCGCTGGCCTACCGTGTGCTGCCGCAGCCCCCGCGGGAGGGGTGAGGGCGGCGCTTCGCGGGCGGCTCTCCCTCTTCCCAACCCCTTCCCGCGAGGGGAGAGAGGCCGCGGCCGTCGGGCGCTCCAAGCTCTCAGCCCTTGCGGCGTCCCTTCCAGAACTTCGGTGCATCCGCGAGCCGGCGCAGCGCCTTGCCGGCCTTCTTCGCGGTGCGGGGCTGCCGTGCGGCCAGCCAGCCGATGGCGAACCAGGCATGGGCATCCTGTTGCGCCGCCTGCTCGTACAGGCGACGCGCCGTCACCTGGTCGTTGAACAGGCCCAGAGCGTCCTGCGCGGGGCGCAACTGGTCGAGGTAGCGGGCCGTGCGGCTGTCACCCAGCAGGGGCGCGACGAACTCGGCCAGGTAGCGCAGCCGCTTGAGCCGCTTGCGGATGCGATGACGCTGGCGGTCGTCCAGCTGGTCGAAGCGCTCGGCGTCGCGCAGCGACCGACGGTGCAGCCGGCGCAGTCGCTCACGCAGGTGGGCCAGCGTGGCATCCGCATCCAGCGTGGCAGCGGCGGCTGGTCCCGCGGCCAGGGGCTCGGCCGGGTCCTCGGCAGCGCGGCCGGCGAGGGCGACCAGCACGGCCTGGAAGCCAGGATCGCGCACCGCCGCTGTAGGCGTCGGCACGTCGGCGGCCGCGGGCAGGGTCAGCGTCGGCGCGTCGGCGTCCTCCATCCAGCGACGCGACTCGGCCAGCACCTGTGCGCGGTCGCGCTGGGCGCCCAGCGCGCCGAAGGTCCGCGTGATCGGCGCATCCCACGCCGGGTCCAGGCCCGGCGCCAGCGGGCCAAGCTCGCGCAGCGCCGTGCGCAGGCGGCGCAGGCCGATGCGCAGCTGGTGGATCTGTTCGGCGTCCTCGCTGCCTTCCGCGATCTCGCTGGCGTTGGGCAGGACCTGGGCGAGGCAGGCGGCAATCACCAGCCGCTGCAGCACCGCGCCATCGGGCGCGGGGCTGTCGCCGAAGCGTGGCGCCTCGGCCTTGATGGCCGGCACCTGCGAGATGCCCTTCATCAGCCGCTCCCCGCGCTCAGCCTTGGAGACGGTGCCCAGCCACAGGCCGTGGCGCTGCGCCCAACGGGCCGACAGTTCCACCAGGCCCCCCAGCGGCCCCTGCAGCAGCTCCAGCTCGAGCTCGCACACGGGCGCCACGCGCAGGGGACCGCCGGGGGGCGACTGCGCGACGATCTTGCCCACGTCCAGTGCCAGCTCGACCCGCGCGCCCGCATGGTGGATCTCGCGCGTCAGGCGCCAGATGTCGGTGGCATAGGTTTCGACCAGCTCTTCGCCCGCCGCCTGCAGCACCTGCAGCAGGCGCTCGCCCACAGGGGTGTCGCGGTGGCGCAGCAGGTCGGGGCGCCGCAGGTCGGCCGCGCGGGCGGCGCCCAGGTCGGCGTTGTGTTCCAGCCGCTGCAGCAGCCCATGCCCTGCAGCCTTGACCGTCTGCACCCAGCGCCGGCCTTCCTTGCGCAGGCGCAGCGCCATGCCCGCAGCGGCCAGGGCGCCGGTCGGTGTGTCGAAGTAGCGCGCCTGCATGCGGGTGCGCTGCACGACGCCCTGGCGCAGTTCGTCCTCGACCCCGGCCAGCCGCCCGGTGGGAATGTGGAACTTGAATTCGGTTTCCATGGATGCTTGCTCAGGAAGGCGCGAGGCGGCGACGTCGGCGCCCATCGGCACGGGCCTTCGGCCGACAGGCAGGGTGCTCCTCGCTGTCCAGAATGCCGCCGCCTGCCGATGGTGGCAGGCCTGTGTGTCATTGTCCCCGTCGTTCGAGCCGAGCCTTCCCATGCGCCTCAAAGCCACCAACTTCCTGAAGCTGGATTGCCAGCAGCCTTGTCCCGTCGTCGCCATGCTGCGCCCGCGCAGTGGGCTGGCGCAGTGGGTGGTCAGCGAGCACTACCACCTGCGGCCCTGGGTGCCGACGGTCGAGTACGTCGATCCCTATGGCAACCTGGGGCAGCGCTTCGTCGTACCGGCCGGGGGGATGGAGATCGAGGTCCAGGTGGAGATGGAGACCGAGGAAGCGCTGGCCGTGGAGCCCGCTGCACCCGTGACGCCCGTCGACCAGTTGCCCGACTCGACCCTGATGTACCTGCTGCCCAGCCGCTACTGTCCCTCCGACCGGCTGGGAGGCCGGGCACGGGAGATCGTCGGTGACCTGACGGCCGGCTATGCGCAGGTGGAAGCCATCCGCCGCTGGATCCACGAGCACATCACCTACGAGTACGGCGTGAGCGACGCCAGCACCGATGCACTGGGCACGCTCAACCTGGGCAAGGGCGTGTGCCGCGACTTCTCGCATGTGGGCATCGCACTCGTGCGGTCGTTGCAGATCCCGGCGCGACAGGTGGTGGGCTACCTCCACAAGCTCGACCCCATGGACATGCACGCCTGGTTCGAGGCCTTCATCGGTGACCGCTGGTACACCTTCGACGCCACCCAGGCCGAGCCGCGCGGTGGGCGCCTGGTGGTGGGCTACGGCCGCGACGCCGCGGATGTGGCCTTCATCTCCAACTACGGCGAAGTCGAGGTCAAGGAGATGCGCGTGACGGTCGAGCAGGTGTGAGCCGTCGGTGCCGGCGGGCCGCCGCAGTGTCCGGGTGCGGACACGCGGCGCCGGTCAGCGCCATCCGCGATGCCAGCCATACACGGGGTGATACCAGCCCCACCCGAAGCGCGGGTGGTAGTGCCACGTGTAGCCGGGTGCCGGCACGGCGTAGGTGGGAGCCACATAGACCACCGCGGGCGGGGGTGTGTAGACCGGTGGCGTGATCACCATCGGGCGAGGCACCACGTGGACCGGCTCGGGGGCGATCACGCAGCCGGTCAACAGGGCGGCGGGAAGGGCGGCAAGCGCCCAAAAGTGCGCTGGACCAAGACGCAGACAAGCAAGTTTCTTCATGGCGTTGTGCGGGAAATGCCCGGAGGGCGATGTCCAGCTTCAACGCAGCGGGCCGGCGCGATGGCCGACCCGGCGGATGTAAAGACCTGTTCACTCAGCCAGCGGTCAGTCTTGTTCAGCCCACTGTCAGTGGGTTCTTCAGGCGGTCCTGCCGCGCGCCGCACTGCGGCGGCTGAAGCTCTTGCGCCGCAGCTTGTTCTTCTTGGCAAGGCGCTTCTGCCATTGCGACGCGGCGACGCTCAGGACCGTGGCGCCGCCCAGCAACAGGAGCTGCCGCGCGAGGTCGCGCGTGGCGCCCTGCAGGCGACGGTCCACCTCGGCCTGGGCCTCGCCGGTCTGCACCAGTGCAGTGGCTTGCGGGACGACCGGCGCGACTTCGGCATCCGGCTGTCCGGTTTCCGACTTCGTCGGGACCTCGGGCGGGTTGGCCGTGCTGGCCGCCACCCGTGCGTCTGCCACCGAACCATGTTCCAGCGCATAGACCTTGGTGAACTCCGCTCCCAGCAGGAAGATCTGCGCTGCGTAATACACCCACACCAGCAGCACGACCAGCGAGCCGGCTGCAGCGAAGGATTCCGTCATGCTGCTGCGGCCCAGGTACAGCGCGATGGCCGTCTTGCCCACCTGGAAGAGCATCGACGTCACCGCCGCGCCCACCCATACGTCGCGCCAGGCGATGCGCGTGGTGGGCATGAACTTGTAGATCATGGCGAACAGCAGCGTCATGATCGAGAACGAGATCACGATGTTGAGCAGCTGAAGCAACAGCTCCCAGCCCGGGAGCAATGCGCCGACCCAGCTGCCCATCGCCGCGAGAAACGCAGAGACCAGCAGCGACACCATCAGCAGAAAGGCCAGTCCCAGGATCAGCCCGAAGGACAGCACCCGTGCCCGCAGCACCGACCACACCCCCTGGGGCTTGGCCGACTGCGGAACGTGCCAGATGCGGTCCAGCGCGCTCTGCAGTTCGGCGAAGACGGTGGTGGCACCGATCACGAGCACACCCGCACCGATCAGGCCTGCCACCAAGCCTTTGCCCGGCTCGCTGGCACTGCGGATCAGTCCCTGCACCGCGATGGCCGCCTCGCGCCCGATCAGGCCCGAGAGCTGCCCGACGATCTCACCCTGTACCGCCTCGCGTCCGAACAGAGCACCGGCGATGGCGATCACGATCACCAGCAGCGGTGCCAGCGAGAACAGGGTGTAGTAGCTGATGGCCGCCCCCATGCTGGGGGCGAAGTCATCGCTCCAGGCGACGACAGCTTTCTTGCAGAGCGAAAAGAGTTCCTTGAAGGTCATGGCGGCGGCTTCCTGGAGACGCGTACGACGGCGCACGTTTGCGGCGAGTGTGGGACGTCGGGCGCATCACCGCCATGCGTCAAGGGGCGCATTGCGGGTAGGCCAACTGCGATTGCCGCCCGGCTCAGGCGGGCGGGCCGCCGGCGGTATCGCCACCGTCGCCCCCCAGATGGCGGGCCACGTCCGTGGCCCGGTCGCCGACGGCGGCCACGGCCGCCCGCAGCGTGGCCTCGTCGATGTCCATGCGGCGTGCCCATTCGGCCACGGAGCCCTCGGATTGCAGGTCGATGCGGTCGGGGTCGTTGCCGGCGGGGGCGATGAGGGTGTGGTCGTCGGGCATGGGGCCTCCAGATGGTTGGGGAAAGTGGGCTCAGGTGGCCATCGGCGCGCCACGGGCAAAACTCGCCACCAGGGTGCGGCCCGAGGGCGCCGTCTGGCGCATGACCTCCAGCCGGCCACCTTGGGCACGCACCGCGTCACGCAGTCGATCCTCGCCACCGCCGTCCTGGACTTCGCCTTCCGGGGGCGTCGGCGCGTGCACCGCGATGCGGAAGCGCTCAGGCTCCACGATGGAGGCGACGATCAGGCCGCTGCCGGGCGTCGCCACGGCCGCCGCCTCGGCCACCATGCGGCCCACCAGTTGGGCCAGGCGGTCGGGATCGGCCTGGCAATGGCCTTCGCCCAGCCGGTCATGCTCCAAGGCATGGCCTGGAAAAGCCTGCGCCAGCGTCTCGACGCACTGGGCCACCAAGGCGTGGAGGGCAACCGGACGCGGCCGCTCGTCGCCGCGGGTGGCGGTCTGGGCTTCGGCGATGCGCTGGTCGATGAGTTGCTGCGCGCGCTCGCCTGCGCTGTCGATGTGGTCGAGCACCTGCCGCTGCTGAGGATCGAGTACACCCCGGCGCAACAGCTCGGTGCCCAGCCGGATGGCGCCCAGCGGGTTGCGTAGGTCGTGGCTCAGACGCGCCAGTTGGCGCTCCAGCTGGTTCACCTGCGTCTGCAGGGCTTCGCGCGTGGCCTCCAGCTGCGCCAGGGCAGGCCGGGAAGGGGACGCAGGGGGCTCGGCGGAAGCGGATTCCGGGTCGTGCATGTTCGCTCCTGAGGGCGGGAACGTGAAAGCGGCGGCGAGAGGAAGCATGCATGCTCAAGTGCCGTCCGCGTCCCACCGATGCGCCGTCGGCGCCACCGCAGGTAGGCCAACGACGACGCAGCGCAAACCCCGCAGCGCTCGCCTTCCCGAAGCGTTCACGCACAATCGGTGGCCCTGGGCGAGCTCCGTCGCCTCCAGGCCGGCCCCCGCATCCCTCGCAGCGTGCGACCGGCAGCGCCCCTCATCAGCAGGCCCTTCGCGGCCCCAAGCCCTTCTACTCATGCAGATCACCCAAGACACCGTCGTCACCCTGCGCCTGCGCATCGCGGACGCCCAGAACGGCCAGCTGCTCGACAGTCCCAAGGAGCCGGTCGTGTACCTGCACGGCGGCTACGACAACATCCTGCCGGCCATCGAGTCCGCGCTGGACGGGCAGACGGCCGGCCACCAGGCCACGCTGAACCTGTCGCCCGAGCAGGCCTTCGGCTCGCGCGACGACAGCCTTCTGCGCACCATTCCCAAGAGCGAATTCCCGCCGGGCGTGAAAGTCGGCGGCCAGCTGCGCGGCCAGCTCGACAACGGCGAGCCGCATGTGTTCAACGTCGTCAAGATCAAGGGGCCGCAGGTGCTGCTGGACGGCAACCATCCCCTGGCCGGCCGCAGCCTGCGCATCCAGCTGAACGTCGTGGCCGTGCGTGCCGCCACCGGTGAAGAAGTCGCCCACCGTCACGTGCACGGCGACGGCGGCCACCATCACTGAGCGCTGAAGGCGCCGCCGGGCGTCACGGGCGACGGCGGCACGCCGCGCGCCTCGATGGCTTCGGCGGCTTCGAGGCAGAGGTCTTCGCGAAAGCGTGCCGCCACGAGTTGCACGCCCACGGGCGCGGGCCCGTGCTCACCTTCGGCCATGCCGGTGCTCACCGTCAGGCCCGGCAGGCCCATGAAAGGCAGCGCGATCTGGGTCATCTGCGCAGCCCAGACGCGGGCATAGCCGTCGGGGCCCTGAAGGTCCAGGTCGACCGGGAAGGGCAGCTCGGCCGACACCGGCAGCAGCACCAGCGGGTAGCGCTCGTGCAGGAAGCGTTGCCATTGGCGCGTGAGGGTCGCGCGCCGCACCAGGATGGCCGACAGCGCGGCGCTGTCCATGCGTGCGGCCACCTCGGCCTGGCCGCGCAGCACCACCAGCGCCGCCGGATCGCCCTCTCGCTCGGCCGTGCGCAGCTGGGCCTCGTAGCCATCGCCAACCCACAGCAGCGTCTGGTCGTCGGCGGCAGCCCTGAGCGGCGGCAGCGCCTCCACCTCGTCCACCTGCCAGCCGGCGTCGCGCAGCCGCCGGGCGGCGTCGTGCAGCGCCGACTCGACGGGGGCCGTGGTGGCCAGGCCATCGGGCCGCACACACAGCGCGGCCCGCCGCGGGACCTCGGGGCCGAGCAGGGGTGCCGGCACCGACCATGGGTCGCGCGCATCCGGACGGGCCATGGCGGCCAGGGCGAGCCGCAGATCCTGCACATGCCGGGCGATGGGACCGGAGACGGCGGTGAGCTGGCCGCCGATGGTGCGCTCGGGGCTGGAGGCATTCCACGCGGCCACGCGGCCGAAGCTGGGTCGCAGGCCGTGCACGCCGCAGGCATAGGCCGGGTAGCGGATCGAGCCGGCGATGTCCGTGCCATGGCCGATGGCGCCGATGCCCGAGGCCACCGCCGCAGCCGCGCCGCCAGAGGAGCCGCCGGGCGTCAGCGCCGGGTTGCGCGGATTGCGCGTCACGCCGTGCAACTGGTTGCCGGTGAACCAGCGGTAGCTGAAGGCGGGCGTGTTGGTGCGCCCGATGAGCACCGCGCCGGCCGCCAGCAGACTGTCCACCACCGGGCTGTTGTGTTCGGCGATCAGGTCCTTCTGCAGGCGCACGCCGTTGGTGGTGGCGAAGCCGGCCTGGTCGACGTTGACCTTGAGGGTGACCGGCACCCCGGCGAGCGGCCCCACGGCCTCGCCGCGGGCCAGGGCCGCGTCGATCCCGGCGGCACGGCGCAGCGCTTCTTCGGGCCGGTGGTCGACCACGGCATTGATGGCCGGGTTGACCGCGTCAAGCCGCGCCAGGGCGGCCTGCGCGGCCTCGGTGGCAGAGATGCGACGGCTCGCAACCAGGGCAGCGGTCTGGGCGGCGCCCAACTGCCAGAGTTCGGTCGGCAGCGTGGAAGGAAGCACGGCGGAGGAGGCGGCAGCAGAGGACATCCCAGGGGTGTAGCGGGAGTCAGGTCCGCTTGTCCAGCGCCATTGATGGGCGGTGCCCGATGCCCCGCGCGCTCCTGCGCGGTTGCACGCACTCAGCGCATGGGGCTCGCGTTGCAGTAGTCGAAAAAGGCGTCCAGGTCGTTCGACTTGTCGAACACGCGATCGGCACCTGCGTCGCTGCAGCGGCGGCGCATGTCGGCCGTGGCGTAGTTGGTCAGTACCACCATCCGCTGCCGGGCGCCGCCATTGCGCAGCCGCCGCAGCACGCCAAGGCCGGAGCCCTGACGCAGGAAGAGATCGACGATCGCCAAGTCCCACGCATCGGAATGCGCCTGCATCCACCGGACCGCCTCGTCCTCGCCTTCGGCCATCCCGACGATCTCGGCGTCGGTAAGGTCTTCGAGCGTGGGGATGAGGCTGTCCCGGATGGTGGGGTTGTCTTCGACGATAAAGATGCGGGGGGCAGCCATGAGGTGGCGCGGACGTGAGCGGGCAGCTTAAGGGTGCGTCAGGCGGCGGCTTGGCCGCGCGAGGCCAGCCTTCCTGTAAGACGTGGCCTACAGGAGGCGGTGGAAGTCAGTACTGGGCGGCTTTCTTTTCCAGTTCGGACTGGGCGGTCTCGAGGGCGTCGAGCACCTCGGCCGAGCGGTTGATCTGCGCTTCGACCTGGCCCGACTGGTCCAGCGCCTGGGCCACCTCGCCCACCTGCACATGCTCGGGGAGCGCCTCCTCGAGCACTGTATTGACGACGGCCAGGTTGTCCGCCGCCTGACGGATCTCGGCGGCCACTGCCTTGGCCTGGTCGATGGTGCGCTCCAGCGCTTCGACCGCCTGCGCCGTCGTCGGATCCTGCTTGTCTTGGCTCATTCAACGCTCCTGCGGTGGCCTCGTGAGGGCCGATGCCCGCGTGTGTGACGACGGGCGATGGTAGCGCCGGCCGCCTGGGCGTGCCGACGAATCCACTGTTGCACCCATGGTCCGGGCTGTCGCGTGGGCGGGGTCTTCCACAATCGAGGCGCCGGCCGCATCTTCGGCCTTCGGGGCCGCCGGCCCCTCGCCCGAGAGAATTTTTCCATGAGCAACACCCTTCCCTCCGCCGTCCTGGGCGTGCACCCGCTGGGCTTTCCCTGGCCGACGGTGGACCCCTTCCTCTTCTGCGCGTACCACGACGACGGCTATCCGCGCGGCGATGGCCGCATGGCGCCGGCCGCCTCGCTGGCCGACCGCGAGATCGGCGCCGACTTCAGCCGCAAGGACGGCTGGAGCATGTACCACGGCGAATCCGTGCCCGGCTTCCCGGCCCATCCGCACCGCGGCTTCGAGACCGTGACGCTGGTGCGCCGCGGGCTGATCGACCATTCGGACTCGCTGGGCGCTGCGGCCCGCTTCGGCGGCGGCGATGTGCAGTGGGTGACGGCCGGCCGCGGCATCGTGCATTCGGAGATGTTCCCACTATTGCGCGAGGACGCGGACAACCCGCTGGAGCTGTTTCAGATCTGGCTGAACCTGCCGGCGGCGCGCAAGATGGTCGATCCGCACTTCACCATGTTCTGGTCGGGCCAGGTGCCGCACTGGCGAGCCGAGGGCGTGGACGTGACCGTGGTGGCCGGCCGCCTGGACGGCGCCGACGCGCCCCTGGCGCCGCCGCCGGATTCCTGGGCTGCGCAGGCCGATGCCGACGTGGCCATCTGGACCGTGCGCCTGGAGGCCGGCGCGCGCTGGACACTTCCGGCCGCGCGGGGCCAGGGCACCCATCGGGTGCTGTACTTCTTCAAGGGCGCATCGGCCACGGTGGGCGGCCAGTCGGTGCAGGGGCCGGCGGCCATCGAGCTGCGGGCCGATGCCGACGTGGCCCTGGCGGCCGGTGACGAGGTGTGCGAATTCCTGCTGCTGCAGGGCCGGCCCATCGCCGAACCGGTGGCGCAGCACGGCCCCTTCGTCATGAACTCGCAGGCCGAGATCATGCAGGCCATGCAGGACTACCGCCGCACGCAGTTCGGCGGCTGGCCCTGGCCGGACGGGGCGCCGGTGCATGGCGCCGCGCCGGAGCGCTTCGCGCGCTATCCGGACGGGCGGCGCGAAGCGGCGGTGGACGCGGAGGGCTGAGGGTGAGGGGCCTGCGGTGCGCAGGCTTCACCGCAGGGCGGCGCTGCCGGCGATGGCGCGCGACAGCCGCCACATCAGCCACAGGAAGCCCAGCGGCAGCAGCACGGTCTGCACGACGAACACGGCGATCAGCCGAACCATGGTGCGGGTCCATTCGCCGGCCGCCTGCAGGATCGCCTCGTAGCCGGCGCGCAGGTCGGTGGCGCGCTCGGACCATCGCTTGAGGCGCTCCAGCAGCCCCTCTTCGGCCGGTGCGGCCGGCTGGGTGCGGCCCACCACCTGCTCGGGCGAGGCCTCGATCACCGCCAGGGCCGACTGGTATTCGCCCGCCATCACGGCCCGGTAGACGCCCTCGTTGGCCAGGCCCACGGCCGGCACCGCGAAGCGCACCAGCAGCAGGCCGGCGAAGACCGGCGACAGCCAGCGCAGGGCGCGTGCCGCCGCGGCGTCCTTTCTCGCGCCTGGGGCATCGGCGCCGACGGCTGCCCTTTCCGCGCTGGCGGCGGCCGAGTCCGCCCGCCAGCGCAGCACCAGCCAGGCCAGCAGCACCGCCGTCAGCGCCACCGACACCGCCACATGCCCGCCGATGCCCAGCATCAGCAGCTGGATGCCGAAGGCCACGCTGGCGGCCAGCATCACCGCGGCGAAGCGGTCCACCAGCTCGTTGAGCGGCTTGAGGGCCTGGCCTGGGGCCAGGCTCAGGCCGACGCCGGCGGGCTTGACGTCCAGCTGCGTGCCCTGCGCCACCGACAGCACGGCGCCCAGCGCCCGCGCTGCGGCGAAGGCGGTGAGCGAGCGCTGCAGGCCGGCGCGCAGCTGCTCGCGGGCCAGGGGCTCCAGCGGCACCAGCCAGCAGCCGGCCAGCACCGCGGTGGCCACGAGTAGCAGCAAGGCGCGCTTCAGCGCCGCGCCAGCGGCCGACCGCGGTGGCGCGGCAGGGCGCTCGCTCATATCGACTTGAGCGCCTCGGCGCCCGGCGCGGTCATGCTGGGCGTGAACTCGACGATGTCGATGCGAGCCAGCTTGTGCTGCGCGAAGGGGTCTTCGGCCAGCACGGCCTCCAGGGCGGCGCGGTCGCCCGAGCGGGCCAGGATCACGCCGCCCACGCGCGGCACCTGCCGGCCGGAGGCGACGAACAGGCTGCTGTCGTAATGGCGGCGCAGCCAGGCGACGTGGGCCTCCATGTGGGCGTCGATCTCTTCGACGGGGCGGATGTAGGTGAGGGTGACGATGAACATGCGCCCGAGGGTAGCCCGCCGGTCCCGCCGCTGTCTCGGAAGGCCTCGGCCGGCGCGAGGATTGCGACCTCAGCCTTGCCCCGTCGCGACCGTCCAGACCAGCCACACATTGGCCGCGCCGATCACCGCGAACAACCCCCAGGCCGCGGCCTTCATCAACGGCCCGCTGGCGAACTCGCCCATCAGATCGCGGTCGCTGGTGAAGCGCACCAGCGGCCAGATGGCGAAGGGCAGCTGGAAGCTCAGCACCACCTGGCTCAGCACCAGCATCTTGCCCACGCCGCCATCGCCGAACCACCACACGCCCACGAAGGCCGGCACGATGGCCAGTGCCCGGGTGACCAGCCGCCGCTGCCAGCAAGGGATCTTCAGGTCCAGGAAGCCTTCCATGATGATCTGGCCGGCGATGGTGCCGGTGAAGGTCGAGCTCTGGCCCGAGGCCAGCAGCGCGATGCCGAAGAGCGTGGCCGCCAGGCCGCCCACCACCGGCTCGATGAGCCGGTAGGCGTCCTCGATCTCGGTGACCGGGGCGCGCCCGCCGCCGTGGAAGGCGCTGGCCGCCAGGATCAGGATGGCCGCGTTGACGAACAGCGCCAGCGTGAGCGAGAGCACGGCGTCCATCGTGCCCAGCCGCACCGCCTCGCGCGTGGCCGCGGGCGTGCGCGCCACCAGCCGGGTCTGCACGATGGAGGAATGCAGGTACAGGTTGTGCGGCATCACCGTCGCGCCCACGATGCCGATGGCCAGGTACAGCGCGCCCGGCTGCTGCAGCCGCTCCAGGCTGGGCACGAAGCCCATCGCCACGCCGAACCAGTTGGGCTGGGCCATCGCCAGCTCGACCGCGAAGCAGCCGGCGATGGTCAGCACCAGGCCGAGCACGATGGCCTCGACGCGGCGGAAGCCCGCGCCCTGCAGGCCCAGCACCAGCAGCGTGTCGAAGGCCGTGATGGCGATGCCCACGGGAATGGAGACGCCCAGCAGCAGGTGCAGCGCCAGCGCGCTGCCCAGCACCTCGGCCAGGTCGCAGGCCACGATGGCCAGCTCGGCGCCGAGCCACAGAAAGCGGTTGGTGCGCGGGCCATAGCGCTGGCGGCAGGCGCGGGCCAGGTCCAGCCCGCCGGCCAGGCCCAGGCGCACGCACAGGGTCTGCAGCAGCATCGCCGCCAGGCTGGCCAGCAGCACCACGAAGAGCAGGCCATAGCCGAAGCGCGAGCCGGCCTCGATGTCGGTGGCCCAGTTGCCCGGGTCCATGTAGCCCACCGACACCAGCAGGCCGGGGCCGGCGAACTTCAGCAGCTTCCTGTGGAAGGGCTGGCCGGGGTCGACGGTGACGCTGCCCTTGACTTCAGAGGGGCAGAAGGGCGCGGTGGCGGTGCGGGGCAGGCGGAACATGGCGGGGCCGATGGTAAGGAGGCGCCTCGCGGACCGGGTGGCGCGGGGGCGCCGGGCGGCGGGGTGCGTGCGGTCAGAAGTGTTCGGGCGACGGCATGTGCTCGCGCATCCACGCCGTGAAGGCGCGCAGCCGCGGCGGGTACTGGCGCGCGTAGGGATGCATCAGGTAGATGGGCAACGGATCGCCCACCCAATGCGGCGCCAAGCGCACCAGCCGGCCCTCGGCCAGATCCGGCGCCACTGCCCAGGCCGACACCAGCGCGACGCCGGCCCCGCCGAGCACCGCGCGGCGGGTGGCATAGAGGCTGTCGGTCGCGAGGCGGGGCCGGATGGCGAAGGTCTCGCGCCTGCCGTCGGCCTCGTGCGCGAGCGTGACCTCGTCGCGGTAGAAGGTCTGCAGCGCCAGCCAGGGCAGGGCGGCCAGCTGCTGCGGCGCCTCGGGCGGTGGGCCCTCGCCCCAGAGGCCGGGCGGCGCCACCACGATGCGCTGGATCTCGGTCAGGCGCTGGGCGACCACCGAGGGATCGCTCACGGCGCCCACGCGGATCGCGCAGTCGATGCCCTCGGCGATGAAGTCCGGCTGCCTGTCGTGCAGCAGCCATTCGACGCTGACCTCGGGATGGGCCTGCAGGAAGCCCAGCAGCGGCGCCATGAGCTGGTCCTGCCCGAAGGCATGCGGCACCAGCACGCGCAAATGGCCGCGCGGCGTGTTGCGGGCGCCGCGCACGTCGGCCTCGAAGCTGTCCCAGCGCTCCAGCAGCTCCCGCGCCTGGGCCAGGCAGCGCTCCCCGTCCTCGGTCAGTGCCATGGCATGGGTGGAGCGGTGCAGCAGCCGCAGGCCCAGGCTGCGCTCCAGCGCCTGCAGGCGGCGGCTGACGGTGGGCTGGGTGCTGCCCATCTGCTGGGCAGCGGCCGAGAGGCTGCCGGCGTCCACGATGCGCACAAAGGTCTGCAGCAGGTCCAGGCGGTCGACCGCAAAAGGCGCGTCTTTCATGCGTTGAGCGTATAGCCAATCTGCAATCCGGCCGTCTACAGCTTTTTGTCATTCGTTGAAAGAATGCACCCAATTCGGCGGCGCCAACCTTGCTTGGACGTGAGAGGCGGCGCCGCAGACTGCCAAGGAGTTCCCCATGTCATCCCTTCCTCTTGCCGCCGGCCCCGCCCCCGTGCCTGCCCAGCCCGACCTGTCGCGACCCTTGGTGCTGATGCTGGCTGCGGGCGCCGGCCTGGGCGCCGCCGCCCTCTACTACGCACAGCCGCTGCTCGGCATCCTGGGCGCGGACCTGGGCGCCAGCCCGGCCCATACCGGCCTCGTGCCCACGCTGACGCAGCTGGGCTATGCGGCGGGCATCCTGCTGCTGATTCCGCTGGGCGACCGCTACGACCGTCGCCGCATCATCCTGGTCAAGGTGGTGCTGCTGATGCTGGCGCTGCTGGCCAGCGCGCTGGCGCCCGGCCTGGGCGCGCTGCTGGTGGCCAGCCTGGCCATCGGCCTCACGGCGACGCTGGCGCAGGACATCGTGCCCGCCGCCGCCGCGCTGGCGCCGGAGGCGCACCGCGGCCGCACCGTGGGTACCGTGATGACCGGGCTCCTGCTGGGCATCCTGCTCTCGCGCGTGGCCAGCGGGCTGGTCGGCCAGCAGTGGGGCTGGCGCGCCGTCTTCCTGGCCGCGGCCGGCTCCATCGCGCTGATCGGCATCGCCCTGTGGCGCGGGCTGCCGCGCTTCGTGCCGACGACGCAGCTGAGCTACGGCCAGCTCATGGCCTCGCTGGTGGATCTGTGGAAGCGCTACGGGCCGCTGCGCCGCGCGGCGCTGGCGCAGGGCCTGCTGTCGATCGGCTTCAGCGCCTTCTGGTCCACGCTGGCGGTGATGCTGCACGAGCGCTTCCAGATGGGCAGCGCCGCGGCCGGCGCCTTCGGCCTGGCCGGTGCCGCCGGTGCGCTGGCCGCGCCGCTGGCCGGTCGCCTGGCCGACCGGCGCGGCCCCAACCGGGTGACGCAACTGGGCGCCGGGCTGGCGCTGCTCTCCTTCGCGCTGCTGCTGGTGCAGGACCTGCTTCCGCCCGCCGCGCAGATCGGCCTGCTGGTGGTGGCCGCCATCGGCTTCGACTTCGGCGTGCAGGCCACGCTGGTGGCGCACCAGACGCTGGTCTACAGCCTGGACCCGGGCGCCCGCAGCCGGCTCAATGCGTTGCTGTTCACCGGCATGTTCATCGGCATGGCCGCCGGCGCCGCGCTCGGCAGCCAGGTGCTGGCCCATGCGGGCTGGTTCGGCGTGGTGCTGCTGGCAATGGCCAGCGCCGGGGCCACGCTGGCCGTGCGGCTGTGGCCGGCGCGGCGGGGCTGAGCGCTCTCCGGGCCCCCTGCAGAAAGGCCTCCACGCGTACCCGGGCGGCCTTTCTGCATCCGGCCTCATCGCCTCGGAAAGGGCCGGCTCAGGAAGGGCGAGGCCGCCTCGCCGAAGCGCCAGGGCACGTCCGCCGCGCGGGTGATGCCGATGCGCGGGCCAGTCTGCACCTGAATGTTCTCGTCAGCGACTCGTGGGCGGAGTTCGAAGGGTGGGGCGTCCAGTCGCAGGTGGTTGAAGCTGGCGTCCACGCCCAGCGCCTGGGCCACACGCCCGGGGCCCGCGGCCAGCAGGCGCACGTCCTGCACCCCGCGGCGCTCGCGCATGCGGGCCAGGCCCTCGGTGGGCGCCAGCGCGCGGATCAGCACGCCCGCGCCGTGGCCCTCGGGGCCGCACACGAAGTTCAGGCACCAGTGGATGCCGTAGGAGCGGTAGACGTAGGCCCGGCCCGGCGGCCCGAACATGGCCGCATTGCGCGGCGTGGGCCCGCGGTGGCTGTGCGAGGCCGGGTCCTCGCGGTCGTAGGCCTCGGTTTCGACGATGCGGCCGCCGACGCCGTCCACCAGCACCTCGACGCCGATCAGGGCCGGCGCCACTTCATGGGCCGGGGCGAGGAAGTCGATGAAGGCGGTCGCGGACGAAGGGGCAGGCACAGGTAGCGGCGAGAGGGCGGATCGCACCAGTCTAGGAGGCGCGCCCCTGCGCCGGCGCCGGACGAATGCCGGTGCGCCCGACAGCCCGCGCCCGGGTGCATCGCGCCAGAATGGCGGCGTCCTCGTCACCCAGCAGCGGCGCCGTGCCTCGGCCGCCGACCTCGCCCGTCATGCCCCAGCCGACCGACTTCGTCACACTGATCCACCAGGGCGCCACCGCCTGCGCCCGCGCCGTCACCACGGGCGAGGCCACGGCGCTCGAACTCTGCGACGCGGCCATCGCCGCCATCGAGGCGAAGGACGGCGCCCTCAACGCCGTCGTGCTGCGCGACTTCGACCGCGCGCGCGACCAGGCCCGGGCCGCGGACGCCCGGCGCGCGCAGGGCGAGCGACCGCCGCTGCTGGGTGTGCCGATGACGGTGAAGGAGTCCTTCAACATCGCCGGCTTGCCCACCAGCTGGGGCCTGCCGCCGTTTCGCGACTTCCGACCGGCGACGGATGCGGCGGCGGTGCAGCGGCTCAAGGCCGCGGGCGCCGTCATCCTGGGCAAGACCAATGTGCCCGTGGCACTGGCCGACTGGCAGACGGCCAATCCGATTTACGGCCGCACGGTGCACCCGCTGGATGCCTCGCGCACGCCGGGCGGCTCCTCGGGCGGCGGCGCAGCTGCGCTGGCGGCGGGCCTGGTGGCGCTGGAACTGGGCTCGGACCTGATGGGCTCGCTGCGCGTGCCCGCGCATTTCTGCGGCGTGTGGGCGCACAAGCCCAGCACCGGCATCCTGCCGATGCGCGGCCAGGCCTTCCCTGGCACGCCCGACACGCTCGGGCCGCCGCCTGACCTGCCCACGGTCATCGGCCCGCTGGCGCGCAATGCCGACGACCTGCTCCTGGCGCTGGACGTGCTCGCCGGCCCGGAGATGCCCATGGCCCAGGCCTGGCAGCTGCAACTGCCGCCGCCGCGGCAGCCCGATCCCGCGCGCTGGCAGGTGCTGGTGCTGGACGCCCATCCGCTCGCGCCGGCCGATGCCGAGGTGCGCGGCGCGGTGGCCGAGGCGGCGCGGCGCCTGCAGGCGCAGGGTGCCCGCATCGTGCGTGCGGAAGATCTGTCGCCCGGCGCCATGCCCGACCTGGCGGTGCTGCACCGGGCCTACCAGCAGTGGGTGATGACCGTGCTCGGCGCCTTCGAGCCCGGCGCCGAATGCGACCTGAACGCGCACGAATGGATCCGCCTGGTGGCCGACCGCGGCCGGCTGCGGGCGCAGTGCTTCGCGTTGCTGGAACGGGTCGATGCCATCGTGATGCCCGCCTTCGGCTGCGCCGCCTTCACGCACCAGGACGACGCCGACTGGGCCCGGCGCCAGCTGCACATCGACGGCGCGGACACGTCCTACGAGGCCCAGGCCGCATGGGCCAGCCTCGCCTCGCTGGCCAGCCTGCCGGCCACGGCCGTGCCTGTCATGACGGGGGCGAGCGGGCTGCCGCTGGGTGTGCAGGTGATCGGCCCGTGGCTGCACGACCGCGGGACCATCGACGTGGCGCGGCGGATCGCGGCCGCGGACTGACGCCCGCCGGGCGGCCGGCGAGACGGGCGGGCTGCCATCCAGTCACAGCGCTGTCACACGCAGTGTTTAACGTTTACTTACATTGCCGTCCACGACCTCTGCGCCATCTCCCATGGCCGCCGCCAGCGAATACCTCAGCGACTTCCGCCCCCGTTCCCGCCAGCCCAGCGCCGCCGACCTGTGTGTGCCGGTGCCTTGCATGACGGTGGACGAGACCAATGACAAGGTCATGGAAGTCTTCGCACGCCACCGCGACCTCAATGGCCTGCCTGTTGTCGAAGAGGGCCGGCCCATCGGCCTCATCAACCGCAACAGCTTCCTGTCGCAGATGAGCAAGCCCTTCCGCATGGAGCTTTACGGCCGCAAGAGCTGCATCGCCTTCATGGACAAGGAGCCGCTTGTGGTGGACGAGGCACTGGACATCGACACGCTCACTTTTCGCGCCGTGGAGTTCGGCGAGAAGGCGCTGGCCGACGGCTTCATCGTGACGCGCGGCGGCGCCTTCGCCGGCGTTGGCAGCGGGCTGCAGCTCATGCGTGCCGTGGCCGAGATGCAGGCCGCGCGCAACCGCCAGATCATGCTCAGCATCGAGTACGCCAGCGTGATCCAGCAGGCCATGCTGCGGCCCTCGCGCGACGCGCTGGCGCGGGCCTGCCCAGAAGCCGACCTGGTCTGGGCGCCCCGCGACGTGGTGGGCGGCGATTTCTTCCACGCCTGCAGCACGCCGGAGGGCTGGTTCGCCGCGGTGGCCGACTGCACCGGCCACGGCGTACCTGGCGCCTTCATGACGCTCATCGCCTCCGCCAGCCTGGGCCAGGCCATCGAGCGCCGGGGTCCGCGCGACCCGGGCGGGCTGCTGGCCAGCGTCAACCGCGGGATCAAGCAGGCGCTGGGACAGATGGATGGTCAGGACGAGACGCCCGGCTCCGACGACGGCCTCGATGCCGCCTGCCTGTGGGTGCAGCCCGCCGAGGGCACGCTGGTGTTTGCGGGTGCTCGCCTGTCGCTCTTCGTGCGCCGGCCCGGCGCGGGTGAAGTCGAACTGCTGGAAGGCCATCGCCGCGGCGTGGGCTACGTCGACAGCCCGCTCGACCAGGTCTGGCCCAACCAGACGCTGCAACTGCCTGCGGGCAGTCTCGTCTTCGCCACCACCGATGGCCTGATCGACCAGATCGGCGGGCCGCGTGCCATCGCCTTCGGCAAGCGCCGCCTGCGCGAACTGCTGCAGACCCAGCCGGACACCGCATCGCCCGCCGACATCAACCGCGCCATCGGAGCCGCCCTGCACGACTGGCAGGGCGAGCACCACCGCCGCGACGACCTCACCTTCTTCTGCTTCCGTCTCTGAAAACCCATGCCCGCCGACCCGATCGCCGACAAGTACGGGACCTTCTTCAACCTGGCGCGCCAGCACCAGGTCATCTTCTACTACGTGGGCTACTTCTCGCAGCACATCGTCGGCGCCATGGCCGAGGCGGTGAAGCTGCAGCTTGAAGTGGCCGGCGTGGCCGGGCCCACGCGGCGCAAGCTGTTCTCGTCATTCGTCGAGATGGCGCAGAACATCATTCATTACTCGGCCGACGCCCTGACGCCGCCGCACCAGGAAGACCGCGAACTGCGCCATGGCTCGGTGTGCATCCGCCGCGAAGTCGATGGCCGCTTCCTGCTGCTGTGCGCCAACCCGGTCGAGCCCGAAGTGGCCGGTGAGCTGCGGGCCAAGCTCGAGGCGCTGCGCGCCATGACGCTGGACGAAATCAAGCAGGCCTACCGGCAGAGCCTGCGCGACGAGACGCCCGTAGGCAGCAAGGGCGCCGGCATGGGGCTGCTCACGGTGGCGCGCGACGCCAGCGAGCCGCTGGACTTCGACTTCGACGCGGCCGATGCCATGCGTGGCGCGCCGGTCTTCTATCTCAAGGCTTGCATCTGACGCGCACGCGCGCGAGCCTTTCCCCGAATCCTTCGGCATGGACAACCTCTACATCGCCCCCACGCCCACATCGCCCGAGGTGGACTTCCGCTTCGATGGCCATTCGCTCGCCCTGCGCGGCGAGTCCTATCCCGAGAACGCGGCCGCCTTCTATGGCGACGTGCTGGCCCGCCTGCGCGCCTACCTGGCCGAGGCCGCGCCGGCCCGCATCGAGGTGCATATCGCGCTGGCCTACTTCAACAGCTCCAGCACCAAGATGCTGTTCAACCTGATCGAAGCCCTGCACGGCGCGGCAGAGACGGGCAGCGAAGTGCAGCTGTCGTGGTACTACGACGAGGAGGACGACACCATCCTCGAATTCGGCCAGGAGCTCGCGGATGACTTCCCGGCGATCGCCTTCCGCTGCCTGCCGGTCGGTGCGCGCTGAGCCCGGCCGCGGACGAGCGCCCATGCATGACGTCGCGGCCACGCCGCCCGACCTCTTCGATGCCGAGCGCCAGGCGTTGGCCGCCGCACGTGCGGTGCACGACGCGGGCCCCGGCGACGCCGCCGCCTCGCACGCCGCCCTTGGCGAGCTGCTGGCCAGCTATGACCGCCTGCTGCGCGAGACCCGTCGCCTGGTGCGCCGCAGCGACCGTGCCGAGCTGGAGATGACCCGCCTCAACCAGCGCCTGCAGGACCTCGCGGCCGAACTGGAATACCGCGCCACGCACGACCCGCTCACGGGCGTGCTCAACCGCGCCGCCATCATCGAGCTGGCCAACCGGCACTTCCTGAGCCATGACGTGGCGCTGGTCGTGCTGGACATCGACCACTTCAAGCGCGTGAACGACAGCTTCGGCCACCCCACCGGCGATCGGGTGATCCTGGGCGTCGTGGACTGCCTCCAGCACGCCGTGCCGCCCGGTGCGCAGATCGGCCGCGTGGGCGGCGAGGAATTCACCGTGGTGCTGCCCGACGGCGCGATGGAGCGTGCCGCGCAGCTCGCGCAACGGGTGCGCCGCGCCATCGAAGGCCGCGACTTCGGCCTGCCCGACGGCAGCCGCATCACGGCCAGCTTCGGGCTGAGCTGGATGCCGCGCGGCGCCGGTTTCGACCTGGCCTATGCGCAGGCGGATGAGGCGCTCTATGCGGCCAAGCGCGGCGGGCGCAACCAGGTGGCGTGCGCCGCGCCCTGGGTCCCGGCAGCGGGTTCGGACGACGCAGCGCCTGCCCTTCCTTCTGCCGTGGGGGCGCCTGGCGCATGACGTCACCGTTCGTACTTGGCCGGCCAAAGGCGGCCCGCGCGGACCTGCGCGCACACGGCGAGCCGTCTCCCGATGTGCATGCCGCCGTGAGACGGGCGCTGGCCGAGACCGATGTGCGGGTCTTCGCCCAGCGTGCGCTGGATCAGCTTGCCCTGCTTCTGGACGCGCCTTGCCACGGGCTGGTCTGCGCTGCGCCGGATGGCCACGCCTGCGGACCGCAGGTGCTCATGGCCCGAGGCCGCTACGCCGCATGGCGCGATCTGCCGCTGGCCCAGTTGCCCGAGGCGCCGGTGCGCGCCCTGCTGACCGACGCGCTGGTGCGCGGCGCCAGCACGCGGGATGCGGCCGGCCGCACGGTGCTCTTCATCGGCCGGGCCGGCACCGGCGGCATGGCCGTGCTGCTCGACGTGCCCCGTAGCCCCGACGCGCGGCCCGACTGGCGCCTGCTCGATGCCGTCTGCGACAACCTGGGCCTGCTGCTGCACAGCCGCGGGCTGCTGGAGCGACTGCACGACCGGGCGTACCAGGACCCCCTGGTGCCGCTGCCCAACCGCGCCCGCTTCATCGAGAGGGTGGACGAATGCGTGCGCCGTGGCCTGCACGGCCACATCCTGGCGCTGGTGGACATCGACGACTTCAGCGCCACCAACGATGTGATGGGCCACCGCTTCGGCGACCGCCTGCTGGAGGTGGTGGCTGCCCGCCTGGCCGACACCCTGCCGCCCGGAGTGCTGCTGGCCCGCGTCGGCGCAGACACCTTCGGCGTACTGGGCTCGGCGGGCCAGGTGGCGCCGCAGCGCCTGCTGGACTGCGTGGGCCAGCCGCTGACGGTGGAGGCCGTGCCGCACAAGGTCACGCTCACCTGCGGCTGGGTGCGCCTGGGTGAGGGCGGCGGCAGCGGCGTCGATCTGGTCAAGGACGCCACCATCGCCCTCAAGCGCGCCAAGCGAGACCACCGTGGCCAGCACCTGCAATACCTCGACCACATGGGCGCCGAAGCGCGGGCACGGGCCATGCTGCTGTCGGATCTGCGCGCCGCCATCGAGCACCGGCAGCTCTTCCTGGTCTACCAGCCGCAGCTGGACCTGGACACCGGCGCGCTGATCGGCCTGGAGGCGCTTCTGCGCTGGCGCTGCGAGGACGGCCGCTTCATCCCGCCGGCCCAGTTCATCCCGGTCGCCGAGCACTCGGGCCTGATCGTGGCGCTGGGCGAATGGGTGCTGGTCACCGCATGCCGCACCATGCGCGAGTTGCTCGACGGGGGCGGCGCGCCACAGCGCATGGCGGTCAACGTGTCGATGGCGCAGTTGCAGGACCCGGGCTTTGCCACCACGGTGCGAAACGCGCTGGCCGAGTCGGGCATCTCGGGTCGTCACCTGGAGCTGGAGATCACCGAATCGGTGGCCGTGCTGCCCACCGATTTCCTGGAGGCGACGCTCCAGGGGCTGCGCGCCGACGGCATCTCCATCGCCATCGACGACTTCGGCACCGGCTATTCCTCGCTCAGCTACCTCGAGCGCCTGCCGCTGGACCGCATCAAGATCGACCGCACCTTCGTGCGCCAACTGGGCGAGCCGCGCGGCGCGCGCATCGCCGAGATGGTGGTGCAGCTCGGTCGCCGGCTGGGCCTGGCCGTGCTGGCCGAAGGCATCGAGGACGCGGCCGCCTGCCGCGCCCTGCAGGCCATGGGCTGCCACGAGGGGCAGGGGTATCACTTGGCGATGCCCATGGAAAAGGCGGCGCTGGAAAACTGGTTGCGGGCGCGGGCCTGAGGGCCGGATGCCGGACCGCCAAAAGAAAAGCGCGCCACAGGGGCGCGCTCTTCATCGCAGTCCAGGGGCCGCCGGGGCAGCCCGTGCGGCGCTGCTTACTTGGCGACGACGCGGGTCATCTCCAGGCACTTGTTCGAGTAGCCCCACTCGTTGTCGTACCAGCTCACCAGCTTGACGAAGGTGCCGTCCAGCGCGATGCCGGCTTCGGCGTCGAAGATGGAGGTGCGGGCATCGCCGCGGAAGTCGGTGGCCACCACCTTGTCCTCGGTGTAGCCCAGCACGCCCTTGAGCGCGCCTTCGCTCTGGGCCTTCATCTCGGCGCAGATCTCCTTGTAGCTGGCTTCCTTCGACAGCTCGACGGTCAGGTCGACCACCGACACGTCGGAGGTGGGCACGCGGAAGCTCATGCCGGTGAGCTTGCCCTTGAGCTCGGGCAGCACCACGCCCACGGCCTTGGCGGCGCCGGTGGAGCTGGGGATGATGTTCTCCAGGATGCCGCGGCCGCCGCGCCAGTCCTTGTTGGAAGGGCCGTCGACGGTCTTCTGGGTGGCGGTGGCGGCGTGCACGGTGGTCATCAGGCCGCGCTTGATGCCCCACTTGTCGTGCAGCACCTTGGCCAGCGGGGCCAGGCAGTTCGTGGTGCACGAAGCGTTGGAGACGATGTCCTCGCCGGCGTAGCCGCTGCTGTTGACGCCGTACACGAACATGGGCGTGTCGTCCTTCGACGGGGCCGACATGATCACCTTCTTGGCGCCGGCGGCCAGGTGCTTGCCCGCGGTTTCCTTGGTCAGGAACAGGCCCGTGGATTCGAGCACCACGGTGGCGCCGACTTCGTCCCACTTGAGGGCGGCCGGATCGCGCTCCTGCGTCAGGCGGATCTTCTTGCCGTTGACGATCAGCGTGTTGCCCTCGACGGCGATGTCGCCCTTGAAGCGGCCGTGCACCGAGTCGTACTGCAGCATGTAGGCCAGGTAGTCGGGCTCCAGCAGGTCGTTGATGCCCACGACCTCGATGTCGGGGAAGTTCTGAACCGCGGCGCGCAGCACGTTGCGGCCGATGCGACCGAAGCCATTGATGCCCAATTTGATGGTCATGTCGATGCTCTTTCTAGAGTTTCAGTTTGGAAAAACGCGCAGCTCCGAGGCCAGCAGGCCCAGGAGCGCCATGTCGTGGAAACGGTTGTCCCAGAAGGCCGCTTCGCGCAATCTTCCCTCGATCCGAAAGCCCAGGTACTGGGCCAGGCGCAAGGAAGCGGCATTGTCGGGGTGGATCAGCGCCTCGATCCGGTGGATGGCCTGGGTCCGGAAGGCCCAGGCGAGCACCGCGGCCAGGGCCTCGCGCATGTAGCCCTGCTGCCAGGCGCCACGGGCCAGCTCGTAGCCCAGGGTGCAGCGGTGCCAGCGCGGGTCCCAGTTGAACAGTCCGCAGGTGCCCAGCAACGTGTCGTCGCCGGGGCGCGCGACGGCCCAGCGCATCACAGGCGGGCTCCATTGCCAGCCGGTGCGGCAGCGGGCGATGAAATCGTGGGCGGCCACCTCGGTGTCGAGCAGGGTGCCACCCCAGTGGCGCATGGCCTCGTGGTCGCGGTGCATGGCGGCCACGGCCGGCGCATCGGCATGCGCCAGTTCACGAAGGATGAGCCGCTCCGTCTTCAGTTCGGGAAAGGCGGCGAGGCTCATCGGCGCAGGAGGTTCCTCAGCCCTTGAGCACGGCCTGCACGGTGGCGGCCACGTTCTCGGGCGTGAAGCCGAAGTGCTTGAACAGCACGCCGGCCGGGGCCGATTCGCCGTAGCTGTCGATGCCCACGACGGCATCGACGCCGTATTTCCACCAGCCGCCGGTGCTGCCCATCTCCACCGCGATGCGCGGCAGGCCCTTGGGCAGCACGGCCTTCTTGTACTTGACGTCCTGGCGGTCGAAGGTGGTGGTGCTGGGCATGGAGACCACGCGCACCGGGATCTTGCGGGCCGCCAGCATCTCCTGCGCGGCCAGCGCCAGCTGCACCTCGGAGCCGGTGGCGATGATCACGGCCTTGGCCTTCTTCTTGAGGCCCACGCGCGAGGGCTCGGCCAGCACGTAGGCGCCACGGCTGATGTCGGCCAGCTCGTCTTTGGGCGCGTAGTTCAGGTTCTGGCGCGACAGCAGCAGCGCGGTGGGCTGCGTCTTGTTGCGCAGGGCGCAGGCCCAGGCCACCACCGTTTCGGTGGTGTCGCCGGGACGCCACACGTCGAGGTTGGGAATCAGGCGCAGGCTGGCCGCGTGCTCGATGGACTGGTGCGTGGGGCCGTCCTCGCCCAGGCCGATGGAGTCGTGCGTGAAGACATGGATCACGCGCTGCTTCATCAGCGCCGCCATGCGGATGGCGTTGCGGCTGTAGTCGCTGAAGGTCAGGAAGGTGCCGCCGTAGGGAATGAAGCCGCCGTGCAGCGCCACGCCGTTCATGATGGCGGCCATGCCGAACTCGCGCACGCCGTAGTTGATGTGGTGGCCGATGCGGCCGTCCTCGGTGCGCACCACGGCGCCGTCGGCGGCAAAGCGCAGGTCGGGCGTGGCGGCGGTCTTGGTCAGGTTGGAGCCGGTCAGGTCGGCGCTGCCGCCCAGCAGCTCGGGCAGCTGCACCGTCAGCGTCTCCAGCGCCAGCTGGCTGGCCTTGCGGCTGGCCACGGTCTCGCCCTTGGTGTGGGCGGCCAGCACGGCGTCGACCACCACCTGGTCGAAGGCGGCGGGCAACTCGCCCTTCATGCGGCGCTCGAAGGCGGCGGCCAGGTCGGGGAAGGCCTGCGCATAGGCGGCGAACTTCTCGTTCCAGGCGGCTTCGGCGGCCGAGCCCTTGGCCTTGGCGTCCCAGTCCTGGTAGACGGCCTCGGGCAGCTCGAAGGGGGCGTGTTCCCAGCCCAGGGCCGAGCGGGTCAGGCCGATCTCGTCGGCACCCAGGGGTTCGCCATGGGCCTTGGCGGTACCGCCCCGGTTGGGGCTGCCCTTGCCGATCTGCGTCTTGCAGACCACGAGGGTCGGCTTGCTGCCCTCGCCGGCCTTGGCCTGGGCGATGGCGGCGGAGACGGCGGCGGCGTCATGGCCGTCCACCGGGCCGATCACGTTCCAGCCGCAGGCCTCGAAACGCTTGGGCGTGTCGTCGATGAACCAGGGCGCGACCTTGCCGTCGATGCTGATGCCGTTGTCGTCGTACAGGGCGATCAGCTTGCCCAGCTTCCAGGCGCCGGCCAGGGCCACGGCCTCGTGGCTGATGCCTTCCATCAGGCAGCCGTCGCCCAGGAAGGCGTAGGTGTGGTGGTCGACGATGGCATGGCCGTCGCGGTTGAACTCGGCGGCCAGCAGCTTTTCGGCCAGCGCGAAGCCCACGGCGTTGGTGATGCCCTGGCCGAGCGGGCCGGTGGTGGTTTCCACGCCGGGGGTGATGCCCACTTCGGGGTGGCCGGCGGTGCGGCTGTGCAGCTGGCGGAAGTTCTTCAGTTCTTCGATGGGGAGGTCGTAGCCCGTCAGGTGCAGGAGGGCATAGACCAGCATCGACGCATGGCCGTTGGAGAGCACGAAGCGGTCGCGGTCCGCCCAGTGGGGGTTGGCCGGGTTGTGCTTGAGGTGCTCGCCCCAGAGGGCCGCCGCCATGTCGGCCATGCCCATCGGGGCGCCGGGATGGCCGGAATTGGCTTGCTGAACGGCGTCCATCGCCAACGCGCGGATCGCGTTGGCCATCAGGGCTTGGTTGGCCATGGGAAAGGGGCTTTCGGGGAGTGGAAAGAGGAGAGCCGGGCATTTTAGCGAGGCACGCTTGCCTGGCCCGTCAGCCTGCAGCGGCGCCCGGCTCAGGCCATCGATCCTTGGTCCTGCATCAAAAAGTGTGGTCTATTTGTTAAGAATATCGGAGCGCTTCGCGCCCCGCGGGCTCGCGGGACTGCTAGAGTGCGCACATGCACGGCCTGCATCTCACAGCCGATCTTCACGATTGCCAGTGTGCCGATTTCTGGCTCACTGATGGAACGATCCTTCTCGAATGCCTGACACGCGCGGTCACGGTGGCGAAGCTGACCGCGGTAGGGCAGATCGCGCACCACTTCCCGGGCACCCCTGCGGGCCGCGGTGGCGTGACGGCTGCGTTGCTGCTGGCGGAATCGCACGTCTGCGTCCACACCTGGCCTGAGCAGGGCAGCGTGACGCTCGATGTCTATGTCTGCAACTTCGGCGGCGACCATTCCGACGCGGCGCGGGCCGTTCAGGAAGCGCTCATTGCGCTGTTTGCGCCCCGTCATGTGGAGCGCAACGTCCTGCACCGGGGCAGTGTCACCGGCCATCTGGCGTGACACCCGCCATGGTTCTCGCCGCGGGTCGCGGCGAGCGCATGCGGCCCCTGACCGACGCCACACCCAAACCACTGCTTGCCGTTCAGGGCAAGCCGCTGATGCAATGGCCCATGGAAGCCCTGGCGCAGGGGGGCTTCACCCGCCTGGTGGTCAACACGGCGTGGCTGGGCGAGCAGATCGCGCAGCGCTTCGGCACGGCGCCCCAATGGGGTGCGGGCCTCGGCTCCCGGATCGCCTATTCGCACGAAGGTTTCGATTTCGGTGAGGCGCTGGAGACCGCGGGCGGCATCTGCCGCGCGCTGCCGTTGCTCGACGGCGACATCTTCTGGTGTCTGGCCGGCGACGTGCATGCGCCCGACTTCCGCTTCACGGCTCCCCTTGTCCAGGCCTTTGCCGACAGTGGTCGCCTGGCCCATCTGTGGCTGGTGCCCAACCCGGCGCACAACCCTCGCGGCGACTTCGGCATCGGCCAGGACGGCGCCGCCCTGAATCTGCCGGCAGACGATCCGGCCCCCCGCTTCACCTTTTCCACCATCGGGCTGTACCGGCGTGAGTTGTTCATGGCGCCCTACTGCGACATTCCGCCCGGCAATCCGGCGGGGGTGAAGGCCGCGCTGGCGCCGTTGCTGCGACGTGCGATGGACAATGGCCGCGTCAGTGCCCAGCTGCACACCGGCCGCTGGACCGACGTCGGCACCCCCGAGCGCCTCGCCCAACTCAACTCGTCGCCATGAACGCCAGTCCTTCCCTCTATGCCGAGCGCCGGGCCCGCCTGGCCACCCAGCTGGGTGCCGACGGCATCGCCCTCATCCCCACCGCGCCTGAGCGCCAGCGCAACCGCGACAGCGACTTCCCCTACCGGCACGACAGCTATTTCCATTACCTGACCGGCTTCACCGAGCCCAATGCCTGGCTGGTGATCGACGCCGCGGGCCGCAGCACGCTGTTCTGCCAGCCCAAGGACCTGGAGCGCGAGATCTGGGACGGCTACCGCCTCGGCCCCGAGGCCGCGCCCGAGCGCCTGGGCGTGCAGGAAGCCTTCTCCGTCGCCGAACTCGACAGCCGCCTGCCGAAGCTGCTCGAAAACCGCGCCACCGTCTGGTACCCCTTCGCCACCCATCCCGGGCTCGAAGGCCGCGTCGACGGCTGGCTGCAGAAGGTGCGCGCCCGGGTGCGTTTCGGCGCGCTGTGCCCCGAGCAGCAGCGCGACCTGTGCGGCCCACTGGACGAGATGCGTCTGGTCAAGGACGCGCACGAGCAGGACGTGATGCGCCGCGCCGCCGACATCAGCGCCCGCGCCCACATCCGCGCCATGCAGCTGAGCGCCCGCATGCTGCGCGAGGGCCGCGACGTGCGCGAGTACCACCTCGACGCCGAGCTCCTGCACGAATTCCGACTGGGCGGCTCGCAGTTCCCGGCCTATGGCTCCATCGTGGCGGCTGGCGCCAATGCCTGCGTGCTGCACTACCGCGCCGACGTGGCGCCCGTGCGCGCCGGCGAGCTGGTGCTGATCGATGCCGGCTGCGAACTCGACAGCTACGCCAGCGACATCACCCGCACCTTCCCGGCCGACGGCAGGTTCACCGGCCCGCAGCGCGCGCTCTACGACCTGGTGCTGGCCAGCCAGGAAGCCGCCGTGGCCGCCACCAAGGCCGGCAACCGCTTCAACGATCCGCACGAGGCCACGGTGCGCGTGCTCTCGCAGGGCATGCTCGACCTGGGCCTGCTCGACGCCAACAAGGTGGGCGGCGTGGACGACGTGATCGAGCAGCGCGCCTACTTCCGCTACTACATGCACCGCACCGGCCACTGGCTGGGCATGGACGTGCACGACTGCGGCAGCTATGTGGAGCCCACGCAGGTGGGCGAGATCAGCGAGCGGCGCGACCCGCTCTCGGGCGAGGTCATCAAGAACCGCCCCAGCCGCATCCTGCAGCCGGGCATGGTGCTGACCATCGAGCCGGGCATCTACGTGCGGGCCGGCGACGACGTGCCCGCCCAGTTCCACGACATCGGCATCCGCATCGAGGACGACGCCATCGTCACCGCCACGGGCTGCGAGCTGATCACGCGCGGCGTGCCGGTGGATGGCGACGAGATCGAAGCGCTGATGCGCGGCTGACGCCCGACCGTCGACGTGCCCTCGAGAATCACTGCCGCAACCGGGCCAGTGCGATCTCGTAGACCTCGTTTCGGTCGCGGCGCCCCACCGCGATGACCGTGACGGTCACGATCCGGTCTTCTACGGCATAGACAAGACGGTAGCCCGCCTGTCGCAGCTTGATCTTGTAGAGGTGGGTGGCGCCCGACAGCGCGGCGCTGGGGACATGGGGGTTGTCCAGCCGTTGGGCCAGTTTCTTCTTGAACTGCTCGCGGATGCTGGGCCCGAGCTTCTGCCATTCCTTCAAGGCTGAGGCCTTGAAGGCCAGCTCATAAGGCATCGAGCGACACCGGCACCGACGGCTCCTCCTGCCGGGCCTTCACCAGCCGGAGCAGTTCCGCGTCGTCCAGCAGTTCCATCATGGCTTCATAGGCCGCGGCAGGCACGCAGTAGAAGGCGGGTTGGTTGTGGTTGAGCACCAGCACCGGCATGCCCTCGCCGCTGGCGACGACCTTCATGGGGTTCGCCTTCAACTCGGAAATGCTGGCGGCGGTTTCGGCGAAAACTGGGTGGGGCATGCCTCGGCTCCTTCAGTGAAGACCGAATATTAGGTCTTTATTTTGGATCTCTCCAAGGGCGTGGGCTCATGCGCCGAAGCGCTGCGCCGAGTAGGGCGCCGCATCCACCATCGTCGGCCCGCCGTCCATGAGCTCTGCCAGCAGACGTCCGCTGGCCGGGCCCAGCGTGAAGCCCTGGTGCGCATGGCCGAAGTTGAACCACAGGCCGCGGTGCCGAGGTGCGGCACCGATCACCGGCAGCATGTCGGCGGTGCAGGGCCGCGCGCCGAGCCAGGGCTCGCCTTCCACGGGGTGCGGCAGATCGAGCAGTTCGCGGGCGTAGGTCTCGGCGCGCGTGAGCTGCCAGGGCGTCGGCGCCGCGTCCTGGCGGGCGAACTCGGCACCCGTCGTGATGCGCGCGCCCCGCCGCATCGGCGCGATCACCAGGCCGCGGTCCAGGTCGTAAACCGGCCGGCGCAGCGTGGGGCCGCCGGTGTAGTGCCGGTGGTAGCCGCGCTTGACGAAGAGCGGCAGCCGGTAGCCCAGGGGCTTGAGCAGCCGGTCGGCCCAGGGGCCCAGGGCGACCACGGCCTCCTGCGCTTCCACCGGGCCGCGGGTCGTCTGCACCCGCCAGCCCTGGGCGGTGGCCGTCAGCGTGGCCGCGTCGCCCTGCACCAGCACACCGCCGAGCTGCTGGAAATGCGCGGCATAGCGGGCCACCAGTTCGCCCGGGTCGCTCACACACCACGGGTCCTGCCAGTGCAGCGCGCCGGGCAGCGCATGGGTCAAGGCGGGCTCTTCCGTGGCAAGGGCCGCACCGTCAAGCGCACGCACCCGCAAGCCGTGTTGGGCCGCGGTGACCTCGGCCGCGCGCTGCGCCAGCGCCAGGCTGGCGGTATCGCGGAACACATGCAGGTAGCCGTCGCGCTGCACCAGGTCGTCGGCGCCGGCGGCCGCGATCAGCGGGGCATGCTCGCTGGTCGAATGTTCGATCAGGCGCGCATAGGCCGCGGCGATGGGCGCATAGCGTTCGGGCGCCGAGTTGCGCCAGTAGCGCGACAGCCCGCCCGCCACCGCCGGCAGTGCGCCCAGGTGCCAGTTGACGTCGGCCCCGCGCTTGAGCGCCACGCCCGCCAGCTTGGCCAGGCTGCGCGGAAAGGCGTAGGGCGACACGGCTTCGCGCTGGATGATGCCGGCGTTGCCGTACGAGGTTTCGCGCCCCGGCAGGCCGCGGTCGACCAGCGCCACCGAATGGCCGCGCATCGCCAAATGCAGGGCGGTGCAGGTGCCGACCATGCCGGCGCCGAGGACGAGGATCTCGCGGGCCATGGGTGCGTCAGGCCTTCTGCTGGGCGATGACGGTCAGCTCCACCAGCGCGCCGGGCAGCATCAGGTCGGCGCGCACGGTGGTGCGCACCGGCCGTGGCTCGGCGAAGGCCGCGGCATAGACGCCGTTGAAGGCCGCGAAGTCGGGCGCATCGACCAGGTAGGCCGTCACGCTCACCACGTCCGAGAGGGCCAGGCCCTGGCTGGCCAGCGTCGCCGTGATGCGCTCCAGGCACAGGCGGGTCTGCGCCTCGATGCCGGCCGGCACCGAGCCGTCGGCGGCGATGCCCAGTTCGCCGGAAAGAAAGACGAGCGGCCCGACGGTGCGGACCTTGGAGAAGGGCAGGGCGGAGGTCTGGGTCATGAAGGATGCCGGCGCCGGGCGCCAGCCCTGAAGGTGGGGAAGGGGCGCCATTGCGCGCCGGAGGCGATTATTCCGCCGGCTGCGTTGCCGACCAATGTGCGGTTCGCAAGATCGCATTGCCGTAAGCGCAAGACGCCGGCTGTCATCGCCTCACTCCAGTGCCTTGCGCAGGTGGTCGATGAAGGCCCGCGCCGCATCCGGCAGGTGGCGGCCGGCCATTGTCTGCACCTCGAAGTGGCGCTCGTTCATCTCGCGGTCGCGCAGCGGGATGGCCACGACGGCGCGGTTGTGCAGTTGCTGGCGCAGCGCCAGTTCGCCGCAGAAGGTGACGGCCTGCGTGTGGGTCACGTACTGGATCAGCGGGTAAAGATGGTCGCTCGTGATCACCGGCTGCAGGACCAGGCCCTGCCGGCTGCTGCTGATGTCCAGCAACTGCCGCAGCGTGGAAGTGCCGGCGGGCAGCGCCAGCGGCCAGGCCAGCAGCTGCGCCAGCGACACCTGCCGGCGATCGGCCAGCGGATGGTCGGGCGCCACCACCGCCATCACCGGCGAAGGATGGCGAAAGGCCACCTGCAGGCCACTCTCCGAGCTGAGGCTCACCGTCACGCCCAGGTCCACCAGCCCCTCGCGCACGCGGCGCGCCACCTCGCGCTGCACCGCCATGTCCAGCTGGAAGCGGATGCCCGGGCAGCGCGCCTGGAAGTCCGCCACCACCGCGGGCAGGAACTCGTAGGCGAAGCCCTCGGTGGCCACGATGCGCACCTCGCCCTGGCGCAGGCCGCGCAGGGCCAGGATGTCGTCGGTCACGCGCTCGATGTCCAGCCAGGCGCGGCGCGCATGGGCCGCCAGCAGCTCGCCGGCGGAGTTGAGCGTCATGCCGCGGGCGCGACGCTCGAACAGCAGGGTATCCAGCTCGCGCTCCAGCCGGCCGATCTGGCGGCTGACGGCCGAGGGCGCCACCTCCAGCCGGGCCGCGGCCTCGGTGACGGAGCCGGCGCGTGCCACCTCCAGGAAGTAGCGCAGGGCAACTTCCTGCAGCACGCGCTGGTTGGGATCGCGGCGGGTGGACTGGGTGGCGGCAGCGGGGGCAGCGGTGGAAGAAGAAGCGTTGGAAGCCATCGGTGTCGGGCTTGCAAATTGCCGAATCGGCAATGAAGCTTTAAGAGCCTTGTGCTTGCTGCACGGGAGGCGCGTTTCTAGCATGCGGCCATCGTCCTCGGAAAGGCTTGCTGCCATGACCTTCGCCTCCACCCTCGCATTCCGCCCCGCATCGGTGTCCCGCCGTGTCGCCGTGTGCGGCCTGCTTGCTGTCGCCGCCTTGGCCGGCACCCCGCCCGCCGCCGCGCAGACGGACTACCCCAGCCGCCCCGTCACGCTGGTGATCCCCTTCCCGCCCGGCGGCAGCGCCGACGTGATCGGCCGGCTGATGGGGCAGCGACTCTCCACCGCGCTGGGCCAGCCGGTGGTGGTCGACAACCGTCCTGGCGCCGGCACGGCCATCGCCGCCGGCTACGTGGCCAAGGCACCGGCGGACGGCTACACGCTGCTGCTGGGTTCGCCCTCCACCTTCACGGCCAACCCGGCCATCCGCAGCAACCTGCCCTACGACCCGGTCAAGAGCTACGACCCCATCGCGATCGTGGCGCGCATCCCGCTGGTGCTGCTGGCCAACAAGGACGTGCCCATCAACACGGTGAAGGAGTTCGTCGCGGCCGCCAAGGCCTCGCCCGAGAAGTACTCGTACGCCTCCTTCGGCGCGGGCACCACTTCGCACTTCGCCGGCGAGATCGTCCTGGGCGCCGTCGGCGCGAAGATGCTGCACGTGCCCTACAAGGGCAGCGCTCCGGCCATGACCGACCTGATCGGCGGCCAGGTGCCTTTTTCGGTGGACACCGTCACCGCCGCCATTCCGCAGCTCAAGGGCGGCAAGGTCAAGGCCATCGCCGTGACCACGGCGCGGCGCTCGTCGCAACTGCCGAACGTGCCCACCTTTGCCGAGGCGGGCTACCCGGACATCGACGTCGACACCTGGATCATGCTGGTCGCGCCCAAGGGCACGCCCGCACCGGTGCGCGACCGGCTGGAAAAGGCCATCGCGCAGATCGTGGCCTCGCCCGATGCCAAGGCCGCGCTCGCAGCCCAGGGCGCCGAGCCCGCTTTCGGCGGCCAGGCCGCGTCGGCCAAGCAGATCGAGAACGAGCTGCCGCTGATGCGCGCCGTCGCCCTGCGCGCCAACATCAAGGCGGATTGATGGCCGAACTCGTCGAACTCTCCGCCGTCGAGCAGCGCCGCCTGATCGGCGCCCGCCAGCTCTCGCCGGTCGAACTGCTGGAGGCGTGCATCGCGCGCATCGAGCAGGTCAATCCCTTCGTCAATGCCGTCACCGCCACCTGCTTCGAGCGGGCGCGGGGCGAGGCCCGCGCCGCCGAGCAGGCCGTGATGCGCGGCGAGCCGCTGGGCCTGCTGCACGGCCTGCCGCTGGGCGTGAAGGACCTGGAGCCGACCGCCGGCCTGCTCTCCACCTCGGGCACGCCCAGCCTGCGCAACCATGTGCCGGCGCAGGACATCGAACTGGTGCGCCGCCTGCGCGCGGCCGGCGCCATCGTGGCCGGCAAGACCAACGTGCCCGAACTGGGCGCGGGGGCCAACAGCCGCAATCCGGTGTGGGGCGCCACGGGCAACCCCTTCGATCCCAACCTCAACGCCGGCGGTTCTTCCGGCGGCTCGGCGGCGGCGCTGGCGCTGGACATGCTGCCGGTGTGCACCGGTTCGGACACCGGTGGCTCGCTGCGCATCCCGGCCGCCAAGTGCGGCGTGGTGGGTCTGCGGCCCTCGCCGGGCGTGGTGCCCAGCGTGCGCAAGCCGATGGGCTTTTCGCCCATCTCGGTGGTCGGGCCCATGGGCCGCACCGTGGCCGATGCCTGCCTGCAGCTGGCCGCCACGGCCGGCCCGCATGCGGGCGATCCGCTCAGCCATCCGCTGGACGCCATGGCCTTCCTGGCGCCGCGCACGGCCGACCTGTCGCGCCTGCGCGTGGCCTGGACCGAGGACTTCGGCTGCTGCGACGTCGACCCCGTGGTGCGCCGCGCCTTCCGCGAGAAGATGGCCGCCATGCGCCACCTGTTCGCCGCCTGCGACGAGGTCCGCTTCGACCTGGGTGAGGTGCACCACTGCTTCGACGTGCTGCGCGCGGAGGCCTTCGTGGCCGGCATGCGCGAGGCCTACGAGCGCAATCCCGAAAGCCTGGGCCCCAACCCGCGCGCCAACTACGAGATGGGCGTGCGCATGAGCCTGCTCGACAGCGCCTGGGCGCAGACCGAGCAGACCCGCATCATCAACCGCTTCCAGAAGGTGTTCGAGGGCTACGACCTCGTGCTGTCGCCCACCACGCCGGTCTCGCCCTTTCCGTGGACGCTGCCGCATGCCGCCGAGGTGGACGGCCGCCCGCAGGAGAACTACTACCGCTGGCTGGCGCTGACCTACGTGGTCACGCTGACCACGCACCCTTCCATCAGCCTGCCCTGCGGCGTGGACGAGCGCGGCATGCCCTTCGGCCTGCAGGTGACGGGCGCCTTCCGCGGCGACCTGCCGCTGCTGTCGGCCTCGCTGGCCTTGGAGCAGGCCTTTGTCGCCTCGCCCGTGCTGGCGCGACCGCGGCCGGACATCGCGAAGCTGCGGCCAGCCGAGCCGCCGCTCAAGAGCATCGTCACCGCCGCGCCGGACGATCCGCGGGCCAGCCGGCCGACCGAAGCGGGCGCCGCCTCGGTCGTCTGAACGCCCGGGCGCGCCGGCCGGCCTTCAGTCGAAGGCCCCCGCCGGCGCCTCGGCCGCCACGGCCTCCATGTGCTGGGCGATGGCGCCGGGCGTGGTGAACCACACGCGGCCCTCGTCGCGCGCACGGGCCAGGTGGCCCAGTACCTCGCGCAGGTGCCGCAGCCGGTAGGGCTGGCCCACGATGTACGGATGCAGCGCCAGGCCCATCACCAGCGGCTGGGCCTGCGACTGGGTGAGCATCTCCTCGAAGTTGTCCACCACCATGTCGCAGAAGGCGCGCGAGTCCATCTGGCGCGCCACGATCATCGGAATGTCGTTGAGCTCCTGCGGATAGGGCACGGCCCACAGCCGCCCGCCGCCGCGGGTGCGCATGCGCATGGGCTGGTCGTCGTGGCACCAGTTGAGCGTGTAGCGGTAGCCCGTCTCGGCCAGCAGGTCGGGCGTGAGGCGGCTCTCGGAGATCCACGGCGACAGCCAGCCGGCCGGCGCCTGGCCGCTCTCGCGTTCGATGCGGTCGCGGCAGCGCTGCAGCAGGGCGCGCTCCTCGTCCTCGGACAGCTGGCCCTGGCGCTCGGCATTGCTGTGGCCGTGGCCGATCAGCTCGTCGCCGCGGGCCGCGAAGGCCTGCACGAGTTCGGGGCAGTGGTCGTACAGGGCGGTGTTGATCAGCGTGCCGGTAGGCAGGCCCAGCTGGTCGAAGAGTTCCAGGCAGCGCCAGGCACCCACGCGGTTGCCGTATTCGCGCCAGCCGTGGTTGAGCACGTCCGGGTGCGGCGACGCCGGGCCGATGCAGGCGCCCAGCCCGTCGCCGAAGGCGAAGTGCTCGATGTTGAAGCCCAGGTACACCGCCAGCCGCGCGCCATTGGGCCAGGCGTAGTCGTGGCGGCGGGTGATGGGCCGGTAGTCGAAGCGGTCGTGCCCGGGCAGGCGCTCGGGCCAGCGGGTGCGGGCGGGGTCGTGCGGTGCGGTCATCGGCAGTCGGCTCACAGCGTGGCCAGGCCGGCGCGCACCAGCAGCCATTCGGCGCTGTCGTTCCACACGTCCATCTGCACGATCAGGCCGCGGCGCACCACATACCGATCCACGTAGCGGTTGCCCTCGAAGGCCGTGCCATCGGGCCAGGCGCCGTAGAGCGTGCCCAGGCTGTAGACCACGGTCTCGTCCTCGGTGCCGCCGGCCACCGTCTCGGTGCGGTCGATCTTCTTCTTGACCCAGGCATAGCGCTGGGCGTTGAAGGCCGAGGTGTCGCCCGGCGCCGTCATCGGCCGGTTGCCGGTGAAGCGGATGCGGATGTCCGGCGCGGTGTAGCGCGAGGCCGAGGCGGGGTCGGGAATCATCACGAGGCGCAGGAACTCGTCCACGATCTCGGCGGGGGTGGTGGGAGGGGTGGTGGTCGTCATCGATGTTTTGGATGCTTGGGCGAAAGGAAAGGGGCGGGCGCGTGCAAGCCACGTGCCCGGGGTGCCGCTGGGCCAGTGTCCCCCGCGTCGGCGCCCCCGGTCGAGCCCCCGGCGGCCGACATGCCCGACCGGCACAATCGCCGGCTATGCGTTTTTTCCGGGATGTCAACCTGCCCGCCTTCACCGCCGGCTTCGTCGCCGTGCTGGTGGGCTTCACCAGTTCGGTGGCCATCGTGTTCCAGGCCGCGCAGGCCTTCGGCGCCGACGGCGCCGAGATCGCCTCCTGGATGTGGGCGCTGGGCATCGGCATGGGCCTGGCGACGGCCATCCCTTCGCTGTGGCTGCGCAAGCCGGTGATGGTGGCCTGGAGCACGCCTGGTGCGGCCGTGCTGGCCACCGCCGGTGCCGGTTACTCCATGGGCGAGGCCGTGGGCGCCTTCATCGTCTGCGCCGCGCTCATCACGCTGGCCGGCGCCACCGGCTGGTTCGAGCGGGTGATGAACCGCATCCCCCTGGCCATCGCCTCGGCCCTGCTGGCGGGTGTGCTGGCGCGCTTCGGCCTCTCGGCCTTCACGGCCGCGCAGACGGCGCTGCCGCTGGTGCTGCTGATGCTGGCCACCTACCTGGCAGGCAAGCGCTGGCTGCCGCGTTACGCCGTACCGCTGACGCTGGCGGTGGCCATCGCCTATGCGGCCGTGCGCGGCCAGCTCGCCTGGAGCACGGTGCATTTCACGCTGGCGATGCCGGTGTTCACGATGCCGCAGTTCACCTGGCAGGCGGCCGTCAGCCTGGCGCTGCCGCTCTTCGTCGTGACCATGGCCTCGCAGAACCTGCCGGGCGTGGCCGCCATCCGCGCCGCGGGCTACGACATGCCCATCAGCAAGCTCATCACGCTCACCGGCGTGGCCACGCTGCTGCTGGCGCCCTTCGGCGGCTATGCGCTCAACCTGAGCGCCATCACCGCCGCCATCTGCATGGGCCGCGAGGCGCATGAAGACCCGCACAAGCGCTACACCGCCGCCGTGTGCTGCGGCCTCATCTACGTGCTGATCGGCTGCTTCGGCGCCGCGGTGGCGGGGCTGCTCACGGCCTTCCCGAAGGAACTGGTGGCGGCCATCGCCGGGCTGGCGCTGCTGTCGACCATCGGCGGCGGCCTGGCCACGGCCCTGCGCGACGAGGCGCACCGCGAGGCGGCGCTCATCACCTTCCTGGTCACGCTCTCGGGCCTGACCCTCTTCGGCATCGGCTCGGCCTTCTGGGGCGTGGTGGCCGGTGCGGCCGCGCTGCTGGTTCAGCAGGCCGGCCGTCCAAAGGCCCCCGCCGGCAAGGACATCGCGCCTGCCTGCAAGATCAGGCTCGACGCCCGCCAGGGCGGCCCGGACAACAACCACAAGCCATCATGAATTTCCTCTTCGTCGCCGATCCGCTGGACCTGTTCAAGACTTACAAGGACACCACCTTCTCGATGATGCGCGAGGCCCAGCGACGCGGCCACCGCATCGCCGCCTGCCTGCCGCAGGACCTGGGCTGGCGCTCCGGCGGCGTGGTCGAGGCCGAGGTGCTGCGCATCACGCTGACCGGCGATGCCGACGACTGGTACACGGTGGACGTGCGCGAGCGCGTGGCCCTGAAGGACTTCGACGCCGTGCTCATGCGCAAGGACCCGCCCTTCGACGCCGAGTACATCTACGCCACCCACCTGCTGGAGCAGGCCGAGCGCGAGGGCGCGCGCGTGGTCAACAAGCCGCGGGCGCTGCGCGACCATCCGGAAAAGCTGGCGATCATGGAGTTCCCGGAATTCACCACGCCCACGCTGGTCACGCGCAGCGACGCGGCGGTGCGCGCCTTCCACGCCGAGCATGGCGACATCATCCTCAAGCCGCTGGACGGCATGGGCGGCATGGGCATCTTCCGCGTCAAGCAGGACGCGCTGAACCTCGGCTCCATCATCGAGACGCTCAACAAGGGCGGCGCCGAGACCATCATGGTCCAGCGCTTCGTGCCCGAGATCAGCGAGGGCGACAAGCGCGTGCTGGTGATCGCCGGCCAGCCCGTGCCCTACTGCCTGGCGCGCATCCCGCAGGGCACCGAGGTGCGCGGCAACCTGGCGGCCGGCGGCAAGGGCGTGGCCCAGCCGCTGTCGGCCGACGACCGCCGCATCGCCGAGGCCATCGGGCCCAAACTGTTCGCGCGCGGCCTGCTGCTGATCGGCCTGGACGTGATCGGCGGCTCGCTCACCGAGATCAACGTCACCAGCCCCACCTGCTTCCAGGAGATCCACGACCAGACCGGCTGCGACGTGCCGGCGCTGTTCGTCGATGCGCTGGAGGCGCAGGTCCAGGCCGGTTGATTCCCCGCCGGTCCACCGATGCGCAGCGGGGGCGGCGCGATCAGAAGTCGACCGTCGCGCTCACGTTGAAGGTGCGTGGCGCGCCCTGCACCAGATAGCCGTAGCCCGGATAGCCGCCCACCGACGCCCAGTAGTTGCGGTCGGTCGCGTTGTCGATGCGGGCGCGGAAGGTGACGGGCTTGCCCGCCACCTCGGTGAGGTAGCGCGCGCCCACGTCCAGCCGCGTCCAGCCGGGCACGCGCAGGGTGTTGGCGGCGTCGGCATAGCTGCTGCCGTTGCGCACCACGCGGCCGGTGAGGGCCAGGCCCGGCACGCCGGGCACGTCCCATTCCAGGCCCAGGCTGCCCTGGGCACGCGCCACGCCGATCACGCGCTTTCCGTCGGTGGCGGCGCTGCCGGTGTCCCTCTGCTCGGCGTCCAGCCAGGTCACGCCGCCGAGCACGCGCAGGCCGCGGGTGATCTCGCCGAAGGTGTTGAGCTCCACGCCCTGGTGGCGGTCCTCGCCCTGCACGCCGTAGTAGCCGTTGGCCAGGTAGGCGCGGGGCTTCTCGGTGCTGAAGACGGCCACAGTGGCGCCGATGCGGCCACCGTCGTACTTCAGGCCCACTTCCTTCTGCTTGGAGACATAGGGCGCCAGCTGCTGGCCGCCGTTGAGCACCAGTTGCCCGCCAGACTGGGTGGGCGCCGTATCGCCCTGCGCCAGGCCCTCGATGTAGTTGGCGTAGACCGACAGGTTGTCCTGCAGCCGGAAGACGACACCTGCGACTGGGCTGGTGCGACTCTGGTCGTAGCTGCTGATGCCGGTGCTGCCGGGCACGAAGCGGCCGGCGTTGGCCACCACGTACGGGATGCTGGTCGATTCGATGGTCTGGTAGCGCGCGCCCAGCGTCACGCGCAAGCGGTCGTCCAGGAAGGACAGCGTGTCGCCCAGCGCCCAGCTCTTGAGCGTGGTGGTGCCGTTGAGGGCCGGGCTGGTGAGGTCGTTGCCCAGGTAGCTCAGGCCCGGCGCGATGCGCGGCACCGGCGTGTAGATGCTGCTGACCACCGAGGAGCCGGCCGCCAGGCCCATCGCGTAGGCGTTCTTCTTCTTCAGGTCGTACCAGGAATAGCCCAGCACCCATTCATGGCCCACGCCGCCCGTGCGCAGCTTGCCGCGCAGGCCCAGCTCGGCGGTCTTCACGTCGTCCTCGCGGGTGTTGTCGAAGCGCGTGGCCGTGCTGGCGCCGGTGAAGGCGTTGTTGACGGTCGGGTTGGCGAGCGCGTTGCTCTCTGCGCTCTGGCGGGCGCCCGCGGCGGCCCAGGCGGTGATGTCGGGCGTGATGTCGTACTCGCCGCGCAGGGAGCCGAAGGTGTCGCGCTCCATGGAATAGGTCCAGGGCTGGGCGTAGTTGCTGCGGCCGTCGGGCGCGCGCGGCACGACGGTGACGGCGCTGCCCAGCGTCACGTTGGGGCGGGCCGCGTCGAGACGGTGCTCCTGGTGGCCGATGTCGGCCGACACACGGGCATCGCGGCCGCGCCAGTCCAGGCCCACCGACAGTGCACTCAGCTTGACCGACTCGCCGTCGACGCCGGTGCCGCCGTCGCGGTGGGCGGCGTTCACGCGCACGCCCAGGCTCTGGTCCGGGCCGAAGCGCCGCGCGATGTCGGCCGCGGCATAGCCCTGCGAGCCGCTGGCGCCGCCCACCGTCACCTGCGTCAGCGGCTCGTTGCCGGCGCGCTTGGGCAGCAGGTTGATGTTGCCGCCGATGCCGCCGCCCGAGGGCGTGGCGCCATTGAGGAAGGCGCTGGCGCCGCGCAGCACCTCCACCCGCTCGAACAGCTCCGAGGCGATGTACTGGCGCGGCAGCAGGCCGTACAGGCCGTTGTAGGCGATGTCGTCCGAATTCACGATGAAGCCGCGCATGAAGTACGACTCCTGGAAATTGCCGAAGCCGCGCGCCACCCGCACCGAGGGGTCGTTCTGCAGCACGTCGGCCACGCTGCGGGCCTGCTGGTTCTGGATCAGTTCCTGCGTATAGGCCGTGGTCGCGAAGGGCGTGGCCATCAGGTCTACGGTGCCCAGCAGGCCGACCCGCCCGCCACGGGCGACCTGGCCCCCGGCATAGGGTTTGGCCAGGCCTTCGGCCGAGGCGTCGGCACTGGCTTCGACGGTGATGGTGGCAAGCGTGCCGGCTGCGGATGCCGCGGGCGCGGCGGATGCGGCGGGAGGGGTCTGCGCCGAGGCGGCCAGCGCCTGCAGGGCGAGGCCCGCGGCCAGGGCCAGCGGCGCCGGCGTGAAGAGTCGGGTCATGAAGATGGGCTTTGAAGCGAATGCGAATTGTTATTATTAGTTAACGCATCGTGAATGAAGACGCACGGTCGCAAGCCCGCCAACGCAGCGGGGCCATCTGTCGCGTGAAGACGTCACCGGGGGTGCGAGCTGCGTTGCCCGCGTCTGAAATCCAGGTATGAAGCGGCTTGGGGCGGGGCGTCAGCCCCTTCTTCTGCCGTTCTCGAAGACCCGCAGCTCACCGGGCGCGAAGGGCACCCAGGTCTCGTTGGTGGTGAGCGGGGCCGTCACCACCACCGCGACGCGGTCGTCGGGCGTGGTGTGTTGGGCGAAGTCCATCGACAGGTCCTCGTCGGCCAGCTGGGCCAGCGTGAACGGGTGCTGGCGCTCGATGGACCAGAGGTGGGTGGACGCATGCGCCCACAGCGCCTGCCCGTTGGACAGCAGGAAGTTGAAGGTGCCGTGGCGCGCGATGCGCGGCGCCAGCTCGCGCAGGGTGAGCGTCAGTTCGTCCACGCTGGGCACGTCGGCATGCGACTTGGCCAGCTCCTGCATCAGCCAGCAGAAGGCGTGCTCGCTGTCGGTGCCGCCCACCGGATGGAAGCTGCCATGCAGCCGCGGGCGGAAGTCCTTCAGGTCGCCGTTGTGGGCAAAGACCCAGTACCGGCCCCAGAGCTCGCGCACGAACGGGTGGCAGTTCTGCAGGTTGACCGCGCCCTGCGTCGCCTTGCGGATGTGGGCGATGACGTTGCGGCTCTTGATGGGATAGCGGCGGATCAGCTCCGCCACCGGCGAATCGCAGGCCGGCAGGTGGTCCACGAAGTGGCGCAGGCCGCGGTCCTCGAAGAAGGCGATGCCCCAGCCGTCCGCATGGTGGTCGGTACGGCCGCCGCGCTGGGCGAAGCCGGTGAAGCTGAACTGCACATCGGTGGGCACGTTGCAGTTCATTCCGAGGAGCTGGCACATGGCGGCGGCGGGGCGTTCGAAGCGATGGAAGAAGGAGGCGGCTCAGGCCTTGCGGCCGGGCCGGTACAGCGCGCAGAGCTTGTGGCCGTCGGGGTCGCGCACATAGGCCAGGTGCACGCCGCCGTGGCTTTCGCCACGCGGGCCGGGCGCGTCCTCGATGGAGGTGCCGCCGTGGGCCACGGCCACGTCGTGGAACTGGATCAGCTGCTCGGGCGAGGTGCACTTGAAGCCGATGGTCGCGCCATTGGCGACGCTGGGCGACTCACCGTTGATCGGCTCGGTGATGCCGAAGGTGTTGCCCTCGTGCCGCCAGAAGACGCGCTGGTGGCCACCGGGCCCCGTGTTGCGCACGCCTTCGGGCGCGCCCAGCACGCCGAGCACGGCGTCGTAGAAGCGCTTGGCGCGCTCGATGTCCTGGCTACCGACCATCACGTGGTTGAGCATCTGCGGGATCTCCGTCGTTGTTGTCGGGCGGCTTTCGCCCGGGTTGGAAAAATCGGCCCCGATTAGACCCGAGCCGCCAGGCCGCGGCTGTCGCGCACACCGCAGTCAGAGCGAGCCGCGATGGTGCCGCTCCCGCAGCTGCAGCGCCGCCAGCAGCGCGAGTCCGCACAGGGCGGCCAGGATCAGGAACACCTCGTCGAAGGCCGCCAGGCGCGCCGGGCTGCTCTGCAGTCGGGCCAGCGAATCGCCGTGTGCCGAAAGCCGCCATTCGAGCACCACGGCGCACAGGCTCACCCCGGCCGAGCCGCCCAGCTGCCGCAGGAAGCTGATGGCGCTGGCGCCCTGCGGGATCATCGACTTGGGCAGGGGCCGCATCGAGCCGATGTTGAGCGAGGGCAGGATGAAGCCCAGGCCGATGCGCCCGATGACCGCATACAGCGTCAGCAGCCACAGCGGCCCGGCCAGCGACAGCGTGGGCATCAGCGCGAAGCTGACGGCCAGCAGCAGGAGGCCGGTGCTCACCAGCAGCCAGGTCGGATGCCGGTCGGCCAGCCGGCCCACGCCGGCGATGGTGAAGGCCAGCACGATGCCGGCCGGCAGCATGATGGTGCCCACGTGCGAGGCCGACAGGTGCAGCGCCACCTGCATGAACACCGGCAGCAGGTAGGTCGAGCCGAACAGCGCCGTGCCGTAGATGAAGGCCACCACCGTGCCCATGGCGAACTGCCGGTGGGTGAAGAGGCGCATGTCCATCAGCGGCTCGCCGCCGCGCGCGGCCAGGCGCCGCTCCCACCACACGAAGGCGGCCAGGGCGGCGGCGGCCAGCACCAGCAGCAGCGCGGCCTGCCCAGGCGCATCGCCGCGCAGCTCGACCAGGCCATTGAGCAGGCAAAGCGTGCCCGCGGTGCCGATCAGGAGGCCGCGCCAGTCCAGCGCATGGCTGCGGCCGGCCTGGGCGCCGCCGGGCGCGGTGGGCGGCACGAACTTCCAGGCCAGCCAGAAGGCCGCCAGGCAGAAGGGCACCACCATGAAGAAGATCGAGCGCCAGCCCGCCAGGTCCACCAGCACGCCGCCGATGCTGGGTCCGATGGCCGGTGCCAGCACCACACCCATGCCGAAGAAGCCGCTGGCGCGGCCCTGCTCGTGCGGCTCGAAGGCGCGCAGGATGATGATGGCCGGAATGGGCTGCACCACGCCCGCCGCCAGGCCTTCCATCACACGCGCGGCCAGCACCAGCGGGAACAGGTCGGCCAGCCCACCCATCAGCCCGCCCGCCAGCAGCAGCACCATGGTGCCGACATAGGTGCGCCGGTAGCCGAAGCGCGCCAGCAGCCATGGCGTGGTCAGCATCGACGCCGTCATTGCCACCATGAAGCCGGAGCTGACCCATTGCGCCCGCTCCTGGCCCAGTCCGAAGTGCCGGCTCAGGTCGGGGATGGCCACGTTGACCACGGTGGAGGACATGATGGATGCCATCGTGCCCACCATCACCGACAGCAGCAGCAGCCAGCGGTAGCGCGGCCCGTAGCGCTGGCGCAGCGGCGAATGGGCGGGCGGGGGGGCGGCGGGCGTGGGGTCGTGGTGGGTCATGGAGGCAGGGACCGTCGGGCGCGCAGCCCTGCCGGAAACGGGCCGGGCCGTCCGGTCCTACAAGCATACGGGGCTTCGCCCGCCGACCGGGCTGCGGGGGCGCTTGAAGAATCTTGCGGTCCGGGGGCGGAGCAGGCGACAGGCGCATTCCATCGTGCGCGATGCGGGTCCAACGTCCCCACGAATCCCATCGATACACAACAGGGGAGCGCTCATGCTCACATCCGACGATTCTTCCGCCCAGGTGCACAGCGGCGGCTCGCTGGCCGACGAACTCGCTGCACCTGCCGTCAGTCGCGCCTACGTCTGCCAGTGCGGCCGGCCGGTCTACCTGCGCAACAGCCAATGCCTGGCCTGCGGCACGCCGCTCGGCTACGTGACCTCGCGCGTGGGCGTGCTGCCACTCGCGCCCACCGAAGACCCCGAACTCTTCACCGTCTTCGGCGAGCCGGACGGGCCGCGCTACCGCCGCTGCACCAACTTCAGCACCGCCGCCGGCTGCAACTGGCTGGTGCCGGAGGACGACGAAGCGGATCAGGGCGTGGCCCACACCCACGGCCTGGCGCCCGGGCTGTGTCTGGCCTGCAGTGCGACGCGCACCATTCCCGACCTGTCGGTGCCGGAGAACCCGGAGCTTTGGCAGAAGATGGAAACCGCCAAGCGCCGCGTGCTGTCGCAGCTGCTGGCGCTGGGCCTGCCGATCAGCACCCGCCTGGCCGATCCGGACCACGGGTTGGCCTTCGACTTCCTGTCCAACCTGCCGGGCGCGCCGCGGGTGCTCACCGGCCATCAGGACGGTGTGATCACCCTGAACATCGAGGAGGGCGACGACGCCCAGCGCGAGAAGACGCGCGCCGAGATGCGCGAGCCCTATCGCACGCTGGTGGGCCACTTCCGCCACGAGATCGGCCACTACTACTGGGACGTGCTGGTGGCGCCCACGCCCTGGCTGCAGGGCTTCCGCGCCCTGTTCGGCGACGAGACGCAGGACTATGGCCAGTCCCTGCAGCGCCACTACGAGAACGGCCCGCCGGCCGACTGGGCGCTGCGCTACGTCACGAGCTACGCCAGCACCCATCCCTGGGAGGACTGGGCCGAGACCTGGGCCCACTACCTGCACATGGCCGACACGGTGGACACTGCGCTGAGCTTCGGCGTCAATGCCGTGAACGTCGAACTGACCAGCGACCTCTTCACCCGCGAGGACCTGTGGCAGCCCGACCATGAGGACGCCGACCGCTTCCTCGACTTCCTCAACGGCTGGGTGCGCCTGACCAACGTGCTCAACGAGCTGTCGCGCAGCATGGGCCAGCCCGACTTCTATCCCTTCGTGCTGCCGCATGCGGCAGTGGGCAAGCTGCAGTACATCCACCAGCTGGTGACGGCGCAGCGTGGCCAGCCGGCCCCGGTACGTGCCGAAGGCGCCGAGCCGGCGCCGGTGCAGGAGCCCCCGCCGATCGGCGACCCGGCGCCGGTGCAGGACCCGCAGCCCGAGCCCGCCGTTTCCCAGCAGGACCAGGCGCCGGTCCCGGTCGACAGTGCCGTTACGGTGGCGACGGGCGACCAGCCCGCGCCTGCGAACGAGCCGCCGCAGCAGGCCCAGCCACTGGCCGCCTGATCTCTCGCGACGGCGCGGCTCAGCGCGCCGTCGTGAACATCACGATGAGCATGGCGATGCCCGCCAGGAAGGCCAGCAGACGCGCCACCCACGGGAACACCAGCCAGGCGCCGAGGACGGCCGCCAGGCGGCCGAGCAGGCCGGGCGTCACCAGACGCGGGTCGGCCGGGCGGCCGACCGCCGCGATCGGCGCGCCGCAGTTCGGGCAACTGGGCGCGCGTGGCGACACGCGTCGTCCGCAGTCGGGGCAATCGATCAACGCCATGGGCCTTCCTTGTTCTTCGCTCATCCGCCTGCCGTGCGCGGGCCGATGACGATCTCGACGCGCCGGTTCTTCTGGCGACCCTCGGGATCGTCCCGGCCATCAGGCGTGGTGTTGGGCGCCACCGGTTCGCGCCGGCCCAGGCCTTCGGTCTGCAGCGTCCGCGTGCCCGCCGCAGCGGCCAGCCGCTCGGCCACGCGCTGGGCGCGGCGCAGCGACAGCGCCTCGTTGTAGGCGTCGCTGCCGCGCGCATCCGTGTGGCCGCGCACCCGCACCGGGGCCTCTGGATAGCCCTGCAGCAGTTCGGCTGCGCGAGCCAGTGCGGGCTCGGCGTCCGGCCGCAGATCGGCCTTGTCGAAATCGAAGAGCACGTCCGCCGGCAGGTCGACCACGATGGCCTTCTGCGGCGTCGGCCGGGCGTTCAGTTCGGTCAGCAGGGCGCGGGTGCGGGCCAGGTGCGCGGGCGGCACCTCGGCCAGGCGCAGCGCGGTGTCGGGCGCCGCAGCCTTGCTGAAGGTGGACTGGACCGGCGCCGCCTGCCAGCTGCCGGCGTTGCCGGCCGGTCGCCACTCGCTCACGGGGGCGCCCGGGGCCGGCTGCCAGCGTGTGGGCTGGCCGGCCAGCGCCTGCTCGCTGCGCCGCACCTGGTAGCCCGGCGCCGCGGCGGGGCCCTGCGCCAGGGCCGCGCACGCCGCGATCAGCCCTGCCGCGCCGGCCATGGCCGCCGTGGGCCTCATCCGCCGGCCTTGAGCGGCAGCACCATCTCCAGGCCCGGGCTGTTGGTGTCGTCCTGCGGACTGCCTTCGTTGATGACGAGCTTGACCTGCCGTGCATCGGCCGGCACCGCGCCCAGGAAGACCAGCCGGCCTTCCATGGTGTCGCCGGTCTTGATCTTGAGGTAGCGGTTGTCCTCGGGCCGCTTGAGCATCAGCTTGTTGCCGGCCTCGTCCTGCAGGTAGGTGTCGCCGGACGCCATCTGCGTCCAGTTGGTGAGCGGGCTCGCGAACGAAGCGCTGACGTCCAGCACGGTGGCGTCGGGCCCCAGTTCCACGCCCTTCACGCGCACGGTGAGGCCGGCGCTGGCCACGCCCTGCACGGCCAGCGGCAACTGGCGCGCGCTGGTGGGGGTGGCGGCGGCGGGCGCCTGAGCGGGCGTGGAAGCGCTGCCCTCGGTGGGCGCCGCCGCCGGTGGCACTGCGGGCGCCGGGCTGGCCATCGGCGCCGCGGCCGGTGCCGGCGTGGGGGTGGAGGCTGCCGGTGTGCTGTCGCGGTCGGAGCAGGCGGCCAGCAGGCCCGCCGACAGCGCGAGGGCGGCGAGGGGAAAGGCGTGCGTGGACTTCATCGGATGTTGACGCTGTTGACGTTGGCCGCCGCCCCGGCGCCGCCGGGGGCGCAGTCGACGCCGGCCTTCACGTCGCGCGTGTTGCGGCCGGTGACGACGACGGTGCGGCCCTGCAGGGCGCGGCTGTCGATGTCGACGCTGTTGATGTTGGCGCCGGCCGTGGCGGCCGTGCCATCGGCGCAGCGCACCTGCACGTTGCTGGCGCTGTTGCCGGTGACTTCGATGCGGTTGGTGCCGGGGCCGGGGCGTTCGATCATGGTGGTGGTGCTGTGGCTGCGGTCGGACACGCCGGCAGCCCAGCCGGCGCCGGCCGCGAGGACGACGGCGAGCGCGGCTGCGAGGCGCGGCGCCCGCCAGGGGCTGCGGGCCAGTGCGGCGAAAGGGGTCGAAGGGTTCTGGGTCATGGCGAAGGCCTCGTCACGGGATGCGCAGGGCGGTCGATGTCCAACGGTCAGCGCGCGGGCGCGGGCGCGGGCGTGGCCGGCAGCGACTCCTGCCCTGGAAAGCCGCCGAGCGGCGAGCGGGCGGGCGCAGGTGCGGGCGACGCCGTCGGCGCAGTGGCCTCGGCCGCCCGCAGCGCGCCCAGGCCGGGCGGGCCGGAGAGCTTGGGCCCCGCCGGCCCCAGGGCCGCGGCCGGTGGCGGCGATGCCGTGCCCGGCATGCCCGGCGTTCCCGATGCCGCGGCGCCGGGCGCCTGCCGCATCTGGGCTTCCAGCTCGCTGGCGAAGCGGTCCGCCAGGGCGGTCTCCTCGGCCGCCATCTCATGGCCCAGGCTGTTGATGCTCTCGGCGGCGCCCTTGGCGTTCTGGCTGCCCGGCAAGGCCAGGCGCTGCGCCAGCCGGGCATAGCCCAGGGCCTTGATGTTGTCCTTGGGCACGCCCTGGCCATTGCGGTAGAGGTCCGACAGGCGCTGCATGGCACGCGGGTCGCCGCGCACCGCACCCAGCAGGTACCAGCGATAGGCCTGACCGATGTCGGAGATGCCGCTGCGGTTGCTCTGGTAGGCGTCGCCCAGCAGGGTGAGCAGGGCGGGGTTCTGCGTGCGCAGTGCGTCCTCCTTGAGGCGCGAGATCTCGCTGCCGTACAGCGGCCCCTGGCAGCCGGGGTTGACCATGCCGCGCTCGATGGCCTGCTGGCACGATTCGACAAAGCGCGCGCCCGCCTCGGCGGCGGCGGAGGGCGCGGTGTTGGCGCCCGCCGGCGTGACCGGTGTCGCCGCCGCCGAGCCGCTGACGACCGCACCGGCCGCTCCGCTGCTCACGGCCGCGCCGGGGTTGCCGATAACCGTCTGCGCCCGTGCGGCCATGGCGCCCAGCAGGGCGGCGGCCAGCAGTAGCGAGGTCGCCGCCCAGGCCGTGGCGCGGACGGCCGACGGTGCTCGGGCGGCAGCCAGGGCGCGGTCAGCCGGCGTGACGCGCAGCGGACTCACAGGCCTGTCCCTCATGCGCCCGCCCTTGCCGGTGCGGAAGCGGCGGGGCCACCCTGGCCCGGCGCAGCGGCCGGCAGCGTGGCGGGCGCGGCCAGCTGACCGTCCCACGGCATGGGCACGCCGAAGAACAGCGGCTCGAAGCCCTGCCAGCTCAGCACGTCCACCGTGTCGCCCAGCTGCGGATAGCGGCTCGAGTACACGCGACGCAGCGCCTCCTGCGTGGGCGCGTCCAGCTGCTGGTTGATGGCCACGTTCTCGCCGTACTTGCGCAGCGTCACCTGGATCAGGCCCACCTTCACCTGCGGCGTGAGCGCCTCATAGGACTTGCGCATGTTGTCCACGACCACCGGGTCGGGCGTGCCGCCGGGGATGCAGCGCCAGTAGGGCGTGTTGGTGGCTTTGCCCATCAACTCCAGCACGCTCAGGTCCACCAGCGTGCGGATGGCCGAATGCCGCCCCTGCAGATACTTGCCCTCCAGCTTGAAGCCGAAGGCGTCGCCGTAGAAGCCCAGGCTGGCGTTGTCCTCCTGGCTGAAGTTCAGCACCTTGATCACGTTGGAGGCCTGCACGCGCGGCACCATCTGCTGGGTGCTGAAGCTCACCAGGTTCAGGTCCAGCGCCAGGGCCGAGAGGATGGCGGTGCGCTTGAAGTCGGCACCGAGGTTCGTCTCGCCCTTGCCCTTGCCGAAGTCCACGCTGGCCGAGTTGGAGCGGCCCGCGCCCGACAGCGCACGGTCGAATTCGGTCAGTGCGCCGGTGATCAGGAAGTCGGGCATCGTCACGCCGAAGCGCGCGCCCAGCTGGGCCTGCGAGATCAGGTAGTCGGGGTGGTAGGGCACGTAGACGATGCGCGCGCCAATGCGGTTGACGGCCGTGCGGACCATCTCGGTGATGTCACCCGGGATCTCCGAGCCCACCAGCGGGTTGGAGAGGTTGGTCGCGTCGAGGATGTTGCGCGTCTGCATGTAGACGACCGGGTCGCCGTCCTTGTAGACGTCGAGCATGGTGCCGAAGCGCGTGAGTGCGGCGGCGTACTGGCTCAGGTTGGCGGTGGGCAGCGAGCGTGCGGCCTCGCGCTCGGCCAGAAGCTGGTCCGCATCCTTGAGGGCGTTCTCCGTGGTGGCGCAGCCGGCGACGAGTGCGGCGGCAGCAGTGAGTGTGGCAAGGCGGGCGCTGATCCGGGCGCCGCGGGCGAGTGCGAAGGTCATGGTCTGCGAGGAGCGTTGTTGTTATCGGTACGCGGTGTGCGGCCCGCGCGGGCCGGGGCAGTTCATCAGCGGCCGTTGTTGAGAACGGTGATGTTCTCCACCCCCTTGCCATCGACGAACAGCGTCACGTTGCCGCTCACGTTGCCCTGGATCGTCGGGCTCGCGATGCGCAACTGGCCATCGGCGCCCTGCTGCACGTTGCTGTAGTCGGTGCGGATCACCAGGTTGCTCTGGTTGGCCGGCAGCTTGAGCGTGCCGTCGGGCTGCACCAGCGCCTGCTGGTCCACCACCTTGTTCTGCTCCAGGGCCTTGGCCACGCGGGCGCGGGCCGTGACGCTGGGCGTGACGCCGTCGATGAGCTTCACGCCTGCGTCCTTGTTGTCCTTGTAGTTGCCCAGCTGCTCGCCGTAGTTGACGAGCTGGGCCTGGGCACCGCCGGCCAGCAGCAGGGCGGTGGCGGCGGCGAGAAGTCGCCGTGTCGTGCGTGCGCGCATGATGAAGAAGGTCTCCAGAGTAGGGGAATCACATGTTGAGCACCGTCACCGCCGGTCCCACCGTCACGCTGCGGTTGACCACGCCGGTGGAGGGCAGGGTGATCGTCTTGCCGACGCTCGCGGCCCAGGGCGCGCCCCCGGCCACGCCCGCCGAGCCGGCCAGCACGCCCACATTGCGCACGCTGGCGGTGGTGGTGCCCATGCCGGCGCGGGCGTTGTTGCCCACGATGGTCACGCTGCCGGTGATGACGCCGCGGTTGATGACCGAGTTGGCCGTGCCGCCCATGCCGGCCGAGCCCTGGTTGCCGGCGATGGTCACCTTGCCGGCCATGGTGCCGGTGTTGACCAGCGAATTGACCGTGCCGCCGTTCGACGCCGTGCCGCGGTTGCCCACGATGGCCACCGCGCCGCTCAGGTTGCCGCGGTTGACCACGCTGTTGACCACGCCGCCGCCGCTTGCCGTGCCCTGGTTGCCGAGGATGGTGATGTTGGCCGCCAGGTTGCCGGTGTTGCGCACGCTGTTGGCCAGGCTGCCGTTGCCGCGCGCGCTGCCCGTGTTGCCGGCGATGTGCACGTTGCCCGTCGCACGGCCGCCGTTGACGAAGGAATTGACGGTGCCGCCGTCCTGCGCGCTGCCCTGGTTGCCCAGGATGGTGATCTGCCCGCCGGCCAGCGTGCCGCCGTTGTCCACGCTGTTGGCGGTGCCCTTGCGCGCCACCTGGCCCTGGTTGCCGCTGATCGTCACGCGGCTGCCGGCCATGCTGCCGCGGTTGCGCACCGTGTTGGCGATGGCGTCCCCGCCGTCGGCCTGCACGGTGGCGCGGTTGCCGTCGATGCCGATCTGCGCGCCGCTGATGCGGCCTTCGTTGACCAGGCTGTTGGCCGCCGCCACATGGCCGCCCTGGGCCTGAACGCCCTGCGCCTGGTTGCCGCGCAGGCTGACGCTGCTGCCTTCCAATGTTGAGTTCTCGTCCAGCAGCACGCTGTTGGCCAGCGCCAGGGCCTGGTCGCCACGCACCTGGCCGGCCATGTTGTCGGCCAGCGCCAGACTGCTGCCGCGCAGCTGGCCCAGCACCTGCACCGCGTTGGCATAGGCCTGGCCCACGCCGCCGCTGACGGCCTTGCCGAAGAGCGTGACTTCCTTGCCGCTGCTGCGCACGTCGATGGCCTGGTTGCCGGTCAGCGTGACCGGGCTGGCCTGCACGTCGCCCTGGCCATTGACGGCCAGCGCATTGGCATTCACCCGGCCCCCGTCGGCCTGCAGCTGGCGCGCCGTGTTGCCGCGCACCGTGAGTGGCGACGACGCCAGCCGCGCGCCGCCTTCGCCTTCGAGGTACAGGCCGTTGGCGACCAGGATGCCATTCTTCGCCGAGCCGGCGCCCATGGCCTGGCCCGAGCCGCCGCCCGCCGTCACGTCGCTGGCCTGGTTGTCGGCCAGCGTCACCGGGCTGCCCGAGAGCTGCGAGTCGCGGTAGACCCCCAGGGCATTGACCAGCGCCGTGCCGCCCGGCGCCCTCACGTTGGACGCGCGGTTGCCCGTCACCTGCAGGGTGGAGCCGCCGTCGGCGCGCGCGTTCTGGTGCAGCACCACGGCGTTCACCGCGGCGCGAGCGTTCTGGTCGGTCGAGGCCAGGCCGCCCGCCACCGCGCCCGAGGCGGCGCCGGTTTCGATCTGGCGGGCCGTGTTGTCCTGCACCGTGGTGCGGGCGGACAGGCGCGATGCGCCGCCCTCGCCCTTTTCCACGCTCACGGCATTGGCCACCAGCTTGCCGCCGCGCGACGAGAGGCCCGCGGCCTGGTTGCCGAGGATGTCGACGCGGCCCGCGTCCACCTCGGAGCCCAGCACGCCCAGGCTGTTGACCAGCGCCATCGCGTTCTGCTCGCCCGAGGCGATCAGGCCACCGGCCGCGCTGCCCTGGAAGCCGGTGGTGGCGACGTTGTCGGCCTTGTTGTCCTGGATGACCACGCTGGTGCCGCGCGTGGTGGCCTTGCTTAGCCACACGCTGTTGGCCACGGCCGCGCCGCCGTTGGCGCGCACGCCATCGGCCACGTTGCCGCTCACCGTGTGCCGGGTGCTGCCCTCGACGCTGCCGCCCTGCACCGAGATGCTGTTGGCCAGCGCCACAGCGGCCATCTGCACATCGGCCAGCGCGCCGCCCAGCACCGAGCCGCTGCCGCCGTCGGCATCGACGCGGCTGGCGCGGTTGGTGGCGATCTGCGCGCTGTACTGGCGCAGCGCGGCGCCCTGGTAGTCGGCCAGGTTCAGGCTGTTGGCCAGGGCGCTGCCACCCGTGGCCGTGATCGATTCGGCCTGGTTGCCCTGTTGCAGGACCCGCGCACCTTCAAGGCGGCTGTTGGCGGCCGTCAGCGCATTGGCCGCGGCCACGCCGCTGAGTTGCGCCGAGGCGATGGCGCCCCAGCCCACGCTGGCGCTGCCGCCGCCGGCACGCACATCGCGGGCGCGGTTGTCCGTCTGGGTGATCTGCAGGTCGTCCACGGGCGTGCGGGCCAGCGTGCTGCCGTTGGCGATGGCCGCGCCGCCGAGCGAGGCCACGCCTTCGACGCGGTTGCCCGTGACGTCTACGCGCAGGCGGCGCAGGTCGCTTTCGTCGGCCAGCAGGCCGTTGGCCGTGGCGCGCCCGGGCAGTTGCAGCGAGCCCGCGCCAAGCGCCACCGACGCCTTCGCGCCGTGGGCCTCGATGCGGCTCGCCTGGTTGTTCTGGATCTGGATGCGGCTGTCGGCCAGCGGCCGGCGGCCCTGGCCGCCCGACAGCAGCACGCTGTTGGCCGAAGCCGCGCCGCCTATGGCGCGCACGAAGCCGCTGACCTGGTTCTGCAGCACCGACACCTGCGTGTTGCGTGTGTCGAGCGCGGACAGGCCGATCATGTTGGCCTGCGAGGTGGCGATGAGCTCGGCCGAACCGGCGATCCCCGCACCGGCCGTGGCCTTGCCGCCGCCGGCCATCACCTCGCCGGTGGTGCGATTGCCGGTGTTGCGCGCCGCACTGCTGCCGTCGAGCGTGCTGCCGGGCCGCGCGGTGATCCAGCCGAGCCCATGCAGCACGCTTTCCTGTGCCTGCACGGCGGTCGTCGCCAGCCCGGCCAGGCCACCGCACACGAGGGCGAGGGCATGGACCAGGGCGGTGTTCTTCTGTCTCGGGGCCTGGGGCACGGGCACGGTCTCCATCCGGTGTCCGGGACGGCGGGCGGATCAGCCCTGCTGCACGGTGGCCGTCCCGGCACACCGGACGAGGGCATCCGCTCAGTTGATGTTCACGGAGTTGACGTTGGCCGTGCCGCCGATGGCCTTGATGGTGTCGGCTTCGTTGCCGCTCACCGTGATCTCGCTGTTGCGCACCTTGGAGCCGGTGATGTTGACCGAGTTGACGTTGGCCATGCCGGTCATGCTGACGTTGGCGCCCACCTTCAGCACACCGGCCTCACCGCCGCCGGCCAGGACGTCGCGCGCCTTGTTGCCGCTCACGGTGATGCGGCTGTTGGTGATCTCGGAGCCGGTCGAGCCGTTGGCCTTGCCGACGCCCGGGATGGTGACCGCGCCGCTCTGGGCGAATGCGGGGGCGCACAGACCGGCCATGAGGGCGACGGCACCGGCTGCAACGAATTTCTTCATGAGAGGGACTCCTGATAGATGCGATGGAAGGGGGTTGAAGCGCGGTCCGGTCGGGACCACGGGTCGCAATCTATCGGCCTCCCACATGTCGATCCGACATAGATGTAAGTCGCTGTGTTGCTCACATTTTTTTGCGTTTGCTTCCAAATTCCACGCCGAAGTCTGGGGATTTCCGGGCTTTGGAGTTCGTAGGCCAATGCGCCTCGGCATCGTCGGCGCGCGCTCGGTCTCTGTGAATGTGCACACAAAAGTGCTCATTCCGGGTGCAGGGAACGGGCGCGATGTTCCTTAACGGAAGCTGAAGGCCTCTGTCAAATCCAAACCCGCGACCTCCATGCGCCTTGAAACGTTTTCGATGGCGCAGAAGTGCGCGCATGGACACAGGCGTTCACAAAGCAGGGGCCGCGGTAACCGGGCGTCGGCCTTCTCCGTCGCGTCCCGCCCGGCGATCACCGCACACTGAGGCGGTGTTTCACTGAAGCTGTTTTCATGTCCGTCACGACATCCACGATCCGACGCCTGCCACTGGCCGGGGCCGCGCTGGTCGCCGCTGCGGCGCTGCTCCCAGGCTGCGAGCGCACCGCTGGCGCCGATATCCGCTACCCCGATGACGGTGCCATCGCACAAGCCCTGCGGCAGAACTTCGCCGAGGACCCCGACAACGCCCGGGCCCGCGAACTCATCCAGACCCTGGGCGGTGCCGACGGGCAACTCGACTACAAGGTGCGCCGCGTGGTCTGGCGCCAGGGCAGCTTCGAGGTGCACTACGACGCCAGCCTGCGCATGGCCCAGGGCGGCGAGCAGAGTCTGCAGCGCCTGTACGCCACCATGATCCCCAAGGAAGAAGCCGCCCGGCTGCCCGACCAGAGCCTGAAGGCGCAGGAGGACTGGCTCAACGCCCAGGCCGACGCCCTGGCGCGCAGCGATGCCGCGCAGGGCCAGTCGCTCAAGGCCAGCCTGGAGAACCTGGGCCGCTGCTACCGGCAGGCCAAGGCCGGGGATACGGTGCCGCTGATGGAGGGGCTACACGCGCTCCTGTCGCCCGCGCGCGAAGGGTTGTACGCGGAGCGCCTGCAGGCGCCTGGCGTGCAGCTCAAGTGCCTGCCGCTTTGACCGCCCAGTCTGGCGCTGGGCAGGCCTGAGCCACGCAGTTCCTGCAGATGCAGGCCAGCCCCTGCGCTTCGGCCGGCACCTGGGCCCGCAGCGCAGCCGGGATGGCCACCGTCATGCACCAGCAGTCGGTGCACGGCTCGCCGGTGCAGCGCGCCGCTTCGGCGCCGCAGGCGTTGGGCTGGCCGCACAAGGGGCACAGACTGGGGTCGATGGCGGCGCCCCGGGCTTCAGGCATACAGGGGCTCCTCGGCCATCGCCTCGCACTGGTCCTGCAGCATCTGGATCTGGCCTTTCCAGTAGTCGCTGCTGCCGAACCACGGGAAGTTGATCGGGAAGATCGGGTCCTGCCAGCGGCGGGCCAGCCAGGCGCTGTAGTGCAGCAGGCGCAGGGTGCGCAGCGGCTCGATCAGCGCCAGTTCGCGGCGGTCGAATTCGCGCATCTGCTCGTAGCCGTCGAGCAGGCCCGACAGCTGCCCCGTGCGCTGCGCACGGTCGCCGGAGAGCAGCATCCACAGGTCCTGCACGGCCAGACCGGTGCGGGCGTCGTCCAGGTCGACGAAATGCGGGCCGCCACCGGGCCGGTCGGTGGGCGTCCAGAGGATGTTGCCGGGATGGCAGTCGCCGTGCACCCGCAGCCAGCGCAGGTCGCCGGCCGGCCGGGTCGTGTCCAGGGCGGTGGCGCCGATCATGGCCAGCGCCTCGTTGCAGGCGGCTTCCCATTCCTTCTGCACGTCCAGCGGAACCATGTCGTGCGCCAGCAGCCAGTCGCGCGAGGCGGTGCCGAAGCCCGCCAGGTCCAGCGCGGGCCGCTCGACAAAGGGCGCCTTGCGGCCCACGGCGTGGATGCGCGCGAGGAAGCGGCCCACCCATTCCACCACCTCGAAGTCGTCCAGCTCCGGTGCGCGCCCGCCGCGCGAGGGGCTGACCGCGAAGGCGAAGCCGCCGTGGTGGTGCAGCGTGCGGCCTTCCAGCGCCAGCGGCGCCACGACGGGGATGTCGTCCGCAGCGAGTTCGGTGGCGAAGTCGTGCTCCTCCTGGATCTGCGCGTCGCTCCAGCGGCCGGGCCGGTAGAACTTGACGACCACGTTCGAGCGGTCTTCCAGGCCCGCCTGGTAGACGCGGTTCTCGTAGGAATTGAGCGTCAGCAGCCGGCCATCGCCGTACAGGCCGACGCTGGCCAGCGCATCGAGCACCGCGTCCGGCGTGAGGGATTCGTAAGGGTGGCCGAGGGCCGGGGTGTCAGGCATCGAGGCATTGTCGGCCTCGTGCCGCCGCGGCACGCCCGGTGGTGTCTTGCGCTGCAGCTCAGGGCGCGAGCGACACCACGTGCGCCGCACGCGGATCGCCCCGGCCGTGCATCACCGTGGGCCACAGCGCCTGCAGCGCCGCGCCGCCACGGTGCTGCTGCACCTGCAGCCACGGCGCATCGGCCTGCGTGGCGCGGGCGGTGAAGGCCTGCCAGCCCTGCGCCAGCTTCTGGCCGAAGGCCTCGGCACCCCACTCGCCAGTGCGCTTCCTGATCTGTGTCGGCGCGAAGAAGAAGGTGGCGCGCGGCCCGGGCAGCGTCTTGGCCGTGCCCTCGGGCGCGCGCTGGTCCACATGCGTGTTGCCGATCACCATGCTGTAGCGCAGCTGCCCGAAGCGCTCATGGATGGCGCGGCGCAGCTCGCCGTTGCCGGCGAAGTCCACGTAGACGCAGGGCGCATCGGCGGCGATGCGGTCCAGCTCGCCATAGGCCAGCACCTCGTCGTAGCAGCCCAGGCCTTCGCAGAAGGCACGGTTGCCGTCGGAGGTGAGGCCGACCACGCGCACATCGGGCCGCGGCACCAGCTGGAAGGCCGTGCCGTAGGCCGTCTTGCTCGATGCGCTGGACAGCAGCACCGTGGCCCGCCCGCCCTCGGCGGCGCCGAAGAAGGCGTTGTCGCCCAGGAAGTCGTCGATCAGCCACGAGGTGATGAACAGCGGCCGCAGCAGCGCCTGGATGTCCTCCGTGTCGGCGGTGTAGAGCGGATCGCTGGCGCAGCGGAAGTACTGGTTGTAGACCGCAGGCAGCTCGGCCCGATGCGCCGCCATGTCGGTGAAGCGCTCTTGCGAGAGCCGCCCGGGCGTCAGCACCACCTTAGACGACGTGGGGAAGAAGCCATACACCCTCTCGCCCACCGCCACGCCCGCGTGCGTGGACTGCAGCACCCGCGCGAAGCCCCACACCGGCACGAAGCGCGCGTCGTCCTCGCCGGTGGGAAAGAAGCGCCAGTAGCCCATCGCGTCGCCGAAGGCGGCATAGGTGACGTTGTTGGCCGTGAGCGCGAAGCGGTCGATGCCCAGGCGCACCTGGCCGGGTTCGAGCGGGCTGTCCTCGCGCTCGCGCAGGCGCGTCTGGCCGAGGTCGGTGGGATGGACGAGGAAGTCGGTGGTGGGCATGCGTCGGGTCCGTGGCAAGGAACTGCGCACCTTAGCGGCTGCGCGACCGGCCCGCGACCGGGCAAGCGCCAAGGCCGTCGCCTGGGTGACGACGGGACGCGGGCGGGCGCCGCCAGGACGGCGCGAAAGGCTCAGTCCCGCGGCGCGAACCGGTCACCCGGCGTCAGCGGCACATGCCGGTAGCTCGCCGGCGTGCGGTCCAGCTTGATCGGCGAGCCCAGCCCGCGCCAGCCGCCCTCCATCTCCACCACCATGCCGCGGTGCGCCGTGTGCGGATGCCGCAGGGCCGCTTCCACGTCCAGCACCGGCGCTGCGGGCACGCCCGCGGCCATCAGGTCCTCCACCAGCGCGCGGCCGTCCAGGGCGGCCATCTGCGCCTCCAGCGCCGTCTTGAGCGCATCGCGGTGGGCGGAGCGGGCGCCGGCGGTGGCGTAGTCGGGCAGCGCAGCCAGCTCGGGCCGGCCGATCACGCGGCAGAAGGCGGCGAATTGCCGGTCGTTGCCCACGGCCACGAACACGGGGTCGGTGCACGTGCGCAGCGCGTCGTAGGGATAGATGTTGGGATGCGCATTGCCGGTGCGCTTGGGGGCTCGCCCATCCATGAACCAGTTGGCCGCATGCGGGTGCAGCAGCGCGAGGCCGCTGTCGTACAGCGCCGCCTCCACCAACTGGCCCCGGCCGCTGCGCTCGCGCTCCTGCAGGGCCATCAGCACGCCCAGCGCGGCATTCATGCCGGTCACCATGTCCACCACCGGCAGGCCCACACGCAGCGGGCCGCCGTCGGCCTCGCCGTTGATGCTCATGATGCCGGTCATGGCCTGGACCGCGGCGTCGTAGCCGGGCAGCGCGCCCAGCGGGCCGTCGCTGCCGAAGCCGGTGACGCGGCACCACACCAGGCGCGGGAAGCGCTGCGACAGTTCGGCCTGGCCGATGCCCCAGCGCTCCATCGTGCCGGTCTTGAAGTTCTCGATCAGCACATCGGCTTCGGCGACCAGGGTCAGCAGCCGCTCCCGGTCCTCGGCCGTCGTCAGGTCCAGGTGCTGGATGCGCTTGTTGCGGTTGAGCCCGTGGTAGTACGAGGCCACGCCGTCGCGGAACGGCGGGCCCCAGGTGCGGGTGTCGTCGCCGCCGGGCGGCTCCACCTTGAGCACGTCGGCGCCGTGGTCGCCCAGGATCTGGCCGCAATAGGGCCCGCCGAGGATGCGCGACAGGTCGAGCACGCGGATACCGGCCAGCGCGCCGGGTTGGGAAGGCAGCTGCATGGAAAGGTCCTGTGCCTTGTCAGTCGAGCTGCGCGCCGGACTGCGCGACCACGCCCTTCCACTTGGCCGTCTCCGCGGCGATGAAGCGGGCCAGCTGCTGCGGCGAGGTGTCGGGCGCGGGCTCCAGGCCCTGGGCGTCGAAGGACTGCTTGACCTTGGGCGAGGCCAGCACCTCCGCGAACTGCCGGTTGAGCAGCGCGATGCGGTCGGCGGACGTGCCCGCCGGCGCCACGATGCCAAAGAACACGCTGACGTCGTAGCCCTTGTAGCCCTGCTCGGCGATGGTCGGCACCTCGGGCAGCGCGCGCGAGCGCGTCGCCGTGGCCACGCCCAGGGCGCGCAGCTTGCCGGCCTTGATGTAGGGCAGGGCGGTGAGGATGTCGGTGAAGGTCATGCTGACCTGTCCGCCCAGCAGGTCGTTGAGGGCCGGGCCGGTGCCCTTGTAGGGCACATGCAGGATCTCGGTGCCCGCCATGCTGTTGAACAGCACGCCCGCCAGGTGCGACGAGGCGCCGTTGCCCGACGAGGCATAGCTCAGCTTGTTGGGGTTGGCCTTGGCATAGGCGACCAGCTCCTTCACGTCCTTGGCCGGCAGCGCGGGGTTGACCACCAGGATGTTGGGCAGGTGCCCCACCTGGATGACGGGCGCGAAGCTCTTGGTGGGGTCGTAGCCGATCCTGCGGTACAGGCTCACGTTGATGGCCAGCGGGCCCGAGGTGCCGAACATCAGCGTGTGCCCATCGGCCTCGGCGCGCGCCACGTACTCGGCACCGATGTTGCCGCCGGCCCCGGCGCGGTTCTCGACCACCATGGGCTGGCCCAGGCGGGTGCTCATCTCGGCGGCCAGCGTGCGGGCCATGGCATCGGTCGGGCCGCCGGGCGGGAACGGCACGACGAGCATCACGGGCTTGGAAGGGAAGGGCGCCTGCGCGAAGGCCGCGGGCATCAGCGCGGCGGCGGTGGCGGCCAGGGCGAACTGGCGGCGGCGAAGAAGGGCTTGGTAGGGCATGCGTGTCTCCGTTTTGTTGTCGGTCATCGGGGGTCGTGAAAGAGGTCGGTGCAAGCCCGCGTCAGGCGGGCGTCTGCACGGCGGGCGCGGGCGCCGTGGCCGGCGTCGCCTGCCAGCCCGCGGGCAGCGCATCGGGTGCCAGCGGGTCGCGCGGCAGCACGCGGTGCAGCAGCGCCAGCTGCGCCCAGCGCAGCCGGTCGGCCGAACCGGTGCGCACCGCTTCCCAGGCCATGGCGGTGGCGCTGGTGCAGTGGTAGAGGGCCGAGGCCGCCTGCCGCGCCAGCACGTCGCCGCCGTCCCGCGTGGCCGTCTCGGCCAGCGCGCAGGCGCGGTCCATGGCACTGCGCAGCGCCTGCGCGAAGGCAGGGGCCAGCGCATGCCCGGCCTCGGTCAGCAAGCCATCCACATGGGCCCGCAACACCGGCAGCGAGCCCTCGCGCCGTATAGCGCGCAGCACGTCCAGCGCCACGATGTTGCTGGTGCCTTCCCAGATCGAGCCGAGGTGCGCGTCGCGCACCAGACGCGGGTCGCTCCATTCCTCGATGTAGCCGCAGCCGCCGCGCACTTCCATGGCGTCGCCGGTGACTTGGCGCGCGTCGCGGCAGGCGCGGAACTTGATGAGGGGCGTGAGGATGCGCAGCAGCGCATAGGCCTGCGCATCGCCGCCGTCGGAGCGCTCCAGCGTGCGCGCGGTCTGGAAGGCCATCGTGCGGGCCTGCTCGGCCGGCACGCGCAGCTTGTCGAGCTGGCGCTGCATCAGTGGCATCTGCGCCAGCGTGCGGCCGAAGGCGCGGCGCTCGCGGGCGATGAACTCGGCCTCGGCCACCGCGCGGCGCATCAGGCCGGCGGCGCGCACGCCGTTGGACAGGCGCGAGTTGTTGACCATGTCGGCCATCTGCACGAAGCCGCGGCCGGCCTCGCCCACCAGGTGCGCGATGGCGCCGTCGAGCCGGATCTCGCCGCTGGCCATGGAGCGCGTGCCCAGCTTGTTCTTGAGCCGCACGATGCGGTAGTGGTTGAGCGCACCATCCGGCAGGCGGCGCGGCAGCAGGAAGAGCGAGACGCCCTTCATGCCGGCCGGCGCGCCATCCGCGCGGGCCAGCACCATGGCGAAGTCGGCGTCGGGGTTGGAGCAGAACCACTTGTCGCCCGACAGCCGCCACTGGCCGGCCTCGTCCTGCCAGGCGCGCGTCTCGGTGGCGGCGATGTCGGAGCCTGCGGCCTGCTCGGTCATGAACATGGCGCCCTGGGCCAGCTCGTCGAAGTCCAGCGAGGTGAGCCGCGGCAGGAAGCGCGCCACCAGCTCGGGGCTGCCGAACTTGCGCAGCGTGCGGGTGAGCGAGTCGGTCATCGAGACCGGGCAGCACAGCCCGAACTCGGCCTGCACGAAGAGGAAGGTCAGCGCGTACTTGACCGCAGGCGGCATCTTGCCGCGCCAGCCCAGCGTCTCCTCGCGGTGCGACATGGCGCCCAGGCCGAATTCGGCCAGCGCCAGCCGTTCCATCTCCACATAGGCCGGGTGTTTGGCGATGCGCTGCTCGTCCTGGCCCGTGCGGCTGCGCAGGCTCAGCGTGGGCGGATTCTGGTCGGCGGTAGCGGCCAGCGTGTCCAGCCGGCCGCCGGCCAGGGCGCCCAGCCGGTGCAGGTGCAGCTGCAGGTGCGCGAGCAGAGGCGCGGGCAGGTACAGCGCCAGCAGGCGCTGCAGTTCGTCATCGGTGGCGTAGAGGTTCTGGCCGTGGCGGTCGGGAATGGCGGCGGTCGCCGCGGGCGGGCGGGTATCGGGCATGGCGCGTGTCTCCTGGTTCGGTGGCCGGCGCCACTCGAACGATGGGCGGGCCTTGCGCGCATTGTTGGAAGCCGATCCATGCAGGTCTAATATCGTTTGACACATGTTCCATTCGAAGGAGATATCGATGGATCTGCGGCAGCTGCGCTACTTCGCCGTGCTGGCCGAGGAGCTGCACTTCGGCCGTGCCGCGCAGCGGCTCGCCATCTCGCAGCCGCCGCTGTCGGTGGCGATCCGCCAGCTGGAGGCACGTCTGGGCGCGCGCCTGTTCGAGCGCACCAGCAAGGCCGTGCGCCTGACGCCGGCGGGCCTGGCGCTGCAGACCTCGGCCGCCCGGCTGCTGGCCCAGGCTGCCGAGGCCGCGCAGGAGGTGCGCGACGTGGCCGAGGGCTCGGCCGGCCGGCTGCGCGTGGGTTTCGTCGGCGCCATGCTCTACCGCGGGCTGCCGCAGGCGCTGCGGCGCTTCCAGGCGGCGCATCCGCGCGTGAAGCTCAGCCTGACCGAACTCAACTCGGCCGAGCAGACCGCACGCCTGCAGCACGACCAGCTGGACCTGGGCTTCATCCACACCAGCCGCATCCCCGACGAGCTGGCGCAGCGCCTGCTGGTGCGCGAGCCCTTCGTCTGCTGCCTGCCCAGCGGTCACGCGCTGGCACGCCGGCGCGAGGTGGCGCTGCCGGCCCTGCGCGAGCAGACCCTGGTGCTCTTCTCGCGCGAGGCCTCGCCCGACTACCACGAGCGCATCCTCGACCTGTGCGTGGCGGCCGGCTTCGTGCCCCAGGTGCGCCACGAGGTGCGCCACTGGCTGGCCGTGCTGGCGCTGGTGGCCGAGGGGCTGGGCGTGGGGCTGGTGCCGGCCGCCATGCAGCGCGCCGGGCTGCGCGGCGTGGTCTTTCGTCCGCTCGCCGATGCGTCGGGGCAGTCCGAGGCCCACGCCATCTGGCGCCGCGGCCCGCCGCATGTGCATGCGCAGCGCCTGCTGGCGCTGATGGAGGACGGGGCCCCGGGTTGAAGCGCCCTGGACCGCCGCGCCGAGCCGATCAGCGCGGCGCGGGGGCGCCCAGCTGCTGGCGGAAGAAGGCCACGACCGCTGCGTTGAAACGCTGGTGGAAGGCCGTGCGGTCGAAGCCGGGGCCGTCCTTGCAGATCTCGGGCGCCATGCGCATGAACGCGGCCGAGCAGGGGGCCAGGAAGGCGAAGTGCGCCGCGCCCTCGGCCACCTGCCATTGCGGCGGCGTGGGCAGGCCGTCGCGCACGGCAGCCACGCTCTCGGGCGTCACGCCGTCGCCGCCGAACTGCGAGGCCCACAGCTGCACCGGCACGCGCACGTTCTTCAGCCCCGGGGCAGCGAACACGCTCAGCGGATCCACCACCACGGCGGCCCGGATGCGGGCGTCCGGCACTGGCGGCGGCGGCACTTCGCCGCGGGCCGCCTCCTGGCACAGCGGCACGGTCGAGCCGGCCGGGCACAGGTCGCGCCGCAGCGTCCAGTCCGGCTGTGCGCCGATGAGCGCCAGGGCGGTGTAGCCGCCGCGCGAGAAGCCGAAGACGCCGATGCGCTGCGGGTCCAGCGCCACATGGCCGGGCCAGCGCCCGAGCATGTGGTCGATGAGCCGCCGCATGTCCACAGGCCGTGTGGCGAAGGCGGACAGCCGGGCCTGGCGGCTCAGGTCGCGGAAGTTGTCGCCCGGGTGCGCGATGGCGGCCACGACGAAGCCCGCATCGGCCAGCGCAGCCGCCGTGTCGTGGTGGCCCATGGCCGAGCCGCCCGTGCCGTGCGACATCACGACCAGCGGCAGCCCGCTGCCGACCACCGGGCAGTCGCGCACGCCCTTCACCACGAGCGGCTCGAGCACGATGTCCGCTGCGGGCGTGGCGCATGGCGACCAGACCGCGCCCTGCAGGGCAGGACCGTCGGCGGCGGCGGGTATTGCGATGAACGCCAGGCCCGCGGCGTGCGCGCCGGGACCGAGCAGGGCGGCGAGCAGTGCAAGCAGGACTGCGGCGTGTAAGGGCTTCATCGGTCGTGGTCGGGCAGATGGGAAGGAACCGGCTCCTGCATCGGTCGGCGCAAGGGAGCGGGCGGGCGAGTGGCAGCCGTTGCGGCACATCGCCAACGCTTGCGGCGGCCGTGCTCCGATGCGAGTGTGCTGCCGGATCCGCGCCGCTGTTTAGCCGGGTTTGCGCGAATGCCGACATCGGCGACGCAGGAGCACAAAGCAAAAAAAACGCCACCCGAAGGTGGCGTCTTTCGTCGCGGAGTCAGCGAGATGATCAGGCGATCGACAGCTCGACCTCGACGTTGCCGCGGGTGGCGTTGGAGTAGGGGCACACCTCGTGGGCGGCGTCGACCAGCTTCTTCTTCTGCTCGTCGTCCAGGCCCGGCAGCGTGATGGCCAGCTTGGCGGCGATGCCGTAGGCGGCGCCGCCCTTGATCGGGCCCAGGGAGACGCTGGCGTCGATGCTCACGTCATCGGGCACCTTCACGCCGACCTTGGGGCCGACGGCCTTCATGGCGCCGATGAAGCAGGCGGAGTAGCCAGCCGCGAACAGCTGCTCTGGGTTGGTGCCGGGCTTGCCGGAGCCGGGGGAGCTCAGCGTCACGTCCAGGGCGCCGTCGCTGGTCTTGCTGGCGCCTTCGCGACCACCGGTGGTGTGGGCTTGGGCGGTGTAGAGCACTTTTTCGAGCTTGTGGGTCATGGTCTTTCTCCTGGGTTGAATGGGGGAAAACAAGGGAGGCAAGGAACGATCAGGCGGCGGACACGCGGTCGCGCAGCGCCTGCAATTGCCGGGTGAGCTGCGAGAGCTCCTCCAGCGAACACTGACTTGCGGCCAGCAGGCACTGCGGCACCTGCACGGCCCGGGCCCGCAGCGCCCGGCCCTCGGCCGTCAGGCGGATCAGCACGCGCCGCTCGTCGGCCACGTCGCGCATGCGGGTGAGGTACCCGGTCGCTTCGAGGCGCTTGAGCAGGGGGGTGAGCGTGCCGGAGTCCAGTGACAGCCGTGTGCCGAGTTCCGACACGGTGACGCCATCGGCCTCCCACAGTGCCAGCATCACCAGGTACTGCGGGTAGGTCAACGCCAACTCGTCGAGCAGCGGCTTGTACAGCCGCGTCATGGACAGGGACGCCGAATACAGCGCGAAGCACAGCTGGTTGTCCAGGCTGAGCAGTTCGGCGGTGGTGGGCGTCTTGGGCATGGGCCGGATTGTGCGCGCAATTCAATTGCGCGCAAACCAATTGCGTGCAAGACCATGGCGCGGACAGGGCCGTCGTCCCTGTCCACCGTGCGCCCTCAGCGGCCGGTGAAGCGCGCCGGCCGGCGTTCGACGAAGGCGCGCACACCCTCGGCGGCGTCCTCCGTCGTCTGCAGGCGTTGCTGCACCGGGCCGAAGTCGGCCACGGCGGCGGCCTGGCCCAGTTCGATCGCCTTGAGCACGTTCAGACGCGTGGCGACCACCGCCTGCGGCGCCTGCGCGGCGATGCGGCGGGCGATGCCCACGGCGGCGTCCAGCACCTCGGCGGCCGGCACCACCTTCTGCACGAAGTTGCAGCGGTAGGCCTCGGCGGCATCGAACTCGTCGGCGGTGAGCAGGTGCAGCAGCGCATTGCCCACGCCGGCGCGCTCGGGCATGCGCAGCGTGGCGCCGCCGGTCGGCAGGATGCAGCGCTGCACTTCCATCTGCGAGAAGCGGCAGTCGTCGGCCGCCACGGTGATGTCGGCGCCCAGCATCAGCTCGATGCCCACCGTGTAGCAGATGCCCTTGACGGCCGCGACCATGGGCTTGGTGCGGCGGCGGTAGCCGGGCAGGCCGAAGTCGTGCGGCTCGACCAGGCCCATGGGCGCGAGCTTTTCGCCGCGGCGCAGATGCTCCACCACCTGCGGCAGGTCCAGCCCGGCGGTGAAGTGGTCGCCGAAGGCATGCAGCACGCCCACGCGCAGATCGGGCTCGTCGTCCAGCCGCGTGTAGGCCTCGGCCAGCTCGCGGAACATGCGCGGCGTCCAGCCGTTGCGCTTGGCCGGGCGGTTGATGCCGATGAGCAGGATGTGCGTGTCGACGACTTCGCAGCTGATGCAGCCTTCGGGCGGTGGGGCGGGGGTCTGGATGTCCATGGGGCCGTGTGTCCTGGGTGTTGTCTCCAGCGGCGGAACATAGGGCATCGGCGCGCGGATGGCGGTCGCGCAGACGACGGCCCGCCACCACGACCCGGATCGCCCGAATCCGCACATGCCCACGGCCGGCGCATGCATGGGGCGCATCCCCTAGACTGCCCGTCCGCCATGCCCCTCACCATCGACCCCCACGACATCGAGTTCAGCGCCGTCCGCGCGCAGGGGCCGGGCGGGCAGAACGTCAACAAGGTGTCGAGCGCCGTGCACCTGCGCTTCGACATCCGCCGCTCCTCGCTGCCCGACGCGGTCAAGGAGCGGCTGCTGCAGCGCCAGGATCAGCGCATCACCAAGGACGGCGTCATCGTCATCAAGGCGCAGTCCTCGCGCAGCCAGGACCAGAACAAGGCCGAGGCCGTGAGCCGGCTGGAGGAGATCGTCGCCTCGGCCGCCACCGTGCGCCGGCCGAGACGGGCGACCGCGCCCACCTTCGGCTCCCGGCAGCGGCGACTCGCGTCCAAGGCCTTGCGCTCCACCATCAAGTCTGGCCGGGGCAAGGTGTCGCTTCAGGGGTGAGCCTGGCGGCCGGGCGTAGACGGTGCGCGCGTCAGGGGCGATCAGTCCGCGCGACCGCCGAGCTGCTGGAGCCCGAGCCAGGCCACGTTCGCCAGGCCCAGCCCACCGGTGGTGGCGGCAGGTTCGAAGGTGGCGCTCGAACGCGCATTCGGCCGCGGAAAGGTGGGTCCAGCCGCTGCAGTGGCCGCCGGCACACCGATGTGGACCATCGTGCCGAAGACCTGCTGCGGCTGCACCGCGAATGAGCGGCTGGCGCCCTGCGACAGATCCAGGTTGAGGGCGGCGACGCCGGCCCGTGCATCGGGCGCCGCGTGCACAACGGCCTGCGGTGCAGGCGCCGCGTTCTCGAGCGCCAAGTTTTCGGTGGCCAGTGCCGGCGCGGTAGAAGCGATCAGCATCAGGGCCGACGCGGCCTGGCGGAGCGAGAGAGCGGGAATGGGTGATCCTTGGCGGGGGGTGGCTTGGGCCGCGAACGGCCGGGCGAACCGACCCGCAGACGCGGGTTGCGGCGACGAGCGTACCGCATGACGGGTGCGGCAAGACAGCCGCATGCGCAGGACGCAGCGGGCCAAAGCGATGTCCGGCCGCCGCTCAATCCAGCTTGATGCCCGCGGCGCGGATCACTCCGCCCAGCTTGACGGCGTCGTCCCTGATCGCCTGGCCGAATTGCTCGGGCGTGCTGGCCACCACGTCCATGCCCATGGCCCCCAGCTTCTCCGACGTCTCTGGCTGGCGCAGGATGCGGGTGATCTCGCCGTTGAGCTTGGCGACGATGGCGCGGTCGGTGCCGGCCGGTGCAACGAAGCCGATCCAGGTCACCAGGTCCATGCCGGGCAGGCCGCACTCGGCCATGGTCGGCACGTCCGGCAGTTGCGGCGAGCGCTTGGCGCTGGTCACCGCGATCGCGCGCACCTTGCCGGCCTTCACGAAGGACATGGCGGGGCCAAGGGCATCGAAGATCACGGGCACCTGGCCGCCGACGACATCGGTCATGGCCGGGCCGCTGCCCTTGTAGGGCACGGCCACCATGTCCACCTTGGCCGAGGCCTTGAAGGCTTCACCGGCCACCTGGGCCGGCAGCGCGCCATGCGCATAGGCGAGGCTGCCGTTGCGCGACTTGGCGAGTGCCACGACATCGGCCACCTGGCGGGCGGGCAGGCTGGGGTGGGCCGCCATCACCATGGGCATGGTCACGGCCAGGGTCACGGGCGCAAAGCTCTGGATGGGGTCGTAGGGCAGCTTGGCGTACAGGCTCTGGTTCATCGACAGGGTGGCGTCGATGGGCAGGAAGAGCGTGTAGCCGTCGGGTGCCGCGCGTGCCGCCAGGTCGGCGGCAATGACGGTGTTGCCGCCCGGGCGGTTGTCGACCGTGACGGGCACCTTCCAGTGTTCGGTGAGCTTGGCGGCCACCACGCGCGCGACGGTGTCGGTGCCGCCGCCCGGCGGGAAGGGCACGATGATGCGGATCGGCCGCTCGGGGTAGCTGTCCGCGGCCGACGCAGCGACGGCAGCGGCATGGGCGAGCGGCAGCGCGAGCGCGCCGACCAGGAGTTTTAGCAGGGTTCTCACGGCTGGGGCCTTTCAGGAAATCGACCGGGCGCGACGCCGCTGAAGCGCGCGGTGGACCGATTTCGCGGCACCCTGGAACGTCATCACCTCGCCGTCGCAACGCAGATACGTTACTTTTCAATAATTGAGGTGTCAACTAGTTGGGTATTGGCATGGCGGTGGTGCGCCGTGCCTCGGGCGGTGCACCGCCCAGGGGCGCCGGCGTTGCGCGCGCGGCCTGCCTTGCGCAGGCGCGACGCGCGCCATACTCCTCAGTAGCTGTACACCCCACGCCCCGTCTTGCGCCCGAGCTGGCCCGCCGCGACCATCTCCTTGAGCAGCGGGCAGGGCCGGTACTTGGAGTCGCCGAATTCGTCCAGGTAGACCTCCATCACCGCCAGGCACACGTCCAGGCCGATCATGTCGGCCAGGGCCAGCGGGCCGATCGGGTGGTTGCAGCCCAGCTTCATGCCGGCGTCGATGTCCTCCGGCGTGGCCAGGCCCTCGGCCAGCACGAAGAAGGCCTCATTGATCATCGGCACCAGGATGCGGTTGACCACGAAACCCGGCGCGTTCTTCACGGTGATGGGCTGCTTGCCCAGCTTGAGGGCCAGCGCCTTCACGGCGTCGTGCGTGGCGTCGCTGGTGAGGTAGCCGCGGATCAGCTCCACCAGCGCCATCATCGGCACCGGGTTGAAGAAGTGCATGCCGATGAAGCGGTCGGCGCGCGAGGTGTCGGCGGCCAGCTGCGTGATCGAGATGGACGAGGTGTTGGACGCGACGATCACCTCGGGCGCCAGCAGCGCATCGACCTGCTTGAGGATCTTGCGCTTGAGTTCGTGGTTCTCAGTGGCGGCCTCGATGACCAGCTGCGCAGCCTTGAGGTCATCGTAGTTCGTCGAACCCTGGATCAGCCCGAGCGCGGCGGCCTTCTGCGCCTCAGTGAGCTTTTCCTTCTTGATCAGCCGGTCGAGGCTGCCTGAGACGGTGGCGAGGCCCTTGTCCACGGCGGCCTGGTTGATGTCCACCATCACCACCTTGACGCCCGACACGGCACAGGCCTGCGCGATGCCGTTGCCCATGGTGCCGGCACCGATGATGCCCACGGTCTGGATGTCCATTGATTCGCTCCTCGAGATTGGAAAGGAAGAAAGGAAAAAAGAGGCGGAAGGATCTGCAGGCAATGCTAACGGCCCATGCGGGAGCCGCCTGTTGCGCAGGCGCAGGGTGACCGCGGTCGCGGAGCGGGGGGCGCGCCTCGGGCCTTCGGGTCAGTCCCGATGCCGGCAGCCGCCGGACAGCCAGTTGTCGCAAGCGCTGCGAGTGGGCGACTGCCTACCCTCGCGGCCACGACCGGGCCTCCAGAGCCCCGGCCCCAGAACCGCCGGAGACACCGTCCATGCGCCCTAGGGTAAGTCCCTCGACCCGTCCGCTTCCAAGTGCCCAGACGCGCCACTACGATGGCGCGCGCTTCCCGTCGACCCGGCTGCCGGATGCGGCCGGGCCGGGGGCCGACCCGCACCACGGTGGCGGCCTGGCGGGGCCGCACCTTCTGCCAGGAGGAGACACGAGGATGCACATGAGCAGGGCGAACCGCGCCGCAGGCGAGCGCGTGATGTGGCTGACGTCTCAGCGCGTCTTCTACGCCGGGCTGCTGGGCGCGACGCGCACCCGCAGTCTGGGTGGCCATGCCGTGTACGTGTCGCCGCGCGGCCTGCCCAATCGCGTGAGCATCGATGGCGGCCCCTGGCAGTCGGGCGAACTGCTCGTGGTGCCGCCGCATGTGCCCCATCGCGTCGAAAGCCCCGAGCCGCAGGTGCTCAACGTGGTGGTCGAGGCCGAGTCGGTCCGTGCCGAGGCGCTGCCACCGGTGCTGCAGCAAAGCGGCGCAGTGCACGACGACGCCATGGTGCGCCGCGTGCGGGTGGCCCATGCGCAGCTGCTGGCCGCCTGCGAGGGCGAGGCGCCCCCGCCGGCCGACTTCGACCGGCTCTTCTTCGGCGAAGCGCTGGCGCCGCGCTGCGTCGATCCGCGCATCGCACAGGTCATCGCCCGCATCTGCGCCAACCCGGCCGAAGCCCTGGCCGCCGAGGCCTGCGCGGAGTCGGTGGGGCTGTCCTTCTCGCGCTTCCTGCATCTGTTCCGCGACCAGGTGGGCGTGCCCTTCCGCGTGTTCCGCGCCTGGAAGCGGGCGCGCAGCCTGCTGCGCTACGTGCACCAGGGCACGAGCCTCACCGACATCGCGCTGGAAGCGGGCTATCCCGATTCCACCCACTTCAGCCATTCGATCCGGCAGGTGTATGGCCTCACGCCCAGCGACATCGTCGCGGGCTCGCGCCGCCTGGCCGTGATGGACGCGCACGGGCCCGCGGCGGCCTGAGCGCGCCCCGCATCCGCCCCCTCGCGACGGACGCCGCGCGCACACGCACATGCAGGTGCTGCAACTCCTGCTCTCGGGCATCGCCCAGGGCTGCATCTACGGGCTGATCGCCCTGGGCTTCGTGCTCATCTACAAGGCCACCGAGACCGTCAGCTTCGCGCAGGGCGACCTGATGATGCTCGGCGCCTTCGCGGCCTTTGCGGCCATGACGCTGCTGGGCCTGCCCTTCTGGCTCGCGGCGGTGCTGGCGGTGGCGGCGCTGGTGGCCTTCGGCGCGCTGCTGGAGCTGGTGGTGATTCGGCCCATCCTGGGCCAGCCGCAGTTCTCCATCGTGATGCTGACCATCGGCATCGGCTACGTGGCGCGCGGGCTGATCACCATGGTGCCCGGCATCGGCACCGAGACGCACACGCTGCCCGTGCCCTACAAGGACCAGGTCTGGAACCTGGGCGGCCTGGTGGTGAACGTGGAGCAGGCAGTGGTGATCGTGGCCACGGCCGTGCTGTGCGGCCTGCTCTTTGCCATGTTCCGCTACAGCAAGCTGGGCATCGCGATGCAGGCCAGCTCGCAGAACCAGCTGGCGGCGTACTACATGGGCATTCCGGTCAAGCGGCTCAACGGACTGGTGTGGGGCCTCGCAGCGGCGGTGGCCACGGTGGCGGGCATCCTGCTCGCGCCCATCACCTTCGTGCACGCCAACATGGGCTTCATCGGGCTCAAGGCCTTTCCGGCGGCGGTGGTGGGCGGCTTCGGCAGCCTGCCGGGCGCCATCGTCGGCGGGCTGGTCATCGGCGTGGTGGAGTCGATGGCGGGCTTCTACCTGCCCGACGGCTTCAAGGACACGGCGCCGTACATCGTGGTGCTGGCCATGCTGATGGTGAAGCCCAACGGGTTGTTCGGCGAGAAGCTGCGCAAGAAGGTCTGAGCCATGCGTTTCATCTTCAAGACCTCCTACGCGCAGGACATCGACCTGGCCAAGCACGGCGGGCACCGCTTCTGGTATGCGCTGCTGGGCGTGGTGCTGCTGGCGGCGCCTTGGTTGCTGGACGAATACTGGCTGGCGCAGCTCAACTTCGTGCTCATCTACTCGGTGGTGGGGCTGGGGCTGATGCTGTTGGCGGGCTTCACCGGGCAGTTCTCCATCGGCCATGCGGCCTTCCTGGGCACGGGCGCGTACACGCAGGGCGTGCTGGTCAACCTGGGCGTGCCCTTTCCGGTGGCGATGGTGGCGGCGGCGCTGCTGTCCGCGGCGGTGGGCGTGGTGGTGGCCATGCCGGCGCTGCGGGTCAAGGGCATCTACCTGGGCATCGCCACGCTGGCCTTCGGCTTCATCGTCGAAGAGGTGTTCGCGCGCTGGGAAGGGCTCACGGGTGGCAACGCCGGCCTGCACGTCAAGTCGCCCCGGCTCTTCGGGCTGGACTTCGGCGGTGGCGAGGCCTTCTACTTCGTCTGCCTCGCCACGGCCGTGCTGTGCACGCTGGGCGTGCTCAACCTGCTGCGCGCGCCCACGGGCCGGGCCTTCGTGGCCATCCGCGATTCGGAGATCTCGGCGCAGAGCATGGGCATCCACCTGGCCCGCTACAAGACGCTGGCCTTCGCGCTGTCGGCGGCGCTCGCGGGGCTGGGCGGGGCGCTCTATGCGCACAAGATCAGCTTCCTCTCGCCCGACCAGTTCAGCATCCTGCAGTCCATCGACCTGCTGCTGCTGGTGGTGATCGGCGGGCTGGGCTCGGTGCACGGCGTGTTCCTGGGCGCCATCTTCCTGATCTCGATGCCGCAGCTCATCGCGTTGAGCAAGGACTGGTTGCCCGAAGCCGTGGGCCAGGCGCCCGGCCTGCAGGGGCTGGTGTACGGCCTGGTGCTGATCGCCTTCGTGCTCTTCGAGCCCATGGGCCTGTACGGCCGCTGGCTCAAGGTGCGCGCGTGGCTGCAGCTCTTTCCCTTCTACCGCCGCGGCATGTTCAAGCGGCAGAAGTCCTTCACCAAATCGGACCGGCTGAAATGAGCGACGTGCTGCTTTCCGCCCAGGACCTCAGCGTGCGCTTCGGCGGCGTGCTGGCGGTCAACCAGGTGAGCTTCGACGTGCGGCGCGGCGAGGTGTTCACGCTGATCGGCCCGAATGGCGCGGGCAAGACGACGGTGTTCAACCTCATCAGCCGCATCTACCAGCCCACGACGGGCCGCATCACCTGGAATGGCGGCGCGGCGCCGCTGACGCTGACCGACCAGCCGCCGCACGCGATCGCGGCGCTGGGCATCGCGCGCACCTTCCAGAACATCGAGCTCTTCGAGCATGCGACGGTGCTGCACAACCTGCTGATCGGCCGGCATGTACACCGGCGCACCGGGTTCTGGTCGGAACTCATCTTCACGCCGGCCACCCGCGCCGCCGAAGTCGCCGCGCGCGAGAAGGCCGAGCAGGTGATCGACCTGCTGGACCTGCAGCACCACCGCGATTCGCTGGTGGCCGGCCTGCCCTATGGCGTGCGCAAGGTGGTCGAGCTGGCCCGCGCGCTGTGCACCGAGCCCCAGCTGCTGCTGCTGGACGAGCCCTCGTCCGGCCTGAACGTGGAGGAGACCGCGGACATGGCCTTCTGGATCCAGGACATCCAGCACGAGCTGGGCATCTCCGTGCTGATGGTGGAGCACGACATGACGCTGGTCTCCAAGGTGTCGGACCGCGTGCTCGCGATGGCCCAAGGCGAGGTGCTGGCCCTGGGCAGCGCCCGCGAGGTGCAGGCCGATGCGCGGGTCATCGAGGCCTACCTGGGCACCGCCGAGGACGTGAGCAGCCTGCGGCGGCCGAAGGTGGCGGCATGACACGCGCCGACGCATCGCGCGAATGTCGCGCCGCGGGTCACGAAGGAGCACGCCCATGAGCACCGGCATCGCCATCGCCTCGACCACGCTGCCGGTGCACGCCGGCCTGCCGCTGGGCGCCGGTACCGAGCCTGCGGAGGACGTGCTGCAGCTGCTCAACGTCGAGAGCGCCTACGGCCCCATCAAGGCCATCCGCGGCGTCAGCCTCAAGGTGCGGCGCGGCGAGATCGCCACCGTGCTGGGCAGCAATGGCGCGGGCAAGACCACCATCCTCAAGACCATCTCCGGCATCATCGATCCGCGCAAGGGCACGGTGCATTTCAAAGGCCGCGACATCACCGCGCGCGATCCGGCCTTCATCGTGCAGCAGGGCCTGTCGCATGTGCCCGAGGGGCGCGAGGTGTTCCCGCTGCTGTCGGTGCGCGACAACCTGCTGATGGGCGCCTACACCCGCCGCGACCGCGATGGCGTGGCGCGCGACCTGGAGACGGTGTTTGGCTACTTCCCCATCCTGCGCGAGCGTGCCGCGCAGGACGCGGGCCTGCTCTCGGGCGGCCAGCAGCAGATGCTGGCCATCTCGCGCGCACTCATGGCTGCGCCCGAGCTGATCCTGCTGGACGAGCCCTCGCTGGGCCTGTCGCCCAAGCTCACCAAGGAGATCTTCGAGATCGTGGTGCGCATCAACCGCGAGCGCGGCACCACGCTGCTGGTGGTGGAGCAGAACGCCAACATGGCGCTCAATGCGGCCGACTACGGCTACGTGCTCGAGAACGGCCGCATCGTCATGGAGGACAGCTGCGAGCGCCTGCGCGAGAAGGAGGACATCAAGGAGTTCTACCTCGGCATGCAGGAGACCGGCGCCCGCGGCGAGCGGCGCTGGAAGAAAAAGAAGACCTGGCGTTGACCGACGAAAGGCCCGCACCATGCGCACCACGCCCTTCCACCTCGCCCGCACCGCGACGGCCGTCCTGCGCGCCGGGCTCGATGCCTCGGCACCGGCGGCCGCTTCTGCCGCGCCCGCCACCGGCCCCGCCCGCGTGCCCGCGGGACTCTGGGACACGGCCCACATGGCGCCGCGCACCGACATCGTGGTGCCCGGCGAGACGCTGCCCGCCGTGTTCTGGAACGCTGCCCGCGTGCGCGGCGAGCGCGTGTGGATGCGCCAGAAGGAGCTGGGCATCTGGCGCGCCTGGACCTGGCAGCAGACGGCCGAGGCCGTGGCCGAGATCGCGCATGGCCTCATGGCCCTGGACTTCGCGCCCGGCGACTGCGCGTCGATCCTGTCCAACACGGTGATCGAATGGGTGCTGGCCGACCTGGCGGTGCTCAGCTGCGCGGGCGTTTCGAACGGCATCTATCCCACCGACGCGGCCAGCCAGGTGCACTACCTGTGCGAGGACTCGTCGACCACCGTCCTCTTCGTCGAGGACGACGAGCAGCTCGACAAGGCGCTGGCCGTGCGCGCGCAGCTGCCGCGGTTGCGCAAGGTGGTGGTCTTCGACATGAAGGGGCTGCGCGACTTCCACGACCCCGACGTGATGTCGCTGCAGGACCTGCGCGCCCTGGGCCGCGAGCATTTGCGGCTGCATCCGCAGGCCATCGATGAGCGCGTGGGCCGGTTGAAGCCGGCCGACCTGGCCATCCTCATCTACACCTCCGGCACCACCGGCAAGCCCAAGGGCGCGATGCACAGTCATGGCGGCCTGGTGTACGCCATGCGCGGCTACAACACGCTGATCGCGCAGGACGAGCGCGACGAGCGCATGTGCTTCCTGCCGCTGTGCCACGTCGCCGAACGCATGGGCGGCGAGTACTTCGCCATGTACACCGGCTCGGTGCTCAACTTCGTCGAGAACCCCGAGACGGTGCCCGAGAACGTGCGCGAGATCGCGCCCACGGTCTTCCTGGCCGTGCCGCGGGTGTGGGAGAAGTTCTATTCCGGCGTGATGATCGCGCTCAAGGAGGCCACGCCGCTGCAGCGCGCCGCCTATGCCTGGGCCATCGGCGTGGGCGAGCGCATCGCCGACCGCGTGCTGGCGGGCCAGCCGGTCGATGGCGCGCTGAAGCTGCAGTTCCGCCTCGCGCGCGTGCTGGCGCTGGACAACGTGCGCAAGCTCATCGGCATCCACCGCGCGCGTTTTCTGGTGACGGGCGCGGCGCCCATCTCGCCTGACCTGGTGCGCTGGTACCTGGCGCTGGGCGTGCCCATGCTGGAGGTGTGGGGCATGACCGAGACCGGTGGCGCCTCCACCGGCATGCCGGCCGACCGCATCAAGCCCGGCTCCATCGGCCCGGCCACGTCGTACAACGAGGTGCGCATCGACGAGGGCACCGGCGAGATCCGCGTGCGCGGCCCCAACGTCTTCATGGGCTACCTCAATCAGCCCGAGAAGACGGCCGAGACCATCGACCCCGATGGCTGGCTGCACACGGGCGATGTGGGCACGGTGGACGCGGACGGGTTTTTCCGCATCACCGACCGCATGAAGGACATCATCATCACCGCGGGCGGCAAGAACATCACGCCCAGCGAGCTGGAGAACGAGCTCAAGTTCAGCCCGTACATCACCGACGCGGTGGTGATCGGCGATGCCAGGCCCTACCTCACGGTGATCATCATGATCGACCAGGAGAACGTCGAGAAATTCGCGCAGGACCACGACGTGCCCTTCAGCAACTACGCCAGCCTGACGCGCGCCCGCGAGGTGCAGGACCTGATCCAGGGCGAGATCGACCGCGTCAACGCCAAGTTCGCGCGCGTCGAGCAGATCAAGAAGTTCTTCCTGCTCGACACCCAACTCAGTGCCGAGGACGAGGAGCTGACGCCCACCATGAAGCTCAAGCGCAAGCTGGTGCAGTTGAAGTACGCCTCGCAGATCGAGGCGATGTATGCGGCGTGATGCCGAGCGCCCAGACCACCCAAAGGAGACAGCCATGAAGACCATCCGCCCCGCCGCGACCTCGGTCGCCCTTCTCGCGCTCGGCCTCCCGCTGGCCCATGCCCAGCAGCAGGGCGTGAGCAAGGACGAGATCCGCATCGGCACCATCCAGGACCTGTCCGGCCCATTGGCCGGCTTCGGCAAGCAGGCCCGCAACGGCATGCAGCTGCGCGTGGAAGAGATCAACGAGCAGGGCGGCATCAACGGCCGCAAGCTCAAGCTCTATGTCGAGGACTCGGGCTACGACCCCAAGAAGGCCGTGCTGGCGGCGCAGAAGCTGGTCAACCAGGACAAGATCTTCATCATGGCCGGCCACATCGGCACCGCCCAGAACATGGCGGCCATGCCGGTGCAGTTCGACAAGAACATCATCAACTTCTTCCCGATCACGGCGGCGCGCGAGATGTACGAGCCGCTCAACCGGCTCAAGTATTCCTTCGCCGCCACGTACTACGACCAGATCCGCATGGCGCTGCCGAAGATGGTGAAGGAGAAGAACGTCAAGAAGGTCTGCACCATCTACCAGGACGACGAGTTCGGCCTGGAGGTGAACCGCGGTGCCGAGGCCGGCCTGAAGGCCGCGGGCATGGAGCTGGCCGAGAAGACCAGCTTCAAGCGCGGCGCGACCGACTTCAGCAGCCAGGTGGCCAAGATGAAGGCGGCCGGCTGTGAGGTGGTGGTGCTGGGCACCATCATCCGCGAGACCATCGGCACCATCGGCGAGTCGCGCAAGACCGGCTTCAACCCGGTCTTCCTGGGCTCCAGCGCGGCCTATACCGACCTGATCCACAAGCTGGGCGGCAAGGCGATGGACGGCATGTACGCCACCATGACGGTGCAGAACCCGTACACCGACGAGCAGAACGACAAGATCCGTTTCTGGGCCAACAAGTACAAGACCAAGTTCAACGAGGACCCGACGGTGTTCTCGGTCTATGGCTATTCCATCGTGGACGACTTCGCGCAGGTGGCGCAGAAGGCGGGCGCCAACCTGACGACTGATTCATTCATCAAGATCATGGACGCGAGCACCTTCGAGCCGGACATGTTCGGCTCGCCCAAGATGACGTTCACGGCGACCAAGCGGCTGGGCAACAACGCGTCGCGGCTGTCGCAGATCGTGGATGGCAAGTGGAAGGTGGTGTCGGACTATGTGGCGGAGTGAGGTTCGCGATTCGGGGCCGAGGGCCTGAGGCTGACGACCTGACCTGACCTGACTGGCGTGGGTCGAGTTGGGCTGAGTTGAGCCTTGGGGTTCGGTTTGGGTGGGGTTGGTCTCGGGGCTGGGGCCTGGGTGCGCGCCGGTGCCGGGCCCAGGGCGCGCGGGCTCATACGGGGTCGGTCGGCCCTGCGGGCCGACTCCGCTGCGGTGCTCGGATGGACGGGCACGCGGCATAACTCGCTACGCGCTTCGCGCTGCGCTCAGACAAACGCCGCGAGTCAGATCACGAAGCAGGCCTGTCCTGCGGCAGGCCTGCAGCCCGTCCATCCTGCGCTCCTCGCCGACCCCGAAATCGCCCGCGCACCCTGAGCCCGTCACCAGCGCGTGGAGACAGGCGTGGGTGATCGACGGAGGCCAGTGCTCCCCGCGTCGATCGCGCAGCGCCTCTTGCTCCCTCTCCCCTTGCGGGAGAGGGCGGGGGAGAGGGGCGGTGGCCCGCAAGAAGCGCAGTGGTGGTGTGCCCCCCCTCTCCCCAACCCCTCTCCCGCGAGGGGAGAGGGGCTACGCGCAGCAGTCATGCCGGCCGAGCCGTTCGAACGCAGGCCCTGGTGCCGGTGAGGGCGTGGCGGCGCGCCTGTGGGGCGCCGAGGAGCGCAGGGCGGACGGGCTGCGGGCCTGCCGAAGGACAGGCCCGCTTCGTGAACTGACTCGCGGCAGTTGTCCGAGCAGAGTGAACGCAGTGAACGTCGCGAGTTATGCCGCGGCCCGTCCGACCGAGCACCGGAGGGAAGTCGGCGCACAGCGCCGACCGCCCCACTTGAAGCGCCGACACGCCCTCACCGGCGCCAGGGCCGGACCATCGCCCCAAGTGCCCCAACCAGAACACAGGCCAGGTCGCGCCACCCCCACGAGAGCCATTCAGTTAAACCCCGAGAGCGCAAAAAAAAAGGGGCCCATCAAGGGCCCCTGAAGAAAGCAGGCATGGCGACCCATGCCCGCTCGGATGAAGCAGCGCCTCACTCCTCGACGAAGGCCTCTTCGCGCTTGGACTTCACCGCCGGCAGCAGCACGATGGTCAGCAGCGCCAGGGCGGCGACCAGCAGGCCGGCCGAGATCGGACGCGTGACCAGCACGCTCCAGCTGCCACGCGACAGCAGCAGCGCGCGACGCAGGTTCTCTTCCATCATCGGCCCCAGGATGAAACCCAGCAGCAGCGGCGCCGGTTCCACCCGCAGCTTGATGAACACATAGCCGATGAAGCCGAAGATCGCCACCATCCACACGTCGAAGGTGTTGTTGTTGGTCGAGTACACGCCGATGGCGCAGAACAGCACGATGGCCGGGAACAGCAGGCGGTACGGAACCTTCAGCAGCTTGATCCACATGCCGATCAGCGGCAGGTTCAGGATGATCAGCATCAGGTTGCCCAGCCACATCGAGGCGATCAGGCCCCAGAACAGCTCGGGGTTGCTGGTCATCACCTGCGGACCCGGCTGGATGTTGTGGATGGTCATGGCACCCACCATCAGCGCCATCACCGGGTTGGGCGGAATGCCCAGCGTCAGCAGCGGGATGAAGGAGGTCTGCGCACCGGCGTTGTTGGCCGACTCGGGGCCTGCCACGCCGCGGATGTTGCCGCGGCCGAAGGCCACTTCGCCGGGGGACATCTTCAGCTTCTTCTCCAGCGCGTACGAGGCGAACGAAGCCAGCAGCGCACCGCCGCCCGGCAGGATGCCCAGCGCGGAGCCCAGCGTCGTGCCGCGCAGCACGGCCGGGGCCATGCGCTTGAAGTCGTCGCCGGTGGGCCACAGGCCGGTCACCTTGCTGGTGAAGACCTCGCGCTCCTCTTCGCCCTGCGACAGGTTGCCGATGATTTCGCCGTAGCCGAACACGCCCATCGACACCACGATGAAGCCGATGCCGTCCGTCAGTTCGGGAATGTCGAAGCTGAAGCGCGCCACGCCGGAGTTCACGTCCGTGCCCACCAGGCCCAGCAGCAGGCCCAGCACCACCATCGCGATGGCCTTGAGCAGTGAGCCCGAAGCCAGCACCACGGCGCCGATCAGGCCCAGCACCATCAGGCTGAAGTACTCGGCCGGGCCGAACTTGAAGGCCAGTTCGGTCAGCGGCGGCGCAAAGGCGGCCAGGATGATCGTGCCCACGCAACCGGCGAAGAACGAGCCCAGGCCGGCCGCTGCGAGCGCAGGGCCCGCCCGGCCCTGCCGCGCCATCTGATAGCCGTCGATACAGGTGACCACCGATGACGATTCGCCCGGCAGGTTCACCAGGATGGCGGTGGTCGAGCCGCCGTACTGCGCACCGTAGTAGATGCCCGCCAGCATGATCAGCGCCGACACCGGTGGCAGCGCATACGTGGCCGGCAGCAGCATGGCGATGGTCGCGACCGGGCCGATGCCCGGCAGCACGCCGATCAGCGTGCCCAGAATGCAGCCGATCAGGCAATACAGCAGGTTGGTCCAGGTGACGGCGACGCCGAAGCCCGTGGCCAGGTTGGAGATCAGGTTGAAGTCCATGGTTGTCGTTCTTTCCCGATCAGCCCGAAATGAAGGTGGGCCACACCTGGATCTGCAGCTTGAGGGCCACGATGAAGGCCAGGTAGCTGCCGACGGCGAGCACGACGGCCAGGATCAGCGAGTCGCGCAGATTGAACTGGTTGCCCGCCATGCTGGCGATGATGGTCAGCGCGAAGATGGCGATGATCAGCCCCATGGCCGGCAGCCCGATGCTGGGCAGGCCGCCCAGCAGCACGCCGAAGGCCAGGTTGGCGCCGAGCACGAAGGCCAGCGGCTTCCAGGCCCAGCGGCCGATCTTGCCGCCGTCGGCCGTCTCGACCACCATCGACTGCAGCGAGATCACCGCGCCGATCAGGGCCAGCAGGATGCCCAGCATCAGCGGAAAATAGCCCGGGCCCATGCGGGCCCCGTCACCGATGGTGTAGTTGGTGGAGCCGACCGCGAACGTTGCGCCCACGGCCATGAACATCACACCTGAAAAAAAATCTGCCTGGCTTTTGATGGCCATTTCGTTGCTTCTCCTCGAGACCTTGTGTTGAAACGGGGGCGAGCGTCGTCGCCTGAGGCTGACCATTGGCTGACTTGATGTGTAGGGATAAGCGCGTAAGCAGTCTCCACATCGAGGTGTGCCAAATGATTGACGGAGGCTTGAAAGGCCTGATTTTTTTGCTATGAAAGTCGTAGCGTTTTTCCGTGCGCCGCGCCGTCAGGTCGGCGCTTTTTCCCTGACTGGAGACAGACTGAGATGACTGCCACCCGCCGCGACTTCGTCGCTTCCTCCCTTGCCGCCGCCGGTTTTGCACTGGCCGGCGTCCCCGCCTTCGCCCAGTCCGACTGGCCGGCCAAGCCGATCCGGCTGATCGTGCCCTTCCCGCCGGGCGGCGGCACCGACATCCTGTCGCGCCTGATCGCCAACAAGCTCACCGAGGTCAGCAAGTGGACCGTGGTGCCCGACAACCGGGGCGGCGCGGGCGGCACCATCGGCATCGCCGAGGCCGCGCGCGCCCAGCCCACGGGCTACGACCTGGTGATGGGCCAGAAGGACAACATGGTCGTCGCGCCCTGGCTCTACAAGAACCTGAGCTACGACCCGGTCAAGGATCTGACCGCCGCGGCCCACGTGGCCTACACGCCGGTGGTGATCGTGGTGCGCAGCGAATCGCGCTTCAAGACGCTCAAGGACGTGGTCGAGGCCGCGCGCGCGCAGCCCGATACGGTGACCTTCGGCTCACCGGGCAACGGCACCACCATCCACCTGGCCGGCGAGATCTTCAAGACCGCCGCCAAGATCCAGATCCGCCACGTGCCCTACAAGGGCAGCAACCCGGCGCTCATGGACGTTCTGGCCGGCAACGTGGACCTGCTGGTCTCGTCGCTGCCCTCGGCCATCGCGCAGATCAAGGCCGGCAAGCTGCGCCCGCTGGCCGTGACCTCGGCCAAGCGCAGCACCTCGCTGCCCGACATCCCGACCGTGGCCGAGCTGGGCTATGGCAAGGACTTCGACGTCAGCACCTGGTACGGCATCTTCGCGCCGGCCGGCACGCCCAAGCCGGTGGTCGACAAGGTCAATGCCGAGGTCAACAAGCTGCTGGCCCGCCCCGACGTGCAGGCCGCCATCCACGAGCAGGGCGCTGAGTACCAGGCCATGTCTACCACCGAGTTCGCCACGCTGGTCAAGGACGACGTGGCCAAGTGGAAGGGCATCGTCCAGGCATCCGGCGCGCGCATCGAGTGAGCGCGGCGGCACGTCCTCAGAACGACGTGCCGATCTGGAATTGGAAGCGCTGCGTGCGGTCCGCCGTGATGCCGGTCGCGGTGTCTTCCTTCTGGTAGAGCACCGGCACCGCATAGGCCAGGCTCAGGGGGCCCAGCGGCGAGAGCCAGCTCACGCCCAGGCCGACCGAGGCGCGCAGCTTCTGCTGCGCCTTCCACTGCGCATCCGTCAGCGACGAGGTGCGGTCGGCAAAGACATTGCCCGCGTCGAAGAAGCCGAAGAGCCGCAGCGTGCGGTCGTTGCCCGCACCCGGGAAGGGCGTGCTCAGTTCCGCATTGACGATGGCCTTGCGCAGGCCGCCCAGCGCACCAGCCGTCACGCTGTCGCGCGGGCCGAGCGAGTTGCTTTCGAAGCCGCGCACCGAGCCCAGGCCGCCCGCATAGAAATTCTTGAACACCGGGTAGGTGTCGCCGCCCAGCGCGCGCGCCCAGCCCAGCTCGCCATTGACCGCGAAGGTGTACTGCTTGCTGATCGGGAAGTAGCGCTGGTACTGGTAGCTGGTCTTCAGATAGCGCGCGCCCGATGCCACGCCCCATTCCGCATTGGCGTTCTGCAGCGTGCCGCGCGTCGGGGTCAGGCCGCTGTCGCGGGTGTCGCGCGACCAGCCCACGGTCAGCGGCACGCCGGTGACGGCGTCGCGCGCGCACACCACGCTGGGCGCCGTGCCCGTGCACTGGAAGTAGTCCAGGTAGGCCTGCGGCGTGGCCGTGTAGGCGTAGCTGCCATCCACCAGCGTGTAGGCGCCGTTGCTGCCGGGCTTGAAGGAATAGCGCTCCAGCCCGATGCCGAAGAACACGCGGTTGAGTTCGTCGAACGGCACGCCGAACTTGAGCGACACGCCCTGCGTGGTGAGCTTGTAGTTGCCGTCGGCGGCGTACGCGGGCCGCGAGGTGTTCTGGTAGACGCTGATGGCACGCGAGATGCCGTCGGCCGTGAAGTACGGGTCGACCGCCGAAACCGACACCGAGGTGCTGTACGAGCCGATGCTCGCGTTCAACCCCAGGTAGTTGCCCGAGCCGAAGACGTTCTCCTGCGTGATGCCGAAGGTCAGCGTCACCTTGTCGGTGCTGGAGTAGCCCGCGCCCAGGTTCAGCGAGCCGGTGGGCTTTTCCTTCACGTCGACCATCAGGTCCACCGTGTCGGGCGAGCCGGGCACTTCCTGCGTCTGGATGTCCACCTCGCTGAAGTAGCCGAGGCGGTCCAGCCGGTCGCGCGAGAGCTTGATCTTGTCGCCCTCGTACCAGGCGGACTCGTACTGCCGCATCTCACGACGGATCACCTCGTCGCGGGTGCGCGCGTTGCCGCCCACCAGGATGCGGCGCACGAACACGCGCTGGCGCGGCAGGCCCTTGAACAGCAGCGTCACGCGCCCCTGCGTGCGGTCGGCGTCCGGCACGGCCTCCACCTTGGCGAAGGCGAAACCGAAACGCGCGTAGTACTCGGTGAAGGCGCGCGTGGTCGCGGTGACATCCTGGCCGTTGTAGTAGTCGCCAGGCCGCACGGTCACCAGCGACTTGAAGTCGTCCTCGCGACCCAGGTAGTCGCCATCGAGCTTCACACCCGCCACCACGAAGCGCTCGCCTTCGGTGATGTTGACCGTCAGCGTGAGCGACTGGCGATCCGCCGACAGGGCCACCTGCGTGGAGTCGATGCGGAAGTCCATGTAGCCGCGCGTCAGGTAGTACTGGCGCAGCGTCTCCAGGTCGGCGTCGAGCTTGGCGCGTGAATACTGGTTGGACTTGGTATACCAGCTCATCCAGTTGCCCGCGTCCAGGTCGAACAGGCCCAGCAGCGTCTTCTCGCTGAAGGCGCTGGCGCCCACCACGCGCACCGCGGTGATATGCGCGGTGTCGCCCTCGGTCACCGTGAAGCTGATATTGACGCGGTTGTGCTCCAGCGGCGTGGCGGTGGTCTGCACGCTGGCACTGTAGAAGCCCTTGCCGATGTACTGGCGCTTGAGCTCCTGCTCGGCGCGGTCGGCCAGCGCCTTGTCGTAGGGCCGGCCCTCCGCCAGGCCTACCTCGCGCAGGGCCTTGGTCATGGCCTGCTTGTCGAATTCCTTGGCGCCCTCGAAGTCCACGCCCGCGATGGTCGGGCGCTCCTCCACGATCACCACCAGCACGTTGCCCGAGATGTCGAGCCGCACGTCCTTGAACAGGCCCAGCTCGTACAGCGCGCGGATGGCGGTGGAGCCGCGATCGTCGGTGTAGGTGTCGCCCACATGCAGGGGCAGGGCATGGAAGATCGTGCCGGGTTCCACCCGCTGCAGGCCCTCCACCCGCAGGTCGCGGATGGTGAAGGGCTCGGCGGCCCATGCGGCATGACTGCCGGCGAAGAGGGCGAAGGCGCCGAGGGCGGTATGCAGCGGTCGGCCGCAGAACAGGAAACGCATGGATCGGGTCGGGGCGCCAGCGCAGGGGCGCAGGTCGCCGAAGTGGCGTGGCGCGGATCATGGGCGGGCACTTGGGAGGAATCGTGGACGAGCGCGCGCTGCGCTCCCGCCTTTGTCCGACAAGGGCGGCGCAAGCGTCGGGGTGCCCACGGCCAGCCGTTGTCGTAGAGTGCTTGGCCATGCGGCCCGCGCCGCTCAACCGCATGGCGCTGCGCCCCACCGCACCCGCCCATTGCCCGCTCCGCCGTCCCGACCATGAAGCACGACCTGCCCTTCCTCAACCCTTACCGCCACGGCTTCGCGCGCGTGGCCGTGGCCATGCCGCGCAACCGCGTGGCCGATCCGCTCTCCAACGCCGCCGAAACCATCCGCCTCTACCGCGAAGCCGAGGCCCAGGGCGCGGCGGTGGTCGCCTTTCCGGAGCTGGGCCTGTCGGCCTACACCTGCGACGACCTGTTCCACCAGTCCGCACTGCTCGATGGCTGCGAAGAGGCGCTGGCCCAGGTGGTGGAGGCCTCGCGCGACCTGAATGCCGTGGCCGTTGTCGGCCTGCCGCTGCGGGTGGAGCACCGCCTCTTCAACTGCGCGGTGGTGGTCGCACGCGGCCGCGTGTTGGCCGTGCTGCCCAAGACCTATCTGCCCAACTATGGCGAGTTCTACGAGGCGCGGCAGTTCAACGCCGCCGGCAGCGCCATCACCGACCATGTGCAGCTCTTCGGTCACCGCGTGCCCTTCGGCACCGACATCGTCGTGCGCGCGCGCGAGCTGCCGCTGCTGGCGCTGCATGTGGAGATCTGCGAGGACCTGTGGACGCCCATCCCGCCGTCGAGCTTTGCGGCGCTGGCGGGCGCGACCGTGCTGGTCAATCTGTCGGCCTCCAACATCATCATCGGCAAGTCGGCCTACCGTCACCAGCTGGTGGGGCAGCAGTCGGCGCGGTGCATCGCGGCCTACCTCTACACCTCGGCCGGCATCGGTGAATCGACCACCGACCTGGCGTGGGACGGCCAGTCGCTCATCTACGAATGCGGCGAGCTGGTGGCCGAGAGCGCGCGCTTTGCCAACCAGTCGCACCTGCTGATGGCCGACGTGGACCTGGAGCGCCTGGCCCACGAGCGCATGCGCCTGACCAGCTTCGGCGAGACCGCGCGCCGGCACAAGGCCGAGCTGACCGGCTGGCGCACGGTGGAGTTCGACCTGGCCCCGCCCGCGCAGGTGCCCGGCGGCCTGATGCGCACCGTGGAGCGCTTTCCCTACGTGCCGGCCGATGCGCGCTCGCTGGACGAGCGCTGCTACGAGGTCTTCAACATCCAGGTGCAGTCGCTGGTGCAGCGGCTGGAGGCTTCGCGCATCGGCAAGGTGGTGATCGGCATTTCGGGCGGGCTCGATTCCACCCATGCCCTGCTGGTGGTGGCGCAGGCCATGGACCGGCTGGGCCGCCCGCGCACCGACATCCTGGCCTACACCATGCCCGGCTTTGCGACCAGCACGCGCACGCTGCAGCAGGCCCATGCGCTGATGCGCGTGGTGGGCTGCACCGCGCAGGAGATCGACATCCGCCCGAGCTGCCGCCAGATGCTGGCCGACCTGGGTCATCCCTTCGGCCGCGGCGAGCCGGTGTACGACGTCACCTTCGAGAACGTGCAGGCCGGCGAGCGCACCAGCCACCTGTTCCGCTTGGCCAACCACCATGGCGGCATCGTTGCCGGCACGGGCGACCTGAGCGAGCTGGCGCTGGGCTGGTGCACCTACGGCGTGGGCGACCACATGTCGCACTACAACGTCAACGCCAGCGTGCCCAAGACGCTGATCAAGCACCTGGTCCACTGGGTGGCGGGCAAGGGCCTGCTGGGCGAGGAGGGCAGCCAGGTGCTGCAGGCCATCCTCGGCACCGAGATCAGTCCCGAGCTGGTGCCCGCCGATGCGCAGAAGCAGGGTGCCGAGCCGGCGCAGAGCACCGAAAGCGTGGTCGGCCCCTACGAGCTGCAGGACTTCCACCTGTACCACACGGTGCGCCACGGCATGCGCCCGTCCAAGGTGGCCTACCTGGCCTGGTGCGCCTGGCACGACGGCGAGAAAGGACCGTGGCCAGACACCCTGCACGGCGGGCGCAACCAGTACACCCTGGCCGAGATCAAGAAGCATCTGGGCACCTTCCTGTACCGCTTCTTCCAGATCAGCCAGTTCAAGCGCAGCTGCGTGCCCAACGCACCCAAGGTGGGCTCCGGCGGCTCGCTCTCTCCCCGCGGCGACTGGCGCGCGCCCAGCGATTCGGAGTCGCGGGTGTGGCTGGACGAGCTGAAGACGGTGCCGGACGAGGTGTGAGGGCCGCCACGTTCTCTTCGGCGGCTTGTATTCGAGTGGATACAATTCGGCGATGCTGGACGTCCAGCTCACCACCACCTTCCAACGTTGGCTCGGCGGCCTGATCGACCTCCGCGCCCGCATTGCCATTGCGCGCCGGCTGGAGCGCTTGGCCGCGGGCAACGCGGGCGACAGCAAGTCCGTCGGCGAGGGCGTGACCGAGATGCGCGTCGACGTCGGGCCCGGCTATCGCGTGTATTACACGCGCCGCGGGCAGCAGATCGTCATCGTGCTTGCGGGCGGCGACAAGTCTTCGCAGCAACGCGACATCCAGCGCGCACAGGCCATGGCCAAGGAGTATTGAGATGCCCGACACCCTTCATGCCTTCGACATGTCCGAGATGCTCGACAGCGACGAGGCGATTGCCGAGTACCTGTCGCAGGTGATGGCGGACGGTGATGCCGACGAGCTGGTGGCCGCGCTCGGCCACATCGCGCGGGCCAGAGGCATGGCGCAGATCGCCCGCGATGCCGGCCTGGGCCGCGAGTCGCTCTACAAGGCGCTGGCGCCCGGCGCCAAGCCCCGCTTCGACACGGTGCTGCGTGTGGTCAGGGCGCTGGGTGTGCGGCTGGAGGCCCGCCCAGCCGGTTGACCTGGCGCGGGTCAACCACTTGGCGGGCGCCGGCCGGGCGCCTGCCTGAGCGGCGCCAGCAGCGGCCGCAGGCCGTTGTGGTCGATCTCCAGCATCAGGGCGAGCAGCCGGCCGATCTCGCCCTTGGGGAAGCCTTCGCGCGCGAACCACGCCAGGTAGTTGCCGGGCAGGTCGGCGATGAGCGTGCCCTTGTGCTTGCCGAAAGGCATGGGCAGCGTGGCCAGGCGTTCGAGGTCTTCGGGTTTCATCGGGTCTGGGTCCAGGTCAGGCCGTCCTTCGAGCGGTAGGTGCCGCCCGTGGCGCAGCAGCCGCCCGCGCCGAAGGCCATGCGGCCCAGCTCGGCCGTCACGCCCTGCGCCTCGGCCGCCAGCGACTGACGTTGGCAACTGGTGAGGATGTTTCCGGGGTAGTAGGGCTTCGGCGCCAGCACCTGCTCCCATTGCACCTGTGTGCCCTGCATCGACACGATGCGGTACACCGCGCAGTCGTGGACCACCAGGTGAACGGGCTGGCCGTTCAACATGCCCTGGAACACGTCTTCCGGCGCGGCCTTCTGCAGCGCGACCGCGGCCTCTGTGGGTTCGGGCGGCGGCTCCTTGCAGCCCGCGCTCAGGCTGGCGACCAGCAACGCTGCGAAAGCCGGGCGAATGGAGAAGGGCATCCGGCCATTGTGCGTTCGGACCGCCGACTGTTCGACCCATGACCGTTCGGGCTGAGCCCCACCCCCAACCGTTCCGACTGAGTTCCACCTCAACCGTTCGGGCTGAGCTTGTCGAAGCCGGGCGCGGCGCTTCGACAGGCTCAGCGTGAACGGTGAGGGGAGATCGGCCGGCCCAGGGTTCCCGCTCAGACTTTGGCCGCGTTCAGCGCGGCGGCCGCTTCGCGATGCCCAAGGTCTTCGCCAGGATGCCCAGCATCACCTCGTCCGCCCCGCCGCCGATCGACGCCAGCCGCCCGTCGCGGTACAGGCGCGACACGCGGTTCTCCAGCGTGAAGCCCATGCCGCCCCAGAACTGCAGGCAGGTGTCGGCCACCTCGCGCGTGAGCCGGCCGGCCTTGAGCTTGGCCATGGAGGCGAGCGTGAGCACGTCCTCGCGCTGCAGATGCAGGTCGCAGGCGCGGTAGGTGAGGGCGCGCAGCGCCTCCACCTCGGTCTGCAGTTCGGCCAGCTTGAACTGCACCCACTGCTGGTCGGCCAGCGTGGCGCCGAACATGCGGCGCTCCTGCGCCCACTGCACCGTCTCGGCGATGCACTCCTCCATGGGCAGCAGCGAGCTGGCGGCGCACCACAGACGCTCTTCCTGGAACTGCTGCATCTGGTAGATGAAGCCCTGGCCTTCCTCGCCGATGCGAAAGCGCTGCGGCACGCGCACCTCGTCGAAGTAGATGAGTCCGGTGTCGCTGCTGTGCATGCCGATCTTGCGGATCTTGCGCGCCTTCTCGATGCCCGGGAGGTTCATCGGCACCATCACCAGCGACTTGTTGCGGTGCGCCGGCCCGTCGCTGGTGTTGACCAGCATGCACATCCAGTCGGCCTGCAGGCTGTTGGTGATCCACATCTTCTGGCCGGAGATGACGTAGTCGTCGCCGTCCTTGCGCGCGGTGCTGCGGATGGCTGCCACGTCGCTGCCGGCGCCGGGCTCGCTCACGCCGATACAGCCGACCTGCTCGCCGGCAATGGCTGGTGCCAGGAACTCGCGCTTGAGCTCCTCGCTGCCGAAGCGCGCCAGCGCGGGTGTGCACATGTCCGTCTGCACGCCGATGGCCATGGGAATGCCGCCGCAGCGCACATGGCCCAGCTCCTCGGCCATGGCCATGGCGTAGCTGTAGTCCAGCCCGCCGCCGCCATATTCCTCGGGCTTGTTCAGGCCCAGCAGGCCAAGCGCGCCCAGGCCCTGGAAGATCTCGTGCAGCGGCGCGATCTCGGCCTCTTCCCAGTCGTCGACCCGCGGGTTGATGGCTTCGTCGATGTAGCGGCGCAGGGTCTTGCGGATCTCTAGATGCTCGTGCGTGTACTGCATGGCGAGGGTGTCTCCTGTCGGCCTCTGTGACGCGCGCACGGCGGTGCGCGGCCGGCCTCTGGCGACTCTAGGAGCCGGCCGGCCTGGCGGCTTGTGCCAAGTGGCTGCCTCGTCCGCGCAGACGGCCCCTGGCTACCATTGCGGCCTCTTCCGATCCTGCCCTCCGAAAGCATGCCCATGACCCGCCTCGGCACCCCTCTTTCTCCTTCGGCCACCCGTGTGATGCTCCTGGGCTCCGGCGAGCTCGGCAAGGAAGTGCTGATCGCGCTGCAGCGCCTGGGCGTGGAGACCATCGCCGTCGACCGCTACGAGAACGCCCCCGGCCAGCAGGTGGCCCACCGCGCCCGCACCATCACCATGAGCGACCCTGCGCAGCTCGAAGCGCTGCTGTCGGCCGAGCGGCCGCATCTGGTGGTGCCCGAGATCGAGGCCATCGCCACCGCCAAGCTCGAAGAGCTGGAAGAAGCCGGCCTGGTGCGCGTGATCCCCACCGCCCGCGCCGCGCGCTTGACCATGGACCGCGAAGGCATCCGCCGCCTGGCCGCCGAGACGCTGGGCCTGCCCACCAGCCCCTACAAGTTCTGCGACTCGCTGGCCGAACTGCAGGCCGCCATCGATGGGAAGGACGGCAAGGGCATCGGCTACCCCTGCATCGTCAAGCCGGTGATGAGCAGCTCCGGCAAGGGCCAGAGCAAGATCGACGGCCCCGCCGACGTGCAGAAGGCCTGGGACTACGCCATGGCCGGCGGCCGCGTGAGCAAGGGCCGCGTCATCGTCGAAGGCTTCATCGACTTCGACTACGAGATCACGCTGCTCACGGTGCGCGCCCTGGGCGCCGACGGCCAGGTGCAGACGCAGTTCTGCGCGCCCATCGGCCACCTGCAGGTCAGCGGCGACTATGTCGAAAGCTGGCAGCCCCACCCCATGCACCCCGAGGCGCTGCGCAAGGCGCAGGACATCGCCGAGCGCGTGACGGCCGACCTGGGCGGCCAGGGCCTCTTCGGCGTGGAGCTGTTCGTCAAGGGCGAGGAGGTGTGGTTCAGCGAAGTGAGCCCCCGCCCGCACGACACCGGCCTGGTCACGCTGGCCACGCAGTGGCAGAGCGAATTCGAGCTGCATGCCCGCGCCATCCTGGGCCTGCCGGTGGACACCACCCTCAAGAGCCCCGGCGCCAGTGCCGTCATCTACGGCGGCGTGGATGCCACCGGCATCGTCTTCGACGGCGTGGCCGAGGCCCTGGCCGTGCCCGGCACCGACCTGCGCCTCTTCGGCAAGCCCGAGAGCTTCACCAAGCGCCGCATGGGCGTGGCGCTGGCCCATGCGGAGGACGTGGACACGGCCCGTGCGCGGGCCAAGGAGGCGGCGGGGAAGGTCCAGCCGCGCGTGCCGGACTGATTACGCGCTTCAGGCCGCGTAGCGCAGCCGCACCTCGCCCAGCCCCTCGATGGCGCCGACCACGTCGGTGTCCAGGGGCGCCGCCAGCAACCCCGTGCACGAGCCTGTGGTGACGATCTGCCCGGGCGACAGGGGCACGCCGCGCTCGGTGCAATGCCGGGCCAGCCAACCCACCAACCGCCACACGTCCTGCGCCGGATTGCCGCCGGTGGTGCGGGCGACTTCTTCTTCACCGAATCGCAGAGCGGCCTGCAGCGTGCGCAGGTCCAGTGCCGACGGGGCGAGCGGGGCCGGCTCGCCGACGACCAGCGCGCCGTGGCTCTGCAGGTCGGCCAGCCGCAGCGGCACGGGCGCTTCGCGGCCGGCGGCCAGACGGCTTTCCACACATTCGAGCGTGGGCACGACAGCGTCGAAGAAGCCCGCGAGTTCGGTGGGCGTGGGCATGTCCTGCCGCACTTCCAGCAGACGGCCTACGCGCAGGGCGGCCTCTAGCTCGACCCATCGGGCCGCGAAGCGCGCGGCCGGCAGTACGGCGCCCGAGGCATGGACGCCCGACGCCGGCAGCGGCCCGCAGTTGGGCTCGGTCTCGGCATTGGGCGCCCCGACCTTCCATCCGCCGATGCCGCCACCCAGGTGCGCAAGCACGGAATCCTGCACGGCATAGGCCTCGGCGGCGGTCGCGGGGAGTCCGCCGGTGGGCGTGATGCGGCGGGCGTCGGTGAAGGCGGTGGCCAGTTGCTGGCCGAGGTTGGAGATGGCGGTCATGGAAGGGCGCGGTGGGGGAAACGGAGAAGGCAGCGAGGGAGTATGCCGGCCCGTGCAGGCCAGCCCAACCAACCGCTCGCCCCATAGCCGCGTCACGGTTCTGGGGCGATGAGCGGTGCCGCCACGCCGATGCCACATCTGCAGAGCGCCTGAATGCGACGCATGAACTGCGCCGAGTCCCGTGAAGGCAACAAGAAAGGCGCCCGCGGCGCCTTTCTCAACCTGTGTCACGCCCCACCCAGGGGCGCGAGCACATCCGCCTCAGACCAACAACGCATTCACCCTTCGCACATAAGCCGCCGGATCCTCCGGCAATCCCCCCTCGGCCAGCAGCGCCTGGTCGAACAGGATGTTCGCCAGGTCATCGAAGTGCGCCTCGTCGCGCTCCAGCTTCTTGACCAGCGGGTGCTCGGCGTTCACTTCCAGCACGGGCTTGACCTCGGGGGCCTTCTGGCCGGCCTGCTTGAGCATGCGGGCCAGTTGCGTGCTCATGCCGTGTTCCTGCACGACCAGGCAGGCAGGCGAGTCGACCAGGCGGGTGGTCACGCGCACGTCCTCGGCCTTGTCCTTGAGCGAGGCCTTCAGCTTTTCCAGCACGGGCTTGAAGGCTTCGGCGGCCTCTTCGGCGGCCTTCTTCTCGGCCTCGTCCTGCAGTTGGCCCAGGTCCACCGCGCCCTTGGCCACGCTCTGCAGCGGCGTGCCGTCGAACTCGGTCAGGTACGACAGCGCCCACTCGTCCACGCGGTCGGTCATCAGCAGCACCTCGATGCCCTTCTTCTTGAAGACTTCGAGCTGCGGGCTGTTCTTGGCGGCGGCCAGGGTGTCGGCGGTGATGTAGTAGATGGCCTCCTGGCCGTCCTTCATGCGCGCCTTGTAGTCGGCCAGCGAGACGGTGGCCGCGTCGCTGGTAGTCGAGGCAAAGCGCAGCAGCTTGGCGATGCGGTCGCGGTTGGCAAAGTCCTCGCCCAGGCCTTCCTTGAGCACCGAGCCGAACTCGGCGTAGAACTTGGCGTACTTGCCGGCGTCCTCGCTGGCCTTGGCGGCGTCGGCGTCGGCCGGCTCGCCTTCCTTCTTGTCGACCACGTCGGTCACGCCGTCGGCGGCCGGCGATTCGGCGGGCGCAGCAGCAGTGGAAGCGGCGGCCTTCTTGGCCAGGTCTTCCAGCATCGACAGCACGCGCTTCGTGCTGCCTTCGCGGATCGCCTTCACGTCGCGGCTTTCCTGCAGCAGCTCGCGGCTGACGTTCAGCGGCAGGTCGGCGGAGTCGATCACGCCCTTCACGAAGCGCAGGTAAGAGGGCAGCAGCGCCTCGGCCTCGTCCATGATGAACACGCGCTTCACGTACAGCTTCAGGCCGCCCTTGTGGTCACGGTTCCACAGGTCCATGGGCGCTTTGGCCGGGATGTACAGCAGCTGCGTGTACTCGGTGCTGCCTTCCACGCGGTTGTGGCTCCAGGCCAGGGGCGCTTCGTAGTCGTGGCTGATGCTCTTGTAGAACTCGACGTACTGCTCTTCGCTCACGTCCTTCTTGGCGCGGGCCCACAGGGCGCTGGCCTTGTTGACGGGCTCCCACTCGCCGGTGGCGACCATCTCGCCGCCCTTGTCGTCCTCGCCTTCCTTCCACTCTTCCTTCTCCATCAGGATGGGCAGGGAGATGTGGTCCGAATACTTGCTGATGACCTGCTTGAGCTTCCAGCCGTTGAGGAACTCGTCGGCGTCCTCGCGGAGGTGCAGGATCACGCTGGTGCCGCGCTTGTCGCGGGCGATGGTCTCGACCTCGAAGTCGCCGGTGCCGGTGCTGCTCCAGCGCACGCCCTGATCGGCCGGCAGGCCGGCGCGGCGGGACTCGACCACGATGCGGTCGGCCACGATGAAGCCCGAATAGAAGCCCACGCCGAACTGGCCGATGAGCTGGGCGTCTGCCTTCTGGTCGCCCGACAGGCGGCTCATGAATTCGCGCGTGCCGCTCTTGGCGATGGTGCCCAGGTGGTCGATGGCCTCCTGCTGCGACAGGCCGATGCCGTTGTCGGTGATGGTCAGGGTGCGGGCCTTCTTGTCGAAGGCGACGCGCACTTCGAGGTTGGGCGCGTCTTCATACAGGGCCGCGTTGTCCAGGGCCTCGAAACGCAGCTTGTCGCAGGCGTCGGAGGCGTTGGAGATCAGCTCGCGGAGAAAGATCTCCTTGTTGGAGTAGAGCGAGTGGGTGACCAGGTGCAGGAGCTGGGCCACTTCGGCCTGGAAGGAATGGGTGTTCTTGCTCATGTGGTGCTGCTAAGTGGTTGAAATGCCGCCCAAAAACGGAAAAGCCCCCAAAGCTTGGGGGCGGTGGGCAGATTATCAACCCCCGTCGCGGAGCGAATCGGCCGGACGGGGCGGGCGTTCCGAGCGGCGCCAGGGCACCGGCGGAGCGCGCAGCGGGCTCAGTTGAGCGGCAGCGAGGTCGACTGGCCGATGGCCTCGGAGCCGGCGGAGTGCGCGGCGGCGATGGCCTCGGCCTGGGCCCGGCTGCCATCGGCGGGCTGCAGCAGGGCGGGCATCACGGTCGATTGGCCGATGGCCTCGGTGCCCACCGGATGGGCGGCCGCCATGGCGCCGGCATTGACCTCGTCGCGCGACATCGTCGAGCCGAGCGCGGCCATGCCGGTGGATTGGCCGATGGCCTCGCTGCCGCCGCCGTTCCAGGCGGATTGGGCCCAGGCGCCCGCGGTGCCGGTGGCCAGAACAGTACCCAGTGCCAGGCCGGCGGCCAGGCGGAAAGTTGCAGGTGCGCGCATGTCGATCTCCTCGTTCACAACAACAGGTGGGTCGCGCGCCGGCTGCGCCATGCTGGCCGGCGGACCCGCCCTGAGCCGCCACTCTAGGTGCCGTTTCTGAGCTGTGAATGAGTCGGCGCCTGCGCCAGGTGCACGCGGGCGCGCAGGCCGCTGCGGCGCTCCGGGCCGCGACGGTTCAGCAGTTCGACACGCAGGCCGTGCCGGCGCGCCACGCTGGCCGCGATGGCCAGGCCCAGCCCGCTGCCGCCGGCCGCCGCACCGGGCGCGCGGTAGAAGCGGTCGAACACGCGCGGCAGCACGTCCTCGGCGATGCCCGGCCCCTCGTCCACCACGTCGACCACGGCGTCGCCGGAGGGAAGAGCGTGCAGCACCAGGTCAACGCAGCCGCCGGGCAGGCTGTGGCGCACGGCGTTGTCCAGCAGGTTGTCGAACAGGCTGCGCAGCTCCACCGGGGCGCCTTGCAGCTGCAACGACTGCAGCGCGGGCGCGGCGAGAAAGCCCAGGTCCACGCGACGCTGCTCGGCCATCTCGGTGAACTGGGCCACGGCGTCGCGCAGCAGCGGAACCAGAGGCACGGCCTCGGGCTGCAGCGGCTCGGCCGCCTCCTGATGCGACAGGCGCAGCAGCTGCGCCTGCAGCCGCTGGGCCCGCGCGACGCCGGCCTCCAGCGCCGCGAAGTTCTGGCGGGCCGCGCCCTCGGGCACGTGTGGCCGCAGGTTGTCCAGCTGCAGGCCGATGGCGGTGAAGGGCGTGCGCAGCTCGTGCGCCGCGTCGGCCACGAAGCGTTGCTGCGCCTGCAGGGCGGCGCGCAGCCGGCCCAGCAGGGCGTTGAAGGCCTGCACCAGGGGGCGGATCTCGGCGGGCACCCGCTCGGGCGGCATGTCGCGTGGGCTGCGCTCGTCCTGCGCGGCCACGTCGCGCGCCACTGCGCGCAGCGAGCGCGTGGCGCGCCACACCACCAGCCACTGCAGCAGCAGCGCGGCCGGCAGCAGCGCGAGGATGGGCAGCCCTTCGGCCAGCGCACGCCTGATCGAACGCTGCTGGCGGAAGGCGCGGCTCTGCAGCACCTGTACCCGCAGCCGGTCGGCGCCTTCGGCCGGCGCGGTGTAGACGCGCCAGCGCTGCGTGGCCAGCGGGCCGGTGTGCAGGTCCGCAAAGCCCGCCCGGGCCTGCAGCCCCACGGGCAGCTCGGCGGAGGCGACCTCCTGCCGCTGGCCGTCGGGCGTCCACAGCTGCACCACCAGGGCGCCGCGCTGCTGGATGGCATCGGCGCCGACGTTGGGCAGCTCACGCACATGGCGTCGGCCGGCATAGGAATCGGCCATGGAGCGCATCTGCTCGTCGCGCAGGTCTTCGATCACGTGGCCGTACACCGAGTAGGCGGCCCATGTGGCCAGCAGGCCGGCCGTCAGGTGCAGCAGCACCAGCCACGCGAAGAGATGCCGGCGCAGCGGGGGCGCGGGTCGAAGGGGCGTAGGGGTGACGGTCGCGGTCATGCCGGGGCGCGCGCGGGCGACGCGCCGGCGGGGCCTGCGGGGCCGGCGGCCTGGGTGCTCACGCGCCAGCCCAGGCCGCGCACGTTGAGGATCGTCCCGGCCCCCAGGCGTCGGCGCAGGCCGTAGATGAGCACGTCCAGCGCGTTGCTGCTGACCTCGTCGTCCCAGCCGTAGAGGCGCTGCTCCAGCTGGGCACGCGAGAGCACCGCGCCGGGGCGCTCCAGCAGCGCGTGCATCAGCGCGAACTCGCGGGCGCTCAGCGGCTCGCGGCGGCCGCCTGGCAGTTGCAGCTCACGCGTGGCCAGGTCCAGCTGCAGCTGCATCGTGCCGATCAGCGGCTGCGCGGCGCCGCCCTGTCGTCGCACCACGGCGCGCATGCGGGCCAGCAACTCGCGCAGCGCAAAGGGCTTGGGCAGGTAGTCGTCGGCGCCCAGGTCCAGGCCGGCCACGCGGTCGTCCAGGCCGTCGCGGGCGGTGAGCACCACCACGGGCGTGCGGTCGCCGCGGGCGCGGGCACGGCGCAGCAGGGTGGTGCCTTCCTGGCCGGGCAGTCCCAGGTCGAGCAGCACGCAGGCATAGGCGCCATCGGCCAGGGCGCGCTCGCCGCTGAGCCCGTCGGCCGCCCAGTCCAGCGACCAGCCTTCGCGTGCCAGGCCCTGGCGCAGGCTGGCCGCGATCATCTCGTCGTCTTCCACCAGCAGGGCGCGCATGGGATGTCTCCGGGGTCGTTGAGCGCGCGGATGCTGGGCGGGGCGACTTAAGGCAGGCTGATCTGGGTGCCCTCCGTGCCCGACCTCACGAACATGTGCTCGGCGAATAAATCCTGCAGAATGGGTCTTAAGCGGAAAATCGACGTTTAAAACACAACAGAATGGAATTGACGCTCAGCCCCCCTGCCGAGATCGCCAGCACCCTGTGCGCCCGGCTGCGCACCGAACGGCTTGCGCAGGGCATGACCCAGGCGGAGGTGGCGGCACGCGCCGGCATGGCGGTCAATACCGTCTCCAACCTCGAGGCCGGCCGCAGCACCGCGTTCGAGAACGTGGTGCGCGTCGCCATCGTCCTGGGCCGGCGCGAGGAACTGGCGGCGCTGTTCCAGCCGCGGTTGGAAAGCCTGCACGACATCGCGCGCTACGAGGGCAGCGCCAGGCGCCAGCGCGTGCGCCGGAAGGCCGGCGATGCCTGAGCGCATCGATGTCTGGTACGAAGGCTGGGGCGAGCGCTGGCATTGGGGCTCGCTGGTGTCCTCCACCGCCATCACGGGCCGACCGCTGATCGCCTTCGAGTACGGCGACGAGGCCCTGCGTCGCGGACTGGAGCTGTCGGCCCACACGCTGCCACTCAAGGGGCCGCGGCTGCGCCATGGCTTTCCCGTCCATCAGCTGGGCCTGCCGGGCCCGGTGTACGACGCGCTGCCCGACGGCTGGGGCCTGCTGCTGATGGACCGGCTGTTCAAGCAGCGCGGCCTCAACCCGGCCCGCATCGGCCCGCTCGGGCGGCTGGCGTACGTCGGCCGCAGCGCCATGGGCGCGCTGTCCTTCGAGCCCCCCGCGGCAGACGCGGAGGCCCCGCCGGGCCAGGTGCTGCTGGGCCAGCTCGCGGCGGAGGTCCAGGAGGTGCAACGTGGCGAAGGCGGCGCCTTCCTGCAGCGCCTGCTGCAGATGGGCGGCTCGCCGCAGGGCGCGCGGCCCAAGGTGCTGCTGTACCGCGAGCCCGCTACGGGCACCTTCAGCACGGCCGACGCGCCGGGGCTGGAGCCCTGGCTCGTCAAGTTTCCGGCGCAGCACGAGCCGGCCGAGGTCTGCGCCATCGAAGCAGCCTATGCCCAGGCCCTGCGCGACTGCGGTATCGACGCGCCGGCCACCGAGCACTTCGCGCTGCCCGGCGGGCAGGCCGCATTCGGCAGCCGGCGCTTCGACCGCGAGGCGGGCCTGCGCGTGCCGATCCAGAGCCTGGCTGCCTTCACCGGTGCCGACTTCCGCACGCCCGGTGCGCTCGATGCCGCGACCTTCCTGCGCGCCACGCTGCTGTGCACCAACGATGTCCGCGAGCGCACGCGGGCCTACGAGCGCGTGGTCTTCAATGTCGCCTTCCACAACCGGGACGACCATCCGAAGAACTTCGCGTACCGCCTCTCGGCGCGGGGGCACTGGCAACTGGCTCCGGCCTTCGATGTGACCTTCTGCGAAGGCCCCGGCGGCTATCACCAGATGGACGTGATGGGCGAGGCGCTGGACATCGGCCGCGCGGCATTGCTGCGACTCGGCGAGCAGGAGGCAGAGCTATCGCGCACGCAGGCCAGCGAGACGATCGAGCGCATCGCTGCCGTGGCCAGCGGCTTCGCGCAGTCGGCGCGGCAAGGTTTCCCGCACCTGGTCGCGCCGGACACGCTGGCGCTGATCCAGCGCCGCATCGACGACAACCTGCGCCGGATGCGCTAGCCGCTGAAGCTGCACGCACGACGGGTGCGGTGCGCGGGGCAACGGCTGCAGGCCGTGGTCTGGCGGCCGCTCAGAACCGCTCGTCTGCCCCCAGGTAGCGCCACTGCCCTTGTGGCAGCTGGCCCAGCACCACGTTGCCGATGCGGATGCGCTTGAGGCCCACCACGCGCAGGCCCACGGCCTCGCACATGCGGCGGATCTGGCGCTTCTTGCCTTCCTTGAGCACGAAGCGCAACTGCTCGGGGTTCTGCCAGTCGACGCGCGCGGGTTTCAGCGGTTGGCCGTCGAGCGACAGGCCGTGGCGCAGGCGCGCGATCTGCTCGCGCGGAAACACCGACTGCACGTCCGTCGTGCGCTCCTGGCCGCCCATGGGCCAGCTCACGCGCACGAGGTATTCCTTCTCGATGTCTGAGTCCTCGCCGATCAGCTGGCGGGCGACGCGGCCGTCCTGCGTCAGCACCAGCAGGCCGACGGAGTCGATGTCCAGCCGGCCGGCGGGCGCCAGGCCGCGCAGCTGGTCGGGCGCAAAGCGCTGGCGGCTGCCGTCGCCGCGCCAGTGGTTGCGCGGCTGCACCAGCGTCACGGCGGGCTGGTGGCCGTCCTCGGCCTGGCCGCTCACGTAGCCCACGGGCTTGTGCAGCAGGATGGTGACGCGCTGCTCCTGCTGGCCCTGGGCGCGCTTGTCGACCTCGATGCGGTCGGCGGGGCCCACCTTGACGCCCATGGCCGCCACCTGGCCATTGACCTTGACCCAGCCGCGCTCGATCCAGGCATCGGCCTCGCGCCGCGAGCACAGGCCCAGGTCGGCCATGCGCTTGTTGAGTCGGATCGGGTCGGGCGTGTCGGTCATCGGGCGGGCAGGGAAGGGCGGGAACGGGGATGGCAGGCAGCCGGCCATTGTCTGCTCAGACGAATCCCAGCACCCCCAGCACCGCGCCGGCACCCAGCAGCCACAGCAGGTGCACCCGCGTGCGCCAGACGATGAGTCCGGCCACGCCGGCCAGCAGCCAGACGGGCCAGCGCGCGTGGCTGACCTGCTCGTTGCTGCGCGCCAGCACCCAGCCGGTGGCCACCAGCAGCCCGACGGCCACCGGCGCCAGGCCCTGCTTGAAGGCGCGCACGCCGCGGTGCGTGCGATTGCGGTGCGCCCAGCGCGTGGCCAGCAGGGTGAGCACGCTGCTGGGCAGCATGATGCCGGTCATGGTCGTGGCCACGCCCAGCAGGCCGAGCAGCCAGGCATGCACGCCGGCCCCGATGCCGCCGCCGGCGTTCAGGCCCACGTTCCAGCCCATCAGGGCCACGAACAGGATGTTGGGCCCCGGGGCGGCCTGGGCGATGGCCACCGAGGCGTTGAACTGCGTCGGGTCCAGCCAGCCCTTCTGCGCCACCAGGTAGCGCTGCATGTCGGGCAGGGTGGTGATGGCGCCGCTCACCGCCATCAGCGACAGCAGCATGTATTGGCCGAGCAGGCTCAGCCAGTCGTGCCAGTGCAGGGTGATGCTCATGGTCGCCTTGCCTCAGGGCCGCAGCCGCGTGAAGGTCCACACGCAGGCACCGCCGCCCACGAGCAGAAGCACCCAGCCCAGCGGCACACGGGCCAGGGCGATGAGCACGAACACGAGCGCCGCGATGCCCACGCCTGCCGCGAAGCCCAGCGGGTGCGCCCGCAGCGAGGGGATCAGCTTGACGCCGGTGGCGGCGATCACGCCGCCGGCCACCGTGCTCATGCCGCGCAGCGCTCCGGCCACGCGCGGGTCGTTGGCAAAGTGCGCATGCAGCACGGCCAGCGCCAGGATCACCGCGAGCGGCACCACCAGCATGCCGGCCAGCCCGGCGATGGCGCCGCGCAGGCCGAAGTGGCGGTCGCCCAGCATCAGCGCCAGATTGATGACGTTGGGGCCCGGCAGTACCTGCGCCACGGCCCAGTCCTCGATGAACTGTTCCTGCGTGAGCCATCGCTTGCGCTCCACCAGCTCCCGCTGCACAACGGCCAGCACACCGCCGAAGCCCTGGAGCGCGAGGATGGTGAAGGAGAAGAAGAGATCGGCGAGGGATTCGGGCCGCGCGGGCGCGCCTGGCGGGGCGGCGTCGGCAACGGCCCCGGAGGGCGGCACTGGCATGGCGGCGGATTATGCGGGCGCCCCCGCTCCGACGCGGCGGGCGCGTCAGGGGCGCCTCAGTCGCTGCTCATCGGGCGCTCAGAAAGGCAGCGCCCGCCGCGGCTATCGCCCCCGCCGGGCCAGTGCGAGGTGCAGCGCCGCCATGCCCACCGCCAGCGCCGCGCCCCACCAGTAGTCCACCGGCAGCCCCAGCAGCCAGTGCGGATGCCAGTGCGCATGCACCGGGTCGAGCCGCGCCCAGCCGTAGGCGGGGTTGACCACGAACCACAGGCAGTCCTCGCTGACCCAGAAGGTGGCCAGGCCGCCGACCGACAGCACGAAGTCGCTCCAGCGCCAGCGGCCGTTGAAGGCCATCGGCATGAAGAACACCAGCAGCATGAAGCTGAACACCCAGGCGTGGTAGCCGGTCATGGCGCGGCCGCCCCAGAAGATGTCGAGCAGCCAGTGGTGCTCAATGCGCCAGGTGGGCAGCGAGGTCGCCCAGCCCGCGCCGCCTTCGATCTGGATCTCGGCGTTGGCGAAGAAGAAGCCCATCAGCAGCACCCAGGCGTAGTACCCAAGCACGCGGCGCAGGCCGGCGCTCATCGGCCGGCTCCTTCGATCACCTGCGCCAGCACGGCGCGCGCGGCACCCGGCTTGCCCAGCGCGCGGCTGCGCTCGGCCATGGCCCGCAGCCGGGGCGCGTCGGCCATCAGGCGCGCGATCTTGTAGTCCAGCCCGATGGCGTCGTCGGTGAGCCAGGCGGCGCCTTCCTCCAGCAGGTGGACGGCGTTGTGCTCTTCCTGTCCCGGGATGGGCGAGGTCAGCAGCATCGGCCGGCCCAGCGCCATGCATTCGGAGATGGTGAGCCCGCCGGGCTTGGTCACGACCAGGTCGGCGGCGGTCATCAGCCGGTCCATCTCCGTGGTGAAGCCGATGGGCAACAGGCGCCCGCCATGCTGTGCGGCCAGCGCCTGCAGCTGCGCATGGGCCTCGGCATTGCGGCCGGCCACGGCGATGAGCTGGAAATCCTGCCCCGGCAGCGCGAGCACGCGGCGCGCCATGCTGGGCAGGTCGCCCACGCCCGCGCCGCCAGAGACCATCAGCACCACGCCCCGCGCCGTGTCCAGCCCCAGGCTGCGCACGGCGGCCTCGCGCTCGGTGGTGGCGACGTCGAAGGCCGGCATCACCGGGATGCCCGTGACATGGATGCGCGCCGCCGGCAGGCCGCGGGCGCGCATGCGGAAGGCCACCTCGTCATTGGCTGCGAAGTAGCCCGCCATGCCCGGCACGATCCACATGTTGTGCAGGTCGTAGTCGGTCACCTGCAGCCACAGCGAGGCCGCGAGGCGCGCACGCTGCTGCTCGCGCGCCAGCAGCTCGGCCGGCAAAAAGTGCGTGCAGACGATGGCGTCGGGCCGCTCGCGGGCGATCTGCCGCAGCAGCTCGCGTGCGCTCAGCCGCTCGATGCCGCGGCGCAGGCGCTGCGAGGCGGCGCTGTGCGGCGTCGCGTCGGCCTTGCCGTGCAGGTACGACCACACGTCGGGCGCGCGGTCGACGAGCTTGATGTACCAGTCGGTGTAGACCTTGCGGAAGCCCGCGGCCACGTGCGCCATCGCGTCGATGTGCACGCATTGCCAGCCGGGCCAGTGCAGTTGCGCCGTGGCCGCGAGGGCCTGGGCTGCGCGGACATGGCCGTTGCCTGCGCTGACGCTGAGGATGAGAAGCTTGCCGGGATGCGGAGGTGTCATGGTTCGGTGTTCTGGCGGCGCGCCGCGCGCCGTCCCTGTGCGGCGCGCCCGCCCTGCCGCAGGGCGGGGAGGTCGAGCACGCGCAGGCCACCGTACTCCACCTGTATGACACCTTGACCGGCGAGCGCCATCAGCGACTCGTTGACCCGCTGGCGCGACAGGCCCACCAGATAGGCCAGCTCCTGTTGCGTGATGCGCAGCATCTCGCCCACACGCGGGAACAGCACCGGGTTGAACAGCGCCGCCAGGTTGCGCGCCACGCGGGCGTCGGTGTTGTTCAGCCGGTCGATCTCCACCGCCGCGATGAACTGCCCCAGCCGCTCGTTGAGCTGGTTCATGACGAAGCGGTTGAAGCCGATGGAGTGGTCGAGCAGCCAGTGGAAGCTGTCCAGCGGCAGCCCGGCCACCACGCTGCGGCGCAGCGCGCTCACGTTGTAGCGGTAGGGCTCGCGCTTGATGGCCGTGCCCTCGCCGAACCAGCCGCCTGGTGAGAGGCCGCTGTAGGTCACCTGGCTGCCGTCGGCGCGGTCGTTGCTCATCTTGAGCAGGCCTTCGATCACGCCGAACCAGTAGGTGGGCGCGCGGCCCACGCGGCAGACCTGATCGCCCACCTCGGCCTCGCCCACCACCAGCGCGGCCTCGGCCCGGCGGCGCTCGGCGGGGGCCAGCGCGTCCAGCCAGGGAATGGCCTGCAGTTCGGCGTCCGTTGCGGGACGCACCCGGTCGCGGATCCCACGGACAGTGGCCTTGGCGTGGCGTGAGCTGCGTTCGCTCATGGGGAAAGTCCCGAGAGTGGAGTCCCTAGGATTGTCGTCACAACGACACCATGGCGTCAAAGTGCCGCCTAAATTGCGCGGCGTGGAACCTCAAGCCAACACCTTCCCCCGCCTGCTGATGGCCCATGCACGCCAGCGCCCGGACGCACCCGCCGTGCGCGAGAAGGACCTGGGCATCTGGCAGACCTGGAACTGGTCGCAGGCGGCGACCGAAGTGCGCGAGCTGGCCTGCGGCCTGGCCAGCCTGGGCTTCTCGGCCGGCGCCAACCTGGCCATCGTGGGCGCCAACCGGCCGCACCTGTACTTCGCCGTGGTGGCGGCCCAGAGCGTGGGCGGCGTGCCGGTGCCGCTCTACCAGGACGCGGCCGCGGCCGAGATGGTGTTCATGCTGGGCGACGCGGGCATCGAGTTCGTCTTCGCCGAGGACCAGGAGCAGGTCGACAAGCTGCTCGAATGCCGCGAGCTGCAGCAGGCGGCCGGCGAGGGCGGCACGGCGGCCTTGCGCACCATCGTCTACGACGACCCACGCGGCCTGCGTCACTACGACCAGCCCGGCCTGATGAGCTACGAGCAGCTGCGCGAACTGGGCCGGGCCTTCGATGCCGCCACCCCCGGCTTCTTCGACCGCGCCGTGGCGGCCGGCCAGCCCGATGACGTGGCCGTGATCCTCTACACCTCGGGCACCACCGGCCGGCCCAAGGGCGTGTGCCAGACGCATGCCAGCTTCATGTCCGCGGGCCGGGGCGGCGTCGAGACCGACCGCCTGGGCCCGGGCGACGACATCATGAGCTACCTGCCCATGGCCTGGGTGGGCGACCACCTCTTCTCGGTGGCGCAGTGGCTGGTGGGTGGCTTCACGCTCAACTGTCCCGAGTCCGCCGCCACGGTGATGAACGACATGCGCGAAATCGGCCCCAGCTACTACTTCGGCCCGCCGCGCACCTTCGAAGGCCTGCTCACGGCGGTGTCGATCCGCATGGAAGACGCGGCCGCGCCCAAGCGCTGGATGTACGGCAAGTTCATGGCCCTGGCGCGCCGCGTGGGCGCCGACATCCTCGCCGGGCGACCGGTGGGCTTTGTCGACCGGCTGATGTACGGCCTGGGCAACCTGATGGTCTACGGCCCGCTGCGCAACGTGCTGGGCATGAGCCGCATCCGCGTGGCCTACACCGCGGGCGCGGCCATCGGGCCCGACCTGTTCCGCTTCTACCGCTCCATCGGCGTCAACCTCAAGCAGTTCTATGGCCAGACCGAGACCTGCGCCTATGTCTGCGTGCAGCGCGATGGCGAGGTCAAGCTCACCAGCGTGGGCACGGCCGCGCCAGGCATGGAGCTCAAGATCGCCGACAACGGCGAGGTGCTGGTGCGCGGCGTGTCGGTGCTCAAGGAGTACTACAAGCGCCCCGATGCCACCGCCGAGGTGCTCGATGCCGAGGGCTACTTCCACACCGGCGATGCCGGCGTGATCGACCACGATGGCCATCTGCGCATCATCGACCGCGCCAAGGACGTGGGCCGCCTCTCGGGCGGCGCCATGTTCGCGCCCAACTACATCGAGAACAAGCTCAAGTTCTTCCCGCAGATCAAGGAGGCCGTGTGCTTCGGCCACGCCCGCGACGAGGTCTGCGCCTTCATCAACATCGACTACGAGGCGGTGGGCAACTGGGCCGAGCGCCGCGCGCTGCCCTACGGCGGCTACGTGGACCTGGCCGGCAAACCCGAGGTGCTGCAGCTGGTGCGCGAATGCATCGAGCAGGTCAACGCCGACCTGGCGGCGGAGGAGGGCATGGGCGACACGCAGATCGCCCGCTTCCTGGTGCTGCACAAGGAGCTGGACCCGGACGACGACGAGCTCACGCGCACCCGCAAGGTCCGCCGCGGCTTCATCGCCGACAAGTACGCGGTGCTGGTCGAGGCGCTCTATGCCGGCAGGACCGAGCAGTTCATCGAGACCCAGGTCAAGTTCGAGGACGGCCGCACCGGCAGCGTGAGCGCCACGCTCAAGATCGTGGAGGCGCGCTGCTTCCCACCCGTGAAGGCTGCAGCATGAGCGCCCGCCCGGCCGTCCCGAAGGGCGCTCGCACCGCAGGCGAAGCCGAAGGTTATCTATGAACGCGACGACCGCCCAGGAGCTGGCCATGGCCGCCAGCGCGCCCGTCACCGGGCGCCGCATCGGGGACGTGATCCTCGATGTGCAGAACATCACCTTGCGCTTCGGCGGCGTCAAGGCGCTCACCGACATCAGCTTCGACGTGCGCGAGCACGAGGTGCGCTCGATCATCGGGCCCAATGGCGCAGGCAAGAGCTCGATGCTCAACTGCATCAACGGCGTCTACCAGCCGCAGGAAGGGCAGATCACCTTCCGCGGCAAGACCTTCCGCCACATGAACTCGCGCCAGGTGGCCGAGATGGGCGTGGCCCGCACCTTCCAGAACCTGGCCCTGTTCAAGGGCATGAGCGTGCTGGACAACATCATGACGGGCCGCAACCTCAAGATGAAGTGCGGGCTGCTGGCGCAGGCCTTCCGCCTCGGCCCGGCCGAGCGAGAGGAGATCCGCCACCGCGAGTTCGTCGAACGCATCATCGACTTCCTGGAGATACAGGCCTGGCGCAAGACACCGGTGGGCCGCCTGCCCTACGGCCTGCAGAAGCGCGTGGACCTGGGACGCGCCCTGGCCATGGAGCCGCAGGTGCTGCTGCTGGACGAGCCCATGGCCGGCATGAACGTCGAGGAGAAGCAGGACATGAGCCGCTTCATCCTGGACGTGAACGACGAGTTCGGCACCACCATCGTGCTGATCGAGCACGACATGGGTGTGGTGATGGACATCAGCGACCGCGTCGTGGTGCTGGACTACGGCAAGAAGATCGGCGACGGCACGCCCGACGAGGTGCGCAACAACCCGGAAGTCATCCGGGCCTACCTGGGTGCGGAGCACTGACATGGGCTTTTTCCTCGAAACCCTTTTCGGCGGCCTCATGGTGGGCATGCTGTATTCGCTGATCGCGCTGGGCTTCGTGCTCATCTACAAGGCCAGCGGCGTCTTCAACTTCGCGCAGGGTGCCATGGTGCTGTTCGCGGCGCTGGCCATGGCGCGCTTTGCCGAATGGCTGCCCAAGCTGCTGGGCTTCGAAAGCCTGCTGCTGGCCAACCTGCTGGCCTTCGTCGCGGCCATGGGCGTGATGGTGATCGTGGCCTGGCTGATCGAGCGGCTGGCGCTGTCCAAGCTGGTCAACCAGGAGCACATCACGCTGCTCATGGCCACGCTGGGCATCACCTACTTCCTCGACGGCCTGGGCCAGACGCTGTTCGGCAACGACATCTACAAGATCGATGTCGGCATGCCCAAGGACCCGATGATGCTGTTCGAGGGCACCTTCGAAGGCGGCCTTCTGGTCAGCAAGGAAGACCTCATCGCCGCATTGGTGGCGGCGGCCCTGGTGCTGGCACTGAGCCTGTTCTTCCAGAAGACCTCCACCGGCCGCGCACTGCGTGCGGTGGCCGACGACCACCAGGCGGCGCAGTCCATCGGCATCCCGCTCAACCGCATCTGGGTGATCGTGTGGTCGGTGGCCGGCTTCGCGGCCCTGGTGGCCGGGATCATCTGGGGCTCCAAGCTGGGCGTGCAGTTCTCGCTGTCGCTGGTGGCGCTCAAGGCGCTGCCGGTGGTGATCCTCGGCGGCCTCACCTCGGTGCCCGGCGCCATCATCGGCGGACTGCTGATCGGCGTGGGCGAGAAGCTGTCCGAGATCTACCTGGGGCCCATGCTGGGCGGGGGCATCGAGATCTGGTTCGCCTATGTGCTCGCGCTTGTCTTCCTGCTCGTGCGGCCCCAGGGGCTGTTCGGCGAAAAGATCATCGACCGCGTCTGAAGGACCCTCATGCTGTACAGAGAGAACGGACAGTTCAAGTCGAGTTACAGAGCCGACCAGCAGATCTTTCCGATCCTGCAGGATCGCGTCGCCATCCTTGCGCTGCTGGTGCTGGCCTTCGCCGCGGTGCCGGCGCTGGCCTCGGAATACTGGCTGCGCGCCATCTTCACGCCCTTCCTCATCCTGTCGCTGGCGGCGCTGGGACTGAACATCCTGGTGGGCTATTGCGGGCAGATCTCGCTGGGCACCGGCGCCTTCATGGCGGTGGGCGCCTATGCGGCCTACAACTTCCATGTGCGCATCGAGGGCATGCCGCTGATCGCCTCGCTGCTGCTGGGCGGGCTGTGCGCCACGGGCGTGGGCGTGCTCTTCGGCATCCCCAGCCTGCGCATCAAGGGCCTGTACCTGGCAGTGGCGACGCTGGCGGCGCAGTTCTTCACCGACTGGGCCTTCCTGCGCATCCAGTGGTTCACCAACAACTCGGCCTCGGGGTCGGTGAGCGTGGCGGGCCTGAACGTCTTCGGGCTGCCGGTGGAGACGCCCGCGCAGAAGTACCTGCTGTGCCTTGCCTTCGTCAGCGTGTTCGCGCTGCTGGCCAAGAACCTCACGCGCAGCAGCATCGGCCGCGAATGGATGGCCATGCGCGACATGGACGTGGCCGCCGCCGTCATCGGCATCCGCCCGGTGTACGCCAAGCTGACGGCCTTCGCGGTCAGCAGCTTCATCGTGGGCGTGGCCGGGGCGCTGTGGGGCTTCGTGCACCTGGGCGCCTGGGAGCCGGCGGCCTTCAGCATCGACCGCTCCTTCCAGCTGCTGTTCATGGTGATCATCGGCGGGCTCGGCTCGATCATGGGCAGCTTCTTCGGCGCGGCCTTCATCGTGCTGCTGCCCATCTTCCTGAACCAGCTGCCCGGCTGGTTCGGCGTGTCGATGTCGACGGCGCTGGCCTCGCACCTCGAATTCATGATCTTCGGCGCGCTGATCGTGTTCTTCCTGATCGTGGAACCACATGGCCTTGCAAGGCTGTGGTCCACGTTCAAAGAGAAGCTGCGACTTTGGCCCTTCCCACATTGAGTTCCCGTCGTTCATGCCCAACCAGAAGGAGACAACCATGAAGCTGAAATCCCTCGTCCTGGCCGCAGCGGCCTTCGCTGCCCTGGCCGGCACGGCCGGTCAGGCCCTGGCGCAGGCCAAGGAGCAGTTCTTTCCGTTGCTGGTCTACCGCACGGGGCCCTATGCGCCCAACGGCACGCCGTGGGCCAACGGCAAGCAGGACTACATCAAGCTGGTCAATGCCCAGGGCGGCATCAATGGCGTGAAGATCGCCTACGAGGAGTGCGAGACGGGCTACGCCACCGACAAGGGCGTCGAATGCTACGAGCGCCTCAAGGGCCGCCCCGGCGTGGCCGTGTTCGACCCGCAGGCCACCGGCATCACCTTCGCGCTGACCGACAAGGTGCCGCAGGACAAGATCCCGCTCATCACGCTGGGCTACGGCCTGGGCGCGTCGCAGGACGGGAATGTGTTCAAGTGGAACTTCCCGCTCATGGGCAGCTACTGGACGGCGGCCGACATCCTCATCCAGCACCTGGGCAAGAAGGAAGGCGGGCTCGACAAGCTCAAGGGCAAGAAGATCGCGCTGGTCTACCACGACTCGCCCTTCGGCAAGGAGCCGATCCCGCTGCTGCAGGAGCGCGCCAAGCTGCATGGCTTCGACCTGTCGCTGATCCCGGTGACGGCGCCGGGCGTGGAGCAGAAGTCGGCCTGGCTGCAGGTGCGCCAGCAGCGGCCCGACTTCGTGCTGCTGTGGGGCTGGGGCGTGATGAACTCCACCGCCCTCAAGGAAGCCGTGGCCACCGGCTACCCGCGCGAGAAGATGTACGGTGTGTGGTGGGCCGGCGCCGAGCCCGACGTGCGCGACGTGGGCGCCAATGCCAAGGGCTACAACGCGCTGGCGCTCAACACCTCGGGCACCGAGCCCAAGGTGATCCAGGACATCCTCAAGACCGTGCACGACAAGGGCCAGGGCACGGGCCCGCGCGACGAGGTGGGCTCGGTGCTCTACACCCGCGGCGTGATCATCCAGATGCTCACCGTGGAAGCCGTCAAGCGCGCTCAGGAACGCTTCGGCAAGGGCAAGGTCATGACCGGCGAACAGGTGCGCTGGGGCCTGGAGAACCTGGCGCTCGACCAGAAGAAGCTGGACGCACTGGGCTTCGCGGGCGTGATGCGGCCGGTCAGCACCAGCTGCCAGGACCACATGGGCTCCAGCTGGGCGCGCGTGCACACCTGGGACGGCGCCAAGTGGGGCGGCATGTCCGACTGGTACCAGGCGGACGAGGCCATCCTCAAGCCGCTGGTCAAGACGACCGCGGACAAGTACGCGGCCGAGAAGAAGCTGACGCGACGCGACACCGCTGATTGCGGCGCCTGAACGGCACCGCAAACTGCGGTGCTCGGCGCGAGCGCCGGTACTGAGGCACCCTCCCCTGCCTCTCCCGCCGGGCGGGAGGGGTGGCCTGCCAACCGGCTGGACGACGCGTGCGCATTTGATCGCCGTTCGCATCCCTGATGCCCGAAGGAACTTCATGAGCCAAGGCAATCCTCTCCTCGACGTCAACGGCATCGAGGTCATCTACAACCACGTGATCCTGGTGCTCAAGGGCGTCTCGCTGCAGGTGCCCGAGGGCGGGATCGTGGCGCTGCTGGGCGGCAACGGCGCGGGCAAGACGACCACGCTGCGCGCGGTCTCCAACCTGCTGGCCGGCGAGCGCGGGGCAGTGACCAAGGGCAGCATCACGCTGCGCGGCGAGCGCATCGAGGCGCTGTCGCCGGCGGCGCTGGTCAAGCGCGGGCTGGTGCAGGTGATGGAAGGGCGCCACTGCTTCGCGCACCTGAGCATCGAGGACAACCTCATGACCGGCGCCTACACCCGCACCGACGGCAAGGCCGCGGTGGCCGAGACGCTGGAGAAGGTCTATGCCTACTTTCCGCGGCTCAAGACCCGGCGCACCAGCCAGGCGGCCTACACCTCGGGCGGCGAGCAGCAGATGTGCGCGATCGGGCGCGCGCTGATGGCCAACCCCAGCATGGTGCTGCTGGACGAACCCTCCATGGGCCTCGCCCCGCAGATCGTGGAGGAGGTGTTCGCCATCGTGAAGGACCTCAACGAGAAGGAGCGCGTGACCTTCCTGCTGGCCGAGCAGAACACGCGCATGGCGCTGCGCTTCGCCAACTACGGCTACATCATGGAAAGCGGCCGCATCGTGATGGACGGCCCCGCCGAGAGCCTGCGCGAGAACGAGGACGTGAAGGAGTTCTACCTCGGCATGGGCGGCGCCGACCGCAAGAGCTTCCGCGACGTCAAGAGCTACAAGCGCCGCAAGCGCTGGCTGGCCTGAGCAATCCCACGCCCATCGAACCCGCGCTGTTTGCCATGACCGATTTCTACGACGACCTCGAGACCCGCTCGCCGCAGGCGCGCGAAGCCGCCCTGATGGCCGCGCTGCCCGCGCAGATCCGCCATGCGCAGCAGAAGGCGCCGGCCTTTGGCCGCATCCTGCAGGGCGTCGACGCCACCACAGTGAACATGCGGGCCGCGCTGGCCCGGCTGCCCGTGACGCGCAAGAGCGAACTGCTGGCGCTGCAGCAGGCCCAGCGGACGGAGGACGCCTTCGGCGGCTTCTCGGCCGTGCCGCGTGGGCCGGCGATGCCGCGCGTCTTTGCCAGCCCCGGGCCCATCTATGAACCGCAGGGCGCGCATGGTGACCACTGGCGGGTGGGCCGTGCGCTGTTCGCGGCCGGCTTCCGGGCGGGCGAGCTGGTGCACAACAGCTTCAGCTATCACATGACCCCGGCCGGGGCCATGATGGAAAGCGGTGCGCATGCATTGGGTTGCAGCGTATTCCCGGGCGGCACCGGCCAGACCGAGCAGCAGCTGGAGGCCATGGCCGATCTGAGGCCCGACGGCTATGCAGGCACGCCCAGCTTCCTCAAGATCCTGCTGGAGAAGGCGGCCGAGAAGGGCGTCCGCCTGCCGTCGCTGACCAAGGCGCTGGTCTCGGGCGAGGCCTTCCCACCGAGCCTGCGCGCGCATCTGGCCAGCCTGGGCGTGCAGGGCCTGCAGTGCTACGCCACGGCCGACCTGGGCCTGATCGCCTACGAGACGGAGGCCCGCGAAGGGCTGGTGGTGGACGAAGGCGTGCTGGTCGAGATCGTGCGCCCTGGCACGGGCGACCCGGTGCCCGAGGGTGAAGTGGGCGAGGTGGTGGTGACCACCTTCAATGCCGACTACCCGCTGGTGCGCTTTGGCACCGGCGACCTGTCGGCGGTGATGTCGGGCGTCTGCCCGACGGGGCGCACCAACCAGCGCATCAAAGGCTGGATGGGCCGCGCGGACCAGACCACCAAGATCCGCGGCATGTTCGTGCACCCCGGCCAGGTGGCCGACATTGCGCGGCGCTTTCCGGAGATTGCGCGCGCGCGGCTCGTGGTCGAGGGTGCGACGGGCGACGACCGCATGACACTCAAGGTCGAATGCAGTCAGGCGCCCGACGGACTGCATGAGCGGGTCGCCGCCGCCATCCGCGACGTGACCAAGCTGCGAGGCGATGTGCGCATCGAGCCCCCCGGCAGCCTGCCCAACGATGGCAAGGTCATCGAGGACGCGCGCAGCTACGAGTGAAAGCGCAAAGGCCGCCTGCGTTTCGTCAGGCGGCCTTTTGCGGCAGAACCCGGGCGGTTCGGTGGAGCGTCAGGCGTTAGCCACGGCCGCTGCGAACAGCTTCACCATTTCGCGGTTGAAGGCCGGGATGTCCTTGGGATTGCGGCTGGTGAGCAACTGGCCGTCGACCACGGCCTCCTGGTCCACCCAGCGCGCACCGGCGTTGGACAGGTCGTTCTTCAGGGAAGGCCAGGACGTCATCTGCTTGCCCCTGACGGCACCGGCGTCGATCAGCGTCCACGGGCCGTGGCAGATGGCGGCGATGGGCTTGCCCGCATCGGCAAACGCCTTCACGAGGGCGATGGCCTTCGGCTCCAGGCGCAGGGCGTCCGGGTTGACCACGCCGCCGGGTAGCAGCAGGGCGTCGAAGTCGTCGACCTTGGCGCCATCCAGCGCCATATCGACCGGGAACTTGTCGGCCTTGTCATGGTGGTTCCAGCCTTGCACCTGGTCCTTCATGGGCGAGACGATCTGCGTCTTCGCGCCGGCCTGGTCCAGCGCCTTGCGGGGCTCGGTCATTTCGACCTGTTCGAAACCGTCGGCGACGAGGATGGCGACCTTGAGGTCCTTCAGCGAGTCGGGCATGGATGTTCCTTTCGTGTGTGGGTGGGCAGTACGAAGGGTTCACCCTATGAGGATGCGGTCACCACCCCATCGGCCGGGGACCGCAACCCGTGTCGGACAGGTCGACGGGCAGCAGGCGCTCAGTACCGCATCTCGATCAGCCGTTCGCGCATGGCCTGCAGCGCCGTGCGCATCCGGTCCACCTCGGCCGGCGGGCACGCCGACAGGATGTCGTCCGTGAGCGAGCTCACCGCCTTCTCGGCCCGGGCATACAGCCGGCGCCCTTTGGCAGAAATGCTCACCACCACCGCGCGGCCGTCATGGTCTGCGCCGCCGCGGGTCACCAGGCCCCGCTCTTCCAGCCCGTGCAACATGCGTGTGAGCCGGGTCCGTTCATAGGCGGTCCACTGTGCCAGCTCCTGCATGGCCATGGGCCCGCGACTGTGCAGGGTGCCCAGCGTGCGCCATTCGGTGGTGAGCAGGCCGTGGGGGCGCAGCACGTCCTGCAGGGCGCGGTCGCGCCGGTACACCACCTGGGTGCAGAGAAAGAAGATGTGGTCTTCGAGTTCCATGGGGCCGCGCCTCCCGTCACGGCCTCGCCAATGTAGCCGCGGCGTCCGTGACTGCAAGCGCGTTGCGTGCATATGCACGCAGTGGCACGCTCTTTGCTCGAATTGACCTGACGACGTGTCCAGCCCAGGGTCCGTGCGCCAGATCCGTGCATGCGCACGCAGATGGCACCCGGCAAATTGAACCGCCCCGCAGCGACGGCGCCACAACCTCAACCGACTGTTTGTGGAGAAGCCACGCATGCATGACACCGCCGCCTTCCTGGCTGCGCTGGGCGATGTGCCCGCCATTTCCGATCCCGACATCGTCCGGCGCAAGAGCCGCGACATGACGGCCAACTTCAGCCCCGTGATGAAGGACGACGCGCTGCGCCACGTCGCCGACGTGCTGGTGCAGCCGCGCGACCGCGCAGACGTCCTGCGCGTGGCCTCGGCCGCGGCGCGCACCCGCATGCCGCTGGTGATGCGCGGCGCAGGCACCTGCAACTTCGGCCAGGGCATTCCGCTGGCGGGTGGCGCCATGGTCGACATGACCGCGCTCGACCGGGTGCTGGCCGTGGATGGTGCCCGCGTGCGGGCCGAGCCCGGCGCCCGCATGGCAGCCATCGACGAGGCCACGCGGCCCGGCGGCTGGGAGCTGCGCATCCATCCCTCCACCAAGCGGGTGGCCACGCTGGGCGGCTTCGTCGGTGGCGGCCATGCCGGCGTGGGCAGCTGTGCCTGGGGCATCCTGCGCGACCGCGGCAACATCCTCGGCCTCGAGGTGGTGAGCGTGGAGGAAGAGCCCCGCACCGTGCAGTTGCGCGGCGACGCGGTCAACCGCGTGCACCATGCCTATGGCAGCAACGGCATCATCACCGCCATCGACATGCCGCTGGCGCCCGCCTGGGCCTGGCGCGAGGCGGTGGTGGTCTTCCCGGAGTTCATGACGGCGGTGGAGTTCGCGCATGCGCTCGCCACCTCCGATGGCATCGTCAAGAAGCTGGTGAGCGTGCTGGGCGGGCCCATCTGGCGCATGATGCGCATGCTCAAGGAGCTGGGTGGCGCGGACAACGACGGCATGGTGCTGGCCATGGTGGCCGAGCCCTTCATGGAGGCCTTCGAGGCGCTGGTGGCCGAGTTCGGCGGCCATGTTGCCAGCCTGGCGGCCGAGGGCCAGGGCCCGTACCGCGTGCCCATCTACGAGCTGGCCTGGGGCCACACCCGCCTGCATGTGAATCGCGACCATCCCGAGGTGGTGAGCAACGTGGGCCTGTACCTGGACCCGGACCTGGTGGGCGCCATCCGCCGCAGCCACCGCCGCTTCGGCCATCTGCTGGGCATGCACTTCGAGGCCAAGCGCTTCGACGGCAAGCTGAGCTTCCAGGGCTCGCCCTTCTTCCGCTACGAAGGCGACGCGCACCTGGCCGAGGTCATGCGCGGCATGGCCGAGGACGGCGCCATGGTGGCCAACAACCACACCTTCCTGGTCAAGGAAGGCGGCATGAAGTCCGTCGACGCCGACGACCGCGCCTTCAAGCAGGCCATGGACCCGCACGGGCTGATGAACCCCGGCAAGCTGCGCTTCGACGAGGCCGCGGCCCGCGAGAGCAAGGGCGGTGACCTGCCCAGCGCCGGCTGGCGCTTCCGCGGGGCGCAGGCCGCCGAATCCGCCGACGCCTGATGCGCGCGCCCCTCCACATCCAACATCCCCGCCCGAGGACCTCTGCCATGAACGCTCCCCACACCCTCACCCGCCGCAAGACCCTCGCCGCCCTTGGCGGCGCGGCGCTCGTCTCCGGCATGCCTGCCTTTCTGCCGCGCGCCAATGCGCAGGGCCTGAACAAGGTGAGCTTCCAGACCGGCTGGCTGGCCCAGGCCGAGCATGGCGGCATGTACCAGGCGGCCGCCACCGGCATCTACAAGGAACACGGCCTGGAGGTGGAGATCCGCCCCGGCGGCCCGCAGGTCAACACGGTGCAGCTCTTCATGGCCGGCAGCTCCGACTTCGCGGAGGCCGACGGCTTCCGCGCCTTCGCCTATGCCAAGGACAAGCTGCCCGCCGTGGCCATCGCCGCCTACTTCCAGAAGGACCCACGGGTGCTGATGTCGCACCCGGGCACGGGCAGCGACACGCTGGCCGGCCTCAAGGGCAAGCCGCTGTTCGTCGCCACCACCGGCCGCCAGACCTACTGGCTGTGGCTCAAGGCCAAGTACGGCCTCACCGACGACCAGCTCAAGCCCTATGCCTTCAGCCTCGCGCCCTGGCTGGTCGACAAGCAGTCGACGGTGCAGGGCTACCTGACGAGCGAGCCCTTCAACGCCCGCAAGTCCGGCGTGGAGCCGGTGGTGCACCTGCTGGCCGACCAGGGCTTCGACAACTACGCCAGCGTGGCCATGGCCACACCCAAGATGGTCAAGGAGCAGCCGGAGCTGGTGCAGCGCTTCGTCGATGCCACGGCCAAGGGCTGGAAGAGCTACCTGAACGGCGACCCCGCGCCGGGCAATGCCCTCATCAAGAAGCACAACCCGCAGATGGGCGATGACGTGATCGCCTATGCCATCGGCGCCATGCGTCAGTACGGCATCGTCGAGACGCCCGAGGCACAAGCCGCCGGGGGCATCGGCGCGATGAGTGCGGCGCGCTGGCAACGCTTCTACGATGCGATGGTCGCCGCGGGTGCGCTGGCGCCCGGGCTGGACGTCAAGTCTGCCTACACGATGCAGTTCGTCGGCGGAAAGCGCACGGCCTGACTTCTTTCCTGCCCATGACCCACGCCTTCTTCCAGCCGCCCGAGGGCGGCACCTATGCCTTGCGCCAAGTGCGCGCACCGCGCTGCCTGATCGACGATCCGGCGGCCGACCGCCTCGCGCCCGCGGGCGACGGCGACCTGGTGGCGCTGGACCTCGCCATCGAGGCCGGCCGCATCGCCGCCATCGCGCCCGCCGGCAGCCTGGCGCCCGAGCGCGGGCCGCACCTGGACGACTCGCTGGCGCTGCCCTGCTTCGTCGACCTGCACACGCATCTGGACAAGGGCCACATCTGGCCGCGCAAGGCCAATCCCACCGGCGACGGCGCGGGCGCCTCGCGCGCGACGATGGAGGACCGCACGAAGAACTGGCATGCCGAGGATGTACGCCGGCGCATGGACTTCGCGCTGCGCACGGCCTATGCCAAGGGCGTGTCGGCCATCCGCACGCACCTCGATTCGCTGGCGCCGCAGGCCGACATCTCTTTCCCGGTGTTCCGCGAGATGCGCGAGCGCTGGGCCGGGCGCATCGCGCTGCAGGTGTCGTCCATCGCGCCGGTGGACATCTTCCTGGGCGACGAAGGCGTGCACCTGGCCAATGTGGTGGCCGAGAGCGGCGGCAACCTGGGTTGCGTGACCAAGTCGCAGCGCCATCCGGCCGAGGCCACGCCGCCCGAGATCGACGAGGGCATCGGGCGCCTCCTGACGCTGGCCACCGAGCGCGGCCTGGACGTGGATCTGCACGTGGACGAATCCACCGACCCGCGCGCCCGCTCGCTGATCCGCATCGCGAAGGTGGCACTGGCGCAGGGCTTCAAGGGCCGCATCCTGTGCGGGCACTGCACCTCGCTGGCGCTGCAGACCGACGAGTTCATCGCCGAGACCATCGCGGCCTGCCGCGCAGCCGGCATTGCCATCGTCAGCCTGCCCACCGTCAACATGTACCTGCAGGACCGAAGTCTGGAGGCCGTGCGCACGCCGCGCTGGCGGGGCGTGACGGTGATGCACGAGCTCAAGGCGGCCGGCGTGCCGGTGGCCGTGGCCGGCGACAACTGCCGCGACCCCTTCCATGCCTACGGCGACCACGACATGCTGGACACCTACACCCAGGCGGTGAAGATCCTGCACCTGGACCATCCCTTCGCAGACTGGATCCGCGCCGCCAGCGCCACGCCGGCGCAGATCATGGGCCTGGACGGCTCTGGCCTGCTGCGCGTGGGCAACCCGGCCGACCTGACGGTGCTGCGCGCGCGCAGCTATTCGGAGCTGCTGGCCCGCGCGCCCTTCGACCGCGCCGTGATCCGCGCCGGCCGCGCCATCGACACCACGCTGCCCGACTACCGCGAGCTGGACGACATCGTCATGCCGCGCTGAGCGGCGTCGACGGGGGCGCCGGTGCACCGGCATCGCGCACGCCCGGCAGCGCACGCAGGTGCGCGGCGATGGCCTCGATGGCATGCCGCACCTTGGCCGGCTGGCCGTCGCGCTGCGGCGTCACGGCCCAGACGGGCAGGGCGGGCGGCTGCCACTGCGGCAGCACGGGCACCAGCCGGCCGGTCTGGAGGTCTTCTTCCACATCGGCCCGCACGGCCAGCGTGAGCCCCAGGCCGCTGGCGGCCATCTGGTGCAGGCTGAGCTGGTTGTTGCTGGTCACGCGCACCGGCACGGTCTGCTCGGACTGCGCGCCGCCCGGGCCCGCGAGCGACAGCGCCAGCGTACGGCCGTCGCGCGGCGCGCCCACCCACTGGTGCGCGGCCAGGTCCTCCGGTGCGCGCGGCATGCCGGCGGCGGCGATGTAGGCCGGCGCGGCGCAGATCAGGCTCTGGAAGTCGCACAGCCGCCGCGCCGCCCAGCCCGAGTCGGGCAGTCGGCCGGCACGCAGAGCCAGGTCGATGCGCGCATCCACCAGGTCGATCAGGGCATCGTCCACCTGCAGGCGCAGCTGCAGCGCGGCATGGGCGGCCAGCAGGGGCGCCAGCGCGGGCGCCAGGTGCCGGGCGAAGCCGACGGGCGCCGACACGCGCAGCTCGCCCTCCGGCGCCTCGCGCGCCAGCGCCAGTTGGGCGCGGGCCAGCTCGGCCGCTTCGACCATGCGCTGGCAGTGCGTGGCGAAGCGCGCGCCGGCCTCGGTGAGCGACAGCTTGCGGGTGGTGCGATGCAGCAGCGTCACACCATGGGCCTGCTCCAGCGCGCGCAGTTGCTGGCTGACGGCCGAGGTGCTCACGCCCAGCCGACGGGCCGCGGCGCTGAAGGAGCCGCGACGCACCACCTCGGCAAAGAGCGCGAGCCGCTTGAGGTCGTCCATTGTGAAGCTGGGCTAAATGAAATTGTCTGGATTCTCAGACTTCTGGCGGAATCGTGAAGTAAATAAGCTTCGGGGCATCGTCATCCAAACGGTGCGTCTCCCGCGCCACGAAAGGAAAGAACCATGAACGTCGCCCTGATCGGCGCCACCGGCTTCGTCGGTGCCGCCCTGCTCGAAGAACTGCTCGCCCGCGGCCATCAGGTGCGTGCCCTGGCGCGTACGCCGTCCAAGCTGGCGGCCCGCGCGGGTCTCACGGTCGTCCAGGCCGATGTGCTGGACGCGGCGCAGGTCGCGAAGGCCGTGGCCGGCACCGACGCCGTGGTCAGCGCCTTCAACCCGGGCTGGGAGCACCCGGACCTGTACAACCAGTTCCTGGTCGGCAGCCAGGCCATCGCTGAAGGCACGAGGCAGGCGGGCGTGAAGCGCCTGGTCGCCGTGGGCGGCGCGGGAAGCCTGTTCGTGGCACCGGGCGTGCAACTGGTGGACACGCCCGAATTCAAGAACCACGTGCCGGCCAACGTGGTGCCCGGCGCGCAGGCCGCGCGCGACGAACTCACGCGGCTGCAGAAGGAAGAGGCCGCGCTGGACTGGACCTTCGTCTCGCCCGCGCCCATGCTGGCGCCGGGCGAGCGCACGGGCCGCTACCAGTTCGGTGGCGACGCCGTGCCGATGAAGGATGGCCAGCTGGCCGGCATCACCGCCGCTGACCTCGCCGCCGCCATCGTGGACGTGCTGGAGCAGGGCCGCTACGTGCGCGAGCGCTTCGTCGCGTTCTCCTGAGCTCAGTTCTGCCGCCAGGGCAGGCCGCGCAGGCGCCAGCCCCCCTTGTTGCCGCGGTGGGCGTCGCCATCTGCATCGCCCTCGAAGCCCTCGAGGATGTTGTAGGCCTCGATGCCCAGCTCGGTCGCCCGCCTGGCTGCCGCCACCGAGCGCACGCCGCTGCGGCACAGCAGCACCACCTTGCCGCCCGGAGGCACGGCCGCGCGCAGGGCGTCGTCGAAGCCGGCGTTCATCGCCATGCCGGGCCATTGCTTCCAGGCCACGGCCACGGCGCCGGGGACGAAGCCCACCCATTCGCGCTCGGCGTCGGTGCGCACGTCCACCATCACGGCCTCGCCGCTGGCCAGCCAGCGCGCCGCCAGCTCGGGCGTCACGTCGCCGGCATAGCCTTCGGCAGGGCGGGGCTGATTGTCATCGTGGGGGGCAGGGGCTTGGGTCATGGTCGGCGGTCCGCAAAAAGATCGGCTGCTATTGTTCCCCGAAGCCCGCGCGCCGCGCGCTTGCCGCCCTTTCCGGCCAACGGTCTGGCCTTTCCACGCGTTGAAAGCCAACCATGATCCTTCGCCCCCGCAGATCCGTTCCTCATGCGCTGCTGGCCCTCCTGATGGCCGGGGCCGCCACCCTGGCTGCGGCCCAGGGCACCGACACCCGCAAGCCCGGCCCGTTCGAGCGGGCGCAGCAGCAGCGCAATGCCAGCACGCCGTCGATGCGCGCGATCCAGCAGGGGGCGGACTTCAACACTCAGCAGCCGCCTCCGCCCGTGGTGCCGTCGCAGCCCCAGTGGCGCCCGCACCGCCCCCCGGTGATCGTGTACGAGGACAGCCGCTACGCGCCCTGGGGCAATGCGCCGCCGGCCGCGCCGCAGCAGCCAACGAGCCGGCAGGACACGCCAACCATCTGGTACGGCGGGCCGCTGCAGCAGTAGGCTGGGCAGGTGCGGAAATGCCCGTCGGTTGACAAACGACCGTTCGGGCTGAGCCTGTCGAAGCCGGGGTGCAGCCTTTCGATGAACGCAGCGCGGCATCGGGCCGCCTGAGCCCCGCCTTGGCTACAGTGGCGCCTCCCCCACCACGGAGACGCGCCGCATGGCCCCGTCCACCCCCAGCTTCGACTTCGACCTCTTCGTCATCGGCGGCGGCAGCGCCGGCGTGCGCGCGGCCCGCATGGCCGGCCAGCGCGGCGCCAGGGTGGCCCTGGCCGAATGCGCCGAACTGGGGGGCACCTGCGTCAACGTGGGCTGCATCCCCAAGAAGCTCTACAGCTATGCCGCCGGCTATGCCGAGGCCTTCGAGGAGGCGCCGGGCTACGGCTGGCATCTGGACGCCGCGCCGCGCTTCGATTGGGAGCGGCTCAAGGCCGCGCGCGCCAAGGAGATCCACCGCCTCAACGGCGTTTATGCAGGCCTGCTCGACGGCGCCCGGGTCACGCTGCTGCGCGGCTGGGCCCAGCTGGTGGATGGCCATACTGTGAAGGTGGACGGCAAGCGGCACACCGCCCGTCACGTGCTCATCGCCACCGGCGGCGCGCCCTTCCTGCCCGACGTGCCGGGCAAGGCGCTGGTGAATGTCTCCGACGCCATGTTCGACCTGCCCGCCTTTCCTCGCCGGCTGATGGTGATCGGCGCCGGCTACATCGGCTGCGAGTTCGCCTCCATCTTCCGCGGCCTGGGCGCGGAGGTGACGCTGCTGCACCGCGGCGCCCACATCCTCAACGGCTTCGACCACGACGTGCGCGAGTTCCTGGCCCGCGAGATGGGCCGTGCCGGCATCGACCTGCGCCTGAATCAGGAGGCCGCCTCCTTCACCCAGGGCAAGGACGGCGAGGTCGTCGCCACGCTGGCCCGCGGCCAGCGCGTGGCGGCCGACGTGGTGCTGGTGGCCACCGGCCGCCGGCCGCTCACCGCCGGCATGGGCCTGGAGGAGGCTGGCGTGAAGCTCGACGAGCGCGGCGCCGTGGTGGTCGATGCCGAGTACCGCAGCAGTGTGCCCTCGGTGCTGGCCATCGGCGACGTCTCCACGCGCATCCAGCTCACGCCGGTGGCGCTGGCCGAGGCCATGGTGGTGGTGGACCGCCTGTTCGGCGAAGGCCGCCGCACCATGGACTACGAGTACATCCCGACGGCCGTCTTCACCCATCCCAGCGTGGGTACCTGCGGCTACACCGAGATGGAGGCGCGCAGCCGGTTCGGCGAGGTGCGCATCTTCAACAGCGAGTTCAAGCCGCTGCGCCACACGCTCTCGGGCCGCGGCGAGCGCTGCTTCATGAAGCTGGTGGTCGATGCGAAGAGCGACCGCGTGGTGGGCCTGCACATGGTGGGCGCCGATGCCGGCGAGATCGTGCAGGGCTTCGCGGTGGCCATGCGCGCCGGCGCCACCAAGGCGGACTTCGACCACACCATCGGCATCCATCCGACGGCCGCGGAGGAGTTCGTGACGATGCGGACACCGACGGTCGGCTGACGGCCGCGTCGGCACCGAAGCGTCACGAGGCGCTGGCACGTGCATTGCAAAATGCCCGCATGCCCTACATGCCGCCATTCATCGCCCCCACCCGCTTCACCGACCCCGACGCGGCGCTGGCCCAGGTGCAGCGTATCTACCAGGAGGGCCTGGCGCACCTGCGCGAGTCGATGCAGCGCTTCGTGGCCGGCGAGACGCTGCCCGGCCGGGTGCGGGCCTGCTACCCCTTCGTGCGGGTGCACACCCATACCAACACCCGCTACGCCACGCCCGCCACCTCGGGCCTGAGCTACGGCTTCGTGGCCGGCCCCGGCCGCTACGAGACCACACTGAGCCGGCCCGATCTGTTCGCCCGCTACTATCGCGAGCAGTTCCGCCTGCTGCTGGCCAACCACCAGATCGAGCTGGAGATCGGCACCGGCAGCGAGCCGATCCCGATCCACTTCTCCTTTGCCGAGAACGAGCACATCGAGGGCAACCTGAGCGCCGAGCGCCGCGCCCTGATGCGCGACGTGTTCGACCTGCCCGACCTGGGCGCAATGGACGACGGCATCGCCAATGGCACGCACATGACGCGGCCCGGCGAGGCCGAGCCGCTGTCGCTCTTCACCGCCGCGCGGGTGGACTATTCGCTGCAGCGCCTGCGCCACTACACGGGCACGGCGCCGGAGTGGTTCCAGAACTTCGTGCTCTTCACCAACTACCAGTTCTACATCGACGAGTTCGTGCGCCTGGGCCACGAGGCCATGGACGACGAGGCGGGCGAGTACATCGCCTTCGTCGAGCCGGGCAACGTGGTCACCCGCCGCCGCGGCCTGACGGCGGAACAGTCGGGCGACCTGGCCGAGCGCATCAACGCGCTGCAGGGCACGCCGCCCGGGCGGCTGCCGCAGATGCCGGCCTACCACCTGGTGCGCGCCGACCGCAGCGGCATCACCATGGTCAACATCGGCGTCGGGCCGGCCAACGCCAAGAACATCACCGACCACATCGCCGTGCTGCGCCCCCATGCCTGGATGATGCTGGGCCACTGCGCCGGCCTGCGCAACACGCAGCAACTGGGCGACTACGTGCTGGCCCATGCCTATGTGCGCGAGGACCACGTGCTGGACGAGGAACTGCCGCTGTGGGTGCCCATTCCCGCGCTGTCCGAGATCCAGCTCGCGCTGGAGCAGGCCGTGGCCGAGGTCACCGGCTGCAGCGGCGCCGAGCTCAAGGCCATCATGCGCACCGGCACCGTGGCCACCACCGACAACCGCAACTGGGAGCTGCTGCCGGGCAACGAGCCGCAGCGCCGCTTCAGCCAGAGCCGCGCGGTCGCGCTGGACATGGAAAGCGCCACCATCGCGGCCAACGGCTTCCGCTTCCGCGTGCCCTACGGCACCCTGCTGTGCGTGAGCGACAAGCCGCTGCACGGCGAGATCAAGCTGCCCGGCATGGCCAACCACTTCTACCGCGAGCGGGTGGAGCAGCACCTGCGCATCGGCATGAAGGCCATCGACATCCTGCGCGCCGAAGGCACCACGCGGCTGCACAGCCGCAAGCTGCGCAGCTTTGCGGAGGTGGCGTTCCAGTAGACGCCGGGCGGCTCAGGCCACGGGTGCGACCCAGTGGCCGGTGCCTTCCAGGTACGGTGAAGGCCGGGGGGTGCTCCACCGCAGCGGCAGCACACCGCGGCGGCGCCAGCCGCGGTCGACCTGCAGGCGCAGCACGCGCGTGACGCCCTTGAAGCCCAGCGCCTCGGGCGTGCCCGTCAGCACCTGCGCCCGCGCCGACAGCTGCAGCAGGTCGCCCCGCGCGAAGTCCACGAACAGCAGCCCCGCCCATGGATGCAGCAGCAGGTTGCCCAGGGTGTTGAAGAAACGGTTGCCCTCGAAGTCCGGCACGGCCAGGCTGCCGTCCGCCCCGACCCGCACGAAGCCCGGCCGGCCCCCGCGGTGCGAGACGTCCACGCCCTCGGCCGCCTCGGCCGAGCCGGCGGCATGCGGATGGGCGCTGGCGATGAACAGCGTGTCGGTGGCCGCGATCAGCGTGCGGGCGTCATCGTCCAGTTCGGTCAGGGCCTCGGGGGCAGACGGACTCGATGCTGCAGTTCCGGGCAAGGCCTCACGGGCCTGGATGTAGCGCGGGCAGTTGCCGAAGCTCTGCCCGACGGCGAGGTCGAAGCCCTGCGCATCCAGCGCCGTCACCTGGCCGTTGAGGCGGTTGCGCCGCCGCGTGTGCGGCTCGATGCCGAGCAGACCCAACGGCACATCCGGCCGCAGCGCCGCCGCCAGCGGGTCCCCGGCCTCGGGCAGGGCGTCGATGCGCAGGCGGTGCGCATCGGGCGATTGCATGAAGCCCGGCGTGCCGGTCAGCAGGCTGGCCCAGGGGCGCTGCCGCTCGTCCAGGCTGCCCACCACCACGAAAGGCAACTGCGCGAAGAAGTCGCGGTGCTGCTGCGGCAGGTGGTCGCGGATGACCCGCGGCCCCATCGCGCCCAGTTGGGCGTCCACGCCCTCCTGGCGTTGCAGGGCGATCTCGCCGGTGTGGAAGCTCATGGTCGGTCCTTCTCAGGCGCGCAGGCCGATGGCCGAACGCGGCATGGGCAGGAAGCCGGGCAGGGCTTCGATGCGGGCCAGCCAGGCCTGCAGGTGCGGGTAGCCGTCCAGCGCGACATGGCCTTCGGGCGCATGGGCGACATAGGCATAGTGGGCGATGTCGGCCAGCGTCGGATGCGTGGCAGCCAGGAAGTCCTGCGTGGCCAGGTGCGCGTCCATGGTCTGGAGCAGCGCATGGGCCCGGGCGATGGTGGCTTCGTCCCGGGGGCGGCCCATCAGCATGTCGATGCGGGCGGCGGCCGGGCCGGAGGCGAGCGGGCCCGCGGCCAGCGACAGCCAGCGCTGCACCTGCGCGGCGCCGATCGGGTCGGTGGGCAGCCACCGGGCCGGCTGCGGTGCGTAGCGGGCGTTCAGGTAGACGAGGATCGCGTTGGAGTCGGCCAGCACCACGTCGCCGTCCTGCAGCATCGGCACCTGGCCGAAGCGGTTGAGCGCCAGGAAGGCGGGGCGTCGCTGCTCGCCGGCGCGCAGGTCCACCACCTGGCTGCGCCAGGGCAGGCCCAGCAGCGACAGGAACAGGCGCACGCGGTGCGCATGGCCCGAGAGCGGCGCATCGTGAAGAACCAGGGCGGGAACGGCGTGGGGTGTGTGATCAGGCATGCGTTCATTGTTTTTTGATGCGCTCGCCGGATCAATGCGAAAGCCTGGATGACACTGCTCCGATTTCCGGTGTAATCGCCGCATGGATCGACTCAAGGCCATGCAGGTGTTCGTGCGCATTGCGGAGCAGGGCAGCCTGACGCGGGCCGCGGATGTGCTGGGCAGCTCCCTGCCTGCGGTGGTGCGCACGCTGGCGGCGCTGGAGGCGCACCTGGGCGTGCGTCTCTTCCAGCGCAGCACGCGGCGCATCGCGCTCACCGAGGATGGCCGCCACTACCTCGACAGTGCGCGCGAGGTGCTGGCGGCTGCCGATGCCGCCGACCGCCTGCTGAGCCAGGAGGCGGGCACGCCGGCCGGCCAGCTCACGGTCACGGCGCCGGTGCTGTTCGGCCACATGTACGTCGCGCCGGCCATCGTGGGCTTCATGCGCGCGCATCCGCAGGTGCGCTGCCGCGTGCTGCTGCACGACCGGCCGGTGAATCTGGTGGAAGAGGGCATCGACGTGGGCATCCGCATCAGCCCGCTGGAGGATTCATCGCTGGTGGCGCAGCAACTCGGCACCATCCGTCGCGTGGTGGTGGCCAGCCCCGCGCTGCTGAGCGAGCGCGGGTTGCCGCAGCACCCGCGCGACTTGGCGGGCGCGCCGGCCGTGCGCGGGCAGCTCGACGGCGCGCCCCACTGGTCCTTCGACCAACCGGGCCGGCGCACGCCGCTGCAGGTGCCGCTGGACGTGCGGCTGGCCTTCAACCACATCGCACCGGCCGTGGAGGCCTGCGCCGCGGGCATGGGCTTCGGCCGCTTCTTCTCCTACCAGGTGCTGGGCCATGTGCGGGACGGACGCCTGCAGAGGGTGCTGGAAGACTTCGAGCCCGCACCGCGGCCGGTGAGCGTGATCTATCCGCATGCGCGCCACCTGCCGGCACGCACCCGGGCCTTCGTCGCCTGGATGAAGAAGACGTTCGAGGGTCTTCGGCTCTGAAGCACTGACCGGCGGCGTCACCGCCGGGCCGCTCAGTTCACCGCGTCGCCGAACTCCGCCAGAAAGGCTTCTGCAAAGGCAGCGCTGCCCGTGATCGACAGGTGGAAGCTGCGCAGCGCCGGCCCTTCCTGCCGCTCGGCCAGGTCGGCGTCCCAGTCGCCGCCTTCCTCCACCGGGCCGCGGCGGCCGCGGAAGCGGCGTGCGGCCCAGCCCATCACCGTCTCGATCTCGGCGCGCACCGCGGCCTCGCGCTCGGGGCCGACGGTGGCCAGGGCCTCGAACAGGCTGCTGTCGTCGTCGCCTTCGCTGTGGTCGAAGAGCAGGTAGTCCAGCGTCATGGCTGCGTGCCCTCGGACGCAGAGGGCGCCGAGGGCGCAGCGGTGGCCGCCGCGTCAACCGCGGGAGAGCCGCTGGACGCCTTGCCTGCCGCGGCGCGCAGCTTGTCCTTCTTGTTCGGCCGCTTTCCCTTGATGCCGCCACCGGCTGCCGGTGCATCGGCCGGCGCGGCTTGTTGCGGCTCGAAGCCCGCGACCTGCTCGCGCGGCACGCGCAAGCCCTGGCGCTTTTCGATCAGGCGGAAATGCGCCTCGGCCGCGGCCGGCACGAAGCTCACGGCCACGCCGCTGGCGCCTGCGCGGCCCGTGCGGCCGATGCGGTGCACATGGTCGGTGGGCGAACGGGCCAAGTCGTGGTTGACCACGGCCGGCAGCTGCGCGATGTCGATGCCGCGCGCCGCCAGGTCGGTGGCCACCAGCACCTGCAGCCGGCCGGCCTTGAAGTCTGCCAGCACCTGCGTGCGCTTGCCCTGGCCCAGCATGCCGTGCAGCGGCTCGGCCGCGAGGCCGCCCTTGCGCAGCTTGTCGGCCACGGTCTCGCAGGCATGCTTGGTGGCCACGAACACCAGCACCTGCGGCCAGCCCTCGGTGGCGATCAGGTGGCGCAGCAACGCGGTGCGCCGGCTCTCGTCCACCGCGATGGCGCGCTGGGCGATCTGCGGCAGCTCGGCCACGGGCGCGGGTGCCGTCACGGCCACGGAATCGCGCAGCAGCACATCGGCCAGTTGCACGGTACGCGGCGCGAAGGTGGCGGAGAAGAGCAGGTTCTGGCGTTGTGCCGGCAGCTCGTCGAGGATGGCCTGCAGCTCTTCGGCAAAGCCCAGGTCCAGGAGCCGGTCGGCCTCGTCCAGCACCAGCACGGCGCAGTCCGAAAGGCGTAGCGCGTTGTGCCGCGCCAGGTCGAGCACGCGGCCCGGTGTGCCGATCACCAGGTCGGCGCCGCCGCGCAGGGCCATCAGTTGCGGGTTGATCGAGACGCCGCCGATGGCACGCACCACCTTTGGCCGCTCCGGCAGCGTCGCGGCCAGCTGGGCCACGGTGTCGGCCACCTGCACCGCCAGCTCGCGCGTGGGGACCAGCACCAGCGTGTGCAGGGCGCGGCGTGAGCGGTGGCGCGGTGCCTCGTGCCAGCGCTGCAGCAACGGCAGCACGAAGGCGGCCGTCTTGCCCGAGCCGGTGTGGGCCATGGCGCGCAGGTCGCGGCCCTGCAGCACCACCGGAATGGCCAGGGCCTGGATGGGCGTGGGGACGGCATAGCCCTGCTCGGCCGTGGCCTTCAGGAGTTCAGGGCGCAGGCCCAGGTCGGCGTAGGTGGGGGAGGAGGACACGATGCGAAAGGCCGGAAGAGCGCCGAGGAAGGGCTGCGGATTGTCCGCCTTCGGACGCGGCCTGCGCGCGTGTCGGTCAAGGCGCCGTGTGGCCGGTGGCGCCATGGGCCTTTGCCACAATGCCGCGTGCCTGCCGATCTGCCCATTCCCACCGATGCCGCCGCTGCGCCGCTGCTGCAGGTCCGCCACCTGCGCAAGCGTTATGGCGAGGCCACCGTCGTCGACGACCTGAGCTTCGAGATCGCGCCGGGCGAATGCCTGGGCGTGATCGGCCCCAACGGCGCCGGCAAGACCACCACCATCCGGATGTGCCTGGGCCTCACCGCGCCCGATGCCGGCGAGATCGAGGCGCTGGGCGGCCTGCACATGCCGCGCGACGCTCGCGCCATCAAGGCGCAACTCGGCGTGGTGGCGCAGTACGACTCGCTGGACCCGGACTTCAGCTGCGCCGAGAACCTGGTCGTCTATGCGCGCTACTTCGGCTTTTCGCGCCGCGACTTCGCATTGCGCGTGCCGGCGCTGCTGGACTTTGCGGCCCTGTCGCACAAGGCCGATGCCAAGCCGGGCGAGCTGTCGGGCGGCATGCGCCGCCGGCTGTCGCTGGCGCGCGCGCTGGTCAACGACCCCCGGCTGCTGATCCTGGACGAGCCCACCACCGGCCTTGACCCGCAGGCCCGCCACCTGATGTGGGAGCGGCTGCAGACCCTGCTGCAGCAGGGCAAGTCGATCCTGCTGACCACCCACTTCATGGACGAGGCCGAGCGCCTGTGCCACCGCCTGCTGGTGGTGGACCATGGCCGCAAGATCGCCGAAGGGCGCCCGCGCGAGCTGATCGCCGAACACCTGGAGCCGCATGTGGTCGAGGTCTACGGCCAGGGCAGCGCCGGCTCGGCCCAGGCGCTGGCCGAATCGCCCGTGCTGCGCGCACTGGCGCAGCGCACGGAGCTGAGCGGCGAGACGGTCTTCTTCTACACCCGCGATGCGCGCCCGCTGCTGGAGGCGCTCGGCGAGCACCCGGGCCTGCGCACCTTCCACCGGCCGGCGAACCTGGAGGACCTGTTCCTCAAGCTCACCGGCCGACAGATCAGGGAGGGAGGGTAAGGCCATGAACGACACCACGAACATGCCATCCGTCTGGTCCCCGCCGGCCGTCACGCGCCGCTGGTGGCCGGTCTTCCTGCGCAACCTGCTGGTGTGGCGCAAGCTGGCCGTGCCCAGTCTGATTGGCAACATCGCCGAGCCGCTGATTTGGCTGGTGGCCTTCGGCTATGGCATGGGGGCGCTGGTGGGGCAGGTGAAGGTGGGCGGAACGGCGGTGCCCTACATCCTGTTCCTGGCCAGCGGCTCCATCTGCATGAGCGCGATGAACGCGGCGAGCTTCGAGGCGCTCTATTCAGCCTTCTCGCGCATGCATGTGCAGAAGACCTGGGACGGCATCATGAATGCGCCGGTGGGGCTGGACGACGTCGTCTTTGCCGAGATGCTGTGGGCGGGCTTCAAGTCGGTGTTCACCGTCACGGCCATCCTGCTCGTGATGCTGGGCCTGGGCATCAGCCACAGTCCCAAGCTGCTGGTGGCCTGGGTGATCCTGGCGGGGGCGGGCATCGAGTTCTCGTCCATCGCGCTGATCTTCAACGCGCTGGCCAAGGGCTACGACTTCTTCACCTACTACTTCACGCTCTTCATGACGCCCATGATGTTCCTCTCGGGCGTGTTCTTCCCGCTGGAACAGCTGCCGGAGGTGGTGCGCGCGGTGGCGGCCTGGCTGCCGCTGGCCAACGTCGTGGCGCTGGTGCGGCCACTGTTCATGGACCAATGGCCGACGCAGCCGTTGCTGCACCTGGGCGTGCTGGCGGCATACGGCATCGCGGCCTTCTGGCTGGCGCTGGGCCTCACGCGCCGCCGCTTCCGCAGCTGAGCTGCGGGGGCCTCGCGCCCCCGCCCACCCCATCAGCGGCTGCTGCCGCCCGAGGCGCCGCCGCTTCCCGAGGCGCCGCTGGAACCCGAACCGGAGCCCATGCTCCCCGAGCCCGAGCCGCCGGCGCCCATGCTGCCAGAGCCTGAGGTGCCGGAGCTTCCGGAGCCCATGTTGCCCGATCCCATGCCACTCGTACCCGCGCCGGTACCCGCGCTGCCCGATCCCGAGCCACTGCCCAGGCCGCCGGGGCCGCCAGTGCCCGTGCCGGTCGGCCCCTTGCCGCCGCGGTTGCCCATGTCGCCGCTGCTGTTGCCCGATCCGCCGGTGGTCCCGGCATGGGCGCCCGAAGCACCGCTGCCACTGCTGCTGCTGCTGCCACTCTTGCGCCGGTCGTCGTCACGGTTGCCCGTGCGCCCGGTGCTGGAACTGCCGCTGGCGCCGCTGCCGGACTGCTGCATCGTGCTGCCGCCCGCCGAACTGCCGCTGCTGCCCATGCCCCCTGACGAGGACGTCTGCGCAAAGGCCAGACCCGCACCGCACAGGGCGGCGGCGATCAGCATCGGACGAAGGGGGCGGAATGAAATGCGTGTGTCTTGCATGAAGAGTCTCCTTGGATGGAATGGCACCGCATAAACGCGGTGCCGGCTCCGGACCCTCCAGCGACATGCCGGTCCTGGCCCAGGAACGGCTTCCACCGTGGGCCGCGGTGCGGCCCGGCCAGGTGGGGCCAGGCCGACCTGGGCGTAGGCCAAGGCGCTCCTCTTGCGCACGAAAAAAAACAGCGCCCCGTGGGCGCTGTCAGCACAAGGCGTGATGCCGGTCGGTCTCAGCCCGCCGCCTTCACCTTCAACCGCCACGCGTGCAGCAGCGGCTCGGTGTAGCCGCTGGGCTGCTCGACGCCCTTGAACACCAGGTCCTGCGCTGCCTTGTAGGCGAAGGAGGTGTCGAAGTGGCCGGCCATGGGCTTGTAGAGCGGGTCGCCGGCGTTCTGCTGGTCCACCACGGCAGCCATGCGCTCGAAGGTGGCGTCGACCTGTTCCTTCGTGACCACGCCGTGCAGCAGCCAGTTGGCGATGTGCTGGCTGCTGATGCGCAGCGTGGCACGGTCTTCCATCAGGCCCACGTCGTGGATGTCGGGCACCTTCGAGCAGCCCACGCCCTGGTCGATCCAGCGCACCACGTAGCCCAGGATGCCCTGCACGTTGTTGTCCAGCTCCTGCTGCTTTTCGGCCTCGCTCCAGTTGGGCGTCGCGGTGATCGGCACCTGCAGCAGGTCGTTCAGGATGGCGTCGCGCTCGGCCTCGGCGTCGGTCTTCTCCAGTTCCTTCTGCACGTCGGCCACGCTGACCTGGTGGTAGTGCAGCGCGTGCAGCGTGGCGGCGGTGGGCGAGGGCACCCAGGCGGTGTTGGCACCGGCCTTGGGGTGGCCGATCTTCTGCTTGAGCATGTCGGCCATCAGGTCGGGCATGGCCCACATGCCCTTGCCGATCTGCGCCTTGCCGCGCAGGCCGCAGTTCAGGCCGGTGAGCACGTTGTTGCGCTCGTAGGCGGCGATCCACTTGGTGCCCTTGATGTCCCCCTTGCGCAGCATCGGGCCGCCCTGCATGGCGGTGTGCATCTCGTCGCCGGTGCGGTCCAGGAAGCCGGTGTTGATGAAGGCCACGCGCGCGGGCGCGGAGGCGATGCAGGCCTGCAGGTTGACGCTGGTGCGGCGCTCCTCGTCCATGATGCCCAGCTTGACGGTGTTGGCCGGCAGGCCCAGCAGCTGCTCGACGCGGCCGAACAGCTCGTTGGCGAAGGCCACTTCGGCGGGGCCGTGCATCTTCGGCTTGACGATGTAGATGCTGCCGGTGCGCGAGTTGCGGATGCCGTTCTGGCCCTTGCCCTGCAGGTCGACCATGGCGATGGCGGTGGTGACGACCGCGTCCATGATGCCCTCGGGAATTTCCTTGCCCTCACCCCACAGGATGGCCGGGTTGGTCATCAGGTGGCCGACGTTGCGCACGAACATGAGCGAGCGGCCATGCAGCGTGACCTGGCCTCTGCCGTCGGGGGCGGTGTAGACGCGGTCGGGGTTCAGGCGGCGGGTGAAGCTCTTGCCGCCCTTGGCCACTTCCTCGGTCAGCGTGCCCTGCTGGATACCGAGCCAGTTGCTGTATGCCACCACCTTGTCCTCGGCATCGACCACGGCCACGGAGTCCTCCAGGTCGAGGATGGTGGACAGGGCCGATTCCATCACCACGTCGGCCACGCCGGCCGGGTCGGTCTTGCCGATGGGCGTGCTGCGGTCGATCTGAATGTCGAGGTGGATGCCGTTGTGCTTGAGCAGCACCGACGAGGGGCTGGCGGCATCGCCCTGGTAGCCGACGAAGGCCGACGGGTCCTTCAGGTGCGTGCTGCTGCTGTGCAGGGCGATGACCAGCTGGCCGTCCTTGACGCTGTAGCCCGTGGCGTCCTTGTGCGAGCCGTTGACCAGCGGCGCGGCCTGGTCGAGCACCTCGCGGGCGAAGGCGATGACCTTGGCGCCGCGCACGGGGTTGTAGCCCTTGCCCTTCTCCGCGCCATCGGCTTCGGAGATGGCGTCGGTGCCATACAGCGCGTCGTACAGCGAGCCCCAGCGCGCGTTGGCGGCGTTGAGCGCGTAGCGCGCGTTCAGGATGGGCACCACCAGCTGCGGGCCGGCCTGCAGGGCCAGCTCGGCATCGACGTTGGCGGTGGTGGCCTTGACGCCCTTCGGCTGCGGCAGCAGGTAGCCGATCTTCTCCAGGTGGGCGCGGTAGGCCGGCAAGTCGGCGATGGGGCCGGGGTGGGCCTTGTGCCAGGCGTCCATCTCGGCCTGGAGACGGTCGCGCTCGGCCAGCAGGGCGGCGTTCTTGGGCGCCAGGTCGGCCACGATGGCGTCGAAGCCCTGCCAGAAGGTGGCGGGCTGCAGGCCGGCGGCGGGCAGCACCTGCGACTCGATGAAGCGGTGCAGTTCGGTGGCGACTTGCAGTCGGTGGACGGTGGTGCGTTCGGTCATGCGTGTTCTCGGGGTGCGGCGGGGCCGCGAATGGGTTGCACGGGGCGGGCGGTCGGCGTCAACACACAAGGCATGCGGCCAACGCTCGGACTCCACTGTATTGGAGACAGGGCCGCAGATTAATCGCCGGATGAGGCGTTGATTCGTGACAAGAATGGAGGTAATTACCGCGCCGGTGCTTGGCATTGGACCGGTGCAGGCGCACACCGCCGGATTTGGGCTGCGCGACTTTCAGGCCGAAGGAGCGGCCAGACTGGCGTCGATCCAGCCTTCGATGTCCTGGGTGCCCGCAGGCTCGGCCGTGAAGAGGAGCCGAAACAGAAGCGGCGCCACCAGCCTGTCCATCACAACCTCGACGGGTGGGGTGGCCTCGCCGCGCGCCTGGGCACGGGCCAGAAGCACCCCGATCTGCATCGCGAGGAAGCTCGCGCACCGGCAGGATGGGGGCTCCTCCGGCGACTGCGCGGACAGCACATCGCGCAGCATGCCCCGACCGGGCTGCGAGGACATCTCCTCGTTGTACTGCTCGGCCCAGGCCAGGAGGTCGCCCCGCAGCGAGCCGGTGTCGGCCGGTTCGCCCTCGGGCCGCATGCGCTCGACAGAGACATCGGCCAGCAACTGGGCGAGGTCGCCCCAGCGGCGGTAGATGGTCGATGGCGTGACGCCCGCGCGTGCGGCCACCATCGGCACCGTGAGCGCCTCGCGGCCATGTTCCGCCGTGAGCTCGCGGGTGGCCCGGTGGACGGCCTCCTGCACGCGCGCGCTGCGGCCGCCGGGGCGGGGCGCGGTGCGGTTACCAGGAATCGACGAAGCCATGGCTGGGATATTAACGCAAAGAATTTGCGTTAATAACCGGTCGCGCGCACAATCCACAAACGCAAAGAGTTTGCGTTAAAGGAGCTTGTCGATGCCTGCCCCCGCTCTTGCCCCGTCGGCGCCGGCCGCCGCTCGTCGCCTTCCGTCGCGCGCTGCCTTCGCACTGGTCGTGGCGCTGGTCATCACCTTCATGGCCGCATCGAGCGCACCGTCGCCGCTGTATGCGCTGTATCGGGAAGCCTGGGGCTTCTCGGCGCTGGTGCTCACCGTGGTGTTTTCCAGCTACGCATTTGCGCTGCTCGCGGCCCTGCTCGTCTTCGGCGCGCTGTCGGACCACCTGGGTCGGCGTGCCGTGATCCTGGCCGCGCTGGTACTGGAGATCGGCGCTGTCGCGCTCTTCTGGCAGGCCGGGTCGGTGGGCTGGCTGATCGCCGCGCGCGTGTTGCAGGGCATCGCCACCGGCATGGCCACGAGCGTGATGAGTGCGATGTTGCTCGACCTGAACCCGGTCCGCGGTGCGCTCTTCAACAGCCTGTCGCCCATGATCGGCATGGCGGTGGGCGCGCTGGGCGCCAGTGCGCTGGTCCAGTTCGCGCCGGAGCCCATGCACCTGGTCTATGAGGTCCTCCTGGTCGCGCTGGTGCTCCAGGCGCTGCTCGCGCTGCGCCTGCCGGACACCGTGACGCCGCGGCCGGGGGCCTGGGCCTCGATGGTGCCGCGCGCGCATGTGCCGCCACCGGCCCGCGCGCTGGTCATGCGGCTCATGCCGCTCAATACCGCCGGATGGGCGCTGGGCGGCTTCTACCTGTCGCTGGGCCCGACCCTGGCACGGCTCGTGACAGGCCGCGCCACGCCGCTGGCCGGCGGCGTGCTCATCGCCACCTTGGTGCTCACGGGGGCCGCCGCGATGTACGTGGTTCGCCAGCGGCCCGCGCGCCGCGTGCTGCGGGCCAGCGCCGCGCTGCTGGCCGTGGGCCTCGCCGTCACCCTGTTCGGCGTGCACGCGCAGCAGGCCGTGCCCTTCTTCGGGGGCACGGTGGTGGCGGGGATGGGCTTCGGCGCCAGCTTCAATGCGGCCGTGCGCAGCCTGGTGCCGGTGGCAACGCCCCACGAGCGGGCCGGCCTCATGTCCAGCTTCTTCGTGCTGAGCTACCTGGCCTTCAGCGTGCCGGCCATCCTGGCGGGCCTGGCCGTGGGCACCTTCGGCCTGCATGCCACCACGCTGGGCTACGGCCTCGTGCTGGTGACGCTGGCGGTGCTGGCGTGGAAGACAACGCACGAGCGGGCCTGACCCCGGGCGGCAGCAGGAGTTCGCACGTCCGACGCTGGCCTGCCAGCCCCGTTCCCGGCCGCCTGAGCGCCGATAACATCGGCGGTTTTTCGGAGCGCGCATGAACCCCGGCCAGGTGCCCATCCATCCCATCGGCACAGCCGACGGCGTGCCACGGGCCCAGGCCGCCCGCTCCGCCGCCGGCGACGCGCCGCGGCGTCGGGGACCAGGAAGGACCGCATGACCGATACCGCGCACCAGCCCTTGCCCTACACCGGGATCCGGGTCGTCGAGTTCACCCACATGGTCATGGGCCCGACCTGTGGCCTGCTGCTGGGCGACCTGGGCGCCGAGGTCATCAAGGTCGAGCCGGTGGCCGGCGACGACACCCGCCGCCTGCTCGGTGCCGGCGCCGGCTTCTACCCGGCCTTCAACCGCAACAAGAAGAGCGTGGCGCTGGACCTGAAGACGCCCGAGGGCCTGGAGGCCGCGCGGCGCCTCGTCGCCACGGCCGACATCGTCAGCGAAAACTTCCGTCCCGGCACCATGAAGAAGCTGGGCCTGGACTACGACACGCTGCGCCGCGACAACCCGCGCCTCATCTACGTGAGCCACAAGGGCTTCCTGCCCGGCCCCTACGAGAACCGCACGGCGCTCGACGAGACGGTGCAGATGATGGGCGGCCTGGCCTACATGACCGGCCGTCCCGGCGATCCTCTGCGTGCGGGCAGCAGCGTCAACGACATCATGGGCGGCCTCTTCGGCGCCATCGGCGCCATGGCCGCGCTGCGCCGGCGCGAGCAGACGGGCGAGGGCGGCGAGGTGCAGTCGGCCCTGTTCGAGAACAACATCTTCCTGGTCGCCCAGCACATGCTGCAGTTCGCCGCCACGGGCGTCGCGGCCGACCCGATGCCCGCGCGCATCTCCTCCTGGGGCATCTACGACGTCTTCACGGTGAAGGACGGCCAGCAGATCTTTCTGGCCGTGGTGAGCGACAAGCAGTGGCCCGTCTTCTGCCGCGCCTGCGGGCTCGACGACCTGCTGGCCGACACCCGCCTGGCCACCAACAACGACCGCGTGCGTGCCCGCGACTGGATGATGCCGATCCTGCGCGAACGCCTGGCCCGGCGCAGCGCCGCCGAGCTGACCGCCCTGTTCGAGCAGCATGCGCTGCCCTTCGCGCCCATCGCCCGGCCGCACGAGCTCTTCGACGATCCACACCTGATGGCCAGCGGCGGCCTGGCCCCCGTGCGCATGAACGACGGCCACATGGCCCAGGTGCCGCTGCTGCCGCTCACACTGGATGGCGTGCGCCCGCCGCTGCGCCTGCAGCCGCCCGCCATCGGTGAGCACACCCGCGAACTGCTGCGCGCAGCCGGCTATGCCGAGGCGCAGATCGAGGCCATGCTGGCCGCCGGCGCCGCGGCCGCCAGCTGAGATCACGCGCGTACCGGCCCACCATGGACCGCCTCAAGCAGATGGAGACCTTCGTGGCCGTCGCCACGCGCGGCAGCCTCACGGGCGCGGCCAAGGCGGAGGGCGTGGCCGCCGCCATCATCGGGCGGCGGCTCGATGCGCTGGAGGAGCGGCTAGGCGTCAAGCTGCTGCTGCGCACCACGCGCCGCCTCACGCTCACGCACGAGGGCAGTGCCTTCCTCGAAGACTGCCAGCGCCTGCTCGCCGAGGTGGCCAATGCCGAGGCCAGTGTGAGTGCGGGTGGCGTCAAGGCCAGCGGCCATCTGCGGGTGACGGCGCCGGCCGGCTTCGGCCGCCGCCATGTGGCGCCGCTGGTGCCGCGCTTCCGCGACCTGCACCCCGAGGTGACGGTCTCGCTCAACCTCAGCGACCGGGTCATCGACCTCGCCGGCGAGCATTTCGACTGCGCGGTGCGCGTGGGCGACCTGCCCGATTCCTCGCTGGTGAGCATGCGGCTGGGCGACAACCGGCGCCGCTGCGTGGCCACGCCGGCCTACCTTCGACGGCATGGGGTGCCGCGGCATCCATCGGACCTGGCGCGGTTCGATTGCCTCACGCTGAGCAGTGACGCCTCTCAGACCCGGGGCTGGGCATTTCAGGTGCCAAGGCAGGATGGCGAGGGCGTGGAGGTGGTGCACCTGAAGCCCTCGGGGCCCCTGGACTGCACCGATGGGCAGGTGCTGCACGACTGGTGCCTGGCAGGCCTCGGCATCGCGTGGCGCAGCACCTGGGAGGTGGAGGCGGAGATCGATGCCGGCCTGCTGGCTTCCGTGCTGGACGAATTCGCGGCGCCGCCGAACGGCATCTACGCGGTGTTTCCGGAGCGCCGGCATCTGCCGCTGCGGGTGCGGCTCTGGCTGGATTTCCTCAAGGCGCAGTACGGCCGGGCCGACTACTGGGGCCGGGTGGCCTGAAGGCCCGAGCCGCCGCGCTGTCGGCTACTTCTGCTTCTGGTAGGTGTCGTGCGCCACCTGCCCACGGTCGGTGTCCTTGCGACCACTTTCCAGGTCGTTCAGCGCGCGCTTGCCGCGCTCCGTCGGCTCGCCTTCCTGGCTGTCTGCGGACTGGTCGCGCTCGTGCGGCATGCGCGGCGCATGACCGTGGCTTTGTTTGGTGCGGGTCTGGCCCTCACCGGAGGGGTCGGGCTTTTCGGTCGGTGTGGTGGTCATGGGCTGCCTCTTGCTCGAGCGGACGCGGTTGCGCCGCACTTGGCAAGATGGTGGCGCCGCCCGGCCACGCCCCGGTAGGACGCCCCGTCCAGCCCCTGTAGGCCTATCCAGGCTTTGGGATGGGAGACGAATTCACTCCCGCGCAGCGGCTCCCAGCCTGCGCAGCTGCGTCTGGTAGTCCCGCTCCACGCGTGCAATCCGGCCCTGGCGGGCGTCCTCGCTCACCCACTGGGCCAGGCGGGCATGCCGCAACGCCAGGTCGCGCTGCATGCGTGCAGCGTCGAGCAGCGCGCTGTCGTCCGCCGGCTCGTAGCCCAGTTCGGCCTGCAGCGAGCGCAGCACCGCGCGTTCCGCGTCGGCGCCGGGCGCACGGCCGTAGTCCAGCAGCAGTTCGCGCAGCGCGGCCTGCACGTCGGCCGGCAGCGCACGGCGCACCACGAACTGCGCAGGTGGCGTGGGCAGCGAGGTCCACAGGACCTGCAGCCGCGCCGCCTCGGTGGGGAAGAGCGCCTGGAAGCGCTCGAAGTCCGTGCTGTTGGTGGTCGCCAGGTCGGCGTCGCCATTGGCCACGGCCAGCGTGTTGTCCTGATGGTTGCCCACCGTCTCGGCCTTGAAGCTCGTCTCGATGTCCACGCCGTGCGGCAGGAAGAGTTCCGACTGCGGGACGATGAAGCCCGATACCGAGCGCCGGTCGCCACGCGCGATGTGCCAGCGCTGGGGCTCCTGCAGTACGGCTTCCAGCGTGCGTGGACCGCTGCCGCCGATGCGCCCGACCAGCAGGGCGCGGTGTTCCACCTGCCGCGGATCGCGCCGGCGGCGGACCTGCGCCACCACCTGCATGGGGCCGTTGACGACCGCGTCCAGGGCCATCTTGCCGGACAGCAGCGCGAAGTCGATGCGCCCGCCCTGCAGGGCCCGGTCCAGCGTGTCGTACTGGAAGGCGCTGAACACCGTCACCGGCCGGCGCAGTGCCGACGAGATCGCCATCAGCAGCGGCTCCCAGCGGCGTCGGCTTTCCACCGCATCGCCCATCGGCAGCAGGCCCAGGACGAGCGGCGTCGCCGGGCGCAGGGGCTCGGTGCCGGCGCGCGGCCCGGCGGCGCGGGCCGGCGCCAGCGCGGCGCCGAGCGAAAGGCCGAGCGCCTGGCGCAGCCAGCGGCGTCGTTCAGCGCCCGTCATCGCGCAAGGCGGCCATCTGCTCGGCGAAGGTCGCGTCCAGCCGTTGCAGGCGTGCCTGTCGCGCCTCTTCGCTGACCCATTGCGAGGTCATGGCGTTCTGGCGCGCCAGCTGGTGGGCCAGACGGGCCGCCGGCACCAGCGAGCTGTTGTCCGCCGGCAGGAAGCCGGCCAGGTCGTGCAGCGACTTGAGCACGGCGCGCTGCGCATCGCCGCGGGCCCCGGGCGCCTTGCCGTAGCCCACCAGGAAGGCCTGCACCTGGCCGCGCAGCGCGGCTGGGTAACCGTTGCGCATGACGATCTGCGCATGGGGGATCAGGTCGGACTCCCAGATCGCCCGCAGCCGCCGCGCCTCGGTCGGGAACTGCAGGCGAAAGCGCTCGAAGTCCGCCGTGTTGTTGGTGGCGACGTCGGCATCGCCGTTGGCCACGGCCAGGGCGGTGGCCTGGTGGGTGCCGACGATCTCGCTGCGGAAGCGCTCCATCGTCACGCGGTTGGGCAGGAAGAGCTGCAGCTGCGGGACGATGTAGCCCGACACCGAGCGCGGCTCGCCGCGCGCCAGGCGCCAGCGCTCCGGCTCGGCCAGCAGCGCCTCCAGCGAGGGCAGGGGGCCGCCCTCGCGCACCAGCAGCAACGCGCGGTAGCCGGGCAGGCCGTCGTGGCGGGTCACCTGGGCCAGCACCCGCATCTGGCGCAGCGTCACCGCATCGAGCGCCATGCGGCCCGACAGGAACGCGATGTCCACCTCGCCGCGCTGGATGGCCTGGTCCAGCGCCTCGTACGAGGTCACGGACAGCACGGTCACCGGGCGGCCGATGGCCCGGCCCATGTCTGCCAGCAAGGGCTCCCAGTCGTTGCGCGACTCGAAGGCGCCGCCCAGCGGCAGGATGCCGAAGCGCACCGGCTCGGCCGCGGTCTGGGCCCGGGCGGCCGGCAGACCCGCGGCAGCCGCGATCCAAAGAGCCGCCAGCAGCCATGCCATCCGCCGCCAGGCCAACGCCAGCGCGGCGATGGGCCGGCGCCGCAACCGCGGAACGCGGGCGCAGTCGGAACGGGCGGCGGCAGGAGGCGCAGGCATGGCTGACTGAACGGGTTAGAGCGAATGCGCAGTCGTGGTGCGACTGCGGACAATTCACAATTAGAAAACATTCAACGTTCTTTCTGTGACGTTTCTCACATGAGCGCCGTGCCGGGCCATTCGCAGCCGATGCCCACGGCCATCGATGGCGTGCCGCGTCCCGGCCTGCCGCACGGGACGCCGGCCGCGCCAGCCCGGGGCGCCGCTGCGCCGCCGCGGCAGCGCCGCGGCACCTGGCTGTCCATGGCCCGGCTCTCGCTCGGCCAGCAGATGGTGCTGCTGGCCGTGCTGCCCGCCACCCTGGCCATGATGGGCGCGATCGGCGTTCTGATGCGCCAGTACCTGGACGGCATGACGGACCTGGTGCGGGCCAATGCCCAGACCGTGGGCCTGCAGATGGCCACCGCCGCCCAGGCACCGCTGGCCCAGATGGACCGGCGCGCGCTGCTGCGGCTGGCGCAGTCCGGCATCGCCCAGCCGCATGTGCAGCAGGTGCAGGTCTGGTCGGACGACGGCGAGATCCTGGCCAATGCCGAGACGCAGGACCGCGCGCGCGGCGCCGGCCTGCGGGTGGTGGTGCCGGTGACCGGCACGGAGGGGCGCAGCCCCGGCGGGCAGGTCATGGTCGAGATGAGCCTGGACGCCGTGGCCAGCGCGCGCCGTGCGGTCTGGCTCAACGTGCTGCTCGCCCTGGGCGCCAGCCTGCTCGGCGTGGCCCTGGCCGCCGGCTGGGCGGCGCGGCGCATCAGCGCGCCCATCCGCCGGCTGGCGCGCGCCGTCGACCGGCTGGGCGCGGGCGAGGAGGCGCACGTGGTCATCGAGGGCGCGGCCGAGGTGCGGCGGCTTCAGCATGGCTTCAACGCCACCGCCCATGCCCTGGCCGAAGGCCGCAGGCTGCTGCAGAGCCGCATCGAGGCGGCCACGGCCGAACTGGCGCGCAAGAACGCGCAGCTGGAAGTCGCCAGCCAGGCCAAGACCCGGCTGCTGGCCGCGGCCAGCCACGATCTGCGCCAGCCGCTGCATGCGCTGACGCTCTTCGCCGACGGACTGGCCAACGGCGAGACCGATGCCGGCAAGCTGCAGCGCATCGCCCACATCCGCGAGTGCGTGGACTCGCTGGACCGGCTCTTCCTGGAGTTGCTGAACCTGTCGCAGCTCGACGCCGGCGTGCTGCAGCCGCAGTGGGCCGACTTTCCGCTCGACGGCGTGTTCGACGAGATCAGCCGCAACTTCCGACCCGTGGCCGAGCAGCAGGAGCTGCGCCTGGTGGTGCGCAAGACCGAGCTGTGGGTGCGCTGCGACCAGGTGATGCTCACGCGCGTGCTGTCGAACCTGGTGTCCAACTCGCTGCGGCACACGACTGGGGGAGGCGTGCTGGTGGCGGCGCGGCGGCGCGGCCGCTCGGTGCGGGTGGAGGTGTGGGACACCGGCATCGGCATCGCGCCCGAGCACCAGTCGCGCGTGTTCGAGGAGTTCTATCAGGTCGATCCACAGCAGTCGCGCGGCACACGCGGCATGGGCCTGGGTCTGGCCACGGTGCAGCGGCTGGCGCGGCTGCTCAACACGCGGGCCGAACTGCATTCGGTGCCCGGCCGCGGCACGCGGGTGCGGCTGTTGCTGCGCGCCGCGCATCCACCGGCGCATGCCCTGGCCAGGCCGGCGGCGACGCTCACCCAGCCGCTCACGCTGTCCGCCCCCTCGGGCGACGTGCGGCTGGACGGCCTGCGCATCCTGGTCATCGACGACGAGGCCGGCATCCTCGAAGGGCTGCAGGTGGTGCTGGGCGCCAGCGGCGCCACCGTGATGGCCGCGCAGGGCCGCGAAGAGGCCATGGCCCTGGCGGACGCCTGGGAGGCGCCGCCCGACGTGGTGGTCAGCGACCTGCTGCTGCGCGCCGGCGACAACGGCCTGGCGGTGCTGGAGGCGCTGCGCCGGCATCCCCGGGGCATCGGCGAGAACACCGCCTGCCTGCTGGTCACCGGCGAGACCAAGCCCGAGCGCCTGCGCGAAGTCGCCTCGGCCGGCGTGGCCGTGCTCTACAAGCCGGTATCGCCGCGGCTGCTGCGCCAGGCGATCCAGGCGCAGGTGGCCGCGCGCGACGCCGCACGCGCCGGCCCGCCTGCGCGTGCGGTGTAGGCCATCGGATATAGCGGCGGGCGCCGGAAGCGCCGCAATCCGCCCTCGCTAGTCCCTCCGCCTTATCGCCCTGCGGGCGGGTGCTTCGTACAGTGGTCGGCCGCCTGCATCCGCCCTCCATGCCCGATTCCGCCCCCTTCCGACAGTGCCTGCGGTCCGCCCTGCTCGGCCTGGCCCTGCTTGCCGGACTGGGCGTCGCCCAGGCCGGCGGCTGGACGGTGCTGCTGGCCGACGATGCCCCTGGCCACGCCGACTTCGCCCGCGAACTGCGCACGGCCCAGCCCTCGGCCGAGCTGCTGCGCCTGCCGGCTGGCGGCGTGCTCGAGGCGGCCGATACCGAGGACGAGCGCAGCGCTGCCAACGCCGGCGTGCGCACGCGCAGCCTGCGGCCTTCGGCCGTGCCCGACCGGCTCACCGTGGCCGTGGGCGCGGCGGCGGCCCGTGCGGCGCTGGACCGCGGCGGCAGCGAGCCGCTGCTGCTGGCCATGCTCAGCCGGCTGGACTACGAAGGCCTGCGCCCGCTGCCGGCCATGCGGGTGCCCGGCCGGCGCATCGGCGTGCTGCTGCGCGAGCCGTCCTTCGCCGACCAGCTGGCCCTGATCGACGCCGTGCTGCCCGGCCGTCGCCGCCTGGGCCTGGTGGCCACGGCCGAGTCCGAGCCGATGCTGCGGGAGCTGCAGCGCGCGGCAGCCGGCGGCGAATGGTCGCTTCAGGTGGAGCAGGCGCCCGATGCGCTGTCGCTGGCCGGCGCCCTGCGCGCCGTGCTGCCGCGCAGCGAGGCCCTGCTGGTCTTGCCCGACGCCATCGGCAGCAGCCAGGCCGCCACGTTGGCGGTGCTGCATGCTGGCGCCAGCGCGGGCGTGCCCGTCTTCGGCAGCAACGAGGGCATCGTGCGCTCCGGCGCGCTGGCCGCGGCCGTCTCCACTCCGGCGCTGCTGGCGCGCCAGGCCCAGGCCCTGGGCCGGCGGCTGGCCGCGGCGGGCAGTGCCACGGCCGTGCCCGTGGTCGAGAGCGCCTCGCCCGCGGTGGCGCGGGTCAATCCCAATGTGGCGCGGGGACTGGGCTTGGTTCTGCCCAGCGAGCAGGCCTTGACCGAGCGGATGGCCGGGCAGAGATGAGAACACCCCCCATGCCGCTGCGCGGCTCCCCCCCTCTCTGGCCCCTTCGGCTTGGAGGGGGGGGTGCACCCGCAGGCCTGGCCGAGCCAGTTCCTCGGGTGCCCGGGGGTGGCCTGCTCCACGGCCTTCTGACCATCGAGGGTGCGCGGTTGTCCGGCGCTGTGGATCGTTGAAATGATCGTGGGCTCGCTTGTCGGCGGCGATCCGCGTCCGCCCGCCGTGGCATCCGGCCGGCTGCTCGTGGTGCGCGGCAGCCTGCAGCGCGACCTGGTGCGTCTGGGGCTGCTGCCCTGCGCGGTGGTGGCGTTGCTGCTCACCGGCTGGCTGACCCACAGCCGGCTGGCCATGCTCGACGACGTGTTCGCGGCCGAGGGCCGGGCCATCGCCCGGCAGGTGGCGGCCATGTCCGACCTGAGCCTCTACGCCGGCGACGTGGCGGCGCTGCAGAGCGTGGCACAGGCGGCGCTGCGCGGCGGCCAGGCCAGCCGGGTCGAGATCAGCAATGGCGCGGGCATCCACGTGATCGCCGGCGGGCCCGATGCGGGCGCGGTCGACAGCCTGCGCAGCTTCTCCGCGCCGGTGCTGTTGCGCGAAGCCTCGCGCACCATGGCCTTTTCGCCGCCGGGCGTCACCGCCGCGGGCGACCAGGCGATCGGCACCGTGGTGGCGCTGCGCGACACCACGCAGTTGCGCCGCGCCCGCATCCAGTCGCTGCTGACCGGCATCGGCATCGGCCTGCTGGCGCTGGCAGGCGCATGGCTGGCCGTGCGGCACATGGCGCGCGGCATCGCGCGGCCGCTGCGCCGCGTGACGCAGACCGTCGCCGCCCTGCAGGCCGGCCAGTTCGATGCGCGCTGCGCCATCGCCGGCCGCTCGCCACGTCGCGGCGGGCCCATGCACGAGTTCGCCACCCTGGCGGACGACGTCAACCGCATGGCCGAGCAGCTGCAGCGCCACAAGCAGGCCAGCGACGAGCGCGTGCGCGAGGCCACCGCCGTGGCCCTGGAGCGCATGACCGAGGCCGAGCAGGCCGCGCTGTCGCGCTCGCGCTTCCTGGCCGCCGCCAGCCACGACCTGCGCCAGCCGCTGCATGCCATGGGCCTGTTCATCGACGGCCTGCTCACCGGCGCGGCCGAGACCCAGCGGCCCGCCCTGCTGCGGCTGCAGGAGAGCACGGCCTTCATGAGCCTGCTGCTGGACGACCTGCTGGAGATCTCGCGCCTGGACGCGCGCGTGCTCACGCCCGAGGTGGTCGACCTGCCGCTGACGCCGCTGTTCGATGCGCTGGCCGCGCAGCATGCGGCCCATGCGGCCACCGCCCGGGTGCGCGTGGTCTGGCGGGCGCGGGGTCTGGCCGTGCGCAGCGATGGCGGCATGCTGCAGCGCGTGGTGGGCAACCTGGTGGCCAATGCCATTCGCCATTCGCCGCCGGGGGCCACCGTGCTGGTCACGGCGCGCCGGCGGGGAGGCGACCGCGTGCGCATCGAGGTGCGCGACCGCGGCGTGGGCATCGCGCCCATTCACCAGCAGCGCATCTTCGAGGAGTTCTACCAGGTGGCCAACGTGGAGCGCGACCGGCGCCAGGGCTTCGGCCTGGGTCTGGCCATCTGCGCGCGGCTGGCGACGCTGCTGGGCAGTCGCATCGGCCTGAACTCGGCGCTGGGCTGCGGCAGCACCTTTTCGCTCGCCTTGCCGCATGCGCCGGCAGCGGCCCATGCCGCGCCACTGCCGGCCGCCGTGGCCCCGTCGGTGGAGCCGTCACTGGCCGGCCTGCGCTGCCTGCTGGTGGACGACGACGCCCACATCCGTCTTGCCACGGCCCAGTTGCTCGCCCAGTGGGGTTGCGAGGCCGTGTGCCTGGCCAGTGCGCGCGATGCCATCGGCTACCTGGGCGCGGGAGGCGAGCGCTTCGACCTGGTGCTGTGCGACCTGCAGCTGGCCGAGGGCGAAGACGGCCTGGACGTGCTGGCTGCCGCGCGCCGGCTGCAGCCCGAGGCGCTGGCCGTGGTCATCTCCGGCGCCACCGGGCCGCAGGCGCTGCAGCGGCTGCGTGCCGCGGGTGCGACCGTGCTCACCAAGCCGGTCTCGCCCGCACGTCTGCGCGCCCTGCTGGCGACCCTGAAATGACGCCCCCATCCGACGAGGAGCCGACCGCATGCGCGACCCCCGCGAGCTGAGCAGCATCCGCCCGTTCATCGCCACGCCCTGCCACGGCGCACAGGTGGGCAGCCTGTATGCGCGCAGTCTGCTGGGCCTGGCCAACCTGGCTTGGCAGCATGGCTTCGCCATGCAGACGCGGCTGCTCGACGGCGACAGCCTGATCACCCGCGCCCGCAACCGGCTGGTGGCCGAGTTCATCGCCGACCCACGCTGGACGCACCTGTTCTGGATCGACGCCGACATCGGCTTCGAGCCCGAGGCGGCGCTGCGCCTGCTGCTGGCGGGGCGGCCGGTGGTGGCGGGCATCTATCCGTATCGCACCTCGGCCTGGCCGCAGCAGGGACTGCCCCACGCGCTGCCCGCCGGCAGCCAGCAGGCCGACTTCGATGCGCTGTACGCGCGCTATCCGCTCAACGTGGGCGCGACGCCGGTCACGGCCGATGCCGACGGCTTCGTGCCGGTGCTGGACGCGCCCACCGGCTTCATGCTGATCGAGCGCGGCGTCTTCGAGCGCATGGCCGAAGCCATGCCCGAGCTCCGCTACACGCCCGACCCCGGCGACCATGCCAACGCGCACCTGCCGCACCACCGCTTCTTCGACGTGATGGCCGAGCCCGGCGGCGGCCGTTACCTGAGCGAGGACTACGCCTTCTGCCGCCGCTGGCAGCAACTGGGCGGCACCGTGTGGGCCGACCTGCAGTCGCGCCTCTCGCACCAGGGCCAGCAGGTGCAGGTGGGCGACCTGGGGCGCGCGCTGACGGCGCGTGTGGGGCCGCCGGCGCCGACTCCCGACGGCTGAAGCCGAACGGTCCCGCTGCAGGGACAAGGCCGGGCGCGCGGCAGGCCCCTCCCATAATCGGACGCATGCCGAACCCGCCCATCGACGATCTGCTTCGCATCCACACCTACACGGCCATCGAGCCCGGCCCCCGGCTGCTGGTGATGGGCGGCGTGCATGGGGACGAGACGGGCGGCACCGTCGGCATCGAGCGCCTGAAGGCGGAGCTGGACAGCGGCGCGCTGGGCCTGGCCTGCGGCCGGCTCACGCTGGTGCCGGTGGCCAATCCCATGGCGCGGCGGCTGCTGCGGCGCGAGGGCGAGCGCAACCTCAACCGCGCCTTCCGCCCGCGGGCCGAGCCGCGCGACTACGAGGACCGGCTGACCAACCTGCTGGCGCCGGTGATTGCCGGGCACGAGGTGCTGCTGGACCTGCATTCCTTCGAAAGCCCCGGCGAGGCCTTCGCCATGATCGGCCCGCGCGACAACCAGGGCACGCTGGAGCCCTTCGCCCGCGCCGATGAGGAAGGCCGCCTGGCGCTGCACATCGGCACGCCCACCATCGTGGAAGGCTGGCTGGACATCTATGCCGCCGCCATCGCGCGCCGCGCCGGCGGCACCGCGCCGTCCGAGGACGAGATCGACTACGGCCGCGGCACCAACGAGTACATCCGCAACTGCGGCGGCTACGGCGTGACGCTGGAGTGCGGCCAGCACCGCGACCCGCAGGCGCCCGAGGTGGCCTGGCAGGCCATCCGCCGCACGCTGGCGCTGCTGGGCATGGCGCCGCTGCCCGAGGGCCTGGCCGCGCATCCGCCCGCGCGCCCCCGCCTGCTGCGACTGCGCGACGTGACCGACCGGCTGCACGAGGGCGACACCTTCGTGCGCGAGTGGGCCACCTTCGATGCCGTGCGCGCGGGCGAGCTCATCGGCCGGCGCCACGACGGCAGCGAGGTGCGGGCCACGGCGGACGGCCACATCGTGTTCCCCAACCCGCTCGCGCGGGTGGGCACGGAGTGGTTCTACTTCGCCACGCCCAGCGAGCGCGTGCTGGGCTGAGGAGCGCGGGCCGGCCCGCTGTCTGTTCGCTCCGCGGAGCGCGTGGATTGCAAGCGCGGGACGGGCCTGCGAGCGTTCAGGCCGCCGGCCGCAGCCGCGTCACCAGCGTCTGCAGCGCATGTCGCACCGTCGCCGCGCGCACGGCGGCCCGGTCGCCGGTGAAGAGGCGCCGCTCGGTCCAGCACTGCCCGTCCAGCGACCAGCCGAACCACACGGTGCCCACCGGCTTCTCGGCCGAGCCGCCGCCCGGGCCGGCCACGCCCGTGACCGCGACGGCCGCCTGCGCAAGCGAGTGGGCGATGGCGCCTTCGGCCATGGCCCGCGCGACGGGTTCGCTCACCGCGCCATGGACTGCGATGAGGTCGGCCGGCACGCCCAGCATCTGCGTCTTGGCCGCGTTGGAATAGGTGACGAAGCCGCGCTCGAACCAGGTGCTGGAACGGGCCAGGTCGGTGCAGGCGCCAGCGATCAGGCCGCCGGTGCAGCTTTCGGCGGTGGCCAGCATGCGGCCGCTACCGGCCAGCAGATCGGCCAGTTGGCGTACCAGCGCGGGCAGGTCGGGCGCCTCGTCGGCGGCGGGCGGGACGGGGGCGATGATCATGGTCGTCGGCCTGGGAAGCGGAATGGGGGGACCGGCACGTTCACCAGAAGAACGCGCGCGCCAGCGCGATCACCAGCAGCGTGCAGAAGGCGGCCACCAGGTCGTCCAGCAGGATGCCCAGGCCCGACAGGGCCCAGCGCGGCGCCGCCGGGTCGTGGGGGATGAGTCGGTCGGCCCAACCCACGGGACCGGGCTTGGCGGCATCGAACAGGCGAAAGAGCAGGAAGGCGACGATCTGCGCCAGCAGTCCAGCCGGCAGCAGCAGCCACAGCACCAGCCAGATGGCCGCGATCTCGTCCCAGACCACGGCGCCGGGATCGGGGATGCGCAGGTTGCGCGCCGCCACCGTGCACGCCCACCAGCCGACGGGCCAGGCGGCCAGGGTTACCACGCCGAGCGCGAAGGGCGACAGCACATGCGCCAGCACGACGAACACCGCCCAGCCCCACAGCGTGCCGGCCGTGCCCGGCGCCACGCGCGAGAGGCCGGCACCGAAGCCGAGGGCGATGGCATGGGCCGGATGCGCGCGCAGGAAGGCCCAGGTGGGCCGCACCGGCGGCAGGGGCACCGCGCCGGCAGGGGCAGCGGAGAAGGCGGGCGCCTCGGGGGGAGAAGACGGAGCAGCGGACATGAGCCGCTGATGGTAGACCCGGCCTTGTGGGATGCCCAGCCCGTCGCCTGCGTTGGTCGGACTGGCTCCTTCTCCCGCGAGGGGCGAGGGGCTCTGGATCCGCAGGCCGCGTGTGACGACCCGCGGGGCGCCCCTTTCAGCCCGCGGCGACGGTCTGCGCGCTGCGCCCGGCCAGTTGGGCCAACAGCGCCGCCGGATCGGCCGGCAGCCGGTCGCCGCGCCAGGCCACGTGCTGGTCGGTGCGCACCAGCAGCAGCGCATGGGCATAGGCCGCGGGCAGCGGGTCGGTGGCCACCGGGTCCACCACCGTCAGCGGCATGCCCAGCGCGTCGGCCGCGGCCTGCAGCGGCGCCACGTCCACCGCCGGGTCCAGCCGCAGCAGCGTGTAGCCCGTGCCCAGCAGGTCGTAGAGCGAGCGTCCGTCCGCCAGCCAGAAGTGCGGCGCGCGGCAGCCGGGCACCGTCGAGGGCGTGAAGTCGCCCATCGAATAGGCCGGCGGCTGGGCGCCGTCGTCCACGATCAGCGGCGAGCCGGCGTAGAAGTAGCCGAAGTTCAGGCCCGCGCAGCAGAACTGCTGCACATTCAGGTCGTAGGCCTCGCGGCCCACGCGCCCGCGCTCGGCGTCGGCCTCGGGGCCCTGGGCCTCGATGTTGGGCGGCACGGCACCGCGGGCGCGGATCATCTTCTGCGCATGGTCCATGGCGAAGTGCGACACCTGCTCGGTGATCGGCTGGCGCTCGGCCTGGTAGGCGTCGAGGATGGCCTCGCCGCCCCAGCCGTGCAGCCGGGCCGACAGCACCCAGGCCAGGTTCACCGCATCGGCGATGCCCGCGTTCATGCCGTAGCCGGCATAGGGCACCCACAGGTGCGCCGCGTCGCCGGCGATGAAGACGCGGCCGGCGCGCAGCCGGTCGGCCACCAGGCGGCGGCCCACCCAGTCCTCGCGGCTGATGACTTCGTACTGGAAGTCGGGGCCCACGCCCAGGATGGCGCGGATCGCCCAGTCCCGGTCCACCGCATCGAAGTCGACTTCGTGCGGATGCAGATGGTTGTGCACCAGCCAGTCCTGCTGGCCGTCGATGGCAAAGACGGTGCCGCAACGCTCGGGGTTGACGGCGTAGCAGCTCCAGGCGGGCTGGCCCGGGATCAGTGCCTTGAGCCCGGGCGCACGGATGAAGGTGGACTGCACGCGCTGGATCACCGGCGTGCCTTCGAGCTTGGCGCCCATGGCCTTGCGCACGCCGGAGCTGCCGCCGTCGCAGCCCACCAGGTAGCGGGCCCGGAGCTGACGCGTGGCGCCGCTGTCCAGGTCGAGCAGCGTGGCGGTCACGCCGTCCTCGTCCTGCACGAACTCGGCCACCTGCGTGCGGTTGAAGAGCTGCACGCCGGGCTGCGCCGCTGCGTGGTCGAGCAGGATGGGTTCCAGGTAGATCTGGTTGATGCGGTGCGGCGGCTCCGGCGTGGGCCACCAGCCGTCCGGGCCGGCGGTGTCGGTGTAGCGCGTGCTGCGGCCCGGGATGGGGATGCGCGTGAGTTCGGTGCCGGTCACGCGGGTGCGGAACACCACATCGTTCGGATAGTCGGCCGGCAGTCCGGCATCGCGCAGGCGCGCGGCCACGCCCAGGCGCCGCAGCTGCTCCATGGAGCGGGCCGAGACATGGTTGCACTTGACGCTGGGCGGCTCGCCATAGCGGCGCAGCTCGGCCACGGCCACGCGATGGCCGCGCTGCGCCAGGTCGGTCGCCAGCGTCAGGCCGACGGGGCCGCCGCCGACGATGAGCACGTCGGCGTCGAAGGGGGAGGAGGATCGGGAAGAAGTCATGGTCTGGGTTCTGTCAATCAAGCTTGATTTGCGCCGTGCGGATCACCTGGCCCCACTTGCGCGTCTCGCTCTGGATGTAGCGCTCGAAGGCCTGCGGCGTGTCCGGCGCGGGCTCCACGCCCTGGGCGCGCATGGCGGCCTGGTTCTGCGGATCGCGCAGCGCAAAGTTGATGGCCTCGTTGAGCTGCGTGACGATGGCCGTCGGCGTGGCGGCCGGCGCGACTACGCCGAACCAGCCGGTGGCGTCGTAGCCGGGCAGGCCGGCCTCGGCCAGCGTGGGTACATCGGGCAGCGAGGGCAGGCGCTGCGGGCTGGTCACGCCGAAGGCGACCAGCTTGCCGGCGCGGATCTGCTGCAGCGCCGCGGGCAGGTCGACCATGGCCAGCGGCACCTGGCCGGCGATGGCATCGATGGCCGCCGGGCCGGAGCCGCGGTAGGGCACGCCCACCACCTTGGCCTCGGCCATCTGCTCGAACAGGGCCGTGGCCAGGTGCATCGCGGTGCCATTGCCGCCATGGCCTACGGAGAGGCCACCCGGCTTGCTGCGGGCCAGCGCGATCAAGTCGCGCAGATTGCGCGCCGGCACCGACGGGTGGCCCACCAGCACGAAGGGAATGGCGGCCAGCATGCCCACGGGCTTGAGGTCCTTGAGCGGGTCGAAGGGCATCTGCGCGTACAGGCTGGAGTTGGCCGACAGCGCGCCCGCCGCGCCCACGCCCAGTGTGTAGCCGTCGGCCGGCCCCTTGGCCACCAGCGTCAGGCCGACATTGCCGCCGGCGCCGGGCCGGTTGTCCACCACCACCTGCTGGCCCAGCTTCTCGTTGAGGCGGGGCGTCAGCAGGCGCACCACCGCGTCGCTGCTGCCGCCGGGCGGGAAGGTCACGACGAGGCGGATGGGCTTGTCGGGCCAGTGGCCCTGGGCGCGGGCGGCCAGTGGCGCGGCCAGCAGCGCCGCCAGCGAGGCCAGGCCCGCGCGCCGCGTCAGGCCGGCGGCATGTTCTGTCGTCATCGATCTGTCTCCTGTTTTTGTCGAGGCCGCATTGAAGCGCGTCAACATTCATTCGTAAATCGAGAAATTCGAATGAAAATTTCAGGTCTCCTGATGAATCGCTCGTTCACGCCCTCCATCCGCCAGCTGCGCGCCTTCGTCGCCGTCTACCAGTCGCGCCGCCTGGGCACGGCGGCGCAGCGGCTGTTCGTCACCCAGTCGGCCGTGAGCATGCTGCTGCGGCAGCTGGAGGACGGCCTCGACACGCGCCTCTTCGACCGCACCACGCGCTCGCTGCAGCCCACCGCGGCCGCCACCGACATGCTGCCCACGGCCGAGCGAATCCTGCGCGACGTCGATGCCCTGGCCGGCGGTTTCCGCGACCTGGCCACGCTGGAGCGCGGCCGCGTGGCGGTGGCCATCACGCCCACGCTGGCCGGCTTTCTGCTGCCGGAGGTGGTGCGCCGCTTCGGCGAATCGCACCCCGGCGTGCGGGTGGTGGTGGACGACTGCGCGCCCGACCAGTTCGTGGCGCGCGTGCTGGGCGAGCATGTGGACTTCGGCCTGGGCACACCCGAGCGGCCCGGCGCGGACATCGACACGACGCCGCTGCTGCGCGACCACCTGGCCTTCGTCTGCCGGCGCGACCATCCGCTGGCCGGCCGCCGCAGCATCCGCTGGACCGACTTGGCGGGCCATCCGGTCATCACGTCGCGCGGCGGCTATGGCGTGCGGCAGACGGTGGACGTGACCGCCGCGCGGGCCGGCGTGGCGCTGGAGGTGGCGGGCGAGGTGAGCTTCCTGTCGACCGCGCTGTGGATGACGGCCAGCGGCCTCGGGCCGTCGGTGATGCCCTCGGCCTTCGCGCGGGCGCGGGGCGATGTGGACCTGGCCGTGATCCCGCTGTCGGCGCCGCGGGTGTCGCGCGATATCTTGGTGGTGACGCGCCGCGGGCGCTCGCTGTCGGCGGCGAGCGGCAGCTTCATCGAGATGCTGCGGGCGCAGTGGGGTTGAGCGTCAGCCGAAGTGGTCGAAGGACGCGAAGCGCTGGTCCACCGGCCGGCCTTGCGCATCCACCACGCGCAGGCCGGGCTCGGCCTCGATGCGGCCGATGCGCGTCACGGGAACGCCCGCCGAACGCGCCGCGGCCTCGACGTCGGCGGCACGGTCCGCCGGGGCCGTGAACGCCAGCTCGTAGTCGTCGCCGCCGGCCAGCGTCAGGCTGCGTTGCATGGCCGCATCCAGCGCCACGGCGCCGCGGGCGGCCAGCGTGCCGGCCACTGCATCGGCGTCGAGCGTGGCGCCCATGCCGCTCGCGCGCAGCACATGACCCAGGTCGCCGGCCAGACCGTCGCTGATGTCGATGGCGCTGGTGGCGATGCCGCGCAGCGCCAGGCCGAGCGCGACGCGCGGCGTGGGCTGCTCCATGCGGGCGCGCGCGGCGGCGAACACCGCCTCGGGCACCGACAGCCGGCCGCGGAACACCTCCAGCGCCAGCCGCGCATCGCCCAGCGTGCCGCTCACCCAGAGTTCGTCGCCCGCCCGCGCGCCGCTGCGCAAGAGGGCGCCGCCGCGCGGCACCTCGCCGAAGACCGTGATGCACAGGTTGAGCGGCCCGCGCGTGGTGTCGCCGCCCATCAGCTGACAGCCGTGCGCATCGGCCAGCGCGAACAGGCCCTGTGCCAGGCCGGCCAGCCAGGCCTCGTCCACCGAGGGCAGCGACAGTGCCAGCGTGAAGGCCAGCGGGCGCGCCCCGCACGCCGCCAGGTCGCTGAGGTTCACGGCCAGCGCCTTGTGGCCCAGCAAGGCCGCGTCGACGGTGGACAGGAAATGCCGGCCCTCGACCAGCATGTCGCAGGACAAGGCCAGCTGCATGCCCGGCGCCAGGTCCAGCAGCGCGCAGTCGTCGCCCACGCCCAGCGCCACCGCGCCGCCGGGCACGGCGGGGCGCTGGAAGAACTGGCGGATCAGATCGAATTCACCCATAGAGGGAGCATATCGGCAGGCCGGGGGCCGCTCTGCACCAGGTCAATGTATATACTTAAAAATATATACATTCGAGCCAGGGAGCGTCTCATGCCAACAGCCAGAGTCTTCATGTCGGGCAACAGCCAGGCCGTGCGTCTGCCCAAGGAATTCCGTTTCGACACGACGGAGGTCGAGATCTTCCGCCGCGGGGACGAGATCGTGCTGCGCGAGTCCGCCCACGGCTTGGCGCGGGCGTTCGAGGCCCTGGCGAGTCTGCCCGAGGACTTCTTTGCCGAAGGCCGCGACGATCCGCCGCCGCAGCCGCGCGAGGGCCTGTGATGGCCGCGCGCTTCATGCTCGACACCAACATCTGCATCTACATCCAGCGCCAGCGTCCGCCCGAAGTGCTGGCGCGCTTCTCGCGGCTCAAGGCCGGGGAAGCGGTGGTGTCGCTCATCACCTGGGGCGAACTGCTCTTCGGCGCCCACAAGAGCCAGCGGAGTTCGCAGGCGTTGGCAGCCCTGGACGAGTTCGCTTCGCTGATTCCGGTGCTGCCGATGCACGAGCAGGCCGGCCGCCACTACGGCAGCATCCGCGCCGCGCTGGAGGCCAAGGGTCAGCCCATCGGTGGCAACGATCTGTGGATCGCGGCCCATGCCAAGGCCGAAGGCCTGACGCTGGTGACCAACAACGAGCGCGAATTCCTGCGCGTGCCGGCGCTCAAGGTGCAGAACTGGGCAGCCTGATCGGGCGGGGACCGGCCTGATCAGCCCACCGGCGTGCGGAAGCGCTCCGCCGCCTGGCGCACCACCTCGGCCAGCAGCCGCTCGCGGCCCTGGCGCTCGCGCAGCCAGCGGGCGTCGTTCTCGCTGGCTTCGACCGAGCTGCGCAGGCGGCCGAAGGCGCGTGTGGCGTCGAGCACGGCGGCATGCGGCTCCAGCATGGTCATGGTGCGCAGGATGTGCTCGCGCAGCGACATGTGCTCGCCGTTGGACGGGTCCACGTACACCGCGTCCAGGCCGAAGCGACAGGCCTGGAAGCGGTTGTAGGTGTAGACCAGGTAGTCGTCCTCGCTGGGCACGAAGGGCTGCTCCTGCAGGAAGTACGCGGCCAGCGTCTGCACATAGCCGGCCAGCGCGGCCGCGCGTTCCACCGTGAGCGGCGTGTCGAAGACGCGGATCTCGATGGTGCCGTACTCGGGCTTGGGCCGGATGTCCCAGTAGAAGTCCTTCATGCTCTTGACCACGCCGGTGCGGGTCATGCGGGCGAAGTAGCCCTCGAATTCCTTCCACGACAGCGTGAAGGGCGCGCGGCCCGACAGCGGGAAGGCGAAGACGGAGTTGAGCCGCGCCGAGTCGAACTGCGTGTCCTGCCCCTGCACGTAGGGGCTGGAGGCCGACAGCGCGATGAAGTGCGGGATGTAGCGGCTCATGCGGTGCAGCATCAGCAGCGCCGAGTCGGCATCGGGGCAGCCCACGTGCACATGCTGGCCGAAGATGGTGAACTGCTTCGACAGGTAGCCGTACAGCTCCGAGAGCTGCCGGAAGCGCGGCTTGTCGTAGATGCGCTGTTCGTGCCACTGCTGGAAGGCATGCGTGCCGCCGCCCAGGACGGCGATGTTGAGCTTGCCGGCCACCTTGACCAGCGCGTCGCGCAGCGGCCCGAGCTGCTGCAGCACCTCTTCGGCCGAATGGCAGACGTCGGTGGAGATCTCGATCATGCTCGAGGTCATCTCCGGCACCACGCTGCCGCGCAGGTCGAACTGGGCCATGCCGCGCAGCATGTCCTCGGCATAGGGCGCGAGGTCGTAGTCGTGGGTGTTGACCAGCTGCAGCTCCAGCTCGACGCCCAGCGACAGCGCCTTGGAGCTGCGGAAGGGCTCCAGCGGCACCATGCGAGCGTCGGCCTCGCGCTGGGCGCGCGTGGGCTCGGCGGTCGGCGGCGAGAAGGGCGAGGGCGAGTTGTCGAGCGGGCTCATCATTGGCTGTCCTCCGGTCCCGTGAAGGCCTCGGGCGCCCAGGGCCGCGAGCTTTCCTTGGCGCCATAGATGGCGATGGACGCCAGCACCGCGCCCAGCACCTCCATCAGCAGGATGGCCGGCAGGGCCACCTGCGTGATCAGGTGGCCCAGCAGCGGCGAGGCGGTGACGAAGCCCGACGCGATCAGCAGCGCGATGGACGACAGCGGCGCCATCGCGCAGCCGATCCACAACGCCTGGCGCCAGCTGGTGCCGCTGCCCGGATTGGCCAGTGCCACGCCGGCGATCTTGGCCACGGCCCGCGCGCCGATCAGCGCGAGCACCATCGTGGCGACGGTGAGGTTCCATTCGGCCTGCGCCGCGACGATGGACACCAGCACGAACATCAGCATGGTCACCAGCGACGCCGCGGTGCCCAGCTGGCGGGGCCAGACCCAGGGCCGCGGGTTCAGGCCCTTGAGAAGCACGCCGCCGATCAGCGCTGCCAGCGGCGCCGCACCACCCCAGGCGCTGGCCACGGCCGCGCCGGCACCGATGATCGCCAGCAGCAGGATCGAGGTGTTCTCGCTCGTCGGGCTCATCACCCGCAGGGCCGAGCGAAGCGCCAGCGCCATCACCGCACCGACCACGAAGGACAGGCCGAGCACCGTCAGGATGGGATGGAAGTTCTCCATGAAGCCCTGGGGCGTGTTCTCCAGCCGACCCGCGAAGACATAGGCCAGCGTCAGGGCATAGAGCGTGTTGAGGGTGGACAGCGCCAGCGCCCGCTCGGTCACTGGCCCGGAGGCGCGGATGTCGATCACCACCCGCGACAGCACCGCCGGCGAGGCGGCCACCGCGATCAGCGCCAGCGGGCCGATCACCGAGGGTGGCACGTCGAAGACGCGCAACGTCCACCAGACGGCGGCGAAGGTGAGGCCGGACTCGGCGAGGCTCTGCGCCAGCACCATCGGATTGCGGCGGAACCAGCCCAGCGGCAGGCGCCCGCCGGCCTCGAACAGCACGATGGCTACGCCCAGTTCCATCAGATAGAGCGCCGTGCCCTGAAGTGGCCAGATGGCGCCCTCGAAGCCCGCCAGGCCCACCACGGTGCCCACCAGCGAATAGCCCACCACCTTGGGCAGGCCCATGTAGCGCTGCACCAGGTGGCCGGCGGCGGCGGCCGCGGCGATCAGCAGCGCCCACCACACGGTGGGCAGGCCGGCTGTCGGTCGCATCCAGCCGGACAGGAAGCCCAGCAGGTCGGAAGGAAGAAGGTTCATCGGGCTGGCAATGGTCTGCGAAGGGCCGGACGACATTGGCAGCGCGAGGCGGGGCCTGGGGTCCGATCCTTCTGACTGGGCCCGCGGCGCCAGCGCGCGGTCGGGTCCCCGGGGGCATCGGCGCCGCAGCGCCGGGCAAAGCCTCAGTGCAGGATGCGCGGACCGGTATCGGAACCGGTCCCGGCGTCGAGCACGAAGGCGGCGATGGGCACGTCGAAACGTTCGGCGTCCTCGCTCACCACGAAATAGCTGCCGCGCATCGTACCGCTGGCCGCTTGGAGCTGGCAGCCACTGGTGTAGCGGAAGGACTGGCCCGGCGCCAGCAGCGGCTGGCGCCCCACCACGCCCAGGCCGCGCACCTCCTGCACATGGCCGGAGATGTCCTCGATCACCCAGTGGCGGGCGATCAGCTGGATCGGGAACAGGGCCACGTTGGTGACGGTGATCGTGTAGGCGAAGGCGTAGAGGCCCGTCTCCGGCGAGGACTGCTCGGGCAGGTAGCGAGGCTCGACCTCGACGCGCATCGGGTGCTGGGGCATGGCGCGGAATGTTAACAACGCGGGTCTTCCGGCGCGGCGGGCGGGCCGGGCGCAGGCCTGCGGCGAGAATCCGCGCCCATGACGACGAGCCGCCCCACGACCCACCGCATCGCCCCGTCCATCCTCTCGGCCGACTTCGCCCGGCTGGGCGCCGAAGTGAGCGACGTGATCGCCGCCGGCGCCGACTGGATCCATTTCGACGTGATGGACAACCACTACGTGCCCAACCTTACCTTCGGCCCGATGGTGTGCGAGGCGCTCAAGCCCCATGCCAAGACCGCCGACGGGCAGCCGGTGCCCATCGACGTGCACCTGATGATCCAGCCGATCGACGCCCTGGCCGCCGCCTTCGCCAAGGCGGGGGCCGACTACATCAGCTTCCACCCCGACGCCTCGCCGCATGTGCACCGCAGCATCCAGGCCATCCGCGCGGCCGGCTGCAAGCCGGGGCTGGTGTTCAATCCGGCGGCCTCGCTGGAGGTGCTGGAATGGACGCTGGACGAGATCGACCTGGTGCTGATCATGAGCGTCAACCCCGGCTTCGGCGGTCAGAGCTTCATCGACTCGGCCCTGCGCAAGATCGAGCTGGTGCGCAAGCGCATCGACGCCAGCGGCCGCGACATCCGGCTGGAGGTGGACGGCGGCATCAAGGCCGACAACATCGCCCGCGTGGCCGCCGCCGGGGCCGACACCTTCGTGGCCGGCAGCGCCATCTTCAACGCGCCCGACTACCGCACGGTGATCGACACCATGCGCGCCAACCTGGCCGGCTGAACCCCTGCCGCCGCCGGAGCCTGCCGTGACCCTCGAAGCCATCCTGGCCTACCTGCACCTGCTCGCCATCCTGACGATGGTGGTCTTCCTCTCCAGCGAGGCGGCGCTGTGCCGCATCGAATGGCTCAATGCCAAGGCCGTGGAGCGGCTGGCCCGGGTCGACCTGATCTACGGCATCGCCGCCATCGCGGTGCTGGCCACGGGTCTGGTGCGCACCTTCCTGGGCGTCAAGGGCAGCGCCTGGTACTGGACCAATCCGCTGCTGCACCTCAAGGTCACGATGTTCGTGATCGTGGGGTTGATCTCGATCTTCCCGACCCTGACCTTCCGCCGCTGGCTGCGGGTCCACCGCCAGGGCGGCGGCCTGCCGGCGGCCGAGGATGTGCGCCGCACGCGCCGGCTGGTGATGGTGCAGGCGCACATCGTGGCGTTGATCCCTCTGGCCGCGGTGTTCCTGGCGCGGGGCTTCGGCAAGTAGGCGTCGGCGCAGCTTCCGCGTTTCCGGCGTCCGCGCGGCAACGGCGGCGCCAATGAAAAAGCCCGGCCTGCGCCGGGCTTCGTCGTATGGGCACTGGCGCGCGGCTCAGGCGGCCTTGGCGCTGAGGCATTCCTTCATGAAGGTCTTGCGCTCGTCGCCCTTGAGGGTCTTGGCCTTGGGGTCGGCGTTGCAGGTCTTCATCTTGTCCTGCTGGGTGGCGGCCTTCACCGGCTTGGCCGACAGGCACTGCTTCATGAAGGCCTTGCGCTCGTCGCCCTTCTTGTCGCCGGCGTCGGCATTGCAGGTCTTCATCTTGCTCTGTTGCGCCGTCGGCGCCTTGTCGGCGGTGGCCGGCGCGGCGGTCTGGGCAAAGGCGTTGAACGACAGGGCGGCGCCCAGCGCGATCAGGGAAGCGAGCTTGTTCATGGGGTGTTGTCCTTCCGGCTCTAGCGGCGCCCCTCGGGCACCGGCCCGGCGGCGCCAGGCATTCATGCAACGCGGTTCACAAAGTTTGCGATGACTGGCAACGATGAAACCAAAGTTTGCAATGAAGGCTGCCGCTGCGGCGAGACGCGCGGCCGCTTCACGCCGCGTCGGCGGCGGGCGCTTCCCTGCCGATGGCATGCGCCCACTGAAGGGCCTCGGCCTGGGCGCGGTTGAACTGGGCGGGCGAGAGCCGGGAATGCGTCCGAAGCGCTTGCGCCATGCTGTCGAAATCGCCGTTTTCGCTGGCCTCGGCCAGGCGGAGCAGCTCGCCCAGCAGTCCGGCACCGTCGCGCAGCGCCTCGTCGATGGCAGGGGCCAGCCGCAACGGTCCGAGGATGTCGGCCAGCGGCATGCCGACCAGTGCGGGCATCAAGGACATCATGCCCACCATGAACGCGCCGTCTGCCAGGTGGGGGTCGTTCGGGCGCAGGTGCTGGGCCGCTGCCTCCATGAGCCGTCCGCGGGCGGCCGCCATCAGCAGCAGCGGGCTTGCGCGGCCGGCGCGCGCGTCGGTGGCGAAGAGCAGCAACTGCACCCAGCGCTGCAGATGCCGGCGCCCCAGCACCTGGATCACGTCCCGCAGCGAGGTGACCGTGCGCGTGGCGCCGGAGCCGGCGGCATTGGCCATGCGCAGCAGGTTCATCGTCAGGCCGGGTTCGGGCTTGAGCGTCGCCTCCAGCACGCTGCTGTCGGCGTCGGCACCCAGCTGGCCCATCAGCCGCATCAAGGCTTGCTGGGAGTGCCCAAGCCGTCGGCCGGCGATGAGGGTCGGCCGCGCGAAGTGATAGCCCTGGAACAGGGAGAAGCCCAGTCGCAGGCAGGCGTCGAACTGGGAGCGCGTCTCGACCTTTTCGGCCAGCAGCAGCACGTTGGGCGCCGCCGCCCGGATCTGACGCACCAGCGCCGCGAGCTGCGCATCGGACAGCGGCAGCAGGTCGATCTTGACCACGCGCACCATTGGCAGCAGCCGGGCCGTCCGCGCGTCGAACGCCACCACGTCGTCCAGGGCCAGCGAAAAGCCCGCCTCATGAAGATGCAGGCAGCGCTGCACGACCGCGGCGGTGGCGGGCACCGATTCCAGCACTTCCAGCACCACGGTCTGGCGGGGCAGCAGTTCGAGCACGTCGCTGAACAGCAACTCCGCATCCACGTTGATGTAGGCCTCACGACCGTCCAGGGCGTGCGACATGCCCAGTTCGGCGAAGGCGTTCACGATGACGGTGGCCGTGGCCTGCGCGCCGTCCAGCACCTCGGCGCACGGCGCCTGCCCATTGCGGAACAGCAACTCGTAGGCCCGCAGCTGCTGGTCTCGGCCCAGGATGGGCTGACGGCCCACGAAAAGGGCTTCGCTGGAATCGTTGCGCATGTATTTGTGAGAATTTGCAACCGAATCGTAAGCCCAGGCAGCCCGGGGCGGGGCGGACCACCCCCCTAAAATTGGATGATGCTTACCGTCAAACAGGACCTTCTGGCGGCGCTGGCCCAGGTGCTCGATCGATTCGAGCCGGGCGCCGGCAGCCGGGCGGCCTTCGAATCCCCCAAGGTCGCCGCGCATGGCGACCTGGCCTGCACCGCGGCCATGCAACTGGCCAAACCCCTCAAGAAGAACCCCCGCCAGCTCGGCGAAGAGTTGCGCACCGCCTTGCTCGACACGCCCGCGTACGCGCGCTGGGTCGATGCCATCGAGATCGCCGGCCCCGGCTTCCTCAACATCCGCCTCAAGCCGGCCGCCAAGCAACAGGTGGTGCACGAGGTGCTGGACGCCGGCGCCGGCTTCGGCAGCCAGCCGGTGCGCCCCGACGAGAAGGTGCTGGTCGAGTTCGTCTCGGCCAACCCGACCGGCCCGCTGCACGTGGGCCACGGCCGCCAGGCCGCGCTGGGCGACGCCATCTGCAACCTGCTGTCCACGCAGGGCCTGGCCGTCCACCGCGAGTTCTATTACAACGACGCGGGCGTGCAGATCGAGACGCTGACCAAGAGCACGCAGCTGCGCGCCAAGGGCTTCAAGCCGGGCGACGACTGCTGGCCCACCGACCCCGAGAACCCCACCAGCAAGGCCTTCTACAACGGCGACTACATCCAGGACATCGCCGACGACTTCCTGGCGAAGAAGACGGTCCGCGCCGACGACCGCGAGTTCACGGCCAACGGCGACGTCGACGACACCGAGAACGTCCGCCAGTTCGCCGTCGCCTACCTGCGCAACGAGCAGGACAAGGACCTGCAAGCCTTCAAGCTGCGCTTCGACCAGTACTACCTGGAGTCCAGCCTCTACACCAGCGGCCGGGTCGAGGCGACGGTGAACAAGCTGATCGAGGCCGGCAAGACCTACGAGCAGGACGGCGCCCTGTGGCTGCGCTCCACCGACTACGGCGACGACAAGGACCGTGTCATGCGCAAGCAGGACGGCACGTACACCTACTTCGTGCCCGACGTCGCGTATCACATCGCCAAGTGGGAGCGCGGCTTCCACAAGGTGGTCAACATCCAGGGCACCGACCACCACGGCACCATCGCCCGGGTGCGTGCCGGCCTGCAGGCGGCCAATGTGGGCATTCCCCAGGGCTACCCCGATTACGTGCTGCACACCATGGTGCGCGTGGTGCGCGGCGGGCAAGAAGTGAAGATCAGCAAGCGCGCCGGCAGCTACGTCACGCTGCGCGACCTGATCGAGTGGACCAGCACCGACGCCGTGCGCTTCTTCCTGCTCAGCCGCAAGCCCGACACCGAATACACCTTCGACGTCGACCTGGCGGTGGCGCAGAACAACGACAACCCGGTCTTCTACGTGCAGTACGCCCATGCGCGCATCTGCTCGGTGCTGGACAAGGAAGGCGTGGACGCCGCCGCGCTCAAGGGCACCGACCTGGCGCCCCTGGCCACCGACGCCGCCCAGCCGCTGATGCTGCTGCTGGCCAGGTACCCCGAGATGCTGACCGCCGCCGCGCGCGACTTCGCGCCGCACGACGTCACCTTCTACCTGCGCGAGCTCGCCGCGGCGTACCACAGCTACTACGACGCCGAGCGCATCCTGGTGGACGACGTGCCCACCAAGCGCGCCCGCCTGGCCCTGGTGGCCGCCTGTGCGCAGGTGCTCGCCAACGGCCTGTCGGTGCTGGGCGTCAGCGCGCCGCGCAAGATGTGAGAGCCCGCACAATCCCACCCCGGCGCGCAGGTGGCGCTGCAGCAGCAAGGCAATCCATGAGATCCAGACAACAGGGCAATTTCGCCATCGGCCTCATCGTCGGGCTGGTGCTCGGACTGGGCGTGGCCCTCGGCGTGGCGGTGTACGTCACCAAGGTGCCGATCCCGTTCATGACCAAGACCCAGCCCCGTGCGTCCGAGCAGGACGAGGCCGAGGCCCGCAAGAACCGCGACTGGGACCCGAACTCGCCCCTGTACGGCAAGCAGCAGCCCAAGCCGCCGGCCACCTCCGGTGCGCCCGCCGGCGGCATCGCACCGCCCGTGACGAGCGCGCCGCCGGTGCCCGCCATCGCTGCCCAGCCGGGCACGCCGCCCACCGCTACCGCGCCCCCGACGGCGGTCACGCCGGCCACGCCGCGTACGCCCGCGACCGCCGCCAAACCGCCGGCATCGGCCGATCCGCTGGGCGATCTGGCCCGCGCCCGCGCCGGCCTGCCTGCCAGCGGCGGCGATGCGGCCTCCGATCCCTTCGTGTACTTCGTGCAGGCTGGCGCCTTCCGCACCAGCGAAGATGCCGAATCCCAGCGCGCCAAGCTGTCCCTGATGGGGGTGGAGGTGCGCGTGACCGAGCGCGAGCAGGCTGGGCGACCGGTGTTCCGCGTCCGGGCCGGCCCCTACAGCAAGAAGGACGACGCCGACCGCCTCAAGGACCGCCTGGACGGCGCCGGCTTCGACGCCGCGCTGGTGCGCGTCCAGCGCTGAGGGCCGGGTTGCCGCGCAGGCCGGGGCCTGCGCGGCCCGGAACTCGCCGCCGCTCCCATGCTCTGTGTCTGCATCCCTGTTGGAGAAATCGCTTGAAACGTCGTGACTTTTCGCTGGCCGCCGCGGCCGTGACGCTGGCCCCCCTGGCGGCCCATGCCCAGACCCCTGCTTCCGCCTTCAAGTCGGGCAAGGACTATGTGACGCTGGGCAAGCCTGCCCCCGTCGACGCGCCGGCCGGCAAGGTCGAGGTGGTCGAGTTCTTCTCGTACAACTGCCCGCACTGCGCCGCCTTCGAGCCCAAGCTCGAGCCGTGGATCAAGAAGCTGCAGCCCTATGTCGCCTTCCGCCGCGTGCCGGTGCCCTTCGTGGGCAACGACGTGGAGACCAAGCAGAAGCTCTATTACACGCTCGAGGCCATGGGCAAGGTCGACGAATTCCAGATGAAGATCTTCCAGGCGATCCACGTCGACCGCCAGCGCATCTTCGGCGACGCGGCCGTGATCGAATGGGCCGGCAAGCAGCCCGGCCTGGACGCGAAGAAGTTCGAGGAAACCTTCAAGTCCTTCGGCGTGGCCGGCAAGGCCAAGCGCGCCAGCCAGCTGACCGAGGCCTACCAGGTGGCGGGTGTCCCGGCCTTCGGTGTAGCCGGCCGCTACTATGTGGATGGCGACCTGGCCAGCTCGCTCGACCGGGCGCTCCAGATCGTCGAGGCCCTGGCGGCCGACTCCCGCAAGGGCTGAATCCGGGCAGCGCCGACGGCGTCCGTACTGCACATCCAGGCCCGCTTCGGCGGGCTTTTTCATTGTGGATGTTCACGCCCAGTGCCCGCCTTGCCGACCGCTCGCGCTCCTGGAACGCAAGCGCGGGGCATTCGCCGCCAGGGGCGGTATGACGCCGAGCCGGCCCTACAATCTTCAGCAAGTTCCGTGCCTTTATGACCCATCCCTCGCACTCCACGACCTCCCTTCCCTGGCGCCGGCTCGGCCGTGCCATGGTCCTCGTGGCCGCGCTGGGCCTGGCCGCTGCGGCCCAGGCCGAGAAGGCCGACCGCAACCAGCCGATGAACATCGAGGCCGACTCGCTTCGCTACGACGACCTGAAGCAGACCAGCGTCTTCACCGGCCGGGTGGTGGTGACCAAGGGCACGCTGCTGATCCGCGGTACCCGCGTCGAGGTGCGGCAGGACCCGGAGGGCTACCAGTACGGCGTGGTCACCGCCGATCCGGGTCAGCGCGCCTACTTCAAGCAGCGCCGCGACGGCGGCAATGACGAATGGATGGAGGGCGAGGGCGAGGTCATCGAATACGACGGCCGCGCCGACACCGTCAAGTTCGTCCGCCGCGCCGTGATGCGCCGACTCACCGGCACCACGGTGACCGACGAAACCTCCGGCCCGCTGATCACCTACAACCAGACCAACGACACCTTCGCCGTCAACGGCGCGCCGCCCCCGCCGGGCGGCACCCAGCAGCCGGGCGGCCGCGTGCGGGCCATTCTCTCTCCGCGCAACACCGAACCCACCCAGGTGCCGGCACCCGGTCCGCGCACCGGGGCGCCGCTGCGCCAGAGCGGCTCGCTGTCGAGCCAGCCCGGAGGCAGCCGATGAGCGTCGCGCTGCCGGCAGGCGGCAGCCGGCTGCAGGCGCGGGGCCTGCAGAAGAGCTATGGCAGCCGCAAGGTCGTCAAGAACGTCTCGCTCGACGTGCAGAAGGGCGAGGTCGTCGGCCTGCTGGGCCCCAACGGCGCGGGCAAGACCACCTCCTTCTACATGATCGTGGGCCTGGTGCGCGCCGACGCGGGCCAGATCAGCATTGACGGCGAGGCCGTGGAGCACATGCCCATCCATCGCCGCGCGCGCATGGGCCTGTCGTACCTGCCGCAGGAGGCCTCGATCTTCCGCAAGCTGACGGTGCAGGAGAACGTGCGCGCCGTGCTCGAACTGCAGGAAGAGCCCGATGCCCGCGGCCGCATGGCGCCACTGCCGCGCGATCGGATCGAGCAGCGCCTGTCCGAGCTGCTGGCGGAACTGCGGGTCGACCACCTGCGCGATTCGCCGGCGCTGGCGCTGTCGGGCGGCGAGCGGCGCCGGGTGGAGATCGCCCGCGCGCTGGCCACGCAGCCGCGCTTCATCCTGCTGGACGAGCCCTTTGCCGGCATCGACCCCATCGCCGTGATCGAGATCCAGCGGATCATCAGCTTCCTCAAGGAGCGCGGCATCGGCGTGCTGATCACCGACCACAACGTGCGCGAGACGCTGGGCATCTGCGACCACGCCTTCATCATCAGCGACGGCCAGGTGCTGGCACAGGGCACGCCCTCCGAGATCGTCGACAACGCCGAGGTGCGCCGCGTGTACCTGGGCGAACACTTCCGGATGTAGCCAGGGTGCCCGTTTCCGCGTTCCGTTCCTCCGGCTTCCTTCCTGTGCTGTCCGTGGTTGCGCGCCTCGCGGGAGGCCGGCCATGAAGCAGGGCCTGTCGCTGCGCGTCTCGCAGCATCTGGCGCTCACGCCGCAGCTGCAGCAGTCGATCCGGCTGCTCCAGCTCTCGACGCTGGAGCTGAGCCAGGAAGTCGAGCAGATGCTCGACGACAACCCCTTCCTGGAGAGGCTGGTCGAAGAGGCGCCGCGGGAGGAATTCGGTCTGGATGCCGCCGACTCGCCCGTGCCGCGTGACGAGCGCGAGGACGGCACCGACTATGCCGCCGCGGCCAGCACCAGCAGCACGTCGAGCAGCAGCAGCAGCGACACCGCCGTGGCCGAGGCCGATGCGCCCGCCACCGAGAGTGTCGACGCCGAGCCCGACTGGGACGGCGACGGCACCGTGGAGTTCTCGCCCGACGACAGCGAATGGGGCGGCGACGCCCCGGCGCGCAACAACAGCAGCAGCCAGGACGACGGCGAGCGTGCCGACGCCACCGAGCTGGCGCGCAGCCAGGAGTCGCTGCAGGCGCACCTGCACCGCCAGGCGCTGTCGCTTCGTCTCGCGCCCGAGGATTCGGCCGCGCTGCGCTTCCTGATCGAATCGCTCAACGACGACGGCTACCTGGAGGATTCCCTTCCCGCCCTGGCCTCGGCCCTGGCTGGCGACGACAACGACGAGTTCGACGAGCTGGTCCATCACTTCCAGGTGGCGTTGGGCCTGCTGCAGAGCCTCGACCCGCTGGGTGTGGGCGCACGCGATCTCGGCGAGTGCCTGGCGATCCAGCTTCGCGCCGGCGCCGACGAGGACGACAGCGAGGCGGAAGACCAGGTCCGCAAGGTCGCCCTGGCCATCTGCAAGCAGCCCATGGAGCTGCTGGCCAAGCGCGACTTCAAGCGCCTGTCGGTGCTCACGCGCAGCAACGAGGACCTGGTGCGCCAGGCCTCCCAGCTGATCGCCCGGCTGGAGCCCAAGCCCGGCCGGCGTTTCGTCGACGTCGAGCGGCATGTGATCGTGCCCGACGTCATCGTCACGCGCAGCGGCCGCGGCAGCAACATCAAGTTCCGCGTGCAGCTCAACCCCGACGTGATGCCGCGGCTGCGTGTGCACGACATCTATGCCGGCGCGCTCAAGTCGCACAAGGGCGAGGGCAGCCAGGCCCTCTCCCAGCGGCTGCAGGAGGCGCGCTGGTTCATCAAGAACATCCAGCAGCGCTTCGACACCATCCTGCGCGTGTCCAACGCCATCGTGGAGCGGCAGAAGAACTTCTTCATCCACGGTGAGCTGGCCATGCGCCCGCTGGTGCTGCGCGAGATCGCCGACGAACTGGGCCTGCACGAGTCCACCATCAGCCGGGTGACGACCGCCAAGTACATGTCCACGCCCTACGGCACGGTGGAGCTGAAGTACTTCTTCGGCTCGGCTTTGGGCACCGAGACCGGCGGCAACGCCTCCAGTACCGCGGTGCGGGCGCTGATCAAGCAGTTCGTCGGCTCGGAAAACGTCAAGAAGCCGCTGTCGGACAGCCAGATCTCGGACATGCTCAAGGAGCAGGGCATCGAATGCGCGCGCCGCACGGTGGCCAAATACCGCGAGGCGCTGCGCATCGCGCCGGCCAACCTGCGCAAGGCGCTCTGAAGGCGGGCGCCGCCCTTCCTTACTTCAGGATGGCGGGTTCGTCGCCCTCGGCCGGCGCCACGTTGGGCGCGCGGCGCAGCAGGGTGCGGGCGCGGTCCACATCGGCGCGGGCGGCCCGCTCCTGTAGGAAGGCTTCGGCATCCAGCGCCGACACCTTCTCGGCCAGCGCCATGGTGATGAACTGGTTCAGCGAGGTGTTGTCGCGCGCTGCCAGCGTGCGGGCATGCTCGTGGAGGGAATCGGGCAGGCGAAGGGCGAAATTGCTCATCGGGTGTTCTCCAGCGTCGACAGGAAGGCAGACGGCGTGGCCAAGCGCAGGCCGAAGCGCGGGGCGGCACGGGCGAAGTCGGCCTGGTTGAAAGTGACCAGCCAGTCGGCCTGGCCGTTGACGGCCAGCTCCAGTACCAGTTCGTCGCCGGCGTCGTTCAGCTGGGGCCGCCACAGGTAGTGCAGACGCACGGCCTTCGCAAACAGCGCGAAGGTGTCCAGCAGCGTGTCGACCTCATCGGCCGCAAAGCCATGAAGACGCGTGATGCTTTCGCGCTTGAGCACCGCTTCATACTCCAGCCACAGCGCCGGGGTGGCCAGCAGCACGAAGGCGCCATCCAGCAGGTGTTCGAGCAGCCGGTTGGAGGCGCCGCGGCGGCTGGAGAGCCCGGCCACCAGCACATTCGTATCGAGCACCACCGACGGCTTCATGATGTTGCCTATAATATCATCGATGAACGCGATGCCGCTCTTTCTGCCCTGCGCCGCCGGCGTGGAAGACCTCCTGGCCGCCGAGGCGCATGCCATCACCGGCCGCAGCGGCGACGACCTGCGGGTGCTGCGCGGCGGTGTGCGGGTGATGGGCGCCTGGCGCGACGTGCAGGCGCTCAACCTCAAGAGCCGGCTGGCGCAGCGGGTGCTGGTGCAACTGGCGCACCGGCCCTATCGCAACGAGGCCGACCTGTACGACGCCGCCTCGGGCATCGCCTGGGAGATGTGGTTCCAGCCGCGGCAGACCTTCAAGGTCGAGCTCACCGCGCAGGGCAGCCCGCTCCAGAGCCTGAACTTCGCCACGCTCAAGATCAAGGACGCCATCGCCGACCGCTTCCGTGCCCGCGCGGGCGGCGTGCGGCCGAGCGTGGAGACGCGCTTTCCCGACGTGCGCGTCTTCGCCCACCTGACGGCCGAGGATGTGACGCTCTACATCGACACCAGCGGCGAGCCGCTGTTCAAGCGCGGCTGGCGCGTGGACAAGGGCGACGCCCCGCTCAAGGAGACCCTGGCCGCCGCCATGCTGGCCGCCAGCGGCTGGTGGGACCCGGAGACCGGTGCCCTGTCCGACCAGCCGCTGTACGACCCCTGCTGCGGCAGCGGCACCATTCCCATCGAGGCGGCGTTGCTGGCGGCCGGCGTGCCGGCGGGTGCCTCACGGCGCTTCGGCTTCGAGGCGCTGCTGCTGCACCGCGCCGAGCTGTGGCGCGCGATGCGCGAGGAGGCGCTGGCTGCTGCCGATGCCCGCGCGGTGAGCGCGGTGCGCGTCTTCGGCAGCGACGTGTCGCACCGCATGGTCGACTTCGCGCAGCGCAATGCCGAGCGTGCCGGCGTGGCCGACCGGCTGCAACTGCGCGGCGGTGACGCGCTGCAGCGCATGCCTCCGGTCGAGGGCGGCGGCGTGATCCTGCTCAACCCGCCGTACGGCGAGCGCATTGCCGTCGGCGGCGTGGCCGGCTCCAACGCGGGGCGGCGCGGCCCGGGCGGGCGCGAGGTGGCGCAGACCGAATCGGGCGCCGACGGCGGCGACGACTTCTTCCCGCAACTGGCCACGCACTGGAAGCGCAACTTCGCGGGCTGGACGGCCTGGGTGCTCACGCCCGACATGAAGCTGCCGCAGCGCATGCGCCTGAAGGAGTCGCGCCGCGTGCCGATGTGGAACGGGCCCATCGAATGCCGGCTGCTGCGCTTCGACATGGTGGCGGGTTCGGCGCGCACGGCGCCATCGGTATGACGTCGTGTAAGGGGTGCGGGCGGTGAGCCGCATGGCGGCGGACGTTGGCGCGTCTGCCTCGTCGGCTGCGGGCGGTGCCGAGGTGGATGCCGCTTCGCAGCCCGAAGTGACCGCCGTGGTCATCGACACCAACATCGTGCTCGACCTCTTCGTCTTCGACGACGCTGCCGCCAAGCCGCTGCGTGCGGCGCTGGAGGCCGGCCAGCACCGGTGGCTGGCGACGGCCCCGATGCGTGTCGAGCTGGCCCGCGTGCTGGACTATCCGCAGATCGCGCCGCGGCGGGCCTTCTACGGCCTGTCGGTGGACGACGTGCTGGCCTGCTTCGACCGTCATGCGCAGCTGCAGCCGCCGGCCGCCAAGGCGCCTTTCACCTGTGCCGACCCGGACGACCAGGTGTTCATCGACCTGGCCGTGGCGCACCGGGCGCGGCTGCTGAGCAAGGACAAGGCCGTGCGGGCGATGCGCAAGCGTCTGGCGGGGCTGGGCGTGGAACTCTGGCCCTGAGTCGCTGAGTCGCTGAGTCGCTGAGTCGCTGAGTCGCTGAGTCGCTGCGTTGGCTGCGGCGCTGCGTGGGTCGCATCAGATGTGTGAGTCTTGTGGCGTGTGGGCGTGTGCGCGTGTGGGTTGTGCGGGTGCACCTGCGATCGGGGTGCTAACCCGGCAGAGGGCGCCGGCATGCGCGCTCCCGGTGCACGCTCGCGCTGGCCGGCTTGTTGCACGAGAGGGGTGCCCGCTCTCCACCGACGCGCTTTGGGCACTGCACGGCGCCGCGAATGGCACCTCCGCACGCACACCGGCACCCTCCGCCTGGACGCTGCGCGCGAACGGCCGGGTTCGACCGCCCGGGTCCCGACTCGGTTCGCCCTGAGCTGGGCGAAGGGCAGAACGGTGCGCGGCGCAAATGCCCGGCGCTAACTGACCCGCCTGCGTGCTGCCCATAGGGACGAGGCTTCGACAGGCTCAGCCCGAACGGGTTGGGTTGGCTGGCCGGCATTACCTCCAGGACCCCAGGACCCAAAGGCTCAAAGATCCAAAGATCCAAAGATCCAAAGATCCAATGGCCACAGGACTCAAGGGACCAGAACCCAAAAAACCCCGAGGCCCGAAAAACGGGAGGGTTCGGGCGCAGCGTCGAGGCGGAGGGCGCCGGTGTGCGTGCGGAGGTGCCATTCGCGGCGCCGTGCAGTGCCCAAAGCGCGTCGGTGGAGAGCGAGCACGGATCTGGTGAGGCAAGCCGGTCAGCGCGAGCGTGCACCGGGAGCGCGCATGCCGGCGTCCTCTGCCGGGTTAGCGTCCCGCCCGCCGACCCCGCCGACCCCGCCGACCCCGCCGACCCCGCCGACCCCGCCGACCCCGAAAGGACCGCGGGTGCTACCCGGACGCTGCCAAGGCTCTCGAACGGCCGACCTCAGAGCAGCACCGGCAGGTCCGGCAACTCGTTCATGCGCCGCGGCGCCTCGGCCCCGCCCTCGGCGGGATAGTGCGCCACCAGCAGCGCCGACACCTCTTCCAGCGCCTGCGTCAGCCCGTCCTCGAAGCGACCCTCGCGGAAGGCGCCCTTCATGCGCTGCGCCATGGCCGCCCATTCGGCGGCGTCCACATGGGCGTCGATGCCGCGGTCGGCCAGGATCTCGATGGCGTGGTCGGCCACCAGCAGGTAGATGAGCACGCCGTTGTTCTGCGCGGTGTCCCACACCCGCAGCTTGCCGAACAGCGTGACCGCGCGATCACGGGCCGTGGCCCCGCGACGGATGTAGCTCCAGGGCAGGCCGGCCTCGACACAGATGCGCACCTGGCCCGTGTGGCGCGCCTCGCTGGCGGCCACGCGCTGGCCCAGGCGTTGCACCGCCTCCGGCGGCAACAGGCGGCGCACACTGTGCTCATCGTGCCAGCGATGGCGCCAGAGGCGCGTCAGGCGGGCCATCAGGCCGGGACGGGCCGCGGAGGAAGAGTGATTCGCCGTCATCACCAGTCTCCCGAGGCGCCACCACCACCGAAATCGCCGCCACCGCCCGAGCTGAAGCCTCCCCCGCCGCCAAAGCCACCGCCGCTTCCGCCGCCGCTCCAGCCACCCATGCCCGCGCCGCCAGCCCAGCCGCCGGTATGGCCGAAGCCGCCCGGACGCATGCTGCCGCCGCCCAGCCGCAGGCCGGTGAAGAAGGTGAACAGCAATGCCGCGACCGCGGCCAGTGCTGCGACGACCAGGCTGGTGGTGACGATGAACACCGCCACGCCCGCCAAGCCACCGGTGGCCAACGGCCCCAGCTTGTTGCCGAGCAGGCCGCGCAGCACCGGGCCACCGACCAGCACGCCGAAGAACAGGAAGACGGCCAGGTCTTCCCAATCCACGTCGAGCAGGCCGTCCTTCTGGTGTCGGCCCTGGGGCGTCGGCACGGGCAGGGCCTCGCCGTCGATGCGGGCGATCAGCGCATCGGCCGCCGCGTCCAGGCCGCCGGCGAAGTCGCCGCTGCGGAAGGCCGGCTTCATCTGCTGATCGACGATGCGGGCCGCGGCCAGGTCGGGCACGGCGCCTTCCAGTGTCTTGGCCACCTCGATGCGCATGCGGCGCTCGTCCTTGGCGACGATCACCAGCACGCCGTCGCCTACCTCGCGGCGGCCGATCTTCCAGCTGTTGGCCACGCGGTTGGCAAACGCCGCGATGTCCTCGGGTGCCGTGGCCGGCACCATGAGCACCACGATCTGCGAGCCCTTGCGCTGCTCGAACTGTGCGAGCTTGGCGTCCAGCGACTGCACCTCTGCGGCGCCGAGCGTGCCCGTCTCGTCGATCACGCGCGCCGTGAGCGCGGGCACCGGCAGCAGGCCCTGCGCCCAGACGGCCGCCATGAAGGCCATGTTCAGGCACAGCGCAGCCAGTGCGGCCACGAGGACACGCCAGACCGCTGCGCCCCGGAGGGACGCACGGTATGCGGGGAACACCGCGGAACCGGCCTTGGCCTGCCCTGAGCCCGTCGAAGGGCCGGGCCTCGGGTGTTGTCCCCTCGAAGGTGTTTGGTTTAGCGACACAAAGTGCGCGAAGGTTGGGGTGAGCCTATTTCTTGTTGAAGTCCACCACAGGCGGCTTGGAAATCTCGGCCTCGTTCTGCACGCTGAAGTTGGGCTTGGGCGCGTAGCTGAAGACCTTGGCCGTCAGGTTGGTGGGAAAGCTGCGTGCCAGCACGTTGTAGTCCTCCACCGTCTGGATGTAGCGGTTGCGGGCCACGGTGATGCGGTTCTCGGTGCCTTCGAGCGTCACGCGCAGGTCGCGAAAGCCCTGGTTGGCCTGCAGCTGCGGGTAGCGCTCGGCCACCACCATCAGCCGCGACAGGGCGCTGGAGAGCTCGCCCTGCGCCTGCTGGAACTTGTTGAAGGCCTCGGGGTTGTTCAGCGTCTCGGGCGTGACCTGGATCGAGGTGGCCTTGGCCCGGGCCTCGACCACGCGCGTGAGCGTCTCCTGCTCGAAATTGGCCTCGCCCTTGACCGAGGCCACGATGTTGGGCACCAGGTCGGCGCGGCGCTGGTACTGGTTGAGCACCTCGCTCCAGGCGGCCTTGCTGGCCTCGTCCAGGCGCTGGAAGTCGTTGTAGCCGCAGCCCGAGAGCAGGGTCGTGGCGGCAAGAAGCAGGGCGCAAAGCCAACGGGTCATCGAACCTCCTTGAAAAGCATGAGCGGCGGTGCGGCCGGGCAGACGGCAAGGAAGGCGCCGTGCGCCGCGCACCCCGGTGGAGCGGCGACAGTAGCATAGGCCGATGGCCCTCGACCCCCTCCAAGCCCTGCAGGCCGCCAGTCGGCCGATGGCGCGTCCGCCTGCCCTCCAGAGCCTGCTGATCGCCGGTGCTACCGGCCTGCTGGGGGCGGAACTGGTCCATCGCCTGGGCGGCGGGGGCGGCTACGCCCGCGTCGGCGTGCTGGCCGGCCAGCCCTTGCGCGAGGGGCTGCGCGGCATCCAGCCGGTGGTGGTACCGGGCGACCGGCCGCCTGCCGAATGGCCGCGCGTGCCGGTGGACATCGGCATCGTCGCCTTCGACCCGCCGCGGCTGCACCATGGCCGCGAGCGGGCGCTGTGGGCGGCCGACCCCGCACAGCTGCTGGCCATCGCCACCTGGCTGCGCGCCTGCGGTGCGCACACGCTGGCCGTGGTGCAGCCGCACGACGCGGGCCGGCTGCCCGACGCGCTCAAGCGTGGCCTGGCCAACCTGGACGAGCACGCGCTGGCCGGGCTCGGCTTCGAGCGCCTGCTGCTGTTTCGCGCCGCGCGCAAGCCGGCGGACTTGGTGCGCGGCCTGCTCCCCGGCCTGGCGCACTGGATGCTGTCGAGCCTGCGCTTCATGGTGCCCGCCACCGACCGGCCGGTCCGCGCCATCAAGGTGGCCGAGTTGCTGGACGAGGCGCTGCGCATCGCGCCGCCCGGCGTGCATGTGGCCGCGCCGGAGGTGGTGTGGGCCGCCTCGCAGCAGGACGCGCGCACCGTCGCCGCACGCTGGCTTCTGGGCGAGGCGCCCGATGGCAGCGAGGCACCGCGGCCCGCACCCGGCGCCTGGAAGGCGCCCTAGTCAGGCGGGGCTGCCCGACAAGCGCCTCAGCCGAAGCGCAGCGTGCGCAGCCCCACGCTGCGGTCGATCCACACCACCGCCGCCAGCGTCAGCACGATGCTCACCGTGGACACGGCCGCGGCGGTCGGGTCGAAGTCCCAGCGCAGGTAGTCGAAGAGCTGCAGCGGCAGCGTGGTCATGCCCACGCCCTTGAGCAGCAGCGACATGTTGAACAGGTCGAAGGAGATCACGAAGGCGAACAGCGCGCCGGTGATCAGCCCCGGCTTGATGAGCGGCAGCGTCACGCGCGCGAAGGCCCGCGCGGGCGAGGCGCCCAGGCTGCGTGCCGCCTGCTCCAGCGAGGCGTCCTGGTTGTAGAGCGCCGAGGCCACGTTGGTGAAGACGTAGGGCAGCGTCACCAGCACGTGGCCCACCACCAGGCCGAACACGGTGCGTGTGCCGATGCCCGTCGCGTACAGGAAGAACAGCAGCGCGATGGCGGTGAGGATTTCCGGCAGCATCAGCGGCATCATGAGCAGCAGGCGCAGCGCCTCGCGGGTGCGCGTGGCATGGCGCACCACGTACAGCGCAGCGCCAGTGCCGATCAGCGTGGCGCCCACGGTGGCCGCCGCGGCCAGCGCCAGCGAGGTGCCCATGGCCCGCATGAAGCCCTCGTTGGCAAAGAGCGCGCCGAACCAGCGCAGCGACAGGCCCTGCGGCGGAAAGGTGAGGAACTCGCCCGCGTTGAGCGACATGAGCACGATCACCACGATCGGCAGCAGCAGGAAGGCATACACCGCGCCGATGAAGACGCGCAGCAGCGTGTCCATCGCGCGGTCGGCCACCATCGATCCGTTCATGCCAGTCCCCTCGAAAGCCGGCGTGTCAGCCGCGCATAGGCGGCCACGGCGAGCATGCCGCAGGCCGTGAGCACCAGCGCCTGTGCGGCACCCGCCGGCCACTGGAAGTTGTCGATCAGGCTCTGCACCACCAGGACCGACACCGTCTTCACCTGCGCCCCGCCTAGCATCACCGGCGTGACATAGGCGCTGAGCGTGAGCACGAAGACCAGCACCGTGCCGGCCTGGATGCCGGGCCACGACAGCGGCAGCGACACGCGCAGGAAGGCCCGCAGCCGCGAGGCACCCAGCGAGCGCGCCGCGGCCTCCAGGCTCGGGTCGATGCCCTGGATCACGCCCACCAGCGGCAGGATCATGAAGGGCAGGAACACATGCACCAGCGCGATGGTCACGCCCAGGCGGTTGTTCATCAGTTGCAGGCCGGTGTCGATCCAGCCCAGGTCGATCAGCGCGCGGTTGATCACGCCGTTGCCCGACAGCAGGATCAGCCAGCCGAAGCTGCGCACCACCACGCCCACCAGCAGCGGCGAGAGCACCAGCACATACAGCAGCCCCGCCCAGCGCGAGCGGCTGCGCGCCAGGTGGAAGGCCACCGGATAGCCCAGCAGCAGGCAGATGGGCGTTACCGTCAGGCCCAGCAGCAGCGTGTCGCCCAGCACGCCTAGCAGGTAGCCGTCGGTCAATGCGCGCGTGTAGTTGCCCAGCGTGAAGCCCGCGCCATAGGGCGCCCCGACGGCCGGCGGGCGCAGGCTCATCAGCACGATGTTCAGGTAGGGCAGCAGCAGGAAGACGCCCAGCAGCACCAGTGCCGGGGCGATCAGCCAGATGGCGCGGCTGCGCGGCGCGGACGCCGCCGTCGTGGCGGGCAGCGCGGTGGGCGCGGCGAGCGTGGAGGCGTTCATCCTGGGATGACCCAGGCATGCCCGGGCTCGAAGGCCAGGCCGCATTGCGCGCCTTCCGGCAGGCGCCCGCCGGGCGGCGTCTGCACCAGCAGGGTCTGGCCGCCGGCGGCCTCGACCACATGCTCCACCGTGCTGCCCAGGAAGTAGCTGCGGGCCACGCGGCCGGCATAGGGCCCGTCGGCGCGGAAGTGGATGGCTTCGGGCCGCAGCGTCACCTGCACGGCCTGGCCGGGTTCGAGCGCCTCGTGGAAGGCGGCCTCGACCGGGCCGAGCGCGGTGTCGACCGCATGCACCGGCCGCGGACCGGCGGCGGGCACGATGGCGCGCACACGCCCTTCGATGAGATTGGAGCGGCCGATGAAGCGCGCCACCTCCACGCTGCGCGGGCGCAGGTAGATGGCCTCGGGCACGTCGAACTGCTGCAGCTGGCCGCCCAGCATCACGGCCACGCGGTCGGACATGACCATCGCCTCGGCCTGGTCGTGCGTCACGTAGAGCGTGGTGATGCCCACGCGGCGCTGCAGGTCGCGGATGAACACGCGCATGTCCTCGCGCAGCACGGCGTCCAGGTTGGCCAGCGGCTCGTCCAGCAGCAGCAGGCGCGGCTCGATCACCAGCGCCCGAGCCAGCGCCACGCGCTGCTGCTGGCCGCCGGAGAGCTGGCGCGGAAAGCGCTCGGCCAGCGCGCCCAACTGCACCATGCCCAGCACCGCCTCGACGCGGCGCCCGATCTCGGCGCGCGGCACGCCGCGCATCTCCAGGCCGAAGGCCAGGTTGCGCCGCACCGTGAGGTGCGGGAAGAGCGCGTAGTTCTGGAACACCATGCCGATGTCGCGCTTCTCGGGCGGCAGGCCGGTGATGTCCTCACCGTCGATGCAGATGCGCCCGGCCTCTGGATGCTCGAAGCCGGCCACGCAGCGCAGCGTGGTGGTCTTGCCGCAGCCGCTCGGGCCCAGCACCGAGATGAACTCGCCCTCGCGCGTGGCCAGGTCCAGCGAATGGATGGCCACATGGCCCGCATAGCGCTTGTGCAGGCCCTCGATGGACAGCCGCGTGGTGCGCCGCGCGGCCGTGCGAGCGGTCGGCATCGCGGCGTCAGGCGGCGCGGACAGGACCGCGCTCACTTGATCTCCCGGTTCCAGCGGTCGGTGATGGCCGGCAGCTGCGGGTTCACCTTGGCCCAGTCGAACTGCACGATGGAAGACATGGCCTTGCCGCTGATCGGCACGTCCGCTGCCAGGGCCGGCTCCAGCTTCACCTGCGTGTTGGTGGGCGAGGTGAAGAACTCCTTGGCCATCGACTCCTGCACCTCGGGCCGCAGGATGAAGTTGAGGTACTGGTAGGCCGCTTCCTTGTCGGGGGCGTGCTTGAGGATGTTGAAGGACTGCTCGAAGGCCACCACGCCTTCGCTGGGCACCACCATCTCGACCGGCACGCCCTTCTTCTTGAGCGCCACGATCTCGGGGAAGTCGATCACCGCCACGGTGACGTCACCGCGCGTGAGCATGGTCGACAGCGTGCCGCTCCAGTCGGCCTGCTGGAAGGGCAGCAGCTTCTTGATCTCGACGAAGGCGCGGTCGATGGCGTCCTGCGAGCCGCCGTAGATCTTGGCGGTCATCAGCAGGAAGAGCATGGCCGCCGTGTTGCCGATCTGGTAGAGGCCGATCTTGCCCTTGAACTCGGGGTTGCTCCAGAGATCGGCCCAGGACTTGGGCGGCGTCTTGACCAAGTCCTTGCGGTAGCCGATGCCGATGGTCGAGACGATGCCGCGCACGCCGTTGTCGCCGGGGTTGCGCAGGTTGGGGTAGACGTGGGCCAGGTTGGGCACCTTGGCCGGCGGGATGGGCTCGAAGTAGCCTTCGGCCCGCACCACGCTGGCGATGTTCTCGTTGACCATCAGCACGCTGTAGGGCGGTTTCTCGATGCCGGCCGCGCGCAGGTTGGCGATGAAGTTCTTGCCCAGGCCCACGTCCAACGTGGGCTTGACGCCGCTGATCTTCTCGAAGGCGGGCATCAGGTCGGTGCGCCAGAACTTCTCCCAGCGCCCGCCATAGGTGTTGATCACCAGAGGCGCGGCCGCCAGCGAAGGCAGCGCGGGCAGGCCGAGGGCGGCGGCGGTGCCGAGGCCACGGGCCAGCAGGTCGCGGCGGTTGAGCGGAAAGGTCATGGCAGCACTCCGGAATGGTGAGGAACAAGGGGGCGCGGCATCAGGCCGCGGGCGCGGTGGCCGCGTCGGCGGGCTTGCGGTAGTCGTAGTTGCGGTTGAGCCGCTCGAGCAGGTAGTCGCCGTAGCGCACTGGTGGGTGCTGCGGCGGATGGTCCGCGTCGGTGCAGGTGGGCAGGCATTCGACGAGCGTGTCCATCGACGGATCGAGGAAGTAGGGCAGCGAGTAGCGGTCGCCGCCCGAGCGGTTGATGACGCGGTGCGGGGTGGAGACCAGGCGCCCGTTGGTCCAGCGCGCCAGCATGTCGCCCACGTTGAGCACGTAGGTGTCGGGGATGGGCGGGGCCTCGATCCAGTCGCCGCCGCGCGGGCGCACCTGCAGGCCGCCTGAATCGTCCTGGGCCAGCAGCGTGATGATTCCGTAGTCGGTGTGCGGCGCGGAGCCGATCTGCTCGTCCTCGGCCGGCGGCTGCGGCGGATAGTGCAGGGCGCGCAGGAAGGTGGTGGGATGGTCGAAGTGGTGGTCCAGCGCCGTGGCCGGCAGGCCCAGCGCCAGCGCGATGAGGCGCACGATGTGGCGGCCCAGCGCATCGACCTCGCGCACGTAGGCCAGCATGGCGGGCTTGAAGCCGGGCAGCCAGTCCGGCCACTGGTTGGGCCCCTGCATGGGCAGGCCGGCGAGCAGGCCGGGGTCGTCGGGCGGCAGCTCGTGCATCAGCATCAGCGACTCGCTCATGTTGGGCCGCGTCACCTTCGCCACACTGGAGGTGACGATGGTGGAGCTGGCCATGCCCATGTAGCCGCGGTGGAAGGCATTGATGGCCAGCGACTGCTTCTGCGCCAGCGTCGAGGCATGGAAGTCGCGCGACGCGGCGAAGGCGGCCTTGCGCGTGGCGGGCGCCACGGTGTGACCGGCGATGTAGGCGAAGCCGATCTGGCTCAGGGCCTCGAACAGTTCGCGCGCGCTCTGCTGCGCGGCGGGTGCCGTGGCGTCGAGGCTGCCCTGCAGGTCGACGATGGGAATGTGCTTCATGACAGGGTCTTGTTCGAAGGGTTGAGGGCGTGCTGGCGCCACACAGCCAGCAGCTCGGCCGAATCCATCACCAGCCCCAGGTGCAGCGACACCATGGCCAGCGCGGCCTGCTCCAGCGGTTCGTCGGTGCCGCGCACCAGGTCGCGCAGCACGACCACGCGGTAGTTGCGGTTGTTGGCGTCGAAGGCGGTGTTGAGCACGCAGCAGTCGGTGAAGCCGCCGTCCAGCACCACGGTGTCGATGCGCTGGTTGCGCAGCAGGAAGTCCAGGTCGGTGGGGTAGAAGGCCGACAGGCGCCGCTTGTTCTCCACCTTCAGGTCGCCGGGCTCGACGCGCGTGACCCACTCGGTCCAGGGCGAGCCTTCGATGGCATGCGCATCGGCGTTGGGGATGGGCCCGACGTGCAGGGGGAAGGTGCGCCGCCATGCGGCCGGGATGCCGCCGATGTCGTCGGCACCGCCCTCGCGCAGCACCGACTTGACGTGCACGATGCGCCCGCCCAGCGCACGCACTTCGTCGTGGAAGGCGTCGATGGGCGCCACCACGTCGCGCGCCCGCGGGGCCGGGCAGGGGCAGTCGGGCGAATCGTCCAGGTGGCCGCGGTGCATGTCGATGGAGACGATGGCGGTGCGGGGCAGGTCCAGGTAGTCGGCGAACTGGCCCGGGTCCAGATCGCGCGGCTGGTTGTAGACATAGGCGCGCATCAGCGTCGCTCCTCTCGCAGATAGGGTTGGCCCAGGGCGCCGGGCTCGTCGTGCACGGCCTGGCCGCCGCGGCGTGCCAGGGCCACCCACACCATCACGCCCAGCGTGACGACGTAGGGCGTCATCAGCACGAAGTACTGCGGCAGCTGCACGCCGGCGGCGGCCAACTGCGGAATCAGCGCCTCGATGCAGCCGAAGAGCAGCGCACCCACCAGCGCCCGCCAGGGCGACCAGCGCGCGAAGATCACCAGCGCCACCGCGATCCAGCCGCGCCCGCCCGTCATGCCCGCGATCCACAGCTTGGTGCCCACCACCGAGATGTAGGCCCCCGCCAGGCCCACCAGCGCCGAGCCCGCCACCACCGCGCCGAAGCGCCACAGCGGCACCGAGATGCCGGCTGCATCGGCCGCCTGCGGGTTCTCGCCCACCGCACGCAGGCGCAGGCCTGGCGTGCCGCGGTTGAGCCAGTGCACCGCGGCCCAGAACAGCAGCGGCACCAGATAGACGATCAGGTTCTGGTTGAAGAGGCGGCCTACCAGCGGCAGATCGGACAGCAGCGGGATCGGCAGTGCGCCGAAGCTGCTCACCGGCTTGTTGGTCCAGTCGAACACCGTGCCCAGCAGGCTGGTCAGGCCCTGGCAGAAGAAGACCAGCGCCAGCCCGGCGATCACCTGCTGGATGCGCAGCACGATCACCATGAAGGCGAAGAGCAGCGACACCAACGCTGCCGCCAGCATGGCCAGCGGCAGCGCGATGGCCGCATCGTGGAAGGCCAGCATGGCGCCGATGCCGGCCAGGGCGCCCACCAGCATCAGACCCTCGGCACCCAGCGACAACACGCCCGCGCGCTCGCTGAGGATCAGCCCCAGCGCGGCCAGCGCATAGGGCACCGCGAAGTCGGGCGCATTGCCCAGCCAGTTGGTGGCGATGGAAAGCAGGTCCATGTCAGCCTCCCTGTCCACGGGCCACACGCCGCAGGCGATGGCGGATGAAGAAGTCCGACGAGGCGACGCAGATGACCAGGATGGCCTGGATCAGCTGCACCATCGCGAAGGGGATCTGGTAGAAGACCTGCAGGTTGCGACCCGCCACGAAGAGCATGGCGATCAGCACCGCCACCACGCTGGCGGCCAGCGGGTTGTTGCGCGCCAGGAAGGCGATCAGGATGCCCGAGAAGCCATAGCCTACGTAGAAGGCCTGCGTGAGCCGCCCTTCCTGCCCCGTCACGACGACGAAGCCGGCCAGCCCCGCCAACGCCCCCGACAGCAGCACCGCCGTGAGCACCATGCGCCCCACCGGCACGCCCAGGGCGCGGGCCACGCGCGGGTTGGCATCGACGAAGCGCAGGTACAGGCCCGCGCGGCTCAGGCCCGTGAACCAGGTGGCCAGCAGCGCCGCCAGCACGGCCAGGCCGATGGCCGCGGTGCTCACGTTGCCGAACCATTCGGGCAGCCGCTCGAAGGCGCGGAACTGCGGCGAGTAGGGAAAGGAATCCTTCGGGTCCTTCCAGGCGCCGTAGACCAGGTGCAGCAGGAAGTTGCCCGCCACGTAGTTGAGCATCAGCGAGGCGATGATCTCGTTCACGGCCAGGCGCAGCTTGAGCAGCGCCGGCGCCAGCGCCCAGAGCATGCCCATCGTCATGGCCACCGCGCCCATCAGCGGCAGCCGCAGTGCGGCCGGGCCGATGTCGAACATCGACACCGCCGTCGCGCCGATGGCGCCGAAGATCATCTGGCCTTCCAGCCCCAGGTTCCAGAAGCGGGCGCGGAAGGCGATGGCGGCGCCGATGCCCACCAGGATCATGGGCGCGGCCTGGAAGAGCACCGCCAGCAGGCTCTGCTGGTCCACCAGCGTCTGCATGATGAACTCGTTGAGCAGCTCGTTGGCGGGCACGCCCGCGGCCACCAGGATCGCGGCCGAGAGCGCCAGCCCGACCCCCACCGCCAGCGCGAGGATCAGCGCCTGCCGGGGCAGGCCCATCTGCTGGCGCAGCTCCAGTGTGTAGCGGCGCGCGAAGAGCGGCACGTGCTTCGCGCGTGCTTCCTGGGCGGCAGCGTCGAGCGCGGTATCAGTCATGCGCGACCATGGCTTGGCCGACGTCTTGGCGGTCGGCGGGTTGATCGAACTCGGCCACGATGCGTCCGCGGGCCATCACGCCCACGCGGTCGGCGAGGGCCAGCACCTCGTCCAGGTCCTCGCTGATGAGCAGCACGGCGGCGCCGGCATCGCGCGCGGCGCGCAGGCGGGCATGCACCTCGGCCCCGGCGCGCACGTCCAGCCCGCGGCTGGGGCTGTGGGCCAGCACCAGGCGCGGCGCGCGGCCGAACTCGCGGGCCAGCACCAGCTTCTGCGCATTGCCGCCCGACAGCAGCGCGGCCTTCTGGTTGAGGTGCCGCACGCCCTGCACGTCGAAGGCCTGCACGGCCTCGCGCGCGTCGGCGGCCATGCGGGCGCGGTCCAGCCGCCAGGCCGGGCCGTAGCGGCCAGCCTGCACCTGGCCGATGCCGAAGTTCTCCACCACCGACAGGCCGCCCGCGAGCGCGAGGCCGTAGCGGTCCGCCGGGATGGCGGCGAAGTGCGGCAGGCGGCCCTGTGCCGGACCCTCCTCGCCAGCCAGTGCGATGGTCCCTTCCAGCCCCTCGGCCATGCCCATCAGCGCCTCGGCCAGTTCGCCCTGGCCGTTGCCGCCGACGCCGGCCAGGCCGTAGATCTGGCCGGCGTGCAGCGTCAGGTCCACGCCGTCCAGCGCCTGGCGGCCGTTCGCGTGCAGGCGCAGGCCGCGCACCGTCAGCAGCGGCGCACCGCCCATCGCCGGCTCCGTGGCCGCCTCGCTGGCCGCGACCGACTGGCCGACGGTCAGGCGCACCAGCTCTTCGATGGGCGTGGCCTTCGGGTCCACCGTGGCGACGGTGCGGCCGCCGCGCATCACCGTCACGCGGTCGGCCCAGGTCTTCACGTCGGACATCTTGTGCGTCACCAGCGCCACCGCGGCGCCCTGGCGCGACAGCGCGTGCACCGTGGCCAGCAGGCGTTCGGCCTCCTGGTCGGTAAGCACGGCTGTGGGCTCGTCCAGGATCAGGATGCGCGCGCCCGCCAGCAGCACCTTGAGGATCTCCACCCGCTGCTGCTCGGCGATGGAGAGGCGCTCCACGCGGGCCCGCGGGTCGATGACGAAACCCAGCTCGGCGGCCCGTGCCGTGATCTGTTCCTCCAGCTGCGCCATGCGCCGCCGGTGGCTGCCTTCGGCCTGTGCGAGCGGGTGCCCCAGCAGGATGTTCTCGGCCACCGTGAACGGCCGCACCAGCTTGAAGTGCTGGTGCACCATGCCGATGTGCAGCGCCGCCGCCGCGCGCGGCCCCGCGAGCCGCACCGGGTTGTCGTCCACCAGCAGCTGGCCCTCTTCAGGCGCATACAGGCCTGCCGCGATGTTCATGAGCGAGGACTTGCCTGCGCCGTTCTCGCCTAGCAGCGCATGCACCTCGCCCCAGCGCGCAGCAAAGGACGCGTCCGTCAGGGCCTTGAACCCATCGAAGGACTTGTGAATGCCAACAAGGCGCAGGGCGTCAACAGTCATCAGCGTATGAAGAGAAAAGGTGCCCCCAGCAGCCGCCGCGGAGTTGGCCTTGGCCTGTCCTGAGCCTGTCGAAGGGCCAGGCCGCAGGCGGCGCCCCCGGAAGGGGGTTGGCGGAGCGCAAAGCGCGGAGCCTGGGGGAGAGCTACTTCTGCGTGATGACGCCCTTGACGAACCAGTCCATCTTCCAGAGGTCCGCATCCGACAGCACGGCGCCCGCGGCCACGCGCTCCTTGCCGTCGCGGTCCTTGAGCGGGCCGGCGTAGACCTGCTTGCCCTTCAGGATGGCCTCGCGCTCGGCCTGGATGACCTTGACCTTGTCGGCCGGCACGGCCGCGCCGAAGCCGGCGATGTCGGTGCCGCCGCCGCTCATCGGGATGAAGGCGCCGTAGGGCTCCGGCTTCCAGTTGCCCGCGATGATCTTCTTGAGCTCGGGCACCAGGAAGCGGTCCCACACCCACACCGACGAGCACAGCGTGGCCTTGGGCGCGAACTGCCGCAGGTCGCGGTGGTGGCCGGTGCCGTACACGCCGCGCTCCTGCGCCACGATCTGCGGCGTGGGCGAGTCCACGTGCTGGCCGATCACGTCGGCGCCCTGGTCGATCAGCGCGGTGGCGGCGGCGCGCTCCTTGACCGGGTCGTTCCAAGTGCCGGTGTAGATCACGTTCACCGTGGCGTTGGGGTTCATCTTCTGCGCGCCCAGCGCGAAGGCGTTGATGGTCCAGTTCACCACGCCGAAGGGGTTGGCGGCCACGAAGCCCAGCTTGCCCGTCTTGCTGGCGGCGCCGGCCGCCATGCCGCACAGGTACTGGCTCTCGTAGGTGCGGCCGTAGAAGGATTCGAGGTTCGGCCCGTTGGTGGTGCCCGAGCCATTGAGGAAGGCCACCTTGGGGTACTTGGCCGCCAGGTCCTTCATGGCGTCGGACTGACCGAAGGCGGTGCCGATCACGATGTTGGCGCCGCGCGAGATGAAGCGCTCGGCCGCCGGCTTGATGACCGAGGCGTCCTCGCCCACGTTCTCCACGAACTGGATCTTCTGGCCCAGGGCGGCCTCGATCTTCACGCGGGCCTCGTCGAAGGCCTGCGTCCAGCCGCCGTCGTTCTTGGGGCCGTAGTACAGCATCGCGATGACGGGCTTGCCGCTCAGGCTGAAGCCGGCCTGGGCATGGGCGGCGCCCGCCGACAGCAGCACGGCAGCGCCGGCCAGGGCCACGCTCATGCGGGGAAAGCGCTTGGACAACATGGAGACCTCCAGGAGGAAGGAAGAGGGGAGAGGAAGGAAGCGGGAAGCGTGAAAGAGCACGAACAGTGCCGCCCCGCCGCCAGCCGGCCGGGCGGCGGGCGCGTCACATCATGAAGTTGATGCGGAAGACGTTGCCCTCGGGATCGAGCAGCACCGCCTGGTACCAGTTGTAGTACGTGACATAGGGCGGCTTGATGAGCGTGGCGCCGGCCTCCAGCGCGACGGGCACCATGCGGTCCACGTCCTCGCGGCTGTCGACGTCGATGTTGAGCAGGAACTTGACGCCCTTCGTGTCCGAGAACTCGGCCAGGTGCAGCAGCTCGTAGGCATCCAGCGCGTTGAAGCCCAGGCTGCTCTTGCCCGTGTCCAGGCCGCGGAAGATGGGCGAACGGATGGCCTCGATCTCCGGGAAGCCGAACACGCGCTGGTAGAAGCCGCTCAAGGCGACCACGTCCTTGGCGAAGACGTTGACGTAAGACAGGTGTGCCATGGAATCCTCAGTGATCAATGCGGCCGAGCGCCGGGCCGCCCCAAGCCGGCCGCGCCCCCCCCTGGGGGGTGGCGGTACACGCCGCAGGCGTGAAAAGCCGGGGGGCCGTCATTTCGTGCCACCGAAGGTGGTTTGCTTCACGAACTTCGAGGTCAGGTGGTCGCCCGACGAAATCGGCGCGTACTTGGCCTTCTCGCCCGGCGCCAGGCAGGTGGGCAGGCACTCGACCATGGCGTCGTAGTTGGGCTGGTGGAAGAACACCAGCGACTGCCGCCGGTTGGTCTGCGCCACCTCGAAGGGCGGGTTGACCACGCGGTGCATGGTGGAGACCCACTGGTCGTTGGTCCACTGCATCATCAGGTCGGCGATGTTGACCACCAGGCCGCCTTCGACCAGCGGCACGTCCACCCATTCGCCGGCCTTGTTCTGCACCTGCAGGCCCTTGTCGTCGGGCAGCACGATGGTCAGGCTGCCGTAGTCGCTGTGCGCGCCCGCGCGCAGCTGGCCGGGCAGCGGCGCCTCGCGCTGAGGCGGGTACGACAGCACGCGGAACATGCTGATGTGCTTGTCGATCTTGTCGTCGAAGTAGGTCTCGGGCAGTTCGAGCCCCAGCGCGAAGAGGCGCATGAGCGAGCGCGACAGGTCGCTCATCGCCTCGAAGTACTGCTCATAGGCCTCGCGGAAGCCCTCGATGGGCGGCCAGCTGTTGGGCTCGAAGTGCGGGCCGGCGGCGGGGCCACGGTGGTACTCGTCGTCCGGCACGTTCGACGGGCCGATGGAGAAGGACTCCTTCAGGTCGCCGGGCGAGGCCTCTTCGAGGCTGTACGACAGGCCCTCCTCGCCCACCGCGCTGTAGCCGCGCACCGCGTCGTCGCGCGGGCGGTCCACCTTGCGCTTCTCGGCCAGCGGCAGGTCGAAGAACTGGCGCGACAGGGCCGAGACGCGCGCGATGAGCGCCGGGTCGATGCCGTGGTGCGTGATCACCAGGAAGCCGATGCTGCGGCAGGCCTCGTCCACCTGGCGGGCCAGCGCGGCCTTCTCCGCGGCGGTGCCCGAGAAGTAGGGCGCGAGGTCGATGATGGGAACGGTCATCAGGGTCATGGGCGTCTCGATGCGCGGAAGGGGTACTGCAAAGCCCGTTTGCAACGACCGTGCCAGTTGGACCAAATGGACAAACGCCTGCCGGGCTGCGTACGATGCGCCGCATGCACGCCATTCGGCCGCGCTGCGGTGTCTTGGTGCAGGTCAAGACAGATGAGCGGTGCGCGAAGCCCGTTGCTGGTGCGTGCAGGCTGGTACGCGATTCGCAATGGCCGATGCAGGCGGGCCGTTGCCGATCCCACGACGCACGCCCACGACAACAAAAGGAAAGGGAAGCCCGATGGCCAGACCACCCGCGGCGAAGAAGAAGGCGCCGGCCGAGGTGCGCAAACGCAAAGCAGAACCTGTGGGCACGAAGGCAGCGCCCGCAGCCGGCAAGCGGGCGGTGCGCCGGCCGCGACAGGCCGAGGACAAGCGCAGCGTGATCCTGGCGGCCGCGCTCGGCCTGTTCTCGCGCTATGGGCTGCACGGCACCAGCGTGGACCAGGTGGCCGCGCGGGCCGAGGTCTCCAAGAGCAACCTGCTCTATTACTTCGCCAACAAGGAAGAGCTGTACGTGAGCGTGCTGCGCGAGCTGCTGCATGTGTGGCTGGAGCCGCTGCGGGGCTTCAGCGCCGAGCAGGACCCGCGCGAGGCCATCGCCAGCTACATCCGCCGCAAGCTGGTGATCTCGCGCGACCAGCCCGATGCCTCACGACTGTTCTGCCTGGAGATGATCCAGGGTGCGCCGCTGCTGCGCGAAGAGCTGGCGCTGGAGCTGCGCACGCTGGTGGAGCGCAAGTCGGAGGTGATCGGCGAATGGGTGCGCTCGGGCCGGCTGCGGCCGGTGGCGCCGCATCACCTCATCTTCGGCCTCTGGGCGCTGACGCAGCACTACGCCGACTTCGCCGTGCAGGTGCAGGCCATCGCCGGCCGCACGCTGCAGGACGCGGCCTTCTTCGAGGAGACGGTGGAGAACGTGCAGCGACTGGTGCTGGACGGGATCTGCGTGCCGGACGCTGTGACGGCCTGAGACCGACCTGCGCGCGCGGCGAAGCTCGAACGGCCGCGGAGCAGGCCATGCCAAAGCACCCGCGGAACTGGCTTGGCCAGGCCGCTGGGTGCGCCCCCCTCCAAGCCGAAGGCGCGAGAGAGGGGGGAGCCGCGAAGCGGCATGGGGGGTGTTTCCTGCTACTGAGGAAGCAGGTCGTGGTAGCGGCGGTCGAAGTACACCAGGCCATGGGCGGCGTTGCCCAGGCGCACCGCATCCACTTCGCAGAACAGCACGTCGTGGGTGCCCACGGCGGTGCGGTTCACCACGCGGCATTCGAAGGTGGCGGCGGCCTCGGCCAGCACCGGCACGCCGCTGCTGCTCACATGCCACTGGGCGGCAGAGAAGCGCTCGTCCATCGGCGTCTTGCCACCGAACAGGTTGGACAGCTGCTGCTGGCCCGCGCCCAGCACGTTCACGCACAGCACGCCGTTGGCCTGGAAGATGGGGTACACCGAGGCGCTGCGGTTCAGGCAGACGATCAGCGTGGGCGGCTCGTCGGTCACGCTGCACACGGCCGAAGCGGTGAAGCCTGCCCGGCCCGCGGGACCATCGGTGGTGATGACGTTCACGGCCGCACCCAGGCGCGCCATGGCATTGCGGTAGTCGCCGCGTTCGGGCGGCGTGGCGGCCAGGGCCTGCAGGGCCGCGGCGGTGGGAGCGGGGGCGGTGGACATCATCATCGGAAGCCGGAAGAGAAGAGGGTTCAGTCCTGACGAGACAGGAAGCCGATCAGCGCGGCGTTGAAGCCAACCGGATCGGTCACGCTGTGCGCGTGGCCGCCGTGCGGGCTGCGGTCGAGCAGCGCCTGGGGCAGGCCTTCGGCCAGGCGCCGGGACATCGTCCACGGCACCAGCACGTCGTCCTGCGCACAGGCGACCAGGGTGGGGGCGGTGATCTCGTGCAGGCGCGCGTCCACGTCGAAGGCGCGCAGGGCTCCGATGCGCGCGCGCATGTTGGCTTCGCCAGGGAAATGGGCGAAGGCATGGTCCACCTCGGCCTGCACCTCGGTCGCATGGGCCGCGGCCCAGTCGGCGGGGTAGAGGAAGATGGGCTGCGCCTCCACATAGGCGCGCGGCCCGCAGGCACCCAGCAGCGACAGGCGGGCGTCGAAGCAGCGGGCCGAGTGCGGGTTGGGCCGCGACCAGGCATTGACCAGCACCAGGCTCGCGACGCGCGCCGGCGCATCCAGCGCCAGCTGCAGCCCGACCAGGCCGCCCAGGGCATGGCCCACCAGGTGGCAGCGCCCGGTGCCGGTGGCGTCCATCACCTCGGCCACGTCACGGGCCATGTCGGCGATGCTGTAGCCCGCGGGCAGGTCGGCCGGGCTTCGGCCGGTGCCGCGCTGGTCGTAGGCCACTACGCGCCAGCCGGCTTCGACCAGGGCCGGGATCTGCGGCTTCCAGAATCCCGCCGAGCCGCCCAGGCCCGAGGACAGCAGCACGCTGGGCGCGCCAGGGCGGCCTTCGCCGTGCATCTCGTGGTACAGCGCCATGGTGCGGCTCAGGCCTTCTTGCCCACGTGGGCGATGGAGGCGATCTCCACCAGCGCGTCGGGCTTCACCAGGCCGCACTGGATGCAGTAGCGCGCCGGCTTGGTGCCCGGGAAGTACTCGGCATACACCGCGTTGACCTTGGCGTAGTTGGCCCAGTCGGTGACGAAGATCATGTTGAAGGTGACGTCGTCCATGGTGCCGCCAGCGGTCTCGATGACGCCCTTGATGGTCTCCAGCACATGGCGGGTCTGTGCGGTGGCATCGCCGACATGCACCACGTTGTTGTCCTTGTCGAAGGGCAGGGTGCCCGAGACGTAGACGACCCCGTCGGCCAGCGTGCCGGGCACGAAGGGCGCGATGGGGGTGCTGGTGCCGGGGGGGATGATGGCTTCCTTGGGCATGAAGGGACTCCAGAGTGGGATGAACGAAGGATCAGGCCGTGGCTGCTTCGGTGGCGGCGGGCGTGGCGGCGGTGGCCGGTGCAAGGGCCTGGCAGAACGCGTCCACCGTCGACACCCAGCCGAAGAAGGTTTCGACGTTGTAGACCGTGGCCTGCTGGATGGCGGCGCCGCCCAGCTCGTGGGTGGCGTCCTCCAGCATCAGCGAGAAGTACTCCAGGTGGAAGGCATCGCGCAGCGACGACTCCACGCACACATTGGTGGCGATGCCGGTGAACACCAGGCTGCGGATGCCGCGGGCGCGCAGGCTGCTGTCCAGCGTGCTGTTGAAGAAGCCGCTGTAGCGCGTCTTGGGGATCACGATGTCGCCAGCCTGCGGCTTCATCGCGTCGATGAGCTCATAGTCCCAGCCGCCCTTGGCCAGGAAGCGGCCTTGCAGCTCGGGCTTGGCGCGCATGGTCTTGAGCGCGTTGGACTTGTGCCAGTTGGGCGAGCCGGGACCTCCCGCTTCCACGTATTTCGCGTCCCAGCCGTTCTGCAGGAAGACGATGAGCATCCCCGCCGCCCGCGCCGCCTCGATGGCGCGCACGATACCGGCGATGGTGCCCTGCGCGCCCGAGATGTCGAAACCGGCCGAGTCCACGTAGCCGCCGAGCGAGGCATAGGCGTTCTGCATGTCGACCACGATCAGCGCGGTCTGCGCGGGCACGAGGGCCAGAGGCTCGGGGCGCGAAGGAATCACCGTCGGTGCTGGTGCGCCCGGCACCTGGGGTGGCCCGACCGGCGTGGTCGAGCGCAGGGTGGCATTGGTCTTGGTGCTGCTCATGGGCGTTGCTCCGTCACGCCGCCAGCGCCTCGGGCGCGCCCACCTGCGAGGGCACGGGCGTGTCCACGTCCACGCGGCTCTTCATCAGCGGCTGGATGCGCTCGCCGAAGTCCTCCACGCCCTGCACGAAGTCGTCGAAGGTTAGCAGCACACCTTCGGTGCCGGGGACCTCGGCCATCTCGTCGAGCATGCGGGCCACGCTGGCGTAGGAACCCACCAGCGTGCCCATGTTGATGTTCACCGCCGAGGGCGAGGTGGCATCGGTCATCTGGCGCACGTTGGTGTCGCCGCCGGACTTGGTGTCGGCCGCGCCCTGCTGGGCCATCCAGGCGATGGCGTCGGTGTCGGCGCCGGCCTTGTAGTGCTCCCACTTGGCGAAGGCGGCTTCGTCGGTCTCGGCGGCGATCACCATGATGAGCACGTAGGTGGTCACGTGGCGGCCGGTCTTGGCCGTGGCCTCGATCAGCTTCTGCGCCGCGGGCGCGAAGGCCTTGGGCGTGTTCACGCCCTTGCCGAAGCAGAAGTTGTAGTCGGCGTACTTGGCCGAGAAGGCCATGCCGGCATCGCTCTGGCCGGCGCAGATCACCTTCATGGGCGCCTGCGGCTGTGGGCTCAGGCGGCAGTCGTCCATCTTGAAGTGCGTGCCCTTGAAGTCCGACTGGCCCTTGCCCCACAGGTCGCGCAGCACCTGGATGTATTCGGACAGGTATTCGTAGCGGGTGGCGAAGAACTCGTCGCCGGGCCACATGCCCATCTGCGAGTACTCGGGCCGCTGCCAGCCGGTCACCAGGTTCAGGCCGAAGCGGCCGTTCGAGATGCTGTCGATGGTCGAGGCCATGCGCGCCACGATGGCCGGCGGCATGACCAGCGAGGCGGCGGTGGCAAAGAGCTTGATCTTCGTCGTCACGGCTGCCAGGCCCGACATCAGGGTGAAGGACTCCAGGTTGTGGTCCCAGAACTCCGTCTTCCCGCCGAAGCCGCGCAGCTTGATCATGGAGAGCGCGAAGTCCAGGCCATAGTGCTCGGCCTTGAGGGTGATGGTCTTGTTCAGCTCGAAGCTGGGCTTGTACTGCGGCGCGTTCTGCGACAGCAGCCAGCCGTTGTTGCCGATGGGGATGAAGACGCCGACTTTCATGTGCGTGGACTCCAGGATGGGATTGCCGGCGGGTTTGCATGCGCTGTGCCAGTGCTGCTTTCCTGTTCCACATCAATGACTTGATGGAAAAATGCCCTGCATGTTTTGACCAAATGGTCCAAAACGGTTCGCGGCGATGGGCGCGTGCGCGGCAAGGTGGTGCGCCACATGCCGGAGCGTGGTGCGCACAGGGCGGCAGAATCGCGCCTGCCATGCCCAGCAAAACCCGATACCCCGCCGCCTTGGGCGGCACCGCCGACGATCTGGAAGCCGCCTTCTACGACGCGCTGCAGCGCGGCGACGCCGACGCATTGATGGCCTGCTGGGCCGACGAGGAAGACGTGTTCTGCGTCCACCCCGGCGGGCCGCGCCTGGTGGGCGTGGCCGCCATCCGCAGCGCCTTCGAGCAGATGTTCGCCAACGGCGGTGCCGTGCATGCACGGCCTTCGCATGTCCGCCGCGTCGAAGCCCTCGGCACCAGCGTGCACAACGTGCTCGAGCGCATCGAGGTGCTCACCGCCGAGGGCCCGCGCCATGCCTTCGTGCTGGCGACCAACGTGTACCTCAAGACCGAGATGGGCTGGCGACTGGTGGCGCACCATGCCAGCCCCGGCACCTCGCGCGAGCCGGACGACGCGGTGGAAGTCCCGGGCCTGCTGCACTGACAGTTCGGGATGCAGGCCTTCGTCGCGCCCCGCTGGCTGCCGGGCGGCAATGCGCAGACCATCTGGCCGGCCCTCTTCGGCCGCCGGTACACGGGCGCCCCCCCACTGTACCGGCGCGAGCGCTGGCGCGCGCCTGACGGCGACTTCGTCGACATCGATTTCCAGGACGCGCCCGACCCTGTCACGGCCCCTCTGCTGGTGCTTTTCCATGGCCTCGAAGGCTCGTCGCGCAGCCACTATGCCGAGGCCCTGGCCGCGGTCGCGCGCGAACGCGGGCTGGGCTTCGCGGTGCCGCATTTCCGCGGCTGCAGCGGCGAGCTCAACCTCGGGCCGCGGGCCTACCACTCGGGCGACCATGAAGAGGTGGGCTGGGTGCTGGCGCGCCTGCGCGAACGCAGCCCCGCCGGCGTGCTGGCCGTGGGCGTTTCGCTGGGCGGCAATGCGCTGCTGCGCTGGGCCGAGGAGGCGGGCGACAGCGCCGCCGCCGTGGCGCTGGCCGTGGCCGGCGTGAGCGCACCGCTGGACCTGGCCGCCGGGGCGGATGCCATCGGGCGCGGCTTCAACCGGCTGGTGTATGAGCGCATGTTCCTCTCGACCATGAAGCCCAAGGCGCTGGCCAAGCTGGCGCAGCATCCGGGTCTGTTCGACGCCCAGCGGCTGCGCGCCGCGCGCAGCCTGCGCGACTTCGACGACCTGTTCACGGCGCCCCTGCATGGCTTCAAGGATGCGGTGGACTACTACGCCCGCGCGGCGGCCGGGCCACGGCTGGGCGACATCCGCATACCCGCGCTGGTGCTCAACGCCCGCAACGACCCCTTCGTGCCCGGCGAAAGCCTGCCGGTGCCGGTACGGGTGACCAATCCGCGCGTGACCCTCTGGCAGCCGCTGCATGGCGGCCATGTCGGCTTTCCGCAGGGCGGCTGGCCCGGGCATGTGCGGACGATGCCGCAGGCGGTGGTGGACTGGCTTCTGGCCCATCGCTGAAGCCGCGCGGGATGACGAGGCCGGCGCTGTCCGGCGCGCCGTCCACCGACCGGTCCCGGCTGGGTGTCGGCCATGGCTCACCCAGGTTGGCGGCATGGGCGACATCGCATCGAAACGTGGGCGCGGACAATGGCGCCATGGATGACATCGTCAAACAGGCACTGGCCAAATGGCCCAACGTGCCGCACTGCTACGGTTGGCTGGGTCTCGACGCACGCGGCCAGTGGTACATGCGCGACGACGCCACGCAGGCGGCCGGCCCCTTTCCGCGAAGCAAGGGATCGCTGCTGCGGCATGACAAGCTGATCGACTTCATCCAGCGCAACTACGAGCCGGACGCCACCGGCCAGTGGTTCTTCCAGAACGGGCCCCAGCGCGTGTATGTGGAACTGGAGGCCGCACCGCTGGTGTGGCGCGTAATGGACGACTTCTCGCTTCACACCCACACCGGCCAGTCCGGGGAGCTGACGCGCGTGCTGATGGATGGGGAAGGGCGGCTCTACATCGCAACGCCGTCGGGCCTGGGCATCGTCCACACGCAGGACATGGGCCTGGCGGCCGATGCGCTGGAACGGGGCATCTGGCCCGCGCCGGAAGAGATGACGGCGGCCGAACTGCCCGAGCGCTTCGGCTTCGTCCGAAGCCCCGCGGCCACACACGCTTCTGCGACGCGCTGAGGGCGCTGCGAGGACGCCGCGCCGGTTCGCGGGCGCAGGACGCCCATGGCCTGCCTACACCCCAAAACAAGAAAGCCGGCGATCTGCCGGCTTTCGTAGGGGCCCGCTCTGCGACGGGTGGGTTTGTGCAGCCTGCGCCTATTGCTTGGCGGGCATCGCACCGGCTGCGGCCGGCGCTGCGGCGGTCGAAGCCGCCGGGGCTGCACCCGCCGCCGGTGCGGCATCGCCTGCGGGTGCAGCGGCCGCCGGAGCGGCCGGCTCCTCGAACTTGGCGCCGCCCGAGTTGGCCATGTAGGCCACGGCACGGCTGATCTCCACGTCGCCGAAGTCGCCGCCACCTTGAGGCGGCATGGCCCCCTTGCCCTTGAGCGCATGCTCGGTCAGCGTCGCCAGGCCCTGGCCGATACGCGGGCCCCAGGCCGCAGCGTCGCCGAAGTGGGGGGCGCCGGGAATGCCGGGAGTGCCATGGCAGGCGGTGCACTGGGTCTTGAAGACGGTCTCGCCGTTGGCGAGCGGGCGGTTGGCGTCGCGGATCTCGACCATGCCCACCTTGCGGATGCGCTCGGCGACGTCGCGGTCACGGGCATCCTGGCTGACGCCATAGAGGTTCATGTTGTCGCCGGTGGCCGCACCGGAGGGCTTGAGCCCGGACACCACGAAGAGCACCAGCCCCGCGATGATGAGGATGGGGACCACGAAGCCGAAAAGGACCGCGAGCATCAGCTGCTTGGGATTCTTGATCGGGCCCGTATGCGCCTCTTCAGTGGCCGGAGCCGGGTTTTGCGCGCTCTCGCTCATCGCTGTCCTCGGTATCGGGGGCTATTGGAAAACAGCGTTCGATTATAGGGACGGGGGGTGTGCGGACGGGCCTTGGCTGACCCGGGATAACCCCCGCACCCCCGTGTGTCGCCGAGTCCTGATGCAGATCAGCAAACCCCCAGCCCGTGGCGCGTTGCCTACTGCGCGCCTGCCGCCTGCTGAGTCGTACTCGTCCAGCCGCCACCCAGCGTCTTGTAGAGCGTGACCTGGTTCTGCAGCAGCGCGAGCTGCGTCTGCACGGCCGTCTGGCGGGCGGTGAACTGCGAGCGCTGCGCGTCGAGCAGGTCGAGCGCACTGGCCACGCCGTTGCGGTAGCGCAGGTCCGACAGGCGCAGGCGCGTGCCTTCGGCCTCGGCCTGGGCGCGGGCGGCACGGGCCTGCTCGCCCAGCGTCTCGCGGCCGGCCAGGGCATCGGCCACTTCGCGGAAGGCGGTCTGGATGGTCTTCTCGTACTGGGCGACCGCGATATCGCGGCTGACGCGCGCCGAAGCCAGGTTGGCCGAGTTGGCCCCGGCGGTGAAGATCGGCAGCGTGAGGCTGGGCGCGAAGCTCCAGGCGCGCGTGCCGTCGCCATTCCACAGGTTGGAGAAGTCCGAACTCACCGTGCCGATGGAGGTGGTCAGCGCAATGCGTGGAAAGAAGGCCGCGCGGGCCGCGCCGATGTTGGCGTTGGCCGCGACCAGCTGCTGTTCGGCTGCGCGGATGTCGGGCCGCTCGGTCAGCAGGTCCGAGGGCAGGCCGGCCGGCACGTCGGGCATGGCGCGCACCGTGGCCAGGCCGCCGTTGTCGCCGGCCAGACCTTCCAGCGCGCTGGAAGGCACCGGCGCGCCCAGCAGCAGCGCGAGCGCGTTCTCGTCCTGGCGGCGCAGGCGGATCTGCTGGGCGTAGGTGGCGCGGGCGCTCTCGGCCAGGGAGACGGCCGACTGGTAGTCCAGCTCGGAGGCCACGCCATTGTCGAAGCGCAGCTTGGTGAGCTTGAGCGTCTCTTCGCGCGTGCCGAGCGTCTGTCGGGTGATGGCCAGCAGCTCTTCGTCCGCGGCCAGCGCGAGCCAGCCGTTGGCGACCTGCGCCACCAGGGCGATCTGCGTGGCCCGGCGCGATTCCTCGGTGGCGAGCGCGCGGGCCTGCGCTGCAGCGCTCAGGCTCTGAATGCGGCCGAAGAAGTCGATCTCCCAGGCCGTCACGCCCAGACCCACGGAATAGCTCGACGACACCTTGGGGGCCGACGAGCTGTAGGCGCGGGCCGAGTTGGGCTCGGAGCGCGAGCCCGTCGTGCTCAGGCCCACCGTCGGGAAGAGCGCCGCGCGCTGCACGTCGAACTGCGCGCGGGCCTGCTCGATGTTGAGCACGGCCACGCGAAGGTCGCGGTTGTTGTCGAGGGCCGTCTGGATCAGCCCAGCCAGCCGCGGGTCGGAGAAGAAGGCCTGCCAGGGCACGTCCACCGCCGCCTTCGCGCCGGCCGGTTGGGCCGGGTCGCCCGGGAAGGTGGTGGGCACCGGCGCATCTGGCCGCTCGTAGGTCGGGATCAGCGAGCAGCCGCTGGCCAGCACGGCCACGGCCAGGGCGAGCGGTGCGAAACGCATCGTCTTCATCGGTTTGGGTTGATCAGCCATGGTTGTCGGCTCCGGATTCTTCCTGAATACCCGCTTCCTGGGCATGGCGCTTGTTCATTTCCTGCTGCCGCTTGCTGCCCTTGAACAGCGTGCGCACCACCACGAAGAAGATCGGCACGAAGAACACGGCCAGCGCCGTGCCCGTCAGCATGCCGCCCAGCACGCCGGTGCCGATGGCACGCTGGCTGGCCGAGCCCGCCCCCGAGGCCAGCACCAGCGGCACCACGCCCAGGCCGAAGGCCAGCGAGGTCATCACGATCGGGCGGAAGCGCAGATGGGCGGCTTCGAGCGCGGCGTCGATGGCGCTCTTGCCCTGCGCCTGCAGGTCCTTGGCGAACTCGATGATCAGGATGGCGTTCTTCGCCGACAGGCCGATGATGGTGATCAGGCCCACCTGGAAGTACACGTCGTTCGAGTAGCCGCGCAGCAGCGTGGCCAGCAGCACCCCCAGCACGCCCAGCGGCACCACCAGGATCACCGACAGCGGGATCGACCAGCTCTCGTACAGCGCCGCCAGGCACAGGAACACCGCCAGGATGGCGAAGCCATACAGGATGATGGCCTGCGAGCCGGCGAGCTTTTCTTCACGCGACTGACCCGTCCATTCGAAGCCGAAGCCCGGGGGCAGCTGGCCGGCCAGCTTCTCCATCTCGGCCATGGCCGCGCCCGAGCTGTAGCCGGGCGCCGCCTCGCCGCTGATGCGCATGGCCGGGTAGCCGTTGTAGCGCACCGTCTGCTGCGCGCCCTTGATCCAGCGCGTGGTCGCGAAGGAGGCGAAGGGCACCGGCTGGCCTTGCGTGTTGGAAGCGTTCAGGCGCAGCAGGTCTTCGGGCTGCATGCGGGCCGGTGCGTCGGCCTGCACCACCACGCGCTGAAGACGGCCGCGGTTCGGGAAGTCGTTGATGTAGCTCGATCCCAGCGAGGTCGACAGCGCGGTGTTGATGGCGTCGAAGTTCACGCCCAGCGCCTGCGCCTTGTCGCGGTCGATGTCGATCTGCAGCTGCGGCGCGTCTTCCAGGCCGTCGGGGCGGATGGCCGTGAGCACCGGGCTCTTCATGGCCATGCCCAGCAGCTGGTTGCGGGCATTGACCAGTGCGTCATGGCCCTGACCAGAGCGGTCCTGCAGCCGGAAGCTGAAGCCGCTGGCCGAGCCCAGCTCGGGAATCGGCGGCGGGCTGAGCGGGTAGATGAAGGCATCGCGCACGCCCGACAGCGCACCGAAGGCGCGGCCGGCCAGCGCGGAGGCCGCGTTGGCCTCGCCTTCGCGCTCCTTCCAGTCCTTGAGCGTGACGAAGGCGATGCCCGCGTTCTGCCCCTGGCCCGAGAAGCTGAAGCCCAGCACGCCCACGATGCTCTGCACCTGCGGCTGCTTGAGCATGTAGTTCTCGACCTTCTCCATGACGGCCTCGGTGCGCTCGAGCGTCGCGCCCGGCGGCAGCTGCACGTTCACCAGGATGTTGCCCTGGTCTTCCTGCGGCAGGAAGGAGGTGGGCAGGCGGGAGTACACGAACACCACGCCGCCGATGATGGCCAGGTAGATGATGAGATAGCGCGCAGCGCGGCGCAGCAGCCGCGACACGAAGCCCTCGTAGCCCTTGGCCGTGCGCGAGAAGCCGCGGTTGAACCAGCCGAAGAAACCGCGCTTCTCGTGGTGGTGGCCGGCCTCCACTGGCTTGAGCAGCGTGGCGCACAGCGCCGGCGTGAGCGACAGCGCCATGAAGGCTGAGAAGGCGATCGAGGCCACCATCACCGCCGAGAACTGGCGGTAGATGTTGCCGGTGGAGCCGGCAAAGAAGGCCAGCGGCACGAACACCGAGATCAGCACCACCGTCACGCCGATGATGGCGCCGGAGATCTGCTGCATCGCCTTGCGCGTGGCCTGCAGCGGCGGCAGGCCTTCCTCGCTCATGATGCGCTCGACGTTCTCCACCACCACGATGGCATCGTCCACCACGATGCCGATCACCAGCACCATGCCGAACATGGTCAGCACGTTGATCGAGAAGCCCAGGGCCAGCAGCGTCGCGAAGGTGCCCAGCAGCGCCACCGGCACCACCAGCGTCGGGATGAGCGTGTAGCGCCAGTTCTGCAGGAACAGGAACATCACCAGGAACACCAGCACCACCGCCTCGACCAGGGTCTCGACCACCTGGCTGATGGAGATGCTGATGAAGGCCGAGCTGTCGTAGGGGATCGTGTAGCTCACGTCCTGCGGGAAGAAGCGCTTGAGCTCGTCCATCTTGGCGCGCACCGCCTTGGCCGCCTGCAGCGCGTTGCCCGAGGGCGACAGCTGCACGCCCAGGCCCACCGCCGGCTTGCCGTTCAGGCGCGCCGAGGTGGCATAGCTCTGGCCGCCGATCTCGATGCGGGCCACGTCCTTGAGCCGTACGGTCGAGCCGTCGGCGTTGGCGCGCAGCACGATGTTGCCGAACTGCTCCACCGACGACAGCTGACCCTTGACCACCACGGTGGCCGCAATGGCCTGGCCGGTGATGTTGGGCAGGTCGCCGATGGTGCCGGAGGCCACCTGCGCGTTCTGGTTGCGGATGGCGGTGTTGACGTCGGCCGCGCTCAGGTTCAGGCCCTGCAGCTTGGCCGGGTCGATCCACACGCGCATCGCCGTCTCGCTGCCGAAGAGCTGCACCTGGCCGATGCCGGGCAGGCGCTGCAGTTCGGGCTGGATGTTGCGCGCGGCGTAGTCCCCCAGCTGCGTGGTGTCCACGGCCGGGTTGGTCGACGACAGCATCGTGAACAGCAGGAAGTTGTTGCGCGACTTGTCCACGCGCACGCCCTGCTGCGTCACGGCCGAAGGCAGACGCGGCGTCGCGCGCGACAGCCGGTTCTGCACGTCCACCTGCGCCAGGTCGGCGTTGGTGCCGGGCTCGAAGGTCACGGTGATCGAGCCGGTGCCGTCGGCCTGCGCCACCGACTCCATGTAGATCAGGCCGGGCGAGCCGTTCATCTCGCGCTCGATGACCGACAGCACGCTGTCTTCCAGCGTCTGGGCCGAGGCGCCGGGATAGGCGGCGTTGATGACGATGGCGGGCGGTGCCACCGGCGGGTATTGGGCGATCGGCAGCTGCGTGATTGCCACGCCGCCCATCACCAGGATGAACAGGGCGATCACCCACGCAAAGATGGGGCGATCGATGAAGAACTTGGCCATAGAAGTGCTCGCGTTCCTTCTTCGTGATCAGTCGGGGTTGCGGGCCGGCGTCATTGCTTGGCCGGGGCAGCCGCAGGGGCGGAGGCCCCAGCGGCCGGGGCGGCTGCGGCGGCCGTCGGCGGCTGCCAGGGCACGGCCTTGACCGGCGTGTTCGGCGGCAGCATCTGCAGCTTCTGGAAGCCGTCGACCATCACCTGCTCGCCTTCCTTGAGGCCGTCGGTGACGATCCAGCGGTTGTCCTTGCCGGCAGTGATCTTCACGTTGCGCTTGGACAGCTTGCCGTCCTGGCCCACGATGGTCACGGTGTCGCCCTGGTCGGTGCGGGTGACGGCCTGCTGGGGCACGCTGATGGCCTTGTCGACCTGGGCCTGCTCGGCGCGCACGCGCACGTACATGCCCGGCAGCAGTTCGCCCTTGGGGTTGGGCAGTTCGGCGCGCAGCGTGATCTGGCCCGTGCTCGGGTCCACCGTGAGGTCCGAGAAGAGCAGGCGGCCACGCTGCGCGTATTCCGTGCCGTCCTCCAGGACGACGCGCACCTCGGCGGCGTCCGGGCCACTGGCGCGCTGCAGCTTGCCCTGTGCCATGGCGCGGCGCATGCGCATCACCTCGGTCGCCGACTGCGTGAAGTTGACGTAGAGCGGATCGATCTGCTGGATGGTGGCGAGCTGGGTCGCTTCGCCCTGGCCCACCAGCGCGCCCTCGGTCACCAGCGCGCGGCCGATGCGGCCCGAGATCGGCGCCGTGACGGTGGCATAGCCCACGTTGATGCGGGCCGTGGTCACCGACGCGCGGCCGGCCAGCACGTCGGCCTCGGCGGCCTTCTGCGAAGCGATGGCGTTGGCGTAATCTTGTTTGCTCACCGCGTTGGCCTCGACCAGGGGCTTGTAGCGGTCGGCCAGTGCCTTGGCCTGCGCCGCATTGGCCTCGGCACGTGCCAGCGTCGCCTCTGCGCTGCGCAGCGTGGCCTCGTAGGGCGCGGGATCGATCTTGAACAGCGGCTGGCCGGCCTTCACGTCGCTGCCTTCGGCGAACAGACGTTTCTGCAGGATGCCCGCCGCACGGGCACGCACCTGGGCGATGCGGGTGGACTCGAGCCGGCCCGGGAGCTCGGTCACCAGCCCGACCTCACCCGCCTTGGCCACCACCACACCGACCTCGGGCGGCGGCATGCCACCGCCCGGAGGCCCGCCGGCCGGTGCCGCGGCTTCCTTCTTGCCGCAGGCCACCAGGGCGAGGCTGAGGAAGACCGCGGTGGCGGCGAGGGTCAGGGGGGAGCCGGGACGGAACAGCGAACGACTTGCGACAACATGCGAAGCAGGCATGCGAATCCTCTTGAAGTGGGATTGAAAGAGACGGAGGAAGCGGGGTGCGCCGCGGATCGATCATGCGTGCAGGCAGATCGGGCCACCAGAAGCTTGCCGAGGCAGCGAGTTTACATACATTCTTGAATGTATAGTGGGCACCCTCACGTTTCGGTTTATTTCGTTTTCTTGCCAAGGAGATGCCGTGGTACGGCGCACGAAGGAAGAGGCCCTGGCCACCCGCCATCGATTGCTCGATGCGGCCGAGCGGCTGTTCCAGACCCATGGCGTGTCGCGCACGTCATTGCAGCAGATCGCCGAAGAGGCGGGCGCCACCCGCGGTGCGGTTTACTGGCATTTCAAGGACAAGGCCGATCTCTTCAACGCCATGATGGAGCGGGTCACGCTGCCCATGGAGAAGGGCGTGCGGCAGGCGGCGGAGCCGGCCGGTGTCGATCCGCTGGACCTGATCGAGCAGGGCATGATGCAGGCGCTCGGGCTCATCGCCGACGACCCGCAGGTGCGCCGCGTCTTCCAGATCGCCGTTCACAAGGTGGAGTACACCGACGAGATGGCCTCGGTGCAGCAGCGCCACCTGGGCGCACGCGATGCCTGCGTCATGGACTTCGAGAAGGCGCTGCGTCTGGCCACCCGCGTACGCCGCCTGCGGCTGCCGGTGCCGGCCCGCACGGCGGCACAGGGCCTGCATGCGTTGATGTCGGGCCTCATCGACGATTGGTTGCTCGACCCGGGTGCCTTCGATCTCGTGCCGGCGGGGCGCCGGCTGTTCGGCGTGTACCTGGCCGGCCTGGGCCTGCCGCGCCGATCTTCGGAGCGGGAACTGGCGCAGCCGCAGAGCGAAGCGTCGCGGCCCGCGCGGGCCGATCATCTCTCGCGTCGAAGATCGGTCATAATGCCGGGTTCGCAGCCGAACCCGGCGCGAATCTCTCGCTGTATTTCAACGGATAGAATTCGGCCCTCCGAAGGCTGAGATCCAGGTTCGATTCCTGGCGGCGGGACCAGACACAGGCCCGGAAGCGTGCAAGCGCTTCCGGGCTTTTTCTTTGGCCGCGTTGCCTGCCTGCGTCGGGGTGGGGCGGGCATGGGCCAGGGCCGGTCGAGTGGAAAAAAAGAAACCCGCCGAAGCGGGTCAATGCAGCCCTCGAGGGGGAATCAAGAGTCGGGAAGCTGGGCTGCCGGGGCAGTGTGCGGTTCGATCTGGGAGGAATCTGGTGGGCCGGCCACATCTGGGCGAAATCCATGGGGTGCATCAGCGGCAGCGGTCAGGCTCATTCCTCCGTGCTGCGCCAGGCCAAGGCCTGCGCGTACAGCGCATTGCGAGGAGCGCCCGTGATGTCGGCGGCCAGCCGTGCCGCGCTCTTGAGCGGCAGTTCGGCCAGCAGCAGTCGCAGCACGCGCTCGGCCTCGGCGCCGATGCCGTCGGCCTCGACCTGGGCGGGCTGGGGATGCAGCAGCAGTGCGAACTCGCCCCGCGTGCGCTGCGCCCCGGCGGCCAGCCAGTCCGCGAGAGTCTCGGCGGGCACGGTGACGATCTCCTCGAACTGCTTGGTCAGCTCGCGGCCGACGGTCACCGGCCGCGCGCCCAGCACGGCCAGCGCGCGCGCCAGGGCCTCGATACGGTGCGGGGCCTCCAGCAGCACCACGGCGCGCGTTTCGCTGGCCAGCGTCTGCACGGCGGCATCGCGCTCGCCGGCCTTCGTGGGCAGGAAGCCCGCGAACACGAAGGCGCTGCCGCGGGCGTCGTCATGTGCGCCTGCGGCGCTGAGCAGCGTGGTCACGCTGGATGGGCCGGGAATCGGCAGCACCCGCTGGCCCGCGGACTGGACCGCGGCAGCCAGGCGGGCACCCGGGTCGCTCACCCCCGGTGTGCCGGCGTCGCTGACGTAGGCGATGCGCTGGCCCTCGGTCAGGCGTGTGATCACAGCCTGCGCGGCCTCGGCCTCGTTGTGCTGGTGCACCGCCAGCAACTGGCTGCCGGGCCGGTCGATGCCGCAGGCGCGCAGCAGCTGGTGGGTGTGGCGCGTGTCCTCGCAGGCGATGGCATCGACCAGCTGCAGCACATGCAGCGCCCGCAGCGACAGGTCGGCCAGGTTGCCGATGGGCGTGGCCACGACATAGAGGGTGCCCTGCGGATAATGCTGGCCGCCGGCCGCGTCGCGGGCGGCCTGGACAGCGGCGCCGAAAGAAGCAGCCGAGGGGAGGGTGTTCAAGATGGGTCTTCTTCCGTTCAAGCGGGGGGCGGTGGCGCCCCCGACCACCAAGCGCCTGGGCGACGCCGCCGAGGACGCTGCGCTGGCCCACCTGCGCAAGGCCGGGCTGGTGCTGGTGGCGCGCAATTATCGAACCCCGGGCCGCGGCGGCGGCGAGGTGGACCTGATCATGCGCGAGCCGGGCGGCACGCTGGTCTTCGTCGAGGTGCGCAGCCGCTCGCGCGGCAGTCACGGCGGGGCGGGCGCCAGCATCACGTTCGTCAAGCAGCGCCGCATCATCTTCGCGGCGCGGCACTACCTGATGCGCCTGGGCTCGCCGCCGCCCTGCCGCTTCGATGCGGTGCTGGTGGAGGACGAGATCCGCTGGGTGCAGGGTGCGTTCATGATGGAGTGACCCGCACAGGCTGCAGGGTTCGCGCTGCGTCACCTCGTTTTCAGGCCGCGCACCTCGCGCCCTGGGCCAGCCAGCTCAGCGGGTGGCCTGGCGTGGCCAGCTCCACGGCCTGCTGTCCGGGGCCCTGCTTGCCTGCTCTGGGATGGTGGGCGCCACGGCTTGTTGCCAACGGGCGGGAACCAGACACGGCAGCGGCGGTCGCAGGCTGGGCCCCTTTGGCCCGAAAAGCGCACGTCTATGATTCCGGACAGCATGGTTGAACAACGTCTACAACAACATTTCATCGACAGCGCCGATCTCAAATACCAGGCCGGTCCGGTGCTCAGCAAGCCGCTGGGACTGGCCGTTCAGGCCCTGCTGGCGGGCGTGACCAGCGGCCGCAAGGTGCTGGCCTGCGGCGCGGGCATCTCCGGTCTTCTGGCTGCGCAGTTCGCGGCCCAGTTCGTCGGCCGCTTCGAACGTGAGCGGCCTTCCCTGGCGGCGCTGGCGCTGCCCTGCATCCCCGACGATCCGTTGGCCGACACCCGCCAGTGCGCCGATGCCGCCGGCCTGGCCCGCCAGGTGCGGGCGCTGGGCGAGGCCGGCGACGTGTTGCTGGCCATCAGCCCGCGCGGCGAGTCGGCAGCCGTGCTGGCCGCCGCGGCGGCGGCGCACGAGCGCGACATGTGCGTCATCGCGCTCACCGGCGGCGTGGGCAGTGGCGCGGGCGGCGCGCTGGGCCGGGCGCTGCGCGAAACCGATGTGCAGGTCTGCGTGCCGCACGACCGTCTTTCCCGCATCCACGAAGTGCACCTGGTGCTGCTGCACTGCCTGTGCGACGCCGTGGATGCCCAACTACTTGGCGAACAGGAGCTTTCCGCATGACCACCCCCTCCCCGACGACGATCTTCCGACACGGCCAGCGCCTGGCCTGCGCCTGCCTGGCCGTTGCCGCGCTGGGCGGCAGCCTGGCGGGCTGCGTGCCGCTGGTGGTGGGCGGCGCCGCCGCTGCCGCGGGCATCGGCACCCTGGCACTGGACCGTCGCAGCTCCGGCGCGCAACTCGACGACCAGGCGATCGAGCTGCGGGCTGCCGCCCGCATCCGCGAGATCGCGAACGGCGACATGAACGTGACGGTGGTCAGCTTCAATCGCACAGCCCTGCTGATCGGCACCGTGGGCAGCGAGGCCGACAAGCAGCGTGCCGGCGAGGTGGTGCGCACCGCGCCCAATGTCCGGGGCATCGTCAACGAGGTGGTGGTGGGGCCGGCCCTCAACATCGCCCGGCGTTCCAACGACACCTATCTGACCACCAAGGTCAAGGCTTCGCTGCTGGATGCGTCCGACGTGCCGGCCAACTCGATCAAGGTCGTGACCGAAGGCGGCGTGGTCTACCTGATGGGCCTGGTCACCCGCCGCGAAGCCGACCGCGCGACCGACATCGCGCGCGGCATCTCGGGAGTGGAGAAGGTGGTGCGGGTGTTCGAATTCGTCAGCGACGACGGCCAGGCTCTGCCCGGCGGCGTCGGCCCCTCGCAGACCGTGCCCGGCACCGACGGCGCTCGCGTGCCGCTGCCGCCGATGGCGCCGCTGCCCGCACCGGCGGCTGCCCCCGCGCCCGTTCCGGGCGTGGTCACCTCGCCGGTGCGCTGAGCCCGGGGGGCTGCGCCGGTCGCGCGGCGGTACGCGGGCTTACTTCAATCGGGTAATGAGGCTGGAGGTGTCCCACCGTGCGCCGCCGGCCTGCTGCACGTCGGCATAGAACTGGTCCACCAGCGCCGTCACCGGCAGGCGGGCGCCGTTGCGCTTGGCTTCGTCGAGCACCAGGCCCAGGTCCTTGCGCATCCAGTCGACGGCAAAGCCGAAGTCGAAGCGGCCGGCCACCATGGTCTTGCCGCGGTTGTCCATCTGCCAGCTCTGCGCGGCACCCTTGCCGATCACGTCGAGCACCTTCTCCATGTCCAGGCCGGCGCGCTGGCCGAAGGCGACAGCCTCGGACAGGCCCTGCACCAGCCCGGCAATGCAGATCTGGTTGACCATCTTGGCCAGCTGGCCTGATCCGCTGTCGCCCAGCAGCGTGACCGCGCGGGCGAAGGCAGCGATCACCGGCTCGACCTGTGCGAACACTGCGGCATCGCCCCCGCACATCACCGTCAGCAGGCCGTTCTGGGCCCCGGCCTGGCCGCCCGAGACGGGGGCATCGATGAAGTGCAGGCCCTGGGCGGTGGCCGCGGCGGAGAGCTCGCGTGCCACCTCGGCCGAGGCAGTGGTGTGGTCCACGAACACCGCGCCAGCCTTCATGCCGGCGAAGGCGCCAGCGTCGCCCAGCACCACCGAGCGCAGGTCGTCGTCGTTGCCCACGCAGCAGAAGACGATGTCGGCACCGGCCGCCGCTTCACGCGGCGTGGGCGCGGAGGCATGGCCGCCGCCCGCGCCGAATTCCTGCACCCACGTCGCGGACTTGGCGCCACTGCGGTTGTAGACGGTGACGCGGTGGCCGGCAGCCGCCAGGTGGGCTGCCATCGGATAGCCCATCACGCCCAGGCCGAGGAAGGCGACGGAGCGGGCCGGGACGGCGGCGTAGGACTTGGGATTGAAGGAGGGGGAGGGTGTGCTCATCCCGCTAGCTTAGCGGCGACCGGCCCGCCAGACATGCGCGCAGCCCGGCTTCGTAGCCTGCGCAGGCGGTCGGCGGCGCAGGCCGGCCCGCCCCCCGCTCACAGCACCGACAGATGCTCGGTGCCAGAGCTCAGATCGCGCGTGCGCGCACGCTGGCTGTGCAGCTTGATCTGCAGGCGCAGGTCGTTGGTGGAGTCCGCGTTGCGCACCGCGTCCTCGTACGAGATGGCGTACTGCTCGAAGAGGTCGAACAGCGCCTGGTCGAAGGTCTGCATGCCGAGGTTGCGGCTCTTGCGCATCACCTCCTTCATCTCGCCGACCTGGCCCTTGAAGATCATGTCGGCAATCAGCGGCGTGTTGAGCATGATCTCCACCGCCGCCACGCGGCCGCGGCCGTCCTCGGTGGGAATCAGCCGCTGCGAGATCATCGAGCGCAGGTTGAGCGACAGGTCCATGAGCAGCTGCTCGCGCCGGTCGTCGGGGAAGAAGTTGATGATGCGGTCCAGCGCCTGGTTGGCGTTGTTGGCGTGCAGCGTGGCCAGGCAGAGGTGACCGGTCTCCGAGAAGATGATCGCGTTCTCCATGGCCGTGCGGTCGCGGATCTCGCCCATCAGGATCACATCGGGCGCCTGGCGCAGCGCGTTCTTCAGCGCCGCCTCCCAGCTGTCGGTGTCGATGCCGATCTCGCGTTGCGTGACCACGCAGCTCTTGTGCGGGTGGACGAACTCGATCGGGTCCTCCACCGTGACGATGTGGCCCTGGGTGTTCTCGTTGCGCCAGTCGAGCATGCCGGCCAGCGTGGTCGACTTGCCCGAGCCGGTGGCGCCCACCACGATCACCAGGCCGCGCTTGGTCATGGTGACTTCCTTGAGCACCTGCGGCAGGTTCAGCCCGTCGATGGTGGGCGGCGTGGTGGGGATGGTCCGCAGCACCATGCCCACGCGGCCCTGCTGCACGAAGGCATTGACGCGGAAGCGCCCGTAGCCGGCGGGCGAGATGGCGAAATTGCATTCGCGCGAGCGCTCGAACTCGGCTGTCTGCCGGTCGTTCATGAGTGCGCGTGTGAGCGCCAGCGTGTGCTGGGGCGACAGCGGCTGCTGCGAGATCTTGACCACCTTGCCGTCGATCTTCACGGCCGGCGGGAAGTCGGCCGTGATGAACAGGTCGCTGCCCCCGCGGCTGACCATGAGTTTCAACAGGTCGGTGATGAACTGGCTGGCCTGATCGCGTTCCATGGTGGCTCCGGAAAGGGGGGGATTGAAGGGGCGTGCGGCGGGGCGCTGGCACGCCCGTCGGGGGCGTGCGCAGCCGCGAGCCCGGTCAGCCGGGGAAATTCTCGGGTGTCTTGGCCTTGCCGCGGGCTTCCGCCGGGCTGATGACCCCGCGGCGCACGAGGTCGACCAGGCATTGGTCCAGCGTCTGCATGCCCATGCTCTGGCCGGTCTGGATGCTCGAATACATCTGCGCCACCTTGGCCTCGCGGATCAGGTTGCGGATGGCCGGCGTGCCCAGCATGATCTCGTGCGCGGCCACGCGCCCGGCGCCGTCCTTGGTCTTGCACAGCGTCTGCGAGATCACGGCCTGCAACGACTCCGACAGCATGGCCCGCACCATCTCCTTCTCCTCGCCGGGGAAGACGTCGATGATCCGGTCGATGGTCTTGGCGGCGCTCGAAGTGTGCAGCGTGCCGAACACCAGGTGGCCCGTCTCGGCGGCCGTCAGCGCCAGGCGGATGGTCTCGAGGTCGCGCAGCTCGCCCACCAGGATCGCGTCCGGATCCTCGCGCAGGGCCGAGCGCAGCGCGTTGGCGAAGCTCAGGGTCATCGGCCCCACCTCGCGCTGGTTGATCAGGCACTTCTTCGACTCGTGCACGAACTCGATGGGGTCCTCCACCGTCAGGATGTGGCCGTACTCGGTCTCGTTCATGTGGTTGACCATGGCGGCCAGCGTGGTCGACTTGCCCGAGCCCGTCGGCCCGGTCACCAGCACCAGGCCGCGTGGCTTGAGGGCCAGCTCGCCGAAAATCCGCGGCGCATTCAGCTGCTCCAGCGTGAGCACCTTCGACGGAATGGTCCGGAACACCGCCGCGCAGCCGCGCTGCTGGTTGAAGGCGTTGACGCGGAAGCGGGCCAGGCCCTCGATCTCGAACGAAAAGTCGATCTCCAGGAACTCCTCGTAATGCTTGCGCTGCGAGTCGTTCATGATGTCGTAGACCATGGCATGCACTTCCTTGTGCTCCATGGGGTCGAGATTGATGCGGCGCACGTCCCCGTGCACCCGGATCAGCGGCGGCAGGCCGGCCGAGAGGTGCAGGTCCGACGCCTTGTTCTTGACGCTGAATGCCAGCAGCTGGGTGATGTCCACGGACGACCTCTCTAGACTTCGTGACGTTTTGAAACGGTTTCAGCGATTATGACTACGACGAGTGAGCAGCTCCAGCAGGTTCATGCACGGATCGTGCGCGCCTGCGAGGCGAGCGGCCGCCATCCGGGCGAGGTGCGGCTGCTGGCCGTCTCCAAGACCTTCGGCCCTGACGCCGTGCGCGACGCCTTCGCCGCGGGGCAGGGGGCGTTCGGCGAGAACTACGTGCAGGAGGGTCTCGACAAGATCGCGGCGCTGGCCGAGCTGCGCCCGCAACTGGAATGGCACTGCATCGGCCCGCTGCAGAGCAACAAGACGCGGCCCGTGGCCGAGCAGTTCGACTGGGTGCACAGCGTGGACCGGCTCAAGATCGCCCAGCGCCTGTCGCAGCAGCGCCCCGAAAGTCTTCCACCGTTGCAGGTCTGCCTGCAGGTCAACATCGACGGCGGCGCCAACAAGTCGGGCGCGACGCCAGAGGAGGCCCTGGCGCTGGCGCGCGACATGGCGGCGCTGCCGCAGCTGGTGCTGCGCGGCCTGATGGCCATCCCGGAGCCGCAGCCCGACGCCGCGGCCGAGCGGGCCGTCTTCATGCGGGTGGCCGAGCTGGCCGCCCGCCTGCGCGATGCGCTGGGGCTGCCGCTGGACACGCTTTCGATGGGCATGAGCGCCGACCTGGAGTCGGCCATCGCCGCCGGCAGCACGATGGTGCGGGTTGGCACGGCCATCTTCGGCGGCCGGCCCCGTGCCCTTGCCGCTCGCGCATAAGGTCCGCCGCCGGCTGCATGGCCCCTGGCGCGGCGCGGTCGGGCGGCCTATCGTCGCGGCCATCCGCACCACCGAGGCCTTTTCACCATGCAGCAGTCCAGCGAACTCTCGTACGTCCACCCGTCCTCCACCAGCCCCTGGGGCACCTACCTGTCGCAGGTCGACCGCGTGGTGCCCTACCTGGGCCACCTGGGCCGCTGGGCCGAGACACTCAAGCGCCCCAAGCGCGCGCTGATCGTGGACGTGCCGATCGAGATGGACGACGGCACCATCGCCCACTTCGAGGGCTTCCGCGTGCAGCACAACCTCTCGCGCGGGCCGGGCAAGGGCGGCGTGCGCTTCCACCCCGACGTCACGCTGGAAGAGGTGATGGCCCTGTCGGCCTGGATGACCGTCAAGTGCGCCGCCGTCAACCTGCCCTACGGTGGCGCCAAGGGCGGCATCCGCGTCGATCCCAAGAAGCTGTCGCAGACGGAGCTGGAGAAGATGACGCGCCGCTACACCAGCGAGATCGGCCTCATCATCGGCCCGCATTCCGACATCCCCGCACCGGACGTCAACACCAACGGCCAGATCATGGCCTGGATGATGGACACCTATTCGATGAACACCGGCTCGACGGCCACCGGCGTGGTCACCGGCAAGCCGATCCACCTGGGCGGCTCCCTGGGCCGGGTCAAGGCGACGGGCCGGGGCGTATTCGTCACCGGCCGCGAGGCCGCGCGCCGCCTGGGCCTGCCGCTGCAGGGCGCCCGGGTCACGGTGCAGGGCTTCGGCAATGTGGGCTCGGTGGCGGCCGAGCTCTTCGCGGAGGCCGGGGCCAAGGTGGTGGCCGTGCAGGACCACACCGGCACCCTGGTCAACGAAGGTGGCTTCGACATGCCGGCGCTGATGGCCCATTCGCGCCGCACCGGCGGCATCGCGGAATTCGGCGCCGGTGAGCAGGTGGACAACGAGGCCTTCTGGGACGTGCCCACCGACATCCTGATCCCGGCCGCGCTGGAGGGCCAGATCACCGCCGACCGCGCCCGCCGCATCACCGCCCGCCTGGTGCTCGAGGGCGCCAACGGCCCCACCGTGCCGCAGGCCGACGACATCCTGGCCGAACGTGGGGTGCTGGTGGTGCCCGACGTGATCTGCAATGCCGGCGGCGTGACGGTGTCGTACTTCGAATGGGTGCAGGACTTCTCCAGCTTCTTCTGGACCGAGGACGAGATCAACCAGCGCCTGGACCGCATCATGGTGGGCGCGCTCGAGCACATCTGGAACAAGGCGGACGAGCACCACATCACGCTGCGCACGGCCACGTTCGCAGTCGCGTGCGAGCGCATCCTCGCCGCGCGCCAGGAGCGCGGTTTGTATCCCTGAGCGGGAACCGTCTTTGCGCCGCCGCGTCCAAGCCACGCCCCAGCCGTCGGCGCGGGCGACACTTGCGGGATGACGACGATGCGAATGCGAGCGAGGCGCGGCTGGGGCGCCGTGGGAATGGTGGTGCTGGCGGCAGTGCTGGCCGGCTGCGGCAGCGCGCCGAAGCTCGGAACCGCGAAGGGGCTGGAGACCGAGTCCTTCGATGCGACCAACACCCACACCCGCATCTATGACGCGACGGTGGCCCAGACCTGCGAAGCGGCGCGCCGCGCGCTGCTGAGCCAGGGGTACATGATCACGGCCGCCACGGCCGAACAGGTGACGGGGCGCAAGAGCTTCCAGCCTGAGGGCGAGGTGCATGTGGAGGTCGAGTTCCGCGTGGTCTGCGCCCAGGAGCAGGGCGACGAGGGCAGGCCCGCCGCCATTGCCTTCGCCACGGCGGTGCAGGACCGCTACGGCCTCAAGAAGGTCAACAATTCGGCCAGCGTGGGCGTCGGCGCCTTCGGCTCGCTGTCGCTGCCTTTCAGCTCCAGCAATGACGCGATGGTCAAGGTGGCGAGCCAGACCCTGACGGATGATCGCTTCTATGAAGGCTTCTATGCGCTGCTGGAGCGCTATCTGGCGAGGGCCGAACCGGCCGTGGCCACCCCGGTCACCGAAGGTTCCGCGAGGCCGATGCCGTCGGTCCGCTAGCCGGAGTGGCCAGTGCGTCGGTGAGCGCGTCCAGCCCGAAGGGCTTGCGCAGCCATTGCGTGCCGGGCGGCAATTCGCGCGGTGGCGGCCGGCCGGTCGCAAAGATGATGCGCACGGGAGGCCGCACACCCAGCGCTTCGGCGAGATCCAGTCCTGAGAGCGCCGGCAGCCCCACATCGATCATCACCACGTCGAATGCGCCGTCGAGATAGCGGTCGCGCGCCGTTTCCGCGCTGCCCACCCCGGTTGCCCAATGCCCCAGCAGCTTCAGCATCTCCAGCGTGGTCTGCAGCACGTCCGGATCGTCTTCGACAACCAGGACGCGCAGGGCGGAACCGGTGGGAGGGGTGGTTTCGGACATGGATGGAGACGGCGCGGCAGCGGTTGGACGCACTATCGGCAATCCGGGGCCTTGACGGTCGCCCCGCACGCCGACGATCGATGTAGGAGCAATCCCCTTTGTCAGCAAAGGTGACTCAGCCACGGGCCAGGGTGGACTTGCCGAGCAGACTCTCGATGAGTTCCACCGCGATCTCGGCGCTGCGGTTGCGCACGTCCAGGGCGGGGTTGAGCTCCACCACATCGAGCGAAGCCAAGCGCCCGGTGTCCGCGATCATCTCCATGCACAGCTGCATCTCGCGGTAGCTGACGCCGCCGCGCACGCCGGTGCCCACGCCCGGCGCCACATCCGGGTCGAGGCAGTCGATGTCGAAGCTCACGTGCAGATGCGTGTCCTCGTCCACCCCATGCAGGGCCTCGGTCATGGCGGTGCGCATGCCATGCTCGTCGATGTGGCGCATGTCGAACACGGTCAGGCCCAGGCGGTGGATGGCGTCGCGTTCCGGCGCGTCGACACTGCGGATGCCCACGAAGCGCAGCGCATCGGCCTGAAGCGCGTCCGGTGTGCCGCTCCAGCCGGTGAGGGCAGCCGGCCCGTGGCCCAGAAGACAGGCGACGGGCATGCCGTGCAGATTGCCGCTGGGCGAACCGGCCTCGGTGTTGACGTCGGTGTGTGCATCGAGCCAGAGCACGCGCAGCGTCTTGCCGCGGCGCCGCGCATGCCAGGCGACGGCGCTGATGGAGCCGACCGCCAGGCAATGGTCGCCGCCCATCAGCAGCGGAAGATGACCCATGCCAAGGGCGGCATCGACGGCGTCATAGACGCTTCGGTTCCACGCCACCGCTTCCTCGAGGTGGCGCAGCCCGCCCTCGGGCGCGCGCCAGGGCGTGGCGGGACCGGCCAGGTTGCCGCGGTCGACCACATTCAGGCCCATGCGCGCCACGCAGTCGGCCAGGCCCGCCACCCGCAGGGCGTCAGGGCCCATGCCACAGCCGCGCACACTGGCACCCACATCGGTGGGCGCCCCGATCAGCGCCACGGTGGCGGCGGCAGGACGGGCGCTGGGGTCGAAGCTGGCTTGCATCGGTCCAGTCTAGGCACGGTCGATGAAGGGCGCGTGCCAGCCGATGCCGACACCGCACGCAGCGCGGATTCAGCCGCCTGGGCGAACCATCTTGCAGTCGGTGCCCTGCGCCAGTTCGTTGCCGGTGTAGACCGCCTCGGTGCGGAAGCCGTAGTTGGTGCCTTCCCAGCCGGTCTTGACCGTCTTGCCATCGACCGGGGCGATGGTGTTGACGACCTGCGGCAGCAGCAGCTGATGGTCTTCGCCGCGCATGCGCACCGGGCCGACCACCGAATCGAAGCTCAGGTCCTCCATCGCGCGCGCGACGGCGACCGTCTCGGTGCTGCCGGCCTTGTCGATGGCGGCGGCCAGCAGGCGTGGCGTCATGTCGATGCGCGGCGCCAGGAAGTCCTTGCCCATCTTCGCCTTGTAGGCCTTGGCCAGCGCATCCACGCGCGGGCTGTCGGCCTGGCCCGGGTGCCATTCGGCCACCCACGTGAGCTGGCCCAGCTTGGCCTGCGACACGGCCAGCACCGTGCCCGGCACCGAGCCGGCGCTGTGATTGAAGTAGCGCAGGTTGTAGCCGGCGTCGCCCGCGGCCTTGAGCAGCAGCGTCATGTCCTGGCCCCAGTTGCCGGAGATGACCGAGTCGGCGCCCGAGGCCTTGATGTTGGCCACGTAGGGCGCGAAGTCCTTCACCCGGCCGATGGGATGCAGCGCCTCGCCCACGAACTGCACGTCGGGCCGGGCCAGTCCGACCAGCTGCTTGCCGTAGCTCGCCCATTGCTTGCCGTGGGCATAGTCCTGGTTGAGCAGGTAGACCTTCTTCACGTCGGGCGTCTTCTTGATGAAGTTGGCCAGGGCCTTCATCTTCATCGCGGTGTTGGCCTCGGTCTGAAAGTGCCAGAAGCTGCAGGACTTGCCGGTGAGCTCCGGGTCGATGGAGGAGTGGTTGAGGACCAGGATCTCCTTGCCCGGATTGCGCTGGTTCCACCGATTGACGGCCTGCACCAGCGCCGTCACCACGGAGGAGCCCGAGCCGCCGGTGACGATGGCGCGCGCGCCCTGGTCGATGGCGGCCTGCAGGGCGCTCTGGCTTTCCTGCGCGGACAGCTTGCTGTCGAACTGCAGCAGCTGCAGCTTGGCCTGGCCCTTGAGCACACCGCCCTTGGCATTGATGTCGTCCACGGCGTACTGCACATGGGCCAGCATGAGCTCTCCCACGTTGGCGAAGGGCCCGGAGAGCGGGTCGATGTAGGCCAGCTTGTAGACCTTGTCGGTCTGGGCCGAGGCGCCGCCGGCGGCGGCAAGAAGCAGGGCGGTGGCCAGTGGCGCGAGCCGGGCGCGGAATGTCATGGCGTGTCTCCGTTGTCGTTGGAATGAAGGTCAGGCGGAAGGAATGCGCAGGCCCACCACACGGGCAGCGAGCTGGGTGAGTTCGTCCACCATCTGCTCGGGTCCGAGCCGGCCGCCGGGCTGGTACCAGCTGTACAGAAAGCCGGGCAGGCTGCAGGCGGCCAGGGCGGTGATGCGCGTCTCGTTGAAGTCCAGGTCGCCATCGCGCCGGCCCTGCTCCAGCAGTGGCGTGAGCTTGTCGTAGAAGTGGTGGGCCAGCTTCTTCATCGCGGCGTTGTATTCGGGCCGGTAGACCTGCGGCTCGCGATAGGGAAAGAAGGCCGCCGGGTAATGCATGACCGTGGCGCGGATCAGCCGGCGCAGGCCCTCCACCACCTTCTGCGCAGCCGGGCGCGGGTCGTCGTCGGCGAAGTCCAGCGCGGTGAAGCAGTCCACCGTGGGCCGCCAGGACAGCACCTCGAAGATCTCCTGCTTGTCGCGGAAGTAGTAGTAGATGAAGGGCTTGGTCACCTGCAGCGCCTCGGCCACCTGCGCCAGCGTGGTGTTGGCATAGCCCTGCGCCGCAAAGAGCTGTGTGGCCGCCTGCAGGATGCGCTCGCGCTGAACGTCGGTGCCGGCGGTGGCCGAGCGCTGGCGCCCGTTGCCGTGCGTGCGCGCCGCGCCCTCCATGGGGGCGCGGCCGCCCGGCCCGCGAGGCGCTGCGGCTTTGGGTTTGTGCGGTGTCTCCGATGTTCTACCCATCGGTAGGATTGTTCGTGCACCATGCATCGCATGACAAGGGTCGACGGGGTTCGATGCGCTATCGCTAACCCTGATCGGCAGACGCCACGGAGACACACCATGAGCCTCGACACCCACCCCGGCACCGCGGGTGACGCGCTGCCAGAGCGCCCCCGGCAGCCGCTGCACGAGTACCTGCGCACCCATGCGCGCGAGCGCGGCGACCATGCCGCCTGCTTCTGGTACGGCCACCGCATGAGCTATGCCGAGCTCGACCGCGCGAGCGACGCCTTCGCCGTCCGGCTGCAGGCGCTGGGCGTGGCCAAGGGCGAGCCGGTGGTGCTCTTCCTCAACAACTGTCCGCAATACCTGGTGGCCCACTACGGCATCCAGAAGATCGGCGCCATCGTCTGCCCCAGCGGCCCGCTCAACAAGGCCCACGAGCTGGCCTACCAAGTGGGTGATCTCGAAGCGCGCGTCATCGTGGCGGCCGCGCCGCTGCTGCCCGTGGTTCAGCAGGTGCAGGCCGAGGCGGCGCACCTGGCCCATGTCTTCGTCGTGCACTATGCCGACCTGCTGCCGCCCGGGCCGGCGCTGGACCTGCCCGCCGAGCTGCGTGCCGCGATGCAGGCGCCGCGCAGCGTGCCCGCCGGCTGCGAGGACTTCCGCGAAGCCAGCGCGGGCGATGCGAAGCCTGCGCCCGTCGCGCTGTCGCTGGACGACGTGGCCCTCATGACCTACACCTCGGGCACCACGGGCCTGCCCAAAGGCGCGATGCTGAGCTACGGCAATGCCCTCTTCAAGACGCGCATCGCGGCCGACTGCAATGGTGTGCAACCCGACGACGTGCTGCTGTCGGTGGCGCCGCTGTACCACATTGCCGGCATGCTGATGGCCGTGAACGTGCCGGTGCTGGTGGGCGCCACGCAGGTGCTGCTGCACCGCTTCGACCCGCATGCGGTGCTGCAGGCCATCGACCACCACAACGTCACCTGGTGGTACAGCATCGCGCCCATGAACGTGGCCTGCATGCAGCTGGCCGATGCGCGCGACTTCGACCTGTCCAGCCTGAAGGTCAACCCGGTCACCAGCTTCGGCATCGCCTTCACCGAGCCGCTGGCGAAGCAATGGCAGGGCTTTGCGCCCAATTGCACCTCGCACGAGGCCGCCTACGGCCTGTCGGAGACCCACACCTGCGACACCTACACGCCGCGCCACGCGCCCCGCTGGGGCACGCAGGGCGTGCCCGCGCCGGGCGTGACCATCCGCATCCTCGACCCCGAGACCGGCCGCGAGCTGCCCGCCGGCGAGGTGGGCGAGATCGTGCTGGCCAGCGAAGGCACCTTCAAGGGCTACTGGAACAAGCCCGAAGCCACCGCCGCCACGCTGCGCAACGGCTGGGTGCACACGGGCGACATGGGCAAGCTCGATGTCGACGGCTACCTCTGCTTCATCGGCCGCTTCAAGGAGATGATCAAGGTCTCCGGCTACAGCGTGTTCCCCGAGGAGGTCGAGACCATCCTCATCAAGCACCCGGCCGTGGCCCAGGCCGCGGTCATCGCCCAACCGGATGCGGAGAAGGGCGAGGTGGTCAAGGCCTTCATCGTGCGCAAGCCGGGCGCCGACACCACGCCCGAGGCCATCGCCGCCTGGGCGCGCGACAACATGGCGCCCTACAAGGTGCCGCGGCAGGTGCGCTTCATCGATGCGCTGCCAGCCACCGGCGCGGGCAAGGTGCTGCGCCGCCTGCTCAAAGACCTGGATTGAGGACCGGCACGTGTTGTTCAAGAAAGTACTGATCGCCAACCGCGGCGAGATCGCCGTGCGCCTGGTGCGCGCCCTGCAGGACCTGGGCATCGCCAGCGTGGCCGTGCATGCGCAGGACGATGCGCAGGCCCTGCACGCGCAGCTGGCCGACGTGGCCGTGCCGCTGGCGGCCACGGGGCCGTCGGCGTATCTCGACATCGACGCGCTGCTGGACATCGCCCGCGCGCAGGGCTGCGATGCGGTGCATCCCGGCTATGGCTTCCTGAGCGAGCGGGCCGACTTCGCGCAGGCCTGCGCGAAGGCCGGGCTGGTCTTCATCGGGCCGACGCCGGAGCAGCTGGCGCTGTTCGGCGACAAGGCCCGCGCCCGCGCGCTGGCCCAGCAATGCGATGTGCCGGTCATGCCGGGCAGTGCCGGCGCGGTGACGTTGCAGGAAGCCCAGGCCTTCTTCGCCGGGCAGGCGAAGGACGGCGCGGGCGTGATGATCAAGGCCATCGGCGGCGGCGGCGGGCGCGGCATGCGCGCCGTGCTGCGGGCCGACGATGTGGCCGAGGCCCATGCCCGTTGCGTCTCCGAGGCCCGCGCGGCCTTCGGTGTCGAGGGCGTGTACGTGGAACGGCTGATGCCGCGCGCCCGCCACATCGAGATCCAGGTGCTGGGCGATGGCGAGGCCGTCGCCAGCCTGGGCGAGCGCGAATGCACGCTGCAGCGCCGCTTCCAGAAGCTGGTGGAGATCGCGCCCAGCCCGACCTTGTCCGAGCCCCTGCGCGCGGCCCTCACGCAGGCTGCGCTGCGCATGGCGCAGGCGGTGGGCTACCTGGGCCTGGGCACCTTCGAGTTCCTGGTGGACGAATCGTCGGCCACGCTGCCCTGGGTCTTCATCGAAGCCAATCCGCGCCTGCAGGTGGAGCACACGGTGACCGAGGCCGTCACCGGGCTCGACCTGGTGCAGCTGCAACTGGCCGTGCTGGCCGGCCAGCGGCTGCAGGCGCTGGGCGTCGCGCCGCAGCGCACGGCCGCGCAGCAGGGCTTCGCCATCCAGTGGCGCATCAATGCCGAGACGCTGGACGCGCAGGGCAACGCCCGCCCGTCAGGTGGCCGGCTTGCGCGCTTCGACATGCCTTCCGGCCCCGGTGTGCGTGTGGACACCCACGGCTATGCGGGCCTCGCGCCCTCGCCGCACTACGACACGCTGCTGGCCAAGCTGATCGTCGCCAGCCGCAGCAGCGACTTCGCCGACGTGCGGCGCCGAAGCCTGCGCGCGCTGGCCGAATGCCGCATCGAGGGCATGGCCACCAACCTGCCGCTGCTGCGGGCCATCGGCGCGCGGCCGGAGTTCGCCCGGCAGGACGTGCACACCCGCTTCGTCGAGGCGCACCTGGGCGAGCTGCTGACCGCGGCCGAGACGATGGCGGCGCGCGCCGCGTCCATGCCGTCCGCTGAAGACGCTCCCGCTGCGACGCAGGACGAGCCGGACGATGGCCTCATCCACGTCCGCGCCCCCATGCCCGCCCGCCTCGTGCAGTTCGATGTCGCCATCGGCGACGTGGTGCCCGCCGGCGCGCAGCTTGGCGTGCTGGAGTCCATGAAGATGGAGCACCTGCTGCAGGCCGCTGAGCCCGGCCGCGTGCTCGCGCTGCTGGCCACCGCAGGCGACTACCTGGCCGAAGGCCAGCCGCTGGTGCAGCTCGAACCCGTCGACGCCCAGCAGGCCGGCGAGCAGCAGGGGGCCTCTGTCGACCCCGGCCACATCCGCCCGGACCTGCAGCGCGTCATCGACCGCCATGCGCCCACGCTGGACGCTAACCGCCCGCAGGCCGTCGCCAAGCGCCATGCGCAGGGCGGCCGCACGGCGCGCGAGAACATCGCCGACCTGTGCGCACTCGATGCCGACCCCGGCAACTTCATCGAATACGGCCAGCTCGCCATTGCCGCGCAGACCCGCCGCCGCAGCCTGGAGGACCTGGTCGCCAACACGCCGGCCGACGGCATGGTGACGGGTATCGGCAGTGTGAATGCCGACCTCTTCGGCGCCGAGGCCTCGCGCTGCGTGGTGATGGCCTACGACTACACCGTGCTGGCCGGCACCCAGGGCATGCGCAACCACCACAAGAAGGACCGCATGCTGGCGCTGGCCCATCAGCTCAAGCTGCCGGTGGTGCTGTTTGCCGAAGGCGGCGGCGGCCGGCCGGGCGATGTGGATATGCCCATCGTCGCCGGCCTCAACAACCACACTTTCAGCCAGTACGCCGCGCTGTCGGGCGTGGTGCCGGTGGTAGGCATCGCTCACGGCCGCTGCTTCGCGGGCAATGCGGCGCTGCTGGGCTGCAGCGACGTGATCATCGCGACGAAGAAGAGCAACATCGGCATGAGCGGCCCCGCCATGATCGAAGGCGGCGGGTTGGGCCGCTTTGCGCCGGAGCAGATCGGGCCCAGCCCGGTGCAGTCGCGCAACGGCGTGATCGACATCCTGGTGGAGGACGAGGCCGAGGCCACGGCGGCGGCGCGGCAGTACCTGTCGTACTTCCAGGGCCGCACGGCGAAGTGGGAGGCCGCAGACGCACGCCTGCTGCGCCAGGCCGTGCCCGAGAACCGGCTGCGCGTGTACGACGTGCGCGCCGTCCTGCGCGGCCTGGTCGACACCGGCTCGGTGCTGGAACTGCGCGCCGGCTTCGGTGCCGGGATGGTGACGGCCCTGGCGCGCATCGAGGGCCGGCCGGTGGGCGTGCTGGCCAACAACCCGCGCCACCTGGGCGGCGCCATCGACGTCGAGGCGGCTGACAAGGCCGCGCGCTTCATGCAGCTGTGCAATGCCCATGGCCTGCCGCTGGTGGCGCTGTGCGACACGCCCGGCTTCATGGTCGGCCCCGACGTCGAGGCGCAGGCGCAGGTGCGGCATGTGTCCCGGATGTTCATGGTGGCCTCGCACCTGCGCGTGCCCTACTTCACCGTGGTGCTGCGCAAGGGCTACGGCCTGGGGGCGCAGGCCATGGCGGCGGGCGGCTTCGACGCGCCCGTGTTCACTGTCGCCTGGCCCACGGGCGAGTTCGGTGCCATGGGGCTGGAAGGGGCCGTGCGCCTGGGCTTCCGCAAGGAGCTGGAGGCGGTGGCCGAAGGCGCCGGGCGCGACGCGCTGTTCAAGGAGCTGGTCGACCGCCAGTACGCCGACGGTCAGGCCGTCAACATGGCGCAGACGCTGGAGATCGATGCCGTGATCGACCCGGCCGACACGCGCGCCTGGCTGGTGCGCGGCCTGGCATCGGCCGGTCGCCCGCAGGAACCGGCCAAGCCCTACGTCGACACGTGGTGAGTCCTGGCAGGCGGGATGCCCCGCCCGCGCCTAAGGTGGCGGGTTGTCCACTGCCGCTCGCACGATGTCCCTCCTTCCCTGGCGTGGTTTCTGCGCCGCGCTCGTCCTTGGCCTGATCGCACTGGGCGTGCATGCCGCACCTGGCTGGACCGCCGCCTGGGCAGCGGCGCCCCAGAATTTCGACGCACTGCCGCAATTGCCGGGCGTGCCCGCTGCTCCCAAGTGGATGGTGCAGGGCACTGTCCGGCAGCAACTCACCCCAGCCCTGAATGGCAAGCAGGTGCGGGTGCGCTTCTCCAACCGCTTCGGCCAGCGGCCGCTGCGTATCGCGGCCGCCACCGTGGCCCTGGGCACCGGGGGCGGCAACCTGTCGCCCGGCACACTGCAGCCCCTGCTGATGGACGGCCGCGCCGCTTTCGAGGTTCCGCCTGGACAGGAGCGCTGGACCGATGGCGCCGCCCTGGCGGTGCAGGCCGGCCAGTCCGTGATGGTGAGCTTTGCGTTGGCCGAGGCCGTGCCGGCCACGGTGGTGCATCGCCTGCCGGCAGGAGGTGCCTGGGCGGTGGCGGGCGACCAGACCCGGGCCGCCCGGTTGCGCGATGCGCAACGTCCGCCGTGGAACCTGTTCGTCACCGGGCTGGATGTGAAGCCGCCCAGGCCCGCGAATGTGGTGGTCGCCTTCGGCGATTCGATCACCGAAGGCTCCGGCGCCGAGAGCGGTTCCGGCGCCGCCCGCTATCCACAGCGCCTGGGCGTGCGTCTGCAGGACAACGATGGGCGCATGCCGGTGGCCGTGATCAATGCCGGCATCGGCGGCAATCGCCTGCTGGCCGATGTCGCGGGGCCGAGCGGCCTGTCGCGCTTCGATGCCGATGTGCTGCAGCAGAGCGGGGCGACCCATGTCGTGGTGCTCATCGGCATCAACGACATCGGCTTCGGCACCTTCCAGGGCAAGGTTCTGCCCGGATTCCATCCGCCGAGCGCGCAGGCGCTCACGGCAGGGTTGCAGCAGCTGGTGGACCGGGCCCGGGCGCGCGGACTGAAGGTGCTGCTGGGCACGCTGCTGCCTTTCGAGGGGTCGGGCTACTGGAGCGAGGCCAACGAGGCCAAGCGAGAGGCGGTCAATCGCTGGATCCGCGGCCGGCAGGACGTGGGCGTGATCGATTTCGATGCCGCGCTCCAGGACCCGGCGCACCCGCGTCGGCTGGCCGAACGCTACGACAGTGGCGATCACCTGCACCCCAACGCCGCGGGCACGGCCGCCATGGCGCAGGCGGCCGATGTGCCGCTGCTTCGGGAGTGACACCGGCAGTGGGCGGCCTGCGCGCCGCCTCCCGCGCGGGATACAGCTTCACACAAGCATTTGCCTTGCGCTGACGTGGCGTTGACACCCGCGGCGCACCATCAAGGCTCCAACACTTCATGAGGAAGCAACCCATGAAAAAGAGCATCACCGCCGTCGCCCTGTCCATGGGCACCGCCACCCTTCTTTCCCTGGGCGCCATCGCCATCCCGGCCTCCGCCCAGGCGCAGCCGGTCATCAATGTGCAGATCGGCCAGCCCCCGCCGCCCCCCCGCGCGGAGCGTGTCCCGCCGCCGCGTCGCGGCTATGTGTGGGCGCCCGGCCACTGGGAAGCTCGTCGCGGCCAGTACGTGTGGACGCGAGGCCAGTGGGTCAAGGCCCGCCCTGGCTATGCCTACCGTGCGCCGGAGTGGCGCGAGCGTGGCGGGCGCTGGGAGTACAACCGCGGTCGCTGGGACCGTGATGGCGATGGCGTGCCCAATCGACGCGACAGCCGCCCCGGCAACCCGTATCGGAACTGACCTCCGCAGCCCCTGGGCTGCTCCACGGACCTAGCCGATCAGCTTGAAGATCAGCGGCATGAGCAGGGCTGACAGCACCACCTGCAGGCCCAGGGCCAGCCCCGCATAGGCACCGGCGTCGGCATTGACCTGCAGGGCCCGTGCCGCGCCGATGCCGTGCGCGGCAGTGCCGAGGGCGAATCCTCGCGCTGTCCAGCCTGTGCCGGCCGCCGGCACGCGCAGCAGGTCGAACAGGTACTTGCCTGTCAGCGCGCCCACCATGCCGGTGAGCACCGCGAAGACGGCCGAAAGGGCGGGCACGCCGCCGATCTTCTCGGCGATGCCCATCGCCACCGGCGCCGTCACCGACTTGGGCGCCATCGACAGCACCACGTCCTTCGGCAGACCGAACAGCCAAGCGAGCAGCACGGCCGACGCGCCGGCCGCCGCGCCGCCAAGCAGCGCCGCCATCAGGAGGCGCGGCCCCCGTGCACGCAGCTCGGCCCGCCGCTCCCACAAGGGCCAGGCCAGTGCCACCACGGCCGGGCCCAGCAGGAAGTGGATGAACTGCGCGCCGGAGAAGTAGGTGGGATAGCGCACCCCTGTGGCGGTCAGCAGCAGGGCCAGCACCACCACCGACCACATCACAGGATTGGCCCAGGGCGCGCCCTGCATCCGGCCGTAGAACGCCTGCGCCAACAGGTAGACCACCAGCGTGGCCGTCAGCCCGAACAACGGCGTGGCCGACAGGTAGACCCAGAGTTCGACGAAGTGCGGCATCAGGCCTCCTCACTTGCCTTTGTCTGACGGCCGGCCTGCAGCACAAGCGCCGTGACCGCCAGCCCGATCCAGGTCGACAGCGCGATCACCAGCAGGATGCGCAGTCCGTAGTCCGCAAACAGCCCCAGGTGCGTCATCACGCCCACGCCCACGGGCACGAACAGCAGCGACAGGTGCGACAGCAGGAACTGCGCACACACCGCCACCGCCTCGCGGATGGCCGTCACGCGCAAGGCCGGCAGCAGCATCAGGAGGCCCAGCACCGGGCCGGGCAGCGGCAGGTGCAGTCCGCGGGAAATGAGCTCGCCCAGCGACTGGAAGACCAGCAGCCAGGCCAGGCCGCGCAAGCCCTGCATGCGTCGCCCTGCCTCAGAACCGGGGCAGCTCGGGGTGCGGCAGCCGCCCGCCGCGCACCACCTGCTTGCCGTATTCGGCGCAGCGCGCCAGCGTCGGGATCACCTTGCCGGGGTTGAGCAGACCCGCCGGATCGAAGGCGGCCTTCACCGCGAACATCTGGGCGTTCTCCTCGGCGGTGAACTGCACGCACATGCTGCTGAGCTTTTCGACGCCCACACCATGCTCGCCCGAGACGGTGCCGCCCATGGCGACGCTGGTCTCCAGGATGTCGGCGCCGAAGAGCTCGCAGCGGTGCAGCTCGTCGGGGTCGTTGGCGTCGAACAGCACCAGCGGATGCAGGTTGCCGTCGCCGGCATGGAAGACGTTGCAGCAGCGCAGCTTGTACTTCTTCTCCATCTCGGCGATGGCGAGGAGGATGTCGGCCAGGCGCTTGCGCGGGATGGTCGAGTCCAGGCACATGTAGTCGGGGCTGATGCGGCCCGAGGCGGGGAAGGCGTTCTTGCGGCCGCTCCAGAAGCGCAGCCGCTCGTCCTCGGTCTGGCTGACGGTGAGTGCGGTGGCGCCGCAGCCGCGCAGCACCTCGCTCATGCGGCCGATCTCCTCGTCCACCTCTTCCGGTGTGCCGTCGGATTCGCACAGCAGGATGGCCGCGGCCGTGAGGTCGTAGCCGGCATGCACGAAGTCCTCGACGGCGGCCGTCATGGGCTTGTCCATCATCTCCAGCCCGGCCGGGATGATGCCGGCGGCGATCACCGCCGCGACCGCGTCGCCAGCCTTCTGCACGTCGTCGAAGCTGGCCATGATGCAGCGCGCCAGCTGCGGCTTGGGCACGAGCCTGACGGTGACTTCGAGCGTCACGGCCAGCATGCCCTCGCTGCCGACGACCAGCGGCAGCAGGTCCAGGCCTGGCGCGTCCAGCGCCTCGCCACCGAACTCCACCTGCTCGCCGTCGGCCAGGAAGCCGCGCACCCGCAGCACGTTGTGCAGCGTCAGGCCGTACTTGAGGCAGTGCACGCCGCCGGAGTTCTCGGCCACGTTGCCGCCAATGGTGCAGGCGATCTGGCTGGAGGGGTCGGGCGCGTAATACAGGCCGTAGGGCGCGGCGGCCTCGCTGATGGCCAGGTTGCGCACGCCGCACTGCACGGTAGCGGTGCGGGCGACGGGGTCGACTTTCAGGATCTGGTTGAAGCGGGCCAGCGACAGCGTCACGCCCTCGCCGTGCGGCATCGCGCCGCCCGAGAGGCCCGTGCCCGCGCCGCGCGCCACCACCGGCACGCCCAGGCCATGGCAGGTTCGAAGTACCGCCTGCACCTGGGCCTCGGTCTCGGGCAGCGCCACCACCAGCGGGCGCTGGCGGTAGGCGGTCAGGCCGTCGCATTCGTAGGGCGTGGTGTCCTCGTCCTGCCACAGCAGTGCATGCGCCGGCAGCAGGGCGCCCAGGGCTCGCACCACCTGGGCCTGTCGTTCCGCGCGCTGGAAGTTCGAATGCTGGGCGGAGGTGGCGGGAGCGTTCATGGCGGGGCTCGCGATGAGAAGGGCTAGCGGAAGATCACCGTGCGGTGGCCGTTGAGCAGCACGCGGTGCTCGCTGTGCCACTTGACGGCGCGGGCCAGCACCAGGCTTTCGGTGTCGCGGCCGCGGGCCGTGAGGTCCTCGACGGTGTCGGTGTGGTCGGCGCGGGCCACGTCCTGCTCGATGATGGGGCCTTCGTCCAGGTCGGCCGTCACGTAGTGGGCGGTGGCGCCGATCAGCTTCACGCCGCGGTCGTGGGCCTGATAGTAGGGCTTGGCGCCCTTGAAGCTCGGCAGGAAGCTGTGGTGGATGTTGATGGCCCGGCCGGCCAGCCGGCCGCACATCTCGTTCGACAGGATCTGCATGTAGCGCGCCAGCACCACCAGGTCGGCGCCCTCGGCCTCGATGATCTCCAGCTGCTTGGCCTCGGCCTGGGCCTTGGTAGCGGCGGTCACCGGGATGTGGTGGAAGGGCACGTTGTAGCTGGCGGCCAGCTGGTAGAAGTCGCGGTGGTTGCTGATGATGGCGCGGATGTCCACCGGCAGCAGGCCGCTCTTCCAGCGGAACAGCAGGTCGTTGAGGCAGTGACCTTCCTTGCTGACCAGCAGCACGGTCTTCATCGGCTGCTGGGCGGCGTGCAGCTTCCAGGCCATGCCGAAGCCGTCGGCCAGCGAGGCCAGCTGGCTGCGCAGCTCGGCCTCGGGCACGCCCTCGCAGGCGAAGCGCACGCGCATGAAGAACAGGCCCGTGCCATGGTCGTTGTACTGGGCGGCCTCTTCGATGTTGCCGCCCCGCTCCATCAGGAAGCCCGAGACGGCATGCACGATGCCGCGGCGGTCCGGGCAGGAAAGGGTCAGGATGTACGCGCTCATGAGGGGGCGGATTGTCGCAGCGCGCGCGGCGGGGTGTCGGCGGGCGCTCCAGGGCTCAGAGCTCGCCCGGCGGCAGGGCGGCCAGCGCAGCCCGGCAGTTGCCGGCGATCAGTTCCTGCCGCTGGCGCGGCATGCGCTCCAGCGTGGAGGCGACGCTGATGCCCGCCACCGCCTCGCCGCGCGCGTTGCGCACCGCCATGCCCACGGCCAGCACATTGCGCGTGGCATGGTTGCCGATGACCGACCAGCCGCGCTCGCGCGTGGCCCGCACCAGGATGCGCAGCCGCTCGGGCGTCATGCCGCCGTAGCGCGGCAGCTGCGCGGCATTGGCGGCGATCACCTCGTCCACCTGCGCATCGGGCAGGGCGGCCAGCAACGCCAGCCCGGCTGCGCCCACGCCCAGCGGCTGGCGCGTGCCCACCTGGATCACCAGCACCTGCACCGGGTGCGTGCCCACCTGCCGCGCGATGCAGTGCGAGGCCGCGCCCTCGCGCACGATGGCGAAGGCCGCATCGCCGCAGGCGCGGCTCACGCGTTCGAGCACCGGCTGCAGCTGCACCGCCATGTTGGGCTGGCGGACGGCGGGCTGCAGCGCGCCCCAGCGCGGGCCCGGCACGTAGAGGAAGCGGCCGCGCTGCGCCACATGGCCGCCTTCCTTCAGCGTGGCCAGCAGCCGGTAGACCGGCGCCCGCTCCAGGCCGGTGGCGCGGCACAGGTCGACCACCCGCAGGCCCTCGGGCCGGGCCATCACCGCGTCCAGGATCTGCAGGCCGCGGCGCAGGGTGCGGCTGCCGGGGTCTTCCGTGGCCTCGGCGGGATCGTCCGGCTGCCGGACGTTTTCGTTCGTGTTTCGGGAGGTCATCTCCAAGAATCCGCCCATCCAGAAGCCTGCAGTGTGCCGCGCCCCATGCGCCGCGCCCGCAGGCCTGGGCATTCGAACATCACGGAGACACCTACATGCCTGCCTTTCCTTTCCGCACCTCGGCCGTGCCTGCGCTGCGCCCGCAGCGTGCGGGTCGCCGCTTCTTCAGCATGGCCGCGCTGGCCGTCGCCGTGGCGATGGGCGCGTCGGCGCTGCCCGCCGCCGCCCAGCCGGAGGCCTGGCCCAGCCGGCCGATCCGCCTCGTCGTGGGCTATGCGGCCGGCGGCGCCACCGACGTGGTGGCACGCCTGGTGGCCGTGAAGATGGGCGAGCAGCTGGGCCAGCCCATGCTGGTGGACAACCGCGCTGGCGCCAACAGCAACCTGGGCGCCGAGATCGTGGCCCGCGCCGCGCCCGACGGCTACACGCTCTACGTCTACACCATCGCCAACACCATCAACGCCTCGCTCTATCCCAGGCTGGGTTACGACCCCGTGAAGGACTTCGAGCTGGCGGGCCTGATGGCCAAGATCCCCAACATCCTGGTGGTCAATCCCAAGCTGCCGATCCGCTCGGTGGCCGACTACGTGCGTCAGGCCAAGGCGTCGAAGGAGGGCCTCACCTTCGCCTCGTCCGGTGCCGGCTCGTCCATCCACCTGTCGGGCGAGATGTTCAAGATGCAGTCGGGTCTCAACATGCTGCACGTGCCCTACAAGGGCAGCGCGCCGGCCATCACCGACCTGATGGGCGGCCAGGTCGACTCGATGTTTGACAACGCGCCCTCGTCGCTGCCGCATGTGCAGGCCGGCAAGCTGCGCGCCATCGCGGTCACCAGCGCCCAGCGCCTGCCGCAACTGCCCGACGTGCCCACGCTGGCCGAGTCGGGCTACGCGGGCTTCGACGTGCAGTCCTGGTTCGCCCTGGCTGCGCCGGCCGGCACGCCGCGGCCGGTGATCGACCGGCTCAATGCCGCCCTGGCCAAGGTGCTGGCCGCGCCCGACGTGCGCCAGCGGCTGCAGGACCTGGCGGCCACGCCCGCCGGCGGCACCCCCGAGCAGGCGCGCGCCTTCGCCGCCTCCGAGATCCAGCGCTGGCGCGAGGTCGTCAAGGCCTCGGGCGCCAGCGCCCAGTAAGCGCAGGTGCGGCGCGCGCACCCCGCCGCCGCGCCCTGCATCACGCCCGAGCGGGCCGCTTTCCTTCCTGACCATGTACCCCATCGACTTCTTCTGGCGGGCCGCCCAGCGCTGGCCCGCGCGCATCGCCATCGACGCGCCCGAGGGCCTCGTGCGCTACGACGCGCTGGCCGCCCGCGTCGCCGCCCTGGCCGCCGGCCTGATGGCGCTGGACCCGGCGCCCCAGAGCCGCGTCGGCCTCTGCGCCGCCAACAGCGCGGACCACATCGCCGCGCTGCTGGCCGTGCTGGCCTGCGGCAAGGTGTGGGTGCCGCTCAACCCCAAGAGCACGCGGCCGGAGATCCGGCGCATCGTGGACGCGACCAAGCCCTCCATCCTGGTGCTGGACGAGGCCCATGCCGAGCTGCTGGACGGCGCGCCGGGTGCCCGCGTGCTGACGGGCGATGCGGTGCCGCCCGCCAGCGCCACGACGCTGCGGGCGCTGGAACAGGCCCATGCGGGCGCGCTGCCGCCGCGCCTGGCGCTGCCGGCCGACGCCACGCAGGCCATCAAGTTCACCGGCGGCACCACCGGCCTGCCCAAGGGCGTGATGCAGCCCTACCGCGCCTGGATGGCCACCATCGCCAACCAGATCCAGGCCTGGGGCTTCGACGAGCACGAGCGCTACGTGGTGGCCGCGCCCATCACCCACGGCACCTCGACCTACCTGCTGCCCATCCTGGCGCAGGGCGGCTGCCATGTGCTGCTGGCGGGCGCCGGTGCCGAGGCCGTGCGCACCGCCTTCCGCGAGCGCGGCGGCACTGTCTGCTTCATGCCGCCCACGCTCGTCTACATGCTGATGGCGCTGCCGGATGCGAGCCGCGAGGACTTCCCGCAGCTGCGCCGCCTGATCTACGGCGGCGCGCCCATGCCGCCCGAGAAGATCCGCCAGGTGCGCGACTTCTTCGGCCCGGTGCTGGGCACCACCTACGGCCAGACCGAGGCGCCGCAGATCCTCACCGTGATGCGGCCCGAGGACTTCGACGACCCGCGCAACTGGCCCGCCGTCGGCCGCACCACCTGGTTCAGCGACGTGGCCATCATGGCGCCCGATGGTCGCCTGCTGCCGCCCGGCGAGGTGGGCGAGGTGGTGGCCCGCGGCGACCTGCTGATGACCGGCTACTGGCGCCTGCCCGAGAAGACCGACGAGACGCTGGTGGGCGGCTGGCTGCACACCGGCGACCGCGGGCTGATCGACGAGCGCGGCTACCTCTTCCTCAAGGACCGGCTCAAGGACATGGTCATCACCGGCGGCTTCAACGTCTACCCGGTGGACGTGGAGAACGCCCTGGGCCAGCACCCGGCCGTGCACGAATGCGCCGTGTTCGGCCTGCCCGACGACAAGTGGGGCGAGACGGTGCAGGCCGGGGTGCAACTGCGCCCCGGCGCCGACGTGGGCGAGGCCGAGCTGATCGCCTTCGTGCGCGAGCGCCTGGGGCCGGTGCAGACGCCCAAGCGCATCCACTTCCATGCCAGCCTGCCGCGCTCGCCGGTGGGCAAGGTGCTCAAGAACGCGGTGCGCGACGCCGCCCTGGCCGCCACCGCCTGACCTTCGAACGGAGACACCGATGACCGACAAGAACGCCACCCCCGTCACCCGCCTGTGCACCCACACCCTCACCAGCCTGCACTACCGCGACGCGGACCTGGTGCAGGACCTGATGGGCCAGAAGACCTTCACCGAGGTGATGCTGATGCAGATCCTCGGCCGCACGCCGCGCCCGGTGGACATGCGCATCACCGACGTGGTGCTGATCGTGCTGATGGAGCACGGCCTCACGCCCAGCGCCATCGCCACGCGGCTGATCTACATGAGCGCGCCCGAGAACCTGCAGGGCGCCGTCAGCGCCGGCCTGCTGGCGGTGGGCAGCTCCTTCGTGGGCACCATGGAGAACTGCTCGCGCCTGCTCGACCGCATCATGGCGGCGGACGATCCACAGGCCGAGGCCGCCGCCATCGCGCAGCACCACAAGGCGCAGAAGAGTGCGGTGCCCGGCTTCGGCCACCACCTGCACAAGCCGGTGGACCCGCGCGCCTACAAGCTGCTGGAACTCGGCCGCGCCGAGCCTGAATTGGCCGGCCGCCACATCCAGGCGCTGGAGCTGTTGTCCTCCGCCGTCGATGCCGCCGCGGGCCGGCCGATCACCATCAACGCCACGGGCGCGGTGGCCGCGCTGCTGGGCGAGATCGGCGTGCCCACGGGCGTGATGCGCGGCTTTGCCGTCATCTCCCGCGCGGCCGGGCTGGTGGCGCACATCGTCGAGGAGCAGCAGAGCCCCTCGGGCCGCTTCATCTGGGACACGGTGGAGCACGCCATTCCCTACGTGGGCGAGGGTGGGCGCTGAGCGGCCCCGGCGTCGTCCTCAGGGTCTGGCCGGCGCAGCGGGCTTGCGCAGCTCGGCGCAGTAGTCCTTGGGCGGCACGGCGGGCGTGGCCCACAGGGCGTCGAAGCGCTGGCGCTCGGCACCCGCGCCGCCAGCGGCCATGCGCACGCTGCGGACTTTCATGTCGGTGGGCAGGTGCTGGGGAACACCCAGCGCCGGGTCGGCATGGCCGGCGCCGGTGACGAGCAGCACCACCCGGCCCGGCCCGGCGGCTTGTGCGGCCTGCGCCACGGTGCGCGCCATCTCGCGGTCGCGCGCGACCTGGATGCGGGTCATGGGTTGCATCTGTGAGTCGGGCAGCAGGCCGCAGTGACCGTCTCGAACGGCGGCCACCTGGGCCTGCCAAGCGGGCGGCGGCAGCTGGGCGTCGAGCGAGACGTCGGCCATCGCATCCCTCATGCGGGCGCGGGGGAGGTTGGCGCCAAGCACCGGCACGCCCGCGCCCACGGCGGCCATCACCACGGGGCCGTAGGCAGACCAGGGCCATGCGCGTTCGTTCCAGGCCAGGGCGGCGCTGGCCTGCCCCTCGGTGGCGGTCGGCGGCAGCGCGGCGGTGCTGCGGCCGCTGTCGGCCATCTCCAGTGCGACGGCGGCCAGGCGCTGGCGGGCGGCGAGCTGCTGCACCGTCTCGCGCTCCAGCGCGTGGTGGGCGTCGACATCGTGCTGCTCGCCGAGGATCAGCACCTGCGTGGGCAGCAGGGCATCCAGGCGGCGGGAGAGCGGGGCGTCGGGCGCGTCCGCCGCAGTGCCGGCGCAGCCCGCGACCAGCGCGGCCGCCATCGACAGCGCCGCACAGCGGCAGAGCAGGGGCAGGGGAGACATCATGCCGCGGATACTAGGCGCGCCGCCGGCGGCCTGCCTGTCCGCGCGATTCGCTTCTTCCGCGTCTTCTTCCGTTCTTCGCCCCCCGTGCCGTCTTCCGCTGCCGCCGTCCGGCGTCCCCCTCCCTATGTCCTGCGCGTGCTGGGCACGTTGCTGCTGGCCCTGGCAGCCGCGGGGCTGTGCCTTCTGCTGCACACGCCCTTGCCCTGGATGATCGGGCCCATTCTGGCCGTGTCGCTGGCCTCGGTGGCCGGCTTGCCGACCGCGAGCTGGGCGCCGCTGCGCAACGGCGGCCAGTGGACCATCGGCGCGGCGCTGGGCCTGTACTTCACGCCCGAGGTGACGGCGCTGGTGGCCAGTCTCTGGTGGGCCATCGCCCTGGCCATCGCCTGGGCCCTGGCGCTCGGGACGGGGTTCGGCCTCTGCCTGGACCGGCTCCATGCGCGCCACATGCCCCAGCTGCCGCCGCGGACGCTGAGAGCCACCACTTACTTTGCAGGCGCCATCGGTGGCGCTTCAGAGATGACATTGCTGTCCGAGCGGGCCGGCGCGCGCACCGATCTGGTGGCCGCCGCCCACAGCCTGCGGCTGGTGATCGTGACGGTCAGCATTCCCTTCGGCCTGCAATGGGCGGGCCTGCATGGGCTGGACAGCGTGCCCGCCGCGTTGCGCGAGGTGCGCTGGGGCGGCTTCGCGCTGATGGCGGTGGCCACCGCCGCGGGGGCCTGGCTGATGCGGCGGCTGGGCAGAGCCAACCCCTGGTTCCTGGGACCGCTGCTGGTCACGGCGGGCATCTCGATGAACGGGATCACGCCCTCCGCTGTGCCGCAGTGGCTGTCGAATGCGGCGCAGCTGGTGATCGCCGTGAGCCTGGGCGTGCGCTTCTCGCGCGAGTTCGTGCACACGGCGCCGCGCTGGTTGGCCTCGGTGGCGGTGGGCACCGTGGCCATGATCGGCGCCTGCGCCCTGTTTGCGGAGGTGCTGGCCTGGGCCACCGGCCTGCGCTGGACCACGCTGCTGCTGGGCACTTCGCCGGGCGGCATCGCGGAGATGTCGATCACGGCCAAGGTGCTGCAGCTGGGCGTGCCGGTGGTGACGGCCTTCCAGGTCTGCCGGCTGGTGGCCGTGCTACTCCTGACCGGACCGCTGTTCGAGCGGCTCTACAGGCGGCGCTGAGGCCGAAGCCGGAAAAGCAAAAGGCCCGCGATGCGGGCCTTTGTCATGCTGACGCTTCCGGCGTGAGCCGGCGGCGTTCGAAGAGGGCAAGCCTCAGTGCATCAGCACCGGGTTCTGCGCCAGCTCGGCATAGCCTTCGAGGGTGTCCTCCACCTCTTCCTGCGTGGGGGTGTTCTCCTGCCAGGCGGCAATCTGCTGCTGGAACAGCTCGGCCCAGGAGCCGTCGAGGTAGACCTCCTTGCCGGAACGCTTGTCCACGATCTCGAAGCCGTCGCGCGACAGCATCGGATGGCTGCCGGCGGGGCGGCTGCCCTCCTCCGGCTGCACGTGGACGACGACGAAGCTGTCGGAGTCGTAAAGCATGTGCATGGCGGGGTGCTTCAGAGAGTCGATGAGGGACATGGTCATGTATTTAGCAATCAATGCGCCAGATTCAAGAGCTGCCGACCTCGTGTGGGCCAATGCGCCGCCCTAATGTACGCGGCGCATCGCGGGCCCGTCCGCAAAGGGTCTCCTGCAGTGCGCCGCTGTTGCGGCGGCGCATCTCAGCGCGCCTTGTCGGCGCTGCGCAGCTGCAGATCGGCGAAGTCGCCGTTGGCCTCGGTCTGGCGGATGCGCACCGGCAGCCAGCCGAGATCGGCGGCGAGCCAGACCTCGATCTTCTGGTCGTAATCGCGCCGGGGCATGCGCACCAGGCGGCGCGCCACATGCTCGCCGGAGGGCGTGGCGACGCGCTCGTCGCCTTCGGCGCGGAAGGTCCACACGTCGGCATCGCGCGGCCCCGCCACCTGCAGGCTGATCGTGCGGCCCGCCGTGTAGCGCGTCGGGTCGCCGCCCACCAGCGCCGTCAGCTGCATCAGGATGCTCAGCCGGTCCTGCGCGCCCGGCTGCAGCGGCACGCGGGTGTTGGCGCTGCTGAAGACGATCTCGCCGGTGTCCCGCACGAAATGCGTGGCCACCTCGCTGCGGCGGCGGTCCGAGAAGCGCTCGGGCGCGATGCCCTGCGGGCCGATGCGGCCCTCGCTGGTCTGCGCCCGGATGGTGCGGAACAGCACCTTGAGCGAGAGCCGCGCGTTGTAGCGGTCGCCGTCCTGCAGCCAGGTGAGTTCGCCGAACACGCCCGACATGGGCTGCATGCCCTGCTGGCCCGTGGCGTCGAAGTCGAGCTTCACCGAGCCCGGCAACTGCAGCGGCACCGTGGCGCCGGCCATGGGCGTGGCTTCGCCCGGGGTCGTGCCGCCGCCCGTGCCGTCGCCAGCCGCAGATGCGGCCTGGCCGCCACTCGGCGGTCCGCTGGCGTCGACGGCGGCGGCCACGCCGGCGGGCTCGGACGCCGCGGCCTGCGGCGCGGGCGCCGAGGCGGGCGGCTGGGGCGCGGCGGCGACCTCCACCGGCGCGATGGCAGGCGCGGGTGGGTCGGGCTCGGCCTCCGGCTGGGGCGCCACCGCCGGCGCCGTGCGGTGTACCGGCGGCCGTGGCGCGGCATGTGGCGCTGCACGCGCTGGTGCAGGGGCCGCCGCCGGGGCGGGCGGCGCGATCACCACCTCGCGCGTGCTGAAGCTGTGCGCCAAGGGCAGCGGTGGCGGCTCGCTGCCCACCGGCAGCAGGCCCAGCAGCAGCACATGCGCCATGGCGACCCCCAAGGCCAGCAGCACCAGCGCGCGCCAGTGCGGGCGGCGCACCGGGGCGGCGTCAAGGGGGGCGGCGCTCGAGGTCATGGGCGGTGGAGACGGACAGGGGCTGGCTACACTGCCCCGTCCTGGGGAATGGCCCTCGCCGATCGCACGGCCCGTGAGCAGCAGGCACACGGCGCGGCGATGGGAAACGGCATCCCGATGAGTTTAGTCAGCGCGTGCGGCCGCCCACCGGTCACATGCCGCAGCCCCTTCACGCCTCATGAAACTCGCCACCCTCAAGGACGGCTCGCGCGACGGCCAGCTGGTCGTCGTCTCGCGCGACCTGACGCAGGCCCATTACGCCACCGGCATCGCCCACCGCCTGCAGCAGGTGCTGGACGACTGGGGCTTCATGAGCCCGCAGCTGCAGGACCTTTACGACCTGCTCAACAGCGGCCGCGCGCGGCATGCCTTTCCTTTCGATCCGGCCCAGTGCATGGCGCCGCTGCCGCGCGCCTACCAGTGGGCCGATGGCTCGGCCTACCTCAACCATGTGGAGCTGGTGCGCCGGGCCCGCGGCGCCGAGATGCCGGCCAGCCTGCGCAGCGACCCGCTCATGTACCAGGGCGGCAGCGACGACCTGCTGGGCCCCTGCGACGACATCGTGGTGCCCAGCGAGGCTATGGGCATCGACTTCGAGGCCGAAGTGGCCGTCATCACCGGCGACGTGCGCATGGGCACCTCGCCCGAGCAGGCGCTGGACGGTGTGCGCCTGCTCATGCTGGTCAACGACGTCTCGCTGCGCAACGTAATCCCGGCCGAGCTGGCCCAGGGTTTCGGCTTCGTGCAGGGCAAGCCCGCCACCGCCTTCAGTCCCGTGGCGGTGACGCCCGACGAGCTGGGCGAGGCCTGGCGTGGCGGGCGGGTTCACCTCACGCTGCAGGTGGCCTGGAACGGCCGCACCGTGGGCCTGTGCGAGGCCGGGCCGGACATGCATTTCCACTTCGGCCAGCTGATCTCGCACCTGGCCGTCACCCGTCGCGTGCGCGCCGGCAGCATCGTCGGCAGCGGAACGGTCAGCAACCCCGGCGTGGAAGACGCGGCCGGCCGGATGGATTGGCCGCGCGGCTATGCCTGCATCGCCGAGAAGCGCTGCATGGAGACGCTGCAGGACGGCACCCCGCGCACCGGCTTCATGCAGTTCGGCGACACGGTGCGCATCGAGATGAAGGGCCTGGACGGCCGCTCGGTCTTCGGCGCCATCGAGCAGGAAGTGGTGCCACCCGGCGGCCGGCCGCTTGCCGAGCCCGCACGTACCGAAGGCGAAGGCGGCGACTGATCCGGGGCCGGGGCACTGGCGTAAGGAAACGGTGGCGTCCCACCTGCCGCGGGCAGGCGCGGCGTCAACATCCGTTCGGAGGTCCAAGCCATGAATGCCACTTCTCTTTCCATGACCGCGCAGCCTTCCTCCAAGGGGCGGCAGGTGCTCGGTTTGATCGGCTGGCTGCTGCTGTGCTTCGCAGCGGCCGGTGTCGGCGGGCTGGCCTCCGCCAACGCGGCGGGCTTCTACGGCGAACTCACGCGACCCGACTGGGCGCCGCCGGCCTGGTTGTTCGGCCCGGTGTGGAGTGCGCTCTACACCCTCATGGCCATCTCGGCCTGGCTCGTCTGGCGACGCGGCGGCTGGGCGGCGGCGCCTGGCGCACTCAGCCTGTTCGTGGTCCAGCTGGCGGTGAATGCCTCGTGGAGTTGGTTCTTCTTCGTCTGGCACCTGGGTGCCGCATCGTTGGCGGTGCAGGTGGTGCTGCTGGTGCTGGTGCTGGCCACGCTAGTCGCGTTCTGGCGCCGCTCGGCGCTGGCAGGCGCGCTGCTGTTGCCCTATGTGGCCTGGCTGGGCTTCGCCGGTGCCTTGATGACCACCGTCTGGCGGCTCAATCCGGCGCAGTTGGGTTGATCGGCCGACGTCGCGCACGTTGCCTGCTCGGGTAAGCTGGCACGCCGGTCGCCCGCTCCAGCGGTGACCCGCGATGCCGCCACAGTGCGCGCCCGATCCGCCATCGAATGCCCCGCCAGGAGACACCCATGTCCGATGCCAGCCCGCCCCCCTTCAGCTTCGCCCAGTTCGTGCCGGGCTTCGACTTCCTGCGTAACCTTGCCGCTGGCGGGGCCGCCACGGCGGGCACCATGCCCGGGATGGGCGGCATGTCCAGCTGGGTCGCGCCCACGCTCAGCGTGGAGGAGATCGACAAGCGCATCCAGGAGCTCAAGGCCGTGCAGTACTGGCTGGAGCAGAACGGCCATGCGCTCAAGGCCACCATCCAGGCGCTGGAGGTGCAGCGCATGACGCTCTCGACCCTGCGCGGCATGAACGTCCGCATGGAAGACCTCGCCCAGGCCTTCGCCGATTCGACCACCCGCGCGGCCGAGGCCGTGCGCGATGCCGCGCAGGCGGCTACGGCCGCAGCACCGGCCCCGCGCGAGGAAGCGGGCGCGTCCGAGCCGGCCCCCGAACCTGCTGCCCAGACCCCGGATGCGCAGGCCGAGGCGCCTGCTGCTGCGCCCGGTGTGATCGACCCGCTGCAGTGGTGGGGCTCGCTCACCCAGCAGTTCCAGCAGATCGCCAGCCATGCGATCAAGGAGGCTTCGGCCATGCAGATGCCGATGGCGCCGGGCACGATGCCCGAGGCTGCCGCCGCCGCCAAGCCGGCCGGCCGCAAGGCGCCGGCCAAGAAGGCCTCTGCCCGCAAGACGGCCGCTCGCAAGAAACCGGTGGCCCCCCGGTCCACTGCAGGCAAGAAGCCGGCCGCAGCCGCCTCCAGCGCCACCGGCGCCCGCCGCAGCGGCGGCAACCGGAGCACCGGATGAAGCTCTTTCCCACCGGCCACGCCACCCATCCCGACTGGCGCATGGCCGCCGGCCTGGTGCTGGCGCAATTGCGAGCCCAGATGGCGCTGCCTGCCTACGAATCGGCGCCCTCGCTCGGGCTGCTGTACGTCACCGACCACTACACCGCCGAGGCGGCCGACATCCTGGACCTGCTCGCGGCCGAGTTGCCCGACGTGAGCGACTGGGCCGGTGCCGTGGCGGCCGGCATCGTCGCCAATGCGGCCGAGTACATCGACGAGCCGGCCATCGGTGTGATGCTGCTGGGCGTGCCGGCCGACCAGTACCGCGTGTTCTCGGGCGTGGCACCGCTGGCGGCCTCGGGCCATGCGCCCGGCGACGGGCCCAATGCGGGGTTCAGCGCCCGCTGCGCACTGGTGCATGCCGATCCGCAGACGCTGGAGCTGCCCGAGCTGATCGCCGAGATCGCCGGACGCACCGACGACGGCCTGCTCTTCGGCGGCCTGGCCTCGGGCCGCGCTGGCGCGCTGCAGTTCGCGCTGGGCGGCAATGGCACCGTGGCCGGGCAGGGCGCCACGCGCGGGGTGTTCGAGGGCGGGCTGTCGGGCGTGGCCTTCGGGCCGGGCGTGGAACTGGCCACGCAGGTCACGCAGGGCTGCCAGCCGGTCTCGCGCCAGCGCGAGATCACCGGCGCCGACGACAACCTGCTGCTCACCCTGGACGGCCGACCGGCACTGGACGTGCTGCTGGAAGACCTGGATATCTCGCTTGAGCGCGATCCTCAGCAGGCCATCGACACGGTGCGTGCCACGCTGGTGGGCCTGTCGGCCGCGGGCACGGACGGCGTGCGCGTCACCGGCGACCTGGGGCCGCAGGCGCGGGTGCGCCACATCATCGGGCTGGACCCCAAGCGCCGCGCCGTCGCCATCGCCGACCGGGCCGAGGCCGGCATGCGCATGAGCTTCTGCCGCCGCAACGCCCAGGCTGCGCGGGCGGACCTGATGCGCATCTGCGCCGAGATCCGCGAAAGCCTGGAGCCCCAGGAGCAGAGCCTGGCCACCGCGCAGGCACTGGCCCTGTCGGAGACGGATGCCTCGCCACACCCGGCGCGCCGCATCGCGGGCGCGGTCTACATCAGCTGCGTGGGCCGCGGCGGGCCGCACTTCGGCGCGCCCAACGCCGAGTTGCAGATCCTGCGGCATGCGCTGGGCGATGTGCCGCTGACCGGCTTCTTCGCGGGCGGCGAGATCGCCGGGCATCACCTGTACGGCTACACCGGCGTGCTCACCGTCTTCACCTCGGACGCACCGGCGGAATGACGCCGCCGCCGGGCAGATCGGCCAGCTCGGCCTGGTAGGCGGTCACCTCCTCTGCCAGCCAGGCTGCGAAGGCCGCGGGCGGCGCCCGGCGCGCGCCAGTCGTCGGCCACACCAGCCAGTAGGGATAGGGATAGGGCACACGGACCTCCGTGAGCGCCACCAGCTCGCCGCGCTGCAGCAGCCCGTGCACGATGCTCAGCCTTTCCAGCGCCACGCCCTGGCCCAGGCGCACGGCCTCGATCGTGAGGTTGGAGTCGTTGATCCACAGGCCGGCCAGCGGCGGCGGCTCGGGCAGGCCCACGGCCTCGCACCAGGGGGACCACGATTCGGCAGAACGCACCGGTGGGCAGCCCAGTACCTCCGCGGGCGTGGCTGGAAGCCGGCCACCGCGGAAATGCGGTGCGGCCACCATCAGCAGTTGGTCGTCGAACAGGCGCTGCTGGCTCAGGCCCTCCCACGGGCCATGGCCCATGCGGATGGCGACGTCGGCGCCGCCCTGGCGCAGCAGGTCCTGGACATCAAGGCCCGCCTGCAGCCGGACGCGCTCGTCCGGATGGCGCAGCGAGAAGCGCGGCAGCCGCGGCAGCAGCCAGTGCAGGCCGAACGACGGAATCACCGACACCACCAGCTCGCCCTCGCGCGGGCGCACCCGCAGCACGCGCGTGGCCTGCGCGATGTCGCCCAGCGCGGCGCGCACCTGCAGGGCGTACAGGCGGCCGTTCTCCGACAGCCGCAGGCCTCGGCCCACGCGCTCGAACAGGGCCAGGCCCAGCAGCGCCTCCAGCTGGCGCAGCTGCTGGCTCACGGCCGAATGGGTCACGTGCAGCGCCTCGGCCGCGCGCGTGACGCTGCCGAGCCGGGCCACGGCCTCGAAGCAGCGCAGGGCCTGCAGGGGTGGCAGATCGCTCATCGCAAGGCTCATCATCAAAGGAAAACTAACGGATTCACGGAGAACAAGTCGATGGTGCTCCGGGGCGCCCGCCGGTAGATTGCGGGGTGCCGGTGATCATGCCCGCCGGCGTCTTGAAAGGGAAACTGAAATGATGCAACTGATCGGCATGCTGGACTCGCCCTATGTCCGGCGCACCGCCATCGCCCTGGAGCTGCTGGGCCTGCCCTTCGAATCGAAGCCCATCTCGGTCTTCCGGCAGATGGACGAATTCCGCCGCCACAACCCGGTGGTGAAGGCACCCACGCTGGTGCTGGACGACGGCCAGGCGCTGATGGATTCGACCCTGATCCTGATACACGCGGAACACATCGCCACACCCGGCCGAAGCCTGTGGCCGGCCGATGCCGCCGACCGCGTGCGGGCCCTGCGCCTGACCGGCCTGGCCCTGGCCGCCTGCGAGAAGGCGGTGCAGGCCGTCTACGAGCGCGAACTGCGTCCGGCCGAGCGGCAACATGCGCCCTGGTCGGAGCGCGTGACGGGCCAGATGCGCACGGCCTGGCAGCTGCTGGAGGCCGAGATGCGCCGCGCGCCCGTGCCGGGCGGCGCGCGCGCCGGCACCCCTGGCCATGCCGGCATCGCCATTGCCGTCAGCTGGCATTTCACGCAGCAGTTGCTGCCGGGCGTGCTGGCGCCCTCGGACTTTCCGATGCAGACGGCCTTCTCGGCGGAGGCGGAGGCCCTGCCGGCCTTCAACCGCTGGCCCCACGCCTGAGAGAGCCGGCACGCGCTGACCCGGCAGCGACGGTGGCCCGTGCGATCATCCCGCGATGCACTCCCGCTCCGCCCGCGCCATCCGGCTGGTCGCCCTCATCGAAGCCTTCAAGGGCGTGCTCGCCGTTGCGGCGGCCTCGGGGTTGCTCCTGCTGCTGCACAGGGACCTGCGCACGGTGGCCGAGCACCTGGTGCACCACCTGCACCTCAACCCCGCCTCGCACGAGCCGCAGGTCTTCATCGACTTCGCGGCCCATCTGCAGAACGGCCGGCTGGCGCTGCTGTCGGCCGGGGCGGCGGCCTATGCGCTGGTGCGCTTCACCGAGGCCTACGGCCTGTTCCGCGAGCGGGCCTGGGCCGAGTGGCTGGGCGCCCTCAGCGGCGCGATCTACCTGCCCTTCGAGGTGCTGGCGCTGGTGCGTCACATGCACTGGCTGGACATGGTCACGCTGACGGCCAACCTGGCGGTGGTCGGCATCATGGTGCGCGCGTTGTGGCTGCGGCGACGTGCGGCCGCGCCCGGTCTACCGATGCGGGTCAATTGATTTCACACCGTTCGGGCTGAGCCTGCAGGACAGGCCCGGCGCAGGCCGTCGGGACGTCTCAGCCCACCACGCCCAGCAGCCGCGCCAGGTCGCCGGCCGTCTCCGGCCGCGAATCGAAGGCCAGCTGCGACTCCAGCCGCGTCAGGTGCTCGTGCATGCGCCGGGCCGCCTCCGGCGCATCGCGCAGGCGGATGGCGTCGATCAGCGCGCGGTGCTCGCGGCAGCCGCAGGCCGTGGCCTCCTCGCGCTCGTCGGCATGGGCCGAGCTGTAGGTCATCAGGATCAGCGAGGTGCGCGAGATCAGCTCGCGCAGGATGCGGCCCAGCGTCTGGTTGCCCGAGCGCTCGGCGATGGCCAGGTGGAAGTCGCCCGCCAGCCGGATCGCGCGGCGCATGTCGCCGCTGGTGCGGGCCGTCTCCTCCGCCTCGGCCGAGGCGCGCAGGCGCTGCACGTCGGCATCGCTGGCGCGGGCCACGAACAGCTCGACCAGCGTCGGCTCGATCAGCCGGCGGGCGCCGAAGACCTCGCGCGCCTCTTCCTGGGTGGGCTCGGCGATGGTGGCGCCGCGGTTGGGCGTGAGCGTGACCACCTGCTCGTTGGCCAGGCGCACCAGCACCGGCCGGATGCGCGTGCGCGAGACGCCGAAGGCGCTGGCCAGTTTGTCTTCCACCAGCTTGGTGCCGGGCGGCAGCTTGTGGTCGAGGATGGCCGAGACGATGCGCTCGTACATCTGTGCCTCGGTCAGCGCCGTGCCCGGCGCGGGGCCGCTGTCCTCCGTCGTCATCGGCGGCCCGGCGTCTGGCGGCGGCGCAGCAGCAGCGCCAGGCCCACGGTGAGGCCCATCACGCCCAGCGACACCACGGTGGTGACCGTGCCCAGCGCATAGATGGCCGGCGTGGTGACGGTGGAGGTCAGGCCCTGCAGCTCCAGCGGCAGGGTGTTGACGTCGCCGATGGCCTGCGAGGTGCGGGCGATCTCGTCCCAGCTCAGCGTGAAGCCGAACATGCCGATGCCGACGATGGAGGGGCCGATCAGCGGCAGCACCACATGGCGGAAGCTCTGCCACGGCGTGGCGCCCAGGTCGCGGGCGGCTTCCTCGTAGGCGGGATTGAAGCGGTTGAACACGGCGAACATGATGAGCAGGCCGAAAGGCAGCGTCCAGGTGAGGTGGGCGCCCAGGGCCGAGGTGAACAGGCCGAGCGCAGTGCCGTAATTTTCGAGCATGCCGTCCGCGCCCAGCGCGCCGAGCGCCGACTTGAGGCCGGTGTCGATCAGCCGGAACTGCAGCCCGATGCCCAGCGACACGATGATGGACGGCATGATCAGGCTGGCGATGCTCACGTAGAACAGCGCGCCCCCGCCCGCCAGCCGCTTGCGGAAGGCCAGCCCCGCCAGCACCGACAGCCCCACCGTCAGCGCCATCACCGCCGTGCCCAGTGCGAGCGACCGCCGGAAGGCCGCCCCGATGTCCACCGTGCCCAGCCCCTCGGCCAGCTGCCGGAACCAGTGCAGCGACACCCCCCGCATCGGAAAGGTGAGCCCGCCCTCCGGCCCCTGGAAGGACAGCACGAAGATGGTGAACATCGGCCCGTACAGGAAGAGCACGAACAGCACGAACACCGCCGCCAGCGGCCAGAACCCCGGCGCACGCGCCTCAGAAACCCGAGCCTGCATAAGAAGTCGCTCCTGTCATTGATGTCGTCGCCGTCGTTGATGCGTCGCGTGTCTTCGCGAGTGGCACCGCGGAACCGGCTCCGCCGGGCCGCTGGTGCCGCCCCCTCGAGGGGGAGGCGCCGAAGGCGCCACGGGGGTGGGTCACAACTCTTTCCGGATGTCCACCACCCGCGTCAAGGCCCAGATGATCATCAGCACCACCGCCAGCAGGATCACCGCATTGGCCGCCGCCAGCGGGAACTGCAGGTAGCTGGTCTGCACCTGGATGATCTTGCCCACCGAGGCGATCTGCTGGCCGCCCATCACGCCGATGGTGACGAAGTCGCCCATCACGATGGTGATGACGAAGATCGATCCGATCAGGATGCCGGTGCGCGACAGCGGCACGATCACGTTCCACAGCGTCTGCCAGCCCGAGGCGCCGCAGTCGTCGGCCGCCTCGAGCAGGCTGCGGTCGATGCGCATCATGCTGTTGAAGATCGGCACGATCATGAACATGGTGTAGAGGTGCACGAAGGCCAGCACCACCGAGAAGTCGGAGAACAGCAGCCATTCCACCGGCTCGTGCACCAGCCCCAGGCCCATCAGCGTCTGGTTGACCAGCCCGTTGCGGCCCAGCAGCGGCACCCACGAGATCATGCGGATCACGTTGCTGGTCCAGAAGGGCACCGTGCACAGAACGAACAGCAGCGTCTGCATGCCCGGCGTGCGGACATGGAAGGCCAGGAAGTACGCCACCGAAAAACCCAGCAGCAGCGTGATCGCCCACACCAGCAGGCAGAACTTGAAGGTCGACAGGTAGGTCGACAGCGTCACGCACAGGTCGCCGTTGTCCGTGAGGTGCGAGCAGCCCTCGAAGATGGCGAGATAGTTGCGCAGCGAGACCGCGGGAATCAGCTCGTACTCGTTGAAGTCCCACAGGCTGACCATGCCGATCAGCACCAGCGGCACCACGACGAACAGCAGGAACACCAGCGCGAACGGCGCCGCCTGCCACCACGGCTTGACCCCGCCCTCCATCGGCGCAGGGGCATGGACGCTGGATGCGGGAGCACTCATGGCAGTCAGGGATGTGGAGAAAGCACCGAAGCGCGAAAGATGAAGCAGGGTGGCGTCAAAGCAGCCAATGCGAAGCGAGGCGAAAGAGCATCCACCCCGACGCGCCCGCTCCAACCCCCAAGAGCGACCACCCCGGCAAGCGCAGCGAGCCGCCGCGGGAGCACCCGCGGAACCGGCTTTGCCGGGCCGCTGGGTGCGCCCCCTTGAGGGGGGAAGCGGCTACACGAAGTGAGCAAGCAACGGGGGTGGTCCCTTTATGCGGCCACGAATTCGTTCCATTTACGGACCATGTACTCGTTCTCGTCCATCACCGCGTTCCAGCACGCGATCCCGCCCATGCGCTGCTCGTAGCTGCCGCCATCGCGCACGCTGCCGGCCTTGGCGATCACCACGCCCTGCGGGCTCTTGATGTCCTGCGTGGCCGGCTTGCCTTCCATCCAGTAGGCCCACTCGTAGGGCTCCATCTTGGCCTTGGCCGTCTCCAGCACGGCGCTGTAGTAGCCCTGGCGGTTGAGGTACGCACCGGCCCAGCCGTCGAGGAACCAGTTGATGAACTCGTAGGCGGCGTCGAGCTTCTTGCCCGACAGCGTGGCCGGCAGGCCGAAGCCCGAGGCCCAGGCGCGGTAGCCTTCCTTGAGCGGCTGGAACACGCAGTCGATGCCCTTGCTGCGCACGGCCGTCACGGCGGGGCTCCACATCGACTGGATCACCACCTCGCCCGAGGCCATCAGGTTGACCGACTCGTTGAAGTCCTTCCACAGCGCGCGGAACTGGCCGGCCTTCTTGGCCTCGATGAGCGTCTTGATCGTCAGGTCGATCTCGGCCTTGCTCATGTTGCCCTTGTCCTTGTACTTGTGGATGCCCTTGGCCTCCACCACCATCGCCGCATCCATGATGCCGATGGAGGGGATGTTCAGGATCGCGGCCTTGCCCTTGAACTCGGGGTTGAGCAGCTCGGCCCAGCTCCCGATGGGCCGCTTGATCAGGTCGGGGCGGATGCCCAGCGTGTCGGCGTTGTAGGTGGTGGGGATCAGCGTCATCCACTGTGTGGGCGCCTTGGCGAAAACCTTGCTCTTCTCGCCTTCGAGGAAGATCACCTTCTTGGGCGCCGTGCCCTGGTCGCCCACGGCCTTGCCGGCCACCTCGCCCTTGGTGAAGAGCGAGGTGATCTTGTCGGCGTTCTTCACCCGCTTGACGTCGATGCCCTTCAGGTTGCCGGTGGGCACGATCTTCTTGAGCGAGAAGAACTCGGTGTCGATCAGGTCGAAGCTGTTGGGGGCGGTGACGGCGCGCTTGGTCACGTCGTCGGTGGTCACGGCCACGTACTGGATCTCGATGCCAGTGTCGGCCTTGAACTTCTCGGCGATGGCCTTGTCCTGGTTCACCGCGGTGCCCAGGTAGCGCAGCACCATCTTCTCCTGCGCATGGACGAAGGGCGCCGCGCCCGTGGCCAGGATGCCGGCCATGCCGGCGCCGCCTTGCAGCAGGCTGCGGCGCGAAAGGCCGGGGGTGCGGGGATCGAGCGTGTCGGACATCGAGGACTCCTTCTTGGGGGATGAGGAAGCGCGAGCGCGGTTGGAAAAAAAGGAAAGGGCTGGGGCGTGAGGTTTCAGGCCGGCAGTGCATGCGCCTGGTGAGGCGCCCAGAACAGGTGCACGTCTTCGCCCAAGGCATAGGGCCGTTCGGCGAAGCGGGCTTCGGGCAGCATCACCGACACGCCGTTTGCACCAGCCGCGTCCTGCGCCTGCAGGCCGAGCAGCACGTAGGTGCCCTGGTACTCGACGTCGGTGACGGTGGCGCCCAGGCCGGGCGCGGCGGTGGCGGGCGCCTCGGCCGCGGCAGGCTGGATCTGCAGGTGGTCGTTGCGCACCGCCACCTTGCCGGCGCCGGTCTGGATCACGTTGTGGCCGCCCATGAAGCGCGCCACGAACTCCGTGGCCGGCGCGTTGTAGACCGCATGTGGCGAGCCGACCTGCTCGATGCGGCCCTGGTTCATCACCACCATGGTGTCGGCCAGCGCCATCGCCTCTTCCTGGGAATGCGTGACGTGGATGAAGGTCAGGCCCAGCTCCTTCTGCCAGCGGCGCAGCTCGGCGCGCATCTGCACGCGCAGGAAAGGGTCGAGGGCGGAGAGCGGCTCGTCCAGCAGCAGCACACGTGGCTGGGTGATGAGCGCGCGGGCCAGCGCCACGCGCTGCTGCTGGCCGCCCGAGAGTTCACCCGGCTTGCGCTGCGCCAGGTGGCCGAGCGAGACGCGCTCCAGCAGGTCCTGCGCGCGGGCCTGGCGCTCGGCCCTGACCACGCCTTTCATCTTGAGGCTGAAGGCCACGTTGTCCAGCGCCGACAGGTGCGGGAAGAGCGCGAAGCTCTGGAACATCATGGCCGTGCCGCGCGCGGCGGCGGGCAGGTCGGTGATGTTGCGGTTCTCCAGCAGGATGTCGCCGCCGGTCACCGATTCGTGGCCGGCGATCATGCGCAGCGTGGTGCTCTTGCCGCAGCCCGAAGGCCCGAGCAGGCAGCAGTAGCTGCCGCTGGCGATGCGCAGGTCGATGGCGTCCACGGCCGGCGCGCCCTGCGCATAGCGCTTGGTCAGCGCGACGAGCTCAATGGCGGCGGGCGATGGCGTGGCGATGGCGTCCATGCCGCAGACCTACGCAAGGCGTGTGCCAGCGTGCGCTCATTGTTTGCACGCAATCGCCGCCGGAAATTGCGTACAAAAAGCACCGCTGCAGTGCGCGGCGGGCCGGTTCAGCGCCGAAGCGGTGCCAGCGGCTGCGCGTCGGCCGCGTCGCCGTCGATCAGGAAGTGCCCGCCCGCCACATGGTGCAGGGTGCGCAGCGTGTCCTGCCCTTCGAAGTGCCAGCGACCTTCCGAAAAGACGCGGGCATCGGCCTGGGCCGCCACCACCTCGCCCAGAAACAGGTCGTACCGCTGCTGGATCGGCGGCTCGGGCAGCAGCCTGCATTCCAGCCAGGCGGCGCAGCCTTCCAGCAGGGGCGCGCCCGTGGCGCTGCCCGCGAAGGTGGTGAGGCCATAGGCCTCGAACTTGTCGACGCCGCCCAGTGCGTCGGTAGCGCGGCCCGAGACGCTGCCCAGCGCGTTGCACAGGTCCAGCTGCGCCCGCACCGGCACCTGCAGCACGAACTCGCCGCTGGCCTTCAGCAGCTCGCGGGTGTAGGTGCTCTTGTCCAGCACCACCGCCACCTTGGGCGGATCGAAGTCCAGCGGCATCGCCCAGGCGGCCGCCATGATGTTGCGGCGGCCGCCCGCCGCCGCGCTCACCAGCACGGTGGGGCCGTGGTTGAGCAGGCGGTAGGCCTTGGCCAGGTCGACGGGGCGGCGGTGGTGGGCGGTGCTCATGCCGCCGACGATAGCGCGCCGGTGCGCCTGTAGGCCCGTCTGCCGGATCAGGCGGTGCCGGCGAGCGGCCGAAGCGCACCCGCACGCCGGGTGTCGGCGGTGAACGCGAAATCCACCTCCGGCGCCAGCCCGCTCACGATGCGCGCGATGGACTGGCCCGAGCCACACGCGTGCGTCCACCCCAGCGTGCCATGGCCGGTGTTGAGGAACAGCCGGCCCACGCGGCTGGCGCCGATGATCGGCACGTTGCTCGGCGTGGCGGGGCGCAGGCCGCTCCAGAACTGGGCGCGCGCCGTGTCTCCCGCACCAGGGAAGAGCTGCTCCACGCGCCGCACGATGGCTTCGCAGCGCACGGTGCTCAGGTCGCGGTCGTAGCCGTTGAGTTCGGCCGTGCCGGCGATGCGCAGACGGTCGCCCTGCGGGCCGGTCAGGCGCGAGAACACCAGCTTGAATTCGTCGTCCGTCAGCGAGACTTGGTGCGCCCGGCTGGCGTCCTTGACCGGCATGGTCACGGAATAGCCCTTGGCCGGGTAGATCGGCAGCCGGATGCCCAGCGGCGCCGCCAGCAGCGGGCTGAACGAGCCCATCGCCAGCACGTACGCGTCGGCGCGCAGGTGCTGGTAGCGGCCTTCGGCATCGGTGGCCTCCACATGGTCGATCTCGCCGGCCACCTCGCGCAGCGCGGTGATGGTGTGGCCCATCAGGAAGCGTACGCCGGCGGCCTCGGCGCGCTTGGCCAGCTCGCGGGTGAAGCGGTTGGCGTCGCCCGACTCGTCCTCGGCGGTGTAGGTGGCGCCGGCCAGCTGCGGGCGGATGTGGGCGAGGGCGGGTTCCAGGCGCACAGCCTGGTCGGCGTCGATCACCTGCCGCTCGCAGCCCAGCTGGCGCATCTGCTCGGCGGGCGCCAGCGCGGCGTCGAATTCCTTCTGCGAGGTGTAGAAGTGCAGGATGCCCTGCGTGCGCTGGTCGTAGGCGATGCCGGTGTCGCGGCGCAGCTGCTGCAGCACGTCGCGGCTGTAGGTGCCCAGGCGCACGATCTGTTCGATGTTGTGGCGAGTGCGCGCGGGGGTGCATTCGCGCAGGAAAGACAGGCCCCAGAGCCACTGCCGCAGGTCGGGCCGCAGGCGGAAGAGCAGGGGCGCATCTTCGCGGCCCAGCCATTTCAGCAGCTTGAGCGGCGCGCCGGGGTTGGCCCAGGGCTCGGCATGGCTGACGGAGATCTGCCCGCCATTGGCGAAGCTGGTCTCGGCGCCGGGCGTGGCCTGGCGGTCGACGACGGTGACGTCGTGGCCGAGCTGGGAGAGGAAGTAGGCGGAGGTGGTGCCGAGCAGGCCGGCGCCAAGGACGATCACGCGCATGGAAGAACCCCTTTCAGGTTGCAGCGCATGAACGCGGCAGCGGGGTCCGTCCTTGGGATACAAGGGAGCAACCGCCGCATGACGCGTTCAGGTTGCCGCTCCCCCTGTCCTTGGTACCTGAGAGTTTCACCCGCAGCGTTCGCGGCGGGTTTGCTCCTTCGGTGCGCCACATGCGTGGCGTCTCTCCAGACGGCGTGATGGATGTTGCAGTACGGGTCCGTTGCCGGACCGACCTGAGCGTTTATGGGAGTTTGCGCCTTCGGTAGCGCCGCCCGGCTTGTGCAGATGGGCGGTGCGTTCTCCTGCGGGGCGCGATTCTAGGGGGCCGCTCGCGATCAACCAAGCCCACGCTGCCCGCATCGCCTGACACTGGCGCGGCCACAAGACTCGAATGGCCGCGGAGCAGGCCATGCCCGGGCACCCCAGGAACTGGCTTCGCCAGGCCTGCGGGTGCGCCCCCCTCCAAGCCGAAGGCGTCAGAGAGGGGGGAGCCGCGAAGCGGCATGGGGGGTGTTCCGCTCTAGCGGCGCAACTGGGTGAACTGGCCGAACTCCCACTCGCGCATCGCCAGCAGCAGCGTGTAGCCCTCCAGCTCGCCGGCGGGCAGCTTCTGGTCGGTCTGGTGCTGCTGGGCGAAGTCCTGCGCCACGCGCTGCAGCCGCTCCAGGAAGGCCGGCGCCAGCGCCCGCGAGATGGAGCCGTGCACCAGCAGCAGTCCCTCGGCCGGGCCGTCGAAGCCGCCGGCGTAGTAGTCGAGCACCACCTCCTCGCGGAAGAACTGCATCACCGGCCCGTGCGGCCGCCAGCGGAAGGTCTTGGCCACCTTGAGCCGGTAGCGGTTGAGCGGCCGCAGTTCGATGATGCCGATGCGGTCCAACTGCGCCAAGTAGCCGATGCATTCGGCCTCGGTGATCCTGTAGGTGCCGACGATCTGCTCCAGCGTCCACTGGCTCAGCACGTTGATGGCCACCAGCAGCAGCTTGCGGTCGCGCACCACGGCCTGCTCCTGCTCCTGCGTCAGCTCGCGCAGCAGCGGCTGGCTGTCGGCCACGCGCCGCGCCAGGTCGGCGAAGTCGATGCGCAGGGCGCGGCAGATGGCGTCGATGCGCGCCAGCGGCATGTCGCCCCGCGCCAGCATGCGCTTGACGCTGGATTCGGCCAGGCCCAGGGCGCGCGCCAAGTCGGCATAGGTCATGCCTGCGGCCTTGAGTTCGGCCTTGATGGCCCGGACCAGATCGACGGTGGTGCTCATGCCGGTATTGTTGGGCGATACCGTAAGGTGCGGAATCAGGGCGTGTATCGTCTGCCGCTCCCTGGCGGCCACGGCAGCGTGGACAGTGGCGGTCACCCGTCCCGCCTGCTCCGGCACAATGCCCGCGCGCCGGCGGTCCTTCCTTCCGCAGTGCCATCCGCATGACCGCTCACGCCAACCAGTTCGCCCTGCTGCGCCAGCGCCGCTTCGCGCCCTTCTTCTGGACGCAGTTCGCCGGGGCCGCCAACGACAACCTGTTCAAGTTCGCCTTCACGGTGATGGTGACCTACCAGCTGCAGGTGGCGTGGCTGCCGCCCTCACTGGCGGGGCTGGCGATCGGGGCGCTGTTCATCCTGCCCTTCCTGCTGTTCTCGGCCACGGCGGGGCAGCTCACCGACAAGTACGACAAGGCTCGCATCATCCGGCTGGTCAAGACGCTCGAGATCGCCATCATGGCGCTGGCCGGCTGGGGCTTCGTGGCCGCCAACGTGCCGGTGCTGCTGGGCTGCGTCTTCCTGATGGGCCTGCATTCCACGCTGTTCGGCCCGGTCAAGTTCGCCTACCTGCCGCAGGCGCTGAAGCCCCACGAACTGACGGGCGGCAACGGCATGGTGGAGATGGGCACCTTCGTCGCCATCCTGCTCGGCCAGGTGGCCGGCGGCCTGCTGGTGGCGCTGCCCGGCATCGGTCACGGCACCGTGGCGGCGGCCTGCGTGGCGGTGGCCGTCATCGGCCGGCTGACGGCGCAGGCCGTGCCCACCGCACCGGCCACCGACCCGGGTCTTGCGGTCAACTGGAACCCGGTGACCGAGACCTGGCGCAACCTCAGGCTGGCGCATGGCAACACGGTCGTCTTCCGCTCGTTGCTGGGCATTTCGTGGATGTGGTTCTTCGGCGCCACCTTCCTGTCGCAGTTCCCGAGCTTCGCCAAGGAGGTGCTGCACGGCGATGCGCAGGTCGCCTCGCTGCTGCTGGTGGTGTTCTCGGTGGGCATCGGCGCGGGCTCGCTGCTCTGCGAGACGCTGTCGCGCCGCCAGGTGGAGATCGGCCTGGTGCCGCTGGGCGCCATCGGCATGAGCGTCTTCGCCATCGACCTGTACTTCGCCGCGCGCGGGCTGCCGCCTTCGGCCGAGATGGGCCTGGCCGCCTTCCTCGCGCAGTCGGCGCACTGGCGGGTGATGGCCGACCTGGCGCTGCTGTCGCTGTTCGCGGGCCTCTACAGCGTGCCGATGTATGCGCTGATCCAGCTGCGCAGCCAACCCACGCACCGCGCGCGGATCATCGCGGCCAACAACATCCTCAATGCGCTGTTCATGATCGCCAGCGCGGTCATCGCCGGGGCGCTGATCGGCGCCGGCTTCAGCATTCCGCAGGTCTTCCTCTTCACCGGCATCGCCAATGCGGTGGTGGCGGGCTACATCTTCCTGCTGGTGCCCGAGTACCTGCTGCGCTTCATCGCCTGGGTGGCGTCGCGCTTCGTCTATCGGTTCCGGCTGCGGGGCGAGGAGCGCATCCCGACCGAGGGGCCGGCCGTGCTGGTGTGCAACCACGTGAGCTTCGTCGACGCCGTGCTGCTGATGGCGGCCAGCCCACGTCCGATCCGCTTTCTGATGGACCACCGTATCTTCCGCGTGCCGGTGCTGGGCTGGCTGTTCCGGCTGGCCAAGGCGATCCCGATCGCGCCGCAGAAGGAAGACCCGGCCGCCTACGAGCGCGCCTTCGACGAGGCGGCCCAGGTCCTGCGCGAGGGCGACCTGCTGGGCATCTTCCCGGAGGGCGGCATCACGCGCGACGGCACGCTGCAACCCTTCAAGGGCGGCGTGATGAAGATCCTGGCCCGCGCCCAGGAGGACGGCCTGGCCGTGCCGGTGGTGCCGATGGCGCTGACGAACCTGTGGGGTTCGTACTTCAGCCGCATCGAGCTGCGCGGCGGCGAGCCGGTGGCCATGGTGCGGCCCTTCCGCCGCGGCTTCTGGAGCCGGGTGGGCCTGAACGTCGGCGCGCCCCTGCCAGCCTCGGCGGTGGCGCCCGAATCGCTGCGGGAGCGGGTTTCCGACCTGCTGACGCAGCCTTGATCCCTCATTGATGAACGCTTTCCTGAACTGGCATGCGCTGACCTGGCTGGGCGACAGCAGCCTGATGATCCCGATGGCCGTGGCCATCACCGCCTGGCTGGGCTGGGCCCGACGCACGCGGCCGGTGATGTGGTTGTGGCTGCTCTGCCTGGGGGCCGCGGGCGCCGTCGTGGTGGCCGGCAAGTTCGCCTTCATGGGCTGGGGCGTGGGCATTGAGGCGCTGGACTTCACCGGCTTCAGCGGCCACACCACCATGTCGACAACGCTCTGGCCGGTGGCGCTGTGGCTGATGGTGTCCGGCTTTGCCCACCGCTGGCGGGTATCGGCGGCCTGTGCCGGCTGGGCGCTGGGGGCGGCGATCGGCGGCTCGCGCCTCGCGCTGGACGCGCATTCGATGTCCGAGGTGGTGTCCGGATTTCTGCTGGGGCTTGCGGCCAGCGGCTTCTTTCTATGGCGCCAGCGCCGCAAGCCACATCCCAAGCTGCGACTGCTGCCGGTGCTGCTCACCCTGGCGCTGCCGGCACTGGTGATTCCACCCGGCACGCGCGCGCCCACGCACGAGCTGATCGGCCGCGTGGCGGCCTGGACGGCAGGCAACGAACGGCCATTCGTCCGCGCAGACCTGCATGCCGGCACGCGGCCGGCCAAGCGCGGCGCAGCGTGATGCGCAAAAGTACCGAAAAACGATACTTTTGGCGCCATCGGTCCGAACGGGTGTAGCGAATCGGCGCCTCGGCGGCAAGGACAGGGGCAGGATGCCTCCCGTTCCAACTGCCACTGAAAGGCTTCGACATGCAACCCCCCGTCCCTACCTCCTATCCGCGTCCCGCGCGCATCCAGCGCGATACGCGGGCCTGGCAGCTCCAGGTCTGGATCTCCTTCGGGATTGCCGTCGTCCTGTGCGGCACGGGCCTGGCCTGGCTACCGGGCCAGGCCCTCGACCGGGCCTTCATGGTCATGGGCTACGTGTTCTGCCTGTCGGGCGTCTTCGTGGTGTCCAAGTACTTGCGCGACCGGCAGCAGCCGCAGGCCGGTGGCGAAACCCCGCTGTGGGGCGCCGTCGTCTGGATGGGCTTCGTCGTGGCGATGGCGCTGACGGCCTGGGGACTGCTGCGCATGTCGATCAACGACAGCTACAAGGCCTATCTCGGCGTGTGCTGGCTGTTCCTCGTCAGCAGCGCCTTCACGCTGGCCAAGACGCTGCGTGATCGCCACGAGGCCGATCTGGCCGAGGCGGCCACCCCGCCGCGCGCAGCGTCCGCGTCGTCGACGGACGGTGCATGAGCTGATGAGACCGCTTCGAGGTCACCATGCCTCCCCCCGCTCCGTCGTTGCCTGCTGACGGTGCCCGTGCGGGCGCTCGGCGTCGCCACGAGCGCGCATGCGGGCCGGTGCGAGCCATGCCGGCGCTCGTCGCGCAGGGCCCGGACCTGGCGCAGCGCACCGCCGGCGCGCTCGACCTGGCGGCCATGAACCAAGGAGAACTTCCATGAAGACATCGCTTCGCCTGTCCGAGGCCTGGTTCCGCCGTGGCCTGTGGCTGCTCTCGCTGGTGTTCGCCAGCTTCCTGATCGGCCTGGGCGGAACCCTTGTCGGGGACCTGCCTCGTGTGGAGCGCGCGCTCGGCCTGGAGGACTTCATCGACCGCCCCGCCGCCGGCGCGCTTCGCGGCGCGCGGGATCAGGCGATGAAGGCCGAGTCCCAGGCCGAAGAGGCGCTGGACCAGGCGCAGCTGCGGGAACGCACCGCCGAGGCCAACATCCGATCCGCCGAGGGCAGCTTCAACGACTGGCTGGCCACGCGCAGTGTCACGACGCGCCCTGAGCAGGACCCGGCACTGATCGAGCGCACCCATACGCTGGACGCCTTGCGCGCCGCGCAGCGCCAGGCCCAGGGGGAGGTGGAGCGCCAGCAGCAACTGGCGCTGGACGCCCGCCTGACGGCTGCCCGCAGCCGCCGCCAGCTGGATGAACTCGAAGCCGTCGCCGCCGAGCGGCTGCAGGCGGCCGAGCGGGGGCAGGAACTGCGCGTCTTCGGCTACCGGCTCGCCCTCACGTTGCCGTTGCTGGCCGTCGCCGGCTGGCTCTTCGTGCGGCACCGCAAAGGCAACGCGTGGCCCTTCGTCTGGGGCTTCGTCTTCTTTGCGCTGTTCACCTTCTTCGTCGAGCTGGTGCCTTACCTGCCAAGCTACGGCGGCTATGTGCGCTACGGCGTGGGCATCGTGCTGACGCTGCTGATCGGCCGTTGGGCCATGGCCGCACTGCAGCGCTACCTGGCGCGCCAGCAGGCCGCCGAGGCCAGCCCGGAGTCCGCCCGCCGGCAGGCGCTCGACTACGACACCGCCCTCGCGCGGCTGGCCAAGGGCGTGTGCCCGGGCTGCGAGCGAACGGTGGATTTGAAGAGCGCAGCCATCGACTTCTGCCCGCATTGCGGCATCGGCCTGTTCGACCATTGCGGCACCTGCCGCACGCGCAAGAGCGCCTTCTCGCGCTTCTGCCATGGCTGCGGCGCGGCCGCGGCGTTGCAGCCGAGGGTGCTGTCGCCGCAAGTTACAGAATCAAGCAACATTTCTTTGCAGATGCCGGCACAAGATCACAAAGACGGCCCCCGCTGACGCCGACCCGCCCCGCGCGGATGCTAGAACCCCGGCACCGCCGCCGGGCGGCGACTGTTTCCCCCATCAGACCCAGGAGTCCTCTTCGTGAGCATCTTCAGCAGCATCCTTTCCAAGATCTTCCCTGGCGCCCAGGCCGCGCCTGCACCGGCCCCCGCGCCCGCTGCGCCCCCGACGGCCGATGCGCCCGCTTCCGTGGCCGCGCCGGCCGTGCCGGCACCGCCGCCGTCCATCCCGCTGGGCGAAGTGGCGCCCATCCTCGATGCCAAGCCGGGCGCAGCCCAGCTCAACTGGCGCACCTCCATCGTGGACCTGCTCAAGCTGCTCGGCCTCGACAGCAGCCTGGCCGCCCGCAAGGAACTGGCCAGCGAGTTCATCTACACGGGCAGCGCAGAACCGGGCTCCGCCGAATGGAACATCTGGCTGCACAAGCAGGTGATGACCCGCATCGCGGCCAACGGCGGCACGCTGCCGCCCGAGATGCGCTGAGCGCGTCGCGCCCAAAAGAAAAGCGGCCTGCGGGCCGCTTTGTCGTTGTGGCAGAGGGTCTTCTCAGACGCCCCGTGCCCGGTCGCTCGCGAACTGCCGTCGGAATTCGCCGAAGCGCCCGGCGTCCAGCGCCTCGCGGATCTCCCGCATCAGGTTCAGGTAGTAGTGCAGGTTGTGGATGGTGGTGAGCATCGGCCCCAGCATCTCGCCGCAACGGTCCAGGTGGTGCAGGTAGGCGCGCGAAAAGCCGCCGCGCCCGCCGTCGGCCCAGCTCTCGCCCGCCGTGCCGGCGCAGGCATGGCAGGTGCAGCTCGGGTCCAGCGGCTGCGGGTCGTTGCGGTGGCGGGCGTTGCGCAGTTTCAGGTCGCCGTAGCGGGTGAAGATGGTGCCGTTGCGCGCGTTGCGGGTGGGCATCACGCAGTCGAACATGTCCACGCCCTGGGCCACGCCCTCGACCAAGTCCTCCGGGGTGCCCACGCCCATCAGGTAGCGCGGCTTGTGGGCCGGCAGGCGGTGCGGCGTGTGGGCGGTGATGCGGCGCATGTCCTCCTTGGGCTCGCCCACGCTCACGCCACCGACGGCGTAGCCGGGAAAGTCCATCTCCACCAGCGCGGCCAGCGATTCCTCGCGCAGGTGCTCGAACATCCCGCCTTGCACGATGCCGAACAGGGCGTTGGGGTTCTGCAGCCGCGCGAACTCGGCCTGGCAGCGTTTGGCCCAGCGCAGGCTCAGCTCCATGGAGCGTCGCGCCTCGGCCTCGGTGGTGATGCGGCCCTGCGTCTCGTAGGGCGTGCATTCGTCGAACTGCATGACGATGTCGCTGTTCAGCACCGTCTGGATCTGCATCGACACCTCGGGCGTGAGCAGCAGCTTGTCGCCATTGACCGGCGAGGCGAACTTGACGCCTTCCTCGCTGATCTTGCGCATCGCGCCCAGGCTCCAGACCTGGAAGCCGCCCGAGTCGGTGAGGATGGGCTTGTGCCACTGCTCGAAGGCATGCAGGCCGCCGAAGGCGCCCATCACGTCCAGGCCGGGGCGCATCCACAGGTGGAAGGTGTTGCCCAGGATGATCTGCGCGCCCATCTCCTCCAGGCTGCGCGGCATCACGCCCTTGACGGTGCCGTAGGTGCCCACGGGCATGAAGATCGGCGTCTGCACCACGCCGTGGTTGAGGGTCAGCGTGCCCCGGCGCGCATGGCTGTCGGGGTCGGTGGCCAGCAGGTCGAACTGGAGGGCGGTCATGGTTTGGCGGACGAAGAAGAAGGGGCTGTGGAGGGCTGCACGGGCAGCAGCATCAGCACGGTGCGGTTGAAGTCTTCCACCACCAGCAGGCGGCCGGCACGGTCGACGGTGAGGCCGGTGGGGCGGCCCATGGGCCGCACGACGTCCTTGGCCTGCCAGCCGGCGAGCCAGTCGATGGCGGGCCCGGTGGGCAGGCCGGTCCTGGGATCGAGCTTGAAGCCGACCACGCGGTGGCCGCTGGCCTGCGGGCCGCGCCAGGCGACGAGCAACTGGCCGGCGAAGGGCGTGCCGGCGGGGCCGAGCGCCATCTGCAGCGGCGCGGCATGCGCGGGCCACAGGGCCAGCGGTGCTTCGCTCTTGCTGCAGTCGTAGCGGCCTTCGTAGCCCTGGGCGTTCTTGCGCGGGCCCACGCAGTAGGGCCAGCCGTAGAAGCGGCCGCGCTGCAGCAGGTTCAGCTCCTCGGGCGGGCCTTGCGGGTCGCGGTAGTCGATGCTGTTCTCGCCCTGCAGCAGGCGGCCTTCGGGGGCGCCGGCCGTGGCGGGCAGCACGGCCAGCGCCATGCTGTTGCGCAGGCCGGTGGCGAAGGGCGCGAAGCGCTGCACGGTGCGCTGCGGGCCACCGAGTTGCGCCTCGTACACGGCGGCGCGCGGCTTGGCCCCTTCGCCGTCGGGGCAGGGCAGGGCGGGTGCGTCCTGGCCGCTGCGGCAGTTGTCGCTGCTGGAGCCGACGTTGACGTAGAGCCGGTCGCCGGGACCGAAGGCGATCTCCTTCAGCGGATGGGTGCCGTCGTCGGGCAACTGATCGAGCACCGTCTCGCGCTGCGGCGCGGCGCCCGGTGCGCCGACGGGCGTGCGCCAGACGCTGCCGGCCTCGCCCACGTAGACCTTGCCGTCCGGGCCCAGCGCCAGGCCCGAGGGGCGGTCGAGGCCGCTGGCCAGCACGGCGATGCGCGCGCGGCGCGGGGCGGGGCCGTCGGCGGGCAGTGTCATTTCCAGCAGGCGGCCGCGCTTGGGCTCCCAGGAGCCCATGTCAGCGATCCAGTAGCGGCCGGGCGCCACCTCCAGGATGCGGCGCGGCGCGCGCAGGCCTTCGGCCTCGTCGGCCAGCAGTGCGACGCAGGTGCCGGCGGGGCTGGGGATGTCCAGCCGCGCGAAGTCGCCGCAGCGGCCGGCGGGCGTGTAGCCGCGTGCGGCGGCGAGCAGAGGCAGGGCCAGCGCGCACAGCGCGGCGAGGCGGACGGCCCGGTTCATGGCGCGGTCCTTTGCAGCAGCATCGCGTCCCCGTAGCTGAAGAAGCGGTAGCGCTCGCGGATGGCGTGGGCGTACAGCGCCATCACCCGCTCGTAGCCCGCCAGCGCGCTGACCAGCATCATCAGCGTGCTCTTGGGCAGGTGGAAGTTGGTGACGAGCAGGTCCACATGCCGGAAGCGGAAGCCCGGCGTGATGAAGATCTGCGTGTCGCCCTGCGCCTGCCCGCTGGCGGCCCAGGATTCGAGCGTGCGCACGGTGGTCGTGCCCACCGCCACCACGCGGCCGCCGCGGGCGCGGCAGTCGGCAATCGCCTGCTGCGTGGCCGGTGGCACGTCGTAGCGCTCGGCATGCATCACATGCTCGGCGATGTTCTCGGTCTTGACGGGCTGAAAGGTGCCGGCGCCCACGTGCAGCGTGACGTTGGCGCGGCGCACGCCGCGGGCCTCCAGCTGCGCAAGCAGGGCCTCGTCGAAATGCAGCGCCGCGGTGGGCGCGGCCACGGCGCCGGGCACGCGGGCGAAGACGGTCTGATAGCGGCGCGCGTCCTCGGCGGCGTCGCTGGCGCTTTCCTGCGCCTGCTGGCGCTCGATGTAGGGCGGCAGGGGCACATGGCCGTGGCGCTCCATCAACATGTAGGGGTCGGCGCCGTCGTCGCTCTCCAGCGCGAAGCGGAACAGCGGGCCGCCTTCCTCGGGCCAGCGGCCCAGCAGCGTGGCGCGGAAGGCCGGCTGGCCGGGCGCGGCGTCCATGCGCAGCACCGTGCCCACGGCGGGCTTCTTGCTGACCTTCATGTGGGCGGCGACCTCCTGGCCGGCGAGGACGCGCTCGATCAGCAGCTCCAGCCGGCCGCCAGTCGGCTTTTCGCCGAAGAGGCGGGCCTTGACCACCTGCGTGTCGTTGAAGACCAGCAGGTCGCCGTCGCGCAGCAGCGTGGGCAGGTCGCGGAAGATGCGGTCGGTGGGATCGGGGCCGGTGCCGTCGAGCAGGCGCGAGGCGCTGCGTTCGGGGGCGGGTTGCTGCGCGATCAGCTCGGGCGGCAGTGCGAAGTCGAAATCCGAGAGCGTGAAATCGGTGCGGGACATGCTTGAGGGCCGGACGGGCCCGTTCCAAGAAAGAAGCAGAAGCCCTCCGTGCAGGCCGTCGCGGGGCGGCGGCGTTCCGCGCGGGGCGGAGGAGGGCGGGGAGGCAGAATTGTCCCATGTCCGCGCGCCCCCTCGCTTCGCCTGCCCCTGCGCCCGCTGCCCCCCGCGCGCCCGGCAGCGGCGAAAGCCAGGTGCAGCGGGCGCTCAAGAAACTGGGCCTGGCGCGCGACATCGACTTCGCGCTCTATCTGCCGCTGCGCTACGAGGACGAGACCCGCATCGCGCAGCTGGCCCATGTGCGCGACGGCGAGCATGCGCAGGTCGAGGGCACGATCGTGGACAGCGAAGTCGTCTTCCGCCCGCGCCGCCAGCTCATCGCCACGCTGGACGACGGCAGCGACACCTGCCAGCTGCGCTTCTTCAATTTCTACCCTTCGCAGCAGAAGCAGCTCGCGCCCGGCAGCCGGGTGCGGGCGCGGGGCGAGGTGCGCGGCGGCTTCGTGGGCCGGACCATGCTGCACCCGGTCATCAAGGCGGCCGGCACGGCGCTGCCGCTGGCGCTGACGCCCGTCTATGCCACGACCGCGGGCCTGGCGCAGCCCGTGCTGCGCCGCGCCGTGCAGGCCGGCCTGGCGCGGACGCCGCTTGAGGAGCTGATCCCCGCCGAGCTGCTGCCCCACAACGCCTGGACGCTGCGCGCCGCGCTCGAATTCCTGCACCACCCGACGCCCGACGTGGCCCTGGCCGCGCTGGAGGACCGTAGCCATCCCGCCTGGCAGCGGCTGAAGGCGGACGAGTTGCTGGCCCAGCAGCTGTCGCAGCTGGAGGCCCGTCGCGCCCGCGAGGCCCAGCGTGCGCCCGTGCTGCGCGCCGGCACGGGCGACGGCAGCCTGCATGCCCGCCTGCTGGCGGCGCTGCCCTTCTCGCCCACCGGCGCCCAGGCGCGCGCCGACCGCGAGATCGCCGCCGACCTGGCCCATCGGCAGCCCATGCACCGGCTGCTGCAGGGCGACGTGGGCTCGGGCAAGACGCTGGTCGCCGCATTGGCCGCGGCCCGCTGCATCGACGCCGGCTTCCAGTGCGCGCTGATGGCGCCCACCGAAATCCTGGCCTCGCAGCATTTCGGCAAGCTGGTCGGCTGGCTCGATCCGCTGCTGGCCGCGCAGGGCCGGCGCGTGGCCTGGCTCACCGGCAGCCAGAAGAAGCGCGAGCGCGACGCCATGGCGGCGGCCGTCGAAAGCGGCGAGGCCGCGCTGGTGGTGGGCACGCATGCCGTCATTTCGGAGAAGGTGCGCTTCCAGCGCCTGGCGCTGGCCATCGTGGACGAGCAGCACCGCTTCGGCGTGGCCCAGCGCCTGGCGCTGCGCGGCAAGGCCTCCGAGGGTGGCGACGGCATGCAGGCGCTGGAGCCGCACCTGCTGATGATGAGCGCTACGCCCATCCCGCGCACCCTGGCCATGAGCTACTACGCCGACCTGGACGTCTCCACACTCGACGAGCTGCCGCCCGGCCGCACCCCGGTCGTCACCAAGCTGCTGGCCGAGCACCGGCGCGACGAGGTCATCGCCCGCATCCACGGCCAGATCCAGCAGGGCCGGCAGGTCTACTGGGTCTGCCCGCTGATCGAGGAAAGCGAGGCGGTGGACCTGCGCAACGCCACCGCCACCCGCGACGAGCTGGCCGACGCCCTGGGCGAGACGGTGCGCGTCGGCCTGCTGCATTCGCGCATGCCCACCGCCGAGAAGCAGGCCGTGATGGCCGACTTCAGCGCCGGCACGCTGCAGGTGCTGGTCAGCACCACGGTGATCGAGGTGGGGGTGGACGTGCCCAATGCCTCGCTGATGGTCATCGAGCATTCGGAGCGCTTCGGCCTCTCGCAGCTGCACCAGCTGCGCGGCCGGGTGGGGCGCGGCGCGGCGGCCTCGGCCTGCGTGCTGCTCTATGCGCCGGGCGACAGCGGCCGCGTGGGGCAGGCCGCCAAGGCCCGGCTGACGGCGATGGTCGAGACGGCCGACGGCTTCGAGATCGCGCGGCGCGACCTGGATATCCGCGGCCCCGGTGAATTCCTGGGCGCGCGCCAGTCCGGCGCGCCGCTGCTGCGCTTCGCCGACCTGGGCACCGACCAGCGCCTGCTCGAATGGGCGCGCGACCTGGCGCCGCAACTGCTGGACCGCCACGCGGACCAGGCGCACCGGCATGTGGACCGCTGGCTGGGGACGAGGGCGGAGTTCCTGAAGGCCTGAAGGGCTGCCCGTCGGCAGGGCTTCGCCCGCCCGGGACCGGCGCGCATAATTGACGCAAGCTATGACCCTGACCGAACTCAAATACATCGTCGCGGTGGCGCGCGAGCGGCATTTCGGCAAGGCGGCCGAGGCCTGCTACGTCTCCCAGCCCACCCTGTCGGTGGCGATCAAGAAGCTGGAAGACGAGCTCGAGGTGAAGCTCTTCGAGCGCAGCGCCGGCGAGGTGACGGTCACGCCGCTGGGCGAGCAGATCGTGCAGCAGGCCCAGTCGGTGCTCGACCAGGCCGCCACCATCAAGGAAATCGCCAAGCGCGGCAAGGACCCGCTGGCCGGTCCGCTGAACCTGGGCGTCATCTACACCATCGGCCCCTACCTGCTGCCGGACCTGGTGCGCCAGAACATCGCGCGCACGCCGCAGATGCCCCTGATGCTGCAGGAGAACTTCACCGCCAAGTTGCTGGAGATGCTGCGCGCGGGCGAGATCGACTGCGCCATCATGGCCGAGCCCTTTCCCGATTCGGGCCTGGCCATGGCCCAGCTCTACGACGAGCCCTTCCTGGCCGCCGTGCCGGCCCAGCACCCGTTGGCCAGCCGCGAATGGGTCAGCTCGGACGAGCTCAAGAACGAAACCATGCTGCTGCTGGGCACCGGCCACTGCTTCCGCGACCACGTGCTGGAGGTCTGCCCGGAATTCGCCCGCTTTTCCAGCAATGCCGAGGGCATCCGCAAGAGCTTCGAAGGCTCCTCGCTGGAGACCATCAAGCACATGGTGGCCGCAGGCATGGGCGTCACATTGGTGCCGCGCTTGTCGGTGCCGCCCGAGGCGCTCAAGCCGCGCGGCAAGGCTCGCAAGGATCTGGAGCCGATCGTGCGCTACGTGCCGGTGCGTGACGGCGAGGGCGGCTCCCCGCCGTCGCGACGCGTCGTGCTCGCCTGGCGGCGCAGCTTCACCCGCTATGAGGCGATCGCGGCGCTGCGCAACGCGATCTATGCTTGCGAACTTCCCGGCGTCAAGCGGCTGTCGTGACGCGGTGCCCGCCTGCATCGGAATCCCCGATCCCTTCGATAGAGTGCAGGATGTTGCCCTGCCCGGGGCTGACGCCTAAGGTAGAGGCCTCTGAAACGCGTCTTTGCTGGACGCGCCTCATCTGACCGATTTATCTCGCTGCAAAGGAACCCGCATGTCCAAGATGCCCAAATCGCCGAAGAAGGAAAAGAGTCCCCTGGTGGCCGCGTCGCCCGCCGCGTCTGCCGGCACCGTGCCCGACAGAGGCGACGACCGCGTGGCGCCCGAATCTGGCAGCCGCAATGCGCCCATGATCAACATCGGCATCGACCGCCAGGACCGCGCGGCCATCGCCGAAGGCCTCTCGCGCGTGCTGGCCGATACGTACACGCTGTACCTCACGACCCACAACTTCCATTGGAACGTGACTGGGCCGCACTTCAACTCGCTCCACGCCATGTTCATGGCGCAGTACACGGAGCTGTGGAACGCCACCGACGTGATCGCCGAGCGCATCCGCGCCCTGGGCCACTACGCGCCCGGCTCGTACGCCGAGTTCAGCAAGATTTCCACCGTTCCCGACGTGCCCCAGCAGCCGCCGCGCGCCATGGAGATGGTGCGCATCCTGGTCAAGGGTCACGAGACCGTATCGCGCATTGCACGCGAGTTCATCCCGGTGGCCGAAGAAGCCGGTGACGATCCGACCGCCGACATGCTGACCGCGCGCTGCACCGTGCACGACCAGACTGCCTGGATGCTGCGATCGCTCCTGGAAGAGTGAGCACCGAAGCCCTGGAGCCGCCCGCCCGCCGCGGGCGGCTTTCGCTTTATCTGGACCTGATCCGCTGGGACCGGCCTGCCGGCTGGCTGCTGCTGCTGTGGCCCACGCTGGGCGCGCTGTGGTTTGCAGCGGATGGGTTCCCGGGCTGGCACCTGCTAGCCGTCTTCGTGCTCGGCACCATCCTCATGCGCAGCGCCGGCTGCTGCATCAATGATGTGGCCGACCGCGACTTCGACCGTCACGTCAAGCGCACGTCCAGGCGGCCCGTCACCAGCGGCGCCGTGTCGGTCAAGGAGGCGCTGGCCCTCGGCGCGGCCCTGGCGCTGGTCGCCTTCGGCCTCGTGCTGACGACCAATGCGCCAACCATTGCGTGGTCGTTTGCTGCGCTTGCCATCACCTTGGCCTATCCCTTCGCCAAGCGTTTCGTGTCGTTGCCGCAGGCCGTGCTCGGCGTGGCCTTCAGCGTCGGCATCCCCATGGCCTTCAGTGCGGTACGCGAGGGCGCCGTTCCAGCGATGGCCGCATGGCTGCTGCTGGGCAACCTGGGCTGGGTGCTGGCCTATGACACCGAATACGCGATGGTCGATCGTGACGACGACCTGCGCATCGGCATCAAGACCTCCGCGATCACCTTCGGCCGCTTCGACGTGGCGGCCGTGATGGTTTCCTACGGCGTGTTCCTGGTCATCTGGGGTGCGATGGGCTGGCAGGCGGCGTTGGGCTGGCCTTTTGCGATCGGCGTTATCGCCGCCATCGCGCAGGCGATCTGGCATTGGCGGCTGATCCGCGGACGCACCCGTGACGGCTGCTTCACGGCTTTCCGCCACAACCATTGGCTGGGCTTTGCCGTCTTTGCTGGGATCGTCGCCGGCTACCTGGTCCGTTCGTGAGCCGCGCGGGCCGTCCACAACAACGCCCCAATCCAGGCGCTTGACAGTAGGCCAACGCCAGCGCACAATCTCAGGCTTCGCCCTAAAAAGCGAACTCTTTCCGCCCAGACGGACGCGTGCAACGAGCAAAAGCGCCTTACGGCTTTTTTGTGTGCGCCGACGACGGGCCCAAGACTGACCGAACAGGTTTCTCGCGCCGGTGCACTGCCGGTCGTCTGGCCTCAACGGTACAAGTTGGGAACTATTAGCAATGATCCAGACTGAATCCCGGCTCGAAGTGGCCGACAACACGGGCGCGAAGTCCGTCCTGTGCATCAAGGTGCTCGGCGGCTCCAAGCGTCGCTACGCCAGCGTCGGCGACGTCATCAAGGTGAGCGTCAAGGAAGCTGCGCCGCGCGGTCGCGTCAAGAAGGGCGAGATCTACAACGCCGTCGTGGTGCGTACCGCCAAAGGTATCCGCCGCGGCGACGGCTCGCTCGTCAAGTTCGACGGCAATGCCGCCGTCCTGCTCAACGCCAAGCTGGAGCCGATCGGCACCCGCATCTTCGGACCCGTGACGCGCGAACTGCGTACCGAGAAGTTCATGAAGATCGTCTCGCTGGCCCCCGAAGTTCTGTAAGAAGGACAACGCCATGAACAAGATTCGCAAGGGCGACAAGATCATCGTGATCGCCGGCCGCGACAAGGGCAAGCAAGGTACCGTCAGCCTGCGCGCCGACGAGACGCACGTGATCGTCGAGGGTGTCAACCTCGTCAAGAAGCACGCCAAGCCGAACCCCATGAAGGGCACGACCGGCGGCATCGTCGAGAAGGCCATGCCCATCCATCAATCCAACGTGGCCATCTTCAATGCCGCGACCGGCAAGGCCGACCGCGTGGGCATCAAGCTGGTGGACGGCAAGCGCGTGCGCGTCTTCAAGTCCAGCGGCGAAGAAATCAAGGCTGCCTGAGGTACACCATGGCCCGTCTGCAACAACACTACCGCGAAAAGATCGCGAAAGAACTGACCGAGAAGTTCGGCTACAAGTCGCCGATGCAGGTCCCCCGCCTGACCAAGATCACGCTGAACATGGGCGTGAGCGAGGCCGTGGCTGACAAGAAGGTCATGGACCACGCTGTGGGCGACCTGACCAAGATCGCTGGCCAGAAGCCCGTCGTGACGAAGGCCAAGAAGGCCATCGCCGGTTTCAAGATCCGCGAAGGCCAGGCCATCGGCTGCATGGTCACCCTGCGTGGCGTGAAGATGTATGAGTTCCTGGACCGTTTCGTCACCGTGGCCCTGCCCCGCGTGCGTGACTTCCGTGGTATCTCCGGCCGGGCCTTCGACGGCCGCGGCAACTACAACATCGGCGTCAAGGAACAGATCATCTTCCCCGAGATCGAGTACGACAAGGTGGATGCGCTGCGTGGTCTGAACATCAGCATCACGACGACCGCCAAGACCGACGAAGAAGCCAAGGCGCTGCTGCAGGGCTTCCGCTTCCCCTTCAAGAACTAAAGGTGACCCTGTGGCAAAAGTTGCTTTGATCCAGCGCGAACTCAAGCGCGACAAGCTGGCCGCCAAGTACGCCAAGAAGTACGACGAACTGAAGGCGACCGCCAACGACGCGAAGAAGAGCGACGAAGAGCGTGCCGCCGCCCGCCTGGCGCTGCAGAAGCTGCCGCGCAATGCGAACCCCACCCGCCAGCGCAACCGCTGCGAAATCACTGGCCGCCCCCGTGGCACCTTCCGCCAGTTCGGTCTGGCCCGTGCCAAGGTCCGCGAACTCGCCTTCGATGGCGAGATCCCCGGCGTCACCAAGGCCAGCTGGTAAGCCAGGCAGGAGCAAGAAACATGAGCATGAGTGATCCCATCGCCGACCTGCTGACGCGCATCCGCAATGCGCAGATGGTCGCGAAGCCCACCGTGTCGGTCCCGTCTTCCAAGGTGAAGATCGCGATCGCCCAGGTGCTGAAGGACGAGGGCTACATCGACGGCTTCCAGGTCAAGACGGAAGACGGCAAGACGAACCTCGAGATTTCGCTGAAGTACTACGCCGGTCGTCCGGTGATCGAGCGCATCGAGCGTGTGAGCCGCCCTGGCCTGCGCGTCTACAAGGGTGCCGGCGCGATCCCCAAGGTCCAGAACGGTCTGGGCGTGGCCATCGTCACCACCCCGCAAGGCGTGATGACCGACCGCAAGGCCCGTGCAAACGGCGTCGGCGGCGAAGTGCTGTGCTACGTGGCCTAAGACGGAGGAACTGAACAATGTCCCGAGTCGGAAAAATGCCGATCACCGTTCCCGCAGGCGTGGACGTGCAGATCAAGGGCGATCAGATCAGCGTCAAGGGCGCTGGTGGCCAACTGTCCATCCCCGCCAACGCGCTGGTGAAGGCGTCTGCCAATGACGGCAAGCTGACCTTCGCGCCCGTCGACGAGTCGCGCGAAGCGAACGCGATGAGCGGCACCGTGCGGCAGCTGGTCAACAACATGGTGCTGGGTGTGAGCAAGGGCTTCGAGAAGAAGCTGACGCTCGTGGGCGTGGGCTACAAGGCCGCTGCCCAGGGCACCAAGCTCAACCTGGCCGTGGGCTACTCGCACCCGGTCAACATCGAGATGCCTGCCGGCATCACCGTCGCCACCCCCACCCCCACGGAAATCGTGATCAAGGGTGCCGATCGCCAACGCGTCGGCCAGGTGGCTGCCGAGATCCGCGCGGTCCGCTCTCCCGAGCCCTACAAGGGCAAGGGCATCCGCTATGCGGACGAGAAGATCGTGATCAAGGAAACGAAGAAGAAGTAAGAGGCCGCATGATGTTGACCAAAAAGGAACAGCGCCTGCGCCGCGCCCGCCAGACCCGCATCCGCATTGCCACGCAAGGCGTCGCGCGTCTGATGGTGAACCGCACCAACCTGCACATCTACGCCACCGTCATCTCTGGCGACGGGGCCAAGGTGCTGGCCACGGCCTCCACGGCCGAAGCCGAAGTGCGCGCTTCGCTCGGTGGTGCTGGCAAGGGTGGCAATGCCGCCGCTGCCACCATCATTGGCAAGCGCATCGCCGAGAAGGCCAAGGCCGCCGGCGTCGAGAAGGTGGCCTTCGACCGTGCAGGCTTTGCCTACCACGGCCGTGTCAAGGCTCTCGCCGAAGCCGCCCGCGAGGCCGGCCTGCAGTTCTAAGCGCCCGCGCAGAACAGGAATTCAAGATGGCAAAGATTCAGGCAAGAACGCAGAACGAAGGTCCCGAGGACGGTCTGCGCGAGAAGATGATCGCGATCAACCGCGTCACCAAGGTGGTGAAGGGTGGTCGTATCCTGGGTTTCGCGGCGCTCACCGTCGTCGGTGACGGCGACGGCCGCGTCGGCATGGGCAAGGGCAAGTCGAAGGAAGTGCCCGCCGCCGTGCAGAAGGCGATGGAAGAAGCCCGCCGCAACCTCATGAAGGTGTCGATCAAGAACGGCACCCTGCACCATGAAGTGACCGGCCACCACGGCGCCTCCACCGTGATGATGTCCCCGGCCCCCAAGGGTACCGGCATCATCGCCGGCGGTCCGATGCGTGCCGTGTTCGAAGTCATGGGCATTACCGACGTCGTGGCCAAGAGCCATGGCTCGTCGAACCCCTACAACATGGTTCGCGCCACGCTCGACGCGCTGAAGAACTCGACCACCGCCTCGCAAGTCGCTGCCAAGCGCGGCCTGACGGTTGAAGAGATCTTCGCCTGAGCAGGAGAGACGCAATGACGACGCAACAACAGACCGTGAAGGTCCAGCTGGTTCGCAGCCCCATCGGCACGAAGCAGTCGCACCGCGCCACCGTGCGTGGCCTGGGCCTGCGCAAGCTCAACAGCGTGAGCGAGCTGCAGGACACGCCCGCCGTGCGCGGCATGATCAACAAGATCGCCTACCTGGTGAAGGTGCTCTGACATGGAACTCAACAGCATCAAGCCCGCAGCGGGCGCGAAGCACGCCAAGCGCCGTGTCGGCCGTGGCATCGGCTCTGGCCTGGGCAAGACCGCAGGTCGTGGCCACAAGGGTCAAAAGTCGCGTGCCGGTGGCTTCCACAAGGTTGGTTTCGAAGGCGGCCAGATGCCGCTGCAGCGTCGCCTGCCGAAGCGCGGCTTCAAGTCGGCTTCGCTGAAGTTCAACGCCGAGGTCACCCTCGCAGCGCTGGAGCAGCTGGGCCTGGCCGAAGTCGATGTCCTGGCACTGAAGCAAGCCGGCCTCGTGGGCCAGCTCGCCAAGGTGGTGAAGGTCATCAAGGCCGGTGAACTGACGAAGGCCGTCAAGCTGACCGGCGTCGGCGCGACCGCAGGTGCCAAGGCAGCCATCGAGGCTGCCGGCGGCTCCGTCGCCTGATCCTGACGCGAAAGCAAGGCAGCACAGTGGCAACCAACGCGGCAACGCTCGCGAAGACCGGCAAGTTCGGCGACCTGCGTCGCCGGCTGGTCTTTCTGCTGCTCGCCCTCGTGGTGTACCGCATCGGCGCGCACATTCCCGTTCCCGGCATCAACCCGGATCAGCTGGCTCAGCTGTTCCAGGGCCAGCAGGGCGGGATCCTGAGCCTGTTCAACATGTTCTCGGGCGGTGCGCTGTCGCGCTTCACGGTCTTCGCGCTGGGGATCATGCCGTACATCTCGGCGTCGATCATCATGCAGCTGATGACCTATGTCCTTCCGTCCTTCGAGCAATTGAAGAAGGAAGGCGAGGCCGGCCGCCGCAAGATCACGCAGTACACCCGCTATGGCGCGCTGGGTCTGGCCCTGTTCCAGTCCTTCAGCATCGCCGTCGCGCTCGAGGCCTCTCCCGGCCTGGTGGTGGCGCCTGGTTTCGGCTTCCGGTTCACCGCGATGGTGAGCCTGACGGCTGGCTCCATGTTCCTCATGTGGCTGGGTGAGCAGATCACCGAGCGCGGCCTTGGCAACGGCATCTCGATCATCATCTTCGCCGGTATTGCCGCGGGCCTGCCCAACGCGATCGGTGGGTTGCTCGAGCTGGTGCGTACCGGCGCCATGAGCGTGATCGTGGCCCTGTTCATCGTGGCCTTGGTCGTGCTGGTCACCTACTTCGTGGTGTTCGTCGAACGCGGACAGCGCAAGATCCTGGTGAACTACGCGCGCCGTCAGGTGGGCAACAAGGTCTATGGTGGACAGGCTTCGCACCTGCCGCTGAAGCTGAACATGGCTGGCGTGATCCCTCCGATCTTCGCCTCGTCCATCATCCTGCTGCCCGCGACGGTGGTGGGCTGGTTCAGCACTGGCGACAGCATGCGCTGGCTCAAGGACATCGCTTCGGCGCTGGCCCCGGGGCAGCCGATCTACACGCTGCTGTACGCAGCAGCGATCGTGTTCTTCTGCTTCTTCTATACGGCACTCGTGTTCAACAGCCGCGAGACGGCCGACAACCTGAAGAAGAGCGGTGCGTTCATCCCCGGGATCCGTCCTGGTGACCAGACCGCCCGCTACATCGACAAGATCCTGCTGCGTCTGACGCTGGCCGGCGCGGTGTACATCACCTTCGTCTGCCTGCTGCCGGAATTCCTGATCCTGAAGTACAACGTGCCGTTCTATTTCGGCGGCACCTCGTTGCTGATCCTGGTGGTCGTGACGATGGACTTCATGGCCCAGGTGCAGAACTACCTGATGTCGCAGCAGTATGAATCGCTGCTCAAGAAGGCCAACTTCAAGACGACGTTGGGTGGTTGAACGCAAGGTCGAGTGAACGCCCGCCGCGACGAGCCGGGCACGCATATCGTGTTTCGGGCGTCCTAGGGTCGCCACACTAAGAGTTAGGAGAAATGAAATGAGAGTTTCGGCATCGGTCAAGCCCATCTGCCGCAATTGCAAGGTCATCCGCCGCAAGGGTGTGGTGCGCGTGATCTGCACCGACCCGCGCCATAAGCAGCGCCAGGGTTGATTCGAGAGTTCTAGAGGACGCACATGGCACGTATTGCTGGCATCAACATCCCGCCGCACAAGCACGCCGAGATCGGCCTGACGGCAATCTTCGGCATCGGCCGTACCCGCGCTCGCAAGATCTGCGAAGCCTGCGGCATCGACTACGCCAAGAAGATCAAGGACCTGACGGACGCTGATCTCGAGAAGATCCGCGACCAGATCGCCCAATTCACGATTGAGGGTGACCTGCGTCGTGAAACCACGATGAACATCAAGCGCCTGATGGACATCGGCTGCTACCGCGGCTTCCGCCATCGTCGCGGCCTGCCGATGCGTGGTCAGCGCACGCGCACCAACGCCCGTACCCGCAAGGGTCCGCGCAAGGCTGCCCAGGCCCTGAAGAAGTAAAGAGAGAACAGCATGGCTAAAGCTCCTGCCAACAACGCCGCACAGCGTGTGCGCAAGAAGGTCCGCAAGAACGTTGCGGACGGCATTGCGCACGTGCATGCGTCGTTCAACAACACGATCATCACCATCACCGACCGCCAGGGCAACGCACTGTCCTGGGCTTCCTCGGGTGGCCAGGGCTTCAAGGGTTCGCGCAAGTCGACGCCCTTCGCTGCCCAGGTGGCTTCCGAAGTGGCCGGCCGCGCCGCTGTCGAACAAGGCATCAAGAACCTGGACGTCGAGATCAAGGGCCCCGGCCCGGGTCGCGAGTCCTCGGTGCGCGCACTGGCTGCGCTGGGCATCCGCATCACGTCGATCTCCGATGTGACCCCGGTGCCCCACAACGGCTGCCGTCCCCAGAAGCGTCGTCGCATCTGAGGTGAGGCCGCCTGCGCAGTCCGCCTCCGGGCGGTCTGCGCGTTTTTGCGCTCTCGCTTTTCACAAGCCCACCGCCATCGACCGAAACGACTGATGGCTCCCGCGGCAGCCATGCCCGCGGCAGAAACCACAAGGAAAATACCGTGGCACGTTACCTCGGCCCCAAGGCCAAACTTTCCCGCCGTGAAGGCACCGACCTGTTCCTGAAGAGCGCCCGCCGCTCCATCGCGGACAAGGCGAAGTTCGACTCCAAGCCTGGCCAGCACGGCCGTACCTCGGGTCAGCGCACCTCCGACTTCGGTCTGCAACTGCGCGAGAAGCAGAAGGTCAAGCGCATGTACGGCGTGCTCGAGAAGCAGTTCCGCCGCTACTTCGCCGAAGCCGACCGCCGCAAGGGCAACACCGGCGCCAACCTGCTGTCGCTGCTCGAGTGCCGTCTGGACAACGTCGTCTACCGCATGGGCTTCGGTTCGACCCGTGCCGAAGCGCGCCAGCTGGTCTCGCACAAGGCAATCACGGTCAACGGCCAGTCGGTCAACATCCCGTCCTACCTGGTCAAGGCTGGTGACGTCGTCGCTGTTCGCGAAAAGTCCAAGAAGCAGGCGCGCATCATCGAGGCGCTGCAACTGGCCCAACAAGTCGGCATTCCCGGCTGGGTTGAGGTGAGCATCGACAAGGCCGAAGGTACCTTCAAGAAGGCCCCGGACCGCGACGAATTCGGCGCCGACATCAACGAATCGCTGATCGTCGAACTCTACTCGCGTTAAAGCGAGACCCAGAGGTGACCGGTGGTGCTGCCGCGCGGCACCACCCTTGAATGATTTTGTACCCCCTCGAAGGCATTCGAGGCGGGCACTTCACCAGCCTTACCGGTGTAACGAGCCGGGGGTATTGAGAGGAAGTCCGCATGCAAACCACCCTGCTGAAACCCAAGACCATCCAGGTCGAGCAACTGGCCGCCAACAAGGCGAAGGTCACGCTCGAGCCTTTCGAGCGTGGCTATGGCCACACGCTCGGCAACGCGCTGCGTCGCGTTCTGCTGTCGTCGATGGTGGGGTATGCAGCCACGGAAGTGACGATCGCCGGCGTGCTGCACGAGTACTCGTCGATCGACGGCGTCCAGGAAGACGTCGTGAACATCCTGCTCAACCTCAAGGGCGTGGTGTTCAAGCTGCACAACCGCGACGAAGTCACGCTGAGCCTGCGCAAGGAAGGCGAAGGCCCGGTCACGGCCGCCGACATCCAGACGCCGCACGACGTCGAGATCATCAACCCCGAGCATGTCATCGCCCACCTGTCGCAAGGCGGCAAGCTGGACATGCAGATCAAGGTCGAGAAGGGGCGCGGCTATGTCCCCGGCACGATGCGCCGTTACGCGGACGAGCCGACCAAGTCGATCGGCCGCATCGTCCTCGACGCTTCGTTCTCGCCTGTCAAGCGCGTGAGCTACACCGTCGAGAGCGCCCGCGTCGAGCAGCGTACCGACCTGGACAAGCTCCTCGTCGAGATCGAGACCAACGGTGCGATCACCGCCGAAGACGCCGTGCGTGCCTCGGCCAAGATCCTGGTCGAGCAGCTGGCCGTGTTCGCGCAGCTGGAAGGCGGCGAGCTGACTGGCATGTTCGAGCAGCCTGCCCAGCGCAGCGCCCAGCAGTTCGACCCGATCCTGCTGCGCCCCGTCGATGAGCTGGAACTGACCGTGCGTTCGGCGAACTGCCTGAAGGCCGAGAACATCTACTACATCGGCGATCTGATCCAGCGCACCGAGAACGAGCTGCTCAAGACCCCGAACCTGGGTCGCAAGTCGCTCAACGAAATCAAGGAAGTCCTCGCTTCGCGCGGTCTGACCCTTGGCATGAAGCTCGAAAGCTGGCCACCGGCCGGCCTAGACAAGCGCTGAGAAGTCCTCGGGCTTCTCGCTCCACGGGGCAGTACCTGATCCGGCTGCCCCGATCAACTAAAGTCAAAAGGAAATCACCATGCGTCACGGCCTCGGTCTTCGCAAACTCAACCGCACCAGCTCGCACCGCCTCGCGATGCTGCGCAACATGTCCAACTCGCTGATCGAGCACGAGGCCATCAAGACGACCGTGCCCAAGGCCAAGGAATTGCGCCGCGTCGTCGAGCCGCTCATCACGCTGGCGAAGAACCCCACCGTTGCCAACAAGCGCCTGGCGTTCGACCGCCTGCGCAACCGCGACAACGTGGTCAAGCTCTTCAACGAACTGGGCCCTCGCTACCAGGCTCGCCCGGGCGGCTACACGCGCATTCTGAAGATGGGCTTCCGTGTTGGCGACAACGCGCCCATGGCGCTGGTCGAACTCGTCGATCGTCCGGAAATTTCTGGCGAACAAGACGTGCAAACTTCGCAAGACTGACATATAATCAATGCTTCGACGCGCGATGGAGCAGTCTGGTAGCTCGTTGGGCTCATAACCCAAAGGTCGGAGGTTCAAATCCTCCTCGCGCAACCAAATTCAAGGGCCCTCTTTTGAGGGCCCTTTTTTTATTGCTGTTTGGTTCGCGCGATGCCGCACGGATGGCGTCTGCACAATCTGGCAACTTTCTGCACAATGGCTCGCCATGCAGAGCCTGGTTCAGAAGATCGAGTCGCAACTCGTTTCGCTCCCGATTCCTGTATCACTTCGGTTGCCGGACGGCCATCGCATCGACACGCCTGGCGCGAAGGTGCGACTCGGGTTCTCGAACTGGAGTGGCTTGGCCAAGCTGGCGGCGCGGCAGATTGGCAGCGTTGGCGAGGACTATGTCGAAGGGCGCGTCGAGATCGAAGGCTCGATGCGTGACCTCATGGCGGCCGCTGTGGCCCTCATGCCCAGCAATCCCGTGGAAAGCGACACCGGCTGGTGGACCCGGCTGCTGCGCACCGCCAAGTCGCGCGGGTCGCATACGCTGCGGCGCGATGCCGAGCAGATCCAGTTCCACTACGACGTCTCCGACGACTTCTACGCGCTCTGGCTCGATCCGCGCCGCGTCTATTCGTGTGCCTACTTCCGCGACGAGGCGATGTCGCTGGCGCAGGCCCAGGAAGCCAAGCTCGATCACATCTGTCGCAAGCTGCGCCTCAAGCCGGGCGATCGGTACCTGGACATCGGCTCCGGCTGGGGCGGCCTGCTGTTGTGGGCCGCCGAACATTACGGGGTGGATGCCACAGGCATCACGCTTTCCAAGAATCAACACGCGCATGTGGAGCGCCTGATTGCGGAACGGGGGCTGCAGGATCGGGTGCGCGTTCGCCTCATGGATTACCGCGAACTGAGCGCGGAGCAGCCCTTCGACAAGATCTCGTCGGTCGGCATGTTCGAGCATGTGGGTGGCGCCAACATGGCGGTGTACTTCCAGGACGTCCACCAGCTGCTTGCGCCCGGTGGGCTGACGCTGCAGCACGGCATCACCTCGGGCCAGCTCGACTACCGGCAACTGGGCGCTGGCATGGGCGACTTCATCGAGAAGTACATCTTTCCTGGCGGGGAACTGCTGCACGTCACGACCGTGCTGCGCGAGACGGCGCAAGCGGGCCTGGAGATGGTGGACACCGAGAACTTACGCCCGCACTACGCCCGCACGCTCTGGGCTTGGTCGGATGCCCTGGAGGCACAGCTCGACAAGGCCCGCGAAGTCCTCGAGACAACCGCCGGACCGGAGCGTGGCGTACGCATCCTGCGCGCCTACCGGCTTTACCTGGCGGGCTGCGCGATGAGCTTCGAGCAAGGCTGGATCGCGCTGCACCAGATGCTCTCGGCCCGACCCGACGGCAAGATTTCGTCCCACGCCATGCGCGGGGCCCAGTCGCTATACCCTTTCTCGCGCGATTACATGTACTCGCCGCGATGAGACGCTTGCCACCGGGCGCGCGGGAACCGCGGCCCCAGGCGCAGGTCACAACAACAAACAAGTGCGAAAAGGAGTAGCCGCATGCTGTACCGCTTCAAATCCCAGGCTTCGGCCGACGTGGTGATGCTCGAGCCGAGCGCCCGCCATCTTCTGGAGATCATTGGCAAGCGCCCCGGTGCGCCGGGGGTGATCACGGTGGACCAGATGCCTGCCGCGATCTCTGCGCTGGAGGCCGCGGTCGCCAGTGAGGCAAAGATGGCCAACCATGGCAATCATGATGCCCATGCCGTGGAGGACCATGATGCGCGGGCCGAACAGGAGCACGTGTCGCTGCATCAGCGTGTCACGCCGCTGCTGCACATGCTCAAGGAGTCGCACGGCGAGGGCAAGGACATCGTCTGGGGCACCTGAGCGTCGCCCGACTGCCGCCGACAGTGAGCAGGCCGCATGCAGCGCATGCGGCCTTTTTCATTTCAGTCGACCTTGGCGCCCGAGGCCTTCACCACCTGGGCCCATTTCACATGCTCGCGCTCGATGTGCTGCGCGAAGGCCGCCGGCGTATTGCCGCCCGGAATGGCGCCCTGCGCGAGCATCTTCTCCTTGACGGCGGCCGTGGTCAGCGATTTGGCCACCTCCTGCTGGATGCGCTGGACGATGTCCGCTGGGGTGCCGGCGGGCGCGAGCAGCCCGAACCAGGAGCTGGCTTCGAAGCCTTTGAGAGTCGGTCCGCCCGCTTCCTCGACAGTCGGGACATCGGGCAGGGCGGCAGACCGTTGGCTGCTGGTCACGGCCAGGGCCTTCAGCTTGCCGGCCTTGATCTGCTGCATGGAGGAGGGGAGGTTGTCGAACATCACGTCCGCATTGCCCGCCACCATGTCCAGCAGGGCAGGCCCCGAGCCCTTGTACGGGATGTGGGTCATGAAGGTGCCGGTCATGCTCTTGAACAGCTCGCCCGCCAGATGGATCGAGGTGCCGCTGCCGCTGGAGGCCATGTTGAGCTGCCCAGGGTGCGAACGCGCGTAGCGGATGAAGTCCTGCACGTTCTGGATGCCGTACTGCCTGGCCTTGTCGGCGTTCATCTCCATGACGTTGGGCACCGAGGCCACCAGCGTGATGGGCACGAAGTCCTTGATGGGGTCGTAGGGCAACTTGGGATACAGCGCCCGGTTGATGCCGTGCGTGCCGACGGTGCCCATCAGCAGCGTGTAGCCGTCTGGTGCGGAGCGCGCCACGATCTCGGCGCCCACATTGCCGCCGGCGCCGGCACGGTTGTCCACGATGAATTGCTGACCGAAGGCCTTGGAGAGCTCTGGGGCCACGGCCCGTGCCAGGATGTCCGTGGTGCCACCGGGCGCGAAGGGCACGACGATACGCACGGTCTTCGTCGGCCAAGTCTCCTGCGCCTGGGCGATGGCGCCGGTGCTGAGCAGCAGGGCGGTCAGTGAGGCCGCGAGAACTGTGCGGCGGCGCTGAAAGGGATGCATGGGGGAATGTCTCCTGAGAGGGAAGAGGCCTGGTGGTGCCTGTGTCAATGGTGGTCTGGTGCGGCCTCGTGATCGGTCGCCAGCCAGGCGGGCGGCAAGGGTTCCGTTTTACCCGGGCGGCGAAGGGCTTCAAGGCGTGAAAACCCCTCTCGCTGGCTGATTGAATGGGTCGTTCGAACGGCGAAGTCGGCACAATGCCGCCCTTGCGCCGCCGTCCTCATTTGGACGCCGTTCCCGCCGCCCCTGCGACCTCGTCGCCCATCCCGCTCTCGATGATTCCCGCGTTTCGCCTCCGTGCTCTTGCCGCCTTGGTTCCGATCACCGTCTTCTGCGCGATGACCGCGGGCTGCATGGACGGCTACCCGACCGAAGACGTCATGGCACTCGATGCGATGGGGCCGGCAGAGCACGTTCGGGCCCTCAACCGCCGGCTGGGCGAAGGCGGGGGCGCACCGTCGCGGGTGGCCGTCGGCGCTGACTGCCGGCTGCAATGGGAAGGTGCTGCGCAACCGGCATCGTTGGCGCTGCAGCAGATCTCGGTGCGTTTCGACACCGATCCCGATACGGGCCGCTATCTTGTGCTGGTGGCCGAGCAGGCCGGTCAACCCCCGCGTACCTCGTTCGAGGTCAGGGACTGGGTGGCGGCCGTTGCCTTCCGCTCCCATCTCCAGCAACTGCAGCGCCTGTGCATGGCAGAGGCCGACGCCTGAGCGCCCTGCGCTTGCGGGCTCAGCCCAGCAGCCGGAAGGCGGCCTCCTCGATCGCTTCCGCGCCTACCCGCGACTGGGCTTCCAGCACCGGCGCATAGCCCACCGGGATGCGGGGGGCGCCCAGCCGGGCGATGCGACACCCGGTCGCCTCTGCCGCCGTCGCGGCGATCTCGGCTCCGAAGCCAGCCGCCTGCACGGCCTCGTGCACCACCAGCAGCCGGCCGGTGCGGCCGCAACTGTCCAGCACCGTCTCGCGGTCCCAGGGCCAGAGCGTGCGCAGGTCGATCAGGTCGACCGCGATGCCCTGTGCAGCGAGGCGCGCGCATGCGGCTTCGCACACCTGGACCTGCCGGCTCCAACTCACCATCGTGAGGGCGTCGCCGTGGCGCCGGTGTGCGGCCCGCCCCAGCGGCACGTCCAGTCGTGCATCGACCGGGCCCCGCTGGCCCCACAGTGTCTTGTGCTCGATGTAGACCACCGGGTCGCCGCAGTCCAGGGCCGCGCGCAGCAGGGCATGGTTGTCCTGAGGCGTGGAAGGGCAGACCACGACCACGCCGGGCAAATGGGCGAACCAGGCCTCCAGCGACTGCGAATGCTGCGCGGCCGAGGCATCCCAGATGCCGCCGGGCATGCGCGCCACCAGCGGCACGCGGCCCTGGCCACCGAACATGAAGCGGTTCTTGGCGGCCTGGTTGACCAGTTCGTCCATGCCGCAGAGCGCGAAGTCGACCACGCGCATCTCGACCACCGGCTTGAGGCCCGCCAGGGCCATGCCGACACCCGCGCCCATGATGGCAGCCTCGCTGATGGGCGTGTCGATGACCCGCTGCGGCCCGAAGCGCTGCTGCAGGCCCTGGTACTGGCCGAAGATGCCGCCCCGGCCCACGTCTTCGCCGAGCACCACCACCCGTGCGTCGTCGGCCATGGCCTGGCCCAGAGCGTGCGAAGCGGCCTGGGCATAGCTCCAGTCCTGCATCTCGTGCGCCGTCGGATCGTCCGTCGTCATCGCCATTGGCCAGCTCCCGTGGTCTGCACATCGGTGAAGGCGGCCGAGGCTTCAGGCCAGGGGGCCGCATCGGCGGCGTCGAGGGCCGCCTGTACCTCGTCCAGCGCTTCGCGTTCGATCTGGACGAGCCGAACTTCTTCGACACCCTCCGCATGCAGGCGGGCGCGCGCGCGGGCGATGGGGTCGGTCTCCAGCGCGGCCGCCAGTTCGGCCGGGTCACGGTACGCGGCGACGTCCACCGACACGTGACCCTTCACGCGGTACGTGAGGGCATGCAGCAGCCGGGGGCCCTGTCCGGCGCGCACCTCGGCCACAAGCCGGCCGGCGGCCTCGTGCACGGCGAACACGTCGTTGCCGTCCACGGGGGTGGCCGGAATGCCCAGCGCCGCCGCGCGTGCCGAGGCACCGTCGCCGGCTGTCATCGGGCCACTGGCGGTGGTGGCGCTCCAGCGGTTGTCTTCGCAGACGAAGAGCACCGGCAGGCCGAACACCTGCGCCCAGTTGAGCGCTTCGAGGAAGGGCCCACGGTTGATGGCGCCGTCGCCGAAGAAGCACACGGTGATGTCGTCGCCGGCGGGACCGCCGGACTGCGTGCCGCGCAGCTTCTGCGCGTGCGCCGCGCCTACCGCGATCGGCAGGCCGGCGGCCACCACGCCGTTGGCGCCCAGCATGCCCACCGAAAAGTCGGCGATGTGCATCGAGCCGCCCTTGCCGCCGTTGAAGCCGGTGGCCTTGCCGAAGAGCTCGGCCATCATCCGCGCCAGGTCAGCGCCCTTGGCCAGCGTGTGGCCGTGGCCGCGGTGGGTGGAGGTGAGGTAGTCGCTGGTCCGCAGATGGGCGCAGACGCCGGCCGGCACGGCTTCCTGCCCGGTGGACAGGTGCAGCGGGCCGCGCACGCGGGCTGCGCCGCCTGCCTGCTGGCCATAGGCGCTCACGCCGCCCTGGCTGGCCGTCTCGGCCGCGTTCTCGAAGGCACGGATGCGCTGCATGGTTCGGTACAGCGCCAGGGCCATGGGGCCGCTGGTCGTGGATGTCACGGGGTTGTCTCCTCTTGCTTCTGGCTGATCCGGCTCGGGCGGCCGGTCGGGGATGCTAGCGTGCGGGCCGCGCAGGGCGGGGACGCTGCGGCGACAGGCCAGGCCTGGCGCCACCGAGGTCATAAGCGCGCGAGGGTTTTGCGATCCGCGATCCGCTCGCGCGTTCAGCGCGGCGCGGGCCGCTCGCGCAGCCGCCGGTACAGCGTGCCGCGCGAGACGCCGAGCTGACGTGCTGCACGCGCGATGTTGCCGCCGTTCTCCTGCAGCGTGCGCTCGATCAGGTCCTGCTGCAGGCCGCGCAGCGTGGCGGGTGCGGGTTCAGCTTCCGGCGGAGCCGGTCGTGGCGTCGGCGGCGATGCATGGGCCGGCGCGCCAAGTGCGACGCCGTGGCGCAAGTTGAGGCCATCGCTGCCCGGCAGCCGCACCTGCACCCACACGCCCAGGCCACTCGTCAGGCGCAGTGGCTTGGCCCCTTCGCCGCCCGCAAGCTGCAACAGCCCGCGCAGGTCGCGGCCGAAGAAACGCACCGCCGACCGCGCCAGCGGATCACGCGGCAAAGGCCCGAGCAGGCGCGAGGCCGCTGTATTCAACCAGGCCACGCGGCCGTCCTGCGTCACGCCTGCCATGGCTTCCAACGGCGTGCCCAGCAGCGCGGGGCTGGCCTGGAAGCGCAGCACCAGATGCTCCGTGGACTGCCGCGCCAGCAACCGGTTCTCGATGACCGTGGCATAGAGGCCCACCATCGAGCCCGCGTCGAAGCCGAAGCGGCGCGATTCCACCGACAGGTCCAGCACGCCAGCCAGGCGTCCATCCACGCCGCGGATGGGGGCCGCGGCGCAATGCACCTGATGGAGCGTGTCGAAGTAATGCTCGCCGCCTTCCACCGTGCTGGCCTGCCCGGTGCACAGCACGATGCCCGGCGCCGTGGTGCCCACCACCGATTCGGCCAGGTTCACGCCCAGCCGGGCCGTGCGGCCCAGCACGGGTTGCTGCGGCGCCATGGGATGGTGCGTGACATGCAGCAGCACGCCCTCGCGGTCGGTCAGGATCACCCGGCAGTCCGTGCCTGACAGCGCACCTTCCATCGCGGCGATCTCGGTACCTGCGGCATCGATCAGGGCACGGTTGCGCGACAGCGCGCCATGCAGGCGGCTGGGCGTGACTGCATCGAAGGCGATGGTGCGACCCGGGTTCTCGTGCCGACGGCGGCAGCGCATCCAGGACTGCAGCACGTCCTCCGCCACCAGTCCCGACGGCCGGTCGCCTTCGTCGAAGAAGCGCGTGCGCGCCTGCGCGGTCCGCTCTTCCGGTGTGGTGGAGAACAGCTGGCGCAGCGTGTGTGCACCGGTGGGTGTGGCAGTCGGCAAGCGGAACCTCCTTCGGCTGCGGCCGACTGTGTTCCGCAATGGAACAGGCCCGCACCCGGGAATTCCCGAGGGTGAAAGCGCCCCCCGCGCGGCGGCATCCTCGGACGCGTTGGCTTCAACCAAGAACCGAGAAGGAGACACACGATGAGGCTTCTTGCGCTCGCGGCGCTGGCCGCCTGGGCCTGCCTGGCCCAGGCCCAGGCCCCTGCACCCAAGGCGGCCCCGGCCGCCAAGGTCGACGGCAACTTCATCCGGGCCAATGCCCAGAAGACGCCCGAATGGCCCAGCGTCGGCCTGGACTACGCCGAGACCCGCTACAGCCGGCTCGACCAGCTCGACACCGGCAACGTCGGCCAGCTGGGGCTGGTGTGGTCGTACAACCTCGAATCCACGCGCGGCGTCGAGGCCACGCCGCTGGTGGTCGATGGCGTGATGTACGTGACCGCCTCCTGGAGCGTGGTCCATGCCATCGACGTGCGCACCGGCCAGCGGCTGTGGAGCTTCGACCCGCATGTTGACCGCGCCAAGGGCTACCGCGGCTGCTGCGACGTGGTCAACCGCGGCGTGGCGCTGTGGAAGGGCAAGGTCTACGTCGGCGCCTTCGACGGCCGGCTGATCGCCCTCGACGCGGCCACGGGCAACAAGCTGTGGGAGAAGGACACGCTTATCGACCATGCCCGCAGCTACACCATCACCGGCGCGCCGCGGGTGTTCAAGGGCAAGGTCATCATCGGCAACGGCGGCGCCGAGTACGGCGTGCGCGGCTACATCACCGCCTACGACGCCGAGACCGGCGACCAGAAGTGGCGCTGGTTCACCGTGCCGGGCGACCCGTCCAAGCCCTTCGAGGACGAGGCCCAGGCCCGGGCGGCCAAGACCTGGGACCCGGCCGGCAAGTGGTGGGAAAGCGGCGGCGGCGGCACGGTGTGGGACACCATGGCCTTCGATCCCGAACTCAACACCATGTACATCGGCACCGGCAACGGCTCGCCGTGGGCGCGCAGCAAGCGCAGCCCGGGCGGCGGCGACAACCTGTACCTGGCGTCCATCGTGGCGCTGGACCCTGACACCGGCAAGTACAAGTGGCACTACCAGGAGACGCCCGGCGACAACTGGGACTACACCTCCACCCAGCCGATGATCCTGGCCGACATCAAGCTGGACGGCAAGCCGCGCAAGGTGATCCTGCATGCGCCCAAGAACGGCTTCTTCTTCGTCATCGACCGCACCAACGGGAAGTTCATCTCGGCCAAGAACTTCGTCGAGGTGAACTGGGCCACCGGCTACGACAAGAACGGCCGGCCGATCGAGGTCGCTGCTGCCCGCGATAGCAGCAAGCCCAACGACTCGATCCCCGGCCCCTTCGGTGCGCACAACTGGCACCCGATGTCCTTCAACCCCAAGACGGGGCTGGTTTACCTGCCGGCGCAGCATGTGCCGATCACGCTGATGGACGACAAGGACTGGAAGTTCAACGAGAACGCGCCGCTGCGCCCGCACTCGGACCTGGGCTGGAACACCGCCAAGTTCGCCAATGCCGAGCCGCCCAAGAGCAAGCCCATGGGCCGGCTGGTGGCCTGGGACCCGGTCAAGCAGAAGGAGGCCTGGGGCGTGGAGCATGTCTCGCCCTGGAACGGCGGCACGCTGACCACGGCCGGCAACCTGGTCTTCCAGGGCACGGCCGACGGGCGCCTGGTGGCCTACGACGCCCGCGATGGCAAGAAGCTGTGGGAGACGCCGACCGGCACCGGCGTGGTGGCGGCCCCGTCCACCTACATGGTCGACGGCAAGCAGTACGTGTCGGTGGCCGTGGGCTGGGGCGGCGTGTACGGTCTGGCGCAGCGCGCCAGCGAGCGGCAGGGGCCCGGCACCGTCTACACCTTCGCGGTGGGCGGCACGGCCAAGATGCCCGAGTTCGTGCAGTACCGCATGGACAAGCTGCTGCAGGGCGTGAAGTACGACCCCGCCAAGGTGCAGGCCGGCACGGGGCTGTACGTGAGCAACTGCGTCTTCTGCCACGGCGTGCCGGGCGTGGACCGGGGCGGCAACATCCCCAACCTGGGCTACCTGGGGGCGCCCTACATCGAGAACCTGGACAAGTTCGTCTTCAAGGGACCGGCCATGTCGCGCGGCATGCCGGACTTCACGGGCAAGCTGAGCATGGAGGATGTTGAGGCGATCAAGGCCTTCATCCAGGGCACGGCTGACGCCATCCGGCCGAAGTAACGAGCCTCCCCCAGGCTGCCCACCCCCCTCCGGAGGAGGGGGCACATCCTGCGGCCCGGCGGAGCCGGTTCCGCGGATGTTCGCGCTTGGCCTGCTCCGCGGCCTTTTGCGTCATGGTCAGCGAGATGCTGGCGGCGCCCGTATGAAAAAGGCCCGCCATTGCTGGCGGGCCTTGTCATTGGTGCGGGCGGTTGGCGATCAGTCGGCGTAGACGCCGGCTTCCTTGATGACGGGGCCGAAGCGGGCGACTTCCGCCTGCACGAACTTCTTGTG
>NZ_FTMY01000001.1 GCF_900156165.1 Pseudacidovorax sp. RU35E
ATGATAGTGCGGACTCCCGTGTGAAAGTAGGTCATCGTCAGGCTCTTACAGCCCTCAAAAAGCCCCTCAGCCCTCGCTGCGGGGCTTTTTGTTTTGCACCGACGATGATGCAGTTCCACCCCCAGCTGGACCTCGTCTCTGGCAAATCTGCAGAGCCGAGCGGGCCACGCAATAGGCGGCGACTATTTACAGCTATGACCGGCGCAACAACACCGAAACGGGGAGTGCCGGACGCCCTCGGCTCGAGTGGGCACGATGACTGCTAATTCCGTGCAGCGGTAGCGCCGATCAGTGCCATCGCTCGACGCAGTTCCGTAACGTCGCCGCGTTACGGTCGACTCAACTGTTGCTAGTCGCCCGTACTTCTTCGATCGTGGTCTGACCGGAAAGCACTTTCTCAATGCCGTCCTGGCGAAGCGTGCGCATTTCCTGTTGGACGGCCGTCGCCAGAAGCGCCTCGACCCGTGCGCCGCCTTGGATCAACTCGCGCAGCTCGCGCGAGATCACCATCAGTTCATGCAACCCGACACGGCCCTTGAATCCCGTTTTTTCGCAGACCGGACAGCCTGGACTGTGGTGGAACTGAAGCTGACCCTCCACGCCGTAGCGTTCGGTCCACCGCTCCAGAAGGGTGTTCCGGTCCTCGACCCCATGAGCGTTGCCATAGGCATGCAGGTAATCATCGGCCAACTCATCCACTTCGGCTGAGGTCGCGGGACGGCTGGTCTTGCAGGCAGGACAAAGGCGGCGCACCAAGCGCTGGGCGAGCACCGCCAAAAGCGAATCGGCGAAGTTGAACGGGTCCATTCCCATGTCGAGCAGCCGCGTCACGGTCTCAGGCGCGCTGTTGGTGTGGAGCGTGGAAAGCACCAAGTGGCCGGTCAGAGAAGCCTCGATGGACACCCGGGCTGTTTCTTCGTCACGGATTTCGCCCACCATGATCACGTCGGGATCGGCGCGCAAGAAGGCGCGCAGTGCGCGGGCGAACGTCCAGTCGATGCGGGCGTTGACCTGCACTTGACGCAATCCTGTCTGGGTGATTTCGATCGGGTCCTCCGCCGTCCAAATCTTGCGTTCTGGTGTGTTGATGTGGCTCAGCGCAGAGTGCAGTGTCGTGGTCTTGCCCGAGCCCGTCGGGCCGACGCACAGGACCATGCCGTAGGGGCGTTCGATGGCGGAGCGCAGCCGCTGATAGTTGTTGTCCGTCAGCCCGAGCTTGTCCAGGGGCAGCGGCTTGGCCGAGGCCAGAATCCGCATGACGACGTCCTCAAGACCATTGTTGGTCGGGATCGTGGCAACGCGCAGTTCGAGGCGGTGCTTCGGCGAGAAGCGCGCGAAATTGATCTTGCCGTCCTGAGGCTTGCGGCGCTCGCTGATGTCCAAGTCGGCCATGATCTTGATGCGCGCGATCACGGCGTTGCGGTAGTTGTGGGGCAACTCCAGGTAGGTCCGCAGCAGGCCATCCTTGCGGAAGCGGATGCGGATCTTCTCCTTCCCAGGATAGCTTTCCACGTGGATGTCGGACACGCCGCCCGTGAAGGCTTCCAGGATCATGCGGTTGATCATCCGCACCAGCGAGTTGTCCGACTGTTCGATGGGCCGGTCATCGTCCGATTCGATGCCGCGCTGGTTTTCCTTCTCGAGCGATTCGAGCAGGCTGCTGGTATCTGCCGTCTCGAGTTCCAATGCCTGGTCCTGGGAAGGCGCAGGCTTGGCCTCCGACGCCGCGCCTATCTTGTCGTAGGCGGCGAACACGCAAGCTTCGAAGTCGTCGCACTGTCCGAGGACCGGTGCGATCTTCATCTGAGCGATGAATTCGGCCTCGTCCAACGCGCCGTGACGGTTGGCGGGATCGTCCATCGCCACCACCAGGCGACCGTCGGCAACGATGAGGGGAAGCAGCTGCAGCCGCCGAGCCACTGCATGGTTCAGCCGCGCCAGCGCATCCGGTTCTGCGACGAACGCCTGCAGATCCACCACCGGATAACCCATCTTGCGGGTGAGCGCCACTTTGAGATCGGAGGCGGACACGGCCCCCATGCGCACAAGCAGCTCGCCCAGGGGCAGACCGTTGTCCATCTGCTTCTGGGCGGCGAGGGCCTCGTTCAGCTGCTCGTCGTTGATCATGCCCAGGGACATCAGCGCTTCGCCGATGCGCACGATGGGCGCGCTGGCCTGCCGCTGAAGGGCCTGCAGCAGTTCGCTGCGGCGGGTCGCGACCTTGGACAGCGCGCCCCCACCCGCAGACGCATCGGTGTCGATGCGCTCGTAGGCCGAGTGGGGCACGAACAGGCGGCGCACATGGCCTTCTTCGTCCCCGGGAAACAGGAAGACGCCGAACGGCGTCTGGACATGGCCAGCACTTCTGCCGCTCAGTTCGCCAGTGTCCCCCTTCCAGACGATGCGGTAGTCGCTCCACTCCACGAGCGTGTCGTCCAAGGGCCGAAGCGGATCAAGCAGCAGCAGTGATCGGAACTGGTCAAAGCGCAATGGCACGGGGGCGCGTGTACGCAGCAGATGGATGTGGACCGACTGCGCCGACGGCGAGAACAGGTTCATCACCCCTTCGCCATGGCGGCCGGAAAGGTTGCTGATCTCGCAACGGATCGTGCTGGTATTGGGCGGCCGGAAATGCCCGATGGGCGGCAGTGGCCAGACGAAAGAGTCTGCGGCTTCGGTATCGGTTGCGGGGGAGGGAGGCAGGGTTGGATTCGACATGAACGAGTCACTCGACCTTCAGGCCGGAATAGGCCGGGTTGGCAGGAGCAAGGCTGATTTTCATGTCTCGCAGAACTTTGATGAGCAGACGGGCAATCATCAGATTGCGATGGTCCTTGTGGTTGGCGGGCACGATGTACCAGGGCGCATGCGCGGTGGAGGTGGCCGCGATGGCGGCTTCGTACGCTTGCTGGTAGGCGCCCCACTTCTGGCGCGTGGCAAGGTCGCCCATGCTGAACTTCCAGTGTTTGCCCGGATCGTCCAGACGCGCCTGCAGGCGTTTGCGTTGTTCGTCCTTGTCGATGTGCAGCATGCACTTGATCAGCACGGTGCCCGTCTCGGCCAGCAGGCGCTCGAAGTCGTTGATCTGCGCATAGCGGCGGCGCAGTTCGGCCTTGCCGATCCAGCCTTCGACCCATGGTACGAGCACGTCCTCATAGTGGCTGCGGTTCCACACGGCGATCTCGCCGGCGCGTGGCACGACCGCATGACAGCGCCACAGGAAATCGCGCGCCCGTTCCTCGTCGGTCGGAGCCTTGAAGGCAGCGACCCGGACCCCCAATGGCGACGTGCGCGAGAAGACCCAGCGAATGGTGCCGTCCTTGCCGCTGGTGTCGGTGCCTTGCAGCACCAGCAGCAGCTTGCGGCGGCCTTCCGCATGAAGCAGGTTCTGCCAATGGTCGAGTTCGTCGGCCAATGCCTCCAGGGACTCACGCTGGTGATGTTCCTGTGTGGGAAGAAAGGGCGTCTCTCCAGGATCGAAGTCGGCCAGACGAAAAGATGCGTCAGGCGTGATGCGATAGTGCTTGAGCCGGGTCATCCGCCGAGCCTAACGCATGGCCGGTCAGTGGCTAGCGACATCGTCATCCACCGACGCGCTCCATCGATCACCCCAGCCGTCGTGACGTGCAGTATCGAGATGCCGTCGATCCCGCTTGGTGGGGCGGCCCTGGACGATCGCATGTGCCGGTTCACGAGCCAGCCTGCGCTGTTCGCGCGCGGCTGCCTGGGAGGCGATGCTCTCCGGGGTTTCTTCGTACAGGAGCTGCGCCACAGGCGCGGGCCCGCGCTGCATCGACATGCCGCGCACGCGCACGGTGCGGCTGTCAGGGCCCAGGCGCAACTGGACAAGGTCGCCCACCTTGACCTCGCGCGCGGGCTTGACGACATCCCCGTTGACCTGGACACGGTGCCGGTCGATCTCGTCCGCGGCCAGGGAGCGGGTCTTGTAGAAGCGGGCGGCCCATAGCCACTTGTCGATGCGCATGCGCTCCATGGATGTCGCGGGAATGAAGGGGTTTCAAGCAAACAGCGGCGATCCGCTGCTGTCAATCGGACGCGGTCTGATTCGCGGCCTGCAAGCGGACGCGGGCATCGAGCCCTGTCACGCGGCCGTCGGCATCGGTCCGATTGTCCAGGTGGATGGTGCCGCCCAGGGTCTGCACGATCTCCCGGCAAATGGCCAGCCCAAGGCCGGAGCCGCGGGCCGTGTCGCCGGCCGCGAACGGGGCGAACAGCCGTTGCCGAAGCTCGGGGCCAATGCCGGGGCCCGCATCGCGCACGCGCAGGATCACGCCATCCGGCTCGTCAAACGTGACGTGGACCGACAACAGGCCTCCGCGCGGACTGTGGCGGATCGCGTTGTGCAACAGGTTGCGGCTGAGCTCGAGCAGCATCCAGGCGTGGGCCTCGACCTTCGCCGGGATGGCGTCCAGCTCGAAGTCCAGTGCTTTGTCGGCGATCAGCGGAGACACGTCCAGCGCGACCTGTCGCACCATTTCTGCCAGATCCAGCTGCTGCAACTCCGGCCGTTGCCTCAACTGCTCGATCTTGGCGAGGGCAAGCATCTGGTTGGCCAGTTGCGTGGCGCGGTCGACCGTGGCATCGATCTCCCGCAACGCCTGCGCTGCGGGCACGTCGCCGCGCTGCGCGGACTGCACCTGCGCCTTGAGTACCGCCAGCGGGGTGCGCAACTGATGTGCCGCATCTCGTACGAAGCGCTTCTGATGGTCGAGCAGGCCGCGCAGCCGAGCCATCACGGCCGTGGTGGCGTCCACCAACGGGCGCAGCTCGCGCGGCGCATCCGGCGCGTCGATGGGAGACAGGTCGTCCGGCGCCCGTTGCGCGATGGCCTCGCCCAGGCGGCGCACCGGCCGGGTCGCTTGCTGGACGACGAAGACGGTGACGCTGGCCACCACCGCCACCAGCAGCAGCTGCCGCCACAGCATGTCCACCAGCAGACGTCGTGCGAGCGCTTCGCGCAGTTCCAGCGTTTCCGCCACCTGGACGACGGCCATGCCCAGACCGCGCGCGCTGGCCACGGGCTGCAGCAGCACGGCCATGCGAACCGGCTGGCCGCGGAATTCGGCGTCGTAGAAGTCCACCAGGGCGGCGTAGGGCGGCTTGGCGGGCAGCCTGCCGTGCCACAGCGGCAGCTCCGCAAAGCCGGAGATCATCTCGCCCTGCGTCGTGGAGACACGGTAATACATGCGGCTCTGCGCATCCGCCTCGAATGCCTCCAGCGCCGAGTAGGGCACCGTGGAGCGCAGCGAGGCCAACTGGTCGTAACCGTCGACATCGAGCTGCTCGCCGATGGTCTTGGCCGATGCGAGCAGCGTCCGGTCGTAGGCGGTCGTCGCCGCCGCCAGCGCCTGGCGGTACACGCTCACGCTGTTGATCAGGATGAAGAGGACCACCGGCGCGAGCAGGCCGAGCAGCAGCCGAAAGCGCAGCGACCGCGACCTCATGCGGGCCATCATCGGCGGCGCGGCGGGATCAAGCCGCGGGCTCCTCGCGCAACAGATAGCCCAGTCCGCGCAGCGTCATGAGGGCGCACCCGGTGCCCGACAGCTTCTTGCGCAGGCGGTACGCCACGACTTCGATGGCTTCGTATTGCACCTGGGCCTCGCCAGGAAACACCAGCTCGAACAGCCGCTCCTTCGTGACGGCATGTCCGGGGCGCGCTGCCAAGGCGCGCAGCAGGGCGGCCTCGCGCGGCGTGAGCTCCAGCGCATCGCCGCGAAGGTAGAAGGCACCGCTGGCCGGCTCCAGGCGCAGGGCCCCGATCTCCACCGGCGCCACGACAGCGGCGCTGTCGGCCGGCGAGCGTCGGCGCAGCGCGCGCAGCCGCGCCTCCAGTTCGTCCAGGTCGAAGGGCTTGGGCAGGTAGTCGTCTGCGCCAGCATTGAGGCCCAGGATGCGGTCGCCCACGGTGCCGCGCGCGGTGAGTACCAGAACGGGCGTGCGCAGCCCGCTCGCCCGTGCGCGGGTGAGCACCTCGAGCCCATCCATGCCCGGCAGACTGAGGTCCAAAGCCACCACGTCAGGATCCAGCGCCTGCCACTGCGCCAGGGCCTGCGCGCCATCGCCGCAGATGCGCACATCGATCTGCCGGCGTCCCAGCGTGCGTTGCAGGGTGGACTGCATGGAGGGATCGTCTTCGACCAGCAGCAGCTTCATCGGAAGGGTGGGCTTGGTGTTTACCCCGAGTGGCGCGACAGCCAACTGACAGCGGGGCGGCGCATCATAAGCCGCACCAAAACACAGACCGGAAGCAAGAAGGAGACCCCCATGCGTAGAGACGAGTTCCTCAAATCCCTGGCCGCCCTGGCCGCCGTGGGCGCATTGCCGATGTCCGCCCACGCGGCGACCAACATCAAGATGATGATCCCGGCCAACCCGGGCGGTGGCTGGGACACCACCGGCCGCGCCTTGGGCAAGGCCATGATCGACGCCAAGGCGGCTGATACGGTCAGCTACGACAACAAGGGCGGTGCCGCCGGCGCGCTGGGCCTGGCCCAGTTCGTCAACGGCTCCAAGGGCGACGGCAATGCGCTGATGGTGATGGGCGCCGTGATGCTGGGCGGCATCATCACCGGCAAGCCGCCGGTCAACCTGTCGCAGGCAACGCCCATCGCCCGCATCACCAGCGAATACAACGTGTTCGTGCTGCCGGCCAATTCGCCCTTCAAGACCATGGCCGACGTGGTCGCCCAGCTCAAGAAAGACCCGGGCAGCGTCAAGTGGGGCGGCGGTTCGCGCGGCTCCACCGAGCACATCGCCGCCGCCATGATTGCCCAGAAGGTGGGCGTCGACCCGTCCAAGATCAACTACGTCGCCTTCCGCGGGGGCGGCGAGGCCACCGCGGCCATCCTCGGCGGCAACGTCACCATCGGCGGCAGCGGCTACAGCGAGTTCGCGCCCTATATCGCCGACGGCAAGATGAAGCCCGTGGCGGTCACGTCGGCGCAGCGCCTGCAGAGCGTCAACGTGCCGACGCTCAAGGAGCTGGGCATCGACGTCGAGATCGGCAATTGGCGCGGGGTGTATGGCGCGCCCGGCATCTCGGAAGAGCAGCGCAAGGCGCTGACCGAGCGCGTGCTGACGGCCGTCAAGAGCGCGTCCTGGGCCGAAGCCCTCAAGAAGAACGACTGGACGCCCGCCGTGCTCACCGGCCCGGCATATGACAAGTTCGTCGACGACGAATTCGCCAGCCTGCGCGCCATCATGACGCGCTCCGGCATGGTCTGAACGCACTTCCGGAGCGCCCCGCGCCGCCGCACCGCCCCTCGGTGCCGCGGCGCGGCCGCATGGAGACCCGCATGATCGCTTCTTCCCCTTCCTCGCCGGACGCGCCCGCGCGCGCCAACACGATGCAGACCCTGGTGGGCCTGGGTGTCGTGCTCGTCGGCCTGGCCATGGCCTTCGGTGCCATCGGCATTTCATCCGAGGCCGGCTACGGCGGCGTCGGCCCCAACTTCCTCCCCTGGCTGGTGGCCGTCGGCCTGACCGCCTGCGGCGTCTGGATCACCTGGGAAGCGCGCACCGGCGGCTTCCGGGCGATGGACGAGGGCGATGGTCCGGCCGAGCCGGCCAACTGGCCCGGCTTCGTCTGGCTGTCGGCCGGTCTGCTGCTCAACGCCGCGCTCATTGAGCACCTCGGCTTCATCCTCAGCTGCGGCCTGTGCTATCTGCTCGCGGTGCAGGGCCTGCGCCGCGCCAGCGGCCAGCCGGCGGCGGGCAAGGCGCGCACCTGGGCCATCGATCTGGCCACTGGGCTCGCCATCGCGGCGCCCGTGTACTGGATGTTCACGCAATTCCTGGCGATCAACCTGCCGGGCCTCACCACCACGGGCTGGATCTGACCATGGACATCTTTGGCGCCCTGTTGCAGGGCTTCGCGCAGGCCATCACGGTCAGCAATCTTCTGTGGTGCCTGGTGGGCTGCGCCCTGGGCACGGCCGTGGGCGTACTGCCCGGCATCGGCCCCGCGGTGGCGGTGGCGATGCTGCTGCCGATCACCGGCAAGGTCGACGTCACGGCCTCGATGATCTTCTTCGCCGGCATCTACTACGGCGCGATGTACGGCGGCTCGACCACCTCGATCCTGCTCAACACGCCGGGCGAGACGGCCAGCATGGTCACGGCCATGGAAGGCAACAAGATGGCCAAGAGCGGTCGCGCCGGCGCGGCGCTGGCCACCTCGGCCATCGGCTCCTTCGTGGCGGGCACCATCGCCACCATCGTGGTCACGCTGTTCGCGCCCTACGTGGCCGAGTTCGCGGTCAAGCTCGGTCCGCCCGAGTACTTCATGCTGATGCTGCTGGCCTTCACCACCGTCAGCGCGGTGCTGGGCAAGAGCACGCTGCGCGGCATGACGGCGCTGCTGATCGGCCTGGCCGTGGGCTGCATCGGCCTGGACCAGATCTCGGGCCAGGGCCGCTACACCGGCGGCATCCCGGAACTGCTGGACGGCATCGAGATCGTGCTGGTGGCGGTCGGCCTGTTCGCTGTTGCCGAGGTGATCTACGCCGTACTGTACGAAGGCCGCGTGGTCGAGACGCAGAACACCATGAGCCGGGTGCACATGAGCGCCCGCGATTGGAAGCGCTCGATCCCGGCCTGGCTGCGTGGCACCGCCATCGGCGCGCCCTTCGGCTGCATCCCGGCCGGCGGCACCGAGATCCCGACCTTCCTGAGCTATGCCGCCGAGAAGAAGCTGACCAAGAATCCCGAGGACAAGGCGGAGTTCGGCACCACCGGCGCCATCGAGGGTGTGGCCGGCCCGGAGGCCGCCAACAACGCCACGGTGACGGCGGCGCTGATCCCGCTGCTGACGCTGGGCATCCCCACGTCGAACACCACGGCCATCCTGCTGGGCGCCTTCCAGAACTACGGCATCCAGCCCGGTCCGCAGCTGTTCTCGACCTCAGCCGCGCTGGTGTGGGCGCTGATCGCTTCGCTCTACATCGGCAACATCATGTTGCTGGTGCTGAACCTGCCGATGGTGGGTCTGTGGGTCAAGCTGCTGAAGATCCCGAAGCCACAGCTCTATGCCGGCATCCTGATCTTTGCGACGGTGGGTGCGTACGGCATGCGCCAGAGCTCCTTCGACTTGGTCCTGCTCTACGCCATCGGCGTGATCGGCGTGCTGATGCGGCGCTTCGACTTCCCGACGGCGCCGGTGGTGGTCGGCATGATCCTGGGGCCTCTGGCCGAAGCGCAACTGCGCAACGCCATGTCCATCGGCGAGGGCAGCGCGGTGATTTTCCTGCAGCGGCCCATGTCCGTGGCGCTGATCGTGGTCGTCCTGGCCGTACTGGTGCTGCCGCGCGTGGCCAAGCGCCTCGCGGCCCGCAAGCTGCGCATGCAGGCGGTCTGACGCGCCGGCTTCGACAGCCTGGGCCCGCCACCGGCATCGGTAGCGGGCCTTTTTCCGGGTGCCCGGGCAAAGGCCGTCACGACAGCGGATCCACCTCCACCCACCCCTCGATGCCTTCCAGCGTGCACACCTTCTGCGCGTCCAGGCGCACCCCTTCGTAGCGGTGCCAGAACACCGGGCGGCCGTGGAGCGTGTGCGTGACGAGCAAGGCACCGTCCGACGAGTTCTCGATGCGAAAGCCGTCGAAAGGCAGGCGCTGATCGGTCACCAGCGCGTCGGCCCAGGGAAGGATGGCGTGTGAGGTCATGGCAGGCTCCAGTGGCGCGTCGCGAGGCTTCGGCTGTGGCGTGCGTCATACCGCGCGGTGCCTCCGCGGGTTGGGCGCCACCCCATTGTTGGGCGGCACGCGGTGGTCTTCCTGGGCAGCGCAGGGAAGCCGGGAGGCGCGCCCCGGCATCACGTTTTCTCCCGGATCACCTGCTTGGCGGCGCGGAAACCGGCCGCGGCGGCACCTTTTTTGCGATCAGGTCCACTGCGGCGAGCTTGAATTCCGCCCTCACGCCACGAGTTCCAGTGCTCTATAGAATGAATTTCATGGCCACGAAAAATCCCTCGGCACCGCCCACGGCGCCGGTTCGCCCCCAGAGGGACGACGGTGGCTCCGTGGTGGCAGAGCGCCGTCCGCAGCGGACGGCGCCCCCCCGGATGTACCAGGTCGTCATGCTCAACGACGACTACACCCCGATGGAATTCGTGGTGGTCGTCCTGCAGGAGTTCTTCAACAAGGACCGCGAGACGGCCACCCAGATCATGCTGAAGATTCATCTCGACGGTCGTGGCGTGTGCGGGGTCTACCCGCGCGATGTCGCAGCCACCAAGGTCAATCAAGTGATGGAAGCCGCCGTCCAGGCGGGCCACCCGCTCCAGTGTGTCAGTGAACCGGTTGAATAAACCGCGATCCGACCCATCTGCAGTCTTCAGAAGTATTCACAGCAAGGCAAAGGAAATCACATGATTGCCCAGGAACTGGAAGTCAGCCTGCACATGGCCTTCGTCGAGGCCAGGCAGCAACGCCATGAGTTCATCACCGTCGAGCACCTGCTGCTCGCCTTGCTGGACAACCCGAGCGCCGCCGAAGTGCTGCGTGCCTGCTCGGCCAACATCGACGACCTGCGTTCGTCGCTGACCAATTTCATCAAGGACAACACGCCCCAGGTCGCCGGTACCGACGACGTGGACACCCAGCCCACGCTGGGCTTCCAGCGTGTGATCCAGCGCGCCATCATGCACGTGCAATCCACGGGCAATGGCAAGAAGGAGGTGACCGGCGCCAATGTGCTGGTTGCCATCTTCGGCGAGAAGGATTCGCACGCCGTCTACTACCTGCACCAGCAGGGCGTGACGCGCCTGGACGTGGTCAACTTCATCGCCCACGGCATCAAGAAGAGCGACCCGCCCGAGCAGCCCAAGGGCAGCAGCGAAGCGCCATCCAGCGAAGGCGAAGAAGGCGGCGCCGAGAAGAACGAGAAGGCCTCGCCGCTGGAGCAGTTCACGGTCAACCTGAACGCCCAGGCCAAGGAAGGCAAGATCGACCCGCTGATCGGCCGCGAGTACGAGGTCGAGCGCGTGATCCAGATCCTGTGCCGCCGGCGCAAGAACAACCCGTTGCTCGTGGGTGAGGCCGGCGTGGGCAAGACGGCCATCGCCGAGGGGCTGGCCTGGCGCATCACGCAAGGCGATGTGCCCGAGATCCTGGCGGACTCCCAAGTCTATTCGCTCGACATGGGCGCGCTGCTGGCAGGCACCAAGTACCGCGGCGATTTCGAGCAGCGCCTCAAGGGCGTGCTCAAGTCGCTGAAGGAAAAGCCCAATGCGGTGCTGTTCATCGACGAGATCCACACGCTGATCGGCGCAGGCGCCGCATCGGGTGGCACGCTGGACGCGTCCAACCTGCTCAAGCCGGCGCTCTCCAGCGGCCAGCTCAAGTGCATCGGCGCGACCACCTTCACTGAATACCGCGGCATCTTCGAGAAGGACGCGGCCCTGTCGCGGCGCTTCCAGAAGGTCGATGTGGTCGAGCCCAGCGTGGCCGAGACGGTGGAGATCCTCAAGGGCCTCAAGAGCCGCTTCGAGGAGCACCACAGCGTCAAGTACGCCACCGCGGCACTGCAGGCGGCGGCTGAGCTGTCGGCCAAGTACATCAACGACCGTCACCTGCCAGACAAGGCCATCGACGTGATCGACGAGGCCGGCGCGGCCCAGCGCATCCTGTCGGCCAGCAAGCGCAAGAAGACCATCGGCAAGGCCGAGGTCGAGGAGATCGTGGCCAAGATCGCCCGGATTCCCCCGGCGAACGTCAGCAACGACGACCGCAGCAAGCTGCAGACCATCGAGCGCGACCTCAAGAGCGTGGTGTTTGGCCAGGACAAGGCGCTGGAAGTGCTCGCGTCCGCCGTCAAGATGTCCCGCTCGGGCCTGGGCAAGGGCGACAAGCCGATCGGCTCCTTCCTGTTCAGCGGCCCCACCGGCGTCGGCAAGACCGAGGCCGCCAAGCAGCTGGCCTACATCCTGGGCATCGAGCTGATCCGCTTCGACATGTCGGAGTACATGGAGCGCCATGCGGTGTCGCGTCTCATCGGTGCGCCTCCGGGCTACGTGGGCTTCGACCAGGGCGGCCTGCTGACCGAGGCCGTCACCAAGAAGCCGCATGCGGTGTTGCTGCTCGACGAGATCGAGAAGGCGCATCCGGACATCTTCAACGTGCTGCTGCAGGTGATGGACCATGGCACGCTGACGGACAACAACGGACGCAAGGCCGACTTCCGCAACATCATCATCATCATGACGACGAACGCGGGCGCCGAGACCATGAACAAGGCCACCATCGGGTTCACCAATCCGCGGCAGGCCGGCGACGAGATGGCCGACATCAAGCGCCTGTTCACGCCCGAGTTCCGCAACCGCCTGGACGCCATCGTCAACTTCAAGCCGCTGGACGAGCAGATCATCCTGCGCGTGGTGGACAAATTCCTGCTTCAGCTGGAGACGCAGTTGGCCGAGAAGAAGGTGGAAGTCTCCTTCAGCGACAAACTGCGCAAGCACCTGGCCAAGAAGGGCTTCGATCCGCTGATGGGCGCTCGGCCGATGCAGCGCCTGATCCAGGACACCATCCGCCGCGCGCTGGCCGACGAATTGCTGTTTGGCCGCCTGACCGACGGGGGCCGCCTGGAGGTCGACCTGGACGACAAGGACGAGGTGCAGCTGGACATCACGCCGCTGCCCAAGAAGGAAGGCAAGTCCAAGCCCGAGGCCGAGGAAGCCGCCGCCGGCTGATCGCCCCACGCCACCCCGGCGTCCGCCCTCACGGGCGGTGCCGCACAAGGCCGGTAGCATCGCGCTCCCGGCCTTTTTTCTTGGCCGCTGCCGGCCGCCGTCGGTGGCGCGCCAAGCCCCTGGATGACCCTGCCCGAGTTCCACCTCAGTCCTGCCTGGACCACCGGCCTGTCGCTCGCCTGGAGCGCCTACATCGCCGTGCTGTCGGTGTGGATCGTGATGCAGAAGCGCGCACCGGTCTCCACCATGAGCTGGATCCTGTCGCTGGCGCTACTGCCCTACCTGGGCTTCTTCGTCTATTACTTCCTGGGACCGCAGCGCCTGGCGAAGCAGCGCATCAAGCGGCTGCGCAGCCGGGTGATGACGCAGGCGCCGGCCGACATGGCGTTGCTGCGCGAGGCGGCCGAGGACGCGCCGCCCGCGCTGCACCAACTGGCCACATTGGGCCTGGCCGCCTGCGGCTTGCCGGTGTCCAGCGCCCGTTCGGTGCAGTTGCTCTCGGGCGGCGCGGCGACTTTCGACGCCATCTTCGAGACCATCCGCGGCGCGCAGGACCACGTCCACCTCGAGTACTACATCTTCGAGCCCGACCGCATCGGCACCGCGCTGCGCGACCTGTTGATCGAGCGGGCCCGCACCGGCGTGCAGGTGCGCCTGCTGATCGACGCGCTGGGCGCCAAGCGGGTGGGGCGGCGCTTTCTTGCGCCGCTGCGCGAGGCAGGTGGGCAGGTCGTGTTCTTTCACGACACGCGCATCGGCCGCCGGCTGCGGCCGGTGACCAACTACCGCACCCACCGCAAGATCGTGGTCTGCGATGGGGTCGTGGGCTTCACCGGCGGCGTCAACATCACGGACGAAGAAGACCGCCGCACCCGCCCCGACGCCTACCACGACGTCCACCTGCGCATCGAGGGCAGCGCCGTGCGCTGGCTGCAGACCACCTTCCTGGAGGACTGGGTCTATGCCACTGGCGAGCCCTTGCACGGCATCGGCAGCCTGATGGCGCGGTTGATGCCGCCCGTGGAGGCCGGCCCGGTGGCAGTACAGATCGTCACCAGCGGCCCCGACACCCCCTTGGAGGCCATCCACCGCATGCATGTGGAGGCCATCCATGCCGCCACCGAGCGGGCCTGGCTCACCACGCCGTACTTCGTGCCCAGCGAGCCCGCGCTGATGGCGCTGACCAACGCCGCCCTGCGCGGCGTGAACGTGCGGGTGCTGGTGCCACGGCGCAGCGATTCGCTGGTGGTGAGCGCCGCCGCCCGCTCTTACTACGACGAGCTGCTTGCCGCTGGCGTGAAGGTGTGGGAGTACAAGGCCCGCATGCTGCATTCCAAGACGCTGGTGGTCGATGACCACTGCGCCATGATCGGCACTGCCAACTTCGACAACCGCAGCTTCCTGCTCAACTTCGAGGTGATGGCGGTGGTCTATGGCCCGGCGCTCGCCGCGCCGCTGGTGGCGCAGTTCGAGACCGACCTGCAGAGCGCTTCGCCCGTACGCGCCCATCGCCACCGCAGCTTCTGGCTCCGGCTGGGAGAGTCGGTGGCACGGCTCTTCTCGCCGTTGCTGTGAACCCGCTGGCCGACAATGGCCGGCCGCTTTCCGACCCCGACCCATGGCCGACGCTTCCCATACCTTCCTCTGGCACGACTATGAAACCTTCGGCGCCAACCCGCGCCGCGACCGGCCCTCGCAATTCGCGGCCGTGCGCACCGATGCCGAGCTCAACGAGGTGGGCGAGCCGATCATGCTGTACTGCCAGCCGGCGCCGGACTTCCTGCCCAGCCCCACGGCCTGCCTGCTGACCGGCATCACGCCCCAGCACTGCCTGGCCGAAGGCGTGCCCGAGCATGAATTCGCCGCCCGCATCGAGGCGGCCTTCTCCCAGCCACGCACCATCGGCGTGGGCTACAACACCATCCGCTTCGACGACGAGGTCACGCGCTTCATGTTCTGGCGCAACCTGATCGACCCGTATGCCCGCGAATGGCAGAACGAATGCGGCCGCTGGGACCTGCTCGACGTGGTGCGCCTGACCTACGCCCTGCGTCCCGAGGGCATCGAGTGGCCCAAGCACCCCGACGGCAAGCCCAGCTTCAAGCTGGAGGACCTGACCCGCGCCAACGGCCTCGCGCATGAGTCGGCCCACGATGCGCTGTCGGACGTGCGCGCCACCATCGCCATGGCCCGGCTGATCCGCCAGAAGCAGCCGCGCCTCTTCGACTTCGCACTCGCGCTGCGTCGCAAGGAGCGCGTGGCGCAAGAGCTGGGCCTGCCCGCCTCGCCGCAGACGGCGCGCCCCTTCGTGCACGTGTCGGGCATGTTCGGCACCGAGCGCGGCTGCCTGGCGCTGATGTGGCCGCTGGCCAGCCACCCCACCAACCGCAACGAGCTGCTGGCGTGGGACCTGTCGCACGACCCGTCGGAGCTGGCCGACCTGGACCTGGAGACGATGCGGCTGCGCCTGTTCACCCGCAGCGCCGATCTGCCCGAGGGCGTGGCGCGGCTGCCCATCAAGTCGATCCACCTCAACAAGTCGCCGATGGTCGTGGGCAATCCCAAGATGGTGGAGATGGCCGCCGGCCGCTGGGGCATCGACCTGGCGCAGGCCGAGCGCCATGCCGTCACTGCCGCCGGCCTGCCCGACCTGAGCGAGCGCTGGCGCGAACTCTTCGACCGTCCCCGCGGCCCTGCGCTGGATGTGGACGAAGACCTCTATGGCGGCTTCGTCGGGCCGGCCGATCGTCGGCGGCTGAACCAGCTGCGCGCGCTGTCGCCGCAGGAGCTGGCGCTCGCGCGCTCGGGCTTCGACGATGCGCGCCTGGCCGAACTGGTGCTGCGCTACCGCGCGCGCAACTTTCCAGCCACGCTGAGCCTGGAGGAAGCCGCCCATTGGGAGGCGCTGCGCACCGCCCGACTGGTGGAAGGCGAGGACGGCTGGCTGAACGTGGACCACTACTTCGCGGAGATCGACACGCTGGCGGAAAACGCCGATGAACGTGTCGAGGCGTTGCTCGGCGCGCTGTACGACTACGCCGAGGCGGTAATACCGGCCGGATGAAACACCCTGGGGAAGCCGGCTGACACGGCGTGACGCGCTTCCTGTCTAACTTGCGGCCAGCCCAAGCTGGAAACAAAGTTTTGACAATCAATAGTTCGCCATTCGGTCTGGAATTCCCTGCCGCGGAGGCCGGCCAGGCGTCTTCCGGTGCGGCTGCGCCAGCCGCAGATCCGCCGCGGGCCGTGGACGATGCGGTGTTCCGCCAACTCAGTCGGCCCGCCCGCGCGCTGGGCGGCGTCGCCACGCTGTGCTGGCTGCTGTCGCTGTGGGCAGCGTGGCCCCACCTGGCGGGTCACGTGCATTCGGTCTGGTCCTGGAGCGTCGTGCAGGCCGCCGGCCTGGTCCTTTGCTTCATGGCCCGCGATGTGGGCAGCCATGATGGTGGCATGGGCCTGCTGACCGTCGCCATCGCGGCGGGCTGTGCATTCCAGCTCGATGTTCTGGGCGGCAGCGAACTCTGGGTGCTGCCGTTGTGCCTCATGCTGTCCCTGGTGCTCGGTCTCGTGCAGGTGCGGTTGCGCAGCTATCTCTTCTGTAGCTTTGCCGTGTGGTCGGTGCTGGTGCACGGGCTGTCTTTCGGGCTGGATCCGGTCGAGCGCGCGCTGCGGGTCGTCTTGCTGGTCGGCAGCTTCGTGCTGGCTTTGCTGCTGCACCGGGGCGTGGCGGTGGCGCGCCGGCGCCGGGTTGCCGCCGCCCTGTCGCTGACTGCCATGGCCTATCAGGACGCCCTGACCGGCGTGCCGAACCGGCGCGGCTTCGTACGTGCGGCGAGCGAGCGGCTCGGCGGCACCGAGGCGCAGGGCTTCATCGCGCTCGATGTCGACGACTTCAAGCGCGTCAACGACTGCCACGGCCACGAAGTGGGCGATCTGCTGCTGCAGGCCGTGGGCCGACTGCTGTCCCGGCTGCCTCCCGGCGTGGTGCCCGGGCGCACGGGCGGCGAGGAATTCTGTGTGCTGGTCCCGGCCCCGTCGCATGCCGGCCTGTTGACGTATGCCGGCGCCATTGTCGAAGCCGCCCGGCGCGTGTCGGTGCAGGGGGTGGGCCTCACGCTGAGCGCGGGTGCAGCACGGGTGATGCCCGGCGAGGCGCTGGAGCAGGCGTGGCGGCGTGCGGATGGCGCGTTGAACGAAGCCAAGCGCACGGGCAAGAACCGCGTGGTCATGGCGCCGGAGGGCGCAACCTGATGCGCGCCCAGTTGCAGGCCTACCGGGGCCTGCGCCGCGGCTGGCGATGGCTCGTGCCCTCGGCCCCCGCGGCGCAGGCGGCGCAACTGCGTGCGGCCGTCTGGCAGGAGGTTCGGCCACTCGCATTGGCCTGCGAGGGCGCGGGCGTGCTCATCTGGTTGATGACGCTGGGCGTCACGCTGTCGCGCGCGGGCGAGGACCTGATGATGGAGCTGTTGTGCACGGCACTCGCCGCGGCGGGAATGCTGCTGTCGCTGCAGCGGCGACCCGCCTGGGTGTTGAGCCTGGGCGGTCTGCTGGTCACTGTCTCGCTGGCCCTCTCCTTCCGGCTGATCCTGGACGGCAGCGCGGCCCAGGCCTTCTGGACGCCGCCCCTCATGATGCTCTTCGGCATGTGCCTGGCGCTGTGCCATGTGAGGCTGCGCGACTTCCTCGTCGCCATCGCTGCGGTGGGGGCGGTCTTTCTGGACTGGGGGCTGATGCGCAGCGTCCCCGCTGCGCAGCGGCCCGTGCTGACGCTGCTGGGCGGCTGCGCCCTGCTGATGTGCGTGGTGGCCCACCTGGCGCTGTCGCGCGAGCGGCGCGCTGGCCATCTGCTGCGGCTCCGGCTGGCGGCACTGGCCTACGAGGATCCGCTCACGGGCCTGCCCAACCGGCGTGCCTTCTTCGAGCGCGCGGCAGCGTCCATCGCCGCGGCGCCGGAGCGCGCATTCAACATCGTGCTGCTGGACGTGGACGACTTCAAACGCGTCAACGAGCGCCTGGGTCATGAAGGTGGCGACCGGGCGCTGGTGGCCGTCGCGCATACGCTGCAACGTGTCAGCGCGCCGCACCTGTGCGCTCGTCTGGGCGGTGAGGAGTTCTGCATCTGGGTCGAGGACCCGGCCGCGTCGCCTGCCGACGTGGCAGCAGCCTGTGTGTCGAGGACGCACCAGCTGCGGGTGGACGGCATGCGGCTGTCCGTGAGCGCAGGCGTGGCCACCGTCGAGCCGGATGTGCCATTGAACCGCGCGCTCGCGCTGGCGGACGAGGCGCTGTACCGCGCGAAGAACCAGGGCAAGGACACACACGCCGTGTCGCCGCCGTCGGGCCGGATGCCGCTGAGCACCTCGGTCAGCGAGCGGCGCACCTGGCGGCCCTGGCACGTGCTGCGGCGCTTCTGATCGGGGTGGTGGGCGGCGCCATCCTCGCGCCCTGATCTGCCCCGCTGCGCTGCCGTCGGTGCCTGCTCATCGGCCTGCCAGCCGTGCGTCGATGAATCGGTCCACAGCCGCCGTGTAGGCGCTGCCTTCGCCCAGCAGGGCATTGATCTGGCTGTGGGACAGTGGCTGGACCAGCACGTCGGCCTCGCCGCCCGCTGCCTTCACACGGTCCGCAAAGCGCGAACTCTGGGCGCAGGAATCGTCGCGCCGCTCGCTGGCGCAGACCAGCAGCATCGGCAGGCTGTCCGGCACCAGGCGCGCCGTGGGTGAGACGGCATGCCAGAGGGCAGGGTCGGCGCCGAAGGCCCGGTCATAGAAGCGCAGGTGCGGGCGCTGCATCAGGTCTTCGGTGTCCAGGGCAGCGCTGTCGAGCACCACCGTGGCCCGCCAGCGTCGGGCGCCCTCGGCCGTGGCCAGGGCCGGGTCGGCGCTCAGCAATGCCACCAGATGCGCCCCCGCCGAATGGCCCATCAGCACCAACCGTCCGGGATCGGCGCCCCAGGCCGGCGCCAGGCGCTGCACTTCGGCCAGGGCGCGGGCCACATCCCTTGCCTGGGTGCGCACGTCCACCGCCGGCACGAGGCGGTAGCCCACGGAGACGAAGACGAAGCCGCGCTCGCGCACCCAGTGCGCCACCTTGGCGTCCACCACATTGGCCGCATCGGGGCGGCCGAACATCCAGGCGCCGCCGTGGACCATCACCAGCACCGGCGCGCCCTGCGGCCGGGCGGGCAGATAGATGTCCAGTCGCTGCGCCGGGTCGGACCCGTAGACCGCCCGACGGTCGGGCCCCGCGTGGGCCAGGGCTGTACTGGCCAGGAGCAGCAACAGGGCCGCGAATCGCCCTCGCATCGGGGTCATGGATGGGCTCCGCGAGAGGGCGAGCGCTGCGGCGGCCCGCTCACCACGCCCGCGCCGCGCACCTCGATGCGGATGCTGTCCAGCACCTGCCCGCGCCCATCGGCCAGTTCCAGCCGATGGCGGCCTGGCCAGGGCAGCCAGTCGGCCGCGGTGCCGCGTGCCAGCGTGCGGCCATCCAGCCGCCACTGCACATCGCCGGGCGCGCCGTCGGCGGCCAGGCGCACGCGCTGGTGGCGTGGCGGGATGTCCGGGTCCAGCGCCAGGATGGTGCCGTCGGCCGGCGCCGTGATGCGCGCGGTCCGGCCGGCGGCTTCGTCGCTCGCCCCGGCCCGGATGGACGAGGGCGTGAACAGCGCCTGCTGCGTGCCGGCCAGGAACCATTCGCTGCGGGCGGCTTCCAGCGGCGTGCCGCGCTCGCCGCCGTCCGCCGCGGCATAGCGCACGGCCTGCTGCACCACGCCCGGCGGCGGCGCGGGCGCGCGGCTGGGCTCGCGCTGGTGCAGCTGGCGCATCAGTTCGGCCCACACGGGTGCCGCGCCGCTGGTGCCGCTCACGTCCCACATCGGTGAGCCGTCGGCATTGCCCACCCACACGCCCACGGTGTAGCGCTGCGACCAGCCGATGGCCCAGTTGTCGCGCATGTCCTTGCTGGTGCCGGTCTTCACCGCCGTCCAGAAGCGGGTGGCCAGCAGGCTGTCGGGCCCGAAGGTGCGCACGCGCGCGTTCGGGTCCGACAGGATGTCGCCCACGATGAAGGCCGCGCCGGCGTCGAGCACCGGCTTCGGCGGCTCTGCGGCGGCACCGGGCAGCAGGCGCGTGGGCGTGTAGCGCCCGCCGTTGGCCAGCATGCGGTAGGCATTGGTCAGGGCCAGCAGGTTGACCTCGGCGCTGCCCAGGGCGAGGCTGTAGCCGTAGTAGTCGCCGCTCTCGCGCAGGGCCAGGCCGGCGGCCTGCAGGCGGCGCGCGAAGGCGTCGGGCGAGACCATCACCAGCGTGCGCACCGCCGGCACGTTGAGCGAGGCGGCCAGCGCCGTGCGCGCGGAGACCAGGCCCTTGAAATGCCGGTCGTAGTTCTGCGGGATGTACAGGCCGCCGGGCGTAACGATCTGCGCGGGCGAATCCTCCAGCAGCGAGGCGGCCGTGAGGCGCCGCTCGGCGATGGCCTGCGCATAGAGCAGCGGCTTGAGCGTGGAGCCCGGCTGGCGCGGCGCCAGCACGGCATCGACCTCGGCCGCGCGGCTGTGCGCGCCAGAGGACCCGACCCAGGCGAGCACGGCGCCGCTGGCGTTGTCCAGCACCACGGCGGCGCCGTCCTGCACGTTGCGGCCGCGCAGTTCGCGCATCTGGCGGTCCAGCGCTTCGACGGCGGCGCGCTGCAGCGGCGCGCGCAGCGTGGTGCGCAGGGTCGGCGCATCGCCGCTGCGCTGGCGCAGCGCCTGGCGGGCGAAGTGCGGCGCGATGCCCTCGCTGGCGTCGAAGGCACGGCGCTGCAGCGCGGCCTGGGTGAAGAAGGCCAGGGATTCGCAGTCGGGCGCCGGCGTCGGCTGCATGGCGCGCAGCACCTCGCAGGCGCGGCGCGCCACCTGAGCGGCCGAGGCATTGGGCGCGCGCACCAGCGCCGCGGCGATGGCGCCTTCGCGCGCGTCCAGGCCATGCGGCGCCTTGGCGAAGAGTGTGCGCGAGAGGGCGTCGATGCCCACCAGCTCGCCGCGGAAGGGCACGAGGTTGAGGTAGGCCTCCAGGATCTGGTCCTTGCGCCAGTCGCGCTCCAGCTGGGCGGCGCCAAAGACCTGTTCCACCTTCTGGCCCAGGCTGCGCCCGCTGGCGCCGCGGCGCAGATCCTCGTCGAGCAGGCCGGCCAGCTGCATGGTCAGTGTGGAGGCGCCGCGGGTGCGCGTGTTCCAGAGGTTGCCCCAGGCGGCGGCCGAAACGGCGCGCCAGTCGACGCCGCTGTGTTCGTAGAAGCGCTGGTCCTCGCTGTAGACGAGCGCGTTGCGCAGTGCGGGCGACACGTCGGCCAGGCCGATCCACTGGCCGCGGCGGACCGTGGCGTCGGTGCGCACCCGCTGCACCAGCGCGCCGCCCTGGTCCAGCACCTGCACGTCGGAGGGCCGGAAGTCGCGGCGGACGTCGTCGAAGCGGGGCAGGGCGCGGGCGATGGCGGGCAGCATCACGAGCGCGGTGACCAGCAGCAGAGCAGAGGTGCCAAGACGCCTCATGCGTGTGGATCCAGCATGTCGTGCATGGACCCAGTATCTCAGCGCGGCGAGCTTCGAATCCCCGCCGCCGCTAGGCCGCGCAGCCTTCCACCACCGCCGCGAAGCCCAGCACCCGCGCATCCTCGTAGCGTGGCGCCACCACCTGCAAGCCCACCGGCAGGCCGCGGACGGTGCCGGCGGGCACGGCGCACGCCGGCACGCCGCAATAGTTGAAGAGCGGCGTGAAGGCCGCATGGCCGCGCGGCCCGGCGGGCTGGCCACCGATGACGGGCGGGCCCAACTGCTCCAGCAGCCAGGCGGTGACCGGGGCGGTGGGGCACAGCAGCAGGTCGTAGTGCTCGAAGAAGCCCGCGAGCGCGTGCGCGATGCGCTCTCGCAGGCGCAGGGCGCGCGCCACATCGGCGGGCGCGATGCGGGCGCCGGTCTCGATCTGCCCGCCCAGCACCGGATCGATGCGCGTCGGGTCGGCGGCCCACTGCTCGCCGTAGAGCGCATGCAGGCCGGCATGCTGCAGGGCGATCAGCGGGTACTCGCGCGCCTCGGGCGGCCAGGGCGGGTCGGCATCGGCGATCTGCCAGCCGGCGGCGCGCAGGGCATCGACGCGGGCCTGCAACTGGGCCAGCACGTCCTCGTCGATGGCGAAGTCGCAGCCCAGGCGCGGGCTCCAGGCGATGCGCAAGTCGCGCGGCGGCGTTTCTGGCACCGGCTGCGTGAGGCCGCTCGGGATCGGCACACCGGCCGGATCGCCAGCGTCGTAGGCCGCGAGCAGGTCGAAGGCCCAGGCGCAGTCGGCCACGCCACGCGCCAGCACGCCGATGACCGACAGGCCGTAGTTCGGCTCGGCAAAGCCCCACGGATGCGGGATGAGCCCGGCACTGGGCTTGAGCCCCACCAGCCCGCAGTGCGCGGCTGGCCTGCGCGTGGAGCCGCCGGCATCGGTGGCCAGCGCAAGCAGGCCCAGGCCGCTGGCCAGCGCCGACACGGCGCCGCCGGAGGAGCCGCCGGGCGTCAGCGATGGGTCGAGCGGATGGCGCGTCGCGCCGTAGACCAGATTGCTGGTCACGCCCTTGCAGGCGAATTCGGAACAGTTGGTGATGCCCAGCACCACGCCGCCCAGCGCGCGCAGGCGGGCCACGGCCCAGGCGTCGCGCGGGGCGACGAAGTCCTCGAAGAGCAGCGAGCCCTGGGCGATGCGGTAGCCCTCGACCCAGAGGTTGTCCTTGACGGTGAACGGCACGCCCGCGAGTGGCAGCGATTCGCCGGCGGCAAGTCGCCGGTCCACGGACTCGGCCTCGGCGAGCACGCGGGCGGGGTCGAACTGGACGATGGCGTTGAGGCCGGGGTTGAGCGCCTCGACACGGGCGACGAAGTGACGTGCGACGTCGGTGGCCGTCAGTTCGCGGCATGCGACGCGGGCAGCCAGTTCGCGGGCGTCCATGTCGTGCAGCGGCGGGATCGACGCAGGTGCGCCGTCCTGCCCTTCGACGGGCTCAGGGCGAACGGAGGCGGCGGCGAGGCGGTTCACGGCCGCTGGACGACCTTGTGCTTCGACGGAGCCTGAGGCAGGCGCGCCTTGCGGGGTGGCAGGGCCGGCGCTCATGCCGCTGCGCCCCGGAAGCGCGCAGCCAGCGCGGGCGTCACGCCGGTCACGTCCCGCCCGCGCAGCGGCGCGAGGCTGCCCGCACGCGCGGCGGGCAGGGCGAGGTCCACGCGGGCCTGGGCCAGCGCGACGGCGCAGGCCACGCCGTCGAGGAGCGGCACGCTGGCGCGCGGCTGCAGCACCGGCGCCATCGAGGCCATGGCCGCGCCGGCCAGCAGCACGGCCTCGGCGCCGTCGCGCTGCACCAGCCGTTCGATGCCGGCGAGCACGGCTTCCTGCACGCGCAGCGGGGTCTCGAAGGTCTGCTGCGGCGTCACCTCCAGCGTCTCGATGCCGGCCAGGCGCGCGGCCAGGCCGTGCTGTTCGACCAGTTCGCGGTAAAGCGGCGCCATGCGCGCGCCATAGGTCAGCACGCCGACGCGGCCGGCCAGCGTGGCGCCCATCAACAGGCCGGCTTCCGTCATGCCGACGACGGGCACATCGAAGAGCTCGCGGCAGGCCCACAGCGCGCTGTCGAGCGAGACGCCGAGCACGATGGCATCCACCTCGGCCGCATGCTGTGCAGCCAGCTCCAGCACCTCCTGCTGGGCCAGCGCGTTCTCGGCACGCGACGCAATGATGGCCGGGCCCTGCCGGCCGGTGACGGCCAGCAGTTCGGTGCCCGGCCGGGCGGCCGTGCGCGCGGCCGCCAGCACCGCGTCGGTCACGGCCTGGGTGCGGTTGGGGTTGATCAGCAGCAGCTTCATGCAGCTTCCTTTGCCGCGGGCGGCGGTACCTCGGCCAGCCAGTGACGGGCGATCTGCTCGCGCGTGGCCAGCCACACGCCGGACGCGCCACGGATGTGGTCGACGAGCGTCTTCAGGCCGCCGATGCGCCCGGGCCGGCCGATGATGCGGGTGTGCAGGCCGATGGACATCATGCGCGGCGCCTCCTGCGATTCGGCCCGCAGCCATTCGAAGGCATCGATGGCATAGCGCGCGAAGTCGTCGCCCGTCACGAAGGCATGGCTGTCGAAGAAGCGCATGTCGTTGGTGTCGAAGGCATAGGGCAGCACCAGGTGCGGCCGGCCCGCCACCTCGCGGTAGTAGGGCAGGTCGTCGTTGTAGGCATCGCTGTCGTAGAGAAAGCCGCCGTGCTCGACCAGCAGCCGGCGCGTGTTCACCGAGGGCGAGGACTTGGTGTGCCAGCCCACCGGCGGCCGACCCGTCAACTGCGTGACGGTGGCCACCGTGCGCGCGATGCGCTCGCGCTCCTCGGTCTCGGCCAGGTGGGCATGCGATTCCCAGCGCCAGCCGTGACAGCACAGCTCGAAGCCGCGGCGCATGGCGTCCTCGGCGATCCAGGGCGTGGCCTCCAGCGCGCGGCCGCAGCAGTTGAGCGTGAGCGGAACACCCACCTCGGCCAGCAGCCGCACGATGCGCCGGTAGCCCACGCGGCTGCCGTACTCGAAGTGGCTTTCCATGCACAGGTCGGGCACGCCGCGGATCTCGTTCGTGACCTCGTGGCAGCCCTCGTTGCGCTCGTCTCCGGCGGAGAGGGCGAACTCCGCGCCTTCCTCGATGTTGAGCACGAAGGAGACCGCGAGGCCAGCGCCGCCGGCCCAGCGGAGGGTGGGGACGTCGTCGCCGTAGCCGCAGAAGTCACGCGGGGGCAGAGCAGGGGTCATGGCAAGCGTGCGACAAAGGTATCGGGCGCGACGGGCGTAGCCAGCCCCTCGCGATGGATGCGCTCCATGGCAGCCAGCACTGGCGCCATATCGGCCTCGGCGCGGGCGTACTGCGGCATCAGCTCGGCGAACTCATGCTGGATCTCGGCCAGCAGCGCGGCTTCGTCCACACGCACCAGCCGGCCGTCCTGGATCGCCACCTCGCCATCGACCATCGAGAAGTCCAGCCCCGCGCCGCGCTCCGCATAGACGAGCTGGCGCACCGGATCGCTCATCGGCGTGAAGGTGACGGTGTCGGTGCGGTAGGCGACCAGGTCGGCCATGGCGCCGACGCGCAGGCTGCCCAGACGGTCGCCGAAGCCCAGTGCGCGCGCGCCGGCCACGGTGCCGGCATGCAGCGCCTCCCGTGCGCTGAGCCAGCGGGCGTGGTCGTCGCCGCGGATCTTGGAGAGCGCCGCCGCGCTGCCCAGCACGTTGAGCATGTTCACCGTGACCGTGGAGCAGGAGCCGTCCGAGCCCAGGCTCACGTTCACGCCCGCGTCCAGCAGCTCGCGCACCGGCTGGATGCCCGAGCCCAGCAGCAGGTTGCTCCATGGGTTGTGCTGCGCGGTGGCGCCGGTGCGGGCCAGGGCCTCGATCTCGCGCGGGTTCAGCCACACGGCATGGATCAGGCTGGTGGCCGGCTTGAGGAAGCCGATGCGGTCCAGGTACTCGACCATCGGGCAGCCGTAGAACAGCTGGCCGGTGACCACCTGCAGCCGCGTCTCCTGCACATGCGTGATGACCGGCAGCGCCAGTTCGTCGGCCAGCGCGCGCACCTGCATCAGGAAGGGTTCGGTGCAGCGCTGCGGGGCCGAGGCCGACACCAGCACGCCCACGCGCCGGCTGTGCGGATGGCGCTGCGCGGCCAGCTCGCGCACCAGGGCCAGGCAGTCCTGCGGGTCGGGCCGGCGGCCGGCGCGCATCTCCTCGGCCATCGCGGGCGGCATGTGCTGTGCCAGGAAGGGAAAGTTGTCGACGATGGGCTTGTCCATCATCGCGAAGCCCACCAGCGCGCGGATGCCGGCATCGTCGTAGGCCTGCAGGCAGGCCTCGATGCGCGGGCGGTCGATGGCCGCGCCCAGGGCCATGTCGTCCACCAGCGTGGTGCAGCCGGTGCGCAGCGACTCGATGGCGCCGATCATGGTGCGCAGGTAGGCCTGGCGCGGCGTCAGCGGCACCGGCATACGGGTGCGCACCAGGTGCATCCAGAGTTCGAGCGGCAGGTTCTCGGTGCGGCCGCGCTGGAAGTGCTCATGCGAATGCTGGTGGCCGTTGACGAGGCCTGGCACCAGCAGGTGCCGCGACAGGTCGACCACGCGGTCGGCGCCGCCCAGCGTGCCGGCCGGCTCGATGGCGGCGATGCGGCCGTCTTCGACCAGCACGTCCAGCGGGCGCGGTTCATGCTCGTGCCGGTCGCCCAGCAAGGCCTGGGCGCCGCGCAGCAGGGTTCGCTTCTTGCTCATGCGTGCTGTCTCCATCAATAGGAAAGGGAGTAATCAAAATGACTGCCGTGACCATGCCCGCATCGCCGATGACCCAGGATGCAGCCGACATCCACTGGATGCGCGCTGCACTGGCCGAGGCACTGGACGCCCATGCCCGTGGCGACTGGCCCACGGGGGCCGTGCTGATCAAGCAGGGCCGCGTGCTGGCCTATGGACAGAACCGGCAGAACACGCGCGCCGATCCGATGGCGCATGCCGAAACCGACGCGCTGCAGTCGGCCTTCCGCGCGCATGGCCCGCAGGCCGCGCAGGGCGCCACGCTCTACTGCACGATGGAGCCGTGCCCCATGTGCGCAGGCGCGCTGCGCATCGCCGGCGTGCAGACGCTGGTGCTGGCGCTGCGCCATGCGCGCCTGCGGCGCGTGGACCTGGGCGACTACAGCATCGAGCGCTTCTGCCATCTCACCGACTACCCGCTGGAACTGCGCGACGGCGTGCTGGAAGAGGACTACCTCGCGCTGCGCCTGCGCTGGGGTGGCGATCGGGTGGCGCCCGCGCCCTGATCCGCGCCGCGCTCCACGCCTGGGCAGGAGCGCGCGCGTGAATGGCGCGTGCGCACCGCTCATCGCATGTGCCGCGAGATGCCGGCCACCCGCTCCATCACCACCATCAGCACGATGGTCGCGGCGATCAGCACGCCCGAGACCGCCGCGGCTCGCACGTCCAGGCTCGACTCGATGATGTGCCACATGCGGATCGGCAGCACCTCGCTGCGCGCGTCCGACAGGAAGAGCGACACCGCCACGTTGTCGAAGGAATACATGAAGCCGATGAACGCGCCCGCCGCCACGCCCGGCGCAATGAGCGGCAGCGTCACCGTGCGGAAGGCGAACACGCCCGAGGCGCCGAGCGAATGGGCGCTCTCCAGCAGCGCGCCGTCCAGCTGGGCCAGGCTGGCCGTGGTGGTGCGCAGGATGTAGGGCGCCGTGATGGCCACATGGCCCAGTACCAGCGTCGTGAACGACAGGCCCGTGCCCGCCAGGTTGAACAGCATCAGCAGCGACAGACCGATGGCCAGCGCAGGCAGCATTAGCGGCGACAGGAACAGCGCCTCGGCCGCCCGGGCCCAGGTCTCTCGCCGACGGGCCAGGGCCAGCGACGCGGCCACCGCCAGCACGATGGAGATGGCCGTGGCCGTGGCGGCCAGCTCCAGCGACAGCACGAAGGCCTCGATCAGCTCGGGCGACTGGTCCCACAGCGCCTCGTACCAGCGCGTCGAATAGCCCGGTGGCGGGAACTTGAGCGAATAGCCGCTGGTGAAGGAGGTGATGACCACGATCACCGTCGGCGCCAGCAGCAGCACCGCCGCCATCAGGCCCAGCAGCCCGAACACCAGCTTGAAGGACAGGCGCTCGGCACGCCCGCGCAGGTTGGCGCGGGCCGTGGGCGCCGATGCGGTGGCAGGCACCGGCGTGCCCGAAACGAAGGCCTCAGCCATGGACGAACCCCTTGCTGCGCCGGCCCAGCGCGTTGATGGCGGCCACCACCCCCAGCACGCACACCAGCAGCAGCATGGCGACGGCGGCGGCAAAGGGGTAGTTGTTGGCCTGGATGGCCTGCTGATACATGTAGAAGGGCATGAACATCTGCTGCCCGCCGCCCACCAGCGTCTGCGTGACGAAGGCGCTCACGCTGCTCGCAAAGACCAACAGGCTGCCGGCCAGCAGGCCCGGCATCGCCAGCGGCAGCGTCACCTGCCAGAAGGTGCGCCAGTGGCCCGCGCCCAGCGCCAGCGAGGCCTGGCGCAGGTTGCCGTCGATGTTGGCCAGCGCGGTGATCAGCGGCAGCACCATCAGCGGCAGCTCGATCTGCGCCAGCGCCACGGTGACGGCGCCGGGCGTGTAGAGCAGCTTGAGCGGATCGGCGATCAGCCCCAGGTCCAGCAGCACCGTGTTGACGATGCCCTGGCGCCCGAGGATCACCACCCACGCGAAGGTGCGCACCACCGAGCTGGTGAGCAGCGGCAGCAGCACCAGCAGCAGAAGCACGCCCTGCCAGCGCGGCGGTGCCTGCGTGTAGAGGTAGGCCAGCGGAAAGCCCACCACCAGCGCCAGCAGCGTGACCTTGAGGCCCAGCCACAGCGTGCTGCCCAGGATGCCCAGGTTGAAGCCGTCGCCCAGGAACTTGAGGTACTGGCCGACGCCGAACTGCGTCATGGCCGTGTCGTCGTGCAGGCTCACCCAGGCCAGCAGCAGCATGGGCGCCAGCACGAAGACGGCGAAGAACAGGCCCAGCGGCAGGGCCAGGGCCAGCGGCGGCGTGAGGCGGGGATTGGCAGCGGCAGCCATGGTGTTCACCCCGCGAAAACGCTGGCGGGCGAGCCCTGGCGCAGCCGCAGGCCCACCGTCTGGCCGGCCTCGAAGCGCGGCTGCTCGGCCGTGCGAGGCTGCGTCACCTTGGCGGTCGCGCCGCCGGGCAGCCGCAGCTCGTAGACGAGCGACGGGCCGAGCGGCAGCACCATCTCGACCGTGGCCGGCAGAGCGTCTGCGGCCGGTGCGCCCAGGGCCAAGTGCTCGGGCCGCGCGGCCAGCACCACGGCGCCGACGCGCGAGCAGGGCTGCGCCTCGGCCAGCGGCAGGCGGCCGCCGCCCTCGCAATCGACCGCGAAGCCGGCCTCACCCTCGCGGGCCAGCCGGCCGGGCAGCAGGTTGGCGGTGCCGATGAAGGTGGCGACGAAGAGCGAGGCGGGCCGGTCGTAGATGGCCTCGGGCGTATCGAACTGCTCGACGCGGCCGGCGTGCATGACGGCGATGCGGTCGGCCATGGACATGGCTTCTTCCTGGTCGTGCGTCACGAGGATGGTGGTGATGCCCAGCTCGCGCTGGATGCGGCGGATCTCGATCTGCATGTCCAGCCGCAAGTTCTTGTCCAGCGCGGCGAAGGGCTCGTCCAGCAGCAGCACGCGCGGCTGCACGGCCAGCGTGCGGGCCAGGGCCACGCGTTGCTGCTGGCCGCCCGAAAGCTCGCGCGGATGGCGCTGCGCAAAGCGCGACATCTGCACCATCTCCAGCATGCGTTCGGCGGTGGCGCGGGCCTCGGCCGCCGCCACGCCGCGCGCCCGCAGGCCGTAGGCCACGTTGGCCAGCACCGTCATGTGCGGAAAGAGCGCGTAGTTCTGGAACACGATGCCGGCGCCGCGCTCGTTGGTGGGCAGGGCATCGACCACCTCGCCGCCGATGCGCACCTGGCCGCCGCTCTGGCGCATCAGGCCGGCCACGATGCGCAGCAGCGTGGTCTTGCCGCAGCCACTGGGGCCCAGCAGCGCCACCAGCTCGCCGGGACGGATCTGCAGCGAGACCGATTCGACCGCCACCGAGCCCGCATAGCGGTGATGGATCTGGTCCAGCTCGACGGCGGTGGCTGCGGCGGCGGGAGAAGAAGGCATGCGCATGGGTCCTGGTTTCGCGGGAACGGCCGCGGATGTCTTTTTCAAGATCCATGCCAATGACCGAGGCACAAAAAACCGATGAATTGGATACAAAACCAAGATCGACTGTGCACGAAATGGTGCGTGCCTGACCAAGTTGGCGCAGGCTGCCCCCCGAAATGGGGAGGCTGGCATTGGATACGACGGCTTTCGGTAGTGGGCGTCCGTGGCACGGAGCTTGCGCAGGCCAGCCGCATCCGGCCGAGGTGGCCGGCTCCGACTGAAAGGAAAAGATCCATGAGCCTGCTTCTGTCCCGCCGCCGTCTTCTGCAGGGTGCCGCCGGCGCCGGCGCCGTCCAACTCGCCGGCCATGCCGGCTTGGCCCTGGCGCAGGGCAAGTCGATCTCGGCCACCACTTACCCGGGCGCCTGGGAGTCGGCGCATCGCGGCATCCTGCTGCCGGCCTTCACCAAGGCCACCGGCGCCTCGGTGAGCCTGGTGCCCTCGCTGGCGGTGGACACGGTGTCGAAGGTCGCCGCCTCCAAGGCCAACCCGCCCTACGACGTCATCATCCTGGACGAGGGCCCCTACCTCGCGGCCCTGTCGCAGGACATCTTCGAGAAGATTCCTGCCGACAAGATGCCCTACCTCAAGGACGTGCCGGCCAAGCTGGTCGACCCGCGCGGCCTGGGCGTGTTCGTGTCGGGCCAGATCATCGGCATCGCCTACAACACCGAGAAGATCAAGACGCCCCCGAAGTCCTGGAACGACCTGCTCAAGCCCGAGTTCAAGGGCCGCGTCGGCCTGGCCGGCATGGGCTCCACGCTGATGTCGGCATGGATGGTCGAGATGGCGCGGCTGAACGGCGGTAGCGAGGAGAACATGGAGCCCGCCTTCCAGTTCGTGAAGAAGCTGCTGCCCAACGTGAGCGCGGTGGCCAGCAACCCGGGCTCGCTCGCCACGCTGTTCCAGCAAGGCCAGATCGACATCTCGGTGCACTACAACAACAACGTGGGCGACCTGCAGGCCAAGGGCGTGCCGGTGGCGCTGGCCAAGCCGGACACGGGCTGGATCCACATCAAGAGCGTGATGCACATCGTCAAGAACACCAAGAACCCCGACCTGGCCGCCGCCTACATCAATGCCGCGCTCAGCCCCGAGGTGCAGACGAAGATGGCGGCCGAGCCCTACTTCGTGGCGCCCGTGAGCACCAAGGCCCAGTTCAGCCCCGGCCTGCAGGCCTACGCCAAGAACATGGCGGAGATCGAGCAGATGAACGGCGTCGACTGGGCCAAGCTCAACCCGCGCCGCGGCGAGTACATCGACCGCTTCAACCGCGAAATCAAGGTCTGAGCACGGTGAGCGACATCGCTTCGTCCACGGTGCCCGCGGCGCCCGGGGCCGCGCCCCGGCGCGTGCTGCTGGGCATGCTCACGCCCTCGTCCAACACCGCGCTGGAGCCCATCACCTCGGCCATGGTGGCCGGCCTGCCCGAGGTGTCGGCGCATTTCGCGCGCTTCCGCGTCACCGAGATTTCGCTCTCCGACCAGGCCCTGGGCCAGTTCGACGAAACGCCGATCCTGGAGGCGGCGCGCCTGCTCGCCGACGCGCGGGTGGACGTGATCGCCTGGAACGGCACCTCCTCCGGCTGGCTGGGCTTCGAGCGCGACGAGGCGCTGTGCGCGCGCATCACGGCCGAGACCGGCATTCCCGCCTGCACCTCGGTGCTGGCGTTGAACGAGGCCATGCGCCTGGCCGGTCGCACACGCTTCGGCCTGCTCTCGCCCTACCTGGCCGAGGTGCAGCAGCGCATCGTGGCCAACTACGGCGTGAGCGGCTTCGACTGCGTGTCCGAGCAGCACCTGGGGCTGTCGGTCAACTTTGCCTTCTCCGAGGTCACACCGGCCCAGATCGAGGCCATGGCCCGCGCGGCCCTCGCCAGCGGCGATCCGCAATGCCTGACCACCTTCTGCACCAACCTGCGCGCCGCGCACTTGGTGCCGCAGCTGGAGGCGGCGCTGGGCGTGCCGGTGTATGACTCGGTGGCGACGGCGGTGTGGAAATCGCTGCGCATCGCCGGCGTGGACACACGTCGTGTGACGGGCTGGGGCAGCCTGTTCACGCTGTGAAGTGCGCCTGTGCCGGTGTGCGCCTGGGTGCGCGCACTGCCTGCATACTCTCGCCGAACGCCCGCTCCGACGACATGCCCATTCCCACCCCCCGCCAGGCCCTGAAGGCCACCGGCAAGTCGGCCTCCAAGGCCGACATCTACCAGCGCATCTACGACGCCATCGTCGAGCACCGGCTCATGCCGGGCACCAAGCTGTCGGAGGAGCGGGTGGCCGAGCTGTTCTCGGTCAGCCGCACGCAGGTGCGCGGCGTGCTGCAGCGCCTGGCGGTGGAGCAGCTGGTGACGCTGATCCCCAATCGCGGCGCCTTCGTCACCACGCCCAGCGTGGACGAGGCGCACGACGTGCTGGAGGTGCGCCGCACGCTGGAGCCGGCCATCGTGCGCCGCCTGATGGACCGCATCGCCGCCGGCAAAGCGCCGCAGGCGGTCAAGCAGCTGCGGGGGCTGGTCAAGCGCGAACAGCAGGCCCATGCCAATGGCGACCGGCGCTCGGCGGTGCGGCTGTCGGGCGAGTTCCACGTCGTGCTGGCCGAGCTGTCGGGCAGCAGCTTGCTCACGCGCATGATGCGCGAGCTGACGCCGCTGACCTGCCTGGCCATCCTGACCTTCGAGGCGCCCACCGGCGCCGCCTGCCCCAACGACGAGCACACACTGCTGATCGACGCCATCGAGGCCGGCCGCGGCGACGAGGCCGTCACGCTGATGGCCGAGCACCTGCACCACATCGAGAAGTCGCTCAACCTCCACCAGGAGGAGGAGCCGGACATCGATCTGGCGGAGGCGCTGCTGGGGTGAGTTCGCTCGGCCGGCTTGCCTGTGTCGGCCGGTGCAAGGGGCTGGGGCGCTAACCCGGCAGAGGACGCCGGCATGCGTGCTCCCGGTGCACGCTCGCGCCGACCGACTTGCTGCACAAGACGGGTGCTCACCTTCCACCGATGTGCCTGGGGCACTGCACGGCGCCGCGAATGGCACCTCCGCACGCATACCGGCATCCTCTGCCTCGACGTTGCGTCCGAGCGCCCCGCCTTTGCGCAGGTGGGTGAGCGGCGGGCGGCGGGCGGCGCTTTTATTTCACAGCTCGTAGAAGCGCTTGATCTCGGTCCAGGCGTCCTCCGGCGTGTCGACGTACCGGAACAGGTCGATGTCCTCCGGCGAGATCACGCCTTCGTCCACCAGGAATTCGAAGTCGATCAGCCGCTTCCAGTATTCCGAGCCGAACAGCACGATCGGCACCGGCTTGGCCTTGCGGGTCTGCACCAGCGTGACGACCTCGAAGAGCTCGTCCAGCGTGCCGAAGCCGCCCGGAAAGGCCACCAACGCCTTCGCCCGCATCATGAAGTGCATCTTGCGGATGGCGAAGTAGTGAAACTTGAAGCTCAGCGCGGGCGTGACGTAGACGTTGGCGGCTTCTTCCATCGGCAGGGCGATGGCCAGGCCGACCGACAGGCCGCCGCCCTCGTAGGCGCCGCGGTTGGCGGCCTGCATGATGCCGGGGCCGCCACCGGTGCAGACGAAGAGCTTGTCCTCGGGCTCCTTGTCGTTGCTGTAGTGCGCGACCAGCTTGCCGAAGGCGCGTGCCTGCTCGTAGTAGTGGCTGCCGCGGGCCAGGCGTTTCCAGCGCGCGGCGGCCTTCTGGTCGCCGGCGGCTTCGGCCTGGGCGATGAGGGCCGTCATCTCCTCTTCGCTGCGGAAGCGCGCGCTGCCGAAGACGACCACCGTGTTCTCGATGCCGTGGGCACGCATCTCGATGTCGGGCTTCATCAGCTCGAGCTGCATGCGCAGGCCGCGGGTTTCGCGGCGCAGCAGGAATTCGGGATCGGCGAAGGCCAGGCGCGAAGGATCGGGGTTGAGGGGCAGCCCGCGGTCGGAATGGGCCTGGAGCGTGGCCCAGGCATCGGCCAGGCGTTTTTCTTGAAGGTCGTGCGTGCTGTCTTTGGGGCTCATGCGGCGCGGGGGTAAAAAGAAAAGTGGCCGGGGGATTCTGCGCGTTGCAAAGGCCGGGCCAGGGCGGCCAAAGAAAAAGGCCCCGGGTGGGGCCTTGTTCTGGAGCGCAGCGAGGGCCGTGGCCCGCCCGCAGGCTCAGACGCGCTTGCGGTATTCGCCCGTGCGGGTGTCGACTTCGATCTTGTCGCCCTGGTTCACGAACAGGGGCACGGCCACTTCGAAGCCGGTCGCCAGCTTGGCGGGCTTGAGCACCTTGCCGGAGGTGTCGCCCTTGACGGCGGGCTCGGTCCAGGTGATCTCGCGCTCGACGCTGGTGGGCAGTTCGACCGAGATGGCCTTGCCTTCGTAGAACACGACTTCGACCGGCATGCCGTCTTCGAGGTAGTTCAGGGCGTCGCCCATGTTCTCGGCTTCGACTTCGTACTGGTTGTATTCGCTGTCCATGCAGACGTACATGGGGTCGGCGAAGTAGGAGTAGGTGCACTCCTTCTTGTCCAGGACGATCTGGTCGATCTTGTCGTCGGCCTTGAAGACCACTTCGGTGTTGAAGTTGGCGATCAGGCTCTTCATCTTCATGCGCACGGTGGCGCTGTTGCGGCCGCCGCGGCTGTATTCGGTCTTGAGGACGACCATCGGGTCCTTGCCGTGCATGATGACGTTGCCGGCGCGGATTTCTTGAGCGATTTTCATAGGTGCTGGAGTTGAGGCCGCTCGGCGTGCCCCGGACCGTCACTCCCGCCCGGAAGGACGTCGGTGGCGGCGGCAAAAGCAGGTTCCCGCGGCGGGTTGGCGGCTCCGTGGGGGCGCACCGGCTGGTGCACGCGCCGCGGCGGAGATTCCGCAAAGCCCGCGATTTTAGCTTTTTTGCGCAATGAAACGGACGAGCCGGGTCAGCAGATCGTCCTGAGCGAGCAGCCGTGCCCGTGCCGCCTGCACCATGCGGGAGCCGTCGGCCAGCAGCGCTTCGTCCAGGGCCTGCAAAGCCGGCGCGCCCGGTCGGCCGTTCCAGGCGGCGTGGAAAGCACGGACCGATGCGGGTGCGTCCAGCGCATCGAGCCATGCGCCCAGCTTCTCGTGGTGCACGCCATCCTCCTGCGGATAGATGTGCCACACCATCGGCTTGCCGGCCCACAGGGCGCGCACCAGCGAATCCTCGCCGCGCACGGCGTTGAAGTCGCCGGCCCACAGCAGGTGGTCGAAGTCGGGCTGGGGCAGGTGCGGCAGCCAGTCGATGTGCAGGGCGCCCCGGTCGGCGGGCAACTGCGGCAGTACCGCGCGCACGGCTTCCGCCGTTCGGCCGGCCGCCACCAGCACGCGCGTCGGCCGTGGGCCTTGGCACAGGCCCGCCAGCCAGTCGGCCAGTGCCGGCGGCTCGTAGCAGAACAGGGTCGCGATGCGCTCGCCCTGCCAGCCGATGCCTTGCGCCGCCAGCCAGGCGGCACGGTCGAAGGCGGCCTGGCGCTGCGCCAGATCGGCTTCGCGCAGCAGCCCGCCTGTGCGTTCCGTGAAGCCGGGATAGAAGAAATGCTTGGTGCAGCCGCGGCCCGGGCCGCTCATCACGGGCGAGGGCAGGCCGTGCAGGCCTTCCACGAAGTCCTCGGCCGACAGGTATTCGAGGTTGAGCCAGATGCCGCCGGGCCGCACGGCGAAGCGCGCCACCAGTTCGGGCGCCGGGTCGCAGCCGAAGGCCTCGATCAGCACGTCCGGCACGGGGATGGCGGCGGCGGCCTCGCGAACGGCGGCGGGATCGGACCAGTCGATCACCTGCACGCCTGCCTGGCCCCGCGGCGCCATCCAGGCCAGCGCGCGGGCGTCGTCCACCCACAGGCGCACCGGCTCCCCGCGCTCGACGGCGATCTGCCGGGCGAGGCGCCAGGTCACGCCCAGGTCGCCATGGTTGTCGATCACGCGGCAGAAGATGTCCCACTTCATGCCCGGGCCTCCGTGCGCAGATGGTCGACCAGCAGTTGCGCCACGCTCGACAGCCCCTCATCCGCCCGCACGCACAGCGCCAGCCGGCGGCGCGCCCAGGGCTCGGTGAGGCTGACGATGCGCAGGGGCAGCGCGCCGCGGAACAGCGCCGCGCTGCCGCGCGGCAGCACGCCCACGCCAAGGCCGGCGGCCACCATCTGGCACAGGGCGTCGTAGCTGCTGACCTGCATGCGCAGCCGCAGTGCCCGGCCCCGTTCGGCGGCAGCGCGTGTGAGCTGCTGGTTGATCGCGCTGCCGGGATGCATTCCCACCACGTCGTGCGCGAGCACGGCGTCGATGTCCGCCTGCCGACGCCGCGCCAGCGCGTGACCCTGCGGCACGGCCAGCACCAGCTCGTCCTCGCGGTAGGGCAGCAGACGCACGGCATCGCCATAGTCGCCTTCGTTCAGGATGCCCAGGTCGGCTGCGTTCTCCGCCACGCTGCGCGCCACCGCGCTGCTCACCTGCTCCTGCAGACGGACATCCACCTGGGGATGCCGCGCCAGGAAGGCCTGCAGCTCCCGCGGCAGGAACTGTGTGATGGCCGAGATGTTGGCCACCACCCGCACCTGTCCGCGGGTGCCGCGACCGTAGTCGCGCATCTGCTGGGCGATGCCTTCCATCTCGTTGATCAGGCCGCGGGCCAGGTCGCGCAGCGCGAAGGCGGCGGGCGTGGGCGCCATGCCCTTGTTGCTGCGGGCGAACAGGGGCACGCGCAGCACGCCCTCCAGCTCGGCCAGGCGCCGGCTCACCGCCGACGGCGCGATGTGGTGCTGCGCGCCGGCGGCAGCGATGGTGCCGTGTTCCATCACGGCCACGAACACGCGTAGGGAGATGGGGTCGAGGTTCATGGATGGGTCGATGCTACCTGCCATGCCGGATTGCGATGGTGGCCTCGCACACCAGCGCTTTGCGGGTTGACGGGCCGCCGCCATGATCCGCACCCAGGCGGCCTGCCGGGCCGTGCCAGGAGACATCACGTGCACAGCGGGCACCCATCCTCAACTCCCATCGGCCGCGATGCGCTGCATGGCGTGCGCATCGTCGAGATGGGCCAGCTCATCGCCGGCCCTTTCTGCGGCAAGACGCTGGGCGAGTTCGGCGCCGACGTCATCAAGATCGAGCCGCCAGTCACCGGCGACCCGCTGCGCAACTGGCGGCTGTTGCAGAAGGGCACCTCGGTCTGGTGGCAGGTGCAGTCGCGCAACAAGCGCTCGGTGGCGCTGGACCTGCGGGCCATCGAGGGGCAGGACGTGGCCCGTCGGCTGATCGCCGAGGCCGATGTGCTGATCGAGAACTTCCGTCCCGGCACGCTGGAGGAGTGGGGGCTGGGCCCCGAGGCGCTGCAAGCCGCCAACCCCGGCCTGATCGTGCTGCGCATCTCCGGCTTCGGCCAGACCGGGCCCTACCGCGACCAGCCGGGCTTCGGCGTCATCGGAGAAGCCATGGGCGGGCTGCGGCACCTGACGGGCGAGCCCGGGCGCGTGCCGGTGCGCGTCGGCGTGTCGCTGGGCGACACCCTGGCCGCACTGCATGGCGCCATCGGCGTGCTGGCGGCGCTCTACCACCGGCAAGCCCACGGCGGGCGCGGGCAGGTGATCGATGTGGCCCTGCACGAGGCGGTCTACAACGTGATGGAGAGCCTGATTCCTGAATACAGCGCCTTCGGCGTGGTGCGCGAGGCCGCGGGCAGCGCGCTGCCGGGCATCGCACCCAGCAATGCCTACCCCTGCACCGATGGCTGGGTGCTGGTGGCCGGCAATGGCGACAGCATCTTCAAGCGACTGATGCTGGCCATCGGCCGGCCCGGCCTCGCCGCCGCGCCCGATCTCGCCAACAACGCCGGCCGCGTTGCCCGTGTGCAGGAGATCGACGCCGCCATTGCCCAATGGACCGCCAACCGTACCGTGCACGAGGTGCAGGAATGCCTGGCCGCCGCCCGCGTGCCGGTGGGCAAGGTCTACACCGCCCGCGACATCGCCGAAGACCCGCACTACCACGCCCGCGACATGCTGCTGACCCAGCAGACGCGCGACGGCGACACCATCACGGTGCCGGGCATCGTGCCCAAGCTCTCCGCGACACCGGGCCGCGTGCGCAGCAGCGCGCCGCGCCTGGGCGACGACACCGACGCCGTGCTGGCCGAGGTGGGCCTGAGCGCCGAGCAGATCGCGCAGCTTCGCGAGAAGGGCATCATCCAATGACGACAGGTCCGCACAACGCCTGGCAGGGTGCAGGCCGTCGCATCCACATGCAGGAGGTGGGCACCCGCGACGGCCTGCAGATGGAGGCTGCGTTCGTGTCCACCGGGGACAAGATCGCGCTGGTGAACCAGCTGTCGGCGGCGGGCCTGGACAAGATCGAGGTCAGCGCCTTCGTCTCGCCCACAGCCGTGCCCGCCCTGCGCGATGCCGAGATCGTGCTGCGCGAGATCGAACGCCATCCGGGCGTGGTCTATGCCGCGTTGGTGCCCAACGTGCGTGGTGCCGAGCGCGCCATCGAATCGCGGGTGGACGAGCTCAACCTGGTGATGTCCGTCAGCGAGACGCACAACCTGGCCAATCTGCGCATGACGCGGGCGCAGTCCTTTCGCACGCTCGCCGAGGTGGTGGCGCTGGGACGTTCGGCAGGCGTGGCGGTGAACGTCTCGCTGTCCTGCGCCTTCGGCTGCCCGATGGAAGGCGAAGTGGCGGTGGACGACGTGTTCGATCTGATCGGGCGCTTCGACGCCCTCGGCGTGCTTGGCCTGACGCTCTGCGACACCACGGGCATGGCGCATCCGGCGCAGGTGGCGCGGCTCGTGGCGGCAGCGCGTATGCGCTGGCCGCGGCAGACCTTCACTTTGCACTTCCACAACACACGCGGCATGGGGCTGTCCAATGTTCTGGCAGCCATCGACGCGGGGGCGGACCGCTTCGATGCCTCGGTCGGCGGATTGGGCGGCTGTCCGTATGCGCCCGGCGCCAGCGGCAATGTCTGCACCGAGGAGATCGTGCATGCGCTGCAGTGCATGGAATTCGACGTGCCCGTCGACTTGGCGTTGGTCATGGATGCCGCTGCGCGTCTGCCCGCCCTGATCGGCCACGAGGTGCCCAGCCAGCTGCTCAAGGCCGGTCCCCGGCTTCAACTTCATCCGCCGCCCGCCGGCTTTGCGGCCATGCGCGATCGCGCATTGGCGCGCGCCTGACCGATCCAACCACCTTCACCACGACAACGGAGACAACGCCATGAACTGCCATCTTGCCCGGATCCCGCGCCGTCGCTTCGCCGCAGGTGCCGCCGCCCTGGCGCTTTGCGCCGCCGCAGCCGTCCCCGCCTGGGCCGACGACGGCTATCCCGGCAAACCGATCACCGTCGTGGTGCCTCAGGCTGCCGGTGGTGCCAACGATGTGATCGCACGCGTGGTGGCGCAGCGGCTGTCGCAGCAGCTGGGCCAGACCGTGCTGGTGGACAACAAGCCCGGCGCCGGCGGCACCGTGGCCACAGCCGCCACGGCGCGCGCCAAGCGTGATGGTTACACGCTGCTGCTCACGGCCGACAGTGCCCAGGTGACGAGCCCCGCGCTGTATCGCAATCCGGGCTTCGATCCGGTGAAGGACTTCGAGCCCATCGCGCCGATCGCCACGGCCGGCTATGTGCTGGTCGCCAATCCGTCCTTCCCGGGCCAGAACATGGCCGACCTGATCCGTCTGGCCAAGGCGCAGCCGGGCGCCTATTCCTATGCGTCGGCCGGCAATGGAACCCTGAACCATCTGATTGGCGAGATGGTGCAGAAGGCCGCGGGCATCAAGCTGCAGCACGTGCCCTACAAGGGCTCGGCCGCGGCCGCGACCGACGTGGTGGGCGGGCAGGTGCCCCTGTCGGTGCAGAGCCTGCCCTCGGTCATCGCTTTCATCAAGGCGGGCAAGCTCAAGGTGCTGGGCGTGGTCAACCCGCAGCGCATCAAGGCGCTGCCGGATTCACCCACCATCGGCGAGACGCTGCCGGGCTTCGGCCAGGCGCCGTGGTACGCGCTCTTCGCACCGGCCGGCACGCCGGCGCCCATCGTCATCCGACTCCAGGCCGAGGTGAACAAGGCACTGGAGAGCCCCGACGTACTGGAGAAGCTGGCCAGCGTCGGCTGCGAGCCCTTCAAGGGCAGCTCCGCCCAGCTGGCGGCGCTGGTGCAGTCGGACCTGCGCAAGTGGGCGCAGATCGTCAAGGACACGGGCGCGACGGTGGACTGACGCGCCGGTCTGCACAGCGCGCAAAAGCAAAGGGCGGTGCCATCGGCACCGCCCTTGTCGCTTGCGGGCCCGTCGCGTCGGCGCGGGCCCTCAGTGAAGACCCATCAAGGCGTGAACGTGTCACCCAGCACGATGCCTTCACGGCGGGGGTCGGAGCCGCCGCTCAGCACCGTCTTGCCATTCACCTGGGTGCGCACGACGGTGCTGATGCCACTGGACTGCGCGCCGACGGACACCGTGTGGCCCAGGGCACGCAGGCCCGTGACCAGCGGGTCGTTGTTGCCGTTGTTGGTGGCGTCGATGTTGGGGTGCTCGCCGCCCACATTGGTGGTGGGCGAGTTGGAGGCGCCGAAGTCCACCATCGACGTGGCCTGTTGTGCGTCCAGCTTCCAGTCCAGCGCCCCCACGATGGTCTTGGCCACGTACTGGATGATCGTGCCGCCGCCCGGCGAACCGGTGGCCATCACGAAGTCGCCGGGGGCGTTGCCGTTGAACACCATGGTCGGCGCCATCGTGCTGCGCGGGCGCTTGCCCGGGGCCACGCGATTGGCGACGGGCAGGCCACCGCTGTCGGTGGGCGAGGCCGAGAAGTCCGTCAGCTGGTTGTTCAGCAGGATGCCGCGGGCCATGTGGTAGGAGCCCATGGAAGACTCTACCGTGGTGGTCATGGTGACCACGTTGCCGTCCTTGTCGACGATGGTGAGGTGCGTGGTGCCGTTCTCGGGCGTCTTGTCGATGCCCAGCGGCACGGGACCCAGGTCACCCGCCAGCGCCGTGCCCATGCTCTTGCTGAAGTCGATCAGATTGGCGCGGCTGCGCATGTAGGTCTTGTTGAGCAGCGTGTCCGGGCTGTTGCCGGGCAGGGGCACGAAGTCGGTGTCGGCCACGTACTTGTCGCGGTCGGCATAGGCCAGGCGCTCGGCTTCGGAAACCAGGTGCACGCCCATCACCGTAGGCTTGCCGCCTTCCAGGTCCACGGCGGTGGGGGCGTGCAGCGCCATGTTGAAGTTCTCCAGGATGCCCAGCGTGGAGAGCACGCCGATGCCGCCGGAGGAGGGCGGCGACATGCTGCACACGTAGTAGGTGCGGTAGGTCGTGCACACCGGGTCACGGCGCTTGGCGCGGTAGTTCTTCAGGTCGTCCAGGGTGGTCACGCCGGGCGTGATGTCCGAGCCGTCGGTGCCCTTCGTGATGCGGATCTTGGCCACGATGTCCTGGGCGATGGGGCCGGTGTACATCGCGTCGGCCCCCTGCGCGGCCAGGGCCTTGAGCACGCCGGCGTAGGCCGGGTTGGTCAGCGTCGTGCCCAGCGGCTTGGGGTTGCCCGAGGTGTCGAGGAAGTAGGCGGCGGCTTCGTCGTCGCGCTTGAGGTTCGTCGCCGAGCCCGAGATGGCGGCGGCCATGCGTCCGCCGATCTTGAAGCCGTTGGTCGCGAGGTTGGTGCCTTCGTCGAACAGGTTCTTCCAGGCCAGCTTGCCATGGTCGGCCTGCGCCATTTCGAGCATGCGCATCACGCCCGGTGTGCCGATCGAGCGGCCGCTGGCGCGCGCGCTGGGCTTGGGCGTGGTCTTGTCGGCGTCGCTGATGTAGCGCAGGTAATCGGCTGTGGCTGCGGCGGGAGCCGTCTCACGGCCGTCATAGGCCTCGACCTTCTTGGTCTTGGCGTCGAAGTGCAGCAGGAACGCACCGCCGGCCAGGCTGCTCGACTGAGGCTCCACCAGGCCCAGCACGGCCTGCACGGCCACCGCTGCATCGACTGCGCTGCCGCCGGCCTTGAGGATGTCGCAGCCCGCCTTGGTGGCGAGGGGATGGTTGGCGACCACCATGTAGGTCTTCGAGTAGATGACCTTCTTGCCGGGCACGTAGCCGGAGGCGGGCTCCGGTGCGGCCGGGTCGCCCTGCAGGCCGGAACCCACGACCACCGGCGATCCGGTGCTGGTGGTCTGGCAGCTGTAATCGGGCGCCGCGGGCGCCGGCGCAGGCGCAGGGCTCGGTGCGGGGGCGGGCTTGTTCAGGTTGGCGGCAATGAGCGCCGCCGCCACGGCCTGCTGGTTGCCGTTGTCCGAGCTGCCGCCACAGGCGGCGACCGACATGGCCAGCGCCAGCGGTGCCAGGGCCAGAAGCCCTCGCTTGTCTTCGATGTGTTTCACGGGGTTCCGACTCTTGTAGTTAAAGGAGGCGCAAATCATCCTTGAATTTGCAATTTTGTGTAGCAGGAATCGTTCCGGGGTCGCGCGCCACAATCGGGCCGATGTCCGAAGTGCATTCCGAACAACTGCTGGCCGAAGTGGCCGCGCTTCCTTCTTTGCCGGGGGTCTATCGCTATTTCGACGCTGCCGGCGGGGTGCTCTACGTGGGCAAGGCGCGCAACCTCAAGCGCCGCGTGGCGAGCTACTTCCAGAAGAACCACGGCGGCACGCGCATTGGCCACATGATCGGCAAGATCGCTCGCATGGAGACCACGGTGGTGCGCTCCGAGGCCGAGGCGCTGCTGCTCGAAAACAACCTGATCAAGACGCTCAAGCCGCGCTACAACATCCTGTTCCGCGACGACAAGAGCTATCCCTACCTCAAGATCACCGGCGTGCGCGACCGCGACGGCAGCGACGGCCTCACGCCAGCGAGCATTCCGCGGCTGGCCTACTACCGCGGCGCCACCGACCGGCGCCACCGCTACTACGGACCCTATCCGAGCGCCTGGGCGGTGAAGGAGTCGATCCAACTGCTGCAGAAGGTGTTCAAGCTGCGCACCTGCGAGGACACGGTCTACGGCAATCGCACCCGGCCCTGCCTGCTCTACCAGATCAAGCGTTGCAGCGGCCCCTGCGTGGGCCATGTGGCGCCGGCCGACTATGCGCACGACGTGGCCAATGCGGAGGCCTTCCTGCGTGGCGAGACGCAGCAGGTGCTGGCTGAACTGGAAGCCCGCATGATGCAGCACGCCGAGCGGCTGGAGTTCGAGCAGGCGGCCGAACTGCGCAACCGGATGTCGGCACTGTCGCGGGTGCTGCATCAGCAGTCCGTGGAGATCGTCGACGACAAGGACGTGGACATCCTGGCCGTGAAGGTGCAGGGCGGCAAGGCCTGCGTCAATCTGGCCATGGTGCGCGGCGGGCGACACCTGGGCGACCGCGCGTACTTCCCTGCGCACGTGGAGGACGCGTCGCTGCTGCAGCAGGATGCCGCCGACGACGACGCCCAGGCTGGCGACGCTGCGCAGGAGGGTGCGCTTGTGCCGTCGGTGGAGCGTCAGGTGCTCGAAGCCTTCATCGCCCAGCATTACATCGAGGCGCCGGCGCCGGCCACGCTCGTACTTGGCGAAGTCGTCGCCCGCGAACTGATCGAGGCCATCGCCCAACAGTCGGCCCAGCGCGTCACGGCCGTCTTCCAGCCGCGCTCGCAGCGGCGCCTGTGGCTGGAGATGGCGCAGAAGAACGCCGATATCCAGATGGCACGGCTGCTTGCCGAAGAGGGCTCGCAGCAGGCGCGCACCCGGGCCCTCGTCGATGCGCTCGAACTCGCGCCCGACGACCTGGCGCAGTTCCGCATCGAATGTTTCGATATCTCCCACACGGCGGGGGAGGCGACGCAGGCCTCGTGCGTGGTCTTCGAGGACCATGCCATGCAGAACCGCGAATACCGCCGCTACAACATCGAAGGCATCACGCCCGGCGACGACTACGCGGCCATGCGCCAGGTGCTCATGCGCCGCTACGGCAAGATCGCCGAGGCCATGGCGGCCGAAGCCCAGGCGCCTGCGCCCGGCGACGGGGGTGGTGCCGATGCGCCGGCGGGCACCGTCGGCGCGCGCATGCCCGACCTCGTGCTGGTGGATGGCGGCAAGGGCCAGGTCTCGATGGCGCGTGAAGTCTTCGTCCAGCTCGGCCTGCCGCTGTCATTGATCGTCGGCGTGGAGAAGGGCGAAGGCCGCAAGGTGGGGCTCGAAGAGCTCGTCTTTGCGGACGGCCGCGAGAAGGTATATCTGGGACGGGATTCCGCGGCGCTCATGCTCGTCGCGCAGATCCGCGACGAGGCCCACCGCTTCGCCATCACCGGCATGCGGGCCAAGCGGGCCAAGGTGCGCGTTGGGGGGAGCCAGTTGGAGGACATCCCGGGCGTGGGGCCGAAGCGGCGTGCGCGGCTGCTTCAGCGCTTCGGCGGCATCCGAGGCGTGGCGGCCGCAAGCATCGAAGACCTCGCGTCCGTCGACGGCATCGCCCGCGATCTGGCGGAAGAGATCTACCGCGCTTTGCACTGAGGATGCGACGCCCAGTCGCGCACCGCGCAGCGACCGTCGCACTGGCGAGTGGCGCCATGGCCTCATGCCACAATCCGCCGATGTTCTGGACCCTGCCCACCATCATGACCTGGACGCGCATCGTCGCGATTCCCCTGATCGTGGGTGTGTTCTACCTGCCGTTGCCCGAGGGCATGAGGAACCTCATCGCCACGGTGATGTTCATCGTGTTTGCAGCGACCGACTGGCTCGATGGCTATCTCGCGAGGCGTCTCAACCAGACCTCGGCCTTTGGAGCCTTCCTCGATCCCGTGGCCGACAAATTCCTCGTGTGTGCCTCGCTGTTGGTGCTGGTGCATCTCAATCGGGCCGATGTGTTCGTGGCCCTGATCATCATCGGCCGCGAGATCGCCATCTCGGCCCTGCGCGAGTGGATGGCGCAGCTCGGTGCCGGCAAGAGCGTGGCCGTGCACATGCTCGGCAAGGTCAAGACCACCGTGCAGATGGTGGCCATCCCCTTCCTGCTCTACCAGGGCGTGCTGTTCGGCGCCATCGACACGCTGCTGTGGGGTCGTTGGCTCATCTGGGTGGCCGCGGTGCTCACGGTGTGGTCGATGGTGTACTACCTGCGCAAAGCAATTCCTGAGATCCGCGCACGCACCGAAGCTCGGGGTTAACAAATTTTTGTGAACTTATTGCGCAATGTGTTTGCAGATGCTGGCCCGTTGGCCGCACCTTATTGACACTCCTTGACCTCGTGGTTGTAATCTGCCGCTCGGTCGCCAAGGCCGACGTCCTCGGAACCGCCCCCTCCCCCTGACATCACGACCTTGCCGCGTGGCCCTTGAGGGTCAGTTCGCGCTTCCGATTGCTGATCAACCTTCTGCCAAGAGGCACTTGTGAACAAGACCGAACTGATCGAACACATCGCCAAGAACGCCGACATCTCCAAGGCCGCCGCCACGCGCGCACTGGAGTCCACGCTGGGTGCGATCCGCACCACGCTGAAGAAGGGCGGCTCGGTGTCGCTGGTCGGCTTCGGCACCTTCGCGGTCGGCAAACGGGCCGCCCGCACCGGCCGCAATCCGCGGACCGGAACTGCGATTAAGATCAAGGCCGCGAAGGTTCCCAAGTTCCGTCCCGGCAAGGCGCTCAAGGACGCACTGAACTGAAGCGAACCATCGGGGGTGCTTAGCTCAGTTGGTAGAGCGGCGCCCTTACAAGGCGTAGGTCGGCGGTTCGAGCCCGTCAGCACCCACCACCCGATATGTGTGAAGGCCCGGTTTACCGGGCCTTCCTGTTTCTGCCCTGGCATTGTGTTGCTCGTCCGCAGACGACCCACCAAAACGGCGCGCCCGCAGGTGCCCGTCAGGTCCGAAGCCGGGCCATGTGAGAACCCGCCCGGCTAGAATCCGCGCGCCGGTTGGACCAGCCGGCGTCAGGGCAGGTGCTGCAAGAAGCCGTACAACAACATCTCTTGCCAGCCAAGGTCAGGGATCTTCCCGAGCATTCATTACCTCCATGACCTGTGGCGGACGCCGCGTCCGCCCTTTCGTTTCTCGTCGTCTCCGTGGGCGCAGTGGCGTCCGATCCTAGAGGTGTGCAGGCATGTTTGATTTCTTCCGCAAGTACAACAAGATCGTGATGATCTTTCTGTTCTTGCTGATCATTCCTTCGTTCGTGTTGTTCGGCGTCGAGCGCTATACCAACAACGGTGATCGCGGCGACGTTGTGGCCACCGTCGATGGGCAGTCGATCACCCGCACCGAATGGGATCAGCAGCATCGCAACGAAACCGACCGGCTGCGCCAGCAAATGCCCAGCCTGGACGCTTCAGTCTTCGACTCCGACGCCGCACGTTACGCGACGCTGGAACGCATGGTCCGCAACCGCGTTCTCAGCACGGCGGCGCTCAAGACGAACATGACGGTCTCCGATGGCCGCCTGACCCGCGTCTTCTCGGAGGATCCGGGTCTCGCCAGCTTCCGCGACGACAAGGGCAACTTCGATCGCCAGCGCTTCATCCTTGCCACGGGCCGCACGCCCGAGCAGTTCGAGGCGGCCGTGCGGGCCGATCTGTCCACGCAGCAACTGCTCAGCGGCGTGACGGCCTCCGCCGCACCGAATCCCGCGCTGCTGGACGTTCTGAGCAACGCACTGCGCGAGCGCCGCGAGGTGCAGGTCGCGCGGTTCATGCCGGCGGACTTCTCTGCCAAGGTTTCCGTGTCCGACGCTGACCTCGAGGCCTTCTACACGAGCCACACCAGCCGTTATCAGTTGCCTGAACAGGCGGATGTCGAGTACATCGTGCTCAACACGGATGCGGTCAAGAAGACCCTGGCTGTACCAGAGGCCGAACTCAAGGCCTACTACGAACAGAACAAGGACCGCTTCGGGACGAAGGAGGAGCGCAAGGCCGCGCACATCCTGATCGCCGCCGGCAAGGATGCACCGGCCGCCGATCGCGCGAAGGCGAAGGCCCGGGCGGAGGAATTACTGGCCGAGATCCGCAAGACGCCGACGAGCTTTGCCGAGTTGGCGAAGAAGAATTCTCAGGATCCGGTCTCGGCCGCGCAGGGCGGCGCCCTGGATTTCGTCAGCCGTGGTGCCATGGTCAAGCCGTTCGAGGACGCGATGTTCGCGCTCAAGAAGGGTGAGATCAGCAACGTGGTCGAAACCGAGTACGGCTATCACATCATCCGGTTGGACGAAGTCAAGCCGGGTACGGTGCCGCCGTTCGAACAGGTGCGCGCCCGGATCGAGGACGAGATCCGTGGACAGCAGGCGTCGCAGGCCTTCGCCAAGCAGGCCGAAACGTTGTCCGACCTGGTCTATCAGCAGGCCGATAGCCTCCAGCCTGCTGCCGACGCGCTCAAGCTGCAGATTCAGAAGGCGCAAGGCGTAGGCCGGACGCCGGTCGTCGGTGCCCAGGGTCCGTTGGGCAACCGGAATTTCATCAACGCACTGTTCTCGGCGGAAACGCTGGACCGCAAGCACAACACCGAGGCCATCGATCTGGGTGGCAATCAACTGGCCGTCGGACGTGTGACGCGCCACGTGCCGGCGCGCACGCAGAGCTTCGATGAAGTGAAGCCCCGTGTGCGCCAGGAACTGGTGGCGGAGCGGGCGGCCGCAGCGGCCAAGACCGAAGGGGAAGCCAAGCTCAAGGCCTGGGAGGCCGCATCCGGCACCGCGCTGCCTGCGGGCGTGGGCCAGCCCGTCGTGGTGTCCCGCACCGACAACGCCAGTTCGCAGCCGGCGCCTTTGGTGGAAGCAGCGCTGCGGGTCGACCCCGCCAAACTGCCCGCCTGGGTGGGCGTCAATCTCGGCGCTGAGGGGTACGCCGTGGTACGCGTCAACAAGACGCTTCCCGCGGCCGACGTCGCGGCGGATCAGCGTCAGCAGGAGCGCGCCCAACTGTCCCAGGCGATGGCAGCTGCCGAAGCCGAGGCCTACTACACCATGCTCAAGGATCGATTCAAGGCCAGCATCAAGGTGCCGCGTCCGTCCGACTCTGCTGGCGTTGTCGTCAACTGACTTGAGAGACGGCGGATTTTTCCGCTATACTCCGAAGTTCTCTCGGTGGCTGTAGCTCAGTTGGTAGAGTCCAGGATTGTGATTCCTGTCGTCGTGGGTTCGAGTCCCATCAGCCACCCCAGTTTCTAAAAAGCGGTCACCCTCGGTGACCGTTTTTTTTTCGCCCTGCGGATGACGCTTCGCGGGGACTTGGTGATGCCGCTGCCCGCGGATGCCTGGCGAGAACAGGCACGCTGACGCAACTCAGCGAGCGAAAACGGCGGCCAAAAAAATAGCGCCACTCGCTTTCGTGAGTGGCGCTATCGATCAAAAATGGTCGGAACGGCGGGATTCGAACTCGCGACCCTCTGCTCCCAAAGCAGATGCGCTACCAGGCTGCGCTACGTTCCGACAAGCCTGGCATTCTAGCGCTTCTGATACTGGGTCTGGCCGAACAGGATCTCGCGCGACTTGTCATCCGTGATCGGCTTGCGGCGATCCGCCAGGACCTGCACGCCCCGTTGCACCGCAGGACGCGCTGCGATGCCGTCGAACCAGGCCTTCAGCGCGGGATAGTCGTCCATCACCACGCCCTGGTTCTGCCAGCTGCGCAGCCACGGGAAGATTGCGATGTCGGCAATCGAATAGTCGGCGCCCCCCACGAATGCGCTCTTTTCCAGGCGCCGGTCGATGACGCCGTACAGCCGCTTCGCCTCGTTGGTGTAGCGCTCGATGGCGTAGGGCAGCTTGTCAGGCGCGTACATGCGGAAGTGATGCGCCTGGCCCAGCATGGGGCCGACGCCGCCCATCTGGAACATCAGCCATTGCAGCACCTCGAAGCGTTCCCGGTCGCCCTGGGGCAGCAGCTGGCCGGTCTTGGCCGCCAGGTAGACGAGGATGGCTCCCGACTCGAAGAGCGAGAGGGGTTGGCCGTCCGGCCCGACAGGGTCGGTGATGGCCGGGATCTTGTTGTTGGGGCTGATGGCCAGGAACTCGGGCGCGAACTGGTCGCCCTGGCCGATGTCGACCGCATGCGCCCGGTAGGGCAGGCCGGTCTCCTCCAACATGATGTGGACCTTGTGGCCGTTGGGCGTGGGCCAGGAATAGACGTCGATGACAGCTTGATCGGACATGGGTAGATGGCTCCTAGACAGGCGGGCCGCAGGATAGCGCCGCTTGGCGGGCGGTGCAGCGTCGTCATGCAATTGCCACCGCTTCGACACGCACGCTTCATGAGCGCGGCACAGACTGCACGGCAACCGAAAAGACAACCGTTGCTCATGAAAGACCTGCCCACGCCCACCCTCGCCCTGTCACGCCTTGGCCTGCGCGAAACGCTGTGGCCGCAATCGCCCCGGATGTCCCCATCGACCGGGCCTGGCGGCGTGACCGTGGCATGGGCCCGTCATCAGGACGAGGTGCGCGAAGCCCAGCGCCTTCGGTGGCGCGTGTTCGTCGATGAGATGGGTGCGCGCCTGCCCACCACGCTGCCGGGCCACGACGTGGACCTCTTCGACGACTTCTGCGAGCACCTGCTGGTGCGCGCCGAACCGGGCGGCGAAGTGGTAGGCACCTACCGCGTGCTCACGCCCGCCCAGGCCCGCCGCGTGGGCGGCACCTACAGTGATACCGAGTTCGACCTGACCCGCCTGCGCGGCATGCGCGAGCGCATGGTGGAGCTGGGCCGCAGCTGCGTGCACCCGGACCATCGGCAGGGCGGCGTGATCCTCGCCCTGTGGGGCGCACTGGCGGCCTTCATGCATCGCAACCGGCTCGACACCATGATCGGGTGCGCGAGCATTCCCATGCGGCAGAACGGCGTGAACGGCGGCGATGCCGCGGCCAGCATCTGGCAACAGCTCTCGACCACGCACATGGCGGCCATCCAGTACCACGTGCAGCCCCGCCTGCCGCTGCCCGTCGATCGGCTCGACGGCTCGCTCGCCGTGGAGCCGCCCGCGCTCATCAAGGGCTATCTGCGCCTGGGCGCAAAGGTGCTGGGTGCACCGGCCTGGGATCCGGACTTCAACACCGCCGACCTGCCGATGATGATGCGTCTGGCCGACCTGCCGCCTCGCTATCGCCGGCATTTCCTGGGCGCCTGAGAAGACCGGCGCACCATGACGGTGTCATGACGGCGTCACATTCCAACATGACAATCGGATGACAGTGTTGCCTCTGTCCCTCGCCTCCGACGTCATGCCCTTTTCCGATGCGTCCCTGCCGGTGCCCACGGTGCCGGCAGCCACCCGCCTGCTGGATCGCGACCACAGCATCCTGGCCTTTAACCGTCGGGTGCTGAACTGGGCCGAGCGGCCTGAAGTGCCGCTGGTGGAGCGGCTGCGCTACCTCTGCATCGTCTCGTCCAACCTGGACGAGTTCTTCGAGGTACGGGCCGAGCCGCATGTGCGGGCCTGCCTGGAAGGGCAGGGCACCGGTCCCTACACGGCCGAATCCTTCGATGCCCTGTCACGCGCCGCGCATGCGCTGGTGGCGCGGCAGTACCAGCTCTACAACGATGAGCTGCTGCCGGCCTTCGCCGAGCACGGCATCCACGTCATCTCCCACGGCAAGCGCAATGCCGCACAGCGCAAGTGGGTGCACGAGTATTTCGAACGCGAGGTGCGGCCGCTGCTGATCCCGGTGGCGCTGGACCCGGCCCACCCGTTTCCGCAGGTGGCCAACAAGTCGCTCAACTTCATCGTCAAGCTCTCGGGCAAGGACGCCTTCGGCCGCGAGAACCCCATCGCCATCCTGAAGGTGCCGCGCGTGCTGCCGCGGCTGATCCGCATGCCGGCCAAGGTGTCCGAGGGCAAGACGCTGGTGGTGGCGCTGTCGAGCATCGTGCGGGCGCACCTGCATGCGATGTTCCCGGGCCGCGAGGTGGGGCAGTTCTCGCAGTTCCGCGTCACGCGCCATTCCGACCTCGCCGTGGACGAGGAGGATGTGAAGAACCTGCGCACCGCCTTGCGCCAGGGCCTGCAGCACCGCAACTTCGGCCAGGCCGTGCGGCTGGAAGTGTCGGCCGACTGCGACGAGTCGCTGTGGAGCTTCCTTCTCGCGCAGTTCAACCTGCCGCAGGGTGCGCTCTACCGCGTGCCGGGTCCGGTGAACCTCGCGCGCTTCTCTCAGATGGTCGACCTGATCGACGAGCCGCGCTTCAAGGACCTGCGCTTCACGCCCTACCAGGCCTCCTACCCGATCAACCTGTCGACGGGGCAGTCCTTCTTCGACCGGCTGCAGCGCAGCGATGTGCTGATCCACCAGCCCTTCGAGAGCTTCGACGGCGTCATCGAATTCCTGCGCGAGGCCGTAGCCGATCCCCAGGTGCTGGCCATCAAGCAGACCATCTACCGCACCGGCTCCGACTCGGTGCTGATGGACCTGCTGCGCGAGGCCGTGCGTCGCGGCAAGGAGGTGATGGCCGTGGTCGAACTCAAGGCCCGCTTCGACGAAGAGGCCAACATCAACTGGGCCGAGGTGCTCGAGTCCATCGGCGCGCAGGTGGTGTATGGCGTGGTAGGTCTCAAGACGCATGCCAAGATGCTGCTGGTCACCCGCCGCGAAGGCCGCCACATCCGCCGCTACGGCCATCTTTCGACGGGCAACTACAACTCGCGCACCGCGCGGCTGTACACCGATATCAGCCACCTGACGGCCGATCCGCAGCTCACGGCCGACATGGATGCGCTGTTCGTGCACCTGGCCGGACAGAGTCGCCTGCCCAAGCTGCAGCGGCTGTGGGTGGCGCCCTTCGACCTGCACAAGAACCTGGTCGCCCGCATCGACGAACTGGCGCAGGCCGCGGGCGAGGGCAAGACCACGCGCATCGTCGCCAAGATGAATGCGCTCACCGACGAGGCGCTGATCGCCGCGCTGCTGCGCGCCGGCAGCAGCGGCGTGAAGATCGACCTCATCGTGCGCGGCGCCTGCATGCTGCCGGCGCAGGTGCCGGGCGTGAGCGAGAACATCCGCGTGCGCTCGATCATCGGCCGCTTCCTGGAGCATTCGCGCGTCTTCTACTTCCGCGTGGACGAGGATGAGAGCCTGTACCTTTCCAGCGCCGACTGGATGAACCGCAACATGATGCGGCGCGTCGAGGTGGCCTGGCCGGTCACGCATCCGGTGCTGCGCCAGCGGCTGATCGACGAATGCCTGGTGGCGTACCTGCATGATGGCCGCGACGCCTGGGAGCTGGAGGCCGATGGCCGCTATGAGCGGGTGGGCCGCAATCTGCACCCCGGTGAGCCTGGGGCGTCGCGCGCCATCGAGGCGCACGGCGCGCAGGCGGCCCTGATGGGGCGCTATGCCTTCCGGGGCCGCAGCCCAGGCGTCTGAGCGGCGTACTGTCCTCTAGGAAAGACAAATCCATGGACCTCATCCTCTGGCGCCACGCCGAAGCCGAAGACTGGCACGAGGGCTGCGACGACCTGGCGCGCTCGCTCACGCCGCGGGGCGAGAAGCAGGCCAAGCGCATGGCCGCTTGGCTGGATCGGCAACTGCCCGAGGGCACGCGCATCCTGTGCAGCCCGGCGCGCCGCTGCGAGCAGACCGTGCTGGCGCTGGGCCGCAAGTACAAGCTGCGCGAGGAAATCGCCCCGCACGCGACGGGCGATGAACTGCTGGCGGCCGCTGGCTGGCCGCATGGCAAGTCGGTGATCGTGCTGGTGGGCCACCAGCCGGCCCTGGGTCAGGCCGTGGCACGCCTGCTGGGCCTTCAGCAGGACAGTTGCGCCGTGCGCAAGGGCTCGGTGTGGTGGTTGCGCACGCGCGAGCGCGATGGCGAGGAGCAGACGGTGATGGTCACGGTGCAGGCGCCCGAGCTGCTCTGAACGTCATCCTGCGCCCTGGCTTCGCAGGCTCAGCCCGAACGGTTGCCGGTGAGCCGAGCGGCGCCCGAGGCGCAGCAGCGCGGCTTCGGTCCAGCTGCATTCCTCCGTCCAGGTGCAGCCGTCAGTTCGGGGACCGCCTTCAGTCCAGGTGCAGCCCGAGCATCCAGCTCGTCTTCTGCCAGGCCAGCACCTCTTCGCGCAGCAGATGCGCCGACTGGGGATAGCGCTCCGCCCAGTCCTTGCGCGCGCGCACCGCAAAGCCGCGCGCACCCGACAGTTCCACGGCCAGCGCATCTGGCTCCGGGTCGCGCCGCGCGTGGCACAGGATGACCGCCAGCCGCAGGGCCAGCAGCTGCGCGGCGAAGGTCTCGTCGGCCATCGCAGCCTCGACCTTGCGCAGCTTGCCCCGATGTCCAAGTACCAGCTGGCTCAGCGCATGGGTCTCGTTGACCGCGAAGCCGGGCACGTCCACGTTGTCGAGGATGTAGGCGCCGTGCTTGTGGTAGTCGCTGTGCGAGATGTGCATGCCGATCTCGTGCAGCTGCGCCGCCCAGCGCAGCTTGCGCAGGGCGCGGCCCGGCCGGTTGTTGCTGGCGCCGCCGCGGGCCTCGGGCACCAGTTGCACGAACAGCGCCGCGGCCACGTCGCCCACGCGTCGCGCCTGGGCCTCGTCGGCGTCGAATCGGTGCGCCAGCCGCGCCACCGTGCTGTCGCGCAGGTCGGCCACGCTGTCGTCGCGCTCCAGCAGCTCGTACAGCACGCCGTGGCGCAGGGCGCCCTGGGCCACGCGCATCTCGTCGATGGAGAGCAGGTCGAACAGCGCCCGCAGCACGGCCAGGCCGCCGCCGATGACGGGCTTGCGGTCTTCGCGCAGGCCGTCCAGGCGCAGGCGGTCGGCGCTGCCGGCCTTGAGCAGGCGGTCCAGCAGCCAGTCCAGGTCGGCGCGCGTGACCACGCCGGCGCGTCCGCCGGCCGCGGCCACCAGGTCGCCCACCGCGCCGATGGTGCCCGAGGCGCCATATGCGGTGTCCCACTGGTCGCGCGTGTAGTTGTTGAGGGCGTCGTCCATGACGGCCTTGGCCGCGATCTCGGCGACGCGAAAGGCACTGGCCGAGAACTGCCCGTCCGGAAAGTGTTTCATCGACCAGGCGACACTGCCCACGCGGTACGACTCGGTGGTCTGCGCCTGCAGGCCCGAGCCGATGATCATCTCGGTGGAGCGCCCACCGATGTCGACCACCAGCCGGCGCTCGCTGTCGGCCAGCTCGCTGCGCGGCAGCAGGTGGGCCACGCCCTGATAGATCAGGCGGGCTTCCTCGCGCCCGGGGATGACGTCGATGCCGAAGCCGAGCACGGTGCGGGCCCGCAGCAGGAATTCCTCGCGGTTGCGCGCCTCGCGCAGCGTCTGCGTCGCCACCGCGCGGACCTGGGCGCGTTCGAAGCCGGCCAGCCGCTCGCCGAAGCGGGCCAGGGCCTCCCAGCCGCGCTGCATGGCCTCGTAGGTCAGGTTGCGTGCGCTGTCCAGGCCGTTGCCCAGGCGCACCGTCTCCTTGAAGTATTCGGCGCGCTGGATCTGCCCGTGGTCCACGCGGCCGATCTCCAGGCGAAAACTATTGGAGCCGAGATCAATGGCGGCCAGGCGCGTTCCGTTCTGCATACATCAAGGAGGGAAAAGTCGGCCCCGATGGTAGCGGCGGCAGGCTGGCGATCCTCCGCCAGGTGCATGACGAATTGATGACAGTGTCATGGTGGGCGGGGGCGCCCCGGGGCGGTTTTCCCTCGGAGATGAGGTGTCACATGGCTGTCACATGGCCTTTCTACAGTCCGCCGCAGACCCCCGGACCCGGGGGTGGTGACCCTTCGGAAAGGAAGACCATGAAGTCCGTGTTTCAAATCGCCGCCGCCGGCCTGACCCTTGCCGCTTTCGCGCATGTGCCCGCCTTCGCCCAGGAAGCCACCGGCGCCGGCGCCAGCTTCCCCGCCCCGCTGTATGCCAAGTGGGCCTCCGATTTCAACAAGGCCACCGGCGTCAAGATCAACTACCAGTCGGTCGGTTCCGGCGCCGGCATCAAGCAGATCGAAGCCAAGACCGTCGACTTCGGCGCGTCCGATGCCCCGCTGAAGGACGCCGAACTGGAGTCCAAGGGCCTGCTGCAGTTCCCCACCGTCATCGGCGGCGTGATCCCTGTCGTGAACATCCAGGGCATCAAGGCCGGCGAGCTCAAGCTGAGCGGCCAGGTGCTGGGCGACATCTACCTGGGCAAGATCGCCAAGTGGAACGACGCCGCCATCAAGGCCCTGAACCCCTCGTTGAACCTGCCCGACGCCGCCATCGCCCCGGTGCGCCGCGCCGATGGTTCCGGCACCAGTTTCCTGTTCACCAACTACCTGTCGAAGGTGAACACCGAGTGGAAGGACAAGGTCGGTGAAGGCACCGCCGTGAACTGGCCCACCGGTGCCGGCGGCAAGGGCAACGAAGGCGTCGCCGCCTTCGTCAGCCGCCTGCCCAACTCGATCGGCTATGTCGAGTATGCCTACGTCAAGCAGAACAAGATGACCTACGCCCTGCTGCAGAACGCCGCCGGCAAGTTCGTCTCGCCCGAGGACACCGCCTTCAAGGCGGCTGCCGCCGGCGCCGACTGGAGCAAGAGCTTCTACCAGATCCTCACCAACCAGGCGGGCGACGGCGCGTGGCCCATCACGGGCGCGACCTTCATCCTGATGCACAAGCAGCAGGACAAGCCCGCCCAGGCCACCACCGTCCTCAAGTTCTTCGACTGGGCCTACAAGAACGGCGACAAGACCGCCGACGACCTGGACTACGTGCCCATGCCCGACGCCGTGAAGGCCACGATCCGCAAGTCGTGGGACGGCATCAAGGACGGCTCGGGCAAGGTCGTCGCCTCGCACTGATTCCCGCCCCCTCGGGATTCCATAACCAAGACAACCAGGAACAGGGAGCCGCATGACCCGCATCGCTGCAGAGTCGACGGCGCGGGTCGATGCGCGCCCGCAGGAGGTTCACACCGTGTCATCCACACTCACTGCCGACGGCCAGGGCCTCGGGCGGCCCGCCGAGCGGGCCCGCCCCGCGGTGCCGCCGCCGGTCAAGCGGCCCCGCTCCGGCCCCATGGCCGACCTGCTGTTCGGCTGGGCCGCCAAGGGCGCCGCGCTGCTGACGCTGGCCCTGCTGATCGGCATCCTCGTCTCGCTGGTCATCGGCGCTTGGCCTGCCATCGCCAAGTACGGCCTGGGCTTCCTGACGAGCAGCGTCTGGGATCCGGTGCAGGAGGAGTTCGGCGGCCTGGTGATGATCTATGGCACGCTGGCGACCTCCTTCATCGCCCTGCTGATCGCGGTGCCGGTGAGCTTCGGCATCGCGCTCTTCTTGACCGAACTCTCGCCCAGCTGGCTCAAGCGCCCGCTGGGCACGGCCATCGAGCTGCTGGCGGCCGTGCCGTCCATCGTGTACGGCATGTGGGGCCTGCTGGTCTTCGGCCCGATCCTGTCCACCTACGTGCAGCAGCCGCTGCAGAAGCTGCTGGCGGGCGTGCCCTTCCTGGGTGCGCTGGTGTCGGGCCCACCGGTGGGCATCGGCATCCTGTCGGCCGGCATCATCCTGGCGATCATGATCATTCCCTTCATCGCCTCGGTGATGCGCGACGTGTTCGAGGTCACGCCTCCGTTGCTGAAGGAGTCGGCCTACGGTCTGGGCGCCACCACCTGGGAAGTGGTGAGCAAGGTCGTGCTGCCCTATACCAAGGCGGGCGTGGTCGGCGGCATCATGCTGGGCCTGGGCCGCGCCCTGGGCGAGACCATGGCCGTGACCTTCGTCATCGGCAACATGAACCAGCTCGATTCGCTGTCGCTGTTCCAGGCGGCCAACAGCATCACCTCGGCCCTGGCCAACGAATTCGCCGAAGCCGGCGCCGGTCTGCACCAGGCCGCGCTGATGTACCTCGGCCTGGTCCTGTTCTTCATCACCTTCGTCGTGCTGGCGTTGTCCAAGCTGCTGCTGGCCCGTATGAAGAAAAGCGAAGGAACGCGCTCGTGAGCCCCACCAGCACTTCCCAGCAACTGCTGGCCGCCCAGGCCCTGGCCCGCACCCGCGAGGCCAAGTACGCCCGCCGCGCACGCGTCAACCAGATGGCCCTGGCCCTGTCGCTGGCCGCCATGGCCTTCGGTGTGTTCTGGCTGATCTGGATCCTGTGGCAGACGCTCTATCTCGGCATCGGTGGCCTGTCGGTGGCCACCTTCACCGAGATGACGCCGCCGCCCAACGAGGCCGGCGGCATCCTGAACGCCATCTTCGGCTCGCTGGTGATGGTGGGTGTCGCCACCTTCGTCGGCACGCCCATCGGCATCATGGCCGGCATCTACCTGGCCGAGTACAACCCGCATGGCTGGCTGTCGTCGGTGATCCGCTTCGTCAACGACATCCTGCTGTCGGCACCGTCCATCGTGATCGGTCTGTTCGTCTATTCACTGGTGGTGGCGCAGTTCCGGTCCTTCTCGGGCCTCGCCGGCTCCATCGCGCTGGCGCTGATCACCATCCCGGTGGTGATCCGCACCACCGAGAACATGCTGCAGCTGGTGCCGCCGGGCCTGCGCGAAGCGGCCTACGCGCTGGGCTCGCCCAAGTGGAAGGTGATCCTGTCGATCACGCTGCGCGCGGCCCGGGCCGGCGTGGTGACCGGCGTGCTGCTGGCCGTGGCCCGCATCGCCGGCGAGACCGCGCCGCTGCTGTTCACCGCCCTGAACAACCAGTTCTGGACGGCCGACGTCACGCAGCCGATGGCCAGCCTGCCCGTCACCATCTTCAAGTTCGCGATGAGCCCGTACGAGAACTGGCAGCAGCTGGCCTGGGCCGGCGTGTTCCTGATCACCGTCGCCGTCCTCGCCCTCAACATCCTGGCCCGCGTCCTTACGCGCGGCAAGAACTGATTCCTGGAAGAGCCAAGCCATGGTTGCCACCGTCTCCACCCCCCCGCGCGCCAAGATCGCCGTCAAGGACCTGAACTTCTATTACGGCAAGTTCCACGCGCTCAAGGGCATCAACCTCGACATCCCCGAGAACAAGGTCACCGCCTTCATCGGTCCTTCGGGCTGCGGCAAGTCCACGTTGCTGCGCACCTTCAACCGCATGTTCGAGCTCTATCCCGAGCAGCGCGCCGAAGGCGCCATCGAGCTGGACGGCGAGAACCTGCTGACTTCCAAGCAGGACGTCGCCCTGGTGCGCGCGAAGGTCGGCATGGTGTTCCAGAAGCCCACGCCCTTCCCGATGTCGATCTACGACAACATCGCCTTCGGCGTGAAGCTGTTCGAGAACCTGTCGGCTTCCGACATGGACGACCGCGTCGAATGGGCGCTCAAGAAGGCGGCCCTGTGGACCGAGGTGCGCGACAAGCTGCACCAGAGCGGCTCCGGCCTCTCCGGCGGCCAGCAGCAGCGCCTGTGCATCGCCCGCGGCATCGCCATCAAGCCCGAAGTGTTGCTGCTGGACGAGCCGTGCTCGGCGCTGGACCCGATCTCCACCGCCAAGATCGAAGAGCTGATCGCCGAGCTCAAGGACGAATACACGGTGGTCATCGTGACCCACAACATGCAGCAGGCAGCCCGCTGCAGCGACTACACGGCCTACATGTACCTGGGGGACCTCATCGAGTTCGGCGCCACCGAGCAGATGTTCTTCAAGCCCCAGCGCAAGGAGACCGAGGACTACATCACCGGCCGCTTCGGCTGATGCCGCAGGGAGACACAGCGATGGCTGACAAGCATCTTTCCACCCAGTTCGACAGCGAACTCAACGGCGTGTCCTCGCGCGTCATGGAACTCGGCGGCATGGTCGAGTCCCAGATCCGCCAGGCCGTCTATGCGCTGCTGCAGTTCGACACCGACGCCGCCGAGCGCGTGATCGAGACCGAGCCGCGCGTCAATGCGATGGAGATCGAGATCGACCGCGAGCTCTCGTCGATCATCGCGCGCCGCCAGCCGACGGCGCGCGACCTGCGCCTCCTGATCGCCATCTCCAAGACCACGGCCAACCTCGAGCGCGTGGGCGACGAGGCCAACAAGATCGCCCGCATGGTCAAGTCGATCATCGAAAGCGGCTCGGCCCGGGCGCTGCCGTGCACCGAGCTGCGCATCGCCGCCGACCTGGCGTCGGGCCTGCTGCGCAAGGCGCTGGACGCCTTCGCGCGGCTCGACACGGCTGGCGCCCTGTCGATCCTCAAGGAGGACGACCTGATCGACCAGGAGTTCGACGGCTTCGTGCGCAAGCTGGTCACCTACATGATGGAAGACCCGCGCACTATCTCGCCGAGCCTGGACCTGCTGTTCCTGGCCAAGGCCATCGAGCGCATCGGCGACCATTCGAAGAACATTGCCGAGTTCATCATCTACATCGTCAAGGGTGAGGACGTGCGGCACACTTCGATGCAAGAGATCGAGTCGGCATTGAAGTGATGCCCCCCAGGCTGCGCGCTTCGCGCTCCGCCAACCCCCCAAGGGGGGCACATCCAGCGGCCCGGCAAAGCCGGTTCCGCGGATGTCCGCGCGTGGCCTGCTCCGCGGCCTTTCGAGCTGGGGTTGAGCGTGACTTACCGGCGATGGGTACCTGGCGCGGACTTGGACAAACACCATGAAGAAACCTCGTGTATTGATCGTGGAGGACGAGTCCTCCATCGCCGAGTTGCTGGCGGTGAACCTGCGGCACAACGGCTTCGAGCCCATCTGGGCCGAGGACGGCGTGAGCGCGCAGCGGGAGATCGACGCGGTGCTGCCGGACATGATCCTGCTGGACTGGATGCTGCCGGGCCAGAGCGGCCTGCAGCTGGCGCGGCAGTGGCGCCGCGATGCCCGCACGAAGCAGGTGCCGATCCTGATGCTCACCGCCCGCGGCGACGAGCCCGACAAGGTGGCCGGCCTCGACGCCGGTGCCGACGACTACATCACCAAGCCCTTCTCCACGCAGGAGATGCTGGCGCGCATCCGCGCAGTGCTGCGCCGCCGGGCGCCCGAGGCCGCGGTCGAGCGGCTGGAGGCGGGCGAGCTGGTGCTCGACACCGCCACCCACCGCGTGACCTGGCAAGGCACGGCGCTCAAGATGGGGCCGACCGAGTTCAAGCTGCTGGCCTACCTGATGCAGAACGCCGAGCGCGTGCACAGCCGCTCGCAGCTGCTCGACAAGGTGTGGGGCGACCACGTGTTCATCGAGGAACGTACGGTCGACGTGCACGTCAAGCGCCTGCGCGAGTCGCTCGGCACCGCGGCCAGCATGGTCGAGACCGTGCGCGGCGCGGGCTACCGCTTCACGGTCCAGGCGACCGTCTGATCGGGCCGCGATCCGGCCGCCGCCCCTGTTGGTGCGCGGCCTCCCATCCCTTCTGTGTGCCACTTCGCCCGCGGGCCTGCCCAAGCGGTGCCTGCCGATAATCCAAGGCCATGCCCGGTCGTCTTGCCGTCTTCTTCTGCCTGTCTGCCGCAGGTGCCGCCGCCACCGGCTTCCTGATGGGCTGGCGCCTGGCCTGGGCCGGGGCCTGGGTGGGGGCGCTGGGCTGGCTGGTGCTCGACATGCTGCGGGCCCACCGGCTGATCCAGGCCATGCGCAACGATGCGCTGGGCCTGCCTTCCGGCCGCTTCGGGCTGTGGGGCGAACTGTCTGACCGCATCCGCCGGGCCCTGCGCCTGCGCGAGCAGCAGACGCAGCAGGCCGAGCAGCGCCTGCAGGAGTTCCTCGCCGCCATCCAGGCTTCGCCCAACGGCGTGGTGCTGGTGGACGAGGAGGGCCGCATCGAATGGTGCAACCAGACCGCCGGTGTCCACCTCGGGCTGGATGTGGAGCGCGACCTGCAGCAGCTCATCGCCAACCTCGTGCGCGATCCCGCCTTCATCGGCTACCTCGCCTCGTGGAACTACAGCCGCGAGGTGGTGCTGGACGCGCCGGCGGCCACGCGCCCCGCGTCCGGCCAGCCCATGCGGCTGTCGGTGCAGGCGCATCCCTATGCGGGCAACCGCCGCATGCTGCTCACGCGCGACATCACCGCACTCGAGAAGGCCGATGAGATGCGGCGCGACTTCGTGGCCAACGTGTCGCACGAGATCCGCACGCCGCTCACGGTGCTCACCGGCTTCGTCGAGACGCTGCAGACGCTGCCGCTGGACGCCGACGAGCGGGCCCGCTACCTGGGCCTCATGGGCCAGCAGGCCCAGCGCATGGGCACGCTGGTGGCCGACCTGCTGACGCTGTCGCGCCTCGAGGGCAGCGCTGCGCCACCGGTCAACCAGTGGACGCGCGTGCGCGCGCTGATGGCGCACTGCGAGGACGAGGCGCGCGGCCTGTCGGGGCGTATCGCCTCGCAGCCGCACAAGCTGTTCTTCGCGGTCGAATCCGATTCGGAAGTCGCGGGCGTGCCGACCGAGCTGCAAAGCGCGATGTCCAACCTCGTGACCAATGCCGTGCGCTACACACCCGGCGGCGGCGAGGTGGCTGTCACCTGGCGCCTGCTGCCCGACGGCCGGGGCGAATTCACCGTGCGCGATTCGGGTCCCGGCATCGCCGCCGAGCACATCCCGCGGCTCACCGAACGCTTCTACCGCATCGACCGAAGCCGCTCGCGCGAGACGGGCGGCACCGGCCTGGGCCTCGCCATCGTCAAGCACATCGCGCAGCGCCACGGCGGTCAGCTGCGCATCGAGAGCGATGTGGGCAAGGGCTCGCGCTTCGCCATCACCTTTCCGGCCGGCCGCGTGCGCGAGGTCCGGGCGCGGCTGGCGGCGGCATCGGCGCCTGCGGCCTGAGCTTCAGTCCACCGGCCAGCGCTGGCGCACTTCGGCCAGCCGCGGCGCGATGGACAGGAAGAGCGCGACGAGCTGCGGGTCGAAGTGGCGGCCCGCCTCGCTGCGGATGTACTCCAGAGCGCGCTCGACGGGCCACGCTTCCTTGTAGGGCCGGCGCGAGGTGAGGGCGTCGAACACGTCCGCGATGGCCACGATGCGCGCCTCCAGCGGAATGGCATCGCCGCGCATGCCCTGCGGATAACCGGTGCCATCCCACTTCTCGTGGTGCGACAGCGCGATGGCGCGGGCCATGGTCAGGATCTCGGAGCTGTCGTTGCCGATGATCTCGGCGCCGATCAGCGGATGGCGGCGCATGACGTCCCACTCCTGCGTGTCCAGCGGGCCGGCCTTGCGCAGAAGCGCATCGGGAATGCCGATCTTGCCCACGTCGTGCATGGGGGCGGCATGCAACAGGTCGTCGGCCCATTCCGCCGTGCTGCCCGCAGCCAGCGCCAGTTCCTTGGCGTAGTGGCTCATGCGGATGACATGCATGCCGGTCTCGTTGTCGCGGTACTCGGCGGCGCGGCTGAGTCGTTGGACGATCTGCAGCTGCGTGCGGCGCAGTTCCTCGGCGCGCACCAGCGACAGGTGCGTGCGCACCCGGGCGCGCACCACGGGCGGGTAGAGCGGCTTGGTGATGTAGTCGACCGCGCCGGCCTCCAGCCCCATCGCTTCGCCCTGGCTGTCGGCCCGGGCGGTGCAGAAGATCACCGGGATGCTGGCGGTGGCCGGGTCTTCCTGCAGCAGGCGGCAGACGGCATAGCCGTCGAGCTGCGGCATCATGATGTCGAGCAGGATCAGGTCGGGCCGGTGCTCGCGCGCGAGTTGCAAGGCACGGCGGCCGTCCGTGGCGAAGACCAGGCGGTAGTCGGACTGCAGCGCCAGCCGAAGCACCTGCAGGTTGGCAGGCTCGTCGTCCACCAGCAGCAGGCAATGGCGGCGATGCCGTGGCGCGGCTGCAGGGGTGCCTGCGGCGGGCAGCGCCAGGGTCGTCTCGGCCGCGGGCGCAGGCGCCTCAGCGGGGCGTTCGAGGGCCACCGCTTCGCCCACCAGTTGTTCGGCAGGCAGTGCGCGCAGGAACTCGTGGCGCTCGCGGCCGCGGGCTTCCAGCCAGGCCCGGACCAGGCCGCGCGGCAGCAGCACCGGCATGCGCCGCTCCTGGCCGCTGGCGCCGTAGCGGGCCATCAGCGGATGGTCGTCCGCATTGATCGTCAGCAGCGCAAAGCTCAGCTGCCGCACGCCGTTGTCGTCCAGCCAGCTGCTCCAGATGCCGGCCATGCACAGCGCATGGCCATCGCGGCGGCTGATGCGGGCCAGTTGGGGCAGGCGCGGGTCCACACGGTAGTCCTGTGTGTAGATGGCGGCGGCCGGCACCACGCAGAGCTGGTCCTTGCTCCACGCCGCGGCGTAGGGGGCCTTGCGCACTTCGTCGTCCCGCGCGAAGGCCGTGCGCAGGCGCAGCGCGGCCTCCATGCCACCGCGCCGGCTGTCCGTGGTGACCAGCCCCCAGCGGCCGATCTCGACCACGGGGGCGCCCGACTGCTTGTGGATGAAGGCGCCCGGGCCGCCCGGCAGCACCTCGTCGGTGCAGGCCGCCGGGGTCTCCAGCGGCGTGCTCTGTCGAAGATCGCGGGCCAGAACATCCCAGTGGCGATCTTGCGCAGGAGCGTATCGGGAGAGCATCGATATGCAGAATAAGCGGTTTGCCGGTCAGCGCCGCGTCAGCGGATGCGCCACGCGCCGTCAGGGTATGCATCCCCGGCGACGCCGTCGTCCAGACCTCGCCCAGGCCGCAGACCGCCAAATCCCGATTGATTCGGTCGGTTTTTCTTCAGGGCCCAAAAACCGTCGCTATACTCTAGGGCTTCCTTCCCCGATAGCTCAGTCGGTAGAGCGCCGGACTGTTAATCCGTAGGTCCCTGGTTCGAGCCCAGGTCGGGGAGCCAAACGAAGCACTTGGTGGTCGTCACCAAGCTGCTCAGAAAGCCCGCCCCGTGCGGGCTTTTTGCTTTGCGCGGCGGGCGTGCATTCTAGGTGCGGCTGAATCTGCCCTTGTTCGAGGCCGCAGCACCGGCCAGCACGAACATCGCAGCGATCCCGCTGCCTCACGCGCGTATGAGGCACTTCGGCCCCGCATCCCTCACCCCAGCATCCGGATCCCCAACCCCGCCACGGCGCTCAGCGCCAGCACCGGCATCACGCCCCACTTCAGCCGGATCAGCGCGAAGGCCGCCAGCACCATGAGCGCCGCGGCCCAGCCATCGAAGCCGCGGCCGTCGGGCCACAGCACATGGCCGGCGAAGAACAGCGCCAGTTGCGCGATCACGCCCACCACCGCGGCGGTGATGGCGGTCATGGGACCGGCCAGGCCCAGGTGGCCGCGGGTCGACTCCACCAGCGGGCCGCCTGCAAGGATGAACAGGAAGGAGGGCAGGAAGGTGAAGAAGCTCACGGCCACCGCCGCCAGCGCGCCGCCCAGGAAGGGCATGTCGGGGCCCAGCACGAGCTGGTTCCAGCCGCCCAGGAAGCCGACGAAGGCCACCACCATGATCAGCGGACCCGGTGTGGTCTCGCCCAGGGCCAGGCCGTCGATCATCTGCGGGCCCGACAGCCAGTGGTAGTGCTCCACTGCCGCCTGGTAGACGTAAGGGAGCACGGCATAGGCGCCGCCAAAGGTCATCAGCGCCGCCTTGGTGAAGAACCAGCCCATGCGCGCCAGGGTGCCTTCCAGACCGCCGATGGCGATGGCAGCGCCCATGCCTGCCGCCCACAGCGCCAGGCACACCCCCAGCACCCGCAGCAGCCGCCCGCGTGAGAAGCGGGCATGGGCCGGCGGCGGGCTGTGGTCGTCGATCCACGCCGCAGGCGCAGGGTTGTCGCCCAGGGCCGTTGCCGATGCCGCATGCGCCGCCCGGCCCTGGAAGGCGGCCGGCCAGCGGCGGGCCCCCATGTGTCCCGCCAGCGCCGCCAGCGCCAGCACGAGCACGAAGGGCAGGTGGAGGACCGCCATCGCCACGAAGGCCGCGGCGGCGATGCCCACCAGCGCCCGGCTGTGCAGGGCGCGGCCCGCCAGGCGCCAGCCGGCCTGAAGCACGATGGCGGTAACGGCCGGCTTGATGCCGTAGAACACGGCGGCCACCAGCGGCTGCTGGCCGAAGACCACGTACACCCACGACAGCCCGATGAGCAGCACCAGCGAAGGCAGTACGAACAGCAGACCCGCCGCGATGCCGCCCCAGCTGCGGTGCATGAGCCAGCCCAGGTAGGTGGCCAGCTGCTGCGCTTCGGGGCCCGGCAGCACCATGCAGTAGTTGAGGGCGTGCAGAAAGCGCTTCTCACTGATCCAGCGTCGCCGCTCCACCAGTTCGGAATGCATGATCGCGATCTGCCCGGCCGGCCCGCCGAAGCTGATGAAGCCCAGCTTGAGCCAGAAGAGCAGGGCGCGGCCGAAGCCGATGGGCGGGGGCGCGTCGGCGCGCGCAGGAGGCGGTGTCATGGCGGAAGTGGAAGCAGGGGGCGTCGATATGATCCCATCGCTTTCTGACCGCACCCCACGCCGTGTCCACTGCGCCCCCGCAGCCGTCGCCTTTGCCCGACGCCCAGACCGCCGCCGACTCGGAGGTGGTGCGCCGCGTGCTGGACAGCAGCGCGCGGCTGCTGGTGCTGATCGTGGCCAACGTGCTGATCGCGGTGGCCGTCTGGGAAGAGCTGCCCGCCGCCGCCGTCGCCACCTGGGGCGCCCTGGTGGTGGCGCACCTGCTGCTGCGCCGCCATGCCTTGCGCGCCGCGGCCATGGATGCGCTGCCGCTGCCACGCAAACTGCGGCTCTTCGTCGCCTACGGCGTTCTGGCCGGTGTGCTGCAGGCCGTGCCGCTGCTGGGTTTTCCGTGGCTGGGCGAGACGGCGCGCGCCTACCTGTCCATCATCCTGATGGGCCTGAGCACCGGCACGGTGGCCAGTTGCACCGGTCACCCGCGGCTGTGCCGGGCGTACTGCATCCCGGTGCTCGGCGGCCTGGTCGTGGCCTGGCTGCTGTCGCCGTCGGCCGCTGGCGCCAACGGCTTCATCGACCGCGCCATCGGCGTGCTGATCCTGCTGTTCATGGGCATCCTCGGTGCCGTGGCGCGCAACAGCTACCAGACGCTGATCGATGCCCACGCCGTGCGCCTGCGCGAGCGTGAACTCAACGCGCGCCTGCAGGAGGCCCTGGCCCGGGAGCGCGAGGCCGGCACGGCCAAGACGCGCTTCCTCGCCTCAGCCAGCCATGACCTGCGCCAGCCGCTGCACACGCTGTCGATGCTCGCGGCCACGCTGGTGCTGCGCCCGCTCGACGAGCGCAGCCGGGCCATCGCCACGCTGATGGCCGAGGTCAGCGAGTCGCTCAATGGCCAGCTCGACGGCCTGCTCGACATCTCGCGCCTCGATGCGGGCGTGGTGCGCGCGCAGATGCGGCCGACGCCATTGCAGCCGCTGCTGCAGCGCTACTTTGCCGAGGTGGAGGCCGCCGCACGCGAGGCCGGCATCACCGCCCGACTGCACTGGCGGCTGCCGCAGGACCTGCATGTGCAGACCGACCCCGCGCTGCTGCTGCGGGTGTTGCGCAACCTGGTGGGCAATGCGCTCAAGTTCACGCCGCGTGGTGGCCAGCTGCGCATCGATGCCGAGCCCGGGCCGGACGGCGAGGGTGCCGTGCTGAAGGTGGCGGACGATGGCATCGGCATCGCGCCGGCGCACCAGGCCCAGGTGTTCCAGGAGTTCTTCCAGGTCGGCAACGACGAGCGCGACCGTTCGCGGGGGCTGGGCCTGGGCCTGTCGATCGTGGCGCGGCTGGCCGCGCTGATGGGCATCGCGGTCACGCTGGACTCGGCGCTCGGCCAGGGCAGCTGCTTCACGCTGCGCCTGCCTGCTGCCGAGGGCGGCGCGGCCGCCACCGAGCCGCTGGCCGTGGCTGCCGGGGCCGCGGCCGGCCCGCTGGCGCTGAACGTGCTCGTGGTGGACGACGAGAAGGACGTGCGCACCAGCACCTGCCTGCTGCTGGCCGAACTCGGCTGCGACTGCCGGTCGGCGGCCGACCTGGCGCAGGCCGAGGCGGCGCTGGAGGGCTTCCGGCCCGACCTGGTGCTGGCCGACTTCCGCCTCGGCGGCAACGCGAGCGGCCTGCACGTCCTGGCCGCCGCGCGTCGGCGCCGGCCCGGTCTTCCGGTCGCGCTGGTCAGCGGCGACACCGCCCCCGACCGCCTGCGCGAAGCCGAGGACGCCGGCGTGCGCCTGCTGCACAAGCCGCTGTCGCTGGCCGCGCTGCGACCGCTGCTGGACGAGGCCGCGGCCGCGCGCGGTGTCCGGCCCGATCCAGCCTGATCCGGCCCGCGACGCGCCGCCCTGCGCGCACGGCGTTCAGCGCTCGCCCACGTTCATGCCCAGCTGCGCGGCGCGGAACACCGCCTCGGTGCGGTTGCGTGCACCCAGCACACGGAAGGCCGTCGACAGGTGGGCCTTCACCGTGCCTTCGGCCAGGTTGGTCTCGCGGGCGATCACCTTGTTCGACTTGCCCTGGATGGCCCGCTGCAGCACCGCCAGCTGCCGCTCGGTGAGCGCGAGCCGCTCGGCCCAGGCCGTGCGGCCCTGGGCCGTTGGCAGCGCTCCCAGCTCGGGCGCTGGCGCCGCCGCCGATTCGGGCCACAGCCCCGCCAGGAGCTGGGCCGGCAGGTAGCAGCCGCCGGCCAGCACCAGGCGCAGGGCGGCAAGCAGCACGGCCGGCGTGGAGGACTTGGGCACGTAGCCCATCGCACCGCCATCGATGGCCGCACGGATCACGTCAGGCTTCTCCTCGCCCGACAGCAGCACCGTGGGCACTTCGTCGAAATGCGCCCGCACCTCGGCCAGCGCCTCCAGGCCCGTCACACCGGGCAGGTTGAAGTCCAGCAGCACCAGGTCGAAGGGCCCGGGCTGGGCCAGCGCCTCCCGCACCGAGCGCGCCGTCGCGCAGCCCACGTCCGGCGCCAGCTCCGCGAGGAGGAAGGTCAGGCCCTGGGCGAACAGCGGATGGTCATCGATGAGCAGGACTCGCACGGGCGTGGGCCCGGCTTCGACGGGCGCAAGGGGTGGACGGGGATCGGCGCAAGGTAGACGACGACGGTGCCCGCGGCAATCCGTCCGTTCGCCACGCCGCGCGCCGGGCCACGGCCGATCGGCTTGGCCGTTCGGCCTAGGCCTGGCCGCATGGCCGGCCTCCCGAATTCGTAGGAGGCCACCGACGGCGTGAATTGTGAACATTGTGGATTGGTACTTGGCAATGCCAAGTTGTGGACATCCGGCCAGTGCCACAAATGACAACGAAAGTAAAAAATTCCTGGCTGGAGTCGTTGGGCCGCGGACGTGCGCCGGTGGGCGGCGGGGTCCGGAGTCGAGGGGAATCTATGGACACGCGCGTCAAGGGCAAGGGTGGGCAGGACAACGGGCGTGCGCGCAGCGGCGGCACTCCCGAACGGGCAGAACCGGTACCGGCGCTGCGCATGCTCACGCAGCGCATCCGCGAGGTCCTCGCGGGCCGGGGCCTGCGAACCGTGCGCCGCGCGCCCGCCGCCGCGGTGGCCACGCGGCCCACCTTCGAATCCTTCGAGCCGCGCGTGCTGCTGGCGGCCGATCCGGTGGTGCCGCGCGTGGACGGCAACCTGGACGTGGCCGGCGAGGTCGACCGCTACAGCTTCACCGTCGCGCAGGACGTGCGGGTCGTCTTCGACTCGCTCACGTCCAACGGCAACATGCGCTGGACGCTGCAGGGCCCCAGCGGCAACCTGGTCGACGACCGGGCCTTCAGCAACAGCGATTCCTACGACGTCGGCGGCGACGTGGCCATGAGCCTGCGGCCCGGCGACTACACGCTGTCGGTGCGCGGCGTGGGCGACACCACCGGCGCCTATGCCTTCCGGCTGCTGAACCTGTCCCAGGCCACACCGCTGCAGATGGGCGCGCAGGCCAGCGGCCGGCTGGACCCGGGCAACGAGACCGACGCCTTCTCCTTCGCCGGAACCGCCGGCCAGTCGATCTTCCTGGACATGCAGTCCATGAGCGGCGGCGACGCCAGCTGGCGGCTGATCGACCCCTTCGGCCGCAACCTGGGCAACGTGCGCTACCTCGGTGACGACATCGGCCGCATCGAGCTGCCCTACGACGGCAGCTACACCCTGCTGGTCGAGGGCCGCAGCTGGCAGACCACGCCGATCGACTACCGCTTCCAGCTCCATGCCGTGCAGGACGCGAAGGAGCAGCCGCTGGTGCCGGGTGAGGCCCAGGGCATGGCCGCTCAGCGGGTCCCGGTCGACACCGGCAGCGCCCTGCAGCTCAACGGGCTGCAGCAGGTGCGTGCGGACGTCGATGCCTCGCTCGACCTGCGGCGCACGGTGACGATGGAGACCTGGGTGCGGGTCGACCGCTTCGACGCCACCTGGACGCCGCTCATCCACAAGGGCACCGGCGCCCTCGGCGAGCGCACCTATTCGATCTGGCTGCGCTATGACGGCGCCGTGCACCTGAGCACCTACGACGGCGGCGAGCAGGTCGCCACCACCGAGGGTGGCGTGATCGACACCGGCACCTGGCACCACATCGCGGCCGTCGTCGACCGCGACGCGGGGCGCATGCGCGTGCTGGTCGATGGCGTGGAGCGCGCCAGCGCCGACGTGCGCGGCGGCGACGCCATCGACAGCAGCGGCAAGCCGCTGACCATCGGCTATCCGGTGGAAGGCGACGCCTCCTACGGCGGGCTGGTGGGCGCGGTGCACGACCTGCGGGTCTGGTCGGTGGCGCGCAGCAACGAGGACATCGTCGCCAGCATGGGCGCGGCGCTGGACGGCACCCAGGCCGGCCTGGTGCTCAACCTGCGCTTCGCCGAAGAGGGCGGCGACCAGCTGGTCAACACCGTGGCCACGGCCGGCGCGCCGCAGGCGAGCCTGGTCGCGGCGGTGGAAGGCGCCATCGCCCGGCGCCTGGACACGCCCGGCCAGGTCGTCGAATACCGCTTCACGCTCGGCAGCGCCCAGCGCCTGTACTTCGACAGCCTGAGCAACAACGGCAGCCTGCGCTGGAGCCTCAGCGGCCCGCGCGGCAGCGTGGTCGCCGACCGCCGCTTCGACGGCAGCGATGCCGACCAGGGCCCCGGCGTGCTCGCGCTGCCCGCAGGCGACTACACGCTTCGGGTGCGCAGCACCGGCGACCAGGCGCAGGACTTCGCCTTCCGCCTGCTGCCGCTGGCGGCGGCGCAGGCCCTGACGCTGGACACCGAGGTCGAGGCCGTGCTGGGCGTGGCCCGCGAGACCCAGGCCTTCCAGTTCCAGGCGGGTGCCGGCGAGCGTCTGTTCTTCGACAGCCTGGGCCGCTCGGGCAACGATGTCGTCTGGCGCCTGATCGACCCGCTGGGCCGGCTGATCTTCGGGCCGACCGGCTTCTGGCAGGACGTGGACACGCTGGAGCTGGGCACGGCGGGCGTCTACACCCTGCTGCTCGAAGGCCGTTCCTGGGCCACGGGCATCAGCCGCGCCACCTTCGCGGTGCGCAAGGTGCTGGACGAAGAGCGGGCGCTGGCGGTCGGCGAGCGGGTCAGCGGCGCCCTCGCCATGCCCGGCCAGAAGCAGCGCTTCACCCTGCGCGTGGACACCGCCGGCAGCTTCGTGCTGGATGGCATCGATGCCGAAGCGAGCGGCATCCGCTGGCGCGTGGACAGCGCCGCCGGCACGGTCATGGCGCCGCGTTCGCTGCGCGACGACGGTCCGCAGGTGCTCAACCTGGCAGCTGGCGACTATGTGCTGACCCTCGATGGCGACGGTGACACCGCCGGCCGCTTCGACTTCCGGCTGCTCGACCTGGCCACCGCCACCGCGCTGGACGCCGAAGGCAAGGGCGTTGCCGACCTCGACCAGGGCACCGAGCTGCAGCGCTTCGCCTTCGACGCCCAGGCCGGCGACCGGGTGCGCTTCACGCCGCTGAGCAGCACGGGCACCGCCCCCAACTGGTGGCTCATCGACCCCAGCGGCCGGCCTGTCTTCGGCCCGGCCGGCTTCTACACGCAGGACGTCGAGCTGCAGGCCACGGGCCGCTACGTGCTGCTGACCGATGGCCCCTACTACGCCACCGATCCGTCGAGCTACGCCTTCCAGCTGGTGACGCAGGACAACACGCCGCCCGAGGCGCTGACCGGCCAGGCCATCGACCTGGGCGGCACGGTCACCGGCAGCCTGGCCAGCCCGGGCGATGTGCGCGACTTCGTCTTCACCATCGCCCAGCCCACGCGCCTGCTGTTCGACGGGCTCACCCAGAACTGGGGCTTCCGCTGGCAGCTCGACGGCCCGCGCGGCGAGGAGTCGCCCGTGCGCGACTTCGGGTACAGCGACTCCTACTACGCCGGCGACCAGGAGGCCGTGGCGCTGGTGCTGCCCGGCACCTACCGCCTGCGTGTCTCGGGCAACGGCGCCACCGGCGATTTCGCCTTCCGGCTGCTGGACGTGGCCCAGGCGCAGGACCTGACGCTGGGCCAGAGCGTTACCGCCACGCTGCAGCCCGCCAACGCGACGGCGCTCTATGCCTTCGACGCCGCCGAGGGCGACCGGCTGTTCTACGACGCCCAGCGCGTGACGGTGGGGGCCTACTGGCGGCTGTTCGATCCGCTGGGCCACCTGGTGCGCAGCTACCAGTACGGCTACTACGACGCGGGCGACATCGCGCTCACCGCCACCGGCCGCTACATCCTGGCCATCGAAGGCTATTACCAGGAGGGCGCCCCCTCCGGCGAAGTGCAGTTCGCCCTGCATGCCGCGCGCGACCAGACCGCGCCCCTGACCTTGGGCGAGCGCGTGGACGGCAGCGTCGCCGCACCGGGCGAGCGTCGCATCTACGAATTCAGTCTGGACCGCGAACGCCAGCTCTACCTCGACGCCCTGGCCGGCTCGGGCCTGCGCTGGCGCCTGCTCGACGGCGTCGGCCAGACGCTGGCGGACCAGAGCTTCGACTACGGCGATGGCTACTACGGCCCGGGCGTGTTCGACTTGCAGGCCGGCGACTACCAGCTGGTCGTCGACGGCCGCGGCGATGGTGGCACGGGCGACTTCGCCTTCCGCCTGCTGGACCTGGCCACGGCGCAGTCCGTCGTGCCCGGCACCGCCTTCAGCGGCCAGCGCGCCCCGGCCTCGGGCGCCGTGCTGCTGGCCTTCGACGCGCAGGCCGACCAGCGCTTCTACTTCGACGCCCAGCAGGGCGATGGCAACGGCAACTGGTGGCTGGTCGATCCCTACGGCCGCACCGTGTGGGGCCCGACCGACCTGGGCAGCGACGTGGACGTCACGACGCTGGCGCTGGCGGGCCGCTACACGCTGATCGTGGATGGCTATTCCAGCCAGACGGGCATGGCGGCCTTCCGCTTCAACGTGCTGCCGGCGGCCGACAACGCGGCCAGCCTGGGTCTGGGCGAGGCCGTGGCCGGCCGCATCGACCAACTGGGCGAGCGCGACGTCTACACCGTCGAGGTCGCGGCCGAGACGCTGGTGTATTTCGACAGCCGCACCAACAACGGCAACCTGCGCTGGTCGCTCACCGGGCCGCGTGGGCCAGTGGTGGGCAGCACTGCCTTCAGCAGCAGCGACTGGTACTACAGCCCTGGCGCGCTGCTGCTGCCCGCGGGCAGCTACACCCTCACGGTCGACGGCGTGGGCGCCACCACCGGCGACTACGGCCTGCGCCTGCTCGACCTGGCCCAGGCCGGCGAGCTGCAGTCGGGCGTGGCGGTGGACGGCAGCCGCTCGCCCGGCAATGCCGCCCAGGCCTGGCGCTTCGATGCCCAGGCGGGCGACCGCCTCTTCCTGGACCTGCTGGCCAACAGCGACGGCAACAGCACCTGGCGGCTGATCGATGCCTACGGCCAGACCGTCTGGGGCCCGCAGGGCCTGGGCGACATGGGCCCGACGGTGCTCACGGCCAGCGGCCGCTACACCCTGCTGGTGGACAGCTGGCCCGGCAGCACGGCCGATGCCACCTACCGTTTCATTCCGTACCGCGTGCAGGACGCCACCCAGGCGCTGGCCGGGCTCGGCCAGACCATCAGCGGCAGCATCGCGTCGCCGGGCCAGAAGCAGCGCTACACCTTCACCCTGTCGCAGGACCAGCGCCTGTTCTTCGACAGCCTGACGCGCAACGGCAGCATCCGCTGGAGCCTTGTTGGCCCGAAGGGCACGGTGGCCAGCGACCAGACCTTCGAAAGCAGCGACTGGGCCTACGGCCCCGGCGCGCTCGACCTGGTGGCGGGCGACTACACCCTCACCGTGGCGGGCGACGGCGCCACGCTGGGCGACTTCGCCTTCCGCCTGCTTGACCTGGCGCAGGCCACGCCCATCGAGGTCGGCACCGCCGTCAGCGGCAAGCGCACGCCCGGCAACGCCGCCGATGCCTGGCGGTTCGACGTGGCCACGCCCGGCCGCTACTTCTTCGACACCACGGCCAACAGCGAGGGCAGCACCCGCTGGCGCCTGATCGACCCTTACGGCCGCGCCGTCTGGGGCACCGACACCTTCGGCGACCGCGCCCTCACGCTCGACGCGCCGGGCCGCTACACCCTGCTGGTGGAAGGCTGGAGCGGCTACACCGCCGATGCCACCTATGCCTTCACCGTCCAGGCGGTCACCGACGGCAGCCAGGCCCTGACGCTGGGCCAGACCGTCGCCGGCCGGCTGACGCAGCCCGGCCAGACCCAGGCCTACACCTTCGACCTCGCCGCCGATGCCCGGCTGCTGATGGACAGCCTCAGCTACAGCGGCAACCTGCGCTGGAGCCTGGACGGCCCCGGCGGCCTGCTGGTCGATTCGCGCGCCTTCAGCGACAGCGACTGGTACAGCAGCATCGACGCGCTCAACCTCACGGCCGGCCGCTACACGCTGCGCGTCTTCGGCAACGGCGACACCACGGGCGACTTCGGCTTCCGCCTGCTCGACCTGGCGGGCGCGCAGGCGCTCGCGCTGGGCAGCACGGTGGAGACGGTGCGCACTGCGCCCAACCAGGCGACGCTGTTCGGCTTCGACGGCACGGCCGGGCAGTCGTACTTCTTCGATGCACTCGCCAGCACGGGCGGCAGCGTGGCGTGGCGCCTCTACGGCCCGGACGGCCGGCGCGTGTGGGGCCCACAGAATTTCGACGACGTCGACGTCACCAAGCTGACGGCCACCGGCCGCTACACGCTGGTGCTGGAAGAGCGGGCCGATGCCACCACCGCTACCACGCAGCGCTTCGCCGTGCTGCCGGTGCAGGACGGCAGCCAGGCCATGGCCGTGGGCGACACCGTCAACGGCAGCATCGGCGCGCCGGGCCAGCGGCAGGTCCACACCTTCAGCCTCGGTGCGGCCAGCCGCCTGGTGATGGATTCGCTCAGCAGCCGCAACAACCTGCGCTGGTCGCTGGAAGGGCCCACGTCTGTCTCCTCGCGCAGCTTCCTGGGCAGCGACGCGGGCAACATCGGCGGCAGCACGCTGCTGGCCCTGGCACCCGGCGACTACCGGCTGGTGGTCGATGGCGACGGCGACGCGGTGGGCGACTATGCCTTCCGCCTGCTCGACCTGGCCAGCGCCCCCGCGCTGGCACTGGACACCGACAGCACCGTCACGCTGGACCCGGCCAACGGCACGGCGCTGCGCGGCTTCGAGGCACAGGCCGGCGACCAGATCACGCTCGACCGCCTGAGCCTGTCGCCCACCAATGCCGACCTGCGCTGGCGCCTGTACGGCCCCACCGGCGTGCTCGTGATGGGCCCCGAGGGCTTCAACGACCGCAACCTCACGCTGGCCACTGGCGGCCGCTACACGCTGCTGCTCGAAGGCCAGCCCGGCCAGAGCGGCAGCACCACGCTGGGCCTGGCCGTGCGCCGCACGGCGCAGACGCCGCCCGAGACGCTCACCGGCACGGCCTTCGGCCTGGGCGACACCGTCACGGGCAGCATCACCGCCGCGAACGGCACGACCGACCACCTGTTCACGCTGGCCGCGCCCACGCGGGTGCTGCTCGACGGCCTGAGCACCAACACCGCCTTCCGCTGGCGCCTGGACGGCCCGCGCGGCGAAGAGGTGCCGCTCACCGCCCTCTATGCCGATTCGTACGACGGCGGCCCGCGCGCGGCCATCGACCTGCCCGCGGGCACCTACCGGCTGCGCATCTCGGCCGTGAGCAGCGTCACCGGCGACTACGCCTTCCGCCTGCTCGACCTGGGCCAGGCCACGGCGCTGACGCCGGGCCAGTCCACCACCGTCACCCTCAACCCGGCCAACGGCACGCAGGCCCTGGCCTTCGACGCGACGGCCGGCCAGCGCTACTTCTTCGATGCCACCGACGGCGGCGGCGGCGACACCTACTGGCGCCTGCTCGACCCGCAGGGTCAGCCCGTGTGGGGCCCGGCCTGGCGCGGCAGCGACCAGTCGCTGGTGCTCACGCAGACCGGCCGCTACACGCTGCTGGTGGAAGGCCGCTATTACGTCGGCGGCACCGCCAGCTCGGTCTTCACCGTGCATGCGGTGACCGACACCACCGAGGCGATGACGGTGGGCAGCACGGTCAGCGCCAGCCTCACCCAGCCGGGCCAGAAGCGCAGCCACACCTTCACACTGGCCCAGGCCGGCGGCTACCTGTTCGACAGCCTCGTCAACCAGGGCAGCATCCGCTGGACCCTCACCGGCCCGCAGGGCACGGTGGCCAGCAGCATCGCCTTCTCGGGCAGCGACTGGTACTCGGGCCCCGGCGTGCTGAAGCTCGCTGCCGGCGACTACACCCTCACGGTGCAGGGCGACGGCGACACCACCGGCGCCTATGCCTTCCGCCTGCGCGACCTGGCCGGCGCCCAGGCGCTGGACATCGGCACGGCGGTGCAGGGCAGCCGCACCCCGGGCGCGGGGGCCGACCTCTACCGCTTCGATGCCGCCGCGGGCGACAGCTGGTACTTCGACGTGCTGGCCAACAACGACGGCAACACCAACTGGCGCCTGCTCGACCCGCAGGGCCGCGTGGTGCGCGGGCCGGCGGGCTTCGGCGATTCCGGCCCCTTCACGCTGGCGCAGGCCGGCCGCTACACGCTGGTGGTCGAAAGCTGGCCGGGCACCACCGGCACCAGCACCTACGGCTTCCGGCTCAACAAGCTGAACCTGGGCCGGCAGGCGATCGCGCTGGGCAGCCGCTTCGAGGGCAGCATCGCCCAGGCCGGCGACCGGCAGGTCTTCACCTTCTCGCTGGCCGAGGCCAGGTCCGTGTACGTGGACCTGCTGGCCTATGCGGACAACCTGAGCTGGTCGCTCAAGGGCCCGCAGGGCCTGCTGGTCGACCAGCGCCGGCTCTACAGCACCGACTCGGCCGACGGCCTGAGCCTCTTCGTGCTACCGCCCGGCGAATACGAGTTCACGCTGCAGGGCGCAGGCGAGGGCACCGGCACGGCCGCCTTCCGCCTGCTCGACCTGGCCCAGGCCACGCCGCTCACGCCCGGCACCGCCGTCGGCGGCACGCTGGACCCGGCGACGCAGACGCAGATGTATCGATTCACCGCGCAGGCGGGCGAGCGCTTCTTCTTCGACGCCATCAGCGCGACGGGCGGCGACAGCCGCTGGCGGCTGCTCGACCCCTACGGCCGGCAGGTGTGGATCGCGGGCCTCTCGGATGTGGCCGCGATGGACCTGGCCTACACCGGCACCTACACGCTGCTGGTCGAAGGCCGCTACTACGTCAACGGCACCGCCAGCTACCAGGTCAACGTGCAGCCGGCCCCGCGCTCGCAGGACGTGCCCATCAGCGTGGGCGGCGAGCCCGCGGTGCCCGGCCCCGACCTGGTGGTGCGCAACATCACGGTGGTGCCCGAAGGCGGCACGCTGCAATCCGGCGGCCGCGTGACGGTCAGCTGGGAAGTGCTGAACGACGGCGACCAACCGGCCACCGGCCTCTGGCAGGACCGGCTGATCGTGCGCAACCTCGACCGCAACCAGGCCGTGGGCAATGTGCTGGTCGACTACGCGGACCTGGGCGCCAACCCGGCCGCCCTGCAGCCGGGCCAGTCGCGCAGCCGCAGCGTCACGTTGACGCTGCCGGCCGGCAATGCCGGCGCGGGCAACCTGCGTTTCGAGGTGGCCACCGACGTGGCCAACAGGGTGGAAGAAGCCGGCGGCGCCGCCCGCGGCGAGGCCAACAACCAGCTCACGCAGACCGCCGTCTCGCAGCTGGTGGCCTACCCCGACCTGCAGGTGCGCGACCTGGCCGTGGAGCCGGCCGGTGCCTTCGCGGCCGGCGCCAGCGTCACCGTGCGCTGGAAGGTGGCCAACACCGGCGACGGTGCGGCCAATGCGGGCTGGACCGACCGCCTGCAGGTGCGCGACCTGGACACCGGCGCCGTGCTGCTGCTGCGCGACGTGCCCCACACCCTGGCCGCCGACGGACCGCTGGCCGCCGCGGCCGAGCGCGCGCGCAGCACCACCTTCAGCTGGCCTGCCGGCGCGGCCGGGCTGGGCCGCTTCGAATTCAGCGTGGTGGCCGACGTGTCCGACGCCGTGTTCGAGAACAACGCCGCCGGCAATGCCGCCAACAACAACGGCGCCACGCTGGCCCTCACGTCGTCGGTCGACCTGTCGGTGCAGGACCTCGCCGTGGTGCCCGCCGCCCCGGGCTCGGGCGACACCGTCACCGTGCGCTGGACCGAGCGCAACGGCGGCGCCGCCGCCACCGCCGGCAGCTGGAACGACCGGCTGATCGTGCGCAACCTCGACACCGGCGAGACGCTGGTGAACACCGCCGTCGCCTACGACCCGACGCTGCCCGGCAATGCGCCGCTGGCCGCGGGCGGCGCGCTGGCGCGGCAGGCCAGCTTCACGCTGCCCTCGGGCGTGCGCGGCGCCGGCCGCATCCAGGTGCAGGTGATCGCCGACTCGGCGGCCAACGGCGCCGACACCTTCCGCGAATACAACGCAACCGGCGAGTACGCCGAGGGCAACAACGGCGCCACGCTCCAGTTCACGGCGCAGCTGCGCAACTACGCCGACCTGCGGGTCGAGTCGTGGACCGCGCCCGACAGCGGCCGTGGCGGCAACACCATCTCCGTCAGCTGGACGGTGGCCAACCGCGGCGGCGCCGACGCGGCCGGCGGCTGGGCCGACCAGATCGTGCTGAGCACCGACGCCATCCTCGGCAATGCCGACGACCGCGTGCTGGCCATCGTGAGCCGTGCCACTGGCCTGGCCGTGGGCCAGAGCTATGTGGAGACGCGCGACATCACGCTGCCGCTCTTGCAGGGCAATGTGTCGCTCTTCGTGCGCACCGACAGCGGCAACGTGCTGGCCGAGCCCGACACCCGCGCCGACAACACGGCCGTGCGCAGCCTGGCGCTGACATCGCCCGCGCCCGACCTGGTGGTGGAACTGGTCTCCGCCCCGGCCACGGCCAGCAGCGGCCAGCCGGTGGAAGTCTCCTGGCGCGTGCGCAATCAGGGCGAGACCACGGCCAACGGCACCTGGAAGGACGCCGTCTACCTTTCCTCCGACGACCGGCTCGATGCGGGCGACGTGCTGCTGGGCTCCTTCGTGCGCAGCGGCCCGCTCGCGGCGGGCCAGAACTACAGCGTGCGCCAGCAGGTGGGCCTGCCCTTCGAGCTGACCGGCAACTACCGGCTGCTGGTGGTCACCGATGCCGAGGACGCGCTGGTGGAGCAGGGCGGCGCCAACAACGCCACCGCGGCTTTGGCCGTGACCACGCTCACGCCCACGCCGTCGCCCGACCTCGCCGTCTCGGCCGTGCGCGTGGCCGACACCGCGCCCGTGGGCAGCACCGTCACCGTGGCCTGGACGTTGGCCAACACCGGCGAGGCCACGGCCAGCGGGCCGTGGATCGACCGCGTCTACCTGAGCACCGACGGCAGCCTCACCAACGCCCAGCTGCTGGGCGTGCTGCGCCACACCACCGCCTTGGCGGCCGGCGCGCAGATCGATCTCAGCCTCGACGTGGCGCTGCCGCTGCGCGCCGACGGCGCCCTGCGCATCGTGGTCGTCAGCGATGCCGACGGCCAGGTCTACGAGGGCCGGCGCGAGGCCAACAACAGCGCCGATGCGCCCATCACGCTCACCCACCGCGACCTGGTGGTGAGCGCGCTGGACGTGCCGGCCGCGGCCCGCTCGGGCGACGTGGTGCGCGTGACGCGCGAGGTGCGCAACGCCGGCAGCGCGCCGGTCTCCGGCGCCTGGATGGACCGCTACTACCTCTCGCGCGACGCCGTGCTGGGCGCGGGCGACGTGCTGCTGGGCGAATCGGCCCAGAGCCGCAGCCTGGCCCCGGGCGAGGCCTACACCGATGCGCTGGACCTGACGCTGCCGCTGGAGCTCTCGGGCGACTGGTTCGTCATCGCGGTGGCCGACGCCGGCAATGCTGTGGCTGAGTTCAACGCCGAGGACAACAACACGCGCGCCAGCGCCGTGGCGATCACGCTCGCGCCCTATGCCGATCTGGTGGTGAGCAACGTCAGCGCGCCCGCGCAGATCATCGGCGACCCCGGCCGCATCACCGTGGGGTGGACGGTCACCAACCAGGGCACCGGCGCGGGCCGCATCAGCCACTGGGTGGACAGCGTGGTGGCGGTGGACACCATCACCGGTGCCGAGACCGTGCTCGGCCGCTACGACCACGACGGCGCGCTGGCGGTGGGCAGGAGCTACCAGCGCAGCGAGACGATCTTCCTGCCCGCCGGCACCAGCGGCCGCTACCGCGTCGAGGTGCGGGCCGATTCGACCGCGCAGGTGTTCGAAAACGGAGCCGAGGCCAACAACACCGCCGCCGCGCCGGCGCCGATGGACGCCATGCCCCGGCCCTATGCGGACCTGCAGGTGACGGCGCTGGATGCGCCGACGGACGCCCGCTCGGGCCAGCTGCTGCAGGCCACCTGGACTGTGACCAACAAGGGCATCGGCCGCACCGACACCGAAGGCTGGACCGACCTGCTGTTCCTCAGCACCGATGCCGAGGGCCGCAACCGCATCGCCACGGCAGGCGTCGACCACCTGGGCGTGCTGGCCGCCGACGGCGCCTACCAGCGCAGCGCCGGGGTGCGCGTGCCCGACGGCTATTCGGGCCCCGTCTACGTGGGCGTGCAGACCGGTGGTGCCTACGAGTTCATCTTCGGTGGCAACAACACGCGCGTGGCCGGCCCGGTGCAGGTGGCACTGGCGCCCGCGCCCGATCTGGTCGTCACCGCCGTGGGCGCGCCCACCGCCGCGGTGGAGGGCGACACCATCGCCATCCGCTGGGTGGTGGCCAACCAGGGCGAAGCCCGGGCCGAGGGTGGCTGGCGCGACGTGGTGCTGCTGCGCAAGCTGGGCGATGCCAATGCCTCGCCCATCATCCTGGGCAGCTTCGACTATCCCGACGGCCTGGACGCCGGCAAGCAGTACGAGCGCACCGAGCGCTTCCGCCTGCCCAGCCGCATCGAGGGCGCCTGGCAGGTGGTGGTGGGCACCGATGCCGCGGCGGCGGTGTACGAGGGCGTCTTCGGCGGCGCCCGCGAGACCAACAACACCACCGGCGCGCAGGACGCACTCACGCTGTCGCTCAAGCCCCGGCCCGACCTGCAGGTGCAGACCATCGAGGCACCCGAGCGTGTCTCTGCCGGTGCCACGGCGGGCGTGAGCTTCGTGGTGGTCAACCGCGGCTCTGTGGCCACCGACACGCCGCGCTGGCGCGACAACGTCTACCTGTCGGTGGACGACAAGCCGGGCGCCGACGACATCCTGATCGGCTCGCTCGACAACGGCTCGGCGCTGGACCCGAACGCCAGCTACCGGACCACCACCGCCAGCATCGTCATTCCCGAGCGCTTCCGCGGCCAGGGCTACATCCTGGTGATCGCCGACGCCAGCGGCAGCGTGGACGAATACCCCAGCGCCAACGAGGCCAACAACTACGCCGTGCGCGCCATCTACGTCGAGCCCAAGCCGCAGGCCGACCTGCTGGTGGGCCGCGTGGTGGACGGGCAGATCCAGTCCTCCGTCGTGGCGCCGGCCCAGGCCGTCTACGGCGGCGAGATCGAGGTGCGCTTCACCGTCACCAACCGCGGCAGCGCCGTGACCAACAAGCCGCAGTGGAGCGACTCGGTCTGGCTCACCACCGACAAGACGCGCCCCAACCCGGGCGGCAACGGCGGCGTGCTGCTGGGCACCGTGGCCCACACCGGCGCGCTGGCCGTGGGCGAGAGCTACGACGTGGTGATGAAGGTGCGCATCCCGCAGCAGATCGCCTCGGGCACCTACTACATCACGCCCTGGACCGATGCCTTCGATGCCGTCATCGAGGACACGCTGGCCATCAACATCAACAACGACGACCCGGAAGAGGCCGACAGCAACAACTACAAGGCCCGCGCCATCGACATCATCGGCACGCCCGTGCCGCCGCTGCCCGACCTGCGCGTGACCGAGGTGACCACCAGCGCCACGGCCGCGCAGCCGGGCTCGGTCGATGCGCCCTTCACCGTCAGCTGGACGGTGCAGAACTTCGCCGAGGGCGCCGCCGCCGGCGACTGGTACGACACCGTCTTCGTGCACGACACGCCCAACCTGGGCGACCCCAATGCCAAGGTCTGGACGCTGGGCACCTTCCAGCGCCCGGGCGAGCTGCTCTCGCTGGAGAAGTACACGCAGACGAAGCAGTTCGACCTGTCGCCTGCGGTCAAGGGCCGCTATGTGACGGTGATCAGCGACGTGGGCTATCCCTATCCGTCGCTCGCCGAATCGAACGAGACCAACAACAGCCGCACCGTCGCCGCCGAGGTGGTGGCCCGGCCGGCCGACCTGAAGGTGGTGGCCGTCACGGCGCCGGCGCAGAACTTCTCGGGCGAGAAGACCACGGTGAACTGGACGGTGCGCAACGACGGCGCCGCCGTCTGGAGCGGCACGCGCCTGTGGGCCGACACGGTGTGGATCTCGGCCTATCCGACCTTCAGCTTCGCCACGTCCACCCGCCTGGGCACCACGGTGCACAGCGCCGCGGGTGGGCTGGGTGCGGGCCAGAGCTACACCGCCAGCGCCGAGGTGCAACTGCCCGCCGGCATCGGGGGCGACTACTTCATCTACGTGGTGGTGGACGACCCCGACTACCGCGGCAGCCTGGTGCCCGACGCCGACGCCGGCAGCAACGAGGACAGCCGCAGCTTCTTCGGCAGCCATGCCTTCGAGGCCGCGGGCGGCACCAACAACCTGGGCCGTGGCGACATCCCGGTCACCTACCGCGAGCCGGACCTGCGCATTTCGGCCCTGCAGCTGCCCAGCGGCGAGCTGCGCTCGGGCCAGACGGTGAACGTCAGCTTCACCGTGGCCAACCAGGGCACCCGCGACACGCGCCAGCAGTACTGGGTGGACCGCCTCTACCTGTCGCGCGATGCCTCGCTGGACCCGAACGACCTGCAGGTGGCCGAGTTCACGCGCTATGGCGCGCTGGCCGCCGGCCAGAGCTACGAGCGCGCCGCCAGCTTCGTGCTGCCGGGCGATGCGGACGGGCCCTTCTACCTGATCGCCTTCTCCGATGCGAGCGTGCGCGGCGTGGTGGGCGAGGGCACGGCCTCGCCGGTGCAGGTGGGCCAGGTGCGCCTGGGCCAGGACGCGGTGCCCGAGTTCCGCGACGAGGGCAACAACGCGATGGTGGTGCCCATCACCGTCAAGCTGAGCCCGGCGGCCGACCTGCAGGTGACGGCCGTGGGCAGTCCGCAGGAGCGGGTGCGCACCGGCCAGTCGCTGACGGTGAACTACACCGTGGGCAACCTCGGCGGCGCCGCCACGCCTTCGGGCGACGTGGAGTGGGAAGACCGCATCTACCTGTCGGCCGACGAGTTCTTCGACCCCAATGCCGACCGCTACCTGGGCAGCGTGAGCCACCGCGGCGTGCTGCCTCCGGGCGGCAGCTACGACGTCAGCACCACGCTGCGCCTGCCGCGCGAGCTGCTGGGCAGCTACTACATCTTCGTGCAGACCGACGTGCCCCGCAGCAGCATCGAGCCGCGCGGCAAGGTGTTCGAGTCGACGAAGGAGAACAACAACCTGCGGGCCTCGGCGGCGCCGGTGCTGATCGAGCTGCCCCCGCCCTCCGATCTGGTGGTGGACGACATCGCCGTCGACGGCGGCCTGACCAGCGGCGAGAAGGCCTCGATCCGCTTCACCATCAAGAACGACTCGGGGGTGGATGCGCAGGGCAGCTGGAGCGATTCGGTCTACCTGTCGGCCGACGGCGTGTGGGACCTGGGCGACGTGCTGCTGGGCCGCGTGGCCCACACCGGCGGCTTGGCCGCCGGCGCCAGCTACCAGGCCCTGCTCGATGCGGTGGTGCCGCCGGCCAAGGCCGGGCAGTACCGCATCATCGTGCGGCCCGACATCTACGACGAGGTGTACGAGGGCGTGGACGAGCGCAACAACGTGCGCGCCTCGGCCGACCCCATCACCGTCACCGTGCCCGAGCTGCGGCTGGGCGTGCCGCTGTCGACCACGCTGTCGCCCGGCGAGCAGAAGCTGTTCCGCATCGTCGTCGGTGCCAACGAGACGCTGCAGTTCGCGCTCGACTCGGCCGACGCGCTGTCGGCCAACGAGCTCTACGTGCGCTACGGCGACGTGGCCAGCGGCTTCGCCTTCGACGTCGGCGCGCAGGACGTGCTGTCGGCCAGCCCGCGGGCGCTGGTGCCCTCGACGACGGCCGGCGAGTACTACGTGCTGATCCAGGGCCGCTCGGGCAGCCAGACCCAGGTGCCGGTCACGCTCACGGCCAAGGCGCTGCCTTTCCAGATCACCGACATCAGCCAGGACCAGGGCGGCGACAGCCGCTGGGTCACGGCCACCCTCACCGGTGCGCGCTTCCAGCCGGGGGCGCTGGTCAAGCTGGTGCGGCCGGGCATCTCCGAGGTGGAGCCGGCCCGCTACGAGGTGATCGACGCCACGAAGATCGTCGCCACCTTCGACCTCACCGGCCAGCCGCACGGGCTGTACGACGTGGTCGTCACCAACCCCGACGGCAGCACCGCGGTGCTGCCCTACCGCTACCTGGTCGAGACGGCCATGGAGCCGGACGTGACCATCGGCCTGGGCGGCCCGCGTGTGCTGCCCGCGGGGCAGACGGGGCTGTACGGCATCTCGCTGCAGAGCCTGACCAACGTCGACACGCCCTACGTCTATTTCACCTTCGGCATCCCCGAGATGGGCGACAACGCCAAGGTGTACGACCTGCCCTTCGTCACCTTCAACTCCAACGTGCGCGGCTCGCCCGACGGCACACGCAGCGACGTGGGCTGGTCCAGCCTGGACAGCGAGGTCAACCAGGGCGGCTACATGCTGGCGCCCGGCTTCGCCATGGACGTGGCGGCCGGCGGCTACGTGGGCATGAGCTTCACCGTGGCCACCTACCCGGGCATGAAGGCGCTGGCCGACCGCGACTTCGAAGGCTTCAAGCGTGCGCTCTACGACGCGCGCCCCGACCTGGCCAAGGCCGATGCGCTGGCCGGCGGCGTGGCCTCGCTCACCGGCGACCTGAAGGAGATCTTCGACAACCCGCAGGCCGAGGTGCCGGACAAGTGCGCCATCCTGTTCATTCCCTTCCGCTTCAACGTGATGGCCTCGGCCACGCCGCTGACGCGCGAGGAATTCATGGCCATGCAGGCCGCCCAGGCCATCCGCCTGCGCACGGCACTGCTGGCGGCCAACGCCGATCCGCAGAACAAGAACAAGCCCAATGCGGCGCTGGTCAACCTGGCGGCCGACCGCGACACCTGGGTCAATGCCTACATGGCCGCGCTGGAGGAGGGCGGCATGCTGCGCCCCGCCGACGAGGCACCGCCCATCCGCCGCGACCCCAAGGTGCAGAGCATGATGTCGGTGCTGGCCAGCGGCGTGCTGGTGGGCCCGGCGGGCAGCACCATCGCCAGCCCGTCGAGCCTGACGGCCTTCTTCGCCCAGGTGCACCAGTGGTACGGCGACACGCCGGGCGCCAAGGCGCCGCTTGCGGGCGTGGACCTGCGCTCGTCCGACGAGTGCGGCGAGTACGCCATTCCCATCCCCGAAGTGCCCAAGGCCAAGGACTTCGACCTGGGCATGTCGCACCCGACCTACTTCCAGGCCTTCAACGTCTTCTCGCCCTGGCTGGGTTTCGATGCCAACGTGGCACTGCCGGACTTCGCCTCGGTCATCGCCGACAGCAGCATCACGCCGCTGACGCTGCAGCAGTACTTCGAGCAGGCGGCGCAGCAGCAGGGCGCGGCCGCCATCAGCGGCCCGCAGGGGCAGGGCGCCGACAGCGTGGTGCCGGCCGGCACCGCGCTGCCCTACACCGTCACCTTCCGCAACGAGGCGCAGACCACGGCCAACGAGGTGCGCATCGTCACCCAGCTCGACCCGGCACTGTCGCCGCGCAGCTTCCGCCTGGGTGACCTCAAGATCGGCGACATCACGGTCAGCATTCCCGGCGAGCGGGCCAACTACCAGGCCGACATCGACCTGCGGGCCTCGCGCGGCTTCGTGCTGCGCGTGAGCGCCGGCATCGACACCACCACCGGCATCGCCACCTGGCTGCTGCAGGCCATCGACCCCGAGACGGGCGAGGTGCTGCGCGATGCCACCCGCGGCCTGCTGCCGCCCGACACCGCCCAGGGCGGCGGCGCCGGCTTCGTCACCTGGACCGTGAAGACCGCCTTCGGCGCCGCCACGGGCGAGTCGATCGACGCCTCGGCCCGGGTGCTGATGGACAACCAGGCGCCGGTGGAGACCAACACCGTGCGCCACCGTCTGGACGGCGCCGCGCCCGTCACCACGCTCACCGCCACCCAGCTGGTGGCCGGCAGTGGCGACTACGACGTGCGCTGGAGCGCGGTGGACGAGCCCGGCGGCTCGGGCGTCAAGCACGTCACGGTGTACGTGCGCGACACCACGACCGGCAGCGAGACCGGCTGGAAGATCTGGAAGCGCCAGACCGCCGACACGCAGGGCGTGTACGAAGGCGAGGCCGGCCACACCTATGCCTTCCTGGCCCTGGCCACCGACAACGCCGGCAACCGCGAGCAACCGCCCGCGGCCGGCGTGCCCGACGACGGCAGCAGCACCAACCTGGGCAACCTGCCCAGCGTGGGCGGCACCACCGTGGACGTGGGCGAGCCGCCCGCGCCGACGGCCACCCCGTCGACCAATGCGCTGTTCACCCAGGCCGAGCGCGGCGTGCCGGCGCTGCAGCCCGCCTCGCCCTCGCTCTTCACCCAGGTGCTGGCGCCCTTCACCGGCGCGGCCTTCGGCACCGGCGTGCTGCAGAGCCTGGCCGGCATCGGCCCGCTGGCGCTGCTGGAGCGGGCCGACGGCCAGTTCATCGTGAGCGGCGGCGGCACGCGCGGCAGCCTGTACCTGTTCGACCAGGACGGCGGCCGGGCGCTGGCGCCGCTCACCACGCTCGACACGCCCATCTACGACCTGGCCTGGGACGGCCAGGGCGGCCTGTGGGCCACCTCCGGCGGCGGCGCACTGCTGGAGCTGGACCCGGTCAGCTACCAGATCCGCAACCGCTACGGCGACGGCCTGACGCAGTCCCTGGCCTTCGATGCGAAGGCGGGCGTGTTCTACGTGTCGTCCAGCAACGGCGTCGAGCGCTTCGACCCGGTCACCCGCCGCTTCGCGCACTTCAGCGACACGCGGGTGGACGACCTGGCCGTGGCGCCGGACGGCAAGCTGTGGGGCAGCCGCTGGCCGCAGCGCGGCGAGCTGCTGAGCTTCGACAGCAAGGGCCGCGCGCAGTCGCAGCTCAAGCTCGATGCGGCGCTCGATTCCATCGCCTTCGGCCAGCCGGGCACGCAGTTCGAGGGCCTGCTCTTCGTCTCCTCGAAGAAGCGGGTGGGCGACACCGGCGCCAGCCTGTACATGGTGGACACCGTCACCCGCCGCAGCGTGGCCCTGGCCACGGGCGGGCCGGGCGCCGAGCAGCTGCTCACCACCCGCGACGGCCGCCTGCTGGTGGCCAATGGCAGCCAGGTGGACGTGGTGGCACCGCTGGTGGCACCCAAGGTGGCGCGCACCAGCCCGGCCGAGGGCGCGCTGGTGCCGCTGCCCATGGGCGAGATCCGCGTCACCTTCGACCACGACATGCAGGCCGCCAGCGCCGCGGCCGCCGGCTCGGTGGTCAACCCCGACAGCTACACGCTGACGCGCGACGGCCAGGCCCAGGCGATCCGCAGCATCCGCTGGGACGCCGCCACCCGCACGGCCATCCTGCGCGTGGACAACCTCGACCCCGGCGCCGTGGTGCTCACCGTCAAGGCGGGCGTGCGCAGCAGCCAGGGCCTGGGCATGCAGGAGGCCTTCACCACCGGCTTCCTGGCGGTGAGCGACTTCTCGCCCTATGTGCGGCTGGACTTCGAGGCCACGCGCTCCGACCGCGCCAGCGGCACCACCAGCTTCGACCTGCGCGTCACCAACATCGGCAGCTTCGACCTCAAGGCGCCGCTGATGCTGGTGCTGGACCCGTCGCAGTACTTTGCCGGCATTCCGCTGGGCGCCACGGCCTCCAACGGCCTGTGGCTGCTGGACCTGGGCCTGACCGGCGCCGGCCTGGCGCCGGGCCAGTCGACCACGGCCACCACCGTCACGCTGTCCAACGGCGGCGGCCAGCGGGCCGAGCTGGGCACCGGTATCTATGCCGTGCCCTATGCCAATGCGGCGCCCATCATCCAGAGCACGCCGCCGACCACCGCCAAGGTGGGCGAGGCCTTCACCCATCAGGTGCAGGCGGTGGACCCCGACGGCACCGGCCTGCGCTACCTGCTGCTCGATGCGCCGCAGGGCATGAGCATCGACGACAGCGGCCTCCTGAGCTGGACGCCGCAGGTCGGCACGCCGGCCGCCGCCCAGGTGGTGCTGCGCGTGGTCGATGCGCGCGGCGCCTCGGCCACCCAGTCCTTCGGCCTCACCGTGGCGGGCGGCAACCGCGCGCCCATCATCCAGGGCCTGCAGGCCGAATACACCCTGCGCGAGGGCGAGCTGCTGCAGATCCCGCTGGATGCGCAGGACGTGGACGGCGACCCGGTCGCCTTCGCCATGGACGGCCTGCCGCCCGGCATGGTGTTCGACCCGGTGGGCCGCACCATCCAGTGGCTGCCCACCTACGCGCAGGCCGGCGTCTACCGCGACCTGCGCGTGCTGGCCAGCGATGGCCGCCTCACCACCGTCGGCGCCTTCCAGGTCACGGTGCTCCCGGCGAATGCGCCACCCATGATCGACGGCGTGCCGCCGCGCACCGTGCGCGAGGGCGACCCCATCCGCATTGCGTTGAAGGCCGAAGACCTGGACGGCGACACACTGCGCTTCAGCAGCCCCAACCTGCCGCCCGGCGCCTTCCTGAACCCCAACACCGGCGTCTTCGAATGGACGCCTGCGTCCACCCAGGCGGGCCGCTGGCAGGTGGCCATCTGGGCCAGCGACGGCAAGGTGCGCTCCGAGACAGTGCTGGACTTCACCGTCACCAACGTCAATGCCGCGCCGGTGTTCGACAGCCTGGTGGGCCTGTCGGTGCTGGAAGGGGAGGCGATCAGCTTCCGCGCCTTCGCGCTGGACCCGGACAACCCCGGCTACGTGACGCCCGACCGCACCGTTGGCGGAACGCTGGTGGAGCTCGAAGGCAACCCCGCGCCCACGGTGCGCTACGAGGCCCTCTCGCTGCCCGAGGGCGCGAGCTTCGACCCCGTGACCGCGCTGCTGCGCTGGACGCCCGGCTACAGCCAGGCCGGCACCTACGTGCTGCGCTTCCGCGCCACCGACGACGGCAACGGCACCGGCCAGCCGCTGGCTACGGAAGTCTCCGTGCCGGTGGTGGTGCGCAATGCCAACCGCGCGCCGGTGCTGCCCGAGCTCGGCACGCAGACCGTGCAGAAGGGCGAGGTGCTGGAGCTGCCCATCGCCATCACCGATCCGGACGGCAATGCGCTGGCGATCCGCTTCGAGGGCCTGCCGCGCTTCGCCACCTATGTGCCTGGCGCGACGGCCGGCACGGGCGTGCTTCGCATCGCCCCGGGCGAGCGCGACCGCGGCGACTTCGTGGTCACGCTGGTGGCTACCGACGACGGCGACGGGCAGGGCAGTGCGCTGGCACTGTCCACCACGCGCACCTTCGTCATCAATTCCGAGTCGGCGAGCGAGCCGCCGCTGCTGGCCGTCATCGGGCCCAAGGTGGCCGTGATCGGCCAGCCGCTCAGCTTCACGGTGCGCGCCACCGACATGGACCAGGACGCGCTGACGCTGGCCGCCAGCGGCCTGCCCGACGGCGCCACGCTGGAGCCGGGCGTGGTCTACGGCACGGCGGTGTTCACCTGGACGCCCACCGCGGCCCAGGCCGGCCTGCACAGCGTGGGCATCACCGTCACCGATTCGCAGGGCAACCGCGACCAGGCCCAGGTGGCCATCACCGTGCGGGCGGCCAATGCCGCGCCGGTGCTGCTGCCCATCGGCGACCGCCGCGTGGCCGAAGGTGCGGACCTCGTCGTCGACCTGGCCGCCCTGGCCAGCGACGGTGATGGCGACGCGCTGACCTGGAGCGCCACCAACCTGCCGCCCGGCGCCACGCTGGACGCGGCCACCGGCCAGCTGCGCTGGTCGCCCAACTATTTCCTGGCGGGCGAGTACCGCGACATCGTGGTCACCGTCTCGGACGGCGCGGCCAGCGTGAGCGACCGCTTCTCCGTCACGGTGGACAACACCAACCGGGCCCCCATCCTCGTCGGCATCCCGCCGCTAGGCGGGCAGGAAGGCCAGCTGCTGCAGTTCACGCTGGTGGCGGGCGACCCGGACAACGACGCGGTCGCCTATGCCGCCGTGGGCCGGCTGCCGGCCGGCGCCTTCTTCGACGCCGCCACCGGCCGCTTCGAATGGACGCCGTCCTTCGACCAGGCGGGCGACTACACGCTCAACTTCGTGGCCCGCGACGGCGCGGGCGCCGAAAGCCAGCTGGCCGTGCGCGTGGGCATCGCCGACGTCAACCGCGCGCCGGTGCCGGTGTTCACCAACCACCAGGTCGCCTTGGGCGAGACCCTGCGCTTCACGCTCGGCGCCACCGACCCCGACCTGAACGAGACCCTGCGCTTCGGTGCCCGCGGCCTGCCCGAAGGCGCGACGCTCGATGCGCAGACCGGCGAATTCGTGTGGCGACCAGGCCCCGGCCAGGCCGGCGACTACCTGGTGATCGTGAGCGTGAGCGACGGCAAGTCGGTCACCGAGCGCGGCCTGGCGCTGCGTGCCACCACGCTGCCGCAGGGGCCGAGCGTGAACGTTTCGCTCACACCCAGCTTCCCGGTGGTACCGGGGCAGCAGGTGGCCATCACCGTACTGGCCGATGCCTTCTCGGCCGTGGGCAGCCGCAGCCTCAGCATCAACGGCGCTGCCGTGGCGCTGGACGCGCGTGGCCGCGTGGTCTTCACGCCGCCGGCCAGCGGCCTGTACGAGCTGGTGGCCACGGCCACCGACCTGGACGGCTACGTCAGCACCACGCGCAGCCTGCTGAAGGTGCGCAATCCGCTGGACAGCGCGGCGCCCGTCGTCTCGCTGGACGAGGGGCTGTCGGGCCGCCAGATCACCGCGGCCACCGCGCTGCTTGGCAGCGTGCAGGACAGCAACCTCGAAAGCTGGCAACTGGCCATCGCCCGTGCCGGCAGCAGCGACTTCCGCGTCGTCGCCAGTGGCAGCGCCGTGATGAGCGGCAGCCTGGCCACGCTCGATCCGGCCGGCTTCGAGGCCGGCGCCTATGTGCTGCGCCTCAGCGCCACCGATGTGGCCGGCCGCAGTGGCGTGGCCGAGCGCAGCGCGGAGCTGCGCGCCGCCGCCGATGCCAGCCGCTACCTGCGCAGCGACACCGACTTCAGCGCCACCCTGGCCGGCCATGTGCTGGACTTCACCCGCCGCGCCGACTCGCTGGCCGCCGACCGCGCCGGCAGCTTCGGCGAAGGCTGGCGCCTGGCCTGGCGCGACCTGGACTTCGGCACCGACCTGCCCGCGGGCGGCAGCGAGGCCGAGGGCCTGCACCCGGCCCTGCGCCTGGGCACCCGCGTCTTCGTCACCCTGCCCACCGGCGAGCGCGCCGGCTTCACCTTCCGCCCCGTGGCCGAGATGCTGGGCGGCGTGCAGGTCTGGCGCCCGCAGTGGGTGGCCGACAGCGGCGTGGCCTGGCAGCTCGAATCGGCGCGGCAGCTGTTGGCGCGTGCCAGCGACCGCTTCTACACGCAGGACGGCAGCCAGCCCTACAACCCGGCCGGTCTGCTGGGCGAGCGGGCGCAGTACACGCTCACCGGCCCCGACGGCACCCGCTATGAATTCGCGCTGAAGCGCGACGGCAGCGGTGGCCAGGTGACGGCCATCGTCTATGCCGACGGCGTGCGCCTGACGGTGACCGACAGCGGCGTGGCCGCCACCAACGGCGACGCGCTGAACTTCATCCAGGATGCGGGCGGACGCATCGCCGGGGTGCAGAGCAGCGATGGCCGCGTCTTCACCTACGAATACGACGCCGACGGACGCCTGGTGGGCGCGCGCAACCTGGCCGCAGCCACCTCCACCCGCTATGCCTACGACGCGCAGGGCCGGCTGATGCTGGCCAGCACCGCCACCGGTGGCGGTGCGGCGCAGGGCGAAGCGGTGCGCTATGGCGCCACGACGCAGGTGCTGCCGCTGGATGCCGACCTCGGCGCCGCATTGGCCTACCTGGCTGCAGGCCGCAGCGGCAGCCTGGCCGCGGGCGAGACCGACCGCTACGCCTTCAGCGTGCGCGAGAGCGAGGTGCGCTCCACCGCCGGCGGCGCCGTGCTGCTGGGCGTGGAGGTGACGGGGCAGGACGGCCTCGCGCCCGCCCTGCCGCAGATCGCCGGCCTGGTGCCGGTGCTCACCCAGGTGCAGGGCAACAAGGCCCTGGCCCTGTTCCGCGTGGACGCCGCCGGCCTCAAGCTGCTGGAAGTCGCGGGCAGCGGTGCGGGCACCTACAGCCTGCGCCTCTTCGTGGCCGGCGACATCAACGGCGATGCGCGCGTCGATGGCCGCGATGCCGACGCCATGGCCACCGCCCGTGCCGGCGCCTACAGCGCCGCCGCCGACGTGGACGGCAATGGCCGCGTCGACAGTGCCGATTCGCAGCTGCTCTATGCCAACCTGGGCTATGCCGCCAACCAGGCGCCGACCATTGACGCCGCCACCTTCAAGACCCATGTGGACCTGGCGGCCGAGCGCAGCGTCGCCCGCCTGCTGCACGACGCCGAGAACGACCGCCTGAGCCTGCGCGTGGTCGGCGCGACCCAGGGCACGGCGCGCATCGCGGGCGATGGCCGCACGCTGCAGTTCGTGCCGGCGGCCGGCTTCACCGGCAGCGCCAGCATCACGCTGGTGGCCGACGACGGTTATTCGGCCTCCACGCCCACGGTGCTGAACTTCACCGTCAGCGACGCGAAGCTGCTGTCCATCGACTTCGACCTGCGCGCGCTCAAGCTGCGCGCGGGCGAGCAGCAGTCCATCCGCCTGATCGGCGACTTCGAGGACGAGCAGGACGTGCTGCTGCCGGCCGACTACGTCACGCTCACCAGCAGCAACGCAGCGGTGGCCACGCTCTCGAGTGGCGGCCAGCTGCGCGCCGTGGCCAACGGCAACAGCATGCTGGTGGCCACGCGCGGCAGCATCGGCGCGGCCACGGCCGTGTCGGCGGGCGTGCCCACCGACCCCAGCGGCCTGCTGGCGTACTACTTCGGCATCGACGCCTACCCCGACGCCATCGCGCTGACCCCTGGCGCGCCGCGTCAGATGGTGGTGCAGAACGGCGAGGGCACCTTCGTGCAGTCCTCGGCCAGCGGTGCCCGCTACCTGATCGGCGACAGCACCATCGCCACCGTCGACGCCGAGGGGCGCCTGGTGGCGCTGCGCGTGGGCGAGACCACGATCACGGTCATCTTCCGCGGCGCCGAGCAGGTGATTCCGGTCAAGGTGACGGCGCCGGTCGTCGCGGCCGACGGCCAGGCCGTCACGGTCGGCAAGCAGGGCGCCATCGTCCAGGGCGCGAGCGGGCAGCAGGTCGCCTTCGCGGCCGGCCAGCTGGCCGAGGGCGCGCAGGTCACGCTCACCAGCCGCAGCGCCGCCGACTTCGAGGCCGCGCGCCTGCCCGAGGCCATGGACTTCGCGGCCGCCTTCAACCTGCAGGTCAGCGGCTCGGCCATCACCGGCCCGCTGCAGATCGCGGTGCCCACCGATCTGGCGGCCGGCGAGACGGTGTACTTCTTCGTCGAGGTCGAGTCCGACGTGCCCGACGGCGTGATGCGCAAGTACTGGATGCCGGTGGACAACGGCAAGGTGGGCGCGGACGGCTATGCCCGCACCACCTCGCCGCCGTGGCCCGGTCTCTCGCAGAACGGCAACATCCTCATGGCGCGGGCCAACAAGCCCGTGCGCGGGCTGACCATCGACCTGCAGCAGATGTTCAACCCGGCGCTGCTGTTCATCGGCGGCACCAGCCTGATCGGCTTGATGTACTACCTCAAGACGATCACCTTCCCGCTGGTGGAGCAGGCCAAGGTCATCAACGCCTATTCGCTGTACGCCAACCAGACGACCGACTTCGTCATCAACGTGCCCGAGGGCGGCACCGATGCCCGCATCCGCGCGGTGATGCCCACGCCGCCCCAGCCCAATCCGGCGCTGCCACAGATCAGCGCGACCACGCCGCCGAAGTACGACGCCGAGACCGGTGTGCTGAGGATCGAAGGCAGCCAGTTCATGTCGGGCAGCGGCGACATCACGGAGACACGCGTCGTGTTCGCACAGGGCGGCCGCGAGATCGTGGCCAAACCGCTGGTCGGCTCCAGCGACACCCTGCTCATCGTCAAGGTGCCGGCCACCGTGGTGCTCGGCCTCGCCGACGTCACGGTGCGCCGTCCCGAGGCGGTGCCGGCGGTGGGGCCTGACGGCCTGCCGGCCAGCAACACGGCCTACCGCGCCAGCAGCGCCTTCCGGATCCAGAACAACGGCGGCTACGGCTTCGCGGCCGGCATCGGCGAATACGAGCGGGGCAAGTTCGGCGACGGCGTGCTGGTGCTGGACCTGCAGCGCAAGGGCGACCCCAGCGGGGCGCCAGAGCGGGTCATCGACTTCATCAACCTGCAGCGCAGCGTGACGACCAACATCGCCACGCCCGATCTGTCGCGCGTGTTCGCCGCCATCACGCCCTCCGGCGACAAGCCCGGTGCCATCGTGGTGATCGACGGCATCACGCTGCAGCCGCGCGACGCCAACCCCGACACCGACGCGCTCGACTACATCGAGCTGCTGCCCGGCATGTCGGCCACTGCCCTGGCGCTGGACCCGAATGGCCGCTACCTCTACGTGGCGGGCCAGGGGTCGCTGGTGGTGATCGACATCAACCCCGGCTCCAGCTTCCTGCACAAGATCGTCCAGGTGATCCCGCTCTCCGAAGAGGTGGGCGCGTACAACCTGAGCGGCAAGATCAACGACATGGCGACCAATGCCGACGGCACGCGCCTGTACCTGACCATGCCGGGCACCGAACTGTTCGGCGGCACCAAGGCCTGGACCCAGCGTGGCCGCGACCCGGGCAAGGTGCTGGTCATCAACGTGGACGAGGCCGACCGTCCGGTGGCGACCGAGGACAACCCGACGCCGCGCAATCCGCGCCACTGGCGCGAGGTGGTGGGCGCCCTCGACGGCGGCCTGGAGCCCTACGGCATCAAGGCGACGTCGGACAAGAACAAGATGGTCTTTGCCTCGCGGCTCGACATTCCGAGCAACGGTGGCTTCCACACCATCCAGGTGACGAGCGACGACGTCAGCACGCTCACCTCTTTCGCGGCCACCGTGAAGGGGGTGGCGCTCACGATCCAGGACGACCGGCAGCAGAAGTACCAACTCGACATCCGCAACGCGGTGGATGTCGTGGTGACGCCCAACCTCAACTGGGCCTTCGTGCTGGACTGGGGCGTGCCGCCCTCGACCGGCTCCAACGACCCGGCCTTCTGGATGGAGTTCATGGAGACCCATGAATGGGGCTCGAAGGTGGGCATCATCCGCGACCCCTTCGGACTGAACGGCGAGCCGAAGCTGATGGCGGTGACGACGCCGATCCCGCTGGCCTTCGCCACCGAGCTGGTCCTGTCCTCGGACGGCGCCAAGCTCTACGCCACCTACAAGGGGCCGGGCGACGTGCTGGTGTTCGATGTCCAGCAGTTCATCAACGAGGCGACCGAGGCCACCGGCAAGAACTTCAAGCGCTTCCCCATCGACTATTCGCCGCTGAACGGCGACGGCTACGACAGCAAGATCAACTTGCCCGGCATCTCGGTGAGCCGCAATCTGCGCGGCCTGACCGTGCAGCCCTATGACCCGCTGACACTGCTGGAGCCCAAGGGTGCGGTCAATGTCGGCCAGGACGCCACCAAGGCCATCGTGCTGAAGTGGGACGTGGACACGCTGGCCCTCGGCACTTCCGAGTACACGGTGCAGGTCTATGTGAGCGCCCTGCCGCCCGGCCAGGGCCTGTGGCCCGACGACGCGCCGCGCACCCGCATCGACAAGGTCGACAAGAACCCCAGCTACAAGGGCAGCGACAACAACCCCAACCGGATCTGGACATCGGAAGTGCTGGGGGCCGGCACCAAGCAGGCGACGATCCCGCTGGAGATCGTCAAGCTGATGACCTCGGGGCAGAACTACTACTGGGGTGTCAAGCTGATCGCCAACGGCGAAAGCTTCCGGGAGGCCAGCAGCTTCGCCACCGAGAAGGAGGCCTCCACCGGCCTGTACACCAGCGTGACCGTGCTGACCCACGGCTTCCAGTTCATTCCCACGCCCGAACTGGCGGATCCGCCCTTCCAGCAGCCGGAGGCCTTCAAGGAACTGGGCACTGTGATCGCCGAGGCTTCGGGCGGTGGCGTGGTGCTGTACTACGACAAGAACACCGGCCGCTGGTGGGACCCGATCACGCGCCGCTACGGCGCCTCGGCCCTGCAGGCGGGCAAGGCGGTGGTGCTGGTGTCCGACTGGGTCAAGGAGTCGGACATCAGCGACTCGGGCTTCTCCGAGGCCGCGGCCGACGCGCTCTATGCCTCGCTGATCGAGCTCGACCAGGCCACCGGCGGCGGCATCCTCGGCTCGGCGCTGCACTTCATCGGCCACAGCCGCGGCACGGTGGTCAACAGCGAGATCATCCAGCGCCTGGGTGTGCGCAACCCGGATGTGAAGAACATCCACATGACCACGCTGGACGCGCACGACTTCAAGCAGGACTCGCTGGACATTCCGATCCAGTCCATGCTCGACGCCATCGCGACCGCCAGCCAGCTGGCCTCGGTGGCTGTCGCGCTGATTCCGGGCGGGCAGGGCGCCGCCGTGGCCCTGAATCGGGTCGGCGCGGGCATCAAGGAGTTCATCACGTGGGCCGAACGTTTCGGCGTCACGCTGGACATTCCCTACGCCGACTTCATGGACCCGGACGTCAAGCGCTGGAGCAACGTCGGCTTCTTCGACAACTACTTCCAGTCGTCGACGCCGGTGCCCATCGGCTTCCAGTTCCTCGATGCGAAGACCAATGCCTCGCGCGCCGTGACGGCCACGCCCTTCGGCACTCACATCGATGGCGCCGACCTGGAGATCCAGCTGGACAACCTCGCGGGCTTCGGCCAGGACGACTGGATGGGCAAGCTCAACCTGCCCTTCGCCGTCTCCTTCGCCTACAGCTTCGGCCTGGGCGGGCCGCACAGCCGCGTGTGGCAGTGGTATGCCGGCACGGCCGACACCGACATCCTCAGCTTCGCCGACATGCCGATCTTCCGGCGCGTGGTGGACGAGGGCGTGATGGGCCTGACCACCTTCCAGCTGCCCAGCTTCAACTTCACCAACGTGCCGTGGTACCGCAGCTACAACGGGCGCATCTGGGAAGGCATCGGCAACGGCTTCTACTACAGCGACCTGGGTGGCGGCCTGGCCGTGCGGCCCGACAAGGGCAAGGACGCCGGCGTCGACCCGGCCGATCCGGCCAACGACAACACCGAAGTCACCAAGGGCACCGAGGTGGTGCCGTCGGTGTTCAACGGCAACTTCGAGAACGGACTGCGGCAGTCGCTCTACAAGCGGCTGACCGGCGCGGACGACAAGTACCGGTTCCCCTTCTCGTACGAACTGCCGGGTTGGTCCTTCCATGGCGGTTCGGGCTTCGGCCTGACGCTGGGCAGCCTGGGGACGGTGGACCTGACTGGCCTGTTCGTGATGGAGACCAGCCCGACGGCGCTCGCCAAGGAGGTGTTGGGCAAGGTCTTCGACAAGATCTGGGATGCCACCCTGGGCGTGTTGGTGAACAAGGCCAAGGCCGACACCTTCGGCCTGCCCGAAGCCCCCAACGACAAGAGCTCGGACGGCTACAAGAAGTGGTACGAGTCCTGGGTCGAGAAGGAGGCGGAGAACAAGGCCAAGGTGGCCTGGAGCGACAAGTTGTTCGACCAGTTCGACGGCGCCATCTCCAGCATCCTCGACAACCTGCTGCTGCTGGGCAACGACCTGACGGGCACCATTCCCAAGCCCGACGAGGCCTTCAAGATCCAGGGATCCGACAAGTCCATCGACCCGGCCGGCGTCGGCAAGCTCAAGGAGTTCCTCAAGGAGAACCTGGACGTCCTGCTCAAGACCTTCCTGGGCGAGAACAGCAATTACGCGCTGATGATGGGCGGCGGCCAGATCCTGCGCACGCTCGTCGGCGCCTTCTTCCCGGATAACAAGCCGCCGCAGCCAATCGATGACGCGTTGAAGTCGGTGCTCAACCTCGACAAGATCACGCACAACCGCCTGCTGGTGCCGACCGACGAGCCACTGTTGAGCTTCAACATCTTCGCGCCGGCGATGCTCTCGCCCAGCGCCAAGGTCACGATCTCGATGAAGGCCGACGGCATCCAGGACTGGTCCGAGTCCACCGTGCTGGAGCCCAGCTTCATGAAGCGCATCGGCTACAGCTTCGTGGTGCCCGAGCGCTTCAAGGGCAAGGTGGCCACGCTGACGATCGCCGTCGAGAACATGGAACAGGACGTCAGCGTCGACTTCTGGGACAAGGCGACGGACAAGGTGGCCGCAGTCACCGGCGTCAGCTTGCTGAACACGCTGGCCAGCCAGTTCTTCTTCCTGGACGACGTGCGCTTCTCCAAGGGCCTGGAGATCAAGCTCGACCAGTCGAGCATCAACGAGGGCGGCAAGGCCCGCGCGGTGGTGAGCTTCGCGCCCGAGGACCCGACCAAGCCGGTGGTCCTCAGCTTCGACTGGGGTGACGGTGGGCCCCAGCCGCAGACGGTGACGGTGCCGGCGGGCACGAGCTCCTACACCTTCGAGCGCGACTACCCGGACGACAACCCCACGGCGACCTCCACCGATACCTACACCCTGACGGCTGGCGCCACCAATGTGATCGGCGTGAACGGCGCGCGCGCCAAGCTCACTGTCAACGACGTGGCGCCCACGGTGTCGCCGCTGGTCTTCGACAGCGTGCGCGTGAAGGAGGGCGAAGAGCTCACCGTGAGTGGCACCTTCACCGACCCGGCGCAGGACCGCGACGACTACGTGATCGAGATCGACTGGGGCGACGGCACCAAGACGACGGTCACCGACTTCACCAAGCCGACCGGCCCGAATGCGCCGGGCAGCTTCAGCGCCAAGCGGCTGGTGGTGGACGACGACCCCGCCACGGGCACGCCGCAGGACGTGCGCACGATCCGAGTGAGCGTGCGCGACGACGACGGCCTCAAGGGCGAGCGCAGCGGTCAGGTCACGGTGGTGAACGTGCCGCCGGTGATCACCGAGCTGGCCTTCGACAAGGCCGAGGTCAAGGAAGGCGACAAGGCCGTGCTGCGCGGCAGCTTCACCGACGCCGGCAAGCAGGACACGCACACGGTGGTGGTCAAGCGCGGCGGCCAGAGCTACCAGGGCACGGTCACCTTCGCGGACGGCTTGGGCAGCTTCTCGGTCGAGATTCCCTTCGAGGACGACGACCCGACCGGCACCGACGGCGACGACGTCAAGGTGCAGGTCGAGCTCAAGGACGACGACACGGGCCTGGCCACCGGCAAGACCGAGGCCGGCATCCGCGTGCTCAACGTGCGGCCCGAGATCGAGGCCAAGGTGTCGGCCACCAGCATCAAGGAAGGCGAGAAGGCCACCCTCACCATCACCGTGACCGACCCGGGCAAGCGCGACAGCTTCACCGGCGAGATCGACTGGGGCGACGGCATCAAGCAGCAATTCACGATCGCGGCCGGGCAGACCCAGACCCGCGTCGAGCGCGAGTTCCTGGACGACAACCCCACCGCCACGCCGAGCGACACGCTGAAGATCAAGGTCAGCCTGCGCGACGACGACATGCCGGCCGGGAGCACGGCGCCGGTGACGGCGGAGACGCAGCTCACGGTGAACAACGTGGCGCCGGTGGTCGACCTCAGCGGGGACGTGATCGGCACCGTGGGCCAGCCGCTGTACTTCTTCGCCGGGGTGACCGATCCCGGCAAGGCCGACACCTTCACCTACACGTGGCAGCTGGTGGCCGCCGACGGCAGCGTGGTCTTCAACTCGACGCAGAAGGACAAGCAGGACATCCTGCTGCCCGCCCAGAACATCGGCGGCAGCTACACCGTCCGCGTGACGGTGACCGACGACGACACCGGGGAGGGCAAGGCCCAGGTGCGCCTGCTGCTGGTGACGGAGGATCCGCCGCCGCCCCCGCCGGAGGAGCCGGGCCGCAATCCGCCGCCCCCGCCGCCGCCCGGCCAGCCGCCCGCGCCGCCCGGCCCGCCGCAGCCGCCGGCGCCCCCGCAGCCGCCCGTGCCGCCCCCGCCGCCTCTGCCACCGGGCCCGCCGCCGGCCCCGGAGCCGCCTTCGCCACCGCCCCCTGGGCCACCGGCTCCCCCGGCGCCGCCCGCGCCGCCCGCGCCGCCGCAGCCGCCCAAGGAGAAGGAGGACCCGCCCCCCTTCCGGGTGATCGAGGCCGAGCCCTATGACGAGGGCGACACCGTCTACATCCTGGTGCGCGGCCGGCCGTCCTCGACCGCCTTTGCCGGCACCTTCACCGTGACGGTGGACTGGGACGACGGCACCTTCACCCGCGACGTGGTGGTGGCGCCCGACGCCACCGTCAAGCTCGAGCATGTCTACCGCGACGACCGGCCCGGCACGCAGCTCGACTACTACGACGCCAAGGTCAGCTACCAGTACAGCGACGCCGGCATCAGCTATTCGACGCGGCAGACCAGCGTGGTGCGCTTCGCGGTGCAGAACGTGGCGCCGACCGTCACCGTCGCGGCCACACCGGGCAGCAACGGCTTCGACTTCGTCGCCACGGTGAGCGACCCGGGTACGCTGGACACGCACAGCTACACCTGGGTGTTCAGCGACGGCACGCGCATCGCCAATGCCGGGGCACGCGTGAGCCATGCCTTCGGCGGCTCGCAGTCGGTGACCGTAACGGTGGAGGACGACGACGGCGGCGTGGGCGGCATCGTGTTCCGCCTGCAGGCGGCCACCAGCGACCAGCAGGGCCTGGCCTCGCAGCCCATCGCCAGCCATACGGTGCCGGACGCGCAGATCGCGTCGCTGTCGGCGCAGGCCCGTGCGGCCTGGGCTGCGACCGGCACCGACACCGCGGCCCTGGAGGGCGTGCGCGTGGTCGTCGCCAACCTGGGACCCGACGTGCTGGGCTACACCGTGCGCGCCGCCGACGGCAGCGCCACGGTCTATGTGGACGACGACGCGGCCGGCCGCGGCTGGTTCCTGGACGGCACGCCGGCGGACAACGCCGAATTCGTTGCCACCACCGACCCCACCCGCTTCTGGGCCGGCACCGGCCCGGCCGCGGGCCGCGAGGACCTGCTGAGCCTGCTGACCCACGAGTTCGGCCACGTGCTGGGCCTGGGCCATGCGCAGGAGCGCCAGCAGGGTGCGAGCGGCAGCATCATGGCCGGCACGCTGCCCCTGGGCGAGCGCCGCCTGCCCACCGCCGCCGACCTGCAACTGCGCGAGGCGGCTGGCACCGGCGCAGCCGATGCGCTGCTGGCGACCGGCGTGGCCAACGGCGCCTTTGACAGTGCCGCCGACTGGACCACGCGTGGCAACGTCGCCTTCACCGGCGGCGTGGCCACGCTGGGCGAGGACGCGCGCATCAACGCGCGGTTGACGCAGAACTTCCGCGTGCCGGCCGGCGCGCGCTATCTCAGCTTCGACCTGGTGGGCGTCAACCTGGAGGCCCTGGCCGGAGGCATCGGCGATGCCTTCGAGGTGGCGCTGGTGGATGCGGCGACGGGCCTGTCGGTGCTGGGCGGCATCGGCCTGACGCGCACCGACGCGCTCATCAACATCCAGGCCAATGGACGCATCTACAGCGCGCAGGGCGTGAGTTTCGACAACCAGCCGCTGACGCAGCTGCCCGCGGGCAGCGGCACGCTGCAGGTGCGCATCGACGTCTCGGCCATCACTGACCGGCGCGAGGTGCAGCTGGCCTTCGACCTGCTGGGCTTCGGCAGCCTGGGCAGCCAGGTGAAGGTGGACAACGTCGGCTTCGTGGTCGACGGCAACCGCGCGCCGCAGAGCGTGGGCGACATCGCCAGCACGGCGCGTGGCCAGGCCGTGCGCATCGACGTGCTGGCCAACGACGTGGACCCCGACGGCGACCCGATGAGCCTGGCCGTGGTGGGCGCGCCCGCCCACGGCAGCCTGGTGCTCGGCGTGGACGGCGTGCTGACCTATGTGCCCAATGCGGACTACACGGGGCAGGACTTCTTCCTGTACCGGGCCACCGACGGCATCGCGCCCGGCGCGCTGACGCGGGTGGACATCCAGGTCGAGACCGTGAACCTGGCGCCGGTGGCCCAGGCCGACAGCGCCACCACGACGGCCGGCCGCGCCGTCACCATCGACGTGCTCGCCAACGACCGCGACGCCAACGGCGACGCGCTGGCCATCGTGTCGCTCACGCAGCCGCCGGCCGGGCAGGGCAGCGTGGTGCTGGACCAGGGCCGCGTGGTCTACACGCCGGCCGCCGGCTTCACCGGCAGCACGAGCTTCAGCTACCGCGCCTCCGACGGCTTCCTGCTGAGCGAGGCGGTGACGGTGAGCGTGACGGTGCAGGCCGTCAACACCGCGCCGGTGGCGGTGGACGACAGCGCCACCACCGACGAGGACACTCCCCTGGCCGTGGCGGTGCTGGCCAACGACCGCGATGCCGAGGGCGGACCGCTCTCGGCGGCCATCGTGACCGGCCCCGCGCATGGCAGCCTGCAGGTGCTGGCCGATGGCCGGGTGCAGTACACGCCTGCGGCCGACTACAACGGCGCCGACAGCTTCACCTATACCGTGAGCGACGGCGAGTTCACCAGCGCCGCGGCCACGGTCCGCCTGACGGTGCGGCCGGTCAACGACGCGCCGCTGCTGGAGGCCCTGGCCGACGCGCGGCTGGCCGAGGGCGCGGCGCTGGCCGTGTCTGCCCGCGGCAGCGACGTGGACGGTGACGTGCTGAGCTACAGCTTCGAGGCCGCACCCGACGGCGCCACCATCGATGCGGCGACCGGCGCCATCCGCTGGACCGCCGGCAACGGCCCCGTCACGCAGCGCTTCATCGTGCGGGTGAGCGACCCGGGAGGGCTGCGCGCCAGCCGCAGCTTCGACGTCGCAGTCGACAACGTGGCGCCGCAGGTGCGTGCCAGCGGGGCGGCGCTCGCGGTGGCAGGGCAGGACTACGTGCTCTCGCTGGCCTACACCGACCCGGCGGACCTGCCCACCCAGTGGCTGATCGACTGGGGCGACGGCAGCCGCAGCACGCTGGAAGGCGGCCTGCGCAGCGCCACGCACGCCTATGCCGATACCGGCAGCCGCCAGATCCAGGTGACGGCGCGCGATGCCGACGGCGACTGGGCCGCCGCGCCGGTGGCGGTGCAGGTGCGCGCCGCCAACCGGGCGCCGGCGCTCGACGCCGTGCCCAACCAGCGGGCGGCCGAAGGCCAGCCCCTGCAGCTCGCGCTGCGCGCCACCGATGCGGACGGCGATGCGCTGGACTGGCGCCTGCTCACCGGCCCGCAGGGCGCGACGGTGGATGCGCTGGGCGTGCTGCGCTGGCAGGCCGGCAACGGCCCGGCGGTGCAGGACTTCGAGGTGCAGGTGGCCGACGCCGCGGGCGCCACCGCCAGCGTGCGCTTCCGGGTGGACGTCGACAACGTCGCACCCACGGTGCGTGCACAGGGCGCGGCCACCGTGCTGCAGGGGCAGGCCTATGCGCTGGCCTTCAGCTACGCCGACGTCGTGGACACCGTCACCGAATGGCGGGTGGACTGGGGCGACGGCAGCAGCAGCCGCCTGCCCGGTACCGCGGTGGGCACCACCCATATCTACGACACGCCGAGCGCCGGACGCACGGTGCTGGTCAGCGCCGTCGATGCCGACGGAAGCTGGCAGGCCACCGCGCTGATGGTGGCCGTGCGCGCGCCCAACACGGCGCCGGTGGCCCGGGCCGACCAGGCCACGGTCGACGCCGGTCAGTCGGTGGAGATCGACGTGCGCGCCAACGACAGCGATGCCGAGGGCAGCGCCCTCGTGGTGACGCTGGCGGGCGCCCCGTCCAACGGCCGCGTGGTGCTGCTGGAGGGCGGCCGCGTGCGCTACACGCCGGCCGAGGGCTTCAGCGGGCGCGACAGCTTCACCTACACGGTGAGTGACGGCGAACTGGCGAGCGGGCTGGCGACCGTGGACATCACCGTGCGTGCGGTGGGGACGCCACCCCCGCCGCCGCCGCCGCCGCCGCCTCCGCCTCCGCCTCCGCCTCCGGTGACGGAACCCCCGGTGACGCCGCCGCCGGTGGTGCAGCCGCCGGTGACACAGCCGCCGGTGGTGCAACCACCCGTCGTGCAGCCTCCGGTGGCCCGGCCGCCGGTGGTGGCCATGCCGCCGGTGACCCTTGCGCCGGCGCCCGTGCTGCCCTTCGGGACGTCGCCCGCGTCCGCGTTCACGGTGCCGGTGGACGGGCCCGCCGCGCAGCCGCCTGGCGGCCGCGTGCCTGAGCCTGCGCTGGGCCTGTCGCCGCGCCCGCTCGAGGGCCTGGGCCAGTGGCGCAGCGACGGCCGCGTCACGATGCTGGCGCAGACCGCGCACACCGGCGGCCAGTCCCATCCGCAGGCCAGCGGCTTCGTGGTGATCGAGAGCGGCCGTCCGGCCGACCGTCCGCCCATGGGCGCGCTCAGCGACCTGCTGCGGCCCGCGCCGGCACCGGCCGATCCGTCCGCACCGATGCAGATCCGCCAGGTGGTGGTCACCGCCGCAGGGCCGCACCTGCGCCTGAGCCAGCCGCTGGACTGGCGCGCCCTGGCCGCCGGCGGCACCGGCCCGCTGCGTCCGGCGGCGGTGCAACTGCTGCACGAAGGCCGCAGCATCCCGGGCCGGCTGGTGCCCGATCCGGATGGCGCCGGCTTCGTCTTCGTGGCCGATGGCGGTGCGCTCGCCGCCGGCACCTATGTGCTGGTGATCCGCACCGGCCCGGGCGGCCTGGTCGATCTGCAGGGCCGCGCGCTCGATGGCGACTTCGACGGACGGCCGGGCGGCGACTTCCGCGCCCGCTTCGTGGTCGGCGCGCCAGCCGCGCTGCGTGCGGATGCGGCCAGCACGGCGGGCGAGGGTGCCGTGGTGGCCGCGGCCGCCACGCCCGTGCCCGCCGGCGACACCGGCCTGCCACTGGAGCGCCGCCAGTTCACCCTGGACCCGGGCGGTGACCCGGCCTGGGCCTCCTGGCTGGGCGGCGTGGCCGGTCTGTCGCTGATGGCCGGTGTGCTGCCTGTGCGGCGCCGCCGGCGCGGTGCGGCAGACGGCGCCGCCGATGCGGCCGACCCGGTGGTCCAGCTGGCCCGCCCGGGCCTGCCGCCCGAGGCCGCGCCGCGCCATGCCGGCGTGGGCTGGATCGGCGGCTGGCTGGCGTCCGAGGACACGCCGCCACCGGCCCAGGACTGGCACATCCGGCTCTGACGCCACGCCCGACGAACGAAGCCACGAACAAAACCCTTTCCGAGGAGAAGCAGCCCATGGAACCCCACGACACCCCGCCCGCCGCCGACGGCGCCAACCCGCGCATCCAGTGGAAGGTGGACGGGCTCAAGAGCTCGTACGTCAACTTCGCCAACGCCAACTCCACGCAGGAGGAGGTGGTGCTGAACTTCGGCATGAACAACAACTGGGACCGCATGGCCCCCGAGGTGGAGATCGAGCTCACCCATCGCATCGTGATGAGCCCCTTCGCCGCCAAGCGGCTGTCGGAGCTGCTGGGCCGACTGGTGTCGCAATACGAGGGCCGCTACGGCCCGTTGAAGTGAGGAGGTCCGCCATGCCCACGACGCTGAACTCCCGCCGTCTCGCCCGCCATGCCTGGCTGCTGCCGCTGGCCCTGTATGCCGGCACGGTGCCGGCCGCCACGCTGGGCGAGCTGCTGCAGCTGGCGCGCGAGAACGATGCCCAGTGGGCCGCCGCCCGCGAGGCCGCCGCCGCCGGTGCCGAGAAGGCGGTGCAGGGCCGCGCCGGCCTGCTGCCCACCGTGAGCCTGAACGCCAACCTGCGCGAGAACGACGAGCATTCCAGCACCTACCAGGGCGGGCGCGACTACACCTCCAGCGGCGTCACGCTGCAGGCGGCCCAGCCGCTGTACCGGCCGGCCAACTGGGCGGCGGCGAAGCAGGGCGAGCTGCAGTCGGTGCTGGCAGCGCAGCAGCTGCGCATCGCCGAACAGGAGCTGCTGCTGCGCGTGGCCAAGGGCTACTTCGAGGTGCTGCAGGCACAGGACGCGCTGCAGACGCTGCAGGCGCAGAAGGACTCCTTCTCGCAGCAGCTGGCCCAGGCGCAGAAGAGCCTGGACGTGGGGGTGGTGCCGATCACCGACGTCAACGAGGCCCAGTCCCGCTACGACCTGACGGTGGCGCAGGAAGTGGCCGCGGCCAACGAGCTGGAGGTCAAGCGCCGCACGCTGGAGAAGTCCATCAACCGCGAGCTGCCGCCGTTGGCGCCTCTGGCCCCGCAGGCCGGCATCGACCGTGTGCCGGCCGAGCAGGCGCGCGACTGGGTCGAGCGCGCGCCCACCGAATCGCTGCAGGTGTCGGCCGCGCAGATCACGCGCGACATCGCCGAGCGCGAAGTCGCCGTGCGAGAGGCCGGTCACCAGCCGGCGCTGGACCTGGTGGCCAGCGTGGGCGAGAACCGCAATGCCAACTTCACCAGCCTGGGCCGCAACACGGTGCGCCAGGCCAGCGTGGGACTGGAGCTGTCGCTGCCGATCTACCAGGGCGGCGCCATCAGCTCCCGCGCCCGCGAGGCCGCGGCCAACCTGCGCCGCGCCGAGCAGGAGCTGGAGGACGCCCGCCGCCAGGCCCGGCTGGATGCGCGGCAGGCGCAGCTGGGCGTGCAGTCGGGCCTGGCGCTGAGCCGGGCACTCACCCAAGCCGAGCAGTCGGGGCAGACGCAGCTGACCTCCACCCGCCGTGGGCTGGAGGTGGGTTTGCGCAACCGCATCGACGTGCTCAATGCCGAGCAGCAGCTCTATGCCACGCGGCGCGACCTGTCGGCCGCGCGCTACCAGACGCTGATCGCCGGCCTGCAGCTCAGGGCCGCGGCCGGTCAGCTGACCGAGCCCGACCTGATGGCGCTGGACGCGCTGCTGGCCAATCCGTGATGCCCGTTTCGCACGACGCAGCTGCGGCCGATGCCGACGCATCCGCGGCGCGGCCGCCCGCCAGGCAGGGTCCGGGTGCAGGTGCAGGTGCAGGCGCCATCGGCGGCCCGCAGGCCGACCCCTGGCAGGCGCTGGCCCAGGCCGGCCATGCCGGGGCATGGCTGGGCGCCTGGCTGCAGGTGCTGGCCAGCGCGCTGACGCAGGCCCGCGCCGGTCTGCTGCTGCTGCGCCAGCCGGACGACAGCTTCGCGCCCGTGGCCACCTGGCCGGCCGGGCGCGACCTGGCCTACCTGGCCGAGATCGCCACCGAGTCGCTGCGCACGCGCGAGGGCGTGGTGCGGCGCGACGAGCTGCGTCATGTGCGCCTGGCCTACCCGCTGGCGCAGGATGGGCAACTGCACGGCGCCGTCGTGCTCGACCTGGGCCCGGCCGCCGAGCCGGCTGTGGCCCAGGCCTCGCGCCTGACCCACTGGGGCGCCGGCTGGCTGCTGGAGATGCTGGGCCGCCATGAGGCGCGCGATCAGGCCGCCCGCACCGCCGACGGCGCCTTCCTGCTCGACACCGCGCTCGCGCTGATGGCTGAGCCGGGCCTGCGCGAGGCTGGGCTGGCGCTGGTGAACCGCCTGGGCCGCCGCCTTTCGGCCCGGCAGGTGCTGCTGGCCCTGCCGCGCGGCAAGGCGCTCAAGCTGCTGGCGACCTCGCATGCGGCCAGCTTCGACGAACGGGCGCAGGCGCTGGGCCAGGCGGTGCAGGCCATGCACGAGGCCTTCGATCAGCGGCGCATGGTGCAGTGGCCGGCACCGGACGATGCCGATCCGCTGCTGCTGCGTGAGGCCCATCGCCGCCATGCCGAGGTGGTGGGCGCGCCGGCCCTGCTCTCGTTGCCGCTGGCCGATGTCAACGAGGTGGTGGGCGTGCTGCTGCTGGAGCTGGAGTCGCCGCCCGATGCCGCGGCGCTGCGGCTGCTGGATGCAGCGGCAGGCGTGCTGGCGCCGGTGCTGCGGCTGCAGCGCGAGGCGGGCGAGAGCCTGCCGGCGCGCAGCCTGCGCCGTGGCCGCTTCTGGCTGGGCCGCATCGTCGACGGCTCGCATCCGGCCCTGAAGCTGGGCGTGGGCGTGGCGGCCATCGTGCTGCTGCTGCTGGCCGTGGTGCCCGCGCCCTTCCGCATCTCGGCGCCAGCCCTGGTGGAAGGGGCCGTGCAGCGGGCGGCCGTGGCGCCCTTCGAGGGCTATGTGCGTGAAGCCCCGGCCCGTGCGGGCGACGTGGTGCGCCGCGGCCAGGTGCTGGCGGTGCTGGAGGACAAGGACCTGCGGCTGGAGAAGCTGCGCTGGGAGTCCGACCTGGAGGTGGCGCTGGGCAAGGAGCGTGAGGCGATGGCCGCGGGCAACCGGGTCAACCAGCGGCTGGCCTCGGCCCAGGCCAACCAGGCGCGGGCGCAACTCGATCTGGTGCTGGCCAAGCTGGAGCGGGTGAACATCGCCGCGCCCTTCGATGGCGTGGTGGTCAAGGGCGATCTGTCGCAGCAGCTGGGCTCGCCGGTGGAGCAGGGCAAGGTGCTGTTCGAGCTGGCGCCGCTGGATGCCTGGCGGGTGATCCTGAAGGTGGACGAGCGCGACATCGGCGAGGTGCGGCTGGGGCAGGGCGGCCGGCTGGTGCTCGCGAGCCTGCCGGGGCAGGCCTGGGATTTCACGGTGAGCAAGATCACGCCGGTGTCGGTGGCGGAGGAGGGGCACAACTTCTTCCGCGTGGAGGCGCAGCTGGCGCAGGGGGCGCCCAAGCTCAGTCCGAACATGGAGGGCGTGGCGAAGGTGGATGCGGGGCGGGCGAGCCTGCTGTGGACGTGGACGCGGCCGTTGGTGCATTGGGCGCGAATCGCCTGGTGGAAGTGGACGCCGTGATGGGTGTCGTGTCTTGCCTTTGCTGTGCTGGCCCTGCGGTGTGCGTTGCGTCTTGCTGCGCCCTCTGCTTGGTCCGCCGGCCCCGGCCTGCGCGCGGGCGGCGCCCACAGGCTGCGGCCCTCGCTGAACGCTCGGGCAACCTGCGGTGCTCGCCGGATGAGCGCGTGGCGCAACTCGCTACGCGCTGCGCGCTGCGCTCGAACAGGCGCCACGAGTCAGTCACGACCGGCCCGCGGGGGCCGCGGGCCTCGCTCATCCGGCTGCGCGCCTCGGCGCATCCTGAGGGCGCCGCCCGCGCGCAGGCCGGAGCCGGCTCCAGGGTTGATCGAGGCGGGTGGGCGTCTTCCATTCGACTTCCCGTCGTGGGCTCCCGCTTTGCTCCTCTCCCCTCTGGGGAGAGGCAGGGTGAGGGGCCCGGGCGCTCGATAGACCCAGGGCGTTCGACATGCCCGCACGGCTCATTCGCCTTCTCGACCGAGCCCCACTGATGGAACGCCCCCTTCTCTCCAGCAACTGGTACCGCGTGGCCCACCTGCGCCCGCGGCTGCGCAGCCATGTGCGGCTGCACCGGCATGTCTACCGCGGCCAGCCCTGGTGGGTGCTGGAAGACCGGGTGGGCGGGCGGCACCACCGTTTCAACCTGGCCTACCACCGGGCCCTGAACCTGATGGACGGGCGGCGCACGCTGGCCCAGGTGTGGGACCTGCTCGGTGCCGAGCTGCACGAGGACACGCCCACGCAGGAAGAACTGATCCAACTGCTCGGCCAGCTGCATTCGGCCGATCTCGTGCAGTGCGACGTCACGCCCGATGTGGCCGAATTGTTCGAGCGGCGTGGGCGCCTGCAGCGCATGAAATGGTTCGGCCGCGTGGGCAACCCGGTGGCGCTGAAGGTGCCGGTGTTCGACCCCGACCGGCTGCTCACGGCGCTGTACCGGCGGCTGCGGCCCTTCGCCGGGCGGCTGGGGCTGCTGCTGTGGCTGGCGGTGGTGCTGCCGGCCGTGGGCCTGGCCTTCGTGCACGGGGCTGAGCTCACGGGCAATGCCGCCGACCGGCTGCTGGCCGTGGACAACCTGCTGCTGCTGGCGGTGCTCTTCCCGCTGGTCAAGGCCGCGCACGAGCTGGGCCACGGCCTGGCCTGCAAGCACCTGGGCGGTGAGGTGCACGAGGCCGGGCTGATGCTGCTGGCGCTGTACCCGGTGCCCTATGTCGACGTGTCCAACGCCGCGGCCAGCCCGGGCAAGTGGCAGCGTGCGCTGGTGGGCGCGGCCGGCATGCTGACCGAGCTGTTCATCGCCGCCATCGCCTTCTACCTGTGGCTGGTGCTGGAGCCGGGTCTGGCCCGCGCCATGGCCTACGACGTGGCGCTGCTGGCCAGCGTGACCACGCTGTTCTTCAACGCCAACCCGCTGCTGCGCTACGACGGTTACTACATCCTGGTCGACCTGATCGAGATCCCCAACCTGGCGCAGCGGGCCAACAAGCAATGGCAGCACTGGGTAGAGCGGCGCGTGTTCGGCGTGCGCGGCAGCGAGCCGCCGCCGGCCACGCCGGGCGAGCGGCGCTGGTTCTTCTGGTATGCGCCGCTGTCCTTCGTGTATCGGCTTTTCGTGTCGCTGAGCATCGCCTTCTTCGTGGCCGGGCGCTTCTTCTTCGTCGGCGTGCTGATGGCGCTGTGGACGCTGGCGCTGTCGGTGCTGTGGCCGGCCTTCAAGGGCCTGCGGGCGCTGGCCACCGGGCCTCAGTTCGCCGACCGCACCGGCCGGGTGCGGGGCGTGATGGCGGGCTCGGTGGTGGTGCTGTTGCTGCTGCTGTTCGCGCTGCCCCTGCCGCACCACACCACGGCCGAGGGCGTGCTGTGGCTGCCCGAGAAGGCCATCGTGCGCGCCGGCAGCGCCGGCTTCGTGCGGCAGCTGCTGGCCGAGCCGGGCCAGCCGGTGCGCCGCGGCCAGCCGGTGCTGGAGGCGGTGGACGCCACGCTGGCCGCGCAGTTGGAGGCGCAGGCCGCCAAGGTCGAGGAGGCCCAGGGCCAGTACGACGCGGCCTGGGGCGTGCAGCAGTCCCGCGCCGAGCAGCTGGCCGAGGACCTCAAGCGCGAGCAGGGCGTGCTGGCGCGGCTGCAGGAGCAGGCGGCGCAGCTTACCGTGCAGGCCCAGGTCGATGGTCTGCTGCTGGTGCCGCAGGCCGACGACCTGCCGGGCCGCTTCGTGCGCAAGGGCGAGGTGCTGGCCTATGTGCGCACCGGCGAGGCACCGCTGGTGCGCGTGGTGGTGCGGCAGGGCGACGTCGATGCGGTGCGGCTGGACACGCGCCGCGTGCAGGTGCGCCTGGCCACCCAGGGCGGCGAGGTCTGGCCTGCCACGCTGGTGCGCGCCGTGCCCGCCGCCGTTCGCCAGTTGCCCAGCGCCGTGCTGGGCACCCGCGGCGGCGGCGAGGCCGTGCTCGACCCCAAGGACGACAAGGGCCTGGCCACGCTGGAGTCGCTCTTCGAGTTCGAGCTGCGCCTGCCCGATGCCCTGCCCGGGCACTACCTGGGCAGCCGCGTCCATGTGCGCTTCGCCCACAGTGCCGAACCGGTGGGCTGGCGCGGCCTGCGGGCGCTGCGCCGCGCCTTTCTCTCGCAGTTCCAGCTATGACGATGCTCAGCCTTCCCGTGCGCGGCCCGTTGGCCCGCAGCGCGCATCCCGAACGCGAGGACAAGACCGTCCACGCCGCCGACGAGTGGGTGCTCTCGGCCGCCGCCCGCCTGCGCCAGGGCCTGGTGCGACCGGCGGGTGGCGCGCTGGCGCGCTTGCGCCAGGCCCTCGAAGCCGGCGAGGCCGAACGCCGCGCGCTGGACGACGAGGCCCTGCGCACGGCGCTGCGCGCCGTGGCACCCGCCGCCGTCCGCGAGCTCAAGCCGGCCGCGCTGGACGAGGCCTTGGTGCTGGTGGCCGAGGCCGCGCGCCGCACGCTGGGCATGACGCCCTATCCCACGCAGCTGCTGGGCGCCGAAACGCTGCTGCGCGGCCGCCTGGCCGAGATGAACACCGGCGAGGGCAAGACCCTCACCGCAGGCCTGGCCGCCTGCCTGGCAGGCGTGGCCGGCGTGCCCACCCATGTGGTGACGGTCAACGACTACCTCGCCGAGCGCGATGCCGAGAAGACCGGCCCGCTGATGGCCTTCATGGGCCTGCGCGTCGGCGTGGTGATCGGCGGCATGGACCCAGCCGCCAAGCGCCGCGCCTATGCATGCGACGTCGCCTATTGCACCAACAAGGACCTGGTCTTCGACTACCTGCGCGACCGCGTCGAGGCCCAGGGCCGCGCCACCGATGCGCAGCTGAAGGTGCGCCGCCTGTATGGCGCCGCGGGCGGCGAGCCGATGCTGCGCGGCCTGCACTTCGCCATCGTGGACGAGGCCGACAGCATCCTGATCGACGAGGCGCGCACGCCGCTGATCCTGGCCGAGAAGGCCGGCGCCGTGGCGCATGCCGGCGCCTTCGAGCAGGCGCTGGCGCTGGCGCGGCAGCTGCGGCCCGGCACCGACTTCGAGCTGCTGGCCGCACGCCGCGCCGTGCACCTGCTGCCGGCCGGCCGCGACTGGCTCGCGGCGACGGCGGCCGATCTGGATGGGCCCTGGCGCATCCGCCATGCGCGCGAGCACCTGGCCGTGCAGGCCCTGCGTGCGCTGCACCTGTACCACCGCGACCGGCACTACCTCATCGACGACGAAGGCCAGGTGCAGATCATCGACGAGTACACCGGCCGCGTGCTGCCGGGCCGCACCTGGGAGCAGGGCCTGCACCAGATGATCGAGGCGAAGGAGGGCCGCCCGCTGTCCGAGCAGACCCGCACGCTGGCGCGCATCACCTACCAGCGCTTCTTCACCCGCTACCTGCGCCTGGCCGGCATGACCGGCACCGGGCGCGAGGTGGCGCACGAACTGGCCGTGGTGTATCGGCTGCGCACCACCGTGATTCCGCCGCACCGGCCCAGCCAGCGGCGCATGCTGCCCGCCCGCCTGTGCGCCGACGAGGCCGCCAAGTGGCAGGCCGTGGCCGACGTGGTGGCCCAGCACCATGCGCTCGGCCAGCCGGTGCTGGTGGGCACGCGATCGGTCGAGGCCTCTGAGCGCCTTGCCCGGCTGCTGAGCGGACGCGGCCTGCCGCACCAGGTGCTCAATGCCCGCCAGGACGCGCAGGAGGCCGCCATCGTGGCCCGCGCCGGCGAGCGAGGGGCCATCACGGTGGCCACCAACATGGCCGGGCGCGGCACCGACATCGCGCTCGGCGAGGGTGTGCGTGCCCTCGGCGGTCTGATGGTCATCCTGACCGAGTACCACGAGTCGCCGCGCATCGACCGGCAGCTGGTGGGCCGTTGTGGCCGCCAGGGCGACCCAGGCCTGGCCCTGGCCGTGGTCGCCGCCGACGACGAACTGCTGCGCCAGCGCGGCGGTCCCTGGCATGCCCTGTTGCAGCCGGGCGAGGGCGGCTGGCGGCTCGATCAATGCCGCCGCCATGCCCAGGCCGATGCCGAGCGGCAGCATGCGCGCACGCGGCGCGACACCCTTCGCCAGGACCGCCGGCTCGACCAGCTCCTGGCTTTTTCCGGCGAGGCGATATGACCCTGCATTCCATGATCTCCCTGAAGGCGGCTGCGGCGCGCGGCCGCCAACCCCGGACCCTCGCTGCCCCGCGTGCGCAGCGGCGGCATGGGGCCATCGGGGCGTCAGCACTCCTGCTGCTCGGCCTGGGCGCCGCGCAGGCCGTGCGTGCCGCGCCGCCCACCGCGTCGGGTGCCGCGTCGCCACCCGCGATGGCTGCGGCCGCGGCGCCTGCACCGGCCGGTGGCTTTGCCTGCCTGATCGAGCCCTTCCAGCGCATCGAACTGCGCAGCGGCCTGGAGGCGCGCATCGACGCCATCCATGTGGACCGGGGCAGCGAGGTCAAGAAGGGCCAGGTGCTGGTCGAGCTGGACAGCGGCGCCGAGCGCGCGGCGCTGGAGGGCGCCCGCTACCGCGCCGTGATGGACGGCGCCATCCGCTCGGCCGACAGCCGCAGCCAGGCGGCGAAACAGAAGCTGGCGCGGCGCGAGGAACTGGTGCGCGAGAAGTACATCTCGGCCCAGGACCGCGACGACGCGCGCCTGGAGATGCAGGTGGCCGAGGCCGACGCCGCCGAGGCCCGCGACAACCGCCGCCTCGCGCAGATCGAACAGCGGCGGCTGGGCGAACTGGTGGAGCAGCGCCGGCTGCGCAGCCCCTTCCAGGGCGTGGTCACCGAGCGGTTGCAGCACGTCGGCGAGGTGGCCCAGGCCGGCGAGAGTGCCCGGCCGATCCTCAAGCTGGCGCAGACCCATCCATTGCGCGTCGAGGTGATCCTGCCCGTTGCGCTGTATGGCCAGCTGCGCAAGGGCGGCACGGCGCGGGTGGAGGTGGAGCGGCCCCTCACCGGCAGCTACACCGCCACGGTGGCAGTGGTCGACCGCGTCGTCGACTCGGCCAGTGGCACTTTCGGCGTGAGGCTGGAGCTGCCCAACCCCGAGGGCAGCATCCCGGCCGGCGTGAAATGCCGGGTGCAGTTCGCCGGGGACGCCAGCGCGAGATAGGGCCGGCATCGGCCGGGCTTTGCGGTCTGCGCTGACAGCGCCGCGATCCCTGTTCCTGCTCTTCGATGCGCAAGATTAACCCTGGGTGAACCCCCAACACGCAATTTGTCACAAACGCGTATCGTGCGTCTCAGGAGGCCAGCTGCCGTCGGGTGATGGCAGCGGGACCTCCGCCAAGAGATGGAGACGCCATGTTGATGATCATTGCTGGATTCATGCTGGGTGTGGTGTGTGGCACGGTGCTTGTCGGCTTCATGGTCGGCCGCAGCCGCCAGGCCGAAGAAGAAGCAGTGCGCTACCCGAGCTACTGAGCGAAAGCATCCGGGTCGCCGCGTGGGCGGCCCTCCACCGGTCTGCCTGGGGCGGGCAGCACCGGTCCGACCTCATCCGCCGGCAGGCGGACTTCCGCCCCTGTGTGGCCGGCGCCGGCCGAATGCTCCGGGCGGGCCGGAGACTGGATCCACCGGCGCCTCCCGCGCGCCGTGCAATTCCGGAGCCATCGGCCGCGGCCACCAGCGCATCGCGCGGACCCTCAGCGCCGTGTCTTCGCCCCGAAGATTCCCCCCAGCACCCCCCGCAGGATTTCCTTGCCCACGTTCGTGCCCACGGTGCGCACGGCCGACTTGGCCAGGGTCTGCACCAGTCCATCCTTCCGGCCGCCGCGCGGGCCGGTCGTCCCGAAGAGCAGGTCATTGAGGAAGCTGCCCTCCGCCGGCGCCGAGCCGCCAGCGGGCGAGGGCGTCGAAGGGCCGGTGCGCGTTGGCGTGCCGCCGATCGGCGTCGGCATGCGGTCGGGGGCGGGAACCGGCGCGCCCTGGCCACCGGCGGCAGGGGCGTCGGGCGCCGAGGCCGCACGTCCCTTGAGCTTCTCGTAGGCCGACTCGCGGTCCACGGCCTGGTCGTAGACGCCGGCCACCAGCGAGCCGGCGATGAGCGCCTTGCGCTGTTCCGGCGTCACCGGGCCGATCTGCCCCGCCGGCGGCAGCACGAAGACGCGCTCCGTGATTCCGGGCCGGCCCTTCTCGTCGAGCAGGCTCACCAGCGCCTCGCCCACGGCGAGTTCGGTGATGGCCTGACCGATGTCCAGGCCGGGCTTGGGGCGCATGGTGCTGGCCGCCGACTGCACCGCCTTCTGGTCGCGCGGCGTGAACGCGCGCAGGGCATGCTGGACCCGGTTGCCCAACTGGGCGAGCACCGAGTCGGGAATGTCCAGTGGGTTCTGCGTCACGAAGTACACGCCCACGCCCTTGGAACGCACCAGGCGCACCACCAGCTCGATGCGTTCGACGAGCGCCTTGGGTGCATCCTTGAACAGCAGGTGCGCCTCGTCGAAGAAGAAGGCCAGCTTGGGCTTGTCCAGGTCGCCCACCTCGGGCAGTTGCTCGAACAGCTCCGACAGCATCCACAGCAGGAAGGTGGCGTACAGGCGCGGCGAGTTCATCAGCTTGTCGGCCGCCAGGATGTTGACCACGCCCCGGCCGTCCACCGTCTGCATGAAGTCCTGGATGTCCAGCATCGGCTCGCCGAAGAAACGGTCGCCGCCCTGCGACTCGACCGTCAGCAGTCCGCGCTGGATCGCCCCCACGCTGGCCGCGCTGACGTTGCCGTAGCTCGTGGTGTATTGCTTGGCGTTCTCGCCCACGTGGGCCAGCATGGCCCGAAGGTCCTTCAGGTCCAGCAGCAGCAGGCCGCTGTCGTCGGCGATCTTGAACACCAGGTTGAGCACGCCGGCCTGGGTGTCGTTGAGGTCGAGCATGCGGCCCAGCAGCAGGGGGCCCATGTCGGAGATGGTGGCGCGCACCGGATGGCCCTGCTCGCCGAACACGTCCCACAGCGTCACCGGGCAGGCCTGCGGCGCAGGCAACTCGATGCCGCGCTCCTTGAGCGTCGCGGCCATGCGCTCGCCGATGCGGCCGGGCTGGCTGATGCCACCCAGGTCCCCCTTCACGTCGGCCATGAAGACCGGCACACCGATGCCGGACAGGCGCTCGGCCAGGGTCTGCAGCGTGACGGTCTTGCCGGTGCCGGTGGCCCCGGTGATCAGCCCGTGCCGGTTGGCCAGGGCAGGCAGCAGAAAGCATTCGGTGGCGCCTTGGCGGGCCAGCAGCAGAGGATCGGCCATGGGACTCCCAGTCGAGGGCGAAAAAGACGGCGGCAGTCTACCGAAGGGCCGCCCCGGGGCAGGGCCGTGCGGCTCGGGCGACAGGAGGCCGTGGCCGCGGGGGCGACTCCTATAATTTTTCCCTTTGCCGCGGGGTCATCGACCCGCGGTTCATTTCCTTTACCCCCGGGAGCCCTTCTTGCCTTCGACCGCCTCCTTTGAACGCACTCCGCTCGAGAACGAACTGGCCGAACTGCTGGTGAGCGCCCTCAACCTCGAGGTGGCGCCCGATTCCATCGACCCGGAGGCGCCGCTCTATGGCGACGGACTGGGCCTGGATTCCATCGACATCCTCGAAGTGGCCCTCGAGATCTCGCGCCGCTACGGCTTCCAGCTGCGCTCGGACGATGAGCGCAACCAGCAGATCTTCGCCTCGCTGCGCGCGCTGGCGGCCCACGTCGACGCCCACAAGGCTGGGTAAGGCGCATGCCCGCCTGGCGCATTGCGCTGATGCTGCTGGCGGGCGTGGCCTATGCCGGCGCTTCGCACTGGATGATGCTCTACCACGCCGCCGAGCCCTGGGCCGTGGTGGTGCTGCTGGTGCCGCTGTGGCTCACCGGTCTGGGGCTGGCGGGCCAGCACCTCGGCCGTGCCGGGCTGGCGCTGGTGGCGGTGCTGGGCGTGGCCGGCCTGGGCCTGGTGATGAGCGGCCACGCCGGTGATCCCAATCCGCTCTATGTGCTGCAGCACGTGGGCATCAATGCGCTGCTGGCCGGCTGGTTCGGTGGCACGTTGCGTGCGGGGCAGCTCTCGCTGATCGGGCAGTTCGCGCAGCGCATCCACACGCTCACGCCCGACATGCGGCGCTACACGGCCCGAGTGACCGCGGTGTGGACCGTCTACTTCTGCGTGGTCTGCGCGCTGTCGCTGGGCGTGTACCTGCTGCGCCCCTTCGAGGACTGGTCGCTGTTCTCCAACGTGGTCACGCCGGTGGGTGTCGGCGCCCTGTTCGTGGGCGAATACCTGCTGCGTTACCGCCTGCATCCCGAATTCGAGCGCGTGCGGCTGATCGATGCCGTGCGCGCCTTCTACGCGCCTGCCAAGCAATGAGCGTGTCCTTTCTGCTCGGCCCGCGCGACCTGCGCGCGCCGCTGGCCTGGCGTCATGGCCGGCCGATCAGTGCCCTGGCCTGGCTCGCCGATGTCGAGGCCGTCGCCGCAACGCTTCCGGCCGAGGGGCCGGCCGTCAACCTCTGCGGTGATCGCTACCGCTTCAGCGTGGGCCTGGCGGCGGCGCTGCTGCGCGGCCACGCCAGCCTGCTGCCGCCCGATGCGCGTGAGGACACACTGGCCCGCGTCTGCGCCGAGCATCCCGCAGCCTTCGCGCTGATCGATCCGGGCGAGCCGCACGGCGCCCATCTGGCGCAGCGCGTCGCCGTCGACGCCCAGGGCGAGCGCACGCCCCTCGACGCCATGCCCGACTGGGCCGCCATTGCCCTGGACCGCCATGCCGCGAGCCTGCTCACCTCGGGCTCCACCGGTGTGCCGCAGCCGCATGCCAAGCGCTGGGGCACGCTGGTCGGCGACGTGGCCGCCGCCGTGCCGCGGCTGTGCGCGCTGCTCGGCCTGTCCACGTTGGACGGTCTGACGCTGGTGGCCACGGTGCCGGTGCAGCACAGCTATGGCCTCGAGTCCTCGGCGCTGCTGGCCATGCTGGGCGGGCCGGCCTTCGAGGCCGGGCGTCCGTTCTATCCGGCCGACATCGTGCAGGCGCTGGAATCTGTGCCGCGGCCGCGCGCGCTGGTCACCACACCCTTCCACCTCAAGACGCTGCTGCAGTCCGGGCTGACCGTGCCGCCGGTGGACATGGTGCTCTCGGCCACCGCGCCGCTGTCGCCGCAACTGGCCGCCCAGGCCGAGCGCGCCACGGGCGGTGTGATGGTCGAGATCTACGGCAGCACCGAGACCGGCCAGGTCGCCACCCGCTGCCCCGTGCGCAGCGAGGTGTGGGAGGTGATGGGCGACATCCGCGTGCAGGCCGAGACAGGGCCCGATGGGGGCGAGCGCTTCGTCTTCTCGGGCGACTTCATTCCCGCGCCCACGCCCATGGCGGACCTGCTGGAACTGCTGGGCGATGGCCGCTTCCGCCTTCTCGGCCGGGCCAACGACCTGGTGCACGTGGCGGGCCGGCGGACGTCGCTGGGCCACCTCGACTTCCACCTCAACAGCATCCCCGGCGTGGAGGACGGCGCCTTCTGGCTGCCCGACGACGTCGCCGATGGCGTGGTGCGGCCGGTGGCCTTCGTGGTGGCGCCCTCGGTGGATGCCGCGACGGTCATCGCCGGCCTGCGCGAGCGCATCGAGCCGGTGTTCGTGCCGCGCCGCGTGGTGCATGTGCAGGCGCTGCCGCGGGTGGGCACCGGCAAGTTGACGCGGCGCGAACTGCGCGAGTTCGCGCTCTCCCAGTTGGCGGCGGACGGCAGCCCGGTGCGGCTGTCGCACCGCGTGCCCGAGGACCATCCCGCCTTCGCCGGCCATTTCCCCGGCCAGCCACTGTTGCCGGGCGCCTTGTTGCTGGCCGAGTTGCTGGAGGCGATGCGCGCCGTGCCCTCGCTGCGCGCGCGCCTGGGCGACGCGCCGATGCTGGCGGCGGCCAAGTTCCTGGCGCCGGTGCGTCCGGGCGCCGACCTCGTCTTCGACCTTCAGCCCGAGGCGGGGGCCGCGGCCGGCGTGCGCTTCGAGGTGCGAATGGGCGACACCGTGGCCGCCAGCGGACGCTGGCTGCCGGGCGATGGCGCCCGCACCGCAGGCGGAGCCGGAGGTCGCCCGTGAGCGCCCGCCCGGCCGTTCCGAAGGGCGCTCGCACCGCAGGCGAAGCCGGAGGTTCTCAATGAGCGCCCTGGGCGACGACCTGCGCCCCGGCACCGACTGGGCCCGCGCGCCCGAGCGCAGCAACATCCTGGCGCTGCGCTTCATCTGCTGGATGGCGCTGCGCTGCGGCCGGCCGCTCACGCGGCTGATCCTGCATCCGATCACGCTGTACTTCCTGCTCTTCTCGCCCACGCCGCGCCGCCATGTCCGCCGCTACCTGACGCGGTCCATCGGCCCGAAGGCGGGGTGGCGCGACGGCTACCGGCTGCTGCACAACTTTGCCTCGACGGTGCTCGACCGCGTGTATTTCCTGCGCGGGCACATGTCGCTCTTCGACGTGCAGGTGCAGGGCGGCCTGGCCGTGGAGGCCGACGTGCGCGCGGGCCGGGGCGCCTTCCTCGTCGGCGCCCACATCGGCAGCTTCGAGGCGCTGTCGGCCTGCCGCCAGCAGGCCGAGGAGCCGGTCGACCTGCGACTCGCCATGCTGATGTACCCCGACAACGCGCGGCGCATCAACGCCGTGCTCGAGGCCATCAGCCTGCCCGAATACCGTCCGCACATCATCGCCCTGGGCCGGCCCGCCGCCATGCTGGAGCTGCGCGACTGGCTGAACAGCGGCCGCATGGCCGGCATGCTCGGCGACCGCACCCTGGCCGTGGGAGAGGACGACGGCGGCCAGCGCGGCAACCGCGTGCAGATCGACTTCCTGGGCCAGCCGGCCTGGTTCAACGACGGGCCCTTCCGGCTCGCCGAGCTGCTGCGCCGGCCGGCCGTGTTCATGGCGGGCCTGTACCTGGGCGGAAACCGCTACCGCGTGGTGTTCGAGCCTCTGGCCGATTTCTCGGCACCGGCAGTGGAAAGCGGCGCCACCGTGCCCGGCGCACCGCCGCCGCGGCGTGCCCGCGGGCTCGATCCCGCCGAGCGGGAACGCCGAATCCGCGAAGCCCTCGAAGCCTATGTGCGGCGCCTGGAAGACCTGTGCCGCGCCAATCCCCACAACTGGTTCAATTTCCATGACTTCTGGCTCGAAGATTCGCCGCGTGCGTGAGGCCCTGGCCGGCGTGCGCCGCCTGCGCGCCGCGCTGCTGCTGGCCCTGGCCGGGCTGCTCGCGGCGCCCGCATGGGCGCTCGACCTCAACGAGCTGATGGCCCTGCTGGCCCAGCGCCGCAGCGGCGAGGCGCGCTTCACCGAGCAGCGCTACGTGCGCGGCCTGGACGGCCCGCTCGACTCGGCCGGCGTGCTCAGCTTCACCGCGCCCGACAAGCTGGTGCGCCGCACGCTCACGCCGCGGCCGGAGTCGATGGAGGTGCAGGGCAACGTTCTGATCCTCTCGCGCGGCGGCCGCACCCGCACCCTGAGCCTGGACGCCATGCCCGAGCTGCAGGGCATGATGGAAGCCATGCGCGGCACCCTGAGCGGCAACGCGCCTGCGCTGCTGCGCTACTTCAAGGCCGACGTGAAGGGCGATGCCAAGGCCTGGACGCTCGACCTGGTGCCCACACTGCCCGCACTGGCCGCCCAGGTGCGCAGCCTGCGCCTGTCCGGCATCGGCAGCGACGTGCGCGGCATCGAGATGGAGTTCATCGGCGGCGACCGCTCGGTGATGAACATCGTGCCCGGGCCCGCCGGTTCATGAGCCGCCGTCCTCCTGTCGCGCCGGCCCATGACGCCGGCCTCTCGCCCGCGCGCCGGCTGGCCGTGGTGCTGGTGTGGCTGCTGGTCCTCGCGGCCGGTGTGGGCGTGATCGCCCGCTCCCGGGTCGACGCCGACCTCTCGGCCTTCCTGCCTGCCCACCCCGACGCACGCCAGCGCATGCTGATCGAGCAGATCCAGACCGGCGTGGCCTCGCGCACGCTGTTCATCGGCATCGAGGGCGGGCGCGACGAGGCGCAGCGCGCGGCCGTCTCGCGCGAGCTGGGCCAGCGCCTGCGCAAGAGCGGCCTGTTCGACCAGGTGCAGAACGGCGACCAGAGCGAGTGGCGCGATGCTGGCACCTGGGTCTTCGACCGACGCTACCAGCTCTCGCCCGCGGTCACGCCCGAGCACTTCACGGTCGAGGGGCTGCGCAACGCCATCCTCGACACCCTCTCGTTGCTGGGCACGCCGGGCGGCAATGCCTTCAAGCCGCTGCTGGAGCGCGACCCCACCGGCGAATCCGCCCGCATGGCCGAGACGCTGATCCCGGCCACCGCGCCGCGCAGCGTCGAAGGCGTGTGGGCCGCGCGCGAGGCGCCGCGCGCGCTGCTGCTGGCCAGCACCCGCGCTGCCGGCGGCGACCTGGACGCCCAGGCCCAGGCCATCGCCACCATCCAGGCCGACTTCGCCCAGGCGGCCGCGCAGGTCGGCGCCAGCGACACCCGCCTGCTGATGAGCGGCACGGCCGTTTTCTCGGTGCAGAGCCGCGACAGCATCAAGCGCGAGGCCGTCCACCTGGCGGTGGTGGGTGCCATCGTGGTCAGCGGTTTGCTGCTGCTGGCGTTCGGCGCGCTGCGGGCGCTGGCGATCGCCATGCTGCCCGTCGCCACGGGCGTGGTGGTGGGCACGGCCGCGGTGAGCCTGGTCTTCGGCGGCGTGCATGGCCTGACGCTGGGCTTCGGCAGCACGCTGATCGGCGAGACGGTGGACTACGCCATCTACTACCTGATCCAGGCCCGCCAGGTGGCGGGCGAGGGCCCCGCGCAGGCCGGCTGGCAGCGCTGGCGCGACCTGCACTGGCCCACGGTGCGGCTGGGCCTGCTGACCTCGGTGGCGGGCTTCGCGGCGCTGGTGTTCTCGGGCTTTCCGGGTCTGGCGCAGCTGGGCGTGTTCTCCATCGCCGGCCTGGTGGCCGCGGCCGTGGCCACGCGCTTCCTGCTGCCGGTGCTGGCGCCGCAGGGTGCCTCGGGCCGCGGCCTGCGCCGCTACATGGCGCACGCGGCCGGCGCACTCGTGCGCGGGCTGCCGCGCCTGCGGCTGCCGCTGATGGCCCTGGCCATCGCCGGCTTCGTGCTCGTGCTGTGGCAGGGCGACCAGCTCTGGCGCGCCGGCCTCAGCTCGATGAGCCCGGTCTCGCGCGAATCGCAGGCGCTGGACGAGCAACTGCGCGGCGACATCGGCGCCAGCGACGGCGCCACGCTGGTGGTGGCCTATGGCGACACCGTCGAGGCGGCCCTGCGCCAGGCCGAGGTGGCCGGCGCGCGGCTCGACCCGCTGGTCGATCGCGGCGTGCTGCTGGGCTACGACAGCGTGGCCCGCATCCTGCCCAGCCAGGCCCTGCAGATGCAGCGGCGCGAAGCCTTGCCCGACGCCACCACGCTGCGCGCCCGGCTGGAGGAGGCCACGGCGGGCCTGCCGATCGCGGCAGACCGCCTGACACCTTTCGTGACCCAGGTCGAGGCGGCGCGCGCCGCGTCGCTGATCGGACGCGAAGACGCGCGCCAGGGCCCGCTCGGCGCCGTGGTCGACGCGCTGCTCTTCGAGCGGCCGGGTGGCGGCTGGGCCGCCATGGTCTCGCTGCACCCCGGCCCCCAGTTCAAGCATGCGGACGTCGTCGCCGCCCTGCAGGGTCTGCCGGGCGTGTCGGTGGCCGAGGTCGGGGAGGAGCTGAGTGCGCTCTACAAGCGCTACCTGCACGAGGCCTTCGTGCAGGTGGGCCTGGGCGCGCTGGCCGTGGTGCTGCTGCTGGGCGCCTGGCTGCGCTCGGGGCGGCGCCTGCTGGCCGTGTGCCAGCCGCTCGCTGCCGCCGTGGCGCTGACGCTGGGGGCGATGGCGGCCATGGGCATGGCGCTGTCCATCCTGCATCTGGTGGGCCTGCTGCTGGTGGTGGCCGTGGGCTCCAACTACGCGCTCTTCTTCGACCAACTGCGCGAGACCGGCCATGCCGACGAGGACACGCTGGCCTCGCTGATGCTGGCCAACCTGACCACGGTGATCTCATTCACGCTCATCGCCATCTCCGACATTCCGTCATTGGCCTCCATCGGCCAGGTGGTGGCACCCGGTGCGTTGCTGGCGCTGCTGCTGTCGGCGGCCTTTGCAAGGACGGCACGGGCATGAGTGGCGCGGCCGGCCGCTGGCAGCCCACGCCCTTCCTCAAGGGCAGTGCGGTGCTGCATGCCGGCGCAGTGGGCGTCAGCATGGCCGTGCCAGGCGCCTGGCCCTTTGCATTGGGCGCGGTCGTGCTCAACCATGCCGCGATCACCGCCATCGGCCTCACGCCGCGCAGCCACTGGCTGGGCCAGAACACGCTGCGCCTGCCCGCCGCCGCCGAAGCGCGGAACGAAGTGGCGCTGACCATCGACGACGGGCCGGAGCCCGCGGTGACCCCGGCTGTGCTCGACCTCCTCGACGCCCAAGGCCAGAAGGCCACCTTCTTCTGCATTGCTGAGCGGGTGCAGGCGCATCCGGCCCTGGCGCGCGAGATCGTGGGCCGTGGCCACAGCATCCAGAACCATACGGCGCAGCACCGGCACAACTTCTCGGTGCTCGGCCCGCGCGGTTTCCATGCCGAGATCGAACGCGCGCAACAGATGATCGAGGCCGTCGTCGGCCAGCGGCCAAGCTGCTTCCGCGCGCCCGCCGGCCTGCGCAATCCCTTCCTCGCCCCGGTGCTGCATCGCCTGGGGCTGGAGCTGGTGAGCTGGACCCGCCGTGGCTTCGACACCCGCGAGCGCGACCCCGCCCGCGTGCTGGCACGCCTGACCCGCGGCCTGCGCGCCGGCGACATCCTGCTGCTGCACGATGGCCACGCGGCGCTGGCATCCAGCGGCCGGCCGGTGATCCTGGACGTGCTGCCGCCGCTGCTCGACCAGTTCTCGCGCCAGGGCCTGCGCGCCGTGACCTTGCCCCATGCGCTCGGCCATGCGTGAACCGCTCGGCGCACCAGACCTTCTCCGCCTGTGCACCTCTCCAGCAAACGGAGAGGGCGCCATGACCCCAACGCATCCGTGACCTCGACCCCGCCTTCCTCCGACGCCGCGTGGCGCGAACTCCACGCCCGCGCCACCGAGCCCTACCGCCAGGGCGGCAACTTCGCCTGGCATTTCGCACGCGGCAAGCTCGGCCATGACCCGGTGTTCCGCGGCATCGTCGAGCGTGGCCTGATCGGCGAGGGCCGGCCCCGCATGCTCGACATCGGCTCGGGCCAGAGCCTGTTCGCCAACGTGCTGCACACAGCCCAGGCGATGCGCGCCGAAGGCCGCTGGCCCGCCGCCTGGGCGCGGCTGCCGGCCGATGCCCGCTACACCGGCATCGAGCTGATGCCCCGCGATGTGGAGCGCGCGCAGCGCTCGGTCGGCCACATCCGGCCCATGCCCACCATCATCTGCGGCAACATGTGCGAGGCCGACTTTCCGGCCTGCGACGTGGTCGTGATCCTCGACGTGCTGCACTACGTGGACCATGCCGCACAGGAAGGCGTGCTCGTGCGGGTGCGCGATGCGCTGGCCGGCGGCGCCGCGGAGCGTGACGGCGTGCCCGGCCGCCTGCTGCTGCGCGTGGGCGATGCCGCCAGCCGCCGCGGCTTCGCCATCAGCCAGTGGGTCGACCGCACGGTGACGCGCATCCGCGGCCACAAGGTCTCGCCCACCTGGGGCCGCACGCTCGACGAGTGGATCGCCCTGCTGCAGCGCCTGGGCTTCGCGGTGCAGCCCATGCCCATGAGCCAGGGCACGCCCTTTGCCAATGTGCTGCTGATCTCGGACCTGCCATGACCGCGCCCGCCACCCTCGACCGAAGCGGCATCGCCGCGCGCATTCCCCACGCGGGCAGCATGTGCCTGCTCGACCGGCTCGAAGCCTGGGATGCGCAGTCCATCCACTGCACGACCGCCACGCATGCCGACCCCGCCAACCCGATGCGCACCTCCTCGGGCCTGCTCGCCCCCTGCGCCATCGAGTTCGCGGCGCAGGCCATGGCGCTGCATGGTGGCCTGCTGAGCACAGTTGACGGCCCGCCTGCGGCCGGCTACCTGGCCAGCACGCGCAACGTGCGGCTGCACCGTGCCCGCTTCGACGACGCCCCTGCGCCGCTGCACCTGCATGCCGAGCGCCTGTCGGGCGACGCGCAGCAGGTGCTCTATGCCTTCCGCGTGCTCGATGCCGACGGCCAGCCTGTCGCGGACGGGCGGGCGGTGGTGGTTCTCAACACGCCCTTGCCGGATTCCGCGCCCTGAGCGCCTGCCCGGCCATCACGACCGGTGTCCGTGACACCGGCAACGACGGAGGTACTTTTCCATGACCCTTCAGAACAAGCGCGCCCTCGTCACCGGGGCCAGCGGCGCACTGGGCAGTGCCATCGCCGAGCGCCTGGCGCGCGACGGCGCCACCGTGCTGTTGCATGCCAACGGTCGGCGCGAGGCCATCGAGGCGCTGGCCGCGCGCATCGCCGCGGCCGGCGGCCAAGCCGAGTGCCATGTCTTCGACCTGACCGACGACGAAGCCACGGCGGCCGCTTGCGCCCGCATGCTGGAGGGCGGGCCGGTGCAGGTGCTGGTCAACAACGCGGGCATCCATGACGACGCCGTGATGCCCGGCATGCGGCCCGATCAGTGGCACCGCGTCATCGATGTGTCGCTCAACGGTTTCTTCCGCGTCACCCAGCCGCTGCTGCTGCCCATGCTGCGCACGCGCTGGGGCCGCATCCTGAACATCTCGTCGGTGGCCGCCATCATGGGCAACCGCGGCCAGGTCAACTATGCCGCGGCCAAGGGCGCGCTCAATAGCGCGACCAAGGCGCTGTCGATGGAAGTCGCCTCGCGCGGCGTGACCGTCAACGCCATCGCGCCGGGCATCATCGCCTCGCCCATGGCCGATGCCGCCTTCGACCCGTCCATGGTCAAGCAGATGGTGCCCGTCCAGCGCGCCGGCACACCCGAAGAGGTTGCCGCCTTGGCCGGCTTCCTGGCCAGCGCGGAGGCGGGGTACATCACGGGGCAGGTGATCTCGGTGAATGGCGGGATGGCCTGAGAGCCATTCGGCTCGGCGGAAAACAAAGCCGATCAGTCGCGCTATCACCGACCCAGCAGCCGGCGTGCGAGCAGGGTCTGCATGTCCCGCCGCCCGTCGGCGATCAGGTGGACCACGACCCGGTGGTCCAGCACTTGGTACACGATGCGATAGGGCTTGAACAGGGCCTGCCGGTGGGCCTTGATGCCCAGGCTCAGCAGTTCTCTGGGGTGACTTCCTCGCTCCGGCATATGGGCCAGGCCATCGAGGGTCGCTGTGATGCGGTCGAGCAGGCGACGGGCGTTGGCGACGCTGTCGGCTTCGGCAAGGTAGTCGTAGAGCGATTCCAGGTCCTGCTCCGCACCGCGGGTCAGCAGGACCTGAAAGTCTTTCGGCTTGCGCGTCATTCGGTGCCGGAATGCTTGCTGTGAAGCCGCTGCACCACATCGGCCAGCGGCTTGAGGTGCCCGGCCTCCACATCCTGCTGGCCCAGGGCCAGCAGCTTGAGCAGGGCCAGGGTCTCCTGGGTCTCTTCGAAGGAAGCCACGTCCTGGATCACGGCGCGGGCCTCGCCGTTCTGAGTGATGACCAGAGGCTCGCGCCGTTGCGCGAGCGTGTCCAGCACTTCAGCCGCGTTGGCCTTGAGGTAGCTGATCGGTTTGACTTGCGTCGAATAGCGCATTCGCGGCTCCCGGGAAAGAGGACTGAATATAGACTTTTTCCAGTCCTTTCCAATCGGCCGCTCAGTGCGCAACCGTGAGCGACATCACGGTCAGTTGCCCGTCGACCATCTGCGCCGTGAAGCGCACCTTGTCGCCCGCCTTCACATCCTTCAGCAGCGCCGGGTCGCGGACGCGAAAGACCATGGTCATCGCGCCCATGTCGAGGTTGGGGATGTCGCCGTGGCGCAAGGTGATGCGGCCCTGGGCGGCATCGACCCGGCGGATTTCGGCGTCCACCTCGGGCAGGGGCTGCCTGGCCTGTGCGAGTGCGGCCGGGGCGAGGACTGCAGCGGCGGCGGCCTGAAGCAGGCGGGCGAGGAAATTTCTCTTGTTCATGGTTCGGATGTCGGTCGAGGAAAGGCGAAGGATCGGAAGTCCGCAAACGGCACGCTTTCAGCGGTACCGCGCGAACACCCGCGTGCCGCCCGCGGCCAGCACCAGCAGCACGTCGTAGGGATCGCGCCGGTCGCCGTAGGCGGGGCCGTCCATGCCGGGCGAGCCGATGGGCATGCCCGGCACAGCCAGGCCGATGGCGCCGGCGGGCTTCTCGTGCAGCAGGCGGTGGATGTCTCGGGCAGGCACATGGCCTTCGATGGCGTAGCCGCCGACGCGTGCCGTGTGGCAGGAGCCCAGCGTCGGCGGAATACCCGCCTCCTGGCGCACGCGGGCGTTGCCCTCTTCATGTACACGGGTGGCAAAGCCGTTCGCGTTCAGGTGCTTCACCCAGTCCACGCAGCAGCCGCAGTTCGGGTCTTTCCAGACATCCACCCAGGGCGCGGCCGCGAACGCCGGGCCGGCGATGGGGAAAGCCGTGAGGGGCAAGACTGCCAGGAGCAGACGGCGACGGGGAGACGCGATGGCGGAGAAGCAAGCAGTTTGCATGGTCGTGACTTTCGATGGCTGGGTGGTTTGCGGTTCAGGGCCGCCAGCTGCTTCAGTGGTGGTCATGGCCGGCGGGCTTGCGCACAGAGGCGGGGGCGGCATCGCTCGTGCCGGAGGCTGAAGCGCCCGCCTCAACGCTTCGGCTCACCGCCGCAGGCGCCTGACCCGCATCGACCTCATGCGCCACGCTGCCGGCCGGATGCCTGAACCAGCCCGGGTCACGGAAGTCCCCCGGCGCCTGGTCGCGCCGCACCTTCAGCAGCGTGAACATGCCGCCCATCTCGGCCGGGCCGAAGGGGCCGCGGCCGGTCATCATGGGCAGGGTGTTGTCGGGCAGGGGCATCTCCATCGATCCCATCTCGGCCATGCCCTTGTCGCCCATCACCATGTAGTCGGGCACCAGCCGGCGGATGGTGTCGGCGACGCCGCGGTGGTCCACGCCGATCATGGTGGGCACGTCGTGGCCCATCGGGCCCATGGTGTGGTGGCTCTTGTGGCAGTGCAGGGCCCAGTCGCCTTCCTCGTCGGCGATGAACTCGATCTGGCGCATCTGACCGACGGCGACATCGGTGGTCACCTCGGGCCAGCGTGCGCTGCGTGGCACGGCGCCGCCATCGGTGCCGGTGACCTCGAATTCGTGGCCATGCACATGGATCGGATGGTTGGTCATGGTGAGGTTGCCCACGCGGATGCGCACCCGGTCGCCGCGCCGCACGCACAGCGGGTCGATGCCCGGGAAGACCCGGCTGTTGAAGGCCCAGGTGTTGAAGTCGGTCATGGTGTTGACCTTGGGCGTGGCGCCGCCGGGCTCGACGTCGAAGCTGCCGAGCAGAAAGCAGAAGTCGCGCTGCACGCGCGCGATCTGCGGATGGTTGCGCACCTTGGGATGCGTCACCCAGAGGCCCATCATGCCCATGGCCATCTGCACCATCTCGTCCGCATGCGGGTGGTACATGAAGGTGCCAGGCCGGCGCGCGGTGAATTCGTAGACGAAGGTCTTGCCCGGTGGGATGTGTGGCTGCGTGATGCCGCCGACGCCATCCATGCCATTGGGTACCCGCTGTCCATGCCAATGGACCGTGGTGTGTTCGGGCAGCCGGTTGGTGACGAAGATGCGCACCCGGTCGCCCTCGACCACCTCGATGGTGGGCCCGGGCGACTGGCCGTTGTAGCCCCACATGTTGACCTTGAAGCCCGGCGCCATCTCGCGCACCACGGGCTCGGCGATGAGGTGGAATTCCTTGACGCCGTCCTTCATTCGCCAGGGCAAGCTCCAGCCGTTGAGCGTGACGACCGGGTCGTAGGGCCGGCCGTCGGGCGGCAGGAGCGGTGGCGCAGTGGCGGGGCCGGTCTGTTGCGCGGCCTCGGGCACGGCGGCCAGGGCCACCCGACTGACGGCACCGGCGGCGGCGCCGGCCAGCATGCCGGAGAAGAAATGTCGGCGGTCCATCAGTGGCCTCCTTCGTTGGTCGTGCTGGCGAGGGCTGCGCCGGATCCTCCGGCGCGTAGAGCCGAAAGGCCGGCGGGCGAGCTGCCGGTCAGCGCCATCTGCAGGTCCACCTCCGCGAGCCAGAAGTCGCGCTGGGCCTGCATGGCCGCATCCACCGTTCGCGCACTGACGCGGGCTTCGGCCAGCAACTGCCAGACGCTGGCGCCCATGGCGTTGTAGCGCAGCACCATCTCGTCGTTGATCTGGCGCTGCAGCGGCAGCACCTCGGCCTGGTAGCGATGCGCGATCTGCCAGGCGTGCCGGCGGGCGGCCTCGGCTTCGCGCACTTCGCTCACGGCGGTCAGCGCCACGCCACGCACGCGGGCAGCCGCCTGCAGGTAACGCGCCTCGGCCTGCGCGCTGCGGGCCTGGCCGAAGTCGAAGAGCGGGATCGGCAGGCCGATCTCCCAGCCGCGCTGCGTGCTGCGGCTGCGGTCGGCGTCGTTGGCGAACGTGGTGTTGCGGGCCACGCCAAGTTCCATCGCGTCGACGAAACGGGTGGCGCGCGTCAGGCCCTGGGCCTCGGCGGTGGCCGCGGCGTCGGCGCGCGCGGCGCGCAGGTCCAGGCGGTCGCGCAGGGCCTGGGCCTGCAGGTCGGCCTCGGCGGGCAGCGAGGTGGGCAGCTCGGGCAGGCGGTCAGGCAGCGTGAGCCGCGCAGCTTGTGCGCCATCGAGCCCGAGCAGGCGGACCAGGGCCTCGCGGCTGGCGGTGGCAGCCTGCTCGGCGCGGCTCAGCTGCGCCTGCGCCTCGGCCTGCTGCAACTGTTCACGCCCCGCCTGCAGCACGGACCAGTTGCCCGCCTTCTGCATGCGCTGGGCCAGCGTCGCGCCGGCTTCGGCGGCATCGCGCACGTCGCGCAGGTAGACGGCGCTCTGCCGGTCGGCGACGGCGCGCAGCCAGGCGCGACGCGTGTCGGCTGCCAGCTGCAGCACCGCCTGCGCCGCATCCAGCCGGGCGGCTTCCTGCCGCTGGTCGGCCCAGCGGGCGCGCCAGGGCAGGCTGAGCAGTCCCACCACGTTGAAGCTGATCAGGCGGTCGAGCTCCAGCTCGCGGCCCTCGCGCAGGCGGCTGAAGGAGAACACAGGGTTGGGCAGCGAGGCCGCTTCCGCCCGCTCGGCATCGGACAGTTGCAGGGTCGCGAAAGCGGCCTGCATGCGCGGCCCCTGCGCCAGGGCGATGCGCACGGCTGCTTCCTGGTCGAGCGGGCCATGCAGCAGCGCATCGGCCTGTGCCGCAGCGTCGGCATCGGGCTGGCGCCGGGGCTGGGCCTCGCCCACGAGTGGCCGCCCCTGCACCAGTGAAAGAACCTGGGGTGCATCGCCGTCGGGCGACAGGCTGGCGCAGCCGGCCAGCAGCAGGGCGATGCCGGCCAGCGCGGCGCGCGATCCCGCGCGCGATCCCGCGCGCGACGAGGGCGGCAGCATGGACGCGGGTCGATGAGAAAGAGGCCGGGCTGCATCGTCGTGATGCAGCGGCGGCAGCCGGCGCGCGCCGCGCCGGACCAGAAGGATGGACAAGAGAACTCTCCTCGGAAGCAATGCATCGGCGCCGCGGCGCGTCAGGACGGCTGCGGCGGACGGACTACGGGCAGGGAGTTCAGGAAATGGGCGGCTTGTCGGCCTGGGCGAGCAGGGCGCTCGCGAAGTGCGGGGCGTGGCCCTGTGGCTGGACGCGCGCGGGCGGCGCCGGCAGGGCCGCCTGCATGGCGTCGGTCATGGCGACGGAATGACAGATCTGACAGAGGCCGCAGTAGCCATGGTCGTGCGCGGTGCCGCTGTCGTCGCCGTGATGCCCTGGGGCTGGGGACTCGACGTCGTGGGCATGCGCGCCATGGGCATCGCCGCCCACCGATGCGGCCTGCGACTCATGGCAGTGCGCCGACGCTTCAGCGGCTTCGGTGGTCATTGCAACCGCCGGCTGGACTGGCAAGGAAAAAGCGTCTGCCTCGTGGGCATGCCCCGGTGCGGACATGGCCGCCGCCGTCGTCACCTCGACCGCCATCGCACCTTCGAGCCAGCCGCGCAAAGGCAGCAGGACGAGGGCGAGGACGAGGATGAACAGGCGCACGGGCGGCATTCTAGGAGTCGCCCGGGCGGGCATTGCCTCCCAACCCCCCCTTGCCTTGATGGGCGTCAAGGGCGGCCGGTGGCGCTTTTTCCGCCTCAGCGCCCGCTGAACCGCGGCGTGCGACGGTCGGCCATGGCCGCCACGCCTTCGCGGAAGTCGTCCATGGCGAAATGCCCACGCTGCAGTTCGCGCTCATGCCGGTTGAGGGCGCGCACCGCGTCGGCCAGCCCGCGCCGCACGGTGGCGCGGGTGGACTGCACGGCCGCAGGCGCCGACTCGGCGATCTCGGCCGCCAGGTCCAGCGCCTGCTGTCGTACCTGCTCGGCCGGGGCCAGCACGTCGGCCAGGCCGATGCGTACCGCCTCGTCGCCGCCGATGCGCCGGCCGGTATAGAAGAGCAGGGCGGCCGCCTGCTCGCCGACGAGGCGCGGCAGCGTCGCGCTCAGGCCGAAGCCCGGGTGGAAGCCGAGCCGGTTGAAGTTGGCACTGAAGCGCGCCTCGGCGCGGGTGACGCGGAAGTCGGCCGCCACCGCCAGCCCCAGCCCCGCGCCCACCGCCGCGCCGTGGACGGCCGCGACTACCGGCTTGCGGGTGTCGAAGAGGCGCATGGCATGGGTGTAGAGCTCGCCGGGGTCGCGTGTGCTGTCGGCATCGGCCGCGCTGTGGAAGTCGGCCCCGGCGCAGAAGGCGCGGCCCTCGGCGGCCAGCACCACTGCGCGGCAATCGGGATCGTCGTCCAGGCGCTCCAGCGTGTCCGCCAGGGTGCGCATCAACGGCACGTCCACATGGTTGTAGGGCGGGCGCTGCAGCACCAGCAGGGCGACGTGCGGGTGGCCGGAGTCGCGCTGGGCGAGTCCGTGGGGCGTGTCGGTCGGCGTCATGGCTGAGGTGGTTTCCAGGGGGTCGCGGGCGCGGTCATTGCACTTCGATCTGGGCGATCTCGACGTAGCCCTTCCATTTCTCGCGCTCCTCGCGCTCGAAGTCGGCCAGCTGCTTCAGGCTCACGCGGGCGGGTGCGAAGGCGAAACCCTCCAGCCGACTGCGGATCGGGTCGGTGGTCACGGCCTCGTTGATCAGCGCGTTGAGCCGCTGCTGCACGTCCACCGGCGTGGCGGCTGGCACCGCGATGCCGAGGAAGCCGCCGCGGATGGTGAAGTTGGGGTAGGTCTCGGCAATCAGTGGCACATCGGGATAGCGCTTGAGCCGCGTGTCCGAATGCGCAGCCAGCGCACGCAGCTGGTTGGCCGCCACGAAGGAGTCGCCCGCGACCGTATCCGTGAACACCACCTGCGTCTGCCCGGCGATGAGTTCGGTCATGGCCTGGCTGACCTGCTTGTAGGGAATGGCGGCCAGCTCGATGCCGGCTTCGTGCGCGAACAGCGCCGCCGTGACCTTGGACGTGGCGTTGAAGTGGCCGTAGTTGATGCGACCGGGCGCGGCCTTGGCCGCGGCCACGAAGTCCTTCAGCGTCTTCCAGGGCGCGTCGGGCCGCACCAGCATGTAGGTGGAGCCGGGCCCGAAGGAACCGACGAGCCGGAAGTCGCGCGCCGGGTCGTAGGGCAGCTTGCGGAACAGGCTGGGGTTCGCCAGGTGCGTCGACGTGGTGGCCAGCAGCAGCACCGAACCGTCGGCCGGCGCAATGCGCGCCGCTTCCACGCCGATGATGCCGTTGCCGCCGGCGCGGTTGTCCACCACCACGTTCCGGCCGGTCTTCCTGGTGATGAATTCGGCCAGCATGCGGGCCGAGATGTCGCCCGAGCCGCCGGGGCCGAAGGGCACGATGATCTGGATCGGCTTGCTGTCCTGCGCCCAGGCTGGCACGGCGGCAAAGGGCAGGGCGGCCGCCGCACTGAGAAGGCTGCGTCGTTTCATGGCTGTGTTGTCTCCGGTTGTTGTCGTGGAAGCTGGCCGTTCAGGGCGCAAGCCCTGGGCAGTAGTCATGGGTGTGCTCGCCGATGGCCGGCGCGCGGTGGCGCACAGCGGGCCGTTCGCCGTCGAAGGACAGCGGCAGGCCGACGATGCGCAGCTCTTCCTGCGGCACCGTCTGCAGGATGCCCAGGGCCTCCGTGTGCGGATCGGCCAGCACCTGGGCAAAGTCCTGGATCGGCGCGCAGGGAATGCCCGCGGCTTCCAGGGCGTCGATCCAGTGCTGGCTGGGCTGGCCGCGGAAGACGGTCTCCAGTTCGGGCAACAACTCGGCCTTGTGCTGCACGCGCAGCGCGTTGCTGGCGTAGCGTGCGTCGGTGGCCCATTCCGGATGGCCCGCCACGCGGGCCAGCTTGGCGAAGAGCCGGTCGTTGGCCGCCGCCACCACCACCTCGCCGTCGGCGGTGGGCAGCGCCTGGAACACCACCACATTGGGGTTGCCGCTGCGATGGCGCGCCGGCTGCCGGCCCGTGGCGTGGTAGCCGGCCATCATCACCTGCAGCCAGCCGAGGGCCGTCTCGAACAGCGAGGCGTCCACGGTGCAGCCTTCGCCCGTCGACTGGCGCCGCATCAGGGCGGCGAGGCAACCCAGGGCTGCCCACAGTCCGGTGCCCAGGTCCAGCACCTGCATGCCCACCCGCGAGGGTGGCGCCGACTCGGGCCCATTGATGCTGAAGATGCCGGAGAAGGCCTGCACCATGGGCTCGTAGCCGGGCGCCAAGCTGCGCGGACCCTTGTGGCCGAAGGCCCAGAGCGAGCAATAGACGAGGCGCGGGTTGAGCGCCCGCATGGCTTCGGCACCGAGGCCCAGGGCCTCCAGTGCGCCGGGGCGCATGTTCTGCACCAGCACATCGGCCTCGCGCACCAGCCCTTCGAGCACGGCGACGTGCTCGGGGTCCTTGAGGTCCAGGGCCAGGCTCTTCTTGCCGTGGTTCATGGCCTGGAAGGTGGTCGCGGTGCCGCGCCAGAAGGGCGGGCCCCAGCCGCGGGCATCGTCGCCGGTGCCGGGGCGCTCGATCTTGAGCACCTCGGCGCCGAGGGTCGAAAGGATCTCGCTGGCGTAGGGGCCGGCGATGTTCTGGCCGATCTCGATCACCTTGATGCCGGCCAGCGGCGCGGTGGCGGAAAGGCTGTGCAATGCAGCGTTGGATGTCATGGGCTGGTCGGGCCTAGCGGCCGGTGAATCGGGGGGCGCGCTTCTCGACGAAGTGCCGCACGCCCTCCTGGAAATCCTCGGTGCCGCGGCAGGCGGCGATCTCGCGGTCGGCGATGCGCGTGGCTTCGCCCAGCGTCTGGTAGCGCGCCTCGCGCAGCTGCTGCTTGATGAGGCGCACTGCGCGCGGTGAGGTGGCGGCCGCGATCTCGCGGGCCCGCGTAAGCACGTCGGACATGAAGTCCTCGGCCGGCAGGCATTGCGCCAGGCCCATGCGCTCGGCCTCATCGCCGGTGAACGTGCGACCCGTGATCAGCAGCTCGGCCGCCTGCATGGGTCCGATGAGCCGGGGCAGCAGCCATGCGGTGCCGTGTTCGGCCACCAGGCCGCGGCGCGCATAGGGAAAGCTCAGCTTGGCGCCAGGCACCACATAGCGCAGGTCGCAGTGCAGCGTGAGGCACAGCCCCACGCCTGACGCGGCACCGTTGATGGCGGCGATAAGGGGCTTGTCCACGTAGCCGAGGTAGCCGTAGCGTTGTGCGGCATCGGCATCGGCATCGCTCGGGTCGCCGGCATCGGCCCCGACCGCAGCGCCTTGGGCGTCTGCGCTGCGCGCCTGCAGGACGGCCATGTCCATGCCGGCGCAGAAGGCGCGGCCGGCGCCGGTCAGGACGATGCAGCGCACCTGGACATCCGCCTCGGCCTGCGCGATGCGCTGGCGCAGCTGCGTCTCCAGCTGCGGTGTCCACGCATTCATGCGGTCCGGGCGGTGGATCGTGAGCACGGCGACGCCGTCGGCCACCGCATAGCCCAGCTCGTCGCTGTCGGGTTCTGTCTGCAAGGGATCTGTCTCCTGCCCGTCGCATCGGGCTGCCGCCAGTATTCAGCCGATACGCTGTGCTGCCCAGCCTAAAATTTCGGTCACCGAAATCATGACCAAGGCCGACCCTTCTCGCCCATCCTCCACCCGCGCGTTGACGCAGGCGCGTCAGACCTTCGTGCGCAGCACGGCAGGCAGTCAGTCGCTGGAGAGGGGATTGGCGTTGCTGCGTGCTTTCCGCCACGGCACCGCCTTGCTGACCAATGCCGAACTGGCCGACCGCGCCGGACTGCCGCGGCCGACGGTCAGCCGTCTCACACGTTCGCTGGTGGATGCAGGCTTCCTGCACTACGACGTGGCCCTCAAGGGCTACCGGCTGGCGCCCGCCTGCCTGAGCCTGGCGCTCGCCTACCGCAGCAGCGAGCCGGTGCTCGAGCGTGCGCTGCCGCTCATGCGCGAGCTGGCCGAAGGGCGCCGCGTCAACGTAGGGCTGGCCGTGGCGGACCAATCGGAGATGGTCTACCTCGACTCGGTGCGCTTCAGCCGGCTCGGCATCTTCCGGCGGTTGATGCCTGGCTCCCGCATCCCCATCGCGCCGACCTCCCTCGGCTGCGCCTGGCTGGCGGGGCTGCCGGCGCAGCCGCAGCGGGCATTGTTGGCGCGTCTGAAGACGGAGCATGGCAAGGCCTGGCCTGCGCTGCAGCGTCAGGTGATGCAGTGTCTGCAGGACGTTCGATCGCTCGGCTTCTGCCATGCACAGTGGGCGGCTGGAATGGCCGCCGTGGCCGCGCCGTTACGGCCTCACGGCGGGGCACTCTATGCATTGAATGTGAGCTTCCCGGTCACGGGAAATGAGGACGCACAGGCAGTGACGGTACACGCCGAGCTGCTGCTGTCGCTGCGCCGGGCCCTGCTCTTGGCACTCGACTGAGAGTTGACGCGAACGGGCGCCCGGGCCGAGCGAGGAGCGGACTTCCAAGGCCATGGGCGCCCGTCCGACAACGGCCTGCTCGCACAGGCGCAGCCTTGGAAGGCCCCGCCTGCCAACGTCTGGCAGGTGCTTCAGCCCAGAAGGAAAGCTTCCATGACCGATCTTCAATACAGGGATTGCATCGACGCGTGCAACGCGTGTGCCGTGGCCTGCAGCCACTGCGCCGCCGCCTGTCTGCAGGAGTCCGATCCCGGCGCCATGGCTGGCTGCATCCGTCTTGACATGGATTGCGCGGCCGTGTGTCAACTGGCAGCGGCAGCGCTCGCCCGCGGCAGCGACCATGCCGGTGCCATCTGCGACCTGTGCGCACGCATCTGCGAGGCCTGTGCGGCCGAGTGCGCGCAGCACGACATGGCCCACTGCCAAGCCTGCGCGAAGGCCTGCCGCGACTGTGCCCAGGCCTGCCAGTCCATGGCGGCCTGAGGCATCACGCGTCAGCGGCGCGGCAGACCGCGAAGCATGCGCAGCCCGTTGGCCACCACCAGCAGGCTTGCGCCCATGTCGGCGAACACGGCCATCCACATGGTGGCCTGGCCTGTGATGGCCAGGGCGAAGAACACCGCCTTGATGCCCAGCGCCAGCGTGATGTTCTGCCACAGCAGCGCGTGAGTGCGGCGCGACAGCGCCACGGTGTCGGCGATGCGGCCCAGGTCGTCGTTCATGATGACGACGTCGGCCGTCTCCATGGCGACGTCCGTACCGGCGGCGCCCATGGCGAAGCCGATGTCGGACTGGGCCATCGCGGGCGCGTCGTTGATGCCGTCGCCCGCCATGGCCGTGGCGCCATGGCGCTGCTGCAGGTCGCGGATGGCGGCCAGCTTGTCCTGCGGCAGCAGTCCGCCGCGCGCGTCCGTGATGCCGACCTGATCGGCCACGGCCCGGGCAGTGCTGGGGTTGTCGCCGGTCAGCATGACGGGGGTCACGCCCAGCCGCTGCAGGCGTGCGACGGCCTCTTGCGAGCCGGTCTTGAGCGTGTCGGCCACTGCAAAGATGCCGAGCACCGCATGTGCGTCGGCCAGCAGCGTCAGCGTGCGGCCCTGGGCCTCATGCTCGGCCAACAGCGATTCCAGTGCGGGACTGCACAGCCCCTGCTCCTCGATCAGGCGATGGTTCGCCAGCACCAGGGCCTGTCCTTCGACCGTGCCACGGACACCGCGGCCTGCGAGGGCTTCGAAGTCCCGTACATCCGGCGCCTCCGTGTGCGCCACCAAGCCCTTCGCGATGGCCAGCGAGACCGGGTGGTCTGATCGGCCCGCGAGCGCGGCGGCAGCGCGCTCGACGCGGTCCGGCTCCGCATCGCCCCAGGCCTGCCAGTGCACCAGCACGGGCTTGCCCTGGGTGAGGGTGCCGGTCTTGTCCAGCGCAATGGCCTTGAGCCGCCGCGCGCCTTCGAGGTGCGTGCCGCCCTTGATGAGGATGCCGCGGCGCGCGGCCGCCGTCAGGCCGCTGACCACCGTCACCGGCGTGGAGATGACCAGTGCGCACGGGCAGGCGATGACCAGCAGCACCAGTGCCTTGTAGATCGCATCCAACCAGGCCCAGTCCAGCAGCAGCGGCGGCAGCATGGCCACGGCCACGGCGGCGATGAACACTGCGGGCGTGTAGATGGTCGCGAAGCGTTCGACGAAGCGCTGCGTGGGTGCGCGCGACTCCTGCGCCTTTTCCACCGCGTCGATGATCCGGTCCAGCGTGGTCTGCCCTGCCACCGCGGTCACACGCACCTGCAACTCGCCACCCTGGTTGACGGTGGCGGCGTACACCGGGTCGCCCACGGTCTTGTCGACCGGGATGCTTTCACCGGTCACGCTTGCCTGGTCGACGGTGCTGCGGCCGGCGCTCACCCTGCCGTCCAGCGGCACCCGTTCGCCGGGGCGGATACGCACGATGGCGTCCAGGGCCACGCTCGAGGCGGGCACCCGCTGCCAGCTGCCATCGGCAGCCTGTACCTCGGCCTCGTCGGGCGCCAGGGCCATGAGGCCCGAGATGGCGTTGCGCGCGCGGTCCGCCGCCTTGTGCTCGATCAGCTCAGCCAGTGCATACAGGGCCATCACCATGGCCGCCTCGGGCCACTGGCCGATGAGGAAGGCGCCCGTCACGGCCACGGCCATGAGCGTGTCGATGCCCAGACGCCCCCGCATCAGGGCGCGCATGCCGCTCAGGTAGATGCCGGTTCCGGCCAGTGCGATGGCCACCGCTGCCAGCGCCATGCCGACTGCCCGCCAGGCCAGGGCGTCGGGCAGCAGCAGGTGGCTCAGTTCGGCCGCGATGGCGACGCCCAGGGCGGCGGCGATGCGGGCAGGACCGGGCAGCGGGCCGTGGTCATGCCCGTCGGCGGCTTCGTGCGCGTGCGCGTGCCCGCCCTCACCGCCGTTGTCGTGCGCATGGCCATCGCCGTGCCCGTGATCGGCGTGGCCGTGGGCCGGGGATGCTGTGGCAACCGCAGGCGTGGAGGTGCTGCAGCCGCAGCCGGTACCGCAGCCCGTGGCGACGCGCAGTGTGCGCGGCGCCAAAGCGTGGGCGGCCGGCTTGCTGGCGTGGCTGTGGGGCGTGTCGTGGCGGTGTGCCTGCTCGGCGGCGACGGAGGGGGAAGGGCGGCTCGTCATCAGGTTTTCGCTTTCGTGCCAGCATTGAAAACCTTCAAGCCACTTCAAGGTCAAGCATGCCTTCCGCAAGCCCCCACCTGCGCATCGGCGAAGCTGCCGGCCGTTCGGGCGTCAGTGCCGCCAACATCCGCTACTACGAGAAGGAAGGCCTGCTCGGCACGGAGCAGCGGGCCGAGAACGGCTACCGCCTGTACAGCGCGGACGATGTGCACCGACTGCGCTTCATCCGCATGTGCCGGGCCATGGACATGTCACTGGACGAGGTACGGGGCCTGCTGTCGCTCGACCTGCGCAGCAAGGCCGACTGCAGTGCGGCCTGCGACGTGCTCAACGCGCACTTGGGCCATGTGCGTGAACGCATCGCGGAGCTTCGCGTGCTGGAGCGGGACCTGCAGACGCTGCGTGACCGCTGCGACGGGCAGGACAGTTACTGCCACACCATCGAGGCCCTGCATGCGCGGGCGGACGAACAAGCCGCCGACGCGGTCAGTCCGGGTGGCGCGCCGCGTCGCCATGTGTGACGAGCAGGCCCGTAAGGCGGCCGGGACCGAAGCGCCGTCAGGGCCGGCGCCGCGCGGCCGGCCGAATCGCTGCTCAGTGCTTGTAGCCCACGCTCGACACGCTGGAAGCGGCCCGGGCGAAGGGCAGTCGCGTCAGTTCCGGTTCGACCCGCGCATCGACACGGGCGATGGTCGGCTCCGTGCGGCACAGTTCCGCCAGGCGACGGTCGGCCTCACGGCGGAGCGCCGAGATGCGGGCCATCGCCTCGGCCTTGGCCACCCGTCGCCCGCCCTGCGTGCTCTGCTGAAGCTGATGGATCGCCTCGTACGAGTCGCGCTCCGCCTTCATCCAGGCAGCAAATCGGGGATCGGGGGTGTCGTTCATGGTGGCTCGGGTTCCTCGGCGGCGCACGTCGTCGTGCAACATCGGCGCGCAGTCTGAGGGCGGGCTGCGCCGGGCCACGTAGGACAAGCCTTGGGGCGGGGGTAGGCCGACGCAGGGCGATGCGGCGCACTGCGCTTCGCCCGTGGGAGCGGGGGGCCAAGGGCCGAGCACCTCGGCGCATCCCCCGCGGGGGTTCAGCTGAGGTGCTTGCCCACCAGGCCGGTCATCTCGAACATGGTGACCTCGTCCTTGCCCATGACCGCCTTCAGCTTGGCATCGCACAGGATGTTTCGCTTGTTGGCGGGGTTCTGCAGGTTGTGGGCCTTGATGTAGTCCCAGACCAATTTGGTCACCTGGGTGCGCGGCTGCGGCGTCGAGCCGATGATCGCGGCCAGTTCGGCGCTGGGGGTCATGGGACGTGCAAAGCCGCTCTTCGTTTCTGCCATTGGATTCCTTTGGAAAAGCGCAGAGTCTACGCAAGCCGGCTTGGGCAGCCCCTTGTGGGGCCGACCCGTGCGCTTCAGAAGGCCTTGCCGAGGCGGCGGTCGACCGACCAGGCCCCCCCGCCGAAAGCCGCGAAGAACAGGCAGCCGAAGGCCCAGATGCTGGACAGCTGCACGGCCTTGCCTTGCAGCAGGTCGGTGAAGCCGACCCCAGCGTCCATGAGCCGCTTCGCGCCGTTGGGCGTGAGGAATTCGGGGTGGGCCTGGATCGCCTCGAGGCCGGCAGCGCTGAGCAGCGGCTGGGCGTTGTACGGAAAGTGGAAGTGGAACCACACGGTCACGAAGAGCATCACCGCATTGGCCAGGGCGAAGGGCCGCGTGAGGAAGCCCAGCATGAGGGCCGCGCCGCCAATCACCTGCATGACAGCCAGCAGTGGCGAGAACAGCCAGCCCGGATGAAAGCCGATCATCTCGACGAACTTCACCTGGCCCATGGGGTCGAGGATCTTGGGCCAGCCCTCGTGCAGCAGCCAGCCGCCCACGGCCAGCCGCAGCAGCAGCCATCCCAGGGGCTGCGCAAACTTCTCGTAGACGGGAGCGAGTGACGGCACGAACAGACTGTCGCGGGGAACGTTGAAATCGAAGGGGGAACGCATGGGAGCCTTGCAAGGTGCGTGGTGGAATGCCGCCGCGTGCGACGCGCGTCACGCGGAGTGCAGACGATCTTCCCAGCCGGACGCCGAAGGTTTTTGATGCAGGTCATGGGCAGCCCACCGGACTGTCGAGAGCGTGTCGACCTGGACGGGCACCGGGGTCACCCCGGCTTTCAATCGGCGCGCTGGTGGCTGGATTCCGGCCGCGCCGTGACCAGCTTTTTCTGCAGGTAGTCTGCGAAGGCCACGGCCGCTGGCGACGGATGTCGATCGGCCGGCAGATAGAGTGACATCTCGCGGGTCGGCATCGGGTCTTCGATGTCTCTGCGCACCAGCCCCAGGGGCCGGGCCAGCGATTCGACATAGGCCGGCGACAGCGTGAAGCACAGGCCGGCTGCCGCCATGCCCAGGGCGGTCGAGATGTTGTCGACCACATGCTGGGGCATCACGCGGCTGCCTTCGAGCATCTGCTGGCGCATGCTCGCCAGGTGGATCTCGTGATCGCGGCCCGCCGTCACCAACTCGAACTTCGCCAGGTCGGACCACCGGATGCGCTTCATCCGGGCCAGTCGATGGCCGGGTGCACACCAGACCACCCACGGGCTGGGAAAGAGCGCGATGCGCAGGACTTCGGGGCCCACGGGCCGGTCGGGGCCCAGCGACAGGTCGGCCTGGCGCGAGGCGACCTTTTCGACCAAGTCTTCCACCGCGCAATCGAGCGGCCGCACGATCGACTTCGGGTGACGCCTTCTGAAGCCCGCCAGCAGGCGGGGCAGCACGGTGCTGGCGATGACCAGCGGCGCGGCGATCCGCACCAGACCGGCTGCCTGGTCCCGGATGTCGGTGGCCACCATGCGTGTGGTGTCCATCTGGCGCAGCAGATCGCGTACCGAGGGCAGGAAGGTCCGGCCCGCTGCAGACAGGGCGACCTTGCGCGTGCTGCGATCGAACAGCCGGTAACCGAGCAGCGACTCCAGTTCGATGATGAGCTGGCTCACGGCAGACGGTGACAGGCTGAGGTACTCGGCTGCCTGCGTGAAGCTGCCGGTGCTGGCCACGGCCAGGAAGGCCTGGAGTTGTCGAAGCGTGAAGTGCATGGCGCGGAGGGTGCCGGGATTATGAAGATCGGCTCATGAATCATGAAGAAAAAGTCGAAGCTCGATCGACCCTGGCTCGCCAGAATCGGTGCGCAGGCTCTCAGAAGCCAAGCAAGAGACAACACGGAGACACCATGACGCACAGCGACAGAACGGCACCCGGCCGTATTCCCCACTTTCCCCTCCTGGCCGCATCGGCTGCCGCCCTGACCCTTCTGGGTTGCGGCGGCGGTGGCAATGGAACCAGTTTCGTGCCCGTGCCTGCCGCCACCAACGCGCCAGCGCCAGCCCCTGCGCCGAGCAGCGGCGGGACGACGACCGTCGACACCACGCCGCAGCCCACCATCGCCAAGCCCGCCGGCCCCCTGGCGCTCGTCCCCGACTCGTCCGCTGCCTTCAGCCCGCCCGATGCCTCGGCCACCCAGTACCAGAAGCACCTGAGCATTGCCACGGCGAACGCGGGCGCAGGCACCTTCGCCACGCCTGCGGCACCGGGCAGTGCGGCCTACTACAACGCGGCGGCCTTGCGGCGGCAGTGGTGCTACACGGCCGAGAACGCCAGCAGCCCCCCCGAGCTGCAGGACCGGGCGGTCCTGCCGCCGATCCAGATGTTCGACAACGTCTGGGCATTCGGTCCGCGCTGGGTGCTGCAGTACGGCTTCCTCACGGGCACCGGCAAATCCTTCCTGCTGGATGCACTGAACAACACCGCCGAGGCACAGGCCATCACCGAGCCGGGCCTCGTGGCGATGGGCACCACTGGCGCGCAGCTGGCCGCCATCATGCCCACGCACGGGCACGGCGATCACTACGGCGGCGCCGGTTACCTGCAGCAGAAGTACGGCACCCCCGTCTACCTGGGCAGTGCCGATGCGGCGGTGGGCGCGCGCGGCGTGCCTCCGTTCACGGTCACGCAGTTCGATTCCGCCAACCTGCAGCCGGTAGACGTGGACTTCGGCGGCCTGAAGGCGACCGTGCTGTCGACGCCCGGTCACACGGCCGGCACCATGTCGGGCGTCCTGCCGGTCAAGCTGGCCGGCAAGGATTACAAGCTGGTGTTCTGGGGTGGCACCGGCATGCCCAACACGCTGGCGCTGGCGCAGCAGTACCTGGATGGGGCGGAGCGGCTCTATCGCCTGGCTGCGGCGCAGAAGGTGGATGGCACGCTGCACACGCACCCCTTCGTCGACGGCTCCCTGTCCAAGCTCGATGCCTTGCTCGCCACGCCCGCCCTGCGCAGCAATTCGAATCCTTTCCTGGTCGGCACCAGCCTGGCTCTGCGCTCGCTGTCCATCCTGCGCGAATGCTCGGCCGCGAAGGTCGCGCAGCTCGATGCCACGGCCGTGATCCCTGCATGGCACACCACCACGACCGACCTGAGCGTGACGGCAGCGGGGCAGGACCAGAAGGGCCTGCGACTGACCGCCACGGTGCGCAACCCCTACGGCGCGTTGCGTGATGCCGTGGTCAAGTTCAGTGTGGCGCCGCAGGGTGCCACCTGCACCGCCGCAACGGATGCGAAGGGCCAGGCGTCCTGCCTGCTGCCCGCGGTGAGCGGCGTGGTCGCGTCGGTCAATGCCAGCTTCGACGACGCCGCACTGGCGGACGGGAGCCTGCAACTGGGCAGCACTGCTGCGCTCGCGCTGCGCTGAACCTCGGCGTCGTCGGCCTTTGCGCGTTGCTGGCCGCGGTATGGGGCCGCGGCGCGCGAGGCCGGGTGTCGACGCCTTCTCTTCATTTCATGACCATCACAGACACCACCTGCGCGCAGCGCGTGCTCTCACCGGCCCTGATCCAGGACCTTGAAACTGCCGTCGGCCCCGACAACCTCTGGTCGGGCGTACGACTCGCCGAACGCCCATGGCACGACTGGAGCGGCGCCCCGAGCGTCATGCCGCTGGCCGTGCTGCTGCCGCGCACGCCTCAGGCGGTGGCCCGGGCCCTGCGGGTCTGCCATCTGCACGCCACGCCCATCGCGGTGCAAGGGGGCCTGACGGGACTCGCGGGCGGTGCCAACCCCCAGGGCGGCGAAGTGGTGCTCTCGCTGGGTCGGCTCGACGCGATCGAGCTGCTGGACGCGCAGGGCGCCACGGCGGTGGTGCAGGCGGGCGTCACGCTCCAGGCCCTGCAGGAGGCCGCGCAGGTGCATGGCTTGTCCTTTCCTCTGGACCTGGGCGCACGGGGCAGCTGCCAACTTGGCGGCAACGCCGCCACCAACGCGGGCGGCAACCGCGTGCTGCGCTTCGGGATGATGCGCAACCTGGTGCTGGGGCTGGAGGTAGCGTTGCCCGATGGCCGTCTTCTGACCATGCTCGACCGCGTCATCAAGAACAACGCGGGCTATGACCTCAAGCACCTGTTCATCGGCAGCGAGGGAACGCTGGGTGTCATCACCCGCCTGTCGCTCGGCCTGGTGCCGCAGCCCAGCTGGACGGGCACGGCGATGTGTGCCGTACCGGACTTTCCCGCCGCGTTGTCGTTGCTGCGCATGGCCAGGGCGACGATGCCCGGCCTCACCGCCTTCGAGCTCATGTGGCGCGGCTTCTTCGATGCCGGCGCCAAGGCCATCGGGGCCGCGTCGCCCTTTGCCGGGCCGGCACCGCTCTACGTGCTGTTGGAGTCCGTGGCCGGCTCCGAGGAGCAGGGCCAGGCCGCCTTCGAGCATGCGCTGGAGCGGGCGATGGACGAGGGCCTGGTGCAGGACGCCGTGATTGCGCAGTCGCAGGCCCAGGCGGCGCAGCTGTGGGCCTTCCGCGAAGGCGTGAGCGAGCTGCTTTCCGCACACAAGCCGTGCGCAGCCTTCGACGTGAGCGTGCCCATCGAGCGCATGGATGCGCTGGTGCAGGAACTGAGCACCCGGCTCGAATCGGCGTATCCGGCCCAATCGCACCTGTTCTTCGGCCACCTGGGCGATGGCAATCTGCATCTGATCAGCGGTCCCTTCACCTCGCACGAGGAACTGGCGCAGGCGGAAGCCGTCGTCTATGCCTGTGTGGGCCGTTTCGAAGGCAGCATTTCCGCCGAGCACGGCATCGGCATGGTCAAGCGCGACTTCCTGGGCCACAGCCGCGACGACGCGCAGGTCGGGCTGATGCGACAGCTCAAGGGCCTGCTCGACCCGCACGGCATCCTGAACCCTGGGCGCATCTTCGAGGCGGCGGCGTGCGTTCGATGAGCGTCCGGGGCTTTGGTGCAGCCTTCGTCCTGCTCGGGCTGGTCGCATCGATGCCGCCGGCCTGGGCACAGGCGGCGCGTGCGCCTTCCGCGGTGGCCTGCGCGCTCGGCGAGGCGAGGGCGCAGAAGGACACGGCCCTGCTGCATGTCGGCGGCGCCCGCGCGGTGCTGGCGCTGCTCGATGCGGCGGCGGATCCGGCTGCGCTGGTCGGCGCGGCCAATGCTGCGGGTGCGAACCTGGTCCTGGCCTTCGACTGGCCCGAACCTGCGCTGAAGCAGGCCCGCGAGGCCCTTGCCATGCCGCTGGGCGCACTGCGCACCCGGCCCGCTGTGCCTTCGCGCCTGCTGAGCGCGGGGCCCGAAGGCCTGCGCACCAGCAGCTTCCAGGTAGGCGAACGCGACGTCGTCGTACTGCTGCAGCAGGGTGCCCATGGCCTGGTGCGCGTATCCGCCTCGGTGGTGGCCGACGATGTCGCCGGCCATCGCCGCACGGTGCGGTGGCACGCGGGTGGCGATGACAGTGCTGCAGGGGCGCGGGCCGACCTGGCCACGCTCGAACAGTTGTATCGCCTGGTGCTCGAACAGTCGCCCGAAGACCGCTTCGTGCTGCACCTGGGCAGCATGCGGGCACGTCCCGCCATGGGCTATGCCGATGCGCTCGCGGCACTGGCGCAGGCGCGTGAATGCGCGGCGGGGCGTGTGCGCGCCGCCGCGTCCGGCCCGCAGCCCCTGGCCTGGCAAAGCGTTCGCGTCACGTTGGCGAAGGCCTCGGCCGCCCAGCCGCTCGCCGTGGCCGCGCGTGCGCTCGACACCGCCGGACGTCCGGTCGCCGACGCGCAGATCTCGTTCGCCCGGGGCGAGCACTTCGTGTGTTCGGCACCGACCGATGCGCAGGGCTGGGCCCGCTGCACGCTGTGGGACCCACATGGCCATGTGCTCGAGGACGACGGCCGCGACTCCACCCTGGTGACCTTCGGCGGCCAGTGGCAGGAGGCGCGCCTGCTGCTGCCAACTACCGCTGTGTTCAGGGCCCGCTTCGTCGGCAGTCGGTCGGCGCGACACGTCCACTGAGCAGCCCGCGAGTGCGGCATGCGCCGCCGTGGCGCGAAAACCTGCGGCGGGATGTGCGCCAGCGCACATCCTTTGGGGAAGGGGAAGCCTACGCTGCAGGCCTCTCTCCACCCGAGCCGATCATGAAGCTGCTTCCCTCCTTCCGAATGACCTTCCTGGCTGCTGCCCTGGCTGTCAGCACCCTGGGCCTTGCCGCCCATGCCCAGCAGGCGCCTGCGGCGTCGCCGGCCACGACCGCAGCAGTGGAGCGCGATGGCAGCGGCCAGAGCCTGAACGACCTGTACCAGGCAGCGCTGAAGGAAGGCGGCGCACTCACCGTCTACGCCGGCGGCGACGAGGTCACCCAGGGCTTCGGCATCAAGGCCGGTTTCGAGCGCCAGTTCCCTGGCATGAAGCTCAACCTGATCGTCGACCTGAGCAAGTACCACGACGCCCGCATCGAGGAAGAGCTGCTGCGCAAGGACCTTCAGGTGGACCTGGCGCACCTGCAGACACTGCACGACTTCGACAACTGGGCGGCCCGCGGCCTGCTGCTGCCCTACAAGCCGATCGGCTGGGATCAGATCCCCACGGCCTACAAGGACCCGGCGGGCCGCTTCACCGGCCTGTTCATGCTGACCTTCGCCAACAGCTACAACAAGAACTACGTCTCGGCCGACAACGCGCCGCGCGACTATGCCGACTTCCTGAAGCCGGAGTTCAAGAACCGCATCGTCATCGCCTATCCCAACGACGACGACGCCGTGCTGTACGTGTTCGACAAGATCATCCACAAGTACGGCATCGGCTTCATCGACCAGCTCAAGGCCAATGGCGTGCAGTGGGTGCGCGGCACGCAGACGCCCCGCGATGCGGTCGAGGCGGGCAAGTACGCCATCTCCACGGGCACCTCGGGCGCCTTCGTGCCGGTGGAGTCGTCGTCGCTGCGCTTCGTGCTGCCCAAAAACGACCCCTTCCTGACCTGGGCACAGACCGGCGCGATCTTCAAGGATGCGAAACACCCGGCAGCCGCCCGGCTGTACATGAGCTGGATGCTGTCGCTGCCGGTGGCGTCCAACCCGCGCCAGTTCCCGATCCGGCAGGACGTGCAGCCGCTTCCCGGCTTCAAGACCATCGACCAGTACAACACGAGCCCGGAGGACTTCCATGCCTTCATGAGTGACCGCGCCCGGGTCGAGCGTCTCAAGAGCCTGATGGAGCGGCTGATCGGACCGGTGCAGGGCATCTCCCCGCTCAAGGACTGAGCACGTCCGGTCCGCCGCGCAATGGTCCTCAGAGCGCGGCTGGGTCGCGCTTCGGTGCGGGGGGCGTGGCCGGGACCAGCACCTGGCTGTCCAGCACGTAGCGATCCCAGTCCTTCTTGAGCGCGTCCACGAGGTCCGGCCGCTCGGCGGCGCGGTCCTTCGTCTCGCCCCGGTCCTCGAGCGTGTTGAAGAGCTTCCAGGGCAGGTCGGCGTAGGTGCGGGCCGGCATGCCGGGCACCGCGGTGCGGCTGAGCTTCCAGCCGTCCGGCCCGTTCACGTAGCCCTGTCCCAGGTATTCGAAGGCGACGGACTCGGTGGGCGGCCGCACGGTGGGCACGGCCGAGGCCGACTGCAGCGCAGTGCGCAGCGAGACGCCTGTGACCGGCACGATCGCCTTGCCCGCGTACTGCTGGGTGGGCACGGCGATGCCGGCCATGTCCAGGAAGGTAGGCAGCAGGTCCTTGACCAGCGCGGGCGAGACCATCGCGACGCGGCCCTGGTCCTTGCCCTGCAGCTTGATCATGGCGGGCACGCTGACCGAGCCTTCCGCACCCGTGAAGGTCTTCCACAGGCGGAAGGGCGCGGCGCTCACCTCGGCCCAGCGCTCGCCATAGGCTACGGCGGAGCCTTGCTTGCCGATCGAGTCGAGGTCGGTGGCGGCTGTGATGGCGGCACCCGCGGCGGGGTTGCTGTCGGCGCCGTTGTCGGACATGAAGAAGATCACCGTGTCCTCGTACTGACCGGTCTCGCGCAGGTAGCTGACGAGCCTGCCGATCTGGGTGTCGAGGTTGCTCACCATGGCGGCGTAGACCTCCATGGCCCGCGCCTGGCGCGCCCGCTCGTCGGCACTCAGTTCGGTCCAGCGCTTCTTGCCCGTTCCGCCTTCGGACACGCTCGCCAGGCCGGCGTTTTCGACGAAGTTCTGCGGCAGCACGCCGAGCTGCTTCATCTTCGCGATGCGCCGCGCGCGGATCACGTCGTAGCCTTCGTCATAGCGGCCTTTCTGGGCCGCGATGTCCGCATCGGGCGCCTGCAGTGGCCAATGCGGTGCGGTGTACGCCGCATAGGCGAAGAAGGGCTTGCCGCTGCTGCGGTTGCTCTCCAGATACGAGAGCAGCTTGTCGGTGTAGCTGCGGGTGGAATAGAAGTCCGCGGGCAACTGGGTGGCCGGGAAGGCCACGTCGTCTTCCGTGTAGGTCGTAGTGTCGTAGCGCGTGGGAGGCACGCCGCTGCGCGGCGCGAAGTGCGCGCCGGCGCCGTCGAGCAACGCGAAAGACCGTTCGAAGCCCTTCTTGTTCGGATAGGCCGCGGGCAGGAAGCGGGAGCCGCCGGTCGCATCGGAGAACTCGTAGGCCAGGTGCCACTTGCCGGCCATGTAGGTGTGGTAGCCCGCATCCTTGAACAGTTGTGGCATCGACAGCGCGCCATCGACCAGGTGGCCGCCGTAGCCGGGCGGGATGTTGTCGTAGGTGAAGTCGACGCCGAAGGGCGCGTTGCGGGTGCTCACCAGGCTGGTCACGTTGTTCTCCATCGCACCCATCCCGACGCGGTGGCTGTCCGCGCCGGTCATCAGCATGCCGCGTGTGGGGGAGCAGGCCGGAGAGGCATAGAAGCGGGTGAGCATGCGGCCGTCGCGCATCAGCGCATCGATGTTCGGCGTTGCGATCTCGCTGCCGAATGCACCGATGTCCGAGTAGCCCATGTCGTCGGCCAGGATCACCAGGAAGTTGGGGCGCTTGGCCACCGGAGTCTCCGGCTGGCTGCCTCCGTTGCCTGGGGGCGGGCTTGCCGTCACTGGAGCTTTGCTGCCGCCACTGCTGTCGTTGCCCGTTGCCGGAATGAAGCCGGTCAGGCGCGATCCGCTGTCGCCACCGCAGCCTGCCAGCGTCAGCGCAAGCAATCCGCCCAGCAGCGTGAAGGCCGCGCGCGGTGCGGCGCGGCGAGAGGTCGTTTTCATGGATGTCTCCTTTTCTTTTCCGATAGGGCAGTGAATCGATGCCGGCAACGGCCGGCGAGGCGACTGGGCTGCGGCCACTACGACCCGGCAGTCCCGCGCAGGACGGTGCGGAAGCCCACATGCGAGGTCGACATGTCCGCTTCCTGTGGTTGGCGCGCGGTGGTCCGGTAGCGCAGGCAGTAGCTGCGGGCGCAGAGGAAGGATCCCCCCTTGATGACCCGCTGTTCGCCGCGGCGCGGGGTGCCGCCAGCCTCCCGGATGGACAGGGTGGGGTCGCCATTGCCATGGGGCTGGTGCGCCCCGGAATAGCGGTCCCGCGTGAGCTCCCACACATTGCCGATCACGTCGAACAGGCCATAGCCATTGGCGTCGAAGCAGCCCACCGGGGAGAGGGCGGCGTAGCCGTCTTCCGTGGTGTTCAGGTCGGGGAACATCCCTTGCCAGTAATTTGCCGTCGGATGCCCCTGGGCGTCGCGGGGCTCGCGGTCGATCTGCTCGGCCGAGCCGCCGCCCTGGGCGGCGTATTCCCATTCGGCTTCCGACGGCAGGTCGCGTCCCAGCCAACGTGCATAGGCCAGGGCGTCCGCATAGGTGACGAGCACGACCGGCTCGTTGGGCTGGGCCGTGGCCTTGCTCGAGCTGCCCTGGGGCCGGCGCCAGTTGGCACCCTGCCGCCATTCCCACCATTCGCCTTCGCGCAGCACGCCGTGGCCGGCGCGCGGGACCTGGAACACGGCGGCGGCGCCTTCACGTTCCGCCTCGGTCACGTAGCCGGTCGCGCGAGTGAAGGCCGAGAACTGGGCGTTGGTCACCTCGGTGCGGTCGATCCAGAAGGCATCGATGCGCAAGGATTCGCCGGTCGGCTTTTCCTCCGCATAGCCCTGGGCACTGCCGAGGCGGACGGTGCCCGCGGGGACGCGCACCATGCCCGCCCGGGCCTGCACGCCGAAGCCGTCGGGCAGGCCCGAATAGTTGGTGCACAGGCGCGGCAATGTCGCCGCAGTGGCGGCGCCCATGCTCGCGCCGCGGCCCAGCAAGCCCGCCACGCAAAGGCCTGCGGCCAGCGTCGCGAAGGCAGCGCCCAGCCATGTTCGCGACGCCTTGTTCATCGCTCGCGTCCTCGGGACTGAACACGTCGTCCGCGGGCAGCAAGGGTGTGGTTGAAAATCGATCGGCCTGCGCAGCCGCCATTGCACGGAAGGGGCTGGTCGAATGAATGGGTCACGGTGCTTGCTTGTCTCGTCGTCTGCCCACGGTGGGTCGCCGGCACTCTAGGGCGCGGCATGTCTCTTGTTCTAATCAATCAATCACAGGGATCACCCGCAACACGGCGCACACGGATGGTGGAGACGAGCTTTGGAGAGAACGGCTGACCTCTTTTTGTTTCGCCTGGCCAAGCTGGCCTCGGTGAGTGGCCAGCCTCTGGTGCGGCTGTGCGAGGGCAAGTACGGCATCACCCGACGCGAGTGGCGGCTGATCGTCGTGCTCAGCCAGGAGGGGCCCTTGCTGTCCACGGCGCTGGCCAGGCGCGCCAGCATCGAGCCCGCCCGCACCTCGCGCACCGTGACGCAACTGGTGACGCGTGGCCTGGCCGAACGGATTCCGCGCTCGAACGATCGGCGGTGCATCGAGATCCACCTGACTCAGCGGGCGCGGGACATCTACGCGGATCTCTATCCGGTGGTGCGTGATCTTGAAAGCGCGCTGCTCGCGGGCTTTTCGGCCGAAGACCGCGCCGAACTGGGGCGCCTGATGGCCATGCTGGAGTCCTCAGCGGGCACGCTGGTCTCGCAGGAGGACCTGCCGAAGGCGGACCGCCGCAAGTTGCATCGGAAGTAGGCGAGGGCGCGCAAACCCTAGGAATAGTTCATTTTTGCAATCATCTTGTCGTGACCTAGATTCGCCGGGCGCCCCCCAAGAGTCCAGGAGACAAGATCATGAAGAACCCCCCCGGCCGATACCTCGGCCTCGTTGCCGCGGCCTGTTGCACGGTCGTCGGCCTCGCTGCATGCGGCGGAGGAAGCGGCGGCAACGGTGCCAACGTCGCCGCGTTGGCCGCACTGGGCGGTCAGACCACCGGCACGGGAACCCAGAACCCGCCCGCCAACCCCTCCAGCCCCTCCAATCCCTCGACCCCGGCGGTCGCAGCCGGCGTGACGCTGCTGGCCAAGGTGAGTTCGACGAGCGCGCCCGGCGGAATGACCGACACGGTGTACCGCGTCCGGGTGGTCAACGGTGCAACGGCACTGCAGAGCGCCATCGCGACGGCCACCTCGACCGGCGCCGACGTCACGGTGCTGGACGGCATCGTGCGGGTGGGCGGCCTGGGCGCCAACGCCAGCGCCGATCCCCAGGACACCATCACCTTGCGCCATGCCGCCAACGTGGTGCCCAACACCCGCCTGGCCTGGGCGGTGCGCGAGCATGCGGCGCCCGGTGCCGCGTCCTGCGCGGCGCTGGTGGACGCCGCGGCGAACCGCGACCTCTTCCCGCCCAACGTCAAGGTCACGACAGCGGAACTGGTCGCGGCCACGGCGCAACTGCCGGAGCATTGCAACCTGCTCGGCACGATGAACGAGCGCCAGGGCGCGAACAGCTCGCCGGGCAAGACGCAGACCTATGCCATCAAGTGGCAGGTGCGCATCCCCACGCAGTGGAACGGCCGCTTCTACATGCCGGGCGGCGGCGGGCTGGACGGCAGCATTCCCAGCACCACGGGCCAGCTGGCCAACGGCTACGCCATCGCGGCCAATGACTCCGGCCACGACAACAACACCAACTCCGACGACCTGGCGGCCTCGGCCGGTGCCTTCGGGACGGACTTCGACGCCCGCGTGGACTTCGCCTACCGCGCCATCCAGCTCACCACGCAGCTGGCCAAGGGCTTCATCGTGACCTATCAGGACAAGGACCCGCAGTACTCCTACTTCGAAGGCTGCTCCATGGGCGGCCGCGAGGCGCTGATGGTCACGCAGCGCCTGCCGGAGCAGTTCGACGGCGTGGTGGCGGGCGACCCGGCCCTGAAGTTCGCGTCGGTGAGCGCCAAGTCCGTGTACATCGCGCAGCTCTTCGGCAACCTCGCGAAGAAGCAGGGCGAGTTCTCGGCCAACGGCGTGCCACTGGCCAGCAACACCTACACCAACCAGGACCTGCAGCTGGTCTCCAAGGCGGTGCTCGACGCCTGCGATGCGCTCGACGGCCTGACCGACGGCATGGTCAACCAGCCGCTGCTGTGCACGACGCCGCGCGTCAAGCCCAAGCTGGATGCCTTGCGCTGCACCGGCGCCAAGACGGCCAGCTGCCTGACGGGCGACCAGATCGACACCATGGTCGCCTACTACGACGGGCCGGTCACGCCATCGGGCAACCGCCCGTACTACGGCTGGATGTGGGACGCAGGCATCGCCGGCTGCACCAGCGCCGCCGACTGCAACGTGCCCGGCGCGACCAACATCGCCACGGGCTGGCGCACGTGGAATCTGGGCACGTACCAGACCAACCGGGCCACCGCCGTCAACACCGCCAGCGCGTACACCGCGGCCCGGGGTGGTGCGGCATCCACCGTCGTCGTGCCGACGCCGCCTGTCATGCCGTCCCCAGTGGCCAACGAGGCGTTGACCAACTACGTCATGAACCTGGACCTGGACCTGTACGTGAGCAGCCTGTCCCGGACGACGCCGGAATTCCCGGTGTCCGGCTACGACCTGTACGAGACGTCCTCGACCGATCTGTCGAAGTTCAAGGCCAAGGGTGGCAAGCTGCTGATCTACCAACCGCAGACCGGTGGCCCGTTCTCGCCGCTGGCCATGGTGGACTACTACCAGAAGCTCAATGCGGCCAACGGCGGCAGCGCCTTCAACTACGCGCAGACCCAGACCTTCGCCCGCCTGTTCATGGCGCCCGGCATGCAACACTGCAGCGGCGGCCCGTCGACCAACGTCAGTCCCTTCCAGTCGGTGGTGGACTGGGTCGAGGCCGGCAAGGCGCCCGACCGCGTGGTCGGCACCGCTGCCGCCAGCACGCCCTGGCCGGGCCGCACGCGCCCGCTGTGCCCCTTCCCGAAGACGGCCGTGTACACGGGCCAGGGCAGCATCGAAAACGCCGAAAACTTTGCCTGTCAGTAAGGACAGGTGTGGAGACTCTGATGAATCGACGAACGACGACGCGGGCACTTGCTGCCCTGATGACGGGCCTGTGCATGACGGGCGGTACTGCGATGGCGCAGACCTGGCCCACCAAGCCCGTGACGATCATGGTCGGCGTGCCCGCCGGGGGCGCACTCGACCCCTTCGCCCGGGCCCTGGCCGACCAGCTCAACAAGACCACCGGCGGCACCTTCATCGTCGACAACCGGCCCGGCGCCAACGGCAACCTCAGCGCCGAGATGGCCCTGAAGGCCACGGATGGCAACACCCTGTGGATCGGCACGCAGTCCATGATGACGATCAACCCGGCGGCCTTCGCGCAGCTGCGGTGGAAGCCGTCCGATTTCGTCCCGGTGCTCAAGGCCGTCGAGGCACCGCTGGTGCTGGTGACGAATCCCTCGGTCAAGGCGAAGAACTTCGCGGAGCTGGAGACCTGGGTCAAGGACCCGGCCAACAAGGCGGCCTATGCCTCCTTCAGCCCGGGCACGCCCTCGCACTTCCTGGGCTACCAGCTGAACGAGAAGCTGAAGGCCAAGATGGTCCACATCCCGTACAAGGGATCGGCACCGCAGATCACCGACATCCTGGGCGGGCAGGTGCCGTTCGGCTTCACGCAGCTGGCGGCCGCGACGCCGCAGATCAAGGAAGGCAAGCTGACGGCCATCGCCGTGACCGGGCCGAAGCGCTCGCGCTACCTGCCCGACGTGCCCACGCTGGCCGAGGTCGGCCAGGGTGATCTGACGACGACGATCTGGTTCGGCGTCTTCGTGCCGCGCAGCACCGATCCGAAGCTCGTGGAACAGATCCGCAGCGCGGTGCTGAAGGCCCACAAGGAGCCCGCCTACCGCGCCCGGCTCGAGATGCTGAACTTCGACGTGCCCGATGGCTCGATCCCGGAATTCGAGAGCGAGATCGCCAGTGACACCGCCCGCTGGGCTGCGCTGGTCAAGGCCACCGGGTTCAAGGCGACCGACTGAGGCAAGTTTTTTCCGTGGTTTGGCGCCCAGCGGGGCGCCTTTTTTTTGGCCCTGCGCACGGCGCTTCGACCGTCTTTGCACGGACGGGTGGGTCAGCCGTGCGGAGCCAGCCGGCCGCGCGCCAGGCGCCTCAACCCCACTTCATCTCGCCCTTGGCCACCTTGGCGCCGATCTGCAGCGCGGTGGGCAGCCCGGCATCGGGATAGCGGCGGGTCATGGCCGCGATCAGGGCGTCGCCATTCGGTGCGCGAGCCAGTTCCTGCTCGAAGGCCAGCAGGTAGTCCCGCGTGTAGTTCACCGCGGAGACATCCAGCGGGCCATTGGCGGACAGGTGGCCCGGCACCACGACGGCCGGGCGCCGCGCGGCGATGGCCTCCAGGGTCTTCACCCAGGCGGCGCGTGAGGCCGGCGTGGGCGTGTCGGCGGTCCACACATGCAGGCCCGAGAAGACGAGCACCCCGCCGAAGGCGGCGTTGAGCGACGGCACCCACAGATAGCGCCGCGCGCCCAGGTCGGTGGCCTTCACGATCTCGATCGTGTGGCCTTCCAGGCTCAGCGACGGGCCGTCGAAGGCCTCGGGGAACACGATGTCCGACAGCTTGCGCGGGCCGCTGTCCTTGAGCATCGGCGCCCAGGTGTCGATCTTCTTCTGCGCGGTGGCACGGATGGCAGCCAGCGTGTCGGCGGCGGCGATCACGCGGGCTTCGGGGAAGGCCGCCTTGATCGGGCCCAGGCTGAAGTAGTAGTCGGGATCGCTCTGGCTGATGTAGATGGTGGTCAGCCGCTTGCCCGAAGCCTTGATCGCCCCGGCCACGGCGCGGCCGTCGGGCAGCGAGAAGCCGCCGTCGATCAAGAGGGCGTCGCGGCTGCCGGAGAGCAGCACCGGCGCGCGGAAGAAGCCGGCTTCGCCCGTCGGGAAGTGCTTCCATTGCAGCGGTGCCGGGGCGGGCAAGGGGGTGGCGCAACCCGCCAGTGCGGCGGCGGCGCCGGCGGCTGCGGCGGCGGTCTGGATGAAGTGTCTGCGGGTGGTCATGTGGATGCTGGTCTCGGGCGATGGACGAGGGGTTTCAGCCGCCGGACGCGATCTGGGCGACCAGGGCCTGTGGATTGGCGAACACCGCACTCGAATGCAGCATCTGGCGCTGGCCGTCGCGCTCAAGGATGAAGGTCGGCACGCCGCCGGCACCGGCCTGCCGCATCATGGCCTGCGCCTGGGTCAGGCGCTGCTGATTGGCGGTGAGCAGGGCGATGTCGGGCTGCCTCAGGTGCGCGACCGCGTCGTCGGGGCCGAGGGACGCAAGGATGGCGGCCAGCGTGTCGATGTCGGTGATGTCGCGGCCTTCGACGTAGCGCGCCTGCTGGATGGCCTTGAGGGCGTCGGCCTCGCGCTGCGGTGCCGTGAGCGCCACGGCGGTGAGTGCGAGCGTGGCCGGTCCGCTGTCGAAGCGCTGCTGGCGATTGGCCAGCACCTGGTCGCGGTAGCGTTCGGAAAAGGGCTGGCCGGTCAGGTGCGCAATGCGCTGGTCGTTGCTCCAGGCATAGGCCGCGAAGTCGTCGTCCATCGGGCGGGCGCCGCCTTCGGAGAACAGGCCGCTGGGCTGCAGCCGCACCGTGAGTCCGGGCGCGGCGGCCAGGGCCGCGAGCGCGGGACCGGCGCCATAGCACCAGCCGCAGAGCGGATCGAAGATGTAGTGCAGGGTGGGTGTCATGGCGGGGTTCCGTGAGAGAAGGACGCGATCGTAGGCAGCCAGAATGGTTGGATAAATCCAGCACAGGCAGATGACGCGTATGGCAAAAGCAAACAATCTCGGCGAGGCCGGCAGCGGGCACCTGGCCAACCTGAAGCGCCTGGCCTACTTTGCCGCCGTGGTCGAGACCGGCAGCTTCACGGCTGCCGCCGAGCGGCTGGGCATCACCAAGGCGGTGGTGAGCCAGCAGGTGGCGCGGCTGGAGCAGGAGTTCCACACCGCGCTGCTGACCCGCACCACGCGGCGCGTGGCGGCCACGGCGGCGGGCCAGGCCTTCTACGAGCGCTGCGCGCTGATCCTTGCGCAGGCGCACGATGCCTTCGACGAATTGAACGAGGCGGCGGCCATGCCCTCCGGCACGCTGCGGCTCACCGCGCCGCTCGACTACGGCATCGCAGCCGTGGTGCCTGCCATTGCCGAATTCACCCGCCGCCATCCGCGCTGCAAGGTGGATGCGATGCTGAGCGACCAATGGCTGGATGTGATGGCCGGCGATGTGGAACTGGCGATCCGCGTCGGCTGGCTGACGGAGCCGAGCGTGCAGGCCCGGCAGATCGGCACCTTCCGGCAGGTGCTGGTGGCGGCGCCCTCGTGGCAGCCCCGCCTGGCCGGACTGGCGCACCCCGAGGACCTGGGCGCGCTGCCCTTCGTCGCCAATGCGGCGCTGCGCGAGCCGGGCCGCTGGCGCTTCTCACGCGGCGACGACCAGCAAAGCAGCGTGAGCGTGACCTCGGTGATCTCGCTGGACGCGACGCTGGCCGTGCGCGAGGCGGTACGCCAGGGCGCCGGCCTGTCGGTGCTGCCCGACTATGTGGTGGCCGACGACCTCGCCGCCGGGCACCTGGTGCCGGTGATGCCGGCATGGACGCTGCCCTCGGGCGGTATCCATGCCGTCTTTCCGGCCACGCGCTTCCGGCCGGCCAAGGTGCGGGCCTTCGTGGAGGTGCTGCAGGAAAGGATCGCCGCCTCGGCTGGCCGGCACGGCACGATTTAGGGCGGCAGACGCCGCCGAGTCGTCAGGGCGGTCCTCGCTGCCATTGCTGGCGCCCATGGCCTTCGCCAGAATCGGCCCACGGCGCCGGTCACGAGGATCCGGCCGAACTGCATCCGGGCGCCGGTGGAGATGGACGACCTCGCATGCCCCAAGAACTCCTGGACATCCTGGCCGACCTGCGCGCCGGTCGCTGGAATGCCGCGCACGACCGGGTGCAGCGGCAGGATTCGCTGCTCGCCGCATGGCTGCACGGCATCGTGCACCTGCAGGAGGGCGATCTGGAGGATGCGGAGAACTGGTACGAGCGCGGTGCCCGGCGCTTCCGCAGCCGCGGCTTGCTGGAGGAAGAGATGGCGGCCTTCGAGGCCGCGGTGCGCGAAGCGCAGCAGCACCCGCCGGTCTGAGCCTTTGCAGGCTGCACCCGCCAGACCCGCGGCGCCGCGTTCACGCCCTGCCGGGGCCGGGGCTGCCTACTCGATGCGGATGTTGGCGGCCCGCGCCACCGGTTCCCAGCGCGCCCGCTCCGTACGCGCGAGTTGGCGGAAGGCCTGCGCCGAGCCGCCCTTGGGTTCCGCGCCCATCGCCAGCAGGCGCTCGCGCGTCTCGGGCGCGGCCAGCACCGTGTTGATCGCACCCGACATGGCCTGCACCAGCGGTGCCGGCGTGCCGCCGCGCATGAAGAAGCCGATGGACGAGGCGCCGTACAGGTCCGGGAAGCCCGACTCCGCCAGCGTCGGGATGTCCGGCGCCAGGGCCGTGCGCTCGCGGCTGCCGGCAGCCAGAATGCGCACCCGGCCGGCCTGGTGCTGCGTCAGGTAGTCGGAGATGACCGAGACGCCCGCCGGCACCTGGTTGCCCATCAGGTCGGTGAGCAGGGGCTGGCCGCCCTTGTAGGCGACGAGCTGCAAGTCCACCTTGGCGAGCTGGCTCAGCCGCAGCATCAGCAGCGCGCCCACGCTGCCCATGCTGGAGGTGCCGACGCTGGCGCGCAGCGGATCGGCGCGCGCCTGGTCCAGGAAGGCGGCCAGCGTGCGCGGCCCGGCGGTCGGCACGACCAGCGCATGCGGAATGTGCACGCCGTCGCATACCGGCACCAGGTCGGTCTCGGGGTCGTAGGGCAGCCGGCTGTACAGGAAGGGAAAGAAGGCCGCCACCGCGATGGGCGCGAACATCACCGTCCCGCCGTCGGGCTCGGTGGTCTTGAGGTACTGGCTGGCGACCAGGCCGGTGGCGCCGGGCTTGTAGTCGACCAGCACCTGGCGGTTCAGCACGGGCTTGAGCCGCTCGGCGACCAGCCGCGCCACGTTGTCCATGCTCGCGCCCGGCGGCACGACCACGATGATGCGGACGGTGTCGGGCAATGGCGCGGCCGCACGCCCGGGCCGCGGTGCCCCCAGGGTGGCGGTGGTGGCGGCGGCCGTGGCGGCCTGCAGGACCTGTCGTCGTGTGGGCATGGGTCAGTCTCCTTTGTTCTTCGGCGGTGGCGCGGTGGATGGGTTCAGAACAGCGGCTCGGTCCACGCCAGTTGCTTCGGGCCCACGCCTTCGCGGATGCAGCGCGCCGCCGCCAGGCCGGCGACCTCGCCCGTCTGCGTGCACCAGGGAAAGTTGCGCATCACCATGAAGATGGTCTCGAAGGTGAAGGACAGCGAAGCGCCGGTGAGCAGCAGGTTGTTCACCTCGCGCGGCAGGAAGCAGCGGTAGGGCACCTCGAAGCTGTACTTGGCGTACGCATCCCAGAAGAAGGTCTTGGTCATCGGCCGCGTGACGGCGTCGGCGAAGCGGCGCTCCTCGCGTGCGTCGTCCATCGAGAACACGTACTCGCCCAGCGGATGGCGCCCATCGCGCACGCCCACGTAGCGGCCCACATGGGCGATGAAGGCGTTCTCGAAACCGGGCACGTACTTGCGCAGGAACTGGGCCTCGGCATCGATCAGCCGGCGCAGCTCGCGCTTGGCGCGCGAGGCATGCTCGGCATCGTCGTCCATGTGCAGCGCCCATTCGTATGGCACGTTCTGCCACAGGATGAAGGTGCCCGGCCCCTGGATCGGGCTCATGTCCACCGTCGGATGGCCGATGTAGTGGTCGCCATACACGCCCTTGTCGGCGAGCCGGGGCCGGTAAAGCTCGGGCGGGATGTCGCCGGCCGCACGGGCACGGGCGATGAGGCGCTCCAGCCGCGGGTCGTCCGCGGTCTTCTGGTAGGCGGCGGTGCGGGCGAAGTCGATGCCGCCCATGATCCACAGCAGGCCGCCGGGCACGGGCCGCGACTGGCCGTCGTGGGCCACCGTCTCGGGCTGGCGGCCGCCGCCGCGCACGAATGGCGCACCGGCGCGTGCGACCACCTCGGACGTGCCGGTGCCTTCGACGAAGAGCCGGCCGGCGATGGCGCGGCGGCCCTCGACCGTCTCCACGATGGCATGGGTGATGCGCCGGCCGTCGCCCTCGGCCGCCATGACGACATCGACGAAGGCCGCGCCGTAGAGGGCCTGCACGCCAGCCTCGTCGAGCATGCGCAGCATGACGTTGCCGGCCCCGTCCGGATTGAAGGAGGTGCGCTGGAAGGCGCTGCCGGGCGGCAGGTAGTAGTCGTAGTGCGCGAGCGGGTTGCCGGCCCAGTCGGGCAGGCTCTTCTCGTCGGCGGTGTAGAGGCAGCCTTCGCGGTCTAAGCGCGCCATCAGCTCGCTGTGGATGCCGCCCACGCCCGCATTCGCTGCGCCTTGCAGTCCGCTGGTGTGCACGCCGCCGGGCATGTCGAACTTCTCGACGATGACCACGCTGCAGCCTTCACGGCGTGCGCGAAGCGCCGCGGCAAAACCGCCGGGGCCGGCGCCGATCACGACCACGTCGGCATCGGCGATGACGGGGATGCCGTCGATCGTGGGGCAGGAAATGTTCTGGGGGCTCATGGCAGCAATCATTCGAAGGAAAAGGAAGAAGGGCTCCGGCCGCCGATGCCGCGGCCCGGCAGCGGCGCTTGCGTGCGCCGAGCCGTGCGAGAGCGCTGGGCGAAAAGGCGGGGGCTCAGTCGGTCGGCGTGAAGCCGGAGGTGCGCACGATCTCGCCCCAGCGGGTATGCAGGGCCTGAAGGTCGGCGCGGAAGCGCGCGGGGCTCTGGGGCGCCACCTCCAGCCCCATCTGCGCGAAACGCGCCTGGGTCTGCGGCAGGGCCAGCATCTGGTGGGTGGACTGCGCCAGCGACGCCACCATCTCGGCCGGCACGCCGGCCGGCGCATAGAGCGAATACGACTCCTCGATGACGATGTCGGGGAAGCCCGACTCGGCATAGGTCGGCACCGCGGGCAGGAAGCGGAAGCGCTGCGTGCCCGTGGTGGCGATCAGGCGCAGCCGGCCCGAGGACATCAGCGGCAACGCGTCGGCCGGCGTCAGCACGCCCGCGGCGATCTGGCCGCCCATCAGGTCCTGCACCAGCGGCGCCATGCCGCGATACGCTGCGTGGGTGAAGTCCATGCCGGCCAGCCGGCCCAGCAGGATGCCGGAGAAGTGCGCACTGGTGCCCGCGCCAGGCGAGCCGAAGGAGGCCTCCTTGGGGTTGGCCTTGCACCAGGCAATGAACTGCGCCAGGGTGCGGACATCGGCCGGGACCCGCTCGCTGATGGCCAGCACGAAGGGAAAGCGCGCCAGCGGCGTCACCGGCACCACGTCCTTCATCGGGTCGTAGCGCAGGTTGCGGTAGATGTGGGGGAACAGCACCATCATCCCGCTGGGGCTGACCAGCAGGCTGCTGCCGTCGGGCGGTGCCGACTTCACATGCTCGACCGCCAGCCGGCCGCTTGCGCCCACGCGGTTGTCGACGATCACCGTCTCGGCATGGCGGCCACGCATGTGGTCTGCGAGCAGCCGGGCGGTCACGTCCGCGGAGCCGCCGGTCGCGAAGCCGGTGGTGATGGTGGCCAGCTTCAGCCGCGGCGCGGCGCCTGCCGGGGCCTCCTGGGCCATGGCGGCAGCGAGGCCGGTGGGCAGAAGGGCGAGGGCGCCGAGGCGCAGCAAAGCGCGCCGATGGAACGCGGCAGTGGAATGGGTCATGGGCGGGTCTTGTCTCCTGGGCTGCGACGTTAAGGGCGCCTGCCCCGGTGCCCTAGCGAAATGCGCGCTTCTTACACTGGGTGTAATTCATGGACAGCATCAAGACCATCCGCGCAGTGGAGCGCGCCTTTGAGGTGCTGCGCGCCATCCAGCGCTTTCCCGAGGGTGCCACGCTGGTCGAGCTGCAGCGGGCGACCGGCCTGTCCGGCCCGACCCTGCTGCGCCTGCTCAAGACGCTGATGGGCCTCAATGCCGTCAGCCGCAGCATGGCCGATCAGCGCTACCGCAACAGCGTGCAGTTGCACGCGCTCGGCGCGAGCATCCAGCCGCTGGACCGGCTGGCCGACGTGGCCGCGCCCTGGCTGGACCGGCTCTGTCAGCAGATCGAGTGGCCGTCGGACCTGCTCGTGCACCGCGGCGAAGACGACTTCATGACCGTGCTGGAATCGAGCCTGCGCCAGAGCCCCTTCTATGTGCCCCGCCGGAGGGGCCGCGTGCGTGTGAACCTGCTGGGCTCGGCCTCGGGCATCGCCTTTCTGTGTGCGTTGCCTTCGGCTCAGCAGCAGGCGCTGATCCGTCGGGCCCGGGGCGGTGCGGACCTGCACAACACCATGGTGGCGGCGCTGAACGACCTTGCGCAGCATCTGCGCCTGTCCTGGCAGCGCGGATGGGCGCTGCGGCACCCGCTGTACCGGGGCGGCGGCCATGCGCTGCCGGCGCGCGACGATGGCCTGCAGGCCCTGGCCCTGCCCATCGTGGCGCAGGGGTGCGTGCTGGGGGCGCTCAACGTCAACTGGAACCGCAAGGCGGCGACGGCCGAGCAGATGGTCGAACGCCACATGCCCGCCCTGCAGGCGGCAGCGTCGGGCATCGCCGCCGAGGCGGGGCAGATCGGGCTGCTTCAGGACCTGCCAGCACTGCGGGCCGTGCGCAAGGACTAGCCGCGCAACAGGCCTGCGACCTGCACCGACCGGCAGCCTCAGCGCGACAGGCGCAGCGCCTCGGCCAGCCGGTCGAGCACATCCACGTACAGCGTCGCCACCTTGCGGACCATGAGCACGAGCTGCGTGGCGGGCAGCGGCTGGCGCGTGCGCACGATGCGCAGCCGACCCGCCGCGATCTCGGCCTCGGCCGCCTGTGCAGGCACCACGGCCAGGCCCAGGCCCGCCACGGCGAACTGCACGTTGGCTTCCAGCGAGTTCGATTCGATGGTCGGCACAGGCGCCGCCTGACCGCCGGCCTTGAACATCTGGTCCACCGAGGTGCGCAGGTGCGTGCCCGTGTGGGGCAGGATCCACGGCAGGGTGCCCAGCGCCTCCCAGTCGTAGGGCCTGCGCCCCGGCAGCCGAAGCCCGCGGGCGGCGACGACCACCATCTGCACCTCGCCGCAGGCCTGCAGCGAGAGCATGCCCAGGTCCAGGCCCGCGACTGCCTGCGGCGCATAGAGCGCGAGCACGGCATCGATGTCGCCGCGCAGCAGCAGCTCGATCAGCGCATGGAGGCGCCCCTCATGCACCTGAACCAGCGGCCCCGGCGGCGGCGCCGCGGCGCGCAGTCGCGCGAGTACGTCGGGCGCCACATGGGCGGCGATGAAGGGCGGCATGCCCAGACGCAGCAGCGGCGTCTGTGCGGGCGAGGTGTCGGCCATGTCGCGCCGCAATGAATCCAGCTCGCCCAGCAGCAGGCGCGCATGGCGGGCCATCTTCAGGCCCGCCGCGGTCGGCGTCATGCCAGCCGACGAGCGATCGAACAGCTGGATGCCGAGCGCCGACTCCAGCTCGCGCAGCGACTTGCTGAGCGCAGCCCGGGTCACATGCAGCTGCTGCGCGGCCACGCCCAGATTGCCCGACTGCACGAGCGCCACAACGAGTTCGAGTTGATGGAAGCGAAGGCGCCGTGCCAGCGAGATCGGCAAGGTCATCGGAGGATGTTAACCAGCGGTTGATGGCGGGGCCGATTTGTCGATGGCAAGCGGGAGATGGGCTGCCTACGATCCCGGCACCAAGAAAAGAACACGGAGACATCGTGCATGCCTGACCCCACCGCTGCTGCGCCGCATCGGCGCGCCTTCCTCGCCGGCGGCCTCGCGCTGGCCGCCTGCTCGCCCCGCTGGGCCTTCGCGCAGGGCTTCCCCATTGCGGGGCGCCCGATCCGCATCGTCATTCCAGCGCCACCGGGCGGGCCGGCCGACATCCTGGGTCGCGCACTCGGCGCCCACCTGAGTGCGCAACTGGACAACGTGCCCGTCATCGTGGAGAGCAAGCCGGGCGGCGCGAGCGTGCCCGCCGCACTGGCCGTGGCGCGTGCGCCCGCGGACGGCCACACGCTCTTCCTGGGCCTGAACACGACGCACACGCAGGTGCCGCACATGTTCGCCAAGCCGCCCTACGACCCGTTCAAGGACTTCACGCCCATCACGCAGATCTACCGCAATGGCGGCGTGCTGGTGGCCCATCCCTCGGTGCCGGCGAACGACCTCAAGTCGCTGATCCAGCTCAGTCGCGACGCGGCCCAGCCGGTGCCGGCCGGCTCGCCCGGGCCGGGCACCAACGGGCACCTCTACATCGAGATGCTCAACCAGCAGTACGGTGCGCGGCTGAACCATGTGCCCTACAAGGGCTCGGCCGATGCGATGCGCGATCTGCTGGGCGGCTTCATCCAGGTGCAGTTCGATTCGCCGACGACCTCGCTGCCGCACCTGCGCAGCGGCCGGCTCAAGGTGCTGGCGGTGACAGGGCCGACGCGCATCCGCGAACTGCCGGACGTGCAGACGGGCCGCGAGCAGGGCTTTCCGGCGCTGGACGTGGCCGGCTGGATGGGCTTCTTCGGGCCTGCGGGCCTGCCGCCCGACGTGCTCGCCAGGCTCAATGCGGCGCTGGTGGCGGCGATCCGCGCGCCGGAGATCAAGGCGCAGTTCGAGCCGCTCGGCCTGGAGCTGACGGGCACCAGCGTCGAGGAATTCCGCCGCATCGTCAGCGACGACTACCAGGCCTGGGGCCGCATCATCCGGCAGACGGGTGTGCGGCTGGATTGACTTTCAAACTGACCCCATGACGCATTCCGTGAACCAAGACCTCGAAGCCCTGCAACGTCGCATCGACCTGCTGGAGCGGCGCATTGCCCGCGCCGAAGACACCGAGGCCATCGAGCGCCTCACCCGCATGTACGGCTACTACCTCGACAAGGCGCTCTGGTCCGAGATCATCGACCTGTTCACCGAGGACTGCAGCGTGGAGATCTCGGCCCTTGGCGTGTACGTCGGCCGCGACCGTGCCGCGCAGCTGTTCCGCGACATCCTGGGCAAGGGCCCGGCCATGAGCGACGAGAACGGGCTGGTGTGGGGGCGCCTCTACAACCACCTGATCGTGCAGGGCATCGTGCACCTGGACGAGGACGGCCTTGGCGCCAGCGGCCGGTGGCGCTGCTTCATGCAGATCGCCGAGTTCGGCGCCAAGGCGACGTGGGGCGAGGGCCCCTACGAGATCCGCTACCGCAAGGAAGGCGGCGTGTGGAAGCTGCACCGCCTGCACTTCTACCGCACCTACCACACGCCCTTCGACGAGGGCTGGGCGAAGGCACGCTCACCCCAGGGCGACCTGCGCCTGCGGCACCAGCCCGACCTGCCGCCCACGGTGGACTACGAGCCCTATCCCGCGGCCTTCGTGCCCCGCTTCCACTACCCGAATCCGGTGTCGGGCAGCCGGGCCCACACGCGCGACGACATCGAGGCGGTCTGAGGCTTCGGCCGCGGTTCCCAGCAGCCCTGACGTACCGCACATCGATCCTCTCGCCCATCCGCGCAATGCGCCCCAAGCGCGTGCGCGATGCCCCGGCATGGGGAGCCGCAAGGTTCATCGCACGGGCCAGGGGTGGACGGATGCACGGATCCCGCCCCGCCGCTGCCTGGATTGCGGGCATGACTCCTGCATGCCGGCCGGGCCTCCACGTCGCCCATCGTCGGCCGCGCCAAAGCCCGAAGCCTCGCCTTGAAATGTCTTATTGACAGAACAATAAAACGGATCCTACGATCATTTCCCATGTCCTCGGCGCTGCCGCTTCCCAAGTACCACCGCATCTACCTCGTGCTCCGGCAGCAGCTGGAGGAGGGCGCTTTCGAAGCGGGACTGCCGGGCGAACATGCCCTGATGGAGCAGTTCGAGGTGTCGCGGGTCACGGTGCGCAAGGCGCTGGAGCGGCTGTCCGACGAGGGCCTGATCAAGCGCGAACCCGGCCGCGGCACCCGGCCCACGACGGCCAATGCCTCCGTCGCCGCACCCGACCGCACGCCGCTCACCGGCCTGCTCGAGAACCTCGTCACCATGGGCCTGAAGACCTCGGTGAAGGTGCTCGATGTGGCGGGCATCACCGCCTCCGAGGCGGTGGCGCAGGCACTGGGCATTCCGATCGGGGCCGAGGTGCAGAAGGCGGTGCGGGTGCGCAGCACGCGCGAAGGGCCGCTGTCGCTCATCACCACCTACGTGCCCCAGGCGCTGGCGCAGGGCTTCGGCCGCCGCGAGCTGGCGCGCAAGCCCATCCTGCTGCTGCTGGAGGAGTCGGGCGTGCGCGTGGGTCGGGCCCACCAGAGCATCTCGGCCCGGCTGGCCGACGCCCACACGGCCGAGCACCTCGACGTGTCGGTCGGCACGGCGCTGCTGGCCGTGCGCCGCCTCATCTACGACGTGGACGACCGGCCCGTGCAGTGGCTGCACGGCCTGTACCGGCCTGACCGCTACGAGTACCAGATGGAGCTGTCCCGCGTTGGCGACATCGACGCCAAGGTGTGGGTCAGCAAGGACGCTTCCGCCCGCTTTTCCTGACATCGACCCACGAAGGAGTTCGCCGTGACCCAGACCACCCGCAACCGTCGCCAGTTCATCGCCCAGTCGGCGGCCGCCGCATCCGCCCTGGCCCTGCCGACCATCGGTGGCGCCCAGCCGCGCAGCATCAAGGTCGGCGTGCTGCACCCGGTCACCGGGGCGCTCGCCTATTCGGGCCAGCAATGCCGGGCCGGCGCGCTCATGGCCATCGAGGACATCAACAAGGCCGGCGGCATCAAGTCGCTCGGCGGTGCGCGCCTTGAAGCCCTGCTGGGCGACGCCCAGTCGCAGCCGCAGGCCGGCGCGGCCGAGGTCGAGAAGATGAACGAGGCTGGCGTGTCCGCCGTGGTCGGCGCCTTCGCCTCGGCCATCTGCCTGGCCACCACGCAGGCCGCCGCCAAGTACAACCTGCCGCACATCGTGGACGTGGGCGTGGCCGACCAGATCGTCGAGCGCGGCCTGAAGAACACCTTCCGCTTCGGCCCGGGCTACAAGGCCGTGACCGACCTGGCCATGGCCAACCTGCACGTGCTCAACAGCGTGGCGGGCAAGCCGGCCAAGACCGTGATGATCATCCACGAGGAGTCGCTCTTCGGCACCGGCACGGCCAACCTGCTGTCGCGCGAGCTGCCGGGCTTCGGCTTCGAGGTGAAGGAAGTCATCAAGCACGCCAACCCCACGCGCGACTTCAACAACATCGTGCTGCGCATCAAGTCCGTCAACCCGGACATCGTGATCCCGGCCAACTACTACAACGAATACGCACTGCTGGTGCGCACCATGCAGCAGCAGCGCGTGGTGCCCAAGGCCATCTACTCGGTGCTGGGGGGCGCGGCGTCGAGCTACAAGTTCGTGCAGGAGTTCCCCGATGCCTCGCACGGCATCATCGACTGCAACCACTGGTTCAACCCCAAGGACGCACGCGCCCAGGCGCTGAAGAAGCGGGCCGAGGCCCAGAAGCTGTACTTCAGCTATGAGCTGTTCATGACCTACACCAGCATGATGCTGCTGGCCGATGCGCTGGAGCGGGCCAAGTCCAGCGAGCGCGCAGCGCTGATCGACGCGCTGGAGAAGAGCACCTTCTCCGACCACTTCATGCCCTATGGCCCCACCAAGTTCGTCAACGGGCAGAACCAGGGCGGCCGCCCGCTGATGACGCAGGTCATCAACAAGGACATCAAGGTCATCATCCCGCGCGAATACCGCGAGGTCGAGCCCCTGTTCCCGCTCAAGGCCTGAACGGCACCGCCACGGGTCCTCTTCCACATGTTCGATCTGTCGATCGTGGTGCCGTCCGTGCTGAACGGACTCACCACCGGGGCGGTGTACGCCCTCATCGCCCTGGGGCTCACGCTGATCTATGGCGTGCTGCACATCATCAACTTCGCGCACGGGGCCTCGCTGATGCTGGCGCTCTATGCCGTGTACTGGCTGCGCGCGCAGTTCGGCATCGACCCCTACCTGGCACTGCCGCTGGTGGTGGCAGGCATGTTCGCGCTGGGCTACGCATTGCAGCGCGGCATCATCAACCGCGCCAGCCACGGCAAGGACGAGAACATCCTGCTGGTCACGCTGGGCCTGTCGATCGTGATGGAGAACCTGGCGCTGCTGTTCTTCCGCTCCGACACGCGCACCATCGACACGCCCTACACGCTGACCACGCTGCAGATCGGCCCGGCCTTCATCGCGCTGCCCAAGCTCATCGCCTTCGGCGGTGCGCTGGCCGGGGCGGCCGTGCTGCTGTGGATCGTCAAGGCCACCGACCTGGGCCGCGCGATCCGCGCCGTGGCCAAGGAGAAGCAGGGCGCGCGCCTCATGGGCATCGACGTCGACCATGTCTACGCCATGAGCTTCGGCATCGGTCTGGCCTGCCTGGGCGCGGCGGCCTGCTTCCTGCTGCCGGCCTACTACGTCAACCCGCAGGTGGGCGGCGGCTTCGTGCTCGTGGCCTTCACCATCGTCGTGCTGGGCGGCATGGGCAGCTTCACGGGGGCACTCGTGGGCGGGCTGCTGATCGGCGTGGTCGAGTCGCTGGGTGGCCTCTTCCTGGGCGAGTCGCTGGGGCAGATCGGCATCTTCCTCATCTTCATCGCGGTGCTGCTGTTCCGTCCCCAGGGCCTCTTCGGAAGCAAGGCATGAAATCGGTTCTTCTCATCGTGGTGTTCGCCCTCGTGGTGGGCGCCATCCCGCTCGTGACCACCTCAGGGGTCTGGCTCAACTTCGTCATGATGGCGCTGTATGCCGGGCTGCTGGCGCAGGCCTGGAACATCCTGGGCGGCTTCGGCGGACAGTTCTCCTTCGGCCATGCACTGTTCTTCGGCTTCGGTGCCTACGTGCAGGCCATCGCGCAGCTGCAGTGGGGCTTCAACCCCTGGGTGGCGCTGGTGGCGGCGGCCGGTGTCTCGGCGCTGGTGGGCCTGGTCGTGGGGGCGCTGAGCTTCCGCTACGGCCTCAAGGGCTCGTACTTCGCGCTGGTCACGCTGGCCTTCGCCGAGGTGTGCCGCATCCTGGCGCTGTCGCTGCCCTTCACCGGGGCCGGGGTCGGCCTGATGGTGCCGCTGCGCGAGTCGGTGGCCAACATGCAGTTCGGCTCGCGGGTGGGCTACCTGTACGTGATCCTCGCCATGGTGGTGGTGGCCCTGCTGGTCAGCGCCTGGCTGCGGCACTCGCGCTTCGGCGCCTACCTGCAGGCGGTGCGCGACAACGAGGACGCGGCCCGCGCGGCCGGGGTCGACCCGCTGCGCGTCAAGCTAGGCGCCATCGTGCTGTCGGGTGGTTTCATGGGGATGGCGGGCGCTTTCTACGTCCAGGTGTTCCAGTACATCGACCCGGGCATCGCCTTCGGCTCCACGTCGTCGGTGGAGGCCCTGGTGGCGGCCATCGTGGGCGGCATGGGCACGGTGTGGGGTCCGCTGCTGGGCGCCTTCGCGCTGCATGTGCTGGCGGACCTGACCCGCAACCTGTTCGGCGAACTGCCGGGCATCAACATGGTCATCTATGGCTGCGTGCTGGTGCTGATCGTGATGTTCCTGCCGCGCGGCATCGCCGGCGTGGGGCAGAACGTGCGCCGGCTCTGGAAGGGAGGCCGCGGTGGCTGATCATCTGCTCGAAGTCGAGGGCGTCTCCAAGACCTTCGGCGGCCTGCGCGCCGTGCGCGAGGTCTCGCTGGCGGTGCCGGCAGGCTCGCTCACCGCGCTGATCGGCCCCAACGGCGCCGGCAAGACCACACTGTTCTCGCTGATGTCGGGCTTCCAGCGCCCGGACACCGGCCGCGTGCGCCTCGGTGGGCGCGACATCACCGGCCAGGCGCCGCACCTCAATGCCCGCATGGGCATGGGCCGCACCTTCCAGATCGTGCAGCCCTTCGCCGCGCAGACCGTGCGCGAGAACATCGCGGTCGGCGCCCACCTGCACCATGCCAACCGGCGCGAGGCCCTGGCCAGCGCCGAGGCCGTAGCCCAGCGTGTGGGCCTGGGGCCGCAGCTGGACAAGCCGGCCTCCGACCTGACCGTGGCCGGCCGCAAGCGGCTGGAGCTGGCGCGGGCCCTGGCCACGCGGCCGCGCCTGCTGCTGCTCGACGAGGTGCTGGCCGGCCTCAATCCGCAGGAGATCGCCGAGATGCTGCCCGTGGTGCGCGCCATCCGCGAGGAGGGCGTCACCGTCCTCATGATCGAGCATGTGATGCAGGCCGTGATGAACCTGGCCGAGCATGTGTGGGTGCTGGCCCAGGGCGAGCTGATCGCCGAGGGGCCGCCGCAGGTCGTCACGCGCGACCCCAAGGTCGTCGAGGCCTACCTGGGCCATGGCACGGCCGCCCGCCTGCAGCGCGGCATGGCGGCGCAGGCGGAGGTGCAGGCATGAGTGCACAGGCAATCGAGACGCAGGTCGTGCGTGACGCGGGAACGACCGCCGCAGAGACCCTGCTCGACGTGCGCGGCCTGCGCGGCGGCTATGGCCGCATCGAGGTGCTGCGCGGCGTGGACCTGCAGGTCGCCCGCGGCGAAATGGTGGCCCTGCTGGGCAGCAACGGCGCCGGCAAGACCACCTTCAACCACACGCTGTGCGGGCTGGTGAAGCCCTGGTCGGGCTCGGTGCGCTTCAACGGCGTGGAGCTGGGCGGTGCGCACTACCGCGAGGTGGTGCGTGCGGGCCTGATCCAGGTGCCCGAGGGCCGCAAGATCTTTCCCAACCTGAGCGTGATGGAGAACCTGGAGCTGGGCTCCTTCACCCGCGCCCGGGCGCGCCGCGCGCAGAACCTGGAGAAGGTGTTCGGCATCTTCCCGCGGCTCAAGGAGCGCACCGCGCAGCTGGCCGGCACCATGAGCGGCGGCGAGCAGCAGATGCTGGCCATCGGCCGTGGCCTGATGGCCGAGCCCGAGCTCTTGATCCTGGACGAGCCTTCGCTCGGCCTGTCGCCGCTGCTGGTGGAGGAGATGTTCTCGCTCATCGGCCGCCTGCGCGGCGAGGGCCTGGCCATCTTGCTGGTGGAGCAGAACGTGGGCCAGGCGCTGGAGATGGCCGACCGCGCCTACGTGATCGAGAACGGCAGCATGCGCTTCTCCGGTCGGCCGGAAGAGTTGCTCAATTCCGACGCCCTGCGCCGCGCCTACCTGGGGGTCTGACATGAGTACCCCCCAGACCTTGGCGCAGAAGCTCATCGCGCACGCCGCCGGCGTGCCCGCGGTGCGCGAAGGCGAGATAGTCAATTGCCGCGTGGACCTGGCCATGTTCCATGACTCCTCCGGCCCGCGCCGGCTCAAGCCGATGCTGGAGGAGCTGGGCGCGCGCATCTGGGATCCGTCCCGTGTGGTGCTGGTCATGGACCACTTCGTGCCCGAAGCCGACGACGATGCGCGGCGCATCGTGCGCATCGCGCGCGATTGGGCGGCCGAGCAGGGCCTGCCCCATGTGCACGACAGCCAGGGCATCTGCCATGTGGTGCTGCCGCAGAAGGGGCACCTGCGCCCGGGCCTGTTCTGCGTCGGCGGCGATTCGCACTCGCCCACCGGCGGTGCCTTCGGCAGCTACATGTTCGGCATCGGCAGCACCGAGATGCTGGGCGTGGTGGTCACCGGCGAGATCTGGGTCAAGGTGCCGCGCACCCTGCGCATGCGCTGGCAGGGCCGCCTGGCCGACGGCGTGTGCGCCAAGGACATGATGCTGCACATGATCGGCCGCCTGGGCATGAACGGCGGCGACTACCAGGCGGTGGAGTTCGCGGGCGACACGGTGCGCGGCCTGTCGATGGCCGAGCGCATGACGCTGTCCAACCTGAGCGCCGAGCTGGGCGCGCAGGCAGGCCTGGTGGCGCCCGATGCCACCACCGCCGCCTGGCTGCGCGACGTGGGCGTGACGGTGAGCGACGAAGACCTCGCCCGCTGGCAGACCGACGAGGGCGCCGCCTGCATCGACCACGACTTCGACGCGCGCGAGCTGGTGCCCATGGTGGCGTTGCCCCACAGCCCGCAGAACGGCCGCACGGTCGAAGCCGTGGCGGACGAGCCGGTGCAGCTGGCCTACATCGGCGCCTGCACCGGCGCCAAGCTGGAGGACCTGCAGGCCGCCGCCCGCGTGCTGGCCGGCCGTCGCATCGCCTCCGGCATGCGGCTGCTGGTGGCACCGGCCAGCGTGCACGACTGGCAGCGCGCCGAGGCCATGGGCGTGGCCCGGGTCCTGCGCGATGCGGGCGCCGAACTGCTGCCCAGCGCCTGCGGCGCCTGCGCCGGCTACGGCCAGGCCATCCAGGGCGCGACGCGGGTCATCTCCAGCACGGCGCGCAACTTCAAGGGCCGCATGGGCTCGGCGCAGGCCGAGGTGTTCCTGGCCTCGCCCTACACCGTGGCGGCCTCGGCGCTGCGCGGGCGCATCACCGATCCGCGCGATGTGCTGGTGCAGGCGCCGGGCTCCGAAGCCGCATCGACATCGCCGGGCACCCCGTCATGACCCAGCTTCCTCTGCCTGACAACAACGAAGCGCCGGCCGGCCACCGCGTGTGGCGCCTGGGCGCCAACGTCGACACCGACGCCCTGGCCCCCGGCCATGCCATGAAGTTCGGCATGGACGTCATCGCACGCCATTGCCTCGAATCGATGCGGCCCGAGTTCGCCGCCCAGGTGCGCCCCGGCGACGTGGTGGTGGCCGGGCCGGGCTTCGGCATCGGCTCCTCGCGCGAGCAGGCCGCGTCCGTGCTCGTGGCCCTGGGCGTGCGCGCCGTCATCGCGCCCAGCTACAGCGGCCTGTACTTCCGCAATGCCTTCAACGTCGGCCTGCTGCTGCTCACCTGTGCCGACGTGGACGCGCTGCAGGAGGGCGAGCGCATCGGCCTGACCGTGGACGACCCCGACCGGCCCCGGGTGCGCGCCGCCGACGGCCGCGTGCTCGCCTGCGACCCCGTGCCCGCCTTCCTGATGGCGCGGGTGCGCGCGGGCGGCCTGCTCAACGAACTCAAGCAACGCTTCTCCAAGGAATCCCATGTCTGAAGCCACACTCGATCCCGTCACGCTGGCGGTGCTCAAGGGGCGACTCGAGCAGATCGCCGACGAGATGGACGCGACGCTCTACCGCAGCGCGTTCAATCCCATCATTGCCGAGGCGCACGACGCCTGCCATGGCCTGTACGACGGCGACAGCGGCGACACGCTGGTGCAGGGCAAGTCGGGCCTGCCGGTGTTCGTGGGCGCGATGGCTTTCGCCGTGCGCGCCGCCAAGCGCGCGGCCGACGCCCTGGGCGGCATGCGCGAAGGCGAGGTCTGGCTGTTCAACGACCCCTACGAGGGCGGCACCCATGCCAACGACTTCAAGCTGGTGCGCCCGGTGTTCCGCGACGGCCGGCTGCTGTGCTTCCTGGCCTCGGCCGCGCACTGGCACGATGTGGGCGGCGCGGTGCCGGGCAACTACAACCCGGCCGCCACCGAATGCTGGCAGGAGGCGGTGCAGATCCCGCCGGTGCGCATCGTGCAGGGCGGACAGATCAACCCCGACGTGCTGGCCATCCTGCGCGCCAACACCCGGCTGCCCGACAGCCTGTGGGGCGACCTCAACGGCCAGCTGGCCGCGCTGGAGCTGGGCGCGCGCCGCCTGGCCGAACTGCTCGACGCCTATGGCGACGCCGTGGTGCTGCAGGCCCTGCAGGCGCTGCGCGAGCGGGCCCGCCGGCTGATGCGGGCGCAGATCGCCTCGCTGCCCGACGGCGTCTATCGCTTCTCGGACGTGCTCGACAACGATGGCGTGGTCGACGAACCCCTCACCATCGCGCTGGACATGACGGTGCAGGGCGAACGGCTGGTGCTCGATTTCTCGCGCAGCTCGCCGCAGTGCCAGGGCCCCGTCAACATCTCGCGCGCCACCGCGGTGGCGGCCTGCTACGTGGCACTCAAGCACCTGTTCCCCGAGGTGCCGGCCAATGCCGGCGTGCTCGACGCGGTGGAGTTCGTCATGCCCGAAGGCCTGGTCATCACGGCGCAGCGTCCGCGGCCGGTGGGCGGCTACACCGAGACCATCCTGCGCATGATCGACGTCATCTTCAGCGCCGCGGCGCAGGCCGATCCGCGCCGCGCCGTGGCGCAGGCCTACGGCACCATCAATGCGCTGTCCATCGCCGGCCACCGCAGCGAGGGCGCGCGCAGCGGCCAGCGCTGGGTGATGTTCAGCTTCTTCGGCGGCGGTCACGGCGCCCATGCGGGCGGCGACGGCCTCAACCACGGCAACGCGCCGATCTCCACGGCCACCATTCCGCCGCTGGAGATCCTGGAGGCCGCCTACCCGGTGCGCTTCACCGAATGGGCGCTGCGCCCCGGTTCGGGTGGCGACGGCACGCACCGCGGCGGCCTGGGCGCCATCTATGAAATCGAACTGCTGGAGCGCCAGGCCCAGGCCTTCATCTTCGGCGAGCGCGGCAAGTCCGCGCCCAAGGGCATCGCCGGTGGCGGCGACGCGCAGGCCAACCGCTTCAGCTGGCATTCGCAGGGCGCGTGGCACACGCCGCCCATGGTGTCGAAGATGCTGGGCATCACCCTGGAGCGCGGCGACCGCGTGCGGCTCGAAACCCCCGGTGGTGGCGGCTGGGGCCCGCCCGAGGCGCGCGGCGCCGACGAACGCGCGGTGGACGCCCGCCGCGGCTACCTGGCCGACGCGGCCAACCCGGGAGAACAGCAATGAGCGACGCGCGCACCCGTGTCGTCGGCGTGGACGTCGGCGGCACCTTCACCGACCTCTTCGTGCTCGACGAGGCCGCCGGCACCGCCGAGATCGTCAAGGTGCCCTCCACCCGCGGCGAAGAGTCGGTGGGCTTCATGAACGGCATCGCGCGGGTGGACGACCGCGGCGCACAGAGCCTGGCCACCATCATCCACGGCACCACCGTGGGCACCAATGCGCTGCTGGAGCGCAAGGTGGCCCGCACCGGCCTGATCACCACCCGCGGCTTCCGCGACGTGCTGGAGATGCGCCGGCGCGACCGGCCCCAGACCTGGGGCCTGCGCGGCGGCTTCGAGCCGGTGATCGAGCGCGCCCTGCGCCTGGAGGTGGACGAACGCGTGCTGGCTGACGGCCGCGTGCACACGCCGGTGGACCTGGACCAGGTGCGCGCCGCCGCCCGCCAGCTGCTGGAGCAGGGCTGCGAGGCCGTGTGCGTGTTCTTCATCAACACCTATGCCAACCCGAGCAACGAGCAGGCCGCCGCGGCGGCGGTGCGCGAGCTGTGGCCCAACGACCATGTGACGGCGGCGGCCGAGGTGCTGCCCGAGATCCGCGAGTTCGAGCGCGCCTCCACCGCCAGCCTCAACGCGGCGCTGCAGCCGGTGGTCGGCCGCTACCTGGAGCGGCTGGACGGCGACCTGCGTGCGCGCGGCTTCGGCGGCGAGCTGCTGATCGTGCAGAGCAACGGCGGCGTGATGTCGCGCCGCACGGCGGGCGAACTGCCGGTGCGCACGGCGCTCTCCGGCCCGGCGGCGGGCGTCATCGCCTGCGCGGCCATCGCCACGGCCGCGGGCCATCCGGACGTGATCACCGGCGACATCGGCGGCACCTCCTTCGACGTGTCGCTCATCGCGGGCGGGCAGGCGGCCCTGGCCTCGCAGACCAGCATCGACTTCGGCCTGGTGGTGCGCTCGCCCATGATCCAGATCGAGACCATCGGCGCCGGCGGCGGCTCCATTGCCAGTGTGGATGCGGGCGGCATGCTGCAGGTCGGGCCCGAGTCCGCCGGCAGCGTGCCCGGCCCGGCCTGCTACGGCCGCGGCAACGAACGGCCCACCGTGACCGACGCCAACGTGCTGCTGGGCCGCATCGCGGCGCAGCGCCCGCTCGGCGGCGGCCTGCTGGGCGCGCTCGACGTCGAGAAGGCCCGCGAGGCCATCCGCCGCCACGTGGCCGAGCCGCTGGGCCTGGACGTGCTGGCCGCGGCCGAGGCCATCCTCACCGTGGCCAATGCCAAGATGGCCGGCGCGATGCGGCTGGTTTCCATCGAGCGTGGCCACGATCCGCGACGCTTCGCCTACATGCCCTTCGGCGGTGGTGGCGGCCTGCATGTGTGCGCCATGATGCGCGAGGTGGGCGTGGTCACCGGTATCGTGCCGCGCTATCCGGGCGTCACCTCGGCCCTGGGCTGTGTGATGGCCGACATGCGGCACGACGCGGTGCAGACCCTCAACCAGGACCTGGCCGCCATCGACTTCGCCGCGCTGCGCGAACTGCGCGCCGGCTTCGAGTCGCGCTGCCGCGCGCGGCTCGACAGCGCCGGCGTGGCCTTCGAATCGGTGCGCGAGGAACTGGTGCTGGACATGCTCTACCAGGGCCAGACCCACACGGTGGCGGTGCCGGTGCGCGCCAACGCGCTCGATGCCGACGCCGCCCGCGCCGCCTTCGAGACCGCCTACCGCGCCGAGTTCGGCCGCGTGCTCGACGGCATCGGCCTGCGCGTGATGAACCTGCGCTACGCCCTCATCGGCGTGCGGCCCAAGTTCGACCTGTCGGTGCTGGCACCGCGCGGCGAAGGCCGCACCGAGCCGCTGGGCGAGCAACCGGTCTACTTCGGCGGCGACTGGGTGCAGGCACGCCGCTATGCGCGGCTGGAGCTGCCGGTGCGCGCGCGCATCGCCGGCCCGGCCATCCTCGAACAGGCCGACACCACCGTGTGGCTCGAACCCGGCTTCGAGGCCGTGGTCGACGCCCTGGGCAACCTCATCCTTCGCCAGCCATGAAAACCGCCCTGGTCATCATCGACCTGCAGAACGACTTCCTCGACGCCCGCGGCGCCTACGCCCGCGGCGGATGTGCCAACCCGGCCGCGCAGGCCCTGCCCGAACGCGTGCTGCCGCTGGCGCAGGCGGTGCGCGCGGCCGGCGGCCTGGTGGTGGCCAGCCAGTTCACGCTGTGGCCGGGCGTGGGCGGCGCGCCCATGATCTCGCCGCACCTTCTGGCGCTGCGGCCCTTTCTACGGCAGGGCGACTTCGCGCCCGGCAGCTGGGGCCAGGCCAATGTGGAGCTGCTGCAGCCGGCCATCGACGCCACGGTGCACAAGGTGGCGTACTCGGCCTTCTTCAACACCCAGCTCGACTGGCTGCTGCGCAAGAACGGCATCGAGCGCGTGGCGGTGTGCGGCATCGTGACCAATGGCGGCGTGGCCAGCACGGTGCGCGATGCGCACATGCGCGACTACGACACCTGGGTGGTGGCCGATGGCTGCGCCGCCTTCAAGCCCGAGACCCATGCCACGGCCCTGGCCGACATGGCCACCGTGGCCCATGTGGTGGACAGCGCCGACTTCGGCGCCCGGGTGCTGGCATGACGGTCGGTGCCGCAGGCGCTGCTGCTGCGCCGGACAGCACGGCCCGCGTGGTCGTCGAGCCCGCCTTCGAGGCCCCGGTGCAGACCGACGTGCTCATCGTCGGTGCCGGCGCCTGCGGCCTCACGGCCGCGCTGCTGCTGGCCGACCTGGGCGTGGACGCCGTGGTGCTGGAACGCGATGCGCAGCCCAGCGGCTCCACCAGCCTGTCTTCCGGCTTCATCCCGGCGGCCGGCACGCGCGTGCAGCAGGCACTGGGCATCGACGACAGTCCCGAGCGCTTTGCCGAGGACATCCAGGGCAAGGCCCACGGCACGGCGGCCCCGGCCCTGGTGGCCGCCTACACCCAGGCCATAGCGCCCGCGCTGGACCATCTCGAATCGCGGCATGGGCTTCGGTGGGAGGTGCTCACCGGCTTCCTCTATCCGGGCCACAGCCGCCACCGCATGCACACGCTGTCCGCCCGCACGGGGGTGGCACTGGAGCAGGCACTGGAGGCCGCGTTGGCGGCCGCCGGCGTGCCGGTGCTGACCGAGGCGCAGGCGACCGAGCTGGTGGTCGACGGCGAGCAGCGCGTGCTGGGCGTGCGCGCTCGCCGGCCGGATGGCAGCACCGAGGGCGTGGGCTGCCGCGCGCTGCTGCTGGCCTGCAACGGCTATGGTGGCGCGCCCGCGCTGGTGCGCCGCTTCATCCCCGAGATGGCCGAGGCGACCTTCGGCGGCCACACCGGCAACGACGGCACGGCGCTGCATTGGGGCGAGGCGCTGGGCGCGCGCCTGGCCGACATGCGGGCCTACCAGGGCCACGGCTCCTGGGCCGTGCCGCACGGCGTGCTCATGACCTGGGCGCTGATGGTCGAGGGCGGCGTGCAGATCAACCGCGAGGGCCGGCGCTTCCACGACGAGTCGCAGGGCTACTCCGAGGCTGCGCTGCACGTGGTGGCGCAGCCCGGCGGCATCGCCTGGGCCGTGTTCGACACGCCGGTGCATGCGCTGGCGCAGGGCTTTCCGGACTTCGTCGAGGCCGAGGCGGCGGGGGCCGTGCGGCGTGCCGATTCGGTGGCCGCACTGGCGCAGGTCATCGGTTGCGACGCCGACGTGCTGGCCGCCACCCTGGACGCCTGGACACCGGGCGAGCCAGACGCCTTCGGCCGCCGGCTGCCGCGCCGTCTTGCCGCGCCCTTCTTCGCGGTCAAGGTGACCGGCGCGCTCTTCCACACACAGGGCGGGCTGGACATCGATGCCCGCACCCGCGTGCTCGACGCCGGCGGCGCGCCGCTGCCCAATCTGTGGGCGGCAGGCGGCGCGGCCCGCGGCGTCTCCGGCAACCACGTCAGCGGCTACCTGTCGGGCAACGGCCTGCTCAGCGCCGTGGCGGGCGGCTACATCGCCGCGCACGACATGGCGGCCTTCCTGCGCACTTCCACACCTGCATGACCGAGACAAGCTCTTCCACTTCCTCCTCCGGGCGCATCGGCCTGGCCGCGCGCCTGGCCCGGCCCGAACCGCTGCTGTGCCCCGGCGTTTACGACGCCTTCAGCGCCCTGCTGGCCGAGCAGGCCGGCTTCGAGGCGCTGTACCTGTCGGGCGCCTCCATCGCCTACACGCGGCTCGGCCGATCGGACATCGGGCTCACCACCTTCACCGAGGTCTGCGACACGCTGGCCCACATCACCGAGCGGGTGCGCACGCCGGTCATCGTCGATGCCGACACCGGCTTCGGCAATGCGCTGAATACGCAGCGCACCGTGGCCGGCCTGGAGCGCGCCGGCGCCGCCATGATCCAGCTGGAGGACCAGGGCTTTCCCAAGCGCTGCGGCCACCTGGACGGCAAGACCGTGGTGCCCGTCGCCGAGATGCAGGGCAAGCTGCGCGCCGCGCTGGACGCGCGCCGCAGCGCCGACACGCTCGTCCTCGCCCGCACCGACGCGCTGGCCGTCGAGGGCTGGGACGCCGCCATGGACCGGGCCGAGGCCTACCTCGAATGCGGCGTCGACGCGCTCTTCATCGAGGCGCTGCGCACGCCCGAGCAACTGGCGAAGGCCGCGCAGCGCTTCGCCGGCCGCGTGCCGCTGCTGGCCAACATGGTCGAAGGCGGCAAGACGCCGATCACGCCGGCCGACGAGCTGGGCCGGCTGGGCTTTCGCATCGTCATCTTCCCGGGCGGCACGGTGCGCGCGCTGGCGCATGCGATGCAGGGCTACTTCGCCAGCCTGCGGGCGCACCAGACCACCGAGCCATGGCGCGCGTCGATGCTGGACTTCGATGGCCTCAATGCGGTGATCGGCACGTCCGAGCTGCTGGCACTGGGCAAGCGTTACGAGGGCTGAGGTCGAGACCGACCGGCCGTCGCTCCTGTTTCCGCGGCCGATTCCCAGCGCCTGGGCAGATTGCCCATGTTCAGAGGGAGTGGATGGCCTGCCCGGAGGGGCTCGAACCCCCGACCTGCTGCTTAGAAGGCAGCTGCTCTATCCAGTTGAGCTACGGGCAGTGAAGGAAGACGTTGAGCCGCCACAGGTGCCGCGCTGTCGTCAAGCGCGGATCGCCGGTGTTGCACCGGCGGTGTGGACGGCGGCAAGCGCGGGATTCTAATGGCAGGGGCGCTCGGCGCGTTGCCGGCGTTGGCAGGCCGGGAGTAGAGGTGCGCCGGGTCGACCGACCGGCTCAGACCATGCGTGCGGCCAGCACGACCACCACGAAGACCATGACGGCCGCCAGGATGGTCTTGCCGATCCGGTCTGCCTTTCGCTTGGCCGCGTACTGCTTGTGGTCCATGACGCAAGTGTCCTCTCATGGTATGACCAGTGGCTGACCCGGACGCGCAGGCGCCTGGCCCCATCCTCCTGCCTGCCCGGTCGCCGCCGAAGCGCGCCATGTGCCGGGCCCTCGCCGCGCCGTCCCTGATCGGCGTGTGCCGTGTGCAACGGCTGGCGGGCACAAATTCTAGTGACGGGGCGCTCCGCCCGGCGGGCTATTTCGCATCGGCCGGCCTCGCCCGGCGCGCGCCGCGGCGGGCGGGTGGTGGCGTGCCGGACACGCGGCGCAGGGCCTGCGCGAACGCGCCCAGAACCCGGGGCCGCTGCAGGTCTTCCCGTCGCTGGAACAGGCCAAAGGAAGGCAACGGCACCCGTGGCAGCACCTCCAGCCGGCGCACGCCGCCACGGGCCAGCTCGTCGCTCGCATGCTCCCGACGCACCGCGCACAGCAGCTGCGGGTCGGCCCGCAGCAGGGCGCCGATGGTCACGGAGGACATGACCTCGATCACCGGCGCGGGCGGCGGCACGGCGTCGTTGAGGAAGGCCGTCATGAAGGCCTGCCGCACCAATGTGTCGCGCGGCGGCACCATCCAGGGGCTGTCGCTCAGATCGGCCCAGCGCAGGCCGCCTGTTGCGGCGCGGGGCGGCGGGCCGGCCGTGAGTACGCACAGCTCGTCCTCCAGCATCAGCACCGGCTCCAGTCGCGGCGTGAGGTCGCTGGCGAGCAGCTCGGGCGTGACCGCGCCGAACACGCAGTCCAGCTCGCCGGCGAGCAGGCGTTGGATGAGCTCGTGGACCCGGCCCTCGCGGATCTGCACCACGGCCCCGGGCATCTGCCTGCGCAGCTCGGCCACGGCGGCCGGCACGGCGGCGGTGACCGACGGCGCACCGAGCCGCAGCAGGGCCACGGCGCCGCGCTGCAGGGCAGACACCTCCTCGGTCGCCCGCTCCAGCTCGTGCAGCGCCGCCCGCGCCCGGTACGCAGCGCTCGCGCCCAGCGCATTGGGCTGCATGCCCTGATGGCTGCGCTCGAACAGCCGCGCGCCGAAGCAGGCCTCGACCTCGCCCAGCATCTTGCTGAGGGCCGGCTGGCTCAGGTGCAGGCGGGCGGCCGCGCCGCGCATCGTGGCGGTCTCGCTCAGCGCGACGAGCAGTTCCAGATGGCGCAGGCGCAGCTTGCGCACCAGGTGGTCGGTCCGGCTGTCCATGGGGTGGGCGGCGATAGCGCCGAGTGATCACGACCTCACGATTATTGAATTTTCAAGAATGGCCGGCGCCGATAACGTGGCGCCCATGAGCTTCAGCCAATCCGACACGGCCCCCCCCGCGGCGCCCCTGCAGGGCGTGCGCGTGATCGACATGGGCCAGTACATCGCCGGTCCCGGCGCCGCCATGGTGCTGGCGGAGCTGGGCGCCCAGGTCATCAAGATCGAGCCGCCGGCCGGCGATCAGGCGCGCCACATCGGCCGCTATGGCGAATCGATGCTGCGCGCCTACAGCCGCGGCAAGCAGTCCATCGCGCTGGACCTCAAGCACGAGGAGGGCCGCGCCGTCGCCTGGCGGCTGATCGGCGCCAGCGACGTGCTGGTGCAGAACCTGCGCCCGGGCGCCGTGGAGGCGCTGGGCTTCGGCCCCGATGCGGTGCGCGCACGCCATCCGCAGCTGGTGTATCTGTCGATCTCCGGCTTCGGCATGCAGGGGCCCTCGCGCGGGCGGCCCGGCTACGACATCGCGGCCCAGGCCGAAAGCGGGCTGATGTCCGTCACCGGCGAGCCCGACCGCCTGCCGCAGAAGGTGGGCGTGCCCATCGTCGATGCGGCGGCGGCGCACCTGGGCGCACAGGCCGTGCTGGCCGCGCTCTACGGACGGGAGCGAAGCGGGCAGGGCGCCACGGTGCGCACCTCGCTGCTGGAAGTCGCGCTGCACCTGCAGGCCACCACCTGGAGCGACTACCTGGGCGGCGCGCCCGAGCCAACCCGCATCGGCGACGGCCAGCCCCACAACGCGCCGGCCGCCGAGGTGGTGCCCACGCGCGACGGCCACATCGTGCTCTCTGCCTATGCCGACGAGCACTGGGCGCGCTTCTGCCGCGTGGTGGGCCGCGAGGCGCTCGTCGACGACCCGCGCTTCTGCAGCAATGCCCAGCGGGTGCGCCATCGCGCCGAACTGCGCACCGTGCTGCGCGAGTGCCTGTCCGCCTTCAGCAGCGAGGAATGTGTGGCCCTGCTCAGCCGCAACCAGATCGTGGTGGGCGCCGTGCGCAGCTACAGCCAGGTGCTGCAGAGCGCCGACGTGCAGGCCAGCGGCATGCTGGTCGAGGCCGTCGCCGCCGATGGCAGCCGCTACACCACGCTGGCCTTGCCCTACACGCTGGACGACGCCCCGCGCGCCGCGCCGCCCGCAGCGCCGGCCGTGGGCGCCGACACCGATGCGGTGCTGGCAGACCTGGGCTTCTCGCCGGAGCAAACCGACGCCCTGCGTCGGGACGGCGTCGTCGGTTGATGCCGCCGCAGGAACAAGAAGACGGAGACCGCCCCATGAATCCAGCCATGCCCCTTGCCGATGTGGACGCCGCCGAGCAGGCGGTGATCCAGACCCTGCCGCTGTTCGAGATGATGCGCATGCGTGCCGCCACCACCGCCCGGCGCCATCCGCAACAGGGGTTCGCGGCGCCCGAGCGCGACTCGCACTGGCGCTGGGTCAACCAGTTCACCCATACCCATCGCCGGCTCGGCCCGCAGGACAAGGAGGTGGTCAGCCCCAACAACGACACGGTCTACAGCAATGCCTGGCTGGACCTGTCCGAGGGGCCTGTACTCATCGAGTCGCCCGACATGGGGGAGCGCTACTGGACGCTGGGCCTGCTCGATGCCTGGACCAACCCCTTCGCCTACGTGGGTCGCCGCACCACCGGCAACCGCCCGCAGCGCACGCTGGTGCACGGCCCGGGCTGGCAGGGCAGGGTCCCGCCGGAGGTGACGCAGGTCATCGCGGCGCCGGGCCACGACGTCTGGCTCATCGGCCGCATCCTGGTCGAGGACGACGGCGCGGACGCGCAGCAGGTGCGGCGCCTGCAGGCCGCGCTGCGCATGCAGCGGCTGGACGGCAGCGACGCCGCCATGCGTGTCGACACGGGCATCGACGGCCGCGACACCCGCGTACCCGACGCCGCCACCTACCGGCGCGTGGTGGATGCCGCGCTGGCCGGCAACCCGCCGCCGAAGAGCGAGGCGCTGGCCTGGCCGCTCGAGCCCGGGGCCCTGGCCGCGGCGCTGCCGGTGGTGTACGAGCGGCTGCGCAGCGCCGGCCAGCCGCACGACCTGGGCGGCGGCTGGGCCATTCCGGTGCTGGTGCGCACGCACTGGGGCGACGACCTGCTCACCCGCGCCCGCATCGCGCGCAACTTCATCGGTGCGCTGGGCATGGACGAGGCGATGTACCCCACCGCCGAGGTGGACGCCGAAGGCGCCGTGCTCGACGGCGCCCAGCGCTACGAACTGCGCTTCGCCCCTGGCCGCGGGCCGCAGGTGGGCGCGTTCTGGTCGCTCACGGTGTACCGCCGCAGCGACTGCCTCTTCGTGGCCAATCCCATCGACCGCTATTCCATCGGCGACCGCACGCCGGGCCTGGTGCACGACCCCGACGGCAGCCTGGCGATCCGCCTGCAGGCCGAGGACCCGGGGCCGGGCATCAACTGGCTGCCGGCGCCGGCCGGCGAGCCCTTCTACGTGGTGCTGCGCCTCTACCAGCCGCAGGAGGCGCACCTGGCGCTGCGCTTCAACTACCCGCCGATCCGGCGGCTCTGAGCGACCCGACGACAAAGCAAGAACGGAGACAACGACATGAGCAAGACCCTTCCCCGCCGCCACTTCCTGGCCACGGCCGCTGCCGGCCTGGCGCTGCCCTGGCAGCTCGATGCCGCCGCGGCCGACGCCTGGCCCGCACGGGCCATCCGGCTCGTCTCGCCCTACGGGGCGGGCGGCTCCAACGACATCCTCACGCGGGTGCTGGGCGACTTCCTCGGCCGCCGCCTCGGCCAGAGCGTGGTGGTGGAGAACAAGGCGGGCGCCGGCACGCGCATCGCCAACGACTACGTGGCCAAGGCCGCGCCCGACGGCTACACGCTGCTGCATGCCGCCGCGCCCATCGCCATCGGCGAGGCGCTCTACAAGGACCTGCCCTACGACGTGCACAAGAGCTTCGCCGCCATCGGGAGCACGGCCATCGCGCCGCTCTTCCTGGTGGTGAATGCGCAGGCGCCGTACAAGACGCTGGCGGAGTTCGTGCAGTACGCCAAGTCCAACCCCAAGGGCGCGACCTTCGGTTCGCCCGGCGCGGGTTCTGCGCCGCACCTCACGGCCGAACTGCTGCTGCGCGCGGCCGGCGCCAAGGGCATCGTGGTGCAGTACCGCGGCGACGCCCCGGCCTACACCGAGCTGCTGGCCGGGCGCATCGATGCGACGCTCACCGCCATCTCCACGGCGGTGCCGCACATCCAGGCCGGCAAGCTGCGCGTGCTGGGCGTGGCCAACGAGACGCGCACGCCGCTCTATCCCGACGCGCCCACGCTGCGCGAGCAGGGCCTGGCGCAGGTGGTGGGCTATGGCTGGTACGGCCTGCTGGCACCGGCCGGCACGCCGGCACCCGTGGTCGAGCGGCTCAATGCCGAGATCAATGCCGCCATCGCCGACGCCGAGGTGCGGCGCAAGGCCGAGGCCGCGGGGCTGGAACTGCGCGGCGGCACGGCCGAGGCCTTCAGCACCTTCATCGGCACCGAGACGCGCAAGTGGGCGCAGATCATCAAGGCTGCCAACATCACGGCCGAATCATGAGCCGCGTCATCCACGGGTTCGGGCCGCTGGCCCGCGTGCTGCGCCTGGCGAGTGTCGTGGCGACCATCATCGGCCTGGCCGCGTGTGCCGGAACGGACGCGGGCCCCGGCGCCAACCCCCTGCGGCGCGACACCACCTTCGGTCCGGTAGCCGGGCGCGATGACGCCACACGGAACGGCACCTGGCGCTGGACGGGCGTGCCCTATGCACAGCCGCCCATCGGCCCGCTGCGCTGGCGCGCGCCGCAGGCGCCGCAGCCGTGGACCGCGGTGCGCGACGCCACCCGCTTCGCCCCGGCCTGCGTCCAGACGCAGCGGCTGTACGGGCCCGGCCTGAACAACCGCTACGACGAGACCGTGGGCACCGCGCTAGGCCGCACCGTGGGCTCGGAGGACTGCCTCTACCTCAACATCTGGACGCCCGCATCCCGTCCGACGGCGCTGCGCCCGGTGATCGTCTTCGTCCACGGCGGCAGCAACATCAGCGGCTACACCGCCGACCCGGTGTACGACGGCGCGGCGCTGGCGCGCTCGCAGGACGCGGTGGTCGTCAGCGTCAACTACCGCCTCGGCATCTTCGGCTTCCTGGACGCGGCGCCGCTCAAGACCGGCCAGCGCGAGGAGGACTCGGGCAACTTCGCGCTGCTGGACATCGTGCAGGCGCTGGGCTTCGTGGCCGGCAACGTCGCGGCCTTCGGCGGCGATCCGGAACGGGTGACGCTGATGGGCCAGTCCGCGGGCGCCGTCAATGTCGATGCGCTGATGGTCTCGCCGATGCTGGTGGCGCGCACGCGGCCGCTGTTCCATCGCGTGGCGGCGCTGAGCGGCGGCCTATCCACCGCGGCGACGCTGCCGCGGGGTGCCATCGCCGGTGTGCTTCCGAAGTCCGTCTGGGCCACGCGCGGAGAAGCTTTGCTGGTCGAAAGCCTGATTGCAGGCGGTCATGCGGCGAACGAAGGGCAGGCCCGTCAGCTTGCACGCGACGCCGCGCCGGCGCAGCTGGCCGCCTGGCTGCGCGCCATGCCGGCCGACACGCTGCTCGAACTGGTTCGCACCCGCTTGGCCGCCCGCGGCATGGCGGCGTCCAACCCCATTCCCGATGGCTGGGTGCTGCCGCCGGACCCGATCGCCGCGGTGCGCGCCGGCCGCTATGTGAAGGTGCCCGTGCTGGCCGGCCATGCGCGGGACGAGACCAAGCTCTTTCCCCAGCTCTTCGCGCTGCGGCCCGACCTGGGCGGCACCAGTGGCCGGTTGCTGGACGATGCGGCCGTGTTCGCCCTGGCCCATCGCTATGACCCGGACGCGCCGCCGCGGACCCGCATCGAGCAATGGATCCCGCCTGCCTACCTGCCCACGGACGCACCGCGCACCGGCTTCGATGCCCGCGCGGCCGAGCTCGACCGCCTGTGGTTCACGGCCATCCGCGACGACCTGATGAACGCGCTGCAGAGTCAGCAGCGCGAGCTCTGGGCCTACGAATTCGAATGGGACGGGCTGCCTGCGCCCTTCGACCGGATCTTCGGCGCCGCCCATGCCTTCGACCTGCCTTTCGTCTTCGGCAACTTCGGCCCCTCGCTGTTCGCCAACATCTCGTTCAGCCGGGCCAATGCGCCGGGACGGCTGGCGCTGTCGCAGGCCATGATGGCCAGCCTGGGCGCCTTCGCGCGCAACGGCGATCCCAACGACCCGAGGCTGGGCAAGGCGTGGCCGCAGTGGCCGGGGCGGTTGGTCTTCGATGCCACGGCGACGGAGAAGGCCATCGGCGTGCGCTGAGGGCGGGCGGCGCAGGCAGCGCCGCGCCCGGTACTCAGTCCCGCGGCCGATAGACCTGGAAGCCCAGGCCTGTCGAGCGCACCATGGTCTCGCCCTCGGTCAGGCCCACCGTGCCGATGCAGCCGTTGTCGGCCGCCTCGCGGCTGAACTCGGCGATGGTGCGCAGCCGCGCCGCCGGAGCGCCCGCCGCGCTGATCGCTGCTTCGAGCTCGGCGGCACCGCGCGACGCAATGACGCCGGCCAGCGCCGTCTTGAGCGCAGCGGGATCCAGCGCCCGCACGAAGCTCACGGGCCCGGCCGCGTCCAGCGGCTGCGCGAACACGGCCGGATCGCTGGCCAGATGCCCCAGCCCCAACACCCGCAGCACGGCCAGCAGCTGGCGAGGCGTGTTCGCGCCGATGGCCAGCCATCCGTCCTCGGCCTGGAAGAAGTTGGCCGCCGGGCTGCCCGAGTAGCCCTGGTTGCCCACGCGCGGCGGCACGCTGCCGGTGGTGAGCGCGTCACAGGCCAGCGGATACATGAGCTGCAGCGCCGCGCCGGCCATGGAGACGTCGACCAGCGCACCGCGACCACTGCGCTCGCGCTCGCGCAAGGCACTCAGGATGGCCAGGGCCGCCAGCAGGCCGGTGGCCGAGTCGACGACGGGAAAGCCGGTCTTGACGGGCGGGTCGCCCTCGGCGCCGGCCATCCAGGCCATGCCGCTCGCGGCCTGGATCACATGGTCGTAGGCGGGGCGGTTGCGCCATTCCTCCGCACCCCGGCCATAGCCGGAGATGGTGCAGTACAGCAGGCCCGGATGCTGGGCCTGCAGGGCCGCGTAGCCCAGGCCGAAGCCTTCGAGTACGCCGGGCCGCAGGTTGTCGACCACCACGTCGCTGGCCAGGGCCAGCGCCTCGGCCTGGCGCCGGCCGTCCTCGCTGCGCAGGTCCAGCCGGATGTGCTGCTTGCCGGCGTTGAGGGCCAGGAACTTGTCGCCGCCCTGGCCGGCCCGGCGCATCACGTCGCCGTCCAGGCTCTCGACCTTGGTGACCTGCGCCCCCAGCCGCGCCAGCAGGAAGGTGGCGAAGGGCCCGGCGATGACATGCGAGAAGTCCAGGATGCGCACGCCGGCGAGCGGGGCGAAGTCGGTCACGGGCGCGAGCGGAGCGGTGGCGGGCATGGCGGCGGTGCTCATGAAAGGCTGATGCGGTTGCGGGTGATGAGCGTGCGGTAGCGCCCGGTCTCCTGCTCTATGAAGCGGCTGAACTCCGCGGGCGACTCGGACACGCTGGGCACCGTGCCGTCGCGCGCATAGGCGGCGCGCAGGCCCGGGTCCTGCATGGCCGTGCGCACGGCGCCGAACAGGCGCTGCACCAGAGGATCCGGAAGACCGGGCGGCCCCCAGATGCCGGACCACGACACCAGGTTCAGGTCCTGGCGCCGCAGGGCCTCGTTGAGCGTGGGCACCTCCGGCAGGGCCGGGTCGCGTTCGCCGGCCGTGACGGCCAGGGCGCGCAGCTTGCCGTCGCGCACCTGGGGCAGGGCGGTGGAGATGACAGGAAGGGCGAACTGCGCATCGCCGCGGATCAGCGCCAGCCCGATCTCCACCGAGCCGCGGTAGGGCACATGGGTGGCCTGCACGTCGGCCGCCGAGAGGAAGGCGGCCGCGAACAGATGGGCCGCGCTGCCGATGCCGCCCGAGGCGTAGTTCAGCCGGCCAGGCGCACGCCGTGCGGCCTCCAGCAGGTCTTCCACGCTGCGCAGCGGCGAATCGGCGCCCACCACCAGCAGGCAGCCGCTCGTCCCGGTGCAGCAGATGTGGCTGAAGGCCTGCGGGTCGAACTTGACCGAAGGCTGCAGCAGCTTCTGCGTGACGTGGGTGGAGCTGCCTAGCAGCAGGGTGTAGCCATCGGGCGGCTGCTGGTTGACGTATTCCGCCGCGAGGATGCCGCCCGCGCCCACCTTGTTCTCCAGAACCATGGCCTGGCCGAGCTGCCTGCCCAGCACGGGGCCGAGCAGTCGGGCCTGGATGTCCGGGCCGCCACCCGCGGCGTAGGGGACGATCAGCCGCACGGGCCGTTCGGGGTAGCGTGTCGCGGCCTCGGGCGCGGCCGCGGCCGCCAGGGCGCGGCGGCCGGCGGCCAGGCCCAGGGCGCCGAGCAGCAGCCCGCGCCGACGCAGGGGGGTCTTGTTCATTGCCGGTTGTCTCCGTCGTTCGAATGCACGGATTCTGGGAGCGCGGGCCATGTCCCACAATTATTGGTTTCGAAAGAAGCCATCACTGATCGATATGGCCAAGACCGACCTCCAGCCGGAGCCGACTTCCACCGCCCGCGACGACGAGCGCCGCGCCCGGCGCATGGACCGCCTGCGCGTGCGGCACCTCCGGCTGCTGCACTGGGTGGCCGAGACCGGCTCGCTGAGCGCCGCGGCCGAGCGCCTCCAGGTGAGCCAGCCGGGGGCCACCAAGATGCTGCAGGAGATCGAGGCCGCGCTGGGCGTGGGCCTGATCGAACGCAGCGCCCGCGGCGCGCGGCTGAGCCCGGCCGGCCGCGTGGCGCTGGACCGGCTGCGCGTGGCGCTCGGCGCGCTCGATGCCGCAGCGGGCGCGGACGCGGCCCTGGCGACGCCGGTGCTGCGCATGGGCATCCTGCCGCTGGTCGCCGTGGCCGTGCTGCCCGCCGTCACTGCCGCCATCGACGCCGCCGGACAACTGCCCCGGCTGGAGCTGCGCGAGGCCAACGTGGACCAGCTCATGCGTCTGCTGCGCGATGGCGAGGTGGACTGCGTGATCGGCCGCCTCGAAGCCGGCGAGCACGCCGTGGGCGACCTGCAGATCGAACAGCTGTGGGAAGAGCGCATGGCCATCGCGGCCGCGCCCGACCATCCGCTGGTCGGCCGCCGGCGGCACACCCTGGCGGCGCTGCAGGCCGAGCGCTGGATCCTGCCGCCGCCGGCCACCAACACGCGGCGCAACGTCGAGCGCTGGTTCCTGGAGAGTGGGCTGCAGCCGCCAGCGGCGGCGGTGGAATCGACCTCCTTCCATACCAGCCTGGCGCTGGCCGGCGCCGGCCGGTTGCTGGCCGTGGCGCCGCAGACGGCCGTCGAGCACTACGAGGCACGCGGCGTGGTGAAGGCGCTGCTGCTGCAGCGGCCCATGGCGTCGGGCCCCATGTTCTTCATCACGCGCACCGAGCTGGCGTCGCTGCCGCAGGTCGTCCAATGGCGCGCCGCGTTGGTCGGCCATGTCCGGCAAGCCGCGGGGCCGGCATAGGCGACGATCAGCGCTCTCTTCTCCACCTTCTCCGAGGCGACATCGCTTGGACTCCCTCACCCAGATCGTTCTTGGCGCCTCGGTCGCCGCCGTGGCCGTGCCGGCCCGCGACCGGCGCGTGGCCCTCGTCGCCGGTGCCGTGCTGGGCACGCTGCCCGACCTCGACGGCCTTCCGCTGGCCTGGATGGGCGTCGACGCCGTGACCAACGTCACCTGGCATCGCGGCCCTTCGCATTCGCTGCCGGTGCTGCTGGTGGCGGGCTGGCTGATCTGGCTGCTGGCGCGGCGCTGGAGCGCGCGCGTCCGGGCAGCGCCACGCGGCTGGCTTGTCGCCATCTGGCTGGCGCTGGTCACGCATCCGTTGCTGGACGCCTTCACCGTCTACGGCACGCAACTGTGGTGGCCCGCGCCGACGCCACCGGTGATGGGCGGCAGCATGTTCATCATCGATCCGCTCTACACCTTGCCACTGCTGGTCGCCGTGATCGTGGCTGCGGTGGCCGGTCCGCGGCCACGCGGGCAGCGCTGGCTGTCGGGCGCCTTGATGCTCAGCAGCCTGTACCTGGGCTGGAGCCTGGTCGCCCAGCAGTGGGTGGACCGCATCGCGTCGCGCTCGCTGGCCGCGCAGGGGCTGCAGGACGCGCCGCGGCTGGTGGTGGCGTCGCCGCTCAACACGGTGTTGTGGCGCGTGGTGGTGATGACGCCGGATGGTTTCCTGGAAGGCGAGCGGTCGCTGGTGGCCGACACCGGTCCCATGCGCTTCACGCGGCACGCCAGCGATGTGCAGGCGCTGCAGGCCTTGTCGCAGGATGCCGCCGTGGCGCGGCTGCGCTGGTTCACGCATGGCTTCCTGAAGGCTACGCGGGAGGGCGACGCGCTCGTCGTGTCGGACCTGCGCATGGGGGCCGAGCCCGACTACAGCTTCAACTACCGCGTGGCGCGCTGGCAGGAGGACGCCTGGCAGCCGGCGCCCCCGGTGTTGCGGGGCGGCGTCCGCGATCCGCGCGGAATGCTGGTCCGCACCTGGCAGCGCATTTGGGCGCAGCCAGGCTGACGCACGTGGGGGCGCGCCCGCGCCGTCGAAACGAGCGTCGGCCCCGCTCAGCTCAGGCGCGGCCGGGTGGACCGGCCGCGAGCCTGTGGTGCGCCGACAGCGGAGGTCCAGGGTGACAGCACCGCCGTTATGCATTCGGCGAATGCCGTGAGCAGGGCGCTTTCCTCCCGGCCCGCCTTGGTGATCTCGAAGAAGTCGACGGGCACCACCGGTTGCCGCAGTGCATGCAGCGCGACGCGGTAGCGCGCCGCGGCGCCAGCCACGAAGGAGGGCAGCACGGCCGCTCCACGGCCGGCCTCGACCATCGCCAGCAGCGTGTGCAGGTGATTGAAGCTCTGCACGAATTGGCCGGGATCGCCGCTGTCGCGCAGAGAGGCCTCCACCTGCTGCTGGATGGGGTTGGTGGGCGGCAAGCCCAGCAGCCCGTGACGAGGAACTTCCTTCCAGCGCAATGGGGCAGCTTCCGCCGGTGACTCGTCCGCCGGCAGGATCAGCAGCAGCTGCGCATCGAGCAGCTTGCGTCGGCGCACCGCCCGCGAGGTGGTGAGGAAGGCGCCAAAGCCGGCATCGAGCACGCCGCTCTGCACCCGTTCGTAGATCAGCGCGCGGTCCAGGTCCTGCACCTCCACCTCGACGTTCGAATGCGCCTGCGCGAAGACCGCGCAGGCCTGGGGCAGGACCGACGAGGCAATGACCGGCGTGGCACCCACCGACAGCCGACGCTTCTGCGTGGCCGTGATACGGCCCAGCGATGCAGCGGCATCGTCCAGCTCCCTGAGCACACGCGTGGCCGTGGGCAGGAAGGCCATACCCTGGGCCGTGAGGGCCACGCTGCGCGTGGTGCGCTCGAAGAGGCGGCAGTCCAGCTGGGCCTCCAGCTCTCGGAGCATCGCGCTCAGGCCCGGCTGTGTGACGTGCAACTGCTCGGCCGCGCGGGTGAAGCTCTGCACCCGCGCAGCGGCCACGAAGGCCCGCAACTGCCGAGCCGAAAGGTTCATGGTCCGACCTTTCTTTGATAAAGATCAGTCATCAATTGATTCTATTTCTGACTTTTACTTGGCTGGTGATGCCGCTTCCAATCGGGCATCGGACCGGCGGGATGTGCCGGTCGCCCCTTCAGGAGACAGAACCATGACTTCCCTTGTGCGCCGCGCCCTCGCGGCCTCTCTGCTGGCACTGCCGGTTGTGCCGGCGCTGGCCCAGGCTCCCTATCCCTCCCGTGCCATCACCATCGTCGTGCCTTTCCCGGCGGGCGGTCCCACCGACGCCAGTGCGCGGGTGTACGGCAAGGCGCTGGGTGAGACGCTGGGCCAGCCCGTGGTCATCGACAACCGTGCGGGCGCCGCCGGCACCGTCGGCAGCGCCTTCGTCGCGCGTGCGCCTGCCGACGGCTACACGCTGCTGTGGGGCGGCACCAGCACGCTTGCCGTGGCGCCGGGCCTCTACAAGAGCCTGCGCTACGACGCCCAGTCCTTCGTGCCCATCGGCATGGCCCTGCGCGGCCCGATGATGCTGGCGGCTTCGCCGGCCAGCGGAATCGCCTCGTTGGCCGACCTGCCTCGCAAGGCGCGCGACGGGCGCCTGACCGTGGGCACTGCCGGCACGGGGTCCATTGGTCACCTCTCGACCGAGCTGTATGCCGACGTCGCCGGCATCAAGCTGACCCACGTGCCTTATCGCGGTGGCAGCCCGGCGATCACCGATGCCATCGGTGGACAGGTGGACCTGGTGTTCGACACCGCGGCTGCATTGCAGCCCTTCGTCAAGACGGGAAAGCTGCGCGCCCTTGGTGTGGGCGGCAGCCAGCCTTACGCGCCGCTGCCGCAGACGCCGACGCTGCAGTCCGCCCTCGGCAAGCCGTATGAGGCCTACTCCTGGTTCGGCCTGGTGGCGCCCAAGGAAACGCCGCCTGCCGTTCTGGAGACGCTGCGCAAGGCCATGGCGCAGGTATCGCGCTCGGCCGAGATCCGGCAGGTATTGAGCGATCAGGGCGTGGAGCCCGGCGTGGATGGGCCCGAGGCCTTCGGCCAGGTCATCGCCACCGATGCAGCGAAATGGGCCCGCATCATCCAGCAGGCCGGTGTCACGGGAGAGTGAGCGATGCGTGACCCGATCCTCATCGCAGGCGCCGGTCTTGGCGGCCTGACCGCCGCGCTGGCGCTTCTGCGTCGCGGCCATGCCGTGCGCGTCTTCGAGCAGGCCGCGCAGCTTGGCGAGGTGGGCGCGGGCCTGCAGCTGAGCGCCAACGCCACCCGCGCGCTGCATCTGCTGGGCTTGGCCGAGCCGCTGGCCCGCGTCGCGGCCGAGCCGGTGGGCAAGGAGATCCGACTTTGGAGCACCGGCCAGACCTGGAAGCTCTTCGACCTCGGCGATGCGTCGGTGGCGGAATACGGCCATCCCTACTACACGCTCTACCGGCCCGACCTGCATGGCGTGCTGGTGGACGCGATCCGCGCCCTCGCGCCCGACGCGCTATGCCTGGGCGCGCGTTGCGAGCGCTTTTCCCAGACTGCCGACGGCGTGACGCTCACGCTGGCCGATGGCTCGGAGCACCGCGGGCGTGTGTTGATCGGCGCCGATGGCGTGCACTCGGCCGTGCGCCGCCAGCTCTTTGGCGATGGGCCCGCCGTCTATTCGGGCTGCATGGCCTGGCGCGGCGTGATCCCGATCGGCCGCCTGCCGGTCGAACTGGTGCGCCCGGTCGGCACCAACTGGGTCGGGCCCGGGCGCCACGTCATCCACTACCCCCTGCGCGGCGGCCAGCTGATGAACTTCGTCGGCATCGTCGAGACCGACCGCTGGGTGGCCGAATCGTGGACACAGCGCGGCACGCATGCCGAATGCCATGCCGATTTCGGGGGCTGGCATGACGATGTGCACGCGCTGATCCGCCACATCGACGTACCGTACCGCTGGGCGCTGATGGCGCGGCCCGCCCTTGCGTGCTGGACGCAGGACAGGGTGACGCTGCTGGGCGATGCCGCGCATCCCACGCTGCCCTTTCTGGCGCAGGGCGCCGCCATGGCCATCGAGGACGGCTTCGTGCTGAGCCGTGCGCTGGCCGAGATCGACGACGCGCCTGAGGCGCTGCGTCGCTACGAAACCGCACGCCTGGACCGGACGACCCGCATCGTGGAGAAGTCGACCGAGAACGGACGCCGCTTCCACAACCCCGAACTGGTCAGTGCTTCGGGCGCGGCCGCCTATGTGGACCGCGAGTGGCGGCCGGAGCGTGTGCACGAGCGCTACCACTGGCTGTTCGAGTACCGGGTGGACGAGGTCGTGCTCTAGCCGCGGGCGGCGGAGTTGGCGAGGCACCGCCATGCAGAATGCCCACCGTGTACCTGCTCAAGACCTTCGCACTCTTCGTGCTTACGGCCCTGGCCGAGATCGTGGGCTGCTATCTGCCCTGGCTGTGGTTGCGGCAGGGTCGCTCGGCCTGGCTGCTGCTGCCGGCCGCGGCCAGCCTGGCGCTTTTCGCCTGGTTGCTGACCCTGCATCCCACCGGCAGTGGCCGCGTGTATGCGGCCTATGGCGGCGTGTATGTGGGCGTGGCGATCCTGTGGCTGTGGCGGGTGGATGGCGTCGCGCCCACCGCCTATGACCTGGCCGGCGTCGCGCTGTGCCTGATGGGAATGGCGGTGATCATGCTCGGCCCGCGCGCCTGAGGGCTTCGGCCGCCACGCTCGGCGGCACGGCGATGGGCATGTCCAGCAGCATCTGGGCCATGCCCTTGCCCAGCGGGTCCATGCGCATGGACGAAGGACCGCCGCCGTCGAGGGCATCGTGGATCAGCAGGTTCATCGCATCCGTGCCGGGCAGGTGGTAGCGCGTGACGTGCCCGGCGGGCAGGTGCCTGAACCAGGCCTCCACCACCGCCGGCTGCAGCGCCTGCCACAGCAGCGGCAGCCACTGCGGCCGGCGCGCCACCACGCCGATGTTCGACAGGTTGCCCTTGTCGCCGCTGCGTGCCCAGGCCAGGTCGATCAGGCGCACCGTCTCGGTGGCGGGCTCGTCGCTGGCCCAGGCAGGGGGGTCGGGCAGGGCGGGCGGGGGTGAGGACGCCGCGCCAGCGGGAATGGCCACGGCATGCCGCACGCCGTCCAGCACGAAGCCCGGCTGCAACTCGGTCTTCTCCAGCAGGAAGGCGAGGGGCTTGACCAGCGGCGACACCGCCGGCCGGCCGCCGCCGGGGCTGGTGGTGCCCGGCGACCAGGAGGTGCCGGAAGGCGCGATCTCGCGCGCGAACATGGCCAGCGCCGCCTTCTGCGGATGGTTGGCCACCACGCGCATCATCACCTCGCGTACCTGGCGGGTGCGCGACTGCGGGCCGTAGAGCGTCTCGGCGCCGATGACCTCGATGTAGGTGGCGGTGAAGGGCGGCAGGCCCTGGGCCTGCAGGATCTCGCCGGTGCGCTCGAGGATGGCCTCGGCCGTGCGCCGCGCTTTCTTCTCGGCGTCGATGCCGATGATGACCATGCTGCCCGCGCAGCGGAAGCCGTCGAGCTGCGTGGCCGACACCTTGTAATGGGGCGTCGGCGCGCGGCCCTTGGCCGGGCTCACGTGCACGCGGTTCTCGCCCTGCTGGGTGACGCGCACTTCGCGGAAGTCGCAGCTCACCTCCGGCAGCAGGTAGGCGCCCGGGTCGCCAATCTCGTAGAGCAGCTGTTCCACCACGCCCGCGCGGATCACCTTGCCGCCGGTGCCCTCCGGCTTGGTGACGACGAAGCTGCCGTCGGCCTGGCATTCCACGATGGGGTAGCCGATGTGCGCCCAGTCCGGGATGTCCTCCCAATCGGTGTGCAGGCCACCGGTCGCCTGGCAGCCGCACTCGATGATGTGGCCGGCCAGGCTGCCCGATGCGAGCAGGTCGTGCTGCGCGGCCCTCCAGCCGAACTCGTGCATCAGCGGGCCCAGCGTGACGGCGCTGTCCACGCAGCGGCCGGTGATGACCACCTCGGCGCCTGCCGCGAGCGCAGCCGCGATGGGCGCGGCGCCCAGGTAGGCGTTGGCGCTCAACACCTTCTCGGGCAGGGCCTCGCCGGTGAACATGTCGCGCACGCCCTCGGCGCGCAGGCCGGGCATCAGGCTGCTCACGTCGTCGCCCTCGATCACGGCGATGCGCAGTGCGATGCCCTGCGCATCGGCCACGGCCTTGAGCGCCGCGGCGCAGCCGTGCGGGTTGATGCCGCCCGCATTGCTCACCACCTTGATGCCCTGGCGCTTGACCTCGGCCAGCACGGGCTTCATGGCGATGTCGACGAAGTCGGTGGCGTAGCCCAGTTCGGGGTTCTTGGCCCGGGCCGCGGCCAGGATGGCCATGGTCGTCTCGGCCAGGTAGTCGAAGACCAGGTAGTCGAGCCGGCCGCCCTTCACGAGCTGCGGTGCGGCCACCATGCTGTCGCCCCAGAAGCCCGAGGCACCGCCGATGCGGACGGTGCGGGCGGCGGGATGTGGCGTGTCTGTCATGCGCATGTCCTTTTGGGATGCAGCGTAGCGGCGCCGCCGGGCGTCGGCTTGTGCCAAGTCGCTGTGCCGTGGCAACGACGCCCAGGCGGCGCGGGCCGTTCGGGGCAGCCAGTTTGCGCAAGACCCGCACGAATGTCACCGCTAGGCTTGGGCCGCCTCCGGAGACCCGCATGGACCTGCTCGAAGCGCCGCCGCTTCCCTTCCATTTCACGCCCGAACACGAACAGTTCCGTGCCAGCCTGCGCGACTTCATCGCCTGTGAGATCACCCCCTATGTGCACGCGTGGGACGAGGCGGAGACCTTTCCGCGCTCGCTCTATGCCCGCATGGCCGAGCTTGGCGTGCAGGGCCTGGGCTACCCTGAGGCCTACGGCGGCACGCCGGCCGACCTGTTCTACCAACTGGTCGTGGCCGAGGAATTCGCGCGCTGCGGCAGCGGCGGCGTGCAGGCTTCGCTCCTGTCGCACAGCATCGCGCTGCCGCCGGTGCTCAAGGCCGGCAGCGAGGCGCTGCGCCAGCGGGTGATTCCGCCGGTGCTGGCGGGGCAGAAGGTCGCGGCCCTGGCCATCACCGAACCCTCGGGCGGCTCCGACGTGGCCAGCCTGCGCACGACGGCCGTGCGCGATGGCGACCACTACATCGTGAGTGGCGAGAAGACCTTCATCACCTCCGGCGTGCGCGCGGACTTCATCACCACGGCCGTGCGCACCGATCCGACGGCCAAGGGCGCGGGCGGCATCTCGCTGCTGGTGATCGACGGCGACACGCCCGGCCTGACGCGCACGCCGCTCAAGAAGATGGGCTGGTGGAGCTCCGACACCGCGCACCTGCGCTTCGACCAGTGCCGGGTGCCCGTCGCGCATCTCGTGGGCGAGGAGAACCACGGCTTCAAGCTGGTGATGAACAACTTCAACAGCGAGCGCCTGCTGATGGCCGCGCTGGCCTGCGGCTATGCCCAGGTGTGCCTGAACGAGGCGCTGGACTGGACGCGCCAGCGCAGCGTGGGCGGCAGCCTGCTGTCCGACCGGCAAGTGGTGCGTCACAAGCTGATGGACATGGTCATGCGCATCGACGCGACCCGCGCCCTGCTGCATGACCTGGCCTACCGCATCGAGCACCAGCTGGCGCAGCCGGCGCAGCTGGTGGCGCGCGTGTGCCTGGCCAAGGTGCAGGCCACGCAGACCATGCAGTTCTGTGCCGACCAGGCCGTGCAGTTGCTGGGCGGCATGGGCTTCATGCGCGGCACGAAAAGCGAGCGCATCTACCGCGAGGTCAAGGTCATGATGATCGGCGGTGGTGCCGAGGAAGTGATGAAGGACCTGGCTGCGCGGCAGTTGGGCATCTGAATGCGACGAACAAGACGACGAAAACGATGAACGACACCACCGACGACCTGCGCGCCGAGTACGCCGAACTGGCCGGGCTGGCGCGCGGCCTCAGCCCAGAACAGTGGCGCCTGCGCAGCGACTTCTACGGCTGGACGCCGTGGGATGAGATCGCACACCTGCTGTTCTTCGACGAGACCGCGCTGCTGGCCTCCACCGACGCCGAGGCCTTCGCGCGCGACACCGCGACCCTCACGGCACAGCTGACGGCCGGTCGCGAGATCAGTGCCATCGCGCGCGAGAAATACGGCCATCTCGATGGCGCGGCCTTGCTGGCCCAGTGGGAGCCGGTGTCCGCGCAACTGACCGACGCCCTGGCTGCGCTGGACCCGAAGGCGCGGCTGCCCTGGTACGGCCCCAGCATGAGCGCGCGCTCTTTCGCCAGCGCGCGGCTGATGGAGACCTGGGCCCATGGCCAGGACGTGTGGGACGTGGTGCGGCGTCGACGCCCGGTCGGTCCGCGGCTTCGGCACATCGCGCACATCGGTGTGACCACCTTCGGCTGGAGCTTCGTCAATCGCGGCCTGCCGGTGCCGGCGGTGGTGCCGTACGTGGAACTGCAGCCACCATCCGGCGGCGCAGAAGGCGAGGGCGCCTGGACCTGGGGCGACCCGGCCTCGCCCGAGTGGGTGCGCGGCACGGCCGAGGACTTCTGCCTGCTCGTGACGCAGCGGCGCAACCTGGCCGACACGGCGCTGCGCCACAGCGACGGCGCCGCGCGTGAATGGCTGCAGATCGCCCAATGCTTTGCCGGCGAACCGGCGAGCGCGCCGCCGCCCGGTGTGCGCCGCGTGGACTACCTCGACCCTGTCGCTTGAACGGCCTGCCGATCACGCTGGACCTTCAGCCGCGCATCGACGCCGCGCTGGCGGCCTTGCGGGCGGGGCAGGGCGCGCAGGCGCTGTCGGACCATGCCTTCTCCAACCTGTACCTGTTCCGCGAGGCCCATGCGTACCGCTTCCTGCCCGGCGACTGGCCGGGCGTGGCGGGCCGCACCTACGACGGTGCCACGCACTTCATGCCGCTCTTCGACATCGGCACTGCGCCGTTGCCGGTGCTGGATGCCTTGATCGAGACGCACGGCTGTCTCTATCCGGTGGCCGAGCGTCAGCTCCAGACCTTGCCGGCCGGACGCTTCGTATGGAGTGCCAACGACGACGACGCGGACTACCTCTATGCGGCCGAGTCCTTCCGTGACTACGCAGGGCGGGCCCTGGCCAAGAAGCGCAACCTGGTGCGCCAGTTCCTGGCCCACCATGCGCCCGAGGCCGTGCCCTTCGGCCCATCGTTGGCGGCAGCGGCGCGCGAGGTGCTGGCGGGCTGGATGACCCAGAAGGGCAAGGGCGCGGGCGAGGCCGACGAGCACGCGTGCCTGGAGGCCCTCACGCACGCCGATCGCTTCGGGTTCGAGGGCTTCGTGTACTTCGTGCAAGCGAAGCCGGTCGCTTTCGTGCTCGCACAGGCGCTGGCGCCGGGTGTGTTCGCCATCCGTTTCGCCAAGGGGCTGGACAGCCATGTGGGCATCTACCCGTTCATGTTCCAGCACTTCTGCCGGTCGTTCGCGCGTCCGGTGCTTTGGTTGAACTTCGAGCAGGACATGGGCAATCCGGGGTTCCGGCAGAGCAAGCGGTCGTATGCGCCGCAGGCCTTGCTGGCGAAGTGGCGGGTGGCGCTCGTCGGGTGATCCCATGCGTTCGCCGAAGCGCGGGCGGTGCGGTGGCCCAACGTGGTGTCGATGGTCCGGCCGCGGCGCCGATGAGGGCTCGGTCGTTGACGATGGTCCGGCCCTGGTGCCGGTGAGGGCGTGTCGGCGCTTCGAGTGGGGCGGTCGGCGCTGCGCGCCGACGTCCCTGCGGTGCTCGGTCGAACGGGCCGCGGCATAACTCGCGACGTTCACTGCGTTCACTCTGCTCGGACAAATGCCGCGAGTCAGATCACGAAGCAGGCCTGTCCTCCGGCAGGCCTGCAGCCCGTCCGCCCTGCGCTCCTCGGCGCCCCACAGGCGCGCCGCCACGCCCTCACCGGCACCAGGGCCTGCGGATGGTTGATCGGCCGGCATGAGTGCTGAGCCGACGGTCGAGACCTTTGCTTCGTCGGTGCGTTCAATCCAGCACTGGCCTCCCCAGTGCACCACCACTGTGTCCCGCGCGTCGGGGCCGGGGCCTGGGGGCCGCGGGCGATTTCTGAAAAAGTATGAGCCCGCGGCCCCCAGGCCCCGGCCCCGACGCGCGCACCCCGGACCGAAGTGCGCCGTGCACCCCCGACCGAAGTGCCCCGCTCACGCCAGACAGCCACTTCGCGCAAGACCCGCAACGCCTCGCTGCCTAAGCTGACCCCATCCCACATGGCAGGCGTCCGCAGCACCGCAGACGCATGCACCAGAAGCAGCCCATGGCCATCATCGAGTCGACCATCTCCCCCGGCAGCGATGCCTTCGAAGCCAACCGCGCCGGCATGCTCGCGCTGATCGAGCGCGTGCGCACCTACCAGCAACGCAGCATCACCACCTCTGCCAAGTCCAGAGAGCGCTTCGAGAAGCGCGGCCAGTTGCTCCCACGCGAGCGGCTGGCCCTGCTGCTCGACCCCGGCACGCCCTTCCTCGAGATCGGTGCCCTCGCCGGCCTGGGCCTCGACAACCCGGATCTCGAGAAGAGCGTCCCCGGCGGCGGCGTCATCGGCGGCATCGGCTGGGTCAGCGGGGTGCGGGTCATGGTCAATGCCTCGGACTCCGGCATCGACGCCGGCGCCCTGCAGCCCATGGGCATCCCCAAGCAGCTTCGCATGCAGGAGCTGGCGCTGGAGAACAAGCTGCCCTACGTGCAACTGGTGGAGTCGGCCGGCGCCAACCTCATGACCTACAAGGTCGAGGAATTCGTCACCGGCGGCACCCTGTTCCGCAACCTTGCGCGCATCTCCGCGGCCGGCCTGCCGGTGGTCACCGTCACGCATGGCTCGTCCACCGCGGGCGGGGCCTACCAGACGGGCCTGTCGGACTACATCATCATGGTGCGCGGCCGCTCGCGGGCCTTCCTGGCCGGGCCGCCGCTGCTCAAGGCCGCCACCGGCGAGATCGCGACCGAGGAGGAACTGGGCGGCGCCCTCATGCACACCAGCATCTCCGGCCTCGGCGACTACCTGGCCGAGGACGACCGCGACGCCATCCGCCTGGCCCGCGAGATCCTGGCCAACATCGACTGGCAGCGCAGCATGCCGGCCGAGCCGGTGCGGCCCTTCAAGCCGCCGCGCCATGACGCGGGGGAACTGCTGGGCATCATGCCCATGGACCACAAGCGGCCCGTGGACATGAAGCAGGTCATCGCCCGCATCGCCGACGACTCCGACTTCCTCGAATTCGGCGCCGGCTACGGCGGCGCAACGGTCGTCGGCCACATCAGGATCGAAGGCATGCCGCTGGGCATCGTCACCAACAACGGGCCCATCGACCCGGCCGGAGCGGCCAAGGCCACGCACTTCATCCAGGCCTGCTGCCAGTCGCGCACGCCCATCCTCTACCTCAACAACACGACCGGCTTCATGGTGGGCCGCGCCTACGAAGAGGCCGGCATCATCAAGCACGGCTCCAAGATGATCCAGGCCGTGACCAATGCGACGGTGCCGCAGATCACGATCTACTGCGGTGCCTCCTTCGGCGCCGGCAACTACGGCATGTGCGGCCGTGGCTTCCACCCGCGCTTCTGCTTCAGCTGGCCCAATGCAAAGACGGCGGTGATGGGCGGCGAGCAGGCGGCGCAGACCATGGTCAACGTGACCGAGGCCGCCATGAAGCGCAAGGGCGGCGAGGTGGACCACGCCAGGCTGGTCGAGCTGGAACGCCGCATCGTCGAGCGCTTCGACAGCCAGATGAGCGTGTTCACCACCAGCGCGCACCTGCTGGACGACGGCGTGATCGACCCGCGCGACACCCGCGCCGTGCTGGGCAACGTGCTGGCCATCTGCCGCGATGCCGAGCGCCGGCAGCCGCAAGCCATGCAGTTCTCCGTGGCACGGCCATGACCTCCCGCGACCGATCGAGCACCCACGCCATGACCGTCGACACCCCCGCGCGCACGCCCTTCCGAAAGATCCTGATCGCCAACCGCGGCGAGATCGCGCTGCGCATCATCCGCACCGCCCGGGCCCTGGGCTACCGCACCGTGGCCGTCCATTCCACCGCCGATGCCGGCGCACGCCATGTGCGCGAGGCCGACCAGGCGGTGTGCATCGGCGAGCCGCTGCCCGCGCAGAGCTACCTGCACATTCCCGCGCTCATCGACGCCGCGCGCCGCAGCGGCGCCGATGCGGTGCACCCGGGCTACGGCTTCCTGGCCGAGAACGAGGACTTCGCCCAGGCCTGCCACGACGCCGGGCTGGTCTTCATCGGCCCCTCGGCCGAGGCGATCCGCGCCATGGGCAACAAGGCCGGCGCCAAGGTGCTGATGCAGGCCGCGGGCGTGCCGTGCATTCCGGGCTATCAGGGCGAGGACCAGAGCGAGGCGCGCCTGGCCGACGAGGCGGGGCGCATCGGCTTCCCGGTCATGATCAAGGCCACGGCAGGCGGCGGCGGCCGGGGCATGCGGCTGGTGAACAGCGCGGCCGAGTTTCCCGAGCTGCTGCGCAGCGCCCGCTCCGAAGCGCAGAGCGCCTTCGGCGACCCCGAGGTGATCCTGGAGCGCGCCATCGTGCGGCCGCGGCACATCGAGATGCAGGTGTTCGCCGACCGCCACGGCCACGCCATCCACCTGGGCGAGCGCGACTGCTCGGTGCAGCGCCGGCATCAGAAGCTGATCGAGGAGGCGCCATCGCCCGCCGTCGACGCCGACCTGCGCGCGCGCATGGGCGCCACCGCCGTGGCCGCCGTGAAGGCCATCCGCTACGAAGGCGCGGGCACGCTCGAGTTCCTGCTCGACGCCGAGGGCCGCTACTACTTCATGGAAATGAACACGCGGCTGCAGGTGGAGCATCCGGTCACCGAGGCGATCACGGGCCTGGACCTGGTGGCACTGCAGTTGCGTGTGGCCGCGGGCGAGCCGCTCGCCATCGCGCAGGAGGATGTGCAGTTCAGCGGCCATGCCATCGAGGTGCGCCTGTGCGCCGAGGACGCCGACCAGGGCTTCATGCCCCAGAGCGGCACCATGGCCCTGTGGCAGATGCCGCCGCAGCTGCGGGTGGAGCATGCGCTGCAGTCCGGCGCCGAGATCCCGCCCTACTACGACTCGATGATCGCCAAGCTCATCGCCCGCGGCGACAGCCGCGAGGACGCGCGCCGCCTGCTGATGGCCGGCCTGGAGGACGCGGTGGCGCTGGGCGTGACCACCAACCAGGCCTTCCTGCACCGCTGCCTGGGCCACGAGGTCTTTGCCGCCGGTGGCGCGACCACCGCCTTCATCGCCGAGCACCTGGCCGCGCTGCTGGCGCCCGATGCGGCCCTGCGCGCGCGGGCCGCGGCCATCGCCGCCGTGCTGCTGTACGAGACCACCGCGGCACCGCAGGCGCCCGGCCAGCGCCGGCTGGCGCCGAGCCTGCCCATCGGCATGCGGCTGCAGGTGGGCGGCGAGACCGTGGTCGCCAGCGTGGTGCTGACGGCAGAGGGCGCCTTCGCGGTCGGCTTGGGCGATACCCACCACCGCATCGCGCTGCGGACCATGGAGGGGCACCGCGCACGCTTCACCTGCGATGGTCTTGAGGAGAGCGTCGTCTTCCACCGTGACGGCGCCAACCTGCTGATGCAGTACGCCGGCCTGCCGATCCGCATCGAGGACCGCACCCGCGCCGCTGCGGCCCGCCAGGGCGATCCGGGCGGCGACGGCAAGGTGCGCGCCTCCATGAACGGCCGCGTGGTGGCCGTGCAGGCCGCTATCGGCGACACGGTGCAGGCCGGCCAGCCGGTCCTGACGCTGGAGGCGATGAAGATGGAACACGTGCATGCCGCACCGGTGACCGGCCGGCTGATCGCACTGCACGTGAAGCCCGGCGACCAGGTGGCGGCGAGCCGTGTGGTGGCCGAGATCGAGGCCCAGGCCCCCGCTGCTACGCCGGCCTGAGGCGATTGCCGCGCGCGCCGCCGCACCGGCGGCCCGACACGACAGGGCAGTGCCCGCGACACGGCGCGCTGCATGTGCACCCCGACACCACCGACAACGGAGACACCCATGGAAGACCTCACCCTTCTCGATGGCCTGCGCCGGCAGCTGGCCGAGCGGCCGGACGCCATCGCCTACCGCCAGGGCGAGCGCCGACTCAGCTACCGCGATGTCGACGCCTCCACCAACCGGATCGCCCATGCGCTGGTCGCTGGCGGCATGGGCCGCGGCACGCGCGTGGCGGTGCTCACCAAGCAGCATCTGGACTGCATGCTCGTGACGCTGGCGGCCTGCAAGGTCGGCGCCGTGTGCATGCCGGTGAACTGGCGGCTGGCCGCGAAGGAGGTGGAGTACATCGTCAACCACGGCAAGGCGCCATTCCTCATGGTCGATGCCGAGTTCCTGCCGGTGGTGGAGAAGGCCGAGCTGCCGGGCGTGCGCGTCCTGGTGGGCACCGCGGGCGACTCGGCGCTGCCCTCCCTGGCCCAGTGGTGCTCGGGCCAGCCGGACACCTTCGTGGCGGTCGCCGCGGACACGCACGATGCGGCGCTCCAGCTCTATTCCTCGGGCACCACGGGCCTGCCCAAGGGCATCGTGCTGACGCACGCGGGCCTTCTGTCCACCTCGCGCACGGTGTCGCATGATTGGAAGTTCGACCATCGGCATGTGATGGGCAATCCGCTGCCGGTCTTCCATGTGGCGGGCATGACGATGCTGCTGCTCACGCTCTACACCGGCGGCCAGACCTCGTCCTACCCGGACTTCGATCCGCGCAGCTATCTTGCCGCCTTCGCCCAGCACGGCATCACCCACACCTTCGTGGTGCCGGCCATGATGCTGTTCATGCTGCAGGTGCCCGAGGCGAAGTCCTTCGACTTCAGCGGTCTGCAGCTCATGGCCTATGGTGGCTCGCCGGTGAGCGAGTCGGTTCTGCAGCGCGCCTTCGAGGTCTTCGGCTGCGACTTCCTGCAGGTCTATGGGCTGACCGAGGTGTCCGGTCCGGCCACCTTCCTCTTCCCCGATGACCACCGCGCCGGCAATGCCGAACTGCTGCGCTCGGCGGGCCGGCCCATCGGGGGTGGGCGTATCCGCATCGTCGATCCCATCGATTTCAAGGACCTGCCCGATGGGGAAGTGGGCGAGGTCTGGATCGAGTCCGATCGCAACCTCAAGGAATACTGGCGCAACCCCGAGGCCACGGCCGCGGCCTACCCAGAGGGTCGCAATGCGAATGGCGGCTGGTTCCGCTCGGGCGACGCTGGCTATGTGAAGGACGGCTATCTCTACATCAACGACCGCATCAAGGACATGATCGTCTCGGGTGGCGAGAACATCTATCCGGCGGAGGTGGAGAACGTGCTGATGCGCCACCCGGCCGTGGCCGACGGCGCCGTCATCGGCGTGCCCGATGCGACCTGGGGCGAATCGGTCAAGGCCTGCGTGGTGCTGCGGCCGGGCACCGCGGCGGATGCGCGCGCCATCATCGACTTCATGCGCGAGCACCTGGCGCACTACAAGTGCCCGAAGACCATCGACATCGTGGAGACGCTGCCACGCAACCCGAGCGGCAAGGTTCTCAAGCGGGTGCTGCGGGAGCCCTACTGGAAGGGCCAGTCGCGCGCCGTGGGTTAGGCGGCACGGCTGCACCAGGCCGGGCAACGCGATCTCGGCGGTATGGCCTAGGTTGTAGGGACGAGGCGCGCGCGTGCGCGTCGTGCAATATGTCGCAGAATGGCCGCCGAGATGGAGCCCCTCAAACGTATTCGCCGCGGCAGGACGCGCGTTCGCCCCCCGATCCGGCCGTGAAGACATTGCCCTTTCGCGCGCCGCCCCGTTCTGCCCACAGGCGGCGCGTCTACTGGGTGGTCCGGATGAACCGACGCAACAGAAGCATCTTCTATGTGCTTCTGTTGCTGACCGTGGCTTCGTACCTGCTGCAGGTCGGCGCGTCGCCGATGACCTGGGTGCTGCTCGTGCTGCAGTTCGCCGTCTATCCGCAGGTGGCTTACTTCGTGGCCTTGCATGCCGACGACCAGCGCAAGGCCGAGCATCGCAACCAGCTGCTGGACGGGTTCTGGGCCGGCTGCTGGATGGCAGGCCTGGGGTTCCCGTTGTGGATCGCCTTCGCCATGTTTGCAGGCGCCTGTCTGCACATGGTCGTGTTCTACGGCCTGCGCGGCCTGCCCATGGTGCTGGCCGCCATGGGCCTGGGCGCCGGTCTGGTCGCGTTGGCTGGCTCCGGCAGGGCGCTGCACTTCGATACCGATCTGCGCACCACCGCGCTGTCGATGCTGTCGCTCACCCTGTTCTTCGTGACGTACGCGCTCGACGGCTACCGACGCGCCATGTACCAGCATGCGAGCGAAATGAAGCTCCGGGCCCAGGTCAAGGAAATCGAGGCGCTGCAGGCCCAGCTTTATCAGCAGACGATGTGCGATCCGCTGACCGGCCTGCTCAACCGACGCCATCTCGAAAAGGCCTTGCCCTCCGCGGTGGACCTGGCACGTGCCCAGGGCCGTCCGCTGGCGCTGCTGGTCGTCGACATCGATCACTTCAAGCACGTCAATGACGAGCATGGCCACGCGGTGGGCGACGAGGTGCTGCAGGCGCTGGCGCTCCTCATGAAGGACGTCGCGGTGGGCCAGGACGACCTGGTCTACCGCTACGGTGGCGAGGAATTCGTGCTGGTGTTGCCAGGCCGGGACGCCGACGCGGCGCGGAACACCGCCGAGCAGCTGCGGTTGGCATTCGTCGGCAAGCCCATCCGCCGCGGCGACGGATGGATCGGCGCCACGCTGTCCTGCGGCATCGCCGAATTCCCGACCCATGGGCTTCATGCGCGGGAGCTGCTGCGATCGGCGGATGCCGCCCTGTACCGGGCCAAGGCGAACGGACGCAACCGCACCGAGACATCCAGCGCGGCCCTGGCCGAATTCGGCCGACACGTCTGAGGGGCGCGCCGCCCGCGAGTGGCAGCAGGGCCGATCGCTGCAGGCGGCCCGGGCCCAACCGACCGGTCGTCCGGCACGCGCACCGGCTTTCGAGCGTCCTGGGGAATCGTCGGTCAGGGTGCGTTGCGCAAATGAAACAATAGTCATTCTCAGCAACATCGGTGAAGACATCGCGGATATATTCCGCCGCTTCCCGGCAAGCCAGATCCCCGCGGACAGCCAGCCTCTTCCCTTCCTGGTCATCTTGGAGGCCGACTTGGCTCGTCATCCGCACCCGGCGCAACAGGCCGTTGCCCCTTCTTCCGCGTTCGTCGAACGTTCTGCTTTTCCCCTCGGGGCACTCATGCTCGCCGCGTCGGTGACGAGCTGGGCCCAGCAACCCGAGCCCGCTGGCGGCACCCTGAGCACGGTGACCGTCACCGGCGAGCGGGAGCGACAGGGCAAGGAAGACCTGCAGACCAAGAAGACCAGCATCGGCAAGGGCACGCAGGACATCCGCGACATCCCACAGTCGATCAACGTCATCACCGAAAAGCTGATCGACGACGTGAAGCTCGACACGCTGAAGGACGCACTGCACTACTCGGCGGGCATCACCTTCGCGGCCACCGAGAACGGCACCGACCAGGACATCCGCCTGCGTGGCTTCCCGGTGGCGAGCACGGGTGACCTGCTGATCGACGGCATGCGCGATCCCTCGCAGTACGACCGCGACACCTTCAACCTGGAGCGCATCGAAGTGATGCGCGGTGCGGCTTCGATGATCTTCGGCCGGGGGTCGACGGGCGGGGTGATCAACCAGGTGACCAAGAAGCCGCTGCTCGCGGACCAGACCGACGTGGTTGGCACCGTGGGCTCCGGCAGCTATTACCGGACGACGGTGGATTTCAACAAGCGCACGGGCGAGGACAGCGCGTTCCGGCTGAACGCCATGTGGAACAAGGCGTACAACGACGGCGCCAAGATCGACAAGAACGGGATCGCGCCGTCGTACAGCTGGGGCATCGGCTCCGACAACGAATTCAACGTCGGGTTGTTCCACCTCGATGTCGACAACCGGCCGCTGTCGGCCGTGCGCTGGATCCAGGATGGCCGCCAAGGATTGACGGGCTACAACGCCCGCGGCGTGCCCACCTTCGGCGCGCTGAGCACGCTTGCGCAGACGCGGCCTGGCAACTTCTACGGCACCACCGCGGACAAGCTGCTTGGCAAGGCGGACTATGGCAATGCTTCGTGGCTGCACCGCTTCGCCGACGGCAGCGAGTTGAAGACGCAGATCCGCTCGGGCACGTTCGACCGCCAGCAGGAGGCCTCGGTGGCCGGCTTCGGCACCACCTTCGGCCAGCCGACGACGGCCGCCAACCTGAACGATGCGACCGTGCTCACACGGGCCGCGCTGACGCCGCGCAAGGACCAGTACAAGGGCACCTACCTGCAGAGCGACTACAGCAAGGAGTTCGAGCTCGGCAGCACGCGGCACTCGCTGCTGGCCGGCGTCGACGCCTCGAAAGAGTCGGCCGACCGGTTCCAGAACAACGGCTATCTCTTCAACGCCAGCGGGCGCGGCCTCACACTGGGAACGCGGCCCAGCACCTTCGTCGGCACGTCGGGCGACGGCGCGGTCTTGGGCGGATCGGGATTGACGCCGTCGTACCGGCCTTCCAGTGCCTATTCGGCCAAGGCCTTCGGCGTCTATCTGCAGGACCTGGTGCAGGTGGCGCCGGAGTGGAAGATCCTGGGCGGGGTCCGCTACGACAGGCTCTCGGGCGATTTCGACCAGTACAGCTACACCAACCCCAGCTGCGTGAACCGCACCACCGGCGCGACGATCGCCTCGCCGACGAACTTCTGCCAGGGCGGTGTGCAGACCTACCGCCCGGGTTCGCCGATCCCGGTGACGACCACCACCCACCTGTCCCAGGGCGCCTGGAGTTACCGCACCGGTGTGCTGTATCAACCGTCGCCGACGCAGTCGTACCACATCTCGTACGGCACCTCGTTCAACGCGTCGGCGGACACCTACCAGTACGTCACGCCGCAGACGGCGAACACGCCGCCCGAGAAGAGCCGCAACATCGAGATCGGTGCCAAGCTCGATTGGCTGGACGGCAAGCTGTCCACGCGTGCAGCGCTGTTCAAGACCGAGAAGACCAACGAGCGGACGAGCGACTCCGACTTCGCCGGCGACTCGTACCTGCTGTCGGGCAAGCGCCATTCGCAGGGGCTCGAACTGGACGTCATCGGCCGGCTCAACGCGCAGTGGGAGGTGTACTTCTCGTACTCGTTCATCCCCCGCGCAACGATCGACAAGGTGGGCAGCACCGCCACGCCCGGCACCGTGGGCGCCCGTGTCGGTTTGACGCCCAAGCACAGTGGCGCCGCCTGGATCAGCTACCAGGCCACCCCCAAGTTCCGGATCGCGGGCGGCATTCGCGGCGCTTCGGAGAACCGACCGCTCCAGGGCACCAGCGGCGCGGCCAGCTACACCGCCCGTACGCCCGGTTACGTGGTCGGCGACCTGATGGCCGAGTACAAGTTCACGCCTGACGTCTATGCGCAGATCAACGTCACCAACGTGACCAACAAGCTCTACGGCGATCAGCTGTATCCCGGCTTCGCCATCGCGGGCCAGGCCCGCACGGTGCTCTTCACGCTGGGCACGCGGTTCTGACATCGGTACGCTTGCGAGATGCTGGTCCACATCCAAGGTCTGCTCGACGCGGCTGAACTCCGCGAGGCGCAATCGATCCTGGCCGATGCGCCCTGGGAGGATGGTCGGCTCACTGCCGGCGAGCAGTCGGCCCATGCGAAGAACAACCAGCAGCTTCGCGAGGACTGCGACGCCACCGTGGCAGTGCAGCAGCTGCTGCTCCGGGGTCTCGAGCGGCACGCGGTCTTCTTCTCAGCTGCATTGCCCAAGCACATCTCGCCGCCGCTGTTCAACCGGTACGGCGGCGCGTCCAACAGCTTCGGAAATCATGTGGACAGCGCGGTGCGCTTTCTCCGCAATGGAGCGGGCCGCGTGCGCACCGACGTGTCGTGCACCGTTTTCCTTGCCGATCCGGCGGACTACGACGGCGGCGAACTGGTGGTCGAGGACACCTTCGGTGAACAGCGCGTCAAGCTCGCGGCGGGCGACATGGTGCTCTATCCGGGCACCAGCGTGCACCGTGTCCTGCCCGTTACGCGCGGCCATCGCCTGGCCAGCTATTTCTGGATCCAGAGCATGGTGCGCAGCGACGAGCAGCGACGGCTTCTCTTCGAGATGGACAACCACCTGCGGCACGTGCGCAGCCGCTTCGGTGAAACCGACCCGGGGGTGGTGGGCCTCACCAGCACTTATCACAACCTGCTTCGCATGTGGCTCGACGTGTGAAGCCTTCAAGCATCACCACCTGATCATGAACAGACGCAACGACTTCCGGTTTCCCGCCCTCGCGCTCCTGCTTGCGGCCCCGTGCGCCGTGCTCCACGCCCAGACTGTCGACCATGCAGCCGTGCGCTGCGAAGCGATGCCCAAAGAGGAGATGCGGCCGCAGATGGAGCTGCAACGCAAGCTGAGCGGAGAAGGCTGGAAAGTGCGGCAGATCAAGAATTTCAACGGTTGCTACGAGGTCTACGGCTTCGATGCTGCCGGCCGCCGGGTCGAGGTCTTCTTCAACCCCAAGACCTTTGAGAAGGTCGGCGAAGTCGCGCAACCGTCGTAGTGCCACCGATGGCGAGCGCAGGTTCGAAGGACGCGGCCACGGTCGCCGTGTGGAGCGTGCCGCAGCGCGTCTGCCACCTGGCTTTCATCGTGGGAGTCACGACGGCATGGTTCGCCGGCGAGGCGTACCAGCATGTCCATGATCTCGCCGGGTACCTGGCCCTCGCGGCCGCTGTCGCACGCATACTGATCGGCGTCTGGGGCGGGCCGCATGCCCGGTTCACGGCGTTCGTGCGCAGGCCGCGGGCGGTCCGCCAGTATGCGCGGACGTTGCTGGCCGGCCGCGAGCAGCGTTACCTTGGCCACAACCCGCTTGGCGGTTGGATGGTGATCGCGCTGCTCGTCGCGCTGGTGGTGACTTGCACGACCGGGGCGCTTTTCACGACCGACGCCTTCTGGGGTCTTGCCTGGCTGGAGCAACTGCACAGGGCCTCCGCCTGGACGGTCGTGGGGCTGGTCGGTGTCCATGTGACCGCCGCCGTTTGGATGAGTCTGCGGCACCGGGAGAACCTGGTGGGCGCAATGGTGAGCGGAAAGAAGCGGCCGGAGCGCTGAGCCGCGATGATCGATGACGACTTGCCTCGAATGGCAACAAGAAATGGGCAAAGAAGCTCAGTTGCGGGGAAGTCCCTAAAGCAGGGTTAGGGCCAAAGGTATGGCGCACAAACCAAGCGTCATGACACCGATATCGCAAACGCGGACGTTTACGGGCCAAATATTGCGCCACCGTATGTCAGACAACGCCTATTTCCGTGTGGGTCTTCACTCAAATATGGGGTGGCCCCAGAATTGCGCGTCAACGCAGGATGGCCAGCAGCCCGTCCATGTCCACCGGCTTGCTCAGCAGATGATGAAACGGGTCACCGATCTTCATTGCGGCCAGGCGGTGAACGTTTCCGGACAGGGCAATCAAAAGGGGCTGCGCGTCTCGTGAGTGCTTGGCGATGAGGCGCGCCGCTCGCTCGCCGTCCAGCTTGGGCATCTCCAGATCCATGACGACGGCATGAGGAGCAGAGCGGTCCGCGGTGTCCACCGCCTCCAGTCCGTCGTGGGCCACAAGGACGGAACAGCCCTCGATCTCCGACTCTAGGATAAGCTTCAACAACGCAGTTGCCTGCGTCTCATCGTCCACCACCAGTAGGCGCTTCCCATTCATTTCGTTTCCCACAATTTGGAATCACCTATGAGGCTCGCAGATTTTCTAGAACAGAACGAAGAAGAAATCCTGCGCGAGGCGGCCGCGTTCGCGAAAACACTTCCCGCATTGAAGACCGCGTCAGAAAAAACCCTCCGCGATCATTTTGCGCAGTGCCTTGGCGACATCTCGTCGGACTTGCGAACGGCGCAGAGTAGGACGCAGGCCTACGACAAGAGCCAGGGACTGGCACCAAGATCCTCCACGGTGACGGCGGCCGAAGAGCATGGGGAGGCTCGGGCCCAGAGTGGCCTGACGGTCAGCCAGCTGATTTCAGAGTATCGCGCGCTGCGGGCGACGATTATTCGGCTTTGGCTGGAAAGCAATAGCAGTGAAGCCGATGTGGTCGACGATCTCGTTCGTTTCAATGAAGCGATCGATCAGGCCGTGGCTGAATCCACAGAGGCATTTGAGGCGAAGGTCGAACACTGGAGGCATATTTTCCTCGGCGTCATCGGTCACGACCTCCGTGCCCCTCTCAATGCCATTTCGTTGACGGCAAAATATCTGCAAAGCGCTTTCCCCTCTGAAGCAAGAAGTCACCTGTTGACGATCTCCAACAGCTCAAAGCGCATAGGCACCATGCTGGATTCGTTGCTTGACTACAGCAGCAGTCGCGGTGGTTCTGCAATGACGCTGAAGAAAAGCAGATCCAATATGAGCAAGGAATTGCTCGAGGAGTTGGAAATTCTTCGAGCAGCTTTCCCTCACCAGGAAATTTCCTTTGACGTCATCCAGACCATTGAAGGCAGCTTTGATGTATCTCGCGTGCGCGAGGCCTTCGCCAACTTGCTGTCCAATGCGGCAGAGCACGGCACTGCAGGGGTGGTCAAGGCAAAACTGAAAAAGGCTGGTGACGTGGCGGAAATTCAGGTCTGCAATGCAGGAAAGATTGCGGACGACAAATTGGAAGGAATCTTCGAACCCTTGAAGCGCGGACAAGGGTTTGAGACAGGTCACAGAACCAACCTTGGCTTGGGACTCTTCATCTGCAAGCAGATTGCACTGGCGCATGGCGGCGACATCACCGTCAAGTCCGATGACGGCATTGTGCGCTTCACCCTGACGATTCCGCTGCACGACGCCAGTTGACGTGGAGCAGCCTCGTGGCACACCCGGAGTGCGTACAAAAGAAAAAACCCGTTGAAACTTCAACGGGTCAGATCTGTTGGTGGAGAGGAGGAGGATCGAACTCCCGACCTCCGCATTGCGAACGCGGCGCTCTCCCAGCTGAGCTACCCCCCCAACAATCGCGCGATTATAGGCGCGCGAATGGCGTTCACATCAAGAGGTGCTCGCCGGCGTTGTCGCCGCCGAGGATCACATAGTTGACCTTGCGGATGTCCATCAGCTGCTTGCCGCCGGCGTAGCTCACTGCGCTCTGCAGGTCTTCCTGCATCTCGCGCAGGGTGCCTTCCCAGGTGCCGCGCACCGGCTCCAGGATGCGCTTGCCTTCGACGTGCTTGTATTCGCCCTTGTTGAAGTCCGAGGCCGAGCCGAAGTATTCCTTGTAGCGCTTGCCGTCCACCTCGACGGTCTCGCCGGGGCTTTCCTCGAGCCCGGCCAGCAGCGAGCCGATCATCACCATGGTGGCGCCGAACCGGATGCTCTTGGCGATGTCGCCGTGCTCACGAATGCCGCCGTCGGCAATGATGGGCTTGGAGGCCACGCGGGCGCACCACTTGAGCGCCGACAGTTGCCAGCCCCCCGTGCCGAACCCGGTCTTGAGCTTGGTGATGCACACCTTGCCCGGGCCGATGCCGACCTTGGTGGCGTCCGCGCCCCAGTTTTCGAGGTCGATGACGGCCTCGGGGGTCCCGACGTTGCCCGCGATCACGAAGGTCTGCGGCAACTTCTGCTTGAGGTAGCCGATCATCCGCTGCACGCTGTCGGCATGCCCGTGGGCGATGTCGATGGTCACGTAGTCGGGCACCAGACCTTCCGCGGCCATGGCGTCCACGGTGCGGTAGTCCGCGTCCTTCACGCCCAGCGAGATCGAGGCAAACGCACCCTGTGACTTCATTCGGCGCGTGAAGGCCAGGTTGTCGAGGTCGAAGCGATGCATCACGTAGAAGTAGCCGTTCTGTGCGAGCCACAGGCAGCGTGCCTCGTCGATGACCGTCTTCATGTTGGCGGGGACCACCGGCAGCTTGAACCGGCGGCTGCCGAGTTGCACGGTGGTGTCGCATTCCGCACGGCTCTCCACGCGGCATTTGCGCGGCAAGAGCAGAACGTTGTCGTAGTCGAAGATTTGCATGGCAGTCCAGGCTCCGGGAATCGTGGTTGAACGAAAAAATGAGCGCTTGGCCTGGCCGGTCGTCTTGTGCCGTCATTGCAGGAAAGACAGGGCACAAAAAAACCGGGCGCAAGAATCTTGGGCCCGGTGATTGAGTGTAGGCGCGCTTGGCAGCGCGGGACTTACGGGTTCGCGTATAGCCTCTATGGACGCAAGGTTGTGAGGCTTTCGCTGCGGGGTGAGGTCAGAAGCGGTAGCCGATGCCCACGCCCACCAGCCAGGGGTCGATCTTGACCTTCGAGACGGTCTGCCAGCCCAGACGGACGTCGGAGTCGATCTTCACCTTCTTTACGTCGAAGTTCAGGAACCACTGCGGGGCGATCTTGATGTCCACCCCTGCGCCCAGTGCGAGGCCCACGCTGCTCTTGTCGAGCGACAGGGCACCCACCGTCGGCACCGCCAGGTGTGTCGAGCTGATGCGCGTGTAGTTGAGGCCCACGCCCGCGTACGGGCGGAAGGTGCCCTCGGGCAGGAAGTGGTACTGCAGCATCAGCGTGGGCGGCAGGTGCTTGAAGCTGCCGATGTCCACCGGGCCGCCCAGGGCGCTCTGTTGGACGGTCACGCGCTGCTTCTGGGGCACGGTGAGCACCAGCTCGGCGGCGATGTTGGGCGTGAAGAAGTAGGTCACGTCCAGCTCGGGGATGGTCTTGTCGTTGACGTGGATGGCGTCGGCCGGGACGAGCAGCGAGGGGATGGCGCTGGACTTGTTGGCCGGATCGAGCCGCACGGCACGTGCACGCACGAGCCAGTTGCCTTCGGGCGTCGAAGTGCTCTGGGCAAAGGCGCCGCCGCTCAGCAGCGCGGCAAGGAGGAGGGTGGTGCCCCGGAGGGCGAACAGTCTGGACATACGCTGTGCTCTGGTTGTGAATGCCAGGTCAGTGTCTGCAAGGGACTTGCGGCCGGTGTTGACGCGGCGCAAGTCCGCGGGGCCGTGCGAAGGCCACTGCCGGTTGCTTGATCCATGTCATGCGGATGCTGTGGTGCGCTTCGCACAATGCCCCTGCGGCTCGCGCTGGCGCGGCCGCATCCCGACTTCAACCGCATCCCGAAAGACTCTCCATGTCGTCTCGTTTCATCGTTGCCGCAGCCCTGCTGGCCGCTGTCTCCACGCCCCTCTACGCCGCCGACTGCAGCGTGCAGATCGAAGGCAACGACGCCATGCAGTTCAACAAGACCGCCATCGAAGTGCCCAAGGCCTGCAAGAGCTTCACCGTGCAGCTCAAGCATGCGGGCAAGATGCCCAAGGCGGCCATGGGCCACAACTGGGTGCTGGCCAAGACGGCCGACGTGCAGGCCGTGGCCAACGATGGCATCGCAGCCGGCCTGGACAAGCAGTACATCAAGCCCGGCGACACCCGCGTGATCGCCCACACCAAGGTCGTGGGCGGCGGCGAAAGCGATTCGGTGGCCGTGGACGTGAGCAAGCTCAAGGCGGGTGAGAGCTACACCTTCTTCTGCTCCTTCCCAGGCCATTCCGGCATCATGAAGGGCAGCTTCGCGCTGGCCAAGTAAGCAGCCCTGCGCGGGGCCGGCGCAGGCCCCGCTTCCTACAATCGGGGGATGTCTTTTCCTGGCCCCCACGCCGAGCCGACGGCGGCCGACTCCCCCCTTCTTGCCAACCTCAACGACGAGCAGCGCGCGGCCGTCACGCTGCCCGAGGGGCATTCGCTCATCCTGGCGGGCGCCGGTTCCGGCAAGACCCGTGTGCTCACCACGCGCATCGCCTGGCTGATCTCCACCGGCCAGGTCTCGCCCGGCGGCGTGCTGGCCGTCACCTTCACCAACAAGGCCGCCAAGGAAATGATGACGCGCCTGACGGCGCTGCTGCCCGTCAACGTGCGCGGCATGTGGATCGGCACCTTCCACGGCCTGTGCAACCGCTTTCTGCGCGCGCACTGGAAGCTGGCCAACCTGCCGCAGAGCTTCCAGATCCTGGACACGCAGGACCAGCTCTCGGCCATCAAGCGGCTGATGAAGCAGTTCAACGTCGACGACGAGCGCTTTCCGGCCAAGCAGACGCAATGGTTCATCGCCGGTGCCAAGGAGGACGGCCTGCGCCCCGGCGACATGCAGGCACGCGGCGAGGACGACCGCAAGAAGATCGAGCTCTATGCGCTGTACGAAGAACAGTGCCAGCGCGAAGGCGTGGTCGACTTCGGCGAGCTGATGCTGCGCAGCTACGAGTTGCTGCGCGACAACGATGCCGTGCGCGAGCACTACCAGCGGCGCTTTCGCCACATCCTGATCGACGAGTTCCAGGACACCAACCGCCTGCAGTACGCCTGGATCAAGATGCTTGCGGGCCATACCGATGCGCTGGGCCATTTCACGTCCGGCGGCAACAGCGTGCTGGCCGTGGGCGACGACGATCAGAGCATCTATGCCTTCCGCGGCGCACGCGTGGGCAACATGAGCGACTTCGTGCGCGAGTTCGACGTGCAGCACCAGATCAAGCTGGAGCGTAACTACCGCAGCTTCAGCAACATCCTGGACTCGGCCAACGCGCTCATCAGCCACAACAAGAAGCGCCTGGGCAAGAACCTGCGCACCGACCAGGGCCCGGGCGAGCCGGTGCGCGTCTACGAGTCGCCCAGCGACTTCGCTGAAGCCCAGTGGATGGTCGAGGAGATGCGGCAGCTGGTGCGCGACGACGTCGAGCGCAAGGAGATCGCCGTCCTCTACCGCAGCAATGCGCAGAGCCGGGTGATCGAGACGGCGTTGTTCAACGCCGGCATGCCCTACCGCGTGTACGGCGGCCTGCGCTTCTTCGAGCGGGCCGAGATCAAGCATGTGCTGGCCTACCTGCGCCTGCTGGAGAACGCGGACGACGACACCAGCTTCCTGCGCGTCGTGAACTTTCCGCCGCGCGGCATCGGCGCGCGCAGCATCGAGCAATTGCAGGACGCGGCGCGCAGCCGCGGCGTGTCGCTGGCCAAGGGCGTGGAAGGGCTGCCGGGCAAGGCCGGCGCCAACCTGGGCGCCTTCGTTGCCAAGGTCGACGTCATGCGCGAGCAGACACAGGGCCTGTCGCTCAAGGAGATCGTCGAGCTGGTGCTGGACGCCAGCGGCCTGGTCGAGCACTACAAGGCCGACCGCGAGGGCGAGGACCGGCTGGAGAACCTGGAGGAACTGGTCAACGCCGCCGAGGCCTTCGTCACGCAGGAAGGCTTCGGCCGCGATGCCGTGGCCCTGCCGGTGGACGAACTGCGCCAGAGCGCCGTCAGCCAGGGCCTGGACCCGAACCTGCCCGTGCTGGACGACCCGCTGGCGCCCGATGCCGACACCGGCGAGACGCTGAGCCCGCTCGCGGCCTTCCTCACGCACGCCGCGCTGGAGTCGGGCGACAACCAGGCCCAGGCCGGCCAGGACGCCGTGCAGCTGATGACGGTGCATGCGGCCAAGGGCCTGGAGTTCGACTGCGTGTTCATCACCGGCATGGAAGAGGGCCTGTTCCCGCACGAGAACTCGCTGAGCGACTTCGAGGGCCTCGAAGAGGAGCGCCGCCTGATGTACGTGGCCATCACGCGCGCGCGGCGCCGGCTGTACCTCAGCCATTCGCAGACCCGGCTGCTGCACGGCCAGACCCGCTACAACCTGCGCAGCCGCTTCTTCGACGAACTGCCGGAAGAGGCGCTCAAATGGCTCACGCCCAAGCAGTCCGGCTTCGGGCAGTTCGGCGGCAGCGGCGCAGGCGCTGGCTCGCGCGGCAACAATGGTGGCTTCGGCGGCTTCTCGTCGTCCGGCTACAGCGGTGGCTACGCCAGCGGCAGCCCGGCGCCGGCCCCAGTGCCGCAGCAGCGCGCGGCGCCCGCGCATGGCCTGCGCACCGGCATGCAGGTCTTCCACAACAAGTTCGGTGAAGGCACGGTGACAGCCCTGGAAGGCAGCGGTGACGACGCCCGCGCCCAGGTCAAGTTCAACCGCCACGGCATCAAGTGGCTGGCCCTGAGCGTGGCCAAGCTGACGCCGGTGGAGTGATGAAGTGCAGGGCGCGACGCGCCCTCACTCCACGCTGAAGCTGTCCCGGAAGGTGAACCAGGCGGAGGCGAGGAAGGCGGCCGAGAGCAGGAAGGAGCCGCCCACCATCACCGCCATGCCCAGCGCGGTTGCGCCGCTCACCGCGATGAGCAGCGAGGCGACCAGGCTCATCAGCAGGCTCAGCGCCAGAACCACGCCGGCCCAGGCCAGGCCGTAGAGGGTCAGGGCACCCATGTTGCGCCAGCAGGCCACCAGGCTGAAGAAGATGCTCTTGACCGGCGCCACGCCATGCCAGTGCACCAGCGCCGGTGCATGCCAGAAAGCCAACGCCACCGGCACATAGAACAGCAGTCGGGCCAGCACGGCGATCTGGAAGCCGGTGCTCTGCACCACCTCGGCCTGCGGGGCGCCATCGTTGCCGAAGGCGCCTTCGAACGGATCGCCGAAGATGAGCGTGGCCAACCCGCCTGCGGCCAGTGCGCTCAGTGCGTACAGCAGCCCCAGCACTGCCAACGGCTTCGCCTGGGCCCGCACGGCCTGGAGGGCCTGCAGGAAGATGCCGGCCGAGGCAGCCCGACCGCCGGCGGGAGCGGTGGCGCGGTCGTTCACCGCGAGCTCACTGGCCACCATCAGGGCCAGCGTGGTGGCCGGGCCGAGGGCCACGGCCAGCGGACCGCCGACGAGCGGCACCACCGACAGCATCGCGATCGCCGACATGAACAGCATGAACAGCGAGAAGAACGCCATCGGCTGACGGCGGAAGGCGCGCAGGCCCTCGCGCATCCATTGGACGCCGGTGCGGGGCGAGACGATTTGGAGTTTCATTGACGGAAGAGTTGGATCGGCCGGGGCCGGCGCGACGGCGCTCAGGCGCCCAGCGCTTCGGCGGCAGGTTCGGCCTGCAAGGCCGGCACCTGCGGCGACCGTACCCGCTCGCGCAGAACGCGTTCGAAGTGCGTCGGGTCGTGCGGCTTGAGCATGCTCGCCTCACGCGGGAGGTGGAAGTCCCACAGACGCGAGATCCAGAAGCGCAAGGCGCCAGCGCGCAGCATGGCGGGCAGCAACTCACGTTCAGCAGCGCCGAGCGGCCGGCGAGCCTGGTAGGCATCGAGCAGGGCGCGGGTGCGTGCGGGGTCGGCACGTCCGGTGGACAGATCGATGGCCCAGTCGTTCAGGCAGACGGCCAGATCGAACAGCCACGTGTCGGCGCCGGCGAAGTAGAAGTCGAACACGCCGGTCACCACCGGCAGCGTGCCACCCTTGCCGTCGTCGGCGAACATGGCGTTGTCGCGGAACAGGTCGGCATGCACGGGCCCGCGGGGCAGGGCGGCATAGGCCGAGGACCCCGCCACATGGTTCTGGTAGGCCAGTTCGCTGCGCAGCAGGGCGGCCTGGGCATCATCCACATGCGGCAACACCACCGGAACGGTCTCGTTCCACCAGGGCAGGCCGCGCAGGTTGGGCTGGACCTGTTCGTAGTCCCGGCCCGCCAGGTGCAACTGGGCCAGCAGGTCGCCCAGGGCGCTGCAGTGGTCGGCGGTGGGCGCCAGCTCGCTGCGACCCTGCAGTTTGCGCACGACGGCCGCAGGCTTGCCGGCGACGGTATGGAGCAGGGGGCAGGTCATGCCCGGGGCGCCAGTGTCGAAAAGGGGACCGGCCTCGGCGCCGAGCGCCGCCGGCTCGGGCACCGGCATGCCGCGCTGCGCCAGATGCTTCATCAGCCCCAGGTAATAGGGCAACTGCTCAGGGGTCAGGCGCTCGAAGAGCGTCAGGACATACTCGCCGCGGTCGGTTGTGGCGAAGTAATTGGTGTTCTCGATGCCACCCTCGATGCCGCGCAGTGCGGTGAGTTCGCCCAGCCCAAGGCGGCGCATCAGTTCGGCCGCTTCGTCGGCCTGGACTTCGGTGAAGACCGCCACGGGCGGCTCAGAACTTCATGACGTTCCAGACGCGCTTGCCGGCGTTGGAACTGGTGCCATCGGTCGCCCCGCTGCGTTGGCGCGTGCCGTCGCCGGGCTGGATGTCGTAGGACGGGAGGGCGGAGTCCTTGGGTTGCACCGTGATGCTCTGTGTCACGCCGCCGTAGCGCACCTCGTCGACCTTGGCGCCCCGGTCCTCGACCGTGATGTGCTCGATCTTCTGATTGCGGCGGCCGTCCAGCGGCTGCGATTCCGCCGTCGGGGCTGCCGAGGTTGTTTCGGGCGCCGGGGTCTGGGCATGGCCGAGGGCCGGAAGGATCGACAGTCCTGCCGCCAGCAAGGCGGCGCGCAGGGACGGGGAAGAATGGGCAGGCATGGTCGGACGATTGTAGGTGCGCACCCCCTCGGTCCGGGGTGGGGGCCCCTGTCGTCGAAGGGCACCGCGGGCCGTAGTCGGCGGCGCACATCCGCGTTCCGGCGGCAGGGGAGAATGGCTGGATGACCGAGAAGAAAACGCTGCTGCTGGTCGATGGCTCCAGCTACCTGTACCGCGCCTTCCATGCCATGCCCGACCTGCGCGCGGTGCCTGGCGACCCCAACAGCCCCGCCACCGGCGCCATCCGGGGCATGATCAACATGATGCAGGCCCTGCGGCGCGAGGTACGCGCCGACTACGCGGCCTGCGTGTTCGACGCGCCGGGCAAGACCTTCCGCGACGACTGGTACCCGGAGTACAAGGCCCACCGCGCGCCCATGCCCGACGACCTGCGCACGCAGATCCCGCCGATCCACCAGGTGGTGCGGCTCCTGGGCTGGCCGGTGCTGTGCGTGCCCGACGTGGAGGCCGACGACGTGATCGGCACGCTGGCGCGCACGGCCGCGGGCCAGGGCATCGAGGTGATCGTGAGCAGCGGCGACAAGGACCTGTCGCAACTGGTCGACGAGCATGTCACCATCATCGACACCATGAGCGGCAAGCGCCGCGACGTCGCCGGCGTCACCACCGAATTCGGCGTGCCGCCTTCGCTGATGGTGGACTACCAGACGCTGGTGGGCGACTCGGTGGACAACGTGCCGGGCGTGGACAAGGTGGGCCCCAAGACGGCCGCCAAGTGGCTCACGCAGTACGGTTCGCTCGACGAACTGATCGCCCACGCGGCCGAGATCAAGGGCCAGGCCGGCGAGAACCTGCGCCGCGCGCTCGACTGGCTGCCGCAGGGCCGGCGCCTGGTCACCATCCGCACCGACTGCGACTTGGCCGGCCATGTGGAGGGCCTGCCGGATTTGGAAGGCATCGCAATCCAGCCGCTGCAGACCGATGCGCTGAAGGACTTCTACGAGCAGTATGGTTTCAAGAGCCTGGCCAAGAGCCTGGAGGCCCACGCCGCCGCGCCCGAGCTGCTGGGCCATGGCGGCGCGCAGACGGGCGAGGGCGGCACCGGCCTGCTCGAGGGCACCCTGGCCGCGGCGGCCGAACGGGCGAGCAACCTGGTCTACGACACGGTGCTCGACTGGTCGGCCTTCGACGCCTGGATGGCCAAGCTGCAGGCGGCAGAGCTGGTCGCCATCGACACCGAGACCAGCTCGCTCGACGAGATGAAGGCCGAGATCGTCGGCATCAGCTTCAGCGTGACGCCCGGCGAGGCCGCCTACGTGCCACTGGCGCACGACTACCCCGACGCGCCCGAGCAGCTGCCGCGCGACGAGGTGCTGGCGCGCATGAAACCCTGGCTGGAGGACTCCAGCCGCCACAAGCTGGGCCAGCACATCAAGTACGACCGCCACGTCTTCGCCAACCACGGCATCGAGGTGCAGGGTTATGTGCACGACACCATGCTGCAGAGCTACGTGCTCGAAGTGCACAAGCCCCATGGCCTGGCCAGCCTGGCCGAGCGCCACACCGGCCGCAGCGGCATCGACTACGAAGACCTCTGCGGCAAGGGCGCGCACCAGATCCCCTTCAGCCAGGTGGCCATCGACAAGGCGGCCGAGTATTCGTGCGAGGACAGCGATCAGACGCTGGACGTGCACCGCGTGCTGTGGCCGCAGCTTGAGGCCGACGAGCGGCTGAAGTTCGTCTATGAGCTGGAGATCGCCAGCAGCGAGACGCTCTACCGCATCGAGCGCAACGGCGTGCTGATCGATGCCGGCGCGCTGGCATCGCAGAGCCACGAACTCGGCCAGCGCATCGTCGCGCTGGAACAGCAGGCCTACGAGATTGCTGGCCAGCCCTTCAACCTGGGCAGCCCCAAGCAGATCGGCGACATCTTCTTCAACAAGCTGGGCCTGCCGGTGATCAAGAAGACGCCCAGCGGCGCGCCCAGCACCGACGAAGAGGTGCTGGAGAAGCTGGCCGAGGACTATCCGCTGCCGGCCAAGATCCTGGAGCACCGCGGCCTGTCCAAGCTCAAGGGCACCTACGCCGACAAGCTGGCGCAGATGGCGCTGCCGCGCACGGGTCGCGTCCATACGCACTACGCGCAGGCGGTGGCGGTGACCGGCCGGCTGTCGAGCAACGACCCCAACCTGCAGAACATTCCGGTGCGCACGGCGGAAGGCCGGCGCATCCGCGAGGCCTTCGTCGCGCCCGAGGGCCGGGTGATCGCCAGCGCCGACTACTCGCAGATCGAGCTGCGCATCATGGCCCACATCAGCGGCGACGAGGCGCTGCTGCGCGCCTTCAACGAAGGCATCGACGTGCACCGTGCGACCGCCGCCGAGGTCTTCGGCAGCACGCCCGACAAAGTCAGCAGCGAGCAGCGCCGCTATGCCAAGGTGATCAACTTCGGGCTGATCTACGGCATGAGCAGCTTCGGCCTGGCGCGCAACCTGGGCATCGACAACACGGCTGCCAAGAGTTACATCGACCGCTACTTCGCCCGCTACCCAGGCGTGAAGAACTACATGGACGAAACCCGTGCCAGCGCCAAGGAGCGCGGCTACGTCGAGACCGTGTTCGGTCGGCGCCTGTACCTGCCCGAGATCCGCTCGCCCAACGGCCCGCGCCGCGGCGCGGCCGAGCGCGCCGCCATCAATGCGCCCATGCAGGGCACCGCGGCCGACCTCATCAAGCTGAGCATGAATGCGGTGCAGCAGGCGCTGGACGCCCAGGGCCTGGGCACGAAGATGGTCATGCAGGTGCACGATGAACTGGTGTTCGAGGTGCCCGAGGCCGAGGTCGAGTGGGTGCGCGCGGAAGTGCCGCGCATCATGGCCGGCGTTGCCGACCTCAAGGTACCGCTGCTCGCCGAGATCGGCTTCGGCCCGAACTGGGAGAAGGCGCACTGATCCCCGTAGCGCCCGTGCCAACATCACACGCCGAGCGCGCATTGACAACGAACACGAACCCATGACACTGAAACTCAACGCCTTCCGCCCTCTCGTTCTCGCCTTGGCATTGGCCGGCGTCGCCGTGCCCGCCTTCGCCCAGCGCGATGCCCGCATCGAGGCCCTTGCCCAGCAGCAGAAGCAGCCGCTGCTCGATACGCTTTCGCAGCTGGTTGCCATCGAATCCGGCAGCCGCGACCTCGACGGCCTGGACCGCATCGCGGCACTGGTGGCCGGACGCCTGCGGGCGTTGGGCGGGCAGGTGTCGGTGATAGAGCCGGGCAGCGCCGAATCGCCCGAGGTCTACCGCATGGGCGACACGCCCGAGCACATCGGCAAGATGGTGCGCGCCACCTTCGAGGGCACCGGCAAGGCGCGCATCATGCTCATCGCGCACATGGACACGGTCTACACCATCGGCATGGGCGCGCGGCAGCCCTTCCGCATCGACGGGGACAAGGCCTACGGCCTGGGCATTGCCGACGACAAGCAGGGGATCGCGGTGATCCTGCACACGCTGGCCCTCCTCAAGGAGATGGGCTTCAAGGACTATGGCCGCATCACCGTGCTGATCAATGGCGACGAAGAGATCAGCTCGCCCGGCTCGCGCGCGCTCATCAGCAAGCTGGGCGCCGAGCACGACGTGGTGCTGTCGCATGAGGGCGCCTATGCCAACGACGACAAGCTGTCGCTGGCCACGGCCGGCATCGGCGCCGTCACGCTCAAGGTCCAGGGCAAGGCCTCGCATGCGGGCTCGGCGCCGGAGCGCGGGGTCAACGCCTTCTATGAGATGGCCCATCAGGTGCTGCAGATGCGGGACCTGTCCGATCCCGCCACCGGCCTCAAGATGAACTGGACGGTGGGGCAGGCCGGCAACAACCGCAACGTGATCCCCGCCGCGGCCCAGGCCATGGCCGATGTGCGCGTAAACAGGGTGGCCGACTACGACCGGCTGGAGCGCGCCATCCAGGAGCGGGTGAAGAAGCAGCTGATTCCCGAGGCCAAGGTCGAGGCGGTGTTCGAGCGTCGCCGTCCGCCGCTGGAGGCCAATGCCGCCGCGCTGGCGCTGGCCCGGCATGCGCAGGGGATCTACGGCGAACTCGGCCGCACGCTCGGTGCCGACGACAAGGTGGCGGGCGGCGGTACCGATGCGGCCTTCGCCGGCCTGTCGGGCAAGGCGGCCGTGGTCGAGCGTTTCGGCCTGCAGGGCTACGGCGCGCATTCCGCCGATGCCGAATACGTGCTGATCGACTCCATCGCGCCGCGGCTGTACCTGACGACGCGGCTGATCATGGACGTGTCGGCAGGCAAGGTGCCGGCGCGCTGACCAGGCCGGGACTGGCGCGTCCACTGATCCAGCGGGCGCTCGTTGCCGTAACGCCGGAATGGGCGCGCGGTTGTGCGCGCCCGGCCCTGCACGGTGCAGGGCTTTGCGTGCGCGGCGGCGCTCGCTCCCTAGACTCCGACACCCCAACAGCCAAGGAAGACCCCGCATGCTGAAAGACGACCTCCAGCGCGACTTCGATTCCCTGCGGCCCGGCCGCGCCGAGGGCGAGGGCGCCAGCCGCCGCACCGCACTGAAGGCGGCGCTCGGCGTGGGCTATGCCGCCGCCACGCTGCCCATTGCCGCACAGACGGCCATCCGCACGCCGGCCGACGGCCTGCGTGCCGGACCGATCAAGTTCAACGTGGCCGGTTTCGACGTGCCGGCCTATGCCGCGGCACCGGAAGGCCGCACGGGCCTGCCGGTGGTACTGGTGGTGCAGGAGATCTTCGGCGTGCACGAATACATCGCCGACACCTGCCGCCGCTTCGCCAAGCTCGGCTACCTGGCCATCGCGCCCGAGTTGTATGCGCGCCAGGGCGACCCGCGCGGCTACACCGACATCCCCAAGCTGATGGCCGAGGTCGTGTCCAAGGTGCCGGACGCGCAGGTCATGGCCGACCTGGACGGCGCGCTGGCCTGGGCCGGCGCCAACGGGGGCGACACCAGCCGGGCCGGCATCACCGGCTTCTGCTGGGGTGGCCGGATCACCTGGCTCTATGCGGCCACCGGCCGGGTCAAGGCCGGCGTCGCCTGGTACGGGCGTCTGGTGGGGCAGGCCTCGCCGCTCACGCCGAAGCACCCTGTGGAGATTGCGGCCGAACTCAAGGCGCCCGTGCTGGGCCTGTATGGCGGCAAGGACCAGGGCATCCCGCTCGACACGGTCGAGCAGATGAAGACCGCGCTCGCCGCCGGCTCGGCCGCCGCCAAGGCCTCGCAGTTCGTCGTCTACCCGGAGGCAGGCCATGCCTTCCATGCCGACTACCGGCCCAGCTACCTGCAGAGCGCCGCAGAGGACGGCTGGAAGCGTGCCACGGCCTGGTTCAAGGCCAACGGAGTCGCCTGAGCGCCCTGCCGGGTGCCGGGCCGCCGACAATGGCGCCCGCCCGCTGTGCTGACTCCTGCACGGGCCGCCTTCGGGCGGCCTTTTTTCGTCACGTTCTCCCGTCGCCTGTCCACCGATGAAGCTGCTCCAGATCCTGCTCGCCACCCTCGTCACCGGCATCGGCAGCGTCTGGATCGCCGGCATGCTGCTGCGCCTGGGCGTGCGCGGACGCCCGCAGGACGCAGGCCATGGCCCGCAGCATCTGCTGAGCCTGGCCGCAGGCGCGTTGCTGGCGACGGCATTCATGCACCTGCTGCCGGAGGCCTTCGAAAGCGGGCTGGAACCCTCCGTGCTGTTTGCGGTGCTGCTGGGTGGCCTGGTGCTCTTCTTTCTGCTCGACAAGGCCGAGCTGTGGCACCACGGGCATGAGCATCACCACGGGCCTGCCCACGCCCACCCTTCGGACGGCTCGGCCCATGGGCACGAGCATGGGGCACATGCCCACGCGCCACCGGGCGTCGACGCCCATCGGCCCCACCTCCATGCGCCGCGCACCGGAGGCTGGGCGGTGCTGGCGGGCGACAGCGTGCATTGCTTCGGCGATGGCGTGCTCCTCGCCTCCGCCTTCATGGCCGACACGCGCCTGGGCCTGCTGGCGGCGCTGTCGGTGCTTGCCCACGAGGTGCCCCACCATGTCGGTGACCTGGTGGTGCTGCGGCAGACCTCGTCGGATGCGCGGGCTGCGCTGGTGAAGGTCTCCCTCGCCGGCACGGTCACCGCACTGGGTGGCTTCGTCGGCTGGTGGCTGGTGGCGCAACTGCACGGCTGGTTGCCGTACTTGCTGGTCCTGGCATCGAGCAGCTTCGCCTACGTGGCGCTGGCCGACCTCATCCCGCAACTGCAGCGCCGGCTTGCCGCCCGACAGACCGTGCTGCAGGTGCTGTGGCTGCTCGCTGGCATCGTGCTGGTGACGGGTGTCAGCCGCCTGGCGCACGGGGACGAGCATCGGCACGGCGAAGATTCCGGGGCGCGCGCCACGTCTTCCACGCCGCATCGTCATTGAGACGGGCAGACGGCGCCCTTTCGCGCCGCTGCGCTCTTCGCCGAATCAGGAAGGCTGCTCGCCAGGACGCGGCGGACGACCCGGTCCGTGGGGGCCTTCGCGCCGGTCACCCGGTCCCGGCTGCGCTTCCCGCGCACGCTGTTGCGCCTGTTGCTGCTGTTGGCGCATTTGCTCCTGCATGCGCTGTTGCACCTCGCGCTGCTGCTGTGCTGCCCGCTCCTGCATCTGTTGCTGCTGCTGCTGCCGCATCTGCTCCTGCGCCGCCTGCTGTTGGCGCCGGCCCTGCTCCTGGGCCTGCTGCTGTTGCTGGCGGACCTGCTCCTGCGCCTGTTGTTGACGGCGTGCCTGTTCCTGCGCCTGCTGCTGCTGGCGGGATTGCTCCTGCAACTGCTCCTGCTGGCGTCGCGCCTGCTCGCGGGCCTGCTGCTGCATCTGCTGTTGCTGCTGCCGCACCTGGTCCTGCATCTGACGTTGCTGTTCACGCGCCAGGTTCTGCTGTCGATCGCGCTCGGCCTGCACTTGCGCCTGCGCCTGCCGGTTGTCCTGCTGCGCGCGGGCCTGCTGCCGCTGCTGTTCCTCCGCGGCCTGCTGCTGGCGCCGCGCCTGGTCCTGCTGCTGCCGCTGCTGCATGTCCTGCTGGCGGCGCGCCATTTCGGCCTGCTGACGCTGGGCCTGCTGCTGCTGGCGCTGCTGGTCCTGCTGGGCTTGCTGCATCTGCCGCATGCGTTCCTGCTGTTCGCGGCCCTGCGCCTGGGCGGCCAATTGGGCTTGCTGCTGCGATTGCATCTCGCGCTGATGGTCGGCCAACTGGCGTTGCTGCTGCTGCGCCTGCTGGCGCTGCATGTCGGCCATGCGGCGCTGCTCATCGGCCTGGCGCTGGGCCATGTCGCGCATCTGCTGGTCGCGCTGCATCTGCTGCTGCATCTGCTGCAGCTGCATCTGGCGCTGCTGATCCTGAGATTGACGTGCCGCCTGTTCCGCCAGCTCGCGCTGCTGTCGTTGCTGTTCCTGCTGGACGGCCACGAGGCGCGGGTCCGGGCCACCCCAGGCGCGTGGGCCGGGCCCGAAGCCTGGGCCTGGCTGCGGCATGTAGATGTTGTTGTTGTAGACCACGGCCGGGCGCTGCCAACTGGGCGGCGGACGGTCACGGTCCCAGCCGCCGGGCGGCGGGGCAGGGGGCCGGCCGCCCCAGCGCAGGTCCCAGTTGCGCCAGCCCCAGTCGTGACGCTGCAGCGCCGAACTCACGATGACGCCCGCGCCAAATGCCAGCGCACCGACGACCACCGGTTGGACCGGTACCGGTTCGGCCACCTGCAGCGGGGGCGTGTAGCTGTAGCCGGCGTAGTAGGGCACGGGTGCGCCGTAGACGACCTGCGGGTCGTACCTCGGCACGTAGACCACGTCCGGCTGGGCCGGCTCGATGGTAATGTAAGTCGGTGGCGGCTCGACCACGACCGGCGTGGACTGAACGACGACCCCGGGCTGCGCCGCGACAGGCTGCGCGGGTGGCGCGCTGCCCTGCACCACTTTCAGCTGCGCGCTACTCTTGAGTTCGCCGGCACTGCGCGCGCGCTGGCGCATGACCTGGATGGCATTCATCACATCCGTGGGGTCGTTGTAGTAGGCCTGACCCAGGGCCGTCATCCAGCCGACGTTGCCGGCCAGCTGATCGAGCACGCGCCGGAAGGCGGTCAGGCCCTTCACGCTGGGATCCCACGGCTGTTGGTTGGCGGCGTCGGCCAGCGGGCCGGCGCGCAACTGCTGGTTCTGCGCCAGCCATTGATGTGCCGCGGTCACTTGGTCCGGAAAAGTGGAGGCCGCCAGGACCTGTGCCACCAGCTTGTCGGGATACAGCGCGATCGGCGCCACCAGCCGGTAGAGCTCGTTGGCGGCGGGCGGCGTGTAGGCAGCTGGCACGGGGGCAGGCGCAGGCATCGCAGGCGCGGCCTGGGGCGCGGGCGCCGCAGCGGAAGGATCGGAAACCGCCGGCGGCGCTGCCTGATTGCAGGCGCCCAGGGCGAGCGCCAGCGTCAGGGCCACCCACAAGGGGCGAGGGGCGGCTGCAAGGCGCGGCGATTGCAGCGCATCGGCAGTGGAAGGCAGAGCGGGCATGGTCGGGAGTCCCCATCGGTCGAAGGTGCAAGAAGCACCTTCGTTCCTGGTCAACGGCATGGCACCGACTGCGGTGCACCCGGAAGGCCCCGCCTGTGTGACCAGTGGTGTCGATGAGTGTCTTGCGCAGACACCGCCACGCTGCCAGTGCCGCCCGCGTGTGCCTGTAGGCCGGTACGGTCCGATCCCTGCGGGAAGCTGACCGGTCTACTTGCCGTTCTCGGTGTACTTGGTGACGGCTTCGGCCGTCATGCTGTAGCCGCTCGCGCCCATCATCGAATCGTTGCGTTCGGTGCGCAGTGGGCCGCTGACCCACACGGCGTCCATGGCGCGGAACTTGACCGGCGTACGTGGCCGCACGTGCAGGATCTGGTTGGCCGGCGGCGGCGGCGTATGGATGCAGGCCCCGAAGTAGGGCACCAGCAGGAACTCGCTCACCAGGCCCTTGCTCTCCTCCAGCGGCACCACGAAGCCCGGCAGCCGCACCTGCGTGCCGTTGAGCGCCGCATTGGTCGGCGCGTTGTTGAGCACGTCCTGCATCTTCGTCAGCAGCTCGGCGGCACGCGGGTCGTTGTCCTCCAGCTTGCCGAGGTCGATGTCCTTGAAGTCCTTGGACGGATCCCAGCCGGGCGGCACCAGTTCCATCCAGGTGATCTGCTTGGGGCCGGCCGCAGGCTTGGCCGGGGCGCTGCTCTTGCCGCCCAGCGGGTTGGTGGCCGTGGTGGCCTCGGGTGCGGGGCCGGCGGCCTGGGCAGCGGCCATCACGAAGGCGGCCGCGAGGCCGGCGAGCAGTGAGCGCGAAGAAGCGGTCATGTGATCAGATCCTTGGAGAGAGCCCGTCGGCCAGCGACAGGCGATAGGCCCGCCAGCCCGGCAGCAGACTGGCCAACCAGCCGGCGGCCAGCAGGGCGCCGAGCAAGGTCCATTCGTTCAGTGTAGGAGCCGAGATCGTCAGGGCGAGGCCGTAGGTCGATTGCAGCCACGGTCCCAGCAGGGCCAGCGCAACGGCGGCGGATAGGGCGCCAAGCAGCACGCCCAACGCCGTGACCAGCGCCCCTTCGAGCGCCAGCAGCGCCAGCACATGGCGTGCGCCCGCACCGACGGCGCGCAGCACGGCCAGCTCGCGTCGGCGCTCGTTCAGGCCGGCCAGTACCACCGACACCAAGCCAGCCAGGCTGACGATGCCCACCAGGCCCGACAGCACCAGCAGTGCCTTCTCGCCGACGCCGACCACCTGCCAGAGTTCGTCCAGCGCCACCCCGGGCAGTATGGCCATCAGCGGCTCCTCGGTATAGCCGGCCACCCAGCGCTGCACGGCGAACACGGCGGCACGGCTCTTGAGGCCCACCAGCGCGGCCGTCACGTTCTTGGGGCTGAGGTCGAACTTGCGCACCTGCTCGGCCGGAATCTTGATGCCCGGCATGGGCACGCCGGCCACCCAGTCGAGGTGGATGGCCTGCATCGCCTCCAGGCCGATGTGCACCGTCCGGTCCACCGGCGTGCCCGTGCGCGCCAGGATGCCCACCACGGTGAAGGGCTTGTCGGCATGTTCGGGCGAGAGCTCGCCGCTGCCGTGCGACAGCGTGATCTTCTGACCCAGGCGATAGCCCAGCTGCTCGGCCACGTCGGCGCCCAGCACCGCGTCGAAGAGCTGCTCAAAGGGCTTGCCCTCGCGCATGACCAGCGGCTGGCGGTCGCCGTAATGGAAGCGGCTGAAGTACTCGGGCGTGGTGGCCAGCACCGGAAAGCCGTGGTGCGAATCGCCCAGCGAGATCGGCACCACCCAGGCCACGCCGCGGTGGGCCTGCAGGTCCTGCACGCTCTTCCAGCCCATGTTGTTGGTGGCGGCCCCGATGCGGAACACAGAATACAGCAGCAGCTGCGTGCTGCCGGTGCGGGCGCCGACGATCAGATCGGTGCCCGAGACGGCCGACGAGAAGTTGTCGCGCAGCTCGGTGCGGATGCGCTCCACGCCCAGCAGCAGCAGCGTCGACAGCGCGATGGAGAACACCGTGAGCGCCAGCGTGAAACGCCGGTTCCAGGCGCTGCGGGCGGCGATGGCGAGCAGCGTGTTCATACGGCGCTGGCGGCCGCAGCGGCCTTGTTGAGCGAGGGCAGGTGCAACTGGCGCGCAAAGCGCTGCGCGATGCGCGGGTCGTGGCTCACCAGCACCAGCGCGCTGCCCGCTTCCTGGCAGGCGGCCATCAGCGTGTCGAGGAAGGCCTCGCGGCGCTCCTCGTCCAGCGCGGAGGTCGGTTCGTCGGCGATCACCAGCTCGGGCCGGCCGACCAGCGCCCGCGCCGCGGCCACGCGCTGCTGCTGACCCACCGACAGCTGCATGGCGCTGCGGTTCCAGAGCGTGGCGTCCAGGCCCATGCGTGCCAGCAGGGCCTCGGCCTGCGCGCGCGACCCCTCGGCCCGGCGGCGCGGCGAGAAGCGCAGCGGCAGCAGCACGTTGTCCATCACGCTCAGATAAGGCAGCAGGTTGAACTGCTGGAAGATGTAGCCCACGTGGTCGACGCGCCGGCGGTCGCGGGCGCTGCCGCCCAGGCGCGACCAGTCCTGGCCCAGCAATCGCACCTCGCCGGCATCGGCCAGCAGCACGCCGGCCAGCAGCGACAGCAACGTGCTCTTGCCGCAGCCGCTCGGGCCGTACAGGAAGACGGGTTCGTCGGCCGCCACGGCGAGGCGGTCGATGTCGATGCAGGGCGCGGCCGCGCCAGGCCAGCCGAAGCGCAGGCCCCGGGCTTCGAGGACGGGGGCGGTGCTCACTTGTCCCAGGTTAGCCGCGTGGCGGGGCGGCGCAGCACCCGCTTGAACTGGCCCTGCGGCGCGACGATCTCGGACTCGATCTGCCGCAGATTCTTGAACGCATCGAAGAGCTGCACGTCGATGTAGCGGGCGCGCGAGGCATCGACGCAGTTGAAGGCAAAGCTGGCGTCCAGGTCGGCATGGTCGACGTCCTCCGCCGGCTTCGCAGCGGGTCTGGCATCGCCTGCCTTGGCGCCGGCTGCGGGCTTGGCCTCGGCCGGCTTGTCGCCGCTGAGCACCGGCGAATCGAGCTGCACCGGGCCCAGCTTGCAGCCGGCCGCCGGATCGATCACGAAGAGCTGGTCGGCGGCGCGAAGACGTTGGGTCATGCGGGCGACCGCCTCGCGTTCGGCTTCCGTGCGCGGCGCGCGCTCGAAGCCCAGCAGGCTGTCCAGCGGGGCCTCCATCTCGATGGTGACAGCGGTGCCTTCGATGGCGACATCCAATTCGAGCTTGCCATGCACATGCGCATGCTGGGCGCGTGGGGCGGGCTTCTGCTGCGCCAGGGCCGGCGCAGCGGCGGTCGCAAGGCTCAGTGCGAGAAGGACAGGGAGGCGTCGAAGGGTCATGCAGGTCAGGGGTTGAGGCCTTGCCGGGTGGGCAAGCCGGGGGTGTTGCTCCATTCGCTCCAGCTGCCGGCGTACAGGGCGGGCTCGGGCAGGCCGGCGATGCGGGCGGCCAGCACATTGGGCACGGCACTGACGCCGCTGCCGCAGTGATGGATCGCGCCGGTGCCGGCACGCTCGCCCAGCAGCGCCTCGAACTCGGCGCGCAACTGTTCGGCAGGCTTGAAGCGGCCGTCCGGTCCGATGTTGTCCACGAAGGGCCGGTTCAGCGCGCCGGGGATGTGACCCGCGATGGGGTCCAGCGGTTCCACCTCGCCGCGGTAACGTGGGGCGGCGCGGGCGTCGACGATGGGTGCGGCGCCGCTGTCCATGGCGGCGCGGACGGCGGCGGTGTCGACCAGCTTCGCGCGCGGCTCGCCCAGCACGAAGTTGCTCTGGAAGTGCGCCGGCTCCTCGCCGCTGCCGACCGGCAGGCCGGCGGCCTGCCAGCCCTGAAGGCCGCCGTCGAGCACCGCGGTCGCGGCATGGCCAGCCCACTGCAGCATCCACCACAGACGGCCGCAGTAGTTGGCGCCGTTGCGGTCGTAGACCACAGCCTGCATGTCGTTGGCGAAGCCGATGCTGCCGAGCCAGGCCGCAAAGCGTTCGCGGCTGGGCAGGGGGTGCCGGCCGCCGGAGGCCGGCCGGTCTGCCTCGTGCGCGACCATCACGCGACCGTCAGGGCCGGGCGCACCGTGGCGGGCGCTGAGGTGCTGGTCCAGGTCGGCGTGCAGCGCGCCGGGGATGTGGGTCTGCAGCCAGGCTTCGCGGCCGGCATGCGGCTTCATCAGGTCGAAGCTGCAGTCGAAGATCATGAGGCGCGCATGGCTGTCCTGCAGCGCGCGCAGCTGGTCGATGGAAATGAGGGTGTCGTACATCGGCAAGGCTCCGAAGGCGAAGCTGCCATTGTGGGCCCGGAGCCTGCCGGCCGCCTGAGCGTCGGCGCGTTCAGTGTTCCTCGGCGGGTGCCTTGGGCACCGCGCGCTGGCGCAGCACGGTGGCCGCGACGCCGCTGCCGATGATCAGCGCGATGCCGCCCCAGCCTGCCGCGTCGATGCGGTCGCCGAAGAGCAGCACGCTGTAGATGGCCGCAAACACGATGCCGGAGTACTGCAGGTTGGCCACCACCAGCGTGGCCGCCTGCGTCTTCGCACTGGCATAGGCGCGGGTGAGGCACAGTTGCCCCAGGGCGGCGAGCACGCCCACCGGCAGCAGCCAGATGGCATGCGACCACGACCAGGCCGACCAGCCGGTGAACAGCGTCCACAGCAGCCCGGCCACGGTGGAGCCGACGGCGAAGTAGAAGACCGTGCGCGTCTCCGGCTCACCGATGCGCGACAGCGCGATCACCTGCATGTAGGCAAAGGCGGCGGACATGCCCGACAGCAGCCCGATCAGACCTGCAAATGCGTCGGAGCCATGCACCGAAGGCTTGAGCAGCAGCACCACCCCCGCAAAGCCGGCCAGCACGGTGAGCCCGAGCGGCCCCTGCATGGGCGGCAGCGGCACGCGTCCGCCACGCCCAGGCACCGGTGCCCAGGCCAGCAACGCGCCGCCCACCAGGAAGGCCGCAACCCAGATGCTGCTCATGTAGTTGAGCGTCATGGCTGTGGCCAGCGGCAGATTGGCGATCGCGTACCACCAGGCGCCCAGCGAGGCCGTGCCGATCACGCTGCGCCAGGCATGCATGCCCGGGTAGCGCGTGGCCAGCGACACCTTCTGCCGATGCGCCAGCACGGCGATGAACACCATGCCGATCACCCCGCGCCAGAACACCAGTTCGCCGCTGGTGAACCAGGCCGAGGCGATCTTCACGCACACCCCCATGGTCGCGAAGAACAGGGCCGAAGCGACCATCCACAGGCTTTGCATGCGCGGCTCGGATCTCCTGCTCTAGGTCGATGAGGCGGGCCCGGCGGCGCTCAGCCGCGGGCGCTGTCCAGGCAGGCGCGGGCTGCGGCGCTGGCCGTCATCTGCGTGCGGTACCACTCGTGGAAGTGCTGCATGCCGTCTTCCATGGGGCTCTGGTAGGGACCGACCTCGTTGTCGCCGCGCTGGTAGAGGGCGCGGCGACCGGCGTCCATGCGCTCGCCGATCTCGTCGTCCTCGATGCAGGTCTCCATGTAGGCGGCCTGCTGCGCCTCGACGAACTCGCGCTCGAAGTGGGCGATCTCCTCGGGGTAGTAGAACTCGACCATGTTCATGGTCTTGTGCGGCCCCATGGGATGCAGCGTCGACACCGTCAGCACGTGCGGGTACCACTCGACCATGATGTGCGGGTAGTAGGTCAGCCAGATGGCGCCGAACTCGGGCGGACGGCCGCTGCGGTAGCGCAGCAGCTCGTCGTGCCAGCGCTCGTACACCGGGCTGCCGGCCCGGCCGAGACGGTTGGCCACGCCCACGGTCTGCACCGAGTACTGCGGCTTGAACTCCCAGCGCAGGTCGTCGCAGGTCACGAAGTTGCCCAGGCCTGGGTGGAAGGGGCCGACGTGATAGTCCTCCAGATAGACCTCGATGAAGGTCTTCCAGTTGTAGTTGCACTCGTGCATCTCGACGCGGTCGAGAACATAGCCGTCGAAGTCCAGGTGGGCGCGGGGGCCCATGCCGGCGAGGTCGGCCTCGATGTCGCGGCCGTTGTCCTCGAACAGCAGGCCGTTCCATTCGCGCAGGCCATAGGTGTGCAGGTTGAGGCACGGATCCTGCGCGAAATGCGGTGCACCCAGCAGCGTGCCGGTGGGCGAGGGGCCGGCGGCGTTGTAGGTCCAGCGGTGCAGCGGGCAGACGATGTGACCGCCGCTCTGGCGCGGCAGTTCGCCCTGACCGCGCAGGATCACGGCCTGGCGGTGGCGGCAGACATTGGAGATCAGCTCGACGCCGCGCGGCGTGTGCACCAGTGCGCGGCCTTCGCCTTCCTGCGGCAACGCGCGGTAGCTGCCGGCCTCGGGCACCCACAGCTTGTGGCCCACGTAACGCGGGCCCTGCTTGAAGAGTGTTTCCATTTCGCTCGCATGGAGCGCCTCGTCGAAATAGCTGGAGACCGGTAGTTGGCTCGAAGCCTGCTGCAGTCGAAGACTTAAATCAGACATGGGTGACCTGACCAAGCTCCCCACAGGGAGGTAACGCGAAGTGGAAACCCCTGTTTTCTCTGGCCCGGAAGGGGTGGCCTCCTGGAGGATTGGGCAGAAAAAATGAAGCCGGCTGGCGCCGGCGCAGGGAATGAGCCGGAATTGTACCCCGGTTTTATCCGCCGCCGTCCCGCGTGCAGGCGGGGAACGCGGTCCCGCCGCCGGCCGACAGCCGGCTGCGGACACGCCCTCCTAGAATCGCGCGTTTCACCCTCCGACAACCTTCCGAATGCCCAAGGCCGCCCCCGCAGCCGCGCCTGCCCCCGACACCGCCGACCTGCCCGCCAGCTACGAGGCAGGTCTGCAGGAACTGGAGCGACTGGTGGCTGCGCTCGAATCGGGCCAGCTTCCCCTCGACCAGCTGCTCGCAGGCTACCAACGCGGGTCCCGCCTGCTGGCCTTCTGCCGTGAACGCCTGCAGGCCGTCGAGGAGCAGATCAAGGTGCTGGACGCCGGCAATCTCAAGCCATGGACGGGCGCCTGATGGCCGCGCCCACCTGGACGTCCGACGAACTCGCGGCCTGGATGCGGCCGCAGCTGGCGCGCGTGGAATCCGCGCTCGAGCAATGGGTCGGCACAGGCGCGCCTGCGTCCCTCGCCGAGGCCATGCGCTACGCGGTGCTCGATGGCGGCAAGCGCTTGCGGCCGCTACTGGTGTTGGCCGCCGCGCGGGCGGCCGGCTCCGACAGCGCGCCTGCCTGGCTGCATGACGCGGCCCTTAGGGCCGCCTGCGGTGTCGAGCTGATCCATGCCTATTCGCTGGTGCACGACGACATGCCGTGCATGGACAACGACGTGCTGCGCCGGGGCAAGCCCACCGTGCACGTGCGCTTCGGGGAAGCTGGCGCGCTGCTGGCGGGAGACGCGCTGCAGGCCCAGGCTTTCGAACTGATCGCGCCGCTGGATGGCGCCGCCGTGGCGGTGCCTGCCCAGGTCCAGGCGCGGCTGGTCGCATTGCTGGCACGCGGCGCCGGTGCCTGCGGCATGGCCGGCGGCCAGGCCATCGACCTGGCCAGTGTCGGCCAGCGCCTGGACGAGGCGCAGCTGCGCGAGATGCACCGCCTCAAGACGGGCGCGCTGCTGCAGGCCAGTGTCGAGATGGGCGCCGCCTGCGCCGGTGAACTGCCTTCGGCTGCCGCCCACGGCCTGCGCGACTTCGGCGCCGCCATCGGCCTGGCCTTCCAGGTGGTGGACGACGTGCTCGACGTCACCGCCGATTCCGCCACCCTGGGCAAGACGGCCGGCAAGGATGCCGCCGCCGACAAGCCCACCTATGTCGCCCTGCTGGGCCTGGACGGCGCCCGCGCCGAAGCCGACCGCCTGCTGGCCCAGGCGCTGGCCGCACTCGATGCCAGCGGCCTGGCCGACACCGCCGCCCTGGCCGCCCTGGCCCGCATGGTCGTCGCGCGCGACCGGTAGCCTTTTTCGAACATCGCCCCATGGCACCTCTTCTTCCCACGATCCACGATCCCGCCGACCTGCGCCGGCTGCCGCGCGAGCAGTTGCGCCAGCTGGCCGACGAGGTGCGTGCCTGCGTGCTCGACAACGTCTCGCGTACCGGCGGCCACCTCAGCTCCAACCTGGGCACGGTGGAGCTCACGGTGGCGCTGCACTACGTCTTCGACACACCCGAGGACCGCATCGTGTGGGACGTGGGTCACCAGACCTATCCCCACAAGATCCTCACGGGCCGGCGCGAGCGCATGCCCACGCTGCGCCAGCAGGGCGGGATCTCCGGCTTCCCGCAGCGTGCCGAGAGCGCCTACGACACCTTCGGCACCGCCCATTCGTCGACCAGCATCTCCGCCGCGCTGGGCATGGCCCTGGCCGCGCGTCAGAAGGGCGAGACGCGGCACGCCATCGCCGTGATCGGCGACGGCGCGATGACCGCCGGCATGGCCTTCGAGGCGCTGAACAACGCGGGCGTGTACGACGACGCGCGTTTGTTGGTGATCCTGAACGACAACGACATGTCGATCAGCCCGCCGGTGGGTGCCCTCAACCGTTATCTTGCGCAGCTGATGAGCGGCCAGTTCTATTCCGCCGCGAAGGAAGTGGGCAAGAGCGTGCTCAAGGCGGCGCCGCCGTTGTTCCAACTGGCCAAGCGGCTGGAGGAGCAGGCCAAGGGCATGGTCGTGCCGGCGACGCTGTTCGAGAAGTTCGGCTTCAACTACATCGGGCCGATCGACGGGCACGATCTCGACTCGCTGATCCCCACGCTGGAGAACCTCAAGCAGCTCAAGGGCCCGCAGTTCCTGCACGTGGTCACGCGCAAGGGCCAGGGCTACAAGCTGGCCGAGGCCGACCCCGTCGCGTATCACGGCCCCGGCAAGTTCGACCCGTCCATCGGTCTGGTCAAGCCGGCCGCTGCACCGAAGAAGACCTTTACCCAGGTCTTCGGCCAGTGGTTGTGCGACATGGCGGCCAAGGACGGCCGACTGGTGGGCATCACGCCTGCCATGCGCGAGGGCTCGGGCCTGGTGGAGTTCGAGCAGAAGTTTCCCGATCGTTACTACGACGTGGGCATCGCCGAGCAGCATGCCGTGACCTTCGCGGCCGGCCTGGCCTGTGAGGGGCTCAAGCCCGTGGTCGCGATCTATTCGACGTTCCTGCAGCGGGCCTATGACCAGCTGATCCACGATGTGGCGATCCAGAACCTTCCGGTGGTCTTTGCGCTGGACCGCGCAGGCCTGGTGGGCGCCGACGGCGCCACCCATGCGGGAGCCTATGACATCCCCTTCCTGCGCTGCGTGCCCAACATGGCCGTGGCCTGTCCGGCCGACGAGGCCGAATGCCGGCAGTTGCTGTCCACGGCCTTCGCTCAGAATCATCCGGTGGCGGTGCGCTACCCGCGTGGCGCAGGCGTGGGCACGGTGCCTGCGCTGTCGCTCGATGCGCTTCCCTATGGCAAGGGCGAAGTGCGACGCGAGGGCCGTCGCATCGCCATCCTGGCCTTCGGCACGCTGCTGTATCCGGCGCTGGAGGCTGGGCAAGCGCTCGACGCCACGGTCGTCAACATGCGCTGGGCCAAGCCGCTGGACGAGTCGCTTCTGAGCGAGGTGGCCGAGCGCCACGACGCGCTGGTGACGCTGGAGGAGGGCGCCGTCATGGGCGGCGCGGGCAGTGCCGTGCTCGAGGCGCTGCAGGCTGCCGGCATCCAGCGCCCCGTGCTGCAACTGGGTCTGCCGGACCGCTTCATCGAGCATGGCGACCCGGCCCGCCTGCTGGCCGGGCTGGGGCTGGATGCCGCGGGCATCCGCAGTGCCATCGAGGCGCGCTTCGGCACGGCCTGACCCGCGCGCTGCGCGGGCGCGTTCAGGGCACCGCAAGGGGAAACCCCACAGGGCCGCCGGGTGCATCTTTTTAGAATCGGCCCTCTTCAGAGTCGACAACGCGGCCACGGGCCGCGTTCGTATTTCAGCTGTTCAACGGAGTCAAGCTCATGGATCGTCGTTCCATCATCAAAAATGCCGGCCTCGCTGGTGTCCTGGCCGCCGGTGTGGCGCCAGCGGTGCACGCGCAGGCCGCAGTGCGCTGGCGCCTCGCATCGAGCTTCCCTCGCTCGCTCGACACCATCTTCGGCAGCGCCGAAATGCTGTCCAAGACGATCAAGGCCATGTCGGGTGGCAAGTTCGAGATCACCGTGCACCCCGCCGGTGAACTGATGCCGGCCTTCGGCGTCGTCGATGCGCTGCAAGGCGACACCATCGAGATGGCCCAGTCCGCCGCCTATTACTTCACCGGCAAGGACCCGGTCTTTGCCTTCAGCTGCGCCGTGCCCTTCGGCCTGACCGCGCGCCAGAACACCGCCTGGAAGGACTACGGCGGTGGCCGCAAGCTGCTCGACGACTTCTTCGCCAAGTACAACTTCCGCACCGCCAGCGCCGGCAACACCGGCACGCAGATGGGCGGCTGGTACCGCAAGGAAATCAAGACCGTCGAGGACCTCAAGGGCCTGAAGATGCGCATGGGCGGCGGCGTGTTCGGCGAGGCGATGCAGAAGCTCGGCGTGGTGCCGCAGAACATGCCGGCCGGCGACGTCTACCAGGCCCTCGAGAAGGGCACGCTGGACGCGGCCGAATTCGTCGGCCCCTACGACGACGCCAAGCTGGGCTTCAACAAGGTCGCGCCCTACTACTACTACCCCGGCTGGTGGGAAGGCGGCGCCGACCTGGAGTTCTTCATCAACGTGAAGAAGTTCAATGCGCTGTCCGACGAGAACAAAGCGATCCTGAATGCCGCGATGGCCGTGGCCGCCACCGACATGACCGCCAAGTACGACGCCTACAACCCCATCGCGCTGAAGAAGCTGGTGGCCGAGAAGACCCAGCTGAAGGCCTTCCCCAAGGCCGTGATGGACGCGGGCTTCAAGTCGTCGATGGAAGTCTTCGCCGACCACGAAGCCAAGTCGCCCGAGTTCAAGGCCATCCACCAGAGCATGCGCGCCTTCCAGCGCGACCAGATCCTGTGGAACCGCTTCTCGGAGTACCCGTTCAACCAATACATGAACGGCGTCAAGATCTGACGAAGGTGCGGGCGCCGGGCCTGCCGGATGGCGGGCTCGACGACTCGATGCACACACACACAACAAAAAAGCCGCGCAGTGCGCGGCTTTTTTGCGTCTGTCGTCATGGCCCTCGGTGATGACCATGAGGCCCGCGCCGACGTCGCTCGAGGCACGACATCCGGCGCAGCAGCCCACACGGGAAGCGGGCAGGCTGCTTGCGGCTAGTTGGAAGGCTGCGCCCGCTTGAGCGCCTCTTCCATCGCCTTGACCGGGTCGTCCGGGGTGGACGCCGGGGCGTCCGCGTCGGGTGCGGCGGGTGCCGCCTCCGGGGAAGTCGGTGCCGCGGGGCCCGAGTCACCGCCCGGCGCGGGCGTGCCGCCGTAGGGCTCTTCGCCGCTGCCGTAGCCGGCATCCGGCGAGGCCCCGCCGCCTTCGGGCTGCAGGCTCTCGCGCATCTGGTCGCCGATGCTCTTCAGGTCGTAGCTCTGCACCTTGTCCAGGCTGCCCGTCACCAGATTGGGGAACGTGATCAGCGTGGCGACCATCACCAGCTGGATCAGCACGAAGGGAATGGCGCCCTTGTAGATCTGCATGGTCGTGACGGGCTGCATCACCGTGCGGGTCACGCGGTCCACGTACGGCTTGTCCGGCGCCACCGAGCGCAGGAAGAACAGCGCGAAGCCGAAGGGCGGATGCATGAAAGAGGTCTGCATGTTCATCGCCAGCAGCACGCCGAACCAGATCAGGTCGATGCCCAGCTTGTCGGCCACAGGCGCCAGCAGCGGCACCACGATGAACGACAGCTCGAAGTAGTCGAGGAAGAAGGCCAGGAAGAAGATCAGCAGGTTCACCGCGACCAGGAAGCCCACCTGGCCGCCAGGCAGGCTGGCCAGCAGGTGCTCGACCCAGATCGGTCCGTCCGCCGCCTGGAAGACCAGGCTGAAGATGGTGGCGCCGATCAGGATGAACATGACGAAGCTGCCGAGCTTGGTGGTGGCGGCCAGCGCCTGCTTGAGCAGTGTCATGTCGAGCCGCCCGCGCGCCCAGCCCATGATGAGCGCACCGATGGCGCCCATCGCCCCGCCTTCGGTCGGCGTGGCGATGCCCAGGAAGATCGTGCCGAGCACCAGGAAGATCAGCAGCAGCGGCGGGATGAGCACGAAGGTCACGCGCTCGGCCAGCCGGGACAGCAGTCCCAGCCGCAGGTACTTGTTGAGCAGGGCGATCACCAGCGCGACGAAGGTGCCGCCGCACATCGCCACGACCACCTTTTCGTCCGTGGCGACCGAGGTGACCGTCTGGCCGCTCCACCAGCTGTGCACATCGGTCAGGTGGCGCGCGACCAGCACCGACACGACAAAGGAGATGACCATGAGCACCAGCAGCGAGCGATAGCCGCCGCTGCCGTCGGGCTCGCGGTAGATGCGGGCCTCGGCGGGCAGCGCCGGCACGCTGGCGGGCCGGAAGATGGCGAGGAAGGCCACGTACAGCACATAGCAGCCCACCAGCATGAAGGCCGGCACGAAGGCGCCCTTGTACATGTCGCCCACGCTCTTGCCGAGCTGGTCGGCCATGATGATCAGCACCAGCGAGGGCGGGATGATCTGGGCCAGCGTGCCCGATGCCGCGATCACCCCGCTGCTGAAGCGGCGGTCATAGCCGTAGCGCAGCATGATGGGCAGCGAGATCAGGCCCATGGAGATGACCGAGGCGGCCACGACGCCGGTCGTGGCGGCCAGCAGCGCGCCGACGAAGACCACGGCCAGCGCCAGGCCCCCGCGCATGGGGCCGAACACCTGCCCGACGGTATCGAGCAGGTCCTCCGCCATGCCGCTGCGCTCCAGGATGAGCCCCATCAGCGTGAAGAAGGGCACCGCGAGCAGAGTGTCGTTGGCCATGATGCCGATGAGGCGCTGTGGCAGCCAGGCCATCACCGAGGACTGGAACACGCCCAGCTCGACGCCGATGAGGCCGAAGGTCAGCCCGCAGGCCCCCAGGCTGAAGGCCACCGGGAATCCCAGCAGCAGGAAGCAGATGAGCCCCGCGAACATGATCGGGGCGAAGTTGGCGGTGATGAACTCCACGTGCGTACTCCCGTCCGTTCAGCGTGCCTGCGGCGCCGTAGCGGCCGCGTTGGCGTTTCGGGCGTCGGCTTCGGCGCGCTGGCGCAGCACCTCGGCCAGTTCTTCCTCGGCGGTCTTCTCGCCGGGTTTGACCGTCGGGTCGGGGCCGTCGCCGGTGAGGAAGGCGATGCGCTTGATCAGCTCCGACCAGCCCTGCAGCAGCAGCAGCGTGAAGCCGATCGGCAGCGCCAGCCACACGGGCCAGCGGATCAGACCGCCGGGGTTGCCCGACATCTCGCCCGACGCGAACTTCTGAATGGTCATGGGCACGGTGAAGTACAGCACCACCAGGCACACCGGCGTGAGGAAGAGCGCGAAGCCGACGATATCGATCCAGATCTGCGCCTTCTTGGGCAGGCGGCTGTTGAGCACGTCGATGCGCACATGCTCTCGGTTGAGCAGTGTGAAGCCTGCGGCCACCAGGAAGGACCAGGCGAACAGGTACCACTGCACTTCAAGGAAGGCATTTGAGCTGGTGTTGAAGATGTAGCGCACCAGCGCGTTGAGCGCACTGATGGCGGTCGACGCCATGATCAGCCATATCACCACCTTGCCCACCTGCGCATTGAGCCAGTCGATGGCGCGCGAGATCCTCAGCAAGCCTTGCATGTCTACTCCATTTTTGAATTGGGCTCCTCCCATACGAATACACCCGGCACGCTGGCGTTGTGCGCCGCGGTCCGGGTGCGGGAAGCGCGGCGGATTCTAAAGTGCCATGCCGCACCAGCCATGAGGCGAACCCGCAGGCCGCATGGGCCCCGGCCATCACTGAGGCGGTCGCCAGAGCCCGTTCCTCTCGGGCACTTGGAAGGGTGGACTCTGCGCCCGCCTTGCGCTTGAGGAAACGGCCTCAGCCCTCGGCCGAGCCGCGCCCCACCATCGCGCGGATGCGCTGCACCAGCTCGTCGACGGCGAAGGGTTTGGCGATCATGTCCATGCCGGGGGCGAGGAACTCCGAGCGGACCGCGGCCCGGGCGGCATAGCCGGTCATGAACAGAACCCGCAGGCCGGGCCGGTGCTGCCGGGCAATTTCCGCCAGCTGGCGGCCGTTGAGCCCGGGCAGACCCACGTCGCTCACCAGGAGGTCGATACGGCCGTGCGATTGCAGGATGGGCAGGGCCGACGGGCCGTCGGCAGCCTCCAGCGTCCGGTAGCCCAGATCGATCAGCACCTCGCGCACCAGCAGGCGAACGCCCGGGTCGTCCTCCACCAGCAGCACCACCTCGCCCTCGGTGGCCAGCATGCCACCCGCGTCCTGGCCGACCGGGGCCGCCTCGGCAGGAGGCTCCGTGGCGCAGGGCAGGTACAGGTCGACGCGGGTGCCCTGGCCCGGCACGCTGTCGATGCGCACCTGCCCGCCCGACTGCTGGGCGAAGCCATAGACCATCGACAGGCCCAGACCAGTGCCCTGGCCGATGGGCTTGGTCGTGAAGAAGGGATCGAAGGCCTTGGCCAGCACGTCGCCGGGCATGCCGCTGCCGGTGTCGGCCACGGTGATGCGGACATAGCGGCCGAGGGGAAGCGGTTCGACCTCGCCGTCGCCCAGCGCCAGATGGGCCGTGGCGATGCGCAACTGCCCGCCGGATGGCATGGCGTCCCGTGCGTTGATCGCCAAGTTGAGGATGGCGCTCTCCAGCTGGCTCTCGTCGCCGACTGCCAGGCAGGTCTGCGTGTCCAGCCCCACGTCGAGGCGCACATGCTCTCCCAACGTCCGATGCAGCATCTCTTCCATCGAACGGACCAGACGGTTGACGTCCAGGGGCTTCGGATCGAGCGACTGGCGCCGCGAGAAGGCCAGCAGCCGCTGCACGAGCGACGCCGCGCGCTGGGCCGACTGCGTGGCGCTGTCCATGAAGCGCTCCAGTCCCTCGCTCTGGCCTTTCGCGACGCGTCGGCGCATGACCTCGATGGCGCCGGTGATGCCCTGGAGCATGTTGTTGAAGTCGTGCGCGATGCCGCCTGTGAGCTGGCCGATGGCCTCCATCTTCTGGCTGTGGCGAAGGCGCGCTTCCGATTCGCGAAGGGCGGTCACATCGCGTCCCACGGCATGCAGATAGGGCGCATCGGGCACGGCGGTCCACGACAGGGTGCGGGTGCTGCCGTCGCGGTGGCGCATGCGGCCTTCGAAGCGCAGGGTGGGAATGCCCCGTGCCAGGCGCTCGATTTCGTGCTGCGCGGCCGCCAGGTCATCGGGATGGGTGAAGTCCAGCAGATGGCCGCCCAGCAGTTCCTCCTCCGACCATCCCAGGACGGCAGACCACGCCGGATTGACGTGCAGGATCAGGCCGGAAAGGTCGGCGATCACCATCACGTCGGTGCTGAGCTGCCACAGCCGGTCGCGATCGCGCGTGCGCTCCTCCACCCGTTGCACCAGGGTGGAGTTCATCGCCTCCAGCTGGGCCTGCGCGGCCTTCTGGTCCTGGATGTCGGTGGTGGTCCCGATCCATCGCATGCTGCCGTCGCCGCCCTGCACCGGCTGGGCGCGCACCAGTTGCCAGCGCCAACTGCCATCGTAGCGCCGCAGTCGCAATTCGGTGCTGTACGGGACCAGCGTCGTGGCGGCCTGTGTCCAGGCCGCGCGCATCGAAGGGCGGTCATCGGGGTGCAGCGTCGTCAGCCAGCGATGGCCAAGCAGCTCGTCCGGCGGCGCCCCGGTGTAGTCGAGGACCTGCTGATTGACCCAGTCCAGCGCACCGTCGGAGCCCGCCGTCCACACCTGGTTGGGCACGGCCTGCGCCAGGGCGCGGAAACGCTCCTCGCTCTCGCGCAGGGTGGCCTGGGCCAGGTGGCGCACGGTCACGTCCTGCACCACGCCGCGCATGAGAAGGGGGGCGCCCGTGGCGTCGCGGACGATCTCGGCACGGCGCCAGATCCAGCGCAGCCGGCCGTCGTGCGCCCGGCGGATTCGGTATTCCACATCGAGCAGTGCACTGCCGTCGCTTCGGTTGCGGGCGTCGGACATGTGGTCCGATTCGCCCTGCACCTTCAGCGCCTCCACCACCGCCGAGGGCACGGGCGCAGCATGCGCGGGCAGCCCGAAGGCGCGGTAGAAGCCGGGCGAGGCGGTGATGGTGTCGGCGGGGATGTCGAGCACGAACACGCCCACGCCGCCTGCGGCCTGCGCCAGCCGCCATTGCTCTTCCATCTCGCGCAGGTGGGCCTCGCTGGCGGCCAGACGGCGTGTGGCATTCACCCGGGCCGTGGTCTCCTTGACGATGCACAGGACGCCGCAGACGCGGCCATCGTGCTCGCGGACGGGCGAGTAGGAGATGTCGAAGAACACCTCCTCCATCTGCCCATGCCGGTTGATGCGGAAGGGGCGGTCCTGCGCGGCCACCGTTTCGCCGAAGTGCAGCACGCGGTCCAGCAGTGGCTGCAGGTCGTCCCACAGCTCGCTCCAGTGCTCGCGCGCGGGCCGGCCGAAGGCGGCGGGATGCTTGTTGCCGATGGTGGGCGCGTAGGTGTCGTTGTAGAACGCGATGTAGTCCGGGCCCCAGAACAGCACGATCTCCGCCTGCGAGGGCAGCATCATGTCGATGAGCATCCGCAACGTCGGCGGCCACTGGTCCGGCGGCCCCAGCGGGCAGCGCGCAGGAGTCAGCGAGCGCGCCAGTGCGGCGCACTCGCCAAGGACGAAAGGCCAGTGGGTGGGGACGGGAGCGGCGCGCATAGGTCGCTGGAATGCGGCCGGATTATGTTGGGGCGCCGACGCACCCCGGTGTCAGCGGAACCCGCTTTGTGGAACCTCGCCGGCCTCCAGCTGGCGCATGCGCTCGATCCAGGTGTTGAGGCTGAAGTGGGCACCGCTGGCCGCATCGCGGGCGATGCGGATGCGGCCCAGCGACAGCGTGCGCAGGTCCTCGCGTTCGGTGCCGCGCGCGACGATGGCCTGACGGTACAGGTCCAGCCGCTCGACCGTGACCACCCGGTCGGTGGCCTGGCCGTAGATGTCGGTGTACTGCAAGCGCAGGACGGGATGCGGGTTGTCGTAGAGCGCTGCGTTGGCCACGGGCCGCGCCGCATGGCGGGGCGCCGCGGGCATGCCCCCCGTGTCGCCGCTGCCGCTGCCCTTGCTGCCACTGTGCAGGGGCATGGAGAGCGTCGCCGAACGCGAGCGGGCCGCATCGATGCGCTGATGGCGCTGGCGCCGGCTGCGCGACCCATTCCACAGGCGCCAGCCCAGAGCCAGCACGCCGCTGGCTGCTGCGACCAGCACGATCCAGTATTCCCAGCGGCCGAAGTCGAGCGAATTCAAGGCCGTCCTCCTAATCCTGTAGATACCGGCACCGCTGCCGCCAACTTGCACGGTCCGCTGCCTGCGCAGCGCCGTTGGTCGGCCGGGTCGGGTTCAGCCCGGGATTCTAGGAAGACGGGACGGTTCCGGCGAGGGCGGCGTCCATCAACGTTGCGGCATGTCCTTGTACGAATAGCCCAGGCTCACCGTGGCGTCCTCCGGAATGGGCGGCATGGTGGCGTTCCAGTCCTCCCACTGCTGGCGCATGGCGGCCAGGCGGGCGGGCTCGCGCGGCGCCAGGTTGGCCCGCTCGCGCTCGTCGGACGGGATGTCGAAGAGGTAGTCGTGGCCATCCACCCGCAGGTACTTCCAGCGGCCATCGCGCAGGGCGCGCTGTCCGCGGTGGTTCATGCGCCAGTGCAGCGGCCGCGTGAAGGTGGCGGCCGGATCGCGCAGCACGGGCATGAGCGAGACACCGTCCAGCGGGTATTCGGGGTCTGCGGCGACGCCGGCGGCGTCGAGCATGGTGGCCGACCAGTCCATGGTCATGCACAGCTGCTCGCTGCGGCCGCCGGGGGCGATGGCGGCCGGCCAATGGGCGATCCATGGAACGCGGATGCCGCCTTCTGTCAGATCCATCTTGCCGCCGACCAGCGGCCAGTTGTCCGAGAAGCGCTCGCCGCCGTTGTCGCTGGTGAAAACGACCAGCGTGTTGTCCAGCTGGCCGGTGCGGCGCAGGGCGTCCATGATCCAGCCGATGCCCTCGTCCATGTGATGGATCATGCGACGATAGACGTGGATGTTGCCGCCGGCCAGGTCGAACAGGTTGTCCTTGACGGCGGGGGCGCGGCCGGCGTCCTCGCGCGTCTCCCACGGCCAGTGCGGCGCGGTGTAGTGCAGGCTCAGGAAGAAGGGCGCGTCGCCTTCGGCCATGCGCTCGACGTAATCGACGGCGCGGTGGGAGAACAGGTCGGTGAGGTAACCCTCGTCGTGCTTCTCTTCCTCGCCGAAGAACAGGTCGTGCGTGCCGCGGCTGTCGCAGTGGGTGAAGTAGTCCACCCCGCCCGACAGCGGCCCGAAGAACTCCTCGTAGCCCGAGCGCAGCGGGCCGAAGGCGGGCGGATATCCCAGGTGCCACTTGCCGATCAGGGCCGTGCGGTAGCCGGCATCCTTGAGCAGCGAGGGCAGCGTGGGATGCGAGGGCGGCATGCCCAGCGTGCTGCTGCCGCGGCTCTTGCTGTTGATCGGCTCCTCGGCCGCGCCGCGCAGCCGGTACTGGTAGCGGCCGGTGATCATGCCGAAGCGGGTGGGCGAGCACACGGGCGAGTTGGCGTAGCCCTGGGTCAGCAACAGGCCGTCCGCAGCCAGCTGGTCGAGCACGGGCGAGACCTTGCCGAAGGGCGCGTCGCGCCCGCCGTAGCAGCCGAGGTCGGCGTAGCCCAGGTCGTCGGCGACGATGAAGATGATGTTGGGGCGGCTGGCCCCGGCGGTGGTGGCGGCGTTCATGGCTGGTAACCCGAGGTCTTGACGACGGGTGCCCACTGTGCGCGGAAGGCCTTGACCATTGCCTCGGTCTCGGCGCGGGTGCTGACCACCGGCTGCATCTTGGCGTCGGTGAACTTGCGCTGGGTGTCGGGTTCCTGCATCACGTCGTGGATCTCTCGCGCAAGGCGGTCGGCCTTGTCGCGCGGCATCGAGGCCGGGGCGAAGAAGGCGTTCCAGCCCAGGGCCGTGATGTCCAGGCCGGCTTCCTTGAAGGTGGGCACGTCGGGCGCGAAGGCCGAGCGCTTGGCGCTCGAGACCGCCAGGATTCGCACCTTGCCGGCCTCGTACTGGGGCAGCAGCGCGTCGAAGGTGTCGACGGCGATGGGGATCTGGCCGCCGATCAGGTCGGTCATCACCGTGGAAGAGCCGCGGTAGCCCACCACCTCGGTCTTGACCTGGGCCTTCTGGCCCAGCATGAGCGCGAAGAAGTGCGGCAGGCTGCCGGTAGCCGGCACGCCCACGTTGGCCTTCTCGGGGTTGGCCTTCATCCAGGCCAGCAGGTGCGACAGCTGTTTGACCGGCACCGCGCTGCCCACCACCAGGCCGAACTCGTAGTTGTTGACGTTGGACAGCGGCTGGAAGTCGCGTTCCGGGTCATACCCGTTGTCCTTGAAGACCAGCGGCGCCACCACCATGACGGCCGGATTGGCCACCATGATCACGTTCTGGCCGGCGGGCGTATTCCTGACCTGCTGGGCCGCCAGGCGGCCACCCGCGCCGGCCTTGTTGTCCACCACGACGGGCACGCCCAGCTTGGCGGTGAGGCGGTCGGCCACGATGCGGGCGACGCGGTCGGTGGCGCCGCCGGGGGCATAGCCGACGACGATGCGCAAGGGGCCGTCGAGCGCGGGCTGCGCGCCGGCTGCACCGGTGAGGGCGGCGAGCGCCAGGGCGGCGGCGAGGCGGTGGAATGTTCTGCGTGGGCTCATGGGTGACTACCGGGTTCCTCGAAATGGAGCTCGCGCGACTGTAGGGCCGCCACAATCGATGGATCAGATCCATCATCCTTCGGATTTACCCCATGACACGCCGTCCCGACGCGGCCTCCGCGCGTCCCGCCTCCCTCGATCCGCTGCTGCTCTACCGCATGTCGCGCGTGATCGCGGTGGCCGGCAGCATGGTGCTGCGGCTGTGCGAGGGGCGCTTCGGCATCACCCGGCGCGAATGGCGGCTGATCGCCACGCTGGCAGGCAAGGGGCCCCTGGGCTCGTCCGAGCTGGCTGAGCAGACGCAGCTGGATCGGGTGCGCACCTCGCGCGCGCTCGGTTCGCTGGTGGACAAGGGGCTGGTGCTGCGGCAACAGGCCAGCGGCGACCGGCGCCACGTGGCCGTCGCGCTCAGCGAGCGGGGGCAGGGGATCTACGACGCGCTCTATCCGCTGGTGACCGAGCTCAACGAGCAGTTGCTGAAGGCACTGGGCGAGTCTCAGGGGCCCTTCCTCGATGGCTTGGACCGCCTGGAGGCCCGGGCACTCGAACTCGCCTCGCAGGCCGAGCTGCCCAAGGCCCCGCGCGGGCGCCGAAGCGGCTGAGCGCCTCTGCGTAGCGACGCATCGCGGCAGGGCCTTTCGCGTATCTCGGCAGCGACGCGGCGCGTCAGAGCGCGCCCGGTTGCGCCAGCGCGCTGGTGCCCATGTCCTCGCCTGTGCGTTCGCGCCGGGCACCCCCCGGCTCGCCTTCGATGCGCATCCGCGGCAGGAACTGCGGGTACTCGCGCTGCATGAAGTCGATGACGCCCTCGCGTACGCGGCAGCGCAGGTCCCAGGCCAGGCCCGAGCTGGCGGCCGTGCAAAGGATGCGCAGCTGCATGGTGCGCTCGGTGGCATCGGTCACCACCAGGTTGAAGAAGCGGCCGTCCCACTCGGGCGCGGCCTTGACCACGCGCTCCACCTCGGCGCGCAGCGGCGCCAGCGGCATGCCGTAGTCCACGAACAGGAACACCGAGCCCAGCAACTGCGAGCTGTTGCGCGTCCAGTTCTGGAACGGCTTTTCCATGAAGTAGTTCAGCGGAATGATCAGCCGCCGGTCGTCCCAGATGCGCAGCACCACGTACGTGCCGGTGATCTCTTCCACGCGGCCCCATTCGCCCTCGACGATCAGCACGTCGTCGATGCGGATGGGCTGCGTCAGCGCGATCTGGATGCCCGCGATCAGGTTGCTGAACACCGGCTTGGCGGCCAGACCGCCGACGATGCCGATCACGCCAGCCGATGCCAGCAGGCTGGCGCCGACCTGGCGCGCGCCCGGAAAGGTCATCAACGCCATGGCCGCGCCGATGATCACGGCCACCACCATCGCCGTGCGGGAGAGCACGCGCGCCTGCGTCAGGATCCGCCGCGCCGCCATGTTGTCGGCCACGTCGACCGGGTGGCGGGCAATGATGCCGTCGGCCAGGCCGCCGATGAGCCGGACCACTAGCCATGTCACGGCCACGATCAGCATCAGTCCGTTCAGATGCCGGATGTTGCCGATGAACTCCAGTTCATCGGGGGCGGCCTGCCAGACTGTCTGCAGCGCCACCAGGGGCAGCACTGCCGTCGCGGGCGCCCTGGCCGCCTGCACCATCGTGTGGACCACAGGGAGTGGCCGCGTGACTCGCATGAGCACGGCGCGGCCCACGCGGTAGATGATGAGGGCGATGACCACGGCCACGAAGGCAGCGATCAGGGTCTGGGTCCAGGGCAGGGCGAGGACGGCTTGCAAATTCATTCGGCATCTCCATGCGGCAGCGCAGGCGGTGGGCCGGCGGCAAGCCGGCGACCGCAGTCAGGCGCTGCGGGGTTGCTGAGAAGGGCCTGCCGGCAGCATGGCGGGGTCGCGCAGGATCTGCGCCACATCCGCCTTGATCTGCATGGCAATGCCCGCGGCGAGGTCGAGCCGGCGCAACAGCCAGGGGCTGATGTCCTGGTCGAACGGGTCCGGCAGAGGCACCGGCCCGGAGGACAGCGAGGCCGCGGGGGTGGCATCCGGCGCGTCCGCCGGCTCCGCCCGCTCGGGCGCTCCGGCGGGACGAGGCCCGATCGCCTCGTCGATGCGCCGTGCGGCGCGCTCCAGTGGGCCTTGCACCTGCGAGGGTGTGAGCCGGTCGTGCCGCAGCACGAGCATCGACTTCACCGACGACAGCTGGGCCAGCAGCTGATAGCTGTGAGCCTGCAGGCGCTCCAGCGGTTCCAGCGGTGGCTGCACGGCACGCGGCTCCGAAAGTGAACGCTGCGTCGCCTGCACCAGCGCCGACAGGGCATCGAATGCCTCCCGCCGGGCCAGTCGCCACTCCAGCTCCGGTGCCGTCTCCAGGGCATGCAGTTGGCCGAGCGACAGGGACAGCCGCGCATGTCTTGCCTGCGCCGCCACCGTCCGCCGCACCAAGGCCGGAATCTGCGTGCGTTCCCAGGATGGCAGCACATAACAGAAGGCCCACGCCAGCGCGGCGCCGATCAACGTGTCGGCGATACGCTCCCCAAGCGCAAACGTGGGCGCAGCGCCCGCATAGAGCTGGTGTGCCTGGACCAGCCCCAGCACCGTGGCAGCGACGGCCGTCAGGGTGTACTTGCGCACCGCGAAGCCATGGGCGAAGGCCTGGGCCGCCGTCATGGCCAGCAGCAGCTCGAGCGGCCCGGGATGGGTGGCCAGCAGCGCCACGGCGAAGAGGCTGCCCACCAGCGTGCCGGCCACCCGCTGGTTGCGTCGCTCCAGCGTCTGCGCAAGGCTGCCGCGCAGCACCACCACGATCGTCAGCAGGATCCAGTAGTCGTGCGAGCCCCAGGGCATCAGCACCGCGATGACATAGCCCGTGGCCAAAGCCAGCGCGGCGCGGATGGCGTGGCGTAGCGGCGGCGCGTCCCAGCGCCAGAGCGCGAGGAAGGGGCGGATCGACCATTCGGTGGGACTGACGAAGACCTGCCAATGGGCGCGGACGATGGCCAGGTCCGGCGCCTCATCGCCCCGCGCAAGGCGGGCCAGGCGCACGGTCTCGTCATTGAGATGAGCCAGGCGGTTGGCCAGACCGCGGGCCAGCTGGCCGGGGGAGGGGCCACCGAAGGCCGTGGTCTCGTCGGCGTTGGCCGGGATCGCGGCCAGCGCCTGCCGGCGGTCGGCGATGCCGGCGGGTCGACGCAGCTGGAGCAAAGCGTCGGCCAGGGCTTCCACGTCCGCGGCCATGGCTTCCAGCGCCTGGCGCATGGCCGCCAGCTGCGCGCCGTGGCGCGGATGGCCGCGCAGCGTCTCGAGGTCGAGCTCGCTGGCCAGCAGATGGTCGCGCATCTCGAGCACCGTGAGCAGCATGCCGGCCAGGCGCTGCCGGTAGGGCGTGCGCGGCGACTCGAACACCAGGTCGCGCGTGGACTGCAGCTGGTCGGCCAGCGCCGCCTGCGCGCGGAGCATGGCGCCGAGTGCCGGCGCGTCGACCTCGCGCACGTCGCTCGATTCATCCCGCGCGCGGAACTGCCGCGCCTGGGCCCGCATCAGCCCTGCCATCGACAGCAACAGGTCGGCCATGTACTGCGTGCGGTAGCGGGCGTTGAGCACCAGGTTCATCAGCGTGGCGTAGACCACGTACAGCGCCGAGCCCAGCGCCATGTGTCCCGTTCGCGCCAGTGCTTCGCCCAGGCCCGAAGGTGGACGCGTCGCCATAGAGAACACCATGGCCAGCATCAGCGCGATGGCGATCGGAATGCCCCGCTTGCCCCAGGCCATGGCCAGGAAGGCGAGGAAGGAGGCCGGCGCCAGCAGCAGGCCCAGCCGGCCCGGCATGGTGTGCAGCATCTGCACCGCGAAGAAGAGCGGCAGGCTGAGCAGCGCCGCGGGCAGCAATTGGCGCAGCTTGCCGCGCCGTGGCGCCGCGCGGTCGGGCGGGCTGGCGACGATGACGCCAGTGGCGGCGGATGCCGCCGCGGCGGCATCGAGCCAGAGATGCACGCCGCCTGAGATCAGCAGCAGGCCAAGGGCCACCGACAGCCCGTTGGTGACGTCGTGGCTGAGGGCGGTGCGCAGACTGCTGCGCACCTGGGGACGGCCTGCAGTGCTCAGGCTCACGCGCCCGGTTTGCCTTCGCTGGTCTCGGGGGCGCGCTTGACGCGCGTCAGCTTGCGGGGGGCGGCCGGGGCCGGTGCGGGCGCCTCTGCACCGCCGTCGGAGTCGGCTTCTTCGCTGCCCAGGCCGACGGTGGAGCGGGCGTAGATGTCGCCCGAGTCGTCGCCACCGCCGGCGGAACGGCGGCTGGGATCGACCGAGCGGATGCGCTCCGTGGCGGCCAGCTTGTCGTCGACGCCGGCGAACTTGGAGTACTTGCTCAAGATCGGCACCAGCTGGCCGTAGATGCGCGGCGTGCCGGCCAGCAGTTCGCGCTGGTCCAGGAACTCGCCTTCGCCGGTGAAGTTGCTGATCAGGCCGCCCGCCTCGGTCACCAACAGAGAACCGGCAGCGGCGTCCCACACATTGAGGCCTGTTTCGAAGAAGGCCTCGGTGTAGCCGGCGGCCACATAGGCCAGGTCCAGCGCGGCGGCGCCCGGACGGCGCAGGCCGGCGGCGCGGGGCATCAGGTCGGCCATGATGGCCAGGTACTGCTTGAAGTTGTCGCCCGTGCGGAAGGGGAAGCCGGTGGAGATCAGGCTCTCGGGCAGGCGGGTGCGCTTGGAGACGCGGATGCGCCGCTCGTTGAGGAAGGCGCCGCGCCCGCGCGAAGCGGTGAACAGATCGTTGCGGGTCGGGTCATAGACCACGGCCTGCTCGATCTTGCCGCGCACCGACAGCGCGATGGACACGCAGTACACGGGGAAGCCGTGGATGAAGTTGGTGGTGCCGTCCAGCGGATCGATGATCCAGACGTATTCGGAATCGCGGGCGCCATGCTCGCTGCCCGATTCCTCGGCCAGGATGCCGTGGCCGGGATAGGCCGTCAGCAGCGTCTCGATGATGGCGGCCTCGGCGGCGTGGTCCACCTCGGTCACGAAGTCGTTCACCTGCTTCTGCGAGACGCGCACCGCTTCGACGTCGAGTGCGGCGCGGTTGATGATGGCGCCAGCGGCGCGGGCGGCCTTGATGGCCACGTTGAGCATGGGATGCAGGTTGGACGACATGAGTTGTGCGAGGAACGGGTGCGGGCCCGGCCCGCCAGAGACGCGTCCGGCGATGCGGACGGAAAAGAAGCGAAGCATTTTAGCGGGCCGTGCGCACGACCCTCTACAATGAGAACAATTCTCAAGAAGTCTGCCAAAGAGGTCATCGACCGTCAGCCAGACCGGTCGCACCGCTGGACGCGGTGTGCGTTCCGGATCCAGCCAGCGATGCAGGAGGGCCGCGTGTAGCGGCGCACTTGCCAATCTTGCCTGGAGCCCCGGCCATGTTCGCCAATCGCCAAGCCATTTCAGCGGCCCTGCCGCCTCGTGCCCCCTGCGGTCCTCGGACCGGTCTGTGCGCATGAGCGGCGCCGTCCTCTTCGCCCAGCAGTGGCTGTCGCGCGCCTCGCAGGCCGGGCCTGTGGTGTCGCGCATCGTGGCGGCCGTGGGCGGCGGCTACGCCTTGGGCGCCCTCACCAGCGTGGCCGCACTTGCGCTGCCGGTCACGCGCGCGCAGGGCGTGCTGGGGGGCGCGCTGGCCAGCTTTGCCGTGTTCGCGGCGGCGGTCATCTGGGCCTTCGCTGCGCGCAGCGCCACGCGGGCCTGGATGGGACTGCTGATCGCCGCGCTGCCCTTGCTGGTGGCCAGTGCCACGGTATGGCGCGCAGGAGCGGCCGGATGAAGGGTCGTGCCTCCACCCCACGCGGCCTTCGCCAGCGCATGTCCGACCTGCACATCTGGGCCGGCCTGCTGGTCGGCTGGCTGCTCTATGCCATGTTCCTCACCGGGACGGTGAGCTACTTCAAGGAAGAGATCTCGCAGTGGATGCGGCCGGAGGTCCCCCACCGGGTCGACCAGCCCGACGCCGCCGCCGTGGCCGAGCGCGTGATGGCGGGCCTGCAGGCGCGCGCCGCCGACAGTCCGCAATGGAGCTTTGCGCTGCCCGACGACCGCAATCCGCTCGTCGACGCGTTCTGGCGCAAGCCCGGGGTTCAAGGCCGGCGCGCCTTCGAGAGCGCCACCTTCGACCCCCACACCGGCCGGGTGGTCGCGGCGCGCGACACGCGCGGCGGCGAGTTCTTCTATCGCTTCCACTTCCAGTTCCATTACATGCCGGTTCTGTGGGGGCGCTGGCTGGCCGGCATCTGCGCCATGTTCATGCTGGTGGCCATCGTCAGCGGCGTGATCACGCACAAGAAGATCTTCACGGACTTCTTCACCTTCCGATGGGGCAAGGGGCAGCGCTCCTGGCTCGACGCGCACAACGTGCTGTCGGTGCTGGGGCTGCCCTTCCATCTCATGATCACGTACACGGGCCTGGTGACGCTGATGCTGCTCTACATGCCCTTCGGCGAGCAGGCGGCCTTCAAGACGCCGGCCGAGCGCCGGTTGCTGACGGCCCAGACCAGCGCCTTCGTGCAGCCGCAGGCGGCCAGCGGTCAGGCGGCGGCGCTGGCGCCCATCGGCGGCTTGGTGCGGCAGGCGCAGGCGCGGTGGGGGGTCGACGGGCTGGGTCGCGTGACCATCGCCAACCCGGGCGATGCCTTGGCGCGCGTGGTGGTCACGCGCGGCGACGAAGGCCGCGTGTCGACCAGCCCGCAGTACATGCTTTTCGAGGGACGAAGCGGCCGCCTGCTGGAGGTGCGCGACAGCGTGGGCCCGGCCGCCGAGACGCGCGGTGTGATGTACGCGCTGCACCTGGGCCGCTTCAGCGACAGCGTGACCCGCTGGCTCTACTTCCTCGTCAGCCTGGCGGGCACGGCCATGGTGGGCACGGGCCTGGTGATGTGGACCGTCAAGCGCCGGGCCAGGCTGCCCGACCCGGCGCGTCCCCATTTCGGATTCTGGCTGGTCGAGCGGCTGAACATCGCGGCCATTGCCGGCCTGTCCATCGCCATGGCGGGCATGCTGTGGGCCAACCGCCTGCTGCCTCTGGGCATGCCGCAGCGTGCCGAATGGGAGGTGCATGCCTTCTTCATCGTCTGGGCAACGACCTTGCTGTGGGCGCTGCTGCGGCCGGCACGGCGCGCCTGGATCGAACTGCTGTGGACCGCCGCTGCCATGCTCGCGCTGCTGCCGGTGCTGAGCTGGATCACGACCGGTCGCCACCTGCTGGCGAGCCTGGAGGCGGGTGACAGCGTGTTCGTCGGGATGGAGTTGACGCTTTGGGCCCTGGCCGTCCTGCATGCGGTGCTGGCGCTGCGCACGATGCGGCATCAGGCGCGGTTGCCGCGGCCCCGCCAGGCAGCCCGGGCTGCTGCTGCGCCGTCGCGCGCGGATGGGCTGGCGGCGGAAGGGGGCCGGTGATGCACGGACTCGTCACCGCGTTGATGGGTGCCGGCTTGGCGCTGCTGGCCGCGGCCACGGCGCGGCAACAGGAGGAAGTGTTCGGCCGATCGCTCGCAGCCCCTGTCACGGCATTGCTGCGCCTCGGAGGCAGCGCGGCGCTGCTGCTCGGTGCGGCCATGGCCGTCCAGACCTGGGGCTGGGCCGTCGGATTGGTGGCGGCATGCGGGCACCTGAGCGTCGCCGCCGGTGCCGTGGTGCTGGCGTTGGTGGCCTGGAACCGCCGCGGTGCCCGCTGAGGTCGCGGCCGTTCAGTCGAAGGAGGCCGCCAGCGGTGCGTCGATCACCGCGTTGCTGCGCGCCTCGGCCACGCAGGGCAGGATCCAGCCCTCGGCCCGTTCCTCCCGGGTGACGCCAGGCCACTCGAGGGTGTGCGTCACTTCGCCTTCACGGACCTGGCACAGGCAGGTGCGGCAAGTGCCGTTGCGGCAGGAACTGGGCAGCACCACGCCGGCGTCCTCGGCTGCGCGCAGCAGGCTTTGGCCGGCTTCTGCGGTGAAGCGCAGCCCCGAGGGTTGGAGGACGATGCTGTAGGACATGGCAGCAAGTGAAGCGGGGCCGCAGTGTAGGAGCCGCCATGCTTGGCCCGGGCGGCGACAATGGCGGCCCGATTTTTTAGAAGTTCTGAATGTCTCCGTACGAAGTCTGCCCCGCTGAAACCCGTGACGCCCGCGCCATCGCCGAGATTCACGCCGCCGCCGCCCGGGCCGTCTATCAAGGCCTGGTGCCCGACGACCAGCTCGACGCGCTGGTCGCACCCGGCACCCGCGAAGCCAAATGGCGCCAGGCCATCGAGTTCGCCGAGCCGCAGGTGCTGGTGGCCGTGCAGGGCGACCAGGTGGTCGGCTTCGTCGGCTTCGATCGCTCGCGCGATCCCAAGACGCCGCCCACCACCGGCGAGATCTGGGCCCTGTACGTGCATCCCGACCACTGGGGCAAGGGCGTAGCCCTGCAGTTGTGGGATGCCGCCACCGAAGGCCTGGAGGACGAGGGCTGCACCACCGTCACCGCCTGGGTGCCGCTGCGCAACGAGCGCGCCCTCAACTTCTTCGAGCACCAGGTCGGCTTCAAGCGCGACATGAAGACCGCCAAGACGACGGCGCTCAACAGCACCGTGCGCATCGAGGAAGTGCGGCTGAAGCGCACGCTGGGTTGACCTCTGCGCTGACGCCGGCCCGGCTTCGCGGCCCTTAGCCTCTCGCGCGTAGCGATCTTGCGCTGTGCCCCCGACCGAGAACTCCCCGCATGGCCTCCAGTCTCCTCCTGCTGCTCGACGACATCGCCACCGTGCTCGACGACGTGTCGGTGCTCACCAAGGTGGCGGCCAAGAAGACCGCCGGCGTGCTGGGCGACGACCTGGCGCTCAACGCCCAGCAGGTGACGGGCGTGAACGCCAACCGCGAGCTGCCGGTGGTCTGGGGCGTGGCCAAGGGATCATTGTTCAACAAGGCCATCCTGGTGCCGGCGGCGCTCGCGATCGCGTCGTGGCTGCCCTGGCTGATCACGCCTTTGCTGATGGTGGGCGGCGCCTTCCTGTGCTTCGAAGGGGTCGAGAAGCTGGCCCACAAGTTCCTGCACAAGGGCGAGGATGCCGAGGCGCGGCGGGCGCAAGTGCAGGCCATGGTCGAAGGCGGCGCCGATCCAGCCCAGATGGAGAAGGACAAGATCAAGGGCGCGATCCGCACCGACTTCATCCTCTCGGCCGAGATCATCGTGATCACGCTGGGCGCGGTGGAAGGGCAGCCCTTCCTGACGCAGCTGACGGTACTGGCCCTCATCGCCGTGGTCATGACGGTGGGTGTCTATGGCCTGGTGGCCGGCATCGTCAAGCTGGACGACCTGGGCCTGTGGCTCAGCCGCCGCTCCGGTGCGCTGTCGCGTGTCGTCGGGCGCGGCCTGGTGGGCATGGCCCCGTGGCTGATGAAGGCGCTGTCGGTGCTGGGTACCGCCGCCATGTTTCTCGTGGGTGGCGGCATCCTGGTGCATGGGGTGCCCGCCGTCGCGCATGCGGTGGGGGGCTGGGCTCACCAGATCGGTGGCGTCGGTGGCACCCTGCTGGGCCTGGTGGCCAACGCGGCCGTCGGCATCGTGGCCGGCATCGTCGTCCTGGCGGTGGTCGAGGCCGTCAAGCGGCTCAAGCGCCCGTCGTGAGCCCTCGGGGTGCTGGCGGATGGATGCGGGACGCTCAGCGGCGTCGGCGCCACAGCGCCACGCCCATCAGTGCGACGCCCAGGATCAGCGCGAACCAGCCGACGGTCTGCGCGCCGCCGACCATCTCGCGCCAACCGGGTGACTTCAGCCAAATGGGTGCCAGCAGCACCACCACGCCGACGACGGCGCACATGGCGCCGCGCATCAGCATCTGGTCATCGTTCTTCTTGGCCATGGAATGGCGTCTCCGTAGTACGGGCGGGCGCCGTGCGGACGAAAAAAAGCGCGGACTCGCCGCGCCTTCGCCTGCCTGGCAGGCCGATCAGCCCTGGTGGGCGCGCTTGCCCGGGTTCTTCTTGCTGCGGGTGGCGGTGCCGCGCTCGAGGCTGCGCTTCTGTCCGCCGCCGCTGCGCATGACGAGGGCGCCCGGCAGGGGCTTGGTGGCCTTGCGGTCGGCTTCGGTGACGATCTTGTTGCCCATGGTGTGTACTCCTTGCTGGACGATTTGAGAAAAATGCGAAACCCCGTATTGTGGCGCCTCGCGCCGACCTTCTCCGGTGACAGCCCTGCACGGCTGGCCGGATTGCGCTCCAATCGCCCGGCGGCGCCCCTCGCGCTCAGCCCTCCAAGCATGAACTTCCTCCGCTTCCGGCGCACTGCGCCAGCTGTCGCCTGGGCCAGCCTTTGCCTGCTGGCCTGCATCGCCCTCGGCTGGGCACCGCCTGCCCGCGCGCAGGCCGATCCGCGCGACTTTCCGGCTGCCGCGCTGCGGCTGCTGCAGGCCGAGCAGGCCGCGATCGACCGCGCAGTGGTGGAGCGCGACCGCGATCAGTTCGAGGTGTCGATGGGCCGGACGCTGGCCTTCACCGAGGCCTGGGACTTCAAGAGCCACGCCAATCCGGCCCTGGCGCCCTACGCTGCCTGCACCGACGCGATCGCCGATCTGCACGTCGTGGGCCTGTGCCGCATGCTGCCAGCGGCCGAGGGCTGCCAGCCATCGCCGGCGCCTCGCCTGGCCGAGAACATCAACCGCTGCCGACAACAGGCCACCCCATGACCACCACTGCCTCCCGCCCGCCCGTCGAAATCGAGACCGGCCCCGATCCCCGCGCCACCGTGATGCTGATGCACGGGCTGGGGGCCGACGGCAACGACTTCGTGCCCATCGTCCGCGAGATGCAAGGCGCGCTGGCGGGCGTCGGCCCTGTGCGTTTCGTCTTTCCGAATGCGCCGGTGCGGCCGGTGACCATCAACGGCGGCTATGTCATGCCGGCGTGGTACGACATCCTGGGCCCGGGCAGGCCCGAGGACGAGGCGGGGCTGCGCCAGTCCATGGCGGCCATCGAGGAGCTGCTCGCCCGTGAGCGCGAGCGTGGCATTCCCAGCGAGCGCACGGTGATCGCCGGCTTCTCGCAGGGCTGCGCGATGGCGCTGCTCACCGGCCTGCGCCATGCCTCGCCACTGGCCGGCATCGTGGGTCTGTCGGGCTATCTGCCGCTGGCGGATCGCACCGCCACCGAGCGTCACGCGGCCAACCACGCCACGCCGATCTTCCTGGCCCATGGCACGCGGGACAACGTCGTGGTGCTGCCGCGCGCCGAGCTTGCGCGCGACACGCTGCAGGGCCTGGGCCATGCGGTGGAGTGGCATGCCTATCCCATGGAGCACACCGTGTGCATGGAAGAGATCGCCGACATCGCTGCCTTCCTGCAGCGCGTTCTGGCCTGAGTCGAGCCTGCTGCCGCACGAGGACGAGGGGCCCTGAAAAGGGTGAGAGGACCCTCGGCGGCAGGACTGCGCGGCCGGTGTTACCGTCCGCCCGAACCCCAGATTTGAGACGATGCACATGAACAGACTTCAACAACGTCTGGGCGGCCTGGCGCCGACCCGGATCCAGGGCATCCGTCGCGGCATCGAGAAGGAAAGCCTGCGCGCGCAGCCCGATGGCAAGCTCGCCCTCACGCCGCATCCCGCCGCGCTGGGCAGCGCGCTCACGCATCCCCACATCACCACCGACTTCAGCGAATCCCAGCTGGAACTGATCACCGGCGTGCATGCCGACGTCGACGCCTGCGTTGCCGAACTGACCGAGGTGCACCAGTTCACCTACCGTGCGCTTCGCGAGGCCGGCGGCGACGAGACGATGTGGGTGTCCAGCATGCCCTGTGGCCTGCCGTCGGACGAGACCATTCCCCTGGGGCGCTACGGCACCTCCAACGTCGGGCGCGCCAAGAGCGTCTATCGAATGGGCCTGGGCCATCGCTATGGCCGGCGCATGCAGACCATCTCCGGCATCCACTACAACTGGTCCATGCCCGAGGTGTCCAGCGAGGACTACTTCGCGCTGATCCGCAACTTCCGTCGACAGGCCTTCCTGCTGCTGGTGCTGTTCGGCGCCTCGCCGGCCGTGTGCGCGAGCTTCGTCGAAGGGCGTCCGCATGCGCTCGACCCGATCGGCGAATACACCATGCACAAGCCCCATGCGACCTCGCTGCGCATGGGCCGCCTGGGCTACCAGAGCGAGGCGCAGGCTTCGCTGTTCGTCAGCTACAACGGCCTGGACGGCTACGGTGCCTCGCTGGCCGATGCGCTGACGCGCCCCTATGCGCCCTATGAGGCCATCGGCGTGCGCAATCTGGGTGGCGAATACAACCAGCTCGCCACCACGCTGCTGCAGATCGAGAACGAGTTCTACGGCTCGATCCGGCCCAAGCGCGTCATCTTCCCCGGCGAACGTCCGCTGCATGCGCTGCGCGAGCGCGGCGTCGAGTACGTCGAGGTGCGGCTGATGGACCTCGACCCGTTCGAGCCGGTGGGCATCAGCGCGCAGACCATGCGCTTCCTGGACGTCTTCCTGCTGCAGTGCCTGTTGCGGGAGAGCCCGCCAGACAGCCGCGAAGAGATCGTCGAGATGAAGCACAACCAGCACCTGGTGGCCGAGTCCGGACGCGAGCCTGGCCTGACGCTGCGCCGTGGTGGGCAGGAAGTGCTGCTGACCGACTGGGGCCGCGAGATCCTGGCCGAATGCCGGCCCATCGCCGAGGCCATGGATGCAGCCCTCGGCGGCGGCGATGCGCATGCGCGCGCGGTCGAGGCGGCTGTCCAGTCGCTGGCTCTGCCCGACACCCTGCCGTCGGCCCGCGTGCTGCAGGCCATGGCGGCCTCGCATGCGGATTCCTTCACCGGCTTCGTGATCGAGCGCTCGCGCCAGGCGCAGAGGGCGTTGCTGGACATGCCCTGGACCCCCGAGCAGCAGGCACGCTACGAGGCCATGAGCGCCGACTCCGTCCAGGTGCAGCAACAGATCGAAGCCAGCGACACGATGCCCTTCGAGGAGTACCGCCAGCAGTACACCTCGCCGGGCCGACTCGGCCTGCGGCCCGTCAAGGGCGACGTCCTGCTCGCCATCTGAATCCGGTCCCGCGCCGTAGCCCGCGGCGTTGCGTGGCTGGCGTCATGAATCCGTCACAGCCCTGAGCGCCAATCGGGGCCGCCTGACGCACGGTGCGCAGGCGACAACGACGGATGAAGATGCGCAAGAGAACACGACATGCGATGAGGGGCTGGGCGGCCGTGGCGGGGACGAGCCTGCTGCTGGCAGCCTGCGGTGGCGGCGGCAGCAACAGCAACTGGGTGCCCTTCGCTGGCACCTCGTCGGGCAGCGGCAGCGGCACATCCCCGGGCAATGGCACCGGCGCCAGCACGGCTCCGGCGACAGGCACCACCACCGGCGTCTTCCTCGACGCAGCGGTCGAGGGCCTCGACTACCAGGCTGGCAGCGCGACCATCGCACAGACCGATGCGCAGGGCCGCTTCCAGTGCAAGCCAGGCGATGTGGTGCGCTTCCGCGCCGGTGCGCTCGACCTGGGCAGTGCGTCCTGCGGCACCATCGTCACGCCGCTGACCCTCGCCGGCCAGGCCAACAGCGCCGCAGGCCTCCAGGCCGATGCCGTGGTCAACCGCCTGCTGGCATTGCAGTCGCTCGATGACGACGGCGATCCGTCCAACGGCATCCGCCTGACGTCCGAGCTCAAGGCCCGCCTCCGGGCTGGCGCGCTCGACTTCTCGGCTGCACCTGCTGCCTTCAACACCGCGCTGCAAGCGCTGCTGGTCGCGCTCCCGGCACCGTGGTCTGCGCGCACCGTGGACGACAGTCGCCGCCTGCTGGCGCGCGAGCATTTCGAGAACACGCTGGCTTCGGCGGCGGGCACGCCCATCGCGACCAGCGCCAGCCAGACCAATGCCCTCGGCACGCTTGGCATCAGCGTGACCCGCTACCAGCTGCAGGCAGACGCCAAGTACTACGTGCCCTACGAAGGCGCGCAGGCCGCCGTGAAGGCCGACTTCCCGATGGGCTTTCTGCCGGCCTATGGCTCGGGCCTGGCCTTCAAGGGCAAGACCGACGACGGCACGCTGGAGTTCTACGCCGTGACGGACCGCGGTCCCAACGGCGATGGTCCCACGGTGCCGGTGCCTGGCGACACGGGCGGCGCGACCAGCGTGAGCAAGGTGTTCCCTGCGCCGTCGTTCACGCCCAGCTTCGGCCTCGTGCGTGTCGGCAAGAACGGTGCCGTGCTGGCATCGAGCACGGCCCTGCGTGTGGATGCACAGACCAAGGTCACGGGCCTGCCGCCCAAGGCGGGCAGCGTGGGCTCCACCGGCGAGATCCCGCTCACCGATACCTACGTCTTCGATGCCGCCAAATCGGGCTTCGATGCCAACGGCCTCGACCCCGAATCGATGGTCTACGACAAGGCCCGCAACGTGCTGTGGACCAGCGACGAGTACGGCCCCTTCGTGGCCCGCGTCAACATCGCCACCGGCGTGATCGAGAAGAAGTACGCGCCGGGCAACGGACTGCCGGCCATCTTCGCCAAACGCCGTCTGAACCGCGGCATGGAAGGTCTGACGCTGGACGCGGCCACGGGCCGCCTGCACGGCTTCCTGCAGAGCCCGATCGATCCGAAGGACGGCAGCGGCAAGTCGCTCAAGGCCAAGCCGCCGGGCGGCAGCAGCACCGACGTGCGCCATATCGCGAAGTTCGCGCGCTGGGTGGAATTCGATCCGGCGACGGAGACCTCGAAGTCCTACGCCTATCCCATCGACGGCTTGGCCTACGACAAGGACCGCACCGGCAACGCCAAGCTGGGCGACGTGGTGAGCCTGGGCAACGGCCGCTTCATCGTCATCGAGCAGGGCGCGCGCAAGAGCGACGGCAAGGTCATGAACAAGCTGATGCTGGTCGAGCTGCCGGCTGCTGCCACCGACATCGCGGCGATGGATGAGAACCTGGAGATCAGCAGCATCACGCAGGCCGCCTCGAACGGCGTCAACTACGCCAACGTGGTCACGATGAAAAAGACCGAGCTGCTGGACTTGAACGCGCTGGGCTGGCTGGCGGAGAAGGCCGAAGGCCTGGCCCTGGTGGACGACAACACGCTGGCCCTGGTCAACGACGACGACTTCGGCCTGTCCACGGTGCTGCTGGACGCCAACGGCAACAAGGTCGATGGCAGCGTCGAGGACTGCACCTTCGATGCCAGCGGCAACATCGTCAGCGGCTGCCCGGCCGGTGTGGTCAAGGCCCGCATCACGCGCGGCAGCGACCTGGAGCGCCCCACGCGTGTCTGGCTCATCAAGCTGGACCGCGCACTGTCGGGGCTGCGGCTGCCCGGTTGAGCGAGGCCCGCCGTCGGCGGCGTGGCCATGTGCCGGACGGCCGGCGTCTCACTCCGGCTCGATGCCGGCGCTGCGGATCAACTGCGTCCAGCGCGCCAGTTCGCTGCGGCCGAAGTCCGCCAGCTCCTGTGGCGTGCTGGAGACGGGCTGGAGGCCGAGGGCGGCAAAGCGCTCGCGCAGGGCGGGGTTGTCGACGGCACGGCGTAGTTCCCGGGCGAGCCGGTCGATGACCGGAGCGGGCGTGCCGGCCGGCGCATACATCGCGTACCAGGCCAGCAGTTCGAAGCCCTTGAGCGTCTGGGCGATGGTCGGCACCTCGGGCAGCACGGTGACGCGTTCCAGGCTGCTCACGCCCAGGGCGCGCACTTTTCCGGCGCGCACCTGCGGCGTGCCGGTGGCCATGTCGGTGAACATCAGATCCACCTGGCCAGCCACCACGTCGTTGAGCGCCTGCGGAATGGTCTTGTACGGCACGTGCAGCATGTCGATGCCGGCCATGCTGGTGAGCATGGCGCCTGGCACCAAGGTGCCCGCGCTGCCCGACGCATAGGTCAGCTTGCCCGGCCGGGACTTGGCCAGGGCGATGAGCTCCGGCACCGTGCGCACCGGCAGCGCGGGATTCACCACCAGCAGGGCCGGCGTATTGGCGATGCGGCCGATGGGCGCGAAATCTTTGACGGGGTCGTAGCCCAGCCGCTTCATGAGCGAGGGATTGGCCGCCTGCGTCGTGTTGGTGGTGACGAACAGCGTGTAGCCATCGGCGGGCGCGCGGGCCACGGCCTCGGCGCCGATGGAGCCATTGGCCCCCACGCGGTTGTCGATGATCACTGCCTGGCCCAGCGCGCGACTCAGCGGATCTCCGACGAGCCTGGCGACGATGTCGTTGCCGGATCCGGCGCCGAACGGAACGATCACGCGGATCGGTTTGGTGGGCCAGGCGGCCATGCCTTCCGCATGGGCGGCCCATGGCAGGAAGGCGGGCAGCGCGGCGGCCGAGCAGGCGGCGCGCAGGAAGGAGCGGCGGGTCATGGTCTGGTTGTCTCCATCGGGAAAAGGCGGGATCAGGCCGCGGTGCAGGCTTCGAGCCAGTCCAGCAGGCGTCGGCCCACGGCGTCGGAATTGCGATCCATCATGGGAAAGTGCGAGTTGCCATGCAGCCCTTCGGCCGGCAGATCGCAGCGGTCGACGCGCACCTGCGCCGACTGGAGCGCGCGGCAGTAGGCATCCACGTTCTCGCGGTAGCGCAGCCAGATCGGGTGCAACGCCAGGAAGTCGCCCCACATGCACAGATGGGGCGGCAGGGATACAGGGGGATCGGGCAGGGCGTCGGGGCGGGGCGCGCCCGAGGGCTCGATCGCCGCGACGGCGGCCACCTGGCCGGGCCAGCGCCGTGCGGCCTCCAGCGCAAAGCCGCCACCCTGGCTGTGCCCCACGACGATGCAACGTCCCATCCGGGTGAGCAGGGCGCCGTAGGCCGCCAGGGTGGCTTCTTCATGGCCCGCCCAGCGCGGCACCCACTGGGCGGCGAACCGATCGAAGGCCTCCACCGGAAACTGCTGGCCGTCGTGTGCCCGCCGGCCCTGTGCATGCGTCCGGTAGCCCTCGGCCGGGCCGATGCGGAACATGTCCCAGCCCTCGTCCAGGGTGCGGTGCAGCGGTGCCTGCGTGTAGATCTCGGGCCAGCGCGACCAGCCCGCGCGACCACGCTCGACTGCGTCGCAGACATAGACGTCGAAGCGGGCCCGCAGCAGGAGGTCGAGCCATCCGGGCCGCCCGTCCGGCGTGCTTTCCCAGTTGGCGCCGGTCATGCCGCCGCCGTGCCACAGCACCACCGGCAGCGGATGCCGCGGCTCAGCCTGGAGATAGGCCTGGACGTACATCTGTCCGCTGATGTAGTCGCCGTTCGGATCGACGGCGCGCATCGGGCCGTTCTGGGCGAAGCGCAGATGCTCGACGGGCAGGCCGCTCAGGCTGCGGATGCCGCCGCCGACGAAGAAGCTGGTGATCTGCCGAAGCTGCAGAGGCGCGGGTGAGGCGTGGGACATCTGTGGGCCGTTTCAGTGGCGGGCGTGCAGCGTGGCCTGGTCGATGGCAAAGCAGCGGATGCGTGGCACGGTGCCCAGGTGGCGCCGCACCGCTTGCTCGGCCCCGTCCATGAAGGCCGCGAGTGCCTGCCCATCGCGGTAGGGCTGGTCACGGTAGTGCGCTTCGAGCAGCACCGCCGCGCCGCGCGGCGAGACCGCCTGCATGAGCACGATCTGGATGGCGGAAGGCTGGGCGCGCAGGGGGCCGGTACACAGCAGCTCCAGCTCCTGGGCGAGGGCCTCGGCCGTGTCGACGGTCACGGCTTGGGCGGTGAAGAGTTTGATGACGGGCATCGCAGGCGCAATCGGGTCGGACGGGATGGGGCCGGATTGTGGAAAGTGCCATCCATTCGGTAAATTGCTTTCTTTTGCGCGATTCATGCATGCCATCGATCAATTACCGCACCGACGATCTGCGCGCCCTGGTGGCGCTGCATGCCTGCGGCAGCTTCGTGCGGGCCGCGGGCCAGCTCCACATCACGCAGCCCGCCTTCAGCCGGCGCATCGCGCAACTGGAATTGGCGGTCGATGGGCCGCTGGTCGAGCGCACGACGCGCAAGGTGGCCCTGACGACGCTGGGCCTGGATCTGGTGCGACAGGCCGGGCCGATGCTGGCGCAACTGGACGAGGCCGTCTCGGAGGCGCGCGGCAGTGCGCGCGGCGAGTCCGGCCGGCTGGCCGTGGCCTGCATCACGACGGTGGTCTATGCCGTGATGCCGCCGGTGCTCAAGGCCTTCCAGCAGGAATACCCGAGGCTGAGGCTGCATCTGCGGGACGACACCGGTCAGCGCGTGGCGCAGGCCGTGATGGCACGCGAGGCCGAGTTCGGCATCGGCGTGCTCAGCGGGCTCGGGCCGGCGCTCGTCACCGAGCATTGCGTGGACGATCCCTACGTCATCGCCTTCGCGCCGGGGCACCCGCTGGAGCGGCTGGCGCGTGTGCCCTGGCGCGTGCTCAGTACCTTCCGGGTCGTCGCGCTGCGTTCCACCAGCGCCAATCGCCAGCAGATGGATGCGGCGCTGGCGGCGGCGGGCATCGCCGTGCCTTGGTTCGACGAGGTCGAACACCTGTCCTCGATGCTGGGCCTGCTGCGCGGTGGCGTGGGCATCGGCGTGCTGCCCCGGCTGGCGCTGCAGTCGGCGGGCGGCAGCGAATTGCTCACGCGGCCGTTGGAGGCGCCGACCGTGGTGCGGCCCGTCGGGCTGTTGCGTCGCCAGGACGCCGTGCTCACCGAGCCGGCGCAGCGGCTGTGGCAGCTGCTGCGCAGCCACCTCGCGGGCGTTCAGGCGCAGTCCGCAGCCGCGTGCTGAGGTGGCACGGCCTGCCTTGCTGCATCCGCCCGGCCGCGACGACTGACCTGACCGGGTTTGCGCCGGGCGTCAGCCGCGCGTCTTCCAGCCCTGCAGATGCCGCTCGGCCAGTTGCGTCAGAGCGGCCATCCAGTCCGGGTCCTCGTTCAGGCAGGGGATGTAGTGGAAGGCCTCGCCGCCCGATTCGAGGAAGGCCTCGCGGGCCTCCATGGCGATCTCTTCCAGCGTCTCCAGGCAGTCGGCCGGAAAGCCCGGGCACATCACGTCCACGCTCTTGAGGCCCTGCTTGGCCAGCTCGCGCAAGGTGGGCTCGGTGTAGGGCTGCAGCCATTCGGCGGCACCGAAGCGCGACTGGAAGGTGGCGCGCCAGGCGTCGGGCGCAAGCCCCAGCCGTGCGGCGAGCAACTGGGCCGTGCGCAGGCATTGCTGCTCGTACGGATCGCCCAGCTTGATGTTGCGCGCTGGGATGCCGTGGAAGCTCATCACCAGCATGGCGCCGCGGCCGTTGGCCTGCCAGTGGCGCTCCACGCTGCGGGCCAGGGTGTCGATGTAGGCCGCATCGTCGTGGTAGTCGGCCACGAAGCGAAGTTCGGGCACGCGACGCGCCTGGCCGCACCAGGCATTGACGGCGTCGACCATGCTGGCCGTGGTGGTGCCCGAGTACTGGGGGTAGGCCTGCAGCACCAGCACACGGTGGATGCCTGCATCGGCCAGCTGTTGAAGCCGGGTGGCGACCGAGGGCTCTCCATAGCGCATCGCGTGCAGCACCTGGACCCGGCCATGCCCTGCCTGCGCGAGACCCTCACCGAGCAGCCGGGCCTGCGCCTCGGTATGCACGGCCAGCGGCGATCCCTGCGGCGTCCAGACGCTGGCGTACTTGGCCGCGGACTTGGCCGGCCTCACGCGCAGGATGATGCCGTGCAGGATCGGCAGCCAGGCGGCGCGGGGGATCTCGACCACGCGCGGATCGCCCAGGAACTGGGCCAGATAGGGCCGGACGGCAGCGGCGGTGGGGGCGGCCGGCGAGCCCAGGTTGCACCAGAGGACGGCCGCGCCAGCGGAAGGGGACGAAGAAGGCATGCGGTATTCTGGTGCATGCCCGAGACAATCACGGCCGGCCTGGACTTGCAGCGCATCGCAGCCATCACCCTGGACCTGGACGACACCCTGTGGCCCGTGTGGCCGACCATCGAGCGCGCCGAAGGCGTTCTGCACCAATGGCTGCAGCAGCATGCGCCACGCACGGCCGAGTTGGTGGCTTCGCCCGCCGAACTGCGGGCCCTGCGCATCGCCACCGAGAAGGAACGTTCCGACCTCGCGCACGACCTGGCCGCGCTGCGGCGCGAATCGATCCGCATGGGCCTGCGCCGTGCTGGCGAAGACCCGGCCCTGGCCGAGCCCGCCTTCGAGGTGTTCTATGCCGAGCGCCAGCGCGTGGTGCTGTACGAGGACGCGGCTCCGGCGCTGGACTGGCTGGCCGCACGCTATCCGCTGGTGGCGGTCTCCAATGGCAATGCCGATCTGGCCCTGACCGGGGTGGACCGCTGGTTCCGTGGCGGCTTCAGCGCCTATCGATTCGGCATCGCCAAGCCGCACGCAGCCATCTTCCATGCGGCGGCCGCGTCGGTGGACGTGGCGCCCGAGCAGGTGCTGCATGTGGGCGATGACGCGGCGCTCGATGTGACCGGGGCTTTGAATGCGGGCATGCAGGCCGCCTGGCTGGTGCGCGACGAGCGGCCCTGGACGGAAGGCGCCCGGCCTCAGCTGATCGTGCCGGACCTTCGCGCCCTGTGCCTGGCGCTGGGCGCCTCGTCCGACCTGCGCTGAGGCGCGATCGGCGCCTGCGGGCATTCCCGCAGATTTTTCGGGGAACCTTTGCGCCGCGGGGGCGCACCCACTGGCGGCCGCGCCGGAACGCGGCCGTTTTCTTTTTTCTTTCCGCTTTTTTCGACAAAGGACCGATTCCGATGATGTTCACCCGCTCCCTGCGCCGCTCGACCCCCTCCCTCCTGCTGATGCTGCTGCTGATGCTGGCCACCGTGTCGACGGCCTGGGCCCGGGAGATGGTCAGCGCTGCGCGCGACGGGACCATGCTGCGTGCCGGCCCCGGCACGAAGAACGAGGCGCGCTGGAGCGTCGACCGCGGCTACCCGCTCGAGGTGCTGCGCCGCCAGGGCAGCTGGTTGCAGGTGCGCGACTTCGAGGGCGATCGCAGCTGGGTGGCACGCTCGGTCACCAATCGCCAGCGGCATGTGGTGTCCACCGCCGGCCGGCTCAACATCCGTGCGAGCGCCAACCTGAAGGCACGCATTCTGGCCGTGGCCGAGTACGGCGAGGTGCTGCGCGTGATGGGCAGCCGCGGCGACTGGCTCAAGGTGCGCAGCAGCCACGGCCGCGTGGGCTGGGTGTCGAAGAAGCTGACCTGGGGCTACTGAAGCGCCGCCGCTGCTGCAGCCAGCCCGCTGCGCACCGCGCCTTCGAGCGTGGCGGGGTAGGGGCCTTCGACGTGGTCGCCGCAGGCCAGCAGACCCGGCGCCACGACCATCGCGGGCCGGACCAGGCCCGGCCGGCAGGCGAAGGTGGCGCGCTTCTCGACCACCGTGAGCACGGGTTCGAGCCCCTGCCAACCGAGTTGCGTGGCGGCTTGCGCCAGGACCTGGGCGGTGAGCGCCTCCCGCCCGGCCCTGCACGCGCTGCAGACGAAGGCGGCCAGGCCCGGCTGGCCGCGCAGGCGCTGCAGGTCGAAGACGAACTGGGCCGGCTGATCGGCGTCGGCATGCAGGGCACGCAGCGGCGGCCCCTCCGCGAGCCCTGGCGCATGGCGCACGTAAACCGTGCCGATGGGCACATGGTCCATCGCCCGTGCGGTGGCCGCCCAATCGGGCGCAAGGTGCGCGGCCAGCCGGGCGCCTTCCCATGCGGAGGTCGCCAGCACGACGCGGTCGAAGCCATCGCCGTCGATCTGCCATTCCTCGCCATCCCAAAGGAGCGCTTCGACGCGGCGCCCCAGGCGGAGCGCCGCACCGTGCGCTTCCAGCCAGGTGGCCGCAGCGTCGGGCAGCAGTGCGCCCAAATCCACGCGGGGCAGCAGCAGGTCGGCGCCGCCCGGTTCGCCGAACAGGGCGTCGCGCAGCACGCGCAGGAAGACGGAACCACTGGCCTCATGCACGGGGGTGTTGAGTGCGGACACGCACAGCGGCTCGACCAGCAGCTGCTGCACGGCCGGCGCAAGTTCCTGGCACAGGTCGGCCACGGTGGCGGCGGGATCGCAGGCGAAGCCGGCCCGACGCCAGCGCCCGGCGGTGCGCAGCAGCGACAGCTTGTCGCGCCAGGTCCATCCGCGCGTGGTCGCGATGGCAACGGCCAGGTCCAGTGGCGGCGGCAGACCCGCGGGCACACGCAGCCCGCGCCCGTCGGCATGACGCAGGTCAAGGGGCTGGCGCTGAAGCACGGCCTCGGGCGCGATGCCCAGCTCGCGCATCAGGCCCAGCGTGGCGGTGTAGGCGCCGATCAGGATGTGCTGGCCGTTGTCCAGCGGCAGGCCGTCGGCCTCGACGCGGCGCGCGCGGCCGCCGAGCTGGCGGGCACTTTCGAAGAGCGTGACGTGGGCGCCGTCCCGCGTGGCGGCCACGGCGCAGGCCAGGCCGGCCCAGCCGGTTCCGACGATGGCGAGCTTCATGCGGACCTGCGACGCGGCGCAGGCATCCCGGCGTCCAGCGACACGCGGCACCGCGAGGGCAGGGTGGCCTTCACAGCCGGCCCAGCGCCTGCACCTTCCACGCCAGCCACAGCTTGCGCAGCGGCGTCAGGCTGATGCGCTGGTCCAGCACCTTGAAGTCTTCCGACTCGATCTCGCTCAGCAGCGTGCGGTAGATGCTGGCCATCATCAGCCCGGGCTTCTGGCTGCGGCGGTCGGCGGCCGGCAGCAGCGCCAGTGCTTCGTCGTAGGCGGCATGCGCGCGCTGCGCCTGGAAGCGCATCAGCGCCACGAAGCGCTCCGAGTGCACGCGGCCCAGCACCTCGTGCGCCTTGACGTCGAACTGCTGCAGCTCGTTGACCGGCAGGTAGATGCGGCCGCGCCGCGCGTCCTCGCCGACGTCGCGGATGATGTTGGTCAGCTGCAGCGCCAGGCCCAGCTTGTGGGCGTAGGCGGTGGTGGCGGGGTCGGTCTGGCCGAAGATGCGCGCCGCCACCTCGCCGACCACGCCGGCCACCAGATGGCAATAGCGCGCCAGGCCAGGGAAGTCGAGATAGCGCGTCTGCTGGAGGTCCATCTCGCAGCCTTCGATCACCTGCTGCAGCTGCACCGCCTCGATGCCGAAGGCGGCGGCATGCGGCATCAGGGCCTTCATCGCGGGATGGCGTGGCTCGCCGGCGAAGGCCTGGGCCACTTCGGTGTGCCACCAGGCCAGTTTGGTGGCGGCCACGCCAGGGTCGCTCACCTCGTCGACCACATCGTCCACCTCGCGGCAGAAGGCATAGAAGGCGGTGATGGCCGCGCGGCGCTCCGGCGGCAGGAAAAGGAAGGCGTAATAGAAGCTGCTGCCCGAGGCGGCGGCCTTGTCCTGGACGTATTGCTCGGGGGTGCTCATTGGGCGCAGGCGGCTCGGGGGGCGCGGGTCATGGGCCGGCGATTGTCGGGGATCGGGATGACGGTGCCGCGTGACCGTGCGGCGCGGCGGGTCGGCCGGCTCGACGCGATGGGTGCGCTGCGCCTGCCGGGACTCAGGCCCGCATTCGAAGCGCGCGCCACAGCAGTCGCGGCGCATCCGCCTTGCCGACCGTGGGCCGCTGGCGGAAGCTGTCGAAGTCCTGGGCCTCGATCTTGTCGAGGATGGCCAGTCCGCCCTGCACCACCAGGCGCAGCTCCCAGCCGATGCGCCCAGGCAGGTGGTGGACCAGCGGCGCGCCCTCGAGCATCAACGCGCGCGCCCAGTGCACCTCGTCGGCGACCAGCGCCAGGGCCGCGGGCGGCGGTGCGGCACTGTCCAGCGGCGCGAAGCGGGCGAAGTCGGCGCGCTGCAGCCCATGCGCGGCGCAGTCCGTGAGCGGCAGGTACAGGCGCCCGCGCGGCAGGTCCACGCTCAGGTCCTGCCAGAAGTTGATGAGCTGCAGGGCGCTGCAGATGGCGTCGCTCTGCTGCAGCGCCCGGGCGTCGTTCACCCCGTAGAGATGCAGCAGCAGCCGGCCCACGGGGTCCGCAGAGCGGCGGCAGTAGTCCAGCAACTCGGCGCGATCGGCATAGGCGCGGCGGTCGCGGGTGTAGGCGATGTCCTGGACAAAGGCGTCCAGCAGGTCGGCCAGCAGGTGGCGCGGCAGGGCGAAGCGGCGCACTTCATGGGCAAGCGGCCCGAAGACCTGTGGCCAGCGTGCCGAGGCTGCGGTGCCCGCGAAGACGGCGTCCAGGTCGGCGCCATAGGCGGCCAGTTCCGCCAGCCGCTGATCGGTCGTGGCGTTGCCCTCGTCCGCAATGTCGTCGGCCGTGCGGGCGAAGTGGTAGATGGCGGCAATCGGCGGCCGCAGCCGGGGCGGGCACAGCCACGAGGCGACGGGGAAGTTCTCGTAATGGGCGGGCGCCGCGGCCTGGGCGGGCACCGGCGAGGCGGGGGCAGGGGGCATCCGGCCATTGTCCGCGGCACCTGTGGCTTTCCTGACCGCGCGCCGACTTGGCACGCGGAGGCGGGTGGAGCTCGGCGCTATGCTGCGTCCCAGCCCGACTTCCCTCACGCCCCATGGCTTCCGCTCCCGCCGTTCCCGTGCCCCAGGGCGCTTCCGTCTCTGCCCATCCTGCCGGCCCGGCGCTCATGGTGGCGGCGCTGGGTGTGGTGTTCGGCGACATCGGCACCTCGCCGCTGTATGCGTTCAAGGAGACCCTCAACCCCGAGCACGGCGTGCCCTTCACGGCGGCGTCGGTGCTGGGCCTGCTGTCGCTCATCTTCTGGGGGCTGATGGTGGTGGTGACGCTCAAGTACGTGGTCTTCGTACTGCGTGCCGACCACGACGGCGAAGGCGGCATCCTGGCACTGCAGGCCCTGGCCCGCCACGCAGCCGGCTCGCCCGACCGGCGCGGCCGCACGCATCCCGCCCTGGTGACCGCCACCATCGGCCTGGGTTTGCTGGGCGCAGCCATGTTCTACGGCGACAGCCTGATCACGCCCGCCATTTCGGTGCTGTCCGCGGTCGAAGGCCTGGAAGTGCAGGCCCCCGCATTGCAGCGCTGGGTGATCCCGCTCACGCTGGTGATCCTGGTGGCGCTGTTCATGGTGCAGCGGCGTGGCACCGGTGCGGTGGGCAAGGTGTTCGGGCCGGTGATGTTGCTGTGGTTCGGAGCCCTCGGCGTGAGCGGGGTGCTGCAGGTGATCGAGGAGCCGGCGGTGCTCGAAGCGCTGGATCCGCGCCATGCCGTGCGATTCCTGGCTCAGCACCGGGCCCAGTCGCTGGGGGTGCTGGGGGCGGTGTTTCTGGCTTTCACGGGCGGCGAGGCGCTGTATGCGGACATGGGCCATTTCGGCGCGCGGCCGATCCGGCTGGCGTGGTTGCTGATCGCGCTGCCGGCCCTGGTGCTCAACTACTTCGGCCAGGGCGCGCTGGTGCTGGCCGATCCGCAGGCGGTGGACAACCCCTTCTTCCGGCTCTTTCCGTCGTGGGCACTGCTGCCGATGGTGGGCCTGGCGGCCATGGCGACGGTGATCGCCTCGCAGGCCGTCATTTCCGGCGCCTTCTCGCTCACGGCGCAGGCCATGCGCCTCGGCTACCTCCCGCGCATGCGCGTGGTGCAGACCTCTGGCGAATCCATCGGCCAGGTCTACGTGCCGGTGATCAACTGGCTGCTGATGGTGGGCGTGCTGCTGCTGGTGCTGGGTTTCCGCAGTTCCAGCGCGCTGTCGGCCGCCTATGGCATCGCGGTGTCGATCACCATGGTCACGACGACGCTGCTGGCGGGGCTGGTGGCCTGGCGGCTTTGGCACTGGAACCGTGTGGCGGTGCTGCTGGGCGTGATCGTCTTCGTCGGCGTGGACCTGGCCTTCGTCGTCGCCAACACGCTCAAGGTGGCCGAAGGCGGTTGGCTGACGCTGGCCGTGGCGGTGGTGGCCATGGTGCTGTTCAGCACCTGGGCCAAGGGTGTGCGCCTGACCCGGGCCGAACTGGTGGCCGAGCTGATTCCGCTGCCCGACTTCGTTGCCTCGCTGGCGCTGGAGATGCCCTTCCGCGCGCGCGGCACGGCCGTGTTCCTCACCGCCGATGCCATGTCGGTACCGCATGCCCTGCTGCACAACCTGCACCACAACCAGGTGCTGCACGAGCAGGTGTTCGTGATGCAGATGCTGGCCTGCGAGACGCCGCGCGCTGCGGCCCGTGAGCGCATCGAAGCACAGGAACTCGGCCACGGTATCTGGGCGGTGAAGGTGCGCTATGGCTTCATGGAGCCGCCGAACGTGCCGGAGTTCGTGCGCATGCTGGCCTACCAGAAGGGGCTGGCGGTGGAATCGATGTCCACCTCGTATTTCATCTCCCGTGCCTCGCTCGGGCGCCGGCGGCTGCCTGCCCTCAACAGCATGCGGCAGGCCCTGTTCAGCTGGTTGCAGCGCAATGCAGGCCGCGCGTCCGACTATTTCCATCTGCCCGAGAACCGGCTGGTGGAGATGGGGCAGCGGCTCTAGGCGGTACGCCTCCCTCGTCTTTTCTGCTTCCCTTCCTGGACCCGGCGGCCGACGCCCGGGCGCCGGCTTGCCGCGCAGCGCGTTCAGCCAATTGACAGGCGGAACACCCTTCCCCGAAGATTGCTGACTCGTCGGTCATTAATTGTGGCCGGTGCCTCAACCACCTCTTGTTCCGCCGTCCGTCCCGGACGGGTGCCAGGCCATGCCTCATATGTCCTCCATTCGCGCTTCGCGGGCCCTCGCACCTGGATGGGTCGCGCTCGGCGCCCTTGCCGTCCTGCTGGCTGGCTGCTCGCGTCAGCCTGCGCAGGAAGAGCCGGTGCGGGCCGTCAAGCTGATGACGGTGGCGGTCACGCCTTTTTCCAGCGAGCCGGAATTCGCCGGCGAGGTCCGGGCCCAGGTCGAATCGCGCCTGGGCTTTCGCGTAGGGGGCAAGCTGCTGCGCCGCCAGGCCGATCTGGGCCAGCGCGTGAAGGCGGGCCAGGTGCTTGCCGAGTTGGACCCGCGCGACCTGCGCCTTTCGGTGGAGGCGGCGCAGGCCCAGACCACGGCCGCCCGCACCCAGCGGGACCTGGCGGAAGCCGACCTGGCCCGGTATCGCGAACTGCGTGCCAAGAATTTCATCAGCGCCGCCGAGATGGAGCGGCGCGAAGCCAGCTTCAAGTCGGCTCAGGCCCAGTTCGACCAGGCGCGCGCGCAGCTCAGCGCCCAGGGCAACCAGGCGGGCTATGCCGTGCTGACCGCCGATGCGCCCGGCATCGTCACCGCGATCGATGCGGAGCCGGGCCAGGTCGTGGCGGCTGGCGCCCCGGTCGTGCGCGTGGCGCTGGACGGCCCTCGCGACGTGGTGTTCGCCGTGCCGGAAGACCGCGCGGCGCAGGTGCGCGTGGGCTCGGCGGTGTCGGTGCGGGGCTGGTCGCCCGGCGTCGAGCCGCTCGAAGGCCGGGTGCGCGAGGTGGCCGCGAGCGCCGACCCCGTCACCCGCACCTACACCGTCAAGGTGGCGGTGGATGCCGCCCAGGCCCCGGCGCTCGGGGCCACCGTCTATGCCAAGCCGCGCGCCCTTTCGCTGGCCGGCTCGCCGGTCATCAAGCTCCCGACCAGCGCGTTGCGCCAGGAGGGCCAGGGCTCGGCGGTGTGGTTGCTCGACACGGCCAGCATGACGGTGAAGTCCCAGCCCGTGGAGATCGCCACGGCCGATGGCAACGAGGCGGTGATCGCCCGCGGCCTGGCGCCCGGCATGCAGGTGGTCACCGCGGGTGTGCATGTGCTGGCGCCAGGCCAGAAAGTGACGGTCTACCGCGACCGCTATGCGGCGCAGGAAGGCGGCGCCACCGCCACCGCGCCCAAGTCGGTCAGCGGAGCCCGCTGATGTCGGCCGCGCCGTCCGTGAAGCCCGCAGGCTTCAATCTTTCCGCCTGGGCGCTCGACCACGCGCCGCTCACGCGCTACCTGATGGTGGTGCTGATGGTGCTGGGCTTCGCGGCCTACTTCCAGCTGGGGCAGGACGAGGATCCGCCCTTCACCTTCCGCGCGATGGTCGTGCGCACCTATTGGCCGGGCGCCACCGCGCAGCAGGTGGCCGAGCAGGTCACCGACAAGATCGAGCGCACGCTGCAGGAAGTGCCCTATGCCGACAAGATCCGCAGCTACTCCAAGCCCGGCGAGTCGCAGGTCGTCTTCGAGCTGAAGGACGCCGCGCGGCCTTCGGAGGTGCCGCAGGTCTGGTACACGGTGCGCAAGAAGATCGGCGACATGCGCTACACGCTGCCCGGCAACATCCAGGGGCCGTTCTTCAACGACGACTTCGGCGATGTGTACGGCGTGATCTACGCGCTGCGGGGACAGGGCTTCAGCCCGGCCGAACTCAAGACCGTGGCCGACGACCTGCGCCTGCGCCTGCTGCGGGTCAAGGACGTGGCCAAGGTCGAGCAGTTCGGCGTCCAGGACGAGAAGGTCTTCGTCGAGGTCTCGCAGAAGCGGCTGGCCCAGATGGGTCTGGACCTGAATGCGGTGCTGCAGCAGCTCGGCGCCCAGAACGCGGTGGAGAGCGCCGGCACCATCCGCTCGCCGCAGGACGTGCTGCAGGTGCGGGTCGGCGGCCAGTTCACCGACCTCGACCAGCTGCGCGCCATGCCCATCCGCGGCAGCTCGGGCAACCAGTTGCGCCTTGGCGACATCGCGCGCGTGGAGCGCGGCTATGTCGATCCGCCCAGCGTCAAGGTGCACTACCAGGGCGATCCGGTGATCGGGCTGGGCATCTCGATGATGAAGGGCGGCGACATCATCGCGCTGGGCAAGGCGCTGCAGGAGACGGTCACCCAGGTCAACACCCAGTTGCCCGCCGGCATGCGGCTCGACCAGGTGCAGGATCAGCCAGCCACGGTGGCCACCTCGGTCAACGAGTTCGTCAAGGTGTTGATCGAGGCGGTGGTCATCGTGCTGGGCGTGAGCTTCATCGCGCTCGGTCTGCACAAGGGTGGGCGCTTCGGCTGGCACATCGACTGGCGGCCCGGGCTGGTCGTGGGCATCACCATTCCGCTGGTGCTGTCGGTCACCTTCCTGGCGATGAACTACTTCGGCATCGGGCTGCACAAGATCTCGCTGGGCTCGCTGATCATCGCCCTGGGCCTGCTGGTGGACGACGCCATCATCGCGGTGGAAATGATGGTGCGGAAGATGGAGGAGGGCTACGACAAGCGCCGCGCCGCCACCTTCGCCTACGACGTCACGGCGATGCCCATGCTCACCGGCACGCTGATCACCGCGGCGGGCTTCCTGCCCATCGGCATCGCCAAGTCGACGACGGGCGAATACACCTTCGCGATCTTCGCGGTGACGGTGATCGCGCTGCTGCTGTCGTGGATCGTGTCGGTGTACTTCGTGCCCTATCTGGGCACGCTGCTGCTCAAGGTCAAGCCGCACGATCCAGACGCACCTCCGCACGAGCTGTTCGACACGCCGTTCTACAACCGCTTCCGCAGCGCCGTCGACTGGTGCGTGACCCACCGCTGGATCACCATCGGCGCCACGCTGGCCGTGCTGGCGCTGGGCATCCTGGGCATGACGCGGGTGCAACAGCAGTTCTTTCCGGACTCGAACCGGCCCGAGATCATGGTCGACGCCTGGTTTCCCGAAGGCACCACCTTCGAGGCCAACGAGGCGGTCGCGAAGCGTCTGGAGCGGCGCCTGATGGCGCAGGAGGGCGTGCAGAGCGTGGCCACCTGGATCGGCTCAGGCGCGCCCCGCTTCTATCTGCCACTGGACCAGACCTTCCCGCAGAGCAACGTCTCGCAGTTCATCGTGCTGACCCGCGACCTCAAGGCCCGCGACGCCGTGCGGCGCCAGTTGCCGACGCTGCTGGCGCAGGAGTTTCCGGAGGTGCGTGGGCGCGTCAAGCTGCTGGCCAGCGGGCCGCCCGTGCCTTATCCGGTGCAGTTCCGGGTGGTGGGCGACGACCCTGCCACGCTGCGGCGGCTGGCCGACGAGGTCAAGGCCGAAGTCCGCACCAATGCGTCGATGGTGGGCGTCAACGACAACTGGAACGAGTCGATCAAGTCCATCCGCATGGACGTCGACCAGGCCAAGGCGCGCGCGCTGGGCGTGACCAGCCAGTCCATTGCCCAGGCCTCGCGCGGCATCTACACCGGCAACCCCATCGGCCAGTACCGCGAGCAGGACAAGCTGATCGACATCGTGCTGCGCCAGGCCCGCGAAGAGCGCGATGCGATCTCGGACCTGACGGATGCGTATGTGACGACGGCCGCTGGCCGCTCGATCCCGCTGCTGCAGATCGCCCAGCCGCATTTCGCGTGGGAGCCGGGCGTGATCTGGCGCTGGAACCGCGCCTATGCCGTCACGGTGCAGGGCGACGTGGTGGACGGCATGCAGGGCGCCACGGTGTCCCAGCAGCTGATGCCCAAGTTGCGCGCGCTGGAGGCGAAGTGGAAGGAGCGTGGCGAGCCGCCCGTGCGCATCGAGGCGGCCGGCGCCGTGGAGGAGAGCAGCAAGGGCTCCGCCTCGATCATGGCCGGCATTCCGATCATGCTGTTCGCCGTCTTCACGCTGCTGATGCTGCAGCTGCACAGTTTCAGCCGGGCGCTGCTGGTCTTCCTGACCGGACCCATGGGCATCGCGGGTGTGGCCGCGGCGCTGCTGCTGCTGAACCGGCCTTTCGGCTTCGTCGCCATGCTGGGCGTGATCGCATTGATGGGGATGATCCAGCGCAATTCGGTGATCCTGATCGACCAGATCGAGCTGGACCGCGCGGCTGGTGTGCCGGCGCGGCGCGCCATCGTCGAATCGGCGGTCCGGCGGCTACGGCCCATCGTGCTGACGGCGGCCGCCGCGGTGCTGGCCATGATCCCACTGTCGCGCAGCGTGTTCTGGGGGCCGATGGCGGTGGCCATCATGGGCGGGCTGATCGTGGCCACGGCGCTGACGCTGCTGGCGCTGCCAGCCATGTACGCGGCCTGGTTCCGCGTCGGCAACGACGACGGCGCGGCGCCGTCGGACTCCCACAGTCCGGCCGTTCCAGCGGCTGCGCGGTAGGGACTTGCGTGAAGCCGGAAGCCTGGTCGAACCCGATTAGAATGCGCGATTGACCAATTTCAGGCAGGCGGCGCGTGGCAGGTGATCCTCCCGTGCGCTGGGGGCACCCGGGCGGTGCCCCAGGCCTCTAGTTTGTTGTCAGGGCGGCCCTGCCTTGCGGTGCGGCCGCCCTGTTCATCATCCACCATCGGCTGAAAAGCCCGGAGCTGCGCGGGTGGCGAAATTGGTAGACGCACCAGGTTTAGGTCCTGACGCCAGCAATGGTGTGGGGGTTCGAGTCCCCCCCCGCGCACCAGCATCCATGTTTAGGAAGAGTCTCACATGACCGTGAACGTTGAAACCCTCGAGAAGCTCGAGCGCAAGATCACCCTGACGCTGCCCGTGGAGACGATCCAGGCCGAAGTCGATTCCCGCCTGAAGCGGCTGGCCCGCACCGTCAAGATGGACGGCTTCCGTCCGGGCAAGGTGCCGATGAGCGTCGTGGCCCAGCGCTATGGCTACTCGGTGCAGTACGAGGTCATGAACGACAAGGTCGGCCAGGCCTTCTCGCAGGCGGCCAACGAAGCCAATCTGCGCGTTGCCGGCCAGCCCACCATCACCGAGAAGGAAGGCGCCCCTGAAGGCCAGGTGGCTTTCGACGCCGTCTTCGAGGTGTACCCGGAAGTCAAGATCGGCGACCTGGCTGAAGCCGAGGTCGAGCGCGTCTCGACCGAAGTGACCGACGAGGCCATCGACCGCACCGTCGACATCCTGCGCAAGCAGCGCCGCACCTTCGGCCTGCGCTCGCAGGACAGCGCCGCTGCCGACGGCGACCGCGTCACTGTCGACTTCGAAGGCAAGATCGACGGCGAGCCCTTCCAGGGCGGCAAGGCCGAGGACTTCCAGTTCATCGTCGGCGAAGGCCAGATGCTCAAGGAATTCGAGGACGCCGTGCGCGGCATGAAGGTCGGCGACAGCCGCACCTTCCCGCTGGCCTTCCCCGCGGACTACCACGGCAAGGACGTGGCCGGCAAGCAGGCCGACTTCATGGTCACCGTCAAGAAGATCGAGGCCGCCAACCTGCCCGAGATCGACGAGGCCTTCACCAAGTCGCTGGGCATCGGCGAAGGCACGGTCGAGGCGCTGCGTGACGACATCCGCAAGAACCTCGAGCGCGAAGTCAAGTTCCGCCTGCTGGCGCGCAACAAGACGGCCGTGATGGACGCGCTGCTGGCCAAGTCCGAGCTGGACCTGCCCAAGTCGGTGGTCCAGTCCGAGATCGACCGCATGGTCGAAGGTGCCCGCGCCGAGCTCAAGCAGCGCGGCATCAAGGACGCCGACAAGGCCCCGATCCCTGCCGACGTGTTCCGTCCGCAGGCCGAGCGCCGCGTGCGCCTGGGCCTGGTGGTGGCCGAACTGGTGCGCGCCAACAGCCTCGAAGCCAAACCCGACCAGATCAAGGCCCACATCGAAGAGCTGGCCTCCAGCTACGAGAAGCCGGCCGACGTCGTGCGCTGGTACTACGGCGACAACCGCCGCCTGGCCGAGGTCGAGGCCGTGGTCATCGAGAACAACGTGACCGAATTCGTCCTGGGCAAGGCCAAGGTCAGCGACAAGGCCGTCGGCTTCGACGAACTGATGCAGCAGCAAGGTTGATTGCCTTCTGATCGTTCCTTCGTGGGGCTTGTGCCGTGCGGCACAGGCCCCATTTGCTTTCCAGCACCGGCTTCGCGGGCGGCAATGTCCGTCGCCTGAAACCCGGCATGCGGCGCAGTACAGTTGCGCCATCTTTTGCGGAGAAACCCAATGAGTGCACAGGAAACCCAAGCCCTCGGCCTGATCCCGATGGTCATCGAGCAGTCGGGCCGTGGCGAGCGGTCCTTCGACATCTACTCGCGCCTGCTCAAGGAGCGCGTCGTGTTCCTGGTGGGCGAGGTCAACGACCAGACCGCCAATCTGGTGGTTGCGCAGTTGCTGTTCCTGGAGAGCGAGAACCCCGACAAGGACATCTCGCTGTACATCAACTCGCCGGGTGGCAGCGTGACGGCCGGCATGTCGATCTACGACACCATGCAGTTCATCAAGCCCGACGTGTCGACCATGTGCCTGGGCTTCGCGGCCAGCATGGGCGCCTTCCTGCTGGCAGCCGGCGCTGCCGGCAAGCGTTACTCGCTGCCCAACTCCAAGGTCATGATCCACCAGGTGCTGGGCGGTGCCCGCGGCCAGGCCACGGACATCGAGATCCAGGCACGCGACATCCTGCGTACCAAGGACCAGATGAACCGCATCCTTGCCGAGCGCACGGGTCAGCCGCTGGAGAAGATCAAGAACGACACCGAGCGCGACTACTACATGACCGCCGACGAAGCCAAGGATTACGGCATCGTCGACCAGGTCATCTCGCAGCGCAGCTGATGCGGGCGGGCCGGCGGCAACGCCGGTGTCCGTCCCAGGAAAAACGGCGTTTTTCCCTGCGGAAAACGCCGTTTTTCCTTTCGCTATCATTGGTTCATTACTGTTTTGGGCATCCGTTCATGGCCGAGAAAAAAGGCTCTTCCAGCGAGAAAACGCTTTATTGCTCCTTCTGCGGCAAGAGCCAGCATGAGGTCAAGAAGCTGATCGCCGGCCCTTCCGTTTTCATCTGCGACGAGTGCATCGACCTGTGCAATGAAATCATCCGCGACGAGTTGCCCGCGGGCGGCGATGCGCGTGAGCAGGGCCGCGGCGATCTGCCGACGCCTGCCGAGATCAAGGGCAACCTCGACAGCTATGTGATCGGCCAGGAGGCCGCCAAGCGCATGCTCGCGGTGGCGGTCTACAACCATTACAAGCGCCTGAAGCACAAGGAGCGGGCCAAGGGCGAGGACGTCGAGCTGTCCAAGAGCAACATCCTGCTCATCGGCCCCACGGGTTCGGGCAAGACCCTGCTGGCCCAGACGCTGGCCCGACAGCTGGACGTGCCCTTCGTCATGGCCGATGCCACCACGCTGACCGAAGCGGGCTATGTGGGCGAGGACGTCGAGAACATCATCCAGAAGCTGCTTCAGAGCTGCAACTACGACGTCGAGCGCGCCCAGCGCGGCATCGTCTACATCGACGAAATCGACAAGATCTCGCGCAAGTCCGACAACCCGAGCATTACCCGCGATGTGTCGGGCGAGGGTGTGCAGCAGGCGCTGCTCAAGCTGATCGAAGGCACCATGGCCAGCGTGCCGCCGCAGGGCGGGCGCAAGCATCCGAACCAGGACTTCCTGCAGATCGACACGACCAACATCCTGTTCATCTGCGGTGGTGCTTTCGCTGGCCTGGAGAAGGTGATCGAGGCGCGGACTGAGGCTTCGGGTATCGGCTTCGGCGCGCTGGTGCGCAGCAAGCAGCAGCGCAGCCTGACCGAGGTGTTCGGCGAGGTCGAGCCCGAAGACCTGATCAAGTTCGGCATCATTCCCGAGTTGGTCGGCCGCCTGCCGGTGGTGGCTTCGCTGGCGGAGCTGAGCGAGGACGCTTTGGTGCAGATCCTGACCGAGCCGCGCAACGCCGTGGTCAAGCAGTTCGCCAAGCTCCTGCAGATGGAAGGCGTGGAACTCGAAGTGCGTCCGGCCGGCCTGCGCGCCGTGGCCCGCAAGGCGCTGGCCCGCAAGACCGGCGCTCGCGGCCTGCGTTCCATCCTTGAAGGGGCCCTGATCGACACCATGTTCGATCTTCCCACGGCGTCCAACGTGGAAAAGGTGGTGGTCGACGAGTCGACCATCGAAGAAAACAAGGCGCCGCTTCTCGTGTATCGCGAGGCGGCGAAGAAGGCCTGAAGAGGAACACCATGTCCGGTCACATTCCCCTGCCGTCGGATCCCATCGATCTGCCGCTGCTGCCGCTGCGCGATGTGGTGGTCTTCCCCCACATGGTCATCCCGTTGTTCGTGGGCCGGCCCAAGAGCATCAAGGCGCTGGAACTCGCCATGGAGGCCGAGCGCCGCATCATGCTGGTCGCGCAGAAGGCTGCCGCCAAGGATGAGCCCTCGGTCGACGACATGTTCGAAGTGGGTTGCGTCTCGACCATCCTCCAGATGCTGAAGCTGCCTGATGGGACGGTGAAGGTGCTCGTCGAGGGCCAGCAACGCGCACGCGTAGCCCGGATCGAAGACAGCCAGACGCATTTCTCGGCCAACGTGGTTCCCCTCGAAGCGGCTGGTGCTGCAGGTACCGAGGTCGAGGCGCTGCGCCGAGCGGTGATGCAGCAGTTCGACCAGTACGTCAAGCTGAACAAGAAGATCCCGCCCGAGATCCTTACTTCGATCGCCAGCATCGACGACGCCGGCCGACTCGCGGACACCATCGCCGCGCATCTGCCGCTCAAGCTGGACAACAAGCAGGCCGTGCTCGACCTGTCGAACGTGCAGCAGCGTCTTGAAAGCCTGTTCTCGCAGCTGGAGCGCGAGGTCGACATCCTCAACGTCGACAAGAAGATCCGCAGCCGCGTGAAGCGGCAGATGGAAAAGAACCAGCGCGACTTCTATCTGAACGAGCAGGTCAAGGCCATCCAGAAGGAATTGGGCGAGGGCGAAGACGGTGCGGACATCGAGGAGATCGAGAAGAAGATCATCGCCGCCAAGATGCCCAAGGATGCCCGCAAGAAGGTGGACGCCGAGCTCAAGAAGCTCAAGCTGATGTCGCCCATGTCGGCGGAAGCGACGGTGGTGCGCAATTACATCGATGTCTTGGTCGGCCTGCCCTGGAGCAAGAAGACCAAGATCAAGCACGATCTCTCGAACGCTGAGACGGTGCTGAACGAGGACCACTATGGCCTCGAAAAGGTCAAGGACCGGATCCTCGAATATCTTGCGGTCCAGCAGCGCGTGGAAAAGGTCAAGGCCCCCATCCTGTGTCTCGTCGGCCCACCGGGCGTCGGCAAGACCTCCTTGGGGCAGTCCATCGCCAAGGCGACGGGCCGCAAGTACGTGCGTATGGCGCTGGGTGGCATGCGCGACGAGGCCGAAATCCGCGGCCACCGCCGTACCTACATTGGCGCGCTGCCAGGCAAGGTGCTGCAGAGCCTGAACAAGGTGGGCACGCGCAACCCGTTGTTCCTGCTGGACGAGATCGACAAGCTGGGCACCGATTTCCGTGGCGACCCGTCGTCGGCCCTGCTGGAAGTGCTCGATCCCGAGCAGAACCACACCTTCGGCGACCACTACGTCGAGGTCGATTTCGACCTATCGGACGTGATGTTCGTCGCGACGTCGAATTCGATGAACATTCCGCCGGCGCTGCTGGACCGGATGGAAGTCATCCGCCTCTCGGGCTATACCGAGGACGAGAAGACCAGCATCGCCCTGAAGTACCTGCTGCCTAAGCAGATGGGCAACAACGGTGTCAAGGACGATGAGCTGCTGGTGACCGAGGACGCGGTGCGCGACATCGTGCGCTACTACACCCGCGAGGCCGGCGTGCGCTCGCTGGAGCGAGAGCTTTCCAAGATCTGCCGCAAGGTGGTCAAGGGCCTGCTGCTCAAGAAGCTGACGCCGAAGGTGACGGTGGACAGCGAGAACCTCCACGAATTCCTGGGCGTGCGCAAGTACAGCTTCGGTCGTGCCGAGCAGCAGAACCAGGTGGGCCAGGTGGTCGGGCTGGCGTGGACGGAGGTGGGCGGCGACCTGCTGACCATCGAAGTGGCGACGGTGCCGGGCAAGGGCGTCATCACCCGTACTGGTTCGCTGGGCGACGTGATGAAGGAGTCGGTCGAGGCCGCGCGCACGGTGGTGCGCAGCCGCGCTCGTCGCCTGGGCATCAAGGATGAGCTCTTCGAGAAGAAGGACATCCACATCCACGTGCCCGACGGCGCGACCCCCAAGGATGGCCCGAGCGCTGGCATTGCGATGACGACGGCGCTTGTTTCGGCATTGACGGGTATCCCGGTGCGCAGCGACGTGGCCATGACTGGCGAGATCACCTTGCGTGGCGAGGTCACGGCCATCGGCGGTCTGAAGGAAAAGCTGTTGGCGGCTCTGCGTGGAGGCATCAAGACAGTGCTGATCCCCGAGGAGAACGCCAAGGATCTGCAGGACATTCCCGAAAACGTGAAGAACGGCCTCGAGATCGTGCCGGTCAAGTGGATCGACAAGGTGCTCGAAGTGGCGCTCGAAAAGCAACCCAAGCCGCTGTCGGAGGAAGAGGTGGCTGCTTCCGCTGCGGCCATGGCCGAGCTGTCCAAGCAGCGCGCTGGCGAGCCGCGCACCGAAGGTTCGATCAAGCATTGAAGAATTTCGGCTCGGTGCTTGCGCCGAGCTGAAATTGAGCCCTATAATCTAAGGCTCGGTTCTGCGGGAATAGCTCAGTTGGTAGAGCGCAACCTTGCCAAGGTTGAGGTCGACGGTTCGAGACCGTTTTCCCGCTCCAGTTTTTTAAGGAAGAAGCCGCAAGGCTCCTTCCAGCGTCCGATCAAGACGCGGGAATAGCTCAGTTGGTAGAGCGCAACCTTGCCAAGGTTGAGGTCGACGGTTCGAGACCGTTTTCCCGCTCCAGTTTTGGAGAGAGCCGAAAGGCGTTTTCCAGCTCGATTAAGACGCGGGAATAGCTCAGTTGGTAGAGCGCAACCTTGCCAAGGTTGAGGTCGACGGTTCGAGACCGTTTTCCCGCTCCAGTCTTTGGTCCAAGACCGCCTTGTCTGCCCCGCACGGGAGTTCAGCAAGGCGGTTTTGTTTTGGGCGACGATTTCTTCATTGGTGTTTGCGTGTTGCGCATGTGCCGCTCGAGCACTGCCGCGCTTCACTGCAGAGCTTGTCTACCAGTCCTCTTTGACGGCCAGCACCATGTCGCGCGAGGCCGCCGCGCGCGCCGCCAGCCACGCCGTGATGGTTCCGGCTGCGATGACCGCCGCGCACAACGCTGCCAGGCGACCGGGCGGCAGCAGCATGTCCATGGTCCAGTGGAAGCTCTGCGGATTGACCACCTTCACCAGCACCGCGGCCACGGCCAGCCCAAGTCCCAGGCCAGCGAGCGCGCCGATGCTGGTCCATGCGGCGCCTTCGCCGGCCACCAGGCGCCGCACCTGGCTCGGCGTGAATCCGAGGTGAGCAAGCAGGCCAAACTCCTTGCGGCGTGCCAGCACCTGCGCGCTGAAGCTGGCGGCGATGCCGAACAGGCCGATGGCGATGGCCACCGCCTGCAGCCAGTAGGTGACGGCGAAGCTGCGGTCGAAGATTCGCAGGGACACTGCCCGCAACTGCGCCGTCGATGCGACCTCCAGCGCGTCGCTGGCACCCAGACGCTCTCGCGCCAGCTGGTCCAGCGCTTCGCGGATGCGTGACTCGTCAGCACTTGGGCGCAGCCAGAGCGATAACTCGCTGGCTGCGCCGTCGCCGGTCAGTGCTTGGTAGTCGTCCCGCCCGATCACGACGGAACCGAACTGTCGTGCGTAGTCGCGCCATACGCCGGCCACGAAAAATCGACCAGAAGGCAGACCGAAGGCGGCATCCAGTGCCGGCAGCGCGCCGCCCAACTGGGCACCGTACAGCGACAGCATCGGCTCGCTGACGAAGATGGGGATGCGCCCAGGCGGCGTGGGCCGGGACGGCCCCGTCAACGGCAAGCTGTCGCCGGGAGCGTTCGTGTCGATGGGGCGCGCCAGCAGCGTCACCGACGGTGCCGTCGGGTCCAATTGCACCAGCCGCAGGCGCTGCGGCGCGACGCGCTCCACACCGGAGATGGCACGTGCGGATGCCACGAAGCGCTCGTCGAACGGCGCCAGTTCGCCTGCTGAGCCCGCGCCGGCTGCACGCACGTACAGATCGGCGGGCAGAACCACATCAAGCCAGCGCGTGACGGACTCCCGGAAGCTCGCGACCATCACCGTCAGGGCCACCGAGAGCGCCAGGCTAGCCACCACGCCGCTCAACGCAATGGCGGCGCTGCCGCGCATGCGCCGGGCCCGCTCGACCGCCATCAGGGGAAGCAGCTGACTGGCGAACCGAGGCGCCAGCCACCCGTACAACGCCTGGATCAACCAGGGCAGTGCCGCGATGCCGCCCACGAGCAGCAGTGCGACCGACAGATAGGCCGCCAATGGCACGCCGAAGAGCGGGGGGACCAGTGCCAGCGTGCCACCCAAGACCACCAGTGCCGCGGCAGGCCAAAGCCGTCCTTCGCGGCCCGAGGTGTCACCCAGGCCCTTCAGCGTCTGGGCCTCCGGCAGACGCTGGGCCGCGCGTGCTGGCCACCATCCGCCCGCCAAGGCGGCCAGCATGCCCAGGAGGCCGTAGGCCATCGTGGCCGGGAGGTCGATCCGAAGCGGTGGTGCCACGTCGCGGAAGTAGCCGCCTCCCAGATCACCCCCCAAAAGCCGCAGGGCTGCCCAGGCCAGCGCCATCCCCAGCGCCAGGCCCGCCGCGCTGCCTGCGACGCCCAGCGCCAGCGACTCGATGAGCACCAGCCTCAAGCGCTGTCGTGCGGTCAGCCCCAGCACGCCGAGCAGCGCGAACTGCTGCGCGCGCTTGGCCACGGAAAGTGCCAGCACCGAAAAGACCAGGAAGGCGCCCGTGAACAGCGCCACCAGTGCCAGCACGGTCAGGTTCACGCGGTAGGCCCGGGACAGATTGCCGATGCGTTGCGCGTCGTCCGCGGGTTCTGCCAGGCGCAGCGCCGGTGTCCAGGCGGGCAGGGCGCGGATGGCGCGCGCAACCGCTGCGCGATCCGCCCCGGGCGCCAGGCGAAGGTCAATGCGAGCCAGGCGGCCTTGCCGGTGAAGCAGTGCCTGGGCGGCGCCGATGTCCATCACGGCCAGTGCGTTGCCGACGGCGGCGACCGTGCCCGCCACCCGCAGCGACTCTGTGCTGCCCTCGGGCATGCGCAGATCGATCTCGCCAGACTGGGCGCCGAGAGACTGCCGCGCCGCGGCGTTCAGGAAGGCGCGTCCCGGCAGCAGCATGCTGAGCCGCTCGTCCGCACGATCCGGAAAAGGCACGGGCATCAAGGCCGGTGCGATTGCGGGCAGCACCAGCGCGTCCACGCCGATCAGCCGCAGACCTATCATGCGTCCGTCGCTCGCACGAGCGAGCAATTGCGCTTCCAGCACGGGACTGAGCAGTTCCACCTGGCCCACGGTCGCCAACTGGCCGAACACGGCTTCGTCCAAGTCGCCCTGAACGGCCCGTATTTCCAGGTCGGGCTGGCCATTGACGGTGCGCGTCGCACGCTGGAACTCGTCCAGCGCGGAGTTGTTAATCAGGTGTACCGAGTACGCCAGCGCCACGCCCAGCGTCACGGCCAGCACGGCGGCCAGATGGCGCCAGGGATGGTGACGGGCCTCCTGCCATGAGAAGGTGGTGAGCAGCACGCGCATCCTGCGATTGTGGGGCGGCGCCATGCTGTCAAAGGCCGCGAAGGGCTCCACAATGGGGTCATGGTTGCTGGCGTGAACGTTGAATCGATCGAGAGGGCCACTCTGGCCGCAGTGCCACCCGATGCGGTGGAGGAGTTGCCGGGCTGGCTGCTGGCGCTGGACCGTGGCACGGTCGGCCGGGCGCGCAGTGCCGTGCCGCTCCATCACGGCGCCCAGGACCCGTCGGTCCTGCCTCGGATCGAGGAGGCCTACCAGGCCTACGGCCTGCCGGTCGTACTGCGGCTGCCCATCGAAACCCCCGGCTTCGAGACACTGACCGAGGCTCTGCGGGACCGCGGTTATGTGCCCTCGCGTCCGACACAGGTGATGCATGCCGATCCGGCCACGGTGGCCAGCAACGGACAACCAGAGGCGGTGCACCTGTCGACCACACCCGGCGATGACTGGGCCCGCGTCTACCTGGGCGAGGGTTTCGATCCGGTCGACGGGCAGAGCCGCGTGCGGCTGCTGCGGCGCGCCAAGGACACCGTGTACGTCAGCCTGCGCCTGGCGCAGGATCTGCCGGGCGGCGCCGCGGGCGACGTGGCGGCCGTGGGCAGCGGCTGCTTCGCCGAGGGCTGGATGGGCGTGCATGGGATGCGGACGCGTCCGCGATTCCGAGGCCACGGCTTCGCCCGCCAGCTGATGGCCGCGATGGGCGCGGAAGCCATCAAGCGTGGCGTGACGCAGACCTTCCTGCAGGTGGAGGCGGAGAACTATCTCGCCCGCTCGCTCTATGCGCGGGTTGGCTTTTCGCCCGCCTGGATCTACGTCTACTGGCAGCGTCCAGGCGCGGACGCGCTGCTCAAATAGGCATTCGGCGCCGTCCGCGACGCATGCTCACCGGAAGCCGTCCTGCGTCAGGTGCAGGCGCCGGTCGGCCAGCCCTGCCGCCGCTTCGGAGTGGGTGACGAGCACGAGGGTCGCGCCCTGTGCCCGGGACTCCGCCAGCAGCAGCTCCATCACCTTCGCGGCCGTTCCCGGGTCCAGGTTGCCCGTGGGCTCGTCGGCGAGCAGCAGGCCCGGGCGGTGCACCAGCGCCCGGGCGATGGCCACCCGCTGAAGCTGGCCCCCCGACAGCTGCTGGGGCAGGCGCTGGCCCAGGCCTTCCAGGCCGACGGCCTCGAGCATGTGCGCGACGCGCGCTTTCATGTGGGCGTGTTGCCCAAGCAGCATCAGCGGCAGTCCGACGTTCTGGGCCACATCCAGGTGGGGCAGCACGTGGAATGCCTGGAACACGAAGCCCACATTCGCCCGCCGCCACAGCGCGCGTTGTTCCGCGTCCATGGTGCCCAGGTCGTGCGCCCCCAGGAGCACACGGCCTTCGTCCCAGTCGTCGAGCCCGGCCATGCAGTTCAGCAAGGTCGACTTGCCCACGCCCGATTCGCCAACGATGGCGACGAACTCACCGGGCGCAACCGTGAGGTTCAGATGGCGGAAGACCGGTCGGGCGGCCGCACCCTGACCGTAGAACTTGCCGAGGTCCTCTATGCGCAGGGATACAGGCTTCTGCGTCGGGTCGGGAGGGCTGGTTTGGGGTGGGGCAGGCGGGTGGCGTGTGCGATTCATGGATGGCGTGCCCTCAGGGCCTGGCGCACGCGGGTCACCACCCGGGCGGGCGCATCCGTCGTGTCGCAGGCGATCACCTCGCGCCGCGGCAGGCTTCTCAGCCATGTGATCTGCCGCTTGGCCAGTTGCCGGGTTGCCGCGACACCCTGCTCCCGCAGCGCAGCCAGCTCTGCCTTCGTCGGGGAGCGGCCTTGCGTGGTGTCCAGCATCTCCCAGGCCTGCCGGTAGCCCACGCAGCGGATGGAGGGGAGGGTCGGGCCCAGGTCGCCGCGTGCGCGCAGCTGCTGCACTTCGTCGAGGAAACCCGCGTTCAGCATGGCATCGAAGCGTTGCGCGATGCGCGCATGAAGCCACGCGCGGTCTTCGGTTTCGAGCGAGATGAGCAGGGCTTCTCCGCTGGCCATCGGGTCTGGCGGCGCGTCGGCGCCATCGCGCCTATGGAAGCTCGACAGCGGCTGGCCGCTGCTCATCCAGACCTCCAGCGCCCGCTGGATGCGCTGGCTGTCCGCAGGCGCCAGACGGGCGGCGGTGGTGGGGTCGACCTCGGCCAACCGCGCGTGCATGGCGGGCCAGCCGTGTACCGCGGCCTCGGCGTCGATCTGCCGGCGCAGCTCAGCGTCGGCAGCCGGCATGGTGTCCAGGCCATCGAACAGGGCCTTGAAATAGAGCATCGTCCCACCCACCAGCAGCGGCATCGCGCCGCGTTCGCGGATCTGTGCGATGAGCCGCTCGGCATCCGCCACGAAGGCGGCGGCGCTGTAGCGCTGGGCCGGATCGAGGATGTCGATCAGGTGGTGCGGGACCATCCCACGTTCGGCCCGCGTGGGTTTGGCCGTACCGATGTCCATGTCGCGGTAGACGAGAGCCGAGTCCACGCTGACGATTTCCACAGGCACCGGCAGCGCCGCCGCGACGGCCAGTGCGGCGGCGGTCTTGCCGCTCGCGGTCGGGCCGGCCAGGGCGATGTAGCGCAATGCCGTCACGCGGCGGCCTCGGCCGGGTCGGCTGGATGACGCGGCGCACGCGCGATCTGGTGGACCCGGTGGAACGAAACAAAAAAGCAGGAAGCCGAAGAAGGCGCAGGCATCCCGCAGAGGGTAGCAAATCGTCCGCGCCCTGCTGGCAGAGGCAGCGGTGCGCAGCCGTTCAGGTGCCCAGCGGCTGGGGCGGCTTGACCGCCTGGGGCACTGCCACGCCGCCGGTCGGACGGCTCAGGCCGTGCGGCTCCCCGGTGGCGAGCGCAGGCGCGCCGGGCGTGCGCTCCTTCATCTGGAACAGCTGCGCCAGTGCCGCGCGGTACTGGGCCTCGCCCACCGAATTGGTACTGTGGTGCGAGCCGCCTTCGACCAGAACGAACATCTTCTGCCCAGTGGCGGCCTCATACAACTTGCGGCCGAGGGTGGGATTGATCAATGTGTCGTTGGAGCCGTGGACGACCAGCAGGGGGGACCCGATCGATTTGACCTTGGCCAGCGACTCGAAGCGCTGGGTGATGAAGGGCTTGAAGGGCAGCCAGCCCCACTTGAAACTGCTCACCACGTCGGAGATCGACGTGAAGGTGCCCTCGACGATGGTGCCGGATTCGTCGCGCACATCGGAAGCGAGGTCGATGCCGATGGCCCCGCCGAGCGAGTGGCCGAAGATGTAGCGGCGCTGCTTGGGGTACTTGGCGGCCAGCCAGTTCCAGGCCGCTCGGGCGTCTTCGCGCGCGGATTCCTCGGACGGCAGCGTCTTGGTGCTTTTGCCGAAGCCGCGGTAGTCGATGGCCAGCACCGAGAAGCCCAGCTCGTGCATCCGGCGGATGCGCGGCGCAGAGCCCGCCACGTTGTAACGCGCCCCGTGCAGGTACAGCATCACCGGCGTATCGCGCGAGATCGGCGCCTCGCCCAGCCACAGGCCGTGCAGCTTGACGTCCTCGCCGTCGGGCGCGCGGTAGTCGATCCACACGTCGTCCATGCCGGCCGTCATCTCGGCGGTGTTACCCCAGCTGAGATCGCTGGGTTGGAAGATCCATTCGCGCTGCTGCGCGTCGAGCGTGGAACAGCCCGCACCGACCAGCACGGTGAAAGAGAGGACCGACGCGATGAGGGACCAACGTTTCATTGGGCAAACAGAGACCGGATCAGGGTCGAAGTTCACAGGGATTTGCAACGGCGGCCCCTGCGTACCCGCTGGCTGACAGCCTGTTACAGGCATTTCAGACGCTTGCCCACATGCAACGCCTATGCCTACCTTTCGGACGACCGTGTAAACCCCGACGCCACACCCTTGCGAGACTCGGCCTACATCTGACCGGCGTCGGGTCCAGTCCAACGCGACGAGCCTCAGCGACCTCGCATGAAAAGCCCGTCCAGATCGCGCACGCTCAGCTGGCGCCATGTGGGGCGACCGTGGTTGCACTGGTCGGACCGCTCGGTGGCCTCCATCTGCCGCAACAGGCCATTCATCTCGTCCAGCGTAAGCCGCCGGTTGGCGCGCACGGCGCCGTGGCAGGCCATGGTCGCCAGGAGCTCGTGCTGGGCGCGCTGGATGACCGTGGTGGCCTCGTGCTGAGCCAGCTCGGCCAGGACACTGCGCGCAAGGGCGACCGGGTCGCCGTCCGCAAGCGAAGCAGGCACAGCGCGCACCGCAAGGGTGCGGGGAGAGAAAGGAGAGACCTCCAGGCCGAGCGTCCCGAGTACGTCGGCGCAAGCCTCCACCGTGGCCACTTCCTCGGGGGTCGCGGCAAAGGTGGCAGGGATCAGCAGCGGCTGGCTCGCGATGGCATGGCCGTCGAGTTGGGCCTTGAGGCGCTCGTAGACGATCCGCTCGTGCGCCGCGTGCATGTCGACGATAACCAGGCCCTGGGTGTTTTCGGCCAGGATGTAGATGCCTTGCAGCTGGGCCAGCGCACGACCCAGGGGCCAGCTGGCCGGGCTGGCGGCTGCAATGGCCGCCGAAGGTGAGATGGGCGGGGAGGTCGGCGTGGAAGTGGCCCGCTCGGCGCCTGCGGTCCAGGGGGGTTGAAGCGCCGAACGCCCGCCCCCCGCCATCGGCACCGCCGGTGCTTCGCTCTGCCCGTCGCCCTCGGGACCGGACGGCACCGACGGCGGGGCGATGGGCCACATGGCGGCCCAGTCGCCCGCGCCGCGTTCGCCCGCAAAATGGATGCCGGCTTGACGCCATGCCGGCGCTGGGCCGGCTGCGTCATAGCCGCGCAGCAGAGGAGCGGGGCGGCCCGTCCCTGCCTCGTCCGCACTCGCCGCACCGGCCGCGCGCGGCGCCGCCAGGGCGTTCTCGATGGCGTGCCGTACGGCGCTGTGGACCTCACGACCGTCCCGGAAGCGCACCTCGATCTTGGTCGGGTGGACGTTCACGTCGACCCGCGCCGGATCGATCTGCAGGTGCAGCACGAACACCGGTTGGCGCTGGCCGTGCAGCACGTCCTCGTAGGCGGCGCGCGCTGCATGCAGCAGCACCTTGTCGCGCACGAAGCGGCCATTCACGTAGAAGAACTGCTGGTCGCCGCGGCTGCGAGCCGCGTCCGGCACGCCGGCGTGGCCGTGCACATGCAGGGCGCCTTCGCCGTGGTCGACCGGCACGCTCTGGCCGATGAACTCCTCGCTGAAGACATCCGAGAGGCGCTGGGCCGGCGTGTCGGCCACCCGCCACTGCTCGACCAGGCGGCCTTCGTGCCAGATGGAGAAGCCCACGTCGGGTCGCGCGAGCGCGTGGCGGCGCACGGCCTCGATGCAGTGCGCGAGCTCCGTGGCGTCGGTCTTGAGGAACTTGCGCCGCGCCGGCGTGGCGAAGAAAAGCTCCCGCACTTCCACCGTCGTGCCACGGCTGCGCGCCGCCGGACGCAGCTCGCCGGTACGCGCGTCCAGCTGCCATGCACTGTCCCCCTCGCCATGGCGCGAAAGCAGGCTCAGCTCGGCGATAGAGGCGATCGAGGCCAGTGCCTCGCCTCGAAAGCCCATGGTGCCGACCGATTCGAGCTCCGACAGGCTCGCGATCTTGCTGGTGGCGTGGCGTCGCAAGGCCAACGGCAGCTCGTCGCGAGGAATGCCGTCACCGTCGTCCTCCACTGCGATCAAACGGACGCCGCCTGCGGACAGGCGGACCGTGATCTGGCGCGCCCCCGCGTCGAGCGCGTTGTCGACGAGCTCACGCACGACGGAGGCAGGGCGCTCCACCACCTCGCCTGCGGCAATCTGGCTGATCAGCTCGTCCGGCAGGTCACGGATCGGCCGGCGTCCGGCGGGGGAGGGGGAAAGGAGGGCGCTCACATCGGGGATTTTAAGAATCCGCCATCGGCCGCCCCGGATAATGCCGCGCCATGGACTTCGCCGCCTTCCTGATTGACTTCATTCTTCACGTCGACAAGCACCTGGAGGCCTTCGTGGCCGCCTACGGCACCTGGGTCTACGCCCTGCTGTTCATCATCGTCTTCGTGGAGACCGGCGTGGTGGTCATGCCCTTCCTGCCGGGCGACTCGTTGCTGTTCATCGTCGGTGCACTGTGTGGTGCAGGCCTCATGAACATGGGCATCGCGGTGCCGGTCCTGCTTGCGGCCGCGATTCTGGGCGATCAGTGCAACTTCGCCATCGGGCGCCACGTCGGACCTCGAGTCTTCCATTGGGAGAACTCGCGCTTGTTCAATCGCAAGGCCTTCGATCAGGCGCATGCCTTCTATGAACGCTATGGCGGCATCACGATCGTGCTGGCGCGCTTCATGCCTTTCATCCGCACCTTTGCGCCTTTCGTGGCGGGCGTGGCCGCGATGAGCCGGGGCAAGTTCACCGCCTTCAACATCGGTGGCGCCGTGTTGTGGGTGGTGGGAATTTGCACCGCCGGTTACTTCTTCGGCAATCTGCCCTTGGTCCGCCAGCACCTGGACAAGATCATCTGGGCACTGATCCTGGTGCCCGGCCTGATCGCCATCTTCGGTGCCTGGCGCGGCTCCAGGGCCTCGGGTTCGGCAACTGCGACTGCGCGCTAATCTGTTGCTGCGGATCACCAACGACAAGGGCCGCGAATGCGGCCCTTGTCGTTGGGTAGAGCGTCCCTCGCTCAATAACGGCGGCGGCCGTCGGGGTAGTACTGGTTGTTGTAGTTCTGCTGATCGCGCTGACGGCCGACTTCGTTGCCCACCAGACCGCCGATGGCAGCACCGCCGACGGTTGCGGCCGTGTTACCGCCGATGGCATTGCCGACGACGGCACCGCCGAGTGCGCCGACGCCTGCGCCCAACTGCTGGTTGGGGCCGGCGGCACAGCCGGCCATGAGTGCGGCTGCGCCGATCGCGGCTGCCGAGATCCAAGTGCGAGTCTTCAACATGGTGTCCACCTTTCTGGGTTGTGATGGACAGATGTTGCGTGAGCGCCGCGTCCCGCTGCTGTAGGAGCGGTCCGCCGAGCGCTGTGCGCCGAGGCAAGGCTGCACTGCGAGCCTGCGCGCGCGCCGGCTGAAAGGCGCCGTATTACAGCGTCCGGCTGCGCGCGAGCGGCGGGTTCTGGCTGAAATAGCGCTGGATGCCCTTCATCAGCGCATCGGCCAGGTCATCCTGATAGGCCACGTTGCGCAGCTTGGCTTCTTCTTCCGGATTGCTGATGAAGGCGGTTTCGACCAGCACGCTGGGAATATCCGGCGCCTTGAGCACCGCGAAGCCGGCCTGCTCCACGTCGCCTTTGTGTAGCCTCGCGCCGATGCGCCGGAATTCGCCCAGCATGGCGCCGCCCAGGCGAAGACTGTCCTTGATTTGCGCCGTCGTGCTCATGTCGAACAGGGCGCGCTGCACCTGCATCTCGTGTTCGCCGACGCTGATGCCGCCCACTTGGTCGGACTGGTTCTCCTTGTTGGCCATCCAACGGGCAGCGCTGCTGGAGGCGCCGTTCTGGCTCAGTGCGAAGACGCTGGCACCGCGTGCGGCTGGCGTGGTGAAGGCATCCGCATGGATGCTGATGAACAGGTCGGCCTGCACGCGGCGGGCCTTCTGCACCCGCACGTTCAGCGGCACGAAGAAGTCATCGTCCCGCGTCATGAAGGCGCGCATCGGATTGCCGCCGAGGGTGCTGCCGTTGATCCGGTCACGCAGGCGGCGCGCCACCTGCAGAACGATGTCCTTTTCGCGGGTGCCGTTGGGACCGATCGCGCCGGGATCCTCACCGCCGTGGCCCGGATCGAGCGCCACGATGATGATGCGGTCGGTGCGGGTGGCCGTGGCCATGTTGGGCTCCGGCCGCTGGACACGCGTGCGTGCAGGCGCGGGGCGGGGGGCCTCGGCGATCACCGGCGGAGGTGGCGCGGGTACCGGAGGGCCGGATGGATTCGGGGGAATCGCCTTCTGAGCGATCAGGTCGCCGAGGGGATCGGTGGCAGGCACCGGCCGAGCGGGAACAGGCGGGGGAGCCTGGACCACCGGGGGCGCGACCGCGACGGCCGGCGGTGCCGGCGGCAGGGGGGCGGCGGGTGACGCCCCGGTGCGGGTGTCGCGCAGCCGCTCGGCAATCAACGATTCCAGCGGGTCGCGCGTCTCCTGCGGATACAGGTCCAGCACCAGCCGGTGCTTGTACGCGGCCACCGGCGCCAGCGAGAACACCTGCGGTCTCACCGTCTGCTTGAGGTCGAACACGATGCGCACCATGGACGGCGTGTTCTGGCCCACGCGCAGCCCCGCGATGAAAGGATCGTCTGCCTTGACCTTGCCGACCAGATCACGCAGGGCGGGGTTCAGGGTGATCCCCTCGATGTCCACCGCCAGGCGCGGAGGATCGCCCACGACGAGTTGCTGCGACTGCAGCCGCGCATCGGACTCGATGGTGATGCGCGTGTAGTCGGCCGCCGGCCACACGCGCACGGCCACGATGGAGGCGCCGTACGCGATCTCGGCCGCGCCCATCAGCAGCACCAGGCTACCGGCCTGCTGCAGCCAGCGCCGGCGCTCGGGTTGTACGGGAAGCAGCGCGTGGGTCACGAGTGCCGCCTCGGCGGTGCCGGCGGCGGCTGCAGGATGATCGGGTGGCGTGCGGCGACTGCTCATGGTGCAACAGCCGCCAGCAGGGCCTGGCCGTTGAGAGAGAAGGCGCGCAACTGCACGCGGCGCACGTCATCGGCGTCTGGGGTCATGGCTTCGATGTGGATGGCGAGGTCCTCGGTGGGCAGATAGCCGGCCGCCTGGGCGGGCCATTCGGCCAGCTTGAGTCCCTCGCCGGCAAAAAGGTCCCGGAACCCGGCGTCTTCCCATTCGCGGGGATTGCTGAAGCGATAGAAGTCGAAGTGGTAGACCGCACGTCCGTCGCGGGTGGTGTGGGGCTCCACCACGGCGTAGGTCGGGCTCTTGATGCGGCCCTGGACGCCCAGTGCGCGCAGCAGGTGGCGCACGAAGGTGGTCTTGCCGGCGCCCAGGTCGCCGTGCAGCGTGATGAAGGCGTGGCTCAGCTCGGGCCGGGTCTGCATGGCCTGCGCCAGTGCCTGGGCGAAGCGGGCGGTGTCGTCCTCACCCTGCCAGAGCAGCGGGCGGGAGGCGATTTCTACAATCGGACGGTGACTGCGGTCGATGCTCAACTCGTGGCTCGGATTCGTGCGTGGGCCGGGGAACTCGGATTCTCCCAAATCGGCATCGCGGGCATCGACCTGTCCGACGCAGAGCCCGGCCTGGCGGAATGGCTGGCCCAGGGCTTCCATGGCGAGATGGGGTATATGGCGGCGCACGGCATGCGTCGGGCCCGGCCGGCCGAGCTGGTGCCGGGCACCCTGAGCGTGATCACCGCCCGCATGGACTACCTGCCGCGCGAGACGCCGGACGACTGGCAGGCCGTCGAATGGTCGCGGCTGGAGCGGCCCGGTGAGGCCATCGTGTCGCTCTATGCCCGGGGGCGGGACTACCACAAGGTGCTGCGGGCCCGGCTGCAGAAGCTGGCCGACCGGCTGGCCGCCGAGATCGGGCCTTTCGGCCACCGCGTGTTCACCGATTCCGCGCCCGTGCTGGAGGCCGAGCTGGCCGGTCGCAGCGGCCAGGGCTGGCGCGGCAAGCACACGCTGGTGCTCAGCCGCGAGGCGGGCTCCATGTTCTTCCTGGGCGAGATCTATGTCGACCTTGCTCTGCCGCCGACCGAGCCGGTGGCGGCGCACTGCGGCCGCTGCACGGCGTGCATCGATGCCTGCCCGACCGGCGCCATCCTCGGGCCGCACCGGCTGGACGCGCGGCGTTGCATCTCCTATCTGACCATCGAGCATGCCGGCGCCATCCCGGAGGCGTTGCGTCCCGCAATTGGCAACCGCATCTACGGCTGCGACGACTGCCAGCTGGCCTGCCCCTGGAACAAGTTTGCCCAGCGCAGTGCGCTGCCCGACTTCGATCCGCGCGAGGGCCTGACGGGCGTCACGCTGGCGCAGCTTTTCGCATGGACCGAGGACGAGTTCCTGCGCCGCACCGAAGGCAGCCCCATCCGCCGCATCGGCCACGAGCGCTGGTTGCGCAACATCGCCGTCGCGCTGGGCAATGCATTGCGCCAGGGCGATGCGTCGGCTGCAGTGGCGCTGACGGCGCGGCGCGACACCGCCACGTCCCTGCTGCGCGAGCACATCGACTGGGCGCTGGCGCAGGCGCCCACCGTCGCGCCCACCTGAGGCGATCGCTCAGCGCGGCAGACTGAGCGCGAAGGGCAGGCTGACGATGCCCAGCAGGGTCGAGAGCGTCACCAGCGCTGCAACGTACGCGCCGTTGTAGCCCATGCGCGCTGCCAGCACGTAGGCGCTCGATGCCGTGGGCACGGCCGAGAAGGCCATCAGCACCGCTGCCTGTGCCCCGTGCAGCCCCAGCAGCCGGCACAGGCACCAGGCCACCAGCGGCAGCACCAGGTGCCGGATCGACAGCACCGCGACGCCCAGCGCCTTGCCCCGGTTGAGCGCGCCGAACTGCATGCCGGCGCCCGCCGCCAGCAGGCCCAGCGCCAAGGAGGCGGCGCCCAACCGGCCGAGCGTCGGCTGCATCCAGTGAGGCACCTGCAGGCCGAGCAGGTTGATCACCAGCCCGCTGGCCGTCGCGATGATGAGTGGATTGCGCACGAGCTGGCGCAGGAAGCCGCTGTTGGCATGCCGCGCCATGGGCCACACCGCCGCCACGTTCATCAGCGGCACGCACACGCCGATCAGCACAGCGATCACCAGCAGGCCTTCGGCACCGGCCAGGCGCTCGGCCACGGCCAGGCAGATGAAGGAGTTGAAGCGGAAGGCCACCTGGGCGCTGGCCGCGTGCTCGCGTCGGTCGATGTGCCGCCCCAGCCAGGGCAGAGACGGCAGCGCATAGGCAAGCGCTATGCCGGCCAGTCCCACACCCAGCCCGGCGGCCAGCAGGTGCGTGGCGGAGCCGAAGTCGATGGGGCTCTTGACGATGGAATGGAAGAGCAGGACCGGGAAGAGAAAGTAGTACACCAGGCTCTCGACCTGGTCCCAGACCCGGCGATCCAAGGCGGTGTAGCGGCACAGCAGCCAACCGCAGGCGATGAGGGAGAAGTCCGGAAACAGCAGCTGCGCGTAATTCACCCGGGGAGCATAAACCGCGCACTTATAGGTATTCCCTCAAGCTCGTGCGCCAAGGCTGCCGCTAGGATGCGCCGCATGCTGGAAGCGAATCCGCCCATTCAAGAAACGAACCTGGAGTCAATCTGATGCATCGCCGCCACTGGAACGCCATCGCCGCCGCTGCCCTGCTGGGTGCGCTGGCCGCCCCTGCTGCCTGGGCGCAGGGCTACCCCGACAAGTCGATCGAACTGCAGGTGCCCTTCGCACCTGGCGGCACCACCGACATCGTGGGCCGCGTCATCGCCGATCCGCTGGGCAAGATCTTGGGCCAGCCGGTGGTGGTCACCAACAAGGCCGGCGGCGGCGGCGTGGTCGGCGCGTCCGAGACGGCCCGCGCCGCACCCGATGGCTACAAGCTGGGCGTGGCCACGGTGTCGAGTACGGCCGCCAATCCGGCGATCAACCCGAAGACGCCGTACGACCCGATCAACGACTTCACGCCCATCATCAACATCGCCGCCACGCCCAATGTGATCGCGGTGCACCCGAGCTTTCCGGCCAAGGACTACGCCAGCTTCGTCGCTGAGCTCAAGAAGAACCCGGGCAAGTATTCATACAGCTCGTCGGGCACCGGTGGCATCGGCCACCTGCTGATGGAGCTCTACAAGAGCATGACCGGCACCTTCGTCACGCACATCCCGTACCGCGGCGCCGGCCCGGCCCTGAACGACACCGTCGGCGGCCAGGTGCCGATGATCTTCGACAACCTGCCCTCGGCGCTGCCCTTCATCAAGGCCGGCAAGCTGGTGCCCATCGTGGTGGCTGCGCCCCAGCGCCTGAAGGACCTGCCCAACGTGCCCACCTTCAAGGAAGTGGGCCTGGAGCCGGTGAACCGCATGGCGTACTACGGCATCCTCGGGCCCAAGGCGCTGCCGAAGGAGGTGGTGGACAAGATCAACGCAGGCACGCGCAAGGCGCTGGAAGACCCCGCCGTGCGCAAGCGCATCGAGGACACCGGCTCGATCATCGTGGCCAATACGCCCGAACAGTTCGCCGCGCAGATCAAGGCCGAGTTCGCGGTCTACAAGGACGTGGTGAAGAAGCAGAATCTCAAGCTCGACTGAGCGTCCCGTCCCAGCCGTGTCCGCCCAGCGGGCGCGGTGTTTGCTGGAGCCGCCCTCGGGCGGCTTTCTGTTTTTCCGCATGTCCATGACCCCTCCGGCCTCCACCGCCGCCATGCCATCGCCTGCTGACATCGACGACTTCATCGACGCGCTGTGGCTGGAGGAGGGCCTGTCGCGCAACACGCTGGCCGCCTACCGGCGCGACCTCTCGCTGCTGGCGCAATGGCTGGCGCCCCGCGGCGTGGCCCTGCCGGCGGCGCGCGAGAGCGATCTGCAGGCCTACATGGGCGAGCGCCTCGCGCAGCGCGGCAAGGCCACCTCGGCCAATCGCCGGCTGACGGTATTCAAGCGCTACTTCCGCTGGGCGCTGCGCGAGCACCGCATCGTGGCTGACCCCACGCTGCGCCTGCTGCCCGCGCGCCAGCCCGCGCGCGTGCCCAAGACGCTCAGCGAGGCGCAGGTGGAGGCGCTGCTGGGGGCACCCGACGTCGCCACCCCGCTGGGCCTGCGGGACCGCGCGATGATCGAGCTGATGTACGCCAGCGGCCTGCGCGTCAGCGAACTGGTGGGCCTGCGCCTGGTCGACCTCGGCCTGCAGGAAGGCGTGCTGCGGGTGATGGGCAAAGGCAGCAAGGAGCGCCTCGTGCCCTTCGGGCAGGAGGCCGAGCGCTGGATCGGCCGCTACCTGGCCGAAGCCCGTTCGGCCATCCTGGGCGGCCAGCAGAGCGGCGACCTGTTCGTCACCGCGCGCGGCGCCGGCATGACGCGGGCCATGTTCTGGGTGATCGTCAAGAAGCACGCCGAGGCGGGAGGCGTGCGTGTGCCGCTGTCGCCGCACACGCTACGCCATGCCTTTGCTACTCACTTGCTGAACCATGGCGCCGATCTGCGCGCGGTGCAGTTGCTGCTCGGGCATGCCGATATCTCCACCACCACCATCTACACCCACGTGGCGCGCGAGCGCTTGCGCCAGCTGCATGCGCGGCACCATCCGCGGGGCTGAGGCGCGGCGGCCGACCGCGTGCGGCGGCCGAAGCCGAGGGCCGCTGGCATGATCCGGCCATGATCTTTACGACCGATTCCTTCCTGCGGCGCCGCCTTTGCCGCGGCGCTGTTCTCGCGGCCTTTGGCGTGGCCTTCGCGGCCACGGGTCTACCGGCCCTGGCCCAGGACCTGCCCAAGACCGTGCGCCTGGTCGTGGCCTACCCGCCCGGCGGCGTGGCCGACGTGGTGGCCCGCACCCTGGCCGAGCGGCTGGCGGCGCAGACCGGCAGCACCTTCGTCGTCGACAACAAGGCGGGCGCCAGCGGCACCATCGCCATGGAGGCCATCGCCAAGGCCGCACCGGACGGCGCCACGCTCGGCTTCTCGGCCATCAGCCCGCTGGTGCTGAGCCCACATCTGGGCAAGCTGCCCTACGACCCGCTGCGCGACCTGCTGCCGGTGGCCAGCGTGATGTATTCGCCGGTGGTGCTGTTGGCCACCTCGGCCGAGGGCGGCGCGGACATGCGCGCGGTGCTGGCGAAGGCGAAGGCGCAGCCCGGTGCGGTGCGGTGGGCGACCTCGGGGCCGGCCTCGTTGGGACACATCATGCTGGAACAACTGCGCGCCACGGCCAAGGTCGACATCACCCATGTGCCCTACAAGGGGGGCGGCCAGCAGATGACGGATGCGCTGTCCGGCCAGTTCGAGGTGCTGTCCACCAATGCGGGCCCGGCGGTGGCCATCCAGGTCAAGGCCGGCAAGCTGCGGCCCCTGGCTGTGGGCGCCCCCGCGCGGCTGGAGAGCCTGCCCAACGTGCCGACCCTGGCCGAGCTGGGCTTCAAGGACGCCAACCTCTCTTCGCAGTTCGGCGTCTTCGCCCCGGCCGGGTTGCCGCAGCCTTTGCAGGCCCGTTTCAACGCGGAGATCAACACCGCGCTGCAATCGCCCCAGATGCGTTCGCGCCTGACCACCACCGACAACGTGCCGACCGGCGGAAGCCCCGCGGCCTTCGCCAAGGAGATCGCGGCCGAATACGAGAACAACGGCCGGATCATCCGCGCCGCGGGCATCAAGGCCGATTGAGCAGGGCGCAACGGGCGGGTTGGTGCTGTCCGCGCTGCGCACGTCTCGGTCCGCGCTGCACCCGTCTATTTCGCGTCCGCCGCCAGCCCTTCCAGTTCGTCTGGCGTGAAGCCGGCCCGTGACCTGGCGTCCATGTTGAAGGGTGGCTTGAGCCGGGGCGCCTGATGCTCGCGGTACAGGCGCCGGTAGTGCGGCAGAGGTTCCAGCCCCTCCCGCTCGCACAGCCAGCGATACCAGTGGTTGCCCACCGCCACATGGCCGATCTCGTCGCGCAGGATGATGTCCAGGATGGCGATGGCCGCGCGCGCGTCGGGCGTGCCCACACGGGCGAGCTTGGCCTGGATGAGCGGCGTGGCGTCCAGTCCGCGGGCTTCCAGAGTGCGCGGCACCAGGGCCATGCGGGCGACGACGTCGTCGGCCGTCTTCTCGCACATGGTCCACAGGCCGTCGTGGCCGGGAAAGTCGCCGTAGTGCCAGCCCATGGACTGCAGGTGACCGTGGATCAGCGTGAAGTGCAACGCCTCCTCGTCCGCCACCCGCAGCCAGTCGCGGTAGTAGTCGGCCGGCATGCTGTCGAAGCGCCACAGCGCGTCGAGCGCGAGGTTGATGGCGTTGAACTCGATGTGGCAGATGGCATGCACCAGCGCGGCCCGGCCTTCCTCGGTGAAGGGTGAGCGCGTGGGCACATCCTTGGCCCCGACGCGAACGGGCCGCGCCGGCCGGCCTGGCACGCCAGCGCCGTCGCCGGGAATCCTCACCGCTTCCGCCCAGCAGGCCTCGTCGGGAGGCGCCTGCGCGCAATCGGCGGCCAGCGTGCGCGTGGCCGCCACCTTCTGGGCGGGGTCGGGAAGGACAAGCGCCTGCAGCGCGCGCAGCCGGGGGTGCATCCCTACAATTCTATTTTTCGCCTGCGGCCTGCCCGCACACGCACCCACGACACCAGGAGACGACAAGCATGGCCCTCTACGAACTCGATGGCACCGCCCCCCAACTCGCCGAAGGTGCGTGGGTGGCCGACAGCGCTGAAGTGATGGGCAATGTGAGCCTGGCCGAGAACGCCAGCGTCTGGTTCGGCGCCGTGGTGCGGGGCGACACGGAGCACATCGCCATCGGCCGCAACAGCAACGTGCAGGACTTGTCGGTGCTGCACGCCGATATCGGCTGCCCCCTGACCATCGGCGAGAACGTGACCGTCGGCCATCAGGTCATGCTGCACGGTTGCACCATCGGCGACGGCTCGCTGATCGGAATCCAGGCGGTGGTCTTGAACAACGCCCGCATCGGCCGCAACTCCATCGTTGGTGCCGGCAGCGTGGTGACCGAGGGCAAGGAGTTCCCGGACAACTCGCTGATCATCGGCTCGCCGGCCAAGGTGGTGCGCACCCTGGACGATGCCGCCGCCGCCAAGCTGCGCCAGAGCGCGCAGCACTATGTGGACAACGCCCATCGCTTCGCGAAGGGCCTCAAAAAGATCGGCTGATCCCTCCCGGTGCGTGGCGCCGGGCACGTCGGCCGAGGAAAGCAACCCTTGAGCGAACTACACACCTTCCTCTTCGACGGCCTGCCGGTGCGCGGCATGATCGTGCGCCTGGACAGCGCCTGGCAGGAGATCCTGTCGCGCCGCGCCGCCAATACCCAGACCGGCCCCTACGCGCCGCCCGTGGCTGAACTGCTGGGCGAGATGACCGCCGCCGCCACGCTGATGCAGGCCAACATCAAGTTCAAGGGTTCCCTGATCCTCCAGATCTTCGGCGACGGTCCGGTCAAGGTGGCCGTGGCCGAAGCACAGCCCGACCTGAGCCTGCGCGCAACGGCCAGCGTGGTGGGCGAGGTTCCGCCCGGCGTCGGGCTGGCCGACCTGGTGAACGTGGGCAACAAGGGGCGCTGCGCCATCACCCTCGACCCCAAGGAACGCCTGCCCGGGCAGCAGCCCTACCAGGGCGTGGTGCCTTTGTTCGGCGATCGTGGCGAGCGCCTGGGCAAACTGTCCGACGTGCTGCAGCACTACATGCTGCAGAGCGAGCAGTTGGACACCACGCTGGTCCTGGCCGCCGACCAGCGGGTCGCGGCTGGCCTGCTGATCCAGCGCCTGCCGATGGCGGGCGAGGGCAATCTGTCCGGCAGCGATGCGGCCCGTGACGAGGATGAGATCGGCCGCAACGAAGACTACAACCGCATCGCCACGCTCGCGAGCAGTCTGACGCGCAACGAATTGCTGTCGCTCGACATCGAGACCATCCTTCGGCGTCTGTTCTGGGAGGAGCGGCTGCTGCGCTTTGCGCCGCGCGACGGGATGCTGGGCCCGCGCTTCGCGTGTACCTGCAGCCGTGACCGCGTGGCCAGCATGATCCGTAGCCTGGGTCGCGACGAAGCGGAGGACATCCTGGCCGAGCAGGGCCGCATCGAGGTCGGATGCGATTTTTGCGGTCAGCAGTACCGATTCGATTCGGTCGACACGGCGCAGATCTTCGCCGGCCGGGACGGTCAGGTGCCCGGCAGTTCGGTCGTTCAGTAAGCGTGCTGCCTGCGTGCCCGTCATCGCCGGGTGCGCGCCTGAGTGTGATTCACGCCACAACGTTCTTGATGGAATGCCCCGGATTGGCGATCTTGTGTCACAAGACTTGACGCTTTTGTAAGGCAGTTCGACGATGGAGCGTCGGCCTTCGATGGCCGGCGTCAATCAACTTTGTCGAGGACGAAATGAACACCAAGAACCTCTTTGCGGCAACTGCAGCCCTGGCCGTCGCGCTTCTGGCCACCACCCCTGCCATGGCCGACGATCCGACCAAGGAACCGCCGACGCCTGCAGCGAAGAAGACGACCAAGGCTGAGCGCGCTGCCGCTCGCCAGAAGCGCAAGACCGAGATGACCGCTGCTGAGAAGAGCGGCACGGCACCCACCGGTGGCGAGGCCACCCCTCCGGAGAAGATGACCAAGGCCGTCGGCGGCACCAAGGAGTCGCGCAAGGCCGAACGTGCCAAGAAGCGCCAGGAAATGGCTGCCGCCAACAAGGCCGGCGCCATCCAGGCTCCCACGGAAGCTGGCGAACCGAAGAAGTGATCGGCCGGCGCTGAGTGTTGCAAACGCGTGCCGCCCCCGCGGTACGCGGTGGCTTCGCCGCCGCGATGCACGGCCCGGGGTTCCAGTGGCTGGTCCGATGCCTGTGGCTCGGGCTGGCGCTGGGGCTGACGGCCTGTGCGAGCCTGCCGCCTCCTGCCGCCGCGACGTCGTCCATCGCGGCGAAGGACATTACCGCGACGCCCCTTGCGCGCGTTGCGACGGACAGCCTGCCTGCCGAGGCACGGGCTCGCGGGCAGTCCGGCTTTCTGCTCATGCCCGAGGGGCCCACTGCCCTCAACGCGCGCATCGCACTCATCCGGGCGGCGCGCAAGACGCTCGATGCCCAGTACTACATCCTGCAGGATGACGCGACTGGCCTGCTTTTTCTGAGCGAACTGCTCGACGCCTCGCGGCGAGGCGTGCGCGTGCGACTGCTGGTCGACGACCTCTATACCCCGGGCAAAGACGCACTGTTCGCCGCGCTGGCCTCCCAACCGAATTTCGAGTTGCGCCTGTTCAATCCTCTGGCGGTGCGCAGCGGACCGCTGGCCTGGCGGCTCGCCCTGTCGTTGGGCGATCTGAGGCGTGTCAATCGCCGCATGCACAACAAGCTGCTGGTGGCGGACAACAGCTTCGCCATCACGGGCGGCCGCAATATCGCCGACGAGTACTTCATGCGCAGCGACCAGGCCAACTTCGTGGACATGGACCTGCTGGCTGCCGGCCCTGTGGTGCCGTCGCTCTCGGACAGCTTCGACGATTTCTGGAACAGCCGTCAGGTGCGCTCCATCGGCAGCCTGGTGGACCTGCCGCCGAACGATGAGCGGACCCGCCGCCTGCTGGCCGAACGCTGTGAAGAGCGCCGCGACCTGCTGCCTGAGGCCGCCACCGACGTGCTCGGCCATCCGCCGGTGAGCGAGCAACTGGCGAATGGCCGATTGCAACTGACCGTGGGTGACGGGCGCGCAGTGTCGGACGTGCCGGAGAAGATCACCTACGACGACCCCGAGGCGAGCTTCGCCGACAGCGTGAGTCAGCGCACCATCGCCATGCTCTACGGCGCGCGGCGCGAGGTGCTCATGGTGTCGCCCTATTTCGTGCCGGGCGAGGCAGGGCTGGCGCTGCTGCAGCAGCAGGCGGCGCGCGGCGTGCAGGTGCTGGTGTTCACCAATTCGCTCGACGCCACGGACGAGACGCTCGTGTACTCGGGCTATGCCCGCTACCGGTTGGCCATGCTCAAGGCTGGCGTGAAAGTCTTCGAACTGGGCTCGCGTCTGGTCCCGAAGGAGCGTCGATTGGGCGAGTTCAAGAGTTCGACCGCGCGCCTGCATGCCAAGGTCATGCTGGTGGACCGCGAACGCGTGTTCATCGGCTCGATGAACCTGGACGGCCGCTCGGCGCGCCTCAACACCGAGGTCGGCGTCATCATCGAAAGTCCAGCGCTCCTGGCGCAATTCACCGCACTGATGCCGGTGCGCGAACTGGGGGCCTACGAGCTGCGCCTGCGCAAGGACGACGACGGCTTGCAGTGGATCGAACACCATCCTGACGGCACGCAATCCGTGCTCGATGAGGAGCCGGGCGTCAACGTCATCGACCGCGTACGCGACTGGCTGCTGCTGAAACTGCTGCCCGAAGACCTGTTGTGAATCGGTGCTGGGCCTTCAGCGTTCGAAGGCGCGATAGCGGATGTCGGGCGCGCTGGTGTTGTGCCGCGAAGGTTCGCTGCGGCCGAAGCGCACATCGCTCACGCCGACCGCGCGCTGGAAGTCCGGCAGCGCCTGCACCTCTGGCGTGGCCTTGGTTGCACCGCCCAGCCAGCGGACCTCGCTCATGTCGGCGTTGTCCGTCGCGACGTACATCGATCGCAGCACCGAGAAGGGCTGCAGACCGCGCACGGGTCGGGAAAAGCGTACCTCCAGCGCCGTTCTCTCCCGGCTGACCTCGGCGAGGCGGATGCGCGCGGCGCCGCCGCCAGCGAAGCTCAGTTCAAAACGGACGTCGGGCTGCGTGTGGATGCGGATATCGCGGATGTTGACCACGGGTCGGCCTTCCTGCCGTACAGGGCCCAGCAGCATCGACGACCCATACACGCCGTCATTGAAGCGGGCCAATGGCAGCGGCTTGATGCGCCAATAGCCGTCGGCGGGGTACATCACCAGCGCCTCCTTCATTTGGCCGTCGATTCGCCGGAAGACCTGGATCATGTGGAAGCCGCGGTCGCGTCGGCCGTCGACCTCGACCGGCACCTGTTGGGGCCGCCAGAACACGGGCAGCGTCATGCCCACGATGCGCCAATCGGCATCCTCGTGCAGCGTGACCGTGCGCGGCTCGAAGCGGTGCTTGGGATCCGTCGGATGATCGCCTCCATCGAAGTTGCAGCCCGAGAAGTCGGGGGCGGTCGTGTCCTGTGCGATGCGCTCGATGTAGGCGGGTTGCAGGGCTTCCACGACGAAGCGCCTGACCCCACCGCGCAACAGCAACGACACGTTGTCTTCCTCGGCGCAGCGGGTGACTTTGGTCTGGTTCTCGACGGTCACCGTGGCCGGCGCGGCATGGGCCGCGGCTGTCGCCCCGAGCCAGAGCAGGCAGGACGCGGCACAGGCTGCAAGCGCGCGATGAAGGCGCGAGGAAACGGATGTCGAAAGGTGCATGGGTTTGTCAGCCGGTGGCGGGCGTCTGCCGCGCAGCGAGCAGGTCGGTGAACAGGCGATGCTCGCAGTCAGGGTCGGAGCAACGCTCGCAGTTCCATGCCGCAACGCCGAGCCGGCGCGGTGGCGTCGAGGTCTCGTCCGGTGCATCCAGTCCCGACCGCAGCGCCGACCATGCCCGCGCCAAGCGCTGCACGTCGTCATGCCCGTGGATGATGGTGCAGGACAGGCCCGCGGTGATGAAGGCTGCGCGCAGTTGGTAATCGACGGCCCGTGACGCGCGGCTGTCAGCGTTCGAGGGCGCCAGAAGCAGGGTGAAGGCATGGCCGCGCTCGGCGCTGACCAGGGCTGCAGGCCAGTCGTCGGCGGGTACGGCCCCTTCGGCCAGCAGCCCCACAGGGCTCTGGGATGCCACCACGAGCGCTCGCTGCCGCGCGATGTCGATCCGAAGCCGCCAGTGATGGGCCAGCGCCGTCAGGTCTGCACGAGCGGGATGCGATGCGAGCGTGGAGGCCGCCGCTCCAGCAGCCAGCGACATCGCCGGCACGCCGCACTGGTTGATCCGCCGGGCCAACACGTCGGCCAGGGCTTGCCGCTGTGCGGCCGACGCGCCCCAGATGGCAATCACGCTGCCGAGGCCGAGGCGCGGTGTCATGGAGGCCGGCTGGCGCGTGAACGCAGAGCGGGGAAGGGCGCCGGCGCCTAACGAGCGATCTGCACCAGGATCTCGTTGGGCTTGACCATGCCCAGCTCCTGCCGCGCCCGCTCCTCGGCCATCTCGATGCCTTCCTTGAGGTCATTCACCTCGGACTCGAGCCGTTCGTTGGTGTGCTGGGCGCGAAGGTTGGCGGCTTTCTGGTCTTCCAGGTTCTTTCGCAGCTTGGCGACGTCCGGAAGGCTGCCGCGGCCTGTCCACAGCTGGAGCTGCAACAGGCCAAGCACACACAGAAGGACCGCCGGGACGACGAGACGCGCGCGCATCGTTCCTCAGCCGCCCCGTGCAGATGCCGTCGCCGGCGAGGCGCCAGCACTGGAAGACCGGCGCATCAACGCAGGTTGTAGAAGGCCGCGCGGCCGGGATAGCTGGCCACATCGCCGAGGTCTTCCTCGATGCGCAGCAGCTGGTTGTACTTGGCCATGCGGTCCGAGCGCGACAGCGAGCCGGTCTTGATCTGGCCGGCGTTGGTGCCCACTGCGATATCGGCGATCGTGCTGTCCTCGGTCTCGCCCGAACGGTGCGAGATCACGGCCGTGTAGCCGGCGCGCTTGGCCATCTCGATGGCGGCGAAGGTCTCGGTCAGCGTGCCGATCTGGTTGATCTTGATCAGGATCGAATTGGCGATGTTCTGGTCGATGCCTTGCTTCAGGATCTTGGTGTTGGTCACGAACAGGTCGTCGCCCACCAGCTGCACCTTCTTGCCCAGGCGCTCGGTCAGCAGCTTCCAGCCGGCCCAGTCGCCCTCGTGCATGCCGTCCTCGATCGAGATGATCGGGTACTTGTCGCACCAGGTGGCCAGCATGTCGGCCCAGCTCGCGGCCTCCAGTTGCAGGCCGCCTTCGCCTTCGAGCACGTACTTGCCGTCCTTGTAGAACTCGCTGGCGGCGCAGTCCAGGCCCAGCGCGATCTGCTCGCCGGCGGTGTAGCCGGCCTTGTCGATGGCTTCCAGGATCAGCTGGATCGCCGCTTCATGGTTCTCGACGCTGGGGGCGAAGCCGCCTTCGTCACCCACGGCCGTGGGCATGCCGCGGCTGTCGATGATCTTCTTGAGGGCATGGAACACCTCGGCACCGTAGCGCAGCGCTTCGCGGAAGCTGGGCGCGCCCACCGGGATGATCATGAACTCCTGCAGGTCCAGGCTGTTGTTGGCATGCGCGCCGCCGTTGATGACATTCATCATCGGCACCGGCAGGCTCATGCCGCCCATGCCACCGAAGTAGCGGTACAGGGGCAGGCCGGACTCTTCGGCGGCGGCGCGGGCCACGGCCATCGACACGGCCAGCATGGCGTTGGCGCCCAGGCGGCTCTTGTTCTCGGTGCCGTCGAGGTCGATCAGGGTCTTGTCCAGGAAGGCCTGCTCCGACGCGTCCAGGCCCAGCACGGCTTCGCTGATCTCGGTGTTGACGTGCTCCACGGCCTTGAGCACGCCCTTGCCCAGGTAGCGGCCCTTGTCGCCGTCGCGCAGCTCGATGGCTTCGCGGCTGCCAGTGCTGGCGCCCGAGGGCACGGCCGCACGGCCCATGGTGCCGCTTTCCAGCAGCACGTCGCATTCCACGGTGGGATTGCCGCGGCTGTCGAGGATCTCGCGGCCGACGATGTCAACGATGGCACTCATTCAGGGTTCTCCGGTTTTTTAAAATCGGTTCAGGAAGACGGGGTGCGAAGGCTTCAGACGCCTTCGACGGCGATCATGTTCATGATCGCGGCGCCGGCACGCGCTTCGCGTGCCTTCTTGTATTCGGGCGTCTCGTAGAAGGCCTTGGCTTTCTCGAAAGTCGCGAACTTGAGCAGCACCACGCGCTTGGGCTGCCAGGTGCCTTCGAGCGGCTCGACCTGCCCGCCACGCACGCAGACCTCGGCACCATGCGCCTGCATGGCGGCGGAGGACCACTTCTTGTATTCCTCGTACTGCGTCGGGTTGGTGACTTCGACGTGGGCGATGACGTAGCCGCTGGGCATGTTGCAGGGGTCTTTCAGTTCGAATCGGGGAATTGGCGTGACAGCAGCAGGCCGGCGAAGCGCAGCAGCCCGTCCAGCTCGTGCCGGATGACAGCGACCACGATGGCCACATCCAGGCTCTGGTACTCGTGGACCGCGATGTTACGAAAGCCGACCATGCGACCGAGCACGGCCGCCAGGTCGGCGTCGATAACGCCCTCTTGCTGCAGTGTTGCAAACACCTCGCGCGCACTGCCCGGCAACGCCCAGCCCTGGGCCGCGATCACCATGTTGCCCATGTCGATCGCCAGTTCGCAGGCACGTTGCACGTTGAGGATGGCAGCGTCCTGACGAGAGAAGTCGGTCATGAAGTCTGCCGCTGCAGCCAGCTCTTCGCGGGCGCGGCGCACACAGCGCTCGAGACGGGCGCTCTTCTGCGCCAGTGCGTCGGCCAGAGCTGTCATGGACGCACTTCTCCGGCGCGAACGAGTCGATGGGCCAGTTGTTTCACCATCGGCTGCCTCCATGCCTGCATGTGCTGGTACTCGCTGAGCACGAATGCGCAATAGCCCGTCAGCGCCACCGGGTCCAGGCTGAAGAGGAGGCGGCCGGTCGCCAGAACCTGGTGCTGCATCACGGTGGACAGGCGTCGGAAGTCCAGCAGATCCACGTCTGCGCCAAACTGCGCTGCGATTTGTTCAGCGGCTTCCCACCGCATCTCGGGGGACAAGGGGGCCGCCAGATCCACTGCGATGTCCAGATCGCTGTCGGGGCCGAAGCGCCCAGAAGCTGCGCTGCCGAAAAGCCAGGCAGCCCGCGCATGCGGCAGCGCAGCGCGCAGCGCGTCGACGATCCGGTCCTGGCTGGGCGGCAGGCTCATGCGCAGAAGCTGTCTTCCAGGAAGCCGTTTTTCTTGGTGATGCGGTCGAGTTCGACCAGCGTCTCGAGCAGCGCCTTCATGTGCTTGAGCGGCACGGCGTTGGGGCCGTCGGACAGCGCGTTCCTGGGGTCGGGGTGCGTCTCCATGAAGAGGCCTGCCACGCCCACGGCCACCGCCGCGCGCGAGAGCACGGGCACGAACTCGCGCTGGCCGCCCGAGCTGGTGCCCTGGCCGCCCGGCAGCTGCACCGAATGCGTGGCGTCGAACACCACCGGTGCGCCGGTCTCGCGCATGATCGCCAGGCCGCGCATGTCGCTGACCAGGTTGTTGTAGCCGAAGCTCGCGCCGCGCTCGCAGGCGAGGAAGTTGTCTTCAGGCAGGCCCTTCTCGCGGGCGGCCGCGCGCGCCTTGTCGATCACGTTCTTCATGTCGTGCGGCGCGAGGAACTGGCCCTTCTTGATGTTCACCGGCTTGCCCGACTGGGCGGCGGCGCGGATGAAATCGGTCTGGCGGCACAGGAAGGCGGGCGTCTGCAGCACATCGACCACCTGGGCGGCCTCGGCGATGTCCTCTTCGGAATGCACGTCGGTCAGCACCGGCACGCCCAGTTCCTGCTTGAGCTTGGCCAGGATGGCCAGGCCCTTCTCGCGACCTGGGCCGCGAAAGCTGGTGCCCGAGGAGCGGTTGGCCTTGTCGAAGCTGCTCTTGAAGATGAAGGGAATGCCCAGCGCGCTGGTGATTTCCTTCAGCTGGCCGGCCGTGTCCATCTGCAGTTGCTCGGACTCGACTACGCAGGGCCCTGCGATCAGGAAGAAGGGCTGCTGGAGCCCGACGTCGAAGCCACACAGTTTCATGCTTGCTCCTTGGCGCCGGCCGCTCAGGCCACGACCTTCAGCGCGCTCTTGTCCGAGCCCTGGTGCGACAGCGCCGCACGCACGAAGGCATTGAACAGCGGATGGCCATCCCACGGCGTGGACTTGAACTCGGGGTGGAACTGCACGCCCATGTACCAGGGGTGCACGTCCTGCGGCAGCTCGACGATCTCGGTCAGTTGCTCGCGCTGCGTCAGCGCCGAGATCACCAGGCCGGACTGGCGCAGCTGGTCGAGGTAATTGACGTTGGCCTCGTAGCGGTGGCGGTGGCGCTCGGTCACCACGTCGCCATAGATGCTGTGGGCCAGCGTGCCGGGCATGACGTCGGAGCTCTGCGCGCCCAGGCGCATGGTGCCGCCCAGGTCGGACTTGGCTGTGCGCGTCTTGATGGTGCCGTCGGCGTCCTTCCATTCGGTGATCAGCGCGATCACCGGGACGCTGGCATTGGGGTCGAACTCGGTGCTGTTGGCGCCCTTGAGGCCCGCCACATTGCGCGCGTATTCGATGGTGGCGACCTGCATGCCCAGGCAGATGCCCAGGTAGGGAACCTTGTTCTCTCGGGCGAAGCGGGCCGCGCAGATCTTGCCTTCCACGCCGCGCTGGCCGAAGCCGCCCGGCACCAGGATGGCGTCGTACTTGTCCAGGCGCGCCACGTTGTCGGGCTGGATGGTCTCGGAATCGAGGTACTCGATCTTCACGCGGGCATGGTTCTTCATGCCCGCATGGCGCAGCGCTTCGTTGAGCGACTTGTAGCTGTCCGACAGGTCGACGTACTTGCCGACCATGGCGATGGTCACTTCCTTCTGCGGATGCTCGACCTCGTAGACCAGGTCGTCCCAGCGCTGCAGCTTGGCCGGCGGCGTGTTCAGGCGCAGCTTGTCGCAGATCAGACCGTCCAGTCCCTGCTCGTGCAGCATGCGCGGCACCTTGTAGATGGTGTCCACGTCCCACATGCTGATCACGCCCCACTCGGGCACGTTGGAGAACAGCGAGATCTTGGCGCGCTCCTCGTCGGGAATCGGCCGGTCGGCGCGGCACAGCAGGGCGTCGGCCTGGATGCCGATCTCGCGCAGCTTCTGCGCCGTGTGCTGGGTGGGCTTGGTCTTGAGCTCGCCGGCCGCCGCGATCCAGGGCAGGTAGCTCAGGTGGACGAAGGCGCTGTTGTTGGGGCCGGCCTTCAGGCTCATCTGGCGTACGGCCTCGAGGAAGGGCAGGGATTCGATGTCGCCCACCGTGCCGCCGATCTCGACGATGGCGATCTGCACCTCGTGCGGCGTACCGATGCCGGCACCGCGCTTGATGTATTCCTGGATCTCGTTGGTGACGTGCGGGATCACCTGCACCGTCTTGCCCAGGTAGTCGCCGCGGCGCTCCTTCTCCAGCACCGACTTGTAGATCTGGCCGGTGGTGAAGTTGTTGGACTTGCGCATGCGCGTCGTGATGAAGCGCTCGTAATGGCCCAGGTCCAGGTCGGTCTCGGCGCCGTCGTCGGTCACGAAGACTTCGCCATGCTGGAAGGGGGACATCGTGCCCGGATCCACGTTGATGTAGGGATCGAGCTTGATGAGGGTGACCGTGAGGCCGCGGGATTCGAGGAGTGCGGCGAGGGAGGCGGAGGCGATCCCCTTGCCGAGGGACGACACCACACCGCCGGTGACGAAGACGAATTTGGTCATTGCCGGGCGCGGGCACCATGGCCCGCGGATGGGAAATTGCGATTGTACCGGCCGGGCGATGTCCTCTTTTCAGTTCGGCCACTCCGCGTGACGCACGCCTCGGCCTGCCCGGCGCTCCCTCTACACTGCCGCCATGCATCAAGACCTGGCGGGCAAGCACATCCTCCTGGGCCTCACCGGCGGTGTGGCCTGCTACAAGTCGGCCGAGCTGTGCCGGCTGTTCGTCAAGGCCGGCGCGACGGTGCAGGTGGTGATGACCGAAGCCGCCACGCAGTTCATCACGCCGGTGACCATGCAGGCGCTCTCCGGCCAGCCCGTGTACCTGTCGCAATGGGACGCGCGCCAGGCCAACAACATGCCCCACATCAACCTGGGCCGCGAGGCGGATGCCATCGTGCTGGCGCCGGCCAGCGCCGACTTCATCGCGCGGCTGGTGCAGGGGCGCTCCGACGAGCTGCTGAGCCTGCTGTGCCTGGCCCGTCCGCTGCAGCGCGTGCCGCTGCTCGTGGCGCCCGCCATGAACCGTGAGATGTGGGCCCATCCGGCCACCCAGCGCAACCTGCGCCAGTTGGCCGACGATGGCGCCCAGGTGTTGGGTGTGGGGCAGGGCTGGCAGGCCTGCGGCGAGACCGGCGACGGCCGCATGCTGGAGCCGGCTGAACTGCTCGAGGAGGTCGTGGCCCACTTCCAGCCCAAGGTGCTGCAGGGCGAGCATGTGGTGGTCACCGCCGGTCCCACCTTCGAGGCCATGGACCCGATCCGCGGCATCACCAACCATTCCTCCGGCAAGATGGGCTTCGCCATCGCCCGTGCGGCGCGCGAGGCCGGCGCCCGCGTCACGCTGGTGGCCGGTCCGGTGCACCTGCCCACGCCGCGCGGCGTGCAGCGCGTGGACGTGGCTTCGGCCCAGCAGATGCTGCAGGCCGTGCAGGCGGCCGTGGCCGATGCCTCGGTGTTCGTGGCCACCGCGGCGGTGGCCGACTGGCGTCCGTCCGATCCGCAGATGCACAAGATCAAGAAGGATGGCAGCGGCCAGACCCCAGTTCTGCGCTTCGTTGAGAACCCCGACATCCTCCACACCGTCGCGCAGGGCGAACGGGCCCGCGGGCGGCAACTGTTCTGCGTGGGCTTCGCAGCCGAGAGCGAGAACCTGCTCGAACATGCCAAGGCCAAGCGGCAGCGCAAGGGCATCCCGCTGCTGGTGGGCAACATCGGGCCGCTCACATTCGGCCAGGACGACAACAGCCTGCTCCTGGTCGATGAGCATGGCGCGCGTGAGCTGCCCCGAGCGTCCAAGCTGGAACTCGCCCGCGAACTTGCTTCCGAGATTGCGGCGCGGCTCCGGCCGTGGCGCAATTGACGCTTTCGAACATCGGCAAATGAACGAGACCGACTGGAACACGCCCCGTAACGGCGACTTCGTGCGCTATGTCGAGCAACTGGCGGCCGAGTCGCTGCAGCGCGTGAATGCGCGCCCGCAAGGCCCTGGTGCCGCGCGCGGGGTGGAGCCGACGGGGCCCGCGTCTATACCTGTGGCTCGGGATGAGATGCCGACCCACCATGCGGCGCCCAGAGATGCGGCGGCCTATGTCGTCGCCGCCCTCATCGGGCTGCTCGTGTTGTGGGCCGTCGGCGTGCCGATCGCCGTGCTCGCTCTGCTGTCGGCACTGGCGGCCGGGCTGTTCAAGCGTTTCGCCTCGCGGAGCAGATGGACCCCCCATGCCCGCGATCGGCTGGCCGGCCTGCTGCGAAGCTTGCAGGACAACGCCCCAAGTTCCCCCGCCGGCGGCAGGTCCGCACGGCCCAACCCCCGAAGACAGTCCCCCCCATGAAGATCGACGTGCGCGTGCTCGACGCGCGAATGGCCCAGCAACTGCCCGCCTATGCCACCCCCGGAAGCGCCGGTCTCGACCTGCGCGCCTGCCTGGCCGAGCCTCTCACCCTGGCCCCCGGCGCCTGCGAACTTATCGGCACGGGGCTGGCCATCCACCTGGCCGACCCGGCCTACGCTGCCCTGATCCTGCCCCGCTCCGGCCTCGGCCACAAGCATGGCATCGTGCTGGGCAACCTGGTCGGCCTGATCGACAGCGACTACCAGGGCGAACTCAAGGTCAGCGCCTGGAACCGCAGCCAGACCGCGTTCGTGATCGAGCCGCTGGAGCGCCTGGCGCAGTTGGTCATCGTGCCTGTGGTGCAGGCCCGGTTCCGCGTTGTTGACAGCTTCGATGCGCATACGGAGCGCGGTGCCGGTGGTTACGGCTCGACCGGAAAGCTGTAAGCATCTCCCATAACTTGTTTCGGCTGTGAGCAAGGGTGCGTCGCAGAACCTTTGCACAGCCGGGGCCTCCAATACCCCAGGCGGGCGGTTTCGCGCGAAGCCGCATGGTGCGGCGGCGCAGTCGACCAGCCGAGGGCAGGCCCGCCTGTCGAGGACCCAGACCATGATTCACAACAAGATTCGCTCCCTGGCCGTGCCGGCCGTCGCCCTGGCTGCCGCCGCGTTGCTGGCGGGCTGCGTGACCCCGGTGCCGGTCTACCAAACCCGCTATCCCTACCAACCTGCGGCTGCGCCGGTGTATCAGCCGGCACCGGCTTACAACCAGGCGGTCTACGTCGAGACCGGGATCGTTGCCAACATCGAGGTGATGCGCAGCGAGACGCCGCCGGTCGCCCCCTCGGGCGGCGGCGCAGTGGTCGGCGGCCTGCTGGGCGGCGTGCTGGGCAACCAGGTCGGCCATGGCACCGGCAGGGCGGCTGCGACCATGCTGGGCGTGGTCGGCGGCGCGCTGGCAGGTAACGCCGTGGAATCACGCAACGGCGCCGGCCGCGTCTATGAAAGCTACCGCGTCTCCGTGCAGATGAGCAATGGTGGCTATCGCAGCTTCGACGTGCCGAGTCCCGGTGACTTGCGCATCGGCGACCGCGTCAGGATCGACGGCGGTCAGATCTCACGTTACTGACCTTCTAGCGAAAAAAGGCCGGCTCCGAGGAGCCGGCCTTTCTCTTACTGTTTCGGGAGAAGTCGCAGGGTTGCCGCGACCGCGCACTCAGTGCAGCGAGTCGCTCCCGGGTGCCATCGGCTCGAACCGGAAGAAGCCAGTGCCAGCCGTGCCGCGCCCAATTTCCTCTTCGGTCGCTTCGCGGACGGCGTTGACGGTCAGATCGAGCCGCAGCGCGATGCCGGCCAGAGGATGGTTGCCGTCGAGCACCAAGTGGTCTGGATAGATCTCGGCCACGGTATAGAGCACATTCTTCGGCATGTCCGGGTTGACGCCCGCGGGCAGGGCGGTGCCGTCGAAGGTCATGCCCTCATCGACCTCCTTCGGGAACAGCGCGCGCGGCTCCAGGAAGAGCAGGTGTTCGTCGAAGTCGCCGAACGCCTGCTCGGGCTCCAGGTGGAGTTGCACACGGGCGCCGGGTCCGTGACCTTGGAGGGCCGTCTCGATTGCATCGAAGAGGTCTTCGCCGCCCACCAGGAATTCGACGGGCTCGGTGAGCACGTCCAGGGTTTCGCCAAGGGTGTCCTTGAGGGTCCAGGTCAGGGCGACTACGCATTGGGGGGTGATTTCCATATGAGAATTCTCCCACCATGCCTCTCACACAACGATTGCCCCTGCTCGGAGGACTGAGCGCCGACACCTTCATGCGCCGCCACTGGCAGAAGAAACCCCTGCTGGTGCGCCAGGCTGTGCCGATGACTGCGCCTCCGGTGTCGCGCGCCCGCCTGTTCGATCTGGCCGGGGAGGAAGGCGTGGAATCCCGCCTCGTCACCCATGATGCCCGCCAGGGCTGGCGCCTGCGCCATGGCCCCTTCGTCCGGCGCAGCCTGCCGCCGCTGGGCCGTCCTGAATGGACGCTGCTTGTGCAGGGCGTGGACCTGCACGACGAAGCCGTGCATGCGCTGCTTCGCCCCTTCCGCTTCCTGCCCGAAGCCCGCCTCGACGACGTGATGATCAGCTACGCGAGCGATGGCGGCGGCGTCGGTCCGCATTTCGACAGCTACGACGTCTTCCTTCTGCAGGTCGCCGGCCGGCGCCGCTGGTCCTGGGGTCGCCAGAAAGATCTGGCGCTGCGCCCTGGGCTGCCGCTGAAGATCCTCGAGGATTTCGAGCCCGAGGAAACGCAGGTCCTCGAGCCCGGCGACATGCTCTATCTGCCGCCTCGCTACGCCCATGACGGGGTGGCGGTGGGAGGCGACTGCATGACCTGCTCCATCGGCCTGCGCGCGCCGGCCCAGACCGAGCTGGCCGCCGACCTGCTGGCCCGGTTGGGCGACATCGTCTCTGACAACGATATGCCCGGTCGACGCTATGCCGACCCAGGACAGCCGGCATCGGAGTCGCCGGCAGCCATTCCCGAGGCCCTCCAGGCCTTTGCCCGCGACGCCGTGCAGAAGGCACTCGCCCAATCCACGCGCATCGATTGCGCCCTGGGCGAGGCCCTGACCGAGCCCAAGTCCCACGTCTGGTTCGATCCCGGTGAATGGCCCGCGCATGTCGAAAGCGTCCAGCTCGACCGCCGCACCCGCATGCTCTACGACGCGCGCCATGTCTTCATCAACGGCGAGAGCCTGCTGGCCGGCGGCCGCGATGCCGTGCTGATGCGCCGGCTGGCCGACTGCCGCGAACTGGGTGCGCGCGAACTCGCCAAGGCCAGTGCCGAGGCGCTCGCCCTGCTGGGCGATTGGTGTGAAGCCGGGTGGGTGCATGCCCGATGACACCCCCCTGACCCCGGGGCCCTTCGATGGGCCCTCAGCTTTTGCCGAGCGATTGCGAGAGACGATACGCGTGGCGGGAGGGCGCGCCTGGCCCACGCTCTGGCTTTGCGATGCCGGGTTCACGGACTGGCCAATTGGCGAGGCCGGGGTCATCGATGCACTGCAGGCATGGGCAGGCAGCGCACGCCGGCTGCGTCTGGTCATGCAGGATGATCGATTGCTGCGGGCGCGGCATCCGCGCTTCGTCGCCTGGCGCCAGCGCTGGGATCACATCATCGACTGCCGCCTGTGCGCAGCAAGCGATGCCGCCGATCTGCCCAGCGCCCTGTGGACCCCCGGCTGGACCGTCGAGCGCCACGACCCGGCGCGCAGCCGCGGAAGCAGCAGCGATTCCCCGGCGGCAGTGGCTTCCCTGCGCCAGCGACTGGATGACGTCTTCGCGCGGGGCAGGCCGGGCTTCCCGGCGTCGATCCTGGGGCTTTGAGCACGGGTGGGGCCGCAGCGGTGCATTGCGGCGACGCTGGGCGCACGCAAGAAGTGCTGGTCCTCCAACCCGGATTGACAAAACAGTCAACATTAAGTGCGACACAAGTTGTAGATTGTTGTTAAATGTTTCTCTGGTGCAGCCGAGTCGACCAAAAGTACCGATCATCTCCGCGCCATCCCGCCGCTCCCCAGTCCTTCAACCCCTCCGATGAAAGTCGCCGCCTTCGATGAGGTTTCGCTCGGTCTGATTGGTGTGAGCCTCATGGCTGCACTGGTCGCCCTGCTCCTGATGATGCGCGAGCGCTGGAAATCCGCACGCATTTCGCATCAGCTGCAGGTGGTCTCAAGCGAAAAGCGCGCTCTGGAACGCGGAGACGCGCTGACGGGGCTGCTCAACCGCAAGGGCCTGGACATGGCGCTGGACGTCATGGCGTCCGCGGGTCCGCACGGTGTCGTGGTGGTCCTGCTGGACCATTACCGCCGCCTGCGGCAGGCGTTTGGGCAGGAATTCAGCGACTTCGTCATCAAGCTCGCGGCCCAGCGTCTGGGAAGCTGCTTGCCACCCGGCGCGACTGCGGCGCACCTGGAAGGCGGCGAATTCGCGCTGGCCATTCCTGGTGGCAAAAGCGACCTGCTTGAGGTGGCGGAACTGGCCTTCCAGCAACTCGCGCTGCCGGTGCAGTCGGCGAAGGGCCAGTTGATCCTGGCGGCCTCGATGGGCGTGGCCACGGCGGGCCTGCCCGAAGACCGTGGACGCCTGATCGAGTTCGCCTCCCTCGCGGCCGAACGGGCGGGGACGGGGCTCAACGGCGAGGGAAAGATCTGCGTCTACGACCCGGCATTCGCCGAAGAGGCGCGGGCGCAGGCCTTCTTCCTGAACGACCTCCGCGAGGCCATCGAGAACAAGCAGTTGCGCCTGCTGTTCCAGCCCAAGGTCGACGCCCAGTCGCTGCAGATCACTGCCGCCGAGGCGCTGTTGCGCTGGCAGCATCCCGTCCGCGGCAACGTCGCGCCGGGCGTGTTCGTGCCCATGGCCGAGGCGGCCGGTCTGATGGGCGTCCTCGGCCGCTGGGTGATCGAGGAGTCCTGCCGCGTGGCCGCCAATTGGCGGGCGATGGGCCTGCGCATGCGGGTGGCCGTCAATATTTCAGCGCTGCAGATGCAGGAGGAGGACCTCGTCGACCACATCGCGCAGTGCCTTGGCCGCTACGGCTTGCAGCCGAACCGCTTCACCTGCGAGATCACCGAATCCGTGGCCATGCAGCACACAGCGACGGCGACGGCCACCTTCGAGCGCATGCGCTCGCTTGGGCTGCACGTCTCCATCGACGATTTCGGCACGGGCTATTCCAGCCTCGCGGCGCTGCGCCGACTGCCGGCGTCGGAGCTGAAGGTGGACCGCGCCTTCATCGCCGACCTCGAACACAGCGAGGATGCGCGCTCGATCGCCGCCTCGATCGTCAGCCTCGGCAAGGCACTCAACCTCAAGGTGGTGGCCGAGGGCGTCGAGACGCAGGGCCAGTGCGAACTGTTGATGATGATGGGCTGTGACGAGCTTCAGGGATTCCTGTTTTCCAAGCCCATCTCGGCCGACGAGATGACGGGCATGATCAAAGGCACAAGCCAGGACGATGGGCCCGAGTCCTTGCCCTTCAGCGAATCGCTGTTCATGAACACCACGCTGTCCAACCTCTGAAGCAGTACCCGACGGCGGGAGTGGTGAGGCAGTTGCGCCGACGCAGGTGGGGCGACGGGGGTCGCGCCGGCGCTCAGGCGTCGAGCCAGGGCGAGCCTTCGGACGCGTCGGCGGCCAGCATTTCGTGCGCGGCAGCGCCCAGCGCTTGCGCCATCGCCTCGCGCACGATCTCCGGGCGGTTGTTCTGTTCCGACAGATGGGCGGCCACCACATGGCGCAGGCCGGCGTGGTTCACCGCACGGGCGATCTCCGCTGCGGCTGCATTGGACAGATGACCGTAGTTGCCCCCGACGCGTCGCTTCAGGAAGGGCGGATAGCGGGACTGCGACAGCAGCTCCACGTCGTGGTTGAACTCCAGCAGCAGGGCGTCCACGCCAGCCAGACGTGCCATCACGTGCGCGCTGGCATGTCCAAGGTCCGTGAGAACGGCCAGGGTGCGCGCGCCGTCGGTGCACCGGAGCTGTAGCGGCTCGCGGGCATCATGGGGCACGGTGAAGGGCTGGACCTGCAACTCACCCACCTCAATGGGCTCGCCGTCGCGCGCGAGGCGCAGGCGACCCGCATAGTCGGGTGCGGCCGTGGCAAGCCAGGTGCCTTCGCTCATCCAGACATCGATGCCGTTGCGCTGCGACAGGGCATGAGCACAGCCGATGTGGTCGCCGTGCTCATGGGTGACGAAGACGGCGTCGAGGTCAGATGCCTGCAGCCCCTCGCGCGCCAGCCGCCGATCGAGCTGGCGCAGGTTGAAGCCGCAGTCGATCAGCAGGCGAGAGGTGCGCAGCGCACCGCGGACCTCCACCAGCGTCCCATTGCCGGCGCTGCCGCTGCCGAGGCTGCGAAACCGCAGCGCCACGCTTACTTCAGGTCGTCGGCCAGCACGCGCACGATGCGCTGGGCGTTATCCGACTTCTCGGGTGCGCCGGCCTCGTTCAGCACCGTCACCGTGCTCCTGTCGCCTTGCGACTGCACGCGGATGCGGTATTTCATGGGCGCTTCGGTCTTGCTGTCGCGGCTGAAGAGCTTGCCGAACAGGCCCGCTTCCTTGCGGTCCGGGTTGGGCGTCACGTAGCGCACGTAGTAGACGCCGGCCGAGCGGTCGCGGTCTTCCACGGTGAAGCCCGTGCGGTCGAGCGACAGGCCGACACGGCGCCACGCGCGGTCAAAGCCGTCGGCCACCTGCAGCACGGGCTGTCCATTGACGTTGCCGATGGTCGCGGCACGGGCCTGGGGTGCGGCGGCCACCGAGGCGGCAGCGGCGCGCGATTGCTCCTGGGTCACGCCCAGCTTGACCATCATGCGGCGCAGGAATTCGGTCTCGAGTTCCGGGTCCGCGGCGCGCGGCTGCCAGACGGTCTGGTCCTGCCGCTGATTGGTGTAGACCTCCTGCATGCCGCGATGGCTCACATAGATCTCGGTGCCCTTGGACGTGCGCTCCATGCGGGTGCGGAAGCGGTCGAGCTCGCCCGTCGAGTAGACCGAGTCGATCACCTTGCCCAGTACGGCACGAATTGGGTCCTGCGGCAGCTTGGCGCGGTTCTCGGCCCAATCGGTTTCCATGATGCCGAGGTTGCGCTGCTCGGTGGTCAACAGGAAGCCGTTTTCCATCCAGAAGTCGCGCACCGTGTCCCACAACTGTTCGGGCGGGCGGTCGACGACGATCCAACGCTCGTTGCCGGCGCGCTCCATGCGCACGTCACCGATCTTGTCGACTGCGGTGGGGATGCCGGGCGCATTGGCACGGCCGGCTTCATAGGCGTTGGCGGACACGACGCCGCCTGGAATGGCATAGCGGTTGTCCCGCGACAGCTGGGTGAGGTCGGGCGGGACCTCCAGCGTGGGGGCCTTGCCGGCGCTCTTGTAGTCGATCTTGTCGGACTCCAGAACGGAGCACGCGGCCAGACTGGTGGCCAGAGCCAGCACGGCGAATCGCAAAGGGGTGTTCAAGTCGTCTTCCTTCGGCGAAGAGAGGGGAATCGGGCGGCGCGTCGGCGCGACGGCCGCCGCATGGGACAGATGGAGTGTCCGGGCGGCAAAAGGTTGCCGAATGTGGACGTTCGTGTCAGCCAGACACCAGGCCGCATTGGCGCAGGGCATCCTCGACAGCACCGTGCTGGGCGCTGGACAGCGGCGTCAGCGGCAGGCGCATCCCGGCACCGATGCGGCCCATGCGCTGCAGCGCCCACTTGACCGGGATGGGGTTGGGCTCGACGAAGAGCGCCCGGTGCAGCGGCATCAGCGAAAGCTGGATCTCCATCGCGCGACGCGCATCGCCGGCGATCGCGGCCACGCACAACTCGTGCATCTGACGGGGCGCGACGTTGGCGGTGACGCTGACATTGCCATGCCCACCGCAGAGCATCAGTGCCACCGCAGTCGGGTCGTCGCCGGAATAGATGGAGAAACCCTTGGGCGCCTCGCGGATCAGCCACTGGGCGCGCTCGATGTTGCCGGTGGCTTCCTTGATGCCGACGATGCCGGGCACCTGGGCCAAGCGCAGCACCGTGTCGTGGGCCATATCGGCCACGGTACGGCCAGGCACGTTGTACAGCACCATCGGCAGGTCGCCGACGGACTCGGCGATGGCACGGAAGTGCTGGTACTGGCCTTCCTGCGTGGGCTTGTTGTAGTAGGGCACCACCTGCAGCTGCGAATCGGCGCCCACGCCCTTGGCGTAGCGGGCCAGTTCGATGGCTTCGCGTGTGGAATTGGCTCCGCAGCCTGCCATCACCGGCACGCGGCCGGCGGCCTGCTCGACGGTGACGCGGATGATCTCGCAGTGCTCTTCGACGTCCACCGTGGGCGACTCGCCCGTGGTGCCGACCACGCCCAGGCAGTCGGTGCCCTCGGCGATGTGCCAGTCGATGAGCTTGCGAAGCGCGTCGTAGTCGACGCTACCGTCTTCATGCATCGGCGTGACGAGCGCGACGATGCTGCCAGTCAGTTGCTCCAAGGGACTCTCTTTGTCGGTGAACGCGGAACCGCGGATTCTAGCCAGCGACCTGGGAGGCACTGAGTCGATGCCGCGCAAGGGTTTCTTCGGGCCGGGGTCGGACGGCGGCGATTCGCTGCACGAAGCGCGCGGGCGCATCGAGAAAGCCGTCCTCATATGCCACCACGCGCAGCCCGGCGCTGGCGGTGATCAGCTCACCCGGCTGGAGCAGGAAGTCCGGCCGCGACGGCCGCCCGACCGTTTCGTTGCCGGCGGCGAAGGTCTCGTACAGCAGGACGCCTCCTGGTGCCACGGCCGCGACGATGCGCGGCAGCAGGGGGCGCCAGAGGTAGTTGGTGACCACCACCGCATCGAAGCGACGGCCTTCGAAGGGCCAGGCGCCGTCCTCGATGTCCGCCTGCACGATCTCGGCGCCGGCCAGAGCCAGCGGGGCCAGTGCGGCGATTGCGGTGGGGTCGCGGTCCACGCCCGTCAGCATGTGACGTCGGCCGTGGAGCCAGTACAGGTGACGCCCCGCGCCGCATGCCACATCGAGCACATGGCCGCCATAGGGAATGAGATGGGCCCAGCGCTGGATCCAGGGCGAGGGTCCGCCCATCATCCGAAGCAGGTCCAGATCTGGTTCTCCAGCATCACCAGAAAGTCCGGCTGCGCGTAGAGCAGGAACACGCCCGCCAGAACCGCGGCGGCAAGGCCCCAGGCTGCCAACCGACGTCCGAGCGCCGAGGATTCGCGGACGGCCTTCATGCCGGCTGCGGGCTGCGCCGCGCGATGGCGCGCTCGTTGACCGGCAGATTCACCAGCGCCGCAAAGATGCCCAACGCGATGGCGATGTACCAGACGATGTCGTAGCTGCCCGTTCGGTCGTAGAGGTAGCCGCCCAGCCAGACGCCGAGGAAGGAGCCCACCTGATGGCTGAGGAACACGAAGCCGCCCAGCATCGACAGGTGGGCCACGCCAAAGATCTGCGCAATGATGGCGTTGGTGGCCGGCACGGTGGACAGCCACAGCGCGCCGATCACGGCCGAGAACACATACACCGACACCGGTGTCAGCGGTACCAGCAGGAAGACGGCGATCGCCACGGCCCGGCCCAGGTAGATGAAGGCCAGGATCTTGCGCTTGGCGAAGCGCTGGCCGAGCACGCCGGCGGTATAGGTGCCGAAGACATTGAACAGGCCGATCAGGGCCAGGGCGTAGCTCGCCACCTGTGGCGCCAGGCCATGGTCCTTCAGGTAGCTGGGCATGTGCACGCCGATGAACACCACCTGGAAGCCACAGACGAAATAGCCGGCCATCAGCAGCACGAAGCTGGGGTACTTGAAGGCCTCGGCCACGGCCTGGGCGATGGTCTGCTCGCGCCGGCCTGCGCCGGTGGTGTGGGCCGGCTCACGCAGCAGGAAGGCGAGCGGCACGATGACGAGGGCCAGCACCGCCAATGCGAGCAACGCGTTCTTCCAGCCCAGTTGAAGGATCAGCTGGCCCTCGACCGGCACCATGAAGAACTGGCCGAAGGAGCCGGCCGCCGCCGTCACGCCCATGGCCCAGGAGCGCTTTTCGGCCGGCAGCTGGCGGCCGATCACGCCATAGATCACGGCGTAGGTGGTGCCTGCCTGTGCCGTGCCGATCAGCACGCCGGCCGTCAGCGCGAAGACCAGCGGCGTCGGCGACAGGGCCATGCCCGCCAACCCGGCGGCGTAGCAGGCCGCGCCGATCAGCAGCACGCGGAAAGCGCCCAGCTTGTCGGCCAGCATGCCCGCGAACACACCCGCCACACCCCAGGCCAGGTTCTGGATGGCGATGGCCAGCGAGAAGGTCTGGCGTGTCCAGCCCTGGTCCTGCGTGATGGGCTGCAGCCAGAGGCCGAAGCCGTGGCGTATGCCCATGGACAGGGTCACGACCAGCGCGCCGCAGATCAGCACCTGGCGCATCGAGAGGTTGTTGGTGGAGGAGGACATGGAAGCGGATGTCTCGTGCTGGATGTTGTGGCGGTGGTGTTCCGCGGACGGGCGCCGCGGATTGTCCCCGGTTCGCCGGTTCCTCGCAGCGCAGTGGCTAGCATCGGGGGCAAGAAGAGATCAGGGAGAACGACATGGCACAGCCGGCACCAGCGCCGCGCATGGACGAGGCCGCCTATCTGGCGTGGGAAGAGACACAGCCTTGCCGCCACGAGTTTGTGCAGGGGCGCGTGTACGCCGTACGCGAGCCCGATGCGCTGGACGGCCCGCAGGCGTGCGAAGTGCGCTCCCGGGTGGTGGCCACCCTCGGAGGCGCCCTGCGGGCCCACCTGCGCGGTTTGCCCTGCAGAGTGCATGAGGGGCACGTGCGGCTCAGCCTGCCTCGCACGGCTGCCCACCTCTACCCGGATCTGGTGGTGGACGGCCCGGTCCCATCGCGCTTGCCGGGATCCCGAAGCGCCGGTCCTCAGCCCTTGATGGTCGCCGAGGTGCTTTCGCCATCGACGGGCAGCGTCTACCCAGGCGTCCGGTTCGCCCATTACCGAACCCTCGATTCGCTGAGGGACTATGTCCTGCTCGATCCGTGCCAGCGCCGTGCAGACGTGTGCCGCAGGGACGTCGACGGTCTATGGACGGTCCATACCTTCGAGTCGGGAGACCAGTTGGAACTGGCAAGCCTGGAGTGGCGCATGCCCGTTGCGCAGGTGTTTGCGGGCTTGCCGTGAACCCAGGACCCCCGTGGGCTGGATGGATATCCAGTCCACTGGCGGTGCGTGACTACAATCCGCCGCCATGGCAACCCCCAGCAAGACGCCTTCCGGCTACTCGGAAGGTTCCATTCGCGTCCTCAAGGGCCTGGAGCCCGTCAAGCAGCGGCCGGGCATGTACACCCGTACCGACAACCCGCTGCACATCATCCAGGAAGTGATCGACAACGCCGCCGACGAGGCGTTGGCAGGCTTCGGCAAGAAGATCAAGCTCACGCTGCACACCGACGGCTCGGTGAGCGTCGAGGACGATGGCCGAGGCATTCCCTTCGGCCTGCATCCCGAGGAAAAGGCCCCGGTCATCGAACTGGTCTACACCCGGCTGCACGCCGGCGGCAAGTTCGACAAGGGCCAGGGCGGCGCGTACAGCTTCTCGGGCGGCCTGCACGGCGTGGGCGTGTCGGTGACCAATGCGCTGTCGACGCGGCTCGAGGTCGTCTCGCACCGCGAGGGCCAGGTGGCCCGTCTCGTCTTCGCCGCCGGTGACGTGGTGGAGCCGCTGCAACTGCGCGCGCAAGGCAGCGGCGATCGCAAGCAAGGCACCACAGTCCGCGCCTGGCCCGACGCCAAGTACTTCGAATCGGCCGCCTTCCCCATGGGCGAGCTCACGCACCTGCTGCGCAGCAAGGCCGTGCTGATGCCCGGCGTGACGGTGAGCCTGACGGTCGAGAAGAGCGGTGAGACGCAGCAGTGGCTGTACAAGGGCGGTCTGCGCGACTACCTCATGCAGACACTCACCGCCGACCCGGTGATCCCGCTCTTCGAGGGCGCCGGCCATGCCGACAAGAACACCGAGACCTTCGCCGAAGGCGAGGGCGCCGAATGGTGCGTGGCCTTCACCGAAGACGGCCAGCCGGTGCGCGAGAGCTACGTCAACCTGATCCCCACCAGCGCCGGCGGGACGCACGAAAGTGGCCTGCGCGACGGTCTCTTCAATGCTGTCAAGAGCTTCATCGAGCTGCATTCGCTGCTGCCCAAGGGTGTCAAGCTGCTGCCCGAGGACGTCTTCGCCCGCGCCAGCTATGTACTGTCGGCCAAGGTGCTCGACCCGCAGTTCCAGGGCCAGATCAAGGAGCGGCTCAATTCGCGCGATGCGGTGCGCCTCGTCTCCAGCTTCGTGCGGCCGGCGCTGGAGCTCTGGCTCAACCAGCACGTCGATTACGGCAGGAAGCTGGCCGAACTCGCCATCAAGGCCGCGCAGACGCGCCAGCGCGCCGGCCAGAAGGTCGAGAAGCGCAAGGGCTCCGGCGTTGCCGTGCTGCCGGGCAAGCTCACCGACTGCGAAAGCCGCGACATCGGCCACAACGAACTCTTCCTGGTCGAGGGCGACTCCGCCGGCGGCAGCGCCAAGATGGGCCGCGACAAGGAATGCCAGGCCATCCTGCCCCTGCGTGGCAAGGTGCTCAACACCTGGGAAGTGGAACGCGACCGCCTGTTCGCCAACAACGAGATCCACGACATCTCGGTGGCCATCGGCGTCGATCCGCATGGCCCCAATGACACGCCCGACCTGTCGGGCCTGCGCTACGGCAAGGTCTGCATCCTGTCGGATGCGGACGTGGATGGCTCCCACATCCAGGTGCTGCTGCTCACGCTCTTCTTCCGCCACTTTCCCAAGCTGATCGAGGCGGGCCACGTGTACGTGGCGCGGCCGCCGCTGTTCCGCGTCGATGCACCGGCCCGCGGCAAGAAGCCGGCCGCCAAGTTCTATGCGCTGGACGAGGCCGAGCTCACCGCCATCCTCGACAAGCTGCGCAAGGACGGCGTGGCCGAGGGCAAGTGGAGCATCAGCCGCTTCAAGGGTCTGGGCGAGATGAGCGCCGAGCAGCTGTGGGAAACCACGCTGAACCCCGACACCCGCCGCCTGCTGCAGGTGCGCCTGGGCCGGCTGGACTTCACCCGCACGCAAGGCGAGATCACCAAGCTCATGGGCAAGGGCGAGGCCGCCGCCCGCCGCGAGCTGATGGAACTTCGCGCGGACGACGTCGAGATCGACGTATGAACGCGCACGCTGTCGCCGCAGGGTGGTCAAGGCTCGTCTCGCTGCCGCGCAGGGGCCGGGCCAGCGGCCGTGGGCGCTCCATCGCGTTGATGGCGCTTTTCGTGACCGCCTCCGCGCAGGCGGCCCTCTACGGCTACACCGACGAGCGCGGCGTCGCGCACTTCTCGGCCGAGAAGCTCGACGCGCGCTACCAGCTGGTGCTGCGCGACGACACGGCCGGCAGATTCGGGGCCGAGGATGCGGTGCCGGCCGAGGCGGCGCAGGCGCTGCAGCAGTTGCTGGCCAGCCGCACCGGCGCTGCAGCGGCTCGCTCGGTCTACGGCTACCTCGATGAGCAGGGCCAGCCGCACTTCGCCGACAGCCGCCAGGACGAGCGCTACGAGCTGATCGTGCGCGACGGCGAGGTCATCAACAGCCGCTGGAACCCCATCGACCGGCGCAAGCCGCTGCCGCCTGTCGTGGCCAGCGGCGAGCCCCCGCGCAAGGGCCTGCTGGCGCTGGTCGAGAAGCCGCCGCTCTCGCCCGCTGCCAAGACCGCGCTGCGCGACGCCGCCCGCAAGCATGGCCTGGACGAATCGCTGCTGCATGCGCTGATGGCCGCCGAATCCGGCTTCGACATCGACGCCGTCTCGCCCAAGGGGGCGGTCGGCCTGATGCAACTCATGCCAGCCACGGCCGAGCGCTACGGCGTGCGCGCCGATGCCAAGCAGACCGTGGCCCACAAGCTGACCGACCCGCGCATCAACATCGCCGCCGGCAGCCGCTACTTCAGCGACCTGCTCAAGATGTTCGACGGCAGCATGGAACTGGCCTTGGCCGCCTACAACGCGGGCGAAGGGGCGGTTCAACGCGCCGGCCGCCGCATTCCCGACTACCGTGAGACGCAGAACTACGTGAAGACCGTGATGCAGCTCTATGCGCACCTCAAGCCCGCGGCCGTCTCGCGCCTGCTCACGGCCAGCACGAGCCGCGGTGCCAAGCCCGCCTCGCGCGTGCGCATGGAGATCGCGCCGCCTTCGGCCGAGCGCGACTCTGGCGCCGAATAGACCCCGAGCGTCACACCCGCAGCGACACCGGCCAGCGCCGCACGCGCTGGACCACCTCCAGTGGATCGGCGCCGCGCTTCGCACCCTTGCACTGACCCCTTGAAGACCGACGGCCGCCCGATGCTGCCGCCCGCCAGAACCCGACTTTCCGCACGACGATGGACGAAGACACCCAAGCCCCCCAGGCCCTGGCCGAGCCCGAGGACCCGAACAGCCTGACCCTGGCCGACTACGCCCAGACCGCCTACCTCGAATACGCGCTGAGCGTGGTCAAGGGCCGCGCGCTGCCCGACGTGTGCGACGGCCAGAAGCCGGTGCAGCGCCGCATCCTGTACTCGATGTCGCGCATGGGCCTGGGCTTTGGTGGTGCCAACGGCACCGTCGGCGCCAAGCCGGTGAAGAGTGCGCGCGTGGTCGGCGACGTGCTCGGCCGCTTCCATCCGCACGGCGACCAGGCGGCCTATGACGCGCTGGTGCGCATGGCGCAGGACTTCGCCCAGCGCTATCCGCTGATCGACGGGCAGGGCAACTTCGGCAGCCGCGACGGCGACGGCGCTGCGGCCATGCGCTACACCGAGGCCCGGCTGGCGCGCATCACCTCGCTGCTGCTCGACGAGATCGATGAGGGCACGGTGGACTTCGTGCCCAACTATGACGGCTCCACCGACGAGCCGCGCCAGCTGCCCGCCCGCCTGCCTTTCGTGCTGCTCAATGGCGCCAGCGGCATCGCCGTGGGCCTGGCCACCGAGATCCCCAGCCACAACCTGCGCGAGGTGGCCGACGCCTGTGTCGCCATGATCAAGGCCGGCGGACAACTGAGCGACGAGGAGCTGTTCGCCCTGGTGCCCGGCCCCGACTACCCGGGCGGCGCGCAGATCATCAGCAGCGCGGCCGACATCGCCGATGCTTACCGCACCGGCCGCGGCTCGCTCAAGGTGCGCGCCCGCTGGAAGATCGAGGAACTGGCCCGAGGTCAGTGGCAGGTGGTGGTCACCGAGCTGCCGCCGGGCGTGAGCAACCAGAAGGTGCTCGAAGAGATCGAGGAGCTGACCAACCCCAAGGTCAAGGCCGGCAAGAAGGCGCTCACCACCGAGCAGCAGCAGGTCAAGGCCGCGCTGCTGGCGGTGCTCGACGCCGTGCGCGACGAGTCCAGCAAGGACGCGCCGGTGCGCCTGGTGTTCGAGCCCAAGACCTCGCGCATTCCGCAGGAGGAGTTCATCGCCACGCTGCTGGCGCAGACCTCGCTGGAGACCTCGGCGTCCATCAACCTCACGCAGGTGGGCCTGGACGGCAAGCCGACGCAGAAGTCGCTGCGGCAGATGCTGGAAGAGTGGATCGCCTTCCGCGCCCGCACGGTCGAGCGGCGCTCGCGCTTCCGGCTCGACAAGGTGCTGGACCGCATCCACATCCTCGAAGGCCGGCAGCTGGTGCTGCTCAACATCGACGAGGTGATCGCCATCATCCGCGCGGCGGAAGACCCGAAGGCCGCGCTCATCGCCCGCTTCAATCTCAGCGACCGGCAGGCCGAGGACATCCTCGAGATCCGCCTGCGCCAGCTGGCCCGGCTGGAAGCCATCAAGATCGAGCAGGAGCTGGCCAAGCTGCGCGACGAGCAGAAGAAGCTCGAAGAGATCCTGGGCAGCCCGGCCGCGCTGCGCCGCCTGCTGGTCAAGGAGATCGAGCATGACGCCAAGACCTTCGAGGACCCGCGCCGCACGCTGATCCAGGCCGACAAGCGCGCCGTGGCCGAGGTCAAGGTGCTGGACGAGCCGGTGACGGTGATCGTGTCGCAGAAGGGCTGGGTGCGCACGCAGAAGGGCTGGAACCCCAATAAATCGGAAGGACGGGCCGACTACGCCTTCAAGGCCGGCGACAGCCTCTACGGCGCCTTCGAATGCCGCACGGTCGACACGCTGCTGGTCTTCGGCACCGCCAAGGGCGGCTCCGTGCGCGTCTATACCGTGCCGGTGGCCAGCCTGCCCGGCGGGCGCGGCGACGGGCAGCCCGTCACCACAATGATCGAGCTGGAGGCCGGCACGCAGGTGGCGCATTTCTTCGCCGGGCCGCCGGCTGCGCAGCTGCTGCTGTCGAGCACGGGTGGCTTCGGCTTCATGGCTGCCATCGAGCACATGATGTCGCGCCACCGCAGCGGCAAGGCCTTCATGGACGTGGCCGAGGGCGACCAGCTCTGTCGCCCCAGCGTGGTGGGCGGCGCGGCCGGCACCGAGCCGCTGCCTGCTGCCACGCACGTGTGCTGCGTGGCGAGCGACCGCCAGATCCTGACCTTCGACATCGCCGAGCTCAAGCTGCTGCCCAAGGGCGGCCGTGGCCTCACGCTGATGGATCTCGCGCCCAAGGCCCGGCTGGCGGGTGCGGCGGCCTACACCCGCAGCATTCGCATCGAGGGCGATTTCCGCGGCAAGCGGCGCGACGAGCAGCTGGACATCCGCACGCTCAACAACGCGGGCGGCACGCGCGGGCGCAAGGGCAAGCCGGGTTCGTTCACCTTCACGCCCGACTGGGTCCAGAGGGTGCTGTGATGGGTGGCATCGACTTCAGCACCCTGGGCCTCGTGCTGGGCGCCGCCACCGGCGTGCTCAGCTTCTGGCTGGGCCGAAAGCTCAGCGCGCGGCGGCGGCAGCGCAAGTGGGAGAAGGAAGAAGCAGCGCGCCGAGCGACGGAGACGCGGCAGCAGCGCCGGGCCCGGGAACGTCGGGACGGGAGTCGCTGAGGCTGCGGGCCATCGCGAGCAGGGTGTCGCCGAAGCCTCCGCGCGCACGCGCCTGCGGCCGGGCACTGGTCCACACGCGGGGCGTCGCGCTCCAGGCGATGCGGGCGCCGCTGCGCTCCAGTGCGTTCACCAGCGCCACGTCCTCGCTGCAGCGCAAGGGCGCAAAGCCGCCGGCCCGGCGGTAGGCCCTGGCGCTTACGCCCATGTTGGCACCGTGGATGTGCCGATGGCCGTCGGCATCGCAGTAGTGGTCGTCGAAATGCGCCTGCAATGGGCCGGCCAGGCTGCCATGGGCCGACCAGTCGTCCACCGCCACGCTGCCGCACACGGCATCGGCCTGCAGGGCGAGCTGCGCGGCGAGCCAGTGGGCGTCGACGCGCGTGTCGGCGTCGGTGAAGGCCAGCCAACGCGCACCCGCCGCCAGCAGCCACTCGGCGCCCGCGGCACGGGCCGCACCGACGTTCTGCGCCGCAATGGGCAGGGTCCAGGCGCCAGCTTCGCGCGCCAGGCGAGCGGTGCCATCCGCGCAGGCGTCCAGCACCACCACGACGCGCACGGCCTCGCCTTGCAACTCCACATCGGCCGCCGCCGCCTTCACAGCCGAGAGCGTGGCGGCGATGTGCGCCTCCTCGTCGTGCGCGGGGATGACCACGCCGATCAACGCACGCCCTCCTGCTGCGCGACGGACCGATGGTCGCGCTGCCACACATGCAGCAGGAAATCGTCTTCTTCATGGCGCACGACCTGGTACAGCCCCAGCCCTTCGAGCACCCGGTGCACTTCGGCGGTGGACGTGCAACGGCCTTCGAAGTCGGGCCGCCAGTCGCAGGCGACGAGCACGCCGTCTGCGGCCAGTGTGGCGGCGCAGCAGTGCGCCACGCGGGCGACATCGATGCGCGAAAGGAAGTAACCCACCTCGCTGAGGACGATCAGGTCGAAGCGCTCGGCCTGCGGCCATTCCTGTGGAATGACGCGCTGGGCCACCTGGACGTGGTCGTGGTGCGCCAGGCGGGCGCGTGCGGTCTCCACGGCGCGTGGGTGGAAGTCGCTGCACATCAGCATGTCGCAGCGCGCCGCCAGGGCGTCGCTCAGTTCCGCCGCGCCGCAGCCGGGTTCGAAGGCCCGGCGAAAGCGCGGGCGGGGCAGGGCGGCCAGCAACACATCGCGCTTGCGACGCTCGTACCACCGGGTTCGCAGGCCGTAGGGGTCGTCGTCCTGGGCGTAGATGCCGTCGAAGTAGCGCTCGCCGCCGCCCTCGCGGTCAGGAGATGGGGCTGCAGCAAGGGAGGCCATCATGTCTTTCACTCGGGCAGGAAAAACGTTTCGAACGGGCGGGCGGCGCGCGCCACGGTGGTGGCGCGCAACACCGGCTCCGCGCCTGTGCTCGGGTCAGGGGCCAGCTGGCTCGCGAAGGCGTCAATGGCGACCTGCTTGCGCCGTGCAATGGCCGCGGGCAGGGGCAACCGGCGTGCGCGGTGCCACGGCATCCGCGCATCACCGGGCCGGGCCCAGTGCCAGGCCCATACCGGCGCTTCGATGCAGCGCGCGCCGGCGGTGCGGGCGGCGTGAGCGGCGGCGCGGCCCGTGGCCTCGTGGTCCGGATGGCCGTCGAGCTGCCAGGTGGTGGCCACCGTGTCTCCAGGTCGCAGCAGGTCACAGAGCTGGCGTGCGAGTTCTGTCTCCATGGCCGTCAGTCCGCCATCGGGCAGACCCAGCCGCACCAGGTTCTGCGCCTGCACGCCGAGGGACTTGAAGGCGGCGAGCGTCTCCCGGGGGCGTTCCGCGGCCAGCCGCTCGGGGGGCCACAGCCGGGAGGCCGGGTGGCTGGCGCAGCCGTCCGTGACGGCCACCAGCGCCACTGGAAGGCCAATCTGCGTCGCGAGCGCCAGAAGACCGCCAGCCGCCAATATCTCGTCATCCGGGTGTGGTGCGACCACCACGACGCGGGCGCCCGCAGGCGCCAGGTCGCTCATGTGGGCCGCAGGGACGGCCGCCAGGCGATGGCAGCGTGCCCATTGCGATTCGGTGGTGCCATCGCCCGGGCCGATGTGGCGTGCCGCAGCCGGGTCGGCCATCGTTGCAGCCATCACAGCGCGCACCATCCACCGAAGGCGGTTGGCGTGTCGTCGTCGGACATCAGCGCCAGGGTGCCCAGGCCCGCTTCATCGCGTTCCGCATGGCTCTGCCGCACGAAGATGGGCAGGTCCGCCATCAGACGGGCCAGCTTGGCATCCGTGCACAGGGGCCCCGCGCCCAGGGCGCGGCCCGCGTGGCGCAAGACCTCGCCCGCCACGTGCTCCACCGCCAGACGAACGCGCAGGGCCGTGGCCTGGGCGTCGTCGGCAGGGTGCGTGTCGATCCAAGAGGCACTTTCCCGCAGCAGCGCCGCGCAGGCGCACAGCAGGGATTCGGCGGCACCCAGATGCGCCTGCTGGTGGCCATTGGGCTTGCCCTTGCGCAAGTGCCGGCGCATGCGTGTCGCCACCGCAGCCGCTGCGCCCCACCAACAGGCCGCGATCCCCGCCCCGCCATGCCAAAAGCCGGGTCGGTTCACGTAGTCGCCGGGAGCCCCCACTGCCGTGGCCATCACGCCGTCGAAGTCGACCTGCGCCGTGTCCGTCGGGCCCATGCCGACCGCGTGCCAGTTGGGGTTGCCGATGGTCACGCCGGGCGCATGCATCTCCACCGCCGCGAGGCCCGGCTGCCCATCTGCGTACCAGCCGCTCACCAGCGCATGTGTGACCTGCCGGGCGCCGGAGCACCACGCCTTGGCGCCGTGCAGCCGCAACTGCCCGTCGTCGGCAGGTTCGAAACGAAGGCGCGCATTTGGCGGTTCCGCGCACCAGGTGCCCCAAAGGCTGCCCTCGGGCCGGGCGGGGCCGTGGAGCTCTTCAAGGATGGCCAGGGCGTCGGTGTGGCCCTCGTACAGCTTCGCCAGACTGAGGTCGTGGCCGGCCACCGCCGCGAGCCACTGCCAGCGCAGCAACGTGCTGCCGTGCCCGGGCAGAGGAAGACGGTCCAACCCGGCGAGTGCGAGGTCGTCAAGCGTCAACGCTGTCGTGGCCGACTCTGCGGCCAGCCGGTCGAGCACGCGCGCGGGGGGCTGCGCGATGGACAGCGAGGAATAGGAAGCATCGCTCATCGGCCGTAACCGTACGTAAGGCGCGACGAGGGGCAGGTCGGTGCCAGCGTGCGTTTGCGGTCGGTGCGGGTGCGGCGACGGTGTAGGCGCGAAGGCGGTGCCGGCATTCGCAGCGCGCTCGCCGTGGCCCCGTGGCCGACCCCGCACAATGACGGGCTGCGGTCCTTTCCGCCACCTGCATTCCCCTGGAGACTTTTGCATGAATTCCCTTCGTCTCGGCATGATCGGCATCGGCCTGATGGGCCACGGCATTGCCAGCAACCTCGTGAAGCATGGTCACCAACTCACCGTGCTGGAACACCCGGGCAACCAGCCGCTCGACGCCCTGACGGCAGCCGGCGCCCGGACGGCGGCGACCCCGGCCGCGCTGGTGGCCGAGGCCGACTACGTCATCCTCTGTGTCACGGGCTCGCCCCAGGTCGAGGCGGTGCTGGTGGGCGACGGCGGCCTGCTCAAGAGCATCCGGCCGGGCACGGTCATCATCGATTGCTCGACCTCCATCCCCGATTCGACCCTGCGCATGGCCAACGCCGTGCAGCAGGCCGGCGGCCGCTTCCTGGACGCGCCGATGACGCGCACGCCCAAGGAGGCCGCTGAAGGCCGACTCAATCTGCTGGTGGGTGGCGACGCCGCACTGTTCGACGAATGTCGGCCGCTGCTGGCCTGCTTCGCCGAGAACATCACCCACGCCGGTGGCGTCGGCGCCGGCCACGGCATGAAGCTGCTGCACAACTACGTGTCCCTGGGCTCGGTGGCACTCATCGCCGAGGCCGCCGCCTGCGCGCGCCGTGCGGGCGTGTCGGCCGACGTCTTCGTCGAAGTGCTCGCCAAGGGCGGGGGCGGGGGCGTGGCGCTGGAGCGGCTCAAGCCCTTCATCCTGAACAACGACGCCAGCGGCCTGCGCTTTGCCATGTCCAACGCGCAGAAGGACCTGGGCTACTACACGCAGATGGCCGACGGCTTCGACGCCGCGCAACGCATCGCGGAGGCGGTCTACGGCACCTACGCTGGCGCGGTCGAGCAGGGCGGGGTGCAACGCCTGGTGCCTGAACTTGTGGCGCTGCTGGCCGAGGTCGGAGACAAGTCGCGCTGAGCACGTCGCACACACGTCGAAAACGGCTCCAAACCGCTATATACTGCGAGGCTCTTCGGAACTGCAGCTGGCGCTTGCCGCCTCCCTGTACCGAAGGTCTCCAAGCGGCGCGATAGCAAAGCGGTTATGCCCCGGATTGCAAATCCGGTCAGTCCGGTTCGACTCCGGATCGCGCCTCCACCCCACACCCTCGTCGACGCTCCTGCTATCGTCGGTCCACGTCGCCCGGATGGTGAAATTGGTAGACACAGCGGACTTAAAATCCGTCGCCGTTGAAAGACGGCATACCGGTTCGACCCCGGTTCCGGGCACCACCTTCACACAGAACAGGGAGCTGCTCATGCCTCGCTACAACGCTCCATTCGAAATCCATGTGCACGGCGATGTGCCGCTGCGCGCGGACGTCACCTACGCCCAGATCCAGGAAGCGCTGAAGCCGCTGTGGACCTACGCCGGCGCCAAGTCGCTGGCCGACGGTGCCACCAGCGCCTACGAAGAAGAGCCCGGCATCCGCTTCGAAGCCAAGGACCGTGTGCTCCAGCTGTGCTGGACCATCACCGGCGACGAAGACTTCCGCCAGGCCCTCGACGAGATGTGCATGGCGCTGAACGACCTGACCGAGCAGGGCGCCGCCATCGAGGTGAGCTTCTACGACACCGAGTTCGACGAAGAGGAAGACGGCGACCCCGAGGCCGACTCCCGCGACGACTTCGTCATGCTCTTCGTGGGCCCCAACCCCGCCGCCATCATGCAGGTCCAGCGCGACCTGCTCGTGGAAGACGTGGTGCACCTCATGGAGCGCCACTTCGACGGCGCCGAACTCGGCGGCGTCGTGGGCGAGATAGACAAGCTCTTCAGCGACCGTTTCGACGCACTGGTCAATTCGCTCGAAATTGGCCGGCCCCCGCGCGGTGGCGGCAGCAGCGGCGGACCGGGTGCCGGTGGGCACGGCAGCGGTCGCCGACCGCGGCACCTGCACTGAACGGTCGGCGCCCAGCGCGCCGATCAGGGCGCGCGCAGCGCAGGCGGAATTTCATAGCGGCCATTGCGGGCCTTGAGCGTCACGGTGCTATAGCTCGGCGGCTCCGCGAGCTCCTGACAGTCGCCGGCCGCATCCAGCACCATGTTGCGTACCAGCGTGATGCGCCTCACCGTCAATTCCGCCCAGGCGTCCGATGAACGAGCGGCAGGCGGGCGCACGCCGAACTGGCTGCGCATCTCCTCGAAGCGCCCATGGCAGCTCAGGTCCCAGCGACCGGAGTCGCGCCGCAGCACCAGTTCATCCAGCACCGGCCTGATCGTCTTGCGGTCGTAGGCGAACAGCCGCAGCGTCTCGGCAAAGTAGGGCTTGGCAGGGTCCTGGCCACGGTAGAGCACCCGCAAGCCGAAGGCATGCACCCCGTCCGAGAGCCGGTACCTCCCGGTGTCCACATGCAGTTCCTGCACGCGCAGGTCGGCGTCCTCTATCAGCAGTTCTGGCATCAACAGCCGCGCGGCGATCTGGTCGCGCTCGGTGTTTCCGTTGTCGGGCCGCTGCACCACCACCAGCTCGACATCGAAGGTGCGCGCGCCGCGGTCTGTCACCGCGTGTTGCAGTGGCAACACAACGATGGTTTTTCCGACGAATGTGGACCAACTTTTGCAATCGCTGAGCGTGGCGTCGCTGGCGCGGTGGGGATGGGTCTGCGCAAGCATCCGTTCTGCCAAACCGCTGTCACACGCCGCTGTTGCGATACCACTTGCCAAGCTCAGTGTCATCAACAGAAACAGTGTCAAGAATGATTGCACCATCTCGTATCATGCCGCGCCAGAGTGGCGCATCGGCGCACCTTGTAGGTGTGGTTGCCTCACCAATTGAGGGATAAGAAGCCAGCGATCGGCCGCCCGATGCAGATTTCCACCGTCTCCGCTGCTCAGCAGTGTCAATCCGCCGCCGGTGTCCTCCGGCTGGTCGAGCTTCGCCTCGGCGAGGAGGCGGGCGGTCTGCTTTGCCACGGGCTCCCCGGTTTCGACGAAGCGCACGCCGCCGCCGGCAGCCGCCGTGAGATGGACCTGGGCAAACGGGTAGTGCGTACAGCCCAGCACCACCACATCGACTTGGCCGACGTGGTCGCCCAGCGGGCCGACCTCCTGGATGTAGCGTTGGCACAACGCTCGAACGCTTTCTGTGTCGGCCTGCTCGATGGCATCGGCCAGGCCGTCGCAAGCCACCGTGCGCACAGTGTGGGCAGCGCCAGCCAGTCGCTCGACCAACACGCCGAACTTGCGACTGGCCAGCGTGCCGCGGGTGGCGAGCACCGCCACGTGCCCGGTGCGCGTCAGGGCCAGTGCGGGCTTGAGGGCCGGCTCCACCCCCACGATGGGCATGCCGGGCCACGCCTCGCGCAGCAGGTGGATGGCCGCCGCGGTGGCCGTGTTGCAGGCAACCACCAGCGCCTTGACGCCGTGTTCTCGCACCAGCAACTCGGCGACCTGCAGCGTCCGGTCGACCACGAAGGCGTCGCCGCGCTCGCCGTAGGGCGCATGCGCCGTGTCCGCGTAGTAGATGAAGCGCTCGCCCGGCAGGCGCGACCGCAGCGCGGCCAGTACGCTCAGGCCGCCCACGCCGCTGTCGAACACGCCCACCGGCGCGCTGCGCTCCATCGCTCAGGCCGAAGCCAGTTCGATGCCCTTGAACTCGCCCGTGGCGATGCGCTTGCTCCACTCGGCCGGGCCGGTGATGTGTGCGCTGGTGCCGCCGGCGTCCACGGCCACCGTGACGGGCATGTCGACCACGTCGAACTCGTAGATGGCTTCCATGCCCAGGTCTTCGAAGCCCACCACCTTGGCCTGCTTGATCGCCTTGCTCACCAGGTAGGCAGCGCCGCCCACGGCCATCAGGTACGCGCTCTTGTGCTTCTTGATGGCCTCGATGGCGACCGGGCCGCGCTCGGCCTTGCCGATCATGGCGATCAGGCCCGTCTTGGCCAGCATCATGTCGGTGAAGCCGTCCATGCGGGTAGCGGTCGTCGGACCAGCGGGGCCCACGGCCTCGTCACCCACCGGATCGACCGGGCCCACGTAGTAGATGACGCGGTTGGTGAAGTCCACCGGCAGCTTCTCGCCCTTGGCCAGCATGTTCTGGATGCGCTTGTGCGCGGCGTCGCGGCCGGTGAGCATCTTGCCGTTCAGCAGCAGCGTGTCGCCCGGCTTCCAGCTGGCGACGACCTCGGGCGTGAGGGTGTTCAGGTCGACGCGCTTGCTCTTGTTGTAGTCGGGCGCCCAGTCGATCTTGGGCCACAGGTCCAGCGATGGCGCCTCGATGAACGAGGGGCCGGAGCCGTCCAGCACGAAGTGCGCATGGCGCGTGGCTGCACAGTTGGGAATCATCGCCACCGGCTTGCTGGCCGCGTGCGTCGGGTACATCTTGATCTTGACGTCCAGCACCGTGGCCAGGCCGCCCAGGCCCTGCGCGCCAATGCCCAGGGCGTTGACCTTCTGGTAGAGCTCCAGGCGCAGTTCTTCGACCTGCGTCAGTGCCTCGCCGCGGGCCGACCTGGCCTGCAGCTCGTGCATGTCGAGGCTGTCCATCAGGCTCTCCTTGGCCATCAGCACGGCCTTTTCGGCGGTGCCGCCGATGCCGATGCCCAGCATGCCCGGCGGGCACCAGCCGGCGCCCATGGTCGGCACCGTCTTGAGCACCCAGTCGACCACGCTGTCGCCCGGGTTGAGCATGACCATCTTGCTCTTGTTCTCGCTGCCCCCGCCCTTGGCCGCCACCGTCACGTCGACGGTGCTGCCGGGCACGATCTCCGTGAAGATCACGGCGGGCGTGTTGTCTTTGGTGTTCTTGCGGGCGAACTGCGGGTCGGCGACAACCGATGCGCGCAGCATGTTGTCGGGGTGGTTGTAGCCCTGGCGCACGCCTTCGTTGATGGCGTCGTCGAGGCTGCCGGTGCCGAAGCCTTCCCAGCGCACGTCCATGCCAACCTTCAGGAAGACGTTGACGATGCCCGTGTCCTGGCAGATGGGCCGGTGGCCGGTGGCGCTCATCTTGCTGTTGGTGAGGATCTGCGCCATCGCATCCTTGGCGGCGGGGCTCTGCTCGCGCTCGTAGGCCTTGGCCAGGTGGGCGATGTAGTCGGCGGGGTGGTAGTAGCTGATGTACTGCAGCGCCGCTGCGATGGACTCGACAAGGTCGGACTTGGAGATCGTGGACATGGAAGCGTGTCGTTGTGGATCGGGGGAGCCGCGGATTATCTGCGCCCCAAGGCAGCGCGCCGGACCTGCGCAAGGGGACGGGGCATGCGGCGTATGCCTACATGCTGCAGTGCGTCAAGTGAGGAGACTCCTCAAAAATTTGTTAAGAGACTGTTAAACGCAGTCTCGTATGATGCGGGTTTACGCCTAGCCCTAGGCGGAGTACAGCCCGGACAAGCCAACAATTTCACACAAATTGCCCGACCATGAAGCCTCCCTATAACGAACTGAGCCTAGGCGCCGGTTTCAGCCATCCGCACGCCGTCCCGACGCAAGGGACTGTGTCTCGCTTCTTCAAGCGCGCGATGGACATCGTGGGGGCGCTGATCTTCTTCGCGCTCCTCGGGTGGCTCTTCATGATCATCTGGGCACTGGTCCTCATGACCACGGGCGGCCCCGCCATCTACAAACACCCCCGCATGGGCCGGGGCGGTCGCGAGTTCAAGTGCCTCAAATTCCGCTCGATGGTCACCAACTCCGAAGAGGTGCTGCGCCACCTGCTGGAGACCGACCCCGCCGCTCGCGCGGAGTGGGAAGCCACCTTCAAGCTCAAGAACGACCCGCGCATCACCCGCTTCGGTCGCTTCATCCGCAAGACCAGCCTGGACGAACTGCCCCAGTTCTGGAACGTGCTGATGGGCGACATGAGCCTGGTCGGCCCGCGCCCCGTGGTGCGCAAGGAACTGGAGCAATACTACGGCCTGTATGCCCCCCTGTATGGCAGTGTGCGTCCGGGCATCACCGGACCCTGGCAGGTTGGTGGGCGTTCCGATCTGAGTTACGGTGAGCGAGTCGCTCTGGACGTGAGCTATGTACACACCCGCAGCGCTTTTGGTGATATTTGCTTGCTATTAAAGACGGTGAGTGTATTTGTGAAACACAAAGGCTCCTACTAACTTCGCACCTCAGTTTATTTATTTAATAAAATAAATATTAGCTCGTGGTCAACAGCAAATGCCGCAAACGCGGCATTTGTTGTTTAAAAAACGTATTATCTAAAAATTTATGATGTTCCAAATAAAAAAGATTCTTAGAATTTTTAAGATCGAAACTAAGAATCTAATTAAGATTAGAAATATACAATGTGGCAAGGTCACATTATCGTATGACTCATCTCCTCCATATTACATTAAGGAATGGTACAACTACTGTTTACGCCTACTCACCGAGGCAGCACGTGCATCAGAAGCGTCATTCAATATAGTTTTAGGGGAACATCAGCCTAGAATAAAAAACGGACGGCCAACATATCGAATTGCTCTTCAAATTGAACATACGTTGGTTAGGGAAGGAGGGCGCGACAGCGAGGGAGCAGAGGCTGGCTCTATACGAATTGATGACTCAACGGCAGAAACATATCTTGTTCGACTAGTAAATTTAGGCGCGCTTGAAGCAGCGGACATCATCCTAGATTACAGCCGAGCGAATTTAATAAACGTCAAGCATTCCCCTGCCTACGTTACGCTAACAAAAAAACACTTTTATTTCGTACCGCTAATAAATGATGACGCTTCACGAGCAATAGCAGATAGGACGCATCAGTGCATAACCATGTTCGGCAATCCTGATATTGGCCGCCGAAAAAAAATACTCGAAGAACTCGCGAAAGTCGTTCCAGTAAAAAACATAAACGGAATTTATCGGGGCGTCGCGAAAGTCTATCAGTCAACTAAAACAATAATAAATATTCATCAGACTGAGCATCACTGCAATGCTGAAGAGCTACGTATTGTACCGGCCGCCCTCAATGGTGCCATCGTTATTGCTGAACGCTCGCCGTTGACGGAAAAGATATTTACCCGTCACTTTGCTATCTGGGCGTCGATTGAGAACATCCCAAAAGTAACCGCCGAAGTTGTTAAAAATTATCCTGAATTCTATCAAAAAATGTTCAGCGAAAAATTTATGAATCGTGTTAGAAGACTAAGTATAAGAAATAGTTTGGCGGCTAAGAAAATAATAAATCAATTAGAAAAAAAATCCGTAGATCAGCGAATTATCTGACATGGCAGTAGACTCAATTCCTCTGGTTCTGACTGGTACTATAACCCCACGCTCCATTCTGACCGCTTACGCGAATCCAACTCAAAGAAGGAACGAATACCTACTTGCGCTTAGATACTACTCCGAACATGCTCAAGTGTATTTTGTTGAAAACTCCGGCTACCAACTTAATGAAGACGCTGATTTCACTAGCATTCCTAATTGCAAATTAATAGAGCTGGCGCCGAGCGATGAATTTGACAAAGGAAAAGGCTTTCAAGAATTTTTAATGCTGGATAATTGGATCGATCAGTTCGGACAAAATCATAAAGGATTTATAAAAATTACTGGTCGTTATTTGGTGCAAAACATCAATAAAATAATTCATGATATTCAATTTGGCAAAAAGAACAAGATAATTATAGAGCGACTTGCTTCAAACCTTGGCGTTGCACTTACAGATGTTTTTTACATTGCTACGGAACAATATAACGAACATTTGAAAGGATGTTATAAAGAGGCAAACGACAAGCTCGGTGTATATATCGAGCACGTAGTAGGAATAAAAATTCGTGATTTGTTAAATGTAGAGGTTTTTCCAAACCTCCCGAAGAAAGCGGGTATAAGCGGCTCGACCGGTCAACCGTTACCCGAAGGAATGAAAAAAGCAATACAAAGGGTGATAAGAAATAGCCTTTATCCGTTGCAACCGCGTTACAGATTAATTTGAGGCTATAGAAATATTAGCAGGCTCTCGCCATGAAAAAATTGATAAAACGTAATCTGATTGCAAACTACGCGGGTCAGATGTGGGTCGCATTCATCGGCTTGGCGTTCATTCCTACTTACATAAAAATACTCGGCATTGAAGCATATGGGATAATCGGAATTTTTTCGGTTATTCAAGCTTGGATGTTTATGCTGGACATGGGCATGACGCCAACACTAGGGCGAGAGATGGCTAGCATTCAGAATAATCCTGCTAGCAGGCAAGGCGTCCGAGATTTACTTCGAACCATCGAAATCCTTGCCGTTGTGCTATCGGTGGGCGTAATAATTTTGCTAGCGCTATCTGCCTCATGGATATCCGCAGTATGGCTCAAGCCGGCTCAAATTTCCAAAGGGACGATAGTCCACTCGTTTCAAATAATGGGCATAGTTGTCGCTTTAAGATTTCTTGAAGGTCTTTATCGAAGTTCATTAGTAGGTCTGCAGCGCCAAGTCCTGTTTAATACCGTTAGCGCGGCAACGGCGACTCTCCGAGCCGTGGGCGCCGTTGTTGCCTTAAAGTACATATCCCCGACCCTAGAAATGTTCTTTATTTGGCAAGCTATCATCTCCCTGTTGTCAACCCTTGTGCTGGCGGCATGCAGTTATGTTTATCTGCCCAAGGCGCCTCTCAAAGCCAAATTCAGCGTGCCTTCTTTAAAACGAGTAAAAAATTTTGCGATAGGGATGATTGGTGTGAATATCATGACATCAATTTTCACTCAGTCAGACAAGGTATTCGTCTCTAATCAAATAGAGCTAAAAAGTGTTGGCTATTATATGCTTGCAACAACTCTGTCAGGTTCGTTGTTTATGCTTGTAGGACCAATTACACAAGCATATTATCCTAATTTTTGCAGGCTGCACTCAGAAGGGAATGAAAAGGCGCTGATTAATAGTTTCCGAGGTGGTTCCAATTTGGTTGCAATAATAGTTGGATCTGCAGCGTCAATATTGTCAATTTTTGGATCGTACATAGTGCTAATATGGACCGACGACGTCGCGATGGCTCAAGCTTCTGGCGCCATCCTGACGCTACTAGCAATAGGAAACTTAGTTAATGCAATTACCTGGACTCCGTTGCAGCTTCAGTTAGCTCACGGCTGGACTACCTTAGCTTCTCGCAGCATGGCAGTTAGCCTTATGCTTGGCGCTCCCTTGTACTTTTTACTTTCAAATGGCTACGGCGCGATTGGTGTTGCGAGTACGTGGGTCTTTATAAACATTCTTTATCTCGCATTTGTGACATCTCAAATGTTTAAAAAAATCGCTCGCGGTATCCGCTTTCAATGGATGGTCTCAGACACAACGTATCCGATATTGGCGGCGTTCATCACGTCTTATTTATGCGCTAAGCTATATCCAAGTGAAGTAGAGAAATCAATGCAGATTATATTTATTTTCGCTTGCGGCGCAACTGTACTTTTGGTCGCTTCTGCTCCAACAATGCTAAGAGTAAAAAATAAATTCATTAGTCAAAATTAAATTATTTTAAATGAAAATTTAATAAAATCATAAACTGTCGAAAAATAATAATGGAATCAATACAAAAAAAAGGGAAGTTCGTCTTGATTCTGATGGCACTGATTTACCTTTTTGATCAGCGAATCGGTGACTGGAGTGCGGTCAATGCGGCAGGATTTATTGCATTCTGCATTGCGCTATTTTTTCTAAAAGCCACTTCCGAAAGGACTGGTAAAGTAAAAAAGAACTGGATTTATTTGCTATTGGCAATAATAGCCTACAGTTCGACTGCATATTTGTTGAATGATCAGTGCTCCGTTGAACTAAAGGGCGCTTTGTCTTTAACCCTGCTATGTATCGCATTCTACATATTGGGAGACGGTAATTTCGGGGAATTTGTACGGTCACGTTTTTTTTCGAATTTTGTAATGCTATTGGCCTCGAGCTTCGTAATCCTAAATTACGTTGGAATCACTCCTTTTAGGTCTGATAGGAATTCCGGCCTCTTCTTCGAAGCGTCACATTTGGCGATATACCTTCTTCCATTTTTGGCCTATAGACATCTTAAGTCTAAAAAAGATTTAATAACTTGGATGACTACATTAATCATGTTGGTTTTCTCATCCTCGACTACTCTGATTGTAGGTTTGCTAATTATATTTGTGATAAAATTTATTAAGCGATACAATCGTCGGCTTATCATCGCGAGCAGTGCGGCCGCGTTAATAGTCGGGGCACTTATCGGAATTTTATTGAGCGGTGCTATTGATGCGCCTGAGTTGCGAGCCCGAGTCATTAACTTATTTATTGGGGGCGACGCATCAGCCGCGGACCACGAAAATTTAAGCTCATTAGTTTGGTTAAACGGTTGGTCGCAGATGACCGAAACCCTCCGTTTAACTAACGGAATAGGTCTGGGTTTCAACCAAATGGGCTGTGGAAACTTCATGTACGTCGGTAAATACACCGCCCTCATATCAGATGCAATTCTCGGTATTATTTTGAACGCCGAAGACGGTTCTTTTATGTCCTCTAAGCTCGTTTCAGAATTAGGGTTTCTTGGATTTTTAATAATTGCATTTCTGCTAATCAAGGCCTGGCGTGCGCTGTTCAAATTCATACGGGTGGAGGCTGGAATGAGACAGCCTGATACGTACGATGTTTTAATAAGAGCTTCAGGTGCAATTTGTCTTATAGGCCTACTTTTTGTGCGCGCACCTGGCTCGTATTTTTCCCTGCCGGTCTATGCCGCTATGTCGATGCTTTTTTCTAATCAATTGATTAGATCTAACCGTATTCGAAAAAACTCTGAATCGAGTCCAACGTGAATTTGACGAAAGAATTGCCATTAATTTCGGTCATTATAAGTGTCTTAAATGATTTAAAGAATTTAAAAGAGACACTTTTGCACCTGTCGGAGATTGAGTATAAAAATCTTGAAATCGTAGTCGTAGATTGCGTTTCTACCGACGGCACCCGTGCATTTCTGGATGCTTATGCCGACAAAAGGCTTCGATATATATCCGAACGTGATAATGGGATATATGATGCTTGGAATAAAGGCGTGCGTTTTGCTAAGGGCGACTATCTGGCATTTTTGGGTGCAGGGGATTATTACAATAGGAGTGGACTACAGAAACTAGTGCAGTGCGCGACCGAACATCCGACTGCAGAACTCATCACCGGAAAAGTGCTTGTTCACAATGGGGTGAAAATTATTAAAGAAAGAGGGAGCGCTTGGAGTTGGCGCAAGTTTCGGAACAACATGAATATTGCGCATCCCGGAGCCCTCCACTCTAGAGGGCTCTTTGAGCGGGTGGGAAGCTTTGATGTGTCGTTTCGGATCGCAGGGGACTATCAGCTGCTTCTCAGGGCCGGCGAGACGTTAAGAACCGCATATTTGAATGAGCCTGTGGCGCTCATGTTATCGGGTGGAATCAGCCACGGTGGGCGAGACGCAATATTTGAGGCTCATCGCGCGAAGGTCTCCACGGATTCCGTGGCGAGGCTCAATGCCAATTTGACCACAGCTTGGATGTTATTTAAATTTTATATAAAACAAGCACTGCGCCAGAAATTATAGGATCGCCCCTGGAAATTTTAAATTTTGATTATGTTTGCCCAAAAAAAACATCGCTCGTTTGGAAATATCTCTCAAGTTTGCGTGGTAGGAATGTTTCCCCCGCCACTGAACGGGATGTCAGCCGTAACGTCAATGATTCATTCTTTGTTGGTTGCATACGGATCAGAGAATGTGGAAACTATTGACTGTTCCCCTAAAGTCTACCGACTGAGAACACCGGTCGCTCGCGCGCGAAAATTCATTAGAATAATAGGTTTGCTATATAAATTTCATCTCTGGTGTATTAGCCGGGAAGGTGGAAAAATATATCTTTCTGTTTCTGGTCGTCTTGGGCAGATTTACGACCTCTTATTCGTATGCATTGCTAGGTTTCACGGAAAAAATGTATATCTCCATCATCATGGCTACCTATATATTGAAAGAAAAAATTTTCTAGCTAGCATTTTATTCAAGGTTGCCGGAAAAAGCGCTATTCACATAGCAGCTTGCGAAAAAATGGCGCTTGAACTAGCCAACATGTATTCAATAATTTCGAACACCAGAGTGATATCAGGTGTAATTTGCTTGCCGGAGGTTGAGAAAGTACCGTCGGTACGAGCGAAGCTCAGGACGGTGGGTTTCCTAAGCAATATTTCTGCGGAAAAGGGGATATTTGAGTTCATAGATTCGGCCATTGTTTTGTCCAAGGTATTCCCGGAGTTAAATTTTATCATTGCTGGTCAATTTCAAGACGCTTCTTCAGAGCGGGCAGTTACAAATTTCATCCAGCAAGTGAAATCAGCACATTATGTGGGCCCTGTTTACGGTAACGACAAGACAGGCATGCTCGACTCCATAGACTGCTTGCTTTTCCCTACCCATACTGAATCAGAAGGCCTCGTCATTCATGAGGCACACAGCAGATGCGTTCCCGTTATAGCAAGATCCACAGGATGTATTGCGTCATTTAACGAAAAGGGTTTGAATTTGACTGCATCCGATGCAACAGACTTTGTCGAGCAAGCCGTCGCTATCATTTCTAAATGGATTAGCGTAAGTGAAGATTTCTTAAAGCTATCGGCTAAGGTATATCATAACCATTTAGAATTTCGTAAGAAAAACGATAAGGCCGTCAGAGAAATTGTTAAAGAAATTGCAATCGAGCGATGAAGTTCCTAAAGCAATATTGATTAAATCGTCGCTGCTCATTATTTTATCATGATCCTATTTTTGTCGCCATTTTTCGCGCCTGAACCAATTTCTACCGGAAAATATAATGCTTCTTTAGTAGAAGGCTTAGTCTTAGCGGGTGAAAAGGTCACAGTGGTATGCGGGTATCCAACTTATCCAGATTGGCGGCCACGTAAATGCAACGATGGTGATACTACGTATTCTGTCGTTCGTGGCGGTCTCGCAGTAAGATATCCAAAGTCTCCAATATTGCGCCGAATTATTTTGGAGAGTTGGTTTTTCATTTTTATCGCAATAACTATTTTAAAATTTAAGAAAAATGTTGATCGAGTGATTTGCGTTTTACCTCCCAGTCTTTATATACTGCCAATTTTATGGAAATTCTCAAAAAAAATTCCTGTCATTGGTGTGGTTCATGATCTTCAAGGTATACATGCTGAAGCCAGCCCCTCAGGTTTTAGGCGGTTTGTCGCCACGACGGTAAAGGTCGTCGAGAGGGCTTTGTTTCGCCGATTGGATAAGCTCATATTCCTTTCTGAGTCAATGAGAAATGTCGCTATTAAAGAATATGGCGTTGACGGAGATAAAGCAGAAGTATGCTACCCCTTTGTAACAATGTCAAATTGTAAGGGGGAATCGAATTTTTTTGAAGATTACTCAAATGGCGATGAAAATGTTGCTCATGTTGTTTATTCGGGCGCATTGGGTGAAAAGCAGAATCCGGCGCAATTGTTTTCTTTCTTTCTGAATTTGGCAGAAAACGATGAAGGCATCCATTGTCATATTTTTTCTTCTGGGCCCGAGATTGAAAAGATGAAAATTGCCTTAGATCTCAAAGGTGGTTCCTCCAGGATGCATTTGCACGATCTTGTTGCCGAGGATAAATTGCAGAGCCTATATCTGTCATCAACGATCCAAATAATACCTCAGAGAGTTGGCACTGGTGATGGTTCTCTCCCGTCTAAGCTACCTAATTTAATTGCTGCAAAATGCCGAATTTTGGCCATATGCGATGATGATTCAGAGTTGGCTACCTTGGTCGGTAAATATAATCATGGGCATGTCTGTTCCGGTTGGCAATTGCAGATGTTTTCTGCAAAGGTTTATGAAGTTTTAAAATTGAGAAATTGTGATCTAGCACCGTCCGCTAGTGTTGGTGAACAGGCCCGTAGTTCGGATGCTGAGGGAGTTCAGTACATTTTTTCTAGACAGCGTACGATAGACGCCCTACTGTAATGAGGTTAAAAAATTTGGCGTACAAGCTCGCGTAAGAAATAGTTAAAGATAGCTGCGAGTGAGTTGCCGTTGAAGTTGTAGGCTTCGGCGGATTTAACCTGAAGTGCGATAGCTGCGAGAAACTACAGCCAACATGTTCCGAGCATGTCGACCAAGAGATATCACAAACTGCAGTCTGAGGATCGCATGATGCTAGCAATTCGGCCCTGCAAAACCCCTCCCTCCCGCAAGAATGCCGGCCTTCTTGCGCGTTACGGTGCACCGAATCCCCAGGAATCGTTGTACAGGCAGCTGATTTCTAAGCGGTTTGCATGGCTGAGCGTAGCGACACGCCCGACTTCTTTCGCCCCCGTCTGGCCGAAATGATCAACCTTCGCATCCGCTGGCGGTGCTGGTGAGCCGGCTGCCCTGGGCGCAGATCGAAGCGGCTCTGGCGCCTTACTTCGCACGTCGCGCACGCGCCGGCCGGCTGCTCGAATAAGACGATCTCTTCGGCCCTCACTGCAGCTTGCCGGCGCCGGTGTCGCCGCGGCAGGGCGCCCGCGCCTTCCCATCCGCCTGATGGCCAGCCTGTTGTACCTGAAGCATGCCTACACGCTCAGCGACGAGGAACTGGTCGAGCGATGGGCCGAGAACGTGCAATGGCAGTTCTTCAGCGGCATGACCTACTACGAGCCGCGCCCGCCCTGCAATGCCACGCAGATCGGACGCTTTCGCGCCGCCATCGGCGAGGCCGGCAGGAGTTCCTCAAGGCCACCATCGACACGGCCGTGTCCGCCAAGGCGATCGGTCCCGCCGAGTTCGAGTGGGTGATCGTGGACATCACGGTGCAGGAGAAGGCCATCGCGCACCCGGTGGATTCGCGCCTGTTGGAGATCGCGCGCCACAAGGTGGTGGCCGCAGCCCGGCGTGCGTGTATTGAGTCTGCCTTGAACAATCCCGTTCTCAGCCGCAGGCAGGTCGGTTGTTGAGCGAATGGGCGATCAGCGCGGCGATGACCTTCTGCACCGAAAGCCCGATGCGGGCGCAATAAAGCCGCAGGGCGGCCAGGATCAGGCGCAGGTTGTGCCCGGCGCCGCACATCACCGCGTGCAGCGCATCTCCCAGCGCGCCCTTGAGCGGGTTGCGAGCCAGGTGCGTATTTCGGCGATCGTGACCGCTGATTTCGGGATCGTGACCGGCGCGAGGCTGTAGAGGCGGGTTGCGCGGGGTCAGTGTAGTTTTGGGGCTTACTGGGTCTGTTCGGGGCCTCCCTTGTCGTTGGGCTGAGCGCTGCCCGCAGCGCGGCGCAGCGAGTCGCCCCTGAGGCTGAGGCGGTGCTCCTTGGCCAGCAGTCGGTCCAGGATGGCATCGGCCATGGTCGGGTCGCCCAGCCAGGCATGCCAGTGCTCCACCGGCAATTGCGTGGTCAGGATCGTGGCGCGAGCGGCGGTGCCGGCACGGTCGTCAATGACCTCCAGCAGGTCGGCCCGGCTTGCCGGCTCCAGCGGGGCCAGGGCCCAGTCATCGAGCACCAGCACCTCGGTGCGCGCCAGATTCGCCAGCCACGCCGCAAAGCCACCCTTGCCGTGCAGGATGCGCAGTTCCTCGGCCAGGCGCGGCACCCGCAGGTACAGCGCCGAGTGCCCCCGCCGGCAGGCCTGCTGCGCCAGCGCGCACGCCAGCCAGCTCTTGCCCGAGCCCGTCGGGCCAATGATGGACACCGTCATGCCCTGCTCGACCCAGCGCGACAGCGCCAGCTGCGTGAAGGCGTTGCGCTCCAGGCCCCGGCCGGTGCCAGCCTGAACGTCCTCGATGCAGGCTTGCGGGTACTTCGTCCGCCCTGAACAACTCGCAAGTCCCTGATGAACCTGTAGATTCCTTACTTTCGCTGGTGCGCAATTTGCAAGGTAATAGGGTGTAGAGCGCCATTTCCCTGCAATTTCTGACGAGGTTTGTGCATGAGACCCAAGCCAGCAGCGCCCGAGAGCGAAGACCTGTTCCGCTCTCGCCTGGACCAGCAGATCAACATGCGCCACGCGCTCGTGCGCCTGGCCGGCCTGATCGACTGGGCCGAGATCGAGCGCACCTTCACCGAGCCTTTCACGTCCGCGCGAGGGCGGCCGGCCCTGGCGCCGCGCCTGATCGCGGGCTTGCTCTACCTGCAGCACACCTTTGATGCCTCCGATGAAGCTGTGGTCAGCACCTGGGTCGAGAATCCGTATTGGCAGTACTTCTGCGGCGAGGTGTTCCTGCAGACCGAAGCGCCCATCGATCCGAGCAGCCTCACGCGCTGGAGGAAGCGCATCGGCGAGCAAGGCGTGGAGACCCTGTTGATGGCAACCATCGAAGCAGCCCGGCGCGGTGGCGTCGTAAAGGCGTCCAGTGTGGATCGAGTCATCGTCGACACCACTGTCATGCCCAAGGCGATCGCGCACCCCACCGACAGCGCTCTGCTGGAGAAGAGCCGGCAGCACTTGGTGAAGGTGGCCGAAGAACATGGCCTGAGCCTGCGCCAGAACTACAACCGCATCGCACCACGACTGGCCACCCAGATCGGACGCTACGCCCATGCCAAGCAATTCAAGCGCATGCGCCGTACGGGTCGTACCCTGCGCTCGCGTGTCGGCCGGGTGCAGCGCGAGGTGGCGCGTCGGCTCGGTGAATTGCCCGAGAAGGCGCAGGCCAAGGTGAAGGACCTGCTGGCTCGCACCGGCCGCATCCTCACGCAGCGCACCAAAGACAAGAACAAGCTCTACGCCTTGCACGCCCCCGAGGTCGAATGCATCTCCAAAGGCAAGGCCCGAACGCCCTACGAGTTCGGTGTGAAGGTGAGCATCGCGACGACCTTGAAGGAGGGGCTGGTCGTTGGAATGCGCAGCATGCCGGGCAATCCATACGACGGTCACACGCTGGCCGAGACACTGGAGCAGGTGAGCATCCTGGCCGAGCGCAAGCCGATCATCGCCATCGTGGACAAGGGCTATCAGGGCGTGGAGATCGAAGGAGTCCGGATCCTGCGCTCGGGCCAGAAGCGAGGTGTCACACGGACCTTGAAGGCAATGATCCATCGGCGCAGTGCCATCGAACCGGCGATCGGTCACATGAAGACGGATGGGCGCTTGGGCCGAAACCCGCTCAAGGGAGCGCTTGGCGATGCGCTGCACGCGGTGATGTGCGGCGCCGGGCACAACCTGCGCCTGATCCTGGCCGCGCTGCGGCTTTATTGCGCCCGCATCGGGCTTTCGGTGCAGAAGGTCATCGCTGCGCTGATTGCCCATTCGCTCAACAACCGACCTGCCTGCGGCTGAGAACGGGATTGTTCAGGGCGGACTACTTCAGTCGGGCGCGTTTGAGCAGGGCCGCCAGGCGCTTGTCGTGGCGGTGATGCAGCTCCCGGTCCACCAGCAGCGCCAGGCGCTCCTCGAAGCCCAGGCCCGCGCAGGCGCTGTTGGTGAGCTGCTCCTGCAGACCTGCGGCCATGCCGGCCAGGCGCAGTTCGCTCAGGCGTTGCAGCGTGTCGTTGATCAACATGTCGACCGCCCCCTGCTCAGTGGTAGTAGCCGGGGCCACGGACGTTGTCGTGGGCGGGGCTGACCCAGGCGGCGTCTGCTGGTGCGTCAGTGCCGGCGCTGGACACCCGGTCCGTCCCGCGCGCCAGGATGTCGCGCACGTGGCGGTAGTAGACAGCGTCGATCTCGATGGCCTTGGCGCACGCGGCCTCCAGACGCGTCGGACCGTAGCGCTTGGCCAGGCTCAGCAGCCCCAGGCAGCCGCGGTAGCCGTGCTCGGGGTGGCGGTGGCGCTCGAGCATCGTGGTCACGAAGCGGCCAGTGCTCGCGCCGATGCTGGCGCCCCAGTGGATCAGCCGCTGAGGCGTCCAGTCCTTGTGGGCGCGGTGGGCCGCGGGCATGTGGTCGTCGCGCGTGGTGAAGCCGCCGCGCCGGTCGCTGCGGGCATGCACGGCCACGCGCTCGCCGCGATGCATCAGCTCGACCAGGGCATCGCCGATGCGGGCCTCCAGCTTCGTGCCCACCAGCGCGTGCGGCACGCTGTAGCGATGGCCCTCGACCTCGACGTGGTAGTCGATGTGCACCGTCACCGCCTTCCAGCGCGCCCAGGTCCATGGCTGCGTGGGCAGCGGCCGCAGCGCCGGGGCGTCGATGGCGGCGAACAGGCTCGCGCGCGTGGCGTCGAGCTTCTGCATGCGACGGCCGTTGAGCAGCGCCAGCAACTCGCTGACGGCCAGGTCGGCGGCCCGCACGTCTGCCAGGCGCTGGTGGCGCAGCCGCGCCAGGATCCAGCGCTCGACCACCTGCACGGCCGATTCCACCTTGGCCTTGTCCTGCGGACTGTAGGGGCGTGCCGGCAGGATCGACACGTCGTGGTGGCGCGCGAAGTCCAGCACGGTGTCGTTGGCGCGCGGCTCGTAGCGGTCGGGCTCGGCGATCAGCGCACGGGCGTTGTCGGGCACGATCATCTGCGGCACGCCGCCAATGAAGCGTAGCGCCCGGCCGATGGCGCCCAGCCACGAGCGCATCGACTGGTCCGCCGTCACGCAGGCGAAGGTATAGCTGGACGCCCCCAGGGCCGCCACGAACACCTGGCCGCGAGCGCCGTCGGCCAGTGCCAGGGTGGGCCCCGCGTAGTCCACGAACAGCTTCTCGCCGGCGCGGTGCTGCTGGCGCATGGAGCGCTTGAGCGTCCTGGCGTAGCGCTTGTAGTGCTCGCAGAACTGGGTGAAGCCCCAGGTGCGCTCGCCGGGGTGGGCGGCGCGGTATTCCTCCCACAGCAGCGTCAGCGTCACGCCCTTGCGGCGCAGTTCGACGTGCACGCGGGCGAAGTCGGGCTGGGCCACGCGGCGCTGCTCGGCCGAGGTGCCGAACAACCGCCGTTCCAGCTCGGCCTGGCCCAGCGGCTCGACGGCCTCCCAGCGGTTCAGGCCCGCAGCGCCGGCCAGCGCCACGTACTTCGTCACCACGCCCTTGGAGACCGACAGGCTCCGGGCGATTGCTTCATGCGACAGGCCGCCGTGCAGCTTCAGTCGCAATACATCCTTGATCATGCGTATGTCCATCGTTGGCGGTGCCATCGGCGCTCCGGCTAAAGGCCGGCAGCCTATGGCCCCGCGGGTCAGTCATACGCAACCCTTTCATTCCCTTCAGACCTCGCCGGTCACGGCACCGGTCCACTCGGTCACGATCCCGAAATCGCCGGTCACGATCCCGGAACGGGCGGTCACGATCGCCGAAATACGCACCAGGCGCCCGTCCATCTTCATGTGCCCGATGGCCGGCTCGATGGCGCTTCTTCGCTTGATCATGGCCTTGAGGGTTTTGCTCAGGCCCCGCCTCTGGCCGAGCGCAGGATGCGCACGCCCTCGATCTGCATGCCCTGATAGCCCTTGTCCACAATCGCGGTCGCCGGCGGCCTGTCCGTGCCGGTCAGGATGCCCACCTGCTCCAGCGTCTCGGCCAGCGTATGGCCGTCGTACGGATTGCCCGGCATGGAGCGCATGCCCACCACCAAGCCCTCTTTCAACGTGGTGGCGATGCTCACCTTCACGCCGAACTCGTAAGGGGTTCGGGCTTTGCCCTTGCTGATGCACTCCACTTCGGGGGCGTGCAGGGCGTACAGCTTGTTCTTGTCCTTCGTGCGCTGGGTCAGGATGCGACCGGTGCGCTGCAGCAGATCCTGAACCCGGGCTCTGGCTGCCTCTGGCAACTCGTGCAGTTGGCGCTGCACCTCGCGATGCACGCGGCCCACGCGGGTGCGCAGCGTGCGCACGGCCTTTCTCATGCGCTTGAACTGCTTGGCGTGCGCGTAGCGCCCAATCTGCGCGGCCAGGCGCGGCGCCACGCGCTTGTAGTTCTGGCGCAGCCGCAGGCCGTTGTCCTCGGCGGCCCTGACCAGGTGCTGGCGGCTCCTGTCGAGCAGCCGGCTGTCGGTGGGATGGGCAATGGCCTTGGGCATCACCGTGGTGTCCACGATGACCTGCTGCACGCTGGCCTTCTGGATCACGCCACCACGCCGGGCGGCGTCGATGCTGGCGGCCAGCAACGCTTCCACACCTTCTTCTCCGACATGCTGGCGCCAGCGCGTGAGGCTGGACGGATCGATGGGCGCCTCGGTCTGCAGGTAGGTCTCGCCACAGAAGAACTGCCAGTACGGGTTTTCGATCCAGGTGTTGACCACGGCTTCGTCGGAAGCATCGAAGGTGTGCTGCAGGTACAGCAGCCCGGCGACCAGGCGCGCCGACAAAGCGGGACGGCCGCGCCCGGAGGTGAACGAGATCGCGAACGTGCGCTCGATCTCGGCCCAGTCGATCAGTGCCGCCAGCTTGACCAGCGCGTGCTTCATGTTGATCTGCTCGTCCAGCCTTGGACGGAACAGCTCGGCCGTTTGCGGCTGCGAAGGCTTCGGGCCCATCGGAAATCCTCGGTGGAAATTGCAAGAAAACAGGTTCTGCTGAGCCTATACCTTGCAAATCCCGCGCCCACCCAGCCGCAAAACTTCGCGCAAGATCAACGGCTTACGGGTTGTTCAGGGCGGACTAACGATGCCTGCAGCAGTGTATTGACCCAGCGAAACCTGCTCAGGTCATGCCGCTAATGCAAACGCTTCAGCAGGGGTCCTCATGTTCAGCGCCTGGTGCGGGCGCCGGTGGTTGTAGAAATGGATCCAGTCGCCGATCACACGGCTGGCGTGTTGCAGCGATTCGAATCGATGTCGATGCACGCACTGCTCCTTGAGCGTACGGATCACCCGCTCGACCAGCCCGTTCTGCTCGGGGCTGTGCGGCGTGATGAACTCCTGGCGCAACCCGTAGCTCCTGACCAGCGCCGTGAAGCTGCGGCTGGTGAACACCAGGCCGTTGTCCGAGCGCAGCAGCAACGGTGTCGGCACCCGGCCCAGCGTGCCGAACCGCGCGATCAGCGCCTGCTCCAGCGCCGACTCCGCCGTCTTCGATCTCCCGCTGCGCGATAGATGCCAGCCCAGCAACTCCCGGCTGTGGCAGTCGATCACCAGCGCCATCGTCGTCCAGCCATCACGCCCCGCCCACACCCCGCACATGTCGGTCGACCAGCGTTCGTTCGGCGCTTTTGCCACCGAAGGCAACGATTGAATCCTTGGGCGAAAGCCTACCGGTCGTTTGCGCACCTGCCAGCCCTTGAGCTGGAAGATGCGCTGCACAGTGTTCTTGTTGAATCCGAGCAGGTGCGCCACCGTGCGGTAGCCGAATGAGGGGTTCTCCTCGATCATGGCCTTGACCGGCATGACCAAATGCTCCTGCAGCTTCGGTGCTGCCTTCACCGGCTTGTAATACACGCTGCGGCGCGGCACGCCAAACCAACGGCACAGCTTGCTGATCGAGACGATGATGCCTTCGGCCTGCAGTCCCTGGCGGATCGTCTCGATCACTTCTCGTCCTCGCCCAGCAGGGACTGCAATTTTTTTCGGGCACGCAACTCCAGCATCGCCTCGCCATAGGCCTCCTGCAGGTCCTTGAGCTGGCGCTCGTACTGCTCACGCACATCCTGCGGGTTCGCCTTCAGGGCGTTCTCCATGCCCTTGCGACCATCCTCCACCCAGCCCTCGATCTCCGAGGGCGGCAGGTCGTAGGCACGGCTCGCCTCCGACACGCTCGTCTTGCCCTGGATGATCTCCAGTACCAACGCCGTCTTGCGCTTGGCCGTCCAGCGCTTGATCTCTTCTTCCATCAACGTACTCACGGTGTCTTCCTTTCAAAGATAACACCTGAGCAGGTTTTCACTGGGTCGATACAGCAGTTCACTTCTGTTGACCATGCCACTCAGCCTGGCACCCCATCCGCCTTGATGCTGGCAGGTGACGCTGTTTCCTCGCGGAAGCCAGCGGGGCCCGAGGGCCAGGTACGTTGTCCCCGTGGCTTCACACGCCACCGTTACCAGCAGCGCATGCACAGGTAGGCTACGGCCGACGGAACGGCCGGTCTCGTCACCAGCCTTGTGAGCGGGCGAGACAATGATGTGTGCGACTTCACGTCGCACCTTGCTGATGCACTCCACTTCGGGCGCGTGCAGGGCATAGAGCTTGTCCTTGTCCTTGGGGCGCTGGCGGCGGATGCGCTCGGCGCGCTGCACCAGCGTTTGCAGATTCGACAGGGCGACTGCGGCCATTTCGCTGCTGACCTGCCCGATCTTGCGCTGCACCTCGCGCAGCACGATGCCCAGGATCGTGCGCTGGCGCTTGAGCACCTTGCGCAGGCGCTTGAACTGCCGGGCGTGGGCATAGCCGCCAGCACGCCGGCGCAGTGTCTTGGCTTCTTTGACGAAGGTCTGCTTCAGGGCGATGCCCGCACGCCTGGCCGCGGCCACCACCTTGTGGCGCGCGATCTCCAGCAGGCGCGAATCCACCGGGTGGGCGATGGCCTTCTCCTGCACCGTGGTGTCCACGATCACCCGCTCGAATTCGGCGGGCCGGATCGCCTTGGAGGACACGGCCGTGTCGATGGTGGCCTTGAGCAGTTCCTCCACGCCGGCCTCGCCGATGGCGGCGCGAAAGCGGCCGATCTGGGTGGCATCGCAGGGCAGGCGCGGCTCGTAGTAGGTCATGCCGCTGAAGAACTGCCACACGACGTTCTCGGCCCAGCGCTGGACCAGCTCCTCGTCGCTGAGCTTGAAAGCGTGCTTCAGCTACAGCAGGCTGGCCATCAGGCGGATGCGAAGGCGCGGGCGCCCTGCGGCGGCGACACCGGTGCCGGCGAGTTGCAGCGAGGGGCCGAAGAGATCGTCTTGTTCGAGCAGCCGGCCGGCGCGTGCGCGGCGTGCGAAGTAAGGCGCCAGTGCCGCTTCGATCTGCGCCCAGGGCAGCCGGCTGGCCAGCACCGCCAGCGGGTGGCGAAGGTCGATCATCTCGGCCAGGCGTGGGCGGAAGAAGTCGGGCGTGTGGCTGCGCTCGGTCATGCAAATCCCTCAGAAATCAGCTGGCTGTACAACGATTCCTGGGGGATTCGGTGCACCGCACGGCGCCAGGAATCCAGTGTTCATGCGGGGTGGCGAGGTTTTGCAGGGCCGACTAGGTATTCACGCATTCTACTGAGTGTTCATTCAGAAACCGATATATTTTTTTTCTTGGTTTTTCTATTGAAAAAAACATTATTGTTTTGAATTATTTTTTTTATTTCGATGGATGGTTTTTCGATAACGTACCAACTTGCAGCTGCAAAAGGAACTGTCAATAGAAAAACTATGAGCATCGAGAGGTAGAGATTGATGGTTGGAAAATGCCAGAGAATAATTTTATTTATGGGCCAAGCATATAGATATATACCGTAAGATAAATCTGGAAGCCTATTAAAACCAAGCAATCTTTTGCCGTTATGGGCGTAGTAAATAATTAAATATCCCCAAAGCGTAACAACCGCTGGCTCCGCTAGGGGGGCTACAGGCAAAATTAGCAACAAAAAAATCAAGCAGATGCAGGCGTAAACTTTTGTCCATTTTATTGCATCTTTATATATATAAAAACAGCCGCCAGCTGTGAACGCCATTCCGCAGCGAAAATAGAGATCGAATGGAATATCGGAGATTGATAGTCGGTTTAGAACATGTACTGTGGTACATCCTAAAAATACTGCGGGCCACACAAACCTCCTCGAGTAAATGCCCATAATCCCAGTGGCTAAAACTAGAAGGTAGCACTTGAATTCGTAGGGGATCGACCACAATGAGCCGTTTAATACGGCATAAGGCGTGCCCTGAAAAGTTGCAGGCGTTCCCGCCAAGCGCAGTTTAAGAAGCGATAAAAGGAACTCGGCCCAGTTTATACTTTTTAAGTATCCGGCAGTGCTGTAAATTGGCCCTATCACGAAAACGCAGAAAATGCATGAAATAATAAATCCAGGGTAGATTCGCAAAATCCGGCTTGTTAAAAATGTCACTAGAATTGGCTTATTAGACCAACTCTTGAAAATTAAATAGCCACTCAGAACAAAGAAGCTGTCAACTGCCAACTCACCTGCGGAAATAGTCCCAAAAACATTTGTCAATAATTCCTGACTCCGGTCGCCAGTTTTTAATTCGGCGGCGTGCGCCACAATAACTAAAGTAGCGAAAAAAAATCTCAATAAATTGAAATTGTTTTTCTGATCATGATTTATCATAAGTGACTATGCAATAGTGGCTTACGGTATCGTCGCAGTAATTCGATTCGCAAGCGCTTCCGCTTGTGCCGCGTCGCGCGCCTCCACCATCACCCGCAGCAGCGGTTCGGTGCCGCTGGCGCGGATCAGCACGCGGCCTTCGTCGCCGAGTTCGGCTTCCACGCGGGCGCTTTCCTCGGCCAGGGCGCGGTTGGCCTTCCAGTCCTGCCCCGGCGCCAAGCGGACGTTGACCAGGCTCTGCGGGAAGAGCTGGACATCGGCCAGCAACTCGGCCATGCCCTGGCCCCGGCGCACGACGGCCTGCAGCACCTGCAGCGCACTCACCAGCCCGTCGCCCGTGGTGTGGCGGTCCAGCGCCAGCAGGTGGCCGGAGCCTTCGCCGCCCAGCAGCCAGCCGCGGCGCTCCAGTTCCTCCAGCACGTAGCGGTCGCCCACCTTGGCCCGCACGAAGCCGATGCCAGCCTTGCGCAGCGCCACTTCCACCGCCTTGTTGGTCATCAGTGTGCCGACCACGCCTTCGACCGGCAGGCCGCGCGCGACGCGGTCCATGGCCATCAGGTAGAGCAGTTCGTCGCCGTTGAAGAGCCGGCCCGAGGCATCGACCATCTGCAGCCGGTCGGCGTCGCCGTCGAGGGCGATGCCGTAGTCGGCGCCCTGGGCCTTCACCTCCGCCACCAGCGCGCCAGGATGCGTCGCGCCGACGCCCTTGTTGATGTTCAGGCCGTCGGGCCGCACGCCGATGCTGGCCACGTCCGCGCCGAGCTCATGGAACACGTTGGGCGCCACCTGGTAGGCCGCGCCATGCGCCGCGTCCACCACCAGCCGCAGGCCGCGCAGGCTGAGGTCCGTGGGGAAGGTGCTCTTGCAGAACTCGATGTAGCGGCCGGCCGCATCGGCCAGGCGCCGCGCGCGGCCGAGGCCGGCGGAATCGACCCACACCGGCGCCTCGGCCAGCGCCGCCTCGACGTCGGCCTCCCAGTCGTCGCTGAGCTTGGTGCCCTGCGCGCTGAAGAACTTGATGCCGTTGTCGGGGTAGGCGTTGTGGCTGGCGCTGATGACCACGCCCAGGCTGGCGCGCTGCGCGCGGGTGAGGTAGGCCACGCCCGGCGTGGGCAGCGGGCCGAGCAGCAGCACGTCCACGCCGGCGGAATTGAAGCCGGACTCCATGGCGGACTCCAGCATGTAGCCGGAGATGCGCGTGTCCTTGCCGATGAGCACGGTGGGCCGGGCCTCACTGCGCTTGAGCACGCGGCCCACGGCATGCGCGAGGCGCAGCACGAAGTCGGGGGTGATGGGCGGCTGGCCCACGGTGCCACGGATGCCGTCCGTGCCGAAGTATTGTCGGGTCATCAAACAACGGTGTGTGAAGAAACCTCTGATTGTCGCAAACGGGTGCTGCTAAGCTTCACACTTTTCTACTTTGAACAACGGACAGTCTCGTAGAGCCCTCTCATGTGGCAAGCGAAGCACCCTAGTTACCCTCATGCGAAGCCCTTCAGGTCTAGTTCAGCAATCGCATACGGACACCGCCGTGGCATGTAACATCCGCAATTGCTGCTGCACTTCGGGGCCTTCATGTTTATAGGTAGATTTATAAGTGCCAAAAAATTAGTTAGTTAATAAATTGTCAAAATTTAAAATATGAAAAAAGCTCTAATAACCGGTATTACAGGTCAAGACGGTTCGTATCTTGCAGAGTTTCTCCTTGAAAAAGGCTACGAAGTTCATGGCATCAAGCGGCGTGCGTCCCAGTTCAATACACAGCGGATCGATCATCTTTACGAAGACCCGCATGTAGAACATCAACGCCTCAAGTTGCATTATGGTGATCTCACCGACAGTTCAAACTTGACGCGCATCCTGCAGCAAATTCAGCCAGACGAAGTTTATAACTTGGGTGCCCAATCGCACGTGGCAGTCAGCTTTGAGTCGCCGGAGTACACCGCAGACGTCGATGGCATGGGCACTCTCCGACTGCTAGAGGCCATCCGATTCCTTGGCCTTGAAAAGAAGACACGCTTTTACCAGGCCAGTACCTCTGAACTTTACGGCTTGGTTCAGGAGATTCCCCAGAAGGAAACTACGCCATTTTATCCGCGCAGCCCGTATGCGGTGGCGAAGCTGTACGCCTATTGGATTACGGTGAATTACCGTGAGGCCTATGGCATGTACGCATGCAACGGCGTCCTTTTCAACCATGAGTCGCCGCGACGGGGTGAAACCTTCGTAACGCGCAAAATCACACGTGGTCTCGCCAACATCGCTCAAGGGCTGGAGCAGTGCCTCTACATGGGCAACATGGACGCGCTTCGCGACTGGGGTCACGCCAAGGACTATGTCCGCATGCAGTGGATGATGCTCCAGCAGGACAAGCCCGAAGATTTTGTCATCGCGACTGGGGTGCAATATTCCGTTCGCCAATTCATCCTATGGTCGGCTGCGGAACTGGGGGTCTCACTGCGCTTTGAGGGGACCGGGGTGGAGGAGCGGGGTATTGTCGAGAAGATTGAAGGTGACCATGCACCGGCCTTGAAGGTGGGGCAAACCATCGTCGCCATCGACCCACGCTACTTCCGGCCCTCTGAGGTGGAAACTTTGTTGGGCGATCCGACCAAAGCCAAGGACAAGTTGGGTTGGGTGCCGGAGATCACCGTGCAGGAAATGTGTGCCGAGATGGTCGCTGCGGACTTGGCAACCGCCAAGCGCGACGCGATGTTGAAGCGTGAGGGTTACAAGGTTTCTACTTCTGTAGAAAACTGAGCTGATCGCTTGTAAATAAAAAAGGCGCTTTTAGCGCCTTTTTTTCAAGCCGTCCGCAAACTTTGATTGGACAAAAAGTCCTTGTAGGCAAGGCGCAGTCCGTCCGTCAGCGACACGCTCGCTTCCCAGCCCAGCTTTTCCAGACGCGAAACGTCCATTAGCTTGCGCGGCGTGCCGTCGGGCTTCGAGGGGTCTGTCAGGATCTCGCCGTTATAGCCAACCGTCTGTGCCACCAGTTTGGCGACGTCCAAAATGGATACGTCCTCGCCGCAGCCCACATTGATGTGGCTTTGCATCGGCTTGGTGTGCTGGCGATAGGTCTCTGCGTCTAGGTTCATGACGTGGACCGTCGCGGCAGCCATGTCGTCCACATACAGGAACTCGCGCTTGGGCGTTCCCGTTCCCCAGATGGTGACGCTCGGCGCATTGTTGAGCTTCGCTTCATGAAAACGGCGGATCAGGGCCGGCAGCACGTGGCTGTTTTCGGGGTGGTAGTTGTCGCCCGGGCCGTACAGGTTGGTGGGCATCACGCTTCGGTAATCAATGCCATGGCTCTCGCCGTACTGGCGGTTGTAGCTCTCGGTCAGTTTGATGCCGGCAATCTTGGCAATGGCGTAGGGCTCGTTGGTGGACTCCAGCGTGCCGGTCAGCAGCGCGTCTTCGCTCATCGGCTGGGGGGCCATGCGCGGGTAGATGCAGCTGCTCCCCAGGAAGATGAGCTTCTTGACGCCTGCGGCGAACGCCTGATGGATGACGTTGGCTTCCATCATCAGGTTCTCGTAGATGAACTCTGCGGGAAAGGTGTTGTTGGCGTGGATGCCGCCGACCTTGGCCGCCGCGAGGTACACCTCGGCGATGCCTTCGGCCTGGAAGAAGTCCCGGACCGCCGCCTGGTTCGTGAGGTCAAGCTGCGCATGGGTTCTCATCACGATGTCGGCCTCGCCGGCGGCATGCAGATGCCGAACGATGGCGCTACCCACCATGCCGCGATGGCCGGCGACATAGATGCGCTTGGAAGAAGTGGTCATGGAAGAGAGGGGTTGGCCCGAGAGGGCACTTCGTGGATCGCGTTCACGCTCGACCAAGGGCGAAGGTGAACAACTGTGGCCCGGATGGCACTTCGTATTCTACGAAGCGGCAATGGGTCTTATCGGTGGCAACGGGCCCAAGGCTGCCGCAGGGAGACTGTCAAATTGAGGCGGGGTTCGCTGCCGTTGCGCCGTAGCCGCCTGCGGCGAGCCCATTCCAGTTGTTCACCGAACGGCTCGACAGTCCGCAGCCTCTTCGATAGATGCGTGAGCGCCTTCAAGCCCACCTGCGGTCGGCGTTTTTATTTGGGCAGATGGCCGAGGCTCAGCTACCCGTCGGCACCTGAGCTTCCACCCGATGCACAAACGCTTTCCGTAGCTGCAGGCGCCCATCTCCCTGCACCTAACGCGCCAGTATCGGAAGGATCAGCGCGCCTCCGCATCCCAAGCGCGTGGCGCCGGCTGCACGTGGTAGGCGTAGGTCACGACCACCGGGCGCGGTGGACCGCTTGGTGCCCCGCCTCGGGCGACCAGCCGAAGATGCGGACAAGCGTGCGGTGGGCGGCGCGGCGTTACTCGTGGCGGTCTTGCGTGTGATGAAGAAGTTCTGGCCCTCGGCCGTTAGGGTGGAGCGCGTGGCGGTAGCTGCCGGCGCGCGTCGGCCGTGTTGGCGTTCGGTGGCCTGCGTGGGGCGCACTGTGCGGAGGGTGGGTGCGGTGGCACCGACGGTGCAGCGACACCGGCTAGGGCGGCGGTCATGGGCAGACCTCAGGGCGCCGCCACTTCCACAACTTCCTGCAAGGGCGCCCAGGTCTTCTGGGCGGCCTTGACGTAATAGGCGCCTTCCAGCGGCTCGCTGCCGTAGAAGAACTCGCCAGCCACCGACCTGAGCTTGTCGCGCACTTCTGCAGACGGTCGGCCGCTGGCCACCAGGAAGTCGTGCACAGGCACGCACCACCGACCCGCGGTGTACTGCCACTGGTTCCAGGCGAAGCCCGGGTCTGGCGGGTTGGGTGGGGCGGCGGCCGGCGCCTGGCCGGACTGGGCGATCAGCTCCAGCACCCAGGCTTTCTCCACCTTGCGGCCTGGGCACTTCTTGGTGGTCTGCGGATCGTCGCGATGAAAAAGCACGGTGTCCGCCGTAGGCGTCAATTGCAGCCAGTCCATCAAGGCCGAGGCCGCCGCGGCGGCGGTCTTCCAGCAGGCAAGCCCGCGTCCGGAGAGAGGGTCTTCCACGTCGTAATTGCCGAGGACTTCGATGCCGATGGCAAGGCGATTGAAGCTGACGGCATGCACACCCGGCTTGCGCAGGTCGCTCATGCCGAAGATTTCGTCCTCGTCGATGAACAGGTGGGGGCCGGCGCTCCACCCTTTGTCTTCCGCATAGAAGTGCTGCAGGTTGTGGATGTGCTGAACCAGCAAGCCCTTGGGGCGGTCGGCCAAGCTGGGCGAGCCGGTGTGGTGAAGGGTGATGGCCTTGCACCAGGCCGGCCGTTCCAGCGTGTGCAGGTACTGCGCAAAGGAATTCGTGCTCCAGACTTTGCCAACGTTCTCGTAGCCCATGTTGCCCTCCTGTCGATGAATATGAACGCGCCTTCGGCCGCAAGGCCGCGCCGGCGAACGCTCGGGAGAGCGTCATGGCGCGTGCGATGCTTGACTGGGGATGCGCGGCGATTCTGGACAGTGGGTTGGGCGATTTCATCCGCCATATGCGGTATGTCGCAGCAGGGCAGCAGGCGGATGATGAAAGGTTGGCCCGCGGGGCGACGGATCTGCCGGCCGCATGCAGTAAAAAACCCGCGCCGGCTTTCGCTCGGGCGGGTTTGTCTTTGCCGCAGACCGTTTGCGGCGCGACAGGCGCTCAGTGCCCGCCGTTCTTCTTGCTATGCGACGCCGCGCTGCTCATCAGCTTGTCGGTGTACGCAATCGCCATCGCCGAAAGCAGGAAGGCGACGTGGATCACCGTCTGCGCGATCAGCACCTTCTCGGTGTAGTTGTCAGCGTTGATGAAGGTCTTGAGCAGGTGGATCGAGCTGATGCCGATGATCGACATCGCCAGCTTGACCTTGAGCACCGAGGCGTTGACGTGGCTCAGCCATTCGGGCTGGTCGCGATGGCCTTCGAGGTTCATGCGGCTCACGAAGGTTTCATAGCCGCCCACGATCACCATGATGAGCAGGTTGCTGATCATCACCACGTCGATCAGCGCCAGCACCACCAGCATGATCACCGTCTCGTTGAGCGTGGTGATGGGCGCGGTGGTCTTGTAGCCGATGCTGGTGATCAGGGCCTGCAGCGCGTTCTGGTTGCCGAAGGCAGCCTCCACCAGGTGCAGCAGCTCGACCAGGAAGTGCACCACGTACACCGCCTGCGCCACGATCAGGCCCAGGTACAGGGGCAATTGCAGCCAGCGGCTGGCAAAGATCAGGTTGGGCAGGGGGCGCAGGGGAGAGGTGCGCTTGACGGGCGCGGGCGGGGTGGGGTCGTTGAGGTCGGCCATGATGAAAAAATGAGCAGCAGCGCCGGAAGCGACGCGCTGCGAGAGGGAGCGGGATTCTAAGAACTCCCTGACTGCGGGCTGAGTTGACAGGGTTCGCTAGAGTCAGAGCCTCGTAAGACGCCCGCATGACAGTACGCCGCGTTCCCCCTTCGGCATTCAAGACCGGGCCCACCGGCCCTCAGGAGACAAGACCATGAGCAGCAGCAGCTCGGCTTCCACCATCCAATCCGTGCTCGTCGAAAACCGCGTCTTCGAGCCCAGCGCCCAGGCGCAGCAGGGCGCCCGCGTGTCGGGCATGGCGGCCTACCAGGCCCTGTGCGACGAGGCCAATCGCGACTTCGACGGCTTCTGGGCCCGCCAGGCGCGCGATCACCTGAACTGGAGCAAGCCCTTCAGCCGCACGCTCGACGAGTCGAATGCCCCCTTCTACAAGTGGTTCGACGACGGCGAACTCAACGCCAGCGCCAACTGCCTCGACCGCCACATCGGCACCCCGGTCGAGAACAAGACGGCCATAGTCTTCGAGGCCGACGACGGCACTGTCACGAACGTCACGTATAATGAGCTGCTCTCGCGCGTGAGCCGCTTCGCCAATGCGCTCAAGGCGCAGGGCATCGGCAAGGGCGACCGCGTGATCGTCTACATGCCCATGGGCGTGGAAGGCGTGGTCGCCATGCAGGCGTGCGCGCGCATCGGCGCGACGCACAGCGTGGTGTTCGGCGGCTTCTCGGCCAAGGCGCTCAACGAGCGGATCATCGACGCGGGCGCCGTGGCGGTGATCACGGCCAACTACCAGCTGCGCGGCGGCAAGGAGCTGCCGCTCAAGGCCATCGTCGACGACGGCATCGCCCTGGGCGGCTGCACCACGCTCAAGACGGTGCTGGTGTACGAGCGCACGCCCTCGGCCTGGAACAAGGTCGAAGGCCGCGACAAGACCTTTGACGAGGCGCTGCAGGGGCAAGGCGACGACTGCCCGCCGGTGGCGGTGGGTGCGGAGCATCCGCTCTTCATCCTCTACACCTCGGGTTCCACCGGCAAGCCCAAGGGCGTGCAGCACGCGACCGGCGGCTACCTGCTGTGGGCCAAGATGACGATGGAATGGACCTTCGACATCCGGCCCGAGGACGTCTTCTGGTGCACCGCCGACATCGGCTGGATCACCGGCCACACCTACGTGGCCTATGGCCCGCTGGCCGCGGGTGCCACGCAGGTGGTGTTCGAGGGCATTCCCACGTACCCGAACGCCGGCCGCTTCTGGCAGATGATCGAGAAGCACAAGGTCAGCATCTTCTACACGGCGCCCACGGCCATCCGCTCGCTGATCAAGGCGGCCGAGTCGGACGAGAAGGTGCACCCCAAGAACTGGGACCTCTCGTCGCTGCGCATCCTGGGTTCGGTGGGCGAGCCGATCAACCCCGAGGCCTGGATGTGGTACCACCGGAACATCGGCCACGAGCGCTGCCCCATCGTCGACACCTTCTGGCAGACCGAGACGGGTGGCCACGTGATCACGCCGCTGCCGGGCGCCACGCCGCTGGTGCCGGGCTCCTGCACGCTGCCGCTGCCGGGCATCATGGCCGCCATCGTCGACGAGACGGGCAAGGACCTGCCCAACGGCGCCGGGGGCATGCTGGTCATCAAGCGGCCCTGGCCCTCGATGATCCGCACCATCTGGAACGACCCCGAGCGCTTCAAGAAGAGCTACTTCCCCGAGGAGATGGGCGGCACCATCTACCTGGCCGGCGACGGCGCCGTGCGCAGCGAGGACCGGGGCTACTTCCGCATCACCGGCCGCATCGACGACGTGCTGAACGTCTCCGGCCACCGCCTGGGCACGATGGAGATCGAATCCGCCCTGGTCGCCAAGACCGACCTGGTGGCCGAGGCCGCCGTGGTGGGTCGCCCCGACGACGTGACGGGCGAGGCGGTGTGTGCCTTCGTCGTGCTCAAGCGCGGCAGGCCCACGGGCGAAGAGGCCAAGCAGATCGCCAACGAACTGCGCAACTGGGTCGCCAAGGAAATCGGGCCCATCGCCAAGCCCAAGGACATCCGCTTCGGCGACAACCTGCCCAAGACGCGCAGCGGCAAGATCATGCGCCGCCTGCTGCGCAGCATTGCCAAGGGCGAGGCGATCACACAGGACACCTCGACGCTGGAGAACCCGGCGATCCTGGAGCAGCTGGCGCAGACGAACTGAGGGCGCTGCCAGAGGGGCTGCGTTCTGGCGTGTGCTGGAGCAGCCTCACTAATTGTTTCCAACATCCTGCGCGGGTGATGCGGATTGACAACGGTCGCCTGTCCGCCTCGGCAACAATCCGAGCCTTCGTCCTTGCGTTCTGGCAAGACATATTCACAGGCTCCAACGCTTCATGATCCTCGTCACTGGCGGCGCCGGTTTCATCGGCTCGCACACCTGCGTCGCACTGGCCGCGGCCAACCGGCCCTTCCTCGTCCTCGACAACTTCGACAACAGTCGCCCCGACGTACTCACGCGGGTCGGCCAGATCATCGGCCGCGAGGTGCCTTTCGTCGAAGGCGACATCCGTGACGAGGCCCTGGTGCGCAAGGTGCTCAAGGAGCATGGCATCACGGCCGTGATCCACTTCGCTGCACTCAAGGCGGTGGGCGAATCGATGGCCCAACCGCTGCGCTACTACGACAACAACGTGGCCGGCACGGTCACGCTGCTGCAGGCGATGAAGGAAGTCGGCGTCCGGCAGATGGTGTTCTCATCGTCTGCCACGGTGTACGGCGACCCTGACACCGTCCCGGTGCGCGAGGATTTCCCCTTCCGGCCCGCCAATGTCTACGGCCACACCAAGGCCATGATGGAGCAGATGCTGGCCGACCTGTGCGCGGCCGAGCCCGAATGGCGCGTGGCGCGGCTGCGCTACTTCAACCCTGTAGGTGCCCACGAAAGCGGCCTGATCGGGGAGGACCCGCAGGGCATCCCCAACAACCTGATGCCCTATGTGGCGCAGGTGGCGGTGGGACAGCGTGCAGAGCTCAATGTCTTTGGCAACGACTACCCCACGCCCGACGGCACGGGCGTGCGCGACTACATCCATGTGATGGACTTGGCCGAAGGCCACGTGGCCGCGCTCGATTACCTGGACCGCCAGCCCGGCCTGCTGACCGTCAACCTGGGCACGGGGCGGCCTGCTTCGGTGCTCGATCTGGTCCATGCCTTCGAGCGGGCCTGCGGCAAGCCGATCCCCTTCAAGATGGCGCCGCGCCGTGCGGGCGATGTGGCCGAGTACTGGGCCGATCCTGCGCTCGCACGACAATTGCTCGGGTGGCAGACCCGTCGCGACATCGACGCCATGTGCGCCGACGTCTGGCGTTGGCAGAGCGGGCGCAAAGCTGCCCACTGACCCACCCAACAACAAGACCTCTTTTCCTTTTTTGCTTTGACCACCATGATCCCAGTCATCCTCTCCGGCGGCTCCGGCACGCGTCTCTGGCCTCTGTCGCGCGCGGGCTACCCGAAGCAGTTCCTGGGGCTCACTGAAGAGCAGACGCTGTTCCAACTGACGGTCGCACGTCTGGCGGGCCTGAACGGCAGCCAGCCGATCCGGCCGCTGGTGGTGTGCAACGAAGGCCACCGCTTCATCGTGGCCGAGCAGTTGCGCGAGAAGGGCCTGACGGCGCAGGCCATCGTGCTGGAACCCGTGGCCCGCAACACGGCGCCGGCCATCGCTGCCGCCGCAGTCGCCGCCATGGCCGACGGGCAGGACCCGGTGCTGCTGGTGCTGGCCGCCGACCACGCCATTCCCGACACCGCCGCCTTCCACGAAACCGTGCGCGCCGGCCTGGCCGCCGCCGACGCGGGCAAGCTCGTCACCTTCGGCATCGTGCCGACGGCGCCCGAGACCGGCTACGGCTACATCAGCGTGGCCAACCGCATGGATGCCGCCGCGCCGGTGGCGCCCATGGCCGTGCAGGCCTTCGTCGAGAAGCCCGACCTGCAGACCGCGCAGGGCTACCTCGAAGGCGGCCGCCACCTGTGGAACAGCGGCATGTTCCTGTTCAAGGCCTCGGCCTATCTGCAGGAGCTGGAGCGCTTTGCGCCCGCCATCGCCAAGGCGGCGCGCGAGGCTGTTGCCAAGGGCAAGAAGGACCTGGACTTCGTGCGACTGGACTCCGAGGCCTTCTCCGCCTCGCCCGAGGATTCCATCGACTATGCCGTGATGGAGAAGACCGACAAGGCCGTCGTCGTGCCGCTGCGCGCCGGCTGGAGCGACGTGGGCGCCTGGAACGCCGTGTGGGAAGTCAGCGCCAAGGACGCGCAGGGCAACGCCTTCCGCGGCGACGTGGTGGCGCACGAGGTGCGCAACAGCCATGTGCATGCCGAACACCGACTGGTGTCGGTGCTGGGCATCCAGGACGTGGTGGTCGTCGAGACGGCCGACGCCGTGCTGGTCGCCAGCAAGTCCAAGGTGCAGGACGTCAAGAAGATCGTCGAGAAGCTCAAGGCCGACGGCCGCTCCGAGGCGTCCGCCCACCGCAAGGTGTACCGGCCCTGGGGCGCCTACGACTCCATCGACCACGGCGATCGCTACCAGGTCAAGTGCATCACGGTGAATCCTGGTGAGAAGCTGTCGGTGCAGATGCATCACCACCGCGCCGAGCACTGGATCGTGGTGTCGGGCACGGCCAAGGTGCAGATCGGGGACAAGGAGATCCTGCTCTCCGAGAACCAGTCCACCTACATCCCGCTGGGCGTGATCCACGCGCTCGAGAACCCCGGCAAGATTCCGCTGGAACTGATCGAAGTGCAGTCGGGCGCCTACCTGGGCGAGGACGACATCGTCCGCTTCTCCGACCGCTACGGCCGCGTCGGCTGAAGCCAGCCTTGGGCCGGTGACGCGGTGGTCGCGTCGCCGATGGTCCGCTGTCTGCGCTTGGCAGCGAAGTGCCGGTCTGGCCCCACAGGGGTCGTCGCCACGCGCCGACAACGCCGCTCGCCGCCCTCACGGTACAAGACGGGGTTTTCCAAACTCATCGAGAGGAAGCCCCATGGGTCTGCGCTCCATCGTCCTGTTCGTCATCGCCCTCGTCATCGCGGCCCTTGCTGCGCTGAACTGGGGCACGCTGTCTGCGCCCACGGTCATGTCCCTGGGCGTGACCACGGTGACGGCCCCGCTCGGTCTCGTGATGCTGGGGCTGACTGTGTTGCTGGCTGCCTTCTTTCTGGCCTACGTGCTGTGGCTGCAGGGCACCGTGCTGGTGGATGCCCGCCGCCACACCAAGGAACTGCAGGCCCAGCGCGAACTGGCCGACAAGGCCGAGGCCAGCCGCTTCACCGAACTGCGCAACTTTCTGGAAAGCCAGGAGAACACGCACATGGCCCGCAACGGTGAGCGCCATGCCGCCGTGCTGGCCCGCATCGAGCAGCTGGAAGCCACGCTGCGTCAGCGCGCCGAACAGGCCGACAACACGCTCGCCGCGCACATTGGCCAGCTGGAAGACCGGCTGGACCGTCGTGCCGCCGTGGGCACGGCCGGCGCGCCTGTCGCCGTGACGCCGCTCGGTGCCGCGCCCGCGGCGCCGGTCAGCTACGAATCACGCCTCTGAGCCCGGGTGCGACGGCGGCGCCGGTGAGGCGCTGCCGCGTGCGTCCGCGTGGGCGACAGGGCCCGGCGCTTGCGGCCGGTACAGTGCGCGTCTTCTTGCCTTGAAACGAGACAGCCCCTGAAAGGATCGCGCGCATGACCACCACTCCTACCCTCGACTTCCACGGCCGCGTGGCCATCGTGACCGGCGCCGGCGGTGGCCTGGGCCGCCAGCATGCGCTGGCGCTGGCGCGTCGCGGCGCCAAGGTCTTGATCAACGACCTGGGCGGTGCGGTGGACGGGCAGGGTGGCTCCGCCACCGCCGCGGAGCGGGTGGCCCAGGAGATCCGCGACATGGGCGGCGACGCGCTGGCCAATGGCGCTTCGGTGACCGACTTCGCGGCCGTGCAGGCGATGGTGCAGCAGGCGGCGGACGCCTGGGGCCGGGTCGACGTGCTGGTCAACAACGCCGGCATCCTGCGCGACAAGAGCTTCGCCAAGATGGAGCTGGACGACTTCCGCCTCGTGGTGGACGTGCACCTGATGGGCGCCGTGCACTGCACCAAGGCCGTGTGGTCGATCATGAATGCCCAGAAGTACGGCCGCATCGTGATGACGAGCTCGTCGTCGGGTCTGTACGGCAATTTCGGCCAGAGCAACTACGGCGCCGCAAAGATGGCCCTGGTCGGCCTGATGCAGACGCTCAGCCTGGAAGGCGCCAAGAACAACATCCACGTCAATTGCCTGGCGCCGACGGCCGCCACGCGCATGACCGAGGGACTCATGCCCCAGGAGGTGCTGGATGCCCTCAAGCCCGAGGCCGTGGTGCCGGCCATGCTGGTGCTGGCCCACGAATCGGCACCCACCCGCACGGTGCTGTGCGCCGGCGCCGGCACCTTCGAGGCCGCGCACATCACGCTCACGCAAGGCGTGCATCTGGGCCTGGGCGAAGTGGTGCCGGAGCAACTGGCCGCGCGGTTGGCCGAAGTGACCGACCGCAATGGCGAGCAGGTGCCGCAAAGCGGCTCCGCCCAGGGCACCAACGAGGTCAGCCAAGCGATGGCCGCCCACCGCTGAGGGGCGCGCTCTTCAAGACCGTTCGCGCGAAGCCTGTCGAAGCACCGCACTCCGGCTTCGAGTTGGCGCAGCCAGGACGGTCAGGCGAGATCACCTGTTCGGCGTGAGCGCGGGCGCGCCGACGGCTGGCGCGTTGATGGCCGGCTGTGCGGGCTGCGGCAGATGCGCCTCCTGCCAGCCCGAGCGCCATGCCCATACCGTGGCCGCCCCCACCACCAGCAGCACGCCCAGACCCACCAGCCAGCCGCTGCTGCGGTCGGCATACGGGTCCTTCAGCACCCGCTTGGCGCCATGTGGCAACTTGGCCATCCTCGAAAGCGATCCGCCCAGGCGCACGCTCACCTTCATGCGGCCGTTGATGGCCCAGCCACTCGCATCCAGGATAGGCCCCAGGCTGCGCTGGCGCAGCTTGATCCAGGCGATCAGCATGCTGGGCCCCGAGATGGCCACCACCATGCCCACCAGCGCGATGGGGATCCACGGCCCCAGATCCACGAATTTGGTGAACATGGCCACCAGCACTGCACTGATGCTGCCCATGGCCACGCCGAGCGCCGCCACAGTGCCCACATCGATGCGGCCTGGCAGCTTGGGCGATGCTGCAGGTTGGCCGGCGGTGGCGGGCGGCACGGCCTTGTCGGCGGTGGCCACCGTGGTCGCCACGCTGCTCAGGCTGGCCTGGGCGGTGGCTTCGCTGGCTGCGGCCCGCTTGGCCACCTGCTCCTCGACCAGGCGGATGAACTTCTTGTAGGGCGCGACGAAGGCCTGCGCCACGCTGGTCGGGTTCTCGATCATCTGGGTGATGGTCGCGTCCCAGTCGCGGCCTTCGCGGTCGTAGAACACGCCATTGCGGCCCACGAACAGGAAGTCGGTGTCGCCGGCCGTGAAGGCGGCCACGATGGTCATCTTGTCCTTGCCGCGCGTGCATTCGCAGTAGGCGAGGCAGGTCTTGGCCAGCCCGGCGAGCATGGCGTGCTTCTTGGCATCTGCCACGCGCACCACCAGGTCGCAGCTGCGGCCGTCCAGGTACAGGCGGCCCGCCTGGAAGATGGCGCCGCGCCGGGCATAGAAGTCCTCGAAGGAGACGAAGTTGCGCAGCAGCCGGTAGAGGTCGCGCTTGAAGCGCAGCAGCCGCTCCAGGTCGACCAGGCGCTTGTTGTGCGCCTCTTCGGCCTCGTCCCGCGCCAGCAGGTCCAGCACCGCGGCCTCCGCGGCCAGCCAGGCCTGCAGGCGCTCGGGCGGGGTGTCGGCTGCATTGCCCAACCGGGTCGGCGGGCGGCTCGCGAGCCAGCGGCGGCAGGCGGCAAGCCGTTCACGAAGAAGGGCCCATTGGCCCTCGTCGATCGCCTCGAGCGCAGTGCCTAGCAGGGGCGCGACCGCGCGCTCGCGCAGCTTGGCCAGCGCATCGGCCCAAGCTGGATTGACGCGGCCGGCCATCGGCAACGTCCGGCCGGGTGCGACCGGCGCCAGGGGCAGGGCGGCCAGCGCGGGCGAGTGCGTGTCGATGGCGCTGCCTGCCAGCACGTCGTAGGCCGCGGCGGCGGGGTTGAGCGCCGGCACCGCCTGCGGGTCGAAGGCCGCCACATTGCAGCGGGCAAAGAAATCGTCGACCTTGGCCTCGACCGCATCGAGGGCGGCTGCGGCGGCCAGCGTTGCTTCGCCGAGCGGCATGGTGGCGTCGTCGCTCACGGCCTTGGCCTGCCAGTCCATCAGGGCGTGGGCCTGCGCGAAGAAGGCCTCTGCCTGTGCACGCTGGATGCCCTTCGTGCCGCTGCGGTCCATCACGCCGTCCTGGGTCCGGATGATGTCGTCGATGACGGCGCTGATGGCCTCATCCTGTGCGGTGGCGGGCGTGATCACGCCATCGCCGTTGAACCGGAGCGAGGCCAGCAGCTCGCTGCGCCCGGTCACGTCGTCCAGGGTAAGTGCGGCGCCTTCGTCCTTGCCGACGATCCGCAGGATGCGGCGGCATTCCGCCTGCAGCGCGCTGGCTTCGGCGATGTCGTCGGCCGACAGGGTGTCGCCGCCGGCAATCAGCAGTTGCGGATCGCGCAGTTCGCGACACACCCATTCGCATGCGGCGATCAGTTCAGGGGGACGGATTCGCACATCGTCATTGGTGTCGATGAGTGCCAGGGTGCGGCTGTCGAATTCGAGGCCCTGCACCGGGCAGGCCAGGGCCACCCAGAGCTTGCGGTCGAGTTCGCCGATGCGGGCGATGTCCTGCCCGTGGCGCAGAAGAACCTGATCGACACCGCCGGTGCGGGCGAATTCCCAGACGTGGCGCCCCGGGGCCACTACGTCTGGCGCGTCAGTGCTCAACCGTCCAGGCCGGCGTCGGCGCCAGCGGTGCGGATGGTGGTGCGGTCGCGGTGGTCGGTCCGCTTGCCGATGGCGCTGTCCAGTGCGCGCTTGAGCTTGTCCAGCGCGCCGCGGAAGGCCTCGTCCTGCGTGGGAGCGTCCTGGGTCGTGGCGATGGGGGCATGGCCGGCCAGGCGGGCCTCCACGGTGCAGCGCTTGTCGGCCTGGCCGCCGCGCGCGGCGTTCTCGTCGCTCAGGTGCACCTCGACACGGGTGACTTCCCCGGCGAAGCGATGGAGGTGCTGACGCAGTTCGGCGTCGGCCCAGCGCTCCAGCGATTCCTTGTTCTCGATGCCGTTGCCGGTGTTGACCTGGATCTGCATGAAAGGGGGCTCCTTTGTCGGTGAGGGCGGGAGGGCAGGGCGCCGTCCCAGCCGTTGAGGCGAATTTGCACTGTGCCGCAGGCCGCGCCGGACTGGCGTAGGCCAAGGCCAATGCGTGCAAGAGGGCAGGGCCGGCGGCAAGCGGCGACAATCCGGCCCCTCCGCCACCGTGGCGCGCCGCCGCGCCACGCCTTCGGCCCCGCCCCTTGGCAGGCCTGCGCGCCCCAGCCGCCGCCCTCTTACGAATCCCACGCACCGACTGCTGCCATGACGATCCAATGGTTTCCCGGCCACATGCATGCCACCCGCAAGGCCATCACCGAGCGGATGAAGACCACCGACGTCGTGATCGAGCTGCTGGACGCGCGCCTGCCCGGCTCCAGCGCCAACCCGGCGCTGGCGGCCATCACGGCCAAGAAGCCGCGCCTGAAGATCCTGAACAAGCAGGACCTGGCCGACCCGGTCCGCACCGCCGAATGGCTGGCCCACTACCAGGCGCAGGAGGCCACCGGCGCCATCGCGCTGGACGCGAGCCAGACGCCGCCGGCCCAGCGCGCGGCCATCATCGAGGCCTGCCACCGCCTGTCGCCCAACCGCGGCGGGCTGGCCAAGCCGATGCGGGTGCTGATCTGCGGCGTGCCTAACGTGGGCAAGTCCACCCTGATCAACACCCTGAGCCTCAAGCGCCAGGCCAAGGCCGCCGACGAGGCGGGCGTGACCAAGCAGGAGCAGCGCATCCTGCTGGCCGACGACTTCTACCTCTACGACACGCCCGGCATGCTGTGGCCCAAGATCATCGTGCCCGAGAGCGGCACCCGCCTGGCCGCCACGGGTGCCGTCGGTCGCAACGCCTACGACGACGAATCGGTGGCGCTGGACGTGCTGGCCTACCTGAAGGCCCAGTACACCGAGCCGCTTCGGGCCCGCTACAAGCTGCCGGCCGACAACGCCCAGCTCGCGCTGTGCACCCAGCCGGACGAGGACATCCTGGCAGCCATCGGCCGCAAGCGCGGCGCGCTGCTGGGCGGCGGCCGCATCGACATGCAGAAGGCCGCCGAGGCGGTGCTCACCGACCTGCGCGGCGGCGTGCTCGGCCGCATCACGCTGGAGACGGTCAACCAGTTCCTCGGCTGGCTGGCCGCAGGCCGCAAGGCCGAGGCCGAACTCAAGCGCCAACGCGCCGCTGCCCTGCGCGCACGGGGCCGAGGGCGCGATGCGGATGCCATCGAGCAGGACGAGAACTGGGGCGGTCCTGCCGAAGAGGAGGGCTGAAGCAGATGTCCCGACACCCCCACCCCTTCCGCGCCGAATGGGCGCCCAGCATTCCGCGCGAGCTCATGGCCGGCGCGGTGGCCACATTCGCGCTCATCCCGGAAGTCATCGCCTTCTCCTTCGTGGCGGGCGTGGACCCGGCCGTCGGCCTGTTCGCCTCCTTCGTCATCAGCATCGTGATTGCCTTCGCGGGCGGGCGGCCGGCCATGGTGTCGGCGGCGGCCGGCTCGGTGGCATTGGTGGCGGCGCCGCTGGTGCATTCGCATGGCGTGCAGTACCTGTTCGCGGCCGGCGTGCTGGCGGGGCTGGTGCAGATGCTTTTCGGCTGGCTGCGGCTGGGTACGCTGATGCGCTATGTGTCGGGCTCGGTGCGCACCGGCTTCGTCAATGCGCTGGCCATCCTGATCTTCTCGGCGCAGATGCCGCACCTGGTGGGCGCCAACCTGGCGACCTGGGCCGCGGTGGGCGTGGGGCTGGTCATCATCTACGGCCTGCCGCGCATCACGACGGTGGTGCCGTCGCCGCTGGTGAGCATCGTGGTGCTCACGCTGGCGGCCCAATGGCTGAACCTGCCGCTCAAGACGGTGGCCGACCTGGGCCTGCTGCCCGACGGCCTGCCCAGCTTCGGCGTGCCGCAGGTGCCGCTGTCGTGGCAGACGCTGCAGCTGATCGCGCTCCCGGCCCTGGCCATCGCCATGGTGGGCCTGCTGGAGTCGCTGATGACCGCCAGCGTGGTGGACGAGCTGACCGACACGCCCAGCGCCAAGAACCGCGAGGCCACCGGCCTGGGCCTGGCCAACGTCGCGGCCAGCTTCTTCGGCGGCATCGCCGGCTGCGGAATGATCGGCCAGACCGTCAGCAATGTGCGCTATGGCGGGCGCGGCCGGCTGTCGACGCTGTTTGCGGGCGCCTTCCTGCTGGTGCTGATGGTGCTGCTCAAGCCCTGGGTGTCGAAGGTGCCGGTGGCGGCGCTGGTGGCGGTGATGGTCATGGTGTCGGCCTCGACCTTCGACTGGGGCTCGGCGCGCGCGCTGTGGCGGCATCCCAAGCTCTCCAGCGTCGTCATGCTGGCGACGGTGGTGGTCACGGTGCTCACCGACAACCTGGCCGCGGGCGTGGCGGTGGGCGTGCTGCTGAGCGGCGTGTTCTTCACCTTCAAGGTGGCGCGGCTGATCGCGGTCGAGCCGGCGGAAGAGGGTGGGGCGATGGTCTACCGCGTCGCGGGCCAGGTGTTCTTCGCCTCGGCCGACATGCTGGTGGACGCCTTCGACATCCGCGACATCGAGGGCCGGCCGGTGCGCATCGACCTGACCGACGCGCATTTCTGGGACATCACCGCCGTCAACGCGCTGGACAAGGTATGCCAGCGCCTGCGCAAGCACGGCAGCGCCGTGGAGGTGGTGGGCATGAACGCGCAGACCCGCGCGCTGGTCTCGCGGCTGGACCTGGCGATCGAGTAGCGGCTCGACGCCAGGCGGCGCCCGGCCTGTCGTGCCCGGCCTGTCGCGACCGGCCAGCGCCGAAGCGCCGGCCTCGCCACAATGGCTGAATGACCGCTCCTACTCCCTCATTTGAGGTCCTGCCGCGTGACCTGTCCGCCTACCGGCAGGGCAACACCGGCATCGACTATGTCCACCGCTTCGAATCGGGCCAGCCCGGCCCGCACGTGCTGGTCAACGCCCTGACCCACGGCAACGAGATCTGCGGCATGGTGGCCGCCACGCACCTGCTCGACAGCGGCGTGCGGCCCGTCAAGGGCACGCTGACGATCAGCTTCTCCAACGTCGCGGCCTACGAGAGCTTCGACATCGAGCGGCCCTTCGACAGCCGGCAGCTGGTGCACAACATGAACCGCATCTGGTCGGCCGAGATGCTCGACGGCGCCGAGGACAGCCCCGAGCTGCGCCGCGCCCGCGAACTGCGCGCCGTGGTCGATGCCGCCGACCATGTGCTGGACATCCACTCCACCAGCCAGGACGTGCAGCCTTTCTGGGTCTACCCCGCCTATGCACGCAATGCCGCCGTCGCCTTGGCGCTGGGCCTGCCGTCGGTGCATCTGGTGATGCCGCAGGGCCTGGGCTCGGGCACGCCGTTGATCCAGTACGGACGGCATGGCGTCGACGGTGATGGGCCGCAGACCGCGCTGGTGGTGGAGTGCGGCCAGCACTTCGCGCAGTCCGCGGCGGACCTGGCCACGAAGGTGGCGCACGACTTCATTGCCCATTTCGGCCTGATCGCGCCGCGCGAGGGTCGCCAGCCGCCGCTGCGGCAGCGCCGCTTCGAACTGCTGGAGACGCACATGGTGCACACCAAGGCATTCCGCTTCGAGCGCCCGCTGGTGGGCTTCGAGACCTTCGCCAAGGACGAACTGATCGCCACCGACGGCGAGCGGCGCATCGTCTCGCCCTGCGACGGCTGCACCGTGTTCATGCCCACGCGCGACGCCATCGTGGGGCGCGAGGCGGTCTACCTCACGCGGCCGGTGGCCTGAGGGTCCAGAGCCGTTCGTGGCTCACTTCAGCGTCAGCACCCAGGCGGCCAGCTTCTTCGCATCGGCCTCGTTCACCTGGGTGTTGGCCGGCATGGGCACCGGGCCCCATGCGCCTGCGCCGCCCTTGACGATCTTGGTCGCCAGCATGTCCGCCGCGCCCTTCTGGTCCTTGTAGCGTGCCGCCACGTCCTTGAAGGCGGGCCCGATGACCTTGCGGTCCACGGTGTGGCAGGCCATGCAGTTCTTGCTGGTGGCGAGCGCCAGGTCGGCATGGGCCGTCGGCATCAGGCCGGCGATGCCGGCCAGGCCGAGTGTGGCGATCAGCCATCGCTGGCCGGACACGGCGCCTGCAGGGCGGCCGACGGCGTTACAGTCGTTTGCAATCTGGCTCGTGCTGCGCGCGGCGGGCTGTCGGAACGAGGAGCGGAACATGTGGCTGTTGGTCGTGGGGTTGTTGGCAATCGCGTTGAAGTACTTCGAGGTCGGCCTGTTCGCCGGGCTCGCCTGGTGGATCGTACTGTTGCCTTTTCCGGCCGCGATGCTGTGGTGGGCTTTTGCCGATTGGTCCGGCTACACCGCCCGCCGGGCCATGGAGCGCGATGACGCCCGCCGGCAGGATCGCGTCGACCGCCAGCGCGACGCGCTCGGCCTGGGCACACGCCGCGGCAGCGCGCGGCGCAAGCCCTGAAAGACCGGGGCCTCTCCCCGCTGGAGAGCGGCCCCGGCAGGCTCAGAAGCGGTCGAGCACCGCGCCCAGGCTGGCGCTCGACGCGTTGAAGGCGAACTTGGCCTGCACGCCGCGGGTGTAGCGAGGGGCCGGCGCCTTCCAGGCGGCGCGGCGGCGGGCGATCTCGTCTTCGGGCACGTTCAGTTCCAGGCGCAGCGTCTTGGCGTCAATGGTGATGGAGTCACCCTCGTGCACCAGCGCGATGGTGCCGCCGGCCGCCGCCTCGGGCGCCACGTGGCCCACCACCATGCCCCAGGTGCCGCCGGAGAAGCGGCCGTCGGTGATCAGGCCCACGCTCTCGCCCAGGCCGGCGCCGATCAGCGCGCCCGTGGGCGCCAGCATCTCGGGCATGCCGGGGCCGCCCTTGGGGCCCAGGTAGCGCAGCACCATCACGTCGCCGGCCTGGATCTTGCCGGCCAGGATGGCCTGCAGTGCCGACTGCTCGTCGTCGAACACGCGGGCCGGGCCGGTGATCGCGGGGTTCTTCAGGCCGGTGATCTTGGCCACGGCGCCCTCGGGGCTCAGGTTGCCCTTCAGGATGGCCAGGTGGCCCTGGGCGTACAGCGGCTTGTCGATGGGCCGGATCACCTCCGGATTGGGCGGCACGTCGGGCACGTCCTTGAGCGTCTCGGCGATGGTCTTGCCGGTGATGGTGATGCAGTCGCCGTGCAGCAGGCCGGCGTTGAGCAGCAGCTTCATCACCTGCGGAATGCCGCCCGCGCGGTGCAGGTCCACGGCCAGCCAGCGGCCGCTGGGCTTGAGGTCGCAGATGACCGGCACGCGCTGGCGGATGCGCTCGAAGTCGTCGATGCTCCATTCCACGCCCGCCGCATGGGCGATGGCCAGGAAGTGCAGCACCGCATTGGTGGAGCCGCCCGTGGCCATGATGACCGACACGGCGTTCTCGATGGCCTTGCGGGTGACGATGTCGCGCGGCTTGAGGTCGCGCTTGATGGCCTCGATCAGCACCTTGGCCGATTCCTTGGCCGAGTTCTGCGTCTCGTCGTGCGGGTTGGCCATGGTCGACGAGTAGGGCAGGCTCATGCCCAGCGCCTCGAAGGACGAGCTCATGGTGTTGGCCGTGTACATGCCGCCGCAGGAGCCGGTGCCGGGGATGGCGCGGCGCTCGATCTGCAGCAGGTCCTCGTCGCTCAGGTTGCCGGCGGCGTTCTGGCCCACGGCCTCGAACACGCTGACGATGTTCAGGTCCTGGCCCTTGTAGTGGCCCGGCAGGATGGTGCCGCCGTAGACATAGATGGCCGGCACGTTGGCGCGCAGCATGCCCATCATGCCGCCGGGCATGTTCTTGTCGCAGCCGCCGACCACCAGCACGCCGTCCATCCACTGGCCCTGGACGCAGGTCTCGATGCAGTCGCTGATGACCTCGCGGCTGACCAGCGAGTACTTCATGCCCTCGGTGCCCATGGCCATGCCGTCGGAGATCGTGGGCGTGCCGAAGATCTGGGCGTTGCCGCCGGCTTCCTCGATGCCGGCCACGGCCGCGTCGGCCAGCTTCTGCAGGCCGGCATTGCAGGGCGTGATGGTGCTGTGGCCGTTGGCCACGCCCACCATGGGCTTGGCGAAGTCGTCCGCCTCGTAGCCGATGGCGTAGTACATCGAGCGGTTGGGCGCGCGGCTCTTGCCTTCGGTGATGTTGGCGCTGCGGCGGTTGATCTTGATCGGTGGGGTAGCCATGGGGGAAGTCTCCGCGGTTCGTGGGATGGGCGGCATTCTCGGTGCGGCGTGTGATTGCTTCCAATCCTATTTGGCGGACGGATTGATATGCTGGACGAATGAAGGAAGAGGCCCTGATCGAATTGCGCGCCTGGCGGCAGTTCCTGGCCGTGGCCGAGGAACTGCACTTCGGCCGCGCGGCGCAGCGGCTGCACATGACGCAGCCGCCCGTTACCCAGGCCATCGCCCAGCTCGAGCGCGCGCTGGGCGTGCAGCTCTTCGACCGCACGCGCCGGCGCGTGGCGCTCACGGCCGCGGGCGAGGCGCTGGTGCCCGAGGTGCGGGCTCTGCTGGCCCAGGCGCGGTCATTGCCGGCCCGGGCGCGGGCGGCCGACTCGGGCGAGGCGGGGCGGGTGCGCCTGGCCTTCGTCTCCACCATCGGCTTCGACCGGCTGCCCGGCTGGGTGCGTGACTTCCGCGACCACAGCCCGCAGGTGGCGCTGGAACTGGTCGAGGCCACCGGCGACGTGCAGCTGGAATCCCTGGCCCGCGGCGACATCGATGCCGGCCTGCTGCTGCATCCGCCCGGCGCCGCGCCGGCCGGGCTGGCCCGGCTGGCGGTGGCCCAGGAGCCACTGGTGCTGGCGCTGCCGGCCGCCCAAGCCCTGGCGCAGCAGGCGCGTCCGGCCATTGCCGAGGTGATGGACGAGCCGCTGGTGCTGTACCCACGCCGCATCCTGCCCGGCGTGCACGACGCGGTGATGCAGCTCTATGCCGCCCATGGCCGGCGCCCACGCGTGGCGCAGGAGGCGATCCAGATGCAGACCATCGTCAACCTGGTTTCGGGTGGCCTCGGCGTGGCCTGGGTGCCGGCCAGCGTGACGGCCTTCAGCCGGGCTGGCGTGGTCTACCGGCGGGCGGAGGAACTGAGGGAGCGAGGGGGGAAGAAGGTGACGCTGCCGTCCTGCGAAACCAGCCTGGTGTGGCTGGCGGAGCGGCAGCCACCGGCCCTGGCGCGCTTCGTCCGCTTCCTGCGGACGCGGGCCGAGGCCGGCGAGGCCGGCTGATCAGCCGGCCGAAGTGGCGGAGTCGCCTTCGCCCATCTGCGACTGCAGGTAGTTGGGCAGGCCGATCCTGTCGATCAGGCCCAGCTGCTTCTCGAGCCAGTAGGCATGGTCTTCCTCGGTGTCGTGCAGCTGGGCGACCAGGATGTCGCGGCTGACGTAGTCGCCCACGCTCTCGCACAGGGCGGCGCCCTTGCGCAGGGCGTCGCGCACCTCGTACTCGGTGTCGAGGTCCTTGCGCAGCATCTCCTCGACGGTCAGGCCGGGGGTGAAGGCCTTGGGGCTCATGTCGGGCCGGCCGCCGAGCATCAGGATGCGGCGCATCAGCGCGTCGGCATGCTCGGTCTCTTCCTGCATCTCGTGGTTGATGCGCTCGTACAGGCGACCGAACCCCTGGTCTTCGTAGTTGCGGGAATGGATGAAGTACTGGTCGCGAGCGGCGAGCTCGCCGCGCAGCAGGTCCTTCAGGTAGTCGATGACTTGGGGGTTGCCCTGCATGGTGTGATTCTTCGAAGACAAAAACGCCGCGAGTATCCGCCCGTGCTCTGCTTTGGCGAAGCGCACGCGGGCAATGCCCCCCACGCCGCGTTCTGCATGCGGATGCGGCAGCCGATCAGACGCATTCGCAACGGCGCGTCAGCGCCTCGCCATGGGGCGGCGGGCACAATGCGCGCCATGCTGATGTACCCCCATATCGACCCGGTCGCCCTGCAGATCGGCCCGCTTGCCGTGCACTGGTACGGCCTGACCTACCTTGCGGCATTCGGTCTGTTCTTCTTCCTGGGCACGCGCCGGCTGCGGCACGAGCCCTACGCCTCGATGACCGGCAGCGCGGCCTGGACGCGCAAGGACGTGGAGGACATCCTCTTCTTCGGCGTGCTGGGCGTGATCGTGGGTGGCCGGCTGGGCTACTGCCTGTTCTACAAGCCGGGCTACTACCTGTCGAACCCGCTGGAGATCTTCATGGTCTGGCGCGGCGGCATGAGCTTCCATGGCGGGCTGATCGGCGTCATTGCCGCGATGGCGTGGTTCGCGCGGGCGCGCGGGCGGCGCTTCTGGCAGCTGATGGACTTCGTGGCGCCCTGCGTGCCGACGGGCCTGGCGGCGGGCCGCGTGGGCAATTTCATCAACGGCGAGCTGTGGGGCCGCTTCTCATCGCCGGATCTGCCCTGGGGCATGGTGTTTCCGCAGAGCGGCTCGATGCTGCCGCGGCATCCGTCGCAGGTCTACCAGTTCCTGCTCGAAGGGCTGCTGCTGTTCGTGATCCTGTGGCTGTATGCGCGCAAGCCGCGGCTGGAGCGTCGGGTGTCGGCCGTCTTCCTGATGGGCTATGGCGTGATGCGCTTCGTGGCCGAGTACTTCCGCGAGCCGGACGACTTCCTGGGCCTGTTGGCGCTGAACATGAGCATGGGCCAGTGGCTGTGCGTGCCCATGATCCTGGCCGGCATCGTGCTCTACGCCACGGCGCCGAAGCAACCGCGCTTGGCCAACGCCTGAGCCGGTTCAGGCCGGGCGAAGCAGCGCCGGCCGGGTCGACCACAGGAGCCAGGCGGCCCCGGCCAGCATCGGCAGCATCGCGGCATTGATCGCCGTCCAGCCGATGCCCGACTGCAGCGCACCGGAGGCGAAGGACATCGCCGCCGCCGTGCCGCCGTTGGCGAATTCCATCAGCGACTGGGCGCCGGCCCGCTCCGACGGCGCATGCGCTTCGGTCAACAGCGTGGTGCCGGCCACGATCATCAGGCTCCAGCCTATGCCCAGCAGCAGCGAGCTGGCCGCGAACTGCACCAGGGCCACGCCCGACAGGGCCAGCGCGGCACTGGCCACCAGCACGGCGATGCCCACGGCGGCCACCCGGCGACTGCCATGCCGGTCCACCAGGGCGCCGGCGAAGAAGGCGGGCAGGAACATGCCCAGCACATGCCACTGGATCACCCGCGCCGACGATTCGACGGCGAAGCCGCAGTCCGCCATGGCCAGCGGCGTGGCGTTCATCACCAGGATCATCAGCCCGTGGCCGACCCCCGTCATGACGATGGCGGCGCGCAGCGCGGGGCGGGCCAGCAGCGTGCGCCAGCGGGTCGCGGACGCCTGGCCGGCCGCGGGGGTGGCCGCTGCGACTTCCGGCAAGCGGGTCAGCAGCAGGGCGGCGACGGCGGCCAAGCCGGCGATGGCCAGATAGGCGCCGGCAAAGGGCGTGATCAGCCAATGCCGTGCGGCGAGCGCCAGCGACGGGGCGAACACGGCCGCGCACACGCCACCGGCCAGCACGCAGGCGGCGGCCCGGCCGCGCCATTCGGCCTCGACTGCCTCCAGCGCCACATAGCGGTAATAGGCCGACGAAGCCTGGTACACGCCCACGCCCGCAATGCCCAGGCCGAAGAGCGCGAAGCTGTCCGCCACGATGGCAATGCAGGCCGTGAGCCCGCCCGCCACGCCGACCAGCGCCCCGGCCACCAGCACCCGCCGCCGGCCGTGGCGCTGCATGGCCGCCGCCAGCGGTCGCACGGCGACCAGGTTGCCGGCCACCAGCAGCGCGAGCGGTAGCGTCGCCAGCCACGGCAGCGGCGCCAGCCGGGCGCCGACCAGCGCGGTCAGGGCGATGCCGATGATGGAGCAGGACCAGTAGAGCGCCTGGCCAATGAAGAGCAGGCGCAGGCTGGCGTGGGTGCGGAGCAGGGTGAGCATGGCGGGTGGTGGTTGCGGTGGTGGGAGTTCGGTCGGGTGGCACGTCGTGAGCGCGCGCGGCCCCCACCCAGCCTCCCCCAGAGGGGGAGGGGCCATAGCCGGCAAGGCCGGGAGGCGGGTCAGGCGCTGGCTCGCGCCGGATCGACGACGCCGCTGCCGAACCGCTCCGCCCAGGCCTGCGGCCCTACGCCGTAGTGCTTGTGGAAGCTGCGGCGCAGGTTCTCCGGATGGCCGAAGCCGCACAGCCGGGCCACCGTGGCGACCGAGGCCTGGCCCTGGGCCATCAGGGCGCTGGCCGTCTCCACCCGCAGTCGCTCGATGTAGCGGGCGGGCGAGGTGCCCAGCTCCTTCTGGAAGGCGCGGGTGAGCGTGCGCGGCGGCAGGCAGGCCTGGGCCGCCAGGCGCTCCAGCGACAGGTCGCCGCCGAGCTGGCCGGGCAGCCAGTCGAGCAGCGCGGCCAGACGGGGCGTGCGGCGCGGCTCGGGCGCGAGCAGGGCGCTGAACTGCGCCTGCCCGCCCGGCCGGCGCAGGAACATCACCAGTTGCCGCGCCACGGCCAGCGCCATCGGCCGGCCCAGGTCGGCCTCCACCAGCGCCAGGGCAAGGTCGATGCCCGCTGTCACGCCGGCCGAGGTGAAGACATGCCCGTCCTGCACGCTGCCGGGTTCGAAGGTGTGCAGGCAGTCGGGCTCCACCTGCACGGCCGGATGCCGCTCGCGCAGCTGGGCCAGCCGCGACCAGTGCGAGGTGGCGCGGCGGCCGTCGAGCAGGCCGGCCTCGGCCAGCAGCAGCGCCCCGGAGCAGACCGAGCCAAGGCGTCGCACCAGGGGCTCGGCGCTGCGCAGCCAGTCCAGCAGCGCCGCGTTGCCGCGCTGGGCGATGACGCCGTCGCCGCCGGGCACGAGCAAGGTGTCGATGTCGTCAGCCGCCACGGTGGGCCAGGCGTCATCGGGCACGAGGCGCATGCCGGCGGACGTGGCGACGGGCACAGGCGTCTCGGCGAGCAATTGCAGCCGGTACGGCGCCGCCCGGCGATGGCCGTGCTGCGCCACGTCGTTGGCGGTGGCGAAGACCTGCATCGGGCCGGTGACGTCCAGGCTCATGCAGTCGGCATAGAGCAGGCAGGCAATGGTGCGGGGCGAGGCGGCGGCGGGCATGGCGGGAAGTGTGGGCCCCCGCGCGCGTGGCCACAAGGACAATCAGCCCACGGATCTGGCCACTTTTCGATGGCCGATGCCGCTCAGTCCGCGGACGGCCAATCCAGGGAGAGCGCACTGCGGAACGCGCGTGCCTCTCCGGTCACCGGATCATCGAAGGCGAGGCCGCGCGCGAGCAGCCGCAGCGGGTCCTGCCAGTCGTCCGCCCCTTCCGGCCGCAGCACCGGATAGATGCCGTCGCCCACGATCGGCACGCCCAGCGCCTCGCAATGCGCGCGCAACTGGTGCTTGCGGCCGGTGTGCGGGGCCAGGTCGAGCAGCGCGACGTCGCCGCGCACCTCGCGCACGGCGATGGCGGTCTCGGCGTTGGGCTCGCCGGGCACCGTCTCGCTGCGCATGAAGACGTCGGCCAGCCGGCTGCGGTAGACCGCCGGCAGCGGCGCGGGCGGCGGCCAGTGCACGATGGCCTCGTACTGCTTGCGCACCGCCCGTTCGGCGAACAGCCGCTGGTAGGCGCCCCGCGTGGCCGGCTGCACGCTGAAGACGACCAGTCCAGCGGTCTCGCGGTCGATGCGGTGGATGGGCACCAGCGTGTCCAGGCCCAGGCGCTGCTTCAGGCGCACCAGCAGCGTTTCGCGTACATGGCGGCCGCTGGGCATGACGGGCAGGAAGTGCGGCTTGTCGGCCACCACCAGCTGCTCGTCGCGGAACAGCACCGTCTCCTGGAAGGGCACGGGCGCCTCGTCGGCCCATTCGCGGTAGTACCAGACGCGCAGGTCCTTGCGGTAGGGTGTGTGCGCGTCGAGCGGGCTGCCGTCGCCGGCCACCACGCGACCGGCGGCCATGCGGGCCTGCCAGTCGGCACGCGGCACCATCGGAAAGCGTTCAGCCAGGAAGGCCAGCACCGTCGCCCAGTCGCCGGGCGGCAGCGCCACGCAGCTCGGGCCCAGGCCCTCGTCCACCGGCAGCGGGCGGGGCTGGGCGGCTCGGCGGGCGCTGCCGGATTTGCGGGCGGGGCGGTCGGACATGGGCGGCGATTGTCGTGATGCAGGCCGGTCCGGCGTCGCGACGACCGAAGGCGGCGGCGCCCCAAGGCGCGGCGGTCGGGGCGCATGCGGCCAAGCAGCCGTCCTCAGCGCATGCGCTGACCGCTTTCAGCGCAAGGGCGGTGCCGCCTGCAGCACCTTGGCCGCGAGGTCCTCGTAGTTCTCGCCCAGGTGGTGGCCGCCCGGCATGGGCAGCACCTTGGCCTGCGTCGCATCCAGCCGGGGGCAGAGCGAATCGGCTTTCTCCTCGGTACCGTAGACGCACAGCGTGAGGCCCGCGGGCAGGCGCTTCGCCTCGGGGGCGATCGGCTGGTCGCCGCTCTTGCCGATCCAGTTGCTCACGTGGAATTCGAAGGCGGCCTTCTCGCCGGGGCCCAGCAAGCCGAGCAGCTTGACGCTGGCGCGGGTGCGCTCCGGCAGGCGGTTGTAGGCGAAGGGCAGCACGTCGGCGCCTTGCGAATAGCCCAGCAGCAAGACCTCGCTGCGGCCCCAGCGGGCGGCGTAGTAGCGGATCAGCCGGTCCAGGTCCGCGGCCACGCCCTCCGGCGTGCGGCGGGTCCAGAAGTAGCGCAGCGAATCCAGGCCCGCGACGGGAATGCCGTCCTTGGCCAGGGCGGCGGCCAGGCGCTTGTCGATGCTGGCCCAGCCGCCGTCGCCCGACACCAGCACGGCGAAGCGCTTGCCCGGGCCCTGCACCGGCACTTCGGTCACGGGCAGGTCGGCCAGCTGGCTGGGCGGCAGGGCGAGGCCGGCGCGCTGCGCGGCCATTTGCGCGAATGCTGCGTCGAAGCCGGGCGGCAGTGCGTCGGCCAACTGGGCCTCGGCAGGCGCGACCCAGCGGGCATTGGGCACCTGGGCGGTGAAGGCGGCCGGCGCCTGCGGACCCGCGGCGCAGGCCGCGGCACGCGGATCCGCGCCCATGGCCGTCCAGGCGCCGGCCAGGCGCTTGGCGGGTTGCAGGTCGAAGGCGGGCTCCAGCGGCCGCAGCGTCTGCGCAGGACGGCCGGGCTGCGTGGATTCGCCGGCGACCGGACGGCTGCGGAAGTTCTCGTCCCCGCACATCGGAAGCGGCAGTGCCAGGCGCGGGCAGAAGTCCAGCGACAGCGCGCCGGTGTAGGTGTCCGCAGGCGACTGCGCGAGCAGGCCGTAGGCCAGCGCCCCGGCTTGGCCGGTGCCGACCAGGATCGGCTCGATGTAGGTGGGGAGCTTCTCGCCGGCCTGCACGAAGCGCGCGAAGTTCTCCAGCGCGCCAGGGCCGTGCACGCACTGCTGGCTGACCGCCGCGAGGCTGCGGTAGAAGCCCAGGCCGGGCACGGCGATCACCATGGCGCCCTGGGCGGTCATGGCCTGCACCAGGCGCAGGTCGCGTGGCGAGGGCGCGTCGCCGCCAGTCAGCAGCACCACGAACTGCTGCACCGCTCCGGCGGGGCGGTACAGCGGCACGTCCTTGAAGATCTCGCGGGTGATGCGCTTGGCCGGCTGGGGCAAGGTGCCGCCGGCGGGCACGGGGACGGACGGCTGGGCGATGGCGGCGCAGGCCATCAGAAGGCCCGAGGCGGCGGCCGCCAGGGCGCGGCGCAATAAGGAGGTCGGCAATGTCATGCGAAGGAAATCAAAAGCGGGCAGCGCGGCATCACTTGCCGATCACGCCCTTGGTGCCGCCGCCAATCAGCGCGGCCAGGTCCAGCAGCACCCACAGCGGTGCCACGCCGCCGGGCGCGGCCAGGTAGCGCGGCTCCCACACGGGCTCGAACTTGTCCTTGAAGCTGCGCAGCCCGCGGAAGTTGTAGAAGCGCTCGCCATGCTCGTAGAGCAGACGCCCCAGCCGCTGCCAGCGCGGCGCGTGGCGGCGTTCGGCCATGCCGGCCATGGGCGCCATGCCCAGCGCAAAGCGCTGGAAGCCGCGGTCCTTCAGGTGCAGTAGTACCTTGGCGAAGAGGAAGTCCATGGTGCCGGGCGGCGCATCGGGCAGGTGGCGCATCAGGTCGACGGCGGCCTCCTCGGCCGGCGCGGTGACGAGCAGGTTGGCGAAGGCCAGGATGCGGCCCTCGCGCCGGGCCACGGCCACCGGCAGGCGGCGCAGGTATTCCTCGTCGAAGCGGCCGACCGAGAAGCCCTTCTCGCGCGTTTTCTGGCGCGAAAGCCAGGCGTCCGACACGGCGCGCAGCTCGGGCAGGGCGGCTTCCAGCGCGGCGCCCTCGATCACCTCGAACACCAGGCCCTCGCGCTCGCCCCGGTTCATGCCCGAGCGCAGGTTGGCGCGCTTGGCGCCCTTGAGGTCGAACTGCGGCAGTTCGATGTGCGCATGCTCGCCCAGCTTGAAGGCCTGCAGGCCGCAGTCCAGGTACAGCGGCAGGCTGGCCGGGCGCACCTGGTAGAAGGCCGGCCGCCCGCCGTGGGTGCGCGCCATCTCGACGAAGCGCCAGGCCAGCTCGGCCCATTCGGCCTTGTCGCCCGCCGGGCCGTACAGCGCGATCCACGAGCGGTTCTGCTTGCCGTACATGAGGAAGCTGCGGCCCGAGGGCGAGAACAGCAGGTGCTTGTCACCGGTGAGCGCGAAGCAGGCTTCGGCCCGCGGGTTGGCGGCCACGATGGCGGCGGCGCGGTCCAGGTCTTCGGCCGTGGGCGCGGCGGCATGCCCCACGGGCGGGCGCAGCAGCTGCCACAGGCCGTAGGCCATGCCGGCTAGCGCCACGCCCAGCAGCGCGCGCAGCGAGCGCGGCGCCTGCGCGTCCAGCTCGAACTGCCACCACAGCCGATGGCTGTAGGCCACTTCCTGGTAGGCGAAGAAAAGCAGCCACAGCGAGGCCGCCAACACCGCGCCCAGGCCGATCAGCCAGCCGGGCTCCAGCCGCATCGACAGCAGCGACGAGCGGCGGTCGAACTGCTTGCGCGAGACCACCAGCAGCACGGCCAGCGTGGCCAGCAGGCCGGCCTCATGCAGCGCGATGCCCTTGGGCAGGGCCAGCACCGCCGAGACGACGGCCAGCACCAGCGCCGCCCACCAGGCCGCATCGAGCCGGTGGAACAGCCCGCGCGCCACCAGCAGCAGCCCCAGCCCGGCCACGCTGCCCAGGAAGTGCGAGGCCTCCACCAGCGGCAGCGGCACGTCGAGCGTGGCCAGCAACTCGCGCGCGTCTTCGGTGAAGGGCGTCACGCCCGAGGCGATCAGCCACAGCCCGGCCACCAGCGTCAGGGCGGCCAGCAGTCGCGGGCTCAGCCGCGTGGCGGCGCGGGCGATGGGCGTGCCCACCCCGCTGCGCAGCTCCCAGCCCAGCACCAGGGCCGTGGCCGCCACCAGCGGCACGATGTAGTAGATGCCGCGGTAGAGCACGAGGGCGGCCAGCATCGACTCGGCCGGCACGTCGTTGCGGGTGGCCATCAACATCACCGCCTCGAACACGCCCACGCCGCCCGGCACGTGGCTGATGATGCCCGCCACGATGGCGATGGCATAGAAGGCGGTGAAGGCCGGCAGGTCGATGCGCTCGCCCGGCAGCAGGAACCACAGCGCGGCGGCCGAGGCCGTGAGTTCGAAGGCCGAGATGACCAGCTGCCGCACCGCCAGGCCGGCCGGCGGCAGCCGCAGCCGCCAGCGGCCGGCGAGCTGAAGGCTGCGCTGGCGGCGGCACAGCGCCAGGAACACGGCCACGCCGATCAGCACGAGGGCCGAGCCGGCCTGCAGCAGCTCGGCCGGCAGGCGCACCAGGTCGGCCACCTCGGGCGCCCCCCACAGCAGGGCCACCGCGCCGAAGGCCGTGATGCCCAGGCCGAAGGCCGCCGCGTTGAACACCACTACCTGCGCCACCTGGTGTGCCTTGAGCCCCGCCGCCGTGTACAGCCGCGTGCGCACGGCCCCGCCGGTCAGGGGGCCAAGCCCGATGGTGTTGGACAGCGCATAGGCCGTGAAGGAGGTCAGCAACACCGTGCCGGGTTTCACCCGGGCATGGGCATAGGCGAGTGCGGAGAAGTCGTAGCCGGTCAGGATGAGGTAGCTGGCCGCGGTGGCCATCAGCGCGAGCAGGATGTCCAGCTCGTGGGTGCCCGCAATGGCCTTCATCACGTCGTCGTAGCGCACCTCGTTGGCCAGGCCGCGCAGCGCGGCGGCGAGCAGCAGACACAGCAGCACGGCCGCGGCAGCGATCACCCAGGGCTTGGCGCGCTGCCAGCCGAGGGCGACGGCTGCTGTAGGAACAGGTCGCGTCGCGTCCCGGGCGGTGTCGGTGGGGGAATGGGAAAGCTCGGTCACGGTGTACAAAGAGGGTGCCCGTCGGCGTGCGCCGCTGGCATCAAAGCACAACGCAGGCCCGGGCCCTCGCGTTGTCCCGGTTGATCAAATTTGTGAATCCGATGAGCAAAACCCCACCCGACTGGCTGTCCAAGGGTGTCTCGATGCTGCGTCCTGGCGCGCCGGCCAAGGACCCGGCGCCTGCCCGGCACGCGGCACCCCCGTCGGGCGACAGCCGCCCGCCCCGCACCCTGAGCGAACGCATGGCCGCCACGCTGCGCCGCCATGGCGAGGCCCTGCCGCCCCGCGCGCTGCGGCGCCTGCTCGAAGAGCTGCAGGGCGTGACCGACAGCCGGACCAGCGAGGTCGAAGCCGGCCGCCGCGCCCATGCCGTGATGACGGCCTACCAGGCGCTGACCGCCGACGAGCGCCGTGACGTCTGGCTGCTGATGGCCGAATGCTTCGCCCCCGATGGCGCCAAGCTGCGCACCGCGCGCGAGCAATACGAAGCCGCCGAGTCCGGCTCGCCCGAGCAGGCGCAGGCCGAGGCCAGGCTGCGCCGCGCCTCGGCGTCGCCCCGGGCCCGTCTGCTTCAGCGCTTCGCCATCCCCGAGGAAGGACTGCGCTTCCTAGTCGGGCTGCGGGCCGAGCTGCTGCCCGCCGTGCGCAAGGACCGCCGGCTGGCCGCGCTCGACGCCGAGCTGGAGCAGCTCTTTTCCACTTGGTTCGACGTCGCCTTCCTCGACCTCAAGCGCATCAGCTGGGATTCGCCCGCCTCGCTGATCGAGAAACTGATCGAGTACGAGGCGGTGCACGACATCAAGAGCTGGTCCGACGTCAAGAACCGGCTGGACGACACCGACCGCCGCTGCTACGGCTTCTTCCATCCGAGGCTGCCCGGCGTGCCGCTGATCTTCGTGGAGGTGGCGCTGACAGACGCCATCAGCGAAGCCATCGCGCCGCTGCTCGACGAGGCCGCCACCGCAGCGCCCGCGCACAAGGCCTCGACGGCGATCTTCTATTCGATCAGCAACACGCAGACCGGCCTGCGGGGCGTGAGCTTCGGCGATTCGCTGATCAAGCGCGTGGTGGAGACGCTGCGCGAGGAATTCCCCAAGCTCAAGAACTTCGCGACCCTCTCGCCGATTCCGGGCCTGCGCCAATGGCTGGGCGGCCAGGCTGCCGCGCTGCTGCCGCGCCTGCCCGACAAGCAGGCCCAGGCGCTGGGCCGGCATCTGGGCAGCCTGCCGCCCACGGCCGACCGCCTGCTGGCGGCGCTGGACGATGCGCCTGCGCTGGGCGAGCGCTCGCCGCTGCGTCAGACGCTGCTGCACCTGGCGGCCGAGTACCTGGGTCGGGTCGGCCAGGATGGCAAGCCGGCCGACCCGGTGGCACGCTTCCACCTCGGCAACGGCGCGCGGGTCGAGCGGCTCAACTGGGCGGCCGACCTGTCGCCCAAGGGCGTCAAGCAGTCCTGGGGGCTGATGGTCAACTACCTGTACGACCTCAAGCGCCTGGACAAGCACCGCGCTTCGCTCGCCGACGGCAAGGTGCCGTTGTCGGGCGACATCGAGGGGCTGCTCCTCTGAGCCCTGTCTGAAATTCGGGCCGATCCCATTCCATAAGCGCCGCCGGCCCCGGCGCATCCAAGACGAGAGACGGAGACAAGCCATGACCCCCCAACCGATCCATCGGCGCAGCCTGCTGCGCCTGGCCGCGGCCGGCGCCGCTGCCGCCTGCGCCGGCGTGCGCGCGCAGAGCACCTGGCCCAGCCGGCCCGTGACGCTGGTCGTGCCCTTCCCGGCCGGTGGAGGCACCGATGCCTTCGCGCGGCCACTGGCAGCGCAGTTCACCAAGGCGACCGGCCACACGCTGGTGATCGACAACCGCGGGGGCGCGGGCGGCACCGTCGGCGCCAGCATCGCCGCCAAGGGTGCGCCCGACGGCCACACACTGTTCATGGGCGCCGTGCACCATGCCATCGCGCCGGCCATCTACCCCAGGCTCGACTACGACATCGAGCGCGACTTCGTGCCGCTGATGCTGCTGGCCAACGTGCCGCAGGTGGTGGTGGTCAACCCGCGGCGCGTCACGCAGCCGGGCATCAAGGAATTCATCGCCTACGCCAAGCAGAACCCCGGCAAGCTCAACTACGCATCGGCGGGGGCGGGCACGTCACACCACCTCGCCGGCGAGCTGTTCAAGCTGCAGACCGGCACCTTCATCACCCACATCCCCTACCGCGGCGCCGGCCCGATGCTGCAGGACCTGATCGCCGGCAACGTGGACTGCGGCTTCGACGGGCTGGGCTCGTCGGCCCAGCACATCAAGGCCGGACGCATCAAGGCGCTGATGGTTTCGGGCGCGCAGCGCAATGCCGCCTTCCCCGACGTGCCCAGCGCCAGCGAGTCGGGCCTGCCCGACTACACCGTCACCACCTGGTACGGCCTGTGGGCGCCCAAGGGCACGCCGCCCGAACTGGCCGCGCGCATCACCGAGGATATGCGCCGCACGCTGGCTGCCGATGAGCTCAAAACCATCTGGGCCAGCAACGGCTCGGAGATCCCCAACCTGACCGGCGCGGCCTATGGCCAGTTCGTTTCGGCCGAGGTCAAGCGCTGGGCGGCGGTGGTCAAGGCCTCGGGGGCCAAACTCGAATAGATTCGCCGTCCATGAGCGACAAGAACGATGCGATCGACCTGGCGCGTGAAGGCGCCATCGCCACCCTGACGCTGCGCAACCCCGGCCGGCTCAACGCCATGACGCGCGGCATGTGGCACGCGCTGCGGGCCGCCGCCGAGGGCCTTGCGGCCGACGCCAGCGTGCGCTGCGTGGTGGTATGCGGGGAGGGCGGCGCCTTCTGCGCCGGGGGCGACATCTCCGAGTACCCGGCCTTCCGCTACGACGTGGCGAGCCTGCGGCACTTCCACGAGGAGGAGGTCTGGGGCGCCCTGGCGGCGCTCCTGGCCTGCCCGGTGCCATTGGTGGCGCAGATCGAGGGCGCCTGCATGGGCGCAGGGCTGGAGATTGCCAGCTGCTGCGACATCCGCCTGGCGGGCGCCGGCGCCCGCTTCGGCGCGCCCATCGCCAAGCTGGGCTTCCCGATGGCGCCGCGCGAGGCCGCGCTGGTGCGCAGCCAGATCGGTGACGCCCTGGCGCGCGACATGCTGCTGGCCGCCGGCGTTCATTCGGCACCGCGACTGCTCGCGGCGGGTTTCCTGCTCGATGTGCTGCCCGATGCCGAGGTGCCCGACGCTGCCTGGCGCCATGCCCAGCGCATCGCCAACCTGGCACCACAGGCCGCCCGGCTGCACAAAGCCACCTTCCGCGCCCTGGCCGCGGGCGAGATGAAGCAACTGCTGTCGGGCGCCTACGACTACGCCGACACGGCCGAGCACCGCGAGGGCATCGACGCCTTTCTCGCCAAAAGGCCGCCCCGCTTCGGCTGAATCCGGGAATACTCGGCCCCTGCCCAAGAACCCCTCCCCCTCCAACCGCCCCTTCGTCTTCCGCCCTTCATGAGCTCCACGCCCAACGCCAACCTCTTTGCCGCGCTGCGCGCCGCCTTCCCGCACGACCTGGACGAGATCGCCGTCGAAACCGATGACGGCCTGGCCTATTCCTGGCGCGACCTGGAGCGGGCCAGCGCCATGATCGCCAACCTGCTGGGCAGCCTGGGCCTTAAGCCGGGGGCGCGGGTGGCGGTGCAGGTCGAGAAGTCGGTGGAGGCCATGCTGCTGTACCTGGCCACGCTGCGCGCGGGCTATGTGTTCCTGCCGCTCAACACCGCCTACCAGCGTGCCGAGATGGAGTACTTCATCGGCAACGCCGAGCCCGAGGTGGTGGTGTGCACCAGCGCCACCCTCGACTGGGTGGAGCCCATCGCCAAGACGGCGGGCACGCGCTGGGTGTTCACGCTGAACGACGACCGCACCGGCACGCTGCTGGGCCATGCGGCCACCTGCAGCGCCGAGCACGAGATCGTGCGCAAGGCCGACGACGACCTGGCGGCCATCCTCTACACCAGCGGCACCACCGGCCGCAGCAAGGGCGCGATGCTGTCGCACCGCAACCTGCGCAGCAATGCCGAGGTGCTCAAGACCTACTGGGGCTGGACGCACGGCGACGTGCTGCTGCATGCGTTGCCCATCTTCCATGTGCACGGCCTGTTCGTCGCCATCCACGGCGCGCTGCTCAACGGCAGCAAGATGCTCTGGTTCGGCAAGTTCGACCCCAAGCGCGTCATCGCCAAGCTGCCCGAGGCGACGGTCTTCATGGGTGTGCCCACGCTCTATGTGCGCATGCTGGCCGAGCCCACGCTGAGCCTGGCGGCCTGCGACAACATGCGCCTGTTCATCAGCGGTTCGGCGCCGCTGCTCATCGAGACCTTCAACGACTGGCAGACGCGCACCGGCCACACCATCCTGGAGCGCTACGGCATGAGCGAGACCATCATGCTCACCTCCAACCCCTACACCTCGGTGCAGGGCGCGCGGCGCGGCGGCACGGTGGGCTTTCCGCTGCCGGGCGTCAAGCTGCGGGTGCGGGCCTACGAAGACGGCAAGCCGCCGCGGGACTGCGAGCGCGACGAGATCGGCAACATCGAGGTGACCGGCCCCAACGTGTTCGCCGGCTACTGGCGCATGCCCGAGAAGACCAAGGAGGAGTTCACGCCCGACGGCTTCTTCAAGACCGGCGACGTGGGCAAGGTCGACACGCTGGGCTACGTGACCATCGTGGGCCGCAGCAAGGACCTGATCATCAGCGGCGGCTACAACGTCTACCCGGCCGAGATCGAGGGCTACATCAACGAGATGCCCGGCGTGGCCGAGAGCGCGGTGGTGGGCGTGCCCCATCCCGACTTCGGCGAGGTGGGTGTGGCCGTGGTGGTGGGCAAGCCGGGCGCCTCGCCCGACGGCGAGGCCATCGTGGCCGAGCTCAAGGCCAAGCTGGCCAACTTCAAGATCCCCAAGCGCTGCTTCGTCGTCGACGAGCTGCCGCGCAACCAGATGGGCAAGGTGCAGAAGGCCTTGCTGCGCGACCAGCACAAGGCCCTGTTCACCTGATTCGGCAATCGGCTTGCCCAGCATGAAACCGGCGCAGCCCGATTGATCGAAGGGCCGCGCAGCAGGCCATGCGAGAGCACCCGAGGAACTGGCTTTGCCAGGCCTCTGAGTGCGCCCCCCTCCAAGCCGAAGGCGCCAGAGAGGGGCGGAGGGCCGCGGCTCCGAGCCTGCCTGCGCAGGCTTGGACGTGCCCGAAGAGCAGCCGCCTCTGGCGGCCGCCTGGAGCCGCGAAGCGGCATGGGGAGTGGCGCAGGTTTTACTGCACCAGCAGCACCGGCAGGTCGGTTTCGGCGATGACCTTGGTGGCCACCGAGCCCATCAGCGCGCGGCCCAGCGCACCCTGGCCGCGGGTGCCCATCACGATCAGGCCCGCGCCCCCTTCCTTGGCGGCGCGCACGATCTCCTCGGCGGCCTGCCCGTGGCGGGTCTGCACCGAGGCATTGGCAATGCCGAGGCCCTGCAGCTGCTGCTTCACCGGATCGATCACCTTGGCGCCTTCTTCGTTGTAGTACTCGGCCAGGGTGTCCTTCGCGATGTGGCGGCTGGCATGCGGCGGCAGGCCGGGGCACACGTGCACCAGCAGCAGCTCATGGCCATCGACAAACATGCTTCGCTGGGCGGCGATGTAGTCCAACGCCTTGCGTGTGAACTCACTGCCATCCACGGCGACGACGATCTTCATTGCTCTTGCTCCTTATGTGAGTGAAGACATGCGCCTCGAGGGCGCAGCCCAGTGTGGGGCCGGGGCCGGCTGCTCAGCGCAATACCAGCACGGGCAATGTGGAATGGGTGAGCACATGCTGCGTCTCGCTGCCCAGCAGCAGGCGCTTGATGCCCTTGCGGCCGTGCGATGCCATCACGATGAGATCGGCCTTGTGCTTGCGCGCGGCACTGATGATCGACTCGGCCACCAGGTCGGACTTGACCACCGCACCGCGGGCCTTCACGCCCTTGGCCTGGACCTGCGCCACGGCCTTGTCGACCAGCTCGCGTGCCTGCTCGGACCACTGCTTCTCGATGCGCGCCACGTCCTGCGTTTCAAACACCACGGCACCTTCGAGGTAGCTCACCGGGTAGCGCGGCACCACGTTCAGCACCACGATCTCGGCGCCGCTGCTCTGTGCGAGCGCGGTGGCGTGCTGGACGGCTTTCTTCGACAGGCTGGAGCTGTCGGTGGGGACGAGGATGCGCTGGTACATGGTGTGGGCTCCGTGTTGATGTGACGCGAGCTTAGGCAGCCGACCGCGGACGAAACTTGACCAAGGTCAACGCTCTGGAGAGTGGGTTCGCGCAGCATCGGTGCATGCAAGCTGCCCTTCCTCTCGGCTCGATCGGCGCACCGACCCAGGCCGACATCCAGGCCCTCGATGCGCTCGACGATCCGGCCGAATGGTCTGTCTTCGGCCGCGAGTTGCATGCCGGAGGCGACTGGGAGTCGCAGGTGGGCGTGGAGGGCATCCACTGCGCAGCCTGTGCCTTCACCATCGAGGACGCGCTGCTGCGCCTGCCCGGCGTGCGCAAGGTGACGGTCAATGCCGCGAGCCGGCGTGCCCGTGTCGTCTGGTCGCCGGCACAGGTGCAGCCCTCGCGCTGGTTCGCGGCCGTGGCCGAGGCGGGCTACCGCTTCGCGCCCGCCGCCGATGCATCGCTGCGCATCGCTCGCCAGAAGGAGGCCCGTCGCGCGCTCTTCCGCTGGCTGGTGGCCGGTCTTTGCATGATGCAGGTGATGATGTATGCGCTGCCGGCCTACGTGGCCGGCCCGGGCGAGATGACGCCCGACATCGAGCGCCTGCTGCGCTGGGCCTCCTGGGTGCTCACGCTGCCTGTCATGGCCTTCGCCTGTGGGCCTTTCTTTGGCAGCGCCTGGCGCGATCTGCGCCACGGTCGTATCGGCATGGACGTGCCCGTGGCGCTGGGCATGGCCATCGCCTTCGTGGTGAGCACGGCGGGCACCTTCGACCCCGAAGGGCCGCTGGGCCACGAGGTGTATTTCGACTCCCTCACCATGTTCGTGTTCTTCCTGCTCACGGGTCGCTGGCTGGAGTCGCGGCTGCGCGACCGCACGGCCGGTGCGCTCGATGCACTGGCCGGCCGGCTGCCGGAGACGGCCGAGCGGCGGCAGATCCATGGCGGCTTCGAGCGCGTGCCGCTGCGGCGCGTGCAGGTGGGCGACGTGCTGCGCGTGCGGCCGGGCGAAGCCTTCCCGGTCGACGGATTCGTGATCGAAGGCGACACGCTGGCGGACGAGGCGCTGCTCACCGGTGAGTCGCGTCCCGTCGCCAAGCCCCATGGCGAGACGGTGCATGCGGGCAGCCACAACCTGTCGGCGCCGGTGCTGGTGATGGTTCGGCAGGTGGGCAGCGGCACGCGCTTCGCGCAGATCGTCGCGCTGATGGAAAGCGCGGCCATGCAGCGCCCGCGTCTGGCTGCAATGGCAGACCGCATCGCACGGCCCTTCCTGCTTGCGGTGGTGCTTGCGGCGGGGGGCGCCGCACTGTGGTGGTGGCCGGTGGACCCGGGCCATGCGCTGATGGTGGCGGTGTCGGTGCTGATCGTGACCTGCCCCTGCGCGCTTTCGCTGGCGACGCCCGCAGCGATGCTCGCCAGCGCCGGTGCGCTGGCGCGGCGTGGCGTGCTGGTGGCCCACATGCAGGCGCTGGAATCGCTGGCCACGGTGCAGACGGTGGTCTTCGACAAGACCGGCACGCTCACGCGCGGTACGCCACGGCTGGACCGCGTCTACAGCCGCCGCGGCACGCTGCCGGGCGATGCGCTCGAACTCGCGGTGGCGCTGGCCGAAGGCTCGCTGCACCCAGCCGCGCGGGCACTGCGCCAGGTCTGGGACGCGCAGCATCGCCTGCCGCCCGCATGGCGTGCCGAAGCGGTGCAGGAGCTGCACGGTCAGGGCCTGCAGGGCATCCTGCGGCCGCAGCACGCCGATGCGCCCGTGCGCCATGTGCGGCTGGGCAGCGCGGCTTTCTGCGAGGCCCGTGCGCTGCAGACCGACGCCATGCAGGTCCACCTGAGCGACGACGAGGGTTGGGTGGCCAGCTTCGCGCTGGCCGAAGACCTGCGGCCGGAAGCACCGGCCGCGATGGCGCGGCTCCGGGCCCAGGGCCTGGCGCCGCGGCTGCTGTCCGGCGACCGCGAGGCCGCGGCGCAGCGGCTGGCGGCCAGCGCCGGCATCGACACGGCACGCGGCGGCTGCAGCCCCGAGGACAAGCTGCACGAGGTGCGCCGCCTGCAGGCGCAGGGCAGGGCGGTGGCCATGGTGGGCGACGGCCTCAACGACGGGCCGGTGATCGCACAGGCCGATGCTTCCTTCGCCTTCGGCAACGCCGTGCCGCTGACGCAGGCGCGGGCCGACTTCGTGGTGCTGGCCGATTCGCTGCACGCGGTGCCCGACACCGTGGCGCAGGCGCGGCGCACGCTGCGCATCGTGCGGCAGAACCTGGCCTGGTCCGCCGCCTACAACGCGCTGTGCGTGCCCCTGGCGCTGGCGGGCTGGCTGCCGGCCTGGCTGGCCGGCCTGGGCATGGCGCTCAGCTCGTTGGTGGTGGTGCTCAACAGTGCACGCCTGTCGCGCATGGATGCTGCACAAAGCGAACCGGCAGTGGCCTCGGCGGAGCGCATGCCTGCGGATGCCACGCTGGTGCCGCAAGGCTGAAGGAGAAGGGCGATGGACATCCTCTTCGTGCTCGTACCGCTGTCGGTGCTGCTGGTGCTGCTGATCATCGCGGGCCTGTGGTGGGCGGTGGAGCGCGGCCAGTTCGACGACGTGGAACAGGAAGGTGCGCGCATTCTGCAAAGCGATTGATCTCCGTCAATCGACCCGCGCGAACCGAGTCGGACACTGCCTACAAGTTCCTCAACCTGGTTCCCAAGATGCAGTCCTCCCACTCACCTGCGGCGCTCTACAACGACACGGTCGTCCGCCAGTTCTCGCTGATGGCCGTGGTCTGGGGCGTGGTCGGCATGCTCGTCGGCGTGATCATCGCCGCCCAGCTGACCTGGCCCGATCTCAACCTCGGCATCCCCTGGCTGAGCTACGGGCGCCTGCGTCCGCTGCACACCAACGCCGTCATCTTCGCCTTCGGCGGCTGCGCGCTTTTCGCCACGAGCTACCACGTGGTGCAGCGCACCTGCCAGACGCGCCTGTTCGCGCCGGGCCTGGCGGCCTTCACCTTCTGGGGCTGGCAGGCCGTCATCGTGGCCGCGGCCATCAGCCTGCCGCTGGGCTACACCACCGGCAAGGAATACGCCGAACTCGAATGGCCCATCGACATCCTGATCACGCTGGTGTGGGTCTCGTATGCCATCGTGTTCTTCGGCACGGTGGGCACGCGCAAGGTCAAGCACATCTACGTGGCCAACTGGTTCTACGGTGCCTTCATCATCGCCGTGGCCCTGCTGCATGTGGTCAACAGCGCCGAGGTGCCTGCGGGCTGGATGAAGAGCTACTCGGCCTATGCCGGCGTGCAGGACGCCATGGTGCAGTGGTGGTACGGCCATAACGCGGTGGGCTTCTTCCTCACCGCCGGCTTCCTGGGAATGATGTACTACTACATCCCCAAGCAGGCCGAGCGCCCGGTCTACAGCTACCGCCTGTCGATCGTGCACTTCTGGGCGCTGATCTTCACCTACATGTGGGCGGGCCCGCACCACCTGCATTACACCGCGCTGCCCGACTGGACGCAGTCGCTGGGCATGCTGTTCTCGCTCATCCTGCTGGCGCCCAGCTGGGGCGGCATGATCAACGGCGTGATGACCCTGTCGGGTGCCTGGCACAAGCTGCGCACCGACCCGATCCTGCGCTTCCTGATCGTGGCCCTGTCCTTCTACGGCATGTCCACCTTCGAGGGCCCGATGATGTCCATCAAGACGGTCAACGCCCTCAGCCACTACACCGACTGGACCATCGGCCACGTGCACTCCGGCGCGCTCGGCTGGGTGGGCCTGATCTCGATGGGCTCGCTGTACTACCTGATCCCGCGCATGTGGGGCCGCACCACGATGCACAGCATCAAGGCCATCGAGCTGCACTTCTGGATGGCCACCATCGGCATCGTGCTCTACATCGCCGCCATGTGGATCGCCGGCGTGATGCAGGGCCTGATGTGGCGCGCCATCAACCCCGACGGCACGCTCACCTACACCTTTGCCGAAGGCGTGAAGGCCACCTTCCCCTTCTACGTGGTGCGCCTGCTGGGCGGCCTGCTGTACCTGGGCGGCATGCTGGTCATGGCCTGGAACGTGTGGATGACCGTGATCTCGGGCCGTGCGGTGCGCGCCACCATCCCGGCCCCACAAGCGGCCCATGCCTGAACGAACGGAGCACAAGAACATGAGCCAGACGACGCCCTCCACGTCCACCGGCTTCTCGCATGAGAAGGTCGAGACCAACAACTTTTTGATGATCGTGCTGATCCTGCTGGTCGTCGCCGTCGGCGGCCTGGTGGAGATCGTGCCGCTGTTCTTCCAGAAGTCCACCACCGAGCCTATCGCCGGCCTCAAGCCCTACACGGCGCTGCAGCTGGCCGGCCGTGACATCTACCTGCGGGAGGGTTGCTACAACTGCCACTCGCAGATGATCCGCCCCTTCCGCGCCGAGACGCTGCGCTATGGCCACTACTCGGTGGCCGGCGAGTTCGTGTACGACCACCCCTTCCAGTGGGGCAGCAAGCGCACCGGCCCCGACCTGCAGCGCGTGGGCGGCAAGTACAGCGACGAATGGCACCGCATCCACCTGAACAACCCGCGCGACGTGGTGCCCGAATCCAACATGCCGGCCTACACCTGGCTGGAGAAGAACACCGTCGACGCCGCGGCCCTGCCGGCCCACATGCGGGCCCTGCGCAAGGTGGGCGTGCCCTACACCGACGAGGACATCGCCGGCGCGCAGGCCGCCGTCGAGGGCAAGACCGAGATGGAAGCCACCATCGCCTACCTGCAGTCGCTGGGCCGGGCCCTGAAGTAAGCGAACGAGGAGTACCCACATCATGGACCTGACCACCCTGCGTTCCATCGCCACCGTCGTGTGCTTCGTGCTCTTCCTGGGCATCGTGGCCTGGGCTTATGCGCGGCGCAACCGTGCCGGCTTCGAGGAGGCAGCGCGGCTGCCCTTCGAGCAGGACTGAGCGCCCCGCGCCAACGCATCGAACGAGAGAGATCACGATGAGCGATTTCATCAACAACTTCTGGTCGAACTACGTCATCGCCGCCACGGTGCTGAGCATCCTGGGCTGCGCCATCCTGCTGTGGCTCACCGGCCGCAAGCGCGTGGTGTCGGACAAGGACAACACCACCGGCCACGTCTGGGACGAGGACCTGCGCGAAGCCAACAACCCGCTGCCGCTGTGGTGGGTGGGCCTGTTCATCATCACCATTGTCTTTGCGGTGGGCTACCTGGCCTTCTTCCCGGGGCTGGGCAGCGTGCAGGGCAAGCTGGAATGGAGCTCGGCCGGCGAGTACAAGGCCGAGGTCGAGAAGGCCAATGCCGAACTGGCCCCGGTCTACGCGCGCTTTGCGAGCGCGCCGGTGGAGCAGGTGGCGGCCGACCCTGCGGCGCGTGCCATCGGCGAGCGGCTCTTCATGAACAACTGCGCCCAGTGCCACGGCTCGGACGCGCGCGGCAGCAAGGGCTTTCCCAACCTGGCCGACAACGACTGGCTGCATGGCGGAACGCCCGAGAAGATCATCGAGACCATCGCCGGTGGCCGCGTCGGCGTCATGCCGCCCATGGCCGCGGCGGTGGGCAGCGCGGACGACGTGAAGAACGTGGCCAACTACGTGCTCAGCCTGTCGGGCAGCCCGCACGACTCGGTGCGCGCCGGTCTGGGCAAGCCCAAGTTCGCGGTCTGCGCAGCCTGCCACGGCGCCGACGGCAGCGGCAACCAGGCGCTGGGCGCCCCGCGGCTCAACGACAACATCTGGCTGCATGGCTACGGCGAGGCCGCCATCATCGCCATGATCAACAACGGCAAGCAGAACGTGATGCCGGCGCAAAACGAGCGGCTGACCGAGGCGCAGATCCGCGTGCTCGCAAGTTACGTCTGGGGCCTGTCCCACAACGTCGCCACGGCGTCCGCCAAGCCCTGAGCGGCTTCATGACCACCCGCGCCTGACCATTCCACGCAACCAGGGCGCCTGCGGGCGCACCACTGCCATGTCCGCATCCTCCAACGCGCCGACACCCGGCCCGCGCCGCGTCATCCCCATTGCCGCGGAGCCGCCGGCCGAGGAGGCCGTGTCGCTCTACGCCGCCAGCAGGAAGATCTATCCGCGTGCGGTGCAGGGCGTGTTCGCGCGCTGGCGCTGGGCGATGGTGTTCGCCACGCAGCTCGTGTTCTACGGCCTGCCCTGGCTCAGCTGGGGCGAGCGGCAGGCGGTGCTCTTCGACCTGGCATCGCGGCGCTTCTACCTCTTCGGGCTGGTGCTCTATCCGCAGGACCTGATCTACCTGTCGGGCCTGCTGGTCATCTCGGCGCTGTCGCTCTTCCTGTTCACGGCGGTGGCCGGGCGGCTGTGGTGCGGCTATGCCTGCCCGCAGACCGTCTACTCCGAGATCTTCATGTGGGTGGAGCAGAAGATCGAGGGCAGCCGCACCGCCCGCATGCGGCTGGACGGCGAGTCGCTCTCGATGGAGAAGCTGGTCAAGAAGGCCTATAAGCACATCGTTTGGCTCGGCATCGCCATGTGGACCGGCTTCACCTTCGTGGGCTACTTCACGCCGGTGCGCGAGCTGGGGCTGGCCTTCCTGCAGACGCAGATGGGCTCGTGGGAGGTGTTCTGGGTCTTCTTCTATGCCTTCGCCACCTACGGCAACGCCGGCTTCATGCGCGAGCAGGTGTGCAAGTACATGTGCCCCTATGCGCGCTTCCAGAGCGCCATGTTCGACCGCGACACGCTCATCGTCACGTACGACCCGGGCCGCGGCGAGCCGCGCGCGCCGCGGGGCCGCAGCGTGGACCACAAGGCGCGCGGCCTGGGCGACTGCATCGACTGCGACCTGTGCGTGCAGGTCTGCCCCACGGGCATCGACATCCGTCAGGGCCTGCAGTACGAATGCATCGGCTGCGGCCAGTGCGTGGACGCCTGCAGCACCGTGATGGAGAAGATGAACTACCCGAAGGGTCTCATCCGCTACGACACGGTCAACGGCATGGCCGGCCACTGGAGCCGTGCGCAGCTGTGGCGCCGCGTGCTGCGGCCGCGCGTGCTCATTTATGCCTCGGTGCTCATGCTGCTGGTGGTGGGCATGCTGGTCAGCCTGGTGGCCCGCACGCCGCTGAAGGTGGACGTGGTGCGCGACCGCGCTTCGCTCGCGCGCATCGCCGAGGGTGGCCGGCTGGAGAACGTCTACCGCCTGCAGATCATGAATGCCACCGAGCGGCCGCAGAAGTACCACCTGGCCGCCCAGGGACTGGAGGGCATCGCCGTCTCGCCCGACACACCGGTGGAGGTCGGTCCGGCCGAAGCCCGCTGGGTGGCCGTGCGGCTGAGCATTCCCTACGGCAGCGCCGCGCCTGGTTCGCACAGCGTGCGCATCGAGGTGGGCGAGGAGGGCGGCGGCGCCCATGTGGCCGAGAAGGCCGCCTTCCTGGTGCCACGCTGATGGCCCGGCACATCGACTTCGCATCCATCACGACGAGGACCCCATGACGAATCCGACGACGCTTGCTTCCAATCCCCTGGTCGAGCCCTCCAGCGGGCCCTGGTGGCGCCATCCCCTAATGTGGATGGTGGTGGGCGGTCCCGCGGTGGTGGTGGTGGCCGGCTTTGCCACGCTGTGGCTGGCGGTGCACCGGCCCGATCCGGTGATCGAGGCCGACTACTACCGCCGCGGCATCGAGATCAACCGCACGCTCGCGGCGCAGCATGCGCTCACGCCAGCCCAGCAGGCGCGCAATCACGTCACGACGCCAGTCCACGACCTGCCGCCGGTGAGTCCATGAAGCAGCCACACGCGGTGATGGCCATCGCTTGGCCGGCCTTCCTGGCGGCCAGCGCCCTGGAGTTCCTCGTCTTCGGCTTCGTCGATCCGTCGGAGCTGCGCTGGTTCGGCCATGCGCTGGAAATGCCGCGTCAGGCGGTCTATGCGCTGGGCTTCTTCGGCTTCTGGCTGGTGGCCATGGTCTGCAGCGCGACGACGGCGCTGCTGATGCGCACGCCCGCCCAGGTCAATGCGCAAGCCTCGCCCTCCGGGCAGGATTGAAGGCGTACCCACGAAAAAAGGACGCCATGGGCGTCCTGTTCGCAGGTCCGGGAGAGCCGCGCCGTCGGTCCGCGGCTGCTGAAGCCCTCAGGCGCAGACCGTGGGATTCACCATCCGCCGCAGTGCTTCCGCATCGAGGATGCGCACATGGCGCTGATTGACCTCCACGATGCCGTCGTCCACGAACTTGGAGAGGGTGCGGCTCACGGTCTCGAGCTTCAGGCCGAGGTAGCTGCCGATTTCCTCCCGGGTCATGCGAAGCACCAGCTCGGAGGCGGAGAACCCGCGCGCATGAAGGCGCTGCACCAGGTTCAGCAGGAAGGCCGCCAGGCGCTCCTCGGCGCGCATGCTGCCGAGCAGCAGCATCACGCCATGCTCGCGCACGATCTCGCGGCTCATGATCTGGTGCACATGACGCTGAAGCGCCGACACCTCCCGCGACAGCTCCTCGATGCGGTCGAAGGGCATCACGCAGACCTCGGAATCCTCCAGCGCCACGGCGTCGCAGGTGTGGCGGTCGTTGACGATGCCGTCCAGGCCGATGATCTCGCCGGCCATCTGGAAGCCGGTGACCTGGTCGCGGCCGTCCTCGGAGGTGATGCGGGTCTTGAACACGCCGGTGCGGATGGCGTAGAGCGAGACGAACTGCTCGCCGTTGTGGAACAGCAGTTCCTTGCGGCGCACCTTGCGGCGCGTGGCCACGAGCGAATCCAGGCGCAGCAGCTCCTCGGGAGAGAGGCCGACGGGCATGCACAGTTCGCGCAGGTTGCAGTTGGAACAGGCGACTTTGATGGATTCTGGGGTCATGGTGTGTCCGGCTCTCTCTGGATGGGAACGGCGACGCGGTCGTCTGCGCGAGCGGTCTGTCGTCCCGGTGCTCCCCTTTGCGGCGTATTTTCCGACAGCGATCAACTTTCTGTTTGATGTGGATCAAGCGTCCGTCATCGCCGGGCCCGCACAGTAGAGGCAACTACCGGGGCACCTACCCGTGTCCCCCTGCTGCGATGAGTTCCCTGCCCATCCCGTCCTCTTGCGTGGCCGAGCCCGCGGTGTTGTCGACGTCGCTGCTGCGACGCTTCGACGTGCCGGGCCCGCGCTACACCTCCTACCCCACGGCCGACCGTTTCGTGGAGGCCTTCGGTCCTTCCGACTACGCCCAGGCCCTGGTCCAGCGGCGCGAGGCCGCCGGCGCGCGCGCCTTGCCGCTGTCGCTGTACGTGCACATCCCCTTCTGCGAGTCGCTGTGCTACTACTGCGCCTGCAACAAGATCGTCACGCGGCATCACGCCCGGGCGGCGGAGTACCTGCAGGACCTGCTGTGCGAGCTGCGCCTGCAGGTGGCCGAGCTGGGCCGCGGCGCGCCGGTGAGCCAGCTGCACCTGGGCGGGGGCACGCCCACCTTCTTCAGCGACGGGGAACTCGCGACGCTCATGACGGCGCTGCGCGAGTCCTTCGACTTCCTGCCCGGCGCCGAATGCTCCATCGAGGTCGACCCCCGCACGGTCGATCAGGGGCGCCTCGCGCATCTGGCCGCCCTGGGGTTCAACCGGCTGAGCTTCGGCATCCAGGACTTCGACGCGCAGGTGCAGAAGGCGGTGCACCGCATCCAGCCTGCGGGCGAGGTGTTCGCGCTCATGGCAGCCGCCCGCAGGCTGGGCTTCGTGTCGATCAATGCCGACCTGATCTACGGGCTGCCGCGGCAGAACAGCAGCTCCTTCGAACGCACGCTGGCGCAGGTGGTGGATCTGCGGCCCGACCGCATCGCTCTGTACGCGTACGCGCACCTGCCGGAGCGCTTCAAACCGCAGCGCCGCATCCTGTCGCAGGAGCTGCCCGATGCACCCACCAAGATCGACATGCTGTCGCGCGCGATCGGCGTGTTCGGCGAGGCCGGCTACGTCTACATCGGCATGGACCACTTCGCGGTGCCGGAGGACGCCCTGGCCGTGGCCAAGCGCCAGGGCCGGCTGCACCGCAATTTCCAGGGCTACAGCACCCAGCCGGACTGCGACATCATCGGTCTGGGCGTCTCGGCCATCGGCCGCGTGGGGGCCAGCTACAGCCAGAATGCCAAGACACTCGAGGACTACCGCGACCGGCTGCAGCAGGGGCACCTGCCCGTGGTGCGCGGTCTTGCCCTGGGGCGTGACGACGTGGTCCGCCGCGCGGTGATCATGGCCATCATGTGTCAGGGTCGCATCGACTTCGAGACCATGGGCGCGGCCAACCTGGTGGACTTCCGCCGCTACTTCGCGGCCGAGCTGGACGCGCTGCAGCCGCTGGCCGAGCAGGGCCTGGTGCGGCTCGACGAGCGCGAGCTCGAGGTCACGCCCGCCGGTTGGTACGTGGTGCGTGCCATCGCCATGGTGTTCGACCGCTATCTGCAGGCCGACCGGGCACGCAGCCGCTTCTCGCGGGTCATCTGAGCCGTCCGCATGCGGCGACACGGCACGATGGCCTGGACCCGACCATGACGGCCGTTGCAAGCCTGGCCGTGTCGGCCCTGCTGTTGGGTCTTGCCAGTGCGCCACATTGCGTGGCGATGTGTGGTCCCGCCTGCGGGGCGATCACAGGCGGGCCCGTGCACCAGGGTCTTCCGGTCGTCTCTTTCTCCACTGCACCCCCTGGCCCAGCGCCGGTCGGCGTCCTGGACCGGTCATCGGCGCCCGGACGCGCCAGCGTGATCCTGCATGCGGGGCGGCTGCTGGGCTATGCCACCGCGGGGGCCGCCGTGGCCAGCGCCTTCGACGCGCTGGCCTGGTTGAGCAACAGCGTGGCGGCGCTGCGTCCGGTCTGGCTGCTCATGCACGCCGCAGTGCTGGCCTGGGGGCTGCTGATGGTCGCCAGTGGCCGTCAACCGGTGTGGTCGCTGCCCCCGGTCAGCAAGGTGGTCCAACGGTTGAGGCAGGCGCGGCGCTCGGGGCCCGGGCTGCTCCTTCTCGGCACCGGCTGGGCGTTGATGCCTTGCGGGATGCTGTACTCGGCGCTGCTCCTGGCCGCCCTGGCCGGCGATGCGCTGGGCGGCGCTGCGGTCATGGCCCTGTTCGCCGTGGGCGGCACGGCGGCGCTGGTGGCCGCGCCGTGTCTGTGGCGCCGGACGCGCGCACGCTTCGGCCGTTGGGGCGATGCAACGGCCACCCGCGTGGCCGGACTCCTGCTGACTGCAGTGGCGGGGCGGGCACTCTGGATCGACCTGCAGGCCGAAGTGGCGCGCTGGTGTGCCTGATTGGGTGGCTGGCGTTGCCGAAATCGCCAGCATCTTTGACCTTCTGTTTGCATTGCGTGGGCTTTTCCGCGCAATGCGCCGAACGAAGCGGCAGATCGCTTGGTCGCCGGTGTGTGTGCCCATAAAGTTCTAAGACCGCTGTCACCGTCTGCATCTCGGCGCGGGTCTGCGGCGCGCTCACCGATCAAGCCGCCGTCGCCTGCGCAGCACAGCAACTTCAAGGAGGGGCCTTCCAAAGGCCAAAGCGTTTGCTGGCAATGCGCGCCATGTCGTGTCGTCTGCCCACCTGCTGCGCCTGCAAGGCACGTCGGGTGGGCATCGCGCTGTCCGCCCGATGGGCGGACAGGCGCAGGTGAGGAGCGCGCATGTGGCCGGCGGCCCACTCACCCGTTGCGCACTGCTCATCGTTGCAGGAGCGGCCATGACCTGCATGGCCACGCATGCGCAGGAATTCGCGTCGGGCAGTCTGCGCGTTCAGCCCATGAGCCGCTTCGAAGCCGAGCAGGCGCGTCTGCGCAGCCAGCTCGAGCAGGCCCCGCCCACCTACATCGACCGCGTGATGGACGACAGCGAGCTCGCGGCCGGCGACGCGGCGCCTTCCAACGGTGCGTCGCAGGCGCTCGGGCTGCGCACCTGGCTGGTCGAGTCGCGCGCCGGCTGGGGCCACGCGAACGACGGCGGTGGCGCCCTGCGCGCCTCAGAGGCGGGCGTCCGCACGGAGTACCGGCAGGAGCTGCCCGACTATGGCGACCTGCTGTTCCAGTACGACGGCCGCGCGTTCAGCGGCGATCCGCAGGCGGGCCTGTATGGCGCGGGCATGCTGGGGCAGGCGGGCAGGGCGCGCAGCGACCGTGTGAATCTCCGGGTGCTGGGCCTGCCGCTGACGCCCCAGCGTTTCGTCGACCTGACCGCGGGTGACTTCTATGCGGAGCGTACCGACGGCCTTCAGCGGCATGACCGCCTGGCCTTCGGCAGCACGCCGCTGCGGGGCGCATCGGTCCGCCTGTTCGATGCGGACGGCGAAGTGCGTGCGGGCGCCGGGGTGCGTGGCTGGCTGGTCGGCAGTCCGTATCCGGGCTTCGAGCGCAGCCAGGGGGCGCGTGCGTGGTTGGGCGCCACCCGGCGCATCGACGGCGATGCATTCGCGGCCGTGCAGGTCGAACAGGCGACCGCCGTGCCCGCGTACTACACCGACGCGGCCACTGGCCTGGGCAGTGGCGCCAAGGACGTGCGCAGCGTCGCCGCCTCCATCGGCCGCGACCCCTGGCCGCTGCGCGACGGTGAGCCGAGGCTGCGTGCGACGCTGGTCGCGAGCCAGGTGCAGTCCGGTACACCCGAAGTCGCACGCGGCTCGTCGGTCGGCCTCTTTGTCGAGGGCAGCCTGCGTCTGGGGGCCTACCGGCATTCGATGGGCCTGTACGCCGCGCGGCCCAATCTGCATTTCGGCGATGCGCCGCTGATGACCGGCACGCAGGGCGGCCACTGGCGTGTTGACCACAGCACCTCGCGGATGAGCTGGGGTGCCGGCATCGACCTGGACCGGGCACCGATCGACCCGGCGCGCAGCGGCCCTGAGCGCACCCGCCGCGCGATCTCGGTCAACGGCCAGTACGTTCTGGGGCGCGAGACCACGCTGGGCGCAAGCGTCTATGGCACCGATATCTCGCAGCAGGCGTCGCGCGACGCCGGCTCCGCCTGGCTGGAGGACCTTGCCAGCACGGCACCGACGTCCAGCAGCCAGCGCAGTCTTGCCGCGTCGGTGTACCTGCAGACGCGGGTGATGGGGTGGCCCCGCAGTCGCCTGGGCCTCACCGTGCAACGCAACCGTGCCATCGCCGCAGACAGTCAGACAGCGACGGGTCAGGAACTGGTGTGGGAACAGGACTGGCTCGATGCCCGCACGTCCTCCCGCGACGCAGAGCTCACCACGCTGCTGGGCTATGCGCGCGACGAGAGTGGCGGCATGTTGCGTCATTACCCGACCGCTGGCGTGCAGTTCCGCGGGCGGGTCTTCGGCAACGTGGACTGGCAGGGCAACCTGCGCTACAGCTCGCGCAGCGGCGGGCTTTCCACCAGCCGGGGCCTGTCCGGCTCGGTGTCGGTGGAGCAGTCCTGGCCGGCGGGCTGGCGCCTGGGCGCCACGCTCAGCCTGAATCAGGCGCGTGCCGCACTGGTCCAGACCTCCTTCGACGCCCCCCAGGTGTACCGCAGCGACGAGAAGGCGCTTCAGGTGTACCTGCGCTGGCAGGGGCGCACGGGCGAAGCCTTCACCCCGATCGGCGTCCGCACCGGCGCCGGAAGTGGCGACATCGAGGGTCGTGTGTTCTTCGATGCCAACCGCGACGGATTGCCGCAGACGGCCGAGGGACCGGCGGCCGGTGTCGAGGTGGTCCTCGACGGCCGCTTCCGCACCACCACCGACCGGGACGGCCGCTTCCAGTTCCGCAGCGTCACCACAGGCCGCCATCAGCTGAGCATCGCGGTCGAGAGCGTGCCGCTTCCCTGGGCAGACCGCGCCGGCGCCCTCGCAGTCGAGGTCCCGTTGCGTGGCATCGGGTCCGCGTCCATGCCGCTCGTGCAGGCCGTGCCGTGATGTCGCCCGTGTCCCCGTCACTGCGCCAGCCGGCCGGCGTCCGGTCGACCGTCCGCGACCCACCGCGATGTTGTCGATGCGCTGCCACCGCGACCGCTCCCGCCACCGCCCCCACACATTCAGAGAGGAAATCATGACCACCCCCCTACAGACCGTTCTGCACCGCGCCGCCGCGTTGGCGCTCGGCATCGGCGCGCTCGCCAGCGGCTCGGCGCTGGCGGAATCCACCTATGGCTATGCCTCGTCGGGCACCGGCACCGTGACCGCCACGGCGCGGGTCAACCTGTCGGTCACCATTCCCAAGCTGATCCTGCTGCGTGTCGGCAGCGCCAACACCGTGGTCGATACCCTGTCGTGGACCTCGACCTACAGCATCCCGGCCACGCCCACGGTGCCGGTCGCCGGCAACAACACCGCGGTCAGCTGGGATGCCAACGCACCCACGGTCACCGCCGGCACGCAACCCACTGCGTTGTCGGTCACGGCGTGGACCAATGCGGGCGCAGGCACGATCAACTGTTCCGTTGCCACCTGGAGCCCCGCCACCGGCGGACCGCTGAACAGCAACTTCACCATCACCTCGACCGGGACCCTGCCGCACCCGGGTGCCAACCTCGGCGCCTGCGCCTCCACCAGTTTCCCGAGCAACTCGCTCGCTTCCAGCACCTGGGCCTATCAGCTGGGCGGCACCCCGTCCGCATGGACCGCCGGCGCCTACAGCACCGTGGTGACCTACACGGCGACGGGCGTGTGATGACCGCAGTCCGCACTGTTGCCTCTGGTGCGAGGCTGAGCCTGCCGGTCCGCCGGATCGTCGCGCTGGGTGTGCTGATGGCCCTGGCGGGTATCGGCAGCGTGAGCCGGGCCGAGTCCACCTACGGCTACGCGGCAACCGGCTCCGGCACGCTGACGGCGACCGGGCGGGTGAACCTGTCGCTCACCGTGCCGAAGCTGATCCTTCTGCGGGTGGGCGCCGCCAGCACGACCCAGACCAACCTGGCCTGGACGCCCACGTTCAGCATCCCCGCCGTCCCCACGCCGCCAGTGACGGGCAACAACACTGGCGTCAACTGGGATGCCTCGGCCCCTACCGTGAGCATCGGCACGCAGCCCGGAGCCGTCGCCGTCACCGCCTGGACCAATGCGGGCAGCGGCACGATCAACTGCGCGGTGGGTACCTGGTCGCCGGCCACGGGCGGACCGCCCAATGCCAGCTTCACCGTCACTGGAACCGGGACGCTGCCCCACCCGGGCGCCAACCTGGGCGCCTGCACCTCGACGGCGTTCACCAGCAATTCCCTCGCGAGCGGCACGTGGACCTACGCGCTGGGCGGAACGCCCACCAGCTGGAGCGCGGGTGCCTACAGCGCCGTGGTGACCTACACCGCCTCCGGCGTCTAGAGCCTGGGCGATGTTCAGCCAGTTCGGGGGCAGGTTGCGGGCGATGCGATGCGCCGCCTTGGGTGCGGCCGCGGCAGCGGTGCTGGGCGTCGCCGCCCCGGCCCATGCGGTGATCCTCACCACCTTCGTGTCGGTGACGCAGGGCATCACCTTGCGCGTGGGTTCGGCCGGCGGCACGGTGGACGAGGTCACTTTCGATGTCAGCAACGCGGATGTGGCGCCCAGCCCGGGGGTCGTGACGGGAGGTGGCGTGGGCGCGGTGTTGGTCACGGTCTCCGCGGACAAGACCGGCCTCTTCTCGCCCTCCACCGTCACGCTGACCGCCTCGTCTGCGGCGGGACTGCCCTGCATCACCGTGACCACCTGCGCGAGCACCGTCATCCCCTTCTCCAGCATCGGCTGGGTATCGAGCAACCTAGACACCGGCACCAACGCGGGCAACGACATCCAGACGGGCAGCTTCAACGGCTCCGCCAGCCAGCAGCTGGCGCAGTTCGGATTGCCGAACTTCATCCAGACCTTCCTGCAGGGGTCCAGCCGCACGCAGATGAGCAACACCCTTACGTTCAGCTACGCCAACAGCACGCTGTATCCGGCGGGCAGCTACCAGGGCCGCGTGACCTTCACCGCGGCGATGAACTGAGGCCCGTGGCGAATCGCGCGATCCGGACGCTCTGGGCGCTGTCGCTGTGCGTGGCCGGCGTCATGCCCGCCTGGGCCGAGCGGCTGGACGATTCGGCATCGCCTCGTGCGCGGGTCCAGGCCACGATCGAGGCCACGGGTGCGGCCGCCGGCTCGCCGTATGTTTTGGCCACGTTCAGGGGCGTCGAGTACAGGCTGGCCACCGGGGCCTATGTCGGACGCCGGGCGCGTATCTCGCTGGTCGTGCCGATGCTCATCGATGGTCTGCGGTCGCCTGCCGGCCTGCGGCTCGAATGGCGCGGCGCGGGCGCCTTCGCGTCCGGCGCGGCGGGGCCGGGCGAGCGCCGTGTCGTGTGGGTGGGCACGGTGCCCGCGCCCTGGATGGTCGAACGGCTGGATCTGCGGATGCAGCTCGACCTGCGCGAATGGCGCGCGACAAGCCTGCGCGCGCTCAATGTCGAAACCTACTTCGAGATCGAGGTGATGCCATGACCAGGACACCGACCGCCACGGACGGGCGCTTTTCTGCGGGCTGCGGCGCGTCCGTGCTGTCGTTGCGCCGGCTGCTTTCCCTGGCGGCACTGGCACTGCTTGCCGGTGGCGCCGGCGCCGCGCCGTTCGAACTGGGCGTTGCGCCGTCGCGATTCGAGCTCGGCGCGAAAGCCGGCGGACGTGTGGGCCAGGTGCTCGACATCCAGAACATGGGCAATGCACCGGTCGAGCTCAGCGTACGCACGCTCGACTGGACGTACAACGCGCAGGGGCAGATCGGCTATCACGACGAACTGCTGCCCGGCAGTTGCCGGCCCTGGGTGCTGCTGGAGCGGCGCTCGCTCAAGCTCGGTCCGATGGAGAAGCGCACGCTGCGCTTCCAGGTCGATGTGCCGGAAGGCACGGCGCGCAGCGAATGCCGTTTCATGCTGGCCGTCGAAGGCGTCGAGCCGGCCTATCAGGCCCTCGTGCGCGAGAAGGGCATGGCGCTGCGTCTTCCGGTGAGCGGCCGGATCGCGGTGGCGGTGTACCTGGCGGTCGGGGGCGCCGCGCCGCGCCTTGTGCTGGAGGACGCCGGCGTGCGCGAGCATCAGGGCCGCCGCCAGCCGGTGGTGGTGGTGCGCAACGACGGCGATGCCCATGGCCGGCTGGGCGGCGCGCTGGACGTGCGCTCGGCCGATGGGAAAACGCAGGAGTGGATCCCCGAGAGCACCCCCATCATGCCGGGGCAGACGCGACTGCTTCCCCTCAGTCCCCGCGCGGACGATGGTGTCGTGCCGACGATGCTGCCGCTGCCCGTGAAGGCCTCGGGGCTCATCGACTGGGAGGAGGGCAGCTTCCGGGTGGAGGCGGAGTTCCGGTGACAAGCGCGACGCGGCCGTGGCTGTCGTCGATGGTCCTGGCGGCGTTGGGCAGTCTCGGCGGCGCTGCCGGCGCCGAGCAGGTCAGCGACACAAACAGCCCCTACAGCGTCTCGGCGCGCCTCGACTTTCGCATCAACATCGGTCGCTACCTCTATGTGCGGGTGGGACCGACGGGCGCAGGACTGGCGACGGTGGCTTTCGCCGCAAGCGCCACATTGCCCAACGCGCCCACCACGGCCGTCACCGGCAACAACCAGCCGGTGCCCTGGAACGGCGCGGCGCCCAGCTTCAGCACCACGGCCAGCAACAACGTGCTCCCGGTCCAGATCGGCAGCAATGCCGGAACCGTCAGCCTCCAGGCGACGGTCCTGTCGGCGCTGAGCAATGGCGTCTCGACGCTGCCGATGAACAGCATTGCCATCGCATCGGACAACGCGGGACTGCCTGCGCCAGCGCTGCCGGCAGCGGGAACGGGCAGCGCCTCGACGGTCACGGGCACGGCCTTCGGCGGACTGGTGACGCAGCAGAGCGCGAACTGGACCTTCACCTTCACCGCCACGCCGGCGATGAGGGCCGGCGCCTACTCGGGGCAGGTCGGCTTCACCGCCAGCGTGCCCTGAGCCGCCGCGTGTCGGTCAGGCGCTCAGGCCCTTCCAGAGCATGTAGGCCGCCAGCACGTAGAGCACGCTGGCGAAGACGCGCTTGAGCTTTTTGACGGGCAAGGCATGGGCCGCCCGTGCGCCGAGGGGGGCCATCAGCACGCTGCACACCGCCACGACCAGCAGCGCCGGCAGCCAGATGTAGCCGAAGGCACCCGGCGGCAGGCCCTGCACCGACCAGCCGCTGGCCACGTAACCGGCCACATTGGCGACCGCGATTGGAAAGCCCAGGGCCGCGCTCGTGGCAACTGCGGCATGGATGGGCACGTTGCACCATGTCATGAAAGGCACGCTGATGAAGCCACCGCCCGCGCCCACCAGCCCCGAGATGAAGCCGATGAGCCCGCCCGCGGCAAGCTGGCCGCCGGTGCCGGGAATCTGGCGGCTCGGCGCGGGCTTCTTGTCCAGGAACATCTGCGTGGCCGAGAAGCCGACGAACAACGCGAAGAAGATGGCCAGCACCGAGCCCTTGAGCAGCGCGAAAACGCCCAGGCTGCCGACCAGGCTGCCGATGACGATGCCGGGCGCCAGACGGCGCACGATGTCCCAGCGCACCGCGCCGCGCTTGTGATGAGCGCGGACACTGCTGATGGAGGTGAACATGATGGTCGCCATCGAGGTGGCGATGGCCATCTTGACCGACAGGTCGGCCGAGGCGCCGCGCGTGCTCATGATGTAGGTCAGGAAGGGCACCATCACCATGCCTCCACCAATGCCCAGAAGGCCGGCCAGGAAGCCGGCGCCCAGGCCAAGCAGGCCGAGTTCGACGATCAGCAGGGGTTCGATGCTCATGGGGGAGGGTCTCCGGAGTGTTGTTATGCGTGCGGTGCGAGGCCCGCCTGTGCGTGAGGATGCCGCGCACATGACAACGGCCCCGCGCGGGGGCCGTTGAAGGAATAGGTGTCTGCGAATGCGACCGGACCGTCATCCTGAACGCAGGGTTCAGGTGGGCGAGGGCAGCAAGGCATTGGGTTCATCTGACGCGAGATGATCACGCTTGCCAGGCGATGTACCAAGCCCGGGCTCCATAGAGCATTGGTTCAAGGAAATATAAAGCCCGGCGGCACCGCAGACGAGTCCATTCTATGCCTCGCATGCGGCCTGTCTGCAGTGTCCCGTGTGTCGTGTTGGCCTTGTTGGGCGCGAGTTGCAAGTCGGCCCGAGACGTGCGTAAAAGCTGGGGCGCTACAGCAGCAGTCCGTCGCCGGCCAGGGCCTGATCGAGGCGGCGGATGAGGTGGGCCGCGCGATCGGAATCGCCCTGATCCATCGCCGCAGGCAGGGGTGTAGGCGCAGGCGCCGATTCGCGCTGGATCAGATCGTACGCCAGGTTCAGGGATGCGAGCACGGCGATGCGCTCGCGGGCCTTCACCTTGCCTGCATCGCGGATGCTGCACATGGCTTCGTCCACCCGCGCGACCGCCTCGCGCAACGCGGCTTCGCCGTCGTCGGGGCTGGCCAGCAGATAGCTCTGGCCCATGATCCGGACTTCGATCTGATTCATGGCGTGGGCGAGGTGGAGGAGGGAAGCGGGGCGTCGGCGCCCAGGTCTGGAGGCAGGCGCTCCAGCATGGCGTCGATGCGGGTGCGGGCCGTCGTGAGCCGGGCCCGCAGGGCGTCGCGCTCGCGGGTGAGCGCATCGACCTGCTGCACCAGCAGCGCATTGGTGCGCCGCATTTCCTCGTGGCGGACGAGCAGCCGTTCCACGCGCTCGGCGATCTGATCGATGGGGCTCGGTGCAGACATGGACGGCGATTGTAGGGGTCGGCCTGTCGGCCTCTGCCTACAATGCGCGCCGTTGTTGGTGCTCGCGGCGCGGTTCGCGCGTCGCAGTTCAACGGGAAGCAGGAGCCCGCGCGCGTGCCAGCGCGCACGGCCGGCACCGTGATCCAGCCCTTTCGCCTCGCGGCGCAAGGCGCCCCGGATCCGGCGCCGTCCACCGGCAAGCCTGCGCTGCCCCCGCAACGGTGAAGCAGCCGGCGCATGTGTCTTGCACATGCGCCACGTCGTCCAAGCAAGCCACTGGAGATCGTCGACACGCGATCCCTGGGAAGGCGGCCGGCGCGTGCTGCCAGCCCGGATACCGGCCAACACAGGCGGCGGCCGCGCTCCCGTTCCTTCGGGACGGAGCACGGTCGTCATGACGTCCCATCGCCGGCGGGGAGGCCGGCCAGGGACATGCTTCACGGAGCCTCGGCTTCCACATCATGATCACCCGCGTTGGTTCTTCCGCGCGCGCCTTGTCGCGCACCCGTCCCCTGTCGCCGCTGGCGGCCGCCATTGCCCTTCTTTCGCCCCTCGGCGCGCTGGCTCAGCCCGCGACGCTCCAGGAAACCGTTGTCACCGCCACCCGTGTCGAGCAGCCGCTGTCGGAGCTCGTCTCCGACGTGTCGGTGATCGACCGCCAGACCATCGAGAACAGCGGCGCCACCGGCGTGGCCGACCTGCTGGCCCGCCTGCCCGGCGTGCAGATCTCGCGCAATGGCAGCATCGGCAACACCACCAGCGTCTTCCTGCGCGGCGCCGAGACGCGCTTCACCGCCGTCTACCTCGACGGCGTGCGCATCGACTCGCAGTCCACCGGCGGCGCCACCTGGGAGGCGCTGCCCCTGTCGCAGATCGACCGCATCGAGGTGCTGCGCGGCCCGGCCGCGGCCGTGTATGGCTCGGACGCCATCGGCGGCGTAGTGCAGCTCTTCACCCGTCGCGGCGAGGAGGGCTTCTCGCCGACGGTGAGCGTGGGTGCGGGCAGTCGTGGCCTGCGCGATGCGCAGGTGGGGCTGTCGGGCAAGTCCGGCGCCTTCGACTACTCGCTGGGCGCGGGCTACACCACCACGCGCGGCTTCGACGTGCGCACCGGTGCCGTCAACCACAACACCGACGCCGATCTCTACCGTTCCAGCTCGGCCAACGTGCGCCTGGGCTGGCAGATCAACGCCCAGCACCGCATCGAGGCCACGGTGCTCGACAACGAGACCACCGCCGGCTATGACGCAACGTCCGGCACCAGTTACCGGCTCGCCACCGCCACCGACGATCGCAGCCTCTACCACCTGCGCACGGCGGGTCTGAACTGGACGGCGCAATGGACCGAGCACTGGAAGACGCTGCTGCAGGTGACCGACAGCGACAGCCGCTACGAGACCACCTCGGCCAGCGTGGCCCGTGGGTATGCCGGCTATCCGCGCACCACCTACATCACCGAGACCCAGTTGCGCGGCTACCTGCTGCAGGCCGAGGGCAAATACGGCCCGCATCGCTTCACCGCCGCGCTCGAGCGCCGGGAGGACGAACTGCTCAACCCGTCCCTCACCGATTGGCGCAGGACGCTCAACCGCGACCGCGCGCAGGACGCGCTGGCACTGGGCTATGGCTTCCATCAGGGCGCACACACGCTGCAGCTGAATGTGCGCCATGACGACGACAGCGAGTTCGGCGGCAAGACCACCGGCAGCGCGTCCTATGGCTACGAGTTCGTGCGCAACTGGCGCGTCACGGCGGCCGCCGGCACGGCCTTCCGCGCGCCCACGCTGTACCAGCGCTTCAGCGAATACGGGGACGCCAGCCTCAAGCCCGAGACCGGCCGCAATGCCGAGGTGGGCCTGCGCTACGGCGACGGCCGCAGCAACGCGAGCCTCGTGGTCTACGAGAACCGCGTGCGCAACCTGATCGTCTTCACGGGCAGCAACACCTCGTGCGGTCAGCCCTTCGGCTGCTACGCCAGCGTGGGACGCGGCGTGTACCAGGGCGCCACCCTGGCCGCCGACCATCGCTTCGGCGAGCACTTCACCCTGCGCGGCTCCATCGACGTGCAGGACCCGAAGGACTCCGATACCGGCCGTCAGCTGCCGCGCCGTGCCAAGCGTTACGCCACCTTCGGCGCCGACTGGACGCAGGGCATCTGGACCGTCGGGGCCGAAGTGCAGCTGGCCTCGCGCCGCTTCGACGACACGGCCAACAAGATCGTGCTGGCCGGCTACGGCCTGCTCAACCTGTACGGCAGCGTGCAGCTGCGGCCGGACCTGCGCCTGGTCGCCCGCCTGGACAACGCCACCGACAAGACCTACGTGCTGGCCAACACCTATGCGACGGCCGGCCGCACGGCCTACGTGGGCCTGAAGTGGACGCCGCGCTGACCGACGACGGCCGCGCGTCCGCCACCTGCGCCGCGGTGCTGGTGGCGGCGCCCGCCTCGGGCCAGGGCAAGACCACCGTGGCCTCGGCCCTGGCGCGGTTGCATGCGCGCCAGGGCCGGCGGGTCCGGGCCTTCAAGTGCGGGCCCGACTTCCTCGACCCGCAATGGCTGGCCCTCGCCACCGGCGCACCGGTGCATTCGCTGGACCTGTGGATCACGGGCGAGGCCGATGCCCGCGCCCGCCTGCATGCCGCGGCGAGCGAGGCCGACCTGATCGTGGTCGAGGGCGTGATGGGCCTGTTCGATGGCGAGCCCAGCGCGGCCGATCTGGCCCAGCGCCTGGGCCTGCCGGTGCTCGCCGTGATCGACGCCGGCGCCATGGCCGGCACCTTCGGCGCACTGGCGCACGGGCTGCAGAGCTATCGCCCGGGCCTGCCCTGGGCCGGCGTGCTGGCCAACCGCGTGGCCGGCGAGCGCCACGGCGAGATGCTGCGTCACTCGCTGCGCAACCCGGCGCACTGGCTGGGCGGGCTGCCGCGCAGCGCCGACTTCGGCCTGCCCGAGCGGCACCTGGGCCTGGTGGCCAGCGCCGAGCTGGACGACGGTCTGGCGCGGCTCGATGCCGCGGCCGACGCACTGGCCGCCACGCCGCTGGGGCAGGGCGGGCTCGCGGCCTTGCCGCAGGTCGATTTCGCCGCACCGCCTGCAGCCGCGCCCCTGCCGGCGCTGCTGGCGGGTCGCACCATCGCCGTCGCCCGCGATGCGGCCTTCTGCTTTCTGTACGCCGCCAACCTCGACCTGCTGGCGCAGCTCGGCGCGCGGCTGGCCTTCTTCTCGCCGCTGGCGGGCGACGCCTTGCCAGAGTGCGACGCGCTGTGGCTGCCGGGCGGCTATCCCGAGCTGCATGCCGAGCGCCTCGCTGCGCGCACCGACCTGCGCGAAGCCCTGCACGCGCATGTGGCGCAGGGCCGTGCGATCTGGGCCGAATGCGGCGGCATGATGAGCCTGTTCGACGAACTGGTCGACAGGGAAGGCCGCAGCCACCGCCTCTGGGGGCTGCTGCCCGGCCGCACGGTGATGCAGCCGCGCCTGGCGGGCCTGGGCTCGCAATGGCTGGCCATCGACAGCGGGCTGCTGCGCGGCCATACCTTCCACTACTCCCGCTGCGAGACGGCGCTCGTGCCCGTTGCACGGAGCGCGCGGCCCGGTGCCGAGCCCAAGGCAGACGCTGGCGAGGCGCTGTACGCGCAAGGGCCGGTGCGGGCCAGCTATTTCCACGCATGGTTCCCGTCCGACCCGGCGTCGACGGCACGGCTCTTCGACGGCCGGCCCCTGCTGCGAACATCGGCGCCGTGATGACCGACAACGCCCACCATTTCATCCTCGGCGGCCAGAAGAGCGGCAAGTCGCGCCGCGCGGAATCGGCGGCCGCCGACTGGCTGGCGGGCGCGTCCGGCCGGCGGGCCGTGCTCATCGCCACGGCCCAGGCCTGGGACGCCGAGATGACCCGGCGCATCGCCCGCCACCGCCTGGACCGCGCCGAGCGCGTGCCCGGCCTGGAGACGGTCGAAGAGCCGCTGCGCCTGCCCGAGCTGATCGGCGCGCTGAGCCGCCCCGACACGCTGCTGGTGGTCGACTGCCTCACGCTGTGGCTGACCAACCTGCTGATGCCGCCCGAGCTGGACCCGCAGCGCGCCGCGCTGCCCGACTGGCGCACCGAAGCCCTGCTGCTGGTCGAGGCGCTGTCGCTGGCGCCCGGGCCCGTGGTGCTGGTGGGCAACGAGATCGGTCTGGGCGTGATCCCGCTCGGCGAAGAGACCCGTGCTTTCGTCGATGCACTGGGCCAGCTCAACCAGCATGTGGCCGCCAGCTGTGGCCGCGTAACGCTGATGGTGGCGGGCCTGCCCCTGACCGTGAAGGACAACGCATGACCCTCTGGCCCATCCTGCGCACCGGCCGCTCCCTGAGATCGGCCTTCGCCGTCCTGCTGCTCGCCGCCAGCGTGCCGGTCCTGCACGCGGCGCCAGTCGAGGTGGTGGACGAGCGTGGCGCCACCGTGCGCCTTGCCCAGCCGCCGCAGCGCATCGTGACGCTGCTGCCCTCGCTCACCGAGACGGTCTGCGTGCTCGGCGCCTGCGAGCGGCTGGTGGGCGTGGACCGCTATTCCAACTGGCCGGCGCCGGTGCGCAGCCTGCCGCAGGTCGGCGGCGGCATCGATCCCAATGTCGAGGCCGTCGTGGCCCTGAAGCCCGACCTCGTGCTGCTGGCCAAGTCCTCGCGCGTGGTCGACCGGCTGGAGGCCCTGGGCCTGAAGGTCGCGGTGCTGGAGCCCAAGACCCAGGCCGACGTGGAGCGCGTGATGGCCAAGGTCGGCATGCTGCTGGGCCGGCCGGGCGCGCCCGCGCTCTGGCAGCGCCTGCAGGGCGAACTGGAGGCCGCCGCGCAGAGCGTGCCGCCCGCGCGCCGCGGCCAGCGCGTCTACTTCGAGGTCAACAACGGTCCCTATGCGGCGGGTGAGAGCTCCTTCATGGGCGAGACGCTGGCGCGCCTGGGCGCGCGCAACATCGTGCCGGCGGCGATGGGACCCTTTCCCAAGCTCAACCCCGAGTTCGTGGTGCGGGCCGATCCGGAGCTGATCATGGTCGGTGTGCGCAGCGCCGCCGGCATGGAGCAGCGCCCCGGCTGGGCCGGCATCCGCGCCGTGCGCGACGGCCGCATCTGCCGCTTCAGCGCCGCGCAGGCCGATGTGCTGGTGCGCCCCGGGCCGCGCATGGGTGAGGCCGCCCGCCTGATGGCCGACTGCCTGGCCGGCCGCCCGCTGGCCGAGTGATGGCGGCGCACTTGCAACAGGGCCGCCGCGCCCGCGTGCTGACACTGGCCGTCCTGCTAGCCGCGCTGCTGCTGGGCGCACTGGGCGCGGCCGTGGGCAGCACGGGCGTCGAGCGCCTGTGGCAACTCGCCGACGACCCCATTGCCTGGCAGATCGTGCGCGACATCCGCCTGCCGCGCACCGTCGGCGCCTGGCTGGCGGGTGGGCTGCTCGGCCTCGCGGGGGCCGTGGCGCAGGGGCTGTTCCGCAATCCGCTGGCCGATCCCTGGCTGCTGGGCAGCGCCTCGGGCGCCGGCCTGGGCGTGGCGCTGGCGCTGGGCGCCATCGGCGGCTCGCCCGCCGCGGCGGCCTGGGGCGTGCGGCTGGGGCTCACCGGGGCCGCCTTCGCGGGCGCGGTGGCGGCCGTGCTGCTCACCCTGACCCTGGCCCGCGGCGCCCAGCACACGCTGCGCCTGCTGCTGGCCGGCGTGATCGTGGGCATGGTGCTCGGTGCCATCAAGGACCTGTTCACCCTGTCCTCGGCCGACATCCTGCAGGCGCTGGTCGTCTTCATGCTGGGCAACACGGCGCTGGTGGGCTGGAGCGCGTGCGCCATCATGGCCCTGGCCCTGGCGGGCTGCCTGCTGGCGGCGCGGCTGCTGGCGCCGGTGCTCGACGGCCTGGCCCTGGGCGAGGCCACCGCCGCCAGCCTGGGCCTGCCGCTGCCGGCCATGCGCGCGGCGCTGGTGGCGGTGCTGTCGCTGGCCACCGGCGCGGCTGTGGCGCAGACGGGGCTGATCGCCTTCGTCGGCCTGGCGGCGCCGCACCTGGTGCGCTCGATCATTAAGACCACGCATGCGGGGCTGCTGATGCTGTCGGCCTTCATGGGCGGCCTGCTGCTGATGGCGGCCGACCTGTTGGCCCGCTGGCTGATCGCGCCCCAGGAGCTGCCGGTCGGCGTGCTCACGGCCGTGCTCGGTGGCGGCTACCTGCTCTTCCTGATGCACCGGCGCGCGCGCGGAGCAAGCCGATGAGCGCCCGCCCGACTGTCGAAGGCGGGGGCGGGCCGGTGCTGCTGGTCCGTGGCGTCGAGGCGCGTCTGGGCGGCGCACCGGTGCTGCATGGGGTGGGCCTGCAGCTGCAGGCTGGCCGCTGGACCAGCATCGTGGGTCCCAACGGTGCAGGCAAGTCCACGCTGCTGCGCGCCATGGCGGGACTGCTGGCGCCATCGGCCGGCGAGGTTCTGCTCGACGGCCGATCGCTCGCCCATTGGCCGCACCGGGCCCGCGCTCGCCGCCTCGCCTGGCTGGCGCAGGGCGGCGCGGCCGACCCGGCCGCGGACGACCTCACGGCCTATGACGTGGCCATGCTCGGCCGGCTGCCGCACCAGCGCTGGCTGGCTGCACCTTCCGACGCCGACCATGCCGCCGTCGAACAGGCCCTGCGCCAGACGCAGGCCTGGGACTGGCGGGGCCGGCCGCTCTCGCAGCTCTCGGGCGGCGAGCGCCAGCGCGTGCTGCTGGCCCGCGCGCTGGCGGTGGAGGCGGGCGTGCTGCTGATGGACGAGCCGCTGGCCAACCTCGACCCGCCGCACCAGGCCGATTGCCTGGCCCTGGCCCGTGCCCTGGCGGGTGCGGGCCGCACCGTCGTCACCGTGCTGCATGAACTGCATGCGGCCCTCGCCGCAGACGACCTGGCCGTGATGGCTGGCGGCCGGCTGCTGCACCATGGCCCCTGCGGCGACAGTGCGACCCACGCCGCGGTCGAGGCCGTGTTCGACCACCGCATCCGCATCCACCGCGTCGACGAGCAGTGGGTCGCGCTGCACCGCTGAACCTTCACCCGAGAACCTGCCATGCAGACCGAAACCCCGCCCCAGACCAAGCCCTACGAGAAGCCCGAAGGCGAGCGCCGCGGGCTGCTGATCGTCAACACCGGCGACGGCAAGGGCAAGAGCACCGCCGCCTTCGGCCTGGCCATCCGGGCCCATGGCCGCGGCAAGCCGGTGCGCATCTTCCAGTTCATGAAGGTGCCCAGCGCGCGCTTCGGCGAGCACCGCGTCTTCGAGCAGCTCGGCATTCCCATCGAGGGCCTGGGCGACGGCTTCAGCTGGAAGAGCCAGGACCTGGAGCGATCCGCCCAACTGGCGCGCGACGGCTGGGCGCGGGCGGCGGCGGCCATCAGCTCGGGCGAGCATTTCCTGGTGGTGCTGGACGAGATCACCTATCCCCTGATCTACGGCTGGCTGCCGCTGGAGCCGGTGCTGGACGTGCTGATGCACCGCCCGACGTCCGTGAGCGTGGTGCTCACCGGCCGACGCTGCCCGCAGGAGCTGATCGACATCGCCGACACCGTGACCGAGATGCGCAAGATCAAGCATGCCTTCGATGCGGGCATTCCGGCGCAGCGCGGGATTGAGGACTGAGGCTCCGTGAGCGACGGCCCGGTCGTATTGGTCGCTGCGCTCTGGCTGGCGCTGGCCGTCGACCGTTGGCTGGGCGAGCCGCCCGCGCGGCTGCATCCGGTGGTGGGCATGGGCGCCTGGCTGGCCTGGGCGGGTCGTCATGCGGCGCCGTTGTCGGGGGATGCGCGGCGTGCGGCGCCTTTCGTGCGGGGTGCGCTGGCGTGGCTGGTGGGGGCCTTCGTCGCTGGCGCGCTGGGGCAGGCCGTGCAGGAGATCGTCAAGGCCTTGCCAGCGATGCTCGCCGCGCTCGGGCTGGCCCTGTGCCTCAAACCTTTGCTGGCCTGGCGCATGCTGCGCGACGAGGTGGCGGCGGTGGAGTCGGCGCTGGGCCGCTCGCTGGCCGAAGGCCGCGAGCGGCTCGCGCGCCTGGTGAGCCGCGATGTGCAGCGCCTGGATGCTGGCGATGTGCGCGAGAGTGCCATCGAGTCGCTGGCCGAGAACCTCAACGACTCGGTGGTGGCGCCGCTGTTCTGGTTCGCCATCGCCGGCCTGCCTGGTGCCGCGCTCTACCGGTTCGCCAACACCGCCGATGCCATGTGGGGCTACCGCGGCGAGCGTGGCGGGCGGGACTGGACCTGGGCCGGCAAGTGGGCGGCCCGGGCGGACGATGTGCTGTCCTGGGTACCGGCCCGGCTGACGGCCCTGCTGCTGATGCTGGCCGCCGGGTACCTCCCCGCAGGGCTGCGGCAGGAGGCGGCGCGCACGCCGTCGCCCAACGGCGGCTGGCCCATGGGCGCGATGGCGCTGCTGCTCGGCGTGCACCTGCGCAAGCCGGGGGTCTACACGCTGCACCCGGGCGGACGGGCACCGCAGGCGCAGGACACGCATCACGCACTGGTCCTTGCTGGACGGGCGACCTTCGGTGCGGGCGTGCTGGCCACCCTGGCGTTGGCCGTGCGGGGGTGGACGTGGTGATGCGGGCGACGGTGCATGGGGGCCCGGATGCGGACGGTGTGCCCGTGCACGACTTTTCCACCAACGCCAATGCCTGTGGCCCTTGCGCGACGGTGACGGCTGCGCTGAGCGCGGCCGATCCCAGGCGCTACCCGGACCCTGCGGCGACAGCCCTGCGGGGCCGGCTGGCCGCATGGCACCAGGTGGCTCCCGAGCGCGTGCTGGTGGCGGCGAGTGCCAGCGAGTTCATCATGCGCATCACGGTCGCCATGGCCTTGCGCCGGCGGGGCGAGGGGCCCGTGCAGGTGCCTGTGGCAGCCTATGGCGACTACCGGCGCGCGGCCGAGGCCCACGGGTTGCCCGTGCAGGTCGACGACGGCAGCCGTGGAGTCACGCAAAGCCCGCCGATCCTGGCCTGGACCTGCGAGCCATCTTCCCCCCGGGGTGATGCGGTGCCGGACCTGGCTGCGCGGATCGATGCCCTCATGCCGGCCACGACGATGGTGCTGGACTGCGCCTATGCGCCCTTGCGGCTCGAGGGCGCTTCCGCATTGACCGCCGCGCAGCGCGACCGCTGCTGGCAGCTGTGGACGCCCAACAAGGCCCTGGGCCTGACGGGCGTGCGAGGCGCCTATGCCATCGCCCCGGCCGAGGCGCCACGGCAACTGATGCACGACCTGCATGCCTTGGCGCCTTCGTGGCCGCTGGGCGCCCATGCCGAGGCCATGCTCCAGGCCTGGACGGCGCCGGACGTGCAGGAATGGCTCGTGACGCATTGCCTTCCGGCGCTGCAGGACTGGAAGCGGCGCCAGATCGCCGGTTGCGAAGCGCTGGGCTGGCAGGTCGAGCCCGGCGTCGCCAACTTCTTCTGTGCCCGGCCGGACGTCGCGTCGCTGGGCGAGGCGCTGCGCCGCCTGCGCGCGCACGGCATCAAGCTGCGCGACTGTGGCAGCTTCGGCATGCCTGGCTGGGTCCGCCTGGGCGTGCTTCCACCGGCCAGCCAGGACGCACTGTTCCACACGTGGAAGCAGGGCGGCTGTAAGCAGCGCCAGGGCGGTTGACGGCCGACGCCTTGCGACATCGCACTGCTGCTTCGGTCAACACGATGGCGCGATGGCCGACAGTCCGCGGTGCGGCGTCCGCGGCACGCTTGGCGCATCGTTCACAGATTCGGAGAAAACCATGCGTCAAACCTTTTTCGGCATTGCGACCGCCCTTTCGCTGATCGCCTTTGCGGGTGCCAGCCATGCGCAATTGGGCAAGGCAGCCTCCGAGGCGTCCGACGCCGCGGAGCACAAGATCGATCAGAAGCGCGCCGAGAGCGACGCGAAGAAGAGCGGGCCGGTGGGCAAGGCGGTCAACAACGTCAAGTCCGAGTACCACAAGAACCGCTCCAAGAAGTCGGCCGACAAGGCCAAGGACGCGCTCAAGGGCAAGGATTGAGTGCGCGCGGGCAATGCCCGCCAGCGCGGACCGGAGCCGCGTCACCCAGGGAGAAGGGCTGCTGCAATGCAGCCCTTTTTGCGTGTGGGGGCGCCGACTAGGCTTGGTCGTCTTCACCCTGCCCGGGCAAGGCCGCGGGCCGGCCGCCCATGTCGAGCACCCGCGTCACGGCAGCACCCATGCCCATGAGCCGCATGGCCGTCTCGGGCGACAGGCGCTGCACGTCGTCGAGCCAGCGCAGGAGGCGCTCGACCAGGTCGTGCATTTCGCGCATGCGCTGCTGCGCATGACGTTCCTCCTCGGTGGCGGCGTCCTGCATCAGGGCGTTGCGCAGCATCGACAGCGTGGGCTCGATCTCGCGTCGGCGCCGCTCTTCCACCAGCACGCGGAAGATCTCCCAGACACTGCCCCGCGCTTCGAAGTACTCGCGCCGGTCGCCTGGCAGCTGTCGCAGCTGTGTCAGACGCCAGGCCTGCAGTTCCTTCAGGCCCATGCTCACGTTGGAGCGTGAGAAGCCCAGGGCCTCGCTGATCTCCTCGGCGTTGAGCGGCCGTTCGGACAGGAAGAGCAGGGCATGGATCTGCCCCACCGTGCGGTTGATGCCCCAGCGACTGCCCATCTCGCCGAAATGCTCGACGAAGAGGCGGTGCATGTCGGGGAGCGAGGCGCGGGCGTCGGCGGAGCGGTTGTGGGGCATGCGCCGATTCTGGGCGCTACTTCCAGGGCGTGGGTGCCGGTATCTCGCAGACGGGTTCCACGTCCACGCTCTTGAAGTCGGCCGGGGAGACGATCTCGAGGTATTCCATGTCCGGCGAGTAGTCGAACAGGTAGTGGCGGATGCCCGGCCGCTGGTGCACCACGTCGCCGGCTTCCACCAGGGTTTCCTTGTCCTCGTACATGAAGCGGGCCCAGCCCTTGACCATGATGACGATCTGGAAGTCCGCCTCGTGCCGGTGCCAGCCGGTCCCTGTTTCGGGCGCCATGTTGGCCTTGACCAGGTGCGCGATCACCTTGCCGTGGGTGGCGTCGGCGATGCCGAGGTCGCGGTAGAGGAAAAAGTCCCGCAGCCCGCCCGACTTGTAGTCGGTGTCGCCAGGCTTGACGTGCGAAAACTCCGTGGTGGTCCGATCCAACATGAGGCGCGCTCCTTCCTTGGTGAGTGGTGCGGCGCAGCACGCATAAAGCGTTCCCGCAGCGGGACGCCCCGGCATCGGCACGCACCGATAATCGCGCGCCTATGAGCGGCAACACTTTCGGCACCCTGTTCGCGGTGACCAACTTCGGCGAATCCCACGGCCCCGCGATCGGCTGCGTCATCGACGGCTGCCCACCCGGCATGGCCCTTTCGGAGGCGGACATCCAGCCCGACCTGGACCGCCGCCGCCCCGGCACCAGCCGGCATGTCACGCAGCGCAACGAGCCCGATGCGGTGCAGATCCTCTCCGGCGTGTACGAAGGCAAGACCACCGGCACGCCCATCGCGCTGTTGATCCAGAACACCGATCAGCGCAGCAAGGACTACGGCGAGATCGCCCGCCAGTTCCGCCCGGGCCACGCGGACTTCAGCTATTTCAAGAAGTACGGTATCCGTGACCCGCGCGGCGGCGGTCGCTCCTCGGCCCGCCTCACGGCGCCGATGGTGGCGGCCGGCGCGGTGGCCAAGAAATGGCTGCGCGAGCAGTACGGCACCGAGTTCCGCGGCTGCATGACCCAGATCGGCGAGCAGGTCATCGGCTTCGAGAGCTGGGACCACGTGCCCAACAACCCCTTCTTCGCACCCGTGGCCGACGTGTCGGCCCTGGAGGCCTACATGGACGCGCTGCGCAAGGCGCAGGACTCGTGCGGCGCCCGCCTGCGGGTGGTGGCCACGGGCATGCCGGCCGGCCTCGGCCAGCCGCTGTTCGACAAGCTCGATGCCGACATCGCCTACGCCATGATGGGCATCAACGCCGTCAAGGGCGTGGAAATCGGCGCCGGATTCGCCAGCGTGACGCAGCGCGGCAGCATGCATGGCGACGCCATGCGGCCCGAGGGCTTCGACAGCAACAACGCGGGCGGCGTGCTGGGCGGCATCAGCACCGGGCAGGACCTGGAGGTGGCCATCGCCATCAAGCCCACCAGCTCGATCACCACACCCCGCACGTCGGTTGACGTGGACGGCCGGCCGGTGGAGGTGGTGACCAAGGGCCGCCACGATCCGTGCGTGGGCATCCGCGCCACGCCCATCGCCGAGGCCATGCTGGCGCTGGTGGTGATCGAGCACGCGCTGCGGCAGCGCGCGCAGTGCGGCGAGCCGGGCGCGGCCTTTCCCGTCGCGCGCACCGACAAGGCCGACGCCGATCGTCCGGAGGGCCTGAAGGCCTCGTTCCTGTAGTGGCCGGCCCGGCCGCTCCACCTGCCGCCGCCAGCCGGCGTCCGCTGCTCGCCTTCGCGGGGCTGTCGGCCAGCTATTTCGCGCACATCGGGTTCTTCAACCCGTACTTGCCGCTCTGGCTGCAGAGCCTGGGACTGCCGATCTTCACCATCAGCCTTCTGACCTCGGTGCAGTCCTTCACCCGGGTGTTCGCGCCCTATGCCTGGGGCACACTGTCCGACCGCACCGGCGAGCGGGTCAAGCTGCTGCGCATCAGCGCGGCCGTGGCACTGACGGGCTCACTGGGCCTGTGGTGGAACGGCGGGCCGTGGTGGGTCGGGCTGGTGCTGCTCGTGATGTTCACCCACACCAGCTCGATGATGTCGCTCACCGAGGCGGCCCTGGCGCACCTGGTGGCGGGGGACTGGGGGCGCTATGGCCGTATCCGGCTGTGCGGCTCGGCGGGCTTCCTGGTCACCGTGTTCCTGGCCGGGGCGTGGTTCGACCACTTCGGCATGGGGCACTTCCCGGGGTGGGCGCTGGTCACGCTGGGGCTGGTGCTCTTCGCCACGCTCAGGCTGCCCGATCACCGCGAACCCGTCGCCGCCCGCGGCGTGGTGCACGAGCCCGTGGGGCCGGTGCTGCAGCGGCCGGTGGTGCGCTGGTTCTTCGCCTCGCTGTTCTTCCATGTCACGGCGCACTTCGCCATCTACGGCTTCTTCTCGCTCTACCTCGACTCGATCGGCTATGACAAGGCGGCCATCGGCGCGCTCTGGGCGCTGTCGGTGGCAGCCGAGGTGGCCTGGTTCGGTCTGCAGGGCCGGATGGTGCGGCGGCTGCGCATGCCGCAGTGGCTGCTGCTGTGTGGCGCGGCGGCCGTGCTGCGCATGGGTCTGACGGCCGGGCTGGGCCAGTGGGTCTGGGCGCTGGCGCTGGGCCAGATGCTGCATGCCCTGAGCTTCGCGGCGCACCACACCACCTGCATCGCGATGGTGACCGAGCACTTCCCGGGCCGGTTGCGCGGACGCGGGCAGGCGCTGTTCACCGTCATCGGCTACGGCTGCGGCGGCGTGCTGGGCATGCTGGCCGGCGGCGCCGTGGCGCAGCAGCTGGGTTACGTGACCATGTTCTGGGCCGCGACGGCCCTGGCCGTGGTCGGCACCCTGTGCGCGTGGCGTGCGGTGGCCATGGAGCGCCGGGCATGAGCGGCGCGCCATCCAGCCAGCCGCGCCGGGGCATCGCCTTCGCCATGCTGCTGCCGCTGCTGCTGGCCGCGCAGCCAGTGGCGACCGACAGCTACCTGCCCGCGCTGCCCGAGATCGCGCGCGACCTCGGCTCGGCCAGCAGCAGCCTGACGGTGTTCATCCTGGCCTTCGGCGTGGCGCAGTTGCTGTGCGGCCCGCTGGCCGACCGCTTCGGGCGCCGGCCGGTGCTGCTGGCCGGCCTGGGCGCCTACGCCGTTGCGGCGCTGGGCTGTGCGCTGGCAGGCAGCGTGCTGCTGCTGGCGGCCGGCCGGGCCGTGCAGGGTTTCGCCATGGCCGCCATCCTGGTGTGCTCGCGGGCCGCGGTGCGCGACCTGTACCCCGCCCACCAGGGGCCGCAGGTGATGGCCCGCGGGCTGAGCGGCCTGGGCGTGGTGGCGCTGATGTCGCCGCTGCTTGGTGCCTGGGGCGTGCAGGCGCTGGGCTGGCGCTGGGTGCTGGTGGGCATGGCGGTCTACGCCCTGGTGCTGCTGGGACTGTGCTGGCACTCCTTCGCCGAGACGCACAGGCCGATGCAGGGGGACGCACCCGATGCCTCCGCGCCCCGCGGCAGCGCCCGCGAGGTCTGGCGCAACAGGCCCTTCCGCGCGTGGGCGTCGCTGGCCGCCTGCACCTATGGCGGGCTGTTCTGCTTCCTGCTGCTGTCGCCCATGGTCTACATCGGCTACCTCGGCATGTCGCCGGTCATGTACGGCTGGGTGCCGGCGGGCGGCTCGGTGGTCTACATCAGCAGCACGCTGCTGTGCCGGCGGCTGCTGGCCCGGGTGGGGCCGGTGCGCACGGTGCAGATCGGCTCGGTGCTCAGCCTCACCGGGGCCAGCATCCAGGCGCTGGGCTGCCTGCTGCTGCCGCATTCCCCCTTGCCGCTGCTGGCCGGACATGCGGTCTATGTCATGGGCCACGGCATCCATCAGCCCTGCGGCCAGGCCGGCGCGGTGGGCGACCTGCCGCACCTGGCTGGGCGTGCCGTGTCGTGGTCGGGCTTTTTGATGATGCTGATGGCCTTCTGCGCCGGGCAGACCGCGGCGCTGTTCGTGGATGCACGCTACTCGGCCGGTGCCTGGCCGATGGTGCTACCGCTGCTGCTGGCGGGGCTGGCGCTGGTGGGCATCGCCTACGGCTGGCTGCCACGGCTGCAGGGTGCACGCCGGGGCTGATCCTCGGCGGCCGCATCTCCGGCGTCGTGACGCAAAGGCCCGGACGGTGCAGATGTCGTCGGCCGAACGCAGAATGCGCGCATGAACACCCTGCGTATCGATTTCGTCTCTGATGTGTCCTGCCCCTGGTGCGCCGTCGGCCTGTCTTCGCTCCAGACCGCCATGGAGCGCGTGGCGCCCGATGTCCAGGTCGACCTGCACTTCCAGCCCTTCGAGCTCAATCCGGACATGGTGCCCGAGGGCGAGGATTCCATCGAACACCTGAAGCGCAAGTACGGCATCGACGAGTCCCAGGTGCGCGCCAACGGCGAGGTGCTGCGCCAACGCGGCGAAGCGGTGGGCTTTCCCTTCAACCTCGACATGCGCAAGCGCGTGTGGAACACCTTCGATGCACATCGCCTGCTCCACTGGGCGGAGCTGGAAGGCGCGGACAAGCAACTCGCCCTGAAGAAGGCCCTGTTCAAGGCCTACTTCCTCGATGGTCTGAGCCCGGCCGATCATGAACTGCTGGTGCGCCTGGCGGCCGAGGCGGGCCTCGACGCCGAGCGCGCGCGTGCCATCCTGACCAGCGACGAATACGCGGACGAGGTGCGCGCGACGGAACGGATGTTCACTCAGGCCGGCATCCATTCGGTGCCGGCCATCATCCTCAACCGGCAGCACCTGATCTCCGGCGGCCAGCCGCCCGAGGTGTTCGAGCGGGCGATCAGGCAGATTGCGGGCGCGCAGCCTTCTTCCGTGATGGAGGCTTGACCCGCGCCTCCCATCGGGCCACGCCGACGGCCACCGCATAGAGGCTGCTGAACACGACAGCCAGCATCAGCGCGTCGCCCCACCACGGCCGGGCGTGGAAGTCGCCGCCCCAGACGACCAGCACCACGAACACGGCGATCAGGTGAGCGCAGAACACCGACAACGATGAACTCCCCAGCGTTTCGAGCACGCGGGGACGCGGCAGGTGCTGCATCCACGTCGGACCGAAGCGCAGCACCACGATGCACAGGGCCACGAGGTTCAGCATCCGCAGGGGCGCCAGGCGCCACTTGTCGAACCACAGGTTCAGCATGTCGTGGCTGCCGAAGGGTGCCTGACCGGTCGGCCCGAAGTGCCGCCACAGCACACCCACCACCGCGATGGCCACCGCCGCGCGGACGATGCCAGTCGGGAATTGCAGCTTCGGTGGCACCGGGTCGTGCCGGCTGCAGCCCAGCCACAGGCCCGCAAACCAAAGGAACTGCCAGGCCAGCGAGTCGAAGGCGCCGGTCTCGTCGAGGGGAACGGGAACGCCCAACAGCCCCTGCGCAGCACGGTAGAGCAGGTTGGTGAAGCCGAACTCGGCCAGCAGCCACAGGCCCGCGCTCACCATGAGCGGCCGCTTCCAGCCGTGGCGCATGCCATAGGCCATGACCCAGGGGCTGGCCAGCATGAACAGGATGTACATGGGCAGGATGTCGAGCAGCGCCGGCTCATGCACCAGCGCCAGCGCCCACACGAAAGCCTGGTGCGGATACGCCATGAAGTAGCGCACCCGCTCATGCACCGCCGGCTGGTCGGCCCGCAGGCCCAGCCCGGCGATGACGAAGAAGAGGAACAGCAGCAACGCCGCCTGGCAGAGGTAGACCGTTACTGCGCGCCGCCAGAACGCCTGGCGCATGGCCGGCACGCCTTTCTGATGGCCGATGCCGCCATAGACCAGACCGCAGACGAAGGCCGACAGAAGCACGAAGCCCTCGGCGGCCGAGACGAAGCCGAAGGGCTGACCCAGCGGATCCGTCAGGCGGGACGGCAGATGCGTCACGGTCATGAGCACGAGCATGAGTCCGCGGAGCGCGTCGATTTCCCAGAGGCGGCGCATGTGGAAGGGCAGGAGGAGGGTGGGTGCCGACGCGGGCATGCGTACGGGCAACTGGAGGATGGCGGAGCATCTGGGCTGCTGCGCTCCCGCACCGTGGGTTGGCAACGGCAGGCGTTGTAGGACGCCGGGGCGCGGTCAGCCTGCCGTCGGATTGGTTTCTTTACATGACAGCGGCGGGTGCTGCGTCAACCTGCCAGCACGCCGGTGTGTTGAGAGCAGACCGCGCCCCCGTGCGCCTTCGGGAGTTCATATGCGGCTTTTCTTCGGTCGTCGCGCCGTTCTCGCTGCACTCTGCGGCACTGCGCTGTTGCTGGGCTGCGGCGCAATGACGACGTCGATTCCCACGCCGCAGGACCCCGCCGCCCGGCTGGCCTGGATCGACCGGCTCAGCTGGGGCCTTTCCACCTACACGGTGGCCCAGGTCGAGCGCGCGGGCGCGGCCCGCTGGCTCGACGGCCAACTGCGTCCGGCGCCACCAGCGCCGCTGCCGCCGGCCGCGCAGGAACAGGTCGAAGCCATGAGCATCAACACCGGGCCGCCCGGCGCGCTCGCCATCCGGCTTGAACAGGAGCGCCGCGCCGCTGACGCGCTGCCCGACGACGAGGCCCGCCAGGCGGCTCGTCAGGCCTACCAGAAGGCCATGAACCAGGCGGGCCGCGAAACGCAGCAGCGCTTTCTGCTGCGGGCGCTGTACGGCCCCGATCAGCTGCGCGAGGTGATGAGCTGGTTCTGGGCCAACCACTTCTACGTGAGCGTGCGCAAGGGGCCGGTGCGCCCGCTGCTGGCCGATTTCGAAGACCGCGCCATCCGCCCGCATGCGCTGGGACGCTTCCGCGACCTGCTGGGCGCGGTGGAGCTCGACCCAGCCATGCTCGTCTATCTGGACAACCAGCAGAACGCCGCTGGTCGCATCAACGAGAACCTGGCGCGCGAGCTGATGGAGCTGCACACGCTGGGCGTTGACGGCGGGTACACGCAGTCGGACGTGCAGGAGATGGCGCGGGTGCTCACGGGCGTCGGCATCAACCTGCAGCCTGCCGACGCACCGCCACCCAGGCTGCCGCCCGCGCTGGCCGGCCAGTGGGTACGCCGTGGCGCCTTCGAATTCAACCCCGCCCGCCATGACCGCAGTCCCAAGACGCTGCTGGGGCAGCCCCTGCGCGCCACCGGCCTGGCGGAAGTGGACGAGGCGCTGGACCGACTGGCCCGTTCGCCGGCCACGGCCCGGCACATCTCGCGCCGGCTGGCGACCTACTTCGTCGCCGACGATCCGCCGCCCGCGCTGGTGGAGCAGATGGTGCAGACCTTCCAGCGCACCGACGGCGACATCGCGGCCGTGATGCGCACGCTGCTGTCGTCCCCCGAATTCACGGCCTCGCTCGGCCGCAAGTTCCGCGATCCGCTGCAGTACACCGTGGGGGCCGTGCGCCTGGCGTACGGCGACCGGGTCATCGCCGACACCGGGCCCTTGCTGGGCTGGGTCAACCGGCTGGGGCAGGCGCCGTATGCGCACGAGACGCCCGACGGCTACCCGCTGCGGCAGCAGGACTGGGCCAGTGCCGGCCAGATGAGCGCGCGGGTCGACGTCGCGCGTTCGCTGGGTGCGAACGGTGCCGTGCTGATGCGCACCGAGCCCCGGCAGCCCGTGGAAAAGCCTTCCTACCCGCCGATGGCACAGTCGCCGCTGATGAGGCAGCTCGAGCCGACCCTGGGCTTGGCGACGCGGCAGACACTGGCCAAGGCCGCGTCGCCGCAGGACTGGAACACCTATCTGCTCGCCTCGCCCGAGCGCATGTACCGATGAGGCCGCCCATGACACGCACGCAGCTCGCATCCGCTTCCCGTCGGCGCCTGCTCCAGGCAGGGGCTGCCCTCTCGCTCACCGGCCCCGTCGGCCGGCTGTTGGCCGCGCCGTCGGCCGAGGGCGCCCGGCTGCTGGTGGTCTTCCTGCGCGGGGCCTATGACTGCTGCAATGTGCTGGTGCCCACGGGCAGCGACTTCTACTACCAGAGCCGGCCGAGCATCGCCATCCCCCGGCCGGGGCAGCCCGACGGCGCGCTGGCGCTCGATGCCGACTGGGGCCTGCACCCGGCATTGGCGAGCACCGTGCTGCCGCTCTTCCAGCGACGGGAGGCGGCCTTCATCCCCTTCGCGGGAACCGACGACCTCACGCGCAGCCATTTCGAGACGCAGGACGGCATCGAACTCGGCCAGGCCCTGGGCGCCCGGCGCGACTACGGCTCCGGATTCCTCAACCGGCTGGCCCAGGTGCTCGGTGCCGGGCCGCTGCAGGAAGTGGCGCCCATCGCGTTCACCGACCAACTGCCGCTGTCGATGCGCGGCGCAGCCCGCGTGGGCAACATGGGGCTGGGTGGGGCAGGCGGCCGCGGCCTGGATGCACGCCAGACGGCCGACATCGCCGCGATGTACAGCCAGAGCCCGCTCAAGGGGAATGTGGCGGAAGGCTTCGCGCTGCAGGACGAGGTGCGCCGCAGCATCCAGGCCGAGATGGACCAGGCCAGCCGCAATGCCATCAGCGCGAAGGGCTTCGAACTGGTGGCGCGACGCATGGCGCGGCTGATGCGCGACCGCTTCGACCTCGGCTTCGTCGACGTGGGTGGCTGGGACACCCACGTCAACCAGGGCGGCAGCACGGGCTACCTCGCCAATCGCCTGCAGGAACTGGGGCGCGGCCTTGCCGGTTTTGCGGAGGAACTGGGCGAGCCGGCCTGGCGCGAGACGGTGGTGGTCGTCATCAGCGAATTCGGTCGCACCTTCCGCGAAAACGGCAACAAGGGCACCGACCACGGGCACGGCACCGTCTACTGGGTGCTCGGCGGCGGGCTCTCGGCCTCGGCAGGCGGACGGGTCGTCGGCACGCAGCAGGCGCTGACGGCGCAGACGCTGTTCCAGAACCGTGACTGTCCGGTGCTCAACGAATACCGCGCGGTGCTGGGTGGGTTGTTTCAGCGGATGTACGGCCTGTCCGCGCAGCAGGTGTCGCAGGTCTTTCCGGGCGCGGCGCCGCGGGATCTGAACCTCGTCTGACGGCCGGCGGCGTCCGCGGGTGCGCACAATGCTGCGATTCCCATTGCCGGACCCCACGATGCCCGCCTCCGAACTCGCCCGCCTGCTCGGCATTGACCTTCCCATCATCCAGGCGCCCATGGCGGGCGTGCAGGACAGTGCACTGGCCATTGCCGTCTCTCGAGCCGGAGCCCTGGGCTCGCTGCCCTGCGCCATGCTGGCGCCGGACGCCATGGCGCGCGAGGTGGCGACGATCCAGGCGGCGACCGACCGGCCCTTCAACCTCAACTTCTTCTGCCATGTGCCACCCGAGCCCGATGCGGCGCACGAAGCGCGCTGGCGGGGGCGCCTGGCCCCGTATTACGCCGAGTTTGGCATCGACCCCGCAGGCATCGGCGTGGGCGCCGGTCGCCAGCCGTTCAGCACCGCCCTGTGCGACCTGATCGAGCCTCTGCGGCCTCCTGTGATGAGCTTCCACTTCGGCCTGCCGGCGCCCGAGCTGCTGGCCCGGGTCAAGGGCTGGGGCGCCCGGGTGCTGGCCAGTGCGACGACGGTGGACGAAGGCCTGTGGCTGCAGGCGAACGGCGCCGATGCCGTGATCGCGCAGGGCCTGGAAGCCGGCGGGCATCGCGGCCACTTCCTGTCGGACGATCTGAGCCGGCAGAGCGGCCTGTTCGCACTGGTGCCGCAACTGGCGGCGGTGTTGGACGTGCCCGTCATTGCGGCAGGCGGCATTGTGGATGCGGCCGGCGTCGCGGCGGCCATGGCACTGCGCGCGGCGGGCGTGCAGGTGGGCACGGCCTACATGCTGTGCCCGGAGGCCACGACCAGCGCACTGCACCGTGCGGCCCTGCAGTCCGACGCCGCGCGGCATACGGCGCTCACTCGGCTGTTCACCGGACGCCCGGCGCGCGGCATCGTCAACCGCGTCATGCGCGAGCTGGGGCCGATGAGCCCGGACGCGCCGGCGTTTCCACTGGCCACTGCGGCCATCGCGCCGCTGCGCGCCAAGGCCGAGGCGGCCGGCCGCGGCGACTTCACGCCGTTGTGGTCGGGGCAGAACGCGGCGGGTTGCAGGCCGCTGCCCGCGGGTGAACTGACCCGCGTCCTGGCGCAGGGCCTGGGCGGCTTCTGATGGCGGGAACCTAGCGCCCAGGTGGCGATTCGCACCCGAAGCGCGCCAGGGGCGGACCGCCCTGTCACAACGGCTTACCGTGCGGTGGCGGTACAGGGCAGGGCGCCGCCCACAATGAGTCCGTCGCCGAAGCCCAGGAGAGTCCTGCATGTCCGAGCCCGATTTCCGTCCCCGTGCCGAACGTCCCGTCGGCCTGATCATTGCGCTGCTCATCGCGCTGGCTGCGGCCGGCTGGTTCGGCTGGCAATGGTGGCAGCAGCGGCACGCGCCTTTGCCGCCTGCCGCGCCCGTGGCCAGCACGCCGGCGCCGCCCGATGCCCCGTCGGCCGTGGTGCCCGCCCCCGCGGCTGCGCCGACGCCCCAGAACCAGGTCGCCGCCATTGGCGAGCCCGACAAGAACCTGCCCGCGCTCGGCGACTCCGATGCCCGCGTGCGCTCCGCGTTGGTCGAACTGCTGGGCAGCAAGGCCGTGGGCCAGTTCCTGCAACTGGACGACGCCGTCCGCCGCCTGGTTGCCACGGTCGACAACCTGCCGCGTGAGCAGGCGCCGGTGCAGCGATGGCCCGTGCGGCCCACCGACGGCCGGTTCCAGCTCCAGGGGCAGGGCGAGGCGCGCACCATCGCGCCCGACAACGCCGCGCGCTACACGCCGTTCGTGCTCTTCGCCGAGAACCTGGACGCCGGCAAGGTGGCGGGCGTATACGCGCGGCTCTACCCGCTCTTCCAGCAGGCCTACGAGGAACTGGGCTACCCCGGTCGTTATTTCAACGACCGGCTGGTGGCCGTCATCGACCACCTGCTGGCCGCGCCGGAGCCAGCGGGGCCGGTGCAGATCCGCGTGGTCGAGGTCAGGAGCGAGGTGCCGGGTGACCGTCCCTGGGTACGCTACGAATACGCGGACCCTCGCCTGCAGTCGTTGTCGGCCGGTCAGAAGCTGATGGTGCGGGTCGGTCTGGTCAACGAGCGGCGGCTGAAGGCCAAGCTGCGCGAACTGCGGGGCAAGGTGGCGACGGTCGTGCCGGCTTCTCCGGGCACGAACAAGCCCTGAGAACGCAGCGCCGTGACGCCGGACGCCGGCGTGCGTCGCGTGTACCCGGCCTGCGCGGACCCTCGCGGGCAGAAGCGTCGGCTCTTCAATGACGAAAGCCGCGCGAGGCGGCCTTCGATGAGCAGGGCGTGGCGTCAGCCGCCGGTCACCACATCTTCCACCACGGGTTGTCCTTGGTCTTGAAGCCCTGGGCCAGATAGCGGCTCTCAGGGTAGTTGGCGGTCAGCACCCGCTTGGTGTCATCACGCAGGTCGTTCATGCCCAGTGCGTCGTATGACATCACCATGATGTACAGAGCTTCTTCCAGCGCCGGCACCTGGCGATAGTCGGACAGGGCGATCTGGGCCCGGTTGATGGCGGCCAGGTAGGCGCCGCGCTTGTAGTAGTAGCGCGCCACGTGAACCTCGTACTGCGCGAGCGAGTTCACGATGTAGTTCATGCGCTGGCGCGCATCGTTGGCGTAGCGCGAATCCGGGAACCGCGTGACGAGTTCGCGGAAGGCCTCGAAGGATTCCTTGGCGGCCTTCTGGTCGCGCTCGGACAGGTCCTGGCGCGTCAGCCACGAGAACATGCCCAGGTCGTCATTGAAGTTGATCGTGCCCTTCAGATAGAGCGCGTAGTCGATGGCGGGGCTGGCCGGGTGCAGCTTCATGAAGCGGTCCAGCGTGGCGAGCGCCTGGGCCTTGTCACCGGCCCGGTACTGGGCATAGGCCTTGTCGATCTGGGCCTGCTGCGCCAGCGGCGTGCCGGCGGCGCGACCCTCGAGCTTCTCGAACAGCGGAACCGCCTTGTCATAGGCGCCGCCGTCGGCCTCTTCCTTGGCCTCGGAGTAGATCTTGTTCGGGCTCCAGTTGGCCGTGGGATCGGTCTTGGTGGAGGAGCAGCCCGCCAGCAGGAACCCGGCGGCACAGAGGGCGAGCCACGAGGGGACCGCCGATAATCGGGTGCGATACGTCACAGGCAAGCTTTCGTGAGTCAAACCCGCGGGATTATATCGACCCCCCCCTTGTCCCAGCCCGGGCCCGATGCCGAGGCCGACGAGCCTTCCGATGCGCTAGAAGAGAGCGAGCGACGCGCCTTCGTCATCTCCTCCGCTCTTCATGGACAGCGCCTGGACCGGGCGCTGGCACAGCTGATTCCCGAGTTTTCCCGCAGCTACCTCCAGCAACTGGTGGAGGAGGGTGCGGTGCAGGTTCAGGGCCGGACGATCCGCAAGTCCGCGACCTCGGTGCAGGCTGGGCAGGCCGGCGAGATCGAACTGCGGCCCACGCCGCAGAGCCAGGCCTTCCGGCCCGAGGCGATGGTGCTGCAGGTGGTGCACGAGGACGAGCACCTCGTCGTCATCGACAAGCCCGCCGGGCTGGTGGTCCACCCGGCGCCGGGCCACTGGAGCGGCACGCTGCTCAACGGCCTGCTTGCCCGCGACGCCAAGGCGGCTGGCCTGCCTCGTGCCGGCATCGTGCACCGGCTGGACCGTGACACCAGCGGCCTGATGGTGGTGGCCCGCACGCGCCAGACCATGGACGCGCTGGTGCGCATGATCGCGGCGCGCGAGGTGTCGAGGCAGTACCTGGCCATGGGCCATCGCACCTGGTCGGGGCCCGCCAGCCGTACGGTGGAAGCGCCCATCGGCCGCGACCCGCGCAACCGCCTTCGCATGGCGGTGGTCGACTTGACGCACAACGCCGGCAAGCCAGCCCGCACCCGCTTCGAGCGCCTGGACAGCCATGACCGCGGCTGTCTGGTGCGCTGCACGCTGGACACGGGCCGCACGCACCAGATCCGCGTGCACATGGCCTCCATCGGCCATCCGCTGGTGGGCGACGACACCTATGGGGGGGCGCCAGCGGCCGGCCTGCACCGCCAGGCCCTGCACGCCTTCCGTCTTGCCTTCTCGCATCCGGTCACCGGCCAGGCCCTGGAGCTGCGCTCGCCACCGCCCCCCGACTTTGCCGACGCCGTCAGGGCGTGGGGGCTCGACTACAATCGCGGCTGAGCGCCTCGCGGCGCGACCTCTGGCGGCCATCTTCTCGACTGGCCGCTCGCGCCTACAGGACGGCGGCCCGTCCTGGCGCACAGCCGCAGACGTCGGCGCCTTCTTCTCTCTCGGCTCTTCTGTCCCGGCGCGCATCGCGCGCTTCTTGCCTGGAACCTCGCCACCATGAATACGGCGGATGCCAAGCGCATTCTCGAAACTGCCCTGATGTGCTCGTCGCAGCCGCTGACGCTGCGCGACATGCGCGTGCTCTTCGACGAGGCGGTGGGCACCGATACGCTCAAGTCATTGCTCGCCCAGATGCAGGACGAGTGGGCGCAGCGCGGCATGGAACTGGTGGGCGTGGCCAGCGGTTGGCGCTTCCAGAGCCGGCCGGAGATGCGGGATTTCCTGGACCGCCTGCACCCCGAGAAGCCGCCGCGCTACACGCGCGCCGCACTCGAGACGCTGGCGATCATCGCCTACCGCCAGCCGGTCACCCGGGGCGACATGGAAGACATCCGCGGCGTCACGATCAACTCGCTGATCCTCAAGCAGTTGGAAGACCGGGGCTGGGTCGAGGTGATCGGTCACCGCGAAACCGTGGGCCGACCGGCGCTCTATGCCACCACGCGGCAGTTCCTCGACGATCTGGGCCTGGCATCGCTCGACCAGTTGCCCGCCATCGACGCGCCGCACCGTCCCGGCGACATGGCCCAGGCGCTGGCCGGCCGCGGATTGCCGCCCGAGCCCGAGCAGCCCGCGCTGCCCATGGAAACCCTGGCGGCACCGCCGGCCGATGCGCCTTCTGCCGAGATGGCCACGGCCACGGTGCCGCGGCTCGCGACCGGGGCGGACGTTGCCCGCTCTCCAGCCTCCGCCGAGGCTGCGCCCACGTCGCCCAGCGCGGCGTCCCCCGACACCAAACCTTTCCCGGAAGCCCCTCATGACTGAATCCGATCCTGAACAGGGCCTGCCCGCCACGGCTCCCACGGCGGCCGAAACCCCCGCGGCGGCGCCGCAGCCTGCCAGCGGCGAAGGGGTGGAGCCTGTGCGCAAGCGTCGCCCGCGATCCATGCGCGAGGCTGCGGCCGAGCCGGCCGAAGAGCCTGCTGATTCCGCCACTGTGCCGCCCGCAGAGGCGAAGCCCGAGGCTGCGGTACAGCCTGCGGCGCCTGAGCGGGCGAGCGATGGCAGCGCCGAAGCCGACGAGGATTTCGACGATGACGGCGATGGCGACGACGATCATGAAGACGCAGCGGACCGCTCCGAGGAGTCTCGCGAGCGTGCCCCGGCCGCGGAGCCGATCCAGTTCGCCGACGTCGTCTCCGGCGAATTCGATGCCGAGGTCGAAGAAGAGCCCGCCGGCGCCGTCGCCAAGCGCGTGCTGCTGCCGCAGGCGGATGCGCCCAAACTCCACAAGGTGCTCGCCCAGGCCGGCCTGGGCTCGCGCCTCGAGATGGAGCGTCTGATCCTTGAAGGCCGCATCTCCGTCAACAACGAGCCGGCCCACATCGGCCAGCGGATCCAGTACGGCGATCAGGTCAAGGTCAATGGCAAGCCGATCCGCTATCGGATCGCGCCCCCGCCCGCGCGGGTCATCGCCTACCACAAGCCGGTGGGCGAGGTCGTCACCCATGACGATCCGCAGAACCGGCCCACCGTGTTCCGCAAGCTGCCGCGGCTCCACCAGGGCAAGTGGCAGTCCGTCGGGCGGCTGGACCTGAACACCGAAGGCCTGTTGCTGTTCACCAGTTCTGGCGAGTTGGCCAATCGTCTGATGCACCCGCGTTTCGGCCTCGAGCGCGAGTACGCCGTTCGTGTGCTGGGCGCGCTGTCCAACGAGGAAAAGCAGAAGCTGCTGGATGGCGTGCGCCTGGAAGATGGCACGGCTCAGTTCGGCACCATCGAGGATGGCGGCGGCGAAGGCTCCAACTGCTGGTACCGCGTCACGATCTCCGAGGGGCGCAACCGGGAAGTGCGGCGGCTGCTCGAGGCGGTGGGCCATGCCGTGAGCCGGCTGATCCGCATCCGCTACGGGGCCATGGTGCTCCCGCGCGGTCTCAAGCGCGGCGCCTGGATGGAGCTGGACGAGCAGGACATCCGCGCGCTGACCCGCGCCGCCGGTGCCGAGATGCCGCGCCCGCCGGGCGACGAGCGCCGCGGCGGCGGGCCGGGTCGCAATGGCGGTGGCAAACGCAACGGCGTCAGCCGCAACGGCGGTCCGCGCGGACCGGCACCGTCCTTCGGCAAGGAGGGCGGCTGGGCCGGCAAGGGCAACAAAGGCGGCCAGGGCGGCCAAGGCGGAGCCCGGAAGGACGGCGGTGGGGGCGGCGGCAAGAATGCCGGCGGCAACCAGCCCGATCCGATGAAGACGTCGCTGGGCTACATCGGTGCCGACAGCTTCACCCGTCAGCGCAAGGACGCGCGCCGCGGCAATGGGGGTCCTCCTGGCGGCGGCGGTGGCTTCGGTCGCAAGCGCGGGCGCTGAGCGCCTGCTGAGCCAGATCCGCAGGCTTCGCTGCCTGTACGTTGGCCGGTGGACCTCCACCCACTCGCCTGTCTGCTGGCTTTGTTGAAGTAATACCTTCGAATGCTGCGTGCCCATCGTGGCGCGCGGATAAAATCGAGGGCTTTGCCAATAGGCGCCGGTCGAGGCGGGAGTCTGCACTCCCGTGAAGCCGTGCTTGGGGAACCTCTGGCAAACCTCTTTCCTCCCATTCAACCTCAGAGAAAAAAGCCCATGGCCATCGAACGTACCCTGTCCATCATCAAGCCCGACGCCGTCGCCAAGAACGTGATCGGCAAGATCGTCTCCCGCTTCGAGGCTGCCGGCCTCAAGATCGCCGCTGCCAAGCTGGTGCACCTGTCGCGCGGCGAGGCCGAGCAGTTCTACGGCGTCCACAAGGAGCGTCCCTTCTTCAAGGACCTGGTCGACTTCATGATCTCCGGTCCCGTGTTCGTGCAGGTCCTGGAAGGCGAAGACGCCATCGCCAAGAACCGCGACCTGATGGGCGCCACCGATCCCAAGAAGGCCGCCGCCGGCACCATCCGCGCCGACTTCGCCGAGAGCATCGACGCGAACGCCGTGCACGGCTCCGACGCCCCCGAGACGGCTGCCAACGAGGTCGCCTTCTTCTTCCCGTCGATGAACGTCTACAGCCGCTGAGGCTGAGGCCGCACCAGCCCTCGCCATGACCGCCACCAACCTGCTCGATTTCGATCTGGAGGGTCTGGCCGCGTTCTGCGAGGGCCTGGGCGAAAAGCGTTTTCGCGCCACGCAACTGTTCCGCTGGATCCACCAGCGTGGCGCCAGCGACTTCGAGCAGATGAGCGATCTGGCGAAGTCGCTCCGCGGCAAGCTCGCCGGCTGTGCCACCGTCACCGGCCTGCCCGTCCTGACGCAGCAGGAGTCGACCGACGGCACGATCAAGTGGCTGTTCAATGTCGGCAACGGCGATGCCGTCGAGGCCGTGTTCATTCCAGAGGAAGACCGCGGCACGCTGTGCGTGTCGTCGCAGGCGGGTTGTGCCGTGGGGTGCCGCTTCTGCTCCACGGGCCACCAGGGCTTCAGCCGCAACCTGAGCACCGGCGAGATCGTCGCGCAGCTCTGGTTTGCCGAGCATTTCCTGCGACGACACCTGGGCCGCGACGAGCGCGTCATCTCGAACGTCGTGATGATGGGCATGGGCGAGCCGCTGCAGAACTACGGCGCGCTGGTGCCGGCGCTGCGGACGATGCTGGACGACAACGCCTACGGCCTCTCGCGCCGCCGCGTGACCGTGTCCACCTCGGGCGTGGTCCCCATGATGGACCGCCTGGGCGCCGACTGCCCGGTGGCCCTGGCCGTGTCGCTGCACGCACCCAACGATGCGCTGCGGGACGATCTCGTGCCGCTGAATCGCAAATACCCGCTGGCCGAACTCATGAGCGCGTGCAAGCGCTATCTGGAGCCGGCTCCGCGCGACTTCATCACTTTCGAATACTGCATGCTGGATGGCGTCAACGACCAGCCCGAGCATGCCCGTCAGTTGATCGAGCTGGTGCGCACGAGCGGCGTCTCCTGCAAGTTCAACCTGATCCCCTTCAATCCCTTTCCGGCTTCAGGTCTGGTGCGCTCGCCTGCGCCGCGCGTGCAGGCCTTCGCGCGGCTGCTGGCCGACGCGGGCATCGTCACCACGGTGCGCAAGACCCGTGGTGACGACATCGACGCGGCCTGCGGCCAGCTGGCCGGCGACGTCAAGGACCGCACGCGTGCGGCTGAGCGCATGGCGCAGCGACGCACCGTGATGATGCGCAAGGTGCAGACCGAGCCGGAACATCCGACCGTCGGAGAAGCTGCACGATGATCTTGCGCGGGCCGCGCTCTCATTCCGCCCAGGCGCGCCTGCTGGCGCTCAGCTCGGTGCTTGGCATCGCGGCCTTGGTCTCCGCTTGCAAAAGCACCCCTCCGGCAGCGGTGGAGCCGCCGCCACCGCCAAGTGCGACACCCTTGCAGGTGGATCCGGTCGATCCTGCCGTGCAGGCCAAGCGTCGCGCGCAGCTGCGGCTGCAGCTGGCGCTGGGGTACTTCGAACAGGGGCAGAACCAGGTGGCCCTCGAAGAAATCGGCAATGCGCTGACCGCCGACCCGTCGCTGGGCGCTGCCTACAACCTGCGCGGGCTGGTCTACATGCGCCTGGATGATCCGGCTCAGGCGGAAGACAGCTTTCGCCGCGCCGTTGCGCTCAATCCGCGGGACGGCGATGCCCTGCACAACTACGGCTGGCTCATGTGCCAGCAAAAGCGCTATGCCGACGCCGTTCAGCGCTTTGGCGCAGCGCTGGCCGTGCCCGGCTACCGCGACGCCGCCCGTACCTGGATGACTCAGGGCGTGTGCCAGATGCAGGCCGGCGACAGTGCGGGCGCCCAGCGTTCGCTGATGCAGGCCTACGAGCTCGACAGTGCCAACCCCGTCGTGGGCTACAACCTGGCGCTGTTGCTCCACCAACGCCGCGACGACGTGCGGGCCCAGTTCTATATCCGTCGCGTGAACAACGGTCCGTCCGGCAACGCGGAATCGCTCTGGCTTGGCATGCGCATCGAGCGTCGGCTCGGCAACGCGGAGGCGGTGTCCCAGCTGGGCATGCAGCTGCGGCGGCGTTTCCCGGACGCGCGCGAGACGCTGGCCTACGAGCGTGGAAACTTCAATGAATGATCAGCCGAACGAGACGGCGCCGACCGTCCAGGGAGCCGTTCCGGCGTCGCCAGCCGTCCAGCCCACGGCGGGGCAGATGTTGCGTCAGGCCCGCGAGATGCACGGACTGCACCTGGAGGTCGTGGCAGCGGCGTTGAAGGTGCCCGTGCAGAAGCTTGCCGCGCTGGAGGCGGACGATCTGACGGCATTGCCGGATCCGGTGTTCGCCCGCGCGCTGGCGGCCAGCGTCTGTCGCGCCTTGCGCGTCGATCCGGCGCCCGTTCTTGCGCGTCTGCCCGGTGCGCCGCGTGCATCGTTGGCCCAGTCCGACCGCGCGGTCGGTGGCGCGATTAAGCCCCATACGCACCGCAACGCCGGTCTCGGGCGGACGACCCATGGCATTTCCGCGCCGCTGATCGTGGTGGTGGCCTTGCTGCTGGGCGCGGCGGCCCTGCTGTTCTGGGTGCCGCAGAGCGCCATCGACAAGGTGACCGCGGCCCTGGCGCCCCAGGGTGGGCGATCGCCATCCGCGCAGGTGGATCCCGCAGCGGCCGCCGAAGGGGCGGGCGCTGCCGCAGCCGACGGTGCTGCGAGCTCGCAGCCTCCCGCGACCGCACCGGTGCCCGCCGCCACCGCCTCGCAGCCCGCCGCTGCCGAGGTTGCGGCCACGCCGGCGCCGGCTCCCGTGGCGGCACCCGCGGAAGCTGTCCAGCTCACCGCCAAGGGCGAAGCCTGGGTGTCGGTGTCCGAGGCCGGCGGCCGCGTGCTGCAGCAGCGCACCTTGGCGAGCGGCGAAACGCTGGCCCTTTCCGGCAAGCTGCCGCTCGCGGTGATCATCGGTCGCGCGTCCGCCGTCGATGTGCTCGTGCATGGCAAGCCTTTCGACCTGACGCCCATTGCCCGCACGGGCGGCGTCGCCCGCTTCGAAGTCAAGGCGGAGGCCCCGTGATGCGGCGCCTGCGCCGTTTGCGCGCCAGCCCCTGTGCTGTATCCGCGCAGGAGTCTGCATGATGAGCTTCGACCGCATCCTCGATCCCGCCGCCCTTCCCATTGCCGCCGCCAGTCCGGCTGCGCGCCGTTCGCGTCAGGCGCGCGTGGTGTGGGGCCCGCGCGTGGTGACCGTGGGTGGCGACGCCCCGGTGCGCGTGCAGTCCATGACCAACACCGACACGGTGGACGCCATCGGCACCGCCATCCAGGTCAAGGAACTGGCCCAGGCCGGCTCCGAGATGGTCCGCATCACCGTCAATACGCCTGAGGCCGCGGCCCAGGTGCCCTATATCCGTGAGCAACTCGACCGCATGGGCGTCGATGTGCCGCTGGTGGGCGACTTCCACTACAACGGCCATCGGCTACTGACCGAATTCCCGGCCTGCGCGGAAGCACTGTCCAAGTACCGCATCAACCCTGGCAACGTGGGCAAGGGTGACAAGAAGGACCGGCAGTTCGGCCAGATGATCGAAGCCGCCGTGCGCTGGAACAAGGTGGTGCGCATCGGCGTCAACTGGGGCAGCCTGGACCAGGAACTGCTGGCCAGCCTGATGGACGCCAACAGCCGCCGCGCCCAGCCCTGGGACGCCAAGGCCGTGATGTACGAGGCGCTGGTGAGCTCGGCCATCGACTCCGCCCGCCTGGCCGAATCGATGGGCATGAACGGCGACCAGATCATCCTCAGCTGCAAGGTGAGCGGCGTGCAGGACCTGATCTCCGTCTACCGCGAACTGGCCCGCCGCTGCGATTACGCCCTGCACCTGGGCCTGACCGAGGCCGGGATGGCCACCAAGGGCACGGTGGCCTCGGCCACGGCGTTGTCGATCCTGCTGCAGGAAGGCATCGGCGACACCATCCGTGTGAGCCTGACGCCCCAGCCGGGGGAAGCCCGCACGCAGGAGGTGGTGATCGCCGCCGAGATCCTGCAGGCCCTGGGGCTGCGCGTGTTCGTGCCCAGCGTCACCGCCTGCCCTGGTTGCGGCCGCACCACCAGCACCACCTTCCAGGAGCTGGCCAAGCAGATCGACGACTACCTGCGCATGCAGATGCCGGTGTGGCGCAACCGCTACCCGGGCGTCGAGGCGCTGAAGGTGGCCGTCATGGGCTGCATCGTCAACGGTCCGGGCGAGAGCAAGCATGCCGACATCGGCATCAGCCTGCCCGGCACCGGGGAGGCGCCGGCCGCGCCCGTCTTCATCGACGGCGAGAAGGCGCTCACCCTGCGTGGCGAGAACATCGCCACCGAATTCCATCAGATCGTCGAAAACTACATCGAGAAGCGCTTCGGCCAGGCCGCCGCCACCGCTGGCGCCTGATCGAACCCCTGTCACCCATGGCTGAAAAGATCAGTGCCGTCAAAGGCATGAATGACATCCTGCCGCCGGAATCGGCGCGCTGGGAATGGCTTGAAGGCATCGTGCGCGAACAGATGGCGCGCCATGCATACCGAAACATCCGCACTCCGATCCTGGAGCACACGGCGCTGTTCGTGCGTGGAATCGGCGAGGTGACCGACATCGTCGAGAAGGAGATGTACTCCTTCGAGGACCGCCTCAACGGCGAGCAGCTGACGCTGCGCCCCGAGAACACGGCCAGCGTCGTTCGTGCGGTGACGGAGCATTCCTATCTATACGATGGCCCCAAGCGGCTCTGGTACACGGGACCGATGTTCCGCCACGAGCGGCCGCAGCGCGGCCGCTACCGACAGTTCCATCAGATCGGTGCCGAGGCGCTGGGCTTCGCCGGACCCGACGTCGATGCCGAGCTGATCCTGCTGGCTGCTTCGCTGTGGAAGGCGCTCGGCCTCACCGATGTCCGCCTGGAGATCAACAGCCTGGGCCAGCCGGCCGAGCGCGCCGCCCACCGCGCGCAACTGATCGCCCATTTCGAGCGGCATGCCGACAAGCTGGACGAGGACGGCAAGCGCCGCCTGCACAGCAATCCACTGCGCATTCTGGACACCAAGAATGCGGCGATGAAGGACGTGGTCGAGGCGGCGCCGAAGCTGCTCGACTTCCTGGGTGAGGCCTCGCTTGCGCATTTCGATGGCCTTCGCGCCATCCTGGACGCCAACGGCATCGCCTACACGATCAACCCACGCCTGGTGCGTGGGCTCGATTACTACAACCTGTCGGTGTTCGAGTTCGTCACCGATCGCCTCGGTGCCCAGGGCACGGTGTGCGCGGGCGGGCGCTACGACGACCTCATCGTGCAGATCGGCGGCAAGGCTGCGCCTGCCGTGGGCTGGGCGATGGGGGTGGAACGCGTGCTGGCCTTGCTGGAAGAGCAGGGCACGGCTTTTCCCGCACCTGCGCCCGACGCCTTCGCTGTCGTGCCCGATGCGTCGGCCATGCCCGTCGTGTTGCACACCCTGACGAAGTTGCGCGACATGGGCGTGCAGGTCCAGATGCATGCGGGTGGGCCGGACGGGCAGGGCAGCTTCAAGTCCCAATTCAAGCGGGCCGATGCCAGCGGCGCGCGCCACGCGCTGATCTTCGGCGCCGACGAGCTGGCCCGCGGCGAGGTCACCGTGAAATCGCTGCGCGACGGTGCGGGCGCCCAGTTGGCGCGCCCGCTGGCCGAGGTCGCGGCCTGGGGGCCCAGCCTACAATCCGCGGCTTCCCAAGACTGACCCCCCGTATGGCGACCCATCTCGATCTCGAAGAGCAGGAACAGCTCGACCGCCTCAAGCATTTCTGGAACCTCTACGGCAATCTGATCACCGGCGTCGTGATCCTGGCCGCCGTGGCGGTGCTGGGCTGGAACGGTTGGCACTACTGGCAACAGCGCCAGTCGACGCAGGCCGCCGCACTCTATGACGAGCTCGATCGCGCCGTGCAGGCGGGCGATCCCGCCAAGGTTCAGCGGGCCTTCGACGACATGACCAGCCGCTTCGGCAGTACGGTGTACGCCCAGCAGGCAGGCCTCTTGACCAGCAAGACGCTGGCCGACAAGGGCCAGGCCGACGCCAGCCGCGCGGCACTGACCTGGGTGGCCGACAAGGGCACCGACCCGGGATACCGTGCCGTGGCGCGTCTGCGCCTGGCTGCAGCGCTGCTGGAGACCAAGGCCTACGACGAGGCGCTCAAGCAGCTCGACGGCAGTTTCCCGGAGGAATTCAAGGGCCTGGTGGCCGACCGCCGCGGCGATGTGCTGTTGGCGCAGGGCAAGCGCAATGAAGCGCAGGCCGAGTACAAGAAGGCATGGACCGCCCTGGCGCAGGACGCGGCCTATCGCAAGCTGGTGGAGGTCAAGCTCAACGCCGTGGGCGTCGACCCGGCTTCGCTCTCGGCCCAGGCCTCTTCCTGAAACGGATTTGATTCATGACCCTGTCGAAGCTCTCCACGCCCCTCGCTAGCGTTCTGCGGGCCACCTGTGCCGGCATCGTTGTGGCTGCCCTGGCCGCCTGTTCCGGCACGTCGAAGCCCAAGCCGGACGAACTGCCGGCCAATCCTTCGGTGCTGGGCGTCAGCCAGGCATGGAGCGTCAAGCTGCCGGCGGTGAGCTTTCCGTTGAGCACTGCGGTCAGCGGCGACCGGGTGACAGTGGCGGCTTCCGACGGCACCGTGGTGGCCATCGACGCGCGCCAGGGGCGTGAGCTGTGGCGCGCCCAGGCCGGCGCGCCGCTGTCGGCAGGGGTGGGCAGTGACGGCCAACTGGCTGCTGTCGTGACCCGCAACAACGAGCTCGTCGCCATCGAGGCGGGCAAGGTCATCTGGAAGGAGCGCCTGCCTGCCGAGACGTTCACGCCGCCGCTGGTGGCGGGGCGCCGGGTGTTTGTCCAGACGGCCGACCGCACCACGGCAGCTTTCGACGGACAGACCGGCCGGCGTCTTTGGCAGCAGAGCCGCGCAGGTGGGGAGACGCTGGTGCTGCGCAAGCCGGGCGTGCTGATGCCCTTTGGCGACACGCTGGTCACCGGCATCGGGGCGCGGTTGGTCGGCATGAATCCCGCCAACGGCAGTTCGCGCTGGGAAGTCCCGGTGGCTTCGCCCCGGGGCACGAACGACGTGGAGCGCCTGGTCGACTTGACCGGCAGCGTCAGCCGGGTGGGCGACAGCATCTGCGCGCGCGCCTACTACGCGGCTGTCGGCTGCGTCGATGCCCAGCGCGGCACCCTGGCCTGGACCCAACCGGCAGTGGGCTCGGAAGGCGTTTCGGGCGACGACAGCTTCGTCTACGGCGTGGAAAGCAACGGCACGGTGCTCGCGTGGCGCCGGGCCGATGGGCAACGTGCCTGGAGCATGGATCGTCTGCGCCTTCGCACGCTGACGGCGCCGCTCGCCGTCGGTCGCACGCTCGTGATCGGTGAAGACACGGGCGCAGTTCACTTCCTGTCGCGCCAGGATGGTGCCGTGCTCAACCGCCTGGTGCCGGATGGTTCGGCCGTCGCCGCAGCGCCGACGATCGCCGCCGACACGGTCGTGATCGTCACCCGCAACGGCGGCGTGTTCGGTTACCGACCCGAATGATGTCTGCACGGCCGGCGCGTGCCGGCTGGTTTTTCAATGATCCGCTCTGAACGAAGGTTTGCATGAAGCCGGTTCTCGCGCTCGTAGGGCGCCCCAACGTCGGCAAGTCGACCCTGTTCAACCGCCTGACGGGCACGCGCGACGCCATCGTGGCCGACTTTGCCGGCCTGACCCGTGACCGCCATTACGGCAGTGGCCGGGCCGGCCCACGTGAGTTCATCGTCATCGACACCGGTGGCTTCGAGCCGGATGCCGGCAGCGGCATCTACCAGGAGATGGCCAAGCAGACGCGCCAGGCCGTCGCAGAGGCGGATGTGATCGTGTTCGTGGTGGATGCGCGCGAGGGTCTGTCGGCCCAGGATCACGACATCGCCAAGGAGCTGCGCCGGCTCGGCAAGCCGTGCGTCCTTGCGGCCAACAAGGCCGAAGGCATGAAGGACAGCGGGCGACTGGCGGAGTTCTATGAGCTGGGGCTGGGCGAAGTGCATGCCGTGTCGTCGGCCCATGGCCAGGGCGTGCGGTCGCTGGTCGATCTCGCCCTCGATGCGCTGCCGCCCGTCGAAGAGGACGAAGCAGATCCGCAGGACGAGGAGGGCGCGCGGCCGATCCGTCTGGCCGTGGCCGGCCGACCCAACGTCGGAAAGTCGACGCTGATCAACACCTGGCTTGGCGAGGAGCGCCTGGTCGCCTTCGACATGCCCGGTACCACGCGCGACGCCATCATGGTGCCGCTGGAGCGCAATGGTCAGCGCTTCGAGCTGATCGACACCGCAGGTCTGCGTCGCAAGGGCCGTGTGTTCGAGGCTATCGAGAAGTTCTCGGTGGTGAAGACCCTGCAGGCCATCGAGTCGGCCAACGTCGTGCTGCTGTTGATCGACGCCACGCAGGGTGTGACCGATCAGGACGCCCACATCGCCGGCTTCATCCTGGAAGCGGGGCGGGCGGTGGTCATCGCCGTCAACAAGTGGGACGCGGTCGACAGCTACGAGCGCGAGCAGTTGCAGCGGCAGATCGAGAACCGCCTGCCCTTCCTCAAGTTCGCCGCATTGCACTTCATCTCGGCCAAGAAGCGGCTGGGTGTCGGGCCGGTGTGGCAGTCGATCGTCCAGGCCCACCGATCGGCCACGCGCAAGATGGCGACGCCTGTGCTCACACGCGTATTGCTGGAGTCGGTGCAGTTCCAGGCGCCCAAGAAGAGCGGCATGTACCGGCCCAAGCTGCGCTATGCGCACCAGGGCGGCATGAACCCGCCTGTGATCGTCATCCATGGCAACTCGCTGGAGCACGTGAGCGACAGCTACCGGCGATTCCTCGAGACGCGCTTCCGCAAGGAATTCGATCTGATCGGCACGCCACTGCGCATCGAGTTCAAGACCTCGCATAACCCCTATGCCGACAAGGACGGTTCGTGATCCGTCATCATGGTGTTTCGCCCGGGCAGTAGCCGCTCTTTTTGCGACGGCTTTCGTACGCGAATGTTGCAGTGCGGAAACCCTGTGTTAAGGTGCCCGGTCCAACAACTCTTCTTCTGAACACGGAGAATATCGTGAGCAACAAAGGGCAACTCCTACAAGACCCGTTCCTGAACACGCTGCGCCGCGAGCATGTTCCTGTCTCGATCTACCTGGTCAACGGCATCAAGCTGCAAGGCCAGATCGAGTCTTTCGACCAGTACGTCGTGTTGCTGCGCAACACGGTGACGCAAATGGTCTACAAGCACGCCATCTCGACCATCGTGCCCGGCCGCGCCGTCAACTTCTCGGTCACCGAGAGCGACGCCAGCGCCTGAGCGGCATGGGACGGGTTGGCGGACACGTCAACCCGTCCACCATGAATCAGGCTCCCCCGCATTTGTCTGAATCCATCTCCCGCCAAGAAGGCGCGGCCGTTCTGGTCGGCGTCGACTTCGGCCTTCCCCATTTCGATGGTGAACTCGAAGAGCTCGGCCTACTCGCCCAGACCGCTGGGCTCGACCCAGTCGCCCGGCTGAGCTGCAAGCGCAAGGCGCCGGATGCCGCCCTGTTCGTGGGCAGCGGCAAGGCCGACGAGATCCGTGAACTGGCCCTGATGCACCGCGCAAGCGAGGTGATCTTCGATCAGGCCCTGTCACCCGCGCAGCAGCGCAATCTCGAGCGCGAACTCGGCGTCGCCGTCTACGACCGCACCTTCCTGATCCTCGAAATCTTTGCCCAACGTGCCCGCAGTCATGAGGGCAAGTTGCAGGTCGAACTCGCCCGTCTTCAGTATCTGAGCACGCGCCTCGTGCGGCGCTGGTCCCACCTGGAGCGTCAGACGGGCGGCGCGGGCGTGCGCGGCGGCCCGGGTGAAAAGCAGATCGAGCTCGACCGCCGGATGATTGATTCGTCGATCAAGCGCACCCGCGAGCGTCTTGCCAAGGTACAGAAGCAGCGCGGCACGCAGCGTCGGCAACGCGAGCGGCGCGACACCTTCAACATCTCGCTGGTCGGCTACACCAACGCAGGCAAGTCCTCGCTGTTCAACGCGCTTGTCAAGGCGCGTGCCTATGCGGCCGATCAGCTCTTTGCCACGCTCGATACGACCACGCGCCACCTCTACCTCGGTGACGTGGGTCGGCGCGTGTCCATCTCTGACACGGTGGGGTTCATCCGCGATCTGCCCCACGGCCTGGTAGACGCCTTCAAGGCGACCCTGCAGGAGGCCGTGGATGCGGACCTGCTGCTGCATGTGGTGGATGCGGCCAATCCGCACCACCCCGAGCAGATCGCGGAAGTGCAGCAGGTCCTGGCCGACATCGGCGCGACCGAGGTACCTCAACTGCTGGTCTTCAACAAGCTGGACGCCCTGCCCGAGGAGCGGCGCCCGCTCAAGCTCGTCGACGAGATGGAACTTGACGGCGTGCCCGTGCCCCGGCTCTTCGTGAGTGCCCGTACGGGCGATGGCCTGCCGGCGCTGCGTGAGGCACTGGCCCAACGCGCCGAGTCGGCCGCGATCACCCCATGGTCGCAGCCCGAATTGCAAAGTGCCCAGCCCTGATTGGGCACAATAGCCCGCGCCAATCACACCTAATCACCGAATGAAGTCAATGCCTGTGTGGAGACGGGTTCAGGGAATGTTCAACCTGAACGATGGCCGTTGGGGTCGTAGCGACGATGCGTCGTCTTCTTCCGACGGTGACCGCCCGTCCACGAGCCGGCCCGAGGGCGAGCCGCCCGCGCCGCCCTCCAACCCACGACCGAGGAACCCGGGGCCCAACCAGGGCCCGCCGGATCTCGACGAGCTCTGGCGCGACTTCAATCGCAAGCTCGGTGGGCTTTTCGGCGGTCGGGGCGGCAACGGGGGCGGTCCTCGTCCGCCCAACTTTGGCGGCGGCAAGCCCGACATGAAGAATGCCGGCTTCGGCATCGGTGCGGTCATCGGCGTCGCGCTGCTGATCTGGCTGGGCACCGGCTTCTTCATCGTCAATGAAGGCCAGCAGGCGGTGATCACGCAGTTCGGTCGCTACAAGCAGACCGTGGGGGCCGGCTTCAACTGGCGTCTGCCGTATCCGATCCAGCGCCATGAGATCGTGGTGGTCACGCAGATCCGCTCGACCGACGTCGGCCGAGATGCCATCGTGCGTTCGACTGGCCTGCGCGAATCGGCCATGCTGACCGAGGACGAGAACATCGTCGAGATCAAGTTCGCGGTGCAGTACCGCTTGTCCGACGCACGGGCCTGGCTCTTCGAAAGCAAGAGCCCGTCCGAGACCGTGGTGCAGGTCGCCGAGACCGCCGTGCGCGAAGTCGTTGGCAAGATGAAGATGGACGCAGCCCTTGCCGAGGAGCGTGACCAGATCTCGCCGCGGGTGCGTCAGCTCATGCAGACCATCCTCGACCGCTACAAGGTGGGCGTGGAAGTCGTGGGGATCAACCTGCAGCAGGGCGGCGTGCGCCCGCCGGAGCAGGTGCAGGCCGCCTTCGACGATGTGCTCAAGGCGGGCCAGGAACGCGAGCGCGCGAAGAATGAAGCCCAGGCCTATGCCAACGACGTGGTGCCGCGTGCCGTCGGTACCGCATCGCGCCTGAAGGAAGAGGCCGAGGCGTACAAGGCCCGTGTGGCAGCGCAGGCCCAGGGTGATGCGCAGCGCTTCAGCCAGGTGCTGGCCGAGTACCAGAAGGCGCCGCAGGTCACTCGTGACCGCATGTACACCGACACCATGCAGCAAATCTATGCCAACACCAGCAAGGTGCTGGTCGAAAGCCGCCAGGGCTCGAACCTGCTGTACCTGCCGCTGGACAAGCTGATGCAGCAGAGCGGATCGCAGAACACGGCCGCGCCGGCCGACGGCGCACCGCCTGCGGTCGCAGGCACCGCCGCTCCTCAATCCTCGGCCATCCCGGTCGCTCCTTCGGGTGACTCGCGCGCCCGCGACGCTCGTTCGCGCGAGCGTGACGTCCGCTGAAACCGGGAGAACAAGAACATGAACAGAATCGGATTCATCGGCGCATCGCTGCTCATCCTGCTGGTGCTCGCCAGCTCCATGCTCTTCGTGGTCGACCAGCGCCAGTTCGGCGTCGTCTACCAGTTGGGCCAGATCAAGGACGTCATCACCGAGCCGGGCCTCAAGTTCAAGCTGCCTCCGCCGGTGCAGAATGTGTCGTACATCGACAAGCGCCTGTTGACGCTCTCCAGCATGGACACAGAGCCGATGCTCACGGCCGAGAAGCAGCGCGTGGTGATCGACTGGTACGTGCGCTGGCGCATCGTCGACCCATCGGCCTACATCCGCAACGTCGGGCTGGATGAGAGCGCTGGCGCCGTGCAGCTCAACCGTGTGGTGCGCAATGCCTTTCAGGAAAACATCAACAAGCGCACCGTGCGCGACCTGATCTCCGCCCGGCGCGAGGATGTCATGAACGACGTCCGTCGCGAGGTGCTGAGCGTGGTGCAGGGCGGCAATGCGTGGGGCATCGACATCGTCGACGTGCGTGTGACGCGCATCGATTACGTCGAGGCCATCACCGAGTCGGTCTACCGCCGCATGGAGGCCGAGCGCAAGCGCGTGGCCAACGAGCTGCGTTCGACCGGCCAGGCCGAGGGCGAGAAGATCCGCGCCGACGCGGACCGGCAGCGCGAAGTCACGGTCGCCAACGCCTACCGGGACGCGCAGAAGATCAAGGGTGAGGGTGACGCGCAGGCTGCCTCCGCCTACGCCGATGCCTTCGGTCGCGATCCGCAGTTCGCGCAGTTCTATCGCAGCCTTGAAGCCTACAAGCAGAGCTTCAACAAGAAGAGCGACGTGCTGGTGGTGGACCCGGCCTCCACCGACTTCTTCCGCGCCATGCGCAGCAGCGGCAGCAACACCTCGAACCAGCGCTGATGAACGGCGACAGCCTCTGGCAGGCGCTGGCCCTCGTGCTGGTGATCGAGGGGCTGGTTCCCTTGCTCTCGCCGGGCGGCTGGCGCCGCGCCTTTGGCCAGCTGCTCCAGTTGCGTGACGGCCAGCTTCGTTTCTTCGCGCTGTGCAGCGTCGGGGTCGGCCTCGCCTTGCTCTGGCTGGCGAGCTAAGTCGCCCACTCCCGCCGCCGCCTGGCGGCTCAAGCAGCCGGCGCGGTCGCGGTGCGGCTTGGCGCCTGCCGAAGGGCTTGCACGTTGCCCCTTCGGGCAATCAATGCTCAGCCGACTTCATGGGCCCGTCGCCGAGGGCCGTTAGAATCCCGTTTTAACCACGGCCTACACGCCATGTCCGCCTGGGTCCTCCCGGATCACATTGCCGATGTGCTGCCCTCCGAGGCGCGCCACATCGAAGAACTCCGACGCCAACTTCTCGACACCGCCCGCGGCTACGGCTACGAGCTGGTGATGCCGCCGCTCATCGAGCATCTGGAATCACTGCTTTCGGGCACCGGCGAGGCGCTGGACCTGCAGACCTTCAAGCTCGTCGACCAGCTTTCCGGCCGCAGCATGGGGCTGCGTGCCGACACCACGCCCCAGGTCGCCCGGATCGACGCGCACCTTCTCAATCGCCAGGGCGTCGCGCGTCTATGCTACTGCGGGCCCGTTCTGCATGCGCGGCCCGACGGTCCCAATGCCACCCGCGAGCCGCTGCAATTCGGTGCCGAGATCTACGGGCATGCGGGCCGCGAGGCCGACCTCGAAGCGCTCGAACTGGCCCTGGCGACGCTGCGCGCGGCCGATGTGCGCGATGCGCTCGTGGATCTGGCGGACGTGCGCATCGTGCGTGCCCTGTTGGCAGGTGCCGCGGCACCCCGCGACACCCTGGAGCGTGTGCATGCGGCCCTGGCCGCCAAGGACGCCAGCACGCTGGCGGAACTCACGCGCGGCTTCCCTGCGCCTGCGCGCGATGCGCTACGCGTCCTGCCTGAGCTCTACGGCGATGGTCAGGTGCTGGACGAAGCCGAGCGTGTCCTGTCCGCGTTCCCCGAGGCCCTTTCGGCTCTCGCGGGCCTGCGCTGGCTGTCGGCCCAGCTCGCCGAACTGGGCACCACCCGCGTGAGCTTCGACCTCGCCGACCTTCAGGGCTATGCCTACTACAGCGGGGCCCGCTTTGCGATCTACGCTGACGGCGCCAACGACTCGCTGGCGCGGGGCGGCCGGTACGACGAGGTCGGTGCCGTCTTCGGCCGCAACCGGCCGGCGGTGGGCTTCAGCCTGGATGTGCGCAGCCTGGTGGCCGTGGTGCCGCGGCCGTCCCTGCGGGCGGCCATCCGCGCGCCATGGAGCGACACCGACGCCGGCCTGCGCGGTGCCATCGCAGCCCTGCGTGCTGGTGGCGAGACGGTCGTCTGCGTGCTGCCGGGCCATGAGAGCGAAATCGACGAATTCCACTGCGACCGCACGCTGAACTGCGTGGGCGGCCGGTGGGAAGTGCAAGCCATCTGATCAACGAGAACATTCATGAGCGTGACAACCGGACGTAACGTGGTCGTCGTCGGCACCCAGTGGGGCGACGAGGGCAAGGGCAAGCTGGTCGACTGGCTGACGGAAAGCGCCCAGGGCGTGGTGCGCTTCCAGGGCGGCCACAACGCGGGCCACACGCTGGTCATCAATGGCGTCAAGACGGCGCTGCACCTCATCCCCAGCGGCATCATGCGCCCTGGCGTGACCTGCTACATCGGCAACGGCGTGGTGCTGTCCTGCGCCAAGCTCTTCGAGGAGATCGAAGGGCTGGAGAAGGCGGGCGTCGAAGTGCGTTCGCGTCTTCGCGTCTCCGAGGCCTGCCCGCTGATCCTGCCGTTCCACGCCGCGCTCGACGTGGCGCGCGAGGCCTACCGCGAGAAGGGCGGCATCGAGAAGATCGGCACCACCGGCCGCGGGATCGGCCCGGCCTACGAAGACAAGATCGCCCGCCGCGCGCTGCGCGTGCAGGACTTGAAGCACCCCGAGCGCTTCGCGCAGAAGCTGCGCGTGCTGCTCGATCTGCACAACCATGTGCTGACGCAGGTGCTGGGCGCCGAGGCCATCGACTACGACACGGTGTATGCCGAGGCGATGAAGCACGCCGAGATCCTCAAGCCCATGATCGCGGACGTGTCGCGTGAGCTCAACGAAGCCCACCGCAACGGTGCCAACCTGCTGTTCGAAGGCGCGCAAGGCACGCTGCTGGACGTGGACCACGGCACCTACCCGTACGTCACCTCGAGCAACTGCGTGGCCGGCAACGCGGCTGCTGGTTCCGGCGTCGGCCCCGGCATGCTGCACTATGTGCTGGGCATCACGAAGGCCTACTGCACCCGCGTGGGCGGCGGCCCGTTCCCCACCGAGCTGGACTGGGAGAAGCCAGGCACCGTGGGTTACCACCTCTCGACGGTTGGGGCCGAGAAGGGCGTGACCACCGGCCGCTCCCGCCGGTGCGGCTGGTTCGACGCCGCGCTGCTCAAGCGCTCGGCCCAGGTCAACGGCCTGTCGGGTCTGTGCATCACCAAGCTCGACGTGCTGGACGGCATCGAGGAACTCAAGCTGTGCACCGGCTACGAACTCGACGGCGAGCACATCGACATCCTGCCGCTGGGCGCCGACGAGATCGAGCGTTGCGTGCCGGTGTACGAAACCATCGAGGGCTGGTCGGACAGCACCGTGGGCGTCACCCAGTACGACAAGCTGCCGGTCAATGCCCGGCTGTATCTTCAGCGCATCGAGCAGGTGACGGGCGTGCCCATTGCCATGATCTCGACCAGCCCCGATCGTGACCATACGATCATGATGCGCCATCCCTACCTCGCCGATTGAACCCGCCCGGAGCCCACGAACCATGTTGACCGAAGACGGCAAGCACCTGTACGTCAGCTACGACGAGTACCACAACCTCATCGAAAAGCTCGCGCTCAAGATCCACCAGTCCGGCTGGGAGTTCGACAACATCCTGTGCCTGGCCCGTGGCGGCATGCGGCCCGGCGATGTGCTGTCGCGCATCTTCGACAAGCCGCTGGCCATCATGTCCACGAGCTCGTACCGCGCCGAGGGCGGCACCATCCAGGGTCACCTGGACATCGCCCACTACATCACCACGCCCAAGGGCGAGATCGCGGGTCGCGTGCTGCTGGTGGACGACCTGGCCGATTCCGGCCACACGCTGCAGGCCGTGGTGGAACTGCTGCGCACCAAGTACTCGCCGATCACCGAGTTGCGCAGCGCGGTGCTCTGGACCAAGCAGCTGTCGGTGTTCACGCCCGACTACTCGGTGGAGTACCTGGAGACAAATCCCTGGATCCACCAGCCCTTCGAAGGCTACGACACGATGCGGCCCGAGAAGCTGCTCAAGAAGTGGTCTGTCTGAAGAGGGGCTAGCATCGGTGGCATGAGCGCATCTGCCACCGATCTGATCCATCACCCCTACCTTCCCCCGTCGAGTTTCGAGGCCCCGCAGCCGGGCATCTTCAAGGCCTCGACGGTCTTCTTCCCCAACGTTGCCGCCATGCGCGCGCGCGACTGGAAGAGCAAGGGCGGCTACACCTACGGCCTGCACGGAACCCCCACCACCTTCCTGCTCGAGGAGCGGCTCGCCGCCCTCGAAGGCGGCAGCCAGTGCCTGCTGGCCCCCAGCGGGCTGGCGGCCATCTCGCTGGTGGCGTTGTCGCTGCTGAGTCGCGGCGACGAGGTGCTGATTCCCGACAACGCCTACGGGCCCAACAAGGCGCTGGCCACTGGCGAGCTGGCCAACTACGGGGTCACGCACCGGCTCTACGACGCGATGGATCCGGCCGACCTGGCCGCGAAGATCTCCGAGCGCACGCGGCTGGTGTGGATCGAGGCGCCAGGCTCGGTCACCATGGAGTTCCCCGACCTGCCAGCGCTGGTGGACGCGTGCCGGGCCCGGGGCGTGGTCAGCGCGCTGGACAACACCTGGGGTGCGGGCCTGGCTTTCAATCCCTTCGACCTCGTTGGCGACGGCAAGGGCGTGGACATCTCCGTCCATGCGCTCACCAAATACCCGAGCGGCGGTGGCGATGTGCTGATGGGCAGCGTGGTGACGCGCGACGAGGCGCTGCACCTGAAGCTCAAGCTCACGCACATGCGCCTGGGCGTCGGTATCGGTGCCAACGACGCCGAGGCGCTGCTGCGGGCGTTGCCCAGCGTGCATCTGCGCTATTCGGCTCATGACCGTGCGGCACGCACCCTGGCCACCTGGCTGGGCGAGCGTGAGGAGATCGCGCAGGTGCTGCACCCCGCACTGCCAGGCTCGCCCGGCCATGCGCACTGGCAGACCCTCTGCGGCGCCAGCGACCTGGCGGCAGGACTCTTCTCGGTGGTGTTCGACGGTCGCTTTGCCGTGGAGGCCATCGACCGCTTCTGCGACAGCCTGAAGCTCTTCAAGCTGGGGTATTCCTGGGGCGGGCCGATCAGCCTCGTGGTGCCTTACGACATCGGTCTGATGCGGGACCCTGCCGTCAGTCACTGGCCGCACAAGGGCACCCTGGTGCGCTTCTCCGTGGGATTGGAGCGGGTGGAGGACCTGCAGGCCGACCTGGCACAGGCGCTCGCGCAGCTCTAGCCAGGCGCCTCAGGAAGGCATGGTCGAGCGCGCGCCTTCGGCCGCCGCCGGTAGGCGCCTCATCCGTTATCGCTTACATTGATCCACGTGCGCCCCAAGCCCGGGGCGTTTTTTTGACAACAGAGAGGAGTACGCGTGGCCACACCCAACTACGGTTACGAGAAGCGGCAGCGGGAACTGGCCAAGAGGCAGAAGAAGGAAGAGAAGCTGCGGGCCAAGGCGGATCGCAAGATCGCGCCCAGCAGTCCGGGTCTGGCGCCCGGGGATCCCGAAACGGATGTGGCCTCGCTGGAGCACGATGCCCCCACCGTGCCCGAGACGCCCACCAAGAACGGCTGATCGCCTTTGTTGCCGAGTCCGCCGCTTCAGCGCAGCAGCTTGCGCACGGCGGGCCAGACGTTTTCGAGAATGCGCGGATGCGCGATGGCCAGCGGATGAATGCGGTCCGCCTGGAACATCGATGCCGCATCCGGCCCATCCGCCACGTTCTTCAGCAGGAAGGGCACCACGTCGGACTGGGTTGCCTTTCCCACGCGGGCGAAGATCTCCCCGAAGCGCCGCGTGTAGTCCGTCCCGTAGTTGGGCGGCACCTGGATCCCCACCACCAGCACCTTGGCCCCGGCCGCCTGGCTGGCCTTCACCATCTGCATCAGGTTGTCCTCGGTCGATGCCAGCGGCAGACCGCGCAGTGCGTCGTTGGCGCCCAGCTCGAGGATCACGTGCGTGGGCTTGTGCTGGGCCAGCAGGGCCGGTAGCCGGGCCCGGCCGCCGGAGGTGGTGTCACCGCTGATGCTGGCGTTGACGACCTTGGCGGCGATCTTCTGATCGGCGAGGCGCTTCTCCATCAGCGCGACCCAGCCGTCCCCGCGCTTGAGGCCGTATTCAGCCGAGAGAGAGTCGCCCACCACCAGGATCACGGGCGCCTTGCCCGGTGCAGGCTGCGCGAGGGCCGAAAGACCCCACGGGCCCGCCGCCGACAGGGCGAGCGCGGCGCGCAGGATAAAGTGACGTCGAATCAGCACGCGAGTCCTTTCGAATTCATGTCCAACACCGTGGAAGCCATCGTCGCCGTCGAACACGTCCACAAGTCCGTCGCCGATTCCACAGGCACGCTGGACATTCTGCAAGACATCCATTTCACCCTCGGCGCGCGGGAGACCGCCGCGATCGTGGGTGCGTCGGGCTCCGGCAAGAGCACGTTGCTGTCCATCATCGCGGGGCTGGACGTCCCGTCGAAGGGGACCGTCAAGCTGGCAGGTGAGGACCTCTTTGCCGTGGACGAGGATGATCGGGCCGCACTGCGTGCACGCCAGGTCGGCTTCGTGTTCCAGAGCTTCCAGTTGCTGGGCAACCTGACGGCCCTGGAGAACGTCATGCTGCCGCTCGAACTGGCCAACCGCAGCGATGCCCGGGCCGCCGCCACGGAGATGCTGGCGCGGGTCGGGCTGGGGCAGCGCCTGGGCCACTATCCCAAACTGCTCTCGGGCGGCGAGCAGCAACGCGTGGCGCTCGCCCGCGCCTTCGTCGTGCAGCCGCGCCTGCTGCTGGCCGACGAGCCCACCGGCAGCCTGGACTTCGCGACCGGTGAGCAGGTCATGCAGTTGATGTTCGACCTCAACCGCGAACTGGGCACGACGCTGCTGCTGGTCACGCACGACCGGGCGATTGCGCAGCGCTGCGACCGCCGGATCACCATCGCCGCCGGCCGGGTGGCGCAGGACGAATCGACGCCCGCGCCGATGGTCGCCTGATCGCGCCGCGCGGGGGCGTCCAGTGCGCTACCGCTCGACGCCAGCCGGTCCCGCTCCTATACTCCCCCGGAGTATCGAAGGAGCCGCCTTGCCGCATTCCGCCGAAGAGAAGAAGCGCGTCATCACCCGGCTGCGCCGCATCCGCGGCCAGACCGAGGCGTTGGAGCGCGCGGTGGAGGCCGGCACCGACTGCGGCGCGCTGCTGCAGCAGCTGTCGGCGCTGCGTGGCGCCGCCACGGGCCTGATGGCCGAGGTGCTCGACAGCCATCTTCGCGAAACCTTCGGCACCGCCGGCGAACGGCCTGCCGACGCCCAGGCGGAGATCGAGCAGGTGATGCGCATCGTGCGCAGCTACCTGCGCTGAGACCATCTTCGTTTCCCTACCCATTCACTCATCAGGAGAACCGACCATGAAATCCCGCGCCGCCGTTGCCTTCAAGGCCGGAGAACCCCTGCAGATCGTCGAACTCGACGTGGCCCCGCCCAAGAAGGGCGAGGTGCTGGTCAAGATCACCCACACGGGCGTCTGCCACACCGACGCCTTCACCCTGAGCGGCGACGACCCGGAAGGCCTGTTCCCGGCCGTGCTGGGCCACGAAGGCGCCGGCATCGTGGTCGAGGTGGGCGAGGGCGTCACCAGCGTCAAGCCCGGCGACCATGTCATCCCGCTCTACACCGCCGAATGTGGCGAATGCCTGTTCTGCAAGAGCGGCAAGACCAACCTGTGCGTGGCCGTGCGCGCCACCCAAGGCAAGGGCGTGATGCCCGACGGCACCACCCGCTTCAGCTACAACGGCCAGCCCGTCTACCACTACATGGGCTGTTCCACCTTCAGCGAGTACACGGTGGTGGCCGAGGTGTCGCTGGCCAAGATCAGCCCCGATGCCAATCCCGAGCAGGTCTGCCTGCTGGGCTGCGGGGTGACCACCGGCCTGGGCGCCGTCAAGAACACCGCCAAGGTGCAGGAAGGCGATTCGGTAGCGGTCTTCGGCCTGGGCGGCATCGGCCTGGCCGTGATCCAGGGCGCCAAGCTGGCCAAGGCCGGCCGCATCATCGCGATCGACACCAACCCCTCCAAGTTCGACCTGGCGCGAACCTTCGGCGCTACCGACTGCATCAACCCCAAGGACTTCGACAAGCCGATCCAGCAGGTGATCGTGGAGATGACCACCTGGGGCGTGGACCACAGCTTCGAGTGCATCGGCAACGTCAACGTGATGCGCGCCGCGCTGGAATGCGCGCACCGCGGCTGGGGCCAGTCGGTGATCATCGGCGTGGCCGGGGCGGGGCAGGAGATCGCGACGCGGCCCTTCCAGCTGGTCACCGGCCGCAAGTGGCTGGGCACGGCCTTCGGCGGCGTCAAGGGCCGCTCGCAGTTGCCGGGCATGGTGGAGGACGCGATGGCGGGCCGCATCCAGCTGGAGCCCTTCGTCACGCACACCATGCCGCTGACGGGCATCAACGAGGCCTTCGATCTGATGCACGAAGGCAAGTCGATCCGCTCCGTCGTCCACTACGCCTGAGCGCGCGCACACGATGGAACGCATCGAACACCACGCCAGCTTCGGCGGCCGCCAGGAGGTGTGGAAGCACACCAGCGCAGTGCTGGGCTGCGAGATGAAGCTGGGCGTCTACCTGCCGCCTGCGGCACTGGCCGGTGAGGCCTGCCCGGTGCTGTACTGGCTGTCGGGCCTGACCTGCAGCGAACAGAACTTCATCACCAAGGCGGGCGCGCAGCAGCATGCGGCGCAGCAAGGGCTGATCCTGGTGGCGCCCGACACCAGCCCGCGCGGCGAGGCCATCGCCAACGATCCGGCCTACGACCTCGGGCAGGGCGCCGGCTTCTACCTCAATGCCACGCAGGCGCCGTGGGCGCCGCATTTCCGCATGGAGGACTACGTGGTGCAGGAGCTGCCCGCGCTGGTGGAACAGCACTTCGCCACCACCGCGCGTCGCGGCATCTCCGGCCATTCGATGGGCGGTCACGGGGCGCTGACACTGGCGCTGCGCCACCCGGGCCGCTATGCGAGCGTGTCGGCCTTCTCGCCCATCGTGGCGCCGACGCAGGTGCCCTGGGGCCAGAAGGCCTTCGCGGCCTACCTGGGCGAGGACCGCAGCGCGTGGGCGGCCCATGACGCGGTCGAGCTGATCGGCACCGCCACCGAGCGCCTGCCGCTGCTGGTGGACCAGGGCGAGGGCGATGAATTCCTGGCCGGGCAACTGAAGCCGGAGCTGCTGCAGAAGGCCTGCGATGCCGCGGGCCATCCGCTCACGCTGCGAATGCAGCCGGGCTACGACCACAGCTACTACTTCGTCGCCAGCTTCATCGGCGACCACGTGGCGCACCACGCCAAGGCCCTGAAAAGCGCCTGAAGCAGAGAGGGCGGCTCGCGCCGCCCTCGGCATCACTCGGCGGTGATGTTCCCGGTGCGCACCACCTCGGCCCAGCGCGTCGCGTCCCTGGCGATCAGCTTGCCGAAGTCGGCGGGCGTCGAATGCGCCGGCACCATGCCCTGCGCCTCGAAGATCGTCGCCACCTCGGGCTGCTTGAGCACGTCGGCGATCTCGCGGTTGAGCCGGTCGACGACCGCCTGGGGCGTGCCCTTGGGCGCCAGCACGCCGTACCACATGTCCACGCTGCCCATCTTGAGACCGGCCTCGGCCAGGGTGGGCGTCTGCTGCAGTTGCGGCACCCGCTTGTCGCTGCCCACGGCGAGAGCCTGCAGCTTGCCGGCCTTGATGTGCGGCAGGGCCACATGCACGGGCAGGAACATGGCGTCGAGACGGCCGCCCAGCAGGTCGGTCACGGCGCCGGCCGTGCCCTTGTAGGGCACGTGCAGCATGTCGATGCCCGAGGTCTGCGTCAGCAGCGCCATCGAAAGGTGGTGCGGCGTACCCACCCCGGGCGTGCCGTAGGTCAGCTGGCCGGGTCGGGCCTTGGCCTGGGCCACCAGATCGGCAGCCGTCTGGGCCTTCTGCACCTGCGGATTGGTCACCAGCAGCAGCGTGCCCCACGACGTGAGGGTTACCGGCGCGAAGTCGTTGACCGGGTCGTAGGGCAGCGACTTGTACAGGCTCTTGTTCATCACCAGGGTGTTGACCTGCACCAGCAGCGTGTAGCCGTCGGGCGCGGCGCGGGCCACGCGCTCGCTGCCGATGTTGCCGCTGGCGCCGGGCACGTTGTCCACCACCACCGGCTGGCCCAGGGTCTTGGGCAAGCGGGCCGACAGCTGGCGGGCCACGATGTCGATCCCTGTGCCAGGCGTGTAGGGCACCACCAGCGTGATTGGGCGGTCGGGCCAGGCCCAGGCAGGGGCGGCGGCCGTCATCGCGGCGGCCACCAGGGGCAGCCAGCGCATCCATTTCGTCGTCTTCATGTCTCCACTCCTGCCGCATGCCGCGGCGTTCGATCGCAGGTTGCGCCAGCGCAAGGCGGCGCGTCGAATCAAAGGCTATTGGGCCAGCGCCCAGCCATGAAGTGAAATTCAGGAATCACATGCATTGATTAGCCGTGGCAATGAATGCGCAGAGCGACAGTGCGTGCTCAGCGGGACATCGTGGGCAGCAGCTCGACCAGCACTTCGTCGAAAGCCTGCATTGCCGCCGTCTGTGCCGCACCGCGTCGCGACACGCGGTAGAAGCCCAGCTTGAGCTGCGGACTGCCCAGCACTTCCATGGCCACGCGGTGGTGCCGACAGGCGGCCACTGCGAAGGTGGGGATGACGGCATGGCCGAAGCCCGCCTCCACCATCGAGATCATCGTGGCAATGAAGCTGACCGGTTGGGTTTCCGCGGGTACCACACCCAGGCGGTGCAGGTGGGTGTCGATGCTGCGCTGTATCGGGTTGTCCGTCGGCAGCGTGATCAGTCGCGTGCCGCGCAGCGAGGTCCAGTTGCTGCGGCCCACTGCGGCGGGCGGCTCCTCGGCGGGCGAGACCTTCATCAGCGCGAACTCGGCGATCTGACGCCGCACCAGCCCCGCGCTCACCTTGAAGAAGAAGCCCAGCCCGATGTCGGCCGCGCCCGACTCCACCAGCGACTGCACGCCCTGCAGGTCGCTGTCCATGAGCTGGATGCGCACCTCCGGTTGAGCCTGGCTGAATCGCGCCAGCATCTGAGGCAGCAGGTGCGAAGACACCAGCGGCGTCGCTGCGATGCGCAGCTGCTGCCGCGTGCGCTGGCCCAGGGCGCCGACCTCGGCGCCGGCATCGTCCAGCTGTTGCAGCACGTTCTCTGCCACGGCGGCGAAGCGGCGGCCGGCCTCGGTCAGCTGCACCGCGCGCGTGGTGCGGTCGAAGAGCCGGGCGCCGAGCTGCTTCTCGACCTCGCGCACCAGGATGCTGAGACCGGCCTGGGTCATGTGCACCCGCTCGGCCGCCCGGGTGAAGCTGCCGGCCTGGGCGACGCTCAGGAAGGCGCGGATCTGCCGCATGGTCAGGTTCATATGCCGATTTTATGAGTGCATGTCATACCTAAACTTGTCTGATGCCTGGCGCTACGGCCCAATACCGCCATCGCCTACATGACATCGGGACCGCACACCATGACCGCAGACAACGCAAGCACCGGCATTCCGCACGAGAAGACGCAGGTCGTCATCGTCGGCGGCGGCCCGGTGGGCATCGGCCTGGCCATCGAACTGGGCCAGCGCGGCATCCACTGCACGCTGGTGGAGCGCCACCGCGAGCCGCAGCCCATTCCCAAGGGCCAGAACCTGACGCAGCGCACGATGGAGCATTTCCATTTCTGGGGCGCTGAAGCGGCCCTGCGCGCAGCCCGCACCATTCCGCCCGAATACGGCATCGGCGGCCTGACGGCACATGGCACGCTGCTGAGCCCGTACCACTATGACTGGCTGCAGCGCGAACTGGTGCGGCCCTACTACTTCACCGCCAACGAGCGCCTGCCCCAGTACGCCACCGAGGCGGTGCTGCGTGCGCGTGCTGCCCAGTTGCCCACCGTGCGCGTGCTGTACGGCTGGACGGCCGAGGACGTGCGCGTGGACAACGACACGGTGTACGCCGAGGTCGCCGAGACTGGGGGCGAGGGCCGCCGCGTGATCGAGGGGCGCTACCTGGTGGGCTGCGATGGCAGCCGCTCCAAGGTGCGGGCCCAGGCCGGCATCACGCAGACGCTGTCGGACCACGACCGCATGATGGTGCTGCTGGTGTTCCGCTCCGAGGGCCTGCACCAGCTGCTGTCGCGCTACCCTGGCAAGTCCTACTACAACGTGCTGCAGCCCGAACTGGACGGCTACTGGAAGTTCTTCGGCCGTGTCGACCTGGGCAGCACTTGGTTCTTCCATGCGCCGGTGCCGCCCGGCACCACGCGCGACAACTTCGACTTCAAGCGCTACCTCCACGAGGCGGTGGGTGCCGAGTTCGAGGTGGACTTCCAGCACATCGGCTTTTGGGACCTGCGCTTCGCCATCGCCGACCGCTACCGCGCCGGCCCGGTCTTCATTGCGGGCGACGCGGCCCACAGCCATCCGCCTTACGGCGGCTACGGCGTCAACACCGGCTTCGAGGATGCGCGCAATCTGGGCTGGAAGCTGGCCGCCACGCTGCAGGGCTGGGGCGGCGAGGCGCTGCTCGATTCCTACGACGCGGAGCGCCGGCCGGTGTTCGCCTCCACCTCCCGCGACTTCATCGCCCGCTCCATCGAGATCGACCGCGACTTCCTGCGTGCGCACGACCCGGCCCGCGACCCCGCCGCCTTCGAGCAGGCGTGGAATGCGCGCAGCAGCGGCGCTGTCGGCGAGGTGCAGTCCTTCGAGCCGCATTACGAAGGCTCGCCGATCGTGCTGCATGGCCCGGGCGCGGAGCCTGGTCCATGCAGCGCGGTGGGCAGCCACAGCTTCCGGGCGCGCCCCGGCCACCACCTGGCGCCGGCCGCTTTGCACGACGGCCGCAATGTTTTCGAGGCGCTGGGCGAGGGCTACACGCTGCTGGCCTTTGGCGCAGCGGACGACGACGTGGCGGCCATGGTCGAGGCCGCGGCAGCGGCGAAGCTGCCCTTGACCGTGGTCCGCGACACGGCGGAGGGCGAGCGTCAGCGCTACGGTGCCGCGCTCGTGCTGGTGCGTCCGGATCAGTTCGTCGCCTGGTCCGGCGACGGCCTCGCCAGCACCGGACAGGCGCAGCAGGTGATGGACACGGCGAAGGGCAGCGGGGCCGCCGGCTCCTGAACGGCGCGGGCAGCGACGCCTTGCACTGTCCCTTGGGCGCCAGCCGAGGCGACCGCGCCCTCGGCCGGCGCGCCCATGCGGCGCCCGCCGACAAGCCCGGCGCATGCGCAGGAGGGCGGCTCCCCGGTCGCCGCCGATAATCCCGCGCGATATGTCTTCCTCCCCCAAAGTGATCTTCGGCTTCCACGCCGTGGGCGTGCGGCTGAAGACCTCGCCGGGTTCCGTCCTCGAGGTGCTGTTCGATCCCACGCGGCGCGATGCCCGCATGAAGCAGTTCATCGCCCGCGCGCAGGAAAGCGGCGTGCGCCTCATCGAAGCCGACGGCGTGCGCCTGGCGCGCCTGACAGGCGGCCATGGCCACCAGGGCGTGGCCGCCCGCGTCGAGCCCGTGGCCCAGACCCACTCCCTCGACGAACTGCTCGACCAGCTCGAAGCCGCGGGCACCGTGCCGCTGCTGCTGGTGCTCGATGGCGTGACCGACCCGCACAACCTCGGCGCCTGCCTGCGCGTTGCCGACGGTGCCGGCGCCCAGGCCGTGATCGCGCCCAAGGACCATGCCGCCGGCATCAATGCCACCGTGGCCAAGGTGGCCAGCGGCGCCGCCGAGACGGTGCCCTACTTCATGGTGACCAACCTGGCGCGCACCCTCAACGAGCTGAAGGAGCGCGACATCTGGGTCGTGGGCACCAGCGACGACGCGCCAGGCACTCTCTACCAAAGCGACCTGCGCCGCGCCACGGCCCTGGTGCTGGGCGCCGAGGGCGCCGGCATGCGCCAGCTGACCCGCAAGACCTGTGATGAGCTCGTGAGCATTCCCATGGCCGGCGCGGTCGAGAGCCTGAACGTGTCCGTGGCCAGCGGCGTGTGCCTGTACGAGGCGATGCGCCAGCGGCAGGCGGCCGTCGCACCCTGATGACGAAAGAGCAAGAAGCCATGAACGACAACAACGACGACAACACGCTGCCCGGCCAGGGTGCCGCCTTCGAGCCCTCTGGCAAGCTGGCCTTCGACATGACGCTGGCGCTGTACCTGGACCTGGTGTCGCTGCTGGAGCGCAACGGCGTGGTGAGCTACCGGCAGATGGCCGCACGCGTGCTCAGCATCAGCATGAACGCGCGTGAGGACGGCAACCAGCCGTTGGCCTCGGCGCTCGAAGGCATCGCCCAGGGCTTTGCCGGCCGGGGCGACGGGCTGTCGATCAACACCCTCCGGGTGGCCAACGACCTGCGCAACGACGAAGCCATGGGGGACATCCCCATGCGGCCCGAAGGCCTTTGACGGGATCTCGTCCGCGCCCGCTTCAGCGCGGCGCGGTGGCCGGATCGGCGTAGTCCCGGCCGCGTGCCAGCAGCTCGGGCGTGCCGATGACGGCGTTGAGCTGATCGAAGTCCAGCATCTGCGGCCGCAGCGATCCCGTGCTCCCTTCCAAGGCCAGCGTCTGGAAGTAGTGCTGCAACCCGGCGGCCACCCAGCGGGCGGTACCGCCGGGGAAGATGACGATGCGAAAGCCCAGGTCCCCCAGGTCGGCCGCCCGGCTCACCGGTGTCAGCCCACCTTCGATCATGTTGGCCAGCAGCGGCAGACGCGGGCCGAAGCGTCGGCAGGCCGTGGCCATGTCCTCCCGCGTGCGCAGCGCCTCGATGAAGAGCCCATCCACGCCGCATTCCGCATAGGCCTCGGCACGTGCGAAAGCGGCCTCCAGGCCCTCGACGGCCACGGCATCGGTGCGGGCGAGGATCAGCGTGTCGGCATCGCGTCGCGCATCCAGGGCGGCCTTGAGCTTGCCGCACATCTCCGCCTGGGACACCAGCGCCTTGCCGGCCAGATGTCCGCAGCGCTTTGGAAAGTCCTGGTCCTCGAGCTGGATCATGGCGGCACCGGCGCGCTCCAGGTCGCGCACCGTGCGCTGCACGTTCAGGGCATTGCCGTAGCCGGTGTCGGCGTCGACGATGACGGGCAGGTCGACGCGGTCGGTGATGCGGGCCAGCACCTGGGCCGTCTCGGTGGCCGTGGTCAGCCCGACATCCGAGCGACCGAGCTGCGTGTACGCCACGGCACCTCCCGAGAGGTAGAGGGCTTCGAAGCCCGCCTGCTGCGCGAGCAGGGCCGTGAGCGCGTCGTAGACGCCAGGCGCCAGCAGCGGGCGTGGCTCGGCCAGGCGTCGGCGCAGGGCGGCGCCGGGGGCGGTCCGTGCGCTCATTCCGGCCGCGCTCCGGTGGCCGTCACGATCCGGCCCCAGCGCTGGATCTCGCTCTTCACGAAACGGGCGAATTCCTCGCGGCCCGTGCCCATGGCGATCAGGCCCTCGGTCTTGAAGCGTTCCTTCATGGCGGGCGTGTCGAGCGATTCGCGTGCGGCGCGAGAGAACTGCTCGGCCAAGTCCGGGTTCATGCCGGCCGGGCTGAAAAGGCCATACCAGGCGCTGAAGTCGAAACCGGGGATGACCTCCGCGATGGCAGGAACGTCCGGAAACTCGGGCAGCCGCTGTGCGCTCGTGATGCCCAGGGCCTTCACTTTGCCGGCGCGGATCTGCGGCTGCACGCTGGCCACCCCTGCGATGGCCAGTTCGATCTGGCCGGCGATCACGTCCTGCAGCGCCGGGCCGGTGCCCTTGTAGGGCACGCTCGTGATCTTCAGGCCGGCGTCGAGCTTGAGCACCTCGCCGGCCAGATGGTTGGCGCTGCCCAGGCCAGCAATGGCGATGTTGAGCTTGCCGGGCCGGGCCTTGGCCAGGGCGATTAGCTCGCGGATGTTGTTGGCGGGCAGTGAGGGGTGGGCGACCAGGATGCCGGGCAGCGAGGCGATACCCGCCAGCGGCGTGAAGTCGGCGACGGGGTCGAAGGGTAGCTTGTCGTAGAGCGTGGGATTGATGGCATGGCTGGTGTAGCTCAGCAGCAGCGTGCCGCCATCCGGTGCGGCCTTTGCCACGGCCGCCGCGGCGATGTTGCCGGCCGCGCCGGGCCGGTTGTCGATGACGAACTGCCGGTTCATGCGTGGGCCCATCTCGTGGCCCAGCGACCGGGCCACGATGTCCGTGCCCCCGCCCGGCGTGGCGCCGACCAGCAGCCGGCTGACGGTCTGTGCCTGCAGTGGCCCGAAGGCCAGTCCCAGCGGAGCGGCGCCCAGGGCGCGTATCAGATGACGTCGTTGCATGGTGTTTGTCTCCTCGTGTGCTCTGTCGGCCTTGCAGGGCTCAGGCGGCGGCCGCCTCGCGCGTGACCAGGGGTCGCCATGGCCGCCAGGCCATGCCCAGGACCCGTGCCTGTCGCTCCTCATAGTCGAGGAATTCGCGGGTGATGGCGCTGCCGCGCACGCCACCTCGCACCGCGCCGGCGCGCACGTCGCCGTAGTACTCCTCCCACTGCGGCGGCAACGGCTGGGACGAGGGCACGGCCAGCCACAGGCGCAGCAGGTGGCGCTTCTGGTCGGCTTCGTCGAAGTCCTCGAAGGGCGTGCGCGAATGCAGCGTCACATAGTTGTTGAGCAGCTGCATGTCGCCGCGCTCCAGTTCCATCGAATAGCACAGCTTGTCGCTGGGCATCAGCTGGTCGAGCAGGTCCAGCGCCTCGACCTGCGCGGACGTCAGCCGCGGCACTTCGTCGAAGTCGCGCTGCGCGGCGTCGGTGTTCTTGCGGTTGGTGCGGGCGCAGAAGTACACCGGGTCGTCGCCGAAGATCGGGCAGCCGTAGTAGGGCGGCTGCACCGGGTCCTGCGTACCCTGGTAGCTGTGGAACCAGCGCTGCTGCAACACCGGCATCAGGTCGGGCCGCAGCCGCTGCACCTCGTCGCGCAGTGCGATGGAGCTGATCACCTTGCTAGTGCCACCGCTGCGCGCCGTGCGCCGGCAGAGCAGGGCGACCACGTCGCAGGAATCCTGGTGGAAGTCCAGCCCCGCATTGGTGTTGTAGCCGCGCCCGCCCTTGACCTTGTAGCTGGCGCCGATGTCCCGCACGTCGTTGATGATCTCGCTGGCGCGGTTCTGCGTACGACCCACGCCCATGTACAGGCTCATGCCCCAGTAGGCCAGGCGCGTGTCCGCCTCGCTCCAGCGCTCGACGGGAAAGCCCTTGAGCAGGCACATGCCCCAGCGCCCCTGTGTTGCCTCGATGGCGCGCCGCAGCACGGCCTGGGCGGCAGCGGGCAGCGGGAAGTCGGCCTGCGTCATGGCGAGCAGCGGCTTGTCCAGCCCGCGGGCATGCGTGAGTGCTGCGTCGAAGCCCGCCACCTCGGCGGGGTTCATGCGCAGGATCCAGCTGTCGTCCTGGGCCACGTCCCGGGCCAGCCAGGCCCGGGCTTCGAAAGGGGGATGCATGGTGCGTGTCTCCTGCCCGCCGGGGGATGCCGCGCATCGCGAGACCCGGCGTGGGCTGATGGGAGTCAGTCTAGGTTTGCCCAGGATCAAGAAAAAGCGATGATTCTTGACTCTCAACATCAAGGACGTTGATGAAGGTCGAAGCCTTTGCCACCCTGCATGCCGTGATCCGGACAGGCAGTTTCGCCGGCGCTGCCGCGCACATGAACCTCACGCCCAGCGCGGTGAGCATGCAGATGAAACAGCTGGAGCAGTACCTGGGGCTGCCGCTGTTCGACCGCTCCGGCCCGCAGGTGCGCCCGCGCGTGGCGGCCTTCGACGTTGCTGCAGCCATGCGCGAGGGCCTGCAGCGCATCGACGAACTTCGCCGCCGTCCCACCATGGCAATCGAGGGCACCGTCCGTCTGGGCATCATCGAGTCGCTGCTGCCCTCGCTGTTGCCGGGCACGTTGTCGGCGCTGCAGGCGGCGCATGGCCGACTGACCGTGCGGCCCGTGCGGGGCCGCAGTGCCTCGCTGATCGCGGACGTGAAGGCGGGCCAGATCGACGCGGCGGTGGTCGCCATGCCGGCCAAGGGCGGCAGCGACCGGCTCAGATGGTGGCCGCTGGCCCGGCGCGAACTGATGATGATCGCCCCGCCCGACGCGCCGGAGGCCAGTCCCACGGCGCTGCTGCGCCGCCACGACTGGATCCGCTACGACCGCTCCACCGTCACCGGCGCCATGGCTGCGCGGCATGTACTGTCGCTGGTGCCGGACAAGCGCGGCAGCCTGGAGCTGGATTCGGCGCCGGCCATCATCGCCATGGTCAGCGGCGGCCTGGGCGTGTCGATCATCCACCTGCTGGATGCCGCCTTGTGCCAGGCCTATCCGGTGCGCGAACTCCGCCTGGGCCGCAACGCCCCGACCTTGGAGCTCACGCTCGTCACCCGCAAGAGCGCCGACGACGACCGCGCGCTGGCCGTGGTGCGCGAGGCCCTGGCCGACCAGTTGCGCGAGGCGGCTCAACCGCCGCGGCCCGCCTCGCGCACCCGCGCGAGCAGGTAGTCGATGAACACCGTCGTCGCCCGCGTGTGGTGGCGGTTGGGCATGTACAGCATGTACATGTGGTTGCCGAAGATGGACAAGCGCCATTCGTCCAGCGTGGTCAGCACCTCGCCGCGGTCCACCGCGTTGCGCACCACGTAGTCGGGCACGATGCCCACGCCCAGGCCGGCCTCGATAGCCTGGCGCAGGAACTCGAAGTTCTCCGAGATCAGTGTCGGCTCCAGCAGCACCTCGTGCCGCTCGGCGCCCAGGTAGGCCGCCACGCGCAGCTGGCGGCCGATCACCATGGCCGTGATCAGCGGCGACTGGCGCAGCGCCTCCAGCGACTGCGGCAGGCCGTGCGCCTGCGCATAGGCGGGCGAGGCGCAGGCCACGTAGCGCACCCGGCCCAGATCGCGCGCGACCAGGTTCTGCGGCGGCTCGGACATGACGCGAATGGCGATGTCCACCTCGCCCTGCAGCAGGTCTTCCACCCGGTTCTCGAACACCACGTCGAGCACGATGCCGGGGTACTGCCGCTTGAAGTCGATCAGCCAGGCCGCCATCACCTGCTGACCGTAGCCGCTGGGCACCGACAGCCGGATGCGGCCCTGCAGGCTCTGCCCCAGCATTTGCACCGATTCGCGCGCGGCCAGCAGCTCGTCGCGGATGGCGCGGCCGTGCTCGTACAGCCGCTGGCCGATCTCGGTGGGCTCGATGCGGCGCGTGGTGCGGCGCAGCAGCTGCTGGCCCAGGGTGCGCTCGAATTGGGCCAGGCGGTAGCTCACGTTGGCGCGGCTCATGCGCAGGCGGCGCGCGGCCTCGCTCAGGTTGCCAGCTTCGATGATCTCCACCAGCAGGGAGAGCATGTTCAGGTCCATCGTCAAATCCCATTTGACAGTCTGTCAAGCAAGCGGCGGATTGTCATCCAGGGCGAGCGGGACAAGAATGCGACGTTGCCGGCGCAATGCCGGCTTGTGCCTTTCCTGGAGACAGCCGCCTCATGACATCGACCCCCGCCACGCCTGCCGACGCCGTCCGCCAACTGATCCAGGGCGAGATCCTGCAGATCACCGTCGACAACCCGCCCGTCAACGCGCTCTCGGCCGCGGTGCGCCGCGGCCTGCTGGCCGCCATCGAAGCCGCGGACGCAGAGCCACGCGTGAAGGCGGTGCTGATCGTGGGGCAGGGTGCCAACTTCATCGCCGGGGCCGACATCCGCGAATTCGGCCAGACGCCGCAGCCGCCCTCGCTGCCCGAGGTGTGCAACCGCATCGAGGCCTGTAGCAAGCCCGTGGTCGCTGCGCTGCGCGGGGCGGCCCTGGGCGGTGGCCTGGAGATCGCGATGGCCGCGCATTACCGCGTGGCGCTGGCCGATGCCAAGCTGGGCCTGCCCGAGGTGCAACTGGGCCTGATGCCCGGTGCCGGCGGCACGGTCCGGGCGCCTCGCCTCATCGGCGCCGAAGCGGCCCTGGAACTCATGCTGAGTGGCCGCCACGTCAAGGCCAAGGAAGCCCTTTCGCTCGGCCTGGTGGACCGCCTGGCCGAGGGTGACGACGCCGTGGCCGCGGGCCTGGCCTACGCGCAGGCGCTGCTGGCCGCCGATGCATCGGTTCGCCGCACCCGCGACGCGCAGGGCCTGGCCGACCGCGCTGCCGCGCAGGCAGCCATCGATGCCGCCCGCGCCGACACCGCCAGGAAGTCGAAGAACCTGTTCTCGCCCCACAAGATCGTCGAGGCCGTGCAGACCGCACTCGACAAGCCCTTCGACGAAGCCATGACGCTGGAGCGTCAGGCCTTCATGGCCTGCATCGACAGCCCGCAGCGCGCCGGCCTGATCCATGCCTTCTTCGCCGAGCGCGAAGTGGTGAAGGTGCCCGAGGCCCAGGCCGCGCAGCCGCGCAAGCTGGACAAGGTGGGCATCGTCGGCGGCGGCACCATGGGTGCCGGCATTGCCGTGTCGGCGCTGGACGCCGGCCTGCCGGTGGTGATGGTCGAGCGCGACGATGCCTCCATCGCCCGCGGTCAGGCCAATGTCGAGAAGGTCTACGACGGCCTGATCAAGAAGGGCCGCATGACGCCCGAGGCCAAGACGGCCGTCATGGCGCGCTTCAGCGGCAGCACCGACTACGCCGCCTTCGCCGACGTGGACCTGGTGATCGAAGCCGTGTTCGAGGACATCGAGGTCAAGAAAGCCGTCTTCAAGGAACTGGACCGCGTCTGCAAGCCCGGCGCCGTGCTGGCCACCAACACCTCGTACCTGGACATCGACGCCATCGCCGCCAGCGTCTCGCGTCCCAAGGATGTGATCGGCCTGCACTTCTTCAGCCCGGCCAACATCATGAAGCTGCTGGAGATCGTGGTGCCGGCCAAGGTCAGCGCCGACGTGGTCTCCACCGCCTTCGCGCTGGCCAAGAAGATGAAGAAGGTGCCGGTGCGCGCCGGCGTGTGCGACGGCTTCATCGGCAACCGCATCCTGGCCGTCTACAAGCAGGCCGCCGACTACATCATGGAAGATGGCGCCAGCCCCTACGAGATCGACGAGGCGGTGCGCGGCTTCGGCTACCCGATGGGCCCCTTCCAGGTGACCGACCTGGCCGGTGGCGACATTGGCTGGGCCACGCGCAAGCGCCGCGCTGCCACGCGCGACCCGAAGGCGCGCTACGTGGAAGTGGCCGACCGCGTGTGCGAACGCGGCTGGTTCGGCCAGAAGACCGGCCGCGGCTTCTACCTGTATCCCGAAGGCGCCCGCACCGGCCAGCCCGACCCGGAGGTGCTGGCCATCGTCGACGCCGAGCGGCAGAAGAAGGGCATCGTGCCGCGGAAGTTCACGCCCGAGGAAATCATGCGGCGCTACATGGCGGCCATGGTCAACGAGGGCGCCAAGGTGGTGGAGGAGGGCATCGCCCTGCGGCCGCTGGATGTGGACGTGACCTTCCTCTATGGCTACGGCTTTCCGCGCTTCCGCGGCGGCCCGATGAAGTACGCCGACATGGTGGGCCTGCCCAAGGTGCTGGAGGACATCCGCACCTTTGCCAAGGAAGACCCGCTGTTCTGGAAGCCGGCGCCGCTGCTGGAGAAGCTGGTGGCCGAGGGCCGCGACTTTTCGAGTCTGAACCAGGCGCGCTGAGCCGCCTTTCTCCTTTTCTTTTTGACCGACACCTTTCATGCGCCGGCAGGCGCAGGGCGGTGCTCACCCCAAAGGACCACCCATGGACCTGAGATTCACGGCCGAGGAAGAGGCCTTCCGCAGCGAGGTGCTGCAGTTCCTGCGCGACAAACTGCCCGTGCGCATCGCCGATAAAGTCAAGCGCGGGCTGCGCCTGACGCGCGAGGACATGACCGAGTGGCACGGCATCCTCAATGAACGCGGCTGGCTGGCCAACCACTGGCCGAAGCAATACGGCGGCCCGGGCTGGGGCGCGGTGCAGAAGTTCATCTTCGAGAACGAATGCGCCTTGGCCGGCGCCCCGCGCATCGTGCCCTTCGGCGTCAACATGCTCGGGCCGGTGCTCATCAAGTACGGCAGCGAGGCGCAGAAGCAGTACTGGCTGCCCCGCATCCTGAGCGGCGAGGACTGGTGGTGCCAGGGCTATTCCGAACCCGGCTCCGGTTCGGACCTGGCCTCGGTCAAGACGACGGCGGTGCTGGACGGCGACCATTACGTGGTCAACGGCCAGAAGACCTGGACCACGCTGGGCCATCACGCCAACATGATCTTCTGCCTGGTGCGGACCAACCGGGAGGCCAAGGCGCAGTCGGGCATCAGCTTCCTGCTGGTGGACATGGACTCCCCGGGCGTGGAGGTGCGGCCCATCATCACCCTGGACGGCGAGCACGAGGTCAACGAAGTCTTCTTCACCGACGTGCGCGTGCCCGCCGCCAACCTGGTGGGCGAGCAGGACAAGGGCTGGACCTATGCCAAGTACCTGCTGACCTACGAACGCACCAACATCGCGGGCGTGGGCTTTTCGGTGGCGGCGCTGGAGAAGCTCAAGCGCATCGCCGCCAAGGTGCATCGCAATAGCCGGCCGCTGGCGCAGGACCCGCTCTTCGCCGCCCGCCTGGCCAAGGTGGAGATCGACCTGGAGAACATGAAGACCACCAACCTGCGAGTGATCGCCGCCGTGGCCGGCGGCGGCGTGCCGGGGGCGGAAAGCTCCATGCTCAAGATCCGCGGCACCGAGATCCGGCAGGAAATCTCCTCGCTGGCCCGCCGCGCCATGGGCCCCTATGCCCAGCCCTTCATCGAGGCCGCCCTCCACGAGGGCTGGGACGAGCCCGCCGTCGGCCCCGAAGAGGCCGCGCCGCTGGCCGCCCAGTACTTCAACAACCGCAAGCTGTCGATCTTCGGCGGCTCCAACGAAATCCAGAAGAACATCATCTCCAAGATGATCCTCGGCCTATGAACTTCGAGCACACCGAAGACCGCCGCATGCTGGCGGATTCCCTGGACCGCTTCATCGCCGACCAGTACGGCTTCGAGGCACGCGACCGCATCGCCAAGAGCGACGAAGGCTTCAGCCGCGCGCACTGGGCGCAGATGGCGGAGATCGGCGCCATCGGCGCGCTGCTGCCCGAAGCCGTGGGTGGTTTCGGCGGCACCGGCTTCGACGTGGCCGTGGTGTTCGAGAGCCTCGGCAAGGGCCTGGTGGTCGAGCCCTTCCTCGGCGCGCTGGTGGTGGGCCAGGCCCTGGCCGCCGCGGGCAACGAGGCGCAGCAGGCCCGCTTGGCCGGCCTGGTCGATGGCAGCACCCTCGCCGCACTGGCGCACGACGAGCCCGGCTCGCACTACGAAGCCCACCGCGTGGCGACGCGCGCCGTCCGGCAGGGCGATGGCTGGCGCCTCGACGGCGCCAAGGCCGTGGTGGCGCTGGGCGCGCAGGCCGACCTGCTGCTGGTCTCGGCCCGCACCGGCGGTGCCATCGACGATGCGCAGGGCCTCTCGCTCTTCCTGGTGCCCGGCGATGCGTCCGGTCTGATGCGTCGCGACTGCCCGCGCATCGACGGCGGCCGCGTGGCCGAACTGACGATGGAAGGCCTGCAACTGCCCGCCGATGCGCTTTTGGGTGCGGAAGGCGAGGGCGCCGCCCTGCTGGAGCGCGCCACCGGCTGGGGCGTGCTCGCCCTCTGTGCCGAGGCCCTGGGCGCCATGGAGATCGCCAAGCGCGACACGCTGGAGTACCTGCGCACCCGCAAGCAGTTCGGCGTGCCCATCGGCAGCTTCCAGGCCCTGCAGCACCGCATGGCCGACCTGCTGCTGGAGGTGGAGCAGGCCCGCTCCGCCGTCATCAATGCCGCTGCAGCCATCGACGGCGACGACCGCCTGGCGCGCGAGAAGGCGCTGTCGGCCGCCAAGTACAGCGTCGGCCGCATCGGCACGAAGGTGGCGGAAGAGAGCATCCAGCTGCATGGCGGCATCGGCATGACCTGGGAGCTGCCGCTGTCGCACTACGCCAAGCGCCTGGTCATGATCGACCACCAGTTCGGCGACGAGGACCACCACCTGGCGCGCTACATCGCGCTGAGCGCGGAGGTGGCGGCATGACGATGCGCCTGCCGCTCGAAGGTGTGCGCGTGCTGGATCTCTCACGCGTGCTGGCCGGCCCGATGTGTGCCCAGGCCCTGGGCGATCTCGGGGCCGAGGTCATCAAGGTCGAGCATCCCGGCCGGGGCGACGACACGCGCGACTGGGGCCTGCGCGTGGGCGCGCGCAACACCAGCTACTTCAACAGCGCCAACCGAAACAAGCGCTCCATCGGCATCGACCTGGGTACGGCCGAGGGCCAGCGACTGGCGCGCGAGCTGGCCGCCAAGTGCGACGTGCTGATCCAGAACTTCAAGTTCGGCGGCATCGAGAAGATGGGCCTGGGCTACGACGACCTGCGCGCGATCAACCCAGGCCTGGTGTACTGCTCGATCACCGGCTACGAGCGTGGCGGCGCCGAGAAGGCGCGCCCCGGCTACGACCTGGTGGTCCAGGGCGAGGCCGGCCTGATGGCGCTCAATGGCGAGGAAGGGCAGGGCCCGCTCAAGTTCGGCGTGGCGGCGGTGGACATGTTCACCGGCATGTACTCGGCGCAGGCCATCCTGGCGGCGCTGTTCGACCGCCAGCGCACCGGCCAGGGCCGGCATGTGGAGATGGCGCTGTACGACTGCGGCCTGATGATCACCGCCTACTACGGCATGGAGGCGCTGCTGCAGGGCGGCGATCCGCCCAAGTACGGCAATGCCCATCCGTCCATCGTGCCCTACGGCGTGTTCGACGCGGCCGATGGCCCGGTCGTGGTCACCGTGGGCAACAACACGCAGTTCCAGCGCTTCTGCACCGACGTGATCGAGCGGCCCGAGATGGCCACCGACGAGCGCTATGCCACCAACCTCGTGCGTTCGCGCAATCGCCACACGCTGCTGCCCGAACTGCGCGCCGAACTGGCCAAGCGCCCGCGTGCGCTGCTGCTCGAGCGCATGCGCGCCGCGGGCATTCCCTGCGGCGAGGTGCTGGGTCTGCTGGAGGCACTGCAGTCCCAGCGCACCGCCGATGCGGGGCTGCTGACCCGCTACTCCGAGGCCGACGCCCAGGACGTGCCCGTGTTTGCGCCCCCTTATCGCCTCGATGGCGCCCGTGTTCCGGTGCGCCGCGCGCCGCCAGGCCTGGCCCAGCACACGGAGGACGTGCTGGGTGAGTTGCTCGGCCTGGACGCGAGCCGCGTCGCGGCGCTGCGGCAGTCCGGCGCGCTCTGATCGCCAGTTGCTCAGAGTCCGTTCGGGCTGAGCCTGTCGAAGCCGGGTACGCGCCTATCAAAGCCCTTCGACCCTTCGACGAGCTCAGGACAGGCCAAGCTCAGGGCGAACGGGTGAACCGATCTGCATCTTGGGTGCAGCAGTCGGCTTTCTTTTTCGACGACACGGTCCCACGAGGACCTGGAGACATCACCATGACCCAGCGAGCCCCCATCGCCCGCCGCCTTCTCCTCGCCGCCACGGCTGGCGCCTTCGGCCTGGCCGCGTTGCCGGCCATCGCCCAGGCCTGGCCCGAGAAGCCCATCAAGCTGATCGTGCCCTTCCCGCCGGGCGGCCCCACCGACACCGCCTCGCGCCTGGTCGGCCAGAAGCTGGCCGAGCGCCTCAAGCAGCCGGTCGTGGTGGAAAACCGCGCCGGCGCGTCCGGCACCATCGCCGCGCAGTTTGTCGCCAAGAGTGCGCCGGACGGCTACACGCTCATGATGCTGGCCACGCCCACGCTGCTGGCGCCGCACCTGTACAAGAGCGCTGGCTACGACACCGCCAAGGACTTCGCGCCCGTCGCCACGGTGTACGACCTGCCGATCGTGATGGTGGTCAACCCCACCGTGCTGCCGGACGTGAAGACGCTGCCCGACCTCATCGCCAAGGCCAAGGCCGAAGGCGGCAAGCTCAACTACACCAGCTCGGGCCCGGGCAGCTTCGGCCATTTGACGACCGAGATGCTCAAGGACCTGGGCGGCTTCGACATGCAGCACATCGCCTACAAGGGCGGCACGCCGGCCGTGACCGACCTGCTGGGCGGCCAGGTGCCGGTGATGTATGCCGACCTGGTCGCGGCCCTGCCGCACATCCAGGCCGGCAAGCTGCGCGCCATTGCCGTCGGCTCGCCGCAGCGCATCGCGCAGCTGCCGGACGTCAAGACGGTGGCCGAGCAGGGCTTCAAGGGCTTCGACGCCGTGTCCTGGGGCGGCCTGCTGGCGCCGGCCGGTACGCCGCAGCCGGCCATCGAACGCGTGAGCCGCGAGGTCAAGGCGATCCTGGCGGAGCCCGACATCCAGAAGCGCCTGATCCAGGCCGGTGCCATCGCCGAGTACCAGGCCCCCGCGCAGATGGCCGGCCGCATGCGCACCGACTTCGACAAGTGGGGCAAGGTGATCCGTGACAAGCAGGTGGCGGTGAACTGATGGCCGCCGCCGCGTCTTCCTCACAGGGCTGGCCGCCGCGGCATCCGCCGCTGGCCGCGCCGTTTCCCGTGCGCAGCCGGGCCGACATCGAACGGCTGGCCGCCACGCCGCTGACTGAGGCGCTGCCTGCGCGCAGCACCTACGAGCTGATCCGCAACGCGGCATTGGCCTTCGGCGACAAGACGGCACTGACCTTCCTGCGCGACGGCAACCCCGACACGCCGCCGCTGCGCTGGACCTACGCCGAGCTGCTGGCCCGCATGCACCAGACGGCGAACGCGCTGCATGCGCTGGGGCTGGGCGCGACGGACACGGTGGCGGCGCTGCTGCCGGGCTGCCTGGAATACCACCTGGCCCACTGGGGCGGCCAGGCGGCCTGCATCGTGCAGCCGCTCAATCCGCTGCTGACCGAGGACAAGCTGGTGGCGCTGCTGGAGGCCACGGGCGCCAAGGCGTTGATCGCCTACGGCGCGCCGGAAGATGCCGACTACTGGGCCAAGGCCCTGCGCCTGCAGGCGCGCGTGCCGGGCCTGCAGCATGTGCTGCGCGTGGCGCCGCATGACGAGGTGCCCGCGGATGCGCCGGCGTTGCCGACCGGTGCGCTGCACTTCCAAGAAGCGCTGGCGGTGCAGCCCGGCGACCGTCTGCTGAGCGGCCGCGTGATCGCCGCCGGGGACGTGGCAGCCTGCTTCCACACCGGCGGCACCACGGGCGCGCCCAAGCTTGCCCTGCATACGCACGGCAATCAGGTCTTCACCGCCTGGGCCAGCGTGGTCACGCAGGGCACGAACAGCGCGGACGTGGGCATCGCGGGCTTTCCGCTGTTCCATGTGGCCGGCGTGCTGCCGGGCGCGCTGGCCTCGCTCTCGGCCGGCGCCGAAGTCGTGATCCCGACCACGCTGCTGATGCGCAACCGCGAGGTGGTGCGCAACTACTGGAAGCTGGTGGAGCGGTACCGGCCGACCGTGCTGGCCGCCGTGCCCACCATGCTGGCGGCGCTGGCCAATGTGCCGCTGGAAGGCGCGGACATCTCTTCCATCACCTACTGCCGCACCGGCGCGGCGCCACTGCCGGCGGAGCTGGGTGCGCGCTTCGAGCGGCTGTTCGGCCTGCATGTGCACGAGAGCTTCGGCATGACCGAGATGGCTGGCATCAGCAGCGTCACGCCGCGCGGCGTGCATGCGCCGGCCGGTTGCGTGGGCTTCGTGCCGCCGCATGCGCAGGTGCGCATCGTGGCCCTCGACGCGCAGGGCGGTGCCAGCGCGCGCGAGGTGGCGCCGGGCGAGACGGGCATGGTGCTGTTCAAGTCGCCGAACGTCTTTCCGGGCTACCTGGACCCGCGCGACACCGCCAAGGCCTTCACGCCCGATGGCTGGCTGGCCACGGGCGACCTGGGCCGGCTGGACGCGCAGGGCCTGCTGCACCTGGCCGGCCGCGCCAAGGACCTGATCATCCGGGGTGGCCACAACATCGACCCGGGCATGCTGGAAGACGCCCTGGGCGCGCATCCGGCCGTGCAGACCTGCGCCGCCGTGGGCGCGCCCGATGCCTATGCGGGCGAACTGCCGGTGCTCTTCGCGACGCTGCGGCCGGGCGCCGAGGCCACGGAGGCCGAACTGCTGGCCTTCGCCAGCGCCCGCGTCGACGAGCCGCCGGCGCGCCCCAAATGGGTGGCGGTGCTGCCGGCCTTGCCCACCACCAACGTCGGCAAGATCTACAAGCCCGAGCTGCGACAGATGGCCGCGGTGGCGGTGGTTCGGCAGATCGTGGCGGGGCAGGGCGCGGACGCGGACAGCCTGCGCATCGAGCCCGAGGGCGCGGCCGACGTGGCCCTGCACTTCGGCACCGGCTGGACCGACGACGCGCGCGCGGCGCTGCAGGCCGCCCTGGCCCCTCTGCCCGTGAAGGTGCACCTGCGGGACGGCTGAGCATCGTCCGACGATTTCAAGTGGAAGCAAGAAAAGGAGACAAGACCATGACCTCGACCCATCCGCTCGGCCTGACCCGCCGTCACCTGCTGCGCGCCACGGCTGCGGCTGGCGCTGCCGGCCTGCTGCCCCTGGCGCAGGCCCAGTCCGGCTGGCCCGACAAGCCGATCCGCTTCGTCGTGCCCTTCAACGCCGGCGGCGCCACCGACATCGTGGCGCGCCTGCTGTCGGAGAAGCTCGCGCCGAAGCTGGGCCAGCCCATCGTGGTCGACAACCGCGGCGGCGCCGGCGGCATCCTGGGCACCGACATGGTGGCCAAGGCCGCGCCCGACGGCAGCACCTTCACCGTGGCGCTGAGCACTTCGCTTCTGATCAACCAGTTTCTCTACAGCAAGCTGCCGTACAGCCCGCAGAAGGACCTGGCCCTGGTCTCGCAGGTGGCCGTGGCGCCGGTGGTGTTGGCGGTGCACCCGAGCGTGCCGGCCAAGAACGCGCAGGAACTGCTGGCCTATGTGCGCGCCAACCGCAGCAAGGTCTCGTACGGCTCCTGGGGCATCGGCTCGTACGCGCACCTGGGCGGCGCCTTCATGAGCCGCAGCCAGAACGCCGACATGGCCCACGTGGCCTACAAGGGCGAGGCCCTGATGCTGCAGGACCTGATCGGCGGCCAGATCCAGATGGCCTTTGCCAGCGCCCTGGGCGCCAAGCCGCATGCCGACACCGGCCGGCTGCGGCTGATCGGTGTGACGGGAGAGCAGCGCATGGAGATCCTGCCGCAGCTGCCCACCCTGGCAGAGCAGGGCATGCGCGAAGACGCCTACCGCATCGTCGGCTTCGTCGGCATGGCGGCCCCTGCGCGCACGCCGCCGGAGATCGTGCAGCGCATGGCGCGCGAGGTGCGGCAGCTTTGCGAGCAGCCCGAGATCAAGGCCCGCATCGTGGCCATGGGGTTCTCGGTGGCGGCCTCTACGCCCGAGGCGTTTGCCGCCGCCTACAAGCGCGATGCGCCGGCCTGGGAGGCGCTGGTGAAGGAGTCGGGCGCAAGCCTGGACTGAGCGCCTGGGCGTCGAGGCGCCTGGCGGACGCGGGCCGCGGGCTGCACGCGCCATCGGCCTGCCTGGGGGCGGGGACCGAGGTCGGCTGGCCGTCAATCGGCTGGTGTCCAATGCGGCCATGGCTTCCCGACGAACTCCGACTCTTTCTCCCGTTCCGTCCACCCCCGCCGAGCCATCGCCCAGGACGCCCGCCGAAGCGGCCCGTGACGGCCGCACGGTCCGCGCTCTGGTGTTGCAGGGTGGCGGCGCGCTCGGCGCCTACCAGGCCGGCGTGTATGAAGGCCTGACCGACCAGCACCAAGCGATCGATTGGGTGGCGGGTGTGTCGATCGGCGCCATCAATGCGGCGCTGATCGCGGGCAACCCGCCCGAGCGACGGGTCGAGCGGCTGCGGGAGTTCTGGCAGCTGGTGTCGTCGGCGCCGGGCCAGCAGCTGCCCATCTGGGCGGGCGAGCGCCGGTTGCTCGCCCAGTTCAGCGCCAATGCGGCCGTGGCGATGGGCATTCCCGGCTTCTTCTCGCCGCGCGTCGACCCGACGCTGCTGCTGGGCGGCGCGGCACCGGTGCTCAGCTACTACGACACGTCCGCGCTCAAGGCCACGCTGGAGCGGCTGGTGGACTTCGATCGCCTCAACGACGACGGCATCCGCGTCTCGGTCGGTGCGGTCAACGTGCGCAACGGCAACTCGGTGTACTTCGACAACCACCGCGTGCGCATCGGGCCGGAACACATCATGGCCAGCGGCGCGCTGCCGCCGGGCTTTCCGCCGGTGCACATCGACGGCGAGGACTACTGGGACGGCGGCATCGTCTCCAACACGCCGCTGCAGTACGTGCTGGACGAGCACGAGCGCAACCGCCGCCTGCTCGTGCTGCAGGTGGATCTGTTCAGCGCCGTCGGCCCGATGCCCACCACGCTGGCCGAGGTGACGGCCCGGCAGAAGGACATCCAATTCTCCAGCCGCACCCGACTCAACACCGATGTGCTGGGTGCCAACGTCAACCTGCAGCAGGCGTTGGCCGGCCTGCTGGAGCGCCTGCCGCCCCAGATGCTGGACGAGCCCGGCCTGCGCGCCTTGTGCCAGCACCTGCGCAGCGAGCCCATCGACATCGTCCACCTCATCCACCGGCCCGCCGACTGGGAGCAGGACGCCAAGGACTACGAGTTCTCGCGCCTGGCTGTCGACGCACACTGGGCCGACGGCCTGCGCGACATGCGCCACACGCTGGCCCATCCGGAATGGCTGCAGCGTCAGGTGCAGGGCGGCGGCGTCACCACCTACGACCTGGCCCGGCCCGACCATGCGCGCGTGCGCCGGCCCGGTACCGAGGTCGACGCCACGGCGAAAGGCTGAGCTGCCCGATGCACTGACGCTCCCCGTTGGCCCCGCCGCATCGCAGTGATAAGGTCGCCCGCATGCCTGTTACCTCGCATCTTCCTTCCCGCCGAATCCTGGGCCTGGGCCTGATGGCCGCCGCGCTGGCGGCCTGCACCTCGGTGCCGCTGGACGTGCCCACGCCCGCACCCCGGCCGCAGCCCCCGCGCGAGCCCCAACTGTCGGCCTTCAGCACCCGCCTGGATGGCCGCAACCAGGTGCCCCCGGTGGCCAGCATGGGCACGGGCACGCTGGACGCGGTGCTCGACAAGAACACCGGCCTGCTGCGCTGGCGGCTGGCCTACAGCAACCTCAGCGGGCCGGTCACGGCAGCGCACTTCCACGGTCCGGCGTTGATCGGCATGAACGCGCCGCCGGTCATCACCATCGACGCGTCGGCCAACCGACCCTCCGAAGGCCGGGCCAACCTCACGCCCTCCCAACAGGCCGAGCTGCTGGCAGGCCGTTGGTACGTGAATCTGCACACGGCCCGCTATCCTGACGGCGAGCTGCGCGGCCAGCTCATCGAGCGCCGCTGAGCGCACGCCATGCGACTGCTCCTGCTGGAAGACGACGTCATGATCGGCGAGGCCGTGCTCGACCTGCTGCGGGCCGAGCACTACGCCGTCGACTGGGTCAAGGACGGCGAGGCCGCCGAGTCCGCCCTGCGCACGCAGGACTACGACCTGGTGCTGCTGGACCTGGGGGTGCCGCGCCGCGACGGGCTGGAGGTGCTGCGTGGCCTGCGGGCGCGCAAGCAGCGCATGCCGGTGCTCATCACCACGGCACGTGATGCCGTGCAGCAGCGCGTCGAAGGACTGGATGCCGGGGCCGACGACTACGTGCTCAAGCCCTACGACCTGGACGAGCTTCTGGCCCGCATCCGCGCTCTGCTGCGCCGCGCCGCGGGGCGCGCCGAGCCGGTCTACGAGCACAAGGGCGTGAGCCTGAACCCTGCCACGCACGAGGCCACGGTCGACGGCAAGCCGATGGTCCTGTCCGCCCGCGAATGGGCGGTGCTGGAGGCGCTGATCGCGCGGCCCGGTCTCATCCTCTCGCGGCCCCAGCTTGAGGAGAAGCTCTACAGCTGGAAGGACGAGATCAGCAGCAACGCGGTCGAGGTCTACATCCACGGCCTGCGCAAGAAGCTGGGCGCCGACCTGATCCGCAACGTGCGCGGCGTGGGCTACATGGTCCCGAAGGAATGATCCGACCGCGGCTGATGCGCTCGCTGCGGGCCCGTCTGCTGGCCTTTCTGCTGGCGGCCATCGTGCTGGCCGGTGGCATCCAGGCTGCCGTCACCTACCGCACCGTGCTGCGCGAGGCCGACGCCATCTTCGACTACCACATGCAGCAGATGGCCCTGTCGCTGCGCTCGGGGCTGCCACCCAGCGCGGCCGTCAGTGGTCTCGGTCCCTCGGAGCAGAACTTCGACTTCGTCGTGCAGGTCTGGACGCAGGACGGGCAGCGCATCTTCGAATCCGCCGACGAGGCACTGCTGCCGCAACTGGCAGTGCTGGGTTTCGCCGAGGTGAACGCGCGCGGCACCACCTACCGCGTGCTGTCGATGCAGACGCGCGGCTTGGTCATCCAGGTGGCGCAGGACATGGCGGCGCGGCGGCAGATGGCTGGCAGCCTGGCGCTGCGCACGGTCGCCCCGGTGGCCCTGATGGCGCCGCTGTTGATGCTGGTCGTTTGGTGGGTGGTGAGCGGGTCGCTGGCGCCGGTCTCGCGCGTGCGCCGCCAGGTGGCCTCCCGGCAACCCGACGATCTGTCGCCGGTGGGGGAGGAGGGCCTGCCCGAGGAGGTGCGGCCGCTGGTCGCCGAACTCAACCTGCTCTTCGAGCGGGTGCGGCGCGCTTTCGACGCGCAGAAGCATTTCGTGGCCGATGCGGCACACGAGCTGCGCTCGCCGCTGGCTGCGCTCAAGCTGCAGGTGCAACTGCTGCGCCGCGCCAGCGACCCGGCGGCCCATGAACAGGCCGTGCAGCGGCTGGCGGCAGGCATCGACCGTGCGGCCCGGCTCGTCGAGCAGCTGCTCACGCTGGCACGCAATGAGGCCCAGGCCGCAGCAGGGGCCGAGGCTGCGCAGGTCGACCTGACGGCCCTGGCCCGCGAGGCGATCGCGGATGCGGTGCCCGGTGCCGAATCCCGACGGATCGACCTCGGTCTGGCGCGCGCGGACGCGGTCTGCCTGGCAGGCCACGTGGATGCGCTGCGCATCCTGTTGCGCAACCTGGTGGACAACGCCGTCAAGTACACGCCCGAAGGCGGGCGCGTCGACGTCACCGTGCAGCAGGAAGAGGGCGGTGGTGCCCTGCTGGTGGTCGAGGACTCGGGGCCCGGCCTCGCGGAATCGGACCGCGAACGGGTCTGGGACCGCTTCTACCGGGCGCCCGACGCCGGCGCGTCAGGCAGCGGGCTGGGCCTGGCCATCGTGCGGTCGGTGGCGCAGTTGCATAGGGCGGAGCTGGCGCTGGATCGCTCGGCGACGCTGGGTGGTCTGCGGGTGCGGGTGCAGTTTCCGGTCTGAGCTGCGGCCCGCGTAGCCTGCGGCGCGAACAGCCACCGCTCATCTCCCGCGTCACGGCTCGGCCTGCCACAGGCCGGGATAGTCGTGGACCAGGCCCTCGGGGCCAACCCGAAGCTCCGCCTCGAAGCCCAGTGTCGGCGCCCAGTAGTGATAGCGCGATGCATCGAGCCGGCAGTAGCGCTGCGGCAATGCCTGCAGCCTGAGCGTCGATGGGTCGAGCCACGCCGCCGGTACCTCCGCCTGCTCTCCGGGCGCCAGCCGCAGCCGGCGCAGGGGCAGCAGGTTGGTCGCCGGCGTGAAGCCGAGGTCGATGTCGATGCAATGGGCGACCGATGGCACAGGGGTGCCGTTGAAATGCCAGCCCTGTCGCGCATCGTGGTAGATCGACAGCTGGACGTCTTCGTTGCTCAGCCAGCCTTCGACGCGGGCGGACTGCGTATGCCAGCGCGCGTCGCACACCACTTCATAGGACAGCCGTGCGCTGCCGCCGCCCCCGTCACGGAACACGGCGCAACCCTCGATCCGGCCTCGTTCACCGTCATGGCGCACGCGGCAGGCATCGTGCCCAGGGAGGTCGAGCCGGCGCCAGATCAGGGTGGCAAGAGTGCGCATGCCATGAATGATGAGGGAGGAATGAGGAGGGCTTTATGTGTCTAACCTGCAATGGCCCGGGCGAATCGGGGGCGGCAACGCGTGGCATATGCCCGGCCTCTACAATCTGCGCCCGCTTATTGGCCTTGGCGTCAGTGCCTTCCTTTGGCACTGGCCTTGTCCCGGACTGATCCGTCGACGATGCAGGCCCGTTCATGGGCAAGCAAGTGCGCGGCACCTCGCGCAGCGCCATCGACGCACTCACGATTACCCACCATGACGAATCCCACCAGCACGACCGACGATCGCGTTCGCGCACCCAGCATCGGCATGGTCTCCCTCGGGTGCCCGAAGGCCCTGACCGACTCCGAGCTGATCCTCACCCAGCTCAGCGCCGAGGGCTACCAGACCTCCAAGACCTTCCAGGGCGCGGACCTGGTGATCGTCAACACCTGCGGCTTCATCGACGACGCGGTCAAGGAAAGCCTGGACACCATCGGCGAGGCGCTGGCCGAGAACGGCCGCGTGATCGTCACCGGCTGCCTGGGCGCCAAGACCGGCGGCAGCGGCGGCAACATGGTGCGCGAACTGCATCCCTCGGTGCTAGCCGTCACCGGCCCGCACGCCACGCAGGAGGTGATGGATGCCGTCCATGCCAACCTGCCCAAGCCGCACGATCCGTTCATCGATCTGGTGCCGCCGGCGGGCATCAAGCTCACCCCGCGCCATTACGCCTATCTGAAGATCAGCGAGGGCTGCAACCACCGGTGCACCTTTTGCATCATCCCCTCGATGCGCGGCGACCTCGTCTCACGGCCCATCGGGGACGTGCTGAAGGAGGCCAAGGCGCTGTTCGAGGGCGGCGTGAAGGAACTGCTGGTGATCAGCCAGGACACCTCGGCTTACGGTGTGGACATCAAGTACCGCACGGGCTTCTGGGACGGCAAGCCGGTGCGCACGCGCATGCTGGACCTCGTGGCGGCGCTGGGCGACATCGCCGAGCCGTACGGCGCCTGGGTGCGGCTGCACTACGTGTACCCGTATCCCAGTGTGGATGAGGTCGTCCCGCTGATGGCCCAGGGCCGCGTGCTGCCTTACCTGGACGTGCCGCTGCAGCACAGCCATCCGGACGTGCTGCGCCGCATGAAGCGTCCGGCCAGCGGCGAGAAGAACCTGGAGCGCATCGCGCGCTGGCGCGAGATGTGTCCGGAACTGGTGGTCCGCAGCACCTTCATCGCTGGCTTCCCTGGCGAGACGGAGGAGGAGTTCGAGCACCTGCTGGACTTCGTACGGGCTGCGGGCATTGACCGCGCGGGTTGCTTCGCCTACAGCCCCGTGGACGGCGCCACGGCCAACGAACTGCCCGGCATGCTGCCCGAGGCCGAGCGCGAGGCGCGTCGCGCGCGCTTCATGGAGGTGGCCGAGGCCGTGTCGGCCCAACGCCTGCAGCGCCGCGTCGGCGCGACCATGCAGGTGCTGGTCGATTCGGCCCCCGGCCTGGGCCGCAAGGGCGGGGTGGGCCGCAGCTATGCCGATGCGCCCGAGATCGACGGCGTGGTGCGGCTGTTGCCACCGGAGAAGATCAGCAAGACGATGAAGGTGGGCGAGTTCACCAAGGCGCGCATCGTGGCGGCCGAAGGGCACGATCTGGTGGCGCTACCCATCTGAGGCCGTAGCGGGGCGGGGGAGGCGCAGCCTCCTTGTCCTGCGCCCGCCGCGCCAAAACAAAAAGGCCACCCGAAGGTGGCCTTTTTGCTGTGTCTTGGTGCCCAGGAGAGGACTCGAACCTCCACGATGTTACTCGCTAGTACCTGAAACTAGTGCGTCTACCAATTCCGCCACCTGGGCTCAATATTCATCGCTTTCGCGAAGAACATATCCGTTTCAGGAAAGCCTGCGATCATATCAGCGATCAGATGGATTGTGCAACTGACTGCCAAAAAATCTTTGCTGATCCATTCCAACTGGTGTCCTGCGGGGAGGCTGGACGTCTGCGGAGCAGCAATGGCTTTCACAAATAAGAAAGCCGCCGTGTTGCCGGCGGCTTTGTGTTGGTGCCCAGGAGAGGACTCGAACCTCCACGATGTTACTCGCTAGTACCTGAAACTAGTGCGTCTACCAATTCCGCCACCTGGGCCAATTTCTGTCGTACCCTAGAGGGGTTAACGTCAAAAATTTGTATGCGTTTCAGGAAAGAAGGAGATCATATCAAAAATCCCGCAGTTGCCAACCCCTTGTTGGAAGAGTTCGAAGGAACGGTGCAGGGCCACCGTGACGGTCATGGTTTCGTGCAACGCGACGACGGGGAAGCCGATGTGTACCTGCCGCCCAACGAGATGCGGGCGGTACTCCACAAGGACCGGGTCAAGGCGCGCGTCGTGCGCACCGACCGGCGGGGTCGTCCGGAAGGGCGGGTGGTCGAGATCGTGGAGCGTCCGGCGCAGCCCATCATCGGACGGCTGCTGAACGAAGGAGGTGTCTGGCTCGTGGCGCCGGAGGACAAGCGCTACGGCCAGGACGTGCTGATCCCGAAGGGCGCCACCGGCACCGCCAAGACGGGACAGGTGGTGGTGGTTCAACTCACCGAACCTCCGGCCCTTTTCGGTCAACCCGTGGGACGGGTATCTGAAGTGCTGGGGGAGATCGACGATCCCGGCATGGAGATCGAGATCGCGGTGCGCAAGTACGGCGTGCCGCATGTGTTCTCCGAGGCTTGTCTGGCCGAGGCCAAGGCGCTGCCCGACAAGGTGCGGCCCACCGACCGCCGGCATCGCATCGACCTGCGTGATATTCCCCTGTGCACCATCGATGGCGAAGACGCGCGCGACTTCGACGACGCCGTCTACTGCGAGCCCATGAAGATGGGCCGCGGCAAAACCGCGAAGACCGGCTGGCGCCTGCTGGTCGCCATTGCCGACGTCAGTGCCTATGTGAAGACCGGCTCGCCCATCGACATCGACGCCTACGACCGCGCCACCAGCGTGTACTTCCCGCGGCGGGTGATCCCGATGCTCCCGGAGAAACTGTCGAACGGCCTGTGCTCGCTCAACCCCGACGTCGACCGCCTGTGCATGGTGTGCGACATGGTGATCACCGCCGAAGGCGAGATCGAGGCCTACCAGTTCTACCCGGCCGTGATGCACAGCCACGCCCGCTTCACCTACACCGAGGTGGCGGCGATCCTGGCCAACACGCGTGGTCCCGAGGCGGCGCGACGCAAGGAACGCGTGCAGGACCTGCTGAACCTGGCGGATGTGTATCGCGCCCTGCTGGCGCAACGCAGCAAGCGCGGCGCCGTGGACTTCGAAACCACCGAGACGCAGATCGTCTGCGACGAGTCCGGCCGCATCGAGAAGATCGTGCCGCGCACGCGCAACGAGGCGCATCGGCTGATCGAGGAGGCGATGCTGGCCGCCAACGTCTGCAGTGCCGACTTCATCGCGCAGAGCAAACACCCGGGCCTCTTCCGCGTGCACGAAGGCCCGACGCCCGAGAAGAAGGAGATCTTGCGCAACTACCTGCGGGCCATGGGCGTGGGCATGTCGATCACCGACGAGCCGCATCCTTCCGAGTTCCAGGCGATCGCCGAGGCGACCAAGGGACGCCCCGATTCGCAGCAGATCCACACCATGCTGCTGCGCTCGATGCAGCAGGCGATCTACACGCCGATCAACAGCGGCCACTTCGGACTGGCCTACGACGCTTACACGCACTTCACCAGCCCGATCCGGCGTTATCCGGACCTGCTGGTGCACCGCGTGATCAAGGCGATCCTTGAGGGCGCGCGCTACCAGTTGCCGGTGCTGCCCACCCCGGGTGAGGCCCATGCCAAGCTGGCCAAGCGCCTTGCCTCCCGCGTGAAGGCACCCACGCAGGCGCCAGCCAAACTGCCGGCAGCGCAGACCAAGGAGACGCAGGCCTGGCAGGCTGCAGGCCTGCACTGCAGCGCCAACGAGCGCCGCGCCGACGAGGCCAGCCGCGACGTGGAGGCGTGGCTCAAGTGCAAGTACATGCGCGAGCACCTGGGCGAAGAGTTCGGCGGCGTGGTCACGGCGGCGACCACCTTCGGCATCTTCGTCACGTTGGACGCGATGTACGTCGAGGGCCTGGTGCACATCACCGAGCTGGGCGGTGAGTACTTCAAGTTCGACGAGGCGCGGCAGGAACTGCGCGGCGAGCGCACCGGCATCCGCTATTCCATCGGCACGCGTGTGCGGGTGCAGGTCAGCCGAGTCGACCTGGATGGCCGCAAGATCGACTTTCGGCTGGTGCGCGAGGGTGAGGACCTCACCGCCCGCGCCATGCGCGACAAAGGCGTCTCCGCGCAGGGTGTGCCCGTCAAGGCGTCGGAAAAGCGGCAATCGCGTCAGCGGGCCGCATCGAATTCGGCGCGGCACGAGGGCAATCTGCCGGCGTCGCCGATCCAGGCGCTGAAATCGGCGGTCAAGAAAGCCGCCGGCAAGATCAAGAAGAAGCGTCGTCCGCCGCGTCCCTGAGACCTTTCCCTTCACCCCGAGACCACGCCCCGGAGGCCGTCGGCTTTATGCATCGCGTCAGGTGGTGCAGCCGTCGGCCGGGCCCACTTCCATGACCGACAAGAGTTTCAACACCGCGGCCCGCGCGCCGCGCATCGCGATCGTCACCGGCGCGGGTTCCGGCATCGGCCGTGCCGCCGCCCTGGCGCTGCTGGCTGACGGCTGGTGCGTCGTGCTGGCGGGTCGCCGCCCCGAGCCGCTGGAGGCCGTGGCCGACGAGTCTGGCGCCGCCGACCGCGTCTTCGTCGTGCCGACCGACGTGGCGCAGCCCGAATCGGTGGATGCGCTGTTCGGCGCCACCTTGCAGCGCTATGGCCGTGTCGACCTGCTCTTCAACAACGCCGGTGTGAGCAATCCCCCTGGTCCCTTCGAGGACTGGACGCCCGAGCAATGGAAGGGCGTCGTGGACATCAACCTCAACGGCATGTTCTATTGCCTGCAGCGTGCGTTCCGCGCCATGCGGGACCAGTCGCCGAGGGGCGGGCGGATCATCAACAACGGATCGATCTCGGCCCACACACCGCGGCCCAACTCGATGGCCTACACGGCCACCAAGCATGCAGTGGCGGGTCTGACCAAGACGGCGGCGCTCGATGGCCGCAAGTACGACATCGCGGCGGGCCAGGTCGATGTGGGCAACGCGCTCACGGAGATGGCCGCCAAGTTCCAGCGTGGCGTGCCGCAGGCCAATGGCGAGATCGCGGTCGAGCCCACGATGGACGTCAACGTGGTGGGGCAGTCCGTGCTCTACATGGCCAACCTGCCGCTGGAGGCCAACGTGCTGTTCCACACGGTGATGGCCACCAAGATGCCGTTCGTGGGCAGAGGCTGAGCCCTGCAGTTCAGGCTGGTCGCGCCAGGGCGATGCCGGCTTGGCGTGCCAGGAGGCTGGCGCTGAAGGGCCGGTCCGCGGGCCAGCCGTCTGCGGCGGCCCCATGCCACCAGACGGCCTCGCACGCGGCCCTGTGCGGCTCGAGGCCGGAGGCCAGCGCCGAACCGACCATCCCGGCCAGCACGTCGCCGGTACCGCCCGTGGCCAGGCGGGCATTGCCAGTCGGATTGATGCTTGGGGTGTCGTCAACGCTTGCAATCACCGACCCTGAACCCTTGAGGACGACGGTGCAGCACAGGTCGCGCGCCAGTTGCGTCGCCGCTGCAAGCCGATCCGCCTGTACGGCCCCCGTGTCGGTGCCCAGCAGACGAGCGGCTTCGAGCGGGTGCGGTGTGAGCACAGTGACCTGCTGCGCCTGTGCGCGAGCCTTGAGGAGGCTGCGCCAGGCATCCTCCCGCGCGATGGCATTGAGGCCGTCTGCGTCAAGCACCAGCGATCGCGCGCGGGCCAGCACCTCGGGCAGCATGCCTTCCACCGCGGTGCCGCCCCCACAACCGCAGACCACGGCCATGCGCTCGAGCGCCAGTGACTGCGGCGCACGCCGCATGAGCGCGTGGTCGGCGGCAGGCGAGGGTGCGTCGTTGTCGAGGAGGCCCACGAACACACGGCCTGCGCCGGCGTGCAACGCTGCAGTCGCTGCGAGCCAGCCCGCCCCTGTCATCCCGGGAGCGCCGCCGATGACCGCGACGTCACCGAAGCTGCCCTTGTGACTGTCGTGCGCACGAAGGGCGGGAGTGGGGCGGCCGGGCAGTCGCGCGTCGGGTGGGGTGCCGGTCCTGTCGGCGCCTAGATCGTCGAACCATACGGTCCCGGCCAGATCGCGGCCATGGGCGGTGAAAAGACCCGGTTTGACGGTGAGCAGGCTGAGGCAGTGGCGCTGGGTTCGGCCCGCATTCCCCAGGTCGATGGCGGATCGCCCGGTGTCCGCGTTCAGGCCGCTGGGCAGGTCGATCGCCAGGACGGGTGCGCCGCTCGCGTGCATGCAGCGCAGGTGGTCGAGCATTCGGCCCTCGGGTGCGCGCGAGGCGCCTAGGCCGAGCAGGGCGTCGACGGCCAGGTCGAAATGGCGGGGCGCTTCGGCGGCGATGGAAATGCCGGCGGCCTGCAGGCGCCCCAAGGCGTCGCGCGCGTCGGCGGGCAGCCTGGCGGCGTCGCCTTCGAAAGTGACGACGATGGGCCGCCCGCCACGGGCAAGTTCAAGGGCCGCTTCGAAACCATCCCCGCCGTTGTTCCCCGGTCCACAGGCGATCCAGATACAGTGTGAATGCGGTGCCAGTGCCATGGCCAGGCGCGCCGTGGCCACACCTGCCCTTCGCATGAGCGTGTGGGCGGGCAGGCTCGCCGCCGCCGCATGTTCGATGTGGCGCGAGGCGTCGATGCCGTGCAGCAGGTGGGGCAGGGTGAGGTCCAGGCGGTGCATGGGGCGAGCATGCCTGAACGCTGGCGGCTTAGCGACGCAGAAGGCGCTCGATGCCGAGCCCGTCGATGTCCACCTCGGGCTCGCGGTGGGCGATCAGGTCCGCAAGCACGCGTGCGCTGCCGCAGGACAGCGCCCAGCCGCTGGAGCCATGGCCCAGATTCAGCCACACGCCCGGCACGCCGCTCGGGCCGATGAGCGGCGGCCCGTCCGGCAGCATGGGACGCGCGCCCTTCCATTGCTGCATGCCCATGCTCAGGTTGACACTGCCGGGGAACCAGTCCTGCAGTACCTTGTACAGCGTGGGCAAGGCGTCGGGATGGATGCGACCGGGATGGCCGCCCAGTTCCGCACCGCCAGCCACGCGCACCCGCTGACCATGGCGCGAGATCGCCACCTTGAAACGTTCGTCCATCACCGCGCTGCGCGGCGCATTCAACGGCTCGCGGATCGACGCGCTGATCGAATGCCCATAGACCGGCGCAAGAGGGATGTGCAACCCGAGTGGCGCCAGCAACGGGACGGCACCCAGGCCGGCGCAGACGACGACCGCGTCGAAAGCCGCGGACTCCGAGCCGGCAGCGAGGCTCAGGGCGCGCGGCTGCGCGGCGGACAGCGGCGCGATGTCGCAGCCGAAATAGAACTGCGCGCCCAACGCTTCGGCCTCGCGCTTGAGCAGCAGGGCGAACTGACGGCAGTTCCCCACTTCGTCCTGGGGAAGATGGATGGCGCCGGCCAATGCCGTGCCTTCGGCAAGTCCCGGCTCGATCGCGCGCGCGGTGTCGGCATCGACCAATTCGAAGGGCGCGCCAACCTCACGCAGCAGATCCAGGCCGGGCCGCACCAGCTTCTGCTCGCGGGCGCCCCGCAGCAGGACGAGACAGCCATCGCTGCGCTCGTAGGCCAGCTCGCGGTCCTCGACGATGCCGCGCAGCCGGTGCTGGCTGTAGAAGGCGAGCCGCTGCATGCGGCCGCGGTTGGCAAGGTAGGTTTCAAGGCGGCACGCCTTCTGCCAGGCCCGGATGAAAGCCATGTCGCTGCGGTGCAGCGGCCAGCGCAGTTTGACGGCGCCATGCGCCGACAACAGCGAGCGCAGCACCTTCGTCCGCATGCCCGGCGCAGCCCAGGGCGTCACATAGCCGGGGGCGATGACGCCGCCATTCGCGAAGCTCGACTCCTCCGCGGCGGCCTGGCGGCGTTCGAAGACGGCGACTTCGTGGCCGTCGCAGGCGAGTTCCCAGGCAGTGGTGACGCCGATGATGCCGGCGCCCACGATGGCGATTTTCATTGGAGGCAGAGGAAGGCAGAGACGCGCCCGCGCAGGGAAGGCGATGCGCCGAGCATAGTTCAGGCAACGTTTGTCAACGGTGATTGGCGGACGGCGGAGCGGCGCGATTCGGCCAAGGTGTGGCTGTTCCGGGGAGGGCGCCGTTCCTCGGGTGACTCTCCCGGCCCAGAGGTCGCCCCGCGGGGCGACGCACGTTCAGGATGAGTAGCGGCCGTGATACACTCCCGCGGTTTCGTCGGTCCTGGTTGCAATTTCTGCAGACCGGACGGGGTCCCGGCAGCGTCCTGCTGCGGTACCCACCGGCGGAATTCATCCGCGAACCAGCCCATTCAAGGTGTTCGCCACCAGGCCTTGCTGCCCGGGGCGATATGCGGGCTGGATTCAAGACCCAACCTTTGGAGAACTGCAATGTCCACCACCATGCGTGAGATGCTGGAAGCCGGCGTCCACTTCGGCCACCAGACCCGTTTCTGGAACCCCAAGATGGCTCCGTTCATCTTCGGCCACCGCAACAAGATCCACATCATCAACCTGGAAAAGTCGCTGCCGATGTTCCAGGACGCGCAGAAGTACGCCAAGCAGCTGGCTGCCAACCGCGGCACCATCCTGTTTGTCGGCACCAAGCGCCAAGCCCGTGAAATCGTCTCCGACGAAGCTCGCCGTGCCGGCATGCCTTTCGTCGAGACCCGTTGGCTCGGCGGCATGCTGACCAACTTCAAGACGGTCAAGACCTCCATCAAGCGCCTCAAGGACATGAAGGCCCAGCAGGAAACTGGCCTCGAGGGCATGTCGAAGAAGGAGCAGCTGACCTTCACCCGCGAGATCGAGAAGCTCGAGAAGGACATCGGCGGCATCCAGGACATGAACGCCCTGCCGGACGCCATCTTCGTGATCGACGTGGGCTTCCACAAGATCGCCGTGTCCGAAGCCCGCAAGCTGGGCATTCCGCTGATCGGCGTGGTCGACTCGAACCACTCGCCTGAGGGCATCGACTACGTGATCCCCGGCAACGACGATTCCTCCAAAGCGGTCGCCCTCTACGCCCGTGGTATCGCCGACGCTGTCATCGAAGGCCGTAACAACGCCGTCAATGACGTGGTCAAGGCCATCGCCGAAGGCGAAGGCGACGAATACGTCGAAGTCGAAGACAACGCTTCCGCCTCGGCCTGATTTCCAAGGCGGTCCGGAGAAGGGGCTTCGTGGCCCCTTTTTCGTTCCTCTGGCTACTAAAACGATCTACGGAGTTAAGACATGGCAGCAATTACCGCAAGCATGGTCGCCGAGCTGCGCGCCAAGACCGATGCCCCCATGATGGAGTGCAAGAAGGCCCTGACCGAGGCTGAAGGCAACATGGAAAAGGCCGAAGAGCTGCTGCGCGTCAAGCTGGGCAGCAAGGCCGGCAAGGCCGCCGCCCGCATCACCGCAGAAGGCGTGGTCGCCGCCAGCATCGAAGGTACCGTCGGTGCCCTGATCGAAGTCAACAGCGAAACCGACTTCGTGAGCAAGAACGACAGCTTCATCGCCATGGCCCAGGCCGCGGCGCAGCTGGTCGCCAAGCACAACCCGGCCGACGTGGCCGCGCTGGGCGCCCTGGAATATAGCCAGGACGGCTTCGGCCCCACGCTGGAAGACGTGCGCAAGGGCCTGATCGGCAAGATCGGCGAAAACATGTCGATCCGCCGCTTCAAGCGCTTCGACACTGGCGCCAAGCTGGCCTCCTACCTGCACGGCACCCGCATCGGCGTGGTCGTCGAGTACGAAGGCGACGACACGGCCGCCAAGGACGTGGCGATGCACGTGGCTGCCATGAAGCCCGTGGCCCTGTCGTCCAACGACGTGCCCGCCGAGCTGATCGAGAAGGAACGCGCCGTGGCCGCCGGCAAGGCCGAGGAGGACCGCAAGGCCGCGGAAGCCGCCGGCAAGAAGCCCCAGCCCGAAGACATCGTGGCCAAGCGCATCGAAGGCGGCGTGCAGAAGTACCTCAAGGAGGTCTCGCTGTTCAATCAGGCCTTCGTGAAGAACGACAAGCAGACCGTCGAGCAGATGCTCAAGGAAAAGGCCACGACCGTGAAGGGCTTCACCCTGTACGTCGTGGGCGAAGGCATCGAGAAGAAGGTCGACGACTTCGCGGCCGAGGTTGCTGCGCAGGTGGCGGCCGCCAAGGCCGGCGCCTGAACCTCCGCGCAAGCGGTGGCGTGCCCTGTAACGGGGCGTGCCACCGCTTTTTTCTTGCGCCCCACCACGTACACTTCCTCCCGCCTTAACTTTCTGTAGCCATTGCCTATGCACGACGCCGCCCCTGCCCATAAGCGCATTCTTCTCAAGCTGTCGGGTGAGGCGCTCATGGGCGACGACGCCTTCGGCATCAACCGCGCGACCATCGTGCGCATGGTCGAGGAAGTGGCGGAAGTGGTGCGTCTGGGCGTCGAGGTAGCGGTCGTCATCGGCGGGGGCAATATCTTCCGCGGCGTCGCGGGCGGTGCCGTGGGCATGGACCGTGCGACGGCCGACTACATGGGCATGCTGGCCACGGTGATGAACTCGCTGGCCCTGGCCGACGCCATGAACAAGCAGGGCCTGACCGCCCGGGTGATGTCGGCGATCGCCATCGATCAGGTGGTGGAGCCCTACGTGCGGCCCAAGGCGCTGCAGTATCTCGAAGAGGGCAAGGTGGTGGTGTTCGCTGCCGGCACGGGCAACCCTTTCTTCACCACCGACACGGCTGCTGCCTTGCGCGGGGCCGAGGTTGGGGCTGCCTTGGTGCTCAAGGCCACGAAGGTCGACGGCGTCTACAGCGCCGACCCCAAGAAAGACCCGTCGGCGACGCGCTATTCCTCGCTTTCCTTCGACGAGGCGATCTCCCAGAACCTCGGCATCATGGACGCGACTGCCTTCGCGCTGTGCCGGGACCAGAAACTGCCCATCAAGGTGTTCTCCATCTTCAAGCCCGGCGCGCTCAAGCGCGTGGTGCTGGGTGAAGACGAGGGCACGCTGGTGCACGTCTGAGAACAAGAGAAGACATCATGACCATTGCCGACATTCGTAGCGCGACCGAAGCCAAGATGAAGCAGACGTTGACGGCGCTGCAGGGCCATCTGGCCAAGATCCGCACCGGCCGCGCCAACCCCGCGCTGCTGGACAGCATCCATGTGGACTACTACGGCTCGCCGGTGCCGCTGTCGCAGGTGGCCAACGTGTCGCTGCTCGACGCGCGCACGATCAGCGTCCAACCCTGGGAGAAGGGCATGGGTGCCAAGATCGAGAAGGCCATCCGCGAAAGCGACCTGGGCCTGAACCCGGCCAGCATGGGCGAACTGATCCGCGTGCCGATGCCGCCGATGAGCGAAGAGCGTCGCAAGGAGATGACCAAGCTGGCGCGCAACGAGGGTGAAAGCGCCAAGGTCGCCACCCGCAACCTGCGCCGCGATGCCAACGAGGCAGTCAAGAAGCTGGTCAAGGACAAGGCGGCGTCTGAAGACGACCAGAAGCGTGCCGAGGCCGAGATCCAGAGGATGACCGACCGCTACATCGCGGAGATCGACAAGCTGGTCACGGCCAAGGAAGCCGACATCCTGGCCGTCTGAGCCCAGTTCTGTCGCGTCCCCCATTGCCAGTGTCTATTCCGGAACGCCGGAGCCAGGAGCCGACCCGTCCATGACTGCCCAACGTGTGCCGCGCCATGTCGCCATCGTGATGGACGGCAATGGCCGCTGGGCGACGCGGCGGTTTCTTCCTCGTGTGGCGGGCCATCGACAAGGTGTCGAATCCCTTCGTCGCTGCGTGCGAGCCTGCGCGGACCGTGGCATCGAGGTGCTGACTGTCTTTGCCTTCTCGTCGGAGAACTGGAACCGTCCCAAGGACGAGGTGTCCGGACTGATGGATCTGCTGCTGCTGGTGCTCCAGCGCGAGGTGCCTCGGCTGGCGGCGGACGGCGTGCAATTGCATTTCGTGGGCGACCGCACCGCGCTGTCTGCCCGGTTGGTCTCCGGGCTCTCCAAAGCCGAGGCCGACACGGCCAAGAATTCCCGGCTCGTCCTCAACATCTGCTTCAACTACGGCGGGCGTTGGGATGTGGCCCAGGCGGCGGCGCAGTTGGCAGCGCGTGGCGAGGCCATCACCGAGGAAAGCCTCAACCGGGCCATGGCTCTTTCCCACAGCCCGGACCCCGACTTGGTGATCCGGACTGGCGGTGAGCAGCGGTTGTCCAACTTCCTTCTGTGGCAGAGCGCCTATTCCGAGCTCTATTTCACGGACTGCCTCTGGCCTGAATTCGACGAGGCGGCGCTCGACCATGCCATCGAGGCCTTCCAGGGCCGCGAGCGTCGCTTCGGAAAGACTTCCGAACAACTGGTGCCCGGACTCGGTCCGCAGCACAAGCCGCTGCAAAGCCAGGTCGCCTGAGCGGCCGTCGTCATGCTGAAGCAGCGCATCATCACCGCTCTGGTCCTGCTGGCCGTCCTGCTGCCAGCCTTGTTCTATCCCTCGCCCGAACCCTTCGCCCTGGTCATGCTGGTGCTTGTGGCAGCGGCAGGCTGGGAATGGGGCCGTCTCAACGGATATCGGCAGGGCATCTCGTTGCTGTTTGGTGCCGAGATGGTGCTGCTGTGCGCCCTGTCATGGTGGTTGGGCCTGCTGTCGCGGCCCCTGCCGCTGCTGTGGTCCGTCGCCGGCGCGGCCTGGGTGCTGGGCGGCGCGGCACTGCTCAAGCTCGCGGTTCCCGGTTGGCCCCAGATTCCAAAGGCCGTGCGTGTGGTGGGCGGTCTGCTTGCGCTGTGGGCGGCATGGCTGGCGGCGGTGCAGGCACGCATGGTGGGCATCAACTTCCTGCTGTCGATCCTTGTGCTGGTCTGGGTGGCCGATGTGTTTGCCTATTTCGCGGGCCGGGCCTTCGGCCTGCGGTTCACCCGTCGCAAGCTCGCGCCGACCATCAGCCCGGGCAAGAGCTGGGAGGGCGTGTGGGGCGGTGTCGTCGGCGTCATCGTCCTGGCAGTGTGCTGGGTCTGGGCCGATCGGGCGTTTGCCGCAGGGGTGCCCAGCCTGTACACGCACCTCGCCACGCGCGGCTGGTGGCTGCTGCTGCTGGGCGTGGTGTTCCTTGCTGCGATGAGCGTGGTGGGCGACCTGGTCGAATCGCTGATCAAGCGCAGTGCTGGCGCCAAGGACAGCAGTAGTCTTCTGCCTGGGCACGGCGGTGTGCTCGACCGGATCGATGCCCTGCTGCCCACGCTTCCGCTGGCGATGATGCTGTCGTCCCTGGCCTGAACTTCTTCGAGGGATTCCGGTGAGACAACGCGTGACCATCCTTGGGGCAACGGGCTCCGTGGGCACCAGCACGCTGGACGTGATCGCCCGGCATCCTGGGCGCTATGAAGTCTTCGCATTGACGGCGGCCCGGCGCGTCAAAGAACTGGCGTCGCAGTGCCTGCGCTTCAAACCAAGGTTCGCGGTGATGGGTGACGAGCAGTGCGCGCGGGAACTGGCGTCGCAGCTTGAGGCCGCCCAGTCGACCACCCGTGTGCTGAGCGGTCCCCGGGCGCTCGAAGAGGTTGCCGCCCACCCTGAAGTCGATGCGGTGATGGCGGCCATCGTGGGCGCGGCAGGCCTACCGTCCTGCCTTGCCGCGGCCGCGGCGGGCAAGCGTTTGCTGCTCGCCAACAAGGAAGCGTTGGTGGTGGGCGGCTCGCTCTTCATGGAAACGGTGCGCCGTGGCGGTGCGACCCTGCTGCCCATCGACAGCGAGCACTCGGCCATCTTCCAATGTCTGCCTGAAGACCCGTCCAGTTGGCCGGAGCGGGTCGAGCGACTGATCCTCACGGCCTCCGGAGGACCGTTCCGCGGGCGCGATCCGGCCACGCTGTCTGACGTGACGCCAGAGCAGGCATGCGCTCATCCCAACTGGGTGATGGGCCGCAAGATCTCGGTGGATTCCGCCACCATGATGAACAAGGCGCTCGAAGTGATCGAGGCCCGACACCTGTTCGGCCTGCCGCCTTCACGCATCGAGGTGACGCTCCATCCGCAGAGCGTCATCCATTCCATGGTCGAGTTCATCGACGGCTCGGTTCTTGCGCAATTGGGCACGCCCGACATGCGGGTGCCGATCGCGTGCGGTCTGGCCTGGCCCGCGCGCGTGGCGAGCGGTTCGCAGCGGCTCGACTTTCGGCAGATGGCGTCGCTTACCTTCGAAAACGCCGACGAACGGCGTTTCCCTGGATTGAAGCTGGCCTGGCAGGTGCTCGAAGCCGCCCCCGGCACGCCGGCTGTGCTCAACGCTGCCAACGAGGTGGCGGTGGAAGCCTTCCTGAACGGCCGTCTGCGCTTTGACCGCATCCATGCAGTCAACGTCGAAACTTTGGACCGCGTTCGTCCCTCCAAAGCCGACGCCCTGGCCGACCTGCTCGACCTGGACCTTCAAGCGCGCCGCGCCGCCGAACTGGTCGTCGGCAGGCTGGCCGCCTGAACAACCTTATCCATCATGCTCACCGTCGTTGCCTTCGTCGTCGCGCTGGGGCTGTTGATCGCCGTCCACGAATACGGCCACTACCGTGTGGCCGTGGCCTGCCGGGTGCGTGTGATCCGTTTCTCGATCGGCTTTGGACCGACCTTGCTTCGATGGAAGCCGCGGCGGCAGCACCCGGGGCAGGACACCGAGTTCGTGATCGGCGCATTGCCGCTCGGCGGTTACGTGCGCATGCTGGACGAGCGCGAAGCGCCCGTCGCGGCCGAGGAGCGCCATCGCGCCTTCAACACCCAGCCGCTGAAGGCGCGCGCGGCCATCGTGGCCGCGGGCCCGGCGGCCAACCTGTTGCTGGCCGTTGTGCTGTACGCCGTCGTCGGCTGGATCGGCGTGCAGGAGCCGGCGCCGGTGATCGGGAAGCCGGCCGCGATGTCCTTTGCTGCCCAGGCCGGCCTCCAGGGCGGCGAGCGCGTGCTGCGTGCGGGCGACGAGGATCCCGACTCGCTCAGTCCGGTGGCCTCGTTCGAGGACTTGCGGTGGCAGGCGACGCGTGCAGCGCTCGATGGCCGCGACCTCCGTGTCGAAATCGAAAGCGCACCCGGCCGCGGAACGCGCGTGCTGGTGTTGCCGCTCAGCCGGATGGGCGCGCGGGATGCTGATCCGCAGATGTTTGCCAAGATCGGCCTTGCGGCGCCGTTCACCCGGCCGGTGATCGGCGAGGTCATGGCCGATGGCGCCGGGAGCAGGGCGGGCCTGAAGGCGGGCGATCAGGTCTTGTCGGTCGGCACGACGGCTGTTGTTGACGGCCAGCATCTGCGAGAGCTCATCCGCCAGTCCGTGGACGGGCGAGAAGGCCGCGCGCAACCCTGGCATATCGAGCGCGACGGGCACATGCTCACGCTCGATGTGCGCCCGGAGGTGCGCGAGGAGGCAGGCACTTTCGTTGGCCGTATCGGCGCCTACGTGGGTGCGGCTCCTGAAATGGTGAAGGTGCGGCAGGGCCCGGTGGATGGACTCGTCAAAGGCGTCCAGCGGACCTGGGAGGTGTCGGCCCTGACGCTCAAGATGATGGGCAAGATGTTGATCGGCGAGGCCTCGATCAAGAACATCAGCGGGCCGCTCACCATTGCCGACTATGCGGGCAAGTCAGCCAGCCTCGGTCTGACCCAGTACCTTGTCTTCCTCGCGCTGATCAGCGTGAGTCTTGGGGTGCTGAACCTGCTGCCGCTGCCCGTCCTCGATGGGGGACACCTGATGTATTATCTTTGGGAGGGCCTGACCGGCAGGGGCGTGTCCGACGCCTGGATGGAACGTCTTCAGCGCGGGGGTGTCGCGTTGCTGCTGGTGATGATGTCGATTGCACTCTTCAACGACGTGAATCGTCTCTTTGGTTAACCTTCAGCCGGCCCCTGGCGGCGCCGGCCTTCTTCTTCACACATGAACCAACAGATCAGTCGCTTTCGCCTGCGCAGCGTGGCAGCGGTGCTCACCAGTGCGTTGGCCGCGACGGCCGCCTGGGCAATCGAGCCCTTCACCGTCCGGGATATCCGTATCGAGGGTCTGCAGCGTGTCGAGCCCGGCACCGTGTTCGCCTCCATCCCGCTGCGGGTCGGCGAGACCTACACCGACGATCGCGGCTCCGCGGCCATCCGAGCGCTGTTTGATCTGGGCCTGTTCAAGGATGTGCGCATCGACGTGAACGGCAATGTGGTCGTCGTGATCGTCGAAGAGCGGCCGACCATCGCCGACGTCGACTTTGTCGGCGCCAAGGAGTTCGACAAGGATGCGTTGAAAAAGGCGCTGCGCGAGGTTGGCCTGACCGATGGCCGTCCCTTCGACAAGGCGCTGGCCGACCGGGCCGAGCAGGAACTCAAGCGGCAGTACATCTCTCGCAGTCTCTACAACGCCGAGGTGGTGACCACGGTCACGCCCATCGAGCGCAACAGGGTCAACGTGACCTTCACCGTGACCGAGGGCGCGGCAGCACGCATCCGCGACATCCGGATCGTGGGTGCGTCTGCCTTCAGCGAATCCACGCTGCTCGGCCTGTTCGACCAGGACACGGGCGGGTGGCTGTCGTGGTACACCAAGTCGAACCAGTACTCGCGCACCAAGCTCAACGCGGACCTCGAGACGCTCAAGCAGTACTACCTGACGCGCGGCTACATGGAGTTCCGCATCGACTCCACGCAGGTGGCGATCTCGCCCAACCGGCAAGACCTGTCGATCACCGTCAACATCCACGAGGGTCCCAAGTACGTGGTCTCTGGCGTGCGGCTGGATGGCAACTTCCTGGGCCGTGAAGACGAGTTCAAGTCGCTGATCACCATCAAGCCTGGCGAGCCCTACAACGGCGACCAGGTGACCGAGACCACCAAGGCCTTCAACGACTATTTCGCCAGCTTCGGCTACGCCTTCGCGCGCGTGCAGGCCAAGCCTGAGATGGATCGCCAGAACAGTCGGGTGGCGATGGTGCTGCAGGCCGACCCCTCGCGTCGGGTCTATGTGCGTCGGATCAACGTTTCCGGCAACAACAAGACGCGCGACGAAGTCATCCGTCGGGAATTCCGCCAGTTCGAGGCTTCCTGGTACGACGGCGATCGCATCAAGCTGTCGCGTGAGCGCGTGGATCGGCTGGGCTACTTCACCGAGGTCAACGTCGACACGCAGGAAGTGCCCGGTTCGCCAGACCAGGTCGATCTGACCTACAACGTGGTCGAGAAGCCCACCGGCTCGCTGCAGTTGGGGGCCGGCTTCTCCAGTTCCGACAAGATCTCGCTGAACTTCGGCATCACGCAGGAAAACGTCTTCGGCTCGGGCAACTACCTGGGCCTGAACGTCAACACGAGCAAGTACAACCGCACGATCTCGCTCACGACGACCGACCCGTACTTCACGCAAGACGGCATTTCGCGCACGATCAGTCTCTTCCACCAGACGACGCGGCCGTACTACAGCACTGATGGCGACTATTCGCTGGTCGCCGAAGGCGGCGCAATTCGTTTCGGCGTGCCTTTCAGCGAAGTGGACACCGTGTTCTTCGGCGCCGGTCTGGAGCGGTACCGGTTCAAGCCGGGCGATGTCCCAGACTACTCGCTGCTGGCACTCGTCAACCCGGCGCTCGCCAATTACTACCGTGAGCTGTACGGCAAGTCGATTCCGCAGGCGTACCTGGACTACTTCCGCTGCGGCTTTAAATACGGCGCCAATGGGTACGCGACGTCGCTGGATTGCAATCGCGACTCCGTCTGGGGTGTGCCACTGACAGTGGGCTGGGCGCGCGACGATCGCGACAGCGCGCTCGTGCCGACCAAGGGCCGCGTGCAGCGTGCGAACCTCGAGTTTGGCGTGGGCGGCGACTTCAGCTACGGAAAGACCAGCTATCAGTTCCAGCAGTACGTGCCGCTGTCCAAGCAGTACACCCTGGCCTTCAATGCCGAGCTTGGGTACGCCAAGGCATTCGGTGGCAAGGACTACCCGATCTTCAAGAACTTCTACGCCGGCGGTCTGGGCTCGATCCGCGGCTTCGAGCAGAACTCGCTGGGTCCTCGCGACACCGTCACCAGTGCTGCCCTGGGCGGCACGAAGAAGGCGGTGTTCAACATCGAACTGAGCACGCCTTTCCCGGGGGCCGGCAATGACCGGACGCTGCGCCTGTACACCTTCCTGGATGCAGGTAATGTCTTCGCCGACCGGCGCGTTGGCCAGACCGACGCGCAGTGGAGCGCCCAGCAGCGCCTGCGCGCCTCCTTCGGTCTGGGCGTGAGCTGGATTTCGCCGCTTGGCCCGCTGCGCATTGCCTACGCGATCCCCATCCGCCAGCAGAAGGAAGTGCCGGATCCCAACAATCCTTTCGTCCCTCTGGTGCCAGGTGACCGCACGCAGCGTGTCCAGTTCCAGATCGGGACGGCGTTCTGAGTCAGTCAATGAAGAAGATGTATTCGTGGCCGTTGGCCGCACTGTTCGCCGGCCTGATGATGACTGGCGTGTCTCATGCGCAGGACGCCTTCCGCTTCGGCGTCGTCAATCCCGACCGTGTGATGCGCGAGGCGCCCGCAGCCAAGGCGGCGCAGACACGACTGGAACAGGAGTTCCTGAAGCGTGAGAAGGATCTGAAGGACCAGGAGGCCGCTCTCAAGGCCGCTTCGGACAAGCTCGAGCGCGATTCGCCCACGCTGTCCGAGACACAGCGAACCCAGCGGCAGCGGCAGCTCGTCGACCAGGATCGCGACTTCCAGCGCAAGCGCCGGGAGTTCCAGGAAGACCTCAACCTGCGTCGCAGTGAGGAACTGCAGAAGGTCTATGAAAGCGCCCAGCGCGCCATCAAGCAAGTTGCCGAGGCCGAGAAATATGACGTCATCCTCCAGGATGCCGTCTACGTCAATCCCAAGCACGACATCACCGACAAAGTGATCAAGGCCCTGAACGCAACAGCAGCTCCGAACGGCAGCGGCGGCAAGTGACGCTGACGCCGTGAGCTTGCTTCTGGGTGAGATCGTTGCCGCGCTCGGTGGCGAGCTGCTCGGCGATGCGGCGATGGTGGTTCAACGGCTTGCGCCACTTGCGGCTGCGGAGCCAGACGCGATCAGCTTTCTCAGTCACGCGCGCTACCGCAAGGAAATGCTGTCGTCGCGCGCGGGCTGCATCATTGTGGCGCCTGCGCTGCGTGAGGAAGCTGCCAAGCGCGGCGCCTGTCTCGTCGTCGACGATCCCTACCTGTATTTCGCGCGCCTGACGCAGCTCTGGAAGGCGCGCCACGCGCCGGCCACGCCCCCTGGAATCCATCCGTCGGCCGTGGTCGACGCCGATGCCCACGTGGATGCGACGGCGACCGTGGGGCCTCTGTGCGTGATCGAGCGCGGGGCCCGAATTGGCGCAGGGACGGTCCTCAGATCGCGTGTGACCGTCAGCGAGGATTGCGTCATCGGCGAGCGCTGCCTGCTGCATCCGGGCGTGGTCATCGGCGCCGATGGTTTCGGGCTGGCGCCTCATCAAGGGGCCTGGGTCAAGATCGAGCAACTGGGCGCGGTGCGCATTGGCAACGATGTGGAGATCGGTGCCAATACCTGCATTGACCGCGGCGCTCTTGAAGACACCGTGCTCGAGGACGGCGTCAAGCTGGACAACCTGATTCAGATCGGCCACAACGTGCGCATCGGCCGCAATACCGCCATGGCGGGCTGCGTGGGTGTGGCGGGCAGTGCCGAGATCGGCGCGCAATGCACGATCGGGGGCGGGGCGGTGGTGCTCGGGCATCTCAAGCTTGCGGATGGCGTGCATGTCTCCGCCGCCACCGTCGTCACGCGTTCGATCCTCAAGCCGGGGCAGTACACTGGCGTGTTTCCCATTGATGACAACGCAGCCTGGGAGCGCAATGCCGCCACGCTGCGTCATCTGCACCAGTTGCGAGAGCGCCTGCGTGCGCTCGAAAAGCAAGCCGCCTCCGGCCTGACACCATGACGAACACGCTCGACATCCACCAGATCCTTAAGCTTCTGCCCCATCGCTACCCCTTCCTGCTGGTCGACCGGGTGCTGGACATGGAGAAGGGCAAGCGCATCACGGCGCTGAAGAACGTCACGATGAACGAGCCCTTCTTCAACGGCCACTTTCCGCATCGCCCTGTGATGCCGGGCGTGCTGATGCTGGAAGCGATGGCTCAGGCGGCCGCGTTGCTGTCCTTTCGTTCGCTGGACATCGTGCCGGACGACAACACCGTCTACTACTTCGCCGCCATCGACGGCGCGCGCTTCAAGCGGCCGGTGGAGCCGGGCGACCAGCTGACCCTCGAAGTCGAGATCGACCGCATGAAGGCGGGCATTTCCAAATTCCGTGGCCGCGCCAGGGTGGGCGACGAACTCGCATGCGAGGCCGAGCTGATGTGCGCCATGCGTCGCATCGAGGCCTGAGGCATGCCCCAGATCCATCCGAGCGCCATCGTCGATCCAGCCGCTGAGCTGGACGCGTCGGTCAGCGTCGGGCCTTATGCGGTCATCGGCCCGAAGGTCCGCATCGGAGCCGGCACGACGGTCGGTGCACATTGCGTGATCGAAGGGCGCACCACCATCGGCCGCGACAATCGAATCTTCCAATTCGCGTCGCTCGGCGCCATTCCGCAGGACAAGAAATACGCCGGCGAAGACACCGCCCTGGAAATCGGCGATCGCAACACGATCCGGGAGTTCTGCACCTTCAATCTCGGTGTACCGGGTGCGGGCGGTATCACGCGTGTGGGCCACGACAATTGGATCATGGCCTATAGCCACATCGCGCACGACTGCCGCGTGGGCGACCACACCACGTTGTCGAACAACACCACGCTGGCCGGCCACGTGGAGCTGGGAGATTGGGTGACAGTAGGCGGCCTCGTGGGGATCCATCAGTTCGTGAAGGTGGGGGCGCATGCGATGGTCGGCTTTGCCACCGCCGTGTCCCAGGACGTTCCGCCCTTCATGCTGGTCGACGGCAATCCCATGACCGTGCGCGGCTTCAACATTGTGGGACTCAAGCGCCGAGACTTTTCTGCAGGCCGACTGGCGGCCGTCAAGCAGATGCATCGGGTGCTCTATCGCCAGGGCCGTACGCTGGAGGATGCGCGCGCCGCCATCGATGCGCTCGCGGGCGAGATGCCCGAAGCCGCAGGCGACGTGCAGCTGATGAGCGCCTTCCTGTCAGGCAGCACGCGCGGCATTGCACGCTGAGATGGCGGAGGCTTTGGTGTCTTCGCGGCAGTTCGCGATGGTCGCGGGCGAGGCGTCTGGCGATCTGCTCGCAGGCCTGCTCATCGATGGCATCCGGCCCCGCTGGCCGGATGTATCACTGGTCGGCATTGGCGGGCCCCAGATGCTCGCCCGCGGATTCCAAAGCTGGTGGCCCCAGGAGAAGCTGGCCGTGCGCGGCTACATCGAGGTGCTGCGCCACTATGCCGAGATCGCCGGCATCCGCCGGCAGTTGCGCGCGCGGTTACTGCAAGAATGGCCTCAGCTGTTCATCGGTGTCGACGCCCCCGATTTCAATCTGGACCTGGAAGCGGCGGTGCGCGGCCGTGGCATCCGCACCGTTCATTTCGTGTGCCCCTCCATCTGGGCATGGCGCGCCGACCGCATCGAGAAGATCCGTGCGGCGGCCGACCATGTTCTGTGCATCTTTCCCTTTGAGCCCTCCCTGCTGGCCGAACAGGGCGTGTCCGCGAGCTATGTCGGCCATCCGCTGGCCAATGTGATTCCGATGGAAGCGGATGCAGCGGCCGCCCGAAGGGCGCTCGGCCTTGATGAGGGCCGCCCCGTGGTGGCCATCCTCCCCGGTAGCCGACGCTCGGAACTGCGCTATCTGGCCACACGCTTCTTCGCTGCCGCAGCCCACATGTGGCGCAGCCGGCCCGAGCTTCAGTTCGTGGCCCCGATCATTCCGAGTCTGCGAGCCGAGGCCGAGACGCTGTTGGCGGCCAGCGATATGGCGGGCGCGATCCGCTTGGTCGACGGGCGATCGCATCAGGTGTTGGCCGCCTGCGATGTCACGCTGATCGCCAGTGGGACGGCGACCCTGGAAGCGGCGCTCTTCAAGCGCCCCATGGTGATCGCATACAACATGAATCGCCTCACATGGCGCATGATGCATCGCCAGCAATTGCAGCCTTGGGTGGGCCTGCCGAACATCCTGTGTGGTGATTTCGTCGTTCCCGAACTGCTGCAGGATGCGGCCACGCCTCAGGCGCTGGCCGAGGCGACCTTGGCCTGGCTCGATGCGCCCGGGCGTGTGGCCGCGCTGCGCGAGCGCTTTGCCCAACTCCATGGTGAATTGATGCGCGACACCCCCACGCTCTGTGCCGATGCGATCGAGAAAGTCCTCCAAGCCTGAACAGGTGCCACTGGCCTGGGACGCGCCGGGCCTGCTGGCCGGCGTGGACGAAGCTGGGCGCGGGCCGCTGGCCGGCCCCGTGGTCGCGGCCGCGGTCATCCTGGACGAGCTGCATCCGATCAAAGGGCTGGCCGATTCCAAGGTGCTGACGCCACTTCGGCGCGAAAGGCTCCACGACGAGATCCTGGCCAAGGCCCTGTGTTGCTCGATCGCGGTCGCGAGCGTCGACGAAATCGACACCCACAACATCCTTCAGGCGACGATGCTGGCGATGCGCCGTGCCGTCCAGGGCCTGCGCCTGCGCCCGTCGAAGGTGCTGGTGGATGGCAACCGCCTGCCTCCGCTGGACGTGCTGGCAGAGGCCATCGTCAAGGGCGATGCACGGGTCAAGGCGATTTCCGCCGCCTCGATCCTGGCCAAGGTGCACCGTGACCGCCTGTGCCTTTCCCTGCACGATGAATTTCCCCAGTACGGCTTTGCAACCCACAAGGGTTACGGCACGCCCGAGCATCTGGCGGCACTGCGCCAGCATGGCGCCTGCATTCACCACCGCCGCTCGTTCTCACCCGTTGCGCAGGCGTTGCAGATCGCCGCAGTCCCCGATGTGGTCGTCCAGGTGGAAAGCACGTTGCCGACGCGCATCGCGATGCCGCTGGATCGGCTGACACCATGACCATCCGTCCAGAAGACCCCGTGCGCATCACGTCGCGCGACAACGTCGTGGTCAAGGACCTCCGGCGTCTTGCGCGCGATGGCGGCGCCTATCGGCGGATGGGTCGCCTGTGGCTCGAAGGCGACCATCTGTGTCGCGCCGCGCTGGACCGGGGCATGCAGCCGATTGCCAGTGTCTTCGCCGAGTCTTTCTGGCCGCAGGCACCCGCTCGACTCGTGGAGGCTGCGCCCAGGATCTACCTGCTTCCGGATGCGCTGCTGGCCGAGGCAAGCGGCCTCGAATCGCCCGCGCCGGTCGGCTTCCTGATGGCTTTGCCAGAGTCGATGGGGCCCCGGCCGGGCTTGGCGGCGGTGGTGCTGGACCGGCTTCAGGATCCCGGCAACGTGGGGTCCATCCTGCGAAGCGCGTCGGCGTTCGGGTTTGCGCAGGTCCTGGCGCTCAAAGGCACGGTGGCGCTCTGGTCGCCCAAGGTGCTGCGCGCCGGCATGGGCGCGCACTTCGGCCTGCAATTGGTGGAGGGCATCGAGCCTCCAGCGGTCGGCCAACTCGGCCTGCCTCTGCTTGCCACGAGTTCCCATCAGGGGGAGTGGCTGCACCGGGCGGCGCTTCCGTGGCCGTGTGCGTGGCTGATGGGGCATGAAGGGCAGGGCGTGGGGCCGATGCTGGAGGCGATGGCCACCCAGCGCATCCGCATTGCTCAGCCGGGCGGCGAGGAATCGCTGAACGTGGCAGCGGCGGCGGCCGTCTGCCTGCACGCCAGCGCCGCCCACCAGATGGCAACGACGGCCTGAACTGCTTCCCGGGCAACGGGCTCTCGCACCGGGGCTGCAGCGGCATCGTGGCGAGGATGTGCTGCATTGCACGCCGGGACGTCAGTTATGCGCGACACACTGTGCAACTTGCCCACAATGGGGCAAAATTGTTAACTTTCGTGTCAAGGACATCGGCCGAGGTGGCAAGGTTGCCAGCGTGGGTCGTGTTTGCGCTCGGTCATGCAACATCACGGTGGCAACGGAGCGGCGCCCCAGGTGCTCAATCAACTGGTCAATGCGGTCGTGGCGGCGGTGCTGCTGGTGACCGCTTTGCTGGCGGCGCTCGTCTTCAACGGATCAGTCCAACGCTTGCGCGCCGTGCACGAGATGGAGGACCAACTTCAGGTCTACCGCCTCGCGCTGAGCGCGGTCGAGCATGTGTCTGCGGAGCGTGGACCGATGAACGCCGCGCTCGGGCGCCCCGGTCAATTCGCGCCCGCCCTGGACGCCGCGCGACGCAAGACGGATGTGTCGCTTGAGGCGCTGCGTCGTGGCGCCGCTGCCTGCAACTCGTGCCAGCTCGGGCCATACGAGTTCGCCGCGATCGAGAGCGAATTGCAGCAGGCGCGCATGCAGGTCCAGAACCTGCTGACCCAGGCGGTTGCCCAGCGCGATCCAACCCAGATGAGCCTGGCCATCGACCGCATGATCGGCGTGGTCGACCTCGAATTCCGTCTCATCGACCAGTTGGGCCAGAGCCTGCAGCGGCTGGCGCCCGAGATCGCCGCCCCCGTCAACCGTGCCCGCCTGGCCGCGCGCCTGCGGGAGAGCGCAGGGCGGCTGGGCTCCAAACTCACCGTGGCCCTGGCGACGCGGCGTGATCTCTCGAGCGCCGAGCGACAGGCTGTGGCCGAACTGCTTGGGCGAATCCGGCAGCTCAGCGAACTGTTGCAGACGTCCATTCCTGCCGGCCAAGGCACCGGCGACGAGGCCCGGGCCTTCGGCCGCGTCGCGGACATCTACTTCGGCCAGGGCATGGCCTATTTCGACGCCACGCTCGAGCGGATGGCCCAACAGCGCGGACCCAGCCCGGCCGAGTTCGCGGACGCGTATGTGCCCAGCCTGGCGCCGATGGTCGCCTTGCGGGATCTGGAGACCCATCTGGCGCAGAGCCGGTTGGCCGCCTTGCAGGACCGCGCATGGTGGGTACTGACGGGTGTCCTCGTGGCCACGCTGTCGCTGGCCACGCTGCTGGCCGTCGGCGTCGTCATGCTCAACCGGCGACTGCTCTCGCCTCTGCTTGACACGGTCCACCGATTGATCGGCCTGACGCAGGAGGACACCACCTTCACGCCGCTGGCACCTGCCCAGCGCCGCCGTGGCTATGCGCGTGAACTGCGCACGATCTTCGCCGCGCTGCGTCACCTGGAGGAGTTGCTGCAGCGCTCCATCCACGTTCGCCGGGAACGCGATGCGCTGATCGCCCGTCTGCATGTGCTGGCCGGCACCGACCACCTGACCGGCCTGCCCAACCGCCGAACATTCGAGCAGCGGCTCCTGCAGGCGGGGGCGGAAAGCGGCGGCCAGATGCTGGCGTTGATCATGTTCGACATCGACCACTTCAAGCAGATCAACGACCAGCATGGCCATGAGGTGGGCGATCAGTTGCTGCGGCAGTTCGCCGACCGCCTGCGCTCGACGCTGCACCGTCCGGACCAGACGGCGCGGATCGGCGGCGAGGAGTTCGTGGTGTTCCAGGCCGTCGCCCGGCCCGCGGAGGCCATGGCGCTGGCGGAGCACCTGCGCAGCGCGCTGAGCCGCCCGTTCTCGATCCCCGACCATGGCACGATGGCGGTCACGGCCAGTTTTGGTGTGGCGCTCACGCGGCAGAACGCGAAGCTGCACACCCATGAGCTGTTGCGCCGGGCGGACCAAGCCCTCTACCGTGCCAAACGTGCCGGACGCAACCGCTGCGAGATGGCCGACTTCGACGTGTCGGCTTACACCAGCCGGCTGGAGGGTGAGGCGGCGAGGCTACAATAGGCGGCTTTTCGCAAACAGCGTCGCCCGATTCTTTTCTTCGCCAGAAAATTCCCTAGCACCGTTCGCAGCCAGCGCGGCCGCGAACCTTGGGCGACCGTCTTATCCGGAGAACCCAGTGCTTTTGTCCCTCCAAGGGTCTTTTTCGCCCGCCATCCTGGCGCTCGCTGACGGCACGGTCTTTCTCGGCAAGTCGATCGGTGCCCCCGGCACCACAGTCGGCGAGGTGGTGTTCAACACTGCCATCACCGGCTATCAGGAAATCCTCACCGACCCCAGCTACCTGCAGCAGATCGTCACGCTGACGTATCCGCACATCGGTAACTATGGCGTCAACGAGGAGGACATCGAAGCCGACAAGATCCAGGCCGCCGGGCTCATCATCAAGGACCTGCCGCTGCTGGCGTCCAACTTCCGCAAGACGCGCAGCCTGAGCGAGTACCTCGCCGCCAACGGCACCGTCGCGATCGCCGGCATCGACACCCGCCGCCTGACCCGCCACCTGCGCACCCACGGCGCGCAGAACGGCACCATCGTCGGGTTGGCTGTCGGCGAGACGCCCACACAGAAACGCATCGACGCCGCCATCGCCGCTGCCAAGGCCGCGCCTTCGATGGCCGGCCTGGATCTGGCCAAGGTGGTCTCCACCCGCCAGACCTACGAGTGGACGCAGACCGAGTGGAAGCTGGGCGCCGGCTACGGCGTGCAGATCACGCCGCGTTTCCATGTCGTGGCCTTCGATTTCGGCGTCAAGAAGAACATCCTGCGCATGCTGGCCCAGCGCGGCGCTCGCATCACGGTGGTGCCGGCGCAGACGCCCGCGGCGGACGTGCTCAAGCTCAAGCCCGATGGCGTCTTCCTGGCCAACGGCCCCGGCGATCCGGAGCCCTGCGACTACGCCATCGCCGCGGCGCGCGAGCTGATCGAGACCGGCATCCCCACCTTCGGCATCTGCCTGGGCCACCAGATCATGGCCCTGGCCTCGGGCGCCAAGACCTTCAAGATGAAGTTTGGCCACCATGGTGGCAACCATCCGGTCAAGGACCTGGACAGCGGCCGCGTCTCCATCACCAGCCAGAACCACGGCTTCGCGGTGGACGAGAAGACGCTGCCCGCCAACCTGCGGGCGACGCACATCAGCCTGTTCGACAACACGCTGCAGGGCCTGGCCCGTACCGACAAGCCGGCCTTCTGCTTCCAGGGCCACCCCGAGGCATCGCCCGGGCCGCACGACATCGGCTACCTCTTCGACCGCTTCACGGCCCTCATCGAAAAACACAAGGCGGAGGCGGTGAATGCCTAAGCGCACAGACATCAAGAGCATCCTCATCATCGGCGCCGGCCCGATCGTCATCGGCCAGGCCTGCGAGTTCGACTACTCCGGCGTGCAGGCCTGCAAGGCCCTGCGCGAGGAGGGCTACAAGGTCATCCTGATCAACAGCAACCCTGCGACGATCATGACCGACCCGGCCACGGCCGACGTCACCTACATCGAGCCCATCACCTGGCCCACGGTCGAGAAGATCATCGCCAAGGAACGGCCCGACGCCATCCTGCCCACCATGGGCGGCCAGACGGCGCTCAATTGCGCGCTGGACCTGTGGCGCAACGGCGTGCTCGACAAATACAAGGTCGAGCTGATCGGCGCCACGCCCGAGGCCATCGACAAGGCCGAAGACCGCCTGAAGTTCAAGGACGCGATGACCAAGATCGGCCTGGGCTCGGCGCGCTCGGGCATCGCCCATTCGATGGACGAAGCCTGGGCCGTACAGAAGAGCGTCGGCTTCCCGACCGTGATCCGCCCCAGCTTCACCCTGGGTGGCACGGGCGGCGGCATCGCCTACAACCCGGAAGAGTTCGAGACCATCTGCAAGCGCGGCCTGGAAGCCTCGCCCACCAACGAGCTGCTGATCGAAGAGTCGCTGCTCGGCTGGAAGGAGTACGAGATGGAAGTGGTCCGCGACAGGGCGGACAACTGCATCATCGTCTGCTCCATCGAGAACCTGGACCCGATGGGCGTGCACACCGGCGACTCGATCACCGTCGCGCCGGCGCAGACGCTGACCGACAAGGAATACCAGATCATGCGCAACGCCAGCCTGGCGGTGCTGCGCGAGATCGGCGTCGACACCGGCGGCTCCAACGTGCAGTTCTCGGTCAATCCGAAGGACGGCCGGATGATCGTCATCGAGATGAACCCGCGCGTGTCGCGCTCGTCGGCGCTGGCCTCCAAGGCCACGGGCTTCCCGATCGCCAAGGTCGCGGCCAAGCTGGCCGTGGGCTACACGCTCGATGAACTGCGCAACGAGATCACGGGCGGCGCCACGCCGGCGTCCTTCGAGCCCAGCATCGACTACGTGGTCACCAAGATCCCGCGCTTCGCCTTCGAGAAGTTCCCGCAGGCCGATTCGCGCCTGACCACGCAGATGAAGTCCGTGGGCGAGGTGATGGCCATGGGCCGTACCTTCCAGGAGTCCTTCCAGAAGGCGCTGCGCGGCCTGGAAGTGGGCGTGGACGGCATGAACGAGAAGACCCAGGACCGCGAAGTGCTCGAGAAGGAACTGGGCGAGCCCGGCCCCGAGCGGATCTGGTACGTGGGCGATGCCTTCGCCCAGGGCCTGAGCGTGGACGAGGTGTTCGACCTGACCAAGATCGACCGCTGGTTCCTGGTGCAGATCGAGGAGATCGTGAAGATCGAGCTCGAGCTGGAGACCAAGACGCTCGACGACATCGACGCCTACACGCTGCGCGTGCTCAAGCAGAAGGGCTTCTCCGACCGCCGCCTGGCGCGCCAGCTCAAGACCACCGACAAGGCCATCCGCGACAAGCGCCGCGCCCTGGGCATCCGCCCGGTCTACAAGCGCGTGGACACCTGCGCGGCCGAGTTCGCAACCGACACGGCCTACATGTACTCCACCTACGACGAGGAGTGCGAGGCCGAGCCGACGACCAACAAGAAGATCATGGTGCTGGGCGGCGGTCCCAACCGCATCGGCCAGGGCATCGAGTTCGACTACTGCTGCGTGCACGCGGCCCTGGCAATGCGCGAGGACGGGTACGAGACCATCATGGTCAACTGCAACCCCGAGACCGTCTCGACCGACTACGACACCTCCGACCGCCTGTACTTCGAGCCGCTGACGCTGGAAGACGTGCTGGAGATCGTCGACAAGGAAAAGCCCAGCGGCGTGATCGTGCAGTACGGCGGCCAGACGCCGCTGAAGCTGGCACTTGACCTGGAGGCCAACGGCGTGCCGATCATCGGCACCACGCCCGACATGATCGATGCCGCGGAAGACCGCGAGCGCTTCCAGCAGCTGCTGCACGAGCTGGGCCTGCGCCAGCCGCCCAATGCCACGGCGCGTACCGAGGGTGAGGCGCTGGAAAAGGCCGCGGCACTGGGCTACCCGCTGGTGGTACGCCCGAGCTACGTGCTGGGCGGCCGCGCGATGGAGATCGTGCACGAGCAGCGCGACCTGGAGCGCTACATGCGCGAGGCCGTCAAGGTGAGCAACGACTCGCCGGTGCTGCTGGACCGCTTCCTGAACGACGCCGTCGAATGCGACGTGGACTGCATCCGCGACGCCGAGGGCGCCACGCTCATCGGCGGCGTGATGGAGCACATCGAGCAAGCCGGCGTGCACTCGGGTGACTCCGCCTGCTCGCTGCCGCCCTACAGCCTCAAGGCCGAGACCATCGCCGAACTCAAGCGCCAGAGCGCCGCCATGGCCAAGGCGCTGAACGTGGTCGGCCTGATGAACGTGCAGTTCGCCATCCAGGAAAAGAATGGCCAGGACGTGATCTACGTGCTGGAAGTGAACCCGCGCGCCTCGCGCACGGTGCCGTATGTGAGCAAGGCCACGGGCATCCAGCTAGCCAAGGTCGCAGCCCGCTGCATGGCCGGCCAGTCTCTGGCCAGCCAGGGCGTCACCAAGGAAGTCACGCCGCCGTACTTCAGCGTCAAGGAAGCGGTGTTCCCCTTCGTCAAGTTCCCGGGCGTCGATCCGATCCTCGGCCCGGAGATGAAGTCCACCGGCGAGGTGATGGGCGTGGGCAAAACCTTCGGCGAGGCCTTCGTCAAGAGCCAGTTGGGCGCCGGCACCATCCTGCCGAAGTCGGGCAAGGTCTTCATCTCGGTGAAGAACAACGACAAGGCCCGTGCGGTGGAATGCGCTCGCGGCCTGGCCAAGCTGGGCTTCGAGCTGATCGCCACCAAGGGCACGGCCGCGGCCATCCAGGCGGCGGGCCTGGCGTGCGCGGTGGTCAACAAGGTGACCGAGGGCCGTCCGCACATCGTGGACATGATCAAGAACAACGAGATCGCCCTGGTCATCAACACGGTGGAAGAGCGCCGCAACGCCATTGCCGATTCCCGCCTGATCCGCACCTCGGCGCTGCTGGCCCGTGTGACGACCATCACGACGATCTTCGGCGCCGAAGCGGCTGTCGAGGGCATGCAGCACCTGCAGGACCTGGGCGTGATCTCGGTGCAGGAGATGCACGCGGAGCTGGCCGGCGCCTGACCGCCGCAGGCGAGCGAGTCCCTGGGGCTCGCCCGCTTGCATGGCACGGGCGGCTCGCTAGAGTGCGCGCATGCCGTCCGTACCGCCTGCGATTGCCGAGCACCGACGTCTCTGGAGCACGGAGGCCGTCGGATGCAACGAGCGGCTGGACTATTGGGTCGGCGCGATCTGCGAGGCCTTCCTCGAAATGGACTGCAGCTCGCGCGAGGCCGAGGCCTTCGGCGGCCAACTCGCAAGCCGTGACGTCGAGGAAATCTCGGTCAACCAGGTCATCGCATCCACGCAGGATGTCTACAGAACGCCGGCCGGCATTGCCCGCAGCCGGCGTTCCCATTTCTACCTGATCGGTCAGGCCGACCGGCCCTGGCATGTGCGCCAGGGTGGCCAGGTGGCGCACCTGCGTCCTGGCGATGCGGCACTGGTCGATGCCGCGGTGCCGTACGAGCTGCACTTTCCGCAGGGCGTGCATTGCGTGTCGGTGCAGCTTCCACGGGCATGGGTTGCGCAATGGTTGAGCGGGCCGGAGGCGCATGGTCCCCGTGTGGCGTGGCACGACCAGGGCTGGGGCCGCAGCCTGGGGGCGTTGCTGGTACAACTCGCGCGCGATCCGGACACCGTGGCCGCCATGCCCGCGCCCATGTTCGCGCAGCACCTGGGCGCACTGATGGGCGCAGCCTTCGAGACGCCGCAGGCGGGGGAGGGCGCCAGCGTCAGCCTGCACGGCCGCCTGCTGACCCTGATGCGCGCGCAGCTCGACCAGCCGGGTCTGCGGGCCGAGATGTTGGCCCACGAGGCCGGCGTCTCGCTGCGCACGCTGCACCGCGCCTTTTCCGCGGCGGGCGGCACCTTCGCGGGCACGCTCAGGTCCCTGCGCATGGAGCGGGCGCAGGCGCTGTTGACGCAGCCCCGGCTCGCCGATCTGGGCGTCGGCGAAATCGGCCGGCGCTGCGGCTTCGCCGATGCGTCGCACTTCGTGCGTGAGTTCCAGCGGAGCGCGGGGTCTACGCCGGCCGCCTGGCGTCGCGAGCGCTGAGTTGCGGGCGTTTGGTCGCGCGCGGTCGCGCGGTTGGATCGGGCCATGCCTGCTGAGCCGGTTGCGGTGGTCGTGCAGCACAGCGGTCGCCATGGCACGCGGCGTCCATGCATGTGGCTCGTGCAGGCCATCGCGGGACGACGGGGTCCACTAAGGTTGCCCTGCGGCGGCCACGGCTCTTCGCTGGGGTCGGCTGCCTTGATCACTAAATGGAGCAACCTCATGGCAGACACCTACGTTCTCGTGCATGGCGCCTGGCACACCGGCGCCGAGATGGAAGCGACCGCGCATTACCTGCGCCAGCGCGGTCATGTCGTCCACTGTCCCACGCTGGCCGGAAATCGTCCGGGCGACGACCGATCCGTCATCGGCCTGGCCGATGCCGTCGACTCCCTGGTGGCTTTCATCGAGCAGCAGGATCTGAAGGAGGTCCGGCTAGTAGGACACAGCTATGGCGGCATGGTCATCAGCCACATGCCGCACCGGCTTCCGGGGCGCATCCGTCGGCTCGTCTATTGGAATGCGTTCGTGCCTCTGGATGGGCAATGCCTCAACGACATGGTGCCGCCACACTACCGAGAACTCTTCGACGGCGTGGCGGCAGCCAATGGTCAGGCGGTGATGCTGCCTTTTCCGATCTGGCGCGAATCCTTCATCAACGACGCCGATGAGGCCGTGGCGCGCAGCACCTATGCGCTGCTCAATCCGCACCCGTACCGCACGTTCACGGAGCCCGCCGTCCTGCCGGAGCCGCTGGCCGCGCTGCAGGTGGGCAAGAGCTACCTCAATGCCCAGCAGGACACCGCGCTGCCACACAGCCTGCCGTGGCATCCGCGTCTGTCCGAGCGGCTGGGGCTGTTCCGCCTGGTGGAGTGCGCGGGCAGCCATGAGCTGTGCTTTTCCAATCCCGAATTGCTGGCGACGAGGATCGAGCAAGCGGGCCGAGACTGAGCGGCGAGTGAGGCTCGGGCAGGCCCACCTGCATCGTCCGTGCGGGTTTTGAGCCTGCCGCAACAGCCGGCATAATCGATCCACCGACACCGCCCGGCTCCGGCCCGGCGGTGTCGTTCTTTTTTGCCGCCGGCCCATGCCGTGGTGCGCGTTGCGCAACGGCGAGGCAGCCCTCCTCGTGATGGGTCGCCCGGGCTTCTTTGACAGACCAGAACGACGACGGACATGGCCACCATTCCCATCACCAAGCGCGGCGCAGAGAAGCTGCGCGAAGAACTCCATCGCCTGAAGACAGTGGAGCGTCCCTCCGTGATCAACGCCATCGCCGAGGCGCGTGCCCAGGGCGACCTGAGCGAGAACGCCGACTACGACGCCGCCAAGGACCGCCAGGGCTTCATCGAAGGCCGCATCCAGGAAATCGAAGGCAAGCTGTCCGCAGCGCAGGTCATCGACCCTTCCGAAATCGACGGCGGCGGCAAGGTCGTCTTCGGCGCCACGGTGGAGCTGGAGGAAGAGTCCACCGGTGACACGGTCAAGTACCAGATCGTCGGCGAGGACGAGGCCGACCTGAAGCAGGGCCTCATCAACATTTCCAGTCCCATCGCCCGTGCTCTGATCGGCAAGGAAGAAGGCGACGTGGCTGAGGTGCAGGCGCCCGGTGGCGTCAAGCGCTACGAGATCGTCGGCGTCAGCTACGCCTGAGCACATGGCCTGGAAACCGCGGGCGGCCCTGATGGCCGCAGGGCTCTGGTGGGGCAGCCTCACGGCCATCGGCTTTGTCGCCGTCCCGTTGCTGTTCATGCATCTGCCGACACCGGCGCTGGCCGGGGCCACCGCGGCAAAACTTTTCTCGGCCCAGACCTGGGTGACGGTGGGCTGCGTGCTCCTGATGCTGGTGGCGATGGGGCGCCAGGACGACGGCGAGCCGCAAACCCCGCCAGGCGCAGTCATGTTGATGCTTGGCGGCCTGCTGTTGGCCCTGCTGGTGGAGTACGCCGTCGCGCCGCGGATCGTCGCGCGCGAGAACCTTCGCCTGTGGCACGGCGTGGGGACGGCCATGTATGCGGCGCAATGGCTGTGTGCGGGTGCGACCCTGTGGCGTAGAGCCTAGCGAATGCGTCCATCGCCACTTGGTGGCACCATGGCCGGTCATACCAACATCAAGAGTGACCATGGAGTCCCAGATCATCGAGATCACTGCCTCGTCCGTGGGGCAGTTGCAAGAGAACCCCGGGTGGACTGCTGCCCTCGAGTCCGGCAAGGTGCTGTACTTTCCGCGTCTGGGTTTCGACCTCAGCCCTGAGGAGCAGGCGCTGCTGCGACCCGAGATGCGGGATCCGAAGTCCCGCAACATCAGCCTCGATGCCGAAGGGCGGCTCAAGGGCCTGGCCGGTGAAGCCGACGTCCAGGCGGCGGTGAAGGCCTGGATGGGGCGCTTCAGAGCACAGTCGCAGGAACTGATCGCGCGGCTGCTGCCGGGGTACCAGGGCAAGCTGCGTCTGGCACCAACGAGCTTGCGTCCTTCGGAGGTGGAAAGCCGCGAGCAGTCATGGCGTGCAGATGATCGCCGGCTGCATGTCGATGCCTTTCCCTCGCGGCCCAACCGAGGCGAGCGCATCCTGCGTGTCTTCACCAACATCCACCCCGGCGGCGGCGAGCGTGTATGGCGCGTCGGTGAGCCCTTCGAAACGGTCGCCCGGACCTTCCTTCCGCGCGCCAAGCCCTATGCGCTCTGGCAGGCCAAGGCACTGGCGGCGCTGCACGTGACCAAGTCACTGCGCAGCGAGTACGACCACCTCATGCTCCAGCTGCACGACGGCATGAAGCGCGACCTGGACTATCAACGAACTTCGCCTCAGCAGACCGTCCACTTTCCGGCAGGTGCGACATGGGTCTGCTTTTCGGACCAGACCTCGCATGCCGCGATGTCGGGCCAGTACATGATGGAGCAGACCCTGTTCCTGCGCGCTGGCGGTGAATACGACCACGCGGCCAGCCCTTTGGGCATCCTATCGCGGCTGAAGGGGCGGGCGCTGGTGGGCGCGGAATCGTCGGCCTGACCAAGGTCGACGCCGGCCCCCGGCTACTCGCGCCAGTGCGCGTCGACCCAGGTCGCAGGCTCGATGTGCCGAAAACGCCGGTTGCGTCGGCCTGCGAGGGCGTCCGGCGGGTTGCATTCACCGTGGAAGATGACGATCCGGGCACCGGGTGGCACCACAGGCGGCTTCCACAGATTGGTGGGCCAGGGCGGAATGCTGTGGTACTTGAAGCTGGGACACCACTCGGCCGGCCAGTAGTTCAGCTTGCCCTGACGATGCATGAAGGCAGACAGATACGCCTGCTCGTTGCGGTACTGCCGAGGCACCTCGTCCATGTGGGCGCGGAAGTACGCCAGCACGTCCGCATGGGCGCCAAGCTCGAAGCGGTACACCGAGGAATTGCCCGTCACCCGTTCGCCGAACCGCCAGAAGCGCGGGTAGTCGTGAATGATGAGGAACTCGCCCGGGTGCTCGAAGAAGGCATCCAGGCCGCCGACGATCACCACGTCCAGGTCGACGAACAGGGCCGTGCCGCGCAGGCCATGCAGATCGGCCTCGAACGTCGTGAGCTTGCGCCATGCACGGTCTGGCTGGCCGGGCTTGAGCTCCATGGCCAACTGCGGGATGGGCAGGCAGCGCACCTCGGGGCGGATGCCGCGGTCGTCGTCCGTGAGGCAGACGAAGCTGAAGTCGCCGGTGATGTGCCGGCGGGCCATCGCATAGAGGCGGTTGACGTAGTGAGGCCCGTATTTGGTGCCCCACTTCATGCACAGGATGTGCCGCTGCCTTTCCGCCGGCGCGCCGACGGCAGCGCCAGCGGCTGGAATCGCGCTCACGCGTCAGTCCTGCCGCTTCTTGATGGATTTCTGCTTCGGCTTGGCCCGCTTGACCAGTCCGCCCGGCGTGAGGCGCTGGTTGCCCAGCACGCGCAGCATCTTGACCTCCGGCCGCTGGCCACCGCGCTTGCTGTACTTGAGGATCTTGACGTCGCGCGGACCGGGCATGCGGTCTTCGTCCTCTTCGCGGGCCTTGGCCGGCTTGGGACGCCAGAGGACCAGCAACTTGCCGATGTGCTGGATCGGGGCTGCATCGAGCGCGTCGGCAAGTTCCCCCAGCATGGCATCGCGGGCGAGGCGGTCGTCGGAGAAGACGCGGATCTTGATGAGGCCGTGTGCCTTGAGGGCTGCGTCGGCTTCCTTCTTGACGGCGTCGGTGAGCCCGTCGCTGCCGATCATGACGATCGGATCGAGATGGTGGGCGTCCGCACGATGCGCCTTGCGCTGTGCGGGAGTCAGTTGAATGGCGGGCATCCCCGTATTATCGAGCCCGCATGAAAGTTCGCACCCAGAGCAAGAAGGTCAACAAGGCTTGGCTCAACGATCACGTCAATGATCCCTACGTCAAGCTGGCCGCCAAGGAGGGCTATCGCGCCCGGGCAGCCTACAAACTCAAGGAAATCGACGAGGCTTTCGGCCTGGTGCGCCCCGGGCAGGTGGTGGTGGACCTGGGCTCCACGCCCGGCGCCTGGAGCCAGTACCTTCGCCGTCGCATGGCCCCGGTCGGCGCTGCGCAGGGGGAACTGGACGGCACGCTGATCGCCCTCGACATCCTGCCGATGGAGTCCATCGAAGATGTAGTCTTCCTGCAGGGAGACTTCCGCGAACCAGAGGTGCTGGCCCAACTCGAGGCCGCGGTTGCCGGGCGCCCTGTGGACCTTGTGGTGTCCGACATGGCACCCAACCTCTCCGGCATCGAATCGGCCGACGCGGCACGCATCGAGAACCTGGTGGAACTGGCCGTCGATTTCGCGCTCCATCACTTGCGTCCCGAGGGGGCGCTGGTCACCAAGGTTTTTCATGGCGCTGCCTATGACCCGCTGGTCCGGCTGTTCAAGGCCACCTTCAAGGTGGTCAAGCCCTACAAGCCAAAGTCTTCACGCGACCGGTCCTCAGAAACTTTCTTGGTGGGTATCGGGCTGAAGTCCTGATGCACGGGCCATACGGCACGATTTGAAATTTTGTAACCGTGCTGGCGCTATGGACGTCATAGGCGTGTAGGACTTTTTTGCAGCTTGAAAAGCCTAAAATAACCGCCAACTAGCATCGTGCAAGGGTTCACGATGGCGCGTTCCCCGCGCGCATTACGACTGGAGCTTCGTTTGAACAACAATCAGTGGTTTTCCAAGATCGCCGTCTGGCTGGTCATTGCCATGGTGCTCTTCACGGTGTTCAAGCAATTTGACACCCGCGGCGCCATGGGCTCTGGCACGGTGAACTATTCCGAGTTCCTGGAGCAGGTGCGCAACAACCAGATCAAGAGCGCGGTTATCCCCGAGGGGCTTGCTGGCGGAGAGATCACCGCCATCACTAACGATGACCGGAAGATCCGCACCAACGCGACTGTTCTGGATCGCGGCCTGGTTGGCGACTTGATCGACCACAACGTCAAGTTCGACGTCAAGCCGCGTGAAGAGGGGTCCTTGTTGATGACCCTGCTGGTCAGCTGGGGCCCGATGCTTTTGCTGATCGGCGTCTGGGTGTACTTCATGCGCCAGATGCAGGGCGGGGGCAAGGGTGGTGCCTTCAGCTTCGGCAAGAGCAAAGCCCGCATGCTGGACGAGAACAACAACACCGTGACCTTCGCTGACGTCGCGGGTTGCGACGAGGCCAAGGAAGAGGTCAAGGAGGTCGTCGACTTCCTGAAGGATCCCCAGAAATTCCAGAAGCTGGGTGGCCGGATCCCCCGTGGCCTGCTGTTGGTGGGTCCTCCGGGTACCGGCAAGACTTTGCTGGCCAAGTCGATCGCTGGTGAGGCCAAGGTGCCGTTCTTCAGCATTTCTGGCTCCGACTTCGTCGAGATGTTCGTCGGTGTCGGCGCGGCACGCGTGCGCGACATGTTCGAGAACGCCAAGAAGAACGCGCCGTGCATCATCTTCATCGACGAAATCGATGCGGTTGGCCGCCAGCGGGGCGCAGGCCTGGGAGGTGGCAACGACGAGCGCGAACAGACTCTCAACCAGATGTTGGTCGAGATGGACGGCTTCGAAACCAACCTGGGTGTGATCGTGGTTGCTGCGACGAACCGCCCTGACATCCTGGATGCTGCACTTCTGCGCCCGGGCCGTTTCGACCGTCAGGTGTACGTGACATTGCCTGACATCCGCGGTCGCGAGCAGATCCTGAGCGTGCACATGCGCAAGATCCCTGTCGGCCAGGACGTCAACCCGAGCATCATTGCCCGCGGCACGCCCGGCATGTCTGGTGCCGATCTGGCCAACCTGTGCAACGAAGCCGCGTTGATGGCGGCCCGGCGCAACGCCCGTGTCGTCGAGATGCAGGACTTCGAGAAGGCCAAGGACAAGATCTTCATGGGCCCTGAGCGCAAGAGCATGGTCATGCCCGAGGAAGAGCGTCGGAACACGGCTTACCATGAATCCGGCCATGCGCTGATCGGAAAGATGCTGCCCAAGTGCGACCCGGTCCACAAGGTCACCATCATCCCCCGCGGCCGCGCCCTGGGCGTGACGATGAGCCTGCCCGAGAACGACCGCTACAGCTACGACCGCGAATACATGCTGAACCAGATCAGCATGCTGTTCGGCGGCCGGATCGCCGAAGAGGTGTTCATGAACCAGATGACGACGGGCGCTTCGAACGATTTCGAGCGTGCCACCAATCTGGCTCGCGACATGGTCATGAAGTACGGCATGAGCGAGGCGCTGGGCCCGATGGTCTATGCCGAGAACGAAGGCGAGGTTTTCCTGGGCCGCTCGGTGACCAAGACCACCAACATGAGCGAAGCCACCATGCAAAAGGTGGATTCGGAAGTGCGCCGGATCATCGATGAGCAGTACGCCCTGGCGCGCCGCCTGATCGAGGAGAACAGCGACAAGATGCACGCCATGGCCAAGGCCCTGCTCGAATGGGAGACCATCGATACCGAGCAGTTGGATGACATCATGGCTGGCCGGCAACCGCGTCCGCCCAAGGACTTCACTCCGCGCACGCCATCTTCCGGTGGCGGCGGCAGCGGTGGTGCCCCGGCCGTCAAGCCGGATCCGGCGCCGACCGCAGCGTGATGCCTGCCATGCGAGGCATGCAGACGGGGCCCTCGGGCCCCGTTTTCTTTGGTTGGCAGGCGGGCCGCTTCCTGCTCGATCTGAGCCGTCCGTTGGTGATGGGCATCGTCAACGTCACGCCGGATTCCTTCTCGGATGGCGGGTCGCACGCCGACGCCTCGGCTGCTCTGGCGCACTGCGAACAACTCATTGCCGAGGGGGCTGACATCCTCGACGTCGGGGGCGAATCGACCCGGCCCGGGAGTCCCGCCGTGCCGCTGGAGGAAGAGCTTCGGCGGGTGGTGCCAGTGATCCGCGAGGCGGTGCGACTCGGCGTGCCTGTGTCGATAGACACCTACAAGCCGCAGGTGATGCACGCAGCGCTCGACCTGGGCGCGGACATCATCAATGACATTTGGAGTCTTCGCCAACCGGGCGCTCGAGACATCGTCGTCGCCCATCCCAGTTGCGGCATCTGCCTGATGCACATGCACCGCGACCCACAGACCATGCAAGCGACGCCGATGACGGGTGACGCCGTAGCCCAGGTGATGGACTTTCTGGCAGCTCAGACCCAGCAACTGCGCGCGCTGGGCGTGGCGGCGGCGCGTATCGTGGTCGATCCTGGCGTGGGCTTCGGCAAGACGGTTGAGCAGAATTTCGCACTCCTCGCCCGGCAGCAGGCCTTGGTGCAACTTGGTCTCCCGATCCTTGCGGGATGGTCGCGAAAATCCTCGCTCGGGACCGTCACGGGATTGGCTGATGCCGCGCAGCGTGCCCTGCCCAGCGTGGTGGCCGCAGTGCTCGCGGCGGATCGCGGCGCTCGTGTGCTGCGCGTGCACGATGTCCGCGAAACCGTGCAGGGGCTGGCCGTGTGGTCGGCCATGCAGTCGCAGGCGAAGATGCAATCCCTCTGATCACAACAACAAGAACCTGACGCATGACCAGACAGTATTTCGGCACGGATGGCATCCGTGGCACCGTGGGGCAGGCCCCGATCACTCCAGACTTCGTGCTGCGCCTTGCGCATGCGGTGGGCCGCGTGCTCAAGCGCAAGGAGGCGCGGCCCACCGTGCTCATTGGCAAGGACACGCGCATCTCGGGCTACATGCTGGAGTCGGCCATGGAGTCCGGATTCAATTCGGCGGGTGTGGACGTGCTGCTGCTCGGCCCCTTGCCGACGCCCGGTGTGGCCTATCTGACGCGTGCGCAGCGGGCCAGCCTGGGCGTCGTGATCAGCGCGAGCCACAACGCCTATCCCGACAACGGCATCAAGTTCTTCAGCGCGCAAGGTACCAAGCTCAGCGACGAGTGGGAGGCCGAGGTCGAAGCCGCGCTGGAGGAACTGCCCGTTTGGGTCGACTCCGCCGGGCTCGGCCGTGCTCGACGGCTGAGCGATGCAGCGGGCCGCTACGTCGAATTCTGCAAGAGCACCTTCCCGACCGATCTCAGCCTGCGGGGCATGCGCCTCGTGGTGGACGCCGCCCACGGCGCGGCCTACCAGGTCGCGCCCAACATCTTTCACGAGCTGGGTGCAGACGTGACGAGCATCGGCGTGCGGCCCGACGGACTCAATATCAACAAAGGCGTGGGTGCCACCCACCCCGGGGCCTTGGTGGCCGAGGTCAAGGCCCAGGGTGCCGATTACGGCATTGCGCTCGATGGCGACGCCGACCGACTGCAGATGGTCGATGCGTCGGGCCGGCTGTTCAACGGCGACGAACTGCTGTACCTGATGGCCATGGACCGCATCGCACGAGGCATGCCCGTCGAAGGTGTGGTCGGCACGCTGATGACCAACAAGGCGGTGGAAGTGGCCTTGCGCAGCGCAGGCATCGATTTCGTCCGTGCCAAGGTCGGCGATCGCTACGTGCTGGAAGAGCTGGAGCGCCGGGGCTGGCTGCTGGGTGGAGAAGGCTCTGGGCATCTGCTGGCGCTGGACCGTCACACCACGGGCGATGGTTTGGTCAGTGCTTTGCAGGTGCTCCAGGCGGTCGTGCGCCGAGGGCGCAGCATGGCCGAATTGCTCGCCGAAGTGCAGCTGTTTCCGCAGAGCCTCGTCAACGTCCGACTTGCTCCGGGACAGGACTGGAAGTCCAACCGAACACTCGCCGAAGAAAGCGCGCGTGTGGAGACCGAACTGGGCGACCGCGGCCGGGTGCTGATCCGCGCGAGCGGTACGGAGCCGCTGCTGCGCGTGATGGTCGAGGCTCCCGACGAAGCGCTGGCGCAGGCGTTGGCCTCGCGCATCGCGGCCACGGTCGCTGCAGCCTGAAGGTCAACCTACATGCAAGCGCGCGTCGTCGCTGTTCATGCCAGTACCGTGCATGGCTTCTCCAAGTTCGAGGAAGCGGAGATCGTGTTGATTGAAGGGCAGGGCGTCGAAGGGGACGCCCATGCGGGCACGACCGTGAAGCACCGCTCGCGCGTCGCCCGTGACCCGCTGCAGCCCAATCTGCGACAGGTCCACCTGCTGCATGCGGAGCTGTTCGACGAACTGATGGCAAAGGGTTTTCCGGTCTTCCCCGGTGAGATGGGCGAGAACATCACGACGCGTGAGCTGGACCTGCTGAGTCTGCCGACCGGCACTCGGCTCCGGCTCGGCGACAGCGCCGAGCTGATGCTCACGGGCCTGCGGAATCCCTGCAAGCAGATCGACCGCTTCCAGCCCGGCCTGATGGCCGCCGTGCTAGAACGCGATGCCCAGGGCCGAACTCTGCGCAAGGCGGGCGTCATGGCCGTGGTGACCGCAGGCGGCAAGGTGGCCGCGGGCGATGCCATCACCCTGTTGTTGCCGGACCAACCTCATCGGCCCCTGGAGCCCGTCTGATGCGCATCTGCCTTGTCGACTACCGCGATCCGCAGCAGGCCGATGCGCTGGTGCGGTTGCTCGATGCCTACGCATGCGATCCGGCCGGCGGAGGTCAGCCGCTCGACGCGGAAGTGAAGCGCCAGTTGCCGGCCGCTCTGGCGGCACGATCCCACGCCTTCAGCGTGCTGGCCTTCGATGCGCAAGGCGAGCCCGTCGGCCTCATCAACTGCTTCGAAGGCTTCTCCACGTTCGCGTGCCGTCCCCTGGTCAACGTCCATGACGTGGTGGTGTTGTCCAAGGCACGCGGCCAAGGCGTGGCGCAGCGCATGCTGGCTTGCGTGGAGGAAGAGGCGCTTCGGCGCGGCGCCTGCAAACTGACGCTCGAAGTGCTTTCAGGCAACGCGCCCGCGCTCAATGCCTACCGGCGCGCGGGCTTCGACGGCTACGAACTGGATCCAGCGTTCGGCCAGGCCGTGTTCCTGCAGAAGAAGCTCTAGCGCGCTTTTCGGCCAGGGCCAGCCTGGCACCTCAGGCGACACAACGCAACACCCAGAAAAAAGCCGCTGCAGCCCCGTCGAGGCCGCAGCGGCTCTTCCATCCAATACGCTCAGAAGCGCGTCACGGGGGGCTCGGCAGAAGCCTTGTCGGCGGCGTATTTACCCAACTCCCACTTGGCGATCGCATTGCGGTGCACTTCGTCCGGACCGTCCGCGAAGCGCAGGGTGCGGGCATTGGCGTAGGCATAGGCCAACGGGAAGTCATCGCTCATGCCGCCGCCGCCGTGCACCTGCATGGCCCAGTCGATCACCTGGCACGCCATGTTTGGCGCCACCACCTTGATCATGGCGATGTCCGTCTTGGCAACCTTGTTGCCGGCAACGTCCATCAGCCAGGCCGCCTTGAGCGTCAGCAGGCGGGCCATGTCGATGCGGCAGCGCGCTTCGGCGATGCGCTCCTGCGTCACCGTCTGCGCGGCAACGGCCTTGCCGAAGGCAACGCGAGAGGACGCGCGGCGGCACATCAGCTCCAGCGCACGCTCGGCCAGGCCGATCAGGCGCATGCAGTGATGGATGCGGCCTGGGCCCAGGCGCCCCTGGGCGATCTCGAAGCCGCGGCCCTCGCCCAGCAGGATGTTGCTCGCCGGCACGCGCACGTTCTCGAACACCATCTCCATGTGGCCGTGGGGTGCATCGTCGTAGCCCATCACGTTCAACGGGCGCAGGATCTTGATGCCGGGCGTGCCAGCGGGCACAAGGACCATGCTCTGCTGCGAATGCTTAGGAGCCTCCGGGTCGGACTTGCCCATGGTGATGAACACCTTGCAGCGCGGGTCGCCGGCGCCCGAGATCCACCACTTGCGCCCATTGATCACGTACTCATCGCCCTGGCGCTCGATGCGAGTCTCGATGTTGGTGGCGTCGCTGGAGGCGACAGCGGGTTCGGTCATGGCGAATGCCGAGCGGATTTTGCCGTCGAGCAGCGGCGTGAGCCATTGATCGCGGTGCGCGTCGGAGCCGTAGCGGGCGATGGTCTCCATGTTGCCGGTGTCGGGCGCCGAGCAGTTGAACACCTCGGGCGCCCATGGCACGCGGCCCATCAGTTCAGCCAGCGGCGCGTATTCCATGTTGGTCAGGCCGCCGCCCTTCTTCTTGGCCAGCTCGGCCGTGTCGTTGGGCAGGAACAGGTTCCACAGGTCCTGGCCGCGGGCCTTGTCCTTCAGGCGCTCGATCACCTGCAGCGGCGTCCAACGCTTGCCGGCATCCGTGTTGGCTTGCATCTCCTGCGCGTACTCCGCCTCCGCCGGATAGACGTGCTCGTCCATGAAGTCGCTGACGCGCTTTTGCAGGTCTTTGACCTTGGGGGAAAAATCGAACTCCATGCTGTCTCCGGTGGGTGGGTGTCGGGTCGTGGAAGGCTGAATGGCGCTCTCAGGCGCGCTTGGCGAACTGCCAGGCCAACTGCGCCATGGGGCGTGCGCCCTTGGCGGAGTTGACGGCCTGCTCGCTCGAAGCAGTGCCGGCCTCAACCCGCTTGGCGATGCCTTGCAGGATGGCGGCGATGCGGAACAGGTTGTAGGCGAGGTAGAAGTTCCAGTCCTGTGCGAGCGCTTCGGGCGTGGTCAGGCCGGTGCGCTCGCAGTAGCGGCGCACATATTCCTTCTCGGAAGGAATACCGAGCGGCGCAAGGTCCACGCCGCCAATCCCGCGGAAGGTCCCTGCCGGGATGTGCCAGGACATGCAGTGGTAGCTGAAATCCGCCAAGGGGTGGCCCAAAGTGGAAAGCTCCCAGTCCAGTACGGCGATGACGCGCGGCTCGTCGGCCGCGAACATGATGTTGTCGAGCCGGTAGTCGCCATGGACGATCGACACCTTCGACGCGTCGAGCGCGCTGGCCGGAATGTTGGCGGGCAGCCAATCGAGCAGACGTTCCATCTCGTCGATGGGCTGGGACAGTTCGCCGGCGCCGTCGGTCGACGCCTTGTATTGCTTGCTCCAGCGGCCGATCTGGCGCTCGAAGTAGTTGCCAGGTTTCCCATAGTCGGCCAAACCGCGCGCCCCAAAGTCGACCGTGTGAAGGGCCGCCATGACGCGGTTCATCTCGTCGTAGATGGCTGCGCGCTCGGCGTTGGCCATACCGGGCAGTGTCTGGTCCCACAGCACGCGGCCCTGCATGCACTCCATGACGTAGAAGGCGCGGCCGATCACGGACTCGTCCTCGCACAGGGCCAGCATCTTGGGCACCGGCACATCGGAGCCCGCCAGGCCATGCATCACCTTGTACTCGCGCTCCACAGCGTGGGCCGACGGCAGCAGTTTGGCCACCGGACCCGGCTTGGCACGCATCACGTACTGGCGACCGGGGGTCAGCAGCTTGTATGTGGGATTGGACTGACCGCCCTTGAACATCTCGATGCTCAAGGGCCCCTTGAAGCCTTCAACATGCTTGGTGAGCCAGGCTTCGAGGGCCTGCACGTCGACCGCATGCTGGGAGGACACCGCGCGAGTGCCGACGAAGGTACTGAAATCCTGGCTCATGTCTCTTGGCTTTGTTCTTCAAAAGGGACGGGGCAGACCCCGCGCGCGGCGGCCGTGCAGGTCAGCTGTCGGCCTGCGAGATGCGGGCAAGCGCTTCCCGGTCCAGCACCACCAATCCCGCGGGCTCGATGCGAATCGCACCCTCGCGCTCCATCGTCTTGAGCTCCTGGTTGACGCGTTGCCGAGAGGCACCCAGCAACTGCGCGAGCTCTTCCTGCGCAAGCTGCAGACCGATGCGCGTCTGGCTGCCGTCGGCCAGGTTGGGAACGCCATAGCTGCGCACCAGATGCACCAGCTGCTTGGCCAGGCGCGCGCGCAAGGGCAAGGTGTTCAGGTCTTCCACCAGGCCGAACAGCGTGCGAATGCGCCGGGCCTGTAGACGCATCAACGCCTCGTAGAGCTCCACGTGTGCGGCGAGGATCTTGTGGAAGTCCGCACGCGCCACGCACAGGATGGTGGTGTCGCCATGTGCATAGGCATCGTGCGTGCGCCGGTCGCCGTCGAACATTGCGACGTCGCCGAACCAGATGCCCGGCTCCACGTAGGTGAGCGTCACCTGCTTGCCCGAGACCGCCGTCGAACTCACGCGGACGGCTCCCCGCGCACACGCGATCCACTGGTCGGGCGGATCGCCGCGCGCCGCGATCAGGTCGCCGTCCTTGTAGCGTTTGACGAAGGCACATCGGAGGATGTCGTGACGGAGCGAAGGAGAGAGGGAAGTGAACCAGCGGCCACCGTTGATGGCTTCTCGTTCTTCGATGGTAAGAATGGGGTCATCCATGGCTTGTCGTTTGCGTGACTGGGTTGGGCTGGCATGTCGCAGGGGCGACCCGCGTGCTCATTGGTAGTGGGGCGTGGTCTTGCCAAGAAAGGCGCCGATGCCGATGCCCGCGTTGGCGTGGTGGAGGTTGCGCACGAAGTGCTCCCGCTCAAGCCCGAGGTGCTCGCCCAGCGTGCGGCCCCGGGCCTCGCCCAGAAGCTCCTTGATGCTGGCCAGCGCATTCGGTGCACGTCCTTCGAGTTTTCGCGAGAGCGCCATCGCCTCGTCGAGTGCGCTGCCGGTTTCCGTCAGTGCGTTGATCAGCCCGAGTTCGTGCAGACGCGCCGCCGCGATGCGCTCACCATTCATCAGCCATTCGGTGGCCAGCTGACGTGGGAGCCATTGGGCGAGGTGCCAGCTCAGGCCGCCATCGGGAGAGAGGGCCACGCTGCTGTATGACGCCGCAAATACGGCATCGCGCGCCGACACCACGAAATCGCAGGCCATCGCCAACGAGAAGCCAGCGCCTGCAGCGGCTCCTTCCACCGCCGCGATCACCGGCTTGGGAAAGCTGCGGATGGCCTCGATCCAGTTGTGCAAGGCGTCGATGCTTTCGGCCTGCACGCTCGGATCGCGTTCGCGGTTGGCCTGCAGGCGTTGCAGCGATCCACCTGCGCAGAACCACTTCCCTTCGCCGACCAGGACCACGCAGCGGACATCCGGGTTGTTGCCGGCACCGTGCAGGGTTTCCACACCGGCGGCGTACATCTCAGGGCCCAACGCGTTGCGCTGCGCGGGGTTGGACAAGGTCAGGATCATGGTCTGACCCTGGGTGGTGCTCTTCAATTCCGCGCTCATTCGACGTGTTCCTCCGTGGGCTTGAGCCAGGGCAAAAGGGGCATGGCAGTGGTCTCCATAAATGCAAAAACCCGGCGATTGTGATCGTGAGGATCACCGAGGATGTGCGGTCGCCTGCGAAGAAAAGCGGACGCGCGCGGCCCTTTCCGGTCGCTCATTGGGTCGAGCCTGTTAGAAAGACGCATCTTTTTTGTTCATAAACGTCAGGGCGGTGTGAAAATATTTAAACCTTTTACTTCGACTCAGCCCTCTGCCGTGCCTCCGAAATCTGCATCGACTGCTTCGTTTGTACTTGGGCTGGGGCTTGTGCTTCCCGTTGCCGCCTCGGCGTTGACCATCGGTCGCCCGGAAGGCCAGGTCTGGATCGGCAAGCCGCTGGACCTGCGCGTGCCTGTACAACTCGATGGCGGTGGCGGCGCCTGTCCGCTGGTGGGCGTCAAGCTCGGGGACGCAGCAGTGGCGGATCGGGATCTGAGCACGACGATGGAACCGGGCCGTTCGCCCGACACGCCCTGGCTGCGGATCCGCTCCGCGCGGCAGGTCGATGAGCCCGTGGTCACAGTGAATGTTCGAGTGGGTTGCGGGGCCAGCATGGTCCGTGAATTCACGCTGCTGGCTGATCCCCCACCGGTGTCGGCAATCGATGCCGACCGCAACGAGCGGGTGCGGGGTGCGGCACTGCCGCCCATGGCGGCAGTGCCCAGCCGCCAGGCGGCACGCAGTTCCGGCGGAAGCGCTCGCGCTGCCTCGGCGGGGCCGCGGGAGGGCTCGCAAGCACAGCGCGCCGGCGGCCCAGTGCGGGCCGCACGCCCGGCCAATCAGGCGGGCAGCGGCGGGCGGTTGCGGGTCGACGCGCTCGATCCGCGTGCGGCGGCCGCCGCGGCTGCTGCGGCCGGCGCCGCTGGCGCGGCTGGCGCTTCCGGTGGCGTGCAGGACTACACACTGCCGCCGGCGTGGCTGAAGATCGCGACCCGGTTGCGGACCATCGAAGGTGCCGCAGCGGCACCGATCCCGCAAGCCGGTGCCAGCGACGCCGCCGCGATGCCAGCCCTGGGCGCGAGTGCACCGGACGTTTCGGCAGCGGCAGAGCAGCAGGCGCAAGCCTTGCGAACGCAGGTGGCACAGCGTGACCGAACGATCCAGAGCTTGCAGGGGGAATTGGCGCAGGCCCGTCAGGCTGCAAGCGAACGACCGTGGTGGCTGTGGCCGCTCCTTCTGTTGCTGGCTTTGCTGCTCGCGGTGGCGGCGCTCCTGTGGCGCCGGTCCCGCCGGCAGGCTGCGGAGGCGTCCTGGTGGCAACCGAGCGGCACCGATCCGGACGTCGATCCGCCGCCTTCCAGCCAACCCGCTTCCAAGCTCGGACTGGTCACCGCAGCTGCAGTAGGCGCAGCCGCGGTCAGTCCGCTTGCGACACCGCTCGACGTTCCGGTGGTGACCGATCCTGGGCCGGACACGATCTCGACCCAGCCGCCCGACGGCCCCGAGCCGGTCAGCGCGGACAAACTGCTCGATGTGCAGCAGCAAGCCGAGTTCTGTCTGTCGCTGGGGCAGCTTGACCAGGCCGTGGGCGTGCTGGCGGATCATCTGGACGAATACGGCAGCACCAGCCCGCTCATGTACATGGAACTGCTGCGGCTTCTACACTCGCAGGGGCGCAAGGCCGATTACGCGACCACGCGGCGCGAATGCCGCAAGGCCCTGGGGCTGGACCTGCCCGCCTACGAGGACTTCAGCGACAGCGGCCGCGCCCTGGCCAGCTATCCCGAGGCGGTCGAGCGCATCGAGAAGGCGTGGCCGCGGCGCGAGGTTCTGGGCGTGCTTGAGGAACTGCTCTTCCAAAGCGTCGATGCGCAGGGAAAGGCGCCTTTTGAATTGCCGGCGTATCGGGAACTGCTGGCGCTCTATGGGGCTGCGCAGGAGCGCCTGGCCAACGGCGGCATGATGCCTGCCGATGGCGCCACGACGACGGCAATGGGTTTGCTGGCGCCGGTGGCGGTCACGCAGCCGCCGACCGCACCGCTGCCGCTGTCCGCTGTGGACATGACGCTGCCGGCTATTGACGCGCCCGGACCGGCGCCGGGCACCATCGACTTCGACCTCTCCGACCTGGAGGCCACGTCCATCGACACCATCCCGAAGGCACTGAGAGGCAATGACGACCATCTTTCGGGGCCGGGCCCGAAGGATGGGATCGGTGCTGATGCTGCGCCGACCGTCCCGAACGACTTCGATCCGGTCCCGCCGGATTTTCAGCTGTTCGATCCGGAGCTTGAGGACAGCATCCGTCCGGGTACGTCGATCAAGAAGTCCTCCGACCACTGACCGGACGCAAAGGCCGGCGACGGCCCGCCTTCCTCAAAGGCTGCGACGTCGGCGCGCGACATGCACGCTCAGGAGCATGGCGGAGACTAGGCAGGCAAGGCCGCACCAATTCATCCAGGAGGAAGGGCCACGCGCCAGCAGCCAGCCACCCGTGGCCGCGCCTGCGGCTTGGCCGAGATACATCGCAGAGCTGTTGAGCGCAATGGAGGCCGTGGCCAGGCCCGGCGCGAGGGCCACCAGCCGCGCCTGCTGGGAGGAATTGGCGGCGAAACATCCCAGGCCCCACGGCAGGAGGAGGGCAGTCAACGCTGCCCAGCCGCCTGCCAAACCGAGCGGCCAAACCAGCAGACTCAGGCTGATCAGTGCCATGGCCACCATCGCCATGCCCCCACTGCCCAATTTGTCCATGTAGCGGGTGGCCAGCAGGTTGCCGACCACGCCACACAGCCCCAACCACAGCCAGATCATGCTCAGCTGAGCCGGGCTTGCTTGGAACTGCTGCACGAGCAGCGGTCCGAAGTAGCTGAACAGCACGAACTGGCCAGCTGCCTGCAGCAGTGTGATGGCGACGACAGCCATCAGGACAGGATGGAAGAGCACCTTCCGCCAACCCTCTCGCGACAGCGGGGGCGGCCGGATGCCGTCGGGCATCGTGCGCCAGATCCAGACCGAGCCCAGGGCAGTGAAGACGGCAATCACCGCGAAGGCCGCGCGCCATCCCAAATGTCCGCCCAGGAAGGCGGCCATGGGCAGCCCGAGCACCGAGGCGAGCGACCATCCCAGGAAGATGAAGGCCACCGCGGACGCGCGGCGGTGTGGGGCCACCAGCAAGCCCACGCAGGCGGCGGCCTGAGGCGTGAAGATGGCAGGCGCCACCAAGGTGGCCATGCGCACGGGCAACAGTGTGCCCAGCGTGGGCATCAGGGCGGCCAACAAATGGCCGACCGCAAACCAGGCCAGGGACAGCGCCAGTAACCGTCGACGGTCCCATCCGGCTGCCATGCCTGCGAGAAGTGGCGCGCCCACGCAGACGACCAGCGCGCCCGCGGTGATCAGTTGCCCGACCGCGGCGACCGACGTCGAGAACGAAGCAGCCAACTCGGGCAATGTCCCCGGCACCACCATGACACCGGTGCCAATGGCGAAGTTGCCGAAAAGCAGAGCCCACAGCGCCCCTGGCCAGGGCGCCTCACGCCTCAACGTCGCACCTGCAGTGCTCCAGGATTGACGATGTTGGTGGGATTGCCGCGGATGAAACTCACCACATTGTCGAAGGCCTGGCCGAAATACAGCTCGTAGCTTTCCTGCTCCACATACCCGATGTGCGGCGTGCAGATGCAGTTCTCCAGCCGAAGCAGGGCATGACCCTGCAGCGGCGGTTCGCTCTCGAAGACGTCGATCGCGGCCATGCCCGGCCGTCCCCGATTGAGCGCTGCGAGCAGCGCATCGGATTCGACCAGCTCCGCGCGGCTCGTATTGACGAACAACGAGGTCGGCTTCATGCGCGACAGGTCTTCCAGCGTCACGAGCGCGCGTGTCTCATCGTTGAGGCGCAGGTGCAGTGTTAGCACGTCCGACATCTCGAAAAGCGCTTCTCGGCTGGGTGCCGTCTGGAAGCCGTCGTTGCGTGCCCGCTGGCAACTTGCATCGCGACCCCAGATCACGACTTGCATACCAAAAGCCTGCCCATAGCGCGCCACCAACTGCCCGATGCGGCCGTAGCCCCAGATGCCCAGTGTCTTGCCCTTGAGCACAGAGCCCAGGCCAAAGTTGGGCGGCATCGACGCCGACTTGAGACCCGACTGCTGCCAAGCGCCATGCTTGAGATTGCTGATGTACTGGGGTAGTCGGCGCGTGGCCGCCATGATCAGCGCCCATGTCAGTTCGGCCGGCGCCAGCGGCGAGCCCGTGCCCTCGGCCACGGCCACGCCGTACTCGGTGCAGGCATTGACGTCAACATGCCCGCCCACGCGGCCTGTCTGTGAAATCAATTTGAGGCGCGGCAGCTTCTCGACCAGCTGTCGTGAAATCTGGGTCCGCTCGCGGATCAGCACGATGACGTCGGCATCGCGTAGCCTGACCGACAGTTGCCCGATGCCCTTGACCGTGTTTGTATAGACCTTGGCGGTGTAGGCATCCAGCTTGGCGGCGCAGCTCAGCTTGCGCACTGCGTCCTGGTAGTCGTCGAGGATAACGATGTTCACTGTTTTCAGATCCTTGGTAAGTCGTTGAGTTGGGCTTGAATTCCGCTCTAAGCTGCTGTCACTCAAGACTTTTTCCGCTATCTGGCCGACTGGCGGGTCGGTCGCATCAGTTGGGTTCGTATGACTACACTCCGCCCCTCGGTGTAGGTTTTGTGTAGCTTTTTTCGGCTGCCTACACCATCCATTTTGGGGGTGTAGATGGCGTTCTATGACGCGCGTGCGGCAAAGCTGCTGCAACCGGGTCAACACATTGTCGTGCAGGACTGTCCGGGCCTTCGGCTTGTGGCAGGCAAGACGAGTAAGACCTGGGTGTACCGGTACCGCAGCCCCACCGATGCCGCGCTGCGCCAGGTGAAGATCGGCGCGTTCCCGGCGCTCGGTGTGGGCGAGGCCATTAGCGAGTGGCAGCGCCTGCGTGACCAGCGCGAGGCAGGCACCGATCCTGCGCAGGCGAAACGCGAGAACCGTGCCCGCGCCATCAGCGCGGCGGCGGCGAAGCAGTACACCATCGGCCAGATGGTCGAGGACTATGCGGCCGGCTACCTTGCCAACAACCGGGAGCCCAAAGGCGCCCACGCTGTGGGTCTCCGCTTGCGGGCGGCGCATGCATCGCACGCCGACATTCCGGCTGCGGCCACGACGCGCGCCCTGGTGTTCAGCACCATCGAGGCGCTGCTATCGACACCGGTGGCGGCAAAGTCGGTGAAGGTGGAAACGGCCGCCGCGTGGCGCTACGCGGTCGAGGCGGGGAAGATTCCTGAGGATTTGCCGAATTGGTGGGGCGAGAAGACCTCGCACCGCTTCCGCAGCAAGGGCGCGCTACGCGCCGGTGAGCACAAGGGCACCGCAAAACGCGTGCTGGCGCCGCAGGAGCTGCGCGTGCTGATGCGCGAGGACCTGAACCTTTTCAGCAGACAGGTTGCGCAGTTCCTGCAGTTGCAGCTGTGGACGTGCACGCGCGGGGGCGAACTCTGCCAGATGCGACGCAATCAGATCGCCCAGGAGAAGGACGGCTGGTGGTGGATCATCCCGAAGGCCGAAATGAAGGGCCGACACGTGCAGGCCGCGTTCGATCTGCGGGTGCCGCTGGAGGGAAGGGCCAAGACTATCGTGCTGGAATTGCTGGCCCGCGTGCCGGCCGACGTGCCCTGGCTCTTTCCGAGCCGCAGCCGCGATGGCCAGATCAGGGGCCAGAGCCAGGCGTACATGCAGAGCAAGGTGCACTACATGCAGCCCTACAGCAACGCCCGTGAGGATCACGCCCGCGAGCGGCTGAAGGTCACCCATTGGTCACCGCACGACCTGCGGCGGACTGGCCGCACAATGCTGGCGCAGATGGGGTGTCCCCACGAAGTGGGGGAGGCGATCTTGGGCCACGTGCTCCCAGGCGTGGCCGGCGACTACAACCTTTACCGCTACGACGCCGAGCGTCGGCTTTGGCTCAGGCAGCTCTCGGATCGGCTGGAGCAGATTGCTGGGACGAGCCCGCTTGAGCATCTGCCGCACGCTTGACGGCCCGTGGCTTCTTGGCGCCGGTGTTCATGGGCGGTGGCAGGTCGGATATCGGTAGCGCCACAAGCCATGCATCCAACTCCGCGCGCAGCCAGCCGGTCCGCTTGTCGGCCAGCCGTCGCGGCTGCGGCGCTTCTCCACGCCGTACCGCACGGCCGAAGGTGCTCTCACTCAGTCCGCAATAGGCTGCGGCCTGTGGACGCCTCAGGGCGGCCGGATAACCGATCTCGGTTGTCACTGGGCGTTGACGAAACTTTGTCATCGTTGTTCCTCCGCAGGCTGGCGCATGTCCGTGGGTCTCTGTTGCTCTTTGTGCGCCTTTTCGTAATGGGCTTGGCTGCAGAAGCCCTGGGCCATCCATCCGATGTTGGAGGGCCGGCCGCAGAAGCATTGCGGTAGCGGGTTGGACTGGTTGGCATCGAACCACGCCTGCGGTTCGCGCCCGTATGGCGCGTCCTCGTCGGGGATGTGCCCGGGGCCGGCCAAGCCGTTCTGAATCCACTTCATGGCGGCCTCGGCGCCCGCGCCGTGCTGCCATTCGATCCACGCGGCCTGGTTGCCGGTGATGTGGTCGTGCAGCACGCTGGCAAGGACGTTCAACGTGCTGCCTGGCTTCTGCGCATCTTGGGCAGCCAGGCGGGCCGCAGCTCGCATGCCCAGCGCGAAGCCCAGCCACAGCACATCCGTGCGCGGGTCCACGTAGTGCGAGAACACATTGCCGGTGGCCGCAGCGTCGAGCTTGGTGTGCTGCTGCAGCGCCGGGGTATCTCGAATGCTCTTCTCGAAAGCCTCGCGCATGCGTGCCACCGACACCGCGCCGGCACGGTCGAGCATGCGAAGGGGCAGGACGTCGCAAGCTGGCAGCTCGCCGGCCGCCTGCGCGGCCTGCCATCCATCACAGAACTTCGCCAGGTCGTCGGCCATCGAGGGATCGGCCGGATCGGCGTCGTAGGTCGCCGAGAAGGCGGCAAACATGCGGTCGCGGTCGCGGTCGCGGTCGTTCGGCAGCTGCGTGGGCTGCAGGGCCTGGCAGGCAGCGAGCAGCGCGGGCGTGCGCTCGAAGGCCGAGAACGGATCGCCGGCGGACGGGGCTGCCTGGATGCGGTCGGCGGTCATGATGCCTTCCTCCCTTTCGCGGGCGGCGCTTTCGCCTTCGTGTAGGCACCGCCGTGGCGGCCCGCCTTGTTGAGGCCTTGCAGGGTGCTGCGGTCGCGCCCTTCTGCGCGGGCGCGCTCCACTGAGCGGGTGCTCGTCGCGCGCTTGGCGGCGTGCACCTGCAGAGCGGCGCCGATGGTGCTGCCGCTCAGTGCGGCGACTTGGCAAAAGGCGGACAGCGGCGATGCCGGCCGGCCAGCAGGCCAGCGCGGATCGCGGCCCGCGGGTAGGGGCGTGGTCTTCATGCGGGTTCCAGGGGTAGAGGAGGAGGGAGAGGGGCGAGGGCGGGGCGAGGTCATGCGGCCAGCCTTTCCGCCGCGAATTCGCGATAGTTCGCCGCCACGAGCAGGCGCATGGGCAACGGGCTCACGCTGTTGCCCGCCATGCGCACCTGTGCCGTCTTGGTCAGCGGCTTGCTGCCGGCGGTGCGGTCGATGACATAGGAGGGCGGGAAGTCCTGTGCGTTGTAGAGCTCGCGCGGCACCAGCATGCGCAGCGTGATGTCCACGATCACCCAGGGCTCGCCCTGCAGCCAGACGGTCACCAGCGCGAGGCGGTCATGCGTGGTGATGGTGGTCATCGGCTCGCGCAGGTCGGCCCATTGGCCGCCGCTGGCGTGGTAGCGCATGAGGAAGGCGGCGCAGCGCAGCGCGCCTGCCTCGTGCTCTTTGCTCAGCTCGTACTGCACGAGGGCGTGATGCTCGGCGCTGGCCGTGATGGTCGACGCGGGTTCATCCATGGCCCGGCCGTTGCAGTCGCGGCGCAGCGTGACCATGTGCGCCGCCGTGAGCTGCTGCTGACTGCCCGATGTGGTGACGGTGGAGACGCCTTCGCGTAGGTCGCGGGCATGGCTGCTGTTGAACCCGCCATTCGCCTGCACCATGAACGCGGACGCGAGGCCGTGGCTGGTGCTGCTGGCCGTGACCGTGCCGAGCGCGTCGCGCAGGTCGTTGGCTCCAGCACTGCGGCGCTTGGTCTTGCCGCTGCCCTCGCCGTGGCCGGCCTGAACGAGACAGGCCGCAGCGGTGGCGAACTTCTGGCCGCCGGCAACGATGGTGCCAAGGGGCTTGCGCGGATCGAGTGAACGCGGCTCCTGTCCCGGGCGCTCCCCGTAGCCCATCTGCACGAGGTGCGCCGCCGTCATGGCCATCTCGCCGCGGCGGGCAGCCGTGACGGTGGGCAGAGGCTCGCGCGGGTCATAGTTGCGATGGCCGCCCTGATGCGTGAGCGGCAACAGGTGCGCCGCAGCGAGGGCGGTCTCGCCACCCTTGGCCGTCGTGACCGTGCGCAACGGCTTGCCAATGTCGAAGGCGGTATCCCTCGTGTGCGTGACGGGCACCAGCGCGGGCGACATGCCGGCGACGATGAACGGCTCTGGCGTGTCCAGCACATATCTGCGCATGCCATGGGCGATGCGCCGCATGGTGGCCTCGGCCAATGGCTTCTTACGGCCAAAGATGCTCGTGCCCGGAATGCTCCAGTCGATGCAGTCGGCCGCCGGGCGATGCGGCTGGAGTCCGGCGCGAGGCCGCTTGGCGTGCGTCTGCGCGGGCCACACGATGGGCAGGCCATCGCAGCGGGCGACCATGTACAGCCGCGTTCGCGTGCTGTGCGCGCCGAGGTCCGCATTGCAGATCACGCGCCATTCCACCTTGTAGCCCAGCGCGCGCAGTGCCCCGACGAAGTGCTCCCAGTTGCGACCCTTGCGGGTGGGATCAGGCACAAGGAACTGATTGCGCCGAGGCACCCGCTCCCCAGGCTCGGCCACGCGGTGCACGAGCTTTCCCGAAACGGCATCGCGCGCGCGGTCGAGCGTCAGCACGCGGCCAGTGGCTGGATCGCGCTTGGCGATCAGCGGGGACCACAGCAGCATCTGCTCGACGTTCTCCAGCGTGATGACGTCCGGCCGCGCCTTGCCGGCCCAGCGCAGCACCTGCCAAGCAAGCGAACGGATCTCGGATTTGCGCGGCTGGCCGCCGAGCGCCTGGGAATGGTGGGTGCAGTCCGGCGATGCATGCAGCAGGCCCACGGCCTGGCCGCGCGTCACAGCCAGCGGATCGACCTCGCGGATGTCGGCGCGGTAATGGCGCGTCTGCGGGTGGTTGACTTCGTGCATGCCGATGGCCTCGGCATCGTGGTTGATCGCCACGTCCACCGGGCGACCAATGGCCTGCTCGATGCCGGTCGACGCACCGCCGCCGCCTGCGAACAGGTCGATCACCAGCTTGGCCGCCAGCGGCAGCAGGAATTGCGGGGTCAGCATGCGCGCTCCCGCGCCACGCGCTGGGCGTGCTGCAGGGCCTCGAAGCGGTCGAGGAACGCCTGCCGCCAGTCCTGCCAGGTCATGGCCGCGCGCTCGGGCGAATCCAGGCGCAGCCAGGTGATGGGCTCGATCCGCTCGGCCGGGTCATCGTCATGCAGTACGGCCCAGGGCTTGCAGCGATCCGGGTGCCAGGCCGTCAGGTCGCGCCGCTCGGTCGCCAAGGCGATCAGGTCGATGTGCTTCAGCACGGCGCGGGCCGCAACGAAGACCGTTTCCAGGCCCAGCGCACGGCGGAAGCGCTTTGCATGCGTCGCCTCGAAGTACGTCCAAGCATTGGTGCCGCCCGCGGCGCAGGCCACCGCGTTGACGGCGCGCTTGGCCGGGCTGCTCAGGTCTTGCGTCACGCACTCGTGCGCGTCGTGCCACAGCGCACCAAGCCGCACGTGCACCGAGCGGCCGAGGCGCTCGGCGATGTCGCAGCACAGCAGCGAGTGCTCGGCCACGCTGTAGGGGCGCGACGTGGCGCCGTGGAAGCGGTTGATGAGCGACAGCTGATGGGCGACGGCCTCGATGTCGACAGGCTGGCCGGCATCCGTCATGGCGGGCCCACCGAGCAAGTGGTACTCGCCGCCGGTGGGGGTCATCACCCACGTCATGATGGCTGCCCCTCGGGTTGGCTGGCGTCCTGCGCCTGGCTCTGTCCCAGCTCATCACGCATGCGCTGCAACTCGGCCTCGTAATACGCTTTGAAGCTGCCGGCGGCGGCGCTCTCGAAGGGGTAGGGGCATGCGTCCTCGACAGGACGGCGGGCCCGCGCTGCCGCCTGCGCGTGCAGCTTCACGGTGGACAGAGCCACGATGGAATGGGTCATAGGCGAGGGAGAAGGGGAAAGGGGAGGCGCACCGCAGGACACGGCCCGCGGCGGTTGGGGAAGGGCATCGGCGCTGTCGTCATGCGTCAGGGCAGGCCAGCGCGGCGGGGCCAGCTCGCCGCGCTCCACGAAGCCGACGATTTCGTCCCGGTTGGCGTGCAGCCGGTCGAGCTGCAGATTCAGGCAGTCGCCCGCCCGCAGCTCGGGATGGGCCTGCATGAACGCCTCGGCCGCGGAGCCGATCCACATGGCGCTAAGCATCTGGATGCCGCGCTGCGAATGACGCTCGCCGAGCAGCAACTGCCAGCCGTGGTCGTGGCCGTCGCGCGGTGAGGCCAGCTGCACCCGGAAGGGCGGCCGACGCAGGAAGAACATGCCGGACGTCTTCATGGTCGATCAGTGCAGCAGCAGCCAGCCCAGCAGCAGGGCCAGCAGCACCACGCAGGCGAAGAGGCACAGCACTGGGCCAATGCCTTTGTTGGGCCGGTAGTCGTCGCCGAGCGCGGCCTGTGCCTGCGTGATGAGCTGCACCAGCTGGGCGCGCTCGCGCAGGTCCGGCGCCTCGGGCGGGGCGATGGGCGTGTGATCCATGGCGATGCGTCGGATCAGCGCGGAGGCCAGTGCTCGGGCAGGTCGCGCTCGCGCGCGGCCAGGCGGGCACCTGCGATGGCGTCGGCGACGGCAGGAGAGGGCGCTGCCTCGTGTGCGTCGTCTGTGCCGATAGTGGCGGCCAGGATGAAGGTCGCGACGAGGGCGGCAAGCGCCCAATCCGTGAGGGCTCGCCTGATGCGCGCACGAGTGGTCGCGTGCACAGCACGCCTCTTCATGACTTTGCCCCCAAGGGCGCGACGCCCGACACCCGCACGAGAAAGCCGAAGTCGTCCACGGTGGCGAGATAGCCGCTGCTGATCGACGCGCCCGGATTCATGACGTCGTAAAGCTCGGCGGCCAGCGGCGCGCGGGGATAGGCGAGCCAGTAGCTCCCGCCTGCGCTCCACGATTCAGGGATGCAGTAGGGCAACTCCGGCATGGAGCGATCAGCATTGAGCCCGCGCTCGATGTTGTCGAACTCCCGGCGGTCCATCTGCTCGCGTCGCGCTTCGGCATCGGCCTGGGCAGACGTGATGACGGGGACGCGGAAGCCGGCGCCCATGTCGAGCACGCCAACGCGCAGCGCCTTGTCGGCGGCGGGGACGGGCAGCGAGGCCCACGAGTCCGGCCCCTGGGGATGACTGGGGCACCGGTAGAACGCCTGGCGGCGCGCGCCACGCTGGCGCATCCAGATTTCGGCGCGGGGCTCGCGCGCAGGTGCTGTGCAACCGGTGACCGCCGGTGCGGGGTTGGCATGTGCCATGTGGCCTCCGTCAAAGTGACGTGGCGATTCTACAAACGTAGAAGTACAAAAATCAACAAGCGTAGAAAAACACAGCTTGTCACGTTTACAGGACAATGCACCAAAAATGGGAATTCAGTTTTTGTTCAGGAAAGTGCTAGCGCGCGACCAAGCCGTCGCGCATCGTCAGTTGGTTCGGTTGAGTGATGCGCCCCCTGCAGCGCATCGGCATGCCACGGCCTCGCGGAGGGGCTGGGCGACACAGTGCCCATGACAGGCACCGGCCAGCCGCGCCGGTAGCCTGCCCGCCGCCTATCTGCCCCCGCGCGGGGTAGGGCGGCAATCAATCCCTGTTGCTTTGCGCCGCCTTACGTTGGCGGTGCTGCGCGAGCGCGACCACGTTCGATGGTCTACGCGCGGGATGCGTTCGCCTGTCGCTTGCTGTGCGCGCGCGCAGCGTCCACCAACGCCCGGACGTATGTTTCAGCCAGCAGCCGGTCGCGCTCGCCGAGGCGGCGCCAATCCTGCTCCGACACGCTTTCGAAGGGCCACGCCCCACGCGCGGAAGCGAGGGCGCTCACAGGTGCTGCTGCGCGCGGGCCCGCGGACTTTGCACGCACCACATAGGTGCCGTCTGCCTTGGTGTCGAGATGCAGCTGCTCGGTGTCCAGCAGCTGCTCCAGCGTCAGCCCGAAGGCTCGGGCCAGCGCAGGCCCGAACTGGGACCGCGTGCTGTTTCGCTTCTCCAGCGCACTGATGGTTCCGACGTCTACGTCGGACAGCTCGGAGAGCTGTTCAAGCGTCCAGCCGAGCGTGGTGCGGTAGCGCCTGATTTGACTGCCGAGAGAAGACATGAGGCGCACGGTATACATGTGTTGATCTACAGAGAAGGACAGATGTAGACAGCCAAATTTCTACAGTTGTAGAATTTGCTGATGGATGCAATCGCAAGAGCAATCGAGGCGGGCGGTGGGCCGGCCGAGGTTGCCCGTCGACTGGGCGTGACGACGCAGGCTGTGTGCTTTTGGCGCGACGGCAGCCGCAAGCTGCCTGTGCGCTACGGCGCGGCCATCGAGTCGGCATGCCATGGGCTCGTCACGCGGCGGGACCTATGGCCGGACGACTGGAAGGCGATATGGCCTGAGCTGGTTGAGCTCGGGAGCGCGTCCGTCGCGTTCGAGGAAGGGCGGCAGCGGGACGCCATGGGCCTTCATGTCTAGATTGCTGGTCCTCGCCCCAGTGGTGCGGCGCCTCTATCGCGTGGGAGGTCGAAGCTGCAGACGCTTCGCGTGCTCTGCTGGATCGCCAGCTGTAACGTCTTGGAAGCGCTGCCGTGCGCCTCCATCCGCTGGACGCAGAACTCCAGCCACTTACGCAGCCCGTCCACCGTGAAGGGCTCGGCGTCCCCGTCTTCGTCCGTCGCGTCAGCGCTGCGGGTTGCAGGCGCGCCCTGGTGTGCCCGCAAGGCGGCGCACTCCACTTCGACGGACAGCGCGAGCTGCCCCACCACAAATTCCAAGGCGTCAAGCCGATCTTCAACCGTGGGCGCGTTGCTGTCGTGCTGCGGTGTGTCTGTGCTCATCTGGGGGAGTCCTTTCTGTGCACATGAGTTTCACGATGTCGAGCGGCGCAAGCCATGTCGACGGACGGGGCTCGCCCGACACGGGCGGCCCGATGTCGATTGACGACGCGGTCTATCACGTCGTTCATGGCGGCCCGGGCGGCGTCGAGTCCCTGGCCCCGCGCCTGGGCATGCCCGTGGGCACGCTGACCCACAAGGCCAACCCCAACAACACGACGCACTTCCTGCGTCCGCGCGAGCTGGTCGATGCGCAGCTGTTCACCGGCCAAGCCCACGTCCTGCACGCCATGGCGGCGGCGCTGGGCTTCGTGTGTACCCGCGCCACGCCCGACCAGATCGGCGGCGACCCGGTCGAGGCCGTCATGCGCCTGCAGATGGCCGAGGCCGATTTCGCGCGTGCCGTGGCTGACGCGGTACTGGTGGGCGAGGGCAGGGTGACGCGCAACGAAATCCGGCGCGCGGAGGCGATGGCCCAGGAGCTGATTGCCACCGTGGGCCACGCGCTGGCGATGCTGCGCGGCCGAATGCGCCCCGCGCCGCCACCTGCAGAACTGTGAGCGCCGGCACGTGAGTACACGAATCATGGGCCTGTGCTGGCCCCTGACCATGCGACCGCCCCCAAAGGCCGTGCTCATCGCACTGGCCGACATGGCGAACGATGAGGGCTTCTGCTGGCCCAGCATCGAGCGGCTGTGTGAGCGGACCTGCTACGGCAGGACGGCGGTGATCGAAGCGATTGGCTGGCTGGAGTCGGTGGGCATCGTGCGTGCCAACCGGACCAACGGGCGCAAGACGACGTACTGGGTTGAACCCGAGAAATTCGCTGCAAACGCAGCGGGCGAGCCGTCATTGAATGCGCCAAACCAGTCCGCCACGCGAACCGGTCCGCCAGGCGTACCGGTCCGCCACACGGACGGGACCCGTCCGCCACGCGGACCGGTACCAGTCCGCCACGCGGACACTAATCGTCATAGAACCATCAAGGAATCAAAACCCCCCTTGCCCCCCGCTGTCGCGGAGGGCGCGCACACGTCCCATCGCAATTCCACGGAGACCGGCCCGGCAGATGCCGAAGCTGCAGCATCTGCAGCCGACTTCGAGGTCCTCGTCGCGATGTACCCACGCCGCAAGGCTCTGGAGCGTGCCCGGCGGGCCTGGGTGGCCCTGGCACCGGACGCAGCCTTGCGCCAGACGATCCTGGCCGCTGCAGAGGCACAGGCCAGCGGCGCAGAGTGGCAGCGGCTGCGCAGCGAAGGACGCGATCACCTGATCCCCATGCTGTCGTCTTGGCTGCACGGGCGCCGATGGACCGACGAGGCGCCGGTGCCTGCAGCAGTGGCAGCCGCGGCGGGAGCGACACCGGGCGCCCCCTGGGACGCCACGCGCAGCGGCATCGAGGCCATGGGCGAGGCCCTGGGCCTGGGCCGATGGGACGAGGGCGCTTTCCAGGCTGGCTGCGGCCGGGCCTTCCCGGTCTACGCATCGGCCGTGCGCCGGGCCCGCGAGGCAAAGGGAGGCAACCATGCGCATTGACGCCTCCGTGACGGTGGACGAGAAGGTCCGCCACCTGGCCGACCGGCTCACCGGTCCGCAGTTCGCCGCGGCGCAGGCGGCCGCCATCAACGATACGGCCTTCAAGGTGCGGGGCGTGATGGTCGCCGCGCTCACCAGCGCCTTCGACCGGCCAACACCGTTCGTCGCACGCTCGCCCAAGGTGCTGCAGGCCACGCCGGAAAACCTCACGGCCCGCATCATCCCCACGCTCGATGCGCGGGGCGTGTGGACGCCGGGCGGCAAGATCGGCGTTGATCCGCAGCACGTGCTCCAGGCGCAGGAGTTCGGCGGGCGCCGGGCCGACAAACGCAGTGAGGTCGCACTGCGCCGCGCCGGCATCCTGCCCGCGGGCATGCAGACGGCCATCCCCGAGCGTCCCTATCCCGGCAGCGACGACGGCCGCGGCAACCTGCGCGGCGCCTTCCTCTCGCAGCTCATCAGCTACCTGCAGGCCAGCAATGAGCAGGGCTACCGGGCCAACATGACCGACCGCCGAAAGGCCCAGCTGCGCAATCAGCAGGGCATCGGCTCCATCGCCAATCGCAAGGTCTACCAGACCACGCTCGGCGTTCGCTACTTCGTGGCTTATGGCCGGCTGCGTGGTGGGCGAGGCCGCCACCTGGCCCCGGGCGTGTGGGCCGCGCGTGGCACCCATGACAGCGATGTGGCACCCGTGCTGCTGTTTGTGCGCCTGGCCGGCTACCGGCCGCGCATCAGCATGGACAACATCGCATCGAAGGCGCAGGCCAGTGATGTGCTGGCCCGGCGCATGCGCTACCGCATCCGTCAGGTGGCGGGCGTTTGATGAAAGACACCGACATGCATCGATCACGTTTCGCGTGGAACACCGCGCGGTGTTCCATGGCCGAGGCCGCCGAGGCTGCAAAACCAGTCCGCCACGCGGACCGGTCCGGCACGGGTCCCTCCTGTGGGGTCACCAGTGCGGGTAATTCGCACCGCGGCCTCGGACTGTTCACCGATGTTCCTAAGGGGGTTAAGTGAAGGTCATCCCACTGTTGGACCAGCCCATATCCCAGGCTGAGTTCGCTCAGCTCATCGGCGTCAGCGAGGCGCGCGTGAGTCAGCTTGTGAGCGAGGGCGTCATTGCCCGCGGCGATACGGCATCGGCTTGGCTGCTCGGCTACTGCGAGCGCCTGCGCGATCAGGCGGCCGGCCGTGCAGGCGCGGAGGCCGGCGGCCTCGACCTCGTGCAGGAGCGCGCTGCCCTCGCGCGGGAGCAGCGCATCGGCCAGGCCATCAAGAACCAAGTGGCCCGCCGTGAGTTCGCCGCCGTGGGTCTGCTGGCCGATGTGCTTGCGCGCGCTGCCAGCGCCGTGGTCGACCGCTTCGATCAGCTGGAGGGCACGCTGCGCAAGGCCGTGCCCGACCTGCCGGACGAGGCGAAGGTCGCCGTGCTGCAGGTGGTCGCGCACGCGCGCAACGAATGGATCCGCGGAACCGAGCGCCTCGTCGCCGAAGAGGTCGACGCCATGATGGCGGCGGAAGAAGAGTTGCAGCAAGAAGAAGACGACCGCTGGGCCGGTCTACCGGACGCGACAGGCCATGAGTCTTAATCCTCCCACGCTTCATCCGGAAACGGCCGAGGCCATCAAGGCCGCCGTCCGCCTGGGCCTCGACAGCCTGCGCGCCGACCCGCCGCAGCGACTGGGCGACTGGGCCCAGGACGAATTCAAGCTGGCCGGTGAAAGCAGCCACACGAAGGGCGCCTGGCTCGCCTGGGCCTTTCAGGTCGGCATCCTCGACTTCATGAGCGATGACCGTATTGAGGAACTTGACGTGATGAAGGCCAAGCGCGTCGGCTACACGAAGATGATCACCGCCTTCGTTTGCTACAACATCGCGCACCGCCGCCGGAAGCAAGCCCTGTGGCAGCCCACGGACGACGACCGGGACAGCTACGTCAAGAGCGAGATTGACCCGCTGCTCGATCCGCAGACGGGCGTGGCCGCGGTCAACAAGGCCCGCAAGCGCGGCAAGGGCCCCAATGACGAGACGATCAAGCTCAAGAGCTTCCGGGACAGCGTCCTGCACCTGCTCGGTGGCAAGGCCGCGCGCGCGTTTCGCCGAATCACGGTGGCCGTTTCCATCCTCGATGAGATCAGCAAGTTTGACCGCAGCATCGAGAAGGCCGGCCCGCCGCGCGGCCTGGCTCGCGGCCGATTGGAGGGCGCGCCGTATCCGAAGCTCGTGTGCGGCTCCACGCCGCTGCTCAAAGGGCTGTGCCACATCGAGGACGCGGCCAACGAGGCCGAGGGCTTCGTGCGCTTTCACATCGAGTGCCCGCACTGCGGCGCCGATCACCCGCTGATGTGGGGCGGCAAAGATAAACGCCACGGCTTCAAGTGGGACCGCGGGCACCCGCAGACGGTGCACCACGTCTGCCCGCACTGCCATGAATCCATCACGCAGGCCGACTACCTTCGCGGCGGCATGCCGCAGCAGGGAGAGTGGGTGTGCGAGCGAACCGGCAAGCGCTACGGGACCGACCGCACCTGGCGCGACAGCGCCGGCACGCCCTGCCGCCCACCGCGCAGCCTGGCCGTGCACGTCTGGACGGCGTACAGCCCGCAGCGCGCGTGGTCCGACATCGTGGAGGAATTCGAGAACGGCCTGAGGGCACTGGAGAAGGGCGACGCCGGCCCCATGCAGCTCTTCGTGAACGAGACGCTGGGCGAGACGTGGGAACTGGCCGGCGAGCGCACCGATGAGCACGTCCTGCAGGCCCGCGCCGAGCCCTACAAGCTGCAGACGGTGCCGGTGGGCTGCCTGGTGCTCACGGCCGGCGTCGACGTGCAGCGCAACCGCTGGGAAATCACGGTATGGGGATGGGGCAGGGGGCTGGAGTCCTGGGTGATCGACGTCGTCGTGATTGAGGGAAATCCGGCGGTGGACGAGGAATGGGCGGCTGTCACCGCGCAGCTGCAGCGCCGCTATCGGCAGGACTGGCACGGCGGCAGCCTGGGCCTGAGTGCCATCAGCATCGACAGCTCGGACCAGACGCAGGCGGTCTACAACTGGGTCAGCAAGGCACAGCACGTCCTGCCGCAGCTGCGGGCCATCAAGGGCGATGGGAACGAGGCCATCAGCATCCTCGGGCCCAGCAGCCTGCAGGAAGTGAACTGGCGGGGACGCAAGATCGCGAGGGGCATCAAGCTATGGCGCGTGGGCACGGACGCGGCTAAGGACCTGTTGCTCGGACAGCTCGCCATTGACCAGCCGGGCCCAGGCTACGTGCATTTCTCTAACGAGCTACCCCGCGACTTCTTCGAGCAGCTTACGGCAGAGCAGCGCGTGCTCGCAAAGCTCAATGGACGCGATGCCTATCGATGGGTGAAGCGACGGCCACGCAATGAGCAGCTCGACAACCGCAACTACGCGCTGCATGCGGCTCTCGGTCTTGGACTGGACCGCTGGCCGCAGGAGCGATGGGTCAAGCTCGAAGCTGCTCTGCAGCCTGCCAAAGATCTGTTCGCGTCAGACATGTTGTCAGCCAGGCACCCTGACGCATCAGCTAACTCAGATCCTAAGCCGTTGCCGCTTCAGACTTCGCCTCAGCGGCACAACGCCGCTGAAGACCTTCTATTCGACCCCATCGCGCTATGAAACGATTGCCTATTCCTGCTGACGACCCACTGGCGATCATCGAAGACGAAGCTCGTTCCGTCGCAGTGCAGTATGGTGCTCAGTGGTCGAACGAGGCTGCGACGACGTTCATGCGGCGTCTCGCCGAGCGGCTTGGAGGAGCGCAGCTGTACGTGCCCCGGCTCAGCATCTCAGCGCGGCGTACGCGGGATGAACAGATCCGCGCGCAGTTTGACGGCCGCAACGCCCGCCAGCTCGCCCGTGAGTTTCATACCTCTGAACGGACTGTCCGCCGCGTCCTGGCCCGTGGTCACCTCGAAGCGCCTTAACACCTTGGTGCGGACAGGACACCTATCAGCTTCTCAAGGTCCAAGGGTTTCGTAAAGCAGTGCGTGAAGGGTCCCGAAAGCCGCAATCCATCGACGCGGAGTGCATTGCCCGAGACGGCCAACAGCATCGGAGCCTTCGCGCCCAGCTCTTTCAACAGGTGATTGGCTGCCACCTCGCCATCCATGCGGGGCATCTCGAGGTCGAAGACGACAAATGTTGGCAGAGTTCGCCGGACAGACTCGATAGCCTCAACACCATCGTATGCAACACCGACGGTGCAATGTTCAATAGTGTCCTGGAGGATCAACTTGAGCAGTTGAGCAGTATCCTCATCATCATCGACAACAAGGATGTGAAAGTCGTTCATGAGTGCCTCAAAACCAACCAAGATGCGACTTTCAGAGTTCATCACCCTTCGAGCCGACGACATCTTGGAAGAGGCTGTGCAGTTTGCTCAAGCGCTGCCGGCACTGGCGCGCGCTTCACGAGCAGAAGTACGAGACCACTTCAGGGAGTGCCTGGACGAAATTGTCATGCGGATGCATGCGGTCGAGGGTAGGACAGAAGCGGGAGAACCTGATGGTGCTCAAGACGCTGCGGAGCCCATGACTGCGGCCCAAGATCATGGAGCAGCACGCGCGAGGGACGGACTCACCGTGGTTGAACTTGCCGCGGAGTACCGAACATTGCGTGCGTGTGTGCTGAGACTGTGGCGAGACGAATGCGGGCCTCAGCCTGAGGATCTGGACGATCTGATGCGCTTCAACGAGACCATCGATCAGGCTCTCATGGAGTCGATTGAACGGTTTGAGGAACAGGTGGAGTACTGGCGACGAATTTTCCTTGGCGTGATCGGGCACGACCTGCGGGCCCCGCTAAACGCTATTGCGCTGACTGCAGAATTGCTGCGGCTCAAGGCAAAAGAGGACGTAGCTCGCCACACTGCCGTCATCGCCCGGGCAAGCAAACGCATCGGCAGCATGCTCGATTCACTGCTTGAGTACGCAAGCAATCGTCCTGGCTCTCCAATGTCGCTTCGGAAAACGGACGTAGACATAGCTGTGGCCATGGAGGATGAGATTCAGATTCTCCGCGCTGCGTTTCCGTCCAGACGCATTGAACTGTCCCTTGTCGAGCCGGGCGAGGCCATGGTCGATGCCTCTCGACTGCGGGAAGCCGTAGCGAACCTGGTTTCTAACGCGGCACAGCATGGCTCTGGCGAAACGGTCGATGTGGCGGTGCGGGGGGCGGAGGGTCAATTGGTGGTCGAGGTGTCCAACGATGGTCATCTGTCGGAACATGAGCTTTCCAACCTGTTCGAGCCGTTCAAAGCGACGCGCAGGGACTTTCACGGCCAGCAGGCGAATCTAGGTTTGGGCTTGTTCATCTGTCGTCAGATCGTGGACGCGCATGGCGGCAAGATCAGCATTGCATCTAACTCGGGACGCGTGCGCGTCAGCATGCAGTTTCCTAACCAGTGATGTTGGCTTGAGGCGTAACTCCCATAACTGAGTGGCGCTTAGGCAGTTAGCTTGGACAACTGTCTGTGACTTTGCCTCTGTGACTTGGCTCGCCGCATCAGGTCTCATCCATGGATGGGCCTGTATCGTCATTCAACCGACCAAGAACTGCAGCAGCTTCGCGGCAAGCTGTTCGCTTCGCTGCACGAGCGCCTGACGGGCCCCACCTCGGCGACGGTTAACGGCCGAGGCGTCCAGTACCAGCAGCGCACCGATGAGCTGCGCCGCGAGCTGGCGGATATCGATGCCGAGCTGAATCGTCGCGCTGGCGTACCGCTGCGCGGCCCCATCTACCTCGTATGACGATGGGCCGCCGTGCAAAGCGCTTCGGTCGAAGCGTTTCCCTCGCTGTGCCTGAGTCCGGGGCTGCGTCTAGCCCCAGCATGGCCGCTCACCATGCGGCCGGCCATGACCATGCAATGTTCGATTGGCACCCGGGCGGCGGCAGCGCGGATGCGGACCTCCTGCCGGACCTGGACCTTCTCACGGCCCGCTCGCGCGACCTCACGCGAAACAACGGCCTCATGGCCGGCGGCATCCAGACGCTGCGCGACAACATCGTCGGCGCGGTGCTGCGCCTCTCGTCCACGCCCGATTACCGGCTGCTCGGATGGTCCCGCGAGAAGGCCCGGGAGTGGGGCAACAACACCGAGGCCCATTTCCGGTCCTGGGCCGAGACCACGGAATGCGATGCCGGCCGCTCGCTCAACCTGCTCGGCCTCACGCTGCAGGCGCTAAGCGGCAGCATGGTCAACGGCGACGGCCTGGGCCTGCCGCTGTGGCTGCCGCGCTCGGGCAGCTCGTGGGCGACCCGCATCATGCTGGTGGAGTCCGACCGGCTCGCCACGCCGCCGGCCATGGCGGCCATGCCGCACATCCGCGGCGGGATCGAGTTCGACCGGTACGGCGCGCCGACCTTTTACAACGTGCGTCGCAGCCATCCGGGCGATGCAATGGGTGCATGGGCTTCCGGCGCCGACGAATGGGAGCGCATCCCCGCGTTCACCGCCTGGGGCCGCCGCCGCGTCCTTCACCTGCACGACAAGGAGCGCACGGGCCAGTCGCGCGGTAAGCCCATCGTTGCCGCGGTCATGCGCGAATTCCACATGGCCGGCAAATACTCCAGCAACGAGCTGGAGGCCAGCGTCGCCAATTCGCTGGTAGCGGCTTTTCTTGAGTCGAACCTCGACGAGGAATCGGCCGGTGCGCTCTTCGGGCAGGATCCGCGCGCGGCGTGGGGCGAGTCCGTCAAGCAGGCGCGCAACCTGCGCCGCATGCAGGGCGCGGCCATCATTCCGCTGCCCGTGGGCGCCAAGGTCTCCAGCTTCACGCCGGGCCGGCCCAACGCCGCCTTCGAGGCGTTCATGCTGGCCGTGTTGCGGCACGTCGCCGCGGGCCTCAATCTCCCCTATGAGCTGCTGCTGAAGGATTTCAGCAAGACCAACTACAGCAGCGCCCGTGCCGCGCTGCTGGAAGCCTGGCGCTACTTCCACGGCCGACGCCGCTGGCTCATGGATTACTGGCTGCGGCCCATCTATGAGCTGTGGCTCGAAGAAGCCATCAATTCCGGCCTGGTCGAAGCCCCGGACTTCTACGCGAAGCGCTATGCCTTCTCGCGTTGCCGCTTCATCTTTGGCGGCCGTGGCTGGGTGGACCCGGTCAAGGAAGCCAACGCGGCGCAGATCCGCATGGCCGCCGGCATCTCCACCCTGGAGCAGGAATGCGCAGAACAGGGCTGGGACTACGAAGAAATCATGGACCAGCTCGCGCTGGAGCGCCGCATGCGCGCCGCGCGTGGCATTCCTGAGCCGGCCGCGCCCGCTGCTGCATCGCCGGCCGCAGAGCCAGACGACACCGAGGCGCTGCCCGAGGACGCCGAAGCGGAGGGCCTCCCCCAATGAACCACTACCCCCATCTCGCTTCGCGCGTGTTCAACACGCCGTTGCTGATTCATCCGCAGAAGCTGGACGCCATCGTCTCGGGCCTGGGCCAGCGCCTGCTGGGTTCGCCGCTCGCGCCAGTCGCTGCCGCGGCCGTCGCGAGCGCCGAGGCCCCGGCGCCTGCCATGTTCAGCACCCGCAAGGGTGCCCGCGCGGAGCGCGGCTACATGGTCACCGATGGCGTTGCCGTCCTGGGCGTGCAGGGTGCCCTCGTGCACCGCTCGCAGTTCGTCATGGCCGACAGCTCTTTCCTGCTGGGCTACAACCAGATTGCGGCCGATCTCGAAGACGCCATGGGCAATGCCGACGTCCACGCCGTGCTGCTGGCCTTCGACTCGCCCGGCGGCGAAGTGGCCGGCGCCTTCGAGCTGGCCGAGCGCATGCAGGACATGAGCGGTCGCAAGCCCATGCGCGCCATCGCCGACAACCTCGCCGCGAGCGCCGCCTACCTGGCCGCCAGTGCCGCCGACGAAGTCGCCATCACGTCCACGGCCTATGCAGGCTCCATCGGCGTCGTCATGCGCCATGTGGACTTCTCCCGCGCGCTGCAAAACGACGGTGTGGCCGTCACGCACATCTTCGCGGGGGACCACAAGGTTGACGGCAACCCCTATGAGCCGCTGCCCAAGGAAGTGCGCGCCGCACTGCAGGCCGACGTCGAGGGCCTCTACACGATGTTCGTCGACGCCGTGGCCAAGCACCGCGGCATCGAGGCCGAGCAGGTGCGCGGCACCCGCGCCGCCGTCTTCCGCGGCGCTGCCGCCGTGGACGCGCGCTTGGCAGACCGCGTCGCCACGGCCGATCAGCTCCTCACCGAATTGGCCGCCCTGCGTGGGCGGTCGTATCCCGCCGGGCCTGGTGCCCGCGTCGCAACCGCCCTCACCACAGGAGCTTCCATGAGCGGCAATTCCCAAGAGCAGGGCGGCGCCCCGTCCGCCCATTCCAACAACCCGGCGGCCAGCTCGGTCAGCGCTGCGGACATCGAGCGCGCCCGTGCCGAAGGCGCACAGGGCGAGCGTGCCCGCGTCACGGCCATCCTGGGCCATGCCTTGGCCGCAGCGCATATGCCGCTCGCGCTGCAGTGCATCGCGACGGGGCTGAGCGCCGACCAGTCGACGGCCATCCTCGGCGCAGCGGGTCCGGCCGCTTCGGCGGTGCCCGCAGCCATCCCGGCCGCAGCCGCGGCGGCTGCAGGCGGGGGTGAGTTCGCCCGCGCCATGGCCGCCATCGGCAATCCCGCCGTCAGCGGTGTCGAAGGTGCTGCACCGCAGGCCGAGCAGCCCGGCGCCGTGTCCGCCACCTGGGACCGCGCCTTCCGCATCAGCCCGGCCGGCCGCTGATTCGGCCCCCGTCTTCATTCCCCTTCTGGAGTCATTTCCCATGACCGTTTTCGTTGAAGGCCGCCACGCGGCCGAGCACCTTGTCAGCGAGGCCAACGGCACTCGCTCGCGCGACACCGTCACCCTCGTGGCCAGCGCCGTCTATCCGGCTGGCGCCGTGCTGGGCAAGGTCACCGCCTCGGGCAAGTTCACCGTCCTTGACCCGGCCGCCCATGACGGTAGCGAGACCGCTGCTGCCGTCCTCTTCGACGCCGTCGACGCCACCGCGGGCGACCGTCCGGGCGTCGTGAACAGCCGCGACACCGAGGTCCACGGCGCCGCCCTGGCCTGGCCCGATGGCATCGGCGCTCCCGAGAAGGCCGCCGCCCTGGCCCAACTCGCCGCCCTCGGCATCGTCGCGCGCTGATCCCGCGCGGCTTCTCTCTTCCATCACAAAAGGAACCCAGATGGCCCACATGGACGTCTTCCGTCAGCGCGCATTCCACATGGTCGAGATGTCGGCCGCGGTGCAGCGCGCTCCCTACAAACCCAACTTCCTCGGCTCGCTGAACCTGTTCACGACCAAGCGCGTGCGCACGCCCACGGTGTCGGTCGAGGACAAGGGCGGCGTGCTGTCGCTGATCCAGACCAGCGAGCGCGGAGCCCCGATTAGCGAAGGCGAGCGCGAGAAGCGCAACCTTCGCGACTTCCGCACCGTCCGCATCGCCCGCGGGCACACGCTCTACGCGCACGAAATCGACGGCATCCGGGCCTTCGGCACGGACAGCGAGCTGCAGATGGTGCAGAACGAGGTGGCCGAGATCATGAGCGGCGAGACGGGCCTGCGCGCCGCCGTCGACCTCACGCACGAGAACATGCGCTTGGGCGCGATCCAGGGCGTGGTGGTCGACGCTGACGGCTCCACGCTCTGGAACTGGTTCGACGCCTTCGGCATTCAGCAGCCGGGCGAGATCGATTTCGACCTCGACGCCGCCAACCCGCAATCCGGCGCCGTGCGCACGAAGTGCAATCAGGTGGTGCGCAGCATGCAGCGGGCCGCGCAGGGTGCGTGGAATCCGCAGACGTCCGTGGTGGGCCTGTGCGGCGATGCGTTCTTCGACCAGCTCACCAGCCACGCCGAGGTCCGCAGTACCTACTTGAACCAGCAGGAGGCCGCCGACCTGCGCGGCGCCGTGGGTCGGGTGTTCAGTTCGTTCACCTATGGCGACATCACCTGGATCAACTACCGCGGCACCGACGACAACGCCACGGTGGCCATCGGCACCGACAAATGCAAGTTCTTCCCCGTGAACGCCCCGGGCGCCTTCGTGCAGGCGTTCTCGCCGGCCGAGTTCCTGCCGTTCGTGAACACGCCCGGCCAGGATGTCTATGCCATCGTGGTCGAGGACAAGGAACGCCAAGCCTGGGTGCGGCCCGAGATCTACAGCTATCCCCTGTTCATGTGCACTCGCCCGGGCATGCTGCTGCGCGCGAAGCGGACCTGAGCGGACACGGCATCGTGAACATCGTTGCTCCCTTCGCGGGCATCGAACGCCTGGTAAATGGCGGCGCAGCGGCGCTGCTGGCGAACGCCGTCGCCCAGGTCGACGGCGGCGAGCCCTTCGGCGTCGTCTTCGAGCGCATGCCGGCTGTCTTCGACGGCATGGTCGAGTCCACCGGGCCCACGGCCTCTTTCGACCTGGCGAAGGCGCCGAGCCTCGCCATGGACTCGGCGCTCGTGATCGACGGCGTGACGTGGTACGTGGCCGGTGGCCTCACGCCCGATGCCTCGGGCTGGGTCACGGTCCGTCTATCTCAAGCCGCCGACCTGGGCCGCTGACATGCACGCACAGCAACAGATCCTCGAAGCGGTGCGGGCCGGCCTGGTCGGTGTCACCGATGCTGGCGACAACGTCTTTCTGGACCGAGCCCGCGCCCTCGGCGCGGGTCAGCTGCCCGCCGTCCTGATCCGTGAGCACGAGCAGGGCGAAGAGGTGGACCCGCCGGTCGCTGGCCGGGCCGAGCAGCGGCGCTTCCGCGTGCTGCTGCGGGCCGTGGTCGCCGACGACGCGGACGCACCCGCGAAGGCGCGGCAGCTGGGCCTGCAGCTGGAGCGGGTGCTCGGCTCGCCCCAGTTCAAGGCCGTCAAAGCCAACCGCATGCGGCTGCTCGCGAGCCGACACATGCCTTTCGACGGTGGCGAAACGCCCATGGCCGCGCGTGAGCAGCTGTGGACCGTCACCTACTTTCTTCTCCGGCGCGAGGCGCCGGATCAACCTTCCTGATCGGAGCGCACATGGACGTGCAAATCTGGGCGGACGTCAGCGTCGCGGTGCAGACCGACCGCGGCGCCGCCAAGGCCATCACCGGCGTCACCAAGGGCGCCGCCACCCTCATTCAATGTGCCGGCCATGGCTTCGAGGCCGGCGCCGCGGTGTTCGTGCGCACGCGCGGCATCGGCGCGCTGGACTACGCCGTGGGCCTGGTGGCCGACCCGAGCGCCGACGGCTTCACGCTGCATGGCGTCGATTCGACGGGCTTTCGCGGCTCAATCGCCGAAGGCTCGACGGTGCAATTGATCACCTTCGGCGCCGAGGCTGAGACGCTGCAGGAGATCACGCCCAGCGGCGGCGAGGCGCCCGATGTGGCGATCAACACCATTCACCCGCGCCCCGATCACTCGGTCCCGGGCAAGCCGGCGCCCATCGTGTATTCCTTCGGCTCGCTGTGGGTGCCCACCGATCCCGCGCTCGTCGCGCTCAAGGCCGCGGCCCGCGCGCGCAGCACCTGCGCCGTGCGCTTCACTTGGGCCGATGGCACGACGCTGCTTTTCGCGGGGATGCCGAGTGCCTCGATGGCCCCGGGCGGTGCGTCGGGTCAGCCCGTGACGACGCCGATCAAGGTCAACGTGCGTGGCCCGCTGGCGACCGTGGCCGGCGCCGACGGGGAGGACTGACGCAATGACGAAGTCAATAAGGGTCCGCGATGCGGTCGCGGAGGAAGCCGACGCGCGGACGGCGGCAATGGGCGTGGTCGGTGCAGCGGGAGCCGTGTCGTTACCCGGCGTGCCGGATGGCGTTCCGGCCGAAGAGGTCGCTTCGGCCACCCTCGGCCCAGTCATCGTGCGCGGCGCGCTCTTCACCGAGGTTCTGGCCGACGACGTCCTGGCCTCGCGCGAGAAGCCCCGCGCGGGCGAAGACGAGCAGGTCGCCGCTGTCCGCGCGGCCGTCGAAAAGACCGTGCGCACGCTCGCCCGCCAGGTGCTGGATGCGGACGGCCAGCCCCTCAAGACCTATGCCGAATGGAACGTCTTCGGCGTGCGGCACCGGGACGAGGTGCTGCACCTGTTCAACGTCGCGCGCCGGCTCAATGGCTCGGCGGAGGACGCAGAAAAAAACTGAGGGAGCACCCCGCACTGCGCGACGCGTACACGCTCGCGCAGTTGCTGGGGTGCACGGTGGCCGCCCTGGTGGGCCGCAATCTGAGTGCGCAGGAGTTCGAGCATTGGCGAGTCATCATGAAAGCGGAGCAGCTGCATCCCCGTGTGGCGCAGCTGCGGCATGCCCAGCTGCTGGCGGCGGTCTATCAGGGCCCGTCCACCCGCAAGGGTGTGCGCCGGCCATGGCTCGCGTCGGACTTCATAGCGCCCGATCCGTGGGCGGATTCGCCCGTGCCTGGTGCAGTGAGCGGCGGGGGCTCGGTGCGCCGCGTCACGAAGGGGCGGGACGTGCTCGCACTCGCGCGGGCCAGCCAGGCCAACAGACGCCGATGACTGCCCAGGTGAGCACGGGAAGGGCGGCGCGATGACCGCTGAAATCTCCATCCTGCTGACGGCCAAGAACGCGACGAAGGGGGCTTTCGACTCCCTCAGTCGCGACGTCGACAGCGTGATTTCCGGCATCGGCTCGCTGCAGGCCGTGTTCGCCGGTGCGCTCGCGGGCCTGTCCGTCTCCACCGTCATGACGAAGTTTCTGAACGAAACCCGTGATGCCGAGCAGGAGCAGGCGCAGCTCGCCGCCGTGCTGCGCTCCACGGGCGAGGCCGCCGGCTGGTCGCTCGATCAGCTCAACGACATGGCGTCGGAGCTGCAGAAGAACAGTGTTTTCAGTGACGGCGATATCAACAAGGCGCAGACGCGCCTCCTGAGTTACACGGGCGTGGTCGGCGAGCAGGTGCCGCGCGCGATGCAGGCCGTCATCGACATGTCGGCCCGGCTGGGGATGGACCTCAACCAGTCCGCCGAGACCATCGGCAAGGCGCTGGACGTCCCGAGCCAGGGGCTGACCGCCCTGTCGAAACAGGGTTTCCGCTTCACAGACGACCAGAAGGAACTGGTCAAGCAGCTGGAGGCCACGGGCAAGACGGCCGAGGCGCAGGGGATCATCCTGCAGGCGCTGGAGTCCAGCTATGGCGGCGCCGCCAAGGCCGCCCGCGACACGTTCGGCGGCGCGATTGCCGCGCTGCGCAACAACATCGACAGCCTCATGACCGGCGACAGCGGGTCCATGAAGCAGCTCAAGGACACCGTCGAGGGCCTCAATAGGACCCTGGAGTCCGACGAGACGAAAGCCGCATTCCAGACGCTCACGGGCTGGCTTACCGCGGCTTCCACGGCCGCGATCCGCGGTGCCGCCAACCTCATCACCTTCGCCAACGCGAAGAGCCGCATTGCCCTGGTGCTGGGCACGGACGACTTCGGCAAGATGAAGGCCGAGGCCGACGGCGCCGCCGCGCACGTGTCGCGCCTGGTGGAGATGGCCGAGCGTTACCAGACCGCCATTTCCCGCGGCGAGAACGTGGCGCAGAACCAGCGCAACCTCGACAAGCTGCGCCCGCGAATCGCGGAGGCGCAGGCCCGCGCCGCGCAGGCGTCCGGTGCACTCAAGGGCTTCGCCGACGAGGTCGCCCCGCTGCCGTCGAAGGCCGAGGCGCCGGCCATCAAGGGCCCGGGCGCGGGTGGCGGCGCCAAGGCCGGCAAGGACGAGAAGACGAAAGACCCCGAGGCCGCCGCAAAGCGCTACCTCGAAACGCTCACGAAGCAGGTCGAGAAGGCCCAGCAGCTGAGCCAGGTCGAGCAGACGCTCGCCGAAATCCAGCGCATCCGCAATGACGGCGGCACCGTCACCGAGGCGGCCAAGCAGCAGCTACTCCGCGCCGCCGCCGAGCTGGATGCGGCCGAGGAACGCAAGGACCGCACGAAGCGCGAAGAGAAGGAACGCACCGAGCGCGAAAGCGCCTGGCAGAAACAGCTCGAAGAGGGCCGCCGCATCATGGATCAGGTGCGCACGCCCCTGGAGTCCTACGCGGCCGAGGTCGAGAAGCTCAATGGCCTGTTGGCCTCGGGCGCCCTGGATCAGGAGACGTACACGCGCGCCGTCGCCGGTGCATGGGGTGCCTATCAGGAGGGCGAGAAGGCGCTCAAGAGTCTCGGCACCGAGGCCGACGAGTTCGCCAAGCGCGCGGCCGGCAACATTCAGGACCAGATCGGCCAGGGCCTGTATGACGCCGTCACGGGCCAATTCGACAACATCGGCAAAGCCTGGCTGCAGCTGCTGCTACGCATGGCCGCAGAGGCCGCCGCGGCTTCGCTGTCCCGCGCGATGTTCGGCGACCTCGTGCAGGGCGGATCGGGCTCGGGCATGTTCGGCTCCACGCTCAAGGCCCTCGGTGGCGTGCTCGGGCTGGTGAGCGGTGGAGGCTACAGCGCCGCCACGCAGGCGGGACTCGATGGCGCCGTGGCTGGCCTGGGCGCAGCGAAGGGTTTCGACGTGAGCGCCCTCATGAACGCCCCGCGCATGGACACGGGCACCAACTACGTGCCGCAGGACATGCTCGCGGTGGTCCACAAGGGCGAGAAGATCACCCCGGCCCGCTACAACCGCGCCGCCGATCCCGATGCCCAGAGCGCTGGCCTCACGTTCGCGCCGGTCCTGAACAACCACATTGATTCGCGCTCGGACAAGGCGTCGATCATCGCGACGACGCAGTCCATCGTGAATGCCTCGCTGCGCCAGTTCGCCGAGCAGCTCAAGCGCGGGGGAGTGATCCCCACATGAGCCGCATCGTTCAACTGAGCGACCTGGTGAACATTGCCGCGATCACCTGGGGCATCCGGTCCTTCGACCTGTCGCGCAGCAACCCCGACACCGGGTCGACGCAGGTGGCGGTGCTGGGTCCGATGCGCCGTACGTGCGCCATCGTGAGCAACGAGCGCGAGGAAGACCCCGAGGTGATCGCGCAATGGCGCGCCCTGCAGCATGCCCTCGCCGGCCAGGTCAACCGCCTGGCCGTGTGGGACTTCGGCAACCCCGAGCCCCGCGGTACCGCCCGCGGCGAGTGGCGGGCCGCTGCCCGCGCACCTGCTGGTGCCTCGTCCATGGTGCTCGATGTCAGCGCCGGCCAGAACGGCCGCACGCTGCTGATCGGGGATTGGATCGGGGTCGGCCAGGACAGCGAGGGCCCGGCCCGCCAGCTGCTGCACGTGCAGTCGAGCGCAACGGTCGCAGCCAATCAGCTGACCGTTGAGTTCGCGCCGCCCCTGCGCGCGTCCGTGCCTGCCGGTGCGCCCGTGCTGTGGGACCGTCCGACCTGTCTCATGCGCCGCAGCAGCGGCGATGCCAGCTGGAAGGCCACGCCCGGCGAGTGGAACCCCTTCGAGGGTGGGCACAGCCTGGACCTCATGGAGAGCTGGGAATGACCGTCGGCATTGACGCCAGCTTTGCCGCGCTCGCCGGGGCTGCTGCCTATGGCGAGCTGGCCCTCGTCGAGCTGCGGCCCACCACGGGCGTCCTGCGCCTGACAACGTGGCCGATGGACGTCGAGGTCATGGGCTACACGTGGAAGGGCCTTGGCAACCTGGGCCAGGTGGGCGAGATCCACGAGAGCGACGACGGCGGCGCGGAAAAACTGCAGCTGAGCCTGTCGCCTGTGCCGCTGGATATGCGCGCCTTCGCGCTGAGGGACCCGCACGAATACCGCGACCGGCCCGTCCGGGTGTGGGTCGCCATGGTCGATGCGCACACGCTGCAGATCAATGGCGCGCCGGTGCTGCGCTTCGCGGGCGTGATGGACCAGATGCGCATTGACCGTCAGGACTCGGGCGATGGGTCCTCCGGCGGGTCCTCAGGCGTCATCGGCATGACGTGCCGGACCCTGAGCTACGACGTGCGCAGCAACCCATCGAGCCTGCGCATGAACCACACGCAGCACGCTCGCCGCTTCCCCGGTGAGCGTGGCTTCGAGTACCTGCAGGGCCTCATCGGCAACCCGACGGTCTACGCGAGCCGGGCCTATCAGGCCTATATGTACATCCGCAACATGCTGGGCTACCGGTGACAGAGTTAGACGATTTCGTGAACGCGCGGCGCGCGATTCCCTTCGAGTATTTCCAGCACGATTGCGCCCACGTGGCGGCCGACTGGGTCAAGGCCCGCACCGGTCACGATGCCCTGGCCCCGCTGCGCGGGGAGGGCGCGCCGCTGGATGGCGGCAGCCTGCTGCGCGCGCTGCGCTTTGTGCGCCAGGCCGGCGGCGGCGCCGATGCCCGCGCCTCGTTCATTGCGGCGGGCGAGTTCCTGCTCGGGCCCGCGCGACCTGGCCTGACCGCGCGCCGCGGCGACGTAGTGCTGGCCCGCAGTGGCGCCAAGGTGGGCCGGGTGTCCGGCTATAGCTTCGGCATCTGCACCGGCGCCCATGTGGTGGCCCCGGGCACGGATCGCCTGGAGTTCCTGCCGATCACCAGCGCGGAGGCCGCATGGTCGCTGTGATGCGCGCGCTGCTCCTGCTGTGCCTTGCCCTTGCGAGCGTCTCGGCACACGCGGAGCCTGTCTCCACGTTCATCGGCGGCATCTATACCTGGCTTGGCACGGCCGCGGTCGGGACGATGACATGGGGGAGCGTCATCACGGCCGCGCTGACGGTGGTCAGCGTCGCCAGCACGATGCACGCCACCAGCCAGCAGAAGCGCCGGGCCCGGCAGGAGGCCGCGCACAAGCTGCAGCAGGACATCGCGAACCTCGCGGATCGGCGCCTGACGCTCCTGCAGAGCGATTCGCCCCATGCGGTGGTCTACGGCTCGCCCGCGCGTGTGGGTGGTGCCATCGTGGGCATGGTCACCACGGGCGCCGGTGCCCAGTGGACGCACATCGTCATGATCTTCGCGGCCCACCCCTGCGAGGCCATCGAAGAGCTCTACATCGACGATGACCCGATTCAGGCCGGGCCCGATGGCTGGACCACGAACGAAACGTTCTTCAAGCAGCCCGGCGGCTTCATGGACTACGACCACGGGCCCATGGTGCACGTGGGCGTGCACCTGTCGCCCGGTGGCGTGGACGTGGCCGATCAGTGGCTGATCGACCAATGCAATAGCGCCATCGGCGGCGCCCCGGGCATGTGGACGGCTGATCACAAGCTGTCCGGCTTCACCTATGCCGTGGTGTCGGTCAACAAGATCATGGACCGCTTCCAAGGCGGCCCGCCCAACGTCACCGCCAAGCTGCGCGGGAAGGCGTCGATCCTCGATGTGCGCACCGGGGAGCGCGGCTACTCGCGCAATCCCGCGCTGTGCCTCGCGGACTTCATCACGTCGGAGCAGGGCTACGGCGCGAGCTGGGACCAGATCGACACGGCCGCGCTGATCGCCGCGGCGAATGCCTGCGATGAAGAGGTCTACGGCGCAGATGCGGACGACGGATCGGAAGGCGCCGCCGTGAACTTCGGCGGCAGCCGCGCCCTGTACGTGTGCGACGGCATGTTCCGCAGCGATCAGGACCGCGACAGCACCCGCCAGCAGCTCGAAGAGGCCATGGCCGGATTCAGCATGCAAAGCGGCGGCGTGTGGCGGATTCAGGCCGGCGCCTGGAGCACCCCGGTTCTGGTGCTGGGCGATGCCGACATGCTGCAGCCCTCGGTGGTGGTGCAGACCGGCAACCCAGGAGAGCGGGTCTACAACACGGCCCGCGGCACCTATGTGAACGCGGCGCAGAACGGCGTCAGCTCGGATTTCGCGCAGTACCAGAACGAGACATTCCTCGCGCTCGATCCGCACGCCAAGATTCTGGACATGGCGCTGCCCTTCACGGGCGCCCATGTGCGTTGCCACCAGCTCGCGCGCGTGGCCGTGGAACGCAGCCGCGGCGGCCTGGTGCTGCAGATCTTCCCCAAGATGCTGGCTTGGCACCTGCAGCCCGGGGACCGCGTGCTCCTGTCCTCTGCCTTCCTCGGCTTCGAGGATAAGGCCTTCATCGTGACGGACTGGCGCTACAGCCGCACGGCGCCGCTGACGCTGGAGGTGCAGGAAGACGTCCCGGCCTTCTACGACACGGCCGACGAGGTGCTGGCCGATGCCGCGCCGAATTCCAACCTTCCCAATCCCTACGCGCCGCCTGCACCGCCGCAGAACCTGCGCGTCGAGAGTGGTCCCGAGCAGATCGTGCAGCAGGTGGCGGGGGCCATGGTGCGCGCGCGCGTCAGCTGGGCCCCTTCGACCAGCTCCTACGTGATCCATGGCGGCCGGGTGCGGGTGCAGTGGCGCGCAGGCGCGACCGACCCGGGCCAGGTTGACGGCCTGGACGTTGCGGCCTGGAACGACGTCGAGCTGCCCGGCGACGCGGTCGAAACCTTTCTGCTCGGGCTGGATGTAGGCAGCGTCTACTCGGTGCGCGCGCGCTTTGAAACGACCTTCACGGCGTCGGCCTGGGTCTATGCGGGCCACACGCTCGAAGGCAACACGGGCAACCCGGCCGAGGTGCAGGGCCTGGCCCTGTGGGTGGCAGAGGACGGCATCCGCGCGCGCTGGGGTGCCCCGGTGGGCCTCGATCAGCTGGAGTGGGACGGCACACAGGTGCGCCGCGGCGACACCTGGCCGGCTGCTGCCGCTGACGTGCGCTTTGACGGCCGCGCCCTGACCGCATCGCTTGGGTGGTTCCCTGCAGGCGCGCAGAACGTGTGGGCGGCCCATCGGTCCATGACCGGCCGGTGGTCCTCGCCGATTTCCGCCGGCATCGCCATCCTCCCGCCTGCGACAGTGGTTCCGCAGTTCGAGCTGACCATGCAGTTTGTGCAGCTGCGGTGGGCAGACTGCCGCACCACGCAGCCGATTTCGCGCTACGTGGTGCGCAAGGGAGAAGCATGGGAGACGGCCGATCCGGTCGGCCAGGCCGTGGGCACGTCCTTCTCCCTGCAGGGCCAGGTGGGCGCGGCGCGCTACTGGGTGGCGGCCGTGGACGTCGCCGGCAACCTGGGTGTGCCGGGCGCAGTGGACGTGACGGTCGATCAGCTGATCGAGAGCGCCCTCGACGTGCTGGACAAGCAGCTCGGGGATGCCTTCGAGCTGCTGCAGCAGGACCTGACGGACACGAACCGCAGCTGGGCCCAGGCGGTCGCCGCCGAGGCGCAGAACCGCGCGCAGGCCATCATTGCCGCGGCCCAGCAGAGCGCGGCCGACCTTGCGGCCGAGGCGCAGGCTCAGGCCGCCGCGATCACGGCTGCGGTCGCTGCCGAGGCGCAGCGCAACACGCAGGCGCTCGCCGCGGAAGCCGCGCAGCGCGCGCAGGCGCTGGCCGCCGAGGCGGCCGCCCGTGCCGGCGACGTCGGCGCCGCTGCCGCGGCCGAGGCGCAGGCCCGCGCCGCTGCCATCGCGCAGGAGGCGCAAAGCCGCGCCGCCGCGCTCGGGGCCGAGGCCGTGGCGCGCAACGCGGCCATCCAGCAGTCCGCCGCCGCGCTGCAGGCGTCCATTGACTCGGTGCATGCCCAGCTCGGCGACATCCTGGGCGTGGGCGACTACGACCCCGCCCACGCTTACGCGGTGGGCGAGATGGCCAAGGCCGAGGGCAAGCTCTACCGGTCCACGGCCGCAACGCAGGGCAATCCGCCCCCGGACGCCGCGTTCTGGCAGCTCGTGGGTAACTACGCCTCTATCGGCGAGGCCGTGGCGGGGATCGCTGCCCAGGTACAGGATCACTCCACCCGAATCCAGCAGACGGAAGACGCGTTTACCGCGCAGGCCGCGCAGTTGTCGGGCGTCGCGTCAAGGCTCGGCGCAGCCGAAGGCGTGGGCGCCGCGAACGCGGGCGCTGTCTCGGGCCTGCAGTCGGACGTGAGCAGCATTAACGGCGCGCTGACGGCGCAGGCCCAGCGCCTGGACCGGCAGCAGGCCGCGCTCGACGGCAAGGCGTCGGCCTCGGCGCTCGCCGCCACCGATGCCAAGGTGACGCAGGCCGAAGGCGCGATCAGCAGTCACAGCGGCCAGCTGGCAAGCCTGGGTAGCCGCATTGGCGCCGCCGAGGGCGTGGGCTCGGCCAATGCCGGCGCTATCTCCGGCCTGCAGTCCGATGTGAGCAGCATCAACGGCACGCTGACCAGCCAGAGCCGCAGCATCGTGTCGCTCACCAGCGAGCTGCAGACGGGGCTCGCCCAGCTCGACACAGATGGCGGCGTGCCGGTGTTCCGCCAGGCCATGCAGCCGGTTGTCACTGGCGTCAAACGCAACCTGTTCGACTACAACTCATCGGGCCGCGGGGGCTTGTGGTACGGGTTCAATGGGCTGACCTGGCTCGACCCCAACGAGCTGGCTCCCGATGGAAGCTCGGGCGGCGTCATGAAGGTGACGGTGGCTCAGGAGCAGATCCTGCGCGTTGCCAAAGACGGTCACGAGGGCGGCGCGCCCGGTATGGCCTACGCCTACGGGCTGTGGATCCGAACGGCGGATGGCTCGTCGAAGCAACTCGTGATCGACGTCAACGATCGGTATCTCGGCGCTGATGGTGTGGTGACGGTCGATGGGACATATCGGCGCATCACAGCAGCGATGACGACGGAGGCGGACACCTTCCGCTTCATGGACGTCAACCTGACGCCGGGCAGCTACTACGTGTTCGGAGCGCAGATCGAGGTGGGCAGCCAGGCCACGGCCTATCAGGCAGTCGAGACGCCGACGAACTTCGCTGGCTCGGGGCTGCCGGTGGGCTCGCTATGGGTCGACACGGCCAACAACAACCGGCTGAGCCGCTACAACGGTGCAGGCTGGGACGAGGTGACGGACGCGCGCATCGGGCCCACCGCCAGCGCGGTGCAGTCGCTCGAAGCCAAGACGCAGCAGCAGGACGGCCAGATCAGCAGCCACAGCGGTCAGCTAGTGAGCCTGGGCAACCGCATCGGCGCGGCCGAGGGCGTGGGCGCCGCGAACGCGGGCGCTGTCTTGGGCCTGCAGTCGGACGTGAGCAGCATCAACGGCGCGTTGACAGCGCAGGCCCAGCGCCAGGACCAGCAACAGGCCGCGCTCGATGGCAAGGCGTCGGCCTCCGCGCTCGCTGCCACCGATGCCAAGGTGACGCAGGCCGAAGGCACGATCAGCAGTCACAGCGGGCAGTTGGTGAGCCTGGGCAATCGCATCGGTGCAGCCGAAGGCGTGGGCGCCGCGAACGCGGGCGCTGTCTCGGGCCTGCAGTCGGACGTGAGCAGCATCAACGGCGCGCTGACCGCGCAGGCCCAGCGCCTGGACCAGCAGCAGGCCGCGCTCGACGGCAAGGCGTCGGCCTCCGTGCTTGCCGCCACCGATGCCAAGGTGACGCAGGCCGAAGGCGCGATCAGCAGTCACAGCGGCCAGCTGGCAAGCCTGGGCAGCCGCATCGGCGCCGCCGAGGGCGTGGGCTCGGCCAATGCCGGCGCTATCTCCGGCCTGCAGTCCGATGTGAGCAGCATCAACGGCGCGCTGAGCAGCCAGAGCCGCAGCATCGTGTCGCTGTCCAGCGAGCTACAGACGGGGCTCGCCCAGCTCGATGCGGATGGCGGGGTGCCCGTGTTCCGGCAGTCCTCACAGCCTGCTATCACTGGCATCAAGCGCAATCTGCTGAACGGAAATTCCTCGGGTCGCGCCCACCCATGGGATTACTTCGTGGGCGACTGGACGATTGATCCGAGCGAGAGCGCCCCCGATGGCAGCGGCCTCGGCGTCATGAAGGTCACGACCTCCTCCAAGACAGAGTTTCGCGTCTCCGCCGGCTTCTACTACGAAGGCACCCCGGGAGAGACTTACACCTATTCGGTGTTCATCCGTTCTGCGGATGGCTTGCCGAAGCCGCTGCTGCTCGACCTCAACGACGCAGACTGGTCGGATGGCGGCGTGCCGGTGATCGATGGTGGTTACCGCCGAGTCGTCGCCACCGGTGTGACGTCTGCGAATGGCTACCGCTTCATGGATTTGCAGCTGCCCGCGGGCAGTTACTACCTCTTTGGCGCGCAGATCGAGGTGGGCAGCCAGGCCACGGCCTATCAGGATGTCGTTTCGCCGACGAACTTCGCGGGCTCTGGGCTGCCGGTGGGTTCGCTGTGGGTGGACACCGCCAACAACAACCGGCTGAGCCGCTACAACGGTGCAGGCTGGGACGAGGTGACGGACGCGCGCATCGGCCCCACGGCCACCGCGGTGCAGTCGCTCGAAGCCAAGACGCAGCAGCAGGACGGCCAGATCAGCAGCCACAGCGGGCAGCTGGTGAGCCTGGGCAACCGCATCGGCGCCGCCGAGGGCGTGGGCTCGGCCAACGCGGGCGCTGTCTCGGGCCTGCAGTCGGACGTGGGCAGCATCAACGGCGCGCTGACCGCGCAGGCCCAGCGTCTGGACCATCAGCAGGCCGCGCTCGATGGCAAGGCGTCGGCCTCGGCGCTCGCTGCCACCGATGCCAAGGTGACGCAGGCCGAAGGCGCGATCAGCAGCCACAGCGGCCAGCTGGCAAGCCTGGGCAGCCGCATCGGCGCCGCCGAGGGTGTGGGCTCGGCCAACGCGGGCGCTGTGTCGGGCCTGCAGTCGGACGTGGGCAGCATCAACGGCGCGCTGACCGCGCAGGCCCAGCGCCTGGACCAGCAGCAGGCCGCGCTCGACGGCAAGGCATCGGCCTCCGCGCTCGCCGCCACCGATGCCAAGGTGACGCAGGCCGAAGGCACGATCAGCAGCCACAGCGGGCAGTTGGTGAGCCTGGGCAATCGCATCGGTGCCGCCGAGGGCGTGGGTGCCGCGAATGCGGGCGCTGTCTCGGGCCTGCAGTCGGACGTGGGCAGCATCAACGGCGCGCTGACGGCGCAGGCCCAGCGCCTGGACCAGCAGCAGGCTGCCATCGACGGCAAGGCGTCCGCCTCCGCGCTCGCCGCCACCGATGCCAAGGTGACGCAGGCCGAAGGCGCGATCAGCAGCCACAGCGGCCAGCTGGCAAGCCTGGGCAGCCGCATCGGCGCGGCCGAGGGCGTGGGCTCGGTCAATGCCGGCGCTATCTCCGGCCTGCAGTCGGACGTGGGCAACATCAACGGCGCGCTGTCCAGCCAGAGCCGCAGCATCGTGTTGCTCACCAGCGAGCTGCGGACGGGGCTCGCCCAGGTGGGTGCCGATGGCGGCGTGCCGGTGTTCCGCCAGGGCAGGCAGCCCACTGTCACGGGCGTCAAGCGCAACCTGTTCGACGTGAACTCCTCGGGGCGTGCGGGGCCTTGGCACTCGGTGGGTGCGGCCTCGTGGGTGGTCGACGCGAACGAGCAAGCGCCGGACGGCAGCGGCCCGGGAGTGCTCAAGGTCACGATGGCCGTCGCTGACGTGGTGCGGGTTGCCGTCGGTCGATATGACGACGGTGTGCCTGATGTCTCGTACAGCTACAGCCTGTGGATTCGGACGGCTGATGGTTCGCAGAAGGCGCTCGCCGTCGACGTCAACGATGTGTTCTTCGGTGACGACGGCGTGCATCAGCTCGGCCCCGCTTATCAGCGTATTTCCGCGACGCTCGCAACGAACTGGAACTATTACCGCTTCCTCGACTTGAATCTGCCTGCGGGCAGCTACTACCTCTTCGGAGCGCAGATCGAGGTGGGCAGCCAGGCGACGGCCTATCAGGATGTCGTGTCGCCGACGAACTTCGCTGGCTCGGGGCTGCCGGTGGGTTCGCTGTGGGTGGACACGGCCAACAACAACCGGCTGAGCCGCTACAACGGCGCTGGCTGGGACGAGGTGACGGACGCGCGCATCGGGCCCACCGCCAGCGCGGTGCAGTCGCTCGAAGCCAAGACGCAGCAGCAGGACGGCCAGATCAGCAGCCACAGCGGCCAGCTGGTGAGCCTGGGCAACCGCATCGGCGCGGCCGAGGGCGTGGGCTCGGCCAACGCAGGCGCTGTCTCGGGCCTGCAGTCGGACGTGAGCAGTATCAACGGCGCGCTGACCGCGCAGGCCCAGCGCCTGGACCAGCAGCAGGCCGCGCTCGATGGCAAGGCGTCGGCCTCCGCGCTCGCCGCCACCGATGCGAAGGTGACGCAGGCCGAAGGCACGATCAGCAGCCACAGCGGCCAGCTGGCAAGCCTGGGCAGCCGCATCGGCTCGGCCGAGGGCGTAGGCTCGGCCAATGCCGGCGCTATCTCCGGCCTGCAGTCGGACGTCAGCAGCATCAACGGCACGCTGACCAGTCAGAGCCGCAGTCTCGTGTCGCTCACCAGCGAGCTGCAGACGGGGCTCGCCCAGCTCGACACAGATGGCGGCGTGCCGGTGTTCCGCCAGGCGACGCAACCCGCCATGCGGGGCGTCAAGCGCAACCTGTTCGACTACAACTCATCGGGCCGCGGCGGCATGTGGTACGGCTTCGGCGGGGCGACTTGGCTTGACCCCAATGAGCGCGCACCGGACGGCAGTGCAGGCGGCGTCATGAAGGTGACGGCGGATCAGGAGAGGATTCTGCGGGTCGCCAAGGACGGCCACGATGGCGGAACCCCGGGCCTGAGCTACGCCTACGGGCTGTGGATTCGCACGGCGGATGGAACGTCGAAGCAGCTGGTGATCGACGTCAACGACCGGTATCTCGGCGCCGATGGCGTGGTGACGGTCGATGGGACATATCGGCGGATCACGGCAGCGATGACGACGGAGGCGGACACCTTCCGCTTCATGGACGTCAACCTGACGCCGGGCAGCTACTACGTGTTCGGAGCGCAGATCGAGGTGGGCAGCCAGGCCACGGCCTATCAGGCAGTCGAGACGCCGACGAACTTCGCTGGCTCGGGGCTGCCGGTGGGCGCGCTGTGGGTCGACACGGCCAACAACAACCGGCTGAGCCGCTACAACGGCGCGGGCTGGGACGAGGTGACGGATGCGCGCATCGGGCCCACCGCCAGCGCGGTGCAGTCGCTCGAAGCCAAGACCCAGCAGCACGACGGCCAGCTGAGCGCACAAGCCGCCAGCGTCACGGCGCTGCAGGCGCGTGCGGATGGCGTCGATGGCAAGACTGCCTCCATCGAACAGAGCCTGTCGGTAACTGCCGACACGGCAGGCAAAGCGCTCGCGCGGTACACGTTCCGCCTCGACGTCGGCGGCCGCATCAGCGGCATGTTGAACGACAACGACGGCCAGACCAGCCGCATGGCATTTTTGACCGACGTGTTTTCCATCACGTCTCCGGGCTACGCCGATAAACCGGTGTTCACCATCGGCACGGTGGGCGGTACGGGCGCATTGGGATTCCGCGGGGACATGTACCTCGATGGCTCGATCCTGGCCCGCTCCATCAGCGTGCAGCAGCTGGCGGCGCTCACGGCCAACCTGGGCCAGGTCTACACGGGCCGCCTCGACGTCATGGGCGGCATCAACGGCGAGGGCGGCGAGAACTGGGGCTATGCCCGCAGCTACGGGAAATGGTACGGGGACGGGCAATGGGGCTGGTTGCTCGCACGTCGCGGCTCCGATGGGCAGGTGATGGCCGAAATCAACGGCCCCAACATGGGCTTGCAGATGCACGGCCCCTCCGGCTGGATGCGCCTTTGGGGCCCCGGCTTCAACCTCGACACGGGCGGCCTGACCATCAATCAGGTGGACGTGATCGACACGCTGAACGTGCGTGGTGGTGCCATCAACACATCGTTGGCGGCCGTGGGCGCCGATTACGTGCAGGTGAATTTCGCAGTGCCCGCCGGGCAGAACTGGCGAGTCGCCTGCCACGCCACGAATCAGCACGCAGGCCCCGTCTTCTCGCTGCTGCGCACGCACAGCGGCAACTACGCCATGGCGGCCGACAGCGGCTCACAGAACCTGCTGCGCATGTGGGACCTCGGCCCGGGCTCCTACGGCGTGCAGATTTCCGCGCAGGACCTTTGGCGGGGTGGCTATGCAAACGGCGGCTCCGACTGGGGCCCGCCCCCCTATTCGCCCAATGGCCAGGTCGTGAACCTCGTTCTCCACATCTGCAAGAAAGCCTGATGGACGTCATCAATTACACCGTGGTGGACGAGCACGGCCTCGTGCGCTCCTATGGGCAGACGGCCGAGCCTCAGCTGCTGTCCCCGCCAGCGGGCGGCCGTGTGCTGGCCGGCGTCGCGCCGCTCACGGTCAATGCCTGGTGGGCGGCGGACAGCCAGACCTTCCAGCTGATCCCGCCCGCGCCGTCGCCGCGTCACACGTTCGACCCGGTCGCCAAGGTGTGGGCCCTGGTGCTCACCCTGGCCGATCTACGCGCCGAGCAGCTCGACGCCGTCAATGCTGCCTTCGAGCGCGCGAGCCAGGCGCTCACGGAAGGCTATCCGGCCTCCGAGCGGCTGACCTGGCCCATCCAGCAGAGCGAGGCGCTCGCGTGGGCAGCCGACCCGGCAGCGCCGACCCCGTACCTCGACGGCCTGGCCGCAGCGCGCGGGATCGAGCCCGCCGAGCTGCGGCAGAAAACGCTCGAGAACGTGCAAGCCTGGATGGCGGCCAGTCAGCAGCTGATCGGGCGCCGGCAGGCGCTGCGCGATGCCATCGCCGCCGCGGCCACGGTGGACGCCATCCGGGCCATCACCTGGGAAGGAGACGCCTAGCGACACCGACCCATTCCCCTTCCTCCTGCTTCCTTTCCTTCATCCGAGAACACCATGCCTCAAAAAATCATCGCGCTGCACAAACCCCTCATCGACGAGGGCACCGGCGCACCTGTCACGCATTTCGTCATCAGCCAATACACCATCGTGGTGGACGGCACCAAGAGCCAGGCCGTCCTGCAGGGCTTCGTGAGCGCTGACGCGCGCGCCGCCGGCCGCAAGCCGCTGGCCCATCGCGCCGTCGACCTCGTGGGCACGCCCGAGGGCGACACGCTGCAATGGCTGTACACGGCGCTGATCGCCAAGCCCGACGGCGAGCTGGCCGGCGCCGCGGCGGTCTTCGAGGAAGCGACCTAAACGCATGCCTCCCGAACCGACCTCGAACGTGGTCGCCAGCATCGCCGCGAGCGCTTCGACGCTCGCCATGGCGATGCTCGGTGTGGATTACTACGCCCTCATTTGGGGGCTCATTGGTGCGCTGCTGGCCCTGTATCAGGCCGAGCGCATGGGCCGTATTCGGTCGCTGGTCTTCGTGGCCCTGTCGACCCTCGTGGGCGCCGCCTGCGGCACAGCCGCTACCGAGTTCATCGGCAGCTCGCGGCCGGTGCTCATCGTGCTGTCGCTGATCGCCGGCTTCGGTGCGCAGGTGCTGGTGACCACGCTTTTGCGTGCGTTGCTGAGTCACGTCGGCAAGCTGGAGAGCAAGACGTGAAAACAGCCATCGAACTGGGCGGCATCATTGCCGCGTGTGCAGTCCTGATCGGCTGCGTGGTGCGTGTGGACCTTCTGCGCGCCGGGGAGCACCGGGTGAGCGTCTTCGGTGTCTATCTGCTGTGGGCGGTGTTCGCCTTCGGCGTGGTGCTGGGCCTGCTGCGCGGCGAGGAACTCGACTGGTACGACGTGGCAGCGCTCGCCGGCATGCTCATGCACCTGGCTCTGTCTCGCAAGAGCTGGCGGGGCTGCGCGCCGCGGGATGCACAGGTCAAGCAGGTGCGCGATATTGGGGGGCAACATGGATAGCGCCGTGGAAGTGATGCGCGCGGGCCCGGCCTGCCACGCGCTGAATCACCACTATGAAGCCTGCAAGCTGCTGGCCTACCCGGACCTGGCTTCGCCGCTCTTTGCGGCGCTGCGCCGGGCGGGCTTCGACCCCTACAACATGCCGGCGATCCCGACGCCGTTCGCGAGGCTGAGCGGAGCGCCCTGGACCATTGGATGGGGCGACACGCTGGACGTGCGCGTCGGCCAGGTCATCACGCAGGCCGAGGCGGACGTGCGCTATGCGCGGCGCCTCGCCCGCGACTTCGAGCCGCCCGCGCGCGAGGCCGTGCAGGTGCCGGTGTCGCAGTGCCAGTGGGACGCCATCGTTTCGACGGTCTACAACACCGGGCCCGGCGGGCGAGGGCGGGACGGCATCCTCTACCTGGCCGATGGCCGGCCGAGCACCTTTCTGCGAAAGCTCAATGCCGGCGACTACGCGGGCGCCGCGGACGAGCTGCCGAAGTGGGTGAGGGCGGGCGGGCAGGTGCTCAAGGGGCTGCAGCGGCGCCGGCATGCGACGCGGCTTGTGTTCCTGGGCTGGCCCGTTCGCAGGGCCATTGAGGCCGGCGGGGCGGCGTTTCCATGACCCCGGCCATGCAGGCGCTCGCTCCGGCGTTGGTGCTGAGCCTGGGCTGCAATGCCGGGCTCGGCTGGGCCTGGCTGCATGCGCGGGATGCCGCGACGCGCACGCTGGGCGAGCGCGACAGCGCGCGGGCGGACGCCTCGGCCTGCAGCGACGGCGTCGCCGATCTTCGCGACCTGGCAGACGAGCGCCATCGGGTCGCGAAGGCTGCGCAGGCAGCAGCAGCAGAGCGGCGGCGGCAACAGGAGGCTATGGCGCAGCTTATCCTCTCGACGCCCGCGGTGCCCGGTGACGTCTGCGCGAGCGCTCAGGCGCGCGTCGACAGCTGGATACGGGGAAGGGTGGCACCATGAGGAGAGCCGCGCTCCTGGGCGTGTCTGCGGCTTTGCTGGCGGGTTGCGTGCTCGGCCCGCCCGCGCGCGTCAATGTGCCTGTGCCGGTCGAGTGCCACGCGAAAGAGCCGAAGCTGCCTCCCATGCCCACAGACCATCTGCCGTGGGGCGTGGACGTCGACCGCTGGGTAGCGGCGGCTCAGGCGGAGTTGCTGTTACGGGACGGCTATGAAGGCGAATTGAGGGCCGCCCTTCGCGAGTGCACTGGTTGAGGCCCTGCGATTCGAGTGGAAACCAGGTTCGCTGTGAACGACCACAGTCGGGGATCGGCATGCGCATTTGAATGACTGTTTGGGAGTCGCTTCTCTGAGGATTCGAGACATCGCCGGAGCCGTGAGCGTGCACCAAGGCTGCATACAGCCCACCTCTACCCTGCAGACTCTGTGTGGTCCCCCTGCAGCTGGAATCTCGGTAGACTCAAAAAATTATGCGAATCATCGCGGAGGTGAGATGAAGCTCGTCAAGGCGCATGTGACCAACTTTCGGTCGGCGGAGGATAGCGGCGAATTCGAAATCGGGCAGGTCGTTTGCCTCGTCGGAAAGAACGAAGCCGGCAAGAGCGCTCTTCTCCAGGCGCTCGCAGCCTTGAATCCGCACCCATCGACTCCGCAAGTTTTCGACAAGGAGCGCGACTATCCCCGCCGGCACCTTGCGTCGTATGCCGAGCGACATCCTACAGACGGTGCAGTTGGAATTGTGACGGAGTGGGATTTTGAGGATAAAGAATTGGCTGAGCTTGACGGCATGTTGGGCGAGGGTGCTGTCGAACGTCGGGTACAAGTTCAGCGCATCTATGGTGGTAACTTCACATCTACCCCCAGAATTGACTTCAAAAAAGCTGTCAGTCATCTGTTAGAGAGATTCGAGGTAACTGGGGATGATCTCGTTCCCCTGAGTGCCGCCACGACAACCGATGAACTGTTAAAAGCGCTCAAGGCCGTCGAGGCGCGCACTGACGCACAGTCCAAATTGCAGGCTCACTTGGAGAGCGAAGGTAATGCGACTAAGCAGGTCAACAACTTTATCTCAAGAAACCTGCCAAAATTCATGTACGTTTCCTCCTATGACAGGATGGACGGGACGGTGCAGTTCCAACTCATTCAGTCGCTGCAAAGCCAGAACCTGCTCAATCGGGACGAGCACAGAGGCAAGAAACTGTTTCTAGAGTTTCTTCAGTATGCAGGTATCTCTTTAAATGAATTATTAAAGCAGAACACATACGAAACATACAATGCGTTATTGCAGGCCGCATCAAATAAAATCACTGACCAAATTCTTGAATATTGGACTCAGAATCCGGACTTAACTGTTGAGGTGAAGGTATCGACGGGTATGCAAGGTGATCCGCCCCCCTTCAATGAAGGAACGGTCGCTCGCGCCCGCATCTACAACACACTTCATCGCGTAGACACCCCCTTCTCGGAGCGCAGCGCTGGGTTTGTTTGGTTCTTCTCGTTCTTGGTTAAGTTCGCCCAGATCAAGAACGAGGCGACGCCTGTTATCTTGTTGTTGGACGAGCCTGGGCTCACACTGCACGGAAAGGCTCAAGCCGACCTTCTGCGCTTTTTCAACGAAAGACTCGCACCACACCACCAAGTCATCTTTTCGACGCACTCACCGTTCATGGTGCCAGTCGGAAATTTCGCTTCGGTGCGCATAGTTCAGGACGTGATCGAGTTAAAAGGGAGCCGGCGGGTTCCGCTTGGCACTAAGGTCCGCGACGACGTACTGACACAAGATCCAGACACACTTTTTCCGTTGCAGGCAGCTCTTGGTTATGAAGTGACCCAATCGCTGTTTGTTGGAAAGAATACTCTTTTGGTGGAGGGTCCCGGCGATATCCTTTACATACAGGCACTCAGCGATGCGCTCCGTAGGCGCAAGCGGCAAGCGCTCGATCGGCGCTGGACTATTTGCCCCGCTGGCGGCATCGACAAGATCCGCCCATTCGCGTCCTTGTTTTCTGGCAACGCGCTGAATATCGCCGTTCTCTCGGACCAAGCTGCAGGCGACAAACGCAAAATCGAAGATCTGCGAAAATCTCAGATTCTAAAAGCAGGTCAATTCCACACCATCGCCGATCTACTTGGGCGTCCTGAGGCAGACATCGAGGATCTTTTGGCTCCCGGTCTGCTGGTCGAGATCTTGAACGCCGCATATCAACTAACGGGCCCGCACGCACTAACGGTGAAGAAACTTGATGAAGCCGACAAGGCCACTTCCCGACTCATTAAGAAGGCCGAGGCCTTTTTCAGGCTGCTGCCCCAGACGATTGACATGCTAGATCACTTCGCGCCCGCCGCCTGGCTTGTACGACATGGCGAGATTCTCGATGCAACGTCGGCTGAGGTGAATGAAACATTAGACCGGGCTCAGGCGGTTTTCGAGACTTTCAACGAGCTCCTCAAGGATTGAGGGTCAGGCACCGCATACGAAGCGTTGACGCACTGTAGTTGGACGGGGCTTGCCCCACTTTGGGCTACCTTGGGCGATTTCCCTTAACTCCTACGTTGAACGTCCGCTCCCTAATATCTAGATGGCTGAAGTTTGGGCCCACAGCGGGCTTGGAGCGATCGTACTCAATCATTGGCGCGGTGGCTGCTCCAGACCCGTTACCGACGCCCGATTGGATTTTCACCGTCCGTGACATTTGGACTTCGTTGGTCGAACGTTATGCAAGGGCCAGAATGCACACACAGAAGCCAACTGAAGTCAGATTTTATTCCGGAGTGTTGTTCCTAGGGCAAGCCTACGGATGAGGATCCCTCTGCAGTGGATGCGCGGGGTCTCAAGCGCTGCTGCCTGCGCATTAGAATTGCACGCCTGCGTCCTGGGCCATCCCGCGTGCGAGATTTTCTGTCAATTCAAGGCATCGCAGCACAGAATCTTGCCGAAGCACTATCCTCTGACCGACCAGATATCGAGTATCCCCACTTTTTTCGATGTATTTTTGGTCGATTATTCCCTCAAGATGCGCCAAAAGATGTCTCTGTTGAAAGAAAATATTCAAGGCAGACAAGTCGATTTCTGAAAGATGCACGTCATATTTGGTTCCGAACGCCTCTTTCCACAAGTCACTGCCTTCGTCGAGATTTTGAAACGCGTTCCTCCGCGGTTTTTTGTGCGTCCTAGAGTGCCGTTCATACAGGGCTTCCGCGAACCTTTGGAATGCCATGACCACATTTTGTAAGCCAGCTTCCAGAATAAGTCGGCAAAGGTTCTCTGCTGTGTCCGCGTCCGAAACGCTTGCGCGAACTGCCGGCAGAGACGCAACGCTCGCCCTGACCGCCGACAGCGACTGGCGAAACACATGTTCAGCTGCGCTCGTCCCGCAGGCTGGGCAGAAGAACGCAGAGCCGACCACAGCATACTGACATGCGCATTTCTCGCAGGAAATTTTCAGCCGCATCGGGTCTGCCGCACTAACAGGCAGTATCACTTCTCTTGGCGCTTTGGATACGTTCATTGTAATCTTGATGAACGCATTGCGACGCTGGCGCTGGTTCCATTCGGACGCGTCGGCTTCCATCGCCTCGTCAATAATATTAGTTAGTACGCCCATTGCTTTAGCCTTCTGGTACTCGACCTGCTCGGTAGTAAACCATGATCGAGCGGGAGCCTCATGGCCGCAAAAAGGGCAGTATGCTGCCTCATCCTTTACTTTGTCGCTCCACCAGTCGGCCGCAAGAACCTTGAACGTGAATAGGCAATCTGACGCCGGACATTCGCGGTCGATATAGCCTTCCAAGTCAATGGGAACTGAATCTGTAACGTCTACCTTAAGCTGATTGCGTTCCAGCTGTTCCAGCTCACGAATAAGTTTCTCGAACATGCTCAGTCCTCTTCTTTAAGACGCGAGAGCAGTAGCCCTTGGCTCTTTATGCGTTGCGTAATCGTTGCTGCGTCCGAGGTGGCCAAGCAGCAGACGCGATCTCAGATTTAGTGATGGACGCACCTCTTTTCGAATCCATATTGGGTTGAGGCCGCGCCCTACTAAGCCCACTGCGCAAATAATGAAGGCTACTTCGCGCTCGCGCCAGCCAAGCACTCTAGCGCAAACTGAACGCAGTAAGGAGCAGCCGAATGGGTGGATACGTCCATTGGCGCGCAGTAGGAGCGCATCATCCGCTCGCTCACCCCAATCTGGCGGGCAGCGCCACGTTGGGAGAGCCCCGCCCGTTCGATCAGGGTGCGGATGTAGGCGGGGTCCGGGTTGTGCTTACTTGCGTCGGGCAGCATTGGAAATGGCGCGCTTGCGCGCGGCTTGGTACAGGGGATGGCCCTCGAACAGCACCACGCGTCCGCGGTCGAAGTAGTCGACCATCGAATCCGTGTTGTTCTCGTAGCCGGTGGGGATGATGCCGTGCAGATCGTTGCCGTAGTCGCGGTCATAGATGGTGACGCAGGCGCGGCCGTCAACACGGTTGTCCAGGCTGTAATGGACGCGGGCCTTGAGCTTGCCCTTCGTGACGGCGAAGACACCGAAGCGCACGCCGACGAACTGCTCCGCAGCGGCTTGCATGCGCGCGGCGTAGGTGGCGACTTCGGCCGTCTTTGCTGCGGTCGCCAGGATGTCGCGCGTGGTGGCGATGGCCAGCAGCTCGTCGAGGTAGGGGCGCCCGTGCATCTTGCCGTTGATGAGGAACATTGCGCGCAGGCCGCCGAAGGCGCGGGATAGGCGGTTGTCCCGGATCACCCGGCCATCTTCTAGGTACACGACAAACGACACGTCGCCGGCAACGGCATCGGCGCCGGTGATGGCGCCGGAACCGGAGCCGCTGCCGTAGAAGCCTTGGCAGTAGACGCCGAGGCCGACGAGGCGCTCCGGCTGGGTTGCAAGGGGGCGGACTTCGTCGGCGGTGAGGATCAGTTGCGTCGGGTGCATGGTGGCTCCGGTAGGGTTCGCCGCGCCGGGAATCGGCTGGCATGGGCTGAATCATATAGGCGAAAATCGCCTAATTCAACGATGACCCTCGAACGCGATCAACCATCCTCGGCGCGGACGCCCCTGCCGATGCCGCTCGTCAGGTGTCGAGCTGAACCGAGAAGTACGCCTCCCCCACGTCGCCCAGCTCGCGCATGCCTGCAAGGCGCGCCTTGTCGAAGGCTGCAGCCCATAGGCTCGCCTCGCGTATCTCGTCCTTGCTGAGGTCTTCCGCGCTGCTGTCCTGGACGGCCTCAAAGGCGCGCAGGGTGTGCGCCAAGTCGTCCCCGAGCAGGCGATTCAACTCGCGAAGAAAGCGGGCTTCAGCGCTGCGCAGAAGGTCCGCCGGTGTGTCGGCGGGGGTGTCGATGAGGCGGGCAGAGACGGACATGGAACCTCCGATCAGAACGGGGCAGGGGAGCGGACGACGTCGACGGGGCCGATGCCGTCATAGACCACGGCGCCGCTGGAGCTGGTGACGATCCATCGGCCATTGATGCCTTCGGCGGGCGCGACGTCGTAATCCTCGGGCGGGAGAGGCAGGACGATCTCGTCCCGGACGGTGTCGCTGTACTAGGCGGGCACGCGGAGCAGGGTGGGGTGGCCGAACAGGCTCATGGCTTACGGGGTTGGGATGAACTTCGACAGGAGCCCCCAGTGCACTGGCGGCAACTCTTTTTCCTTGCTGCATGGACGGACAAGCCACAGCTGCGAGAACTCGTGAATGCGGTCATCGATGACCTGCGCTTCGGTGCCGGCCAAAAGCCAGCCAAGGTCAGCGGGGCAGGGCAACAACACGGGGTCCGCCATGAACAAGGCTGTCCGATGGCTTGCGACGCCTGAGCGCACAGTCACCTCGATCCGTCGGATGAACCGCTGAAAGTTGTTGTGCGGCCAGACAGACACCTCCACACGGCCGACCACGGGCGCCGGGTACTCGGCCCGGCGCAGACGCATGCCTTTGGAACGGAGGGTGCGGACTTCACAGAACACTGGGCAAATATACAGTGTTTCTGTAGACTGAATCCATGGACAAACACGATGACGAAATCTGGATAGCAGCCTGCGCGCACCGCCTGCAGCAGCACTGGCGCACGGTCGAATCTAGCGAGCTGGCGGCCACGGCGCGGCAGATTGCGCATGACCCCGAGCTTCGCGCCTTGGCGCCCAGCACTGCCGCGGCTCGTTGGCTTGCCCCGGTCAAGGCGCCTGCGCGTGGGGATTGACCAAGGGCTGATCCTTGTTTGCGGCGCGCTGGCTGCCTGGCTATCGCAGGACCTTAGCAAGGCGCGGGCGCGGTGGGCCTGTGTGTTCGGCTTGGCCTCGCAGCCGTTCTTCCTGGCTGCGACCCGGCAGGCCGGCCAGCTCGGTATGTTCGCGCTGGCGATGCTGTACACGGTCGCCTGGGCACGTGGAGCATGGTCCTACTGGCTGCGGCCGGCGCTGCGCCGCAGAATGTGAAGGATGTGCAATCGTTACGTCGCCCCCAATGAGCTGGAGATGGAACGGCTGTTCCACATTGGCCGCGCCAATCCCGTTCCTTGGCCGCGGACGATCTTCCCGCGAAGCCCCGGCCCTTTCATTCGCCGTGCTCGCGACGACGCCGGCTACTCGCGCGAGCTGGCTGTAGGGCAGTGGGGCCTGATCCCCTGGTTTGCGAAAGAGCCGCGACTCAAGTTCTCGACCAACAACGCGCGTAGTGAAGAGCTGGAAGCCAAGGCGACGTTTCGCGATCCCTGGAGGCGCGGGCAGCGGTGCATCATCCCGGCCCTCACATTTGACGAACCGAATTGGGAGACGGGCAAAAACCAATGGTGGACCTTCCGCCGCACCGATGGTGAACCATGGGGCTTGGCCGGCCTGTGGAACATCTGGACGGACCGGTCCACGGGTGAGGTTCACGAGAGCTACACGATGCTGACTATCAACGCGGACGAGCACCCGCTGATGAGCCGCATGCACAAGCCGGATCCAAAGCTGCCGCCCGACCAGCAGGACAAGCGCAGCGTTATCCCGCTGGAGCGCGGTGATTGGGATCAGTGGCTTGCGGGCACAACTGCAGATGCTAATGCCTTGCTCCGCTTGGCACCCGTCAATGTTTTTGATGCCCGGCCGGCGGGTGAAATAGCGTGAGCGATGGTGTAACAGGGACGAACGATTTTCGAATTGCGAGAGGATGCAAAGAAGCGTCTGTAGATGGCGCGTTAGCTTACGATCAAGAGTCCAAGTTCCCTTACGCGCGTCTGCCTGCAGTTTCTCTATTTGGTTGGCTTACGTGCATTTGGCACAGTCATGTACAGGTGGAATCCTCAAATATTTGCCAGGGAAACCCCTGCTGATACTTCGTTTGAAAATTGCCTTTCGGATCGGCTACTATGTATGTCATGGGGCCAAATGAGGCCGGATCTAGGAATTGCTTCTGCTTGTTAGTGGCTCTATTCAGATAGGTCGCCGTTGTGTAAGCAATTACATCCGCTAGCTCAAGCCCAGTTTCGGAACCCGGTTGCACAAATTTCGGTTCTGGTACCGGAATTCCACGCGAAATAAATGAAAAAACGAGAGACTTGTGTAGTCCTAAAAATTCGTCTCTTGCCCATCCTTGGATCGCTTCCTCTCCACTAACTGGCTTGTCAGCATCAAAAATGAAATGCGGTTGCACTTCCGAGGATCCAGCAAGTTCAGTCATCATTAGAATTAGATGATTGTATAGATCCCTTTTGCAGAACTCCTCTTGCGCTCGTCCCGCATCACCGCTCTTCCTGTGAACCATGGCCACCGCAGCTACCGGGTACAAATACATTCCAGGAATGCAAAAAAAATCAGCAATGTCTGATATTAAAGCTCTATAACCGTCTTCACTTAATTGTGATGGGTTTTTCTTTCTTCCCTCAGGTGATTTAAGCTCTGTCATGTGAATTCGCCACGAGTCCGGATGAATATGCGGCGCATGTTTTTGCTTGATTTCATCGATTTTGCTTTTTAGAAGTTCGTGGTCCTTCTCTTTGATTCCGACCATGCCATAGCAGTAAATCTGTGGCGTAGTTGCCAATCGAAAGGCCTCGTCGCCGTAAAAAAAATTAATAGAGCCATAATTGCTCAGCGGCAGAGAAAAATCTACCGGCTTGTTGCAATTGGGGCAGGTGAGCACTATGCCCGCCCTGCGAAATAGCCGTCCATCATTCGTGAGCACTGGACCAAGCGGAGGGCGCTCTGCTAAATAGTCAACATCGAATTTAGTTTCGCATTCTAGGCAGTTCCCCTTTGGTAAATTTAGAAAATTAGGAATTGATCTGGCTGATGCAGAAATCTTGTTAAAAATCTTTGCGTCTGGGCGATGTAGCCGCGCGTGATGTTTTTTCATCGCATATGTCCTGAGTTTGGAGCAAACCGATTTCATCGGTGCACGAACTTTACTGGCGTAGCAGGCCGTTAGGCTACTCGCGAAGTGAAAAATGGACGAGCGTGCCCCCCGGCGAGGCCGCGGCGGGGGGGGGGGGCTAGGTGGCAACTGCGGCTCAACCAGTGCTGGGACATACACGTCTAAGCTACTTTTATGGGAAAGCAGCGCATGCCCAAAGGGTGGGTCGAACAATCGCTTTCACGTGGACGGCGCCTTCCGGTGAGTGGATGGCTGGCAAACATTGTTGGATGTGACGCCGCACTTCCTCAAGCCTGTGCACGCGCCGATCACTACCCGATCGCGAAGCAAGCCTAGGTCGCTACCAGCAAAACGTGACTAGTGCGCTGCCACCAAGGCGGTGAGGATCGCATGTCCACTTAGGCTGTGCATCTGGGTCTTCAACAAAGAAAGTCTGCCGTGTAAGGTTAATGATGGCGTTCCGGGGGCGCACAATAGGCGAAAGTCTTGCAAGCGCACCGTCACTACTCGATTAATCGGTATTTGCTAGAAGCGTAGGATGATGTAAATTCGTGCTTGCCGATACGGAGAAGAGCATGAACCTCAACAACCCCGCTGCACGTCTCTACGAGTTCTTGATGAGAGCACGAGCGTACCCAAAGGACCGTAAATCTCGTGAAGTGCTGTACGAGCTTTTAGATACGGAAAATGATGGCGATCTATTCGAACGCTTTGGTCAGTTACGCAAACTTGTAGATGAGATCGCTGAAGAAAATAGTCGCCAGGGTTTTACCGGCAGGTTTACAACCTATTGGGTTGGCCCAGTACAACGAGCGTTTCAAAACGTCCATTTCTCTGGGACCTGGAACACCTTCATTGATTCGCTCGATGAAACGGCGATAATGTTTTTGGAGAGTACTGTCGACATCTTAAACGAACGCATTGTGAAGCTTGAAGAGGAAGATTTAGAAAATTATCGCGCCAGGCTGAACGAAATACTAGAAAAGGTACTCGCTTCCAATGAATCCGAGGAATTTAAAATATACTTTAAGAATTCCGTTGGAAAAATAATAGATACTCTGGATAACTATAAAATTACGGGTGACAAAGCGCTATTTTCGGCATTTAACGAGGCTGTCGGTGGGATGGTAACAGACGAGAACCTGAGAACGCAGGCGGACAGGTCGGATTTCATTAAAAAAGCCTTTGCTGTTTTAAAGTCTGGGCTTGACTTGGCCTCCAAGATGAAAGGGGCGAGCGAGGCTATAAGCTATTTTCAAGACAAGATTCAATAGCGCGCGGTGCTCAGGGGCGAGGCGAAAAGAGGGAATCTCTGCCAGCGGGAGATAGCCCTTGTGCTGACCGATAGCTGCGTTATCAGCCGCGAATTTTTCGAGACCATGAAGCCGCGGCCCACCGGCTGCCCGCACCTCTCATACTCGATGAGGTCTTCGGCGACACTGCCCTTAGCGCCTTGACTGCCGGTTGTGATGGGCTTGGTCGTCGTTCAGCAGTTGCACAAGCCTGCGGATGAATTCGGCCAGGCCTACCGAAAAGCTGCACTAGGCGTGCCGCGTAGGGCGTCCATGATGCGCACGCCAAATGTCATAGCAATCCCAGGTCATCAAAATCGGTGTAGGTTCTGGTGTAGGTTACTCCAAGAATCCGCACTTTTCCCTTGAGGCTGCAGTCATCGAGGATCACGATATTCATGGCCGCCCATTTTGCCTTCAGCATTGGCGGACTCTCGCGGCCTCTTCAAAGGGCACGCGCTGGCGGCGGGGACCTCAGTGCAGCCTGCTGCCCGACGGGCGAACGGCATCGCGCATTTCCTTTTCGACCAAGCGGTCGAGTTCCGCACACACGTCGGCCATCCGCCCTGCAATCACAAGTCGCGAACCGTGTGCCGCACGCTCGCCGGGCTCAACGACACGCACGACCCGCAGCGCCGGGCGTGCCGCAGCATCGTGCCGGTGTGCAGCCGAAGGCTCGCGGGCAATCTTTCGCGAGAACGGGCGCACGTTGACGTAGTGCAGATCTGACGTGTTCAGAGCCGGCGTACTCCTGGCGCTGGATTGGCGGACCATCCACGACTGGATCGGGGCAAAAAGGGCGGACAAGGCGAGCAGAGCGGTTCCCATGTTGAACTCCTGAGGATTGAAAGGGGTTTGGACACAGGCAGGATTGAGCAGCAAGGCCGACACGCCAGGGTGATGACCTTCCGGCCATACGCCCGCCACCTGGCGCGACAGCAGAGGAAAGACTTGGCAGGCCCTACATCAGCATCGTGTTGCGGATCAGTCCGACCGCCAGACCTTCGATCTCGAATGGCTCGCCGGGCTGGACGATGATGGTGGGGTAGTCCGGGTTCTCGGCGTGCAGTTCGACCACGTCCTTGAGCCGCTTGAGTCGCTTCACGGTGACTTCGTCACCCAGCCGGGCCACCACGATCTGGCCATTGCGCGCCTCGCGTGTGCTTTGGACCGCCAGCAGATCGCCGTCCATGATGCCGGCATCGCGCATCGACATGCCTCGGACCTTCAGGAGGTAGTCGGGCCGATGCTGAAAGAGCGTGCTCTCGACGTAGTAGGTCTGGTCGACGTGCTCTTGCGCGAGGATGGGTGCACCCGCGGCAACGCGTCCGATGAGAGGCAGGGACAGTTGGGACAGGCCCGGGATGGGAAGCGAATACTGCGGCGTGCCGCCCTCGTGCAGATTGCGAAGGGCCTCGCTCTTGAGCCGGATGCCCCGCGACGTACCACTCACCAGCTCGATAACACCTTTGCGCGCCAGCGCCTGCAAATGCTCTTCGGCCGCGTTCGCCGACTTGAACCCCAGTTCCGCGGCGATCTCGGCACGCGTGGGGGGAGCACCCGTCCGTGCCATGGCTGCGCGGATCAGTTCGAGAATCTGTTGTTGCCGAGCGGTAAGCTTGACCGAAACGGTGGGAGTGGGCACTTTGAGCATGTGTCTGCGGCTCCAGCGGTTGATGCACATACTGTGTGCATATCCAGTGTCTGTATTTTTAACCAGTTTTCCACATCTTGACAAGTCTTGAGCATCCCCGCGCTGCACTCCCGCGCGTCGTGATCCTGGGTACCGGCGGCACCATCGCGGGTCGGGCAGCGCGCGCCGGTGACAACCTGGGCTACGTGGCGGGGCAAGTGAATGTTTCCGATCTGATTGCCGAGTTGCCGCTGCCAGCCGGCGCGATGGTGGACACGGAGCAGGTGTGCAATATCGATAGCAAGGACATGTCGGACGGCCACTGGCGTGCCCTTGCCCGCCGGTGCCAACAGCTTCTGGACGACCCGGCGGTGCGGGGGCTTGTCATCACCCATGGGACCGACACCTTGGAGGAGACAGCCTTTTTCCTCAGCCAGGTCCTCGTCGCAGCCAAGCCCGTCGTACTGACCTGCGCGATGCGCCCTGCCACCTCGCTGGAGCGGGACGGACCCAAGAACGTGCAGGATGCCCTGGTCGTAGCCTCAGCAGAGGGAGCGTCCGGCGTGCTCGCGGTGTGTGCTGGCACGATCCATTGCGCCCGGCAGGTGCGCAAGGTCCATACCTACCGCTTGGACGCGTTTTCCTCAGGTGAGGCAGGGCCGGTCGGCTTCGTGGAAGAAGGGCATGTCCGCGGCGTCACCGCGTGGCCACAGGCGGAGGCGCCAAAGGTGCGGGCCGAGCGATTGCCCGCGGTCGACCAGTGGCCGTCGGTGGGAATCGTGATGAGCCACGCGGGTGCAGATGCATCGCTGATCGACCTGCTCATTGGGGCGCAGTGCGTGGACGGCCTCGTGGTGGCCTCGACCGGCAATGGCACTGTGCACGCCCACCTCGAGGCGGCCATGGAGCGGGCGCGGTCAGCCGGCATCGCTGTACTGCGCGCGACCCGGTGTGCCGATGGAGCCGTCCTATCGAGCGGCGGCGGGGATCGTTGGCCCCATGCCTTCGACTTGTCGCCCGTCAAGGCGCGAATTTCGCTGATGCTCGATCTGCTTAAAGCGCGTGAGCTGGCCCCATGAAGCACAAAGGCCGGATCCTTGCGGTCCGGCCTTTGTGGGATGAGCGGCCTCTTTGAGGGCCACTCGTTGTGATCTCAGTCGGCCAGGGCGGTCATTGCGCGTCGGGTGATCTCGTCGACCGAGCCCACGCCGCTGATCGCGCGGTACTTCGGCGCGTTGGCGGGGTCCTGCTCGGCCCACTTGGCGTAGTACTCAACCAGAGGGCGAGTCTGCTGACTGTAGACGTCCAACCGCTTACGCACGGTGTCTTCCTTGTCGTCCTCGCGCTGGATCAGGTCTTCGCCCGTCACATCGTCCTTGCCTTCGACCTTGGGCGGATTGAAGCGAACGTGGTAGGTGCGGCCCGAGGCCGGATGCGAACGGCGGCCGCTCATGCGTTCGATGATGTCGGTGAAGGGAACGTCGATATCGAGCACGTAGTCGAGCTTGACGCCCGCCGCCTTCATTGCGTCGGCCTGCGGGATCGTGCGAGGAAAACCATCGAACAGAAAACCGGCCGCGCAATCGGGCAGTGCGATGCGCTCCTTGACGAGATTGATGATGAGGTCGTCGCTCACCAGCGCACCGGCATCCATCACCGCCTTGGCCTGAAGTCCGAGCGGCGTGCCGGCCTTCACGGCGGCGCGCAGCATGTCACCGGTGGAGATCTGCGGAATGCCGAACTTCTGGCAGATGAACGTGGCCTGCGTGCCTTTGCCGGCGCCCGGCGCGCCCAACAGGATGAGTCTCATGGTGTCCTCGGAAGCTTTTTATGGAAATCTTGTGGGCGAACTGCGCCGGCTCCACCGGAATGCCCCCCATTTCAGTGAGGATAGCATGCGACCCTTGTCGCGCCCGACGTGCCGAAGCGCCTAGAAGTGCAGGCGGACGCGGGCCAGGTCCTCGGGGGTGTCAACACCCGTGCCGGGGGCTTGAGCCGTCACGTGCACGGCGATGCGATGGCCGTGCCATAGCACGCGCAATTGCTCCAGCGATTCGATGCGTTCGAGCGGCGAAGCCTCAAGCGTCGGAAAGACACGCAGGAAGCCGGCGCGGCACGCATAGATGCCAATGTGGCGCAGCGCTGGCGCTTCGATGGGCAATCCCGGGGGCAGGCCGCCGTCCCGCCAGAACGGCAGGGGAGAGCGGCTGAAATACAGCGCGCGACCGGCGGCGTCCAGGACGACCTTCACCACGTTGGGATTCAGGAAGTCGGTGACGTCATGAATCGCATGTGCCGCTGTGCTCATCGGCGTATCGGGCAGCGCGGCAAGCGTGTGCGCCACGGCGTCGATCAGTCCGGGATCGATGAGCGGCTCGTCACCCTGCACGTTGACCACGACGGTGTCATCAGCGAGGTTCAACAGACCGCATGCCTCGGCCAAACGGTCGCTGCCACTGGGATGATCTGGTCGTGTGAGCACGGCTTGCACGCCGTTCGCCTCACAGGCCTGCATGATGCGGGCGTCGTCGCAGGCCACGCACACGATGCGGGCGCCCGACCTGGCAGCCTGCTTTGCCACCCGCACGACCATCGGCAAACCGCCGATGTCTGCGAGCGGCTTGTCGGGCAGGCGCGTCGACTTCATCCGCGCCGGAATCAGGACAACGAAGCTCACAGGCCGAGTTCTTCGTCTGTGAGCGGGCGTGCCTCGTTCTCGAGCATCACGGGGATGCCATCGCGAACGGGGTACGCCAGGCGTGCGCTGCGCGACCACAGTTCCTGACGCGCGGCGTCCCATTGCAACGGTCCTTTGGTGACCGGGCAGACCAGCAGTTCAAGCAGCTTCGGATCCATCGAAGGATGATAGCCGCGCGTCGAGGGCCTCGAAGAAGGCGGGTTCGATGGAAAAGTCCAGCGGCACGGCCAGCGCAGTGGGTGCGCGGGCCCATAGTTTTGCCGCATCTTTTTCCGTGCACAGCAGCTGGGCGTTGTCAGGTGGCGTCCAGTGCGTGTAGTCGTGATGGTCGGGCAGGGCGATACAGCGCTGCAGACGCAAGCCATGTCCGCGCAGCATGTCGAAGAACCGTTGGGGCTGGGCGATGCCTGCCACGGCCACCAGGTCGTCGCGGGTGGCCAGTTCGGTCAGCGCGATGGTGTGCCCGTCCCGGTCGATCGCCTTGGATGCGAGCGTCCGACGTCCCCGAAAGCCGGCAAACGCCGGGCGCTCCCCCGTATGCAGCACCAGATCGCAGCGCCTCGGCCATGGCTCGCGAAGCGGACCCGCGGGCAGCAGCCATCCATTGCCGACGCCGCGGTCGTCGAACACGCAGATCTCCACGTCGCGAGCCAATCGAAGGTGCTGCAGGCCATCGTCCGCAATGATGAGTCGCGTGCCGGGATGCTCCGCGAGCAGGCGTCGGCCGGCGGCCACGCGGTCGGCATCGACCACGACCGGTGCACCGGTGGCGCGGTGGATCAGCAGGGGCTCGTCGCCCACGTCGCGCGGGTCGCTTTGCGCGGCGACGACTTGGCCGTCCTTGGTACGTCGTCCATGCCCGCGCGAGACGACTCCCACTGCCCAGCCCCTGGCCTGAGCGTGCCGCACCAACGCGATCACGACGGGCGTCTTGCCTGCGCCGCCCGCGACCACGTTTCCCACCACGGCGACGGGGATCGGCAGTCGGTGCTGCTTGCGCCATCCGCGCGCGTAGGCTTGACGCCGGGCTCCGGCCACCAGCCCGAACAGCCCCGCGATGGGCCGAAGCAGCCATGCGCCCGCGCCTCGGCGCTGCCAGGCCTCGATCAGCACGTCAGCGGGCCGCCTTGCCCGAAGTCTGGGTGGCGAATGTGATCTGCATCAGCCCAGCGCGCCGCGCCGCCTCCATCACGGTAATGACCGACTGGTGCGCCGCGGCGGCGTCGGCGCTGATGATCAGGATCGGCGCAGGCGCACCGGCCTCCGCCTTGGCGAAGGGCGTCAGTGCCGTCGCCAACGCTTCCACACTGCGCTCGCCCAGCGGCTTCCGATCCACGGCATAGCGACCGTCTGCGGCCACAGCCACCACGATCTCGCGCGGACGGGTCGTGGCAGTCTCCGCGTCCGCCGTGGGCAACCGGACCTCCATCTCCGTGAACCGGCTGTAGGTGGTCGACAGCATCAGGAAGATCAGGATCACCAACAGCACATCGATGAACGGGATCAGGTTGATCTCGGGTTCGTCGCTGGCGGCACTGCGCAACTGCATGCGTCTGCCACGGCTGCGATCTCCCGCGGAAGACGTGCGGGTACCGCCCGGCAGGGGCGCACTCACGACTGGTTTTCCGGGCTCAGCCCGGCCAGATGCTGCGCAAAACGTTCCCCTGCCAATTCGAGGTGCAGCAGGTAGCCGTCGACGCGGCTTCGGAAGTAACGCCAGAAGATGAGCGTGGGCACTGCCACGATCAGTCCAAAGGCGGTGTTGTAGAGCGCGATGGAAATCCCGTGCGCCAGCTGTGCCGGATTGCCCGCCGCCCCTGAACCGGGCGCCTGCGAGCCGAAGATCTCGATCATGCCGATGACCGTGCCCAACAGACCCAGCAGCGGGGCGGCTGAAGCGATCGTGGCGAGTGCGGGCAGGTAACGCTCCAGACGGTGGGCGATGGCGCGACCCGAGGCCTCCATGGCCATCCGCAAGTCATCGACCGATCCAGTGGAGCCACCCTGCGCAGCACGAAAACCGCTGGCGAGCATCTCGCCCAGTGCGGAGTTCTTTTCCAGTTTGGCGATGACGTCGGCTGAAGGAACGCCGTCGCGTGAGACGCCGATCGCCTCGTTCAGCAGTTGAGGCGGCATCACCTTGGCCGACTTGAGGCTGATGAAGCGCTCGATGACAAGCGCGGTGGCGATGATCGAGCACAAGAGCAGCGGCACGATGGGCCAGCCTGCGGCGACTAAGATCGAAAACAAGTGTCCTCCTGCGTGGTCGCGAAGCGCTGCCCAGCGGTCGAAAATTATGACCGAATGTTTCTCGCCGTCCGCAGTGCCGGCGTTCTCGCCACCCACAATTTCTGTGGATAACTTTGTGGCTAACCCTGCGTGCAACCCGTGCAGGCCCACTGTCCATGGGCCTTGCGTCAAGACGATCAGATTTTGAGCAGCAGTTTTTTCTTATTTATCAACTACTTGCACCATAAGCTGCGGCTTTCCGGCGGCCCTCATGTCGCCACCTGCCGCGATAGATCGGCTTGTGGACGACAGAGTGGAGCCGCTCATGTCTGATGCCCCCATCACGCAGCCACGGGTCTGGGCGGTGGGCGCCTTGTGCCGCGCCGTGGCGGATGCCTTGGACGCGCGCTTCAATCCGGTGGCCGTTCAAGGTGAGATCAGCGGGTTCTCGCGTGCGGCCAGCGGTCATTGCTACTTTTCTTTGAAGGATGGCCAGGGGCAGGTCCGCTGCGCCATGTTCCGCCGGGCTGCATCGCTGGTGGACTTCAACGTGCGCGATGGCGACCTGGTGGAGGTGCGCGGCCGTCTGACCGTGTACGAGGCACGCGGCGACCTGCAAATGGTCGTCGAGAGCCTGCGCAAGGCCGGGCAGGGCACACTGTTCGAACAGTTTCTGCAGCGCAAGGCCAAGTTGGAGGGCGAGGGTCTTTTTGCCCCCGCGCGCAAGCGGCCGCTGCCGGCGTTTCCGGCCAGGCTGGGGCTGGTCACTTCGCTTGGCGCGGCAGCCTTGCACGATGTAGTGACCGCACTGCGCCGGCGGGCGCCGCACGTGGAAGTGGTGCTTGCCCCTGCTTCGGTGCAGGGGCTCCAGGCGCCGGGCGAACTTGTCTCTGCCCTCGGTGCGCTACAGAAGATCGCGCCCAGGCCGGACGCGATCCTGCTCGTGCGGGGCGGCGGCTCGCTGGAGGACTTGTGGGCCTTCAACGATGAGCAACTCGCGCGCGCCATCGTGAGCAGCGCCATCCCCGTCGTCGTCGGCGTCGGGCACGAGACGGATTTCACCATCGCGGATTTCTGCGCCGACTTGCGTGCGCCCACACCGACGGCTGCCGCGGAGTTGGTGGCGCCGCCGCGCGACGGTTGGCTGCAAGGGCTTGAGGCTCTTGAAGATGACCTTCGCGACGCGCTGCAAGGGCGGCTGGATCGTCTGTCGCAACGGCTCGACCAGGCGGCGTCCCGCCTGGGCCGGCCCTCGGGCCTCGCTGCCCGGCAGCAGGCGGTACTGACGCAGTGGGAGCAGCGCCTGAACCGCGCGACCACCTCATGGCTGCATCAGACCCAGCGCCGACTCGACGCGGCAGAAGGACGATGGCCGGCGGCGGGGCGAGCGAACCTTCGCAGTCGGATCGACCGGCTGGAGCGTGCCGCGTTGCGTCTTCAGGCGCTCGACCCAGCAGTGGTGCTTCAGCGCGGCTACGCGTGGTTGGCCGATGCCAAGGGGCGCACCGTGACCCGCGTGGCGCAACTGCATCCGGGCGAATCAGTGAATGCAACCCTGGCCGACGGCACCGCCAGCCTCCAGGTGATCACCCTCCAGCAAGGGACGTCGTCCGACGCAGGCAGCGGCAATCCTTCCTAGAATCCGACGGTCTCTGTCAACCAACCCACGAACGAGCTTCACATGGAACATGTTCTGCCTCCCCTGCCGTACGCGATGGACGCGCTGGCCCCCGAGTACTCCAAGGAAACGATGGAGTACCACTACGGCAAGCACCACAACGCGTATGTGGTGAACCTGAACAACCTGCAGAAGGGCACCGAGTTCGAGAGCATGCCGCTCGAAGAAATCGTGAAGAAGTCCAGCGGCGGCATCTACAACAACGCCGCGCAGATCTGGAACCACACCTTCTTCTGGAACTGCATGAAGCCGCAAGGCGGGGGTGCTCCTTCCGGCACGCTGGCCAAGGCCATCGAGGCCAAGTGGGGCAGCTACGACGCCTTCAAGGAAGCCTTCGTCAAGTCCGCCGTCGGCAACTTTGGCTCGGGCTGGACCTGGCTGGTGAAAAAGGCCGACGGCTCGGTCGACATCGTCAACACCGGCGCCGCCGGCACGCCGCTGACCACGGAAGACAAGGCCTTGCTGACCGTCGACGTCTGGGAGCACGCCTACTACATCGACTACCGCAACCTGCGTCCCAAGTTCGTCGAGACCTTCCTGGCCAAGTTGGTCAACTGGGAATTCGCCGAGAAGAACTTCGCCTGATCGTCAGGTGAGACAGCCTGTCGGTGCTACGCCGGCAGGCTGCAAAGAAAAAGGCAGCACGGATGACCGTGCTGCCTTTTTCTTTGGTGCATGGCCACCTCCGCAAGGAGGCAGCCACCGCAATGCCTCAGACCACCTTGGCGATGCTGGCGCAGACGTGGTCGATGTTCTTGCTGTTGAGCGCGGCGACGCACATGCGGCCGGTGTCGGTGCCATAGACGCCAAACTCGTTGCGCAGGCGCACCATCTGGTCCTTAGTGAGGCCCGAGTAGCTGAACATGCCAATCTGGCTGGTGATGAACCCCATGTCCTGCTTCACGCCGGCTGCCTTCAGACCGTCCACCAGCTTCTGGCGCATGGCCTTGATGCGCACGCGCATTTCGCCCAGCTCCTTCTCCCACAGGGCGCGCAACTCGGGGTTGCCCAGCACAGCCGCCACGACGGCGCCGCCGTGCGTCGGCGGGTTGCTGTAGTTGGTGCGGATCATGATCTTCAGCTGCGACAGCACGCGCGCCGCTTCTTCCTTGTTCTCACACAGCACCGACAGGGCGCCCACGCGCTCACCGTACAGGCTGAAGCTCTTGGAGAAGGAGGTCGAGACGAAGAAGGTCAGGCCGGCGGCGACGAACTTGCCGATCACCGCGCCGTCCTCTGCAATGCCGTAGCCAAAGCCCTGGTAGGCCATGTCCAGGAAAGGCGTCAGCTGGCGAACCTTGACCACCTCGACCACCTGGTCCCACTGCGCGGGCGTGAGGTCGTAGCCGGTCGGGTTGTGGCAGCACGCATGCAGCACGACGATGGTGCCGGCAGCAGCGCCCTGCAACGCGGCCAGCATGCCGTCGAAGTCGATGCCGCGCTTGGCGGCGTCGTAGTAGGCATAGGTGCCGACCTCGAAGCCGGCCTGGGTGAACAAGGCGCGGTGGTTCTCCCAGCTCGGGTCGCTGATCAGCACTTTGGCCGAGGGCGAGAGCTTCTTGAGGAAGTCCGCGCCGACCTTCAGTCCGCCCGTGCCGCCCAGGGCCTGGATGGTGGCCACGCGGCCGGACTTGACCGGCTCGCTGTCGGCGCCGAACACCAGGGCCTTGACGGCGTTGTCGTACGCAGCGATGCCGTCGATGGGCAGGTAGCCGCGGGCCGAGGGGGCCTTCATCATGTCGGCCTCGGCCTTCTTGACGCATTCCAGCAGCGGCAGCTTGCCGTTGTCGTCGTAGTACACGCCCACGCCCAGGTTGACCTTGTTGGGGTTGGTGTCGGCGGCGAATTGTTCGTTCAGACCCAGGATGGGGTCGCGCGGCGCCATCTCGACGGCGGAGAAGAGAGACATGGAGAAAGTCCTTTGGATGCTGGGGCGAGCCTCGCGGCCGGCGAGGCTGGGTGCAGAACCGGTCATCGCCTTTGGGTTAGCCTTGCCGGTTCGCTTGGAATTTTACCGGCCGCCCCACAGTTGGACTGCTGCCCCGGAGCCTCACCACCATGACCGCAGACCTTCAGACCGCCGACGATGCCGCCGCGCCCGCCAAAGGCGAGTTCGTCCGCTATCCCGATTCGCCCTTCGAGCTGTTCCAGCCCTATCCGCCCGCTGGCGATCAGCCCAAGGCCATCGAGCAATTGGTCGAGGGTGTGCAGGACGGCGAGGTCTTCCAGACGCTGCTGGGTGTGACGGGCTCGGGCAAGACTTACACCATGGCCAACGTCATCGCACGACTGGGCCGGCCGGCCATCGTGTTCGCGCCCAACAAGACGCTCGCGGCGCAGCTGTACAGCGAGTTCCGCGAGTTCTTCCCGAAGAACGCGGTGGAGTACTTCGTCAGCTACTACGACTACTACCAGCCCGAGGCCTATGTGCCCCAGCGCGACCTGTTCATCGAAAAGGACTCGTCGATCAACGAGCACATCGAGCAGATGCGCCTGTCGGCCACCAAGAGCGTGCTGGAGCGGCGGGACGTGGTGATCGTGGCGACGGTGAGTGCCATCTACGGCATCGGCGCCCCGGAGGACTACACCGAGATGCGCTTCATCATGCGCGTGGGCGACAAGATCGGCCAGCGCGACGTGATCGGCCGGCTGATCCGCATGCAGTACACGCGCAACGAGCAGGACTTCTCGCGCGGCGCCTTCCGGGTGCGGGGCGACACCATCGACGTGTTCCCGGCCGAGCACAGCGAGCTGGCGATCCGCATTGAGCTGTTCGACGACGAGATCGAAAGCCTTTCGCTGTTCGACCCGCTCACGGGCCGCGTGCGACAGAAGATTCCGCGCTTCACCATCTACCCGTCCAGCCATTACGTCACGCCGCGCGACAAGACGCTGCGCGCCGTGGACACCATCAAGCTGGAGTTGGCCGACCGGGTGAAGGAACTCGTCGGCGGCGGCAAGCTGGTAGAGGCCCAGCGGCTAGAGCAGCGCACCCGCTTCGACCTGGAGATGCTGGCCGAGATCGGCCACTGCAAGGGCATCGAGAACTACACGCGCCATCTGTCTGGCGCCGCACCGGGCGACCCGCCGGCCACGTTGACGGACTACCTGCCCAAGGACGCGCTGATGTTCCTGGACGAGAGCCACCAGATGATCGGCCAGCTCGCCGCCATGTACAACGGCGACCGGGCGCGCAAGACCACGCTGGTGGAGTACGGTTTCCGGCTGCCGTCGGCGCTGGACAACCGGCCGCTCAAGTTCGAGGAGTTCGAGCGCCGGATGCGACAGTGCATCTTCGTCTCGGCCACGCCGGCCGCCTACGAGCAGGAGCATGCGGGCCAGGTGGTCGAGCAGCTGGTGCGGCCCACGGGCCTGATCGACCCCGAGGTCGAGGTGCGGCCGGCCACCCACCAGGTGGACGACGTGCTCGGCGAGATACGCATCCGTGTCGAGAAAAACGAGCGCGTGCTGATTACCACGCTGACCAAGCGCATGGCCGAACAGCTCACCGAATACCTGAGCGACAACGGCGTGAAGGTGCGCTACCTGCACAGCGACGTGGACACGGTGGAGCGGGTGGAGATCATCCGCGACCTGCGCTTGGGCAGCTTCGACGTGCTGGTGGGCATCAACCTGCTGCGCGAGGGCCTGGACATTCCCGAGGTGTCGCTGGTCGCCATCCTTGATGCGGACAAGGAAGGCTTCCTGCGTGCCGAGCGCAGCCTGATCCAGACCATCGGCCGCGCGGCGCGCAACCTGCACGGCAAGGCCATCCTTTACGCCGACACCATCACCGCGTCGATGAACAAGGCCATCGGCGAGACGCAGCGCCGCCGCGAACGGCAGATCGCCTTCAACGAGGCCAACGGCATCGTGCCGCGCAGCATCGTCAAGCAGGTGCGCGAGTTGATCGACGGCGTGTACGGCGAGAAGTCCGCCAAGGAGGCCGGCAAGCGCGAGGTCGAGCGCGCCCGCGTCGAGGACATGAGCGAGCGCGACGTGGCCAAGGAAATCAAGCGGCTGGAAAAGCAGATGCTGGAGCACGCCCGCAACCTCGAATTCGAGAAGGCGGCCCGCGTGCGCGACCAGCTGGCGCTGCTGCGCGAACAGGCCTTCGGGGCCGCGGGCGGCGACAACATCGCCGTGCTCCCGGTGGGCGGGCGCAAGTGAGAGGAAAAACCCGCGCTATCCCGAGCAAGGCTCGGGGTTTCTGTTATACTTGAGCGAAACACTCAACAAAAAAGAACTTCGCGATGAAGGGCCGGCTCCTACCTTTCGATGGGTGGGATGCCGGGCAGGGCGGAGACGGGCGCCACCGGATCCTGTGGATCCCAGGTGTTGTTTAACGGTAAGCCAACTGAAGGAGCTTGCGATGCGTCTCACTACCAAAGGCCGTTTTGCGGTCACCGCCATGATCGACCTGGCACTGCGCCAGAACTCCGGTCCGGTCACGCTGGCCGCGATCAGCCAGCGGCAGCAGATTTCGCTGTCCTACCTGGAACAGCTGTTCGGCAAGCTCCGTCGGCATGAACTGGTGGAATCCACCCGTGGCCCGGGCGGTGGCTATTCGCTGGGCCGCAAGGCGGCCGACATCACCGTCGCAGACATCATCGTGTCGGTGGACGAGCCGATCGACGCCACCCACTGCGCCGGCAAGGAAAACTGTATGGGCGAAGCCGGACGCTGCATGACGCACGAGCTCTGGGCCTCGCTCAACCAGAAGATGGTCGAGTTCCTGGATTCCGTCACGCTGCAGAAGCTGGTGGACGACCAGATTGCCAAGGGCGTGCAGGTCGAGAACAAGCCGGCCGTCAAGCGGGCGATCTCGAGCCAGCCGGTGGTCAAGCCGATCCGGGTGAATGCGCCCAACTCGGTGTTCGCCCTCGGCAACGCCTTCGCCAAGTCTTGATGCACGGCGGGCGAGCCGCGGCGGCCTGTCGCTGCCGGCTCCTCCGTTCGTGATCGTTTTCCGTATCCACGCCAGCACGAGCGAGCCATGGACGTCACTCCTCATTTCCCGATCTATCTTGATTACGGCGCGACCACGCCGGTCGACCCGCGCGTGGTCGACGCCATGATCCCCTGGCTGCGTGAGCATTTCGGCAACCCCGCTTCGCGCAGCCATGCGTGGGGCTGGGAGGCGGAAGAGGCGGTGGAGAAGGCCCGTGGCGACGTCGCCGCCCTGATCAATGCCGATCCGCGCGAGATCATCTGGACCTCGGGTGCCACCGAGTCCGACAACCTGGCGCTGAAAGGCGCTGCCCACTTCTACAAGGAAAAGGGCAAGCACCTCATCACCGTCAAGACCGAGCACAAGGCCGTGCTGGACACCATGCGCGAGCTGGAGCGCCAGGGCTTCGAGGTGACCTACCTCGACGTCGAGGAAAACGGTCTGCTCGACCTGGACAAGTTCAAGGCTGCCATCCGACCCGACACCATTCTGGCAAGCGTCATGTTCGTCAACAACGAGATCGGCGTGGTGCAGGACATGGTCGCGCTGGGTAATGCATGCCGCGACGAAGGCGTGATCTTCCACGTCGATGCGGCGCAGGCTACCGGCAAGGTCGAGATCGATGTCACCCAATTGCCCATCGACTTGATGAGCCTGGCTTCGCACAAGACCTACGGCCCCAAGGGCATCGGCGCCCTGTACGTGCGCCGCAAGCCGCGGGTGCGCCTAGAGGCCCAGATGCATGGCGGCGGCCACGAGCGCGGCATGCGCTCGGGCACGTTGCCCACCCACCAGATCGTGGGCATGGGCGAGGCCTTCCGCATCGCCAGGGAGGAAATGGCGCAGGACCTGGCCAAGGCCCGGGCGCTGCAGAAGCGGCTGATCGACGGCCTGTCCGACATCGAGCAGGTGTTCATCAACGGCGACCTCGAGCGCCGTGTGCCGCACAACCTGAACATCAGCTTCAACTTCGTCGAAGGCGAGTCGCTGATCATGGGCATCAAGGGGCTGGCGGTGTCGTCGGGCTCGGCCTGCACCTCGGCCAGCCTGGAGCCGAGCTACGTGCTGCGCGCCCTGGGCCGCAGCGACGAGCTGGCCCACAGCAGCCTGCGCATGACCATCGGTCGCTTCACGACCGAGGAAGAAATCGACGTCGCCATCGCGTCCATTCGCCATAACGTTGCCAAGCTGCGCGAGCTGAGTCCGTTGTGGGAGATGTACAAGGATGGCGTCGACCTGAGCACGATCCAGTGGTCGGCCCACTGAATCCACCAAGAAAGAAGAGGACCCCATGGCTTATTCGGACAAGGTCATCGACCACTACGAAAACCCCCGCAACGTCGGCTCCTTCGACAAGGGCGACGATACCGTTGGCACCGGCATGGTGGGTGCGCCCGCCTGTGGCGACGTGATGAAGCTGCAGATCAAGGTGAATCCGCAGACCGGCGTCATCGAGGACGCGCGCTTTAAGACCTATGGCTGCGGCTCTGCGATCGCATCATCGTCGCTCGTCACGGAGTGGGTGAAGGGTAAGACGCTCGACGAGGCCGCCTCGCTCAAGAACGCGCAGATCGCCGAAGAGCTGGCGTTGCCGCCTGTGAAGATCCACTGCTCGATCCTGGCCGAGGACGCCATCAAGGCCGCCGTCGATGACTATCGCGCAAAGGCGGGCGCGAAGACCGGCGCCGAAGCCCTCGCCTCGTGACCGGAGCTTCGACTGCGATGGCGATCACGCTGACCGAAGCTGCGGCGCGCCACGTGTCCCGCTATCTGAGCAAGCGTGGCAAGGGCATTGGCGTGCGATTGGGAGTCAAGACCACGGGCTGCTCTGGCCTTGCCTACAAGCTGGAGTATGTGGACGAGTCGGCGCCCGAGGATGTCATCTTCGAGGAGCATGGCGTCAAGGTGCTTGTCGATCCCAAGAGCCTCGCCTACATCGAAGGTACGGAGCTTGATTTCGTGCGCGAGGGGCTGAACGAAGGCTTCCGCTTCAACAACCCGAACGAGCGCGACCGTTGTGGTTGCGGTGAGAGCTTCCGCGTCTGATTGGGACTCGGAAGGAGCGGGCCGCCACCCGAAAGGGCCTGGCGGCTTTTTCTTGGCGGCACGAGGAATGGCCCATGCAGTTGACCGACGATGACTTCACGCTGTTCGCGGTGCCGCCCACGTTCAGGCAGGACCGGGGTGCGCTGGATGCACGCTGGAAGGAACTGCAGCGCGAGGCGCATCCAGACCGTTTCGCGGCGCAGGGTCCAGCGGCGCAGCGACTGGCCATGCAATGGTCGGTGCGCATCAACGAGGCCTATCAGCGACTGAAGGATCCGTTGAGCCGTGCGGCCTACCTGTGCGAGATGAATGGCGCGCCCGTGCAGGCCGAGAACAACACGGCCATGCCGGCCGACTTCCTCATGCAGCAGATGAGCTGGCGCGAGGAGTTGGAAGAAGCCGGCGACGCTTTGGCGCTCGATGCCTTGCAGCAGCAGGTGCAGTCCGCCCGCGCTCGCGCCCTCTCCAGCCTGGACTGGCTGATCGACGAGAAGGGCGATTACCCTGCCGCGGCGCAACAGGTCAGAGCCCTCATGTTCATCGAACGCTTTTCGAACGAGCTCGATGAGCGACTCGACCGGCTGGGACAATAGTTTTCTCCATGGCACTTCTTCAGATCTCCGAACCCGGCCAGGCGCCGGACCCGCACCAGCGGCGCATCGCGGTCGGCATCGACCTCGGCACCACCCATTCGCTCGTGGCTTCGGTGCGCAACGGCGTTGCCGAATGCCTGCCCGACGAGCAGGGCAGGGTGATCCTTCCTTCCGCCGTGCGCTACCTGGATGCCCAACGGCGGCAGATCGGCTTCGCGGCGCTGGATGCGCGCGCTGCGGATCCGGCCAATACCGTCACATCGGCCAAGCGGCTCATGGGCCGGGGGTTGAACGACATCGTCAACCGCGCTGCCATGCCCTACACGCTGCTGGATGAGGGCGGCATGGTCAAGGTGCAGACTGTTGCCGGCCCCAAGTCTCCCGTGGAGGTGAGCGCGGAGATCCTGGCCACGCTGCGCTACCGCGCCGAGGACACTTTCGACGGCGACCTGTATGGCGCCGTCATCACCGTGCCGGCCTATTTCGACGAAGGCCAGCGGCAGGCCACCAAGGATGCTGCGCAACTGGCTGGGCTGAACGTCCTGCGCCTGATCAGCGAGCCCACCGCCGCTGCCATCGCCTATGGCCTCGACAACGGCAGCGAGGGTGTCTATGCCGTCTACGACCTGGGAGGTGGCACCTTCGACATCTCGGTGCTGCGACTGACGCAAGGCGTGTTCGAGGTCATCGCCACCGGCGGCGACTCTGCGCTTGGCGGCGACGACTACGACCATGCGCTGGCAGACCTGGTGAGTCAGCGCCTGGGACGGGTTCCGGCCAACGACGAGGAGCGGGCACGCATGCTGGTTGCCGCGCGTCGTTGCAAGGAGGCGTTGACCGATGCGGACACGGCGCCGCTCAAGGTGGAACTGGCCGGCACGACGCATGAGCTGACCATTGCGCGCTCCGACTTCGACGCCGCAACGCAGGCCCTGACGCAGCGCACCCTGGTGGCCGTGCGCAAGGCGCTGCGTGATGCACGGCTGACGCCGAGCGAATTGCAGGGCATCGTGTTGGTGGGTGGCGCCACGCGCATGCCGCAGATCCGGCAGGCTGTGGGCGATTTCTTTGGGCGTCCGCCGCTCACCAACCTCAATCCTGACGAGGTCGTGGCGCTCGGCGCGGCAATCCAGGCCAATCAACTGGCGGGCAACGACGGCGCAGGCAACCTGCTGCTGCTGGACGTGATCCCGCTGTCGCTGGGCCTCGAGACCGTGGGCGGACTGGTCGAACGCATCGTGCCGCGCAACACCACGATCCCCACCGCAATGGCGCAGGACTTCACCACCTACCAGGACGGCCAGACCGCTCTGGCATTGCATGTGGTGCAGGGCGAGCGCGATCTGGTCGCCGACTGCCGCAGCCTGGCGCGCTTCACGCTGCGTGGCATTCCGCCGATGGCGGCCGGCGCGGCGCGCATCCGTGTGACCTTCACCGTGGATGCCGACGGCCTGCTTTCTGTTTCCGCCAAGGAGCAGAGCAGCGGCGTCGAGGCCAGCGTCACCGTCAAGCCTTCCTATGGTCTGTCGGACGATCAGATTGCGACGATGCTCCAGGAAGGCTTTGCCACAGCCCAAGCCGACATGCAGCAGCGCGCGCTGATCGAGGCGCGTGTGGAGGCGGACCGCATGCTGCAGGCGACCCGCGCGGCGCTCGCAGCCGACGGTGAACTGCTGAGCAGTTCGGAGCGCGAGGCCATCGACCAGCTTCTGAATGCCCTGGCCGCCGTGCGTGACGGCAACGACAAGTCGGCCATCACCGAGGCGACCGAGGCACTGGCCCATGGCACCGAAGCCTTCGCCGCGCAGCGCATGAACAAGGGCATCGCCCAGGCGCTGGCGGGCCGCAGCATCGAATCCGTTTGAGACCCATGCCCACCATCAAGATCCTTCCCCACGCTGAGTACTGTCCAGAGGGCACCGAGATCCAGGCGCCGGCCGGCACCTCGATCTGCGAGGCGCTACTGGAGAACGGCATTCCCATCGAGCACGCCTGCGAGATGAGCTGTGCCTGCACGACCTGCCATGTGGTCGTGCGCGAGGGACTCGCATCGTTGAATGAAGCGGAGGAGGCCGAGGAAGACCTGCTCGACCGGGCGTGGGGCCTGACGCCGCAGTCCCGGTTGTCCTGCCAGGCCATCCTGGCGCAGAAAGATCTGGTGGTGGAGATTCCCAAGTACACCATCAACCACGCCAAGGAAAACCACTGAACATGCCTGCCGCGTTCTTCTCGTCGTCTGCGTCTTTGCTGGAGGCCGCATGTCGCGCCTGATCGTGCTGGACACCGAGACCACGGGCCTGTCTGCCGAGAACGGTGACCGGGTGATCGAACTGGGTTGCGTCGAACTGGTGAACCGCAAGCTGACCGGCAACGATCTGCACCTGTACTTCAATCCCGAGCGGGAAAGCCACGAAGACGCTTTGCGGGTGCACGGCCTGACCACGGAGTTTCTCCGTGACAAGCCCAAGTTCGGCACCATGGCGCAGGACGTGATCGAGTACCTGCGTGGCGCCGAGTTGATCATCCACAACGCAGCCTTTGACGTCGGCTTTCTCAACAAGGAATTCGAGCGGGTTGGACTCGCGCCCTTGCGCGAGTATGTGGCCGAGGTCACAGACACGCTGGTCATGGCCAAGCAGCTGTTCCCAGGCAAACGCAACTCGCTTGACGCGTTGTGCGACCGTTTTGGTGTCGACCGATCCAATCGCACCTTTCACGGCGCCAAGCTGGATGCGCAACTCCTGGCGGATGTCTATATCAACCTCACGCGGGGCCAGGACGCGCTGTTGATCGACATCGACACCGGCGAACGGGAGGAGCTCGGCGCGATGGTCGACGTGGACCTGCGGCAGTTCACCTTGCCCGTGATCATGGCCACAGGCGAGGAGCTGTCTGCCCATGAGCACGCGCTGTCGGACCTCGACAAGGCGAGCGGTGGAAAAACCATTTTTCGGTTGCAAGATCAAAAAAGCATGGCATAATCTAAGGCTTCGCGCAGCACTGCACGAAGACGCAGGTGCCAACCAAAATTGGTGTCTGACGGGCGGTTAGCTCAGGGGTAGAGCACAGCATTCACACTGCTGGGGTCGGGGGTTCAAAGCCCTCACCGCCCACCACAATTTCAGAAAAACGCCACCGGCTTCGGTGGCGTTTTTTTTTGCCTGCGGAAGTTCTTGAACGTGGCGAAGTGCGCTGCAACGCCGGGTCGGGCGTTTCTCTTGCAAGCAATTTGTTAAAGAGAACGCACAATAGTTAACGGCGGCAACGCGCCGTCGTTCGTCCATGCGCAAACTCGTTTCCGACAATTTCCTGGACCTGTTGCTCGATGCGGTCTGTGCCGTATCGGCCACGGGAGAGTTCGTCTTCGTGAATGCCGCCTTCGAGCGCATCTTTGGCTATCCAGTCGACGAGGTGATCGGGCGGAACATGCTGGAGTTCATCCACCCTGACGATCGGGCCGCCACCGTGGCAGCCGCGCAGCGCGTGATGGAAGGGCACCTGCAACTGCACTTCGAGAACCGCTACGTTCGCAAGGACGGACGCATCGTGCACATCCGGTGGACAGCGCGTTGGGTGGAGCAGGCAAAGGTTCGCGTCGCCGTCGCGCACGACATCACCGAACTCCAACGAAGCCGCGCGCTGCAGGCGGCTTTGCACGCCATCTCAGAAGCGGCCCACACGGCGGAAGACCTGATTTCCCTGTTCGAGGAAGTTCATCGGACCATCGCAGGTCTCCTCGACGCTCGTCACTTCTCGGTGATGTTGTGCGACGAGGCAGGCCTCAGTCTCCATCCTGCGTACCACGCGGCGCCGGGCGGCTCGCCCGCGCAGTCCATCGACCTCGAACGAGCACCTGCGCTGGCCCGTTTGCTCCATGGAGAGCATGTGCAGCCGGCGCCGGGCGAAGGCGACCCCCATCAGCTGACAGTGCCTTTGCGCGCGGCAGGCGTGGCCATCGGCATGTTGATGCTGCGCAGCGAGGGCGGCTACACGCAGGAAGATGCGGAGCTGTTGCATTTCATCGCCGGCCAGGTGGCTACTGCCATCGACCGCAAGCGGCTGCATGTCAGCCTCCAGGCACTGGCGGAGCGAGACCAGCTGACGCAGTTGCTCAACCGTCGCGCCTTCGTCGAGCGATTGGCCATGGCGGTTCGCAACGCCCAGGACAAGAGTTCGGAGCTGTCGGTTCTCTTCCTCGACCTCGATGCGTTCAAGCAGGTCAACGACAACTTCGGACACGACGTGGGCGACCAACTGTTGCAGGCAGTGGCTGACCGGCTGATGGCCACGGTGCGCGGTGTGGACGTGGTAGCTCGACTCGGAGGCGACGAATTCGTGGTCTTGCTGGAGCAGGACCTGGGTGGCCGGGGCGCGCTCTTGTTGGGCGAGCGCATCGAGCAGTCGTTCAGCCTTCCCTTCGTAGTGGGAGAAGCCACGCTGCTGGTGCGCCCAAGCGTCGGCGCAGCACGGTTTCCCGTCGATGCACTCGACGCCCAGCAACTGCTGCGGCTGGCGGATGCAGCGATGTACGAGGCGAAAAGAAAAAAGGCGACGAAAGGTACATCCGTCGCCTCGCTGGCAATCAATGTCTTGCCTTCCGCTCAGTCCGCGGGCTCCGGGCCCGTTTTGAACTGAGCGGGCTCACGTCACCGACGTGCGCAGATCATCCCGAGCAGGAAAGACACGGCTGCAACGCCACCGACCAAGCCGAGCGGGTGGCGCAGCGCCGTCTCACGGATCTCGTCCAGCGCTTGGCCATAGCTTTGCTGAAGTGTGCCCTGGGCCTCGCGGGCCTTGCCCTCGGCCTGCATGCTTTTGTCGCCGGTCACATCGCCAAGAGCGTCCTGAGCCTTGCCTGCCACGCGCTGAAATGCGCCTTGTGCTTGTTCGAACATCGAATGGTCCTTTGAGAGTTTCAGGAAAGGCCAGCAGCACAGTGCTGCCGGCAGCTGACGCTAAGAATCGTTCACGCCCATTCAAGCCGCTGTAGGCGAGCCCAGACACACGGACGTAGTGAGAAATCGCAGACGCCTGTCGGCCTCACACAGCCGCTTGCAGCAGTCAGTCGCGCTCAGCGCCCGACAAACGGCGCACCCGCGAGCTTGGCACCCTTGCGCAAGCCCTTCTTGGCAAACCAGCCCTGGTTCATCTCGAGGACGTAGCGCACTGGCGCTTCCGAACAATGGCTGTCGGTGGTCTGCGGCTGCATGTCCGCCAGATTGACGATGCGTCCGTCGTCCGCCACGAACGCCGCGGTGAGCGGCACCAACGTGTTCTTCATCCAGAAACACTGGACGGCCGGCTGCTCGAACACGAAGAGCATGCCCTCCTGCTGCGGGAGGTTCTCGCGGAACATCAAGCCCACTTGGCGCTGCTGGGGCGTGGAGGCTACCTGTGCGTCGATACGGTACATGCCAGCGGTGATGGGTACGCGGGGCAGATCGAGCTGCGGTTGCGCGGTTGCGGCCGTCACGGCGACCAGCAGTGTGGCGGCGGCCACCAGGGAGCGGAGGGGGGAGGGGAGCATGGCGCTTCGATGCAAGGGTGGGAGTGCGCGTTCCCGGAATGTCCGGATGCGCTGCGCCGGATTGTGACCAGCCTGCCAAGGGGCGTCGACTAACATCCGCGGCCACCATGCAATTGCAAGAACTGCTTTTCAGCCAGGGTTTCGGCACGCGGCGCGTGTGCGCGGGCCTGATTCAGCATGGCCATGTGACGGTCGACGGACAAGCCGTCACTGACGCCGGTTGCGACATCGAGGCGCAGGAAGGCCTGCGCTACACGGTTCAGGGCAAGAACTGGGAATTCCACGCCAAGGCCTACGTGCTGCTGAACAAGCCGGCGGGCACGGAGTGCTCGCAGAAGCCGTCCACCTGGCCGTCCGTGTACACCCTGCTTCCCGATCCGCTACGCCAGCGGCCCGTCAAGGGCGGGGTGGACGGCGTGCAGGCTGTCGGCCGGCTCGACCAGGACACTACGGGGCTGCTGCTGCTTTCGGACGACGGCAAGTTCCTGCATCGCATGGCCTCGCCACGCCACCATGTGCCGAAGGTGTACGAGGCCGAGGTGAAGCATCCGCTGGATGAGGCGCAACTTGGCCGGTTGCGCGAAGGGGTCGTTCTCGACGACGACCCGCGACCCGTGCGCGCGTTGGCGGCCGACCGCCTGGACGAGCGCCGACTGCAATTGACGCTGGACGAAGGCAAATACCACCAGGTCAAGCGCATGGTGGCCGCCGCCGGAAACCGTGTCGAGGCGCTGTGCCGGACCCGCATCGGGGACCTTCAACTGCCCGTCGGGCTTGCTCCTGGCCAATGGCGCTGGCTGACGGCGGCGGAGGTCGAATCGCTGTTCCTGGTCAAGAAGGTGGCGCCGAAGTCATCCTCTGCTGGGGGCTGACCGTTAGCATGGTTCGTCTCGCCTCCACAGGGTCCATCTTGCGCGCTCATTTCTCTCGTACCGGCCGCCTCGCGGCCGTTTTGCTGTCCTTGGCTTGCAGCGTCCTGCCAGGGGTGGCAGCAGCGGCCCCGCCACCCGTCTTCGTGCTCAACTCGCTGGATGCGACGGTGAGCCTGATCGACCCCACGTCGTGGACCGAAACGCGCCGGGTGCCGGTCGGCAAGGAGCCGCACCACATCTACCTGACGCCCGATCAGCGCTCGGTCATCGTCGCCAATTCCGCGGGGGATTCCCTCACCTTCTTCGATCCGAAGACCGGCGAAGTCCAGCGCACCGTCAACGGCATCATCGATCCCTATCAACTGCGCTTCTCGCCCGACATGAAATGGTTCGTGACGGCGGCGAACCGGCTGAACCACGTGGACATCTACAAGTGGGACGGCAGCAACCTGCAGCTGGCCAAACGCATCGCCACGGGCAAGACACCCAGCCACATCTGGATCGATTCCAAGAGCACCATCGCCTACGTTTCGATGCAGGACAGCGACGAACTAATTGCGGTCGACATCGCCACGCAGACGGTCCGCTGGCGGATCCCGACCGGCCCCATGCCCGCCGATGTTTTCGGCGTCCACGACGACAAGACGCTTCTGGTCGGCCTGACGGGCGGCGAGGGCGTCCAGGTGTTCGACGTGAGCGGCCGTGAGCCGAAGGCCGTCGGCATCCTGCCCACCGGCAAGGGTGCCCATGCGTTCAGGGCGGCGGGCGACGGCAAGACGGTCTTCGTCAGCAACCGGGTGGCCAACACCATCAGCCGCATCGAGTTCTCCACGCTCAAGGTGGTGGCCAACTACGCCGTTCCGGGCGGTCCGGACTGCATGGATGTGTCGGCCGACGGCAAACGCCTCTACGTGACGTCGCGCTGGGCCAAGAAGCTGAGCATCGTCGACCTCCAGAACGGGCAGTTGATGAAGCAGGTTCCGGTGGGCAAGTCGCCGCATGGCGTCTGGACGCTCGACCATGCGCGCTGATTCCCTGCGACGTGGCTTGCGACGCCTGGGCGTGGCGCTACTGGCCGCGGTGGGGGCAGGTTCGGTCCTGGCGGCTTCGGCGGCCGATTGCAGCAAGCCCGTCTACCTGACCCTGGACACCGGCCACATGGGCGTGGCGCCACTGGTGGCGGACGTGCTCAAGCGCCATGACGTGCGCGTCACGTTCTTCGCCGCCGCCGAGCGTACGAAGGACGGCGGCGACAGCCTCGACGCCCATTGGGCGCCCTGGTGGAAGGCGAGGGCGGCCGATGGGGACGAGTTCGCCTCGCACACCTACGACCATGCCTACTGGCGCGCCGATCTGCCTGACGAAAAGGGCCAGAAGCGCTTCACCATCCAGCCTTCGGCGGGGCCGGAGGCCGGCAAACGCCTGACCTGGACGGCGGCGCAGTACTGCGAAAACATCCGCAAGTCCAGCGACCGTCTGGCGCAGATCACGGGCAAGAAGCCACTGCCGCTGTACCGCGCCCCGGGCGGCAAGACGTCGCCCAAGTTGTTGGAGGCCGCGCGTGCCTGCGGTTATGTGCACGTGGGCTGGTCTCCCGCTGGCTTCCTGGGCGACGAACTGCCCAGCGACAAGTACCCCAACCAGAAGCTGTTGGCGCAGGCCCTGGAGCGGATCCGCCCGGGCGACATCCTGCTGGCGCACCTCGGCATCTGGTCGCGCCAGGATCCGTGGGCGCCGGCGGTGCTCGAGCCACTCGTCACGGGCCTGCAGCAGCGCGGCTTCTGCTTTCGCACGCTGCGCGATCATCCCGACTACCGCGCCTGGATCGCGGCGCATCCCTGAGTCGCGGGGCAAAGACGGAGGCTTTTCGATGGACTGGCATGCCTGGCTGACCGACCCGTTCGGCCTGACGCAGCAATGGCTGTTCGAAGCGGTGGTGCAGCCCCTGATGTTTGCGGCCGGCATGGGCAACCTGCTCGAGGACGGCTTCGATGCGACCGGGTGGCTGCTGGTGGGTCTGATCGAGATCGCCGTCATGGTGGCGATCCTTGGCCCGCTGCAGCGCTGGCGACCGGTCGAGCCCATCGAGGACCGCCGCGCTGTGCGCGTGGATGTGATCTATACGCTGGTCCACCGCCTGGGACTGTTCCGAGTCGGCATCTTCTTTCTGCTGCAGCCGTTGTTCGACCTGGCGCTCGGCCATGTGCGCGCGGCAGGCTGGGGCACGATGCAGCTCGATGCCCTGTGGCCCGGCGTGACCGACCGGCCATGGATCACCTTCCTGCTCTACCTGGTGGTGCTGGACTTCGTCGAGTACCTGATCCACCGCGGCCAGCACACCATCGACTGGTGGTGGCGGCTGCACTCCCTGCATCACTCGCAGCGGCAGATGACGATGTGGAGCGATGCGCGCAATCATCTGCTGGACGACATCGTCCATAGCACGATCGTCGTCGTGGTTGCGCAGCTGATCGGTGTTCCTCCGGGCCAGTTCATCGTGCTGGTCGCCCTCACCCAGCTCAGCCAGAGCCTCCAGCATGCCAATCTGCGCATGCACTTTGGCCGCGTCGGCGAGCGGCTGTGGGTCAGCCCGCGCTTCCACCGGCTGCACCATGCCATCGGTGTGGGGCATGAGGAGGTAGGCCGGCCGGGCGTCCTGGGCGGCTGCAACTTTGGTGTCCTGCTGCCGTGGTGGGACATATTGCTGGGCACGTCCAATTTCGACCTCCGCTACCTGCCCACGGGGGTCCGCGACCAAGTGGAGCCTGACGCCGCGGGGCGGGTGCGCGACTACGGCCGCGGCTTCTGGTCGCAGCAGTGGCTCGGGTTGCGGCGGTTGGTGGGTCGCGCCTGAGCGTGCTCCGGACGCCGAGCCGCACAAAGGGCCGACAGGCTGCGGTTATGCTGCGCGCCGATGCGTCTTCTCGCTGATTCCTGCTGGCGCGCGGCCGCCTACTGCCTGCGTCCGCGGGTCATCCTTCTGTCGCTCCTGCCGCTGGCTCTGATGATGGCCGCCTCGGTGGGGCTGGCCTACTTCTACTGGGACGCGGCGGTGGCCTGGACGCACGGCGCGCTGGACGCCTGGCCGCTGCTCGCCGGTCTTTGGGACTGGCTGCAGAAGCTCTTCGTGGGCGACGTGCGCAACCTGCTCGCGCCATTGATCGTGCTGCTGGCCGTGACCCCCGTGCTGGCGATGGTGTCGCTGATCGTGGTGGCTGCCTTCATGTCGCCCGCGCTGACGCGCATGGTGGCACAGCGGCGCTTTCCGGCCCTGGAGAAGAAGCGTGGGGCAGGCCTGGTGACCAGCATCGTGCGCTCTTTGGCGCTGACGGTCGCGGCTGTCCTCGCGTTGCTGGTATCGGTGCCACTGTGGCTCGTGCCGCCGCTCGTGCTCGTGTTGCCGCCTCTGATCTGGGGCTGGCTCACCTGCCAGGTGATGAGCTTCGATGCCCTGGCCGAGCATGCCAGCGCCGCGGAACGGCGGATCGTCATGCGCCGTCATCGCCTGCGGCTGCTGAGCATCGGCATCCTCTGCGGCTATCTGGGCGCGGCCCCGAGCATCGTCTGGGCCTCGGGCCTCGCGTTCGCGGCGGCGTTCTTTGTGCTGATCCCCATCGCGATCTGGATCTACACGCTGGTGTTTGCCTTTTCGGCGCTCTGGTTCGCCCATTACGCGCTCGACGCGCTCGCGCAACTGCGGCAGGAGTCCGCTTCGCCTGCGCCATCCGAGGCCCTTCCGCTGGTGGCGCCTGCCCCGGGTGCGGCAGTGCCACCACCGCCTTCCCTCACTTCTCCTTCAGCATGAGCTCCACTGAAAGCCGGGCCTTTGGCCTGATCATCGTCGGCGACGAGATCCTCTCGGGCAAGCGTGCCGACAAGCACATGTCGCGCATCATCGAGTTGCTGGCTTCGCGCGGCCTCTCTCTGTCCTGGGCCGAATACGTCGGTGACGAGCCGGCGCGCATCACCGAGGCGCTGCGCCGTGCATTCGCGGGTCCGGACATCGTCTTCTCCACCGGGGGCATCGGCGCGACGCCCGACGACCACACCCGTCAATGCGCGGCGGCGGCACTGGGCGTGCCCCTCGCTCTGCACCCGCAAGCCGCCGAACTGATCCGTGAGCGCATGCGGGACACGGCCCGGGAGCAGGGCACGCCCTATGAACCCGACCGTGCGGACAACGTCCATCGGCTCAACATGGGCGTGTTCCCCGAGGGCGCGTCGATCATTCCGAACCCGTACAACAAGATCCCTGGCTTCAGCGTCAGGGACGTCCACTTTGTGCCCGGTTTCCCGGTCATGGCGTGGCCCATGGTCGAATGGGTGCTGGACCAGCGCTATGCGCCTCTGCACCGTGAACTGGCCGTCGCCGAGCGCTCACTGATCGTTTTCGGTGCAATGGAGGCCAGCCTCACCCCGCTCATGGAGGCGGTCGAAACCGACTTCCCCGGCATCAAGGTGTTCAGCCTGCCCAGCGTCGACCATCCGCAGTACGGGCGGCACATCGAGCTGGGCGTGAAAGGCGATGTGCGCCAGCTTGAGGCGGCCTATGCACGCCTTAAACAAGGCGTTTCTGATTTCGGTGCGTCCATTGGCCCCGAGTTGGTGCGATGAACTGCTTCGCACTGTAATAGTGCATGATTGGTCGTCTTGGTGCGTGAACAATCTCACGCGATCAACGCCGCGGACACAGTTGAAAATGGCATAGAACCTGCGTTCGTTGCAAGCGCTACTTTCGTCAACCCTTCCCATTCCCCCAGGAGAAACTGATGGCAAAGACCGTCGCCGACGTCATGAAACTCGTCAAGGAAAACGAGGTCAAGTTCGTCGACTTCCGATTCACCGACACCCGCGGCAAGGAACAGCACGTCACCGTGCCCGTTTCGGCCTTCGACGAAGACAAGTTCACCGCGGGTCATGCCTTTGACGGCTCCTCGATCGCGGGCTGGAAGGGTATCGAAGCTTCCGACATGCAGTTGATGCCCGACCCGAGCACGGCCAACATCGATCCCTTCTACGAAGAGACCACGCTGTTCCTGCAGTGCGACGTGCTGGAGCCGGCAGACGGCAAGCCCTACGACCGTGACCCGCGCTCGGTGGCCAAGAAGGCCGAGGCCTACCTGAAGTCCACCGGTCTGGGCGACACCGCCTACTTCGGTCCCGAGCCGGAGTTCTTCATCTTCGACAGCGTTCGCTGGAGCAACGAGCCCGGCCGCGTGTTCAGCGAGATCGACGAATACGAAGCGCCCTGGAACAGCGGCGCCAAGCTGGAAGGCGGCAACCGCGGCCACCGTCCCACGACCAAGGGCGGCTACTTCCCCGTGCCTCCCGTCGACAGCACGCAGGACATGCGCGCCGAGATGGTCCTGGTGCTGGAAAGCCTGGGCATCCCGGTCGAAGTGTTCCACCACGAAGTCGCCGGCGCTGGCCAGAACGAAATCGGCACCAAGTTCTCGACCCTGGTCGAGCGCGCCGACTGGACGCAGGTCCTGAAGTACGTGGTCTGGAACGTGGCCAACACCTACGGCAAGACCGCCACCTTCATGCCCAAGCCCTACGCTGGCGACAACGGCTCCGGCATGCACGTGCACCAGTCGATCTGGAAGGACGGCAAGAACCTGTTCGCCGGTGACGGCTACGCTGGCCTGTCTGATACCGCCCTGTACTACATCGGCGGCATCATCAAGCATGCCCGCGCCTTGAACGCCATCACCAACCCCGGCACCAACAGCTACAAGCGCCTGGTCCCCGGCTTCGAAGCCCCGGTGAAGCTGGCCTACTCGGCCAAGAACCGTTCGGCCTCGATCCGCATCCCCTTCGTTGCCAACCCGAAGGGCCGCCGCATCGAAGCGCGCTTCCCCGATCCCTCGGCCAACCCCTACCTGTGCTTCTCGGCCCTGCTGATGGCCGGTCTGGACGGCATCGAGAACAAGATCCATCCCGGCGAAGCTGCCACGAAGGACCTGTACCATCTGCCGCCCGAAGAGGACGCGCTGGTCCCCACCGTGTGCCACAGCCTCGACCAGGCTCTCGACTACCTCGACAAGGACCGTGCCTTCCTGACCAAGGGTGGCGTGTTCACCGACTCGATGATCGACGCCTACATCGACCTGAAGATGGGCGAAGTCACGCGCTTCCGCATGGCGCCGCACCCGGTCGAGTTCGACATGTACTACTCGCTGTGATGGCATGGGGCGCCTGGCGCCCCGGTGCATCGCATGCAAAGGACGGCCTCGGCCGTCCTTTTTCGTTGAGGCGGGAACCGCCGTTCGGCGCTGTCTTCCAATTGCAAGACAATGTAGCGCTCTCTCGGCCTCCCTGTAGGAAGCCCTCTCTCTGCACCGTCCCGAAGATGAAAACCTACCTCCCTGTTGTCCTGTTGCTTGGCCTGACCTGTTCCCTCGGCGCGCAGGCGCAGGAGCGTATCTGGCGCTGTGGGAACGAATACACCAACAACGCCGCCGACGCGCAGCGGCGGGGCTGCAAGGTGGTCGAGGGCGGGAATGTGACGGTGGTCCAAGGCACACGGCCCGCGGGCGCTACCGCAGCGTCCGCGGCCACGCCGACGCGGCCCGCTGGTACGGGCCCGCGCGTCGATTCGCCAGAACAGAGGGTCCGTGACAGCGATGCGCGCCGCGTGCTCGAAGGCGAACTGCGCCGGTTGGAGACACGCCAGTCCGAATTGCTGAAGGACTACAACAATGGCGAGCCCGAGAAGCAGGGCAGCGAGGCCCGCAATTACCAGAAGTACCTGGATCGCGTCGCGGAAATGAAGGCCGAGATCGCGCGCAACGAAGCCGACCTGGCCAGCCTGCGCCGCGAACTGGAGCGCCTGCCGGCGCAGCGCTGATGGCCTTCGGTACGGTCGCGCGCGCCAGCAAGCGCTTCCAGGCCTTCGATCTGCTCGCCACGCTGGTGGTGGTGCTGCGTCATGACGGCACCATCGTCTTCGCCAACTCGGCGCTGGAGGACGCGCTGGGTACCTCGCGCCGGACCCTCGAAGGGGCGGCGCTCGCCAATTTCTTCATTGACGCCGGGACCCTGCGCACTGCCATCGAGGGTGCGCGCAGCAACGACTTCGCAACCCTGCGCTACGAGGCGCAGTTGCGTCGCGGCACACAGGAGCCGCTGCCCGTGCTGGTCACGCTGGCACAGACCGACCGCAAGGCCGAATTGCTGCTCGAGATGTCTCCCCAGGAGCAGCAGGTGCGGCAGGACCGCGAGGTGCGCCTGCTCGACCAGGCGCAGGCGAACAAGGAACTGATCCGCAACCTTGCGCACGAGATCAAGAACCCGCTGGGCGGCATCCGCGGGGCCGCCCAGTTGCTGCAGATGGAGATCGAATCACGCGATCTCATCGAGTACACCCAGGTCATCATCCATGAGGCCGACCGCCTGCAATCGCTGGTCGACCGCCTGCTGGCGCCGCATCGCCGCCCGCATGTGGTGGGCGACGTGAATATCCACGAAGTCTGCGAGCGTGTGCGCTCGGTGCTGCTGGCGGAGTTTCCGCATGACCTGGAGGTCGAGCGCGACTTCGATCCTTCCATTCCGGAGTTCCGCGGCGACCGCGAGCAACTGATCCAGGCCACGCTCAACATCGCGCACAACGCGGCTCAAGCGCTGGCGGAGCGCCGTTCTGCCGGCGATGCACGGATCACTTTCCGGACGCGGATCGCTCGTCAGGTCATTCTCAACAAACAGTGGTGGCGACTGGCACTGGAATTGCATGTGATCGACAACGGCCCGGGTGTCCCGGACTCGATCAAGGACCGCATCTTCTATCCGCTCGTCTCGGGCCGTGAAGGCGGAACTGGATTGGGCCTGACACTGGCGCAGACCTTCGTGCAACAGCACCATGGGGTCATCGAATGCGACAGCGTGCCCGGCCGTACCGACTTCACGATATTGATACCGCTGCCGTAGCAGGAAAGGACAACAAGGAGCTGCATGAAGCCGATCTGGATAGTGGACGACGACCAATCGATACGCTTCGTGCTTGAAAAGGCGCTGTTGCGAGAGGACCTGCCCACGCGCAGCTTCACCAATACCCGCGAAGTCCTGGCCGCCCTCGAGGCGGCCAACGACGACGAGATGCAGGGCCCGCAGGTGCTGGTCAGCGACATCCGCATGCCGGGTGGGTCCGGCCTGGACCTGCTGGACAAGATCAAGCAGAAGCATCCAGGCCTGCCGGTCATCATCATGACCGCCTTCTCCGACCTGGACAGCGCCGTGTCGGCCTTCCAGGGCGGTGCCTTCGAGTACCTGCCCAAGCCCTTCGACCTGCCACGTGCAGTCGAACTCATCCGCCGCGCGGTGGACGAGAGCCAGCGCGAGGAGGTGGCCGAGGAGCGCATGCAGGCCACCCCCGAGATGCTGGGGCAGGCGCCTGCGATGCAGGACGTGTTCCGCGCCATCGGCCGCCTGTCGCAGAGCAATGTGACCGTGCTCATCACGGGTGAGTCCGGCTCAGGCAAGGAACTGGTGGCACGCGCGCTGCACAAGCATTCGCCGCGGTCCAACGGGCCCTTCGTGGCGATCAACACCGCGGCCATTCCCAAGGACCTGCTGGAGAGCGAGCTCTTCGGCCATGAGCGCGGGGCCTTCACCGGCGCTCAGACCATGCGCCGCGGCCGCTTCGAGCAGGCCGACGGCGGCACGCTCTTCCTCGACGAAATCGGCGACATGCCCTTCGACCTGCAGACGCGCCTGCTGCGCGTGCTGTCGGACGGGCACTTCTACCGGGTCGGCGGGCACAACGCGGTCAAGGCCAATGTGCGCGTGATCGCTGCCACGCACCAGGACCTGGAGCAACGGGTCAAGCAGGGCGTGTTTCGCGAGGATCTGTTCCACCGCCTCAACGTCATCCGGCTTCGGTTACCGGCCCTGCGTGAACGCAAGGAGGACGTGCCTTCGCTGACACGCCACTTCCTGCAGCAGAGTGCAAAGCAACTGGGCGTGGAGCCCAAGCGCATTTCCGATGCGGCCCTGTCGCAGCTGTCCGCCTTCAACTTCCCGGGCAACGTGCGGCAGTTGGAGAACATCTGCCACTGGCTCACGGTGATGGCGCCGGCCCAGCTGATCGAGCCCAAGGATCTGCCGCCGGAGGTGCTCTCGAACGCGCCGCTGGAGTCGGTGCCCAGCGCCGCCGCCCCTGCGTCAGGGGGTGTCGTAACATCCGCCTTTGCGACGGAGACGGCCCACTTCGAGCCGGCACCGGCACCGGCAGCCGTCGTGGCTGGCACCATGCCCGTGGCTGCCACCGCACCGGTGCCGGCCGCGGTGCCCGCACCGGGCGGGGCCGCTGTGCCCATGGCCGGCTGGGAGCAGGGACTGGACGCCGAAGCCCAGGCCATGCTGGCGGCAGGTCAGCCGGACGTGTGGGACGCGCTGTCGCGACGCTTCGAGTCGCACCTGATCCTCACCGCGCTGTCCTTCACACGCGGTCGACGGATCGAGGCCGCGCAAAAGCTCGGCATCGGCCGCAACACCATCACGAGGAAGATCGCCGAACTCGGGCTGGATCAGGACGACGCCTGATCTCCAGGCGCCTGCGCGAGGCGGTCCCCGGACCGCCGCGCGCTGGGCTGCCCTTGGCTCAGTCGGCCAGTTCCAGCACCACGGGCGCGTGGTCGCTGGGCTTTTCCCATTTCCGCGGCACGCGGTCGATGGTGCACGAGCGCACATCCGGCGCCACCGGTCGACTCACAAGGATGTGGTCGATGCGCAGGCCGCGGTTCTTCTGGTAACCCAGCATGCGGTAGTCCCACCAGGAGAAGCTCTTCTCGGGCTGCTCGAACAGGCGGAAGCTGTCCACCAGACCCAGATCGAGCAGTGCCTGGAAGTGCTGACGCTCCTCGGTCGTGTGATGGATGGTTTCCTTCAGGCCCACAGGGTCGAAGCTGTCCCGATCCTCCGGGGTGATGTTGAAGTCGCCCAGCAGCACCAGGCGTGGATGCGTGGCCATCTCGGCGCGCAGCCAGTCCCGCAGCGCGTCGAGCCAGCGCATCTTGTAGGCGAACTTGTCGGAGCCGGGTGCCTGGCCGTTGACGAAATAGCCGTTGACGACCCGCAGCGGTCCGGCGGGCGTGTCCACCGTTGCGGCGATCACGCGCGAATGCTCGTCTTCGAACCCGCCGATGTTGCGGTGCACATCCTTGAGCGGGCCCAGGCTCAGCAAGGCGACGCCGTTGTAGGTCTTCTGGCCGAAGACCGCCGCCTCGTAACCGGCAGATCGCAACACCTCGAGCGGGAATTTGTCTTCGGTCATCTTCAGTTCCTGGAGACACAGCAGGTCGACCGGATTGGCGATCAGCCAGTCCAGCACATGCTGAAGACGGGCGGTGAGGGAGTTGACGTTCCAGGTGGCGATTCGCATGGCGGGGGCGCGTCACGGGCGCGGTGAGGAAGAGGAGATCGGCTCGCAGGTGAGGCGCGCAGACGCGGCAGACGCTGAGGTCGGGGCCGTGGGGCGAGAGCCGGATTGTCACCGGGACCACGCGCGCCTGTCCGCATGGCCATGAGGTGGCGGTGCGGATGGCTGCCGGAACGATCGTGCTGCCCGCGCCGCGGCGTCCACTGCACGCTGCTGCCCGCCGCCGAGTCAGCGGAAAGCGCAGCAGCAGCGCTCCTGCTGCGGTTCGGTCAGCTCTGTCGCTGGCGGTCGGGCGGATCACGCAACCGCTCGAATGCGGCGTTGCGCAGCTTCAGCAGATATCTGCGCTTCGCCCCCTCGGAGAGCTGAGTCTGGAAAAGCGGGCGTACGTCCACCGCATCTGCGCCAGACGAGGGGCAAGAAGGTTTCCAGTCTTCGCCGCGGGCACCGGATTCCGATCTGCAGTCCATTCTGTTGCTCTCCTTACGTACTGTCGCAATTGTGTAGCGGCGACACAGACCGTGTAAACCAAAGTCTTCGTTTTTGGATGCGCTTCCCTCATCGAATTCGGGGTGGCAATGCTCGAGCCGGCCAGTCTCCGTTCGGGGCGCCAGCCAGCACACCGCAGGAAGGAGGCCAGGGGTCCGCGGGCACGCGGCAAGGCTGCAGCAATGGCTGCGTGGCGCAATTCAGCAGACCGGAGGCTGAAAACGCGCCCGTGCCTGCACTGCCTTCTCGCGGAAGGCGCAGCCCGCCGCGTGGTCGTTGACCAGTCCCATCGCCTGCATGAAGGCATACACCGTGGTCGGGCCGACAAACTTCCATCCGCGCTTCTTCAGGTCCTTGGACATGGCGACCGAGGCCGGCGAGGTGGCGCGCACCGTCACGCCATCGCCGCGGTCGGCCGGCTCCTCGTGCCGCCACACATAGGCGGCCAAAGAGCCTTCGCGGGCAATGAGTTCCTGCGCGCAACGGGCGTTGTGGATGGCCGCCTCAATCTTGCCGCGGTGGCGCACGATGCCCGTCTCCTGTAGCAGCCGCTCGACATCCGACTCGCCGAAGGCCGCCACCTTCTCGATGTCAAAGCCATGGAAGGCGGCGCGGAAGTTCTCGCGCTTGTTCAGGATGGTCAGCCAGCTCAGGCCGGACTGGAAGCCTTCCAGGCACAGCTTCTCGAAGAGGCGCCGGTCGTCGGCCACGGGGTAGCCCCACTCGTCGTCGTGGTAGGCGCAGTACTGCGGCGTGGCGGCGCACCAGCGGCAGCGTTCGTGGCCGTCGGGGCCGGGCAGGGTGGTCATCATGGGCGGTCGGCCACGGCTGGGTGGGAGACATCGCGCGGCACGGCGTCAACCCGCGGCGCGCGGCCACGATACACCGCACCCCAGCCCAGACCCAGAACCGCTGCCACCAATGAAGCTGCCAGCACGCCCAGCTTGGCCGCTGCCAGCAAGGCCGGGTCCGCGAAGGCCAGCATGGCGATGAAGATGGACATGGTGAAGCCGATGCCGGCCAACAGGCCCACGAGCCAGATGCCGCCCCAGTCGACGCCGGGCGGCAGCCGGCACAGGCCGCTTCGCACCATGAGCCAGCTCGCGCCGACGATGCCCAGCGGCTTGCCTGCCACCAGGGCCACCATCACGCCCGCCATCACCCAGACCGCTGCGCCGGCATCGCCGCCGCCACCGCCCAGGTGCACACCGGCGTTGGCCAGCGCGAAGATCGGCATCACGCCGAAGGCGACCCACGGATGCAGCGCCATCTGCACACGCGAGACCGGCGGCACCAGCTCGCGCTGGGCCAGCAGCAGCTGGCGCCGCGGATGCAGCAGCGCGGCCGGGGCGGCGCCCACGCGTGCGTCCTGTGCCGCGCTGCGCAGGTGCGTGGCCGCCTCGTCGATCAGCTCCTGGGCCGGCAGGCCCAGACGGCCGGGGAGCACGGGCGTCATCAGGCCGAGCACCACGCCCGCCAGGGTCGGGTGCGCGCCGGTCATCAGGATGCCGCCCCACAGCACCGCGCCGGGCAGCACGTACGCCCAGGCCGAGCCGGCACCGATGCGCTGCAGGCCCAGCACCATCAGCACGCCGACGGCCGCCACCGCGAAGCCGGCCGGCGCCAGTCCGCCCGAGTAGAAGAGGGCGATGATCAGCACCGCGATCACGTCGTCGATGATGGCCAGGGCCAGCAGGAAGACGCGCACATTGCCCGGAATGCCGCGCCCCAGCAGCGCGAGCACGCCGACGGCGAAAGCGATGTCGGTGGCCGTGGGCACGGCCCAGCCGGATTGCCGCACGGGGTCGTGGTTGAGCGCCAGGTACACCAGCGCCGGAACGGCCACGCCGCCGAGCGCGGCGCCGATGGGCAGCAGCGCCTGCCGCAGGTTGGAGAGCGCGCCTTCGTGGATCTCACGGCGGATCTCCATGCCGACGACCAGGAAGAACAGCGTCATCAGGCCGTCGTTGATCCAGAAGTGCAGGGAGGGCGCCGCGGACCAGGCGCCGACGGTCAGGCCCACGGGCAGGTGCCATAGCGCGTCGTAGCTGTCCCGCCATGCCGAGTTGGCCCACAGCAGGGCGAAGGCGGCGGCGGCCAGCAGCACGATGCCGCTGACGGCTTCGATGTGGAGGAAGCGTTCGACGGCCGCGAAGGCGCGTTGGGCGATGCGCTGCGCGCGCGGAAGGGCGTGTGGGGTGACGGTCCGATGCATGGGACGGATCTCCAGGAGCAATCCGCGAGGCGGCCCGACCTTCGCGATTCCTGCGTGGCGCCCGTCTGCGCCTCGCACCCAAGCCCACGATGATAGCCCGGCTATGGGCGCGTTCGTGAGCGCACAGGCCGCCATGGCATGTGCGGCCCGTCCCACGACGTCCGGGCGGCAGTGCCGTTCAGCCTGCCTGCAGAACCAGCCGGTAGCCCACGCCCGTCTCCGTCAACAGGTGCCGCGGCTGGGGCGGGTCCAGCTCCAGCTTCTGCCGCAGATGGCCCATGTAGACGCGCAGGTAGTGGCTCTGTTCGGCATGCGATGGGCCCCAGACCTCACGCAGCAGCTGGCGATGGGTCAGCACGCGGCCGGCATTGGCGATCAGCGTGCACAGCAGGCGGTATTCGGTGGGCGTGAGGTGCAGCAATTGCCCGTCGCGGCGCACCTGGCGCGCCAAGCGGTCGACCTCGACCGCACCTTCGCCCTCGCCGAAGCGGAACACGGGATCGGCCGGCGTCTCGCCCACCGCGCGGGGCCGCCGCAGGTTGGCCCGCACGCGCGCCAGCAGCTCGCCGGTGCCGAAGGGCTTGGTGAGGTAGTCGTCGGCACCGGCGTCCAGCGCGGCGATCTTGTCGGCCTCGTCGCTGCGGGCCGAGAGCACGATGATCGGCACGACCGACCAGCCCCGCACGTCACGGATCAGCGTGACGCCATCGCCATCGGGCAGGCCCAGGTCCAGCACCAGCAGGTCGGGCTGGCGGGTGCCCGCCATGGCCAGGCCCTCGCGCAGGTCGCCGGCCTCGTGAACCTGCCAGCCCTCGGCCTCCAGCGCGCCGCGCACGAAGCGGCGGATCTGCGGCTCGTCCTCGATGACGACGGCGGTGGGGCTCGGGGTGGAAGGCGTTGGGGCGGCGACGGGCATGGCGGAAGGGTTCAGGCGGGCGCGGAAGGCGGTTTGCGCCGCGGCAGCACGACGGTGAATTCTGCGCCGCCGCCCGCTTCGTCCGGCACCGCGTCGGCCGCATGGATCTGTCCGCCATGGGCCTGCACGATGGCCTTGCAGATGGCCAGGCCCAGGCCCACGCCGGGCGTTGCCGATTCGGCATGGCCGCGGGTGAACTTCTCGAAGAGCGCGTCCGGCTGGCCCTGCAGCGATGCGGGCAGGCCAGGGCCATGGTCGCGCACCGTGAGCTGCAGTGTCTGGGGCAGTGCGCGCGCCGAGATCGTGACCGGCGGTGCGCCATAGCGGGCCGCGTTCTCCAGCAGGTTGACCAGCACGCGCTCGAGCAGCACGGCGTCGAATTCGACCAGCGGCAAGTCGGCGGGCAGGGACGTGCGAACGGCACCCGCGGGCAGTACGGAGCGCGTGGCGCGGATGGCGCCGCCCACGGCTTCCTCCACCGATTGCCAGTCGCGCCGCAGGCTCACCGCCCCGCCGCCCGCCCCGCTTTCGAGCCGGGCCATGTCCAGCAGGTTGTTGACCAGCGCGCTGAGCGCCCGGGCCTGCGCCACGATGGCCTGCGTGGCCTCGCCGATGGCGGGCGAGGCATCGGCGCCGGGCAGGCGCTGCAGCGATTCGGCCAGCGCGATCAGCGCCGTGAGCGGCGTGCGCACGTCGTGCGAGAGCGCGCCCAGGAGTGCGTTGCGCAGGCGTTCGGACTCGATGTCCACCACCGCCTGCTGCGCGACCTCCACGTAGTGCACCCGCTCCACGGCGATGGCGATCTGGCGGGCCAGGGTCTCCAGTTGCTGGGCCTGCTCGGGCACCAGCAGCCAGCGCGGCTCGGCCGGCCGAAGGGCCAGTACGCCGCGCACGCGCATCGGTGCCTTGAGCGCCACGTAGTGCCAGGGCTGTGCCGACAGCGTACCGGTGCCCAGGCCAGCGCTCTGGCCATGCTGCCAGGCCCAGTCGGCCACGCTCATGTCGAAGCCGGTGGGTGCAGCGGCGGGCGGCTGCAGCCGGTCCTGTGCGTCGGCGGTCAGCACCAGCGCCTCACCGCCGAAATGCCGCTGCACGGCGGCGGCGCCGATGTCCGCCACCTGCGTGCGTTCCAGCGCGGCCGACAGGTCGCGCGTGAGCTCGAACAGCGACTGCGTGCGCAGCGCCCGGCTGGCCGACACGGCGGCCTGGAAGCGCAGCCCCGCCGTGAGCTGGCCCACCAGCAGACCCACGCCCAGCATGACGGCGAAGGTCAGCACGTACTGCACGTCGCTCACCGCGAAGGAGAAGGTCGGCTGCACGAAGAAGAAGTCGAAGGCCAGCACGTTGAGCAGCGCGCCGAAGGCCGCCGGTGTGCGGCCGAAGCGCCAGGCCACGCCCACCACGCCCAGCAGGTAGAGCATGACGATGTTCGACAGCTCCAGCACGCCCGACAGCGGCGTGGCCAGCAGCGTCACGCCCACGCAGACGGCCAGCGCGCAGGCCATGCCCTTCCATGGCCCGGCGGCACGGGCGGGCTCATCCTCGGTGCTGGCATGGCGCAGGTTCGCGGGCGAGCGGGCCAGGCGGCGCGCACTGTCGGTGCGGCCCACGCAGACCAGGTCCAGGTCGGGCGCGCGGCGGCCCAGGCGTTCGGCCAGCGGGCGGCGGACGCGGGCCAGCCAGCGGTCCCAGGCGGGCGCATCGGTGCTGCCGGCGGCGGGGCCCAGGATCAGCGTGGCGCAGTTGAGGCGCCGGGCCTGCGCCGCCAGCGCGCCGGCCACGTCCTCGTCGGTGAGCACGGCGGTCTCGGCGCCCAGTTCCTCGGCGAGGTGCAGGGCCGCCAGCACCTGATCGCGCCGGGCCGCGGGCAGGCGGGCGAGCCGCGCCGTCTCCACATAGGCCGCATGCCAGCGCACATTGAGCTGCCCGGCCATGCGTGCCGCCACGCGCACCGTGTGGGCCGCGGCCGCGCCGGGGCCGATGGCGGCCAGCAGCGCGCCCGAGGTATTCCAGGCCGGCGGCGTCTGGCCATCGGCGCGGGTGCCCGACTGCTCCACGCGCCAGCCGCGCACGTCGTCCTCCACGTGCTCGGCGGTGCGGCGCAGGGCGATCTCGCGCAGGGCGATCAGGTTGCCCTTGCGGAAGAAGTTCTGCTGCGCCTGCCGCGCCTGCTGCGGCACATAGACCTTGCCGGCGGCCATGCGGGCCAGCAGCTCGTCGGGCGTGGCATCGACCAGCACCACCTCGTCGGCCTCGTCCAGCACGCCGTCGGGCACCGTCTCGTGCACGCGGATGCCGGTGATGGCGCCGACGGTGCCGTTGAGGCTTTCCAGGTGCTGCACGTTGAGGGCCGTCCAGACCTCGATGCCGGTTTCCAGCAGTTCCTGCACGTCCTGCCAGCGCTTGCCATGGCGGGAGCCGGGGGCGTTGCTGTGGGCCAGTTCGTCCACCAGCAGCAGCTGCGGGCGACGGGCCAGGGCGGCGTCGAGGTCGAACTCGCGCAGCACATGGCCGCGGTGGGGTGTCTCGCGCAGCGGCAACTGCTCCAGACCGTGGACCAGGGCGGCAGTCTCGGCGCGGCCGTGGGTCTCGACCACGCCCACCACCACATCGCGGCCCGCGGCGCGCTCGCGCTGGGCCGCACTGAGCATGGACCAGGTCTTGCCCACCCCGGCATTGGCGCCGAAGTAGATGCGCAGCCGGCCCCGGCGGGCGCGCCCGTCCTCGGCCTGCATCTGGGCCAGCAGAGCATCGGGGTCGGGGCGTTCGCGCTCGGTCATCGGGGCGGCAGGTTAGCAGCGGGCTGGCCAGACCTCAGAAGGTCTTGGTCAGCGTGGCGATGAAGCGGGCCTTGTTGGGCGATTCGCTGTACGTGAAGGTGCCGGCGGGCAGCACG
>NZ_FTMY01000019.1 GCF_900156165.1 Pseudacidovorax sp. RU35E
TTGCTCGTCTGTGAATCTGCTCTTGCGCATCGCGCTTCCTCTCGGTTGCGCGGATTTTCTCTAGTGCCATGGTAAGGATCACGGGGAGCAGGTCACTGCCAGGTTGGATGCTGTGTACGTCGGGATCTAGCAAGCGGCGAGCGTAGATCCTGACATAGCCCGCAAACGATCGCAGAGGCCCTCCTTGAGGCGGGGGGGTTAAAGAGGCCGACGTGCGGTGCCGTCCTCCCCTGAGGGCGCAGTTGGGGGGTGCGGCGCTGGACGAAAGACGAAGCATCCGCGGGCTGATGCCGTACTCGCCGGAGTGCAATCCGATGTGTGCAGGTGACCGCCGACGCGCCTAGGAGGCAGAACAAGCGCAACTTGGCAGCTAAATTGTGGAAAGCCAAAGTCAATGGTGTCATCTGACCCGCGACCACTATTGCCCAGCGTCCCCAGCGATTAGCCTGACGCGACACCGCCCACAGTAGCTTCAGCAGCCCGCGCTGCACCCTTCTCAATGTTGGACGTGCTAGTCCAAGCGGGCTTTTCGAGCGCGTTCCTCCTGAGGGAAGACTTCGTCACGCGCACTGGGCAGCCGCAGCCGGTGGCTAAAACGGAATGTCGTCATCCATGTCGTCGAAGCCGCTGGACGGCTTCTTGGGCGGACGAGGCTTGAGCATCTCGGTGATACGGGCCTCGTGCTTCAAGAACGCGTCCATGCCATCCTCGGTCGCCGCATAGGCGAAGAATTCGTAATCCCCGTTGTAGCTTTGCTCGATGGTCTTGGCGACGTATCCCAGGCGGTCGAGCTTGATTGCGCTGATTGCCAAGGCGTGGCTCTGGCAGCTTTTCAGCTCGCGCTCGATCTGGTCGAAGGAGCGGCCTATTGGGCTGCTCACCTGGCTCTTCACGCATTCCCCGAGAAACATGAGGTCGACGTCTCCCAGGCGGTAGTCCGGCGGATTCGCCACGTGCCTTAAAGGACGCGCGGTCTCGGTGAAGGGAGCGCGGTCGATGGAGCCAATCTCCTTGATCCGGTCCCGGATCAACTTGCAGGCGTAGTTGAGGGCGGACTCCAAGTCGCCATCCGGGCGGTCCGCCGCATAGTCCGCGGGGTTCATGCCCACCAAGTCCGACGGCAGGTGCATGTCGAGGCCGCGCGGCTTCACGATGTAGCACCGCTCCTTGCCGATCGAGCCGATAAACAGGCCCATCTCGAACACTACGTTGTCCCGGGCGATCGCCTGTTCGTGCTTGCGGATGGTCGCCAGGTCGTCCGGGGTGAACACGAAGACGGCGAAGTCGATGACCGACGACTTCTTCATCAGGTCGTCCACCGACTGCGAGCTCAGCTTGAACGTGCCCGAGCGCCAGATGGTGCAATGCGCCTCGTGCTCCAAGTTCGCGTTGATCGCGTCCGCGATAGGCAGGCCCTCCACGGAGGAGGCGATGAAGACTGCGGGCTTGGCGCTTGCGTTCATCCAGATTGGGCCCAGGCTGTTGCTATGGCAGCATTGTCCTCGGTATCCGCGGAGCCTCGCACCGCTTCGCGCTCCCGTTAGCCTGGCTTCGCCCAGCCGACGTCGCGGAGCGCGAGGCCGAGGGCCCGCGGGCTCGCGAAGACGCGCGCGCTATCGTCGGGATAGGGAGCACCGCTCATTGACTGGAAGAGCCGACCTCTACGGGTGCGCGTGACCGGGTCGAAAGAATTCTCCCGAAACACCCACACGTCTTGGCCGGCGCGCGCTCCCGCGGGGAGCCCCGCCCAATCCTCCGGCGTTTCGATAAGCTTCGCGAGGGTGATCGTCGGCAGCGGCGAGACTAGGCGGTCCGGCATGGAGCCCGCGCCCTCGTAGACCAGCCCTGTGTTGTCGTCGATCCCCAAGAACATGGTGGGTTGCTCCTCGCGAATCTGGTGGGGGAGTGCGGGCCGGCCAGCGCCCCCAGCTGCCCTCAGTCGGCCACGCGCTTGGAGTTGGACAGGAAACGCGTCTGCGACAGCGTGGACTCGTAGTAGTCCTCGTCGAGGAATCGCAGCAAGCGCAGGAGCTCGGTGCGATTGGTCGGCAACACGATCTTGCCGTTCTGGGTTTGGACCGGCACGTCGAAGGCCTGCGCGGCGGTCGCGATCGTCTCCGCGCTGAACTTGTCGAGGACGCCCGACTGGGCGATCAGGGCGATCTTCTTGCGAATGAGTTGGTGCGCGGAGCTCAGGAACTGCGGCACGTCGGGGACGTGGAGCTTCTCGTGGGCAGCGAACGCCGTCATGTCCTCGTTGGTCGCCTCGTTGAAGTAGTCCGTCACCTCGAAGACTCTGCGCAGGAAGTGGAAGCTCTGAAATTTAAGCGTGCTGCCTTCGAGGACCGCCAGCAGCTTGGTGTCCAACGTTAGACCCGCGTCGCTCATCTTCTGGAAGGTGTTGCCGCTGTAGAAGATTGCGAGGCCCTTGGTGGCGATCAGGCGCCGGGACTCGAAGCACTGGATCAGGATGCGCTCGAACCCGTCGAGCTCGTGGCTGGCGAAGAGGGCCTTCACGGCGTCCAGCGAATGCTCCGCCGGATCGAACTGGTCGACGCCGACCGGGTTGGCCACCGCGTCGGCCATGCCGTCGACGTCCTCGAAGTTCTCGATTTTCAGCAGCTCGCCAGGCTCGGGGGAATACCGGCCGTCGAAGGCCACGACTTCGTGGATGCCGTTCAAGAAGGCCTGGTGCTGCGCGGCGAAGACAGCTTCTATCTCCGTTTGAAGCGCTTGAGTCAAGGGAAAGCGCACGATCCGCGCGCCCGGGATCTTGGTCAATGCGAACAGGTTCATGCGCCTCTCGCCTCCGTTGTGTTCTTCGCTTCGAGTATTCCATACTCACTGAGCTGCACCACGCGCGAGATCGACAGTGCGTTGTTGATCTTGCGGCGCGTGATCAGCAGGAAGGTGATCCCGTCGGATGTCTCGACCTCGTAGAAGTGGAAGCCAAAGAGGCCCAGAACCGGGTTCACTTGGATTGCGTGTGTGCTCCACAGCACGAACAGGAGCAGGGCGGCGGCCAAGCCCCATGCCCCCAGGTCCGCGCTGACTTCGCCTTTGAACAGCAGCGGCAGCGCGTACGCCACGAAGAAGCCGATGACCTCCTTGTCCGCGCTCTTGGCTTTCTTGATGGTGATCGGCAGCCGCTCGAGACGCGCGCGGGCGTTCTCTACGATCCACAGGGCGAGCGCGCCCATAAGCAGGCAGCAGCAGAACGCGATGAACGCCCAGCGCAGGTTCTGGTCCTTGACCGCGAACACGTAGGCCACCGAGATCGACAAGGGGGCGATCGCTGTGAGCGCGAAGACGATGCGGACGAGGTTGCCTAGCACCGGCGCGGGCCAATCTTGCTGAACGCTGGTTGTTTCATTGCTGCATCGTAGCGGGAGGATCGTCGCTGTCCCCTGACGGCGCGAGCCTAGCCGCCGCGGCTGCCTCTTGCTCCATGTTGCGCAACGTTTCGGTCTGCCAGATGTAGGTGGCCGCCTTTCGAGCTCGGAGACCGCGGCCGTGCGCCATCGCTGTCCGAGGCGCTAGGCGCACCTGGCGATCCATTCCGACGGACATAGGGTCGAGGGGCTAACGAAACTGTATGAAGATACAGTATAGAAAACTCACCGGGTGCGACCTGCGCTCCCCACCCAAGTCGCTCGCGAGCACTCCGAGCAGCCCGAATCTGTGACAGCGAATGCGATCGCGCCGGCGATGCGTCCTGCGGCGGTCGCTCTCAGTGGCGGTTAACAGGGTGCCGACTCGGGCAATGTCGACAACACCTCGAGGCGTTGGCCTCGCAATGGTGCGCAGCTCAATGACTGCATAGATGCCGAGACCGCGCACTTCACATCCTCCACCGACTGACTGCAACCGCTGCGTAGCTGTCCTCCAACAAACTTCTCGCTGATCCTAAATTCTTTCAACCACATATGTCGTTGATGAGCAGGCGCCCGTAATCGCCTGACTTTCACCAAGCCCCAGCTCGCTTTGGAGCGAGCTGGGGCTTTTTGCCGTCTGGTCGGTTGCTCGAAGCAGTCAGGCCCTACCCCTCAACGAACCTGCCTATGCCATCCACTTCAAACCTGTACGACGATGACGAATCCCTGTTCGACCGCGCTGCCAGCATCTCTTCGTCGGCGCCCATGTGCCCTTCATGCGGTTCGACCCGCCTGTCTTCCCGCGACCTCGGAAAGAAGACTGGTGCCGCCATCGGCACCATCGCCGGAGCCGCTGGCGGCATGTCCGCCGCGCTCTCGGGCGCCGTCGCCGGTGCCCACCTAGGCATGAGCCTCGGCGCCGAAGCCGTTCCTTCCATGCCTCCGCTCGGCGCCGTCGCAGGCGCGATCCTGGGCGGCCTGAGCGGCGGCATCGCCGGCTGCGCCGTCGGCGCCGCCCTGGGCGAAGCCATCGACGGCGCCGTCCTGAGCAACTGCCGCTGCCTCAGCTGCGGCCATGTCTTCTCTCATCCCAGGGCGTGACGCTGGCTTCTACCCAGCCCGCGCCCGCTCATCACCTCTCCTCACCACCCTCCACCTTCAGATCAACGCCCATGGCACACCTCCTCCAACAAATGGCCTACGTCGGCCAAACCCCCTGGCATGAACTCGGCAACCAACTGCCGCCCAAGCAGCCCATCGAGGTCTGGGCGCAGCAGGCTGGCATGGACTGGACCATCTGCGCGACGCCCGTGCGCTACATGGCCGAGCAGGCCGGCGCCCTCGGCTCCATCATGACCTTCGACGACCAGAAGGTGCTCTACCGCAGCGACACCAAGGCGCCGCTGTCCGTCGTCGGCGGCCGGTACCAGGTCGTGCAGCCGCGCGAAGTCCTGGAGTTCTACCGCGACCTGACGGAGGTCTCCGGCTTCGAGCTCGAGACCGCGGGCGTCCTCAAGGCCGGCCGCAAGTTCTGGGCGCTGGCGCGCACCGGCAAGGAATCCGCCCTCAAGGGCAACGACACCGTCAAGGGCTACATCCTGCTGGCGACGTCCTGCGACGGCACCCTGGCGACCACCGCCACGCCCACCACCATCCGGGTCGTGTGCAACAACACGCTGTCCATCGCCCTGCAGGGCGCGGTGAACGCCGTCAAGGTGCCCCACAGCACCAGCTTCGACGCCCAGGCCGTCAAGAAGCAACTCGGCATCGCCGTCTCTAGCTGGGATGCCTTCATGTACCGCATGAAGACGCTTTCCGAGCGCAAGGTCAAGACGCACGAGTCGCTCAATTACTTCCTGAAGGTCATGTGCCAGGCGGACGGCCATGCCGAGCCGCAGGCCCTGACGAACGAGCGTGCCCTCAAGAAGGTGCAGGAGCTCTACGAAGGCAAGGGCCGCGGCGCCGAGCTGCAGGCCGCCAAGGGCACCGCCTGGGGCCTGCTGTGCGCGGTGACGGAATACGTCGACCACGAACGCCGGGCCCGCAGCCAGGAATACCGCCTGGACAGCGCCTGGTTCGGCCAGGGCGCCGGCATCAAGCAGCGTGCACTCGACGCTGCCCTGCAACTGGTGGCCTGAGCATGCCGCAGTCCTCATCCCCTCCGACCTTCCGGCGACGACCCGGATCACCGCCATCACGGCACCCCGACGGCACAAAGCCCCGGCTCCCCACAAGGGACCGGGGCTTTGTGCTTCTGGGCGTCGGCGCGCGGCGGGGGATGCGGCGACTTGCCTTCCTTTTTTCTGAACCTTTCTTTCAACCTAAGGAGAACCCCATGGCAGAAGCCCATCGGGCGGGCGAGCCATCGGCCCGCGCCCGCCCTGCGCTGCGCCTGGTGAAGCCGCAGGATTTCCGCAAGCTGGACCGCGCCCAGTGGCTCGACGTGCGCAAGCAGGGCATCGGTGGCTCGGACGCCGCGGCCGCCATCGGCCTGAGCCCATACATCTCACCGCTGGAGCTCTGGCTCGACAAGACCGGCCGCGATGCCGAGCTGCCGAAGGTCGACCCCAACGACGAGACCAGCCCCATGTACTGGGGCACGCTGCTGGAGCCCATCGTGGCGGCGCACTACACCCGGCGCACCGGACACAAGGTGCGGCGGATCAACGCCGTTCTGCAGCACCCGGAATACCCCTGGATGCTGGCGAACCTGGATCGCGAGGTCCTTGGGGCGCCGGATGTCCAGATCCTGGAGTGCAAGACGGCCGGCTACCACGGGGCTCGCCTCTGGGAAGACGGCGTGCCTGAGTACGTCCAGCTGCAGGTGATGCACCAGCTCGCCGTCACCGGCAAGCAGGCGGCGGATGTGGCGGTGCTGATCTGCGGGCAGGAGCTTCGCATCCACCGGATCGAGCGCGATGAGGAACTCATCGCGAAGCTGATCCAACTGGAAGGCCGGTTCTGGTGGCACGTGGAGACGGAGACGCCCCCGCCAGCGGACGGGTCCGAATCCGCCGCCCTGGCGCTCAAGGCTCTCTGGCCGCGCGACAGCGGCACGGTGCTGGACCTGGCGGACGACCTGGAGTTCGGCGGCGCGTTCGCCGACCTCCTCGCGCTGCGGCAGACCATCGCCGAGGCCGAGCAGCAGCAGGAGATCCTGCGCCAGCGGATCCAGCAGCGTATGGGAGAAGCCACGGTGGCCCGCTTCGACGGCGGGGAAGTCCGCTGGAAGCGCAGCAAGGACGGCACGGCCCTGGACGTGGAGCGGCTCCTGACCGACCACCCTGAGCTGCTGGCGGACTATGGCCTCCCCAAGGCGGGCACCCGCCGGTTCACCGTCAAGGAGCGGCAATGAACACGTCCATCGGCGCCAGCCCACTGGAGTTTCTGACGGCCTATGCACTCGTGCTCGGAATCGGCGTGGTGCTGGGCTACCGCCTAGCGCTGCGCCGCTCACCGCCGCTCTGACTTCCTGTCCATCACCGCCTGCCTCGGTGAAGGCCGCCCTCTGCCGCGAGGGATCGCAGCAGCCCGCCCCAGCGGATTGAAGGGGCGGGCCCGCGCAAGGCGGCACCAGCGTTTTCCGAGTTTTCCAGAGTTTCCGTGACCGGTCTTCCACGGTTTCCGGCCTTCTTTCCTCGGTTTCCCCAACTTTCCTCAATTTCCCAAGGACCCCACATGCTCAAAGGACTGGCCCTCACGCCGCCCGTCATCGGGCGCATCGCCATCGGCAAGGTCGTCATCAAGGACGGCAAGCGCTTGCCCGAAAAGGACGACGAATTCACCATCACCACCCAGGTCCAGCGCCAGGGCGGCTGGGTGCTTCACCCTCTGGACCAGCAGCTGCGCGCCAAGCTCGCCGAAGGCCTCAAGACCGACGGCGACAAGGAGGTCGCCAAGAAGGAGGCCAAGCTGCGCGCCATCCCCGTGCGCTTCCTCTTTGACGACCCGGACCTCAACCTGCGCGCCAACTACAGCGTCTTCGACCGGGCCACGGGCCGACCGCTGTGCGTCGGCAACGGCCAGACATGCAAACGGGCCACCGCGTCCGGCATCCAGGCCCTGCCCTGCCCCGCGCCGGAAGGTTGCGAGTTGGGCGCCAAGTCCGGCTGCAAGCCCTACGGGCGGCTGAACGTGCGTATCGGCGACGAGGACGAACTGGGCTCGTTCATCTTCCGCACCACAGGCTTCAACAGCATCCGCACGCTGTCGGCGCGCCTGAAGTACTTCCAGGCGCTGTCTGGCGGGCACCTGTCCACGCTGGCGCTGGAGCTTCGGCTGCGCGGCAAGTCCACCACGCGCTCGCACCGCACGCCGATCTATTACGTAGATCTGACGGTGCGCGCGGGCAGCAGCCTGACGCAGACGCTGGAGGCAGGACAGGCACTCTGGCGCCAGCGCGAGGAAGCAGGCTTCGACCAGGAAGCCCTCGACCAGGCAGCGCGGGGTGGTTTCGCCGCCGGGGCGTTCGAGGAATCGCAGGAAGACGGCGCGGCCGTGGTGGACGAGTTCTACCCGGACGCATCGACCACTGCGGCCCCCTCGGGCACCAGGCAAGCGAAGCAGGCGCCGCCGCCGTCCCTGGGCGAGCGGATGGACCGGCTGCTCTCCCGTTCGGAGACGCCCGATGCTCAACCCGGCGGATGACCACGTACCGGCGCAGCTCCTGCACCGGTATGTGCCGGGCCTGCGCTTCGACACCACGTTGGCGCTGGAGCAGCCCGGCACCAGGGCGCCACGCCGACTCTCAGGCCGTGACCCCTGGGATGAGGTGGACGCCGTCAGAGGTCTGCTGACCGCTGCTACCGCATTTCTGCGGATCCCACCGAGGCGCCCGCCGCGCTGGACGACGACCGACCCTGCCGATCCCCTCAGCGTTCAGGCGCTGGCAGCCCGCTGGCTGCCGGAGCTCGACTGCAGTTGGGAGTCTGAGCCGCCACGCCTGAGTCCGACCAGCTTCCGAGCCATGCTGCTGTGCCTGCACCACCAGGACGGCGTCCGCTGGGCGCTGGTCACCGGCGAGGAATGGCTGTCTGGCCGCCAGGAGCGCCCTCGGGCACTTCTGGTGCTGGACGCCCTGCTGCCCTCGCCCTGGGCCACGGGCTACAACGCCCGGCTGGAACTGCAGCCTAGATCGGCACGCGCCCTCGGCCTGCGCGCCAACCCGCTGAAGCTGCCGCTGGCCTACCGCGGCATCGACGGCATGGCGTTGGCCGTCGAACTGAAGGGGACGCTCCGTCTGGAGCACCGCCTCACGACTGCGACTTAGCGCGGGGCCGCCGCTCGGCCGGGTAGACGCGCGCCTTGCGCGGCGCCCGCGTCGCCGTCTCGTCCAGCCCGCGCAGCTTCGGCAGCGCGGGATCGAGCAGCTCGTGCGGCAGCGTGTCGATGGCCTTGGCCAGCCGCTCGATGTTGTCGATCGAGATGTTGCGCTCCCCGCGCTCCAGCGAGCCGATGAAGGTGCGGTCCAACTGCGCCTCAGCGGCCATCGCCTCCTGCGACATGTCCTTGCTCACCCGCACGAGCCGCACGTTGCGGGCGAACACCTCGCGCAGGGTCTTCGGGGGCAGCTTGGCTTGCGGCATCGCGCTGATCGTCCAGCGCTGTTGCGTTTGAATACACTGTGTTTAAGTACCATTTAAAGTCAACGAAAGGCTGGTCTTTCTGCACTTTCACTCTTGCTCCCCGTCGTCCTCCCTCACCTTCCGTCAACAACCCTTCACTTCACCTGCACCACCATGACCCTCAAAGGAAAAATCTTCTCCGGCTACGGCGCCATCGGCCTGCTCTTCTGGGCCTACTTCGTTCTCGTGGACGGCCATCGGGCAGCCTTCGCTTTTGGCAAGGCCCTCGTCTGGCCCCTCACCATGTTCCCCGCCCTAGGCGCCTTCATGGGCGTCGTCGTGCTCTTTCTCATCATTGGGGCCATCGTCCTGCTCTACCGGTGAGCGACGGCATGCGACGCACTGTCCTGACTGTCGCCGCCCTTGCGGCGGCCGTGCTCGCGGCAGGCTGCTCCAGCGATGAGCGCCGCTTCTACGAGGCCTACAAGTGCGCCAAGGTGGCGACCATGATGGCGCGCCCTGCCGAGGCCGCCATGGCAACGGCCCGGATCGCCGTGCTCATCCAGACCAAGGACGTCAGCAACATCAGCATGGCGCGCATGGCGCAGCGGCTGGACGACGACCTGGCGCTGCACCGGCTCAGTCCATCGGGCCAGGCCCGCGCGCTGCTGGATGTCTACGACTCCGGCACCTGCACCAAGCTCTACGCGCCGTCATAAAGCCGCTCGCCCACCCTGGTTCGTCCGGGGTGGGCGAGCGTGCTTTGTCTCTTCTCTTTTTTTGCGTCATGAACCACTACGAAGTTCTTGGGGTGCGGCCCACGGCGTCGCCGCAGGAGATCGAGCTCGCCTATCGGGCGCGGCGCACGCAGTACCACCCGGACAAGTATCCGCAGGCGGACGAGGCCACGGTGCGATGGGCGACCGAGCAGATGCAGCAGGTCAATGAGGCCTTCGAGACGCTGTCGGACGCTGATGCCCGGGCACGGTACGACGCGGGGCGGCAGGCCGAGGGAGGCAGGGCCACCGACGCTCGGCCGCAGAGGCCGCCGAAGCGGGAGGCAGCCGCTGCGCCGGCACCAGCGCCAGCCCCCGCGCCCGTATCGCTCGCGGCCTTGCTGAAGCAGCGCCTGGGCGGGGTGACGTTCACACGGGTCTACCTGGCGCCTTACATCCCGCCCAAAAAGCTGACCGGTGCGGGCAGCAGCATCGTGCTGGGTGAAGGCGATGACAAGGTGCTCGTGCTGATCGACGCGACCGTCTTCGGCGGTGCGAAGGAAGGCATCGTCCTCACCGAGGAGGGCATTCACTTCAAGGAGCTCGGCTCGTCCGCGCAGCGGCGATTCTGGGAGGACATCCGGGAAGTGGAAGTGCGCGGCACCAAGGTGCTGGTCAACGGCAGCGCGATCGCCGACTGCACGATGTGCGAGAAGCGCGAGCTCCTGCAGGTCTTCGGGGTAGTGCGGGAGTTCCTGCTGGCACGGCATGCGGCGACGAGCTCGCCCGCCCGGACGGCCGAGATGATGCGGCGGGCGCAGCAGTCGGACACGCCCTGGACAAACCCGGTGGTGTGCCAGGAGATCTTCAACATCGCCAGGCAGAGGGTGCTGCAGCTGTCGGACCTGATGGAGCCGTTCGAGGCCGAGTACGGCGAGGAAATCCTGAACCGGGAGGAATTGGCGGAGTTCTTCGCGACGGCCGGTGCGGCGATTCAGGATCCGTCCAAGGCGCAGCGGGCTTTTCAGTTTTTGGTCGACACGGGCTCGCTGTGCGAGCTGGCCATCGAGTGCGCCGAGGAAGACCAGCCGCCTTCAGATCGCGATGCGCTCAATGGTCCATTGCAGGAGCCTCAGGCAGTGCGCCATCTGCGGCAGATTGTTCGGGGCATCGTAGAAAGTAGAGACCAGAACCATCGATCAGCCCAGGCACGGCAGTTCTTCGACCGGTAGCGCAGGCGTCCTAGTCGTCGCCTGCGTCGACCAGTTCGCGCTTGAGCTCGCTCACGGGCTGGGCGTAGACGCAGTTGTAGATCGTCTCGTGCGACACGCGGTAAGGGTGCCTCTGGAGGCAGAGGCTCGCCAGTGTCAGGGCAATCTGCTCGGGCGACCAGCGCAGGCCCAGGCAATGACGGATGACACCGAACATGACGCCCTGGGGATCGAGCTTGCGGGCGGGGCGCCCCCGCGCCTGCAATGCTGGCAACGGCTGCGCGCAGTGGTGCTGGCGTAGCCTGAGAAGTCGGCGTTGCGTTGCAATTCACGGCTGACGGTGGACGGCGAGCCTTGCAGACCTTGCGCGATGGCACGCACGCCCAGGCCCTGCTGGCGCGACTGACCAGCGTCACACGGTCTTCGGGCTGGAGTTGGCGGTATCTCTTCGAGGCAAGTGGCATCTTCTGACCTTAGCGGGGAGCAGGTGCTGCACTTCAGGTTTGAATCCGCCGATTGATGAGTAGACCTATTTGATTCGGTCGCCTGGTCCAAAGTGCGCCCGCAGGCGAAGGAGCGGTGGATGGCGGGCCTCTCGCGCAAGCACGACTGCATACGAGAAGCGGCGTGCCTCAGCCGCCATCCATGTATCGCCGTACGATGTCGAACTCATTGCCCTCAGACCAGCATGCGTTGAAGCATCCCAGGGCAGATGCATCAAGCGTAGCCAGCACCCGGCTGCGGCCGAGTCGAAAGCTGACGCAGTAGTCTCGTCCGGTCATGGCCACTCTCCAAGAGTGCGAGGTACGGCGCTGCTCACGGGCCGCCACGTCAGGACAAATGCAGGTCTTGTTGCTGGCTTGCTGATCTCATGCAGGACTTGTAGTGTTGGGATCGCCGGTCCGTGTCAGACTTTCCTCGCGCGGCTTGCGGAGCAACGCTGTTCAAGAAGGTCGACAAGTTGGCGCGCAGCATCAAGGCTGGAGCGCTTTCCGCAAGGAGCTTTTCCAAAGTCGAGGCGACACAAGGAGGTCGCTCAGACAGTCCTCTTGAACAACCCTCTTCACCGGTGTGCAGCAGCCAGTATCTTGGCCGCCTGCGCAATCGCCTGCCGGCTCTTCCAGTACGCCGCCCACGGATCGCTCTTCTGAAACGACAGGTACTCCCGCGTCGTAAGCACGGTCCACTGTGCACCGCTCTTCACATCGCCGAGTTGCTCCCAGGCGATGGGCATGGACACGCCCATGCCCGGTCTTGAACGCGCAGAGAAGGCCGCGGCCGTGGTCTGTCCATGCCCGTTGCGCAGATAGTCGATGAAGATCCGGCCCCTGCGGTTGCTCGGTCCGCTCTTTGCCACGAAGCGCTGCGGGATCACGCGTGCCATGTGCGCCACGACGTCCAGCGAGAACTGCTTAACGGCGTCGAAGGCCAGACGGGGCTGGATCGGCACGACCACATGCAGGCCCTTGCCGCCCGAGGTCTTGAGCCAAGCCTCGAGCCCCAGCTCCTGCAACAAGGTCCGGGTCAGCAGGGCCGCTTCCTGCAACTCGGCCCAGCTCACGCCCTCCCCCGGGTCTAGGTCGAACACGATCCGGTCCGGCCGGTCGATTTTTCGGGCGGTCGAATTCCAGGTGTGGAACTCGACGGTGTTCATCTGTGCCGCCGCCACCAAGGCCTTTGCGCTGTCCACCACGAGCAGGGCCGCATGCCCGGGCCAGAGTTCGGGGTCGAGCTGGCCGAGGCCGGGCACGCGTGTCTCTGGATGCTTCTGGAAGAACAGCTGCCCGGTCACGCCTTGCGGTGCCCGCACCAGGGACACCGGCCTGCGCGCGAGGTGGGGCAGCATCCACTCGGCCACGCTCTCGTAGTAGCGCACCAGGTCCACCTTGCGCAGGCCCGTCGAGGGGTCGATGACGCGCTCCGGGTGCGTCACCACCACAGGCGTGGTCAACTTCGCCTTGCGCGGCCTGGCCGTTTTTTTCGCCGGCTGTTCGATCCCGATGTCCTGCGGCGGCTTGTCGGCGCGCACGCCCTTGAAGATGGCATGACGCACGTGCCGCTCGGGCGTCCATTCGGCGAACGCGACCTCGACCACCATCTCGGCACGCACCCACTGCTCGCTGCCGGCCGTGCGCCGGGACCAGCGCCCCGGCTTCACTGTGCCAGGGTCGACCGCGGGCGTGTCGGTCGCCAACACCTGAAGCCTGTCATAGAGCACCCGTGCCGTCGCCGAGTCGAAGCCAGTCCCGACATTGCCCACGTATCGCAGCGCATCGCCCTCGTACACCGCCAACAACAGGCCGCCCACCGCATTGGTCGTTCCGCCTCGCACCGTGTAGCCCACCACCACGAACTCCTGCCGCTTCTGGCACTTTAGCTTGAGCCACGTGTCGGAGCGTTCGGACACATACGGGGCCCGCGGATCCTTGAGGATCAGGCCTTCGAGGCCCAGCTGACAGGCCGCACCCAGCAACTGCGAGGGCTCGGCATCCAGGGCTTCGCTGAAGCGCACCCGGTCGGAGCCTCGCTCCTTCATGAGTTCCTTCAGCACCACGCGGCGGCTTCGGAGCGGCACGGCGCGCAGGTCCGTGTCGCCCACATAGGGCAGGTCGAAGACGAAATAGGTGATGGCTTCGCCCTTCGCGCTGTCGATGGCGTTCTGCAGCGCGTTGAAACTGGGCACGCCCTGGCTGTCCGCGACCACGATCTCTCCGTCGATCCAGGCATCGACCAGGCCCATCGCATCGACGGCATCGGCAAGGCTCTGGAGCTTTTCCGTCCAGTCGTGGCCATTGCGCGTCAAGAGTCTGCTGCGGCCTTGCTCGATGCGGGCCAGCAGGCGGTAACCGTCGAACTTGTTCTCGGCGATCCAGTCGCCCTCCGGCACCTGCTCGGTGAGCCGGGCGAGTTGCGGCGCGAGGGTCTTGGGCAGCTTCCTGATCGACAGCGCATTGGTGAGGTCCGGCGCTTCGTCCTTGCGGGGCGGCGGCGCTCTGGGCTCACGCTCTTCGACAAGCCCCAAAGGATGCGCGACCACGCTGTCCGGCAATGCGGTGACGACGTCGTAGTCGGTGGAAGAGCGTGCCCAAGCGTCGCCCTTCTTCTTGAAGAGCATCCACTGGTCCTGCTTCTTCTCCCGCGGCTTGGAGATGCGAACCAGCTCCCAGAGGCCGGCCAGCTTCTGGCCGTGCAGTCGGAAGAGGATCTTGCCCACCTCCAACCCCTCCCGAGCGTCGCCAACCGGCTCCCAGGTGCCCCGATCCCAGACGATCACCTCGCCAGCGCCATACTGCTTGGCAGGAATGCTGCCCTCGAAGCTGTTGTAGCCAATTGGATGGTCTTCGACCTGGATGGCCATGGACTTCACCGCGGGGTCGTAGGAGGGCCCCTTGGGCACGGCCCAACTCAACATTACCCCATCAAGCTCTAGCCTGAAGTCGTAATGCAGTCGGCTCGCCCAGTGCTTCTGGATGACGAAGCTCAGCGCCGTTGAAGCGCCCTGCTCCTCCTGCCCACGCGGCTCGGGCGTCAGGGCGAAGTTCCGCTTGGCGGTGTACGCCTGCAGCCCGCGCTTCTGGCGCATGGGGGCGGGCATGCGCGGCTCTAATTCTTCTCTGCGCTCAGGTACTGCTCGACGTTCTTGGCTTCAGGACCCACAGCCTTCACCGCCGTGCGCAACTGGTCCGGCGTTACGCCGAACTTTTTGGCCCAGTCATGGACTTCATAGTCCTCGTGGATGTTGATGCGGCTGCGGTCCTGCCCATGAGCTTGCGTGCGGTCGTCAGACATAGTCATCTCCTTTGGATCTGAAGAAGACCATGCGTCCCGTCAAGCCGCAACTGCGGCAGGCAGATCTTGGTGCGCGCCCCGTCCTACAGTCCCCGATCACCAACTCCGCGTGAACATCCTCATAGCCGTGGGGCCGCTTTCACGCAACAAACACCGGTGATGCTTGGTTCATGGTTCGACCTGTCCTGCTGCGCCGTCAGCGCGATGCGTCGATCCTAGCCTCGGCGCCCCGTTCCGCACGTGGGAGCACCCGACCCTTACACAGGTCCCACCCCAGCCCGAACTGACTCAGGGCAGATAGCGTTTGGCAATTCTGGCTTCAGATCGAGGAAGGCTTGGACGGGATTTGCAGACCATCCAAGCATTCCCGATGCTGATTAACCAATCCGGCCGGCCGGCATCAGGCTAATGCCAGCGCGATCGCCTCGATCTCGACCTTCAGGCCGAAATGCAGCGCGCTCGTGGGCACCACAGCCCGCGCCGGGCGCGAGGCACCGGCCCATTCGGCGTAGATCGCATTGAAGGCCGGCCAGTTGCCGATATCGTCAACATACACCCGCACCTGCAGCAATCGGTCGATGCCGCTGCCCGCGGCTGCGAGCGTTGCGGCGAGGTTGGCGAGCGTCTGGCGTGCCTGCATCTCGAAGGGCGCATCAGTAAGGCGGGTGCCGTCTGGTTTAACCGGCAACTGGCCGGAGACGAACACCAGCCCGGCCCCCACGCTCGCTTGGCTGTAGTGGCCACCGGGCAGCGCGAGCGCCGGCACGTCGATGGCGCGAAGGTTGGTCGTTGCATCACCAGCCATGGAAGCGGCTCCAGGTCTGGACCGTGCCGTCCTCGGCTAGGGCGTGGTATTCGGGAAACTGCGCGCCGGTAGCACAGGCGTGGTTCGGCAAGATGCGCAGGCGCGTGCCGATCGGGAAGCGTGTGGCGACGTCAGGCTCGGGCGTGCCCTCGCGCGACACGATGCCGTGTTCCTGGTTGGCGCTAGACAGCAGGTAGCCCGTCAGGGGTTCACCATCGACCGTGCAGACCTGGCCGTAGCAGAAGTCCTGCCCCATGCGGGCGGTGCCACGGTCGCGGCTCATGGCCATCCAGCCAGCGTCGACGATGGCCCAGCCCTTCTCGGCCTGGTGGCCGATCACGGTGGTGAGCACGCTCAACGCGATGTCGTCGGTGCGGCACACGCCGACGTTGTGCATTACGAGGTCGAAAAACACGTACACGCCGGCGCGTAGTTCAGTCACGCAGTCCAAGCGCGTGGCCCCCAGCGCGGTGGGCGTGGAGCCGACGCTGACCACCGGGCAGGGCAGCCCGGCCGCGCGCAACCGCTCGGCCGCCTGCACGCAGCCGGCGCGTTCCTGCTCGGCCAAGGCACCGAGCGCGGCGGGCGTGTTCAGTTCATAGCTCGACCCGGCATGGGTCAGCACGCCGCCCAAACGCATGCCGCCGTCATGCAGCACGCGGCCTATGTCGAGCAGGGCATGTTCCCCGGGGCGTATGCCGGAGCGGTGGCCATCGGTGTCGATCTCGATCAGCACCTCGAAGGCCTCGTCGTGGTGCCGGCCAAAGTCGGCGATGGCCCGCGCGCCGTCGAGGCTGTCGGTGATGATCTTCAGGTCGCAACCACGCCGGCGAAGCGCCAGCGCATGTTCCAGCCGGTGCGCCGCCATGCCGACCGCATAGAGGATGTCGGTCACGCCTTCGGCGAAGAACTGGTCGGCCTCTTTCAGCGTGGACACGGTGATGCCCCGCGCGCCGGCCGCGATCTGCGCGGCGGCCACGGGGGCACACTTGGTGGTCTTCACGTGTGGGCGGAAGCGCACGCCCAGCGCGTCGGCCTGCTGCTGCATTCGGGCGATGTTGCGCTGCATGCGCGGCAGCGAAATGATCGCGGCGGGGGTGTCGAGGGTGTCGAGGGATGAGAAAGGCATGGGTCGGGTCGGATGCACAGCGTGCCGTGGGGTGGTGCGAAGAAGCGTGCTCAGTCCAAGTACTCGCCTTTGGCCTTAAGCGCCGGCACGTCGTCGCGCAGGCCGATCGCGATGCGTTGCGCGATGGCGGCCGAGGTCGCGTCCGCCGGCCTGGGCAGCTCGACGCCCACACCCTGAAGCTGGCGGATCAGTCCCGCCTCGCCGACGGCATTCTGCAGGGCCTGGGTCAGCGTAGCGAGCACGGGTGCGGGCGTGCCGCGCGGCGCGAACAGGGCGTTCCATGAACGCACGTCCAGCGGATAGCCCGCCTCCGTGGCCGTACCGGTGCGGGGCAATGCGGCGAGGCGGTCCTTCGACAGCACCGCGATCGCCTTGATGCGGCCGCCCGCAACCTGCGGCAGTGCGGTGGTGGTCTGGTCGCACATGAAGTCGGTCTGGCCGCCCATTAGATCGTTCATCGCCGGTGCCACGCCTTTGTAGGGCACATGCGTCGCGGTCTGTTTGATCGACGAAAGCAGCATCACGCAGCCATAGTGCGAGATGGAGCCGACCCCAGCACTGCCGTACGAGGCCTTGTCCCGGTTCTTGCCCAGCCAGGCGATGAACTCCTGCAAGGTGTTCGCGGGCAGGTCGGCCCGCGCGAGCAGCAGCATCGGGGCGCTGCCCGCGGGGCCCACGGGCACAAAGCTTTCCACCGGATCGTAGGCCAGCTTCTTGTAGAGCGCGACATTGGCTACGTGGGTGCCGATCCCGCCGAAGGCAAGGGTGTATCCGTCAGCCGGCGCCTTCAGTGCCTTGGTCAGGCCGATCACACCGTTCGCGCCGCCCAGGTTCTCGATGACGATGGGCTGGCCCAGATGGTCGGCCATCTTCAGCGCCACCGCACGGGCAAGTGAATCGCTCGGCCCCCCCGGGGGGAAGGGCACGACGAGCGTGACGGGCCGGTTCGGGAAGGTCGGCTGCGCCGATGCGGCGCAGCCGAAGAGAGTGGCAGCGCCGGCCGCCACCAAGGCAAGTACGAACCGAGTGCGACGAAACATGGCTATCTCCAGGACAGGATGAAAAGGGATGGTGGTTCAGGCCGGCGTATGCCCGAAGGCGCGCAGCCATGGCAGCACTGGCGCCAGCGTCGGCGCTTCCTGCTCGGCCATGGCGGCGCCCTCCGGCCGGGCCAGGCCCACGCGGTTGTGCCAGAAGGTCCGAAGGCCGATTGCCGATGTGCCAAACAGGTCGTAGCCCGAGCCGGCGACGAAGGCCGCTTCGTGCGGTGCCACATCCAGTTGCTGCAGCGCCAGCCGGTAGGGCCGCGGATCGGGCTTATAGAAGCCCGCGGCCTCGGACGTGACGACGACATCCCAGTCGACGCCGAGCAGTGCGGCGGCGCGGCGTCCCAGCCGTTCGGAGCAGTTGGTGACCACGGCTAGCTTGCAGTTCGGGCGCAATGCATGAAGGAGGTCGATGGCGCCACTCCACGGCGGCAACGCATCCCAGTGCGCCTCGAGCGCTTCCGGCGCTGTCGCCTGGAGGCCGACCTTGCGTGCCGCGTCCTGCACCAGTTGCTCGTAGGGCACGTAGGCGCCGCAGCCGTAGGTCAGGCGCAGGTATTCGGCGCGCCATGTGCGGCCGGCGGCCTCGGAGCCGGCGGCGGCATTCCAGACGGTCCATGAATCGAGCAGCGCCGTGAGCAGATCGAACAACACGGCGCGGGGGTAGGCAGGGGGTATCGAGTCAGAGGCTTGCATGGCGCTGACTGTAGGCAGGAAGGCAGCCTCTGTGGTTCACTGTACGATCATCTATCGTTAAGCTGCGCTGAATGATCCAGATCGAAGACCTGCAGCTCGCGGCAGCCCTGCTGCGCGAACCTTCCCTCAGCGCCGCGGCGCGCTCGCTTGACGTCACGCCGCCAGCGCTGTCGATGCGCCTACGCAAGCTGGAAACGACCCTGGGGCTGGTGCTGGCCACACGCACGGCGCGCCGGCTGAGCCTCACGTCGGAGGGCGAGCGCTTCGGCCGCGAAGCGCAGGCACTGCTGGCGCAGCTCGACGGCCTGCGCGATTCGCTGCAGCGCGACGACCAGCGCCTGACCGGCACGCTGCGCGTGGCGGCACCCTTCGGCTACGGGCGTGCGCGGGTCGCGCCGCTGCTCGCGCGCTTCGCGCGACTACACCCGGGCCTTCGCGTGCAGCTCGACCTGCGCGAGACGCCTTGGCCCGACAAGCATGACGCCGACGCGATCGTGCACGTCGGCGTAGTGCGCGATTCGTCGTGGGTGGCGCGCACGCTGCAGTTCAACGCACGCTGGCTGTGTGCCAGCCCGGCTTACCTGCGGACGCACGGTGCGCCGAAGACGCCGCGCGACCTGGCGTACCACGCCTGCATATCGATCCGAGAGAACGACGAGGACGTGACTTTGTGGCATGTACGCCCTGGCCAAGGGTCGACAGGCGGCCGCGGCGAGACGCTGCGCATCCAGCCGGCCTTCGTCACCAACGACGGCAGCGTGGCCCGCCACTGGGCCGAGCAGGGCCTGGGGCTAGTGCTGCGTTCCGAATGGGACGCAGCCGAGGCGGTGGCAAGCGGATCGCTGGTCCGTGTGCTCGCTGACTGGGACTTCGAAAGCGCGCCAGTCGTGCTGCTGGTGCCCTCGCGCAAGGGCCGTACCGCGCGGGTCCAGGCGCTAGTGGCCTTCATGGAAGAGACGGTAAAGCCAACACTTGGCGGTAATCCCCAGAGCTTGCGAAAGCCCTCGGAATGAACCGTGGTCAGTCCGCCCTGAACAACCTGCGAGCCGTTGATCTTGCGCAAAGTGTGCGGCTGGGTGGGCGCGGGATTTGCAAAATAGAGGCTCAGCAGAACCCGTTGTCCTGCAAATTCCTCCGAGGAGTCCAAGGGACCCAAAACCTTCGCACGAACGGCCGAGCTGTTCCGTTCCAGGGCTGGAAGAGCAGATTAACATGAAGCACCACCGGTCAGGCTGGCGGCGCTGATCGACCGGCCGGGATCGAGCGCGCGTTCGCGGTTTCGTTCACCTCCGGGCGCAGCCGCCCCACGTTGTCGTCGCGCCTAACGCTGGGCTACTGTACCTGCAGCACACCTTCGCTGCTTCCGATGAGGCCCTGTTTAACACCTTGGTCGAGAACCCGTACTGGCAGTTCTTCTGTGGCGAAACCTACCTGCAGACGGAGGCACCCATTGATCGTGATTGCCACTAATCAATGAGAACGCTAGACTTTTGAATGGCTGAACTAGCATCGTTTGCTGCGCTAGACACTTGGCGCGTGGAAGGGACGTCGCCCAGTGTGAAGGACTTGTGCTTATTGGCTGCGTTGTTGGCGAACGGCGCGACTGGCGGGCCGGGGGGCACGAGATGGCGAATCGCGGTCCGAAATGAGGCGGGGCAGGTCTACCGAGTCGTGTTAATTGAAGGCCAAGGCCAGGCCAGGAGCTTGGCCGCGCTCCTGAACGACCTGGGCTTTGTGGAGCGACCAGGTCCTGAGGCAGCGCTCATGTTCGATTGCGTCGCCACATATTGGCCGGCTCCGTATTCCACTGCCTTGCATCTGAAATAGAAGCCCAACGCTTATCACCTTTGCGCAAAGCATCTTCTTTCCAGGGATTTCACGAGGCCTTCACGACGTGTCGTAGAAGGGGCTACACGCCAAGGAACGGGGTGGCGGCACGGCGTTACTTAAGCGAGCGCTGCGAAGGTTCACTTCTGCGTCTTCGCGCAACGCTGTAAGTGCCAACCGCGCCGGCAGCTTCTTCCCCGAAAGTGCTGCAATTGCATGGCGCGCCCTTCGGCCACGCGGGGCGACGGGCCCTGCTGTGCATTGTCAGCCTGCCGCTGGTTGCCGTGGCCGTACTGCCCGCCGTCGCGGCAGCCTCGACGCATCGGGTCGACTCACCCGCCTGACGGACAAGACGTTGTCCCAGTCGACCAAGACGGCCATTAGGGTTTCGGCAGTGTTCGCGGGGGTGCCCATCCATGTTTCTGTATTTTTGGAATTGACTGTTCCGGGCAGTAATGCATTCAGAGCGTCCGCGGCTTGCTTGGTAAGCATGACCAGCCGAGTCGCCACGCGGCTTTACTCAACTGCATTCAGCGCTAGGCTACGTTTTGGACCGCTGCACGAAACCTTGGACTTTTGTTCCTATGCTAGAACGCGCGAACTTGTGGTCGTCAGGGATGGAAGCCCGTCAGGGGCGAGGCAAGTTGAAGGCGCCGGTGGACAAATTGCTGCGCAGATACTCAAGGGTGCCCCCGCCGATGGCAGGACCTACTTGCTGTCCAACGACCACACAATCTCAATCATTCCCCAAGTCATGAGAAACCCGGGATTCGACCCGGCAAAGGACTTTGTGCCAGTCGCCGGCTTTGCAAACAGCATAAATGCGCTGGCGTTGCCTGCTGGCAATCAGGTATCAACCGTGGCCGAATACCTAGCATGGGTGAAGCGGCAGCTTGGTGCTCGCAGCTCCATGGGAATTCCGGCTCCTGCATCAATCCCGGAGTTTCTCGTGCGAGGGCTGTCCGCCAAGTATCAAATTGACCTCCAGCCGGTGCCCTATCGAGGCAGCAGCCCAATGATCGTAGACATGCTAAGCAATCAAGTTTCTGCAGGGATTGGTGCGGTCGCCGACTTCATTGAGCACCAAAAGGCGAAAAAGATTCGCGTCATTGCCGTAATAGGGCGAGAGCGACAGTCATTGTTTCCCGATGTGCCGACCTTCAGCGAACTTGGAATTCCTGGACTCGAGGACCTCCCTTATTACGGCTCTTCGCACCGCGCGGGACACCGTCGGCGGCAGTAGACCGCTTCGCGGCGGCACTTGCCAAGGTGCTGTCGGCGCCCTCGGTACGTGATCGAATCTCCGCTATGGGCTGTCTTCCCGAATTCATGGATCAAAGTCAGTTTGGCGACCGCGTGAGAACCTACACGGCGCAATGGGCCCAGACGATCAAGGCGAGTGGGTATCAACCACAGTAAAATCTCTTTAGTCCGCCCTTATAGGGGCGCCTCCCGGAATGCAAGAACTCCTGTTTGTGATGAATCGGGAGGCAGGGCTGCGGTCTCGTGTTCGGCCTGTCGCGCTCACCCTACGATCGGTGCCCGGCTCGACCGCCTCAAGCTTGAGCGCCCAGCTGAATGTCCTTCTTCTCTCCATGAGCCAGCTACCGCTTCATCTTCCACCTTCAAAAGGCGTCCTTTAAACCTGCGATAGCCCAAGCCCTAGGACCAGAACTAGCTTTACCTCGCCTTAGCACGTTACTGAACCTAGTCATGCCCATCGAACGCTTGGACTGGACCTGGGCCGCCTGTTTGAGCCTGAACGAATTGGTCCTTCGCGCGCATCATGTGTTGACTTCCCAATGCGCGGGCCAACTGCCGTGTCGCCTCAACACGTCTGCGAACCTCCCTCAAAACCTCGCTGTCCTGCGATTCGAGGAACAAGGCCTGGAAGTCAGAAGCAAAGCTCTCAACCCGCTGCAGAACACCCTGCTGTTGTCCGAAGGAAAGCTCGGCCATAACACTTTCAACTACGACGCGCAGCGCCCACACGCTCACGCGCGCATGCTCCTGTTCACCTCGGTCCAACATTTCTTGCGGCATGTTCTCTCGTTATGACAACTATGTGTTGGACAACGATTCTCTCTCACCCATCCGAGTCGATGTGGATGGCGCCACGAAGGAAACTTCCTGATCGGGTCGGAGCCTAGACAGCGCCGTACAGCGCGCCAGCAACCACCAGTGCGCGACGTCGGCGTTCACAGTTTGAGCGACAGAGGTGGTCGCCGTGACTGTTGATCTGCATGGACTGGGCTCGTAAGAGCGGCTAGATGTACCTGACAATCGGAGAATGAGCCAGCGAGCACTTGGCGCGAACATCGCCACCCTTTCCCTAGAGCAGCGCGAGGAACAACTGCGGCTCGCCATAGAGGCGGCCGAGGTCGGACTTTGGGACGTGGACGTGCCGACGAACACGCTGTATTGGCCTGCTCGTGTGAAGGCCATGTTTGGAATCTCCTCCGACGCCATTGCCACGATGGACGACTTTGCGACGTGCCTTCATCCAGACGATGTCGCTCGCGTGTTGAGGGCGTTCGCAGAGGCTCAAGATCCAAACTTGCGGACCATATATGACGTCGAGTACCGCACCATCGGCAAGGAAGACGGGCGTGAGCGCTGGGTGGCAGCGAAGGGCCGGGGGCTTTTCGACGAGAACGGGATCGATGTCGACCGTGCGTTCACGGCCATTGATATTGAGAGCGCTCATGTTGGGGTGCAATTGGGCAAATGAAGTTGTTCCACAAAGGCGCCGAGATCTTCGGTGGCCAACAGCGACCGGACGCACACATACAGCCTCCCGCCTTCGACGATGTCGGGGTGGCGGATCTGCATGTCCGTCACTAAGACCGCGACCACACTGGGCCAGCGACAACTCTATCCAGCGAGTCGGTCACTGAATAGTTGGCAAATTGCGCATGGCTCTATTAGCGGCGCTCATCAATTCTGAACCGCGCACTTCTCGATCAAGCGAGTGTCGGCGGCTTGTCGAGCTTGGTCGGTCAGTCGCAGACCTACGCACCGGTGGCGTTGTTGGCTGCAAAGGCGATCGCCGCCGCCACGTCGCAGATCCGGGGTTCACCGATACCCCCGCCTTCGTTGGCGTCATGTCGTGGAAGATCGGCATCAACGCAGCCACTGCGCCCATCAATCACTTTGCTGCGCGCGGCATGCGGACCAAGGATGCGCCCGGCTGTGCAGCTCGCCAGCACTCTCTGTCGCTGGGCTAAGGCTCCTGTCGGGTGGCGACCTGCCGCGCCAAGGCGCCTCGGGCCCTCGCAGCAGATGCAGCGTCAACGCGGTCTGCAAGCACCTGCGTCAGCTGGGTCAATTGGCTCACAGTGAGCCCCACGTTCATGCTGAAGCCCATGTGCGCCTGCAACTGCGAGTCGGCACCCGGCAACGCTGACAGCATGCCCACGGTTGCCAGTTCGCGACTTTGCCAGTCGAAATTGTCGCGTTCGAAGATCGCGCCGAAAAGATGGCTCTTCAGGTACTGATCCATAGCGGGCGCAAACTCATAAATTGCTCCGGTCGCGGGACCGCCCAGCAGCCGCATCTGATTCTCTGTGCCTGCAGCCAGTAACGCGTCGCCCGTCGGGATTGGGCGCGTTGGCTCCCGCCCCGGCTCATCCCGCATACCGCGTTGCTTGCGCGCCTCGACGACTTTCATCAGCTCGGTCAAGGCGTTCAGGCTGCGCGGGAAGCCTGCATACGCGTACACCTGAATCAGCACTTCCTTCGCGTCGTTGACGGTCATGCCAGCATCCAGCCCCTGGTTCAGCGCCGTTGCGAGACCGGCCATGTCGCCAGCAGCAGCGAACGCTGCGATTGGGACGATGGCTTGCTGGCGCGTCGAAAGCGGCTGCGATGCAGGTTCGCGCTGTACCGTCGACGAAGCCTGCGCGGCAGCCGGCGAGTGCTCCATCATCGCCACGCTGCCGATCGCGAGGCCGAATGCAAGTTGCAGGATGCGCTTAGCGTGATGTGTACTGTTCATCGCTGACCTTCTCCATCCATTCCACGTTCTTGCCATCGAACATTCCTGTCACAGCGAGGTGCGTCATGGCCACCCCGGGCGAAGCACCATGCCAATGCTTCACACCCGGCGGGCACCACACCACATCGCCAGCGCGCAGTTCCTGAATGGGCTTGCCCCATTCCTGCGTCCGGCCCACACCTGAAACAACGACCAGCCGCTGCCCGGCCGGATGGGTGTGCCACGCAGAGCGCGCGCCCGGCTCGAATGTGACGTAAGCACCAGCCGCGGTAATTCCGCTGCTGGCCGGCCACAGTGGATCAACCCGGACACGGCCCGTGAACGTCGCATCCGGGCCCGGCACGGATGGCGTGGAGCCAGCGCGGACGATCTGCTGCGTACTTGCAGGTCGAGGGGAGTCGGCGGCGTCGGCGTTACAGGCCTGCACCACGACAAGACCTGCGATGAGCGGACCAAGGTATGGATTCAAATCGGACTCCTGGTTACTTTGAAGCTGCTTCGACAAGCGCAGGTCAACCGCGCATTGCGCTGCTGACCGGCGGGCCCTTGAAGTACTCGTCGTCGGTGACGTGCGCCAACCAGTCGACGTTGCGGCCATCAAGCGCCTCTGCTACCGAGATGTGGGTCATTGCCGTCGTAGGCGTCGCACCATGCCAGTGCTTGTGGCCGGGCGGACACCAGACGACATCGCCTGCGCGAATCTCGACAATCTGCTCACCTTCGCACTGGGTCCACCCGCAGCCCGCCGTGACGATCAAGGTCTGGCCAAGAGGGTGGGTGTGCCAAGCCGACCGAGCTCCGGGTTCGAAGGTGACGCTGGCGCACGATGCGCGTGCCGGCGGCGGTGGGTTGTTCAACATGTCAATCCGGACCGTGCCGGTGAAGAATTCGGCTGGCCCCTTGACGGATGGCTGCGTGCCGGGTCGGGTAAGTTTCATTGGGTGTACCTGTGCATGGCTTCCAATGTATTGATGCGCTATGCGGATGAGAAGACTGCAAAATCGGGATGCACATGTGCAAACCAATCACCAATGGCCAAAGTCAACCTGAATGACCTTCAGGCTTTCGTGTTGGTTGCGCGCGAGCGAAGCTTTACCCGTGCCGCCGCCCAGTTGGGGGTATCGCGTTCGGCGTTGAGCCACGCGATGCTCGCACTGGAGGCGCGCCTCGGCATGCGCCTGCTCACCCGCACCACGCGAAGCGTCTCGACAACCGAAGCTGGCGCTCGGCTGCTCGCCACGGTGGCGCCGCGTCTGGAAGAGATCGAAACAGAGTTGGGTCAGCTCAGTGCGATGCGCGACAAGCCCGCCGGCACTGTGCGCATCACGGCACACGACCATGCCATTGGCACTGCGCTATGGCCACGCTTGATGCCCTTGCTCAAGCAGTATCCGGACCTCCGACTGGAGTTCAGCGTCGACTACGGCTTCACCGACATCGCGGCCCAGCGCTTCGACGCCGGCGTGCGTGTCGGCGACCGCATAGACAAGGACATGATTGCCGTACGCATCTCGCCTGATCTTCGGATGGGGGTAGCGGCATCGCCTGCCTATCTGAAGGGCAGGACGGCGCCGAAGAAGCCGCAGGATTTGACCGAACACCAGTGCGTGAACCTGCGCCTGCCGACGCGCGGCAACCTGTACGCGTGGGACTTCCAGAAGGGCAAGAAGTCGATCAATGTGAAGGTTAACGGTCAGACCGTGTTCAACAACACGGCGCTGATGCTTCAGGCGGCAGTCGACGGCATGGGCTTCGCCTACGTGCCTGTCGACCTGATGAAGCCACACATCGATACAGGCCGGCTGATCCCGGTATTGGAGGACTGGTGGCCGCGCTTCCCGGGGTATCACCTGTATTACGCCAACGGGCGGCAGACCGCCCCGGCGCTGGCGTTGGTGGTTGACGCATTGAGGTATCGCGACGCTTCCCAGCGCTAATCTTCTGCACATCAGCAGCCGCCCTCTATGGCAGGCCTCTCCCTCATAAGCGATTGATTAGGTTGACTAATATGCGCTAGTTGGACCAGATGGGTAGTCAGGTCGCCGTTCACGCCACTAGGATGCAAAACCAGAGTAGATATCGAAGCGCCGAGCTTTGACCAAAACACCTTGCGTCGCAGACACGCAGCATCCCACCTGACAACGGAGAGATATGAATGGCTAACACTGATTGCACGCGCATTCAATCCAACGATCGAGTGTCTCGCGATCGTCGATGCCTGATCCTCGGCACGGTAGGACTGGTAGCTCTTCTGCCAGCAGTCCCTGCATTCGCGCATCATGGATGGCCTGGTTTCGATACCGACCACCTCATGTACGTCGCGGGCGTGGTCTCGTCAGAGGGTGTGTGGGGCAATCCGCATTCGCTGTTCGATGTGACTCTGGCTGCGGACCTGCCTGCCCGCACTCCAAAACTCCCGATCCCAAAAGAGCTCCAAGATCCAGAAGACAGCCGTCGAGTCAGCGCGGCTCCTTCGTACACAGGCCAGCACAAGAAGTTGCAGATCATCATTGCGCCGCCTGCTTGGTCCGGCAAGTGGGGCCTGGGCCGCGCGCTGAAGGTCGGCGAGCGCTTTCAGGCTGTCGGATACATCAACCGGAGCGACGACGGTCTCTTTCGGCCAGTTGTGTTTTGGTATGGGGACGACGCCGTGCCGGTGAATCAGGTGCTTGGAAACACGCTTCCGGTCCGAGCGCCGCTGCCGAGATGAGGCTTTCGGCGCATATGGTAGGCACCGCCGAATCATAAGCGGCAGTGACATGACGTACAGGTTTGTCAGGTTGACGCAATACGCAGGATCGATGGTGTATGCCTGATGTTCTCAATGCGTTGTTGAATGTGCTGCAGGGGTCCGCACTTGGAGAGGTCATACGGGGCGCCGAATACCTCTACCCGGTGCTCGAGGCCGTCCACATTCTCGGGATAGCCCTGCTGGTCGGACCAGCATTCGCCTTCGATCTTCGGTTGCTGGGATTCGGGCATCGCGTGGTGTCGGTAACCACGGCCGCACGTTGTCTACTTCCGGTTTGCCACTTCGGCTTTGTGGTGGCCGTTACCACGGGAATTGCACTTCTGAGCGCGCAGGCGACCGTGGTCGCTGGTGCTGGAGCCGCTCCGTGGAAATTCGGCCTATTGCTCGTTGCTTGCGTCAATGTGCTGGTGTTCCACAATGGCGTCTACCGTCGCGTCGGTGAATGGAACAATGCCGCATCTGCTCCGATCGCTGCGCGCGCTGCGGGGGCAGCATCTCTTGTCTCGTGGACTGGCGTCATCTTCGGAGGCCGGCTCCTCGCCTACACCTGACGGCGATGCTGCTCCGCCAAATAAGGTGGCCGGCTACGTTCCTGCCAAGTGCAACCAAACCTGTAGGCCGCCGCCGGTTTGAAAGATACTCTTTCAAGGTGCAAGATCAAGCCAGAGGTAGTTTATGGAGCGAAGACAGACAGTCGGCAGCGCCTTTGAGCTCTAGGCAGTCAAACTGGTCACTGAGCGTGGAACGTGAATCTGCTCTTGCGCATCGCGCTTCCTCTTTGCCGCGCGAATCTGCTCTTTTGCCGTGGTACGGATCTCAGGTAGCAGTTCACGCCAAGGCTGGCAGCCGATAGAACGTGCATGCACTGCGCCAAAACAGGTCCGCCTTTTCTGCCGGGCTTGCGCTCATCGCCAACCGTTTGAACGCATTCCAGCCCTCGACATAGGCATAGCCAGTTCTGTCAGCAGGGAAATTGCTCTCGAACATGCACCGCGACGACCCAAAGGCATCAATGCATTCTTCCATCCACGGACGCCAAGCACTCGCCAAGTCAACCGACAGGGGCACATCATCGCGCCTGTCAGGAGCTAGGCCGGACTGTGGCATTCCCAGACCACCGAGCTTGACCATCACGTTAGGACACAACGCAAGCTCGCGCAGTGCGGCGCTCCACAGGCGGAATACCTCGGCAAGCCTTCGTTCATAGCGTCCTCTTCCCAGGATGCCTCCGCAATGGTTCAGAACGATCGGGGTGTCAGGAAATGCACGGGCAAGCGCCGTGAGGCGAGGTATCTGATGGAAGTACAGCCACGCATCGAAGCTCAGCCGAAACGGGGCCAGGTAGGAGAACCCAGCCCGAAACTCGGTCTGGTCGAGCAGATCCTCACTCGTCGGATAGGCCGGGTTGAGAAACGCAGGCTCGGGGTCCCACGCCGCAACGTGCCGGATCCCCCTGAAGCGCCCGCCGCTTTCGCCTGGCCCTCCAGCCGCAGCGAGATGGGCTTCCAACACGCTCCGAACATCGTGCCCAAGGCGCAGGTCCGCCTCGCCAACAATCGCAGCACAGGCTCGGATCGGCCCGTAGGTCCCGCTGGCGCACATTGCTGCAACACCGTTCGCGAACTCTGTTTCGCCCACGGGTTTGAACCTCTCGTCCCCGTCTTGGCGCAGCATGGCGCGCGCCTGGACATAGACCGTCGCCCGCACGCCATGACCCGACCCCACATCGGCCAATAGGTCGTCGAGCAGATACCTCAGTCCGGGCCGGTCATAGAGATGGTGGTGCGCATCGACGATGGGCTGATTGGGTTCAAGCACCATCTCCTTGCACGCGGTGCGCTCAGCCGGCTGCGTCATGCGGCCGTGGACTTCCTGGGAAGTGTGGGTCCTGAAGTTCAGGAGCGACGCTCTCTGGAATGCCCAGCTCGAACGCATTGAGCGTCAACGCGACAAGGCAGTAGTACCCGAGCACGCTAACGAGTTCGACCATGCCCTTTTCCCCCAACTGAGCGGTTCCAGTCTCGTAGAGGTCCTCACCGATCCTGCCGTTCGTCAGCAAGGCCAAGGAGACTTCGTACACGGCACGTTGCCGGTCGCACAGAAGATTTGGCGAGCGACGGGCGGCGATATCGGCAATCACGCCGGCCTCCAGCCCGGCCTTCAGGGCCAGGGCCTTGTGCGCCGTCCATTCGTGGTGGGACGTCCAGTGGCGCCCGCATACCAGAATCGCGAGTTCGGTAAGCCGCGGCTCCAGCGAGGTCTCGAAACGCAGAAGTTCGCCGAGCTTCTGCCCGCGTCGCGCCAACTCGGGGTTGCGGAGCCAGGCAATCATCGGCGCGGGAATCTTGCCCCGAGGCCCGGAGCGCGCTTCCGCGCACACCATGGCCTGCTCTGGGCTCAGGTCCGTGTCGGGTATTGGCTTCAGTCTTGGCATTTCTATTTCCTCGACAGGCCCAGGAGTTCACGTGTCTGAGCGGGAGTCGCAACCACTGCGTCCAGCTCTTCTACGATGCGCGCCGCTCGATCCACCAGCGAGGCATTGCCGGGCGCGAGTTGTCCGCGGGTCAGGTACAGGTTGTCCTCCAGGCCGACGCGCACATGGCCGCCCAACAGCACGGCCTGCGCCACCATCGGGAACTGGTGCCGCGAAATGCCGAATGCGCTCCAGCTAGCGCCTGGTGGAAGCAACTGCCGCATCGCCATCAAGGACTCGACAGAAGCAGGAGCCCCCCACGGCACGCCCAGGCAAAACTGAAACCAGAGCGGGCCGTCCAGCAGTTGCCGGTCGTACAAATGCCGTGCATACGCCGCATGCCCGAGGTCGAAGATTTCGAGTTCAGGCTTGACGCCTGCTGCGCGGATCGCTGCGGCCATTTTCTCCACGCCCGCAGGCAGGTTGAGAAAGGCGTGGGCACCGAAATTCATCGTCCCGATATCCAGGCTGCAGATGTCCGGCCGCAGTTCGAGCACATGCTCCATCCGCTCTTCGGACGTTGCCATGCCGGCAATCGCGTTCCTGTTGGGGTCGGCCTCATCAGGCACATACCGGCCGCCGGCGCCGGTGGTCAGGTTGATCAGGACATCGCTGCCGACGTCACGAATCCGATCGACGACCTCGCGGTACAGCCGCAAGTCACGGCTGGGCTTTCCCGTGTCAGGGTCACGCACGTGGATGTGGACGATGGCCGCCCCGGCGGCGCGGGCGGCCAGGGCTTCACTCGCAATCTGTGCGGGAGTCACCGGCACGTACGGGCTGACTCCGGTGGTGTCTCCGCCTCCGGTCAGGGCGCAGGAAATGATGGTGGGTTGGCTCATGGGGTTCCTTGCTAGATCGTCGCGCAGTTCTCCAGGGCCGCAAGAGACGACCCGCCGAAGTGGACTGCTGCGGGGTGTCTCTATTCGATTGTTGCGCCGGCCTCGCGGACCGCTACAGCCCACCGCGTGATATCGGACCTGATCGTCTCGGTGAACTGCTCGGGGCTGCCGCCGGTGGCGGTTGCCCCTTCGGCTGCAAGCCTTGCTCTCAGTTCAGGCTGTTTCAGCGCGTCGTTGACGGCTGCCGAGAGCATCTTGACGATCGCTTCCGGCGTACCTGCAGAAGCAAGCAGCCCGAACCATGTGTTGGCCTCGAAGTTTCCGAAGCCGGCTTCTGCCATGGTCGGGGCCTCGGGCAAATCCACCGCACGGCTGGAGGCCGTGACTGCAAGCGCCCGCAGCCTGCCGTTGCGGATGGCCTGACGCACGGACGGGACCGACGTGAAATAGCTGTCCACGGTCCCGCTGATGACGTCGATCAGCGCCTGGCTGGCGCCTTTGTATGGAATGTGCCGAAGTCGGACCTTCGCGGTGGTCTGAAGCTGTTGGCCTGTGAGGTGGCCGAGCGAACCATTGCCGGATGACGCGAAGCTCACGGAGTCAGGAGCGACCTTCGCTGTCGCCAGCAGGTCCGACAGCGACTTGTACGGCGACGCGGCCGGCACGACGATGACCATGGGCGCAGTGGCGACCGAGACGATGGGCGCGAGATCCCTCAATGGGTCATAGGGCAGCTTCGCGTAAAGCGAGGGATTGATTGCCAGATTGCTGGTTTGCCCTAGCAGCAGGGTGTATCCGTCGGCGGCGGCCTTGGCAACGGCATCCACTCCCAGGCCGCCACCCGCGCCGGGCCGGTTCTCCACCACGAACGTCCATCGATGCGTCGATGCCAGCCGCTGGGTCATCTCTCGCGCGATGATGTCGGTGGCACCTCCCGGGGGGAACGGAACCACCACACGGATGGGTTTGCTCGGATAGTTCTGTGCGTAGGACACGCTGCCCGAAGCCAGCGACGAGATGGCGACTAGAAGACCGGCGATGAGCGCTCCGGTCCCCTTGGCACGCAGGCGCTCAAGCGAAATTGATGCGACATGCTTCATCTCATGCTCCTGGACGCGCTGCCGTCATTCCACCATCCACGACCAGTTGGGTCGCCGTGATGTAGCCGGCCTCATCGCTGGCGAGGAAAAGCACCGCATTGGCCACGTCCCAGGCATCACCCATCCGCCCCATGGGCACACTGGCGTGCCGCGTGGCGATGAGTGACCGCGCGTCCTGCGCGCCGAGTTGCTTGACCAGCCGATGCTCGACAAGAGGGGTATGCATGGTGCCGGGGACGACGGTGTTGACCCTGATGCCCTTCTTGACGTAGGCGATCGCGGTCGAACGGCTGAATGCGAGGATGCCTGCCTTCGATGCGGCGTAGGCGGCGCTGACGCGCCCCCCGACCTGAAAGCTCATGCAGCCGATGCTGGACACGTTGACGATGGCGCCGCCTTTGCCGCTTTGCGCGAACTGACGCTCCATCACTGGGAGCACGTGCTTGCACCCCAGGAAGGCGGTCTTGAGGTTGAGATCCAACTGGGCATCCCAGGTTTCCTCGCTCATGGACACAGGATCGCCGGGGACGCTACCGCCCACGTTGTTGACCAGGATGTCGATGCGTCCATAGCGCCGCACGCAATCCTCCACCGCAGCCTGAACCTCATTGCTGCGGGTCAGGTCGCACGCATGCCCGCTCCACGCCGTCAGTCCCTCCTGCTGCATCACCGCACCGGTATCCTGCAGCGCTTGCTGATTCACATCGACGCCATAGACCGTTGCACCCTGCCGCGCCATCAGCACTGCGGTCGCCTTGCCATTGCCCCAGCCTTCGCCGACTGAGCCCGCGCCGGCGACGAAGGCAACTTTGCCAGTCAGATCGAGCATGTGGTTCTTCCTTTCCACGCTCACTGGACCAGCCCCGATTCGCGTGCCTTGATCTGCAGTGCGATGTAGTGCGAGTAGATGCGGGTATGGGCAAGCCCGCCGCCAATGAACCAGAGACCGGGCTGGGGTGTCGGCCGAAACATGTTGGCGAGTTCACCGTCTGCAGCGATGCCCCAGATTTGACCCACCTTCTCTGCGATGTCCGGCCCGAGGATGTCCCGCACAACTTCCTGCTGGTTGTGATAGCCGGTGGCCGTAACCAGCAAGTCCGCCTTCACGACGCACCCATCCTTCAGCAGAACACCGTCCGCGACGAAACGGTTGATGTCTTCGTATTGCAGCAGTCCGATCTGGCCGCTGACGATCATGTCGGAAGCGCCGCAGTTCAGGTAGTAGCCGCCGAAACGCCGGCGCAGTTTCATCTGGTGCCCGGTTTCGTCCTCTCCGAAGTCGAGTTTCATGCCCTTGGCCTTCAGCCCTTCGAGCAGATCCTTGTCGATCTCCTTCATCTTCGCGACGTTCATCTGGTAGCCGCGAACCAGCAATGGATACGTGCTGGATGCGGCGATCAGGTCTGTGTCTTCAAGCGGCAGGCCCTCGTTGTAGTAGATCGCGTGGTTGAGTCCTGCGGCCTGCACACTGGCTACGGTGATGGAGCCGCGCTGGATCAGCTTGACCTCCGCACCGCTGCTGGCAAGGTCCTGGGCGATGTCGTGGCCGCTCGTGCCTGCTCCCAGCACGAGGGCACGCTTGCCGCGCCACGGTGCACCGCGCTTGAACGAATGGGTGTGGATGACCTCGCCCTGGAAATCATCCAGTCCGGGAGCGACGGCCTTGCGCGGTGCGCCGACCACGCCATTGGCGAAGACGATGTGTCGCGGGCGAAGAACGCGCTCGCTGCCATCGGCCCGGCGCACGCACGCTCGCCATTGTTGGTGCTCTTCGTCGTAGGTCCCCGACACCAGGGTCGTTTCGGTCCAGACGTTGCACTCCATGGCCTTGGCATAGGTCTCCAGCCATTCGCCCACCATGTCCTTCGGTAGGTATTTCGGCCAGCTCGGCGGAAATGGCAAGTAGGGCAAGTGGTTGAGCGCAACCTGGTTGTGCAGCGCGAGTGCGTGGTAGCGGGTACGCCAGACATCGCCAACGCGCGGCAGCGAATCTACGACCAGCGCATCGACGCCGAGCAGCCGCAGCCGAGCAGCCACCGCCAGCCCGGCCTGGCCAGCTCCCACGATCAGCACGGCTGGGTCCCGATCACGGAACTGCTGCTCTTCCACCCTGCGATCTGCCCAGTTCGGGCCACCGAACATGCGCATGTCCTCGGCACCGGTGGGCCGCCTTGCGCCGACGGGCTCCTCGCTGCCTTTGAGCTCCTTCAACGATGTCATCAGCACCCACGCCTTGCCGGGCTGCTCTTCCGGCAGGCGCACGACACCCTCAGCACGGCCAACGGCCGTTTCGAACTCGAAGATTGCCTCGATCACCCAGACGCCGAGCCGCTTGACCAAGCGGGGCTGCGTGCGGGTGGCAGGCACCGCAAAGTTCTTGGCATGGACGCTCGGCTGCGCGTTGAGAAGCTGCTCGACAATCGCCGCCTGGCTGTCATGAGGAGTGATGTTCCAAGTGAACGCCAGCAGGTCGCGCCAATGGCAATCATCCGCGAACAGCGCCTTCAGATCCTGCTCGGAGCGTTGAGCCAACGCTTGCTCCAGTGCGAGCAGCCAGTTGCTGACGTGCTCGGTTGGCGTTGTCGATTGCTTGGCGCTCCTGCGCTCCAAAGTCGTTGCATCCATATTTCAGTCCCAGCTTGGAAGAGAGTGCTTTAATGAGCGAAATTGACTATAGGGAGCCCGGCCTGCAAGCGATACGCGCCAAAACGGCAAGCGCCATTGCAGTGGATGCAAAGGCGACCACGAAGCAAGGCAACCATGGTTGCCGTAAGCGGTCTCGCAGTGGCATCCGGGAATCTTCGTAAAGGTTGTGCTGATACATGGAAGAACTCGCTCGGATACAAACTTTCATCAACGTCGTGGAGGCCGGTAGTTTTTCGGCGGCGGCCCGCGACAGTTCCTCTACGAGTTCCGTGGCTCGGCAAATCAAGTCGCTGGAAGATGAGCTGGGTGTACGATTGCTCAACCGCAACACGCGGGGAATCTCGCTGTCAGAACCCGGACGGCTCTTTTATGAACGAGCATGCAAGCTAACTTCCGATCTCAACAATGCAAAGTCGGAGGCGCAATCGTTTCAGCAGAGCGTCAAAGGCCTGCTGAAGGTCTCATTGCGGGTTTCCACGGGCACGACGGTCATCATTCCTGCGCTACCCGCATTTCTTGGGAAATACCCCGAGTTGTCTCTGGACATCACACTGACCGATGAGCGACAGGACCTCGTGGCAAACAACATTGATGTCGCGGTATGGATGGGCCAGCTACCCAGTTCCGAGATTGTTGCGAGACGTCTGATTCCCAGCCAACGAATCGTGTGCGGCGCGCCGAGCTATTTCAAGCGGTATGGCACACCCGTCACCCCTCACGAGCTAGAGCGTCATAGCTGCCTGCTGTTTACGGCGCCACAGTATGGCACCACCTGGCGATTTCACCGCGACGGTGTTCATGAAGAAATACCAGTCACGGGGAAGCTGCGTACCGGCAACGTGCTGGCCCTGCTGTCCGGTGCACTCTCCGGACTGGGCATGGTCATGGTCCACGAGTGGATGGTGCGCTCGCAGATCGAAGCAGGCGCATTGGCCCGCGTGCTGCAGGACTACACAGTGAGCCCGATCTCCACGGATGCAGATCTGCACGTTGTATATCCAAGCAGCAGAGGCATGTCGTTGAAGGTCCGCGTTTTCGTGGACTTTCTTGTTCAGCTCTTCGACGGAAGACGCGCCCCGCCGCCCTAAGACGATTACGGGGGCGAAGACGATTGCATGTTGCCGGACTTGCTTGGTACTGACGCGCCTCTTAGTTGTCGAGCGCGCATTGAATTGTCTTGGCCGTGACTTGGAAATTGCCGCTCCACACGCCAGACGACATCAAGACGCCCTACCAGCCGCTGGAAGTGACGCCAGGGATACCTTGATCCCCGAGAGTACGCACGCTCGGAAGAAACGGCGACGGATCGTCGGCCGCCACGCCGAGTGCCTCGATTTTCTGCTTGATAGCTGGCGCCGCAGACATGGCGAGTCGCTGAAGAAGTGCTCGCCCCAAGCGTCGGGACTGTCGCCGTCTCACTTTCTTGATGTGGGAAAGTTGCGGCACCAACACAGGCGCCTCAGCGAGGGAATCGCCTCTAGTTCGTCCGGGCCAAGCGGGCTACGTCCTTCCAGCGAGCGACTTCGCGCACTATCTCCGGCCGGAGGGCATCGGCCTCGACGGTTTCCTGGGTCAGCACCTGCTTCTCGCAGAACTGCTTGAACTCCGAGGTCTGCGCTATTTCCCCGATCTGCTGGGACAGCACGCGAATGATCGGCTGTGGCGTGCCGCTCGGAGCCATGAAATCGAGCTGCGAAGAGACCTCAAACCCTGAAACGCCTGCCTCGCTGACCGTGGGCGTGTTCGGCAGCGCATCCCACCGCTTCGATCCGGTGACCGCCAAAGCTCGCAGCTTGCCGGATTGGACCAGCGGCAATACCCCGGTGGACGTTTGGCACGTGAAGGAAACTCTTCCGCCGACCACATCGGTGACGGCCACTGTGGTTTCCTTGTAGCTGATATGTTGAGCCTGGGTTTTGCTCATGTCATTGAGGATGACCGAGCAAAGATGCGCGCTGCTTCCAACCCCCTGCGACGAATATGTCAGGGTATTGGGGTTCTTTTTCATAGCCGCGATCAAATCGGGCATGTTCTGATACGGCGAATCCGCAGGAACCACGATTGCGAACGGAACACGCGCGACGCGCGCCACCGGCGCAAAATCCTTTACGGGGTCAAGCGGCGGCGGCGTAATGTCAGAAAACAAGGGAAGAAGATAAAGGGGAATGCCTGTGAGAATCAGTGTGTAACCATCTGCCGGAGCGCGCGCAGCGGCTTGGTAAGCGATCAGGCCACCGGCACCCGGGCGATTCTCGACGACCACGGGGGTATTGAGCCGCTTTGAAAGCGGATCGGAAAAGAAACGCGTGATGGCATCGATCGAGGTTCCCGCGGAAGCAGGAACGATAATCTTGATTGGCCTGGATGGAAATTGATCAGCGAATGCCGCCCCAACCCCTAGCAAGGGAAACGCCCCCAGAAAACTCATGAAGCATCTTTTGCCCTGATCCATGTGAAGTGTCTCCTTTGTACAGCCGTGGCGCGCTTGTTCGATGTACATCGCGCATTTTGAGAAAGTCTAGGTTTAACTCAAAATAGGGCAATCTGTTCCAACGGCAAGGTGCTTTGCACGAGGCGGCAAGCGCCCGCCTGGGCAACGTTCCTTTTCGCCCGAGGGCATGCGCGGCAGGACATGTAGGTGGCTGGTCCAGTCAATGGCGTGCAGCGCAAAGCTGCTTGCCGCCTTGGCGGATAGCGTCGAAAGATGGCGTTCTTAGACTGTTCCGGTTCAAGTCAAACATCAGTGAACGCCATGAAAACGAAGCTGTCCCTCGCCGAGGCGAAAGAAGTCGCCGTTTCCTACCTCGTACATCACGGAATGCCGCTGGGGCATGCCGAGATGGTTGCAGACCATTTGGTCTATGCCACCTTGGCAGGCCATGACTTTGCAGGCATGTCCCGCCTGCAGCCGATAGCGGCCATGTTGAAGGAGCGAGGTGCGGGCGGAGCAATCACCACCATCCGTGAAACGCCCAACTCCGCCCTCCTCGACGGAGCGAACGTCAATGGATACGTGACATCCGTACTGGCAATGGACAAAGCGATCGATCTTGCCAAGCGGAGCGGGATCGGAGTCGTTGGCGTCAGCAACAGCTGGTTCTCCGGCATGCTCCGATACTACGTCGAGCGCGCAGCGGATGCCAATCTGGTCGGCATGCATGCAGCCAACTCCACTGCCCGGGTGGCTCCGTTCGGGGGCATAGACCGGCTCCTGGGCACCAACCCCATCGCGTTCGCCTTCCCATCCCAGGCTGCTCCTCTGATTGTCGATTTCTCTTCCGCATCGATGATGTGGGGGGACGTTCTCTATCACCAGCAGATAAACGCACCCCTGCCGGAAGGACGTGCAGTTGACCGCACCGGCACACCGACCGTCGATCCGGCGTCTGCGCTACAGGGTGCCATTCTGTCCTGGGGAGGCGCTCGTGGCTCGGCGCTTTCAGTCATCGTGCAAGCACTGGGCATTCTTGGAGGCAGCGATTCCGTCATTCGCGATGGCGATGGAAAGTGGGGTTACTTCTTCATGGCCATTGACCCCGAATTGCTGATGCCTCTGCATGAGTTCAAGTCAAAGATCAGCAGCCTTCAACAGCAGATAGCTGACTCCCGGCCCATGCCCGGAGGCGGCCCTGTGAGGACACCGGGCAGCGCTGCCGCAAACCGAGTGCGCGAAGGCCGCGAGCGCGGCTGGATCGAGGTCGATGAGCCCATCTACCAGGCGATCACCAAGCATCGGATGAGCTAGATAAATTCCAGGCAGCGTCATTCCTCCAACAGCGTGATCTCTACGGTGTGTGCAGCCCCGACACTTCCAATTTCGGCAATGCCCGATTGCAACCTCCCCAGGCGCACAAGCCCGGGCGACAAGTGGCCGTTCTCGTAGAAGAGCGCGAGATTGCCCCAGGGCGCGTAGAAGCTGATGTCGCCGGCCACGGGCGTGCAGGCGTCCGGCGCGCCATGGGTGGTGATCGCCCGGGGCAGGTCCGAGATCTTCTCGGTCTCTGCATAGTCCATCAAGGTCAGCGTCAGAGGCAGGAGCGCTGCGAAGTCCCGAGCGCTTGGGTGGTCTTCGAGCATGCCGGTCGCGATGACCATGCCGCCGTTCGAGGTCAGCTTGATTTTCATGTTGGAACTCCTCGTCGAATTCAGGCCGACTGACGTACGGCCAATTTGATCGCAATGGCGGTCGCCGACAGCACGGCAAAGGCCACACCCACGAAGACCATCGGAAGACCGGCCGACTCGCCGAACCATCCCATCAACGGGCTGGCAAGACCGAGAGACAGATCGAGGAACGCCGTGTAGATACCCATCGCCAATGCGCGATTGGCTGCAGGAACCCGCTTGACCGCTTCGACACCGAATCCGGGAAAGACCAGGGAAAAGCCGAAGCCCGTGAGCGCCGCGCCCAGGAGCGCCAGCGACTGAGTCGTTCCCAATCCCAGCAGGGCAAGGCCGATGGCTTCGATCACGAGAAATGCGAGGGCGACCCGCGCCCCGCCGAAGCGATCGACCAGGTGGCCCAGCGCTACGCGTGCCAGGATGAACGCCACCGCGTAGCTTGAAAATACCGGCCACACCGGCGACCAGCTCCGCTCGACGAAGAGCAGGGATCCAAACCCGACGATGGCGCCGAAGCCGGTGCAGCTCAGGGCGAGACCGAGTCCCGGCAGCCAGACAGCCGAAAGCACCGCCCGCGGCGAGTTCCGCTCTGAAGCGACCGGCGGGCCGCTTCGAACCAGCGCGACCACAAGCAAGGTCAACAAGGGGACCACCATGGTGCCTACGGCCACCGCCCCCAAGCCAAAGCGCTCGTACAAAGTCGCTCCGGCTGGCGCTCCGACGGCGAAGGCCGCGAACATGGCCGTCCCAACCCACGCGATGACTCGGCCGGTGTACTGGGCGCTGGCCATGCCCAGGCCCCAGCCCAGCGCGCCGGTGATGATGAAGCTTTCGGCACCGCCAAGGACGCCCCGGCCAATAAGAAGCACGGCTGCCGAGACCAGCGGCAGGTGCACGAGATAAAGGGAAGTCAGGTACAGCACGCCGGCCACCGCGGCAGCGCCGAGGCCGATGGCCACCGCCAGCTTGCCGCCGCGTCGGTCTGCAAATCCACCGGCCCACGGCCGGCAGAGTAACGACGCCATGAACTGGCTGCCAGAGATCATGCCGACGACGAAAGGGCCCATGCCCAGCCGCTCGCGCACGTGCAGGCTAAGCACGGGCAAGGCCATGCCGATCACGGCGAAACTGAGCAGCACGATGGCCATGATCGGTGCCATGGCGCGCAGGACGGACGGCTCGCTGGGTAAAACGTTCTTCGAAGATGCTATGTGCATCGAAGGACCTCACCTCCCGTCCGGTCGAAGCCACGACGGCCGCGCAATTCTGGCGCACTCAGGTGCGCACGGAACCTGGGCTAGCCGTGCTGGAAGTCGGCCGACGCAATTAGGTTGCATCACTTCGCCTCGATCTGCAGTATTCGCGAACTCGGAGTGCCCTTCGCGACACCCTGCCACCAGGCGGTAAATGACTGTGTGCGACCGTCCAGAAAAACAGGTTGTCCCATCGTGGGCGTCCACAACGCGTAAGCGCGGTCCCGGCTGACCGCCGTGATGCGTTTGAACGGATCGTCCCAATCGTGGGGAGCGATCGAGAACCGCCCTACATGCCCCGGCGTCAGCACCTTCGCGCGCAGGTCTTCGGCTGCCTGCGCGGCCTGCTCAGGGTTCATGTGCACGTTCCCCCAGCGCGGGTCGTACTGGCCCGCATCGAGGGTCACCCAGTCGAACGGACCGAGCCGCCGGCCGATATCGGCAAAGTGCGGCCCATATCCCGAGTCGCCGCTGAAGAAGAGGCGGCGTTCAGGGGATACCAGCGCATAGCCGACCCACAGCGAGCGGTCGCGGGTGAAGGCACGTCCGGAAAAGTGCCGGGACGGCGTCACATGGACCTTCAGCTGCGGCGTCAGCGCGACGACCTCGTTCCAATCGGCCTCGCGCACCCCCTGCGTGTCGTAGCCCCAGGCCTCGAAATGCGCCCCGACGCCTAGACCGACGATCACCTGCCGAACCTTGGGGCGCAAGGCCTGCACGCTCGGGTAGTCCAGATGGTCATAGTGGTCGTGGCTGATCAGCAACGCATCGACCTCGGGCATGTCTTCGGCCGTGTAGACACTGGTGCCCTCAAACGCCCGGTTGGCCAAGGGGATCGGCGCAGCGTTGGTGCTGAAGACCGGATCGATCAGGATGCGCTTGCCGCCGAGTTGCACAAAGTACGAAGAATGACCCAGCCAGACCACCAAATCCTGCGCCGCGTCGAGTGCCTTGAGTTCGGTCTTGACGATCGGCACGACACCCGGCGGCCGAGGCTGGCCGTTCGCTGCCAAGAGCGTTTCCATCCACATCGACCACTCCGACTGGTCGGTGGTCAGCATGGGGGTCTCGACCTGGTTGCGAAACACGCCATCAGCCTGATTCGGCGATTGCTTGATGCGCATGAGCCGCTCGCCGACAGGCAGCGCCCCGAACACGGGAAGCTGCAGATAACCGACGGCGCCGGCTAAGCCGAGGATCGCGATACCGAGAAAGACCATGAGGAACCGACTCCAGGATTTTTTCACGCGGGGCATGCGTCGGCTGCCTTCAGTCGGTCCTGCGACCGCACGTACAAGACGACATCGTGGCCTTCGGCAAGCGAGGTCGTGGCTGCGCTACAAGACCAAGCCCGTCAGCCGAACCGGTGATGAACACAGGCCGCTGGTTCCCCGCCGTGGTTCCACCTTGTGCGTCGGTCATGGTCGACCCCTGTTTGGAAATCAGCGCCGTCTGTGCCCTCGACCCCACCGGAATCGCCAGCAGCGAGCCAGGGGCCAGCATCAAACCCAGCGCGGCGTCGACACCGAGGAGATTTCGACGATCCACGGGCGTGCCTGTGCGGGTCATCGGAAGATCTCACCAAGGTTGATTCGCTGGACCGATCGTGAACTCGTTGATCGTCGTATCCTCGGGCTGGTCGATCGCGAAGGCGACAACGCTGGCAATTCGATCCGGGGAGATGCCGAACTTGTCGTAGATGGCTTTCATCTGGTCGAGCGACGCCTTGTCGCTGAAGGTCGACAGGAGTTCGGTATTGACGGCCCCGGGATAGATGGTTGCAGTGCGGATGTTGGTGCCTTCCATGGCTGACTCCATGCGCAAGACTTCCATGAAGTCGCGCACGAACCACTTCGTGCCGCCGTAGACAGCCCCGCCCGGATAAGCCTTGAGCCCGGCCACCGATGAGGTGGCGATGACATGGCCGGACTTCTGCGCGAGGAACTCGGGCAGCACCGCGGCGACACCGTTGAGGACGCCCTTGACATTGACATCAACCATCTGGTGCCAGTCGTCGGTCTTTAGCGCGGACAGTGGCGAATTCGGCATCAGTCCGGCATTGAGAAAAATGGCGTCAACGCGCCCAAAGCTTTCCGTGGCCAGTTTGACGACGGCGTCATTCTCAGATTGCCGCGTGACATCCAATGTCTGGTACACGGCTTGGCCGCCCTGCTGCTCGATCTCGTCGGCGATTTGCTTGAGGTGCTCAGCGCGTCGCGCGCCGAGCACAACCTTCGCACCTTTGCTGGCGAGCAGCTTGGCAGTGGCCTCGCCAATGCCCGACGATGCGCCGGTGATGATGACGACTTTGCCTTTAATCATGATGTTCACGGCTTTCTGTAGATGCCGGCACATAGGGATGCCGACGTAACTTCAATACGCGGGGAGTCGTTACCGGCTCAGCCCAACCAGCAGCAGTGGAGCAAGCTCATGCGTGCACCCCCTACTCGTCAGAAAACTCGACATGGACATCGCGTCGCCCGAGTGCCCGATCCAGGCCGACCGGATCGTCCACGCGACCAAGCCGTGTGTAGGAGTAAGGAGAATCGAACGTCTCGTAGAACAGCACGATGGTCTTGGTGCCGTAGAGCATCAGGTCTCCACTGCGGATCGTTCCCGGCCTGCTCGCGTCGGCGGGCAAAGGTGCTGCCAGATCGACATGCTTTTCATTGCCATTGAGTTCCGCCATTTCCAACCTCATCGGAAGGCGAGCAGCGAACGCTTTGCCGGCGGCAGTGTCGGCGACGGTGATGGCGAAGCGGCGCTGGCCGACCGTGATCCATATGCGCTGCGTTGTCTGCTGACTGGGCAGGGTTCCGGCGACGGAAGCGCTGGCCTTCGTCGAAACGGGGGTCGACTTTTCGCTGGCGCCAGTGCCGCCGGCCATGAGCACTCCGACAAGCAGGCTCGCGAGTTGCAGGCGCTGGCGATAGGCATCGGTCATTGTTTGCATGGTGGTGATGGGATGTTGAATCAGGCGGAGCGCGCACTTTCCGCGCGATACGTCATGACGACCAGGATCGCGCCCATGAGCAAGATCCCTGCGCTAAAGCCGAATGTGCTTCTGTATCCACTGGCATCGAACAGAAAGCCACCGACCGTCGAGCCCAACCCGATGGAAAGTTGCACAACCGCCACCATCAACCCGCCTCCTGCTTCGGCGTCATTGGGCAATGTGCGTGCAATCCACATCCACCACCCCACGGGCGCGCCCGTCGCGACAAGCCCCCACAGGCCCAACAACCCCGTGGTTGCAGGCAAGGAAGTGCCGACGAGCATCAGCACCACCGCAATGACGGCCATCAACAGGGAGATGCTCGCCAGAACGCGATAGACACCGCGACTCAAGAACCACCCGATCACGGTCGCACCGACGAAGCCGGAGACACCCATCGCCAAAAGGAGGAGCGACAAAGTCGAACTGTCGACCGCCGTCACGCTCTCCAGAAATGGACGGAGATAGGTGAAGAGCGCGAACTGCCCCATGAAGAACGAGCCGATTCCGAGCATGCCCACTGCCACGAGCGGATTCCTCAATAGTCGGAAAACGTTGCCTGCGCCACGCGCACGCGGCTGCGGCTGCATCGAAGGGAGGCTGGCCCACTGCCAGGCGAACGCGACCAACGCAATCGGCACCAGACAGAAGAACGCCCCGCGCCACCCCACGGTCGCACCGAGATAGCTACCGATGGGCGCTGCGACGACGGTCGCGAGCGCATTGCCTCCGTTGAAGATGGCGAGCGCGCGCGGCACCTTCGCAGGTGGCACAAGCAGCATGGCTGTGGCAGCCATCATCGACCAGAACCCCCCTACCACAACGCCGATGAGCGCCCGACCGACCAGGTAGACCGCATAGCTGGAGGCAAGCCCGACGATCACGCCGGACAGGCACATCATGGCCGTGAGCACCAGCAGCAAGGTCTTGCGGTTAATTGTCCCGGCGATCTTGGAAATGCACAGGCTGGTGAGGACAGCGAATGCGCCCGAGATGGCGATGCCCTGGCCCGCCATGCCTTCGGTGACCTTGAGGTCGGTGGCCATCGGTGTCAGTAGGCTCACCGGCATGAATTCAGAGGCGATCAACGCGAAGACGCACAGCGTCATCGCGAAGACGCCGCTCCAATGCGCCACCTGTGCGCCGTCGGTACGCTCGGTGGTGTCGTCGCCTGCGTCCGCGGAAATGATCTGCGTCGTCATCAGGCGCTGGCCGACACAAGGTGCCTGGTGAAGAACGCCGTGAGCTTGTCGAACGGGATCAGAGTCACCCGGTCGTATAGGTCTACGTGGCCCGCGCCTGGAACGACATACAGCTCCTTAGGTTCGGCAGCGCGCTTGTAGGCGTCCTCGCTGAACTCCTTGGAGTGAGCCTGATCCCCGGTGATGAAGAGCATCGGGCGCGGCGAGATCGTCTCGATGTCGTTGAACGGATAGAAGTTCATGAACTTCACGTTGCTGGTCAGGGTTGGCATCGTGGTGGTCCGCGACGACACGCCTGTCGGCGTGAATTCACCGCGCGGCGTGCGGTAGAACTCGAAGAACTCGCGTTGGATAGGATGCGTGTCCGCGTTCAGCGCGAGCACGGTGCCGCCGGTGTACTTGATGGCACCGCCGTTGAACTCAGCCTGACGTTGCTCGGCGGCCGCCGCGATGATCTGCTTACGCTGCTCCACCGTCTGCGAGTGGTTTAGCGCGTTGCGATTGGCTGCGCCCATGTCGTACATGCTGACCGTCGCGATGGCCTTCATTCGCGGATCAATCTTCGCCGCACTGATGACGAAACTTCCGCTGCCGCACACGCCGATGGCGCCGATCTGCCGCCGATCCACGAATGCTTGGCTGCCGAGAAAGTCGACCGCCGCACTGAAGCTTTCAGCGTAGATGTCCGGCGAGACCGCGTTGCGCGGCTGCCCGGCGCTGCCGCCCCAGAACGGCAGGTCGAGCGAAATCGTCACGAAGCCTTGTTCGGCCATCTTGGTGGCGTAGAGATTCGCGCTTTGCTCCTTCACCGCTCCCATGGGGTGACCAACAACGATCGCCGGGGCGCGCTTCTTGCGATCCAGCGACTGGGGAATGAAGAGATTCCCGGCGATCGTCATCTGATACTGGTTCTTGAAAGTGACCTTCTGCACAGTGACCTTGTCGCTTGTGTAGAAGTTGTCGGCGCCATTGGCCATGGGGGCGCCTTTCTGCGGTGGTGCCGCCCATGTCGGACCGGTCGCGGACATCATGCCCGCCGCAACAAGGCCACCTCCCGCCGTTTTCAAGAAGTCGCGTCGATCGGAACGGTCGGCGTTGTGCGCGGTCGACACGGCTCTATCGATATTCGTCATGGTTGTTAGTCCGGTAAAGCGCGTACCTGAGTCCGCGCGTTGTTTGTTGGATGTTGGCTCTTCAGCGATGAGGACAAGTTTGTCGAGCTGCGTCCAACTTGACTAGATAATGAATACTTAATAAACTTATTAATCTGACTAATTAGTTAATGTTTGATTGGATTGCCGTGCCAAGACGCAATTTCAAGGATCTGCTGGCGTTTGTGACCGTCGCGCGCGAGGGCAGCTTCACCAAGGCGGCCGGCACGCTAGGCGTGACGCAGTCGGCGCTCAGCCAGGCAATCCGAGGCCTTGAGGAAACACTGAAGATCCGCTTGTTGACGCGTACCACGCGCAGCGTCGCTCCGACGCCAGCCGGCGAGCGGCTCATGGCGGCCATTGGTCATCGCTTCGACGAGATCGAGAGCGAGCTGGAGGCGCTGACAGAACTGCGCGACAAGCCTGCAGGCACCGTTCGGATTACGTGCGGCGACAACGTGCTGCACTCCGTACTGCTCCCAAAGCTGGCTCCACTGTTGCGCGAGTATCCTGATATCAAACTGGAGTTCGACATGAACTACGGTTTCCGCGACATCGTGGCGGACCGCTTCGACGCCGGCGTTCGGATGGGCAGCACCATCGACAAGGACATGATCGCCGTGCCCATCGGCCCTCCTTTGAGGATGGCAGTCGTCGCCTCCCCGGACTATTTCTCCGCCAACGGCATCCCCAAGACACCCGCCGACCTGACCACGCACCGATGCATCAACCAGCGTATGCCGACCTCCGGCGGTCTGTATGTATGGGATTTCGAGAAGCGGGGCCGGAAGGTCAACGTGCGTGTCGACGGCCCTTTGATCTTCAACACCGCGCCGCCTCAGGTGGATGCATCGCTTGCCGGACTGGGAATCTCGCTGCTGCCGGAAGATGAATTGATGCAGCACCTCGTCTCGGGTCGTCTCGTGCGCGTGCTAGAGGACTGGTGCCCAAAGTTCGCCGGGTATCACCTGTACTACCCTAGCAAGCGCCAGCCTTCGCCGGCTTTTTCGCTGGTAGTGAAAGCGCTTCGGTTCAGCGGACATGGCCAGCCGTAGTGGCGCATCGGCCGACCCATCCACCTTGGCGACAACTCCAATCAAATCAGTCCCGGCCATCGCGGGCGACTCACACCGAACAACTCATGGCAACCCAAAGACTCCGCACGATCGCGTCCACTTCGGGAGCGCCATCGGGCACGCAAAGCATCCAGCGCGTCGTCATGATCCTTCGCCATCTGGCCTCTCGCAATCGGGATGGGCTGCGTCTCATCGATCTCGTCGACGCATTGCAACTTGAGCAGCCGACTGTGCACCGGATGCTCAAGAGCTTGGTCGCCGAGTCTCTGGTGATGCAGGACCCACAGAACAAACGCTATTTCCTGGGTAGAAGCATGTACGAACTCGGCTTGGCCGCAAGTCAGCGCTTCGACTTCCGCTCGCTGTGCAGCCCCATCCTGAGCAACTTGGCCAGGCAAACCGGAGATACGGTGTTCCTGACAAGTCGCTCTGGAGACGAGAGCGTATGCCTTGCGCGCCACGAAGGCACCTCGCCCGTGAAGGTCTTCACCCTGGCACTCGGCGACCGTCGGCCGCTGGGTGCGGGTGCCAGCAGCATGGCGCTGCTCTCGGCTTATCCCCTTGCAGAGATTCGACAGATCATCTTCTCGAATGCAGAACGCCTAGCCGAGTTCGGTGAGCCCGAACCGGAGGACTTGTTCCGGCGCGTCGAGAAGGCAAAGCGCCTGGGCTATTCGGTAAGGGATCTGCCTCACTTCGAAGGCATCCGGGCAATCGGCGTTCCAGTTTTCGACTTCGAAGCCCAGCCCATCGCTGCCATCAGCATCTCGACGCTGACAGCCAGACTGACGGGCCACGGCTTCGACGAACGGCTACACCTGCTACGTGAGCACGCTGACCAGATCCGTAAACTCACAGAACCAACCAGTGGTGGATGAGCTCAGGGAAAGATGCCCACCGGACCTCTGGACGCGGCCCCTGCCGGAGCACTCTGCGGCTGATTAATCACCGGCATAGCTGAGGGCCCGGTCGGCCCCGACGGAACCGAAGGCCGGGTCGACCCCGAAGCCTTCTGCATCGCCTGCTTCTCGACAGCCTGATCCGCCTCCAGCACCTTGGCCGTGCTCTGAATGTAGGCTCGCAATGCTTCCGTATCGTCTGCTGACAGGGTGCTGGCCCAGCCCTTCATGCCTCTGTCTTCGAGAACGCCCTTCAACACGATGGCATTGAAGGTTTCGCGGTTCGAGGGAACCATCGAGCGCCGCAGGTCCGGCAGCATGTTGTTGGTGTTCATCCCCTTGCCGTGACAGCTTGCGCAGTTGCTGTAGTAGAGCTTCTCTCCGATCGCGATCTGCGCAGGCGTGAACGTCTCCGGAGAAACGATAGCAGGGCCGTACGGCTTCGAGTTGTCGGCAAGCTTGGCGGTGCCACCGAGTTTGAACACAAGCACACGCCCATTCGTCGCGGCCTTAGCGCTCGTGAAAGGTACGTGGATGGCGTTGGCGCCGCCGTAGCCCGACAACACGGCGATGTACTGCTCGCCATTCAGCATGTAGCTCATGGCGCCCGCCACGATGCCATCGAAGCCCTGCCAAGACCAGACCTTCTGCCCGTTGTCGGACCGGTACGCCACCAGCCGCCCGTCCGCCGTGCCCTGAAAGACCAGATCGCCAGCGGTGGCCAGCACACCCGCCGACGAAACGGCGCCATGGTTGACGCGCCACACCTCCGCCTGACGGATCGGGTCCCACGCGAGCAGATAGCCCTCGGTCTGCAAAGCGCCCACCTTGCGATCGGACTCATTGAAAGGTGGGGTATTGCGCGCCGAACCTGTGCCGAGATTGTAGGAGCCGTCCCCACCCTTGTACTTATAGTTGGGGTTGTCCTTGTACCCGTAAGGGATGTTCTGTACCGGCAGATAGACCAGGTTGGTCTTCGGGCTGAACGCCATCGGATGCCAGTTGTGCGCGCCCGTGGATCCAGGCGTCGCAAGGAAGTCGGTGTTGTTGACACCGTATCTCGCCTGCGGGTAGACGATCGGGCGGCCCGTCGTCTTGTCGATGCCCGATGCCCAGTTGACCACCGCGAATTTCTCCGCCGAAACCAGCTTGCCATTCTGGCGATCGATGACATAGAAAAAGCCGTTCTTCGGCGCGTGCAAGGCGACTTTCCGTTTGGCTCCGTCGATGGCCAGATCGGTCAAGATGATCGGCTGGGAAGACGTGTAGTCCCAGTCATCTGCAGGAGTCTCCTGGTAATGCCAGCGGTACTCGCCAGTGTTCGCATCCACTGCGACAACCGAGCCTAGGAAGAGATCGTCGCCCTTGGCACCTGAGCGCGTTTTCCAGCTCCACGGAGAGCCGTTGCCGCCGCCGATGATGACCTGGTCGAAGTCCGGGTCGTAAAGGATTGCATCCCATGCGGTTCCGCCACCGCCGCTCTGCTTCCAAACGCCATCACCCCATGTCGGGTAGGCAACATTCATCAGAACCTTGTCGGAAGCCGCGCCATCGGGTTCATTGTTCGGATTGGGCGTGAGATAAAAGCGCCACGCCTGCTTACCCGTCTCCGCGTCGTAGGCCGTGACATAGCCGCGTACGCCAAACTCTGCGCCGGCGTTGCCGATGACGACCTTGCCCTTGAAGGCTCGTGGTTGTCCGGTGATGGTGTATGGCTTCGTCTGGTCGACAGTTTGTTGCGACCACACCTCCTTACCGGTCTTCGCGTCCAGCGCGACGAGGCGCCCATCGAGCGTGCCTACGTAGATTCTCCCGTTCCAGGCCGCGACCCCACGATTGGCCACATCACAGCATGCGTTCTGCGCGGAGATGGGCCGAACCTTCGGGTCGTAGCGCCAGAGTTCCTTGCCGGTCGCAGCGTCGTAGGCGAATACCTTCGACCAGGCAGTGCTCGTGTAAAGGACGCCGTCGACCACCAATGGGGTCGCCTGTTGCCCGCGATTGGTGTCGAAGTCACCGACCCAGGCGAGCCCGAGTTGCGAAACGTTTGTCTGGTTGATCTTGTCGAGCGCACTGTAGTGCGCTTCGTAGTACGACCCCCCGCTGGTCATCCAGTTGCCCGGCTCCTTTTCAGCGGCCGCGAGACGCTCGGCATTCACCCGCGCGTACTCCGCTGCGGGCGCGGCATCTGCGTGCGCGAGTCCCAGCGTCAAGCCGAGTGCGAGTGCGATCGACCTAACGCGTCGTATGTAGTCAGTGCTTTTCAAAGTTGTCTCCTATTTGCTTTAGTGAATATCTGGGCGGAGCGTGGTCGCCCGTTGCAACGCGAACCTGGCCAGGTTCGAACACTCGGGTGAATGGCCGCGGCCGCGGTACTTGCCGCAGACCCGACATCCCGACCTTCCGGCGAGCGTGCTAGACCGGCGCCAGCTGATTTCCAATCGGCAGTTGGCGGATACGGTTGCCCGTGGCGGCGAAGATGGCGTTGCACAACGCAGGGGCAACGGGCGGAAGTCCGGGTTCTCCGACGCCGCCGGGTGCCACCTCGTAATCGGACGGTGCCAGGTGAACTCGAATCTGTCTCGGCGCTTGGTTGTGACGCAACATTACGTGGTCATGGAAGTTGCTCTGCGTCACCCGCCCGTCCTTGAACGTGATCTCGCCGTGCATAGCAAGACCCAGCCCCATGATCACCGAGCCCTCGACCTGCGACCTGATGCGCTCCGGATTGACCTGCGGGCCGCAGTCGAGGGCCATGTCGACGTCGACGATCCGCACGTTGCCCTTGCCGTCCACTTCGACCTCGATCACGGCTGCTGCGTAGGTCATGAAGGAGTACGCCATCGCCAGCCCCAGACCACGGCCCTTGGGGAGCGTTCTGCCCCAGCGCGCACCTGCTGTCGCGAGCTCGATCACGCGGCGCATGCGACCCGTGTCGATCGGATAACGCTCGGGTGACTCGCCGTAATTGACCTGGTCGCCCAACGTCCGCGGATCGATGCGTCGGTCAGGTCCGAGCAGACCCAGCAAGTACGCCTTCGGGTCCTTGCCTGCGGCGACTGCCAGTTCATTCACGAAACACTGGACCGCAAACGCATGCGGCACGTTGTAGACCGCCCTGAACCAGCCGATGCGTGTGTGGGCCGACACCTCCGGCGTCTCGATGCGCACGTTCGGAATGACGTAGGGAACGTTGATGGCGGTCATGCCCATTTCGAGCGGCCGCAGCACCTTGGTCGCGAGCGAGAACGTCCACCCGATGGACGGCGCCGCAGACCGATGCAGCCAGGCGACCGGGTAGCCCTCGTTGTCGAGCGCAGCCTCCAGCCGCTCCACTGCGACGGCGTGGTAGTAGTCGTGCCGGAGATCATCTTCACGCGTCCATTGCACCTTGACCGCCCGCCCCCCCATCTCCTTTGAGATCAACGCCGCTTCGGAGATGAAGTCCGACTTCGACTTGCGGCCGAATCCACCGCCGAGCAAGGTGGCATTGATCGTGACATCCTCCTGCTTGATGCCCACGTGCATCGCAACGTTCTCTCGCGCGGTCTGCGGCGCCTGTGTCGGGGCCCAGATCTCGCAACGCCCGTCCTTGAACCGGGCGGTAGCGACAGGAGGCTCCATGGTGGCATGTGCCAGGTGCGGCAGGTAGTACTCTGCCTCGACGCGTCGCGTGGCCTGAGCGAGTGCCGCCGTGGCGTCACCGTCGCTACGCACCGACTTTGACGGTGTACGCGCTGCGGCCTCCAGTTCTGCTTTGTAGGCGACGCTGTCGTAGCTCCCGTGCGGCCCGCTGTCCCATTCGAGCACCAGCGCTTCGCGACCCTTTATCGCGGCCCACGTGTTGCGGGCGACCACGGCGACACCGCCCAGCGGGTGATGCGCTGCAGGCAGCGGTGTGCTCTTGAGTTCCAGCACGCGGATCACGCCGGGCACCTCGAGCGCCTTGCCGGCGTCGAACGACTTCAGTTTGCCGCCAACCACCGGAGGGCGTGCAACCACGGCATAGACCATCTTGTCCAGCCGAGCGTCGATGCCGAACACTGCGCGGCCACGCACGATGTCGGCGCCGTCGATCAACGGGGTGTCCGACTTGCCGATATAGCGGAACTGGGAAGGCGACTTCAGCCGCAGTGCATCGCGCGCGGGCACTGGCAGGCCGGCGGCCGCCACGGCGACACTGCCGAAGCCAAGCCTGCGACCGCTCGGCTGATGGACGAGTTGGTGGTTGGCAGCGCGAACCTCTTCGGCCGGTACGCCCCAACGCGCCGCAGCCGCCGCCTCCAGCATCATGCGGGCAGCCGCGCCGACGCGCCGCATCGGATCCATCGAGTGGCGTAAGCTACGCGAGCCGTCGGTGTTCTGATTGCCGTAGCGCTTCTCGTCGCCCTGCGCCTGCGTCACTCGCACGCGCCGAAGATCGGCTTCGAGCTCCTCGGCGACCACCATCGGAATGCTGGTGCGCACGCCCTGGCCCATCTCGGCACGGTGGCAGACAACAGTGACGGTGCCGTCGGGTGCGACGGATACGAAGACCAACGGATCGTCAACCACACCACCCGGCATCCGGTCGCCGCCGTATTTCGGCGGTGGGGCAGGCGCTGCAGGCGCCGTCTGGGCCAATACTTCACCGGCCGCACTCACGACCAGTGCGAGCCCACCCGCAAAGCCTTTGAGCACGCGGCGCCGGGATGCATCAGATGGGGCCTGAGCTGCTGCGGCCTTGGGGAAATGCATTGTGCGGGTCATGCCTTGCTCCTTCGCTGGGTCGCCACCTGCTTGATCGCCGCCCGGATGCGGGTGTAGGTCCCGCACCGGCAGATGTTCCCGCTCATCGCGTCGTCGATGTCGGTGTCAGACGGGTTCGGGTTGCGCTTGAGCAGGGCCACCGCCGACATGATCTGCCCGCTTTGACAGTACCCGCACTGCGGAACATTCAACGAGGTCCAAGCGGCCTGGACGGCCGCACCCAGCGGGTCGGCCTCCATGCGCTCGATGGTCGTCACCCGCTTGCCCGCGGTGGCCGAGATGGGGGTGATGCAGGAGCGGATCGCGTTCCCGTCCATATGCACGGTGCATGAGCCGCACAGCCCGGCACCGCAGCCGAACTTGGTGCCCACCATCCCCAGTTCGTCCCGCAAGGTCCAAAGAAGAGGTGTTTCGGCGGGGACGTCCACATCCATTGAACGGCCGTTGACATTGAGTTTCATCATGGGTTTGTCTCGCTTCAGTTTTGAGAACGGGCACCGCGACCCCGTCCAGATGCACTCCAACATCTGGGTCTTCCATTAACCCACATTATGGATTTCATAGAAACAATCACGTGCGGCTCAAGTATCTTTCTGCAGAAACTCTATGGCAATAGCTCAGCAAAGCAGTCATCAAATAATTTCTTTAAAGTCCATCATGTGGGTTACTGCTTGAGGAATCTTGGTTCATTGCCTTCGGGACGGTTTCGCGCTTAGCCCGTCTCTCCTGCCGGCGCGACAGAAGTCAGAAGCGGTACGAAGCACCTGCCCCCACGGTCCAGGTACGGCCCGGCGCAGGCTCGTAGTAGCGGCCATTGCTCTCGTTGACGACCACCGAGCCGATGACGCGACGGCCGAACAGGTTGTCAATGCGCGCGAAAGCGTTGATCTCCCAGCGTTCCCAGCGCTTGACATACCCGGCATACAGCGCAACCAGGGCATATCCGGGTGCAAGCGCACCGCTCGCGTCGGCCGCCTGGATGCTCGACAGCGCTCGCAGCTCGATGCCCCCTCGCCATCCTTCCAGGGGCACATAGCCGAACGAGGCGAAGAGCGACTGCTGCGCAAGGCCGGGAATCCGTTGGCCAGAGGCCCGGAAGTACGCATCAAGCCAGGTGTAAGCCACCTGGGTGCGCCAATGGTCAGCGGTTTCGTGCAGCCAGCCAAGTTCCATGCCGTCCCGCCGCGTGCGACCGCCATTCGTGAACGTGGCGCGGCCGTTCACGTTGGTGGCCGTGACGATCTCGTCGGCGGTCTGCGTACGGAACAGTGCCGCCGTCAGCAACCCACCTGCTAGCCGTGCCTTGGCGCCGAGCTCCACGCTGTCGTTGACCGAGGGGCGCAGCGCGAGGTTCAGGCCCGCAAGACCACCGGGGCGGTAGGAAAGTTCGTTCAACGTGGGGGTTTCGAAGCCACGGCCGACCGAGGTATAGACGTTCAGGTCGCGGGTCACCGCAAAACGCAGCGCCGCCACAGGCAGGGACTTCGCGTAGCGCGCGGCGCCGCTGTCGTCCCCATTGCGGCCGAGAACATAGTGGTCCTGCGAATCGAAGCGAACAGTGCTGCGGCGCACGCCTGCTTCGAAGGTCCAGCGCCTCTCGAAATGCCAAGTCGCCTGCACATAGGGATCGATGTTCGACACATCGTTGGTCTCGTTGCGACGCAAACGACCTTGCACGCCAAGCTGTGTGGGCGCAGCGGCGTTGCCGAGATAGTTTTCGTAGCCCCGCCGCTGCTCCGTGAGCGTGTCGTAGGCGAAGCCGGTGACCACCTCGACGGGCCTGTCGGCCAGCTGTGTCCGCGTGCTCCAGCGCACATCGAATCCGGCGTAGTCGCGCTGCAGATCAATCACACCGCCCGCCTGCAAGGGGTTGGCCTGCGCCGACGGCGGAATCGACTGGAACTGCAGGGTCTTGCGCTCACCGCGGTAAACCATCAGTCGCAGACCGTTGTCGGCATTCAGGCGCCGCTCGTACAGCAAACCGATTTGCGTCTGGTCTACCGTCTTGCGCGTGTCGTACTGCTCGGCCAGCGTGGCGCCGCGCCGATCTGACTGCACCTGTGCAGCTGTCAGCCCCAACGGATCCTGCGCGCGGAGTGCGACGCTGTTGAAGCTCAACGCGATCCGGCTGTCGCCGTCGAGCTGCAGGCCGAGCTTGCCATTGACCAGGCGCCGTCGCGCCTCGCTGTGGTCTCGGTAGCCGTCGGCGTGAAAGTCGTTGGTGCTCAGCAGGTAGTCGACCGCGCCGGTGGAACCCGAGGCCTTGGCGCTCTGACGCAACGTACCGGCGCTTGCGGCCGCGAAGGCGTAGCCGACCGTTGGCGGGCCCTCCCCGGTTTCCGTGAACACCTGGAGCACGCCACCCGACGAATTGCCGTACAGCGCCGAAAACGGCCCGCGCATGATTTCGACCCGGTCGGCCGAACCGATGTCGATGTTTGAAGTCTGGCCCTGCCCGTCCGGCAATGTCGCCGGGATTCCATCGACATACAGGCGCACACCTCGCACGCCGAAAGTCGAGCGCGCACCGAAGCCACGCACCGACAACTGCAGGTCTTGCGCATAGTTCTGCCGGTTCTGGATCTGCAGGCCCGGCACGGCGCCCAGGCTCTCCGACAAGTTGACCTGGAGCCGACTGTCACGCAACTCGGCACCCTCGACGCGATCGACCGAGCCTGCCACGTCGAAAGGCGAAACGGTGCCGCTTGGCATGCTCACGGTGACTTCAGGCAGGGTTTGCGCCTGCTGCGCCATTGCGGCAAAAGGCGGAAAGGCACAACAGAGGCACAAAGTGAATGCGCAAGGCAGCGGGCACGAGCCCGGCGGAAGGCCACCTCCCAGCTGCTGAGCGATCGTCGAGGCGGCGTCGGTCAACCCCGCTTGGCCCACGCGCTGCACCAACCTTTACCGGCCACCTGCTTCGCTCCGAACAGAGGGCAGCCGCCGAAGGCATCCGTGGGCTTGCCCTGGAAGAGCACGCAGTTGCTGCAGTCCTGGCCTGGCGCATATTTGGGGAACTTCTTCGGGTCGGTCTTCGTAGCGTCCGCGACGTAGCCGAGCGCCATGGCCTGTGGATCTTTCTCATCGACCTTGGTCTGCGCTTGCACGTCCAAACCAAAGGTCGCTGCCGCAGCGGAACATGTCATCATGAAGATGCGCCGAGTCGTAGGCTTAAACATGAGTTGTCTTTTCGAAATGGGTGTAGACGGGAGTGCGATGGCGTCGCGGAAGCGCTCTGGTCAGTCCAAACGAATGTCCGCAGCCTTGCTTACCTTGGTCCACTTCGCGAGCTCGGACTTGAGGAAGGTTGTTGCCGCGGCCGGAGAGTTGCCGACGCCGAAGGCGCCCATGGCGGCGAACCGCTCCTTGGTTTCGGCGTTGGGGAGGATCTTGGCGACCTCTGCGTTGAGCCTGTCGACAATGGGTTGCGGCGTCCCGGCCGGCGCGACCAGCATGAACCAGGTCTCGGCCGTATAACCCGGCAGGCCCGCTTCGGCGAAGGTCGGCACATTCGGCATGTTGGGCAGGCGCTGATCGCTGGCGACAGCCAGCGCCCTCGCCCGACCGCCCTGCAACTGCGCGTCGATGGTCACCCGGCTGAGCAGGCCAAAGTCCGTCTCCCCCGACACCAGCGACAGCGCGGCCGGGCCACCGCCCTTGTAGGGAACATGCAAGGTCTTCACGTTCGCCTGCATGTTGAACAGCTCGCCGGCCAGGTGGTTCGGGCCGCCGGCTCCGGAGGATGGATAGCTCAGCTTCCCGGGATTGGCGCGCGCATTGGCAATCAGGTCAGCCAGCGATTTGATGGGACTGTCGGTCTTGACGAGCGCAAGCAGCGGCGTACGCGCAACCAGCGTGATCGGCGCAAAGTCCTTGCTGGGGTCGTAAGGAAGCTTAGGGTAGAGGCCGGGCGCCATGGCGAGGCTGCCGACCTCGCCCATCATGATCGTGTAGCCGTCGGGCGCAGCCTTGGCGACGACATCGCTGCCGATGGTGCCGTTGGCGCCGCCACGGTTGTCGATGACAACCGGGACGCCCAGGGCTTCCGAGAGCCGCACGCCGATGCTCCGCGCGACGATGTCGGTCGAGCCACCCGCCGCAAAGGCGACCACCATCCGGATGGGCTTACTCGGATAGGCCGACTCGGCCGAAGCAGGAGCGGCGACGAGCCCAGTGAGCGCGAACAGACCGACAGCGAACTTCCGCCGCGCCGACACTGAGGACGGGCAGGATTTTTTGAGCAGTTTCATCGTTGTCTCCAAGGGGTTCGGTGGGTGAAAAATCAGTCCAGAAGGGCTGCGATGTCGGGGCAGCAATCCAGCCGCTCGATCGCCTCGAGCAATGCGTCTGCGCGCGAGACGGAGAGGGGCACGGCCGCGCTAGTCAAGGCGTCACGCGCCTTGGCGATCAAGGCAGGCCTTGACAGGGGTGAAGAGGGTGTTCCAGGCGGGTTGTCGACAGCGACGGCATGCGTCTGCCCTGCATTCGTGCGCACCTCGAGTCGGGCGGGGCCGAATCGGGCCTCGCTGCCGTTGAGTCGCACCTCCACCCGATCGGCCAGTGCGAGTACGCGGGGCTCGAGGATGCGGGATGCGGTGATGTCCTGAATATCGAAGCGTTGGCGCAACAGGCCGGAGGCCACCGAGTAGCGGACGCTGAACTGCGCGCTCACCTGGGGGTTGTCGCCCGGCACGAACGGTGCACCCGTCAGCCTGCCCATGAAAGGAGAGACGGTGATGGCGACGTATTCAATAGCATCGGCGTCCAGGTCACAGCCTCGCGCCAGTTCGAGCGCGGCCTCGATGGGAGACTGGTTGCACATGCAGCTTGGGAATCTCTTGAAGGTCATCTCCGCCGACTCGAAGACCTCGCCCAGCCCATCCAGCAGCACACCGTCGAGGCCGACGTAGAGCGCGCCAACACCGGCAACGCCCTCGAATGGCTGTGCGGGGCCCGTAACCCCTGCCTCGGCGAGCAGCGCCGCTTCGACGCCAGCGCGTGAAGCGAAAGCCGTCTGAAGCCGCTTGGCCAGGCTTCGCTCGAGAAGCGGTTGCTGCGTGCCGGCCGCATGGCTCATCGCGATGCCCAGGGCATGCAAGGTCCTCTGCTCGTCCAGGCCGATCAGGTGCGCAGCCCCAGCAGCTGCGCCGAACACGCCGAACACCGACGAGTAGAACCAGCCTGGGCTGCGGCCCGCGGCGATGCCCAGGCGCACGGCCAGTTCCCCGCCTGCGATCAATGCCGAGAGCACTTTGCTGCCGCTCAACCCCCGGGACTCGGCAAGGGCGAACAGCGTCGGCACGATGACCCCGTCGCTGTGCACGTTCGCACGGTCGTGCAGGCTGTCGACATCGAGCGCCGCGGCCAGCATGCCGTTGACGAAGGCCGCTTGCGTCGCCGGCAGCCGGTCTCCATAGCACCAGACTCGTGCCTCGCCCGCACCGCCCTGCCGGGCCACGACGTTGCGCACGCCGTCGATCGACTCGGCATTGGACCCCGCCCAACCGGCACCCAGCGTGTCGAGAATCTGCAGCTTCGCCATGTCGACGACATGCGCCGGAATGGCTTCGTGGCGCAACGTCGACACCCATCGCGCCAAAGTGCGCGACGTTCCGCCTGCAAGCGTTGGGACCGTCATACGCGAGGCGGCGTTCAGACGACGCCGCGGCTCACGAGCTCGATGAGCTTAGCCTCATCGACACCAGCGAACTCGCGCAGGATCTCGTGGGTGTGCTCGCCGAGCAAGGGCGGTGGCCGGCGGTACTGCGGCGGCGTCACAGACAGCTTGGCGGGATTGCCGAGCAGCGTGACCTGGCCGATCGTCGGGTGTGCCATTTGCATCTTCATGCCGCGGTGCTGAACCTGCGGATCCTCGAAGACCTGCTTGATGTCGTTGACCGGGCCGCAGGGGACGGCGCGCCGCGTCAATGCGGCGACCCAGTGGGCGACTGGCTGCTGTTTAAAGAGTTCTTCGAGCAGAGGAATCAAGGTGTCGCGGTTCTGCTTGCGCAGCCGGTTCGTCGCAAACCGTGGATCGACGCCGAGTTCGGGACGCCCCATGCCTTCCATGAGCTTGCGGAACTGGTCGTCCGTGCCGACCGCCAGCACCAATTGGCCATCCGCCGCATGAAAGGCCTGCGCCGGAACCATGTTGCGGCTCTTCAGCCCGATGCGCTGCGGGACCTCGCCGAGTTGCAGGTGGCGCAGGATCTCCACCGGCAGCAGGGACATGCTGGTGTCCATCAGCGCGATGTCGATGTACTGCCCCTCCCCCGTGCGCTCGCGGTGCATGAGGGCAGCGAGCATCGCGACCGTCGCGTTGAGCCCCGCGGAGAAATCGCTCACCGGCATCCCGGTCTTCTGGGCGCCGCCGCCTGGCGAATCGTCCGGTTCGCCCGTGATGCTCATGATGCCGCTCATGGCCTGAAGCACAGAGTCGTAGCCTGCATGGTCCTTGTACGGTCCGTCCTGGCCGAAGCCGGTGATGGAGCAATAGATCAGGTCTGGCTTGATCTTGCGAAGATCTTCGTAACCCAGGCCATAGCGCGCGAGCGTGCCCACACGGTAGTTCTCGATGACCACGTCGCAGTGCGCCACCATGCTCCGGATGAGCGCCTGGCCGTCGGATGAACCGATGTCGATGGTGACCGAACGCTTCCCGCGATTGGCGGCCAGGAAGAACGGGCATTCCTGGGTTTCTTTTCCATCGGGCCCTTTGACGAACGGCGGGCCGTAGTGCCGCATGTCATCGCCGACCTTGGGGCGCTCGACCTTGATCACGTCGGCGCCGTAGTCGGCCAGCATCTGCGCAGACCACGGGCCTGCAAGCTGGCGACTCAGGTCGAGCACGCGGATATGCGAAAGAGGTGAACTCATCTTGACTCCTGATACGTTGAAGATCAGCGGGCTTTCAGGAAGCGCTTGAAGTTGGGCTTGCGTTTCTCGGCGAACGCGGTCGTGCCCTCCTTCTGTTCCGTCGACCAGAAGTCAGGGGGCACCATGTGCCGACGCAGCGAATCGCCCTGTCCCAGCAGGTACTCGAATTCGTCGACGAAGGCGGCCTTGATGACGCGTAGCACCGTGGGCGACGCGCTGAGTAGTTCGTCGCACCAGCGGTCCACCTCGGCGTCGAGTTGGTCGACCGGCACCACTGCATTCACAAGGCCCATGTCCATCGCCTGCTGCGCCGAGTAGCGCCGGCACAGCATCCACATTTCACGGGCACGCTTGTGGCCGATGATCTTCGCGAGGTAGCTCGGAAGCGGGCCGGCCGGCACGCTTCCGACACGCGGGCCGTTCTGGCCGAAGGTTGAGTTCTCCGATGCGATGGTGAAGTCGCAGTAATAGGCAAGGTGGTTGCCACCGCCGATGGCATAGCCGTTAACCCGTGCGATTACCGGCTTTGGGCAGCGAGAAATAGTCACGTGGAGGTTGTACGGTTCAAGAATCGTTCGCTCCTTGCCGCCCTTGGCCTCCCAGCCCACATCGCCACCGGCACAAAAAGCCTTGTCGCCGGCACCGGTCAGCACCACCACGCCAATCGTCGGGTCACCGCCGGCGTCTTCGATGGCGAGCGTGAGCTCGTTGAGCGTGTCACCAGTGAACGCGTTGTAGGACTTCGGACGGTTGATGGTGATCCGAGCAATGTGATCTTTGTGCTCGACGATGAGGTCTTTGTACTCGCGGGCCATGAGGGACTCCTGTTTAAAGCTGGGGTTGTGATCGATTGAATTTGCAATGCTGTGGCGCTGGCGCTAGTCCTCCATGGACACACCCGAAGTCCGAATGACTTCCTTCCAGCGCGATGTTTCGTGCCGGATGTTGGCGCGGTACTCGTCGGCAGAGCCACCGATGGGCGTGAAGCCGAGTTCGCTGAGGCGCGCGGCCAACTCCGGTGCATTGACCGCGACAGCCATCGCTCTGCCAATGCGCTCGATCGTGCTCTGCGACGTTCCAGATGGTGCGAGAGCGCCCCAATACGTGTTGGCCTCGACGCCAGGCAGACCCGCTTCGGCGAACGTCGGCACATTGGGAAGCGACGACGACCTTTGCGCACCGGAGACTGCGATGCCGCGCAACCGTCCGGCTTCGACGAAGGGCTTGACCGAGCTGATGCCAGTGACAGCCATCGGGATCTGCCCACCGATCAGATCGGTCAGCGCAGGACCAGCGCCCTTGTAGAGAACCTGCTCCAACTTGATGCCGGCGAGCGATGCAAAAAGCTCTGCGCCCAGGTGCGTGGCACCGCCCAGCCCTGCGCTCGCGGTCTGCAGCGACTGCTTCTTGCCCAGGGCGATGAGTTCCCTGAGGTTCTGGACCGGCATAGACGGATGGACGATCAGGACGACCGGCGCTGTTGCCAACAGGGCGACCGGCGCGAAATCCTTGGCCGAGTCATAGGGAATCTTCCTGTAAAGGCTTGGATTGGTGGTGAAGGCGGTATCGACGATCAACAGCGTCTGGCCGTCCGGCACCGCTTTCGCAACCTCGTTCGTGCCCACGCGGGTCGATGCCCCCGGGCGGTTATCGACGATGACGGACCGACCCAGCTCCACGCCCAATCTGGGCGCGATGAGTCGGGCGATGTGATCCGTTCCACCGCCGGGGCCATAGGGCACCACCAGGCGAAGCACAGGCCCGCCGAGGACCTGACCGTGCGCCGCGATGGCCAATACGGCACCCAACACGCACACCATCAACTCTTTCATCTTGTCTCCGCAGTTTCACCCACGTTAGCCCACTATTTGGACTTTTCGGATTTCCTGTTCGCACAGGACTTCAACAAGATTATCAGCGGTTTGATTGACATGCAATGGGATCAACCGCCTATACTTTCTCATCGCCGCCAAACTAGGAACCCATAATATGGACTACTTGAGAGACATGTCAGCGCATTCATTGGAGGGACTGAGAGTCATCGATTTGTCTGGAGCGCTGGGCAACTACGCCGGCAAGCTCTTTGCCGAACTCGGTGCCGACGTGGTGCTGGTCGAGCCTCCGGGCGGCTCCCCCCTTCGTCATGAAGGCCCCTTCCTTGACGACATTCCCGGGCTGGAGCGAAGCCTGGCTTTCGCGTACCACAACACCAGCAAACGAGGCATCACGCTCGACCTGAACGCGGAAGCGGACCGTGCCAAGCTCAAGCGCCTGCTGGCAACGGCCGACTTGGTGATCGAGACTGAGCGCCCGGGCGTCATGAGTGAGAGGGGACTGGGGTACGCGGACCTCGTGAAGATTCGGCCTAGTCTGGTGATGCTCAGCATCACGCCCTTCGGGCAGACGGGCCCTTACGCGCAGTACCAGGCCGAAGACATCGTGGCCCTCGCGTTGGGGGGCATGCTGTACCTTGGTGGCTACCCCGACACGGCCCCGATCAGGGTGCATGGCGACCAGGGCATCCTGTGCGCCAACATGTACGGCGCCGTCGCCGGGATCATCGCGTTGTGGCACGCAGAAGCGAACGGCGAAGGCGAGCACCTCGACGTCTCCATGCAGGAGTCAGTCGTCATGGCACTGGAGAATGCGGTTCAGTTCTATGACCTGGAGAAGACAGTCCGCCGGCGCTGGGCGGGCGAGCAGCGTTTTGCGGGAACCGGCGTCTACGCGTGCGAAGACGGCTATGTCTTCTTGATGGCCGGCGGCATAGGCGCCAACAGGTTTTGGAGTCGAACGCTCGATTGGTTTGCCGAAGAGGGGATGGTCGGTGTCGAGCGGCTGCATGGACCAGAGTGGGCCACGGTCGAATTCCTCAAGTCGGAGGAGGCCAAACGCATCTTCAGCGAGGTCTTTGATCCGTGGGCCCTGCGGCGCAGCAAGGCGCAGCTGTACCACGCAGGCCAGGCGCGAAAGATCCCCATCGCACCTGTGAGCTCCCCCAAAGACATCCTTGAAAACAAGCAACTGCAGAGCAGAGGGCACTTCGTGGAAGTCCCCGACGGCATCGCTGGCCACGCGCTGCGCATGCCTGGCGCACCTTACAAGCTGTCAGAAACGCCCTGGCAAATTCAGCGTCCCGCACCCCGCCTCGGTGAGCACAACGTGGAGATCCTTAGCATTCTCGACCACGAAGAGGCCACCGAAACCAGCCACGCCGAAGCAAGGGAGCTGAGCCTGTGAAAAAACAATCTCTTCCCTTGGCAGGACTGCGCGTTGCAGATTTCTGCTGGCTGGGCGCCGGTTCGTACACCACCAAAATGCTCGCGGACATGGGCGCCGACGTGATCAAGATTGAAAGTGCCGCCCGCATCGACTCCCTGCGAATGGCTGCGCCCTACAAGGATGGCATTCCGGGCGTGAACCGCAGCGGCTACTTCGCCGATCGCAACACCAGCAAGCGCAGCATCACGCTGGACATGAAGCATCCGAAGGCACTGGCATTGGCCCGCCGTCTGATCGAAAAAAGCGACATCATCGCGAACAACTTCACCCCGGGCGTGATGCAGAAGTTCGGTCTCGGGTACGAAGCGGTGCGCGAGATGAAGCCCGACATCATCTACCTCGCCATGTCGATGCAGGGCGCTGAGGGTCCAGAGCGCAACTACCTCGGCTACGGCGCCAGTATGGTCTCGCTCACCGGGCTTCACGAACTGAGCGGCCTGCCAGACCGGGAGCCTGCGGGAACGGGCACGAACTATCCAGACCATGTGCCCAACCCCTGTCATGCCGCCTTTGCGTTGATGGCCGCGTTGCGCCATCGCCGCCGGACCGGCAAAGGCCAGATGATCGACCTCGCCCAGATCGAGCCGACGGTGGCATTGTTGGGACCCACCCTTCTGGACCTGACGATCAACGGGCGCGTGCAGCAGCGCTGCGGCAACGATCACGCGCACTGCGCACCGCACGGTGTGTTTCCGTGTCGCGGTGAAGACGCCTGGATCGCGATCGCGGTGCGGGACGATGCGACCTGGGCACGCCTTCGCACAGTACTGGGCTCGCCGGACTGGGCCATGGAAGAACGGTGGACCACTGCCGAGGCGCGTATTTCAGGCTCGACGCGCCTGAATGAGCTGCTCGCTCTCGCGACCGAAACCTGGCACGCCGCAGAACTGATGTCGGCGCTTCAAACACAGGGCGTGCCAGCGGGGGTCGTCCAGACTGCGGCCGATGTGGTCGACAGGGATCCACAACTGCATCACCGGGGGCATTGGGTGACCCTGGACCACCCCGAGATGGGCGAGGCGCTCTACAACGCCCCACCCTTCCGCTCATCGCGCGTCACCGTCGGTCTCCAGGGGCCTGCACCCATGCTCGGGCAGCACACCCGCGAGGTGCTTCGCGAACTGATGGACGTCGGAGATGCCGAGTACGAGCAACTGCAAACCGAACAGGTGCTTCGGTAAGAAGCATCACGTGCCTTCGGGCGCATCAACAACACCTGACGGAGACTATCAATGCACCATCTGCGCGACAAGACTGCCATCGTTGGCGTCGGCGCCACTGAGCAAGGCAAGCTGCCAGGTTCCACACCGCTCACCCTGGCCGTGGAGGCATTCAAGCGCGCCATCGACGACGCCGGCCTCAAGAAAGAACAGATCGACGGCCTGATGACCATGGCCGGCACCACCTCGCCAGAGGGGCCGCTCAACTATCTGCGCGTTGGCGAGGCGCTAGGCATCGATCCACGTTTCACCGGCACCTTCAACATGGGCGGCGGCACCGCGGGCGCCCTGCTCCAACAGGCGGCACTGGCCGTGAACGCGGGCATGGCGAACTACGTCGCCTGCGTCTTCGGAGACTCGGCGGCCACGGGAGGGTACAAGTTCGACAAAGCAGCCGGCTGGGGAGACTCGTGGGGCATCTGGGGCTTCATGGCAGCCGCAGGCAACAGCGCCATCACGGCCAGCCGGCACATGGCGCTTTACGGAACTACAAGCCGCCAACTCGGCGAGATCGCGGTGACCTGCCGCCATCACGCATCAATGAATCCGAATGCCATCATGCGCACGCCGATGACCATTGAAGACCACCAAGCATCCCGCTGGATCGTCGAGCCGCTGCATCTTCTGGATTGCTGCCTCATCTCCGATGGTGGGGTCTGCGTCATTGTCACGACACCGGAACGGGCGAAAGACCTGAAGCATCCGCTGGTCCTCATCGCGGGCATGGGACAGGCCTACACGACACGCAACATGGACAACGAGGACTGGTGGTATGTCCCGCATCAGAAGCTGGCGGTCAACGACGCGTACGCGATGGCAGGCGTGGGCCCGAAGGACATCGACGTCGCCCAGCTGTACGACAACTTCACCAGCAGCGTGCTGCTGTGGTTCGAACACGGGGGGTTCTGCAAGGTTGGAGAGTCAGGCAGCTTTGTGGAAGGAGGCAGGATCCGTCTGGGCGGCGAACTGCCCATCAACACGGCCGGCGGCAACCTGTCGGAGTCCTACATGGAGGGCTGGCTGCACATCGTCGAAGGTGTGCGGCAGATGCGGGGCGAATGCGGGGTCCGGCAGGTCAAGGGCGCCGAAGTCTGCCTCGTGACCGGCAGGGGCCGAGAGCTCAACTGCGCCAATGCCAACATCCTGCGGAAGGGCTGAGATGACCATGGACTACCTCAAACCGCTCCCTACCCTCACCGAGAGCAATCGACCGTTCTGGGTCGCCGCGCACGACGAAAGGCTCTGCATGCAGCGATGCATGTCCTGCCAGCACGTGCGATTTCCGATCAGCCACGTCTGCCCGCGCTGCCTCTCGTACCAGTTCGAATGGCACGAGCTCTCAGGCCGCGGCGTCATCTACTCCTACATCGTGTATCACCAGGTCTACAACCAGGCCTTCAAGCTGGACGTGCCGTACAACGTCGCGATGATCCAGCTGGAAGAGGGACCGAGGATGTACAGCAACATCATCGGGGTGCCCAACAGCGTTCCGAAAGTCGGTGATGCCGTCGAGGTCGCGTTCGAGCGCGTCACCTCGGAGATCGCTTTGCCGCGCTTCAGGCTTGCCAAGGCGCATGGCCGAACTGCCGATTCGCATCAGACTTCCAGCATGGACGCATCTTGACTCCCCATTAACGGCCGTCCCTAACGCACGACAACCCAAGAGGGAACTCATGGATTTACAACTGAAGGGCCGGCGCGCCCTGATCACCGGCGCCTCCAAGGGCATCGGGCGGGAGATCGCCTTCGTACTTGCCGAAGAGGGATGCCTGCTGCATCTCGCCGCGCGCGGCGCTGCTGACCTGAACTCCGTTTCAGCCGAGATTGCGGCCAGGGGCTACCCTTTGCCCAAAACCCACGCGTGCGATCTGGCAGCGCGCGGCGCGGCGGTCACACTGGCTGCCGCTTGCGGCGAACTCGACATCCTGATCAACAACGCCGGGGCGATTCCCAGAGGCAATCTCGACGAGATCGACGAAGACCGCTGGCGCAGCGCATGGGCACTCAAGGTCTACGGAACGATCGACCTGAGCCGCGCCGTGCTGTCCGGTATGCGCGATCGCAAAAACGGTGCGATCGTCAACGTGATCGGGCTCGCTGGCGACCGGCCTAGCGCGGAATACGTGGTCGGTTCCGCTGGCAACGCCGCGCTCATGGCGTTCACACGCGCTGTAGGCGGGAACTCCATCGACGACGGCGTGCGTATCGTCGGTGTCAATCCCGGGCTGGTGAAGACGGAGAGGCTCGAAGCCGTGCTGCGCCAACAGGCGCAACAGCGCTTCGGTGACCCAGAACGTTGGCGAGAGTGCCAGGACGCCAGCAAGCTGCCGGCTGGCCGCGCAGCGGATCCACGAGAGATTGCGGATGTCGTCGCGTTCCTCGCGTCCAGCCGGGCGAGCTACATGAGCGGAACCATCGTCGCCGTGGATGGCGGTCGCAGCTACCGGCCCTGAGCGTCTTTCAAACAAGAGCCAACGATCAATACCATGCTGACCCTCCAAAATCCCGACCTGCTGCGCGAGCGGTGTTTCATCAACGGCGAATGGATCACCGCGCCATCGATGATCGACGTCACGAATCCGGCGACAGGCGACTTGGTGGGTCGCGTGCCTCGGCTCGGGACGGCCGAAACCCGGCAGGCGATCGAGGCCGCAAGTGCCGCCCTGTCCGCATGGCGCTCCCGCACCGCGAAGGACCGAGGCCAGATCCTGCGCCGTTGGAGCGACCTGATGCTCGCCAACATCGAAGACCTGGCGTTGCTCATGACGGCAGAGCAAGGCAAGCCGCTGGCCGAGGCGCGGGGGGAAATTCGCTACGCCGCGTCGTACCTGGAATGGTACGCAGAGGAGGCCAAGCGTGTATACGGAGAGACTATTCCTGCCCCGGTGGTGGGCCAGCGCATCGTCGTGCTCAAGGAGCCGGTTGGGGTTTGCGCAGCGATCACCCCGTGGAATTTTCCGTCCGCCATGATTACCCGGAAGGCCGGCCCCGCACTGGCCGCGGGCTGCACCATGGTGCTGAAGCCGGCATCGCAAACGCCACTCTCGGCGCTGGCGCTCGCTTCCCTGGCCGAACAGGCAGGCACCCCTGCAGGTGTGTTCTCGGTCGTAACCGGCGCCGCCGCCGAAATCGGCGCGGAGCTCTGCAGCCACGCGTCGGTGCACAAGGTCAGCTTCACCGGCTCGACCGAGATCGGGCGCCAACTGATGGAGCAGGCCGCCGCGACAGTCAAGAAGGTATCCATGGAGCTGGGCGGCAACGCCCCTTTCATCATCTTCGAAGATGCCGACCTGGATGCGGCGGTGCAGGGGACGATCGCATCGAAGTACCGCAACGCAGGCCAGACCTGTGTGTGTACGAACCGCGTGTATGTGCATCGATCCGTCTACGACGACTTCGCACAGAGGCTGGTCGCCGCGGTTCGGCGACTCGAGGTCGGCGATGGACGCGATGCTGGCGTCACCATCGGGCCACTCATCGATGAAAAGGCTGTGCAGAAGGTGGAAGCGCACATCGCAGACGCGATCGCTGGCGGCGCCAGCGTGCTGACCGGCGGAGCGAGACATGCGAAGGGAAAGACCTACTTCGAGCCCACCGTGCTCGTCGACGTCAATGCGCAGATGGCGGTGGCGACGGAGGAGACCTTCGGCCCGCTCGCACCGCTATTCAGGTTCGACGACGAAGACGAGGTGGTGGCGCTGGCCAACGCCACCGAGTTCGGCCTTGCCTCATATTTCTACACGGCCGATTTGGCGCGCGCGTGGCGCGTGGCCGAACGGTTGGAATATGGAATGGTCGGTGTCAACACGGGACTGATCTCCACAGAGGTGGCGCCTTTCGGTGGTGTCAAGCAATCAGGAATCGGTCGCGAAGGTTCGCGTCATGGCATCGACGAGTACTTGGTCACCAAGTACGTCAATTTTGCCGTCGGCACCTGACCCCCCATCCGGCAGGCGGGCCGTTCGTACGGCATGCTGCCATCCTCTTGGGGAAGTGGTCCCATCTCGAACCGACCCAAGAGGTTGCAATCAAGTTCATCACACGGTAATCGGCACGGCAGTCAACAACCGCATCGAGAACCTCATTCGGCCCGTCGCGCTCGGCCGCAAGAATTGGTTGTTCGCCGGTAGTCTGCGCGCCGGGCAGCGTGCGGCTGCCATCATGAGCCTGCTGCACACGGCCAGACTCAACGGGCATGAGCCGTACCGGTATCTGAAAGACGTGCTGGAGCGGTTGCCGACGCAGCCCGCATCCGCGCTGGCCGACCTGCTGCCCTACCACTGGGCACCTCCGTCCGTCGGCTAGATGCTGGTCAGCCGCGTCCGCGCGGCAAGTGCAGCTGCACTCTCGCGCCGTTCGCTGTAGCGGTCCACCAGGTACGGTGCGGCGTCCCGCGTCAGCCAAGTGAACTTCACCAACTCTTCCATGACGTCGACCACCCGCTCGTAGAACGACGACGGCTTCATCCGGCCGGCTTCGTCGAACTCCTGGTAAGCCTTGGCCACCGACGATTGATTGGGGATGGTCAGCATGCGCATCCAGCGGCCCAGCACGCGCATCTGATTGACAGCATTGAACGACTGTGAGCCGCCTGAGACCTGCATGATGGCCAGGGTCTTGCCTTGCGTCGGCCGCGTCGCACCGACGGACAGCGGAATCCAGTCGATCTGGGCTTTCAGGATGGCGGACATCGCGCCATGGCGCTCCGGCGACGACCAGACCATGCCCTCGCTCCACTGGGCCAGCTCGCGCAGCTCACGCACCTTGGGATGGTCGTCCGGCGCGCCGTCAGGCAAGGGGAGGCCCCGCGGGTCGTAGATGCGGGTCTCGGCACCCATGGCCTGCAGCAGCCGCGCCGCCTCTTCGGTCAGCAGCCGGCTACAGGAGCGGTCACGGACCGAGCCGTACAGCAGCAGGATGCGGGGCGCATGCGATGCCCGTGCTGCCGGGAACAGGCGCTGTTGGTCCAGTGCCTGGAATGAGCCCTGGTCCAGGCTGGGAAGCTCACTGGGGCTCGACACGCCTGCCCTCGGCGTCGATGCCCTGCTCGCCATCTTCCTTGGCGAACGCGGCTCGTTGAGGGTTGGGCAGGATGCCCAGCACCAGTTCCGAGGGACGGCACAGCAGCGTGCCCAGGGGCGGGACGACGATGGGTCGGTTGATAAGGATGGGGTGCTGCAGCATGAAGTCGACCAGCTGTTCGTCGGTCCACTTGGGATCGTCCAGGCCCAGCTCATCGTAGGGCGTGCCCTTGCGGCGCATCACCTCGCGCGTGGCCATGCCCGTCGCAGCGATGAGGCCCTTCAGGGTCTCGCGGTCGGGCGGCGTCTTGAGGTACTCGACGACTATTGGCTCCTCGCCGCTGCTGCGGATCATGGCCAGCGTGTTGCGCGAGGTGCCGCACGCGGGATTGTGGAAGATGGTGATGGTGCTCATGCAGTGCTCCTTGGTGCGGTGCGTCAGCCTGCGCTCAAGCGCAGGGCGAGTGCGGCCAGCGTGAACGCCAGCACGGGTAGCGTCAGGACGATGCCCACGCGGAAGTAGTAGCCCCACGCGATGGTCGTGCCCTTGCGCGACAGCACGTGCAGCCACAGCAGCGTTGCCAGGCTGCCGATGGGCGTGATCTTGGGGCCGAGGTCGCAGCCGATGATGTTGGCGTAGACCATGGCTTGCTTGACGACACCCGTGGCCGACGACTGGTCGATGGACAGCGCACCCACCAGCACGGTCGGCAAGTTGTTCATGACGGAGGACAGGCCTGCCGCGAGGAAACCAGTGCCGAAGGCCGCGCCCCACACGCCGCCCTGGGCGAACTGGTCAAGCAGCCCGGCGAGGTAGCCCGTCAGGCCGGCGTTGCGCAGGCCATAGACCACCAGGTCCATGCCGAGCGAGAACATCACGATCTGCCAGGGCGCCCCGAGGAGCACCTTCCGCGTGCTGATGACGGGTCCCCTGGCGGCCACAGCCAGCAGCACCACCGCACCGACCGCCGCGACCGCGCTCACTGGCACGCCCAGTGGCTCCAGCCAGAAGAAGCCAACCAGCAGCAACGCCAGGACCACCCATCCTGCGCGGAACGTTCCTCGGTCCCTAATGGCTTGCGCCGGAGCCTTGAGCTGTCCCAGGTTGTACGCTGCGGGCACGTCTCGCCGGAAGTACAGGTACAGCACGACCAGACTGGCGGCCACGGCCGCTAGGTTGACGGGCACCATCACCGATGCGTAGTCGTCGAAGCCGATGTCGAAGAAGTCGGCCGAGACGATGTTCACCAGGTTGGAGACCACCAGCGGCAGGCTAGCAGTGTCGGCAATGAAGCCAGCAGCCATCACGAACGCCAGGGTGGCTGCTGGCGAGAAGCCCAGCGCGACCAGCATGGCCATCACGATGGGCGTCAGGATGAGGGCCGCCCCGTCGTTGGCGAACAGTGCCGCCACCGCCGCCCCGAGCAACACGATCAGGGCGAACAACCGCGGGCCGCTACCGCCGCCCCAACGCGCGAAATGCAGCGCTGCCCACTCGAAGAAGCCGGCCTCGTCCAGCAGGAGGCTGATGATGATGACGGCCACGAAGGTCGCGGTGGCATTCCAGACGATGCCCCAGACCACAGGAATGTCCGCCAGATGCACGACGCCCAGCGCAAGCGCGACCAGCGCGCCGGCACTGGCACTCCAGCCGATGCCCAGCCCACGCGGCTGCCAAATGACCAGAACAAGGGTGAAGACGAAGATCAGGACTGCCGCAAGCATGGCGGTGACGCTCTCGGGTACGGTGGCGGAGGGAAACAGGGCCGCTCAGGCCCGGTGCTGCAGCGAGCGAGGTACCAGGGTCAGCATTTGCAAGCGGCTTCGGTCGCGGCGCAAGGGGCGCCCTGGCAGCAGTTCTCGGTAAGAAAGCCCAGCAGACCGCTCATGCGGTCGTACTGCGCGCGATAGACCAGGTGGCGGCTCGCGCGCTCTTGCGAGACCAGGCCAGCACGGGTCAGCTCCTTCAGATGGAACGACAGCGAAGTGTTGGGGATGTCCAGCCCCTCGCTCATGACGCCGGGCGTCAGGCCATCCTGGCCGACGACCACCAACGCCCGAAAGATACGCAGTCGCACCGGGTGGGCCAGCGCGGCCAGCGCTTCGACAACTTCAGACTCATCCATGCCGCTACTTTACGACATTTCAACAAAGCTCGAATTGTTGAGAACCGATCCAAGCCGGCGCGCGAGGAAGTCAAGATGCCTTCACCGTACGGATGGTGGAAGACCCCTTTCGGCTGATCAAGCTGCAGTTCGGCCATGCCAAGGTACGCTATCGCGCCTGATCAAGAACACGGCATCGCGTGACGATGCGGTTGGCGATGAGCAAGCTGTGAATGGCGCGGCGACATTTTCTGAGCACGCAGAGGTCACCGCGTCCTCTGGGGCATCAGCCGCCCCATGACAGCGTGCGGACGCAGGCAGCAAGGGCCATGAAGGCCCATTGGGCATGCCAGTCACGGGCTTCGGGCATCAATCAACACGCCGTGACACGCGTCGGCGTCTGCGAGAACGTGGTTTTGCAGACTTTTTCCAAGCTACACCCAGCTTCAGCCTGAAGACCAGGTCAACCTTGCCAGCCTCGAGCAGCAGGGCCATGACATCCGCGCCATGGCGCATCTGCTCAACCGCGGCAAGACTACTGGCTGGTTAGCGACTACGGCACGATCACCGCATAAGCCGCGTCAATGGATCTTCACCACGATCCGGCCGCGCAGCTGCCCTGACATGAGTTCTTGCGCAGTGGCCACCGCCTGCGTAAGGGGAATCTCCGTGGTGATTACGTCGAGCGAACGCGGATCGAGGTCCGTTGCGAGCCGGGCCCACGCCTCTTCCCGCAAATGCATCGGGGCCATGACGCTGTCGATGCCGGCAAGGGTGACACCACGCAGAATGAACGGCGCCACGGACGAAGGAAAATCCATGCCCTGCGCAAGTCCACAAGCGGTCACCACGCCGCCATACCGAGTCTGCGCGCAAGCATTCGCAAGCGTGTGGCTTCCCACCGCGTCGATCACTGCCGCCCAGCGTTCCTTTTGCAAGGGCTTGCCAGGCACCGAGAGTTCTTGGCGATCAAGAAGGTCCGCAGCACCGAGTTCCTGAAGCCACCCGGCATCCTTTGCCTTTCCCGTGGAAGCGACAACCCGGTACCCCAGCCGGGAAAGAAGCGCAACGGCCACCGACCCGACACCCCCGGTCGCACCTGTAACCAGGACCTCGCCTTGGTCCGGCCGGATGCCGTGACGCTCAAGCGCGAGCACCGAAAGCATGGCCGTATACCCAGCCGTGCCGATCGCCATCGCCTGCTTCGTGCTGAACTCGGATGGCAGCGGCACCAGCCACTCGCTGCGCAGCCGCGCGCGTGCCGCCAAGCAGCCCTTGTGCGTCTCACCGACACCGAAGCCGTTCAGCACCACCCGGTCGCCTGCCTTCCACCTGGGAGACGAACTGCTTGCCACGACGCCGGCACCGTCGATGCCCGCGACCATTGGCCAGCTTCGCACCACCGGGGACTTGTTCGTGATGGCCAGACCATCCTTGTAATTGAGCGTGGAGTATTCGACGTCGACCACGACGTCTCCCTCGGGCAGGAATGCATCGTCCACGTCGCGCACACGCGCCGTGAAGTCAGGCGTCTTTTCGAGAACCAGTGCGGGAAACATCATCATTCCTTGTTAGGTGACGCTTTGAGGAAGCGTGAGTTGCTATCGCCGAGCGGTTCGGCACTGAAAAGGGTAGCGGGCGCGGTATCGTCGCCGAAGCCGAAGCCGAAGCCGAAGCCGAAGCCCACGCCTGGAGTGCGCACAACGCGTCCGTTCTGCTCCACGTGCAAACCCGACAAAGCGATCTTGCTGCCATCGTCGACCTCCCGGAGGAACTCGCCAATCGTGCGAACCTTTGCCGCAGCCACCCCAGCCGCGTTGAGCGCCGACTCCAGTTCTGCGGCACTGCGGGTCGCAAAGGCCGCCCATAAGTTGGAGCGCAGGAAGTCCAGGTCTGATGCGACCAGCGCTCCCGGAGCGCCGGCGTATGCGTCCAGGTCCAGAGCACGCGGATCCGAACACAAGGCGTCGACCCCCAGCACGGTTGCCAATTTGCCGAACTGTGCTGGCGTGTTGACGGAAGCCGCGAGCCAGCCATCTGCACAGCGGTAGGTATCCGTGGCGGGGCTCCCCATGGAGCCTCGATTCCCGACACGCTTCGCCTCCACCCCGGTGGTCATGACGGCACTTGCCACGGGATACATCAATGCAAGAGCCGCCTGCACCATCGATGCGTCGATCGACTGTCCTTTGCCGTCCACCTGCCTCTGATGCAGCGCTGCGGCGATCGCCATCGAGGACAACATCGCCACGGCGGCATCAACGACCGGGAACCCAACCTTCACGGGAGCTTGATTCTCTTCATCGCCAGATAGCATCATCATGCCTGTTGCAGCCTGGACCACAAGGTCATACGCGCCCCGTCCCGCCCACTCCCCACGCTGCCCATACCCGGAAATCGAGCAGTAAATCATCCGTGGGTTGACAGCCCGCAAGCCCTTTTCGTCAAGTCCGTACCGCGCCAGCAGCCCCGGCCGGAAACTCTCGAGAAAGACGTCACAGTCAGCCACCAGTTCGCGGATCGCTGCCTGCCCGTCCTTGGACCGCAGGTCCAGGCACACACTGTGTTTTCCGGCGTTCAGGGCAACGAATGCGTCAGGCGTATTGCTCCCGTCATCGGAATTGGCGCGCATAGGATCGCCCCCGGGGGGCTCCAGCTTGACCACCTCAGCTCCCAGTTGCGCCAAGTACATCGATGCCATTGGCCCTGCCAGGACAAGAGACATGTCCAGGACGCGCACGCCATTCAGCGGCCCTTTCATATCCGCCCCAAGCGGAGAATCTGCCTCGCCTCCGCGGGCGTGGCCAGTTCGCTACCCACAGCCTCGACGAGAACCCGCGCCCTCTCCACCAGCGCTGCGTTGTGTGGCGCGAGTTTGCCGCGCTTCAGATAGAGGTTGTCCTCCAGGCCGACACGGACGTGCCCGCCAAGAACCACGCCCTGCGCCACCATGGGGAATTGCGCATGCGAGATTCCGAACGCCGACCAGGGGTGTCGGCCCGCAAGTTGCGTCTTCATGAGCGACATGACTTCGGTCGAAGCCGGTGCGCCCCAGGGTACGCCGAGGCAGAACTGAAAGTGCGAGGGCGCAGGGATTCGCTTCTCCTCGATCAAGTGCAGCGCCTCTCGCAGATTCCCGAAGTCGAACACCTCGATTTCCGTGCGCACTCCAGCGCCCTCGACCAAGGCAGCCATTTGGCACACATCGCGTGCATGATTGATCATCACGTGCTTGCCAAAATTCAGCGTGGCGATGTCGAGGCTGCACACCTCGGGCTTCAGCGCCAGGATGTGTTCGACCCGTTGCTCGGCCGACATCATGCTGCTGTCAGCGCCAGCAACGGTGGGGTTGTCTCCGGGCACCCACCGGGACCCCGGTCCCGTCGTCAGGTTGATCACGGCGTCCGTTCCCGAGTCGCGGATGCGTTCCACGACCTCTTGATAGTGCGCCAACTGCACACTCTGCTTACCTGTCTCCGGGTCGCGCACGTGAATGTGCAGGATGGCCGCTCCTGCGCGAATTGCGTCTATACCCTGCTGTGCGATGTCCTGCGGCGTCACGGGGATCGCCTGACTGAGGTGGGCGGTGTCTGCGCCGCCCGTCAGCGCGCAGGTGAGGATCGTTTTCATCGCGTGCTCCTTCCCTGCCGCGTGGGATCCGCAACCGCACCGCCTCGCACAAACACTCGCCGCCCGGTTTCGTTCAAGAGGGTTGCGCGTTCTCCATCGTCGAGGTGGGATGTTGCTGCGACGGCCCGGGCGACCATGTCCTTATAGGTACCGGAGGATGTGCCGATGTCCGAGCCCCACATCAACTGGCGCGCGCCGAACAGATCAACCGCACGCCGAAGGAAGGCAGCTGCGTCCACGCCCGATTCACGGAGGATGTCGAGGTTGATGGAGGTGAATTTGTAGAAGATGCGGGGATGCGCGGCAAGCCGTTCGTAGCCAGCCGCGAATCCAAAGTCCTGATCCGCCACGCGAGGTTCGAGAAGGTGGTCCAGAACCACGGGCACGTCGGGAAAGCGCTCCACGAGGTCCAGCAGCATGGGAATGACCACGGCGCCGCCGTTCTGGCAGATCACCTCCAGGTCTACGACGAGACCTAGCTCCTGCGCGGCCTGCCAAGTGCGCAGCGCCTCCGGGGAGTTGAGCCACGGGGTGCTGCCGTCCGGCTGCCGATAGCCGAACAGGCGCACACCGGCCAACTGGTTGTTCGCCGTCCACATGCGCAGCAACCCTGGCGTTGCGGGATCCTCGGCATCGAGGATGACGAGCGACGCGAATGTATCTGGATACAGCCTGCAGGAATCCAGGATGTAGCTGTTGTCGTACCCGTAAATCAGCCGCTTCTGCACCGCAACTGCGCCGTGCACATTCTCTTCGGCCAACCCTCAAGCGAAAGTTGCGAAGAATCCGTTCAGCGGAAAGTTGAAGGCGCCCCTCATTCCTGGTGCTTGAGGCGACGGGAAACCTCCCGCGCTGCGTCTTTCAGTGCCGGCAAGAATTTCTGCTCAGCCACTCCCGGCTTCATCACCGATGTGAACCAGGTGAGCCCAAGCGCCCCTATGGCGCGCCGCGACTCGAGCACCGGCACAGCAATCGTTGAGCTTTCGGGACGCAAGCCGGTGTACCGTAGCGCAAATCCCTTGCGCCTCACTTCACGCAGCGTCGTGCTTACGGCTTGGGCATCACCGGCGAGGAGATCGATTTCGCGTGAGGCACTTCCCACCAGGTGGAGCAGGAGGCTCCGCTCCGTTGCCGTGCAATGCGCGAGGTAGGCACGACCCATGGCGTGGCTAACAAGGCTCAGGCGCATCCCAACCGGCGCATGGAAGAAAGTCAGTGGCGACAGCGAAGTCGTGGCATAGCGCACCACCAGTTCGCCTTGATCTGGCACGCCGACAGCAACCGGCCAGCGGATTTCACGCGTAAGCGCGTCCGCAACTGGCTTGGCAGCTTGCACCAGCTTGGGCTCCCCCCGAAATCCGCTCGCCAGCATGACGACTCCGGCGGTGACGTAGTAACTGCCGTACCGCGCTTTGACGACCAACCCCTCTTGCTGCAAGGCCTGCAGCATGCGCGATATGGTTGCCTTGGGTAACCCGGTTTCTTGGTGCAGCTGTTCTGGAGTTGAGAGCGCGTGCCGATTCAGTGCACGCAGTAGGATGACCGTGCGGCGGACGACACTGACGGGAATCTCACATTTCATTCAAGACCACTTGCGGCCGATCTTAATGCGAGCGCGTGCCATTCAGCGCTGAGCCGCTGTCAGCTCAATCAGCGGAGGATGTGCTTACCCCGGTCCCCTGGACGCATTTGCGTGACGCTTTAACCGTTGCTGCTTGAATTGAACCGGGCTGAGGTAGTTGAATTTGAATGCCTGCTGAACCGGTTGTAGAACCGCTCGATATAGTTGAACACCTCGCCTCTGGCTCGACAGAGTTCCCGTCGAAGGCGAGCGACCTCAGATGCTGAATTGCTGCGCAGTGGCGTGTTGGCCCGCATGTCGAGCGCAACCGGCAGGTTCGGCATGATCACAATTTGGTTTGGCCATTGCAACGCAAGATGTTGGTCGAACGGGGTCAAAGGAAAAAATGGCTCGCCCACGCCGTGATGCCGAAGGCGCTCGCCGGATTTGCGTCAGTGATCGTCAAGCCCGGGCTTCTCGGCATCTCAAGTGGGTTAGGACTCGCGGCACATACGTTCTTCTTCGCGATCGTAAGAACTTTGCTTCGGTCCTTCTGTCCGTTGATGAAGTGCGCGTGCTGACTCGGCCTAACGTACTGTAGTTGGCGTTGTCCGGCTTGACGACCGCCGGTTCTTGGAGGGTTCAATATAAGCCCATCAAACTTGGGGAAGTAACGACCTTCGCCCCGATCGACAAGGCCAGCGTTGTAGTCGCGTTGTGCTCGCTTGGCTTCTGCTGGGCGAGTCGGTCAAGCCGACGATGCTGATAGGCGGCTCTGTCGAACACCATGCTTGGGACCTGACCACCCATCACGTAGGCCTCAGGGGGAGGAGCGAGGCAGTACGGATGTGCATTGTCAAAGTCTCTGTCAGCACAAGTCCGTGTGAAACCATTTCACGCCGAACTCGGTAGAGCAATGCGCACGACGTCAGCGCAAAAAACCGAATGCCAATCAAACACCGGACGGCGTCGGACACACCGCCTCGCCTGCCCGCAGTAGACCTCACTCGCCGATCCACCGGCGTCACTCTGTGCGCCCGCTCGTTCAGCGGCAACGAGGCCCTACCAGCACCCACGCAGCCATATTCATTAGCCGTATTAATAGAGGCATTAAGAGCGTTCGAGGTAGTCGTCCTCCACATCTCCCGACACACTGGAAAGTGGCAAAAAACAACTACCAGTACCAGTCACTCGCTGATGCCGAAGTCGCAAGCCCGCGCACATGCTGCCCAGTGTGAACGTGCACTTTGGGGGGTGCAGACTCGGGCGCCTTCAGTCTTCGATCCCGCAGAAAGGATGCAGTCCATGCCCCACGAAATCCAGAACGACACGCCGACCGAACTCAGCGCCGACGAGTCCGCCCTTCTTCGCGAGATGCCAGCGCTCGGCGACGTCGGCCAAGCGCGCCGCACATTCATGATGCAGACCAGCAGTGGTGGTCTTGGCCTCTTCGCTGCGAACTTGCTGGCGACTGAGTCTGCACTCGCCCAGCTTCCGCCGCTTCCGGGCGCAGCGTCGGCGCCTGTCATCGCGCAGAACACAGTGAAGGTCAGCTTTCAAGTCAACGGTGCGCGCCGAACCCTGGAGGTCGACTCGCGCGTGGTCCTGCTCGACGCGCTGCGCGAACGGCTCGCGCTCACGGGCTCAAAGAAAGGATGCGACCAGGGGCAGTGCGGTGCCTGCACGGTGCTGATTGACGGGCAGCGAGTCCTGTCCTGCCTGACGCTGACCGCCACGCTCGACGGCCGCGAGGTCACGACCATCGAGGGTCTGGCAAAAGGCGAGCAGTTGCATCCCATGCAGGCTGCCTTCATCAAGCACGACGGCTTCCAGTGCGGCTACTGCACGTCCGGCCAGATCTGTTCGGCCGTTGGCATGCTCGGCGAGGCTCAGCGTGGCCAGGTCAGCCACGTCACCGAGAACGTCGGCAAGATGACCACTCGCCTTACGGACGAGGAGATCAAGGAGCGCATGAGCGGCAATATCTGCCGCTGCGGCGCCTACCCCGGCATCGTTGCCGCAATCCAGGAAGTGCATTCAGGCCGACAGGCTGCGCAGACCTGGGGCTTCGCAACCGAAACCCAGCTGGCATCCGCCAGAAAGGAAGACGGCCATGCGACCGTTTGAGTACGTACGCGCAACGGATGCCGCTTCCGCCACCGCCGCCCTAGCGGCCATTCCCCAGGCCAAGTACCTCGCCGGTGGCAGCAACCTGCTCGACCTGATGAAGGAAGATGTGGAGCGCCCGACGCGACTGGTCGACATCACCCGCCTGCCTTTGCGCGAGATCACACGCAGCCGCGCAGGCCTGTCCATCGGTGCATTGGCCACCAACACCGAAACAGCGAACCACCCGCTAATCCGCGAGAACTATCCGCTGCTCACGCAGGCGATCGTCGCCGGTGCGTCGGGGCAACTGCGCAACATGGCGACCAACGGCGGCAACCTGTTGCAGCGTACACGCTGCAATTACTTCTACGACACGTCGATGCCGTGCAACAAGCGTGAGGTCGGCAGCGGCTGCGCCGCGCGGGAAGGCCTGAACAGGATCAGCGCGATCCTCGGCTGGAGCGAAGCCTGCGTGGCGACCTACCCGGGAGACATGGCTACGGCGCTCTACGCGCTCGACGCCCAAGTGCGCGTTCGCGCGCCGGACGGCCGCGAGCGGCTGATCACCATCACCGACTTCCACCGCCTGCCCGGCACGACACCCGAGCGCGACAACAACCTGGAACATGGAGATCTGATCGTTGCCATCGAGCTCCCCGTCTCGTCGAGCGACTTCGCGCGAAATTCGCACTACCTGAAGGTGCGCGATCGCGCGTCCTATGCCTTCGCGATGGTGTCGGTCGCCGCCGCACTGGACATGGAAGGCAGCAGGATCCGGCAGGCGCGCGTGGTGATGGGCAGCGTTGCCCACAAGCCCTGGCGCAGTGCCGAGGCCGAAGCGGTGCTCGTGGGCCAGCGGGCCGACGAGGCGACTTTTCAACGCGCTGCGCAGGCCGCGCTGCGCGACGCAAGGCCTCTGGCGCACAACGCCTACAAGGTCGAGTTGGGTCACCGTTCTGTCGTGCGAGCATTGATGCGCGCCGCGCGGCTGGCTTGAGAAGAGGAATCACATGTCACGCTATCTAGGCAAGGAAACGCCCCGGGTCGACGGACTCGCCAAGGTCACGGGCAAGGCGAAGTACACCGCCGAGTTCCAGATTCCCAACATCACCTATGGCTTTATCGTGCTGAGCACAGCCTCCAAGGGTCGCATCTCCGCGATCGACACGCGCGAGGCCGAGAAGGCCAGCGGCGTGATTCGCGTCTTCACCCACTTGAACGCGGGCAAGCTCGGCCCGGCACCGGCGGCAGGCGCGCAGCCGGCATGGACATGGCCGCTGCAATCGGACCGGATATTCTTCAACGGACAGCCGATTGCGCTGGTTGTGGCCGAAAGCTACGAGCAGGCCCGGTACGCTGCGCGGTTGGTGAAGGCCAACTACGAGACCGAAGCGCACAACACCGACCTGGCGAAGGTGCTGGACCGCGCCCAACCAGACCCTGCCACGGCCAAGGGCGCGCCGCGCGGCAACCCCGTCGCGGCGATGCAGACAGCGGCCGTCAAGGTCGAAGCGCAATACCGCATTCCGATCAACCACCACAATCCAATCGAGCCGCACGCAGCGATTGCCTTCTGGCAAGGGGACCAGCTCACGATCTTCGACAAGACGCAGGAGGTCTACGGCGTTCAGAAGCATCTGGCGGAAAGCTTCGGCGTTCCAGCCGAGAACATCCGCGTGATCTCCCCCTTCGTCGGCGGCGCCTTCGGAGCATCGCTCAAGCCGAACTACTACCCTTCACTCACGGCCATGGCCGCGCGCGAACTCAAGCGCCCGGTCAAGGTGGTCTACACCCGGACTCAGATGTTCACGGGTCACGGCTACCGGCCCGACACGATCCAGCGGGTGGCCCTGGGCGCGGACCGCAACGGCAAGCTCTCGGCGATGATCCACGAGGCTTTCCACAACACCTCGTCGTTCGAGGAATTCTCCGATTCGACGACCGGCTTTACCCGGCAGGTCTACGCCTGTCCCAACCTCCATGCGCCGCTCAAGGTCGCAGCGACAGACCTGGCCACGCCCACCTGGATGCGTGCGCCTGGCGCGGTGAGCGGGATGTTCGCATTGGAGAGCGCCATGGACGAGCTGTCCTACGCGCTCAAGATCGATCCGATGGAGCTGCGTCTCATCAATTACGCCGAGGTCGACCCGGAAAGCGGCAAGCCGTTCTCCAGCAAAGCATTGCGCGAGTGCTACCGCCTGGGTGCCGAGAAGTTCGGCTGGAAGAACCGCAAGGCCGAGCCTCGATCGATGCGCGACGGTCGCCTGCTGGTCGGTTGGGGCATGGCATCGAGCGTTTGGGGTGCCATGCAGATGCCCGCCAGCGCGCGCATCTCATACAAGGCCAACGGCACGGCCGCCGTGGCCAGTGCCACCAGCGACATCGGGCCGGGCACCTATACCGTAATGACCATGATCGCGGCCGAGTTCCTCGGCCTCCGGCTGGATCAGGTGCACTTCGAGCTGGGTGATACACGCCAACCCAAGGCGCCTGCACAAGGGGGCTCGTGGACGACCTCCAGCGTGGGGTCGGCCGTGCGCGGCGCTGCATTCGGCGTGGTGGCAAAGCTGCTCGACTTGGCGAACCGTGATGCGGCATCGCCATTAAAGGGCGCAAACACAGCCGAAGTGGAGATGCTCGATGGTCGCCTTCGGCTGAAGAGCGATCCCGCCAAAGCCGTCGACGTTGCAGACGTGATGCGCCGAACTGGGACCAGCGAGATCACTGAAACCTACGATTCGACACCATCGCCAGAGCGCGCGAAGTACGCAACGCTCGCGCATGGCGCCCAGTTCGTCGAGGTGAAGGTCGACCCCAGCCTAGGCACGGTGAAGGTCACCCGCGTGATCGAGGTTACAGCCTGCGGCAAGATCCTGAATCCGCTGGCCTCACACAGCCAGGAGATCGGCGGCGTGGTGTGGGGCATCGGCATGGCGTTGGAAGAGGCGACAGAAATCGACCACCGCTACGGCCGGATCGTCACAGCGAATCTCCAGCACTATCACGTGCCGGTAAACGCGGACATCCATTCCATTGAGACCATCTTCGTGGAGGAAGACGACACCATCGTCAATCCTTTAGGTGTCAAGGGAATGGGCGAACTCGGCATGGTGGGTATCCCTGCGGCCATCGCCAACGCCGTCTACCACGCAACCGGCAAGCGCGTACGCGAGCTGCCCATCACGCCCGAAAAGCTGCTATAGAGGCAGCGTCAGGCAACTGAGTCCGCGCAAAAGGCCTCGCACCTGGAGGCCTGTCATGGCAGCCGGTCAACCCAACGCAGCACTCGGCTTTTCGCTACGGCTGAGCGGTGTGATGCGCGGCAGTGGACGTCCGACCGTCCCATCTTTAATGCCGATGGATGCTCGACGGAGGCCCAATCGATCCCCGCACGATCGAGCAATTTGTCGGAAGCTGACGCTTACCCACGCGGCGAAGCGATGTTTAAGCGACCCAGCTTCCTGACAGATCGATCACATGACCGCGATGATCACAGCTCCTGCCTTGAATGGCGAGGCTGTGTTGTGTACCTCTCATCGAGGGCGGAGCTCTGCGTGCTGATAGGTTGCCTTTTCCATCGCCAAGAAGCCTGCTACAGAGGTGGGGTCGACGAACGGGAAGATCTGGGTCGCCCAGTACCCCCCGATGCCGTTAGCACGATCGATCCAGTAGTACAGGTTGGCGAGGCCAGCCCATGCCAGTGCTCCGGCTGGCCTGCCCGTGGGCGCTTCTTCCTCGTTGATCATGAACGTGAGTGCCCAGGTCTTCGGCATGCCAGGGAAGAACTCGGCGTCGTTGGACAGTCTTGGCCTCGAAACGGGGAGGATGGACGCTGCAGTCTTGGTCGCATCGACGCCGGGCAGCATCTGCACGTGCATGCCCTTAGGCAGATGATTGCGGGAAGCCATTTCGACTGTCTCCGGTCGAAGAATTTGCTCTCCGCTGTCGCTGCGCCCGTCGTTGAGCCACATGCGGATGAACTTCACGTAGTCCGAGGCGGTGCCGTAGAGGCCGTGCCCACCCATGTGGATCTCCGGGTCCTGAGGCAAGGTCACGCCGTTGAGAGGAACGAGCGAGCCATCACGATCTTCGCGCGCGTGAATCGTCGCTTGCCGCGACTGCATGGAAGGGGTCATCGTGAAAGCGGTGTCGGCCATCCCGAGCGGGCCGAGAATCCGGGCCTGCATCACTTCGCCGAGCCGCTTGCCAGTGATGCCCTCAACCACCATGCCGGCCCAGTCGATGTTGCTGCCGTAGGCCCACTGCTCGCCCGGATCGAATAGCAGCGGCGTCTTGATTGACTTCCAAGAAGCGTCAACCACCCATGGCTGGCCCTGCTCGTTGGCGAGGCGGGCGTACGTCTCGTTGAAGAAGTCATAGCTAAAACCGGCCGTGTGCGTGAGCAGGTGACGCGTCGTGACGTCGCGCTTGGGTGGGCGTAGCCTGGGTTGTCCGTCTTCGCCGAAGCCCTCTATGACCATGATGTCAGCAAGTTGGGGCGCGAATTCCTTCGCAGGCGCGTCGAGGTCGAGAAGTCCCTCTTCGACCAGTTGCAGGCAAGCCGTTCCTGCGATGGCCTTGGTGGTCGAAAAGATTGCGCACACGGAGTCGGGCTCGAACGGCTCGCCGGTCCCGGTGTTGCGGACACCGCGCGCGCCTTCATAGATCGTGCCGTGGCGGTCGGTCACCGCGGCCGAAACCCCTGGCACGCGGGGTGTGCCTGTCGTCACGCCATCGAGTACGGCGTCGATCGCCTTCTTCAGTTCGGTCATCGTCTGTCTCCATGTTGTTGAACCACAGCCGCAGGCGAGGTGCAGAAGCGCGGAACGCCCGCGTGTAGTCGAAAAGACGATCCGGACCAACGCATCTCCGGCGGCGACCTGTGGCAACGAGACAGTAGCAACTTACCCGGTGACCGATAACCGCCGACCGGCGCGCCTGGAGGGGTCAAACCCCGACATTTGGCGGTTGGGCCTAGCGACCAGTGGGCGGTGGCAGGTCCAGCGCCGACGAATGCCGAACGCGCCAAGCGAGGAAGGCGAGGCCGACGCGGGTTCGGCCGATGCCGTCGAGTGGGTCGAACGACAACATGTCGCGAATGGTCTCCAGTCGCGCCTGCATGGTGCTGTGGTGGACACCGGCTATGCGTGATGCGTCGCGGATGGACGCGGAGCGAAGCAGCGCATCCAGAGTTCGAATGGCCCACGGATGCTGCATAACGCTTTCGAGTTCCTCGACGTCAAGAAGCGGTCGATCTACCGAACACTGGGCGAGCAGATCAATCAGGCCACCATAGTCGTCTGCAATGACGACCGGCACCTCGGGCAATGCGCACAAGCGCAGGCTCACGAGTGCTGTGGCCAGCGATCGGTGCAGGTCTTCGAGCGCTGCAGCCCCCCCGATCCCGCAAGGGCTGGCGTCCATGTGTTTTACCTCGGCGTGGAGCACGCACACGTGCAGCGGGCCGTAGTGGGTGTGGACGACGTCTTCCAGCAGGTCCCTGTGTTGCTTCCAGGTCGCGAAGAGCGGCAAGGTGGCAACGCGGTACTTCAGGTGCGGTGCCAATCCGAATTTGGCGGCCGTCGCACGGCGCTGCTCCACGTCTACGTTGGCGTCTAGCAGATCTCCAAGCCGGCGCAGCGGTTCCTCCGCCTGGTGCCCGCTGCGGATGGCCAGGGCAAGGGCGAGGCGCTCGAGGATCATCGCATCGTTCACATGGGCTGGCCCCTGACGCTCCAGCCACACGGTCATGCCGTTTGCTGCCAGGCATCCGGCAGGCGGAGTGGAGGCACTGCCTTTAAGGGTCTGCCCGTCCGGGCCGACGCGGAGCGTGCGCTGCGATTGATGCCCGGCATACCCCGCGAAACAACCTGCAAGCGAGGCTGCCGCCCCGAGGAGCCCTTGAATATTGACGCCACCGCGGACCAACTCATCAAAACACGCGATGATCCTCAACGCCAGACTGGCGTTGGGGTCGAGGGCCTTCAGTCGAGCAAGCAGTTCCTGCATACAGCCCCTCAATCGCCCAGGACGCGTGACATCCATGCGCTGCGCGTGGCGATCATTCCACGCGACAGTGCGGTGTGCGGCGCGAAGATGTCGAACGCATGGAACCCACCCGGCCACACATGGAGCTCGGCCTGCCCGCCGGCATTCCACAGGGCGTCTGCGTAGGCGACAGTTTCGTCGCGAAAGATCTCGGCGCTGCCGACGTCGAGAAACGCGGGCGGCAGGTCGCATAGCTCGGTTGCACGGGCCGGCGCGGCATAAGGTGAGACATTCGGACCACCGCGAGCGTCACCAAGCAGCGCGCCCCAGCCGGTTTCGTTGCTCACGCGATCCCAGACACCGACGCCATCGAATTGACGGGTGGACTTCGTGATGCCGCGGTCGTCCAGCATCGGGTAGTCGAGCAGCTGACCGCACAGGCGGGGACCGCCCCGATCGCGCGCCGCAAGGGCCGCACCGGCCGCCAAGCCTCCCCCCGCGCTGGCGCCTGCGATCAGCAGGCGATCCAGGCGCACGCCGAGCGACTCCGCTTGCCATGCCATCCATTCCAGCGCTGCGTACACATCCTCCCGCGGATAAGGGTCGCGATACTCCGGCGCCAATCGGTACTCGATTGACACGAGCACGACGCCCAGTTGTTCGACGAAATCGATCATCCGGTCCAGCCCACTGAACCGATCGCCGAACAGCAGACCGCCGGAATGCACGAAAAGCACACCGGGGCGGCGCCCGGAGGCACGCTCGTTACGGAAAACAGACGCTTTGAGGGGGTGTCCCTCGTAACCCTCGAAGACGCGGTCCTCGCACCGGATGCTCCGCCCGCCGATGAGCGTTTCCAAAGGCGGCCCGGCGTAGGACGCCCGCATGAACGCGATCAGGTCATTGGTCACGGTCGGCGGGAACATTCCGCCCACGATGGCCAGGCCTGCGCGCAGTTCGGGGTCAAAGGCCGGTCGGTCGAGCCGCGCTTGTGCGCCTGTCCCCTCGACCAGTCCATGAATGAGCTTATTCATCCCGTGTTCCTTCAAACCGCCCGCATGCGGCCAAGTCGCGCTGAAGATTTGAGCGCGTTCCCTTGTGCGAACGCAGACTCTACCGGTGTTGGAAGGAGGACTCTCCGCTATTCGAAAGGATCGGTCAGGGCCCGACCTGCTCCCCGCACTACGCACCACGGCCATAGAGAAAATCCGAGCGACATAGAAAAAGCGCGATGCGCAATAGCAGTTTCACAACGCAAGCGGCCAGTCAAGTCATGTTGACCCGAGCCCCTGCGTAAGAGCCTCGCGTCTACATAACTCGAGCGGACACATGGACACCTGAGAAATCTATTTGATGGGCCGGCGACGTAGGCGCCGGCATACCCAGGACTTCAAGGCTCCGTTCATCGCGCAATGCACACGACCGGGCGTGTCCGTGGCAGCGGTCGCGCTGGCCCACAGCCTCAACGCCAACATGCTGCGTAATGGGTCATCGAAGCCCAGCACTAGCCACCGTCACTGCCGCCTGCGGTCTCGCCTTAAGAGTCCCTGCCGCAACCCGCACCGACCTTCTTTCCCTTAGCCCTCAGCGCTCCGGCGATTGATGGCGACTCCGGATCGAACTCCAATGCTCAGGCACGACCGTCATCGTCGTATGGCCGGCAACGGCCGCCGCACCGTGCGCAACCTGACTGCGCGACTGGCTTCGATGATCCGCGTCGACGCCGTCTGGCTCTGTGTCGAGCCTATGGACATGCGCGCAGGCACGGACAGCCGCTCACCACTTGGCAACTCCCCGAACACGGGCTGCTGAAGGCAGGTGATGACGCCCATGACGTCGAGGATGCTATGCCGACGAGCGCGATGAGGAAACTGGTCCAGAATCATCTCATTCGGCGAACACCGTGGGGGCCATCAGGACAGCATCGTGCCGGTGGCGCGTGCCAGTTCGGCGAGCAACAGATCTTGGAACCGCGTATCGTTGACAGCGGCATGCGGCTGCATGCGTCGCTGGTGGTGCCAGTACCCGCCCGTGGTCAATGCTTCGGGGTCGTCGCTGGTGGCGAGCCACTCCTGAGTCAAGTGTCCCAGCCTCAGGTCATCGGGCGCACTCGGACCGCCCATCTTGGTCGGCACCCACCCCGGATCTACCGCGTTGCTGATCACATCAGGCCACAGGCGTGCAATAGCTGCGGCCAGCGCGGTAACGAACAGCTTGCTGTCCGCATAGCTGCCGGAGGGCGAGCCGCCGATCCAATCGATATTCGCTAGGCCGGCCCGTCCGCGCCGATGCATGCTGCTGCTCAGGTAAATCAGGCGCTTGGGACGCTGGATCAGAGCCGTGAGGACGTATGGCGCGACTGTGTTGACAACAAGGACCTGCGATCCGGAATAGATGCCCGCGTTGTGAACGACTGCATCCATTGGGCCAATCGCGTTGACCTGCATGGCGAGATCGCGCAACTGCGAAGGTTCAGACAGATCGCCGAAGGTCGTGACGGCCCCCAGGCCCACCAGTTCCCTCACGGCCGAAAGGCGACAGCGCGATCGCACGTGCACGACGACTTCATGACCCTGCGCCAGCAGCGCCTTGGCAGAGGCGTAGGGCGCAGCGTGTGATGAAGGAACCGTTGTAGGAGCGGATGTTGCGCAACAGCTGCCCGAGCTGCACGGGGTCGGTGATGGCCGCATAGTGGCGGCTGCGCGGAGCCGACAGGCCGCCTGTGTTCTTGTTGACGAAATTCCCAGCCGGCTCCAGAGCACCGACGTCGACCGCGTACTGGTACACGTGCTGTACTGCCTCTCGTACGCGCTGAGCCGTTTCAAGGTTGCCGCGGTCCTTGATCCGGTGCAGGCATCGCACGATCTCGGTCGGAGCGATTTTCTCGATCGGCCGGTCGCCGATCCAGGGGAAGACGTGGATCTCCAGGTGACGGATGACCTTGTCGGCATAACCGCTCGACCATTGCCTGTCCTTCTTCGCGCTGGCGACCCACGCACGCGCCAGGAGAGCGAAGGTGTTCATCGCCGCAACACGCTCCTGCTCTTCACGTTGCCGACGGACCTCCTTGAGGTCCTGTCCACCCGCGCGAAGACTGCTGGCTTCATAGGCTTTGCCGCGCGCCTGCGCCAGCGTCACCGCCGGGTACGGCCCCAGCCCGAGCTTGACGGTCTTCCCGTCCTTGTCGTAGCGGTAGATCCAGGCCTTCCCGCTGCTGCGCACGCGCAAGAACAGGTTGTCGCCATCATTGAGGAAGAACTCCTTCGGCCCAGGCTTGGTCGCCTTGATTTGCGTCTCGCTCAGCAGTCCCATCTCGTAACCCCGTACCCCCGGAAGGTGTTTTTCACGAGATCACTCTAGGGTACGGCTCAGGGTACGGGCAAACGCGGGATGTAACGGGACGACCTGGAACGTTGTGAGCGACATTTCGGAGCCAAGTCCTTGTCGCACAAACAAAAACGCCTAGTCGGAGGGACTAGGCGTAGGTGTTTGGTGGCCTGGGGCGGAATCGAACCGCCGACACGCGGATTTTCAATCGGCCTCCGGGGCTGGGCTAGCGAACCAGAGCGCAGCAGATAAGTAGGCGACCAACACGGAAAGCGGCAATCCCTCGACTGATGAAGCTGCGCCAGATTTGCATCTCTGCGGACGCCAACATGGCGACCGATAGCTGTCGTTCGATGGACAACGTCGAACGACAGCAACCGCTGCTTAACCGTCCTCCAACGCATCGTCGCTGATGTCAGATCTTTCCAACCACATATGACGTAGACGAGCAGGCACCCGTAATCGCCTAGCTTTCTCACTTCCCAGCCTCGCCTCAAGCGAGCTGGGGCTTTTTTGCTGCTTGGTCGCTACTGACCTCAGTAAGCCGCTCCTCTTCACCTACCCTGCCTATGCCACCGGCTTGAGGTTGTCGATGATCTACGGTTACGCCAAACAGCCCAGCCGGCATGGCGGTGCCGACGAACGCCTCCGGCTCGCCCGAGCTTGACGGCAACGGGCACACCCTGCTGCTCGTCGACGACTAGGCGAGCGAGCGCCTGTTCGTCCGGGAGATCCTGGACGAGCTGGGCTATGCGGTGTTCGAGGCGGCCGATGGCATGGAGGCCCTGCATCCTCCAGACGGACGTGCGCATCGACCTGCTCACCAGCGATGTCGGTCTGCCGGGCGGCATGAACGGACGGCAGGTGGCAGACGGGCGCGGGCCTCCCGCCCGGGCCTGCCCGTCCTGTTCATTACCGGCTATGCGGAGAACGCCGTGCTGAGCCACGGACACCTGGACCAGGCATGCACGTGATGACCAAGCCCTTCGAGCTGGGGGCGCTGGTGGCGCGACTCAGCCGGCTCACGGAAGAGAGCCACTGACGGCGTCAGCGGCCGGGCCGCGACGGCCGCGCGAACTCAGGCCGCTCCCAGCCGCTCCTTGGCGAGCCGCGTGCCCGCTGCCAACGCCTCCAGCTTGCGCCACGCCACGTCCCGGCTCATCGGCGCGAGACCGCAGTTCGTGCAGGGAAAGAGCCGCTCCTTCGGCACGAACTCCAGCGCCTTGGCGATGGTGTCGGCCACCTCCTCCGGCGTCTCCACCGCGTC
>NZ_FTMY01000012.1 GCF_900156165.1 Pseudacidovorax sp. RU35E
AGGTCGCGCGCCACCTTGTCGGTCGGGCCGCCGGCCGCGAAGGGCACGACGAAGGTGATGGTCTTGCCATCGGGGAAGTCGGCAGCCTGCGCGCCCGCCGCGAATGCGGTGGCCGCGGCGGCCAGGGCGGCCAGGCGGATAAGAGGGGTCATGTCGGGCTCCGGATGTGAAAGGCAAGGGGTGGCGGCGGCGATGGCATCGCCGTTGATGGCGCTCAGCGCAGCGGCACGCGCGCCTCGACGGGCTGGGGCCGCCAGTCGGGCTGCACGTGGCAGCCGGGCTTGCCGGCCGTGCCGTAGCGCGGCTCCAGCCGGCGGCAGGCCTCGGCCAGGCCGGCGGGCGTCGGCTTCTCGCCGCGGTCGATCCACGCGACCAGGGCATCGAACAGCGCCGGGTATTCCGGATCGCTCAGGTAGCTGTGCTCGCGCTCGTCGGCGAAGGTCTGCACCAGGTTGCCCTCGGTGCCGGCGGCGGTGCGGATGCGGCGGTAGGCGTCCTCCAGCTCGACGAAGGCCGTGGGGTCGTGGATGGCATGCATCGTCACCGTCGGGAGCGAAGTGCGGCCGGTCGGCAGGCTGTCGGCCGCCAGGGCGCCCTGGGCCTGTGGATCGGCGGCATAGCGCAGCACGCCCGCGTTGAGCGCCTCGGCCTCGCCGGGCGGCGCGTCGTAGCGCACGCCGATGTTGCCGAAGGGGTTGCGGCCGCCCAGGCGCTTCTGCGTCAGGTCCTGGAACAACCAGGTGGCCCAGTTGAGGTGGGCGACGAGCGTGCGCTCGGGGATCTTCACCGCCGTCAGGATGGTCTTGAGCCGCGCCGCCTGTTCGGGCGTGCGCTGCGCGGCGGGCAGGCCCACGCCGGTGCAGTCGCGCACGCGCTCGGCCAGTTGCTGGCGCGTCAGCGTGGAATCGAGCGGCAGCCCTTGCCACAGCGGGTACTGCGGCTCCGAGGGCAGCGGATGGTTGCGGCAGACGTACTGGTAGACCACCCGCAGGTCCAGGCGGAAGTCGTAGGCGGTGTTGCCGCCGCCCAGCACGCCGCTGGTGAGCACCAGGCCGTCGTAGGGGCTCTTGAGGCCACCCAGGGGCGCATACAGGTCGGCCGCCTTCGAAGCGACGCCACCACCGTAACTCTGGCCATGCAGCAGCGTGCGGCGCGGCTGGCCGAAATGGGCGACGAAGATGCGGCGCAGGCGCTCGGTGTCCTCGGCCGACATGGTCACGCCATAGCCGCCGCGTCGGTAGGTGGAGCCGGCCCAGGCATAGCCGGCCTTCACCGTGATGGCCCAGCGCGTCAGGTCCTCCTCGCTGCGCGCGAGCTTCGGGGGGCCGGTCTCGGGGCCGCCATGCGCATGCATCACCAGCACGCGGTTCCAGTCCTTGGGAATGGCGATCAGGTAGAAGGCGCCCGCGCCGTCGGCGCCCGTGTAGCAGCGCGCGTCCTGCGGCACGGCCTTGGGGCAGGTGGCGGGCGCGGGGCCGCTGGCAGCGCCCGGGCGCTGCGCGGCTTCCTCGGCAGGACGCGTCGCGGCCGGGGCAGCGACGGCGACCAGGCCCGCGGTGCCGAGCGCTGCCAGCACCAGGGCCGGGCGGATGAGGGAGAGATGGGACATCAGTGACGGACTCCAAGTTCGAGCGCCGCATTCGCGCCCGGGTCGGCGACGAAGGCGAAGACGCCGCTGTTGTAGATCAGCTTGCCCGGCCGGCCGGTGCCGGCCGTGGCCACGCCGGGCACGGGCGCATCGAAGGCCAGCGTGGCACTCGCGCTGCCCAGCTGCAGGCTGGTGCCGGCGATGGCGGCGTCGCGGTTGTCGCCGTTGCTGCTGGCCGCGATGTAGCTGCCGTCGGCCGTGCCGGCGATCAGGCTCTGCTGCGTGGCATGCAGGCGCATGCCCACGTTGCCCGAGGCATCGCGCACCAGGTGCAGCGGCACCGCGGCGCCGCCCACCAGGCCGATCACCATCGAGCCGGAGAGCGTGCCGCCCGTGGTGGTGGCGCCGCCCGTGGGCGAGGTGGTGTAGACGTCGAAGGCGCCCCGTGCGGTGTTGAAGGCGAGGTAGCCCTTCTCGGTCTGCGTGCAGTTGGCGTCGTAGACCATGAAGCCGCCGGTGGTGGCGTCGCGGCAGTACTGGAAGGTGCCCGCATTGCGCAGCCGCACGGCGCCCGCATAGCCGGCCGCGGCACCGCTGCCCGTCTGCTGCACGCCCGCCGCGTTGGAGATGGCCGCCACCGGGTTGAACACGGCGGGCGTGGCGCGGTTGTCGAAGGTGGTCTGGAAGGCCACCAGCGACGCGAAGCCGCCACCTGCCGCCCGCGTCACGCCACCCGACAGCACGCCGCCCGGCGCGAAGGTGAACAGCGCGCCGCCCTCCCCGCTCGTGTAGCTGCACTGGCCCTGCGGGACCAGCGTGCCGCTGCGCTGCGTGCCGGCGGCGCGCTGGCTGCTGGCGTCGATGGTGACGGTGTAGGCCAGCGTGGCCGGGTCGATCTGTACCCGCAGTTCCTCGCCCGCCATGTTGCCGCCCTTGTAGGTCGTGGCCGATGCCGGCAGGTACTGGCAGGCCAGCGGGTTGCCGACCTCGCTCACGCAGCTGTAGTTGACCGAGGCGTCCAGGCTGCCGCTGCCGCGGTACTTGGGCCAGGCCGGGAACTGGCACAGCGGCCGGGTGCGGCCGTAGCTGCCGGCCACGGTGTCCATGGCCACGGGCGTTGCAGGTGCCAGGCCCTTCTCCACCCAGGACTCCAGCGCGCTCAGCGAATCCCAGCCGGGGATGAACACACCCGTGCCATGGCCCATGCCGGGCACGGTGTAGAAGCGCAGGCTCTGCGCGGCCGAGGCCGCACCCACCGTGGCCACCACGCGGTTGTAGTAGTCGATGGTGGAGTTGGGGCTGATCACCTCGTCGGCCAGGCCGTGCAGCATGATGAGCTTGCCGCCCCGCGCAAAGAAGGGCGCCAGGTTCGGGTCCGTGGCATCGCTGAGGGCCGAGACGGTGGTCACCCGCGAGGTGAAGGCGCCCGGCGCCAATGGATCGAAGGTGAGCGAGTCGAAGGTCGCGTCGCGGGTGACGAAGAACTTCACCCACTGGTCGCCGGTGACATACATGTTGGCATCGGCCGAGGTGGCCGGATTGCCCGGCACGGGCCGCGTGCCGAGGTCGCGCGTGGTGTAGGGGCCGGCCACCAGGGCGCCTTCGAGCAGGTTGTAGCCACCCGCCTGCGTGACGCCATTGGCCAGCGCGTAGCTGCTGAAGACCAGTGGCGACTCGATGGTGCGCACGGTGGCCAGTTGCGCGTCCGACAGGCAGGTGTCGCCGGCATCCGTCCCACCGGGGCAGCGCAGCGAGGCCAGGATGGCGCTGTTGAGCTGGCGGCAGCTTTCCACGTTGCTCACGATGCTGTCGGCCGCGCCGTCCAGCCGGTCGCAGGCCTGCAGCACGGTGCGCTGCACCAGCAGCGTCTTGGCCACGTTCATCCAGCCCGCGCCGCCATTGGCATAGAGCGCCCGGCCAACGGCCACGTTCGACAGCCGCGTGCCGCTGTAGTTGAGGGCGGGCTCGTTGGCGATCACGCCGTCATAGTCGGCCGGCCAGCGCTGGATGTAGGCCAGCGCATCGCGCCCGCCGGTGGAGGTGCCCAGGAAGTAGGCCTTGGTCGGCTTGCGCCCGTAGTAGGCCAGCACCAGCGCCTGGGCCACGTCGCGCGTCTTCTTGAGGGTGAGGCCGCCATAGTTGGCCAGCTGTTCGTCGTTGGTGGCGAAGCGGCCGTCGGTGATGCTGCTGGACTGGTGGCCGGAGTCGTCGCCGTAGGTGGCATAGCCCATGGCCAGCGGAGCGGCCTGGTCGGGCGGGCCGAAGCGCACGGGCTCGGTGCCGTCGATCAGCCGGCCGTTGAAGCCGCCGCCGCCGAACTGGATGGTCTTGCCGTTCCAGGCCAGCGGCAGGTTGACCGCGAACTGGATGGCCTGGGCCGATGCATCCACCGGCTGGATGCTGCCGCGCACCTGGCAGTAGGCGCCCAGCGTGTTGGCCGGGTCGCTGGCCGAAACGGCCACGGCCGCCGTGACCGTGGCGCCGCCGGTGGGCAGCGAGATCGCGCTGGCGGGCAGGCTGCGGCCCGCCAGCGCGGCGCAATCGACGGTGGGCGTCGCGGCCGGCGGGCTGGCCGGCGGCGCAGGCGCATCGCCCGGCGCGGGTGCAGGCGCGGCAGCCGGCGGCGAGGAAGGCAGGAAGGCGAATCCGCCCCCCCCGCCTCCACCCCCGCCGCAGGCGGCCAGCAATAGGCCGAGGCCCAGCACGGCGCCCCACGGGCGGGGACCGGGGGCGGGAGGAACGGCGGCGCGAGGGCCCTGGGGCTGCATGGTGATCTGTCTCCGAAAAAGGCGGCTGCGTGCCGCTCTGGGTACAAGGATGTCGGGGCACACGATAGGCAGCGCCTGACCTAGGGTCAAATAAAATAATCGGGCACTTTCAATACCAAAAAAATATGGAGACACGTGCGCTGCGCTACTTCCTGGCTGTCGCCCAGACCGGCCACATGACACGGGCGGCCGAGCAACTGGGCATCCAGCAGCCGCCGCTGTCGGTGCAGATCAAGGCGCTTGAGCGGCAACTGGGCATGGCCCTGTTCCGTCGTCATCCGAGGGGCGTGGCGCTCACCGATGCCGGCCGCGCGTTCCAGGCCGAGGCCGAGCGCCTGATGCAGGACATGGCGGCCATGGAAGCGCGCATGGCCCGGCTGGCCCGGGGCGAGGCGGGCGTCCTGTCCGTCGGCTTCACCAGTTCCGCCGCGGCGCATCGCTTCGTGCCGCAGGCCCTGCGCGAATTCCGCCGCCAGTACCCCGGCGTGGAACTGCAGATCAGCGAGAACAACGCCGCCGACCTGACAGAGGCGCTGGCCGCCGGCCGGTTGCATGGCGGCCTGCTGCGCGTGCCCGTGGCGGCGCCGCCCGGCCTGGTGTTCGAAACCCTTCTGCGCGAGCCCGTGCTGGCCGCCCTGCCGGTGGGGCACCGGCTGGTGGCGGGTCGGCGGTCGGCGGGCAAAAACCTGTCGCTCGCTGAACTGTGCGAGGAGCCGCTGATCCTGGTGCGCCGCGCCGGTGCGCCCGGCCTCTATGCCGACCTGCTGGCGCTTGCCCATGCGCGCGGCCTGCGGCCGCAGGTGGTGGCGGAGGTCGACCGCATGATGAGCAACCTGAATCTGGTCGCCGCGGGCGTCGGCCTGTCGGTCGTCCCGGCGTCGATGGAAGGGGTGCATGCCCATGCCATCGCCTATCTGCCACTGGCCGACGCCGCAGCGCTCGACGCACCGCTGACCCTGGTCTCGCGCGAGGACCAGGACAACCTGCCGGCCCAGCGCTTCACGGCGCTGGTGCGGGCGCTGGCCACGCAGGCGGCCGCGCCCAAGTCCGCGTCGGTGCGTGCGACAGCGCGGCGCACCCGGAAGACGGCCGTGCCATGAGCGCACCCCCTGGCCTGCCCCGTCGTGCATTCGCGCTCCGCCTCGCCGCCGGCGCATTGGGCCTTGCCGGCACGCCCGCAGCGGTCTTTGCCGACGAGCCGCCCGGCTGGCCGCGCCGCCCGCTGCGCCTGATCGTCGTCTACCCGCCCGGCGGGGTCAGCGATGGCATGGCCCGCGCGCTGGCCGAACCGCTGTCGCAGACGCTGGGTGTGCCCGTGGTGGTGGACAACCGCGCGGGGGCGGGCGGCAGCGTGGGCCTGGGCCTGCTTTCCCGCGCGCCGGCCGACGGCCACACGCTGGCCTTCTCCGCCATCAGCCCGCTGACCCTGCAACCGCTGATCGGCCGCGTGCCCTACGACCCGCTGCGCGCCTTCGCGCCGGTGGTCGGCGTGATGCACACGCCGGTGCTGGTGGTGGGCACGCCCGCCTTTGCCGGACAGGGCTTCGAGGCACTCATCGCCCAGACCCGCCAGTCACCCGGCCGGCTGCGCTGGGCCACCTCGGGCGTGGCCACCATCGGTCACCTGGTGCTGGCCCAGGTGCGCGCCGTGAGCGGCGCGGCCATCGTGCACGTGCCCTATCACGGCGGCGGGCCGCAGCTCACCGATGCGCTGGGCGGCCAGTTCGAGGTGCTGTCGACCAATGTGGCGGCCCAGCAGTTGCAGTACATCGCCGAAGGTCGGCTGCAGGCCCTGGCCGTGGGCGCGCCGCGGCGCATCGATGCCCTGCCCGGCGTGCCCACGCTGGCCGAGCTGGGCTTCCCGGAGGCCAACCGCGATTCGCTGTTCGGCCTGTTTGCGCCCGTGGACACGCCCGCCGGCGTCGTGGCGCGCATCAACCACGAAGTCGACCGCCTGCTGGGGCAGGACGACACCCTGCGCCGTCGGCTGCGCGAAGCCCACAACCTGCCGGCCGGCGGCAGCGCCGAGGACTTCACACGCGAGATCGCCGCCGACCGCCGGCGCAACCGGGCGTTGGTGGCGGCGCGGCCGGCGGCGTTCGACTAGCCCGGCCAGCGCATGGCGCGCAGGTCGCCACCGCCGCCCGACCCGGGCGGCTGAGCGCCTTCGCCGCCAGGGCCGGCGAAGGCGAGCGGCCTTGCGGACAATCAGGGGCGTGAGTTCCGCCCCCATCCGCCGCATCGCCCATCTCGACATGGACGCCTTCTTCGCCTCTGTCGAGCTGCTGCGCTACCCGCAGCTCAAGGGCCTGCCGGTGGTGGTGGGCGGCGGCCGGCGCCGGCTGGAAGAGGTCATCGGCGGCCTGCCGCCCGACACGCCGCTGGACCGCATCCCCGTCTCCGCCTTCCCGCGCTTGGCCGACTACGTGGGTCGCGGCGTCATCACCACCGCCACCTATCCTGCGCGCCAGTTCGGCATTGGCTCGGCCATGGGGATGATGAAGGCCGCCAAGCTGTGCCCGCAGGCGCTGATGCTGCCCACCGACTTCGACGAATACCGCCGCTACTCGCGCGCCTTCAAGAAGATCGTGACCGACATCGCGCCGGTGATGCAGGACCGCGGCGTGGACGAGGTCTACATCGACTTCACCGAAGTGCCCGGCGGCCAGCGCGAGGGCGGGCGCGTGCTGGCGAGGCTGATCCAGAAGTCCATCTTCGACACCACGGGCCTGACCTGCTCCATCGGCGTGGCGCCCAACAAACTGCTGGCCAAGATGGCCAGCGAGTTCGACAAGCCCAACGGCATTACCGTGCTGTACGAGCACGAACTGGCCGAGCGCATCTGGCCGCTGCCGGTGCGCAAGGTCAACGGCATCGGCCCCAAGGCCGACGCCAAGATGACGCGGCTGGGCCTGCACACCATCGGCGACCTGGCCAAGTGCGAGCGGCACTGGCTGGTCCAGCACTTCGGCAAGGCCTATGGCGCCTGGCTGCACGAGGTGGCCTGGGGCCGCGACGACCGGCCGGTGGAGACCGAGAGCGAGCCCGTCTCGATGAGCCGCGAGACCACCTTCGAGCACGACCTGCATGCGGTTCGCGACCGGGCCGAGCTCGGCGCCATCTTCACCCGGCTGTGCGAGAAGGTCGCCGAGGACCTGCAGCGCAAGGGTTACGTGGGCCGCACCATCGGCGTGAAGCTGCGCTATGCCGACTTCAAGATCGCCACGCGCGACCAGTCGCTGGAGCTGTACACGGCGGATGCGAAGCTGATCCGCCGCACTGCGGGTCTGGCCCTCAAGCGCGTTCCGCTGGATCGGCCCCTGCGCCTGCTGGGCGTGCGCGTGGGCGCCTTGGTCCGCGCAGACAGCGCCGAGGCGCAGGCCCCCGTACGCCGCAGCGGCGGCAAGCCATCGGCACCCGAGGGGCCGGTGACCGCGTCGCTCTTCTGACGCGACCGGGCGGAAGCGAACCCACGCCCCGGCTCGCGGGCGTACCCGGGGCACGACCGGCGTCCTACAGCCGGGCGCTTCGGTCCATGGCAGCTTGCAGGCAAACAGCCCCCACCATGCTCGACGCCACCGCCTCCGCCTCCGCCCACCACGAGCCAGCCGCCGTGCCGGCACCCACGCCCATCGGCAACGGGCTCGTCTATGTCTCCAGCGAAATGCCCGGAATCGAACGTGTGCGAGAAGGCGAAGGCTTTCGCTACCGCGACGCCGAAGGGCGCTGGATCCGCGACGAGGACCAGATCGCGCGCATCCGCAAGCTGGCGATCCCGCCGGCCTACGAGCAGGTGTGGATCTGCCCGCTGGCCAACGGCCACCTGCAGGCCACCGGCCTGGATGCGCGCGGCCGGCGGCAATACCGCTACCACGCGGACTGGCGGCTGCTGAAGGACGAGGCCAAGTTCGAGCGGTTGGAGCAGTTCGGTCTGGCCCTGCCGCGCATCCGTGCCCGGGTCCAGCGCGACCTGGGCAAGGCCCGGGGCAAGCCCTCGCGGTCGGCGGTCCTGGCTGCCATCGTGCGACTGCTCGACACGACCTACCTGCGCGTGGGCAATGAGGAATATGCGCGCACCAACAAATCCTTCGGCCTGACCACGCTGCGCAACCGTCACCTGCAGTCCAGCGGCGGCCGCCTGACCCTGCGCTTTCGCGGCAAGAGCGGCGTGATGCACGAGGCCGAGGTGGGCGACAAGCGCGTGGCGCGCGTGGTGCGGCAATGCCAGCAACTGCCCGGCCAGTCGCTCTTCCAGTACATCGACGAGGACGGTGAGCAGCGGCACGTCAGTTCGGGCGACGTCAACGATTACCTGCGTGAGGCGACGGGCGGCGAATTCACGGCCAAGGACTTCCGCACCTGGCACGGTTCGGTGCAGGCCTTGGAACTCACCCGCCTGGCCTGCGACCGGCAGGTGGAGGAATCGACCGGCCTGCGCATCCGGGCCAAGGAGATCCTGGCCGTGGTGGCCAGGCAGCTGGGCAATACGCCGGCGGTCTGTCGCAAGGCATACATCCATCCCGCCGTGCTGGAACTGGGCGGCAAGCTATCGGCCGATACCGACACGATGGCCAAGGTGTGGGACGGGCTGGGGACCGCGCGCACCCGGCGCGGGCTGCTGGCTGCAGAGGGCCGGCTGCTGGATTTCCTGCGGCGCCACCGCCTGGAACTGGCCCGCGAGGCGCGGCGCCTCAGCCGGCCTTCAGCGAAAGCACGACCTCGTCGCGCCCGATCGTGATCGTGCGGCCGAGATCGTCGGCCAGGCTCTGCAGGCAGACGGCGTCGATCGCCAGGCTGCGGGGAGCGCGATGCGGCATCAGCTCCGCCTCCTCCCGGTGCTCCGGCTTGGGCATGACGCACACGCGCACCAGGTGGGCTTCGTCGCCGGGCACGATGCGGACCAGCACGGGCTGGTCGGATTGGTCATGCAGGTGGCCGAGCGCGCCCAGAAGCAGGTAGCGCAGGGCGGCGCCATCCGGCCACCGCGGCTCGCTCTCGTCTGCCACGTCGAGGCGCTCATCGACTTCCAGCGACAGCCCATTGAGGTCGAAGGCGGCACGCATGAGGCCGGCGCATTGCCGCACCAGTTCGCCGCGGGCCAGCCCCTCGTCCGAGGTGGCGAGTTCCCAGTCCCGCAGGGCCCGCACCGAATCCACCAGCAGCGCCAGCTGGTCGCTGGCCTGGTCGACGCGCTGCAGGCAGGCCGCGCCGTCCACCGGATTGGCGCCCGCATGACGCTTGAGCATCAGCAGCGTCATGCGAAGCAGCGACACCGGGCCGGCCATCTCGTGCCGCAAGGCGGGCAGCGAGCGCATGAGCAGCTCGTGCCGGACACCGGCGGCGATCCAGCTGCGGGCGCTGGGGGACGATTTCATGCCGAGGCCGCGCGTGCCAGCAACCGGTCGAGCGCGTCGAAGTCGATCGGCTTTTGCAGGTAGTGGTCGAAGAAGGGCATCGCCTGGGCCCCCGTCGCATCGCCAGCGCCGTAGCCGGAGATGGCCACGAGCAGCAGCGGGCGGTCCCCCGCATTGCTGCGAAGGTGTTGGGCCACGTCGGTGCCCGGGCGGTCCGGCAGGGTGAGGTCGACCAGCGCCACGTCGTAGCTGTCCTGCGAGAAGGCGTCGATGGCCTCCTGCGCGGTGTGTGCACAGCGGGCCTGGTGGTCCTGCAGGACGATGAGTTCCTGCAGCAGCTCTGCGGCAGAGACGTTGTCGTCGACGATGAGCACGTTCAAGCGGAAAGTCCTCGGGCGTTGTGTCTGGAAGGAAGGCTGAGCCGGAGTCGGCAGCCGGTGGGAGAGTATGCGCGCGGCCGTCCGGAGGGGCTGTAGGAGCATGCCGACGGCTCGTGGGTGGGCGCGGCCTGCCGCAGCCCACCCATGCGGGCTCATTGCCGCGCCGTGCGCAGGTTCGGCGGCAGCGCCTGCGGCCAGCTGGTGCGAAAGGGGTTGATGTCGAGCCCGCCCCGGCGCGTGTAGCGACAGTAGACGGCCAGGCGCGTCGGTCCGCAGCGGCGCCAAATGTCCGTGAAGATTCGCTCGGCGCAGGGCTCGTGGAATTCGTTGTGGTTGCGAAAGCTCACGATGTAGCGCAGCAGCCCTTCCTGGTCGATGGGCGGGCCGCTGTAGCTGATCTGCACGCTGCCCCAGTCGGGCTGGCCGGTGACGCGGCAATTGCTCTTGAGCAGGCGGCTGGTGAGCGTCTCGTTGACCGCAGGCTCGCCCGGCACGGTGCGCAGCAGCTCGGGCCTCGGCTCGTAGTCGGTGCAGTCCACGTCCAGGCGGTCGAGGTCCAGGCCGGCCAGCTCTTCCACCCGCTCGGCCTCGAACTGCGCCGGTGCCAGCAGCTTGACGCCCACGCTGCCGCTGCGTTCGCTGCCGCGCCAGACGGCCTCGCCCAGGTCGGCGCGCAGGCGCTCACGCACCGCCTCGGCATCGGCGAAGGTGCTGCTGTTGAAGCTGTTGAGGTAGAGCTTGAAGGACTTGCTCTCGATGATGTTGGGCGTCTCGCAGGGCACGGTGAAGTGCGCGATGGCCAGTTGCGGCTTGCCGCGCGGATTGAGCCACGACAGCTCGAAGGCGGTCCACAGGTCGGCGCCGAAGAAGGGCAGCCGCTGGGTGTCGATGCCCATCTCCTCGCGCTGCAGGGCGCGCGGCAGGGGGAAGAGCAGCGAGGGGTCGTAGCGGTCGACATAGGCCGAGGCCCGGCCCAGCTGCGACTGCTCGGGGGTGTTGTCCAGACTCATGCCGCCGATTGTCGGCGGGCGTCGGCGTCCTGAAGAAAGGGAAGGACATGGCCCACCAACTGGGCCGCGACGGCCGGCGGCCAGTCGTGCCCCATGCCGGGAATGCCGACGAAGCGCGCACCGGGAATGCGCCGTGCGGTGTCACGCCCGCATTCGACAGGCAGCAACGGGTCGGCCTCGCCGTGCACCACCAGCGCGGGGCAGGCGATGCGGGATAGCAGCGCCGGCCGTTCGGTGTCGGCCCAGATGGCCAGCAGCTGGCGCTGCGTGCCCGCCGGGTCGTAGCTGCGGCGCAGGGCGGTGCGCACCTGCTCGCGCAGCACGGCTTCGTCCAGCGGCCAGGCGGGGCTCTGGATTAGGCGCAGCAGGCCGACGCTGTGGTCCAACAGCGCATCTTCGCCGGCGCTGCGGCGAGGCGGCCGGCGCAGCATCGCGGCGGCGACCTCGGCCCGGGGACCGGGCAGGTGGCGGGCCCCGCTGCTGCTCATGATGCTGGTGAGGCTGAGCACCCGGTCCGGCGCCGTGGCCGCCATGCGCTGCACGATCATTCCGCCCATGGAGACGCCCAGCACATGCGCCTGGGCGATGCCCAGCGCGTCGAGCAAGCCCAGCGCATCGCCCGCCATGTCCTGCAGACCGTAGGGCACGTCGAGCGTCAGGCCCATGCGCATGCGCAGCGCCTGCCACATCAGGTTGCTTCGCTCCGCATCGTGCAGGTGGGTGGACAGGCCGGCATCCCGGTTGTCGTGGCGCAGCACGCGATAGCCGGCCGCCACGAGCGCATCGACCAGCGAGGCCGGCCAGGCGATGAGTTGCATGCCCAGGCCCATCACGAGCAGCACGACGGGCCCGTTGCTGCCGCTGTCCTGGAAGGCGATGTCGATGCCGTTGGCGCGGGCGGTACCGGACGTCATGGCTGCGCCGCGCCGTTCACTTGAACTCGCCTTCGCGCAGCCACTTGGTGGCCACCCATTTCTCGCCCGCCTCGACCGGCGCGCCGCCGTGCAGCGTCTTGGTGGACGGATGCGGCCGGTCGTACGAGAAGAACACGCCCGAGCCACGCACGGGCGCCACGGCCAGGCCCACATCGGGAAAGGTGGTGGCGCCGCCGCGTTCGGGCTCCTGCAGGTACATCACCAGCGTGCCCACGCGCTGGCCGCCGCGGCGCAGGATGGTGGGCGTGCCGGGCTCCCCGGGGTCGAAGTAGTCGTAGTGCGGCCGGTACTGGGCGCCGGGCGAGTAGCGCAGGATCTGCAGGCCCTCGCCGCGCTCCACCGGCCAGTTCAGCAGGCGGGCGATGCGGGCCTCGATGCGGCTGACCAGCTCGCTTTCGCCGCGCTGGAAGAACATGCCGTCGCTGGTGCGGTCGGCATTGACCGCCTCGCCACCGGTCTTGGTCTCCACCGTCAGCGAGCGAGCCAGCCGGGCACGGGCCGCCTCGATCAGGCCGTCGCATTCCTCGTGGCTGAGCAGCTGACCGAACACCACCACGCGCGGCTGCGCCAAGGTCTGCATCACCTGCACGCGGCGGTCGCCGGCATCGAGGTAGAGCGGGTCGCCATCGAGTCGCGGCTCGGGCATCTCGGTGCGTCGGGGCGGCGGCTCGGCCGGCGCACCGCGCTCCAGCTCGGCCAGCGCCATGTCGGTCGCATCGTCGCGCCAGCCCGCGGCATGCATGGATGCACGCAGCGTGGCGACGGAATGGCCGGCAGCCAGTTGGGACTGGATCCACTGCCGGAGTTCGGGGGTGATGGCTTGCATGGCGCGAGGGCTCCCGGGCTTGGGCCAAAAAACGAAGCGTCAGGATAACGGCCGAATGTTCAGCCGCGGCGGAACACCAGCCGGTCCGGCTGCGAGACCTTGGGCGCGAAGGCATAACCCTCGAGGTCGAAGGCCTCGAGCCGGCGCGGCGTGCCTGCCTTGTGCAGCACGGCCCAGCGTGCCATCAGGCCGCGCGCGCGCTTGGCATAGAAGCTCACGATCTTGTAGTCGTCGCCCTTGCGCTCCTGGAACACGCATTCGACGACGCGGGCCTTCAGCGCCTTCTGGTCCACGGCCTTGAAGTATTCCTGCGAGGCCAGGTTGACCACCACCGGCGTGCGGTCCGCCGCCAGGCGCTCGTTGAGCCAGGGCGCGATGCGGTCGCCCCAGAAGGCGTACAGGTCCTTGCCCTTCGGGTTGGCCAGGGCCGTGCCCATCTCCAGGCGATAGGGCTGCAGCCGGTCCAAGGGACGCAGCACGCCGTACAGGCCGCTCAGGATCACCACATGGTCCTGCGCCCAGGCCAGTTGCGCGGCGCTCAGGCTGCGCGCGTCCAGGCCACCGTAGACGTCGCCGTCGAAGGCCAGCGCGGCCTGGCGGGCGTTCTTCGCCGTGCCCTTGGGCGCCCAGGCCTCGTAGCGGGCGGCGTTGAGGGTTGCCAGCTTGTCCGACAGGTGCATCAGCTCGGCCACCTGCAGCGGCGACTTCTGGCGCAGCAGGCCGATCAGCTCGGCGGCAGGGCCGCGGGCGCCCTCGAACACGGGTTGGGTGGCGGGCAGGTCTTCGGGGACGGGCGCTTCGTAATCGAGCGACTTGGCGGGCGAGAGCAGGAAGAGCATCGGGGAATTATGGAAGACCCGGAGGCGCGGGGAGCGCCCCGTAAAATTGCCCGCTTCCCGTCTTCGAACACCCACGGCATGCCGGCGCCCGCCAGCGTGCCCTGACTCCATCCGCCCATGAGCGACACCCCCCTGCAACCCGGCCTCCAGAGCCTCGCCAAGTCCTTCGAACCCGCCGCCATCGAGGCCCATTGGGGGCCCGAGTGGGAGCGCCGCGGCTATGCGAAGGCGGGCTTCCGCGGCACGCAGGCGCCCCAGGCCGGCGCGCCCTCCTTCGCCATCCAGCTGCCGCCGCCCAACGTGACGGGCACGCTGCACATGGGCCATGCCTTCAACCAGACGATCATGGACAGCCTGACGCGCTACCACCGCATGGCGGGCGCGAACACGCTGTGGGTGCCGGGCACCGACCATGCCGGCATCGCCACCCAGATCGTCGTGGAGCGCCAGCTGCAGGGCCAGGGTGTCAGCCGCCACGACCTGGGCCGCAAGAACTTCGTCGCCCGCGTGTGGGAATGGAAACAGCAGTCCGGCAACACCATCACCCAGCAGATGCGCCGCATGGGCGACACGGTGGACTGGAGCCGCGAGTACTTCACCATGGACGACAAGCTGTCCACGGTGGTCACCGACACCTTCGTGCGCCTTTACGATCAGGGCCTGATCTACCGCGGCAAGCGGCTCGTGAACTGGGACCCGGTGCTGATGTCCGCCGTCTCCGACCTGGAGGTGGAAAGCGAGGAGGAAGAAGGCGCACTGTGGCACATCGCCTACCCGCTCGAAGACGGCAGCGGCAGCCTGACGGTGGCCACCACCCGACCCGAAACCATGCTGGGCGACGTGGCCGTGATGGTCCACCCCCAGGACGAGCGCTACGCCGCCCTCATCGGCAAGAAGGTGCGCCTGCCGTTGGTGGACCGGCTGATTCCCATCATTGCCGACGACTACGTGGACCGCGAGTTCGGCACCGGCGTGGTCAAGGTCACGCCCGCGCACGACCACAACGACTATGCGGTGGGCCAGCGCCATGGCCTGGCCATCATCGGCGTGCTGACGCTGGACGCCAAGATCAACGACAACGCGCCCGAGGCCTACCGCGGCCTGGACCGCTTCGCCGCCCGCAAGAAGATCGTGGCCGACCTCGAAGCCACCGGCGCCCTGGTCGAGACCAAGAAGCACAAACTGATGGTGCCGCGTTGCGCCCGCACCGGCCAGGTGGTCGAGCCCATGCTCACCGACCAATGGTTCGTCGCCATGACCAAGGTCAGCGAGCAGGATCCGACCGGCAAGAGCATCGCCCAGAAGGCCATCGACGCGGTGCAGTCGGGCCAGGTGCGCTTCGTGCCCGAGAACTGGGTCAACACCTACAACCAGTGGATGAACAACATCCAGGACTGGTGCATCAGCCGCCAGCTCTGGTGGGGCCACCAGATTCCCGCCTGGTATGACGAGGACGGCCGCGTCTACGTCGCCCGCAACGAGGAAGAGGCGCAGAAGCAGGCCCCCGGCAAGACCCTCACGCGCGACGAGGACGTGCTGGACACCTGGTATTCCTCCGCCCTGGTGCCCTTCTCGTCCCTGGGCTGGCCGCAGGCACTGGAAGACGGCAACGCCCTCAAGGATTACGACCTCTACCTGCCCTCCACCGTGCTGGTGACCGGCTACGACATCATCTTCTTCTGGGTCGCCCGGATGATCATGATGACCACGCACTTCACCGGCCGCGTGCCCTTCAAGCATGTGTACATCCACGGCCTGGTGCGCGATGCGCAGGGCAAGAAGATGAGCAAGTCCGAGGGCAACGTGCTGGACCCGGTGGACCTGATCGACGGCATCGCGCTGGAGCCGCTGCTCGACAAGCGCACCCAGGGCCTGCGCAAGCCCGAGACCGCCCCGCAGGTGCGCAAGAACACGCAGAAGGAGTTCCCCGAGGGCATTCCGGCCTACGGCGCCGATGCGCTGCGCTTCACCTTCGCGGCGCTGGCCTCGCTGGGCCGCAGCATCAACTTCGACAGCAAGCGCTGCGAGGGCTACCGCAACTTCTGCAACAAGCTGTGGAACGCTACCCGCTTCGTGCTGATGAACTGCGAAGGCCAGGACTGCGGCCTGATGGACCACAGCAAGGCCGACTGCGCCCCGGGCGGCAAGGCCCACGGCTACATGCGCTTCAGCCAGGCCGACCGCTGGATCGCCTCGCGCCTGCAGCGCGTGGAGCAGGAAGTCGCGCAGGGCTTCGGCGACTACCGCCTGGACAACGTGGCCAACGCCATCTACCAGTTCGCCTGGGACGAGTTCTGCGACTGGTACCTGGAAATCGCCAAGGTGCAGATCCAGACCGGCGGCGAGGCCGAGCAGCGCGCTACCCGCCGCACGCTGATCCGCACGCTGGAAACGCTGCTGCGCCTGGCGCACCCGGTCATTCCCTTCATCACCGAAGAGCTGTGGCAGAAGGTCGCGCCCGTCGCCGGCCGCGCCAGCGAATCGATCATGGTCGCCGCCTACCCCGTCGCCCAGCCCGAGAAGATCGACGAGGCGGCCGAGGCACACGTGGCCAAGCTCAAGGCGCTGGTGGCGTCGTGCCGCACGCTGCGTGGCGAGATGAACGTCTCGCCCGCCCAGCGCCTGCCGCTGTACGTGGTGGGCGACGCCGACTTCGTGCGCCAGGCCGCGCCTGTGTTGCAGGCCCTCGCCAAGTTGAGCGAGGTCAAGGTTTTCGACGATGAAGCGGCCTGGACGGCCGCCGCGCAGGCCGCCCCGGTCGCACTGGTGGGCGAGGCGCGTCTGGCCCTGCACGTCGAGATCGACGTGGCCGCCGAGCGCGTGCGCCTGGGCAAGGAAATCGTCCGCATCCAGGGCGAGATCGCGAAGGCACAGGGCAAGCTGGGCAACGAGGCCTTCGTGGCCAAGGCGCCCCCGAACGTCATTGCGCAGGAACGCCAGCGCATGGCCGATTTCGGCGCTTCGCTGACACGATTGCAGGAACAACTCGCGCGTCTCGGTTGAGGCTGCGTTCATTCGCCTGCATTAGCATTGACTGGTTAAAGAATCTCAACTCTTCCGCACATCCGCATGCCCACTTCCAGACGCATCCGCAAGGCCGTTTTTCCCGTGGCCGGCTTTGGTACCCGCTTCCTGCCCGCCACGAAGGCGCAGCCCAAGGAGATGCTGCCAGTGGTGGACAAGCCGCTCATCCAGTACGCGGTCGAAGAGGCTTATGCGGCCGGCATCCGCGACATGATCTTCGTCACCGGCCGCAACAAGCGCGCCATCGAGGACCACTACGACACCGCGTATGAGCTGGAAAGCCAGCTCGAAGCCAGCGGCAAGAACGCCCTGCTGCGCATTGCCCGTTCGGTGGCGCCCGAGGACATGACCTGCTCGTACGTGCGCCAGCCGCGCATGCTGGGCCTGGGCCACGCGGTGCTGTGCGCCGAGCACCTGGTCGGCGACGAGCCTTTCGCCGTGCTGCTGGCGGACGATCTGATGGTCGGCCCCGAGGGTGGCGAAGGCGTCCTGTCGCAGATGGTGCGCACGTACAACAACCTCGGCGGCTCGGTGCTGGCCGTGCAGGAAGTGCCGCTGGACCAGGTCAAGCGCTACGGCATCGTGGCCGGCGACCCGATGGGCGACGGCCTGACGCAGGTGCGCGCCATGGTCGAAAAGCCCTCGCCCGAGAACGCGCCTTCGCGGCTGGGCGTGGCCGGCCGCTATGTGCTGACCCCCGGCGTGTTCGAGGAGATCCGCCGCCAGACCAAGGGCGCCGGTGGCGAGATCCAACTGACCGACGGCATCGCCTCGCTGATGAAGAAGGAAAGCGTCTACGCCTATTCCTACAAGGGCACCCGCTACGACTGCGGCAGCAAGGAAGGCTTCCTGCAGGCCACCGTCGAGCTGGCGCTGGCGCACCCGGAGGTGGGCGGCTATTTCAAGGACTACCTCAAGGGCCTGGCGCTCTGAGCGACATCGTCCTGAGATGAAGAACGAAAGGGGCCTCGCGGCCCCTTTCTGCTTCTGGCGGCCTGCGCCCTCTCAGCGTCGCCGGAGTACGTGGATGAACTCCGCGCCCACGGTCTCCTGCGACACCAGCCCATGCCCGGTCTGGCGCGCGAAGGCCTGGAAGTCGCGGGTGGAACCCGGATCGGTGGCCACCACCTTCAGCAACTGGCCGCTGGCCATGTCGTTCAAGGCCTTCTTGGCCTTGAGGATGGGCAGCGGACAGTTCAGCCCGCGGGTGTCGATTTCCTTGTCGATGGCGATGTCGGTCATGGCTTTCTCTGCTGGGGCTCGGGTCAGGTGGATAGCCCCCGGCGCCGCTCCTCGTTCTCTTCGGCGGTGAAGAACACCGGCTCATGCCCCCGAGTGCGCAGCCAGTCGGCCAGCGCATAGCCGGTGCCGGCAGGCCAGCACTTGAGGTCCGCCAGGTCATACAGGCGCCAGTCCACCAGCTCGGGCGAGAGCTTCACCTCGCCCTCAGCCACCACGTGGTAGGCGATGATGACCTGGTTCATGCGCTGGAAGTCGTAGGCGCCCACGATGCCGCAGCTGATCACGTCGAGGTTGGTCTCTTCCTTGACCTCGCGCGCGATGCCTTCGATGGGCGTCTCGCCGGCCTCCATGAAGCCGGTGATGAGCGCGAACATCTTGGGCGGCCAGGCCGCATTGCGCGCCAGCAGCACCTGGCCGTTGTATTCGACGATGGCGGCCAGCACCGGCGTCGGGTTGTTCCAGTGCGTGTGGCCGCAGGCCGGGCAGCGCAGGCGGGCCTTGGGGCCGCCGTCTTCCATCATCTCGATCCATTCGAGCGGTGTGGCGCAGGCCTGGCAGAACTTGGGCAGGTTGTTCATGGCTGTCTCCGGGTCTTGTCGTTGTCGTTGTCGTGGGACGGGGTCATGCGCGCGGCGTCAGGCCGGGAACACGCCCGTGGAGAGATAACGGTCGCCGCGGTCGCAGACGATGAAGACGATGGTCGCGTTCTCGACCGTGCGCGCGATCTCCAGCGCCACCCACAGCGCGCCGGCGGCCGAGATGCCGCCGAAGATGCCCTCCTCGCGCGCCAGGCGGCGAGCCATCTCCTCGGCGCTGTCCTGGCTCACGTTGACGACCTGGTCCACGCGGCTCGGGTCGAAGATCTTGGGCAGGTATTCCTGCGGCCACTTGCGGATGCCCGGGATGCGCGAGCCATCGGCCGGCTGCGCGCCGACGATCTGGATCGCCGGGTTCTTCTCCTTGAGGAAGCGCGACACGCCGGTGATGGTGCCGGTGGTGCCCATGGCGCTCACGAAATGGGTGATGCGCCCGCCTGTCTGCTCCCACAGCTCGGGGCCGGTGGTCTCGTAATGGATGCGCGGGTTGTCGTCGTTGGCAAACTGGTCGAGCACGCGGCCCTTGCCCTGCGCCACCATCTGGTCGGCCAAGTCGCGGGCGTATTCCATGCCGCCGCTCTTGGGCGTGAGCACCAGCTCGGCGCCATAGGCCTTCATGGTCTGGGCACGTTCGATGGAAAGGTCCTCCGGCATGATCAGGACCATGCGATAGCCCTTGATGGCCGCCGCCATGGCCAGTGCGATGCCAGTGTTGCCCGAGGTGGCCTCGATCAGCGTGTCGCCCGGCTTGATCTCGCCGCGCTCCTCGGCACGCCGGATCATCGACAGGGCCGGGCGGTCCTTGACCGAGCCGGCCGGGTTGTTGCCTTCGAGCTTGCCCAGCACCACGTTGCCGCGCGCGGCGTTGGCGGCGGCCTCGATGCGTTGCAGGGCCACCAGCGGCGTCTTGCCGACCGCGTCTTCGATCGTCGGATAGGAAATGGTCATGGTTCTTGTGTAAAAGCCCGCTGCACCGAAGCGGTGTGCGAAGGCACTGTGCCATAATTTTGGGCTGTCTCGACGCTTCGTGCCGGAGTGGTGAAATTGGTAGACGCAGGGGACTCAAAATCCCCCGCCGCAAGGCGTGCCGGTTCGATTCCGGCCTCCGGCACCAACGAATGCGCAGCAGGGTCTTTGCAGGGCCCACGCCTTTCGTTCCCCAAGCGTTCTGCATTCCCGCCTTCGGCATCCACAGCCTTCGGGCTGGTCCTCTTGCGAGGACGCATGCCGCCCAGGCCCTCCAGGGAGCCCCGCCTCCCTTCGTACTGCGCTGCATTGACCGATACGCCCGATCCCGCTTCCTCTTCTTCTGCCTCCGGCCCGGCCCCTCATACGGCTTCATCCGATGACGCCCGGCTCGCAGGCCGGACGGCCGCTCCCGCGGACGACACCGGCGCAACGCCCGCGGAGGACACCCACAGCCCTTCCTCGCTGCGCCAGCGCTTCGGCGAAGCGGCGTCGGTCTTCGGCAAGCTCGACACGCGCCCCTTTGACGAGCGCAACCGGCCGGCCCCGTGGTGGTCGCGCTGGCTGCGCCGCCGCTGAGCCGACGGTTCCGATCGATCAGGCGGCGCGGCAGGCCAGCACCGCGTCGCGCACTGCCCGCAGCGCCCGGCCGCAGTCGTCGCGCGTGAGCGGCCCGCCCAGGCACAGGCGCAGGGCCTCGGGCGGCATGCGGTCGGTCGAGAAGGCCTGGCTGGCCACCGCCGCGACACCCATCTGCTGCAACTGCTGCGCCAGCTCGGCGCTCACGCAGCGACCGACCTCTTCGTCGTCATCACTCTCCAGCGGCAGCCAGGCATGGAAGCCCTGCGGATGCGTACGCAGGCCCAGGTCGCCCAGCAGCTCACGCGCCAGCGCGCTGCGCCAACTGCATTCGGCGCGCATGGCATCGAGCGCCTGCGCCGCCAGGCCCGACCCCAGCCAGTGCGTGACCAAGCCCGTGGTCAACGGCGAGGCCATCACGGTGGTGGCCCGCAGCGCACCCGCCAGCCGCTGCGTGGCGGCATCGGTGGGCGCCAGCACGAAGGCATTGCGCAGGCCCGCGCCCAGCCACTTGGAAGTGCCGCTCACGTAGTAGGTGAGCGCAGGCGCGAAGTCCGCCAGCGGCGGGGGCACGGCCGGGGCCAGCATGCCGTAGGCATCGTCCTCGATGATGGGCACGCTGTGGTGGGCGGCGATGTCCGCCAGTGCCTCGCGCCGGCCCAGCGACAGCGTGGCGGTGGTCGGGTTGTGCAGGTTGGGGCACAGGTACAGCGCGCCGATGGACGCGCTCTTGCACAGCGTCTCGAAGGACTGCGGCACGATGCCTTCCTCATCGCACTGAAGCGGCTGCAGCTGCGTGCCCAACTGCGCGGCGATGGCCTTGAGGCCGGGATACAGCAGCGACTCCACCGCCAGGCTCTGGCCCGGCCGCACCAGCAGGCTCAGGAGCGCGAGCAGCACGCTGTGGATGCCCGGCGCGACCAGCGTGTGCTCGGCGCGCGCATGGCCCACCCACTGACGCAGCCACTGCGCGGCGGCCTCGCGGTCGCGCGGGCTGCCGCCGAAGTCCTGGTAGCGCATCAGCTCCGCCACCGGCGTGGCGCCGACGAAGGCAGCGGCCTCGTCCTGCAACTGCTGGCCGACGGGATGGTCGTTCAGCTCCGGCGGCATGTTCATCGTCATCTCGGCACCGGTGCCGCCACGCAGAGGCAGGCCGATGAAGGAGCCGCGCACGTAGGAGCCCAGGCCGGGCCGCGAGGCGATGAGCCCGCGTTCGCGCGCCTGCGCGAAGCCGCGCACCACCGTCGTGTAGTTCAGGCCCAGCTGCTGGGCCAGCTCGCGCAGCGGCGGCAGGCGGTCGCGCGGCGCGAGTCGGCCACGCTGGAGGTCTTCGGCCAGCAGGTCGGGGATCAGCTGATAGGCCGGAAGTTCGCTGTGTCTCAGCCGCGCGGCCCAGTGCGAGAAGGGCATGGATCAATGGCTTTCAGGCGCTCGGGAAGCGCCAAGTAGAGCGCAATACGCCGCCGTCGTGCGGCCGCAATGCCTGCTTGTTTTGGTGCGCCATGCCATTGATCGGATGCATTGATTGCATCGGCCTGCGGCGCACTGGTGCATGGCGCGTCGGCGCTCGTCATGCCGGGGCGGGTCTCAACCGGCCGCATGCACGCATGCCCATGGGCTTGATCGGCCATTGATCGGCCGCGCGGCTTGGCCAGCGGCCCGTTCCTCGCAAAGAGGCTGGCACCGCGGTACGAAGCGTCTGTCTTTCGAAGGCCTCGCACCGCGGCCCGACCCCGATCCACCGCCAACCGCAACCGAGGTGCCCATGCCCCAAGTGACCCATCCCGCCGCCCAGAAGGGCGACTTCCTGGTCGACTACGAAGAGAAGGTCTTCGAAGACGTCAAGGCCGAGCCCGGCGAGAAGGCCCTGGTGACCTTCCACACCGTGGCCTTCGAAGGCTCCATCGGCTTCGTCAACCTGCTGCAGGCCACGCGGCTGCAGCGCAAGGGCTTCGAGACCTCGATCCTGCTCTACGGCCCGGGCGTGACGCTGGGCGTCAAGCGTGGCTTTCCCAAGCTGGGCGACTCCGCCTTCCCGGGCCACCAGAACTTCAACGAGCAGATCACCAAGTTCATCGCCGAAGGCGGCAAGGTCTACGCCTGCCGCTTCGCGCTTCAGGCGCTGTACGGCCACGGCGAGGGAGCCCTGATCGAAGGCATCCGCCCCATCAACCCGCTGGACGTGCTCGACGTCGTGCTGCTGCACCGCAAGCAGGGCGCCTTCATCCTCGACACCTGGACGCTCTGAGCGTCGCCCCGGAGCAGCCGATGGCCCTGCCGAAGAAGAAGACCGTGCGCGCCGCCGCCGCGCAGATCGCGCCCGACCTGGACAGCGAGGGCGGCACCCTGGCCCGCGTGCTGGAGACGGTGCACGAGGCGGCGCGCCGGGGCGTGGAGCTGATCGTCTTTCCCGAGACCTTCGTGCCCTACTACCCCTACTTCTCCTTCGTGCAGCCGCCGGCGCGCCAGGGCGCGGACCACCTGCTGCTGATGCAGCGCGCGCCCACCGTGCCCGGCCCCGTGACCGAGGCCGTGGCCGCCGCCGCGCGGCAGGCCGGCATGGTGGTGGTGCTGGGCGTGAACGAGCGCGACCACGGCAGCCTCTACAACACGCAGTTGGTCTTCGATGCCGACGGCCGGCTGGTGCTCAAGCGCCGCAAGATCACGCCGACCTACCACGAGCGCATGGTCTGGGGCCAGGGCGATGGCAGCGGCCTGAAGGCCGTGGACACGGCCGTCGGCCGCGTCGGCGCCCTCGCCTGCTGGGAGCACTACAACCCGCTGGCCCGCTATGCGCTGATGGCCGACCACGAGCAGATCCACTGCGCCCAGTTCCCGGGCTCGCTGGTCGGGCCCATCTTTGCCGAGCAGATGGGCGTGACGATCCGCCACCACGCGCTGGAGTCGGGCTGCTTCGTGGTCAACGCCACCGGCTGGCTGCACGACGAGCAGGTGCGCCGCCTGATGCCCGACGAGGCCCTGCAGGGCGCGCTGCGCGGCGGCTGCCACAGCGCCATCGTCTCGCCCGAAGGCAAGTACCTGGCCGAGCCGCTGACCGAGGGCGAGGGCCTGGTCGTGGCCGACCTGGACCTGGCGCTGATCGACAAGCGCAAACGCATGATGGATTCGGTGGGCCACTACGCGCGCCCCGAACTGCTGTCGCTGGCCATCCGCCGCGACGCCGCCGCCACGACCCGGCCGCTGGCCGCGGGCGAGCCGGCCCTTCTGTCCGACGACATCCCCCTGCCTCCGGAGGCCGCATGAATCCGAGCACCCGACAGCTGATGACCGAACTGCAGACCCGCGGCCTGCGGCTGGAAGCCCCGCAGGCCGGCGCCGCCAGCCGCCGCGGCGGGGCCGGCCCCTCGGACCACAAGGCCGTGACGGTGGACGGCGTGACGCTGATGGTGCCGGTGCACACGCACGGCGCCTTCGACTCGCCCTTCATCGCCGGCACGCCCGATGCACAGGGCCGCGCCACCCTGCGCCACAACACCATCCCCATCGCGCAGCTGAGCTTTCCGAAGGCGCCGCGCTTCTATGGCCGGCAGACGGCCGACGGCATCCCCTACCAGCAGATCGCCACGCTGCACGGCACCGACGTGCTGGCCACCACCGTGCTGCAGACCTGCATCCGCTACGAGAGCCGGCGCAAGGCCTGCCGCTTCTGCGCCATCGGCCAGTCGCTGGCGGCCGGCCGCACCATCGCCCACAAGACGCCCGCGCAACTGGCCGAGGTGGCGAAGGCGGCCGTCGAGCTCGACGGCGTGCGCCACATGGTGATGACCACCGGCACGCCGCCCACCCGCGACCGCGGCGCGCAGGTGTTGTGCGACAGCGCCGCGGCCGTGAAGGCGGCGGTGGACCTGCCCATCCAGGCCCAGTGCGAGCCGCCCGACACCGACGCCTGGTTCCAGCGACTGAAGGACGCGGGCGTCGACACGCTGGGCATGCACATCGAGGTGGTGGGCGAAGACCTGCGCCAGCAGATCCTGCCCGGCAAGGCCGAGGTGCCCATGGCCCGCTACTGGGAGGCCTTCGAGGCGGCCGTGGCCGTCTTCGGACGCGGCCAGGTCAGCACCTACCTGCTGGCCGGGCTGGGCGACAGCGCGCAGACCCTGCTGGCCACCAGCGAGCGGCTGCTGGCCCTGGGCGTGTATCCCTTCGTCGTGCCCTTCGTGCCCATCAGCGGCACGCCACTGGAAGACCATGCGCCGCCCGGCGCGGACTTCATGCGCTCGGTGCTGGAGCCGCTGGGCGCGATGGTGCGCCAGGCCGGCCTGCGCGCGGCCGACATCAAGGCCGGCTGCGGCAAGTGCGCCGCCTGCTCGACGCTGTCGGTCTTCGAGGACGCGGCGGCGCCCCTGGCCGAGGCCGCCTGAACTGACGCCGGAGCCGCCCACCATGATCCTCGTCGACGCCCAACCCTGGCTCATGCCGGCGCCCCCCGCGCCGCGGACCGACCACGCTTTCCGCATCCAGTGGGCGAGCCTTCCATGGATGCAACGCGAGGCCCTGGCGCTGCGCCGGCAGGTGTTCTGCGAGGAGCAGCGCGTATTCGACCGCGACGACCAAGACGCCATCGACATGCAGCCCGGCATGCGCACGCTGGTGGCCTGCTCCACCGTCGCCGGCCTGCCCGACGAGGTGGTCGGCACGGTGCGCATTCACGAGGAATCGCCCGGCACCTGGTGGGGTTCGCGCCTGGCCGTGGCCGTGCCCTGGCGCCGCCATGCACTGCTGGGCACGGGCCTCATCCGCCTGGCCGTGAGCAGCGCCCATGCCCGCGGCTGCCGCGACTTCCTGGCCCATGTGCAGATGCAGAACGTGCCGCTGTTCGAGCGCCTGCACTGGCGGCAGGACGGCGTGGCCGACCTCCACGGCCTGCCCCATGCCCTGATGCGCGCCGACCTGCGCCAGTACCCGCCCTGCCACACCCCGGAGGCCGGCTTCGTGCTGGCGGGGAGCAGGGCATGAGCGCTGGCGCCATGCTGCCCCCGCTGCTCGCCGCCCTGCGCGACGGCCGCGGCTTTGCGCACAAGCGCGACATCGCCCGCGTGATGCAGGCATTGAATGGCGACGGATCCCCTGCCACTGCCGTCGCGACCGCCGCACCGACCACCGTCCCCAACGGCGACGACTGCGCCGTGCTGCCGCTGCCAGACGGCGGCCACCAGCTGCTGGCCATCGAAGGGCTGATGCCCGACTTCGTGCAGCAGCAGCCCTGGTTCGCCGGCTACAGCGCGGTGATGGTCAACCTGAGCGACGTGGCGGCCATGGGCGGCCGGCCGACCGCCGTCGTCGATGCACTCTGGAGCGCCGACGAAGCGACCACCGCCGAGCTGCTGCGCGGCATGCGCGCGGCCTGCGCACAGTACGGCGTGCCGCTGGTGGGTGGCCACACCAATCTGCGCAGCGGCAGTGCGCAACTGGCCGTGGCGGTGCTGGGGCGGGCCGAGCGGCTCATCTCCAGCTTCGCGGCCCGGCCCGGCGACCGCCTGCTGGTCGCCACCGATCTGCGCGGCGCCTGGCAGGGCGATGCGCCTTTCTGGAACGCCAGCACCAGCGCACCCGCCGCACGCCTGCAGGCCGACCTGGCGCTGCTGCCGCAGCTGGCCGAAGCCGGGCTGGTGGATGCCGGCAAGGACATCAGCATGGCCGGCGTGCTGGGCACGTTGCTGATGCTGCTGGAATGCTCGGGCTGCGGTGCGCGCGTCGAACTGGAGCGCCTGCCCTGCCCCCCGCGCACCCACGGCGGACCCGACTGGCACGCGGACAGCGACGTCGCCCATGCCGCGCGGCTGCGCTGGCTCGGCGCCTTTCCCAGCTTCGGCTTCGTGCTGGCCGTGCGGCCAGCGCTGGCCGCCGAGGTGCAGGCCCGCTTCGCAGAACACGGCATCGCCTGCGCCGACGTCGGCGAGGTGCAGGTCGGCACACGGCTGGACGTGGCCCTGGGCGAAGAGCAGGCCTGCCTGTGGGACCTGGCCGAGTCGGGCTTCATCCTCGGCGGGCCGGCGACATCGGCGACGGCTCCAACTTCAGCTTCAGCTTCGGCTTCCGCCCCGGCTTCGGTCGAGTCCGCGAAGGAGCGCCACCATGCCTGAGCGCCAGCACGTCGATCGGGCACGCAAGGGCCTGCATGTCGGCCTGGCCATGCACAGCGTGCTGCCCCGCGGCGGCGTGATCCACACGCTGGAGCTGGCGACCGCCCTCGCCCGCCAAGGCGTCACCGTGACCGTCTTCGCGCCGGTGGAGCCAGGCCAGACCCTGTTCCGCCCGCTGCCCGACGGCCTGCCGCTGCGACTGCAGGCCCTGCCCATGCCGCGCCCCAACGGCACCCTGCTGGCCGACCAGGTGGGCGAGCGCATCACGGCCCTGCGCGCTGCGCTTCCGGCCGCTGCGGCGCGGGCCGGCGTCGACGTGCTGCATGTGCAGGACAGTCTCAACGGCGCAGCGCTCGCGCAAAGCCCGCCGGCCATGCCCTGGCTGCGCACCGTGCATCACCTCGACGACTTCGCCGATGCACGCCTGGAGGCCTGGCAGGCCATGGCGTGGCAGCATGCCCAGGCCGTCTGCTGCGTCAGCGACACCTGGTTCGACCAGTTGCGTGCCCGGCCCGAAGCCCCGCCCGTTCACCGCGTCTTCAACGGCGTGGACCTGCACCGCTTTCGCCCCGGCCCCGTGGCCGAGGATGCCGCGGCCCTTTCCGCCCTGACCGCCGCCGGCCTCGACGGCGCGCCGCTGCTGCTGGCCCTGGGCGGCGTGGAGGCGCGCAAGAACAGCGCGCGCCTGCTGCGCGCCTTCGCCCGACTGCGCCGCGAGGTGCCGCAGGCGGCCCGCGCCCGCCTGCTGGTGGCCGGCGGCGCCAGCCTGCTGCAGCACGGCGCCGAGCAGCAGCGCTGGCAACTTGCCCTGGCCGACAGCGGTCTCGCCGAAGGGCCCGGCCAGCCGGTCTGGCGCACCGGCCCCCTGCCCGATGCGGCCATCGCCGCCCTGATGCGCCGCGCCCGACTGCTGGCCATGCCCTCGCTCAACGAAGGCTTCGGCCTGGTCGCGCTGGAGGCGCTGGCCTGCGGCACGCCGGTGCTGGTGTCGCGCCGCGCGCCCTTCACCGAACACCTGGCCGGCAGCCCCGGCGTGAGCTGGTGCGAGCCCGAGGACGACACCAGCCTGGCCCTGGGCCTGGCCCGCGCCTGGAGCCAGCCGCGCCTGCCGCAGCCGCCCGCGGTCTGCCACACGCACAGCTGGGCGCGCAGCGCCCTCGCCCATCTGCAGGTCTACCGGCAATGCCTGGCGTCGGCCACCTCTTCCATGCCTACCCACGACCCCATCCCATGCCTGCCATGACCTACACCCTGCGCTGGCCCGATGCCAGCGAGACCGTCGCCTACTCGCCCTCGCTGGTGATGCAGGACTACTTCGCGCCCGGCCAGGCCTATGCGCTCGACGACTTCCTGCAGAAGCTGCGCGAGGCCACCGGCATCGCCAACGACCGGGTACGGGCCAAGTTCGGCTTCGCCTGCTCGCGTGCCAGCGACCAGCTGGCGGACATCGAGGCCCGCGTGGCCCGCCATGCCGGCGCGGCCGGCGCCCAGGTGCAGGTCGTGGCCTTCGGGCCGGCGGACTGAGCCACCGAGTCCGCGTCCCTATCCAAGGAGTAACCCATGACCGCTTCCACTGCCCTCGCCCCGCACTACCCCGTCGTCGTCATCGGCGGCGGCCAGGCCGGGCTGTCCACCAGCCACTACCTTCAGCAGGCCGGCATCGCGCACGTCGTGCTCGAAAAACACCGCATCGGCCATGCCTGGCGCGACCAGCGCTGGGACAGCTTTTGCCTGGTCACGCCCAACTGGCAGTGCCGCCTGCCCGACTTTCCCTACAGCGGTCCGGACCCGAAGGGCTTCATGCTGCGCGACGAGATCGTGGCCTACCTGGAGGCCTTCGCCCGCAGGACGCGACCGCCGGTGATCGAGGGCGTGTCGGTGCGGTCCGTGCGGCGCCATGCCGACGGCGCACTCGAAGTGAGCACCACGCTCGGCACCTGCCTGGCCGACCATGTGGTGGTGGCCACCGGCGGCTACGACCTGCCCATCGTGCCCGCCTGCGCCCACAGCCTGCCGCCGGCCATCACCCAGCTGCATTCCGTGGACTACCGCAACCCGGCGCAATTGCCGCCCGGCGAGGTGCTGGTGGTGGGCTCCGGCCAGTCCGGCGTGCAGATCATGGAAGACCTGCACCTGGCAGGCCGCAAGGTGCACCTGGCGGTGGGCTCGGCGCCGCGCTCGCCGCGCGTGTACCGCGGCCGCGAATCCACCGAGTGGCTGCACGAGCTGGGCTTCTACAAGCTCACGGTGGACCGCCATCCGCTGGGCGACGAGGCCCGCCACAAGACCAACCACTACATGACCGGCCGCGACGGCGGCCACGAGATCGACCTGCGCCGCTTCGCGCTGGAAGGCGTGCGGCTGTACGGCACGCTGGCCGACATCCACGGTACGCAGGTGAGCTTCCGCCCCGACCTCACGCGCAATCTCGACGAGGCCGACGAGGTGTACTGCAACATCCGCCGCGACATCGATGCCTACATCGCCCACAACGGCATCGAGGCGCCGGTGGAGCCGCCCTTCCAGAAGGCCTGGCAGCCCGATGCGGACCCGACGCTGCTCGATCTGCAGGCCGCCGGCATCACCAGCATCGTGTGGGCCATCGGCTTCCGGCCCGACTACCGGTGGATCGACCTGCCCGTCTTCGACGGCCGCGGCCATCCACGCTTCCGCCGCGGCGTGACCGCAGAGCCGGGGCTTTATTTCGTCGGCCTGCCCTGGCTCAACACCTGGGGCTCCGGGCGCTTCCTGGGCGTGGCGGACGATGCGCAACACCTGGTCGAGGTGATCGGCCAGCGCATCGCCGCGGCCAACCTTCCCGAGCCGCTCGCCGAAGTGGCCTGACCGAGGTCGGGCCTCTTCAGCCCTCGCCGCCGTACACCGGCTCGCCCAGGTTGAGCATCAGCCGGTTGGCCCAGGCGAAGATGGCGATGGCGTGGACCAGGTCCAGGATCTCCAGGTCCGAGAGGCCCGCCGCGCGTAGCGGCGCAATGTCCTGGGCACCGAAGCCGGCCGGCGTGGCCGTGAGCGTGATGGAGGCCTGCACGATGGCCCGCTCGCGCGCATTGGTGCCCGCGCCCTGCGGTTCGTGGAAGACCTGCGCGATCACGTCGTTGCGCTTGGCCAGCTGCTCGAAGCGCTGGGCATGCACCGAGGCGCAGTACACGCAGCCGTTGATCCGGGACACCACGGCGCTGGCCAGCTCACGCTCGGCCCGAGACAGTCCGCCGGGCGCATACATGATGGCGTTGAAGACGGTGGAGCGCTCCTGCAGGATGGCCGGCTGCTGCACCAGCAGCAGGTAGTAGTCGCTGGTCTTGGCCTTGGGATGGCTGGTCTCCAGCACCGCCGTCTGCTCGGGCGTGGCCTGGGCCAGATCCAGCACCGGCAGCCAGGCCCTCCAGCCCAGCGTCTCGCTGGTGAAGCCGTTGATCTGAAGCGGCTCGCCCGGCTTCGGCAGGTTGGCGGGGTGCACGAAGGGCGCGGCGTCCTCGGTGGTCGCGGGTGCGGCGGCCTGCGCATCGCCTGCGGCGGCCAGCGCCTGCAGGCCGGCCAGCACGCGCACCTGGTAGGCCACGTAGGCGATCAGTTGGGCCAACGCCACCACGGCCGGCGTGTCGATGCCGGCGGCGGGCAAGCGCAGCAGCGCGGCCTGGTCGCCCTCCACCGGTTTGTCGGCCAGGGCGATGGCGAAGCGCAGGATCTCGGACAGACGCGCGTCGTCGGCCGGGACGGCCTGGCCATCGAGCGCGGCCTGCTGGGCGGCGGTGGGCGTGCCCAGCGCCAGCAGCTGCGAGCGGTAATGTTCGGCCAGCACGGTCACGCCAGCACGGCGCGCGATCTCGTGCGCGGCCAGCAGGCGCTCGGCCAGGCTCAGGCCGGGCAGCGCCGGGTCGAACAGCCGCGCGTGGCTGCCCTGCGTGGCCGTGACCACCTTGTCGCGCTGGTGGCGCACGGCATGCAGCGGCGCGCCATCGGCCAGCGGCACCAGCGAATCGATCAGGTCGGGGATCACAGGAGTGGAAGCAGCAGAAGTCATGGCTTGGCCTTGGCCGCCGAAGTGGCCTGGTGGAGGAAGTCGCGCACGCCGGCCCAGGAGGCCTCATCGGCATGCGCATTGGCGGCGGGCGTGCCGCCGCTGGTGCTGAGCCGCCCCGACACCGGGTGGGCGTAGGCCAGCTGCGTGGTCGGCACGAAGGGGAAGACGATGGAATGGCCGGCGCCCTCGAAGTCGAGGTGCTCCACCGGCCACGGGTGGCCATGCGCGGCCAGGCGCTCGACCACCATGCGGCCATAGAGGCTCGACGGCCAAGAGCCATCGTCGGTGGCCGACAGCAGCATCACCGGCCCGCGGATGCGCTCGACAGGGATGCGGGCGCGCTCCACGGCCTCGGCATCTTGGAGCGCGGTGAGCAGCGCGTGGGCATGGCGACGGGGCTCGGGGCCTTCGTCCCAGGGCACCCAGGTCGCCGTGCGGTTGTGCTGCCACAGGTGCGGCAGCGGCTGGCCGCGCCACCACCACGCAGGGCCGTTGCGGCTGTCGGGGCCGTTGGCCGGGTTGCAGGCGTTCTGTGCGCTGTGCACCACGGCGCCGGGCACGTAGCCGATGACGGCCGAAACCATCTCGGGCATCAGCGTGGCGAGCAGCAGCACCAGCTCGCCCCCGCGCGACTGGCCCGACAGCGCGACGAAACCACCCGCGGGCTTCAGCTGCGCATGCATCCACTGCAGCGCCGTCTCGAAGTATTCGAGGTGCGTGTCGGAGATGTGGTCCGGCCGGCCGGGCGACTTGAAGTAGCCCACGGCCAGGGCCGCGTAGCCGTGCGAGGCATAGAGCGCCGCCCGCGGCTCGTTGATGCCGCCGCCACTGCCGTTGAGCACCATCACCGCCGGATGCGGGCCCGGCCCGGGCGGCAGGAAGAGCGTCGCCGACAGGCCGTCGTCCCGCACCTCGCGGCGCGTCACGCCCTCAGCCATCAGCCGCTGCACGAAGGCGGCCTGCCAGCGGCTGTCGTCGGCGCGTGTGAGCACCAGCTCGGTCGTGAGCGGCGCGGCGGGCTCGGCCGCGAAGACCTCGCGCGGCGCGCCGGGGCGCTCGGGCACCTGGGCCCAGACCAGGCCCATGGGCGAGACGCCCTCGTAGCTGCCGCCGGCCAGCGGCGCATCGCGGCCCAGGTCCACGGTGCCGTCGGCATCGGCGATCAGCTCGACCTGCGCCGTCCAGGCGATGCCCGGGCCGCGCACGGTACGGCTCTCGATGCGCACCCGCTCACCGGGCGCGAGCCCGTCGGCCGCGATGCGCCGCGGCACGTCGATCAGCGCATCGGCGGGCGTGACTTGCAGCATCGGCTCAGCCTCAGTTGGTCTTGGTGACCTGCATGGCGGTGGTGCGGTCGCTCAGCAGCGGCACCACCTTCAGGCCCTTCTTCGCGGCCCAGATGTTCTGGTAGTGGAAGAGCGGGATGTGGCCCACGTCGTCCGTCACCAGCTTGGCCGCGTGGCGGAAGATGGCTTCGCGCCGGCGCGCGTCGAACTCGACGGTGGCGGCGTCCAGCGCCTTGTCCACGTTCTCGTTGCTGTAGCGGCCCCAGTTGTTGATGCCGCGGCCGCGCTTGGGGTCGTAGCTGGCCAGGGTCTGCAGCAGCCCGTAGCCGGCCTCGCCGGTGCCGTTGCCCCAGGCGATCACGCTGACGGCGTACTCGTTCTTGGAAGCGCGGCCGGAGTACACCGACCAGGGCACCACCTCCACCTTGGTCTTGACGCCGATGCGCGACCAGAACTGCGCCACGGCCTGCACCGTCTCGGGCGCCTGCGGGTAGCGGTCGCCGGGCACGTGGATGCTGATCTGGAAGCCCTGCGGATAGCCGGCCTCCGCCAGCAGCTTCTTCGCCTGCTCGGCGCTGTAGGGAATGTCCTTGACCTCGGGGTTGTAGCCGAAGCTGTTCTTGGGCATCCACTGGTTGGCCTCGGTCACGGTGCCCTGCAGCACGCGGTCGACGATGGCCTTGCGGTTGATGCCCAGCGACAGCGCCTGCCGCACGCGCAGGTCGGTCAGCGGGTTCTTGTCGAGCACCTTGCCGGCGTTGTCGGTGATGAACTCGTTGGGGCCCTCGCGCAGCGTGGGCTGCAGCAGCAGCACGCGCAGGCCGGGGTAGGTGTAGACGCTGACCTTCGGATCCTTGCGCAGCTTCTCCACATCGGTGACGGCCACCTTGTCGATCACGTCCACGTCGCCCGCCAGCAGCGCCGCGGTGCGGGCCGCGCCGTTGTTGATGAAGCGGTAGGTCACCTTGTCCCACTGCGGCTTGGGGCCCCAGTAGCCGGGGTTGCGCTCGAACACGGTGCGGTCGCCCGGCGTGTACGAGATGAACTTGTAGGGGCCGGTGCCCACCACGGCCTTGCCGCTGTTGTAGTCCTCGGTGCGTGCCTTCTCGCCCACGTGCTTGCTCACGACGTAGATCGAGGCGATCTCCAGCGGCAGCATGGGGTTGGGCGTGCTGGTCTTGACGATCAGCGTGCCCGCGTCCTTGGCGGTGGCCGATTCGACCGAGCGCAGCGCGCCCGAGTACGAGGCGACGGAGCCCGGCACGCTGCGCGCGCGCTGGAAGGAATACACGATGTCATCGGCCGACACGGGCGTGCCGTCCTGCCACTTGATGGCGGTGTTGATCTTGAATTCCCAGGTCTTGTCGTCCAGCGATTTCCAGCTGGAGGCCAGGCCCGGGTCCAGCTTGCCGCCATCGCGCGAGGTGACCAGGGAGTCCCAGAAATGCAGCGCCAGTGAGCGGTCGCCCGCATGGTTGTTGAGCTGCGGGTCCACCGACGAGACGGGGTCGGCGAAGCCGATGGCGAGGTTCTGCGCCGCGGCGCCGGCGGCGGCGATCAGGGCGGCGGCCGCAATGGCCGCGGTGCGCAGGGAATGGGGAGTCATGGCGATCCTTTCGTCAGGGAACAGCGGGAAGGGAGGCGATCAGAGGGCGTCCAGGTGACAGGCGCTCTGGTGATGGATGGCGATGCCGCGCAGCTGCGGCACCTCGGTACGGCAGCGGTCCATGGCGTGCGGACACCGTGGATGGAAGTGGCAGCCGCTGGGCGGCGCCAGCGGGCTGGGGATCTCGCCGCGGACGGGCGCGAACTGCGCACGCCGGGCGTCGATGCGCGGAATCTCCTGCAGCAGCGCCCGGGTGTAGGGATGGCGCGGGTTGGCGAAGAGCTCGTCCACCGGCGCCGACTCGACCACGCGGCCGAGGTACATCACGACCACGCGGTCGCACAGGTGCTCGATCACGCCCAGGTCATGGCTGATGAACAGGTAGGCCAGGCCCAGCTGCTCGCGCAGGTCCATGAACAGGTTGAGGATCTGCGCCTGGATCGACACGTCCAGCGCGGCCACCGCCTCGTCGCAGACCAGCATGCGCGGCTGCACCGCCAGCGCGCGGGCAATGCCGATGCGCTGGCGCTGGCCGCCGCTGAACTGGTGCGGGTAGCGGTGGCGCAGCGACGGGTCGAGCCCGGCGCGTTCGAGTTGGGCGCAGACGTAGTCGTCCTCGCCGGCCGCGTCGGTCAGGCCGTGCAGCCGCGCCGCCTCGCCCACGATGCGGGCCACGCGCAGGCGTGGGTTGAGGCTGCCGAAGGGATCCTGGAAGACCATCTGCACCTTCAGCCGCGCGGCCAGGCGGGCGCGGTCATCCATCCGTGCGATGTCCTGGCCGTCGACGAAGACCTCGCCCTCGCTCGGCGCCAGCAAACCGGCGGCGATGCGGCCCAGCGTGGACTTGCCGCAGCCCGATTCGCCGACCAGGCCGACCACCTCGCCGGGCTGCACCTGCAGGTCCACATGGTCCACGGCATGGGTGATGGCGGGCGCCTCGCCCAGGCCCATGGCGCGCAGGCGGCGGTCCAGCCAGCCTTCGTGGCGCTCGCCGAAGCGCTTGGAGATGGCGCGCAGGTCGACCAGCGGCGTGGCCGCTGCCGGGTGCGCCATGTCGAGGGGAGAAGAAGGCACGGCGCTCATTCAGCGACTCCCGGATGGATGCACCGCGCCTGGTGTGCAGGCAGCTCGGCCCGCGGCGCAGCGAGGGCCGGCACGGCCGCTTGGCACTCTGGCGTGGCCCGCGGGCAGCGCGGCGCAAAGGCGCAGCCGGCGGGCAGCCGCGCCAGGTGCGGCGCCATGCCCGGGATCTGCTTCAGCCGCGCGCCGCGCCGGTTCGCGCTGGGCAGGCTGCCGATCAGGCCCTGGGTGTAGGGATGCTGCGGCCGGTCGAGCACGTCGTCCACCGCGCCGATCTCCACGATGCGGCCGGCGTACATGACGGCGATCGCATCGGCCAGGCCCGCCACCACCGACAGGTCGTGGCTGATCCAGATCATGGCGGTGCCGCTGTCCTTCACCAGCTTCTGCATCTCCGACAGGATCTGCGCCTGGATGGTCACGTCCAGGGCCGTCGTCGGCTCGTCCGCGATGATCAGCGCCGGCTTGTGCAGGAGCGCGATGGCGATGGCCACCCGCTGGCGCATGCCGCCCGAGAGCTGGTGCGGATAGGCGCGCAGCCGCTCCTCGGGGCTGGGGATGCCCATCAGTGCCAGCGTCTCGGCCGCGTGGCGGCGGGCGGTGGCGGTGTCCACGGCGCGGTGGGCGCGCACGGCCTCGACCATCTGCACATCGATGCGCAGCACCGGGTTCAGGGTGGCCATCGGGTCCTGGAAGATCATGGCGATGCGGTCGCCGCGCAGCTGCCGCAAGGCTTTGGGCGGCAGCGTGCGCAGGTCCTGCCCCTGGAACAGCACCTCGCCGCCTTCGATGCGCCCGGGCGGATCGACCAGGCCCATGACCGAGAAGCCGGTCACCGACTTGCCCGAGCCCGATTCGCCCACCAGGCCCAGCACCTGGCCCCGACCCAGCGTGAAGGAGACGCCATCGACCACGGGCAGCACGCCGTCGCGGGTGTGGAAGCGGGTGCGCAGGTCGCGCAGTTCCAGCACGGGAGTGGCTTCGCCGCTCATTTCTGCAACCTCGGATTCAGGACGTCGCGCAGCTGGTCGCCCACCAGGTTGATCGCGACGATGGTGGCCAGCAGCGCCAGGCCGGGGAACAGGCTGATCCAGTATTCGTTGGACAGCAGGTACTGGTAGCCGTTGGAGATGAGCAGGCCCAGCGAGGGCTCGGTGATCGGCACGCCCAGCCCCAGGAAGGAGAGGGTCGCCTCCAGCGTGATGGCCCGCGCCACCTGCAGCGCACCGATCACCAGCAGCGGCGGCAGGCAGTTGGGCAGCACATGGCCAACCAGGATGCGCCAGGGCGGAATGCCCTGGCCGCGCGCCGCATCGACATACTCGCGCCGCGTCTCCACCAGCGCCTGGCCGCGGGCGGTGCGGGCGTAGTAAGCCCATTCGAGCAGCACCAGCGTGAGCACGACGTTGGTGATGCCCTTGCCCAGGTAGGCCAGGATCATCAGCGCCATCAGGATGGTCGGAAAGGACAGCAGCAGGTCCACCAGCCGCATCAGCAGCGCATCGACCCGGCCGCCCGCATAGGCGGCCAGCAGGCCGACCAGCGTGCCCAGCACCGCGGCGATCACGGCCGAGCCCACGCCCACGCCCAGGCTGATGCGCAGGCCGTAGACGATGGCCGAGTACAGGTCTCGGCCCTGGCCATCGGTGCCCAGCCAGTAGGTGTAGCCGCCCTCGCCGCGCGGCGAGCCCGGCGGCAGGCGGGCGTCGAGCACGTCCAGCTGCAACAGGTCGTACGGGTTCTGCGGCGTGATCCACGGTGCGGCCAGGGCCACCACGACGACCACCGCCAGCATCAGCAGACCGGCGATGGCGACGCGCGACTGCAGGAAGTCGCTGCCCACGCGCCACCAGAAGCCGCGTTCGGGCTTCGGTGCGGCGGTGGACGAAGAAGAGGTCGGCAACGCGCTCACTTGGCGCCCTCCAGCCGCACGCGCGGATCGAGCAGGCGGTAGAGCACGTCCACCACCAGGTTGAGCGTCACGAAGATCACGACCACCACCATCAGGTAGGCGACCACCACGGGGCGGTCCAGCGAATTGATGCTGTCCAGGATCAGCTTGCCGGCCCCGGGCCAAGCAAAGATGGTCTCGGTGACCACCGCATAGGCGATGGTCGAGCCCAGCTCCAGGCCCAGCACCGTGACCAGCGGGATCAGCGTGTTGCGCAGCACGTGTACACCCACCACCCGCACCGGCGACAGGCCCTTGGCGCGCGCGAACTTCACGAAGTCCTGCGGCAGCACCTCGCGCACGCCGGCGCGCGTGAGCCGCAGCACCAGCGAGATCTTGAACAGCGCCAGGTTGAAGGCCGGCAGCAGCAGGTGCTGCAGCCCGTCGAGCGTGAGCCAGGACCATTCGATGCCGAACAGGCTGCGCGTCTCGCCGCGGCCACCGGCCGGCAGCCAGCCCAGCTGCACGCTGAACACCATGATCAGCATCAGCGCCACCCAGAAGGCCGGCAGCGAGAAGCCCACGATGCTGGTGGCCATGATGGCGCGCGAGGCCGGATGCTCCGGCTTCATGCCCGCGAACAGCCCCAGCGGCACGCCGATGAGCACGGCCATCAGCAGCGCGGCCACCGCCAGTTCCATCGTGGCCGGCAGCCGCGCCAGGATGATGCGGATGGCCTCGTCGTGGTAGACGAAGCTCTTGCCCAGCTGGCCCTGCACCGCGCCTTCGAGGAAGGACAGGTACTGGCGCCACAGCGGCTGGTCCAGCCCCAGGCGGGCGATGGCGGCGACCCGCTCGGCCTGGTTCATGTCGTCGCCGATCAGGATGTCCACCGGGTTGCCGATGGCGTGCAGCCCGACGAAGACGATCAGCGTCATCGCCCACACGACCAGCAGCGCCTGGCCGAGCCGGCGCAACAGCCAACCCGTCATGACGCGGCCCCTTCGCGCGCCGGGGCAGCCTGCTCGTCATAGACCGGGAAGGTGGCCTCGGTCCATTCGTGGCCTTCGAGCTCGGGCTCGGCATAGCGCTGCATGGCGGCGTAATGCGCGTCGGCGTCCTCCACCATCAGCTGGCCGGCCAGACCGCGGGCCAGGCGCTGCGAGCCGTCGGTGATCTGCGGGATGTCGCCCGCACCGGCGCCCTGCGACAGCGCGGCGGCATAGTTGTAGCAATGGATGCGCTCCAGGCCCGGGCAGCTGCCGGGCTCGCGCGGCTGGAACTCGAACAGGGGACCCAGGTCTGGCGAGTCGGACAGTTCCTCGTCGTCCTGACCCTCGGGCGCGGCGAAGCGGTCGCGCCACAGCCGCACATGGGGCTGCAGGCCGGCGAACTCGGGGCGCTGCGACCAGTCGATGCGAAAGCCTGTGCAGAAGATGACGAAGTCGGCCGCGAGCGGGCCCTTGGCCGTCTCGACCCGGATCACGCCATCGGGCCGCACCGTGGCGCCGGTGGCACCCGCGCCCAGGTGGAAATGCGCCTGGGCATGGCGCGACACCCGCAGCGTGCTGCCCTGCGGCGGCGGCACCTGCTGCACGTTGAGGTAATGGCGGAAGCGCCACTTCCATTCGTCCGGCAGCATCCAGTAGCCGTGCGACATGCCGGGGCTGCCCGATCCCTTGCCCTTGTTGATGCGCGGCAGCTCGCGGCGGCGGATCAGCAGGTCGACGCGGGCGGCGCCGTTCTCCAGCGCGGTCGCCGCCGCGTCCATGGCCGAGGCGCCGCCGCCGATCACGGCCACGCGCTTGCCGCGCAGCATGGCGCCGTCCCAGGCATGCGAGGAATGCACCCAGCGCTCGCGCGGCAGGGCATGCGCCCAGTCCGGCACCCACGGACCGCCCAGGCCGTCACGGCCGGTGGCGATGACCACGTGGCGCGCCAGCACGGTGTGGGCGCGATCGCCCTCGCCTTCGTCGACCAGATCCAGCTGCACCACGCCGTCGGCGCGCGGACGCACCGCCGCCACGCGCTGGCGGTTGCGCACGTCCAGCCGCAGCACCTGGCGGTACCAGCGCAGGTAATCCATCCATTGCAGGCGCGGGATCTTGTCGAGCGCACGCCAGGCGTCGAGGCCGAACTGCGACTCGAACCAGGCGCGGAAGGTCAGCGCCGGCAGGCCGAGCGCCGGGCCGGTCAGCTCCTTGGGCGAGCGCAGCGTCTCCATGCGCGCCGTGGTGGCCCAGGGCCCCTCGAAGCCGGCCGGCGACTGGTCGAACACCACCGCCTGCACGCCCAGGTGCTTGAGCGAGGCCGACAGCGTGAGCCCCGCCATGCCGCCGCCGATGACGGCCACGTCGATCACCGGCTGGCCGTCGTGCGCGCTGGGCGGCACCCAGTGCTTGGGCGGCAGGCCGAGCCAGAGCAGGTCCTGGCGCAGCCGCTGCTCCAGGTGGGGCAGGCCGGCCGGGGGCGTGAAGGCATCGGGGGCAGGCGAACTCATGGGGCGCTTTCAGTCAAGGGCGGGAAGAAGAGGAAGGCTCGGCCTGCGAGGCCTGCAGCAGCTGCGCATGGGCCTCGGGGGGATGGGCGACGAATCCGGGCAGGCGCGTCGCCGCCTGCTGCAGCGCATCGGCCAGGGCCTGTACCCGGCGGGTGATGGGCCGGCCCTGCGGCACCACGGCGCCGAAGAAGAAGGGGATGTGCACGTCCAGCGGCCGCACCTGCACGCCAGCCAGGGGCACGCCGTGCACCGTGAGCGGATCCAGCAGGGCGATGCCCAGGCCGGCGCGCACCAGGGCCTGGGCGTTGACGGAGGAATTGGTGTCGATGACGTCCGTGCCGCGCGCGCCGCCCTCGCCTGCCGATGCGCTTTTACCGGTTGCGGCGACGTCGGTGGCGGCACGGCCCAGGAGCGCGTCGATGCGGTGGCGCAGCCGGAAAGGGTTGCTCAGCGTGACCAGCCGGCGCCCCGCGAGTGCGGCGGCGGGCACGACGTCGCGCGCGGCCAGCGGATCGCCGTCGGGCAGCACGGCCATGCAGGGCGCCTCGCCGATCCACAGCACCTGCAGCCCGCGGTGTTCCAGCGGCAGGCTGGAGACGCCGAGCTGCACCGCGCCGGCCAGCACCGACTCCATCACCCGCTCAGGCGAGCCACTGACCAGGCGCACCGCGCCGGTGCCCTCGCCCGCTTCCAGTGCCTGCAGGGCCGCCGGGACGAGGCCCAGCGCTGCGGCCGAGGTGGCGGCCAGCACCAGCGGCTGGGCGCCGCCGCGGCCGATCTCGTCCACCCGCTGCTGCAGCCGGCGCCAGTCGCCCAGCAGTTGTTGCACCTCCTCGAAGAGCTGGAAGCCCTCCGCCGTCGGCGCCACGCGGGGCCCGTGGCGGGTGAAGAGCGCATAGCCGGCCGCCGCCTCCAGCTCGTGGATCAGGCGGGTGACGGCTGGCTGTGAGCGGTCGAGCAGGCGCGCCGCGCCCGTGATGCTCCCGGAGGACATCACGGCGGCGAAGGCGTCGAGCTGGCGAATATCGAGGTTCTTGATCATCCGATTTGCGAATGATCAAGCATGAAGCATGCAAGCTTCAAATACTTTTATCGAGGAAGCTTATTCGGGGCTTCGCCGAGCGCGGCGGCTGGAAGGCGCTAGGGCCTGGTTGACGGCGGCGGGATTCCGCATGGCGCACCCTGCTGAGCCGGCCTCTTTAGACTCGCCGCCCTCATGGCGAATCTAAACAAACGTTTCTTTCTTCTTTCATTCCCTTCACGCTTTACCGCCGCCCTGGTCGCTGCCGCACTGCTGGGCGCCTGCGGCAACGTCGACCGGCATACCCGCAGCACGCGGGGCAACCCGCCTGTCCCCACCGAGAAGGCCCCCACGCCGGCGGCCGAGGCGTCCACCCAGGATTTCGCGCGCTGTCCCCAGTTCTTCGCAGGCGGCCGCGCACCGGCCGTGGCCATCGGCGGCCAACTGCGCGCCCTGTGCTTCGACAACTTCGCCGTGCTGCATTCCGGCGAGACGCGCACGCCCGTCTACGTGGCCGAGCGCCTGAACCGCGACCTGCTGCTGCGCGCCAAAAACGTGGAGCGGCAGGACCGCTTCTTCGCCGACGCCCGGCTGCCCTCGGCCGAGCGCGCCAGCCTGGACGACTACCGCGGCTCCGGCTTTGCACGCGGCCACATGGCGCCGGCTGCCGACATGCCCACGGCACGCGCCATGGCCCAGTCCTTCAGCCTGGCGAACATGGTGCCCCAGGACCCGCGGCAGAACAGCGGCCCGTGGGCCAAGGTGGAAGAGGACACCCGCAAGTACGTGATGCGGGCCCAGGGCGATGTGCACGTGATCACCGGTCCCGTCTTTGCCGACCAGCGGGCCATCGGCCCCAATGGCGTGCGCGTGCCCTCGCACCTCTTCAAGCTGGTGTACGACCCGGCCACCGGCAGGGCCTGGGCGCACTGGCAGCAGAACCGCCCCGACGCCAAGGTCAACACGCCACTGAGCTATGCAGCATTCCAGCAGTGGCTCCACCTGGACCTGCTGCCCGGCGTGAACGTGCACTGACGACGGCGGACCGACCCACGGGCGGATTCCACTGACTGGAACGGCCGGCTGGCCCGCCGCCCACGTGTCGCCTAAGCTGCTCTGCAGAACGGGTGCAGGCCAAGCATGCCTGCCCGACCAGGAGACATCGATGGACATCCACGCCCCGAATCCACTGCTTCGCCGCCGCGCGCTGATCCAGGCCGCCGCCCTCGGCGCCGCCTGGCCCGCCGCCTGGGCCCAGGAGCCCTTTCCTTCCCGGCCGGTGCGCATCGTCGTGCCCTTCGCGGCCGGCGGGCCCACGGACCTGATGGCCCGCGCCATCGCCAAGGCCATGAACCAGTCCACCGGCCAGCCCTTCATCGTGGACAACAAGCCGGGCGGCGGCGGCGTGATCGGCATGAGCGAGATCGGGCGCAACCCGGCCGACGGCTACACGATGGTCATGCCCTCGATCCTGGCCGTGACCAACCCGGCGCTGATGCCGAATTACCCCTTCGACACGCTGAAGGACTTCAGCCCGGTCACGGTCGTCGGCTTCATTCCGCATGCGCTGGTGGTCAAGCCCGACTTCCCGGCCACCGATCTCCAGGGGCTGGTCAGGATGGGCAAGCAGACCCCCGGCAGCCTCTCGTATGCCTCGTCGGGCATCGGCACCTCCGCGCATCTGGCCGGAGCCCTGTTCGCACAGCGCGCGGGCATCCAGGCCACGCACGTGCCCTACCGCGGTGCCGGACCGGCCGTGCAGGACCTGCTGGGCGGGCGGGTGCAGTTCATGTTCCTGGACATGAGCAGTGCGCTCGGCCAGATCCAGGCCGGCAAGCTGCGGGCCCTCGCGGTGGCCCCGTCCAAGCGCTTCGAGGGACTGCCCCAGGTGCCCACCGTGGCCGAGCAGGGCTATCCAGGCTTCGACGTGCATGGCTGGTACGGCCTGCTCCTGAAGTCCGGCACCCCCGCGCCCGTGATCGACACGCTCTACAAGGAAGTGAAGGCCGCCCTGGCCGCGCCAGACCTGCGCGCCATGTTCAAGGCCCAGGGCATCGAGCCCGGCGGCATGCCGCCGGCCGAATACGGCGAGATCATCCGCAAGGACCTGGTGCAATGGCGCAAGACCATTGCCGAACTCGGCATCAAACTCGACTGAGACGCCCATGCGCATCGCGATTCCAGACGACTACCAGGACTGCGTGCGCAGCCTGGCCTGCTTCGGCAAGCTGGCCGGCCACGAGGTCACGGTGTTCCACGACACGCTGAACGACACGGCCGCCCTGGCCGCGCGGCTTCAGGACTTCGACGCCGTCGTGCTCACCCGCGAGCGCACGCGCATCGGCGCCGCGTTGCTGGACCGCCTGCCCCGCCTGCGCCTCATCAGCCAGACCGGCAAGGTGGCCGGCCATGTGGATGTGGCGGCCTGCACCGCCCGCGGCGTGGCCGTGGCGGACGGGCGCGGTTCGGGCGCTGCGACGGCCGAGCTCACCTGGACGCTGCTGCTGGCGAGCCGGCGGCACCTGGTGGACGAGGCCAACCGCCTGCGGGCCGGTCTCTGGCAGGGCCACCTCGGCCAGCAGCTCTTCGGCCAGCGGCTGGGCATCTGGAGCTATGGCCGCATCGGCAGCCAGGTGGCGCGCTATGGCCGGGCCTTCGGGATGCAGGTCTGGGTATGGGGCCGCGAGGCCTCCACCGCGGCAGCACGGGCCGACGGCTTCGAGGTGGCCCCCTCGCGCGAGGCCTTCTTCGCCCAGAGCGATGCGATCTGCCTGCATGTGCGTCTGGTGCCGCAGACCCAGGGCCTCGTCACCCGCACCGACCTGGCGCGCATGAAGCCGAGCGCGGTGCTCGTCAACACCAGCCGGTCCGAACTGATCGAGGACGGCGCATTGGTCGACGCGCTGCGCGCCGGGCGACCGGGCTTCGCCGCGGTGGACGTGTTCGATCAGGACACGGAGCCGCTGCAGGGCGGCCATCCGCTGCTGTCGCTGCCCAACGCCTTGTGCACGCCCCACATCGGCTATGTGGAGCGCGACAACTACGAGCACTACTTCGGCACGGCCTTCGACAACATCGTCGCCTTTGCCCAGGGGCAGCCGCGCAACCTCGTCAATCCCGAGGTGCTGGCCCCGCCCGCTGGCTGATCCGACGCGGTCTGCACGGCAGGCGAAGCGCGGCCACGCTGGCGTCATTTTTGCTAGCCATGCTTCGCCGCCGCAGAGACATTTGCTCCAGCATGTCAATAAATCCTTAGCGTCAGCCGAAAGCATTCATCTTTCGGATACGCTGCCGGCCTTTGCAATGAAGCATGCTGGGTTCGGCACCACGGCGGGGAGCTGGCCATCTGCGATGCGTGACGCCCATGGATCACAAACAGTTTCGTGCCAAGCAACGTGCCAACCGGGTCGGCATGACCCTTCTCGCTCTGGCCGGGATCACGGTCGTCGGCGTGCTGATCGCGCGTCTGTTCTGACCGGTCCTTCGTCGCCTCAGCGTGGCGCCTTGCGGCTGGTGCGGGCCTTGGCCCCGGCACGATCGGCCGCAGCCTCGGCGGGCTTCTGGACCAGGTGCACGCGTAGGCGGCCCAGGTGCTCGTACAGCGCCTCCTTGCTGGCCGCCGGCAGGTCCTGGAACATGGCGATCAGCCATTTCTCGTGCTCGGCCGCCATGGCGGCGAAGTCGGTGCGGCCCTTGTCGGTCAGGCACACGCGCCAGGAGCGGCGGTCCTCCGGGTCGTCGATCCGCTCCACCAGGCCTTCCTTCACCAGCTGATCGGTCAGTCCCGTCACGTTGCCGCCCGTCACCATGAGGTAGCGCGACAGCACGTTCATGCGCAGCCCCTCCGGATAGCGGTCGAGCTGGGCCAGGTAGTCGAAACGGGGCAGCGTGGTGCCGAAGCGGGTGCGCAGCTGTTGGCGGATCTGCTGCTCGATCTGGGTACTGCAGGCGAGCAGGCGCAGCCAGATCTTGGTGTCCAGGTGGTCGTCGGCCTGGGCACGGGCCTCCAGACCGATGTGTTCGTCGCCCAGCGATTGGACCAGGCGGAAATGCTTGGAATGGGTGGCCATGCTGTCTTCTTCTCTCTGTGGCACTGTCATTCGTTCTCGGGTCGGGTGAGCATAGCCGGGGGCGGCGGGCCCGGGCGGCGCGTCGGGATCGGCGCTCATCGCATGAGCCGCCCACCGTTCACGTCGAGCGTGGCACCGGTGATGAAGGCGCCCGCCCCCGAGGCCAGGAAGACGGCCGCGGCGCCGACTTCCTCCGGCTCGCCGAAGCGGCCCAGGGGAATGGCGCCCAGCAGCGCCTGTTGTCGGACTTCGGGCAGGCCGTCCAGGGCGGGGCTGCGGATGGCCGCCGGCGCCAGCGCATTGACGGTGATGCGATCGGGCGCCAGTTCGGTGGCGAAGCCCCGCGTGAGCGCGAGGATGCCGGCCTTCGAGGCGGCATAGTGAAGACCGGTGGCCGCGCTGGCCTGCTGACCGGCCAGCGACGCCATGTTGAGGATGCGCCCGCCCTCGCCGCGCGCGCGCATGTGGGCGCCCAGCGCCCGGCAGCCCAGGAAGCAGCCGCGCAGGTTGACCGCCATGAGGGCGTCCCATTCCTCCACCGAGATGTCCCACAAGGGCGTGGAGGCCGTGCGTGCCGCGTTGTTGACCAGCACGTCCACGAAGCCATGCGCATCGCAGCCGGCCTGCAGCATCCGCTGCCAGCCGGCCTCGGTGGCGACATCGGCGACCACGGCGTGGGCCGCCAGGCCATCGGCGGCGAAGGCCGCGGCCACCTCCTGCACGGCGGGCTGCGAATCGGCCAGCACCAGCCGCGCGCCCGCTTCGCCCAGGGCGCGGGCGATGGCCAGGCCCAGACCCTGCGCCGCGCCGGTCACCAGGGCCACCCGGCCGGCCAGCGCGGGCGCGGCAGCGAGGGCGACAGCGACGGGCGCGGCGGCCATGCTCAGGCCCTGCGGGCGCGGGGCTGTGGCGGCCGCTCCCACGCGCTCGGCGTCACGCCGCGTTCGCGCAGCCTGTACTTCTGCACCTTGCCGTTCTCGGTGCGCGGCAGGTCTTCGACGATGTCGAACCAGCGCGGCACGGCGAAGTACGGCAGGCGCGCCTCGCACCAGTCGGCCAGCTCCTGCGGCGCGGGCGCCTGGCCCTCGCGCAGGATCAGCGCGGCCATCACCTCGTCCTCGGCCAGCTCGGAGCGCACCGGGTACACGGCCACGGTCGCCACGGCGGGGTGGCTCTGCAGCACCTGCTCCACCTCGAAGGAGGAGATGTTCTCGCCACGGCGGCGGATCGCGTCCTTGATGCGGTCCACGAAGCGCAGGGCGCCGTCGGCCTCGCGCACCACGCGGTCGCCGGTGTGGAACCACAGGTTGCGCCAGGCCTCGACGGTCTTGTCGGGCATGTTGAAGTAGCCGCTGGCAAAGGCGTGCGGCTCGTGGGCGCGCAGCAGCAGCTCGCCGGCCTGGCCGTCGGGCAGTTCGGCATCGTGCTCGTCGGCCACGCGAGCCTCGAAGCCGGGCAGCACCCAGCCCATCACCCCGCCGCGCGGCGAGTCGGGCGCGGTGGCGATGACGAAGTTGGTTTCGGTGGAACCATAGCCTTCGAGCAGCCGCACGCCGGTGCGGGCCGCGAAGGCCTCGCCCGCCGCGCCCGGCACGCCAGGGCCCAGGCCGATGCGCACGCGGTGCTGGCGCTCGGCCTCGCCTTCCGGCTGCGCCAGCAGGATCGGCACCATGGCGCCCAGCAGGTAGACCACGGTGGCACCGCAGGCCTGCATGGCTGGCCAGAAACCGGAGGCCGAGAAGCGGCCTTCGAACACCACCTCGGCGCCCGACAGGCAGGCCTGCGCGAAGGTGTTGAGCGCATTGATGTGGAACAGCGGCAGCGTGGTGCACAGCACGTCGTCGGCCCGCACGCCCAGCACGCGCAGGCTGTTGACGCCCCACCAGTAGTACTGCGCATGCGGGCACAGCACGCCCTTGGACGGGCCGGTCGTGCCCGAGGTGTAGAGGATGGCGAGCGTGTCGGCCGGGCCGGTCTCTGCCGCGGCGACTTCTTCGCCGGGCGCGGGCCAGGCCTCGACGGTCAGCCCCGGCAGGTCGACGGCGGCCGCATCGCCCTCGCCTTGCAGCACCCAGATGCGCTTCAGCGACGTGCGCGCCAGGTCGGCCGTGGCCAGCCGGGGCAGGTACTGCGCCTCGATGACCAGCAGCTTCGCCTGGCTGTTCGCGAGGAAGTATTCGATCTGCGGCCCCATGGACGCGGTGTTGACCGGCACCGCCACTGCGCCGACCCAGCCGCAACCGAGGAAGGCTTCCAGGAACTCCGGCCGGTTGCCCGCGAGGAGAGCGACGCGGTCGCCGCGCGCGATGCCCGCGGCCTGCAGCGCACCGGCCCGGGCCGCGGCCCGGTGCGGCACCTCGGCGTGCCGCCAGTGCTGGCCGCCGATGCGCACGGCCGGCGCGTCGCCGAAGCGCTCGGCCTGCCGCCGCAGCATCTGCGGCAGCGTGCGCTGCGCGACCGGCAGCAGCGCGTCGGCCTCAGTCCTCGTCATGGGTGCCGCCGCCCAGGTAGGTCGCGCGCACGCGCTCGTCGTCCGCGAGGGCCGCCGAGTCGCCCGAGAGGGCCACCTCGCCCGTCTCCAGCACGTAGCCGAAGTCCGAGCTTTCCAGCGCGGCGCGGGCGTTCTGCTCCACCAGCAGGATCGAGACACCGTCCTCGCGCAACTGGCGCACGATGGACAGGATCTCCTGCACGATCAGCGGTGCCAGCCCCAGGCTGGGCTCGTCGAGCATCAGCAGGCGCGGCGCGGACATGAGTGCGCGGCCCACGGCCAGCATCTGCCGCTCGCCGCCCGAGAGCGTGTCGGCCCGCTGCCCGCGGCGCTCGGCCAGGCGCGGAAAGCGCGCGTACACGCCGTCCAGGCGCTGGCGCAGCGCGTCCGAGCGCAGGCGGCGCGAATAGGCACCCAGGCGCAGGTTGTCCAGCACGGTGAGCTCGCCGAAGAGCTCGCGCTTCTCCGGCACCAGGCACAGGCCGCGCTCCACGCGCGATTCGACGTCGAGCCCGGCCAGGTCCTCGCCCTCGAAGCGGAGGGTGCCGCGCGAAGGCAGCAGGCCCATGGCCGCGGCCAGCAGCGTGGTCTTGCCCGCGCCGTTGGGCCCGATGACCGAGATGATCTGCCCCGGCTGCAGGGCCAGCGAGACACCCCGTACCGCCTCGACCTGGCCGTAGCCCACGTGCAGGTCGGCGATCTCCAGCATGGGCGTACCGCTCATACCGTGCTCCCCAGGTAGGCCGCCTGCACGCGCTCATCGGCACGCACTGCGGCGGGTACGCCCTCGACCAGCTTGGAGCCGAAGTTCATCACCACCAGGCGATCCACCAGCTTCATCACGAAGTCCATGTCATGTTCCACGATCAGGATGGTCACGCCCTCGTCACGCAGCTTGCGCAGCAGATCGCCCAGGGCCATCTTCTCCTTGCGGCGCAGGCCCGCGGCGGGCTCGTCCAGCACCAGCAGCACCGGGTCGGCGGCCAGGGCGCGGGCGATCTCCAGGATGCGCTGCGTGCCCAGCGGCAGGGCGCCGGCCATCTCGTGCGCCCTGTCGCCCAGGCCGATGCGGTCCAGCTGGCGCTGGGCCTCCTGCAGGATCTGGCGCTCCTCCTGCCGGTCCAGCCGCAGGCCGGCGCGCAGCACGCCGGCACCCGCACGCGCATGGGCGCCCAGGGCCACGTTGTCCAGCAGGCTCATGTGCGGCCGCAGCTTGACGTGCTGGAAGGTGCGCGCCAGGCCCAGTCGGGCCACGTCGCGTTGCTGCATCGCGCTGATGTCCTGGCCCAGGAACTGCACCCGGCCGGAGGTCATCTGCGCCGTCCGCGTGAGCAGGTTGAACATGGTCGACTTGCCGGCGCCGTTGGGCCCGATCAGACCCACGATCTCGCCAGCCTGCACATCGAAGCTCACGTCGTTGACCGCCACCAGCCCGCCGAAGCGCTTGACCGCACCCTGCACCGACAGGAGCGGCGTGCCGCGTGCCGGCATGGCACGCTGCGGCAGGGGCGCCACCGGTGCGGCGAGCTCTGCCGTGGCCACGGGCCCGCGCGTGCCGCCCCGCAGCCGCCAGCGCCGCACGAAGCCCATCACGCCGCCGCGCGCAAAGTGCAGCAGCGCGATGAACAGGGCCGCGAAGGTCACGGCCTCCAGCTGGCCGGCCCATTGGGTGACCAGGGGCAGCACGTCCTGCAGCACGTTCTTGAGCACCAGCACCAGGCCCGCGCCGACCAGCGCACCCGCCAGGCTGCCCAGGCCGCCGGCCATGGCCATCAGCAGGTACTCGATGCTGGCCCGCACGTCGAAGGGCGAGGGGCTGACGAAGCGGTTCATGTGGGCATACAGCCAGCCCGCCAGCCCCGCGAACAGCGCCGCCGTGACGAACAGCGTGAGCTTGACGCGGTAGGCATCGGCCCCCACGCTCGCCAGCAGCGTGGCTCCACCGCGCAGCCCGCGGATGGCACGGCCCGGCCGCGAATTGAGCAGGTTGTGGCTGAACAGGCAAGCCAGGCCCACGATGGCCCAGATCAGGTAGTAGATGGAGCGCGGATCCGACAGCGCCCAGCTGCCGATGCGCAGCGGCGGAATGTTGGACAGGCCTGTGTGCCGCCCCAGCCCGTCCACGTTGCCGAACAGCAGCGCGATCGACAGCCCCCAGGCGATGGTCGACAGCGGCAGAAAGTGCCCGCCCAGCCGCAGCGTGAGCGCGCCAATGGCCAGCGCCGACAGGCCGGTGAGCAGCAGCGCGAAGGGCAGCCCCAGCCAGGGCGAGAGGCCCTGTGCCGTGGTGAGCCAGGCCGTGGAATAGGCCGCGATGCCCACGAAGGCCGCCTGCCCGAAGGAGGTGGCACCGCCCACACCGGTGAGCAGCACCAGCCCCAGCGCCACCAGGGCGCCGATGCCGATGTCGTTGAGCAGCGAGACGGTGAAGCTGCCGGCCACCGCCGGCACCAGGGCCAGCAGGACGGCCACCGCTGCGATGAGGATTGCGGAAGTGCCACGCTTCATTGGTCGATCTCCTCGGCTTCTTCCTCGTGGTGGCGCGCCATGTACGAGCGCGCCATCAGCACCGGGATCAGCAGGCTGAACACGATCACGTCCTTGAGCGCCCCGCTCCAGAAGGAGGCGAAGCTCTCGATGATGCCCACGGCGAGCGCGCCGATGGCCGTCACCGGGTAGCTCACCAGCCCGCCGATGATGGCCGCGACGAAGGCCTTGAGGCCGATGATGAAGCCCGAGTCGTAGTACATGGTCGTCACCGGCGCGATCAGCACGCCGATCAGCCCTGCCAGCAGCGAGGCGCAGCCATAGGCCAGCAGCGCGGTACGTGCCGGGCGGATGCCCACCAGCCGCGCACCGGTGCGGTTGACGGCCGTGGCGCGCAGCGCCTTGCCGGTGACGGTGCGCTCGAACACCAGGAAGAACAGCCCGCTGAGCACGATGGCCGCACTCACCATCAGCACCACCTGGCCGCTGACCGTGAAGCCGTCGCCCAGGGTGAAGGAGGCCGAGGTCAGCGCACCGGTGCGCGAGCCTTCGGGCCCGAAGAACAGCAGTCCCAGGCCCGAGAGCAGGAAGTGCAGTGCCAGCGACACGATCAGCAGCACCAGCCCCGAGGCATCGGCGATGGGCTGGAACACCACCCGCGCCAGCAGCGGTGCCACCGGCACCACCAGCAGCACCGACGCCACGATCTGCAGCGCCGCGGGCACGCCGGCCCGCGCCGCCGCCCATGCGATGGCGCACGGCACCAGCGGCAGCACGCCCCACAGCAGCAGGGCCTTCGGGATGTGCCGCGCCTCGCCCTTGCGCAGCAGGCTGCCCACTTCCGTGAGCAAGGCCAGCGCGGCCAGGAAGATCACCATGCCGATGGTGGGCGGCAGCTTGCCGGTCTCGAAGGCGGCCAGCGTCAGCGCGGCGAAGGCCGCGATGTCGCCGAAGGGCACGAACACCACCCGCGTGACCGAGAAGATCAGCACCAGTCCGATGCCGGCCAGCAGGTAGATGGCGCCATTGGCCAATCCGTCCATGCCCAGGATGAGGGCCACGTCCCAGGTCATGATCGGGGGGTCCTTCGTGCGTTTGCGGTGGGCTGTGTCATCGGGTGCGCTCCCTGGATGGCATTCAGGGGGCAAGCTTCCACTGGCCCTTGTCCAGCGTGACGATCACGCGGGCGCGCTCGTCCACGCCGTACAGGTCGCCGGGCTTGAAGTTGTAGACGCCATGCGTGCCCACCACCTCGCGGGTGCTGAAGATGGCGTCGCGCAGGGCCAGGCGGAATTCGGGCGTGCCCGGCTCGCCCTTGCCGGCGGCCAGCACGCGCTGGGCGGCATCGGCGAACACCAGCCAGCCGTCGAAGGAATAGGCCGAGAAGGCATCGCTGGTGGGCGCGTTGTTGACCTTCTGGTAGACGTCGCGGAAGGCCAGACCCATCTTGCGGGTCGGATGGTCGGCCGGCAGCTGCTCGGCCACGATGACCGGCCCGGTGGGCATCAGCGCGCCCTGCCCGGCCGCGCCGACCACGCGCACGAAGTCCGGATTGATCAGGCCGTGCTGGCCATAGACCTTGCCCTTGAAGCCGCGCTCGGCCAGGGCCAGGAAGGGCAAGGCGCCCGGCGTGCCGGCGCCGCCGGTCATCACCGCATCGGGCCGCATGGCCAGCAGCTTGAGCACCTGTCCGGTGACCGACTGGTCAGAGCGTGCATAGCGCTCGTTGCCCAGCACCTGGATGCCGGCATCGCCCGCGGCCTTGTTGAGCGCGGTGAAGACCAGATCGCCCCAGGCGTCGGAGAAGCCGATGTAGCCGACGGTGCGCACGCCGTCCTTCTTCATGCGCTGCACCACGGCGTCGATCATCAGCTGCGTGGGCTGAGCCACCGTCATCACCCAGGCGTTGTCCGCCGGGTTCAGCAGGATGGGTGTGAGCCCGATCATCGGCACCTTGGCATCGCGGCCCACCTGCGCCATGGCGATGGCCGCGGGCACGCCCGAGGTGCCCATGAGCACGTCGACCTTGTCCTCCTCCACCAGCTTGCGCGCATTGCGGCCGGCGGTGGTGGGGTCCGAGCCGTCATCGAGCACGATGAGCTGCACCTTGCGGCCGGCGATCTCGCCCTTGTAGGCCAGCGCGGCCTGCATGCCCTTGGCGTAGGGAACGCCCAGCGACGAGTTCGGGCCGGAGAGCGACACGCTCAGGCCCACCTTGAGGTCGGCCGCATGGGCGGCGACCGCGGCGGCGGCCAGAGCACCGGCGGCCAGCGCGCAGCGGCCGAGGGACATCAGCATCTTCTTCATGAAAACTCCTGCTTGGGAGAAAAAGGACGGAAGGACTAGACAAACAACTGGATGGCCGGCAGCGGCTGCCCCGCATCGAGCAGGTTGACCCGCTTCTCGCGGATCAGCCAGCCCAGCGGCCCGCCGGGCACCAGCGTGTGGACGCAGTGGCCGGCCAGCTGCACCTGCTGTGGGCCACGCGACTCGATGTAGAGGAAGGCGGTGCGCAGGCGCACGGCCTCGACTTCGTGCTGCCAGGGCGGCAGGCGGCGCGGCGCCTGCAGCACATGCTGACAGCGGCTGGCCGGATGCTGCGAATGGGCGCGCGGGCTGTGCAGTCGCCTGACGCGCAGTTCGAGCAGCAGCCGGTCTTCGAGCGCCAGCGCGTTGTGGGTCTGGTCGTCGGCCTGCGCGGCGCCCTGCAGCGGGATCCAGTAGCGGCCATCGGGTGCGAAGAGGGCCAGCCAGTCGTCCCAGCGGCGGTCGTCGATCAGTTCGGCTTCATGGACCACGAAGTCCTCGGCGGCGAGTGTCATGCGGCCTCCCCCATCCACCGGGCCCAGGCACGGAACTGGTTGCGCATCAGGCGCTCGTCCGTCCCGCTGGTCTCTTCGACCGCGTCGCTGCGCTCGCCCTCGGCGAAGCCGCGGTGCAGGCTGACCCATTCGTTGCCCTCGCCACGCAGGCCCTGCTGCATGCTCTCGAACAGGTGCACGTCGTCGTGCGCCACCACCGACATGGGCGAGAAGACCAGCCGGTTGTAGTTCATCGAACGTTGCAGCAGCAGCTCGGGCGCGCCCTCTGCGCGGAAGCTCCAGGCCTCGACCAGCGTGCGGTCCGCCGCCAACGGGCGGATCACGCGGATGGCCTGCGGCGAGCCCTTGACCGACAGGCTGGGAAAGAGCACCGCGTTCTGCGGCGAGCGCTGCAGCACGTCGTTGGCGCGCTCCTCGCCCAGGGCGCCGCGCAGCGCGTCCTCGTAGTCCTGCAGCTGCGCGTAGTTGGAATGGATGCTGAAGCGCGTGCCGAGCACGCTGTGACCGTTGGGGTACACCCGCCCGCCCATGCGGTCGAAGAAGTCGTAGCCCGAGCCGAATGGCAGGATCTGCTCCATGGCCATCGGCTTGGGCGCGTCGGCGGGCTGGTCCTTCCACAGCGCGCTGGCCGCCTGCGTGGCCGACTCGTGGGTGGACATGGGATGCACCGTGTCGTTGATGTTCTCCAGGTACATCTTCCAGTTGCAGTGGATGACGTTGCGCAGCACGCCGCCCGCCACCGTCAGCCGGCGCTCGGGCGAGCGGTCGACCATGTTGTCGATCACCTGCAGGATGCCGCCGAAGTACTCGTCGAAGCCCGGGCCATCCTTCGCCAGCCGCACGAATACGAAGTCGCGGTACACCGCCACACCGGCCACCGGCTGCAGGCCCTGCCCCGACTCGCACTGCGCCAGGCCCGTGCCCTCGTAGCCCGCCTTGAGCGGCAGCGCCAGCGGCGCGCCGTCCAGCTTGTAGGTCCACGCGTGGTAGGGGCAGCGGAAGAAGCGGCCCGTGTTGCCGTGCGCTTCGGTGACCAGCTGGGCGCCCTTGTGGGCGCAGCGGTTGTAGAAGACGCCGACGCTGGCATGGGCCTGCCGGACCATCAGCAGGGGGCGGCCCGCGATCTCGCGCGTGCAGTAGTCGCCCGCCGCGGGCACTTCGCTCGCATGGCCGGCGAACTGCCAGGTGCGGGCGAAGAAGCGCTCCTGCTCCAGCTCGAAGAGTTCCTGGCTCAGGTACAGGTCGCGGTGCACGCGCCGGTCCTGCACCAGGGCCTGGATCGCGGCGGGGTCATGGCGGTAGGCGGTCATGGCCGGGCGTCCTGGGGCAAGGCTCAGGGGACCAGCTTCCACTGGCCCTTTTCCATGCGCACGATCACCACCGCGCGCTTGTCGGAGCCGTAGCGGCTGTCGGCCGTGAAGTTGTAGATGCCATGCGTGCCGACCAGCTCGCGGGTGGCGACGATGGCGTCCTTGAGCGACTGGCGATAGGCCGGCGTTCCGGGCTCGCCCTTGGCGCGCGCGGCGGCATTGGCCAGCAGCAGGTAGGCGTCATAGGTGTACGACGAGAAGGCGTCCGCCGGCGGCGCGCCATTGGCCTTCTGGTAGGCCGCGCGGAAGTCCATCGACACCTTGCGGATCGGGTTGTCGGCCGGCAGCTGCTCGGCCACCAGCACCGGGCCGCTGGGCACTTCCAGGCCCTCGATGGACTTGCCGCCCACGCGCACGAAGTCGGCGTTGATCAGGCCGTGCGTGCCGTAGATGCGGCCCTTGTAGTTGCGCTCGGCCAGCGCCAGGTAGGGCAGCGCGCCGGGCGTGCCCGAGTTGCCGGCGAACACCGCGTCGGGCCGCTGGGCCACGATCTTGAGCACCTGGCCCGCCACCGAGCTGTCGGTGCGCGCATAGCGCTCGTTGGCCACCACCTTGATGCCGGCCTCGCCTGCGCTCTTGACCAGCGAGTCGTAGGCCAGGTCGCCCAGCGCGTCGGAGAAGCCGATGAAGGCCACCGTCTTCACGCCCGCGGCCTTCATCTTGTCGACCACGGCGGCGACCATCAGCTCGAAGGGCTGCGACACCGACACCGTCCAGCCGTTCTCGGCCCCCGGCAGCGACACCGGCGTGGGCGAGATCAGCGGCACGTTCAGCTCGCGCGCCACGGCGGCGATGGCCATGGCGCCGGGCACGCCCGAGGTGCCGATGAGCACGTCGACCTTGTCCTCGGTGGCCAGCTTGCGGGCATTGCGGCCGGCCGTGGTGGGGTCGGAGGCGTCGTCCAGCACGATCAGTTCGACCTTGCGGCCGGCGATGGTGGGCATCTGCGCATGGGCAGCGCGGATGCCCTTCTCATAGGGAATGCCCAGCGCCGACACCGGGCCGGATAGCGAGCTGATGACGCCCACCTTGAGGTCGGCCGCAAGGGCGCCGACGGTGAAGGCCGAGGCGCCCAGCAGGGCGAGAGGACGAAGCAGACGAGAGGCCATCGCGATAGGCTCCAGCAGGAACAAGGACAACAGGAAAGGAAGGTGTCAGGCGGCAGGACCCAGCCGCCCGCACCGTGGACACGGCGGCATCCCGCCGCGGCAGCGGCGTGGAAAAAAAGCGTCAGGCCCTCAGGGCACCAGCTTCCACTGGCCCTTTTCGAGCCGCACGATGACCCGCGAGCGCTCGTCCGAGCCATAGCGGTCGGTGGGCTTGAAGTTGTAGATGCTGTGCGTGCCGACCAGCTCGCGGGTAGAGGTGATGGCGTCGCGCAGCGCCACGCGGAACTGCGGGGTGCCCGCTTCGGCCTGCGCCGAGGCGCGCTTGGCGGCGTCCAGGAAGATCAGCCAGGCGTCGAAGGTGTAGGCCGAGAAGGCATCGGTGGGCACCGCCCCGTTGGCCTTCTGGTAGGCACCGCGGAAGTCCATCGACACCTTGCGGATCGGGTTGTCGGCCGGCAGCTGCTCGGCCACGATCACCGGGCCGGTGGGGGCCAGCAGGCCTTCGACCGCGGCGCCACCCACGCGCACGAAGTCGGGGTTGATCAGCGCATGGGTGCCATAGATCTGGCCCTTGTAGCCGCGCTCGGCCAGCGCCAGGTAGGGCAGCGCGCCGGGCGTGCCGGAGGTGCCGGTGAGCACGGCGTCGGGCCGCAGCGCCACGATCTTGAGCACCTGGCCCGTCACCGACGAATCGGCGCGCGCATAGCGTTCGTTGGAAACGACCTTGATGCCGGCCGGCTCGGCGCTCTTCTGCAGCGCGTCGTACACCAGGTCGCCCCAGGCGTCGGAGAAGCCGATGTAGCCCACCGTCTTGACGCCGGACTTCTTCATGCGATCCACCACGGCGCTGATCATGAGCGGCGCGGGCTGGGGCAGCGTGACCATCCAGGCGCCCTCCTCGCCCGCCAGGTTGGCGTTGGCGATGGAGATGAGCGGCGTCTTCGTCTCGCGCGCCACGGCGGCGATGGCCAGCGCGCCCGGCGAGCCGGCCGTGCCGATGATGACGTCGACCTTGTCCTCGTCGATCAGCTTGCGGGCGTTGCGGGCCGCGGTGCTCGGGTCCGAGGCATCGTCGAGCTGGATGACCTGCACCTTCTTGCCGTCGATGTCGGCCTTGAAGGCCTGCGCCGCGGCCATGCCCTTCTGGTAGGGGATGCCCAGCGACGAGACGGGGCCCGACAGCGAGGTGATGAAGCCGACCTTGTAGTCGGCCGCCAGTGCGGCGGGGGCCGTGGCCCCCAGCAGCGTGGCGCAGGCCAGGGCAGCCAGGCTGCGCAGGGGACGTAGTGACTTCATCAACTTCATCGCGAACTCCATCTTTTCGGTGGCAACACGGTGGAACAACGCCGATGTCGACGGGCCGCCTCTTCCACACTCCTGCGGCTGTCGCATTGGCACATGACTTATCAATTATTTAGTCTTAAACAATCCTAGCGAGCACATCCAGGCGTTGCAAGGGGACTGTCCTCATGGTGGAAAGTCGTGGCGCAGCATGGTGCGCCGATGCACGGCCTAGAGCGCCAAGCTCCCCACGCTGGTGCCTCCGCACACGTAGAGCACCTGTCCGGTCACGAAGCTGTTGGCCGGCTCTACGAAGAAACGCACGGCCCGTGCCACATCGGCCGCCTCGCCCAGCCGCCTGACGGGCACGCTGGCCGCCAGCGCCCGTTCCTTCTCGCTGCCGGCGTCGACCACGTCGTAGAACATGTCGGTGCGGATGGGCCCGGGCGCAACCACGTTGACGGTGATGCCCTCGCCGCCCAGCTCCAGCGCCCAGGTCCGGGCCATGCCCAGCATGCCGGCCTTGGTGGCCGAATAGCTGGTGCGGGTGGCCAGTCCCAGCGCCGCGCGGGACGACAGCAGCACCACGCGGCCGAAGCCCGCCGCACGCATGGCCGGCAGGGCGGCCTGCACCAGCTGCACGGCGCAGCCCAGGTGCAGGTCCACCAGCGCATCCAGGTCGGTCAGCTGCACCTGCGGCAAGAGGGCGGCGCGGATCACGCCCGCGTTGTGCACGACGGTCGTCACCTGCCAGCGAGAGGCGACCTCGGCTGCGGCCTGCGCCGTGGCGGCGCGGTCGCTCAGGTCCACCTCGATGCTGTGCAGCCGCGCATGGGCGATGTCGGCCGGGCGGCGGGCCAGGCTCACCACCTCCCAGCCGCCCTCCAGCAGGTCCTGGCAGATGGCCTGTCCGATGCCGGCGCTGCCGCCGGTGACGACGGCGACGCCGCGGTCTGGCGTCGCGCTCATGCCGAGCCCACCAGCGCCAGCACCCGCAGCGGGCTGCCGCTGCCCTTTTCGATCTTGAGCGGTGGGCAGATCAGCACTGCGCCAGCCGGCGGCAGCAGGTCCAGGTTGCACAGGCATTGCAGGCCGTAGCGTCCTGCCCCGTGCATGTAGTAGTGGCAGGGGTACGGCGGGCGCAGGTGGTAGCCCTGGCCGGCGTCGGTGCCGATGGCCTCCGAGCCGAAGCCCAGCACGTCCCGCTCTTCCACCAGGAAGCGCACGGCGGCCGTGCTCGGCCCGGGTGTGTGCTGGCCGGTCTCGTCGAAGTTCTGGTACTCGGCCGGGTCGGTGCGCTTGGACCAGTCAGTGCGCATCAGCACCCACGCGCCCTTGGGGATGCGGCCGTGGGCGGCCTCCCACTCGGCGATGTCCTCCAGCGTGAGCAGGTAGTCCGGGTCGTCCTTGACCTGTGGCGAGCAGTCGATGACACAGGCGGGTGCCACGAAGTTCTGCACGGGGATGGTGTCCACCGCGTTGTTCGGCAGGTCGCGGCCGGAGATCCAGTGGATGGGCGCGTCGAAATGCGTGCCGGTGTGCTCGCCGCAGGAGAAGTTGTTCCAGTACCAGCCCGGGCCGCGCTCGTCGTAGCGCGACACCTCCTCGATGCGGAAGGGCCAGCACTGGCCCATCTCGGGCGGCAGCGCGATCTGCGGGAACTCGGGCGTCAGCGTCTGCGTGAGGTCGATGACGCGGATGCGGCCGGTGGCCAGCGCGCCGACCAGGCCGGCCAGGGCGTCGAGGCCGGTAGGTGCGGCGACGGGGGTCGTGGTTGCGTTGCTCATGGGTGTCTCCTTGCCGGGTTCAGCCGCCATTGGTCGCCAGCTCGCGTTCCAGCACCTTCGGGTTGTCGCGCCAGCGCTGCAGCCATTCCTGCGCCACGTCGCCGGGGTAGACGTCCTCCACGCCGTCGCGCAGCGCCTTGACGATGGCATTGGCCAGCGCGTCGGGGCCCAGCTTGGGCGGTGGCATGTGCTGGTTCCACTCGTCGTCGATGGGGCCGGGGAATACGTTGATGACGCGGATGCCGGCCGGCCGCATCTCGGCACGCAGGCACTGCGCCAGCGAATAGGCAGCCGCCTTGCTGGCGCTGAAGGTGCCGTGCGGCGGGAAGTTGGACAGCGCATAGATCGACAGCAGGTTGACCCAGGCCGTGGCCCCGATCGTGCCGTCGGCCGAGCGGCCCTTGAGCGCCGGACCGAACTCCTGCGCCAGCCGCAGCAGGCCGAAGTAGTTGATGTCCATCTCCAGCCGGGCCACGTCGGTGCCGCGGCGCGCGCCGATGCCGAAGGTGCGGTGCACCTCGGCGTTGTTGATGACGATGTCGACCTTGCCGCCGATCTCGCCGGCCAGCTCGGTGACGGCGCGGCCGTTGGTCAGGTCCAGCGGGACCAGCGTCACCTGCGGCAGCGCGCTGATGTCCTCCAGGCCGCCCAGCTGCTTCCAGGGCTCGGCATGGCCGACCCAGACGATGTCCGCGCCGGCCTTGACCAGGGCGCGCACCAGGGCCTGGCCGGCGGGCGTCTTGCCGTCGGTCACCAGCACCTTGCGGAACTTGGGGTCGCTGGTCATTTCACGCAGCATCGGGTCGTCGGCCATGTGTGCAGTTCCTTCAAAGGGGAATCCGATCAATACCGCTTGTCCGGCGCGGTCGAGCCGGGCACCGACGCGCACGCGCTGCGGTGCCTCGCCCACCTCGCCATGCAGGTGGACCATGAGGGAGGGGCCGCTGTCCAGCCGCACCATGCCCAGCCGCCAGGGCAGGCGCTCGCGGAAGAACAGGTCGTTGCTGTGGTGCAGCGTGGTGGCGCTGAGCAGCTCGCCCTCGCCGCTCTGGGGCCGCCAGCGCAGGTCGATCGACAGGCAGTGCTTGCATGCACCGCGCGGCGGGTACTGCACCGTGCCGCATTCCTCGCACACCTGCAACTCGAAGCGGCCCTCGGCGGCGGCGGCGGTGATGCCCAGCGCCTCGCGCCCCCGCGCCCAGGGCGGCAGGTTCATCTGGCGGGTGCGCAGGACGGGGTTCTTGCGCTTGGGGCGCATGAGAGGCATGGTCATCGTGCGTCCCCCTTCGCAGCAGACAAGTGGTTCATTCCGGCCTCCCGAGGATCACGGCACCGGTGCACAGGCAGCGGTCGTAGGTGACCATGCCGAAGCCGGCCACCAGGCCCAGCTGTGCGTCGGGCACGGTGCGCGGTCCGGCCTGGCCGGTGAGCTGGCGCAGCGTCTCGGTCATGCCCAGGAAGCCGCCCGCGGCGCCCGCCTGGCCGGCCGAGAGCTGGCCACCGCTGGTGTTGTTGGGAAAGCTGCCGTCGTGCGTCAGCGTGTGCGACTGCACGAAGGCCGGACCCTCGCCCTTCTCGCAGAAGCCCAGGTCCTCGAAATGCATCATCACGATGACCGGGTAGTCGTCGTAGGTCTGGATGAAGTCGATGTCTTTCGGCTGCACGCCGGCCTGCGCATACAGGTCATCGCGGTCGCGCGCCCAGCCGCCGCGCACCATGATCGGGTCGTCGGCGAAGGCGTTGTGGCGCTCGATGCTGCCGCGCACCGTGACGTACGGCAGACCCAGGTCGCGGGCCCGTTCGGCTGTCATCACCAGGAAGGCCTCGGCGCCGGCGCAGGGCATCACGCAGTCGAAGAGGTGCAGCGGATCGGAGATGGGCCGCGCCGCCATGTACTCATCGAGCGTCAGTGGCTTCTTGAACATGGCGTTGGGGTTGCCCAGCGCGTTCTGTCGCTGGGCCACGCAGAGGCGGCCGAAATCCTCGCGCCGCGCACCGAACTGCCGCATGTAATGGGCGGTGATCATCGCGAAGATGGAGTTCGGCCCGCCGGAGCCGTAGGGGTACGTGGCGTCGCGCGCGAAGTTGCTGAAGGCGCCCAGCGTCTGACGGAAGGAGTCCACATGGTTGGTGTCGGCCGCCACGCAGGCCACCACCTCCGCGTCGCCGCACTGCACGGCGCGTGCGGCGCGGCGCAGGCACATGACGCCGGATGCACCGCCGGTGGGCACATGGTCCAGCCAGCGCGGCGACAGGCCCAGGTGCTGCGTGACGCCCACGGCCGTGTCGGGCGCCAGCGAGAAGCTCGACAGGCACAGGCCGTCGATGTCGTCCTTGGCGATGCCGCTGGCCTCCAGCAGCGCGCGCACGGCCCTGCCCAGGAAGAAATGCGCACCCTCGGTGGAATAGCGCTGGTAGGGCACCGTGACCGGCACGGCCACGGCCACACCGTCGTAGTTGCTGCGTTGTCGCCGGCCCATCAGTCCTGCCTCTTCTTCATGGCGCGGGTGTCGAAGCAGCCCGCGCTGCCCGGCAGCGCCTGCGCCATCTGGCGCAGCTCGCCCCGCTGGATCTTCTGCGAGGCCGTGAGCGGCAAGGCCTCGACGAAGGCGACGTGCCCAGGCGCCTTGTAATAGGCCAGCTGGGCCAGCGCATGGCGCACGATGTCCGCCGCCAGGGCCTCGCTCGGCTCGGCCGAGGCGTCGGGGTCGATGACGATGCAGGCCAGCACCTCGTCGCCGCGCACCGCATCGGGCGTGGCAGCGACGGCCGACACCTTCACGGCTGGGTGCTGGTTGAGCACGCTCTCGACCTCCACCGCCGAGATGTTCTCGCCGCTGCGGCGGATGACGTTCTTCTTGCGGTCCACGAAGTAGAGGCTGCCCGACTCGTCGCGGCGCACCATGTCGCCGGTGTGGAACCAGCCGCCCTGCCAGGCTTCATCAGTGGCCGCCGGGTCCTTCAGGTAGCCGCCGAAGAAGTGGCGGCGCGGGTCGTCGCCGCTGGAGCGCACCAGCAGTTCGCCGGGCGTCCCGGCGGGCACGTCCTGGCCCTCGTCATCGACCAGGCGCACCTCGACGAAATCCTCGGGCCGGCCGAAGCAGCTGGTGCCCACATGGCGCGGCTCATGGTTGGCCATGATGCAGGCCGCCGCGCCGGTCTCGGTCATCGCCCAGGCCTCGACCAGCGGGAAGCCGAAGCGTGCCTCGAAGGGCGCGTGGTTCTTGCGGTCCACGCCGGCGCCGAAGGCCCAGCGGATGGCATGGTCGCGGTCGGCCGGCGCCTCGGCCGCAGCCAGCAGCATGGCCGGCATCACGCCCAGGTAATGCACGATGGTGGCGCGGCTGTCGCGCGCGCTCTGCAGCCAGCTGCGCGGATGGAAACGGTCCAGCTGCACCAGGCAGCCGCCGGCCACCAGCACCACCATGGTCGAGAAGGCCATGGCGTTGACGTGATTGAGCGGCAGCGGCGTCATCAGCCGCTCCTGGTCGCGGCGGAAGGCGCACACGCCGTCCAGGCCCGCATACCATTCGCCCGCCTGCAGGAAGTAGGCGTTGCTCAGCATGCAGCCCTTGGGCCGGCCCGTGGTGCCCGAGGTGTAGAGCAGCGCGCACTCGGTGCCCAGGCCCACGACCTCGTTGGCGCGGGGCGGGGGCTCGGCGGGCGCGGGCACGTCGGTGGCGTCGGCCGCCATGGTGTGCAGCGTCCGGCCGGCCTGGGCCGCGGCGGCCTCCAGGTCGCGCGCGCGCTGCGGCAGCGTGACGGCCAGGCCGATCTCGCTGTGGCCGATCAGGTAGGCCAGCTCGGCCGAGCGCATCTCCGCATTGATGGGCACCACGCTCACGCCCAGGGCATTGAGCGCGAACCAGTGGTAGAGGAAGGCGGGCCGGTTCTCCAGCAGCAGGCCGACCCGGTGGCCGTGGCCCCAGCCGGCATGGGCATAGGCCAGGCGCAGGCGCTCGACCTCTGCCGCGGCCTCGGCCCAGGCCGTGGTGCCGGCCGGTATGCCGTAGACCTCGGCGGTGACCGGCTCGGTGCAGAGGAAGTCCGCCTGCGGCGTGCGCGCGGCGCTGGCCGCGAAGGCGTCGTGGATGGTGCGGTGGGGCATGCGGGAATCCGCCTCAGAGGAATAGCTGGACCGCCGGCAACGCGGCATCGCTGTTGATCAGGTCCACACGCTTGAGCACCATGCGCAGCGCGCCTTCGTGCACGCACAGGTGGTGCCAGGCCACGCCGGTGAGGAAGAGCATCTCGTCCGCCTGCGCCTCGCTGTAGTGGAAGGGCGTGCGCAGCACGAAGCGGTTGGCAGCCTCGTCGCGCGACTCCAGCCCCGGCAGCTGCAGCACATGCTGGCAGCGACTGGGCGGCTGCTGCGAAAAGGCACGCGGGCTCTTGAAGCGTTCGATGCGCAGGTCGCGCAGCAGCTTGTCCTCGTACAGGTGCGAGGTGTGGTTCAGACCGTCGGGCTGGCCCGGCGTGAGCGGCACCCAGTAGATGGCGTCGTCGGTGAACAGCGCATTCCATTCGTCGAAGCGCTTCTCATCGAGCAGCCGGGCCTCGTGCATGACGAAGTCGATCAGCTGATCGCGGGTGACGGTGGCGGGCGTGAGTTCGGCCATGGTCATGCTCCCATCGTCAGGGTCATGTGCTTGAGCCACGACCGGTACTGGTTGCGCATGGGCAACTCGTTGGTGCCGTTGCTGGTCTCTTCGGGCGCGCGGCCTTCCTGCTCGTCGTAGTTGCGGTGCAGGCTGACCCAGTCGTTGCCGCTGGCATGCAGGCCGGCCTGGATGCCGCGGTAGGCCTGCAGGTCGTCATGGCCCACCACCGAGAAGGGCGAGTTGATGAGGCGGCTGTAGGTGGTGGTGCGTTGCAGCAGCTCGTCCGGCGCGCCCTTGAGGCGGAAGGTCCAGCTCTCGACCAGCGTGCGGTCCACCGCGACGGGCCGCGCCACGCGAATCGCCTGGATCGCGCCCTTGATCGTGAGGTTGGGGTAGTACACGGTGTTGTGCCGCGCCATGCCCAGGATCTGCGCGGTGCGCTCATCGCCGTAGCGGGCCTTCATCGCATCTTCATAACCCCGGATGCCCGAGTACTTGCTGTGGATGCTGAAGTGCACGCCCGAGAAGCTGTGGCCGTTGTCGTACACCCGCACGCCCATGCCGTCGAAGAACTGGTAGTCGGACATGAAGGGCACGAACTGCTCGATGGCCATGGGCTTTGGCGCATCGGCCGGCTGGCCGGCCCACATGGACTTGGCGGTGCCGGCCGAGGATTCGTGCGCCACCATCGGGTGCATGGTGTCGTTGAGGTTCTCGACGAACATCTTCCAGTTGCACTGGTGCATGAAGCGCAGGCACCCGCCGGCCACCTCCAGCTCTCCCTCGGGCGAGCGGTCGGCCATGTTGTCGATGGACGAGAGCGAGTTGCCGAAGTACTCCTCGAAGTCCTGCCCCACGTCGTTGAGCTTGACGAAGATGAAGCCGCGGTAGAGCCGCACATGCCGCACCGGCACCAGGCCCTTGGACGCATCGCACTCCTTCAGCGCCGTACCCTCGTAGCCGTTCTTGAGCGGAATGGCCAGCGGCGCGCCGTCGGTCTTGAAGGTCCAGGCGTGGTAGGGGCAGCGGAAGAACTTGCCCGTGTTGCCGCAGGCGCCGTTGACGACGCGCGAGCCCTTGTGGGCACAGCGGTTCATCAGCACCTTGACGGTGCCGTCGGTGTGGCGCACCACGATCAGCGGCCGGCCGGCGATGTCCACGGTGATGAAGTCGCCCGGCTTGGGCACCTGGCTGTCGTGGCCGGCGTAGTTCCAGGTGTTGGCGAAGAAGTGCTCCTGCTCCAGTTCGAAGAGCTCGGGGCTGATGTAGAGGTCGCGGTGCACCTGCTGCGGCTGCACCAGGGCGCGGATCGCCTCGGGGTTGTCTCGGTAGCGTGTCATGGCATGCCTTCCTTGGATTCGTGGGGCCTACAGGTCCAGCACCAGGCGCGGGCCCTTGGCGCGGGAGATGCAGATCTGCATCACCTGGCCGCCGTCCTTCTCGGCCTGCGAGAGGACGTAATCGCGGTGGTCGACTTCGCCCTCGATCACCGGCACCGCGCAGACGCCGCATTCGCCGCGCTTGCAGTCGTAGAGCGGGTCGCAGCCGTGCGCGATCAGGCAGTCCAGGATCGTCTGATCGGCCGGGACGGTGAAGCGCTGGCCGGACTGCGCCAGCTCGACCTCGAAGGGCTGGTCGCCGGCTTCCACGACCGGCGCGCTGAACAGTTCGAAATGCACCCGGCCCGGCGCCCAGCCGCGCGCCTGGGCGGCGGCGAGCACGGCATCGAGCAGCGGCTTGGGGCCGCAGACGTAGAGCGGCTCGTCCGACGCCATGCCATCGAGCAGCGCTGCGATGTCGAAGCCCTGGCCGCCGGCCTCGTCGTCGGCATGCAGCCGCAGGTCGGCACCCAGCAGCGCCTGCAGTTCGTCGGCGAAGGCCAGCAGCGTGCGGCTGCGGCCGGCATAGTGCAGGGCCACCGGGCGGCCCTGGGCGCGGCAACGGGCCGCCATGCTTGCAAGCGGCGTGATGCCGATGCCGCCAGCCAGCAGCACGGCGCGGGCGGCATGGTCATCGAGCGGAAAGTCGTTGCGCGGTGCCTGGATGGTGAGGCGGTCGCCAGCTTGCAGGCCGTCGTGCATGAAGCGCGAGCCGCCACGGCCGCCCTCTTCCCGCCGCACCGCGATGGTGTAGCCCCTGGGTGCGAAGCCCGGCGTGCCCGCCACGCCTTCCAGGTCGATCAACGAATAGTGGCGCCAGTCGGCCTGCCCGTCGGGCAGTTGCACCTGCACCTGGATGTGGGCGCCCGGCGTCCAGCCCGGCAGGGCCGCACCTTCGGCATGTTCGAGCCGCAGCAGACGGATCAGCGGGTTGAGCAGGCGGGTCTCGGCCACGCGCAGCGGCAGGGTCGTGAGGACGGGCGATGCGGTCATGCGCGCTCCGTGTCAGGCCGGCAGGGCCATGGCAGCGACCGGCGGCGTGGCCTGGCCGGTCGCGGTGCCCGTGGTAGCCGCATGCTGCGCAAGCGACGCCTTCAGCGCATGGCCATGCTCGTCGGCCAACGCAGCCTCGCGCCAGGCGCGCAGCGTCGCCGGCGCCAACGTGGGCCCGGCCTGACGCCAGGCGGCGATGACGGTGTCGTAGTTGCGCACGCCGCGCTCGTGGGTGTCGCTGTAGCCCTTCACCAGCTTCTGGCAGCGGGCCAGTTCCACCGCGAGTTCCGGCGAGGCCGTGGCCGCCTCGCGCAGGCCGTGCAGCCATTGCTCGATGCGGCCGTTCTCTTCCGAGTAGCGGATGGTGCTGCGCCGCCAGCGGCGGGCGAAGGCCACGGCCGACAGCAGCAGGAAGCCATGCACCGAGCTGGTCTGCACCACGCGGCCCTTCTTCGTCATGCCCTCCACCAGCCGGCGCGGCGCGCCCGAGCCCATGAGCCAGCGGCCCATGCCGCCGGGCAGGGTCTCGCAGATCTCGCGCAGGCCGGGGTGCATGTATTCGTTGATGGCGATGACCTGGTCGGCATTCACGCCGGTTTCCTGCTTCACACGGGCGAAGCGGCTGGAGCGGGTCTTGAGCTGGGCGACGCGGGCCGTGTCCTCGTAGCTCATCCACAGGGCGAGGTGGCGGGCCGTCTCGCACGCCAGCGTGCGGGCCGCGTCGTCGGGCAGGCGGCAGACCTCGGCCATGCGGTCCAGGTAGAGCGCGGCATAGGCTACGTCCTGGTAGTCGACCAGGCGGCGCAGGCCCTCGAGCATCAGCGGCTGGGCCTGGACCGGAAACTCGCCGTACAGGCGCGTGAGCAGCGCCTGGATGGCCGGATCGGCCGAAGTCGCGCGCGGCGCCGTGGGCGCCACGGGCTCAGCCTGCGCCGCAGTCTCGCCGGCCTGCGCCCGCGCAAATGCCGCGCCGAAAGCCTTGAGACTGGGCTTCACCCCCACCCCGCCGCGCTCGATGGTCGCCTCGAACTGTTCCCGTCCGAACGGCAGCACGCCGGTGCCCGCCAGCGCGCCGAAGAGCACGGCGCTGATCACGCTGCCGTTCTGCGCCGCGGCCTCGGCCATGTCGAAGCGCACGAAGCGCTGCGCCGCCTGCTCGGCATGGGCCAGCAGCTGCGTGCTGTCGACCCGGCCGTCGCCCATCGCGCTCTTCTCGGCGATGGAGTAGACGCGGTGCGTGGAGGCGACCAGCGTGGTGCGATCGGGCGTGACCAGCCCGCGCTGCACGGCGCGGCCGGCCTCCATCAGCTCGGAGCACAGCACCACGTCCACATCGCCGGGCAGCGGCATCAGCGCCAGCACGGGGTGCGCGCCGTCAGCATGGGCCTGCGCCTCGGGGTACATCTCGACGTAGTAGATGGTGGCGCCCGTGCGCTGGGCCACGCCCGGCACCGAGGTGGTCTGCGCGATCCAGCCGTTGGCCTCGCCCAGGTCCACCAGCCAGTCGGCCAGCACGCCGCCGCCCTCGCCGCCCATGGCGAGGATGGCAATCTTGATGGGTTGTTGGGGTTGTTGCGTCATCACGAGCTCGGGTTGCATCAGAAGGCCAGTCGCGCGCGGCGCTCGGCGTCGCGGCGCTGCATCCAGCCGATGACGGCGCCGCGCACGCGCTCGCGCAGCCGGTCCCAGCCGGTCGGGTTGCTCACCACCTGCGCCTTGTAGAAAGAGGGACACAGCACCGCGGCATGCGACACCTCGCCGCACACGCCGCAGCCCACGCAGCTGTCCATCACGGCGGCCACGGGCTCCTGCCGCAGCGGATCGGGGTTGGGCTTGATCGACAGCGAGGGACAGCCCGACAGGCGGATGCAAGAATGGTCGCCGGTGCAGGTGTCCGGGTCGACGCCGAACTTTTCGCGCACCATGCGCTTGCCGTCGGCGATGGCCTTGCGCAGCAGCGGCTTCTCGCGCCGCTGGCGGTTCAGCATGCACTCGGACTGGGCAATGATGACCTTGGGGCCCTTGTCCTTCGTGGTCAGCGCTTCCTTGAGCGTGTCGCGCATGCCGGCCACGTCGTAGGTGCGGCGCAGGGTCCTGACCCACTTGACGCCCACGCCGCGCACCGCCTGCTCGATCTCATGGCCAGTGCTGCGCGTGGCGTTGACGGCCTTGGACGACAGGATGTCCTGCCCGCCGGTGGCCGAGGTGTAGTTGTTGTCGACCACCACCGTGAGGTTGTCGCTCTGGTTGAACACCGCGTTGGCGATGCCGCTGGTCAGGCCGTTGTGCCAGAAGCCGCCGTCGCCCATCACCGCGATGGCGCGCTTGTCGGCCTGGGTGTTGAGCGCCGCCGAACCGGCCGCGCCCAGGCCATAGCCCATGGTGGTGTTGCCGATGTTGAAGGGCGGCAGGATGGAGAACAGGTGGCAGCCGATGTCGGCCGACACATGGTGCTGGCCCAGCTCACGCTGCACCAGCTTCATGGCGCTGAAGATGGGCCGCTCGGGGCAGCCGGTGCAAAAGCCCGGCGGGCGCGCATGCACGCTGCGCTCCAGCGGCATGAGCTGCGCCTCGCTGATGAGCGGGATGATCTTGCGCGGCCGGGCGGGCACCTCCGCGGCCGGCGCGGCCTTGGGGGCCAGGCGGCCGTAGCGCTCGCAGAAGGCGCGCGTGCCGGCCATCACGGCCTGGGCGGTGTACTCGCCGGCCACAGGCAGCAGGTCCTTGCCGTGCAGCGCGGTGCTGCTGCCGGCCTGGCGCAGGATGGTGGCGATGTTCTGCTCGACGAAGTTGGGCTGCCCTTCCTCGACCACCAGCACGGCGCGCTTGCCCTCGCAGAAGCGCCGCACCTCGCTGTCGATGACCGGGTAGGCCACGTTCATCACGTACAGCGGCACCCTGGAGCGGCCATACACGTCGGCCAGGCCCAGACGCTCCAGCGCGCGCACCTGCGTGTTGTAGCAACCGCCCTGCACGATGATGCCGATGTCGTCCGCGCCCTCCGCGAAGAACTCGTTGAGGCCGCGCTCCTCGATGAAGCGCACGGCGGCGGGCCAGCGCTCCTTGATCTTCTCCTGCTCGTGCAGAAAGCTCGCGGGCGGCAGCACGATGCGGCTGACGTCGCGCTGCGGGTTCTCCAGCGCCTCCTTCAGCGTGAAGGCGGCGCGGCGGTTGTCGGAGGCGGTGAACTGCCCGTGCACGTGGCAGGCGCGGATGCGCAGCTGCAGCATCACGGGCGTGTTGCTCGCCTCCGACAGCTCGAAGCCGGTCTTCACGGCCTGCACGATGCTGGGCAGGTTGGGCCGCGGATCGAGCATCCACATCTGCGACTTCATGGCGAAGGCATGGCTGCGCTCCTGCATGATCGAGGAGCCCTCGCCGTAGTCCTCGCCCACGATGATGAGCGCGCCGCCGGTGACGCCGCCCGAGGCCAGGTTGGCCAGCGCGTCCGACGCCACGTTGGTGCCCACCGTGGCCTTGAAGGTCACGGCACCGCGCAGCGGATAGTTGACCGAGGCGGCCAGCGTGGCGGCGGCCGTGGCCTCGCTGGCGCTGTTCTCGAAGCGGATGCCGTGGTCGGCCAGGATGTCCTGCGCATCGGCCAGCACGTCCATCAGGTGCGAGATGGGCGCACCCTGGTAGCCGGCGACGTACGAAACGCCAGACTCCAGCAGGGCCTTGGTGACGGCCAGAATGCCCTCACCGCGAAAGGTCTCGCCTTCGGCAAGACGCAGCTTCTTCACTTCTTCGACGAACGAACGCTCGGCCATGTGACTGCTCTCCTGGGAAACGCCAACGGCGCTCCTGTCTGTGGGGTGGCAAGATGCAACTCTATTTAGACCTGAATCTATTCACAATCATGCATTACCCTAGCCAAGCAAACGGTATGCCAGCGGTAGGATCATTCCGGCCATGACATTGCATACCCCCGAGTCGCGTCTGTTCGTCGACGATTACCTGCCAGCCCTGCTGGCGCAGGCCAGCCAGCTCATCTCGGGCGAGTTCCACAAGGTGGCCCGGGAACACGGCTTTTCGGTGTCCGAATGGCGTGTGATGGCCTCACTGGCCGACGGCGAGGCCATCAGCATCGGCGACCTTGCGCAGGTGACGGTGACCAAGCAGCCCACGGTCACGCGCCTGCTGGACCGCATGGAGGCCAAGGGCCAGGTGGAACGCCTGCCCCATGACAGTGATCGCCGCATCACGCTGGTGCGCATCACGCCCCGGGGCGCGGAAGCCGTGGCCCATCTGATGAAGCTGGCGCGCGAGCATGAGCACCGCGTGCTTGAGCCCTTCGGGCTGCAGCGCGCGGAAGAACTGAAGAAGACGCTCAGGCAGATGATCGCGCTGCACGCGGACCAGGACGAAGAAGACGAAGCGGCGGAGTGACCGGCGCTGGGCGCCCGGGAGTGCGGCGGCCACAGGCGCGCCAGCGCCGCGACGCAGGCGCAAGCGCAGGCGGGGGTCTTCAGTCGAAGGCAAGCACCGCCCTGCCGCGGTGCCCGCGCTGGGCGATCCAGGCCAGCGCCGCCGGCGCCTGCTCCAACGCGAAGCGCTGCGTGGCCAACGTCAGGGCGCCTGCGCGCAGCAGTTCCAGCAGTTGGGGCGCCGCCGCCCGCCCCTGGGCCTCGCGTCGGTACATGTTGAGCGGCAGCAGCCGCACGTCCCGCTGCATCAGCAGCGGCAGCGACAGGCCCACCTGTTCGCCGGCCGTGTAGCCCACCAGCACGATGCGACCGCCGGGGCTGACGGCGTCGAGCGACTGTTCGAGCACCGGGCCGCCCACGGTGTCGACCAGCAGGTCCACCGGCGAGTCGGGGCTTGGTGCGTCGACGACGGTCGCGCCCCAGGCGCGCGCCAACTGAGCGGTGATGCTGCCCACCGCGCCGCTCGCGCCGGTGACGCCCACCCGCTCGCCCGGCTGCAGATCCGCCACATGCCGCAGGGCCACCCAGGCCGATGTGCAGGGCGAGAAGAAGGCCGAGCCCAGCGCCATGTCCACGCCGTCCAGCAGCAGGCCGATGGCGTCGTCGGGCGCGTCGATCAGCACGCACCAGGTGCCATCGCGCCGCGTGCCCAGTCCGCCGCCGCGCAGCCACACGCGCGTGCCGGGCGCGAAGCGTTCCGACTGCACGACCACGCCGGCCGCCTCCACGCCGGGCGTGTAGGGCAGCGGTGGCGGCGACAGGAAGCCGCCCTTCATCACGGTGCGGTCCACATGCGCGACGGTCGCGGCGGCCGTGCGCACCAGCGTATGGCCGGGGCGCGGCTGCGGATCGGGCCGCTCTTCCAGGACGGGCGCCTGGCCCCAGGCATGGACACGCCAGGCTTTCATGGCGCAAGCCCCTCCAGGAAGGTGTGGACCGCAGCGGCAAAGGCGTCGGGCATCTGGTCGGGCAGCGGCACCATGCCGCCTTCGATGTCCACCCGCGTGGCGTGCGGCAGGTGGTGCATCAGCTCCTGCACATGCGGTGCGGCGAAGGGATCGGCCGTCGCACGCAGGATGCACACCGGCTGCGTGAGCAGGCCGATGCGCTCCTCCATGCGGTAGGCCGCCACGGCACGGTGGCCGGCCTCGGGGTCGACCACGGCCAGCGCGTCGCGCACGAAGGCTTCGAGCAGCTCGGGTCGCTGCGGCGGATAGAAGCCCTGGCGCCGCTGCCACAGCGCCATCAGGTGGCTGCCGTCGGTGCTGGGCGCCACCTCGTCGATGGGCGGCCGTTCGGCGCGGGCCTTGCGGAATGCGGCATCGGTGAAGGGCGTGGAGGACAGCACCAGCGAGGCCACACGCGCAGGGGCCAGCGCAGCCAGCTCGATGGCGACCACGCCGCCGGTGTGATGGCCGACCACATGCACACGCGGCAGCTGCAGCGCGTCGATCAGCTCGAGCGCCACCTGCGCGAAGTGTTCGATGGAGGCCGGCCCTTCGCCCGCCGCCGAGTCGCCGAAGCCGGCCGTGTCCATGGCGATGGCATGCCAGTGCTCGCCCAGCCGGGGCAGCACCGCCGCGTACTCGCGCCAGCTGCGCGGTGACTGGTGCAGCAGCAGCACCGCCGGTGCGGCCGGGTCGCCGCAGGCGGCATGGTGCACCTGGCCCACCGACAGGTCGGTGAAGGCGCGGCGGATGGCGAGGCTCATGACTGCACCTCGTCCTGCGGGCCCCGCCACAGGCCAGCACTGCGCAGCTGGGTCAGCGTGCGGGCGAGCACGTCGGCGCGGTAGGCCGCCAGGTCGCGGCCCTCATAGTCGTGGAAGCCGCTGCCGGTCTTCAGGCCCAGGCGTTGCTGGCGCACCATGTCCTCGACGATGGCAGGTGCGGCATAGCGCGCCGGGTCGATGGTCTGCGACATCTCGCGACTGGCGTGGTGCAGGATGTCGCAGCCGCCGAAGTCGATGAACTCCACGACGCCCAGTGCCGCGAAGCGCAGGCCCAGGCCGAAGCGGGTGGCCTTGTCGATCTCCTCTGCAGTGGCGGCGCCCTCCTCCACCATGCGGGCCGCCTCGTTCATCACCAGCGCCTGCAGGCGCGGCACGATGTAGCCGGGCGTGGGGCCGCAGACCACGGGCAGCTTGCCGATGCCCTCCAGCAGCGCCTTGGTGTGGGCCAGCACCTCCGCGTCGGTGCCGGTGTGGCAGCTCAGCTCCACCACCGGGATCACATACGCGGGGTTGAGCCAGTGCATGTTGAGGAAGCGCTCCGGCCGCCGCACCAGCGCCGCCAGCTGCGTCACTAGGATGCTGCTGGTGGTCGAGGTGAGGATGGCTTCGTCGCGGCAATGTCGGTTGAGCCAATCGAAGGCCTCGCGCTTGGCCTCCAGGGTCTCGGGCACGCCTTCGAAGACCAGCTCGGCCGCGGCCAGGGCGGCAGGGGCGTCGCCCACGCGCACCAGTTGCACGCGGGCGGCGATGGGCGCGACCTGCTCGTCGCGCAGCACCCCCTGGCGGGCCAGCCCACGCAGGGCGCCGTCGATCTCCGCGGTGGCTTCGGCCGTCAGCCGTGCCCACGCCTCGTCGCTGCGCTGTCGCAGATCGACGAGCGCGATGCGGTGGCCGGCGTAGGCGAAGGCGATGGCGATGCCGCGCCCCATGCGGCCGGCACCCACGGCCACGAAACGGGCGGACGGCGCCTCGCCCTCCGCGGCCCCTTGGGCGGCGACCCCGCCGGCGGGCGCCACCGGAGCGGTCGGCTCATTCGCCATCGTGCAGCCTCTGCACCAGCGCCTCGCGCGACAGCGAGGCCAGGCCCAGTGCCTCGAAGCTGCGCGGTCCCTGCCGCAGGTCGCGTCCGAGGAAGCCGCCGACGATGGCCAGCAAACCGTGCGCGATGGGCGCATCCACCCCGGCATACCGGGCCGCCGAAGCCAGAAAGGCCAGGCCCAGTTCGGTGTCCTCGGTGATGTAGCGGTGGCCGTAGAGGTCGATGTTCTCGCGCCAGTCGCCCGACTTCACCAACTGCTTGTGGGCGTCGCCATACATCCAGCGGTCGTTGTCGTAGTGGTCGGCCAGCGGATAGTGCGGCGCACCCTGGCCGAAGGCCTCGCGCACGGCGATGCGCTCGTGGTCCAGGCGGTCGGTCACCTGGCGCACGGCGCGCTGTGTGCCTTCGTTGTGGATGTCCCAGCGCTCGAAGTGCTGCAGCGGCGCGGCATTCATCACCATCAGCGGCGGATGGATGATGGGCCCCGCATTCATCAGCGCGCCCGACAGCGCATCGCCGCAGCCATGCACCGACGGATAGGCGCCGCGGATCACGGCGATGGCCTGCTCGGTATGGCGCGCCGGGTAGACGCCGGTCGGCAGGCGGATGGCGCGGATGGTGACGTTGACCTCGCGCTCACCATGCTTGCGCGCGAGGTAAGGCAACGTGCCGGTCTCGGCCCAGGCCACGTCGGCCCGGTTGCCGGACTCGCGCACGATGCGCGCCATCACCACGCTGCCGAAGGTGCCCGGCGGCAGGAAGACCACCTGGCCATCGACCAGGTGGGGCGCCATGGCGCGGGCGATGTCGGCCTGGGCCGTGGCCGGCACCGGCACCACGACGAGTTCTGCGTCGCGCAGCGCCTCGCCGATGTCGGCGGTGGCCAGGGCGATGGGCACGTCGCGTGCCCCGGCCGCATCCTTCAGGCGGATGCTGCGCGCCTCGACCACCGGCTGCAGTGCCTGCGCGTCCCTGCGCCACAGCCGTACATCGTGGCCGGCTTCCGACAGATCGGCGGCCGCGGCGTAGCAGCCGTGCCCTCCACCCAATACCGCAATCCTCATGTCTGCTCCTGGTCTGGCAGGCGGACGAGGGTCCAGCCGAGGCCATATAAACATTACTTTTGATTGGTTTAGTTGTCAACTTAATTGATGCCCATTGGGCACCTATGGCCGCGGGGCTGCGACGGGGAGCTTTCGCCACTTCGGCGCGCGTCCCCGTCGCCTGGCAAGTTGGATCGCTGCTGCTGTCCCGAGGCCTGTCGCGGGTGCCACGAAACTTTTTTCAGCGCAGTGTTGACCGCCTCTGAAAAGGGTGCATATAATCGCGTTCTTCGCTGAGTTGATCGACAGATCGACGCAAGCGGGCTCTTAGCTCAGTTGGTAGAGCAGCGGACTCTTAATCCGTAGGTCGAGTGTTCGAGTCACTCAGGGCCCACCAAAATTCAGAATGGAATCAAGCACTTAGGTCTCGCGACCTAGGTGCTTTTTTCTTTCCTGCCCCGGCCTGTGACAGATTTGTGCCATGAATGGCCGCCTCAACGTCACACAGGCCACCGAGTCGCTCCGCGTAGGGAGCCAGATGATCAGCGGCAAGGTGGGCGTACCGCCTCACCATGTCCGTGCTCGACCAACCCCCCATCTCCTGCAGGACGTACAAGGGTGTGCCGCCTTGCACATGCCAGCTCGCCCAGGTGTGCCGGAGGTCGTGCCACCGAAAGTCTTCAATGCCCGCGCGCTCCAGCGCCGTGTACCAGGCCTTCGTGCTGACCTGCGTGATCCGGCTTCCCCGAAAGCTGAACACATGCGTGGCATGTTTGCCCAACTGCTTGGCCACCAAGGCTACCGCTTCCGCATTGAGCGGAACCGGGATCGCCTTGCGTGCCTTCGCCTGGTCGGGATGTATCCATGCCAGCCGCCTGTCCAAGTCCACCTGCGTCCACATCAACCCGGTGACGTTGGCGGCCCTCAACCCCGTGCAGAGTGAGAACGCTGCCATGTCCGCCAGGTGCTCCGGCAGCTCGGCCAGCAACCGTCGAGCTTCATGCCGCTCCAGGTACCGAATGCGCCGTCCAGACTCCCGCAGCATTCGCACCGCAGGTGCCTTGTCCAGCCATTCCCAGTCCCTGACACACTTGCGCAGAATCGCTCTGACCAGTGCCAGCACGCGATTGACCGTCGCGTTGCTGCATCCCCCCGCCAGCTTGTCTTCCGTGATCTGATCGAGCAACGCCCGGTTAATGGTCTCGAGCTCCCGGCCGCCGAGGTGCCTGTCCAGCCACCTCAACTTGGCCCGGTCTTCTCTTGCCGTCGCCTTGTGCGACTGCTCCTTCAACCACCTGACCGCTGCGTCGTTCCACGTCCTCCTTGGCCTTTCGCCAAGCCTGGCGACGCGCCACAGTTCAGACTTGATCCGGTCCTGGAATTCCTGTGCGAGGACTTTGTTGGCAGTCCCAGTAGTGCGGCGTACTCGCTCTCCGCTTGGAGCGACGAGGTCGACCCACCAGACACCGCCTCGCTTGCGTAGTGACATTGCATATCCTTTCTCAGTGTCACTTGCAGCGCTTGCCGAGGGACAGCATAGCGCGAACGAATGTGCTCGACCAGGTCGTCCTCGATGAAGACCCAGGCACGCCCGACTTTGGCGCCGGGTATCTTGCCGGCCTTTGCGCGTGCACGCAGTTCCTGTGGGTGGCACCTCAGAAAGGCGGCAGCTTCAACTAGGCCCAGTGTTTTCATGAATCGGCTCCTGCCCGCTCAGGCCGCGCGGCGCCTGGTTTGCCTGCCGTGCCCGCCTGATCAAGTGACAGGCGTCAGGTTCACTTCACGAGTCATCTACAACAACTCAGTGCGGCGTACTGCAGCAGTCTGCGGAGCGAGGTCGCGATGAGAGCGCTCGGGCGGCTGGTCAGCCCCAACCCACAGCCTAAGTTTCCCCGAGGGCGGCGATGTCCGACTCGGCACCGACAATTTCGCCATGGCGCACCTGATCAGCCCCGAAGAGCTCCCTCGTTGGGTCCCGGGGGAGGTGCTGTGCTCCAGCGAAGGACTTGCCTGGAAGGATGTCGGTCTGCGCGTCTATCGCTACGAAGGCCTTGGCGTCGAGGTGCCCCAGCTGACGCAATTCATGATCGTGGCATATCGGCACGGCAGCACGCGGGTGGACCGACGGTTCGACGGGCGCTGGACCCGTACGGAATGCCATCCCGGCGACGTGTCGCTGCTGACCCGCTCGCAAGCCTCCCACTGGCACTGGACTGAGCCGGTCGACGTGGCGCATGCCTATCTCTCAAAGTCACTGGTCTCGCGCATAGCCGCCGACATGTTCGAAAGGTCGGTCAGCGATGTGCGGCTGCACGACCTGTTGCGGGTGCAGGATCCGGTCGTCAGCGGCCTCGTGAACGCCATGGCGTCCGAGACCAGCGACACCGCATTGGGCGGCGCGCTCTATGTCGATGCACTGAGCACTCAACTGGCGGTCCACCCGCTGCGCCGCCACGCCTCGGTCGATCTCGTCGAGCACTCGACCAGCGGGCGATTTGCGCCCGCCTTGCGTCGCCGCATCGCGGACCACATAGAGGCGCATCTGGAGCAGAACCTGACGCTGGACGTGCTCGCGGCCCTCGCGAACACGGGCGTGTGGACCTTCACGAAGCACTTCCGGATGTCGTTCCAGACCACGCCCACCACTACATCGTCGAACGCCGGCTCGCGCGTGCCCAGGAACTGCTGAACCAAGGCAAGCTTCCGGTCAAGGCGGTGGCGAGCGCATACGGCTTCGCCGAACAGGCGCACCTCACGCGGGTCATGCGCGCCAAGCTGGGTCGCACGCCGGCTGAGCTTCGCAAGAGCCGCAGCCACTGAGCTGCGGCGCGGCAGGCAGCTGCTCTGCCGCTCGGCGTCCCTTCAAAGACTGCACCGGCTTCTTCAAGACCGAGCGAAGGCGCCTGCCTATCGTTGGACCACGTCCTCGCCAGGAAGGTATCCGCAGGCGGCGCCCCCGAGCCGTGCGCACCGTAGTCAACGGTGCGCGAACCCGGCGGCATGCTGCAGGCAGTGCTCTGCGCGAGGCGTCTTCAGCCCCATCGTGCCGGCCTCGACCGGCGAACGGAGACAACATATCCAACATTCAAAACGTGACCATGCTCGGTGCCGGCGTGCTCGGCGGTTAGATCGCCTCGCATAGCGCCTACAAGGGAAAGAACGTCGTCGTCTACGACGTCGCGGCCGATGCCCTGGAAGCCGGCAGACGAGCCCACGACCGGTATGCTGAGATCTACAGCAAGGACCTCAAGGCTGGCGATGCCGACATCGCCGCCACGCGCGGCAGACTGCGCTACAGCGCCGACTTGGCTGACGCCGTGAAGCAGGCCGACTTGGTGATCGAGGCCGTGCCCGAAGTGCCCGTTATCAAGACCGAGGTCTACCGGAAGATGGCGCCACTATGCCATCGCACACGTTGATCGCCACCAACTCCTCCACCCTGCTGGCGCGCGACTTCGCCGCTGCCACGGGCCGTCCCGAGAAGTACTGTGCGATGCACTATGCCAACCTGATCTGGATCAAGAACGTGATCGAGGTCATGGCGCACGCGCGGACGGCGAAGGAGACGCTTCGCCAGGCGACCAAGTTCGCCATCGAGACAGGCATGGTGCCGATCGCGGTGCAGAAGGAGCAGAACGGGTACGTGCTCAACACTTGGTTCGTTCCGCTGATCGCCGCCGCACAGACGCTGGTGACCAACGGCGTCTCCACGCCCGAGGACGTGGACCGCACCTACCTCAAGGTCAATGCGGGCGCCGGCATGGGCCCATTTGCGCTGATCGACATGGTCGGCATGAAGACCTTCTTCGACGTGCTGAGCTAATGGGGCCATCAAAAGAAGGACCAGCAGATGCTGGACAACGCGGCCTAAATCAAGGCGCACTTCCTGGACAAGGGCCTGATGGGGCTGCCGACCGGCGAGGGCTACTACAAGTACCCGGACCCGGTCTTCCGGCGGCCGGACTTCCCCGCCGTGCCCGACATGGCGCGCGTGGACGAGATCGTCGCGCGCATCCAGACGGACTGAAACCGGCCTTCGGCCGTGCGCACTCGATGAAGCGCGCGGCCTGCCCCACTCCACTGCTGCGGCTAAGCCCACTCAATGGTTTCCGACGGCCGGAAGCCCGCATGGATGCTGGAGTTGATGGTCATGAACATGGGTCTTTACCGTCGCTTCTACCGTCAAAAATGGAAAGCTTTTGCTGGCGCGGGAGATGGACCCAGTTTGACCGGCAGCAACTTTAGCCCATCAATTATCGATTGCTGGCGCCAGCCTCGGGGCATGCTACAGCCCCGATGACCGGCGATCCGAGGCATACCGACGGCGTAGACTTGCTTCCTTGGCGCGAAGCCCGCCCAGGGCGCAAGCCCCAATAGCATCAAGCGTCGAACTCCCCTCCCTCGCATGGACACCCTCACTCCAGAGGCGAGGTCCCGCCTCATGAGCCGGATCCGCGGCAAGGACACCAAACCCGAACTCGTCGTCAGGTCAATGCTGCACCGGATGGGCTACCGGTTCCGCATCCATCGCAAGGACCTTCCTGGCCGGCCCGACATTGTGCTCCCCAGGCATAGGAAGGCCGTGTTGGTGCACGGCTGTTTTTGGCATGGTCATCTGTGCAAGATCGCGCCAGGGTCGAAGTCAAACACTGCGTACTGGTCACCCAAGATCGAGGCGAACAGGGCCCGCGACCAGCGCAACCGCGTCGCCCTTGCCGAACTTGGCTGGCAAGTACTGGAACTGTGGGAATGTGAAATTCGCGACCTGCCGCGGACCGAAGAACGACTGTTAGCGTTTTTGAAGCCCGACCCTTGCCAACCCATGCCTCGCCGCTGAGCGAGCCGAGGGGTCCGCGGCGTTCACCACCCTGGTGTAAAATGGTGCATTCGCTCTTCAGTTCGGGGATCAGCCATGCGGACTCAGGCAAAACGCCATGACAGCGGGGCGCATGAGCGCACAGTCCGCGCTTCCATTAGCTTCCCGGAGGAGCAGTACCAGGTTCTTGAAAAAATCGCGGCAGAGAACAAAGTGTCTCTTGCCTGGGTGGTACGTGACGCGATCGATGGCTACTTGAAGTCCAGATGGCCGCTTCTCCCGCAAGGCACCGATGCCGAAGATGCGCAGCAGAGAAGCGAGAGAGCGTGAAAAACACATTTGAAAAAAGCGGTGAAGAGATCAGGGTGCTATCCCTGTTCTCAGGTTGCGGCGGCATGGATTTCGGCGTGGAAGCGGCTGGCGGCCACGTCATCTTCTCGAACGACATCCTGGCGGATGCATGCAAGACGCTGGAAAAGTACTTTCCCGGTGCAGACATCCGCAATGCGGACATATCAGGCATCCAGGCCTTCCCTGACGCCGACGTTGTTGTGGGCGGCTATCCTTGCCAGTCTTTTTCCATGGCCGGCAACCGGGATCCCGAAAAGGATGAGCGGACGAGCCTGTACAAGCAGTTCCTGCGCGTAGTCGGCATCGTCCAGCCCAAGTACTTCGTCGCCGAGAACGTGTCGGGCCTCAAGCAGCTGAGCAGCGGAACGTTCCTGAAGGAGCAGCTCGAGGCGTATGACAAGGCCGGCTACCACGTCACCTACAAGCTCTTGAACGCCAAGGGTTATGGTGTGCCGCAGTCGCGCAAGCGGCTATTCATTGTCGGCATCAGGAAAGACCTGAACCAGACGTTCGAATTTCCGAATGAAACCCACGGCAAAACGACCAAAGCTTCGGGTCCGCTGTTGCCGTTTGCGTCCCATGGCGACGCGATCAAAGGCCTGCCCCTGTGGCCAGAGGGCGAGTTCTACGAGCGCCCCGACGTAGAAGGCAACTTCTCCTGGTACTACATGTCCAGGAACCGCAAGGCCAAATGGGCGGACCCAGCATTCACTGTCGTCGCCAACTGGAGGCACATCACGCTGCATCCGGCTAGCCCGGTGATGACACTGACCTGGTCGAACCTTGCTGATGGCTGGAAGCAGCGCTGGGACTTTTCCGATCAGTACGAGCACTTAGAAGCAGACCCGAAGCGCAAGAAGCTTGAAAAAGCGCGCAGGCTTTCCTGGCGCGAATGCGCTCGCATCCAGACCTTCGACGCTAAGTTCACGCCAGTCGGCGATACGGAATCGAAGTTCACCCAGATCGGAAACGCCGTGCCGCCGAAGCTGGCGCAGGCCATATTCACCCACCTGTTCTCAGGTGCGGGACTCGTCGCGCTTGACGCGCCAGCCGTCCGCAAGGCCGCTTAAAAAATATGCACCTGCCCGGTGAGTCTCCCCAAGGATTGCTGTGAGCAGCGCAACTACCACGTCTCTCGTCAGCGCTGTCGTCTCCGCAGCGGAGATCTCCAAGAACGAAGCGCAGCTGCGGCACGAGCTGGAGAATGCCCTTGAGCAGGCTTGCGCCGAGCTATCCATTCCTTGGACGCCGTTTCAGCTTGAGCGCGCCCTCAAAGCGAAGGGCAAGCCTACGAAGTTCGCTGACGTAGCGCATGGCGCCGTGGTCATCGAATACGAGCCACCCAGGTCGTTTAGCGGCCGTGCCGGCGCGAAGGCGGTCCATGCTCGCCAGCAGGCTGAGGAATATGCGGAGCTGATCTCTGCCGAAGAAGGCCGTGCGCTCGGGGAGTACGTGCTGGTTGCATGGGACGGCGCGCACATCACTTTCGGGCATTTCGAAGGCGCGGCAGCTGCCTGGGAAGATGTTGTCGCGTTCGACCGGATCTCGGCTGAACGCCTGCTCTCTGCATTGGAAAGCAATGGCCGTCCGCTCGTCCACCCGCAGCTGCTGCAAGCATTGGTGGGGCCTGATTCTGAGTACGGCACAGCACTGATTCCAGAGCTATACGCTAGCATCTGCAAGGCCGACGCATCGCCCTCCACGACGAAAACCAAGATGCTGTTTTCGGAGTGGCGCAGGCTCTTCAGCCAGGTCGTAGGGTTCCAGCCTGCGCATATGAAAAAACTGCTTGCGCGGCAGGAAATCTCCCACCACCAGCCGTACCAAGAGAACCCTGCTGCGTACCTGTTTGCGCTCAACACATACATTGCCATCATCGCGAAAGTCGTAGCTGCCTGCGCACTTCCTAAGGCCAGCCAGAACGTGCTGGAGCCGGGCGTGCCAGTGGCCGAACGGCTACGCGCAGTGGAAACGGGAGAGCTGTTCGAACACGCCGGCATCCTGAATATGCTGAGCGGCGACTTCTTCTCCTGGTATCTCGACGACAGCGATTGGCCCCGCTACCAGAACGCTCTTGGCGCCATGCTGGGCAGGTTGGCCGGCGTTGACTTTGCTGTGTCGAAGAAGCATGCCGACACAACGCGGGACCTGTTCAAGGGCATCTACGAGCGGTTTATTCCTCGGGAGGTGCGGCATGCGCTTGGCGAGTTCTACACCCCGGACTGGCTGGCCGAACATGGGATGGATTTGCTTGAATGGCAGCCATCCGATTCGCTGACCGATCCGACGTGCGGATCGGGCACCTTCTTGCTTGAAGCAATCCGCCGCCGGCGTAAGGCGGACAGCGGTGCCACAGCCCAATCGCTGCTCGCAGGCGTCCACGGCATCGACCTAAATCCGCTCGCTGTCCTTGCAGCGAAAGGGTCACTTGCGGTTTTCCTGTCGCCGCACCTCGACCCAGCGCGCCCTATCCGGCTGCCGGTGTACTTAGCTGATGCGGTCTATCCAGCGGCGGTCGACTTCTTCTCGAACTACAGCCACATCCTTTACACGGAAGTCGGCCCGAGGGAGTTCTCAGTTCCTGAGAAGATGATCGAGCATCCCGACTTCTTCAGTATCTTTGCCAAGGTGCGGATGCTGATCGATGCGGACTTCCCAGCGGCCAAGATTTGCAGCGCGATCCTTGCAGACTTGCAAGCCATGGGGCTCGATCCGTCCGACATCGGCATCGTCAACACGACAGTCGGCAACCTCGTCGAACTCCATGACCAAGGATGGAACGGCATCTGGTGCTCCATCCTTGCCGACCGCTTTGCCGCTGGCGCGATCCCGCCCTCGTCCCATATCTGCGGCAACCCGCCATGGGTCAAGTGGAGCAACCTGCCAAAGGACTACGCTCAGTCGATCCAAAAGCACTGCAAGGGGCTCGGCGTTTTCAGCACCGACAAGTGGGTTGGAGGAATCGAGTCGGACATCTCGACCGTGATCACCTACCAGGCAGTGAAGCACTACCTCGCGCGCGATGGACGGCTGGGCTTCTTCCTCCCCGGGTCCGTCTTCACTACCGAGTCGAGCGCCGGCTTCAGGCGCTTCTCGATCGATAACGGCAGCCTGCAGTGCCGCGTCTTGCTGGTCGAGGACTACCAAGACATCAAGCCGTTCGACGGCGTCAGCAACCACCCGACGTTCGTGATGCTCCAGCGGGACGCGGAAACCAAGTTTCCTGTTCCCTACCACTCATGGACCTCAAGCCCAGATGGCCAGGCCAACCAGCGGACCTACGCTTCGGCGGACCAATTCCGCCGATCAGCAGCGCGCATCGATGGAACCGCGGTGCCGGTCCCTGGAGGCGATGGGACCCGTCCATGGCTAATCGGATCTGCGCAAGACCAAGCCGTTTTCTCCAAGGTTTTCGCCGCGAGCGCAAAGCCTGAGTACAAAGCGCGGAAGGGCATCACGACCGACCGTAACGGCATTTTCTGGGTCCATGCCACTGGCTCAGTCGGGACCAGCTTGGTGACCGTCCAGAACGCAGCCAACATCGGAAAGACAAAAGGCATCCCCCAGATCACCGCGGCTGTCGAGTCCGAACACCTTTTCCCGCTCCTGCGTGGGCGCGGCGTTACCCCGTTCAATGCAGTGCCGGACGCGGACCTCCGCATCCTGGTCCCCCAACGAGGCATGCACGGCGACCCTAACCTTCCAGCCACAAGTCCGCATACCTTTAAGTTCCTGAATCGCTTCAAGCCTCATCTCGAACAGCGATCCAGCTTGAAGAGGTTCCAGAAGGGGCAGGAGTTCTACTCTCTGTGGAGCACAGGCCCGTACACGTTTGCCCCATTCAAAGTGCTTTGGCGCGAGATGGGCAACACTTTTGCGGCAGCGTACATCGGGAGTGCAACGATCGAGCACGCGGGCGAAAAGACCGTGGTCCCGGACCACAAGCTCTACTTCATTCCAGTCGAATCTGAGCCGGAGGCGGCCTACCTGACTGGCTTCCTGAACGCCCCGACTATTGCAAAAGCAGTTTCTGCATATGCTGCACAGCTCAGCCTGGGCGCCAGCGTTGCGGAGTATCTGAACATCCCGAAGTTCGACGACACCGACCTGCAAATGGCGGCCATCGGTAGTACGGCCCGGGATCTCACGAACAGGGCCGGAAACATCCAGCCCGCAGACCTTGAACAGCTCGATCTGCGCGTCCGGGAACTGCTATCGATCTAAATGGAGAGGTGCGCAGGCAACCGTTTCAAGCTACAGGCTCCGTTCTCAGAACACGGCTTGTCCGCTGCAAATACCACCGCAGAGCCTCGTCATTGGCCGCCATGATTGCAAGGCGGCCGGTCGCCCTAGTACACGCGACGTACAGGTCATCTGGACTGAGGGCCGCAATCCGGCCAGGAACATCGGCGTGCAACAGGACAACGTTCTTGCCTTCGAGCCCTTTGAATGAGCGGATGGTGGAGAAATAGACGAAGCCTGGCTTTCCTAGCAAGGCAATGTCTTCTGTCACCTCAAGCCCGTACGCCTTCCTGGATGCCTCCAAACACGATTTCTCCAGCTTGAAAGGCGACAGGAAGATCGCCCCACCCTCAGGTGCAAGCTCATGGGCTGCCGCCCAGGCGGCTGCGGCAGCCGTTGCGCCCCATCCCTTTTTGAGCAGCGGAGCCGCGCCAACCGGGACACCTGGCATATGCACGACAGAAAGCTCGCAGCAGCCATTTGTTGCCGCATTCACAAGCTGGGTATTGCGGCAATTGTGGTACAGCCTGAACGTTACTTCTGCACCGATCGGCTCCTGCTTTGCCGACTTGTAGACGTTCTGTTCCCAGTCGGCGAAAAATAGCCACTGCCCAGCAGGCGTGAGCAAGTCCACCAATGCAAGCAGGCGAAGTTCTCCAAAGTCTTGGCCTTCATCCACGATGATGGCTTCATACTTTGATTGGAGTGGCAGTTCTGCCGCTACGTCTTGCACGAGGGACGGAAGCTCCTCAGTAAAAAAGGTTTGCCCGATCTTGCGTCCATCGGGCACTTTGGCCAGCTGGTAGAAAAGCCGGTCGACCGAAGTGATGGCCGCCGACATCTCAGGGTTCGCCAACTTCAGGTGCTCGGCAAGGGCCTTGTTGAAACAGACATACAATGCCCGCTTCCCTTCTTCGAGCAGTGCATCCAGCTTCCACAGCGCGAGCAAAGTCTTGCCCGACCCAGCCGGGCCAACGATCGCAACGCGAGGAAGTTCAAAAGCTCCGCGCAGTGCTGCGAACTGCTGCCTCGTCAGTTCATCAAGGTCAACTGCATCCTCTTCAGCGTCAAGCGGTACATCGCGCGGCGCAATGCGGAATGATGCATTCGACAGGACCGCAGCAACCCTGCCTGCCATATCAGCAGTGAACTCGCTTCCCTGTGCCTGGTGCACACGCGCCTCAAGGGCGCCTCGTATCCTACGTTCCAGGCGATGCATGTCCTGCGAGGGCACCACTGTGCTCGGGTCATACAGTGTGGAAGGCCCGTCGACATGACCATTTGGATACGCAACGAGGAAAGCAAATGCGCCCGGAAACCGCTGCCGGGGCAACCGGTCGCAAACGGCCTTCGCGAGTGTGTGCATGTTCCTGCACGCCTGCTCGGGCGGAGGTTCATCAATCGCAACTTCGGCCTTAACCTGGCCGGTGCGGCGGTCAGTTTCTTGACGGTACCAAATCCCGTTGTCGCCAACGCGTACCGAGCGCGAGCCTTTCACCTCAAGTACTGCCATACCAAGGCCAGGAACTAGTACGACGAAGTCGCACTGCCCGTCCCTCACCAATCCTTGGTCGTTCTGCAATGCCCATGCGACATTGCACACCACTATCCAGTCGTGCGGCAACTGGTCAGCCAGCAAACGGCGCACCTCCCGCTCCCAGCGGTCCATGCTGTTTTGTCCGAGGATCTTCGGCATGTCAGAGACTCCCTTCTCCAGAGCGGAACGCAATCAGTGGCAAGCTGGGAAAAGATTGCCGGTCTAGGTAGGCGCCTCCAATCAGTTTGACCTTTAAGCCTGCACCTGGAACATTTGAAACCATCACCTTCGCCAGCCTGCCATTGACGTCCGCGAGCCACATTCCAGCTTGGGCCGCCCAGGCATCGCCGCCAGCTACTTTGGTCCAACTCCACCCATCAAGAACCGTGACGCTGCCTTCTTGAGAATCGATAAGCGTCTGGATCCAGGGCTCCGCAGGCGTGGGAGCCGCGCCACCGCCGGCACCTGCGCCGCTGGCACCGATGTCGAGCTTGGGGAACAGATCCAGGTGGCCGCGCACCCATGCCATCCGGCGCGACAAGTTGAACGAGTCAACTAGGTGGATCGAGGTAGCTCCCATGCTACGGGCCCAACCAACAAGCGCCGCGTTGATCGGCCCATCGTCGGTTATAGATGCCGACCACAACGGATGGCTCACCAGATAAAAGGCCGTTGCTTCCTGGCCGGCAATACCTGCTTGCGCTAGCCAGCCATGTGAACCAGCCGGCCCCGTCTGCCGAGCCAAGGTACCCTTTTCGTAGGCAGAGCAATAGGCATCCGCCAGCTCCGACGCGAGTGCCTCCCAGCTACTCAGGCCAACGCCCCAATCCTCGAAGAACCGGTCCCGGCCAGGTACGAATGCGGGATCCTGTATGACGCGTAGGAGTTCAAGTCCCAGGCGCCATTCGATAAGTCCATGGAGCTGTCGGTTGCGGAAGCCGCGCAGCAGGAGGTCCGGCGACCGCCATACTTGTCCGCTTTGCGTTGCACGCCTGCATTCCTCCCGGACCATTGTTCCAAGCCTTGCATGCTCGCCAGATCCATCAATGCAGCCATCCAACAAGGCCCTCCAGTTCCGGCTGGCCCAGCCAACCAGCCCTGCGCCGTTAGGATGGTCGTCGGCAAGGTACAGCTCAGTGCCTGCTACCGCACTGTCCTCCAAGTACTTGTGGACGGAGGCAATTTCTATATCAAGCGAATCGACGTCGAGCTCCAGTGCGATCGCGCGCTGCAAGATGGTGGCGGCGGAATACCAAGCCGCGCGCCTCGAGCACAGATCTTTGGTGCCGTCGAAGAATGCCAAACCGCCGCCATCGAGTAGCCTGATGCTCAAAATGTCCGTGGTTTTGGGAGATGCAATGCTCGCGGCGATCTCCGCTTCGTCAAGTGACGCTTTCCATATTTGTCCATTCAACCATTGCGCACCCCTGTGCTGCCGGAGCGAAGCAGACTGGTTGAAACCGAATGGCTTACCACCCGGCCCCTGCGCAATGCGGTACACCTGCCCCTGTTGGTCCAAGGCCAGGAAAGCCCGCCCAAACGGGCGTTGCGGTACCGCACGCAGCGAAGGAGATGCAACAAAGGACCTTGGCCCCCCATTGCGCGAAGCCTCAGTCGACTTCACTGGCTTCTCAATATCTAGGTCGGTTAAAAAGCCATTTGGTACGACTGCCAAAGACACGTCTGAAACAGAGCCGCATCGAGGGCAAGGTTGGGAGGGCGGATTCCTAATCCACGACTCCTCCCATCCAGCAATTACCTGGGTAGGCCGCAAAGTAGCGGGATCAGCACGGTAAACAGTGAAATTCCGGCAGCTCTGGCAGAAGATCTGCCATGTTGCCTTCCCGATAGGGCGGTCAATGGTTTCCCACTGATAGCTACGGTCATGGGAAATCGATCCTACGAGGCCTATCGGAGAAAGCAGCCGTTTGTCCCAGACGCGCTCCGAACCCGGCGCAAAGTCAGTGATGGCATGGTCAAGTGTCCGGTCAAGCGATTTGGGTTCCCTCGATTGGTTTGCAGGATCTGGCGGAAGATGGAAGTACAGGTTACGGACCGAAGTCGGCATGCCATACATCGGCAGCACCCCCGCCTCGGCAAGCGCAGTAGCAAGGCCTTGGCTCGGATCAGGCGCGGTTCCCGCGACGCCCTCAAGGCGCACTGGCAGATCAAGGGCATCGGCGGCAAGCTGCGCTGGGTCGATTTCTGTTCCTCGCGTGACCACTTGAGCGATCCCGCTGATCTCAGCACGGTTGTCTATGAACCATTGTTCGACGGATGCTTTGCGCGTGCCTGCGTAGTCACTGACCAGCCCCATTTCGCCGTGCGTATCCACGGGCCTGCCAGAGTCGTGCCACATGCAACCGGCAGACCGGAATGCCCGGCGGAGAGCCTCTTTGGCTAGTAAGCGTTCAGCGAGGAGGCGCTGGTCCTCAGTTGCAGACACCGAAGGCTGCGGAGGTATACCTCCTGTCATCTCTTCTGGGTGGTCGAAGTGGATGCGGTCATGCGTCTGGCCGCGGCAGTACGTCAAGACTACAGAAAAAGCTTGGCCCTTACGGCCAGCTCGGCCTGCACGCTGCTGGTAATTGAACCGTTCAGGAGGCATGTTGGCCTGGAACACAGATTGGAGCGCACCGATGTCCACGCCAACCTCCATCGTCGTTGTCACCGAAAGCAGGTCAATCGTGTCAACCAGGCGCACCACATCGCGCCGCACCACGTCCTCAATGCTTTCGTCTGGAAAGAAGACATCCCGGAAATGCCTCTGGCGCTGGGCCTGGTCACTTGTTTGCCCTGTCAGCTCCTCTGCGTGGATCCTGAACCCTGATTCAGCATCGGCTGCCAGATAGGCGTAGTAGTGGCCTGCCTCGATCTCCGCGGCCGAGCGCTGGCCATTTGGAATCGGAGGCAAGTGCCCTGTGCAGCGGGAACAGACACCTCCCGACGGCTGCCAGTGGACCTGGCCGCAGCGGTCGCAGACCCATGGCCGGGAATCGCGCGACGCGACTTTTACCCAAAGGAAAGACAGCTCGACAATTCCCCAGGCATCTGCGGTTCCGTGCCCGGCCCGGGCCAAAGTCTCACGTACGCTATCCCGGAGGCTTTCCCAACCGACGCCTAGCCGGCTGGCACAGGCACTCAAATAGCTTCCGATTCGTGCCTTGTCAGCTCCCTCCCGCCGGTTTCCCCGCGGCTGCGCCCGGGTCCACGCCTCCGGAGGCCAGTCGCGTTGTGCGGGATTCGTGCGCCGCTGCTCGGTAAGGATGCGGATAACGCTCTCGCACACGCCGCGGAATGCGTGCTTGTCTATGTTCGAAGCATGGAGCAGCTCCGCTGACGGTGGCAGGCAAAGATATCCAAGTCCCTGCGCCTCAAGGTCGTAAAGGAGGCGGCCGGAGATGGCTCGCCAAGACTGCTTGCGCAGGGCGTCCCCGAAGTGCTCAAGCCTGGCGGCTTTGGCTTGCGGAAACTCAGCCGACGAAAGTTTGGGCCCGTTTGGAGACTCGAAATCGAAGAACGAAGTCCAATCCTCCCTCTCACCGACACGCTTTGAGTCGATCCCGGGACCAGCAGGATTCACCCCAATGCGCGTGAAAAACTCCCATAGCGGCGGAAGCACCTGCTTGGCCGGATCCGGCTGCGACAAGAACTCATCGAAACGGACAAACCCAGGTTGCCACCGATCGGTCCGGCTAACGTTTAACTTGGCATCGTCGCTAGCAAACTCCGCATCATCCTTTACGGATTTCGCGTCTCGCCAAAACTCTGCCAGTGCCTGGTACTCGGCGGCCGGAGACGATTCTTTTCTCTCCCGCAGGATTGCCTGGCCTTGGGCGATATCCCCGGCGCTTACGGCCTCAAGAAGCTGCTTCTTGATTGGCTCAACGCCGCCCGCGGCCCTCACCCGGATTTCGCGAAGTACAGCAACCCGCAGCAAATGCTCCCATTGCTCCGCCTCGACGCCGTTAGCCAGTCTCGCTGCAGATTGCCGGCTGTCCGAAAACGCAACAAGCTTGCGGCCGGCCCCCCGGGGCATTACTCCCATTAGGTGCTTGGTCAGCAGCAGGGAGGTCTGGGTCAAGCCAGTTGCGAATGACCGGACCGGCGCAGGCCTTCCACCTTTACGCACTGAGTAGTCGATCTTGCACGACGGGCAGCGCTGCGGCATTGCTGGAAGCACATCAACGGAAGCTTCTAGGTGAAACCAAAGGCAGGGAATGCTATTCCCCGCAGGCTCATTCCCCACCTCAACAATGCCCGTCGACGGATCGATGGAAGAACGCAGCCAGCTCGCCGGAGCTGTGTGCACGGGCCGGCGGGTGGCCTCATCGCGCTCCTCTGACCCCTGCGTCCACCGAAGCTCTGACGGATCGGATGCGCCTTCCCAATCGCTCGGCAGCAAGTGGAGAACACCTAGGCTGTCATAGCGCTGGGCGTCAGTCCTGGTCTGGGGCGTCGACTCTGGCAGTCCTTCGATTGCTGGCGGCATAGGAGCAAGCTCATACCGTTCGACGCTCCCAGCGATGGACGCGGAAGTTTTATAGCCGGCAAGCAGCTGGGTTCCGCAGCATTCGCAGTACAGGACTTCGAGCGCACGGACTCCATCGACTTCCATCCGGGGCTCGGCAAGCAATCGCCCAACCCTGCGGCGCCGATCTAAGCCAACATGCTGCGCAGTTGCCCACAGTCCATCGATGTTCTTGACCATCCAATGGAACCGTATCCGCGGCAAAGGATGGGCAGGCTGGATTAGATTTTCCGACGCAAGCTGCGAGGCTCTTCCAGCCACAACGAAAAGGCTGCGGGCTGCATCGCTAGCGTCGCTTTCCGCCATGCTGGGGAACAGGCTGCGCAGATGGGGAGAAAGCGACTTGGCGCGATGGCGGCCACGCTCACCTTCGAATCTCCAAAACGAGTCTGCCAGGCGCTTGGCGGGAATGGCACCGCCGATGTTTGAGGCGAAATCACGCGCCAACGAGTCAATAGACCTGGCACCGTTAGATTGCCTCGCCGCGGCCAGGCAATCCGCAGCAAAAGACTGAGGAATCTCAATGGGGCCTTGTGGATCCCCATTCACGCTGACACCGCCTTCTACATGGAACCTAGTTCTGGCGACCTCAACGCCCATCCCGAAAAACTCGCCGAGGAATTTATAAGTGTTGTCTGCCTCGCCATCAAGAGATGCACTAGAAGCGAGGATTTGAAGCTGTCGGCTATCCGGTTCCAAGCCAAGGCGCGCTAGCAGCAATCGGAGCAAGTACCCGACCTCGGTGCCAGACGCACCACGATACAGGTGGAGTTCGTCGAGGACAAGCTGGAAGACATGGTTGTCCCGGTCCTCTGCAAGCCACTCACGCGTTGCCTCAAAGACATCGGCGTCGGCGCGGTCCCCCGGAACAACAGTACTAGCCTGGCGCATGAGCATGATGGATAGCATGCTCACATTGGTGATTAGGAGGTCTGGAGGAGCAGCCTGCATCTCCCAGCGATGGAACATCTCGGCAGCGCTGGGCGACATCCGCGGCACAAACGACAGCTGCTCCCGAAGGTCGGCAAGTTGCTGCTGTGCTTCTTTGATGTCCGCATCGGACGCAGCAGTTGACCGGCAACGCTCTTGGGCAGCCTGCAATGCGGCCAAGAGTTCCTGGTACTGCTTGATCGCTTGTTTCAATGCAGCCTTGAGCTCATCGTGCTTGGGCTTGTTTGGTTCGCGCTGCCCCTGCTCGTCAAGCCTCCATGGGTGGCCTGGTACCGGGGTAGTGCCGTTGTAGCGGCCAAACCGGACGCGGTTCGCCCCCCAGTGCCGGTCGAACGCAGCATGCGCCTCATCGGAGTCCAACGCGCGGCGCAAGCGCGACATCTGGTCCTCCACCAAAGCGTTCATTGGGTACAAGAGCAAAGCCCTAACCGCTGGCCTCCTGGTCTCGCCCCGCGCGGCTGCCCGCCCGAAATCCCACGGTGGAGCGATCTGCCACTCGGAAGCTGAGGCCATCTTCGGTGCAGCCTTGGCCCAGCCACCTGCCCCGCGGAGTGCTTCCCTCGCGATGGTTGCAAGTACCGGGAGCAAGAACGACTCTGTCTTGCCAGAGCCCGTCCCGGTGACGACCACACAATGTTTGCGCTGCATCGCGGCCTGGAGCATCCGCTGCTGGTGCATGTACAAGTTAGCGCCGGCAGGCATGAGTCCAGCGCCAGCCAAAGCAATAAAGCCCTGCCTTGCGGCTTCACCCATACCAGGAAGGTCGGAATGGTCAAGCGCGCCAAGCGCTTTGGAACTTACGTAGGAGGGCAGCAACTCAAGATACGGCTCTTGGAATAGCACCCCGGGAGTATTGAGAAGCGCTTCGCGCTCCTCTTCAAAAGACGGTGAGTCGGTGCCAAATGCTGACTGGATATACCGCTTGAGATGGCCTTTGAGCTGCTCCCATGAACCGAGCGGATCTTCGCCTATCGTTTCTCGCACTTTTACCGTCCTCCTAAGCATTTAAAGTTTCTGGGCTAAACGCAGCCTCGGTGCACTCGAATGGAACCAATGCGCACCCCAGCAATGCAGCAACCCGCCTCGCGATCTCCGCGGGAACCCAGCTATAGCAGAGCCAATGCCCAGGAACGAACTCCCGGTACACATGGCTAATAGCACCAACAACACGTCCAGAGTGGCTGTCGAAAACCGGCGACAGGTCCTCGGTATGAGCGCCTGAAATAAGGAAATGGACCAAGGGCCCAGTGCCAGCGCAAAGCGCAAGTGCGCGCTCTAGAACAGCCGGTGGCCGCAGCCGCGCTGGGACCCACAGATTGCGCGCTTCTGGGTCGTAGTGAAGCGGCCAAGGAAAGGCATCGTTCCGGCCATGCTGTTCCTTGAGCATCTGGGCAAAGGCCATTTGGGATGTCCAAACTCCCCAACGTGAGTCAGGAACATGCGAATACCTCGGCGTGCCGTCTGCGCGACGCACCCCCAGCACGTACAGTTGCAAGGCAGTCGCCTGCGGATCATCGAAGCGGAAAAGCTGAGCGCCGCACTCCCGGTCAATAGTCATTCGCTGATCGGCAACAGGTACGAACCGGGCCGTATCCGCCTTCAAGCGATGCAGGTGTCCTAGCTCGGCAGAGATTGCTTCTGCCCCTCGCAACTCCGCAGCCACCCTGGACTGCTGCAGTGAGCCGGCCCAGAACGCTACATCCCGCGCCGGCGCCTGAGCAAAGAGAAACCCCATTGGTGAGCACTCCGCCTTGACCGAGTCCTCGTCAACCGCAGCCACGCGCACCGCCGGCAGGTGGCCAGCAAATGGTTCTGCGGCAGCCAACATGAAGTTGGGATTGGCTTGGAGCAAGCCCCATTGGGCTAAGCGCAAGGTTCCCGATACGCCAAATAACGGCAACCCATCTTGCGTGGAAGGTAGTCCGTAGAGCGAGGGCGCTACACCGTGGACACGGACGAAGTGTCCTTTGCCATTGGTCTCGATTTCTAGGCATCCTCGCGCTCGGAGGTCCATCAGTAATGAAATCGGATTGGTACCACAGCAGAGCCTAGAGATCTGGTCCCTTGCTGCTCCGTAAGAAATCGATCCTCTCGCGGCCAAGGTGTCCAAGAACTGGGCTGCGCCTAATTCTGAGAAGCTCCCGTCCATCCACCCGGTTACGGCAGCGACATTACTCACTTGGTCGCGATGCCATATCCCTGCAGGGAGGTCTTGGCCGCCAATGAAGATCCCTCTCAGCCCATCAACACCAGGTCTTGGAAACCCCAAGGAATCGAGAGAAAAATCCTTGGCCTCCCCACGGCCCTCCCCGTCCAGATCCGCAACCCGAAGGCGAAGGTTCGCAAGCTCGGCCGAGCCTGCTACAAGCTTGATTTCAAAGCTGCTGCGGGTCAGGTCGGACAAACCTAGCAGAAAGCGCCGAAAGCCCGACGGCCCTTCTTCCGCAGAGTGCTGCGGCACTTCCGATAGCTGAAGTCCTGGAGCATGCAGCTGCGCCCCAGGAGGGGCGTCAAGTTCGACAGCAGGCAGGTCATACGAAGCGAACAAGCGTGCGCCGCCACGCAGCAGCCGGCTCCCCCCCACAAACCGCAACCTAGCCTGCGGCACGTCAATGGCCTCAGTTTCATCCGCCAAGTACTTCCGTTGCTCGGCAGTGAGCCTTTCTGCTCTATGGATACAAGCCATCTGCCAGCCGCTCGGCAAGCCGCGCACGTCCATTGCTTCAAAAGAAACCTGTTCCCGCCTTAGCCATGGATTGGTCCTATCCCAATCAGCCGGAGCACAAACAAGGTAGAAAACTCCGTAGAGTGGCAGCTCCCGCTCAGTCAGCTGTTGTCCGAAGCGCGGATCAATGGAATTCCAAGCCAGTATCCGACGAGACGTTTGGCGGATGGGTTCCTTGCGGCTCTGGTCCTCGTACATGCCTGAGCCGTCGTCGTCAAAGTGAACCATGGCCTCAAGTTGCCCAAAGGCCGAATCAGAAAGGGCAGCGAGCGATTGGCGGACGTGGTGCGGCGAAGCGTCGGTGAGGAAGATGGCACTCGCGCGGTGCAAGCGAGCAGCCATACGCTGCCCTGCAATCTCAAAGCTGCAGCCGGGGGCATCAACTATGGCCGGAAAACTCCAACACACATCCCATCCGTTGGGCACCTCCTCTGACGGCAGAAGGACAAGCGTGACTGCGGCCTTCGCTTCACCGGGTTCGTTAGCCAGTTCCTCACCGCTGGCTCGGCCTGAGCTGGGTATGCCGGATTTTGGGCGGCCTCCACTCCACATGCCCATAAGCTTCCGCAAGAGCGCAGCCAACGGTAACTGGTACTCGGGCCTCGCCATGGCAGATCGAAGCGCCTTGGTCAGGAAGACGGATTCGCGGCCGCGCTGCATTAAGGACGCGAGCGCCATGTCGGTCAGATCCTGGCCAGGCCGGAACCTGGCCTCCCAGAACAGCCTCGATAGGTTCCGTTCATCCTGGCGGCTTATCAAAGCCTGCGAGCGAGGGATACCTACAAACCTGTGCTCTCCGAGCACTCGGCAGTGGAAGATGCCGTAGCGTCCGCCGCACTCCTTGGACGACCAGGTTTCGAGGTCCTCCCACGCCCGAGACATACCCTCGGTGACCTTGGGCTCATTCCTGAAAGTTTGTCCAAGCCATCCCTGCACCGAGGCGTAGAAGCCGCCCTCCACCTGCTCATCCGATGCGGCCAGCACCCATAGTGCAAGGATGGGGAGGTAGGCTGGAGCTCGCATCCCTGCGTACCTCGGGTTTGCAGTTCCTGGATCAACATACGCCGGAGTCCGTAGTACATCCTTGCGCTGATCGACCAGAATACGGGCTGCCACAGCACAGTTGGGAAGACTTGGCAACCACGGAGCGCCAGATCCAACGGCGTCTGCTAGCCCCTGGGCGCCGCCAAGGTGCAGGCCAAATGAGTCAAGTTCGGCGCGAGTTGCGCGAATCCAGACCTCTTCGCGTTCTGCCGCTGCGGAGAAAAATTCCGTGAGCAGCAGATCGTTCCATGCAACGAACAGAGACATCCCGCGAATCAATGTAGCGGCGCCCTAGCCCGCCTGCAAGTTCGCGCCTCCAAGCTTCTCAGGCTTTCAAGTCGTACCCCGTGTATCGGCGCGCAGCTCGGTGACATGTACTCCCCTCCCCTACAGCTGATTGATGGTCTAGGTGTCGTGTCTCAATAGGTTGTTCACCCGGAAGGGTCTGGGAGACTGGAGTTACCACGCTTCAGTCACCAGAGGATCTTCCGAGTGAACAGCCATAAGAATGCCAGATTGACCTTCGAAGGACGCAAATTGCTTGTCCAGCGCATCGCCACCCTGGGGCTGATGCCCGCAGCCGAGGCTGCGGGCATCAGCCCGCGCACCGCACGCAAGTGGCTCCAGCGCTTCGAGCAGCATGGCGAGCACGGCCTGCTGGACCGCAGCTCGCGCCCGTCTCGCACGCGCTCCTGCCTGGATGCGCAGCTTTGCGAGCGCATTGAGCAGTTGCGCCGCTCGCGCATGCCCATGCGGCAGATCGCTCGCATCGTCGGGCGCAGCGTGCCCACCGTGTGCCGGCTGCTCGCCCGCCTGGGACTGTCCAGCCTGAAGGCGCTCGATCCTGCAAGCGTGCCGCTGCGCTACGAGCGCGAGGCACCCGGTGAGCTTCTGCACATCGACACCAAGAAGCTCGGGCGCATCGTGCGGCCCAGCCACCGCGTCACAGGCAACCGGCGCGACTCGGTGGACGGCGCAGGCTGGGAGTTCGCCCACGTGGCCATCGACGACCATTCCCGTCTGGGCTTCGTGCAGATGCATGCTGATGAGCGCAAGGACTCGGCGGTGAGCTTCCTGCTGGCGGCCGTGGCGCACTATGGGCAGCTGGGCGTGAAGATCAAGCGGCTGATCACCGACACCGGCTCGGCGTATCGCTCGCGGCTGTTCGCCAAGACCTGTCAGGCGCTGGGCATCAAGCACACCTTCACCCGGCCTTACCGCCCCCAGACCAACGGCAAGGCCGAGCGTTTCATTCAGACCTGTCTGCGCGAATGGGCCTATGGACGCACCTGGGCCAACAGTGCCGAGCGCACCGCCTGGCTGCCAGCTTTCCTGCGCTACTACAACGGCGAGCGCCCGCACTACGCTCTGGCACACCAACCACCAGCCTCCCGCCTTTGTGGGAACAACCTATTGCAACTCGACATCTAGGTACATTCTGCAACAGTGCTGAACTGCCGCAGCGCATGCCCCCGCATCTCGGCGCGCAGTAACGGGCCCATGATCTGTGGCTACCCCATCGCGGTTGACCTGTTGAGTTCCGATCGAGACCGGACATTGACCAATACACAAGACCAGTTCAAAGCGCGAGCGAGCCTGTAACGCGATGCTACATTCCAGCCATGGATCAAGATGCAAAGCCTTCCCAGCGAAAGATCACTTTAGTTAAAAAGTCCACTGCCGAAATACGTCAAAATGATGCATCCGGAAGACCGCGGACAATACAGGTGGAAGTTCGGAAGAAAAGGACCTTCATCAAGCGGGAGGACGTGGAAAAAAAGGAGGCCAATGCATCCACGATGCCCACAGGAATTTCCGTTGATCAGATCAGCCCTCAAATAGATTCCCGTCAGAAAAAGATCCGCTGGCGAAAAATCAAGTCTATCGAGATATCGAATTTTAAAGCCATAGAAAAATTAGACCTTCCACTTTCAAACGTCACGGTACTTGTTGGGCCGAACGGTTCAGGAAAGTCATCAGCACTTCAAGCTATTCATTGGGCCACACGGGCGGCGAGCTACATCCCCCCTAAAGAGCAATCAGAAGTCGTATCGTTTGAAAGACTTGATTACTCGCCATCGAGCGAGCCCCTAACTACTGCTCATCGGGGTGTTCTATCCGCGGAGAGAAGCAGCCAGCCGACCTCGGTTGTATTCAACCATTTCGAGGAAGAGGCTGATCAAGCAATTTCGGCAACAATTAAAATCTGGGCCGCTCGTAATCGAGGGGGGATATCTGTTCACATTGAGGGCGGCAATGCCGTATCTCCTTTTAAGCAGCGTGAAGAGCTAATTTCAACGTACATCCCCGGCCTTGCAGGCCTCTCTGAAAAGGAAACTATTCTAGTTAAGCCCCTGCTACGGAGGCAAGCTGCTGGAGGCGACGCCGGAAGTGTTTTAAGGAATGTTCTTTTCAACATTGCCAGCCGACAGTCGTCGGAAATAGACAACACCTCAGCAATAAAGAGAATAGAACACTTAAATCGGTTGGTGCAAATCGTCCACCCCAACGTTCGGGTTGAGGTAACCTTCGATGAGAGGGAGGATATACATATTCAGGCATCTTTCGATGACAATTTGCTTTGCGGCGTCAAGCGACCGTTGGAAACGGCCGCAACAGGGGTTTTGCAAGTCATCCAAATATTCGCATATCTAGTTCTATTTCGCCCCAAAATTATTCTTATCGATGAGCCAGATGCCCACCTTCATCCAGACAAACAAGAGCGGTTGATAGAGGCGCTGGAGCTTGCAGCTAGTGAATTTGAAGTACAAGTACTGTTAACCACACACAGTCCACATATTGCACGCGCCGCTTCGCCAGCAGTTGGGCTTCTTTGGGTGAACAATGGACGTGTTGTTGAAGAGCAGAATGGAAAAATACGCTCACTACTTGGATGGGGTGGGCTCGATAGAAAAATTTTGTTTTTCGTCGAAGATGAAAATGATCTTGCCATTCGGAGCATTTTGAGGCAATGGCCTCACCTCCATCGGCAAATCAATGTTTGCAGATGCTTTGGCGTTGATAATTTGCCAAAAAACTCTCTACTTAAAGGCTTACTGGGGGAAGAGGCGTTCAGCATTAAAGCTTTGATCCACCGCGATCGGGACTTTATGACCGAAGACGAAAGTGTCATATGGAGGCGAAAATACAATGCCGATGGCGTTGCCACATGGGTCACGCAAGGCTCTGATGCCGAAGCCTATTTCTGCTCTCCCTCATACCTGTCTGCTATTTATGATATATCTGAAGAAGACGCAAGGCAATGGCTAGAGTCCGCAATTGAATCCTGTTCGGACGCGGAGAGAGTTTTCAAAGAGAAGCGCAGAGTCATTAATAGGCTGTTGCACGAAGATGGCGGCTCCCCTGCAACCTCAAATCTATGGAATTCTGGCGGACGGATTTCAGCACAAAACATCCTTGGAAAATCCCTTCACAAGGCCTTGAAAACGGTTGCAAAACAGCAAAAAAGAGATGACCGGCAATTGGATAGATTTTTCATTCCAGCGAATCATGAAATCGCAAGTGAACTTCGCCTCACTATAGAAAGCCTATTAAATCTATAATAAGCCAATGAAAAATCCATTGCCAGCCAATAAATGCTTGAATAATTTTCCATGGAAATCACTCAGCCACAACCATCGCAAATAGGCGCCCCTAAGAGACCAAACAAGCCTCATCAATGCAGCCTGCAAATGGATGTTGTAAGCCATTTTTGCGGACAAGATCACGGATAAACATGTCATGGATTTTTATCCTTCTTTCTCGCGCTTCTAAAACCTCGATCTCGAGCAATGAACGCTGCAAGGATGTGAGGAACTAGCAGGCTGCTGAAATACTCATCCGCTTGCGGCGTCCGAACTCTGTCGAATGAGACGGCAGAGGGTCGCTTTTCGCATGGCAGGTTCTACGGTATCTGCATCACGCCTTTTGGCTGCCCACACGCACTGTGCGCCCCGTTTTCACCGACCTACACGCGCTGCGCGCGCACCTGCCCCAGCGTTCGCATGCGCGTGAGGTGGTAGGCGCTCATCGTCAGCACGAACATCTGGTCCACCCGCTCAAGGCCTCGCACCGCCACCTGGCGCATGCGCCCCACCGTCTTGGCCCAGCCGAAGCCCTGTTCGATGAGCTTGCGCTTTTGATGGGAGATCGCATAACCCGGACTACCTGCAATGACATCGGATACCGCAGAGCGCCTGCCCGAAGTGTTCTGTGCCACATGCGGCGTCACCCCCATGTCCAGGCACTCCTTGACGAACTCCCTGGCGTCGTAGCCCTTGTCCGCCCCCACGGTGATGTTCAGCGTGTGCTCATCGGCCGCCTCCACTGCCGCCTGGAGCATGGTCTTGGCCGCCTCGCGTTCGGCATGCCCATCGGCGCGGGTGACCATCGCGTTGGCGATCAGCCCGTGGCGGTTGTCCGCCAGCGTGTGGCCCATGAAGCGCAGTTCGCTGCCCGTCTTGCCCTTGCGATACAGCCTGGCATCCGCATCGGTGCTGGACTGGTGCGTGGCGTTGCTGCGCCGCTGGCCCCGGAAGTTGTCCGAGTCGCTGCCCGAGTCCGAGTCATCGCCTGCGTCGCCAGCATCGGATTTGCGCACGAAGCTCTTGTGACCGGCCCAGGCCTGGATCAGCGTGAATGACCCCGGTTTTCGAGGAGGCTCAACACTCTGAGAGGATTGAGCCATGAGCAAGTCGAACAAGTTCTCACCCGAGGTGCGTGAGCGCGCGGTGAGGATGGTGCAGGAGCACCGCGGGGAGTACCCGTCGTTGTGGGCGGCCATCGAGTCCATCGCGCCCAAGATTGGCTGCGTGCCGCAGACTTTGAACGAATGGGTCAAGCGCGCCGATGTCGATGCTGGTGCCCGGGAGGGCGTGACGAGCAGCGAGGCGCAGCGAATGAAGGAGCTCGAGCGCGAGGTCAAGGAGCTGCGCCGGGCCAACGAGATATTGAAGCTGGCCAGCGCGTTTTTCGCCCAGGCGGAGCTCGACCGCCGGCTCAAGTCCTGAAGGACTTCATCGACAAGCACCGCGATGCCTTCGGGGTCGAGCCGCTCTGCAAGGTCTTGCAGGTCGCCCCGTCGGCGTATCGACGCCATGCCGCGCTGCTGCGCGAGCCCCACAGGCGCTGTGCCCGCGTCCAACGCGACGAGATGCTGATGCCGCAGATTCAGCGTGTCTGGCAAGCCAACATGCAGGTCTACGGCGCCGACAAGGTGTGGAGGCAACTGGCACGCGAAGGCGTCTCTGTTGCTCGCTGCACCGTCGAGCGATTGATGCGCAAGCTGGGGCTGCGCGGCGTGATGCGTGGCAAGGTCGTGCGAACCACGCTCGGTGATGCCAAGGCCCAGTGCCCGCTGGACCGGGTCAACCGGCAGTTCCGGGCCGAGCGGCCGAACCAGCTGTGGGTCAGCGACTTCACGTACGTCTCGACGTGGCAGGGCTGGTTGTACGTGGCCTTCGTTATCGACGTGTTCGCCCGTCGCATCGTGGGCTGGCGCGTGAGCAACTCAATGCGAACGGACTTCGTGCTCGATGCGCTGGAGCAGGCCCTCTACGCCCCGCAGCCTGAGCGCAATGGGAGCCTGATATGCCACAGCGACCGCGGGTCGCAATACGTCAGCATCCGGTACTCAGAACGCCTGGCAGAAGCGGGAATCGAGCCGTCGGTGGGCAGCAAGGGCGACAGCTATGACAACGCCCTGGCCGAGACCATCAACGGCCTCTACAAGGCCGAGCTCATCCATCGCCGAGCGCCTTGGAAGACGAAGGAGGCGGTGGAGTTCGCGACGCTCGAATGGGTGTCCTGGTTCAACCACCAGCGACTGCTCGAACCCATCGGATATATCCCGCCGGCCGAAGCCGAGGCAAACTATTACCGGCAACTCGCCAGTCAGGCCACCACGGTGGCGGTCTGACTTAAACCAAACAGCCTCCGCGAATCCCGGGGCGATTCAGTGACCGAAGCCATTTGGGCTTCCTCCAAACCAAGCGCAGGGATTAGGAAGCGGCGTCGCGCGTTGACATTCGAACCCTGCAAGGGTTGAAAGGAAGAAAGCTTCGAGACCTAGTGGTCGTTCGGACTGCTCGCCGGATTTGCCGTCACCGCGTAGCGGTTGCGCGACTGCGAGGCACCGGGGTCGCCGTGCGCGGATGCTAAGCATTGTTCGAGCTGACGCGCAACTCTTGCGTCGGACTACTTGCCAAGCCCCGCATGCGCGCAAGGCCGAGTGCCTGGAAATGGTTAAGGGCGCAAGAAAGATTGAAGAGTCAATGCACCATCAGTTCTAGGACAAGGGCTCGCCGCTGAGCTCAATGGCCGAGCCAAACTCTGCTGAAGCATCTTGAGACATCCCTCCACACTTTGGGGGATGCGGCGCCCCCTTAAAGCTGAGACGCTGACCTTCTCACAAGCGCGCAAGCATGATCCATCGACCTTCCAATTTGAAGGGCCGGCTCCGGGCAGGGCGTGGCGGTCGTGTGACGGGAGGTCTTCGTGGCAGATATCAGGCTCTCGGTGCTGTACCTCGCTCCGTATGCGCAGCTGGTGGCGCCTGCCGTGCAGCATCTCGTCAGGGCATACCAGCCGTTCGGGGTGAATCTGCTCGTGGATCATCCGCCGGAGCTCTTGCCAAACGATCCGATGGACTCAAGGGATTCGGACGGTTGGCGTGACCTCGTCAACCAGTTGGCACAGCGATCAGCGGGTGCAGCCTACGTGGTTTTCTCTGGGATTCCTCCAGGCTTTGACCGAAGCATCAACGGGCAGTTGATGACGCGTGATCGCGGTGTCTGCGCGCTCTTCCTGGGCTCCACCAGTTTCCAGACACCGTCGCCCGAAGCTCGGGGCGATCTCGTCGCCCAAGTGCTGATCCATGAGGTGGGTCATCTCATGAACCTTACCCATGGCGACGCGTACAAGTCTGGCGGCTGTTCCGACGCCGTGATGCCCACCACGGACCGTCAAAGTCAGTTGCCTGAAGACGCGTGGCGTGAAGCTATCGAAGACGCGGCTTCACGCGGCGAACTTCCGTTAGTCGCGCCTGTGCCCACGCTCATTTACCCATTCGGAGCGCAATGCCGCGCGTGCCTCCGGGCCGCGGCGAAGGATCCTGCTTGGTGGCCGTGGCGCACGCCGTTCAGGGGCGACTTCAATGCGGGGTCGGAGGACCGCAGCCGGGCATTGACCTTGTCCATCCATAGGCTCGGACGAGAGCGACCGATTCACGCAAGGCATGGGGTGGATTTCACGCTGGAGATTCGCAACAACAGTTCCCAGCCAGTCCCCATGCCTGCGCACGTAGGTCCGGAATTCGGGACATTGGTCGTCTCGAGCGTCGCAACTGCAGGCGGCGAGGAAGCGTTCTTTGCGCCGGACAACTACCGGTGCCCGAGCAGCCAGCAATCTCGCGTGAACGAGGGTCCGTGGGCGCTCGACGATGCGTGGTCGTGTCTGCGCGCCAAGGGCGATCCGATACTTCGAGGGGTTTGGTTAGCCCCGCAAGTTCGCGAAAAGAGCTCACTCCCGTCCGCAGCGCACCTTGCACCCGCGTCCTGGCCGCGGTGCTGCGGGAGATATGCCGGGCCGTCCCGGCTCAATCATGCCGCGCCCGCCCTTAGGTGCGCGGCCACAGGCCACTCACCGCACGCAGTCGTCGGGTTCAGCAGGCCCCCACTGAAGCCGACGTCATTTCGGCCTGCTCACGACGGGTTCCAGAAGGTTGTGCGGACCGCTTGAAGACACGATCCCGCCGCATGAACGCTTCGAGCATGTGTGGCACCAAGGCGGCGGCATCCGCAGCATCGCCATACACCCGCGAATGCAGCGCTGCGTATCGGTCCAAATCATCCTTCAGCCCGACAGGACACAGGAATGTGAACTTCACGTTTTCTGCCTTGGGCAAAGGCCCGAGCCGCAGCTTTCGTATTGATGTCATGGAAGAGCCCCTCGTTCAAAGAAAAGCGGCTGGTAGGGACGCAGAACCAGATCCCGATTCACGATGACCCGCACGGGTAAACCGGCACGTAGCGTCAGAGTCGGTTGGATGTCAAGGTTGCGCCGTGTGAGTTCCTGCCCGGCCCGACTGACGCTGTCCTGCAGGCTCTCGCGAGCTGCAATCACCACGCGATCGCCGCCGTTTCGGTTCTCTGGCGCCGCCAGTTCGGCACCGATGCCAAGCAACGTTGTCAACGCCGCGCCAGCCATGACGCGGTCCCAGTGCAAGTCCACGCCATCCTCCAACCCGGCTTTTCCTGAAGGGTCCGCGCCGACGAGGTTGTCCAACGTAAGCGAAGTCGTGTCGGGAAGGATGATGCGTTGCCAGACAACCTGCACCCTGCTCTGGCCGAAGCTAACCTGGCTGTTGTAGCGCCCCAGAATGCGCGAGCCCTGCGGAATCAGCAGACGGCGACCGGTGGCCGTGTCGTAGACGGGCGCGGCGTCTGCAGCACCACCGTGACGGAAGCGGTCCAGCGCTCCATGCCGGCCGCCGCGCCGTTGACGAAGCGCTGCTCCGTCCAGCGCACGTTGAAGGACTGCTCGGTGGCACGGACCACGCTGTTGATCTGCACCGTGACGGACTCCTTGCCCACCCGAGAGAAGGGGTCGTTTACGCGCGCGTACCCGTTCAGCGAGGCGGCGCCGCGGTCCGTGGTGTAGTCGTAGGCATCCAGCCAGTTCTGCCGCACAACCACCGGATCGATGGAAAGGGAGCGCACCAGCGTGATGAAACGGGCGAGGTGATGTGCAATCTGGGCATCCGTCGGCCGATAGGGCGTTGCGGCTTCGCCGACGGCGCGGATCTGGCCCGATGCGTCCACCTCCACGACGTAGGGCGTCACGGTCGCCCGCGAGGCGCGCCACAGCAAGCCTCCGCCCATCAGCAGGGCCAGCCCCAGGCAGCCGAAGGCCATCCACCGCCAGTTGCGGGCCTGCACCCGGGCCGATCCGATCCGCTCGTCCCAGACCTGTCCAGCGGCCTGGTACGGCGTGACAGGTTGCGGCGATTGCGCATAGCGCACGCCCGGTCGCTTGAAACGCATCATGTTCTCCTCAGGAATCCGAATCGCGCAAGCTCGGGCCGGTGCCAGCACCACCTGCATCGCCACTGCGCAAGGTGTGGCCGGCCGTCGTGGCCGCATGCCCCATCTGCTGGCGCCGCCGCATGCGCCGCGCCCAGGCCGGCTCCGGCGCCTGGCCCGCGGGTGCTTTTGAGTCCCCGGCCTCTGCGGCGCCCGACGCGGCCGCCGCGGGTGCAGCCGCCTCAGCCACGAAGTCCGCCACGCGTTCACCGAGCGCTTTGGAGCCAGTCACCAGGCGTTCCCCCAATGCGCTCGCGCCAGCACGCGCCACGTTGGCCATGCCGGCTGCGGCAGCGCGGGTTGGATCACCAGCGCCGTCGGCTGCGCCGGAGGCGTAGGCCGTCCTGGCCTCACGCGCCAGGGATGTGGCAGTTCGGCCAGCCGAGACGCCGCCTCGGATGGCAACGCCTGCCGCACGGGGCGCGAGCCGCGCTCCCGCTGCTGCGGCCGACCCCACACTCGCGGCGGCAGCACCGCCGGCGACGGCCAAACCCGCCGCGCCCAACGCAGTACCCGCTGCGGCACCCGCACCCAGTTGCGGCGCGCCGGACACCAGCCCGGTCGCGATGCCGGGGCCAAACACGCCAAGCCCCAGCAAGGTCAGCGCCGCCAGCATCGTGACCAGCGCATGGTCGATGCTGGGGTCCTCCCCAGGGGCCGCCGTGAATTCGCCGAACAAGCCCGAGCCGATGCCCACGATGACGGCCAGCACCAGCACCTTGATGCCCGAAGCCACCACGTTCCCGAGCACCTTCTCGGCCAGGAAAGCCGTCTTGTTCCACAGCGCGAACGGCACCAGCACGAAGCCAGCCAGCGTGGTGAGCTTGAACTCAATCAGCGTGACGAAGAGTTGAACGGCAAGCACGAAGAACGCCACGATCAGCACCAGCCAGGCCAGGAAGAGGACCGCGATCATGTCCAGGTTGGCGAAGACCTCCGGAAAGCCCGTGAGATCGCCAATCTGCTTCATGATCGGACGCCCCGCTTCGATGCCGACCTGCGCCAGCCGGCCCGGCTGCAGCAGCTGAGCCTTCGATAGACCGGAGCCTGAGGCCTGCAGGCCCAGCCCGGCGAAAGAGTCAAACACGATGCCGGCCAGGCGATTGAAGTTGCCGAGGATGTAGGCGAAGGCACCCACGTAAAGCACCTTCTTGATGAGCCGAGCCATCACGTCATGGCCCTGCCCGCTCGCATGGCCCAGCGCCCACATCAGTCCCGCAAGCGTCATGTCGATGGCCACAAGCGTGGCGGTCAGGAAGCGCACCTCGCCCTGGAGCAGCCCGAAGCCGGAATCGATGTAGCGGGAGAAGACGTCCAGGAAGCGGTCGATGGTCCCGACGTCGGTCATGGCGCGGCACCCCCGCCAGGCTGCGCCGCCGGCGAGACGGATGTCGCGTAAGGCGAAGGCTCGGCCCGAAGAAAGCGCAGGCGCGCTGCCTCCGAAATCGCCGCACACTGCGCCTCCGACACGGAGGCATCGCGTTGCCGACATGCGGCGCGCAAGGCGGCCAAGCGCTGCGGATCCTCTGCAAGCGCCGCGGCTGTCGCGGGAGGTGCGGCGTTCTCCTGCGGGCTGCATCCGCCCTGCCCCAGTACCGCCCCCACCAGCATGCCGATCGTGAGCCAGTAGATCGCACCCGGCGCACCCACCGCTTCACGGATTGCCATGGAAGCTCACCGGATACGGGGTGTAGGCCGTGCCACTTCCCTGGAAGCGGCGCCGCGTCTCGCGCGCGCGCTCATGCGCAGCAGCCTGCCGCGCCTGCTCCAGCGCGTTGGCACGGTCCTGGGTCAGCTGAAGCTGCTGCGCCTGGATCGCCTGTCGGGCCTGGAGCGCCAGCAGTTGATTGGTCGCCTGCGCAGCCTGCAACGCGCCGCTCGCCGACTGGCTGCGTTCCACCAGATCGGACAGAACCTGTTCGTCCGCCGAGAAGGTGTGCACGGCCTGCGCCTGCATCTTGGCTGCGGTGCGCAGCGCCTCCAGCGACAGGGACCAGCGTCGACGCGCGTCCTCGACCATCTGGCCCTGCGAGACGGAAACATCCACGGCCTCCGGATAAAGCGCCCGGAACTGCGCGTCCATCGCCTGCACGCCCTGGGCCAGGCTCTGAGCCTCCTGGATCAGTCGGTTCGACGTGGCCAGCGTGCTGCGCAACTGTGCCAGTGCGTTGAAGTCGAGGCGAGCCAGGTTCTTGGCCTGATTCGAAAGCATCTGCGCTTCGTTCTGAAGCTGCTTCACCTGGTTGTTGATCTGCTCCAGGGTGTTGGCCGCCGTGAGGATGTTCTGAGCCAGGTTCGAGGGATCGAGCACGATGTCGCCGATCCCGAAGAGCGCGTGGGCCGGTGCTGCGGCGCCGAAGACCAGAGCGGCCGCCAACGCCACACGGCACAGCGGACGGGAGGGAATGCGAAATGGCTTCATGCGGAGTTCTCCTCGAAGTTGGACGGTTGAGGGTCAGCACCTGGGAAAGCAGCCAGAAGCTTGGCCGCCCAGCCAAGGCGTTGATGCAGCAGCCACTGCTGCGCGAACGCAGCGCGGCCGTGCTCGCGCAGCAGTTCATCCATCTCCCGCTGCTGCTCGGGTCGCGACGCACCGGCAAAGGCCAGCGCCACCGGTCCCAGGCCAAGGTCGAAGACGCGGCTGCCCAGACGGGACTGGTAGTAGTACTCGCGCTTGGGAATGGCGGTCGCCACGATCGCGATCTGCCGCGTATTCAGGCCGAAGCCTTCATAGATCTGCCGGATCTGCGGCTCGGCGGCCTGGGGATTGGGCAGGAAGATGCGGCTTGCGCAGCTCTCGACGACGGCTGGGGCAATGCTGGAGTTCTGGATATCGGCCAGGCTCTGCGTCGCGAAGACCACCGACACGTTCTTCTTGCGCAGCGTCTTGAGCCATTGGCGAATCCGTGCCGCGAACACCGGGTCGTCCAAGAAGAGCCAGGCTTCATCCATGATCAGCAACGTGGGCGCCTCGTCGAAGCGAGCCTCGAAGCGCGCGAAGAGATAACCCAGCACGGCCAGCACCGCCGTCTTGCTGGGCATCAGCGCTTCCATCTCGAAGCACTGCACGGCGGCATCGCCCAGCCTGTCCGCCTCCGCATCCAGCAGCCGCCCATGGGCGCCGCCGAGTACGTAGGGCGCCAGCGCTTGCCGCAAGGCCTTGGATTGCAGCAGCACCGAGAGCCCCGTCAGCGTTCGCTGCTCGATCGGCGCGCTGGCCAGACTGCCCAGAGCCAGCCAGACCGCCTCGCGTTCGGCGGGGCCTACGTCGACACCTTCCTGCCGCAGCCGCCCCTCGATCCATTCGGCCGCCCAGGCCCGATGGCCTTCTTCATCGATGCGAACCAGGGGCTGGAAAGCGATACCGTGCTCGGCGCCGAGGTCGTAGTGCTCGCCACCGAGCCCCAGGATCGTCGCGCGTAAAGACCGCCCCACGTCAAAGGCCAGAACGCGGGAGCCGGGATAGCGCCGGAACTGCAGCGCCAGCGTGGCCAGCAACACAGACTTGCCCATGCCGGTCGGGCCCACCACCAGCGTATGGCCCACGTCGCCCACGTGCGTCACGAGCCGGAACGGCGTCGCTCCGTCTGTGCGTGTGATCACAAGCGGCGGCCCGCCCAGATGGGCGTTGCGCTCCGGCCCGGCCCAGACCGCCGACACGGGCATCAGGTGAGCCAGGTTCAGCGTGGACACAATGGGCTGGCGGACGTTGGCATACACATGCCCGGGCAGCGACGACAGCCAGGCCTCCACCGCATTGAGCGTCTCCGGCATCGTGACGAAGCCGCGCCCCTGGATCACCCGCTCAACCTGCCGCAGCTTTTCTTCAGCCGTGTCCGCGTTGGCATCCATGACCACCAGCGTCGCGGTGACATAGCCGAAAGCGACCTGGTCACCGCCCAAGGACTGCAGTGCCGCGTCGGCGTCAGCCGCCTTGTTGCTCGCATCGCTGTCTACCAGCGGGCTCTCCTGCTGGAACACGCTCTCGCGCAGCAGGGCGATGACGCTCTTGCGCTTGGCGAACCATTGCCGCCGCAGCCGCACGAGCGCCTGCTCCGCTTCGGCCTTGTCCATGCAGAGGAAGCGGGTCGACCAGCGGTAGGCGAAGCCCAGTCGGTTGAGATCGTCCAGGATGCCGGGCCAGGTGGATGTGGGAAAGCCACGGACGGTCAGGACCCGCAGGTGTTGACTGCCCAACATGGGTGCCAAACCACCCGCCAAGGGTCGGTCGGCAAGCAGCACGTCCAGATACATGGGCACCTCGGGCACCGCGACCGCGTGCCCGTGCTCCGAGATGCAGCCGTGCAGGAAGGACAGGGTCTGCGCGTCGTCCAGCCAGCCGACCTCGGGCATCACGCCTTCGATCAGGTCCAGCAGCCGCCCAGACTCCGCCACGAAGGTCGTCAGGCGCTCACGCCAGTCCACGCCTTCAACTGCCCGGTTCTCGTAGAGAAGATGCGCCGCCCGGGCCCGGTTCTCTTCCGGGGGAAGCCAGACCATTGTGAGGTGGTAGTGGCTCTCGAAGTGGCTGTCCGACGCCTCGAAGGCCGCGCGGCGCTCTTCGTCCACGAGCCATGACACGGGCTCGGGAAAATCCGATTGGGGATAGCCGGCCGCCTCGCTTCGCACGGCCTCCACGAAGATCGCCCAGCCGGAACCGAGACGACGCAGCGCATTGTTGAGCCGGGCGGTCGTCGCCACCAACTCGGTTGGCGTGGCGCTGTCCAGATCCGGGCCGCGAAAGCGGGCCGTGCGCTGGAAGCTGCCGTCCTTGTTCAGGACGACCCCCGGCGCCACAAGCCCCGCCCAGGGCAGATAGTCGGCCAGTTGGTCGGCACGTCGGCGGTATTCGGACAGATTGAACATGAAGCTCAGTCCTCACACGTCCAGCAAGGCGCGGTGCTTGAGGTGCCGCATGAACACCGCCATGAACTGCGCGTCCTGACGCGCGCCCCAAACCGCCATTGCGTGGCCGACAACCCAGAGCACGGCACCCGGGATCCACAACTGCAGCCCCAGCCCCACAGCGGCCGCCAGGGTGCCGTTGGCGATGGCCACGGTCCGCGGCGCGCCGCCCAGCAGAATCGGCTCCGTCAGCGACCGGTGCAGCGGCACTTCGAAGCCTGGGATGTCCGGTCCGCTCATGCCAGCACCGCTCCGCCGGAGAAGCTGAAGAAGCTCAGGAAGAAGGAAGAGGCCGCGAACGCGATCGACAGGCCGAACACGATCTGGATCAGCTTGCGAAAGCCTCCTGACGTGTCGCCGAAGGCAAGCGCCAAGCCCGTCGAGATAATGATGATCACCGCCACGATGCGCGCCACGGGTCCCTGGATGGACTCGAGGATGGACTGCAGCGGCGCCTCCCACGGCATGCTGGAGCCAGCGGCATACGCGGGTGCAGCCACCGCCAACAGCGCGACCAGCGGGAAGGCGGCACGCAGCAGCGCCCGCCTGGAACAGCGACGAAGGATCATGAAGAATCTCCTGGAAGGGGTAACGGGGTTTGAGGAGGCACAGACTCGGAAGACTCAGGCAACGCAGGCTCCAGCGAGTCGTCCAGCAGATAGCCGTTGGTGTCGTGGCCGACGACCCGCGCAATGCAGCGAACCCGACGGGCGTGACCGCGTCCCGCCAGATGCACCACCACGTTCACCGTCTCGGCAATGAGCGCGCGCGGAACCGTGAGGCTGACTTCCTGGATGAGCTGTTCCAGCCGCGTGAGGGCGCCCGCGGCGGAATTGGCATGCACCGTCGCAATGCCGCCCGGGTGGCCTGTACCCCAGGCCTTGATCAGGTCCAGCGCCTCAGCACCACGCACTTCGCCGACCACGATGCGGTCCGGCCGCAGGCGCAAGGTGGCGCGCACCAAGTCGGCCATGGTGGCCGCACCCGGTTCCGCGCGCAGACTCACGTGGTCCTCGCTGCGGCACTGAAGCTCCACGGTGTCCTCCAGCACGAGGACACGGTCGCGGGTCCGGGCCACCTCGTCGAGCAGCGCGTTCGCCAGCGTCGTCTTGCCGGTGCTGGTGCCACCAGCCACCACGATGTTGAGCCGTGCTCGAACGGCGCAGCGCAGAAACGCGGCCTGCGCCTCGCTCATGATCCCAGCGGCCACATAGTCCGCAAGGGTCATGATGGCCAGAGCGCGCTTGCGGATCGCAAAGGACGGCGCCCGCACGATGGGCGGCAGCGCCCCCATGAAGCGCTCCCCCGTTTCCGGCAACTCGGCCGACAGCAGCGGCGCCCCCGAATGCACCTCCGCGCGCACATGCGCGGCCACCAGCCGGATGATCCGCTCGGCATCGGCGGCGGCCATCCGATGGCCCGTCGGCGCTCGGCCCGTCCCCAACCGGTCCAGCCAGAGCGAGCCGTCGGGGTTGAGAAGGACCTCGATCACGTCGCGGTCTTCGAGAGCAGCGGTGATCTCCGGCCCCATGGCCGTGCGCAGCATTCGAATGCGTCGCTCAGCCGGTTCGCGATCGGTCCATGCGTCGGAGGCAGTCATGCGCCCTCCTCGCGGCTTTCCGGAACCGGCCCGGCGGAGTCGCCCGGTACAGGACCTGCGACCGCAGATTCCTCCTGGACTTCCCGGACCAGGCTGCGCCCGCGCTGCACGTGCCGCGCCAGCTGTTCGATGAACTGCGCATAGCGCGCACGCCCCTGGGCTCGGACGGCCTCTTGCTGATGCTCCGGGACGGGCAGGGCCAAGGTCAGGTAGTGACGCACGAACAGCGCCACCGTCTCGATCAGGATGCCTTGGTCACGCTCCAGCCGCTCGAACTGCCGCGACAGCCGGTCCAGCCGCTTGGTCAAGGCAACGTCGCGCTGCTCTGCTGCGTCTGGCGCGAGGTAGCCAGACAGCGCCGCGGCGATCACGGACGACTTCGACACGCCGCGATGGGCCGCGATGTCATCCAGCCGGCGCGCATGGTCCCGCTCGATGAAGATGTTCAGGCGCGTGCGCCGCGTGCCGAGGCTCATAGCGCGATCCCGTCGTCCGGATCCAGTGCTGCCAGGCGGGCGAGCCGAGACCGATCACGCACGGCATGGCCACCGCGGGCGTCAGCGACGCCGCGAGGCAATGGCATGCTCCCGTCGTCAACCTCTTCGTCGAGCAGCAGCAGATCCACCACCTCCGGCTCGGGCCTCGGCGGGGGCGAGAGATCCAGCTCCGGCTTCAGCTCGTGGCCGCCTTCATCCGCGAACGAATCGCTGGCCTGCGCAGCCTGTCCCCCTGCGCCGCCACCCACAGGCAGTGCATGCCAATCGTCCGGCCGGGCGGGCGGCCGGTCGCCATAGCGCCCCGCCCTCAACGCAGGCGGCGGCAGTACACGCGCAGTGAAATTGCGGTCCAGGAAGTAGCGCAGCTTGTGCGCCCGGATGGGCGCGTGACCCGACACCATCACGACTGCGTCGTCGGGCGGCAGCTGCATGACCTCCCCAGGCGTCAGCAAGGGGCGAGACGTCTCCTGCCGCGACACCATCAGGTGCCCCAGCCAGGGCGCGAGCCGGTGGCCGGCATAGTTGCGCTGGGCGCGTAGCTCCGTGGCCGTCCCCAAGGCGTCCGAGATGCGCTTCGCCGTGCGCTCGTCATTGGTGGCGAATGCAATGCGCACATGGCAGTTGTCCAGGATCGCGTGGTTCGGGCCGTAGGCCTTGTCGATCTGGTTCAGGCTCTGCGCAATGAGGAAGGCACGCAGGCCATAGCCAGCCATGAACGCCAGCGCTGATTCGAAGAAATCCAGTCGGCCCAGCGCGGGAAATTCATCGAGCATCAACAACAGCTTGTGCCGCCGCGCCAGCCCGTCCGAGCCATCCAGCGACTCCGTGAGCCGACGGCCGATCTGGTTGAGGATCAGCCGGATCAGCGGCTTGGTTCGGCTGATGTCCGAGGGCGGGACCACCAGGTACAACGACACCGGGTGCTGCGCCGAGATCAGGTCCGCGATGCGCCAGTCGCACCGGGCCGTCACCTCGGCCACCGTTGGATCCCGGTACAGGCCCAGAAAGGACATGGCGGTGGAGAGCACACCCGAGCGCTCGTTGTCGCTCTTGTTGAGCACCTCACGCGCCGCAGACGCCACCACCGGGTGCGGCGCGGCCCCCAGATGCAGCGTCGTCATCATGCGGTGCAAGGTCTGCTCGAAGGTGCAGGCCGGGTCGGACAGGAAGTTCGCGACACCGCGCAGCGTCCGGTCTTCGCCCGCGTAGAGCACGTGCAGGATCGCCCCCACCAGCAGCGCATGGGAGGTCTTCTCCCAGTGGTTGCGCCGCTCGAGCGCGCCCTCGGGGTCCACCAGGATGTCCGCGATGTTCTGCACGTCGCGCACCTCGTGCTCGCCGCGCCGCACCTCTAACAGCGGGTTGTAGGCGGCAGACCGTGCGTCCGTGGGATTGAAGAGCAGGCAGTGAGAGAAGCGAGACCGCCATCCCGCCGTGAGCTGCCAGTTCTCGCCCTTGATGTCATGCACAACTGCCGATCCGGGCCAGCTGAGCAGCGTCGGCACCACCAGACCCACGCCCTTGCCCGAGCGCGTCGGCGCGAAGGCCATCACATGTTCGGGCCCCTCATGGCGCAGGTAGGCGCCATCACGCGCGGGAAGACGGCCAAGGAACACGCCAGCGGGGCCCGTCAGGCCAGCCTTGTCGATCTCGGCGCGCTCCGCCCACCGCGCCGAGCCGTAGGTCGTCACACGCCGCGAAACCCGCGAATGCCACACGGCCATGCCGATGGCCACGCCCACGGCAAGGAGGCCGCTGCTCGCCGCGATAGTGCCGCCCCGGCTGAAGATCTCGGGCGCATAGGCGTCGTACCAGTACCACCATTCGAAGAACTTCCAGGGCTCATAGACCGGCTGCCCGAGCAGTTCGAACCACGGTGCGCCAAGCCGGGGTTGATGCCCCAGGGCGCTGGCCGTCCACTGCGTGGCCATCCAGACGCCACCCAGGGACGTGCTGGCGACCGCGGCGATTCGGCCGACCAGCACACCGCTTTGCACCTCATGCGACATCCAAGCTCCTCGACACAACCAGTGAATGCCGGCCCCCAGCCGCGCAGCTGCAGTGCAGTGTCCGAAGAGCAGCCAAAGCCGACCACCCACGCTGGCGTACCCAGGCGTACTGCAGTCCGGTGCCCCTGCTCATCGCCCACGACCCTGCGCATCGTGCGGAGCAGCATCTGGCTGTGAGCGGGACATCTGCTGCACCACGCGGACGAAATGCTCTTCAAGCTCCCGGCCTCGGTCGGCCAGCGCACTGCCTGCAGGCGTCAAGCGGATCGGACGTCGGCGCCGGTCGAACAACGCCACGTCGCCGAGTCGGTACTCCAGCTCGCGGATGGCACGCGAGAGATTCGACGCATCCGTTGGCAGCTGCTCGGCGGCGCGCCGGATGCTCGCCGCTCGCGCAACGGCCATGAAGAAGCGAAGGTGGCGCAGGCTGATGCCCTGGATCATGGAAGGACTCCGCAGAACGGTCGGCGTTGGGGCACCACCGGCAATGGCGCCCGATGCCATGGCTGCCGAGTTTGGGCAGACGGACGCCCCAGGACACTCCCCGGATCTGGTAGGCCACCGCATCCAGCAGCTTGCGAAATTGGCAAAAGCCACTCAGTAGCTTTGACTGCGATGCAACGAGGGCGTCGATACCTCAACGGCGCGAGCCCTCAGACCCCGTCGCGGGAACCGCGCGATTGCCTGCCATGCAAGCGTTGCCCATAGATCGCACGCATCGGAGCATCGCGGCTTCTCACCGACTTCCGAGGACGCCCCATGACACCCTCCATGCGCCGCTTTCGCCTCCTTCGCTGGCTCACCTGTGCAACGCTCTCTGCAGCCGTGTGGATCGGGGCGGCCCATGCCCAGGACAGCTACCGGATTGCCACCGAAGGCACCTATCCGCCCTGGAGCTACAAGGATGCCCAGGGCACGTTGCAGGGCTGGGACGTCGACATCGCGCGGGCCCTGTGCGAGAAGATGAAAGCGAAGTGCGAGATCGTGGCGCAGGACTGGGATGGCATGCTTCCAGGACTGCTCTCGCGCAAGTTCGACCTGATCGTCGCGAGCATGGCGATCACCGAGCAGCGCCGACAGCGCGTCGCCTTCTCGACCAAGTACAAGGACACCGTGTCGCGTTTTGTCGCCCGCAAAGGGACACCCGACGAGGTGAGCCCACAAGCGCTGAAGGGCAAAACGATCGGCGTGCAGCGCGGGTCGATCCAGGCCGGCTTCCTGACCCACAACTACGGAAGTGCGGATCTGCGCTTCTACGACACGCCTCAGGCCGCTGAGCTCGACCTGGTCGCAGGTCGGGTCGACTACATCTTCGGCAACATGGTGACCTACTTCGTGGGCTTCATGAAGACGCCCCAGGCCAAGGACTTCGCGTTCGTCGGGCCCGAGTTCAAGGGTGGCCTGCTGGGGGAAGGGAACGGGATTGCAGTCCGCAAGGACGATCCTCAGACCTTGGCCAAGGTCAACGCCGCGCTCGACGCAATCCGGGCCGACGGGACGTATGACCGCATCACGGCCAAGTACTTCCCCTTCAAGCTGATGTAGTCCGGTCGATCCCATGAACCTGCTTCAAGGCTATGAGGGGCAACTGCTGATCGGAGCGCTCACCACGCTGCAGTTGGCCGCCGCATCGCTCCTGCTGGGCTCCCTTTTGGGCGCAGCCTGCTGCTGGCTGCAGCTCGCGCCGTTGCGCCCACTGCGGGTGTTCGGCGCCGGCTACGCCGCCGTGGCACGCGGCGTGCCGGACCTGCTGATCGTCTTCGCCGTCTTCTTCGGGGGCTCGTTGACGCTCGCCAGCCTCACGGGACGCCATGTCGAGATCGACACCTCCCTGGCCGGCGTCGTCGCGTTGGCACTGTCCTTCGGTGCTTATGCCGGCGAGATCGCGCGTGGCGCTCTGCAGGCCGTGCCTACCGCGCAGCGAGAGGCCGCCCGCGTGCTGGGACTCTCACGCGCGCAGACCTTGTGGATGGTGGTTCTGCCTCAGGCCGCACGAACGGCGCTGGCACCCTTCGGCAATCAGACCATCGTCCTGCTCAAGCAGACCTCCATCGTCTCCATCGTGGGATGCGACGAACTCATGAGGAAGGCCGCTGAGGCGGCGGGCGCGACACGGCAGCCCTTCACGATGTACTTGGCCACCGCCTGCATCTATCTGGCGCTGACCGGCGCGTTGACGCTCTGCCTCGATTGGGCCGAACGCAAGGTCGCACCACAGGCGGCGAGGTGAATGGGCATGTTCGACATCTCGTTGATCTGGTCCGTCATGCCGGCCCTGCTGACAGGCGCACGGCTCACGCTCGTGCTCACGGCGCTTGTCGTCCTGCTCGGCGTCGCTTTGGCTTTACCCATCGCACTCGCCCGCAACGCCAGGTGGTCCGTTCTGCGGACAGCCGCCAATGGCTATGTGCTCTTCTTCCGGGGCACACCCGCGCTCGTGCAGCTGTTTCTTCTGTACTACGGCGCGGGTCAGTTCGACCTCATTCGCGGCTCATTCCTTTGGCCCCTCCTCCGCGACCCCTTCTGGTGTGTCGTCATTGCCCTCGGCCTGAACTCCGCCGCCTACGCGGGAAAGACGCTGGCCGCCTCTCTCGCGGCGGTGCCCAGCGGCATCCGGGAAGCTGCCTTCGTCCTTGGCCTCAGCCGTGCCCGCACCTTCTGCCACCTGGAGCTGCCCCTCGCCCTCAGGACCGCATTACCGGCCCTGGGCAATGATGTCATCCTGACCTGCAAGGCGACCTCGCTGGCAAGCACCGTGACCCTGCTGGACCTCACCGGCACCGCCCGGCTGCTGACCTCCGAAACCTATGCGCCCTACGAGGTGTTCATCGGGGCAGGCCTGGTCTATCTTTCCATCAACTACATCCTGATGGCCGGCCTGAGGCAACTCGAACGCCGCCTCGATCTCCACTCCACCCCTCGCACAGCATGAAATTCATCACCTTGGGCCCTGCGGGCAACAACCACGAGCTGGTGACGCGGCGCTACCTCGACTTCCACGGGCTGAGCGCCACCGCCACCTTGACGCTCACCAGCGACTTTGCCGAAGCGGTCGCCGCCGTCCTCGTCGGTGAAGCCGACTTCCTGGTCCAGTGCGCCGTTCACCCCGACTGCACGGCCACAATGGCCAAGTCCTTCCAGGGGCTCCACGCCGTGGACACCTTCCTCTCGCCCAGCCGAGACCTGGCGATCATCCGTCGCAAGGATGCCGCGCCCACCGGCGCGCTCGCGGTGATGAGTCCCACCCTGGACTACATCGATTCCAGTGGCTGGGATCGAATCGACCTCGTCCCCACCGTATCGGACGTGGCCCAGGGTCTCATCGACGGCACCTATGTCGAGGGCCTGGCGTATGCCTCATTGGCCGAGGCACACCCAGACATCCTGAAGATCGAACACTTCATTGGCACTGTGGACGACGCCTGGATCGTGTACGGCCGCACCCGCGTGACCGAAGGACGGTTGCTGGCCTGGCCAGACAGCCCCGCGAGTCGTCTGTACCGAGCCCAGTCCGCATGAAGACGCAAAGCCAAGCCGCTGCGCCGGTGGTGCATGTCAGCGGGGTCAACAAGCACTTTGGCAGTCACCAGGTCCTGCACGACGTTCACCTCAACGTCGCCGCAGGAGAGCGGGTCGTCATCTGCGGCCCGTCCGGGTCCGGCAAGTCAACCCTTGCGCGCTGCATCAGCGGCCTTGAACCCTACGGAAGTGGCGAGGTGCGGGTCAATGGGCAGTCGGTCTCACCCCGGATGCGGCACAGCGCTCTCGTGGCGGCGAACATCGGGATGGTGTTTCAGCAGTTCAATCTCTTCCCCCACCTGACCGTGCTGCAGAACTGCACCCTGGCGCAGCGGTGGGTGCGCCGTCGAGGCAAACAAGAAGCGCGGGACATTGCGATGGCGCAACTCGCGAAGGTCCGGCTGGCGGAGAAGGCGACCGCCTATCCGGGGCAGTTGTCAGGGGGTCAACAGCAACGCGTTGCCATCGCGCGAGCCCTGTGCCTCGATCCGTCGGTGCTGATCTTCGATGAGGCCACATCCGCGCTGGATCCCGAAATGGTCAAGGAGGTGCTCGACGCAATGACCCTGCTGGCCAAGGACGGGATGACGATGATCTGCATCACGCACGAGATGGGCTTCGCCCGCGCCGTGGCCGACAAGGTCGTGTTCATGGAGGCGGGCCACATCGTGCAGCAGGAGACACCAGACAATTTCTTCGATGCGAACGCTGATCCAAGGATTCAGCATTTCCTCAAAGGCGTTCACTGAACACCGGTGGCCGAGAGCTTCGTCGGCACGTTCCGGCGCGACGACATCAAGATCAGGCTGGCGGCGAGCCTGGCCCTCAGACACTGGTCAGCCTCATGACCGCCGAACAGCAGCCTGTCGCCGCACCGGAACATCTCACCCTGGCACGGTGGCGGGCGACGCGTGCTCTTTTGCGGCCGCAACTGACGAAGAGGCGTATCGTCCCAGCCGGGCCCGCTGCCGCCGCCTGTCGTGGCGGCCCGGTCCGCCTCCCAAAGGCTTCCGATGCTTTTCCGTTCCCTTGGCCTCGCCCGCTGGACCCTGGCCGTTGTAATTTGCTGCGGTGGGGCCGCCGCGCTCCATGCACAGCCAACGCCACCAATCCCGACCCCGACGGTGGCCGACAAGCCGGTGCGGCTGCGTGGCACCCTCGTAGCGATCGACGCCACAACGATCACCGTGAAGGAGCGAGGCGGCGAAACCGTCGCGCTTGCCCGGCCCGCCGGCATGCCGATCTCCGAGGTCTATCCGATCCGGCTGACCGACATCCGGCCCGGCAGCTATATCGGCACGGCGGCCATGCCGCAGGCCGACGGCACGCAGCGTGCTCTTGAGGTGGTGGTATTTCCCGAGGCCGCGCGCGGCGCTGCCGAAAGCCACTTCCCCTGGGACCTGCTGCCTGAAAGCACGATGACCAACGCCACTGTGGCCGGCCTCACTGCAGCGCCTACCTCCGTGCCGGGCGGACAGCAGCTCGTTCTGCAGTACCCGGGCGGCGAGAAGACGATCATTGTGCCGGCAGATGTGCCGGTAGTCAGCTTCAGGCCTGGCAACAACGACGAACGGGCCCTGCTGGTGCCTGGTGCCAGGGTCCTGGTGAACGCACAGATGAAGGACGGCAGGCCTACCGCCTTGCGAGTCAACGTTGGCCGCAACGGCTTCGCGCCGCCGATGTAAGCGAAGACTTGCAGGAATAGCCCGACGGCATCCAGGCCCGGAACGGCAATAGGAATCCGCATCAGGCACCACTCACCCAAATGAAACGGAGACTCCTTGCCTGAGGTCGGAGGTCTGCCGGACGGCCGAGAGACGGCAGCGCGGCACCCGCTTGATCGGCACGTCCATGCCTGCCCTTCCGACCTCGCCGCCTCCATGAACAGAACCGCTTACCTCGGCACCCTCCTCAACACCGGCTGCGGCACCGTCCGCGTGCTGCTGCTGGCGCTTCTCGGGTTCATGAGCTGGCGGCGGATGCGGCTGCAGTCGATGGTGGAGGACGGCAACCGCAACATGGCGCTGCCGGAACACGATGCCGATATGGCTCAAATCCGGAATGCGCCGGCAGCCTACCGTTGATCCCAGTGGACGCTTTCTGGCCGGCGGTAAAGCAGCTGAGCATGCGGGCTGGCACCGAGGCCCAAAGCAGGACCTTGCCTCGCCTTTGCTCGTGCAGCATAAGCAAGTAATGCTTCTGGCACCCTGCATGTGCTGCTGGACAACATGCCGTCATCGTTGCTGATCGCCAAGGTCCAGCGCCTTTCGCGTCGGCACGCGGCCTGCCGGTGGCAGGTATGGACTTCCAAACAGACGACGCGGCGAGCCTCGGCGATGCCGCGTCTCGCGCGGGAGCAGCACTACTACACGACCCTGTTCCCACAGGCGGGAGTGCGCCCGGCCAACAGCGCGCGGCCTGGATTTCAGGCTGACTACCCGCGCAGAGGCGCTGACTCAATGTCGGCCAAGCTTTTTGGAGCGGCAGAGCGCCCAGGATGAGTTTCCACAGCCTTCCAGTGCCATCTACCGCTACTCGTAAGCTTCGGTGGGCCTGTCGTTGGGCGCCAAAAAGGCGGCCTTGAGCGAGGCGCTGAGTGGAATGTTGATGACCGAACCGCGCGGAGGAATCGGCGACGTGAACCACTTCGTGTATAGCTTCTCCAGCGCGCCTGAGGACATGGCGGTGCCCAGATAACCGTCGACCGCGCGTTTGAAGGCTGGGTCGTCCTTACGCACCATGATCGCGATCGGCTCAATGCCCAGAGGCTTGCCAACGATCTTGAAGTCGGCCGGATTGCGGGCGCTGGCAATGTTGCCTGCGAGCGTGTTGTCGTCCATGGCGAACGCGTCTGCACGGCCGCTCTCCAGCATCAGGAAGCTCTCGGCATGGTCCTTGGCCAGCACGACGATCATGCCCAGGCCGCGCTCCTGCTCCAGCTTGCGCAATCGCTGCACAAGGGTGGTGCCGGTGGTGGTGACCACCGTCTTGCCCTTGAGCTGCTCGGCCGAAGTGATGCCGCTGGCGGCGCGCACCGCGAAGCGTGCCTCGGTGATGTAGGTGGTGTTGCCGAAGGCCACCTGCTGCTGGCGCGCGGCGTTGTTAGTGGTCGAACCGCACTCGATGTCGATAGTACCGTTCTGCAGCAGCGCCACGCGGTTTTGCGAGGTAACGACCATCCGCCGGATGTTCACGCCCGGTAGCAGGTTCGACAGCATCTGTTCGCACAGCTCGACGTGGTAGCCAACGTAGGTGCTGCCGATCGAGTAGGACAGTGGCGGCGACGACTCGCGCACGCCCATCGTGATGGTGCCAGCGGCCCTTGCCTTGGCAAACGTGCCGCCCTCAGGGATCGCTTCTTGCGCGCCGACCGCCACGAGGGTCAGGGCCAGCGCGTTGCCGATGATGAATGTTCTGGTGTTCATGGCGGACATGCTCAATTGCTGGCAGCCACGGGCTGCCTCACCGACACCGGCCTGGGCTGCGCCAGCTCGTCCAGGCTCTCGCGCAGTGCCTGGTCGAGGATGGCAATCGCGCGGTCGATCTGCTCATGGCTCACGTTGAGCGGCGGCGCAATGCGCCATACGGAGCCGCGCTCTGGCCGGCGGCGGATGTTCATGCTCAGGCCCAGCTCAAAACACTTCTTGGTCGTGCGCGCGCCGAGCTCGTGATACGGCAGGCGAGATTCGCGGTCTTGCACCAGCTCCACCCCCAGCAGCAGGCCTTCGCCACGCACGTCGCCGATAGCCTCGTAACGCTCCTGCATCGCCAGCAGTTGGCCGCGCAGGTAGGCGCCGGTGGTGCGGGCACGCTCAATCAGGCCCTCGCTGCGAATCGTCTCCAGCACGGCCAGCCCTACGGTGGCGGGCAGCGGGTCGGAGACGTGGCTCGTGTAGAAGGTGAAGCCCTTCTCGTGCACATCCTGTTCGATATGCGGGCTGGTCACGGTGGCCGCCAGCGGCAGGCCGCCGCCCATGGTCTTGCTGACGGACATGATGTCTGGCACCACGCCGTAGAAGTCCGACGCCGTGCGGTGACCGATCCGCCCGAAGGCCGTCTGCGCCTCGTCGAATACGAGCAGCATGCCGCGTTCGTCGGCCGCCCTGCGAAGCGCCTGCATGTACGACTTGGGCGGCACCAGCACGCCGCCAGCGCTGATGATGGGCTCGATGATGATGGCCGCGCGACGACCGGTGGAGGCCATGTCGTACATCTTCAGGCCCAGTTCCAGGCAGGCCAGCGCCGACTCCTCGCCGGACATGCCCTTGATATAGGGCCGGTAGGCGTTGGGCTCGGGCATGACGTATACGCCTGGCACGTGCACGCCGTAGCCCTTGCGATCGCTTGCGAACGACACGGCGCTGGTGCCGCCCGTAACGCCGTGCCACGAGCCCCCGATGGCCAGTATTTCGAAGCCACCGGTGTACATCTTTGCCATGCGCAGCGCGACTTCGTTGCTCTCGGATCCGGTGTTCACGAAGATCGACTTGGTAAGCGGCGCGGGCATCCAGTCGGTGGCCATCTTCTGCGCCAGCTCAGCCACCACCTCGGGAATCATGCCGCTGAACATGTGGAAGGCCTTCTCGCCTGCCTCGTGCACCGCTCGCACGATGGCCGGATGGTTGTGGCCGATGGTGGCGCACATCTGGCCGGAGGTGAAGTCCAGAATCTCGCGGCCCGTGTCATCGATGACGATTGCGCCCCTGGCGCTGCGAAACAGGTTGGGAAAGGTGTCGCCGCCGTAGCGGACTAGGTACTCCTTGGCTGCCGCGCGAAGTTGCTCACTCATGATCAGATCCTTTGGGTTGTGGTGAGATGAAGGGAGTGGATTCATCAATGGTGGCGAGCAGCCGGCCGGGGGTCCAATGTTCACTTCGCATCCGCAGGCAATGCGCGCCACGCATCGCCGATGCAAAAACTGGATTGCCAACAACGTGGACAAGGCACGGCGCTTGCAATCGGCGCACGCAAAGGAGCAAACCTCACTATGGATACCCGGTGGTTTCAGGACTTCGTCACACTGGCGGAGGTACGAAACTTCACGCGCGCGGCAGAGATGCGCAACGTGTCGCAGGCGGCGTTCAGCCGCCGCATCCAAGCCCTCGAGCAATGGGTGGGCGCGAAGCTGATCGACCGTGCAGCCTTCCCTACTCGGCTCACGCCTGCGGGCGACCGTTTTCGCACGGTGGCAACGGGGTTGCTCGACCAGATCGCCGACGCGCGCGCGGAGGTCGGCGACGCGCCCTCGCGCAACCACGTGCGCATCGCGCTCACCTACGCGCTTGCCGGCACGCGGCTGCCAGACTGGTGGCGCGAATGGTCGGGCGACGGCGGCATCACCTGCAGCCTGGAGGTAGGGAATGTGCACGACACCGCGTCGGCGTTCAATGCCGGATCGGCGGACCTGCTGATCGGCTTTCACCAGGCGGCGCATCCGATACAGCTCGACATGGCGCGCTTCGAGCGGCACGAGCTGGGCGTGGAGAAGGTACGGCCGTATGCGTCCCGTGCTTTGATGGACTCCGGCCGACTCGTGCTGCCGGGCACGACCGCGCAGCAAGTGCCGCTGCTTATGTATGCGCCCAGTGGCTACTTCGCGCGCGTGGTCGATTCGGCCATCGAGCAGTCGTCGCAGCGCCTAGTGGGCTATCGCGCTTTCGAGGCCGAGATGACAGACGTGCTCGGAGATCTCGCGCTGCACGGTATGGGCATCGCGTGGCTGCCCGACAGCTCATTCGTCTCCGGCCGGCTCGCCGGATTGGTGCCAGTGGGCGACGGAGCGTGGGATATCGATGTGAGCATCGTGGCTTTTCGCGCCAGGGCAAATATGCGGGCGGTGGTCGGTCAATTGTGGGAGCGCATTTGCGCGAAGCGCCCGTGAACTTGCGTGGCCTCAGCTTCTGAGACGTCGGCACCCGGCGCGCCTCGGAGGATCATCGATCTGCAGCGAAGAACTAGCAATGCACAGTGGGTGAGCCCGGGATTCCCCTCCGACGAACCACGGCCTGTCCACACCATCGATTCTTGCCGTCGCTCTTGCCCGCGGTCGTACCGTAGATTCGCTTCAGGCTAAGGCGCGGGCACCACTTTGGGCCCCTGCAGTTACGCGACAAGCGTGCGCCAACGTCTACTTTGCAGCGCAAGCAGCCCTTCGCCCGCGGCCGGCAAACTCACGCTTTTCGCTCCGAACCGGTCGCTCGCGCCCGCCGGGAGCGTCAACACGTCCGCACTATCGACCCATCGATGACGTACGTCGTTCGGATCTCGCTGCCGCGAAGCCGAGCCGAGCCGAGCGCGATGACAACGCTCCGGGTGGCCCAGCACACCGTTACCAATCGATGGTGATTTGCCTGCAGCCCACTTCCTCGAACGGTCGCGGACCTTCCTGCGTCAGAAATTCGGCGTGCACGGGCTGGTTGTTCGAGCGCTTGAGGGTCGATCGCGCGCCACAAGCTGCACAAAGCGCTGCGAAGCCCTGAGCCGACCCGCGAAAGTTCGTTGCTCTGTTGGCATGGCCGCAAACACGGCATGTGCCCAGTTCGCACACCAGCCGAAGCGACTGGCGAAGTTTTGTCTTCGTCTCCTCGTTCGCCGTTGCGCGGTCTATGACGGCTTCCATCTCGCGCTGAACACCGAGCTCAAGGGGTTTGAAGAATTCGATGCCATGCCCGTGCGCCGCGACACCGTCGCCTGCTGTTGCACAAATAGCGCCCTGGAGTTGCGCAGGCACGGGCGCAACGCGGAACGGGAAGGCGCTCAGCACGCGCTTCAGGATCCAGCGCTCGATCACCAGTCGCACTCTTTCCACCACGTAGAACTGAAGCGGATTGAGCACGTTGACCTCACCGTCTGGGTCGCCCTCCGTCGACGATCCGTGGCAAAAGAACACCTGGTGGTCATCGCGTTGACTGGCCCAGGTCCGGTGGCCATGCCAGGCGGCCACCAGCCTCAGGCCATCCTTCACCTGTCCCTGCTCCCGCAGCTCCACACGGCAACCGCCGATTTCGCTGGACAGGTGCACGGTCCATGGACCGAAGCCAGCCGCAGTCTGCGCATTGGCCCGGACGAACATCTTGCTGGCCGACAACGCATGGCGAGCAAGCAGCGCGACGTAGCTTGCATATCGCTCGCCCAGTGCTTTTGCGGTCTCAAACGCCTGCGATGGTGTTCGCGCCGTGGCGTTGATGTTGGCGTGCGCAGCGATCCAGATCGGAGCTAGGTGCCGATAGCGGGCGTCGTGCTGCAGGATGTTGGTGCTCTTGAGCGAGGAAGGGACTCCGAGATGTTGAGGCACGCGCGTGTACAAGCCCGCGTGCTGCAACACTCTCACACCCTCACGCAACCTGATCAGCTGATCCAGGGTTCCCCGAACTCGCGCTGCCGCGTCCGGGTTATCGGCAAAGGAACGGCCCCAAAGCTCGCAGATGTCGTCTCGCAGTCGGTGGTCGAGTTGCTGGGCCTGCGACAGCAGCTGCGCATCATTGCATCGCGCCAGCAGCCCGCCCAGACTGGCGACTCTGCCGTTCAGAATGGCAAGGACGCGGTCAATGAGCCGGGCGTAGACGATGTTCTCGTAGATGGCGAGTTCGTCCTCGCTCACGAGCGACTTGACGCGCTTGGGCACGATGCCCGTGAGGCTGCGGCGACTCCAGTCTTGCGAGCGTGAGGCGAGGGTTGTCAGTGCGTCGGGTGCCAGCCGTTTCGCGCGCGACACAGACTGCAGCTCGACGTCATAGCGCATGTCCATGCGCGGCGACCTGGAAATGTCTTGCAGGTGACCGGCGTCCATCGCGCCATCCACCAGGCGCTCCACATCCAGCAGTGCCACGTGATCTTCGAGCTGCGCAGGCATGATCGGCGATGGAAGTGATTGGGTCGCAGTCGGGGACGCAGCCTGGGCGACCACGGCCTCGACGGCGTCGTCGATCGTTGGGTCTTGCGAGCGCCCGGCTCGCCCGTCGGCCACTGCGCGGAACGTCCTCGTCACGCGATCGCCGGCAAAGAGGCACTTGTTGTTGCCGTCGCTCCAGAGAATGTCACCCGGGTGCAGGTCCGCATGTCCGTTCAAGGTGCAGCGTGTTCGGACCTGATAGCGACCGGGCTCGACCTTGTCGGGCAGTTCGACCTCGACCCCCTCGTAGCGGTCCCACACCTTCATCAATGGCGCTCCAGCCTTTGAATATCCTTCTCCAGGGCTTTGAGGCATGACGCGGGCGAATCCCCGAGCCCGGCCTCGTGCCACAACTGCTCCAGCGCGTCCTGAACCTCGCGCAGGTCGTCGGCCGACTTGTTATGTCGCCCTGTGACCTTCCCGTCGCGAAACATTCTTGTCGCGAGCATGTGATCCAGCGCCAGGGCCGGCGTGCCCCCACACTCCAGCACGACCGGCAGGAAGCGAAGCAGCTGCTGCTCCAGACGGTGACCCCAGCCTTCGTTGAACTTGTCATTGAGCACCTTCGTCAGATCGCTGCCGTCGATGCGCTGAAGCAGTTGCCTGACTTGTTCCGCGTGCTTGACGCGCGCCTCCCGGAACTGCTCTGTCAGTTGGGAAAAGGACCAAATTGCCTTCGTCTTGGGACGCGGGAGCTTGCTCGTGCCAGGGGCGTGCTTGGGCAGTTCGAGAACGAATGCGCGGTCATGGGTCTTGTCTGCAAAGGCGTTAGTGGTCTCGTCGTGATTGGCCGTCCCGATGAACCAGACGTTGTCTGGAAGCAGGATCTGACGCCCATCTCTCAACAGGGATGGCGCGCCGCTTGCCGGGCGCGACTCCATCAGCGTGATGAGCCGCTTGTCGCTGGTGACCTCCATCTTGGACAGGAACTCTGCGAAATACTGCTCCGGGCGAGAGAGGTTCATCTCATCGAGCAGGATGACGTGGAGCATGTCCTTCTGGGCCTCGGTCTGCGCGCGGTAGAGTGCCTGCAGCGTGTCCTTCTCGTAGTAGCGCTTCTCGAACGCGTTGTAGTGACCGATCAGGTCATGCTGATCGCGCCATCCCGCTTGAACCGAGACGACCTGGCAGTGCGCGCCGATGGCGGCGCAGAATGCGGTGACGAGGCTTGTCTTGCCGGTGCCGCTGATGCCTTGCAGGATGTGCAGCTGGCTCATGGCCAAACCGCCCACGAAGAGCTGCAACACCTGCTTAGGAAAGAAGAGTTGCTTGCCGGCCTCGGCATACGCAATGCGCGATTGCAACTCGTCCACGAGCGTGCTCAGTGGCGGCGCAGACTCGGTCGTGACGCGCAGCACCAAGTCCTTGTCCATGCGCGACAGCTCGGGGAAGACAGTGCTCTCATTCGACTTCTCGACAAGCTCACCCACCTGCTGCTTGAGCTCCTGCACCGCCCTGCCCAAGAGGGCTTTGTGCTTCTCGAGCACAAGGCGGACCGTCTCGGCGTTCTCCCGCTCGGTGACCCCGAGCTCCCATCTTTGTGACTGCTCGCGCAGCTCCGAAAGCTCCGCCTTCTGCGCATCCAGGCGCTGCTGCAACACCTCGCAGCGTCCGCGCAGCGCCTTTGAATCGTCCTCGGACGCCCGATCGCGCAAGTCCTGCAACTCGCCCGCCAACTGCCTGTTCTGCAGGCGCAGTCGATCACGCTCGTCAAGCAGTGCCTGGGGATCGTCGCCCACCGCCTCGCGCAGGTGCTCCAGACCCTCCAGTTCAGTTTGCAGCGCATCCCTGACGCGACGCACTCGATCGGCCTCAGTTGTCGCCCGCGCCAGCTTCGACTCGACCTCGTCCACCCGCACCTGTGCTTGCTCGCGCGCCTGCTCCTGCACGCCTCTCTCACGCGTCTTGACAACCTCCTCCTCAAGATGAAGTTTTGCCTCCCGTCGGCGAATCTCCACTTCGCGCGTCGTCAGTTCAGCCTCCCTCTGAAGCAAGGCCTGCGCTTCCTGCGAAGCACTTTCTGTCAGCAACTTAGCATCCTGTCGCGCGCGCGCCATGAGCTCCTGGCGCTGCAGCGCAATGAGGCTCGGGAGTTCGTCGCGCTTCGCCTCTAGCTCGGCAATCTGTTCCTGAAGCACCGCGAGCGCGGCTTCGCGTTCCATCACGAGGCCTCCGCGCACCTGCGCCTCGCGCACCGCAAGCGCCTCGCGCGCGCTGACCAGTTCGCTGCGCGCCGTCATGTGATCCTCAAGTGTCTGATCCATGAGTGATCGGTCGGCCTCCAGCCGGACTCGCTCAAGCTCAAGCGCTTTACGCTGTTCCGCGAGCGCCTCCTCATCCTGGGCAAGGGACAGGCGCAGCGACTGCAGATCCTGTGCCTTTGTCTCATACGCCGCGTGCGCCTGCGCAGCATGCGTGCCCAAATGAACAAAAGATTCGATGAAGGGCTCGAACCGGTTCTGCTCATCGGACGGCAGCTTCTCCAGAAAATCCTTCACGGTCTGCTCGTTCCACACGGGAGGCGCCTGCTCGAGCGATTGCGCCGTGGCCTGGGCCGCCGGTAGAAAGCGCGCCAGCATGGACGAAACCGGCTTGGCCACCGCTGCAGGCGCGGGGATCGTGGAACGTGCGTACGGAGCGTTCTTGTTTGGCCGCTTGCCCATCTCTTGTAGGTCCTTGTCAGAATTTTTCGTAGAAAGTCATGGTCCACGCTACGGCGAACTCGGACGCAGCGAGTGCCGCCTCCGACGTCAGGCGCTGACCGCTGGCGTGGGTTCCCTTGTTGCGCGTGTCGATCAAGGTCAAAAGTCGATCCCATTGCGCCTGGGCGTCATTGAGTTCACGCAAGGGGTGATCTTCATGGCCGTGGGTGGCCAGCAGGCATGCGAAAAGCAGCGCCTTGAACGCCCTGTCTCGACGCTCTGCCGCAAGCCGGATACCACGGAAGGTCTGCCCCGCCAGCATGCGTCTGGCCTCTGGCGGCAGCGCGGCGCGCAGCGGCAGTTGCCCCAGAATCTGCTCGGCTGCGTCGCGGCTCGGACCGTCGCGGCTTAGCTCGACACTTCGCATCGGCCAGCGCACCAGCATCCATTGCACCAGTGCTTCCAGCAGCGAGCCGCACTCCTGGATCAGGCTGCCGAGCTCTTCCTGGGTCGGCCGGGGGGTGGCGCCCACCCTCGCCTGCTGACGCAACACCCTGGACAGATGTTCCCTGAGTAAGACCAAGTCCGAATGCGCCAGTGCCGACCAGACCGAGAGCTGCGCCTCCACATCGCGCTGAATCCGCGCCCCCAGGGCCTGGGCGGTCAGCGCCGACTCGTCCGCGGCCGGCACAAGGGACTGGATGACCTGCTCCAGGCCCCGGAAGTCATGGAGGCCGGCTTGCAAAGGTTCGCGCAACCAGCGCGCCACAGGCGTGATGCGCCAGGGATCCGTGACCAGCCAGGGGTGCACATCGTCCGGCTCGTGAATGAGCTCGCACCAGACGTAAGCCAGCGAAGGCTCGCCGCCCACGATCTCGAGGTCCTCGCTCTGAATCTCCGGAATGCTCTCGTCATCGCCGCCGGCCCGAAGCGCATCGCGCAGACCCTCTTGCCATGCCTTGAGCACGTCGGCCTTTCGAGGCTCGAGCACCTTGCATCGGCGCGGCAGCACGAAGGGGCGCACCTCCCGGCCCTCGTCCCGGCTCTCACGAAAGGCGGGGAACCTGCCCGGCGTCTCGCTGTCGGCCGGGCGGATGTCAGGCAGATCTTGACTCACGCGCGGCAGCCATTGCCCGAAGACGCCGTCCCGGAACGCGTATTGCAGCGTCACCATGCCTTTGCCGTCCAGTCCGCCGGACAGCAGGTCCTGCCCTGCCGGGGTCACGCGGGAATGCTCATCGACCCAGCCGTTGGGCAGGAGCTCCTGCGCAAGGATGAACGCAATCAGGTTCTCATCCAGACACAGCAGCTCGGCCATTCGCTGTCGATCCCGAATGCCGGCGAGCAGCAAGCCCAGGATGGCATCTTGGAAAGCATTGAGACCGCGACTGGTATCCGGCGCGAGCACCGTCCAGACTTCGACGGGCCACAGGAGCGCGCGCTTTCTCAACCGTGACCGCCGGGGCTCCCAGCGCAAGTAGCGATCACCCGACACGCGCAGCCTCCTTCTCGCAAAGCTCCAAAAGCGCACGAAGCTGCGGCACGGCCTGCCTTGCCGACGGGGACGTGAACATCCCCTGGTCGCCCACGGCGACCAGCAGGCGTCGCTGTCTGCTCATCGCGACGTTCAGCCGGTTGACGCTTCGCAGATGGCCGTACTTGCGGCTGGCCATCTTCTCGAAGCCTTCATCGTCGTCACCGTCTCGCTCTTGCAGATTCTGCGCATTGCTTCGCACGATCGAGAGAAACACCACGTCAAATTCCTTGCCTTGAAACGCGTCGACCGTTCCGACGCGAAGGCGCTCGCCGCCTTGCGCGCCCGTGGCGAATTCCTGCCGGATGCGCCAGCCTGCCGGGCCGCGCTCGGCGATGCCTTCCTGTGCCAGCTCGCGAAGGATCCGGTCACGCTGCGCCGCATAGAACGTGATGACACCAATGCTCTGGTCCGGCGGGAGTTGTTCGAGCAGGCGCTGGACCTCCTTGGCGACCCGGACCGCCTCGGGCGCCCGCCACCGGCTGCCGGTGTCAAGCCTTTCGTCGGCACCTGCGCGGGCGGGCACATCCACCCAGTGGCAAACGACGCTGCCATACCCCGCAACGGTCGGTGCAAAGTCCCAGGCCTCTCGGCCCGAGTGCACCTTGCCGAGACCGGCGGCCTCATAAAACTGCTCGCTGACGAAGTCGCCCAGCGTAGGGTGCATCCGGAACTGCTTGTCGAGCATCACGACACGGGGGATGTTGTCCACGGCCTCGCGGGCCTTGAACTGGCGCCACAGGCGCTCGAACAGGCTGTGCCGATAGGTGGCATCCTGAACCTGTTCCCCCCGCTCGACCCGAATCTCTTCCTCGATGACGGGATCCAGAATGTGAGGCAGCTGGCGATGGTCTCCCACGAGAACAATGCGTCGACGCGCCATGGCCATCGGCACGAACAAGTCCAGCGGGTTGGCTCGTGCAGCCTCATCGATGATCACGCTCTGGAACTGGATGGCCCCGGCCTGCTCGGGCGAGACACTCTTGAGCCGCGACATCATTTGGGAGGCCGACTGCTGACAGGTCGCCCCTACGATGGAGCTGTAGCTCTCGACCGAGCGGCGCACCCATGCCGGCCTCGATACCAGGGTGTCGGCGAAACGGCGGACGACCGCGAACGCGCCCGAGCGCGACTTCGCCACCCTGCTCGCGAGTTGCTCGCGCAATTCGGTCAGGAGCAGGATGGCGCTTTCGTCCAGAACCTTGCGCACTTTCGCGGGTCGGCGGTCGATGCGAAGAAGATCCAGCATGGCATTGCGCACCTGGCGAAGTTCTTCAAGCTGCGCGAGCGTGGGCACCGGTTCCTCCGAAAGCCGTTGCAGAACCTCGGCGTGAGGCGGTGAGAGCCACGGTGAATCTCCGGCCAGACGCAGCACCAGCAATGCGCGCAACTGGCCGTCGTCGCCGAAGGAGGTGGGCGACACGCGCAACGAACGCGTCGCGCGCACCAGCCGCTTTCGCTGGCTGCTTTCAAGACCTTGCGGCGAAACGGCCGTCAAGGTGCTCGACCCGGTGTCCAGATACGCGTCCCAGCGGCTGAGCCAGTCCAGCGTGGGACGGACCGCGGCCGCCTCCGAGAGTTCGTCCAACAGCCTCGCGAGCTGCTTGAACTTGTGCGCGCGCAGTTCGGCAGGTGCACCGGCAATGAGAAGTTCGTCAAGCAGGATGTCGAGTTCGCGCAGCACCTGCGCGCTGGGATCTTGTTCGCGCAGCAGTTCCAGCTGCGCGCGCACCTTGTCGTGCTGTGAGTGCCGCCAGCCCTCCACGGGATCCATGCCTTCATGGCGCCCGGCATCGACCTTGACGGGGGGCAGCCCGTACACATCCGTGCGCGCCAGGGCGTTCTCGACCGCGTCGTGCTGAAAACTGGAGATGAGCACCTGCTGCGCGATCTCGCGGCCTTCATTGAGCTCGGCCAATGCGCGCTCGAGCGCCGCGATGACCTGGGTCTTTCCCGTGCCTGGGGGACCAATGATCAACGCGACGTCAGGCGTTTCCAGGGCGACCTTGATCGCAAGCTCCTGCGTTTCCGTGGGCTCGCCCGACTTGAAACTTCTTCTTGCGTACGCCGACAGCTCCCCCATCTTGGAGCGCCGCTGCCGAGGCAGTGCCGCGTTTTGCAGCAGGCGATTGAGTGTCGGCACGCCCAGTCCGGACTCGATGGCACGCCGCGCGCGGTCGCGGCGTTGCTGCTGGGTCCGGTTGCCCGTGAGCGAGAGACACGCGAAGCCTGTCGAAGGTGGCACCTGCAAGCTGTCGGTCTCGAGGACCAGTCCTTCCGCCGTGAAGCGCGGTCTCGCGCTGATGCGTTTGCGCCGGTCCGACGTGCTCAGGTCGGTGTAGCGCTGTGATTCCCAATCCGGCGCCACCTCGTCCAGCTCAATCTGATCATCCTCGCGCGCGTGCTCCTGCCAGGCTTCTCCGAACGCGGCCAGCGCCTTGTCATCGATGGAAAGCCGCCAGCCGCCACCTTCTTCGCTCAAGGGCCGGCAAGCGGTGTACCGCACGGCCCGAACGGCGGCTGCGCGCGCCACGTCCCGCCCCCATTCCTTCTCGCTGTAGAGGCGCCACAGGTCCAGATAGGCACCATAGCTGGTCACCGCGCTGTCAAGCAAGGTCCGCTCAAGGCCCGACGCCTGGGCAAAGGCCTGCGACTCATCAACGAACGTGATGTTTCCCTCGAGGAGCGCGATGGGGGCCAGCGGATTGCGCGGTCGATCGACGACGCGCTCGACCATCATCGGGCCGTCGCCGGCGCTCTTGAGATCCACCTGGTAGCGGCGGCCGTTGAGCTGCAGCGCGCGGCCGTCACCGCGGGCGTGGATCACCGCGAACACCCGCGTGATCCCGGGCAAGACACCATCGAGTACGAACTCCTCGTTCAGCCACAACACCGCATCGGCGACATCCGGGCTGGTAATGAATTGCTTTCTGTGCAGCTCGTCCGCCACCAACTGGTCGACACGCAGCTCCAAGCGAGCGAGCGTGGTTGCGCTAACCGGGACCATGCAGCGGAGGCCGACCTGGTTCGACTTTGCGCGTACCAGCAGCCAGAGCACCTCGACGTTGGCCGCGTGCTGCTCCATGCTTCCCGATCGAGGTCCCGGCTCCAGGCGCACCACGTGCTCGCCCTGGCGCATCTGAACACTGTCTTGCTCGACGCGCAGAACCACCTCTTCGTTCAAGCGCCACTCGCCCGGATCAAAAACACGGGCTGCGGGGCGTGCGAGCAGGACGTGTGACTGCAGCAGGAAGGATTCATGCAGTTTCATGCGCGATCACCAGGTCAGGCGCCACACGCCATGCGGTTTCTCCAGGGGACCCAGATGCAGAGCCAGACGGGCACCGCGTCGCTCGAGCGCGACTTGTCCGCGCAGGGACTGCAGCGTCTTTCCGACCTGCAGGGTCAGCTCGGCTCCTTTGTCCACCTCGACGATCAGCGAGCCATCCCGAATCCACACACGGGCGAACTGCTGGCTGTCCACGTAGGTTGCGGCGCCTGGCGGCGAGCGCCGAATCGGCACCGGCGAGGCCCCGATCACCTGAACGTGGCCCGTGCGGGTCCACTGGTCCTCAGGGCGTGCGTCCTCGCCAAGGAGCGCGCAGTGAACATAGACCAGGTGATCCATCACGACCACCGGATTGGCATCGGTCGGCGAATGCCCGCAGAACGGGCATTGCTGCGCGCTTGACCAGACAAAGGCATGGCCACAGCCGGCCTCGACATGTTCGCAACGGACCACCCGTGCGACCGCCGCCTCCAGCACTTCCGCCCACTGTGCCATGCCGGGGCGACACTCGGGATCGATCAGTCCCCCTTGAAAGCAGCACCGGAACAGTGCGCGCAGCGCCGGGGTGCACACGCTGTCCCTGGGAATACCCACGAGCGCGCGATTGCGCTCGTCGCCGTCGTGATCAACCCAGGGAATGTCTCCACGAAAGGCCGCAGCTTCGAGCTCGCTGTCCTGGTCCACCTGCTGCCCGCTCTTGAAGGGATGCAGCAGCGTGAGCATCTGGAATGCCATGACCGCGAAGCTCCAGATGTCGGTGTACGTGCTGATTCCGCGGTCGCCGCGAAAGACCTCGGGTGCACCGTAGTCCGGGGTGTAGATCTGAAGCTCGCTGTTCCTCACTGCGTAGGTCAGGTTGTCGCAGTCGATCAGCCAGATCTGGTCGTGCGCGATCGAGTTCGAAATGAAAACATTCCCTGGCGAGAGATCTCCGTGGGCAATGCCCAGGCCATGAAGCTTCGCGAGCACGCGCGCCAGGCGCGCGAGCAGTCGCAGGCGTCGCTCGAGGCCGCCGGTGGCGATGTAGCCCTCCTCTTGCTGCTGCTGTGCCTGCCTGAGCATGTCCTCCATCGGGCCGAGCCCGTCCATCAGCTCCATCACGTAACCCGGTCGCGGCTGCGTAATCAGGGCGACGGGCATGGCAATGGGAAGCAGGTTCTCCTCGATCGGCATCCGTTGCACGGCCGCGATCCGACGCAGCCAGTCCTGCGCCCTCGGATCGCCTTGTGCGAACCTGCTGACCTTGACGAGGTAGCGCGCATCTTGCGTCGGACACACGATGCCCTGCCCGCCCTGCGCGATGCGCTTCTTCAGTTCATAGATGCCGCCCCTGTCATCAACGGCGAGCTGCTTGCGCGTGCCCGGGCTTCGGGCAGGTGCTGTGGCATGGGTCATGTCGTTTTGTCCAGAAAGATGGCGGCCAGTGTCTTGTCGTCCAGATGCGCCGGCGTCGCCCAGTGGGTGAGCTCGCGGCGCAGCCACTCGCGCGCCCCGCGACGGGAGCGCTTGCCGAGTGCGCTGCGTACGGCGCTGGCGAAGCCGGGGATCAGCCCGGGCGCGATGTCGTCGGCGATGCCGTCGGTCATGAGCAGCAGCATGTCCTGCGGGGCGCTGAGCACGAGTTCGGCCGACTGCCAGGCCGACCAGGCCTTGTCCACGCCCAGCGCTCGTGTCTCATTGCCGAATCCGGGGCGCGCCGGTGTGAGGACCCGGACCGTGCCGTTGACGACGCCCACGATCAGCCCATCGCCAATCTGCCAGACTCGCGCACGCCCGCGGGCATCACAGATGGCGAGCAGCAGCGTGGTGGCCGCGAGCGACTTGTCGTGCCAGGGGATGGCGCGCGTCCACCGCCGGTGTATTTCGGCGGCCACGTCACGCGCGGGCCGGTCATGCCAGGCCGCATCACGCCTCCAGCCTCGCACCACGGCCTGCGCCGACTGAACGGCGACCCGCGCACCGCGGGCCGCGTGCGTGCGCGATCCCAGCCCGTCGGCCACGGCGACGATCCATCCGCCGCGCCAACCCCGTACCGAATGGGCGTCTTGGCAATCCTCGCCGCGCACCAGATGCCCGGGCCCGGTGACACTGGCGCCCACCGCGCGCAGCATCAGATCGCGTCCAGATCGAGGTCGTCGTCGGGCACTTCGTTCAGGTCGAGTATGAGGGCCGTGTCGGGGGTCGGACTGGAGGAACGGGCAACGACGCTCATCGTGACGGCTTGGAAGAAGCGTTGAATGTCCCGGGCCTCGTGCGCCTTGAAAACCGGCGCCTCCGGATGATTTGCAAACCGCTGGAGCACGTCCGTGTCTGCGTCCGCACCAATCGCCATGGCGATGCGCGATGCCTTGCAGGCGCGTTCACTCGCCTGAAGTGCTGCCAGTGATTTCTCCCAGTCGTCCGTCGGCACGCCGTCGGACACCAGCACCAGCACGGGCCGGTAGGCCCTGGCAGGGATCCGCTCTGGGTCCTCCAGAAGCTCACGCGCCAGTTCGAAGGCGCCGCCCATGGGCGTCGTGCCGGCGGCGGTGAAGGCCTTGACGTTCTGGACCGCCTGCGCGTCGACCAGCGGCAGGTGCAACTGCGCCTGCTTCCCGCCAAAAGTGATCAGACCGACCTGGATCCGCGCGCGCAGCTGAGACTCGCGGGCGAAGCTGGCCAGCATCTGCCGAATTGCCGTATTGAGCGCCTCGATCTTGCCGTTCTCATCCATGCTCCCGCTCACGTCGGCGAGGATGATCACGGGAAAGGGGCGGGGCTGCGGCGCGGCGAACGCGCTGAGTCTGGAGCCACCGGGGCGCGTGGGGGTCGGTGCCGGCGCCGGACTGGGAGATGCATTCATCTGCTTGTCTACTTGGTTTCGAATGATGGAGGCGTTGAAGTAACGGCTCTCGTTGTCTTCGTTCATGCTGGCCCAGCCCATGTCTTGCTCCTTGTCGACGGTTCGATGATCGGTCAGTGGTGGGTCGTCTTGCGCTCACGGCGCAAAGCACGTGGCGAAGACTTGATGGCATGCAGGTCATGGCTGCGGTAGGTCGTCACGACCTGCCCCTCCTGGGAGACCAGCACCTGCAGCCCTGCGGCCGCGCCCAGGTCGACGCCCTGCGCCGCAAACTTGCGCACCTCCTTGTGTCCGATCACGAAGAAGGTGAGTCCCCTGGCGTGAATCGCCCGGCCATACGCGAGCACGGCGTCCACGTCATCCAGCGTGATGCCTCGCTGCTGCATGCGGGTGCTTGCGTGGCGAGTTAGGCCGGGCACACAGGCGGGCACGGGCATCGAAGCGGTCAAGGATTTCATGATGGCCTCCAGAGGATGTGTGATCTCTGTTGCGAAGATCATTCCATGCCTGAACCACTGAATCATTCCTTTCAAATCAACAAGTTAGGCTTAAACAAGTCAACGGAAAATAAACAAATCATCGTTTAACGTAATTTTTCTTACTTGCTTGTGCGTTTCGAAAAGGGCGTCATCCCTAGCTGGGTCATGCGGTTGTCCAGGGTCTGAAAGCTGGACAGCCCCACCAGCCGAGCGGCCGCCGTCTTGACCCCCCGCGCTTGCTCGAGCGCGCGCGTGATGTAACTGCGCGACACCTCATCGAGCACGTCCTGAAGGCTGAAGCCGGGCGTAAGCGGCCGGTCGAGCACACTCGGTCGCCCCTGCGCGGGCTGCAAGATGGCTGCAGCCGCGTCCGCCGCGTCAATGCGAGGGCCCGGCGACCAGATCGAGGCCCGCACAAGGGTGTGATAGAGCTCGCGCACGTTGCCAGGCCAACTGTGGGACAGCAGCAAGGCTCTGGCCTCGGGCGTCAGGGCTTTTTCCTGGGCTTCGGGCCGCCCCTTGGCATCCGCGTTGATGCGCGCCAGAAACGCATCCAGCAGCAGTTCGATGTCGGCGCCCCGTTCACGTAGCGGCGGCAGTCGCAGGATCCCGACGGCGAGACGGTGAAACAGATCCTCCCGAAAGCGTCCGCTCGCCACATCTGCGCTCAGGTCCCGATGCGTGGCGGCAATCACGCGTGTGTCCACCTTGACCGGTGACGACTGGCCCAAAGGCGTGACCTCCCCGGCCTGCAACACGCGAAGCAGGCGCACCTGAGCATCTAGGGGCAGTTCTCCAATCTCGTCCAGGAACAGCGTGCCGCCGTCGGCCTCCCGAAAATGCCCTTTACGCTCGGACCTAGCGCCGGTGAATGCCCCGGCCTTGTGCCCGAACAGTTCCGAGTTCGCCAGTTCGGGGGAGATGGCGCCGCAGTTGACCGCCAGGTAGGGTCGGGATTTCCTGGCGCTCGTCGCATGGATGGCTTCCGCAAACAGTTCCTTGCCGGTGCCGGTCTCGCCCAGGACGAGCACGGGCACGTCATAAACCGCGATTCGGCGCGCCAGCGCGATCTGCTCGCCCATGCTCGGGCTCGCATGCAGGATCTTGTCAAAGGGCGCGCCGGGGTCTTTCGGACCGGCTGTCAGCCGGTCAATGCGCTCGCCCGAGCGCTGGAGAAACTCGGGCAGGAAGTCGCTCGTGAGATCGAAGCGGAAATCCACGCGCTCGAGCCCGCGTTCGCGCGACGTTTGAATAAGCGTTGCGGGAAACCTGGTTTTGGCCAGAATGATCCAGATGGCCGCCATGGCCGGCGTTCCCGGGCTCAGATGGAACGTGAGGGCCACGTCCTCACGCGGTAGCCCGGCCGCCTTTAGGTTCTTCGACACCTCTTCGTAGATCGATGCGTAGTCGATGGGACTTCTGAGTGCAATCTCGAAAAGATCGACCGCATCTTCGCGATAGCCGAGTTTGTCCTGCAGCCACTCACAGTACGCTTGACTTTGCGCGAAAGGATAGTTGGTCAGCAGGTAGATGTGATCAAAGCGCCTGGATTCGGCCAAGGCGGTGGCAATGGGGCCGAGTTCGACGCCGCCCACGCCTCGCGCGGCATCGTGATCCGTGCGACCGATCCAGGCCACCAGCCAGGTTTTGCTCGTCATGAGTCATGATAAGCAAAGGCAATGGGAATGTAACTATTCTTATCAGGCTCCACGGTTATCGACGCACGCCTGACGGTGCACGACATATGCGCCGGCCCAGGGAGGAAGAACTGGGTCGGCGCCAAGGCGTGGCCGAGTTGTAGTCTGAGCTAGAAAACACTAGGCGAGACTTACCGCGGGGTTGCTTGCCTTTGCTCAACCCGTGATCGGCTCTAGTTTTCCGTGTTTGAGACCTGCTCGGCCCATCTGCATTGGGGTGCCAGGCGGCTGGGGCGTCAACGAGGGCGACGAGGGCGGCAGGCCGCCGCCCTCGGTCAGTATCGGCTAATGTCCGCCCAAACAGATTCAGGCCGGTAGGCCCCCGGGCGGCGTCGACGACAGGACTCGCGCAGCTTCGGCCAGAAAGTGGTGTTCTTGCACCATGCGATCGCTGCAGACGCCAATGCGCTCCGCGTAGCGGCGGTTCATGCCGGCAAATACGTCCAGCACCACTGCACCAAGTGCCTGCTGAGGCAGCAGGTTGGTAAATCGATACAGGTCTGCTGCGAGCGCAGCCTCGGAGTTGGACGCCGCAAACGACACGCCAGCGTCGTTGACGGCTACGCGCATAGAGCACAGGGCCCAGAAGCAGGTCGCCCAACACTCGAGCACGTCTTCTGGAAGGCCTCGGCCGTCGTCAGACTCAAGCTGAAGGCTCTTGATGAGCGGCATACGGGTCCCGACGTGGTCGCGGAAGAAGTCGTAGAGCAACCGCCCCACGAGGCGCCGCCAGCTTGCATCACCGCTCGAGGGAAGCACCTGCCGACGGCGAACCTTGACGTTCAAATCTTTCGGTCGTAAGTCCGCCTTCATGCTGCCGGCGCCCAGTACCACCACGAGGAGCGCCCGAAGTCGAAGCAGGTCAACCACGCCCAGCGGATGGTCCTGGCCTTGTATGCGCAAGCCTTTGAGGAAGGCCTCGACACCGTCGACGATGCTTCGCTGGGTGTCCTGAACGTAGCGCTGACGCCGCTCCAGTTGCCGCTTCGCCTCGACCTCCTGATTGGCCTGGGCACCGGCAGCGCTGGACGGCGCCATGTCGCCAGACTCCACGGCAGATCCGCCGTCTGCTGTTTCATCCCCAAGGCCCAGATTGGGTGGAGGCGTCTCGTCGTCCAGTCCATCCAAGACGTCCAAGGCTGCACTCTTGCCAATGAGCGCATTCAGGAAGCCTCTCACCGATTCGTGATGAGTCGACGCCAGATGGCTGCCCGCCGAGGTGGCCCCGTCATCCTCAGACCGTCTACCCGCGACGAAGTCTTCGTAGGGCAGCACGCGCGCGTCCAGCGCAGGCTCGGCGACGGCCTTCTGCTGAGGTGTTTGCTCGGCTGTGCTGCGAGGTCCGCGCATCTCGCGTTCGGCTTCCGTGAGCCGCTGAATTACATCCAACAGCCAGAGGCCCTCGTAGGCGTCATCGTCATCGAGCAGTTCCAGAGCGCTCTCTGCGAGACGGCCGGCCGCCCTTCGTTGTGCTTGATGAATAGCCTGCTCAACAACCACGACGGCCAGGGAAGACTCGAAATCTTCTGAGCGAACTTGCGCGAAGTGTGGGGCGACGGTGCCGTCGAAGCGATAGATCGCGGGACTGCTCTGGTCACCAACGCGGCTTAGATTGCCTGCAACTGGCTCTGCGAGTTGGTCGAGGAGGTGGATGTCGGCCATATCTGTTGCCAGACTTGCGGGAGGCCACCAGCGCAGCAAGTCGCCCGACAACTCGAATCTCCCCGCAAGTCTAGCCTCGAGGTCTGACAACGGTATGTCGTCGCCTAGGCTGATCGTGGGCACCTTTGCTGGGTCGAGTTCTTCTCCCATTGAGAGGACCCCGTCGAGGCCGAGTAGTGGAACGGCCTCTCCCGCTGGCAGTTCGCGCACTAGGCACGCCTCCTCGTTGACGCCAGCCTGAGCAGGCGTGCCAAGCGCCGCTTCAGTGCAGTTCGCGCTGCCAAACAAGATGACGTCGCGGTCGGCCGCTTCGGCAATGATGAGCTTCGCGTGCGCAAACCTGCTGACCGCACCCGGTGCAGCGCTCACGTCAAAGAGCTTGAACGCTTCCGAGGTCGGATGGGCATGGACTGGATACAAGGCCGCTTTAGGCTGAATCAGCACCATGGTTTCGCGGGCACCGAAGCGAGCTTGAAGATTGCGTAGCGATCGCAGATCGTGGTCCCAATACGGGCTCGCAACCACCAGGCGCTTCACCGCGAGGTTGCCGATGAACTCGGCAAACCACTGCCCGATGCCCTTTGCATCGTGCCTAGCCAGGAAGGCAAGCCGCATCCCTTCCTGCAGGTCGATGACCGCTTCAGAGGAAGCCGATGTAGGCAGCCAGCGCGTCCGTTTAATCGCCCATTCAACCTGGCGTCGAGCGACAGACCCGGGGGCTAGGAACTTCAGAAGGTAGTCGACTGCCGCTCGGAGCAGCGGCGCAGCCAGCATGTTGCCCTCGGCGACTGAAACCTCGCCGGCGACCTCCAGATTGCCTGCCAGCCCGGCCGCAGTCATGTTGGCCGAACTCACCAGCAGCCGTCCTGAAGTCTTGCCCAACTGCAGGCTCACCTTGGGATGGAAGACGCCGGCGCAATGCGCCCCAACGACCGAGTAGCGTCTGCCTGCGAATCTCGGACGGCGCGCCTCGTCTGTCAGGGCCTGCGAGAGCATGCGAGCATCGGCCACAACCACGTTGTTGTTGCAGCCGGCGTCGCGCAGCCGCGGCAATGCAATGGCCTCGTACGCATCGAAGTCGATACCGAAGGTCGAGATGATGCTGCTATGGAAGCCGCCTGCGGCAAAGTAGTTGAAGAGCTTCATGCCGCTTGGATCAGGCGTGATCCGGCCGCGGTAGTGCCGCCGGCGTTCAGCAGGTGGATGTCTTCAAGGAACGCGATGGCCGAGGACAGGCGTGGGTTGGTCAGCACGGGCCCGTCTTTCTGTCGAAGGCGTACACGCCCATCGTCCGACTCAAGCAAGAAGGTGTAATCGCCCGCGCCTCTGAATTTCTGGATGGCGACCCACAGGTGACGGTCAAGCACTCGTTGCCGGACGATGCGAGCGAGCAACGCCAGCAGGGGGGCGTCGGCATGCGAATTGAGGAAGGGCAGTTCCGTCACGATGGAGCGAAGAAAGCTCCCTTCCGCCAACACGGGCAGTTCACGGGCAACGCGCTCGATCAGGCCGTGGAAGCGCTTGTGGAGTACGGCAAGCAGCAAAACCGCGGAGCGCGCAGAGTCATCGCTCGTGAGCGCCTCCAGTCTCGCGCTACGCAGCACAGCTCGTTGCAGCGACAGTTCGCTCATCGTCTCCTCGATGGACGTCGGGTCAATTGCAAGCGCCAACGAGTCGCACAGATCGTCCCAGGACCCAGCGGCATAGTCGTCAAGGGTTGACATCAGCCGATGGGCGGTCTGACCCACAAGGGTCTCGAATAGCATCCCGGTTGGCGAGCCGCCGAGAACGTCGAGGGACAGTTTGAGGATGGTCTCGTAGCACAGGTGCAGAAGGTCATTGGCCTGGTACACCGCCCAGGCAAATCGCTGCTTGTCCTCGTCAAGGTCGAGCGCCGAGAAGGGGGCCACCACACTGCACTGAGAGGCGTACAGAGACCAGCGCAGCGCGTCGACTCTTACCGAACTGCCATGGTCTTCTGCAATTCTGAGCACCAGACGCAGGCTGTGACCGCGTGAGGCTGCTCGCGCTCGTTCGCCATGAGCACCTGAGAGCAGCAAGTGCTCGTACAGTTCCCGCTCGGTGCCGTCGGCAGCAATGCGCGAAGGAAGCATCGCCGGAAGCGCCGCCAGACCTCGCTTGTTGATGACCCCGGCATGAACTGCGGCCATAAAGACATCTGCGGCTGCACCGATAGCCGCTTGAAACGCTTCAGCCAACTTGTCGCCGATCTGGCGTGTTGGCACTGGCACGTCATGGCCGGGCACAGCCTCAAGCACGCCGATGTCAAAGAGTTGGCTTCCATACGCTGCGCCAAAAGCGCCGAACTTCTGTTTCAGATACTGGGGTTCACCTTCTGCTCGGTCAGTCGCAGTATGGAAGTCGACGTCGTCCCCGGATTCGGCCAGAGCGCGTGTTGCCCAGTCCACGCCGGCCACCCCTCGCTCGCCGCCAGCGTGCACAGAGGCCAGCGCGTACATGGCTTCCGCGCGCCTAAGGTATATGCACCACTGTTCGACGGAGGTGTTTCCAATATCCCGTGCATAGCGCTGGGCCAACCAGGCATAGAGACCGTAGTACCGCATGCGCAGGGTCACGTTGCTGATACCCGGTACTAACTGCTGGTACAGCGCGACGCTCGTCGTCTGCATGCCCAGAGGGTCCAGCCCACGCTTCTCGGCTTTCGTCGTCCACTGCGGAGAGCCCAGGCCGCCGCCTGAAGTTGCCATGGTTCTTCGTTCCTTCCGTACGGTTGAAGGTTGCACGCGCGCGTGAGGAGCACGCGTATTAGGCCAGACTACGTCACCAAAGCAGTTGCTGCGATGGATGGCTGTTTTCGGTGACGGTCTGCGCCTGAGATCGGAAGGCGGCCCATGGCCGAAGTATGCCGCTTGCGAGACGCAGCAATCGATCGTGCAGCGGGCGGCTGATTGGATTCTCTCGACAACGCCGCGCAGCGTGGGAGACCACCACCTTCAGATCTCGGTCTGATCTGATATCTCAAGGGTGTCGTCGACTTAGATGCCGAGATAGCGGACAGTAGACTCGCACTTCGAGTGACCAAGCAGCAGTTGCACGGCGCGAAGATTCTTGGTCCTGCGTTAAATTGGCGTCGCCGTCGTGCCGCGCATAGAGTGCGTGCCGTAGTCTGCCGGATCCAATCCAAGTTGGACCACACAGCGCCCTACGATTCGTTCGTACTCGCGGGTGCCAAGATGCGGACAGTCATGCAGCCTGCTGAGGAACGGGAAGTTGTCGGACTTCAGTCTCGCAACCTTGGTCCATTTCAAGCGCCTCGCGCGTGGTGGCTGTGATCTCAAACTGGACGGATCGCTGGGTCTGATGCTGTATGACGACTGATCGAGATGCAATTTTGATCGCCGTGGCAGACGTCGCGGACCTTAAGGGCAACCAGGTCGCAGCCGCGCAGTTTGCTGTCGATCCCAAGGTTAAGCAGCGCAAGTTCTCGCACCCTTTTTCCATCTGTAGGCGCATGCGCAGCGCCCGGATGTCCTTGGGCTTGAATGGGGCCTTCTGACCTACGATCGTGCCCTTATTCCAGAGCTCGCGGTAAACAAGAGGGGCAGCAACTTCCATGATGGTCTCCCATCTAGCGGATGGGTCATGAAGATGCGCCTTCTCGGAGCGTCTGCCCACGAGTGACCACGCTGGTCATGTCATGTCAGATCTTGAGTCTTCAGACCAGCCTGCGGCAGACCTCGGCTGTCCGCTCTTCCGAGCAGCGGTCATTCAGCGTTGAGCGGGCGACTGGCTGCTCACAGTCTGAAGCTGCCTCCCACGCGATACCGATACCCGCCCATGGGCTCTCTTCCTGAGGCGGAGCGTGAACGATCAGAACAGTCCGCCTTGAGATGGCGGAACTTGGTCAGAACTTCTCGGCGCTCTCACATTCGGCTTCGCCGGCACCGAGCGCCTCTGCCTAGCCTCTGGCTGCCCCTTCATCGGCCCACCCCATTGCCGGAAGAACCGAGGCGCTTCAGCCAAGGAGCATGACATCCACTGGTCGTACTCGTCTGGCTCCAGGAAGACAGGCATCCGCTTCTCCGTCCCCGGTTCGTGGAACTGGCTGTAGAACGGATGCCCATCGCAGTTCACCGTCAGCATCGTGTAGCTGAACTTCTCGACGCCGTGCTCCACCCACTGGCTGTATAGGCCGGCGATGCCGAAGGGCGTACCGTCTTCCTTCTCGATGCGCCAGCGCTCACTGGTCAGGTCCTCGGCGTACTTCGGCTCGAAGACCGCCCTTGCCGGGATCACGCAGCGCAGGCCTCGCATCCAACTGTCTTTGAAGCTGGCCTTGGTGCTCACCGTCTCACTGCGCGCGTTGTAGGTGCTGCGGCCGTAGGCCACCTCGCGGCGCCACGGAGGCAGCAGACCGAAGCGACCAGCCTCGAACTCGCGCTGCCCATTCACTAATCGAACGAAGGGGCCGAGCCCCGTCGGATAGAGCTCTGGCGGCGTATCTGCCTGGGCATCCCGCTGCACGCCAAAAAACGCCAGCAGTTCATCGGCACTGGTCACAGGCAGGTAGTTCGCGCACATGAAGCCATGATAGGACCGCATCTTGAGACATTTTTCTCGCCAGATCCTACGGAGAGAGGCGCTGGACAAAGGACACCGTGAGACGATGAAAGCGAGGTCGCACCTTCCAGTCAGTTCGACTCCCTTCGACCTGAGATTTCCTCCCTCGCGATCTCTTTGGCCTGCCCCGAGCAGGCCTTTTCTTTGGCCGCGCTGATCACGGCCACCGCTCCGCGAAGCTGGCCTTCCTAGAGGCCGCTCACGAAGTTTCAGCTTGGCGCGCCTTCCAAATGGGCGCCGGATCAGATACTGTATGCACATACAGTTTAACAGTTCCCATGCGTCCCGCTGCCCTGCCCCACTGGTCCGAGCCGGATCCACTCCCTATGGCTCCCGCGAGACCACGCGCCATCCCAACTCCCGGGGAGATCCCGCAGGGCGTCTGGCGCGGCAGTGAGCTGGGCAGCCAAGTCACCGAGACGGTGCCTTCCGGCTGGGCGACGCTGGACGCTCAATTGCCCGGTGGCGGATGGCCTCGCCGCTCGCTCACTGAAGTGCTCGCGCCCCAGCCAGCCGTCTGCGAATGGCGCCTGCTCGGCGGCGTGCTCGGGCACGTTGCTGCTGCTGGCGGCCAGGTCGTGCTGGTGGGCCCACCGAAACCACCGCACCTGCCAGGCCTGCTGCATGCCGGAGTCAGTGCGGCCCAGGTGATTTGGGTGAAGGCCGAGACGCCCGCTGAGCGCTTATGGGTCACCGAGCAAATGATCAAGTCCGACGCCGCCGGCGCCATCGTGGCCTGGCTGCCGCAGGCGCGCCAGGAGCAGATCCGGCGCCTGCAGGTCTGCGCCCTCGCCTGCAAGGCCCCCGTCTTCCTGTTCCGACCCGAGGCGGCCCGGCATGACTCCTCGGCCGCACCGCTTCGCCTGCACACGACCTTCCGGTTGGACTGGGAGCTGGAGGTCGACATTTTCAAGCGCCGTGGCCCCGCCATGGACGCGCCACTTCGTCTGCCCTCCATCCCGGGCGGTCTGTCCTCCATCCTCACGCCTCGGCTGCTGACACCGAGCCGCCTGACCCAAGCCAAGGAGGCCTCGCATGCTGTGGGCAGCCCTGCTCCCCGCACTCGAGAACGCGCCCTCCACTGAGCTGCTGCACGGCGCCGCGCAGTGGGCCATGCAGTACACACCGCGCGTCACGGTCCTGGAGGCATCGGCGCTGGCGATGGAGCTTTCAGCGAGTACGCGCCTCTTTGGCGGCAAGCGCCTGCTGGTCGAGCGCATTCGCAACGAGGCGCCGGAACTCGATCTGCGTGTGCCCAGCTGGGCACCGACGAGCCTGGCCGCCCTGGCGTTGGCGCGGGCCAAGCAGACCAACGGCTTCAGCAAGCCGCTGGCGGAAGTGCTGGATGCCCTGCCCTTCGATGCGCTGAGCGCCGCCCGGGCGCACGAGGCCACCTTGTCCCGGCTGGGCTGCCGCAACCTGGGCGATGTGCGGGCCCTCCCGCGCGGAGGCCTGAGCCGCCGCTTCGATGCCGGCCTGCTGACCGCCATGGACCAAGCCTATGGCCTGCGGCCCGAGACGCATGCCTGGGTCCAGCCTGCCGACCGCTTCGCCCAGCGGCTGGAGCTGATGTCACGGGTGGAGCTGGCCCCGGCCATGCTGTTCGGGGCGCGGCGTTTGCTGCTGCAGATGTGCGGCTGGCTCGCAGCCCGGCGCAGCGGCACGACCGCCATCACGCTGAAATGGTGCCACGACGTGATGCGCTCGAAGACTGCCGGAGACGGTGGCGAACTCACCGTGCGCACGGCCGAGGTCACGCGCAACGTCGAGCACCTGTCGCGCCTGCTGGCCGAGCACCTGGCTAAGGTCGAGCTCAAGGCGCCGGTGGGCGATCTGGAACTGATCGCCGACGAAGTGCAGCCCATGGAGGAGCGCAGCTTCGCCCTGCTGCCCGATCCTGCGCAGAGCGGCGAATCCCTCGCCCTGGTGCTGGAGCGCGTGGCCGCCCGCCTGGGCCCCGAGCGCGTGCTGCGCCCGGTAACCGCCGCAGACCACCGCATGGAGTGGATGGTGCACTGGCAGCCGGCCGACCAGCCTCTGCCTCGAAAGCCCTTGCACGACATCTCGCTGCCGCAGCCCACATTCATGCTGCCCCAGCCGCTGAAGCTGGCAGTGCGCGGCGACCGGCCGATCTACCAAGGGCCGCTAATCATGCTGTCGGGCCCGCACCGGGTCGAGGGCGGCTGGTGGCATCGCCTGTCCGACGACCAGGGCCAGCAGTCCACGGCCAATGTGCTGCGCGACTACTGGGTTGCGCTGAGCGAACACGCTGGCGTGCTGTGGGTCTTCCACACCCGGCTGGACGACGAGCGCAGCGCCTGGTTCCTGCAGGGCGTATTTGCGTGACGCAACCCCATGGCGCTCTCCCACTACGCCGAGCTTTGGTGTCTCTCCAACTTCTCGTTCCTGCGCGGCGCCAGCCGTCCTGAGGAACTGGTCGAGCGTGCCCACGAGCTGGGATATTCCGCGCTCGCCCTCACCGACGAATGCTCCATGGCGGGCATCGTGCGGGCGCATGTGGCGGCCAGGGATGTGGGACTCAAGCTGCTCATCGGGGCACAGTTCAAGGTCGAGCACGAGGTCCCGTTCACGTTAATCGTCCTGGCGCGTAACCTCGAGGGCTACGGCAATCTGTGCGAATTCATCACTGGGTTGCGCCGCAGCGCCGACAAGGGCACTTACCGGCTGACCTTCGGCCATCTGGCCAAACAGCGCTTCGAGGACTGCCTGGTGCTGCTCGCCCCGCCGCGGGGCACCACTTCTGACCACCTGAACGCCCTCACAGACTGGCTGCAAGCGAGCTTCGAGGATCGATGCTGGCTGGTCGCGCTGCGCGAGCGGGTGCTGGGCGACGAGATGTGGCTGCACCAGTTGCGCCAGGCGGCGGACGCCTTCGGTGTGCCCGTGGTGGCCGGCGGCGACGTTCACATGCACGTGCGCTCCCGCAAGCCGCTGCAGGATGTCCTGACCGCCACCCGCATCGGCAAGCCGCTCACAGAATGCGGCCTGGCCCTACAGCCCAATGCCGAGCGCCACCTGCGCACCCGGCTGCGCCTGGCCCAGCTTTACCCCGCCTCGCTTCTTCGCGAAACCCTGCACGTGGCCGAGCTCTGCGACTTTTCCCTGGACGAACTGCGCTACCAGTATCCCGACGAGGTCGTGCCAACGGGCGAGACCCCAGCCTCCTACCTGCGGCGCATCACCTACGAAGGCGCCGGCCGCCGGTGGCCGGAGGGCGTCTCGGCCAAGGTGCAGCAGCAGATCGAGCACGAGCTGTCGCTCATCTCTGAGCTGCACTACGACCACTACTTCCTGACCGTCTACGACATCGTGCGCTTCGCCCGCTCCCGGCACATCCTCTGCCAGGGTAGGGGGTCTGCGGCCAACTCGGTCGTCTGCTACTGCCTGGGCGTCACCGAAGTGGATCCGGCGCGCATGTCGGTGCTCTTCGAGCGCTTCATCAGCAGGGAGCGCAACGAACCACCCGACATCGACATCGACTTCGAGCACGAACGCCGTGAAGAGGTGATGCAGTACCTGTACCAGAAGTACGGGCGCGACCGCGCCGCCCTCGTGGCGACGGTGATCAGCTACCGGCCGCGCTCGGCCATCCGGGACGTGGGCAAGGCGCTCGGCTTCGACCTGGAGACGGTGGATGCATTGGCCAAGGGCCACCAGTGGTGGGATGGGCGAGAAGTGCGGCCGGAGGCCTGGGCCGAGGTCGGCCTCAATCCCGACGACCTGCGGGTGCGCCAGTTGGTGGCGATCACGCAGCAGTTGATGGGCTTTCCCCGTCACCTGTCGCAGCACGTGGGCGGCTTCGTTCTCACGCGAGGCCCGCTCGCCCGCATGGTGCCCATCGAGAACGCGTCGATGGTGGACCGCACGGTGATCGAGTGGGACAAGGACGATCTGGATGCCGTGGGCCTGCTCAAGGTGGACTGCCTGGCCCTGGGCATGCTCACCGCCATTAGGAAATCGCTGGAGTTCATCGGGCAGCGCCGGGGCTACCGCTTCGAGATGCAGGACATCCCGGCGGAGGACAGCACCACCTACGACATGATCTGCAAAGCGGACACGGTGGGCGTCTTCCAGATCGAAAGCCGGGCCCAGCAGGGCATGCTGCCCCGCCTGAAGCCCCGCTGCTTCTACGACCTGGTGATCGAGGTCGCCATCGTACGGCCGGGGCCCATTCAGGGCGGCATGGTCCATCCCTACCTGAACCGGCGCCAGGGCAAAGAGCCGGTCACCTACCCCAGCGAAGCCTTGAAGGAAGCGCTGGGGCGCACGCTGGGCGTTCCCGTGTTCCAGGAGCAGGTGATGCAGATCTCCATCCTCGCCGCGGGCTTCACGCCGGGCGAGGCGGACGGGCTGCGGCGCTCGATGGCCGCGTGGAAGCGCAAGGGCGGGCTGCAGCAGTACTACGACAAGATCGTGAACGGCATGACGGACCGTGGCTACGACGAAGCGTTCGCCAAGAGCATCTTCGAGCAGATCAAGGGTTTCAGTGAGTACGGCTTTCCGGAGAGCCACGCGGCCAGCTTTGCGCTGCTGGTCTACGCCAGCTGCTGGATCAAGTGCCATCACCCGGCGGAGTTCCTAGCCGCCATGCTCAACAGCCAGCCCCTGGGGTTCTATTCGCCATCGCAGCTGGTGCAGGACGCGAAGCGGCACGGCGTCGTTGTGCGTCCCGTGGACGTGATGCACAGCCAGGTGGACTGCTCGCTGGAGGGGCTGCCGCATCCACCGGCGGTGCGGCTGGGCCTGCGCATGATCGACAAGCTCAAGGGTGAGTCGGCGCAGCGGATCGTTCGGGCGCGGGAGCTGGCGCCATTCGACAGTGCAGAAGACCTGGCCCGGCGAGCCGGCCTGGAGCAACACGAGTTGAAAATCCTCGCAGCGGCCGATGCGCTGATGAGCCTGTCCGGTCATCGGCGCCAGCAGGTCTGGGATGCGGCAGCGTTGCGACGAGCGCCGGTCCTGCTGCAGGACGCGCCGGTGGACGAGGACTATCTGGAGCTGCCCGAAGCACCCGAGGGCGAGGAGATCGTGTGGGACTACCGATCCCTCGGTCTGACGCTGCGCCGCCACCCGCTGGCGTTGCTGCGGGAAAGGCTCAAAGCCAAGGGCCTCAGCACCGCGGCTGACCTGCATAACCTGCCCAATGGCAGCCAGGTGCGCTACTGCGGCATCGTGACGCTGCGCCAGCAGCCGGATACGGCCAATGGGACGATCTTCGTGTCGCTCGAAGATGAGACGGGCGTGGTGCAGGTGATCTGCTGGAAGAGCCTGCGGGAGCAGCAGCGCGAGGTGTTGCTGCAGTCGAGGCTGCTGGCAGTGCGGGGGGAGTGGCAGCGAGAGGGTCAGGTGCGGAACCTCATTGCCCATCGGCTTGCCGACCTGTCACCGCTATTAGGGCGGCTGGCCGACTCGGCGGGAAGCCGAGATTTCCGATGAGGGAGCGAGATTTTGCAAAGTGGAGCGCCGCTGCGTTTTGCATTGGCTGCGCATGCCATGCCTGTCTTGCAACGGCAGCGGTGCGCAACACACCAACGAGTAGCGTGTAAATAACGGCCTCCACCTAGGGATGCTCTTCACCAATCGTTGTGCCACGCGCTGAAGCGGTTTGAATGTTTGGTGCGGTGGATGGCTGCGCCCGGTGGGTCGGTCCAGTCAGCGATGACGCCCGAGGCAGGTTCGACAAGAGCGCCAAGGTCGCCGGTTTCGCGCTTTGCATGGCCGTCACGCCGATGCCGGACGCACCTGGGCCATCAATGTCTGTCTGACCATCCACAGGTTGCTCAGCGCAAACAGCACCTTCAACTGCACGGTGTTCTTCGCCAGGCCGCGGTAGCGCACCTTCACATGTCCGAACTGGCGCTTGATCACACGACACGGGTGCTCGACCTTGGCGCGTACGCTTGCCTTCAGCCGCTCGATCTTTTCGGTCAGTGCATCCACCGCGTCGGTCGCGGTTCAAGCGCTCGGCGCAGCCCCGGACGCATCGCCACATGCCAGCGCACGTGCGCCCTCGCATCAGGACGCTTGTTCACGCCCTGGTAGCCCGCATCGCCGAACGCGAACTTCTCCTGCCCGTGCAGCAGGCCGTTGCCCTCGACCACGTCGTTGACGTTGCCAGCGGTGCCCCGCACCGTGTGCACCAGCCCCGAGTCGGCGTCCACACCGATGTGCGCCTTCATGCCGAAGTGCCACTGGTTGCCCTTCTTGCTCTGGTGCATCTCGGGGTCTCGCTTGCCGTCCTTGTTCTTGGTCGAACTGGGGGCCGCAATCAGCGTGGCATCCACCACCGTGCCGGCCTTGAGCATCAGTCCCTGGCCCGTGAGCAGTTCGTTCACCCGCGCCAGGATCTGATCGGCCAGTTTGTGCTGCTCCAGCAAGCGGCGAAAGCGCAGGATGCTCGAATCGCTGGGCAGCGCATCGCCCCAGTTGGATAGGCCGGCGAAGTCGCGAAAGACGGGTACGTCGTGCAGGGCCTCTTCCATCGCCGGGTCCGACAGGTTGAACCACTGTTGCATGAAATGGATGCGCAGCAGCGTCTCCACGGCGAAAGGCTGCTGGCCGCGGCGGCCACTCTCGGGCGCGAAGGGCTCGATCAGTGCCACCAGGTCGTGCCAGGGCACCACCCTGTCCATCGAATCGAGAAACTCGCGCTTGCGCGTTCGCTTGGTCGACAGCGGCAGGCCCAGGCTCGTTTGCTTCATGGCCAGCATGCTCGGCCTTCACGAGGCCGCACGCAAGCACATCGGCGGGCTATTGGTGAAGAGCATCCCTAGTAGGCTACTCCGCGGATCCGAAGTATTGCACCACCGAAATTCAGTGGGTCTGCGCCGAGCGCTGCGAAGCGTGCCAACCTAATAGGCGCCCCTCAACGGCCTCAAGCACTTGGAACAGCAGAACGCCAAGCAGGCAAAGCAAGCCAAGCGCCACGAACACAGTGGGTGTGTCGAAGCTGCCCTGTGCCACCAGGATTACATGCCCCAGGCCCGACTCGCCGGCCACGAACTCGCCGACGATGGTGCCAATCAGCGCGAAGGACACGCCGACCTTCATTCCCGCGAAAATGCTTGGCAGCGCATTCGGGAAGCGAATCTTCCAAAGCATGGAGGCGCGCGAAGCACGGTTCACGCGTGCCATGTCCAGCATGTCAGGGTCGGTTGAGCGAAGGCCCAAGACGCTGTCGATCAGAATCGGAAAGATCGCGATGAGCATCGCGATCGCCACCTTGGGCAGGCTGCCCGTGCCCATCCAGATCACAAAGAGTGGTGCGAGCGCTACCTTAGGCACGGCATTCATTGCGATCAGCAGCGAGTACAACGTGCGATCCAGAAAACGCGAGTAGACGATGCCGATGGCAGCCGCCACGCCAAGCACGATTGCGAGCGCGAAGCCGTACAGCGTGGTGCGAAGCGTGCTCCAGCTTTCCTGCATCAAGTAGGCTGGTTGATCCAAGAACTTCTGCCAGACCTTGCTCGGGGCCGGCAGCAGGAACTCGCGCACGCCGAAGCTGCGCACGCTGAACTCCCATAGCGCCAACAGCACCGCGACCGTCAGCAACGCCTGCCAGCTGCGCTGAGTGTGCGCCAGTATGCTTTTCATCGTGACTCCTTGGGTCAGTAGGCGCCGAGCTGGCGGAAGGTTTCGCGGATACGGCCCACGTAGCGCCCGAACTCCGGCGTCTCGCGCACCTCAAGTCCGCGCGGGCGTTCCAGTGCGATGTCGAGGACGTCGGCAATGCGCCCCGGCCCGCGGGCCATCATGACAACTCGGCTGCCCAAGTACACGGCCTCGGAGATCGAGTGTGTGATGAAGACGACCGTCTTGCCCGTCGCCATCCAGGTGCGCTGAAGTTCCGCGTTCAGCGCGTCCCGCGTGAATGGGTCCAATGCGCCGAAGGGCTCATCCATGAGCAGCAATTGCGGATCCAACAGCAACGCACGGCAGATGGACACGCGCTGGCGCATTCCGCCTGACAGCTCGCGCGGGTAGCGGTCCAGGAAGTCCGACAGGCCGAACAGCGCCAGTAACTCCTTGGCCCGCTCCGCGTAGGCCTTGGGTTTGAGACCATGGAACTCGGCCGCGGCCAGCACGTTGCTCAGCACGTCCCGCCACTCCATGAGCAGGTCCCGCTGGAACACCACGCCCATGTCTTCCGGCGGCGCAGTGATGGCCTGTCGGCCCATCTCCAGTCGACCGCTGGTAATGGGCTCCAGACCGGCGAGGCAGCGCATCAGCGTGCTTTTGCCGCAGCCGCTAGGGCCCACAACCGAGACGAATTCGCCTTGCTGCACCTGCAGGCTCACGTCTTGCAGCGCGGTCACGGGGCGACGCCCGGTCGTGTAGACCTTGTTCAGGCCTTCGATGACCAGCAGCGCAGTTTGCTGAGCGACGTTGGCCATGCGATCCTCAGGCGGACAGTAGCGCATTGGTGTAGTAATCCGAGGGTTTGCGGCCAGCCTTGATCTGGCCGGTCTGCTCCAAAGAGCGGATGGCCGCGCTCCAGTCGGCATCGGTCTGCTGGCCAAAAGGCAGGCCCTTGGCAGAGGGGCTCTCGAAGAAGGGACGGTAGGCCTCGATCTGGCCTTTGATCACGTCGGCATCCAGCCTGGCGTTGGGACGCTGTGCGAGGACAGCAGCGACGGCCTCGTCCACATGGCCGTCGTAGATGTAGTGCCAGGCCCGCACCTGCACACGGGCCAGCCTCGCCAGCGCGTCCTTCTTCGCATCCAGGTTCTTGGGCGTGGTAGCCAGTCCGTAGCTTGGGAAGTTGATGCCGCTGTCGGTGAGCAAAATGGCACTGGCCCGCCGGCTCTTGTGCACCATGGGCTGCCCGAACGGCGCCTGCGACAGGAAGCCGTCCGAGTTGCCGGACACATAAGTGGAAATCATGGCGCTCGGCGCCACCATGACCAGTTCCAGTTGGCTGCGACTCATACCGTTGGCCTTCAGGAACGGATCGATGAAGGGCGTCCATGGGCTGGTGGTGAAACAGACCAGCTTCTTCTTGCCCAGGTCCTGCGGACGCTTCACGCCTTGGCTGGCGTCGGTCATGACCGCCAGGTCGCCGGTACGCGAGAAGCCGGCGATGGACATCAGATCAAGGCCGTTCTCCTTGGCCACTGCCATGGTTCCCAGCGCGACCTGACCCACGTCAACTTGGCCTGCAGCGAGAAGCTGCAGCGTGTTGATGGTGCCAGTCCCGTCCTGCACCTCCACTTCCAGCCCCTGCTCCTTGAACCAGCCCTTCTGCTGCGCCAAGTGCATGGCGCCATGCAGGCCCCAGGGGGAAAAGTCCATACGGACAGTGAGTTTGGCGGGCGCCTGCGCCCTTGCGCGGTGGGTGGTCAGTCCAAGGACCGGTAGAGCAACCATTGAGGCCAGGCCTCGGGTCAAAGTACGTCTTTTCATGGCATTCCTCAGGAGTGGTTCGAAGGTGGGGCGAAGCCAGAGGTGCTGGCAGAGTCAGGCGGCGCTGCGCAGCACTGCCGTCTTCTCTCGGTCAATCTTGCCGGTGTGTGGATCTGCCACGGCAAGGTAGTGCTCGCGCACGAAGGCGGCCGACAGCTTGTGGTCCCACACGTCCTGCTCGATGTCATCGAACGGACGTGTCAGCGGATTCCCGAAGCCGCCGCCGCCAGGCTGGATGTGCGTCACGAGATCGTTGCGCGCGATCTGCCGGCCGACCTTGCTGGGCAGGGACTGGACCACGCCCTCGTGGTCCAAAAGATTCTGAGCCGCCTGCGCAGGCTGACCGCCCTGCAGGCCATAGGGGCGGAACTTCATGCGGTCGGCCCGCAACTGCAGCAGCACGTCGTCGCCCAGCACGCGGTAGCTGCGCCGGATGCCCAGGCCGCCACGGTAGCGGCCTGCACCGCAGGTGTCGGCCGCCAGTTCGTAGGCTTCGACGCGCACAGGGTGCTGCGCCTCCAACGTTTCCACGGGTGTGTTCGACAAGTTCTGCGAAGCGTTGGTGATGGCCTCGATGCCATCGCTCTTGGGCCGGCCACCCCAGGCGCCGCAAATCATGTCGACGATGATGTAGGCCTCTCCACTGTCCTTCTTGCCGGACAGGCAGACCACCGTGTTGCCGCCCTCGCCGGCCGCCGGCACGTGGTCAGGCACCACCTGTGCCAGCGCGCCCAGCATGGCGTCGAACACGCGGTAGCCGGTCAGCGCACGCGCGGCTACGGCCGCTGGCGACACCGGATTCAGTACCGTGCCCTCGGGCACTGTGACCTCTATGCAGCGAAACACGCCAGCGTTGTTGGGCACGTCGCCCTTGAGCGCGCAACGCACACTCAGGTAGGTGCAGGACTTGGTGTACGACAACGTAGAGTTGATCGCCGCACGCACCTGCGGCGACGAGCCGGCATAGTCCACGCTGACGTGGTCCTCATGCACCGTGACGGCAACGCGGATCGGAATCGGCGCGTCGGACAGGCCATCGTCGTCGATGAAGTCCTCAAAAGTGAACGTGCCCTTGGGCCAGCGACGGATTTCGTCGCGCGTGAGGCGCTCGGCATAGTCCAGCAGTTCAGCGAAGTAGCTGCGGCTGGCTTCGCGGCCATAGCGGTCCAGCAGCTTGCCGAGCTCGCGCACACCGACTTGGCAGGCCGCGTACTGCGCGCGAAGGTCTCCCAACACGCGGTCGGGCACACGCACGTTCTGCGCGATCACGCGCTCGATGGTCTCATTGACCTGGCCGGCTTCATACAGTTTGAGCACCGGTATGCGCAGGCCCTCTTGATAAATTTCGGTGGAGTCGCTCGCGTTGGAGCCCGGCACGCGGCCACCGACGTCAGTGTGGTGGCAGATCACCACACAGAAGCCTTCGACCTCACCTTGGTAGAAGAAGGGCACGAACATGAAGATGTCCGGCAGATGCATGCCGCCCTGATAAGGGTCGTTGACGATCACGGCGTCGCCCGGCTGCAGGCTGTCGCCGTAGCGCTTGCGCACTTCGGCCATGGCCTCGGGGATGGCGCCCAGATGCAGCGCGATGGTCTTGGCCTGCGCGATCATCTGGCCATGCCGGTCGCAGATCGCAGCGGAGTAGTCCATGACGTCTTTGACGATCTCGGAGCGCGCGGTGCGCAGCACGGTGTAGGCCACCTCGTCCACGATGGAATCCATCGCGTTCTTGACGACGGCAAAAGTGATGGGGTCGATGGCGCGGCTCATGCGGATGCCTCTTCGATGTCGATGATGATGTTGCCGATGGCGTCGGCGTGTGCGAAACAGCCAGGGGGGACGACGATGGTGGTGTCGTAGGACTCGATGACCAGCGGTCCTGCAATCCGCTCTGTGCCAACGCCAGCACGTGGCATGACGCGGGTGGTACGCGGCGCCTCGCCCGGCGCGAAGCTGACCTGGCGCTTCCCCTCCGTGCCCTGCAGCGCGCTGGTGTCCACACGGCACTGACCGAAGTCCAGCCGGTGCGGACTGGTGCCATGCGCGCTGACGCGCAAGTTCACGAGCTCGAGTGGCTCTTCGCTGCTGTAGCCGAAGGTCTGTTGGTACAGCGCGTTGAAGTCGGCGGCCAGCTGGGCAAGTACCTCTCCGTCAACGGCAGCGCTGCGCAGCGGCACCGTGAGCTCAGAGCTCTGGCCCAGGTAGCGCACATCTGCATAGTGCGACACGCGCGCGGCAGATCCGCGGTATCCCTCGCCAGACAGCACGGTGTAGCCTTGGTCGTCCAACGTGCCCAGGATTCGCGCGAGGTCGCCGTGCACGCAGGCGTCCAGCGGGCGCAGCACCGCCTTGACGAAATTGTGCTCGGCGTCGGCTGACAGCATGCCGGCCGAACAGAACACGCCGGCCATGATGGGCGCGAGCACGCGCCGGATGCCCAGGATGCGCGCCACGGCCACAGCATGCAGCGGGCCGCCGCCCCCGAAGGCGATCATGGACATGTCTCGCGGATCCAGGCCGCGCTCCACGGTGACCGCACGGATCGCGCGCGCCATGCTCACATTGGCCAGATGACGGATGCCGTGGGCAGCCGCCAGCGTGTCCATTTTGAGCGGGCCGCCGACATGCCTGTCGATAGCCCGTGCCGAGAGCGCGGGCTCGACCGGCAGACTGCCCCCGGCCAGGGCCTGCGGATTCAGGTAGCCCAGCGCCATGTTGGCGTCGGTGACGGTCGGACGGTCATTGCCTTTGCCGTAGCAAGCCGGCCCCGGCGCGGCGCCGGCCGACTCGGGGCCTACGCACAACAAGCCACCGGCATCGATCCACGCGATGGAACCACCGCCGGCGCCAACCTCTGCGATGTCGATCGCCGGCACCTTGAGCACGTAGCCGCCGCCCTTGACGAAGCGGCTCGGTGCGCTGATGCCGTCGCGGAATTCGTACTCATTGGTCAACGATGGCTGACCTTTGACGACGATGGCCGCCTTGGCCGTGGTACCCCCCATGTCGAAGACGATCATGTCGTCGTTGCCGCCCAGCGCGCCGATGCGCGCCGCGCCGGCCACGCCGCCGGCCGGACCTGAAGCCACTGCAAAAACTGGCTTGTCGCTGGCCGCGCCGATGCCCATCATGCCGCCGTTGGAAGCCATCACCTGCAGCGAGGCCTGAATGCCCATGGCTTGGAGGTCCTCGCGCAGCCGCGCAAGGTATGTGCGCATGGCCGGCAAGATATAGGCGTTGACCACCGTGGTGCTGGTGCGCTCGTATTCCTTGATCTCGGGCAGCACTTCGCACGAGACGCTGAACAGCACACCCGGAAAGCGCTTTTGCAGCACGGTCTTAGCCAGCAGCTCATGCGCAGGGTTGATGTAGCTGTTCAGGAAGCAAATGGCGATGGCGTTGACGCCTTCAGCCACGAGCTCACCGGTTTCCTCCACGAGCTGATTCACGTCCAGCGCGGTCACCACGCTGCCGTCGGCCGCGATGCGCTCACGGATGCCTCGACGCCAGCGGCGCGTGGCCAGCGGCTGCGGCTTTTTCCAGGCCAAGTCGAACATGGTGGGCGTGCGGATCCGACCGATCTCCAGCACATCGCGAAAGCCCTCGGTGGTCAGCACGCCGGTGTTGGCGCCGACCTTCTGCAGGATGGTGTTGGAGGCGGTGGTCGTGCCGTGGACGATTTCCGTGATGTCTTCGGGCCGGATACCGGCCTGGTCGATCAGCGACTGCAGGCCTTGCACGATGGCGCGGCCCAGGCTGTCCGGCGTGGTCGAGGTCTTGTTGACGAACAAACGCCCGTCGGGCATCGCGAGCACGATGTCGGTGAATGTTCCGCCAATGTCGCACCCTACGCGTGCGCCTTTGCTCTGGTTTAGTGCAGTGGCCATGAGGTTCCGCTGTGGTTTGGTTGAAAATGGGTCCCGAGCTATTAACTAACTAACTAGCTAGTCAAGTTACGTGCCAATGTAAGAGCCGGTTCGCGACCATGTCAATAGTGGCGTCAACAGAGTCGCGGACGAACTTTCAAGAACCTGCTTGGTAGACTGACCAGGCGCCAAGCGAGCCCCAGAGCAACCGATCCATGACCCAGACACCGGCAACTGAACGCAAGCCCAAGCCGCGCAACGCGGTGGCTACGCGGGAGAAGATCCTCAAGATGGCGAGCCGCGAGTTCGCAGCTCATGGGTTCGAGGGCACGCGGATCGACGCCATCGTGGCGCGCTGCAAGATCAGCAAAAACCTCATCTACCACTACTTCGACAGCAAGGAAGCGCTGTTCATCGAAGTCATGGAGCGTGCCTACGGCGCCATGCGAGAACGCCAGAACGAACTGCAGCGTTCTGGCGATCCGGTGCAGGACATGCGCGACCTGGTCCAGAAGACGGTGCAACATTTCATCGACCAGCCGGACTTCCTGCAATTGTTGTCCAACGAGAACCTGCACAAGGCCAAGCACATCCGCAAGTCCAAGGTGATCTCGGAGATGTTCAACCCTTTGCGCGAGGCGCTCCTGGACATCTTGGAAGACGGCAAGGCACAAGGAGTCTTTAGGCAGGATGCCGATTGGGTGGATCTGTACGTGTCGATCTCGGGCATCGGCTCGTACGCCCTGACGAACCGCTACACCCTGTCCTACGTGCTCGGAGTCGATCTAGGTTCTGCCGAGCGACAGCAAGCACGGCTCACGCACGCCGCGGACATCGTTATCAGCTACCTGTGCGATCGCAGCGCTTCGACAGCCAAATAGAGGCCTAGCGACGCCTCTCCGAGCAGCGGCTGCCGGACATGCCTGCAGCCGCGAGCGACTGATCTGCCGGCCTTAGCCCACTGCTGCACTGTGCTGAGAGTGTGACAGTGGGAGGGAGACACTACGAACTTCATCGCACATCAAGTGGCCGGCCTGTCACCTCTTCGGGTGCAGCTGACTGACTCCGCACACGGTCGGGGGCTTCGATGACAGTCCACAGCAGCATAAGCCGCCGCCCTTGGCGACGGCTGTTATGCCGTGTGCAAAACGAATAGTGCGGATAGGAGGGCTGTGCGCGCGAGTACGGTAGCTCACTCGATCAATCCAGCGAGATGTTGGCGAACTTCGCCACTTCCTTCCAGAGCGCGACGTCCTTGGCGATGGCCTGGCTGAAACCCGGCGAGTCACTGGCCACGACGTTGGCGCCAAGCTCGTTCATGCGCGCCTTGAACTCGGGATTGCCCGCTGCTTCCACCGCGGCGCTCTGCAGGCGCTTGAAGATCTCCGGCGGAATCCTGGCCGGTCCCACGATGCCGTTCCACAGGTCGGGCTCGTAGTCCTTGACGCCCAGCTCGGTGAAGGTGGGCACATCGGGCAACTGCGGGCTGCGGCGGTCGCTCGCCACGCCGATGGCCACCAACTTGCCCGCCTTGATGAAGGGCAACGCCGAGGGCAGCGCATCCCAAAGGATCGGCACCTGACCCGCGATCACGTCGTTGATGGCCGGACCCGAGCCGCGGTAGGGAATGTGCGTGATGAACACGCCAGTCTTGGACTTGAACAACTCCATGCAGAGGTTGGTGGCGCCGCCCGCGCCGGACGATGCATAGCTGTAGCGGCCGGGCGCGGCCTTGAGCGTCTCCATGAACTCCTTGAAGTTCTTGGCCGGAAACACGGGGTTGACGGCGATCACCCCGGGAAAGGCAGACAGCTTGGTGATGGCCGTGAAGTCCTTCACCGGGTCATAGGGCAAAGACTTGTAGACGGCGGAGTTGGTGCCGTGGGTGCTGATGGTGACCAGGCCGATCGTGTAGCCGTCCGGCGCCGCCTGAGCGATGGCGCGCGCGCCCACCGATCCGCCGGCGCCGGCCCGGTTGTCGATGATCACCGGCTGTCCCAGCACCTTGCCATAGGCCTCCCCGAAGACTCGGCCCACGACGTCGGTGGTGCCGCCCGGGGGAAAGGGCAGGATCATGCGGACCGGCTTGTTCGGGAAGTCGTCCGCGTGCGCACCGGCCCAAGGCAGCGCGGTGGCAGCGGCCAGCAGTTTCAGGGTGTCCCGGCGGGTGGGGCAATGGCTCATGTCTGTCTCCTTGGTTGAAGCGGCAATCAGGAAAAAATCAGTTCGACCTTGCCGGCCTGGCCGCTCATCGCGACGCGGAACGCCTCGGCAAAGTCGTCCTGCGCAAACTCGTGGGTGATGAGCCGGTCCAGCGCGGACTGCATGCGCGGCGCGATCTCCTGCAGCCGTGCCCAGGTGCCCTGCAGGTGCCGTCCATAGACCCCGCGTATCGCGATCTCGCGCAGCACCACATGGCGCGACAGGTCCAGTGCCAAGTTCTGGGCGGGTATGCCCGCCAGCATCAGCGTGCCGCCCGGCCGCAGCAGGTTCAGCGCGTTCTCGATGGCAGCGGGGCTGCCGCTGGCCTCGACCACCCCATCCACGCCTGTATTGACCAGCGCGCGATCGCTGCCGTCGCGCGGGTCGACCGCTGCCTCTGCGCCCAGCGCCAGCGCCAGTTCGCGGCGTGCGGGCGAGAGGTCGGCGGCCAGCACGCGTGCCACGCCCGTCTCCCGCGCCGCCGCCACGGCCAGCAGGCCGATGGGGCCACAGCCGCTGACGAACAGAACGCCGCCGGTGACCCGGCATTCCTCCACCGCCCGCAGCGCGATGCCCAGCGGCTCCAGCAGGCAGCCGTGGCGATGCGACATGCCGGCCGGCAGGCGCCGCAGCATGGCCAGGGGCACCGTGGCGTATTCGGCGAAGGCGCCCTCGCCCAGCCGGGTGAAGACCTTCAGGTTCAGGCACGTGTGGCCGCGGTCGCGCAGGCATTGGTCGCAATGGCCGCAGGCCAGGTGCGTTTCGACCGTGACGCTGTCGCCCACCGCAAGGCCATGGTGCGCGGGCGCGTCGTCGGCGCCGATGGCTGCGATGACGCCGCTGAACTCATGGCCCAGCGGCAGGGGCAGGCGGTAATGCTGCTGCGCCCAGTCGTTCCATTTGAGGATGTGCAGGTCGGTGCCGCACACGGCGGCGCGGTGGATCTTCACCAGGGCGCTGCCCGGCCCGGGCGCGCCGAGCGGACGCCGGACCCGCGCCAGGTCGGACCAGGCAGGGCCGGTCTTCATGACCAGCGCGTAGCTGTCGCCGGCCGTGCCGGCTGCGTCGGAGGTCTTCTGCACGGCAGGTCCGCTGCCTTCAGGCGATGCGGTCGCCTTTCTTGATGACCGCCGCGCGGCTGTCCACGCCGGGCAGCATCTTGGCAGGGTCGCGGGTCACGACCACGTCCACCACGACTGGCCCCTTGGTTGCCATGGCCTGGCGCAGCGCGGCCTCGATCTGTTCCGGGTCCTCGACCCGGATGCCGGTGCAGCCGAAGGCTTCGGCCACGCGAGCGAAGTTGACCTCCTCCAGGTCGGCCGCGATGTGCTTGCCCGCGCCGTAGACCAGGTGCTGCAGCGCCTTGACGTAGCCCGAGGCAGCGTTGTTCACCACGATGAGGGTGATGTCGAGCTTGAGCCGCTTGGCCGTCTCCAGGTCGCCGATCACCATGCAGAAGCCGCTGTCACCGGTCATGCTGAACACCGTCTTGCCCGGTGCCGCGAGAGCCGTCCCGATGGCGCCGGGCAGGCCGTAGCCGATGGAGGCGAAGCCCCGGTCGGGCACGAAGCGCCGGCCCGCCTCCTTGGTGTCGAACAGCAATCCGGCCCAGTGCGCCGCGAAGCCGCCGTCAGCCACCAGGTAGCCGTCGCCCGGCAGCACCTTGTTGATCGCGGTGATGAGCCGGGCGACGTTGATCGGCCGGTCCTGGGAGTTCAGGCGCTCGGCGACTTCGTCGCGCCACCTGGCCACGCGCCGGGGCACTTCGGCCGCCCAGTCCGACAGTCGCTGGCGGACGGCGGCGGCATGGTCGCCAAGCGCGGCGTGCAGGTCCTGCAGCGCCAGGCGGGCATCGCCCCACAGCATGATCTCGGGCATGAGGGTGCGCCCGAACTCCTCGGCCACGATGTCGATGTGCACGATGCGCTTGCCCGGTGCCGGCACGGTGTAGCGCTTGGTGGCGATCTCGCCGAGCTTGCAGCCCACCACAACGATGAGGTCGCTCTCGTCGATCAGCGTGTTGGCGATGCGGTCGTAGCGGCCGAACAGGCCGGCACTCAGCGGATCGGTGCAGGGAATGGCGCCTTTGCCGGTGAGGGTGTGGGCCACGGGAATGTTCAAGGCCTGCGCGAAGGCATGCAGGGTCGGCGCGGCGCCGGAGAGGTGCACGCCGCCGCCGGCGAGGATGATGGGCTTCTGCGCTGCGGCAATGAGGGCGGCGGCCTGCGCCACCGAGTCGCCGTCCGGCCGACTGCGCAGGGCGGGCGCGGCTTCATAGAGCGGGTTCACCGCGAAGTCCGCCATGTCGAAGGCATACGTGTCGTGCATCAGGTCTTCCGGCACGTCGACCACCACCGGGCCCGGGCGGCCCGTGGTGGCCACCATGAAGGCCCGACGCATCAGTTCGGGCACGCGCTTGATGGACTCGATGCGGATGATCTCCTTGCACATGGGCCGCAGGGCATCGACCTGGCGGGACTCCTGCGTCATGTTCTTCCAGGAGTGGTCGCGGTGCGTGTCGCCCACCACGCAGACCACGGGCGTGCCCGCGTTGAGCGACTCGGCCAGTGCGGTGAGCATGTTGGTGGCACCGGGGCCGACCGTGGCGTCCGCCAGGCCCACGCGGCCGGAGACCTTGGCATAGGCATCGGCCACGAAGACGGCATTGCGCTCGTCGTGGATCAGGTGGTGCTCCATCTCCAGCACACGGGCGGCCTCGTACAGCGGGAGCACCTGGAAGCCGCCCATGCCGAACATGGGTCCGCCATTGAAGGCCTTGATGATGCGGGCGATGGCTTCGCCGCCGCTCATGACGAGGGTGCCGGCGGTGGATGGGTTGGGGCTGGACATGGGTGTTGCCTCTGGAGTGATCGGGTTGGAATGGAAGACGGGCGCGGGCAGTTCAGCTTTGCGCTGACGCGCGGCACATGAGGTCCGCAAAGGCATCGGCGCGCATGCCCACGCGCGCGCCCAGGGCGCGGGCCCGGTGGTTGATGTGGCTGAGCACGCCGCTTTCATAGGTCGAGCGCCCATCACCGATGCGGGCACTGCTCGCGGCCACGGTGGCACCCGCAATGCCGCGCGCGTCCAGGGCCGGCAGGCGCGAGATGCCTGCGTTGTCCACGCCCACGCCCGCGTCGTTGTAGAGCGCGGCGAAGACGTCCACCTTGATGGCGGTCGCAGCCTGGCCACCGAGCAGGCCGCCGTGCGAGCCCGTCAGCGCCACCGCCCCCACGTCCTGCGGCGTGACCAGCGAGGCCGAATCCATCAGCACCAGGGTCCGCTGCGCGCCGGGCAGCGCACGGGTCTCGCGGGCTTCCTGGGGTGGATCGCCGGGATCGGCAGCGGCCAGTTTGGCAATCCGCAATCGATCGATGGCGTCGGCCACTGACATGCCAACGTGCAGGCCAAGGTGCGCCGCGGCGCTGTTGACATGCGAGAGCCGGCCGCGCCGCAGGTGATCGGCGCCGTCGCCGATGCGTGCGCTGCGATGGTCGACGGCCACACAGGGCACGCCATGGCGGTCGCAGAGTTCCAGGCCACCGATGCCAGCCTGTGCCAGCCCTACGCCTGCGTCGTTGAGCACGACGGCGATCACGCCCGCCGCCAGGGCCTCGTGCGCGGCGAACAGGCCGGCATGCGAGGCTGCCACCGCCACGGCGCCACGAGCGTCGGCCTGCAGCTTGGTGACCGAATCGGCCACGACCAGCGGGTTCGGGGGAGCCTGCCTGGTCATCGGCTGCGGCCTCCAGCCAACCGCATGCCACGCGCGGTTTCCCGTGCGCGGGCATTCGCAGGCTGCGTGGCGAAACCCCTGGCTACCATCGGCGCTTCCGCAGAACAGGGCGCAACGCCCCTTCCCATGGCATCCGCAGAAAGACCGGCCGGCTCGCAGGACGAGGACAGCCGTGAGCCCCCCGTCAAGGTGATCGACCGAGCCGCGCGCATGCTGCGCGCGCTGGCCCAGCATCCACACCAGGGGTCCAGCTTCACGGAGCTCATGGAAAGCACGGGCCTGGGCAAGTCGACCACCCACCGTCTTCTGGCGGCGCTGGTCGACACGGGGCTGGCCTTCCAGGACATCGGCAGCCGCCGGTATCGGCTCGGCAGCGCAGTCGCCATGCTCGCGGCGGGGGCGCTGGCGCAGTGGCGCGTCGCGGCCTGCCAGCCCTCGCTGCAGCGGCTGGCCGAGGCCACGCAGGACACGGTCTTCGCCCAAGTCGCCGAAGGCACGGCCGCCGTGTGCATCGGTCGCGCCACGGGCAGTTTTCCGATCCGCACCCTCACCCTAGACGTGGGCGACCGGCGCCCGCTGGGCGTGGGCGCCGGCAGCCTCGCGCTGCTGTCGGCCATGCCCGACGCCGACGTGGCCAAGGTACTGGAGCGCAACCTCCGATGGCTGGAGGACTTTCCTTCCCACACGCCGGCCGTGATCCGCGAGCTGGTCACACAGACCCGGCGTGACGGCTTCTCCTTCAACACCGGCCGCATCGTCCCCGGCATGCTGGCGGTGGGCGTGCCGGTGGTCGATGCCAAGGGACTGGTGCTGGCCTCGTTGAGCGTGGCCGCCATCACCGACCGAATGGCCCGGCCTCGCGCGCTGGAGATCGCCGGGCTGCTGCAGGCCGAAGCCCGGGCGCTGGCCGCGCGCATGGCGGAGGACCAGCCGGCGTAGCTGGGCCGCGACGCCGCACCGGCAGCGCGCGCTGCAACAGCGGCCCGGCCGCCTAGCGCGCGGCGCAACTCTTGCCCCCGTCCACCGGCAGGACCACGCCGGTGATGTACGCGGCCTCGTCGGAGGCCAGGAAGGCGGCGGCGTTCGCCACGTCCCACGCGGTGCCCATGCGGCCCATGGGACTGGCGGCATGACGCGCCTTGCGCATGGCTTCGACGTCCTCGAAGTGGCCGGCGATCTGCTGGTAGATCAGCGGCGTGTCCATCACGCCCGGCAGCACGGCGTTGGCGCGGATGCCTCGCGCCGCATAACGCACCGCGAGGGCGCGGGTGAAATGGTTCAGCCCGGCCTTGGCCGTCTGGTAGGCGAAGTACGGGTACTGGTTGATCTGCAGCGACGCCAGCGAGGAGATGTTGACGATGGCGCCGCTTCCCTGCGCCAGCATGCCCGGCAGCACGTGCTTGCACGAGAGGAACGCACTGGACAGGTTGATGTCCAGGCTGCGCTGCCAGTCCTGCTCGCTCAGCTCCACCGGATCTCCCATGACGGTGATGCCCACGTTGTTGTGAAGCACGTCGATGCGGCCATGCAGCGCCAGCGTCTGGGCCACCACATCGGCCACTTGGCCACTGGCGCTGGCATCGGCCGCCATCGCGGTCATGCTCAGGCCTTCCTGCCGCAGGGCGGCCTCGGTTTCCTGGGCAGCGTCTAGACGCAGGTCCACGCCCACCACAAGGGCGCCCTCGTGGGCGTACACGGCAGCCGCAGCCTTGCCATTGCCCCAACCGGGGCCGGACGAACCGGCGCCGAAGATCAGGACCACCTTGTCTTTGAACCTGGCACGCATGCCTCGTCTCCATTTGTTCCGTTATTCGGAACTCCTTTATTCAATAAATGGAAATATAGAAATCGACCGCGAGGCTGTCAACGACCGGATTGCGCCTGCTCAGGTGAACAGCGTCCGGCTACCACCAAGCTGCCAAGCGCAAGCCAGCGCTCTTGCCAAGCACCCAGCAGGTTGTCCTGAGCCTTCTAGCTGCGCGCAATCGGACCGGCCACTTCGTCCTGAAGGTTGCATCTACGTCAGAAGGAAACGCTGGTCGCCTTGAGCGAGGCCGCCATCTCTCGCGGCGCTCCCGAGCGCCTGCACTTGAGCCAGCCCGCACTCGACAAGATGCTGGGCGAGGTCGAGGCCGGCTTCGACGCCCGCCTCTTCGAGCGCAGCCATCAAGGCATGCAGCCGAATGCGCTGGGCCCGGGTGTAGTCCACCGTGCGCGATCCGTGCTCCACGAACTGGAGCGGGCGACCGAGGAAGTCGAGGCACTGCGGCTTGGTGCCGTCGCCCCGCTGCGGCTTGGCGCCCCATCCGTCACCGCCAGCGTGCCGGCCGCCGTGGCCGCGCTGCGCTGAAAGGTGCCCGGGGCCGTGGTGCAGATCCGCGAGGGCCGGGTGCACGAGCTGATCCAGCGCCTCATGGTGGGCGAGCTGGACTGCGCGTTCGGTGCTGTCATGCCCGAGCTGCTGGCCAGCGACGTGATACCACGGCTGCAACCCGTGCTCATGCTGGAGGACGAGTTGTGCGTACTGACCGCCGGCGCTGCGCTGCGCACTGGCAAACGGCGGCTGCGCTGGGCCCACTTGCTGACGCCGCCTGGATGGCGCCGCCGCGCGACACGCTGGTGCGGCAGGCTTTTATGACGGCCTTCCCTCAATGAGGGCGTGCCGCCGCCAGTCCCTGTGATCGAAGTCATTTCCTCCGTCACCATCGGTTCCCTGCTCCGTGCGGCTCCGGAGGTGCTTTGCGCGGTGCGCCGCGAACATGCCGCCGAAGGGGGTGGCGCGCGGCGGCATGCGGCGCGTGGACGTCTCGCCCCACGTACCGCCGCCGCCATTCGGACTGTTCATTCGCAAGGGCGACCTGCCGGACATCCAATTGTCTTGGCCTTCGCCGATGGATTGCGGGACGTGGCGAGGCCCGATTGAGGATGCGGCCCGTGCACGTCAGTTCGCCTGGTCAATGGCGCGAAAGCCGAAGCCCTCGAACACCACGTCGTCCGATCTGCGACTCATCGCTGGTTCAACGGCGGCAATAGGCCTTGCGTTTGAACGAGCCATTCCCAAGGAGGACGCGATCGCTCCGGGAGATCGTCGTGAGTGGCTCTCGTTGAAGAAGCCTGGCGGCATGCCTTGCGTGACTCCGGCTGGTCGGATGGTGAGATCGGTGGCCGCGCAGTCGGTTGAACGAAATACTTGCATCTCGGCGCGCCACGTCAGTGCCCGCCGCAGAGCGCCGCCATGACCTGCGAGGTCATCGCTTTTCATCGCCCGGCTCCACACACTCGGTGCACCTCAACCAGGAGCTGAACATGATCGATCCGAACACCCTCGCCCGCGACTATCTGGCCGTGTGGAACGACGCCGACGACGCCTCGCGCGACCGTCGCCTGGCCGCCAACTGGCGGGCCGATGCCTGCTATGCCGACCCGATGATGCAAGGCGAAGGCCGCGACGGCATCGCCACGATGATCTCGGCCGCGCGCACGCAGTTTCCCGGCCATGCCTTCACCCTTCGCGGCACGCCCGACACGCACGGCCACTTCGTGCGCTTCTCGTGGACGCTGGCGCCGGACGGCGGCTCCGCGGTGGCCGCCGGAACCGACGTCGTGCGGTTGGATGCCGAGGGCCACATCGCCGAAGTGATCGGCTTCCTCGACGGTTCCGCCGCATGAGCCGCGCCTCGATTCCACGCGGCGATGGCCACGCGCTGCATGTCCGCGACTGGGGCGAGGGGCCGCCCGTGGTGCTGCTGGCAGGCTGGGCCATGGATGGCCGCATCTGGGGCGAGACCATGCTGCACCTCAACGCCGCCGGACTGCGCACCATCGCCTACGACCGCAACGGCCATGGCCGGTCCACCGACCGGCCCGGCTACGACTACGACGCACTGGCCGACGACCTGGCTGCGGTGCTGGAAGGCCTGGACCTGCGCGGCGTCACACTGGTGGCCCACTCGGGCGCGGGCGGCGAGGCCCTGCGCTATCTCGCGCGCCATGGCCGTGCGCGGGTGGCGCGGCTGATCCTCGTGGGCGCCACCGGTCCGCGCGTGATCGGCCAGGGCGGGATCACGGCCGAAATGGTGGACCTGCTGTGCGGACAGCTCGGCAGCGACTTGTCGGGCTGGATCGACGCCAACATCGACCCCTTCGCGCCCGGCTCCCCCGCGCGCATCAACGACTGGATGGCTGCAATGGTGCTGGACTGCTCCCGTCGCGCGGTCGTGGAGTTCCAGCGGACCATCGCCCATACCGACCTCTCGGCGGATGCGGCCAGCGTCAACCTGCCAGTGACCATCATCCATGGCGATCGCGACGTTTCCGCGCCGCTGGACCTCAGCGGACGCGTCTACGCAGAAACGATCCGGGGCGCCGAACTCGTCGTGTACGAGGGCGTGGCGCACGGCGTCATGGTGACGCATGCGCGCCGGCTGGCCGATGACATCGCACGACGGGTAGCATCATGATCGCGCCTGGCATCGCCCACGAACTCATCGCGGCCCGGTTGCTCGGTTCGCCCGTCGCACTGCAGCTCGGCCTGCGCCTCGCCCACGCAGAACCTGGCAAGGTGCAGATGCGATTGCCGTTTTCGGGCGGCAACGTCACCGAAGGCGCGTTGGTGCATGGAGGGGTGATTGCCACCTTGGCCGATGTCGTGGCCGTCGCCACCGCGGTATCCGCCGCCCACCGACCGCCAGCCGGAGGGGCGACTGCCAGCCTGGCGATCACCTACCTCTCACCGGCCGAGGGCTGCGCGCTGCTCGCGACCGGACTGGCGCTGCGCAGTGGCGCGCGCCAGCATGCCGTGCGGGTGGAGGTCGCGAGCGATATGGGCATTGCGATCGCGCAGGCGCTGATGACCGTCGTGCTGACCTGATCCGTCGCAACGGAGGCATCCATCGATGAACGAGACCTACGTGATCACCTTCCATGTCAAGCCGGCGGAGGTGCGACGCTTTCATGCGTTGCTGGACGGCGTGCTCGATGCCATGCGCGGCGAAGCCACCTTCGTGCGGGCAGCACTGCACGTCGATCCGGACCGGCCAAACATGTTTCAGTTGCACGAGACCTGGAGCGACCGGAAGGACGTGTTGACCGTGCAACTGCAGCGCGACTATCGGAGGGTGTGGCACGCCGCCCTCGAGGAAATCCTGGCCGAGCCTCGGAGCGTCGCCATCTGGACGCAGTTGCGGGCCGATCCGTGAAGCTGGTCCGACGCTAAGGCGAAGGCCCGTTCCTGAGCGCCGACACCCCAATCATTTTGGAGAGCCGGACGACACGCTCCCCCCTATCCATCTCGCCGTGCCGCTGCCAGCGTCTTGACCGCCTGCGCCAGCGACTGCCGCCTCGTCCAGTACGCCGCCCACGGATCACTCTTCCGGAACGACAGGTACTCCCGCGTCGTGAGAACGGTCCACTGCGCGCCGCTCTTGACCTCGCCGAGTTGCTCCCAGGCGATGGGCATGGACACGCCCGTACCAAGCCGGGACCGCGCCGAGAACGCTGCGGCTGTGGTCTGCCCATGGCCATTGCGCAGGTAGTCGATGAAGATGCGGCCCTTGCGGTTGCTCGGCCCGCTCTTGGCGACGAAGCGCTGGGGAATCACCCGTGCCATGTGCGCCACGACGTCGCGCGAGAACTGCTTGACGGCGTCGAAGGCCAGCCGGGGCTGGATCGGCACGACCACATGCAAGCCCTTGCCACCTGAAGTCTTCAGCCAGGCGTCGAGTCCCAGTTCATGCAGCAGGGTGCGCGTGAGCAAAGCAGCCTCCTGCAGTTCGCCCCAGCTCACGCCCTCCCCCGGGTCCAGGTCGAACACGATCCGGTCCGGCTGGTCGATCTTTCGGACGGTCGAATTCCAGGTGTGGAACTCGACGGTGTTCATCTGTGCCGCCGCCACCAAGGCCTTGGCGCTGTCCACCACGAGCAGCGCCGCATGCCCGGGCCATAGGTCGGGGTCGAGCTGGCCGAGGCCGGGCACGCGCGTCTCCGGATGCTTCTGGAAGAACAGCTGACCGGTCACCCCCTGCGGTGCGCGCACCAGGGATACCGGCCGGTGCGCGAGGTGCGGCAACATCCATTCGGCGACGCTCTCGTAGTAGCGCACCAGATCCACCTTGCGCAGCCCCGTTGACGGGTCGATCACCCGATCCGGGTGCGTCACCACCACAGGGGCGACCAACTTCGCCTTGCGCGGCTCGGCTCGCTTCTTCACCGCCTGTTCGATCCCGATATCCTGCGGCGGCTTGTCGGCGCGCACGCCCTTGAAGATGGCATGGCGCACATGCCGCTCGGGCGTCCATTCGGCGAATGCGACCTCGACCACCATCTTGGGGCGCACCCACCGCTCGTTGCCGGCACTGCGGCGGCTCCAACGTCCTGGCTTCACCGAACTGCGCTCAACCGCCGGCGTGTCCGTTTCCAGCACCCGGAGCCTGTCGTGCAGATCCCGTGCCGTCGCGGCGTCAAAGCCGGCGCCGACGTTGCCCACATAACGCAGCGCCTCGCCCTCATGTACCGCCAGCAGCAGGCCCCCCACCGCATTGGTCGTGCCGCCGCGCACCGTGTAGCCCACGACCACGAACTCCTGCCGCTTCTGGCACTTGAGCTTGAGCCAGGTATCGGAGCGCTCGGACACGTAGGAAGCCCGCGGGTCCTTCAGGATCAGGCCCTCCAGGCCAAGCCGACAGGCTGCACCCAGCAACTGCGAGGGCTCGGCATCCAGCGCTTCGCTGAATCGCACCCGGTCGGAGCCACGCTCCTTCAGGAGCGCTTTCAGCACCAGACGGCGGCTGCGCAGCGGCACGGCGCGCAGATCGGTGTCGCCGACATAGGGCAGGTCGAAGACGAAGTAAGTGATGGACTCGCTCTTCGCGCTGTCGATGGCGTTCTGCAGCGCACTGAAGCTGGGCACACCCTGGGTGTCCACGACGACGATCTCGCCGTCGATCCAGGCGTCGACCAAGCCCATCGCGTCGACGGCGTTGGCAAGGCTCTGAAGCTTGTCCGTCCAGTCGTGGCCATTGCGCGTGAAGAGCCTGCAGCGGCCCTGCTCGATGCGGGCCAGCAGGCGATAGCCATCGAACTTGTTCTCGGCGATCCAGTCGCCGCTTGGTACCTGCTCGGTCAGCCGGGCAAGTTGCGGCGCGAAGCTCTTCGGGAGCTTCTTGATCGGCAACGCATTGGCCAGGTCCGGTGCCTCGTCCTTACGGGGCGGCGGCGCTCTGGGCTCACGCTCTTCGACCAGCCCGAGCGGATGCGCCACCACGCTGTCCGGTAATGCGGTGACGACGTCGTAGTCGGTACTGGACCGTGCCCAGGCATCGCCCTTCTTCTTGAAGAGCATCCACTGGTCCTGCTTCTTCTCCCCGGGCTTGGAGATGCGGACCAGCTCCCAGAGCCCGGCCAGCTTCTCGCCGTGCAGACGGAACAGGATCTTGCCGACCTCGAGGCCTTCGCGCGGGTCACCCATGGGCTCCCACGTGCCACGGTCCCAGATGATGACTTCGCCGGCGCCGTACTGCTTTGCAGGAATAGTGCCTTCAAAGCTGTTGTAGCCAAGCGGATGGTCTTCGACCTGGATGGCCATCGACTTCACGGCGGGATCGTACGAAGGGCCCTTCGGCACCGCCCAGCTCAGCATCACGCCGTCGAGCTCCAACCGGAAGTCGTAGTGCAGGCGGCTTGCCCAGTGCTTCTGGATGACAAAGCTCAGCGCCTGCGAGCGGAACTGCTGCTCCTGCCCTTGCGGCTCTGGCGTGATGGTGAAGTCGCGCTTGGCGGCGTACGCCTGCAGCCCGCGCCACTGCCGCGTGGATGCGGCCATGCGCGCCTACTTTTTCTCCGCGACGAGGTACTGCTCGACATTCTTGGCTTCAGGGCCCACGGCCGCCACCGCCGTACGGAGTTGATCCGGCGTCACGCCGAATTTTTTGGCCCAGTCATGGACTTCGTAGTCCTCGTGGATGTTTATGCGGCTGCGGTCTTGCCCATGGGCTTGCGTACGGTCGTCCGACATGGAGATCTCCTGTAGGCACCAAGAAGAGCATCGCAATTCCCACGACGCAACTGCCAACAGCAGATCTTCGTGCGCGATGCTTCCTACAGGGCCGTGGCGCGCAGGCGCCAACTTAGTCGCTCTTTGAAAGGGGCCGGCCATGAGTCAGTGCGGCACGGTTTGCTTTTGCGCAAGGTCATCCCCGTACACCGTAGCACGTGGCGACCGACTTCTGATCGAACCCGCTCCGCGCGTGGAGCAAACGCCTACTTGCACACAGTTGAACCGCGCGTTTACGAACCGACGTAGGCAGCCGTCGGCCGCCAAAACGAGGGCGAAACCGCCAACTACCTGTCGCTGCCACGCGGGAGCCAGAGTATTACGGTGCTCCGCAGGCGTTGCTGCTTCTGCCCAGCTGCGCATCCCCATGCGCGGCATGAGCTCAACGCCAGTACCCAATGACACCATTCCATGGGACGACGAGCGACGCAGCACACCCAGTTCCTCGCGCGGCCAGCCACGGCCTCAAAAGAGGAAAGTCTGAAAGACTAGGCGGCGGGGCTTTTTTCCGTCGGTCCCGGGGCAAGTGCGCAGGCCATCGGCCGGTCCAGCCTGCGGGCGGTGCGTTCGAGGAAGTCAAGAATCAACGGCCGAGTCGGGAAAGCATCGAGGTGGCACCTTGCTGGCGTACGCCAGCCCTGGCCCCTACAGACTAGGGGTTGCACAGGGCACCGACGGGCTCGCAAACCTTGAACGGCCGGGAGATCGGTAGCACGGGTCGTGGTGGAAACGGTCCGGTGCGCCGCGCCGGTTCCAGACGCCCTCGGCAACGGGCGGGAACCTGAGCAACCTTCCTCGCGTCTTTCTCTCAATAGGTTTCGACAACTGCAGTATCTGGTGATTCTTTTGGCCGGGCCTTCAGCATTTGTACGCAGCTAAGATTTAAGAATGACCTCAAAAGATGCTGCGCGTATTGAACTTCTTGAACTTGCAGTGGGGGAGATGGAGGAGGACCAGGCTGCCCAGGATGCGGAGATTGCCATGTTGCGAGAGCTGGTCCTCCGACTGATGCAACTGCTGCACCTCAATGGAACCGTCCGACTTCAAGATCTCGCGGCCGCAAGTGCCGTCGCCGCGGCCTTCTCGCAGGCGGACTCTGGTCCGTCCGCGAAGTCGGCCTCATTTCCTTTGTCCAGGCTGCTGATGGATCTGGCCAAGAAATTGGACAACCTACCCGGCGCGAAAAATCCGGACGCTTGAGCAACCGCAGGCGCGTCATTGCGTCATTGCCCTGAAGCTGTCGAGCACACGCCTTTGGTCTCCGTCACGTCGCTGTCACGCGCCGCCCTTAGCTTCTCGTCCAGCGGCACACCGCCGCAATCGAGGGCGCAATGTGAACGAGGACGCGATTGCGAAACATGGACAAGCTCACGAACTGCCCGTGGCTCAGTACGTTCGGATGTCGACCGAACATCAGCGCTACTCGACGGAAAATCAATCGGCGGCGATCTCCGACTATGCAAAGCGCCATGGGATGCGCATCGTCAAGACCTATGAGGATGCTGGCAAGAGCGGGTTGAACCTCAAGGGCCGCAATGGCCTTCAGGCGCTACTCCATGACGTACGCGCCCCTTCACCCAGCTTCTCCGCAGTCCTGGTCTATGACGTGAGTCGCTGGGGGCGCTTCCCGGATCCGGACGAAGCTGCGGTCTACGAACATGCCTGCAAGAGTCGAGGCATCCGAGTCATCTACTGCGCGGAGCCATTCAACAACGACGGCTCATTACCCTCCACCGTGTTCATCGGCATCAAGCGGAGCATGGCGGCGGAGTACAGCCGCGAACTCTCGGTGAAGGTATTTGCGGGAGCATGCAACATTGTTCAGCACGGCTATCGGCAGGGCGGCGCGCCAGGATTTGGCCTGCGGCGGCAACTTGTCGACGAAGCTGGCGCCGTGAAAGGCCTACTTTCCAGAGGCGAGAAAAAAAGTATCCACACCGATCGAGTGATTCTGGTGCCAGGACCATCCGAAGAGCTGGATGTGGTGAGCCGGATCTACCGCATGTTCCTGGACGACGGAAGCCCGGAGCGCGTGATCGCATCAGCCCTGAATCGTGAGGGCATTCTTTCCGATGCCGGCAAACCCTGGACACGCGGCACGATTCACCAGATCCTCACCAACGAGAAATATGTCGGCAACAACGTCTACAACCGCACGTCGTTCAAGCTGAAGATCAAGCATGTGCGCAATCCACCGGACAGCTGGGTTCGGTGCAATGGCGCTTTTTCCGGGATCGTTCCGGTGGAGCAATTCCTGCGCGCTCGCGCCATCATTGATGCGCGCGCCATCCACCTTGAGGACGAGCACTTGCTGGCCGCGTTGCGAGCGACACTCGAGAAGCATGGCGCGCTGTCTGGGATCGTCATCGACGAGGAGGAGGGAACGCCATCAAGCTCGGTCTACCGAAGTCGGTTCGGCAGTTTGCTGCGGGCCTACAGCTTGATTGGCTATCAGCCACGCAGGGACTATGCATACCTCGAGATCAACCGCGCGCTGCGTAAGAAGCACCCAGTGCTGATTTCCGAGATGGCTTCCTCCATCGCTGAATGGGGTGGCTGGACGAAGATCGACGCGGCCACCGACCTGCTGACAGTCAACGATGAATTCACCACATCCCTGGTGATTGCTCGCTGCCAGCAGACAGCGCATGGGTCCAACCGCTGGCGCATCCGCTTCGATACCAGTCTTCATCCGGATATCACCGTCGTCGCCCGAATGGGACCGGACAACTGCGTGCCGCAGGACTACTACGTCTTTCCCGCGCTCGATTTCGCTGCCGAGGCGGTGCCCGCCTCTGAAGACAACGGCTTCAGCCTCGACGCTTATCGCCTGGATTCGCTCGACTTGCTCTACCAGTTTGCTGGACGCACCCCCGTGCCGGAGACGCCATGAAGTCGCCAACCAACAAAGTCCAGATGATTGCCATCGCAGACATCACCGTGGCAAACCCTCGTGCTCGGAATCCGCGTATCCACAAGACGATCACGGACAGCATCGATCAGGTCGGTCTGAAGCGACCCATCACGGTGCGCCGCGTGCCCGATGGCAGGGGACCCACCCAATATGCGCTCATATGCGGCCAGGGGCGCCTCGAGTCCTGTGTGATGCTGGGCCAGACAGAAATCCCCGCCATCATTGTGGACGTCGACGAAGAGACGGCGCATCTGATGAGCATTGTCGAGAACGTCGCCCGGCGCTCGCCCCGCTCCGTCGAAACGCTTGAGCATGTACGGGCGCTGAAGCGGCGTGGCTATTCAGATGGCGAGGTGGCCACAAAACTGGGGTGTACCGCGTCCTGGGTCAATTGCGTCTCGCATTTGCTGGAGCACGGCGAGAGACGCCTGCTTGCCGCCACCGAAGCGGGCGACATGCCGCTGCATCTGGCTGTCTCGATCTCACGCTCGAGCGATGCCGAAGTCCAGCAGCTGTTGATCGACGCCTATGAAAGTGGCGAGTTGAAAGGCCGCAAGGTCACCGTCGTGCGCAAGATCATCGCTCGGCGAGCGCGACATGGAAAACGGGTCACTGCTGGTGGCAGGGGGGCTGCCCGCGCGCAGATGACGCCCGACGAGCTTGCGCGGCTGTACAGCAGGGATGTCGAAATTCATCGGCGGATCCAGAAGAAGGCGGAGTTCACCCAACGCTCGTTGTTGCTGGCTCAGCAGATCTTCAAGGAGTTGTTCTCGGACCTGCGGTTCTGCGCCGTGCTGAGGGATGAGGGTCTCGTGACCGTGCCCAAGCCTTTGGCCGACCTGGCGACCTCCGTTGGGCTCGACTGATGGCGGACAAGACCACCCGCGCAGTGCGCTTGGGCTTCGAGCGCGACTGTCAGAACGTCGATCTGGGCTTGTTGCATTGCGCAGTCGCGCTCCCAGAAAACATCAAGAACACGGTCAAGTACCGGCAGATCCGTGCCTCGGTAGAGGCCATCGGCCTGGTCGAGCCGATCGTGATCGCCCACAACCCTGCCACACCCGGCTCTTTTCTGGTACTAGACGGCAGGCTGCGACTTGAGATCCTTCGGGACATGGGCGTACCCAAAGCAATGTGCCTCGTCTCAACGGACGACGAAGGCTACACCTACAACAAGCGCGTCAATCGCCTCTCCGTGGTGCAGGAGCACCGGATGATCGTGCGGGCGGCGGGCCGTGGTGCCTCCGTCGACCAACTCGCCGATGTGCTGAATGTCTCCGTCGATTCGATTCGTCAGCAGTTCAGGCTGCTCGATGGCGTCTGCAATGAAGCGGTGGCACTGCTCGCGGACAAGCCGACCACGTATGGGACGTTTCGGGTGCTGAAGCGGATGAAGCCATTCCGTCAGATTGACGTCGCTCAGGCCATGGTCAATCTTGGCAAATATTCAACGAAGCTCGCGACCGCCATGCTCCAGGCGACGCCACCCGAGCAACTCACTGAACAGGCCGCCGCCCGCGCCACAAAAACGGCCCCCGTCGAAGCGCTTCAACGACTGGAGCGGGAACTTGCGGCCGTCCAAGCCGACACAAAACTGCTGGAAGAAGGCTACGGGCCTGCCAACCTGCAGCTGGAAATCATCAAGACGTACATCGGCAAGACGCTGCTGGAGAATGCCTCGGTCGTGCGGTGGTTGGCCAAGAACCGCGCGGAATACCTCGAACAGTTGCAGATCATTGCGGACATCAAGACCCTGCCTGCGCACTGAAAGCCGTTTGACGTGCCGCGCCGATTTCGCTGCCGGCCCAGTACGACGATCACTCCGCCCATCCCGAGCACCCACAAGGCCAACGGCTGCACGGGCTCGGCGCTGCACTGATTATGGTCTGTCCAGCCGTGGTCACCGCGTCAATTCAGGCTCCAGCGGTGTTCTCGCCACGCGGTCGACGGCGCTGGAGCGCTGAATGTTGTCCGCGCTTCACGCGTCCTCGGGCTCCTGTGGGGAGCCTGGCCTCTCGCTTCCAGCGCGTCGTCGTAAGCCTAGACAGGGCCTAATGCTTGCGCTATCGGCGTGCAGGAAAAGGTGTAGGACGAGCAACCCCGTTCACAGAACCGTCCGAAAGCTCACCAGGTCCCGAACCACACGCGTCAAGCCCTGCTTCAGCAGGATCTCCAGGTAGCGGTCCGCATCGATGGGCGGATTCTTGAGCGTCCGGCGCTGCTTCTGCGCCGCGGCAACGACCGCCGCCTGATCCAGATCGAACAGGTTGTCGATGAACTCGTCCGGATGCTGCACTTCGATACCGAAGGGCGCCAAACGATCCTCTGGAAAGTCACGCGCATTGAAGGTGACGATCACACTGGCCCCACATCGGATGGCGGCGGCAAGGACATGGCGATCGTCCGGGTCTGGCAGCCTGAGCCCGTCGATCAACGCTTCGTGGCCAGTGACCAGCGCATCCGGCACCGCCGCATTCATGCAATCGACGGTGCGCTGAAGACTGGCAGGATCGAGCTCGGGCCGGTTCTTCAGCAGGTTCCTCACCCATTCGTCATGGATGAGATCGGTCCAGCGGGCGCGAAACCGCCCCGACAGAGCGAGCCACATCAGGAAGTCGCGCAACGGCGCGGGATACAGCACGCAGGCGTCGAAGACCGCCGTGAACGGCGAGCTCTTCATTCATACCCCATCTGCAGCGCCTGGGCCTGCGCGGCAAGCTCCTCCATGGCGGCGGCACTGGTCCGCTCCTGGGCGGACTTGTAGGCCATCAGGTCGGCAAACCGAACCCGCCGGTGCTTGCCCGCCTTGTGGAAGGGCAGCGTCCCCGACTCCAGCAGCTTGACCAGATGGGGCCGCGACACGTTGAGCATGTCCGCGGCCTCCTGGGTGGTGAGCTCCGCATGGATCGGCACGACCCTGACCGCGTTGCCTTCCGCCAGTTCCGACAGGATGTCCACCAGCAGACGCAGCGCTGAGGTGGGCAGCTCGACGGCATGCGCCTCGTTCTTCTCATCAAAGATCTGGATCCGTTGGGTCTCCAGCTGCGTCGAAAGGAATGCTGCCAGTGCACGCTGACCTTGCGTGGCCGCAGCGACCTCTCGCGCAACCGGCAGGGATGCTTCGAAGGTGGTGGACTGGGTCATGATGGCGGCTCCGCTGGGCTGGTATCGAGCCGTCATTTTATTCGCAACAGACGAAACTCGCAATAAACGAAACGAAGGTGACCGCGAGGATGGCGAGGAATGCCAGCCTGCGCGCCCAAAAATCGAACAACTCGGCCTCCGGCCCAGCAATGAGACGCCGCCTCGCCAACGCCAACGGCGGCAGGCACCGGACATTCCGCCCACTCCATGAAGGCAACGCGATGGCGCGCTGGCGCAAGATGCCGGCGGGCACCCGGTGCCCCATATTGCATCGCACCGTATGAGGCCGCGATGCACGCGGGCGGTCCGCTGAAACGTTGCGCGAGGCTGAGGCCCCACCGCGGTCGACCGACGGGCCGGCGTTCCGCCCAGGCAAGTCTCCGCACGCCAACGCCACTCAGGGTCTCAGCGTGAACACGATGGACAGATAAGCCACCGGCCGTGCCTCGATGGCCTCGACCCCGTGCAGGGCACTGGCGTCGAACAGCAGGGAGTCGCCCTCCTCCAGGTCCATCACCCGCGGCCCGTACCGGTACTTCACCCGGCCATTCAGCAGGTGGATGAACTTCAGCCCCGGATGCTGGAAGTTGGCATAGGCGGGCGCGTCGGTATCGAGCCGCACCAGATAGGGCTCCACGAACATCTGCCCGGACAGCAGGTGGCCCAGCAACTCATAGTGGTAGCCGGCCACCGCGCCCAGCCGGTCGACCGGCATCCCCTGGCCCCGCCGCACCAGGCTGAAATCCATGCGCTCAGCCTGGTCCGCGAAGAAGCGCGCCACCGGCACACCCAGCCCGCGCGCGATCCGCTCCAGCGTGTCCACGGACGGCGACACCAAGCCGCGCTCGATGCGCGACAGCATGGAACGCGAGACCCCGCTGGCCTGGGCCAGGCCCAGACCCGACATCGTCATCGCCGTGCGCAGCGCGCGGATCTGCGCCCCGACCCGGGAAACGGCCGAGTCCGGCTCGCCCGCCAGGGGCCGGCGTAGCGTGGGCAGCGCCGACGCCGGCAGCGGGATCACCCGCCCGGTGGGCAGGGGCGAGGCCTTGCGCAGCCGACTCATGGCGTGCGCCCTCCCTGCCGCCTGGTCACGAGCGGCCAGTGGGCACCCCGGCGGCACGGCCATCGCGGGTCCTCAAGCGCCAGGCGTGGGTCCAATGATGTCCTCCTCCAGGCGGCAGGTCTCCTGGATGATGAGTTCGTAGAGACTGCGCAGGAACGTGGGCGAGATGCCATGCTGGGCGGCGAACTCGGCCGCGCGGCCCTGCACGACGCCGATGCGCTGGGGCTGCATCATGGGCACGCCGAAGGCCTTCTTGTGGTGGCCGATGCGTACGCAGACATCGAGCCGCCGCCGCAGGGTCTCCAGCAGCAGGCCATCGGTTTCGTCGAGTTCAGCGCGCAGGGCCGCAAGTTGCGCCTCGCCGGCATGGGCCTGCTCGCCCGTCGGGGCCGTCGTGTTCGAAGAAGCGGTCATGATGTCGAGGTTCCCGCTCATTCCTGCACGATGTGCTGCGTGCGAATGATCTCGCCCAGCAGTGCCGTGTCCGCCTGGACCCGCTGCCCAAGCGCCTCGGCCGTGCTGCCGGCGGCCTGATACCCCTGGCGGAACAGCTTCTGACCGACGTCGGGCGTGCGCACGATCTCGGCGATCAAGCGCGACAGGCGTTGCGCGATGGGCGCGGGCAGGCTGCTCGGTGCCGCCGCCGCGGTCCAGATTTCCAGCGAGAGCGCAGGCAGCCCGGCCTCCGCCAGCGTGGGCATGTCGGGCACCAGCGGCGAGCGTCGGCCGGCCGTGATGCCGATGGCCCGCAGCTTGCCCGAGTCCACCTGGGTCTGCGCCAGCCCAGGCGGCAGCAGGGCCAGGTCGATCTGACCGCCCACCATGCCGGTGATCACCTGCGGATTGCCCGGATAGGGCACGTGCACCGGCGCCAGGCCGGTGCGGGCCTTGAACACCTCCATGCCCAGGTGGCCCAAGGTGCCCACGCCGGGGCTGCCGTAGCTCCACCGATTGCCTGCCGCCTTGGCCGCCGCGAGGAAGCTGGCTCCGCTGGTGGCCGCGGACGTCGCCGGCACCGCCAGCACCATGGGCGCCACGCACACCAGGCTCAAGGGCTGCAGATCCTTCTGCGGCTCGTAGGCCGTGGCGGGATTGAGCATCTTGGCGATGGTCATGTTGCCGTTGATCAGCATGCCGATGGTGTGCTGGTCGGTGGCCTTGGCCACCAGCGCCGCCGCGATGTTGCCGCTGGCGCCCGCATGGTTCTCCACCACCACGGGCTGGCCCAGCGACCGGGCCAGCGGCTCGGCCACGATGCGCGCCACCAGGTCCGGGGTCGATCCGGGACCGAAGCCCACCAGGATGCGCAGCGGCCGGCTGGGCCACCCTGGGGTGCTCGCTGCATCGGCAACGGGCTCGGCGCCCGAGGCGACGGTCGAGAGGCCCAGCCCCATGGCAACGGCGGCGATCAGCGACAGCGCCCCGCCACGCGTCGCGCGGAACAGCCTGGCACCGAGCCGGCGTTCCGTCGACGCCAGAGATATCGCAGGGGGGCGCAAGGCCGGCAGAGAAGAAGGAATGAGCGAGGGGCGGGACATGGGCACTCCGGGTCAGAAAAGCCGGCAGTTTTCGAACAACCCGTCGCCGCCTCAAGGCTTGCCTCAGAGGCAATCCGCGGCCACCGCGCCGCGCGTCATGCAGCCCTGCCGCCTCACCCTGCAGTCGGTTGCAGTCCCGAAGCACCTGCCGAGGAAGGCGGGACACCGTGGTGTTGCATGCCATGCCCATGGGTCATTTTTGTACCATACATGCGGGTGCATATAAACGCCACAAACGGGAGAGTCGTCATGTGCGCACCCATCAGGATCCCGACCTTCTGCGAGCCTTCGCCGCCGAGGTCCGGGCACGCCGCGATGCGCAGGGCCACAGCCAGGAATCCCTGGCCTTCCAGTGCGGCCTGCACCGCACCTTCATCGCCAAACTCGAGCTGGGCCAGAGCAGCCCGTCGATCACCACCCTCTTCCGTCTGGCCGACGGGCTGGCGGCCCCGCCGGCCGAACTGATCGAGGCCGTGAGCCTTCGCCTGCGCAAGGAGCGCGCGGCGCGGCACCGTCTGGCGCGTTGAGGCGACGCCGCCCGTTCCGGGCCACGGTGAACCAGCCGGGACCTGGGACCCAGCGCCGCCCTTCGTGGGTGCTCGCCGATGTCCGTGCACGTGCGGCGCCGGCAACGGCGGCCGCCCCGTCTGAACGGTGTGAAGCGGCGTGCACCGGTCGCAGTGCCAGATCCGCAACGCCAAACCACAGCGTTGTCTCATGGCCCCCACTGTGGCGCGCCTTGCGCAGGACCGCCGCCCGCCCGCGCATGAACGGCGCCCACCCATCGTGGCAGATGCCTGAAGCCCTGCGCACTCGCGCCTGTGCCTGAGGCGCAACCCACGCATGGCCAACCAGCCATCCCGTGCCTCCGACGTTGCCTCCCACGAACGCCAGCCGCGCCCACGCCGCCTCATCGATTGCACCTGCAGCAACAACGCGGTTTTCTGCACCATACAAGCGGGTGCATAAGAGGCCCATCACCGGGAGAGTCGGCGCGTGCGCGCCCATCAAGATCCCGACCTTCTGCGAGCCTTCGCGGCCGAGGTCCGGGCGCGCCGGGACGCGGCTGGCCTGAGCCAGGAGGCCCTGGCCTTCCAGTGCGGACTGAACCGGACCTTCGTGGCCAAGCTGGAGCTCGGCCAGACCAGTCCATCGCTCACCACGCTGTTCCGCCTGGCCGAAGGACTGGCCGCGCGTCCTGCCGAGCTGATCGACGCGGTGGCCACCCGCCTGCGCAAGGAGCGCGCGGCCAGCCGTCGCCGTGCCTCCTGAGTCCCTGACCGTCTGACGCCCGGCCAGGGTGCCGCTTGCGGCTGCGGCGCGGGGGCCCGGATTGCTTCGCGAGCAAGCGTTGCGGCGAGACCGATGGCGCTGCAGGATGCGCGCCATGCCCGGATGTCTCCCGCCTGCTTCGCAGCCTGACGGCTGCGCGCCCCGCGTCGCCCAGGTCGCTCCAGCGCGATGCGATGCGGCAGGCCACCCTCCCATTTCCAGCAGCTTGTTTTCCGCGACCGCAGGGCCAGGATGTCTGCTCCCCTTTGCCAACCCGGAGCTTCACCGTGCGCACCCTGCTGATCGACAACCACGACTCCTTCACCTACAACCTGTTCCAATACCTTGCGGCCAGCAATGGTGTGGCGCCCACCGTCGTGCGCAACGACGAGATGGACTGGCCCGATGCGGCCCGCCTCGGCTTCGACAACATCGTGATCTCGCCGGGACCCGGGCGTCCGCAGCAGCCCGCGGACCTGGGGCTGTCGGCCGATGCACTCGCACAGGCAGAGGTGCCCATCCTGGGCGTGTGCCTGGGGCATCAGGCCATGGGCCATGCCTGCGGTGCCACCGTCGACCTGGCCATGCGCCCCATGCACGGCCGCGTCGACCGCATCTCGCACTGCGGGCGCGGGCTCTTCCAGGGCATCCCCGATCGCTTCGAAGCGGTGCGCTACCACTCCCTCGCGGTGACGCAGTTGCCCGGCAGCCTGGAGGCCCTGGCCTGGGCACCCGACGGCACCCTGATGGCCCTGCGTCATCTTCGCAAGCCCTGGTGGGGCGTGCAGTTCCACCCCGAGTCCATCTGCACCGAGCATGGCGCCCGGCTGCTGCGCAACTTTCGGGAACTCACCTTGGAATGGCAGCAGTCCCGCATCCGCCGCAACACCTGGGGCAGTTTCGTGACGCTGGATGAAGCGACCGATCCGCCGCCGCCGGCGTGGGAGGTCCAGGCCCGCTGCCTGGACTACTTCGTCGATCCTGCCCGGGTCTACCAGGCCCTCTTCGCGACACGGCGGCCGGCCTTCTGGCTGGACAGCAGCCAGAACGGTCCGGGCATCGCCCGCTTCTCCTTCATGGGTGACGGCAGCGGACCGCAGAGCGAGTACCTGAGCTACGACAGCACGACACACGCGCTGCGCATCCAGCACGCGGATGGCGAGGAGGTCCTCACCCAGAGCATCTTCGACTACCTGGGCACGCGGCTCGCCAACGAGCCCGCGCTCGTGCATGCGCCCCTGCCCTTCGACTTCGTCGGCGGCTTCGTGGGCTACCTCGGCTACGAGCTGAAGCAGGAACTCGAGGGCGAGGCCGCCCACGCGGCGCCCGGCCCGGACGCCGCCTGGCTGTTCGTCGACCGCTTCCTGGCCTTCGACCATGCCGAGGGCCAGATGTGGATCGTCTGGCTGACCCCACACGGTGCGGCCGATGCCCAACTGGGTTGGGTGGAAGCGATGGCGAGCTACCTGCAGGCGGAGGCCGGGGCCGCCGAGCCGCCCGTGCCCCAAAGCCGCGGCGCAGCCGCCAGCCTGCTCCAGCGCATGCGCTGGCACACCCCTCTGACTGAATACCGCCGCCTCATCGAGCATTGCCAGCACGAGATCCGGATGGGCGAGAGCTACGAGATCTGCCTCACGAACCAGCTCGTCGGCGCAGGGCGCGTGGAAGCGCTGGAGCTCTACCATGCACTGCGCACGCGCAATGCCGCGCCCTATGCGGCCTACCTGGCACTGCCCGAACTGGCGGTGCTCAGCGCCTCGCCGGAGCTCTTCCTAGCGATCCTTCCCGACCGCACCGTCGAATCCAAGCCCATCAAGGGCACGGCCCCGCGTGGCCGCACGCCGGAGGACGATGAGCAGATCGCTCAGGCGCTGCACGCCGACGAGAAGACGCGCAGCGAGAACCTCATGATCGTCGACCTGCTGCGCAACGACCTCAACCGCAGCTGCGAAGTGGGCAGTGTCCATGTGCCCGTGCTCTTCGGCATCGAGCGCTTCGCCACTGTCCACCAGATGGTGAGCACGGTGCGTGGCACGCTGCGCAGCGACCTCACGGCCGTCGATGCCATCAAAGCCGCCTTCCCCGGCGGCTCCATGACCGGCGCCCCCAAGAAGCGCACGATGCGCATCATCGACACGCTGGAGGGCGCGCCCCGCGGCGTCTACTCCGGCAGCCTCGGCTACCTGTCGCTCAACGGCGCCGCGCGCCTGAACATCGTGATCCGCACCCTGGTCGTGCAGGACGACATGCTCAGCATCGGGGCCGGTGGCGCCATCGTGGCACTGTCGGATCCCGATGCCGAAGTGGCGGAGATCGTCCTCAAGGCACGGGCGCTGTGGGACACGCTCAAGGCCTGCGGCGCGCCGCTCGACGATGCCGACCTCCAGGGTACGCAGCGTCCCGATCCGAGCACGCCCGACGGCCATGAACCCGCCGGCGAGGCCTGAAACGGCGGGGAGGAGCGGGCCCCTGGCCATGGTTGCCGCCATGGGCTGCTGGGCAGGCAACGACGCGCTTGTGAAGCTCTGCGCCCATGACCTGAGCGTCGCGCAGATCCTCGCCGTGCGCGGCAGCTTTGCCGTGGCCTTGCCCGTGGCGCTGATCATGCTGGCCCGCGAGCGCCTGCTGGACCGCGTCATGCTGCGCCCGGCCGTCGCGCTGCGCTGCATCCTGGAGCTCGCCGCGGCTGCCAGCGCGACATGGGCACTGGGGCTTGCGCCGCTCGGGGTCGTCGCCGCCCTGACCATGACCGCCCCCCTGCTGACGCTTCTGACCGCCCTCCTCCTCGGCTGGACGCCGTGGCAGTGGTCACGGCTGCTCATCGTGGCCATCGGCTTGGCAGGCGCCTGGCTGGTCGTGCAGCCCTGGCGGAGCGAGCCTCCTGCCCCCCTCGGCGTCCTTGCCGCGCTGGCCTGTGCGATGTGCCTGGCGGCCCGGGACCTGAGCACGCGCCGGCTCTCACCCACGGTGTCGCCCCGGCAGCTGACCCTCTTGGTCAATGCGACCGTGTGGCTCGCCGGATTGGCGCTCTGGGGATTCACGACGCCAGAGCGGCCGGTGCAGCTCCATCACGTCGCGTGGCTCGCCGCGGCGGCCCTGGGTGCCACTGCCGGGAATCTGCTGCTCGTCAAGGCCTTGCGCAGCCCTGATTTGGGCCGGGTCATGCAGCTGCGCTTCACGCTGCTGCTGTGGTCCTCGCTGCTCGGCATGCTCGTGTGGCACGAGCAGCCATCGGCAGCCACCTGGGCAGGCCTCGCTCTGATCGCCGCCGCGGGCGGGGTGGCGCTGCGCCGACCTCCAGACTCCGCCTGAGCGCGCAAGCCCGCCGGCGCTCAGCGCAACAGTCCCGTCGCGGCCGCCCGTGCGGTGGCCGCGGGGCGGCTGCCTGCGCCCATCTTGCGGGTGGCGTTCTTCATGTGGAACTCGATGGTGTGCGGTGACGACGACAGCAGGCGAGCGGTATCGTTCGACGTCTTGCCGTCGGCGGCCCACCGCAGCACTTCTCGCTCCCGAGGCGTGAGTCGTTCAAGCTGAAGTCCTGGGGGGAAGCGCAGAACCCACGACGACAGCGCGCCGTGCGCAACGTTCACGAGGAAGCGCATTGGCATCTCCTTGGCCCGCAATTCGGACATCGTGAGCGGCTCGACGTCACGCGCGAGGGTAAGCAGACCGACGCCACCTTCCGGTCCGAAACACGCCTGCGCCCACCCATGCCGCAGACCGAAGGAACGTGCCTCGTCCCAGAGCTGCGCCGCCGGCCCGAACGTGGCGTCGTTCCACAGCACCGGCTCCAGGGACCGACGGGCGTGCAGAACCGTCGGGTCGATGCGCAGATAACCGGCTTCCTTGTACCGCTCCCGCCAGCAGGGGTCGTAGTTGCTGATCAGGTAGCAGCGTTTGCGCGTGAACGGCAACGGGAACTGGTAGCCATAGGCACACAGGTCGAAGCCCAGCTGCTGTGCCGCATCCGCCACTGCGTCGAAGGCCTGCTCGATGCATGCACTGTCGTGCAGCGCCTGCAGCAGCGCCCCGCCCCATCTCTCCATGACTTTCCCCTTGTCTGTTCTGAAACCACAACGCTCCGTGACAAAAGATTAATGAAAACTGAACTCTTTGTGCAACAGGTGTGCCACCGGTGAGCAGCCCTTTGTGCGTTGAAGTGGCTTGTGCGGAAGCCGCATCGCGGCGCCCGCCGACCCGCCTGCCGTAGAACCGGCGCGTTGCCTACCTACCAGATCCAGCGGGTAGCCCCGCGCCGCATGTCCCTCTGAAATGGCCCTGACATCATCAGGAGGGACTTCATGGTCTATGTGACGGGCACCGCCCTTGAACTCGGCACTGCACTGCTGCGCGACTTGGGACACTACCGATACGGAGTCTTCGTGGAGCGCCTTGGATGGAAACTGCCCGATGCCCGGGATGGCACCGAGTGGGACCGCTTCGACACGCCGCAGACGGTCCACGTGGTCGCGCTCGGCGCCCAGGGACGCATCCAGGGCTGTGCCCGGCTCCTGCCCACGACGGGGCCGTATCTGCTCGCAGATGTGTTCCCCGAACTGATGGGGCGTCAGCCTTGCCCGCGCGCCGATCATGTCTGGGAGCTGTCGCGCTTTGCCGCCATCGACTTGGCGTCTGCGCCAGCGTCGGGCCACACCTTGGGCTCTCCGGCGGCACTGGCACTGCTGCGGCGCGCCATGCAGGACGCACGCCACCACGGCGCGCGCGAACTCGTCAGCGTCTCGCCGGTCGCCATCGAGCGAATCCTGAGGCGCTGGGGGTTCGCCTATGCCCGCCTGGGCGCACCGATGCACCTCGATGGCCAGCACCTGTTCGCCTGCAGCTTCGCGCTGAGCGCGCCGCGCAGCGACCGACTGCCGGTGCGAGAGGGTGTAGCGGCGAATGGCCAGGTTCGAGGCTGAGGGTTGAAGGACCATGCGCAGGGTCGCCAAGCTCCCGGCCGCCAGCCATCCATTGGAGCGGCAGGCGCCCCCGAGGCGCCTCCAGCGAAGTCGGGCCTGACGCACTGGCAAACGCCACCCCATGAACAACGCGATTGGCGCGCTCACCGCCCGATTCCACGCGTGCGGCCCACCTCCCAGTTGGCGGAAGTGCCCCGCAGGACCACGCTCAGTTCCTGACCGCGCCGGGTCTCGATCACCGGCTGCCAGGGCACCAGCCGAAGCGCCTTTCCATCATCGAGCACGGCAAAGCGCCCGCTGGTCAATTGCACGGCGTGGCGGTAGACGCCGCGCACCGGCTCGCCATCGTTGACGGGCCGCCACAGTCGTCCCGCGCGCGCAGCGAGGTCCTCGCCAGACCGCTGGACCTCCCGCGCGGTCAGGGTCCGCAACAGGTCCCGGGCCAGCACCCATCGCTGTCCCTGCCGCGCCGCGAGCCCGCGCGACTCAAGCACCCGCAACCGCGCGTCCTGCGCCTGCCGCACCTGCGCCCCGAAGCCGGCCTGGGCCGGTGGCGTTTGCGTCGAGGCGGTGCCCACCAGCTGCCGATCGAGCCAGGTCGCGCCTTCCGCGCCCACCTGCTGCTCGATGGCCAGCGCCGAGCGAAGCTCGACCACCCTCGCTGACGTCCTGGCCGCGTCCTGCGCACGCGCGCGCTCGACCAGATCCTCCGGCACGTGCCATACGCCTTCGCCAACGCGCGTGACCACGCCGCCTCGGCGCAGGACCTCGAGCCGACGCCGGCACGCCTGCACCACCTGGTCAGGCTCGCCGTGCCCGCTGGCCACCAAGGATGCCCTGTGCATGGCTTCCTCGTAGCGTCCGTCCGTGCTGGCGGCGCGGATCAGGCGGTCAGCGCTTCGCCCGAGCTGGGGCGGCCCGCAGGCAACGATCCCGCCGACCGGTAGGGCAGACAGGTCGCTGCCCACCGGCAGCGTGACGTAGTGGGCGCGGCCATCCAGCCCGTCGATCACCAGATACGGACGTTCCAGCAGCTCATCGTCCAGGCCCTTGGCCTGCAGCCGGCCCACGACTGGCGCGCCAGGGGCTGAGTCCGTGATCAGTTCCCGAGCCTCGCCGGCCATCGCCCGATGCATCGTCCGCACGATGTCCCCCCGTCGCCCCATCGCGGCCAAGGTGTCCTGCAGCCCCACACCGAGCTGCCAGCGCTGTGGGCCGACGCGATGCGCCAGTCCAAGTCCCTCGAGCCGCTGCAGGCGAGACCGCAACAGGTCCTCGCGCAGCACGGAACGCGCCTCACCTGCGACCGACTGCAGGGTGACGGAACCGCTTGTTCCGCCACGCTGCACAAGCTCTCGGTCCAGCCCCGTGAGCCGCTCCTGATCGACCTCTCGCTGCCAGCCCTGCCGGATCTCGCGCTCCGTGCGTGGGCCCAGCCACTCGGTCGCAATCTCGCTCGCCCGCAGACGGATTCCATGCGCGATGTAGTCCGGTGCGATCACCAGGTCCTGCGCATCGCGGCCACGGCCCACCCGTCCTCGAAGCACCACATGGGTGTGCGGGTTGTCGGTGTCCCAGTGGTCGACCGCCACCCAATCGAGGGAGGTCTCCAGGTCGGTCGCCAGCTGCTCCATCAGTCGGCGGGTGAAGCCGGGCAGATCCTCCAGCTCGGCCGCGTCCTCGGGCGACACGATGAAGCGGAACTGGTGGCGATCACCGCGACCGCGTTCCTCGAAAGCCTCCAGATCGGCCGCGTCCGTGTCTGCGCCATAAGCCCTGCCCGGCAAGCCATCGCGCCGCACCCCGTCGCGTTCGATGTAGCGCAGATGCGCCCTCACGCCTGCCTTGCCCGCACGCCGAAGCACCACGTAGCGCGACTTCACGACCACCCGCCGAGCGTTAGTGGGCAGCCTGCGGCCCGCCGCACCGGCGGCCACCCGGCCGCGCCCGAATCGCGAAGCGGGACGCCCACCCGCCGTGCGTCGGGGCTTGGCGCCGGAGGCCGAAGCCGCCTTCAGCACTTGCGCCACGAAGGCCTTCGGGCGCGCGCCGCCACGCGCCTTCGGCGGCCCAGGCCGCACGTGGAAGTGCTCATCGTCGGAGCGACTCATGCCCCCCGCCCCCCGCTGCGCAGCCCGGGGCACCCGCCCGGCACGCAGGATGCCGCCGGAGTGCCGCGCCAAACCCTTGTGCAGACTGAGGAAACGGCCTCGGACGTGCCGACCCTTTTCTCTTGCCCTCGACCCTGAACCCGTCCCCTGCACCACTGACACCCCTGCTCACCCAAGCCGACCTTGCCACGACGGCGCGGATATCGACACGATGTGGCCGCATCGTTCGCCACCGCAGCACGGCTCCCTGTCCGCACGCCGGTGTACTGCCCAAGCGCCGCTTTCGTTGCGCGTTGGCTGCGCCCGTGAGGCGCCATTGAACGCACAGCCATGCCACTCACCATGTCCACAGCGGATGCGCGACGCCGAGCACGGCATCGACGCGGACCGGACCGAAGTAACGGCTGTCGAACGACACCGGCTGCGCGTCCCCCAGCAGGAAGAGTTCGCCATCGGCCAGCGGCCCACAGTGCGTCCAGATCGGCAGCGACCGGCCCACGCCATCGTGCAAGCGCACGACCGCCACGGCCTTCGCGTCGATCCGCACCCGCTGCCGAGCGATGCACACGCTCTGAGGCGCCACCGCCGCAACCCGCTTGAGCACCGGCGTGCCGGCAGGCAGGTAGTGACGCTGCGCCGCAAGTGCCGCTGCGGAAGCAGGCAAGCGGGCCAGGACCAAGCTGCTCGCGCGCACCGCACCAGGCGCGCTTACCGCATCGACGCGGTACCAGCCGCGCGCCATGCTCGCGCTCGGGTTGAACACGATCCGCGTGCGAAGCGGCAGCACACACGGCGCCGTGAGCACTGTCACGGCGAGCAGCGTGGCAGCGAGAAATGCAACCCGGGCTCCTCGGGCCTTCATGAGCACCCCTTGCACGCCACTGGCGTCCACTGCAGCGACGGCGCGCGGAGGAATGCACACGGCAGACACAGCGCCGAGCCCACTCGGCAGCCGGCCAACGGGCTCGACCAGGGCAATTGAATCGACAACGACAGCACCGGGAATCTGGCAGAGTCCCGGTCCATCTTTCCGGCCCGGCGGGTGCCCTGGCGGCTCGTCGACGCATGCACGCAGGCACTGCGAACACAGGCAGGCACCCGGCATCCGAGCGCCGGCCGCTCCTTGGCCGCCTCGCCAACAAGGCGGTGCCCGCAATGCACCGCCTCCGCCACCGCGCTGAACGCGACATCGGCGATCACGCCGCTTCCTCCGGATAGGCGCCTTCGAGCAACTCGCGCAGCATGTCCGCCACGGTCAGGCCGCGCCGGAAGGCGATGACCTTGATGCGCCCGCGCAGCGCTGGCGTCACGTCGATGGTCAGCCGCGCAGTGAACACTGTGGCCTTGGCCTCTGCAGCGACTGGCTCCTCGCGGCGCACCCAGGCCGTCACTGGATCGGCGGCCGGTCGCCGACCGATGGCGGTCCGCCGCGAGGGCCGGCGCGCGCCGCCGTCCGTCATTGGAGCGCCTCCCCGACGGCATCCGCCAGCGCTGCGACCTCGCGCGCAGCGGCCCCTTTGGGCGCCACCTCCCACACCAGCTTGCCGGCCGCCACGCAGTCGGCGAAGGCGATGCGCTGCCCGATGTCCGCGCGCAGCGTGGCAAACGGTTGATCGGCCAGCGCGGCGCGCGCCTCGCGCCCGATCACCGTGCCGACCACCCGCCGGTTGATCACGAACGCTGCACGCAGACCCGGTCGGAACACCTGCGCTTCCTGGATCAGCGTCACCATTTCCTGCGTGGCCCAGACGTCGTAGGCGCTGGGCTGCACGGGGATCAAAACGAGGTCTGCGGCCAGCAGCGCGGAGCGCGCAAGGCTCGCCACGCGGGGCGGCCCGTCGATCACGACATGGTCGGCCTGGGCGGCGATTTGCGGCACCTCCCGGTGCAGCGTGTCCCGCGCCAGGCCGAACACCCCATAGAGCCGATCCTGGCCGCGCTGGTGCCGCCGCTGGGCCCAATCCAGGGCAGAGCCCTGCGGATCGGCGTCGATCAAGGTGACGCGCCGGCCCTGCCTGGCGAAGGCACCGGCCAGGTGCGTGGACAGCGTGGTCTTGCCTGCGCCGCCCTTCTGGTTCAGCAGCGCAATGACCTTGCCGCTGCGCACGGCGGGCTCGCCCAGCACCGACACGCCAGTGGCACTGCCCATCTTTTGAGCAGTCGAGTCCACGGTCTCTCTTCTATTCATACAGTTAGTCCCTGTTATGAATTCAAGTTAAGGACGGCCCGAACCCTTGCGGGGCGCGGCCTCCAGGCCGCTTTGCGCCGGTGATCTCCCGAGTCGCGCGCCGTCGATCTCCCGTGCCTGGCGCCGCCGATCTCCCGAGCTCGTCCCCACACCATCCACAGCTTCTTCCACGGCATCTGTGGACAACTCGTCCTCACGCCCTGGCCGGAAGGCCAGCCATTCACGCGTCCCGCAACGCTCGATGGCCAGGCGATAGCCCGGGAGCGCCTGGCGTTGCGCGAGCGCGCGCAGGTGCAGTGCAAAGTCGCGGTAGCGCTGAAGGCAACCGGACTTGGCGTGGAGGTAGCGAAGCTCGAAACGCCAGCCGTTGCGCTGCCGTCCGCCGTGCTTGCGCACCAGGCGGTACAACCATCGCTCGATGCCGCCCGTGAGCTGGAAGTAGGTGCGGTCCAGCGTGAGCACGAGCGCGTCGTCGATCACCCCGGAATAGAACCAGTCGGGCAGGATCAGCTCGATGCCGTCGCTTCGGCCATCGGGCCGCACGTGCTCGCGCCACTCGTTGATCCAGGAGAAGCGGTGCATGCGCCGGCCGGCCTGCCGGATGGACGTCTGCACCGTCGTGGACTGAAGCCGGTCCAGCGACGCGCGCAGCGCGAGGTACTCGGTGCGACCGGTGCCACGCTGGGCGAAGCGCAGGATCTCATGGGGGGTGGCCGCCATCAGGCGTGAGGTCGGCCGGCCCTCGTCCCGGGCCTGCACGATCTGGCTCGCGGCCCAGATCAGCACATCGGCATCCCAGATGGTCGCGATGCCATGCTCGGGCACACCTTCCACGGTCAGGGACACGTCGCCCGCCTCGAATCGGATCGGCACCACCCGGTGCGACTTGGCCAGGCTGAAGAAGGGATAGGACATGAGGTCCTGCGCATCGCGCAGGGCCATGTCGTCCACGGGCAGCGCACGGAACAGGGTGAGCTGCTCGCGTTCGCCAGACCACTTCGACATCGCCGCGACTTCCCCACGCTTCAACGCACGGAATCCCGGACCGCGTAGCCGGGATCGGAGGTCATGCCGAAGGTGTTTCGGTCGGCATAGGCGCGCAGGTCGGCCCGGGCATAGACCACCCGTGCGCCGAACTTCCGGAAGCGCGGCCCGCCGCCCAGCACCCGCTGCTTCTCGAGCGTGCGCGGCGAAAGCCGAAGCAGTGCCGCGGCTTCTTCAGTGGTCAGGAACTCCGGCTCTGCCGGAGCTGCGGCGGACGCAGACGGGGGCGTAGCCCCTGCCGCGCCGTACGGTGGAATCGGATGTCCTGCTGCCATGGAGGCCTCCTTCGGAGTGAATGGGCAGTGATCCATTCACAGCCCATGGGAGGCAGTCTCCGGATACCGCGGAGACCCGCACAGGGAGAGCTTCAGGGCGAGAGGTCGCCTCCGTGGGCGCGAGCGTGAACAGGGCGCAGCCCCGCCAACCCCAGATAACCTCCACGCATGAAACCCTCGGCGCGCGCGATCAGGTAGCGCACCTGCGCACGCAACGCGCCGTCCGCGTGCCAGTCCGCGCGTACGGCTCGCGAGCCGAAGAGCGCGATGGCAAGGTCCCGGTGCGAGGCACCCGCCTGCATCGCATCGAGCGCCTGCAGCGCCCTCAGGTGCAGCCGCCCCTCGCGGCCCACAGCGCGTGCGTGCGCGGCCGGCAAGGTCCGGCCCTCCAACAGCCCGGCAGCGGCTTCGAAAGCCGCCAATTGCCCGCGCAGGTGTGTCGTCAGGGGCACCGTGACGACAAAGGGCGCGCCGCTCGACAGCCCCGCGTCGATCAGAAAGCGTGCGTGTCGCGGACCGATGGAAACGCTCAGGACGGCGTCGGGGCCCGCCATCAACTGCTTGTCGCCAGGCACACGCCACAGGTCGAAGACGATGTGCGCTGACGCAGCGACCACCCCGCGCTCGCAGCTAGCGCGACGCACACGCAACAGCGCATCCCCCTCGCTCAGCCAGGACGGGTGCGCATCGCGCGCATCCCGTGCAGGATCAGCGGCGACATCGCAGGCCCCAGCGTTTCAACTCCCCATCAGGCCTGCACCATCGCCCCTGTTGCCAGCCGCCTCGGTAGGAAGGGTGCCGCCGCAGGTATTCCCAGGCCAGCGCCGGCCCGTCCAGTTCCAGCAGGTACAGGTAGGCGCCCCCCGCGCACCAGGGCGCAGGCGGCGCGTCGGCAGAGGAATGAATCGTCATGGCGCGCTCCGTTCGTCGAAGGCGACAGGCTGCCGCGGGTCCGGGACCCGCACGTGGCTTTGCGCGCCACGGGGCTTCGCTCAGGCCACGATCCGACCCACCAGCCGTGCGTCGCGCGCATAGGCCTCAATGCTCCTATCCGGGCGGAAGCCCAGGTCCCGCTCGATGGGCAGCCCCAGAGGACCACGCACGGCCGCCAGTTCCGCCAGGCTCACCCAGCCCAGCTCAGGACACCCGTGCCCCAGATCCCAGAGCCCGAAGGCACGATCCGGGTCCTCGGGATCAATCTCGGTCAACAACCAGGTCGCGCCGGCATCGGGCGTGAACAGCTTGACCACGGGCTGCGGATCGGGATGGCGCTGATCGCGCGCTCGCCAGCCGTTCTCCCGCAGTTGCACACGTTGTTCGTCGGTCACGAGCGTCGTCATGATGAGGTCCTCGAAGGTGTCAGGGCGGGATTGCCCGGTGCCGAGGAGCGCACAGCGCAACGCCGCCGTCACAGGCTCCGCAGAACGGCCGCCAGGCCGCCAGCGTGCAGAGCACGCGCCGACCTTGACGGCCAGAGCGCCGTGGCACGATGGGCATCACAGCAAGCCAGCCCCCGCACTGGCTCCCAGGCAAGCGCAGCGCGCAGCGCCGCCAGGCGCGGAGGCGTCAGTGATCGACGCCCGCGGGGTCGAGCCACCCGGACACGCGTGGCCGGGTGGCTCGATGCATCAGCACGAGAGCGCGGTGCGGCAGCGCCGCAGACGCACAACCGCCGCAGAAGCGCAAACACGCTTTCACGCGAGCACGACAAGCCGATGACCCGACAAATGGCATCTACGCTTTCAAGCCTTCACGGACTCACGCCTCCTGACGGAACCTGAAAGACGTCAGGCCACCAAAGCGTCTTCGCGCAGAACCGGACATGCGCTTGCAATGGAGATACCACCCCTTGAGCGAGCGCACCCGGGGTGCGGAAATCAGCAGCAAGGCGCCCCGTCGAAGCGGGGCGCCCAGGACGATGATCAGTCGGCCTTGGTGCGTGTCCAGATCAACTGGTGTGCACCTTCTTCGCCTTCGACCAGGCGGGCGTAGATGGTGGACGGGAACGATGGGTCATCGAGGGTCACCGACAGGTACGGCCGCTCCGCACGGCTGACCTTCTTCCAGGCCGCGCCGATCTCCAGACCATTGCCGGCCACGATGCGGAAGTCCGGTGCGTTGTCGCTGCCCTTGTCATTGGGCACGATGCGGACCTTGACGTTCAGCGTGAGGGTGCGCACGGTGCCGGTATAGCTGTTGCCCGAGGCGGTGAATTGGCCGATGGTGCTCATGGTGTTTCCTTTCGAGGTGGTGCCAGGTCCGCGCCCATCGCGGCCTTGTGCGGTGATCCGGCCGGCGCGGGTCGGGCGCGTCGCACCGGAGGCCGCAACGCAGTGGAGGACCGGCAGGCCCGGCAAATTTGCCTCGCGAGGAATGCGCGCAGCGCAGGGGAAATTTGTTGGGCACGCCGGTTGCGGCGATCAAGCCCGAGGCGGGCCGAAGCGCAGCACAGCGGAGCGCAGGCCTGCCATGCCCACGCCAGGATTCACGCTCAAAGACGAGGCCGCGGGAGCGGATCGCCCCTCGAATGGAACCGGTAGCACAGGCCCTCGACACGCGGCTTACACGTTCGCCACGAAGCACGGATCGCACAACGCACGATGGATGCCGTGACCCGTGCCAGAGAAGCGCGCCGAACGTCATTCGTCGACGGCAATATCACCTGATCGAGGTAGCGCAATAGGATCTCCGCGGACAAGGCCTACCGACGTGACTGGCCCTCGACGCCCTCTGCCGCTGCGTCATCATGGCGCCAACAGAAGAGCGCTGTTGCCCGCCCCGAATGCGACGCGCACGTTCCGCGGCGGGGCCTGGATGGCGGGATGCCGACGACTTCCATTTAAGGTCCGGCCCAGGACGTCTGCCTCCATTCCGATACGCACGATGCGCCGCCCAGAACGGGCGGCGCATCATCGGCCGTGGAGGCCGATCAGCGTGGCGCAGACACCATCGTCTTCAACTGAGCGATCACGCCCGGCTCGATGAAGACACAAGCCTGCCCGTCTGCAATGGATGCATCGAACAGACGCATGAACACATCCCGCCGAAGATGGGCGAGGCGCCCTGTGCGATAGGCCTGCTCAGGCCTGAGCGTCCCGACGCCAGCCGACACGCCACTGCGCTCGGGATCGCACTCGACCAGCGCGACGAAGCCGTCGTCGAACAGCGCTTGATGCTCCGCGCACAGGCCCCAGCCGGTCGTCGTGTGACGCGCCATGCTCGGGCGCAGGCGCTTGTCCAGCAGCAGGTTGCCGGTATCGAAAGGCAGGCCACAAACAAGGCACAGCCTCTGCTCCAGCGACACGTAAGATTGTTCGTCCATGAGGACCTCCGGTTGTTCGGGCGGGATTGCCCGGGACCGTGATCCGCACGGCGCAGCGCAGGGGGTCAGGGGCCGAAGGCGGCCGCGCGGCCGCAAGCGCCAACGGCGCGCCGCCCTTGACGACCGAGCACGCCGTGACAGGATGAAGGGAACAGCGAGCCCTCCGAATCCAGCACAACATCAGTCCACGAGAGGCCTCATGCCGAGGCGCCCTGGCGAACCGACGCAAAGCAGAAGAAGGGGCCGAGCCCCTCCTCTCAAAGCAGCCCGCGCTCAGCGAAGGACAGCACCGTCGGCCCGGCAACGATCAAGTGATCGAGGACCCGGACATCCACCAGCGCCAACGCCTCCTTGAGATTCCGCGTCAAGACCTCGTCCGCACGCGAAGGCTCCGCCGCGCCCGAAGGATGGTTGTGAACCAGCAGCAGCGCCGCAGAATTCCGCGCCAGCGCCTCCTTGACGATCTCGCGTGGGAACACCGACGTCTGGTTCACCGTGCCCCGGAACATCTCAACGTAATCCAGCACGCGGTGTTGCGCATCCAGGTGAATCACGGCGAACACCTCATGCGGCAGCACACCCAGACGCAGCTTGAGGAACGCCCGCACCGCAGCCGGTGAGTCCATCACATCAGTACCCCGCACTTGTCCCGCCAGCACCTGCTGGGCCGCCAGCAGCAGCTCTTCCGCAGTCGCCGGCCGGTACTCGCCAGAGCGATCCTGGACCATCAGCGAAGCCGTGGGAACAGAACCAAGATGATCCAGGGAAGAGAAAAGATCGTGCGCCATGACGGCCTCCAGTGACCGGGCGGAATTGCCCGGGACCGGAACCGGCACATCGCAGCGCAGCGGTCACAGGTTCGAAGACGGCCGCGAGGCCGCAAGCGTGCAGCGCACGCGCAGACCTTGACCGCGAGAACGGTGTGCAAGGATGAAGGGAACCAGCAAGCCAGCCCCACCACCCCTGTCGTCGAGGCAAGCGCAGCGCGCAGGCTGCCGCGCAGTTGCAGCCGAAGGCGTGAGGGATCGAAGCCGAATGGCCAGGACGACATCGTCGGCCTGGGGCGAAGCCCGTAGAGCCCGGCGGCAGGAACTGCCGGCACGCACGTCATCGGTCTTCAGCTCCTGAGAAGGCACGGTCTGCAACAATTCTCAGGACAGGAAACGATTGCAAACCATGCCCCGGCACTACCTCAACGTCCCCTTCGCCCAGAAGGACGCCGCCAAGTCGCTTGGCGCGCGCTTCGACGGTGCGGTCAAGCGCTGGTACGTCGAGGACGGACGTGACCTGACGGTATTCGCCCAGTGGTTGCCCGCATCGCTCAGCACGTCCACTTCTCCAGCGGAACTGGCGCTCCCGACTACAACAGTCGCGATCGCCGTTGCCCCCGGCAAAGGCATCTCCCTCTCGCGCCTGCTCGGCGGGGTCGCAGACGCGGTCGCCCACGCCTTCGACAAGGGCGTCTGGACACTGGTCGAGGTGGTCGAGGCCCGCGTACGCGGCCACGTCTACCTTGAGCTATCCGAGCGAGACGGCAGCGGCCAGCCCATCGCCAAAGCCAGGGGCGTCATCTGGAGTTCAACCGCCTCACGCATCCTCCCAGAGTTCGAGAAGGCCACCGGCGCCGTCATCGGCGCCGGAATCAAGCTGCTGGTGCGCGCCCGGCCGGTCTTTGACGCCCAGTACGGTTTCAGGCTCAACATCGACGCCATCGATCCCGACTACACGCTGGGCGACCTGGAAGCGCGCAAGAAGGAGATCCGGGATCGGCTGCAAAAGGAAGGCGTCTTCGACCAGAACCGCTGGCTCGCGCCGCCCTGGGACTACCGGACCGTCGTGGTGATCGCTCCCGAAGACGGCGCAGGCCTCGGCGACTTCCGCAAAGAGGCCGAGCGGCTGGAGCGCTTCGGCATCTGCCGCTTCATCTACGCCCACAGCCGCTTCCAGGGCGAAGGTGCCGCCCGGGAGATCGTCTCGGCCCTGGCATTGGCGCTCGAACGAGTGAACAAGTCCGCCCCACCCGACGCCATCGCGCTCATCCGCGGAGGGGGCGCCGTCAACGACCTGGCCTGGCTCAACGATTACGACCTGGTCCGCTTCATCTGCGACCTGGACATCCCGGTCCTCACCGGGATCGGCCATGAACGCGACAACACGCTGCCCGACGAGGTCGCACATATCCGCTTCGACACCCCCAGCAAGGTGATCGCCGGCATCGAGCAGCACATCCTGCGAAGGGTGCGCGAGGCCAGCCGCGCTGCTCAGGACATCTTCGCCGCGGCTTCCCGCATCGCCCAAAGTGCGAAGAGCGAGACGGAGCGCTACGACGCGCAGGTCCGAGCCGATGTCAGGACCCATCTGAGCCGCGCCCGACAGTTAAGTGCCGAAACCCTGCACCAATTGCAGGCCGCCGCGCTGCACCAGATCCATGACGCCAGGGTGAGCAGCACGGCCCTCCTCCACCAGACCAACACCGAAGCAGCACGGCATGTGTCCTCGGCGCAGCAGCAGGTGCCCGCGCTCATGAACGACATCCGCGTCCACTCCCAGGACCAGGTCGGCGCTGCACGCAGCAGGACAGATCTGAACTTCCAGGCAATCACGGCCGAAGGCGGCGCGACGGTACGAACCACGCGACAGTCTGTGAATGACCAAATGCAGCGCCTGGCAGAGCGTGCCCAGGGTTCGATTCAACAGGCACGGGCCGGTGCCGAAGCCCTCATGCGCGAAGTGACGGGCCAGGGTCCGGAGAAGACGCTCAGCCGCGGCTTCGCCATTGTCCGCGCGCCCGACGGCCAACCGGTCACCGGCACCGTCCAGGCCCAGGCACTCACCACCATCGACATCCAGTTCAGAGACGGCCGGATCAACGCACAGCCGGCCGGCAAGGTACGAAAGACAAACCCATGACGACCAGCTTTAGGGAAGCGTACAGCGTGCTGCAACGCCATGCCGAGACCCTGCGCACACAGGACGAACCCAACATCGACGACCTGCTGACCATCGTCACTGAGTCGGTCAGCGCCTACAAGGTCTGCAAGCAGCGCATCGATGCCGTGGAGGAAGCGTTGAAGGCCGCCCTGGACGGCGCCGGCGTCGACGCCCCACCACCCGCAACGCCAACGCCCCAGGCAACAAATCCCTCCCCGTCGACACCGCGTGCCACCGCGCGCCCAACGCACTCTCCAGCCACCTCGTTCGACGACATGGACGACGATATCCCGTTCTAGGCTCACCGCCGGCAGGTGCTTGACCCAGCGGGACTTCGCTCGCAAGCGGACGGTGCCACAGTGGCATGACGCCGCCCGACACGCACAGCAGGCGCGGTGGTCAGTAACTGTCGATCGCCAGCGCCGAGACACTCTCTGCGCCGTCGACGATGCTGTCTCGCAGGCCAGGCGCCTTGGTGAGGATGTGTTCGGCACAGAAGCGCGCCGTGGCCACCTTGGCCTGCATGAAGGCCGCGTCCTGCGCCTGGGCCTCGGGCGTCAGCGCCACCAGCAGGGAGCGGCCCAGCTGC
>NZ_FTMY01000004.1 GCF_900156165.1 Pseudacidovorax sp. RU35E
CCAGCGCAGGTGGACAAGGCCATCGAGAAGTTCGGCTTCGCCATGGGCCCCTTCCGCATGGGCGACCTGGCCGGCAACGACATCGGCTGGGCGATCCGCAAGCGCCGCTCGGTCGAGCAGCCCGACATGAAGTACAGCCGCACGGCCGACAAGCTGTGCGAGCTGGGCCGCTTCGGCCAGAAGACGGGCGCCGGCTGGTACGACTACCAAGCTGGCAAGCGCGACGCGATCCCGTCCAAGCTGGTGGAGGACATGATCGTCGCGCACCGCAAGGAACTGGGCATCACGCCGCGCAAGATCAGCGACGAGGAGATCGTGCAGCGCCTGGTGTATTCGCTGGTGAACGAGGGCGCACACATCCTGGAAGACGGCATCGCCAGCAAGGCCAGCGACATCGACATGGTCTACATCACCGGCTACGGCTTCCCGATCTTCCGCGGTGGCCCGATGCACTACGCCACCCAGCAGGGGCTGTTCAACGTGGTGCAGGCGATGCAGCGCTTCGGCCGCAACCCGAACGACGACGCCAAGTTCTGGGAGCCGGCGGGGCTGATCCGCCGACTCGTCGCCGAAGGCCGGGGATTCGCCTGAAGGTGACGGCCGGCCGCGCCGCGGCACGGGCTCAGTCGCAGCGCAGCCTCAGGCCGCCGGCCATCCAATGGCCGGCCGGCAGGCGTCCCAGCGCAAGCTGGCGGCTCCAGCGTGACAGCAGGCCCGCCTCGGCGGGCCGCATGCGCAGGCCGTCGATGCCGGCGTCGGCCTGCTCCTGCGCCGGCAGGAAGCACAGCGCGCCACAGGGGGTGACCACGGCGGGCAGCCCGTCCTGACGCACGATCGGCAGGCCGAGCAGCCGGCCCCAATGTGCGGCCACCCGTTCCGGCGCCCGCACGCGCAGCTCGATGGCTGCCAGCGAATGCGGACCCGGCCCGGGCCGGCCGTCGGAGGGGAGGCTGGGCGGGGCGCACCGGCCCTCCATCCGCTCGCTGAACTCCAGTGTGCAGCCACCCGTCTCCCCGGCGGCCAGCTGCAGGGCGCTGCCGGGGCCGAGCAGGCCGCCGTCCGTGACGCTGAGGCCCTGGCGGTGGCAGTGCCGCTGCCAGTCGAGCAGATCGGGCACCTGCCAACCCAGAAGGTCCGGGGCGCCCGGGGTGGCGAAGGGATCGGCGGGTGTCGACACCTCCACGCTGAGGCCGGGTCCATGGAAGGCCAGGCGATCGTGCGCGTGGGCGGGGGCCCAGCCCAGCAGGTCCGCGAAGAGTGCGCGGGCCACGGCGGGATCGGTCATGCGCAGCCGCGCGAATCGAAGCCGGGGCAGGCGGCGGGCGGCGTCCATGCGCGGTGGGCGACTCAGGCGTCCTGGCCGACGCCGTGCCAGCCGAGCTCGGCCAGCTGCCGGGCCTGGCGGCCGGCCTGCAGGGCTTCGCTGCTGGCCGCGTTGCCGGCCAGGGCCCGGCCCATGATGCCCTGGGCGATGGCGGCGGCGCGGAACAGGTTGAAGGCCTCGTAGAAGCGCCAGGTCTGCGCGTCGACCCGGGGCAGGGCGCGGCGCTCGCAGTAGCGCGCCAGGTAGGCCGCCACGGTCGGGATGCCGGCCGCCTGCAGCTGCGCCGCGTCCAGGTCGCCGAGCCCGCGCACCGAGGGTGGCAGCCGCCAGGCCATGCAGTGGTAGGCGAAGTCGACCATGGGGTCGCCCAGCGTCGACAGCTCCCAGTCCAGCACCGCCACGACGCGTGGCGCGTCCTGCGCGAAGACCAGGTTGTCCAGCCGGAAGTCGCCATGGACCAGGCGCGTGCCCGTGTCGGCAGGCTGATGGCGCGGCAGCCAGGCGATCAACTGCTCCATCGCCTCGATCGGCTCGGTCTCGCTGGCGCGGTACTGGCGGGTCCAGCGGTCCAGCTGCCGGGCGATGTAGCCGCCGGTGCGCCCGTAGTCGGCGAGGCCGACCGCCGCGACGTCCACCTCGTGCAGGGCGGCGAGGGTGCGGTTCATGTCGTCGTAGAGCGCGGTGCGCTCGCTGCTGGCCATGTCGGGCAGGTGCGGGTCCCAGAGGATGCGGCCGGGCACGCAGTCCATCACGTAGAACATGGTGCCGATCACCGCCGCGTCGGTGCACAGCGCATGCACCCGCGGCACCGGGACTCCGCTGCCGGCCAGCGCCTGCATGACGCGGAACTCGCGGTCCACGGCGTGGGCCGAGGGCAGCAGCGTGCCGGCGGGCTTGCGCCGCAGCACGTAGCGACCGCCCGGCGTCTCCACCAGGAAGGTGGGGTTGGACTGCCCTCCCTTGAACTGGACCAGGCCAAAGCGCTGGCGGGCACTGCTGTCGACATGGTCGATCCACCAGGCGCGCAGGGCCTCTTCGTCCAGCTGGTGGCCGGCACGCACGGCGGTGGTGTCGGCAAGGGTGTCGTTCAGGGGCAAGGGCTGTCTCCGGTGGGCATGCAGGGCGCCCCGCTTGCGGGCATCATCGGGGGCCGCCAAGGCTAAGCGCCCCGGCCCGTGCTGCCCAATGAAAGCGCGGCATGCCCGCCGATACAGTCCATGCATATTTCGAGGGTCGATCTCAACCTGCTGGTCGTGCTGGACACGATCTACACCGAGGGCGGCATCACCAAGGCCGCCGACAAGCTGCACCTGACGCAGCCGGCGATCAGCCATGCCCTGGCGCGGCTGCGCGATCTTTTCAACGACCCGCTGTTCGAACGCCAGGGCCACCGCATGGTGCCCACGGCACTGACCAAGCGCATCATCGATCCGCTGCGCGGCTCGCTGCAGTCGCTGGGCTCGCTGCTGAACGACACCCAGAGCTTCGATGCGGCCACCAGCACCAAGCGCTTCGTGATCGGGCTGCGCGACTTCATGGAGTCGACCGTGATGCCGCCGCTGATGCGCACGCTGGCCGGCGAGGCACCAGGCGTCGAGGTGGCCAGTGTGCGTGCCAGCCGTCGCAGCCTCGAGGGTGAGCTGGCGGCCGGCACGCTCGACCTCGCCGTGGACGTGCTGCTGCCCGTGTCGGACGCGGTCAAGTTCACCCGCATCACGGTCGACGGCGCGGCCGTGGTCGCGCGGCAGGGTCACCCGGCCATCCAGGGCAGCGTGGACATCGACACCTACCTCGCACAGCGGCATGTGCTGGTCACCACGCGGCGCCAGGGGCCGGGCTTCGAGGACATCGAGCTGCGCCGTCTGGGCATGCAGCGGCAGGTGGCCTTGCGCTGCCAGTATTACTTCGCGGCCTGCCGCACGGTGTCGCAGACCGACCTGGTGCTCACCATGCCCGAGAGCTACGCCCACATGGTCAACAAGACCTTCGGCAACCAGGTGCTGCCGATGCCGGCACCCTTGTCCTCCATGGACGCCTACCTGTACTGGCACGCCAGCACCGACAACGACGCGGCCAACCGCTGGCTGCGCTCGGTGATGCTGAGCTGCTACGCCCGCTGAGGGCGCACTCGCGCCTGCGTTCCCCCATGCCTGCGCGGCCCATGGCCGCCGCCTTGCTTCGCCCGCTGCCGCCGACCCTTAGGGGTTAATGCCGGTGACAGCAAAGCCGTGCCTGCTCACCATCGCAAATCTGTTATAACAAATCTCGCCGATCACCAGGCGGAACAGGAGACATGCGATGAAGACCGATCGACGTCACTTTCTTCAGGCGACTGCGGCCGCTGCCGTCCTCGGCAGCGTCGGGGTCCGCCCCGTGCGGGCCCAGGGCGGACCCCTGCGCATCGGGCTGATGCTGCCCATGAGCGGCATCGGCGCGGAGGCGGGCGCCGCCTGGCTGGCCGGGGCCCGCGTGGCCGTGGCGCAGTGGAACGCCAAGGGCGGGGTGCTCAAGCGCCAGGTGGAGCTGGTGGTGCGCGACGACAAGTTCAGCAGTGCCGGCGCCGTCGCCGCGGCGCGCGAGCTGGCCGGCAGCGGCGTCAACCTGCTCATCGGCGGCTCGCAATCGCCGATGGCGCTGGCGACCGCGCCGATCCTGCCCGAGCTCAAGGCCCTGATGGTGGCGCCGTGCCCCACGGTCATGTCGCTCACGCACGAGGGCTTCCAGCGCAACTTCTTCCGGCTGTCGTGGAACGCCTACATCGCCTTCGCCGGCATCGGCAACATGCTGACCGACCGCTTCAAGGAAGTGCAGACCTGGTCGTGCATCGTGCCCGACAGCGAGAACGGCCGCGACATGGCGCGCTTCTTCAGCGTCGGTGTGCAGCGAGCCGCGCAGAAGGCCGGCCGCACGGTCAAGGTGCTCGACCCCGTCTTCGCCAGCCTCAACAAGGCCGACTACAAGGTGGAGATCAACAGCCTGATGAACGCGCCCTCGCAGGGGCTGTTCGTCGGTCTCACCGCGGCGCCCTGCATCAGCCTGCTGCAGCAGGGCCGCGCCGTGGGCATGGACCGCAAGTTCAAGGTGATCGGCGATGCCGGCACCGAGCTGATGATCGCCAAGGCGATGCAGAAGTCCACGCCGGCCAATCTCTGGAGCATCAGCTACTGGGTGCCGGGCACCGAGGCCGGCCGCCGCCATGCCATGAGCAACGCGCTGTACGAGGACTACGTCAAGCTCACCGGCGACCGCAATCCGCCCAGCATCGTGCAGTCCAGCCACCGCTGCGCGCTGGCGCTGTTCAACGGCATCGAGAAGGCCGGCGGCACCGACACCGACGCCGTCATCGCCGCGCTCGAAGGCCTGGAGTTCGACACCGCGGTGGGCCGCTACCACATCCGCAAGGAAGATCACCAGGGCCTGGGCGAGGCCTACATCGCCCAGGTGGGCGCCCGCGAGGCCGACCCCGGCTACGGCATCGTCGATGCCATCGCCTACCGCGAGGCCGACGTGGCCGAGCCGCCGAGCCCCGGCAAGCCGCTGTCGATGTGAGGAGCAGCACCATGTCCTTGCAACGCAGAACCCTGATCCAGGCCGCCGGTGCAGGTGCCGTGCTGGCCGCGACGGCGGCGCCCTGGGTGCGCGCACAGCCCGGGCCGGTGCGCATCGGTGCCATGCTGCCGATGAGCGGCATCGGCGCCGAGGCCGGCGCCAACTGGCTGGCCGGCATCCGCGCCGCCCAGATGCAATGGAACGACCAGGGCGGCCTGCTCGGCCGGCCGATCGAGATCGTGGTGCGCGACGACAAGTTCACCAGCGCGGGCGCGGTGGCCGCCGTGCGCGAGCTGGCGGGCGAGGGCGTCAACCTGTCGGTCGGCGCCGGCCAGTCGCCGATGGCCCTGGCCATCGCGCCGATCCTGGCCGAGCTCAAGGCCGTCGTGGCGGCGCCTGCGCCAACGGTGATGTCGGTCACGCACGAGAACTTCAGCCGCCATTTCTTCCGCGTGGCGTCCAACGCGCTGATGCTCTTCGGCGGCATCGGCAACATGCTGGCCACCAAGTTCCCGCAGGTGGGCAGCTGGGCGCTGATCCTGCCCGACAGCGAGAACGGCCGCGACATGGCGCGCTACTTCCGGCTGGGCGTGGAGCGGGCCGCCAAGGCCGGCGGCACGGCGCCCAAGGTGCTGGAGCCGGTGTATGCCTCGCTCAACAAGGCCGACTACAAGGTCGAGATCAACAGCCTGATGAACTCCGGCGCCGAGGGGCTGTTCGTGGGCCTGACGGCGGCGCCCTGCGTGAGCCTGCTGCAGCAGGGCCGCGCCGTGGGCATGGACCGGCGCTTCAAGGTGATCGGCGAGGCCGGCACCGAGCTGATGATCGCCAAGGCCATGGGCCGCTCCACGCCGCAGAACCTGTGGGGCGTGAGCTTCTGGGCGCCCGAGCTGGAGCCCTTCAAGAGCCAGTACCCGCTCAGCCGCCAGTTGTCCGAGTACATCGTCAAGGTCACCGGCACGCCCCATGTGCCGGGCATCGTGCAGGCTTCGCACCGCTCGGCGCTGGCGCTTTTCAATGCGGTGAAGAAGGCGGGCAGTACCGAGACCGAGGCCGTGATCCCGGCGCTGGAGGGTCTGGCCTTCGACACGGCGGCCGGCCCCTACCGCATCCGCAAGGAAGACCACCAGGGCATCGGCTATGCCTACTTCGCGAAGATCGGCGCGCGCGAGGCGGCGCCCGGCTATGGGCTGGAGCAGGTGATCCGCCTGGACGAATCCGAGATCGTCGAGCCGCCGTCGCCTGGCCGCAAGTACGAGGCCTGACGCGATGGCCAACGAGATCCTCTTCGCCTTCTTCAATGCCGCCGCCTTCGGCATGGCGATCTTCCTGGTGGCGGCCGGGCTGACGCTCATCTTCGGGCTGCTGCGGCTGCTCAACATGGCGCAGGGCGGCTTCTTCATGATCGGCGCCTACACGGCCTATTCGGTCATGGGCCGCGACGTCCAGTCGCTGGGCATGTTCCTGCTGGCTGCCCTGGCGGGCGGCGTGGTGGTGGCGGTGCTGGGGCTGGTCACCGACCGGCTCGTGCTGCGCCGCCTGCGCCATGTCGATCCGCACTATGTGCTGATCGCAACTTTCGCGCTCATGATGGTGTGCACCGGCGTCACCAAGCTGGTGTGGGGAGTGGACTTCTTCTCCGTCAACCCGCCGCCGGGGCTGGACCAGCCGCTCAATCCCTTCGGGCTGTTCTTCTCGGCCTACCAGATCTTCGTGATCGCGGCCGGCCTGGTGATCTACGTGCTGCTCGAGATCGCCATCCACCGCCTGTGGTTCGGCAAGCTCATGCAGGCGCTGGCGGCCGATCCGTGGATGTCGGGCGTGCTGGGGCTGAACGTGTCCTTCGGCGTCGCGCTCAGCGTGATGGCCAGCTTCATGCTCGCCGGACTGGCGGGCGGGCTGCTGCTGCCCAACCAGAGCCTGTCGACGGGCCTGGGCGATTCCTACCTCATGTATGCCTTCTTCGCCGTCATCATCGGGGGGCTCGGCAACATCCGCGGCGCCTTCATCGGCTCGCTGGTGCTGGGGCTGGTGCAGAGCCTGAACACCGTGCTGCTGCCGCAGGTGCCGGGTTTGGCGGTGTACGTGGTGCTGGCGATCTTCCTGCTGTGCAAGCCCAGTGGCCTGTTCCCGGCGGTGGGCAGCCAGGACGCCGGCCACCACGAGGCCGGCAGTGGCGGCAGCCTGCACCGTCCGCGTGTGCCGCGCCCGGTCTGGCAGGCGCTGGGCACGGCGCTGGTGCTGCTGCTGGCGACGCTGCCCTGGTGGGTGGGCGCCGGTCCGCTGTATGTGGTGGGCACGGTGCTGATCCAGGTGGTGTTCGCGCTGTCCTGGAACATCCTCTTCGGCTACACGGGCCTGGTCTCTTTCGGCCATGCGGGCTTCTTCGCCATCGGCGCCTACCTGACGGCACTGGCGCTGCGGCATGTGGCCGGCGTGCCCTTCCTGCTCGTGATGGGCGGCGCCGCGCTGCTGGGTGCGGCGGCGGCCTGGCTGATCGGCGTGCTGGCCCTGCGTCGCATGAGCGGGGTGTTCCTGGCGGTGCTGACCGTGGCGCTGGCCGAGGCCCTGCGGCTGGTCATCGGCTTCAGCGCCTTCCTGGGGCGCGAGGACGGCATCACCGACATCCCGCGGCCGGTGCTCGACCTGCTGCTGCTGCGCGTGGACCTGGGCAGCTCCAACGCCTACTACCTGTTCCTGCTGGCGACCTGCGTGCTGATCACCGGCGCCTTGTGGTGGCTGCTGCACAGCCGCTTCGGGCGCACGCTGCAGACCATCCGCCAGGACCCGGAACGGGCCGCCTTCATGGGCACGCCGGTGGCCAGCTACCGGCTGGCCGCCTTCGTCATCTCCGGCGCCGTGGCCGCGGTGGCCGGCTGCCTGTATGCGCCCTGGTCGCGCATCGTGACGGTGGAGGAGGTGCACTGGCTGGCCTCTGCCCAGCCGATGCTCAACACGCTGCTCGGTGGCGTCAGCTCCTTCTGGGGACCGGTGGTGGGGGCCGGGCTGTTCGCCGCCATCGCCTATGCCACGCGCACCCTGGTCGGGCTGTCGGAGCTGATCGTCGGCTGCGGCCTGCTGGCCATCATCCTGCTGGCGCCGAACGGGGCGGTGGGCCTGTGGCGCAGCCTGGAGGCCCGGTTGTGGGGCGAGCGCGCCCGCAGCCCCGCGCCGCCGGAGTCGCAGCCGGCGCCCCGGGCCGCCGGCCAGCCGCTGCGCGCGGGAGGCACGCCATGAGCGGCGCCCTGCTGGAAGTGAGCCAGGTGCGCAAGAACTACGGCCCCATCGAGGTGCTGCGCGGCGTCAGCCTGGCGGTGGAGCCCGGGCAGGTGTTCGCCATCATCGGCCCCAACGGTGCGGGCAAGACGACCATGTTCCGGGTGATGACGGGCGAGGTCGCCTGCAACGGCGGCAGCATCCGCTTCAAGGGCGAGGACGTCACCCGCCTGCCGTCGCACGAGCGGGTGCGCCGCGGCTTCGGCCGCACCTTCCAGGTGGCGCGGGTGTTCGCCGACTTCGATGTGCTGGACAACGTCGTGGTCGCCATCGAGGCGCGGCGGCGCCACACCGGCGAGCCGCTCGGCTCGTGGCGGCGCTGCGCGCCGTCGCCCGACATCCGGGACGAAGCGATGGCGCTGCTGGCCGATCTGCGCCTCGCCGGGCATGCGCAGCAGGGCGCGCGCTTCCTGTCGCATGGCGACAAGAAGCGGCTGGAATTCGCCATCGCCCTGGCGGGCCGGCCTGCCATCCTGATGCTGGACGAGCCCACCGCGGGCATGTCCCCGAGCGACCGGGCGGACGTGGCGGCACTCATCGCCCGCATGCAGCGCGAGCGCGGCATCACCGTGGTGATGACCGAGCACGACATGGACGTGGTCTTCGGCCTGGCCGACCGGATCATGGTGATGAACTACGGCGAGGTGGTGTCCACCGGCAGCGTCGAGGCCGTGCGGGCCGATCCGCGGGTGCGCGAGGTCTACCTCGGCAAGGAGATGGTCCATGCTTGATCTGCGCGACCTGGACGCCTTCTATGGCGACAGCCACATCCTCTTCGGCCTGCGGCTGTCGGTGGCGGCCGGCCAGCGCGTGGCGCTGCTGGGCCGCAATGGCGCCGGCAAGTCGACGCTGCTCAAGAGCGTCATGAATGCCGGGCCGCGCGTGCGCGGCACCGTGCGCTTCGACGGGCAGGACCTGGCCGCGCTGCCCACGCACCGGCGCACCCGGCTGGGCCTGTCGCTGGTGCCGGAGGACCGGCGCATCTTCACCCACCTGACCGTGGCCGAGAACATCGCCATGGCCCGCTATGGCGCCGGTCCGGGCCGGCCCGCCGTGCCGGTGGACGAGATCGTGCAGCGCTTTCCCATGCTGGCCAGCCTGCTGCAGCGCCACGGCGGCCAGCTCAGCGGCGGGCAGCAGCAGCTGCTGGCCGTGGCGCGGGCCATGGCCGCCCACCCGCGCCTGCTGCTGCTGGACGAACCCACCGAGGGCCTGGCGCCCATCATCGTGGAGGAGATGGCCCACGACCTGGTGCGCAGCTGCACCGACAACGGCGTGGCCCTCCTGCTGTGCGAGCAGAACATCTGGTTCGCCCGCCGCTGCACCGACCACGTCTACGTCATCGACACCGGCCGCCTCGTCTTCGAGGGCGACTGGGCCGCCTTCGACCGCCATCCCGAGATCCAGCAGCGCTACCTGGCGCTGTGACTGCCGAGCGACACCGACCATGGACCTGCAATACACCCCCGAACAACACCAGCTGCGCGAGAGCGTGGAGCGCTTCGTGCGCGAGGCCTACGACTTCAGCCACCGGCGGCGCGTGGCTGCCAGCGAGCTTGGCCATGACGCCGACTGCTGGCGCCGCTATGCCGACTTCGGCTGGCTGGCCATCCCCTTCTCCGAGGCCGAGGGCGGCATCGGCGGCGATGCGGTGGACACCGGCATCGTCATGGAGGGCGTGGGCCGCGGCCTGCTGCTCGAGCCCTACCTGGCCAGCGTGGTGCTGGGCGGCGGCCTGCTCAGCCTGATCGGCAGCGAGGCGCAGAAGGCCGAATGGCTACAGCCCATGATGGCCGGCGAGCTGCGCCTGGCCCTGGCCTATGCCGAGCCGGGCTCGCGCTACGACCCCTTCCACATCGCCGCGACGGCACGCCAGGAAGGCGGCGTCTGGCGCCTGGATGGCGCCAAGACCCTGGTCTACGGCGGCGATTGCGCCGAGGCTCTGGTGGTGATCGCCCGCAGTGCGGGCGCGCCCGGGGAGCGCACCGGGCTGCAGGCCTTCGTGGTCGATGCGGATGCGCCGGGGCTGTCGCGCACGGCCTACGCCATGCACGATGGGCAGCGCGCGGCCGACCTGCACCTGGACGGCGTGACGGTGGATGCGTCGCGCCGGCTGGTGCCGGCCGACGGGACGGAGGTGGGCGATGCGCTGGAGCGGGTGGTCGACCACGGCATCGCCGCGCTTGCCGCCGAGGCGGTCGGCGCCATGGCGGTGCTGGTGGACACCACGCTCGACTACCTCAAGACCCGGCAGCAGTTCGGCCGGCCCATTGGCACCAACCAGGCGCTGCAGCACCGCATGGTCGACATGACCATCGCGCTGGACGAGGCGCGGTCCATGGCGCTGTACGCGGCGCTGATGCTCCGCGAGGCCGATGCCCCGGCGCGCCGCCGCGCGCTGTCGGCCGCCAAGATGGAGATCGACCGCACGGCCCGGCTGGTCGGGCAGGAGGCGGTGCAGATGCACGGTGCCATGGGCGTGACCGAGGAACTGGCCGTGGGCCACTACTTCAAGCGCCTGTCGATGATCCGCCTGGGCTTCGGCGACGCCGACTGGCATGCCGAGCGCTACATGGCGCAGTGAGGCCCGCACGATGGACCTCCGCCTGAGCGACCAGGACCGCGCCTTCGAAGCTGAGGTGCGGGCCTTCATTGCCGCCGAACTGCCGGCGGACATCCGCGAGAAGGTGCGGCTGGACCGCACCCTGGCGCGCGACGACTTCATGCGCTGGCAGCAGATCCTGGCCCGGCGCGGCTGGTTCACCGGCGCCTGGCCGCGGGCCCAGGGTGGCCTGGACTGGAGCGCCCTGCACACGCTGATCTTCAACCGCGTGGCCGGCGAGATGCACTGCCCCGAGCTGCAGGTCTTCGGCCCCGCGATGGTCGGGCCGGTGATCTACACCTTCGGCACCGAGGCGCAGAAGGCGAAGCACCTGCCCGCCATCCGCGACTCCTCCGTGTGGTGGTGCCAGGGCTATTCGGAGCCGGGTGCCGGCTCGGACCTCGCCGCGCTCAAGACGCAGGCGCTGGATCGGGGCGATCACTTCCTCGTCAACGGCCAGAAGATCTGGACCTCCTACGCGCACTTCGCCGACTGGATGTTCTGCCTCGTGCGCACCAGCACCGAGGGGCCGAAGCAGGCCGGCATCTCCTTCCTGCTGATCGACATGAAGACGCCGGGCGTGCAGGTGCAGCCGATCCGCATGATGGACGGCCGGCACTACCTCAACGCGGTCTTCTTCGACGACGTGCGCGTGCCGCGCGAGAACCTCATCGGCGAGGTCGACCGCGGCTGGACCTACGCCAAGTTCCTGCTCGCGCATGAGCGGGTGGAGAACGCGAACCTGCGCTTCATCACCCAGGAGCTCGCGCGCCTGCGCGAGGTGGCGGCCGAGGTGGGCAGTGGCGGCCGCCGGCTGATCGACGACCCCGCCTTCGCGCGCGAGCTGGCACAGGTGGAGGCGCAGTTCAAGGCGCTGGAGATCGGGCTGCTGCGCCTGCTCTCCGACGCGCAGGCGGGCCAGGCGGCGGCGCCGGGCACCTCGTCCTTCATCAAGATCCGGGGCACCGAGATCGCCCAGCGCATCACCGAGCTGCGGGTGATGGCCAGCGGACCCGATGCGCAGCGCTTCCAGCCCGGCTGGCTGTTCGGCGACGGCGACACGCCGCTGCTGGGGCCCGAGCATGCGCTGGGGCCGGTGGCGAGCTACCAGTTCTGCCGGGCCATGACCATCTACGGCGGCAGCACCGAAGTGCAGAAGAACATCATGGCCAAGCACGTGCTGGGCCTCTGAGAAGGTATCCATGAGCCAGCCCCCCATCGACTATCCACTCGGCGAACAGCCGCTGCACGAATACCTGCGTGCCCATGCGCGCCACCAGCCCGACAAGGCGGCCATCGTCTGGTACGGCCGGGCGCTGAGCTATGCCGAACTCGACCGCATGAGCGACGCCTTCGCGCAGACGCTGCACCGGGCGGGCGTGGGTCCGGGCGACCGGGTCGCGCTCTTCCTGCAGAACTGCCCGCAGTACCTGGTGGCGCATTTCGGCATCCAGAAGCTGGGGGCCATCGTCAGCCCCTGCAGCCCCATGTTCAAGGCGCACGAGTTCGCCTACCAGGTGGGCGACCTGGGTGCCAAGGCCCTCGTGGTGGCGGACCATCTGCTGCCCATCGTGATGTCGGTGCGCGACCGGGTGGCGGTGCCCCATGTGTATGCAGTGCGCTATGCCGACCTGCTGCCGTCCGAGCCGCAGGTCGAGGTGCCGCCGGAGCTGCTGGCACGCACGCCGCTGCCCGAGGGCGTGGTCGACTTCGGCGAAGCCACCGCCGAGACGCATCCCCAGCCGCCGCGGCCCGCGCTCGGCATGGACGATGTGGCCCTCATGACCTACACCTCGGGCACCACCGGCATGCCCAAGGGCGCGATGCTGAGCTACCGCAACGCGCTCTACAAGACGGCCGTGGGCGCGCAGATGTTCGGCATCCGCGCCGAGGACACGATGCTCGCGGTCGCGCCGGTCTACCACATCGCCGGCATGATCTGCGGCGTGACGCTGCTGGCCTACACCGGCGCCACCATCGTGCTGCTCAACCGCATGGACCCGCTGGCGGTGCTGCAGAGCATCGAGCGCTTCCGCGTGACGTGGTGGTACGCCATGGCGCCCATGCTCGAGGCCACGATGAAGGCGCCCGGCGCGGCCGGGTTCGACCTGTCGAGTCTGAAGACCACCATGGCCACCAGCTTCGGCATCAAGCTGACCCAGGAGCTGGCCGAACGCTGGAGCGCCTTCGCCAACGACTGCCTGGTGTACGAGGCGGGCTATGGCCTGTCGGAGACCCACACCAACGATGTGCTGATGCCGCGCGATGCCGTGCGCTGGGGCACCAACGGCGTGCCGGGCCCGGGCGTGGAACTGCGCATCCTCGGCGACGCCGGCGAGCCGGTGCCGGTGGGCGAGAGCGGACAGATCGTGGTGCGCAGCCAGGGTGTGTTCCATGGCTACTGGAACCGGCCCGAGGCGACCGCCGAGGTGTTGCGGGATGGCTGGGTGCACACGGGCGACATCGGCCGGCTCGACGCGCAGGGCTACCTCAGCTTCATCGGCCGGGTCAAGGAGATGATCAAGGTGTCGGGCTACAGCGTCTTCCCGGAAGAGGTGGAGTCGATCCTGATCCTGCATCCGGATGTGGCCCAGGTGGCCGTGATCGGCGTGCCCGATGCCGACAAGGGCGAGGTGGTGAAGGCTTTCGTCGTGCCCTCGGCGGGCGCCGGATCCTTCGACCGGGACGCGCTGCTGGCCTGGGCGCGCGAGAACATGTCCCACTACAAGGTGCCGCGGCAGCTCGAACTGCTGGAAGCCCTGCCCGCCACGGGCACCGGCAAGCTGCTGCGGCGCCTGCTGCGCGGCTGAGACTGCCGGATGGGGCGCTGCTCAGCGCTCCCAGCGCAGCACCAGCGGAGCCATCTCTCCGCGTCGGTCTGCCGAAGCCTGCCACCATCGGGCGGGCCTCGACGCCTTGCCCGTGCAACACATTTGAAGCACAATTTTCGGATGAAGTCAGCCATCCTTCCTCAGGTGCGTGTCGATCCGGAGCTGCGCGCCGATCTGGAGTCCCTGCTTCGCGACGGGGAGTCGTTGTCCGGATTCATCGAAGACAGCGTGCGCAGCGCCGTTGCGTACCGGCGCGCCGAGGCGGAGTTCTACGCCCGGGGCGAGGCGGCGTGGCAGGAGTATTCGCGAACCGGTGTGGCGCATGCCGCCGATGAGGTCATCGGCGAAATGCGCCAGCGTCTGGAGAGCCGGCGCAAGCAGTTGGGGATTGCGCAAGCCAAGACGCGATGACCTTCGCCGTGTTGTTCGCGCCGCAGGCCCGAGCGGACTTGTTCAGACTCTTCCAATACCTGATCGACCGGGCCAAGACGGCGGAAGACCTCGATCTGGCGGAGCGCGCCATCGCAGCCATCGAATCGGCTGCGCAACTGCACCTGTCCAGGACTCCGTTCATCTACCGCAAGACGGCCCACGGCACTGGGCTGCGTCGCGAGCTGATCGTTCCGTTTGGGGCCAGCGGCTATGTTCTTCTCTACGAAATCGCGGATCCCGCGACCGTCCTGATCCTGGCCGTGAGGCATCAGCTGGAGCAGGACTACCACTAGCGGCGACGGCGGGGCGCCCCGCAACGCCCCGCCCCTCACCGCCCCCAGCGCAGCACCAGCGGATCCAGCCGCCGCGCGATGTCGATCAGCTCGCGGCGCGTGGCCGGGTGCATGGGCGGCAGCGGATGTCGCGGCGCCTCGCAGGCGATCACGCCGCCTTCCTTCATCAGCGCCTTGGCGGCCAGCATGCCGGCCTGGCGGTTCTCGTGGTTGATCAGGGGCAGCCAGCGCTGATAGAGCGCGAAGGCGCCATCCATGTCCCCGCGGCGGTGCGCCTCCAGGATGGGGCGGATGCCGTCCGGGAAGCCGCCGCCGGTCATGGCGCCCGTGGCGCCGGCATGCAGGTCGGCCAGCAGCGTGATGGCCTCTTCGCCGTCCCACGGGCCTTCGATGGCATCGCCGCCGAGCTGGATCAGCTCGCGCAGCTTGTTGGCGGCGCCGGCGGTCTCCATCTTGAAGTACGACACATGTTCGATCTCGCGCGCCATGCGGGCCAGGAAGGCGGGGGCGAGCACCGTGCCGCTGGCCGGCGCGTCCTGGACCATGATGGGAATGTCGATGGCGTCCGACACCTGCTGGTAGAAGGCCTGGATCTGCGCCTCGGGCACGCGGAAGGTGGCGCCGTGGTAGGGCGGCATCACCATCACCATGGCGGCGCCCATGTCCTGCGCGCGGCGGCTGCGCTCGGCGCAGATGCGCGTGGCGTAGTGCGAGGTGGTGACGATCACCGGCACGCGGCCGGCCACATGTTCCAGCGCGGTGCGGGTGAGCACCTCGCGCTCCTGGTCCGACAGCGAGAACTGCTCCGAGAAGTTGGCCAGGATGGCCAGGCCGTCCACGCCGGCGTCGATCATGAAGTCGAGTGCGCGCTTCTGGCTGGGCAGGTCGAGCTCGCCGCTCTCGGTGAAGGTGGTGGGCACCACCGGGAAGATGCCGCGGTACGGAGTGGCGGGATGGGCCATGGGCGGGTCGCGTCTGTGCTGATGTGAAGGGGTGAAGACTCAGTGCGAATGGCGCGGCACCGCGGCGCCGCGGCAGCCCACCAGGAAGTCCAGGTCGCACCCCTCGTCGGCCTGCAGCACATGCTCCACGTACAGCTTGCGGTAGCCGCCGCCCGGGGGCGTCAGGCTCTTCTGCACGTCAGCCATGCGGCTCGCATATTCCTCGTCGGAGATGTCCAGGTGCAGGCGGCCGGCGTCGCTGTCCAGCTCGATCCAGTCGCCATCGCGCACCATGGCCAGCGGGCCGCCGGCCGCCGCCTCGGGCGCCACGTGCAGCACCACGGTGCCGTAGGCGGTGCCGCTCATGCGGGCGTCGGAGATGCGGACCATGTCCTTGATCCCCTGGCGCAGCAGCTTCGGCGGCAGGCCCATGTTGCCCACCTCGGCCATGCCGGGGTAGCCGCGCGGGCCGCAGTTCTTGAGCACCAGCACCGAATCGGCATCGACGTCCAGGCTCTCGTCGACGATGCGCTCCTTGTAGTGCTCCAGGTTCTCGAACACCACGGCGCGGCCGCGGTGCTTGAGCAGGGCCGGCGTGGCGGCCGACGGCTTGAGCACGGCGCCGCGCGGCGACAGGTTGCCGCGCAGGATGCGGATGCTGCCGTCGGCGATGAGGGGCTTGTCCAGCGGGCGGATGACCTCGGGGTCGTGGATGGGCGCCTCGCGCACGTTGTCCCACAGGCTGTGGCCGTTCACGGTCAGCGCCTCGGGATGCGGCAGCAGCCCGGCCTCGCCCATGCGGCGCAGCACGCCGGGCAGGCCGCCGGCGTAATAGAACTCCTCCATCAGGAAGCGGCCCGAGGGCATCAGGTCCACCAGCGTGGGCATGCCCTGGCCGACGCGCGTCCAGTCCTCCAGCTCCAGGTCCACGCCGATGCGCCCGGCAATGGCCTTGAGGTGGATCACCGCGTTGGTCGAGCCGCCGATGGCCGCGTTGGTGCGGATGGCGTTCTCGAAGGCCTGGCGGGTGAGGATCTTCGACAGCGTGAGGTCGTCCCTGGCCATCTGCACGATGCGCTGGCCCGACAGGTGCGCCAGCACATAGCGCCGCGCGTCCACCGCCGGAATGGCGGCGTTGTGCGGCAGCGTGACGCCCAGCGACTCGGCCATGCAGGCCATGGTGGAGGCCGTGCCCATGGTGTTGCAGGTGCCGGCCGAGCGCGACATGCCGCCTTCGGCCGAGAGGAACTTGTGCAGGTCGATCTCGCCGGCCTTGAGCGACTCGTGCAGCTGCCACACCGAGGTGCCCGAGCCGATGTTCTTGCCGTCGAGCTTGCCGTTGAGCATCGGCCCGCCCGAGACCACGATGGCCGGCACGTCGCAGCTGGCGGCGCCCATCAGCAGCGCGGGCGTGGTCTTGTCGCAGCCGGCCAGCAGCACCACCGCGTCGATGGGGTTGCCGCGGATGGCCTCTTCCACATCCATGGCCGCCAGGTTGCGCGTGAGCATGGCGGTGGGCCGCAGGTTCGACTCGCCGTTGGAGAACACCGGGAACTCCACCGGAAAGCCGCCCGCCTCGTACACGCCGCGCCGCACGTGCTCTGCGATCTTGCGGAAGTGCGCGTTGCAGGGCGTCAGCTCCGACCAGGTGTTGCAGATGCCGATCACGGGGCGGCCGTCGAACTCATGGTCGGGGAAGCCCTGGTTCTTCATCCAGCTGCGGTACATGAAGCCGTTCTTGTCGTTGTGGCCGAACCACTCGGTGGAGCGCAGCTTTTTCTTGGGGGTTGTGTCGGACATGGTGGCTTTCAGGAGGTCGGAGGCAACGGTCTTTGAAGGGGGCGGAAGGCAGGGTCAGCGGCGCGCCGTGCGCAGCGACACCACGCGCTGCAGCAGGCAGAAGGCGAAGAGCAGCAGGCCGACGACGATGCGCGTCCACCACGAACTCAGGGTGCCGTCGAAGGCGATGAGGGTCTGGATCACGCCCAGCATCAGCACGCCGAACAGCGTGCCGGCCACGTAGCCCACGCCGCCGCTGAGCAGCGTGCCGCCGATCACGACGGCGGCGATGGCGTCCAGCTCCATCCCCACGGCATGCAGGCCGTAGCCCGAGAGCATGTAGAAGGTGAAGAGCACGCCGGCCAGGGCCGAGCACAGGCCCGACAGGGCATACACGCCCACCAGCGTGCGGCGCACCGGCAGGCCCATGAGGTGGGCCGAATGCTCGTTGCCGCCGATGGCGTACACCGTGCGGCCGAAGGGCGTGCAGTGGGCCACGTACATCGCCACCAGCAGCACCGCCAAGCCGACCACGGCGCCCAGCGACAGCGAGGTCTCGGCGAAGAAGGGCACGCGCAGCTGGGCCAGCTCGGTGTAGGCCTCGCTGGTGATGCTGATGGAATCGATGCTGATCAGGTAGCACAGTCCGCGCGCTAGGAACATGCCGGCCAGCGTGACGATGAAGGGCTGCAGCCGGAAGCGTTCGATCAGGAGGCCCATGAAAGCGCCGAAGGCCGTGCCCATCACCAGCACCACGGCGATGGCGGGTGCGGGGCTCCAGCCGTGCTGCTCCACCAGCGTGGCCAGCACCATGGTCGAGAAGGCGATCACCGAGCCCACCGACAGGTCGATGCCGCCGTTGAGGATGACGAAGGTCATGCCCACCGCCACCACCAGCAGGAAGCTGTTGTCGATCATTAGGTTGAGGAAGACCTGCAGCGAGAAGAAGCCGTCGTAGCGCAGCGAGCCGGCCAGCACCACCGCCGCGAAGAGCGAGATGGTCGCGGCCAGGGGCAGGTACTTGGGGTCGAGCCGGCGGCGCGGGCGTGCTGGCGCCACGGGGCTCGCCTTGTCGGCGGCGCGGGCGGTGGGCAACACGGCGCTCATCGCAGCTGCTCCCGCGGCGCGGGCCGCACGGCCAGGGTGCGCAGCATGGCGCGGAATTCGGCGGATTGCAGCAGCATCACGACGAACACCACGGCCGCCTTGACCACCAGGTTGATCTCGGGCGGCACGCCCAGCGAATAGATGGCATAGGTCAGCGTCTGGATGATGAGCGCGCCGATGGCGCTGCCCACCAGGCTGAAGCGTCCGCCGGTGAGCAGCGTGCCGCCCAGCGTCACGGCCAGGATGGCGTCCAGCTCCATCAGCTGACCGGCGTTGTTGCCGTCCGCGCTCTTGACGTTGGAGCTGATCAGCAGGCCCGCGATGCCGGCGCACAGCCCGCACACCGCATAGCAGCCGACGATGAGGCGCCGCGCCTTCACGCCTGCGACGCGTGCCGCTGTCGGATTGATGCCCACGGCCTGGATGAACAGGCCCAGCGCCGTGCGGGTGCAGGCCAGGCCCAGCAGCGCGAGCACGGCCGCCGCCACGTATACCGAGAAGGGCAGGCCGAACAGGTAGCCGCCGCCGATGAAGAAGAAGGGCTTGTAGTAGATGGTGAGGATCTGGCCGTCGGTGATCAGCTGCGCCAGGCCGCGGCCGGCCACCATCAGGATCAGCGTCGCGATGATGGGCTGCATGCCGATGGCGCCCACCAGCAGGCCGTTCCACAGCCCGCACAGCATGGCGACGCCCAGGGCGCCGGCCACCGCCAGCGGCAGGCCGAAGCGGGCGCTCTGGCCATCGACCGCACCGCCGATCAGCCAGGCCGCCACCGCCGCGCAGATGGCGACCACCGCGCCCACCGAGATGTCGATGCCGCGCGTGGCGATCACCAGCGTCATGCCCAGCGACACCACCACCAGCGGCGCCGCGCGGTTGAGGATGTCGACCAGGCTGCCGTAGAGGTGGCCGTCGCGCCACTCCAGGTGCAGGAAGCCCGGGTTGAAGCCGGCGTTGACCGCCAGCAGCAGCGCCAGCGTGAGCAGCGGCCAGGCGAGCCGGTGCTGCATCAGTCGGGAGAGGAGGGAAGGGGGCATGTCAGTGCGCCGGCTCCGCGGCGATGAGTTCGTACACGTCGTCCTCGCTGCTGCCGGCGGGCAGCTCGCCCACTTTCGAGCGGTCGCGCAGCACGACGATGCGGTGGGCCACGCGCACCACCTCGCTGATCTCGGACGAGATGAACAGCACCGCCATGCCCGCCTTCGCAAGCTGGAGGATCTGTTCCATGATTTCCTGCTTGGCGGCCACATCGATGCCGCGTGTGGGTTCGTCCAGGATCAAGAGGCGCGGCGCCGTGGCCAGCCAGCGCGCGATCACGGCCTTCTGCTGGTTGCCGCCGGAGAGCAGGCCGATCGGCGTGTCGATGCTGGCGGTCTTGATGCCCAGCGCAGCGACGTAGTGCTCGGCCATGCGCACCTGCTCGGCATGGGGAATGAAGTGCAGTGCGCCGCGCCGGGCCTGCAGGGCCAGCGCGATGTTCTCGCGCACCGACAGCTCGGCCACGATGCCGTCGGTCTTGCGCTCCTCGGGGCACAGGGCCAGGCCGGCTGCGATGGCCTCGGTGGGGCTGCCGAAGCGCTGCGCCTGACCGTCGATCCACAGCGTGCCGCTGTCGGCCGCCTCCAGCCCGAAGAGCAGCCGGGCCAGCTCGGTGCGGCCCGCACCCAGCAGGCCGGCCAGGCCGACCACCTCGCCGGCGCGCACCTGCAGGTCGATGGGATGCAGCTGCGCCTTCTGGCCCAGGCCCTCGGCCTTGAGCAGCGGCGTCTCACCGACAGCAGCCGCTGGCAACGCGGCCGACTGGCCCTGCGCGGCGGCCAGCTCGCGGCCCACCATGGCCGAGATCAGTGCTGGCGCGGGCAGTGCGGCCGTCGGCCATTCGCCCACGAAGCGGCCGTTGCGCAGCACGGTGATGCGGTCCGACACGGCATACACCTGGTTCATGAAGTGGGTGACGAAGACGATGGCCAGGCCCTCGTCCCGCAGCCGGCGCATCACCTCGAAGAGCTTGCGCACCTCGTCGTCGTCCAGGCTGGAGGTGGGCTCGTCCAGGATCAGCACCCGCGCATCCACCCCCAGCGCCCGGGCGATGGAGACCAGCTGCTGCACCGCCACCGGGTAGCTGGCCAGCAGCCGGGTCACGTCGATGTCCAGCCCCACCCGCGCCAGCAGCGCGCGGGCGCCTTCATTGACCGTCGCCCAGTCGATGCGCCGGCCCTGCAGCAGGCCGCGGCGCGGGTAGCGGCCGGCGAACACGTTCTCGGCCACCGACAGGTTGGGGCAGAGGTTCACCTCCTGGTAGACGGTGCTGATGCCCAGCGCCTGCGCATGCGCGGGCGAGGTCGGCACGATGGGCGCGCCCGCCAGCACCATCCGCCCTTCGTTGGCCGGGAAGACGCCGGTGAGCACCTTGATCAGCGTGGACTTGCCCGCGCCGTTCTGGCCCATCAGCGCATGGATCTCGCCGGGGTACAGCCGCAGCTGCACGTCCTGCAGCACCGGCACGCTGCCGAAGCGCTTGCCGATGCCGCTCAGTTCGAGCACCGGCGCGGCGGTTGGGGAATAGGGGACAGCAGCCATGGCTTCAGCGGTTCTTGTGCCAGACGTCGATGAACACCGCGGCCAGCAGCACCAGCCCCTTGATCACCTGCTGGTAGTCGATGCCGATGCCCATGATCGACATGCCGTTGTTCATCACGCCCATGACGAAGGCGCCGATCACCGCGCCGGTGACCTTGCCCACGCCACCCGAGGCCGAGGCACCGCCGATGAAGCAGGCCGCGATCACGTCCAGCTCGAAACCCAGGCCGGCCTTGGGCGTGGCCGTGTTCAGGCGCGCCGCGAACACCAGGCCGGCCAGCGCCGCCAGCACGCCCATGTTGACGAAGGCATAGAAGCTCAGGCGCCGCGTGTCGATGCCCGACAGCCGTGCCGCCTTCTCGTTGCCGCCGAGGGCGTAGACGCGCCGGCCCAGCACGGTGCGGCGGGTGACGAAGTCGAACAGCACGATCAGCACCGCCATCACCACCAGCACATTGGGCAGGCCGCGGTACGAGGCCATCATCCAGGCGAAGCCGATGAGCAGGCCTGCGAAGACCAGCGTCTTGGCCGCGAAGAAGCCGGCCGGCTCGTCCACGATGCCATGCGCCTGTTGGCGCTGCCGCGATCGCCAGCCGGCGACGGCGAAGACGGCGGCCATGGCCACGCCGATCAGCAGCGAGGTCAGCCGCAGGCCCTGGTTGCCGAAGGCATCGGGGATGAAGCCGGAGCTCAGCCGCTGGAAGCTGTCGGGAAAGGGCCCCACCGACTGCCCCTGCAGCAGTGCCAGTGCCAGGCCCTTGAACACCAGCATGCCCGCCAGCGTGACGATGAAGGAGGGGATGCGCGCATAGGCCACGAACCAGCCCTGCGCCGCGCCGATGAGCGCGCCGCCCACCAGGCATGCCAGCGCGGCGGGGATCACCGGCCAGTCATGGTTGACCATCAGCACCGCCGCCAGCGCGCCGATGAAGCCGCTGACCGAGCCCACCGACAGGTCGATGTGGCCCGCCACGATCACCAGCAGCATGCCCAGCGCCATGATGACGATGTAGCTGTTCTGCAGCACCAGGTTGGTGAGGTTGAGCGGCTGCATCAGCGTGCCGTCGGTCAGCACCTGGAACAGCACCATGATCGCGACCAGGCACACCAGCATGCCGTACTCGCGGAAGTTGTGGCGCAGGAAGGCGGCGGTGGAAGATGCCGGCGCGGCCGCCGGTGCGGCGGCGCGGGCGAGGGAGGCGGCGTTGTCGGTCATGCAAGGGCTTCCGTCGTGGCCACCGGCCCGCGTGCGGCGGCATGGCCGCGCACGATGGCGCCCATGATCCGCTCCTGCGTGGCTTCGGCCGTGGGCATCTCGGCGACGAAGCGGCCTTCGTTCATCACGTAGATGCGGTCGGTGATGCCCAGCAGCTCGGGCATCTCGGAGGAAATGACGATCACGCAGCGGCCCTGGGCCGCCAGCTCGGCGATGAGCGCGTAGATCTCGTACTTGGCGCCGACGTCGATGCCGCGCGTGGGCTCGTCGAGGATCAGCACCCGGGGCTCGGTGAACAGCCACTTGCCCAGCACCACCTTCTGCTGGTTGCCGCCCGAGAGGTTGAGCGTCTTCTGCAGCACGTCGGGCGTGCGGATGCGCATGGCGCGGCGAAAGCGCTCGGCCACGGCCGTGTCCTGCAGCGGGTCGATCACGCCCGCGCGCGACACGCCCTTCAGGTGGGCGAGCGAGGTGTTGAAGCGGATGCTCTCGTCCAGCACCAGGCCGGCGCCCTTGCGGTCCTCGGTCACATAGGCCAGGCCCTGGGCGATGGCCCTGCCCACGGTGCTCACATCGACCTCGCGCCCATCGATGCGCACCTTGCCTGCCACGCGCTGGCCCCAGCTGCGGCCGAACACGCTCATGGCGAACTCGGTGCGCCCGGCGCCCATCAGGCCGGCGATGCCCACCACCTCGCCGCGGCGCACGCTCAGGTTCAGGTCCTGCAGGAAGGGCCGCTCGGGCCGCTGCGGATGGTGCGCATGCCAGCCGCTCACCTCGAAGCCGACGGCGCCGATCTTCGGCGTGCGCGGCGGATAGCGGTCGGCCATGGGGCGGCCGACCATGGCGCGGATGACTTCGTTCTCGTCCACCGGGCCGGCGTCGCAGTCGATCGTCTGCACGCTGCTGCCGTCGCGCAGCACCGTCACGGTGTCGGCCACGCGGGCGATCTCGTTGAGCTTGTGCGAGATGAGGATGCAGGTGATGCCCTGGGCGCGCAGCTCCATCAGGAGGTCGAGGAGGGCGGCGCTGTCGTTCTCGTTGAGGCTGGCGGTGGGCTCGTCCAGGATCAGCAGGCGCACCTGCTTGGCCAGCGCCTTGGCGATCTCCACCAGCTGCTGCTGGCCGATGCCCAGGTCGCCCACCGGCGTCTCGGGCGACATGCGCAGGCCCACCTTGGCCAGCAGCGCGCGGGTGCGGCGGTGCGCCTCGGTCCAGTCGATGACGCCGCCGCGCGCCACCTCGTTGCCCAGGAACAGGTTCTCGGCGATGGAGAGCATGGGCACCAGTGCCAGCTCCTGGTGGATGATGATGATGCCGGCGCGCTCGCTGTCGTGGATGCCGCCGAAGCGCTGCACCTGGCCGTCGTAGACGATGTCGCCCTCGTACTCGCCATGCGGGTAGACGCCGCTCAGCACCTTCATCAGCGTGGACTTGCCCGCGCCGTTCTCGCCCACCAGGGCGTGGATCTTTCCGGCTTCCACGCCCAGCTCCACCCGGTCCAGGGCCACGACCCCGGGAAAGGTCTTGCGGATGTGGCGCATCTCCAGCAGCAAGGTCATGGCAGGGTTGCTGGCGCTTTGCCCCGGGGGCGCAGCGCCGGCCTGGCTGTTACTTGAACTGCGCGGCCTTGTAGTAGCCGCTGCCCACGAGCACCTGTTCCCAGTTGCTCTTGTCCACGCTCACGGGCTTGAGCAGGTACGACGGCACCACCTTGACGCCGTTGTTGTAGGTCTTGGTGTCATTGGCCTGCGGCTGCTTGCCCGAGACCACGGCGTCGACCATGTCGGCCGTGACCTTGGCCAGCTCGCGCGTGTCCTTGAACACGGTGGAGGATTGCTCGCCACGCAGGATCGACTTGACCGAGGGCACCTCGGCGTCCTGCCCGCTCACCACGGGGCAGGGTTGCTGCGCAGTGCAGTAGCCCACGCCCTTGAGCGAGGAGAGGATGCCGATGGACAGCCCGTCGTACGGCGAGAGCACCGCATCGACGCGCGCATTGCCGTAGAAGGCCGACAGCAGGTTGTCCATGCGCGCCTGCGCCACCGCGCCGTCCCAGCGCAGCGTGCCCACCTTGTCCATGCCCATCTGCTTGCTGCGCACCACCAGCTTGCCGCTGTCGATGTAGGGCTTGAGCACGCTCATCGCGCCGTCGTAGAAGAAGAAGGCGTTGTTGTCGTCGGGCGAGCCGCCGAACAGCTCGATGTTGAACGGCCCCTTGCCCTGCTTGAGGCCCAGCTTGTCGACGATGGAGCTGGCCTGCAGCACCCCGACCTGGAAGTTGTCGAAGGTGGCGTAGTAGTCGACGTTCTTGCTGTTGCGGATCAGCCGGTCGTAGGCGATGACCTTGATGCCCCGGTCGGCCGCGTTCTGCAGCGCCTTGCCGAGCGTGGTGCCGTCGATGGAGGCCACCACCAGCACCTTGGCGCCGCGGGTGATCATGTTCTCGATCTGTGCCAGCTGGTTGGGAATGTCGTCCTCGGCGTACTGCAGGTCGGTCTTGTAGCCCCGGTCCTTCAGCACCTTGACCATGTTGTCGCCATCGGCGATCCAGCGCGCCGAGGACTTGGTGGGCATGGCGATGCCGATGAGGCCCTTGTCCTGTGCGTGTGCGAGCGGTGCCAGCAAATTGGTGGCCAATGCTGCGCCGGCCACGATCGTCTTGAGGAAGGTGCGCTTCATGTTGTTGTGCTCCCTCGGCGATCAGTACTTGCGTTTCGGGAATTCAGCGGCGGCGGTCTCCATGGGGAAGATGCCTTCTTCCGTCACGATGCGCTTGGCCACCGGCTTGCCCGCCACGATGTCCTTCACCGCCGTCATCAGCTGCGGCCCCAGCAGGGGCGAGCATTCGACGGACACGTTCAGCTTGCCGGCCATCATGGCCTCGAAGGCGCCCTTGACGGCGTCGACCGAGATGATGGTGATGTCCTTGGCCGGCTTCAGGCCCGCTTCCTCGATGGCCTGGATGGCGCCGATGGCCATGTCGTCGTTGTGCGCGTAGAGCACATTGATGCCGTTCTTGCCCTCGGCCTTCAGGAAGGCTTCCATCACCTCCTTGCCCTTGGCGCGGGTGAAGTCGCCGGTCTGCGAGCGCACGATCTTGAACTTGGGATCGGCCTTGATGATTTCCTCGAAGCCCTTCTTGCGGTCGATGGCCGGGGCCGAGCCCACGGTGCCCTGCAGTTCGACGATGCGCACTTCGCCCTTCTGGTCCTTCATCTTGTCCACCAGCCAGCGGCCGGCCTTGCGGCCTTCCTCGACGAAGTCGGAGCCCATGAAGGTGACGTAGAGCGAGGTGTCCTTGGTGTTGACGGCGCGGTCCGTCAATACCACCGGGATCTTGGCGGCCTTGGCTTCGCGCAGCACGTTGTCCCAGCCGGTCTCGACCACCGGCGAGAAGGCGATCACGTCCACCTTCTGCGCGATGAAGGCACGGATGGCCTTGATCTGGTTCTCCTGCTTCTGCTGCGCGTCGGAGAACTTGAGCTCGATGCCCGCGTCCTTGGCGGCCGACTTGATCGATTCCGTATTGGCGGTACGCCATTCGCTTTCGGCGCCTACCTGGCTGAAGCCGAGCACGATCTTCTTCTGCGCCCAGGCAGCACTGGGCAGGGCCATGGCAAAGGGCAGGCCGGCTGCCAGGGCGACGAGCTGACGACGGGTGGGGCGCATGGTTGTCTCCTGAAGGAATCGATGGTGTTGTGGGCGCCGTGCGGCGCACCCGCACCGCATCGAACGTGTAGGCAGTGTATGGAGCGAAAAAATATCAATCCAATGGTTTTTTGAAGAGAATGGATATCAATCGGAGCATTCGCACAAACCCTCGCCGCCCGCCGGCCCCCCCCGCACACCCCTCGATGAGCAGCCCCTCCACCTCCAACCCGCACTGGTTCCTGCGCGCCCGGCTCAAGACTCGGCAACTGCTGCTGCTCACGGTCCTGGCCGACGAGGGCAACATCCACGCCGCGGCGCGCACGCTCAACATCACGCAGCCCGCTGCCAGCAAGCTGCTCAAGGACCTGGAGGACGTGCTGGAGGTGCCGCTGTTCGAGCGCCTGCCGCGGGGCATGCGGCCGACCTGGTACGGCGAGACCATGATCCGCCACGCCCGCCAGGCGCTGGCCAGCCTCAACCAGGCGCACGAGGAGCTCATGTCGCTCAAGGCCGGCCGCTACGGCCAGGTGGGTGTGGGCGCGATCACCTCGCCCGGGCTCGCGTTGCTGCCGCAGGCGGTGGCGGCCGTGAAGCGCGAGCAGCCCAGCCTGCGCGTGGTGCTGGAGATCGAGACCAGCCCCGTGCTGGTCGACTACCTGCGCCAGGGCCGGCTGGACATCCTGGTGGCGCGCATCTTTGCCGACGACGACAAGTCGAACCTGCGCTACGAGCCGCTGACGGGCGAGCCGGTGTGCGCCGTGGCGCGGCCGGGGCATCCGCTGTCGAGCGCGGCGGGGTTGACGCTGGGCGACGTGGCCACGCGGCCGTGGATCGTGCCGCCCGCGGGCAGCGTGCTGCGGCACCGCTTCGACCTGATGTTCCAGGAGGCCGGCCTGGCCCCGCCCTTCGACGTGGTGGAGACGGCGGCGCTGCTCTTCATCACCCGCATGCTGCAGCAGAGCGACATGCTGTGCGTCATGGCCACCGAGGTGGCGCGCTACTACGCCGGCCACGGCATCCTGAGCATCCTGCCGCTGGACATGCCTTGCCACATGGACGACTTCGGGCTCATCACCCGCACCGACCGGCAGCTGTCCCCCGGCGCCACGCTGCTGATGCAGGCCTTGCGCACGGCCTGCCGGCCGGTCTACGGCCTCAGTCCCTGACGCCTGCCATCAGACCCACCCCGCATCCACCGTGAATTCCTGCGCGGTGCACATGCGCCCCGCGTCGCTGGCCAGGAAGGCCACCATGTGCGCGATGTCCTGCGGCGCCAGCCGGTCGGGCAGGCACTGGTTGCGCGCGAGCTCCTTCTCGCCCTCGGCATCGAGCCACAGCGCGATCTGCCGCTCGGTCATCACCCAGCCGGGCGAGACGGTGTTGATGCGGATGCGGTCCTGCCCCAGCGTGCGGGCCAGGCCGCGCGTCAGGCCGTTCACCGACGACTTGGCGATGGCATAGCAGGGATAGCCACTGCCCTTGCCCTGCCAGCCGGTGGAGCCCAGGTTGACCACCGATCCGCCGCCCAGCCGTCGCATGCCGGGCACCACGGACTGGATCGCGAAGAAGGCCGGCCGCTCGTTGATGGCCATGCGCTCGTCGTAGTACTGCGGCGTCACCGATTCGAGCGTGTGCCGGTCGTCGCTGGCCACGTTGTTGACCAGCACATGGAAGTCGCCCAGCGCCGCGGCCGCGTCGGCGATGGCGGCCTGCAGCGCGGGCACGTCGCGCACGTCGCAGCGCCGCCACCAGGGCGCCGGCAGACCTTCTGCCGCCAGGGACTCGGCCAGCGCCCGGCTGGGGCCTTCCGCGATGTCGACGAAGCCGACCAGCACGCCCTGGCGGGCCAGCTCGCCCACGATGGCGGCGCCGATGCCGCTGCCGCCGCCGGTCACGAAGGCGCGACGGCCGCGCAGGCCCGGATAGCGGGCGGTTCCGGCGTCGCCGGTGCTTGATGATGGGATATTCATTTGTATATCGACTGACGCTAATAAATCATTCAACGATCATCAATATGCCCGGCTAGCATCAGTGGCGTCAAGACGAGACAGACGCGAGACCCGCGTGAAGAGGACCCCCGCATGACTTCCTCCCTCCTGCCACCCACCGGCGGCGCGCCGCTGCAGGCTGGCCCGGTGCACTGCGTGCTCGATGCCCGTGCCCAGTTGGGCGAGGGCCCCCTGTGGTCGCCGCGCCGTCAGGCGCTGTGGTGGGTGGACATCCTCTCGCAGCGCCTCTTCAGCTGGCGCCCGGCCGACGGCGAGGCCCTGTGCTGGCAGTTCGACGAAGAGGTCTCGGCCGTGGCCGAGCGGCGCGACGGCACCGGCCTGATGCTGGCGCTGCGCCGGGGCATGGCCCGCTTCGATCCCGACGCACCGGGCTCGCAGCCGGTCTACCTGCACCGGCCCGAGGGCGAACCGGCCAGCAACCGCTTCAACGATGGCCGCTGCGACCACCACGGGCGCTTCTGGGCCGGCAGCATGGACTTCGACGCCCGCCAGCCCACCGGCCACCTGTACTGCTACGACGAGGCGGGCCCCTGCGAGCGCCTGCTGCTGGGCCTGCGCGTGACCAACGGCCCCGCATGGTCGCTGGACGGACGGCGCATGTACGTCAACGACACCGTGGGCCGGCATGTGCTGGCCTGCGAGGTGGACCCGGCCAGTGGCCCACGTGTGCCGCTGCGGCCCTGGCTGACCTTCCCTGCCGGTGACGGCCATCCCGACGGCATGACGGTCGATGCAGACGGCCGTCTCTGGATCGCGCACTGGGGCGGTGGCTGCATCACTGCCCACGACCCCGACACGGGCCAGGAGCTGGCGCGCATTGCCGTGCCCGCCAGCCAAGTCACCCATTGCACCTTCGGCGGCGAAAACCTGCGCACGCTCTACATCACGACCGCCCGCGTGGGCCTGGACGATGTGGCCCTGCGTGGTGAGCCTTTGGCCGGTGGGCTCTTCGCCGTGCCGATGAACGTGGCCGGCCTGCCGGCCCATGCCTTTGGAGCTTTCGCATGAACGATTCCGAGATCGCCGGCTCGCCGGCACCGTCCTGCGATCGGGATCACGGCGTCGACAGCGTGGTGCCCAGGGCCGACGCCCAGGGCCGTCACTGGCTGCAGCATGCGGGTCAGCGGCTGGCGGTCGTGCCCTTGCGCGGCGGCGCCGTGGCCGCCTGGCAGTGGCTGCCGCCCGAAGGCGCGCCGCTCGACCTGTGGCGCCCCTGGGACGGCAGCGACGACCTCTACCGCCAGGCCTCGTTCGCGATGGTGCCGTGGTCCAACCGCATCGCGCAGGGCGGCTTCATGGCGGCGGGGCGTTTCCATGCCATGGCGCCCAACCGTGCGGGCGAGCCCTATCCGATCCATGGCGAGGGCTGGCTGCAGCCGTGGCAGCTTCGCCAGCCGGCACCGGGCGAGATCGAGATGACGCTGTGGTCCGACGGCTTCGGTGGCAGCCCCTACCGATTCTTCGCGCGGCAGGTGCTGCGGCTGCGCGAGCGGGGGCTGGACCAGTTGGTCGAGGTTCGCCACGAAGGCGACGTGCCGCTGCCGTATGGCCTGGGCCTGCATCCCTGGTTCGTGCGCACGACCGACACCCGCATCCAGGCGAAGGTGGCAGGCGTGTGGCTCAGCGGCAGCGACCCCATTCCCACGGGCCGCAGCACCACGCTGCCCGCAGACTGGAACCTGCCCACCGGCATGCCGGCCCATGGCAGCTTCATCGACAACGCCTTCTTCGGCTGGGACGGTTCGGCGCAGGTGCGCTGGCCCTCGCGCGGGTTGCAGGTGCAGCTGCGCCAGATCGAGCCCGCGGTTCGCGTCGACGGCCACTGTCTCGTCTACCGCCCGCCGCAGGGCGAGGCCTTCTGCCTGGAGCCGATCACCCATCCCATCGATGCCTTCCATCTGCCGGGGCAGGAAGGGCTGCGTCTGCTGGCGCCCGGCAAATCGATGCGCCTGGCGGTCGCCTGGGACCTGCTGCCGGACGCGGCCTGACCGAGGCCGCCGGGCGCGCTGGGCGTCGGCAGGGTCGGCGGTCGGCCCGGCCAAGGGGCCCGGCCGTCGTCCGCTTGTCTGATGCGCTCGGTTGAACTTGGCCGACTCGTCGGCCCGCGCGCGCTGGCTACGCTCGGCCGCGCAAGAAGTCGTCCATCACCCACGTTCCGCTCACCATGACAACCCCAAGCACGCGCCTGCTCGTCGGCTTCGCCGGCACCCTGCTCCTCGCTCCCGTGCTCGCCCTGGCCGATCCGCCACATGGGCGCGGCCACGGCAAGGGCCACGGTCCTGGCCACAAGGAAAGCTACTGGGACGGCCCGTGCAAGATCGAGCGCAAATGGAAGAAGAACGGCGACTTCGACGAGAAGCGCAAATGCAAGGATCACGGGCCGGTCGGCTACGGCCCCGCGCCGGCGCCGGCCTATGTGCCCGTTCCAGTGCCGGTGTATCCCGCCCAGCGTGACCCGGGCGTGGTCATCCAAGGCACCGTCCGACTTCCCTGAGGACGAGGCCGGGCGCGCGGGCCACCCTGGCCCGCCGCCGATGCGAACCATTGCAGGGCGCGGCGCGCGCACATCCGGTGCGCCGCACCGTCGTGGTGAGGCCGCCGGCCGCGGTCTGCGTCACATTCATTGAGCAGGTCCGGCCGCGCTGGGGTTGTCGTCCCAGCTTGTCGATGGCGGGCTTTGGCGTGCGCGTTGCTCCCTGAGCAGCGCCCCCACAAGCCCGCGCGCCCGTGCCGAACGAAGAAGCATCCACTGCCCCCTTCACCGCCCATGCAGGCGACCTGGTGTTCTTCGCCTTCGCGCTGTGCGCGCTGATGGCCCTGGGGTTGGCCGTCCAGCGCACCTGGACAGTGGCCACCGCCACGGAGCACAGCAAGACCAACGCAGAGCGCCTGGGCCACTGGCTGCAGCAGGCCGTGCAAGGCGACGACGGGGTCTGCCCGGAGCTGACCGATCGCGGCATGCCCGTGCGTTGGGAAGGCTGCCTGCGCACGATCACCGCACCCGAGGGCCCGCTCGCGGCGATGCGCAATCCGTTCAGCGGCCATGCGCCCGAAATCGTCGACCGCTGCCGCCCTGGCAGCACCGGGACCTTCGGGCAACTGATGCTGGAGGCGCATGCCGGCCCCGCTGCCACCGACCCGGGCCGCGTCGCGGCGGCTCCGGCGCCGGGCGAGGCGCCGCCGGCCGCCTGGACACTGAAGCTTCAGGTGTGTGACGGCGCCGGCTATCCGATTCCGGTGCAGGAACTGGCGATGCGGCCATGAGTGGCGCCATGAGTCACGCGACGAATCACGCAATGAATCACGCCGACGGCCTGCCGCCGGCAGACCGCTGCCGGCGCCCATGACCGAGCATCCGTCCGCCGAGCCGATGCCGCGCTCCTACCGCCATGCCGGGCGGGGCGCCGTGCCCGCCCTTATCGGAGAGCGCGCCCGACGCGAAGCCGATGCACTCCATCCGCGGCAATCGCTGCGCCGATGGTTGTGGGCCTGGCTGCTCGATCCGACCAACGGCCGCAACGTCCAGCGCGGCTTCGACCGCATGGTGGCCTGGATGATCGGCGCCAACCTGGTCGTGGCGGTCCTGGAGTTCGGCCGGGTGCTGCCGGAGACCGCGGCGCCCTGGCTCCATCATTTCGACCTGGCCTCGCTCGTGGTGTTCACGCTCGAATACGCCTTGCGGCTCTACACGGCGCCGGAGGACCCACAGTTCGCCGCCGCGCGCCGGCCCCGGCTGGCCTTCGCCCGCAATCCCTATGCGGTGCTCGACCTGGTCGCGATCCTGCCCAGCCTGCTGCATGCGTTCATGCCCATCGACCTGCGTGCGCTGCGGGTGTTCCGCCTGCTGCGCACGCTCAAGCTGTTCCGCTTCCTCGTGCCGGCCTTTGCCGAGTTCCGCCAGCTGAACCAGGGCCGCAGCCTGCGGCAGAAGGCGCATGCGCTGGTCTTCGCCAGTCCGTACGGCGGGCGGCTGCACGGCCATTTCGACTTTGTGATCGCGGGCTGCGTCCTGCTGTCGGTGATCGCGGTCATCCTCGAGTCCGTGCAGTGGGTCGAGTACCGGTTCCATCTGGAGCTGGTGGCCCTGGACATCGCGGTGGTGTCGGTCTTCACGCTGGAGCTGTGCCTGCGCCTGTATGGCTGCGTCGAGGAGCCGGGCTTCGAGCGGCCGCTGGTGGGGCGGCTGCGGCAGGCGCGCAGCCCGGGCATGGTGATCGACGTGCTGGCGATCCTGCCCTTCTTCCTGGAGGCCTTCTTCCACTACGTGCTGGACCTGCGCTTCCTGCGGATCTTCCGCCTGCTGCGCCTGCTCAAGCTCACGCGCTACACCGATGCCACGCGGACGCTCGCCAAGGTGATCGGGCGGGAATGGCCGGTGATGGCTGCCGCCGCCTTCATCATGCTGCTGCTCGTGGTGCTGACCGCCAGCCTGGGCTATGTGTTCGAACACGACGCGCAGCCCGACAAGTTCGAGAACATCCCGCAGTCGATCTACTGGGCCGTGATCACGCTGGCCTCGGTCGGCTATGGCGACATCACGCCGGTCACGCCGGCGGGCCGGGCGGTGACCATCGTGCTGGCGCTGATCGGCATCGGCATCTTCGCCATCCCGGCGGCGCTCCTGTCCTCGGCCTTCTCGGACCAGCTGCACAAGGAGCGGGACGCGCTGCGGCAGGAGCTGTTCGACATGCTGGCCGACGGCGTGCTCTCGGAGGAAGAAGCCGAGATCGTCAACCGCGAGGCACGCCGGCTGCACCTGTCCGCCGAGGACGTGGACGTGCTCATGCAGGAGGCCAAGCGTGCACGGGAGATGGCGGCCGACCTGTCGAAGCTGCCGCTGCACATCATTGCGGCCGATCCGGCGCATGCCATCGAGCATTTCAAGTCGCTGGTCTGCGACATCCGCAAGCTGGGCCTGATGACCGACCGTGCGCAGTTCGTTGACACGGCCCGCGCGGCCGGCCGCCTCACGGACGAGGAATGGCGTGCCTGGGTGTGCATCTGCGGCGCTGCGGGCCTGCCGGAGTCGCCCGACGCGGCCGCTGGCGCCGGGCGGCCATTCGTGGGCGGTGCTGCCGCCGGGCCGCGGCCGGCCTAGACCCGTCCGCTGACCGGAATCGCCGCGCCGTGGATCGCGCGCGCCGCATCGGACGCCAGAAACGCGATCACCTCCGCCAGGGCCTGGGGCGTCACCCATCGGCCGAAGTCGGCCTCGGGCATGGACTGCCGGTTGTCCGGCGTGTCGATGATCGAGGGCAGCACGCAGTTGACCCGGATGCGCTGGTCCTTCAGCTCGGCCGACATCGATTCGGTCAGGCGGATCAGCGCGCTCTTGGACGCGCTGTAGGCGCCCATCTGCGCACCACCGCGCGCGGCGGCGCCGGCGCCCACCGTCACGATCTGGCCGCCGCCCTGCGCGAGCAGCAGCGGCACGGTGGCCGCGGCCACATGCAGCAGCGAGCGGGCGTTGAGGTCCATCAGGAAGTCCCAGGTCGCGGCGCTGGTCTCGTGCACCGCCTCGCCCATGCGGAAGCCGCCGGCGATGTGGCAGACCGTGTGCAGGCCGCCCATCTGTGCGGCGGCCTCGCCGATGCGCTGCACGACCTGTTCGCGGTCGGCGAGGTCGACCATCACATGGCGCAGGTCTTGGCCATCGGGCAGCTCACCGCGCTGGCGGTCCAGCAGGATGAGCCGCGCGCCCTGGTCGAGGAAGGCCTGCGCGACGGCGCGGCCCAGCTGGCCGGACGCACCGGTGATCAGCACGGTCTTCCGGGTGGGGGAGGGGGTCGTCATGGACTGGCGTTCTTTCAGGCCGTGGCCGGGTTGCGGCGCGTCGCGTGATAGTGGCCGCTGCCACGGGTGAGCACCGTGTCGCCGGGCCGCACGTCGCCCGGCTGATGCTCCGCCGCACCGGCCAGGCGCTGGTAAAGGGGCGCGAAGTCGATGCGGGCCAGCTCCAGCAGCTCGTCCAGGTGGCCCAGCACGAAGTATGTTTCCTGGAAGTCGTCGATGCGGTAGTGCGTCTGCATCACGCGCGCCAGCTCGAAGCGGACGCGGTTGGGCGAATCGGACTCGACCGCGAAGCGCGTCTCGCTGAACGATGACGCGATGCCCGCGCCGTAGATGCGCAGGCCGTCGCTCTGCTGCACCAGGCCGAACTCCACCGTGTACCAGTACACCCGGGCCAGCTTCTCCAGCATGCCCAGGCGGTTGGCCTTGAGGCCACCTTCGCCGTAGGCCTGGATGTAGTCGGCGATCACCGGGTTCATCAGCATCGGCACATGACCGAACACGTCATGGAAGACGTCGGGCTCTTCCAGGTAGTCCAGCTCGTGCGGCTTGCGGATGAACTGGCCGGCCGGAAAGCGGCGGTTGGCCAGGTGCTCGAAGAACACGTCGTCGGGCACCAGGCCCGGCACGGCCACCACCTCCCAGCCGGTGCGCTGGCGCAGCACCTTGGACATCTGTTCGAAGTCCGGAATCTGCTCGGGGCCGATGGGCAGGTCCTGCATGCCGCGGATGAATTCGTCGCAGGCCCGGCCGGGCAGCAGCCGGCTCTGGCGCTCGAAGAGCGTGCGCCACACGCCGTGCTCCTCGGCGGTGTAGCGGCCCCAGTCCTGGTCGATGGTCCAGTCGGGTCGCGCGGGGGCGTGTTCGCTCCCCGCCGCCAGGCCATGCTTGGCCGGCGCGGTGTCGGAGGTCTGCAGCATGGAAAGCTCCTAGGTGGAGGCGGGGGCGCGGGCGCCGAGGGCAGTGGCCAGCCGGTCCATCAAACCGGCCATCTCGATGTCTTTGGCCGACAGGCCGTTGGCATCGTGCGTGGTCAGGGTGACCTGCACGCGGTTGTAGACGTTGAACCACTCGGGATGGTGGTTCATGCGCTCTGCATGGAGGGCGACCTGGGCCATGAAGCCAAAGGCGGTCACGAAGTCGGCGAACACGAATTCGGCCGTGATCAGGCCGCCGCGCTCCGGCGAATGCCGCCAGTGCGGCAAGGCCTTGAGCGGTGCGGCCAGGGCCTCGCCGTCGAGCCGGGCAGGTGCCGTGCTCACGCGGCTTCCTTCTCGGCGGCCTTGTCGTCCACCTTGAGCACGCCGCGGTTGATCTGGTCACGCTCCAGAGACTCGAACAGGGCCTTGAAGTTGCCCTCGCCGAAGCCTTCGCGGTAGTCGCCCTTGCGCTCGATGAATTCGAAGAAGACCGGGCCCAGCGTGGGCTCCGAGAAGATCTGCAGCAAGAGGCGCGGCTGGCCGCCTTCGGTGGTGCCGTCCAGCAGGATGCCGCGGGCCTGCAGCTCGCCCACGGCTTGGCCGTGGCCGGGCAGGCGCTTGTCCAGGTTCTGGTAGTAGATGTCGTTGGGCGCCGTGAGCAGCGGCACGCCGGCCATCTGCAGCCGGTCGATGGACTCGAGCAGGTTGTCCGTCAGCAGGGCAATGTGCTGGATGCCCTCGCCGTTGAACTGCATCAGGAACTCCTCGATCTGGCCGCCGCCCTGGCGCGATTCCTCGTTCAGCGGAATGCGCACCAGACCGTCGGGCGCGGTCATGGCCTTGGAGGTCAGGCCGGTGTACTCGCCGCTGATGTCGAAGTAGCGGATCTCGCGGAAGTTGAAGAGCTTGCTGTAGAAGTCGGCCCAGTAGCTCATGCGGCCGCGGTAGACGTTGTGCGTCAGGTGGTCCACCACCTGGAATCCGTGGCCCTGCGGGTGGCGCTCGACGCCGGGCAGGAACTCGAAGTCGATGTCGTAGATGGACTTGCCGTCTTCATAACGATCGATCAGGTACAGCGGCGCGCCGCCGATGCCCTTGATGGCCGGCAGGCGCAGTTCCATGGGACCGGTGGCGATCTCGACGGGCTGGGCACCCAACTCCAGGGCGCGCTGGTACGCGTGGTGCGAGTCCTTCACGCGGAAGGCAAGGCCGCAGGCCGAGGGACCGTGCTCGGCGGCGAAGTAGGCGGCCGGGCTGCGCGGCTCGCGGTTGACGATGAAGTTGATGCCGCCCTGGCGATAGAGCAGCACGTCCTTGGAACGGTGCTTGGCGACCAGCGTGAAGCCCATCTTCTCGAACAGGGGCTCCAGGACATTCGGCGTGGGAGAAGCGAATTCGACGAATTCGAAGCCGCACAGGCCCATGGGGTTGTCGAAGAGGTCGGACATCGTTGGCTCCAGGTGTTGGGGGTGAAAAACGTGCCTCTACTGTAGGCAAAGCGGTGCGCACATATCCTGCAATTTCCAACACGCTTTGGCGTTGGATCAACGATTTCCTGTGTCAACGATGCTAGGCGTGCCGGTTGAAGGCGAAAAATGGCTGCAACGTGCAGGGTCGATGCTTGGCCTAGGGTGGCTGTTTCTCCAGGTTGCCCCACTTCCTGAGGTCCAGCCCCGGCCGACGCCGCACCGGCATCTCGCGGGCGCACATGCGCCGCTATGCTGCGCGCGACATCACGCCTGCCCAGCGCTCGCCCTCGTGCGACCGGTGGCCCCCTCCAACCCGACGTCCCCTGACACGGAGTCCTCTGCATGAAGATCCTGTTCTCACCCTTCTCCCCTTACGTGCGCAAATGCCTCGTCACGGCGCATGAGCTGGGCATGGACGGAAAGATCGCGCTGTTGCCGTCCAGCGCACACCCCATCCAGCGCGATGCGGCCATCATTGGCCACAACCCGCTGGGCAAGGTGCCGACCTTCTTCACCGACGATGGCCAGGTGCTCTACGACAGCCGCGTCATCTGCGAATACCTCGACGTGCAGGCGGGCGGGCGGCTGATTCCGGCGGCGGGCCCCGCGCGTTGGGCCACGCTCACCCTGCAGTCGCTGGGCGACGGCATGCTCGATGCGGCGCTGCTCGCGCGCTACGAGGACACGGCCCGCCCCGAAGCCATCCGGTGGCCGCAATGGCGCGCCGGCCAGCTGGACAAGATCGAGACCTCGCTCACCCATCTGGATGCCGAACCGCAGCTACTCGCCGGTCGCGTCGACCTCGGCACGCTGGCCGTGGGCTGCGCGCTCTGGTATCTGGATCTGCGTTTTCCCGACCTGGCTTGGCGGGAACGCCATGCGCCCACCGCCGCCTGGTACGAGGACTTCCGTCAGCGGCCCAGCATGGCGGCGAGCTGGGCGCTCTGACCGAAGGAAGCCGCGCCGACGGCGGGCTGGCCGGTCAGCGACCCACCGGGTCGTGGCCCCAGTTCATCAGCGAATAGCGCCAGGGCGTGTCGCGGACCGCGCCGCTGGGGCGCTGCGCCAGGTGCCGCTTCACATAGCCCACGACCTTGCGCATGTGGGCCAGGTCGCCCTGCGTCAGGTCCTCCATCTTCTTCCTGAGCAGCCGCACGATCCGCCGGCCGGAACGGTGGCCGACCGATTCGCCGCCGCTGCTGCCCTTGAATCCGACGGTCTTCGAGTCCTCCGTCTCTAGCCACCGTTCGAGCCGGGCGGGTGTCATGTTCACCACGTCCTTGAAGTCGCTCAGCGTCTGGCTGGCGCTGTGTTCCTGTGCCTGCGTCATGACCTCAGGCCTTCTTCAATGCGTCGGCATGGTGGATCGCCTTCTTGCCGGTCTTGCTGCTCTCGACCTCGTACTGAGGATGGGCAGGAGAGGCCTTGGCCTCGTGGCCCTGCACATGGGCCGTATGGGTGACCTTGCGTGTCACCTTGCCGGTGGTCTCGCCCTGGGACGTTTCCCACTTCACCTTGTCGCCGGTCTTGATCGACGTCGTCATCGCGCGTGCTCCTTTGATCGAGAAGGCAAGCTAGCAGCGGATCTGCGCACCGGTGTAGGTCGCCACGCCGATCGTTCCGCGGGTCAGATGGGCGCCAGCCGGCTGCCGCTAGAGTCGCCGGCATGAAACGGCATTTGCGACATGTGGGGGGCTCGCAGCGCCTGGGCTACGGGGCCCTGGCCGGCCTGGCCGTGGCGGGGCTCTGCCTGGGTGGCGGAATGGCCGCGCGGCCGGCCGGCCTGCTTGGCTGGTGTGCCGCCGTTGCCGCCTACCTGGGCTGGGCCTGCTGGCAGGCGCGCATCTTCGACGCGGCCCAGGTCAAGGCCCGGGCGCGCTCGCTCGACCCGCCGGGGCCGATCATCCTGGCCATCGTCTCGGCCGCCATCGTCAGCAGCGTGATCGCCATCGGCCTGTTGCTGCAGCAGGTCAAGCAGCTCGGCGGCGTGGAACGCGGCGCGCACATCGTGCTGGGCATGGTGGCGCTGGCGGGTTCGTGGCTCATGATCCACACCGTCTACGCCTTCCACTATGCCCACCGTTACTACCGCGAGGATGGCACGCCGGACGAGGGCGGGCTGGATTTCCCGGGCAAGGAAGAGCCCGACTACGCCGACTTCATGTACTACGCCTTCGTGGTCGGCATGACCTCGCAGGTGTCGGACGTGCAGGTCACCACGCGCCAGATGCGGCGGCTGACGCTGCTGCACAGCGTGCTTTCCTTCGGCTTCAACATGGTGGTGCTGGCGCTGTCCATCAATGTGGCGGCGGGGGTCATCCAGTAGGGCCTGCGTGGGGCTCGCCCTCACTCGGCGCTAGCTGCCGGGGCGGCCCCAGCGCCGCAGACCCAGTTCCGCGGCCAGCGCCTGGTACTTGTCGATCTCGTCGGCCACGTAGCGGTCGAGCGCCGGACCGGTCAGCGCGAAGGGGTACAGCGCATGGCGGGCCAGCAGCTGCGCGTAGCCCGGCGCCTTGGTCGCCTCATCGAAGGCCACCGTCCAGGCCTGCAGCGCCGGCTCGGGCACATCGGCGCTGACGTACAGGCCCCGCACCGTGGGCCAGACGATGTCGATGCCCTGCTCGCGCGCGGTGGGCACGCCCTGCAGCACGCCGCCCAGGCGCTGGGCCGAGAAGACCGCCAGGAAGCGCAGGGCGGCGCCCGCGTCCACGGCCTGCGCGGCCTCGGCCGCATCGCCGCAGAACACGTCCACATGCCGGCCCTGCAGGGCGTTGAGCGCGTCGCCACCGCCCTCGAAGGCCACGAAGCGCATGCGCCGGTGGTCGCCGCCGCTGGCGCGCACCAGCAGCGCGGCCTTGACCCAGTCCTGGCTGCCGACGGTGCCGCCCGCGCCGAAGGCGATGCGGGCCGGGTTGGCGCGCAGCGCCTGCACCAGGTCCTGCAGCCGGCGGTAGGGCGAGTCGCGGTGGACGGCGATCACTCCGTAGTCGGCACCGAGCAGCGCCAGCCAGCGCACGGCCGACACCGGATGCGGACCGAAGCGGCCCTGCGCGATGTTGAGCAGCGAGCCGCCGGAAAACGCCACCAGCGTGCCCGCCCCGCCCAGGCGGCCGGTGGCCACCTGGTCGAAGGCGACGGCGCCGATGCCGCCGGGCAGGAAGCGCTGGCCCAGCGGCGCGCGCTGCGGCCGCACCGCCTGCAGCGCATCGCGCGCCAACGCGCAGGTGAGGGCGAAGCCACCGCCGGCCTTCGCCGGGATGACGCAGTCGGCCGGCAGGCGGCTGGGATCGGCCGGGCTCGCCGTGGTGTCCGCCGGTGTCGCGGCCAGGGCCGGTCGCCACGGTGCGGCCGGCAGCGCCAGGGTCGCCGCGGCGCCGAGGATCAGCCGGCGGCGCTCAGCCCGGGGCGGCAGTGGCGGACGTGTCATGCGGGTCTCCTGTCGTTCTCGTGGCCTCGGCACGGCGGTCGCGCGGCCACCGGATCTCGGCGTGCAGACCCGGCAGGCTGCCGCGGTCCATCAGCCAGAGGTCGCCCCCGTGCCGCTGGGCGACGGAGCGCGCAATGGCCAGGCCGAGCCCGAAGCCGCCGGGCCGCGCGCCGCTTCCGCGCTGGAAGCGATGGCCCAGCCGTGCACGGTCTTCTTCGCCGAGGCCGGGTCCATCGTCCTCGACGGCCAGGTACCAGCCCTGCTCGTCGCTGCCCGACAGCAGCGTGACCGTGCCGCCCTCGGGCACGTAGGCGATGGCGTTGGCGACCAGGTTGGCGAAGGCCTCGCGCAGCAGGTGGCGGTCGCCGATGGCCCGCGCGGCGCCTTCCTCGGGCTGGATGCCCAGGTCGATGCGCTTGCGGCGGGCGGCGGGCAGCCATTGCAGCGCCACCTCGCGTAGCAGCTCGTCGGCGCCGAAGGCGGCAGACTCGACCGACACCGTGTCGCTGCGGCCCAGCGCCAGCAGCTGCTGGGCGCTGCGCGTGGCGCTGGCGATCTCCGCCTCCAGGGCGGCCAGCGCGTCCTGTACCTTGGCCGCGTCCTGCTCGCGCCGCGCGTAGTCCACCTGCATCTGCAGCGTGGTCAGGTGGGTGCGCAGCTGGTGCGATGCGTCGTCCAGGAACTGGCGCTGCAGCGCCACCAGCTCCTGCGTGCGCGCCATGTGGCGGTTGACGGCGGCCACCAGCGGGCGGATCTCGGCCGGCAGGTTCTCCTGCGAGATGCGGTTCAGGTCCTCGGGCGCGCGCTCCTCCACCTCCTGCGCCAGGCGCGACAGCGGACGCAACGCGGCAAGCAGGGCGGCGGTGGTGCCGCCCAGCAGCAGCAGGAGCACCAGCAGGTCGCGCAGGGCCGCACTGCGCACGAAGCGGGCGCTGAAGGTCTGGCGCGAGCGCGTGCTTTCCCCCACCTGGATCATCACGCTGCGCGCGGTGCTGCCGGCCGGCGCATGGTCCAGCGCGCGCTGATAGGCCGCCAGCCGCACCGGCTCGCCGAAATAGCTGGCGTCGTAGAACACCGGCACGCCCATGGGCGGCGGCGTGGGCGGCGGCGGAAAGTCGGCGCTGCCCAGCTCCACCAGCCCGTCCGAGGTGGCCACGCGAAAGAACACTTGGCCGCTGGCCGTCAGCTCGAAGAACTCGAGCAGGGTGAAGGGCATCTCCAGCGACAGGCCGCCCGAGGCGGTGGAGATGTTGGCGTCGATGGACTTGAGGGCGCCGAGCAGCGAGCGGTCGTAGGCGGCGTTGGCGGACTCCAGCGCGTCGTGCCGCGTCATCCAGAGCTCCAGCGTGGTGACGGCCGCCAGTCCCGGCAGCAGCAGCAGCGCGAGCCGCTGCCAGAGGCTGCTGCGCCGCAGCCAGCGCGCGATGCGCGTGCGTGGCCCGCCCGTGGTGGGAGAAGGCTCAGTCCGGCTCGAGCACATAGCCCAGCCCGCGCAGGGTGACGATGCGCGCGCCGCTGCCCTCCAGGCGCTTGCGCAGGCGGTACACGAGCACCTCCACGGCCTCGGGGTGCACGTCGTCCTGGTCCGAGAACACGCGGTCGATGATCTGCTGCTTGGACAGCGGCTCGCCCGTGCGCTGCGCCAGCACCCGCAGCACGGCCGACTCGCGCGGCGACAGGGCCAGCACCTCGCCATGCAGCGTGAACTGCCGGCGCGTGCCGTCGTACACCAGCGGGCCGCAGGCCAGGCGCGGATGCTCCACGCCGCGCGCGCGCCGCACCAGCGCATGCAGCCGCGCCTCCAGCTCGGCGAGGGCGAAGGGCTTGGCGAGGAAGTCGTCGGCGCCGGCGTTGAGCGCCGCCACCTTCTCGTCGACCGAATCGCGGGCGGTGAGGATGAGCGCCGGGATGCGCTGGTCGCGCTCGCGCAGGCGCTGCAGCACGCGATGGCCGTCCAGGCCCGGCAGGCCCAGGTCGAGCACCACGGCGTCATGGTCGCGCTGCTGCAGGGCGCGGTCGGCCAGGCGGCCGTCGTCCACCCATTCGACCTGGATGCCCGAATGCTCCAGCGCCCGGCACAGCCAGGTGCCGAGGGTGTGTTCGTCTTCCGCCAGGAGGATGCGCATGGGGGCCGATGCTAGCCGCGGCCCGGGCCGCGGCGGCAGCCGGCGGCGCCGCTCAATCGGGCTTGATGTTGGCCCGGGCGATGACCTTCTGCCAGCGGGCCTGTTCGGCCGCGATGAACTGCGCGAACTGCTCCGGTGTGCCACCGACCACCTCGGCCGCATCGGCGTTCATGCGCTCCAGCGCGGGGGGCGACTTGGCCGCCTTCATGGTCTCGACCGACAGCTTGGCCAGGTGGGCCGGCGTCATCGAGGCCGGGGCCATCATGCCGTACCACTGCGTCATCTCGAAGCCCGGGAAGCCCTGCTCGGCCACCGTGGGCACGTCGGGCAACTGCGGCAGGCGCCGCGTGGAGCCGGTGGCGATGCAGCGCAGCTTGCCCGATTTGATGAAGGGAATCACGGCCGCCGCGCCGATGGCCGAGGCCTCCAGCCGGCCGGCCATCAGGTCGGTGAGCATGGGGCCGGTGCCCTTGTAGGGCACGTGCAGCATGAAGATGTCGGCGCTCATCTTCAGGTATTCCATCGCCAGATGGCCGGCGCTGCCGTTGCCGGCCGAGCCGTAGCTCAGGCGGCCCGGGCGGGTCTTGGCATAGGCGATGAACTCCTTGAGGTTCTTGGCCGGCACATCCGGATGGATCACGTACAGGCTGGGCACCTTGGCCAGCAGGCTGACGGGCTTGAAGTCCTTGTTGGGGTCGTAGGGCAGCTTGGCGAAGATGTACGGATTGACCGCCAGCGTGCCGATGTGGCCCAGGATGATGGTGTGCTGGTCGTCGGCACGGGCCACGTCCTGCATGGCGATGTTGCCGGCGGCGCCGGGCTTGTTGTCGACGTAGACGCTCTGGCCCAGCGTCTTGCCCAGCTCGGCCGCGGTGGAGCGCGCCACGATCTCGGACGAGCCGCCCGGTGCGAAGGGCACCACGAAGCGCACCTGGCGCGTGGGCCAGTTGTCCTGCGCGAAGGCCAGGTGGGGCAGGGCGCCGGCAGCGACGGAGGCGGCCGCGCCTTGCAGCAGGCGGCGGCGGGTGGGCAGGGCGGGGTGGGCGAGCGGCTCGAGGTTCATGGCATGTGTCTCCGGGGCTGTGCGGGTGCTGTGGCAATGCCCGCCTGTACAGGGGTCGAACGCGGCCGGTGCGATGCAGGCCACGAATTGCGATGGTGCGCAAACCAAGCTGTCAAAAGCCTTTCAGTGGCGTGCGCGCGGCCGCGGCGATCATCCCACGGCCTCAGGCGCTGCGCTTCTGCGCGCCCTGCACGATCAGGTCGTAGAGCAGTTGCGCCGCCGGCGGCAGCACCTTGCCGCGGCGCGAGATGAGGCCCAGCGTGCGCACGATCGCGGGTTCGACCAGGCGGACGGCGACCACGTTGCCCTTGCCGGTGGGCGGCAGCGCCATGCGCGGCACGACCGCGATGCCGACGCCGGCCTCCACCATGCTCACCAGCGCGGGCACGTGGCTCACCTCGCAGAACCAGCGCGGGCGCTCGGGCGCCTGGGCCAGGGCCTGGTCGATCAGGAAGCGGTTGCCGCTGCCCTGGGCCAGCGCGATGTACGCATGCTCGCCGAGCTCGCGCCAGCGAACGATCTTTCGGCGGGCCAGCGCATGGCCCGCCGGGCAGGCCACCACGAAGGCGTCGTCCATCAGTGGCCGGAAGTCCACATCGGCCTCCTGCGTGCCAATGTAGGTGAGGCCGAAGTCGGCGTCCCCGCGCGTGACGGCCAGCAGCACGTCGCTGGAGGCCTCGTCGAGCACGCGGATGCGGATGGCCGGATAGCGGCTGTGGTAGCGGTCGACCACGGCGGGCAGGAAGTGGCCCACCGCCGAAGGCACGCAGGCCAGCGTGACCTCGCCGCGCAGGCGGGCCGCCACGTCCTCGATGCCGAGCAGGGCACTGTCGAGTTCGTTGAGCACGTTGCGCGCCTTGTGCACGAAGGTGCGGCCGACCACCGTCAGCTCGACCTTGCGCGTGGTGCGGTTGAACAGCGCCACGCCCAGCGCGTCCTCGAGCTTGTCGATGCGCCGCGACAGGGCCGACTGCGACAGGTGCAGCGCGTCGGAGGCGGCGCGGAAGCTGCCAAGGTCGGCGACGGAAAGGAAGGCGCGCAGGTCGGCGAGGTCGAAGTTCATGGGACTGGGGGAGGGTGGCGATTCTTGTTGTGAACGCAAGAATGCCTCGGATATTTGCACTTTACACCGGCAATGGTGGTCTCGATCATTCATCCACGGCCGGCAGTTGCGCTGCACGGCCATCCACGGAGACAGGCAGGCCTGGCGCGCCGACGGCGCCCCGCACGGTCGGCCGCTTGAAAAAGGCAAGCCCATGAATCGCTCTTCATTTCCCCGCCGCATCGGCCGCCGCGCGCTGTGCGCCCTGGCGCTGGCCGCCGCAGGCGGCGCAGCCCTCGCCGCGCCGTCTGCATCCTGGCCGCAACGGCCCATCCGCCTGATCGTGCCCTACGGCCCCGGCGGCAGCTCGGACGTGATCGCCCGGGCGCTGGCCGGCGAGATGAGCAAGTCGCTCGGCCAGTCGGTCTTCGTCGACAACAAGGCCGGCGGACAGGGCACCATCGCCATGCTGGAAGCGGCCCGTGCCACGCCCGACGGCTACACGGTAGTGCTCGGTCATGTGGGCACGCTGGCGGTCAACCCGGCCATGATGGCGAAGCTGCCTTACGACCCGGCCAGGGACTTCGCCCCCGTGGCTCTGCTCACGCGGGTGCCCATGCTCTTCGCCGTCGGCCCCAGGGACCGCTCGGCCACGCTGCCGGCCTTCATCGCCGAGGCCAAGGCCGTGCCGGGCCGGCTCAACTATGGCTCCGCGGGCAATGGCAGCGCGGGTCACCTGGCCTTCGAGATGCTCAAGCTGCGTGCGGGCATCGACGTGACCCATGTGCCCTACAAGGGGACCGGCGCGCAGATGACCGACCTGCTGGCCGGCACCATCGAGGCGGCTTCGGCCGGGCTGCCGGGCTTCCTGCCGCATGTGAAGGCCGGCAGGCTGCGCATCCTGGCCGTGGGTGCCGCCGCGCGGCTGCCCGCCATCCCCGACGTGCCCACCGTGGCCGAGCTGGGCTATCCGGGCTTCGAAAGCTCGCAATGGTTCGGCCTGCTGGCGCCTGCCGGCACGCCCGCACCCATCGTCGAGCGGCTGTACCAGGAGGCCGTGAAGGCCCTGGGCACGCCGGCCGTGGTCCATCGCCTGGCCGAGGACTCCAGCACGCCCACGCCGCTCGGCCCGCAGGAATTCGCCCGCTTCATCGTCGCCGAGCAGAAGCGCTGGGGCGAGGTGGTGCGCAGCGCCCGCCTCACGGCCGACTGAGTTGGTCCCGCTTTCTCTTTCCTTCATTCCATTCCGATCGCGACCATCATGAACGCACGCGCCGATACCTTTCCCTGCCTGCCCGAGGCCGAACTGCGCACCCTGGGCGAACGCGCCTTCCAGGGCCTGGGCCTGCCCGCCACCGATGCCGCGGACGTGGTGCAGGTGCTGCTGCTGGCCGACCTGTTCGGGCTGTCCACCCACGGCCTGGGCCGCATCGAGTCCTATGGCGAGCGGCTGGAACTGGGCGGCATCACCTGCCGGCCGGAGATCGCCACCGAGCGCGTGGCACCGGCGCTGGCCCGCCTCGATGGCGCCAATGGCGTCGGTCCGCTGGTGGGGATGCATGGACTGCGTACCGCCATGCAACTGGCGCGCGAGCACGGCATCGGCGCGGCCTTCGTGCGGGGCAGCAACCACTTCGGGCCGGTGTCACCGTACAGCTGGATCGCGGCCGAAGCCGGCTTCGCCAGCATGATCGGCAGCAATGCCACCACCACCATCGCGCCATGGGGCGGCAGCGACGCACGGCTGGGCAACAGTCCGCTGGGCTTCGGCGTGCCCGGTGCCGACGGGGCGCACTTCATGCTCGACATGGCGATGAGCGTGGTCGCCCGTGCCAAGATCCGCAATGCGCTGAAGGCCGGCCAGGCCATCCCCGACAGCTGGGCCACCGACAAGGCGGGCCGCCCCACCACCGACCCGCGTGCGGCGCTGGACGGCTTCCTGCTGCCTATTGGCGGCCACAAGGGCTACGGACTGGCCCTGCTGGTCGACCTGTTCGCCGGCCTGCTGTCCGATGCGGCCTATCTGACGCATGTGAAGTCCTGGGTCGATGCGCCCGACGAGCCGCAGAACCTGGGCCACTTCTTCGTGCTCATCGACACGCGCCGCCTGGGATCGGCGGGCTGGCTGGCTGCGCGCATGCAGGACTTCGCGCAGATCCTGCACGGCAGCGCGCCGGTGGACGCCGGCCGGCCGGTCATCGTGCCCGGCGAGATCGAGCTGCGGAACATGGCCCGCCAGCGTGTCGAGGGCGTGGCCGTCGACCCCGCCGCGCTGGCCCTGCTGCAGCGCCACGCGGCGCGCGTGCCGGCCTGAACGCTCGGGCGCCCGGGCAGCGCCCCATCCCGAGCCTGCCGCCGAGTCGCGGCGTGGCGACATGCACGGAGACAACCATGACCTTCACACGCAGACAAGTCCTGGCCGGCGCCGGCGCGGCCCTGGCCGCCTGTGCACTACCCGCTGGCGCACAGCGCCGCCCGGCCTGGCCCGCGAAGCCCATCCGGCTGATCGTGCCCTATGCCGCCGGCGGCGCGGCCGACATCACGGCGCGCGTGCTGGCCAAGCCCATGGGGCAGGCCTTGGGCGTGCCGGTGGTGATCGACAACCGCGGCGGCGCCAACGGCAACATCGGCACCGATGCGGTGGCCAAGGCGGCGCCGGATGGCGACACGCTGCTGTTTACCGCCAGCGGGCCCATCGTCGCCAACCCCGCGCTGTATGCCTCGCTGCCCTATGACCCGCTGAAGGATCTGCGGGCCGTGTCCCAGGCCACCAGCTACCAGTACGTGCTGGTGGTGGCCCAGGCCTCTCCGCTGCGCGATGTGAAGCAGCTGGTGCAGGCGGCGAAGGCCGCGCCCGGTCGCGTCAGCTATGGCTCCAGCGGCATCGGCGGCGGCGCCCATCTGGCGGGCGCCATGCTGGCGCGCATGGCCGGCGCCGAGATGACGCATGTGCCCTACAAGGGCAACGCGCCGGCCCTGGCCGACGTGCTGGGCGGCCAGCTGTCCTGCACCTTCGACACGGTGGTCACCGCCGCGCCGCAGATCGCCAGCGGCAAGCTGCGGCCGCTGGCCGTGTCAGGTCCGAGCCGCTCGCCGCTGCTGCCCGAGGTGGCGACGATGCAGGAGCTGGGCTTCGGCGGCTTCGTGGTCACGCAGTTCCAGGGCCTGTTCGCACCGGCCGGCACCGACGCCGCCGTCGTCGGGCGGCTGCACCGCGAGCTGGTGGCGGCCCTGCGCCTGCCCGAGGTGGTGCAGCGGCTGCAGACCGACGGCGGCTACGAGCTGGTGGGCGGCACGCCCGAGCAGTTCGCCCGGCTGGTGGCGCAGGAGCATGCGGCCTACGGCAAGCTGATCCGCGACGCCCACATCCGCGCCGAATGACCATGCCCGACTACCACATTGATGTGCTGGTGCAGGGCTTTCCGGGCCGCGCCGTCTGCCATGGCGGTCTGGGCTGGAGCACCGTTACGCTGATCCGCGGCGGTGGCCGCATGGCGCTGCTGGACGTGGGCGCCTTCGGCGTGCGGCGCGAACTTGCGGGGCAACTGGCCCGCCTGGGCGTGGCGCCACTGGACGTGACGGACGTCGTGCTCACCCATGCCCACTACGACCATGCCGTCAATTTCACGCTGTTCCCGCAGGCCACGGTCTGGATCGGCGAGGCCGAGCTGGCCTGGGCCGCCGCCCAGCCGCCGGGCTTCAACCCCTTGCCGGAGCTGTACGTGCGCGAGCTGCGCGCCAGCCCGCGCGTGCGCCTGCTGCGCGACGGCGACGAATGCCTGCCGGGCCTGCGGGCCGTGGGCGCGGCCGGCCACACACCCGGGCACCTCGTTTTTCTGCTCGAAGGCGCGGGCGCGTCGCCTGTGCTCTTCACCGGCGACGCCGCCAAGAACCGCGCCGAGCTCATCGGCATGCGGGTGGACGCCAGCCTGGACCACGCAGCCAGCCGCGAATCGCTGGCGCGGATCTGGGCGCTGTGGCGCGCCGTGCCCGGCACGCTGCTGGTGCCGGGCCACGACCTGAGCATGCGGCTCGATGCGCACGGCCGGCCCCAGTATGTGGGCGAGCGCCGCGCCGCCATTGCCGCGTGGTTCGGCGAGACGGTGGCCGAGCAGACAATGATCGACCTGTGCGGCGCACCCGCCGCCGGCCTGTTCCGTCCTCTTGTGTCCTGAGAAAGAGCCTGCCATGCCCGACATCGACCCGGCCCTCGTCGCCACCTTCGCGCCGTGCGGCGTCCTGCGCGCTTCCATCAACCTGGGCAACCCCATTCTGGCCAACCGCCACCCGGACACGGGCGAGGTGGGTGGCGTGTCGGTGGACTTGGCGCGGGCCTTTGCACAGAAGCTGGGCGTGGGCATCGAGCTCGTGGTGTTCGACGCCGCCGGCAAGTCGGTGGCCGCCGTCAAGGCCGAGGAGGCCGACATCGGCTTCTTCGCCATCGACCCGCTGCGCGGGGAGGGCATCCGCTTCACCGCACCCTATGTGCTGATCGAGGGCGCGTACCTGGTGCGTGAGGCCTCGCCCCTGCAATCCAACGACGAGGTGGACCGCGCCGGCACCCGCGTGATGGTGGGCAGGGGCAGCGCCTACGACCTGTACCTGACGCGCGAGCTCCAGGCCGCCACCATCGAGCGCGCGCCCACCTCGCCGGCGGTGGTCGACAGCTTCATCGCCGAAGGCGCGGACGTGGCCGCCGGCGTCAAGCAGCAACTGCAGGCCGACGCCGCGCGCATCGGCGGCCTGCGCCTGCTGCCAGGCCGCTTCATGGTGATCCAGCAAGCCATGGGCACGCCCGCCAGCCGGGGCGAGGCCGCGGCCGCCGCGCTGGCCGCCTTCGTGGAAGAGGCCAAGGCCAGCGGCTTCGTGGCTGAAGCGCTGGCGCGGCATGGAATCGAGGGGGCGTCGGTCGCGCCCGCTGCCTGACGGCCTTCGCCTTGGGGCCGGGGACGGCCCTAAAGTTGCGGACGCCTACTGCGTCTGCAGCATGCCCGTGAGGACACGGTGCTTGGACTGCTCGATGTGGGCCATCATCCGCGCCAGGGCGCCCGCGCGGTCGCCCTCGGCCAGCGCATGCAGGAAGTCCAGGTGCTCGCGCATGGCGGGCACCACCTGCATGGGGCGCAGCGAGTCGGCGTCATAGCGGATCAGCCGCACATGCAGGCTGTTGACGCGGTAGATCTCCGACAGGATCTCGTTGCCGATGGCGTCGACCATCGTGTCGTGCAGGCCCCAGTCGACGGCCTGCGCATCCTTCTCCAGCGTGGCATCGGGCTCGGGCTGCAGCGCCCGCTGCAGGATCGCCTCGTGCTGCTCGATCAGCCGTGTCACCGTGGCCGGGCTGGCCGTGGCCGCGAAGTGCTGCACCGCCTCGCGCTCGACCATGGCGCGCACTTGCCAGGCGTTGCGGATGAGCTTGAGGTCGACCGGCGCGATCTGCAGCCCGCGCTTGGGCACCGTCTTGATGAGCCCGGCCGCCTCCAGCCGCGGCACCAGTTCCCGCACGGCCGCCAGCGGCATCTTCAGCAGCTCCATCAGCTCGCGCTGCGAGACGAACTGCCCCGGCCGGATGCGCGCATCGATGATCTGCTGACGGAAGCCGTGGTAGGCCAGGGTGCGCTGTGCCACCGGCTCTCCGGCCGGTGAAGGGGGCGGGGGCGGGGGCGTGGCCGTGGAGCGGGCGGGACGGGAAGAGGGACGGGCCGGAGCGGTGCTGCGCATGGGGCCATGGTACGTGGACTCGCACCGTCCGGGCATCGGTGAACGCAGTTCGGGTTATCACTGACGTTTAGCTAACATGTCAGTGCGCTTATAGTTGCATCACAGCGCAGCGAACAGGCGGCGCGCCGCGGCCGGGCCTTCACCGGCCATCGACCTCGAACCCTCTTTCCTTTCACGGAATCACCATGGCTCTTCAGCTCCAGGGCGTCATCCCGCCCCTCGTCACCCCCTTCACCGCCGACGGCGACATCGACGAGGCGGCCTACCGGCAGGTCATCCGCTTCAACCTGTCCAAGGGCGTGCACGGCGTGTGCCCGGGGGGCAGCAGCGGCGAGGGCCACACGCTCACCGCCGAGGAGTTCCAGCGCCTGCTGGAGATCACGGTGGAAGAGGTGAACGGCGCCGTGCCCATCGTGGCCGGCATCATCGCCAACAGCACCCGCGAGGCGATCCGCCGTGCCAAGTCCATCGCCCACCTGCCCATCGCCGCGCTGCAGGTCACGCCGGTGCATTACCTCTTCAAGCCCGACGAAGAGGCCACCTTCCGGCACTTCAAGGCACTGACCGAGGCCGTCGACATCCCGGTCATCATCTACAACGTCGTGCCGTGGAACTACCTGAACCCGGCGCAGATGATCCGCCTGATGAAGGAGCTGCCGGGTGTGCAGGGCATCAAGCAGAGCCAGGGCGACCTCAAGCTCATGGCCGACCTGGTGCTGGGCGTGCCCGAAGGCTGCAAGGTCTTCTCGGCCGTCGACGCGTTGCTGTACTCCTCCTTCGCGCTGGGCGCGCACGGCACCATCGCCGCCACGCCGGCCGCGCTGCCGGGCGTGTGCGTGAACCTGTGGAACACCGTGCAGGCTGGCGACCACGTCAAGGCGCTGGAAATGCACCGTTCCATGCTCGCCTTCTGGAACGCCGTGGTGGCCGACAACCTGCCGGCCAACCTCAAGACCGCCATCGCACTGCAGGGCTGCCCCACCGGCCTGCCGCGTGCGCCCATGCCGCCGACCACGCCCGAACAGGAAGCCCGCATCCGCAAGGCCCTGGACGGCGTGCTGCGCTTCGACGCCTGACGCCCGCTTTTCCATCCAGAACGGAGACAACGCTCATGAAGATCCAACGCCGTGGCCTGCTCAAGGCCGGAACGCTCGCCGCCCTGGGCGGCCCGCTGCTCGCGCCGGCCTGGGCGCAGGGTGGCGCCTTTCCCACCAAGCCGGTGACCATCGTCGTGCCCTTCCCGGCCGGCGGCAACACCGACATCGTGGCCCGCACCGTGGCCGTGGCCCTCGGCAAGGTGCTCGGCCAGTCGGTGGTGGTGGACAACCGCGGTGGCGGCGGCGGCTCCATCGGCGCCAACGTGGTCGCCCGTGCGCAGCCGGACGGCTATACGCTGCTGCTGTGCGGTGCCGGCGTGGTCGTGACCGTGCCCGAGATGGTCAAGACGGCCTACAGCCGCAAGGACTTCGCGCCCATCGGGCTGGTCAACAAGAGCTCGATGGTGCTGCTGGCGCGCAAGAACGATCCGCGCTTCAAGACCTTCCAGGAATTCGTCGCCTATGCCCGCTCGGGCGAGGGCAAGGTCAATGCCGCGCATTCCGGCCCGGGCACGCCCAACCACCTGGCGCAGCTGCAGCTGGAGGCGCTGCTGAAGGCCAAGTTCACCCCGGTGAGCTACAAGGGGTCAGGCCCGGCGCTGGTCGATCTGATCGGTGGGCAGGTGGACGTGCACTTCGACCAGGTCACCAGCTCGCTGCAGCACATCCGCGCCGGCACGCTCGAGCCGCTGGCCGTGCTCGGTCCCACGGAAGACCCGGCACTGCCCGGCGTCAAGACCGTGGCCGAGCTGGGCTTCGGCCAGATCGACGGCACCACCTATGTCGGCGTGCTCGGCCCGAGCGGCATGCCGCCGGCCTTGCAGGAGCAGCTGGCCAAGGCCCTCGCCCAGGCCGTGCAGGACCCGCAGACCGTGCGCAGCGCGCGCGAGCTCGGGAGCGTGGCCTTCTCCAGCACGCCGCAGGAATTCGCCCGCATCCTGGACGCCGAGTACACGCTGGCCAGCGCCGCCGCCAAGGACGGTCGCCTCAAGGTCGACTGACCACCTTTGCGCGTCTTTCGGGGCGGCCGTGGGGCCGCCTCGTCTCTTTCGACTGCCTCTCCTCCTGCCATCTGCCGTGAAGAAGATCCTCAACAACCCCCAGCACTATGTCGACGAGATGCTCGACGGCCTGTGCCTGGCCCATCCCCAGCTGCAGCGCCAGGGCGACGACGGCCGCGTGATCGTGCGCACCGGCGGCCCCGTGGCGGGCAAGGTGGGCATCGTCACCGGCGGCGGCTCGGGCCATCTGCCGGTGTTCCTCGGCTATGTGGGCGAGGGACTGCTCGACGCCTGCGCGGTGGGCAATGTGTTCGCCGGCCCGCGCATGGACGACTGCATGGCCGCCATGCGTGCGGCCGACGGCGGTGCCGGCGTGCTGCAGCTCTATGGCAACTACGGCGGCGACCGCATGAACTTCGACATGGCGGCCGAGATGCTCGAACTCGAAGGCATGCCGGTCGCCTCGGTGCGCGTGGCCGACGACGTGGCCAGTGCGCCGGCCGACCAGCGCGACAAGCGCCGCGGCGTGGCGGGCCTGGTGTTCGTCTACAAGGCGGCGGGTGCCAAGGCGGCGGCCGGTGCCCCGCTGCAGGACGTGGCGGCACTGGCGCGCAAGGCCGCCGATGCCGTGCGCTCCATCGGCGTGGCCCTGACGCCCTGCGTGGTGCCCGAATCGGGCAAGGCCTCCTTCGAGATCGCCGACACCGAGCTGGAATTCGGCATGGGCATCCACGGCGAGCCCGGCATCTGGCGCGGGCCGCTCAAGACGGCCGATGCGCTGGTCGACGAGATGCTGGGCCACGTGCTGCCCGAACTGCAGCTTGCGCGTGGCGACCGCATCGCCCTGCTGGTCAACAGCCTGGGCGCGACGCCGCTGGAAGAGCTCTACATCCTCTACCGCCGCGCGCGGCAGATGCTGGACGAGCGCGGCATCGTCATCGCCCATCCGCTGGTGGGCCGCTACGCCACCTCGATGGAGATGGCCGGTGCGTCGCTCAGCGTGATGAAGCTGGACGACGAACTGGCCGAGCTGCTGGCCGCACCGGCCGACTGCCCCTTCTGGAGCGTGCGCGCATGATCGATGCCGCCCGTCTTCACGAAGTCCTTCCGCGCTGGTGTGCGGGGCTGCATCGTGCCGCTCCCGAACTCAACGAAATCGACGGCCGGCTCGGCGATGCCGACCTCGGCGCCACGCTCGACAAATGCGCGACGCTGGTCGAGGCGGCCCTGCCCGAGATGCCCGCCAGCCTCGACGGCACGTTGCGCCGCTGCGCCCAGGCCTGTGCCAAGGCCTCGGGCTCCAGCTTCGGCACCCTGCTGGCCGTGGCGTTGATGACGGCCGCCAAGGGCAGCGCAGGCGCCGAGCGGCTGGAGCGAGCGGCGCTGGCCGCGCTGCTGGGTGACATCGTGCAGACCCTGTCCGCGCGCGGCGGCGCCAGCCTGGGCGACAAGACCGTCCTCGATGGGCTGGAGGCGATCCGCCAGGCCCTCGGGCGCGCCGGCGACGACGCGTCCCTTCAGCAGACGGCCGAATACGCGGCCCGGGCGGCACTGGACGCCTTCCGCGAGCTGCCCAATCGGGTAGGGCGCGCCCGCATGTTCGCCGAGCGCACCGTCGGCCTGGACGATCCGGGCATGGTGGCGCTGCTGCGCATGGTGCAGTCACTGCGGCCCGCCTAGGGCTGACGCCCTGCCCCGGCTCCATGACCGGGGCAGGGCGGAGCTGCGCCCCGTCGCCTGCCGAGTGCCGTCGCCGAAGCAGGCAGAGCCGTGCCCCTGCCCGCACGCGTGCGTGAGATTTCACCTAGGATGCGACCCCCTCCCATCCGCCCCGGGGCCGACCCCGCCCGGGGCCGCTTCTCGGCATGACCTCCACCGACATTCGACTTCTGAGTACCGCCTTCGTCAGCGTCGTCGCCCTCGTCGTGCTGATCGTGACCAAGCCGCGGCTGCATCCCCTGCTCGCGCTGCTGATCGTCTCCCTGGGCGCCGGCCTGGCCACCGGCATGCCGTTGGACAAGCTGATGCAGTCCATCGTGGGGGGCGCCGGCAAGACGCTGGGCGCGGTCGGCCTCGTCGTCGCCCTGGGCGCGATGCTGGGCAAGCTGCTGGCCGATGCCGGCGTGACCGAGACGCTGGCCAATGCCATCCTCGACCGGGCCTCGCGCCGCATGCTGCCCTGGGCCATGGCGGGCGTCGCCTTCGTCATCGGCATCCCGATGTTCTTCGAGGTGGGTCTGGTGGTGCTGCTGCCGCTGATCTTCGGCGTCGCGCGCAAGCTGGAGGCGCAGCGCGAGGGCAGCGGCTCCGCCTATGTGTACGTGGGCGTGCCGGTGATCGCAGCGCTCGCGGCCATGCACGGCATGGTGCCGCCCCATCCCGGTCCACTCACGGCCATCGCCACGCTCAAGACCAGCGTTGGCGCGACCATGATCTATGGCTTCATCGCGGCGCTGCCGGCCATCGTGCTGGCAGGCCCGGTGTATGGCGCCTTCATCGCGCCGCGCATGACGGTGCGGCCCGACGAGGCCCTGGTGGCGCAATATGCGCCGGCCGCCGATGCGGCGCAGGATGCTGCGCGCAGGCGCCGTCTGCCCAGCCTGGGCCTCGGCGTACTGACCGCCCTGGCGCCGGCGCTGCTCATGCTCGGCCATGCCGCGGGCGAGGTCCTGCTGCCCAAGGGCTCATCCCTGCTCCATGCACTGGCCTTCCTGGGGCATCCCGTCACGGCCATGCTGCTGGGCGTCGTGCTGGCCATGGTCGCCCTGCGCCCCGGCTCGCCGGAGGCCATGCGCACCGCGCTGGGCAGCAGCCTGAAGCCGATCGCGAGCGTGCTGCTCATCATTGCCGGCGGCGGGGCCTTCCAGCAGGTACTGACCGATGCGCATGTGGGCGACGCCATCGTGCACATGAGCCGTCAGCTGTCGCTGTCGCCGCTGGTGCTGGGCTGGCTGATCTCGATGCTGCTGTCCGTGTCCACGGGCTCGGCCACGGTCGGCATCGTGGGCGCGGCGGGCCTGCTGGCGCCGCTGGGTGCGGCCGACCCCTCGCTCAACCTGCCGCTGCTGGCGTTGGCCATCGGCTGCGGCTCGCTGTTCTTCAACTATGCCAACCATGCCGGCTTCTGGCTGGTGAAGGAATCCTTCGGCATGAGCATGGGCGAGGCCACCAGGACCATCTCGGTGGTGCAGTCCATCGTGGCGGTGGTGGGCCTCGTGATGGTGCTGCTGCTCAACCTGTTGCCGCCCCTGGGCTGACCCGAGGGTGGAGGCGCCGTTCAGCCCGCGTCGCCCAGCCGGTCCACCATCCGCACCAGCTCCGCCAGCGACGGCGCCTGCATCTTGCGCATGGCCTGGCCGCGGCGCACCTTCACCGTCACCTCGCTCAGCTGAAGCTGCCAGGCGATCTGCTTGTTCAACTGGCCCTGCACGACGAGGCGCACCACCTCCTGCTCGCCGGGCGTGAGCGTGGCCCAGCGTGCACGCAGCTCGGCACCGGCGGCCTCATGCGCCAGCCGCTGCCGGTCGCGGGCGATGCCGTTCTGGATGGCGTCCAGCAGGTCCTGGTCGCGAAAGGGCTTGGCCAGGAATTCGATGGCGCCGGCCTTCATGGCGCCCACCGCCATCGCCATGTCGCCATGGCCGGTGATGAAGACCACCGGCAGCGGGATGCCCAGTGCGCCCAGCTGGCGGTGGAAGTCCAGGCCGCTCTGGCCCGGCATGCGCACATCCAGCACCAGGCAGCCCGGCGCGCTTTCGCGCGGATGGGCCAGGAAGTCGCGCGTGGCGCCGAAGCACAGCGCCCGCAGTCCGACGGAGGCGAGCAGATCTTCCAGCGCGGCCCGCACGGACGGATCGTCGTCGACGATGTAGACGATGGGCTCGGCGGTGGCCGGCGGGGTCGGGGAGGTCAAGAATGCTTCTCCTGGGAGGCCATGGGCAGGCTGAAACGGAACACCGCCCCCAGGCCGGCGCCGGGTTCGGCCCAGATGCGGCCGCCGTTGGCCTCGACGATGGTGCGGCTGATGCTCAGGCCGATGCCGATGCCCTGCGGCTTGGTGGTCCAGAAGGCGTCGAACAGGTGGGCCTGCACCTCGGGCGCGAGGCCGATGCCCGAGTCGCGAATGGTGAAGACCAGGGCGTCGCCCTCACGCGCCGTGCCGATGTGCACCTCGCGCCGCGCCTCGCGTGCGGCGGGCATGGCGTCCAGCGCGTTGAGCAGCAGGTTGCCGATCACCTGCTGCACCTGCACCGCATCGGCCCAGGCCGCGGGCAGGTCGGCCGGCAGGTGCAGCTGCAGATCGATGTCCTCGTCCTCCAGCCGGCCCTGCGACAGCGCCACGATCTCGCGCACGCTGGCGTTCAGGTCGAAGCGGCTGGCCTGCGGCGGCTCGCCGCGGGTGAGGCTGCGAACGCGCGCGATGATGCTGCCGGCGCGTTCGGCGTCGCCCAGCATGCGCTGCAGGGCCTGGCGCGCCTTGTCGATCTGCGGTGGGTCCTGCGCCAGCCAGCGCTGGCCGGCGTGGCCGCTGGTCACGATGGCGGCCAGCGGCTGGTTCACCTCGTGGGCGATGGAGGTGGTCAGGCCCGACAGGTTCTGCGCGCGGGCGATGCGCTCCAGCCGGGCCTGCGCGGCCTGCGCGGCGGCGCGGGCGCGCTGCATGCGCAGCACCAGCCAGGTGACCATGGCGATGGCGGCGGCGCTCAGGCCCATGTTGATCAGGCCGGTGTGGTAGTGGCCGCGCGGCGTGAGCACGAAGCTCAGCACGGTCATCCCGATGCAGGCGATGCCGAGCGCACGCAGGGCCCGCGGTTTGAGCGCCCGCTCGGCCGAAAGCACCACCACGGCATAGAGCACCGCGGCGGCCACCTCGTAGTTGGTGAGCGTGTCCGCCACGAAGATGGCCCCCATGGCGCCAGCGATCAGGGAGCCCCGGAAGATGGACTGGGTTCGGGCAGAGAAGTGCATGTTGCGGGGCTCAGCAGACGCTCATGCGAGCAGGGCAGAGGCTTGCAGCCGGGCAGGATTGTGCGCGACCCGCCCTGCAGCACCCTCGTTCGCGCGCCCACGGCCTCGAGACCGCTTCCCCCGTTTGCAAACGTCAAATGACGCATCCGGAAACGTTGCGGTTTGACACACAACGCGATAATTGACCGCTCCCAGCCCCGCCATCAGCCCCCCGAAAAAGCCTTGTCGACCGTCGCAGTCACCCTGGAAAACTGTGATCGCGAGCCGATCCATGTTCCTGGTTCCATCCAGTCGCACGGCGCGTTGCTGGCCTTCGACCCGGGTCGGCGCCTCGCCTACTGCAGCGTCAACGCGAGGCAGTTCATCGGTGCCGGCCTGCTTCGCACCGGAGAGGTGCCGGGCGCGGACTGGGCCGCTGCGTTCCCCGTCCTGGCCAAGGCTCTCGATGACGCCCTGCGCGACGCAGACCCGCAGCTTTCGCTGCAGCATGAAGTGCACTGGGACGGTCGCACGGCAGACCTGCTGGTGCATCGCAGCGGCGATCTCGTCGTGCTTGAGCTGGAGGCACGCGACGCTGCCGATGAGCAGGTCCTTGGCTACGCCCTGAAGGCGCACCGCACCATCGACCGCCTCAAGCGGCAGCCCGACATCGACACGCTGCTGCAGACGGCGGCCAGCGCGGTGCGCGAGCTCACCGGCTTCGACCGCGTGATGGCCTACCGCTTCCTGCCCGACGGCAGCGGCGAAGTCGTGGCCGAGGACCGGCAGGAAGTGCTGGAGCCCTTTGCAGGCCGCCGCTATCCCGCCAGCGACATCCCGGCCCAGGCCCGGCGTCTGTATCTCGTGAACACGCTGCGCCTCATCGCGGACGTCGACGCACCTGCCATCCCGGTCGAGCGCTGGATCGGCAGGGCAGGCGAGCTGGACATGAGCCATTGCGTGCTGCGCAGCGTCTCGCCCATCCACATCGAATACCTGCGCAACATGGGCGTCCGGGCGTCGATGAGCATCTCGATCGTGGTCGAGGGTGAGCTGTGGGGCATGATCGCCTGTCACCATCAGGCGCCCCGGCTGGTGCCCTATGCCATCCGGATGGCGTGCGATGTTCTCGCGCAGGTGCTGGCCGCCAACGTGCAGAGCCTGCTGGCCAGGAAGCGGGCCCGAGCGGCCGAGATGGGCGCGCAGCTGCGAGCCCAGGTGACCCAGGCCGCGCTTCATGGTGACGAGCTGCTGGCCGCGCTCGCGCCTCTGGTCCAGCCGATTGCCCAGGCCTTCGATGCCCAGGCCGTCGTCCTGGCGCAAGAGGGCAAGCTCGTGGTGCATGGAGACCTCCATCATGAGATCGCGGCAGGCCTGGTGCAGAGCCTGCAGAACATGCCGCTCCCCGAGCGCGACCTCGTCGTCACGCACGCCTTGAAGCACGGGCTTCCCCCGCCGGCGCCGGTCACCGGCCCCTGGTGCGGGCTGCTGGGGCTGCGCTTCGATGCCGCGCAGAACGGGTGGGTGCTCGTCTTGCGCAAGGAGCAGATCGAGACCATCAACTGGGGCGGCAAACCCGACAAGGAGTACGCCACCGGGCCCAACGGTCCGCGCCTGACCCCGCGCGGCTCCTTCGATCTCTGGAAGCAGGAAGTGCGTGGCACCAGCGCGCCCTGGACCGAGTTCGAGCAGGACCTGGCCCGGCAGCTGCTGGACGAGCTTGTTCGCGCGCATTCCAACCGCCTGGCCGAGATGCACCGCGCGCGCACCCAGCTTCTGGCCATGCTGGGCCATGATCTGCGCGATCCTCTGCAGTCCATATCCATGGCTGCTCGGGTGCTGGAGAAGGGCGGGCAGGCGTCGGATGCGCCCAGTGCACGGCTGGGACAGCGCATACAGTCGTCCAGCAGCCGGATGGCGCGACTGATCGCGCAGGTACTCGATGCCTCGCGCCTGCAGGCGCAGCTCGGGCTGCAGATCCGGCGCATGCCCGTCGATCTGGCGCGCCTCCTGGAAGACCTGCTCGATGAGACCATCGTCGCCTATCCAGGCGTGCGGCTGCTCAAGGACATCCCGGTGGCGTTGCATGCCGAGGCGGATCCCGACCGCATGGCCCAGCTCTTCGGCAACCTCCTGAGCAACGCTCGGCACCATGGGCTTGCGGGCGAGCCGGTGACCGTGCGGCTGCTCGAAGAAGGCGCGCAGGTGCGCTTCGAGGTCCTCAACAGGGCGCCGCCGATTGCGCCGGAACTGGTGGCCGATCTGTTCAGCGCCTTCAAGCGCGCCGCGCAGCCCAACACGCGCAACAAGGGCGGACTCGGCCTGGGGCTGCACATCGCCGAGGCCATTGCGCGCGAGCATGGCGGCGATATCCAGTACGAATACCGCGATGGCCAGGTGTGCTTCTCCGCTGTCATTTCGGCGCGGTGAGTCGTTGCGGCGGCGCGGTGCCCGCGCATCCGGATGAACGAAGCAGAGCAACCCGCGGTATTCAACGGCATTCTTTCGTCGATCCGGCGGGCCTCGGGCGGATGTCCGCCACCAGACGCGTGCGCCGGGCGCGGGCCTGCAGCACGGCATCCGGCTCCAGCTCCCAGTCGTAGTCGGTGTGCCAGAGGCCGGCGACGGTGGCGATGTGCAGCAAGCGCAGGTCGCCGGCACGGCCATCGACGCTCAGGGTGCGGACACGGCCGTCCTCCGCTTTCAGCGCGAACAGGTGCACGCCCGGCGGCATGCGCAGGCGCAGGGTGGTCGCGGGCAGGGTGTCGGCCACGGGGCGGCCGTCCAGGAACACGCCGACGCGGTGCGGGCCGTCGCTCCAGTTCTGCCGCACGACATAGACGGTCAGGGCCTGCGGGTCGGGCGCGAAATGCCAGGCGTCCTGGGTCGTCTCTTCATCGGGTAGTGGGCCGTCGAGGCAAGGGCCGGGGCGGCCGTGCGCCAGGGGGTTGAGGAAGCAGTAGGCACCGCCGACCTGCGCCTCCCGGCCGGGCAGGGCGGCGCAGCCCGCCAGGCCGAGCAGAGCCACGGGCAATGCGCGCCTGGCGAAGGCGTGCCAACGTGTCTGGGTCATGGGTCGTGTCTCCTTGTCTTGGGGCGCGCACCGGGGCCGCGTGGCGGCGAGCCTATCGGGCCGAGCTGTCGGCAACCTGCCACCAGCCGCCCAGGGCCTGGTAGAGCGCCACGCTGTCGCCGAGCCGCGCCGCACGTGCCTGGGCGGTGGCCAGCATGGCCTGCTGCAGCGTCTGCTGCGCCAGGACGAGGTCGGCCTGCGCCGCGGCCCCGGCCTCGCGCTGCCGCTGAACGGCGGCCAGGCTGCGACGTGCGGCGGCCTCGGCTGCCGCGGTGGCGCGCAGCGTGTCGGCGTCGCTCACGATGGCCTGCAGCGTGTCGGCCGTGTTCTGGAAGGCCGTGAGCACGGTGCTGCGGTACTGCGCCTCGGCCTGCGCGTAGGCGGCCTGTGCGGCGCGCTGCTGGTGCAGCAGCATTCCGCCGTGGAAGACCGGTTGGAGCAACGTGCCGCCGACGGACCAGAAGCCGCCGCCACTGCGCAGCAGCTGCGACACGCCCAGCGCCGAGCTGCCCAGCGTCGCCGTGAGCGTGAGGTTGGGCAGGCGTGCGGCCGTGGCCACGCCCACCTGGGCGGCGGCCGCATGCAGCTGCGCCTCGGCGGCGCGGATGTCGGGGCGCTGCTGCACCAGCTGCGAAGGCAGGCTCACCGGCAGTTCGGCCGGCAGCTGCAGCGCGTCGAGCGTGAACTGCTGCGGCAGCGGATCGCCCGGCAGCCTGCCGGTGAGCACCGCCAGCCGGCTGCGCTGGGCCGCCAGCTGCTTCTGCAGCGGGGGTAGCGTGGCCTGCATCTGGGCCAGGGCACTCTCCTGGGCGGCGATGTCGGCACCGCCGATCTGGCCGGCCGCATGCCGGCGCCGGGCGCCGTCGAGCAGGCGGGTGGCCAGATCGACCAGCTGCTGCGTGGCCTCGATCTGCGCGCGCAGCGAGGCCTCCTGGATCGCGGTGCTCACCACGTTGGTGACCAGCGTGGTGCCCACCGCCTCGCGCTGCCAGCGCTGCACGTCCACCTGCGCGTCCTGCGCCTCCACGGCGCGGCGCGTGCCCCCGAAGACATCGGGCGCATAGCCAATGCTGAGCTGCGCCGTGTGCAGGGTGTAGCGGGTGATGTCGCCGTCGGCCAACGGGCTGGAGAGGGCGCCCGAGGTCTTCTGACGCGTGGGCATGTAGCTCGCGTCCACCGTGGGCCAAAAGGCGCCGCGCTGGGCGAATGCCGTCTCCTGCGCATTGCGCAACGCGGCCTCGGCGGCCTGCAGGTCGGGGCTGGCGGCCAGTGCGGCGTCGACCAATGCGTCGAGGCCGGGCGAGCCGAAGGCCTTCCACCATTGCGAGGCGACGCCCTGGCCCAGTGCGAAACGCTGCGGCCCGCCGGCCGGCCCCTCGGCCTCCGCCGTGCGCGCGGGCAGGGGCGCCGCGGCCACCGACGGTGTGGCGGGGGCGGCCGGCGCGCGGAAGTCCGGGCCCACGGCGCAGCCCTGCAGCAGGCCCAGCAGTGCCAGCAGCGGCACGGGAAGAAGAAGAGCGCGAAGTCGGAGGGTCGTCACGGCTGGGTCTCCTGCGTCGGGACATCGTGTGAGGCGGGCGCGACGGGCGAGGCACGCCGCCGCTCCAGCCGCGCTTCGACCAGGTGGTAGAGCGCCGGCAGCAGCGCCAGCGTGAGCACCGTCGCGCTGACCAGCCCGCCCACCACCACGGTGGCGAGCGGCCGCTGCACGTCGCTCCCCAGCCCGGTGGCCAGCATGGCGGGCGTGAGGCCCAGCGCAGCCACGGTCGCGGTCGTGAGCACCGGCCGCATGCGGCTGCGGGCGCCTTCCATCACCGCCTCGCGCAGCGGCCGGCCTTCCTCGCTGCGCAGCCGGTTGATCTGCGACAGCATCAGCACGCCGTTGAGCACCGCCACGCCGAAGAGCGCGATGAAGCCGACGGCGCTCGACACGTTGAGCGTCATGCCCCGCAGGTGCAGCGCCGCCAGCCCGCCCAGCATGGCCAGCGGCACTGCGGCCAGCACCAGCAGCGGCTGGCGCAGGTTGCCGAAGGCGCCGAAGAGCAGCAGGAACATCAGGCCCAGCGTCATCGGCAGGATCAGCGCCAGGCGGGCCTGGGCCCGCTCCAGGTTCTCGAACTGGCCGCCCCAGCGCAGCTGCACGTGCTTGTCGGCGGGCGTCACGTCGTGCGCGACGGCGGCCTGCGCGTCCTTCAGGAAGCCGGCCAGATCACGGCCGCGCACGTTCAACCGCACGATGATGTTGCGCTCGGCCATCTCGCGCACGATGACGCTCTCCCCGGACGTGGTGCCGATGGTGGCGACGGAGGACAGCGGCACCCGCTCGCCCGTGGCCGACTTCAGCATCAGGTTTCCGATGGCGTCGACGCTCGCGCGGGCCTTCTCGGGAAAGCGCACCGTCATGTCATAGCTCTTCTCGCCCACGTAGAGCCGGCCGATGGGTGTGCCGCCGACGCCGGTGGCGATCAGGTCGGCCACCGTGGCGGCGTTGATGCCGTGGCGCGCGGCGGCGGCGCGGTCGAGCTCGATCTTGAGGTTGGGCAGCGGCGGCTCCACGTCCACCGCCACATCGGCGGCGCCGGGCACGTGACGCAGCGTCTGCGCCACGCGATGGGCCACCGTGCGGATCTGCGCCAGGTCCTCGCCGAAGACCTTGACCGTGAGGTCGCCGTGGGCGCCCGAGAGCTTGTCCTGCACGCCGTCGATCATGGGCTGCAGGAAGCCCACGGTGTAGCCCGGCATGTGCGCGAAACGCTGTGCCATGCGGTCGATCAGCTCCTGCTTGCTCAGACCCGACGTCCATTCGCGATAGGGATGCAGGCCCACGCTGGCCTCGATGTGCGAGGGCGTCCAGTAGTCGGTGCCGTCGTCGTTGCGGCCGGTCTGCGTGACCACGTACGACACCTCCGGGAAGGCCAGCGTCGCCTTGCGCAGCTCGTCGGCCATCGTCGCGGCCCTAGCGAGGGTGATGCCGGGCGGCATCTGCACCTGCAGCCACAGCGAGCCTTCGTCGAGGTAGGGCAGGAAGTCGTGGCCGGTGGTGGCGAACAGGCCCACCAGCGCCACCAGCGCCACGGCACAGGCCGCGAGCACGCCGCGCGCATGCCCGACCGTACGCCCCAGGAAGCGCCCATAGCGCACCGTCAGCCATTCGAGAACGGGGTTGTGCACGATGCGCCGCGGCTTGCGCAGCGCCAGCCACGCCAGGCCCGGGATGAGCGTCAGCGCCACCAGCAGCGCGCCCGCCAGCGCCGCGCCCACCGCGTAGGCCATGGGCGAGAAGAGCTTGTATTCGATGCGCTGGAAGGCGAAGAGCGGCAGGTAGGCGCACACGATCACCACCATGCCGAAGAAGATCGGCCGCGCCACCTGCAGCGTGGCCTCGATGGCGTCGCTGGCCGTGAGCGGCCGGTCCTCGGCCTCCTCGCGGCGGCGCAGGATGTTCTCCACCAGCACCACCGCGCCGTCCACCAGGATGCCGAAGTCGATGGCGCCCAGCGACAGCAGGTTGGCCGGGATGTGGAACTGGTGCATGAAGATGAAGGCGATCAGCAGCGCCAGCGGAATGGTCAGCGCCACGATGGCCGCCGCGCGCGGGCTGCCCAGGAAGAGCAGCAGCACCACCGCCACCAGCACCATGCCCTCCATTAGCGTGGACGACACGGTGTGCAGCGTGGCGTCGATCAGCGAGGTGCGGTCCAGGTAGGGCACCACCTTCACGTCCTTGGGCAGGAGGTGGTCGTTGAGGTCCTGCACCGCCTCGTGCACCGAGGCCAGCGCCGTGGAGGGGTTGCGGTCCTTCAGCAGCAGCACGATGCCTTCGATCGTGTCGGGGTTGGCGTCCTTGCCCAGCACGCCGCGCCGCTCGACATTGCCATAGGCCAGCTTGCCCAGGTCCTTGACCAGCACGGGCACGCCGGCCTTGGTCTTGACCACCACGTTGCCCATGTCGTCCAGCGAGCGCAGCAGGCCCACGCCGCGCACCACGTAGCTTTGCTCACCGCGGTCCACGATGCTGCCGCCGCCGGTGGCGTTGTTGTTGTTGAGCGCGTCCTTCACCTCCTGCAGCGACAGGTCGTACTGCTGCAGCCGGTCGGGGTCCAGCTCCAGCATGAACTGGGTCGTGAGGCCGCCGAAGTTGGCCACGTCCACCACGTCGGTGGCTTTCTTCAGGCGGGGGATCACGGTCCAGAACTGCAGCTCCGACAGCTCGCGCAGGCTGCGCGTCTTCGATTCGAGCGTGTAGCGGTAGATCTCGCCGGTGGGCGAGGTGTAGGCATCCAGCCCCGGCGTGGCGCCGTAGGGCAGGGTGACCGCGTTGATGCGCTCCTGCAGCCGCTGGCGGGCGAAGTAGCCGTCGGTGCCGTCCTCGAAGACGACGGTGATCAGCGACAGCGCGAACAGGCTGCGCGAGCGCAGCACGTGCATGCCGGGCGTGCCGAGCAGCGCGCGCTCCAGCGGCACGGTGATCTGCTGCTCCACCTCCTCGGCGCCCAGGCCGGGTACCTGCGTGACGATCTGCGAGCTGACGTCGGCGATGTCCGGATAGGCCTCGATGGGCAGTTGCTTCCAGCTCCACCAGCCGTAGAGCGCGACGAAGACGAACAGCAGCCACGCGATGCCACGCCGCTGGAAGGCGAGGGTGACGAGCTTCTCAATCATTGAGCAGCACCCCGCCCCGCACCACGATGCGCTCGCCGGCCTTCAGGCCCGAGACGACCTCGACCTTGTCGTCGGCCGAGCGGCCCAGCACCGCCAGACGCGACTCGTACTGGAAGGGCGCCTGCTCGACGAAGACGCGCGTGGCCAGCCCGCTCTGCAGCACGGCGGTGGCCGGGATCAGCAGGGCTGGCCGCGTGGGCCCTTCCAGCGTGGCATGGGCGTACATGCCGGGCTTGAACAGCCGCTCGCGGTTGTCGATGGCCACGCGCACGCGCACGGTGCGGGTGTCGGCATCCACCAGGTCGGCGATGTAGCGCGCCTTGCCTTCGAAACGGCGGCCCGGGTAGGCATCGAGCGCGATGTGCACCGCCTGGCCGGCCGACAGGGCGGCGATGTCCTTCTCGGGCACGCTGGCCGCCAGCCAGACGGTGGAGAGGTCGGCCACGGTCATCAGCGAGGCCGTGGTGTCGTTCCAGTAGCCGCCCAGCGCCCCACTCATGTCGACCACGCGGCCCGCGATGGGGGCGCGCAGCACGTACTCGCGGCGCGATGCGGCATCCACCGGCGCGCCCAGCTGCGCCAGGCGCTCGCGCGCGGCGCGCGCGTCGCTCTCGGCGGCGGTGAGTGTCTGGCGGGCGGCCTGCAGGTCCCGGGCGGCGGCGATGTCGGCCTGATTCAGCGTCTGCTGGCGCTCGAAATCCTGCCGCGCCTGCAGCAGCGCGGCCTGGGCCTTGGCGTCGTCCCGGTAGGCCGCGCCCAGGTCGGGCGAGTCCAGTGTGACCAGCGGGTCGCCCGCCTTCACCGCATCGCCCAGCTGGTGATGCAGCCGCACGATGCGGCCGGCCAGTGGCGGCACGATCTTGACCAGCCGCTCGGGGGCCGCCTCGATGGTGCCGGGCGCTTCGAGCGTCGGGGCGAAGGGCTGCGGTGCCACGGGGGCGACCACCAGGGCTTGTCGCAGAGGCGAGCCTTCGGGCACGCGGATGACGGTGTCCCGGTGCTGGAGCGCCCCGTCGGTGGGCGCAACTGGGGGAGGGGCGGCGGGCGCGGAGCGGCCGGCATCGCAGCCGGCGAGCGTGGCCAGGCACAGCAGAAAAGCGAGGGCGGGGATCGGCTTCATGGGCGTGTTCCGGGCGAGACGAGCAAGGGGACCCGGGCGCGGCCGGTGTGCGTGCGGGCAGGCGTCGTCGCCGACCGAGCCGGGAATGGTCGCCGCCCCTGCGCGCCAAGGCCACTGCGCGATGGGCTGGGGCCACGGACATGAGGGATGGGCTGGCTATACCTTGGTATAGCCGTGGCCAGGGCGAGGAGGCGGCGGTGGCGCCGCTCAGCCCCGGGTCAGGTCGTAGGCGCAGCGAAAGCCGATGTAGACGACGTAGAAGTCCGCCGGCTTCCACTGCATGGCGCCGGCCTGCATCTGCGGCGGGCCATACCACCAGGAGCCGCCCGCGGTGAGGGCGGTGTCGCCCTCGCGGTCGGCCAGCCATTCCCAGGCATTGGCGCCCATGTCGTGCAGGCCGTTGACGCCGATGCGGGTCTCGCCGACCGGTGCCAGGCGGGGCCAGCGGTCGGCGCCATTGGTGTTGGCCCCTTCGGGCGAGTCACCGGTCGGGTAGGGATAGGTGCGCCCGACGGTGAAGCCGGCGGCGGTGCCCGGCCCCTGCTCGGTGTAGGCGGCCTGGGTCCATTCGGCGCGGGTGGGCAGGCGGCCGCCGGCCCAGGCGCAGTGGTCGCGGGCCTCGGACCAGCTCACATGCACGGCGGGCCATTGGGGCGCGGCGCTGTCGCCGAAGGGGCGGCGGAAGTTCCAGCCGGGCCGGCGCTCCCACCCGCTGCCCCATTCAAAGCCGCCGCCATCGCGTTCGGCCGCGGTCGTGCGGCCGGTGGCCTGCACGAATTGCGCGAAGCGCGCGATCGTGACCTCGTGGCGGTCGATCGCGAAGCCGCCCAGCGTGACCCGCCCGCCGCGGGCGCCAGGGGCGGCGTCGGGCGTGGCGGTGTCGCGGTCCTGAGCCAACGCCAGCTCGGCGCACAGCAGGCCGGGCAGCACAAGGGCAAGAGGACGCAGGGCGTTCGAAGCGGTCATGGCGGCGGGCGCGAAGGCGGCAGTGGGGCTTGCGACGTCCTACGCGGGCCATGCCGCCCCGGATCAGCGCCGGCCTTCGTGCCGGTGGGCGAGCCCGGTCAGTCGGCCGTCGCCCCCGTCTCTCGCACGATGCGGCCCAGCCGCGCGGTCTCGCTGCGGATCAGCTGGCCGAAGGCCTCGGGCGTGCCCGCCACCACAGGGGTGCCCAGCGCCTCCCACGACTTGCGGAAGGCCGGGTCGGCAAAGATGTCCAGGAAGGTGGCATTGAGCCGCTGCACCGTGGCGGCCGGCGTGCCGCTGCGCACGGCGATGCCGTGCCAAGCGGTCACCTCGAAGCCGGGCAGCCCCGCCTCGGCCATGGTGGGCACCTGCGGCAGCGCGGGGCTGCGCGTGGCCGACGTGACGGCGATGGGCATCAGCTTGCCCGCCTGCAGGTGCTGCAGCGAGCTGGCCAGGATGTCGAACATCAGCGGCACCTGGCCGCCCAGCACGTCGTTGAGGGCCGGGCCGGCGCCGCGGTAGGGCACATGCGTGAGCGGCACCTTGGCCTCCCGCGCGAACAGCTCGCCCGCCAGGTGCTGCGGCGTGCCGCTGCCGGCCGAGGCGAAGTTCAGTGGCGCCTTCTGGCTGCCCGCATAGGCGATGAATTCCTTCAGCGTGCGCGCCTTGACCGAGGGATGCACCTCCAGCACCAGCGGGAAGGCCGACAGCTGCACCACCGGCAGCAGGTCGTCCTGCGCATTGAAGGGCATGGACTTGTAGAGCGCCGCATTGACCGCCATCGGCCCGCTGGCCGCAAGCAGCAGCGTCAGGCCATCGGCCGGGGCCTGCCGCGCCACATAAGCGCTGCCCAGGTTGCCGCCCGCGCCGCCGCGGTTGTCGACGATGACGGTGGTGCCCAGCCGGCGCTGCAGCTGCGGCTGCAGCAGCCGCGCCATCAGGTCGGTGGGGCCGCCGGGCGGGTAGGGCACCACGATGCGCACGGGGCCCTTGGCTGCGTCCGACTGGGCAAAGGCGAAGGAGGGGGCGAGCAGGCCGGCGGCCGTGCCTGCCAGCCATTGGCGGCGATCGATCATGGGGAGTCTCCGGTTGTTGTGGTGGGGGGATGGGGCGTCAGCGCGGCCTGAAGCGCGCGCGGATCTGCGCGGCGGTCGCCAGCGGCCGGCCGAGCGTGGCCGCGGCCTCGGCGGCCTGCGCCACCAGGGCGGTGTTGTCCGGCGCCAGGCTGCCGTCGCGCAGCCGCAGGTTGTTCTCGAAGCCCACGCGCGCATGGCCACCGAAGGCCGCCGCGGCGGTGACGCAGGCCTGCTCGGTGGGGCCGAAGGCGCACACGGCCCAGGGCTCGGGGCCGTCGCCATGCGCGGCCAGGAAGGGCAGCAGGTCCCGCGGGTCGGAGGTCTGGCCCGCGCTGTAGCGGCCCAGCACGAAGAGCAGGAACCACGGCGCGTCGGGAATGGTGCCGGCCGCGCGCAGGGCCTGCCAGCGTGCCACGTCGGCCGCGTCGTAGAGGATCACCTGCACCATGGTGCCGCGCGCCGCCAGTTCGCCGAAGAAGGCGGCCAGACCGGCCTCGCCGACGGCCGGCACGTCCACCTCGCGCAGGCCGATGGAGACGGCCTCGGGCTGCAGCTCGCGCACCATGGCGATCTGCTGCGGCGCCTCGTAGACGCGCGCCGCCTCGCTGGTGACCTGCAGCACCATCGCGTCGCCCACGGCCTGGCGCACCACGCGCAGGGCCTCGCGGTAGCCCTCGACGTCCAGGCTGTGGCGGCCCTCGGCATCGCGGATGTGCAGGTGGAGCATGGCGGCGCCGGCGTCCAGGCAGCGGCGGGCGGTGTCGGCCAGCGCCTGGGGCGTGAGCGGCACGGCCGGATGGTCGCTGTGCTGCTTGTAGGCGCCGTTGGGCGCCACGGTGAGGATGAGGGGATCGGCGTTCACGTCGGGTTCCGGTCGGAGGAAGGAGTGCCGGCTGCAGCAGGCAGCGGTGGCAGTTCGTCGGCCAGCAGCCGCAGACCGGCGCGCAGCAGGCGGTCGTAGCGGGCGCGCTCGGCGATGCGCTCGGCCTCGGGCCAGTCGCTGAAGCCGGCGCCGGCCTTCATGCCCACGCGGCCGGCCTGCACCTGCTGCTGAAGCACCTTCGCGGGCTGGTCGTCGTTGCACAGGCTGGGGTAGATGGTGGCGGCGGCGGCGCAGTGCACGTCCAGCCCCGCATGGTCGCGCTGCAGGATCGGCCCGGCCGCCAGGAAGCGGAAGCCGAAGCCGAAGCGCACCGCGGCATCGATGTCCTCGGCACTGGCCACACCGTCGTCCAGCAGCGCGAAGGCCTCGCGCGCCAGCGCATGCTGCAGCCGGTTGGCCAGGAAACCCGGCCGGTCCTTGCGCACCAGCACGGGCACGCTGGCACAGCGGCGCATGGTCTGCATCAGGGCCTGGGCGGCGTCGGCGTCGCTGTCGGGGCCCAAGACCACCTCCACCAGCGGCACCAGGTGCGCGGGCATGAAGAAATGCAGGCCGAACATGCGCCCGCGCGTGGGCAGGCCGTCGGCGATGCGGCTGATGGGCAGGCCCGAGCTGTTGCTGGTGAGCAGGGCCGAGGGCGGGGCCAGCTCGACCAGCCGGGCAAAGAGCTGCTGCTTGGGCGCCAGCTGCTCGACGATGCATTCGACCACCAGCCCGATGCCGGCCCAGGCCACCGCCTCCAGCTGCTGCACCACGGTGATCGGCCCGGCATGTGCCGCGCAGCCAGCGATTTCGAGCTGGGCGCCGATGTAGGCCGGCAGACGGGCGGCCTTGGCGGCATCGCGTTCCACCAGGGTGACGGGCAGGCCGCCGCGGCTGAGCACCACGGCGACGTCGGCGCCCATGGTGCCGCCGCCGATCACGGCAGTGCCCGGGGCGCGGGGGAGGGAAGGGGTCGTCATGGCGGCGCAGTCTAGGAAGGCGCCAGTGATCGGTCCAACGCTATTGCCCGATAGACTGATCGGCAATCATGATCAATCTTTCGCTGCGCGAACTGCAGGTCTTCATCGAGCTGGCCGAGACGCTGAACTTCCGGCGCGCGGCGGCGCGGGTGCACCTATCGCAGTCGGCTGTGTCGGGCGTGATCGGCCGGCTGGAGGAGACGCTGGGCGCGCGGCTCTTCGCCCGCAGCACGCGCAGCGTGCAGCTCACCGACGCCGGCCAGGCCCTGATGGCGCATGCCCGCATCCTGCGGGCGCAGGCCGAGACGGCCGCCAGCGCGGTGCGCGACGTGGTCGAGCTGCGCGAGGGCCGGGTGCGCATCGCGGCGCTGCCCTCGCTGGCGGCGACGGTGGTGCCGCCGGTGTTCGCGCGCTTCATGGCGGCGCACCCGGGCGTGCAGCTGGGCGTGGTCGATTCGCTGTCGGGTGCCTCCTTCGACCTGGTGCGCGCGGGCCAGGTCGACTTCGCGCTCACGGCCGAGAACCCGGCCTATGCCGATCTGGCCTACGAGACGCTGGCCAGCGATCCGCTGGTGCTGCTGCTGCCCGCGGACCATGCGCTGGCTACGCGGCGCGGCCCGCTGCGCTGGGCCGAGGTGGCGGGCCTGCCGCACATCTCGATGCCCGCACCCACCAGCGTGCGGCAGTACGCCGAGGCGGCGCTGCTCTCATTGGGGCAGCGCTTCGCGCCGCGTTTCGAGGTGGAGCACCTGGCCACCATCAATGCGATGGTGGCGGCCGGGCTGGGGGTGTCGGTGCTGCCCGCCCTGGCGGCGCAGGTGGCGCTGGGCGGGCCGGTGGTGCAGCGGCGGCTGACGGCGCCGGATGTCGAGCGGCCCATTGGCCAGGTGATGCGACAGGAGCGCAGCCTGTCGACGGCCGCCGCTGCGGTGGCGGCCGCGCTGCGGGCCGAGCTGCTGCACCAGCTGGGGCGAAACGCGGCGACGCCGAGGGCGCCGGCTAGGAAGAAGTCGTCTCAGGCCCCGCGGGCGTAGGCGGCCAGCAGCGCCAGTACCTTTTCCTCGCCACGCGGCGTGGTCGCCATCTGGGCGGGCGTCATGCCGCCCAGCAGCGGATGGGCGCGCTTGAGCCAGTCGATGGCGTCGCTGCCCAGCACGCTCTGCGCCCGCAGGTGCACCGCGTCCATGGGCGGACGCGGCTGCGACTTGGGCGCGGTCACGAAGGGCGCGGGCTTGATGACCGAATGCCGCACCGGCTGATCGGCCGGCGGCGGCGCGGGGCGGGCGCGCACCTGCAGCGCTTCGATGCCGTCCTGGAGGCTGAAGCCGGCGGCGCCCAGCTTCTGGGCGAAATCGTCGACGAGGTTCCTGAGTCCGTCCACCCGCAGTTGCTGCTGCTGGCGTTCGAGGTCCTGGCGTTCCTGGGTCAGGCGCGCGATTTCTGCTTCCAGTGCTTCGACGCTCGAGGCACGTGCTGTCATGGGTCTGTGCGGGCGCCGCGAGGCGCTGCCGTGTGTTGGATTGCCGCCAGTCTAAATGCCCCCTGGCCGACGCGGCCCTGCGTGTGGGGCGACGTGGCCTGTCGCTTGGCGGCCTACAGGCGCCGGCCGAGGCTGCCGACATGCACGGAAAAGACGGGGATCGACAGTGCAGGCACGGTCGCGTTGGATGGGGTCTCTCGTGCCACGGCCGGCACCGATCAGGAGGTCGTCATGCACATCGGCAAGCTCATGGGTTCATCTTCCCGATACGAGGCGCATGGACGACGCTGGCGGTGGCTGGGGGCGACCTTGTTGGGATTGGGGCTCTGCGGCGGCGCCGCGGCGCAGGCCGCTTCCGATGCCACCGTGCCCACCAGCAGTGCGCTGGGCATCCCGCTGTTCACGGCAGATCCGCGCCCGTCGCCGATGGGACCGGCACATGTGGCGCCGGCAGCCGGACGGCACGCGAACATCCTCAACGCACGGAAGATCGCGGGGAACGCTGAATTGCGCCTCGTCCCGACTCCCACGCGGGGCGACGCCGCTTCGCTGCGCGTGGCGGTGAAGGGCCCCGAGGTCGCCGCCTTCCGCTGATCCCATCGCGCCACCCAAGCGCGTCGCGCCGTCCGGCGCGCTCGCAGCATGCCCGCCGACACGTTCGCGGGTTGGCTCTGCCTGAGCCGTCCGGTGTCTGGATGGCACGCTCTGCGTCGTCGCAGATTGCAGCCTGCGGCGTGGTGCGGGTCTGCCGTCGCTCTCGGGCAATGTCACATCCGCAGCCGGCGCATTGCGCCCAACGGCCTCGACGGAGTGCGACATGGCCCACGATCCCACACCCCACGATCCAGACGGTGGCGAAGAACTGAGCGCCGACGAAGCGGCGTTGCTGCACGACATGCCGCCGCTCGGCACCGTCGGGCAGGCCCGCCGTGTCTTCATGATGCAGACGGCCGCGGGCGGCGTCGGCGCCTTCGCTGCGAACCTGCTGGCGACCGAGGCGGCCTATGCCCAGATGCCGGCCGCACCCGATGCCGTGACCGCGCCCATCCGCGTGCAGAACGCCGTGCGCGTCAACGTACGCATCAACGGCGAGGCCCGCGCGCTGGAGCTCGATTCACGCACGGTCCTGCTCGACGCCCTGCGAGAGCGGCTGGCCCTCACCGGCACCAAGAAGGGCTGCGACCAGGGCCAGTGCGGTGCCTGCACCGTACTGGTCGACGGACAGCGCGTGCTGTCCTGCCTGACACTCGCCGCCACGCTCGAGGGCCGCGAGGTCACCACCATCGAGGGGCTGGCCCAGGGCGGCCAGCTGCATCCCATGCAGGCCGCGTTCATCCGGCACGACGCCTTCCAGTGCGGCTACTGCACGCCGGGCCAGATCTGCTCGGCGGTGGGCATGCTGGCGGAGGCCCGGCGCGGCGACGTGAGCCACGTGAGCGAGGACGTCGGCCGCCCGGTCGGCCGCCTCGGCGACGACGAAATCAAGGAACGCATGAGCGGCAACATCTGCCGCTGCGGCGCCTACCCGGGCATCGTGGCGGCCATCCAGGAGGTGCAGGGCGGTGCGCCGCGCGCACAGACCTGGTCCTTCGCCACCGAGACGCAACTGGCGGCAGTGCGCCGGGAGGACGGCCATGAGACCGTTTGAATACGTCCGCGCCGACGATGCCGCGGCCGGCGCCGCCGCCGCGCTGCAGGCGCCCGGCAGCCGCTTCCTCGCAGGCGGCACCAACCTGCTGGACCTGATGAAGGAGGACGTGGAGCGCCCGCCCCGCGTCATCGACATCCGCCGCCTGCCGCTGGGGCAGATCGAGCGCACCCGCGCCGGCCTGTCGCTCGGCGCCTTGGCCACCAACACCGAGACGGCCAATCACCCGATGGTGCGCGAGCACTACCCGCTGCTCAGCCAGGCCATCGTGGCCGGCGCGTCCGGACAGCTGCGCAACATGGCGACCAACGGCGGCAACCTGCTTCAGCGCACCCGCTGCAACTACTTCTACGACACCGCCATGCCCTGCAACAAGCGCCAGCCCGGCAGCGGCTGCGCGGCGCGCGAGGGGCTCAACCGCATCCATGCCGTGCTGGGCTGGAGCGAGGCCTGCGTGGCGACCTACCCCGGCGACATGGCCAATGCGCTGTATGCGCTTGATGCCTCTGTGCGCGTGCGCGCGGCCTCGGGTGCGGAGCGGCTGATGCCCATCGGCGAGCTGCACCGACTGCCCGGCAACGCGCCCGACCGCGACACCACGCTGGCCCCGGGCGACCTGATCCTGGGCGTCGAGCTGCCCGTGGCCGCGGCGGCATTCGCCCGCAATTCGCACTACCTGAAAGTGCGCGACCGCGCCTCCTACGCCTTTGCCATGGTGGCGGTGGCCGCCGCGCTGGACATGGACGGCAACCGCATCCGCCAGGCACGGGTGGTGCTCGGCAGCGTCGCGCACATGCCCTGGCGCAGTGCTGCGGCCGAGGCGGCCCTGGTGGGCCAGCCCGCCGGACCGGAGGCCTTCCGCCGCGCCGGTGAGGCGGCGCTGGCCGAGGCCCGGCCCCTGGCGCACAACGCCTACAAGGTCGAACTGGGCCGCCGTGCGGTCGAGCGTGCATTGATGCGGGCTTCGCGCCTCGCCTGACGGAGACTGGACATGGCTCGCTATCTGGGCAAGGAAACCCCCCGTGTCGACGGCATCGCCAAGGTCACCGGCCAGGCGAAGTACGCCGCCGAGTTCCAGCTGCCGAACCTGGCCTACGGCTTCCTGGTGCTGAGCACCGTGGCCAAGGGCCGCATCACCCGCGTCGACACGGCCGAGGCCGAAGGTTCGCCGGGCGTGGTGCGCGTGTTCACCCACCTCAATGCCGGGCGCCTGGGCAAGGCCGGCGCCAGTCCCGACGGCTGGGCCTGGCCGCTGCAGACGGACCGTGTGTTCTTCAGCGGGCAGCCAGTGGCGCTGGTGGTGGCCGAAAGCTACGAGCAGGCCCGCCATGCCGCCCGCCTGGTGCGCCTGGACTACCAGGCCGAGCCGCACCAGACCGACCTGGCCGCCGTGCTGGACCGTGCCCGCCTCGATCCCAAGTCCGGGAAGCCCGGCCCGCGGGGCGATGCGCAGGGCGCGCTGCGCACCGCGGCGGTCAAGGTCGAGGCCGAATACCGCATCCCCATCGAGCACCACAACCCGATGGAGCCCCATGCCGCCATCGCCCACTGGGAAGGCGAGCAGCTCACGCTGTTCGACAAGACGCAGGAGGTGTATGGCGTGCGCCAGCACCTGGCCGAAGCCTTCGGCGTGCCGGCGAACAAGGTGCGCGTGGTCTCGCCCTTCGTCGGCGGCGCCTTCGGTGCCTCGCTCAAGCCCAACTACTACCCGTCGCTCACGGCCATGGCGGCGCGGGCGCTGCGGCGGCCGGTCAAGGTGGTCTACACCCGCACGCAGATGTTCACCGGCCACGGGTACCGGCCCGAGACCATCCAGAAGGTGGCCCTGGCAGCAGGCCGCGACGGGCGGCTGCAGGCCATGGTGCACCAGGCCTTCCACAACACCTCGTCCTTCGACACCTTCTCGGACTCCACCACGCAGTTCACCCGGCAGGTCTATGCCTGCCCCAACCTGGATGCGCCGCTGAAGGTGGCGGCGACCGACCTGGCCACGCCCACCTGGATGCGCGCGCCGGGCGCGGTGAGCGGCATGTTCGCGCTCGAAAGCGCCATGGACGAGCTCGCCTACGCGCTCGGCATGGACCCGCTGGCCCTGCGGCTGGCCAACTATGCCGAGACCGACCCGGACAGCGGCAAGCCGTTCTCCAGCAAGGCACTGCGCGAGTGCTATCGGCTGGGCGCCGAGAAGTTCGGCTGGTCGCGACGCACCCCCGAGCCGCGCTCCATGCGCGATGGCCGGCTGCTGGTGGGCTGGGGCATGGCCTCCAGCGTCTGGGGCGCGATGCAGATGCCCGCCAGCGCCCGCGTCAGCTACCGCAGCGACGGCACCGCGCGCGTGGGCAGCGCCACCAGCGACATCGGTCCGGGCACCTACACCGTCATGACGATGATCGCGGCGGAGTTCCTGGGCACGCGGCTGGAGCAGGTGCAGTTCGAGCTGGGCGACACGCGCCAGCCGAAGGCGCCGGCGCAGGGCGGCTCGTGGACGACGTCGAGCGTGGGCTCGGCGGTGCGGGGAGCCGCGCTGGCGGTCACGGGCCGGTTGCTGGCCATGGCGCAACGGCAGGCCGGCTCGCCGCTGGCCGGTGCCACTGCCGCGCAGGTCGAGCTGATGGACGGCCGGCTGCGGCTCAAGGCGGACCCCTCACGCAGCATCGCCGTGGGCCCGCTGATGCAGGCGGCGGGGCTGGATCAGGTCACCGAAACCTTCGAGGCCAAGCCTTCGGCCGAGCGGCAGAAGTACACCTCGCTCGCGCATGGGGCACAGTTCGTGGAGGTGAAGGTGGACCCGGACCTGGGCACGGTCAAGGTCACGCGGGTGATCGAGGTCAGCGCCTGCGGGCGCATCCTCAACCCGCTGGCCTCGCACAGCCAGGAGATCGGCGGCGTGGTCTGGGGCATCGGCATGGCGCTGGAGGAGGCCACCGAGGTGGACCACCGCTACGGCCGGATCGTCAACGCCAACCTGCAGCATTACCACGTGCCGGTGAATGCGGACATCCACGCCATCGAGACCATCTTCGTGGAAGAGGACGACGCTATCGTCAACCCGCTGGGCGTCAAGGGCATGGGCGAGCTGGGCATGGTGGGCATTCCGGCGGCCATCGCCAACGCGGTCTACCACGCGACCGGGCGGCGGGTGCGCGAGCTGCCGATCACGCCCGAGAAGCTGCTCTGAGGCCGCCCGGGCAGGCTACTCCTGCGGCCGCTCCCAGCCGCCGCCCAGCGCCATGAAGACCGCGACCTGCTCCTGCGCCACGCGGGTCTGCGCGGCGGCCAGGCTGGCCTCGGCACTGGCGAGCGAACGCTGCGCATCCAGCGTGTCGAGGTAGGCACTGCGCCCGCCCACGTACAGGCGCTGCGCCTGGCTGGCCACCTGGGCGCTGTCGTCGCGGGCGCGCGTGAGGGCCTCCACGCCGATCAACGCCTGCCGGTAGGCGGACAGGGCGGTCTCGGTCTCCCGCAGTGCCTGCAGCACCGTGCCGTCGAAGCTGGCCAGCGCCGCGCGGGCCGAGGCTTCGGTCCCGGCGATGCGGGCGCGGGCGGCCCCGGTGTTGGGCACGCTCCAGCGGATCAGCGGACCGAGATTCCAGGCGAAGGTGTCGCGGCCCAGGAAGTCGTTGGCCGGCCCGGCCGAGGTGGCCGACAGACCGAGCGACACCTTGGGATAGAGCTGCGCCGTGGCCACGCCGATGCGGGCCGTGGCCGCGGCCAGTTGCCGCTCGCTGCGGCGGATGTCGGGCCGGCGTCGCAGCAGGGCCGCGCCATCGCCCACCGGCAGCGCCCCGGCCACCTGGGGCACGGTGGCGCATTGCTGCACCTCGGCGGGCAGTGCGCCCGGCGTGCGGCCCAGCCAGGCCGCCAATTGGTACAGCGCGGCCTGGCGCTGCGCCCGCAGCGCCGGTGGCGCGGCCTGCAGCTGGGCCAGCAGCGAGCGCGAGCGCGCGAGGTCGGTGGCACCGGCACGACCGGCATCGTGCAGGCGCTGCACCACCGTCAGCTGTTGCTGCTGCAGGGCGACGGAGCGCTCGGCCACCTTCAGCTGCTGGCCGGTGGCGCAGGCGGTGGCATAGGCGCGTGCCGTGCCGGCTGCCGCGTTGACGCGGGCCAGGTCCACGGCGGCCGCGGCGGCCGCGGTGTCGGCGCGTGCCGCCTCGGCCGCGCGGCGCAGCTCGCCCACCACGTCGATCTGGTACGACAGGCCCGCGCCCAGGCTGTAGGCGAACTGGTCGGGCGGGCTGAAGCCGGGCGCCAGCTCGGACAGGCCCGACACATGGCCGAAGGCCGGCCCGCCGGAGAGCGACAGCTGCGGCTTCTCCTCGGCACGCACCTGCACCTCGGCGGCCTGCTGGCGCTCGAGGTTGGCGGCGGCCACGCGCAGGTCGGTGTTGTGGGCCAGCGCCTCCTGCACCAGCGTGTCGAGCGTGGGGTCGCGGAACAGGTGCCACCAGCGCGCCGGCAGCGGCTCGGCGACGACCGCGGCGCCGGCATCGGGCGCCTGGGCCTCGCGGAAGGGCTGCGCCGCGGCTGGGTTCTGCACGGCGGCCTGGGCGGGCACCTGGTAGTCGGGGCCGACGGTCAGGCTGCCGCAGCCGGCGAGGACCAGCGCGGCCAGCAGCGCCGGCGCACGGCGGGCGAAAGTGGTCATCGGGCGGGCAAGGGAGGAATGGCGCAGGCGGCTCATGTCGGGTCTCCCTGGCGTACGGCGGCATGCCGGGCATCCGCGGGCCGCACCACCTCGACCAGCACGGTCTGGCCGGCCACCAGGGCGGCGGCGCCCGGCTGCGCGTCCAGCTGCACACGCACCGGCACGCGCTGCGCCAGGCGCACCCAGTTGAAGGTGGGGTTGACGCTGGGCAGCAGGTTGGCGCCGGTGGAGCGGTCGCGGTCGGCGATGCCGGCGGCAATGCTCTGCACCGTGCCGACCAGCGGCACGCGGCTGCCCATCGGCGTCACGCGCACGGCGTCGCCGGGGTGGATGCGGGCCAGCTTGGTCTCTTCGAAATAGCCTTCGACGTAGAAGGAGCCGCGGTCCACCACGGCCATGGCGCCGCGGCCGGCGGCGGCATAGGCGCCGGTGCGCAGCTCCAGGTTGGTGACCCAGCCGTCGACCGGCGCGCGCACCGTGGCGCGCTGCAGGTTGAGCTCGGCCGTGTGCAGCTCGACCTGGGCGCGGGCCAGGGTGGCAGCCGCCGCGTCCGCCCGGGCACGCGACTGCTCGCGCAGCTCGCGCGGCACCAGGTCCGACAGGCTGGCGTTGCGGGCGTCCTCGCGGCGGGCCTGGGCCAGGCCCACCTGCGCCGACTGCACGCCCACGCGGGCCTGCTGCACGGCAAGGGCGAAGCGCGCCGGGTCGATCTCGAACAGCACGTCGCCGGCCTTGACCGGCTGGTTGTCCTGCACGCGCACGGCGCTCACCAGGCCCGACACGTCGGGCGCCACCTGCACGACATTGGCGCGCACGCGGCCGTCGCGGGTCCAGGGTGCGAGTTCGTAGTGGTCCCACAGGCGCAGGCCGGCCCAGACGGCCAGGGCCACCATGCCCAGGGTCAGCAGCACCCGGGCCGTCTGCGCCGCCAGGGCGCGGGTTCGTGTCGTCGTCGTTGTCGTGGTCATGAGAGGAATCCTTGGCCGGCAGTGAGCCGGACCAGCAGAAAGAGGATCAGCACATAGAGGGCGGTATCGAAGAGGGCGCTGTGCCAGACCCAGCGGTAGACGCCCAGCGTGCCCAGCAGGCGGCGCGCGCCCCAGCACAGGCCCCAGGCCACCACGGCCAGCACCAGCAGCCAGGGCACGTAGACCCCGTAGAACGTGGCTTCGCCCGTCATGCGAAAGCCTCCTCGGTCGTGGAAGGTGCGGCCGTCCAGGGCCGCGTGGGATAGAGATTGCGGCGCAGGCCGACCAGGGCGGCCAGCAGCGCGCGGCGGTCTTCGACCTGAGCGGCCGGCGAGGCCGCGGCCTCGGTGGGCAGCAGCGCGCGCAGGGCCTGGTCGATGCCGTCGGCCAGCGCTGGCCGGTCCTGCGCGGCCTGGCCGGTGGTCAGGCCCGCGGGATGCTCGCGGAACAGCCGCGCCACCTGCGCCAGGATGTCGGGGCCGAGCCGGCCCGGCAGCAGCGCGGCATGGCGGCGCAGGGCATGCAGGTCGGTGCCGATGCGCAGGTCCACCAGCGCGTCGTCGGCATTCACGCCATCGACCGTGCCGCCGGCCTGCGCGATGCGCGGCGCCAGCAGGCCGATGCGGTCCAGCACGCGCGCCGCATGCAGCCGGGCCTGCGCGTCGTCGGCCTGTCGCGGCAGGCGGCCCAGTTCGCGCCAGGTCATGCGCTGGATGCGGCGCGCGCCCCAGTCGGCGCTCACCGAACGCACCAGCGCCGTCACCACGGCCGCCGCGGCGACGCCCAGCACCTGGCCGATCATGGCGTTGAGGAAGCTGGCGAAGTCGGCCTGGCCGGTGTCGTGCAGCGAGAGCGTACCGATCACGCCCGACAGCAGCAGCGCCATCGCCTTCATGAAGGTGGCCGGCCGGCCCAGGTAGACGCCCAGCACCAGGAAGGCCGGGGCGCACACCAGGGCCAGCGTGGTCAGGTCCACCACCAGCGGCATCAGCACCAGCACGTACAGGGCGGCGAGCGGCAGCGACAGCAGCAGCACCTTCAGGAAGGCGTAGATCGAGGGCGCCGGGTCGTCCATGCCCGCGAAGAAGGAGCAGAAGACCGCGGCCATCATGGCCATGGCGGCGCCGCCGGGCCAGCCGGTGAGGATCCAGAAGGCGGAGCACAGACAGATGGCCAACGCCGCCGCCAGGGCGGACCATGCGGCCATGCCCACGTCGCGATGCAGCACCTCGCGGGCGGCCGGGGCACTGCGGCCGGCGGCGGCAGACAGCGGCACGGGGCGGCCGGCCAGGCCGGCGTCGATGTGCTGGCGCAACCGCACGCAGGCGGCCCAGGCGTCGATCAGGGCCTCCAGCCGCACGGCCAGGCCGGTGCGCAGGGCCCGGGTCCAGGCATCGGCGTGGGGCGTGGTGTCGCCCAGGCTCCGCGCGGCGGCGTGGAGCGCGGCCAGTTCGGCGTCGGGCAGGGGCGCGGGCGCGGTGCCGGGCGCCGTGCGGCCGTTGTCGGCCAGGCGGGCGAGCACCTCGCCCACGGTGCGTTCCACATCGGCCGGCAGGCGCCCGTCGGCATCGCGCAGCGCCTGGAGGCGGTCGTCCACGGCCGAGGCGAAGGGCGTGAGCGCCGCCACCTCGTGCTGCAGGGCCCGCACGGCCGAGGCCGTCCACTTGAGGTGGCTGGTGTCGAAGGGCACGTGCGTGGCCATCACGCGCAGCTGCGAGATGTCGCCGGCCAGCTTGCGGCGCGCGGCCTGCCGGCCGGCGGCGGCAGAGGGCGCAGGCTGCACCATGCCGCGCAGCCAGGCGGCGGCATCGGCCAGCGTGTGGTCCACCAGCCCGACGAGCGTGGGCGCCATGCCCACCGGCCACACCAGGCTGTGCACCAGCGTGCCGCAGACGATGCCGATGGCGATCTCCTGCACGCGGGCCGAGGCGGTGTCGAACACGCCCAGCGGTGCGCCCACCGACGGAAAGCCGATGAGGGCCGCCGAGTAGCCGGCCAGCATGAAGAGGTAGGCGCGGGGCGTGCGGTCGAGCAGCGAGACGAACAGGCACAGCGCCACCCACAGGGCCAGTGCCAGCGTGAGCAGCTCGGGCGCATCCACCAGGGCCGGAACCAGCAGCAGCGTGGCCGCACACCCGAGCAGCGTGCCGAGCAGGCGGAACACCGCCTTGGAGCGCACCGCGCCGGCCAGCGGGTTGGCGACGATGTAGGTGGTCATCAGCGCCCAGAAGGGACGCGGGAGGCCGGCCCAGCTCGCCACCGCCATTGCGAGCATGGCGGCGCCGAAGCATTTCGCGGAAAAAAGCATCTCGGCCGCGCTGAAGCGCGGCAGCTGACGGGGCAGGCGCATGTCAGTTCTCCGAGGCGGCACCGCCGCGGTCGGCCTTGCCCAGGCGGGTCCAGAGCGTGCCGAACACGCGCAGGCAGGCGCGCACGTCCTCGGCGGGGATGTCCTGGAACAGCTCGGTGCGCAGGGCATTGAGCGCTTCCTCGATGCGGGCCTGGATCGCGGCGCCGGACTCGGTCAGGTGCAGCGTGCGGGCGCGGCGGTCGGTCGGGTCCTCGCGCCGCTCCACCAGCCCGGCGCCCACCAGCTGGTCGAGGGTGCGAATCAGTGTCGGCCCCTCGATGCCGAGCAGGTCGGCGATGACGCCCTGGCGGGTGCCGTCGCCCTGCCGGCCGATGGTCAGCAGTGCCCAGCCGGCCGCCTGCGAGATGCCGAGGTGCGCCACCGCCCGGTCGGCCGCGGCGCGGTAGGCGCGCTGCAGCAGGTTGAGCGTGAAGGTGAGGGTGCGCAGCTCGGCGGGATCGGCGGCGGAGGCGGAGAAGGCGTCATCGGACATGCCCTCCAATATAGTTAGCTAGCTATCTATTTGCTGAGAGATAAGGGTTAACCCTTGTCGACGAGGCGGTCTTCACAGAGGGCTGGGCTGGCTTCGCGCAGGTCCATGCGCCGGCCAGGGCGCAACGCCAACGATCGAATGGCCGCGGAGCAGGCCACGCCAGGACACCCGAGGAACTGGCTTCGCCAGGCCTCCGGGTGCGCCCCCTCCAAGCCGAAGGCGCAAGAGAGGGGGAGCCGCGAAGCGGCATGGGGGTGGCCATCACTTCACCGCTGCTGGCCCCACTTGCGCACCGTCAGCCGCTCAAGCGTCGCGAAGCCCAGCCCTTCCACCAGCAGCCCGATGATGACCACCAGCGCCAGACCGGCGAACACGCGGTCGGTGTAGAGCTCGTTGCGGTTCTGGAAGATGTACCAGCCCAGACCACCCTTGCCCGAGCTGGCGCCGAACACCAGCTCGGCCGCGATCAGCGTGCGCCAGGCGAAGGCCCAGCCGATCTTGAGGCCCGACAGGATGGCCGGCAGCGCCGCCGGCACCAGGATCTGCAGCACATAGCGCAGCCCGCCCAGTCCGTAGTTGCGGCCCGCCATGCGCAGCGTCTCGGGCACGGCCTGGAAGCCGGCATAGGTGTTGAGCGCCAGCGGCCACAGCACCGAATGCACCAGCACGAAGATCAGGCTGCCCTGGCCCAGGCCGAACCACAGCAGCGCCAGTGGCAGCAGGGCGATGGCCGGCAGCGGGTTGAACATCGAGGTCAGCGTGCCCAGCAGGTCGCGGCCCAATTGGGTGGAGACCGCCAGCGAGGTCAGCAGGAAGGCCAGGCCCACGCCCAGCGCATAGCCCTGCACCAGCACGCCCAGCGAGATGGCGGTCTTGGCGATCAGCTCGCCGCTGGCCAGCCCCTCGAAGAGCGCGCGGGCGGTGGCGCTTGCCGTGGGCAGCAGCAGGTCGTTGTCCTGCCAGCGTGCCAGCAGCTCCCACAGCAGGGCCAGCGCCAACAGGATCAGGCCCTTGCGCAGCCAGGCCTGACGCCACAGCCGCGTGGTCCACGGCAGGGGCCGCTCGACGGCGCTGGCGGTGAAGGGTTCGAGTGCGAGTTCGTACTCGGGCCGCACGGGCGGCAGCGGGGGGAGGAGGGCACTCATTGCGGATGGTCTCCGTCGGCGCCATGCGGCGGCGCGTCGAACAGCAGGTGGTGGATGCGCTGGGCCGTGGCCTGGAACTCGGGGCTGCCCTGGCTGGCCAGGTCGAAGCCGTGGCTGTTGATCTCGGCCCGCATGCGCCCGGGGTGCGGCGACAGCAGCGCGATGCGGCTGCCCACCACCAGCGCCTCCTCGATGGAATGCGTGACGAAGAGCAGGGTGAAGCGCAGTTCTTCCCACAGCGCGAGCAGCTCTTCCTGCATGCGGCGGCGCGTGAGCGCGTCCAGGGCGGCGAAAGGCTCGTCCATCAGCAGCACGCGCGGCTGCATGGCCAGCGCGCGGGCGATGGCCACGCGCTGCTTCATGCCGCCCGAGAGCTGGTGCGGATGCACGTCGGCGAAGCGGGCCAGGCCCACCCGGTCCAGCCAGTGCAGGGCGCGCTCCTCGGCCTCGCGCCGTCCCAGCGTGCGCGAGGCCAGCAGCGGGAACATCACGTTCTGCTTCACCGTCTTCCACGGCGGCAGCTGGTCGAATTCCTGGAACACGACGATGCGGTCCGGGCCCGGGCCCTGGATGCGTCGGCCATCCAGGTGGATCTCGCCTTCGGCCGGCGGAATGAAGCCGGCGATGGCCTTGAGCAGCGTGCTCTTGCCGCAGCCCGAGGGCCCGAGCAGCACGAAGCGCTCGGCCTGGTGCACATCGAAGCTGACCTGGTGCGTGGCGCGCACCACATGCTCGGGCGTGCGGTATTCCAGGCTCACGCCCTGCACCTGCAGCAGGGCGACATCGGTGGCATCGGCGTGGGCCAGGGGCGGGTGGGGCTGGCGCCGTTGACTGGGCGCGGCGGCGCGGGCCGGGGCGGGCGTGGCTCGCAGGGCGACGGTGGCAGCGGTCATGGCTTGGGGAATGTCGTGGGAGCGATGGGGAAATGCAGCGATGCGGCGCGGGCTCAGCTGCCCGGCCGGCTCCAGGCTTCCTCGAAGAAGAAGTCCTTCCACGAGGCCGCCTGGTTGCGCAGAACGCCGAGCTTGAACAGCTCGTCGGCATAGACCTGGCTGCGCTGGGGCGAGACGGTGAAGTCGTTCTCCGGGTCCTGCACGATGCGGCGCACCAGGGCCGGGTCGAGCCGCGAGTTCTGCACGCGGATGAAGATGTCGGCCGCGGCGGCCTTGTCGGCCTTGATGAACTGCTCGGCCTCCACCAGTGCGTTGTAGAAGGCCTTGTAGACCAGGCGGTTCTCGTCGCGGTACTTCTGCGTGGTGTAGAGCACGTTGAAGGTGGCCGGCCCGCCCAGGATGTCGTAGCTGCTGATCACCTTGTGCACCGCCGGGTTGGCGGCCAGGGCCTGGTAGTAGAAGGGCGCGCTGGAGAAATGGGTGTTGATCTCCGAGCCGCCCTTGATGAGCGCGGCCGTCGCATCCGGGTGCGGCAGGCTCACGGAAATGTCGTCCAGCCGCTTGAAGTTCTCGCGGCCGAAGAGGCGCGCCGCCTCGATCTGCAGCACGCGCGACTGGAAACCCACGCCGGCCGCCGGCACGGCGATGCGGTCCCTGGCGCCCAGGTCCTTCAGCGTGCGCACCTGCGGGTTGTTGCTCAGCAGGTAGTTGGGCAGCGCGCCGAGGGCGGCCACCGCCTTCACGTTCTGGCGGCCACGGGTGCGGTCCCACATCGTGAGCATGGGCGGCACGCCGGCCGAGACGATGTCCAGCGAGCCGGCCAGTAGCGCCTCGTTCATGGCCGTGGCGCCGGAGATCGACGACCACTCCACCTCGACCACCGGCACGCCCAGCGCCTTGGCCTGTTTCTCGATCAGCTTGCGGTCGCGCACCACGTCCAGCAGCAGGTAGCCGATGCCGAACTGCTGGGCGATGCGGATGCGGCCCTCCGCGCGGGCCGCCACAGTGCCTAGGCCCAGCGCGGCGGCGGCACCCGCCTTGAGGATGTCGCGTCGATGGAGCAGGGTCATGTCAGTTGGATTGCGCATTCAGCACGTCGTCGAAGAAGTAGTCCTTCACCGACTGCGGCTGGTTCTTGATGGCGCCCACGCGGTGCATGAACTGGCCCAGGGCCAGCGTGTTCTGCGGCTCGGTCTTGAACTGCACCTCGGGGTTCTTGATGATCTTCAGCAGCAGCGCGCGGTCGGTCTTGGCGCCGCTCACCTTCAGGTAGATGTCGGCCGCCTGCTCGGGCTGGCGGCGGATGAACTGGGCCGCTTCGTCCAGCGCGTCGACGAAAGCCTTGTAGGTCTTGGGGTTCTCGGCGCGGAATTTTTCGGTGGCGTAGAGCACCGTTGCCGACGACGGGCCGCCCAGCACGTCATATGAATTGAGCACGATGCGGGCATTGGGATTGCCGGCCAGTTCCTGCTCCTGGAAGGGCGGGTTGCCGAAGTGGCCCGTGATCTCGGTGCCGCCCTTGATGATGGCGGCCGCCGCATCCGGGTGCGGCAGCGCGATGCTGATCTTGTCGAGCCGCGCGAAGTCCTTGTCGCCCCACAGCTTGGCCGAGGCCAGCTGCAGCACGCGCGACTGCACCGACACGCCGACGGCCGGCAGCGCGATGCGGTCCTTGTCGGTGAAGTCGGCGATGGACTTCACGTTCGGGTTGTTGGTGACCAGGTAGTAGGGAAAGTTGCCCAGCGAGGCCACGCCCTTGACGTTCTGGCGGCCCTTGGTGCGGTCCCACAGCGTGAAGAGCGGGCCGACGCCGGCCCCCGCGATGTCGATGCTGCCCGACAGCAGCGCGTCGTTGACGGCCGAGCCGCCCGACAGCTGCAGGAACTCGACCTTGGCGTCGATGCCGGCGGCCTTGGCGTGCTTTTCGATGAGCTTCTGCTCCTGTGCCACGTTCAGCAGCAGGTAGACGATGCCGAACTGCTGGGCGATGCGGATCTGGCCTTCGGCATGGGCGGCCAGCGAGGCGGTGGCCAGGCCGGCGGCGGTGAGCAGGGCTGCCAGGCGGCGGGTGACGGGTTTCATGGGCTTCCTCTCCAGGATGTGGCGGGCGCGGGACTTTTGCGGAAGCCCGACCGGGGGTCGTCCTCCTGTCCCTGTCGCCCAAGGGAGGCGGCCGCTGGGCCGCCGGGGGTGATCAGAAGGGCCGGTCGCCCTCGATGGTGGTGCGGTAGAGCTTGCGCGGCAGGTGGTCGGGCGTGCCGGCCGCCAGGTGCGTGACCGAGCGGTTGTCCCAGAACACCATGTCGTGCGGCTGCCATTGATGGCGGTACTGCAGCGCGGGCTGCGTGCTGTGGGCGAACAGCTCTGCCAGCAGGGCCTGGCTCTCGTCCTCGGGCAGGCCGACGAGACGGGTCGTGAAGTGCTCGCTGACGAAGAGCGCCTTGCGGCCCGTCTCGGGATGGGTGCGTACCACCGGGTGCACCACCGGCTTGACCTCTTCGATCTGGGCGGCGGTGAGGGCCGGGCGCCAGGGGCTGCGGGCACGCAGCTCCTCGTACTTGGCCAGGTAGCTGTGCTCGGCCTTCAACGTGGACACGCGGTCCTTCAGTGCCTCGGGCAGCGTCTCCCAGGCGGCATGCTGATCGGCGAAGAGTGTGTCGCCGCCCTCGGCGGGCAGCACCTGCGCATGCAGCAGCGAACCCAGGCTGGGCTTTTCCTTGTACGACAGGTCCGAGTGCCAGTAATGGCCCGCGTCGCCCAGGCCGATGGGCTCGCCCTTCTCCTTGATGTTGGAGACCACCAGCACCTCGGGATGGCCGGCGAGCTGGAACTTCTTCTGCACATGGATCTGCAGCGGCCCGAAGCGGCGGCTGAAGGCCACCTGCTGGGCCGGCGTGATGCGCTGGTCGCGGAAGACGAGCACCGGATGCGCCAGGTGGGCGCGATGCAGGCGCGCGAAGTCGTCGGCGAGCAGGGGCCGGCCAAGGTCGAGGCCCACCACCTCGGCGGCAAAGCTGCCGGGCAGCGGGCGGATGTCGAAGTCCTGCAGAAGGGAGTGCGCGTCGTCGAGGAGGGCGTGGGCGGTCATGGCAAGGCTGTCGTTGTCGGCGCCACCAGCGGGGTGGCCATGGACAGGACTCTAGGGACGCGCCTTCAAAGCAGGAACGACAAAGTTCTTGCTTGCAAACAAGGCAATCATCTAAGGCGGAAAACGACTGTGCTCATGCGCAAAACGAGCAAGTGCAGCGGCTGCTGGCGCCGCATCGTGCAGGTGGGCGCCGTGGCGCGGCGGCCCTGCGGGACCGCATAAGCAGCTGCGGATTGCGCATTTCCCATGCGCGGCGCGGCACCCAAGAATCCGCTTCCCTTCCTTGCTGCGAGCGCCTGTTCCGCCATGACTTCCCTGCTTCCACTTTCCCGTCGTCGTCTGCTCCAGGTGGGCACCGCTGCTGCCGGCAGCGTGGCCCTCGCGGGCGCACCCGCCTTCGCCCAGCCCGCAGCGCGCGCTGCGCATCGGCAACCAGAAGGGCATCCTCAGCCTGCTCAAGGCCCGCGGCACGCTGGAGCAGCGGCTGGCGCCGCTGGGCGTCAAGGTGAGCTGGACCGAGTTCACGGCCGGCCCGGTTCAGCTGGAGGCGCTCAACGTCGGCTCCATCGACTTCGGCGATGTGGGCGAGGCCCCGCCCATCTTTGCCCAGGCCGCCGGTGCGCCGCTGGCCTATGTGGCGGCCACCGTGCCACGGCCCGCGTCCGAGGCCGTGCTGGTCTCCAAGGATTCGCCCATCCGCAGCGTGGCCGACCTCAAGGGCAAACGCGTGGCCTACAACAAGGGCAGCAACGTCCATTACTTCCTCGTCAAGCTGCTCGAGAAGAACGGCCTGGCCTATGGCGACGTGCAATCGGTCTTCCTGCCGCCGGCCGATGCGCGCGCCGCCTTCGAGAAGGGCTCCATCGACGCCTGGGTGATCTGGGACCCCTTCCTCGCTTCCGCCGAGAAGACGCTGGGCGGCCGCATCCTGGCCGACGCCACGGGCGTGGTGGGCAACCGCGCCTACTACTTCTCGTCGCTGCCCTATGCCGAGAAGAACCGCGACGTGACCCAGGTGCTGATCGAGGAGATCTCCCGCATCGACGCCTGGGGCGCCGCCAACCGCGATGCCTTCTCGGGCGAGCTGGCGGCCATCTGGGGTCTGCCCAAGCCGGTGGTGGACACGACCTTCGGGCGGGTGCAGTTCGGCACCGGCCCCATCACGCGCGCCATCCTGGCCGAGCAGCAGCAGATCGCCGACACCTTCTACGCGCTCAAGCTCATCCCCAAGCCCATCAAGGTACTCGAGGCCGCGGCCTCGGGACTGGGGTGAACGAAGGGGCGGCCCACTGGCGACTTCGTCCTACGCCGCCCCACGCATCGGCTGACAGGGCCGGACCTATCATCGGCACGCGTCAAGAGTCTCGGCATCTTTCGGGCCGCGCATCACCGGTGCTGCCCACGCAGCAGCGGAGAACGGTCTGGATGCGGATGACCACCAAGGTCTATATCGGCGGGCTTGCGCCCGACGTCACGGGCGACGAGCTTGTCGCCCTCTTCGAACAGTTTGGCGAGGTCCTCATCGTCACCTTGCCCACCCATGCCCGCACGGGCCAGCCGCTGGGCTACGGCCATGTGGACATGCGCGACGCGGCCGGCGCCGAGGCCGCCGTGGCGGGCCTCAACGGCACGGAATTCCGTGGCCGCCTGCTCAACGCCAACCTCCTGCCGGCATCGGGCCGGCGGCCGAGTCCGTTCCATTGAAGCCCATCGTCGGCAGTCAGAACGCCGGGATCAGTGCTCCCTTGAAGGTGCTCTCGATGAACTGCCGCACCTCGGCCGACTGGTAGGCCGCGACCAGCTTCTTCGCCCAGGGCTTGTCCTTGTCCGCGCGGCGCACGGCGATCAGGTTGGCATAGGGGCCCTTCGGCGACTCCTTGATGACCGCGTCGCGCACGAAGGACAGGCCTGCCTTCTCGGCGTAGTCGTTGTTGATCGACGCGATGGTCAGGTCGTCCAGCGAGCGCGGCAACTGCGCGGCGTCCAGCGGCACCAGCTTGAGCTTCTTGGGGTTGGCCGTCACGTCCAGCGGTGTGGCGGTGTTGTTCTTCACGGCCTCGGGCTTGAGCGTGAGCAGGCCGGCCGACTGCAGCAGCAGCAGCGCGCGGTTGCCGTTGGAGGGGTCGTTCTGGATGCCCACCGAGGCGCCCTCGGGCAGCTCTTGCGCCGACTTGATCTTGCGCGAGTAGAAGCCCAGCGGCGCGGTGATCGTCAGGCCGACGGGCACGATGTCGTAGCCGCGTGACTTGATCTGGTTGTCGAGGAAGGGCTGGTGCTGGAAGGCATTGGCGTCGAGGTCGCCGGCGGCCAATGCCGCGTTGGGCAGCTGGTAGTCGCTGAACACCACGACCTGCACGTCGAGGCCGTCGCGGGCCGCGACCTTCTTGACCACCTCGAAGATCTTCTCGGCATTGCCGACCGAGATGCCGACCTTGATGGCTGCCTTGTCCTGGGCATGTGCGGCAGGCACGATTGCCCCGAGGGAGATGAGCGAGAGCGCGGCAATGGCGGTGCGGCGGCGAAGGGAGAAAGGCATGAAGCAGTGAGGAGCAGAGTGTGCGAACACGGGGTCGCCACTGTGCGTCGCATCGCGCCCGCCGCCAACGAATCAAAACGCATGTCGATAGCCGCGGCGCGCATGGCGGCTGCCGGCTACTCCACGTCGATGCGCACCCCGCTGTCCACCAGGGCGCGCAGCTTGCGCGACTCCCCGTCCAGGAAGCTGGCGAACTGCTGCGGCGTGCCGGGGGACAGCTGCAGGCCCGTTTCGGCAATCGCGGCGCGCACGCCCGGATCGTCTAGCGCGCGCCGGATGTCGGTGTTGATCTTCAGCGTCAGTGCGTCCGGCACGCCCGAAGGCAGCAGCATGCCGTACCAGGTGGCATAGAGCAGATCCACGCCCTGTTCGCGGAAGGTGGGCACGTCGGGCGCGGCCGGATGGCGCTGCGGTGCCGCGATGGCGATGGCCCGCAGCTGGCCTGCGCGGGCGAGCGGCATGGACGAGGTGCCGTCGAAGATGCCGTCCACCACGCCGGCGATGACGTCGCTCTTGGCCGGTGCCGCACCGCGGTAGGCCACGTGCGTGATGCGCGTGTTCAATGCCCTGGCGAACAGCTCCAACGCGATGTGGGGACTCGATGCATTGCCCGACGACGCCAGGCGCAGCCGGTCCGGCCCCGAGCGCGCAAGCGCCACCACGTCGGCCAGCGACTTCATCGACGAGCGCGCCGAGACGAACAGGATCAGGCCGTTCGCGCCGATCTGCACCAGCGGCTTCAGCGCGTCCGCCGCGTAGGGCATGCTGCTGCGCAGGATCGGGTTCGACGTGTAGGCATAGGCGGTGAGCAGCAGCGTGTGCCCGTCCGCCGGCGCCTTGGCCACATATTGCGTGCCGATCAGCGTGCCGCCCCCGCCCCGGTTCTCGACCAGCACGGGCTGCCCCCAGATGACGGAGAGCCGGTTGGCGATCACGCGGGCATGCACATCGGTCGGGCCGCCGGCGGCATAGGGCACGACGAGGGTGACGGGCCGGCTCGGAAAGGGCGTCTGCGCGTGCAGCAGTGCAGACGCAGGCAGGAGCGCGGCGCTGCCCAGGGTGCGCAACAGATCGCGTTTGTTCATGGCGCGCCAGTGTGGGCGCGCGGCGCAGCGGCGGCGCGCCGCCCGCCGAAAAGCAGCTTTGCGCGATCCGCCGCCTCAGCCCGCCGCCGTGCCGACGGACCAGTAGAAGGTGGGACGGCTGCCGTTGAGGGCATGGTCGCCGAGGGTGCGCGCCTTGTAGATGCTCGGGTTGTGCGATGCCAGGGTGCGTGCGTTGCGCCAGTGGCGGTCCAGCCGAAGGTCCTCGTTCAGCGCGCTGGCGCCGCCCACGTCGAAGAGGCGTGTCGCTGCAGTGAGCACCGCTTCGGTGGTGGCCACCTGCGCATGGCTGGCCCGCAGCTCCACGTCGATGAGCAGCGACTCGGGCACCGGCGCGCCCTGCTGGCGTAGCCGATCGACATCGCCGAGGCCGCGCGCCACCTCACGAGCCGCGAGACGGCCGAGCCAGGCCGCATTGGCCAACTGGCCCACCACCTGCTGCACCAGCGGATCCTCGCGCGGCGAGGCGGCACTGCCATGGCTGAAGCTGCGCTTGCGTGCCTGCACGAAGGCGGTGGCATCGCGCACGATGGCCTGCGCGATGCCCGCCAGCGTGGCGATGTGCACCAGCTGGAAGACGGCCGTCTGCGAGGTGGCCCCCTGGGCCGGAAACTGCAGCACCTGGTCGTCCGGCACCGGCACGCGATGCAGCCGGGTGGTGCCCGAGGCCGTGAGCCGCTGGCCGAAGCCGCGCCAGTCGTCGATGCGTTCCACGCCCGGTGTGTCGGTGCGTACCAGGGCCAGCGTGCGCCAGCCTTCGCGTGCGTCGGGGCCGTCGATGCGTGCGGTCACGCCCACCCAGTCGGCATACAGCGTGCCTGTGCTGTAGAACTTCTCGCCCTCCAGCAGCCAGCGGCCGTTCTCGCGGAACAGCCGGGTCTGCAGCCGGCCGAGCTGCCCGTCGCCGGCTTCGGTGGTGGCGTTGCCGAAGATGGCGCCGTCGGCCACCCGGCGCAGCCAGGGGGCCCGATGGCCTTCGTCGATCTCGGACAGCAGACGCTCGACGAAGCCGAAATGCGCGCGCAGCGCCTGGACGAGGTTGGAGTCCGCGGTGCCCAGCTCGATCAGCAGATCGAAGAGCTGCTCGGGGCTGGCACCCAGGCCGCCATGCTCGCGTGGCACACGCAGCGCACCGAAGCCGGCTTGGCGCAGTGCATCGATGGCGTCGTGGGCCAGGCGGCGCTCGTGCTCGCGACGCGGCGCGGCCTCGGCGATCTGTTGGAAGAGGGGGCGGAAGCGTTGCGCCAGGGACTCGGCGTCGGGACGGTCTGAAGACATGGGAAAGCAGGCGGGTTGGCGCGGCCGCGAATGCGCGAGGCCCGTAGGCGGTGGCGTGCGGCGCATCCGTGCAGGTGGTGAAGCGTCGAAGCCTAGGCGGCGCAGCCTGCGCCGCCAACGACGTTTTTCGCGCTTGCTTGCTGTGGGCGCGCATAAGCGCGGCAGCCCGCACCATTTCCTATAGCAGGAGCCGGCATGTTCCGTCCCTGGCACCGCGGCCCGCATGCACAGTGGGCAGATGAAAAGACCTGCAAGCCAGAAATCCACCGCCAGACCAGCGCCGGGCGCAGCCGCGGGCGCGTCCAGGAAGTCCGCACGCACCAGCACGCCAGAGCTCGCGGACATCGAGCGCTTCGTGCGCGTGCGCGGCGCGCGCGAGCACAACCTGCGGGACGTCGACGTGGAAATTCCGCGCGACGCCCTCGTGGTGTTCACGGGCATCTCCGGCTCGGGGAAGTCGTCGCTGGCGTTCGGCACGATCTTCGCCGAGTCGCAGCGGCGTTACCTCGACTCCGTGGCGCCCTATGCCCGCCGCCTGATCGACCAGGTGGGCGTGCCCGAGGTCGACCGGATCGACGGCCTGCCGCCGGCCGTGGCGCTGCAGCAGTCGCGCGGCACACCAGGGTCGCGCTCCACGGTCGGGAGCCTGACCACGCTGTCGAGTCTGCTGCGCCTGCTGTTCTCCCGCGCAGGGCATTACCCGGCCGACCAGCCGATGCTCTATGCGGAGGACTTCTCGCCCAACACCCCCCAGGGTGCCTGCCCGACCTGCCACGGTCTCGGCCGCGTCTTCGACGTCACCGAGGCGTCGATGGTGCCCGACCCTTCCTTGACGATCCGGGAGCGCGCCGTGGCCGCCTGGCCAACGGCGTGGCAGGGCCAGAACCTGCGCGACATCCTGGTCACCCTCGGCCATGACGTCGACACGCCCTGGCAGGCGCTGCCGAAGAAGGTCCGCGACTGGATCCTGTTCACCGACGAGCAGCCGACGGTGCCCGTCTATGCCGGCTTCACGCCGGCCGAGACCCGCCAGGCGCTGCGCCGCAAGCTGGCGCCGAGTTACCAGGGCACCTTCACCAGCGCGCGCCGCTACGTGCTCCACACCTACGCCACCAGCCAGAGCGAGCTCATGAAGCGGCGCGTCTCGCGCTTCATGGTGGGCGGGATGTGCCCGGCGTGCCAGGGCAAGCGTCTGAAGGCCGAGGCGCTGTCGGTGACATTCGAAGGGCACGACATCGGCGAGGTCACCGCCTTGCCGCTGGCGGCCGTGCACGGACTGTTGGACGCGGCGGCGCAAGGACAGGCTGCGACGACGACGACGACGCGCCCCTCGCAGACGCTTGGCGCGGCGCAGTCCCGCGAGGCGCGCGCTGCGCGGTCTGCAATCGGCCAGGCGTCCCATGCCGCGGCACCCGACGTGCGGCGCACACCCGAGGGCTCGCAGGAGAAGCGCCTGGCCGCGCAGCGGCTCGCCACGGAGATCCGCGAGCGCATCCAGACCCTGCTCGGGCTCGGCCTGGGCTACCTGAGCATGGACCGCTCGACGCCGACGCTCTCGCCCGGCGAATTGCAGCGCCTGCGCCTCGGGGCGCAGATCCGCTCGAGCCTGTTCGGCGTGGTCTATGTGCTCGACGAGCCATCCGCCGGCTTGCACCCGGCCGACGGCGAAGCCTTGCTGGATGCGCTGGCGCAACTCCGGCGCAACGGCAATTCGGTGTTCGTGGTGGAGCACGACGTCGAGACGATGCGGCGCGCCGACTGGATCGTCGACGTCGGGCCCGGGGCCGGCAGCCGCGGCGGCGAGGTGCTCTACAGCGGACCGCCCGAGGGGCTTGCGGCCGTCGAGCGCTCGGTCACCGCGCGCTTTCTGGGCGCGGACGGGCTTCCTCCGGCCGGTCGCGGCCGCTCGCCCAGCCAGTGGCTGACGCTCGAAGGCATCAGCCGCAACAACCTGAACGACCTCGACGTGCGCATTCCGCTCGGCGTGCTGTGCGCCGTCACCGGCCGATCCGGCTCGGGCAAATCCACGCTCGTCACCCAGGCGCTTGCCGAATTGCTGCACCAGCGGCTCGGCCGAAGCGCCGAGCCCGACGAGCAGCTGCCGGAGGGCGAAGACGAAGCCTGGGCGACGCCCGTGGCCGGCAGGCTTGGCGCCGGTGCCGAGGCGGTGCGCCGGCTCGTGCAGGTGGACCAGAAGCCCATCGGCCGCACGCCGCGCTCGAACCTCGCGACCTACACCGGGCTCTTCGACGCCGTCCGGCAGCTCTTCGCCTCCACGGCCTCGGCACGGCGGCGTCGCTACGACGCGGGGCGCTTCTCCTTCAACGTCGCCAAAGGACGTTGCGACACCTGCGATGGCGAGGGATCGGTGAGCGTGGAGCTGCTGTTCATGCCCAGCGTCTATGCGCCATGCCCCACCTGCCACGGCGCGCGCTACAACGCCGACACGCTGACCGTCACCTGGAATGGCAAGAACATCGCGCAGGTACTCGACCTCACGGTCGAGGAGGCCCGGGCGCATTTCGAAGCGCAGCCGCGCATCGCGGCGCCGCTCAAGCTGCTCGGCGAACTCGGCCTGGACTACCTGCGCCTGGGCCAGCCGGCCACCGAGCTGTCGGGCGGCGAGGCCCAGCGCATCAAGCTGGCCACCGAGCTGCAGCGCGTGCCGCGCGGGGGCACCCTCTACATCCTGGACGAACCCACGACCGGCCTGCACCCCGCGGACGTCGAGCGGCTGATGGCGCCGCTGCAGACGCTCGTGGACGCGGGCAACACGGTGCTGGTCGTCGAGCACGACATGCGTGTCGTGGCGGCGGCCGACTGGGTGATCGACCTGGGGCCCGGCGCGGGTGCCGAAGGCGGCCGCATCGTGGCGCAGGGCACGCCCGCGCAGGTCGCGGCCAGCGCGTCGGAGAGCGCGACGGCCGCCTATCTGCGAAAGGCGCTCGCCGGGTAGGGTGGCGACCGACGGGCGCTTTGCCCTTCGGACTGGAGAGACATCTGCGAGATCGCGACGGCTGGCGAGGTGCGCTGCTTCTGCCTGGCGCGAGGATGCTTCTGCGAAAGCCTTCGTTGGCCACTCGGCCCGCGCTTTCAACAATCGCAGGCTTTGCAGCAGCCCTGCGTGGCTGCAAGCGCTTCTTCCTTGCGGTGGTTTACATGTCCTCTCCCTTTTCCTCCCCGACCCGGCGCCGCGGCGCATCCGTCTGGCGCGCGCTCGCCGGTGCCATGCTGCTGTCCGGCACAGCTGCTGCTGCCCAGGCCCAGGCGCCGCGCAGCGGCGGCGAGATCGCCTTCGGCGTGACCACCGATCCCATCTGCTTCAACCCGCACCGCTCCTCGCAGCAGAACTCCTACATCCTGATCCGCAACTACATCGACTCGCTGGTGGCCAAGGGGCAGGGCGGCAAGTTCCTGCCCTGGCTGGCGCGCGAATGGTCTGTGTCAGCCGATGGGCGCACCTACCGCTTCAAGCTCAAGCCGGGCATCGTCTTCCACGATGGCACGCCGCTCGATGCCGAGGCCGTCAAGTTCAACCTGGACTTCGTGCGCGACACGCGCAACACCAATGGCTCGGGCGAGCTGCTGCGGGCGGTGGAAGAGGTGCAGGTGCTCTCGCCCACCGAGGTGCAGCTCAAACTGTCCCGGCCCGATTCGAGCCTGCTGGAGTCCATCGCGAGCGTGCGGCTGGGCCTGATCTCGCCCAAGTCGCTGCGCTTGGGCGACGGGCTGTGCGGCGGCGGTCCGGCCCTGGCCGGCAGCGGGCCCTTCGTGTTCGAGAACTACACGCGTGGCCAGTCCGCCACGTTCGTGCGCAACCCGCGCTACGACTGGGCGCCGGGCTATGCGGCGCACCAGGGGCCGGCCTACCTCGACAAGGTGACGGTGCGCTTTCTGCCCGAGTACGCGGTGCGTGCGGGTGCCCTCAAGTCGGGCCAGGTGGACGTGATCGAGGGCGTGCAGCCCACCGACATCGGCCTGTTCAAGGACCAGCCGGGCTTCCAGTTCCTGGTGGGGCCGGCGGGTGCGCAGACGGCCTTCACGCTCAACATCAACTACACCATCGCGCCGGCCACGGATGTGCGGGTGCGCCGCGCGCTGCGCGACGGGGCGGACATCGACGCGCTGGTCAAGAGCGTCTACCGCGGCACCTACCGCCGGGCCTGGTCCAACATCGGGCCGGACAACCATTTCTACAACAAGGCGCTGGAGGGCCGCTGGCGCTTCGATCCCAAGGCCGCCAACCGCGCCCTGGACGAGGCCGGCTGGACGGGCCGCGATGCCGAGGGCTTCCGCACCAACAAGGAGGGGCAGCGCCTGGCCATCGAGGTCGGCTATCCGCAGCCCTTCGTGCGCGACAACCGCGAGGTGCTGATCCAGGGCGTGCAGGCGCAGCTGCGCAAGAACGTGGGGCTGGATCTGCGCCTGCGCTTCATCACCGCCGGCGAATGGGCCCAGCAGCTGCAGAAGGGAACCTGGACCATCTATCCCAACACCTACCTGCCGGCCGATGCGGCCCAGGAGCTGCAGGGCAACATCGGCGACGGCGGCTTCATCCGCGCGGTGGCCGACAAGGGCGACAAGGTGCTGTTCGGCTACATCAACGACGCCCTGGCCGCCACCGACCCGGCGCAGAAGAAGAAGCTGGTGGACGAGGCCCAGCGCCATGCGGTGGACGAGGCCATCATCGTGCCGCTGTTCGCCGCCAACTATCAGCTGGCCGCCAAAAGCACGGTGCGCGGGCTTTCGTTCGAGACGCAGCTCGACTCGCCGTCGAACTTCCACGACGTGTGGCTGGCCACGGCGCCCTGAGCGGCTGACCCATGTGGCGCATCGTCTTCTCGCGTCTGGCCGCCGGCCTGCTGGTGGCCTGGGGCAGCACCACCGCGGCCTTCGTGGCGCTGCACGCATTGCCCGGTGACGTGCAGGACATCCTGGCGGGTGACCTGGACTACCCGGGCCTGCGCGAGGCCATCGCCGCCGAATGGGGGCTGGACCGCAGCGTCGCCGCGCAGTACCTGGCCTTCCTGGGTCGCATCGTGCAGGGCGACTTCGGCACCTCCTATGCGCTGCGGCAGCCGGTGGCGGGGCTGGTGGCCTCGCAGGTCGGGCCCACGGTCGAACTGGCGCTGGCGGCCGGGCTGATCGCGCTGGTGCTCGCCGTGCTGGTGGGCAGCCTCACGGCCGGGCCCGGGCGGCTGGGCCGCCGCGCGGCGGGTGCGCTGGAGCTGGTCTTCGCCTCCACGCCGGTGTTCTGGCTGGGCATCCTGCTGCTGATCGGCTTCTCGTTCACGCTGCCCTGGTTCCCGGTGTCGGGCGCGGAGGGCTGGCGCTCGCTGGTGCTGCCGGCGCTGGCGCTGGCGCTTCCCACGGCCGGCCTGCTGGCGCAGGTGCTGCGCGAGGCCATGGACAAGGCGCTGGAGCAGCCCTTCGTCGTCACCGTGCGGGCCCGCGGCCTGGGTGAGGCGGCGGTGCGCCTGCGCCATGTTCTGAGGCATGCGGCACTGCCGCTGCTCACACTGGGCGGCTGGATCATCGGCGGCCTGCTGGGCGGCGCCGTGATCACCGAGAAGGTCTTTGGCCGGCCCGGCCTGGGCACCGTCACCCTCAACGCGGTGCTCAGCCACGACGTGCCGGTAGTGCTGGCCGTGGTGCTGCTGGCGGCCTTCGTCCATGTGGTGGCCTCCACGCTGCTGGATCTGCTGTCATTGCTCATCGATCCCCGACTGGCGTCTTCCCCATGAGTGCGATTCCCGATCTTCTTCTGCCCGGCACCCGTGTGGAGGCGCCGCGGCGCGCCGGCTGGCGGCTGCGCCGGGCCTCGGCCACGTCGGTGGCCTTGCTGCTGTCGGCCGCCTTCCTGGTGCTGCTGGCGGTGGCGGCCCTGGCGCCGCGCTGGCTCACGCCGCACGATCCACTGGAAGGTGACTTCCTGGCTGTGCTGCAGCCGCCGTCGCTCGAGCATCCCTTCGGCACCGACCGGCTGGGCCGCGACGTGCTGGCGCGCACCGTCCATGGGGCCCGCTACTCGCTGGCCATCGGCCTGGGCAGCACCGCGCTGGCCGTGGGCGTGGGCGTGCTGCTGGGCCTGCTGGCGGGCCAGCGCCATCGCCTGGCCAACGAGGGGCTGTCCCGGGTGTTCGACGTGATCTCCTCCTTTCCCGGCGTGCTGCTGGCGATGCTGGTGGTGGTCTTCCTGGGGCCGGGGCTGGCCAACATCGCCATCGCCGTGGGCATCGCCGGCATTCCCAAGTTCGGCCGCGTGGTGCGGGCGCAGACGCAGTTGGTGCGCCGCGCCGACTACGTGACCCAGGCCGTCATCTACGGCCGCAGCCGCTGGGAGGTCTTCGTGGGCCATCTGCTGCCCAACGTGCTGGTAGCGGTGCCGGTCACCGCCACGGTGCATGTGGGCTCGGCCATCCTGGCCGCCTCGGGCCTGAGCTTCCTGGGCCTAGGCCCGCAGCCGCCCACACCCGAATGGGGTGTGATGCTGGCCGAGAGCCGCGACGTGCTGCGCGTGGCCTGGTGGCCTGGCGTGTTCCCTGGCGTGGCGATCACGCTCACCGTCGTGGCCTTCACCGTGCTGGGGCAGGCGCTGCAGCGTCGCTTCGAGGGGCGGTCGTCATGAGCGCTAATGCACAAGAGGCAATGCCGCTGGTGGACGTGCGCGGCCTGCAGGTGCGCTTTCCCGCCGCGGGCGGGCTGCGCACGGTGGTCGAGGGGCTGGATCTGCGCATCGAGGCCGGCGAATGCGTGGCTCTGGTGGGCGAATCGGGTTCGGGCAAGAGTGTCACGGCCCGGGCACTGATCGACCTGGCCGGTCCGGGTGCACAGGTGCATGCCGAGCGTTTCCTGATCGACGGCGCCGACGCGCGCAACTTCGCCGCGGCCGACTGGCGCCGCCTGCGCGGCACCTTCGCCGGACTGGTGATGCAGGACGCGCTGGTCTCGCTCGACCCACTGCGCTCCATCGGCGCCGAGGTGGGGGAGGTGCTGACCCAGCACCGCCTGCTGCGCGGCCGCGCGGCCGTGCGCCAGCGGGTCGTCGACACGCTGGCGCAGGTGGGCATGCCCGCGCCCGGACAGCGCCTGCACCAGCATGCGCACGAGCTCTCCGGCGGGCTGCGCCAGCGTGCGCTGATCGCCGCCGCCATCGTCGCCGGGCCGCGCCTGATCATTGCCGACGAGCCCACCACGGCCCTGGACGCCGCGCTGCAGCAGCAGGTGATCGGTCTGCTGGCCGAGCGCGTGCGCGCCAGCGGCGCGGGGCTGCTGCTGATCAGCCACGACCTGTCCGCCGTCGCCGGCATCGCCGACCGCGTGATCGTGATGCGGGCCGGCCGCGTGGTGGAGTCGGGCCCCACCCGCGAGGTGCTGGCCTGGCCGCGCGAGGCCTACACGCGGCAGTTGATCGCGGCCGTGCCCTCCGCCTCGTCGCGCGGCAGCCGGCTGGCCTCGGCCCGCTTCGTTCGCGACGAAGCCCAGGCCCAGGCACGCGTGCGCATCGAGCGCGAGCCACTGCCCGCGCGGCAGCCGTCCGCGGGCGAGCCGGTGTTGCGCGTGCAGGGCATCGGCAAACGCTACCGGCGGCGTGGCCTGCGGGCGCAGCCGGCCTTCGTCGCGCTGGCGGACGTGTCCTTCGAGGTGCGGGCGGGCGAGGTGCTGGGCCTGGTCGGTGCCTCGGGCTCCGGCAAGTCCACCTGCGCCCGCATCGTGCTCGGGCTGGACGAGCCCGACGATGGGGATGTGCAGCTGCTGGGCCAGCCCTGGTCGGCGCGGTCCGAGCCGTCGCGCCGCGCCCTGCGGCCGCGGCTGCAGTACATCCCGCAGGATCCGCTCAGCAGCTTCGATCCGCGCTACCGCGTGCGCGACGTGGTGGCGCAGAACCTGCCCAGTCTGCGCGGCGAGGCGCGGGACGCGCGGGTGCGCGCGCTGCTGGCGCAGGTGGGCCTGGCGGCCGACCTGCTGGATCGCCTGCCGCGCACGCTCTCCGGCGGGCAGCGCCAGCGCCTGGCCATCGCCCGCGCGCTGGCGGCCGAGCCGCAGCTCATCGTGTGCGACGAGCCGGTCTCCGCGCTCGACGTCAGCATCCAGGCCCAGGTCATCGACCTCATCGGCGAGCTGCAGTCGCGCCTCGGCACGGCGCTGCTGTTCATCTCGCACGATATCAACCTGGTGCGGCATGTGGCCGACCGGGTGGTGGTGCTGGACCAGGGCCGCGTGGTGGAGCAGGGGCCGGTGGACGAGGTGCTGGCGCAGCCGTCGCATGCCTACACGCGCAGCCTGCTGGCCGCGGTGCCGGCGCCGCTGGTGGCCTGAGAGGCTGGAGGCCACCGCCAGTACGCGCGTCGCGCGCGGCGAGACGACGCCCCGGCGCTGAAGGCGCGGGCCATGCGGGTTGGCGCTGTAGGGGTATTTGGGGGGCGTCCCTATATTCGCGGCCATGTCCTCACTTTCCCCTCGCGCAGGCTGGCCTCGCGCTGCGCTGCTTGCAGCGGTCGGAACCCTGGTCCAGTTGCCGACGCTCCATGCGCAGACCGCCGTGCCGGACCATCTTCCCGAGATCGCGGTCAAGGGGCCGCGCGATGCCAGCATCGGCACGGCCGACAGCGCCAGCGAGGGTGCCGCCGAGAAGGCCTCCTTTCAGAGCCGGCCCAAGCTGCGGCCGGGCGACATCGTCGAGGCGGTGCCCGGCGTGGTGGCCACGCAGCATTCGGGCGATGGCAAGGCCAACCAGTACTTCCTGCGGGGCTTCAACCTGGACCACGGCACCGACTTCGCCATGCGCGTGGCAGGCATGCCGGTCAACATGCCCAGCCACGGGCATGGTCAGGGCTTTGCGGATCTCAACTTCCTGATCCCCGAACTGGTCTCCGGCGTGCGCTACCGCAAGGGCCCTTACTTTGCCGACAGTGGCGACTTCTCCCTGGCCGGCAGCGCCAGCCTGGACTACGTCAGCGTGCTCGAACGGCCCTTCGCCGAACTGACGCTGGGCCAGAACGGCCTGCGGCGCCTGCTGGCCGCGGGATCGCAGACAGTGGACGACCGGACCTGGCTGGGCGCGGTCGAGCTGGAAGGCAACGACGGCCCGTGGCAGGTGCCCGAACGCCTGCGCAAGACGAATGCGGTGCTGCGCTATTCGCATGGCTCCGCCACCCGCGGCTTCAGCGTCACCGGCATGGCCTACCAGAGCCGATGGACGTCGACCGACCAGATCCCGCAGCGGCTGGTGGACAGCGGCGAGCTGTCGCGCTTCGGCAGCCTCAATGCCACGGACGGGGGCAGCACGCGGCGGCTGTCGCTCTCGGCCAACTGGTTCGACAAAGGGCCCGAGGGCGAGACCGAGCTGAGCGCCTATGCCATCGACTACCGTTTCGGCCTCTTCTCCGACTTCACCTACTTCCTGTCCAACCCGGCCCAGGGCGACCAGTTCGAGCAGACGGACCGGCGGCGCATCTATGGCGCGCACGCCACGCACCGGCGGCCCAACCGCATCGGGGGGCTGGACGGTGTGCTCACGGTCGGCGCCGAATGGCGCGGCGACCGCATCGGCGAGGTGGGGCTGTATCCGAGCCAGTTCCGCCAGCGCCTGGGCACCGTGCGTAACGACAAGGTTTCCGAGGACCAGATCGCCCTGCATGCGCAGCAGCTCGTCGAACTCGGGGCGGACCTGCGGGGCTACCTGGGACTACGCGGCACCTGGCTGGGCTATGACGTGCAGGGCCGTGAGCCCGTGTACGGGCCGCTCAACAGCGGCCGCGGCCATCAGTCGCTGCTGTCGCCCAAGGCCGGCCTGGCCTGGACCGTCGCGCCGTCCCACGAGCTCTACCTCAATGCCGGCCAGGGCTTCCACAGCAACGACGTGCGGGGCGCCACCATCCGGTTCGATCCGCAGACCGGCCTGCCGGCCGAGCGGGTGCCGGCCTTGGTCAAGGGCACCGGCTCGGAGCTGGGCTGGCGCTTCCAGCCCGACGAGCGCCTGAGCCTGACGGTCGCCGTGTGGCAGCTGCAACTGGGCTCGGAGCTGGTCTACGTCGGCGATGCGGGCACCACCGAGCCCGGGCGCGCGAGCAAGCGCCATGGCGTGGAATCGACCCTGCGCTGGCAGATCGACGGGCGTTGGCGTGTGGAGGCCGACCTGGCCTGGTCCCGCGCCCGGTTCCGCGGTGCCGCGCCGCAAGGCGAAGGCAATTTCGTGGACAACGCCGTCGAGCGCGTCGCGGCGGCCGGCGTGGTCTGGCAGCAGGGGCCGTGGATGGCCACGATGCGCCTTCGGTACATGGGCCCGCGGGCACTGGACACCGTGAACAGCGTGCGATCGCGCCCCGTCACGCTGCTCAACTTCGGCGGCACCTACGCCGTCAACCGGCAGCTCACGCTGGGCCTGCAGGTCTTCAACCTCGCGGGCAGGAAGGGCAACGACATCGAGTACTTCTATGCCTCGTGCACGGCGAGCGAGGTGCTGTCCGACCGCTGCGGCGGCGGCATCGCCGACCGCCACGTCCATCCGATGGAGCCGCGCAGCGTGCGGCTCTCGGCGCGCTGGACCTTCTGAGCGCATGTGCTTGCGCGGTCCGCCGCCCGCGGCGGCGCCGCCGCCGGAAGGGTGAGGCGGCCCCCAACTATCAAGGGGCGCCGCCTGGACGCTCAGGCCGCCTTTTGTCCGGGTGCCCCGGCATCGTTGTCGGCAAGGGCGGTGGTCGGCACGTCGGCGGGGGCCGGCTTCGGCCAGCCGATGCTGTCCTGATGCCCGCGGAAGTTCTGCAGCCACCAGCGCCAGTCCTCCGGCACGAGCGAGAAGGGCGAGTCATGCCCCAGCTCGCGGGCGGCCCAGATCGGCCAGTGCGGGTTGGCCAGCGCCGGGCGGCCGAGCATGACCAGGTCGATCTGTTCTTCCGCGATCACCCGGTTGGCGGTCTGCGGCACGCCAAGGTTCCAGCTGGCGGCGACCGGGATCCCCACCTCGCGGCGCACGCGGTTGGCCCGCTCGACCATGAAGGCGGGCTCGTTGAAGGGCGGATCGGTCATCTCGTCGGTGTTGAAGCCCAGCGACAGATCCGCGAGGTCCAGGCCGTGTTCCTTCATCCAGCCGATCGCGACGACCGCGTCGTCGAACTGGGTACCGGCGGCATTCAGGTCGTCGCTGCCGAGCCGCATGGTCAGCGGATACTTCTCGGGCCACACGGCCCGAACCGCGTCCAGCGCCTCCAGGTGGAAGCGGGCGCGGTTCTCCAGACTGCCGCCATACTGGTCGTCGCGCTGATTGGCCAGCGGCGAGAAGAAGCTGGCCCCGAGGTAGCCGTGGGCGTAGTGCATCTCCAGCCACTTGTATCCTGCGTCGAGGGCGCGGCGGGCAGCGTCGGCATAGGCGCGGTGCAGGGCCTTGATCTCGTCGACCGTGAGCGCATGCACGGGATAGACATGCCCGCCGCCGCCGTAGGGGATGGCCGAGGGGGCCACGCATGTCCAGCCGTCCGGATGGTCCGGCGGCAGCTGCTTCCAGGTGCCTTCGTCGTTGGTGCCGCGGTGCGGGGGCAACTCGCTGCCCTTGCGGCCGGTGTGGCCGAGCTGGATGGCGGGCACGCCGCCCATGCGCTCGATGATGGCGCAGACGCGGGCATGGCCTTCGATCTGGTCGTCGCTCCAGATGCCGGCGCAGGAGGTGGTGGTGCGGCCGTCGGGTGTGATGGCCATCTGCTCGCCGAACACCAGCCCGAATCCGCCGGCGGCGCGCGCACCCAGATAGCTCACGTGGTAGTCGTCGAGGCGGCCGTCCACCGAGTTGTACATGGTCATCGGCGACATGGCGATGCGGTTGCGTAGCGTCACGTCCTTGAGAGTGAAGGGGCTGAACAGGTCGGGCATGGTGAGACTCCGGGTGGATCGGAGAGCCAGTGTGCAGGGTGAACCCTGATGCCGTCTTTCAGAAAAGCCGTCCTGCCTTTCAGATTCGCGCAGGCCGCCCGGGCGCTGGTACGGTTCTGGCTTGGCGTGCCGGGACAGGCGCCCATCCCGGCGGTCTGCGGCTTCAAGCTCTGCGATGACGCCCTCCTACAGCGCCGGTGCGCCATCGGCTGCGCCCGCCCCCCTCGATCCGGCCGACACGCACGGCATCCCCTTCTGGCCCGAGCATCGCTTCGTGCTAGACAGCCGGGGCCTCGGCTGGCGCGAGGTCTACACCTCGCTGGCCGCCGAGCGTTCCTGGCAGCGCTGCCTGCCGCCGGTGCGGCATGTGGCGCTGGCGTACTGCGTCCATGGCCACGCACGGGTGCAGCGCACCGTCGTGGGCGACGGCCCTGGCCGCGAATGCACCTTGCCGATGCGCGGCTTCGGCATCATCCCGCCCGACCGCGAATGCCGGATGACGCTGGAAGGCACGCCGGACATCCAGCTGATCTACCTGCATCGCGACCTGCTCGACCGCGTGGCGGCCGATGCCTTCGATCTGGCGCCCGAGCAGGTGACGCCGTGCTTCGACATCGGGCTGGTCGATCCGCTGCTGGAGCAACTGGCTGCTGCCCTGCTCGCCGCCGTGCGCGATCCGCTGCGGCCGGCGCAGGCGCTCTATGCGGACACCATCGCCCACACGATGGCGCTGCATCTGCTGCGTCACCACCTGCCGCACCGGCGTGCAGTACGCGCCGAGTGCGCCTCGCAGCCCGTGTCCCGCGCGGGCCTGCAGCATGTGCTGGACTACATCGAGGCACACCTCGGCCGACCGCTGACCCTGGCGGTGCTGGCGCGGGAGGCCCGCATGGGCGTGCATGCGTTCGGCACCGCATTCACCCGCGCCATGGGTGTCACGCCCCACGCCTGGGTGGTGCAGCAGCGGGTCGAACGCGCCCGGCGCGAGCTGGAGGCGACCGATGCGCCGGTGGCCGACATCGCGCATCGGCTGGGTTTTTCCAGCCAGAGCCACCTCACCACAGCCTTCAAGCGACGCACGGGCCTGACGCCTGCCGCCTATCGGCGCTGAGAGGGTCGGCCGCTCCGGGCCGCTCCGTGCCGGGGCTGCCGTTCACACCTTCTCAGGCCGCCTGCCGCGTCGCCTCGCGCCCGGCCGGCCGTGCCAGCCCCAGGTGCTCGCGCAGCGTGCGGCCCTCGTAGGCCGTGCGGAAGATGCCGCGCCGCTGCAGGATCGGCACCACGCCGTCCACGAAGTCCTGCAGCCCGCCGGGCAACTGGTCGGGCATCAGGTTGAAGCCATCGGCTGCGCCGGCCTTGAACCAGTGCTCGATGTCGTCGGCGATCTGCTCGGGCGTGCCGACGATCACGCGGTGGCCACCGCCGCCAGCCAATTCGCGGATCAGCTGCCGCACCGTGAACTGGCCGCGCCGCGCATGGGCCAGGGTGGCATGGAAGAAGGTGTGGTTGCCGTTGCCGCCGCCCGGCAGGGCCAGGTCCTCGGGCAGGCGCTCGTCGAGCTTCAGCCGGTCCACGGGCACGCCCAGCGTGCCGGCCAGGCGGGTGAGGCTGTAGTTCCACGGGATCAGGTCCACCAGCTGGTCGCGCCGGCGGCGGGCCTCGGCCTCGGTGCTGCCGATGATGGTGGTCAGGCCGGCCAGCACCTTGACCGCATCGGGACCGCGGCCCAGGGCTTCGGCCCGATACTTCAGGCCGCGGGCGTAGTCCAGCGATTCCTCGAAGGACTGCGAGGCGCTGAACACGGCCTCGGCGTGGCGCGCGGCCAGTTCGCGGCCGTCGGCCGAGGCGCCGGCCTGCACCAGCACCGGCCGGCCTTGCGGCGAGCGCGGCAGGTTCAGCGGGCCCTGCACCGAGAAGAACTCGCCGCGGTGGCGCACCGGGTGCACCTTGGCCAGGTCCACGAAGCGGCCGGTGGCTTTGTCGCCGATGAAGGCGTCGTCCTCCCAGCTGTCCCACAGGTCCTTCACCAGCTGGGTGAACTCCTTGGCACGGCGGTAGCGCTGCGCATGGTCGGGCACCGCCTCCAGGCCGAAGTTGCGGGCCGAGGGCAGGTCGGCGGTGGTCACCACGTTCCAGCCCGCGCGTCCGCCGCTCACCAGGTCCAGCGAGGCGAAGCGGCGGGCGATGTTGTAGGGCTCGTTGTAGCTGGTGGAGGCGGTGCCGATCACGCCCAGGTGCGTGGTGGCCGCGGCCACGGCGGTAAGCAGCACCGTGGGCTCCAGCGCGGTGATCGGGCGGAAGTCGATCTGGTCGACGATGGCCGCGTTGTCGGCCAGGAAGATCGCGTCCAGCTTGCCGGCCTCGGCGATGCGCGCGAGGCGCACGTAGTGGTGCACGTCGATGAAGGCGCCGGGCTCGCTTTCGGGCAGGCGCCAGGCCGAGGGCACGAAGCCGGAGTGCAGGGCGTTGATGTTCAGGTGCAGCTGGCGGGGGCGGGGGGCGGTCATTGGAAGGTTCCAGGGGCGGGCGGCTGGCCCGAAAGAAAGTGGCGGCCGACGTTGCGGACCTTGTATTCGGCCGGGTTGTGCAGGGTGTGGATGCGCACGTTGCGCCAGAAGCGGTCGAGCCCGGCGCCATGGTCGGCGGCCAGGGGCCCGAGCGCTTCGAGCAGGCCGGTGGACGCCTGCAGCGCGACCTCGCCGGCCAGCACGTTGGCGGCAGCGATGGCGACGGCGGCTTCGCCGCGCTCCTCGGCCGTGAGGTGCACGCCGCGCGCGGTGGCGGCGTCCAGCGCGCGCAGGGCACGGTCGGCCAGCGCGGTCGCGGCGCGGGTGCGGCTCCACAGCTCGCCCAGCAGGCGCTGTACGCCGGGGTCGTGCTGCAGCCGGCGCGAGGCGGGCGCGGCCAGCAGCGTGTCGCGCGCGGTACGCACGGCGCCCTGCGCGCTGCCGACGAAGACGTTCAGCAGCACGCTCTGCTGCAGCATCGGCACGACGGTGCGCCAGGGCTCGGCCGGCGCGCGGGTCGGGTCCAGCGGGGCGGGCGGCCCCAGCACCTCGTCGGCATGCACGCGCACGCCATGGAAGCTGACCCGGCCGCTGCCGGTCTGGCGCTGGCCGATGCCGTCCCAGTCGTCCTCGATCACCACGCCTTCGCGGCCGGCCTCGATGGCGGCGGTGCGGCGCTCGCCAGTGGCGGCGTCCTCCCAGGCGATGGAGAGCCAGTCGGCCACGTGCGAGCCGGAGGTGAAGGGCCGGAAGCCGTCGAGCACGAAGTGATCGCCCTCGCGGCGCCCGAACAGGCTCCTGGAGAAGCTGTTGGCCGTGTTGCCCCAGAACCATTGGGCCTGCGCGGAGCGGCGCCACAGCGGCTCGACCTGGGCCGGCACCTGGCGCAGCCCCAGGCCGAGCAGGCTCACGTAGTGGTAGCCGTAGAGGTGGCCGACCGAGCTGTCCACCTGCGACAGCAGGCGCGTGATGCGCAGGGCGGTGGACCAGGGCTGGGCCTCGCCGCCCACGGCGGTGGGCAGCAGCAGGGCCAGCAGGCCTTCCTGCCGAAGCAGGGCGATCTGCGCCGAGGGCCGGCCGCCGGCGCGGTCGCGCTCGGCCGCGTCGCGGGCGAACAGCGGGCGCAGTGCGGCGGCGCGGGTCATGAAGGGGTTGGCGCTCTCGGGCTCGAACAGCGGCGGCGGTGCCTGTTCTTGCAGCGTGGGATGGGGCAGGAGGACGGCGCTCATGGCAGGCTTGAGGTGGCGCGGGGAGTAACCGTGCGGGGTCAGGAGGCCGCGAAGGCGGCAGCGGGCGTCGAGGGGGTGGGCAGGGGCACGGCACCGCCCAGCAACCAGCGGCCCAGGGCCCGCTGATGCGCGTCAGTGCGCTGCGGTAGCCGCAACGCGCGTGCATCGCGCCAGAAGCGGTCGTAGCCGTTGGCGACGGTGGCCGAGCGCGCGCCCATCAGCTCGAAGATGCCGCTGCCCGCCGCATCGGCGGCCGCGGCCGCCTCGAGATGGGCATCGGCGATCTGCACCGCGAGTGCGTCGTGGGCCTCGGACGCCAGTGCGTCGCCCGCGGCCTGGACCAGGTCGAAGGCGCGGCCGGCGCGGTCGGCCAGTTCGGTGGCGGCCTGCACATTCAGTGCGAGTTCGCCGTAGCGGCGCTGGATCCAGGGGTCGTCTTCGTGGCGCTCGACGCCCGAATGGATCCAGGGGCGCGAAGCGGTCACGGTGTAGGCCCGGCCTTCCTCCAGCGCGCCCCAGGCGGTGCCGATGAACACCTCCGTCCGCACGGCCTGCTGCAGGAGTGTGTGCAGCCCGGCGCGTGGCGCCGAAGGCCGCACTGCCGGGCCGAGCCATTCGGTTTCGCCCAGGTGCACCGCGGTCAGCGGCAGGCTGCCCCCGCCGGCCTGGCGCAGGCCGAAGCCGTCGTCCAGCCGTACGGGGCCCACGCCCGGATGGTCCAGGCGCAGGCTGGCCGCCACGCGCGGGCCGCGTGTGTCGGGCCAGCTCAGCAGCAGGCGGTCGGCGGCATGCAGGCCGGCGGCGGCGTGCAACTCGCCATCGAGCAGCCAGCCGCTGCCGATGCGCCGGGCGCTCAGCGTGGGCAGGTCGGTGTCCAGCGGATGGGTCCACAGCCAGCGCTGGCTGACCGTGGCGGCGAGCAGCGCAGCCGCCCGATCGCCGCCATGCACCGCCAGGCCCAGCATGGCGCCCAGGTGATGGCCGAGCAGCAAGGCCACGGACGCGTCCGTGCGGGCCAGTTCGCGCACGGCCCGCAGCAGGCCCGACACCGCGGCGCCCGCCCCGCCCTGCGGCACGGGAACCAGGGCCGACAGCAACCCGCTGCCCTTGAGCAGCGCCAGCGCCGCCACGGGCCGCCCGCCCGCCTGGTCGCGCACCGGCGCGTCGGCCTGCAGTGCGCGGCGCAGGCCGTGGGCGCGGGCCGTCCAGGTGTCGGAGGCAGGGGCCTCGAAGAAGAGACGGGCGTGCGACCCGGCGCCCTGGGTGCGGCCGTCCTGCGGCAAGCCTGGAGGGTTGCTCATTGCGCCGCTGCGAAGTAGTCGGGCAGCCGGTAGCCGGCCCACACCGGGTTGGCGCGGAAGACGCGCTGGAACTCGGCCGAGCGGTAGGCCTCGGCGATGTCTCGGGCGAAGGCCGCGTTCTCGTTGCCGCGCTTGACGGCCACCACGTTCACGTAGGGCAGCGTCATGTCTTCGAGCTTGAGTGCGTCGGTGAGCTTCAGCCCCGAGGCGACGGCGAAGTTGCCCTGCACGGCCGCCAGGTCGGCATCGGCCAGCGAGCGCGGCGCCTGGGCCGCGTCCAGCGGCACCAGCTTGAGCCGCTTGGGATTGGCGACGACGTCGCGCTCGGAGACGCTGATCGGGTCCCCGCCCGGTTTGAGCTGCACCCAGCCCAGCCCCGCCAGGATGTTGAGCGCGCGCGCCGCATTGACGGGATCGGCGGGAAGCGTGACGGTCGCGCCGTCGGGCACGTCGGCCAGCTTGCGGTGCTTCTGCGAATACAGCCCCATGGGTGGCGTGGGCACATGCACCACCGGCACCAGGTCGAAGCCCTGGCTCTTGTTGGTGGCCTGCAGGTAGAGCGTGTGCTGGAAGATGTTGGCGTCGATGTTGCCGCGCTGTACCGCGTCGTTGGGCTGCACACCCTGGCTGAACTCGACGTAGCGGATCTGGTAGCCCTTCTTCTCGAGTTGGGGCGCGATGCCCTTGGCGAAGGCGTCGCGGTACGGGCCGGGCATGAAGCCCACGGCCAGGTCGGCGGCCTGCGCGGCGAAGGCCGCGAGGCCGAGGAGCGAGAGTGCCGCAAGGCGGCGGGGGCGGAAGTGCAGGGACATGGCGCGGTTCGTCGGGGAATGAGGCCGGAAGCCTGGAAGGCGGACTGTGCGGGGCAGGCGGCCCGCCACGAACGAAGCATTCCGCCATTGCTTAGCCGGCCCGCGCATAACGGCAGCTCGATGCCCCGAGGCGATGCGCCAAAGACGTTTTGCGCATGAGCAATGCCGGATTCATTCGTTCCTGTTCGAAGCAAGCCCGCCCACACTGGCCTGCCTTTCGCCAAGCGGGGCCCTGCGTGGCTGTGCCCCGTCGGCCCTTCATCCCAGACCCATGAGCCTTGCCTCCGACGCCTCCGCTGCCATCGCGCCCTTGATCGTGCTCGATGGCGTGCACAAGCAATTCGCGCTGCCCGATGGCCAGCGCTTCACCGCGGTGCAGCCGCTGCAACTGGCCATCGGCCGTGGCGAGGTCTTCGGCCTCATCGGCAAGAGCGGCGCCGGCAAATCCACGCTGCTGCGGCTGATCAACCTGCTGGAGCGGCCCGATGGTGGCCGGGTGCTGGTCAACGGCCGTGACCTCACCCGGTTGTCGCGCCGCGAACTGCGCGAGACGCGCCAGTCCATCGGCATGATCTTCCAGCAGTTCAACCTGCTGCAGAACGCGACCGTGGCCGAGAACGTGGCCTTTCCGCTGCGCATCCACGGCCGCCATTCGCGTGCCGACATCGACGCCCGCGTGAAGGAATGCCTGGCCCTGGTCGGGCTGGCAGACAAGGCAAGTGCCTATCCCGCGCAGCTCTCGGGAGGCCAGAAGCAGCGTGTGGCCATCGCCCGGGCGCTGGCGCCGCGGCCCGACGTGCTGCTGTGCGACGAGCCCACCTCGGCCCTCGATGCCGAGACCACCCGGGCCCTGCTCCACACGCTGCGCGAGATCAACGCACGACTTGGCGTGACCATCGTCATCGTCACGCACGAACTGCCGGTGGTGCAGCAGCTGTGCCGCCGCGTCGCCGTGCTGGAGCAGGGGGCGCTGGTCGAGCAGTTCGATGTGGACCAGGTGGCGGCCGAGCCGCGGCGCAGCAGCCTGGGCCGCGAGCTGGCCGAACAGATGGCGCAGCGGCCCTGGTCGCGGGCGGGCGGTGCCACCCCGCCGCACTCGGCATCTCCGCATGCGGTCCTGGACGCCGACGGCCCTGCTCTGGCGGTGGCCCAGCCTCCGGCCGCCACCGCTTCTCCCTCGTCCTCGTCCGTCCCTCGTCTTGCCCATGTCTGAGAACATCCTTGCCATCCTTCCCGAGCTCTGGACCGCCACGCAGCAGACCCTGCTGATGCTGGCCATCGGCCTGGGCGCGGCCCTGGTGCTGGGCGGCCCGCTGGGCGTGCTGCTCTTCCTGCTCGGGGCCGGGCAGTCGCTGGACCACCGGCCGGCCTACCTGGTGCTGAGCTGGGTGGTGAACACCGTGCGTTCCTTCCCCTTCATCATCCTGCTGGTGGCGCTGGTGCCCTTCACGCGGGTGATCGCGGGCACCTCCATCGGGCCGCTGGCGGCGGCCGTGCCGCTGTCGGTGGCGGCGATCCCGTACTTCGCACGGCTGGTCGAGCAGAGCATCCGCGAGGTGCCGCGCGGCGTGATCGAGGCGGCCCATGCGATGGGCGCTTCCGAGCTGCAGATCGTGTGGCGCGTGCTGGTGCGCGAGGCCCGCTCGGGCTTGGTGCTGGCCCTCACCGTGCTGGCCGTGAGCTTCCTGTCGTACTCGGCCGTGGCCGGCGTGGTGGGCGGCGGCGGCATCGGCGACCTGGCGATCCGCTACGGCTACTACCGCTTCCAGACCGACGTGATGCTGCTGACCGTGGCCCTGCTGGTGGTGTTGGTGCAGATCATCCAGTTCGGCGGCAATGCCATCGCGCACCGGCTGGACAAGCGCTGAGGCGCGCTGCGCCGGCATTCCTTCCTTTCCCTTTTTTTTCCTGCGTCCCCGTCTCTTCCATGCCTTCGTTTCGCCGATCCCTCGTCCTGGCCAGCCTGACTGCGTTCCTGGCCTTTCCCGTGTTCGCCCAGCCGAGCGCGCCCGCCAAGAAGGAGCTGGTCATCGGCACCACCGCCGGTTCCAACATCGAGGTGCTGCGACGCGGCATCCAGCCGCAGCTCGAACAGAAGGGGTACAAGGTCAAGCTGGTCGAGTTCAGCGACTACGTGCAGCCCAACCACGCCCTGGCCCAGGGTTCGCTGGACGCCAACTACTTCCAGCACATCATCTACCTCAAGAACTTTGCCGAGAAGAACAAGCTGGACCTCGCGGAGGTGGTGCAGGGTCCCATCGCGCCGCTGGGCCTGTATTCGCGCAAGTTCAAGACCGTGGCCGAGGTGAAGGAAGGCGCGCGCATCGCCGTGCCCAACGACCCCACCAACCTGGCCCGCACCTTCGTCTTCCTGGAGCAGTACGGCTTGGTCAAGACCAAGGCCGGCGTCGACCCGCTCAAGGTGACCGAGAAGGACATCGCCGACAACCCCAAGAAGCTGCGCTTCGTGCCGCTCGAAGCCGCCCAGCTGCCGCGTGCGCTGGACGACACCGACTTCTCGGTCATCAACGGCAACTTCGCCATTTCCTCGGGCCTCAAGCTCACCGATGCGGTGGCGCTGGAGAAGACACCCGACTACTACCTGCTGGTGGCCGCCGTGCGCACGCCCGACAAGGGCGCGCCCTGGGTGGCCGACCTGCAGACGGCCTTCAAGTCGCCGTTCTTCAAGCAGGTGCTGGACCGTGACTTCCCCGGCTACGCGCGGCCGGCCGCGCTGCAATGAACGCCGCCGCTGTGCTGGGCGCGACCGTCCATGCGGTGCCGATGCCGCCGCGTGGATGATTCCATCGCCATGGGCGGATGACCCCGCCCGGCGCACACGGTTCTCGGCCGGACAGGGCGGCTGCCGCTTGCGCGTGCCGGGCGCGGGTGGCAGGGTGGTCCGATGCCCATTCTTCTGACGACGAGCCCCTGCATCGGCCAATGCCAACTCAGTCCCGACAAGGCGCGGTGCCTGGGATGCGGGCGTCTGCGCCCCGAGATCAAGTCCTGGAAGTCCATGGCGCCCGAGCAGCGCCATGACATCAACATGCGCCTGCTCGCCACGCAGGGCAAGAAGGTGCGCAAGCGCCTCCTGCGAGACCTGGCCAAGTCCTTCGGCGGCAAGAAGGACTGAGGGCCTGGCCGGCGTTCAGGCCACGTCGGCGGCGAGCTCCGGTTCCACCGCGGGGTCCGGCACGTTGGCCGTGCCGTCCGCGCGAACCGCCGCCTCCACCACCTCACGCGTCAGCGACGGCGAGAAGGATTCGATGAAGGCATACACATAGCGCCGCAGGTAGCTGCCCCGGCGCACCGCCAGTCGCGTGTGGTTGATGCCGAAGAGGGCACCTGCATCCACGGCGCGCAGGCCGGTATCGCGCTCGGCCTCGAAGGCCACGCCGGCCACGATGCCCACGCCCATGCCGAGCTGCACATAGGTCTTGATGACGTCGGCATCCATCGCAGCGAGGGCGATGTCGGCCTCCACGCCCGCCTGCGCGAAGGCATCGTCGATGCGCTGCCGGCCGGTGAAGCCGTTGTCGTAGGTGATCAGCGGGTGTCTGGCCAGCGACTGCAGCGTGAGCGGTTCGGCCAGCACCGGGTGGCCCGGCGGCGCGATCACCGCATGGGTCCAGCGGTAGCTGGGCAGGGCGGCCAGTTGGGGATAGTCGGCCAGGGCCTCGGTGGCGATGCCGACGTCGGCCTCGCCTTCGAGCAGCATCTGTGCGATCTGCCGGGGTGAGCCCTGGTGGATGTGCAGCCGCACGGAGGGGAACTGGCGGCGGAAGTCCTGCACCGCCTCGGGCAGCGCATAGCGCGCCTGGGAATGCGTGGCGGCGATGGACAGCAGGCCCTCGTTCTGCGTGGCGAATTCCTCGCCGGCCTTGCGCAGGTTGCCGCTCTCGATCAGCAGCCGCTCGATGATCGGCAGCACATGGCCGCCCGGCTCGGTGAGGCCCGTGAGCCGCTTGCCCGCGCGGATGAACAGCTCGATGCCCAGCTCCTGCTCGAGTTCGCGGATCTGCCGGCTCACGCCCGGCTGGGAGGTGTGCAACACCTGGGCCACCTCGGTGAGGTTGAAGTTGCGGCGCACGGCTTCGCGGACCGAACGCAGTTGCTGGAAATTCATGGAACAGGGCTTTCTCGGATCGGCTTTCGGGCCCTGGACTCGGGCCATCGCGCATGGCAGGGGCGCGGGCGGCCCATTGTGGAAAGTCCGGGCTCGGCAGGGAACGACGCAGTTGTTGGTTGCTCATGAGCCAAACATCTGTGGCCAATGTCACAGGAGTGGGCTGGGAGTGGCGTGCTGGCTGTAGGGCGGCTCCTACACTGCCGCGCGCCGGCAGCGAGGGAGCCTCCGTGCACCGGGAGCATGGCCGCCAGCGCGTGGCCATGGGACGTCCACATCACACATCCACAAGACCATGAACAAAGCAGCCCGTCTGCTGGTGCTGGCGGCCACCGTGCCGCTCGCCGCCTGCACCGCCATGACCCACATCACGACCGTCCAGTCCAATGCGCAGGTGACGATCGCCACCTCGAAGGAATCGGGCGTGCCGCGCTCGGAGTCGTTCCGCACGACCAGCTTCGGCAACTATGAATTCAAGGCCGAGGCGCCGGGCAAGGCGCCGTTCTACGGCATCCTGCCGCTCAAGTTCAACGGCGGCTATCTGGCGCTGGACATCCTGTTCTTCGCGCCGGCCACCTTCTTCAACCTGCGCGAGGTCTATCCCTACTACGAGTTCGACATCGACAAGAAGCACGTGCGCTACAAGAAATACGCGGACGAAGAATGGAGCATCTTCATTCCGCTCAAGGCTGACGAGGCACAGGGACGCGACGCACTCGGCAAGCGCTGACGGCATCGGCGCCCAATGCGCCGAGCGTGAACCTGGCAGCGGCGGCGCCGACCTCCGACCCCACCCCTGACGGCGGGCTGTCCCCAAAGCGGACAGCCCGCCGTCTGCCTTTCATGCATCGAGAACGGCACCCATCGCCAAGTGCTTGATCCGACGGGCCCGGGCGCCTGGCACGCTTCTTGGAGTGATGACGCCTCACGCTGTCACACCCCTCCCCATCAGCCCGCCATGCGACGCCTCGGCGCCATCGACCTCCGCAGCCTGCTGCGCTCGGCACCCTTCGTCGCGGTGCTGGTGGTGGCGGGCGTGCTGTCCTTTCGATACCACCAGTTGCTGCTGTCTCAGCGCGCCTCGATCGAGCACACCTACCAGGTGCTGACCACGCTGGAATCGACGCTCGTGCATGCCATCGACGCCGAGACCGGCCAGCGTGGCTTCATCATCACCGGCGACGACCGCTACCTCGAACCCTACGACCGGGCCCTGGCGCAGATCGCGCCCCTGGCCAAACGGCTGCGCACCCTGGTCAGCGACAGTGCAGTACAGCAGCAACGCGTGGACCGGCTCGAGTACGGCGTGGCGCTGAAACTGGCCGAGCTGCATGAGACTGTGCAGGCCCGCCGCATCCAGGGCCCGGATGCCGCGCGTGCCCTGGTGCTGCGCGACGAGGGCAAGCGCACGATGGACGAGGTGCGGGCCGTCATCGCCGAGATGCGCGACGCCGAGTCGGCGCTCCTGGCGCAGCGCAATGTCCAGGCCCATGCCACCGAGCGCTGGCTGCTGGCGATCACGCTGGCTTGCACGGCGCTGTCGGTGCTGGCCCGGCTCGGGCTTGCGATGATCGCCCGCTTCCATGTTTCGCGCGTGTCGCTGCCGGCTGCTTCATCCGCGCCGCCCAGCGGCGCCTCCTGACCCCTTCCATGCTGTCTTCCCACCTCACCATCTGGGCCATCGCCGGTGCCACCACGGCCGGCGTGCTGATCCGGCCCTTCAAGCTGCCCGAGGCCATCTGGGCCGTGGCCGGCGCGGCCCTCGTCGTCGTGCTCGGGCTGCTGCCGGCGCAGCAGGCGCTGGGTGCCGTCGCCAAGGGCAACGATGTCTACCTCTTCCTCATCGGCATGCTGCTGCTGTCCGAGACGGCGCGGCGCGAAGGGCTGTTCGACTGGGTGGCCGGCCACGCCGTCAACATGGCGGGCGGATCGCCGATGCGGCTGTTCACGCTGGTATACGCCATCGGCGCGGTCATCACCGCCTTCCTCTCCAACGACGCCACGGCCGTGGTGTTGACGCCGGCGGTATATGCCGCTGCGCGCAAGGCCCGCACGCCGGCCCTGCCGTACCTGTTCATCTGCGCCTTCATCGCCAATGCTGCGAGCTTCGTGCTGCCCATCTCCAACCCGGCCAACCTGGTGCTCTACGGTGCGCACGTGCCTTCGCTGTGGCCGTGGATCAAGAGCTTTGGCCTGCCCTCGCTGCTGGCCATCGGCGCCACCTACGTCTGCCTGCGCCTGGTCATGCGCAAGGAACTGGCCGGCGCCTGCGAGCCGCGCGTGGAGGTCGAGCCCCTGCACGCCGGCGGCTGGACGGCGCTGGGCGCGCTGATCGTCACGGCCATCGTGCTCATGACGGTGTCCTTCAAGGGCATCGACCTGGGCCTGCCCACCGCCATCATGGGCGGGCTGACGGCGGCCGTGGTGCTGGTGCGCGACCGGGCCAACCCCTGGCCGCTGGTCAAGGACATTTCCTGGAGCGTGCTGCCGCTGGTGGCGGGCCTGTTCGTGCTGGTGGAGGCGCTGCGCCAGACGGGCGTGATCGGCATGCTGGCCCACTGGCTCATGGCCGGCGTGCAAGGCAGCGTCCACGGCGCCGCGGCCGTGGCCGGTGCCGTGGTGGCTGTGGGCTCGAACGTCGTCAACAACCTGCCGGCGGGCCTGCTGGCCAGCACGGTGCTGCAGCAGGCGAAGCCGCCGCAGGTGGTGATCGATGCCACGCTGATCGGCGTGGACCTGGGCCCGAACCTGTCGATCACCGGCTCGCTCGCCACCATCCTGTGGCTGGCCGCCATCCGCCGCGAGGGCGACGACGTGGGCTTCTGGCGCTTCCTGAAGGTGGGCGTGCTGGTGATGCCGCCCGCCCTCGTCCTGGCCATCGGGGCGCGGCTCCTGATTGGCTGATCCACGCACCTGGAGACACCCGCCATGCGCAACTCGCCCACCCTCGCGGCTTCCGCGAATGCAGCAGACGGGGACCGGCAGGGCGGGGACAAGCGCCGCGCCACACGTGCCCTGTGCGCGCTCAACTTCTTCATGGCCGACATGCAGGCTGGCATCGGGCCCTTCCTGGGCGTCTTCCTGCAGCAGCGCGGCTGGCAGCCGGGCGCCATCGGTTCGGTGATGACGGCCGGCGGCGTGGCCGGCATGCTCATGACGGTGCCAGCGGGCGCCTTCATCGACCACACGGCGCGCAAGCGCTGGGTGGTGGTGATCACCGGCATCTGCACAGTGCTGGCCTCCTTCCTCATCCTCTGGTCGCAGGCGGGGTGGGTGGTGACCGTGAGCCAGGTGGCGACGGCCATCGCCGGGGCGGCCATCGGGCCGGCGGTGGCGGGCATCACGCTGGGCGTGGTGCGCCAGCGCGGCTTCAATGCGCAGAACGGGCGCAACCAGGCCTGGAACCACGCGGGCAACATGGTGGGCGCGGCGCTGTCCGGGTGGCTGGGCTTCCGCTACGGCATGCCGGCCATCTTCTTCCTGGCGGCGCTGTTCGGCGTGTTCGCCATCCTCTCGGTGCTGACCATTCCCGAGCGCACCATCGACCACCGCGCCGCGCGAGGGCTCGAAGGGCCGCATGACGGCAAGACCGCCGCGGCCGATGGTGGCCAGGCCCAGGGCCTGCGCACGCTGCTGCAGAACCGGCCGCTCCTGATCCTGGCCGCGGCGCTGGCCTGCTTCCACCTGGGCAACGGCGCCATGCTGCCGCTGTACGGTCTGGCGGTGGTCGGCGCCGGCAAGGGCAATCCGGCCATGTTCACCGCGCTCACGGTGGTGGTGGCGCAGGCCGTCATGATCGTCACCGCCCTGGCCGCCATGCGCCTGTCGGCCACGCGCGGCTACTGGCTGGTGATGCTGGTCTCCTTCGCCTCGCTGCCGCTGCGCGGCCTGATCGCCGGCAGCGTGATCGACAGCTGGGGCGTGTGGCCGGTGCAGGCGCTCGACGGCATCGGGGCGGGCCTGCAGAGCGTCGCGGTGCCGGGGCTGGTGGCCTGCCTGCTCGACGGCACCGGCCGCGTCAATGTGGGGCAGGGTGCGGTGATGACCGTGCAGGGCCTGGGCGCCAGCCTGTCGCCCGCCATCGGTGGCTGGCTTGCGCAGCTCTTCGGCTACCAGCTCGCCTTCTATGTGCTGGGTGGCTTCGCGCTCGCGTCGCTGGCGCTGTGGATCGGCTTCGCCACGATGCTGCGGCCGGCATGCGCGGGCGTGTGCGAGCGGCCCGCTTCTCGTTTCACCTTAAAGGAGTCATCGGCATGAGCGCGGCATCGATCGCCTGGATCCACATCGGCGACCTGCACATGGACGAGGCCGACGGCTGGGCCGCCCGGCCGCGGCTGCAGGCCATCGTGGAAGAGCTCAACGCCCATGCGCGCGAGGCCGACTTCGTCTACCTGCCCGGCGACAACGCCAACCACGCGACGCCCGCGCAGTACGCCGCCATCACCGAGGCACTGGCGCCGCTGGCGCTGCCCTGGCGCGTGATCCCGGGCGACCACGATTTCGAAGGCGGCAGCCTGGCCGCCTACGAGGCCGCGTTTGCGCCAGCGCAGCGCCCGGAGCACGAGGTGATCGCCGGCCACCGCTGCATCTTTGTCGATGTGGTCGGCAGCGGCGCCGGCGGGCCGGACTTCCGGCTCAACTCCCACCACCGCCATCGCATCGCCCGCCAGCTGGCGCTGGCCGAGGCGGCGGGCGAGGTGCCGCTGGTGTTCATGCACTGCTATCCCGGCGACATGGCGGCCGATAGCGAGGCATTGGCGCGGCTGCTGGCCGATGCGCGCGTGCCCTTCGTCGACACCGGCCACACGCACTACAACGAGCTGCTCAACGATGGCGCGGTGGTCTATGGGGCCACCCGCTCGACGGCGCAGATCGAGGAGGGCGGCGGCGTGCCGGGCTTTTCGGTGGTGTGCGTGCACGACGGCGTGCCGAGCTGGCGCTTCCGCCCGCTGGGCGCGGCGTGGCCGCATGTGCAGATCGTGTCGCCCTGCGACCTTCGGCTGGTGACCCGGCCTTCACAGGCCCGGCAGGTGCCGCGGCCGGGACGGGTGCGCGTGGTGGCGCGGCGCTTCGGCGCGGCCCATGAACCCATGCTGGCGGCGCTGGACGATGCCGCCCCGCAGCCCATGCGACCAGGTGCCCCGGGTTTCTGGGAGATCGACCTCCCGGTGGATGCACCGGGCCTGCACCGCATCGACGTGAGCTGTGGCCGTGCGGCGGATTCCGTCGAGGTGCTGGTGCGCGCGGCCGACGGCGTGCCCCGGCGCGGACCGTTGGTCGCGCCGGGCCATGCCTGCCACGCGATTGGCGCCTGGCCGGTAGCCGGCATCGACGGCCTGCAACTGGGGCCCAACCGCAACGGCGGCGATTGGTAGCCGTGGATGGGCTCAGACCCGTTCTCCGCAATGTCGCGTGGCACCCGTAAGCGTGAAACCGGCACGGCCTGGAGCATCTGACGGCCGCGGAGCAGGCCAATGCCAGTGCACCCGCGGAACCGGCTTTGCCGGGCCGGGGGGTGCGCCCCCCTCCAAGCCGAAGGCGCGAGAGAGGGGGGAGCCGCGAAGCGGCATGGGGGGTGTCAACTCAGATCAGACGCCGTCGATGCGCACCAGCACCGCATTGGCGGTGTAGCTCACGCTGACCTTGCCGAAGCCCTGCACCGTGACGTTGCCGAAGCGGCCCTGGCGGCCCGTGGCCTGGATCACGGTGAGCGTGTCGCCCACCTTCGGCGCGTAGCCGCTGGCGAAGCGCACGGCCAGGTCGCCACCGGCGATCACGGCAGTGCCGCCCACCTTCAGCAGGCCGGCACCGTTGGCGCCCGCCACCACGCTCAGCGTGCCGGCGGTCTGCGTGTAGCGGCCCGCCAGCGTCAGCGGCGCGCCGGCCGCGGTGCTCTCCAGCGTGCCGCCCTTCACGAAAACGTCGCCATTGCCCAGGGCCGTGGCCGAGTCGGCGCCCATTAGGCCCGCGGCCAGAACGGTGCCGCCGCTGTAGACGTTGTTGCCCGACAGACGCAGCTGGCCGCTGCCCAGCTTGGTCAGCTTGCCGGCACCGGCGATGTCGTTGCGCCAGCGGTCAAGGGCATGGAAGCCACCCAGGCTGGCGTCCATGGTCACGGCCACGTCGCCGTCGAAGCGGCCATAACCGTCGGCGGCGGCGAAGAGGTTCAGCCGGCCCCAGCCTTCGCCGTCGTTGCCCAGGGGATAGCCCGAGTCGATGGCCGTGGTCTTGAGCACCACGCGGCGCTGGTCGGCACTCAAGTAGGGCAGGCGGGTCTCCAGCAGCACCTCGGCGCTCTTGGGCACGGTGGCCGGCTGGCCGGCGGCGCCGGTGGTGCCCAGGCCGTAGGTCATGCGCTGCAGGTAGGTGCGGCGCCAGGCGGCGGTGTCGCTGAAGCGGTCGAAGTCGGGCTGCGCGGCGTCCGTCGTGCGCGGCGTGCGGGCATAGGCGGCCAGGGCGTTGAAGTCGGCGCTGCCGCTCTGCGCGCGCAGCCAGGCCTGGGCCTGGTCGAAGGCCGCCTTCTTGGCCGCGTCGCTGTAGCTGGCCACGCTGGAGAGGTTGTAGGCCACCACGGCCGTGGCGTGCACGCGCCCGCCCATCGTGTCCAGCGGCGAATGCATGCCGGCCAGGATGCGGTTCTCGCCCATCTCCATCGCGCGGGCGACCAGCTCCTGGTAGCGCTGGGGCACCAGGTAGGCCATGGCCAGCGTGTCGCGCCAGGCCTCGGCGGTGTGGCCGCTGGGGAAGCCGCCGTCGGTGGCGGGCGTGGTGCTCTTGGCCGATTCGAGCGCGGGCACCACCTTCACGTCGCTGCTCCAGCGCCAGGGGCGGGCGTACTTGTAGAAGCGCTTAGGCGGCTCGGTGGAACCGGCGGCCAGGCCGTTGATGAAGTCCACCGCCAGACCCATGTTCGCGTTGCCGCCCGAGGCACCCACGCCCACGTTGTTGCCGCCGTCGTTGACGGCCGGCGCGATGGCGGTGTTGGGGTCCACGGCCGTGATGGTGGTGGTCTGCTGCGTGCCGGCGCGCCAGGCGCTGGTGAGCGGGCCCATGCCGTCGCTCACGCTGTAGCCCTTGCCGCGGCGGTCGTCCAGGTAGGCCGCCAGGCCCTGGGCCGTCGTGCGCGCCTGGGTGACGGTCTTGACGTAGTTGATGTTGGCGGCGTGGATGGTGGCGCTCTTCACCGTGCCGTCGGTGCTGTCGCCGGGAATGCCGCTCCAGGTCGAGGGCGACACGGCGGGGCAGCCGTTGGCCGCGGCCAGCGTCACGCCGGCATCGACCTTGAGCGAGCTGGGCGTCCAGATGTCCAGGAAGCCCTGCAGCACGCGGGCACCGGCATTGGTGTCCAGTGTGACGGTGCAGGGGTTGTCGCGCTGATTGGTGGCGCCGGTGTCGACATAGGCGAGCACGCTGGGAATCGGGGCGGTGTCGGTGCGGCCCAGGCCGGCAGGCTCGGCCGGGACGGTGACGGTCTCTGCGGTGGGGCTGCTGCCGCCGCTGCCGGAAGCGATCGTGCCGCTGGCGGTGGGGGTGAAGCTGACGTTGTTGCCGTTGCCGCCGCCACAGGCCATGAGAGCGGCGGCGCTCGCGACGGCAAGGACGAGGGTGCGAAGGCGGAGGTTCGGTGCGGGGACCATCGGAATCTCGGGTGAGGACAAGGCCCGGGATTCTGGGAAGAGTTTGTGACAGTTCTGCGGCCAGGCGCGGCCGTCAGCGCTGTGGGCGCGCCGCGCCGAGCGATTCAGGAGAAGAACCTGGATCAGGCCATGGGCACGCCCCGGTTTGCCAGGACGTCCAGGGCATGCGGCTCACCGCTGCCGGAGATGCCGTGCTCCTCCCGTCTTTCATCGCCCCGGTCAAGCCACAGCCCGGCAGGTATTCGTTCGGCTCGTCGGGCAACGATGGTCTGAGCCACCTCAACGGTGGGATCTTCAAGCATGTCACCAAGGGTGCTCCATGCCCGTGTCGATACGGCTCAACGCGAGGAATTCGCGTGCATCCTGCCCGGCTCGCCGCATGCGCAGGCCCTGGCCCTGGCCGTGGCGGAGCAGGCGCGCCTGGCCGTCGCGGCGCTGGGCATCGCCCATGCGCATTCCGACGTGACCGCCCATGTCACGGCGAGTCTTGGCGTGCTGACCTTGGAGGGCGCGCAGCCGCACACGCCGGATGCGCTGCTGCGCCTGGCCGACGGCGCGCTCTATCGCGCCAAGCGCGAAGGTCGTAATCGGGTGGTGGGGGTGACTGTCGGCGGCCGCATGCCGGGTCTGCCGACCTGAGATGCACACCTGAGCGGCTGCGATCCCATTCGGCGGCCCGTGGCGGACCTGCCCATCGGCCTGAAGGGCGCGACCATGCTTGCGCGTGCAATTGGGGGCTGAGGTGGTGGCGCACCGAGACATTGTCGAGGGCGTCAGGCCGTCGCGACGTACTGCGCGGGCGGCCGGCCCGGCGCTAGGCCGCCTGGGTCAGCACCTTCAGCACATCGGCGTACCAGGCGCAGTTCAGGCCAAGCGACTCGTCCTTGACGAGGTCGCGGGTGCGCATGTCCATGCGCGTGGAGTGCACGCCGAGCAGCTGCCACGAGGCCAGCGAGGACCGCGGGCCCGCGTCGCTGCCCAGCCTTCGCCGGACCACCGGCGCGCCGCTGCTGCCGCGGTGCGTCCTCGCATCCGTCAGGAAGTGGCCCTTCTGCTGGAAGCGCACGCCGTAGCTGGAGGCGATCGAGGCGCTGCGGGCGACGGCCAGGTGATGGACCGTGTCGTGAAAGCCCAGTGGGAAGCCGATGACGGTCAGGTTGTCGCCCACGGCCACGTCCTCGCCGCGCGGCGCGAGGTGCGATTCGTCGAAGGTCCGCAGTTGCACGCCCTCCGGCAGCCGGGCGGTCTGAATCTCCAGGGTGGCGATGTCCACCGGCCCGCCCGTGTCGGCCGCCTGCCGCCACAGCGCGCGGCCCTTCTCATAGAGGGGCATCGAGAAGGTGGCGTAGCGGGTCAGGTCTTTGGCGTCGGTGTGCAGCTCGATCTCGATGCGATCCGGCGCATGGGCGCTCGGCGCGTCGGAAAGGACATGGGCGTTCGTGACCAGGAACAGCCGGTCGTCGCGACGGAAGAAGAAGCCGCTCGCACCGGTCAGCAGCCGCGCGCCTTCATAGGTGCTGATGTGCGTGGTCGTCAGCAGAATGGACTCGACCGGCTGCCGCGCATCCTGGCCGGACGGGGGCGGCGCAGTCCCGCTGAGCACCGTCTGCGTCCTGGCGACGTCGCGTTCGAAGGCGGCAAGCACATGGTCCGACACGGGTGTGTTCAGGATGACCGTGCGTGCGGCTTCGGCATGGGCCTCGAATGAGCGCACCAGGGTGTCGTGCGCACTGGGAGGAAGCGCTTCCAGCAGTGCGGGAAGCAGCGCGTCCAGTGCGATCAGGCTCCCCTTGAGTTCGCAGATGCGCTCGGTGGCCTCCTGCAGGTTCTTCATGCCACGGTGCCTTCCAGAAAGAGAAAAGCGCGGACGAACCGCGCTTGAGGGGCCAGGCCGTCTTGGGAGACCGGCCGGGCCATCGGGCCGTGCGACTTCAGCTCACGGCGCGGATGTTGGAGGCCTGGGGGCCCTTGGCGCCCTCGACGACCTCGAACTGCACATGCTGGTTCTCGGTCAGGGTCTTGAAGCCGCCGCCCTGGATCTCACGGAAGTGGGCAAAGAGGTCCTTGCTGCCGTTGTCGGGGGCGATGAAGCCGAAGCCCTTGTCGTCGTTGAACCATTTCACGGTTCCGGTCTGTGTGGTCATGTCGATTTCCTTTCGGGATTGCCGGGAAGCGAAAGCGCTCCCGGTGAAGAGACGCCAAGAAAATCAACAAGGGAGATTCGACACAGCCGCGGGACAAACCCGGGAGAAGCGGAAAAGGACCGTTGCAATGAAGGCCTTGCACATATCAACGAGCCCATCGTACGTCGATAGCGCCTCGCGTGCCGCTTTTGCCAATTTATCTTTTCGGGTCCGTCGCCGGCCGGCGTTCCGCGGCCGGTGCGCCGCTCAACCCGGCAATGCAAAGCCCTTGTCGAAGGTGCCCGCCACCTGCAGCGGCGCCTTGATCAGGCCCACCCTGGCATAGAAGTCGGCCGTGGCCTGCTGGTCGGCCACCACGCGTTCGTCGATGGGCACCCAGGCCTGCTGGCGGCGCTCGAACTGCAGGCGCGCGGCCTCGGGCGAGATGCCGATGACGCGGGCCAGCGTGGCCGAGTAGCTGCCCACGTTGCGGTTGGCCCATTGCTGGGCCTGGGCCACGCGCTGCAGGAAGTCCTGCAGCACCGGTCGCTTGGCGGCGATGGCCGCATCGGTGGCTGCCAGGTAGCTCAGGCCTGGCAGCAGGCCGCGGCCGCCGACGAGCACACGCGCATGGCCGGCGGTCTCGGCCATGGCGGTGTAGGGCTCCCAGGTGGCCCAGGCATCGACCGAGCCCTGCGTGAGGGCCAGCTTGGCATCGGCCGGCGGCAGGAAGCGCAGGTTCACATCGCCCGGCTGCAGGCCCGCGGCGGTGATGGCCTTGAGCGTGACGAAGTGGCCGATGGAGCCGCGGTTGGTGGCCACGCTGCGGCCCTTGAGGTCGGCCGCACTGCGCAGCGGCGAGTCGGGCCGCACCAGCACCGCGGTGCCGTAGGCATCGCTGCGGTTGGCGCCGATGGCCTTCACGCGCGTGCCGGCGGCCAGCGCAAAGATCAGCGGCGCGTCGCCGATGGGGCCGGAATCGACCGCTCCGGCATTGAGCGCCTCGGCGAGCGGCGCGGCGGCCGGGAACTCGGACCACTGGATGTCGTAGGCAATGCCGTCGAGCGCGCCGGCCGCTTCGAGCAGGGCGCGCAGGCCGCCCTTCTGGTCGCCGGCCTTGAGCACGGGGCGCGATTGGGCACGGGCGGCCAAGCTGGGCAGGGCCAGCGCGCAGGCCATGGCAGAACCCGCGGCGATGAAGCGGCGTCGCGGGGCTGAAGAGAGAGAAGTTGGAAGTTCGGGGGAAGTCATTTGGGATGGGTGCGGCCGCGCCACCAATGGGGACATGGCAGTGGGATGGGTGGGAACGGTGGCGCTGGCGCGTGCAGCGCAGCAGGGGGCCTCGCCGCGTTCAGTCCAGCAGGTCGGGCTCCGCGGCCACCAGTGGCTGGTAGAGGCTCTCGAAGGCCTGCAGCGCGCCTTCGGGCCCGCCGATCTGCGCATGGGTGTGGCGGGCCGTGGCCTCGTCGATGGGCCTTGGGGTGCCGGCGGCTTCGGCCAGCAGTTGCGTGTGGCAGGCGTTGTCCAGCGCGATGTACCACCAGGCGGCGGCCTCGACCGAGCCGCCGGCGGTCAGGATGCCGTGGTTGCGCAGGATGGCGCCCTTGCCGAAGCCGCCGTCCGGTCTGGCCAGCGCCTCGGCGATGCGGGCGCCTTCGGAGAGGTCGACCACCATGCCCGTGAAGTCGTCGAACAGCGCCACGTCGCCATGGAACACGCAGGCGTCCTGCGTCAGCGGCAGCAGCGGCCGGCCCAGCGTGGAGAAGGCCTTGCCATAGGTGGAGTGCGTGTGGGCGGCGGCCACCAGGTCCGGATGGCGTTCATGGATGGCGGCATGGATGGCGAAGGCGGCCTTGTTGAGCGGCCGGTCGCCGATCACCGTCTCGCCGCGGCTGTTGACCAGCAGCAGGTCCGACACGCGGATGCGCGAGAAGTGCACGCCCAGCGGGTTGACCCAGAAGTGGTCCGGCAGCTCCGGGTCGCGCGCCGTGATGTGGCCCGCCAGGCCCAGGTCGAAGCCATGCCGCGCGAAGAGGCGGAAGGCGCCGGCCAGCCGCTCCTGGCGGTGGCGGCGCTCGGCCTCGACGCTGGTGCGCGCCGGGGGCGGGTCGAACCAGTAGCGCGCCTGCGGCTGGGCATGGAAGCGCGCGCGCAGCGCGCCGGCGGCGGGCTGGAGATGCTCGCGATGGACGGGGGCGTTCATGGCTTCAGGCCACCCGGCGTTGGCTTTGCGCACGGCGGGCGGCGGCGCGCTCGGCCACCAGGGCGCGGGTGCGCGGGATCAGCTCGCGGCCGTAGTCCAGCGCGTCCTCCAGCGGATCGAAGCCGCGGATGAGGAAGGTGGTGACGCCCAGCTCCCAGTAGTCGAGCAGCGCCTCGGCCACCTGTTCGGGCGTGCCGACCAGGCCGGTGCTGTTGGAGCGGCCACCGGTCTCCTGCGCGATGGATGTCCAAAGGCGCTTGTCCACGCGTGGGCCCTGATCGGCGGCTGCGAGCAGGCGGCGCGCGCCTTCGCTCTGTTGCGGACCGCCGCGCGAATAGCCGGCCACCACGCGCAGGCGGCGCGTCTCTTCGAGGATGCGGTCGGCGCGGGCCCAGGCCGCGGCTTCGGTCTCGGCCAGTACGGGCCGGAAGGAGACCGAGAAGTTGACCTGCCGGCCATGGCGTGCGGCCTCGGCGCGCACGCGCGTGGTCAGCTCGCGGGCCTGGTCCAGCGACTCGCCCCACAGGGCGTAGACGTCCGCATGCTTGCCGGCCACCTTCAGCGCCGCCTCGGAAGCGCCGCCGAAGTACACCGGCACATGGGGCAGGTCGTCCTGCGTCTGCACCGGCTTGACCTCGGAGAAGGCGTTCTCGGCCTGGTAGTGGTCGCCGTGGTGGTGGAAAGGCCGCTCGGCGGTCCACACTTTGCGCAGCACCTGCAGGTATTCGTCGGTGCGGGCATAGCGCTGGTCGTGGTTGAGCCAGTCACCGTCGCGGCGCTGCTCTTCGTCCGAGCCGCCGGAGATGTAGTGCACGGCCAGGCGACCGCCGGTGTACTGGTCCAGCGTGGCGAACTGCCGGGCCGCCAGCGTGGGCGCCACGAAGCCGGGCCGGTGCGCCAGCATGAAGTGGATGCGCTCGGTCACGCTGGCTGCGTAGGCCACGGTGAGCGTGGCGTCGGGGCTGGTGGAATGGTGAGGCACCAGGATGCGGTCGAAGCCGGCCTGCTCGTGCGCCTGCGCGAAGGCCCGCACGTAGTCGCGGTCGATGGCGGGGCCGCGCGGCGCATGCGTCTCCGAGACCTTCTGGGTCTGGATCATGCCGATGAACTGGACCTGGTCGTCGGTGGGGGTGTGGCTCATGGATGGCTTTCTGGACGGGTGAAGAGGGGATGCGGCCTCAGGCCGCGGAAGGCGCGCCGGCACGCAGCGCGGCGTCGAAGCGCCGGTCCCACAGCGGGCGCACGTCGGCGGGGCCGTCCAGCACGCCCAGGCGCAGGAAGGTGTCCGCCACGTCCTGGTGGCTGCGCACGGCGGCATCGCTCACGCCCACCAGGGCGTAGTCGTCGCTGCGGCGGTTGAAGAGCTCGACGATGTCGCCGACCGGGATCCGGGTCTCGGCCGACTGCGTGCGCGCATAGGCCAGGAAGTTGCCGTTGACCCAGGCATAGGCCCGCTGCAGCCGCTGCAGGAAGTCGGCGATGGCGGCGCGGCGGCGTGCGTCCTCCAGCGAGCGCGGATTGGCATAGACCGGGAAGTTGCCCGACAGGTAGCCGACGCCCGTCTTGAGCACCCGCGCGCCATGCTGCAGCCGCGCGATCTGGCCGTTGTAGCCATAGATGGCCCAGGCATCGAGATCGCCGCGGGCGAAGGCCGAGAGGCCATCGGCCGGGCTCAGGTTGACGGCCTGGATGTCGTTGAAGGACAGGCCGGCCTCGGCCAGCTGCTTGGCCAGGAAATAGTGCGCCGTGGTGGCGCGCACATAGCCCACGCGCTTGCCCTTGAGGTCGGCGATGGACTGGATGGGTGCGTCCTTGCGGGCGACGGTGACCTGGTTGTTCAGGTCTTCATGGATGGCGGCCACCAGCCTGAGGTTGGCCTTCTGCCGCGCCGCGAACACGGGCGGGATCTCGCTGCCCGAGCCCAGGTCCAGCGCATCGCCGTTGATGGCCTCGATGTGCAGCACGCCGTTGTTGAGCTCGCGCCAGTCGATGCGGTAGGGCGCCTGCTGCAGGCCCGCGGCGTCGAGCAGGGCGCGCCAGTTGCCCTTGTAGGTGCCCACGCGCAGCGTGATGCCGGCGAGGTCGTTGCGGGTGGCGGCAAAGGCCGCGGCGGGCGCCAGGGCGGCGGCCTGCAGCAGGCGGCGGCGCGTGGCGCGGAAGGTGGGGGTCGAAGATCGCAGCATGGGGCCGAACCGTATCGGCGCGCGGCCTTCGCGTGAACGTCGGATTCCGAGTTTGGATATGCGCAAACGATGGTTCCTGCGCGCGCGGGGCGCCGCCACAGTGCGGTCCCATGAGTGCATTGCCCCAGACCCTGTACGCGTCCGCCTTCGAGGCGGACGCGGATTCACCTGCGCTTGCCGAGGCCGCGGCGCATGTCGACGACGCCACGCTGGCCGCGCTGACGCGGCGCTTCGCGGCCACGGCGGCCGACCATGACCTGGCTGGCCGCTTTCCGCACGACAACTTCGAGGAACTGCAACGCCTGGGCCTCATCGGCCTGGTGGCGCCCCCGGCTTGGGGCGGTGGCGGCGCCACGTTGACCGAGGCGCGCCGCGTGGTCGCGGCCGTGGCGGCCGGCGAGCCCGCCACCGCGCTGGTGCTGACCATGACCTACCTGCAGCACCAGGCCTTGCGTCATCCCGCCAGCCGCTGGCCGGCGCACCTGGGCGAGGCCGTGGCCCGCAGCGGCGCGCGTGAAGGCGCCCTGGTCAATGCGCTGCGCGTGGAGCCGCAGCTCGGCTCGCCCGCGCGCGGTGGCCTGCCGGGCACCGTGGCGCGGCGCGAGGGCGACGAATGGGTGATCGACGGCCACAAGCTCTACACCACCGGCATCGAGCGGCTGTCCTGGCTGCTGGTGTGGGGCCGCACCGATGAGCCCGAGCCGCGCGTCGGGTTCTTCCTGGTGCCTGGCATGGCACCTGGCGTGCGCACCATCGCCAGCTGGGACCACCTGGGGCTGCGTGCCTCGGGCAGTCACGAGGCGGTGCTCGAAGGTGTGCGCATTCCGGTGGACCATGCGGTGGACATCCGCACGGCCGCGCAGTGGGCGCCCCAAGCCGCGACCACCGCCGAGGCCGAGGCCTTCGCCCAGCAGCAGGCCTGGATGGCCACGCTGCTGGGCAGCCTGTATGACGCCGTGGCGCGCGCAGCGCGCGGCTGGCTGCTGGGCTTCCTGCGGTCGCGCGCCCCCGGCAGCCTCGGTGCGCCGCTGTCGTCGCTGCCGCGTGTGCAGGAGAAGGTGGGTGAGATCGAGGCCTTGCTGCACAGCAACCGCGTGCTGCTCGACGACCTGGCGGCGCGCACCGACGCTCGCGAGATCGCTGCGCCCGCACAAAGCGGGCTGGTCAAGCACACGGTGGTCACCAATGCCATCACCGCGGTTGAGCTGGCCCTGCAGCTCAGCGGCAACCACGGCCTCTCGCGCTTGAATCCGCTGGAGCGTCACCACCGGGACGTGTTGTGCGCACGCGTCCACACGCCGCAAAGCGATGCCGCACTCGTTGCCGCGGGTCGGCAGGTCCTTGCGGCGGCCCGAACCGGCTGATTGCGCCCGTCCCCGCGACCGCATCCGGCCGGGCGTCATTCATGCGTCTTCGGCCTACACGATTCTGCCCTCGGCCCTCTGAGAACTTCGTTCACGTCCGCTTAACATAGGTATCGGGCGCGGCGTCGCAGGGAGGTGTGCGGCGGCCATCGACTGAAAGACCGGCATGCCCAGCCACGGACAAGAGGGAAGGGCGCCAGAACGATGCCAACAACGATGCCCCGGCGATACCTGCGCGGCCGCCAGGTAGGCGGTCGTCTGTCAGATCCACGCGGAGCCGATCCGGCACCGTGCTGCAGTCCGTCGTCATGATGGCGGCCATCTACGATCCCTGGATCGTCGTCGCCTCCGTCGGTCTGGCCATCTTCACCTCCTTCGTGGCGCTGGACCTGGTCCAGCGCGTCAACGTGCGCGACCGTCTGATCGCCCGCACCTGGTGCGCGGGCGGCTCGCTCGTCATGGGCACGGGCATCTGGGCCTCGCACTTCGTGGGCATGAAGGCCCATTCCCTGCCGGTGCCGATCGGCTACAGCTACGGGCTCACCGGCCTGTCCTGGGTGGCCGCTGTGTGTGCCTCGGGTTTCCTGCTCTGGATGGTGCGGCGCGAGAGCGTGAGCCGCCTGGGCCTGCTGCTGTCGGCCACCGTCTTTGCACTGGGCGTCGGGGCCACCCACCATGTCGGGATGATGGCGCTGCAGATGGAGCCCGGTGCCCTCTGGGATCTGCGCCTGGTCGCCGCCTCCGTCGTGCTGCTATGGCTGGGTGGCTGGCTGGCCCTCTGGCTGTTCTTTCGCCAGCGCGCCGCGCCCCGGCGACGGGTGGTCCAGCTGGCGAGTGCCATGGGCATCGGGCTCACCCTCATCAGCGCGCACTACGTCAACATGCAGGGCGCGAGCTATCTGGACGGGAGCATCTGCCGCAGCGCCGACGAACTCGGGGGCGAAGGGCTGCTGATGATGATCATCGCCGCGACGGTGCTCATGCAGGTGCTCACCTTGACCACCTCGCTGCTCGACGCGCGGCTGCGTGGCCACGCGCAATCGCTGTCGCATTCGCTGCGCGAGGCCAACAGCCAATTGCAGGAGGCGACGGAGGAACTGCATCGGCGCGCGGTGCTGGATCCGCTCACCAACCTGCCCAACCGGGCCTTCTTCGACGAACGGCTGGAGGACGCCCGGGCCGGGGGCCTGCGCAAGCTGGCCGTCCTCTTCGTGGACCTGGACGGCTTCAAGCCGGTCAACGATTCCTTCGGCCATTCCCTGGGTGACAGCGTGCTGCGCGAGGTGGCCGACCGGGTGCGGCGCGTGCTGCGCACGGGCGACACCGTGGCACGGCTCGGCGGCGACGAGTTCGTCGTGTTGATGGAGCACGTGCTGCACACGGCGGACTGCAGCAACGTCGCCCGGCGCATCCTGGAGGCCATCGACCGGCCCTTCGGCCAGGTCGAGCCGGCGCTGCGCATCTCGGCCTCGGTCGGCATCGCCATGCATCCGGACCAGGGCCCCAAGACCTCGCTGCTGGCCCATGCCAATGCGGCCATGTATGCGGCCAAGCGTGCGGGGGGCGGGCACTACGCCTTCTTCGAGCCGCACATGATCACCAACGCGCATGAACAGCTGAGCCTGCAGACCGAGCTGCGCGACGCGATCGAGCGGGGCGAGCTGGTGCTGCACTACCAGCCCAAGATCGACAGCCGGCGCCGTGAGGTCGCCGGCGTGGAGGCGCTGCTGCGCTGGAACCACCCGGTGCGAGGCATCATCAGCCCGGGCGTGTTCATCCCCGTGGCCGAACGTTTCGGCCTGATCTGCCAGCTCGGCCACTGGGTGATCGAGGAGGCCTGCCGGCAGATGAAGGACTGGGACGCCGCGGGCCTGCCCATGCGCGTGGCCATCAACCTGTCGGCCCATCAGCTGCACGAGGCCGACCTGGTCGACCGCATCGGTGCCGCCCTGCAGCGCCACGGCGTCGCGCCCTCGCAGCTGCTGTGCGAGATCACCGAGACGGTGACCATGGAGGACGTGCGCGCCACGCAGGAGGTGTTCGGCCGGCTGGCCAGCATCGGCGTATTCATTGCGATCGACGACTTCGGCACGGGCTACTCCAGCCTGAGCTACCTGCGGCAGCTGCGGGCGCGCCAGCTCAAGATCGACCGCAGCTTCATCGGCGACCTGGAGACCAGCGCCGACGCCCGGGCCGTGGTGGACGCCGTCGTGCGCCTGGCCCATGCGCTGGGCCTGCGCGTGGTCGCCGAGGGCGTCGAGACCGCCGGGCAGCGCGACATCCTCGTGGGCATGGGCTGCGACGAGCTGCAGGGCTTCTTCTTTGCACGTCCGATGCCGGCGGACCAGATGCTGGTGTGGAGCCGGCGCCGGCCCTTGATGGCGCGGGGGTGAGGGTCAGTGGGGCGGCCTGAGCACCTCCCATGCGGCTTCATGGACCATGATCCGAATGCCTGAATGTGCTGTGCGATCTTCGCCGCGTCGATCCGCTTCGAGCTGGCTCGTCCCTGCGGCGCTCCTCGTCCTGATGCTGGCACTGCAGGCTGGCGGCGAGCCGATGTACGAAGCGCTGCGCTACGACCGCGTGCGCGTGCTCGAGGGCCAGGCCTGGCGCCTGTTGTCGGCGCATGCGGTGCATCTTGGCTGGGCCCACTGTCTGATGAATGCAGGCGGGCTGGCGCTGTGTGCCGCATTGGGGGCCGGCCAGCGCAGCGCGCGTGCTTGGGCTGCCGCGATCACGGCGCTGGCCTTGGGCGTGGGAGCGTTGCTGATGGTCGCGTCGCCCGCAACCCGGGACTATGCCGGTCTTTCGGGCGTGCTCTATGGCTTGTTCATCTGGGTGCTGGCGCCGCGCGCCTGGCGCGGGGACCGCTGGGCCTGGATCGGCCTGCTCGCAGTCGTCGCCCGTCTCGGCTGGCAGCTGGTCCAGGGGCCCGCGGGCATGCACAGTGCATGGATGGGCGGCGAGGTGATGGTCGAGGCGCATCTGTACGGCGCGCTCTGTGCGGTGGCGCTGTGCCTGGGACAGGAGACATGGCCCCGTTGGCGGCAGGCTTGATCCGTCTCGTCTGGGGGCCAGGCACATGCCCGGCCATGCGGGGGCATGGGTCGGGCATGGCGGGCGGCGCGGGCGTGTCCTGACCTTCTTCGCCAGGACCCCCGCTGCCCTCGTTTCAGTTCCGGCGTCGACGGGCGAGCGCCAGTGCGGCCAGGCCGGCGAGCACCAGCGCAAGGTCGCCGAAGTCCAGCGAGCCGCCTTTTCGGCTGAAGGGCGGCGCGATCGGCATCACCGCTGGCGTGGACTCCGCGCTGGGCGGTGTTGCCGGCGTGGTGGGCGTCGTGGGCGTGGTCGGCGCCTCGTCCACCGTATAGGAGGCGATGTCATAGGCGTAGAGTTTGACGCCGGTACCCTCCTTGGTGCCGTCCGCCTGCACGGCGACGAAGCCGCCGACGGCCCCCTGCCGCTGGCTGATGGCGTTGCCGGCATCACGGGCGGGGGTCTCACCGTCAGCCACTTCGGTCAACACGTGGTATTGCTTGACGCCGTCTTTCTCACTGTAGAGGAACAGCTTCATCTCGCCGCTGGTCGGATCGATGGGCGTGTTGAACCACACCGCCTGATCCAGGTTTCGTTCGGCGATCTGCGAGCCCTCCTGGCCGTTCGTCTGGCGCGTGATCAGCGACGTCCGACCCCCAACGGCGGTGCCCGCCGCACCGTTGCCCCTGAAGACGATTTGCGGATAGACGTTGGTCCCATGGATGAAGCTCTGCATCGTGTGCCCCTCCTGGTTCGCATACGGACCTGCGGCCGGGCTCTTCGCCTCTTCGAAGACGAACTTGAGGTTGTCCTGGGCCAGAGCGGGTTCGGTGTCGGGCGCATTGGTGTTTCGCGACGGCACGAGGATGTCGCCGCGCAGGATGACCGGCGTGCGTGACAGCGATTCGGGCGAAGCCGTGGTCGCCGGCTTGGACCTGTTGGTCAACGCAGCGGCCTGCTTCTTTCCATCGAAGACCGACTCGCCCGACACGACCATGTACGTCCGGCCCGGCTCGAATCGTGTGACGAGCCGCCAGGCCTTCTCCGTCGACGCATCCTTCTGCAGCTTCAGACCGAAGGGGCCCGCGATCGGGTCCTGCGGCAGGAGCACGAGCGTGGTGCGCCCATGTCTGGGTACCGCTCTCGTCTCGGCCACACCCGATGCCCTCGCCATGCCGTCGCTTCCATAGGACGTCTTGTACTGCTTGAACGGCGTCACGCCATCGCTGAAGCGGACCTCCGCATAGGAGTAGGGGGCCTCGAGCGCATTGGCCGCGTCCATCCATCCGACCGTCATCTTGCCGAAGGACAGGACGAACGTTGCGGTGTTCTCCACCGCGGTCGTGGCCGGCGCAGCGCCGCGCGCGGTCACCGTCACATGGCACGGCTTTCCGGGAACGACCGCACAGTCGGGCGGATTGAACTTCATGCTCTCCACGGCGAACCCGGCAGGCAGCGAAACGTTGGCCGCCGTGAAGGCGACGTTCCGGGTGCTGGCCGGCACGTTGATGTCCAGCATCGCCTGCGCGTTCTTGCCGCCCCAGGTCCGGGCCTTGAAGGTTTCCCCGCCGTAGCTGAAGGTGGCGGTGACCCCGTTGGGCGGCAGGCCCGCATCGATGAGGTATTGCTCGGGGTCCGTGGTGGCCCAGTACGCCTCCTTGGGCTGGCCGACGGCCGACCATGGGTACCCGTTGGTGTGATAGCCCGGGTCCGTCATGCCCCACCACGTCACGCGGTGCACGCCGCCCTTGTACTCGGGGTGGCGACCGCCCGGGCCGGCGGCGTACTCCTTGAGCAGGCTGAAGAGCTTCGCGTACTGGATGCCCTGCTCCTTGAACAGCGCGTCCATCTCGGGGCCGTTCTGGATCCGCTGGCCCTTGTCCAGGCCCAGCGTCGGTGCGAGATCCAGCTCGGTCAGATCGACATTCGCCCCGGTCTCGAGATAGGTCTTGATGGTGCGCTCGAACGCATCCAGGTTGAGCCGCATGTCCCAGTGGCCCTGCGTGCCGATGACGTCGACCAGCTGCCGGGGATTGCCCTTGGCGTCCAGCAGGACCCGACCTTTGCCGGCTGCGGACTCGGCCGCATACCGTTCGTTGAATTCCTTGACCATCGACGCGATGGCCATGGCCTTGGAAGCGCGCTCGTTGTCGTTGAAATCGTTGTAGTTCAGGATGGCTGTCGTGTTCTGGCGCGCGTGGTAGAACGCGTCGTACATGTACTCCCAGCTCTTGCCCCCTTTGGCGTAGGCCTGTGCCCAGCGGGAAGGCCGCTCTTCCGGGCTGTAGCCGGTGCGCAGGGCATTGCGCCAGTCGGCCGGGTTGTCGGGGTTGTCCTTGAAGGCCTCGTTGACCACGTCCCAGGCGTAGGTCTTGAACGGGGCCTGGTCGAAATGGCCAGCCACGGTCCGGATGTAGTACTCCAGATTGGTCTTGGCCGTCGCGTAGTCCCAGGGCGTTTCCCAGCCGCCTGTCGAGGTCAGCACGTTGGCGGCGGGCCACTGGGCCGACTGGTTGTGCCACACCAGCACATGCCCGGTGACCTTGACGTCGCGTGCATTGGCGGCGCTGATGTCGGCGTTGATGCCGGACGTCAGATTGGTCAGGAAACTCGGGTTGGTATTGCTGATCCCGCCGCTCCAGAACTCCGGCTTCAGCGCGTTGCTGGGCGTCACCGCATTGAAGTGCTTCACCGTCATGGCGGCCACGGAGTTCTCGCCCGGCACCACGTTCGTGGCGAAGTTGCTAGCGCTGAGATTGGTGCTGCCGATCAGGAAGTAGTTCTTGTAGACGTCCTTGAGCCCCGGCCAGCGGGCAGGGTCGGTGGGTCGCTCGGCCGCCAGGGCGCCGTGGGTCGCCACGAAGCCGGCCGCGAGGGCAACCAGCACCCGCCTGGCGTCGAGTCTTCCGGCCGTCCGCGCCGTCCTGCTGCCGACTGCGCCGGTTCGGGGGCGCCTGTCGGGCGGCCCGGCGTCAGACGCCGTTGTGCCCGGCCGCGGTGCGGCCGGAAGGGGTTCGAGGGTCAGATGCATGCTTGTCTCCTTTGATCGGGAAGAGGGATCTCTTCCCCTGTTGTCAATGCACTCGGCGCGTCAATAGAACCAGCGCAGCGGTGCCAGAACCACCTGCGGAAAGAGGACCATCAGGAACATCACCACGAACTGCGTGGCCATGAACGGCAGCACGCCGCGGGTCACCTCGTCCATCTTCATGCGGCCCACCCCGGCCACCACGTTGAGGATCGTGCCCACCGGGGGCGTGACCAGGCCGATGGCGTTGTTGATGATGAAGAGCACTCCGAAGTAGATGGGGTCGATGCCGGCGGCCTTGATCAGCGGCATCAGGACCGGCGTCATGATGAGGATGGTCGGCGTCATGTCCATCGCCGTGCCCACCACCATGACCAGCACCATGATGGCGATCATCAGCAGCGTCTGGTTGCCCAGCAGCGGGCGCAGCAGTTCCACGACCTGTTGCGGCAGATCGGCCACCGTGATGAGCCAGGCCGACACCATGGCGGCGGCCACCAGGAACATCACCACCGCCGTGGTGCGCGCCGCCGTGACGAAGATGTGCAGGAGCGCGCGCAGCGGCAGTTCGCGGTAGATCACGTTGGCCACGAAGAGCGCATAGACCGCGGCGACCACCGCCGCCTCGGTGGGCGTGAACACCCCCATGCGCAGGCCCACGAGGATGAACACCGGCAGCATCAGCGCCCAGACCGATTCGCGCGCGGCGGCCCAGATTTCGGCGCGCGACTTCCGGGGTGGCAGCACCAGCGTCTCCTTGCGGCCTATCCACCACCAGGTCAGCGCAAGGCCGGCGCCGATCAGGATGCCCGGGACGATGCCGGCGATGAACAGCTTGCTGATCGACACGTTGGCCGTGACGCCGAAGATGACGAAGCCGATGCTGGGCGGAATGATGGGGCCGATGACGCCGGCCGCGGCGATCAGGCCGCCCGACACCTCCTTCTTGTGCCCGGCCTTGATCATCATCGGCAGCAGCAGGGCCGTGAGGGCCGCGGCATCGGCCACGGCCGAGCCGGACAGGGCCGACAGCAGGCAGCCGGCGAGCACGACCACATAGCCGAGCCCACCCTTGACGTGGCCGACCAGCGCGAGCGCGAAGTTGACGATGCGCTGCGACAGCCCGCCCACGTTCATGATCTCGCCGGCCAGCATGAAGAAGGGCACGGCCAGCAGCGGGAAGCTGTCGGCGCCGTTGATGAAGTTCTGCGCCAGGATCTGGGCGTCGAACAGGTCCAGGTGCCACATCAGCGCGACGCCGCTGGCGAGCAGCGCATAGGCGATGGGGATGCCCAGCGCCATCGCACCGACGAGGCTGGCGAGGAAGATGAAGACGGTCATGGGCGCTGTCCGCCGGCCTTGCTGCCGGAGTGAGAGGGTTGGAAGAGGTCGTGGGCGGCGTCGTCGCGCGCGAGCTGGGCCTGCAGGGCCTCGAGCTCGGCCTGCTCTTCCGACTCCTTGACCATGACGAGTTCGCTCTCGCGGATGCGCCCGGTCAGCACCCTCGCCAGCTGCAGCAGGAGCAGCAGGCCGGCCAGCACCGAGAACACCACGCCCGAGGCGTAGAAGATGGCCACCGGGGCGCCGGTGACCGGCGCCTCCATGTCCATGTTCAGCCGCGCCTGCACCCAGCTGCCGGTGAGGAACAGCCAGGTCACGCAGAGCATCAGCAGGTGCCCCAGCACCAGGCAGACCTTCTTGCCCGTGGCGCTCAGGCGCGAGACCAGCATGTCCGTGCCCAGGTGGGCCCCGTCCCTGAGCGCGACGACGGCACCCAGGAAGCACAGCCAGACGAAAAGCCAGCGCGACAGTTCCTCGCTGACCGCGATGCCGGAGTTGAGGACGTAGCGCAGGACCACGTTGCCGAACACCAGCAGCACCATGAGGGCGAGCGCGGCGGCGATCAGGAGGTCGATGGCGCGGCAGAAGCGCGTGATGGTGGTGTCGATCATGGGCAGCTCCGGGCGGTGCTCGACGCGGCCATCACAGCCGCGCCCCTTGCAGCAGGCCGCGGTCGGCCAGGTTGCGGATCAGCGCGCGCAGGCCGAACTGCCAGGGCGGCGCCGCCTCGCAGTGCATCACCCGGTTCTGCAGGCGACCCAGCCAGCGGCTGTGGATGGTCACCACGTCGCCCACCTTGTGGGTGAAGCCGGCGCCGGGCTCGTCACGGTCCTCGACCGGTGCGAACAGCGTGCCCAGGAACAGCATGAAGCCGTCGGGATACTGGTGGCAGGCCATCGTCTGGTCCACCAGCTCCTCGGGCGCACGGCTGATGCTGGCCATGGTGTTGATGCCGCGCAGCAGGTAGCCGTCCTCGCCGCTCACCTCCAGGTGCACCGTCTCGCTGCGCAACTGCTCCAGGGCGAAGCCCTCGTCGAAGAGGCGGATGAAGGGGCCGATGGCGCAGGACGCGTTGTTGTCCTTGGCCTTGCCCAGCAACAGCGCGCTGCGGCCTTCGATGTCGCGCAGGTTGACGTCGTTGCCCAGCGCGGCACCGACGATGGCGCCGCGGCTGTTGACGGCCAGCACCACCTCGGGCTCGGGGTTGTTCCAGGTCGACTCGGCGCGGATGCCGATGGCCTGGCCGTGGCCGACCGATGCCAGCACGGGTGCCTTGGTGAAGACCTCCGCGTCGGGCCCGATGCCCACCTCCAGGTACTGCGACCACAGGTTCTTCTGCTGCAGCAGGCGCTTCAGCGCCTGCGCCTGGGCCGAGCCCGGCCGGATGTCGGACAGGTCGGTGCCGATCAGGGCCATGACCTGCCCGCGCAGTGCCAGCGCGCGGCTGGCGTCGCCGCCGGCCTGCTCTTCGATCACGCGCTCGATCATGCTGGCGGCGAAGGTCACGCCGGCGGCCTTGACCACCTGCAGGTCGCACGGCGCCAGCAGCCAGGGCAGGGCCGGGTCCCGGCCTTCGGCCCGGCTGTTGTCGAGCAGCGCCTCGACGCTGCACAGATATTGGCCCTCTGCCGCGCGCACCGCCTGTGCCGGATGTTCGCTTTCGAGCAGCGTGCTCATGGTGGCGAAGTGGCGGCTCAGGTCGAACACGCCGTCGGGGCGCAGGGCCACCACGGCCGGGCCGGCCGGCGTGCCGGCGCACCAGGCACGGGCCACGAGCGTGCCGGCCAGGCCGTCCATCGGCAGCACGGCGTGCAGGGCAGGGCTGCGCTCCGGCAGGGCCGTCGTTGTCACAGTCATTCAGATTTCCTTGGGCGTGGTCAGTGGTTGTGGCGCGGCGTGCGCTCGGCGATGCGGCGGTACTTCAGGGCCATGTCCAGCGTGGCGCCGTCCACCAGCTGTCCGGTGTTGCGCCGGTACATCTCTTCCCAGGGGGACTGGCTCGGCGGCAACTGCGGCGCGGGCAGTTCGCGCTGGCGCCGGGCGATCTCCTCGTCGGACACCAGGGCGTCGCAGCGGCGGGCATTGAGATCGACACGGATCACATCGCCGGTCATGAGCCAGCGCAGGCCGCCGCCCACGGCGCTTTCGGGCGACACGTTCAGGATCGAGGGGCTGTCGGCCGTGCCGGACTGGCGTCCGTCGCCAAGGGTCGGCAGCGCCTGGATGCCGCGCTGGATCAGGGCATCGGGCGGCTGCATGTTGACCACCTCCGCCGAGCCCGGCCAGCCGATGGGACCGGCGCCGCGCATCACCAGGATGCAGCCTTCGTCGATCTCGAGCGCCGGATCGTTGATGCGGGCGTGGTAGTCGTCGGCGCCATCGAAGACCACCGCGCGCGCCTCGAACACGTCCTCGTGGCCCGGCCGGCTCAGGTAACGCTCGCGGAAGCTTCGCGAGATGACCGAGGTCTTCATGATGCCGAAGTCGAAGAGATTGCCGCTCAGCACCAGGAAGCCCGCATTGGCCATCAGCGGCGCGTCGAAGGGGCGGATGACTTCGCGATCGGTGCTTTCGCGTCCCTGGACGTTCTCGCCCACGGTCTTGCCGGTCACGCTGGCGCAGTCGCCGTGCAGGCGGCCGGCCTGCTGCAGTTCCCACATCAGCGCCGGCACGCCGCCGGCGCGGAAGAAGCGCTCGCCCAGGAACCTGCCGGCGGGCTGCATGTCCAGCAGCAGCGGGAGGTCGTAGGCATGGTCCGTCCAGTCCTGCGGCCGCAGCTCCACGCCGGCGTGGCGGGCCATGGCCATGATGTGCACCTGTGCATTGCTGGAGCCGCCCGCGCAACTGACCACCGACAGGGCGTTGAGGAAGCTCTCGCGGCTGAGGATGCGCGAGGGCCGCAGGTCCTCGAAGGCCATGCCGACGATGCGCCGGCCCGTCTCGTAGGCCATCTGGCCGCGTTCACGGTAGGGCGCCGGGATGGCGGCGCAGCCCGGCAGCGCAAGGCCCAGCGCCTCGGCGACGGCATTCATCGTCGACGCCGTCCCCATGGTGTTGCAGTGCCCCGCCGAAGGCGCACTGCTGCAGGCGCGCTGGAGGAACTCCTCCTCGTCGATCTCGCCGGCCGCCAGTTGCCGGCGGCTGCGCCAGATCACCGTGCCCGAGCCCACCAGCTCGCCGCCATGCCAGCCGTCGAGCATGGGACCACCCGACAGCACGATGGCCGGGATGTCCACGGTGCTCGCGGCCATGATGCCCGCCGGCGTGGTCTTGTCGCAGCCGGTGGTCAGCACCACGGCGTCGATGGGATAGCCGTACAGGATCTCGACCAGGCCCAGGTAGGCCAGGTTGCGGTCCAGGGCGGCGGTGGGGCGGCGGCAGTTCTCGAAGATGGGGTGCACGGGGAACTCCATCGGAATGCCCCCGGCATCGCGGATGCCGTCGCGCACACGACGCGCCAGGTCCAGGTGGATGCGGTTGCACGGCGACAGATCGCTGCCGGTCTGCGCAATGCCGATGATGGGCCGGCCCGAACGCAGTTCGGCGGGTGTCAGTCCGTAGTTCATGAAGCGCTCCAGATAGAGCGCCGTCATGTCGGAGCGATGGGGGTCTGCAAACCATTCGCGCGAGCGAAAGCTGCGACCAGCTCTGTTGTTCATGGCTGTCGACGTCGGAAGGGGAGGATCGATGGAAGCGGCCGCATGGCCGCCTCCAACCCGCGGGGCAGGCTTGCCCGAGGGACTTACTTGCTGTCCGTGGTGCTGCCGCGCACCTTGGCGAGTTCGCCGTTCATCTCAGCGGTGGTGTCCTCGCCGTATTCCTTGCTGAACTTGGCCAGCACCGGCTGCAGCTTGCTGCGCATCCTGGCCTGCTCTGCGGGCGGCAATTCGGTGATCTGCATGCCGGCCTTCTTCAGGTCGGCCAGGGCCGTGTCGGAGAAGGCGCGGATGGTCTTGCGCTCATACAGCATGGCTTCCTTCGCCGCGTCCTGCACGATCTTCTGCTCCTCGGCCGAAAGGCCGTCCCACGTCTTCTTGGACATCAGCAGCACCCAGGCGCTGTACATGTGCCGCGACAGCACGAGGTGCTTCTGCACTTCGTAGAACTTGCTGGCCAGGATGGTGGCCGGCGGGTTCTCTTGCCCATCCACCGCCGCCTGCTCCATTGCCGTGTACAGCTCGGTGAAGGGCATCGGCGTGGCATTGGCGCCCAGTGCGTTGAAGGTTTCGAGGAACAGCGGACTCTGGATCACGCGCAGCTTCAGGCCGCTCAGGTCGTCGGCGCGCTGCACCGGCCGGCGCGAGTTGGTGACATGACGGAAGCCGTTCTCCCAGTAGCCCAGGCCGATCAGGCCCTTCTCCGGCAGTTTGGCCAGCAGCTTCTGGCCGAAGGTGCCGTCCAGCACGGCGTCGGCTTCCTTCTCGTTGTTGAAGGTCATGGGCAGGTTCAGCACGCCGAAGGGCTTGACCAGCGACACCAGCGTGGAGCTGTCGGGGATCGTCATCTCCAGCGTGCCGCCGCGCAGGGCCGAGGTCATGCTGAGGTCGTTGCCCAGCGATCCGCTGGCATAGACCCGCGCTGTCAGCTTGCCGCCGCTCTTGGCCGCCAGGCGGTCGGCGAAGTACTTGAGCGCCTGGGCCTGCGGATGGTCCTCGCTGAGGCCGGTGCCGATCTTGAATACGTGCTCCTTGACCTGCGCAAAGGCGGAGCCGGCCAGTGCGGCCAGCAGCACAGTCGCCAGGCCCAGTGATCTGATCTTCATGATGTCTCCAGAATGGAATATGCAGTGGCGCGGCGACTTTGCCGCGATGCGCCGGCCCTCTGTGGAGCCGTACTCGACGCATCCGAAGGCTAGGTGACGGCCATCTGACGGTCCACTGACTTTTTCGCTAGCATCCATTCCAAATGCTGATGAGTTCAGACTCGACGTCCGGTAAATCCACGCTGCTGGCGCAAGTCTCCCGTCTGCGTTTCCGGCATCTGCAGTTCCTCGACATCCTCGGCAAGACGCGCAATCTGCGCCTGACGGCCGAGCAGATGTACATCACGCAGCCCGCGGCCACCAAGGTGCTGGTGGACATCGAAGAGATGCTGGAGGCGCGCCTGTTCGATCGCCTGCCGCGTGGCATGCAGCCGAACGAACTGGGCCTGTTCACGCTGCGTTATGCGCACTCCGCGCTGGACGGCCACCGCCGGTTCGTGGACGAGTTCAGCACCTTGAAGCAGGGCGGGCATGGCCACCTGACCATCGGCGCCATCTCGGGCTCCGCGGCACACCTGCTGATCGCCGCGGTGGCCGAGCTGCAGCGCCTGCGGCCGCTGCTGGTGGTGAAGGTGCTCGAACAGAGCAGCGACCAGCTCATCGTATGGCTGGCCGAACGCAAGATCGACGTGATGATCGGCCGCTTCACGGAAGAGGTGCATCGCGACCAGTTCCACTACGAGAACCTGAGTGGCGAAATGCTGCAGATCACCGCGGGGGTGCATCACCCGTTGCGCGGACCGAATGCGCCCTCGCTGAGGGAGCTGTCGAACTGGCCGTGGATCCTCTATCCGCCCTCCACCGCGCTGCGCAGGGTGTCGGACGACATCTTCAGCAGCACCGGCCTGTCGCTCACCTCGGGCATCGTCGAGACGCCGTCCTTCCTGTTCGCCCTGGAGTTGATGCAGAGCACCACGATGCTGTCGCTGCAGCCGGCGGCCCTGGTGGACAAGTACGTGCGGCGGGGGCTGCTCACGCGCATCGCGGCCGATCTCCCCAATCGCATGCCCGATTTCGGCCTGATCACGCTGCAGGGCGAGCCGCCGAGCACGGCCGTGCTGGCCTTCATGGACGTGATCCGCAACATGGCCAACCAACAGGCCGGGGCGACGCCGTCTTCGGGCCCGGACCGGACGGCGACGGGCTGAGGCGCCCCTCGCCAGCAGTCGGATGGGGCCTGCCAGCCCCGGCTCCTGCGCGCGCCGCAGTGGCCATTGCCGGGGACTGTCCGGATCCTTACGGACCTGACACCGGCGCCCGCAGGCCGCCCACGATGAAGTCCACCAGCGCGGCTTCCATGGTCTGCAGGTCTTCGCTCGCGGCCTTCTTGCCGGCAAGGCGTTGCAGGCGCTGCGCGCGGCCACGGTCGCTGAGCGACAGGACGACGGTGCTGACCATCAGCATGTAGCGCATCGCCATGACGCCGGCTGGCACCTCGGGCAGGGCCTGCAACAGGGCGGCCACGAACTTCTTGGCCATGGGATCGAAATGCTTGCCCACCACGCGCTCGGTCATGGGCGAAGGCGACAGCCGATGCTTGAGGATCAGCTGGGCAAGCAGCCGGCCCTCGGTCGACGCCTCCGGTCCGACATAGGGGGCGACGAAGGCCCGCACGATCGCGCCCACCGCGGGCTTTCGCGCGGCCTGGGCGGCACCCGCCGTGATGGCGTCGAGCGCCATCACGCGCTGCGCATTGAGGCGCTCGGACAGTTCGCCGAACACTGCCTCCGCCAGGGCTTCAGTGCTGCCGAAGTGGTAGTGCACCGCGGCGACATTCACGCCCGCATCGGTGGTCAATGCGCGCACCGGCACGCCGTCGATGCCGTTCTGTGCGTACAGCTTGAGCGCCGAATCGATGATCTTCTGCCGGGTGATCCTGTCGGGCGGAAGGCTGCGGGGTGCTGCCATGGGCGTGGTCGTGTGGTCTGGGATGCCCGGTCAAGCCGGCGGATGCGGCGTGCGGGCCGCGGCGATTCTGCCTCAGCACTGCGTGCAGCCGGTGGAAGAGAAGTCATCGTCCGACGCGAATCACGCCGCCGAAAACATTCGATTGAAACAAGCGTTTGAATCGCCTAGACTGGCGCGGCCGGCCGATGACTGCGGGACCGGGCTCACGCGCCGCAGGCGCCCAGAAGGAGACAAGCGATGCTGAACCGAAGAGAGGCCCTCGCCGGCCTCGCCGCCGGCCTGGCGGTGCCGATGACGCAGGCCGCGTCGAACCTGCCCGACATGCTGAGGATCGTGATGCCCTTCCCGGCAGGCGGCGCCCTCGACGGCATGACCCGCATCTTTGCCGACACCTACCAGAAGGTCACGGGCCGGACCTGCCTCGTCGACAACAAGCCCGGCGCGGCCACCACCATCGGCGCGGCCGAGGTGTCGCGGGCCCGGCCCGACGGCTCCGTCGTGCTGTGGACCACCGGCGGGCACCTGACCAACGGCGTGCTGATGAAGAAGCTGCCCTACCACCCCATCGATGGCTTCACGCCGCTGACGATGGTCTATTCCACCTACGGCTTCGCCCTGCTGCACCGGGCCGACGGCCCCTTCAACAGCGTGGCCGACTTCGTCGCGGCCGCCAAGAAGCAGCCAGGCCGGTTCAGCTACGCTTCTGCGGGCAACGGCAACACGACGCACGTGGTGGGCGCGCTCTTCGCCAGACAGGCCGGCATCGAGCTCATCCATGTGCCCTACAAGGGCACGCCGCTCACGGACCTGATCAGCGGCGTGGTCGACGTGTCCTTCATCGCGCCGTCGTCGGTGATGCAGTACATCGAGGCGCGCAAGATCAAGGCGCTGGCCATCACCGGCGCGCAGCGCGCCGACACGCTGCCCAACGTGCCCACCTTCGCGGAGCTGGGCATGCCCGAGATCGACGTGCCCGCGTGGATCGGCATGCTCGCCCCACCGCGGATGCCGCCCGACGTGCTCGCCGCGCTGTACGACGGCGTCGCCAAAACCCTGGCCGATGCCGAGTTCAAGTCGAAGATGGTGGCCTTCGGCAACCAGGTGTCGGGCATGCCGCCGGAGCGCTTCAAGGCCTACCTGCAGCAGGAATACGCGCGCTACCAGCGCATCCTTCCGCCCCTCGGCATCGAAATGGACGCCTGATGTTCAAGCGCATCGTGGACCTCTCCATCTACCTGGAGAACGACGTCATCTCCGATCCACCGGCCTTCGCGCCGCGGATCCACTACATGGACCACCAGCAGAGCTTCAGCCGGCTGTCGCAGTTCTTTCCGGGCCTCAAGCCCGGGGATCTGCCCGACGGCGAGGCCTGGGCCGTGGAGAAGGTCGAGCTCAGCACGCACAACGGCACGCACCTGGATGCGCCCTGGCATTTCGCGTCGACCATGAACCACGGCGAGCCAGCGATCACCATCGACCAGGTGCCGCTGGAATGGTGCATGCAGCCCGGCGTGAAGCTGGACTTCCGGCATTTCGAGGACGGCTACATCGTGCAGCCTGAGGACGTGCAGGCCGAGCTCGACCGCATCGGCCACACGCTGCAGCCGCTGGAGATCGTGATGATCAACACCCGCGCCGGCAGCCGCTATGGCCAGCCCGACTTCGTGCAGGCCGGCTGCGGCATGGGCTATGCGGCCACCATGTACCTGCTGGAGCGCGGCATCCGCGTGACCGGCACCGATGCCTGGAGCTGGGACGCACCCTTCCAGTACACCGCCGAGCGCTATCGGCGCGACGGCGATGCGGCCATCATCTGGGAAGGCCACAAGGCCGGCCGTGACATCGGCTACTGCCACCTCGAGAAGCTGCACAACCTCGAGGCCCTGCCGCCCGATGGCTTCTTCGTGTCCTGCTTTCCGGCCAAGGTCCGCGGCGGCTCGGCCGGCTGGACCCGCGCCGTGGCGCTGTTTCAGTAAGGAGATCGTTCCGCGATGATCGTCGAGAAGAACGTCAGCATCCGTCTGCAGGACGGCACCGAACTCAAGGCCAACGTGTTCCGTCCGGAGGGCGGCGCGCCGGTGCCCGTGCTCATGACGCACGGCCCCTATGGCAAGGACCTGCATTTCGAGGATGGCTTCAAGCCGCAGTGGGACGAGCTCAAACGGCTCTATCCGGGCCTGGACACCGAAGGCAGCTCCGGCCGCTACCTGCGCTGGGAGGTGGCCGACCCGGAGCGCTGGGTGCCCTGGGGCTATGCCCTGGTGGTGGTGGACAGCCGCGGCGCGGGCGAGTCGCCGGGCAAGCTCTGGGTCTGGTCGCCGCAGGAGACGCGCGACTATGCCGAGTGCATCGAATGGGCCGGCACCCAGCCCTGGTGCAGCGGCAAGGTGGGCCTGCTGGGCATCTCCTACTACGCCATGAACCAGTGGCAGGTGGCGGCGCTGCGGCCGCCTCACCTGGCCGCCATGTGCCCGTGGGAAGGCGCCAGCGACCTGTACCGCGACGCCAGTCACCATGGCGGCATCTTCGGCAACTTCTTCTTCGAGTTCTGGTTTCCCAAGCAGATCATGTCGGTGCAGAACGGCCATGCGGCCAGCCCCTTCGTCGACCGCGAGACCCAGATGCAGATGACCGGCGAGCTGCTCAGCCGCGAACGGGTCGAGGCCAACCGTGTCGACGTGATCGAGGAGTTCCGCGCGCATCCCTTCGAGGACGACTGGTACCGCGCCCGCACGGCGCGGCTGGCCGACATCGAGGTGCCGCTGCTGTCGGCCGGAAACTGGGGCGGCATGGGCCTGCACCTGCGCGGCAACGTCGAAGGCTTCCTGGGCGCCGGCTCGTGTCAGAAGTGGCTGCAGATGCATGGCGGCACGCACTGGGAGTCCTTCTACCTGCCGCAGTACGTGCAGATGCAGAAGCGCTTCTTCGACCACTTCCTCAAGGGCGAGGCCAACGGCTGGGATGCGCAGCCGCCGGTGCTGCTGGAGGTGCGGCATCCCGAGCACTTCGAGCAACGCACCGAGAGCGAATGGCCGCTGGCCCGCACGCAATGGACACCGCTCCATCTGGATGCGCAGACGCTGACGCTGTCGGCCGACCCCGTTGCCACGCAATCGCACACGACCTACCCGGCGCCGGGGCGCGGCGTGGAGTTCACCAGCGCGCCGATGGCCGTGGCGAGCGAATTCACCGGGCCGGTGTCGCTGGTGCTGTGGGTTCGCGCCACCTGCACCGACATGGACCTGTTCGTCACCCTGCGCGCCTATGCGCCGGATGGCAAAGAGGTGCTGTTCCGCGGCGCCACCGATCCGCAGGTGCCTGTGGCTCAGGGCTGGCTGCGCGTGTCGCACCGGCGGACGGACCCGGCGCGGTCACGACCGGGCCGGCCCTTCCACACCCACACCGAGGCCGACCCCATGGTGCCCGGCGCCGACTACCGCGTGGAGGTGGAGATCTGGCCCACCTCCATCGTGCTGCCGGCGGGCTACCGACTGGCGGTGCGCGTGGATGCGCAGGACTTCGAGCGCGAAGGCGCCACAGGGCCGCGCAAGGGCTCGGGGCCCTTCCTGCACACGGATCGCAGCGACCGGCCGGCGGAGAGATTTCTCGGGGAGAACACGCTGCTCACGGGCGGGTGGTATGACTCGCACTTGATGCTGCCGCTTGTTCCGGCGCGCGGGTAGGCGGTCGCAGGCAGCACGTTGACCGACGTGCTGATCGCAAGGCTGGCAAGCCTGTCGCGAATGGCGAATGAGCGCTGCGAGGGGCCTTACTCGTTTTCCGCATGACCACCTGCGAACACGGTCGTTCGCATCGGGAGGCAGGCTGCCCAGAATCGGCACCATCGACAGCCCACCCCACGACTGACCGATGGCGCCGCGCCAGCCGCGATGCCCTGGTCCCCATGCCCATGCCTCCCGTCCTCCTCATCGCCGGCAGCCCTTCGGCACCTTCCCGATCCACCGCCTTGCTGCATGCCGTGACCGACCGCCTCGCGCAGCGCGATGTGGAGACCCGCTTGCTGCAGGTGCGCGACCTCCCCGCCGCATCGCTGCTGACGGCCGACGTGTCGGCACCGGCCATCGCGCAGGCCGTGGTCGCGCTCGCCGACGCACCCGCCATCGTGGTCGCGACGCCGGTCTACAAGGCGGCGTACAGCGGCCTGCTCAAGACCTTTCTGGATCTGCTTCCGCAGACGGCGCTCAAGGGCAAGACGGTGCTGCCGCTGGCCACGGGCGGCAGCCCGCACCACATGCTGGCGCTCGACTACGCGCTGCGGCCCGTGCTGCAGTCGCTGGGCGCGCGGCACATCCTGCCGGGCGTGTACGCCAGCGACGCGCAGGTGACGCTGGTGCCCGAAGGCGCCTGGCACCTGCAGGAAGAGCTGGATGCCCGGCTGACCGAGGCCGTGCAGACGCTGGCCGCAGAAGGGCTGCACCTGCCGCCGCTGCGCGGCTTCGCGCCCGTGGCTTTCAGCAGCGTGCGATGTAGCGTCTGACGGCGCTTGGGCGGCAACGCGGCCGCCTCTCTTCTCCCTCCCATTGCTCCCGTGCGATGGCCGCCGCTGGCGGCCAGGGCCATCGCACGCCTTCACGACGAGATCGCCATGAGCCTTTCTGCCTTGCGGCGCCAAGACGCCGACTCGATCAGCGCTGCCTTTGCCCACCGTCCACGCGTGCTGCCGCAGGCGGCCCTTCGCCTCATCGGCGTGACCGCGTTGGCCTGGGGCGTGCGCCGCGCGCCCGCAGCGCTGCTGGCCCATTCCTGGTGACGGCGCTGCGCCCGCCCGCCCTCCGACGACTTCCCTTCACGACTTCTTTCCCATGAGCCTCCAGCTGTTCTGGTTCCTTCCCACCCACGGCGACAGCCGGTATCCCGGCAGCGCCGAGGGTGCGCGGCCGGTCGACCTTTCCTATCTGGAGCAGATTGCCGGCGCGGCCGACACGCTCGGTTATGAAGGCGTGCTGATTCCCACAGGCCGCTCCTGCGAAGACCCCTGGGTGGTCGCGTCGAGCCTGATCGGCGCCACGCGGCGGCTCAAGTTCCTGGTGGCGGTGCGCCCGGGGCTGCACCAGCCTTCGCTGGCCGCGCGCATGGCCGCGACCTTCGACCGTCTGAGTGGCGGACGGTTGCTCATCAATCTGGTCACCGGTGGCGACCGGGCCGAGCTGGAGGCCGACGGCGTGTTCCTGGACCATGCCGAGCGGTACGCACAGTCAGCCGAATTCATCCGCGTGTGGCGCGAGATCGTGGCGCGCAGCCATCAGGGCGTGCCCTTCGACTTCGACGGCCGCTACGTGCAGGTCAAGGGCGCGCGGCTGGTGTTTCCGCCGGTGCAGCAACCGCATCCGCCGGTGTGGTTCGGTGGCAGCTCCGAAGCGGCCCATGACCTGGCGGCCACGCAGGTCGAGCGCTACCTCACCTGGGGCGAGCCGCCCGCCGAGGTGGCGCGCAAGCTGGCCGATGTGCGCGCCCGTGCCGAGCGTGCGGGCCGCAAGGTCGAGTTCGGCATCCGCCTGCATGTGATCGTGCGGGAGACCGAGGAAGAGGCCTGGCAGGCCGCCGATGCGCTCATCAGCCGGGTGGACGACGCCACCATCGCCAAGGCGCAGGAGGCATTGGGTCGCATGGATTCCGAGGGCCAGCGCCGCATGGCCGCGCTGCACCGCAAAGGCGCCAACCGCAGCCGCGAGGCGCTGGAGATCAGCCCGAACCTGTGGGCGGGCGTGGGCCTGGTGCGCAGCGGCGCGGGCACGGCACTGGTGGGCAATCCGCAGCAGGTGGCCGAGCGCATCCGCGAGTACGCGGCGCTGGGCATCGATGCCTTCATCTTCTCGGGCTATCCGCACCTGGAAGAGGCCTATCGCTTCGCCGAGCTGGTGTTTCCGCTGCTGCCTCGCGCCGTGCAGGCACGGCTGGCAGGGGAGGGCGCGGCGGCCGGCGGTCCGCTGGGCGAGGTGGTCGCCAACGTCGACGCGCCATCACGCCTGCGGGCGCAGGGTTGAGCGAAAGGCAGATCCATGACCCAACAAGCACAGACCTTGACGGCGCCAGCCGTCCTCCATGCGCCGGCCGATGCGGGCAGCCTTCGCGCCTTCCTGGCCGCCCTGGGCCAGCGCCTGCTGCCCTGGGCAGTGCCGGTGCTGCTGGTCGCGCTCTGGCAGGCAGCCTCGTCGCTGGGCTGGCTCTCGTCGCGCGTGCTGCCGGCGCCGGTGGACGTGCTGCGCGCCGCCTGGCAGCTCACCGTCTCGGGCGAGCTGTGGACGCATGTGAAGGTCAGCGCGGGCCGTGCACTGGCGGGCCTGGCCGTGGGCGGGGGCCTCGGGCTGGCGTTAGGGCTGCTCACGGGCTCGGTGCGCTTCTTCGAGACGCTGCTCGACTCCACCATCCAGATGGTGCGCAACATCCCGGCGCTCGCGCTCATCCCGCTGGTGATCCTGTGGTTCGGCATCGACGAGTCGGCCAAGCTGTTCCTCATCAGCGTGGCGGTGTTCTTCCCGATCTACCTCAACACCTTCCACGGCATCCGCAACGTCGATCCGCAGCTGATCGAGATGGGCCGCACCTATGGCCTGTCGCGCTGGCAGCTGTACCGGCAGGTGATCCTGCCGGGGGCGCTGTCGTCCATCCTGGTGGGGCTGCGCTTCTCGCTGGGGCTGATGTGGGTGATCCTGATCGTGGCCGAGACCATTTCGGCGCAGGCGGGCATCGGCTACCTCACGATGAACGCGCGGGAGTTCCTGCAGACCGACGTGGTGCTGGTGGGCATCCTGCTCTATGCGCTGCTGGGCAAGCTGGCCGACCTGTTTGCACGCGGGCTGGAGCAGTGGTGGCTGCGCTGGCACCCTGGGTACCAACGATGACCGCCGACCGACTTGGAGTGACGACATGACCACTGCCCCCCGCATCCGCCGCCGTACTGCGCTCGGGCTGCTCGGCGCCCTGGCCGCAGGCGCTGCCTTGGCCCAGGGCGCGCCGGCCCAGACCGTGCGCATCGGTTACCAGAAGTCCTCCACCCTGATCGCCGTGCTGCGGCTGCAGGGCTCGCTGGAGCGGGCCTTCGCGCCGCTGGGGCTCAAGCCCAGCTGGCATGAGTTCACCAGCGGCCTGCCGCTGCTGGAGGCGCTGAACCTCGACAACGTGGATGTGAGCGCCGACGTGGCCGACACGGTGCCGGTGTTCGCCCAGGCGGCCGGCGCGCAGCTCACCTTCGTGGCGCAGGAGGCGCCATCGCCTTCGGCCCAGGCCATCGTGGTCCGCGCCGATTCACCGCTGCGCACCGTGGCCGACCTGCGCGGCAAGCGCGTGGGCTTCGCCAAGGCGGCCGGCGTGCACTATCTGCTGCTGGCCGCGCTGGGCAAGGCCGGCCTTGGCTTCAAGGACATCGAGCCGGCCTACCTCACGCCCGCCGACGGCCGTGCCGCCTTCGAGCGCGGCGCCATCGACGCCTGGGTGGTGTGGGACCCGTTCCTCTCCGCCGCGCAGATCCAGTCGGGCGCGCGGGTGCTGGCCGATGGCACGGGCCTGGCCTCATACCAGCGCTATTACCTGGCGAGCCAGCGCTTCGCCCGGGCGCGGCCCGAGGCGCTGTCGGTGCTCTATGCCGAACTGGAGAAGACGGGCCGATGGGTCAAGGCACAGCCCAAGGACGCGGCAGCGCTGCTCGCGCCCTTCTGGGGCCTGGACGCCGCGGTGGTCGAGCAGGCCAATGGTCGCCGCAGCTACGCCGTGCGCGCCGTCACCCGCGAGCGGCTGGCCGAGCAGCAGCGCATCGCCGACGCCTTCCTGGCCGAGAAGCTGCTGCCCAGGCGCGTGGATGGGCTCGATGTCGATCTGTTCAAACCGGGAGCCGCCTCGTGAGCGCTGTACTGAATCGGGAAGAGGCCGTCATCGCCCCGGCCGGCGTCGCACTGGACGCGCAGGCCCTGGGCAAGCGCTACGGCGAGCGCGAGGTGCTCCACCAGCTGCAGCTGCATGTGGCGCCGGGCGAGTTCGTCGCCATCGTCGGCCGCAGCGGCTGCGGCAAGAGCACGCTGCTGCGGCTGGTGGCGGGGCTGGAGTCGCTCACTTCGGGCCAGCTCGGCATCGACGGCCGACCGATCCGCGGGCTGCACGACGACACCCGCATCATGTTCCAGGAGGCGCGCCTGCTGCCCTGGAAGCGCGTGCTCGACAACGTGACGCTGGGCCTGCCGGCCACCGCCCGCGAGCGGGGCCGCGAAGTGCTGGCCCAGGTGGGCCTGGCCGAGCGGGCCGAGGAATGGCCCGCGCGCCTGTCGGGCGGCCAGCGCCAGCGCGTCGCCCTGGCGCGTGCGCTGGTGCACCACCCGCGGCTGCTGCTGCTCGACGAGCCGCTGGGGGCGCTCGACGCGCTGACGCGCATCGAGATGCACCGGCTGATCGAGCGCCTGTGGCAGCGCCACCGCTTCACCGCGCTGCTGGTCACGCACGACGTGCAGGAGGCCGTGGCCCTGGCCGATCGCGTGATCCTGATCGAGGACGGCCGCATCGCGCTGGACGTGCGGGTGGACCTGCCGCGCCCACGCGCCCAGGGCGAGGCCGCCTTCGCCGCGCTGGAGAAACGCATCCTCGACCGCGTGCTGCAGAAGCCCGCGGACGAGTCGCAGCCGCCCGCCGCCAACGACCCGCTGGCGCAGACGCCCGCCCATGCGCTGCGCTGGGCCGTTTGATCCCATCCCACGGAGACCTGCCATGACCCAAGCCAAGGACTGGAAATTCGAAACCCTGTCGGTCCACGCCGGCTACCGGCCCGACCCCACGACGCATGCCGTGGCGCCGCCCATCTACCAGACGGTGGCCTATGCCTTCGACTCGGCCCAGCACGGCGCCGACCTGTTCGACCTGAAGGTGCCGGGCAACATCTACACCCGCATCAACAACCCGACGCAGGATGTGCTGGAGCAGCGCGTGGCCGCCCTCGAAGGTGGCATCGCGGCCCTGGCGCTGGCCTCGGGCCAGGCCGCCGTCACCTACGCCATCCAGACCATCGCCGAGGCGGGCGACAACATCGTCAGCAGCACCGCGCTCTATGGCGGCACCTACAACCTGTTCGCCCACACGCTGCCGCAGTTCGGCATCACCACGCGCTTCGCGGACCATCGCGATCCGGGCAGCTTCGAGGCGCTGATCGACGCGCGCACCAAGGCGGTCTTCGTGGAGTCGCTGGGCAACCCGGCCGGCAACGTCACGGACATCGCGGCGGTGGCGGCCATCGCCCATCGCCATGGCGTACCGCTGATCGTGGACAACACGGTGCCGTCGCCCTACCTCAGCCGGCCCATCGAGCACGGCGCCGACATCGTGGTGCACTCGCTCACCAAGTACCTGGGCGGCCATGGCACCAGCATCGGCGGGGCCATCGTCGATTCGGGCAAGTTTCCGTGGGCCGAGCACAGGCAGCGCTTCCGCCGCCTGAACGAGCCCGATCCGAGCTACCACGGCGTGGTCTACACCGAGGCGCTGGGCGCCGCCGCCTACATCGGCCGCGCGCGCGTGGTGCCGCTGCGCAACACGGGCGCGGCCATCTCGCCCTTCAACGCCTTCCAGATCCTGCAGGGCATCGAGACACTGGCCCTGCGGCTGGACCGCATCAGCAGCAACACGCTGGCCGTGGCGCAGCACCTGAAGGCGCATCCGGCCGTGCAGTGGGTCAATTACGCGGCGCTGGAAGACCATCCCGACCATGCGCTGGCGCGCAAGTACCTGGGTGGCCGTGCGAGCGGCGTGCTCACCTTCGGCATCCAGGGTGGCCGGGCGGCGGGCGAGCGCTTCCTCGATGCGCTGCAGCTGTTCACCCGGCTCGTGAACATCGGCGACGTGCGCTCGCTGGCCACGCACCCGGCTTCGACCACGCACCGCCAGCTCTCGCCCGAGGAGCTGGCCCGCGCCGGTGTCACCGAGGACACGGTGCGGCTGTCCATCGGCATCGAGCACATCGACGACCTGCGCGCCGACCTCGACCAGGCCCTTGCGGCGGCCAGCCGCTGAAGGCCTTCACTTCCTTTCCTTTTTCCTGTCACCCATCCACCAAGGAGCTTTCCATGTCCATCCAGGCCATCAACGTGCGCAACCAGTTCAAGGGCAAGGTCCGCGAGATCATCCGCGGCGACGTCGTCTCCGAGGTCGATGTCGAGACGCCCTGGGGCGTCGTCACCTCCGTCATCACCACCCGCTCGGTCGACGAGCTGCAGCTGCGCGTCGGCTCGGATGTGGTGGCGCTGGTGAAGTCGACGGAGGTGTCGATCGCGAAGCTGTGATTTGCCCTGGCGCGGCCATGGTGCTGCGCCAGCCTCCGTGGCCCCGCGCTCAGCGGGTATGCACCCACACGCGGGTCCGGTCCTCGGCCCGCGAGATCTCCATGCGGATCTCGAAGCAATCGGCGCGGTACCAGCCGAGCAGCAGCTGCACCGGTTTGCCGGCCTCGTCCGACACCACGCGTTCGAGCCGCAGCACCGGCTCGTGTTCCGGCACGCTCAGCGCCGCGGCAATGTGCGCGGGGCAGCGCTCGGCGCGCACGGATTGCTGCGCGCCGCCCACCTTCACGCCGCCTTCCTCGAGGGCCTTGATCAACGGCTGGCGTGACAGGCGCGCGCGGTCCAGCACATGGGCCAGCTGGCGGGGGATGAAGCTTTCGGTATAGGTCAGGGGAGAGCCGGCGCGGCTGCGCAGGCGCACCACACGCAGGACCGGCTCGCCTGCGGTAATGCCCAGGGCCTCGGCGACGACGGCCGAGGCCTCGACGCTGCCGAAGCGAAGCACCTTGCGCTGGTCCGCGCGACCCCGGTCGAGGAACTGGTCGACATGCTCGCGCAGCAGCCGGCGCGTGGCACCCCGCTCCGCGGTCACGGCGGCCGTGCCGCGGCGCTCATGGCGGGTCACGAGGCCCTGGTCCTCCAGCCTGCGCAGCGCGTGCCGCACCGTCACGCGCGCCACCCCGAATTCCAGTGCAAGCACACGTTCGGCCGGCAGCGCGCCGTCGGGGTAGGCACCGCTGCGGATGCGCTCGGCCAGCATCACCTCGACTCGGTGGTACTTCGCGACGGGGCTGCTGCGGGTCGTCATGGGCATGCGGACTGGATGGCCTGGTTCCAAAAATAGTACCAGTGGTTCCATTGCCGCCATTCTCCGGATCCAGATACTTCGGCCGGAGACACAACGACGAGGTGCCACAGATGCTCCGGAGACACATGATCCATGGCCTGGCCGCCGGCGCGCTGGCCGCAGCCGCGCCTTGGGTGCGGGCGCAGGCCAAATACCCCGCCCGCCCGATCACGCTGGTGGTGCCCTTCGCCGCTGGCGGCGGCGGCGATACCACGGCACGGCTGCTGGCCAAGGGGCTGGCGGACCGGCTCGACGGCAGCGTGGTGGTCGACAACCGCGCCGGCGCGAGCGGCAACATCGGCGCGGCCTACGTCATGCGCGCGGCGCCGGACGGCTACACGCTGCTCAGCCTGTCGAGCACCTACGGCATCCAGGCGGCGGTCGGCAAGCCCGGCTTCGATGCGGTCAACGACATGCAGCCCATCATCATGGCCACGCGCGATCCGCTGATCCTGCTCGTGCATCCGTCGGCGCCGTGGCGCAGCGCCCGCGAGCTGGCGGTGGCGGCGCAGAAGGCGCCGGGCACCATCAGCCACGGTTCCGCGGGTGCAGGCTCGATCGCCCACCTCGGCATGGAGGAACTGGGCTTGGTGATGGGCGCGAGTTTCCTGCATGTGCCGTACAAGGGCTCGTCGGCCGCCATGACGGACCTGCTTGGCGGCAATGTGCAACTCGTGCTGACCACCACGACCTTCGCCGGCCCCTATGTCAAGTCGGGCAAGGTCCGTGCGCTGGGCCTGGCCGGTGCGAAGCGGCTAGCGGCGCTGCCCGCGGTGCCCACCTTCGATGAGCAAGGCTATGCCTATGACGTGTTCGACTGGAAGGCAGTCGCAGGCCCGCGCGGCATGCCGCCGGAGGTGGTGCAGCGCCTCAATCGGGCGTTGAACGACGTGCTGTCCAGCGCCGAGGTGTCTACGCGCTTCGAAGCGGATGGCTCGGCGGTGGTGGGCGGTGCGCCCGAGGTCCTGACCCAGGCGTTGAAGGCCGACATCGAGCGCTGGAAGATGCTGGTCAAGAAGGCGTCCATCCGCCTGGAGTGAGTGAGCCCATGACGACACACGACGAAACCCTCAACCGCCGCCTTCGCAGGCAGCTGGTCCCGGGTGCCGGACTGATGATGCCCGGTGCCGCCAATTCGCTGACCGCGCGCCTGATCGAGGCGGCCGGTCATCCGCTGCTCATGGTGAGTGGCGCCGCCGTGGCCAATACCTTTCTCGGTGTGCCCGACATCGGCCTGAGCTCGGTCACCGAGCTGGCACTGCATGTCGATGCCATCCGCGACGCGGTCGACATTCCCATCGTGGTCGATGCGGACACCGGCTTCGGCAACGCGCTCAACGTGCGCCGGACGGTGCGCACGCTGGAACGCGCTGGCGCCAACGCCATCATGCTGGAGGACCAGACCTACCCGAAGCGCTGCGGCCATTTCGACGGCAAGTCGGTGGTGCCGGCGGCGGAGATGGTGGCCAAGATCCACGCGGCCGTCGATGCGCGCAACGACGCCGACCTGGTCATCCTGGCGCGCACCGATGCCCGCGCGGTGGAAGGGCTGGAGGCCGCCATGCAGCGGGCGCGGGACTATCTCGACGCCGGCGCGGACATGCTGTTCATCGAGGCGCCGCTCAGCCGCGACGAGCTGCTGGCGATCCCGCGCGAGGTGCCGGGGCTGCACCTGTGCAACATGGTGGTGGGTGGCCGCACGCCGCTGCTGCCGCGGGAAGAACTGGCGCGCGCCGGCTTCGCGGCCATCTGCTATGCCAATGCGGCGCTTCAGGCCTCGGCCCTGGCCATGCGCAGCGTGCTGGCGCATCTGCACAACCATGGCGACGTGGCCGGCGTGCAGGCGCAACTCATGAGCTTCGCCGAACGGCAGTCGATGCTGGGCGCCGAGGACTACGTTGAACTGGCGCGCCGGTACGCATGAACGCACGACACCTCGCGGTGCCCCTCACCGCCTTCGACAAGATGTGGGACGAGCATGTGATCTGCCGCCTGGGCGCTGACGCCGACCTGCTGCAGATCGACCGGCTGGTACTGCATGAGCTCTCCGGCAGTCAGGCCGTTCGCGCGCTGTCGGAGGCCGGCCGGCGGCCGATGAATCCGACGCAGATCTACACGCTGATCGAGCACCTCATCTCCACCCGGCCCGGCCGCGGCCCCAACGAATCGCCATCGGCCAGCGGGCCGATCATGATCGAGACCACCCGCCGCGCCTCGCGCGAATGGGGCTTCCACTTCATCGACTACGACGACCCGCGCCAGGGCATCGCCCATGTGGTGGCGCCCGAGCTGGGCATGGCCTTCCCGGGTGCCACGCTGGTGTGCTGCGACAGCCACACCAGCACGGTCGGTGGCGTCGGGGCCATCGCCTTCGGCATCGGCGCCTCGGAAGCCGAGCACGTGCTGGCCACGCAGACCCTTGCGCAGTCGCGGCCCCGCACGATGCGGGTGGACTTCGATGGCGCGCTGCCGCCGGGTGTGTTCGCCAAGGACATGGTCATGGCACTGATCGCCCGCGTCGGCGCGCAGGGCGGCATCGGCTTCGCGGCCGAGTACACCGGTTCGGCCATCCGGTCGCTGCCGGTGGAGGGCCGCCTGACGGTGTGCAACATGTCCATCGAGTTCTCGTGCAAGTACGGCTTCGTGCCGGCCGACGACGTGACGCTGCAGTACTTGGCGGGGCGCGAGTTCTCGCCCCGCGGTGCGCAGTGGGATGCGGCGGTGGCGCACTGGCAGACGCTGCGGAGCGACGAGGGCGCCGCGTTCGATCGCGAAGTGCGCATCGACTGCGCGTCGCTCGCACCGCAGATCAGCTGGGGCACCAGTCCGCAGCAGTGTGCGGGCATCGACCAGCCGGTGCCCGATCCGGCGTCGGCATCCGACGCCGAGCTGCGCCAGCTCGCGGAGAAAGCCCTGGCCTACATGCAACTGCAGCCGGGCCGGACGCTGGAGGGCCTGCACATCGATGTGGCCTACATCGGCTCCTGTACCAATGCCCGCCTGTCGGACCTGCGTGAGGCGGCGTCGATCCTGCGCGGCCGCAAGGTGCGGCCGGGCCTTCAGGCGCTGTGCGTGCCCGGCTCCACCCAGGTCAAGCGCGATGCCGAGGCCGAGGGCCTGGATCGGGTCTTCCGCGAAGCCGGCTTCGAGTGGCTGGAATCCGCCTGCGGCTTCTGCGGCCACATCGGCGACGACCGCTTTGCGGACCTGCGGGTGCTCAGTACCACCAACCGCAACTTCGAAGGCCGGCAGGGCCCGCGCACGCGCACGCACATCGCGAGCCCGGCCACCGTCGCCGCCAGCGCCATTGCCGGCTGCATTGCCGACCCGAGGAAGCTCGCCTGATGGAAGCACTGCAACAGGTCACCGGCGTGGCGGCACCGCTGCTGCGCATCAACATCGACACGGACCAGATCATCCCGACGATCTTCCTGGGCGGCACCGATGCCAAGGGCTACGGCGCGCACCTCTTCCACTGGTGGCGATTCCGGCCCGACGGGCAGCCCGACCCGGACTTCATCCTCAACCAGCCGCCCTACGACCATGCGCAGATCCTGTTGGCCGACCGCAATTTCGGCTGCGGCTCCTCGCGCGAGCGCGCGCCCAAGGCGCTGCGGGAGTTCGGCTTCCGCGCGATCCTTGCGCCTTCCTTCGGCGGCATCTTCTACAACAACTGCTGGCGCAATGGCATGGTGCCGGTGGAGCTGCCCATCGCACAGATTCGGCAGATCGCCGACGAGGTCGCGGCCAGGCAGGGCCGCGCCTCGGTCACCGTAGACCTGCAGGCGTTGTGCGTGCGGACCGCCGGCGGTCTGCACTTCGCCTTCGAAGCGCCGGCCACACTGCGCGACATGCTGCTGCAAGGCGTGGACGAGATTGCACTGACCTTGGGGCGCCAGGACGAGATCGCGGCCTTCCGCCAGCGGGATCGCCTTCTTCGGCCGTGGGCCTACTGAGCGCGCTCGCGCTCAACGCGCCACCGCCGCCCGCAGCGGCGCCGTGGCTTCCGTGAGCACGGCGATCAGCCGCTCCTTCTCCTGCACCACCTCGGCCATCGGTCCGCCGACGCTCAGCGTCATGGGGCGCTCGCCGCGCGGCACCGGCAGCAGCACCGCCAGGGCGGCGGCGCCGGCCACGGAGGTGCCCAGCGACAAGGCATAGCCGTTGCGGCGCGTCTGCTCGCGCTCGCGCAGGACCGCGTCGAGCGCCAGCACCTGCCGTGCGTCGGGCTCGGTGGCGTTGACGCGCCGCAGCAGCAGCGCGATCTCGCGCTCGGGCTTGAGCGTGAGCAGCATCTTGCCGGTGGCGCTTCGGAATAGCGGCCGCAGCGAGCCGGTCTTGGCAGTGAAACGTCCCTCGCGCGTGGCCTGCAGCACGTGCAGGTAGCGCACGTGCATGCCGTGCTGCGTGCCGATCATCACGGTGTGGCCGGTCTGGTCATGCACCCGCTCCATCAGGCCGAGCAGGCTCATCTCGCTGAACAGGTGTTCGCCCACCCACCCGGTGGCCAGCAGGATGCGGACGCTGGGCGCAAACATCCCGGTGCGGGTGTCGTGGTCGTAATAGCCGGCCGCCACCAGGGCGCGCAGCAGCATGGAGGTGCTCGACTGGGGCCAGCCCAGCGATTGCGACACTTCCTTGACGCTGGCCGGCTTGCGCCACTCGGCAAAGAACTCGAGCAGCTCCATGGCCCGGCGCGCCGACTTCACCGAGGGCTCGGACATCCATATTCCTGATGTTGAATCACATATGTGATTCTGCATGCGGCGATGGCCGGTGCTTCGTATTCTTCGGCCATGACCTCAAGCCCGCCCGCCTCGAGCCCGCCCCAACTGGACGTGGCCGAGGGCACCGCCTGGCTGACGCTGCGCCGACCGGTGCATCGCAACCGACTGCACAACGAAGACCTGGTCTTTCTTCTGGAGAGCTTCCGCCGCATCGACGCAGATACCCGCGTGCGGCTGCTGGTGCTGCAGGCCGAGACGCTGGCCGAGCGACCGGTCTTCAGCGCCGGCTACCACGCCGGCGAATTCGATGCCGGCCCGCCGCCGGTGCGCTTCGAAGACGTGGCCGATGCGCTGGAGCGCCTGCGCCCCGTGACGCTGTGCGTGCTCGAAGGCAGCGTCTATGGCGGCGCGACCGATCTGGTGCTGGCCTGCGACCTGGCGCTCGGTGCCGAGGGCATCGAGATGCGCATGCCAGCGGCCGCCCTGGGGCTGCACTACTACCCGTCCGGCCTGCGCCGCTACGTCTCGCGCATCGGCGTTGCGGCGGCGCGGCGCGCCTTCCTCACGGCCGAGGCGCTGGATGCCGCCACACTGCTGCGGGTCGGCTACGTGCAGGAGCTGCTGCCGCGCGACCAGCTGCGGCCGCGTGTGAACGCACTGGCGACGCAGATCGCCTCGCTGGCGCCGATGGCGCTGGAGATGCTCAAGCAGTCCCTCGCCGAGCTGGCGCGGGGTGAGTGGGCGCTGCCCCGGCTGCGGGGCCGCGAAGAGGCGACCATGGCCAGCGAGGACTTCGCCGAAGGACGCCGCGCCTTCCTGGAAAAGCGCACGCCGCACTGGAAGGGACGGTGAGATGACCCGGATTCAGGCCGGCCAGGCATTGGCTTCGCTTCGCGTGCTGGACCTGTCGCGTGTGCGCGCCGGCCCCACCTGTGTGCGCATGCTGGCGGACTTCGGGGCGGACGTGGTGCGCATCGAGCCGCCGCCGGGCATCGACGCCAACGACAACATGTTCGTCGACGACCGCGAGGGGGGCGACTTCCAGAACCTCAACCGCAACAAGCGCTCGCTCACGCTCAACCTCAAGAAGCCCGAGGGCATGGCCGTGCTGCGCCGCCTGGTCGCCACAGCCGATGTCGTGGTGGAGAACTGGCGGCCCGACGTGAAGCAGCGGCTGGGGCTGGACTATGCATCGTTGCGGGCGATCAACCCCCGCATCGTGCTGGCTAGCATCTCGGGCTTCGGACAGGACGGTCCCTATGCCTGGCGGCCCGGCTTCGACCAGGTGATTCAGGGCATGGGCGGCCTCACGTCCGTGACCGGCTTCCCGGGCCAGCCGGTGCGCGCCGGCATCGCCGTGGCCGATTCGAGCGCGGGGCTCTATCTGGCGCTGGGCATCTTTGCAGCGCTGCTGGAGCGCGAACGCTCGGGCGAAGGGCAGTGGGTCCATACCTCGCTGCTTCATTCGATGATCGCCATGATGGACTTCCAGGCGGCGCGCTTCCTCAACGAGGGCGCGGTGCCGAAGCCCTGCGGCAACGACCATCCGACGGCCAGTCCCATGGGCCTGTTCCGCGCGCAGGACGGCCTGCTCAACCTGGGCGTGGCGGGCAGCGGCAACTGGCGTCGCTTTTGCGCCGCGCTGGAGCGTGTCGACTGGCTGGATGACGAGCGCTTCGCCACCGAGCGCGACCGCATCGACCATCGGGCGGCGCTGACCGAGGCCATCGAGGCCGTGTTCGCGCAGCAGCCGGTGGCGCATTGGGTCGACCTGCTCAACCGGGCCGGCGTGCCGGCCGGTCCGCTCTACACCGTGCCGCAGGTGTTCGACGACCCCCAGGTTCGCCACATGGGCGCCACCGCCCAGGCCCGTACGCGCAGCGGCAAGACCTGCACCTTCGTCACCCAGCCGGTGCATCTGGCCCGCACCCCGGCCTCGGTGCAGGCCGCTGCCCCCGAGTGCGGCGAGCATAGCGACGAGCTGCTGTGCGAGGCCGGCTTCACGCCGGACGAGATCCGACGGCTGCGTGCACAGGGCGTCGTGTAGCGCGAGCCGGAATCCAGAACAGAACACCATGAAGGAGACATGTCCATGCAAACCCTCTGCGTCCCCCGCGGGCTCGGCCGCCGGCACTGGCTGGCTCTGGCGGCCCTGATCCTGGCTGGCGGCCCTGCGTCGCTGCATGCACAGACCTGGCCCGAGCGGCCCATCAAGATGATCGTGCCCTTTCCGCCCGGCGGCGGCGCGGACAACGCCGCCCGCTTCTTCGGCGAGAAGCTCGGTGCGGCCCTCGGCCAGCCGGTGGTGATCGACAACCGGCCGGGCGCCTCCGGGAACATCGGCGCCGAGCTGGTGGCGCGCGCGCCGGCGGACGGCTACACGCTGCTCTTCGCCAACGAATTCCTGGCCACCAACCCTGCGGTGTTCAAGGCGCTGCGCTACGACAGCCTGCGCGACTTCGCGCCGGTGGCGCGTGTGGCCAGCTCGGCCTCGGCCATTGCGGTGCATCCCTCACTGCCGGTGAAGACGCTGCGGGAACTGGTGGCGCTCGGCAAGACCCGGACCTTGAACTATGGCTCCCCTGGCGTGGGCACGGGGCCGCATCTCTACGGCCAGCTGATCGCGCTGAACACCGGCGCCAAGCTGAACCATGTGCCGTACAAGGGCACGGCACCTGCCATCACCGACGCGGTCGGCGGCCAGCTGGACTTCGTCATCTCGACCGCGGCGCCCATGGTGCCGCATGTCCAGTCGGGCAAGCTGCGGGCGTTGGCGGTCACGGGGGCCCAGCGTTCGGACCAGTTGCCCGAGGTGCCCACGGTGATGGAGACGCGGGTGGTCGGCGACCCCTACGACGTGTGGTATGGCCTGCTCTCGCCCGCCGCGGTGCCGGCGCCGGTGCTCGAGCGCCTGCAGCAGGCGGCGGCGCAGGTGCTGCAGGACACGGAGCTGAAAGCCCGGCTGACGAAAGCGGGCTACGAGTTGCGCACCGTCTCGCCGGGCGAGTTCGGCAACGAGATCCGCCGCGACCTGGAGCGCTGGACGCGCGTGGTGCAGCAGGCCGGGATCGAGCGCGAATGAGCGGGCCGACCATGCGGGCCTGGTGGATCCGCACCGATGCCGATGCGATGGTGCTGGAACTGCGGGAGGTGCCGCAGCCCGCCCCTGGCCCGGGGCAGCTGGCGGTGCGCATCGAGGCGGCGGCGCTCAACCGGGGGGAGTTCATCGCCGGCCACGGCCTGCACGCCGCAGGCGCGCCGGCGCGGCCCGCAGGCTTCGAAGCCGCGGGCACGGTCACCGCCGCCGGCCCGGGCGTGCAGGGCTGGCAGCCCGGCGACCGGGTCATGGGACGTTGCGATGGCGCCTTTGCCGAGCATGGCCTCATGGAGGCGGGCGAGGCCTTCGCCATGCCCGGCGCGCTGAGCTGGGAGCAGGCGGCCTGTTCCACCGTCACCTATCTCACGGCGCACGACATGCTGATGGCCCAGGGCCGGCTGCGGGCGGGCGAATGGCTGTTGGTGACGGGCATCGCCTCGGGCGTGGGCGTCGCCGCATTCCAGGTCGCGCAGGCGCTCGGCGCCCGGGTGATGGGCACATCGGGGTCGTCGGCCAAGCTGGAGCGCCTCCAGGCGCTGGGGCTCGACGTTGCGCTGCACACCCGCGGCCCGGACTTCGTACCCACCGTGCGGCAGGCGAGCGGTGGCCGCGGGGTGGACCTGGTGGTCAATACGGTGGGCGGCTCGGTATTCGCGGCCTGCGTGGAGGCGCTGGCCTTCGAAGGTCGGCTGGCCACCGTCGGCTATGTGGACGGCGTCGTCGCTGCGCCACTGGACCTGATGGCCTTGCACAAGAAGCGGCTCGTGCTCTTCGGCGTCAGCAACAAGCTGCGCACCGTGGCGCATCGCGTGGCCGCTGCCCAGGCCTTCGCCCGCGATCTGCTTCCCCTGATGGCCGAGGGCCGCCTTCTGCCAATGGTGGATGCCGTCTTTCCTTTCGAGGGCCTGGAGGACGCCCGCCAGGCGATGGTGTCCGGCCAGCACGTCGGGAAGATCGTGCTGCGCATGGGCTGACTGGCATCACCGCATTCATCGGAGACATCATCCATGCCCCAGATCCTCAACCTGCGCGATCTGCAGATGATCGAGCGTGTCCATGCCCGTGGGGGCCGCTTCCGCTACTACCCGCTCCTGGCCGGCCAGGACGGAACCCCCGGCAACTTCTTCATGCAGCTGTCGAACACCTTCGACGACTTCGCGTCACCGCGTCATCGGCACAACTTCGACCAGGTGCGCATCCAGTTGCAGGGCGATGCCGACTTCGCGCGCGACGGCGTGATGCAGCCCGGGTGCATCGGCTACTTTCCCGAAGGTGTGTTCTATGGCCCCCAGACCATCGCGGGCGAGTCGCTCACGCTGGTGTTGCAGTTCGGCGGCGCCAGCCGCAGTGGCTACCTGTCGGAAGCCGCCTTTCAGCAGGGCATTGCCGAACTCAAGGGCAAGGGTCGCTTCGAGGGCGGGATCTACAAGGTCGACAAGCCGGAGGGCGGAACGCGCAACCAGGACGCGTACGAGGCCGTGTGGGAGCACGTGCACGGCAGGCGGCTGCGATATCCCGAGGGCGATGGCGCCCAGGCGCCCGTCTTCATACGGCCGGACGACTTTCCCTGGCAGAGCGACCCCGAAGAACCCGGCGTGCGGCGGCGCCTGCTGGGCCGCTTCTCAGGTGCGAATACCGAGCTGTCGGTGATCCGTCTTGCACGCAGCGCCGACACCGTGCTTCCCGCCGGGGCCGTGCTGTTCGTCCTGGAAGGACGTGGTCTTGCCTTCGTGGGTGACGAAGCTGAGACACTGGGCGACTGGGAGCGGCACTCGTCGATCCACACGGCGGACTGCGAGATGCGGCTGGTGGCACACGAGGACAGCGAGCTGGTGCAAGTGAGACTGCCGCAGCTCTGACTCACCCTGCAGGCGGCGCCAGCGGTCCGCCGGGGGATGTATCAACCAGCCGCCGGCAGAGGCAGCGGCTCCCACAGCCTCACGCTGAAGTCCGCATCGCGTGGATCGCGCGCGAAGCGCTGCATGACCAGCGGGTCGTGCCCCGGCACCACCAGCGATTCGTGCGAAGCCCAGCCGCCCACGCGACCGAAGGCCTCCAGGCTCTGGTCAGGCCGGTAGACGATGGGGAAGGGCGAGCGCTCATCGCGGTTGGCGTAGTAGTGGAAGAGGTCGGACGCCAGCACCACCCAGCCCGCAGCAGTGTGCACCTGCACCACCTGCAGCCCGGCGGTGTGGCCGCCCACCCAGCGCAGGCGGATGCCTGGACGCAGTTCCACATCGCCGTCGACCACCTGCACGCGCTGGTCGAACAGATGGCCCACCATGGCGTGCACGTCGCGCTGCTCATAGGCCAGGCGAAAGAAGCTGTGGCACATGTACTTGCCGGTGGTGAAGCCCAGCTCCTTTTCCTGCACCCAGAACGTGGCGCGCGGGTAGGTGGCGGTGCTGCCGGCATGGTCGTAATGCAGGTGGGTGATCACCACGTCGCCGACGTCCGCCGCTGAAACGCCCAGCCGGGCCAGGCCTTCCTCGGGACGACGCAGCATCTCGCGCCCGCGTCGAGCCGCGGCCTCGGCGTCGAAGCCCGTGTCGACCACCACATGACGACCATCTGCGCACTTGATGAGCCACACGAAGTAGTCCATGGGCATCGGTGCCTGCGGGTCCGCCTGCGCCTCGATGAAGTTCTGTGCCGCCACCCGCTGGTGGTGGCCATAGCGAATGGCGTAGACCTCGTGCTGGACAGCGCAGGCAGGGCGGGGATCGTCGATCATGGGCGAGGAGTGTGCGCCCGGCCGCGCCACCATGCCACCGGGGAATTCCTGTATGACAATCGTACGAAACGGTTGGATCATCAGACAACATGACGACGCGCGGCATCTGCGGTGCCGGGCCATCTTTTCACCATGGATCTGCAACAAGTCTTCAACGTGCGCGGCCAGGGCGCCATCGTCACCGGCGGTGCCAGCGGCCTGGGCCTCGCCATGGTCGAGGCGCTCGCCAGCCAGGGCGCGCAGGTCACCATCCTCGACATGGACGCCGCCGGCATCGAGCGACAGGTGGCGCGCCTCACGGGGCAGGGCCTGTCCGTGCGGGGCCGCGTGCTGGACGTGACCGACCGTCCCGCCGTGGACGCTGCCTTCGAGGATGCCGCCGCGGCCCATGGCCTGGACATCGTCTTCGCCAACGCAGGCATCGATCCAGGACCCGGCTTCATGGCCTTTTCCGACCGCGGCCAGCGGCTTCCCGAGCATGCCATCGAACACTACAGCGACGAGCGCTGGCACCGCGTGATCGGGGTGAGCCTGGATGCGGTGTTCTACGCCATCCGTGCGGCGGCGGGCATCATGAAGCCGCAGGGGCGGGGCGGGCGCATCGTCGTCACCACCTCCATCTCGGCGGTGCGGCCGGCGCCCGGCGTGGGCATGGCCTACATGGCGGCCAAGTCCGGTGCGGCCCACCTCGTGCGCACCGCCGCGCTGGAACTGGCGCGCCACCGCATCCGCGTGAATGCCATCGCACCCGGTCCCTTCATCACCCACATCGCCAACGGCCGCATGCAGGACCCGGCCGTGCAGGCAGCGCATGCCAGGCTGGTGCCGCTGGGCCGGATGGCGAGCACGGAGGAAGTCAAGGGACTTGCCCTGTTTCTGGCCTCGGAAGCCTCCAGCTTCGTGACCGGCGAGCAGATCGTCATCGACGGCGGCGCCTCTCTGGGCGCGGTCGACTGAGCGCCCTGGCCCTCAGCCGCCACTGGCGGCCTGCGCGCCGGCCCGTTCCAGCAACCGCAATGCGAGCGCGCCGGCGTTCTGCACATGCTTGTGCGCTGCCGCTTGCGCGGCGACCGGGTCGCGCTTCTTGATCGCTTTGAGCAGTTGCCGGATCTCCGCGATGCTGTGCCGCGCGCGGTCGGGGTCGGACAGCGTCATGTTGCGCAGCTGGCTGGCACGCAGCTGGATGCTGCGCAGCATCGAGGCCGCGAGGTCATGGTCGGCGCCCCCGATCAGGGCCTCATAGAAGGCGCGCTTGGCTTCGAGCAGGCCGGTGCCGCTTTCGTAGGCCTGGGCCAGTGCGTCCACCGCCTGCTCCAGCGCCGTCAGCTGCGCTGAGCTGGCCATGCGCGCGAAGCGCTCTGCCAGCAGGCCCTCGAGCATGGCGCGCATCTCGTAGATCTCACGCGCATCGCGCAGGCCGATGGTGCTCACGATCACGCCGCGGTTGGGCACGCTGGTGACGATGCCGTCGTTTTCCAGCTCGCGCAGCGCCTCGCGCAGGCAGGTGCGCGAGACGCCCATCAGTTCGCACAACTCCCGCTCCACGAGCCGCTCGCCGGGCAGGTAGCGGCCTTCGGCCACGGCATCGCGCACGGCGCTCACGACCTGCTGGCGCAGGGGTGCCGCGGCAGCGGCGATGCGGAGGACGGGCGAGGTTCGGGCAGCAGGAGGCGCGGTCGGCATGGGCGTTGGCGGTGGGGCGGATCGGCCAAGGATAGCGCCGCAGGACTCCTCGCGCGCCCGACCGAGGGAAAACGCTGTACGACGATCAATAGCCGATTGACATACTGTCGTACAAAACTGGAACCAAGGAATCTGCATGAGCGACCACACGCCAGCCGCCGACCGCAACGGCTTTCCCGCCCCGGGCCAGAGCCCGTTGTTCGACCAAGGTCTGGCTCTGCGCAAGGCGGTGCTGGGCGATGCCTATGTCGACAAGTCGATCCAGGCCGCCGACGACTTCACTCGGCCCCTGCAGAAGATGATCACCGAGTGGTGCTGGGGCGAGGCCTGGGGCAATCCGGCCTTGCCGCACAAGACGCGCAGCATGCTCAACATTGCGATGCTCACCGCGCTCAATCGCAAGGAAGAGCTCAAGCTGCACGTGCGCGGGGCCATCACCAATGGCGTGACGGTGGAAGAGATCCAGGCGGTGCTGCTGCAGGCCTGCATCTACTGCGGCGTGCCCGCTGCGCTGGACAGCACCAAGGCGGCGCGCGAGGCGCTCAAGGAAATCGGGGCCATCGAATGACGCAGCCGGTTGGCTTCATCGGCCTGGGCACCATGGGCGAGCCCATGGTGGCCACGTTGCGCCGCGCGGGCGTGGCGGTACTGGGCTTCGACATCCGGCCGGAGGTGGCGCAGCGGCTCGCGGCAGAGACTGGCATGGAGGCGGCGGACAGTGCCGGCGCCGTCTTCGCCCGCTGCCGCGAGGTGATCACCATGGTGCCCACCAGCGCCCATCTGGAGCAGTTGCTGTTCGGCGAGGGCGGTGCGGCGCCGTCGGCCGCGCCGGGCACGCTGCTCATCGACATGAGCTCTGGCGAACCTTCGGCCACGCGGAGCATCGGCGAACGCCTGGCCACGCAGGGCGTAGCCATGGTGGATGCGCCCGTCTCCGGCAATGTGGTGCGGGCCCGCAAGGGCGACCTGGCCATCATGCTCGGCGGCACCGACGCCGATTGCGACCGGGCCACGGCTGTGCTGCAGCCGATGGCGCGCGCCATCTTCCGCACTGGCGCGCTGGGCAGCGGGCAGGCGATGAAGGCGCTCAACAATCTGGCTTCGGCTGCCGGCTTCTGGATCGCCAGCGAAGTTCTGGCCATCGGCCGCAAGGCGGGTCTGGAGCCGTCCGTGATGCTGGACGTGCTCAATGCCTCCACCGGGGCCAACAACAGCACCCAGAACAAGTTCAAGCCTTTCGTGCTGTCGGGCAGCTACCAGGGCAACTTCCTGCTGCCGCTGATGGTGAAGGACCTGGGCATCGCCGCGGGTCTCGCGCGCGAGACCGGGTCCGACGCCCCCATGGCGGCGCAGGTGCTCGCGCTGTGGCAGCAGGCGCTGCAGGCCCTCGGCCCCACCGCCGACCACACCGAAGTCGCCCGCCTGGTGGCCGAACGCAGCCACACGCAACTGCACTGACCGAATCCCCGAGCCCATGAACGAACGACTCGACAACCTCCAGGCCACCATCGCCGCCGACGTGGCGCGCGGCCATTACCACGGCGCCGTCATCCGCGTGGGTCGCGGCGGCCGGCTGGATCTGGAGGCCGCCATCGGCTTCCATGACGCCGCGCACGAGAAGGCCCTGGTCACCGATTCCGTCTTCAGCCTCTTCTCGCTGACCAAGGCTTTCACCAACCTGCTGGTGTTGCGCGCGGTGGAGCTGGGCCGCCTGTCGTTGACGACACGCGTGGCCGAGTTGATCCCCGAGTTTCGGGGCGCACCGCGCGAGCGCGCCACGCTCTACCACCTGCTGACCCATACCGCTGGCATGCCTGGCGTGTGGACGCCCAAGCCCGACATGTTCGAGGACGACCTGGGTGAGCTGCTGCAGGCCGTCTGCGAGAACGTGCACGGTATCGTCGAGCCGGGTTCGCGCTGCGACTACGCCCCGGTCGTCAACCATGTGCTCATGGGTGAGCTGCTGCGACGCACCGACCCGCAGGGCCGCGCCTTCCGCGACATCGCCCGCGAAGATCTGTTCGAGCCCCTGGGCATGCGCGACACCTCGCTCGGCGTACGGCCCGACCTGCGTGCCCGCAAGGTGGTGCCGGACATCCGCGGCGTGGTGCCCATCGCGGTGCGCGGGCGCACCCAGCCAGGCCGCCACAGCCTGTTCGAGGAGGCGGTCAACGACGCGGCCCATGTGGGCGCCTGCTCCACGGCGGCCGATGTCTGGCGCTTTGCCGAGATGCTCCGCCAGGGCGGCACGCTCGATGGCGCGCGCATCGTGTCGCCGCGCATGGTTCAGATCGCGCGACAGAACCACACGGGCGACATGCACAACGAGCTCTACCGCGGGGTGGCCCTGCGCGCCGGCTGGGCGCCGCCGCCGGCCTTCATCGGGCTCGGCTTCAGTCTGCGCGGAGAGGGCATCGTGCACCACCAGTTCGGCACGCTCACAACGCCGCAGACCTTCGGCAACTACGGCGCCGGCTCCACCATGTTCTGGGTCGACCCTGCGCTGGACATCAGCTTCGTCTGCCTCACGACCGGCCTGCTGCCGCAGGCGGCCAACATCGAGCGCTTCCAGCGGCTGTCGGACATGGCGGTGGGGGCGCTGGCATGAAGACCCGCGCCACCTGGGCCGCGGGCCGATCCGACGCACCCCCGCAGCCGGGTCTGCGTCGGCGCGACATCGGGCGGCTCGCCCTGGCCGCGGCCGGCCTGCCACTGCCTGTCCTGGCCGATGTCGTCACCACGCTGATCGTGCCCTATCCGGCGGGCGGCCCGGGCGACGTCGCCGCACGCCAGATGCTGCCGCTGCTGCGCGATGGCCTCGGGCAGACGCTGATCGTGGACAACCTTGCCGGCGCCGGCGGTGCGCTCGCCATGCAGAAGGCGCTGTCGGCCGCGCCGGACGGCCGTACGCTGGTGCTGGGCACGCCCAACGAGGTGATCCTGGCGCCGCTCGCGCTGTCGGCCGTCAAGTACACGCCCGAGCAGCTGCAGCTGCTGGGCATGGTCAATGTGTCGCCGCTGGTGCTCGTGGGTGCGCCGCAGTCGCCCCATGCCTCGCTGGCCGACCTGCTTGCGGCCCAGCGCAGGCCGGGCGCGCGGCCACTGAGCTACGGCACGAGCGGCATCGGCTCGCTGTTCCACCTGGTGAGCGAGGACTTCCGCGCCCGCACCGGCATCGAGATGCTGCACGTGCCCTACAAGGGCACCGCGCCGCTGCTGCAGGACTTGGTCGGCGGCCAGATCGACCTGGCCTTCGTGCCGGCAGGCGGCAGCGTGCCCGACTTCATCGGGCAGGGCCGGCTGCGGGCCTACGGAATCACCCGCCCGCAGCGGGACGACCGGCTGCCCCAGGTGCCCACGCTGGCGCAGGCCGCCGGGCTGGAGCGCTTCGACTACGAACTGTGGGGTGGCCTTTTCGTGCCACGTGGCGTGCCCGAGGCGCAACAGCGCCGGATCAATGCCGCCATCAACCAGGCACTGCAGGACGCCGGTCTGCAGGCGCAGATGCGGGCCTCGGGCGGCGCCGCCGGCCGGGTGCTCACCCTGGACGAAGCCGCCGCCTTCCAGCAGCAGGAGACGCAGAAGTACCGCCGCATCGCGCAGGCGATCCGGCTCGAGCGGCAGTGAGGGACCGCGCAACCGGCGCGGCCCGATCGGCCCGCTGCAGGCATTCCAGAACACAAGGAGACACGACCATGAGCAAGTACCCCATCGACCGACGCCATTTCCTGGCCAGCGCAGGCGCGCTGGCTGCCGCGGCCTGTGCCTGGCCAGCCGCCGCCCAGACCGTCAAGGGGCCCGTGCGCCTCGTGGTGGGCTTTCCGCCCGGCGGCGCGGCAGACATGATCGCGCGGGCCCTGGCCGAGCCGCTCAAGGCTTCGCTGGGCACCACCGTGATCGTGGACAACAAGCCTGGCGCCGGCGGCCGGCTGGCGGCCGACTCGTTGCGCACCGCGCCGGCCGACGGCACGGTGCTGCTGGTCACCCCGGCGTCGGTGATCACGATGGCGCCTCACCTGTACAAGAGCGTGCGCTACGAACTGGTGCGCGACTTCCAGCCGCTGCTGCCACTGGCCCGGCTGGATCTGGGCCTCTATGCCGGCCCCGGCACGCCCGCCAGCGTCAAGACGCTGCCCGACCTGGTCAAGTGGATGCAGGACAACCCCAAGGCCAAGAGCTGCGGCGTGCCCGGCATCGGCTCCACCCCGCACATGGCCGCCGAGCTGATCGGCCGCCAGACCGGCGTGAACTGGCAACTGGTCCCCTACCAGGGCGATGCACCCAGTTTCCTGGCGCTGCTGTCGGGCGAGATCCCGGTGGGCGTCAGCTCACTGGCCGGCGGTATCGAGCACCTGCGCGCGGGCAAGCTCCGCATGCTGGCCCTGACCGGCAGCGACCGTTCGGCCGTCATGCCGGACATTCCCACCCTCAAGGAGTCGGGCTACGACATCGTGGTGGAAGACCGCCACAGCGTGATCGCACCCAAGGCGCTGCCGGCGCCACTGGCGGCCAGCCTGCGGCAGGCCTTCGCCGCGGCCATGCAATCCAGGGACGTGGGCGACCTGCTGCAACGCCTGTCGCTGCAGCGCGCCGCGTCCACCGACGACTTCGCCGCAGTGCTGAAGGCCGACAGCGACCGCTGGGCCGCCGCCGCCAGGTCGATGAACCTCGCGCTGGAATGACGACGCACCGATGAAGGAGCTTTACGGCAAGACCGCCTTCGTCACGGGGGGCGCCAGTGGCATCGGCCTGGGCATGGCGCGCGCCTTCCTCGCCGAAGGCATGAACGTGATCGTGGCCGACCTGAGCGACGAGCACCTCGCACAGGCGCGCGAGTGGCTGGCGCCGCAGGCACAGCACGTGCGCTTCATGAAGCTGGACGTGGCCGACCGCGAGGCGATGCGCGCTGCCGCCGAAGAGGCCGAAGCCGCCTTCGGCAAGGTGCATGTGCTGTGCAACAACGCTGGTGTGACGGGCTTCCTGCCCATGGACCAGGCCACCTATGGCGACTGGGACTGGCTGCTCAGCGTCAACCTGTACGGCGTGATCCACGGCATCGTGAGCTTCCTGCCCAAGTTGCGCGCGCACGGCGAGGGCGGCCACATCGTCAACACCGGCTCCATCGCGGGTCTGGTGCCTGCGCCGGCCTGGGGCGGCATCTACAGCACGACCAAGTTCGCCATCCATGGCCTGTCGGGCTCCCTGCGCCTGTCGGTGGGGCAGTACGGCATCGGCGTGACCGAGGTCTGTCCCGGCGCCACGCGCACCAATGTGCGCGACTCGCACCGACTGCGGCCCGCGCACTTCGTGTCCGCCGAACACCGCAAGGGGCCGATGCCTTCGCTGCAGGAGATCGGCATCGACCCGCTGGAGATCGGCCGCCGCGTGGTGCGCGCCATCCGCCGCAACGACCCGTATGTCATCGCCCATGCGGAGAACAAGGCCCATGTGCAGGACTTCGCCGAGGAGATGCTGGCGGCCTTTCCGGATGAGGTGGTGACGGACGAGGGGCGGCTGAGCTACATCCGCTGGTTCGACCAGGCGACGGCCGAGGCCCTCGCGCTGCAGCCGCGCGATCCTGCGGCCTGAGCCCGGTCGGGAGCGCCGTCGGTCTTGCAGGGGACAGCCCTGCGCGCCGGCGCAGGCAAAAAAAAGCCGCCAGGTTCTTGCGCACCTGGCGGCCTGTACAAAAGCGCCCGATCCGCATTGGGGATCGGAACGACTGTGGGGATCGGGCGCGGAAGTCTGCTTTCTCGCCGCGCCCGATACCGACACAGTCCGTGATGGGTGGTCGGTCCCTTTGCGCTTCCTCCCTCGCCGATCTGCGCGGCGACCCGTGGAATCTAAGGGCCGGGCGGGGGGGCCTGCTCCGCCAAACGGATGAGCCCGGGCCTCAGCGGCGCTGGCTGTCCAGGGCCCATTCCCGGGCCACGCGGTCGCACAGCGCCAGCAGGGCTTCTCCCAGTTCGTCGGCCACGACTTCCACCGGCAGCGGCGTGGACAGGCTCACGTTGAGCACATAGGCGGCCCCGTCGGCCGAGGCCAGGGGCGCGGCCAGGGCCACCACCTCCGGCTGCCACGAGGCGGCGCAGAAGCCGCGGTGCTTCACCTGCGCGGCCGCCTCGTCGATCTCGCGCGACAGCGCCGGCCACTGCTCGGCGCGCCGCTGCGCGATCACGCGCAGGATGGCCCGGCGACGCGCCGTGGGTGCCACCGCCAGGTAGGCGCGGCCCAGCGAGGTCAGCGCCATCGGCACACGCTGGCCCGACACCACATGCCGCAGCGCCACGCGCCGGGCGTAGCGGATGGATTCGAGATAGACCATCTCGTCGCGATCCGGCGCGGCCAGCCCTACGTTGATGCGGCGCGACTCGGCCAGGGCGCGCATGTGCGGTGCGGCCACCGCCAGCACGCGAGAGCCCGCGCGCATGGCGTGCGACAGGCTCAGCACGGGGGGCGCGAGGCGATAGGCCTTCGAGGCGGCCTCCCACTGCAGCAGGCCGCAGCCGACCAGAGTCTGGGTCAGTCGGCTGACAGTGGCCTTGGGCAGTCCGGTGCGCTCGGCCAGATCGCCGTTGCCCAGCAGTTCTGAGCCCGGCCGGAAGGCGCGCAGCAGCTCGATGCCCCGCTCCAGCGAGCGGTTGGCGGGCGAAAGGCCGGGCTTGTCGGTGAGCGTGTCGGGTTGTCCAGGCATCGGCGGTGGTTGTGCGGAAGACGGGGCCGCAAGCTTAAAGCCGGTTCCACCCGGTGGAACGGGCTGGGCGCATGGCGGACCGAACGGTCCTAGAGTCCTCCCCAGGGCCCGACGCCGTCTGCCGGCGCATCCGGGCACCAGGAGCACCACGGAGACAGACCATGATCCATCGCCTTCTGCACGCCGGCCGCGCCGGCCTTCTCGCCCTCGGCATCGGCGGCGTGCTCGGCCTGGCCGGCACCGCCGCGGCCGCCTATCCCGAACGTCCCGTGCGTCTGGTCGTTCCTTTCGCCCCCGGGGGTGGCACCGACGCGATCGCCCGCACGCTCGGCCAGGAGATGGGCAAGGACCTGGGTCAGCCCGTCATCGTCGACAACAAGCCCGGCGCCGGCACCATGATCGGCACCGACAACGTCGCCAAGAGTCCGCCGGACGGGTACTCGGTGGTGGTCGCGTCCTTCGCGCACGCGGTCAACCCCGCGCTGCAACCCAAGCTGCCCTATGGCAGCAATGCGGCCTTGACGCCGGTGATGCTGATCGGCCGCGGCCCGAACGTGCTGGTGGTGCGCTCCGACAGTCCCTACAAGTCGGTGGCGGACGTCGTGGCGGCGGCCAGGGCCCGGCCCGACAAGCTCAGCTATGCCTCGCAGGGCACCGGCACCTCGGCCCACCTGGCGGGCGAGATGCTCGCCAACCTGGCCGGGATCAAGCTGGTGCATGTGCCCTACAAGGGCGCCGGCCCGGCCCTCACCGACCTGCTGGGCGGGCAGGTGGACATGATGTTCGCCACGGCCGCCGCGGCGTCCGGCTTCGTCGGCAGCGGCAAGCTGCGCGCGCTGGGCGTGATCACGCCCGAGCCCTCGCCGGCCTTCAAGGGCGTGCCCGCCATCGCCACCACGGTGCCGGGCTACCAGGTCGAAAGCTGGTATGGGCTGTATGTGCCCGCCGGCACGCCGCCGGCCGTCATCGAGCGCCTGGGCGCCGCCGCCCGCAAGGCGGTGCGCACGCCCGACTTCGCCCGCAAGATCGAACACGAAGGCCTGGTGGTCAGCGGCGGCACGCCCGCCGAACTGGCCGCCTACGTGCAGGCCGAAGAGGCCCGCTGGGCCCGCATCGTCAAAGAGAACGGCATCAAGCCGGACTGAACCCTGAACCGGAACCCCGCCCCCGCCGCATCGCCAACACGCCATGACCTACGACTTCATCACCCTCTCGGTCGACAACGCCGTCGCCACCCTGACGCTCAACCGGCCCGACAAGCGCAACGCCATGAGCGACGACATGCGCCGCGAGTTCGCGCATGCGCTCGAACACGTCGCTGCCGACAAGGCCATCCGCGCCCTGGTGCTGACCGGCGCCGGCAAGGGCTTCTGCGCCGGCGGCGACATCGCCGGCATGCAGCGGCGCATGAACGCACCCACCGGCGAGGTGGGCTTCAACGGCTGGCACCGCCAGCAGCGTGTGCACCAGGTGCAGGCCCTGCTGCACACCTGCCCCAAGCCGGTGATCGCGGCCGTCAACGGCGCGGCCTCGGGCCTGGGCGCGGACACGGCGCTGGCCTGCGACTTCATCATCGCCAGCGAATGGGCCAGCTTCACCTGGTCGTACATCCACCGCGGGATCATCCCGGACGGCGGCGGCATGTACTTCCTGCCGCGCCGGGTGGGCCTGCCCAAGGCCAAGGAGCTGATCTTCACCGGCCGCCAGGTCAAGGTGGACGAGGCGCTGGCGCTGGGCATCGTCGACCGCAAGACCTCGGCCGAGACGCTGCTGGCCGACGCCCAGGCCTGGGCCGCCGAGCTGTCGGGCGCCTCGTCCACGGCGCTGGCGCTGACCAAGTCCATCCTCGACCAGAGCTTCGAGCTGTCGGCGCACGACGTCTTCGCGCAGGGCAGCCAGGCACAGGGCATCTGCTACACCAGCAGCGAGCACCGCGCCTCGGTCGAAGCCTTCCTGGCCAAGACGGCCGCCAAGGAGTGAGGCCGTGAGCGACGCCATCGCCAGACTCCTGTCGCCGCGCAGCGTGGCCGTGATCGGCGCCTCGGCCGATCCGAAGAAGACCTCGGGCCGGCCCGTGGCCTACCTGCGCAAGCACGGCTATGCCGGGCGCATCCTGCCGGTCAACCCCAAGGTGGCGCAGATCGACGACCTGGTCTGCTACCCCGACATCGCCTCGCTGCCCGAGGTGCCCGAAGTGGCCGTGGTGCTGCTGGGCGCCGAGCGCGCCCACCTGGCCGTGAAGGAACTGGCCGAGCGTGGCTGCGCCGCCGCCATCGTGCTGGCCAGCGGCTACACCGAGACGGGCGAGGAGGGCGCGCGCCGCCAGCAGCAGCTGGTGGAGGCCGCGGGTTCCATGCGCATCCTGGGCCCCAACACCATCGGCCTGGTCAACCTCACCGACGGCATCGTGCTCTCGCCCTCGGGTGCGCTGGAGATGGACCACTTCCCGGTCGGCGGCATCGGCGTCGTGTCGCAGAGCGGCGGCATCCTGGGCTCGCTGCTGTCGCGCGCGGCGGCGCGGGGCATCGGACTGTCGAAGCTCATCGCCACCAGCAACGAAGTGGACCTGGAGCTGGCCGACTTCATCGAGCACCTGGCCGACGACCCGGCCACCCGCGTCATCGCGCTCTATGTGGAAGCGGTGCGCAACCCGGCGCGCTTCCGTGCCGCCTGCCTGAAGGCGGCGCGCGCCGGCAAGCCGGTGGTGGCCTTCAAGATCGGCCGCTCCGAGGCCGGCGCGCAGGCTGCCGTCTCGCACACCGGCGCCATGGCCGGGGCCGATCGCATGTACGACGCGCTCTTCCGCCAGGTGGGCGTGATCCGTGCGCAGCACTTCTCGGACCTGCTGGACATTCCGGCGGCGCTGGCCACCGGCCGACGGCTGCGCGGCCGGCGCGTGGCCGTCCTCACCTCCACCGGGGGCGCGGGCACGCTGGTGTCGGACGACCTGGGCGTGGCCGGCTTCGAGACGCCCGCGCCCGACACCGCCACGGCCCAGGCGCTGCGCGCCCTGCAGACCGGCAGCGAGGCCGTGCTGGACCGCAATCCCATCGACGTGACGCTGGCTGGCCTGCGGCCCGACCTGCTGCGCGGTGCCATCCGCGCGCTGCTGGCCAGCCCGAGCTACGACGCGCTGGTGATCATCGTGGGCAGCTCCAGCCTGGCCATGCCCGAGCTGCTGGCCGGCGCGATCCAGGACTGCCTGCCCGATTTCGACAAGCCGGTGATGGGCTATGTGAGCCCGCATGCGCCGGAGATCGGCGCGCTCCTGACGCACCGTGGCGTGCCGGCCTTTGCGGCGGCCGAAAGCTGCACGGCGGCGCTGGCCGGCATGCTGCGTGTCGCGGGCTTCGAGGCCCCGGCCGAGGAGGCCGCTGCGCTGCCGGCCATCGACACGGGCGAGCTGCCCCACGGCTCGCTGGACGAGGCCGAGGCCAAGGCTGTCTTCGCCCGCTTCGGCGTGCCCTGCGCGGCCGAGCGCGTGGTGCGCAATGCCGCAGAGGCCGAGGCCGCCGCGCGTGAACTGGGCGGGCGCGTGGTGCTCAAGATCCTGTCCTCGCAGATCACGCACAAGAGCGACGTCGGTGGCGTGGCGGTCGGCCTGGACGCGCAGACCATCGGGCCACGCCTGGCGCAGATGGCCGCGGACGTCGAGGCCCGCGCGGGCGTGCTGCCGCAGCGCTTCCTGGTGCAGCAGATGGTCGCGGGCGGCACCGAGCTGATCCTGGGCCTGCACCGCGACGCGCTGGGCACGGCCGTGCTGCTGGGCATGGGCGGCGTCACGGCCGAGCTGTTCCAGGACACGACGCTGCGCCTGCTGCCCGAGCAGCACGGCCGGCTCCTGCCGCTCGGCCGCGCCGACGCGCTGGCCATGGCCCGGTCGCTCAAGACCTGGCCGCTGCTGGACGGCTTCCGCGGTCGGCCCAAGGCCGACGTGGCCGCGCTGGTGGAGGCCATCGTGGCCTTCTCCGCGATGGCTGCGCAGCTGGGCGAGCGCATCGTCGAGGCCGAGATCAACCCGGTCTTCGTGCTGCCCGAGGGCCAGGGCGTGCGCGCGGCGGACGGCGTGCTGGTCCTGGCCTGAAGGCACACTGCGCGGATGACGCCAGACATTGCACCGTTGCCCACAGACTTCGCCTCATGCGCACCGCGCGCCAGTAGGCTCGACGCCCTGGCGCGGCAGCTGGGCACCGGCCCCAGCGGCAGCTGCGTGCGTTGGCGCGGTTGGGGAACCCACCACACGGGGCGTGCCCCGCTCGTGCTGTTGCATGGCGGTCATGGCAACTGGTTGCACTGGGTCCGCAACATCGAGGCGCTGGCCGCGGACCGCCCCGTGTGGGTGCCCGACATGCCGGGCTACGGCGATTCCGACGCGCTCGGCGAAGGCGGCTTCGACACCTTGGTCGAGCGGCTGACGGCCGGCATCGCGCACCTGCCGGGCGCCCAAAGCCAAGGCATCGACCTGGCCGGCTTTTCCTTCGGCGGACTGGTCGCGGCGCATCTGGCCGCGCGGGCGGCCCTGGCAACGGATGAGACGGTCGCGCGCATCCATCACCTGCTGCTGCTCGGCCCCGCCGGCCATGGCGGCGCCCGCCGCCCGCGCGGCGCCCTGCAGGACTGGCATGCCGCCGCCCAGGCGCAGGACCATGCGGCGCTCGCGGCCATCATGCGCCACAACCTGCTCATGCACATGCTGCACGACGAGGCCGCCCTCGACGACGAGGCGCTGGCCATACACACCCGCGCCTGCCAGGCCACCCGCTTTCGCAGCAAACGGCTGTCGCGCGCCGGCGGCCTGCAGTCGCTGCTGGCGGCCCACGCCGGTCCGGTCGCGGCCGTGTGGGGCGCCCATGACGTGACGGCCGACCCGGCCCAGGCCGCGGCGCTCGTCGGCTGCCCGGCGCAAGTCATTCCCGGTGCCGGGCACTGGGTGCAGTACGAGGCCGCAGCGCAGGTCGATGCCTGGCTGCGCGATGCGCTCGCAGGCGACTGAGTTGAACTACCCGGCGGATGCGGACGCGCCGCCAGCGGCCCGGTCCAGGTCCACGGACAGCACGTCGGCCGCCAGATGCTCCAGCTGCTTCATCGTCCAGTCCATCACCTGCCGTTCGCTGAGCGTGCGCTCGGACAGCCAGGCCAGCACCAGCTGGTCGTGAAAGCCGATCCAGGCGCGCAGGCAGACCCGCATCGCGGGCGTGGGCGCCTGCAGCCCCAGGGCCTCGCAGACCCGGTCGATGGCCTCCTGCCGGGAGGCTTCCCAGATCGCGGCCACTTTGGCATGCGTGGCGACGTTGTGCGAGCGGGCGCGGAAGAGGGCGTCGCCCTCGCGCTGCTTGACCGAGCGCAGGTGCGCGCGCAGAAAGGCCGCCACCTGGTCGCGCGCGGTCTTGCCGCGGAATGACGCGAGCTGCACCTCGTTCATGCGCTGCGCCGCCATGCGGCTGACCTCGGCGTAGAGGTCCTCCATCGCGCCGAAGTGATGGAAGAGCAGGCCGTGCGCCACGCCGGCCTCGCGCACGATTTCTGCTGCCGACACGTCTAGGAAACCGCGACTCGCGAAGAGCCGCTCGGCCGCTTCGAGGATGCGCTGCTTGCCCGTGGGTGCCTTCTCGGCGGGGGCCTCCTTCTTGCGGCGTTGGGGCTGGCTGGCGGTATCTGTCATGCATTCCATGATAGGTCTGGGTCGGCGCGGCGGCCTTCGCGGCTTCAGGGAAAACGAGCAATGGCGGCGGCGTTCACCCGATTAAGCTGACTGACAGTCAATCAGTAATCGAGCGAATTCGCCATGTCGAGCATCAAGCTTTCTGCGGACGACCAAGTCCTGCGCCCTGACGTCCTCATCGTGGGCGGAGGGCCTTGCGGGCTGGCGGCCGCCATCGCCCTGGGGCGCTGCGGCGTGCGCACACTGCTGGTCGAGCGCCATGCCTCCACCAGCTTCCATCCCCGGGGCCATGTGGTGAGCGCCCGGACGATGGAGATCCTTCGGACCTGGGGCCTGGACGACGCGGTGCGCGCGCGCGGCATTCCGCAGGACCGAAATCGGGGCGTGGTCTTCGTGCGCTCGGTAGCGGGCGAGACCATCGGCGAGATCGACACCTATGCGGACCGCCAGCGCAATCGCCTGGCGGAAACGCATGGGCCCAGCGCCAAGACCTCGTGTCCGCAGGACGTGCTGGAGCCTGTGCTGCGGCGCGCGGCGGAGTCGCAGACCAGCGTCGATGTGCGCTTCGGCACGCAGGTCCAGGACCTGACGCAGGACGACGACGGCGTGTGCGCGCGGATCGTGGGCGCCGACGGTGTCGCGCGCGCCGTCCGGGCCCGCTATGCGATCGCCGCCGATGGCGCGCGCGGCACCCTGCGCGAGGCATTGGGCATTGCGCTCGATGGCGACGAAGCGCTGGGCCAGCAGATCGGCGTCTATTTCGAGGCCGACCTGTGGCCCTGGGTCGCGAAGCGTCCGCATCTGCTCTGGTGGATCTACAACGCCGAGACCGTGGGCGTGCTGATCGCGCTGGATGGCCGCCATCGCTGGACCTACAACTTCGGCTACGACGCGGCCCGCGACGCACCGGAGCGTTTCACGCCGCAGCGCTGCGCCGCCATCGTGCGCGCGGCCATCGGCGTGCCGGACCTGCCATTGCAGGTGCGCGATGTGCGCGCCTGGCGCATGCAGGCGCGCATCGCCCGGCGGCTGCGCAGCGGCCGCGTGTTCCTGGCCGGCGACGCGGCGCATCCGCTGCCGCCCACTGGCGGTCAGGGCATGAACACGGCCGTGGGCGACGTCCACAACCTGTGCTGGAAGCTGGCGCTCGTGCTGCGCGGCCAGGCCGACGCGTCGATCCTGGATTCCTACGAAGCCGAGCGCCTGCCGGTGATCCGCTTCAACGTCGAACAGAGCGTGCGGAACGCGCGGCGCATGGAGAGCGCCGGGCTGGGCGGGATCATGAAGACCCACGAAGACTTCCGCGAAGAGGACATCGCCCGCATGCGCGAGGCCATCCCCGGCCAGCGCGCGCACTTCGACTACCACGGCCAGACCTTCGGCTATGCCTACCGCTCCGACCTCGTCCTGGGCACCGACGAGACGGTGAGCGCCCCCGAGGTCGACACCTATGTGGCATCGGCCGCGCCGGGCCGGCGCGCACCGCATTGCTGGCTCCGCCGCGCCGAAGGGGGCGCCACCGTCTCGACCGTCGAGTTGTTCAAGGACCGGTGCTTCACGCTGCTGGCCGGCCGCGAGGGGCAGGCCTGGACCGCGGCATTCCTGAAGGCTGCAGTGCCGGCGGGCCTGGTCGCCCATTCCTTCGTGGTCGGGCCGCAGGGCGACCTCATCGACCACGGCGGCGCGTTCCACGACCTCTACGGCATCGGTGCCGAGGGGGCGGTCCTGGTGCGCCCGGACGGCCATGTCGCGTGGCGCAGCGAGGGCGCGGGCGACGACGCAGAGAAGACCATGCGGCAGGCCATCGCCGCGCTCACCGGCCGGCCAGCAGGCGTGCGCACCGAGCCGATCCAACCGCTTCAGAAGGACCCGGCATGAACACCACGACCCCGACCACCACCACTGCCGACGCGCCCGTCGTCCGGCCCCGGCGTCTCGCCCACATCGCCCTGCGCACCAACCGGCTCGACGATCTCGTGGCCTGGTACTGCACGGTGCTGGGGGCCCATGTGGCCCATGCCTCGTCCAAGGTCGCCTTCCTGACCTACGACGACGAGCACCACCGGCTCGCGCTGATCGCGCTGGAGGACTACCAGCCGCGCGACGACGCCTTCCGCGTGGGCCACTACCACACGGCCTTCGCCTATGACTCGCTGGCCGAGCTGCTGGGCACCTACCAGCGCCTGCGCGCGCTGGACATCCTGCCCTACCGCGCGATCAATCACGGACCCACTGTGTCCTTCTACTACGCCGATCCGGAAGGCAACCCGATCGAGCTGCAGGTCGACAGCTTTCCCGATGCGGAGGCCACCAACGCCTGGATGCGCAGCGAGGCCTTTCGCCGAAACCCGATCGGCATCGACTTCGACCCCGACGACATGGTGCGCCGGCTGGCTGCCGGCGTGCCGGAGGCCGAGCTTCTGCGTCGCCCCGATTCGCTCGATTGACACCCCTCAACAGAAGAAGGAGACACGCATGCTCAACCCACTCGCCCGGCGCCTCGCGATCGGTGCCCTCCTGGCCGCGGCATCGCTGGCCGCATCGGCCCAGGGCGCCAAGGCCAGGCTGGTGCTGCCGGCGCTGTCCGTCCTGTTCGCGCCGGTGTACATCGCCGAGGACGCGGGCTACTTCAAGGAAGCCGGCCTCGACGTGGACGTCAGCCAGCTGGCCGGCCCGGCCGCGCTCAATGCCCTCATCGGCGGCAGCGCCGACTTCACCACCATCGCCGGCCTGCTGCAGTTGCGCGCGGCGCAGCGGGGCCAGAAGACGCTGGCCATCGCCGGGCTGCAGGAGAACGCGACGACCGAGGTGGTCCTGTCCGCCGAGGCGGCCCAGCGACTGTCCGCTGCCCGCTCGCCCGTGGAGCGGGCGCGCGCGCTCAAAGGGCTCACGCTGGCCGTGGATGCCGCCAACGGACTGCCCCATGCCTTCCTGCGCTACGTGGCGCGCCAGGCCGGCATCGACGCGGACCGCGACATCCGCCTGGTCTTCATCGCGCCGCCGGGCATGGATGCGGCGCTGCAGAAGAAGGAAGTGGACGGCTTCGTCTTTTCGAGTCCCTTCACGCTCGAAGCCGTACGCCGCGGCGCGCAGCTGTGGATCAGCGGCCCGCGCGGTGACTTCGCGGACCTGAACCCGACGACCTACAACGTGCTGGTCGCGCGCGACGGCCACTGCACCAGCGCAGCGGACACGTGCAGGAAGATGGTCGCCGCGCTGGACCGCAGCCTGGCGCTGATCGGCACCGAGCCGCAGAAGGCCCTGGCCCTGCTCGGCAGGCGTTTCGACAAGATGGATCCCGAGCTGCTGAAGCAGGCCTTCGAAAGCTTCCAGCGCAATACGCCGGCGCGCGCCATGCCCATGGGCAAGGCCTTCGCCCACACGGTGGAGACCATGTTCGGTCCGCAGGACGACAAGGCGGCGCTGTCCGCGCTCGCCCGGACGATCTACACCGATGACTTCGTGGGCGGTGCCCGTTGAGCCAGCCCATGCGTTCCGCCACGCATCGTCCGTGGCTCGACCGGCTGGTGCTGGGCGTGGTGGTGCTGGCGGCGTGGGAGGCGGTGTCCCGCCTGCTGGGCGCCTACTGGATCAGTTCGCCGCTGCTGGTCGTGAGCCGGCTCGGGGCGATGGCCGCGAATGGCGACCTCTGGTTCCACGGTCGCTTCACGCTGGGCGAGGCGCTGGGCGGCTTCCTGCTGGGTGCCGTGCCGGGTTGCGCACTGGCCCTGGCGCTGCGCCGCCATCCATGGACGCGCGAGGCGGTCCTTGCCCTCGCGGGCATCGGCTACGCCATTCCCAAGACGGCGATGGTGCCGCTGTTCATCCTGTGGATGGGCGTGGGGCCAGGGGCCAAGGTGGCACTGGTGGCCACGGCCATCTTCTTCATCGTGTTCTACAGCACCCTGGACGGCGTGCGCGCCGTCGATACCCGCCTGCTGGCGACGGTCCGTGTCTTCGGCGCGAGCGAATGGCAGCTGCTGCGGCATGTGGTGTGGCCGGCCGTGGTGCCCTACCTGTTCGGCGGGCTGCGCGTGGCCGTGCCCTATGCCATCGCCGGGGCCATCGTAGGCGAAATCATTTCGTCGAACCGCGGCATCGGCTACCTGGTGCAGTACGGCGCCTCGGACTTCGACACCACGCTGGTGTTCGTCGCCCTGGTCACCGTGATGGGCATCGTGCTCGGCCTGGGTGCGGTGCTGTCGATGCTCAACCGGCGGTGGCTGCGCTGGCAGGCCCCGCAGGCGCGCGCGCCGCGCCCCATCGGAGCCTGAGGCATGAGACCCGAGACACCCGCGGTGGCCCAGTCCGCCGCACTGCTGCAACTGTCGCAACTCGGCGTCTGCTACGACGGTGGCACGGCCCAGGGGCAGCGCTGGATCCTGCGCGACGTGGACCTGACGGTGCACGAGGGCGAGTTCGTGACCATCATGGGCTCCTCGGGCGCCGGCAAGTCGACGCTGCTGAACGTGGTGGCCCAGACGCTGGCGCCGTCGGCTGGCCGCATCCTGTTCCGGGGGCGCCCGGTGGGTGGCGAGGGCATGCCGGCCCAGCCCGGCAGCAGCCGGCAGATCGGCTATGTGACGCAGGACGACAACCTGCTGCCCTGGCGCTCGGTGTGGGACAACGTGATGTTTCCGCTGGCGCTCGCCGGCAAGCCGTCGGCGGCGGACGTGGAGCGCGTGCAGCATCTGGTGGAGCAGGTGGGCCTGGCGCAGTGGACCGGGCACTACCCGCACCAGCTCTCCGGCGGCATGCGCAAGCGCGCCTCGCTGGCGCGCACCCTGGCCTACAACCCGCCGGTCGTGCTCATGGACGAGCCCTTCGGCGCCCTCGACGCCGAGACCCGCGCGCAGCTGCAGGCGGACCTGCTGGCGCTGTGGGCGGTGGAGCGCAAGACCATCCTCTTCGTCACGCACGACATCAACGAGGCCATCGCGCTGGGCGACCGGGTCGTGCTGCTGTCCGGCTCGCCGGGCCGCGTGGTGCTCGAGCGGCGCATCGACATCGCCCGCCCGCGCGATCCGGAATCGATCTTCAAGGCCCCCGGCTTCGGCGCGCACTACGACGCCATCCGCGGCTGTCTGCGCCACGGGGCCGCGCCATGACCGGGCGCATGCGGCTGGCCGCGCGGGTGCTGGGGCTCGCCGGCTTGGCGCTGGTCTGGGAGCTGGCCAGCCGTTCGCTGGGCGCCTACTGGGTGCCCGGCATCGGGCAGGTGGCGGGCCGCATCGCCCAGGACTGGCAGGCCGGGCGGCTTCTGGCCGCCGTGGCATCGACGTCGGCGCTGCTGGCGGCCGGCACGGTGCTGGGCGCACTGGCGGGCGCCGGCCTGGCCGTGCTGCTGCGCCTGTCGGCGCGTGCCGACGCCATGGCGCAGCCCTTCATCACCGCCCTGATGAGCATCCCGAAGCTCGGGCTGGTGCCGCTGCTCGTGCTGTGGTTCGGCACCGGCTGGCTGCCGAAGGTGCTGCTGGTGGCGCTGACGGTGCTGTTCGTCGTGTTTTCGCTGACCTACGCCGGCCTCTCGGCCGTCGATGGGCGCCTGCTCATGGCCGCGCGCGTGTTCGGCGCGACGCCGGCCCAGCTCACGCGCCACATCGTGGTGCCGAGCGTGCTGCCCTTCATCTTCACCGGCCTGCAGGTGGCCCTGCCCTGGGCCGTGAGTGCCGCGCTGGTCGGCGAGTACCTGGCCGCCAAGACCGGCATCGGGCACGGCATCGAGCAGGCCCGCCAGCTCGGAGACGCCATCGGCGTGTACCAGGGCATCGTGCTGGCCACCGCGCTGGTGCTGGCGGCCAGCGGGCTGCTGCGCGCGCTGCGCCGGCTGGCCCCCGACATTCATCCATAGCGCAGGACAAGGACCATGAAGCCATGAAGATCTACAAGTTCCTCCACGAAGGCCGTGCACGCTTCGGCGTGCTCGAAGACGGGGGCGCCGTGCGCGCCCTGCGCGGCTCGCCGTTCGACGGCGACATGGCCCTCGGCGACGAGCGCTGGCGCCTGGAAGCCCTTCAGCTGCTGGCGCCCACCGTGGAGCGCCCGCGCATCTTCGGCGTCGGCTTCAACTACCGCTCGCACATCCTCGAGACGGGGCGGCCACTGCCGGACATCCCGCCGCTGTTCATGAAGCCGGACACGAGCCTGCTGGCGCCGGGCGGGGCCATCGTCTATCCACGCGGGAGCACCATCGTCCACTACGAGGCCGAACTCGTGGCGGTGATCGGCCGCCGCGCCCGGCATGTGCGGCAGGAGGACGCGCTCGCACATGTGCTGGGCTACACCTGCGGCAACGACGTGAGCGAGCGCACCATCCAGCGGCAGGAAATGGCCATGGGCCTCATGACGCTCGGCAAGGCCTTCGACAGCTTTGCGCCGATCGGTCCGTGCATCGAGACGGCCCTGGATCCGGGCGCCTTGCGACTGCGCGGCAGGCTCAACGGCACCCAGGTGCAGGAGGGCGAGACGGCCGACCTGCTCTTCGGCGTCGATGCGCTGGTGGCCTATCTGAGCCGTGCCATCACCCTGCTGCCCGGCGACCTCATCATGACCGGCACGCCGGCGGGCGTGGGGCCCCTGCGTCCCGGCGACAGGGTCGAGGTCGAGATCGAGGGCATCGGCACCCTTGCCAATGACGTGGTGGAGGAGCGGGCATGACCGTCGCCGATTCGCTTGAAGACCTGCGGGCCCGCGTCCTTGCCGCGGACGAGGCGCGCTATCAGGCGCTGTACGCGCAGGATGGGGCGGCGCTGGAGCGCCTGCTCGCGCAGGACTATCTGCACACCCATGCAAACGGCAAGACCGAGGACCGTGCAGCCTTCCTGGCGACGATCCTCGCGGGCCGCTTCCGCTTCGTGGACGCGGTCCGCACGGCGCAGCAGGTCCGGCTGGCCGGCGGCGCCGTCGTGCTGAGCGGCAAGACCACCACCACCCTCGATGTCGGCGGCGCCCCCAGGGTCATGCGCAATGCCTTCGTGACCGTCTGGGTCGAGGCAGCCGGCGGACCGCTGCAGATGCTGCATTGGCAGGCGACGGCCCTGCCCGACGCCTGACGAGACGTGAAGGAGATCCCATGACCGAGATGACTCGCCGGCGCGTCGCCGTCTTCTTTGCAGCCCTCATGGCCGGCCTGTTGCTGCCGGTCGCGGCGGTGGCGCAGACCGCCTTTCCGGCACGGCAGATCCACCTGGTGCTCCCGGCCGGTGCCGGCACCGGCGTAGACATCGTCGGGCGCATCGGTGCCCAGCGCCTGTCGGACGTGCTGGGCCAGCCGGTTCTGGTGGAGAACGTCGTGGGGGCCAGCGGCGTCATCGGCGTGCAGCGCGTGGCGCGGGCCCGGCCCGATGGCCACACGCTGCTGTTCACCTTCAACCAGACGATGACGATGAATCCGCACGTCGTCGCCAACCTGCCCTACGACCCGCAGAAGGACCTGGTGCCGGTGTCGCGCTTCGCGGCCTCGCCCTTCGTCTGGATGGTCAACACGCAGGTGCCCGTGCGCTCCCTCGCAGAACTCATCGACCATGCCAAGGCGCGGCCGGGCCAGCTCGCCATGGGCGTCACGGGCTATGCGTCGGCCGCCTACCTGGGCGCGCAACTGCTCGCCGTGCAGACCGGCGCCGAGATGCTGGCCGTCAACTACGCCGGCAATTTCAGTGCCGACCTCCTGTCGAACGTGGTGCAGGTGTCCATGAGCCCTGCGGCCCAGGTGCCGTCGCTGCTGGCCAGCGGCAAGGTGCGGGCCCTGGCGCAGACGGGCGCCCAGCGCGCCGCCGCCATGCCTGACCTGCCGACGGTCGGCGAGACCGTGCCCGGCTTCGCGATCGACGCCTGGTATGGCGTGTGGGCACCCGCCGGCACGCCGGCGGACGTGGTGGCCACGCTCAGCGACGCATGGCAGAAGGTGGCCGCGATGCCGGACGTGCGCAGGCAGCTTGCCGCCGTGTCTGCCGTGCCTGTGGGCAGCAGCGCCGACGCCCTGCGGACGGTCGTGGACGATGAGCTCAAGCTCTGGGGTCAGGTCGTCAAGGCGCGACGCATCGCGCCTTCCCAGTAGCGCGGGGCCGCGCGTCGCACCCGAGGCGCGAGCATGTCGGGCCGGTCGTGCGTGCGACCGTGCCCGGCTTCGTGGCACGGCCCTTGCACACACTCCGATCCCCCTGGAGTCTTCGAATGAGCAACCCCCGTCAATCCGCCCATCCCATCGATCCGCTGTTCATCGAGCGCTGGTCGCCCCGTGCCTTCACCGAAGAGGCGATCACCGAGTCCCAGCTGATGAGCCTGCTCGAAGCCGCCCGCTGGGCGCCGTCGGCCTACAACATCCAACCCTGGCGCTTCGTGTTCGCGCGCCGCGGCACCGATGCCTGGACGCCCATCTTCGACAGCCTGGTCGAGTTCAACCGGATGTGGAGCCAGCGCGCCGCCGCGCTGGTGGTGATCGTCTCGGCCCGCGAGGCCCTGTTCCCGGGCAAGACCGAGCCGGTGCCCAACCCCTCGCATGCCTTCGACGCCGGCGCGGCCTGGGCCAGCCTGGCTTTCCAGGCGCAGCTGTCGGGCTGGTCGGCCCATGCCATGGCCGGCTTCGACGCCGACAGACTGCGTACCGCCATCGCCCTGCCCGAGGGCTATGCCATCGACACCGTGGTGGCCGTGGGCCGCAAGGGCGACCCGGCCGTGCTGCCCGAGGGCGTGCGCGCCCGCGAGCTGCCCAGCGACCGCCGGCCGCTCGCCGACTCGGCCTTCGAGGGCCGCTTCGGCGCGCAGGGCTGAGGCCGGGCCGGCGGAGCCCCGGCGCGTTCGTGTGCTTTTTCACGTTTAATGGCCCCCTTCGGGTCATTACGCTCAACGCGCTTCGTGCCATGCACATTCCTTTTTCCCGCCCCCTGACCGCCACGCTGGTCGCCGCTGCCGGCTGGCTCACCGGCTGCGGCGGCGGCTCCAGCCCCACCTTCACGCTCGCCGCACCGGCGCCGCAGCCGCCCTCGGCAGGCACGCCGGCCCCTGCGCCTGCGCCTGCGCCTGGCGGGCAGGTGTCGCCGACCCGCACGGTCGCCTTCGACCCTGCGCGGTGCACCCTGCAGGCGGGCGCGCCCTACGGCCAGACGGCGGGCATCGCCGGCACCAATGTGATGGTCACCTCGGCCGACGTGCAGGCCTCGCTGGCCGGCTGCCGGATCCTCGCCTCCGGCGGCTCCGCCATCGATGCAGCCATTGCGGTACAGGCCATGCTCAACGTGACCGAGCCCTTCGCCTCGGGGCTGGGCGGCGGCACGGTCATCACCTACTACGACGCCGCCACGAAGAAGGTGCGCGCCTTCGATGGCTTCTCGTCCGCGCCGGCCACCACGGGCGGCGTGGCGGACATCTACCGCGCCGTGGCGCAGGACGTGAGCACCACGGGCGGCTTCAACGTCTGCAAAAGCGGGCTCACCGCGGGCGCCAGCATCTCCTCGCAGCAGGGCAACACCAACATCTCGGCCCGTGCCGCCGGGGTGCCCGGCACGCTGGCCGTGCTGGACCTCGTGCACAAGTCCTATGGCCGGCTGGCCTGGAACAGGCTGTGGGACGAGAGCATCGCCACGGCCAGCAACGGCTTCCCGATGACGGCGTACATGTACCAGACGCTGTATTCCGATTCGGGCGAGTTCGACGACGACGGCAACCTGGTGTCGGCCGGCAGCGGCGTGTCCGCCTGGGTCAACTCGGCCGGCACCGCCCGCGGCGCGGCCCGCTGCAAGTACCCGGACATCAATGCCCGCTACTGCCTGCCGTCGGACGCCACGCAGCAGAAGCCGCTGCCGGTGGGCACGCTCATCAGGAACGCCGAGCTGGCCGCCACCCTGACCAAGGTGCGCGATGGCGGCGCCGCCGCCTTCTACGACCCGGCCGGCACCATCGCGCCGGCCATCGTCGACAAGCTCACCGCCAAGCAGTTGCCTTGCGCATCGCTGCTGCCTGCGGCCGGCACGGTGAATGCGCCCAGCACCGCCGGCACCATCGCCCGCATTCCCAGCCTGATGACGGCGGCCGACTTCGCGAGCTATCGGGCCGTGGAGCGCAAGCCGCTGGTGGGCTCGCGCTTCGGCATGACCATCTACACGCAGCCGGCACCCTCCTTCGGCGGTGTGGTCACGCTCTACAACCTGGGCCTGATGGAGCGCAAGGCCATCGCCAGCGTCGGCTTCAACAGCACGCCATGGCTGCACCTGCTCACGGAAGGCAGCCGCCTCGCCAATGCCGACCGGCGCAACATCGTGGGCGATCCGGCGTACTCCAACGTCAATGCCCGCGTGGGTGTGCTGCTGTCGCCCGCCTACCTGGACGGCCGCGCCGCGCTGATCACCGGCACGGCCCTGGCGACGGTGCCCACGGGCGGCACGACCGAGGGCGTGCCGGCCTTCGGTGCCACCGACCCCACGGTCTATGACCCCATGGCCCGCGCGCCCGGCGCCCCGGTGGTGCTGGCCCGCGCGGCGGCGCCGCGCAGGGCCGCACCCGGCCAGCCGGACGCGCGCAGCGAGGACTGGAACACCACCAGCAACGTCGCCGTGATCGACGGCTGGGGCAATGCGCTGTCGATGACCACCACCATCAACACGCACTGGGGCGCGCACATCGAGGCGGCGGGCATGATGATCAACAACGTCATGTCCAACTTCTCGGCCAGCACGCCCGGCCTGGACGTCAACGGCTACGCGGCCTTCAAGCGCCCGCGCAGTTCCATCGCACCGGCCATCGCCTTCGATGCGGATGGCCGACTGCGGCTGGTGTGGGGCTCGGCCGGTGGCGGCCCGATCCCCGACTACATCGTCAAGACCTTCCTGGGCCACATGGTCTACGGCATGGACCTGCAGGCCGCGATCAACGCCGACAACTTCACCGGCCAGAACGGCATCGCCCAACTGGAGGCCGGCAAGCCCATCGCGGCCGAGGTGGCACGGCTGATCAGCGACTACGGCAACACCAGCGGCAACGCGCAGATCACCGGGCTCACCAGCGGGCTGTCGGGGATCGCCGTGGGCTACGACGCCAACGGCTTCCCGGTGTATCGCGGTGCGGCGGACAACCGCCGCAACGGGGGCGCCAGCGGGTATTGAGGGCTGGCCGGGAGGGCCGGGTTCAGGCCAGCAGCGGCCGATAGCGCTGGATGAACCTGTCCACGGCCCCCACGAGCTTCTCGATGGCCTCGTCCGTCACGGGCAAGGACAGCACCATGAAGCCGCGCGGCGAGATGTAGATGCCCTGCGCCAGCAGATGGAAGAAGAACAGCTGGCGCAACCTCGGGTCGGCCGCGGCCAGGTCTTCCGACCGCAGCAGCGGCCCGCGCACGAAGTGGGCATTCATCGCCGACCCCACGCCGGTGAACTGCATCGCGACGTCGCTTGCGGTGCACAGCGCGTTGAGCCGCTGGCGCAGTGCCTCGCCCCGGGCCGACAGATGCGCCGCCGCCTCGGGCGGATACAGGCGCGTCAGGCCCGCATGGCCGGCGGCCATGGTCACCACGTTGTTGTTGAAGGTGCCCGAATGGAGCAGGGGGCCGCCGCGGGGGTCGAACAGGGCCATGATGTCGGCCCGTCCGCCGAAGGCCCCGAAGGACATGCCGCCGCCGATGTACTTGCCGAGCGTGGTGATGTCCGCACGGACGCCCGCCTGCATGAACAGGCCCTGCGGCGCGAGCCGCGACACCATCACCTCGTCGGCGATGAGCAGGGCGCCCGATTCGTTGGTGGCCTCGCGCAATGCGGCCAGGAAGCCGGGCGCGGCGGGAATGCAGCCGCTGGCGCCGAGCATCGGCTCGACGAGCACGGCGGCGATCTCGGCGGCGTGTGCGCGGATCTCGGCGCGCGCGCGCTCGATGTCGTTGTAGGGCAGCACCAGGAAGTCGAAGGGCACGGTCGTCGGCGCCGCGGTCGTGCCGAAGCCCAGCACCCCGCCGTGGTAGCCGCCCGTGAACACCACGATCCGGCGGCGCCCGGTGAAGTGCAGGGCCGCCGTGATGGCCATGAGGTTGGCCTCGGTGCCCGAATTGGTGAAGCGCACCTGTTCGACCTGCGGGAAGCGCTCGCACAGCAGCCGTGCCAGCTTGCCTTCGTAGAGGTTGTGGCCCGTGAGGTTGATGCCGTTGTCCATGGCCGCCAGCACGGCCTCGCGGATCTCGGGCGCAGAGTGGCCGTACACGCCAGCGGTGTATTCGGCGATGAAGTCGCTGTAGGTGTGACCGTCCAGGTCGGTCAGCTCGGCGCCCCGGCCGCTGGCCATGGTGAGCGGGAACGGGGCATAGAAGAGCACCGAGCGGCTGTTGCCGCCGGGCATGTCGCGGGTCTGCTGCTCGAACTGGCGCGCACTGGCGGGGTTGCGTTCGACGAAATCGGTCTTGAGCGCGTCGAGCGCCTGGTCGAGGTTCAGGTGGGTCTTGTCAGAAGGCGTCATCGGAAGTCCTCGCGCGATCCTAGGTTCGGCCCCCACCCCCGACAAGCGCATCCCTGTGAAACCATCGTTGCGTTTGGCGCAAACGAATGCCCATCCACCCGCGCGGGATCACCGCATTCAGCCCGCTGCGCGCGGCGTCCGCGGGTGCACCCGCGCCACGGCCGCGTCGGCGATCGCCACCGCCTGGCCCAGGTGGCTTGTGGCGTCGAACAGGCCCGGCAGTTCGGCCAGCAGCGGCGCCAGCGTGGCATCGGCCTGGGCCGCCTGCTGCAGCGAGCAGCCCTGCGCCTGCGCGGTGCGGGTGAGCTGCTTCATCTTCTCGTGCGCGGTGTGCTTGCCCAGGTGGCCGGCCAGGGCGAAGGTGATGGCTTCCGACAGCACCAGGCCCCGGCTGCGCGCGAGGTTGGCGGCCATGTTCTGCGGCATGACGACCAGCACGTCCAGCAGTTGCTGGAGCGTCGCCAGCAGGTCGGCCATGCCGACGCACATGTCGCGCAGCACCTCGCCATGCTGGGCCGAGTCGCGCTCGTACACGATGCCGATCCACGCCAGCAGCGGCTGCAGACGCGCGCTCACTTCCCGCGAACGCGACACCACCTCGATGCTCAGCGAGGGGTTGCTCTTGTGCGGCATCGTCGAGGAGCCGACCGCGCCCGTGGCCTCCCGCAGCTCGTCCAGGTCGTCGCCGCACAGCAGGAAGATCTCCTGGCCGACGTGGCCCGCGGTGGCGGCGGCCAGGGCCACCGCGCAACCGAACTCGGCGAAGCGGTCGCGGCTGCCCTTCCAGTCCACACCCTCGGGCGTGTCCAGGCCCAGCTCGGCCATCACCTCGCGTTCGATGGCGGGGCCGGCGTCGCCGAAGGATGCATAGGTGCCCACGGCCCCGCTCAGGATGCCGGTGCGGTAGCGGGCCAGCCAGCCCTGCAGCCGTTCGATGCTGCGGCCATGCTCGGCGAGCCAGGTCGCCACCTTCATGCCGAAGGTGAAGGGCAGGGCGTGGCGGCCCAGCGTACGCGCCACCATGGGCGTGGCGCGGTGTTCGGCGGCGATGGCGGCCATTCGCTCTTCGATGCCGCGCATCTGTGCCACCAGCTGCGCACCGGCCGCCTGCAGTTGCTGCACCAGCACCGTGTTGAAGAGGTCGGCCGTGGTGGCCCCGTAGTGCAGCCACTCGCGGCTTTCAGGCGCCAGTTGCCCGCGCCAGGTGTCGAGGATGGCCACCAGGGGATGGCCCACCTGCGCACGCCGGCGGGCCCATTCGTCCTCGGGGAAGAAGGAGAGCTGCGCCTTGGCGGCCATGTCCTCGGCCGCGGCCTGCGGGATCAGTCCGCGCCGCGCCTGCACGCGGGCGAGCGCGGCCTCGAAGGCCAGGATGCCGGCCACGCTGGCGCGCGCCGAGAAGATCTGGCGCATTGCGGCGCCCTCGGGCGTGGCGCAGGCATCGTCGGACAGGCAGAGCAAGGCGGTCGTCCTCGGCGTGGGATCAGCGGTCGAGCTTCACCGTGGCGGCGAGCTTGCGGTAGCGGGCGTCTTCGCGGGTCATGAGCTCGCCGAACTGCACCGGCGTGCCCGGCTCCACCCGGAAGCCCAGCTTGGCCAGGCCATCGCGCACCTCGGGCTTGGCCAGGGTCTGCGTCAGGGCTGCATTCATGGTCGCGATCACGGCGGCCGGTGTCCTGGCCGGCGCCAGCACGCCCAGCCAGGCATCGGTGGTGAAGCCCTTGATCTCGCGGCCTTCGTTGATGGTGGCGATGTCCCTGGAACGCTCGTCGCGGTTCAGGCTCATCAGGCCGAGGGACTTCATCTTGCCCTCCTGGATGTAGCCGACGGCCGACGGCAGCGTCACCACGGCCAGGTCGACCTGGCCGCCCAGCAGGTCGGCGTTGAGCGGCGCGGCGCCCTTGTAGGGTACGGTGAGCCAGTCGACCTTGGCCTGGCTCGCCAGCAGGGCGGTGGCGACATGCTGCAGCGTGCCCAGGCCGGGCACGCCCACGTTCAGGGTGCCGGGCTTCTGGCGCGCCAGGGCCAGCAGCTCGTCGATGGTGTTGGCCGGCAGCTTCGGATTGGCCACCAGCACGAAGGGCGTCACGCCGATCTCGCCGATGGGCGCCAGGTCCTGGTGCCGGTAGGGCGTGCCGGCGGTGAAGATGGGTGCCAGCACCACGTCGTTGACGGTGCCGGCCAGCAGCGTGTAGCCATCGGGCGCTGCGCGCACCACTTTCTGCGCCGCGATGGCGCCCGAGGCGCCGGCCACGTTGTCCACCACCACGGTCTGTCCGAGCGTCTGACCGAGGTGCTGCGCCACCAGTCGCGTGGCGGTGTCGGTGGCGCCGCCGGCCGGAAAAGGCACCACCAGGCTGATCGGCTTGGCCGGATAGGTCTGGGCGGCGGCCAGGCTGCCGGTGAGCGCCAGCGCGGCGCCGAGGGCGGCGCGGGCAAGAAGGGCACGGCGGGCGAGCCCGGCTCGGACGCAAGGGCGGAAGGTCTGCATGCGGTCGTCTCCGGCGGTGTGTTGTGCGGCGGATTCTTGGCGCGCGATGTCCAGGCAGCAACCCACGACTGGGCCTAAGCTATAGGGCTGCCCTATGGGTGCTCCAACACGCGCTGCCATGTCCATCTCTTCCGCCGACGCCCCTGCCGCCCTGGCCCGCCGGCTGCTGCACTACGTCCGCCCGCGCCAGTTGCAGCTGGTGGTGCGCATGGCCGAGCTGGGCGCCATGCAGAAGGCCGCCGCCGACCTGGGCATGAGCCAGCCCTCGGCCACCGAGGCGCTCAACCGGGTCGAGGCGCTGCTGGACCTGACGCTCTTCGACCGCCACGCCCGCGGCGTGCGCCTCACGCCCGAAGGTGCGCTGCTGCTGCCCGCCCTCAAGCGGGCCCTGGCGGCCATCGACCTGCTGGCCGGCGACGCGGCCCGCATCGCGGGCGGCGCGAGCGGCCTGGTGCGCATCGCCGGCATCGCCGCGGCCAGCACCGCCGTGGCGGCGCCCGCGCTGCCGGCGATGTGCGCGGCGCAGCCCGCGCTGTGGATCGACTACCGCGAGATCGAGGCCGCCGACATCGCGGCCCTGCTGCACGAACGCGCCGCGGACCTGGTGCTGTGCCGCGCCTCGGTGCAGGTGCCCGACGGCCACCGGTTCACGCCGCTGCGGCCCGACCGCATCGGCCTCTATTGCGGCAGCGGCCATCCGCTTGCGCGGCTGCGGCGCCCGACGCTGGAGCGCTGCGCCCGGGAGACCTGGCTGCTGCCGCCCGAGGGTTCGCCTCCGCATGCGGCCTTCGCCGCGCTGTGCGAGCGGCTCGGCAGCAGCCCGGCGGTGGCGCGCGTGAGCACGCGCACGATGGCGCTCAGCGTCGCGCTGGTGTGCGAGCTCGGCCTGCTCTACGTGGGCCTGGGCAGCCACATGGACCGCTTCGTCGCGTCGGGCCGGCTGCACCGGCTGCCCATCGACGTGCCCGGCGCACCGGCACCTATCGGCTGCCTGCATCCGCAGCCGCCTGCCTCGGAGGCGGCGGCCACGGTGCTGGCGCACCTGGTGCGGTGGGGTGGGGGCGAGGGGCAGGCGGCCGGAGCCGGTGCGCCCTAGCGCCGGGCACCTGACGGCCGGCGGCTGAGGGTCCTGACCTACCCGGGCGGCGCAAGGCCTCCGCTAGCATCGATCGGCCGATCACTGGAGGACCCGCCTCTTGCCCAGCACTTTCCACGACACCATCCCCGGCATGACCGAGGCGGGCCGCCTGCGGGCCCTCGCCGAACTGCAGATCATGGACACGCCGCCCGAGGCGGCCTTCGACGACATCGCCTGGCTGGCGGCGTCGATCTGCCAGGTGCCGATCGCCCTGGTGACGCTGCTCGACGGCGAGCGGCAGTGGTTCAAGGCCCGCTGCGGCATCGACTTCGACAGCACGCCCCGCCACGAGGCCTTCTGCACCCATGCCATCGCGCAGTCCGAGCTGCTGGAGGTGCGGGACATGCGCGCGGACCCGCGCTTCGCCGGTTATCCGTCGGTCGTGGGCGCGCCGCATCTGCGCTTCTATGCGGGCATGCCGCTCGTCGGCATCGAGGGCTGGCGCTATGGCACCTTGTGCGTCATGGACCGCAAGACCCGCACGCTCAACGAGACACAGCGCAGTTCCCTGCGCCGGCTGGCCGCGCGGGCCGCCGACCTGCTGGAGAACCGCCGTCTGCGCATCCTGGGCGAGAGCCGGGCCGCCGCCATCGGCGAGTTGCTCGAAGCCTTGCCCGACGGTGTGGTCACCTGCGACGGCGGCGGCACGCTGCAGGAATTCAACAAGACCGCCCGCGAGTGGCACGGTGTGGACCCGCGCGCCCTGCCACCGACGCAGTGGCCGGCCTATTTCGGCCTGTGCGAGCCCGACGGCCGCACGCTGCTGGAGCCGCAGCGGGTGCCGCTGGCGCGCGCCTATGCGGGCGAGAAGGTGCGTGGTCAGGCCATCGTGATCCGCACGCCGGGCATGGAGCCGCGCACCGTCAGCTGCAATGCGAGCCCGCTGCTCGCGCCCGATGGGCACAGCCTGGGCGCCGTGTGCACCATGCACGACATCACTGCGCACGCGCGCGACTCGCGGCAGATGGAAATGCTGGCGATGACCGATTCGCTGACCGGCCTGCCCAACCGCCATGCCTGGTTCGCCGAGCTGGACCGGGCGCTCGCCCGCGCCCGCCGTGCCGGACAGCCGGTGGTGGTCGCCTTCATCGACCTGAACGGCTTCAAGGGCATCAACGACGCGCATGGCCACGGGATCGGTGACCAGGTGCTGCAGGAATGCGCCCTGCGCCTTCAGACCAGCTGCCGCAAGGGGGACTATCTGGCGCGGCTGTCGGGCGACGAGTTCGTGCTCTTCCTCGACCATGCCAATCCGGCCTCACAGGATCTGGCGGTGGTCGCACAGCGCATCCAGGCGGCGCTGCAGGCGCCGCTGCAGGTCGGGCGCCTCGTGCTCACGGTCGGCTGCAGCATCGGCTTCGCCACCGCGCCCGCCGACCGGGCCGAGCCGGATGCCCTGCTGCAACAGGCCGATGCCGCCATGTACCGCGCCAAGCGCGACAAGTCATTGCCGTTCGCGGTGGTCGACGCCAGCGCGCCCTGAGGGCGTCGCCTGCGCCGCCCGGCGGCGCTGCAGCAGCCCGTCGACGGACCAGCGGCCGCCGCCCTGGACCAGCAGGTACAGCAGCAGGCCCGCCCACGACAGGTGCGTGGGCCAGGCCGACGGGTACACGAAGAGCTGGATCACCAGCGTCATGCCCAGCAGACCGAGCGCCGGCAACCGTGTGAGAAGGCCCAGGGCCAGCAGCACGGGCAGCACGTGCTCGGCGGTGGCCGCCATCTGCGCGGCCAGCTCGGGTGGGATCAGCGGCAGCCGGTATTCGGTGCGGAACAGCTCGTAGGCGCTGTCGTTGATGTGGAACCATCCGTCGACCTTGGTGCGGCCCGACTGCCAGAAGATGGCGGCGATGGCCATGCGGTCGACCAGGGCCAGCGCGTCGTGCCAGGCGGGGCGGCGGCCGAAGGCCGAGAGGCGTGCGCTGAGGGTGGCAACCGGAGGGGGCAGGGGGGTGGCGTTCATGCTTCGTTCGTCCATGGAGGGTCGAGACACAGCACCTGCCAGCCGAGCAGCTGGCCGATGAGCGCGCCGATGGCGCAGCCGGGGTCGGCGGTGAGGGCCTGCGCGCTGGCGTCGAGCAGCGTCCGGCCCTCTGCGCAGGCGTCGAGGAAGGCGCAGCCCGCGCGGTCCAGCGCATGCCACTCGACCGCCTCGCCGGGCCGAAGGAGCAGGGCGCCGTCCGGCATGCCGGGCAGCAGCGCGGACAGCGCAGCGGCATCGGCCTGCGAGCGCGCGGCCTGCCAGATCGCGAAGGCCGGCAGATCGGCGTGCCAGGCCCAGCGGGCCGAAGGCAGGGGCCTCAGCCGCAGCTGCCCCAGGGCATCGTGCGGCAGGGCGGCCAGGGCACTGGCGCCCACCGGCTGCGCATCGGCCGCCTGGTGGGCCTCGAGCCACAGGCGGTCGAGACGGCACACCGCACGCAGCCAGGGCAGGCCCGCCGTGGACGGCAGCTCCGCCAGGAAGTCGGGCAGGCCCTCGCCATAGCGCAGCAGGCTGGCGTCGGTCGGCAGGTCGTGCCGCAGGTATTCGGCCGCGGCACTGCGCAGCCAATCCTCGCCCACGAGATGGGCGGTGGCCGGATGGTTGGCGACCAGCGCCTCGATGCACGCGCGGCGCCAGCCGTTGCGGTAGACGGCCAGACCCGGCTGGCCGGCCAGCGGCCCTTGGGCCTCGGGTGCGAGCAGGGCGGCATGCAGCAGGCGCTCGAAGTCTGCCGCGGGGTCGGGCGCTGGCGACCCCTGCAACACGGCGCCGGCCGGACCGGTGTGCTCCGCGACTGCAGTCGGCACGAATGCGGGCCGGGCGCTCATGCGAGGACCTCGGGCAGGGCGGCCTCGTCCAGGCATCGCTGGGCCCGGGTGCGCTCGGCCATCAGGTCGGTGAACGCGGGCACGTCCTCATCCCGTTCAAGCAGCACGGGACGCGGGCCATGCCGGTGCAGAAACTGCGTCAGCAGGGTCCACACCTCGGGCGCCACGGCGCGGTCGTGCGTGTCCACGAGCAGGGCTTCGCCACGCACCGGATCGGGCGCATGGCCGGCGATGTGCAGCTCCATCACCGCCTGGGCCGGAAAGGCGTCGACATAGGCCCATGCGTCCTGCCCGAGGTTGCGACAGGAGACCTGCACGTTGTTCAGGTCCAGCAGCAGACCGCAGCCGGTGCGGGTCACCAGTTCGGCCAGGAAGTCGGCCTCGGGCCAGGCGTGGCCGTCCAGGCGCAGGTAGTGCGACGGGTTCTCGATGGCCAGGCGCCGGCCCAGCGTCTGCTGCACCTCGTCTACGCGCGCGGCCAGACGCGAGAGGGCGGCGTCGGTGCGCAGCACCGGCAGCAGGTCGGGCAGGTAGCGGCCACCCATGCGCGACCACGCCAGGTGCTCCGAGACGAGCACCGGCCGCAGCCGGTCGACCAGGGCGCGGAAGCGCCGCAGGTGCGGCCGGTCGAGCGGCTCGGTGCCGCCCAGCGACATCGCCACGCCATGCAGCGACAGCGGATGCCGCGCGCCGATGCGCTCAAGCCAAGCCAGGCGCGGGCCGCCGTCGACCAGGTAGTTCTCGGGATGGACCTCGAACCACAGGCCCTCGACGTCGGCGGCCAGCGCGGCGTCGAAGTGCTGCGGCTTGAGGCCGAGGCCCGCGCCGGGCGTGGACGTTGCAGGGTGCATGGCGATGCGGCGCCCGGACGATCAGGACTTCATCGGCGTCAGCGAGCCCATGCCCTTGGGCGTCTTCATGCTGGTGCAGGTGCCGGCGGGCACGTTCTTCCAGGCGTTGGCCTGGTAGTCGACCTTGGAGGTGCCGGCGCAGGTGGTGCCGGGGCCGGCAGCGCAGTCGTTCTTGCCGGCCATCGCCACGCCGTAGCACTTCTCCATCTTGGCCATGGTGTCGGCGGGCTTGCTGTCCTGGGCATGGGCGATGCCGCCGGCCAGGGCGGCGAGCAGGAAGGCGGCGGAGGCGAGGGGACGGGTCGAGTTCATGGTGAAGGCTCCTGAATGGAAGGGGTTGGAAGCGGCCACCGCCATCGCGGCGACCGCTGGTTAATTCAGCCCGGCCACGTCGCGGGTTACGTGGCCGGCACAATCGCCCGCAAAAAATAAAGTCCCGGCGCGTGTAACCCGCGTGCCGGCTGCGGCGAACTGAGAGAGGCTTTCCGAATGAGTACCGCCGAAGCCCACCTGCGCACGCTGTTCCTTCGTGGACTCGATGGCGATGCCGCTGCCTACCGCCAGTTCCTGTCGGAGCTGGCGGCGCACCTGCGCGCCTTTCTGCGGCGGCGGCTGTTCGGCTGGCCCGACGACGTCGAGGACCTGGTCCAGGAGTGCCTTCTTGCCATGCACAACCAGCGACACACCTACCTGCGCGACCATCCGGTGACGGCCTGGGCGCACGCCATCGCGCGCCACAAGCTGATCGACCACCTGCGCCAGAAGTCCTCGCGCGAGGCGCTGCACGAGCCACTGGACGATGCGCTCGAACTGGTCGCCGATTCGGATACCGACGCCCAGGAGGCGCGTCGCGACCTGCTGGTGCTGCTGGACACGCTGCCCGACCGCCACCGCCTGCCCATCGTGCACACCAAGCTGCAGGGCCTGTCGGTGGCCGAGACGGCGCAGCTGACCGGCATGTCCGAATCGGCCGTGAAGGTGGGTGTGCACCGCGGCCTCAAGGCCCTGGCCGCCCGGCTCGGCATCGACAAGGAGGCCGCTGCATGAAGACCGACGATCTGGTGAACCTGCTGGCGCAGGACGCGGCGCCGGTGCCCGCCGGCACCGCGTCGCGCCGCCTGTGGCTGGCGCTGGCGTGCAGCCTGCCCCTGTCGCTGCTGCTCATGCAGGCGGGCTATGGGGTGCGCGGCGACCTCTGGCGCGTGATGGCGCTGCCCATGCTGTGGGTCAAGCTGGCCGTGTCGCTGTGCGTGGCCGTCGCCGGGCTGCTGATGGTGCGGCGTCTGGCCAGCCCCGGCGTGCGTCCGGGCCGGGCCGGCTGGCTGGCCGTGGTGGCCGTCGGGCTGCTGTGGGCGCTGGCCGTGTGGCGCTGGATCGACATGCCGCAGCCCGTGCGCATGCCCGCGCTGATGGGCCAGACCTGGCGCACCTGCGTGGTCAACATCGGCCTGATCGGGCTGCCCGTGTTCGTGGCCGCCTTCTGGATGCTGCGCGGCATGGCCGCCACGCGGCCGCGCCGGGCGGGGGCCGCGGCCGGCCTGCTGGCGGGCGGCGCGGGCGCGACCGTGTACGCGCTGCACTGCCCCGAGCTGACCGCACCCTTCCTGGCCACCTGGTACGTGCTCGGGATGTTGCTGCCGGTGGCTGCCGGCGCCGCGCTGGGTCCGCGGCTGCTGCGCTGGTGAAGAAGTTCAGACGAGCGTGACGCCCGCCCAGCGCCCGTCCTCGACCAGCGCGCGCACGCTGTCGCGCATGACGCCACGCGCCGCCAGCACGGCCGGCGCCAGCTCTTCGTCGGCCCGGCTGCACAGCAGGTTGACTCGGCGGGCCACCGGCGCGTCCAGCCGCGCGTGGTGGAAGCGCCGGTCGGCATCCGGATAGCGGCCGAGCGCCGCCCAGGGCTGCAGCGTGGCGCCCAGGCCCGCATCCACGGCGGCCATCACCATCGCCAGCGAATCCACCTCCAGCGCCACCTGCGGCGCGATGCCTGCGCGGTCGAATGCGGCGTCGATGGCACTGCGCAGCCCGTGGGGGCCGGTGGGCAGGATCAGCGGCTCGGTGCGCAGCGCCTCGATGTCCACCTGCGGCGGCAGGGCGGGCTGGCCGATCGAGCGGATCAGGAACAGGGCTTCTTCCATCAGCGGCAGCACCTGCCAGCCGCGGCCCGCGCCGCCCGCCGGCTCGTGCAGCGCCAGGGCGTCGGGCCGGTGGCCGAAGAGGATGGCGAGGTCCAGCTCCCGGGCGCGCAGCATGGCCGCCAGGTGGCCCGACATGCCCTCGACCATGTGCAGCCGCACTTCGGGGTAGCGCTCGCGCATGGCCTGCATCAGCGGCAGGCCGAGCAGCGCCGAGGTGGTGGGCGCCAGCCCGATGCTGACGCTGCCCGACAGCCGTGCCTGCTGCGCCGAACGCACCGCCTGTTCGGCATGGCGCAAGGTCAGCTTGGCCTCGTGGAAGAAGGCCAGCCCGGCCTCGGTGGGCGTGACGCCCTGCGGCGTGCGCTGCAGAAGCCGCGTGGCCAGTTCGCCTTCGAGGCGCGAGACCTGCTGGCTGAGCGCGGACTGCACCACGTCCAGTTCCAGGGCGGCGCGGCTCATCGAGCCGGCCTCGACGATGCGGACGAAGTAACGCAGCTGGCGCAGTTCCATGGGCCGCGATTGTCCTCAGCGGCCGGGCCGCCGTCGCCCGGTCATGCCAGAGGCTGCCTGCCGCCCCTCATTCCGCCGTCAGCTTGCGCGCCTGCGCGATGGCGCCCCACTGGTCGTACTCCTTGCGCATGAAGGCCGCGAACTCGGCGCGCGTGGTGGGCTGGGGCGTGAGGCCGTGCTTGGTGAGGGCCTCGCTCACGCCCGGGTCGTTCAGCACCTTGACGATCTCGCGGTTCCAGCCGTCGAGGATGGGCGCGGGCGTCTTGCCCGGCGCGACGAAGGCATACCAGTTGAGTGCCTCGAAGCCCGGGTAGCCCGACTCCGCCATGGTCGGGATGTTGGGCAGGTAGGCCGGTCGCTTGAGGCTGGTGGTGGCCAGCGGGATCAGCGTGCCCGCTTCCACATGCGGCATGGCCGTGGGCGGCGCCGCGAAGTACGAGGCGATGCGCTCGCCCAGCAGGTCCTGCAGCGCCGGGGCGCCGCCCTTGTAGGGCACGTGCACCATGTTCACGCCGGCGCGCTGGTTGAACAGCTCGCCCGCCAGATGCGAGGCCGAGCCCGCGCCGGTGGAGGCGAAGTCAATGCTCTTGCGCTTGGCGAGCGCGACGAACTCCTGCAGGTTGTGCACGCCCAGGCCCTTGTGCACCACCAGCACGTTGGGAAAGTACACGCCGCCCGAGACGGGCGCCAGGTCCTTGAAGGGGTCGTAGCTCAGCTTCATCAGGTGCGGCGCGATGGTGAGCGGCCCGACCGAGCCGAAGAGCAGCACCGTACCGTCGGTGCGCTGGCCGGCCACGTACTGGTGCGCGATGTTGCCGCCGGCGCCCGCCTTGTTGTCCACGATGACGGGCTGGCCGATGTTCTCGGCCAGCTTCTTGGCGATCAGCCGCGCGGCGGCGTCTGCCGCGCCGCCGGGCGCGAAGCCGACCACCAGGGTGACCGACTTGCGGGGCGGAAAGTCCTGCGCCTGGGCGGTCGAATGGAGGGCGGGTAGCAGCGCGGCGCCGCCCAGGGCGGTGCAGGCGATGCGCGCCAGCAGGGCGCGGCGGTGGGTGGAAGTCGTCATGGTGTCTCCGAGCAGGGTCTGGAAAGGGGAAGGCGCGGGCGTCATTCGCCGCCGGCCGCGGCCGGGTTGGGCAGCCGCTTCTCGACGGCAAAGCGCAGCAGCGCGGCGCTGCGGAAGATGCCGTGGGCGAACTTGCCGTAGGGCAGGGTGGCGAACAGCGCCATCACCGCGCCCAGGTGCAGGCACAGGGTGAGCGGCATGGCGGCGCTGCCGCGCGCCAGCCACAGGGCGAGGCCGCTGGCGCTGGTGAGGAACAGCAGCGCGATGAAGCCGCGGTCCATCGGCCGCTGGGCCGCATCGCCATGCATCGGATGGCGCCGCAGGTGCAGCCAGCCCAGGCCGGCGCTGCCGGCCATCAGCATCACGCCGCCCACGGCGCCCAGCAGCTTGGGCAGGCTGGGCAGGTCGTAGGGCGCGGGCAGCCCCAGCGCGTAGTGGTAGAGCGTCGCCACCGACGTGGCCGCGAAGCACAGCAGGAACCCGTAGAAGGTCAGGTGGTGGAAACGCCGCCGCGCCAGGGTGGGGCCGTCGTCGGCCTCGTGGCAGCCCTCGCCGTGGCCGCCGTCCAGGTAACGCAATTGCGCGATGTCGCCGGCCGCCTCGGCACCTGCCGGGCCGCTCACCGCCACCGCGCCGGTGACCGGCGTCACGGCCCGCCAGAAGCGGCGCACGCCCAGGGCCAGCGCCAGCACCGCGAACAGGAACACGGGCGCGAACAGGCCCACCATCAGGTTGTGGGGGAACAGGTCGTAGAAATTTCCACCCGCCGGCATGGCCCGCCACAGCCCGCCCTTCAGGGCCACGGCCAGCGCCAGGAACAGCCCCAGGCCCAGTGCCAGGGCCACCGACAGCGTGAGTCCGTTGCGCTCGTACAGCCGGCCGAGCGCCGGCGGCCAGGCGTAGTCCTGGTAGGTGCGAGCCCGCACCCGTGCCATGGCCTGCGGCACGTTGACCGCGAAGGCATGCGGCGGTGCGTACTGGCAGGCATGCAGGCAGGCGCCGCAGTTGTGGCAGAGGTTGGCCAGGTAGTGCACGTCGGCCACCGGAAAGGCCAGCCGCCGCGTCATGGCCGGAAAGACGGCGCAGAAGCCTTCGCAGTAGCGGCAGGCATTGCAGATCTGCAGCTGGCGGGCGACCTCGTCCTCGGCCGCGGTGGAGGCCGGCACCACCTCGCCCAGCGCCAGCTGCCGGGCCTCCTTGACCATGGCATCAAGCGCTTGCATGGGCGTTCTTCTCCTTGTCGTCGGCGATCACGTTCGCCAGGGTGCAGAGGGGTTGCTGCCGGGCGGCCAGGGCCGCGTTCCGCCCGGCGATGCGGCCGAAGGCCGTGCCGATGCTCATGCCCACGCCGGCCGTGTAGCCCTTGCCCAGCACGTTGCCGGCCATCATTTCGCCGGCCACGAAGAGGTTGGCGCTGGCCGCGCCGCCGAAGCGCACGGCGGCGGTGTCGTCGGTCTGCAGGCCCAGGTAGGTGAAGGTCACGCCCGGGCGCACCGCATAGCCGTAGAAGGGCGCCTGCACGATGGGCCGGGCCCAATGCGTCTTGGCGGGCGCCAGGCCTTCGGTGTGGCAGTCGTCCAGTACCGTGTGGTCGAAGCGGCCCACGCGGCAGGCGTCGTTGTAGGCCTCAAGCGTCTGCATGAAGGTGTCGATCGGCAGGCCCAGCTGGGCGGCCAGCTCGGGCAGGCTGTCGGCCTTCACGCCCGGGAACACCGGCGGCATGAAGCGGCCGATGGCCTGGCTGTCGATGATCGAGTAGCCGATCTGCCCCGGCTGCATGGCCACGAGGCGGCCCCAGATGGCGTAGCGCTTGGGCCAGAAGTCCTCGCCCTCGTCGTAGAAGCGTTCGCCCTCGCGGTTGACCACCACGCCCAGCGACACGCAGTCGATGCGGGTGCAGATGCCGCCGTCGTACAGCGGCGCGCGGGCATCGATGGCCACCATGTGGGCCTGGGTCGGATCGCCGATGCGGTCGGCGCCGTGGGCCTCCAGCAGGTGGCGCAGCAGCACGCCCTGGTTGAAGGCGGTGCCGCGGATCAGGAAGTTGTCGGAGGGAAACTCGCCGCGCGCATTGCGGCCCCAGGCCTCGCGTAGCCAGTCGCGGTTGGACTCGAAGCCTCCCGCCGCCAGCACGCAGCTGCGGGCGGCGATGCGTTCGCCGGCCACGGTGTGCGCGGCGACGAAGCGACCGTCGGCATCGATCTCCAGCCGGTCGACCGGCGCCTCGTAGCGCACCTGCACGCCCAGGGCCTCGGCGCTGCGGTAGTAGGCATTGACCAGCGCCTTGCCGCCGCCCATGAAGAAGGCGTTGGTGCGCGCCACGTGCAGCGCGCCCGACAGTGGCGGCTGGAAGTGCACGCCGTGGCGGCGCATCCAGGGCCGGCAGTGGCCCGAATGGCGGATCGCCAGCCGCGCCAGCGGCTCCTGCGTCTGGCCGCCGGTGACCTTGAGCAGGTCCTGCCAGAACTCCTCTTCCGGGTAGGCCTCGACCAGCACGTCCTGCGGCGCATCGTGCATGCAGCGCAGGTTGCGGGTGTGGGCCGAATTGCCGCCGCGCCAGGCGCGGGGCGCGGACTCCAGCAGCAGCACGCTGGCGCCGGCCTCGCGCGCCATCAGCGCGGCGCACAGCGCGGCATTGCCGCCGCCGATGACGAGCACGTCGGGTTGCATCGTGGGACTGTCTCTTCCTTGGAGTGGGTCTTCCTGGCCTCGGGGGCGGGCCGGACGAGGCGCACTGTAGGAATCGGAACGTCCGCGGTGCAGGGGGGTGCGGTCATGGGGGTATCACGCTGACAGATGGCTTGCGTATGCTGGGGCAGTGTGGGCTCATGTCGGCGGCGAGGCCGGCTCGGAGGGGCGTCTGGGGTGCGCGCCAGTGCCGGGCCCAGGGTGCGCGGGCTCATACGGGGTCGGTCGGCCCTGCGGGCCGACTCCGCTGCGGTGCTCGGATGGACGGGCACGCGGCAGAACTCGCTACGCGCTCACGCGCTGCGCTCAGACAACTGCCGCGAGTCAGATCACGAAGCAGGCCTGTCCTTCGGCAGGCCTGCAGCCCGTCCATCCTGCGCTCCTCGCCGACCCCGAAATCGCCCACGCACCCTGGGCCCGGCACCGGCGCGTGGAAGCTGGCGTCGTGCATCCCGGCCTGACTGTCCGCGGGTTAACACGCTCTCCGCGCGATTCCCTTCCTCTTGCCGGCTTCCCATCCTCTCGGCCTGCCCCCCAACCGTTCGGGCTGAGCCTGTCGAAGCCAGAGCAAGCGCTGGGGCAAAGCCCTTCGACGAGCTCAGGGCGAACGGCTCCATTGACCGGCATTGCACGAGGGAGTCGCCGCGCACAGCACCAATGCCGGCCGATCAACCGCAATGCAGGCCCTGGTGCCGGTGAGGGCGTGGCGGCGCGCCTGTGGGGCGCCGAGGAGCGCAGGGCGGACGGGCTGCGGGCCTGCCGAAGGACAGGCCCGCTTCGTGAACTGACTCGCGGCGTTTGTTTGAGCGCAGCGCGAAGCGCGTAGCGAGTTCTGCCGCGGCCCGTGTGCCCGAGCACCGGAGGGAAGTCGGCGCGCAGCGCCGACCGCCCCACTGAAGCGCCGACGCGCCCTCACCGGCGCCAGGGCCGGACCACCGCACCTCCCTGCCGGCCCCCATTTGCTTGACAACTAAACTAATTGCGGAGGAGACTCCACCCCAAGCCATCGCAAAGGAGCCTTTCCATGAACATCGTCTGCATCGGCGGCGGGCCGGCCGGCCTGTACTTCGCACTGCTGATGAAGAAGCACAACCCCGGTCACCAGGTGACCGTGGTCGAGCGCAACAAGCCTTACGACACCTTCGGCTGGGGCGTGGTCTTCTCGGACGCGACCATGGAGAACATGCGCGCCTGCGACCGCGAGACGGCCGACGAGATCGAGCAGGCCTTCAACCACTGGGACGACATCGAGCTGCTGTTCAAGGGCCGGCGCATCCGCTCGGGCGGCCACGGCTTCGTGGGCATCGGCCGCAAGAAGCTGCTGAACATCCTGCAGGCGCGCTGCGAGGCGCTGGGCGTCAACCTGGTGTTCGAGACCGAGGCCGGCAGCGACGCCGACTATCCCGACGCCGACCTCATCATCGCCAGCGACGGCGTCAACTCGCGCATCCGCGGCAAGTACGCTGATGTCTTCAAGCCGGACGTCGTGACGCGGCCCAACCGCTTCATCTGGCTGGGCACCAACAAGGTCTACGAGGCCTTCACCTTCGACTTCCAGCGCACCGAGCACGGCTGGTTCCAGGCCCACATCTACAAGTTCGACGACACCACGTCGACCTTCATCGTCGAGACCACCGAGGACACCTGGAAGGCCCATGGCCTGGACCAGGCCGACCAGCAGCAGTCCATCGACTTCTGCGAAAAGATCTTTGCCGGCGACCTGCAGGGTGCCAAGCTGATGACCAACGCGCGGCACCTGCGCGGCTCGGCCTGGATCAACTTCCAGCGCGTGGTCTGCGAGCAATGGTCGCTGCAGAACGAGCACGGCAGCCATGTGGTGCTGATGGGCGACGCGGTGCACACGGCGCACTTCGCCATCGGCTCCGGCACCAAGCTGGCCATCGAGGACGCCATCGAGCTGGCCCGTCTGTTTGCGGCCCGGGGCGATACCCGCGAGCACATCCCCGAGGTACTCAAGGCCTACCAGGAAGCCCGCCGCGTGGAGACGCTGCGCATCCAGAACGCGGCCTGGAACGCCATGGAATGGTTCGAGGTCTGCGGCAAGCGCTATTGCGACCAGCTGGAGCCCGAGCAGTTCATGTACTCGATGCTCACGCGCAGCCAGCGCATCAGCCACGAGAACCTGCGCCTGCGCGACCGCGGCTGGCTCGAGGGCTACGAGCGCTGGTTCGCGCAGCGCGCCGACGTGCCCGTGCCCGAGGGCAGGACGCCACCGCCTCCCATGTTCACGCCCTACACGGTGCGCGGCGTCACGCTCAAGAACCGCATCGTGGTCTCGCCCATGGCGCAGTACTCGGCGGTGGACGGTGTGGCCGGCGACTACCACCTGGTGCACCTGGGCGCGCGCGCCATGGGTGGCGCCGGCCTGGTCTTCGCCGAGATGACCTGCGTGAGCCCCGAGGGTCGCATCACCCCCGGCTGCCCGGGCCTGTACAAGCCCGAGCACACGGTGGCCTTCAAGCGCATCGCGGACTGGATCCATGCCAACACCGATGCGAAGTTCGCCATCCAGATCGGCCATGCCGGGGCCAAGGCCTCCACCCGCCTGGCCTGGGACGGCATCGACCAGCCGCTGGAGTCGGGCAACTGGCCGCTGCTGTCGGCCTCGCCGCAGCAGTACCTGGAGGGCGTGAGCCAGCTGTCGCGTGGCATGACGCACGAGGACATGGCCGAGGTGAAGGCGCAGTTCGTCGCATCCACCCGCGCCGCCGCCGAAGCCGGCGCCGACTGGCTGGAGCTGCACTGCGCGCACGGCTACCTGCTGTCGAGCTTCATCTCGCCGCTGACCAACCAGCGCACCGACGAGTACGGCGGTTCGCTCGAAAACCGTCTGCGCTATCCGCTAGAGGTGTTCGCCGCCGTGCGCGCCGCCTGGCCCGCCGACAAGCCGATCTCGGTGCGCATCTCGGCGCACGACTGGGTGGAAGGCGGTATCACGCCGGAAGACGCCGTCGCCATCGCCAAGGCCTTCAAGGCTGCAGGCGCGGACATGATCGACTGCTCCTCGGGCCAGGTGAGCAAGAAGGAAAAGCCGGTCTACGGCCGCATGTTCCAGACGCCCTTCGCCGACCGCATCCGGCAGGAGGCGGGTATCCCCACCATCGCCGTGGGCGCGATCAGCGAGGCCGACCATGCCAACAGCATCCTGGCCGCCGGCCGCGCCGACCTGTGCGCGGTGGCGCGTCCGCACCTGGCCAACCCGGCCTGGACGCTGACCGAGGCCGCCAAGATCGGCTACACGGCCATCTCGTGGCCCAGGCAGTACCGCTCGGCCAAGCCGCAGATGGAAGCCAACTTCGCCCGCGAGAAGGCCCAGGCCGAGGCCGCGGGGGCCGCCAAGTGAGCGGCGCCGCGGGCCCGCACCATGCACTGGTGACCGGTGGCGGGCGCGGCATCGGCGCCGCAGTCGCGCGGCGCCTGGTGGCCGAGGGCTGGCAGGTGACGGTGCTGGGCCGCAGCGCCGAGGCCGTGCAGGCCGTGGCGGCGGAGGATGCCGAGCACCTGTTCGCCGTCAGCGCCGACGTGGCCGACGCCGAGGCGGTGGCCGCCGCACTGACCCAGGCCGAAGGCCGCTTCGGCCCGGTGGCCGCCCTTGTCAACAACGCCGGCCAGGCCGAGAGCGCGCCCTTCCACAAGATGGACATGGCCCTGTGGCAGCGCATGCTGGCGGTCAATCTGACCGGCACCATGGTCTGCAGCCAGGCCGTGCTGCCCGGCATGCTGGCGGCGGGATGGGGCCGCATCGTCAACGTGGCGAGCACGGCGGGGCAGGTGGGCTATGCCTACGTGTCGGCCTACTGCGCGGCCAAGCACGGCGTGGTGGGGCTCACGCGCTCGCTCGCGCTGGAGCTGGCCACCAAGGGCATCACGGTCAACGCCGTGTGCCCGGGCTACACCGAGACCGACATCGTGCGCCAGAGCATCGAGCGCGTGGTCGCCAAGACCGGTCGCAGCCCCGAGGCCGCGCGGGCCGAATTCGTCAAGAGCAATCCGCAGGGCCGCCTGGTGCAGCCCGACGAGGTGGCCGACGCCGTCGCCTGGCTGTGCGGCCAGGGCGCGGGCGCCGTGACCGGCCAATCCATTTCCGTGGCGGGCGGCGAGGTCATATGACCGCGCCTTCGCCTTCCACCCCCCAACGCAGACAGCAAAGAACGGAGACCGCATGAGCGACAGCATTCCCCGCGTGGACCCGGCCCTGGTGGCCGGCAACCAGCGCCCCCTGGCCGGCTACGAGGCCAAGCACTTTCTCTGGTCGGTGAAGGACGGCGTGGCCACCGTCGTGCTCGACCGCCCCGAGCGCAAGAACCCGCTCACCTTCGACAGCTATGCCGAGCTGCGCGACCTGTTCCACCAGCTCAAGTGGGCCGACGACGTGAAGGCGGTGGTGCTCGCCGGTTCCGGCGGCAACTTCTGCTCCGGCGGCGACGTGCACGAGATCATCGGCCCGCTGGTGCGGCTGAAGGCGCCCGAGCTGCTGATGTTCACCCGCATGACCGGCGAGCTGGTCAAGACCATGCGCGCCTGCCCGCAGCCCATCGTGGCCGCCATCGATGGCGTGTGCGCCGGCGCCGGCGCCATCCTGGCCATGGCCTCGGACCTGCGCCTGGGCACGGCCCGCAGCAAGACCGCCTTCCTGTTCAACCGCGTCGGTCTGGCCGGCTGCGACATGGGCGCCTGCGCCATGCTGCCGCGCATCGTGGGCCAGGGCCGCGCCAGCGAGCTGCTCTACACCGGCCGCAGCCTGGGCGGCGAGGAGGGCGAGCGCTGGGGCTTCTTCAACCGCCTGTGCGCGCCCGACGAGGTGCTGGCCGAGGCGCAGAAGCTGGCCGCCCAGCTGACCGAAGGGCCCAGCTTCGCCAACGGCATCACCAAGACCATGCTGCACCAGGAATGGGCCATGACCATCGAGCAAGCGATCGAGGCCGAGGCCCAGGCCCAGGCGCTGTGCATGCTGACGCAGGACTTCACGCGGGCCTACGAGGCCTTCGTCGCCAAGCAGAAGCCCGTCTTCGAGGGGAACTGACATGGACCCCCACGCTCATCACTTCGTGTATTCGCTGCCCCCCAAGGGGGCGCAGGCCTCCCTTGGGGCGGCCCGGCGGGAGTCCTGACATGGCCGACACCACCTACCTCGACTGGCCCTTCTTCGAGCCGCATCACCGCGAGCTGGCGCAGTCCGTGGACGCCTGGGCCGCGCAGAACATCTCGCAGGACCATGGCCACGACGTGGACGCCGAATGCCGCGCGCTGGTCAAGGCGCTGGGCGCGGGCGGCTGGCTGAAACATGCCGTCGGCGAATCGGCGCAGACCATGGACGCGCGGGCGATCTGCCTGATCCGCGAGACGCTGGCCCGCCACAGCGGCCTGGCCGACTTCGCCTTTGCGATGCAGGGCCTGGGCAGCGGCGCCATCAGCCTGCACGGCACGGCGGAGCAGCGCGAGCGCTACCTGACGCGCGTGGCCCGCGGCGAAGCCATCTCGGCCTTCGCCCTCTCCGAGCCCGAGGCCGGTTCCGACGTGGCGGCCATGCAGTGCAGCGCGCAGCAGGACGGCGAGCACTACGTGCTCGACGGCGAGAAGACTTGGATCTCCAACGGCGGCATCGCCGACTTCTACGTGGTGTTCGCGCGCACCGGCGAGGCGCCTGGCGCCCGCGGCATCAGCGCCTTCATCGTCGAGGCCGGCACGCCCGGCTTCGAGATCGCAGAGCGCATCGAGGTGATCGCGCCGCATCCGCTGGCGCGCCTGCGCTTCACCGGCTGCCGCGTGCCGGCCAGCCAGCGTGTGGGTGCGGCCGGCGAGGGCTTCAAGGTGGCGATGCGCACGCTCGACGTGTTCCGCACCTCGGTCGCCGCCGCCGCGCTGGGCTTTGCCCGCCGCGCGCTCGACGAGGCCCTGGCCCGCGCCACCACGCGCCGCATGTTCAACGGCGTGCTGGCCGACTTCCAGCTCACGCAGGCCAAGCTGGCGCAGATGGCCACCGCCATCGACAGCGCCGCGCTGCTGACCTACCGCGCCGCCTGGCGCCGCGACCGCGGCGAGCCGGTGACGAAGGACGCGGCCATGGCCAAGCTCACCGCCACCGAGAACGCGCAGCAGGTCATCGACGCCGCCGTGCAGATGTTCGGCGGCCTGGGCGTGGTGAGCGAGCAGCCGGTGGAGCGGCTCTACCGCGAGATCCGCGCCCTGCGCATCTACGAGGGCGCCACCGAGGTGCAGCAGTTGATCATCGCCCGCGAGCTGCTGCGCGAGGCCGGCGCGCCCAAGGCGGCCTGAACGCGCACGGCTGGAGACCGCCATGACCGCCAGCGCCCACGTCGACACCTTCGCGCGCGAGCACCTGCCGCCGCCCGAGCAGCAGCCGGAGTTCATCTTCGAGCTTCCCGAACTGCAGATGCCCGCGCGGCTGAACTGCGCCACCGAACTGCTGGACCGCCACGTGGCCGAAGGCCGCGGCGACCGGCCCTGCATCCTGGCGCCCGGCCTGCGCTGGACCTATGCCGAGCTGCAGGACAAGGCCAACCGCATCGCCAACGTGCTGGTCAAGCAGATGGGCCTGGTGCCGGGCAACCGCGTGCTGCTGCGCGCGCCCAACAACCCGATGCTCGCGGCCTGCTGGTTCGCGGTGATGAAGGCCGGCGGCATCGCCGTGGCCACCATGCCGCTGCTGCGCGCCAAGGAGCTGGTGCCCATCCTGGAGATCGGCCAGGTCACGCATGCGCTGTGCGACGTCGCCCTGGCCGAAGAGCTGGGCCTGGCCGCGCAGAAGACGGATGTGCTGAAACACGTCCGCCACTTCCATGCCGACGGGCCCGAGGGCCTGGAGGCCCTGATGGCCGAGGCCTCGCCCGTCTTCGACAACGTGGACACGGCCGCCGACGACACCTGCCTGTTCGGCTTCACCTCGGGCACCACCGGCGTGCCCAAGGCCACCATGCATTTCCATCGCGATGTGATGGCGGTGTGCCATTGCTGGCCGCCCCACCTGCTGCGCGCCACGGCCGACGATGTGTTCATCGGCAGCCCGCCGCTGGCCTTCACCTTCGGGCTGGGCGGGCTGGTGCTCTTTCCCATGCACGTGGGCGCCTCGACCGTGCTGCTGGAAAAAGCCGGCCCGGCGCAGCTGCTGCAGGGCATCCAGGACTTCGGTGCCACGGTGCTGTTCACCGCGCCCACCTCGTACCGGCTGCTGGCGGAGCAGGGCGCCGCCCTGCGCGCCACGCCGCTGCGCAAGTGCGTGTCGGCCGGCGAGGCGCTGCCCGCCACCACCCGCGCGCTGTGGAAGCAGGCCACCGGCATCGAGCTGATCGACGGCATCGGCTCCACGGAGCTGCTGCACATCTTCATCTCGCACGACGAGGCCACCGCGCGGCCCGGCGCCACGGGCAGGCCCGTGCCCGGCTATCGCGCCCGCATCGTGGACGAGGAAGGCCGCGAGTTGCCGCCCGGCACCGTGGGCCGGCTGGCGGTGCAGGGCCCCACGGGCTGCCGCTACCTGTCGGACCCGCGCCAGGCGCAGTACGTCCAGGGCGGCTGGAACCTCACGGGCGATGCCTACGTGATGGATGCCGACGGCTACTTCTTCTACCAGGCGCGCACCGACGACATGATCATCTCGGCCGGCTACAACATCGCCGCGCCCGAGGTGGAAGAGGCGCTGATGCAGCACCCGGCCGTGGCCGAATGCGCCGTCATCGGCGCGCCCGACGCCGACCGAGGCCAGATCGTGCAGGCCTTCGTGGTGCTGCGCGCCGGCCAGGGCGAGCCGGGCGACGCCATGGTGCGCACGCTGCAGGACTTCGTGAAGGCCACCGTGGCGCCCTACAAGTACCCACGCTCGGTGGTGTTCGTGGCGCAGCTGCCGCGCACGCAGACGGGCAAGCTGCAGCGCTTCGTGCTCAAGCAGGCGGCACAGGCGGCACCTGCAGGAGCGGCCTCGTGATCCGCGTCGCCACTCCTGCCGACCAGGGCGAGACCATCACCGACACGCCGCCGGGCCGCTTCGCGCGCACCCAGCTCATCCGCTTTTCGCACTGCGACCCGGCCGGCATCGTCTTCTTTCCCCAGTACCTGGTGATGTTCAACCAGCTCGTCGAGGACTGGTTCAACGACGGCCTCGACGTGAGCTACGCCGGCATGATCGCCGGCCGCCACATCGGCCTGCCCATCGTGCGGCTGGAGTGCGACTTCCGCGCCATCAGCCGCCTGGGCGACACCGTCGAGCTGGGCCTGGCGGTGGAGCGCGCGGGTGGCCGCTCGCTCACGCTGGCGCTCCAGTGCGCCGGCGCCGACGGCGAATTGCGCGTGGCCTCGCGGCAGGTGCTGGTGTTCACCAGCCTGCAGACGCACCGCGCCATCGACATCCCGCCGGACGTGCGCGAGGCGCTGGCGCGCTTCGCGGCCGATCCGGCCCTGAACTGAATCCCCCGTTTTTTCCGCAGGAGTCCCGCATGCAAGTTCTTCTTCCTCCCGGCTGGCCACGCCCCAAGGGCTATGCCAACGGCGTCACCGCCCGTGGCCGCATGGTCTTCGTGGCCGGCATGATCGGCTGGGATGCGCAGGGCGTGTTCCACACCGACGACCTGGGCGAGCAGGTGCGTCAGGCGCTGCAGAACATCGTGGAAGTGCTGCGCGAGGCCGGTGCCAGCCCCGAGCACATCGTGCGCATGACCTGGTACGTGACCGACAAGCGCGAATACGTGGCCGCCTATCCGGCCATCGGCAAGCACTTCCGCGAGCTGATCAACTGCTACAACGCCGCCATGACGGCGGTGGAGGTGTCGGCGCTGGTGGAGGACCGCGCCAAGGTGGAGATCGAGGTCACGGCGGTCGTGCCGGACTGAGCGTCCTCACGACCTCCGCGAAGCACAGAGCGGCCCGGCGCGGGCCGCTTTTTTTCTGTTCGGGCGGCTGCCGGCCCCCAAGCAAAAAGCCGACATGCTTTCGCATGCCGGCTTTCCGGTGGCCCGAAGGCGGCTGCCCGGCGTGCGGCCTGCTGACAACAGGCCGACGACGGACGGCAGTGGCTGATTACAGACCGGCCTTGCGGTAGACCGACAGGCTGCCCTGGGTGTACTGGGCCGGGATCGTGCTGTTCACGAAGGCGCGGGCATCCAGGCTGGCGGTGGGGTTGTGGGCAGCGGCCACGGCTTCGGCCTGCACGGCAGCGCGGCTGCGGGGAGCGGCCGGGGCCACGGCGACCTGCTGGCCGACGTATTCCAGGTTCTGCTCGGCGCGGGCAGCCTGCACGCCCTGGGCGTTCACTTCGGCGCGGCTCAGGGCCGACACGGGGGCGGTGACGCCTTGGTATTCCTCGGCGCTGGCGCCGGCAACGGCGGCGAACGACAGGGCGGCGAGGGCAATGATCTTCGAGGTCTTGGTCATGATTTTTCTCCTGTAGGCAGGTACTGCGTTGAACAGAGCTGGCAGGGCACCTGCCCCGCTGGCTTCGGGTCTGCGTTCAATCGCTGGCCCGTGAGATGAATTGTGCGCCTCGAATCTAGGGAAAACCCTTGTCTTTGACGAACGTCACGTTCACGCCAGCGAAACAATCGCGGCGCCATGACCTACGTCGTTGCATGTGTGGAACTATGGGCGAGCCATAGCGCCGGTGCCGCCGCCCGTCGTGAAGCGCTGCCTCAGACGTGGGCGAGGGCCAGGCCGCCGATGGCCAGTCCCAGCCCGGCGACGCCGAACATGCCCCACTCCAGCCAGCGCTTGCGGGTGAGCAGGGCGATGGCGGCCAGCGCGATGGACACCTGCAGCGCGGTGGTGGCCTGGGCCCAGCGGTGGTGCTCGTGCAGGGCGGCATCGGAGCGGTGGTCCCAGTCGTCGGCCTCCTTGTCCAGCTTCTGGGCGGCCAGCTGGATCTCGGCCTTCTCCTTGTCGTAGCGCGTCGCCTTTTCCTGCATGGCCGGCTTGCGGTCCTCGGGTGAGAGGTCTCGGGCGAACTCGGCCAGTGCCTGCTTGGTGCTCTTGGCCTGGTAGTAATTCCACTGGTTGGCGGCCTCGGTGCGCTTCATGCCGGCGTTGTTCTTGTAGAGGCCGGCATTGGCCTGCGTCAGCCCGCCCATGTAGGCAAAGATGGCGCCGACCGTGGCGATCACGGCGGTGAAGACGGCCACCTCGTTGGTGATGCTGCGCTGCTTCTTGGCGGCGGCGGCATGCTCGGCCTCGTGTTCGGCGGCATGCTGGAGTTCGTGGTCGTGCGGACCGTGGACGTGGAAACCGGAAGAGGACATGGCTGAAGGCGTGCGTTCTTGGAGGTATCGGCGCTGCCGGATGGCCGCGGCCGGGGATCTTCCCAGCCTTCGATGAACGCACGCCGTACGGCCGGCGCCGACTCCGCCTAGAGCGCGATGCGGAAAGCCTGGGCCGCGCCGAGGTCGGGCTGCACGCCCAGGCCGGGCGTCGTGCCCAGGTGCACGGCGCCTTCTTCCAGCGCGAACACCGGCGTGGCCAGCAGGTCGCGCAGCGGGTTGGGGTTGGCATCCACCTCCACATAGCCCGGCCCGCCCACCGCCGCCTTGAGGTGGAAAGAGGCCGTGAGGCCGATGCCGGCCCCGAGCCAGTGCGGACAGAAGCGCTTGCCCTGCGCCAGCGTGCGCCGGCCCACGGCCAGGCAGCCGCTGAAGCCGCCCCATTTGCCCAGGTCCGGCTGGATGATCGACAGGCCCTCGGCGCCGATGTGGGCGTCGAAGGCATCCAGGCCGGCCAGGTTCTCGCCACCGGCCAGGGGCAACGGCTGCTCGCGCGCCAGCCGCGCCCAGTCGGCCAGCGGCGTGTCGGCGCGCACGGGCTCCTCCAGCCAGCCGAGGTCGTGGCGGGCCATGCGGCGGCCGGCGGCGATGGCCTCGTCCAGGTCCCAGCCCTGGTTGGCGTCGACCATCAGCGGCGCCGCGGGGCCGATCACCTCGCGCATGGCGGCCAGGTTGGCCTCGTCGCGCTCGGCGCCGAAGCCGACCTTGAGCTTGAAGGCGCGGTAGCCCTCCGCGCGCTTGGCCTCTGCCAGCTTCTCCGGTGCCGTCGGGTTGAGGCCGGAGGCATAGAGCGGCACCGGTGCAGGCGCCGCCAGGTCGGGCGCGAGCAGCTTCCACACGGGCAGGCCATGGCGGCGGCCCAGCAGGTCCCACAGCGCGATGTCCAGGCCGGCCACGATCTGCGCCAGCGGGCCGGGCTCGCCGCACTGGATGGCCAGCACGGCCAGTTTGGCGCTGAGCGTCTCGAAGCAGTGCTGCGGGCTCGTCCATTGCGGCCCGCAGGCCAGCGGCGGCAGGTAGGTCAGCGCCATGCGCGCGCGGTGCTCCGCGCCCACGGTCGGAAAGTTGCACCAGACCTCGCCCCAGCCCTCGGCGCCGTCATCGGCGATGGCGCGCAGCAACAGGGCCGGCCGGTCGCGCATGATGCCGAAGGAGGTCTGCACCGGCGGATCGGCCGGCGCGCGGAAGACGAAGGCGTCGATGCGTTCGAGGCGCAGCTCGGTCGCCGCTGCCCTCATCCCGCGTAGGCCAGGCAGAACTCGCCCTCGGCCTTGAGCGCGTCGAAAGCGCTGTAGTCGGCCTGCCAGGCGTTGCCGGCGCGGGCGGTGAGGGCGGCCAGTTCGGCCAGCGTGGCCGTGCCTTCGCGGCGCAATTGGGCCTCGAAGCCGGCCAGGTCGGGGAACTGCTGCAGCGCCTCCCACCACACGGCGCGGCCGGCCAGGAAGCCGTGGGCGCCCGCCGCATAGGCGTATTCCATGACGCGCAAGAACTGCTTGGGCGTGACGCCGGCCGACAGCATCACCCAGGGGATGCCGGCATCGCGGCAGATGCCGCCCATCTGGTCGAACAGGGCCTGGGCCTGGCGCGACTCGGCACTGTCGCCATGCGCCGGCAGGCTGGCGCCGGGCAGCGGGCTTTCGAGCTTGAACAGGTCCACGCCGTAATGCGGCTTGGCGAACTCGCGCACGCTGTCGAGCACCAGCTCGGGCAGCTTCTCGGGCGACTCCACATAGTCGGTGGTGTGGCGCTCGCTCTTGGGGAAGGGGTAGACCAGCAGCTCCAGCACCAGCGGGATGTCGTGGACGCGGCACTGCTCGCCGATCTCGGCCACGTAGCGCTGCTGGTGGGCCACGATGTCGGCGTCGGCATCGGGCCGGTACCAGGCCAGCACCTTGACGCCGTCGCCGCCGGCGCGCTTGATCTTCTCGACGCTCCAGTCCTTGATCGAATGCGACAGGCGGCCGCCGGGCTGGTCGCGGAAGCGGTGGTCCTCCAGCGTCACCACCAAGCCGGTGTGGGCCGGCAGCTTCTTCAGCCCGGCGGGGAAGGCGTAGTTGGGGTCGAACAGCATGGCGCTGGCATGCGGGCCCAGCACGTCCACCAGCACGCGCTTGACGGCGACCATGTCGGCAAAGGCCACGTCGGCCGGGGCAATGCCCTGCTTCTTGGCGATGAGGCTGGCGATGGGCGGGCGCTGGTCGAGCGCCACCATCGTGAAATGCCCGGCGGGCGTGGCCATGCGGCGCAGGCCCCATTGCTTGCCCAGACGGAGGTTGTTCGCCATGTTCAGTGCTCCTGGATCTCTTGAAGGAAGGTGAGTGCATCGCCCAGCCGGGGCGCGCCCGAGCGGCCCCCGGCCTGCCGGCACTTGAGTGCCGCGGCTGCGGCGGACAGACGGAAGGCCTGCGCCGGTGCCAGTCCGGCACCGAGGGCGAAGGCGAGGGCTCCGTGGAAAACATCGCCGGCACCGGTGGTGTCCACCGCGTCGACGGCAAAGGCGGGCAGGGTCTGCAGGGTGCCGGCTTCGTCCAGCCAGGCCACGCCGTGCTCGCCCAGGGTGACGGCGGCCAGCCGGCAGCCGCGCGCGCGGGCCACGCCCAGCTGCGCGTGCAGTGCGCCGCCGCCGCTGTAGGCAGCGAGCGCGGGCTCCGAGAAGGCGGCCACGTCGGTGTGCGGCAGCAGCTGGTCGAAGACCCAGGCCTCGGCCATGTCGCCGTCGAGCACCGAGGGCACGCCATGCCGGCGGGCGGCCTGGAAGAGGGCGAGCGCGCCCTCGGGCCAGCGCGGGTCGGCCAGCACCGCCTGGGCGCCGGCCACCGCGTCGAGCGGCAGCCAGGCGGGATCGGCGGGCAGGCCATCGCCGCGGAAGTTGACGATCATGCGTTCGCCGCGGGTGTCGACCACGATGCCCGAGACCGAGGAGCGGGCCCCGTCGAAGAGCCGGAACTGCGCCACGTCCACGCCATCGCGAGCCAGCTCGTCGCGCATGGCGCGGCCGGCGCTGTCGTCGCCCGCACGGCCCCAGAAGCGCGCGTCGGCGCCCAGGCGGGCGGCGGCCACTGCGGCGTTGGCGGCCATGCCGCCGCCGCCTTCGCGGAAGTCGCCGGCACGTGTCTTGCCACCGCCCGTGGGCAGGGCGTCCACCCCCCAGGTCAGGTCGAAGGCCGACAACCCCAGGCAGATCACCACGGGCCGTGCCTCGCGCAGCGAATCGGGCAAGAGGGACAGGGCGTTCACCGCAGCACGTCCCCGGTGGCGGCGTCGAACAGGTGCACCTTGGCCGCGTCGAAGCCCAGCGCGATGGGGGCGCCCGCGTTCACCGCCAGCTCGGGCGCCACGCGCGCCACATGGCGCTTGCCGTCGAAATCGAAGTACACCAGCGTGTCCGAGCCCAGCGGCTCGACCACGCTGACGGTGGTGCGCAGCGGGCCCTCGGCCTGCGCCAGCAGGTGCTCGGGGCGGATGCCCAGCACGGCCCTGGCGCGGCCGGCCGCGAGCATCGGCTGCAGACGCTCGGCGGGCATCGCGAGCAGCGTGCCATCGGCCAGGCGCAGGCCGCCGGCTTCCACGCCCACGTCGAAGAAGTTCATGGTGGGCGAGCCGATGAAGCCGGCCACGAACTGGTTGGCGGGCTGGCGGTACACCTCGTCGGGCGTGCCGAACTGCTGCACCAAGCCGGCCTTGAGCACCACGATGCGGTCGGCCATGGTCATGGCCTCCACCTGGTCGTGGGTGACGAAGATCATGGTCGTCTTGAGCTGCTGCGACAGCGCCTTGATCTCGGTGCGTACCTCGCCGCGCAGCTTGGCGTCAAGGTTGGACAGCGGCTCGTCGAAGAGGAAGACCTTCGGGTTGCGCACCATCGCGCGGCCCATGGCCACGCGCTGGCGCTGGCCGCCCGACAGGGCCTTGGGCTTGCGCTGCAGGAAGGGCTCGATGTGCAGCAGGCCGGCCGCGCGCTGCACGCGGCGGTCGATCTCGGCCTTGTCCATGCCGCGCATCTCCAGGCCGAAGGCCATGTTCTGGTAGACGCTCATGTGCGGATAGAGCGCGTAGTCCTGGAACACCATGGCGATGTCGCGCTGTGCGGGCGGCACGTCGTTGACGCAGGTGTCGCCGATGTAGAGCTCGCCGCCGTCGATGGGCTCCAGCCCCGCGATCACGCGCAGCAGGGTGGACTTGCCGCAGCCCGAGGGCCCGACGAAGACGACGAATTCCTGGTCCCGGACTTCCAGGTCGATGGCGGGCACCACGGTGATGTCGCCGTAGCGCTTGATCAGGCCTCGCAGATGGATCGCTGCCATTCGCGCCGCCTCAGGAAAAAGCCAGCAGCGGCTTGACCAGCTCGCCCGCCACGAAGCGGCCGAACATCTCGGGCAGCTGCGCGATGCCGAACTGCGCGTCCACCAGCTGGCGGTAGCGCGCCTTCTCCTTGCGCAGCAGCTCCACGTTGAGCGCGAAGTCCGACTTGGGGAAGTAGAAGGTGCGCACCATGTAGAAGTCCTTGCGGCGGATGGCCGGCGTCTCCTGCACGGGCCAGGGCGCGTCGCTCTCGCCGATGAGGATCAGCACGCCGCGCGGCAGCACGATGTTCATGCCCAGCGAGCGCGCCGCATGCGAGCCGCTGCACTCGACGATGAGCTTGAAGCGCTTGCTGTTGTCGCCCACCGGGTGCCGGCGCGCGCCGAAGGATTCGGCCAACTGCAGGCGCTCCTCCTTCAGATCGGACACGTAGACCTCGGTGTAGCCCAGGTTGAGCAGCGCCACGATGGCGCCCATGCCCACCGGACCCGCGCCCGTGACCAGCACCGGGCCGGCGCCCTGCGGCGGCACCAGGTTCTGCACGAAGCGGATGCCGTGCGCGGCGGTGCCGATGGTGTCCAGCAGCAGCGGCGCGAGCGCGTCCTCGATGTCGTCGGGCACGGGCAGCAGGCACTGCTCGGGCACGGCCAGGTATTCGGCATAGCCGCCGGGGCGGTTCCAGCCCACCAGTACCGACTCGTTCAGGCACATCTGCGTGTCGCCGCGGCGGCAGCTCTCGCAGTGGCCGCAATGCACCGGGATGTAGACCAGGCAGCGGCGGCCGTCGAGCGCATGGCCCGGCTGCTCGACCACGCCAAAGATCTCGTGGCCAGGCGTGAAGGTCGCGCCCTTGATCCAGAGCTTGGTGTCCGAGCCGCACAGCGCCGTGCGGCGCACGCGCAGAAGCACCTCGCCGGCGGCGGGCACGGGACGTTCGATGTCGGCGACCGTGATGGTCTTGTCGCCATGGAAGACAGCTGCTTGCATGAGATTGGCTCCTAACCCTTGACGGCACCGAGCGCGAGGCCCGACACCAGACGGCGTTGCACGAAGAAGGCGAGCACCAGCGGCGGCAGCGCGATGAGCGTGGCCGCGGCCATGAGGGCACCCCAGTTGGAGGCCCCCTCGCCGATGAAATTGAACGAGGCGGCGATCAGCGTCTTGGTGTCGCCGTTGGACAGCACCAGCGCGAAGAGGAAGTAGTTCCAGGAGAAGACGAAGGCCAGGATGGCCGACACCACCAGCCCCGGCATCACCAGCGGCAGCGCGATGCGCCACAGGATGCGCGGCACGCTGCAGCCGTCCACCTGCGCGCTTTCCAGCACGCTGCGCGGGATGTTGTCGAAGAAGGGCAGCAGCACCCAGATGACGATGGGCATGGTGATGACCGCATGCGTGACCACCAGCGCCGTGTAGGTGCCGATCAGGTTCAGCTCGCGGAACATCACGTACCACGGCAGCAGGAAGAGCGTGCCCGGCGCCATGCGCGCCAGCAGCGTGACCGTGGCCGGCCAGGTGATGCGCGTCCACGACACCGCGAAGGCCGCCGGCACGCCCAGCACGATGCCGATGACCGTCGAGCCGATGGTGATGACCAGGCTGTTCCAGGTGTAGTGGGCGAAGGGCGTGGTGCCGAAGAGCTGGCGGTAGTTGTCCAGCGTGGGCGTGAAGAACAGCTTGGGCGGGTAGGCCGTGACCTCGGCGGAGGGCTTGAAGGAGGCCAGCACCATCCAGGCGATGGGCGCCAGGATGATCAGGCCCACCAGCGCGATCTGCAGCGCGTTCAGGCGGCGGATGAGGGCGTCGTCGTGCATGCGTGTCTCCTCACCAGGCGACGCGCTTGCGCGCCTGGGTCAGCACCACCACCGCGCCCAGCACCAGCGTCGAGAGCGTGATCATCAGCGCACTCGCATAGCCGATCTCGAAGAACTCGAAACCCTTGCGGAAGCCGTAGATGTTGAGCGTGTTCGAGGCATTGCCCGGCCCGCCCTGGGTGGTGATGTAGATGATGTCGAAGAAGCGCAGCAGGTCGACGCTGCGCAGGATGGCGGCCGTGACGATGGTGGGCATCAGCAGCGGCAGCGTGATGCGCCAGAAGGTCTTCCAGCGCGAGGCGCCGTCGATCTGCGCCGCCTCGTACACGTTGGGTGGCAGCGACTGCAGCCCGCCCAGCACGATCAGCGCCACGTAGGGCGTCCATTGCCATGTATCGATGAAGGCGACGGTGGGGATCACCCACTGCGGCGAGGCCAGCCAGTCCGAGCGCGGCAGGCCCACGCTCTCCAGCAGCCAGTTGGCGGCGCCGATGGACGGGTCCAGCACCACCAGCCACATCATGCCCACCACCACCGGCGGCAGCACGAAGGGCGAGATCATGAGCGTGCGCACGATGCCCGAGAGCTTCTTGGACGAATGCAGCAGCAGCGCGACGTAGGTGCCCAGCACCAGCTGCAGCGCCAGCGAGAGCACGTACAGCACCAGCGTGATCTTCAGGCCGTTCCAGAACTCGCCGTCCTGCAGCATGAGCAGGTAGTTCTGGCCGTAGTTGACCGTGGCGCTGCCGCCGAAGCTGAACTCGTGCAGGCTCAGCCAGATCGTGTACGCGAAGGGAAAGGCGATCAGCGCCAGCGTGAAGATCACGGCCGGCGTGGACAGCATGTTCAGCTGCCGGCGGGTTCCGATGGATTGGCTCATGGGAAGGTCCTCATCCGGCCAGGAAGCCGCCGTCCACCGCCAGCACGGTGCCGGTCATGTAGTGGGCGGCCGGCGAGGCCAGGAAGAGCGCGCTGCCCGCGATGTCGGTGGGCTGGGCCCAGCGGCCCTGCGGAATGCGCGCGCGGATGCGTTCGTAATGGGCCGCGTCCTGGCGGCCTTCGGCGTTGATCGGCGTCTCGACATAGCCGGGCGCCACCGCGTTGACGCGGATGCCCTCGGCGGCCCAGGCCAGGGCCAGCGATTTGGTGAGCATCACCACGCCGCCCTTGCTGGCGCAGTAGGCCGGGATCCACGGCAGCGCCGCGAAGGCGTTCATCGAGGCGATGTTGACGATGCTGCCGCCGCCGGCATCGCCATGTGCCGCGAGCAGCGGCTTGCAGGCCGTGCACAGGCGGAAGGTGCCGGTGAGGTTGACGTCCAGCACGCGCTGGAAGGTGGCGACCTCGAACTCCTTGAAGCGCGCCAGGATGCCGGCGCAGTTGACCAGGGTGTGCAGGCCGTCCAGTTGGCCCACCAGCCGCGCCACGTCGTCGTCACGGGTCACGTCCAGCGTGGCCAGGCGCAGGTGCGCGGCCGGCTTCAAGGTGGACGCCGCCAGCGCTGCGTCGTCCACGCCGGTGGCGACCACCTCGCAGCCGGCGTCGGCGAAAGCCTGCGCGATGGCGCTGCCGATGCCGCCCGCGCCGCCCACCACCAGCACGCGGTGGCCCGGCGCGAAGGCGAAGGGGCTCCCGGCCGCCCGCGGGCGGCTGTCTTCGGCGATCGTGTCCATCAGTCCTTGGCGATCAGGGCGTCGAGCTGCTTGTCGGCGTCGGCGCAGGCCTGGGCGACGGTCTTCTGGCCCAGCAGCAGTTCGTTCACGGCCTGGCCCACGTACTCGCGCGAGGCCGGGTTGGCGACGATGGGGTAGCCCACTTCGGAGGTGCCGGTCTTGCCCAGCTCGCTGACCGTGGCGGCCCATTCGCGGCGCACCGGCTCGCCGTCCATCCAGGCCTTGTAGTCGGCACCGTTGGCGACCGAGGCACGCGGGGGCGCCACGCCATCCAGCGCCAGCTTCTCCTGCACGGCGCGGCTGGTGGCCCACTGCACGAAGTACCAGGCGGCTTCCTTCTTCTTGCTGTAGGCCGAGACGGACATGGTCCAGCCGATCACCGTGGGGCGCGAGCCGCCGGGGCCGGCGGGCAGCACGGCGATGGCCGTGTCTTTGAGGCGGGCGCCGCCTTCCATCACGCTGCGCAGCTCGTTGGAGGACTCGAAGGCCATCGCCGCCTTGCCTTCGCGGTAAAGGCTGCTGATCTGATAGAAGCTGTAGTTCACCACGCCACGCGGGCCGTAGTCCTTGAGCAGCTTGGAATACAAGGCCAGCGACTCCTGGCCCGGCTTGCTGCACAGCTGCGACTTGCCGTCCTTCATGTAGTCGCCGCCGAAGTTGTGCAGGAACACGCTGTAGCTGAAGGGCAGGGCCGGCTTGAGGCCGCGCGAGACGAAGGGCGTCACGTCCGGCTCGCAGCTCTTGAGCTTGGCGGCCACGCCTTCGAGTTCCGGCAGGCTCTTGGGCAGCTGCACGCCGCACTTCTGGAACAGGTCCTTGCGGTAGTACAGCACCGGGCCTTCGATGTTGAGCGGCACGCCCATCACGCGGCCGTTGTAGCTCGCGTCCTTCACCAGGCCGGGGCTCAGGTCGGCGAAGTCGTAGCCGGGCGCGGCGGAGGTCTTGATGAGGTCGGTCAGGTCGGCATACCAGCCCGCCTTGGCGAACTGCAGGCCCTCGCGCGAGGGCAGGGACATGAACAGGTCCACTTCGTCGCTGCGCGAGTTCATCACCGTCACCATGCGCTGGCGCATCTGCTGCTCCTGGTAGCTGTCCACCTTGAGCGTCATGCCGGTCTGCTTCTCGAAGTCGTCCTTGTGCTTGAGCAGCGCCGCCGCCACCGGGTTGTTGTTGGCCAGGAAGGTGAGCGTGGTGCCCTGGTACTTCTTCCAGTTGAACTCCTGGGCGCCCGCCGTGAGCGACAGCGTGGCCAGGGCGACCGTGCCGAGCACGGCGATGGGACGGTGGATGGAACGCATGGATGTCTCCTTGTTCTGTCGGCCATGCCGACGGGTCGAAGCGATGTAACCGTTTACAGAATTGTGGGTGATCGGCAGATGTCGATCAACCGTGAAAAGGCCCTGTATGGGTGGTTTTTGATTGGGGTTTGCCCTCGAAATGGATGCCTCAACCGATGTACCTGTTTTATGTAAACTGTTTCATCGATGAAGAACAAATCCGTCGGCATCCGCGAAGTGGCGCAGCACGCGGGCGTGTCGACCGCCTCGATCTCGCGGGCGCTGAACAGCCCCGAATCCGTGAGCCCGGCTTTGCGCCTGAAGGTGGACGCGGCCATCGCCGCGCTGGGCTACATCCCCGACGCGGCGGCGCGGGCGCTGTCGTCGCGGCGCACGCGCACCATCGGCGCCATCATCCCGACGGTGGACAACGCCATGTTCGCGCGCGGCATCGAGGCGCTGCAGCGCTACCTGTCGCTGCAGGGCTACCTGCTGCTGCTGGCCACCAGCGGCTACGACCCCGAGGTCGAATTCCGCCAGGCGCAGAACATGGTCAGCCGCGGCGTCGACGGCCTGATCCTGCGCGGCGACATGCACACCGAGGGCCTGCGGCGCCTGCTGGCCACCCAGCGCATGCCCTTCGTGAACGTGGGCGTCTACCACCCCGACAAGCCCTACGCCTCCATCGGCGCCGACAACGAGGACGCCGCCTGGCGCGCCACGCGCTATCTGATCGGTCTGGGCCACACGCGCATCGCCATGGTGGCGGCCATGTCGGCCCACAACGACCGTGCCTCGGCCCGCGTGGCCGGCGTGCGGCGCGCGCTGAAGGAGCAGGGCCTGCCGCTGCCCGACGACTGGTACTACGAGGTGCACTACCGCCTGGACGATGCCCGCCAGGCCGCGCGGGCGCTCATGGCGCGCCCCGAGCGTCCGACGGCAGTGGTCTGCGGCAACGACGTGCTGGCCTATGGCGTGCTGCTGGAGGTCGAGCGCCACGGCCTGCAGGTGCCCGGCGACATCTCGGTCATGGGCTTCGACGACCTGGAGTGGAGCCGCCACCTGCGGCCCAGCCTCACGACCATGCACCTGCCCACCGACGAGGTGTGGACGCGGGCCGGCGAGCACCTGGTCAAGCAGCTCAGTGGCCAGCCCTGCGTGCTGCACCACGAGGTGGATGCGACGCTGGTCGTGCGCGAATCGACCGCGCCGCCGCGCGCCAGTGCCTGAGGGTCGTCGGCGCGCAGGCCGTGTCAGTGGGCGTGCAGCGCCCCGATCGCCAGCGACCCACCCGTGGCCACCAGCAGCGCTGCCACGCCCCAGCGCAGCGCCGCGGCCGGCACATGCGGCTGCAGGCGCAGCGCCAGCCGCGTGAGGACCTGCACCAGCGGCAACGCGATGGCCGACAGCAGCACCGCCCGCAGCGAGAAGCCACCCGTGGGCACGTTCAGCACGATGCGGGTCAGCGCATTGCCCGCGAACATCAGCAGCAGGCTGCGGCGCACCACGTCCAGCCCCAGCGGCTGGCGGTAGAGGTGGTAGACGATGGGCGGCCCCGAGGTGCCGAACAGCCCGCCCATCAGCCCCGACAGCAGCCCGGCCACCGCGAACTGCCGCGGCGGCGCCAGCGTGGCCCGCACCGCGCCCCGGCGCAGCAGCACCAGCGCGCACAGCACGATCACCACGCCCAGCAGCAGCTTGAGCGCCGTGGTGGCACCCGCGCTCAGCCAGTGCAGCAGCACCAGGCCCAGGCCCACGCCGACGCAGCTCGTGAGCATGGCCGGCTTCATCAGCGCCCAGGGCACGGGCTGCCGGTGGGCGCGGAAATAGGCCCAGGCATTGGCCAGCGTGAGCACCGTCGCCACGTTGGCCGCATCGGCCACCGAGGCCAGGTCGAAGCTGGCCACCAGGCTCAAAAAGACCAGCCCGAAGGCGAAGCCGGAGAGCGTCTGGGCGAAGGTGGCGATGGCGACGCACAGCAGGTACAGGGCCAGCGTGGCGGGCGAACCGAGAAGGGCGGCGAGCGAGGTGAGCGAGGGCGGCATGCGGGAGAGGAAGTCGGCCCGGCGGCCGGCACAGGAGCCTCGACGGCTGAGCCCGTTTCGGCCGACGCCGACGGGCTCAGGGGCTCAGTCCTTGTCGGCGAGGCCCAGGTCGCGGATGAGTTTTCCGTAGGCCTCGGATTGTTGCGCGGCGAAGGCCGCGAAGCGTGGGCCGTCCATGTAGGCGGGCGGCGTCTCCAGGCGTTGGGCTTCGCTCTTGTACGCCTCGCCGGCCAGTGCGGCCTGACAGGCCGACTCCAGCCTCGCCAGCACGGGCGCGGGCAGGCCCTTGGGCGCGATCACGCCGCCCCAGATGGAGGCCGTGATGGGCCAGCCGGCCTCGGCCATGGTGGGCACGTCCGGATAGCCGGGCAGGCGCTGCTCGGCGAACACGGCCAGCGGCCGCAGGCCGTACTGCCTGGAGACGGTCGGCGTCTCGCTGAACAGCATGACCTGCTTGCCCAGCAGGCCGGTGACCATCTCGCCCGAGCTCTTGTAGGGCACGTGCAGACCATTGGCCTGCGCCTTGTCGAGCAGCATCTCCATGGCCAGGTGCAGCAGCGTGCCGCGGCCGGACGAGCCGTAGGTGAGCGTGCCGGGGTTCTTGCGCGCAAACGCCAACACGTCGGCCACGCTCTGGAAGGGCGAGTCCTTGGGCACCATCATCATCAGCGGCACGGCGTAGGTGCGGCAAACGTGGTCGAAGTTCTGGTGGCCGTAGCCCGTCTTGCGGATGGCGGGCTGCAGCACCTCGGGCCCGATCACCGACAGGCCCACGGTGTAGCCGTCGGGCCGGGCGCGCATGAGCTGCAGCATGCCGATGGCGCCGCCCGCGCCGGCCTTGTTGTCCACCACCATGGCCTGGCCCAGCCGCTCGCCCATGTGGCGCTCCAGGATGCGGGCCATGATGTCCGAGGTGCCGCCGGGCCCGAAGGGCACGACCAGGGTCACGGGCTTGTCGGGATAGGCGGGCTGCGCCTGCGCCGGCAGTGCGGCGGCACAGGCCAGGGCGGCCCACAGCAGGCCGCGCACGGCGGCCGGTCGGATCTTCATCGTTGTCTCCTTGAATGTGGTCGGGCGCGCGTCAATACACGCTGCTCTCGAATCCCTTGGCGAGCGAAGGACGGATCGCCTCGATGAAGGCCGTGGCCTGCCGCATCATCATTCCCATGTCCGAGGCCACGGCCACGAAGTCGTAGCCGAGCTGCACGAAGCTGCCCACCATCTGCGGCGTGGGGCCCACGATGCCGCAGGGCTTGCCCACCGCGCGGCAGCGTTTGGCCACGTCGGCGATGACGGCCTGCACGTCCGGGTGAGCGATGTTGCCGATGTGGCCCATGTTGGCCGACAGGTCGCCGGGGCCGAGGAAGAGCGCATCCACGCCCGGCACGGCGGCGATCTCCTCTAGCGCGGCGACCGCCTGCGGCGTCTCGAGCTGGATGATGGTGAACACCGAGTCGTTGGCGCGCTGGCCATAGTCGCGCGCCGTGCCGTAGCCCGAGGCGCGGTGCACGGCCGCGAAGCCGCGCACGCCCTGCGGCGGGTACTTGGCGTAAGAGACGGCACGCGCCGCTGCGTCGGCGCTGTCAACGAAGGGCACCATGACCGTCTGCGCACCCAGGTCCAGCGCACGCTTGAACAGCACGGCCTCGTTGGCGGCCAGGCGGGCCACCGGGCAGGCGTCGGTGCCGGCGATGGCCTGGAGCACGGCGAGCGTGTCCTTCTCGTCCATGGGCACATGCTCCAGGTCCACCAGCAGCCAGTCGAAGCCGGCGCGGCCCATGGCCTCGGCGGTGCTGGCGGCGCCGGACATGAGCCAGGTGCCCAGCGGCGCGCCGGGCTGGGCCAGGCGGCGGCGGAAGGGGTTGTCGAGCAGGTCGGGATAGGCAGGCATGCGTCGGGTCAATAGATGGGCGGTTCGGGGGTGGCGGCGTTGCCGGCGAGCACGTCGAAGTCGCAGCCCAGGTGGGCCTGGGTGACTTCGCGCTGGTAGATGCGGGTGAAGCCGCGCACATAGGGCTGGGGCGGCGGCATCCAGTCGCGCCGGCGGGCGGCGAGCTCCTCGTCGGGCACCAGCAGCTCCAGACGCCGCTCGCCGATGTCGATGCGGATCAGGTCGCCCGTGCGCACCAGGGCCAGCGGACCGCCGACGGCGGACTCGGGCGAGATGTGCAGCACGCAGGTGCCGTAGTGGGTGCCGCTCATGCGCGAGTCGGACAGGCGCAGGATGTCGCGAACGCCGCGCTGCAGCAGCTTCTTGGGCACGGGCAGGTTGCCCCATTCGGGCATGCCGGGGCCGCCCACCGGGCCGCCGTTGCGCAGCACCAGCACGCTGTCCTCGGTGACGTCGAGGGCGGGGTCGTTGATGGCGGCCAGCATGTCGGCGTTGGAGTCGAACACCAGCGCCGGCCCGGTGTGGCGCAGCAGTCGCGGGCTGGCGGCCGAGGGCTTGATCACCGCGCCGTCGGGCGCCAGGTTGCCGCGCAGCACGGCCAGCGCCAGGCCGGCCTCGGGGCATTCGGCGGGGGCGGCCACCACGGGCTGGTCGAGCGGGCGGATCACGGCGTCGTCCAGCGGCACGGCGCCGGCGATGTTCTCGCCCAGCGTGCGGCCGGTGCAGGTCTGCGCGCCCAGGTCCAGCACGCCGGCGATGCGCTGCAGCAGCGCGGGCAGGCCGCCGGCGTAGTAGAAGTCCTCCATCAGCCGGTCGCCGGCCGGGAAGAGGTTGGCCAGCACCGGCACCCGGCGCGCCATGTCGTCGAAATCGTCCAGCCCGAGCGGGATGCCGGTGCGCCCCGCCATGGCCGGCAGGTGCACCGCCGCATTGGTCGAGCCGCCCAGCGCCATCCAGGTCGCCACGCCGTTGAGGAAGGACGCGCGGGTGATGAAGCGCGAGGGCTTGAGGTCGTCCCACACCATCTCGACGATGCGCTGGCCGCAGGCCCAGGCCATGCGCGTGTGGCTGGCATCCATGGCCGGGATGCTGCTGGCGCCCGGCAGCGTGAGGCCCATGGCCTCGACGATGGCCGTCATGGTGCTGGCGGTGCCCATGGTGTTGCAGGTGCCGGGCGCGCGCGTCATGCGGGCCTCCAGGGCGATCCACTCGGCCTGGTCGATCTCGCCGACGGTGTACTTCTCCCAGTACTTCTTGGTGTGGGTGCCGGCACCGACGCTCTGGCCCTGGTAGCGGTCGTTGAGCATGGGCCCGGCCGGGCAGAAGAGGGCGGGCACGTCCATCGACAGGGCGCCCATCACCAGGCCCGGCGTGGTCTTGTCGCAGCCGCCCAGCAGCACCACGCCGTCCAGCGGCAGGCTGCGGATCAGCTCCTCGGCCTCCATGGCCAGGAAGTTGCGGTAGAGCATGGTGGTGGGCTTGACCATCACCTCGCCCAGGCTCATGGCGGGCAGCTCCAGCGGATAGCCGCCGGCCTGCAGCACGCCGCGCTTGATGGCCTGCGCGCGCTCGCGCAGGTGGGCGTGGCAGGGCGAGAGGTCGCTCCAGGTGTTGAGGATGCCCACGATGGGCCGGCCCATGAATTCCTCCCGCGCCAGACCCTGCTGCTGCATGCGCTGGCGGTGGGCGAAGCCGCGGATGTCGTTGCTGGCGAACCAGCGCTGGCTTCGCAATTGATCGATGCTGCGGCGCAAGCGTCTTCCTTTCAATCCATCTTCACGCCGGCGTCCTTGACCAGGGCGCGCATGGCGGTGCCGTCCTTGCGGATCAGCGCTTCGAACTCGTCGGGGGTGGAGTTCAGCACCTCGTAGCCCTGGGCCTCCAGCGGCTGGCGGAAGGCCGGCTGCTGCAGCACGGCCACCGATTCGCGATGGAGCCGCTGCACGATGTCGGCCGGCGTGCCGCGGCGCACCAGGATGCCGTTCCACACCACCGAGACCACGCCCGGCACGCCGGCCTCCGCAAAGGTGGGCACGTCGGGCATCACGGCCGAGCGCTTGGTGTCGGCCACCGCCAGCACCCGCACCTTGCCGGCCTGCCTGTGGCCTGTGACGGCCGGCAGGTTGTTGAACATCATGGGGATCTGCCCGCCCAGCACATCGGTGAGGGCCGGTGGGCCGCCCTTGTAGGGCGCATGCACGAGCTGCGTGCCGCTGTTCTTCTCGAACAGCACGCCCGCCAGGTGCATGGTGTTGCCGTTGCCGGCAGAGCCGAACACCAGCCGGCCGGGCTGCGCCTTGGCCGCGGCCACCACGTCGGCCACGCTGCGGTAGGGCGTCTGCGCGCCCACCAGCAGCACGTTGGGCATCTGGTGGGTGAGGGTGATGGGCTGCAGGTCCTTCTGCGGCTCGTAGCCCATGCTGGCGTAGATCTGCGGATTGATGGCCAGCGTGCTCAGCGAGCCCAGCAGCAGCGTGTAGCCGTCCGCCGGCTGGTTGCGCGCCACGTAGGCCGAGCCGATGTTGCCGTTGGCGCCGGCGCGGTTGTCGATGACGACCGGCTGGCCGAGCCGCTCCGACAGGCCTTGCGCGAAGCTGCGCGCGAACTGGTCGGCCACGCCGCCGGCCGGGTAGGGCACCACCAGCGTCAATGGCCGCGTGGGGTAGGCGGTGGGCTCGGCGGCCGCGGCCGGCCCCAGGGCGCAGGCAGCGCAGGCGGCCAGGCCCAGCTGGGCGAACAGGCGGCGGTCGAGGGGCATCGGAGTCTCCTGATTGAGGATGTCAGCGGTAACTGTTACCGCTAACATACTGTTAGTCTAGGCGCCTGGGGCCCTTGGCGGCCATCGGTGCTAACCATGAAGCCTGCTTCTTCCTCGTCTTCTTCCTCCTCCTCCACGCCGCGGGCGCCACGCCGCAAGGCGGGCACGCACACCATCCATGACGTGGCCGCCCTGGCCGGCGTCTCGGCGATCACGGTGTCGCGCTACTTCAATGCGCCCGAGAAGGTGTCGGCCGCCGCGCGGGAGCGGCTCAAGGAGATCGTGGACCGCCTGGGCTACGTGCCCAGCCAGATGGCGGGCGGACTGGCCTCCGGCCGCGGCCGCGTGGTGTGCGCCGTGATGCAGAACATCGCCAGCAGCACCTTTGCCGACCTCGTCAACGGGATGACGGACGAACTGAAGGCCTCGGGCCTGCAACTGCTGCTGGCCAATGCCCAGTATTCGCGCGAGCTGGAGGAGGCGGCCATCCGCACCTTTGCCGGCTGGCATCCCAGTGCGCTGATCCTGACGCGCGACGACCACACGCCGGCGGCCGAAGCCATGCTGCAGGCGCTCGACATCCCGGTGGTAGAGGCCTGGGGGCTGGTCGAGGGCCGGCCCTTCCACCAGGTCGGCTTTCCGCATCCCGAGGCGGGCGTGCAACTGGCCGAGCACTTCCTGGCGCAGGGCGCGACGCGCATCCGCTTCGTGCTGCCGCGGGCCAGCCAGGACTTCCGCGCCGAACAGCGGGCTGCCGGCTACCGCCAGGCCATGCAGGCTGCCGGCCTGCCGCCCGATGTGGCCGTGGCCGAAGTCGATGACGACTATGAGGCGGGCGCGCGCGTGATGGCCGCCCATGCGGCGCAGGCGCCGGGTGCCCGGCCGCAGGCGTTGGTCTTCGCCAACGACAACATGGCGGCCGGCGCCATCCTGGAAGCACCGGCCCGGGGTCTGGCGCTGCCGCGCGACGCCGCCATCGCGGGCTTTGGCGACGCACCGATCTCGGTGCGGCTGCGACCGGCGCTGACCACGCTGCGCCCGGCCCGCTACGAGATCGGCCAGCAGACGGCCCGGCGCGTGTTGGGCCTGCTGGGGACGACACAGCCCGAGACACGGGCGGCGAGTTGCACGTTGGTGCCCTGCACGCTGGTCGTGCGGGAGAGCAGCCGCATCGTCCGCTGAGGCGCGGCGCGGCCACTGCCTACCACGGGGCGGCGGATTGCTCCCGTTCCCCGCCGGCCGGCAACACCAGCGCCTCCACCGGAACCGGGGCACTGAAGAGGTAGCCCTGCAGTTCGTCCACGCCCAGCTCGCGCAGCAGCGCGGCCTGGGCCTCGGTCTCCACGCCTTCGGCCACCACGCGCTTGTCAAGCGCCGCGGCCAGCGCCACGATGGCCGAGGCGATGGCGTAGGCCGTGGTCTGCTGGCCGAAGGCCTGCACGAAGCTCTTGTCGATCTTGAGCGTGTCCAGGGGCAGGGTGCTCAGGTAGCTCATCGCCGAATAACCGACGCCGAAGTCGTCGAGCGCGATGTCGAAGCCCATGGCGCGCAGCCGGCCCAGCTTGTGCACGCAGCCCTCGATGTCGCGGAAGAAGGCGCCTTCGGTGATCTCCAGCTCGATGGCGCCGCGCGCCAGCGGAAAGGCGGCCGCCAGCGCCTCCACCTGCGGCACGAAGTCGCGGTGCGCCAGCTGCAGCGGCGACAGGTTGACCGACAGCCGCGTGAGCGGCGGATTCGCCTGCATGCGCCAGTGACTGACCTGCTGCATGGCCTCGCGCAGCACCCACAGGCCGATCTCGCCGATCAACCCGGCCTCTTCGGCGATGGGAATGAAGCGGTCGGGCGGGATGCGGCCCTTGACGGGATGCTGCCAGCGCAGCAGCACCTCGGCCGAGGCGACGACGCCATCGATGGCCCGCACACGCGGCTGGAAGAGCAGGAAGAGCTGACCCGCGGCCAGCGCGCCCGCCAGACTGCGGCGCAGCTCCAGGCGCTCGGCCGTGGACGCATTGAGCGTGCTGGTGTAGTCGACCACCCGGTTGCGGCCGCCCGACTTGGCGGCGTACATGGCGGCATCGGCGTTCTTGAGCAGCGTCTCGTGGTCGCGGCCATGGTCGGGGAAGGCCGCCACGCCAATGCTGGCGCCGATCTGCACGTCTAGGGCATCGATGCGGAAGGGCTGCTGCATGGCGGTGAGCACGCCCTGCAGCAAGGTGTGCAGGGCGTCGGAACTCTCGCCACAGACCATCAGCACGAACTCGTCGCCGCCCATGCGGGCAAGCCGCGCATCGGCACTGGCCAGGCTGGCGCGCAGGCGGTAGGCCACCTGCTGCAGCAGCCGGTCGCCCACGCTGTGGCCGTAGGCGTCGTTCACGTCCTTGAAGCCGTCCAGGTCGATGAAGGCCACGGCCAGCACATCGTCGCGCTGCGCGGCTTGCGCCATGGCCTGGTCGAGGGCATCGACCAGGCCCAGCCGGTTGAGCAGGCCGGTCAGGCTGTCCACCACGGCGCGCGAGACGAGCTGGCGCTCCCGCTCGTCGGCCTGCACCGCGACAGCCAGGCGGGCGCACAGGGCCTCGGTCTCCTGACGGCTGCGGGCGGGCCAGGGCGTGGCCTGCGTGGTGTCCACCTGAAGCGTGAAGGTGCTGTCCGCGCGCTGCGCCACAGGCAGCACTTCGACGTGCACCGGCGTCGCGTTCGGCGCCGGCGCGCGGTGCTGCAGGTGCCGGTCGGCATCGAGCACCAGCTCGTCCGCCGGTCCGCCGTCCTTGGGCGTGATGCGGAATGCGAAGCGCCGCGCCGGATCCGAATCCGTCAGATGCAGGAGCGCAAGGGCCGCGATGTCCTGCAACGGTTGCCGCGCCAGGATGGCCGTGTCCATCTGGGCGAGCACCTGCGAGAAGGCAAGGTCTGCGCCGATCTCTCCGACCATGCCGTTGAAGGAGTCGGCCAGCTCGCGGAATTCGTCCGTCATGACCGCGGCATCGACGCGCTGGCCGAAGTCGCCGGTGCGCACCGCGCGCGTGGCCTCGATCAACGCCTCCAGCGGCCGGGTGATGCGCCGCGAGTAGAAGGAGCTGGCAATCAGTGCCAGCAGGAAGGCCAGGCCCGTGGCCTGGGCCAGCGCGGCGCCGCTGCCCAGCGGAAGGAAGCGGTAGGCATCGCGCTGTGGCGCTGCGGTGATCAGCCAATCGGCGCCATCGAACACCGGCGCCATGTACAGCGGTCGCGCATGCGCCAGCTCGACCAGATGACCCTGCAGTGGCGAGAGGCAGTGCGGGCCTGGGGCCTGCTCGCTCTGGACGCAGACGGTATGACTGCTGCTGGCAAGGTTCTCCAGCAGATATTCGGGCCGTATGCGGCCTTCGATGCTGCCACCGCCCGGCGCGGCGATCCGCATCACCGGCTGCACGCCGATGCCGCCCGCCGCGGGCAGCAGCTGGACTTCGCTGCGCGGCCCCGCCAGCGCTTTGGCGGTGGGCACGACGCCGTCGAACACCGTCGCCGCCTGCAGTTCCAGCGCGTCGTTGGGCATGCCGCTGGCCTCGGCCTGGGCGCGCGCGCGAAGCAGCAGTTCGGCAGCGCGCAGCCGATCGTAGAGGTTCACGTTCGCCGCCTTGGTGGCCTCGGCCATCAGCCGCTGGGTGGCACGTCGCTGCAGCGCGTCGGTCAGCTCGTAGGAGATCAGCGACACGCCCAGCAACGGCAGCGCGACGATGACGAAGGCACCCAGGAAGATCCGCCAGCCCCAGCGGCTGCGGAACACGACGGTGAAGCGCTGCCAGGGCCCGGCCATCGTGCTCAGTAGTCGGAGGCCTTGCCGATGAAGGCGCCGTCGTTGGCGCGGATGATGTCGTCCTCGCTTGCCTTGGCGGTCAGGGGCGGCACGCTGCGGCCGTCCGGCCCCATGCTGTAGAGGTCGAAGTCGCTGTTGAGCGGGTGCAGCGAACGGTCCTTGCGCTTCTGGCCCACGGTGGCGCCCGCCATCGCCAGGTACTGGTAGTCGTTGCCCCAGGGGTCCGGCTGGGTCCAGCCGATCTGGGTGAGCGAGTCCGGGTAGCCGGCATTGGCCATGGCGTACATGCTGAGCTTGGCGGCGATCACGCCGATGTCACGCACGGCGTCGTTGACCTTCATGCGCTCCCGATAGTCGGCATAGCGCGGCAGGCCGATGGCCGCCAGCACGCCGATCAGCGCGATGACGATCAGCAATTCGAGAAGGGTGAAGCCAAGCAGCCACCGTCGCCGTGTGGTGGTGGTCCCCCATCGGTCTTTCATGGGTGAAGTGATCCGCACGCAGTTGAGCAGTCAAGAAAGGCCAGAGCTTGCGATGAATGTAAACAAATGCAAGCAGGACAGCGCCCCATTTGGTGGAGAGGTCAGTCGGTTTGGGGGAAGGCGCGGCGAGCTCAACACGCTTTAAAGAAATGCAATGTGTATTATGTCAACTAAAACGTCGACCCGGCGCAGCGGACGTCGCGGCGGTGAATCCGCCGCACCGCGGCAAGACGCACGCGCTCGGGTGACTTGGCGGCACCCTGGGTTGGGCCGGCCTCGCCCCACCCCGCCGTAGCAGAATGATTCGTTCGAGCCTTCAACGACTACCCAGGACCACGACATGACCCACCCAGGCGACGGCTCAGAGCCACCCAACGAAGAGTTTCTCGAGTTTGCACGCCAGGTCTTCCAGCTTGCACGCACCGGCGATGCTCAAAGGCTTGCGTCTTTGCTGGAGAAAGGTCTCCCGCCCAACATGAGCAACCACAAGGGCGACACGCTCCTGATGCTCGCGGCCTATCACGGACACATCGAGGCGACCAAGGCCTTGCTCGACGCGGGCGCAGAACCCGACCGGTACAACGACATGGCCCAGACGCCGATGGCGGCTGCCGCGTACAAGGGCTACGAGGCCGTCGTCGAGCGGCTTCTCGCTGCCGGCGCTCGTCCGAATTTCGCTCCTCCCGGCGGCAAGACGCCTCTGATGTTCGCCGCGATGTTCAACCGCCTCGAGATCGTCAAGCTGCTTCTGCAACACGATGCCGACCCCGCTGTTCTGAGCTCTGAGGGGCTGGACGCGCTGAGTCTTGCCCGAAGCATGGGCGCGGCCGACACCGCCGCGTTCCTCGAAATGCGGATGGCTGCTTAGCCAAACTGTCGCTTCGACCTCGCATCGCACCCATCTGCCCGCAGCGGCGAACGCGCTTTCCCCGAGCCGGCGCCGCGTCTTCCAGGTTTCTTCCATGACTGCTGCCTCTCCCCCGATCCTTCCCTTGTCCGGTGTGCGCGTCGTCGAGTTCTGCTCGACCGCCTCGGGGCCGTTCTCGACCATGCTGCTGTCCGACATGGGGGCCGAGGTGGTCAAGATCGAGCCGCCCGCCGGTGACGGCCTGCGCCAGTGGCCGCCGCTGAACCAGGGCTACAGCGAGAACTTCGCCTCGCTCAACCGCAACAAGCGCTCGGCGGTGCTGGACCTCAAGAATGCCGACGATCTGGCCGTGGCGCGGCGGCTGATCCTCGAGGCCGATGTGCTGGTCGAGAACAATCGCCCCGGCGTGATGGACCGGCTCGGACTGGGCTACGCGGCCCTGTCGGCCGACAAGCCCACGCTGCTGTTCTGCTCGATCTCGGCGTATGGGCAGAGTGGCCCGCGGGCCACCGAGGGCGGCTTCGACCTGACGATCCAGGCCGCGGCGGGCGTGATGAGCGTGACCGGCGAGCCCGAGAGCGATCCCGTCAAGTGCGGCGTGCCCCTGTCGGACTTCGCGTCCGGCCTGTATGCGGCCTTCTCCATCGCCGCCATGCTGGCCCATGTGCGCGCCGGCGGCCGCGGCGCCCACATCGACATCCCCATGTTCGGCTGCACGCTGGGCGTGGCCGCGTTGCAGACGAGCGAATACTTCGGCACGGGCCGAAGCCCGGCCAAGCTGGGCTCGGCCCACCCGCGCAACGCGCCCTACCAGGCCTTCCGCGCGCAGGACGGCCATTTCGCCATCGCCGCCGGCAACCACAAGCTCTGGCTCGATGTGCTCGGCGTGGTGGGCATGCCCGAACTCGCCCAGGACGCGCGCTTCGTCACCACCACCGACCGGGCGCGCCACCAGGCGGCCCTGCGCGACATTCTCGAAGCCGTGTTCACCACCCGGCCGGTGGCGCACTGGATCGACGCCTTCCAGGCCGCGGGCGTGCCGCATGCCCGCATCAACGACTACGCCGCGGCGCTGTCCGACCCGCAGACCGAGCACATGGGCTGGGTGCAGCCGCTGCAGCTGCCGGGCGGCCAGACCACGCGCACCTTCGCGTCGCCGGTGCGGCTCAATGGCCAGGGCTTTCCGATCCGGCGTCCGCCGCCCGCCCTGGGTGAGCACACGGAGGCGCTGCGCACGGACAGCGGCTGGAGCGCCGCATGAGCGCCGTCCGCGCCGAGAGCCGGCTGCTCGAATTCGTGCGTGGGATGACACGGCTGGTCGACACCCAGGGCCCCGACGAGCCGCGGCTGCTCGCCGGCGCTGCGCCGCTGATGAAGACGCTGGTGGCGCAGGACGACTGGCTGCCCGATGCCATGGCCCAGCCGCATCCGACGTACTACCAGCAGCACCTGCTCTACGGCGATCCGCTCGACCGGTTCTCGCTGGTGAGCTTCGTCTGGGGGCCGGGCCAGCAGACGCCGGTGCATGACCACACCGTGTGGGGCATCGTGGCCATGCTGCGGGGCCGCGAATCCAGCCAGCGCTTCACGCGCGACGCCGAAGGGCGGATGACCGCCAAAGGCGAAGCGCAGGTCCTCGTCCCCGGCGAGCTGGAGATCCTCTCGCCCACCGAGGGCGACGTGCACCAGGTGTGCAACGCCCTGCCCGACCGTGTCTCCATCAGCATCCACCTGTACGGCGGCAACATCGGCCGCATCGCGCGGCATGTCTATGTACCGGGCACGACCGAGGTCAAGCCCTTCGTCTCGGGCTATTCGAACGCGCTGGTGCCCAACCTCTGGGCGGGAGCGACCGCATGAGCGCGCCGTCATCCGCGCAGGCGCCGCTGCGCACGGTGCGCACGGGCGACCTGCTGGAGATCTGGCTCGAGCGGCCCGACCGGGGCAACGCGCTGTCGGCGACGCTGGTGGCGCAGCTGCACGAGGCCGTCGAGCAGGCCAGCGCCGACCCTCGGCTGCGCCTGCTGGTGCTGCGCGGTGCCGGTCGCCATTTTTGCACCGGTTTCGATCTGTCCGCGCTCGAGCAGGAGACCGACCACAGCCTGCTCGCCCGTTTCACCCGGGTGGAGCTGATGCTGCAGGCGGTGCATGCCGCGCCCTTCCCCACGCTGGCACTGGCGCAGGGGCGCACGATGGGCGCCGGCGCCGACCTGTTCGCGGCCTGCAGCGAGCGCTGGATCGTGGGCGAGGCCAGCTTCGCCTTTCCCGGTGCGGCTTTCGGGCTGGTGCTCGGCACGGCGCGGCTGGCCGACCAGGTCGGCGCCGGCACGGCGGCCGGGTGGGTGGAGAGCGGCGCAGTCATCGACGGACCTGCCGCACTGGCGGCAGGTCTGGCGACGCGGCAGGTCGAAATGACCGACCTCGAATCGGCGCTGGCTGCCCGGCGAGAACAGGCGCAGCGGCTGGACCTGCCGACGCACCGCGCCATCCATGCCGCAGTGGCCGACGACCGCCGCCGCCGCGGCACGGACGGCGATGCGCGGGACCTGGCCCGGCTGGTGCGCTCGGCCGCCCGCCCGGGCCTGCAGCAGCGCATCGCGGCGTATCGCGACGCCCAGCGCAAGGCCTGACCGGGCCCCGGCCCCGTCGGGCCGTCTCAGGCGGCCATGAACCCCAGGTCGCGCGGATAGGCGATGCCGTTCGCGCTGCCGCCGAAGTTGCGCAGGTTGGGCAGGATGCGCAGCTGGTCGGCATCGGCCACGCCGAACCACTTGGCCAGTGTGGCGGCGTACTGGTCCACCGAGGTGGTGGGCAGCAGGCGGCCCTGGCCCACGTGCCACTGGTCGGCCTCGGCGCTGGTGTTGCCCACGCTCACCGGCGGCGGCGTGCCATAGAAGGACTTGCCGCGCACGGCGCCGCCGACCACGAAATGGTGGCTGCCCCAGCCGTGGTCGCTGCCGTCGCCATTGCTCGACAGCGTGCGGCCGAAGTCCGAGGCGGTGAACTGCGTGACGCTGCCGCCCAGGCCCAGGTTGTCCATCTGCGCCTGGAAGGCGGCCATCGCGTCCGACACCTTGCCCAGCAGCCCGCCATGGTTGGCGATGAGGTTGTCGTGAAGATCGAAGCCGCCCAGCGAGACGAAGAACACCTGCCGACGCACGCCCAGGGTGCTGCGGCCGCGGATCAGTCGCGCCACCATGGCGAGCTGGTCGGCCAGACTGTTGTTGGCCGGGAAGGTGCCGCTGGCAAAGGCCGAGCCGATGGCGCCGTTGACGGTGTCCGCAGCGCCGATGGCGCGTGCCGTGACGCGGTTGTATTCGTTCTCCAGCACGTGGCTGCGCGGCTGCTGCACCAGCTGGGCGAGCGCGGTGTTGAGCTTGCGCGAGCCGAAGGTGCTGCCGCCGCTGCGTGCCGGGTTGATGGCCACCGCGCCGCTGGTGCCCACCTGGTAGCACAGCGCGTTGTCGCCCGAGAGGAAGACCGCATTGCCACTGACCGAGATGCAGGTGAAGGTCGCGCCCGTGTTGCCGGCCAGGAACTCGTCGGCGATGTTGCCGCCCCAGCCCACGGTTGCGCCCTCGGGCGACGAGGCCTGCCACACCGACTGCTGGTCGTTGTGCGAGAACAGGTTGCGCGGCACCGGATAGGTGGTGCGGTTGCCGCCCGCGTACTGCGCCCGTGTCATGGGCACGACCAGCGGGCCCACGTTGAGCATCACCGCCGCCTGGCCGGCCTGGAAGAGTCGCGCCATGGCCGTCATGGACGGGTTGAGCGCGTACTCGCGGCCCCCGGCCAGGGCGGTGGTGGGTGCCAGCCGCGTGGCGGCCAGCGCCGAGTCCTTGGCCAGGGCGATGCCGCCCTGCGCCTGCGGGATGCGGATGGTGCTGTATGCGGAATGGCTGGCGTCGTCGTAGGTGACGACGGTGTTGGCGTAGTCGTTGCCGCCGTAGAGGAAGACGCAGACCAGCGCCTTGTAGTCGTTGGCGGACTGGGCCGCGGCATCGCCCATGGCGGCCAGGCTCAGGGCCCAGGGCATGGCGCTGCCCGCCAGGCCCAGGTGGCCGGCGCGGCGCAGGAAGGCGCGGCGGCTGTGCCGCGCGTCGGTGTCGATGAGATGCATGGGGAACGGATCAGGCGGTGGTCACTTCTGGACCAGGTATTCGGGGCAGCTCATGACCAGCAGCACCGCGGCGGTGATGCGGTTGAGCTTGACGGCGTCGGTGCTCGATGCCGTCACGGGCGGGTCGCTCAGCGCGTCGACGACCAGCGCGCGGGTGGCATTCGAGAGCTGGCTGGCGGTGAGCACCAGCGACAGCTGGTCCACCAGCGCCGCCGGGTCGAGCACCAGCGCCTTCTCGCGCGTGTACGCGGCCAGCACGTCGCGGCTGTTGAAGCCGGCCTGCAGGATGCTCGCCATGAAGTTGATGTAGCCGCCCACGCCCGTCTCGTTGACGATCTGGAACTCCGGCGCCACCAGCCCCTGCGTGGCCAGGGCGGTGGAAGGCGGCACATAGCCCGGCCGGAAGAAGTTGAACACCGAGGGCGAGCGCAGCGGGCTCTGGCCCAGCCCGAAGATGCTGCTCGACAGGTTGCCGATGCGCCAGGTGCCGGCCGCCGACGTGACGCCGAAGCTGCGCGCCCATTGCGCGAGCCGCACCATCGGCTCGCGCACGCGGCCCCAGGTGGGCGCCGTGAGGCCTTCGGGGCCGCGGGCCTCGTTGTCCAGCAGCACGGCGGCGACCACGCTCTTGATGTCGCCGCGCACGCCGGCGCCGTTGTCCACGAACACGTCCGCCACCCGCCGTACATAGGCCGGCGAGGGATTGCTGCACACCAGCCGCTGGATCAGCTGCCGGCTGATGAAGGGCGCCGTGTTGGGATGGTTGGTCAGCGCATCGAGCGCGATGCGCAGCGCCTCGGCGCCCGGGGTGCCGGCGGCGATGCTCGTGCCCAGAAAGCGCACGGCCAGGGTGGAATGCCGCGAGGCATTGAGCGCCATGGGCCGCTGCGTCCAGGCATTGCTCTCGATGGCGTTGGCGGCGCCGGGCAGCGTGACGCTGCCCGATTCGCCGCTGCGGATGTCCAGGTCGTAGCCGGTGAACACGCGGGCCAGGTTGGTGACGTCGTCCAGCGTGTAGGTGTCCAGCGGGCGGCCATTGGCGTCGACGCGCGCACGGCCGTCCTGCTCCAGCTGCACCAGGCCGATGGTCACCAGCTGCATCACCTCGCGCGCATAGTTCTCGTCTGGCTGGCGGCCGGTGGTGGCGTTTTCCTTCTGGTTGCCGCGGGTGTTGAGGAACAGGCCCATCGCCGGGTTCAGCGTCACGTCCTCCAGCAGCTGGCGGAAGCTGCGGCGCGTGCCGGCCACCAGCATGTCCCAGTACTGCGCCATGGCATGCACCGGCCAGTTGCTGCCGATGGAGCCGGCCGAAACCACGAAGATCTCCGACAGCGCCAGCGCCACCCGCTGGCGCACCGCATCCGCGGGCACGATGAGCTGGCGCCACGCCATCGCATCCACATCGAGCGTGTTGGCCGTGGAGCGATAAGGCAGCGATTCGAGCCAGGCCCAGGCCGCCTGGCTGGCCGGCGCGTCGAACTGCGCAGACAGCCAGGCGCGGTAGCCCTGGCTGCGCACCGCGGCGATGTCCTCGGGCGTGGCCGAGAACTGGGCCTGCAGCAGAAAGCGCGCGGCTTCGGCGTCGTTCTGCGGCTGGAGGTAGCGGTAGGTCTGGGCCGTGGGGGTATTGGTCAGGGCACCGAGCGCGGGTCCGCCGCTGCGCGCCGGAGCCGCCGGCGCGGGCGCCGCCCCGGTCGACCCCACGCCGATCGGCAAGACGCCGCCGCCCCCTCCCCCGCCTCCGCCGCCTCCGCACGCGGCCAGTGCGGCCGATGCCAGTCCGGCTGCCCAGATCCCGGCGTGGCCGGTGGCCGCCGGTGGCGGCGGGGCTGCTGTGTCCGGCTCGTCGACCTTCATCGCCGACGCGGCGCGCGCCACAGTCGCTTGCCCGGCCTCGTCCGGGCATGCCATCACTTCACTCATTCACATCCTCGTCATGACGCGGCGACCGCAGTCCTCATTGGCCGCAACACGTCCCCACTGCTGAATCGGAGGCAACAGTCATGCCGACGGCCTAGTCCAACGGCAGGCGGCGAGGCAATACGCAAAAAGTTTTAGCAAGTCGAGCGCTTGCTGGCGGGAGCGGGACAATTGTGTCAATTCGTGAATTAATTGACAAAGTTGTCACGTCCTGCCACTTTGGCATCTGGGCGCCCGGCCTGGCGTTGGCGGCCGAGTCGCCCCCACGGAGCCGCACGCAGGGCGCGCGGCCGAACGCATCAATACGCAGCCGGGGCCGAAGTGGATGCACGCACGATCAACTCCGGCCGCAGCACCACCGTCGAGGCCAGCAGCGCCTGCCCCTCGATGGCCTGGAACAGCATCTCCGCCGCCTGCCAGCCCAGCTCGCGGTGCGGCAGGCGGATGGTGGTGAGCGGCGGATCGACCATGTCCACCAGCGGCATGTCGTTGTGGCCGGTGATGGAGATGTCCTGCGGAATGCGCAGGCCGGCCGCGCGCAGCACGTCGTAGGCGCCCAGCGCCACCAGGTCGTTGCAGCAGACCACCGCGCCGGGCCGCTCGCCCTCGCCCTCCAGCAGCGCGTGCATGGCCTGCTGGCCGGCCTCTCGGCTGTAGCTGTCGCATTCGACGATGCGCGGCGGCGGCAGGCGGTGGTCGCGCAGCGCCTGCTCCACGCCCTGGCGGCGGCCCACGCCGGTGGGCACGGTCTGCGGGCCCGCCAAGTGCGCGATGCGGCGATGGCCCAGTGCCACCAGGTGGTCGACGGCCAGCTTCATGGCCAGGCGGTCGTCGCTCACCGCCGCGGGCAGGCGTCCGCTCTCGTCGGCGCGGTTGACCATCACGGCGTGCATGCCGCTGTCGCGCACGAAGTCGATCAGCGGGTCCTCGCGCAGCGCGATGGCCATCACCAGGCCGTCGATCTGCTGCGCCTTCATGCGCGCGAGGATGGGCTGCGCCAGCTTGGGGTCGCCCACGTTGGCCACGAAGACGAAGTAGCCGCGCGCCGCCGCCGCGGCCTCGATGCCCTGCAGGATGGGCGGGAACACCGGGTTGGTGATGTCCGGCAGCAGCACGCCGATGGTGTGGGTGCGGCCGGTGCGCAGCGCCGAGGCCGCGCGGTTGGGCTGGTAGCCCAGGCGGCGGGCCGTCTCTTCCACCAGCTCCAGCACCTCCTTGCTGATGCGCTTGCGCCGCGCCGGATCGAGGGCGCGCGAGACGGTCGACACATGCACGCCGCTGGCGGTGGCGACATCGCGGATGGTGACTTTGGGCGTCTTGGCGGCAGTCATGTGTGCAAACGTTTGCCTTTCTGGCAGCGGCATGTCAAGAGGGTCAATGCTGCGATTGTGCCCTTTGCTTTGCGCCAGATCAGGACCAATAATGTGCAAACGTTTGCACACGGAGCCCCGGTCATGAACATCGTGACGACCCCCGACTCGGTGCTGCCCATCGCCCTGGATGCGATGGCCCGCACGCCCAACCCCCGGCTGCGCGAGGTGATCGCCTCGCTCACCCGCCACCTGCATGCCTTCGTGCAGGAGGTGAAGCTCAGCGAAGAGGAGTTCGAGCAGGCGCTGGACTTCATTGTCGCCATCGGCCAGGCCACCGGCGAGAAGAAGAACGAGGTGGTGCTGGCCGCCGACATCCTCGGCATCTCGACCCTGGTGGCGCTGCAGAACAACCAGGATCCGCAGGGCGAGTCGCCCTCTGCCCTGCTGGGCCCCTTCTGGCGCGCCAATGCGCCGGACTGCGCCTGCGGCGATTCCATCGCCCGCTCGGGCACACCGGGCGTGCCGCTGTTCGTCTCGGGCGTGGTGCGCGACGGCCAGGGCCGGCCACTGGCCGACGCCATGGTGGACGTATGGCAGGCCTCGCCCGTGGGCCTGTACGAGAACCAGGACCCGACGCAGGAGAACATGAACCTGCGCGGCCGCTTTCGCACCGATGCCGAGGGCCGCTACCACTTCCAGAGCGTGCGGCCCGCCGGCTACCCCGTGCCGGTGGACGGCCCCTGCGGCGTGCTGCTGAAGGCCCAGCGCCGCCATCCCAACCGGCCGGCGCACCTGCACTTCATGGTCAGCAAGCCGGGCTTCAAGGTGCTGGTCAGCCAGGTCTATGCCGACGACGACGAGAACCTCGAAAGCGACCCGACCTTCGGCGTCACGCGCCGGCTGATCGGCCGCTATGCGCTGCAGCCCGATGGGCAGAGCGCCACGCTGGCCTACGACTTCCAGCTGGAGCCAGGCGAGACCAAGTTCCCGCGCCCGCCGATTCCCTGATCGTTCTTCTTCTTCCTCTTTCAACCCCTTCCTTCATGACTGCAAGACCATGAGCTTCACCCCTGTTTCACGCCTGGACGGCAAGGTGGCCGTCATCACCGGCGGGCTGGGCGCCATCGGCTATGCCAGCGCGCAGCGCCTGGCCGCCCTGGGCGCCACCTGCGTGCTGCTGCACCGCAAGGCCGAGGACGCCGACGCCCGCGCCGCCGCCCTGCCCTCGGCCGAGGGCCAGCGCCACGGCGCGCTGCGCGCCGACATCGTCGACAGCGCCAGCCTGCAGGCCGCCGCCGCGCAGGTGAAGGCCGATCACGGCCGCTGCGACATCCTGGTCAACAGCGCCGGCCACACCCGGCCGGTGGCTGCGGCCGACCTCGACGGCCTGACCGACGAACTGATCGACGAGCTGCTGCAGGCCAACTTCCGCGGCGTGTTCGCCACCATCCGCGCCTTCGCGCCGCTGCTCAAGGCGAGCGGCGACGGGCTGATCGTGAACGTGTCGTCCATCGCCGGCTTCACCGGCGTGGGCAGCAACCTGGCCTATGTGGCCGCCAAGGCCGGCCTGGACGTGGTGGGCGATGCGCTGGCCAAGGCGCTGGCGCCGGCCGTGCGGGTGGTGTCGGTCTCGCCCGGCGCGGTGGAGTCGGCCTTCGTGCCCGGCCGCGGCGAGGACTTCAAGGCCAAGATGGCCACCACCACGCCGCTGGGCCGCATCGGCCTGCCCGAGGACGTGGCCGCCACGGTCGAGGCGCTGGCCACCACGCTGCGCTTCGTGACCGGCACGCGCATCGTGGTGGATGGGGGGAGGCACCTATGAGCGCCGCATGGCCGCCCAAAGGCGCGAAAGCCCCCTCGGGGGGCAGCGAAGTACACGAAGTGACAAGCGTGGGGGTCCAATGAACAAGACGCTGATTACCTGCGCCGTGACGGGCAACCTGGTCAAGCCCGAGCAGACCCCGCACCTGCCCATCACCCCCACCCAGATCGCCGACGAATGCCTGGCCGCGGCCGAGGCGGGCGCGGGCCTGGTGCACATCCATGTGCGCGACCCCGGCACCGGCAAGCCGTCGATGGAGGTGGAGCTCTACCGCGAGGTGGTCGAGCGCATCCGCCGCCACGACCGCGAGCTCATCATCAACCTCACCACCGGCCCCGGCGGGCGCTTCGTGCCCAGCGATGACGACCCCAAGGTCTACGCGCCCGGCACCTCGCTGCTGCCGCCGGAGCGGCGCGTGGAACACATCGCGCTCATCAAGCCCGACGTCTGCTCGCTGGACCTCAACACCATGAACAGCGGCCCCGACGTGGTGATCAACACGCCGAAGAACGTGCGGCGCATGGCCAAGGTGATCCGGGAGGCGGGCGTGAAGCCCGAGCTGGAGATCTTCGACTCCGGCGACATCAACCTGGCGCTGGACCTGATCGCCGATGGCACCCTCGACGGCCCCGGCATGTGGACCTTCGTGCTGGGCGTGAAGTACGGCTTTGCGCCCACGCCCGAGACGCTGCTCTACGCCCGCAACATGCTGCCGCGCGGCGCCTTCTGGAGCGCCTTCGGCATCGGCCGCATGGAGTTCCCGATCGTGGCCCAGGCCTGGCTCATGGGCGGCCATGTGCGCGTGGGCATGGAAGACAACATCTACCTGTCGCACGGTGTGCTGGCAGAAAGCAACGCCCAGCTGGTGGCCAAGGCGCGCGACATCATCCGCAGCCTGGGCGGCCAGGTGGCCAGCGCCGCCGAGGCGCGCCAGATGCTCGGCCTGCCGGCCGCAGGAGCCGCACGATGAACGCCGTTTCGAACCCGAACCCCCACGGCGCCGCCCGCGCCCTGCGCGTGGAGCAGAAGGCCACCGACCTCGCGTCGCTGCAGCTCGCCCTCGTCGACCAGCCGCCGCCCACGCCGGCCGCGGGCATGGCGGTGGTGCAGATCGGTGCCGCCGCCGTCAACCCGAGCGACGTGAAGGCCACGCTGGGCCTGATGCCCAAGGCCGTGTGGCCGCGCACGCCGGGCCGCGACTTTGCGGGCACCGTGATCGCCGGGCCCAGCGCCTGGATCGGCCGCGAGGTGTATGGCTCCGGCGGCGATGTGGGCATCACCCGCGACGGCTCGCATGCGCGCTACCTGCTGCTGCCCGAAGCCGCCTTGCGCGAACGCCCCCGCAACATCTCGATGGACGAAGCCGGCGCCGTGGGCGTGCCCTTCGTGACGGCCTACGAGGGCTTCCGTCGCAGCGGCATGCCGCAGGCGGGCCAGGTGGTGCTGGTGCTGGGCGCCAACGGCAAGGTGGGTCAGGCGGCGGTGCAGCTCGCGGCCCAGGGCGGCGCGAAGGTGATCGCCGTGCAGCGCCGGCCCGGGCCCTTCGAGGGCTTCGCCTGCGCGCCAGTGGATGTCATCGATGCCAGCCACGAAGACGTGGCCGCGCGCGTGCTCGAACTCACCGGCGGGCGCGGGGCCGACGTGGTCTACAACACCGTGGGCAGCGCCTACTTCGAGGCCGCCAACAAGGCCATGGCCAAGGGTGCGACGCAGATCTTCATCGCGACGCACGACCGCGCGGTGCCCTTTGACATCTTTGCTTTCTACCGGGGCATGCACACCTACGTCGGCATCGACTCGCTGGCCATGGACTGCGTGGCCTCGACGGCGCAGCTGGACGCGATGCGCGAGGGTTTCGAGCGCGGCACGCTCAAGCCCTTTGCGGTGGCGCGCAGCTTCGGGCTGGACGAGGCGCTGCAGGCCTACCGGCAGGTGCTGTCGGGCAGCACCGACCGCGTGGTGCTGCGGCCCTGACGCCGGCACGGAGACGACCGCCATGCACGTCACCCGCTTCGACCAGGCGCCCACCTATGAGGCGCCCCGGCATTTCGACATGCGCTGCCTGCGCCTGCAGGGCAAGGAGGCCGGGCCCTCCGAACAGATGTGGATGGGCATGAGCCAGATCCTGCCCGGTGGCCACACCGGCCTGGACGGCTCGCCCATGGAAAAACTCTACCTCGTGCTCGAAGGCCGGCTCACCGTCATCGGCGAGCTCGATGGCCAGACCGAGGAGCACGAGCTCGGCCCCTACGACTCCTGCTGCTTCGCGCCGGGCGAGAAGCGGCAGCTGGTCAACCGCAGCAACCGGCCGGTGCTGGTGGCGCTGGTGATGCCGCACGAGCCGCCAGGGCCAAAGACTTAGCGCAGCCCCAACGGCTGATCGCCCATCCCCCACAGAAGACAAAGACGGAGACAAGACATGACCTTCCCCTCGACCCGCGGCTTCGGCCGCCGCCTCTTCATCGCCGGCGCCCTGGCTGCCACGGCCTTTGCCTCTGCACACGCCCAGGGCGACTGGCCGCGCGGCCAGACCATCCGGCTGATCGTGCCGTTCACGGCCGGCAGCGGCACCGACATCGTGGCCCGGCTGGTGGCCGAGCGATTGGGCCCCGCGCTCGGCACCTCGGTGGTGGTCGAGAACAAGCCCGGCGCCGGCGGCACGCTGGGCGCGGTGCAGGTGGCGCGTGCGCCGGCCGACGGCTACACGCTGCTGGTGCATTCGGCGGGGCACCTGGTCAACCCGTCGATCTATCCCAACCTGAGCTACGACACGCTCAAGGACTTCGCCGGCATCACGCCCATGGCCAGCCTGCCCAATGTGCTGGTCACGTCGCCCGGCAAGTTCGCCGACGTGAAGGACCTGGTCGCGCAGGTCAAGGCCAAGCCGGGTGGCTTCAACTACGCCTCGGCCGGCAATGGCTCGGCCACGCACATGAATGCTGAGGTTTTCCGCCTGGCGGCGGGCATCCAGGCGCAGCATGTGCCCTTCCGCGGCACGCCCGAGGCCATGACCGAGGTGATGGGCGGGCGCGTGGACTGGTTCTTCGCGCCCATGGTGTCGGCGCTGCCGCTCATCAAGGACGGCAAGCTCAAGGCACTGGCCGTGGGCACGGGCAAGCGCTCGTCGGTGCAGCCGGACCTGCCCACCACGGTGGAGGCCGGCGTGCCTGGCTCGGAGTACCTGTTCTGGGTCGGCCTGTTCGCGCCGGCCAAGACGCCGCGGCCCGTGATCGACCGCCTGCAGGCCGAGGTCGCAAAGATCATGGCCGCGCCCGACCTCAAGGACCGCCTCGACAAGCTGGGCGCCGAGCCCTTCACCATGCCCTCGGCCCAGTTCGACACCTTCCTGGCGGACGAGACGGCCAAGAGCGCGCGCATCGTCAAGGCCTCCGGCATCAAGGTCGACTGAGCCCGGAGCCGCCTCGCCATGAAGCGCTTCAGCCTGGGCGGCAACGCCGCCGCCACGACGACTTCTGACACGCCCCGCTACCGCCACTGGTGCGACCCCGCCTGCGGCCATGAGGCCGAGCCCGAGCCGCCGCGCCGGCAGTTCCTGCGCAGCTCGCTGGGCCTGGCCACGGCCGGCGGCGTCGCGGGCCTGGGCCTGGGCGGTGCGCTGGCCGGCTGTGCCAGCACCGCACCCGCCGGCCCGGCCGACGTGGTGCTGCTCAACGCCCGCATCGCCACGGTGGACCCCAAGCGCCCGCGCGCCCAGGCGCTGGCCATCGTGGGCGAGCAGTTCGCCGCCGTGGGCAGCGATGCCGACATGCAGCGCTGGATCGGCCCGCGCACCCGCGTCATCGACGCGCAGGGCCGCACCGTGGTGCCGGGCCTCATCGACTCGCATGCGCACTTCATCCGCGGCGGGCTCACCTACACGCAGGAGCTGCGCTGGGACGGCGTGCCCTCGCTGGCCGATGCGCTGGTCATGCTGCGCGACCAGGCGCGGCGCACGCAGCCGCCGCACTGGGTGCAGGTGGTGGGTGGCTTCTCGCCCTACCAGTTCCGCGAGAAGCGGCTGCCCACGCTGCAGGAGATCAATGCCGCCACCGGCGATGTGCCCTGCTTCGTCATGAACCTGTACGACCGCGCCTTCCTGAACCGCGCGGCGCTGCGGGTGCTGGGCTTCGACCGCAACACGCCCAACCCCATCGGCAGCGTGCTGGAGAAGGACGCTGCCGGCAACCCGACCGGCCTGGTGGTCAACACCACCAGCCTGGGCGGCCTCGTGGCCCTGTTCGCGCGCGTGCCGAAGCTCTCGGACGACGACCAGGCGCTGTCGACCCAGCTCTACATGCGCGAGATGAACCGCCTGGGCCTGACCAGCGTGGTCGATGCCGGCGGCGGCGGGCAGAACTACCCCGAGCACTACAGCGGCATCGCCCAGCTCGCGGCCGAGCGCAAGATGACGCTGCGCATCTCGTACAACCTGTTCGCGCAGCGCCCGGGGCAGGAGCTGGCCGACTACCAGGCCTGGTCGCAGCGCGTCGCGCCCGGCCAGGGCGACGACTGGCTGCGCATGGTGGGCGCGGGCGAATACATCCTGTGGGCCGCCACCGACCCGGCCAACTTCGGCAAGAGCGTCGCGCCCGCCCCGGCCATCATGGAAAGCAAGCTCACCGAGGTGGCGACCTACCTCGTGGGCAAGGGCTGGCCGATCCGCATGCATGCCAGCTACGACAGCACGGCCACGCGCATCCTCGACGTGCTGGAGAAGGTCAACCGCGACGTGCCGATGAAGAATGTGCGCTGGGCGCTGGACCACTGCGAGACGCTGTCGCCGCGCTCCATGGAGCGCGTGGCCGCCATGGGCGGACGCATCGCCATCCAGAACCGCATGTCGCTGGACGGCGAGGTCTTCGCGCAGACCTGGGGCCGCGAGGCCGCGGCCGATGCGCCCGCCATCGGCCGCATGCGCGCCATGGGCCTGCCCGTGGCCTGCGGCACCGATTCGAGCCGCGCCACCAGCTACAACCCGTGGGTCTCGCTGCACTGGCTGGTCACGGGCAAGACCATGGGCGACACGCGCCTGAATGCCGACCGCAACCTGGTCAGCCGCGACGAGGCGCTGCGTATGTGGACGTTGGAGGGCGCCGCCCTGACCGGCGACGAGGCCCGCAAAGGCAGCATCCAGCCCGGCAAGCTGGCCGACTTCGCGCTGCTGTCGGACGACTACTTCGCCGTGCCCGAAGACGACATCCGCGACATCACCGCCGTGCTGACGGTGGTGGGCGGCGCGGTGGTGCACGGCAGCGGCGCCTTTGCCGCGCAGGCGCCGGCCGTGGTCAAGCCCATGCCCGACTGGCTGCCGGTGAACGTGTACGGCGGCTACCAGCAGCGGCGCAAGAGCGGTATGGCGCAGGCGCCCGGTGCGGCCGGGATGCATGGCGCCGGCTGCTGCGCCGGGTCGGCGTCGGCGCCGATCATCGTGGGCGACCGGGGGAACTGGCGCATGAGCTGCGGCTGCGCGGTGGTGTAGACCGGCGATAGTGGCGGCATGAACATCCTCATCACCGGCGGCGCAGGCTTCCTCGGCACCCTGCTGGCGCGCAGCCTGCTGCAACGCGGCAGCCTGTGCGGCCAGCCCATCGACACGCTCACCCTGGCCGACCTGCATCCGGTCGGCGATCCCGCCCTGATGGCGGACCCGCGGGTCAAGTGCGAGGCCGGCGACCTGCTGGAGCGGCTGGACGGCCTGATGGTGGGCGACCATGACGCCGTCTTCCACCTGGCCTCGGCCGTGTCGGGCGAATGCGAGGCGGACTTCGAACTGGGCCTGCGCAGCAACCTCGAAGCCACGCGACGCCTGCTGGAGGCGCTGCGCGCCCAGCACGCCCGCACCGGCAAGGCGCCGCTGTTCTTCTTTGCCAGCTCGGTCGCCGTCTATGGCGCCGACGAGGCCGTGCCGCTGCCGCCCGTCGTGCGCGACGACACCTTGCCCACGCCGCAGTCCAGCTACGGCATCCACAAGTTCATCTGCGAACAGCTGGTGGCCGACTACACCCGCAAGGGCTACATCGACGGCCGCGCCGCGCGGCTGATGACCGTGTCGGTGCGGCCGGGCCGGCCCAACGGGGCGGCCTCGGGCTTTCTCTCGGGCATCGTGCGCGAGCCGCTGGCGGGCATCGACGCCATCTGCCCGGTGGACCCGTCCACCGCCGTCGCCCTGGCCTCGCCCGACACCACCATCGCCGGCATCCTGCGCGTGGCCGAAGCCAGCCGCGCCGAGTTCGGCGGGCGCACCGCGTTGAACCTGCCGGCCCTCAGCGTCACCGTGGCGGAGATGGTGCAGGCCCTGGAGCGCAGCGCCGGCAAGGCGGTGGCCGCCCGCGTCACCGTCAAGCCGGATGCGGCCGTCGCCCGCATCGTCGGCGGCTGGCCCTCGCGCTTCGAGAGCGAGCGTGCGCGAAGACTGGGGCTGACGGCGGATGCGAGCTTCGATGCCGTCATCGCGCAGTTCCGGTCGCTGACGCGCTGAGCGCCGACTGCCCATTCCGGGCACGATGGCGCCATGAGCTTCACCCCCCTGCGCCTTTCGCCCGGCGCCGACCTGCGGCGCTCGCTGGAACAGCACGCCATCGACCATGCCGACGGCCCTGCCCTCTTCGTCGTCGCCGGCATCGGCAGCCTGGACGGCGCCGTGCTCCGCCTGGCCGCCGCCGAGCAGGAGACCCGCTGGACCGGGCCCTTCGAAATCCTCAGCCTCTCGGGCTCGCTCTCGCCCCAGGGCGCGCACCTGCACATGAGCGTGGCCGACGCGCAGGGGCGCGTGTGGGGCGGGCATGTGGGGTATGGGAACGCGGTGCGGACGACGGTGGAGCTGGTGGTGGCGGAGATGGAGGGGTGGCGGTTGGGGCGGGAGGTGGATGCGGGGACGGGGTACTTGGAACTGACCATCTCAGCGGAGAACGTCGTTCGATAGAGCTCAAGCCAATGACTGCTTCAGACTGGGAGGAGTCGATAGGGCTTGTGCGCCCGAAATACCGCTGTCGCAGATATGCGACGTTGACCCAGACGCGAGGCGGGCTATCTTGTATGGCTGAACGCAGTCCTACCGCCACCTCTACGCTTTAGCGCGCTCGGGGTCGCTACTACTCAACTCCACTTGTCCTGTCGCCGGGTCAAAACGGAACTTGTGTGCACTGTCGCTTAGTCCTCTTTGAACTACGAGTTGCTTGTATCTCCTACGCACAAACCCCAACTTGGGACCTTCAATTAGAAGCTGGGGCATTTGATGGAGCGCCAACAGCACTAGCAATCCAGAGCCGAGATAGTAAAGGGGACGATACCCACTGCTCTGGGAAATAAAGTCCCCGAGCCAAGCTAAGGCCACAGCGGCCAACACGTAGGTCGCGTAAAGCCCCCACGCGACCAGCTTGCCGTACTCCCGCGCATCCCGACCTGCCTTTTTAATAGCATTATTCAGCTGCCCCTGCGCAAGAAGGAGCGCGGTTTGGGCCTGCTGTCTATCCTCTTGCACCCTTGCCAACGCTTCAATTTGCCGCTCCACTTCCTGCACTGCTTTCTCACGCTCCTCGCGAACACTCGCAATGTGAATATCGTGATCAGCAGAAGCTGCAGCGAGCATTGCAGCACGTTCTTGCTCTAACGCAGCCCGCTGTTCGGCGAGCGCTCGACTTCGCTCGACGAATGCCTCGTCATAGATATCTTCAAGCACGTCCTCAAAATTGTCCGCCTGCAAGTACCCAACGTTGCCAAAGGTTATTTCCGTCAGGTACCGTGCAGCCCTTCCATCTGTCATCATCGCGGCGTACTTTTTGCGCCGGCTCTCATCTAACCCACTCAGAAACTGAGCCATCCGTTGCACTAATTCAGTCCGCGGTGCTACGGCGTTCGCGCAGTTCGCGAGAACGCGCTTCTTCAACAACCCCGTGATGTCGTCTGATCCACCGCACATGACGAAAAGATAGCCAGCTAGATACCGGTCTGTTACGGCGATCGGGGCATCGGGGTCGCGAGAGAAGAACGAATAGGCAACATCAACCAGTCGGGAGTTCTCGGTGAGGAAGATGTACCTCGCCTCGTGAACTTGCTTGGGAGAACTCCGCAGCCCGCCGCGAAGACGATAAGTAGCAGCGAGAGAGGCGGCGTCGCGATCACGCGAGGCGGGGTTCTCGTACCATGCAAGTCTCGCGCCGATCTGCTCCTCTTGACTTTGGGGAAGCAACGCCCAAGCAGCGCTTGTGGTCGGATTGGAAAGTACAAGGTTGACATTCAATGCTCGAAGGGCGCTCTCGACATCTGCGAGCACGGCCCGTGCAACGACCTCTGCATGTCTATCGGATCTAATCCGACGGACAGTTGGGCCGTACCCCCAAGGCTCCTGTGAGCCGCGAAGTGCTGCTTCTAATAGAGACTTTATCTCGTCAATCGTGTGCTCGAACACCGCCAATGTTGCACCTCTGAACGTCAGAGACTCTAGAAGTTCGACCGTGTGTTCTTCATCTTCTTTGGAATTGAGCCCTAGTGCCTTGATGCATATGGGCCCGTCCAGCACAATTCGTTGTCTGTCGAATGACGTATTCGTTTGAGGGTTCCCCACATCAAACAATACCTCAGAGATCACAGCACCGCTTGCGATCTGTACGATCAGATTGAAGGTGGATACCTCCTCCTCAGCCATATGGAGGAAAAATGCAGCACAAAGGACGTCCAAATCTGCGGCCGTCGCCAGATCGTCCGTAGTGCCGAACTGCGGCGTGGTGCTTGAATTTAGCGTGAGGGTTCTTGGACCGCGCACGGGTTTGTTGGTCCTAAACACGGCAGCCAAAAAGTCGAGATCGGCGATCTCACGAAAAAAGCATGCTTCTAACTCTGAATCGGGGATGTCTTGGCCGACCTTCGCTAGTCGAGGCCTTGCAAAGTCAAGGAACCGATTTACCACTGCCTCGACATTACGCTCGTCGACTTTGTCTGTCGCTTCCGCTGGTCTTGAGAAGGTAAGTTGCTGCACCGATCGCTGACCTTTCGGTGCGGTCAATGTCGTCGACTTGACAATCCCAGCAGCCTTCAGTTGCGGGATCCATTGCTCAACTGCGTACGGGTTTACGCGTAGACCAAATCTCTCTCGCAGCTCCCGAGCCAACAGAGCTGCCTGGAAAGACTCGCCATCGTGAGCAGCAGAAACTACGCCTAAGAGCGGAGCCAGAGCTGAAATGAGGTCAAGGTTGTGCCCGCTATCGCGGGCTGTTTCTGCCAAGTACGCAAATGCGACTAGCGGCGCTGACGCTCGAGACATATTTTCCCCTCCGCCAAGAATCGTACCGGAGAAGGCTGAGCGGTCAGGCCAAACTCGATCTACGGTTCATACGTCTCCCCAAGGTTCGTGGCTCTGTGTGTCGCGTTGGCCCAATAACCTGATTGATTCCGACACCGCGATCTAGGTGCTTGCCGACGACCGACGGTACCGCTGCAAAGCAGCCGCCGAACAAATCAAGCCTTCGGGCGCGAGTGCCTCTCAGTGAAGCGCTGCATTTCCCTCGCCGTTGCGCGCGACCTGATGGCTCGGGCGACGCCGGCCAGAATGACGACGGCGCCTTCGTGGGTGACGCCGGCAACCGGCGCTGTCGGCAATGCCGACACCCGCTCGTTAAGCTCCCCCAATGACCGTCTCCCTCTCCGACCTCAGTGCCTTCCTCGAAGTCGTGCGATGCGGCAGCGTGAGCCGTGCGGCCGATGTGCTGGGCATCACGCAGCCGTCGGTCTCCAAGGCGGTCCGGCGGATGGAGCAATTCGCGGGCGTGCCGCTGCTGGAGCGCGGCATCCATGGCGCGCGGCTGACGGCGGATGGCGAACTCTTCCATGAGTCGGCGCGGCGCTTCGATGCCCAGCGCTTCGACCTGGAGCGCATCGCAGGCGACCTGCGGGCGCGTCATGCGGGCCTGCTGCGCGTGGGCATCACCGGCGCTTCTAGCGAGAACCCGGCCGTGCCCGTGCTGTCCGACCTGGTGCGCCGGCGCCCCGGAATGAGGCTTCGGCTGGTCATCGGCAAGTCCGATGCCCTCGACTCGGCGGTCGAACAGGGCGCGCTGGATCTGGCGCTGGTGCCCGCCTACGCCGGCCAGACGCTGCGCTCCCAGCGCCTCGACCTGGCTCAGGACCGTGTGCAGGTCGTGGCGCGGCAAGGCCACCCGTTATTTCAGGTGCCGTCGCTCAGCCTGCACAGCCTGGAGCTTTACGCCTGGGTGATGGCGCCCCAGCACAGTGCTGCGCGGCGCCACCTGTTCCAGGTGTTCGAGCGCGAAGGCGCGGCGCTGCCACAGGTGGCCGTGGAGGCCGACTACACCTCCGATGCAGCCATGGGCATGGTGAGCACCACCGACCTGCTGGCCATGGCGCCGGCCGGTGTGCTGCGCAGCTGGCTGGGCCGGGTGATGCCGCTGCCGCTGCCGGCCCTGGAGATGCACCGGGTGCTGACGCTGCTGTCGCGCCCCACGGCCCACTGGTCGCCGCTGATGACGGAGTTCCGCGACCGGCTGGCCGCGCGCAGGCCGCCGGACGCGGGCTGACGGCCCCCCTGCTTTCCCCAGCTATGCCCTGGCGGGCATGAAAGCGCGCCCGCCCGGGCATCCAGCAGGCGTGCGGCTGGCATTGGAATGAGCGACCACGCTTTCACGGAACGCTCAATGGCCCAACCCAACATCGTCCTCATCGTCGCCGACAACCTCGGCTGGGGAGAACTCGGCTGCTACGGTGGCGGCGCGCTGCGCGGCGCCCCCACCCCGCGCATCGATCAGCTGGCGCGCGAAGGCACGCTGCTGCACAACTTCAATGTCGAAAGCGACTGCGTGCCGACCCGCTCGGCGCTCATGTCGGGCCGGCACCCGATCCGCACCGGCTGCCTGCAGTCGGTGCCGCCCGGCCTGCCGCAGGGGCTGACGCGCTGGGAGGTGACGCTGGCCCAGGTGCTGTCGCAGGCGGGCTATGCCGCGGCGCACTTCGGCAAATGGCATCTGGGGGACATCGAGGGCCGGTATCCCTCGGACCGCGGCTTCGACGAGTGGTACGGCATTCCGCGCACCACGGACGAAAGCCAGTTCACCTCGACGGTGGGCTTCGACCCCAGCGTGGTCGACCTGCCGTACATCATGGAAGGCCGCCGCGGCGAGCCCTCGCGCCAGGTCAAGCTCTATGACCTGGACTCGCGCCGCGGCATCGACGAAGAGCTGGTGGACCGCTCCGTGGCCTTCATGCAGCGCGAGGTGGGCCGCGGCACGCCCTTCTTTCTGTACCTGCCGCTGGTGCACCTGCACTTTCCGACGCTGCCCCACAAGGACTTCGCCGGCCGCACGGGCAACGGCGACTTCGCCGATTCGATGGTGGAGATGGACCACCGCGTGGGCCAGATCGTGGACGAAGTCGAGCGCCTGGGCATCGCGCAGGACACGCTGTTCATCTTCTGCAGCGACAACGGCCCCGAGTTCCGCGCGCCCTACCGTGGCACGGCCGGTCCGTGGCGTGGCACGTACCACACGGCCATGGAGGGCAGCCTGCGCGTGCCCTTCATCGCCCGCTGGCCGGGCCGGGTGCCGGCCGGCCGCGTGAGCAACGAGGTCGTCCATGTCACGGATCTCTTCACCACGCTGGCCGCGGTGGGCGAAGGCGAGGTGCCGGCAGACCGCCCCATCGACGGCGTGGACCAACGGGCCTTTCTCTTTGGCGAGACGGAGAAGTCGGCGCGCGAGGGCTTCATCTTCTACATCAAGCAGGAGATGCGAGCCGTCAAGTGGCGCGACTGGAAGTTGCACTTCTATTGGGAGCCCGAGGTCAACCAGGGCCAGGGCAAGCTGGAGTCGCCGTACCTCTTCAACCTGACCCGCGACCCCAAGGAAGAGACCGACGTGCTGGTGTTCAACACCTGGGTGCTCGGGCCGGTGCTCAAGATGATCAAGGCCTTCAACGACAGCTGCGAGCGCTCGCCCAACACGCGGCCGGGCGCGCCCGACCCGGCCTGACGGGCCGGCGATCCACCTTCCCCCAATCTCTCCCCTCTTGGAACCCGCCCCCATGAACCACGCACTTCCCCGCGCGCTGCGCGTCCTGCGCCCCCTGCTCTCGACCACCGTTCTGCTCGGCGCCGCCGTCATGGCGCATGCACAGGGCGGAGCGTTTCCCGAGAAGTCCATCAACTGGATCGTGGGCTGGCCGGCCGGCGGCAGCGCCGACTCGGCCACCCGGCTGATCGCCCGCCGCATCGAGCAGACGCTCGGCCAGCCGGTGGTGGTCGACAACCGGGCGGGAGCGTCGGGCGCCATCGCGCTGCAGGCGGCCGTCAAGGCGCCGGCCGACGGCTACACCCTCATCACCGTGCCCGGCCCCGTGTTGATGCGGCTGCCCGTGCCGCAGGTGGGCAAGGAACTCACCGGCGTGGCCATGCTGGGCAAGGGCCCGGCCGTGCTCGTGGGGACCATGGCCAAGCCGCTGCCGCCGACGGTCAAGGACCTGATCGGCGCCGCCAAGGCCAAGCCCAACGACTTCGCCTATGCGTCGTCGGGCAACGGCACGGCGCAGCACCTGGCCGGAGAGCTGTTCAACCAGCTCGCGGGCACCGCGATCACGCATGTGCCCTACAAGGGCGGCACCCAGGCGGTGACCGACGTGGTGGGCGGGCAGGTGCCGCTCGCCGTGCTGGGCATCACCGCGGTGCTGCCGCACGTCAAGGCCGGCAAGCTGCACGCCTATGCGGTGACGACGGCCACTCGCTCGCCCAGCCTGCCCGATGTGCCGACGATGCAGGAGGCGGGCCTGCCCGGCTTCGAGGCCACGCAGTGGTTCATGGTGGCGGTACCCAGGGGCACGCCGGCCGAGCGCATTGCCAAGCTCAACGGCGCCATCAACCAGGCACTGAAGGACCCGGAAGTCGCCAAGGGCTTCGCCACGGTGGGCATCGCGCCCGACACGGCGAGCGGCGCGGAAGCCACTCAGTTCGTCCAGAAGGACCAGCAGCGCTGGGACGAACTCGCCAAGAAGGCCAACCTGGCCCTCGACTGACCGAACGATCCATCGAAGGAGACGCATCCATGTACGAACCCGCATTCCCCGACTTCCCTATCCCAGAGCGCCAGACCAAGCCGCGCACGCTCGGCCTGACCATGATGATCGACTGGGGCATGGGGCTGGCCCGGCAGAACGACACCGTCGAATCGGCCGGCGAGTTCATCGACTTCGCCAAGATCGCGGCCGGCATCGCCCGCTTCATGCCGCGGGATCTGCTGCATGCCAAGCTCGCCAGCTACAAGGCAGCGGGCATCTCGACCTCGCCGGGCGGCCTGTTTGCCGAGCTGGCGCTGAAGATGGGCCGCTACGACCGCTTCGTCGACGAGGTGGTGCAGACCGGCTTCACCGGCATCGAGGTCTCGGACAACCTGCTCAAGCTGGAGGCGCGCGACAAGGCCGCGGCCATTGCGCTGGCCAAGTCGAAGGGGCTGACGGTGTTCGGCGAGGTCGGCCGCAAGGAAGGCTCGATGGACGATGCCTCGCTGGTGCAGGACGTGGCCAATTGCCTCGATGCGGGGGCCGACTGGGTCTTCCTGGAGGCCTCGGAGCTGTTCGCGGGCACCGAGGTGCGGCTCGCCCTCATCGCCGAGTTGGCGCGGCGCTTTCCGCCCACCAAGCTGATCTACGAGCTGCCGGTGGTGATCATTCCCGGGGTCTCGCGCGACTACAAGCACAAGATCTGCAGCCTGCTGGTCAAGGAGCTGGGCACCGAAGTGAATCTGGCCAACCTGGAGTGGGACGAGCTCTACATCACCGAGCTCGTGCGCCGCGGCTTTGCCGGCGACACCTCGCATCCGCAAGGCGCCTACCGGCTCGCGGGCTTCGATCCGGCGGAGTAGCGAGACAGCATGCGGCCTTCCCAGGGATGGCCGCATGGTGGCGTGCTTCCGGCGCCTGGATACTGCCGGCATGAAACTCACGGTGCGGCAGCTGCGCTACTTCGTCGCCATCGCGCAAGGCCGCAGCTTCTCGCGGGCCGCGGCGCAACTGGCCATCGCACAGCCGGCGTTGAGCCAGAACATCGCCGCGCTCGAGGAGCTGATGGGCGTGCGCCTGTTCGAGCGGCATGCCCGGGGCGTGGACCTGTCGGCGGCCGGCGAGCGCCTGTTGACCGAGGCCCTCGAACTCCTCGCACGGCTGGACACCCTGCCTGCGCAAGTGGCGGGCAGCGAGGCGCGCATCCAGGGCGTGGTCCGGCTCGCCATGGCGGGGTCGCTGGCGGCGGTGGTGGTGGCGCCCCTGCTGCGGCTGGTGCGGCAACGGCATCCTGGGGTGTCGCTGGAGGTGAGCGAGGGGCTGTCGTCCGAGGTGCGCATGCGGCTCGAATCCGGCCGCGTCCACCTTGCCGTGATGCCGGGTGCCTCGGAATTGCAGGGCATCGCCTCGCTGCCGCTCTATGAGGAGCGATTCATGCTCTATGGCGCGGTTGCGGCGATGCAGGCGCTACCGGCTGTGCCCTCCTTCGCCCGCGTGGCCAGCCTGCCGCTGGCCGAGCCCGACGGCGCGCATGACCTGCGCAAGATCATCGAACGCGCCGCCACCCAGCAGGGCCTGCGGCTGGATGTGCGCCACGAACTGAACAGCCCGCCCATGTTGATGGCGGTGGTCCGCGAGGGCCTGGCCTTCGCGATCATGCCTCCCAGTGCCTGCGTCGATGCGGTGGCGCTCGGCGAGGTGCAGGGCCGTCCGATCCGCGGCGGGGATCTGGCCCGCGTGCAGGCGGTGGCCTGGCCCGAGAGTCCGGCGCCGGGGCTCGCCGAGGTGGCGGTCCGCGACCTGGTCGTCGAGGTGGTGCACGGCCTCATCGCGCAAGGGCGGCTGCCAGGTCGCCGGTTGCGCGCGGCGCCGGCGACGCACACCGAGTCATAAGAAAAAACGAAGGCTGCCTGCCCATAGACGGTATTGGACGCAGCGCCCGGCGCGGTTGCACAGTGGCGTTGCCGCGCCCCGAGCATGAAGGGCGCATCGATACGGAGACAACCGCCATGAGCCGACGCAACCTCGTCGTCATCATGTCCGACGAGCACGACCCCCGCATCATGGGCTGCTCTGGACATCCTTTCGTCAAGACGCCCCACCTCGACGCCCTGGCGGCGCGCGGCCAGCGCTTCACCGACGCCTATACACCCAGCCCGATCTGCGTGCCGGCGCGCGCCGCCTTTGCCACCGGCCTGCGGGTGCACCAGCTGCGCCTGTGGGACAACGCCATGCCCTACACCGGCCGCCAGCGTGGCTGGGGCCATGTGCTGCAGGACCATGGCGTGCGGGTGGAAAGCATCGGCAAGCTTCACTACCGCAGCGAGGAAGACCCGGCCGGCTTCGACGCCGAGCACCTGCCGATGCACGTGGTGGGCGGCCATGGCATGGTGTGGGCGTCCATCCGCAATCCCTACCGGCCGCGACCCGATGGCCCCCGCATGCTGGGTGAGCGCATCGGCCCCGGTGAATCCTCGTACACGCAGTACGACCGCTCGGTGACGGCGCGCACGGTGGAGTGGTTGCGCGACGCGGGCAATCGGCCCGACGAACCCTTCGTCCTGTACGTGGGCCTGGTCGCACCTCACTTTCCACTCGTGGTGCCGCAGGCCTTCTACGACCTCTATCCGCTGGACAGCCTGGGCGAGCCCAAGCTGCATCCCGGCACGGGCTACGAGCGCCATCCGTGGGTGCAGGAGTATTGCGACTTCATGGGCTCCGAAGAGAAGTTCCAGGACGCCGACGAGCGCCGCCGCGCCTTCGCCGCCTACTACGGCCTCGTCTCCTGGCTGGACCATAACGTGGGGCAGATCCTCGGCGCGATCGGCGACAGCGGGCTGGGCGGCAACACCCAGGTCGTCTACACCTCGGACCATGGCGACAACCTGGGCGCGCGGGGCGTATGGGGCAAGAGCACGCTCTACGAGGAAAGCGTGAAGGTGCCCATGCTACTGGCCGGTCCTGGCGTGACGCCGGGTGTGTGCCGCACGCCGGTGGACCTGCTCGACCTGTTTCCCACCATCCTGGAGTCGGCTGGCATCGATCCGGCGCCCGAGATGGGCGAGCGGCCCGGCCGCTCGCTCTTGGACATCGCCCGCTCGCCTGCGCAGCCCGAGCGGCCTGTGCTGTCCGAGTACCACGCGGCGGGCAGTAACTCGGCAGGCTTCATGCTGCGCCTGGGTCGCTGGAAGTACCACCACTACGTGGGCTTCGCACCCGAACTCTTCGACCTGGAGACCGACCCCGAGGAGCTGCACGACCTCGCCGGTGACCCGGCGCATGCGGGCACCCTGGCAGACATGCGCGCCGCGCTGAGTCGCATCTGCGATCCCGATGCGGTGGACGCGCAGGCCAAGGCCGACCAGGCTGCCATGATCGAAGGCTACGGAGGCGTCGAGAGGGCGCACATGCTGGGGTCGTCGACCTCGACCCCGGTGCCCGCGGGCGCGACAACCTGAGCATGGGCATGCCGGCTGAGATGGAGCGGCCGGCATCCGCGACAGAAAAAGAGAACACGGAGACCACCGATGAAAAGACGAGATTTTCTGGCGGCCCTGGCCGTCGGCCCCGCGGCGCTGGCGCTGCCTCGGCTGGCGGGCGCGCAGGCATGGCCGAACCAGGCGATCCGCATGGTCGTGCCCTACGCGGCCGGGGGCGGCATCGACGCCGTGGCGCGCCTCGTCGCCAAGGCGATGGGTGAGGACCTGGGCCAAAGCCTGGTGGTGGACAACCGCGGCGGTGCCGGCGGCATGCTGGGTGCCGAGATCGTGGCGCGGGCGGCACCCGATGGCTACACGGTGCTGTTCGCCGGCAATCCGGAACTGACCATCACGCCCTGGTTGCAGAAGGCCAGCTACCAGCCGCTGGTGGATTTCAAGCCGGTGGAGCTGGTGTCACAGTCGCCGAGCGTGATCACCTGTCTGCCCTCGCTGGGCGCGGCCACGCTGCGCGACGCTCTCGCTGCGGCGGGCACGCGTGCGGGCGGCATCACCGTGGGCACGCCGGGCAATGGTTCGCCGATGCATGTCGCGGTGGAACTGCTGCGGGCCCAGAGTGGCCTGGACATCGTGCATGTGCCCTACAAAGGCGCCGGCCCCGCGACGGTCGCGTTGCTGGGCGGTGAGATCGCATTCGCGCTGGTGGGCGCACCGCCGGTGCTGCCGCACATCGCGGCGGGCAAGATCCAGGCGCTTGCCGTGACCCAGCCCCAGCGCTCTCCGCTTCTGGCGCAGGTGCCCACGCTCGGAGAGGCCATGGGCTTCATGAAGGATGTCGACTTCGTGGCCTGGTATGGCTTGCTGGTGCCTGCCAAGGCGCCGGTGGAGGTGGTGGAACGCCTTCAGAAGTCCGCGGCCGCGGCGCTGGCCCAGCCCGCGGTGCGCGAGCGCCTCCAGGCGCTGGGCACGGACGCGGTCGCCATGCCGTCCGCATCTTTTGCGCAACGCATGCGCAAGGAGTCGGAGCAGTACCAGGAGATCATCCGGCGCTTCGGCATCAAAGCCAGTTGATAGCCGTCGCGCCATCAAGCGACGGCGCCAGCGCCGGCGCTATCCCGCCAGCCGTGCGGCCAGCGCCTTCGCCTGCCGCGCAGTGACGCCCTTGCCCGTGATCGCCACGGCCGGCGCATGCGCCAGCATGCCCTCGAACACGGCTCGCACTTCGTGGGCGCCGATGTCCTCGATCATGGCCAGCGCGTCGTCCATCGGCATCAGGGCGCCGGTGGCCAGCAGCTCTTCCACCGCCTGCTCCATCGTGCCGTAGGTGCGCTCGGCGGTGCGCACGCGCGACACGGTCAGCTGGTTGCGCGCGCGCTCCAGGTGCACGGGGTCGATGGCCACCGCATGCGCACGCAGCAGATCGCCCGTGGCCGCGACCAGCGCTTCGAGCTTGTCGGGCGTGGTCACGGCGCTCACGATGAAGTTGGCCCAGATGTCGCCCTTGTCGATGCTGGCGTCCACCGTGTAGGCCAGGCCCAGCTTCTCGCGGATGGTGTCGGCCAAGGGCGCGGACATGCCGTTGCCGAGCAGGTTGGCGGCCAGTTGCGCCGTGAGGCGCCAGCGCGGCGCGACGAGGCCCTGGGCACTTGCTGGCGCGATGGGATAGGCGATGTTGACGAACACCTGCGAGACCTGGGTGAAGCGCCGGGCCAGGGCCTGGCCGACATAGGCGGCGGGCACGGGTGCCGTGGCCGCCGCTGCCTCGGGCGATGACGGCATCGCACCGAAGAGCTGCCCGGCCGCGGCCATCCAGGCCTCGACATCGAAGTTGCCAGCGGCCGCCACGATGGTCTTGTCAGCCACGTAGTGCGTCTGCACATGGCGCACAAGATCGCCGCGGGTGAAGCCTTCGATGTTGGCGAGTGTGCCGATCACCGGCATGCCCATCGACGCGTCGCCCCAGATGGCGCGGTCGAGCAGGTCGTCGGCACTGTCCTGCGGGTCCTCGTCGTACTCGATGGCCTCCTGTCGGATCACGTCGAGTTCGCGCTGCAGTTCGTCTACGGGAAAGATGCTGTTGAGCACGATGTCCGCCGTCATGCGCAGCAGTGGCTCGGCATGTCGGCCCAGACCGGTCATGAAGTAAGCCGTGCTGTCCTTGCCGGTGAAGGCGTTGACGTCGGCACCCAGGCGCTCGGCATCGAGGTTGATGGCCTGCACGGAACGTGTGGCCGTGCCCTTGAAGGCCATGTGCTCGAGCACATGGCTGATGCCGTTGGTGGCCGGCGTCTCGTCGCGCGAGCCGACGCGCAGAAACACGCCGACGCTGGCGCTCTGGACCTGCGGCATGCGAATGGCGACCAGCCGCACGCCATTGGGCAGACGGTGGACGCGCGCGGCGGAAGAAGAATCGGAGCGGGACGCCAAGGTTCAGTGCTCCTGGCCTACCGGTTTTGGCGCAGCAGCTTGTGCTTGCACGTCGAGGCCGTAGAGCGCCAGCAGCCCAACGATGTGCCCCACCGACACCCCCGGTTCACCCGATTCGATGCGACCGATGGTCTGCACATGCACGCCGAGGCGTGCCGCCGCTGCTGCCTGGCCGTCGCCCGCGGCGAGTCGCGCAGCCTTGGCCGCCGCGCCGAGCGCCTGGATGGTATGGAGGGCGTGGTCGCCGATGTCGGTGGAGATGCGCTTGCCTTGGGCCATCGGGGCATTGTCGCCCGGCAAGCGCGCCCGACTCAGCTGCCAGCCTTGTCGATCTGGTCGTCGTTGGTGGAGGCGCGTGTGCCCTTCAGGTGCATCTCCACGTCGGGCGCCTTGTCGCCGACGGCGGTGACGGCTTCCTTCAGCTGGGCGGCGGTGACATTGAGCTTGCGTTCCCAGCGCTGCAGCGCCTCGTCGGAATTCACGTCGATGCGCTCGATGCCGTCGTTGCGGGTGGAGTCGGTGGTGGTGTTCATGGCTGCGGTCTCATGGTTGTGAAGGTGGTTGGTGGCGTGATGCTGCGTGGCCGCCGTGCTCCGCTGTGTAGGTCGGTGTCGATGAGGGTTGCGGGCCAGGCCAGGCCGCGCCCCTTTCCTGAGCGCCGTCCGACATCCTCGTCCGCTCTCTTGCCACGACCGGCGCGGCGGGAAGCGGTCAGAGTGGCCTGCCTGTGTCAATCAAGGATCTGATGTGCCCGCTACTCCTTCGTCCCAGACTGCCATGCTCAACGTCACCACGCGGCCCTTCGCACTCAGCGCCAAGGTGGAGGTCACCCCAGGCGGCCTGCTCGCCATCGCGGCGCTTGTCACCGGCATTCTTTTGACGAGCGCCGTGATCGTGCGCGTCGCCAAGCACTGAAGGGCAGCTTCCGGTCAGCCGCGTACCCATCCGGACGTTCAGGCCCTGTCTGCCTAGTCCGACGCGCCGGCACGGCAGTCGGTGCGTCAATGAAAGGCTCGCGGGACGGTCCCGCGCCGGTGGGCGCCTCTGACGCACCACATCGCATGGGGATTTGCATGGACCTTCAGCTACAACAGAAACGGGTGCTCGTGACCGGTGGGAGTTCCGGTCTGGGCGCCGCCATCGTGCGGGCCTTTGCCGAGGCGGGCGCCCGGGTCGCCATCAACTACCGGTCCAAGCCAGAGGCCGCGGAGTCGCTGGCCGACGCCTGCGCCCATGCGCCTGCCGGCCGGCCGATCACGGTGCATGCCGACATTGCAGACGCGCAGGCCGTGGGCGCCATGTTCGAGACGCTCGACCGCGAGTGGGGCGGCGTCGACGTGCTGGTCAACAACGCCGGTATCGACGGCGACCATGCCCTCGGCTGGGACGCCGACCCCGAGGCCTGGGGGCGTGTGATCGACACCAACCTCAAGGGCGCGTTCCTGTGCGCGCACCACGCGCTGCGGCGTATGGTGCCGCAGAAGGCAGGCGTCATCCTCAACACCACCAGCGTGCACGAGACCATCGCCTGGAGCGGCTACAGCGCCTACTGTGCCAGCAAGGCCGGCCTGACCATGATGGGCCGCACGCTCGCACAGGAGGCCGCGCCGCACGGTGTGCGTGTGCTCAGCCTCGCGCCCGGCGCCATCAGGACGCCGATCAACCGCAACGTGTGGGAAGACCCCGAGGGCCATGCGGACCTGCTGCGCAAGATTCCGCTCGGCCGCATGGGCGAGCCGGAGGACATCGCCGACATGGCGGTGGTGCTGGCCTCGCATGCCGCGCGCTACATGACGGGCACCACCGTCTTCGTGGACGGTGGCATGACCGACTATCCCGACTTCGCACACGGCGGATGAACGCCGACGTCCGAACCCGGGACCCTCGCACTGCGGTGGCCGAGGGCGACGCCGCTGCGTCCTGCGCGCCGCCTCGGCGCATCGAGGACTACGCCCTCATCGGCAACATGCTCTCCGCCGCGCTCGTGGGTTGCGATGGCGCCATCGACTGGCTGTGCCTGCCGCGCTTCGACTCGCCGGCGTGCTTTGCGGCGCTGTTGGGCGACGAGCGCAACGGCCGCTGGAAGGTGGCGCCCGCGAACGGCAGCGCGCAGGTCAGCCGCCGCTACGTGGGCGACTCGGCCGTGCTGGAGACGCGCTTCCAGACGGCCACCGGCGTCGTCACGGTGACCGACTTCATGCCGCGCAACGAGGAAGACCCCGCGCACGTGGACGTGGTGCGCATCGTGGCCGGTGTGGAAGGGGAAGTGGACATGCAGCTCGGCCTGACCGTGCGCTTTGCCCACGGCTGCACGGTGCCCTGGGTCCAGCGCAAGGACTACGGCCTGAGCCTGGTGGCCGGGCCGGACGCCATCGAACTGCATGCCGACCTGCCGCTGGAAGGCCATGGCCTGAGCACCCGTGCCCGATTCACCGTGCGGGCCGGCGAGCGGGTGCCCATGACGCTGGCCTATCACCCTTCCAACCGCCGCCCGCACTTCGTGGAGGACCGCGACGAGTCGCTCGAACGCACGGTGCTCTGGTGGCGGGACTGGGTGGGCCGTGCCACCCTGCCCGCCATGCCGCCAGCGTGGCACGGCGCCGTGGTGCGCTCGCTCATCACGCTCAAGCTGCTGACCTATGCGCCCACCGGCGCCATCGTGGCGGCCCCCACCACCTCGCTGCCCGAGGCCATCGGCGGCACCCGCAACTGGGACTACCGTTATTGCTGGGTGCGCGACTCGGCGCTGACCCTCTATGCCCTGGTCAATGCTGGCTATCGCGAGGAGGCGCAGCACTGGCGCCAGTGGCTGCTGCGGGCCGTGGCCGGCTCGCCCCAGCAGCTGCAGATCATGTATGGCATCGGCGGCGAGCGCTGGCTGCCCGAGTACGAGCTGCCCTGGCTGGCTGGCTTTGAAGGAAGCCGGCCGGTGCGCGTGGGCAATGGTGCCGCCGGCCAGATGCAGATCGATGTCTACGGGGAGCTGATGGACACGCTGCATGCCGCCCGTTGTGCCGAACTGCAGCCCAATGCCGAAGGCTGGGCCATGCAGAAGGCACTGCTCGTGCACCTGGAGAAGGTCTGGCGCGAACCGGATCAGGGCATCTGGGAGACGCGCGGGCCGCCCCAGGCCTACACCCATTCGCGCCTGATGGCCTGGGTGGCCTTCGACCGGGCCGTCGCCGCCGTGGAGCACCACGGCCGGGATGGACCGGTCGAGCACTGGCGCGAGGTGCGCGACGCCATCCATGCGGACATCTGCGCGCATGGCTTCGATCCCGAGCAGGGCAGCTTCGTGCAGTACTACGGCGGCAAGGGTCTGGACGCCGGGCTGCTGCTCATGCCGCAGGTGGGCTTTCTGCCGGCCACGGACCCGCGCGTCGCCGGCACCATCGCGGCGGTCGAGCGGTCACTCATGAAGGACGGCTTGGTGCAGCGCTATTCGACCGACGCCACCGACGACGGCGTCGGCGGGCGGGAGGGCGCCTTCCTGGCGTGCAGCTTCTGGCTGGCCGACGCCTATGTGCTGGCAGGCCGGCACCACGATGCCGCCGCCCTCTTCGACCGGCTGCTGGGGCTGTGCAACGACGTCGGCCTGCTCTCGGAGGAATACGACATGCGGGCAGGCCGGCAGTTGGGCAACTTTCCGCAGGCCTTCTCGCACATCGGCCTGATCAACACGGCCCACAACCTGGCGGCCGCCCACGGGCCGGCGCGACAACGCGCCGGACGCGAGGCGCCCCGACGACCGTGCGAGGGCGAGAAGTCCCGGGGCGGCTGAGCCTCAGCTCATGGTCATCAGGCTGGCATTGCCGCCGGCCGCGGCGGTGTTGACGCTCAGCGAGCGCTCGCCGAGCAATGCGGCGAGTGCCGTGTCGACATTGGCTGCCGGCCAGGCATGCAGAGCGACGAGGGGGCCGGGCCGCTCGGCCATACGGCGTGCAAGCATGATGCGGTCTGTCGCGTCGCCCTGGTGCAGGACCAGCGCGAACGACGCCGTGTCATCTGCCAGCGGATCTGCGGCCAAGGTCACGCGGGCTTGCACGCTCCTGGGCAGACGGGCATGCAGTGACTGCGTCGCGGCGTTGGCAGGCCACACGGCGCGGCTTCCGGCGGCCAGCACGGCGGCCAGCTGCTCGAGTCGCGCGCGATCGTCGTCGGCCACGCACAGCGCGGCGCTTCTCGGCTGCAGCACGTAGCGATTGCGCTCGCCTGTCGGCCCGTCGAGCAGCCATGCAGCGTGGACGGGCATGGCCTCGCGCAGCTGCGTGCAATGGTCGGCCAACGGTGCGTCACCTGCGCTGCGGGCCCAGTCCTGCAGGGCCTGCAGCGCTGCCGGGTCCGCCGCGACCACCGCCTCGGGCTCCGCCTCCGGCAGGGCGCAACCCACGGCGTTGGCCAGGGAGCCGTCAGGCCGTTGCGCCAGCAGCCGGTACAGGTAAAGCGGCCCGCCGGCCTTGGGGCCGGTGCCCGACAGGCCCTCGCCGCCGAAGGGCTGCACGCCGACGACGGCACCCACCATGTTGCGGTTGACGTAGACATTGCCCACCTGGGCAGCCTGCACCACCCGCTCGATGGTTTCGTCGATGCGGGTGTGCAGCCCCAGCGTCAAGCCATAGCCCGTCGCGGCGATCTGTGCCAGCAGCGCGTCGCATTCGGGCCGCCGCCAGCGCAGCACGTGCAGCACCGGGCCGAAGACCTCGCGCTCCAGTTCGGCCAGGCTGTCGATCTCGATCAGCGTGGGCGCAACGAAGGTGCCGCCTTCCGTGGCGCCGGGGCGTGCGCGGCCCGCGCGGTGCACGCGGCGTCCACGGGCCTGCATGGCCTGCACATGGGCCTCGATGCCGGCCAGGGCTTCGGCGTCGATGACCGGGCCGACGTCGGTGTGCAGCAAGGCGGGGTCGCCCAGGTTCAGCTCGGCCATGGCGCCGCGCAGCATGTGCAGCAGCGCGTCGGCCGACTCCTCCTGCACGCAAAGCACGCGCAGGGCCGAGCAGCGCTGACCCGCGCTGTCGAAGGCCGAGGCCAGCACATCGGCCACCACCTGCTCGGTCAGGGCGGACGAGTCCACGATCATGGCGTTCTGTCCGCCCGTCTCGGCGATCAGCGGCACCGGTTCGCCATGGGCGCCGAGCCGCTGGGCAAGGCTGCGCTGCAACAGCCGCGCCACCTCGGTGGAGCCGGTGAACATCACGCCCTGCACACGCGGGTCGGCCACCAGCGCGGCGCCGACCGTTTCGCCGTCGCCGGGCAGCAGCTGCAGCGCCGCGCGCGGGATGCCGCCTTCGTGCAGCAGTCGCACGGCCTCGGCGGCGATCAGCGGTGTCTGCTCGGCGGGCTTGGCGAGCACCGGGTTGCCCGCGGCGAGGGCTGCGGCGATCTGGCCGGTGAAGATGGCCAGCGGGAAGTTCCAGGGGCTGATGCAGACCACGGGGCCCAGCGGCGCATGGTCGTCGCCCTGCAGTGCGCGGCGGGCCTGGCCGGCATAGAAGCGCAGAAAGTCGATGGCCTCGCGCACCTCCGCGATGCCGTTGGCGAAGGTCTTGCCGGCCTCGCGGGAGAGCAGCGCGACCAGCTGCGGCATGCGGGCCTGCATGCCGTCAGCCGCGCGCTCGAGCGCGGTGGCGCGCTCGGCGGCGGTTGTGGCGGCCCACGCGCTGGCGAAGGTGTCGGCGGCGGCCAGTGCAGCCGCCACGTCGTCGGTCGCGGCGGCGCGCACGGTGCCGACGATGTCGTCGTGCCGGGCGGGGTTGCGCACGGGCTCTCCCTCGACCGTCTCCTTCAAAGTCGCTGTGGCGCTGCGGGCCGGGGTCGGGCGTTCGGCGGATGCCGCCGACGCATCCTGATCGGTCGCCCGCATCGGCGCTGCCGACCAGTGAACGGCGAGGCTCTCTGCCACCGCCGCCTCCAGCACGGTCAGCTGCGCGTCGTCCGCCAGGTCCATGCCCTGCGAATTGGCGCGGGCGTCGCCGTACAGCCTAAGCGGATGCGCGATGGCCGGATGCGGGGCCCCGGCCCTCCCCTCTTCGGCCGCCTGCCGGTCCACCGTGGCGACGGGGTCTTCCACCAGCGACTCGATGGGCAGCGTCTTGTCGGCGATGCGATGCACGAAGGAGGTGTTGGCGCCGTTCTCCAGCAGGCGGCGCACCAGGTAGGCCAGCAGCGTCTCGTGCGTGCCCACGGGCGCGTAGATGCGGCAGGGCCGGCCCAGGCGACCATCTTCGGCGCGGCCCACCACCTGCTCGTACAGCGGCTCGCCCATGCCGTGCAGGCACTGGAACTCGTACTGTCCCGGCTGCCAGCGGGCCGGATCGGCCAGGGTGTGGATGGCCGCCAGCGTGTGCGCGTTGTGGGTGGCGAACTGCGGGTACACCTGCGCCGGCGCGGCCAGCAGCCGGCGGGCGCAGGCCAGGTAGGCCACATCAGTGTGAACCTTGCGGGTGTAGACCGGAAAGCCGTCCTGCCCGTCCACCTGGGCGCGCTTGATCTCGCTGTCCCAGTAGGCGCCCTTGACCAGCCGCACCATCAGTCGGCGACTGCTGCGTGCGGCCAGATCGATGAGGAAGTCGATGACGAAGGGGCAGCGCTTCTGGTAGGCCTGCACGACGAAGCCCAGGCCGTTCCAGCCGGCCAAGGCAGGCTCGAAGCACAGGCGCTCCAGCAGGTCGAGCGAGAGTTCCAGCCGGTCGGCCTCTTCCGCGTCGATGTTGAGGCCGATGTCGTGCTGCCGGGCCAGGGTGGCCAGGTCGCGCAGCACGGCATACAGCTCGTCCATCACCCGCGCCTTCTGGGCGCGGCTGTAGCGCGGATGCAGGGCCGAGAGCTTGATCGAGATGCCCGGTCCGTCGATCGGCCCGCGGCCGGCAGAGGCGCGGCCGATGGCATGGATGGCCTCTTCGTAGGCGCGGCGGTAGCGGGCGGCGTCCTCGGCCGTCATGGCGGCCTCGCCCAGCATGTCGTAGGAATGCCGAAAGCCCTGCGCCTCCAGCGGGCGCGCCTTGGTGAGCGCTTCGGCAATGGTCTGGCCGGTGACGAACTGCTCGCCCATCATGCGCATGGCCAGGTCCACGCCTTTGCGGATCAGCGGCTCGCCGCCCTTGGCGACCAGCCGGCCGAGCTGGGCCGACAGGCGCGTCTCGCTGTGGGTGGCCACGAGCCGGCCGGTGAGCAGCAGGCCCCAGGTGGCGGCATTGACGAAGAGCGAGGGGCTGCGGCCCAGGTGCGCCTGCCATTCGCCCTGGGCGATCTTGTCGCGGATGAGGGCGTCGCGCGTGCCCGCGTCGGGAATGCGCAGCAGCGCCTCGGCCAGGCACATCAGGGCCACGCCTTCCTGCGACGACAGCGCGTATTCCTGCAGCAGGCCCTGCACCAGGCCGCTGCGGCCGGCGCCAGCGCCGCGCTCGCGCAGGTGCGTAGCCAGGCGGCAGGCCAGGTCGTGGGCGGCGCGGGCCTGCTCGGGCGACAGACGGGCCTCGCGCATCAGGGCCTGGACGGCCGCAGCCTCGTCCTCACGACAGGCCGCAGCGATGGCAGGACGCAGCAGCGATGCCGCGGTGGCCGCATCGGTGGCGCTGCTGCAGGCGCGGTGGGATGCAGGGTCGGGGGCAGTCGGGCGAGGGGTGGCAAGGGCAGTCATGGCGGTACCGCAGAGGGACGCTGGAGTAGCGGATGTCTGAATAATCCCGCAGACTTCGCCAAATATTCGTTCGAATCTTCTCCAACATGCCGAACAAACCACTGCCAGACGCGCCCGAGCTGGATCGTCTCGACCTTCGCATCCTGGCCACGCTGCAGGCCGACGGCCGCATCACCAACGTCAAGCTGGCCGAGACCATCGGCCTCTCGCCCACGGCGGCGCTGGCGCGGGTGCAGCGGCTCATCGACGAGGGCTACATCCTGGGCTACGAGGCGCGGCTGAATCCGCTCAAGCTGGGCGCGGGCATGCTGGTCTTCGTGGAGGTGCTGCTGGACCGCACCACGCCCAACGTGTTCGACGCCTTCAAGGCTGCGGTGCAGGTGCACCCGGAGATCATGGAATGCCACATGGTGGCGGGTGGCTTCGACTACCTGCTCAAGACCCGCAGCGCCGACATGGCCGACTACCGCCGCTTTGCGGGCGCGGTGCTGTGGCAACTGCCCGGCGTGCGCGAGACGCGCACCTATGCGGTGATGGAAGAGGTCAAGGACTCGGCCCGGCTGCATCTGCCGGGCACGTGATCCCGCCACTCAGGGCGCGTCATCGCGCACCAGCCGGATGCCCACCAGTGTGTAGCGGGTATCCGGCGCATTCCAGTTGCGGTAGGCCGAGCGGGCATAGAAAGGCCAGGTGTGCCACGAGCCACCGCGCCGCACGCGCACCGTGCCGTCGGCGGGACCTTGCGGGTCGTCGACGGGCGAATGGGCGTAGTAGTCGTCGGCATGCCAGTCGGCCACCCATTCCCAGGCGTTGCCGTGCATGTCGTACAGGCCCCAGGCATTGGGTGCGCCGCTGCCCACCGGCGCGGTGAAAGTGAAGCCGTCGTCGGCCGGCAGTGCCATCGCCTTCCACTGCGGCCAGTAGGCGGCGGTGCGCTGGTCGAAGACGTTGGCGCTGCCGCGCAGCGAGGCCGGGTCGTCGCCGGTGCTGTAGCGGGTGCGGGTGCCGGCCCGGCAGGCGTATTCCCATTCGGCCTCGGTCGGCAGGCGGTAGCGGCGGCCCTCGGTGCGACTGAGCCATGCGGCCAGCGCCTGGGCATCGTTCCAGGTGACGTTGACCACCGGATGGTCGTCGCCCTGCGCAAAGCCGGGGTTGTTCCAGGCATAGCGCCGGTCACGGCCTTCGAAGGCATCGCCGCGCGCGGTCTGGGCGGGGTCGTAGTCGACGCGCCAGCCATAGCCGCCGGTGCCGTCGGCGATGGATTCGGGCACGTAGCCCGAGCGTTCGAGGAAGCGGCGGAACTGGCCGACCGTCACCTCGTGCTGGCCCATCCAGAAGGCGCGCGTGATGCGCACCTTGTGCACCGGGGCCTCGTCGCCCAGCAGGGCGAAGCGCTCGGGCGGCAGCTGCGGAAAGTCGCGGGCCAGGGTGGCGGCGGGCTCCTCGCTGCCCATCAGGAATTCGCCCGCAGGGATGCGCACGAAGCGCATGCCCAGGCTGTTCGTCTGCACGGCGGGCGTCCCGGCCGACGGCGGTGGCGCGGCGGCGGGAACCGCGCATCCGGCGATGGCCAGCGCGGCAGACACGATCCAGAGGCGGCGGCGGAAGTCCATCGGGCCATGCTAGCCAGGGCCCGGGCTGGCGCCAACTGGGCGAACGGCCGAGCCCTGCCGCTATCCTTTGGACGTCTTCTTCCTGCCGGAGCCCTGCCATGCCTTCCCTCATCCGCCCGTTGGCCCTTGCCGCCGCCGTCCTGGCCGTGGCCTCTGCCCATGCCCAGGTCACCGTCAAGGACGCCTGGGTGCGCGCCACCGTGCCGCAGCAGAAGGCCACGGGCGCCTTCATGCAACTGCAGTCGGCGCAGGATGCGCGGCTGGTGTCGGTGAGCACGCCGCTCACGGCCAGCGCCGAGGTGCACGAGATGGCGCTGCAGGACAACGTGATGCGGATGCGGCCGATGCCGGCGCTGGACTTGCCCGCCGGCAAGCCGGTGGAACTCAAGCCCGGCGGCTACCACGTGATGCTGATGGACCTGAAGCAGCAGGTGAAGGAAGGCGACACCGTGCCGCTGACCCTGGTCTTCGAGGGCAAGGACGGCAAGCGCCAGACGGTCCAGGTGCAGGCCCCGGTGCGGCCGCTGCGGCCCGAGGCCATGCCGATGCAGCACGGCGAGCACAAGCACTGAAGGCGTCGGCGCACGGCCCGGTCGTGAGGCGGCCGTGGGCCCTGCGCCCGAGTGCAGCCGCGGGGGCGCCGCCCGCCTGATCAGTGCTCGTCCGCGGGGCTGCCCGCGCTGTCGCGCTCGTGCTCGAAGATGCTGGCCGTGCGCCGGTAGTGCTCGGCCAGTAGCGCACGCGCCTGTTCCAGCTCCCCCCGCATGACCGCGTCGAAGATGGCCTGGTGCTCGTCCTGCTCGTTGCGCCGCTTGTAGGCCACCCGGGCGGCGAGCTGGCGGAAGCGGTAGGCCTGGTCGTAGAGCTGTTCGCAGAAACCCAGCAGCAGCGCCGAGCCGCAGCCGGCCAGCAGCGCGCGGTGGAAGGCCCGGTGCTGGCGCTCCCATTCCGGGTTCTCGGCATAGGCGTCGGCCGAGATCGAGCGCGGCGTGCGCGACAGCCGATGGAAGGCCAGCACCAGCGGCTCTTCCCATTCCGGGCCGCGGCGGTCGAAGGCCTGGCCGATCGCCAGCGATTCCACCGCCACGCGCGTGTTCACCAGGTCCTCCAACTGCGCCTGCGTGGCGCCCGCCACGGCGAAGCCGCGCTGGTCGTTGTGCACCACCCATTCCTCGCTGGCCAGGCGGTTGAGCGCCTCGCGCAGCGGGCTGGCGCCGACCTGGTAGCGCTCCCGCAATTCGTGCATCAGCAGCTTGCGCCCGGGCTGCCAGTGGCCGGCCAGGACGTCGGCACGCAGGCGCTCATAGGTCTGCCGCGCCAGCGTGGGGGACGACGCCTCGGCGACGGCCGCGGACCCTGGGGCAATCCCTGGTTCTGTTTTTATCGACAAAACATCCTCTCGATAACTAATATCGCCAAACACCAGTAAATAAGGGTTTGTCGAAATTATGTCCAGATATGCGCGCGTGACGCTACCGGGGCGCCCCACCCAGTGGGCCGTGGAGCGCGGAGGCGAGTTGTGGGGCCTGGGCGACCAGGTGCCGGCCGGGGTGAACGACAGCGCCTGGCTCGATCTGCTGGCCCAGGGGCCGAGCGCCGCCCAGCTGCAGCGGGCCACCCCGCTGGCGCCGACTTCCGTGCGCTGGGAGCTGCCCGTCGCCCGCCCCGGCAAGGTGATCTGCCTGGGCCTCAACTACGCCGCCCACGCGGCCGAGGGCGGCAATGCGGCGCCCGAATACCCAAGCTTCTTCATGCGCGGCGCCAGCTCGCTGATCGCCCACGACGCGCCGCTGGTGCGGCCCCGGGTGTCCGACAAGCTGGACTTCGAGGCCGAGCTCGCGGTGGTGATCGGCCGCCGCGCCCGGCACCTCTCCGAGGCCGATGCCCTGTCGGCCGTGGCGGGCTATGCCTGCTTCAACGACGGCACGCTGCGCGACTACCAGCGCCGCACCGCCCAGTGGACCATCGGCAAGAACTTCGACGGCACCGGCGCCTTCGGCCCCTGGCTGGTGCCGGCGGCCGACCTGCCGCCCGGCGCGGCGGGCCTGAAGATCACGTCGCGCCTGAACGGCCGCGTGATGCAGAGCGACGACACGGGCCACATGATCGTCACGGTGGCCCGCGCGCTGGTGCTGCTGAGCGAGGTGCTCACGCTGGAGCCGGGCGACGTCGTCGCCATGGGCACGCCTTCGGGCGTCGGCTATGCGCGCACGCCGCCCGTGTGGATGCAGCCGGGCGACCGCATCGAGATCGAGATCGAGGGCGTGGGCCTGCTGGCCAACCCCGTGGTGCAGGAGGCAGGCTGAGATGGACCCCGTCATCACCCGCCTGCCCGACGACTTCCGCTGGCCGGGCGGCCACCGGCTCGCGGTCATCTTCAACATCGCCTACGAGGCCTGGTCGGACGGCCAGGCGCCGGGCATCGGGCCCATGGGCAATGTGCTCAAGCCGGGTTTCTTCGACACCAATGCGCACTCCTGGGCCAGCTTCGGGCTGGTGCGCGGCATCCACCGCCTGCTGGGCATCGCGCAGAAGCACGGCGTGCGAACCAGCGTGATGGTGAACGGCGTCATCTGCGAGCGCGATCCGGCCACGGTACGCAAGCTGGCAGAGCTGGGCCACGAGGTCATCAACCACTCGTGGGGCATGGACGTGATCCCGGTCTACTTCGACGAGGCCGGCGAGCGTGCCAACCTGGCGCGCAACCACGACCTGCTGACGGCCACGGCCGGCGTGGCGCCCATCGGCTGGATCAGCCCGCGCGGCACCGGCAGCCCCATCAGCTCGCGCCTGCTGGCCGAGGCGGGCTACCTGCACCACGGCGACGTCAACGACGACGACCGGCCCTACGTGATGGACTTCGGCGGCCAGCGCATCGTGGGCATCCCGCTCACCATGGACGTGAACGACCTGCCCACCTGCATCCGCTACGGCCAGGGGCCGCGCCACATGCTGGAGACCTTCGAGGACACCTTCGCCGCCATGCGCGCCGAGCCCGTGCCGCTGATGCTGGACGTGACGGCCCACACGCACGTGATGGGCCGGCCCTCCGGCGCCTGGGTCTACGACGAGATCATGGCCCGCGTGAAGCAGGCCGGCGACGTGTGGATCTGCACCCGCGAGGAAATGGCGCGCCACGTGCTCGCCTCCATCTGAGCCGCCGGGCTGCAGTGCAGCCCTTCGGTCCGAGCCGCCGCAGAAGCGGCCGGGCCTTCTTAGGAGACAAAGACATGGCATCCAAGCTCTGGCGGCGCCTGCTGCCCGCCCTCGCCCTCGCGGCCCTGCCCCTGGCGGCGCTGGCGCAGGACAAATGGCCCACGCGGCCCGTGCGCTTCGTGGTCGCCTTCGCGCCGGCCGGCCCGGCGGACATCATTGCCCGGCTGCTCGCGCACCGGCTGGCCCAGCCGCTGGGCCAGAGCGTGGTGGTGGAGAACAAGCCCGGTGCCGGCGGCAGCGTGGCCTCGGCCCTGGTCGCTCGCGCGGAGCCCGATGGCTACACGCTGCTGATCAACACCAGCTCCTATGCCGTCAACCCGTCGATGCAGCGGCAGCTGGGCTTCGACGCCAAGGCCGACCTCACGCTCGCGGCCCTGGTGGCGGCCAGCCCCAACCTGATCGTCACGGCGCCCAACCTCAAGGCCCGCACGCTGCAGGAGGTGGTGGCCGATGCCAAGGGCGGCAGCTACAACTACGGCACGGCCGGTGCCGGCACCACGCCGCACCTGACGGCCGAGTACCTGTTCAAGGTGCTGGCCAAGGTGCCGGTCACGCATGTGCCCTACCAGGGCGCGGCCCCGGCACTCAATGCCGCGATGAGCGGCCAGACTCAGCTGGCCAGCGTGGCGCTGCCGGCGGCAGTGGAGCTGGTCAAGTCTGGCCGCGTGCACGGGCTGGTGGTGACAGGCGCGCAGCGCTCGCCCGCGCTGCCGGACGTGCCGACGGTGGCGGAGTCGGGCTTTCCCGGCTTCGAGGACGTGACCTGGGTCGGCGTCTTCGCGCCTGCCAAGACGCCACCGGCCGTGCTGCAGCGGATCAACGACGAAGTGGCGCGCCTGCAGAAGGACCCGGAGTTCCTGGCCCGCCTGGCCGCCACCGGCTTCGAGCCCATGGGCGGCAATCTGCAGGCCGTGCGCGGCTACCTGGATCGCGAGCTGGACAAATGGGCGCGCGTGGTGCGCGAAACCGGCGCACAGCCGAACTGACGCTTCGACGCAGGCTTCCGGGCTTCACAAGAGAGAGGAGACATCGCCATGATCCATCGCCGGCACTGCCTGGCCACGCTGGGCGCGCTCGCTGCGGCCCCGTTCGCCTCCGCCTTCGCGCAGGGCGCCTATCCCAACCGGGCGATCAAGCTGCTGGTGCCTTTTTCGGCCGGCGGCAGCCCGGACCTGCTGGCCCGCGTCATCGGCACCCAGCTCGGCCAGCAGCTGGGCCAGGGTGTCATCGTCGACAACCGCCTGGGCGCCAACGGCATCGTGGCGGCCGAAGCGGTGGCGCGTTCCGCGCCTGACGGCTACACGCTGCTGGTGACCACCGGCTCGCAGGCCATCAACCCGAGCATCTACAAGAGCCTGCCCTACGACACACTGGCCGACTTCGCGCCGGTCACGCTGTTCACCATCGCGCCGGCGCTGACGCTGGTGGTGGCGCCCGACTCGCCATACAAGAACTTCGCGCAGTTCCTGGAGGCCGCACGCCAGCCCGGCGCACAGATCACCTACGGCTCGCCCGGCAACGGCAACACGCTGCACCTGGTCGGCGAGCTGCTCAACGAGACGGGCGGCACACGCATGCTGCACGTGCCCTACAAAGGCGCGGCCCCGGCGCTCAATGCCGTGATGAGCAAGGAGGTGACGGCCTGCTTCCTCAGCACCGCTGCGGCCACGATGGCGGTGAAGGCCGGACAGGTGCGGCCGCTGGCCGTCACCAGTGCCAAGCGCATCGCGGCCTTTCCGGATGTGCCGGCCATGGCCGAGAGCGGCCTCACGGGCATGGACTACAACGGTGGCTGGGTCGGCCTGTTCGCGCCCGGCAAGACGCCCGAGGCCGTGGTGCAGAAGCTGGCGGCCGAGGTGCAGCGGGCCATGCAGGTGCCGCAGGTCAAGGACAAGATGGTCGGCTGGGACAGCCCGCCCGCCACGCTGAGCACCCAGGAGTTCGCCGTCTTCTTCCGCCAGGAGATGGACAAGTTCGCCCGCATCGTCAAACAGGCCAACGTGCCGCTGCAATGAGAAGAGGAGCCCGAGGAGGATGAACGCGATGCCCAATCTGGAGACCCGCACCACCGTCGAGAACGGTCTGGTGTTCATGCGCGACGTGGCTGTGACCATGTCCGACGGCGTGACGCTGCGTGCCAATGTGTTCCGCCCCGAGGCGCCCGGCCGCTACCCCGTGGTGATGGCCATGGGCGCGTATGGCAAGGACGTGCATTTCGAGGACGCCTTCAACCCGCAGTGGCAGGTGCTCAAGCGCATCTACCCAGGCCTGGACACTGAGGGCAGCACGGGCCGCTATCTGCGCTGGGAGGTGGTGGATCCGGAGCGCTGGGTGCCCGAGGGCTTCGTCGTGATCCAGGTCGATTCGCGCGGCACCGGCCGCTCCGAGGGCTACCTCGATCCCTTCGGCCCGGTGGAGACGCGCGACTTCCACGAATGGATCGAATGGGCTGGCACGCAGCCGTGGAGCAACGGCAAGGTGGGGCTCATCGGCGTGTCGTACCTGGCCATCAAGCAGTGGCAGGTGGCGGCGCTGCGGCCCCCGCACCTCGCGGCCATCGTGCCGTGGGAAGGCTCCAGCGAGTTCTACCGCGACGGCGGCCACCACGGCGGCATCCTGAGCAACAGCTTCACCTTCGAGTGGTGGCCGCGCCAGGTGCTGGCCAACCAGTACGGCAGCGGCAAGAGCACCCACCGCGACCGCCTCACGGGCGAGCGCACCACCGGCCCGGCGCTCTCGGACGAACTGCTGCAAGGCAACCGCGCCGACCATCCCAACGACCGGCTGTCGCATCCGCTGGACGATGCCTGGAACCGGGCGCGTGCCGCCAACCTGCCGGCCATCGAGGTGCCGCTGCTGTCGGCCGCCAACTGGGGCGGCCCGGGCATGCACCTGCGCGGCAACTTCGAAGGCTGGCTGCGTGCCGGCTCGCGGCAGAAGTGGCTCTTCGCGCACATCGGCACGCACTACGAGAGCTTCTATCTGCCGCACTACGTGGCCATCCAGCAGCGCTTCTTCAAGCACTTTCTCGCGGGCGAGGACAACGGCTGGGACCGCGAGCCGCCGGTGCAGCTCGCCATCCGTCATGCCGATGGCACGGCCGAGATGCGCGCGGAGCAGGAATGGCCGCTCGCGCGCACCGCCTGGACGGCCTTCCACCTGGACGCCGCCGACGCCTCGCTGGGCGACGCGCCGCCGCGCGGCGCCAGCCGGGCCAGTTTCGAGGCCATGGGCGAGGGCCTGAGCTTTTCGACGGCACCCTTCGCGCAGGACACCGAGTTCACCGGCCCGGCCGTGCTGCGGCTGTGGGTCTCGTCCAGCACCACCGATGCCGACCTGTTCGTCGTGCTGCGCGTCTTCGATCCGGAGGGCCAGGAGGTGAGCTACGTGGGCGCGCATGAACGCGTGCCCATGGCGATGGGCTGGCTGCGCGCCTCGCACCGCAAGCTGGACCCGGCGCGCAGCCTGCCCTGGCGGCCGTGGCACAGCCACGACGAGGTGCAGAAGCTCGTGCCGGACGAGGTCTATCCGGTGGAGGTGGAGATCTGGCCGACCTGCCTGGTCTTTCCCAAGGGCTGGCGCCTGGTGCTCACCGTACAGGGCCATGACTTCATCGTCACGGCACCGGGCCGCATGCGGCACGACCACCCCCAGGACCGCCCTACCGAGGAGTTTGCAGGCACGACCACGGTGCACACCGGCGGTGACCATCCGAGCCAGTTGGTGATGCCGCTCATTCCGGCGCGGGCGTAGCCGGCACCGGCTGCCTCGCCGTAGTGACAGCCGCCCGGCACCGGCAGGCGACTGCGCGGTGGCGGTGGGCGATCAGCGTTCTGGACCGCCGTCGACGCACTCGGGCGCCTGCGGCGGCGTGTGCACTTGAGCCTGTTCATCCGGCGTCAGCAGGCCCCACAACATCTGCAGCTTCAGGGTCAGTTGCACGGCCATCGAGCCGCACCTATCAGATTCTTCCCAGTGCGCGTCACATTCCTTCTGGAACTGGGCATAGGTGCGTTCGTATTCTTCGACAGACATCGCAAGGCTCGTTGGTTTTCATTGGTACGAGATCGTACCGATAAGCCCGATGCATGTGTTTTAACTGTCTCATAGTTATTTTCTTGACTGAGCCGAAGCATTTGGGCGCAGCCCAAGGCACCGCACGCTGAACGTGCGCGCCACGACGCGCCGCGGTGCGGGTCGCGCCCGGAAGGGGCTCAACCCCGACCCGGCGCCTCGATGGGCGCGAGCCAGCGCGACGCGGCCTGGCTGGGGGCCAGCGCCCTCAACTGCGTGTCGTGCGCGATCTCGCGCGCGGTCGCCTCCAGCTCAATGGGGTCGACGGTGCGCCAGTACAGCTGGAGGCGGTGTGCGCAGGCCGCGATCCAGGTTTCGTCGTCTTGGGTGTTCATTCCGCCAGTCTAGCCAAACACTGTACATTTGCACAGTATTCGGCAACCCTTGTTGACATTTCCCCGACCCTCCCATGAGCCTCTTCGGACACCCCACCCTGCTGCGCGTGCCCGCCTGGTACAGCGACCGCGTACAAGACGAGATCGTGCTGCCGCTCCCGCCAGAGGAATACGACGTCGCACCGGGCGAGGGCATCAATGGGCGGTGGGTGGTGACCAGCTCCAGCGGGGCCGTCGTCTACAACGGGATCGGGCCGGTGGAGGTGGTTCGGTCGGCGGCGCCGTTCTGACGGGCGCCGGCATGCGACGGCGGCGGGCCCTTGGCGTCCGTTTCGAGCCAGGCGATTTTCTGGTCGAGGAAGGCGAGCATCGCCTGCAGTTCGACAGCCCGTCCGCGCAATGTCTCGCGCTGCGCCGTCAGGGCCTGGAGCATCCGCGCGTGCCCGCCACCCGAGCGCCGCTCCCCGATGAGCAGCTTGATCTCCGGAAGCGAGAGCCCCAACGCCTGGCCGGCCTGGATGGCCGAAAGCCGGCGCAGGTCGGATTCGGTGAAATCCAGGTAGGGCCGCGATGCGCCGACGGCGCCGCTGCGCGGCGTCAGCAGGCCTTCGCGCAGGTAGTGCCTCACGGTCGTCTGCTTGACGCCCGCGCGGCGTGCGAACTCAGCGATCCACATCGGTCATCTTCTCGGCTTGACTATGCACTCAACTGCATAGTTATAACCCCGGCCATGAACCACGCCGCGCCCCTTCTTCTGCTTCCCGGGCTGATGAACGATGCCCGAGTCTGGAGCCCGCTGACCACCGCCATCGCAGGAGAGCGCCCCGTGCACGTCGCACCGACGCATCTGCACGACAGCATCGCCGAGTCGGCCCGGGAGGCGATCGCGGCCATGCCCGCCGGCGCATTCGCGGTCGCCGGCTTCTCGTTGGGCGGGTATGTCGCGCAGGAGGTGTGCCGCCAGGCGGGCGACCGCATCGCTGGCCTGGGCCTGCTGGACACGGGCGCCCGCGCCGACACCGAGGAAGTGAAGCGGTCCCGGCAAAGAATGATCCAGGCCGCGGAGGGCGGCGAAGGCGCGGACCCGGCCACCTTCGCCCAGGTCGCCCAAGGCTTTGCCGCAAGGATCGTTCACGCGTCCAGACTGCAGGACCGCGAACTGCTGCACCTGCTGTTCGACATGGCTTCGGCGGTGGGAAGCGAGGGCTTTGTCCGGCAGCAACGGGCGGCCATGAACCGGGTGGACACGCGTGACCTGCTGCCGTGCGTGCACGCCCCCGCCGTCGTCATCTGTGGCCGTGAGGACCAGGTCACGCCCTTCAGCCTGAGCCAGGAGATGGCGTCACTTCTGCCGAAGGCCGAGCTTGTGGCGGTGGCCGAGGCGGGGCATATGTCGATCCTGGAGAGGCCTGCGATGGTGGTTGGGGCGCTGGTGCGGTGGCTGGGGCGGGTTGACGATGCGGCTGGGCGCCGCGGTAGTGGGGCAGCCGCGGTGTGAGAGCGGCTGCGTTTGGTCTACGCGAGCCGTTCGTTTGGAAGTTGTGAATGGCCGCTTTGCAGCGGTTGCGGTCGGTGGTCGGCGCGACTTCAACGCACGGTCACTTCCACGCAGCAGTCATTGGCCTAGCGCTGATCGCGTACGCTCAATGACCGCTGATGGATGTGCAGCCGACGTCGGGCGCGCCGGGGCGCGCTGAGGTCGCGCAAGCGACCGCTGTCTCCAGCGGCGAACTGGTACTCACGACCCGGAGCTGTCATACGTTGCAGCCATCTCGCAACCCCGAAGCAGTCGTAAAACTTCAGGGTTCAGCGGCAGCCGGAGGCGGGCAGCCAACTGTGGCGGCTCCGTGTAAAGGTGGCCTCGGAGGCCCCACGAAAAAGTGCAGCTCGGGCAAGAACTGGCGATCGAAGAAGTCGGAGATCAACTCCCGATTGCCATCCCAATCTGGTTGGCCGTACATGGACGCGATGTCGAGATACTTCTCAGCGGCACGCCAATTTCCCATCTTTCCCGCAAGTGCAGCCACCTCGTTTACGACGTACCTCACGACATCCCGATCGCGCCCGAACCCCCATTTGTAGGCGGACTGATAGCGCTCAAAGGCCTCCCCATGCCTTGCATTCAGCACAAGGTAGCGGCCCCACAGCCACTCGAGGGTGTGCCGTGTTTGGTCAGCGATCGGCTCCCAGGTCACTCGCTGCCGCTCCAGCATTTCTTCAATGAGAAAAGGATCTCGTGGAACGTCCGGCCTGTAGAGCGCCTCCCTGATCTTCCCGAACGGCCTGTCCGCTCCGATGTTCAGTTTCGTGCCGGCGTGCCACCCGACGGCCTTCCGGATTTCGTGGAACTGCTCAGTGACTGGCGCGGTCGGTTCGTACATGACCCGATTCAGGATGTGCTTGCGGTGCTCAAGCGACGTTTTCGCCAGCAGGCGAGCCACCAAAACCCACTGTCGGGCTCCAGCGTCGTGGGACATACCAAGAGCCTCCAAGATGTCATTGCAGGACTCCAGCGAAGGGACGTAGGCGCCGTTGAGCCATTCGCGGAGAGTCTGTTCGCAGTTCTCCGAGTCGATCTCGTGGCGTTCTGCGCGGAAACTCCAGATCAGCCGGTGGTCTGCGGCACCTCTTACGCAAAGCCCTTTAAGGAACCTGGCGAAGGGGGCCTTGTCTTCCAAAAGGGACTTCAAATCCGTCACATGGAAGATGGTGTCCAGCGGATGAAGACACGACGCAGCTGCCGCCGAAAACATTGTTGGCCATAGGATCTGCTCTACGACCTCCTCTCGCGTCAGGAGAGTTACATCCGCGTCGCCGATAGTCAATGCATAGTGCTCAAGAGCGCGGCGGATTTGCGAGAACGTGAGGTTTGCGTACATCGCACTGTTCGTGTACTTGGCGAGGCGACTCTCCAGCTCTACCAAAATTTCAAGCGGGAGTGCAGCAGGACGCAGCGCAGGCCTCTTTCTGTCGTCTTTGAGCGCCTTTAGGTCTGCGTAAAGCTTGCTGTCCTCATCGGCGTTCGAGGACACCAAGCCGCTTCGGATAGCGCATTCATGGACGATCTCACCCAGGAGGGGGAACGGCGTGACGGGGAAGACTTTTTTCATCGGATTGGTCGATTCGGGGCTCGGCAGAGCCCCGTACGTACATCACTTATGCTTGAGGGCGCGCTGATTCTGGGCGGCGGCCCTTGCTGCGCGAGCCTCAAAGCCGCCCGCAGGGACTTGCCCGCTCCCCTTGTGCGAAGCGGCCTTGTAGATTCTGGCGACGGCCTTGGTCGTCATGGGAGCAGACTTCGCGGTGATTGCTGTTTTCGGTCTAGACATACTCAATCCTTTCGTTGGTTCGCCGCACATGCGACGTGACGAAGCGTAGGGAATGAGTTCACAGCCGTCAGGGGGGGAACTTCGGAAAGTTGCCGAGTTCACTTCGTGGGAAGCTGCCCGACCCGAAAGCCGATGCTGGTGACAGGCAACTTATGGCCGGGACGGGCCGATGAGAGGCCCAGAGTCGTCGCCGCAAACCTGACCTTCGGGCGCTCGCCGCGACCAAACTTTCGAGCGCAGGGCGATCGGCCGCTTATGGCCGGCAGTGTGAGTAGCTGCCTTGACCCGAAAGCGGCCCTCCAGTCTGGTTCGCGATGGGGTTGTGTTGACGCAGGGCAAGGACTTCGATGCTCAGTCGGCGCATCTTGTATGGCCCTCAACTCGATGGGAGACCATCATGGGCACCACAGGCAGCAATGCTCATCGCGAGCCTTGGAACAAAGGCAAGATCGTCGGGCAGAAAGCCCCGTTCAAGCCCAAGGACATCTGGGCTCTCCGCGTCCGATTCCAGATGGAGCACCGAGTGCGGGAACTCGCGCTGTTCAATCTGGGAATCGACAGCAAGCTGCGCGGGTGCGATCTCGTCGCGCTGAAGGTCCGCGACATCTGTCATGGTGACCAGGTTGCCACGCGAGCCATCGTCTTGCAGCACAAGACCCAGCGCCCGGTCCAGTTCGAAATCACGCTGGCCACCCGGGAAGCCTTACAGGCGTGGATCAAGCAGGCTGACCTGAAGTCGGATGACTTCCTCTTCCCCAGCCGGCTCCATGACTCACCCCACCTCGGCACCCGCCAGTACGCCCGGATCCTCGGACACTGGGTCGACGAGCTCGGCCTGGACCGCGCCGACTACGGGACGCATTCGATGCGCAGGACGAAGGCCACGCTAATCTACCGGCGCACCAAGAACCTTCGCGCCGTCCAACTGCTGCTGGGCCACTCCAAGCTGGAGTCGACAGTTCGATACCTCGGCATCGAGGTTGATGACGCGCTCGAGATCTCTGAGCAAACAGAGATCTGATCCAACAGACCGCTGGCCACACACGCAAGGCGGACGTGGTCAGCTACGAATGGCTGCTGCCTGGCGTGCTGCGGGACTCACGCATTCGGCCACAACCAGCCGTTCGCGAATGTCAGCTGACCGGCTGCATCCACATCTCGAAGAGGATGGATGAACGGCCACGAAAGTTCCAAGGGACGAACTGCTTCGCTTGTGGGATGACCGGCTTTTGCGACGTACTTGCGGCTACAGCTAGAACCTTGCATTCCAGCAGCGGCGACGGCAGCGATAACTGGGCGTTGTCGCCTGCGATCTACCAGCACTTTAGGTGACCTACTGCTCCGTTAGGAAATGCGGACAATCGGCGGCGGCAGGGCCTCGTGGACAGGGCTCGCGAACCAAAGGGGAGAGCCATGAAGCAACCGCGGGAAGAGGCCAAGATTCTTGAGGACCTGGCAACGCTGGCCGCCTCGCCCGGATATGTTCACGCTGTAGCGCACCTCTGTCATCGCGACAACGTCATACACATCCAGGGCGAGTTGAAGCCGGCTGACATGGACCGGCTATTCAGCAAAGAGCGGCTAATTCGGACGGAACTGACGACGGTGATTGGCTTGATGGCTAAGAAGCCGTTGGACCTGTCGCCGCAGCCACCCGACGTGGTCCAGAAGTACGTCAGGAGCACTGATTTGCTGATGCGAGAACTGCACGAAGCCATGTCCTACCCGATGTTCGCGGCCATGATCGAGGCGGTGAAAGTCGGTGAGGCGCCGCCGGAGCCATGGCGCGGAGCGGGAATGCGAGAGCCCATCTTCTACGGCACAGAGTCGGCCTACGCCTTCCAGTACAGGGACTTCGTCCCTGAGAAGTACGGCGCAGATGACGCATGGCTGCAGAAGACCATGGGCTTCACCAGCGGCCAGGCGCGAGCCATCGCAAAGACGTTCTGTGACTTGATGGACGAGAAGGGAACGCGCCTCCTTGCGGACGCGCGAGTCGCCAAGGCTCCGCCTGCGACCTGGCTGCCCGCGTTCGAGTTCTCGGTGGACGAGGTTGTCTTCCGCAGCGGTGTCGCGAAGGACGTGGTGGATGCCTTCTTCCAGGCGCTCCTCTTTGCGGGGGACAACGCAGGGTTCAAGGAGGCCGGAGACTTCAACGAGGTCGCCGCTCGGCCGCTACTTCCTACCGACCGCGGAACCGTGCTCCTGTTCTCGCACTACGCGATTTACGAGGCCTTGTACGAGTCTCCGTTCTTCTGGATGTGGGATGACAAGACCTACCGGGCGACGGCTGCCAAGCATCGAGGCGCTTTCACCGAGAAGTTTGCTGCGCGCCGCCTGGCTGGTGTCTTCGGTCGCGAGCACGTTCACACGAACGTGAACCTGCATCGCGGTAAGGACATCGTGGGAGAGGCGGATGTCCTGGTCATCTACGGGGACCGACTCATCATCGTGCAGGCGAAGGCGAAGAAGCTGACCATCGCGGCTCGCAAGGGGAACGATAGTCAGCTCAAGGCGGACTTCGCCGCTGCCATCCAAGACTCGTATGACCAAGGCTGGACGTGCGCGAAAGAGATGCTCGCCGGCGGGTGCCGATTGGTGGACGACGAGGGGAACGAAGTCGCCCTTCCGGTGAACGTCAAGGAGGTCTTCCTGGTCAGCCTGGTGTCTGACCACTATCCGGCACTCGCCTTTCAGGCGAGCCAATCGCTGAAGTTCCAGACCACCGACGTCATTCGGCCTCCGTTCGTCATGGATGTGTTCCTTCTTGACACGTTGACGGAGATGTTGGCGACCCCGTTGCGGCTGTTGAGCTACGTGAAGCTGCGTGTGGACGTCGCGGACAAGCTGATGAGCGGGCACGAGTTGACTGTGCTCGGCTATCACCTGAGCAAGAACCTCTGGTTGGATGAGAAGAGCGACCTCGTCATACTCGACGACTCTCTCGCCCAGCCGATGGACGTGGCGATGCTGGTCCGCCGGGATAACCAGCCGGGCGACGACACCCCGGCTGGCATCCTCACGAAGATGCGCGGGACTCGGTACGAAAGCCTCATCAAGGAGCTCGAGGCAAGGGCAGACCCCGCTACTCTCGAACTCGGGTTCCACTTGCTGTCGATGGACGAGGAATCGTCCAGAAACGTGCATCGGCTGCTCGAGGCCGTCACGAGGAAGACCCAGGTTGACGGCCAGCGACACGACGTAACGCTCGCGTCGCGCACGCCCCCTTCCGGGGTCTGCTTCCACTGCAATCCCAAGCCATCCCTCGAAGCGATTGCAGTGTTAGAGAGGCACTGCGCCAAACGCAAGTACGAGCTGCGTGCACCTCAGTGGTTTGGTGTCTCCGTCGGCCCGGCCGGGGATGTCCAGTTCGGCGCTACGCTGGACTTCCCCTGGGAGGCCTCAGAGGAGATGGACAAACTCACCGAAGGCATGAAGGAGCCGCTGCTCGTGCGCGATGCCCTTCCCGGGTACGTGCGAGAGGCGGGGAAAATGAAGATCGGGCGAAACGACCCGTGCCACTGCGGCAGCGGACGCAAGTACAAGAAGTGCTGCTTGCCCTAGTCGGGGCATCCGGCATACCGAGGGCACCTGGTCGCGTCGATTCTTCTGGATCGAAGGTCGCTGTCGAATGGCTGCTTTTCGACGTTAAGACTGACCCCCTCGAAGACCGCTCCGGGTCGAACTGAGCCACTTGCTGTAAACAAGAGCGGTCGGTCGCGCCGGGCCTCAACCGTCGTAGCGGACGGGCGACCGGATTCGGGAATGAAGCAGTCGGTCGACGCCGCCGAGCGTCAGTGACCGGTGCTGGTGCGAGCGGTCATTCAGGCCCCAGGCTGCGACTGACTCAGATCAGTCTGAAGCAGACGCCTCCAACAGCAACTGAAATTGGAGCTTGAGCGCAATACCGGCCAGAATCTGCACAGGCTAAGCCGTCTCCGACCAAACGCGCACTGGGACAATTTGCCTAGTTCCCACCCGTTCCAACGACGTATCCAATCAGCCCGATGGAATGGGTCCCCGTCGCCTTCATCGCTCTGAAGGCCCTCGTCTTCGTCGCCACCATGTTCTTCGCCATCAAGTGGCATTACGAACAGGGTCAGAGCCTCAGCAAGCGGGCGCTGCTGCTCACGGCTGGCAAGGTGGCGGCCGTGTTCGTGGTGGTGCTGGCGGCTGTGCTGCTGCTCACCTTCGGCGTCGCTGCGGGGCTGGGTATGGAACTGCGGCTCCCCTGAGTCCGGCACTGCCGCGGAGCGCGTGTCGGCGGCGTGCGGCTTGGACCGCGCGTCCGTGCCCGCACCCGGGCGTCAGGCGCGCTTGCGGAACAGCGGCGATGCGCCGCTGGCCCGCGAGACGTCCTGCGCCGTCTCGAGCAGGGCGGGCCCCAACGCCTCCATGCGCTGCACCGTGAGCCGCACCGCGGGCCCCGCGATGGTGACGACGCCGATGGCCTTGCCGTCGGGTCCGGCCACCGGCGCAGCCATCGCGGTCATGCCCGGCGCAAACACTTCGTTGATCATGCTGAAACCGCGCTGGCGCGCCGACTTCACATAGGTCATCACGGCCTTGATGGAGGTGGGCGCCTTGGGGCCGAAATTCTTGGGGCTGCCCAGGCCGCGGCGCGCGACGATGGCCAGGGCCTCGTCGTCGTCCAGCGTCGACAGCCAGGCATGACCGGCCGCGCTGCACGAAAGCTCCACCGACAGGCCCATGTCCGGGTCGTAGCGCAGGCCGCGCACCGCACCCTGGGCCTTGGCCACGAAGGTGAGTTCCTCGCCATCGACCACGGCCAAACGCACCAGCTCGCCCGACGCCTCGGCCAGCCGCTCCAGCAGCGGCTGCGCCACGTCCACCACGCCCGAGCGGCTGAGGAAGGCCAGGCCCAGGGCCGCGAGCTTGATGGTGATCTGGTAGTGCCCATCGCGCTCGTCCTGCCGCACATGGCCGCAGCGCACCAGGTCCGACAGGATGCGGTGGGTGGCCGACAGCGGCAGCTGCAACTCGCTGGCAAGCACCGACAGCGCACATCCCTGCGGATGGTCGGCAAGGTATTCGAGCACCTTGAAGCTGCGTTCCATCACACCACTCATGTTCGGCTCCCGGCCGACAAGGGTCGGCGAATTTCTTGACGGCCGTGACTGTACCAAAGCGCCGAATAGATTTTCATTGTGGAAATTCTTTCCACATGTGCTTATGATCGCGCCGCCTGGCAGGCTGCACCGGCCGGCCACCGTCCAACCCTGATGGAGACAACCATGAAGAAATTCGTCCGAGCCTTTGTCGCCGCGGGCCTCGCGGCCGCGTTCGCCCTGCCCGCCCTGGCCCAGCAGGAGCGCGTGATCCGCTTCGGCCACCTCAACAACCCCGACCATCCGGTGAGCTTCGGCGTCAAGCGCTTCGCCGAACTGCTCGCGACCAAGAGCGGCGGCAAGATGAAGGTGCAGGAGTACCCGTCCAACCAACTGGGCAACGAGATGCAGCAGCAGGCCGCGCTGCAGGGCGGCGTGCAGCAGATGTCGGCGCCCGCCACCACCTCGCTCGCGGGCATCGTCAAGGAATTCGGCCTGGTGGACTTTCCCTTCTCGGTGGCCACCTTCGCGCAGGCCGACGCTCTGCTCGATGGGCCCCTGGGCCAGGCGCTGATCGCCAAGCTGCCCGAGAAGGGCCTGGTGGCGCTGGGCTACTGGGACCTGGGCTTTCGCAACGTGACCAACAGCCGCCAGCCCATCACCAAGCCGGAAGACCTGGAGGGTCTGAAGATCCGCGTGATCCCGAACCCGGTGTTCCTCGACACCTTCAAGGCCTTCAAGGCCAACCCCGTGCCCCTGCCCTTCGCCGAGCTGTACGGCGCGCTCGAGTCCAAGGCCGTGGACGGCCAGGAAAACCCCTTCTCGGTGATCCTGTCCAACAAGTTCTACGAGGTGCAGAAGTTCGTCAGCGCCACCAACCATGTGTATGCCGCCAACATCGTGCTGGTGAGCAAGAAGTTCTGGGACCAGCTCACGCCGCAGGAGCAGAAGTGGATGCGCGAGGCCGCGGACGAGTCGCGCGGCTACCAGCGCCAGGTCAGCCGCGCCGCCGCGCAGAAGGCCCTGGGCGAACTGCAGGCCAAGGGCGCGCAGTTCAATGAACTCGGCGCCGACCAGCAGGCCCGCATGCGCCAGATCGCCCAGCCGGTGATCGACAAGTTCGCCGCGCAGTACGACCCCGCGATGGTCAAGCTCTACAAGGACGAGCTGGCCCGCATCCGCAAGCAGTGAACCCGGCCCACCGAATGAGCGCTTCCATGAACATCCTCGTCCTGCACGGACCCAACCTCAACCTGTTCGGCCGCCGCGAGCCGCACATCTACGGCACCACCACGCTGGCGGAGATCAACGCGCGCATCGCCGCCCTGGCCGAGGAGCTGGGCGTGCAGGTCCACACGCTGCAGTCCAACCACGAAGGCGCGCTGATCGACTTCCTGCACGAGCACATCGACAGCGCCCAGGGCGCGCTGGTCAACCCCGCCGGGCTGACGCAGCACGGCGTGCCGCTGCACGATGCCATCAAGGCCATGCCCTTCCCGGTGCTGGAGGTGCACATGTCCAACATCGCCGCCCGGGAAAGCTGGCGCGCGCATTCCATCATCTCGCCCGCCGTGCGCGGCACGGTCCAGGGGCTGGGGCCGCAGTCCTACCTGGCGGCGCTGCGCGGGCTGGTCGAGATCGTCCGCGAGGCCCGGCGCTGACGCCTGGCCCTCATACGGGGCGCGCCCGCCGCGGCGCGCCCCGCGAGATCCTCACCATGAATCGCTGGATCGACCGCGCCTGCCGCGCGGTGGAGAACCTGGTTGCGCTCATGCTGGCCGTGATGGTCGTGCTCGTGTTCGGCAACGTCGTGCTGCGCTATGGCTTCAACTCGGGCATCACGCTGTCCGAGGAAGTCTCGCGCTGGCTCTTCATCTGGATGACCTTCCTCGGCGCGCTGGTGGCGCTGCACGAGCGCGCCCACCTGGGCGTGGACATGGTCGTCGGCCGCCTTCCGCCCACGGGCAAGAAGCTGTGCCTGCTGCTGAGCCAGCTGCTGATGCTCTACATGCTCTGGCTGCTGCTGCAGGGCAGCATCGTGCAGACGCGCATCAACTGGGACGTGGAGGCGCCGGTGACCGGCCTGTCCATGGCCATCGTCTACAGCGTGGGCATCGTGTTCGCCGTCGGCGGCGGGCTGCTGCTGCTGATCGACATCGGACGGCTGCTCACCGGTCGCCTGCGCGAGGACGAACTCGTCGCCGTGCAGGAATCGGAAGAGGCCGCGGCCCTGGCGCAGGTGCTGGGCCATGCCCAGGCATCGCAGGCCGGACAGAACCCACATCACCCGGAGGGCCGGCCATGACGCTGACCGTGTTCATCGGATCGCTGCTGCTGGCCATGGCCATCGGCATGCCGATCTCCTTCGCGCTGCTGGCCAGCGGTGTGGCCCTCATGTGGCAGCTGGACCTGTTCGACGCGCAGATCCTCACGCAGAACCTCATCGGCGGCGCCGACAGCTTTCCGCTGCTGGCGGTGCCCTTCTTCATGCTCGCTGGCGAGATCATGAACGTGGGCGGCCTCTCCAAACGCATCGTCAACCTGGCACTCGCGCTGGTGGGCCATGTCCGCGGCGGCCTGGGCTACGTGACCATCATGGCCGGCTGCCTGCTGTCGGCCCTGTCGGGCTCGGCCGTGGCCGATGCGGCGGCGCTCACGGCACTGCTGCTGCCCATGATGACCGCCGCCGGCCACGACAAGGCCCGCGCAGGCGGCCTGATCGCGGCCACCGGCATCATCGGGCCGGTCATCCCGCCCAGCATCGGGCTGGTGATCTTCGGCGTGGCGGCCAATGTGTCGATCTCCAAGCTCTTCCTCGCGGCCATCGCACCGGGCCTGATGATCGGCGGCGCGCTGTGGATCACATGGGCCTGGCTGGCGCGCCGCGAGAAGGTGGCGCCCCCGCCGCGCAAGAGTGGCCGCGAGATCCTGTTGGCGGCGCGTGAGGCGGGCTGGGCGCTGCTGCTGCCGGTGATCATCCTGGTCGGCCTGCGCATGGGCGTGTTCACACCGACCGAGGCGGCGGTCGTGGCCGCGGTGTACGCCTTTGCCGTGGCGACCTTCGTCTACCGCGAGCTGAACTTCCGCCAGTTGCGCGACGTGTTCGTCTCCGCGGCCAAGACCAGCGCTGTCGTGATGTTCCTGATCGCGGCGGCGATGGTCAGCGCCTGGTTGATCACGGTGGCAGACCTGCCGTCGAAGGTGGTGGCGCTGCTGGAGCCCTTCATGGGCAGCAAGGTGCTGCTGATGATCGGCATCATGCTGCTGGTGATGGTGGTGGGCACCGCGCTGGACATGACGCCGACCATCCTGATCCTCACGCCGGTGCTGATGCCGGTGGTGATCAAGGCGGGCATCGACCCCGTCTACTTCGGCGTGATGTTCATCATCAACAACTCCATCGGCCTCATCACGCCGCCGGTGGGTGTGGTGCTGAACGTGGTGGCGGGCGTGGGGCGCATGAAGATGGACGAGGTCACGCGCGGTGTGCTGCCCTTCATGGCCGCGGAGTTCGCCATCATGTTCGTGATGGTGCTGTTCCCGCAGCTGGTGATCGTGCCCGCACGCTGGTTCGGCGGCTAGCGCGCGGCGGCCGACGGGCCGGTTTGCTCACTCAGTCGAGGATCGCGCGGCGCACGTCTTCCTGCAGGCTGCGCAGGTGCGCGCGCATCGCCTCGCGCGCGCGGTCGGCGTCGCGGCTGCGCAGCGCCTCCAGGATGCGGCCATGCTCGTCGTGGTTCTCGCGCTGCCGATGCAGCGGGCTGTGCAGGCGGAAGAGCCGCGCATTCACCCGCAGCTCTTCCACCAGCCGCGGGAACACCACGTTGCCGCTGGCCCCGGCCAGGAAGAGGTGCAGCTTGTCGTCGAAATGCCAGTGCGCCGTCTCGTCGTGCTCGCCCTCGTCCAGGGCGCGCACCTCGGCCTCGAGCGCATCGAGTTCCTCGTTGGAGATACGCGGTGCCGCCAGCGCAATGGCCTCGCCCTCGATCACCTCGCGCGCGCGCATGCAGTCGAAATATTCCTTGGTGCCCAAAGCCCGCACTGCATATGAGCGCGCGTCGCGCCGCACCAGCAGGCCCTCGCCAGCCAGGCGCACCAGGGCCTCGCGCATGGGGGTGCGGGAGATGCCCAGCTCTTCGGCCAGCCGGCCTTCCTGCAGCGGGCTGCCGCCGGAGATCTTGCGGTCGAGGATGAGCATGCGCAGCCGGTCGTAGGCCTGCTCGGCCAGGCTGGTCGAACGCACCTCGAGCGGCGTGATCGTGATGGTGGCCGGCTGGGCGGGGCTGGGCAGGGTGGGCATGCGGAACGACGTGGCGCGAAGGTCAAAAGCTTAGCAGGCCGACACAGGGACGGAATGGACGGTCAGAGCCACTTCTCGAGTGGATTGCCGTCGCGCGGCGCGCGTGGCCGCAGGCAGGGCAGGAACAGGCCCGAGCCCGGCGCGGCATCGAAGCGGCCGTCGTGCCACACCAGACGGCCCCGCGAGACGGTGGTTGCGGGCCAGGCGCGCAGCTTCATGCCTTCGTAGGGCGTGTAGTCGGCCGCGTGGTGGAGCATGTCGTTGCGGATCGTGCGCTCCTCGCCGGGCGCGAACTGGTCCCAGATGACGAGGTCCGCATCGCCGCCCACGGCGATGGTGCCCTTGCGCGGGTACAGGCCGTACAGCCGTGCCGGGTTGGTGGAGGTCAGCTCCACGAAGCGATGGATGTCGATGCGCCCAGCCATCACGCCTTCGCTCATCAGCAGTGGCAGGCGCGTCTCCACGCCCGGGATGCCGTTGGGTATGCGGTCGAAGGACGCATCGTCTCCCGCCACGCGCTTGCCGTCGGGCCCGTTCATGTTGAAGGGCGCATGGTCGGACGAGACGATGGTGAACAGCCCGCTGGAAAGGCCGTTCCAGATGAACTGCTGGTTGGCCTTGTCGCGCGGCGGCGGGCTGCAGATGCAGCGGGCGCCGTGCATCGGGTCGTTCTCGTCGATGCCCAGGTCCTCGGCGCTCAGGAACAGGTACTGCGGGCAGGTCTCCGCATGGATCGGCAGGCCCCGCCCCCGCGCCCAGTGGATCTGCTCCACCGCCTCGCGGCCAGATACGTGCACGATCAGGATGGGCGTGTCGATCAGTTCCGCTAGGGCGATGGCGCGGTGCGTGGCTTCGCGCTCCACGGCCATGGGCCGCGAGGCCGCGTGGTAGCGCGGCGCGGTGAGGCCGGCGTCGAGCAGCTGTTCGGTGAGCCAGGCGATGCAGTCGCTGTTTTCCGCATGGATCATGGTCATCGCACCATGGCGGCGGGCCGTGGCCAGCACCTCGATGATCTGGCGGTCGCCCAGCTTCAGGTCGTCGTAGGTCATGTAGATCTTGAAGGAGGTGTAGCCCTTCTCGATCAGCTGCGGCAGCTCGCGCTGCGTCACGTCCTTGGTGGCGTCGGCCACGATGAGGTGGAAGGCGTAGTCGATGCAGGCCTTGCCTTCGGCACGGCGGTGGTAGTCGTCCACCGCCGCCTGGATGCTGTGGCCGCGCTGCTGCAGCGCGAAGGGCAGCACGGTGGTGGTGCCGCCGCAGGCGGCGGAGCGGGTGCCGGTCTCGAAGTCGTCGGCGAACTTCGAGCCGTCGCTGGTGGGCTGGTCGAAGTGGCAGTGCCCGTCCACGCCACCCGGCGTGACCAGGCGACCGGCGGCATCGAGCTCGCGGGCGGCGCTGCCTTCGAGGTCCTGCGCGATGGCGGTGATCCGCCCATTCTTCACGCCGATGTCGGCACGGTAGCGGTCGCCGACGGTGGCGATGTCCGCGTTGCGGACGATGAGGTCGTAGTGGGCCATGGTGGGGTGGACCTCAGCGCTGCTCGAGTGCGGCCTCGCCGGGCACGGGTCCGTGCGACCTGGACTCGGTGCCATGCCCGTAGGCGCGGCCGAAGTGGCGCTCGATGCGGCGCTGAAGCAGGTCCCAGGCCGTGGTCATGAGCAGGTAATAGATGGCCGCGACCAGGAACAGCTCCAGCACCATGAACTTCTCCTGGATCAGCACCTGCGTGCGGCGCAGCAGCTCTTCCATGGAGATGACCGAGGTGACGGAGGTGGTCTTGAGCAGCCCGTTGATGCTGTTGCCCAGCGTCGGGATGATGAGCCGCATGGCCTGCGGCAGCACGACGTAGCGCATGGTCTGCGCCCCCGTGAAGCCCATCGCCCGCGCGGCATTGGTCTGCCCGGCCGGGATCGACTGGATGCCACCGCGCACGATCTCGGCCAGGTAGGCCGCCTCGTTGAGGATCAGCCCCAGCAGCGCCGATTCGATCACCGACAGCTTCAGGCCCATCTGCGGCAGGCCGGTGTAGATGATGATGAGCTGCACCAGCAGCGGCGTGCCGCGGAACACCCAGATGTAGAAGTGCGCGGGCGCCGACAGCCAGCCATGGCGCGACAGCCGCGCCAGCGCCAGCGCGCAGCCCAGGAGCAGGCCGCCCGCGATGGCGGCCAGCGTCAGCCACAGGGTCGTCACCGCGCCCTGGAGGATGTAGGGGTTGAACAAGTAGTCGGCGAATCCCGACCAGCTCCAGCCTTGGCCCATGTGGCGTCCTTCGTGTCGCTTCGATGGCACCCCTGCGGGGGGTGCGCTTCAGGCCCGTCCCGGCGCGGGACGGGTGTCCTGCCCTGTCAGGCCGCCGGTCCCTTGACGACCACGGGGCCGTCGATCGGCTTCACGCCGTACTGGTCGAACAGCTTCTGGAAGCTGCCGTCGGCCTTCATGTCGTTGAGCACCTTGGCCACGGCATTGGCCAGCTCCTTGTTCTTGGTGGCCAGCGCCACGGGCGTCGGGAACAGGCCCGACAGGACGCGGTCGAAGTCGCCGCGCTTCTGGTATTCGGCACCCGTGGAGTCGATCGACAGCGCCACCTCGACCTGGCCCGCGCGCAGCGACTGGAAGGCCATGGCGAAGTTCTCGAAGGTGCGGATGGTCATGCCCTTGAGGCCCTTGTCGGTGAGCGCCTTGTCGAGCTCGCGTGCCTTGCGCTCCTCGAAGCCGCCGATCTCCACGCCGATGGTCTTGCCCGACAGGTCCTCGGGCTTGGCGATCTTCAGCGGGTTGCCCTTGGCGGTGCTGATGCTGATGGCCTGGTCTTCGTACTGCAGCATCTGCATCAGCTTGGCGCGTTCCTCGGTGTAGAAGATGCCGGTGTTGATCAGGTCCCAGCGGCCGGCCTGCAGGCCCGGGATCATGGCCGAGAACTCGATGCGCACGTACTCGGGCGTCAGGCACAGGCGCTTGGCGATGGCTTCGCCCAGCTCCACGCGCATGCCTTTGAGCGCGCCGGTCTGGTCCACGAACTGCATCGGCGGCAGCGTCGGGTTGACCGACATGGTCAGCGTGCCCTTCTTCACCAGTGCCGAGTCGGGCACGGGCGACTTGCAGGTCTGGGCAGAGGCGAGGCCGGTGGCGAGCAGGGCCGCGGCGGCGACGGTGGCGAAGCGCAGTTTCATGGGAAGTCCTCGGGGCAGGTCGAAGTGAAGGGAATGGGGTGAGGCGCGGCGGTGCTCAGGCGGCGATGGAGTCGAGCAGGCCCAGGCGGTCGAGCTCGGCGCGCAGGTCGGCCCGGTCCTGGGGCGGCAGCGGCAGGCGCGGCGCACGGGGCTGGCCCACGGGCAGGCCCATCATGGCCAGGCCGTCCTTGGAGGCGGCGACATAGCGGTGGCCGCCGACCCAGCGCACGATGGGCAGGATCTTCTTGTAGAGCGCCAGGGCCGATTCCATGTCGCGCTCGTCGGCCACCAGCTCGAAGAGGCGTGCCGAGTCCTTCGGAATGAGGTTGGAGCACACGGCCACCCAGCCTTGCGCGCCGAGCCAGAAGGATTCGTAGCCCAGGATGCCGGCGAACACCGTCATGCGGTCGCCGCACAGCTCGATGATGTCCCGCACCCGGGTGACTTCGAGCGTGGACTCCTTGATGTACTGGCAGGCGTCGATGCGCGACAGGCGTGCCACCAGTTCGGGCTTGAGGTCCACATTGGCCGTGGCCGGGTTGTTGTAGACCATGATGGGGATGTCGATGGCCTCGCCCACCTTGCGGTAGTGCTCGAACAGCTCGTCGTCGGTGGGCGTGCTGTAGAAGGGCGGAATGATCATGACGCCGTCCGCACCCATGGTCTGGGCCTCGCGCGACAGGCGCACGCATTCGTCGGTCCATTCCGCGCCGGTGCCGATCAGCACGGGCACGCGTTTTGCTGCCGTCGACACGCAGGTCTCGATCACCAGATTGCGTTCCTCGGCGTCCAGCGACAGGAATTCGCCGGTGCTGCCCAGCGGGATCAGCCCGTGGATCCCCTGCTCGATCTGCCAGTTCACCAGCTTCTTCAAGGCCGGCACGTCCACATGCTTGCCGTCGGCGGTGAGAGGGGTGATGAGCACCGTATAGGTGCCACGGAACGCTGTCATGCCCGGTCCTTGCTCGAAAAAGGGTCGCGATACGATTGGTATACGTGCAGTATACGTATACGATATGTGAAATCAACACGATTTCGCAGCTGCCGTTTTTCCGCCGATGACCGACCTTCGACTTCGCCACCCCGCCATCGGCACGGCCGGCCGCGCCATCCGCTTTCATTACGACGGGCAGCCTGTGGCGGCCATTGCGGGCGAGACGGTGGCCGCGGCGCTGACGGCCGCCGGCCATGTCGCCCTGCGCCACACGCGCAGCGGCGAACGCCGCGGCCTCTATTGCGGCATGGGCGCCTGCCAGGACTGCCTGGTCACCATCGACGGCCGCGCGAGCCAGCGCGCCTGCCTGACCAAGGTGGAGGAAGGCCAGGACATCCGGTCGCAGATGCCGGCGGGCACGCCCGAAGACCCGCTGCGTCCGCTCACCCCGCCGGCGGGCGTGGCGCCCGATGAGCGCACGGTCGACCTGCTGGTGATCGGCGCCGGTCCCGCAGGCCTCGCGGCGGCCCGCACGGCCGCGTCCACGGGCCTGTCCGTGCTCGTGCTCGACGAGCGGCCGCAGCCGGGCGGCCAATACTTCAAGCCGCTCGCGCCTTCGCATCGCAGCGATGTGCCGCTCGACCGCCAGTTCGCCCAGGGCGACGCTCTGCGACACGCGGCCGAGGCGGCTGGCGTTCGCTTCGCGCAGGGCGCGCAGGTGTGGGCAGCCTTCTCGCCGCAGGAAGTCGGGGCGCTGATCGACGACCGGTCGACGGTGGTGCGCTGCCGACAGCTGGTGATCGCGCCCGGCGCATACGAGCGGCCGGTGCCCTTTCCCGGTTGGACGCTGCCCGGCGTGATGACCACCGGCGCGGCCCAGACCCTGGCGCGCGCCTACCGCGTCGCGCCGGGCGAGCGGGTGCTGATCGCCGGCAACGGCCCGCTCAACCTGCAGCTGGCGGTGGAACTGCTCCAGGGCGGTGCCCGGGTGATGGCGGTGGTGGAGTCGGCCCCCGCGCCGTCCGCCGCGCAGATCAAGCCCGCCCTCGCGGCGATGCGCGCGGCACCCGACCTCGTGTGGCAGGGCGCCCGCTACCTGCGGCTGCTGCGCCGTGCCGGCGTGCCCGTGCTGTGGGGCCGGCATGTGGTGGCCGCCGAGGGCGAGGAGCGGGTGCGCCGCGTGATGGTCGCCGGGCACGCCGTGCCATCGCAGACCACTGCCTTCGACGTGGACACCCTGTGCCTCGGCTACGGCTTCATCCCGTCCACCGAGCTGGCCCGCATGCTGGGCTGCGCGCACCACGCGGCCGGCCGGCATCTGGGCCACCTGGCCACGACGACGGCCGAGGATGGCGCCACGTCCGTGCCCGGCGTGTACGTGGTGGGCGACGGTGCCGACCTGGGCGGTGCGCGGGTGGCGCTGGCCCGCGGCACGCTGGCCGGTGCCGCCGTGGCACGCGCCCTGGGCCGCACCGTGGCTGCCGACGCGCGCACGGTCACCGACCTGCACCGCGCCGAGGCCTTCCAGCGCGCCCTGTGGACGCTCTACCAGGCCCCTCCCCTCTCTCTGGCCGCGTTGCCCGACGACACGGTGCTGTGCCGCTGTGAGGAGATCCGCTTCGGCGACGTGCGTGCGCAGATCCGCGCCGGCCGCGACTCGCTGGCCGCCATCAAGCGCAACACCCGGCTCGGCATGGGCCGCTGCCAGGGCCGCTACTGCGCCGTGACCGCCGCCAGACTGGTGACCGAGATGACCGGCCGCGCCGTGGCGCCCGAGCAGTACCTGGCACCGCGCCCCCCGGCCAAGCCGGTGCCGGCCGGGGCATTGGGTTTCGAGAAGCCCGAATGGGGCGGCCACAAGCCGGCCATCACGCCCAACCTGGCCCGGCCCGTGGAGACGGCGCCGCTGCCCGACATGCAGGCCGACGTGGTCGTCATCGGCGCAGGCGTGCTCGGTTCCTCGCTCGCCTACTACCTGTCGCAGGCCGGCCAGGACGTGCTGGTGCTTGACCGCGACGAGCTCAACCTGCAGGCCTCAGGCGCCAACGCCGGCAGCCTGCATGTGCAGCTGCTGAGCTTCGACTTCGGCGCCAAGGCCCAGGCCGGAGGCGGGCCCGCTGCGGCCACGCTGCCGCTGGGGCCGCTGTCGGTGCGGCTGTGGCAGCAGATCGAGCAGGACTGCGGCGAGGACCTGGAGATCAAGATCACCGGCGGCCTGATGGTGGCCGACAGCGAGGCCGGCATGCGCTTCATCGAGGCCAAGGCCGCGCTGGAACGCCAGCATGGCATCGAGGCCCATGTGATCGACGGCACCGAGCTGCGGCGCCTGTCACCGGCCCTGTCCGAGGGCCTGCTGGGCGCCGAGCTGTGCCCTATGGAAGGCAAGATCAACCCGCTGCGCGCCACCTATGCGCTGGCCACCCGGGCCCAGGCGCAGGGGGCGCGCTTCGTGCGCGGCTGCAACGTGCAGTCCATCGAGCGGTTGCCGGGCGACGGTGCCGGCTTCGTGCTTGCCACCTCGCGCGGCACCGTGCGGGCGCGCCGGCTGGTCAACGCCAGCGGGGCCTGGTCGAGCGCGGTGGGCGAGATGCTGGGCGTGCGCATCCCGGTGCAGGGCGCGCCGCTCCAGATGATCGTGACCGAGCCCGCGCCGCCCCTGGTGGACCACCTGATCGCCCACGCCGACCGGCACCTCAGCCTCAAGCAGGCGGCCAGTGGCGGCCTGCTCATCGGGGGCGGCTGGACGGCCGCCTTCGATCCGGCCATGCGCCTCAACCGCGCGGTGCGCGACAGCCTCGAAGGCAGCCTGTGGGTCGCGCGACATGTGCTGCCGGCGGTGGCGGGCCTGCACATGGTGCGCTGCTGGGCGGGCATGAACGTCAACATCGACGGCGCGCCGCTCCTGGGCGAAGTGCCCGGCGTGCCGGGCTTCTACAACGCCGTGACCTCCAACGGCTACACGCTGGCGCCCATCGCCGGCAAGCTGGTGACCGACCTGCTGGTGCATGGCGATGCCGGGATGGACCTCACGCCCTTTCGCATCGACCGCTTCTGACCTTCTCTCGAATGACCGAGCCGACCCTCACGCCCGAGGCCGCCCGCACGCTGATGCGCGGCTTCATCGACGACCACTTCGACGAGCAGGTCGACATGCTTTCGGCGCTGGTGCGCTGCCCTTCCGACAACCCGCCCGGCGACTGCGCACCCCATGCAGAGCTGGCCGCCCGCCTGTACGAGGCGCAGGGCTTCACCGTCGAACGCCACCCTGTGCCCGCCGAAGAGGCCGCGCGCCATGGCATGCGCAGCGTGGTCAACCTGATCGTGCGTGAGCGCTTCGGTGACGGCCCGGTGGTGGGCCTCAATGCACACGGCGACGTGGTGCCCCCCGGGGCCGGCTGGAGCACCGATCCCTACGGCGGCGAGGTGCAGGGCGGCTGGCTCTACGGCCGCGGTGCGGCCGTGTCCAAGTCCGACTTCACCACCTACGGCCAGGCCCTGCGCGCACTGCGCGCCGCCCATGCGGCCGGCCTGCCGCTGGCCGGCAGCGTGGAGCTGCACCTGACCTACGACGAGGAAACCGGCGGCATGACCGGCCCCGGCTGGCTGCTGTCGCAGGGGCTCAGCCGGCCCGACTACGTGCTGTCGGCCGCCTTCAGCCACCACGTCGTGGTGGCCCACAACGGCTGCCTGCATCTCGAAGTGACGCTGCATGGCCTGTCGGCCCATGCGGCGCGGCCCGACACCGGCCACGACGCCATCGAGGCCGCCGCCCATCTGCTGCCCGCGCTCTACCGCTACCGCGACGGCCTGGCACGGCGGCCGTCGGCCACGCCGGGCATCACGCATCCCACCCTGGTCGTCGGGCTGATCGAAGGCGGCATCAACACCAACGTGGTGGCCGACCGGCTGACGCTGCGCATCGACCGCCGCATCGTTCCCGAGGAAGTACCCGAGCAGGTCGAGGCCGAGTTGCGCGAGGTGATCGAAGGGGCCTGCGCAGCGCTGCCCGGCATCCGCGCGGAGGTGCGGCAGATCCTGCTGGCGCGGCCCTTCGCGCCGGCGCCCGGCAGCGAAGCCTTCGTGGAACTGGTCTGCCGCGAGGCCAGCGCGGTGATGGGCCAGCCGGTCACGCCCATCGGCGTGCCGCTCTACACCGATGCGCGGCTCTATGCCGAGGCCGGCATCCCGACCGTGATGTTCGGTGCCGGCCCCAAGAGCCTGATCGAGGCCAACGGCCACCGGGCCGACGAGCGCGTGCCGCTGCACGAGTTGCGATTGGCCACGGTGGCGGTGGCCAACGTGCTGCTGGCCTTGCTGACACCGCGGTGAGCGCGTCGCGCAGGCGTCGGTGCCCGTGCGCCCGCGGGCCTGCGAGGCGTGATGCGGACCTTCACCGCGCCGAGGCGCCGCCGTCCACCGGGATGATGGCGCCCGTCATGTAGCTGGAGGCCGGCGAGGCCAGCAACAGGGCCAGGCCCTGGATCTCGCGCGGGTCGGCCACGCGGCCCAGCGGGATGTAGGTGCGCATGCGCTCGACCGATTCGGGCAGGCGCAGCCGGCCACCATTGATGCCGGTCGAAAAGGGGCCGGGCGCGATGGCGTTGACCAGCACGTTGAAGGGCGCCAGCTCCATCGCGGCCTGCCTCACCAGGTTGTTCACCGCCGCCTTGGAGGCCACATAGGCATAGCCCGACAGCGCCTCCGAGCGCAGCCCGGCGATGGACGAGGTGACCACGATGCGGCCTTGCCCGCGCGGCTTCATGTGACGGGCGGCGGCACGCACGGTCACCAGCACGCTGTCGAGGTTGATGCGCAGCACACGGTCCCAGTTGGCCATGTCCAGGTTCTCCAGGCGGCCGGTGTCGACCATGAAGCCGCGGCCCGCGCTGATGCCCGCGTTGGCGAACACGCAGTCCAGCGCGCCATGCCGCGCGGCGGCATCGTCGATCAGCGCATCGACCGCGCCGGGCGCGGTGACGTCGAGCACGGTCGACTCGGCCAGCGGATGCGCGGCCAGCAGGCGCTGGTGCTCGGTGGCGAGCGCGTCGGCGTCCACGTCCGTCATCACCGTGCGTGCGCCGGCCTGCAGCATGGCCTCGGCGATGGCCAGGCCCAGGCCGCTGGCGGCACCGGTCACCACGACCGTGCGGCCGCTCAGGTCGAAGAGCGCGGGCAGGCTCATTGGGCGGCCTCCTTCTTCTTCTGCACGGGCAGCAGGTGTTCCCAGTGCTCGGCGGCCTCGATCATGTAGTGCACCGTCAGCACCACGCGCTGGAAGAGCCAGCGCCCGTCGAGGCGGATGTATTCGTCGTCGAAGCGACCGACCACGTACAGGCTCTTGCCCTGGCTGACGGGGCGGCCATCCATGTAGCTGCGACCGGTGCCGCGGTCGCCCTGCAGCTCGATCTCGTGCTGGTGGATGAACTGCCGCGCATGCTGCACCGGAAAGTCCTGGAAGAAGCGGCGGATCGCCTCGCGGCCCCGCACCTCCGGCCGGCCGTTGTAGACCACCGTGGCCTCGGGCGCGAAGAGTTCGTACAGGCGCGGGCCCTCGTCCTCGTTGACCAGTTCGTGGTAACGGTTGCGCAGGGCGCGGATGGCGTCCAGGTCGTCCTGCCGGTCGAGCCGGGCCTGCAGTTGCGCGACCTGGGCAGCCAGGCGCGCCAGTTCGGTGTCGGGGGTGGTCGTCATCAGGGGTTCCTTCAAGGTTGAGCGGTCGGCCCGCCTTCCGCCGTGGGCGGATGCTGGGCGCGGAAGTCGTCGAGGATGCGATGCATGCGGCGCTCGACGGACGCGCCGGTGTGGGCATGCGGAATCACGTAGAAGCGCTGCTGATGGATGGCCTCGAGCGTGAGCGCCGCCACCTCCGCTGCACCGATGGGCGAGGCCGCCATGCCGACCCGCACCCGCTCCTCGTAGGCCGCGGCCGGGGGAACGGTGCGATCGAGACCGGCGGGCCGGTTGCGGCCCGACTGGTGGATGCCGGTGGGCAGCAGCGAGGGGCACAGCACCGACACGCCGATGGGCGCGCCGGCCTGCAGCAGGTCGTGCGCCAGGCATTCGCTGAACGCCACCACTGCATGCTTGGTGGCCGCGTAGACGCCCGAGCCCGCCAGCGTGGCGAGCCCGGCGGCCGAGGCCGTGTTGACCACATGCGCGCGCGTGCCGCGGGCCAGCATGCGCGGCACGAAGCAGCGCACGCCATGGGCCACGCCCATCACGTTGACATGCCACAGCCACTGCCAGTCGTCCGCCGTCGCCAGCCAAGCCGGGCCGAGCACGGCCACGCCGGCGTTGTTGAACAGCCAGTCCACGCCGCCGTATTCGGCCTCGCAGGCCTGGGCGAAGGCCTCGACGTCCTGCTCGCGGCCCACGTCGCCCACCTGACTGATGACGGGCACGCCGAGCGCGCCGGCCAGTGCCGCGGTCTCGGCAAGCGCCGTGGCCTCGATGTCGGTCAGCGCCAGGGCCATGCCCTCGCGCGCACAGGCCAGTGCCAGTTCGCGGCCGATGCCGCTGCCGGCACCGGTGACCGCCGCCACGCGAAGGCGGCTCATTCGGGCGTGATCCCGGCGTCGCGCAGCACGCCTTCCCACCGCGCGGCCTCGGCGGCCACGTAGGCCTGGAACTGCGCATGGGGCATGTCGATGGTGAAGCTCTCCACCGATTCGAGCGTGCGCCGCACCTCGGGCGTCTTCAAGGTCTCGTCCACCGCGTCGGAGAGGCGCTGCACGATGGCGGCCGGCGTCCTGGCGGGCGCGAAAAGTCCGCCCCAGCTCTGGGACTCGATGCCCGGAAAGCCGGCCTCGGCCATCGTCGGCACGTCCGGCAGGCTGGGCATGCGCGGGCTGCGCGTCACGGCCAGGGGTCGCAGCTTGCCACTGCGGATCTGCGGGCCCGAGGTCTGCACGAAGTCGAACATCGCGTCCAGGTTGCCGGCCACCAGGTCCACCAGGGCGGTGGAGCTGGACTTGTAGGGCACATGCGTGAAGCGCGCGCCGGTGCGGTTTTGCAGCAGCTCCAGGCAGAGGTGGCCTGAGGTGCCCTTGCCGCCCGAGCCGAAGTTGAGCTTGCCCGGGTTGGCCTTGCCGTAGGCCACCAGCTCGGCCACGGACTGGATCTTGAGCGTGGGGTTGACCACCAGCACCGTCGCATTGCCCGACAGCCCGTGGATGGCGACGAAGTCCTTCACCGGGTCATAACGGATGGTCTTGTAGATGGCGCTGTTGGTGCCCTGGGTGCCTTGCGTGCCGATGAGCAGGGTGTAGCCGTCCGGCGCGGCGCGGGCCACGACCTCGGCGCCCAGTGAGCCGCTCACGCCCGCGCGGTTGTCGATGACGATGGGCTGGCCCAGCCGGCTGGCGAGCACGCGTGCGATGACGCGGGCCTGCTGGTCGACCACGCTGCCGGCGCTGAAGGGCACGACGAGCGTGATGGGCCCCTGGGGATAGGCCTGGGCACGGGCCAGCGGCGCCACGCCGAGGGCACCGAGGGCGAGCGAGAAATGGCGGCGGTTCAGGGTCATGACTTGTCTCCTTGTGCGGTGTTGGCGGCCCCTGCGGCTTGCGTGCCGAGCACGCCCGACCACTGCGAGAAGCCAGCCAGCGGGTCCTTGTCTTCGATGTCGACCTCGAAGTTCTCGAGCACGCGGCACACGAGCATGTAGTAGCCGATGGTCATGACGATCTCCATCAGCTGCTGGTGCGGCAGCTGGGCCGACAGCGCATCGAAGCAGTCGGCGGGCGCCTTCACCTGCCGGACCACCGCGTCGGTGAAGCGCAGCACCTGCTGCGCCAGCGGGTCGAAGGCCTCGGCGGGCGCCTCGCCGTCCGTGCCCGAGAGCACGGCCTCGATCTGCGTGGCCGGCACGCCGGCCTGCGCGGCCACGCGCCGGTGCTGGAACACCTCGTACGCCGAGCCGCACAGGGCGCCCACGCGCAGGATCACCAGCTCACGCAGCGGGGCCGGCAGCGAGGAGCGACGCAGGATTGCGCTGCCCAGGCCGAGGAAGCCCTCGCCCGTCGGGCCGCCGTGCGCCACCATGCGGTAGATGTTGAGGGGCGGCCGGTCGCTCAACAGGCGCTGGAAGCCTTCGGGCGCCTGGGCCAGATCGAAGTAGGGAATGCGTGCCATGGTGGAGTCCTGGGGCACGCCGTCACTTGCGCGAGATGCCGCCGATCAGCCCGCCGTCGACCACCAGCGCGTGCGCGTTCACGTAGGACGATTCGTTCGACATGAGGAAGAGTGCGGCATGCGCCACCTCCCAGCCCGTGCCCTGGCGGCCGAAGGGCAGCGGCATGGCCAGCCGGTCGGTGCGGCGGCGCGTGGCGGCGCGACCGATGGGCGTGTCCATGAGGCCCGGCAGCAGGCTGTTGCAGCGGATGCCCTTGGCCTGGCCCGCCATCGCGATGGACCGCGACAGCGACACCTGCGCGGCCTTGGTGGTCTCGTAGGCGGGATTGAAGCTGGAGTTGCGCAGCGCCGCGATGGACGAGAGCAGGATGATCGAGCCGCCCGGCGCCATGTGCCGCAACGCCTGCTGGCCGAAGAGCATGCAGGCGCGCACGTTGACCGCATGCTCCGCATCCCACGCCTGGGCCGACTGCGCATCGAGCGACAGGCCACTGGCCACGCCCACCACCATCACCAGCCCGTCCAGGCCCTGCATGCGGGCGGTGGCGCGCTCCACCACGCCGGGGATGGCCTCGGCATCCGCCACGTCGGCCACCTCTTCATGCGCGGTGCCGCCGGCCTCGCGCACCAGCGCGCAGGTCTGCGCGAGCGCGGCGGGGTTGATGTCCACGCAGCTGAGCGTGGCGCCTTCATGCGCGAACAGCTGCGAGATGGCGCGGCCGTTGCCCACGGGCGGCTGCGGATCGTCGATGTCGCGCTGGCCGGCGCCCACCACCAGGATGCGGCGCCCTGCCAGTCGGCCGGACGAGGGGCGGAGCCGGCCCAGCGCCTCGTCGTAGAGCTGGGCATCGGGCTGGATGGCGGGGGCGGATGAGGACATGTGCGAGGTCTCCTTGGGCTGTCTGCAACGCTTCGGAAAGGCTGCATCGTGCCGAATTGGAAACGTTTCCGGCCTAGCGCTAACCCTCGACTGCTGTCACCTAAGATGCAGCCATGGTGTGGACTGGAAACGTATCCGGATGAAGGCAGACAAGGGACGCGTGGACCTGCGCGACGTGGCGCGGCTGGCCGGGGTATCGCTGGGCAGTGCCTCGCGTGCGATGAACGGCGCGGGCGCCTCGGCGGCGACGCGCGAGAAGGTCGAGCGGGCCGCCGCCACCCTGGGCTGGCGGCCCAACCATGCGGCGCAGGCCCTGCGCTCCCGGCTCAGCCGCACGGTGGGTTGCCTGCTGCCGGACATCGGCAACCCGCTGTATGCGCAGGTCTTCCGGGCGCTGGAGGACGAGTTCCTCGCGCTCGGCTACCTGCCGCTGCTGGCCAACGGGGCCAACGACCTGGAGCGCGAACTGCGCACGCTGTCCATGTTCATGCAGCGCGGCATGGACGGCGTGGTCCTGGCGCCCGGCAACGAGCGCAGCCCCGAACTCGTTGAGGCGCTGCGGACGCTGCCCATGCCGGCCGTGGTCTTCGACCGCGAACTGCCGGGTGCGCACGACAGCGTCGTCATCGACCATGCGGCCGGCGTGCGTGCGGCGGTGGAGCGGCTCATGGCGCTGGGCCACCGCGACGTCGCGCTGGTGCTGTGGCAAGGCGAGACGCGGCCTGTTCGCCGGCGCATCCAGGGCTACAGGGCGGCCTATGCCGCCGCGGGCCTGCCGGTGCCCGACCTGATCGTGCAGGCGCAGAGCGTGACGGCCTCCGCCTTCGACGAGATCGTCGAACTGCTGGCGCGTCCCGCGCGGCCGACGGCGCTGATCGTGCAGGGCACGCACATGCTCAACAGCGCACTGCGCGCGGTGGCGTCGCGCGGGCTTCGCATGCCGCAGGACGTCTCCATCGTCGCCATCGGCGATACCGCCTTCGCCCGCGACCATGAGCCCGCGGTGTCGGTGCTGACCATCGACATGGCGGACGCGGCGCGGCGCCTGGCCCGGCTGCTGGTGGACCGCATCGCCGAGCCCGGCCTGCCGGCGCGGCGCGAGCGCGTCGAACTGCGCTATGAAGAGCGGGCCTCCGTCGCCGCCTTCAGCGCCGATCCCAGGCCCGCGAGCCGGCGGCGCTGAATCGCGCAGCCAGCGGCGCGCGGCCTCAGTGCGCTGCGCTCTCGTACTCCGCCCGCAGCTCTCGCACCAGCGCTTCCACGCTCTGCACCTCGCGCACGGCCGACACCGTGTGCCCGCCGCTCCAGATGTCGGTCCAGCGCTGGCTGGCCGCGCCTTCCGAGCCGCCGCCCCAGCGGCGGCGCGCCTCTTCCACCGACGTGCTTTCATCCAGCGTGTTCACGTCGATGCCCAGCCGCTCGGCCGACTGGCGCAGGAAGCTCGCCGGCAGTCCGGTGAAGGCGCGCGTCAGCAGCACGTCGTCGATGCCGGCGTCGCACAGCATCTGGCGATAGCCCTCGCTCGCCAGGCTTTCCTGCGTGGCGATGAAGCGCGTGCCCATGATCCCGAGGTTGCAGCCCAGTGTCATCGCCGCGCGCAGGGCCACGCCGTCGGCCATGCCACCTGCCAGCACGATGGGGCCGTCGAACACGCGGCGCACGGCGCGCACGAAGGCGAAGGGATTGGCCCAGCCCGTGTGGCCACCCGCGCCGGCGGTCAGCAGCACCAGGCCGTCCACGCCGGACGCGATGGCCCGCTCCGCATGGTGCAGCGAGGCCACGTCCGCGAAGACCCGGCAGCCGCCGTCGTGCAGCACCGGCACGACGGACGAGGGCGAGCCCACGCTGGTGATGACGAGCCGCGCGCGATGGCGGGCGATCAGGTCGACCTCCGCCCGGACCTTGGCCGGGTCGCGCCGCATGATCAGGTTGGGGCAGTACGGCGCCACCGTCTCGCCGCCGGTGCGGGCCTCGTCGTCCAGCCGCGACATCCACGCGTCCAGCTCGTCGAGCGAGCGGCAGTTGGCAGTGGGAAAGGCGCCGATCACGCCGTTGCGGCAGGCGGCGGACACGAGCTCGATGCCCGACACGCGCAGCATGGGCGCGGCGATCACGGGCAGGGCCAGGCGGCCGAGAAAGTCCAGGGAATCGTTCATGGCAGCAGGGGGGATAGGGCGCGCATCGCGTCCCGGCACTGGGCCAGCAACTCGTCGACGATGGCGTCCAGGGGTTGGATGCGGTGGGCGAAGGCGATGGCGGGGCCCAGGGACAGCATGCCCTGCTGCCAGTCGCCGCCTTCGTAGCAGGCGTCGCGCGCCAGGCGGCCGGCGATCAGGCCGCCGAAGGCCGCGTGGTCGGTGGCGCCGGCGCGTTCGATGGCTTCGATCTGGCGCGCCGTCTCGTTGCGCAGCACGCGCCAGGTGTTGCCCAGCGATTGCAGCAGGCGCACGGTGCTGTGCTCGTCGCAGTCGACCAGGTGCGCCTTGTAGGCCGGATGGGCCGAGATCTCTTCGCAGACCAGGAAGCGGCTGCCCATGAGCACGCCGTCCGCGCCCAGGGCCAGCGCGGCCGCCAGTTGCCGGCCGTGGCCGATGCCACCGCCCAGCACCAGCGGCACGGTGATGCGTTCGCGTGCCAGCGCGCCCATCAGCATGGTGGGCAGCTCGTTCATGCCCGGATGGCCGCCCTCCTCCATGCCCACGAGCGCAATCGCATCGGCACCGGCCGTCTGCGCCGCCAGGCCATGGCGCAGGCTGGAGGCCTTGTGGACCACGATGCCGCCTGCCGCATGGATGGTTTCGATGAGGGCCTGCGGGCCGTAGCCGGCCGTCTCGAAATGGCGCACGCCGTGGGCGAGCGCCATGTCCAGCCAGCGCGGCACCTCGGCATTGGCCTCGGGCCGGGCGGAGAGCGTGAGGTTGACGCCGAAGGCCTGGCCCTGCGACAGATCGCTGCAACGCTGCAATTGCGTGCGCCATTCGGCCTCGCCCGCAAAGGAGCGTGGCGTCATGAAGCCCATGCAGCCCGCGCGTGCCAGCGCACCCACGTACGCGGCATCGGACAGCCACATGAGTCCGCCGCCCAGCACCGGATGACGGATGCCGAACAGCTGCGTCAGCCGCGTCTGTAGCAGGGCGGGCGTCATGGCGCAGCGCTGGCGCTGTCCAGCGCGGGTGCGCCGGACAGCGCGTGCGGATCGACACCGCGCAGGCCCACCGGGAAGGGCACCGCCGCCAGCGGCTCGCGGCCGAGGAAGCGGCCACGGTCTGCGAACTGGGCCGTGGCGACGAGTTCGGTGGGCGCCACCACCGGCGCCACCGGCAGGTCGGCCCGCGCCAGCCGCTCGAAGGCGGCGTCGGCATCCAGCGCCGCGACCTGCGCCGCCAGCTGCGCATTGATGCCCTCGGCCTCGGCCTTGCGTGCCGCGAAGCCGCGGTAGCGCGCATCGGCGAAGGGGCCCATGTCCAGCACTTCGCACAGCCGCGCCCAGAAGTGGTCTTCCAGCGCGGCGACCGACAGGTGCCGGCCGTCGCGGCAGCGGAAGATGCCGTAGGCCGGCTTGACCAGCGCCATGCCGCGCTGCGCTTCCAGGGTGGTCGTGCCGCCATCGCGGAAGCTGCCCAGCCGCGGCGTCATCCAGTGCAGGGCGCAGTCGGCGAGGGCCACGTCCAGATGCTGGCCGAGGCCGCTGTGCCGGCGTTGCAGCAGGGCGGCCAGCGTGGCCGACAGCGCATACATCGCGCCGCACAGGTCGGCGGCCGGCAGACCGAAGCCGGGTGCGGGCGGTCCGCCGGGCTCGCCGGACAGTGCCATCACGCCCGCGGCGGCCAGGTAGTTGATGTCGTGGCCGGGGAGCTGTGCCCAAGGACCCGTCTGCCCGTAGCCGCTCAGCGACACGTAGACCAGGCGCGGATGCGCGGCCTGCAGGCTGGCATGGTCCAGGCCCAGCCGGGCCATCACGCCGGGCCGGTAGGACTCGACCAGCACGTCGGCTCCGGCCAGCAGGGCATGGGCGCGGGCGCGGCCGGCTTCGTCCTTCAAATCGAGCAGCACGCTCTTCTTGCCGCGGTTGACGGCCTCGAAGCCGCCGGGCCCGAGGCGCCGGGCGTTGTCGCCATGCGGCGGACGCTCGACCTTGATGACCTCGGCGCCCATCTCCGCCAGCATCTGGGTGAAGAAAGGGCCGGGCAGCAGCTCGCTGAAATCCAGCACGGTGATGCCGGCGAGTGGCGGGGCGGGCTGGCCGCTCATGCGCCGTCCAGCATCACGATGACCGCATCCAGCGGCAGAGCACCTTCGCCCTCGCTGCCCACCCACACCGGGTTCAGGTCCATCTCCTCCAGGCGCTCGGCATGGGCCATGACGAAGTCCGAGACGGCGAGCAGCAGGCGCTCCAGCGCGGCGACGTCGGCCGGCGGCTTGCCGCGCGCGCCCTGCAGCAGCGGGTAGCAGCGCATCTCGCGCACCATGGCGCTGGCATCGGCCGGCCGCAGCGGCAGCAGGCGGCGTGTCACGTCGCGCAGCAGCTCCACATAGATGCCGCCCAGGCCGAAGGTCATGACATGGCCGAAGACCGGGTCGCGCGTGACGCCCACCATCAGCTCGAAGCCGCCGCGCGGCGCCATCTTCTCGATCAGCAGCCCGTCGATGGCGGCCTTGGGCTTGTGCTGGCGCACCGAGGCCATGATCGCGTCCCAGGCCTGTTCGACCTCGGCCCCGCTGGCCAGGCCGACCTTCACGCCGCCGATGTCGGACTTGTGCACCACGTCCGGGCTGGCGATCTTGGCGACCACCGGATAGCCCATCTCGTCGGCGATGCGGCGCGCTTCTTCGCGCGTCGCCGCCACGGCCGCAGGCAGCAGCGCGATGCCGGACTGCGCCAGCAGCTGCTTGGCCTCCAGCTCCGACAGGTTGCGCATCGTGCCCGTGGCCGGCACCGACGATGTGGCGGGCAGCGGCCTGCGCGGCTCGCCCAGCCCGCCCGCACGCTGCCAGCGGCCCCACTCGGTCCAGCGCTGCACGGCCTTGAGGGCCTTGCCCACCGAACGCGGCGGCGCGAAGCCGCCTTCGACCAGCAGCCGGTAGCCCTCGCCCAGGCGGTCGCTCATCCAGATCGGGATGATGGGCGTGCTGCTCTGTTGCTGCTGTGCGGCGCGGATGGTGTGGGCCAGGCTCACCGTCGTCGCGCCGTATTCGAGCGCGATGGGCGCGAGCACGCAGCCCACGTTGGGGTCGGTGGTGACGGCGCCCAGCGTCTGCTCGATCAGGTCGGCATCGGCCAGGATGGCCGCGGTGGTGTCCACCGGGTTGTCGATGGCGGCGTAGTCGGGCAGCCGGCTGCGCAGCAGCTCGCGGGTATGTGGTGCGAACTCGGCGAGCTTGAGGCCCGAGGTGCCCACGGCATCGGCCGTGAGCGCGGCCGTGCCGCCCGAGGAGCAGTAGATGCCGATGGCCTCCTGTACCGGCGGCATCGCACGGGCAAAGAGCCAGGCCGTGTCCACCAGTTCGTCGATGTCGTCCACCTCGATCACGCCGTACTGGCGGAACACGGCGCTGTTGACCTCGGCCGAGCCGGTGAGCGAGGCGGTGTGCGACTGGGCGGCGCGCTGGCCGTATTCGGACTTGCCCACCTTCAGCGCGATCACCGGCTTGCCGTTGTCGGCCGCGCACTGCAGGGCGGCCAGCAGGCGGGGGCCGTCCTTGATGCCTTCGAGCAGCGTGATGATGACCTTGATGTCCGGCGCGGTGGCCATGTAGTGGATGAAGTCGGCCACCTGCAGGTCGACCTCGTTGCCGGTGGAGGCCCACAGGCCGATGCCCACGCCGCGCTCCATGGCCTGCATGACGTTGCGGCCCAGGCCGCCGCCCTGCGTGGCCAGGCCGATGGGCCCGGGCACCAGGTCGTGCGGGAAGGAGGGCGAGAAGGTCATGCCCAGCCGCGCATTGATGTTGCACAGGCCCGGGCAGTTGGGCCCGTAGATGCGCATGCCGGCGGCGTCGGCGATCTCCTTCAGGCGCTGCTGGGCGCGCTCGCCCTCGGCGCCGGCCTCGCCGAAGCCGGAGGTCAGGATGACGAGATAGGGCACGCCGCGGGCCGCGCATTCCTCGGCGACGGCCAGCACGCCGGCCGCGGGCACCGCGATGATGGCCACGTCGGGCGTCTGCGGCAGCGCGGCGATGCTGGGCCAGCAGCGCCGGCCGCGCAGCTCGGTCTTGGTGGGATTGACCAGGTACAGCTCGCCGCGGAGGGTCGAGTGGTCGATCAGGTTGGTGAGCGTACGGCCGCCGATGCTGTGGGGCCGGTCGGAGGCACCGACCAGGGCGATGCAGGCAGGGTCGATCAGGCGCGCCAGGTCGGCGCGTTGGGAGGAGGTCGTCATGCGTGCTCCTGCGGCTCAGGCGATGGCCGAGATGCCCAGGATCTCGCGGCCCACGATCAGGGTCTGCACCTCGGTCGTGCCCTCGGGGATGGTGCCGCCGCGCGTGTCGCGGAAGATGCGCTCGATGGGGTAGTCGGTGGCATAGCCCAGGCCGCCGTGCACCTGCAGCGCCATGCTCGCCACTTCGTGCGCGGCCTCGGTGGCGTAGAGCTTGGCGATGGAGGCGGCCGTGCGGGCCTCGCCTTCGGAGTCCAGCGCCGCGGCGGCGCGCAGGCCCAGCGCGCGGGCGGCCTCAACGCGGATCGTCATGTCCACGATCAGCTTCTGCACCAGCTGGAAGCTGCCGATGGGCTTGCCGAACTGGGTGCGCGTGCGTGCATAGTCGATGGACAGGTCCAGCGCCGACTGCGCCGCGCCCACCGCGCCCATGGCGATGTTGACGCGGGCGCTGTCCAGGCCGATCAGCATCTTCTTGAGGGCCTTGCCTTCCTCACCCAGCAGGTTCTCGCGCGGGATGCGCACGTTGTCGAAGTTCAGCTCGGCGGTGCCGGTGCTGCGCAGCACCATGGTGTCCACGCGCCGCACCTCGAAGGGCGACACGTCGCGCTCGACCAGGAAGGTCGACAGCTGACCCTGGCAGTCCGGGCTGAAGGTGCGCGCCACCACGATGCCGAAGTCGCCGAAGGCGCCGTTGGTGATCCACAGCTTGCGGCCGTTGAGCACGTAATGGTCGCCCTGCAGGTCGGCACGGGTCTGCACCTGCGCGATGTTGGAGCCGGTGCCCGGCTCGCTGATGGCGCTGAAGCAGCGGCGCTGATTGGTCAGCAGCGGGCGCAGGAAACGCTCCTTCTGCTCTGGCGTGGCCTCCTGGGCCAGCTTGTTGATCGCGGCGTTGGTGATGTTGAGGATGGTGCGCAGCGACAGCCAGGCATAGCCCGCCTCTTCCATCAGCAGGGCCCAGGTGAGCTGGTCCATGCCCATGCCGCCTTCCTCTTCCGGCAGGCGGCCGCCCAGGTAGCCGAATTCGGCCAGCTTGCCGAGCACCTCGAAGGGAAAGGTGCGGTCCTGGTCGTGGCGCGACACGATGGGCGCGATCTCGGCCTTCATGAAGCGGCGGATGCTGTCGCGCAGCATGGACTGCTCGGAAGAAAGGGTGAACATGGTCTTGTCTCCTGGGTGGTCGGATGGATGGCCGGCCTGGGGGCCGTGCCGGGGTGGCGCTAGGCCCGGGTCTTGGTTCGTCTGGAAGGTGTGGGCGCGGGGGATTCGGCGGACGCCGCGGCTTCGGCCGCGGCCGCGTGTTTGCGGAAGACGAGGGCCTGCACTTCCTGCAGGGCCTCGATGCACAGGCTGCGCTGGGCGCGCATGCGGTCGGTGAGGCCGGCCACCGACAGGGCGATGGCCTCGCCGCCGATCTGGCCGGCGACGGCGACGGCGGTGAGGCCTTCGCTGCCTTCGTTCTCGATCCAGATCCAGCCCTGTTCCTTGGCCTGCGCCACCTGGGCCTCCAGGGCAGCCAGGTCGGTCAGCGTGCCCGAGGCCAGGCTGCGCAGCGGCTTGAGCCGCAGCTGGCGCGCCGCCTCTTCGGGCGTGCCGATGGACAGGATCGCCTTGCCCAGCGCGGAGACATGCAGTGCCAGCTTGTCGCCCACGTGCTGCATGTAGCGCAGCGGATGGCGGCCTTCGCTGAGCGCGATCACCTTGACGATGCCGTTTTCCAGCCGGCCGCACAGGCCGGTCTCGCCGGTGCGGTCGCGCAGCAGCTCGCTGGCCTCGGCGCCCACGGCATAGAGCGGGTCGCTGGCCGAGATCTCCTTGGCCACGGCCAGCAGGCGGGCGGTGGGATAGAAGCGCCGGCTGCGTGCCGTGCGCAGCAGGTAGCCCAGCTCGTGGAGGGTGTGCAGCAGGTCGGAACAGCTGCTTTCGGGCAGGTCCATGAGCCGCGCGAGGTCGGAGTTGGACAGCTCCCGCTTCTCGCGGGCAAAGACCTCCAGCAGGGTCATGGTGCGGGCAGCGGCAGGGACAAGGGTGGGCATCGCCTCTCCGATATTTCGTAGAAATGCACGATGGTACAGACCATGCCGATTACCGCATCGGGCTGACCTTTGGCGATTGCGCTGCGAATTCATCGATTTCGATTTGCTTTTCTACGAGGTGTTGAAGTAGTCTACGGCATACCGAATATCAAGAGCAACCGGAGACATCCATGAAACGCACTTTCCACACCCTCGCCCTGACCCTGGCGGCGCTCGTCGCCCACGGCCATGCCACCGCCGCGCCCGACGACGCCTGGCCCACCAAGCCACTGACCTTCGTCGTGCCCTTCCCGCCCGGCGGGATCACCGACAACACCGCCCGCGTGCTGGCGCAGAAGGTGGGCGACAAGCTGGGCCAGCAGGTGGTGGTGGACAACCGGCCGGGCGCGGGCGGCTCCATCGGCGCCGAGTACGCGGCGCGGCAACCGGCCGATGGCTACACCTTCCTCTACGGCACGCAGGGCACCCACGGCGCCAACCTGGCGCTCTACAAGAACATCCGCTACGACCCGGTCAAGGACTTCGTCGCCGTGCATGGCATCTCGGAGTCGCCGCTGGTCCTGGTCATCAACCCCTCGCGCAGCTTCAAGACCGTGCCCGAGCTGGTGGCCTACGCCAAGCAGAACCCGGGCAAGCTGAACTACGGCTCGGCCGGCGCCGGCACCGGCACGCACCTCACGGCCGAGCTGTTCCAGTCCGCCACCGGCATCAAGATCACCCACGTGCCCTACAAGGGCAGCAGCCCGGCCCTGACCGACCTGATCGCGGGCAACCTGGACATGGCCTTCGACTACGCCGCGGTGGTGATGCCCTTCGTGCAGGCCGGCAAGCTGCAGGCCCTGGCCGTCACCAGCAAGACCCGACTGTCGAACGTGCCACAGCTGCCCACGCTGGGCGAGCTGGGCATCTCCGGCGCGGACTCCACCGCCTGGGGTGCCGTCTTCGTGCCCGCCAAGACGCCCGCGCCGGTCGTGCAGCGGCTCGCCGATGCCGTGGCCGCCGCCATCGTCGACCCCGAGTTCGTCGCCGTGAGCGAGAAGAACGGCAGCCTGCCCATGCGCGGCATGCGCGGCGAGAAGCTCGACGCCTTCGTCAAGTCGGAGATGAGCCGCTGGCGCGAGGTCGTGCAGAACTCGGGCGCCAAGGTCGACTGACGGCCTCGACTCCCCTTTCCTCTTCTATCCCAAGGATTCCCATGACCCTCGACCTGCGGGGCTACCAGCCCCGCCATCCCACGCTCTACCAGCTCGCTGCCGATGGCGAATCGCTGGACTTCGTCTTCGCCCGCTGCCCCGCCTGCGGGCACCTGGCCTTTCCGGCCGACGCGCCCGGCTGCAGCCAGTGCGGCGACCCCATGAAGGACGCCGAGCGCATCACGCGCCCTGGCACAGGCACGCTGCTGGAGTTCGTGACCCTGCACGTGCCCCTGCTGCCCGGCATGGAGGTGCCGCGCATCGCCGCCGACATCCGCCTGGGCGAGGACGGCCCCATCGAGGAAGGCGTGATGGCCACCACCGACGAGTCGCAGCTGCACGTGGGCATGCCCCTGCGCGCCGTGGCCCATCCCCTGCCCGCGGGCGAGGTGTTCGACTGCCGCTTCGTGCCGGCCACGGAGGCGCAGCGATGAGCAGCTGGATCGACGACAACGAGGGCGTGTACGTGGCCGGCATCGGCATGCATGCGTACCAGTTCCCCACCGAGACGCCCTACACCCACCTGGGCCTGACCGCCGTGCGCCAGGCCCTGGCCGACGCGGGCCTGGCCTGGCCGCAGGTGAACAGCGCCTACATCGGCACCACCTCCATCGGCATGGCGGCCGGGCGGGTGATGCTGCGCCACCTGGGCTCGACCGGGCTGGCCGTCACCCAGGTCGAGAACGCCTCGGCCTCGGGCTCCTTCGCCTTCCGGCAGGCCTGCCTGGAAGTGGCGCGTGGCGTCAGCGACGTGGTGCTGGCCGTGGGCGTGGACAAGCACGGCGACGGCCGCCGCGCCGCCGACAAGGACGGCCTCGCGCACCTGAGCGACACCGCCAACGTGCCGCCGGTCAAGTTCGCCATGATGGCCCGCACCTACCTGCGCGAGCGCAATGCCGACGCGACCGCGATGGCGCAGGTGGCGGTCAAGAACCATGGCAACGCTTCGCGCAACCCCTATGCGCAGTACCGCAAGCCGCGCACGCTGGAGCAGGTGCTGGCCTCGCCGCGCGTGGCCGGCGACCTGACGGTGCAGCAGTGCTGCCCGCGCGGCGAAGGCGCCGCGGCGGCCATCGTGGTCTCGGGCCGTGCCCTGCGCCGGCTGGGCCTGGACCCGAAGCGCTGCGTGCGCGTGCGGGCCTCCACCGCCTGCAGCGAGACGCCCGAGACCGCCTACGGCCAGGCCGCCGTCGACCTGGTGCGCAGCAGCGCGCAGTCGGCGCTCGCGCAGGCGGCCATCTCGGCCCAGACGCTGGACTTGCTCGAACTGCACGACGCCTTCTCGGTGGAAGAGCTGCTCTACAGCGAGGCCATCGGCGTGTGCCCGCCCGGCGAGGGCGCGAGCTTCCTGATGCGCGGCGACTCGCGCATCGGCGGGCGCTGCGCCATCAATGCCTCGGGCGGCCTGATCGGCATGGGCCATCCGCTGGGGCCGACCGGCATCGGCCAGGTCGCCGAGCTGACCCGGCAGCTGCGCGGCGAGGCCGGCGAGCGCCAGCACAGCCATTCGCGCTGGGCCATGGCCCACATGATCGGGCTGGGCTCGGTGGCCATCGCCCATGTTCTTTCCGCCCCGGACGCCTGAAGGAGGAGCCGCCGCATGACCCCCCACGCCACGGCCCCCGACCACGTCGACCTCGGCACCCTCACCTATGCGGTGCAGGGCCAGGTCGCCGTGATCACCCTCAACCGCCCGGAGCGCATGAACACCATCGGCAGCACGATGAAGCCCGACCTGGCGCAGGCCTTCCTGCAGCTGGCGCGGGCCGACGAGCGCGTGCGCGCCGTCGTGCTGACCGGCGCGGGCGACCGCGCCTTCTGCGCCGGCGCCGACATCAAGGAGCGCGCCGACCACCAGATCAGCGCCAACGACTTCTTCGTCGCGCAGAAGGCCACGCACGACCTGCTGCGCGACATCGAGGAATTCGAGAAGCCGGTGATCGCCGCCATCAACGGTGTCGCCCTGGGCGGCGGCCTGGAGATCGCGCTGTGCTGCGACCTGCGCATCGCGGCCGACCATGCGAAGTTCGGCCTGCCTGAAGCACGCATCGGCGCCCTGCCCGCGGCCGGCGGCACGCAGCGGCTGCCGCGGCTGATCGGCGAGGCCCGCGCCAAGCACCTGATGTTCACCGCCGCCCAGATCGACGCGGCCCAGGCCCTGCAGATGGGCATCGTCACGCAGGTCTGCCCCGGCGCAGAGCTGATGACCGAGGCGATGAAGCTGGCCGGCACCGTCGCCGCGATGCCGCCGCTGTCCATCCGCCTCATCAAGCGCGCGGTCAACCGCGGCATGCAGACCGACCTGGACAGCGGCCTGGAGATCGAGCGCTATGCCGCCGCCATGTTGATCGACAGCGAGGACCGAAAGGAAGGCATGCGCGCGTTCGTCGAGAAGCGGGCGCCTGTCTTCAAGGGCCGCTGAAGCGCGGCCTCTCCATTCCCATCATTCACAAGGAAGCACCATGAAACTCAATCTGGAGCGCCGCGTCGCGCTCGTCACCGGGGGCGGCCAGGGCGTGGGCCGCCAGATCTGCATCGAGCTGGCGCGCGAGGGCGCGCGGGTGGTGGTCAACGACCTGTTCGCGCCGCGCGCCGAAGCGGTGGCCGCCGAGATCCGCGACCAAGGCGGCGAGGCCCTGGCCGCGCCGGCCGACATCACGCAGGCCGATCAGGTGCGGGCCATGGTGGACCAGGCCGCGAGCCACTTCGATGCGCCGGTGGAGATCCTGGTGAACAACGCCGGCATCATCCCCGAGCGCCGCGAGAAGGGCGGCCGCACGCCGGCCTTCATCGACATGCCGGTGGAGGACTGGGCCAAGATCGTCAACCTCAACGTCTACGGCACGTTGCACTGCTGCCACGCGGTGCTGCCCGGCATGGTGGCGCGCAAGGGCGGGCGCATCGTCAACATCATCTCGGAGGCCGGCCGCATCGGCGAGGCCAACATGGCCGTCTACTCCGGCGCCAAGGCGGCCATCGCCGGCTTTGCCAAGGCGCTGGCCAAGGAGCATGGCCGCCATGCGGTGACCGTCAACTCCATCGCGCTGGGTGCCGTCTCGCACGAAGGCATCAAGGACGGCCCGCTGCATGTGGACGCGACGCCGCAGAACAACGAGCTGCTGGCCAAGATGCTGGGCATCTACCCCATCTCCAAGGGCGTGGGCCGGCTGTCGCGGCCGGACGACGTGTCGGGGCTGGTGGCCTTCCTGGCCTCGGACCGGGCGCTGTTCATCACGGGGCAGACCATCGGTGCCTCCGGCGGATTCGCGATGGTCTGAGGACTGCTGCGGCGGCAGTCGCGGGCCGCCCGCCTGCGCGCAGGCCTTGCGCCGTTCAGCCGGCGAAGAGCGGGCGCAGCGCCTGGTACAGCGCGCGGAATCGCGCGTACCGCGCGCGATGACCCGGTGCCTGCCCGGCCCGCGGCTCGAAGCGCTGCCGCACCGGGGGTGGCACGCAGACTCGCGCTTCGTCGCCGCCATCGGCCAGCCAGGCCAGGCGTGCGGCACCGAGGGCGCCTCCCGCCTCGCCCCCTTCGGCGAGGGTCAGCGGTACTTCCAGGATGTCGGCCAGCAGCTGGGCCCACCACAGGCTGCGCGCACCGCCGCCCACCAGCGCCAGCGCGTCGGCCGGCGGCGCGAGCGTGTCCAGACCCTCGCGCAGGCCCAGGCTCACGCCCTCGACCACTGCATAGGCGATGTCGGCCGGGCCGTGGCCGGCAGCGAGGCCGAAGAGCACGCCTTGCGCATGCGGATCGTTGTGCGGCGAGCGCTCGCCCGACAGATAGGGCAGGAACAGCGGCGCCCGGGCCCGTGCGGCCTCATCCAGCGTCGCCGCCTGCGTCAGCAGCGCCGCCTCGTCGCCCATGTTGAAGGCGCGCGCCGCCCAGCTGACGGCGCTGGCGGCCGACAGCATCACCGACATCTGATGCCAGCGCCCCGGCAGCGCATGGCAGAAGGCATGCACGGCCCGCTCCGGGCGCGGCGCGAACGCGGCCCCCGCGATGAAGATGACGCCGGACGTGCCCAGCGAGACGAAGCCCTCGCCTGGCCGCACGATGCCCATGCCCACCGCGCTGGCCGCGTTGTCGCCACCGCCGCCCGCGATGGCGACGCGCCCGCCGTGGGCCGTGCCCACGCCCCAGCGCGCCGCCAGGGCCGGATCGAGCCAGGCCGACACGGCGCTCCCCTCGACCAGACGCGGCATGTGCGCGCGCGTGAGACCGGTGGCGACCAGCAACGTGTCGGACCAGTCGCGCCGTGCCACGTCCAGCCACAGCGTGCCGGCGGCGTCGGACATCTCGCTCACCGCCTCGCCGCTCAGCACGAAGCGCAGCCAATCTTTAGGCAGCAGCACGCGGGCGGTGCGGGCGAAGACGTCGGGCTCGTGCTCGCGCACCCACAGCAGCTTGGGTGCGGTGAAGCCGGGCATGGCGAGGTTGCCGGTGATCTGCGCCAGCCCCGGCACGGCCTGCGTCAGCGCGGCGCACTGCGTGGCGCTGCGGCCGTCGTTCCACAGGATCGCGGGGCGCAGCACCTCGCCCGCGGCGTCGAGCAGCACGGCGCCGTGCATCTGGCCCGACAGGCCGATGGCGCGCACCTGCGCCAGCGCCGCAGCCTGCGTGGTCTGCAGTTCGGCCATGACGGTGTGAAGGGCGTCGGCCCACTGCACGGGCGCCTGCTCGGCCCACAGCGGATGTGGCCGGCTGAGTTCGAGCCGCGCCCCGGCCGTGGCCACGATGCGGTGGTCGTCGGCCAGCAGCAGCGCCTTCAGTTCGGACGTGCCGAGGTCCAGTCCCAGATACATGCGGTGCGTTTCTCGGTCAGTGGCTGCCGCGGAAGCGATGGTCCGACTGGCGGCGGAATTCGGTCGGGGTCATGCCCTTGATCTCGAGGAAGCGCCGGTTGAAGTTGGCCACGTTGTTGAAGCCCACCTGGTAGCAGATGTCGGTCACGAAATGGTCGGTCTGCATCAGCAGGTGGCAGGCGCTGTTGATGCGCACGTGGTTCACGAAGTCGGTGAAGCTGTTGCCGGTGGAGCGGCGGAAGAAGCGCGAGAAGCGCGACTCGCTCATGCCCAGCTCGGCCGCCACGTCGCCGGCGCTGATGGGCTCGGCCACGTTGGCGGTGATGCGGTTGACGATGCGGTTGATCTGCTCGACCTCGGCGTCGCCCTCGGCGCCCTGGATCTGCACGGTCGAGAGCACCCGGTAGTCCCGGCAGTGCGCCAGATCGGCCATGAAGGCGCAGAAGTGGCTGAAGCGCTCCAGGCCGCGCGCGGCCTTGATGCGGTCCCAGTGCGTGCGGGCCTGCTCGGACATGCCGAAGAACTCCACGCCCCTGCGCGCCCGCTCCAGCAGCGGCATCAACTCGCGCAGCTCGGGCAGTTCCTCGCAGGCACGCTGCAGCGGCTCATGCCGGAACTGGATGACCAGGTCGCGTTCGGCCACGCCGTCCTCGCCGGTCTCCAGCGACACCCAGTTGTGCGGCAGGCGCGGCCCGCACAGCACCAGATGGCCCGGCTGGAAGGGTCCGATCCAGTCGCCCACGAAGGCCTTGCCCGAGGTGGCGGTGATCAGGTGCAGCTCGTACTCGTCGTGGAAGTGCCAGCGCGCCAGCGGCGTCGGATAACCGTGGGCCAGGCAGCGCACCAGGCCCGCTTCGTCCGCGCTTTCGTAGCCCAGCGCGGGCGAGCGGCTGAAGTCGCGCTCCAGCTCGGGCTGGCGCTGGCGTGGCCGGGCCGCACGGGCGGCGTGGGCGCGCGGGTCGGTGGCGGGACGGGGCATGGCTGTCGAGGCTTCGTGGGCAAAGGCGCAGGCTGGCGGACGGCCGGCCGCGAGGGCCGGCGCCGGGCACCTTAGCTCATCACATTGCCACCGTCCACGTTGAGGGTCTGGGCCGTGATGTAGCGGGCCTCGTCGCTGGCTAGGAAGACGCAGGCACCGCCCAGGTCGTCCGGCCGGCCCATGCGGCCCAGCGGCACCTCCAGCCCGACCCGGCGCTTCTTCTCGCCGATGGGCAGCCCCTCGGCCTTGGCGAAGAGGCTGTCCACGTGCGCCCACATGGGCGTGTCCACCACGCCGGGCGAGATGGCGTTGACGCGGATGCCGTGCGGCGCCATGGCCAGCGCCGCGCTCTGTGTATAGCTGATGACGGCCGCCTTGGTGGCGCAGTAGTGCGACACCAGCGCCTCGCCGCGCCGGCCGGCCTGCGAGGCCAGGTTGATGACGCTGGCGCCCTGCGTGCCGGCCTCCACCATGTGCCGCAGCACGGCCTGCATGACGAAGAACAGGCCCTTGACGTTGACGGCGAAGAGGCGGTCGAAGGAGGCCTCGTCGCTGTCCAGCAGCGGCGCCAGGTCGAACACGGCGGCGTTGTTGACCAGCGTGTGCACCGGACCGAAGCGGTCGATGGCGGCGCCCAGCAGGCGTGCGATGTCGGCGCTGCGGGTGATGTCGGCGCCGATGTAGGCGAGCGCATCCGGATGCTGCTGCATCAACGCCTGCACCGCGGCCGGCGCTTCGTCGGCGCGGTCGACCAGGCTGCAGCGCGCGCCTTCGGCCAGGCAGGCCTGGGCCATCGCGAGGCCGATGCCGCCGCCGGCACCGGTGATCAGCACGTGGCGTTGGGCTAGACGTGGGGACATGGAAGGACTCTCTTGGATGTCGGATGGGTGATGGAAGGTGCGCGCTTGGCCGCTCAGGCGTGGGCGTCCGCGAGGAAGCCGCGTTCCGCCTCGTGCGTGGCGTCGTGATCGAGCAGTTGCGGGAAAAGCCGCGGCGGGATCGTGATGGCGCCCACGCCCAGCGCAAGCAGGGCGAGGTAGGCCTCCCGTGAGCGCACGCTGGCCACCAACAGCCGCATCGCGCCGCCGGCCTGCAGCGTCAGCGCCTGCATGCGGGCGATCAGGGCCAGACCGTCGACGCCGCTGTCCTCCAGCCGGCCCAGGTAGGGCGCGGCATAGGCCGCGCCGAGCAGCGCCGCGAAGTGTGCCTGCTCCGGCGCATAGACGGCGGTGTAGGTGACGGGATGGCCTTCGGCCGCCAGCTGCGCGCCCGCGCGCAGGCCCTCGCGCGTGGCCGGGATCTTGACCACCAGCTGGCCCGGCGCGAACTGCGTCAGCAGCGCGTGCGCGTCGTCCAGCATGCCGGGCGCGTCGGCAGCCTGCACCTGGGCCTGCACCTGCCGGGCGCCCAGCGCCAGGCATTCGTGCAGCAGCGCGGGCAGCGCCGCGCGCGAGACGCCGGCACGCCGCAGCAGCGTGGGATTGGTGGTCACGCCATGGACCACGGGGTGAGGCAGGCAGGCGCGCAGTTCGGCCAGATCGGCGCTGTCGAGGTAGAGATGGAAGCCGGCGGGCGTCGTCATGGCAAGGGGAATCGGCAGAGGTTTCAGGACGAGGCCTGCATCAGCAGCGCATCGACTTCGGCGCGCTGCGGCGGGTTGGCGCCTTCGCCAGTGCAGTTGAGGGCGGCGGCGGCACCGGCGAAGCGCAATACGGCGAGCCAGCCGTCGGCGGGCAACGTGGCCAGCGCCTCGGCGGTGTCCACGCCCCGCTCCAGCAGCGCCACCAGCAGGCCGGCCGCGAATGTGTCGCCTGCGCCGATGGTGTCGGCCACGCGAACGGGCGGCGGGCGCAGCGCGAGCGGCTCGGCACCGGGCCGGAACAGCGTGGCGCCCTCCCCCCCCCGGGTGATGACCACGGCCTTCGGGCCATGGCGCAGGCAGTCGGCGGCCATCTCGTCCAGGGGACGGTCGGGCGCCAGCAACTGCGCATCCTCGTCGCTCATCTTGACCAGGTCGGCGGCGGCCAGCCAGCGCGTGCAGCGCTGCCGCCAGGCGGCCAGGTCCGGGATCAGGCTGGGCCGGGCATTGGGGTCGAACAGCACCAGCCGTCGGCCACGCTGGGCCTCGACGAATTGGGTGATGCGGCTGGCCGCGGGCTCCTGCAGCAATGAGATCGAGCCGAACTGCAGCCAGCGGCAGTCCGCAGGCAGCGCGGGCAGCTCGGCCGGCGCCCACCGCGTGTCGGCCGTTCCCTGCGTGTAGAAGGCATAGCGGTTGCTGGTGGGCGTGCGTTCGACGAAGGCCAGTGTGCTGGGCGCATCGCTGCGCAGGACGAAGCGGGTGTCGATGCCGTTGGCTTGCAGGTAGGCCAGCAGCCGTTCGCCGAACAGGTCGGTCGAGAGCTGGGTGACGAAGCCCGTGGGCACGCCCAGCCGGGCGCAGGCCACCGCGCTGTTAGTGGGGGCGCCGCCCACATGGCCCTGGAAGGCCAGCTCGCCAGCGGCGGTGAAGTCGATCAGCGATTCGCCGACGAAGGCGATGCGCATGGGCGCGTCCATGCTCAGTGCCCCTGCTGGGCCAGGAACAGCGCCACGCGGTCGCTGGCACGGCGTACGGCGGACACCAGTCGCTCGTCGCCCGCCAGCTCGCCCCACAGGCCCGCGTCGGCGCACAGGGCGGCCACCGGGTCGGCCGCGGCGCAGATGGCGTGCGCGACCGCCGGGTCCATGCCCTGATCCTGGTAGGCATAGGGCAGCGTGCCCTGGTGCCAGCGCTGCAGGAAGGCCAGGAACAGCGCCGGCAGCATGGCCACGCTGCCGATGCCCGCACCCGCGGCCAAGCGCTCGCGCACGGTGGGCGCGATGAAGCCAGGGATCTTCGAGAAGCCGTCGGCCGACACCCGCTGGTTGGTGTCGCGGATGGCCGGGTTGGAGAAGCGCTCCAGCACCACGTCGCGATAGCGCGGCAGGTCGACCGGGCTGTCGCCCTCGCGCGTCAGGCAGGGGATCACATCCTCGGTGACGTAGTCATGCGCCATCTGCCGGATGGCCGGCGTGAGCGTGCCTTCGTGGATGAACTGCAGGCCCACCAGCGTGCCGGCCCAGGCGATGCAGCTGTGGCTGGCGTTGAGGATGCGGATCTTGGCTTCCTCATAGGGTTGAACCGACCGCACCAACTCCACGCCCACCGTCTCCCAGGCCGGGCGGCCGGCGATGAAGTCGTCCTCGATCACCCACTGGATGAAGGATTCGCCGGTGACCGGCGCCGCATCGTCCCAGCCGGTGGCGCGGCGCACACGTTCGCGCAGTTCCGGCGGCGGACGCGGCGTGATGCGGTCCACCATGGCGTTGGGGCAGGTGGTGTGGGCCTGGGTCCAGGCCAGCAGGGCTGCGTCGCCGAGGCGTTCGATGAACTCGAGCAGCCCGGCGCGGAAGCGCTCGCCGTTGTGGCGCAGGTTGTCGCAGTTGAGCAGCGTGAGCGGACCGGCATTGCGGGCCATGCGCGCGCGCAGGATGGCGGTGACGGCGCCGTAGATCGTCTCGCCGGCCTCGCCCAGGGTGGCCCGCGCGAGGTCGCGAGCCAGGTCGTCGAAGCCCAGGTCGAGCCGGTGGGCCGCATCCAGGTAGTAACCGGCCTCGGTGACGGTGAAGGACACGATGCGCGTCGCCGGGTCGGCGCCGCGCGCCACCATGGCCGCCTGACCGGGCGTGTAGGGGATCACCTCGCGGATCGATTCGATGCGCGCGTAGCGGGATTCGCCGGCGGGCGAGGCCGTCTCGAGCGTGTAGGCGCCGCCCTGAGCCTGCAGGGCGGCAATCGTGTCGGCCATGTCGGGCCGCAGGTTGGCGCCGGCCAGGGACCAGCGGCGGTCGCCGCGGTCGTGCAGGGCCTGCAGGTAGACGGCCTGGTGGGCCCGGTGGAAGGAGCCCAGGCCGAGGTGGAGCACCACCAGGCCGGCACCCTCGGCAACGGAAGAAGAAGTCACGACAAGGTTCTCCGTCAAAGGAATCAGGCGGTTGCGAGGGCCTGGCCCTCGCGGCTGAAGAGGTGGAGCACGGCCGGGTCGATCTCGACGCCCACGGCATCGCCGGCCTGCAGCGCGGTGCGCTCGTTCTGGCGGGCGATCATGGTCACGCCGTCGACGTCGACATGGATCAGCGTGTCGGCGCCCAGCGCCTCGACCAGGCCCACGCGGCCCGGCATGCCGGCGCCGACGCCCGGGTGCACGCGCACACCTTCGGGCCGCACGCCGAGGAAGCCATCGGCCGGCAGCCGGCCACCCGTCAGCTGCGCCACGGCCGGCAGCGACTGGGCGGGCAGCATGTTCATGGAAGGCATGCCGATGAACTGGGCCACGAACTGGTTGGCCGGGCGGTCGTAGAGCTGCAGCGGCGAGCCGACCTGCTCGATCAGGCCGTCCTTGAGCACCACCACCTTGTCGGCCAGGGTCATGGCCTCGACCTGGTCGTGCGTCACATAGATGGTGGTGGCGCCCAGCGACTCGTGCAGCTTCTTGATCTCTACCCGCGTGTTGCCGCGCAGCGCCGCGTCCAGGTTGGACAGCGGCTCGTCGAACAAAAAGACCTTGGGCGCACGCACGATGGCGCGGCCGATGGCCACGCGCTGGCGCTGGCCGCCCGACAGCTCCCGCGGCGTGCGCTGCAGGTACTTGCCGAGGTTGAGCTTCTCGGCCGCCGCCTCCACCTTGCGGCGGATCTCGTCCGCCGGCACCTTGGCCAGCTTGAGCGCGAAGGACATGTTGTCGTACACGCTCATGTGCGGATAGAGCGCATAGCTCTGGAACACCATGGCGAGGTCGCGCTTGCCCGGCGGCGCATAGGTGATGTCGCGCCCGTCCAGCAGCATCTGGCCGCTGCTGATCGGCTCCAGCCCGGAGATCAGGCGCAGCAGCGTCGACTTGCCGCAGCCCGAGGGTCCGACGAAGACGATGAACTCGCCCTTCTCGATGGACAGGTCGACGCCGCGGATGATGTCCGTCTCGCCGAAGCGCTTGCGGATGTTCTTGAGTTCGAGGAAGGCCATGACGTTGTCCCCTGCTTCTTGTTACTTGACCGCGCCGAAGGTGAGGCCTTGGACGAGCTGCTTCTGCGAGAACCAGCCGAACACCACGATGGGCGCAATGGCCATCAGCGAGGCGGCCGACAGCTTGGCCCAGAACAGGCCCTCGGGGCTGGAGTACGAGGCGATCAGCGTGGCCAGCGTGCCGGCCTTGGCCGAGCTGAGGTTGAGCGCCCAGAAGGCCTCGTTCCAGCTCAGCACCAGGCACAGCAACCCGCAGGAGGCCAGGCCGCCCACCGACAGCGGCATCACCACGTGCCGGAACTCGGTCCACAGCGTGGCGCCGTCCATGCGGGCAGCCTCCAGGATCTCGGCCGGGATGTCCTTGAGGCTGGTGTAGAGCATCCAGACCATGATGGGCAGGTTGGACAGCATGAAGACGATCGTCAGCGCCGGCAGCGTGTCGAGCATGCCGGCCGTCTGTGCCAGCACATAGATGGGCACCAGCGCGCCCACGGCCGGCATCATCTTGGTGGACAGCATCCACATCAGGATGTCGCGCGTGCGCTTCGTGCGGAAGAAGGCCATCGAATAGGCCGCCGGCAGCGCGATGGCCAGGCCGATCAGCGTCGAGGCCACGCTGGTGACGAGCGAGTTGCGGGCATACAGCAGGTAGTCGCTGCGCCGCTGGACCTCGGCGAAGTTGTCCAGCGTGGGCGTGAAGACGAAGAGCGGCGGCACCGCGATGGCCTGCAGCTCGGTCTTGAAGGCGGTGAGGAACAGCCAGCCGAGCGGAAAGAACAGCAGCAGCGCGAGGGCCCAGGCGGCCACGGTGCGCAGCAGCAGCGGCAGCCGGGTGTTGGGCGGTTTGGCGTGGGACATGGTCGCGGCCCTTTCAGTCCAGGTTCTTGCCGATGATGCGGATCAGGAAGGCCGCGACGATGTTGGCCAGGATCACCGCGAACAGCGCGCCGGCCGAGGCCACGCCGACGTCGAAGTTCATCAGCGACTGCTTGAAGATCAGGTAGGTGAGGTTGGTGCTGGCATTGCCCGGGCCGCCGTTGGTGGTGATGGCGATCTCCGCGAACACCGACAGCAGGAAGATCATCTCGATCATGACCACCACCGCCATGGGCCGGCCCAGGTGCGGCAGCGTCAGGTAGAAGAAGCGCTGCGTGGCGCTGGCGCCGTCCATGCGGGCGGCTTCCATCTGCTCACGGTCCAGCGACTGCAAGGCGGTGATGAAGATCAGGCAGGCGAAGGGCAGCCACTGCCAGCCCACCATGACGATCACCGACAGCAGCGGCCAGTCGGTGAGCCAGTCCACCGGCTGCGCGCCGAACATGCGCCACACGTCGGCCAGGATGCCGTAGATGGGGTTCATCATCATGTGCTTCCACAGCAGGGCGTTGACCGCCGGCATGACGAAGAAGGGCGAAATGAGCAGCACGCGCACGATGCCGCGGCCCGGAAAGGGCTCGTTGACCAGCAGCGCCAGCAGCGTGCCCAGCACCACGGTGCCGATGACCACGCTGCCGATCAAGAGCAGCGTGTTGCCTACCGCCGGCCAGAAGTCGGGGTCGGTGACGAAGTACTGGAAGTTGTCGATGCCCGCGAAGGTGCGCTCGCCCGGCTGCATCAGGTTGTAGTTGACGAACGAGAAGTACAGCGTCATCAACAGCGGCACGATCATCCAGAGGAAGAGCGCGATCACGGCGGGCGCCATCAGCGCCCTGGGCAGCAGTCGGTTCATGGCAGGCGGACTGGCATGCAGCTAGGCAGTAGCGGGAAGGCGCGTGCCGCCGGCCCATGGGGCGGCCGGCACGCGCCTCCTGCTCACTTGTAGTAGCCGCCCTTCTTCATCTCGCGCTCGGCCAGGGTCTGCGAGGTCTTGAGGGCCTGATCGACCGGGGTCTTGCCGGCCAGGGCCGCGCTCATCTGCTGGCCTACGCCCACGCCGATGGCCTGGAACTCGGGGATGGCCGCGTACTGCACCCCGGCATAGGGCGACTTGGGCAGCGTGTTCTCGCCCGGGTTCGGGTTGGCCGCGTCGATGGCCTTCTTCTCGGCGGCGGCGAAGCGCGCGACCTTCTGGAACTCGGGGTTGGCGTAGGTCGACTTGCGGGTGCCGGTGGGCACGGCGTTCCAGCCCTGCTCCTTGGCCACCAGCTGGATGTAGTCCTTGGAGGTCGCCCAGCGGATGAACTTCTGCGCCGCCTCATCCTTGGTCGAGCTGGCCGGGATGGCCAGGTTCCACGACCACAGCCAGTTCGCGCCCTTGGGTGTGACGGCCACCGGGGCCTGGGCATAGGCCACCTTGTCAGCCACCTTCGACTGCTTGGGGTCGGAGATGAAGGAGGCGGCGATGGTCGCATCGACCCATTGCGCGCACTTGCCTTCGCTGAACAGCGCCAGGTTCTCGTTGAAGCTGTTGGCGGCGGCGCCCGGAGGGCCGGCCTTCTTCATCAGGTCGACGTAGAAGCCGATGGCGTCCTTCCAGGGCTTGGTGTCGATCTGCGGCTTCCACTGCATGTCGAACCACTGTCCGCCGTTGGTGTTGACCAGCGTGGTCAGGAAGGCCATGTTGTCGCCCCAGCCCGGTTTGCCGCGCAGGCAGATTCCGTAGACGCCGGCCTTGGCGTCGGTGGCTTTCTCGGCGAAGTCCTTGACCTCGGCCCAGGTCGGCGGGTCGCTGAACTTCACGCCGGCCTTGTCGGCCAGGTCCTTGCGGTACATGAGCATGGAGCTCTCGCCGTAGAAGGGCGCGGCGTAGAGCTTGCCTTCGTGCGACAGGCCGCTGCGGATGGCGGGCAGCAGGTCGTCGACGTCATAGGCGGCGTCGGTGGCGATGGGCTTGAGCCAGCCCTTCTTGGACCAGATCGGCGCTTCGTACAGGCCGATGGTCATCACATCGAACTGGCCGCCCTTGGTGGCGATGTCGGTCGTCACGCGCTGGCGCAGCGTGCCCTCTTCCAGGGTGACCCACTTGACCTTGATGTCGGGGTTGGCCTTCTCGAAGAAGGGCGTGAGCTTCTGCATCTCGATCATGTGGCCGTTGTTCACGGTGGCGATGACGAGTTCGGTGGCGGCATGGGCCGCGAGGCCGGCGGCGGCAAGCGCGAGCACGAGGCCCGCCTGGGCAAAACGCTTCATGGTGTCTCCTCGGTTGGTTCCACGACCGGTGGTCGCTGGGCCTGGATTCTGAGGAGGTTGTCTTGCGCGGCCTGTACCTTGAATGCCAGCTCCGATACTTTTTTGCATCAGGGGCTTGGTGGAATCCCGGGTGGAGGCAAGAGCGGATGTGCGGCCGGCCTGGGTCCGGTGCGTATGATCCGCTGGCGTGCCAGACGCCGCCGGGTCCGCGGGAAGGGTTCAACCCACTTGGTTTCGATCAGGGCGCCCATCGTGGCGCCCTTCTTTCATCTGCCCACCTCGGGTGCAGCCGGTCTTGCGGGCCATCGGCGTTCCATGCACGGAGGTGTCCATGAAATCCCTTCCCCCTCGTCCTGACATCGGGCATCTGAAGAAGCAGGCCAAGGCGTTGCTGGCGGCGGCCCGGCAGGCCGATCCAGCGGCACTCGAACGGTTTCGGGCCGCCTTTCCGGCCGCCCGTGGCAAAGGCGATGCCGCCCTCGCGGCGCAGGGCCTTCGGCTGCACGATGCGCAGTCCTGCCGGGCGCGCGAGCACGGCTTCGATGGATGGACCGACCTGCTGCATTTCGTGGAGGCGCGGCGAGCGCAGGCGGACGATCCGCACGCAGTGCGGCTGCGCTGGCTGCGGCTGGTCTACGACGGCGACCTGACCGGCGGCAACAACGCCCGTCGGCCCGCCGTAGCGGCACGACTATTGGCCGAAGACCCGGCGCTTGCGCCCGATGGCGACCCCTGGCTGGCCTGTGCCATCGGCGACGAGGCCCTGCTGCGCGTCGCCACGCAGCGCGATGCGGGCTGGGTCCATCGACCGGGCGGCCCACTGATGCTGCCGCCGCTGGTGGCCGTCACCCATTCGGGGCTTCTGGCGGTGCCTGGCTTCGCGGACGGTTTGCGCGCCTGCGCGGCGCTGCTGCTCGCGGCCGGCGCATCGCCCGATCAGTCGGTCGGCAGCCGCTGGTCGCCGACATCCCTGGCCTCGCCCGACGTCGCGCAGCCGCTGTCGGCGCTCTACGGCGCGGCGGGCAAGGCCCGTGACCCGGAACTGACCGCGCTGCTGCTCGCGGCTGGCGCGGAGCCCGACGACGGTGAATCGCTCTACCACGCGCTGGAGTCGCCCGCCTGCACCGAACTGCTGTTGCGCGCTGGCGCCCGCGTCGGCGGCACCTACGCGCTCTACCGCTCGTTGGACCTGGACGACCCGGCTGCGCTGCGCCTGTTGCTGACGCATGGTGCCGATCCGAACGAGGCGCCGTCCGCTCCGCCCGCGGCCGACTGGGGCTCGCCGTTGCTATGGGCCATCCGCCGCCGCCGTTCGACCGCACACGTCGCGGCGCTGCTGGACGCCGGTGCGAAGGCGGACGTGTGCACGCCCGACGGGGTGCCGGCCCGCACGCTGGCCCTGCGCTTCGGCCTGTCGGACGTGGCGGCGTTGCTTGCTCCGCAGACCCTCGATGAACGGTCCACGGCGATCGAAGCGGCGCTGCCTGAAAAGACCGACCGCGTGGAAGCCTTCGTGGCCGCCTGCGCGCGGGGCGACGTGGACGCCGCGCGCGCCCTGCAGGCGGACGACCTGCGCCTGGCCGATGCGCTGGACGCCGCGCAGCAGCGTCTGCTGCCCGAGCTCGCGGCCGCCGGCTGCGACGCGGCGGTGCGTGCCATGGTGGCTTGCGGTTGGCCGTTGGAAGTGCGCGGCGGCGACATCGACGGCACGGCCCTCAACCAGGCGCTCTTTCGCGGCGATGCCGCGCTCGTGCGCTTCCTGCTGGCGCGGGGCGCGGATTGGCGCACACCGCATGGCTTCGGCGACGACGCGCGCGGCACGCTGTCCTGGGCCTCGCTCAATCGGCCGGTGCAAGGCGGCGACTGGCCCGCCTGCGCGCAGGCCCTGCTGGACCACGGCCTGCCGCCTGCCCGGCCAGACCCGGCCGGCTCGGACGCCGTCCTCATCGAAGGGCGGCCGTATCGCTTCGAGGAGGAGGTGGCGCAGGTGCTCAGCCAGGCGCCGGCACGCAGCGCACCATGACCGTCGAGCGCACGGCGACCTCGGCCACGTCGGGCACCGACTGCGCCGGGGGCCGGCCTGCGGCGGGCCGCCATGCGACCTTCTGCGCATCGAGGAAGCTGCGCAGCGTCTGCGCCGAGAGCGCGAAGTTCACGTTCTGCGGAATGTCGCCGAGCACGGCTGCCGCCCGTATGGCATTGAGGCGGCTGACCACGACCCCGACGACGCGGCCACTGGCATCGAGCACCGGCCCGCCGCTGTTGCCCGACTGCACCGGCGCCGACATCTGGAACACCCGGCTGTCGCCGCGCACGCCGGCCTGGGCCGTGACGCTGCCGGTGGTGACCTGATGGCCCTGGGCCAGCAGCCCGGGCAGCGGAAAGCCGACCACCACCAGCGGCTCGCCCAGCCGCAGCGGTTCGGTGGACAGAGGCAGCCATTCGGCCTGCGGGCCGACCTCGATCAGCGCCAGGTCGGCCGCCGCGTCGACCGGCCCCAGGCGTGCCAAGCCGCGGCCGGCGATCTCCACACCCGCGCAGCCGTTGACCACGTGCGCGTTGGTCACGACCTGCGTGGCCGAGACGACGAAGCCCGAACCGCTGCGCGTGGCGGCCGGCCGCGTGGCCGGCGATCCCGGGGCGGCGGCCACCGCAGCCGCGCCGCGCAGGTAGGGCGTCGGGTCCACCGTCTTGCCGGAGACGCGCACCTCGAAGTGCAGCTTGACCCGGTCGGCCTCCGAACTGCCCAGGTCGGCGATGCGCTGGCCGCGCGCCACGTTGTCGCCCACCCGTACCAGCAGGCGCTCGTTGTGGGCATAGGTGGTCATCAGCGTGTCGGAATGCCTGAGGATGACCAGGTTGCCCGTGCCGCGTGGCCCCGGTCCGGCGTAGAGCACGCGGCCCGCCGCCACCGCCATCACCGCGTCGCCCCGGTTGCCCCCGAAGTCCAGGCCCCGGTTGCGGTTCACGTCGTAGCCCGCGATCACCGGGCCTGGCGTGGGGCGCAGCAGCGCGACGCCCGCCTGCGCGGTGTCGCTGCCCGGCGCGCTGGCTGGCGGCGAGGTGCTGGAGCAGGCGGCAAGCAGGGTGGCTGCCAGCATCGCGGCCAGACAGGATCGTTGACGAAATGTGAACGGCATGCCCGGATGGTAGTGAGCGCGCGTGCCGGGCGCGTGGGCTGGACCGAATGCGCCGTGCAGCGGCGGCCTGCTCACTGCGCCGGGGCGGCCGCAGCGTCGTCGGACTGGCCTGTGCCCACGGCCAGCGCCTTGCGCTCGCGCCAGGCGGCCTGGACGAAGGGATCGGTCACGGCGTAGACGCCATGGCCCTTGCGGATGATGAGGTTGGCGTCCCGCAGTTCGTCGGCGACGCGTTGCACCTGGTCGGCCGTCACGTCGCGCCCCAGTTGCGCGGTGTAGTCGGCCAGGGCCTGCGCGCCGAACAGGCCGGTGGCGTCGCCTTCGGCCTGGGCCACGCGGTCGAACACGGCGCCGGCGAGGGTGCCCAGGTCTTCGACCTTGCGCAGCTCCACGTCGGCGGCCGCCGTCCTGAGCGTGGCGGCGATGACGGGCAGGAAGCGGTCGGCCTCGGCGGGGTCGGCCTGCTGCAGCTGGCGCAGGGCGCGGATCAGCTCTTCCGGGCGCCGGCCCAGGGTGTCGAAGGCCTCGATGGCCACGGCCAGGCTGGGCTGGACGCGGGCGCCTTCGAGCGCGATGGCGTCCAGCACATGGGCCACGTAGTCGCCGTCCAGGGTCGGGTAGTCGACGGAGGTCGCGCCGGCGAAGGCATGCCGGCCCTGCAGCGTCATGCCCACCACCTGCGCACGGTGCGAGCCCGTACCGATGAAGATGAAATGGCCGGGCGTGGCGGGCCGGGGGTTGATCGCATCCCGTGCCGCCTTGATGGCCAGCAGCATCTGCGCGCCGTCTTCGCCGGCCAGCGCCTGCTGCACCTCGTCGACGATGAGCACCACGTCGGTCCGCGCCTTGTCGACCACCTCGGTCAGAGCGTCCGCCAGCGTCACGCCGCCCTTGGCGCCCACCTCGTTCAGCTGGAAGCCGAACTTGAAGCCGGCGGCGCCGACGTCGAGTCCTTTCAGCCGCTTCAGGCGCGCCAGCACGCCGGAGGCTGGCGTCTGCAGCTCGGCCAGCGCTCGCTGGATGGCCGCATGGATGAGCGTGGCGGGGTTGGCCCGGGTGTCGGTCCACAGATCCACATAGATGACGATGGCGCCCAGCGCTTCCAGGGCCGGGATCAGGTCCTGCCGCAGGAAGGTGGTCTTGCCAGTGCGCCGCAGGCCCGACAGGAAAAGCCCGGAGCGCAGGCCCTGGTCGAGCAGGCCCGGACGCAGGAGCTGCCGCGCCATCTGGTCGGCCAGGGCCGTACGGTGGAACAAGGTCATTTCGGCGATTTTACTCAGGACTGCTAATTAGCCGAAATCCATAAAACAAGCGAAAACCGTTGCACCCCTGCAGGAACCTGTGTGCCTGCCACCGTTCGCTGCGGCAGACCGACGCCCTGCAGGTCTGGTCCCACACCCGCCTGCGCCGCGCCCGCACGCCGGGGCGCCCGGATGTGGGCCGAAGGTTCACAACAGACCGGTCGAGAGGCGGCCGGTCGAACGTGACCATCTACGAAAGGAACAGTCACCATGAAGCAACGACAACAACAACGATCGCACCGCATCCTCGCCTGTGCCCTCCTGGGCGGAATGCTGGCCATCGGCGGCTACGCACAGGCCCAGGGCGTCGGGGTCGGCGTGGGCGTCAATGCTGACGTGAATGCATCCGGCTCTGCTGCTGGCCAGCGCACGGGGGCGGGCGTCGCGACGGGCACGAACGCGGGTGTGAATGCGGGCACGACCCATAGTGGCGCCCACGCCGGCGGCAATGCCCGCACCGGCGGCAGCACCGGTGCGCAGACAGGCGCTGCCGGCAACGCGGCAGGTGGCGTGGGCAACGCGGTGGGCGGAGTGCTCGGCGGCGTGACCGGTGCCGTGGGCAACGCACCCAATGCCGTGGGCGGGGTGGCCAACACCGCAGGCGGCGCCGCAAACACGGCCACCGGGGCCGCGACGTCTGCGGGCGGTATGGCAGGCGGCCTGACCAACACAGTGGGTGGCTCGCTCAAGGGCGCGACCGGTGCGGCGGGCTCGGCGGGCGGTGCGCTCAGGGCGCCCGGTGCCGCTGTCGGCGGCAGTGGCAATGCCCAGGGCTCGGGCGCGGTGAACCTGCAGAAGTAAACCGAAGCACCTGACCCGGAAGGCCCGCGGCGTGAAAGCGCCGCGGGCCTTTTTTCATGGGCCGGCGGCCGAGGCTGGCACGGATGCTGCAAGGGAAAACCAGACTGTCGATTGTTGGACAATCCAACAAAAATCACGATCCGTTTCGTTGCCAGACGTCGATCCATCCTTCCGCTCTTCATGACCCAGCCCATCCTGCGCATCAGCGGCCTTCACAAGCGCTTCGGCGACCATCATGTGCTGCAGGGCATCGACTTCGACGTGCAGCCCGGCGACCGCGTGGCCATCCTGGGCTCCAGCGGCTCGGGCAAGAGCACCTTCCTGCGCTGCCTCAACTTCATGGAAACGCCCAGCGCCGGGCGCATCGAGCTCAAGGGCCAGGTCATCGGCCGGCCCGACGCCCGTGGCGGCGATGGCGTGCGCTACACCCAGGCCGAGCTGGCGCAGGTGCGCCGTCAGGTCGGCATGGTGTTCCAGCAGTTCAACCTGTTCCCGCACATGACAGTGCTGGGCAATGTGATGGAAGGCCCCATCACGGTGCGTGGCATGGGCGCCGCGGCGGCCCGGGACATGGCCCTGCGCGAACTCGACAAGGTCGGCATGGCCCGCAAGGCGGACGCCTACCCCGGCCACCTCTCGGGCGGCCAGCAGCAGCGCGTGGCCATCGCCCGCGCGCTGGCCATGGAGCCCGACGTGCTGCTCTTCGACGAGCCCACGTCCTCGCTCGACCCCGAACTCGTGGGCGAGGTGCTCAACGTCATCCGCGACCTGGCCGAGGAAGGCCGCACGATGCTGCTGGTGACCCACGAGCTGGGCTTTGCTTACCACTACGCCAACAAGGTGCTTTTCCTGGCCGACGGCCTGATCTACGAAGCCGGCACTCCCGACGAGGTGCTCAAGCACCCGCGCAAGGAGCGCACGCAGCGCTTCCTCGACCGCTTCACGGCCTTCAGCTTCTGAAGCACCCGCCCCCTCATTCCGCGCCCTCCTCCCATGCAGCTTTCCAACCCCGCCTCCGCCACCAGCTCCCAGGCCTATCGGGCCGACGACCGCAACGACAAGGTGCTCGTCTACCTCAATGGCGACTTCGTGCCCCGCAGCGAGGCCAAGGTCTCGATCTTCGATGCCGGCTATGTCTGCGGCGACGGCGTTTGGGAAGGCGTGCGCCTGGTCAACGGCCGCGTGATCTCCTTCGATGCCCACATCGATCGCCTGTTCGAAGGCGCCAATGCCATCGCCATGGACATCGGCCTGACCAAGCAGCAGATCAAGGACGTGATCCTGCGCACCTTCGAGGTGAACGGCATGCACGACGGCGCGCATGCGCGCCTCATGGTGACGCGCGGCCTCAAGAAGACGCCCAACCAGGACCCGCGCTTCATCATCGGCAGCGCCACCGTGGTCTGCGTGGCCGAGCACAAGGTGGTCGATGTCGCGGCCAAGAAGCGCGGCCTGGCGCTGCACACCAGCACCATCCGCTGCAGCACGCCCGACGTGTTCGACCTGCGGCTCAACTCGCACAGCCGGCTCAACTTCATCCAGGCGCTGATCCAGGCCATCCATGTCGGTGCCGACGAGGCGCTGATGCTGGACACCAACGGCTTCGTCTCCAGCTGCAACTCCACCAACTTCTTCATCGTGCGCGGCGGCGCCCTGTGGACCTCGTCCGGGCGCTACTGTTTCAACGGCATCACGCGCGCCACCGTGCTGCGCCTGGCGCGCGAGAACGGCATCCCGGTGCACGAGGGCGACTACACGCTGGCAGAGGTCTATGCCGCCGACGAGGCCTTCGTCACCGGCACGCTGGGCGGCCTGACGCCCGTGGCGGCCATCGACGGCCGGCGCCTGCCCACCGAGGGCTACGGCCCGCTGACCCAACTCCTGGCCGAGCTGTACCAGGCCTACATCACGGCACCGGCGGCCTGATTCCCCTTCTTTCCCTGTCCACTTTGTAGGAGCGACGAATGAACATCCTGTCCCGCTTTGCCGCCGTCCGCCGCGGCCTGCTGTTCGGCCTGCTCGGCCTTGGCCTGCTCGCCGGCGTGCCGGCCCAGGCCCAGACGCTGGAGAAGGTCAAGAAATCCGGTGAGCTGCGCATCGGCGTGGCGCCGGGTGACCCGTGGTACTACCGCGACCCCGCCACCGGCCAGTGGACCGGCGTCGGTGTGCTCATGGGCGAGCAGATCGCCAAGAACATCGGCGTCAAGATGGTGCCGGTGGAGACCACCTGGGCCAACAGCGTGGCCGGCCTGCAGTCGGGCCAGTTCGACGTGATGTTCGTGCTCGACGCCACCGAGGAGCGCAAGCGCGCCATCGACTTCCCTGCCGCGCCGATGCTCTGGTATGCCCAGGGCGTGCTGGCCAAGGACGGCCTGGTCGTGAAGAACTGGAGCGACCTCGACAAGCCCACCGTGCGTGTAGGCGTGGCCCTGGGCACCGCCACCGACCGCGACCTCACCAAGCGCCTGCCCAACGCCAAGATCGAGCGCTTCACCAACACCGACGAGACCGTCGCCGCCTTCAACGCCGGCCGGGTCGACGCCATCGGCTTCTACCACTCGGTGCTGACCATCGCGTACTCCAAGATCAAGAAGGGCAGCGTGCAGATCCCGCAGCCGGTGGTCGCCATCGCCACCAGCGCCGGCGTGCGCAAGGAGCAGGACCCGGCCTTCCGCGACATGCTCGACGAGCAGTTCAAGAAGCTCTATGCCTCGGGCCAGACGCAGGCGCTGTACGCCCAGTACCTCAAGACCAAGGGGCTGGACCCGGACAAGATGCCCGGCGTCACGAAGGAGTCGCTGGAGAAGTAAACGACGGCGCGGCAGGGCTCCTTCAGATGAACTACGACTGGGACTTCGGCGCCGTCTGGGAATACCGCCAGATGCTGCTGACGGGCGTGCTCGGCACCTTCCGCATCGCGGCGGTGGCCATTGCCATGGGCGTGCTCATCGGCGCCGTGCTGGCCACCCTGCGCCTGACGAAGACGCGCTGGCTGCAGTGGCCGGCCCTGTGGTTCACCGAGTTCTACCGCAACACGCCGCCGCTGGTGCATTTCTTCTGGGCTTTCTATGCGCTGCCCGTGGTGCTGGGCGTGAGCCTGGACCCGTACGTGGCGGCCATCATCGCCCTCTCGACCCAGTCGGGCGCCTTCTATGCCGAGGTGTTCCGCGGCGGCGTGGTCAGCATCGACCGCGGCCAGTGGGAAGGCGCCCGCGCCCTGGGCATGCGCCCGCCCGCCGTGCTGCGGCGCGTGGTGCTGCCGCAGGCCCTGCAGCGCATGCTGCCCCCCTTCATGGAACGCTCCTTCGAGCTCATCAAGACCACCGCGCTGGCCTCGACGCTGGCGTATTCCGACCTGCTCTACCAGGCCATGCAGGTCAACAGCATCACCTTCCGCCCGCTGGAGGTCTACACCGTGGTGGCGGCCATCTTCTTCGTCACGCTGCTGGTCCTCAGCACGCTGGCGCACCTGCTGGAGGCACGGCTCACGCGTGCCACCCGGCCCGTTTCCGCGACCGCGAGGTGACCGGCATGGACTTCTCGTGGGACTTCACGCCGGTGCTGCAGAACTGGCCCGTGCTGCTCAAGGGCGTGGGCATGACGGCGCTGCTGTGGGTCATCGCCTTTCCGCTGTCGATGGCGCTGGGCCTGCTGCTGTCGCTGGCCACCGGCTCCGGCCGCCGCGTGCCGGTGCTGCTGGGGCGCAGCTGGGTCGAGCTGTTCCGCAACACGCCGGTGATGGTGCAGCTGATCTGGTTCTTCTATGCCTTTCCCATCCTCACCGGCGTGCAGCTCACGCCGCTGGTGGCGGCGCTGTGCGGGCTGGTGCTCAATGCCTCGGCCTACTGCTCCGAGATCTTCCGCGGCGGCATCGCGTCGCTGCCCGTCGGGCAGTGGGAAGGCGCCCGCGCCCTGGGCATGACGCGCACCCAGCTGATGCGCCGTGTGATCGTGCCGCAGGTGCTGGCGCGCATGCTGCCGGCCTTCACCAACCGCGGCATCGAGCTGGCCAAGAACACCTCCATCGCCTCGGTGATCGCGGTGCAGGAGCTGATGTACCAGGGCCGCGCGCTGTCGGCCGCCTTCTACCGGCCGCTGGAGATCCTCACGGCCGTGGGCCTGATCTACTTCGTGCTGATCTACCCGGGCTCCTACCTGGCCTCGCGGCTGGAGAAGCGCTTCGCGCTGCGGGCCTGAAGGCGTTGCACGCCGCGAGCCGCATCGATCCCTGGCCGAGAATCGCGCGCACACCATGAGCAGCATCCCCCGTTTCGAGCCCCTGCCCACGCTGACCCGCCGCGATCAGGTGGCCGAGACGCTGCGCCGCGCCATCCTCGCTGGCCGCATCGCGCCGGGCACGCAGCTGGTCGAAAGCCGACTGGCCGGCGACCTGGCCGTGAGCCGCGGCCTGCTGCGCGAGGCCATCCGCGAGCTGATCGAGAGCGGCCTGGCCACCAACCGGCCCTATGCCGGCACCTTCGTCACCGAGGTCAATGCCGAAGTGCTGCGCGACGTGTACGAGATGCGCCGCGTGATGGAGACCCAGGCCTACCGCCGCGTCTGGCCGCTGCGCGACGCGGCCTTCCGGGGCGAACTGCAGGCCCGCTTCGACCACATGATCGCGGCCGTGCGCAGCGACGACCTGTCGGAGGAGATCCGCGCCGAGGCGCATTTCCATGGCCTGGTGTATGAGCGCTGCGGCAACCACCTGATGCCGGCCTTCTGGCAGCAGATGACGCAGAAGATCCAGCTGGGCTTCGGCATCTGCCAGATCGCGCATGCGCCCAAGGTGGACTTCGAGGCCAACCACCGGCGCTTCCTCGACTGCGCGCTGGGCGACAGCCTGGACGAGATGCTGGCGGAACTGTCCATCCACCTGGACCGCGGCCTGGCCACCATCCAGTTCGAGGCGGGCGGCTGAGCGTCGACGCCGGCCGCGTCTGCAGCGGGCAGAACGACGACCGCGCGGCGCGCTAGGCCGGCATGGCCTGCGCCCAGTCGGCGATGGCCTGGGCCACGGCGCGCGGCTGCTCGGGCACGAGCGCATGGCCGGCTTGCGGGATCACCTGCACCGTGACCTTGTCGCCCAGCAGCGCCTTCAATTCGTTGCGCGTGGAAGCCGGACGCCACGCATCCTGCCCGCCCTGCAGGTCCAGGATGGGCGCGTGGCTCCGGCCGAACCACACCGACTTGGCTGGCACCTGCCCCGCCGCCCGGTAGGCCGCACGCAGCGCCGGATGCCAGCCCTGCAGCCAGGGCGTGGGATCGTTGCCCGGCGCGAACATGCACAGCCGCAGCGCGGCCAGCCGCTCCGGGTCCGGCCGTGTCGGGTCCGACGCGACGGCCAGCGCCTCGGCCATGCCCGGCGGAAAGACCTGGGCCGATGCGCCGAGCACCACCACGCCACGCACCAGCGCCGGATGGTTCATGTCGGTGACGCGCGCGGTCCAGTGGCCGTAGGCATGACCGACGACCACCGCGCGGCCGCCGCCGAGGCGCTCGATGGTGAAGGCGACGTCGCCGGCCAGCGTGTCCAGCGTCATGCCCGGGGGCGGTGCGGAGCTGCGGCCCATGCCGCGCGGCTGGGGCCGCAGCACGCGGAATCCGCGGGCAGCGATCAATGCGGCGACTTCGTCGAAGTCCTCGGAATCGCGCAGCGACGAGGGCAGCATGACGACGGCTGGCCCGTCACCATCGACGATGACGTCGATGTCGGTCGTGCCGTTCTTCAGCAGTTCGCGGTGTCGTCGGGGAGGCGATGGGTTCATGGCGCAGCCGTGCAGCGAAACAAGGGCGGCAGGAATGCCCAGCACCAGGGCGCGGCGCTGCAGGCGCCGATGGAGGTCCGGCATGGTCGTTGTCTCCTGCTTGTGATGTCTGCAAAGAATAGGCCGCCATCGGCGGGCGAGCCATGCACATCGGCGCATAGCAGGCTTGCCGGTGCAGCGCCTCTGTGCCGCGTCTCGATGGTTTAGCCTCGCCCGGAGACAAAGCTCCCGATCCACCATGGCACGCATTCCCCTCTTCCCCTCGGACAACATGGACGCGGCGCAGCGCGCCGTGCTCGACAAGGTGCTCTCCGGCCCGCGCGGCAGGATCCAGGGGCCGCTGCGCGCGGCCCTGCACAACCCGGATCTGGCCGACAAGTGGCAGGCGCTGGGCGCCCTGCTGCGCTACGGCACCTCGCTGCCGCCGCGGCTGTCGGAGATCGCGATCCTGGTGACGGGCCGGGCCTGCCGCTCGCCCTTGGAGTGGTATGCGCACCGCATCGAGGGCGAGAAGGCGGGCCTGGAGCCGGCCTTCATCGAGGCGCTGCTTGCCGAGTCCGAACCGCCCGCCATGTCGCCCGACGACGCGGCTGTGTGGCGCTATGCGGTCGAGCTGAACCGGCACCGCTCGGTGTCCGAGGCCACCTATGCCGAGGCGCTGGCGCGCTTCGGCATCAAGGGCGTGGTCGAACTCACGGCGCTCATCGGCTACTACACCATGGTGGCGATGACGCTCAACTGCCACGAGATCCCACTGCCGGAAGGCGTGGCGCCCGCCTTCGCGCTGCCGCAGCAGGAGGCGCTGTCGTGACCGCCGACGCCGCTGCGCCGAATAGCGCGCGGCCTGCAGGCGAAGCGCCAGGGCACGCAGCGGGCGCGCCATCCGAGCCCGTCGGCGGCTGGGACTGCCACGCGCACCTGTTCGGCCCCTATGCACGCTTTCCCCTGGCCGCGGACCGCAGCTACACACCGCCGGAGGCGCTGGAGCCGCAGTACCTGGCGCTGCTGCGCCGACTCGGCCTTCGCCATGGCGTGCTGGTGCATCCCAGTGCCTACGGCGACGACCATTCGCTGCTGCTGCATGCCCTGCAGTCGCAGCCGGCGCTGCGCGGTGTCGTGGTGGTGCGGCCCGGCAGCGCGCTGCCGCTCGGCGATCTGCATGCCAGGGGCGTGCGCGGCGCCCGCTTCAGTCATCGCAGCGGCGCCGGCGCCAACTTCAGCGGCAGTGCCTCCTTCGACGACCTGCGCGCCCTGGCGCCTGCGCTCGCCGATGCGGGGCTGCATGCCGAACTCTGGACCGACTGCCGGGCCCTCCCGGCCATCGCCGATGCGCTGCAGGACCTGCCCGTGCCGGTCGTGATCGACCACATGGGCGGCTTCGATGCGAAGGCCGGCGTCGACGAGCCGGGCTTCCGCGTGCTGCTGGATCTGCTCGCACGCGGCAAGGTCTGGGTCAAGCTGTGCGCGTACCGCAACCTGCTGAACGAGGCCGACTGGGACGTCGGCCGCGCCTTCCAGCAGAAGATGCTCGAAGCCAATCCGCAGCAGCTGGTGTGGGGCAGCGACTGGCCCCACCTGCGCGTGAACCCGGTGCCGGACGCCACCCAACTGCTGGACATGTTCATGGCCTGGTCCGGCAGCGACGCGCTCGTTCAGCGGGTGCTGTTCGACAACCCCGAACGGCTCTACCGCTGACGGGCCGCCATGAGCCTCGGCAAGGTACTGGTCACGGCCGGATCCGTGAAGGGATGCGAGCCCGCGCTGCAGCTCATGCGCGACGCGGGCTGCGAGGTGCAGCTGGCGACTCCGCCGCTGCCGCTGGACGAGGATTGGCTGCTGACCCAGAGCCGCGATGCCGCCGCCCTGATCTTCGCGATGGAGCCCGTCTCGGCGCGGCTGCTGGCCAACGCCCCGCAGCTGCGCATCGTGGCGCGCCCGGGCGTGGGCTACGACACGGTGGACCTCGACGCCGCCACCCGGCAGGGCGTCGCCGTGACCATCGCCGAAGGCACCAACCACGAGAGCGTGGCCGACTTCACCTTCGCGCTGCTGCTCTGTGCCGCGCGCGGCCTGCTTCCGGCCGCGGACAGCGTGCAGCAGCAGGGATGGACGCGCGTCACCGGCACCGAGGTCTGGGGCAAGACGCTGGCCCTGGTGGGCCTGGGCCGCATCGGCCAAGCCGTTGCGCGGCGCGCACGCGGCTTCGACATGCGCGTGCTCGCGGTCAGCCGCCAGCGCGACGAGGACTTGGCGCACCGCCTCGGCCTTAGCTACGTGGACCTGGACAAGGCCCTGCGCGAGGCCGACTTCCTCTCGCTGCATGCGCCGCTCACACCGCAGACCGCGAACATGCTGGACGCCGGTGCCATCGCGCGCATGAAGCCGGGCGCCTACCTGGTCAACACCTCGCGCGGCGGCCTGGTGGACGAGGCGGCCCTGGCAGCGGCGGTGCGTGAGGGCCACCTGGCCGGGGCCGCGGTCGACGTGCTGCGCCAGCAGGGTGCGGGCAGCACCAGCCCGCTCATCGGCGTGCCGGGCATCGTGGTCACGCCGCACATGGCCACCTTCTCGCGCGAGGCCATGCACCGCGTGGCCATGGCGGCCGCGAAGGCCGTGGTGACGCGCCTGCAGGGCGGCAGGCCCGCGGGGCTGGTCAATCCGCAGGCGCTGGACGCCGCATAGCAGCTATGACGCCGCGGGGGTACCGCGGCGCGCAGGTGCTGCCCAGAATGCCGGCAGACCACGATCACAGGAGACACGCATGAAGCATCGGATCTGCGCCGCCATGGCGCTGGCGGGCGCACTGTTTGCCGCACAGGCGGCCGCCCAGGAATTCCCCCGCCAGCCCGTCAAGCTGGTCGTGCCCTTCGCCGCGGGCGGGCCGGCCGACATCCAGGCCCGCTGGCTCGGCGTGAAGCTGGGCGCGGCCCTGGGCCAGCCGGTGGTGATCGACAACCGCGCCGGTGCCGGCGGCGTGCTGGGTGCGCAGGCCGTGATCAATGCGCCGGCCGATGGGCACACGCTGCTCTTCGCCTCGGTGGGTGCCGTCGCCATCGCGCCCTATTTGATGGACAAGCAGCCCTACGACGTCGCGCGGGACCTGGCACCGGTGATCCGCGTCGCCACCGCGCCCATGGTGCTGGTGAGCTCGTCGACGGGCCGCCACCGGGACCTGGCCGCGCTGGTGGCCGACGCCAAGGTGCATCCCGGCAAGGTCAGCTATGCGAGCGCGGGGCCGGGCACGACGACCCAGCTCGGCTCCGAGCTGCTCAAGCGCGAGGTGGGGGCCGAGATGATCCACATTCCCTACAAGGGCGCGGCCCCGGCGCTCACCGATGTCATGGCCGGCACGGTGGACGTGATGTTCGCCGATGCGCCGGTGGTGCTGCCCTACATCAAGGGCGGCAAGCTGCGCGCCCTGGCGGTGGGCACGCCGACGCGCGTCGAGGGCCTGCCCGATGTGCCCACCACGGCCGAGGGCGGCTACAAGAACGTGCTGGCCTCCACCTGGTACGGCGTGCTGGCACCGGCCAAGACCCCGCCGGCTGTGGTCAAGCGCCTCAACAGTGCCATCGCCACCGTGTTGGCCTCGCCCGATGCGGTCAGCTTCTTCGGCAGCCAGGCGCTGATCGTCAACGGCGGCACGCCGGAGGAGTTCGGCACTTTCGTGGCCAGCGAGTCGAAGCGCTGGACCGCGCTGGCCAAGGCGGCCGGCGTGCGGATGGACTGAGCCCTGCCCCATGGCCATCGCATTCACGACCATCAAGCAGGTCACGGCGCAGCTGTACGACCGCTCGCTGCGCGGCATTCCCAAGGACACCGAGGCGGCCCTGCGCAGCGCCGATGCGCGCGAGCGCAACGAGACCGCGCGCCACACGCTGCGCGTCATGCTCCAGAGCGCCGAGGCGGCGCAGCGCGAGCAGCATTTCATCTGCTCCGACGCGGGCGTGCCGGTCTACTTCGTCAAGGTGGGCGTGCAGGCGCAGTTCGCCGGCAACCTGCGCCAGGCGATCACCGAAGGCTTCGCGGAACTGGTGGACACCATTCAGCCGCCGCTGCTGCCGCATGTGACGCATCCGCTCACGCTGGCGCGCGGCTACCGGGGCAAGGGCATGCCCATCGTCACCTTCGACCTGGTGGACGACTGCGACCATGTGGAGATCACCTGCTCGCCCAAGGCGCTGGGGTCGGGCCGATGGGCGGCGCTGGAAATCTTCAGCTTCCCCGACCTGAAGACCATCGAGGAATTCGTGCTGGACACGGTCATCCAGGCCGGCGCCCAGCCCTGCCCCCCGGTCGTGATCGGCGTGGGCATCGGCGGCACCTTCGACTACGCGGCCAAGATGGCCAAGGAAGCGACGCTGCGCCCCATCGGCACCGCGCATGCCGAGCCGATGGTGGCCGACATGGAGCGGCGCCTGGTGCAGGCCGTGAACCAGACCGGCTTCGGCCCCATGGGCACCGGCGGCGACAGCACCGCAATGGCCGTGCATGTGAACTACTGCGCCGGCCACGGCTTCACGCCCGTGGCCGTGGCCTTCAACTGCTGGATCAACCGGCGTACCCGCGCGCGGCTCTTCAACGATGGCCGCGTCGAAATCCTGGAGTGAAGTCATGGCCGTCCGCGAACACCGACTGAGCTTTCCGCTCTCCGAAGCCGACGCGCGCAACCTGCGCGCCGGCGACCTCGTCACGCTCGACGGCGAGATCGTGATCACCGCCGGCATGCCCACGCACGAACGGCTGCTGCGCTGCCTGGAGGGGCAGGAGCCGCTGCCGATGGCGCTGCAGGAGGCCTCGGTCATGCACCTGGGCAGCTTCAGCCGCGACATGGGCGAACGCTTCGAGGTGCTGTACCTCAACCCGACGACCAGCACCCGCTTCAACCCGTTCATGCCGCGGCTGCTGCGCGGCTTCCGCTGGCATGCGGTGGGCGGCAAGGGCGGGCTGGATGCGGCATCGGCCGAGGCGCTGCAGGAGGTCGGCGGCGTGTACCTGTCCTTCCTGGGTGGCGGATGCACGCTGCTCTCGCATGCCGTGCAGGACGTGGTGGAAGTGGGCTGGCGCGACATGCTCACTCATTACCGGCTGGTGCGGCTGAAGGTGCAGGGCCTGGGGCCGGCAACCGTCGGCATCGACGCCCAGGGGCGCAGCCTCTATGACGAGGAGAAGGCCGCGGTGCAGGCGCGGCGCGCGGCCATCGTCGCGCAGATGGACGCGGCGCGGGGTTGATCGACGGGGGCCGATGCGCCCCCGCTCACACCTTCTCAGCCGTCGATGGGCTCCGTGGCCTGGAACGAGGGCCGCTGCATCAGTTCCGCATGCCAGGCGGCCAGTTGCGGCGCGGTGTTCCGCCAGCCCAGCGCATCGAAGCGGTAGTCGATGTAGCCCAGCGCGCAGCCCACGGTGAGCGTGCCGATGGAGAACGGCGCCGCGCCCAGGGCGGCGGCCTCGGCATCCAGCAGCAGCAGCGACGAACGCACCTTCAGCGCGAAGGCATCGAGCAGGTCCTGCAGCGGCTGCGCACGCTCACGTTCGTTGCGCCACAGGATCAGGGCATCCAGCAGGCCGTCGCCGAAGGCATGCCAGCGCAGGGCCTGCCAGCGGGCCTCACCCTCGGCAGGGAAGATCGTGCCCCCCGCCAGCGTGTCCAGGTATTCGCAGATCACCACCGAGTCGAACAGCACCGAGCCGTCCTCCCGCACCAGCGTCGGGATCTTGGACAGCGGGTTCACCGCCATGATCTCCGGGTTGGGCTTGAGCATCGCCGCGACGGAGCGCACCAGGTGCAGCCGGTCCACCAGGCCGAGTTCGTGCGCGCACACCATCACCTTGCGCACGTAGGGCGACTTGGGCGACCAGTGCAGGGTCAGTTGGCCGGTCATCAGATCACCTCCTTCAGACGCAGTGCGGCGATGTCGGCAGGCGCATAGCCCAGCTCGGACAGGATGTCCGCGCTGTGCTCGCCCAGCAGCGGCGGGGCCGAGCGGATGGGCAGGGCCGCACCATCGAACTGCATGGGGCTGGCCACCAGCGGCACATCCACGCCGGCGGGATGCGGCACGCGCTGCAGTATGCCGCGCGCCTTCACCTGCGGTTCCTCGAATACCTGGGCGACGTTGTTGATCGGGCCGCAGGGCACACCTGCGGCGTCCAGGGCGGCGATGAGCCGGCTGCGTTCCCATTGGCCGAAGGCCTCGCGCAGCAGGGCCGAGAGTTCGACGATGTTGCGCACGCGTTGGGCATTCGTGGCAAAGCGCGCGTCGGCGGCCCATTCGGGATGCGCGAACACCTGGCAGAGCTTGGCGAACTGCCCGTCGTTGCCCACCACCAGGATCACGTCGCCATCCGCGCAGGCATAGACGTCCTGCGGCTGGATGTTGGGATGCGCATTGCCGTTGCGTTGCGGCACCTTGCCCGAGACCAGGTAGTTCATCGCCTGGTTGGCCAGCGTGGCGACCTGAACATCCAGCATGGCGATGTCGATGTAGCCGCCCACGCCCGTCTCGTTGCGGCGGGCCAGTGCGGCGAGCACGGAGACGGCGGTGTACATGCCCGTCATCAGGTCCACGATGGGCACGCCCACCTTCTGCGGGCCCGCGCCGGGCTTGCCGTCCTTCTCGCCCGTCACGCTCATCAGGCCGCCCATGGCCTGGATGAGGAAGTCGTAGGCGGGCTGGTCGCGGCGCGGGCCGGTCTGGCCGAAGCCGGTGACGGAGCAGTAGATGAGGCGCGGATTCACTTTGCGCAGCGAGGCCTCGTCCAGCCCGTAGCGGGCCAGGGTGCCGGCCTTGTAGTTCTCCAGCACGATGTCGGCCCGCTGCGCGAGCTCGCGCACGATCTGCTGGCCTTCGGGCTTCTCCAGGCTCACCGTCAGCGAGCGCTTGCCGCGGTTCACGGCCAGGTAGTAGCCGGCCTCGCGCGTGTCGCGGCCTTCTGCGTCCTTGAGGAAGGGCGGGCCCCAGCTGCGCGTGTCGTCGCCCGCCCCGGGCCGTTCGATCTTGATGACCTCGGCGCCGAGGTCCGCCAGGATCTGGCCGGCCCAGGGCGCCGCCAGGATGCGGCTGAGGTCGAGGACCCGGACGTGCGACAACGGGCCGGCGGCGGTGCTCATGGGCAGATCTCCTTCACGATGACCCATTCTCGGAAGGGGCACCCAAGGCGACTACCGCGGCGGCTGCAACGCTGGGATGCGCGGGCGCGCATACCAGCGCGCGGCCTCACTCAGCCTTCAGACGCCCTTGGCCAGCTCCAGCTTGGCGATGGCGTTGCGGTGCACCTCGTCCGGACCGTCCACCAGCCGCACGGTGCGCTGGTGGGCATAGGCCTCGGCCAGCCAGAAGTCCTGGCTCACGCCGCCGCCGCCGTGGGCCTGGATGGCCCAGTCCACCACCTTGCACGACATGTTGGGCGCCACCACCTTGATCATGGCGATGTCGGCGCGCGCCACCTTGTTGCCCACCGTGTCCATCTTCCAGGCCGCATTGAGCGTCAGCAGGCGGGCCTGGTCGATCATGCAGCGGGACTCGGCGATGCGCTCGTGCCAAACCGATTGCTCGGCCAGCGGCTTGCCGAAGGCGATGCGTTTGCGCAGGCGATCGCACATCAGCTCCAGCGCGCGTTCGGCCGCGCCGATCGAGCGCATGCAGTGGTGGATGCGCCCGGGGCCGAGGCGGCCCTGGGCGATCTCGAAACCGCGGCCCTCGCCCAGCAGGATGTTGTCGACCGGCACGCGCACGTCCTCGAGCAGCACCTCCATGTGGCCATGCGGCGCGTCGTCGTAGCCGAAGACCGACAGGTGGCGCAGTACCGTCACGCCGGGGGTGTCGCGCGGCACCAGCACCATGGACTGCTGCGCATGCCGCGGCGCGTCCGGGTCGGTCTTGCCCATCACGATGAAGATGCGGCAGCGCGGGCTGCCCGCGCCCGACGAGAACCACTTGCGGCCGTTGATCACGTAGTGGTCGCCATCGCGACGGATCGAGCACTGGATGTTGGTGGCGTCCGACGAGGCCACCGCCGGCTCGGTCATCAGGAAGGCCGAGCGGATCTCGCCGGCCAGCAGCGGCACCAGCCACTGCTTTTTTTGCTCAGCGGTGCCGTAACGCTCGATCGTCTCCATGTTGCCGGTGTCCGGCGCGGAGCAGTTGAACACCTCACTGGACCAATGGACCCGGCCCATGACCTCGCACAGCGGCGCGTAGTCGAGGTTGGAGACGCCGCCGTTGCCTTCATAGGGATGCGGCAGGAACATGTTCCAGAGGCCCGCCTCGCGCGCCTTGGGCTTGAGCTCCTCGATCAGCGGCACCGTCTGCCACGCATCGCCGGCGCGCCGGAAGGCGTCCATCTCGTGGTGGTAGCGCTCCTCGTTGGGATAGATGTGCTGGTCGAAGAAGGCCTTGAGGCGCTGCAGCAGGTCGGCGGCTTTGGGGGATGGATCGGCGAACATGATGATTCCTTTGGATGACCGCGCGATTGAACCGGCAGTGGCGTTTTCTGTCGATCACGCCAGCGACAGTTCACACCCGCTCAACGCCCCGTGAACACCGGCGGACGCTTCTCGGCGAAGGCGCGCTGGGCTTCCTTGGCGTCCTCGGTCCTGGCGATCTGGGCCGTCATGTCCTGTTCGTAGCGATAGCCGTCGCGCAGGCTCATGTCCTCGATGGTGTTGAGCGTGTGCTTGAACATGCGCGTGGCGATGGGGCTCTTCGATGCGATGCTGCGTGCGATCGACAGGGCCTTGGGCATCAGCTCTTCCGGCGGCACGCAGGCCTCCACGATGCCCAGGCGGTACATCTCTGCGCCATCGACGCGCGTGCCCGTGAGGGCCATGAAGCGCAGGCGCGAGTGGCTGAAGAGACGCATGGCATGGCGTCCGCCGCCGAGCAGGCCGACGTCCACTTCGGGCATGCCCAGCGTGGCCTTCTCCGAGGCGACCAGGATGTCGCTGGAGGCTGCCATGGCCAGGCCCGAGCCGAGCGCTGCGCCGTTGATGGCCACCACCACCGGCTTGGCGCATTCGCGGATGGCATGGAAGCATTCGCGGGTGCGGCGCGAATGGGCCGGAAGGTCGCCCGGCCCCTTGATCACGTCCTTGCGGCCCTTGAGGTCGGCGCCGGCGCAGAACACCTTGCCGGCGCCCGTCAGCACCACGGCGCGCACTTCGTCCATTTCGGAGATGCGGTCCAGCGCCAGGGTGAGCTCGTCGTTGAGCGTGCGCGTGAGGGCATTCACCGGCGGCGCGTTCAAAGTGAGGGTGGCGACGAAGTCCTCGATCTGCACTTCGAGCTGGGTCAGGTCGTTCATGGTTGGCTCCTGGGTTGTTCGGTTCAGTCGATGCGGGCGCCGGAGGTCTCGATGACCTTCTTCCACTTGGCAGCTTCGCTGCGGACCAGCACTGCCATCTCTTCTGGTGTGCTGCCCTGGGGCACCACGCCATTGGCGGCGAACTGTTCCTTCAGCTCGGGCGACGCCAGCACGGCGTTGATCTCGCGATTCAGCCTGTCGATCACGGCGCGCGGCGTGTTTTTCGGCACCGAGATGTAATTGACCGGGGCGGCGTCGAAGCCCTTGAGCGTCTGCGCGATCGGCGGCACGCCGGGCAACAGGGGCGACGGCTTGACCGTGGCCACGCCAAGCGGTCGCAGGGCGCCGCTGTCGATGTGCGGCTTGTAGGCCGCGATGCTGTCGATGGCCATCTGGACCTGGCCGGAGAGCAGGTCGGCTAGCGCAGGCCCGGTACCGCGGTAGGGAATGTGCATGATCGAGACGCCCGCGGCCTGCTTGAAGAGCTCGCCCGCCAGATGGCTGCTGGCGCCCTGGCCGGCACTGGCGAAGTTGACCTTGCCAGGGTTGGCCTTGGCGTAGGCGATGAGTTCCTCGATGGAGTGCACGGGCAGGTTCTTGTTGACCACCAGGACGTTGGGGACGATCGCCACTTCCGACACCGGCACCAGGTCATGCACCGGGTCGTAGGGCAGCCTGGCCATGAGGTAGGGGCTCGTCATCTGGGGACCCGGCGTGGTGTACAGCAAGGTGTGGCCGTCGGCTGGCGCCTTGGCGACGGTGTCCGCACCCAGCACGGCACCCGCGCCCGGCTTGTTGTCGACCACCACGGGCTGGCCCAGCCGCTTGGCCAGGGGCGCCGCGATGGCCCGCGCGACGAAGTCGGCACCGCCGCCGGGTGCGAAGGGCACCACCATCCGCAGCGGCTTGGTGGGAAAGTCCTGCGCGCCTGCGCTGAAGGCGATGGCAGCGCACAGCAGTGCGGCGGTCCTGGCAAAGAGTCTTTTCATCGCGTTCAACGGGGCTTGTAGGTGACGCCGCAGCCTGGGCCGGCCGGCAATTGGAGGTGGCCGTGTTGCACCGGCAGCGGTGTGAAGGGATCGTCCTTGAGGTGCAGGTGTTCCGACAGCTCACAGGCATAGGGCAGGCGCCGCACGACGCTGGCGGCCTGCAGGGCCATGGCCTGGAGCAGCGACGGGCCGAAGGCGGCACCGACGCGGCAGCCCACCTCGCCGGCCTCGCACAGGCGCACAGCCTGCACAAAGCGCCGGATGCCGCCCAGGTTGGTGACCTTGAGGTTGATGACATCCACGGCGCGCTCGGCCACCAGCCTGAACACGTCGCGCACGCTCTGTGCGCTTTCGTCGGCCTCGATGGCCACCGGCAGCGTGCGCGTGAGCAGGGCAAGCCCCGCGAAGTCGGCGGCCGGCACCGGCTGCTCGATCAGGGCGATGTCGTAGCGCTCCATGCGCCGGAAGGCCGCGATCATCTGCTTGGCGTTGTACGACTGGTTGGGGTCCAGGGTCAGCGCGACCGCCTCGCCCACGGCGGCGCGCACGGCGGCGATCCGCTGCACGTCCAGGTCGGTGTCACCCGAGAGCTTGAGCTTGAGTTGCGCGTAGCCTTCGGCTGCCAGCCGACCGGCCAGCGCCGCCAATTCGTCCGGCGCCTTGATCGGCAGGATGCGCGACAGCGGCACCGCATCACGCAGCTTGCCGCCGAGCAGCACATGCACGGGCACGCCCAGGCGGCGCGCCAGCAGGTCGTGCAGCGCCATGTCGATGGCGGCCTTCACCGTGGGCTGGTAGGCGAGCAGCGCGTCGACCTCTTCCATGGTGCCGGCCAGGTCGTCCACGGCACGGCCCACTAGGCGCGGCGCCAGGAAGGCGAGCCCTGCCTGGGCACCCGCGCCGTGCGTGGAGATGGCCGGGATGGCGTGGCAATAGCCCAGGCCTTCGTGTCCGTCCTCGTCCTGCAGGCGCAACACCTGCCCTTCGAGGGCCGGCACCTGGGCGCGCGCGAACTTCCATTGCGGGTCGGCCAGCGCCTGGGTGCAGGGCTCGACCGTGGCGGCGACGATCTTCATCGGGCCGCTGCTCATTGAATAGTGATCTTGGCCTTGGCGATGATGTCCCGCCACTTTTCCGATTCGGCCTGCATCAGCTGCTGGTACTCGCTGCCGGTGGAGGTCATCGGCAATGCGCCCTGCAGCAGGTACTGCTGCCGGGTGTCGGGCGCATCGACGGCGGCGATGAAGGCGTCGCGCAGCTTCGCCGCGATGGGCGCGGGCACGCCCTTGGGCGCCACGATGCCGTAGGTGGTCTCCATCACCACGCCGGGCAGCCCCTTCTCGGCCGTGGTCGGCACGTTCGGCAGTTGCGGCGCGCGGCTCTTGGAGGCGACCGCCAGCGCCTTGAGCGAGCCGCTGTTGACGTGCGCGAGCACCGGCAGCAGGTCGACCATGGCCACGTCGACCTCGCCGCCCAGCAGGCCGGTGATGGCGGGTGCCGCGCCCTTGTAGGGCACATGCAGCAGGCTCACGCCCGCCTGGTCGTCGAAGATTTCCATGCCGATGTGCGGCGTGGTGCCGGGGCCGGCCGAGCTGTAGCTCAGCTTGCCGGGCGCCGCCTTCGCCTTCTTGACCAGGGCATCCACCGAGTCGATGCCCGACTTCGTGTTGACCACGATCACGCTGGGAATGCGGGCCACGAGGGTGAGGTACTGCAGGTCGCCGAGCGTGTACGGCGCCTTCATGAGGTTGGGCATGCCGACCAGCGGGCCCGGCGCGACCAGGGCGAAGGTGTAGCCGTCGGGCGTGGCCTTGGCCGTCGCGTCGACGCCGATGGTGCCGCCGGCACCCGCGCGGTTGTCCACCACCACGGGCTGGCCCAGGCGTGCGCCCACCTTGGTGGCGAGCAGGCGGGCGATGGCGTCGGTGGGCCCGCCCGCGGCATAGGGGACGATCAGCTTGATGGGCCGGGCCGGCCAGTCCTCGGCATGGACGGCAGGGCTGGCAGCGAGGCTGCAGGCGAGTGCCAGGGCGGCAGTCGCGCGGTACGAGGGACGGCCTTGGCCCATGATGTGTGTCTCCTTGGATTGGCTCTGCAGGCAGTCTAGGAGGCGCCCTCTTCGCGAGCTATGCATCGATCGTGCAAGGCTGTTATGCGGGCGCGAACAAGCGGGTCGATGCCCTGCTCAGGGCGCGAAGCCCGTCCCATAATCGCCGCCCATGCACAAGCCTAGAGCCACCGACTTCGCGCTGGACATCGCCGCCGACCTGCAGAAATGGCGCTCCTTCGTGGCCATCGGCGAGCTCGGCAGCCTCACGCGGGCCGCGCTCTTCCTGGACAGCAACCAGTCCTTCCTGAGCCGCCAGGTCAATGCGCTTGAGCGCGAATGCGGCACGCGGCTCTTCAACCGCACGGGCCGTGGCGTGGAGCTGTCGGAGGCGGGTCAGCGCCTGTTCCCCCAGGTCAAGGACCTGCTGGAGCGCGCCCAGGCGCTGGAGCACGACATCCGCGCCGATCTGCGCGAGCCCGTGGGCACGGTGACGCTGGGCAGCCTGCCGTCCATCGGCACCATCCTCACGGGCCGCCTCTTCGCGGCCGTGCGTGCGCGCCTGCCGGGCGTGAGTCTCAAGGTGCTGGAGGGCTCCAGCGGCCAGGTGGAGGAATGGCTCACCGACGCGCGCGTCGACATCGCCATCCTCTACCGCTATGCGCCCACGCTGCCCGAAGGCGAGGAAGCGCTCGCGACGGTGGACAGCTACCTGATCGGCCCGCGCGACGACCGGCTCACGGCGAATGGACAGGTTCCGTTCGCGAGCCTCGATGGGCTGCCCTTCATCCTGCCGAGCGCACCCAACGGGCTGCGCACGGCGCTCGACGCCGGCGCGCGGCATGCGCGCATCGCACTGGCGCCGGTGATCGAGGCGGATTCACTGCCGCTGCAGAAGCAGCTGACGGCCCAGGAAGGGCTCTACACGGTGCTGCCGCTGCATGCCGTATGGCAGGAGGTGCAGGAGGGTCGACTGCAGGCCGCGCGCATCGTCGAGCCGCCCTTCCAGCGCACCGTGGCCATGGCCTTCTCGCGGTCCAAGGGGCCGTCGAGCGCGGTCACGGCGGTGACGGGTCACATCGTGCGCATCGTCGGCGAGATGGCGGGCCAGGGCATGTGGCGCTCCTGAGGGCGTCACCGCCCTCAGCCCACCCGGCTCGCGATCAGCACCGCATTGGTCCCGCCGAAGGCAAAGGCGTTCGACATCACGTGCCGGATGCCGCTCGCCGCGCGCGGGGCCAGTCCGTGCACCAGGTCCACGCCGAAGGCCGCATCGGGCGCGGTGGCGCTGGCGGGCAACCGGCCCAGGTCCATGGCGCGCAAGGCGCACAGCAGTTCGATCGCGCCGCCGCCGCCCATGATGTGGCCGTGCAGCGTCTTGGTGGCGCTCACGGGCACGCCACGCTGGCCGAAGACCTCGGCCAGCGTGGCGGCCTCGGCCGCGTCGCCGGCCACCGTGCCGGTGCCGTGCGCGTTCACATGGCCGATGTCGCTGGCGGCCAGGCCGGCATCGGCCAGGGCGGCGCGCACGGCACGGATCTGTCCTTCGCTCTGCGGAGTGCTGATGTGAACCGCGTCGCAACTGCTGCCGTAGCCGGCCAGCAGTGCGCGTGCCGCCACGCCCCGGCGTTCCGCCGAGGCCAGGGATTCGATGACCACCGCCCCCGCGCCCTCGCCCATGGCGAAGCCCGCACGGTCGGCCGCGAAGGGGCGGCAGGTGTGGGCGGCGTCGGCGTCCAGCGGCGCCAGCACGCGCATGGCATTCCAGCTGGCGATGACCGCGGGCGTCAGCAGCGCTTCGTGGCCGCCGGCGACGGCCACGTCGACCCAGCCGCCGCGCACGGCACGCAGCGCTTCGCCGATGGCCACCGCCGACGAGGCGCAGGCGCAGGCATAGCCGATGGAGGTCGCGCGCGCGCCGAAGGCCAGCGCCAGTTCGGCCGGCGCGGCATTGGGCATGGTGGTCAGCACCGAGGTGGGCCGCAGGCGGCGCTTGCGCGCATAGAGCTGTTCGGTCGACTGGTCGAAGCTGCTGGCGCCGGCCATGCCGCTGCCCCAGAAGACGCCCAGGCGCTCGGGCGCAGGCTGCTGCGCGGCGCTGCTGCCCAGGCCGGCCTGCTCGGCGGCCTCGAAGGCGGCGGCCAGCGCCATGGCGGTGCCGCGGTCCAGCGTGACGCCCGAGGGCGCGCGCAGGCGCCGGTCGTCGAAGCCCTCGCAGGCGGCCATGCCCAGCGTGAAGCGCTCCACGCCGTCGATCACCACCTCGCGCGGTGCGATGGCGCAGCGGTTGGCGCGCAGCGCGTCGTCCAGCGCAGGCAGGCCGATGCCCAGGGGGCTGACGATGCCCAGCCCGGTGATGGCGACGGGAACGCTCATGGAATGTCCTCTCGGGCCCGTGTTCAGGCGTGCGCCGGCATGCCGGCGCTGCCGGCCAGCTGCGCCATGTGGGCGTCGATGGCGTCGCACAGGTCGCCCAGCGTGATGCCGGCTTCGCGGGGGTCCAGCCGGTCCTCGGGCAGCCGCAGCTTGAGCGCGTCCTCGACCGAGAAGATGAATTCCATCAGGGCCAGCGAGTCGAGGCCGAGATCGGCCAGGGCGACGTCCGGGCGCAGCAGGGCCGGGTCGCAGCGGTGCTCTTCCTCGGCGATGCGGGCGATGGTCTGGAAGGTGGTCGACGGCATGGTTCAGCTTTCGGTCGGGGTGGAGGGGGCGCGGCCCTGGGCCACGGTGCGGGCGAACTCGATCGTTTCTTCCGCCACCTGGCGGCGGTCGTTGTCGATCGAGATCATGTGGTAGCTGTTCTCGAGCACGACGGTGTGCAGGGGCGCATGCTTGATGCCGTTGGCCAGCAGGTCGATGTTCGAGAGGCTGGCCACCTCGTCCTCGCGGGCATGCAGCGCGAGGACGGGGCATTGCACGCGGTCGAGGCTGCGGCGCACGGCACGGCGCAGGCGGTCGTACTCGCGCAGGTGGCCCACGCCGATGGCGGCGCAGCCGGCGCGGGAGATGCGGCGGTCCTTGAGTTCCTGCTCGATCCATTCGCGCACGCGCTGGTTCTTCACGCCATAGGGCGCGCGCTCGCGGTAGCGCCACAGCAGGCCGATGGGCGTGTACAGGGCCAGGGGCAGCAGCCAGCGACTGCGCCGCACGCTCCAGCCATCCATGCGCAGCGTGGTGGACATCAGCACCACGCCGGCCACGGCCTTGCCCAGGCGGGCCACGGCGGCCAGCGCGAGTGCCGCGCCCGCCGAGATGCCCGCCAGCAGCACCGTGCCGTGCTGCGCCTTCAGCCGCTCGAATTCGGCGCAGACGCGGTCCACCCACTGCGCGAACCCGCTGGCGCGCTGGCTGTCGCGGTCGGCATCGAAGGAATAGCCGGCGATGTGCGGCGCGCTGACGTGCCAGCCGCTGCGGCGCAGGGCGGATTGCAGGTGCAGCAGTTCGTCCGGGGTGCTGCACAGCCCGGGCAGCAGCAGGACGGCGCCGGGCGATGCGGGGGCGGCGGCAGACAGGAGGGAGGCGGTCATCGGGGTCGCAGATTACGCAGCCGTGCCTGAAGAAAGTCCCAAGAAATCCTGAAGAGTTCTTCAGGCGTAAACCGGGCCTGCAAAGGCATACTGCCTGCCCCATGTGTCCACCCCTGCCCGCTCCCGATGCGCATCCTCCTGGTTGAAGACGACCGCAAGGCCGCCCGCGTCTTGGCACGCGGCCTCCAGGAAGAGGGCTTCGTGGTCGACGTGGTCCATTCGGCCGAAGAGGCGGACGAGGAAGCCTTCGTCACCGCCTACGGCCTGATCGTGCTCGACCGCATGCTGCCCGGCCAGGACGGCCTGAGCTGGTGCCGCGACCTGCGCGAGCGCGGCGTGGCCACGCCGGTGCTCATGCTCACGGCCCGCGATGCGCTGGTCGACCGCGTGGAGGGCCTCAACCTGGGCGCCGACGACTACCTCACCAAGCCTTTCGCCTTCGACGAGCTGCTGGCCCGCGCGCGGGCCCTGCTGCGACGCTCGGACCTGGCGCGGCCTTCGGTGCTGGTGGTCGGTGCGCTGCGGCTCGATCCGCTCAGCCACGCGCTCACCGGCCATGGGCAGCCCATCGACCTCACGCAGAAGGAATTCGCGCTGCTGCACATCCTGATGCGCCATCCGGGCGAGGTGGTCAGCCGCGCACGCATCGCCGAGCAGATCTGGAAGGACGACCTGCTCGCCATCGACAACCTCATCGACGTGCACATGGGCAACCTGCGACGCAAGCTGGAGGGCATTGCCGACCCCTCCATCGTCACCGTGCGCGGACGCGGCTTCCGGCTCGACGTGGGGGCCGCCGCATGAGCATGCTGAGCTTCCGTCGGCGCCTGGCCATGGTGCACTTCGCCGTCGTCTCGCTGGTGATGGCGGTGGTGGCGGCCGTGGGCATCTGGGCCTTCTCCACCGACCTGCGCGGTGACCTGGACGACGCCATCCTGGCCCTGGCCGAGCTCGAGTCCGGCATGCTGGCCGTGGCCGAGCCCGGCACGCCGGCCATCGTGCACGAGGCGGCCCGCAACCGGGGCCCTTCGTACGCGCGGGTGGACCGGCTGGTGCAGGTGGTCGACAAGGACGGCAACGTCGTGGCGCGCAGCGCCAACCTGGGGTCGGCCACGCTGCCCGTCCCCGCGGGGCTGCGCGCGCAACTGGCGGCGGATGGCCCGGTCTACGAAGAGCTGGATCGCTTCGCCGGCGAACCGACCCGCGTGGTGTCGGTGCCGGTGCCCAACCGGCCCGACCTGATGGCGGTGCAGGTGGCCGCGTCGCTGCAGGACCTGAACCATGCGGTGGCCAGCGCCGGCGTCATGATGCTGCTGCTGACCGTGGTGCTGATCCTGGCCCTGGGCATCGCGGGCGAACTGCTCACGCGCCGCGTCTTCAATGCCATCGACGACATCGTGGAGCAGGCCCGCCGCATCGGCCAGCGCAACCTGGCCAGCCGGCTGCCCCACCCGGGCGTGCCGGACGAGATCGGGCGGCTGGTGGACACCCTCAACGAGATGCTCGACCGCCTGGAACGCGGCATCGAGGCTCAGCGCAACTTCACCGCCGATGCCTCGCACGAGCTGCGCTCGCCGCTGTCGCGGCTGCGGGCCGAACTGGAGATCGCGCTGCGCCGTCCGCGCGACGCGGCCAGCTATGTGGAGACGCTGCATTCCGCGCTGGACGAGGTCGAGTCGCTCACCCTGCTGGTGGAAGAGCTGCTGGTGCTGGCCCGCCTGGACGCGGGCCAGGAGCGCGGCGAGATGGAGCCCCTGTCGCTGGCCGACCTGGTGCGCGAGACCATGCGGCGAATGGCCCCCGTCGCACGTCAACGCCAGGTGGCGCTGACGGTGAGCGAAGGTGCCGACGTGCAGGCCGTGTCGGCCCGCGTGCCGGTGCAACTGGCACTGACCAACCTGATCGACAACGCCATCAAGTATTCGCCGCAGGGCGGCGCCGTGAACGTGCGCCTGCTGGCCGATGCGGCGGCCCGCGAGGCCATCGTGCGGGTGACGGACGACGGCCCCGGCATCGAGCCCAGCGACCTGCCGCACCTGTTCGAACGCTTCTACCGCGGCGCCCGCGCCCGCGAGGCGGCGGCCGGCCTGGGCCTGGGCCTGTCGCTGGCGCAGGCCGTGATGCATGCGCACGGCGCGCGGCTGGAGGCGGGCAATTCGCCGGAGGGCGGGGCGCGCTTCGACCTGCGGCTGCCGATGGTGGCGGCCGGCTGAGACGGGGTGACCGACGCCGCCATGGCCCAGGCGGAGACGGCCCTGCCGACGCTGCGTTCCGTCCGCGCGGCCTTGGCGGTGACCACGCACGGCAGCACGACCGCGGCGGCCGGGGCGCTGCGGCTGTCGCAGCCCACCGTGGCGCGTGCCATCGCCCAGATGGAAGACAACCTGGGCGTGCAGCTCTTCGAGCGCAGCCGCCAGGGCATGCGGCCGACGGCGCAGGGCACGCCGTTCCTCGCCCGCGTGCGCGAGACCCTGGCCCACCTCGCCCGTGCGGATGCCGGGCCCTGGCGGACGCCCATCGGCGGCGGCCGCCTGGCGGCCCAGGTGGGCGAGCGCCAGCTGGATGTGGTGGTGATGCTGGCCACGGCTGGCAGCCAGCGGCGCGCGGCGGCGCGGCTGGGCATGACCCAGGCGTCGGTGCAGCAGGCGCTGGCGCAGGTGGAGCACCTGGCGGGCGAGCCGCTGTTCGACCGCCTGGCCGGTGGCCTTCGACCGACCAGCCGCGGCGCCTGGGTGGCCCACCATGCGGCCCTGGCGCTGCGCGAGATGCAGGCGCTGGCAGAAGACGCCGCCGCCGTCCGCGGACGGCTGCACGGTCGCCTGGCCATCGGCACCCTGCCCTACTCGACCGGCGCCGTGGTCTCGGCAGCGCTGCAGCATGTCAGTGCACGCTGGCCCGCGTTGCAGCTGTCGGTGGTGGACGGCACCTACGACATCCTGCGCGGCAGCCTCCAGCAGGCGCAGATCGACATCATGGTGGGTGCCCTGCGGCCCCAGGTGCCGGCCGATCTGCGGCAGGTGCACCTCTTCCACGACCCGCTGGCGTTCCTGGTTCGCGCCGGCCACCCGCTGCTGACGCGTCGCCGGTTGCGCCTGGCCGACCTGGGGCGTGCCCAATGGGTGCTGCCGATGGCGGGCTCGCCCGCCTGGGAGGCGCTGGCCCGCGCCTTCGATGCCCACGACCTGCCCGCCCCGGCCGGCGTGCACATCAACAGCCCGGCGCTGATCGCCACGCTGCTGCAGCAGAGCGACCGGCTGGCGGTCGCACCACCCAGCCAGTGGCATGGCGAGCTTCAGGCCGGGCTGCTCGCGACGCTCCGGGTCGCGCTGCCGCATCCGCCGCGGGCCATCGGCTTCACCGTGCGTAGCGGCTTCGCGCCCACGCCCGCCCTCGCGGCCTTCCAGGAAGCACTGGCCGCTGCGGCGGCTCCGCGGGGGTGACAGGCAGAACGCATGGAATGGGGCGCACGCGCATGGTTGGGCGCTGCGCTTGGCGGCATCCTGCGAGGCTCGGGCATCAGCCCGCATCGACAGGAGACGACATGATTTCAAGGAACACCGAGCGGGTACCACCGCTCGCCCGACCCGGCCGGCGGCGGGCCCTGGCTGCGGCGCTGGCCGCCGGCGCCCTGCCCTGGCTGCCGCGGGCCGCGCGGGCGCAGTCCGCATCGAAAGGGCCGGTGCGCGTCATCGTGCCGCATCCGCCCGGCGGGCCGGCCGACCAGATCGCGCGGATCACGGCGCCGGGGCTGCAGCAGGCGCTCGGCACGCCCTTCCTGGTCGACAACCGCCCGGGCGGCGGCGGCATGCTCGGTGCCCAGGCTGTGGCCCAGGCGCGGCCCGATGGCGAGACGCTGCTCGTCAACGCCTCGGTGCACGTCACGTACCCCGCGCTGTTCAAGCATGTCGGCTTCGACGTGATCGAGGACTTCGCGCCCATCACGCAGCTCACCCGCGTGCCGATGCTACTGCTGGTGAATCCGCAGCTGTCGGTGCGCGATGTGCGGGGCCTCATCGCCTATGCCAAGGCGCATCCGGCCGCGCTCTCCTTCGGCTCTTCGGGCAACGCGGGCGCCGCCCACCTGGCGGGCGAACTGCTCAAGCAGCTCGCGGGCGTGGACATGGTGCACGTGCCCTACCGGGGCGCCGCGCCCGCCCAGACCGACCTCATCGGCGGGCAGATCCAGGTGATGTTCGACTCGGCCTCCTCGTCGATGCAGCAGGTGCGCGCGGGCCGGCTGCGGGCGCTTGCCGTGACCTCGCAGGCGCGCATGGCGCTGCTGCCCGACCTGCCCACCATGGTCGAGTCCGGCCTGTCGGGCTATGTGCTGACCAACTGGTATGGGCTGTGGGCGCCGCGCGGCACGCCGGCCCCCATGGTTCAGCAGCTGCAGGCCGCCACGGCCCGGGCCCTGCACACGCCGGAGGTCGAGGCGCAGATCCGCTCGACCGGCGCCGAGGTGGTGGCCAGTGCGCCCGAGGACTTCGGCCGCTTCGTGGTGGCGGAGAAGGCGCTGTGGGCGGGCATCGTCCTCAAGTCCGGAGCCAAGCTTGACTGAGGCCGTCGACCCCGTGCAGCCATCGGCCCGGCCGGCGCTGCTGCTGATTCCCGGCCTGCTGTGCGACGAGGCCGTGTGGCAGGCTCAGGTGCAGGCCCTGGCACCGGTGGCCGACTGCATAGTGGCGCGGCATGGCATGGCCGACACCATCGAGGGCATGGCGCGGCAGGCGCTGGCGCTGCTGCCGCCCGGCGCCCCCTTGAGCGTGGCCGGCCACAGCATGGGCGGCCGCTGCGCGCTGGAAATCTGGCGCCAGGCGCCCGAGCGCGTCGAGCGTCTCGCACTGCTGGACACGGGCTACCAGGCCCGCCCGATCGGCGCGACCGGCGAGGCGGAGGCGGCCCAGCGCATGGCCCTGCTGACCCTGGCCCGCACGGAGGGCATGCGCGCCATGGGCCGCCAGTGGGCCCGCGGCATGGTTCATCCGGCGCGCTGGGAGTCGCCCGTCTTCGGGCAGATCCTGGACATGATCGAGCGCTTCACCCCCGCGCAGTTCGAGGCGCAGATCCAAGCCCTGCTCCACCGGCCCGAGGCCACCGACCTGCTGCCCGGCATCACGGTGCCGACCCTGCTGCTGTGCGGCCGCGAGGACGGCTGGAGCCCGCTGTCGCGGCATGAGGAGATGCGGCGGCACATCCCGTGGGCACGGCTGGTGGCCGTCGAGGACTGTGGTCACATGAGCACGATGGAGCAGCCGGAGGCGGTGAACTCTGCACTGGAGCGATGGCTTCACGAGCCGCCCCGGACACAGCTGCTGAATCGGATGGGCACAAGGTGCAGTTCTCGGAACGCTTCACGTTCTTAAAGAACTGATGCGCGCGCGCCGCACTCGGTGTCGGCCAATGGTGCTGGTTGCCATCTTCGTGAACTAAGGCCAAGGCGATCCGCCCCGCTCTCCACAGAATCGCGCGGTCGATTTTTCAGGGAGCCGTGCCGGCAGGATCTACTCCTGTTCCGGTGCGCGGACGCACATGAACAAGAATCTCCACCGCATCATCTTCAATGCCGTGCGCGGCCAGCGCATGGTTGTTCAGGAAACTGCTACCAGCGTTGGAAAGGGCCGCACAGGTGCGACGGTCGGAGGTGTTGCGCCGCACGGTCCCTGGGTGATCTCTGGTCTGGTCGCTGCGCTGGCCTTGATCGGCTGGACACCTTCAGCCCAAGCGCAGATCGTTGCGAACCCGCTGGCGCCTGCGACCCAGCGACCTCAGGTGCTGATGGCGCCCAATGGGGTGCCGCTGGTCAACATCACCACGCCGTCCGCCGGGGGCGTCAGCGTCAATGGCTACCGGCAGTTTGATGTCGGGTCGGCCGGTGCCATCCTCAACAACAGCAGGACGACGACACAGACGCAGCTCGGCGGCTATGTCCAAGGCAATGCCTGGCTTGCGACAGGACCGGCGCGCATCATCGTCAACCAGGTTGCCAGCAGCAATCCGAGCTACCTCAACGGCTATGTCGAAGTCGCGGGCCAGCGCGCCGAAGTCATCATTGCCAACCCCAGCGGCATCAGCGTCAATGGTGGCGGCTTCATCAATGCCTCGCGCGTCACGCTGACCACCGGTACCCCGCAGTACGGATTCAGCGGCTCGCTGGACGGCTATGTGGTCAATGGCGGCACCGTGACCGTGGACGGCAAGGGGCTGGACCTGAGCACCACGGACTACGCGGCCATCCTCAGCCGGGCTTTGCAGGTCAATGCGGCCATTTATGCCAACGATCTGAAGGTTGTCACTGGCACGAACCAGATCAGCGCCGACCATAGCCAGATCAGTGCCGCGGCTGCCAACGGCCCCGCCCCCGTGTATGCCTTGGATGTCTCCGCCTTGGGCGGCATGTACGCGGGACACATCGTCTTGGTGGGAACGGAGACAGGGCTGGGCGTGCGCAATGCCGGAAAGATCGGAGCGAGCGCCGGCAGCCTTGTGGTGACCTCGGCCGGCCGGCTGGAGAACACGGGCACCCTGGAAGGCCAGAGCGTCCAGCTCACGAGCGTGAGCGACATCGACAACCGGGGTGGCACGATCAGGCAGACCAGTTCGGCGTCGCTGGCTCTCGCGGCACCCACGGTGTCCAACACCAATGGCGGGCAGATCGGCATCGAGTCCGTGTCTGGCAACTCCGGCACCTCTGGCGGGACCACCTCAGGTGGGTCTTCAGGTGGTTCATCCGGTACGTCCTCGGGGAGTTCTTCCTCGGGCGGCTCGTCCAGCAGCGGGGGATCCACGAGCGCGAATGCTGCCCCCCCTGAACCCGGCACCATCACAGCCGGCGGGGCCATCCTGAACGATGGCGGCAAGATCTACGCGGGTGGCCCTCTCACGCTGCAAACCCAGAACCTGATCAATACCGGCGGCACGCTGAGCGTCGCTGAACTGAGCCTGAAGCAGCCCGGGTTCAGCAACCAGGGCGGCACGATCAATGTCTCAGGTACCTTCGCAGCAGACCTGGACACGCTGGACAACACGGGCGGCACTCTGCACGCCGGTCGTGTCAATGTCGCCACCTCTGGTGACCTCATCAACGTCGACGGCACCTTGACCAGCGACAGCGACGCAACCCTGCAAGTGGGCGGCAAGGTGGACAACACACGAGGCACCTTATCGGCCAGGGGCGCCATGACAGGGGCCGTCGCGGGTGCCACCGACAACACGAGCGGTACTCTGGCTGTCAACAACGGTTTGACATGGAGCACCGCCAGCCTGAGCAACGACAAGGGCAGCATTGGGTCGGCCAGTGGCACCGCCAGTTTGAAGGTCACTGGTGCCATCATCAACGGTCAGGGCAGCCTCGGCTCGGGCGCCGATCTGCAGATTCAGGCGGGCAGCCTGAGCAATGCCCAGGGCGGCAGCGTGCGGGCAGAAGGCAACCTGCAGCTAAATACCTCTGGTGTCTTGAGCAATGACGGCGTCATCACGGCCGCAGGCAACACGGCAATCACGGCAATCACGGCAGGCAGTGTGAGTGCCGGCACCAGCAGCGTCCTGGGCGCGGGCGTCAAGAAGGACGGCACGCTGGCCGCAAGTGGTGATCTGACGGTCGCTGCCTCCAATGCCTTGGTTGCCAATGGCACGATCCTGGCGGCTGGGAATCTGGCATTGCAGGGCAGCAGCGTCGATGTCTCACACAGCAGCACGGGCGCCAGCAACGTGAATCTGACGGCCACAAGCGGCAACGTGGATACGACCACAGCAAAGGTGGTCACGCCCGGCACCCTCACGATCACGGCCAATGCCAACGCGGCCCAGTCGCTGGTCAACACGGGCGGCACCCTCAATGCGGGCCAACTGCAGATCGCCGCTGCCAATATCAACAACACCGCAGGCGGCCAGATCGTGCAGACCGGCACGGCCGCCACAACGATTGCGGTGAGCGGCACCCTGGACAACAGCGGTGGTTTGATTGCCGCCAACAGCCAGGACTTGGAGTTGTCGGGCACAAGCCTGCTTAACGTGGGGGGCAAGATCGAGCACGCAGGCACGGGCACACTGACCTTGGGTGGTGGCAGCTTCAATGGTGCAGGAGGCGGGGTGGCCAGCAATGGCGCATTGGCCGTGAGCCTCACCGGCGCCTTCAATCAGCACGGTGGTACGGCCGGCGCCACGGCGATCAGCATCGACGCCGGTAGCCTGAGCAACAACGCTGGCAAGCTGACCACGCCGGGCGCTCTTGCGATTCGTGCATCAGGGCAAGTCGCCAACGGGAGCGCCGGCCAGATCCTCTCTTCGGGAGATCTCTCGCTGCAAGCGGGCGGCCTCTCCAACAGCGGCACCATGCGCTCCGAGCACGACATGCGGGTCGCCACGGCTGGCACGGCTGACAACAGCGGAGGCCTCAGCGCTGCGGGCAATGTCAGCATTCAAACCAGCAATCTTTCGTCAGCAGGCTTGATTGCCTCTGGCTTGTCGTCCGATGGCAAGTTGCTCGGCATCCACGTTGATCCAAGCCAGCGGAACGCTGGACAACAGCAGCGGCGTCATCGCTTCGAATGCACAGGATGTTGCGCTGACGGCTGGTGCCATTTCAAACGCAGCAGGGCAGATCGCGCACTCGGGCAACGGCACTCTGTCCATCAATGCTCAAAGCTTCTCAGGTGCGGGCGGCCAGGTTGGGAGCAACGGTGCCTTGATTGCCGACGTCGCTGGAAGCTTCGACCAGAGCGCGGGCACCACGACCGCGCAAACTATCGATATCGACGCGGGCAGCGTGATCAATCGGGCCGGCAAGCTGGTCGCTGCAGGTGATATCCATGCAAAGAGCACAGGTCTTTTGGACAACACCGTCATACAGGCGACTGGCACGCTGGACAACACCAGTGGTCTCATTTCGTCTCTGGGAACCGATGTCAAGGTCGCCGCGAACACGATCATCAATGCCGATGGTCAGATCCAGCACGCTGGCAACGGCGCGGTAAACAATTCCAGCACCACCGGACCGACCAGTTCAAAAACTTACGGGACGATGTATCCCTACACCGCTGGCACAATTTTCCCGGTTCCCATTCCTATGGGTATGGCAACGGGAGGCGCCTTACAGGGCTTGGACCTGATGCCACAGCCTCTGCCGACAGGAGCAGATTTGCAGGATGTAATGAACCTGCTTTCGACCAACCTTAAAGCGGCCGCGGTCAAGGCCGTGATCAACACTGCGGTGTACGGGGGGAGCTTCGAGGACCAGTTGAAGACAGGACTGCTGAATGCACTAATTGATACCGGTGCGGCTAAATCGGCCTCCCTGATTGGAGATGCGCAGCTAGACAGCTTTACGAACAAGGTGGCCCATGCGATAGCGGGCTGCATGGCGGGCGCCGCGAAAGCGGACAACACTGGCGGCTGTGGTGCGGGTGCACTGGGGGCTGCATTAGGAGAGATTGCGGCAGAGGCTTACGGCCGCCAGGAAGATACCATTCGATTCGCGTCCTTGATTAGTGCGCTGGGGATCGCTGTCGCAGGAGGAGACCCTGCTCAAATTGCTATCGCGCAGGATGCGGGTGCAAATGCAGCGGCTAACAATTATTTAAGCCATCAACAAATCGATTTACTGATGGCAGCGCTAAATAAATGTGCCGGCGACCGTGGTTGCATCGTTGGCACGGTAGCAAAATTTAAGCTGTTAGATGCTAGCCAAAGTGAAGGAACCGAGTCCTGCAGTACGAGTCGCGCTTGCACTGAGCTAGCTTTGGACGCACGCAGTGGGTTTGTATCGAGTCCCAGTCAGGCTCAGGCTCAGGCCGCTTGCGGAGGTGAGCCAATCTGCCTGGGCTATCTAACCACTCTTGATCGACAAAGTACTATTGACGAGATAGCAGCTAGGGATCGCGCCAACGCCTTACCCATCCTTCGAGCTCAACAACAACTCGAAGCTCAAGGTCTAAGTAAGGAAACGGCCGCTATTTTGGCGCAGATGAGTCCAGCAGATATGATGCATGTTGCCTCATCCATGGGCGGGGCAGTCCTAAGCGGCGTAAGAAGCTATCAGTCCGGAGAAGCAGCTAGTTCCGCCGTAAATGCATTAAATTTAAATAAATATTTAGCTAGCCAGCAGCAAATATCGGAACTGTCTAATGGCGGCGGCAGTGTAATGGCGGGCGCCGGATCAACAGTTCCGTTGCGAGATGCCTCGCGACTTGCGGCGGAATATGGTGGAAGCGCCTCTGATTGGTCTAAGGTCAGTAGCAGCAGTTACACTGGCGCCGATGGAGTAAAGTTTGAAATCCACGCATATCGTAACCCGGTAACAGGACAACTTGTCGAACCAAAAACAATTCAACCGTCAATAATGCCAGGAGCACAAAAATGAGTTCTCGTTCACCCCAAAAAACTGCAGTCTGCAAGGAAATTGTAGAAATAGCTCAGGCTATGCTCGATGGCAACGAAACATATTTCGAAGGCTCACGCGCGATATTAAATTTGAGCAATTCACATCCCAATCTGTCGATTTCAGACGAGGACATTAAAATATTTTATCTAATTTGTTCGGAAACAGACCATCTTCCGTCAAGAGACCAATTTCATCTTTGGAGTGAAGATGCCATCGCAAAACTTTCAGAAGACTATGCGCTCACCGAGAAATGGGCGTCTGAATTTGCACCGGCCGCGTGTAAAAGTTTGATTAAGCGGCTGAGTGCATCATAGCAGCCATTGCCACGTGAAATTGCTAATTAAAGCAATGTCTTCTTCGAGGGCCGGGAAATGGTCGAAAAAGATGGGTGCGAGTGTAACGCCAAAGAGCAATTTATTTGTGAGGCATGGCATGCCATGAAAATAATTGATTCTGACGAGGCGCGCAAGATCGCGGGAAAAGAAACTCATTGTTTGCTTGGCAACTATCTGACCAACCGCCGACAGAATAATTTCCTTATTCAAAACGAATTTGTTGAAATGCCGAATTGCTGTATTTTTTCAGAGATCAGAATCTACGTCTTCCTGAAAGTGCAGATCTGGCGGGCTCTGCCGCTTATGCTGCTTGAGGGAACGGAGACCTCCGGATCATTGCCTCTAGGATAGATTGCCCTGGCAGTTTTGAAGAATACGCAAGAAAAGTTTCCGAATTTTTTCTGTAAATGAGAGAATAAAAAAATCACGGAAAATGACCCATGATCTAGAGCAAAATTTTTGCGATTTGCCCTCTGCCTGTTTTATTAAAAGAATTTTTTCGATAAAGAAAAGTGGCGACATATTCTTGCAAGCTTATTGCAAGACGGTTGCGGGAGTATGGGTACTGTCCGGGCCGGTCTATAAATGTGAGGATAAAGAGGACGAACTTACCAATGCGATAAGGGGTGCGCAAAGGTATTCTGTGGCAGGTGTTCCCCACCCCGAGCAAGATGAATGGAAGCTGGTCCAGCGTCCTATTTTGCATTCAGTTCGTGCTAAGACTTGGAAAAGTTTAGCGAAAGACGCGAAGGTTGTGGGCATCAAAATTGACGGCGAGAAGGTCGAGTTCTCTCCTGTGTCAAATTATGAAAATAACGGGGGTACTTCAATTTCTGAAAAGATCATTGTCTGCAATTTAGAAGATGAAAATCTCGGCAAAAATTTAGCTGCTGCATTTGAATATTGCAGTTAATTGTGTTTCGGTTCATTTAGCCATATTTATTTTGAGGGATTATTATTTTTAATTCAAATTTTGCATAGTTGATGACTTGCTCCTATATGAAAGGTGGCCTATTTACTAATTTTATTAGTCGCGAGAAAAAGATAAATTTTCAGGGATAGGATGAATCATCTGTCACATTCAGTGGTGCTCATCTGCGCCGCCATCTCATCGCTTGCCTTCGCGCAGCAATCACCCACCAGTCCCCAATCGTTCAATGAGCAGCAGCGTCTGCAGGAGCGAGAACGGGCACTTCGTGAGGCCAACGAACGAGGTGTCGATGAACGGCTGAAGGCGCCCGCGTCTGCTGCTGTCACACGCATTCCAGAGTCCGAGTCCCCGTGCTTTCGCATTGATCGTGTGGTGCTCGCTGGTGACGAGGCCGACTCGTTCCAGTGGGCCGTTTCGCCCTCCGTGCTGTCGGGGGTCTCTGGGGACGATTCGCCCCTGGGGCGCTGCCTGGGCACTGGTGGTGTCAATGCAGTTCTGTCACGAGCGCAAGCAGAGGTCATTGCCCGCGGCTGGACCACAACCCGTGTGCTGGCTGGCCCGCAGGATCTCACCCATGGCGTGCTCACCGTGACCCTCGTGCCCGGGCGCATCGCCGCGATTCGCCTGTCTTCGGAATCCACTGCGCCATTGCTGGGCGCTGCTGCCTTTCTGGCGTCAGCAATCCCGGCGCGTTCGGGAGATCTGCTGAACCTGCGCGCCATCGAGCAGGGCCTGGAGAACCTTAAGCGCTCGCCCACGGCCGAAGCCGATATCCAGATCGAGCCTTCTTCTGCGCCGGGTGCCGGGCCGGGGCAGAGCGATCTGGTGGTGAAGTACATGCAGGCCAAGAAGTGGCGTGTGGGCCTGAGCCTGGACGACAGCGGCACCGAGGCCACAGGGCGCTACCAGGCTGGTGTGACGGCTTCCCTGGACAACCCGCTGGGCCTGAACGACCTCTTCTATGTGAACGCCAACCACAACATTGGCCGGCGCTTCCTGAGTGACGATGGCCAGGGCACCGAAGGCCAGACGGTTCATTACTCGCTGCCCTATGGCTGGTGGACGCTCGGCTTCACGGCGTCCAACAGCCAGTATTTCCAGACGGTGCAGGGCTACTCGCAGGATTACGTCTATGCGGGCAAGACCAACAACGCCGAGGTGAAGCTCTCGCGCATGGTCTGGCGCGACCAGCACCGAAAGACGCTGCTGAGCATTCGCGGTTGGCGCAAGGAGTCCCGCAATTTCGTGGACGACGCCGAAGTCGAAGTTCAGCACCGGGTGACGGGTGGCTGGGAACTGGCTGTCAACCACAAGGAGTTCATCGGCGAAGCCACGCTGGAAGGAACCTTGGCCTACCGGCGCGGCACGGGGGCCTTCGGCTCCAAGCCCGCCCCCGAAGAGGCCTTCGACGAAGGCACCTCGCGCATGCGGCTCTACACGGCCGAGATCAATGCCAACGTGCCCTTCAAGCTGGGCGATGAAAAGCTGCGCTACACGAGCCTGATTCGGGCGCAGTGGAACCGCACACTGCTTGTGCCGCAGGACCGCTTCTCCATCGGTGGGCGCTTCAGCGTGCGGGGCTTCGACGGCGAATCGAGCCTCATGGCCGAGCGCGGCTGGTTGGTGCGCAATGACCTGGGCTGGGCGCTGGGCCAAAGCGGGGCAGAGCTGTACCTGGGCGTGGACTACGGCCATGTGGGCGGTCCGAGCACGCAGTACCTATTGGGCAATCACCTGGCAGGCATGGCGGTGGGCGTGCGAGGCGCCTGGCAGAAGGTGAACTATGACCTTTTCATCGGGGCGCCGCTGTGGAAGCCCGAGGGCTTCAGGACGGGACGCTACACGGTGGGGTTCAGTACGAGCGTCAGCTTCTGACCTGTTGTCTGTTGGTCAAGCCAGATTCTCAAGAGGAAGGATCTGCGCACCGTTGTCCCGCCGCCGCGCGCTGGCGCGGCAGCACCAGGCCCCAGCGGACCGACGCCATGCGCGAGCTGCCTTCCACCCATGGCAGCTCGATGCGGCCCTGGCAGTCCGTCTGCGCGAGCCGGGTTTCCAGGGTGGGCCATTCGGACTGGAAGGGCTGCGTGTCCAGGATCACCACCATGCCCCCTTCGCGTTCCAGCGCACCGGGCGCGATCCAGGGCGAGGTGCGTTCCTCGCCGTCGATCCACAGCTGCACCTGCGGGCCCATCCGCAGCGCCACGGCGCCGGCGAACCAGGTGTCGCCCACCAGCATGGGCAGCGGCCGGTCGGGCACGCGGGCATGCCAGATCTGCTGCAGCCGATCGGCGATCTGCTGCGATGGCAGGCTGCCGCGCGTGATGTGTCCACGCCGCGCCGCGCCGCCGCCCTCGTCCCAGGCGCCCCCGACGGCCGCCACGGCATGGAACAGGCCCGCCGCGGCGAGCAGCACGGCCCAGCGGCGCGGGCGCCAGTGCTCGGCGTCGAGCCCCGGCACCCGCATCGCCAGCCACAGCGGCAGTGGCAGGAAGAAGGTGGTGAACCAGTGGCCATGGGCCTTGGTGCCCAGCAGGGTGATGGCCGCCAGCACCAGCACCACCGGCCCGAAGGCGGCCCAGGCCAGAAAGCGCGCGTCTTCCGCCCGCACCTCTGCGGCCCGGTGCGCAGGGGTCGCAGCCGGGCCGGCGTCGCCCCTTGCGCGCCACGCGAAGGCCACCGCCACCACCACCAGCATCGGCAGCAGCCGGCCGATCTGCATGCCCAGTTGCTGGCGCAACTGCAGGGTGCGGTGATGCCGATGGCCGTGGCCCTCGACCGATGCCGCGGCATAGCCCAGCGCCTGGTCGCTGTGGGTGAGCGCCCAGACCAGGTGCGGCAAGATCAGCAGCAGCGCCACCGCGCCTGCCACGGCGAGGCCGCGCCAGATGCGTGGCTCGCGCCAGCGCCCTGCCTGCATCAGCAGCAGGGCGCCCACCGCGAACTGCACCACCGCGCTGTATTTGGTCAGCAGCGACAGCGCCGCGAACACGCCCAGGGCAATCCAGTGGCGCGTGCGGGCGTCGCTGCGGCACAGCGTGCGCCAGAGCATCCACCAGTAGCCGGCCAGGGGCAGCAGCTGCACGGTGTTGTGGTTGAAGATGACCGTGCGCTGCAGGTGATAGGCCACCAGCGATGCCAGCACGACCGCCAGCAGCGCCCGCTGCGGCGGCATGCATTCGCGCGCCCAGCGCCACAGCAGGTACAGCGCGCCGGCCCCGCAGCCCACGCCCGCCGCATAGGTCGGCCACGGCTCGGGGCCGGCCAGGCGCACGAGCACCGCCATGATCCAGGTGGGCAGCGGCGGGTGCTTGTAGTAGCCCCACTGGAAGCGCTGGGCCCAGAAGAGCTCCTCGACGTTGTCCCACGGCGGCGACTGGTAGGCGAGCACCGGGGGCAGCGCCCACAGCAGCACCAGCGCGGCCAGCACCAGGGCGACGGCGCCGCGGGGTACGGCCTGGGGCGTGGTGTCGGCAGGCGCCGCCGCACGGGCGGCGAAAAGGGGGAAGGACAACATGGGCGGCGGTTTGTACGACGTCCCGGCTCACCTGCGTCTGACGGACCCGGAGGATGTAGGGCCATTCGGAGCCGCCGTAGGGCTCCCGCATACTGGCGCCCCTTTTCGCTTCGCCTGCCCGCCCCGCCCCTTCATGAGATCGCTGCGCCTGCAACTGTCGGTGTTCTGGGCGCTGCTCCTTGCCGTCTGTCTGCTGCTGGGCGTGGTGATGCTCGGGCTCTACCGCCTGAGCCCCGCCATGCAGATGAAGGTGGGCCGGGCCCGGGTCGAGCAGGCCTGCGAGCAGCTGGCCCAGCGCTACACCCAGTCCGCGCCGCCCGGCGCGACGCTGCGCCTGGACCTGGGCCGGGTGCTGCTGCAGCTGGTGCTGACCGAAGCCCCTTATGTCGAGGGCGGCATCTGGGCCGCGGAAGGCGGCATGCTGGCCTATGCCTACCCGACCTACGAAGGCGCCGGCGCCAAGACCGATGTGCCTCCGGCCGAGCGCCCGCTGCTCGAACAGCTGTCCAGCCAGGCGGTCGACACGGGGCGCACGCAGACCCAGCAGGTGCGTGGCAGCCGTGAGCTGCTGATCGTCGCGGCCTGCCCGCTCAACGTGGGAGGCGCCGCAGCCTGGACCATGACCCGCACCCAGCTCGGCGCCGTCGCCGCCGAGGGTGGGCTACGCGCGGGCGTGGCGGCATTGGTGGCGGCGATCGTGTTCTCGGGACTGTGGCTGGGACTGCTGCTGTACCGCGGGCAGGCGCGTCTTCGGCGGCTCGAAGGGGCCCTGGCGGCGGCAGCACCCGACGCCATGCCGGTGCTGCCGCACACGGGCCTCGAAGAGCTGGACCGCATCGTCGCCAGCTACAACGGATTCGCCGGCCGCTTCGAGGAAGCACGCGCCGCCGCCCGTGACGCCCAGGCGCAGCGCAGCCGCGACATGCGCCTGGCCGCACTCGGCCGCATGAGTTCGGCGGTGGCGCACGAGATCCGCAACCCCATCGCCGCCATGCGCCTGAAGGCCGAGAACGCGCTGGCCGGCGACCCATCGGCGCAGGGCCGCGCGCTGCAGACCATCGTCGGCCAGATCGACCGGCTCGATGCTGTGGTGCAGAGCCTGCTGGCGCTGGTGCAGCCGCTGGAGCTCAAGCCGCGGCCCGTCGACCTGCCCGCCTGGCTGGACGAGCGCCTGGCCGCCGCCACGCCCGCCGCGGCGGCCCGGCAGGTGCGGCTGGTGCTGGCCGAAGGCGCACCGGCCTGCGCCGTCTTCGACCCCATGCACCTGGCCCGCGCCATCGACAACCTGCTGGACAACGCCGTGCGCCACGCCCGCAGCCCCGGCGGTCAGGTGCGCCTCGCGGCCCATGGCGATGCGGCCCGCGGCCAGCTCACCATTACGGTCAGTGACGACGGCGAGGGCGTGCCCGAGGCCCTGCGCAGCCGTCTGTTCGAGCCCTTCGGCACCGGCCGGGCCGACGGCACCGGCCTGGGCCTGGCGCTGTCGCGCGAGGTGGCCTTCGCCCATGGCGGCGACCTGCGCCACGAACCCGGCGCGCCCGGCGCCCGTTTCATCCTGGAGATGCCATGGCAGACCTGCTGATCGTCGACGACGACGCGGACTTCGCCGATTCGCTGCGCGAGACGCTCGAAAGCCTGGGCCATGCCGTGCAGACCGCCCCCGGTGGCGAGGAGGGTCTGGCGCTGCTGGGCGCGCACCGCTTCGACCTGGTCTTCCTGGACCACCGCATGCCCGGCATGAATGGCCTGCAGACCCTGGCCGCCATGAACGCGCGGCTGGCGCGCCGGCCGCCGGTGATCGTGCTCACGGCCCATGCCGGCAGCGCCGGCACCATCGAGGCCATGCGCCTGGGCGCCTTCGACCACCTGGCCAAGCCGATCAGCCGCGACGCGGTGGTCGACGCCGTGCGCGGCGCGCTGGCCTCGGCCACGCCCGCCTCGGCCGCGCCGGCGCCCAAGCCGGTGGCAGACGACGGCGAGCTGATCGGCGTGAGCGAGGCCATGCGCGAGGTGCACAAGCGCATCGGCCTGGCCGCCGGCAGCCGGGCGCCGGTGCTGGTGATCGGTGAGACGGGCACCGGCAAGGAGCTGGTCGCGCGCGCCCTGCACCGCCACTCGGACCGGGCCGACGGCCCCTTCGTGGCCGTCAACTGCGCGGCCATCCCCAAGGACCTGCTGGAGAGCGAGCTCTTCGGCCACGTCAAGGGCGCCTTCACCGGCGCGGTGGCCGAGCGGGCCGGCTGCTTCAAGGCGGCCAGTGGGGGCGTGCTGCTGCTCGACGAGATCGGCGACATGGCGCTGGAGGTGCAGGCCAAGCTGCTGCGCGTGCTGCAGGAGGGCGAGGTCACGCCCGTGGGCAGCCACCGCGTGCACAAGGTGGATGTGCGCGTGGTGGCCGCCACCCACCGCGACCTGGCGCAGGCGGTGCGCGATGGCCGCTTCCGTGAAGACCTGCGCTACCGGCTCGACGTGCTCTCCGTGCGCCTGCCGCCGCTGCGCGAGCGGCTGGCCGACATCGTGCCCCTGGCCGAGCACTTCCTGCGGCTGGCGGCGGCGCCCGGCCCGGCCAAGCGGCTGTCTGCGGAGGCGGCCCGCGCCCTGCTGGCGTACGACTGGCCGGGCAACGTGCGCGAGCTGCGCAATGCCATGGAACGCTGCCACGCACTGCAGCGTGGTGCCGTGATCGCGCAGGTGGACCTGCCCACGTCCGCTGCGGAGACCACGGGCGGTGCAGGCGACGCAGGCGGTGCAGGCCTGCCTGCCGATTGGTATGACGACACCCTTCCAGCCGCCGTGGAGCGGCTCGAGAGGCTGCTGCTGCAGCATGCCCTGGCCGCGGCCGGTGGCAACCGCTCCATGGCGGCCCGGCAACTGGGCATCCATCGGCAGCTGCTCTACACCAAGCTCGCGCAGTACGGGCTGGAGTGACGGCACGCCCAGGCCGCTGTCCTGTTCCCGGACAGCCGCTGTCCGCCACGCGGCCAACCCACGGCGCCTGCCCGCCGCCAAGTGCTTGATCTGCAAGGCAAGCGCGGCTGGCACGTCTCTTGGAACAGGTCAGGCATCCGTCAACAGGAGCCTTCCATGACCTTGACCCGATTCCCCCTTCGCGCCGGCCTGCTGGCCGGCCTCGTCGTCGCCTCCGGTATCGCGGGCGCCCAGCCGGCGCCGCAAGCGGTGCCGCCCGCCGCGCCGGTGTTTCCGATGACCGATGCGGCCCCGCGACCCATGGCTGAACCGCGCGCTGGCGCCCTGCCTGCGCCCATGCCCGAGGCACGGCCCGGCGCCCTGGCGGCGCCCACGTCCGAGCCCCGGCCGATGCCGGTGGCCGGGCCGATGGGCCTGCCGCCTGCCGTCCAGGCCCAGGCCCAGGCCCAGGCCCAGGCCAGCGTGTCGGGCACGCTCGCCCGCTGGCTGATCAATCCCAACGGCGAAGCCGACGGTCTGCTGCTGCAGGACGGCACGCAGGTGAGCTTTCCGCCCCACCTGTCCGCCGAGCTGACGGCCCTGGCCCAGCCCGGTGAGCGCATCGACGTGAGCGGCTGGCGCGCCACCGGGGGTGGGGTGCTGCAGGCCCAGCAGGTCAGCGTTCGTGGTCGGACGGTGGCGGACCAGCCACCCGCGCCCGGTGCCGTGCCCCCCGCGCCGCGCGCCATGGGTGCGCTGGCCGCGATGGACGCCGGCGGACGCATCGTCCGCGTGCTGTCCACCGGCCGCGGTGACGTCAATGGCGTGCTACTGGAAGACGGCACCATCGTGCGCTTTCCGCCGCACGTCGGCCGCATGATCGGTGGCCTGCTGCAACCCGGCGCGCCGCTCTATGCGCAGGGCTGGGGCACGCGCAGCCCGCTGGGCACGGCGCTGGAGGCCACGCGCCTGGGTGCTTCGCCAAAGGCGCTGCAGGACGTGCTGTCGGGCAGCGCCGATATGCCGGCGGCCCGCCCGGGCCCGGTGCCGGGCCCGCAGCGCCGGCCGGTCTGAGCTTTGTCCGGTGCGGCGCGTTGCGCCGCGCCACCTCTTCTCTCTTTTTCCACTTGCACGGAGCCTCCATGCCCCACCACGAAGAAATGATCGATGTCTATGCCGTCGAAGGCCAGTTCCAGCACCTCATCTACAGCCCGCGTGGAGGCTATGAAGGCTTGCTCATCGACACCCACGGCATTCCCACGCAGTTCGTGTTCGACAAGCACGACGAGACCGCAGCCGATGCCTTCGCGCACCTGAAGCCGGGTAAGACGGTCACGGTGGAAGGCAGCCTGCGCCTGCCCTCCGACAAGGGCGAGGGCGACCATGTGGTCTACGACTTCCATCGGCTGAGCCAGGTCGCCGGCAAGCCGGTCGATGCCGCCCACGGCGACGGCCCGGTCCGCGGCCGTGTCGCGCGCATCAACCATGCGAAGCACGGCGCGCCCAACGGCGTGGTGCTGGACAGCGGCGACTTCGTGCACCTGAAGCCCGAAGGCTTCGTGCACGCCGGGCTGAAGGTGGGCGACATGGTCGAGGCCGAAGGCCCGGCCCGCCCGCTCGCGGGCGGCAAGGGCCGGGTGATGGACGCCCGCACCGTCAACGGCCAGCCGCTGCCGCAGCGCTGACCTTTCAGAAGAGGCGCCCATGACCACCACCACGCTGGCGATGCCCATGGCCGCCTCTCCGGGGCGGGCCACCGCCGCCGCGGGCTCGCTCACGGCCCTGGCCTGGATGGCCTTCTTCCTGGCCGATGTGCGCGATGGTCTGGGACCCTTCCTCGCCACCTATCTGCAGAGCCAGCGGGTCGAGCAGTCGCTGATCGGCCTGACGCTCACCGCAGGCGGGCTGGCGGCGGTGGTGATGACGCCGCTGGCCGGTGCCTGGGTGGACCGGTCCGCGGCCAAGCGGCTGCTCCTGGTCGCCGCGGTGGTGCTGGTGCTGGCGGGCAGCGCCTGCGCCTTCACCACCCGTTCGCCGGCATTGCTGGTCGCCTCGCAGGCCGTGGCGGGCGCCGCAGGCGCCCTGCTGGCCGCGGCACTGGCGGGCCTCACGCTCGGCCTCGCACGCCGCGAAGGGCTGCGACGCCAGACCGGGCGCAACGAGGCCTGGAGCCATGCGGGCAATATCGTCTCGGCCCTGGGCGCGGGCGTGGTGGCTCACCTCTTCGGCGCCCCCTGGATGATGGCCGTCATGCTGGCCATGTCGGTGGGCGCGCTGCTGTGCGTGGCCGCGATCCGCGCGCAGGACATCGACCATGCCGCCGCGCGCGGCGTGGATGCCATCGAGGCGCCGGCTGGTGGTCAACGGGTCGAGGCAGCGCCCGAAGGCTTCGGTGACCTGCTGCGCCACAAGGCCCTGTGGCTCTTCGCGCTGACCTGCGCCCTCTTCCACCTCGGCAACGCGGCCATGCTGCCGTTGCTCAACCAGCGGCTGGCCGCCACGCAGCCCGATGCGGCGCCGCTGCTGTGGACCGGTGTCGCCATCGTGGTGGCGCAACTGACCATGGTGCCGGTGGCGCTGTGGGTGTCGCGCACCCGGCGCTGGGACCTGTCGGCCTTCGTCTACCTGGCCATCCTGATCCTGCCGGTGCGGGGGCTGCTGGCCTGGGCCTTCCCGAGCGTGTGGGCCAACCTGCCGGTGCAGGTGCTGGACGGCATCGCCGCCGGTGCGCTGGGGGTGGCCACGCCGCTGATGGTGGAGCGCTATGTGCGCGGCTCGGGCCGCTACAACCTGGCCCTCGGCCTGGTGCTGACGATGCAGGGTGTGGGCGCGGCCTTCAGCGCCGGGCTGGCCAACGGGATCGTGGGCCGCGCCGGCCACTTCGGGCTGGCCTTCGCCGTGCTGGCGGGCTGCGCGCTGTTGGCACTGCCGGTCTTCGTGATGGCGCAGCGGGCGAGCGGCCGCGAGGTCGACGCCGGCGGCGGCGCGGACGCGAAGGAGCGAGCCCGTTGAAGAATCCACTCCCGCGATAAGCAGCAGTTATCGCGTGCGCCTTCCCGCCATCTCCCGGCGCGTCCCGGCCATTCCTAGACTGCCGCGCTGACCGCACTCCTGGAGACCTGATTGGCCACGCTCATCGGCGGCATCGCCGCATCGCATACCCCGACGATCGGCTTCGCCCTGGACCGCGACAAGCGCGCCGATCCGGTGTGGGCGCCCATCTTCGAGGCCTTCGCGCCCCTGCGTGCGTGGATGGAGACGCACCGCCCCGACGTGCTGCTTTTCGTCTACAACGACCACGTCACCTCCTTCTTCTTCGATCACTACTCGGCCTTCACGCTGGGCATCGGCACGCAATGGGCCGTCGCCGACGAAGGCGGTGGTGCCCGGGCGCTGCCGCCCATCGCGGGCGACGCCGCCTTCGCCGAGCACCTGGGGCAGTGCCTCATGGCCGACGAGTTCGACATGGCCTTCTTCCAGGACAAGCCGCTGGACCACGGCTGCTTCTCGCCGCTGTCCATGATGTGCCCGCGCAACGACGACGGCTGGGCCGTGCGGCTGGTGCCGCTGCAGGTGGGCGTGCTGCAGTTCCCCATTCCCACGGCGCGTCGCTGCTTCCGCCTTGGCCAGGCCCTGCGGCGCGCCATCGAGAGCTATCCGCAGGATTTGCGGGTGGCCGTGGTCGCCACCGGCGGCCTGTCGCACCAGGTGCACGGCGAGCGCGCGGGCTTCAACAACCCCGCCTGGGACGCGCGCTTCCTCGACCTGATCGAGCAGGATCCGGAACACCTGGCCCAGATGACGCATGCCGAATATGCGGCGCTGGGCGGCATGGAGGGCGCGGAGGTCATCATGTGGCTGATCATGCGCGGCGCCCTGTCGGCGCAGGTGCGCTGCACGCACCGCAGCTATTACCTGCCCTCGATGACCGGTATCGCCACCGCCATCTACGAGAACCAGTCGGCACCGCCGCCCGCGCGCGAGGCGCAGCGACGCGCCGAGCAGCAGCAAGCCCAACTGCATGGTGCCGATGCGCTGGCAGGCAGCTATCCCTTCACCCTCGGGCGCAGCGTGCGCGGGCTGCGGCTCAACCGCTTCCTGCACCAGCTGGTGGCGCCGGACTTCCGCGAGCGCTTCCTGGCCGACGAGGAGGCCGAATTCGAACGTGGCGGCCTGAGCGACACCGAGCGCGACCTGGTGCGGCGCCGCGACTGGCGGGGGCTCATCCACCATGGGGCGATCTTCTTCATGCTGGAGAAGCTGGGCGCCGCCACGGGAGTGTCGAACCTGCACATCTATGCCGCGATGCGCGGCGAATCGCTGGAGGCCTTCCAGCAGACGCGCAACGCGCCCGGCGCGCTCTATTCGGTGGCCGGCCAGGCCGCGGGCACCCTGAACTGGGACGCGGCCCCGGCTGTCAAACCTGCTGCAGATTGAGCTGGTGCGCCGCCCGGTACAGGTGCGACACCAGGTGCCGGATCAACGGGCGCGCAGCCACATCGCGACGAATCAGCGCGGCGATCTCGAGGTTGAGCCCGGGCTCTTCGGTGGGGATGACCGAGATGGCCGAGCGCACCATCTCGTGGGCCGCGATCTGATGCGGCATCAGGCCCACGCAGTCGCCGCTGGCCACCAGCGACAGCAGCGCCAGCGTTGAGTTGGCGAAGGCCCCCACCCGCGGCGCCTTGAGGTCGTGGGCCTCGAACCACTGGCGCGCATAACCCTCGTCTCCATTGGCGCCGGTGTAGACCCACTTCGCATCCTGGAGCTCGGCAAGCCGCCGGCAGCCGAGCAACGGACTGCCCTTGCGCACCGTCGGGACCATGGTCGTGCGCGCCAGCCGTTCGACCACGTACTCGCCCCGCGGCAGATCTGCAGGCACGCCGCCGAGCATCAGGTCCACCTCGCCGGCGCGCAGCCGCTGCAGCTGCGCGATGTAGAGCTCTTCGCTCAGCCGCACCCGCACCGAGGGAAAGGCCTGGCTGAAGGTGCGCAGCGTCTCGGGCACGAGCAGCATCACGGCCATCGGCACGGCGCCGATGTGCAGGTCGCCCACCATGTCGCCGTCGAGCTGACGGATCTCGTTGACGGCCTCGTCGAATTCGCGCAAGGCCTTCAGAGAGTGCTCGTACAGCGCGCGGCCCTGCGCCGTGGGCGCCACGCCGCGCGTGGTGCGCTCGAGCAGTGCCACGCCCAGTTCCAGCTCCAGCTCCCGGATCACCTTCGACAGGGCCGGCTGAGAGAGCTCGACCTTGCGCGCGGCGGCGCGCAGGCTGCCTTCCTGCACGGCAGCGACCAACGCCTTGATGGCGGACAACTTCATCTTCTGGTTTTCCCTCGCTGGCGATAACCGGCCGCAATCACGCGGCGCATCGCGTCATCTTCTGGCAGCACGGCACTTTACCCAGAATCAATGCAGCGCCCGGAAACGCGCTGCTGCGTGCGGTCCGCAAGCGATGGGCGCGGTCGCGGCATGCCACCGTCCGGCCGCCTCCCGCTTTCCGTCCAACCTTCCGGGCAGGTGTCGTGCCCCTGCACCCCGTCTCCCGCCGATTCGATCCCGACCATGAAGAACCATCGAACCCTCCGTGCCCCTGCGGCCTTCCTCCTTCCCCTGGCCGCCGCGCTGTACGCGGCGTTGCCCGTGCATGCGCAGGACTTTCCCACGCGGCAGGTGCGCATCATCACGCCCTTCCCGGTCGGCAGCGGCCCCGACGGCATCGCCCGCCTGATGGCGGACCGGCTGGCCAAGGCCTGGGGCAAGCCGGTGCTGGTCGAGAACCGGCCGGGCGGCAACGGCTTCGTGGCCATCGATGCCTTCAAACGCGCGGCCACCGATGGGCACGACCTGATCCAGCTCGACAACGTCCACCTGACGGCCTATCCGCACCTGTTCAAGCGGCTGCCCTACGACCCGGCCAAGGACTTCGATCCGTTGCTGCCGCTGCAGAAGGCGTACTTCCTGTTCGTCACGGCCAAGTCCTCGCCCTACAACAACCTCGGCGATCTCGTGCGCGACGCGCGGGCGCGTCCGGGCCAGGTCAATTACGGCTCATGGTCGATCGGCAATCCGGTGCACCTGGGCTCGGCACGTTTCGCCACCGCCACCCGGCTCGACATGACCCACGTGGTCTACAAGGAGACCACGCAGCTCTACACCTCCGTGGCCAATGGCGAGCTCAACTTCGCGCTCGGCTCCAGCGGGTCCACGGCGCCGCTGTACCAGTCGGGAAAGATCAAATACCTGGCGGTGGCCGCGTCCAAGCGACTCGCCGCCTTGCCCGATGTGCCGACCCTGGCCGAGGCGGGCGGTCCGGCCGACCTCGAAGTGAGCGGCTGGACCACGCTGGCCGCGCCGCCCGGTCTGCCCGCCGCCGTGACCGAGAAGATCCGCCGCGACGTGATCGCCGCGCTCGACGATCCGGCCATCCAGGCCCGCTTCGTCACCTTCGGCTACACGCCCTTCCCGATCTCGCGCGAGGACTTCGCCCGCTACATCAAGGACGAGTCGGCCACCATGGCCACCGTCATCAAGGCGACCAAGGCCTCGCTCGACTGAGCGGCATTGCACTTCCCCGACCCCAGGAGACAACCATGAAGTTCCATCCGGATTGCTGCTTCGCGCTGTCGGCCGTCATGTTGGCCGTGACCCCCTTCATGAGCGGCTGCGGAGGCGGCGGCGACAGCGGCGTCGGCTTCGTCGCTGCGGCCCAGGCGGCCGCACCCGCGGCGTCCCCGGCGCCCTCGCCCGCCGCCGCGCCTGCGCCCGCCACCGAGCCCGCGGGGCCGGGCGTCTACGACGCCGCGCTGGCCTTCGATCCGGCCAGATACACCACCCTCACCGTCACCCTCGATGGCGTGCCCACGCCGGTGCGGTGGTACCGCGAGGTCTGCTACATCGGCAAACCCATGAAGCTGGCGCCCACGCAGTCGGCCGGCGCGGTGGACAACCAGGCCTGCGGCTACCAGAACATGAATGTCTTCGTGCGCGAGGTGGACGCGAGCCGCCAGGACAACGCGATCCTGCTGAACGTCAACAACTCGGGCTGGCTGGCCAGCTACCAGGGCGGCCTGGGCAACTGGGACGGCAAGACCGCCATCACCAATGCCAACTACCGCGGCGCCGACATCGTCGACGGCGGCAGCTACAGCAGCACCAGCGACACCGACAAGCGCGGCGCGGCGCTGGCGCGTGGCTTCGTGTACATCAACATGGCCTCGCGCAGCCGAGGCGCGACGGCGCCCGTGGGCGTCTACAGCGACGGCATCTACCAGGGCAAGTCGCCGGCCGCCATCGTCGATGCCAAGGCGGCCGTGCGCTACCTGCGCCTGAACGATGCACGCATGCCCGGCAACGCCGAACGCATCGTGGTCAACGGCACCAGCGGCGGCGGCGCGCAGACCGCGCAGCTGGCGGCCACCGGCGACAGCGCCGACTACCTGCCCTATCTGCAGGCGGCCGGCGCCGCCGGGGTGGATGCCAAGGGCCGCAGCAGCATCAGCGACGCCGTCTACGCGGCCGTGGCCTATTGCCCGATCCAGGACCTGGGCAGCGCCGACCTGGCCTACGAATGGATGTTCAACGTGCTGGGCACGCGCGCGGCGGTGTCGGCGGACCAGAAGGCCGGCCTGATCGTCGATGCCAGCGGCAACGAGCTGGTGCGTGCTTCCAACCCGGATCCGGCAGCCAGCGCTGCCCTGGCCGCCAGGTTCGTCAGCTACCAGGCGGCGCTCGGCCTGAAGAACGAAGACGGCTCGGCACTCACCGCCGACAACATGCTCGCCAACCTGCAGGCCGAGATCCGCAAGGCGGCCAGCGCCTATGTGAAGTCGGGCAAGTCCATCGTCGCCTTCAATGCCTTCGGCAGCGCAGCGGCCAATGGCGTGGCGGGTGGCAGCGGCACGCTTTATTACAAGAACGACTTCATCGACGTGGACGCCACCGGCACGGTGACCTACTTCAACATGGCCAACTACCTGAAGTTCGTGGCCAAGCAGGCTCGGCTGAAGGCCCTGCCCGCCTTCGACCAGCTGGGCCAGACGGGCGCGCTGGCCAGCACGGCGACGGCCGACACCACCAAGGCCGGCAGCGTGGTCTATGCCAACTACAGCGGCGGCGAGTCCAACCTGTTCGGCACCGCGTCGCAGGTGTATTCGAACTTCACCGAATACGGCTGGAACAACAACAACGGCGGCGATGCCGTCAATGCCGCCGTGGCGGACGTGGGCCTGGCCAACACGGGCTACACCTGGGCGGCCAATCCGCAGAAGGGCTTCCTGCTGAACCAGTACCGGCTGGTCAATGCGCTGCCCTATGTGGGCAACACCGCCGCGATCGCGCCGAACTGGCGCATCCGCGTCGGTGCGCGCGACCGTGACACTTCCTTCACGGTCGCCTATAACCTCAGCCGTGCCCTGAAGGCCGACGGCCGCGTCCGCAACGTGGACTACGCGCTGCACTGGGACCAGGGGCATGCCGGCAACTACGACGTGCAGGACGCCTTCGGCTGGATCGACCGGCGCCTGGCCGGTCAATGACGCCCGTCGTGCCCACTCCTCACCCGACAAGGATCCGCTCCGCATGATCGACCGCCGTCAACTGCTCGCCTGGGCCGCCGCGTGGCCCGCCGCCTTCGCGGCCGCACCCTCCAGCGCCTGGAGCCAGGACGACTTTCCCAGCCGGGCACTGCGGATCATCGTGCCCTTCACGCCGGGTGGTTCGAGCGACATCCTGGCGCGCGCCGTGGGGCAGGAGCTGACCCAGGCCTGGGGCCGCCCGGTGGTGGTCGAGAACGTGCCCGGTGCCGGCGGCACGCTGGCCACCGAGCGGGCGGCGCGGGCGGCGCCTGACGGCTACACGCTGTTCATGGGGCACACCGGCACGCTCGCCATCAATCCGTGGCTCTATCCCCACCAGCGCATCGACACCGGCAAGGCCTTCGCGCCGGTGGCCTGGGTGGCGCGTGTGCCGAACGTGCTGGTCGTGCATCCCTCGGTGCCCGCGGACTCGCTGGCCGCGTTGGTCGACTACGCCAAGGCCCATCCCACGGCGCTGGCCTATGGCTCGGGCGGCAACGGGAGCGCGGCGCACCTGACGATGGAATACCTCAAGCTGCGAACGGGCCTGAAGGCGCTTCACGTGCCCTACAAGGGCACGGCGCCGTCGGTCACCGACCTGCTCGCGGGCCAGGTGCAGATGCTGTTCACCGGTTCGCCGGCGCTGATGCCGCACATCAAGGCCGGCTCGTTGCGGGCCATCGCGGTGTCGAGCCCTCAGCGGCTGGCCCAGCTGCCGCAGGTGCCCACGGTCGCGGAGACGGGCGTGCCGGGTGCCGCCGGCTTCGAGGCCGACCAGTGGTATGGCCTCGTCGCGCCCGCCGGCACCCCGGCCGCCGTCGTCGACAGGATCAACCGGCAGGTCAATGCCGCCCTGGCCACCGAGGCCGTGCGCGCACGGCTGGTGTCGGAAGGCGCCCAGCCCATGCCGAGCAGCCCCGCCCGGTTCGGCGCGCTGATCCAGGCCGAGGCGAGCCGTTGGGGCGAGACCGTCAAGGCCGCCCGCGTCACTGTCGACTGAGCGTCGGCATCCCCACGTCGAATTGGAGCCTGCCATGACCCTTCGCACCCTGCCCGCCCTGTTCCTGGCCGCAGCGCTGGCCGCCGGCTGCGCCCAGCCGCCCCACCCGCCCGCCGTCGCCGGCGGCACCACCCATTCGGCGGCCACCAGCGGCCGGACCGAAGTGCAATGGCTCGGCCAGTCCGCCTTCCGCATCACCACACCGGGCGGCCGCGTGATCGTCACCGACCCCTGGCTGAAGCAGAACCCGCTCACGCCCGAGAAGTACAAGGACCTCGCCGCGCTCGGCAAGGTCGACGTGCTGCTGGTGACCCATGGCCATGCCGATCATTTCGCCGATGCACCGGCGCTGGCGCAGCTCAACGACATTCCCATGTACGCACCGGGCGACATGAACCAGACCGTGTCGCTGCTCGGCATCCTGCCGCCGCGGCTGGCGCCGCGTTTCAACAAGAGCGGCACCATCGAGCCGGTGCCGGGCGTCAAGGTGACGGCCGTGCATGCGGAGCACTCGAGCATCCTGGTCTGGAAGAACGCGGCCACGGGCAAGGACGAGCCCCATGCCGCCGGTGAGCCGGTGGGCTATGTGATCGAGCTGGAGAACGGCTTCCGCATCTACCACATGGGTGACACGGGGCTGTTCGGCGACATGCGCTTCATCGCCGAGTACTACCGTCCCGACCTGGTGCTGGTGCCCATCGGTGGTCATTTCACGATGGACGCCAAGGACGCGGGCTTCGCGGTCCGCGAGTGGATGAAGCCGCGCTTCGCCATCCCCATGCACTACGGCGCCAACCCCCTCGGCAAGGGCAGGCCCGAGGACTTCGTGCAGGCCGCGGGCAGCGGCCCCACCCGCGTGATGACGCTCAAGCCGGGCGAGACGGCGACCTTCTGAGCCGAGGCGGGCGCCACAATCGCGGCCCATGGCCCTGCAGAGCACCCGCATCCTCGATGCCCGATGGCATCTCTTCCTCCAGGTCGCGCAGGCGGGCAGCGTCTCCGGCGCGGCCGTCGCGCTCGACATGCCGGCGTCGGTGGTCAGCCGCACCATCGCGCTGCTGGAGTCCGACGCGGGGGCGCGGCTCTTCCGGCGCACGGGTCGCGGCGTCGTGCTCACCGAGTTCGGCGCGCAGGTGCTGCCGCGCATCCAGGCGCTCATGCGCGAGGCCGAGCAACTGGCGGACGACATGCGCACCCGCAGCGGGCTGCCCATGGGCGATGTCCGTGTCGGCATGCTGCCTTCCACCGTGGGCGTGCTCGCCGGGCCGCTCTTCACCGAGGCCAGGCGCCGCTGGCCGGAGGTGCGCCTGCACCTGACCGAGGGCGCCAGCGGCCAGCTGGAGGAATGGCTGGGCCAGGGCCGCCTCGACATGGCCACGCTGCTGCGCGAGACCGACACGCCGGACGATGCCACCGAGCCGGTGCTGGCGCGGCTGCACCTGAACCTCGTGATGCCGCGCCAGCATCCGCTGGCGGGGCGCAAGACCGTCTCCTTCGATGAACTGGCCGGTCTGCCGCTGGTGCTGCCGAGCGACCCGCATCCGCTGCGGGCCCGGCTGGTGAAGCTGGCGCGCGACCGTGGCGTCGCGCTGACCTGCGCGCTCGAGGCCGATTCCATCCGGCTCCAGCACCAGATGGTGGCCAGTGGCGGCGGCGTGGCCATCACCGCCGGCACGCTCGACGCGCCGCTCGCGCGCCAGCTGGCCGTGGTGCGCATCGCGCGCCCCACGCTCACCCGCGCGGTCGTGCTGGCCGAGACGGCCCAGCGGCCCAGCACGCTGGCCACACGCTCGGTGGCGGCGCTGCTGCGCACGCTGGCGCCGGGCGTGCTGCGACTGCACGGCTGAGTCCATCCGCTTTGCATTTGCGCGAATGCTGCTTTCGCGCCGATGCGCTCGCCTGGGCGGCCAGCGCTCCCTAGCATCGGGTCTCTTTCCAAGGAGACACCATGGGCTCGTCCTACTCAGAAGCGGCTTTCGCGCCGCCGCCGACCCTGTTCCTCAGCGACGAGGACGTGGCCGCGCTGGCCGATTGGCCGGCGGCCATCGCAGCCCTGCGCCAGGCCTATGCGCAGCCGACCGCGCCGGCCGCCGTACCGCCGCGCTCCATGGCCCGCGGCGACGGCCTGTGGCTGCGCGGGCTGAGCGCGGTCTCTCCCACCGGCGCCCACATGGGCTGCAAGCTGATCGCGGCCTCGATGACCGCGCGACGCGCCAGCTACCTGGTGTCGCTGTTCGACCAGCGCAGCACCGCGCTGGCGGCGCTCATCGACGGCAACCGCATCACCGGCATCCGCACCGCCGCGACGGCCGCCCTGGCGGTGGACGCCGCGGCGCCCCGGCGTCCGCTCGCGGTGGCCGTGATCGGCGCCGGCTTCGAGGCACGCGGCCTGCTGTCTGCACTGGCGGCCGTCCGGGCGCTGTCGCGGGTGCGGGTCTACAGCCCCACGCCGCAGCGCCGCGAGGCCTTCGCGGCGGACTTCCACCGGCAGCTGTGCGACGACGTCCGGGCCAGTTCCAGTGCCGAGGCGGCCGTGGCCGACGCCGACGTGGTGCTGTGCGCCGCCCGCAGCCGCGACGAGACGCCCGTGCTGCAAGGCCGCTGGCTGGCCGCTGGCGCCACGGTGGTCTCCATCGGCTCCACGCTGCCGGAGCAGCGCGAGGTCGACGTCGACACCCTCGCCCGCAGCGCCCTCATCGTGGCCGACATGCCCGACGAGGTGACGCACGACACCGGCGACATGCTGGCCGCCTGCGCCGCGGGCGTCGCCTTCGAGGACTGGTTGCATCCGCTCACCGACCTCGTCGCCGGCCGGCTGGTGCGCGGGCCGGCGGACATCGTGCTCTACAAGTCCGTCGGCTCGGCGCTGCAGGACGTGGTGGTGGCCGAGATGCTGTTCGAACGCGCCCGGGCCAGCGGCCGGGGCGATGCGTTGGTGCGGTCCATCGTGCCGGTGGCCAAGTGAGCCCTTCCCCTTCATTCCCCCGGAGCACCCCCATGCCTTCCTATGCCCGCAAAGACGCCCGCGCCTGGGCGCGCGACCATCTCACCGGCTGCTCGGCCGTCACCATTCCCAGCTACTCGGCCGACCTTAGGCGGCTGAACGAGCGCGGCATCCGCCATGACGTGGCGCTGGCGCGCGAGCTGGGCTACCGCTACACGCTGCTGTGCAGCGAGGTGGCGATCACGCCCGAGGAGAACGCCCAGTTCACCGCCTGGGCCCGCGACACGGTGGGCCAGGAGATGGGCCTGTTCTTCCATGCCGCCTTCGGCACTCTGGCGGAGAACATCGAGGCGGTGCAGCTGGCGCAGAAGGCCGGTGCGGACATCGTGCTGCTGTCGTACCCGCCGCAGTTCTGGCCCACGACCGAGCAGGAGATCTACGACTACACCCGCGCCTTCTGCGAGGCGACGGACCTGGCGGTGATGCTCTTCCCCATTCCCCTGTGGGGCTTCGAGCGCGTGCACCCGGCGGGCATGTCGGTGGCCCTGGTGCGCCGGCTGCTCGACGACTGCCCCAACATCGTGGCGATCAAGTCCGAGCAGGGCTTTCCGCTCATCGCCGGGCTGTGCGAGATGTACCACCACTTCCGCGACGAGGTGGTCATCAGCTGCCCGATCGAGGGCGATGCGATTCCCATGATGAGCCTGATGCAGCTGCAGTTCTCGGGCACCAGCAACACGCAGTGGATGAGCCACTACTACCCGCGCGCCTTCGAGCTGGCCCGTCGCGGCGAATGGGACGCCGCCATGGAGGCCTACTGGCGGGTGGCACCGGCCCGCAATGCCAACGGCGCCGCGGCCCAGACCTACGCGGGCGGCACCGGCGTGCTCAACCGCACGATGTGGAAGTACCAGGACTGGCTGGCCGGCTTCAATGGCGGCCCGCTGCGCGGGCCGGCCATGCGTGTGCCCGACCGCCTGATGAAGATGCTGCGCCAGGGCCTGGTGGCCTCGGGCCTGCCGGTCACGGCCGACCCGGACAGCGCCTACATGACGGGGCGCCATCCATGCTGAGCGCCTCCCCCATCGCATCGCTGCTGCAGGATGCCAGCCTCCTGCGCTGCGCCGCCTTCGTGGATGGCCGGTGGATCGAAGCGACGCCCCATGGCCGCTCGCCCGTGCACAACCCGGCCGATGGCGCCTTGGTGGCCGAGTTGCCGCGTCTGCGCGAGGCCGAGACCGAGGCCGCCATCGAGGCCGCCCAGCGCGCCTTCCTGGCCTGGCGCGCCACCACGGCGCGCGAACGGGCCGACGTGCTGCGGCGCTGGTACGAAGGCATGGTGACGCACCGCGAGGACCTCGCGACGCTGATCACGCTCGAAGGCGGCAAGCCGCTGGCCGAGGCGCGCACCGAGGTGGACTACGCCGCCTCCTTCCTGCGCTGGTTCTCCGAAGAGGCGACCCGCGTGGCCGGCGAGGTGCTGGCGGGGCCGCGCACCACGGCGCGCATCGTCACGCTGCGTGAGCCCATCGGCGTGTGCGCGGCCATCACGCCCTGGAACTTCCCGGCGGCCATGATCACCCGCAAGGCCGGACCGGCGCTGGCGGCTGGCTGCACCATGGTGGTCAAGCCGGCGAGCCAGACACCCCTCACGGCCCTCGCATTGGCCGAACTGGGCCGGCGTGCCGGGCTGCCCGATGGCGTCTTCAACGTGCTCACGGGGCACGACACGCGGGCCATCGGCAGCGTGCTGTGCAGCCATCCACTGGTGCGCAAGATCACCTTCACCGGCTCCACCGAGGTGGGCCGGCTGCTGCTGGCGCAGGCCGCCGGCACCGTCAAGAAATGCTCGATGGAGCTAGGCGGCAACGCGCCCTTCCTGGTCTTCGACGACGCGGACCTGGACGCGGCCGTGGAAGGGGCCGTGGCCGCCAAGTTCCGCAACACCGGGCAGGCCTGCATCAGCGCCAACCGCCTGCTGGTGCAGTCGGGCGTGCATGACGCCTTCGTCGAGCGACTGGTCCGGCGCGTGGCGCAGCTGCGCGTGGGCCCGGGGCTGGAGGCCGGCTCGCAGCTCGGCCCGCTGATCGACGACGCGGCGGTGGCCAAGGTCGAGGCGCACATCGCCGATGCCTGCGCGCAGGGCGCACGCATCGCCCATGGCGCCGGGCGGCATGCGCTGGGCGGCCGCTTCTTCGAGCCCACGGTGCTGGTCGGCGCCACGCCGGCGATGGCCGTGGCACGCGAGGAGACGTTCGGCCCGCTCGCGCCGGTGTTCCGCTTCGAGACCGAGGCCGAGGCGCTGCAGATGGCCAACGCCACCGAGTTCGGGCTGGCGGCCTATGTCTACAGTCGCGATGCCGCACGCCTGTGGCGCGTGTCGGCCGGACTGGAGTCGGGCATGGTGGGCATCAACTGCGGCCTCATCTCCAACGAGGTGGCGCCCTTCGGTGGGGTCAAGCAGAGCGGCCTGGGCCGCGAGGGCTCGCGCCACGGCATCGATGAATTCATGGAGATCAAGTACCTCTGCTGGGACGGGCTCGTGCCCGCGGGCGGCTGAGGGCGCAGCCCGACCACGACAACGACCGACAACGACGGAGACACACCATGACAGCCCACACATCCCTTCTTCGCCGCTCGCTGCTGCTGGGCCTCGGTGCCCTCGCCTGCGGGCCGGCGCTGGCCCAGTCGCAGGCCATCAAGATCGTCGTGCCCTTCCCTCCGGGCGGCGTGACCGACGTGGCCGCCCGCGCGCTGGCCGAGCGCATGTCACGCCTGCTGGGCGAGACGCTGATCGTCGAGAACCGCCCCGGTGCCGGCTCACGCATCGGCATCGATGCCGTGGCACGGGCGGCGCCGGACGGGCGCACGCTGCTGTTCACCAACACCAGCTACAGCATCCTGCCCATCGTCGATCCGACGGCGCGCTACGACCCGGCGCGGCTGCTGGCGCCCCTGGCGATGGCGGGCACCTACGGCCTGCCGGTGGTGGTGAGCAACAAGCTGCCGGTGACCGACCTGCAAGGACTGATCGACTATGCCCGCAGCCACCCGGGCAAACTCAGCTACGGCAGCGCCGGCCAGGGCAGCGGCACCCACTTCGGCGGCGAGTATTTCAAGCTGCTGACCGGAACGAACATGGTGCACGTGCCCTACAAGTCCACCGCGGCCGCGGCAGCCGACGTGGCGGCGGGCCTGCTGGACCTGACCTTCGATGCGGCGTCCAAGGCCTATGCGGACGCCGGCAAGGTGCGCATCATCGCGGTGACCGGTTCGCGGCGCGACCCGCGCCTGTCCAACGTGCCCACGGTGGCCGAGGCCGGGCTGCCCCGGTTCACGCTCGACTCCTGGGTCGGGCTGCTGGCGCCGCAGGGCCTGCCGCAACCGGCGATGGAGCGGCTGCAGCGGGCGGCGGCCACCGTCCTGGCCGATCCGGGCCTGCGCCGTACCCTGGAGGACCTGGGCCTCAATGCCGCCAGCGGCGAGCCGGGCCAGCTGGGCCGCGCCATCGCCGAGGACATGACGCTCTACCGGCGCATCGTGGCCGAGGCCAACATCCGGATCGAATGAGCGATGCCCAGGCTGCCCGGCCCTGCGCGTCGCCGCGCGCCGGGCGCTGGCCGTCATTCGGCCGTGATGTGGTTGTCCTTGACCACCTTGGCCCAGGCGCGGGCGTCCTCGTCCAGGAACTTGCGGAAGGCCTCGGGGCCTTCGCCCACGGGCGTGAGGCCGTAGTCGACCAGCTTGGCGCGGAAGCCCGGGTCGGCCATCACCTTCTGCGAGGTGGCCAGCAGCGCCGCCTGCACGGCGTCCGGCGTGCCCTTGGGCACGAAGATGCCGTGCCACGAGTCGCCGACGAAGCCGGGGTACAGCTCCGCGATGGCGGGTACGTCGGGCAGGCCCGCGATGCGCTGCGCGCTGGTCACGCCCAGGGCCCGCACCTTGCCGGCGCGCACCTGCGGAATGGCGCCGGTGCTGGCGTCCAGGGCCACGTCGATGCGGCCGGCGATGACGTCGGGCACGAACTGGTCCTTGTAGGGCACATGGGTCATCTTCAGGCCCGCCTGGTTCAGCCAGCGCGCCAGCGCCACGTGCGTGCCCTGGCCGATGCCGGCGCTGGCATAGCTGAGCGCATCGGGCCGGGCCTTGGCCTCGCGCACCAGGTCCTGCAGCGTGCGGTACTTCGAATCCACCGAGGTCACGAGCACATAGGGCACCGACAGGATGCGCGTGACGGGCACGAAGTCCTCGGCCTTGTACGGCAGCTTCCTGTAGACGTAGGGGTTGATCGAGAAGGTGTTGTTGACCGTCCAGAGCAGCGTGTAGCCGTCGGCCGGCGCATTGGCCACGGCTTGCGCGCCGATGATGGTGCTGGCGCCCGGGCGGTTCTCGACTACCACCGGCTGGCCGGTGAGGCGGGTGAAGCCCTCGCCCCACAGGCGCGCGATCACGTCGGGCGAGACACCCGGCGGAAAGGGCACGACCAGCTTGACGGCCTTGGCGGGATAGGGGGACTGGGCCAGTGCCGCGGTGGGCAGGCCGACGGCCAGAAGGGCTGCCGCTGCCAGGGCGCAGTACTGGCGGCGGGAAGGTGTGGAAAAGCGCATGGGTTGTCTCGGATGATTGAATGAAGGGCTCAGGCCTTGATGTCCAGCCGCTTCACCAGCGGCGGAAAGTCGGCCATGTCCTGCCGGATCAGCGCCTCGAAGGGCGCCGGGCCGCCACCGGCCAGCTCCCAGCCGTTGACCTGGGCGCGCGCCTTCATCTGGGTGTCGGCCAGGGCGGCGTCGAGAGCCGACGACAGCCGCGCGATGACGGCGGCCGGCGTGCCCTGCGGCACGGCCAGGCCGATCCAGAAAGAGGCGTCGAAGCGCGGAAAGCCGCTCTCGATCAGGGTGGGCACCTCGGCCATGGAGGACAGCCGCCTCAGGCCCGTCTGCGCCAGCGGCACGACGCTGCCGCCCTTGAGCGCCGGCTGCGCCGACGCGAAGTCCAGCAGCGCCAGCTGCACCTCGCCCGCCATCAGGCCGGTGATGAGCGGGCCGGAGCCTTTGTAGGGCACGTGCACGAGGTCGATGCCGGCCAGCGCCTTGAACTGCTCCAGGGCGATGTGGTTGGTGGCGCCGATGCCCGCGCTGCCGTAGAAGAGCCGGCCTGGCTGGGCCTTGGCCGCGGCCACCAGCTCGCGCAGGCTGCGCCAGGGCGAGCGCGCGGGCGTGGACAGGATGCCGACCGCCCGCAGCGCCAAATCCACGGGCATGAGGTCGCGCGCGGGCTGCACGGTGGCGCCCTGCTGCACCAGCGGCGCAATGATGTGGTTGGAGCGCGAGGTGACCAGCACGGTGTAGCCGTCGGCCGGCGCGGCGGCCGCGGCGACCGTGCCGATCAGCCCCGCGGCGCCGGGCCGGTTGTCGATCACCAGCGGCTGGCCCAGGCTGGCGCGCATGCTCTCGGCCAGGAAGCGCGCCACGATGTCCGAGGGGCCGCCCGGCGGCTGGGGCACCACCAGCTTGATGGGGCGCTGCGGATAGGCGCCCTCTTCCGCTGCGGCCGCGGCCGTGGGGAAGGCGAGCGGCAGGGCGAGGGGCGCGAGGCCGGCCAGGAAGTGGCGGCGGGTGGATGTCATGGCGATGTCTCCTTGTCGTTCTGGCGTCAGCGTGCGGCGGCTGCTGCGGTGCGCCCGCCCAGCGTCTCGGCCACCCAGTCGGCGATGTAGGCGCCGGCATTGGCCGAGTTGTCGAAGCTGGAATGCTGGGCGCCGCCCTCGCGGTCGGTGAAGACCTTCAGCTCGCGCTTCGGGCTGTTCACCAGTTGCGCGTAGGTGCGTTCGGCCCACTTGAGCGGAATCTGCGAATCCTTCTGCCCGTGCGTGACCAGGAAGGGCACGCGGATCTTCTCGACCACGCCGTCCAGGTGCACCTGCTCGGCGATGCGCATGAAATCGTCCATGTCCTTCGCGCCCCAGACCCAGCGCACATGCTCCCAGTAGTGCGGCACGGGAAAGCTGCCTTCCTTTTCCAGCCTGCGCTTCTGCACGTCGCGCCAGTCGTGGTTGGCGCCCCAGACCACGCCGCAGGCAAAGCGCGGCTCGAAGGCGACGGCGCGCGGGCAGTAGTAGCCGCCCAGCGACACGCCCTCGCAGCCGATGCGCTGCGGGTCGATGTCCTCGCGGGCCTGCAGCCAGTCGACCACGCGGCTGGCCCAGTGCTCGGCGTCGAAGCGGGCCGTCATGCCGTGCAGGCGCAGCGCTTCGCCGGTGCCGGGCTGGTCGAGCACCAGCGAGGAGACGCCGCGCTGCGCCAGCCATTGCGGCAGGCCCACGCGGTACTTCATCTCCTTGGTCGAATCCAGGCCGTTGAGCTGCAGCAGCACCGGTGCGCGGCCCGCCACGCCCTGGGCGCGCACGTACAGCCCGGCCAGCACGCCGCCCTCGTAGGGAATCTCCACGCGCTCGCAGTTCTCGCCCGCCAGCGCGATGCCGCGGGCGAAGGTGTCCAGGAAGCGCCGGTACAGCGCGGCGCGCCCCTCCGCGCCGTGGGCCTGGAGCCGCTCGGCGGTGATCAGGTAGGTGGCCGCGCGGCCCAGCTTGTCGCCGGCCGAGATGAGGCGGCCGCGGGCCTCGTCCTCGGCCGCCAGTTCGCACAGCCGGTCGGCCATCGCCTCCCAGCTGTGGCGGAAGGCCAGCGTGGCCGCGGCATCGGGCTGGCGTGCCGCCTCCTGCAGCGGAGCGCACATGGCCTCGATCTCGCCGATGCGCGCGCCCATCTCGATGGCAAGGTCGACCGAGAGGTTCCAGACGTAGTTGGTGGGGAAGTACTTGAACATGGTTGCCTGTCTCCGCCTTTTGAATGAGGTCTGCTGTAGGAATGGTCGGCGCGGGTCAGCTGCCGTCCGAGATGACCGTGCCGCCGTCCACCACCAGCGTCTGCCCGGTGATGAAGCCGCCGGCCGCCGAGGCCAGCATCACGGCCACGCCCGCCACCTCGTGCGGCTCGCCGACACGGCGCAGCGGCGTGGCGGCCAGGCGCCGGGCCATGAAGGCGGCGTTGGCCAGCAGGCCGTAGGCGAGCGGTGTACGGATCAGACCTGGGGCGATGGCGTTGACGCACACGCCGCGCGGACCCCACTCCACGGCCAGGTTGCGGGCCATCTGCGCCAGCGCGGCCTTGCTCAGACCGTAGAGCCCGATGGCGCCGTTGCCACGCAGCGCGGCGATGCTGGCCATCAGGACCACGCGGCCATGGCCCCGCGCGCCCATGGCCGGCACCAGCGCGGCGCACAGCGCGTGGGCACTGGCCAGGTTGACCTGGAACACGCGCGCCCAGTCCTGGGCCGGCACCGCGAGCAGCGGGCCGTCCGGGCCCTGCATGCCGGCATTGCAGACCAGCAGGTCGATGCGGCCGAAGGCGGCCTGGGCCTGTTCGGCCAGGGCGTGCACCTGCGCGGGCTCGGCCAGGTCGGCTGCCACGGTGTGCACGGCAGCGCCGAGCGACGCGCACTGGGCGGCCACCTCGTGCAGGCCGTCGCCCGCGCGGTCCGACAGCACCAGCCGCGCGCCGTGCTGCGCATAGGCGAGCGCGATGGCCCGGCCCAGGCCGCCGGCCGCGCCGGTGACCAGGGCCACCTGTCCGTCCAGCGCGAACAGGCCCGTCGCCTGCAACGCCTCACTCAAGCTTCACCCCGACCTGTTGGATCACCTGGCCCCAGCGCGTGGTCTCGGTGCGGATGAGTTCGGCGAATTCGGCGCGCGAGCTGGGCGCGACGATCAGGCCCAGGTCGGTGTAGCGCTGCACCACGTCGGGCGCCGTCACGGCCTTGACCAGTTCGTCGTGCAGCCGGTTGGCGATGGGCTCGGGCGTGCCGGCACGCACGACCATGCCCGTCCAGCCGGGAATGTTGAGCGCGGGCATGCCCAGCTCGGCGATGGTGGGCACCTGCGGCAGCTGGGGCAGGCGCTTGTCGCTGCCCACCACGGCCAGGGCGCGGGCCTTGTTCTCGCGCACCAGCGGAATGGCGCTGGGCGACACGTCCAGCATGGCGTCGATGTGGCCGGCCATCAGGTCCTGCACCGCCGGGGCGCCGCCCTTGTAGGCCACATGCGTGAGGTTGCCCTTGATCTGCCCGCGCAGCATCTCCATCCAGATGTGCGGCTGGCTGCCCATGCCGTAGGAGCCGTAGTTCAGGCCCTTGCCGCCCGCCTGCGCTGCCTTGACGAAATCCTGGAAGGTCTGGAACGGGCTCGACGCAGGCACCAGCAGCACGGTGGGCGAGACCAGCAGCCGCGTCAGCGGCATGAAGTCCTTGAGCGTGTCGTAGCTCAGCTTGGGGTACAGCCCCGCGTTCATCGAGAAGGGACCGAGGTCGCCATAGAACAGCGTGTGGCCGTCTGCCGGCTGCTGCTTGACGAAGTTGGCGCCGATCTGGCCGCCGGCGCCGGGCCGGTTGTCGATGACGACCGGCTGGCCCAGGCTGGCCGACAGCTTCTGCGCCAGCATGCGCGACAGTGCATCGCCGAAGCCGCCGGCCGGATAGGGCACCACCCAGGTGATGGGGCGCGAGGGAAAACCGGCCTGGGCACGGGCCGCGGTGCCGGCCAGGCCCAGCGGTGCAGCGGCCAGGGCGGCGGCGCCACGCAGCAGCGTGCGGCGGGTGGGATGGGCGAAGGGCGAGGTGGAATCGGTCATCGAAGCAGGTCTCCTGAATGGGTGAAGTCAAAACTCGGCGGCGTCGCCGGCCGGTGCGAGCGCCCGGCGCACCAGCGCCCGCGCGTCGCCGTCGTCGCGCAGGCCCAGGGCGCGGGGAATGCGGTCGTCCAGCGGCGGATAGCGGCCGAACACGGCCTCCACGTCCGGCTGCGGCGCATGGCGCACCAGGGCCTGGCCGTCCACGCCGAACTCGGCCGACAGCGCCTGCACGATGGCGTCCATCGACAGGTGCAGCACGGGCAGCGGCCAGGCGCGGGCCGGGTCGTCGCCGACCGGCATGGTGGCGGCGTGCACGAGGTTCCAGGCGCAGCGGCGCGCCGACATCCACCAGGCCGTGGCCTGCGGCCCCACGGGCAGCGTGACCGGCTCGCCGGCCGCCAGCGCATGCAGCAGCTCGCTCATGAAGGCCGACACCAGGCCCGATGGCGCACGTGGCCGGGCCACGATGCCGGGCAGGCGCAGCGCGCGGCCATCGAGCCGGCCGCGGCGGGAGAAGTCCGCCAGCAGCACCTCGCAGGCCAGCTTGTGGGCGCCGTAGGCCAGCGGTGGACGCAGGGGCGTGTGCGGCGTCACCACATCCGGCAGCGCGCTGCCGTAGACGGCGATGGTGCTGGCGTAGACCACGACGGGCGGCGCCGAGCCGGCGCCGGCCGCGGCAAGGGTGTCGAACAGGTCCAGCGTGGTGTCGAGGTTGACGCGGCGGCTCAGCGCCGGGTCGGCCTCGGCCGCACCGCCGGGCACAGCCGCGAGGTGGAAGCACACGTCGGGTGCGAGGGCGGCGATGCGCGCCAGCACCTCGGCGCTGCCCAGGTCGCCCTCCACGGCGAGCACGCCGTCCGGCAGCATGCCCAGCCGCTGGTCGGCGGCGGCCAGGGTGTCGATGCGCTGGCCGCCGATCTGCCCCTGCCGGTGCAGCAGCGCGAGCACATGCGCGCCGATGAACCCACCGGCGCCGGTCACGAGCACTCTCACGCTCAGTCCTCGAAGATGGCCACGGCCCGCGTCCAGCCCGCCGAGGCGCCGCGGATCTTGTGCGGGAAGCAGCAGAGGGTGAAGCCGTGGCCCGGCAGCGACTCCAGGTTGTGCAGCTTCTCCAGATGGCAGTAGCCGATGTCGCGGCCGGCCTTGTGGCCTTCCCAGATCAGCGAGGTGTCGCCGGTCTCGGCGATGCGCTGCGCGGTGTACGAGAAGGGCGCGTCCCAGCTCCAGGCGTCGGTGCCGGTCAGGCGCACGCCGCGCTCCAGCAGGTACATGGTCGCTTCATAGCCCATGCCGCAGCCGGTGTTGACGTAGTCGTTGTGGCCATAGCGGCTGCCGGCGCGGGTGTTGACCACCACGATGTCCAGCGGCTTCAGCACATGGCCGATGCGGGCGAGCTCCGCCTCCACTTCTGCCGCGCTCACCACATGGCCGTCGGGCAGGTGGCGGAAGTCCAGCTTCACGCCGGGGCGGAAGCACCAGTCCAGCGGAATCTGGTCGATGGTCATCGACGGCCGGGCGCCGCCGGCCTTGGCGTCCTGCGTGGCATGGAAGTGCCAGGGCGCGTCCAGGTGCGTGCCGCTGTGGGTGGTCAGCGTCACCCATTCAGCGGCGGCGGCCTGGCCCTCGGGATAGTCCTCGGCGCGCGTGCCGGGGATCAGCTGCAGGAACTCGGGCAGCGTGTCCTGGTGCGTCTGGTAGGTGATCTTCGGCGCCAGCGGCGGCGGATCGGAGAGCACATCGTTTTCGAGGTAGATCGATAGATCGACGAAGCGGGGCATGGCGGGGGCTCCTTCAGGCGGTGGGCGCCAGGGCCTGCACCACGCGCTGGTCGATGGCGCCGAAGACCGGTGCGCCCTGCCATTGCGCTTCCATGCGCACCCGCTCGCCGAAGTGCAGGAAGGGCGTGCGGCTGGCGCCGTGTTCGATCAGCTCCATGGCGCGCCGCTCGGCGATGCAGGCCGAGCCGCGCTGGCCGCCCGCGTTGGAGACCGTGCCCGAGCCCAAGATGGTCCCGGCCGTCAGGCGGCGCGTGAAGGCCGCATGCGCGATCAGCTGGTCGAAGCCGAAGCTCATCTCGCCGCCGTTGGGATGGCCGAAGCGCTCGTCGCCGCGCATCACCGTCAGGTCCAGGTGCACCCGGCCGTCCCGCCAGGCCTCGCCGATCTCGTCGGGCGTGACGGCCACCGGCGCGAAGCTGGAAGAAGGCTTGGCCTGGAAGAAGCCGAAGCCGGTGCGCATCTCGCGCGGGCCGAAGCCGCGCAGGCTCACGTCGTTGATCTGCACCAGCAGGCGCACGTGGCGCAGCGCCAGTGCGGCGGGGCAGCCCAGCGGCACGTCGCCGACGATCACGCCGAACTCGCCCTCGAAGTCGATGCCGTGGGCCTCGTCGGGCAGTGGCAGGTCGTCGTGCGGGCCCAGCAGGTCGTCGGAGCCGCCCTGGTACATCAGCGGGATGCGGTCCGAATCCGGCGCGGGCTCGATGTTGAAGGCCTTCTCCATCAGCCGGCCGTGGTTGAGGAAGGCCGAGCCGTCGCACCACTGCGGCGCGCGCGGCAGCGGCGCGCCGGCCTGCGCCGGGTCGAAGGCGAAGGCGCCTTCGGCCTGGCCGGCGTTGAGCTGTGCATACAGCGCCAGCAGCGGCGCCTCGGCCTCGTGCCAGCGCTCCAGCGCGTCGAGCAGGGTGGGCGCGATGGCCGTGGCGTCGACGGCCTGCCGCAGGTCGCGCGAGACGACGACCAGCCGGCCGTCCTTGCGGCCGTTCTTGAGGGTGGCGAGTTTCATGCGGAAAAATCTTCGTTCCAGTGGATGGGGGCCTGGCCGGCCACGGGGGCGCGGAAGCTGGGCAGGGTGGTGCCGCGCAGGCTGCCGAGGTAGACGGTGCGCAGGTCGGGGCCACCGAAGCTCAGGCTGGCCATCCAGGGCGCCAGCGTGCCGTGGGCGGCGGCCATGATCCCGGGCGTGAGGGTGCGGGCCTCGAAGTGCGCATCGAGCGCGCGCGTGGCCTCGGCGTTGCCGTCGTCCAGCAGGGTGAACAGCTCGCCGTCGGGCGTGATGGCCACCAGCCGGTCGGTCATGATCAGCGTCACCCACAGGTTGCCGAACACGTCGAAGGCGAAGCCGTCGGGAAAGCCGGGCAGCCGGGCCGGGCCGTAGACCTCGCGTTCGCCCAGCGTGCCGTCGGGCCGCACGCGCAGGCGCGAGATGCGGCGGGCGTTGCTCTCGACCACGTACATCCATTCGCCGGCGTCGTCCAGGCGGATCTCGTTCGTGCCCTCGAAGCCGTCGGCCACGATGCGCGCGTGGCCCTGCAGGTCGAACAGCGCGATGTAGCCGTCGGTGGCGCGGGCGTTGATGGAGTCGGTCCACGGCTGCATGCGCGTGGTGACCGTGAGGTAGAGCCGGCCGTGGCGGTCCCGCAGCGGGAAGTTGGCCTTGCCCAGCGGCTGGCCGTTGATGTGGTCGAACAGGCGGCGCACGCGGCCCTGGCGGTCCATCACCTCCACCGCGTCGGTGCCCCAGTTGGCGATCAGCAGCTCGCCATTGGCCAGGAAGGTCATGCCGTTGGGCAGCGAGCCTTCGCTGCGCACATAGCGCTGGTCGAAGTCGATGGCGTCCGGCTGGGCGGGCGCGGCCGGCGCCAGCAGTTTCTGGCTGCCGTCGGGCGCGATGCGCATGGCGCCGCCGCGGGCGTCCGCCGCCCACACGGTGCCGTCGCGCTGGCACAGGATGCATTCGGGCCGTTGCAGATCGCGGCCGACATGGCGGATGGCGGCGCGGTCGACCTGCCAGCCGCGCAGGGGGTTGTCTCGGGTCATTGGGAATCTCGAAGCGGGCCGAAGTGTGTTTCGGCGCGGCCGCGAAGACCAACAGATTCGACCGATGCCAGCCATCGGCCGGCGCGATGGATCGGCCCCTGCCCGAGGCGTGTTGCAGTCCGGGCACGCATTCGCGACGCGCCTCCTTATGATCTGCGCCCCACCGGAGACGACCTGCATGCGCTACCAACGCATCGACCTCAACCTGCTTGCGGCACTCGACGCGCTGCTGGCCGAACGCAACGTGACCCGCGCCGCCGAGCGGCTGCACATGACGCAGTCGGCCATGAGCGGCGTGCTGGCGCGCCTGCGCGACTATTTCGGCGACGCCCTGCTCGTGCCCGTCGGGCGCACGCTGCAGCTCACGCCAAGGGCCGAGGCGCTGATCGTGCCGGTGCGCCAGATCATCCTGCAGGTGGATGCCACGCTGGGCGTGCAGCCCGACTTCGACCCGGCCACGGCGCGGCGGCACTTCACCATCATCGCCTCCGACTATGTGGTGCAGGTGCTGATGGCCGAGGCCCTGCGTCGCATCGCGCAGATGGCGCCGCGCCTGAGCTTCGATGTGCGGCCCACGCATGCCGCCATGGCGCAGGACCTGGACCAGGGCCGGGTGGACCTGCTGGTCACGCCAGCGCACCTGACGCTGGCCGAACATCCGCAGGAGCTGCTGTTCGAGGACACCTACCACGTCGTGGCCTGCGCGCAGAACGACGCATTGGCCGATGGCATCAGCGCCGCGCAGTACGTGGCGCTCGGGCACGTGGTCTACCAGGCCGACCTGGGCGCCAACCCCTGGTTCGAGCAGTGGTACGCCAACGAGCATGGTGGCAACCGTCGCGTCGAGGTGGTGGCCCACGGCTTCCTGCTGATGCCGCGCTTCATCGTGGGCACACAGCGCATCGCCACCATCCAGACGCGGTTGGCCCAGCAGTTCGTGCAGGCCATGCCGCTGCGGTTGCTGTCACCGCCCATGCCCACGCCGCGTCTCACCGAGATGCTGCAGTGGCACCGCCTGCGCGACGACGACCCCGGCGTGCGCTGGGTCCGCGAGCAGATCATGGCCGTGGCGCAGCAGATGCCGCCCGTCGGCTGAACACAGGCTGACCTGAGGCGGCCGCATCGCGTTGGCGGCCCCGGGATGACGCGGGCCGGCCATCTGGCCTACGCAGGCGGCTCATGCAGGCCGACCCGTGGACGCGCCAAGGGGGCGGACCCTCGCGGGATGACCCCAGGCTCCACCGATCCCCAAGAACCCATGGCCGCCGGCGGCTGGCAGTCGCTGAAGGCCGTGGCCCGCTACACGCTGGAGGAAGGCAACGTCGCCCAGATCACGCGTGCCCTGCTCAAGCAGAACAAGACCGAGGGCTTCGCATGCGTGAGTTGCGCCTGGGCCAAGCCGGCCGAGCCCCGGGTGGCCGAGTTCTGCGAGAACGGCGCCAAGGCCACGGCATGGGAGCTGACGTCGCGTCGCCTGTCCCCCGACTTCTTCGAAGCCCATCCGGTCAGCGAGCTGCGGGGCTGGTCGGACCATGAACTCGAAGCGGGCGGCCGGCTCACGGCACCCATGCGCTACGACCGCGCCACCGACCGCTATGTCGAGGTGAGCTGGGACGAGGCCATCGCGGACATCGCAGCCCGCATGCGGGCCTTGCGCGCGGAGGACCCCAAGTCCGCCGTCTTCTATGCATCGGGCCGCGCCTCGCTGGAGACCAGCTATGCCTGGCAGGTCTTCGCCCGGGTCTATGGCAACAACAACCTGCCCGACAGTTCCAACATGTGCCACGAGAGCACGTCGGTCGCGCTGCCAGAGAGCATCGGCGTGCCCATCGGCACCGTGCATCTGGACGACTTCGCGCATGCCGACTGCCTGCTGTTCGTCGGGCAGAACCCGGGGGTCAACAGCCCGCGCATGCTGCATCCGATCAAGGCGGCGCGCGATCGCGGCGTGCCCATCATCAGCTTCAACCCGCTGCGCGAATCCGGGCTGGTGCGCTTCATCGACCCGCAGTCGCCGATGCAGATGCTCACGCCGGTCTCGACCGAGGTCTCGACCCAGTATCTGCAGGTGAAGGTGGGGGGCGACCTGGCGGCACTGACGGGCGTCGCCAAGGCCCTGCTGACGGCTGCAGCCGCTGGAGGCCAGGGCCTGGATCGCGAGTTCATCGCTCAGCACACCCACGGCTTCGACGACTTTGCGAGCTGGGTGATGCAGCAGTCGTGGGACGAGATCGAACGCGAATCCGGCCTGGCGCGCGCCGCGCTGGAGCGCGTGGCGGCCGTGCTGGGCGGTGCCAAGTCGGTGATCGCGGTCTATGGCATGGGTCTGACGCAGCATCGGCTGGGCGTGAAGAACGTCCAGATGCTGTGCAACCTCCTGTTGATGGGCGGGCACATCGGCCGCCTGGGGACGGGCATCTGCCCGGTGCGGGGCCACTCCAACGTGCAGGGCCAGCGCACCGTGGGCATCACCGAGAAGCCGGAGCTCGCCCCGCTGGACGAGCTGGGCCGGCAATATGCCTTCGAGCCGCCACGGGACAAGGGTCTCGACACCGTGGGCGCCTGCCAGGGGGTGCTCGACGGCAGCGTGCGCGCCATGCTCAACCTCGGCGGCAACCTGCTGCGCTCGGTGCCCGACAGCACGCGGCTGGAGCCGGCCTGGGCGCGGCTCGCGCTCACCGTGCATGTGGCGACCAAGCTCAACCACACGCACCTGGTGCCTGGCGAGACGAGCTATCTGTTGCCCTGCATCGGCCGCATCGAGATCGACCGGCAGGGCGGCAGGGAGCAACGTGTGTCGATGGAGGATTCCACCGGCTTCATCCATGCTTCGCAGGGCGTGGCCGAGCCCGCGGACGCACGGCTGCGCTCGGAGCTGTCCATCGTCAGCGCGCTCGCGCAGGCCGCGGTGGGCGACGCGGCCCAGGTACCCTGGGCTCAGTGGCGCGACGACTATGCCAGCGTGCGCGCCGCCATCGAGGCAACCTACCCCAAGATCTTCCACGACTTCGAGGCCCGCTTCGTGCAGCCCGGCGGCTTTCCCAAGCCCAACACGGCGCGCCAGCGCGACTGGAAGACGCCCACCGGCAAGGCCAACTTCATCGTGCCGGGCACGCTGGTGGCCGACCCGGACGCGCCTGGGCGCCCACCGCAGACGCTGCGCCTGATGACCATGCGCAGCGACGACCAGTTCAACACCACGATCTATAGCTTGGACGACCGCTTCCGCGATGTCAGCGGCACCCGCGATCTGCTGTTCATGAACGAGGCCGACATCAGTCGGCACGGCCTGCAGCCGGGCCAGCGCGTCGACGTGCGTACCGCCGTGGACGACGGCGTGATGCGTGAGGTGCGCGGGCTGACGGTGCGCGCCTACGACATCCCCGAAGGCTGCGTGGCCGGCTATTACCCCGAATGCAACCCGCTGGTGCCGTTGTGGCACCACGCGGAAGGCAGCCACGTGCCGGCCTACAAGTCGGTGCCCATCCTTGTCCAACCCGAGAACGCCGGCTCCGGCGACCGCCACCCATGACCCCACCCGCACAGGCCCCCGTGACGCCGCTGCACTACAGACCCGAGTTCGAACAGACCGAAGAGGACGAACTGCAGATTGCCCGCGAGCTGGGCGAGACGATGATCAAGATCTCGCAGCACGTCCACCGTGACGAGGGCCATGCCTATCGCAGCGTGCATGCCAAGGCCCATGGTCTTCTGCGTGCGGAGGTGGAGGTGCTCGACGGGCTGCCGGCGGACTATGCGCAGGGACTGTTCGCCACGCCTGGCCGCTACGGCGCAGTCATGCGCCTGTCGACGCCGCCCGGCGATCTGCTCAGCGACAAGGTGTCCACGCCCCGCGGCGTCGCCCTCAAGCTCGTGGGGGTGCCCGGCGAGCGGATGGAGGGCTCCGAGGGCGAGGTGACGCAGGACTTCGTCATGGTCAACGGGCCGGTCTTCCGCACGCCCAACGCCAAGAAGTTCCTCGGTAATTTGAAGCTGCTGGCCGCCACCACGGACCGTGCACCCAAGGCCAAGGAGTGGCTGTCCGCTGCGTTGCGCGGCGTCGAGAAGACGCTGGAGGCGGTCGGCGCCGAGAGCGGTGCGCTCAAGTCGATGGGCGCGCACCCGCTCACCCACCTGCTGGGCGAGACGTTCTTCACCCAGGTGCCGGTGCTGTACGGCACCTGCATGGCCAAGCTGCGCCTGACCCCGGTCTCGCCCGAACTGCTGGCGCTCAAGGACCAGGTGCTGGACATGGACGACAGCCCCAACGCCATTCGCGATGCCGTCGTGTCGCACTTCCGCGCGCAGGGCGGCACCTGGGACCTCCAGGTCCAGCTGTGCACCGACCTCCACGTGATGCCGATCGAGGATGCCACCGTGGAATGGCCGGAGGATCGCAGCCCCTACGTGACCGTGGCGCGCGTCACCGCAGGGCCACAGAACGCCTGGAGCGATGCGCGGGTCAAGGCGGTCGACGACGGCATGGCCTTCTCGCCGTGGCACGGCCTCGCGGCCCATCGGCCGCTCGGGTCGATCATGCGGGTGCGGCGCATTGCCTATGTGACGGCGGCCGCTTACCGGGAGACCGGCAATCGCGTCTCGGTGGCACAGCCGGCCACGCTCGACAACTTTCCGGATTGACGAATCACGCCGGGCGTGACGGCGCCGGCTGCTTCGCGCTCAGGCGATATCCTGGGCCGGCACCGGCGCGCTCATGCCCACCGCCATGCGGTTCCAGGTGTTGATCTGGGCGATGGCCCAGCTGAGTTCGACGATCTCCTGGTCGCTGAAGTGGGCGCGCAGCTCATCGAAGACCTGATCGTGTGCCGCATGGCCGTCGGCAAGACGGGTGAGGACTTCGGCCCAGGCCAGCGCCGCGCGCTCGCGCTCGGTGTAGAGGCGCGCTTCACGCCAGGTGGAAAGGCTGTTGATGCGTTGCCAGGACTCGCCCAGCTTTCGCAGGTCGCGCACATGCATGTCGAGACAGAAAGCGCAGCCGTTGATCTGGGACACGCGCGTCTTGATCAGTTCGAGGAGTACCGGCCCCAGCGATGAGTCGGCCAGCGTGGCGCCGGCAGCGATCATGGCCTGGTACGGCTTGGGCGCGATGCGCATCCAGGAAATGCGGGGTTGGCCGTGCATGGTGGTCATCTTGAAGAAGTGTTGGACACACCTTCAAGACGAGCCGGCCCCCGTGTCTGTGACAACTGCCAGAGGCCGGCCCCGCGCGGCGGCGATGCGGCCGAGCTTGTCGGGGTTGCGCTGGGTGTGGATGGCCAGGATGCGTTGGCCATCGGTCTGGAAGGTCTGGGCCGATTCGAGCGTCTCGTCGATGAAGCGCAGCAAGCCCCACTGTCCGCTAAGCACCACGACCTCGTAGCGTACGCGCGGGCCATGACGCCGTTGAACCGCCCAATAGAGTTGGGCAAGGCGCCGCGCGCCCACCAGCGGCACGCCGAAGCTGGGCACCTTGCCACCGCCATCGCTGACCAGTTGCGCATCTTCGGCGAGAAGCGCCTGCAGCTGCGCCAACTGGCCGCTGGCGGCCGCGTCGGCAAAGCCGCGCAGCAGGCGCAACTGGTGCTCGGGCGCCACGCAATGTCGAGGCCGTGCGTCCTGCAACTGGGCGCGGGCCCGATGCACGATCTGACGGCAGGCCGCCTCGCTCTTGCCGAGCGTCTGTGCGACTTCGTCGTAGCTGGCGTCAAAGACTTCTCGCAGCAGGAAGGCGGCGCGGGCCTCGGGGGCCAGGCGCTCGAGCAGCAGCATGAAGGCGACCGACAGGTCGTCGGCCCGCTCCAGCAATGCCTCCGGCGAGGGGGCCGCGTCGTCGCTCAGCAGCGGTTCGGGCAGCCAGGTGCCGACATACTGCTCGCGCTGGTGTTGGGCACTGCGCAGGCGGTCGATGGCCAGCCGTGTGGTGATGGTGACCAGCCAGGCCTCGGCGCTCGCCAGTGCGTCGTGCGGACTGGCCTGCCAGCGCAGCCAGGCGTCCTGCACCACGTCTTCCGCCTCTGCAGGCGAGCCAAGCATTCGGTAGGCGATGCCGTGCAGTCGAGGCCGCAGGCGCAGGAAAAGGTCGGTCGTGTCGCTCATCACGGGCAGACGGATGGGCCGGGTCGTTTGTGACAGGTCCGGGTGCGCGTCCCCCGCTCAACCGGCGGCCTGGTCGTCCTGTTGCCGGGAGGGCTCGTTCGCGCCCTCCTCCTTCTTGATGAAGCTTATCTTGCCGTTGGGCTCCAGTACGGCCCAGGCCACATCGGCCATCGACGCGATGCCCGTCAGCCGCATCTCGGACTCGATCTCCGAGCGCGTCAGCCGGTCGCGGCGCAGACTGTGGTCCAGCAGTCGGCCATGCTGGATCAGGACACGGGGCTCGCCTTCCAGCAGGCGCGCGGCCCTTGGGGAGAGGTAGGAGGCCCAGCTCAGCACCACGCCCCAGAACGCGAAGGTGCTGATCGCCAGGGTGGCGCCCGTGAGGCTGAAGTCGTTCTGGGTGATGCCCTGCTGGATCAGGTCTCCCACCACGACCATGACGATGAACTCGAAGGGCGTCATCTGACCGAGTTCGCGCTTGCCGAGCACCCGCACGAGCAGGTAGACGACCGCGAACATCGCCGTGGCGCGAAGAACGACTTCCATCAGGGAAGCACCCGCAGTTGGCGCGGCGCACGCACGAGCACCCGTTCGCCGTCGCGCACTTCGATCTCGCCGGCAAGGAGGCCATGAAGACGTGGGTTGACCTGGGCGGCGATCTTGATGCGAATCTCCTTGCCGGCCGCGAGCGGCCCGAAGTCGAAGGTGTATGCCTCGCCGTCGGCGCTTTCGGAACCAGGTTGGGGGATCATGGCGTTGACCGTGATCTCTCGCCACAGGGCCACTGGGACGGCAAGGGTGAGCTTGTGGATGTCGGCACCGGCCGTGATGTGCAGGCGCGTTTCGTAGAAGTCACCGGTGCGGATGACGGTGGGCATCTCGATGTCCAGCGTGTGGGACTGGGTGTCGCTGCGGTAGGTGTGGCGATCCACGCCTGCATGACCGAGCAGGCCGGACATGCCCAGCATCAGGAGCGCCCCCAGGACCAGAAGCGAAAGCGGACTCGCATGGCGCACCAACCCTCTATGCGGAAGCGTATGCGCCCGGACGATGCCGTCGGGCGCACGGGTCATGGGCAAGGGGGAGGAGTCTTGAGCCATGTGGACAGGTCTGAATTGGCGAAATCCTGCGTGAAGGCATCGTGGATGTGGGTCAGCCAGCTTCCAGGGGCAGTGACGGCCAATGGTGCGGGTGGATCGACCTTCAAAAATAAGTTAACGGCAGACTCAACAGCAACTAGCGAGCAGCACCCAATGTGGACGACACTCCGAAGTCCGTTAACTTATTTTCCGCATGTCGCGCCATGATCGAACGTGTTGTCCCCTCGAATCCCGGCGCTTTCCAGCAAGCCTTCGAGGCATGGGCGGCCGACCAGCACGGCGCTGGGGTGCTGCGCAAGGCCGGCGCCCGCGAGGTCTACCAGGCCATGTGGGACAGCTTCGCCGCCTGGTGCCTCGGTCAGTCACCGGTCGTGCGCATCCACACGGTGGACCAGCGCGACCTGCATGCCTTCCAGTCCGCCCGCTATGGCCGCAAGGCGACGGACCAGTCCCTCTCGCCCCGCTATGCCTTGCGGCTGATGCGGCTGATCGAGCGGGTGCTTGCGCACCACGCCGAGCGGACGGGCAGCCGCCCCAATCGCGCGCCCGCGGACTGGGTGCGCGCCCATCCCCACGTGCGTTATGCCGAATCGGAACGGGCCGATCCGCCGCCCGAAGTGCTGACGCCCCAGGAGGCGCGGCTATTGCTGGCCCACCTGTGGGCCGCCCGGCCCCGGCCGGGCCAGGATCCGGCAGCGCTCGCCAGCCTGCCGTGGCAGGAGATTCGCAACCGCGCCTCGGTTGCGCTGCAGCTGGGCGCGGGCCTGGCACCCAGCGACGTGCGCGCACTGACCCTGGCTTCGCCCGTGATGAATGGCGTCGGACCCCAGGCCCGGACCTGGAAGCTGCGCGTGCCGGCCAACGGCACCATCCGGGCACGAGAGACGCCGGTCGCACCGTGGGCCGCCGAATTGCTCCATCACTGGCTACACGTGCGCGAGGCCGCGCGCGTCGGCGGCGAGTTCCTCTTTCCGTCCACCCGTACCGGCAAGCCATGGCTGGCCGACTCGCAGTACCAATGCGCGCGCAAGGTGCTGGAGGCCGCGGGCGTGGGCAGCCGGGGCGGTGCCGGTGGCTCCTTCCGCCTGCGGCACACCTTCGCGCTGCGACAGTTGCGCCGCGGCAGCCGGCCCGAGATGGTGGCGCGCTGGATGGGCGTGGCGCCGGCAGAGATGAAGCGCTATGACCGGGTCGTGCCCGGCCCCGAGACCGTGGTGTGACGCCGCGCCGTCCGGGATCGCCTGTCACGCCGCTGCGATGTCATGCGCCGCGGCATGGTCCTGCCGATGACGACAGTCCGGCCGGGCGATGACCGACAGCACGCCGGCCCTGTCGGCGGCAACCTCGTCGCGGTGTATCTCCTGCGCCGTCGACGCGTGCCCCGTGGGCCGCGGAGCGGTCGCCTCATCGCGAAAGGCTTCCATGGCACGCATCACCGGCGTCATCTTTCTTCTGCTCGGCCTGGCGCTGGCCGCCGGCGGCACCTGGCTGCTCACCTTGGGTGGCAGCGCCTATTACCTTGTCGCCGGCATCGCACTGGCGGTGACTGGTGTGCTGCTGCTGCGACGGGCCGCGTCGGCCCTTTGGGTTTATTCGGCGCTGCTGCTCGGCTCCGCTGCCTGGGCACTGTGGGAAGTGGGTCTGGACTGGTGGCCGCTGGCCGCCCGGCTGGATGTGCTCTTCGTGCTCGGGCTCTGGCTGGTGCTGCCCTGGATGCGCCGGTCGCTGTCGCGCGACATCACACGTCCCCGCCCCCTCGAGCGGGGGCTTCGACCCAGGACCATGGCCACGGCCGATGGGCGAGCGCTGGCCAGTGGCAGGACCGCACTGGGATTGGTGCTGGTGGCATCGCTCGTGCTGGCCGTCGCCTCCTGGTTCCGGGCACCGCACGAGATCGGCGGCGAGCTCCAGGCCACCACCGGCGCGGCCGTGCAACCGCCCTCCCCTGCGCTGCCGGCCGGAGAATGGCACGCCTATGGTCGAACCGGCGAAGGCCAACGCTACTCGCCCCTCTCGCAGATCACGCCTGCCAATGTGGACCAGCTGAAGCTGGCCTGGGAATTCAACACGGGCGACCTTCGCGGGCGGCCAGGCGATCCGGAGGAAACCACCTTCGAAGTGACCCCGCTGAAGATAGGCAACCGGCTGTTCCTCTGCACGCCGCACCAGTCCGTGATTGCGCTCGACGCGACCAGCGGCAAGCAGTTGTGGCGCTTCGATCCGCAGATCGCCGGCGACCTGGCGCTGCAGCATCTGACCTGCCGCGGACTTTCCTACCGCGCCGCGTCCGCCGCCGTGGACCCTGACACGACGACTGGTACAGACACGCCACCGGATCCCGCGGCCGCTGCGGCGCCCCAGGCAACAACGACTGGCACATCATCGACAGCGCCCACAGCGGCACGGCCGGGCGCGGGCACCGCCGCCAGTGCAGCGCCCATGAACTCACCCACCGGCGACGGCGCGAAGGCCGAAGGCAGCAGCGCGCCTGCCACCCGTCCGCTGCCCGTGGCAGCACGCCAGGGCCCGACCGCACCGACGTGCCCTGCCAAGCTCTTCATGCCCACCGCCGATGGCCGTGTGATCGCGCTCAACCCGGAGAACGGTGCCGTCTGCGCCGACTTCGGCCGTGGCAGCGGGCAGATCGACCTGTGGCGCCACATGCCCAACGTCCGGCCTGGGGCGTACTACTCGACCTCGCCCGTGGTGGTGACCGACCGGCTGCTGATCGTGGGCGGCACGGTGCTCGACAACGCCTCGGTCAAGGAGCAGTCGGGTGTCATCCGGGCTTTCGACATCCAGACCGGCGACCTGGTATGGAACTGGGATTCGGGCAATCCCGAGGACACGGCGCCCCTGGCAGCCGACCGCACCTACACGCCGAACTCGCCCAACAGCTGGTCGATCTCATCCGTGGACGAAGCGCTCGGCATGGTCTACATCCCGATGGGCAACCAGCCGCCGGATCAATGGGGCGGCAAACGCAGCGAGGCGGTGGAGCGCTACTCGTCGTCGGTCGTCGCGCTCGATCTCGCCACGGGCCGCGTGCGCTGGCATTACCAGACCGTGCACCATGATCTGTGGGACTACGACGTGCCCGCGCAGCCCACGCTGATCGACCTCGACATCGGCGGGCAGCGCGTGCCGGCGCTGGTTCAGCCGACCAAGCAGGGGGAGCTCTTCGTGCTCGACCGGCGTACCGGCCAGTCCCTGCTGCCCGTGACCGAGCGGCCCGCACCACAGGGCGCGGCTGAGGGCGACCACACGGCGCCCACGCAGCCCAAGTCCGCCCTCTCCTTCGAGCCGCCGCCGCTGACCGAGCGCAGCATGTGGGGCGCGACGATGTTCGACCAGCTGGCCTGTCGCATCGCCTTCCATCGGCTGCGCTACGAGGGCCGCTTCACGCCCCCGTCGGAGCAGGGATCGATCATCTATCCCGGTAACTTCGGCGTCTTCAACTGGGGCGGCATCGCGGTCGATCCGCAGCATGGCTGGGCCTTCACCACACCGACCTATCTGGCCTTCGTGTCGAAGCTGGTGCGCCGGCATGACGACTCGACACTGATGGTGCAGGAAGGCGGTCCGCCCAAGGGGTCTTTGCCGGCGCTCAACGAGAACTTCGGCGCGCCTTTCGCGGCCAAGATGAAGCCCTTCATGTCGCCCGTGGGCCTGCCCTGCCAGGCGCCGCCCTGGGGTTATGTGGCCGGCGTGGACCTGCGTTCGGGCCAGGTGGCGTGGAAGCATCGCAACGGCACGGTGCGCGATCTGTCGCCCCTGCCCCTGCCCTTCCGCATGGGGGTGCCCGGCATCGGCGGTCCGATGATGACGGCGGGCGGGGTGGCCTTCTACTCCGGGGCGCTGGACAACTATGTGCGCGCCTACGACATGCGCAGCGGTCGCCAGCTATGGGAAGACCGCCTGCCTGCCGGCGGCCAGGCCACGCCGATGAGCTACACCGGTGACGATGGTCGCCAGTACGTGCTGGTGGCCGCCGGCGGCCATGGCTCGACGGGCACCAAGCCTGGCGATGCCGTACGCGCCTACGCGCTGCCCGCGGCGCGTTGATCCCGGCCATTCCAGTCCGTCGTGGGCTTCGCTTCGCGTCCCACGCCGGCCCATGAATCGTCCGACGGCGGTGGCCCTGTCGCCGCCTAGTCTGAGCGAAGGCCGGTGCACTCCTGCGCCGCCATCTTTCTCAGACAAGGATCCTCATGACTCGCCCACACGCCCCCCGTATCCACGCCCTCGGCATTGCCGCCGCTCTGGCACTGGGCCCCGGGCTGCTGCAGACCGTTGCCGCGCAGCAGGCGCAGACCTCACCCACCGCACCGGCTGCCCCTCAACCGCCCGCCCAGCGGGCCACTGCCCAGAAGACGCCGGGCGTCGCTGTGGCCGATCAGCGGATGATGCGGGACCTGGCCCAGGCCAACATTGCCGAGGTCGAGACCGGGCGCATGGCGCAGGAGAAAGGCGCAAGCGAGGACGTGAAGCGCTTCGGTGCTCAGATGGTCGAAGACCACCAGAAGGCGCTGACCGAACTGCAGGAACTCGCGCGGACCAAGGACGTGGAGTTGCCGACCGAGCCCGATGCCAAGCACAAGCTCGTCGCCACCGGGCTTAAGGCACTGAGCGGCGCGGCCTTCGACAAGGAATACATCCGCATGGTGGGCGTGACGGATCACCGCCAGACGCTGGAGAAGCTGCAGCGGACCCAGCGCGAGACGGGCGACAACGACCTGCGCGCCTATGCTGCCAAGACGATTCCGGTCGTGCAGAAGCATCTGCAGCATGCGGAAGGCATGCGCGGCACGGCTTCGCACAAGTCAGCGCATTGAACGGCGCACCGGCGGTGCCTCATACCGCCGGGTAGCGGCGCCCTCGCCCCCTGGCCAGACGCTGGGGCGTAGCGCCGAGCAGCACACGCCGTTTGGGCCATGACCTGCCGGTGCTGCAGTGCTGCAGCAACCGCCTCACGGCCTTGTAGACGCCCCCGCGACTGAGGCCCGTGACACGACCATCCCGCTCGTCCATGACCAGCGGGATATTTGCGTTGGCATCGTGGGTAGGGTCGGCCGGGTGGCCCCATGCGCCCAGCACCAACCGCAGCTGGGCAATGAGCTCGTCGGGCACTTCCAGCATGTCGGGCTGTGCACGTCCCCGTTGCGGCACGCGCAGCCGCCATGCTGCACCGCCTGCCCTGGCGGCGTCGGGGGGCAGGAGGTCGGCGCATCGTGCGCGCGCCAGCGCGCCGGGCTTGATCCCCGTCCCGCGCAGCCAGGCGGCGACGCGCCTGGCCCGCACCAGGCCCGGCGTTGCCGGCACGGACGCGGCCTGGTGGATGTCGAGCAGCGTCGATGCGTCGGCTGCGGGCTCAGGGGCCCGGGCACGGTTGGCTTCTTCCGGCAGACGCAAGCCCGAAGCGGGGTCGTGTGTCAGGTAACCGCATCCATGCAGGAACCCGAACAGACTGCGCAACACCGCGATGCAGCGTCGCAAGGCGGCAGGCCCCAGCGGGCCTTCGAGCGGCCGCCACAGCGGTGACCACCGCTCATGATGGCGTGGCCCGCACCAGGCCGCCGGGGGCGAACGAAGAAAGCCGATGAAGGCGACGCAGTCGGCACCCTCCAGTGCCGACAGGGCCTTTCCCCGCTTCAGGACGGCCCACAGCAGCAGTCGCTCCACTTCCTTGCGATAGGCGCGCCGCGTGTCTTCCGACGGCGCAGCGGCCCGGCCGCGTCGGTCGAGCCAGCGCTCCACCGCCTGCCTGTCGTCCTGTGCGTCGATCTGGCAGTTCGCCGCCGGGGCGCGGAAGCGCCCTCCCCTGCCGCAGAGTGCCTCGGGCACCACGAACTTCTCGAGGGGTCGCAGGGCCGTGGCGGGTTCGACGAGGCATTCGAGCAGTTCACGTCCGACGCGCGAGATGGGCGAGAAGGCTTGGGGGCCCAGGGGCAGCCCAGTTTCTTCCTGGTGAACCCGCAGCCACTCCACGACCCGGGCTGCCTTGGTCGGCCCGACCGCGGGCACGCCGGCCCACCACCGCGTGCCCACGGCCTGGATGCGCGACACCACGCTGCGCAGCGTGGGCATGCCCGCGTCGGAGATCCGTTTGGCAATGGCCGGAGCCAGCCAGTCCTCGACCGGATCGTCTGCGCGGGGTGAGCGCGCGGACAGGCCTTCGAGCCAGGAAAGTGCCGCCAGTTGGCGGTCCACCAACCGGCGTCGCTTGGACTGCCGGCGATGCTCGTCGGCCTCCGTGCCCCACGCCTCCTCGAAGGCCGCCAGCTGGTCCTCGTGCGAGAAATCTTCGAGCCCCTGCGCCAGGGCGAAGTCCTCCAGGGAGGGCCGCGCAACTGCGGCATCCGGCAGCCGGCTGGCGTCCATGAGGACGAGCCGCGCCGTACCCGGCCTGGCGTGACGGCGTGCGGCCGCTGCCAGCTCGTCGCGAAACGTGTTGATGACGCGGCGGATCAGCCGGCCATCCACGCGATCTTCCTCGCCCTGCATGTAGCGCGACCATGCCTGACGCGCGTCGATGCCCTGGATCACGGCGCGCATGAAGGCGAAGTGCCCACGATGAAGCGACCGGGGCCTGGCGGCAGCTCGGGACGAGGTTTGCGTGATGGGCGTGGAGTTCATTCGGTGGCCGACACGGCTGGGGCACAGTTTATTATCAATACACGTGTTTTTCTTAGTTTACTTTGTCCATTCGTGGAATCCAGTTTGTGTTTGCGGTTTAAGCTGTTGACTTGCAAAGCTTTTTCTTCAAGCCGGGGCACTCTGGGTGGATACGTAGCCTGTGCGTGCGGGCATTCACCCATGCCGCCGCCCCCTTCCCGGCTGTCGCGCCGTTGGGCCGGATCCGGGTGCTGGGCTCGGCGCGCGACGTTCGGGCAGGTCTTTCATAGCGGTGCTGCCCCCGACACATCGGTCCGTCGTGAATGCACGGCCGTCGACTGCGCACAGAGACGGCGGGTCAGCACGCGGCGTTGGGCAGCCGTTTCCGAGGCGCGTCCGTACTGCTAGGGCCTCTATGTCGCTGTAAGCGCACTGAAGCCCCGAGCGAGGTCAGGCGGCATCTGCCAGATGTGGCGGTGCGCGGGAGTGCTGGCACGGGAGCGGCGCGCAAGCAAGCGAGGGGAAGCGGCAGACAACGCGGCTGGCACGGCAGCGCGCGTGACCCGCGGCGTATCCGAAACTGCAGTCACCACCCGCGCGCGGGTCCGCACGGTGCTTTCGCTCTCAGCTCCAAATGAAGAACGGCTTCCGATGGGGAAGCCGTTTGCCGAGAGGACTGTTGTCGTCGAAGAAGGAGGGCTGGATGCGCACTGGGCGACCACTCTTGCAGGCCCCTACCCTCCCCTGCCGCACATGTGCAGAGCCTCAATGGTGCTGGACAGTTGCCGCCCAGGCATCTGCACTCAGCTTCCGCTGAGCTGTCCGTTCAGCCATTCGATCAGCGCAGCTTCGCGTTCGGGCGTCAATACGCCAGGATCGAAGCGCAGCGTAATGCGGCCTGTCGCGTCTGCTGCAAGAACGGCACCCTGCCCGGCCTTGCCCAAACGGCGTTCCGACCCCGGTGTTGAACGGTTCAACGCCTTGTCCCCCTGGCCCAACAAGGCGTCCAGCACCTGCTTCGCGTTCAGTGCCACCTTGCTCGCCTTCAGTGCCTTGGCGCGGGCCACCAATCCCTCAGGGTCTCGCTGGAGCACTTCGCTCAATGGTTGCGCCCACCTGAACTGCACGTCCAGCGGTGAAGGAAAGGCTTCCACCACGGCATCGGGCAGACGGGCAAGCGCGAGGCTTTTGGAGATCAGCGACAGATCGACGCCGACGGCCTCGGCCAGCTTCCGCTGCGAGGCGTACAGGCCGTTGTCGAGAGCACGCCGGTACATCATGCCCTGCTCCCACGCACTCAGATTCTTGCGGGCGCGGTTCTCGCGCTCCATGGCCTCGAAAAGGCCCTTGTCGTCGATCTCGGCAATGATCGCCTGGACAGGAATGCCGAGCTCCAGACAGGCACGGTGCCGACGATGGCCGAAGACCAGTTCATAGTCGGCCGACGTGTCGCTGCCCAGCGCCAGGGCTCGGACGCACACGGGCTGGACATTCGTGCCGCTCGAGGCGATGTCCGCCTTCAGCTCTTCGAAAGCCTTGTCCGAAAGCCCGTTCGCGTGGCGGTTGGCCCAGCGCGAGGCACGGATGCGCCTCGGGTCCAGCGCTTTCATCGGCACGGCCCCATCGAAGGCGCGAAGCTTCAGCTTCAATTCTTCGGCTTCTTTGACCGCGGCGGATTGTGACGCCATGAATACCGCCATCGAGCCCGGCGCAGTCTTGGGTCGAGCGTCGGGCGCCTGAGGCACAGACGACGTTGGCGCCGCGGCGGAAACTGAAGCCGGCTGGCCGAGTTGCTGCGGTTCAACCACTCCTTCCGGCGCCGGGCTCGGAGGCGGCGTGCGCAGAGGCGGCAGCTGGATCAGGCTGGCCTTGGCTGCAAGTTTCTTGCTCATCGACGACCTTCCTTAGCCGGGTTTGCAGAAGGTGTTGAACCGTTCAACACCCCGACCTGCCCGTTCCACACGGCACGCACCGAGCCCTCGATATGCCCGACAAAGCTGTCGTAGGCGTCGCGCGCCCGCTTGAAAGTCCGCGCGCTACCGTCATAGCGGGACACGTCATACACGGTTCCGAATTCGGCGCTCGCCACCCCGGTGACGGCCGTCTTGGGAATTTCCACCGGCAGCACCTTCTCTGCGTAGGTCTGGCCGATCCATTGGCGGATCACGGTGCTTGCAGCGTCCGCGGAGTCGACCCGGGCCAACAACACGTGGATGAAATCGAAGTGCTTGTCCAGGCCGCGCTTGGTCAGCAACTCGCCCGTCAGGTCCGAAAAAAGGCTCCAGAACTGGGATGCCGAAGCAAAGTCGAGCGCATTCGGCGGCAGCGGCATGATGATGCCGTTGGACGCCATGAATGCGTTGATGGTCGTGTACGAGAGGGCAGGGGGCGTGTCGATCACGATGACGTCATAGTCGCCCCGCACGTCATCGATGCCCAAGTCCAGCACCCGCCAGAATTCGAATCCAGGCTCCTGGGTTTGCCGCGCGGGCAGCGCGAACTCGGCGCCAAACAGCACCGGCGCTGCCGCGACGAGGTCGATGCCGTCCCAGTAGGTGGGACGTATCGCGTAACGGATCGAGGTCTCGGTGCCCATGGCCAGGGGCAGGATGGTGTCCTGCTCCTCTACTTCGGTGTCAGGAAGAATGCCGAACAACGTGGTCAGCGAACCCTGCGGATCGGTATCGATGACCAGCACACGGTGGCCCAGGAGCGACAGGCCCTGTGCCAGGGTCACCGCCGTGGTGGTCTTCGACACCCCGCCCTTGAAGTTGCCGATGGAGATGGTCACCGCCTCGGCACCACTGGGACGCAGGCGGTCTTTCCGGTACTCACGCACCCATTGCCGCGCTTCCGCCAGTGTGAATTCCCGGCGGCTTCCTGACGCATTGAGACGGCCGGCCGGCAGATCGCCTTTGCCGAGACGGTGCGAGATCGAGCCTTTTTCCATCTCCAGCAGGCTGGCAAGCTGCGAGAGGCTGAAGAGCGGCGCCTCCTTCCGGGCGGTAGGTGCCAACATGGCGGAGCGGATCTGCTCCATCATGGCGACAGCGCGTTCGGCCTGCGCGGCGATGTCCGAGAGACTGATGGGCCGAGGGGCCGGAAGAGGGGAAGATGCCATATGAAACTCCTGAACGTTTGAGTTTACCGAGTCGCTTGACGGAATTTCGTTGTCTGTGCAGAAAAGCGTCAAGGTGACCCCTGTTGGTTGACTTTCAGGAATCTGGGTTTGTGTCGCCTTTGGAAAAGAGTTTGATTCCTTCAATCCCTTTAATACGTTTAGGCGTCGAAAAGTTCAATGCTGACAACCACTTGCGTGCACTTGGATGCATGAGTTCGGGATGATGTGGAGACAGCTCGGGAATGCGTGGCAGGGAAGACGGGAGCCCGTGGAGAGTTTTCGGTAGAACAGGTGCGTGTTTTCGTGATGGCGACCGTCGTCGGGCGGGGGGCCTCATGTGAGGGTTTTCAGGAATATGTGCCTGGCGGCCTGCGGCGTCCTCCCACGACGCGGTTTCGAGGGGCCTCAACTGCTCTGCGAAGGGCATCGAGCGCCGATGCGGGGGTCGCTTTAGGCCCATGCGCGTAGGTAGGCGATGAATCGATGGTGTGGCGGCAAGGCGCGATCCCGAAAACTCTCCACTTCCGTCGTGTCCAGAGATGATCCTCCACCGGTTCACGTGAGACTTTTCGGGAAATTCGTGTCTCAGCTTTCAGGTGAAAGTGCGGCTCACCTCTCGCTTACATTAGCCGGATGGCACGGACGCTCCGCACCCCCGACCCCTTGCGCACTGGCGCCCCTGCGGCCGGAGGCGGGTCTGCCTCGTCCGACGATGTGCAACTGCTGCGCAAGGCCGTCAACACGCTGGCCATCGTCCCGAAGTCGACGCGGATCACCACCCTCGGGCGCAAGAGCTACAACGTGCTTCTCTACCTGGCGCAGGAGCAGGGCATGGAAATGGACGTTTTCCGTACCCCCCTGGATTCGGTCGTGCGCGGGCTCGACTTCGACAGCAACGACCACGCGCTCATCAAGAAGCACTTGCGGGCGATGGTCTCGACCACCGTGGAATGGCAGTCGCCGACGAGCGGGGAGGGCGCTGCCTGGAATGTGAGCGGCCTCCTGGCGCATGCGCGCCTCAGCAAGGAGCGCGGGCAGGTCTGGGTGGAATGGTCCTATGCCGTCAACCTCAAGCAGGAGCTTCTGGATCCGAGCGTGTTCGCGCGCCTGCGCCTGGAGGTGATCAGCCAGCTGCGCACGCACGCGGGCGTGGTGCTCTATGAGATCTGCACCCGCTACAAGGACATCGGCCGCACGGCGCGGCAGCCCTGGCGCTGGTGGTATCCGGTGCTCAGCGGCAACCCGCACACGGAGAAGACCGACCGGCTGGAGTACCGGATCTTCAAGCGCGACACGCTCAAGCCGGCCATCGCCGAAGTCAACGCGCTGACCGATCTGGAGATCGAGCTCGTCGAGCACAAGCAGGGTCGCTTCATCGACGAGATCCAGTTCCACATCGGCCGGAAGAAGCAGTCGGCGCTCACATTGGCCCGCGCACCGGCGCCGGTCGACATGGTGGCCGTCAGCCGGGCCATCGCCCTCGGCCTCAGCGAGGAGACCTTCGAGCAGCTGGTCGCCGGCTGCGACGAGAACACCGTGCGAACGGCGCTCGATGTGCTGGAGCGGCGCATCAGTACGGCCTACCCCGAACCCTTGCGCGACCCGGCGCGGTATCTGAAGGCCCTGTTGGCGCGCGGCAGCGACCAGGCCGATGCCGGCGCCGAGTCGACCGCGGCCCATCCGGCGGCGGCCGCGCTGGCTGCGCGCGAGCAGCAGTCGCAGCGCCGCCAGCGCTGGCAGGCCGAGTGGATCCGGCGGGCCAACGAGCGCTGCCTCGCAGCGATCGAGCAGTTGTCCGAGGCCACCCAGCGCGAGCTGGAAGGCCAGCTGATGGAATCCCTGCAGGCCCGTGGCGCCCATCCGTCCATCATCAAGCGGCTGGGCACCAGCGGGTGGCAGCATCCGATGGTGCGGCAGGAGATGCTGCGCCACTTCGGTGATGCCACCTTCGGCCCCGGGTGGGACAAGCCCAGCGCCGAAGACCTGCTGGAGATCGCCACCGAGATGGGCGGCGACGAAGCCTGATACGCGGCACTGCCGCCGCGGTCGTCCGTCTGCGGGGGCAGGGCTTCGGACTCAGCCGGTGCGGTCCGTGCCTGCGTCGGCCGCGCGCGCCAGATCCTGGTTGCGTGCGAACTCTGCCGCCGTCCAGTCCACGAAGGCGCGCACCTTGGCACTCAGGTGCCGGTTGGGCGGATACACCACGTGCATCGGCAGGGGAGGGCAGTCCCAGTCCGGAAACAGCTCCACCAGCTCGCCGCGCGCCACGTAGGGCGCGGCAATGAAGCGCACCACTTGGGCCACACCAAAACCAGCCAGCGCGGCCTCGGTATAGGCGTTGCTGTCATTCACCGCCAGGCGCGAGGGGCCCACCACCTCGAGCACCTCGCCGTCCTTGTGGAACTCCAGCGGGTACACCCGCCGCGAGTTGTGCGAGAAGAAATTGATGACGTGCTGCCGTCCGCGCTCCAGGTCATGCGGCGTGCGGGGCACGCCATAGCGCTTCAGGTAGGCGGGCGAGGCCACGGTCATGAAGGGCAGGGTGCCGATGCGTCGCGCCACCAGCGACTGGTCGCCGATCTCGCCACCACGGATCACCACGTCCACGTTGTCGCCGATCAGGTCCACCGCGCGGTCGCTCACGCCCAGGTCCACCTGGATGTCGGGGTACTGGTCGCAGAAGCTCTGCAGCCGGGGGATGAGGACAAGCCGCGCCAGCGCGGTGCCCACGTCCACCCGCAGCCGGCCGGACGGCGCGGCATTGCTGTTGGTCATGCTCGACTCCAGCTCGTCGAAGTCGTTGAGCAGCCGCGCCACCCGCTCGTAGTACGCGGCGCCGTCGGGCGTCACGGTCACGCGTCGCGTGGTGCGGTTGAGCAGCTTGACGCGCAGCCGCGACTCCAGCGACTGGATCTGCTTGGTCACGGTGGCCTTGGGCAGGCCGAGCGTATCGCCGGCGCGGGTGAAGTTGCCCGCCTCGACGACGCGCACGAACACCCGCATGGTCTGGATCTGGTCCATGGATCGATGTGCGAAAAGGGCTGACATCCCGCGCGCGCGGGATGCGGCAGTCTGACGAATGCCGGACTGGCTGATGCCCCGCATTCTGTGCGGCAATGGCGCGTTCATTGTTGCCGCGCAGGAAACAGAGTAGGGCCCGCGACGGGCAGCGTGCCGCCAATGCGCTTCTTATAGTCCAAACCACGCCGACTCTCCACGACCTCGCCCCTCCTCCGAAAGGCCTGCCATGAGCACGAATCCCCACGCCCCCGCATCTGCCGCCACGGCCGGCTGCGCCGTGGCCGAGGAAGACCTGCGCATCGAACTGCCCGGTGAGGAGCCCGTCAAGGCCCGCATCTATGGCGAACGCGTCAAGGGCGCGTCGGCCATGCCGCTGGTGCTGCATTTCCACGGCGGCACCTTCGTGTGTGGCGATCTGGACAACGGCCGCAACGTGGGCCGCCTTCTGGCCACGGCCGGAGCCCGCGTCGTGTCGGTCGCCTATCCGCTGGCGCCTGCGCATCCCTTTCCCAAGCCCATCGAGGTGGGCTTTGCGGCGCTCGAATGGCTGCACAAGCAACGCGTCAAGCTGGCGGGCAAGGGCGCGCAGATCTATTTGGCCGGTGAGGAGGCCGGCGGCAATCTGGCCGCGGCCGTGGCCCTGGTGGCACGCGACCGCGGCCATCCCCCGCTGGCTGGGCAGATCCTGCTGTCGCCCATGCTGGACCCGTGCGCGGGCACGGCCTCGCTGCGCGAGGCCTCCTGCGCCGATGCGGCCTGCAAGTGGGCCACCGGCTGGCAGCAATACCTGCGCCGCCCCATGGATGCCACGCATCCCTATGCGGTGCCGGGTTCGGCCCTGCGGCTGACCGACGTGGCGCCCACGCTCGTGCTGGTGGGCCCCGACGATCCGATGCGTGACGAGGCGTTGGCCTATGCCACGCGGCTGCGTACCGCCGGCATCGACGTGATCGCCGAAGTGCTCCCCGCCACTTCGCAGTGGCCCGAGGCGCTCTACCAGCCCGAGGACCCTGGCTGTCCGGCCTGCGGTGTTGCCGCGCGGCAGAAGGTCATGGCCTTCTTCGAAGCGCGCCGCGCTGCCGCTGCCACGCCGCCCAGCTGACGGCCACGCGAGGCGCCGTCGTGCGGCGCCGCGACCCCAACACCCTGACGTCCGCGGTGCAGTCCTGACTGCGCCGTGCGGGCGAGTCTGCGCGGCGTCCCCGCGCATCCCGCTGCCGTCCTCCATTTCCATGCCGCCTGCGCCACAAGCGCCGGGCTGGCCGACTGCACTCCTTCGATCCGAAAGAAAGACCTCCATGGCCCACTTCGAACAACCTTCTGCTGCTTCCGCCCCGACGCCGGCACGCCGCCGCGTATGGCCGACCATCACCAGCCTGACCGCCGTGCTCGCCATCGGTGCGGGCGTGCTGGGCATTCCCGGCCTGCGTGCCGAAGCCAGCGACACACCCGTGCCCGCTGCCCCGCCGGCCACGCCCGTGACCGTCGCCGCGGTCGAGTCGCGCGCCGTCAATGCGTGGGATGAGTTTTCGGGCCGCCTGGAAGCCGTCGAGCGCGTGGAGGTCCGCTCGCGCGTCGCCGGCGCCGTGCAGGCCATCCACTTCCGCGAAGGCGCACTGGTCAAACAGGGCGAACTGCTGCTGACCATCGACGCTGCGCCCTACCAGGCCGAGGTGCAGCGCGCCGAGGCCCAGGTGGCCTCGGCCCAGGCGCGTGCCGCCTACACCCGCAGTGAGCAGGAGCGCGCACGCCGCCTGTACGGCGAGCAGGCCATCGCCCAGCGCGAGCTGGACGAACGCCTCAATGCCGGCCAGGAAGCCGAGGCCAACCTGCGCGCCGCCCAGGCCGCGCTGCAGAGTGCCAGGCTGAACCTGTCGTACACGCAGGTGCGCGCGCCGGTGGCCGGCCGCATCGGCCGGGCCGAGGTGACCGTGGGCAACCTCGTGCCCGCCGGCCCGGGTGCACCCGTGCTGACCACGCTGGTGTCGGTGAGCCCCATCTATGCCAGCTTCGATGCCGACGAGCAGGTGGTGGCCCGCGCCTTGAAGGCACTGCCCGGCGGTGCCAGTGCACGAGCCCAGCTCGCCAGCATCCCGGTGCAGATGGGCACTGCCGCCACCGACGGCACGCCCTACGAAGGCCGCCTGCAGCTGATCGACAACCAGGTCGATGCGCGCAGCGGCACGGTGCGGGTGCGCGCGCGATTCGACAACGCCGATGGCGCGCTCATCCCCGGCCAGTTCGCCCGCATCCGCATGGGCCAGGCCGGCGAGAGCCCCGCCCTGCTGGTCAGTGAACGGGCCATCGGCACCGACCAGAGCAAGAAGTTCGTGCTGGTGGTGGGCGAGGGCAACAAGACCGAATACCGCGAGATCACGCTCGGGGCGCCCGTGCAGGGACTGCGTGTGGTCAGCAGCGGCCTCAAGGCCGGTGAGCGTGTCGTGGTCAACGGCACGCAGCATGTGCGGCCCGGCATGGTCGTGGCGCCCACCGAGGTGCCGATGACGGCCGCCAGCTCGGCCGGTGCCGAGCGCGTCGCCTCGCGCAGCTAAAGGCATCCCACCGCCGACACATCGCGCCGCACGCGGCGCGCTTTCTCTCTTCCCGCTTCCAAGTCGCCACCGTGCGCAGCCTTCGTGCTGCGCGCGGGGGATCGCTTCACCCCGCCACCAGGAGTTGGCGCCATGAATCTCTCCAAGTTCTTCATCGACCGGCCGATCTTTGCCGGCGTGCTGTCGCTGCTGATGCTGATCGCCGGGCTGATCGCACTGCGCGGACTGCCCATCTCCGAGTACCCAGAAGTCGCGCCGCCGCAGATCGTGGTGCGCGCGCAGTACCCCGGCGCCAATCCCAAGGTCATCGCCGAGACGGTGGCGACGCCGCTCGAAGAGCAGATCAACGGCGTGGAAGGCATGCTCTACATGAGCAGCCAGGCCACCACCGACGGCGTGATGACGCTCACCGTCACCTTCCGCCTGGGCACCGACCCCGACAAGGCCCAGCAGCTGGTGCAGAACCGCGTGGCCCAGGCCGAGCCGCGGTTGCCGGAAGAGGTGCGCCGTCTGGGCCTGGCCACCGTGAAGAGCTCGCCGGACATCACGATGGTGGTGCACCTGGTGTCGCCCAACAAGCGCTACGACATCGACTACCTGCGCAACTACGCGGTGCTCAACGTCAAGGACCGTCTGGCCCGCATCGAGGGCGTGGGCCAGGTGCAGATCTGGGGCGGCGGCGAGTACGCCATGCGCGTGTGGCTCGACCCGCAGAAGATGGCCCAGCGCGGCCTGGCCGCCGGCGACGTGGTCTCCGCCATCCGCGGGCAGAACATCCAGGCCGCGGCCGGCGTGGTCGGCGCGTCGCCGGGCCTGTCGGGCGTTGACTTGCAGCTGTCCGTGAATGCACGCGGCCGCCTGGCCAGCGAAGAGGAGTTCGGCGACATCATCGTCAAGGGCGGCAGCGTCGGTGAGCCTTCGACCCAGGTGGTGCGTCTGCGCGACGTTGCGCGGATCCAGCTGGGCGCGGCCGACTATTCGCTGCGCTCGCTGCTGGACAACGACCCGGCCGTGGGCATCGGCGTCTTCCAGGCGCCGGGCTCCAATGCGCTGCAGATCTCCGAGCAGGTGCGCCGCACGATGACCGAGATCCAGAAGGCGATGCCCGAGGGCGTGGAATACCGCATCGCCTACGACCCGACGCAGTTCGTGAGGGCGTCCATCGAATCGGTGATCCACACGCTGCTCGAGGCCGTGGCGCTGGTGGTGCTCGTCGTCATCCTGTTCCTGCAGACCTGGCGCGCGTCCATCATCCCGTTGCTGGCCGTGCCGGTGTCGGTGGTGGGCACCTTCGCCGTGCTGCACCTGCTGGGCTTCTCGATCAATGCGCTGTCGCTCTTCGGCCTGGTGCTGGCCATCGGCATCGTGGTGGACGACGCCATCGTGGTGGTGGAGAACGTGGAGCGCAACATCGAGGCCGGCCTGACCCCGCGTGAGGCCACTTACAGAGCCATGCGCGAGGTGTCCGGGCCCATCATCGCCATTGCGCTGGTGCTGGTGGCGGTGTTCGTGCCGCTGGCCTTCATCTCGGGTCTGACGGGTCAGTTCTACCGGCAGTTCGCCGTCACCATCGCCATCTCGACGGTGATCTCGGCCATCAACTCGCTCACGCTGTCGCCGGCCCTGGCGGCCCTGCTGCTCAAGGGCCACGACGCGCCGCGCGATGCGCTCACGCGCGGCATGGACCGGCTGCTGGGTGGCTTCTTCCGCGGTTTCAACCGGCTGTTCCACCGCGGAAGCGAAGGCTATGGCCGCGGCGTGCGCGGCGTGATCTCGCGCAAGACGCTGATGCTGGGCATCTACATCGCGCTGGTCGCGCTGACCTTCGGCCTGTTCAAGGCCGTGCCCGGGGGCTTCGTGCCCACGCAGGACAAGCAGTACCTGATCGGCTTCGCCCAGCTGCCCGACGGCGCCACGCTGGACCGCACCGACGACGTGATCCGCCGCATGGGCGACATCATGAAGAAGAACCCCAATGTGGAAGGCACGCTGGCGTTCCCGGGGCTGTCGATCAACGGCTTCACCAACAGCTCCAACGCGGGCATCGTGTTCGCCATGCTCAAGCCCTTCGACCAGCGCAAGGCGCCGGAGCAGAGCGGCGCTGCGGTGGCGGGTCAGCTCAACCAGGCCTTCGGGGGCATCCAGGACGCGTTCATCGTGATGTTTCCGCCGCCGCCCGTGGCGGGCCTGGGCACCACCGGTGGCTTCAAGCTGCAGCTGGAAGACCGCGCATCGCTGGGCTACGAGGCCATGGACAAGGCGGTGCAGGCCTTCATGGCCAAGGCGCGGCAGACGCCGGAGCTGGCCGGCATGTTCACCAGCTGGCAGGTCAACGTGCCGCAGCTCTTCGCCGACGTGGACCGCACCAAGGCGCGGCAGCTGGGCGTGCCGCTGACCGACATCTTCGACACGCTGCAGATCTACCTGGGCAGCCTGTATGCCAACGACTTCAACAAGTTCGGCCGCACCTACAGCGTGCGCGTGCAGGCCGATGCGCCCTACCGCGCGCGGGCCGAGGACATCGGCGCGCTCAAGGTGCGCTCGTCCTCGGGCGAGATGATCCCGCTGTCCGCCCTGATGAAGGTCGACGCGAGCTTCGGCCCCGAGCGCGCCATGCGCTACAACGGCTACCTCACGGCCGACGTCAACGGCGGCGCCGCGCCCGGCTATTCCTCGGGTCAGGCGCAGGCGGCCATCGCGCGCATCGCGGCCGAGACGCTGCCGGCGGGCATCGACTTCGAATGGACCGACCTGACCTACCAGGAGATCCTGGCCGGCAACTCGGCGATCCTCGTCTTCCCGCTGGCGATCCTGCTGGTCTTCCTGGTGCTGGCCGCGCAGTACGAAAGCCTGACGCTGCCGCTGGCCATCATCCTGATCGTGCCCATGGGGCTGCTGGCGGCGATGACCGGCGTGTGGCTCTCGGCGGGGGACAACAACGTCTTCACGCAGATCGGGCTGATCGTGCTGGTCGGCCTGTCGGCCAAGAACGCGATCCTGATCGTGGAGTTCGCGCGCGAGCTGGAGTTTGCGGGTCGAACGCCGGTGCAGGCCGCCATCGAGGCCAGCCGGCTGCGTCTGCGGCCGATCCTGATGACCTCGCTGGCCTTCATCATGGGCGTGCTACCCCTGGTGCTGTCCACCGGCGCTGGCGCGGAGATGCGCCATGCCATGGGCGTGGCGGTGTTCGCCGGGATGATCGGCGTGACGGCCTTCGGCCTCTTCCTCACGCCCGTCTTCTACGTGGCGCTGCGCCGCCTGGCGGGCAACCGGCCACTGCGGCAGCACGGCCAGGTGCCGGCCCATGCCGACGACTTCGTCTCGGCCGAGCATCCCGCCGCGCCGGGCCATCACGGCGGCGGTGGCGGTGGTCTTGCGGCCCTGCCCGCGGCACCGCGCGGCGCCCACGAATGACGCCCATGCATTCCTTGTTCACGAGGACAACGACCATGACCCACACGCATGCACGCTCGTCGAGCGCACCGTCGACGATGGAGACGACCCTGAACCGCGCCGCGCAGGCGCGCCCCACCTTCGATCGCCTCCAGCCGTTCACGCTGGGCCTGTCGAAGCGCCGCGCCCTCGTTCCGCTGCTGGCCGCTTTGGTGCTCGCCGGCTGCGCCACCGCACCTGCGGAGTTGCCAGCCGTCCCCACGCCCGTCCGTTTCAAGGAGGCACTGTCCGTCACGCAGTCCACGACCGAGGGCCGATGGACCGAGGCCGCCCCCGCCGAGGCCCAGCCCCGCGGCGAATGGTGGAAGGCCTTCCAGGACCCGGTGCTCGATGCGCTTGTGGCGCAGGCGGCCGAGGCCAATACCAGCCTGCAACAGGCGGCGGCCCGTGTGCGGCAGGCGAGGGCGCTGCTGCGCAATGCCGAGGCCGACCGTTCGCCGCAGCTCGGCCTGGGCGGGGGCGCCACACGCCAGCGCGGGCTGGACCGCAACCAGTCCTCGCAGCCTTCGACCCTGGTCAATGCAGGTGTCAGCGCCTCCTGGGAGCTGGACCTGTTCGGCCGCCTGGCCCGCCTGCAGGATGCCGCTGCGCTCGACGCCCAGGCGCGCGAAGCCCTGCTGCAGAGCACGCGCCTGATGGTGCAGGCCGAGGTCGCGCAGACCTACCTGGCCCTGCGCGCAGCCGACGAGGAGCGCGCCCTGGTGCGCGACGGCGTGGCCGCCTACCGCGACACGCTGCGTCTCACCCAGCGCCGCGAGCAGGCCGGCGATGTGGCCGCGCTGGATGTGGCGCGCATGCAGGCCGAGGTGTCGGCCAACGAGTCCGAGGCACTGGCCCTGGACCGCCGCCGCGCGGAGCTCGAACATGCACTGGCCGTGCTGTTCGGCCGTGCGCCGTCGGACTTCGGCATCGGCGTCGATCGCTGGCAGACCGCACTGCCGGTGGTGCCGGCGGGCGTGCCCTCCACCGTGCTGCTGCGTCGGCCCGACGTCGCCGCAGCCCAGGCGGCCGTGCTGGCCGCACAGGCGCGCCTGGGTGCGGCGCAGGCAGCGTACTTCCCGGACATCGCGCTCACGGCGGGCGGCGGCTTTGCTTCGCCGGAACTGGGCGACCTGTTCAAGTGGTCCGCGCGCTCGTGGGGGGTGGGCGCGCTGCTGTCGCTGCCGCTGCTCGACGGCGGCCAGCGCGCGGCGGGCGTGGAGCGGGCGGGCGGTGTGCTCGATGAAGCGGCCGCAGCCTATCGCGCGCAATCGCTCGATGCCTTCCGCGAGGTGGAGGACCAGCTCTCGGGCCTGCGCCTGCTGCAGCAGCAGGCCGCTGCGCAGGCCACGGCCGTGGAGGCCGCGTCGCGTGCCCTGCAACTCTCGGACACCCGCTACCGCAATGGCTACATCAGCCAGCTCGATGTGCTCGATGCACGCCGCAGCGCGCTGCGCAACCAGCGGCAGGCGCTGCAGGTGCGCTCCGCGCAGTACCAGGCCACGGTGGCGCTGGTGCGGGCGCTGGGCGGGGATTGGGGGAGTGCGCCGGTGACTGCACAGTCGGCGCCGGCCGTGGATGCCCAGGATCGGACGCTCACGGCGTCGAAGCCGCAAAGCGGCACTTAGCCTTCGGCGGCCTGCGTCGGGGCGCACCCGGCGGTCAGGCCGGCGCTCAGCGGATCGGCTCGGGCGCCGTGGCGGCCTCCAGCTGCGTCAGCCAGCGCAGCGCCTCGCCCCGCGAGCTGCCGCACATCTCGGCCGATGGTGCGAGGCCCGCGCAGCAGGCCGGACGTCCGGGCTGGCCGAAGATGCGGCAGCGGTGGTCGTCGGACAGCTGGATGCAGCGCACGCCCGCCGGCTTGCCGTGCGGCATGCCGGGAATGGGGCTGGAGATGGAGGGCGCGGTGCAGCAGGCACCGCAGTCGGGGCGGCAATCCATGGCGGGCACTGTAGTGGACCGCATGAACCGGGCGTGCGTGCAGGGTCGGCTGCGCGACGCCGCAGACGGGGGCTGGGGCGTCCGACAGCCGGTCACGGTCACGGCGGCGGCTCGCCCGACGCGTACGCCTGCTCGATCAGGCGCACCAGCTCCAGCACCGCGGGACCCAGGTTGCGCGTGTTGCGCCGGGCCAGGCCGATGTCGCGGAAGAAGGTGTTCTCGGCCAGCGGCAGTGCCACCACGCCCGGCGGCCAGGCCGTGCGGCCGAAGACCTCGGGCACCAGGGCGACGCCCATGCCGCAGGCCACCATCTGCGCCATGGCATCCAGGTCGTCGATCTCCACGCTGTCCTGCACGTCGATGCGCGACGTGCGCAGGAAGCGCTCCACCAGCCGTCCGCCGAAGGACGTGCGGTCGTAGCGGATGAAGGCCTGGCTGGCCAGCAGCGCGCGCCAGTCGTGAGGCGCGGGTAGGGCCGCCGGCACCAGCAGGCGAAAGGGCTCGTGCGAGAGCGGCGTCCACGCCAGGTCGGCCTGCAGTGCGAAGCCGGGGCGGATCATGATGGCGGCATCCACCTCGCCGGCGTCCACCTGGTTGAGCAGATGGAAGGAAACGCCCGGCACCACGCGCACATGCACCGCCGGATGCCGGGCCCGGAAGCGCGACAGCACCCCGGGCAACACGCTGGCCTGCGCGGAGGCGATGGCCCCGAGCACCACCCGGCCGCCCAGCGGCCGGCTGCGCCGCTGCTCGGCCATCTCGTCGAAGAGCCTCACCACCTCGCGGGCCTGTGCCAGCGCGTTCAGTCCCTCGGCATTCAACTGCGCGGCGCGGCCAGCGCGGGCGAAGAGGGCATGGCCCAGCTGCTCTTCCAGCCGCTGCACCTGCGCGCTCACGGCAGCCTGGGTCAGGCCGATACGCTGGCCTGCGCGCGCGAAGGTGCCTTCCTCGGCGATGGCAATGAAGGTCTTGAGTTCGCGGATCATGAATGATCGATGCTATCGATCAGTGGAGGAAAAATATATTGATTTTGTTTTTGGTCAAGCTTTCCTAGACTGCCTGCCAGTTCCCCCACCCATGCACAACGCCATGATCGACGTGACCACCAATCCGACCCTGATGTCGCCCTTCCACCTGGCCTTTCCGGTCGACGACCTGGCCGAGGCGCGCCGCTTCTATGGCGAGCTGCTCGGCTGTCCGGAGGGACGCAGTTCCGAGGACTGGATCGACTTCAACTTCTACGGCCACCAGATCGTGGCGCACCTGGCGCCCGGCGAATGCGGCGCCTCGCAGCGCAACGCCGTGGACGGCCACGGCGTGCCGGTGCGGCACTTCGGCATCGTGCTGCCCATGGCGCAGTGGGAAGACATGGCGCAGCGCCTGCGTGGCGCCGGCGTCGAATTCGTGATCGAGCCCTATGTGCGCTTCAAGGGCGAGGTCGGCGAGCAGGCCACCATGTTCTTCATGGACCCGGCCGGCAACGCGATGGAGATCAAGGCCTTCAAGGACATCACGCGGCTCTTCGCCAAGTAAGCCCCGGTTCCAACGCAGCGACGCGTCGTGCTACCGGCCCCCGCCCAGCGTCCCGTCGCCCAGCTGGCGCGCATAGACGGCCAGCACGATGCGCTCCGAATGCACCAGGTACTCGTTCAGCGCGGCCGAGGCCTTCGCGAAGTCGCCGGCTTCGGTGAGGTCCAGGATGCTGCTGTTCATGTCCACGTAGGGCGCATGCAGGAATTCGGGGTCGCGCAGCAGGCCGAAGGCCAGGCGCAGTTCGGCCAGCACCTGCGCGAACAGCAGGTTCAGCCGTTCGCTGTCGGCCAGCTGGACGATGCCCATGTGGAAGGCCATGTTGGCCGTGCCCACGCCCAGCCAGTCGCCGGCCTGCCGGGCGCGCAGGGCGGCATCGACGGCCTCGCGCATCCGCTTCTTGGCCGGATGCCGCGGATAGGCCTGGGCCAGCGCCTGGCATTCGATGAGCCGGCGCACCCGGTAGATGTCGATGATGGCCGCAATGCTCGGCACCGACACGAAGACGCCCCGGTTGGGCTCGTGCCGCAGCAGCCCGTCCTTGGTGAGCAGGCGGAACACCTCCCGCAGCGTGTTACGCGAGATGCCCAGGTGCTCGCTCAGGCTCTGTTCGGACAGGCGCTGACCCGGCTGGAACTCGCCGGCCGTGATCTTCTGGCGCAGCTGTTCGGCCATGCGTTCGCTCAGGGGCAGGGCGGGCAGATCGGCGGTGGCAGCTGTCGTCATGGCGGGTCCGTAGTGGCCGCTTTGTAGCAGATCGCCCCACCGCCTTCCGTGCACCACGGCGACCCGCCGATGCACCGCGCCAGGGCAAACCCTGGCCTTCCATGCGCCAAAATTGTTCAACAATCATTTTGTTGTTGTTGATCTTGATTGCTCGTCTTGTTCTTTGATGGCATGGGTTTTGCGTGATCAACACCTCCAACCTGTTGCCGCCATGGCGACCCGGCACCCGATGCCGTCCAACCTTTTTTTCGAGGAGTTGCTGATGAACCGCAGAGAGATCCTGATGCAGATGGCCGGCCTGGGCGCCCTGGCGATGAGTGCCACGCCGAGCTGGGCCGCCGACGACGACATCGTGGTCGGCGCCATCTATCCGATGAGCGGCCCCAATGCCCAGGTGGGCGTGGATGCGCGCCATGCCATCGACACCGCACTGCAGATCATCAACACGCCCACACAGGTCGACCTGCCGGGCGCGGCCGGCGCGGGCATCGCCAGCCTGGGCGGGCGCAAGTTGCGCGTGGTCTATGCCGACCACCAGGCCGACCCGCAGAAGGGCCGCGCCGAGGCCGAGCGCCTGATCACCCAGGAGAAGGCCGTGGCCATCATCGGCTGCTTCCACTCGTCGGTGGCGGCCACCGTCGGCACCACCTGCGAGCGCTACGGCGTGCCATTCGTGTGCGCGGATTCGTCCTCGCCCAGCCTGCACCGCCGCAACCTCAAGACCTTCTTCCGCCCGGCCGCGCACGACGAGATGTTCTCCGAGGCCATGTTCGACTTCATGGACCTGCAGAAGAAGCAGGGCAAGAAGGTCGAGACCGTGGCCCTGTTCTTCGAGGACACCATCTTCGGCACCGACTCCTCGACCGTGCAGCGCAAGCTGGCCGCCGAGCGCGGCTACAAGGTGGCGGCGGACGTGAAGTTCCGCGCCAACTCGCCCTCGCTGTCGGCCGAGGTGCAGCAGCTCAAGTCCGCCAATGCCGACGTGCTGCTGCCCTCCTGCTACACCACCGACGTCATCCTGCTGATGAACACCTGCACGCAGCTGGGCTACAAGCCGCGCAACATCGTGGCGCAGGCCGCCGGCTTCGTGGAGAAGGCCGCGCTCGACGTGGTGGGCGACAAGCTGCAGGGCATGATCACCCGCGCGAGCTTCGCGCTGGACACCGCCGGCAAGCGGCCCTCCATCGCCTTCGTCGACGCCGCCTTCAAGGCCCGCGCCGGCCGCGACCTGAACGACGCCAGCTCGCGCCAGTTCATGGCCGCCATCGTGCTGGGCGACGCGCTGCAGCGCGCCGGCTCCACCGACAGCGAGAAGCTGCGCGCGGCCCTCGCCGCCACCGACATCCCGGGCGAGAAGACCATCATGCCGTGGTCGCGCGTCAAGTTCGACGCCAGCGGCCAGAACACCTTCGCGAGCCCGGTGCTGCAGCAGTTCAAGGGCACGGGCTTCGTCACCGTCTTCCCGACGGCGGTGGCCATGGGCCAGCCCGTCTGGCCGATGAACGGCTGAGCCGGACCAAGCCGATGAACGCGCAAGCAATCGCGCAGGTGCTCGCCAGCGGCGTGCTGATGGGGCTCATGTACGCCCTCATCGCCGTCGGCCTGTCGCTCATCTTCGGGCTGATGGACGTCGTGAACTTCGCCCACGGCGAGTTCCTGATGATGGGCATGTACCTCACCTTCGGCCTGGCGGTGGGCCTGCACCTGGACCCGCTCATCGGCATGCCGATCGTGGGTGCGGTGCTGTTCATGGCGGGGGTGCTGGTGTACCTGCTGATCGTGCGCCATGCCATGCGGGCCAAGGCCAACGTGGGCATGGTGCAGATCTTCTCCACCTTCGGCCTGGGCACGCTGATGCAGGGCCTGGCCCAGTACTTCTTCACGCCCGACTACCGCCAGATCAGCAACAGCTGGCTGGCGAACAAGACGGTGGAGATCGGCGGCGTCTTCCTGCCGCAGCCGCAGATCGCGGGCGCCGTGGTCTCGCTGCTGGCCTTCGGCGGGCTGTACCTGCTGATGTCGCGCACCGACTTCGGCCGCGCGCTGGAAGCCACGCGCGAGGACCAGGGCGCCGTGGCGCTGGTGGGCATCGACCGCAACCGCGTCTTCGCCCTGGGCTGGGGCCTGGGCCTGGCGATGGTGGGCGTGGCCGGCGCCATGCTGGCCAACTTCTATTACATCCATCCGCAGGTGGGCGGCGCCTTCAGCGGCATCGCCTATGTGGTGGTCGCCCTGGGCGGCTTCGGCAGCGTGTTCGGCGCGCTGGTGGGTGGCGTGGTGGTCGGGCTGGTGGAGGCCATGACCACGCTGGTGCTGCCCGCCTCGCTCAAGACCGTGGGCGTGTATGCCCTGTACCTGCTGGTGGTGCTGCTGCGTCCCAGCGGCCTTTTCGGGAGACTCTGATGACCGACGCAGCCCTCGCTGCCTCCGCCGCCGTCGGCACGCCGGCCGCCGGCGCGCTGCAGGCCCATGGCGCGCACCGCCGCCGCCAGCTGCTGTCCGGCGCCGTCGTGCTGGCCCTGCTGGCCGCCCTGCCGCTGCTGGTGGGCGATGCCTACCTGCGCAACATCCTCATCCTCACGCTCATGTATGCCGCGCTGGCGCAGGCCTGGAACATCCTGGGCGGCTACTGCGGCCAGATCTCGCTGGGCCATGCGCTGTACTTCGGTGCGGGCGCCTACGCCACCAGCGTGCTGTTCGTGAACTTCGGCGTGCTCCCCTGGTTCGGCATGGTGGCCGGTGCGCTGCTGGCCGCCATCATGGCGCTGCTGCTGGGCTGGCTGTGCTTTCGCCTCAAGGGCCACTACTACGCCATCGCCACGCTGGTGATCGCGGAGATCGGCCTGCTGCTGGTGCACAACTGGGACTACGTGGGCGCCGCCATGGGCATCCAGTGGCCGCTGGGCCCCGACAGCTGGGCCACGTTGCAGTTCGCCCGCGACAAGGCGCCGTACTTCTACTTCGTGCTGGCCCTGTTCGCGCTGACCTGGCTGATCACCTTCTGGGTCGAGGGATCGCGCTGGGGCTACTGGTGGCGCGCCGTCAAGGACAACCCCGAAGCCAGCGAAAGCCTGGGCGTGACGGTGTTCCGCTCCAAGATGGCGGCAGCGGCCCTGTCGGCGAGCCTGACGGCGATCGCCGGCGGCTTCTACGCGGCCTTCGTGGCCTACATCGACCCGGACAGCGTCATGCACTTCCGCTTCTCGCTGCTGATGGTGCTGCCGGTGGTGCTGGGCGGCATCGGTACGCTGTGGGGCCCGCTGCTGGGTGCGGTGATCCTGATCCCGCTGACCGAGGCCATCCGCAGCTACATGGGCGGCTCGGGCACCGGCACCGACCTGATCGTCTACGGCGCGCTCGTGATGGGCGTGGCCGTGCTCAAGCCCGAAGGCCTGATCGGCCTGTTCAGCGGCCTGCGCCGCAAGGCAGGTGCCGCATGAACGCCGCGACCGCTGTGCAACCGGTATCCGCGCCCGCAGCCGTGTCCGGCCAGCCCATCCTGCAGCTGACCGACATCTGGCAGCGCTTCGGCGGCCTGGTGGCGAATGCCGAAGTGACCTTCGACGTGCCGCGCGGCCAGATCCTCGGACTCATCGGCCCCAACGGCGCGGGCAAGTCCACGCTGTTCGGCATCATCGCCGGCGCCCGCGCGCCGGTGCAGGGCCGCGTGGTGTTCGAGGGGCGTGACGTGACGTCGCTCGACGCGCCGGCGCGCTGCGCCCTGGGTATCGCCCGCACCTACCAGGTGCCGCGTTCCTTCGACAGCATGAGCGTGCTGGACAACGTGATGGTGGGCAGCTTCACGCGCCACAGCCGCGCCGCTGCCGCCCGCGAAGCGGCGCTGGAGGTGCTGGACTTCACCGGCCTCATCGGCCGTGCCGGCGCTTCGGCCGGCGACCTCACGCCGCCCGAGAAGCGCCGGCTGGAAGTGGCGCGCGCCCTGGCCACCGAGCCTCGCCTGCTGCTGCTCGACGAGGTGATGACCGGCCTCACGCCCAGCGAGGCCCGCAAGGGCGTCGAACTCATCCGCCGCATCCGCGACCGCGGCATCACCGTGATCATGGTCGAGCACGTCATGGAGATCGTCATGCCCCTGGTGGACCGGGCCATCGTGCTCAACCTCGGGCGCGTGCTCAGCCAGGGCGCACCCAAGGACGTGGTGCGCGATCCGGCCGTCGTGGCCGCCTACCTCGGAGACCGCCACCGTGCTGCTTGAAGTGTCCAACCTCACCACGGCCTACAACGGGCTGATCGCCATCTCGGACATCTCGATGAACGTGGCCGAGGGCGAGATCGTGGTGGTGGCCGGCGCCAACGGCGCGGGCAAGTCCACCCTGCTGAAGTCCATCGCGGGCATGGAGCGGGCGCAGTCGGGCAGCGTGCGCTTCGACGGCGCGGCCATCGACGCGATGCCCGCGCACCAGATCCCGCAGCGCGGCCTGGCCTATGTGCCGGAGAATCGGCGGCTTTTCCCGCGCCTGTCGGTGGCCGACAACCTGCGCCTGGGCAGCTACCTCTACCGCAAGGAGGCCGACCGCGAGGCGCCGCTGGAGCAGGTCTTCACGCTGTTCCCCCGCCTCAAGGAGCGCCTGCCCCAGCGGGCCGAGACGCTCTCGGGCGGCGAGCAGCAGATGCTGGCGATCGGCCGTGCGCTGATGACGCGCCCGCGCCTCTTGATGCTCGACGAACCGTCGCAGGGCATCATGCCCAAGCTGGTCGACGAGATCTTCGACGCCGTCAAGACCATCCGCGCCGGCGGCGTGACAGTCTTGCTGGTCGAGCAGCGCCTGGTCGAGAGCCTGGAGATCGCCGACCGCGCCTATGTGCTGCAGACCGGCCGTGTGATGCTCAGCGGCACCGCCGCGCAGATCAGCGCCGACCCGGACGTGCGCCGCGCCTACCTGGGCATGTGAGAGCAGCCCGCATCCAGACCTTTGCCCGAGGACCTTCCATGTCGCTCCCCCACATCTGGCAGCAACCCGGCGATCTGCGCCAGGCCGTCCGCCGCAAGGAATTCCGTGGCCATACCGCCGGCCAGGCGCCCGGCCATGCCCAGGGCAACCTGGCGATCCTGCCGCGTGCCTATGCCGACGAGTTCCTGCGCTTCTGCCGCCTCAATCCCAAGCCGTGTCCGGTGATCGGCATGACCGAGCCCGGCGATCCCCGCGTGCCCGAACTGGGCGCCGACATCGACCTGCGCTTCGACGTGCCGGGCTACTGCGTGTTCCGCGATGGCGAGAAGGTCGACGAGGTGGACGACCTGGGCGCGCTCTGGCAGGACGACATGGTCGGCTTCGTGCTCGGCTGCTCGCTGTCCTTCGAGGCGGCGCTGATCGATGCGCGCGTGCCGGTGCGCCACATCGACAACGACCACACCGTGCCCATGTACAACACAAGCCTGCCCAACGGCAAGGCCGGCCGCTTCGGCGGCAACATGGTGGTGAGCATGCGGCCGATGACGCCGGCGCAGGCCATCCGCGCCATCCAGGTCACCTCGCGCTTTCCGGCGGTGCACGGCGCGCCGGTGCACTTCGGCGACCCGGCCGCCATCGGCATCGCCGACCTGTCGCGGCCCGACTACGGCGCGCCCTCCGAGATCCGCGAGGGCGAGGTGCCCGTCTTCTGGGCCTGCGGCGTGACGCCCCAGCAGGCCATCCGCGTGGCCAGGCCGCCGCTGGCCTTCACACACAAGCCCGGCCACATGCTGGTGGCCGACGTACGCAACAGCGAACTGGCCGCCTTCTGAACGGGATTGCGATGAACATCGACATCAACAGCGACCTGGGCGAGAGCTTCGGCGCCTGGCGCATGGGCGACGACGCCGCCATGCTCGACGTGGTCAGCAGCGCGAACGTGGCCTGCGGCTTCCATGCGGGTGACCCGGCCGGCATCCTGGGCACCTTGCGCGCGGCGGCCGAGCGTGACGTGACCGTGGGTGCGCATGTGTCCTACCCGGACCTGGCCGGCTTCGGCCGCCGCAACATGGACATGGGCAGCAGCGACCTGCGGGCCGCCGTCATCTACCAGATCGGCGCCCTGCAGGGTCTGGCCGCCGCCGCCGGCACGCGCGTGCGCTACGTCAAACCACATGGCGCGCTCTACAACTTCATCGCACACGACGAGCGGCAGGCGCAGGACGTGATCGCGGCCATCCGCGCCATCGATCCCACCCTCGTGCTGGTCGTGCTGGCCGGCTCGCCCCTGACGGGCTGGGCCCGCGCCGCGGGCCTGCGCACCGTGGCCGAGGCCTTTGCCGACCGCGGCTACCGGCCCGATGGCAGCCTGGTGCCGCGCAACCAGCCCGGCGCGGTGCTGCATGACCCGGCCGCCGTGGCCGACCGCATGGCCCAGCTGGTGCGCGAGGGCACCGTGGTGGCCAACGACGGCAGCACCGTGCGCGTGGCGGCCGACTCCATCTGCGTGCATGGCGACAGCCCCGGCGCCGTGGCCATGGCGCGTGCGCTTCGCGAGCGGCTGGTGGCCGAGTGCGTGGCCATCCGCAGCTTCGTGGAAACGCAACCAGGGGTGGCCGCGTGAGCCTGCGCGTGTTGCCTGCCTCCACCCGCTCGGTGCTGGTGGAGCTGGACGATCTGGCCCAGACGCTGGGCCTGCTGGCCTCGCTGCAGGCCAGTCCCATCGACGGTGTGGGCGAGATCGTGCCCGGCGCCCGCACCCTGCTGATCGACTTCGATCCGCAGCGCATCGACCGCGAGCGGCTAGCGGCGGCCCTGGCCGACCGTCCGCGCGAAGGCGTGGAGGCCAGCGCCGGGGCGGTGATCGAACTGCCCGTGCACTACGACGGCGAGGACCTGGCCGAAGTGGCGGCGCTGCTCGGCACCACACCCGAGGACGTGGTGCGCCGCCACACCTGCACCGACTGGTTCGTGGCCTTCACCGGCTTCGCGCCGGGCTTCGCCTATCTGAGCGGCGGCGACGAACTGCTGCAGCGCGTGCCCCGGCGCAACTCGCCGCGCACGCGCATCCCGCCCGGCGCCGTGGCCGTGGCGGGCGGCTTCAGCGGCGTCTATCCCAAGGCCAGCCCCGGTGGCTGGCAGTTGCTGGGCCAGACGCCCGTGCCCATGTGGGACCTGGATCGCGACCCGCCTGCGCTGCTGCAGCCCGGGCAGCGGGTGCGCTTCGTGGATGCGGGGGCTCGGCCGGTGGCCGTGCCTGCTGGCGCCGCTGCGGCGCCGGCGCCTGTGGCGCATGCGAGGGAGGGCCTGCAGGCACCCGGCCTCACCATCGTCCAGCCCGGCCTGCAGGCCCTGCTGCAGGACCAAGGGCGGCCGGGCCAGGCCGGGCAGGGCGTTTCTGCCTCCGGCGCCATGGACCGCGGCGCGCTGCGTGCGGCCAACCGCCTGGTGGGCAATGCCATCGACGCCGCCTGCATCGAGGTGGCCCAGGGCGGCTTCGTGCTGCAGAGCCGCGGCGACACGGTGGTGGCCGTCACCGGCGCCATCGGCCCGCTCACACTGCGCGCGCCCGATGGCCGCCAGTGGCCCGTGCCGCGCCATGCGCCGCTGGCGCTGGGCGAGGGCGACCTTCTGCTGCTGGGCGAGCCCGAGGCCAGCGTGCGCAGCTACATCGCGCTGCGCGGCGGCATCGACCGCGCGCCGGTCATGGGCAGCCTGGCCAGCGACACGCTGGCCCAGGTCGGCCCGGCGCCGCTCGTCGCGGGCGACTGGCTGCCCGCACGCAGCGACACGGCCCGCGGACTGCGCGCGGTTGGCGAGGCCGAGTTGCCCCGCGACGACCTGCCGCGCGCTGGCGCCCTCGTCACGCTCGACATCCAGCTGGGCCCGCGCACCGACTGGTTCACGCCCGAGGCCGTGGCGCTGCTCGCCGCGCAGGAATGGACCGTCACGCCCCAGTCCAACCGCGTCGGCTTGCGCATCCAGGGCGCCGAGCCGCTCGCCCGCGCCATCGCGCGCGAGCTGCCCAGCGAGGGCACGGCCCTGGGCGCGATCCAGGTGCCGGCCAGCGGCCAGCCCGTGCTCTTCCTGGCGGACCATCCGCTCACCGGCGGCTATCCCGTCATCGGCTGCATCGCGCCCTGGCATCTCGACCTGGCGGGCCAGATCCCGGTGGGTGCGCGCATCCGCTTCCATGTCGTCGCCGGCTTCACGCCCATCGAATTCCGAGACTGATCCCATGAAGAAAGTCCTGATCGCCAACCGGGGGGAGATCGCTGTGCGCATCGCCCGCGCCTGCGCCGACTACGGCGTGCAGTCGGTGGCCGTGTACGCTGACCCCGACATCGACGCGCTGCATGTGCGCGTGGCCGACGAGGCCTATGGCCTAGACGGCCAGCGCCCCGCCGACACCTACCTGCACATCGACAAGCTGTTGGCCATCGCCCGCCGCAGCGGCGCCGATGCGGTGCATCCGGGCTACGGCTTCCTGTCCGAGAACGCGGCCTTCGCCCAGGCGGTGATCGACGCGGGCCTGGCCTGGATCGGCCCGCCGCCCTCGGCCATCGCCCGGCTGGGCGACAAGGTCGAGGCGCGCAAGATCGCACTCAAGGTGGGCGCGCCGCTGGTCGAGGGCACGGCCGATCCGGTCGAGAGCGCCGCGGCGGTCGAGGCCTTCGCCCGCACCCATGGCCTGCCGATCATCATCAAGGCGGCCTTCGGCGGCGGTGGCCGCGGCATGAAGATCGCCTGGCGGCTGGACGAGGTGGCCGAGCTGTACGAGTCGGCCGTGCGCGAGGCCGTCACGGCCTTCGGCCGCGGCGAATGCTTCGTCGAGCAGTTCCTCGACAGGCCGCGCCACATCGAGGCCCAGGTCATCGCCGACACGCACGGCCATGTGCTGGTGCTGGGCACGCGCGACTGCTCGCTGCAGCGGCGCAACCAGAAGCTGGTGGAAGAGGCGCCCGCGCCCTTCATCAGCGAGGCACAGCGCGCACGCATCCACCAGGCCGCGCGCGACATCTGCGCCGAGGCGGGCTACGTGGGCGCGGGCACGGTCGAGTTCCTGCTCAGCCAGAGCGGCGCCATCTCCTTTCTGGAGGTCAACACGCGGCTGCAGGTGGAGCATCCGGTGACCGAAGAGACCTGCGGCCTGGACCTGGTGGTCGAGCAGCTGCGCGTGGCCGACGGCCTGCCGCTCACGCTGCGCGAGACGCCGGCACCGCGCGGCCATGCGATCGAGTTCCGCATCAATGCCGAGGACGTGGGCCGCGGCTTCCTGCCCGCCCCGGGGCCGGTGACCTTGTTCGAGCCGCCTGCCGGCCCGGGCGTGCGGGTCGATGCCGGCGTCTATAGCGGCGCGGTGGTGCCCGGCAACTTCGACTCGCTGATGGCCAAGCTGATCGTCACGGGCGCCACGCGCGAACAGGCGCTGGCCCGCGCACGACGCGCGCTGGCCGAGTTCCGCATCGAGGGTGTGGCCACGGTGCTGCCCTTCCACCGTGCGGTGCTGCAGCAGCCGGACTTCATCGGCGACGACGGCTTCAAGGTGCATACGCGCTGGATCGAGACCGACTTCGCCGAACCGCTGGCGGCGGCCGTGCGGGCCGAGCCGGCGCCAGGCGAAGCACTGCAGCGCACCGCCATCGAGATCGACGGACGGCGCGTGAGCCTGGGCCTGCCTGCGCTGCTGCTGCGCGGCCTGGCGGCCGGCGCAGGCAGCGCCCCCACGTCCGACGCGCCGGCCGAATCTGCCGCCGACCCGGCCGCCGTGGCCGCACCCATCGCCGGCACGCTGCAGGCCTGGAAGGTGGAGGAGGGCGAGGAGGTCGCCGAAGGCCAGCTCATCGCGGTGATGGAGGCCATGAAGATGGAGATGCAGGTCAACGCCCACCGCGCGGGGCGCGTGGCGCTGAAGGCGGTGGCCGGCGCCTACCTGGCCGCGGGCGCACCACTGGCGCACATCGGCTGAGACCGCGTCGCGCACGGCCCGCAGCGCACACGCACGGCCAAGGCCTGCAGTCTTCTCAAGGCTGGTAGTCGAACAGGGCCTGCCCGTGATCGACGAGCAGTTGCAAGGTCCGCCGCACGGCGGGCGACATGTAGCCTTCCTTGCGCAGTGCCACGCCGAACTTGCGCGCCATGGCCAGGTCCTGCACCGGCAGCGCCACCAGGCCATCGGGCAGCATGCGGTGCGACGTGAACACGACCAGGTCGTGGATGCGCGCGATGCCCAGCAGCAGCGCCGGGGAGTTCGACTGCATCTGGATTGGTGGCGGCGGCAGTTGAAGCTCCTGCAGTCGCCGGTCCCACCATTGGCGGCTGGGGATGTCCCGGGTCGGCACCGCCCACGACGACGCCATCAGGTCGCGCGCGCCCAGGTCCTGGCGGCCCGCAAGCGGATGGCCCGCGCGCACGGCCGGACCGACCAGGTCGTCGATCAGCGGCACCGTGTGCAGGTCGGGCTCGGGCGGCAGCAGGCCCAGCAGCAGGTCGATGCGCCCTTCGCGCAACTCGCGTCGCATGCCGATGTTGGTGCCCAGCACCACCTCGAACTGGATGCCGCTTTGCGAGAGCAACTGCGCGCAGATCTGGGGCAGCACATGGGCGGCCGTGCTCAGGCCGCTGCCGATGCGCACCTGCCCTGAGGCGCCGCTCGAGAAGTCGCGCAGCTCCTGCTGCACCTGGCTGGCATGCTGCAGCAGCGGCCGGGCACGCTCCAGCAGAAGCAGGCCCGATGCGGTCAGCGCCACGCCCTGGGCATCGCGCTCGATCAGCCGCTCGCCCACCGCCGCCTCGAGCCGGCGTATGCATTTGGTGATGGCGGGTTGGCTGCGGCCGAGGACATCGGCGGCGCGGCTGACGTTGCCGAGGGTCGCCACGGTCTCGAAGAACTTGAGGTCGCGCAGGTTGTAGTCCATGAATAAAGGATATGGAAGTCCCCTGACCGCCGTAGCTGTGAAGTTAGTTCACGCTGGCACCTCGAATGGGATTCCTCGCCCTTTACCACGCAAGAAAGGCATCATGCCAATCTAGCAACCTGCAGCGCTGGACAAGCCGCCTCAACTGTTCCCAAGTAGATCTCTTCTCGCCGATCCACGGCCGGCACTCTAGCCGCTGTAGCGCTGAGGTGTCAAACGGACGTGCCGCTCGTCCGCATCCCGCAGTGCATCCCTTTTACCGCTGCCTGGGTCATCAACAAGCCTAAGTGGGCGTTGGCGTAGTTCTGCCGTTCAGCGGCACCTGGGGCGGCAGAGACCTCAAGCACGATTCAACAGTGATCGTCGGGGCACGTCGACAGTCCTGGACGTAGGGTTGCCAGCACAGCGCGTTCACAACCGGCTCGCCCCAGCCCTGGCCTAATCCTGATAGGGTCCGACGGCGCGCGTGGCCAGGTGTTCGGTGGCCCTTGACACGTCCAGCTACACGTTGTCGATGTAACGGCGGACCAGGTGATGGCCAAGAGATTCGACAGCACGTTCCGGCGAGACGACCTCAAGATCAGGCTGGTGGTGCGCGTGGAGACACTGGACGGATTTCATTGCCGCCGAATAGCAGCTCGTCGGCACATCGGGCCGGCTCCCCGTGGCCCCGTGCCGGCAGAACCGCGTTCTTTTGCGTCTGCGACGTCGGCGACGGCTGGATAGGCGTATCGTCCCAACCGGGCCCGCTGCCGCCGCATGTCGTGGCGGCCCGGTACACCTTCCGAAGGCTTCCGATGCTCTTCCGTTCCCTAGTCCCCGCCCGTTGGGCCCTGGCCATTGCCGTCTGCTGCGTGGGCACAGGCGCGCTCCATGCACAGCCCGCGCCGCCGATGCCGACCCCGACGGTGGCCGACAAGCCGGTTCGGCTGCGCGGGACTCTCGTAGCGGTCGACGCCACGACGATCACCTTGAAGGAGCGAGGCGGTGAAACCGTCGCGCTTGCCCGACCCGCTGGAATGGCGATCTCCGAGGTCTATCCGATCCGGCTAGCCGACATCCGGCCGGGCAGCTACATCGGCACCGCGGCCGTACCGCAGGCCGACGGCACGCAGCGTGCCCTTGAGGTGGTGATATTTCCCGAAGCCGCGCGCGGCACTGCCGAAGGCCACTTCCCCTGGGACCTCCTGCCCGAAAGCACAATGACAAACGCCACCGTGGCCGGCATTACGGCAGCGCCTACATCGGTGCCGGGCGGGCAGCAGCTCGTGCTGAAGTACTCGGGAGGCGAGAAGACGATCGTCGTGCCGGCCGATGTGCCGGTGGTTAGCTTTAAGCCTGGCAACGACGACGAACGAACCCTGCTGGTGCCCGGTGCCAGGGTGCTGGTGAACGCACAGATGAAGGACGGTAGGCCCACCGCCTTACGAGTCAACGTCGGCCGCAACGGCTTCGAGCCGCCGATGTGAGGGAAGGCTTGCAGGGGAGCCCTACGGCTTCCAGGCCCGGAACGGCAAAGCATTCGGATCACCCAGGTGGAACGGGCGCTTGCCATAGGGCGGAGGTCCGCCGGACGGGAGGCGGCGGCACGGCACCCCGCTTGACCGGCGCGCGCTTGCCTTCCCTTCCAGCCTTATTGCCTCCATGAACAAAGCCCTCTCCGTCGGCAGCCGCTTCTGTGCGGGCTGCGCCGTTGTCTGCAGACTGCTGCTGGCGCTGCTCGAGTTCATGAGCTGGGAGCAGGTACGGCGGAAGTCATCATGGAGTGCGGCAACCGCAACACCGGCACCGCAACCCTGATCCTGCAGCACCTGGGCAACGTGTCGGTCGGCGCCTGCTTGATAGCGCTGCCTCAGACGCTGCTAGGACTTAATGCCGAGATGACTCGAGTCTGCAACGTGCCGGCAGCGTACCTTTGATCCGGGTGGGTGCTTTGTGGCTCGCGGTCAAGCCGCTGCGCATGCGAGCTGGCATCGAGGCCGCGCTTGGTAACCGGCCAGCCATGGCATCTTGAACCTGGCCGCTGACCCCGTAACGATAGCGTCCACGAGCAATCGCAAATGGACATGATGACTACGGAGTCCAAGAGACGGCGCCTGGAGCGCAGCCCGGAATTGAAGGCGATGGTGCTGGCCGAATGCGAGCGCCCCGGTGCAGTGGCGAAGGTGGCCATGGCCCACGGCGTCAACGCCAACCTGGTTCACGGATGGCGACGACTCGAGCGCGAGCGACGCCAGGCTGCGACCGCGGCGCTCGATGAGGTCAGGGTCAACGCCGAGGCACCGGTCGGCGACACGGTGGGCTTCGTGCCGGTCACGGTGGAGCAGTCGGCGACTGGCGTCTCGATCGAGATCGAATTCCGCCGTGGCCCGCTGACGATGAAGTCAACCTGGCCGATGTCTGCATCGAGCGGCTTCATTGACTCATTCCGGCTTCGAAACATCGGACGCGCACAGCAGCTCGCCAAAGGCGGCGGCCGTCAGCGGTCGCCCGAGCACGAAGCCTTGTGCCAGATCGCAGCCGTGCGAAGCCAGCCGTTCGAGTTGTTCGGCGGTCTCCACGCCCTCGGCCAGCACTCGCAGGTCCAGGCCTTGCGCCAATGCGATCACGGCGCGCGTGATCGAGGCTCGCGGGTCGGTCACGTCGGCAACCAGCGATCGATCGATCTTCACCAGATCCACCGGCAAGCGTCGCAGGTACGACAGGCTCGAATAACCCGTGCCGAAATCGTCGAGCGCGATCTCGACCCCCAACGCGCGCAGTCGCGCCAGCGTCGCGCAGGCTTGCTCGAGGTTCTCGATCAGCATTCCCTCGGTGACCTCCAGCCCGAGCGCGCAGCCTTGCAGGCGCTGCTCGTCTAGCAGGCGCTCCACGCGCTCGGCCAGTCCGGACTGCTGCAATTGCCGCGCCGACAGGTTGACGGCGATGCGCAACGGCCGCAGCCCGTCGCGACGCCAGGCGGCGGCCTGGCGGCAAGCCTCGGCAAGCACCCAGTCGCCGATGGCGCCGATCATCCCGATTTCCTCGGCGACCGGAATAAATCGGTCAGGCGCGACCTCGCCCAGCGTCGGCGACCGCCACCGCAGCAGCGCCTCTGCACCGACGATGCGGCCATCGCGGAACTCGCACTGCGGTTGGTAGTGCAGCGCCAACTCGCGCCGGGCCAGCGCACCGCGCAAGGCATTCTCGAGTTGCCATCGCTCCGGGTCTTCGTCGAATGGCGCCACCCGGTACAGCGCAAGACCGTTGCGGCCTGCCGCCTTGGCGCGTATGAGCGCGGCGCCGGCGCGGCGCAGCAATTGTTCGACGGCGTCGCCGTGCTCCGGAGACAGCGCGATTCCAATGCTGCAAGTCAGGTGAACGGTCTCGCCGTCCAGGTCGAACGGCTCGGCGAAGGCGCCAAGGACGTTCTGAGCCGTGCGACGCGCAGCAGGCTCGTCGACGCCGCGCAGCAGCACGACGAATTCGTCACTGCTCGGCCGGGCGATCCAGTCGCCAGGTCGCAACGCCGCTGCAATGCGGCGTGCGGCGGCCTGCAGCAGCAGGTCGCCCGCAGCACTGCCGAGTCCGTCGTTGACGCGCCGGAAGCGATCCAGATCCACAGCCAGCAACGCCGACGGCGCGCCCGACTGCAGATGCATCTCCAGCCGATCTGCCAGCAGCGCTCGGTTGGGCAAGCCGGTCAGCAGATCATGCTGCGTCAGCTGCCGGATGCGTTCGTCGGCGGCTCGGCGCTCCCGCAGGTCATCGACGCAGACGTGAGCGAACGAGCCTTCCCCGTCCTGGACTGCGCTGATCGACACATCGACCGGAATCTGGGTTCCGCTGCGGTGTCGCACCCAGGTCTCGAAACGCAGTGCGCCCAGAGCCTGCAAGGCCTGCCAGCGGTCGGGCCACTCCGCTTCGGCGATGCCGGCATCGATCTGCGCCACACGCATGCCAAGGAGCTCGGCGATGTCGTAACCCAGCAGTCGGCCGGCCGCCGCATTGACCCAACGCACCTGCCCGTCCGCGCTGACCTGGAACAGTGCGTCGGTGGCCTGTTCCACCGCGTGTCGGATTCGAAGCAACTCGCGTTGCGCGTGGTCGCGCTCGCTGACGTCGCGAGCCGACGGCACGAGGCACGCCACCCGGCCTTCGGGGTCGAGTATGGGCAGCAACGAGAAATCGATGGCGATCGCGCCGCGGTCAGCCGTTCCGATCCGGACGTCGAAGCGAGCCGGCACGCCGGCGGCGGCCAGTGCCAACGCCTCGCGTACCTGCTCGCGCGATCGCTCGCACGCCTCCCACCACGGAGTCTCGTCAAAGCGGCGGCCCAACACCTGGCGAGGCTCGGCGCCGATGGCGTCGAGCGCGGCGCGATTGGCATAAAGCAAGGTCCCGTCCGTCGCCAGCAGGCCGGCGAAGACGCCCGGACAGAGTCGGTCCATGACCGCATTCAGGCCCCGTGCAGCCTCGGGGATCAAGCTCTCGACCGGCGGAAATGTGGCGTTGAAGTCCATGCGAGCACTGTGGCGCGCCGCTCCGCCATGCAACAGACTCAGCCGGTCGTGTGTGGCACCGTATCAGTACTGCCGGCCATGGCCTCGCGCGCCAGTCGGGCCAGGGTGTCGAGCGCCTTTTCCTGTGATCGATCCCACGGCTGGCCGCAGCTCAGCCGCACGTGGTGGCGGAACTCGCCGCGCGCCGAAAACATCGGCCCCGGTGCGATGCTGATCTGATCTGCAAGCGCCAACCGGTGCAGTTTCACTGCATCCACCGACACAGGAAGCTCGACCCAGACGAAGTACCCTCCAGCCGGTCGGACTGTCAATGTCCCGGGCGGGAATTTGCGGTTCACGGCGTCGAACATGCGGTCACGTTGCGCGCGCAGGCGCTCACGCAGGGTGCGCAGGTGTCGGTCGAAGCCACCTTCGTGGAGGTATTGGGCGATGGCGGCCTGAACCGGAATCGAGCCGGACAGGCTGGTCATGAGCTTGAGGCGCTCGACTTGGTGTGTCCACCGTCCGGGCGCGGCCCAGCCGACGCGGTAACCCGGCGCCAGACACTTCGAAAACGATGAGCAGTGCAGTACCAGGCCGGCGCCATCGAAGGCCTTTGCGGGCATGGGTGCGATGGGGCCTTCGTAGAGCTCACCATAAACATCGTCCTCGATCAGCGGTACCTGATGCCGAGCCAGCAGCGCAACCAACTCGCGCTTCTTGTCATTGGGCATCAAGCTGCCAAGTGGGTTCTGGAAGGTGGTGGTCAGCCAGATGGCCTGCGGCTTGTACAGGTCGAGTACTTCTGCCAGGCGAGCGAGATCGATGCCATCGCGCACGTGGGTCGGCACCTCGATGGCACGCAACCCGAGACGCTGCAGCGCCTGCAACGCGACGTAGAACGTGGGGGACTCGACGACCACCGCGTCACCCGGGCGCGTCACGGCCTGCAGGCAAAGATGCAACGCCTCGATCGCGCCGTGCGTCAGCACGATTTCGTCAGGCGCGAGAGCGATGCCGTACTGAACGTAGCGACGCGCAATCTCGCGCTTGAGTGCAAGGTTGCCAGGCGGGAGGTCGGCGACCATGGCTGCCGGCGTGAGCCGTCGCGCGCCGGTGACCAACGCCCGGCGCAGGCGTTCCAGCGGGAACAATGCCGCAGCAGGTAGCGCCGACCCCAGCGGCACGATGCCTGGCGCACGCACGGTCGCCAGGATCTCGAAGACGAAGTCGTTGACATCGCACGTCCGCGGACCGGATTTCGGGCGTGAAGTCGCAGGCTCGGGCAGCAGCTTGCCGTCAGGTCGTGCCGTGACGTAATAACCCGAACGCGGCACGGCGCGGATTCGGCCCCGGCCCTCGAGCAGGTAATAGGCTTGGAACACCGTGCTCGGGCTGACGCTGTGCGCAATGCACGTCTGGCGCACGGAGGGCAACCGGTCACCAGGACGCAGCATGCCGCGATCGATCTGGCGTTCGACGAGCGTCGCCAGCGCTTCGTAGCGCTTCGTGCCGGAGGGCAATGCGGTGGTACTCATGGGTGCGCCGAAGGGCGCTGATCGATGAAGCGAATTCGTGCGAAAACTGATGATGATGGTACTGGGCCGCGCGTTCTCAGCCAAGCGCTCATCAAATCGAGGTGCCCGCATGCTTCGCCGTGATACGGGCGGAGCGGCTCTCTAGCGCGAGTCGAAGCCACCAAGTGTCGAAGCGAAACACAAGCGATCGCGTTAGGAGTACACGTCAGATATCTGGACGAGTGACGCCGAATGAAGTAAGCGGCCAGCCAATACATGTTGACCAGCGCGTTGGTCGATCTTAAAGACGCTCAGGCGTGTGGCGTCCAGCGATGTGGCATCAGTTCGCCAATGTTGCTGGCCCGCTGCGTAGGCAAGCGCTGCAGAACGTCCTTGAGGTAGGCGTAGGGATCATGTCCGTTGAGCTTGGCCGATTGAATCAGGCTGGTGATGGCGGCTGCGCGCTGGCCGGCCGCCAGCGTGCCGGCGAACAACCAGTTCTTTCGGCCCATGGCCCAAGGTCTGATCTGCTGCTCGTCGTGGTTGTTGTCGATGGGCAGCCGGGCATCGTGCAGATAGCGCGTTAGCGCCGCCCAACGGTTCAGGCTGTAGTCCAGCGCGTTGGCCGTTGCCGTACCGCTTGGGATCTTGTCGCGTTGGGCGATCAGCCATTCATGCAGCGTCTGGGCGATGGGGATAGCGCGCTCGCACCGCTGCTCCAACCGCGCGGCTGAATCGCTCAGGACTTGGATGTCGCGCTCGACCTGGTAGAGCTGGCCGAACAGGCCCAACGCCGTGGCCGCGATGCTGCTCTTGTTGGCGACGTGCAGTTCAACGAACTTGCGCCGGGCGTGGGCCATGCAGCCGACCTCGGTCACGCCCAATGCGAACAAGGCCTTGTAGCCGCTGAAGTCGTCACACACCAGATGCCCTGACCACGGCTGTTGATCGCGCTCGCGCCGCTGCGGGTCATGCCCCAGGAAGGCTCGCGCATGCTCGCCAGAGCGGCTTGGGGTGAAGTCGTAGACAACGGCCTTAAGGGTCTCGCTGCGTGCCGACGCGTAGGCCCACAGGTAGGCGCGCTGCGTCTTGCCTTTGCCAGGAGCCAGCATCGCCACCGGTGTTTCGTCGGCATGCAGCACCTGGCAGCCCAGCAGTTCGTCCTTCAGCGCCTGGGCGAGCGGTAGCAGCCGCACACCGCACTGTCCCACCCAGGCGCCCAGTGTGGAGCGCGGGATGGCCAGTCCAGCCCGGGCAAAGATCGCCTCCTGCCGGTACAGCGGCAGATGGTCAGCGTGCTTGGCTACGACCACCTGTGCCAGCAGGCCCGCGGCCGGGATTCCTTTGTCGATCACCGCCGGCGGCACAGGTGCCTGCACCAACGTGCGACACGCCGAACAGCACTATTTGCCGCGCACATGGCGCTCCACGGTGAATACGCCGGGCTGGTAGTCCAGCTTTTCGCTGATGTCCTCGCCCACACGCTCCATCGTCCGTCCACAGCCGCAGGCGGTGTTGTCGGGTTCGTGATGCACCTCGCGTCGCGGCAAACGCTCGGGCAGCGCAGTGCGCCTGGGCGTCTTCTTCTCTTCCTTGCCTCCTGCCAGCGGCGCGGCCTGCAGAGCGGCCAGCTGCTCGTCGAGCGCTGCGATGTCGCCATCCACTGCTTCGTCGAATAGCGCACGCTGCTCGGCATTCATCTGCTCGCTGGTGCGCTCGAACTTCAGCCGCTTGAGCTGCGCCAGCTCGAACGTGAGTTTGTCGATCTTGGCGTCGCGCCAGGCCAGCTCGCGTCCGCGGTGCTCCAGTAGCGCCCGCGTCAGTTCGCGCAGCCGATCCGCATCGAGTTCTTCGAGCTTGTTCGGGTCGATCTGCGCAATGTCGATCATTGCCGTCCAGTGTCAGGCCAAGGCGCATAGCGCGCATCGGCACATGCGGCAATGGACGGGCACTACACGAGCGTGATCACGCCAGCCTCACCTATGCGCTGCCACGGCAGACCCAACACCAACGCATCGAGCTGTTCGCGCGTGAGCGACTGCGGTGCACCGCAGCCACCGCCTGGCCAAATTAAGCGGCCCTGCTGCAGGCGCCGCGCGGCCAGCCAGATGCCGATGCCGTCGTGCACGAGCACCTTCAAGCGCGTGGAGCGCTTGTTGGCGAAGACGTAGGCATGGTGCGGACGCGCCTCGCCGAAGACGCGCACCACACGCGCGAGCGTGGTGTCCGTTCCGGCACGCATGTCCATGGGTTCGGTGCACAGCCAGACGGCGTCGACCCGAATCACCGCAACCACTCGCGCAGCCAGGCCGCGCAGTCGCGGGCCGCCGCCGCAGGCCAGACGATCTTGATCGTCGTGCCGGCACGTTGCAGCTCGATCTGAATCTCTCCATCCACCGCAGATGCAGGCAGGGCCAAGGGAATGAACGTGGGCTGCGGCGCCGGGGCTGGCTCCTCGGCCGGCGCCACCCTGCGCGGCACGCTGGCGAGTTGATGCTCGCCATCGATGACCCACTTGCGCAGCATGTTGGCGTTTAGCCCATGCGCCAGGGCCACCGCGGCAATCGAGACGCCTGGCTTCAGGCACTCAGCGATCACGCCCGCCTTGAACTCCGCGCTGTGCCGGCGCCGTCGCCGGCGTCCCATCAAATCAACTCCGTAAGTGTTCATCTGTCCGCTTACCTCCGCGGACACATGTTCACTACCCAGTCGGGTCTCCATCAACCTGTGTTCGCTGGCCGCTTACGCCGTTCTTGCTGGGTTGGCGATGCCAACGTCTATCGACATCGAAGGCAGCAGCGCATCTGAACTGGCGGCGCGAGAATGGCTGCTATCGCTACCGGGTGCAGAGGCGAGGCCGGCTGCGCAACGGAAAGCGCTGAGGCAGTCTTTTGTAGAACAGGCGCTGCGCGAGGACTCCGGCAACAGGACGGCGCACGAAGCAGCTCTGATTTGGCACGCCGTGGAAGGCGCCATCTCAGAGGCCACCAGCGACCTGCTGCGTTCCCCTGCAACAGTGGTGCACATGCTCGAGCAGTTCGAGTCGAGCATGAGGCGCTGGCGCTGGGACTCACCTGATTTGAAGGCTCCCATACGCTGGCCTGTGCTGAGCGAGCGCGAGATTCAGGACATCCTGTATCTGATGCTCCGACCTGTGTTTCTAGACCTTGAAGACGAAGACACGCTGCCGAAGTTTGGGCACTCGACCTACCGCGCGGACTTTGGCATCCCGAGTCTCGGCCTCCTGGTCGAAGCGAAGTACGCGTGGTCTGCAGCCGGCTTCAAGACCATCGAGAAGGAGGTGTTGGAGGACATCGTTCCCTACCTCCAGACGCCGGAGCGGTACAGCCGAATCGTGGTGTTCATCTACGACCATTCAGCCAGCGTCCAAGTTCACGACACTACGGCCCGCGGCCTCCGTCGCGCACCTGGCATCGAGGGCGTTGTCATCGCCAGTCGCCCATCTCAGCTCCCCCTTGAGCAACTGGCCGTAGCTTCTGAGGCCAAGCCCACCGGCAAGTCGGGGAGCCGTACAAAGCCTGCTTCCAGGAAGCCCCTCAAAACGTAGGCATTAGCGACGACACCGGCCCGATGAGCGACCGGAGTTGAGGGCCGCGACATTAGCATGGCGTTAGGCGACCTCGCGCGCATGGAGATGTCGGAGGCCAGTGCGAGCCGTGAGATGAAAGGGGGAGCCGTTCCTCGCACTTGTTGTCGTGGAAAGCAACGCACAGATGCAGTTCTCCGGTCGCGAGCGCGTGCGAATCCACGGAGCAAAGCCAGCGCCATTGCTGCAAAGCCTCGTGGATTACCTTCAGGCGCTATCAAGTGCCGGAAAGCCGCCCTTAGTGAGCTTCCGTTTTCAGTCTGAAGGAGCCATTGGCCATTACTCCGCTGCGATGTTGCATGGTCACTGATCATTTTCGGGCTTCAGCAACTGCTAGCGACGAGCTATATATTCCATTGATAGTTCCTAAAAGCCATAAAGCTTCTGAGGATTGGTAACCAAGATGCGGTGGCGCTCTTCAGGCGTGGCCCAGAGTCCCAGCATCGACAGCTGGGCGCCGTTGTCCACCGGATGGAAAGGATCGACACCTTCACGTTCTCGTGGGCGCCCGGGGAAGGGCCCGGTGTGTGGCCAGTCGGTGCCCCAAAGCATGCGGTCTGGGTTTGTCTCGATCAGGGTACGCGCCATGGCGTGGCCGTCGCGCCCATCCAGAGTCTCGACCAGCCGATAGGGCGCGGAGAGCTTGACGTAGGTCCTGCCTTGGCGCAACAGCGCCAATAAGGCCAACCAATCGGCCCGTGCATCGTTGAGGCGTGGGTCTGCCAGCGCAAAGTGGTCGACCACCAACGGCACGGGCAGGCGCGCGATATCGGCCTGCAGCGCGCCGATGACGGCCAGGGTGGTGTAGGTCTGCACGTGCCAGCCCATTTCGGCCGCCATGGCGGCGGCGGCGTGGAGGCGACTGGCAGCCAGCTGCGGATCAGTCTGGCCATAGGACTGCAGGTTGACCCGGATGCCACGAACGCCCTGGGCATGGAGCTCCTTCAGCGTCCTGAGATCCGTTCCGGGCGCCAATACCACCACCCCCCGCGCCGCGTGCCCGCGCCGGCGCAATTCGGCCAGCGCATCCAGCACGCCCCGGTTGTCCAAGCCCTGTGGACTGGCCTGCACGATCACCACTCGCGATACGCCGATGTGCGCATGCATACGGAGCAGATCGTCGACCGAGGCGACGCCCGGCGCGAAGGTGCGGTCGTCGGCCAGGGGGTACTGCTCGCGCGGGCCGAATATGTGCACGTGGCAATCGCAGGCGCCTTCAGGCACCTCGAAGGTGGGGGCCGAATGCCAGGCGCCGAGGATGCTGGCCTCGCCTGGCGGCACCGGGCAGGCGGCGTAGGTGTAGTGCTTCATGGAAGACATGGGGGAGTACGGCGGCGGCTCATTCGGCCTTGATGCCGGCGTCGCGGATCAGCCGTGCCCACTTCTCGTGATCGGTGGCCAGGAAGGCGTTGAAGGCGGCGAGATCCTTGTCCTCGCGCACGAAGCCCAGGCGCTCCAGCGCATCTCGCACGACAGGCAACTGCACCACGCGCCGCAGCTCGGCATGCACCTGCGCCACCACGGGCGTCGGCGTGCCGGCCGGAGCGACCACGCCGAGCCAGGTGCCGATCTCGAAGCCGGGCACGCCCGACTCCGCCACGGTGGGCAGGCCCTGGGCCACGTCGACGCGCTGGGCGCTGGTGACGGCGAGGCCGCGCAGCTTGCCGGCCTTGACGTGCGGCATGGCCGAAGCCGCATTGGCAAACATCATGGGCAGGCGGCCGGCCATGATCTCGACCATGGCCGCCTGCTCGCCCGGGAAGGGAATGCTCGTGAGCTTCGTGCCGGTCATGACCGAGAGCAGCGCCCCGGCCATGTAGGGCGATGTGCCCACGCCGCCGTTGCCGTAGTCCAGCGCCCCCGGCCGCGCCCTGGCCAGGGCGATCACCTCGGCGACGGTGTTGGCCTGAAGTGCCGGGCCGCCCACCAGCACCAGCGGCGCGCTGCCGATGTAGCCGATGCCGGTGAAGTCCCGCCGCCCGTCGAAGGCCTTGCTTCGGTTGATGATGGGCGACACGGCCAGGCCGGTCTGGCTGGTCAGCAGCAGCGTGTAGCCATCGGCGGGTGCCTTGGCCACGAACTCCGTGGCAATGAGGGAGGCGGCGCCGTTGCGGTTCTCCACCACCATGGGCTGTCCCAGCTGCATGTTCTGCGCCACCAGCCGGGCCACGGTGTCAGGCGCGCCTCCGGGCGGTGCGCCGACCACCAGCTTGATGGGGCGTTGTGGGTAGGCAGCCTGGCCTTGTGCAGGCACGGTGGCGGCCGCCATCAGGCCGAAGAGCGCAGCCAGTGCGCCGCGCCGGGCGAATCGGTTTGTTGGGTTCATGCGGACGATCTCCGGAAGATGCTGAGGCGTGTCATACCGCCCACGGCGCCTCGTCGGGCTGCGCATCGGTGTTTTGCACGTTGATGAGCCAGGCGATGGCCTGCGCCAGGCTCACGAAGAGCGGGAGCTCGGCGACGCCCGCCGCCCCGTGACGGGCGCGCACGGCGGCCCATATGCCATCGCTCACGCGGCCTTCCTCGCACAGCTGGCGTACGAACTCCAGGCCGTCCGCCAGGGGCGAAGCGGCCGGCAGCGGTTGGCCGCGAGCGATGGCCTGCAGGTCGGCATCGGTCAGGCCGGCCGCCATCGCTGGCCCGACGTGGTTGCGCCACTGGGGCGCGCAGGCCGACTGTCGGGCCACGAGCAGGTAGATGGCCTCGCGCAGTTCTGTGGGCAGGGCGCCGGATCGCCACAGAGACCGCGAGAGCGCATCGAGCGCCCGTGCGCCCTCAGGCGAGTGCAACGTCGCGGCATAGGGCCGCGGCAGTTTGCCGCGCGCGCCGGTGATGGCCAGAAGCGCGTCCCAGGGCGCGCCCTCGGCCGGCTGCGGCAGCGGATAGCGTTCAGGAGGCTGGCTTGATGTCGGCACGCTTGATGACCTCGGTCCACTTGATGATCTCGGTGCGGATGCGTTCGGCGAAAGCGGCGGGGGTGCTGCCCACCGGTTCGAAGCCCAGGGCCTCGAGCCGCTTGCCCAGGTCGCCGCGTTGGACGGCCTGCGCGGTGGCCTCGCCCAGGCGGCGCACCAGGTCCTCGGGAAGTCCCGCGGGGCCGATCAGGCCGAACAGGGGCTTGGTGTCCACGCCGGCCAGGCCCAGCTCGGCCATGGTGGGCACCTCGGGCAGCTGGGCGGCACGTCGGCCGCCGGTGACGGCCAACGCGCGCACCGTGCCGGCGCGGATGTGGTCGAGCATGGTCGGCACCGTGGTGAAGCCGAACTGGACATGGCCCGCGATCAGGTCGGTGATGACCGTGGAGCCGCCGCGGTACGGAATGTGACGCACGTCCACCTGCGCCACGCGCTTGAACTGCTCGCCCGCCAGGTGCGGCGCGCTGCCGACGCCGGCTGAGCCGAAGCCCAGGACGCCGGGCTTGCTGCGCGCCAGCGCCAAGAAGCTTTTCATGTCCGTGGCCTCGACGGACTTGTGCACCACCAGCACCAGCGGCGCGGTGGCCAGCAGCGAGATGGCGGTGAAGTCCTGCGGTGTGCTGTAGGGCAGGGCAGCGCCGAAGAGCCCGGGGTTGATGACGAAGGAGGTGTCGACGAAGCCCAGGGTCTGCCCGTCCGGCTTGGCCTGCGCGATGGCCTTGGTGCCGATCTGCGTGGCGGCGCCGCCCTTGTTCTCGACGATCATGCTGCCACCCAGGTCGGCCTGCAGCGCCTGCGCCAGCAGCCGGGCCAGCGCGTCCGTGGCTGCGCCCGGAGGATAGGGAACGATCAGGCGCACGGTGCCGCGCGCCTCCTGGCCGATGGCGGCCCACGGGGCCAGCAGGGCGGCGGCGCCAGCCAGCGCGGCTCTTCGGGTAGGGTGGTTCAAGGCGATGTCTCCGTCGAATGGGTCAGGGGTGAACCGCGCGGGCTACAGAGGCATGGTCAGCAGGGCCGCATCGGGCTCGGCGCCCAGGCCGGGGCCGCGGGGCAGGGTGACCAGGCCGCGCTCCAGCCGCACGCTCGTGGCGTAGGGAACGGTGCTCAGGCCGCAGAACAGCCGCTCGATGGCAGTCGGCTCGGGCAACGTGGCCATCAGGTGCAGGGTGGCCAGGAAGCCCGGGCCGAAGAATGCGGTCTGCGGACTCAGCCGCACGCGGCCATGGACCGCGCATTCGGCCGCCACGCGGCGCAGAGCGCCCAGGCCGCCGCACTTGATGGCGCTGGGTTGCAGCCAGTCGACGCTGCCGCCGCGGGCCATCTGCAGAAGTTCGTGCAGGCTGGAGGCGTTCTCACCCGCTGCCATGGCCACGCCCGTGGCCCTGCCCAGTGCGCCGAGAGAAGACAGGTCTTCGGGCGGCCACAGGGGCTCTTCGATCCACAGCGGATCGAAGGCCTTCATGGCACGCACGGGTGCCTCGGCCTCGCCAGGCAGCCAGGCGCAATTGGTGTCCACCATCATCGGCACGCCGGCGCCGATGGCCCGGCGCGTGGCCTCGACCGAGGCCACGTCGCGCTCGTGCAGCTTCACCTGGGTGAAGCCGGCCTCAAGCGCGGCATGCAGCTGCCGCTCCAGCGGGCCCACATCGCCGTAGTACTGCAGCAGCGAGGCATAGGCAGGCACCTGGTCGCGACGGCGGCCGCCCAGCAGTTCGCTCACCGGCAGCCCGGCGCGCTTGCCGCGCAGGTCCCACAGCGCGATGTCCAACCCGCTCAGCGCATGCAGCACCGGACCGGAGCGGCCGGCGTTGTGCAGCATCCGTTCCAGTCGCGCGCAGAGCTGTTCGTCCTGCGGGTCTTGGCCCAGCGCCAGCGGCGCCACGCGGCTGCGCACCAGCGAGCCCAGGGCCTCGGGGTCCGGGGCATAGGCCTCGCCCCAGCCCACGAGGCCGTCGTCGAGTTCGACCCGCATCCAGACGCTATCCAACGTTGAGCGTGGCGTGCCCGCGAAGCGGGGTGGCGGCGCACCATGGTCGAAGGGGAGGCGGACGGTGAAGCAGCGGATGGCCGCGATGCGGGCAGCGTTCATGACGCAGGGGTGTCTCCGGGAGGGGGCCGCGAGGGGCTCTGAGGGCACGCACCGGTCTGGAACCACGTCGAACAACAACCGGCCGTCGAACCCGAGTGTGGAAGCGCGGCCGGAACGCGGTCAAATTGGGTTTTTGGCCGTTTCCATATGCGAACCGATATGAAATTGCGCGAGATGCGCCTGATCTGGGAAGTGCACCGCACGGGCTCGGTGACGGCCGCGGCGGACGTACTGGCGATGACGCAGCCCGCGGCCAGCCTGCTTCTGCGACTGCTGGACGAGCGCCTGGGCTTCCAGATCTTCGACCGTGACCGGCGCCGGCTCAGCCTGTCGGCCAAGGGCCGCGGCCTGTTGCCGGATCTGGCCGCCGCCCTGGCGGCGCTCGACGGTCTCAGCCGCACCGCGCAGTCACTGCGCAGCGAAGCGCCGCGGCGGCTGCTCATCGGCACTGTGGCCTCGGCCGCAGGCACCGTCCTGCCACGCGCCCTGGGCCGCATGCGCGCCGCGCTGCGCGACACCACGGTGACGGTGCGCACCGCCATGTCGCTCGAGATCGAGCGCATGGTGGCCGAGGGCAGCGTGGACTTCGGCCTGGTGGTGCGCACCGGCGAAGAGGTCGCGGCTGACGGTGTGCGGGTGGCGCCGCTGCGCCTGCACTGCGTGGCGACGGCCGGCAGCGCGCCGGCACGCCGCCGCACGGTGCCCACGGCCATGCTGGCCAGCCGCTCCTACGTCAGTCTGTCGCGGCAGTTCACGGTAGGAGCAATGACGGCGCGACTGCTAGAGGACAGCGGCCTGCGCTACGCGCCGGCGGTGGAGGTCATGCACTACTCCAGCGCCTGCGCATTCGTCGAGCAGGGCTGGGGTGTCGCGGTGCTCGACACGCTTGGTGCCCTGCATGCGCGCAGGCTGGGCCTGAGCGCACCACCCATCACCGATTCGCCGGCCTTGGGATTGGACCTGCTCTGCTCACCGAACAGCAGCGCCATGGTGCATGCCGCGGCTTTGAGTCGACACCTGAGCGCGGCCTTTGAGGCGGCCCTGCGCGCCTAAGCGGGGGCCCAGCCGGGCGGCCCTGCGGCCGCCCTCGATGGCCAGCGAGCAAGCCGCGGATGCGGCCAAGTCGGTCCCTAGAATCGCGCCCCATGTCCAACCTTCCGTCTCGCCGCAGCCGTCGTGGCACCGGGGCCGTGACCCTGCACGACGTGGCGCTGCTGGCAGGGGTGGCGCCGATCACGGCCTCGCGGGCGCTCAACACGCCCTCGCAGGTATCAGCCGAGGTGCTCAGGCGTGTGCAGGACGCAGTGGCCTCGAGCGGCTACGTGCCGAACCGGCTGGCGGGCGCGCTGGCTTCTTCGCGCAGCAGGCTCGTCGCAGCCGTCGTGCCGACGATCTCCGGGCCGGTGTTCCAGAACACAGTGCACGCGCTCAATGAGGCCTTGGCCGCCGCCGACTACCAGCTCATGCTCGGCCAGAGCGGGTACGAAGAGAACCGTGAGGATGCGCTGCTGGACGCCATCATCAGCCGGCGTCCCGACGGGATCGTGCTGACTGGCATCATGCATTCCGACCAGGGACGGCAGAAGCTACTGGCCGCCGGCATCCCGGTGGTCGAGACCTGGGACCTCACGTCGTCGCCCATCGACATGATTGTTGGCTTCTCGCATGCGGACGCGGGTTCGGAAGTTGCAGCCTTCCTGCATGCGCGCGGCCGCCGGCGTCTGGGCCTGGTGGCCGGTCACGACGAACGCGCGCGTCGGCGGACGCAGGCCTTCGTCGACACGGCAAAGGCGTTGGGCATGCCTGAGCCACACCAAGTGGTGGTGACGGCGCCTACGACCATGCGCAGCGGCCGCACCGCATTGCGCCAAATGCTCGAGTGCGAAACAGCACTCGACGCGGTCTTCTGCAGTTCGGACCTGCTGGCGCTCGGCGTTCTTGCCGAAGCCCATGCCCAGGGGCTGAAGGTGCCCGACGACCTTGCGCTCGTGGGCTTTGGGGACCAGGAGTTTGCCGCCGACGCCTACCCCGCGCTGACCTCGGTGCACATCAAGGGCGCGGCCATCGGCACGCAGGCGGCACGCTTCATCCTGGACAGGGTGCAGGGCCAGGCCATCGACCAGCGCGTGGTCGACATCGGCTTCTCGATCGTCGAGCGCGAGACGACCTGACCCTGCAAGCCGGGACCAGCGCGTCCCTGGGACAAACCCTGCATGCGCGCTTAAACGATAGCGCTACCATCCCTCCTCATAAAAGGTAGCGCTACCGTTTGGAAGGACCAGCAGACTTCCACGGGCGCTGTACAGCAACACGTCGGAGAAAGCTTATGAAGAGAATGCTCACCTGCCTCACGTTGGGAATGGCCTTGTCGGCGCCTGCGCTGGCCCAGACCTGGCCGGCCAAGACCATCAACCTCGTCGTGCCCTTCCCGGCGGGCGGATCGACCGACATGGTGGCCCGGGCCATTGGGCCCCGAATCACTGCGGCGCTGGGGCAGCCCGTGGTGGTCGACAACAAGGCCGGCGCTACCGGCACCATTGGCGCCACTTTCGTGAAGCGTGCCGCGCCTGATGGCTATACCTTCCTGGTCACGTCGCTGGGGCCGCTCGTGATCGCGCCCCACCTGATCAAGGGCGTGCAATACGACGCGCTCAAGGACTTCGACACCATCACCGTGGCCGTCCAGGCGCCCAATGTGCTCGTGGTTCCGGCCAATTCGCCGCACAAGAGCTTGGCCGACGTCATTGCCTACCAGAAGGCCAACCCTGGCAAGATGAGCTTCGGTTCGTCCGGCACCGGCTCCAGCGACCACCTCACCGCGGCGCTGTTCTGGCAGCAGACCCAGACCTCCGGCCTGCACGTGCCCTACAAGGGCGGTGCACCGGTCATCACTGACCTGCTGGGAGGGCAGGTGGACGCGTCCTTCCAGAACATCAACGCGGTGATGCAGTACATCAAGGCCGGCAAGCTGCGCGCGCTGGCCATCACCTCCGACAAGCGGTCGCCGCTGCTGGCCGACGTCCCGTCACTGGCGGAAGGCGGCGTCAAGGGTGTGGACGTGTATTCCTGGCAGGCGATCGTCGGTCCGAAGGGCCTGCCCGCCGACGTGCGCAAGCGCTTCCATGACGCGGTGGTGGCGGGCCTGAATGATCCCACGGTCAAGGATCCGTTCACCGCGCTGGGCTTCGAGATCGTGGCCAACACGCCTGAGCAGTTCAGTGCCTTCCAGCAGAAGGAATCCGCGCGCTGGAAGCGTGTCATCGAGGCAGGAAACATCACCGCCGAATAACCGGCACGACAAGAGGCCGCGGCGGGCCAGGATCGAGTAGTCCCGCACGCGCCCCGCACCAGGCGATGAGTGCGCCGATGGCCGGCGCCTGCACGCCGTTCCATCAACTCGGAGAAGACAGATGAACACTTCCATCGGAAGAGGTATGGGCGCGCTCGCGTCCACGGTCGCACTCGGGCTGCTCGCGGCCTGCGGCGGTGGGGGCGGGGGCAACAATGCGGCGGCGCTGCTGGCGGCAGGTGCCGGACAGAGCAGCGGCCCGTCCGCTGGCACGCCCACGACGCCGGGCGGCACAGGCAACACCGGCAATCCGGCGACGCCTGCGCGCACCGTCATGCGGCAGGCCGGCCTGGTCGTCCAGGCCCCCGTGTCCGAGGGCGGAACCGGTGGCACAGTTCTGAAAGTGCAGGTGATGGGTTCGGGGGGCGTCTCCACCGTGTCCACTGCGGCGCTGCCAGCGGATGTGGCGCTGGCACTCACGGACAAGCTCAAGCCCGGCAACCTCATCGATTGGATTCCGGGCGCCTCCGCCACCACGGCGGCCACGGCGGCCGCGCCGGCTGAGACCTTCAACGTCGTCCTGAGCAAGGGCTCGTCGGCGGCCGCGCAGTTCAACTTGGCCAAGTACGGTCCGTCCGTCTCCCGGCACGACAACGCGCCAGGACCCATGGTGGCCGCCGGCTGGGTCTATGCCAAGGGCAGCACCAGCGTGACCATCGGCGACGGCCGCGTGGTCACCGCCGACCAGGCGGGGCGCCCCTACACCAGCCCCGTCAAGCGCTACGAAGAGACCTACAGCCTGGCGCCCGACGTCAAGGTGTTCAACGTCAACACCGCCGACTACAGCAAGAGCGCCGTGTCCACGCTGGCCGCGATGCCCGTCGTGCCGAACTACGACTACGCCACCACCAGCCGCCAGGCCGCCTACTTGCTCTTCGACCAGAACTACCTGCAGGCCGACAAGGCACGCGTCACCGCGATCTGGTACTTCACGCCACAGTCCACTGCGGACGGCAAGCCGGTGTGGGACGTTCCGTCCAACAGCCCGATGCTGGCTGACAAGGGCACGGACCCGGTCTCCGGTCAGGCCTACGTGAACATCAATGCGACATCGCCGACGACGGCGCCCTACGCCCGCAGCACGGAACCCTTCGAAATCGTCAAGAACACGATGTACTTCGTGGGCGACAACGAGGTCGCCTCGTACCTTCTGGTGGCCGACATGGGTACGCCCAACGATCCGTCGGACGACAAGGTGATCAAGGTCGACGCCGGATGGCCCAATAGCGGCTACCAGTACTGGAAGAACATCGAACTGCTGGGCCGCGACCCGCGTTCGGTCACCGACATCTGGCTCACGCACGGCCACTCGGATCACTATGGCACCGTCGTGGAGCAGCTGAAGATGATGGATGCTGCCGGCAAGCCCATCAAGCTTTGGGCTTCCAAGGAGGACGTGACGGGAATCACCAGCGATTTGCAAGGCAATGCCTTCAACATCGCCGGCGCCCTGCCGGCCTCGGAGACGACGATCCGGGCGCGTACCACCGACTTCTACGAGTATGACAAGTGGTACGACTACGGCAATGTGAAGATCATGGTGATCTGGGCGCCCGGCCATACGCCAGGCACCACCAACATGCTGTTCCGCGTCAAGAACCCCACCGATGGCCAGTTCTACACCTTCGGCTACCACGGTGGCTACGGCGTCAATGGCCTCACGACGCCCACGGCGGCGAACGGCTGGCTGCGCCTGTCGTTCCAGCACGGGTTCAGCTATCTGCAGAACTCGCTCAACGTCGATTTCGTCAGCCCGCAGCACACCAACCAGTTCCCGATCGTCGAGGTGTACCAGGCGCTGAAGGCCTACAACCGTGACCCCGCCAACGTCGCGAAGCAGCTGACCATGCTCGATGCCCTGCAGTCCAAGGTGTTCGACTCTCCGTCGATCAACGGCACCAAGATCACCAGTGAATTCGCCAACCAACTGGAGAAGCGTCGCTCCGTCATCTCCTACAAGGCCAGCGATGCGGCCAACACCTCCTACAAGAGCATCGAGACCTCGGGCCCCTTCAAGCCGGGTCGCGAGAACGGCCTGAACGCCGTGCCGGCACGCATCCTGGATGACGGGCGCATCGTGCAAGGTTTCGTGGGTCCGCAGAACAAGAACCCAGCGATTCCGCTGTTGGCAAACGGCATCGTGACGGCCACCGATCAGTACGTGAATGACCCCGACGGCTACTACGTGCAGGTGTCGGTGGAGGTGCTGGACAACGGCCCGTACCGCGGCTTCATTCCCGAGGGCTACACGCAGTTCAGCCCAGGCACGAACCAGACGATCGTCTACAAGGGCGGTCCGGTGGAATCGGTGCATGCCGCCAAGGGCACGATCCGGCCGCCGGAAGTGCTGCGCACGCAGCGCCTCGGCTCGCTGGCCGATGCGGTACGGGTGCTGAGCACGCTGCGAAAGGGCACGACGATGACGATGTCGCTCACCCCTGCCAGCGAGATCGTCGTGCCGGCCGACCCTGCCAAGACCTTCCAGTGATGGCGCTGCCCGGCCTGTTCGCGCGCTGTCCCGCCGGCCGCGGCCTGCTGCTGGCGGCCGTGCTCGGCATCCAGGCCGGCGGCGCAGCGGTGGCCGCCCCTGCCGCTGCCGAGGCGGCCTATGAACGCTCCCGCCATTACCGCGGCCTAAGTGGCGAAGTCGTGGACCCGCTGCGCGCCCGGGACGAACTCCTGCGAGCCGCAAGCGCCCAGCACCTGGCCGCCCAGGTCGACCTCGGCTTCCTGTACCTGAACGGCATGGGCCCGGTGGGAAAGGACCTGGACGCCGCGTTCCGTTGGCTGTCTCTTGCGGCGCGCCGCGGCGCACCAGCTGCGGCCTGCGTGCTCGGCGACTTTTTTCGCCAGGGCCTGGGTGGCGCGCCGCGCGACCCGGCCCAGGCCGTGCGCTGGGATCGCCGCATGGCCGGCAGCAACGAAGCCTGTGCGCCGCGCGCGCAGTTCGAGCTGTACCGGGCCTATTGGACCGGCGAGGGCGTGGCACGCCATGTGCCGACCGCCATGCGATGGTTGAAGATGTCGGCCGAGGCCGGCAATCCCCGCGCCCAGCGTGCGCTCGGCCGGGCCTACGACCGAGGCGAGGGCGTGTCTCGCGACGACGGGCTGGCCCGACTGTGGCTGCGAAAGTCGCGCGAAGGCATAGCACCGCACGACGACCATGACCACGACCTGCCGAGCCTGGCAGGCCCTCGGTTGTTCGAGAAGCTGGCACCCTTCTATCCGGGCCGCGCGACGAACCTGGCGGCGACACCATGACGATCTCCCGAAGGCAAGCATTGACTCTGTGCGCGGCGCTCGCTGCTGGCCATGCCGTCCCCTCCCTGGCCGCGGGTCCGAGGACGATCGGCTGGGACGACTTGATTCCCAAGGCATGGAACCCCTGGGCCGAGTTCAGCAGCGGCGGGGTAAACCTGAAGACGCTGTCGGACGAAGATCCGCGGGCGCGCGCCGCTCTGCAGCGGCTGCGCAAGATCTGGGACGAGGCGCCGGTCGTCACGTCCCTCGACGGCACCGTGGTCCGCCTGCCCGGCTACGTCGTCCCGCTCGAGCAGACCGCGCAGGGCATGCGGGAGTTGCTGCTGGTGCCGCACTTCGGTGCCTGCATACACACACCGCCGCCGCCCGCAAACCAGGTGGTCCACGTCGTGCTGGAACGCCCCAACAAGTCGCTCGGCACCATGGACACCATCTGGGTGACGGGCAGGCTCAGCGCGGCACATGCAGTCAGCACCCATGCCGCGAGCGGCTACAGGCTCGCGGGGACGAACGTCGAGCGCTACGCGGCGCCGCGCGGCTAGACAACCCACACCCGCCTTTCGTCTTCTTCGTTCTGCTTCGCCGATGAGCCACACGCCCACCATCACCGACATCGAAGTCATCCCCGTCGCCGGCCGCGACGGCATGCTGATGAACCTCAGCGGTGCCCACGCGCCCTT
>NZ_FTMY01000014.1 GCF_900156165.1 Pseudacidovorax sp. RU35E
AAGGTCACGGCCATCGACACGCACTGGATCTGGCAGGACGGCCAGTTCCTCACGCAGAACCCGCTGCAGATCCGCGGCGGCTTCGTCGAGGTGCCGAAGACCCCCGGCCTGGGTGTGACGGTGGACCGGGCCGCCCTGCAGCGTGCCAATGCCCACTACCAGCAGCACGGCCTGGGTGCGCGCGACGACGCCATCGCGATGCAGTACCTGATCCCGGGCTGGAAGTTCGACAACAAGCGCCCGGCCATGGTGCGCTGAGCCGACGCGGCCTCCGTCGTGGCCAGCCGCAGCCACGAGCGTTGTCCTCAACAGCATCAAGAAGGTACGCGGCCTCGGCGGACATGGGCTCTGGTGCATCGTGTCCCCAGCGCCCCCACCCTAGGACCTCGCGGCTCGCTGCCCCTGCTTCTGTCCAGTTCAGCGCTGGCAACACTGCAATCCTGCTCTTCGCTATCAAAACATAAGCCGTTTTGATAATGAAAAAAGGGCATGACGCCCGCACCATTAGCGATTGGACCGGCCGCCGATGACCGGGGACGATGACCCTCTTTCCAGGAAGAAGGGCATCTCATGCAGGTCCAAGACGGCAGGGTCCAGGTCGCTTCGATGCGCGACCGTTGTTCGGAGGCAGAGTGGCAGGCCAGGGTCGATCTGGCCGCCTGTTATCGCCTGATCGACCTCTACGGCATGGCCGACATGATGGCCAACCACATCTCCATGCGCGTGCCGGGCGAGGAGGCCTTCCTCATCAACCCCTACGGCATGATGTACGAGGAGATCACGGCCTCCTGCCTCATCAAGGTGGACCACGCCGGCACCATCCTGGCCAGTCCCGACTTCGGCGCGCTGGGCTACGGCATCAACAAGGCCGGCTACGTGATCCACAGCGCCGTGCACGAGGCGCGGCCCGAGGTCGCCTGCGTGATCCACACGCACAGCTGGGCTTCGATGGCCGTGTCCGCGCTCGACTGCGGCCTGCTGCCCATCACGCAGACCGCCATGCGCTTCCTGAAGGTCGGCTACCACGAGTACCAGGGCGTGGTGCTGGACACCAAGGAGCAGGCCTCGCTCATCGAGGACCTGGGCCAGGGCGAGGCGCTGATCCTGCGCAACCACGGCGTGCTGACCGTGGGGCGCACCGTGGGCGAGGCCTTCAACTGGATGCACCGGCTCGAACTCGCGTGCCGTGCCCAGCTGGGTGCGATGGCCTGCGGCGTGCCGCTTCGCCCCGTGCCTGCGCCCGTGCTGGAAGAAACCTGGAACCAGTACCAGCCCGGCACACGCCGGCCCTACGGCGTGATGGAGTGGCCCGCCCTGCGACGCAAGCTCGACCGGCTGGACCCGAGCTACGCGCTCTGACGAACAACGACCACGACATTGGAGACATCGCGATGAACCCCCTCACCCTTTCGCGGCTGGGCCGCCGCCTGCTGGCCGGCGCTGCGGCGCTGGCCCTGTCCGCCGGGGCCATGGCCCAGGCCTATCCCACCAAGCCCGTGAGGGTGATCGTGGCCTTCACGGCCGGCGGCACCACGGACATCCTGGCCCGGGCGACGGCGCAGAAGCTCACCGAGAAGCTGGGCCAGCCCTTCGTCATCGACAACAAGCCGGGCGCCGGCGGCAACATCGGCACCGAGATGGTGGTGCGCGCAGCACCCGACGGCTATACGCTGATCGTCAACTCGGTCGGCCCGATGACGGTCAACCAGACCCTCTACAAGAACCTGCCCTACGACCCCCTCAAGGACCTCGTGCCGGTGGTGCAGATCGCCGATGTGCCCAACGTGCTGGTCGTGCATCCCAGCGTGCCGGCGAAGGATCTTGCGCAGTTCATCGCCTATGCCAAGGCGAACCCAGGCAAGCTGTCCTACGGCTCGACCGGGGTCGGCACGTCCTCGCACCTGTCGAGCTTCATGCTCAGCCAGCGCAGCGGTGTCGAGACCGTGCATGTGCCCTACAAGGGCGCCAATGCGCTCACCGACCTGCTGGCGGGGCGGCTGCAGTTCATGTTCGCCACCGCGCCCACGGTGATCCAGCACATCCGCGCGGGCAAGCTGCGGGCGTTGGCCGTGTCTGGCGACCAGCCCTCGCGATCGCTGCCTGGCGTGCCGACCGTGGCCGAGAAGGGCTTCCCCGGCTTCTCGGCCAGTTCATGGTTCGGCTTCTTCGCGCCCAAGGGCACGCCGGCCTCCGTCATCCAGCTCATCAACAAGACCGTCAACGACGCGCTGCCTTCGCTGGAGGAACAGCTGGTGCGCGAAGGGGCCGAGCCCGCAGGCGGCACGCCCGAGCGATTCGGCGCCTTCGCCCAGCGCGAGCACGAGAAGTGGAAGGCGATCGTGCGCGACTCCGGCGCCACCGCGGAATGAGCGTGCACCTCGCGGGCCGGACCTCGTCCGGCCTCGCGAACCTTTCGATGACGACACAGGAGACATCAGCATGAGTCTTTTCGCCCGCATCGCCCGCGGCCTGATGGTGGGTGCGCTGGGCGGCGCACTGCTTGCCGCCGCGCACGCCGAGTACCCCGACCGGCCGCTGCGCCTCGTGGTGCCCTTCACGCCGGGCGGCAACATCGACGCCACGGCACGCATCGTCGCCCAGGGCCTGTCCGAGCAGCTCGGCCAGCCGGTCGTCGTCGACAACCGGGCCGGCGCCGGCGGGGTGCTGGGCTCCGAGCTGGTGGCCCGCGGCCCGGCCGACGGCTACACGCTGCTGCTGGGCTCCTCCGGCGCGCTCGCGACCTCGAAGGCGCTGAATCCCGAGATCAAGCTCGATCCCGCCAAAGACCTGGTGGCCGCATCGCCCATTGCACGCGCTCCGCTGCTGCTGGTGGTGAACCCCGCGCTGCCGGTGAAGACCGTCGCGGACTACATCGCCCATGCCAAGGGCAATCCGGGCAAGGTGACGGTGGCCTCGTCGGGCAGCGGCACCGCAGCGCATCTGACGGCCGAGCTCTTCCAGATCCAGGCTGGCGTCAAGCTGCTGCACGTGCCCTACAAGGGCAGCTCGCCGGCGATTGCCGACCTGCTGGGCGGCCAGGTCGACTCGAGCTTCGACCAGCTCGCCTCGACCTTGCAGCAGATCCGCAGCGGCAAGCTGCGCGCCATAGGCGTGACCACCGCCCGGCGCTCGGCCATCGTCCCGAACATCCCCACCCTGGCCGAGTCCGGGTTGCCCGGCTTCGAGGCCAGCACCACCGCCGGCCTCATGGTGCCGGCCGGCACCCCCGCCCCCGTGATCGCCCGTCTGCAGGGCGCCATGGCGAAGGTGCTGCAGGCCCCGGACATCCGCCAGAAGTTCGAGGCGCTGGGCTCCGACGTCGTGACGGGCAGTGGCGCCGACTTCGATGCGCTGCTGCGCACGGAGATCGCCAAGTGGTCGCGCGTGGTCAAGGAAGCGGGCGTCGAGGCCCGATGACGACGCGCCTGTCACCCTCGGCCATGGCGGCAGCGTCGCCGCCCCTGTGCCTGCCGCCGTTGCCGGCGGTCCGCGCGCCGCGCCATCGGCTGCCGCCGGGCGCCACCGACTGTCATTGCCATGTCTTCGAGGATCCGTCGCGCTATCCATGGGGTGGTGAGCGCTCGTACACCCCGCAGCCGGCCGACCGCCATGCCTATGCCCAGCTGTGCCGGTCTCTGGGCCTGACGCGCACGGTGCAGGTCAGCGCCAGCATCTATGGCGCGGACAACCGCCTGACGCTCGACCTCATCGCCGAATGGGGCCAGGAGCGGGCGCGCGGGGTCGCCGGCATCGCGGCATCGACCACGCAGGCCGACCTGCATGCCCTGCATGACGGCGGCATGCGTGGGGTGCGCGTGTCGACACTGGTGAAGGGTTACGGCGGCAGCGATGCGATGGCAGGCATCGCCGCGCGCATCCAGCCGCTGGGCTGGCACCTGCAACTGCATTTCGAACGCGCCGCCGAGATCGCCGCGCTGGAAGCATCGCTGATGCGGCTGCCCGTTCCGCTCGTCTTCGATCACCTGGGTTGCGTGCGCGGAAACGAGGGCGTGGACCATCCGGGATTCCAGGCCATGCTGCGCATCCTGCAGCGCCGCGACGACTGCTGGGTCAAGGTCTCCAGCTGGTATCGCCGCTCGGAGGCGGGTCCTGGCCATGAGGACATGCGTCCCCTGGTCCAGGCGCTGGTCGACGTCCGCCCGGACCGGCTGGTCTTCGGCACCAACTGGCCGCATCCCGCCCTCTTTGCGCCGGCACAGGTGCCCGCCGATGCAGACCTGGTGGACCAGTTCTGCGACTGGGTGCCGGATGTGCAGGTGCGCCAGGCGATCCTGGTCGACAACCCGGCGCAGCTTTACGGCTTCGCGTAATCGGCCGGCTCAGGCGTTCCACACCACCTGGGTGGCGCGGGCGCATTCGTTCATCACGGTCAGGGCGCGCACGACGTTGTCGGTGCCCATGACGAAGGGGTTGCGGGCGGCGCCGCCCTGTTGGCGGGCCTGCAGCTTGTTCACCGCCTCGTCGAAGATGTCGTGGTTGGAGATGAACACATCCACGCCCTGGGCCTTGACGAGGCTGCGCACACGCTCGGTCTGGTCGATGTAGGCCTGCAGGCGCTGCATGCGGTCGGGGCTGCGCTGGAAGTTGAAGGCGGTCCCGCCCCACAGCAGCGCACGGTGGCGCCGCGTGCCTTCGCGCACGTCGAACAGCAGCGAGACGGTGCCCATGGTGTGGCCCGGGGTCAGCAGCACGTCGACCTTGGTGTCGCCCCAGGTCAGCGTCTCGCCTTCCCTGAGCACCATGTCGCGCTTGGGCGGACGGCCCCAGTCGGGCCGGTCGAACTCGAGCTTGGTCTCGGTCATCGTCCAGTCCGCCTCGCTCATGGCGGCCCGTGCGCCCGAAAGGGACTTCAGATGGGCGAAGCCGCCGTAGTGGTCGCCGTGGCCGTGCGTGATCAGCACGGCGCGGATCGTGGCCGGGTCCTGCCCGAGCTTGCGCAGGCCCGCGGCCACCAGCGTCCGTGCTTCGTCGTCGTTGTCCATGGCGTCGATCACGACCAGGCCTTCCGAGGTGGCGATGCCCCAGGCGCTCACCCACTTGTTGCCGACGAAGCCCAGGTTGTCGAAGGCCCAGCCCGGCGCGGGTGCGGGCATCGCCATCAGCGCGTCGGGCGACACCGGCGGTGCGCTCGGCGTGGGCGAGATGCCGTCGCCCAGGCGCATGTAGGCGAGCAGGTCGGTGCCCGCGGCGCGGCGAGCCGCGTCCAGGTGGGCCTGGGCCGCGGCCGGCAGCGGACCCTTCGTCTGGGCACCGGCCAGGGGAAGGGCGCAGCAGAGGCAGCCCGCGGCCAGCAGGCGACGCCGGCTCAGTGCCGCGCCCTCGGGCAGGGACGGCGTATCGGCGGCGGAGCGCAGGAAGTTGAACAACGACGATGCCATGGGCGATCTCCTCAGGGTTGGACGTAGGCCGTCTTGACGGTGGTGTAGAACTCGGCGGCGTAGCGACCTTGTTCACGCGGCCCGTGGCTCGACGCCTTGCGGCCACCGAAAGGCACGTGTGGGTCCACGCCAGCCGTCGGCGCATTGACCATCACCATGCCGGCCTGCAGTTGGCGCTTGAAGCGCGCCGCCTGCTTCAGCGAGGTCGTGCACACGCCCGAGGACAGGCCGAAGGCCGTGTCGTTGGCGACCGCCAGGGCCTCATCGGCATCGCGCACGCGGATCACCGTGGCCACGGGGCCGAAGATCTCCTCGCGGTTGATGCGCATCGCGTTGGTGGTCTCGGTGAACAGGGCCGGCTGCAAGTAGAAGCCCGGCTTGCCGTCGACCTGGGGCAGGGCGTCGCCGCCGGCCACCAGACGCCCACCTTCCTCGCGGCCGATGCGGATGTAGTCCATGTCCTGTTCCAGCTGCTTGGCATCGACGACGGGGCCGATCACGGTGCCGGGTGCGCGTGCGTCGCCCACGGCCAGGCCACGCATGCGTTCGACCATGGTGGCCACGAAGCGGTCGTGGATGCCTTCGGTGACGACGAGGCGCGAGGACGCGGTGCAGCGCTGGCCGGTCGAGTAGAAGGCGCCATTGATGGCGCAGGACACGGCGACCTCCAGGTCGGCATCGTCGAGCACGACCATCGGGTTCTTGCCGCCCATCTCGAGCTGGAACTTGGCCATGGCCCCTGGGCGCGACACGCAGGCCTGCGCCACCTTGCGGCCGGTGGCTTCCGAGCCGGTGAAGGTGACGGCCGAGACGCGCGGGTCTTCGAGCAGGGTGTCGCCGATCTCGCGGCCCCGGCCCATCACCAGGTTGAAGGTACCGGCCGGCAGGCCGCAGCGGCTGAGTATCTCGGCCAGTGCCCAGGCGCTGCCCGGCACCAGGTCCGCTGGCTTGAACACCACCGCATTGCCATAGGCCAGGGCGGGCGCGATCTTCCAGGCCGGGATGGCGATCGGGAAGTTCCACGGCGTGATGATGCTCACCACGCCCACCGGCTCGCGCGTGATCTCCACGCTCATGCCCTGGCGGGTGGAGGGCAACAGCTCGCCGCCGACGCGCAGGGCCTCGCCGGCGAAGAACTTGAAGATCTGCGCGGCGCGCACCACTTCGCCCAGCGCGTCGGGCAGGGCCTTGCCTTCCTCGCGCGCGAGCAGCTCGGCCAGCTCGGCCTTGCGGGCCTGGATCTCGTTGCCCGCCTGGTCCAGCGCGTCGGCGCGCTGCTGGGGCGACAGCGCAGCCCACGCGGGCTGGGCGGCATGCGCCGCGGCGATGGCGGCCTCGGCGTCGGCGCGGCTGGCGCGGGCATAGAGGCCGACCACGTCACGCGTGTCCGACGGGTTGATGTTCTGGGCGGCGTCCTGGCCTTCGGTCCATTCGCCGCCGATGTAGTTGCCGTGGGTGTTGGTGGTCATGCGGGTGAAGGTGAGGGTTCGGGGTAGAGGCCGTGCACGCGGCCGAAAAGCCGGGCCATGCCCAGCAGCGCGCCGATGGCGGGGGTGGCGACCCCCAGCCGCTGACCGATCTCATGGGTGGCACCGACGATGGCGTCGAGTTCCAGCGGCCGGCCGGCCTGGGCGTCCTGCAGCATGGAAGTACGGAAGGCGCCCAGCTTGGCCGTCACCGCGTGGCGGGCCTCGGGGGCTTCGTCGATGGGGCAGCCGATCTGCCGGCCGATGAGGGCGGCTTCCTGCATGGCGGCGGAGCAGAAGTCGCGCACCAGCGGGTCGGCCAGGATGCGGTCCACGGTGGCGCCGGTGATGGCACTCACCGGGTTCATCGTGAGGTTGCCCCACAACTTGTACCAGATGGCCGAGCGCACATCGTCGCTGCGGGTGGCGTCGAAGCCCGCGCGCGCGAGCAGCGACACCACCGCGTCGGCGCGCTCGCTGGGCCGCCCGTCGGGCTCGCCCACGATCAGGCCGCGGCCCATGCGGTGCCGGACCACGCCGGGCTGCGGCGTGGAGGCGCTGGCATGCACCACGGCGCCCAGCACGCGCTCATAGCCGATGGCCGCGGCGATGCGGCCTTCGGGGTCGACGCTGCGCAGGCCGGTCTCGACGAAGCCGTTGATGCGCTGACAGAACCACCAGGGCACGCCGTTCATCGCGGGCAGCACGAGGGTGTTCGGGCCGAGCAGCGGCCCCAGCGTCGGCGCCAGGCTGGCCAGCGCCGGCCCCTTGACCGCGATGACGACCAAGTCCTGTGGGCCCAGCTCGGCCGGCCGGTCGGAAGCGCGGGTGGGCACCTGCAGCCGCTCGCCGTCGGCCGCCTGCAGTTGCCAGCCGTCGCGCCGCAGCGATTCGAGGGTGGCGCCACGCGCCAGGGCGCTCACTTCGGCCTGGCCGGCTGCCGCCAGCCGGGTGCCGATCAAACCGCCGATGGCGCCCGCCCCGACGATGCAGACCTTGCCGATCATTCGCCCTTGGCCGTGCGAAGGTTGGCCTTGAAGTGTTCCGGCACGCGCTCGTCGAAGCCCAGCGCCACGCGGCGCACCTCGGGGCTGTCGGTGGGCGCATGGCCCACGCCCAGGGCCGCCGCGCGCGGCGCGTCGATGGCCACCACCGTGCCTTCCACGCGGCCGATGCCGGTGATCTCGCAGGCCACGACGTTGCCGGGGTTGACGCTGCGCGAATGGCAGGGCGTGCCCATCAGGATCACATCGCCGGGCATCAGCGTGATGTGGCGGGCGATGTCGGCGATCACGTAGTGCGGGCCCCAGATGGTCTCTTCGCCGATGTGCGCTTCCTGCACCACCAGGCCGTCCACCGTGGTGCGCAGCGTCTGCGCGAACAGGTCCACGCCGCGCACGATGCCGGGCCCGATGGGCAGCAGCGTGTCCGCACCCTTCACGCGCAGCATGCTGCCCTGGTCGGTGTCGCGGAAGTCCTGCAGGCCCATGTCCAGCGCGGGGCAGAAGCCTTCGATGTAGTCCCAGGCTTCGTCGGGCGTCACGTTGCGGCAGGTGCGGCCGATCACCACGGCGTACTCGCCTTCGTAGTTGAGGTACTTGCAGTCCGCCGGCTTGAGGATCTGGCCCTTGTGGCCGTTGAGCGAGGTCGGCGGCTTGGTGAAATAGGTGGGCGTCTCGGTCGGCTTGGGCTTGTTGCGCGTCTCCATGCTGCGCGAGCTGTAGGAGATGTGCACCGCGATGATCTTGCTCGGGTTGACCGGCGGCAGGTAGGTCTGCGCGTCGGCGTCCAGCATGCGGCCGTCGTCCAGGCGCAGGCGGCCGGCGTCGGCGCCTGCTTCCACCATCGTGCCCCAGAAGGCGCTGCCGCCGATGAGGACGCGGCGTCGCTCAACGCGGGGGCCCTGCATCACGGCGGGCAGGCTCTGGAGGGGGAATTCGAAGTTCATGGCGATTCTTGTGTGGGGGGTCAGGCAGGGAACCAGACGTGGATGTTTCCGGTGCCGCGGGCGTTCTCGTAGGCGGACAGGGCCTCACCCTTGGCGCGGCAGTCGGCGCCGCCCATGGCGCCCAGCATCTGCAGGTAGTGCGCGCCGAAGGCCTCCCAGGGCTTGCGGCGGTATTCACCGTCCCAGCGCTCCAGGATCAGGTCGTGGCGGCCTTCGGCCATCAGCGCGATGGCCCCCTTGTCGCTCTCGATGTTCTCGGGCGAGGAGACGTTGCTCTCGTGGAAGATGCGCGGATGGTTCGGCTTCCAGTCGATGCCGTTGAACTTGTGGCTGAGCGCGCCCGAGGCCAGCAACACCACGCGCAGGCCGCTGGCGCGGATGCCCTCGCCGATGTCCTCGCCGGACTGGACGAACTGCTCCCAGCGGCAGTTCTGGCAGGAGCTCACCGTGACCACCGGCGTGTCGTCCAGCTCCAGCCGCAAGTGCTTGACCAGGTTGACGGTGGCGTAGTGCCGGCCCAGATCGGGGTGGTCGATGACGCGCACGTAGCCCTGGCGTGCACGCGAGGCGGTCTCCAGCGCCCGTGCCAGCCGCGGATGGCCGTGGTAGGCGAAGGGCACGCCGTGCAGGTACCAGGGCATCTCGTCGGAGATGTAGGTGCCGCTGTAGCGCGCGCCGCCGTCCACCAGGTGGTAGCCGGTGGTGAACCAGTGGCTGTCGAAGATCATGATCACGTCCGGCCTGGCTGCCGCGATGCGCTCGCGCAGCCGGGCATAGCCGGCGATCAGGTCCGAGTCTTCACCGGCGCCCTGCAGGCGGCGGAATTCCTCGCACTGCATGAGGCCGGGATGATGCGACACGATGGCCGATCCAACGATCTGTCCCATGGATATGTCTCCTGAGTGCGTTCAGCGGTGGCTGAAGCTCGCCTTGAACGGCTTTTTGGGAACCACGACGTCCTTGATGTCGCAGAAGAATTCGAAGCTCCAGTCGCCGCCTTCGCGGCCCACGCCGGAGCGCTTGATGCCGCCGAAGGGCGCCGCCAGGTCACGGATGCCGAAGCTGTTGACCCAGATGAAGCCGGTGCGCACCTGCTTGGCGATGTCGGTGGCGTGCCCGGTCTCGCCGTAGCAGACGCCGCCCAGGCCGTAGTCGGTGCCGTTGGCCAGCGCGATGGCCTCTTCGTCGCTGGCGAAGGTCTGCAGCGTGAGCACGGGGCCGAAGACCTCGTTCTGCACGATCTCGCTGTCCTGCGCCACCTGCGTGAGCATGGTGGGCTTGAAGTACTGGGCGCCGAAGCCGTGACGCTCGCCGCCCCACAGCAGCTCGGCACCGGCCGCCACGGCGCGTTGGACGAAGCCTTCGACACGCGCCACCTGGCGCGGATGGATGATGGGGCCCACCTCGGTGGCCTCGTCGCGCGGGTCACCCACGTTGAGCTTCTCGACGTGGCTGCGCATGGTGGCGATGAAGCGCTCGGCCACCTTCTCGTGCACCAGGAAGCGCGTGCCCGCCAGGCAGACCTGGCCGGCGTTGCGGTACATCAGCGCGCCGGTGGCGGCGGCGCCGTCGAGGTCGGCATCTTCCAGCACGATGAAGGGACTCTTGCCGCCCAGCTCCAGGCTGCAGGGCACCAGGTTGGCGCCGGCGGCCTGCGCGATGGACTTGGCCGTGGGCACGCTGCCGGTGAAGGAGACGCGCGCGATGCGCGCATCACCGACCAGTCGTGCGCCGGTGCTGGCACCAGTGCCCTGCACCACGTTGAACACGCCCGGCGGCAGGCCGGCCGCGTCGGCGCAGTCGGCCAGCAGCGAGCAGGTCAGCGGCGCCCACTCTGGCGGCTTCAGCACGCAGGTGTTGCCCGCGGCCAGGGCCGGGCCCAGCTTCCAGGTGGACAGCATCAGCGGCGCGTTCCACGGCGTGATGATCACCACCACGCCGGCCGGGTCGTGGCGCACGATGTGGTGGGCCTGCTCGGTGTCGATGGGCCGGTTCTGCAGCTCCAGCGCATGCTGGGCGAACCAGCGGATGTTGAGCATGGCCCGCGGCACCACGCCGTGGCGCATGCGCGAGAGCAGCACGCCGGCATCGGTGCTCTCCAGTCGGCAGAAGTCGTCGGCACGCTTGCCGATCTCCTCGGCGAAGCGCTCCAGGTAGGGCAGGCGCTCGGCCGCGCTCATGGCGCTCCACGCCGGGAAGGCACGCTGCGCGGCCTGGATGGCGGCCTCGGTGTGGTCCTCCAGGCCTTCGGCGATGCGGCCGAGCGGCTTCTGGTCGATGGGGCTGAAGAGCTCGAAGGTGGTGGCCGAGGGCACGCGGCGGCCGTCGATGTAGTGGTCGGGCGAGACCTTGACGCCCGCTACGTCCAGCAGGGAAGTGGTCATTCGGAATGCTCCTGGTTGGGTGGCAGCAACTTGCCGGGATTCATGAGGCCGTGCGGGTCGAGCGCGGCCTTGACGGCCTGCATCAGGCGCAGCTCGACCGCCGACTTGTGGCGCGCGGATTCGTCGCGGCGCAGCACGCCCAGGCCGTGCTCGGCCGAGATCGAGCCGCCATGGGCCACGACCGCGTCGTGCACGCACTGGTTGATGGGCTTTTCGAGGGCCTCGAAGGCGGCGCGGTGCTCGGCACCCAGCCGGTCGGCGGCAGGCGAGAGGTTGTAGTGCAGGTTGCCGTCGCCCAGGTGGCCGAAGACGACGAGCCGTTCGCCCGGCCAGCGGCGCTCGATCTCCGCGCCCATGGTGGCGATGAAGTCGGCGATGCGGGAAATGGGCAGCGCGATGTCGTGCTTGATGGTGCGGCCCTCGGCACCCTGCGATTCGGAGATGTCCTCGCGCAGCGCCCACAGGGCCTGGAACTGTGCCAGCGTGGCCGACAGGGCGGCGTCGGTGGCCAGCTCCTGCTCCAGCGCGGCTTCCAGCAGGCCTTCGATGGCTGCGCTGGCATGGGCTTCGTCCACGTTGTCGCTGACTTCCAGCAGCACGTACCAGGGCGAGCGCTCGGCCAGCGGCAGGCGCGCGCTGTCCACGTGCTTTTCCACCAGCGCGATGCAGGTGTCGCTCATCAGCTCGAAGGCCGTGAGGCCGGCGCCCAGGCGCGACTGGGCCAGCTGCAACAGCTGCAATGCGGCGGCCGGGTCGGGCACCGCGACGAAGGCGGCCACCTGCGCCGCGGGCAGCGGGTGCAGCTTGAGCACTGCGGCGGTGATCACGCCCAGCGTGCCTTCGCTGCCGATGAAAAGGTCGCGCAGGTCGTAGCCGGTGTTGTCCTTGCGCAGGCCGCGCAGGCCGTCCCACAGCTCGCCCTGTGCCGTGACGGCTTCGAGGCCCAGGCACAGTTCGCGCGCATTGCCGTAGCGCAGCACCTGCACGCCGCCGGCATTGCTGGCCAGGTTGCCGCCGATGGTGCAGGTGCCTTCGGCGGCCAGGCTCAGCGGGAAGAGCCGGCCGGCTTCGCGCGCGGCGTCCTGCACCTGCTGCAGCGTGACACCGGCTTCCACGGTCAGCGTGTTGTTGATGGTGTCGATGGCGCGCACCTTGTTCAGGCGCGTGAGCGACAGCACCAGCGTGCGACCCGATGTGTCGGGCGTGGCGCCGCCCGACAGGCCGGTGTTGCCGCCCTGCGGCACCACGGCGATGCGGTGCCGGGCGCACCAGCGCACGACCGCGGCCACATCGGTGGCGCTGTCGGGCTGGGCCACCGCGATGGCCTGGCCGGTCCACTTGCGACGCCAGTCGGTCAGGAAGGGCGCCTTGTCCGCCTCGTCCAGCAGCAGGCGGCCGGCGAAGGCTTGGCGCAGTTCGTCCAGTGCGGCCTGCATGCTCAGTAGCCCGAGGTGCTGCCGGCGGCGGGCGGCGGCGCTTCCTTGAAGCGGCGGGCCAGGGCGCGGCTGGCCTGGGCCAGCAGGGTCGCGTCCACGCCCACGGCGATGAAGCGTGCGCCCTTTCCGATCCAGTGGCGGGCGGTCGTCTCGTCGGTGGCCAGGATGCCCGGCGCCTTGCCGGCGGCCAGGATGCGGGCGAATGCATGCTCGATCGCCGCGCGCACGTCCGGATGGCCAGGCTGGCCCAGCAGGCCCATCGAGGCCGACAGGTCCGCAGGGCCGATGAATACGCCATCGACGCCTTCCACGGCCGCGATCTCGTCGATGCGCGACAGGGCGGACGCGGTTTCCACCTGCACCAGCAGGCACATGCGGTCGTTGGCGGTCTGCAGGTACTGCGCGTCGGCGCCCCAGCGCGAGGAGCGCGCCAGGCCACTGCCCACGCCGCGGATGCCCTGCGGCGGATAGCGCATGGCCTGCACCAGGCCGCGGGCCTGTTCGGCGTCTTCCACCATCGGGACCAGCAGTGTGGTGGCGCCGATCTCCAGCACCTGCTTGACCAGGGCCGCGTCGCTGTGCGGAATGCGGACCACGGGATGGGCGGGGTAGGGCGCCACGGCCTGCAGCGTGCCCAGCATGGAGCGCAGGTCGTTGGGGCCGTGCTCGCCGTCGACCAGCAGCCAGTCGAAGCCGGCGGTGGCGCACAGCTCGGCGGTGTAGGGTTCGGCCAGGCCGAGCCAGAGGCCGATCTGAGCGCCGGGTGCAGCCAGTGCGGCCTTGAACGTGTTCACGGTGGAGGTCATCAGACGAATTTCAGGGAGATGGAGCCCAGCGGGCCGTAGTCCGCGTGGAAGGTGTCGCCGGCGGCGCAGTGCACCGGCCGGGTGAAGGAGCCGCCCAGCACGATCTGGCCGGCTTCCAGCCCCTCGCCGTAGGGCGCGAGCTTGTTGGCGAGCCAGGCCACGCCGTTGCCCGGATGGTTAAGCACCGCGGCGCCCAGGCCCGATTCCTCGATCACGCCATTCTTGAAGAGCAGCGCACCGGCCCAGCGCCAGTCCACCTGGTCCGGGCGCATCGGGCGGCCGCCCATCACGATGCCGGCGCTGGCGGCGTTGTCGGCGATGGTGTCCAGCACCTTGCGCGGCGCCTTGGTCACGCGATCGAACTGCTCGATGCGGGCATCGATCAGCTCCAGCGCCGGGATCACGTAGTCGGTGGCGTTGAGCACGTCGAACAGCGTGACGTTGGGCCCGCGCAGCGGCTTGGCGAGGATGAAGGCGAACTCGACTTCGAGCCGCGGCACCAGGAAGCGGGCGGCCTCCACCTCGGTGCCGTTGTCGATCACCATGCTCTGCAGCAGCACGCCGTAGTCGGGCTCGGTGATCTGCGAGGCGATCTGCATGGCTCGCGAGGTCAGGCCGATCTTGCGGCCGACGATGGTGTCGCCACCGGCCAGCTTGAGCGCCGTCCATTCGCGCTGGATGGCGTAGCTGTCGGCGATGGTCATGCCGGACAGGCGCTTGCTGAAGTGCTCCACGGGCTGGCGCGTGCGCTCGGCCTCGATGAGTTCGTGGGCGAGCGCGCGGTTGCGCTCCTGCATGTCGGTCATGGGTGTGTCTCCTGGATCGTCCTGCCACGGGCGGCAGGACACCGATTTGATGAAGGTGAAGTCTCGGCAGGCTGGCCGTCCGCCACAAGCAATGGATTTGGAACAGTGATCAAGCAGCGCTTGATAATCGACCGATGGCCCTGACCCGCTACACCCTTCGCCAGCTCGAGGCCTTCGTCGCCGTGGCGGAGCAGCGCAGCTTCACCGGCGCGGCGCAGCGCATGGGGCTGACGGCGCAGGCCGTGAGCCAGCTGATCGCCGAGCTGGAGGCGATCGTCGATTTCCGCCTGTTCGAGCGCACCACGCGGCGCGTGGCGCTGTCCAGCGCGGGCCAGCACTTCCTGGGGCCCGCCGAGACGGTCCTGCGGCATGTGCAGGCGGCGGAGATCGCGGCCTCGGATGTGCGCCATCAGGCGGCAGGCATCGTGCGGGTCGGGGCGCCGCAGGTGCTGGCCGGCACGGCCATCCCGGCGGCCATCGGCGCCTTCCAGGCCCTTCGGCCGCGCGTGGTGGTGCGGGTGAAGGATCTGCCGGTCGACCAGCTGGTGGATGCGGTGACGGCCGGCGACGTCGACCTGGCGGTGGGGCCCGACCGGCCCACGGGCGAGGGCGTGCAGCGTGCACCCGTCTTCGACAGCCGCTGGGTGCTGTGGTGCGCACAGGCCCACCCGCTCGCGCGCCGCAGGCAGTTGCGCTGGACCGACCTGCACGGCCATGCCCTCGTGGCGGCGGGGCGCGACCATGAGCGCAGCGTGTCGCAGATGCATGTCAATGCCCCCGCGGATGCGCGGGTGGAGCCGGTCGACGTGGTGGACAACGTCTCCACCGCCCTGGGCATCGCCGCCCAGGGGCTGGCGGCCACGCTCGCGCCGGCCTACGTGGGCGTGGTGGCAAGGCCCCTCGGCCTGGTGATGCGCCGCGTGGTCGATCCCGAGACGGTGCGCACGGTCTGCCTCTACCGCTCGACGGTGCGCACCCTGCCGCCGGCCGCCGAGGCCTTCGCCGACCACCTGCTGCAGTGGTTGCCCGGCTGGCAGAAGCAGGACGACTGAGTCCTCAGCCACGCGCGGCGGCCAGCAGGCGGATCTCCGCGAGCAGGTCGGCCAGTGCGGTCTGCAGCATCTCCTGCGTCGTGGCGTCGCTCAACCTCCCATCCTGGAAGCGCGACGCGATCAGCGGAATGGCCACATGGGGCCGCGACAGCGGGCGGGCCAGGGTGGCGGCCAGCGCATCGCGGATCTGCGCCTGGGCCCGCACCCCGCCCAGGGCGCCGGGCGATGCCGTGATCACCAGCGCGGGCTTGCCCTTGAGCGGCGAGGCGAAGGCCGGGCGCGAGGCCCAGTCGATGGCGTTCTTCAGCACGCCAGGCATGCCGTAGTTGTATTCCGGCGAGCAGATGACGAGGCCGTCGGCCCGGGCGATGGCATCCTTCAGGTCCGCGACGGCGGCGGGCGGCTGGGGGCCGTCCAGGTCGCCGTCGTAGGGTGGTATCTCCTCCAGCGTGAAGAGCCGCTGCTCGGCCTCTGCCGGCAGCATCGTTCCCATGTGGCGCAGCACCGCGGTGCTGTGCGAGGCGCGGCGCAGACTGCCGGAGATGGCCAGCAGGCGAATCGCTGCGGCCGGCTGGGTGCCAGAAAAAACATTCATCGATCGATCCATTGAACTATGCACGGAAGAAAAGTTTATGCATAAAATCGCGTCCATGCAAAAAACGGATGTCGTCTTGCGCGAACCCACGCTGGTGGACCAGGCCTTTGCCCGGCTGCGGCAGGACGTGCTCAGCGGCACCTACGCCGGGGGCGTCAAGCTGAAGGTGGACGAGCTGCAGAACGCCTACGGCTTCTCCAGCAGTCCGCTGCGCGAAGCCCTGAGCCGGCTGGCGCAGGAAGGGCTCGTCCGCGCCGACGAGCGCCGTGGCTTCCGCGTGGCGCCCCTGTCGGCCGAGGACATGGCCGACATCACCCGCATGCGCCTGATGCTCGACGTGCCGGCGCTGCGCGACTCCATCCAGCACGGCGACGACCGCTGGGAGAGCGAGGTGGTGGCGGCCTTCCACCGGCTGGAGCTGGTCGAGGCCCGCCTGCCCGATGGCCCGGTGATCCTGGACGACCACTGGTCCGAGCTGCACCGCGCCTTCCACCTCTCCCTGCTGGCCGCCTGTCCCTCGGAGCGGCAACGGCGCTGGGGCGAAAGCCTGTTCGACCAGGCCGAGCGCTATCGGCGTTTCAGCGGGCGTTTCCGCAAGGTGGCCAAGCGCAAGACCAACGAGCACCGCCGGATCATGGACGCCGCCCTGCGGCGCGACGCCGACACCGCCTGCGCCCTGCTCGAAGAGCACATGCTCAGCACGCAGCGCAACGTCGAGAACATCCTGAACGACCCGCCGCCGCCCTGACTGCACTCGGCGGCGACCCATTCGAGACAACAACGGAGACAAGAACCCAAATGCTCAAAGTCCTGCGGCCCACGCCTTCCCACTTCGGCATCTTCGTGACCGACCTGGAGAAGATGGTGGCCTTCTACACCGAGACCTTCGATCTGACGATCACGGACCGCGGCGTGGGGCGCACCTTCAAGAACGAGCTGGTGTTTACCAGCGCCAGCGAGGACCAGCACCACCAGCTGGTGTTGGCTTCGGGCCGGCCCGCGGACGCGAGCTTCAGCACGGTGATGCAGATCTCCTTCGTCGTGCCCAGCATCCAGCACCTGCGCGAGGTGACGCAACGCGCACGGGAGCGCGGCGCCACCGAGGTGCGTGGCCTCAACCACGGCAACGCGCTGTCGATGTACATGCGCGACCCCGAAGGCAACACCGTCGAGGTGTATGTCGACATGCCCTTCTACGTGGCCCAGCCGCACGGCGACCCGCTCGACCTCGACAAGGACGACGAGACGCTGATGCGCGAGACCGAGGCCATCTGCCGTGCCGATCCCACCTTCATGCCGCTGGACCAATGGCAGGCCCAGTTCCAGGCCAAGGCCCCCGCTGCTGCTGCCTCTGCCGTGCGTGCGTGACCCCCGCGGCGCCTGCCGTGGCACCGCACCCTTTCGTCCTCATCTCTTTCCCACTCGAATGGAGCACCCATGAAACTGCTGTCCTTCCTCCACCAAGGCCGTGAAACCTGGGGCGCCGTCGTCGGCGACGGCGTCGTCGACCTCGGCCAGGCCCGCCCGCAGCAGGCCACGCTGCTCGACTACATCGCCTCGGGCGACTACCTGCAGGCCGCCCAGCATGTCGAAGGCCTGCCGGTCGTGGCCAAGCTGGCCGACATCACCTATCTGCCGGTCATCACGCGGCCCGAGAAGATCGTCTGCGCCGTGCGCAACTACATGGACCACCACCAGGAGGTGCTGGCCGCCGGCATGCAGCGCGAGCTGTCGGAGATGCCGCCCATCTTCCTGCGCGTATGGCGCTCGCAGACGGCGCACAACGCGCCCATCGTGAATCCCAAGGTGTCGGATTCTCTGGACTGGGAAGGCGAGCTGGCCGTCATCATCGGCAAGGGCGGCCGCGACATCCCCAAGGACAAGGCCTACGAGCATGTCGCCGGCTACTCCTGCTACAACGACGGCAGCGTGCGCGAGTGGCAGTTCCATGCCAAGCAGATCGCCTCGGGCAAGAACTTCGAATCCACCGGCGGCTTCGGCCCGTGGATGGTGACGGCCGACGAGATCGCGCCCGGCCGCGAGCTCAAGCTGGTGACCCGCCTGAACGGCCAGGTGGTGCAGTCCAGCCACACCGGCCACATGATCTTCGACATCCCCACGCTGATCAATTACGCCTCGACCATCTTCACCCTGAGCCCCGGCGACGTGATTGCCACCGGCACGCCGGCCGGCGTGGGCTGGAGCAAGAAGCCCTCGCAGTTCATGAAGCCGGGCGACGTCTGCGAGGTGGAGATCGAAGGCATCGGCACCCTGCGCAACCCCATCGTCCAGCAGGCCTGAAGCCCCGGCATCGACGGCGCGCACCGCGCGGTCGATGCCCCTGAGTGCGGCGCATCCCGGCCGGGGTGCGCGACACATCGCCCGCCGGCAGCTGGCGGCGCGAGACACAAGAATTTCAACGGAGACAACCATCATGCGGCGTAGAGATGCTCTCGCTGCAGGCCTCGGCTTGGCCTGCAGCTTCCCCTTCACGGCCCTGGCGCAGGGCTATCCCGACAAGTCCATCCGCGTGCTGCAGGGCTTTGCGGCCGGCGGCAATGCCGACACCATCGCCCGGGTGGTGGGTGCCGAGATGGGCAAGACCCTGGGCCAGCCCTTCGTGGTCGAAGCGCAGACCGGCGCCGGCGGCACCATCGCCTCGGGCGCGGTGGCGCGGGCCAAGCCCGATGGCTACACGCTGCTGCTGGCCACCGGCGGCCATGCGGTGGCGGGGGCGCTCTACAACAAGCTCAGCTACCAGACGGTGGCGGACTTCGAGTGCATCTCGACCATCACCTTCTTCCCCTTCCTGCTCGTGGTGAAGGCGGACTCGCCCTACACCTCGCTGGCCGACCTGCTCAAGGCCGCCCGCGCGCCGGGCGCGCAGGTGTCGTACGGCACGGCGGGCATCGGCTCCACGCACCACCTGGCCGGCGAGCTGCTGGTGAAGATGTCGGGTGCGCGCATGCTGCACGTGCCCTACCGCGGCGATGCGGCCTCGGTCACCGCGCTGCTGTCGGGCGAGGTACCGTTCATCATCGCGCCGCCCACCGCCGTGATGGGCAACATCAAAGCTGGCAAGATGCGCGCCATCGCCACCACCGGTCCGCGCCGCTGGGGCCAGATGCCCGAACTGCCCACCGTGGCGGAGCAGGGCGTGGCCGGCTACGAAGTCACGTCCTGGGCGGGGCTGATGGCGCCGGCCGGCACGCCCCGCGCCATCGTCGACCAGCTCAACGCCGCCGTGCAGAAGGCACTGCAGCAGCCGCAGGTGCGCACGCGCCTGGAGGACATCGGCGGCGAAGCGCGTGGCAGCACGCCCGAAGAGATGACGGCCATGGTCCAGAGCGAATTGAAGAAATGGACCGTGGTGGTCAACGAGGCCCAGATTCCCAAGCAATGAACGAGCGAGGTGCTCCCATGTCCCTGATCCAGATCCGCAAGCGCAGCCTGACTGTCGAGACCATCTACCACGAGGGCGGCCCGGTGGCCGACCGGCCGCTGAAGCTCGCGGCCGCCTGCGCCGTCATCCGCAACCCGTACGCCGGGCGCTACGAGCCCGACCTGATGCCCTTCATGGCCGAACTGCGCTCGCTGGGCACCTCGCTCGCGACGGAGCTGGTGGAGACGCTGGGCCGCGACCAGGTGGAGGTCTACAGCAAGGCCGCCATCGTGGGCGTGAACGGGGAGATGGAGCACGGTGCCGTCTGGCACGAGGCCGGCGGCTGGGCCATGCGCGCGGTACTGGGCGAGCCCAAGGCCATCGTGCCGGCCGCCAAGGCCGTGGCCGCCACGGGCTACCGCCTGATGGTGCCGCTGCACTACATCCACGCCGCCTACGTGCGCAGCCACTTCAACAGCATGGAAGTCGGCATCCAGGACGCACCCCGTCCGGACGAGATCCTCTTCGCCCTGGTCATGGGCACCGGTGGCCGGGTGCATGCCCGACTGGGCGGCCTGACCAAGGAGCAGGTCTCGGTCCACGACGGCCAGCGTTGAGTGCAGCCCGAGCCGCAGGAGCAAGACCCACGATGGCGATGACGATGAAGGCGATCCAGCTGCGGGTGCCCGGTGGCCCCGAGGTGCTGGAACAGGTCGATCTGCCCGTGCCCGCCTGCGGGCCGGGGCAGGTGCTCGTGCGCGCGCGTGCCATCGGCGCGGGCGGGCCGGACGTGCTCATCCGCAAGGGCATCTACAAGTGGATGCCGCCCATGCCGGCCATTCCCGGCAACGAGATGGCCGGGGTGATCGAGGCGGTGGGCGAGGGCGTGCCGGCGGAGCGCGTCGGCCAGCGCGTGTTCGTCAGTGCCCGCGAGCTGCCGCAGCGCGGCGGCTGCTATGCCGAGTACATCGCGGTGCCGGCCGATGCGCCCTTCGTGCTGCCCGATGCGATCTCGGACACCGAGGCCGTGAGCCTGGGCAATGTCCAGCTCGCGCAGGCCATGCTGCTGGGCACCCAGGGCGGCGTGCCCGTGCGCTCGATCCTCGTGCCCGGTGCAGCCGGCGGCGTGGCCACGGCGCTCACGCAGCTGGCGGCGCACCATGGCATGACGGTGATCGGCACCGCCTCCACGCCTGCCAAGCAGGCCCATGCGCTGGCCCATGGCGTGACCACGCTGGTGGATGGTGATCCGGCCGGCCTGCCCGAGCGGGTGATGGCCGCCACCGGCGGCCGCGGCGTGGACCTGGCCTTCGACCACGTGGGCGACCGGCTGCTCATCGCCTGCATCCGCGCGCTGGCGCCCATGGGCACGGCCATCTCGTACAACATCGCCAGCGGCCCGCCGGCCGAGGATGTGTTCCAGACCCTGCGCTCGCTGCTCAGCCGCAGCCTGGCGGTACGCACCTTCTCCATCCACACCTTCGACGCCGACCGCACGCAGCGGCGCGCGTTGATGGAGACGGCCATCGGCCTGATGCGCGACGGCGCGGTGAAGGCATCGCCAACCACGACCTACCCGCTCGCACAGGCGCGCGAGGTGCACGCGCTGCTGGACGCCGGCGCGGTGCAGGGCAAGCTCGTGCTGGTGCCTTGAGGAAACCCCCCTCACTGGCCGAGCTTGGCGGCCGTGCGCTCGCGCAGGCCGTCCAGCAGGGCCGCGGCGCGCTGCAGCGCACCTTCCCCGAGCAGCGGCGGTGAGCCTGCGACCTTGCGGCCCAGGAGGGTGAGCACGGCGCTCTTCTGGGTCAGGCCCAGCGGCCGCAGCCGTACGCGCGGCGCCGCCAGCAACACGCAGCTCGCGGGCACGAGCGCCACGCCCAGACCGGCCCCGACGAGGTCGAGCACGCCGTGCACCGTGCTCGCCTCGTAGCGGATCCGCGGTGAGAAGCCCGCCTGAGCGCACAGGTGGATCGCCTGGTCGAAGTAGGCCGGGCCGCGATGCCGGGTGAAGGCCACGAAATCCGCCTCGGCATAGTCGCGCAGGTCGGCCGTGCTGCCGCGCGGGGCGCGGGTCGCGGCGGGCACGGCGACGCAGAACGGGTCGAGCATGCGTGCCAGCGTCGTGATGCGCGGATGGCGCGTGTCGGCACGCGCAACGCCCAGGTCGATCAGACCGCTGGCCAGGGCGTCCATCTGCTCGCTGCTGATCATCTCGCGCAGCTCGAACTGCAGGCTGGGGTCGTCCGCACGCAGCGTCGCCAGCAGCTGCGGCAGCACCGTGCTGCCGGCCGAGGGCACGAAGCCCAGCGACAGGCGGCGCGTCGGCGTGGCGCCGGCGATCCAGGCGCGCAGCCCGGCCACGCGCTCCGCCACGGCGCGTGCCTCGGGTAGCAGCGCCTCGCCCGCCTCGGTCAGGTGCACGCCCTTGGGATGGCGGACGAACAGCGCGGTGCCCATTGCCTCTTCCAGCTGGCGGATCTGCACCGACAGCGGCGGCTGCGCGATGAACAGCTTCTGCGCCGCGCGGCTGAGGTTGCCCGCCTCGGCCACGGCGATGAAGTAGCGCAGATGGCGCAGCTCGATGTTCATGGTGTCTCCATACCTGCCAGGTATGCGCAGCATAGCGATTCGGTGCTGGACGTATCGAACACGGGCACCAAGAATCCGCGCCATCGCCGCCCGCTCCGAGGTGGCCCGAACGGAGACACCCCGATGACCATCAAGCGCATCCTCACCCTCGCGCTCTTTCCCTTGTTGACCCTGCATGCCGCTGCCCAGTCCTGGCCCACCAAGCCTGTGAAGGTGGTGGTGCCGGCGCCGGCAGGCAGCTCGCTGGACTTCATCGTGCGCACGCTCGGCACCCGCCTGAGCAGCCGATGGGGCCAGCCCGTGATCGTCGACAACAAGCCCGGCGCGGGCGGAATGCTCGGCATGTCCGCGGTGGCCAAGGCCGCGCCCGACGGCTACACGCTGGGCATCGGCTTCAACGGGCCCATCGCGTTCGCGCCCTTCATGTACAAGCAGATGGCCTACGACCCGGTCAAGGACCTGGCGCCCATCGTCATGACCTCCTCCCAGCCCAACGTGCTGGCGGTGCCGGCCAGCCATCCGGCCAGGACCGTGCAGGAGTTCGTGAGCTGGGCGCGCGCCCAGCCCAATGGCGTGGCCTATGGCTCTGTCGGCGCGGGCAGCTCCTCGCACCTCACCATGGAGCTGCTGCGCACCACGGCGGGCTTCGAGGCCACGCATGTGCCCTTCAACGGCTCGCCGCCGGCGGGCATCTCGCTGGCGTCGGGCGAGACGCAGGCCTTGTTCACCGTGGCGCCGGCCCTGCTGCCGCTGGTGGCCAGCGGGCGCATCCGGCTGCTGGCCGTCACCAGTGCCAAGCGCATGGAAGGCATGGAGCAGCTGCCCACCATCGCCGAGTCCGGCTATCCCGGCTTCGAGGCGCTGGCGTGGAACGGCCTGTTCAGTGCGACAGGCACACCCGCTGCCGTCGTCGCCAAGGTCAACGCCGATGTCAACGCTGCACTGAAGGAGCCCGAGGTTCAGGCCGCGTTTGCCAAGCAGGGCCTGGTGCCCGGCGGCGGCACGCCCCAGGCGCTCGCCAGCTTCATGGCGCAGGAGCGCAGCAAGTGGGGCGCCATCATCCAGAAGACCGGCATCCGTCTGGACTGACCGGAAGAAGACCTGACCATGCAAGCCTTGAGAAAGACCCGCGCGGCGGCCGGCCTCGACCTGGTGGAGGTGCCCGCGCCGCAGTCCGCCGATGGGCGGGACGGCGAGGTGCTGGTGCGAGTGCGCGCCGCCGGCATCTGCGGCAGCGATCTGCACGTCGACGACTGGACTTCCAGCTACACCTTCATCGCGCCCTCGCTGCCCGTGACCATCGGCCACGAGTTCGTGGGCGTGGCACAGGCCGGGCCGCTGGCCGGCCGCCGTGTGGTGGTGCGGCCCTCGGTGACCTGCGGCGTGTGCGCGGTCTGCACCGCCGGCGAGTTCGACCGCTGCGAGCAGCGCCGCGGCATCGGCATGACGCGCGACGGCGCCTTCGCGGCCTGGGTGCGTGTTCCTGAGCGCAACTGCGTGCCCGTGCCGGATGGCGTGAGCGACGAACTGGCCGCGCTGACGGAGCCCCTCACCATCTCGATGCAGGCCCTGCGCATCGCCGGTGACGTGAAGGGTGCGCGCGTGCTGGTGATGGGCCCGGGCACCATCGGCCAGGGCATCGCCGCCCTGGCCCGGCGGGCCGGCGCGGCGCAGGTGGTGGTCAGTGGCTTCGACGATGCCGTGCGCCTGGAGGCGTTGAAGCGCATGGGCTTCACCCAGCAGGTGGACGTGGCCCGCGGCAGCCTGGCCGACGGCATCGCTGCGTTCATGGACGGCCAGCGCTTCGACGTGGTGTTCGAGGCCACCGGCGTGCCCGAGACCATCCAGGAGGCCCTGCCACTGCTGCGTCGCAATGGCGTGGTCGTGGTCACGGGCATCCATGCCCGCCCGCTGACATTGGACCTCACCCCCCTGGTGCGCAACCAGCACCAGCTGCGCGGCTCCTTCCGGCCGCCGGAGTCGGACTGGCCGCTCGCCCTCGACCTGATGCAGGAACTCGCTCCGGTGCTCGCGCCGATGGTGAGCCATGTGCTGCCCCTGTCGCAGGCGGCCGAAGGTTTCGCCCTGGCGCATGGCAAGAAGGCCTGCAAGGTGCTGCTGGCGCCGGAGCCCTCGGATGGCTGACGAGTTCGCGGGCGCCGGCGCGCTGCTGGCGCTGTGGAACGACGTCGATCCGGAAGTGGAAGCCGACTACGAGGACTGGCATGCCAACGAGCATGTGCCCGAGCGGCTGACGGTGCCCGGCATCCTGGACGCACGACGCTATGCGGCCATGGCGCCGGCATTGCGCCCGCGCTACCTCACGTTGTATGCGCTGGCCTCGGCCGAGGTGCTGGACAGTGCAGCCTATCGGCATCTGCTGGCGAATCCCACGCCGGCCAGTGCGCGCATGCGGCCACACCTGAGGAATGTCGCGCGCTGGGTATGTCGGCTGCACCATGTGGCGGCCGGGTGGGCAGAAGGGCCGGTGCATGTCCGCACCGGCGGTGATGCCGCGCCGATGCCGGCGCATGCGCCGGCATCGCTGCTGGTGGCCGAACACCTGCCGCAGGCACCGGGCCTGCCGTGGATGGCGTCGGGGCAGGCCTCGAAAGTCGAGGGTTGCTGGCTGATGGTGCGCGAGGGCGCATCGGCCTCATTGGCGGCCGATGAGGACCGCTGCCGCCCTCTGCCGCTGCGGCGCGCGCGAATAGCGCATTGAGCGTCCCGCGCCGCCAAAGCCCTTGAGCCGCGCCGGCCTTGTGCGGGCCGTGCCGGGACGCTCGCTAGACTGGCGCGAGATGACCAGCGACTCCTCCGAGCCTCCCAGTCCGAGGCTGGCCTTCGCCAGCTCCTGCGCGTCCCGCACGCGTGCCTTCCCCGATCCTGCCGCCTCGCACTGCCGCACCTCTCTGACGGGTGCGCCGCATGCGGCATGTCTGCACTGCCCACGCGCGCAGGGGCGCCGATGATTGAACTCTTCAGCGACCCGGCCGTCTGGGCCGGCCTGCTCACGCTGGTGGTGCTGGAGATCGTCCTCGGCATCGACAACCTGATCTTCATCGCCATCCTGGCCGAGAAGCTGCCGCCCCACCAGCGGGACCGCGCGCGCGTCATCGGCCTGTCGCTCGCGCTCTTCATGCGCCTGGGCCTGCTGTCGGTGATCTCGTGGATGGTCACGCTCACACGGCCGTTGTTCTCCCTGGGGCCGCTGTCCTTCTCGGGCCGCGACCTGATCCTGCTGTTCGGGGGCCTGTTCCTGCTGTTCAAGGCCACCTCGGAACTGCACGAGCGGCTCGAAGGTGCCGAGCACCAGGTGGCCACCAACCCCGTCTATGCGGGCTTCTGGCTGGTCGTCGCGCAGATCGTGGTGCTCGATGCCGTGTTCTCGCTCGATGCAGTGATCACCGCCGTCGGCATGGTCAACGACCTGCCGGTGATGATGGCCGCTGTCGTCATTTCCATCGGCGTGATGCTGCTGGCGGCCAAGCCGCTCACGCGCTTCGTCAATGCGCATCCCACGGTGGTGGTGCTGTGCCTGAGCTTCCTGCTCATGATCGGCCTCAGCCTGGTGGCGGAGGGTTTCGGCTTCCACCTGCCCAAGGGCTACCTGTATGCAGCCATCGGCTTCTCGATCCTGATCGAGATGCTCAACCAGCTGGCGCGCCGCAACCAGGCGCGTCATCAGTCACAACGCCCGCTGCGCGAGCGCACCGCCGAGTCGGTGCTGCGGTTGCTGGGCGGCGGGCGGCGCATGCACTTGGCGGCCACCGCCGACGGCAGCGCCGAGATGCCGGCCGACGCGCCCGCTTTTGCTCCGGAAGAGCGCCACATGGTCAGCGGCGTGCTCTCCCTCGCGGAACGCACGGCCCGCAGCATCATGACGCCGCGCTCGGACGTATCGTGGATCGACCTCGACGAAGCGCCCGACGCAGTGCGCGAGCGCCTGCTGGGCTCGCCGCACAGCCTGTTGCCCGTCTGCCGCGGCAGCCTGGACGAGGTCGTGGGCGTGGGCCGCGCCACCGAACTGCTGGCGGTGCTGGTGGCCCGCGGGCGCATCGATGAGCAGGGCACTCACATCCGCACGCCGCTGCACCTGCCCGAGAGCGCGAGCGTCACCCACACCATCGATGTGCTGCGCCGGGCCAAGGGTCAGCTGGTCCTGGTCAACGACGAATACGGCCTGTTCAAGGGCGTGCTCACGCCCTTCGACATCCTGGAGGCGATCGCGGGCGAGTTTCCCGACGAGGACGAGTCCCCGGAGATCGAGCGCCTGCAGGCGGGCGGCTGGCGTGTGGCAGGGACCGCGGACATCCACCAGGTGCAGCGCATGCTCGAAACCGAGGGCCTGGTCAGCGAAGACGACAGCTACACCTCGCTCGCCGGTTACCTGCTGTCGCGCCTGGGCCGCATGCCGGCAGCGGGCGAGACGCTGTTGCACGATGGCTGGCAGATCGACGTCGAGGACGTGCAGGGCCAGCGCATCCAGTCGGTACGCATCGGGCCTGTCGCCAGCGACGCGTCGCCTCAGGCGGCCTCGACCTGACCGGCGCTCGGGTCCGCCGTCTTCTCGAGGTAGGCGTACAGGCCGAGGGCGATGGCCAGCGGCAGCAGGTAGTACAGGGCGCGGTACGCCAGCACGGCGCCCATCAGCTTGCCTTGCGGCACCGTGCCGGACAGCAGCGCCAGGTACACCGCTTCCAGCACGCCCAGGCCCGCAGGAATGGGCATGCACACGCCCACGACGGATGCAGCGAGCAGAACACCCAGCACATGGGCATAGGCCACGCTGCCGCCGAGCAGCAGGTACATCAAGGTGCCCATGAGGCACCAGTTGCTCGTGGACAGGGCGAGCTGCACCAAGGCGAGGCGCGGCGTGGGCAGATGCACGGGTTTGCCGCGCACCGTCCAGTCCTTGCCGTGCCAGCGCAGGCAGGCCAGCAGGTAGGCGACCGGCAGCAGCATGAGGCCGATGCCGATCACCTGGAGCATGCCGTTGGACAGCGGCACCGATGCAGGCAGTTGCAGCATGCCGGACGAGAACAGGCCGCCGGCGACCAGGCCATAGCCCAGCCAGTTGGTGCTCAGGCTCATCGCGATGATCTGGCCCACCTTAGTTTCGTCCAGACCCGCTCGTGCATAGAGACGCGCGCGCAGTGCCACGCCGCCCACGAGCGAGCCCAGGTTCAGGTTGAAGCCATAGCTCGCCACCGCGATGGCCCAGGTGCGCATCACGGGCAGGCCGTGCTTCGTGTGATGTCGCCCGGTCAGGTCGAAGCAGCCATAGAGCGCGTGGCTCGCCAGGGCCAGGACGGCGGCCTCCAGCAGCACGGTGGCCGGATAGCGCTTGAGCGCCGCCCATGCCCCCGCCCAATCGACCTTGTGCGCATGCGAGATGAGCATCGCCAGGACCAGCAAGCCGAGAACGGGCACGGCCCAGCGGCGAACCGTGGGCCAGATACGGGCCCAGCGACCGGTGTTGGTGGGCGAAGCGGGACGGTCCGAGGCGACAGGGGCCGTGGGCTGGGGGGTGGAGGGATCGAGCAGCACAGGCGCCTCGTTGTCTTTCATCGACCGATGTTGGACAGCCGTCGGCGCGCCAGCCGTCGGCGCCCGACCTTGGCTGCTGTAGGCCGCGCGGAGGGCGCGGCCGGTGCTGGCCCGGATCATGCTTGGGGGAGATGGTCTCCTCGCAGCACCCTTGCTGCGACTTCGCCCGGCGGCCTCGCGGCCGACCGGGTTTTTTCATGCGCGGCGACATGGTCATCGCCGGCCGCAGGTGCCCTCTCCTGGGGCGGGCTGCGCCAGGGTGGCGCTCAGCGGCGGGGCGAGGCCTTGTCCAGCGCCTGCAGCAATGCCCGGCGGTCGTCGGCAGCACGCCGTGCCAGCGCCCCGACATCCCGATGCTCCGCACTTTCGGCCGAATCGCTGAACACACGCACCTGTTCTTCCAGCAGTGCCCGGATCGTGCGCACCATGTCGCGATCGAATTCGGCGCCCTTGCTTTCGGCCACGCGGTCCACCATGCGGCGCGAGGCTTCCGACATGTCCAGGGGCAGGTTGGTCTTGTGGCGCTCGGCGTAGTCCGTCATGGCGCGATACAGGGTGTCGGAGCGCTTCTCCAGCGACGCAGCCCATTGGCGAAGCGCCGGTTTCTGGAAGCGCCGCTGCCCCAGCTTGCCGATCTCACGGTCGCGCACGACGAGGCCACCCGCCGACCGCAGGAAGACGCGGTCGCCGTTGCTCATGTCGCCGCGCAGCGTGACCTCGTCGGGGTCCTTGCTGTTGGGCTGGGCCTGCACCACCGACATGGCGCCGGCCATGCAGCCCACGCAGAGGGTCGCGAGCATGCGCCGACGGGTCGCCTGACAAACGGCGGAAGAAGAAGAGGAGGGAGACTGGAACATCGAACGGGTCCGGGCAGATTGAAGTTGCCCTGGAGGATGGACGACGCCGGGCCTGTGAATGCTGGGCCATCGCGCCCAAGCGTCGTAGGACCTTGGGCACGGCGCCATCTGGCCCCGTCCGACGCGAGGGCCGCGCCTGGAGGGCCGCCTTGTCAGGCCTCCACGAAGGCTTCCTCGCGCCGGGAGCGCACGGCGGGCATCAGCACGATGACGACAAGCACCACGGCGGCCACCAGCAGCCCTGCGGAAATGGGCCGTGTCACCAGCACGCCCCAGTCACCGCGCGACAGCAGCAGCGCACGCCGAAGGTTCTCCTCCATCATCGGGCCGAGGATCAGGCCCAGGAGCAACGGTGCCGGTTCGCAGCCCAGCTTGATGAAGCCGTAGCCGATGACGCCGAAGATGGCCACCATCCAGATGTCGAAGGTGTTGTTGTTGGTCGAGTACACGCCGATGGCGCAGAACAGCACGATCGCCGGGAACAGCCACTTGTAGGGAATCGACAGCAGCTTGATCCACATGCCGATCAGCGGCAGGTTCAGGATGATCAGCATCAGGTTGCCGATCCACATCGAAGCGATCAGGCCCCAGAACAGCTCGGGGTTGCTGGTCATGACCTGCGGGCCGGGCTGGATGTTGTGGATGGTCATGGCACCGACCATCAGCGCCATCACCGGATTGCCGGGGATGCCCAGGGTCAGCAGTGGAATGAACGAGGTCTGCGCCCCTGCGTTGTTGGCCGATTCGGGGCCGGCCACGCCGCGGATGTTGCCTTTGCCGAAGGGGATCTCGCCCGGCTTCAGGCGCAACTTCTTCTCCAGCGTGTACGACGCGAAGGACGACAGCAGCGAGCCGCCGCCGGGCAGGATGCCGAGCGAGCAGCCCAGCGCGGTGCCGCGCAGCACGGCCGGCGTCATGCGCTTGAAGTCCTCGCGCGTGGGCCAGATGCCGTTGAGCTTGGCGGTGAATGCCTCGCGGTCCTCCTCGGGCTTGGCGAGGTTGGAAATGATCTCGCCGTAGCCGAAGATGCCCATGGCGATCGCGATGAAGCTGATGCCGTCGGTCAGCTCGGGAATGTCGAAGCTGTATCGGGCCACGCCCGAGTTCACATCTGTGCCCACCAGGCCCAGCAGCAGGCCGAGGATGATCATGCACACCGCCTTGAGCAGCGAACCCGAGGCCAGCACGACGGCGCCGATCAGGCCCAGCACCATCAGGCTGAAGTATTCGGCCGGGCCGAACTTGAAGGCCAGTTCGGTCAGTGGCGGCGCGAAGGCCGCCAGGATGACCGTGCCCACGCAGCCCGCGAAGAAGGAGCCCAGCCCCGCCGCCGCGAGCGCGGGGCCGCCCCGACCCTGCTTGGCCATCTGGTGTCCGTCGATGACCGTCACCACCGAGGCCGATTCGCCTGGCAGATTCACCAGGATGGCCGTGGTGGAGCCGCCGTACTGCGAGCCGTAATAGATGCCGGCCAGCATGATCAGCGCGGCCACCGGGGGCAGCGCGTAGGTCGCCGGGAGCAGCATGGCGATGGTGGCCACCGGGCCGATGCCGGGCAACACGCCGATCAGCGTGCCCAGCAGGCAGCCGACAAAGGCGTAGACGAGGTTCTGGAGGGTGAAGGCGGCTTCGAAGCCGAGCGCGAGGTGGTCGAGCAATTCCATGGTGGCGTCCTCAGCTGATGAAGGTCGGCCAGACCTGGAACTGCAGCTTGAGGCCGACGATGAAGACCAAGTAGCTGCCGATGGCCAGCAGGGTGGCCAGGATCAGCGTGGTCCGGAAGGAATAGCTCGGGCCCGCGGGGCTGGCGATGAAGGTCAGCGCATAGATCGCCAGCACGAGCCCCATGGCGGGCAGTCCGATGCTGGGCAGGCCGCCCAGCAGCACGCCGAAAGCCAGGTTGGCGCAGATGATGAGCGTCAGGGGCCGCCAGGCGACCGCGCCGATGCGGCCGTCGCCGCCATCACCGCGCGCCAGCGAGCTGGCCATGACCAGCAGCCCCAGCAGTCCCAGCACGATGCCCAGCATCAAGGGAAAGTAGCCGGGGCCCATGCGGGCGGCGTCCCCCACGTTGTAGTGGGTGGCGCCTATGGCAAAGGCCGTACCCACGGCCGTGAACATGAGGCCGGAAAAAAAGTCCTTCTGGCTTTGGATCTTCATCGCGATGGAGGTGTGGATGCGCGGCGATGCCGCGCGTGGGAGAAGGCCGGGCAGCGCGAGGTGCGTTCCGGCGACGCCCTGACCCGGCGAGGCCCATGCAGGCCCGGACGTCAGTGGCTGTTCAGATACATCATGTTATGAGCAAAAATACATCACAACATGAGTAATTACCCTTTCCAAATGCTCATGTGGCCCATGGCGCAGGGCGGCTAAAGTCGCCGGCAACTTTCGTGGGGAGACCGAATGAGTGAAGGAGCGGCCGCCTCTGCGGCGGCGGCGCAGAAGCGCCGACTGGAAGCCTTGTCCGAATTCCGCTATCAGCTGCGCAACTTCCTGCGCTTCAGCGAGGACGCCGCGCGCGAAGAAGGCATCACGGTGCTGCACTACCAACTGCTGTTGCACACGCAGGGCTTCCCCGGGCGCGACTGGGCCACGATCACCGAGATCGCGGAGCGTCTGCAGGCGCAGGTGCACGGCGTGGTGGCGCTGGTCTCGCGCTGCGAAGACGCGGGGCTGGTCCGCCGGCGTCCCAGCAGCACTGACCGGCGCCAGACGGAGGTACACCTGCTGCCCAAGGGCCGGCGCAAGCTGCAGAAGCTGGCGGGCCAGCACCTCGGCCAGCTCACCGCCCTGGCCGAAGCGGTGCGTCTGGCACAGGCGATCGCGGGGTCCGCGGAAGACGAGGATGCGGTCGCCACCGATGTGGATCCGCCTGCCTGAGACATGGGGCCGAGGGAAGTGCCCGCGCCCGGCTCATGGCGGCCGGGCTGACGTCATCCGGCCGGGCCGCTGCCTACAGGCGGCATGCCGCTGCGGCTGACGCCGCTGGCGTGTCGACGGACTAGGCTCGTGCACCTTGCCGTTCCACCAGGAGTCCCGCCATGCATCTCGACGGATCGTGCCACTGTGGCCGCGTGCGTTTCAGCGTCGAATCCCAGGAGCCCGTCCCCTTCATGCGCTGCTACTGCTCGATCTGTCGCAAGACGGCGGGCACGGGCGGCTATGCCATCAACCTGGGTGCGGATGCGCGCAGCCTGAAGATCCACGGCGGCCAGGATGCGCTGCGGGTCTATCGCGCCACCATCGACGGCAAGGAAAGCAGCGGCCAGCGGCATTTCTGCGGGCACTGCGGCACGGCCCTGTGGCTCTATGACGAGGGCTGGCCCGACCTGATCCATCCGCATGCCGGCGCCATCGACACCCCGCTCCCCGTCCCGCCCGACAACGTGCACATGATGCTGGATTCGAGGGCGCCGTGGGTTCAGGTCGAAGGCCAGCCCGGCGATGCGCGCTTCGAGCAGTACCCGAAGGAATCGCTGGCCGAGTGGCATCGGCGGCACGGGCTCTGACCTCGGCGCAGGTCGGCCTGTGCGCCGGTGCTGACCTGATCGCAGCGGCGCGGTTGCAGCCCGGATGAAGGGCGACCGCTCAGGCGCGCAGGCCGGCGCGGGGATTGAGTGGCGCGAGCCGCACGCTCCAGCGCCGCGCCACGGCTGCGGGGTCGAGCGCCCGCAGCGCCTCGAACTCCTGGCGCCGCGCGGCGGCGATGCCGTCGTGCGGCGTGTCGTCCATGGCGGGATGGCACATCAGCACGTCCCCGTCGCGGCTCTGGCGTAGCCAGTCGTCCAGTGCGTGCGCGTAGGCCACGGCATCGCAGTCGAAGCCGTACACGCCCAGCAGCCGCCCGCTGATCGGGATCGACCGTTGCCGGGCCAGGCGCTGCGTGCCCGGGCCACCCATGCCGTGGATGACCCGCTGCTTGAACGCGACGCGCCCCGCCGCCGGCCCCGGGCGGGTGCCGCGCAGCCAGGGCAGGTCACGGCCGTAGCGTTCGTTCAGCAGTTCGGCCAGGGTCTCGCGCACGCCCGGAAGCTGGTGCACGTGCCGATGACCGTCCACATGGCTGGGCGGGCGGTCCATCTCGGCCTCGAAGCGGTCCAGCTGTTCGCGCACGATCGGGCGCCAGTGGCGTGTGCTGCGCGGCAGCAGCATGCTGCGTCCTGCCAGGCCTGCAAGGCTGGCCTCGCGGGCACTGCCGTCCACATTCGTGAGGTCCAGGTGCAGGCCCACGCTCACCTGCGTGCCCGGGCGGTGGCGCAGCGCGGGGGCATCGGCCGTCCAGGTCCGGCGCAGCACCATGCAGCTGGTCGCGGTGACCACACCGCGGTCGATCAGCGCCAGGATGGCGCCGTCGATGCCCGTGGACAGGCCATAGTCGTCGGCGCACACGCACAGGCGGCGCAGGAAGACCGGTCGGTCGCTGCTCATGAGGCGCCCTGCCAGGCCGGCAATGCGCCGGGGGTGGCGTGACCCGCCAGGCAATCGACCGCTTCGCCGGCACGGCCGTCGTGGCGCCAGACGGCGATCTCCGCATCGAAGGTGACGAGCTGCATGCCCAGCACCCACGGCGCGACGAGCTGCGCGTTCGACGGGCCGATCACCCAGGTGCGTCCCGGGCCGCAGATGCGCGCCGGCTGCGCATCGATGGACTGCAGCCAGGCGGACTTGGCGGCGGGTTCGAAGTCGCCGGCGTCGGCCAGCTCCTTGCGCCAGTTGTCGCTGGCCTGGGCCACCGCGGGCCGCCAGTCCGCCGCGACCACCACCGGGCCGTGCAGCTGCCAGTAGAAGGGCAGTTCGTAGTAGTAGCGGTCGAGCATCACCACCCGATCGCCCGGCTGGACGGACTGGCCCGCAGGCAGCCGCAGCCGCGAATCCGGCGGCGTGCCCAGGTGGGCGGCCAGGCCGACCGCGCCCACGCACATCAGCGCGGCCGCGATGCCGGTGGCACCCAGCACGCGCCCGCGGCGCGGCGAGGCGCCCAGCACGCGCGCCATGCCCAGCGCGACCAGGGCGGCCAGCGGGGGCAGGGCGGGCAGCACGTAGCCCACCAGCTTGGAGCGCGGCAGCGAGAAGAAGACGACCACCACGCCCATCCAGACCAGCATGAGCAGAGGCAGGCCGGAGGTGCCGCGGGTCGGCGCCGGCCCAGGCTTGCGCCACCACAGCAGGAGCCACAGCGTCCAGGGCAGGCACAGCCCCAGCAGCACCGGTCCGTAGAACCACAGCGGATGCTCGTTGTTGAAGCCGCTGTCCGCGAAGCGCCGGAAGTGCTGCGTGATGACGAAGTAGTCGAAGAACTCGGCATAGCGCAGCTGCATGGCGACGAACCACGGGCCGGCGATAGCGATCAGCAGCAGCCAGCCCGGCCACCACACGGCCATGCGCAGCGCCACGCGGGCACGGCGTGCGAGCAATGCCCACAGCACGATCACACCGCCGGGCAGTACGAGGCCGATCAGGCCCTTGGCGAGCAGGCCCAGCGCCGCCGCGGCGAAGGCGAGCGCCAGGGCGCTGCGCCAGGGGCGGTCTTCCTCCAGGCACCGCAGCGCGTCGGCGGCACAGGCCACGGTGGCGGTGATGCAGCCCGCCACCAGCATGTCGAGGTTGGCGAACTGGGCGCCGACGAAGAAGAAGGGACTGGTGCACAGCGCCAGCGTGGCCCAGCGTGCCAGCCGCAGGTCGGCATGCCGGCGCAGGAAGGTGTAGAGCGAGGCGGCCGCCAGCCACGCGCCCAGCACCGAAGGCACGCGCGCCGCCCATTCGTGCACGCCGAAGACCTGCATGGCCGCGGCGGCCAGCCAGTAGAACAGCGGCGGCTTGTGGAAGAAGGGCAGGCCGTCGAGCCGCGGCACCAGCCAGTCGCCCGACTGGAGCATGGCTCGCGCCACGCCGGCGTAGCGGCCCTCGTCCGGGGCGGTCAGTGGACGCAGGCCGGCCGTCCAGGCCAGCCACATGCCGACCATCAGCAGGAAGGCGGCATGTCCCTTCCACCACGACGCCGTGCCGCGCGCAGGCGCGGCGGTGCTCACGGCGTGCGCTCCGCCAGGCCGTGGCCGTGTTCTTCGCGCACCAGGAACAGCGGCCGGGCCTTGACCTCTTCGAAGATGCGGCCGACGTACTCACCCACGACGCCCACCGACACCAGCTGGATGCCCATGAAGAACATCAGGCTGACCACGATGGTGGACCAGCCGGGCACGTCGCTGCCGGAGATGAAATGGTCCAGCACGAGGAAGATGCCGTAGCCGAGTGCCGGCACGGCCAGCAGCAAGCCGATCACGCTGATGAGCCGCAGCGGCCAGGTGGTGAAGGAGGTGATGCCGTCCAGCGCCAGGTTGAGCAACCGCAGCGCGCCGAAGCGGCTCTGGCCCTCGGCCCGCGGCGCCGGCGTGTAGGGCAGGGCCACGGTCTTGAAGCCCACCCAGGCGTACAGGCCCTTCATGAAGCGGTTGCGCTCGGGCAGGGCCAGCAGGGCATCAACGACCTTGCGGTCCATCAGCCGGAAGTCGCCGGCGTCCTCGGGCAGGGGCGTGCGGCTTGCGATGTTGACCACGCGATAGAAGAGCCGCGTGCCCACGCGCTTGAGCGTGCCTTCGTCGGCGCGGTTCTCGCGCACCGCGTAGACCACCTCGGCGCCGCCGCGCCACTGTTCGACCATCTTGCCGATGAGCTGGGGCGAATGCTGCAGGTCGCCGTCGAGCAACACCACGGCGTCGCCGCGCGCCGCCTTCAGGCCTGCGCTCAGCGCGGCTTCCTTGCCGAAGTTGCGCGACAGACGCACCAGCCGGAAGCCCGCCAGCTGGCACCAGATCCGCGCCACTTCGGCGGTGTCGTCGCGGCTGCCGTCGTCCACCACGATCACCTCCCAGTGCAGGCCGCTGCCCTGCAGCAGCTGCTCGAGCAAGGGCAGCAGCAGGCGCAGGTTGGCGGCCTCGTTGTAGCAGGGGATCACGCAGGACAGGCTCGCCGCAGCCTTGTGGGCGGGAGGCTGGGCGACGACCTCCTCGGTCTCGACGACCTTGAGGTGTGGGGGAGCGGCATGCACGACGGCGTTCATGGCAGCGGTTCTTCTCGATGCGAGGGGGCGATGGCCGAAGAGGGGGCCGGTGGCGCCTGCGGAATGACCGCTTGGGCGCCCAGCCGGATGCGCAGCTGCCACTGCAGGGCCAGAAAGCCCGTGAGCAGGGCGGCAGCGAGTCCCAGGCCCGCTACAACGTCCAAGGGGAAGTGCACGCCGACACGGATGCGTGCCCAGCCCGTGGCCAGCGCCAGGAACATGGCCGTGGCCCCGAAGGGGCGCAGGGGCCGGCGCACGAGCATGCCGAAGGCGACCAGACCCATGACGGTGGCATGGGTGCTCGGCAGTCCGTCGCTGCCGCCATGCGGCATGTGGCTCGGCGCCAGGCCCAGCATGAAGGGCCGCGGATAGCCCAGGGCACTGGCCAGCGCGTGGGCGACGAGGGAGGCGACGGCTGCCATGCACAGCAGCGCGAGCAGGTAGCCGCGCTCGTCGCGGCGGCGGATGCCGGCCCAGAGCATCACGCCGGCGCTGGCGCAGGGGCCGAAGCGGGCCAGCACTTCGGCGATGGAAAGCAGCCACGACGCAGGCGAGCCGCCGGCCGTCATCGCCAGGAAGAGGGCCATGTCCGGGCGCGTCACGCGGTGCTCCTGCAAGCCCGGCCATGAGCGCCGCGCCGACGACGCAATGCGTGCGTGAACGATGGATGAACTGGCGCTCGGGCGCGGTCGGAGGGCATGCGGCGGATGCTAGGAGCGCGCCGTGAATCCTCCCTGACCACTTGTTTCAGACGCCGTTCAGGCTGGCCCGCGCGGCCTGTCAGCCCGTCGCGGCGCTCACTCCTCCTTCATGCCCGTGGCCTTGACCACCGCGCCCAGGCGGGCGCGTTCCTCGTCGACGAACTTGACGAAGCTGGCGCGCGTTCCGCCCACGGGCTCGATGCCCATGCCCTTGAGGCGCTGGACCGTGGCCGGGTCCTTCATCGCCTTGTCGACCGCCTCGGCCATCTTGTCGAGGATGGCCTGCGGCGTGCCGGCGGGCGCATGCACGCCCGCCCAGTGGGCGATGCGGATGTCCTTGAAGCCCAGCTCGGTAGCCGTGGCCAGCTCGGGATAGGCCGAGATGCGCTGCGTCCAGGTGGTGGCCAGCGCCTTGAGCTTGCCGGCCTTGATGTAGGGCAGCACCACGATGCTGGCTTCCGACGTGGCGTCGACCTGGCCGCTGAGCACGGCGGTGATCGACTCGGAGCCGCTCTTGTAGGGCACCACGTCGAGCTTGGCACCGTAGTTCTTCTCCAGCAGGCCTTCGACGAAGTGTGGCGTGCTGCCCGTGCCGGCGGTGGCGAAGTGCAGGCCCTGGCCCTGCTTGGACTTGTTCACGAAGTCCGTGAGGTCCTTGTAGGGCGAATTGGCGGGCGCCACGATCACCGAGGGTGCCAGGCCGATCATGGCCACCGGCACCAGGTCGCTGTCCTTGTAGGGCACCTTGCGGATCATGCTGTTGGAGACCACGCCCGCAGCGCTGATCAGGAAGGTGTAGCCGTCGGGCGCGCTCTTGGCGACCACGTCGGTGCCCAGCATGGCCCCGGCACCGGGCTTGTTGTCCACCACCACCGGCTGGCCCAGTGCCTTGGAGACGCCGTCGGCGGCCGCGCGGCCCATCAGGTCATTGGCGCCGCCCGCGGAGAAGGGCACGACGAAGTGGATGGGCTTGGTGGGCCATTGCTGCGCCGAGGCGCCGGCGGCCAGCAGGCCGGTGGAAAGGGCAACGAGCAGCGCGCGGCGGCGCGAAGGGGCGAGAGTCATGGCGAGGGTCCTGTCTGTCTAGGTGTTGGAATGCTTCAGGAACCGACCGGAGGCCGGGCCGGGATCATGCCACCCGGCCCACGCCTTGCCATGAGGGGAGACCGCAGCACAGGGCGCCCTGGCCTGTGCCTGCAGGCGCTCAGCTTTCGACCCAGGTCAGCACATCGTCCAAGCCCGCGCGCGTGGTGCGGAAGCCGTTGGCCGGATGCGTGTCGTCCGCAAAGCCGAAGGAGATGCCGCAGACCACGCGCCGGTCGGCCGCCAGGCCCAGCTGCGCGCGCAGCACGTCCGCGCGCGAGGCCAGCGCCGCCTGCGGCACGGTGGCCACGCCCAGGCTGGTGGCGGCCAGCATGAAGTTGGAGACGAATGCGCCGCAGTCGACGGCGCCATACACGCCCAGCGCCTCGTCGCTGGTGACGATGGCCACATGCGGGGCGCCGAAGAAGCGGAAGTTCTCCAGCGCCTGCCGTGCGGAAGCCTCGCGGTCGCCCTTGGCGACGCCGACGGCGTCGTACAGCGCCAGGCCGCATTCGCGGCGCCGCGCCTGGTAGACGCCGTGGTACTCGCGCGGCCAGGGAAAGTCGGGCTGGGGCGGCTGGGTCTGCGCCGCGAGCAGCGCGTTGCGCAGGCGCTCGGTGGCCGCGCCGCGCGTCACCACCACCTGCCAGGGCTGGGCGTTGCACCACGAGGCCGTGCGCTGCGCCAGTTGGAGGATGCGCTCGATGGTGGCCCGGGGCACTTCCTGCGGCAGGAAGCCGCGGCAGCTGTAGCGCTGGTCGAGCAGGGCCTGGAGCGTGCGGCTGGGGTCGGTGTCGGGCACAGGGCTTGTCTGGGAATCGATGGCGGGTGGCATGGCGAGCAGCGGGTCGGGATCGAACGCCCAGGCTACACCGCTGCAGCGGGCCCTTGCAGTGGCACAAACGCGAGCATGATGCGCGCACGCGCGGCCGGACCGGGCCGACGCCGGCTCGGCGTGGCCGGCGACGGCGGAACCCGGCGCCCCGCGAGAGCCTCAGCACAACATCGTTGTTGCCGTCCCTGGGAACCCAGCCCACCATGACCAAGACCCTTCGCACTGCCACCTTCGCCCTCACTGGCCTGGCCGCCCTGGGATCGGCCCTTGCGGCCGACGCCAATCCGCTGGAGGCCGAGCGCTGGAAGACCCGGCCGCTCGTGGTCGTCGCGCCGCGGTCGGACGACCCGCTGCTGCGCCGGGTGGAAGAGACACTGTCCCGCACGGCCCCGCGCGAAGCCTTCATCGAGCGCGAGATGGTCTTCTACCGCGTGGTGGCCGGCACCGGCAGCCGCGATGGCCGGGCACTGACCGCCGGGCAAACCCGGGCGCTGCTCGCCGCCCTGGGCCTGCGCGCCGATGCGCCCGCGCAGCTGGTGCTGGTCGGCAAGGACGGCGGCGCCAAGGTGCGACAGGCGGCGGAGGTCGACCTGGACGAGATCTTCCGCACCATCGACCGCATGCCCATGCGCCAGACCGGACGCTGAGGCTCTGCGAGCGGGCCGGGTCGGCGCGCGGGATGGTCGCCTGCGCCGCGCGTAGGCGGCGGACTTCACCGGGTTCAGCCGCCGTCCGCGAGGGGCCTGGGCCCGGGCACCGGGATCATCCGTGCCACGCGATCAAAACCCACGAACGTCCCGGAGCCGGTCATGCATTCCATGGAAAAGTACCTTGCCGAAGAGCCCTTCGCGCTGCGTCGCAGCGAGCGCTCCGACATCAACGTCAACGACCGCTTCGAGATGCGCCATTTCGCCCAGGAGTTGGGGGTGGACGAATCGCACCTCGCCAGCGCTGTCGAGCAGGCCGGCCTGTCTGGCCGCGCTGTCCAGGCCCATCTGGGCTGCTGCTGACGTCGTCTTCTTCATCGACCGAGTCTGAAGCCTCCCGTGCCCGCGCGGTTCCCGCGCAAGACGAGCACTCCCCCGTTCCTGACTTCAGACCCCTGATGTCCGCCATCGCGCCTCCTACGCCCACCGACGATCCTGCCTCGCCCACGCCGCGCATCCGCAGCCAGAGGCGTAACCGCCATCGCGCACCCACCCTGTCGATGGCGGCATGGCGACAGTTCATGGAGGTTGCCCGGCCCTATTGGGTGGGCGACCAGCGGGTCAAGGCCTGGAGCCTGCTCGGCATCCTGCTGGTGGTGATGCTGTGCGAAACGCAGCTGGCGGTCATGCTGATCTCGCGCACCGGCGAGATGACGTCGGCCCTGGCCGCCCGCGACGCCGACCGCTTCTGGAGCGCCGTGCGCTGGAGCCTGGTGGTGCTGGCATTTGCCGCGCCCATGTACGCCGGCTACTACTACATGCGCGACTACCTCGGCAACCACTGGCGCCGCTGGCTCACGCACCGCTTCCTCGATGGCTACCTGCAGCAGCGGCGCTACTACGAGCTGGGTAGCCGGCAGGACCTGGACAACCCCGACCAGCGCATCAGCGAGGACATCAACACCTTCACCGGTCGCTCCATCAACTACGCGCTGATCTTCCTCGGCTCGCTGATGCAGCTGGTGGCCTTCAGCGCGGTGCTGTGGTCCATCTCGAAGATGCTGGTGCTCTTCCTGGCGATCTATGCCACGGTGGGCACGGTGGTGGCGCTCTATGTCTTCGGTGCGCCGCTCATCCGCCTGAACTTCTGGCAGCTGCGGCGCGAGGCGGACTTCCGCTTCGGGCTGATGCGCTTTCGCGAGAACGCCGAGTCCATCGCCTTCTACCGCGGCGAGGCGCAGGAGCGCGTCGAGCTGGACAACCGCTTCCAGGCCGCCTTCGCCAACTACGGCCGGCTCATCAAGAAGCAGCGTTCGCTCAACCTCTTCCAGCGCGCCTTCAGCCAGCTGACGCTCGTGGTGCCCAGCATCATCCTGGCCGGCGAAGTGCTGGCCGGCCACCTGGAAGTGGGCCGCGCCGTCCAGGCGGGTGGCGCCTTCGCGGCGGTGCTCGGTGCCGTCAGCCTGATCGTGGACAACTTCGAAGGCCTGAGCCGCTTCGTGGCCGGCATCGACCGGCTGCACACGCTGGCCGGGGTCGTGATGCCGGGCAGCGTGCGGGCGCCCTCGGCCGTGGCGGTGGCCAGCACGCCGTCCGGGCAGATCCAGAGCGAATGCGGCGACGACGAGTTGTGCGTGGAGAACGTGACGCTCTATACGCCGCAGTTCAACCGCCTGTTGATCAGCGACCTGTCGCTGCGCCTCAATCCCGGCGAGGGACTGATGATCGCCGGCCCCAGTGGCTGCGGAAAGAGCTCGCTGCTGCGCGCCCTGGCCGGCCTGTGGCGCAACGGCAGCGGCACGGTGCGCACCCTGCCGGCCGAGCAGGTCTTCTTCCTGCCGCAGCGGCCCTACATGCAGCTGGGCACGCTGCGCAGCCAGATCCTCTATCCCGCCGATGCATCGAAGCACACAGATGCGCAGCTCCTCGACATCCTCGATGCCGTGCACCTGGGCGGCCTGGCCGAGCGGGTGGGCGGACTGGACGCGGTGCACGACTGGGAGAAGCTGCTGTCCATGGGCGAGCAGCAGCGCATGGCCTTCGCACGCGTGCTGGCCCGTCGGCCACGCGTGGTCATCCTGGACGAGGCCACCAGCGCGCTCGACGCGGCCACCGAGGCCGCGCTGTACCAGCGCCTGCGCGACACGGGGGCGACCATGGTCAGCATCGCGCACCGGCCCGCCGTGCTGCGCTACCACACGCATGTGCTCGAACTGCTGGGCGGCGGCGAGTGGCGCATGCACGATGCGTTGCACTACCAAGCCGCCGAGGGCTGATCTCGGTCCAGCAGGCAGTCGATGAAGGCGCGCAGCGGCGCCGGCATGTGCCGCCGGTTCGGGTGGTAGAGAAACAGCCCCGGTCGCGTGATGGACCAGTCCGCCAGCACCTGCACCAGGCGCCCCTCGGCAAGAAGCGCGCACACGCCGTCCTGATCGAATGCATAGGCGATGCCCAGGCCCTGCAAGGCGGCCGAGAGGCCCAACCCGGCATCGTTGGTCGTCAGGGGTCCCGTCACGGTGACCTCCATTCGCTCGCGCCGTCGTTCGAACTCCCAGCGGTAGGTGCGGCCCTCGGCCTCCAGCCGCCAGTTGATGCAAGCGTGTTGGTGCAGGTCCTGCGGGCGTGCCGGTGCACCGTGGCGCGACACGTAGTCGGGCGAGGCCACGGCCACCATGCGGATGTCCGGCGTCAGCCGGATGGCGACCATGTCCTTCTCCAGCCGGCCACCCACCCGGATGCCCGCGTCGAATCGACCGGCGACGATGTCGCCGAGCGCATCGTCGACCACGATGTCCAGCATGACCGTCGGATGCGCGCGATGAAAACGGTCGAGCCGGGGCGCGATGAGTTGCCGGGCGGCCATGCTCAGTGTGTTGATCCGCAGGACGCCGCCCATCTGCCCGCTGGCAGAGGCTTCGGCCACAGCTGCCGACAACGACTGCAGCAAAGGCACCAGCTGCTCGTAGAGCCGGGCGCCTGCCTGCGTCGGTGCCACACTGCGCGTGGTGCGATTGAGCAGCCGCTGCCCCAGCCGTGTTTCGAGCTGCCGGATGGTCTGGCTCAGGGCCGATGGCGAGAGGCCGAGCGCGGCCGCGGCGCGCGCAAAACTGGCGCGCTCGACCACGGCGGCGAAGGCCTGGAGCTCCGCAAATTCCGATCCGCGCATTCTGTATCTCCTGCTTCATGACCCATGAAGATTCTGGCGGATTCTCTAATCACTCCAATGAAGGCATCGTGGGGCCTTTCCCAATCCAGGAGCACTGAATGAAGACCACCGAGCTTCCGCAGCCCATCACCGCCTACTTTGCAGCGGACCGCCAGGACCCGGACGCCGTGGGCGCCTGCTTCACGGCGGACGCCACCGTCAGGGACGAGGGACGCACCCATGCCGGACGGGCGGCGATACGCGCCTGGAAGGCCGCGGCGTCGACGCAGTACCGCTACACCGTCGAGCCCTTCGCGCTGGAGGCGCGGGACGACGTGTGTACCGTCACGGCGCATGTGCGGGGCGACTTCCCCGGCAGCCCGGTGGACCTCCGGTACCGCTTCCGCCTTGCGCAGGGGCTGATCGCGTCGCTGGAAATCGGGGTCTGATGCAGACGGTGGCGGGGTGCGTGGTGCCGGCGGATGGCTTCCTAGAATCCATCGCCCCATGCCCTCTGCCCCGCCCATCAACGTCGTCGTCCGTGCCCTGGCGTTGCTGCAGGCGCTCAACCGCCAGCCCGTCTCCACGCTGGACGTGCTGCACCGGCAGACGGGCATCCCCAAGCCCAGCATCGTGCGGCTGCTGCACACCCTGCAGGCCACCGGCTTCGTGCGGCATGCGCCGCAGTACGGCGCCTACTACCTCACGGCGGAGGTGGCCTCGCTCGCCAGCGGCTACCACAGCGAGCCGCGCATCGTGGAGGCCTCCTCGGCCATCGCCGACCGGCTGACGGCCGAGCTCAAGTGGCCGGTCTCGGTGGCGGTGCATGACGGCGATGCGATGGTGGTGCGCTACAGCACCATTCCGCAGTCGCCGCTGTCCTTCTTCCATTCCACGATCAACATGCGGCTGAGCCTGCTCACGCAGGCACTGGGCCGGGCCTACCTGGCCTTCGCCGACGTGCAGGAGCAGCAGGCCCTGATCGAGCTGCTGGCCCGCACGCCCCATCCCGAAGAGCGCGAAGTGGGCGACGCCGACGCCATCCGCGCCATGCTGGATGAGACCCGCGCGCGTGGCTACGCGTTGCGCGATCCGCGCGTGCGGCCCGAGTCCTCCACGGTGGCGGTGCCGATCTTCGAAGGCCCGCGCGTGGTGGCCACCATCGGGCTGACCTGGTTCTCCTCCGCGCTCACGCCCGCGCAGGCCGTGGAGCGCTTCGTGCCGCCGCTGCAGCAGGCCGCGGCCGCCATCGCCCAGGCGCTGGACGCGCTGGCGTCGCCGCGCCGCTGACTTTCCGCCGCGCGGAAAGTCCGCAATGCCCGCTTGGTGGGCGGGTCGGGGCTGCGCATGATCGCGGCATTCCAACGGAGACAAGCATGATGAAACGACGCCTTGCCATGGCGCTGCTGGCCTTTGCCGCCGCCCTGCCCGCGCTGGCCGCCGACTGGCCCGCCAAGCCCATCACCCTGATCGTTCCCTTCCCGGCCGGCGGCAGCACCGATGCGCTGGCCCGGCTCATCGGCCAGCGCCTGTCGGAGAAGCTGGGCCAGCCGGTGGTGGTGGACAACCGCGCCGGCGCCGGCGGCAACCTGGGCACCGACATGGTGGCCAAGGCCGCGCCCGACGGCTACACGCTGGCGCTTTCCACCTCCGGCCCGCTGGCCAACAACAAGTACCTCTACAAGAACCTGCGCTTCGATCCGCAGAAGGACCTGACGCCCGTGATCGCCATCGGCGAGATCCCGATGGGCATCGCCGTGAGCCCGGCGCTCAAGGTCGATTCGCTGCAGGGCCTGCTGGAGCGGGCCCGCGCACAGCCCGGCAAGGTGAGCATCGCCAATCCGGGCAACGGCACCATCGGCCACCTCACGGCCGAGCTGCTCAAGAGCCAGGCCAAGGTCGAGGCGCTGGGCGTGCCCTACAAGGGCGACACGCCGGCCATCACCGACACCGTGGGCGGCAACGTCGATGCGGTGTCCATGCCCATCACCTCGCTGGTGCCGCAGATCCAGGCTGGCAAGCTCAAGGGCCTGGCCGTCACCTCGCGCCAGCGCTTCGCGGGGCTGCCGCAGGTGCCCACGGCCATCGAGCAGGGCATTCCCGTCGAGGCCACCGTGTGGATGGCCATCGTCGGGCCCAAGGGCCTGCCCGAGGCCGTGGTGACGCGCCTGAACACCGAGATCAATGCCGTGATCGCAACGCCCGAGGCCCGCGCCCGGCTGGAGCAGTACGGCGCCGCACCCATCGGCGGCAGCCCGCAGCAGCTGGTGCAGCTGATGGCGAGCGACAGCGCCAAGTGGAAGAAGGTCATTGAGACCACCAACATCACCCTGGATTGACCCATGAGCGACACCCGTCCCCTGCTGTTCGATGCGCATGCCCACCTGGTGGCCGACGACCAGCAACGCTATCCGCGCAACCCCATGCAACGTGCCGCCGATGCGCCCTATCGGCCGCCGGGCGTGATCGGACGGCCCGGCGGCCACCACGGCCCCAACCCCATCAACGAGGTGCCCGACGTCTCGCGCATGCGCGTGTGGATGAAGGAGGAGAACGTGGACGGTGCCGTCGCGGTGCAGAAGCGCATGGTCTACCGCTACGACAACAGCTACATCCTGGACTCGTCGGACGCCGATCCCGAGCTGTTCTCCGCCGTGGTGATCCTCGATGCCGAAGACCCCGGCACGCCCGAGCTGGTGCGCCGCTATGTGCGCGAGCACGACCTGGTGGGCCTGCGCCTGTTCGGGGGCCGCAAGCCCGACGGCAGCATGCCCTGGCTCGACTCGCCGAACGCGCTCAAGAGCTGGGAGGCCGTGGACGAGGCCGGCATCGTGATGGACCTGGAGGTGCTGGCCCAGGGCGGCGGCGGCCCGGCCGTGCCGGCACTGCTGGCCCTGGCCGAGCGCTACCGCAACGTGCGCATCGTGCTGGACCACCTGCTGGAGCCCGAGCTGCACGACGGCCCGCACTTCGGCATGGACGCGCGCTGGGAGCAGCTGGCCGCCTGCGAGCGCATCTCCTTCAAGTTCACCTCCATCAACCTCGACCACTGCCGCGAGGAAGGCTTTCCCGCCAACCAGGTGCTGCGGCGTGCGGTCGACCTGTTCGGCGCCGAGCGGGTGATGTGGGGCTCGGACATCGGCACCTCGTCGGGCACCTACAAGGACATGGTCCAGCGCATGATCGATGCGTCGGACCTGCTCTCGCCGGCCGAGCAGCGGGCCGTGTGGCACGACACCGGCCGGCGCGTGTTCGCCAAGGGCGGCAGCAAGGCGCGCGCGTGAACGACCACGAGGAAGTCGCCGCCGGCGGCCTGGACACGGCCACGGCCTACCGCCTGATCTGCGGCATCGTGGTGCCGCGGCCGGTGGCCTGGATCACCACCGTGGATCGCGAGGGCCGCGTCAATGCTGCGCCCTTCAGCTCCTACAACTACGTGGCCCACAGCCCGCCCATGGTGGCGGTCAACATCGGCACGCGCCAGGGCACGCTCAAGGACACGGCCCGCAACATCCGCGACACCGGCTTTTTCTGCGTCAACGTGGCGACCGAGGACGTGATGGAGACGCTGCACCAGTGCGGCGCCGACTATCCGCCCGAGGTCGGCGAGCCCGAGGCCCTGGGCATCGCGCTGCTGCCGGGCGTGCACACGCCGGTGCCGCGCATCGCGGCGTCGCCCATCCACATGGAATGCCGGCTCGACCAGTTCGTCACGCTGGGCCGCGGGCTCAACACGCTCTACATCGGCGAGGTGCTGAGCTTCCACCTCTCGCGCACCGTCTACGACGGGCGCAACGTCGACAGCCAGCGCCTGCGCCCCATCGCGCGGCTCGGCGGCCCGTACTACGCCGCGCTGGGCGAGACCTTCCACCGCCCGGCCCTGCAGCGGCCGCCGGGCGAACCTGCCGGAGACACCCCATGACCCGCGCGCTTCTTCCCACCGGCGACGACTGGCATGTCGGCACCTTCGTCAAGACCACCTCGCCGCAGTGCGTGGAGATCCTCGGCGGCACCTGCCTGGACTTCGCGGTGCTCGATGCCGAGCATGCGCCCTTCGACCGCGCGGCGCTGGACCTCGCGCTCATGGCGGGCCGCAGCTGCGGTCTGCCGCTCTTCGTGCGGGTGCTGGAGCGCACGGCCGCCGGCCTGCTGTCGGTGCTGGACATGGGCGCGGCCGGCGTGCTGGTGCCGCATGTGGACACCGTGGCCGATGCGCGCGAAGTGGTCGCCCATTGCCGCTATGTGGGCGGCGACCGTGGCTATTCCAGCTCGCCGCGTGCGGCCGGCTATGGCGCCCTGGGCATGAAGGAAGCCATCCGCCAGGGCGACTGCAGCGTGGTGCTGGCGCAGATCGAGAGCGTGGAGGCCGTGCGCAATGCGGCCGGCATCGCCGCCGTCGAGGGCGTGGCCGGGCTCTTCATCGGCCGCGCCGACCTCGCGCTGTCGATGGGCCTGGACAGCGCCCAGGCGCCGGAGGTGGCCGAGGCCACCGAGCAGGTGATCCGCGCCGGCCTGGCCGCCGGCAAGCTGGTCGGCATGTTCGTCGGCAGCGAGGCCGAGCGCGAGCGCTACCGCGCGCTCGGCGTGCGCTGGTTCATCCATGGCTCCGACCAGGGGCTGCTGCGCCAGGCGGCGCAGGCCATCGCCCGGCCCGCCGCGCCGACTTCCTCTTCCCCATCGAAGGTGAACGCATGAGCACTTCCACGATCCGCCCCGCCTCGGTCGCCCGCCACCATGACGAGCCGCCCGCGCACGAGGCCGATGGCGCCCGCACCTGGGTGAGCCGCGGCGCCAACTTCATCGTGACCGTGAGCGAGGTCCAGCCCGGCGCGACGCTGGCGCGCCAGGGCCAGCCCGACGAGTACTTCGTCTTCCTGCCCTATGCGGGCGCCACCATCCACGCGGGCGACGCCAGCATCGAAGCGAGTGCCGAGTCCGTGACCATCGTGCCGCCCGGCGACAGCCGGGTCGTGATGAAGGCGGCCGGACAGGTGGTCCGCGTCTTCTCGCACCAAGCTGCAGACCTGCTGGCCCTGGCCGGCAATGCGGCCGACTATGCCCGGCCCACGCCCGAGGTGGCGCCGCTCGTGCCCTGGCCCACGCCGGCCGACGGCTTCCGGCTGCGGCACTATCCGCTGGCGCAGCACACGCAGGCCGACAGCAACATGCGCATCTTCCGCAGCACCAACCTGATGGTGAACGTGATGACGCCGCGCATGGTGGCGCGCGACGTGCGCAAGCTGAGCCCGCATTCGCACACGGACTTCGAGCAGGGCTCGCTGGCGCTGCGCGGCGACTGGGTGCACCACATGCGCTACCCGTGGACGGCCGACATGAACGACTGGCGCGAGGACGAGGCCATCCAGGTCGGCAGCCCCTCGCTCACGGTGATCCCGCCCAAGGTGATCCACACCAGCCGCAACACCAACGACGGCGGCGCCTGGCTGCTGGACATCTTCGCCCCGCCGCGCATGGACTTCGCGGGCAAGCCGGGCAAGGTGGCCAACGAGCACGACTATCCGCTGCCTACGGCTTCATGAGCATGCCCGGGCTCAATGAAGCCGGCGGCGCGGAGCCCGCCGCCCCACGCATCTGCGTGGTCGGCGCGGGCGCCATCGGCGGCTGGCTGGCCGCGCGGCTGGCACTGGCCGGCGAGGCGGTCAGCGTGCTGGCGCGCGGCGCCACCCTGCAGGCCCTGCAGCAGCGCGGCCTGGAGCTGCGCAGCCAGGGCGAGCGCCAGGTGGTGCCGGTGCGCGCGGCCGATACGCCCGAGGCCCTGGGCCCGCAGGACATCGTGCTGCTGACCGTCAAGGCGCCCGCGCTGCCCGCCCTGGCGCCGCGCCTCGCGCCCCTGCTGCATCCCGGCACGCGGGTGCTGAGCGCCGCCAACGGCCTGCCCTGGTGGTACTTCCTGGCCGGTGGGCGCAGCTGCGCGGGCCTGCGGCTGCGCAGCGTCGACGCCGAGGGCCGCACCGAAGCAGCGGTGCCGCAGTCGCAGGTGCTAGGCCTGAGCGTCTTCGCGGCCTGCCATTGCCCCGCACCCGGCGTGGTGCAGCACGACAGCGGCGGCCGGCTGCTGCTGGGCGAGCCGGCCGGCGGCGACAGCCCGCGCGTGCAGGCGCTGGCGCAGCGGCTCAAGGGCGCGGGCCTCGACGCCCAGGTGAGCGAGGACATCCGCCGCGACATCTGGCTCAAGCTGCTGGGCAATGCCTGCTTCAACCCGGTGAGCCTGCTCACCGGCGCACACACCGACGACATGATCGACACGCCCGAGCTGCATGACCTGTTCGTGCGCATGATGGACGAGCTGCTGGGCATCGGCGGGCGCATCGGCCTGGCGCTGGACATCGAGCCGGCACGGCGCATCGCGCAGGCGAGGGCGCTGGGCCACATCAAGACCTCGATGCTGCAGGACTTCGAGGCCGGCCGGCCGGTGGAGATCGGCGCCATCCTCGGCGCGGTGCTGGAATGCGCCGCCGCGGTGGCGATGCCGGTTCCGGCCCTCACCACCATCCACGGCCTGGCGCGGCTGCGCGCGCAGAGCAGCGGCGTGGCCGCCTGAGAGGAAGAAGCGGACATGCCCATCACCAGCGAACAGGTGGCCCAGGTGGCGGCCGACCTCTACGAATGGTCCCTCAAGAAGGTGCCCGACGACACCCAGGCCGCCCTGCGCGACGCGGTACCGCGCGAGGGCAACGACACCGGCCGCAAGACGCTCACCATCATGCTCAAGTCCGCCGAGGCGGCGGAGCTAACGGGCGGCCTGGTGTGCTCGGACGTGGGCATTCCCACCTACAGCATCAAGGTCGGCACCCGCGTGCGCTTCGAAGGGCCGGTGCGGCAGGCTATCGCCCTCGGCTTCGCCCGCATGGCGGCCCGCAGCGATCCGCCCATCCTCAAGATGGTGACCAACCCGCTCACGCACGAGCGCAGCCATGCGGGCAAGGACATGCCCATCGTCACCTTCGACCTGCTGGACGAGGCCGACTACGTGGACATCACCTGCGCGCCCAAGGCCATGGGCACGGGCCGCTGGGAGGCGCTGGACACCTTCGTCTACCCCTCGCTGGAGACCATCGAGAACTACGTGCTCGACACCGTGGTGCGCGCCGGCTCGCAGCCCTGCCCGCCCATCGTGGTGGGTGTGGGCATCGGCGGCACCTTCGACCATGCGGCCCGCATCGCCAAGGAGGCGGTGCTGCGCCCCTTCGGCCAGACCAACCCGGAGCCCGTGCTGGCCGCCATGGAAGGCCGCCTGCTCGCCGCCATCAACCGACTGGGCTTCGGGCCCATGGGCACAGGCGGCGACACGACGGCCATGGCGGTGCACATCAATTACGCGGCCTCGCACGGCTTCGTGCCGGTGGCCGTCAGCCTGAACTGCTGGATCAACCGCCGCACCCGGGCACGCCTGCATGCCGACGGCCGCGTGGAGCGCATCGAATGAAGGCGCTGCGACTGCCCCTTCAGCGCGCCGAGGTCGAGGCCCTGGCGGTGGGCGACCTGGTCACCATCAGCGGCACGGTCACCATGTCCATCGGCCTGCCCACGCACCAGCGCATGGTGGACCACCTGGCGCGCGGCGAGCCGCTGCCGGTGGACCTGCAGGACGGTGCCTTCTTCCACCTGAGCTGCTTCAACCGCGAGCGGGCGGACGGCGAGGGCCACGAGGCGCTGTACCTCAACCCCACCACCAGCACCCGCTACAGCCCCTACATGCCACGCCTGATCGAAGGTGCGGGCCTGCGGCTGGTGGGCGGCAAGGGCGGGCTGGACGACGCCAGCGTGCAGGCGCTGCAGCGGCAGGGCTGCGTGTACCTGTCCTTCCTCGGCGGCGGCTGCACGCTGCTGTCGCAGGCCATCCGGCGCGTGGTGGCCGTGCACTGGACCGACTACATCGCCCAGTTCCGCCTGCTGACGCTGGAGGTGGAGGACCTGGGTCCCGCGACCGTGGCCATCGATGCCCATGGCCGCAGCGTGTATGCCGACCTGCGGCAGCAGGCCGAGCAGCGGCTGCAGGACCTGCGCGCCGCCCGCGCCTGAAGCGCCATCGGCCGCACCCGGTCGTCAGGCCCTCGCGTGTGGTTCACCGCCGTGCGCAGCGCCAGCCGATAGCTGTCCACCCCGAAGCCCGCGATCTGCCCCTGCACGATGTCCGCGAACACCGAGTGGTGGCGGAAGGCCTCGCGCGCATGGATGTTGGACATGTGCAGCTCCACGATGGGACAGGTCAGGATCGCCAGCGCATCGCGGATGCCGTAGCTGTAGTGCGTCCAGGCGCCGGCGTTGAGCATCACACCGTCCACGCCATCGAAGTAGGCCTGGTGGATGCGCTCGACCATAGCGCCTTCGTAGTTGGTCTGGAAGGACTCGACCGCGACGCCCAGTTCGCCCGCCAGCGCCTGCAGCTCGCCGTCGATCTGCGCCAGCGTGGTCGTGCCGTACTGCTTCGGGTCGCGCTTGCCGAACATGTTGTGGTTGATGCCGTGCAGCATGAGGAACTTCATTGCGCTGTCTCCTGCGCTCTCACTGCAGGGGCACGGTCAGCCTGGCGATGACGGCGGCCGTGTCGGGCCGCACGCCGCGCCACCAGTCGAAGGCCTCGGCGGCCTGCTCCACCAGCATGCCCACGCCGTCGGCCAGGCGCTTCACGCCCGTCTGCTGCGCCATGCGCAGGAAGGGCGTCAGGCCTTTGCCATAGGCCAGCTCGTAGGCCAGGCCCTCCGCCGTGAACACCGTCGCGGGCACCGGTGGCAGTTCGCCGCGCAGGCTGGCCGAGGTGGCGTTGAAGACGAGGTCGAAGCGCTGGCCTTCCAGCTCCTGGTAGCCGCAACCGCGCACCGGGCCGTGGGCGCGCAGCTCGGTGGCGAGGGCGGTGGCCTTGTCGACCGTGCGGTTCGCGATCACCAGTTCGGCCGGGCCCTGTTCCAGGAAGGGCAGCAGCGCGCCGCGCGTGGCACCGCCCGCACCCAGCACGAGCACGCGCCTGCCGCGCATCGCGCAGCCCAGGTTGTCCACCACGTCGCGGGTCAGTCCCACGCCGTCGAAGTTCTCGGCCATCACGCGCTCGCCGTCGAACTTCAGGGCGTTGACGGCGCCGGCCAGGCTGGCCCGCGCCGAGCGCTCGGTGGCGAAGGCAAAGGCATCGAGCTTGAAGGGCGCCGTAACGTTCATGCCGCGACCGCCCGCGGCGCGGAAGGCCTGCGCGTCCTCGGCGAACTGGCCCAGGCGTCCTTCGATGGCGGTGTAGACCAGGTCCTGGCCGGTGGCCTCGGCGAACATGCCGTGGATGAGCGGCGACTTGGTGTGGCCGATGGGGTTGCCGATGACGGCGTACTGGTCATGCATTGAAGTACCTCCGGCTTCGCCTGCGGTGCGAGCGCCCTTCGGAACGGCCGTGCGGGCGCTCATCACTTCATCTCCTGGGTGTAGAGCACGCCGTCGGCCTGCATCTGGGCGATCTCGTCGGTGCTGTAGCCGAGGGCTGCGGCGATTTCGGCGTTGTGCTGGCCCAGGTCGGGCGCGACCTGGCGGATGGTGGTGTCGCAGTCCGAGAACCTGAAGGGCAGGTTGGGCAGGCGGATCTTGCCCAGCACCGGATGCTCCTGCTCCACCACCATGCCGCGGGCCTGGATCTGCGGATCGGCCAGCACCTCGTCGATGCGCTGCACCTTGGCGCAGGGCACGTCGATGCCGTCCAGCAGCGCCAGCACCTCGGCCACGCGGCGCGACGCCACCCAGGGCTTGACCACGGCCAGGATCTCCAGGCGGTTCGCATTGCGGCCCGTGGAGGTGTGGAAGCGTGCATCCGCACCGAAGCCGGCGGGGCCGCCATGGGCTTCGACCAGAGCCGCGAAGCGCTTCCATGCATCGTCCACCTGCGCAGCGATCACCAGGTCGCCATCGGCCGCGCGGAACACGCCGTAGAGCGTCGAGGTGGGCATGTCGTGCCCCGTCTGCTCGGGCAGCACCTGGCCGCCCGACAGCGTGTAGCACTGCACCGCGTACTCGTGCATGGAGACCAGCGTGTCGTACAGCGCCATGTCGATGTGCCGGCCCTTGCCGCTCTTCACGCGGCCCAGCAGCGCGGCATTGATGGCCGCCACCGCATGGATGCCGGTGTACATGTCGCCCAGCGAGATGCGCAGCAGCGGCGGTGCCTCGCCCGGCGTGCCCACCATCTGCATGATGCCGCTCTTGGCCTCGGCGATCAGGCCGAAGCCGGCGCGGTGCGCGTCGGGGCCGGTGTGGCCGTAGGCGGAGATGGAGCAATACACCAGGCCCGGGTTGCGCGCGCTCAGCTCGGCATAGCCCAGACCCAGCTTGTCGAGGGCGCCGGGGCGGTAGTTCTCGATGAACACGTCGGCGCTGTCCACGAGCCTGTGCATCAGCGCCTTGCCGCGCGGGTCCTTGGTGTTGACCGACAGGCCCTGCTTGCCCATGTTGAGCTGCAGGAAGTAGCCGGAATAGGCATCGTCTTCGCCCACGAAGAAGGCATGGTGGCGGCCGGCGTCGCCGCTGCCGGGGCGCTCGACCTTGATCACCTCGGCGCCCAGCCCCGCCAGGCAGCGGCCCACGTAGGGGCCGGCCAGGAAGTGCGAGTAGTCGATGACGCGGATGCCGGCCAGGGGCAGCGGCTGGGTGTTGCCAGGCGCCGCGCTCATGCCGGCCTCCGCGGAATCATCAGGCGGTGCTCGCCCTTGTGCACGACCTCGCCATGCTGGTTGATGAGCTCCGAGGGCAGGATGACGATGCCCCAGCCTGGCCGGCTCTTCGAGGCGCGCAGGCCGGTGACGGTGAAGCGCACATGCAGCCGGTCATCGATCTTGATGGGCAGCAGGAAGTCCCAGGTCCAGCCCAGCGACATGCCGGGCAGGAAGCGGTATTCGCTGCGCGTCTTCAGGCCGTCGGCGATCGAGAGACCGAACAGGCCATGCGCCACACGCGTGCCGAAGGGCGTGGTCTTGGCATAGTCCTCGTCGATGTGCACCGGCGTGTAGTCGCCGGTCAGCTCGGCATAGGCATTGATGCGGGCCTCGGTCACCTCGTACTCGGGGCTGGTGCAGGTGTCGCCTTCGCGGGCATCGTCCCAGTACTTCTCGGGCGTCGAGAAGTGCTGCGGGGGCGGGGTCAGTTTCATGGGTGTTCGTCTCCGGAATCGAATGAGGTCAGCCGCGCGGCTTCACGGCCAGGGCCTGGGCCACGCTGCCGGGCGCGGCCTGGATCAGCTCGACGGCCAGGCCGTCGGGCAGCTGCAGCCAGTTGCGACCCTGCGGCAGCGGCTTCACGCCCCAGGGCTCGGCGGCGGCCAGCGCGGCCTCCAGGTCGTCCACCATCACGCCCAGGTGGGCCAGCCAGCCGGCGTCGTTGCTGGGCGCGGCCTCGAAGCCGGGCGTGGCCATCAGCTGCAGGCCGCCGAGCGTCCAGTACTGGCGCGGGTCCTCGGTGGGACCGTCGATCTCGCGCACGTCCATGCCGAGCACTTCGTGGAAGAAGCGGATGTGCCAGTGGATGTCGCGCACGCGGATGGCGACGTGCTCGACATAGGCGGTGGTGGGCGGGGTGAAGGGGGGCATGTCGTGTCTCCGTGGAATGAGGTCGGCCGGGCGGGGTCAGCGGCAGTGGCGGGCATGCTCGATGCCCTTGATGCAGGCCACCAGCGTGGCATTGACCGGCGTGGGCACGCCGCAGCGCTGGCCCCAGCGGACCACGGCGCCGTTGATGAAGTCGATCTCGGTGATGGAGCCCTTCTCCAGGCTCTGCAGCATCGAGGTCTTGAAGTCCGCGGGCAGGCCGGCGGCGGCCTTGGTCCAGGCGGCCCGGGGGTCGGTGTACGACAGCGCCACGCCGCTGGCGCGGGCCACGTCCATGGCCTCCTGCACCGCGGCGAGGGCGGTGGCCTCGATCTCGGGGATGGCGTAGAGCGGGCCGTAGCCCAGGCCGGTGATGCCGCTCACGGCGCCCGTGGCGACGTTGATGAGCAGCTTGTCCCAGATCGTTCCCATGATCGTGGTGCTCACGGTGGTGCGCAGGCCGGCGGCCTCGAAGGTGTCGGCGATGCGGCGCACGCGCGGGCTGTCGCTGCCGTCCAGTTCGCCGATCAGCGTCTCCTTGCCGGCCACGCCGGCCTGCACCTGGCCGGGCGCCAGCATGACGCCGCCCACGTAGGTCTTGCCGGCGATCACGCGCTCGCGGCCCACGGCCTCGGCCAGGATGTCTTCGTGGCCCAGGCCGTTCTGCAGCGACAGCACCAGCGTCTGCGGCCCGATGAGCGGCGTCGCGGCGGCGATGGCGGCCTGCGTGTGGAAGGACTTGACCAGCACGATCACCAGATCGACGGGGCCGAGTGCGCGGCAGTCCCTCTCGGCCTGCACGGCCACGCGGCGTTCGCCCTCCGGGCCGCGCAGCCGCAAGCCATGGGTGCGGATGGCCTCGACATGGGCCGCGTTGCGGTTGATGAGCACCACGTCGTTGCCGGCCGTGGCCAGCGTGCCGCCGATGGCGCAGCCGAGTGCGCCGGCGCCGAGAACTGCGATCTTCAAAAGAAAGTCTCCTGGAACTGACCGGCATTCTTCGGCGCCACCTCCATTCAGTAAATCGCATGGGTCAAATACACTCCATGTCGTTTTCACATGGAGGTGCCCGATGAGCGAGCTTCAACTGCTGGACGGCCGGCAGCTGCAGCTGATCGACCTGCTCTACGCCACCGGCAGCGTCACCCGGGCGGCCGACCAGCTGGGGCAGAGCCAGCCCACGGTGAGCCTGTGGCTGGCCCGTCTGCGCGAGCAACTGGGCGATCCGCTCTTCGTGCGCACGGCCCAGGGCATGCTGCCCACGCCGCGCACCGAGGCGCTGATCGGCACCGTGCGCAGCGCGCTGGCGGGCCTGCGCAGCATCGCCGAGGCGCCCGCGCCCTTCGACCCCGCCACCATGCAGCGGCGCTTTCGCATCTTCATGACCGACGCCAGCCACATCACGCTGCTGCCGCGGCTGTTCTCGCATGTGCGGGCGCTGGCGCCGGGCATCGCGCTGGAGGCAGCGGCCCTCCATGCGGGCATGGCGGCCGAGCTGGAATCGGGCGCGGCCGACCTGGCACTGGGCTTCATTCCGCAGCTGGAGGCCGGCTTCTACCAGCAGACGCTCTACGAGCAGGACTGGATCTGCCTGGCCCATGCGGACCATCCGCGCATCCGTCCCCGCTCCTTCGGCCTGACCGACTACAGCCGCGAGGCGCATGCCGGCATCGTCCAGGGCACCGGCGCAGGCCTGCTCGACGCGACGGTGCGGCGGCTGCAGATCGAGCGTCGCGTGGTGCTGAGCATTCCGGGCTTCCTGGGGCTGCCGGCCATCCTCTCGACCACCGACCTGATCGCCACCCTGCCGCGGCACATCGGCGAGACGCTGGCGGCGCAGGCCGGACTGCGCGTGCTGCCGTGTCCGGTGCCCATTCCCAGCTTTCCGGTGCGGCAGCACTGGCATTCGCGCTTTCACCAGGATGCGGGCAACCGCTGGCTGCGCGGCGTGTGCGCGGAGCTGTTCCTGAAGGCGCCGCCGCCAGGATGAGGAAGGCGTGCGCATCCGGGGCTTCCGCTGGGTGCGGTATCGAATCGGCGGGCGGAGCCAGCTGCGCCGAGGTTCAGCGCGCCGTCTGGTAGCCGGTGCGCAGCGTCGGCGTGAGGGCGCCGAAGCGCGGCCAGGCCAGCATCACGCCCTGGCGCTGCAGCAGGCGCTGGAAGTCCGCCAGCAGGCCGGGCGTGCTGCGCACGGCCCGCGGCAGGGTGCGGCGCTGGCGCGCGAAGGCGGCGAGCAGGCCGGCGGCCTCGCCGATGCTCCACTCGGTCTGGTGCTCGCGGTAGGCGCCGTTGGTCACGCGCGTGGTGCCGATGTTCTTGCAGGCCGGCAGCAGGTTGTCCACCCGCACCGGCAGCAGCGCGCCCAGCGGGATCTGGAACGGGTAGGCGTCGATGTCCACCGTGTTGCGCCCGCGTGTGCTCGGGTGCAGGTCGATGCGGTAGCCGCCCAGGCCCACGCTGTCGGCGAAGACTTCGGCACCGTCGTGGCCGGGCCGCGCCTGCACGCCGATGTGCTGCTCCAGCACGGTGAACTCGGCCACGATGCGGCGGCCTTCGCGGTAGTAGGCCTGCTTGGCCAGCCCGTCGGCCGTGCCCAGCACGTCGCCGCGCAGGCGCAGCTCCGGATAGCCTTCGCCGCCGTCGTGGCGCGGCGCCTCGGTCTGCATCCAGTAGAAGAAGGCCAGGCTCAGTTCGCGCGCGGCCTGCAGGGCCTGCTGCTGCGCCGTGCGGTCCACGCCGACCACCGGCTGCTCCCAGTAGTCCATCTGCGGCCAGTTGGCCAGCGTGATGTCGCTGGCATAGGCGCCCGGCGCGAAGTGCCCACGCCAGGCGATGCGCCGTGCATGCCACAGGTCGTACAGCCCCTCTTCATCGGTCGGGCCCACGAACAGCGGGCGCACGCGGGGCTGGTGGGTCACGAAGTCGCTCAGGGTCCAGCTCAGCTGCGGGCCGGGCCAGCAGGGCAGCTGCAGCGTGCGCAGGCGGTCGTAGTCGCGCGGGCGCTCGATGGTGTGGTCCTCGCCGGGCCGAAGCTCGGCCGCCAGGCACCAAGTGATGGCCTGCTGGTCGTACGGATCGGCCTCGTCCAGCGCATGCGGCTCGCCAGTCTGCGCGCGGGCCTCGGCGCCGAAGACGTGCTCGACGCCGGCGAGCGGCAGCAGGTCGCCGATCTCGGTGGCGTCGATGAACATCGGGGCCTGCAACACGCGCAGGCGGCCTTCGCGCAGGTCGAAGGCATGCAGGGCCCGCACGGTGTCGCGCTCCATTTCGGCCGCGTCGATGCGGTGCTCGCGCAGCACGACTAGGCGGCCCGCCGCCTCGTGCGGCGCCAGCAGCGCGTCGATCACCCACACGGCCACCCAGGGTTCGTGGCAGAGCGTGCTGACGTTGCCCTGGCCCGGATTGAGCCGCGGATGCAGCCGCGCCTCGGGCGTGAGCGGCAGGTGGTCGCGGTAGTAGGCCCGGATGCCCTGGCGCAGCTGCGCATAGCTGAGCGAGGCGCTGACATGCTCGATCCACGGATGCTCGTCGAAGGGCACGCCCTGCGCGGTGAGCTGGCCACCGAGCCAGTCGAGCTCCTCGACCAGCACCACGCGCAGCCCCTGGCGCAGCGCGGCCAGGGTGGCGGCGATGCCGCCCAGCCCGCCGCCCGCGACCACGAGATCGGCCTGCAGCTCATGGCCGAGGCTGGCCCCTGCGTGCACCGCGCTCGTCATTCGGCTTTCAGTCCCAGCCGCCGGATGGCGTCGCCGTAGCGCACCGTCTCGGTCGCGATCAACTGGCCGAAGGCCGCGCTGGTGCCGCCGCCCGGCTCCACGCCCAGTGCCTGCAGCCGCTGCTGCACGGCCGGCTGCGCCAGGGCGGCATTCACCTCGCGGTTCAGGCGGTCCACGATGGCCGGCGGCGTGGCGGCCGGCGCCAGGATGCCGAACCAGCCGGTGACCTCGAAGCCGGGCAGCGCCAGCTCGGCCACCGTGGGCACCTCGGGCAGCACGGCCGAGCGCTTGGCCGTGGTCACGGCCAGCGCGCGCAGCTTTCCGGTCTGGATGTGGGGCAGGGCGCTGGACGGGATGTCGAAGCCCAGGTCCACCTCGCCCGCCAGCAGCGCCGTGAGGGCCGGGCCGGAGCCCTTGTACGGAATCATCTGCATGTCGACCTTCGCGTCGCTCTTGAGGAATTCCGCCGCCAGGCTGGTGGTGGTGGCTCCGCCGCCGCCCGCGGCGTAATTGAGCTTGCCGGGCGACTTGCGCGCCGCGTCGAGCACGGCGCGGAAGTCCTTGAAGGGCGAGGCGGCGGGCACCACCACCACGACCGGCGAGGCGCCCACCTTGGCCACCGGCGCGAAGGTCTTGACGGTGTCGTAGTTGAGCCTGGGGTAGAGCGAGGTGCTGCCCGGGAAGCCGCTGGTCACGAACAGCAGCGTGTGGCCGTCCGCCGGGGCCGTGGCCACATAGCTGGTCGCGATGGTGGCGCCCGCGCCGGGGCGGTTGTCCACCACCACGGTCTGGCCGAGCGCCTTGCCCAGCGCGTCGCCCATGAGCCGGGCCAGGATGTCGCCCGAGCCGCCGGGCGCGAAGCCGACCACCAGGGTGATCGGCTTGGAGGGATAGCTCTGGGCCCAGGCCGTGGGCGTCAGGGCGGCGGTGCCGAGGGCGGTGGCGGCGGCCATCGCCAGCCAGCGGCGGCGAAGCATTCGTTGCATGGGTGTCTCCTGTGGAAAAAAGCGCTTCCCGGCCACGGGCGCTGGACGCGCAGGGGCGGCGGGCGTGGGGCCGATCCTAGGAAGCCGCGGCCTGCCCGCCCAATACCAAGGTGTCGGCCGGGCATGCCTGGCTGTTATGGTCGGGCCCGCTGATGACTCTTTCCTGTTCTGGCTCGCCGCGCCCGGGCCCCCTGTCATGAACCTGCGCCAGATCGAAGTCTTCCGGGCCGTGATGAGTGCCGGCTCGATCACCGGCGCCGCCCGGCTGCTGCATGTGTCGCAGCCCGGCGTGAGCCGCCTGGTCCGCCACCTGGAGCTGCAGCTGGGCGTGGCCCTGTTCGAGCGGCGAAATGGCCGGCTCTTCGCCACGCCGGAGGCGCGCGCGCTGCAGGTGGAGGTCGACAAGGTCTACCGCGGCGTGCGCCATGTGCAGGACGTGGCGCAGCACCTGCGCTTCGGCGCCCATGCCACCTTGCGCGTGCTCTCCAGCGCCAACACGGCGCTGGAGCTGGTGCCGCGCGCCACGGCGCGGCTGCTCGCGCGCTTTCCGGATGCCCAGGTCGGCTTCGAGGCGCTGCCCACGCGCGAGATCGTCAAGCTGCTGGTGGCGGAGGACGCGGACCTCGCCGTCTCGTCCGCGCCCCTGGAGCATCCCGTGCTCGACCTGCGCGAGATCGGCCAATGGCGCCTGATGTGCGCCCTCGCGCCGGGGCACCGCCTGCTGGCGGCGCCGGTCTTCGACTTCGACGCCGCATTGCGCGAGCGGCTGGTGCTCTACAGCCCCGAGGCACCGCAGAGCCAGGTCATCGACCGCTGGCTGGCCGAGCGCGACATCGTGCCGCGGCGCGCGGTGGAGGTGCGTTCGGGCCATGCCGCCTGCGCCATGGCGGCGAGCGGTGCCGGCGTGGCTTTCGTGGACGACCTGTCGGCCCGCACCTTCGCGCCGGGCCGGCTGGTGCTGGTGCCCGTGCCGCAGGCGCCGGCCTTCCCGCTCCTGGCCGCCCGCAACACGCACCGGCCGCTGTCGACGCTGGGCCAGGTCTTCCTGCAACTGCTCGACGAGGAATTCGCGGCACTGGGGCGGCCCGCGGCGGGCTGAGTCCCCCGGATGACCCCCGGGGCGCAAGCCCTGCGACCATCCTGCACAATCGCCCCCGGCCGCGCCAGCCGGCGGTCCGGCCCCACCCCCTGAGGAGACGCATGCGCATCATCACGATGCAGGGCCGGCTGATGCTGATCGCATCCATGGCCATCCTGCCGCTGGCCATCGTCTGCGGGCTGGCGCTGTACGCGCTGGCCGAAAGCCAGCGGGCGCAGGATCGCGCCACCACCCTCGGCGTCGCACGGGCCGTCGCCACGGCCGTCGACAGCGAAGTCCGCCTGACCGTCGCTGCCCTGGAGGCGCTGGCGCTGACCGAGCCGCTAGGCAACTCGTCGGGCCCCGGCCTGGCGCAGGCGATCCGCTTGGCGAGCGCGGTTCGGCGCTCGCATCCCGAATGGCTGGCCCTGGTGCTGGCGGCCCCGGACGGGCGTCTGCTGTTCAACACCGAGGGCGAGGGCGGCAGCCTGCAGCGGGTGGTCGACCAGGACAGCCTGAGCCAGGTCCTGCGCACGGGCATGCCGGCCATCGGCGCCATGGTGCCGGGCCCGGCCGGTCGCCTCGCCTTCGCCGTGCGTGTCCCCGTAGTGCGCGACGGCCAGACCCTGCAGGTGCTGACCGCCGTGGTGCAGCCCGAGGCCATCACCGCGGTGCTTAGCCGCCAACGCGTGCCCGCGGGCTGGGCCGTGTCGGTCTTCGACTCGCGCGAGCGGCGGGTGGCCCGCAACATCGACGACGCGCGGCTGCGCGGCAGCGGACCGAGCGAGACGCTGCGCCGCCTGCTGGCGGAAATGGGCACCGCGCCCGAAGGCGTCGGCACCTCCACCAACGTCGACGGCGTGCGCTCGCTGACGGCGGTGGCGCGGCTGGAATCCGCGTCCTGGTTCGTGGTGCTGGGCGCACCGGCCGATCTGGCCGAATCGCCCTGGCGCCGCACCTACATGGCCTACCTAGGCGGACTGCTGGTCTCGCTGGCCTATGGGGCGCTGGCCGCCTGGTGGATCTCGCGCGGCGTCACCCGGCCGATGGCGCGGTTGCGCCAGCAGGCCGATGCGCTCGGCCGCGGCGAGCCCGTGCAGATCGAGCCTTCGCGCGTGCCCGAAGTGGATGCCGTGGCCGACGCACTGGCCGCCGCCTCGCTGCAGCGCCGGCGCAGCGAGGCGGAGCGCCAGCAACTGCTGGAGGCCGAACGCGCGGCCAGCGTCACGGCGCAGGCCGCGCAACAGCGGCTGGCCCGGCTGGTCAGCGCGGGTGCCGTGCTGGCGCAGTCGCTGGAGGAGGACGCCACGCTGCGCGCCATCGGCGAACTCATCGTGCCCGCGGTGGGCGACCTCTGCCGCATCGACCTGCTGGACAGCCATGGCGTGCTGCAGCGCAAGCTGACGCATCACTTCGACCCGGCGCGCACCGCGGTCATCGCCGCGCTGGTCGAGACACGCGCCGCACCGGCCGATGCGCCGGGCACCTTTCCCTGGGCCGTGGCCACCGGCCGCAGCTTCCTGCACAACATCGACGACGAAGGCATGCCGGCCGTGCTCGATCCGCAGGTGCGGGACTTCGTGCAGGCCTTCGGCATCACCGCCGGCTGCGTGGTGCCGCTCATCGCGCGCGGCCGCACCATCGGCGCGATGGCCGTGCTGCAGGCCGAATCGGGCCGACGCATCACGGCCGAGGACGGCGCGCTGATCAACGACCTGGCGCAGCGTGCGGCCCTGGCGCTGGACAACGTGCGCCTGTTCGCCCAGGCCCGCGCCGCGCAGAAGCAGGCCGAGGATGCCAACCAGGCCAAGGACGAGTTCCTGGCCATGCTGGGCCATGAGCTGCGCAACCCGCTCGCGCCGATCGCGCTGGCGCTGCAGCTGGTGCAGCGCCGCGATCCGCAGGCCTTCGTGCGCGAGCGGCAGATCATCGAGCGGCAGGTGCGGCATCTGTCGCGCATGGTCGACGACCTGCTGGATGTGTCGCGCATCGTCTCGGGCAAGATCGCCCTGCGCCTGGAGACGCTGGATCTGCGCGACGTGGTAGCCCGGGCCCTGGAGCTCACCCTGCCCGCCCTGCAGCAGCGTGGAGAGATGCCGGAAGTGAAGCTGCCGGCCGACCCGGTGCCCGTCCAGGGCGACCCGCTGCGTCTGGCGCAGGTGGTGGGCAACCTGCTCAACAACGCCGCGAAGTTCACCGATGCGGACAAGCTCATCCGGCTGGTGTTGACGGTGAACATGGCGGCCCCGCACCCGCAGGCAGTGCTGCAGGTCATCGACGAAGGCATCGGCATTGCGCCAGAACTGCTGCCGCGCGTCTTCGAGCGTTTCGTGCAGGGCGAGCAGCCACTGCAGCGCGCGGCGGGGGGACTCGGCCTGGGCCTGGCGATCGCACAAAGCCTGGCGCGCCTGCACGGCGGCGGCATCACGGTGCGCAGCGAGGGCGTGGGCCTGGGAAGTACCTTCGAGCTTCGGCTGCCCATGCAGTTGCTGCCTGCAAGACCTTTCGACACGGTCCCCCAGGCGGTGCCGGAGCGCCGTTCGCTGACCCTGCTGGTGGTCGACGACAACCAGGACGCAGCGGATTCACTGGCCAGCTGGCTTGAGCTGGAGGGTCACCGTGTCCGCGTGGTGTATTCGGCCGAGGCCGCGCTCGATGCGCTGGCGCAACAACCAGCGGATGGCGCCATCGTGGACATCGGACTGCCGGGTCTGAGCGGGCACGAACTGGCCGCCCGACTGCGTGCCCAGGCGGTCACCGCACGCATGGCCCTGATCGCCCTGACCGGCTATGGCCGCGAGGCCGATCGGAACAAGGCGCTGGCCGCCGGGTTCGACGACCACTTCGCCAAGCCGGCGCAGGTGGAGATCCTGCTGTCCCGCCTGCTGGCGCTCCATTCCGAGCGTCGCGTGCCCCCGCCCACCTGAGTCGGCACCGGAGAGGTGCCCGGCCGCCCTGGAGGCTCAGGCCGCGCGCAGCATCTGGGCGACGTGGCGGGTGGCTTCCAGCCCTGCCGTGCCCCAGTGCATGGCGGGACCCAGGAGCCGGCGCAATGCGGCACCGTGCTCGGCCAAGTCATGGCTGCCCAGCACCTCGCGCAGTTCGGCAAGGTCCGGGTCCAGCGTGCTGCCGTCTTCTGCCAGCGTGGTGAGCGAGAGTGCGCTTGCGCCGCGACCGGCCCGCCGCGCATGCCGGAAGGCACGCGGAGGTGCAGGTGCGCGGGCACCTGGCCCAGACCGTACGAAGGGCGCACCATCGGACGCGGCATTGCCGCGGATCCAGTCGTAGATGACCTGGAGTTCGTAGTCGCCGAACACGCCGAACATGCTGGCGTGTTCACCCTGCAACAGCGCCCAGAAGCGACTCTGCGCGGGATCGCTGCCCGGCACCAGCCAACCCTTGCGCTCGAGCGCGGCCACGAAGTCGCCCATGCCTGCCGGATCGGCGAGCCACTGGTTGACGGTGCGGCCCTCGATCCGGCAGTAGTCGGAGTGGGCCAGGCTGCCTTCGCCCGCCCGTCCGCCGAGTACCTGCAGCAACGCCTCGTGGCGGTCGAAGGCGGCAATGGCATCGGTGGTTCCCTGACCGGCATTGCTGAGCATGTAGCCGTCGGCCACCCGCGTCCAGAAGGCCTCGCGATCCGCAAGGGCGGGAAGGTTCTCCACGGCCGCACGCAAGGCCCGCTGGGCGTGGCCGCCAGCCGCGTTGTCCACCGTGACGTGCAGGGTGAAGTAGGTGGGGTCGATGCCCAGTTCGTCCAGCTCGTAGGCCGTGATGAGCAGGTGCAGCGGCAGTTGTTCGTAGCCGAGGTTGAAGCCGATCACCTCGGGCAGGAGCGCGTCGGTGCAGGCGGCCAGCGAGAGCTGCAGTGCGCCCTGGACATAGGACTCGTCCGGCTGGTCGGCCCAGTCGACGATGCCCATCGAATCGAGCAGCCGCCGGTACAGCAGCACGTGGTTCTTGTCGGGGTCGCCGTCGCCCAGTTCCTCCACGTACGTCAGGATCAGGTCGTTCAGATGCGGGTTGGCGGCGTCGTGCAGGAGGCCATACAGCCATGCGCCGTCCACCAGCTTGGTGGGTGCGACGGCCCGCAAAAAGTTGAGCGCGTGCGAACGGCTGCTGAAGTAGCGGCGGGGCGCACCCGCCTTGCGCGACGCCAGATAGGCTTGGTACGCGGCGCCGGTCGAGGCCAGGTTGGCCTGCTGCCAAGCGGCCAGCCCATCGGGCGCCGCGGGCAGATCGCAGGGCTTCGTCCGCATCTCGGTGCGCCACCGCTCGATGAAAGCACGGGCCTGATCGCGAAGGGCCGCGTCGGGCCGATCGTTGGCCTGCAGCAGTGCGTCGTACAGCGCGCGTGCACCGGCGGCCAGCGCACGGCTGTCCTCGTTGGCGGCATCGGGGGTGGGGCGCCGGGTCAGCAACGCGAGGGGCGCGCCGGCGGCGAGGTCGGGCGTGGGGGCTTCTTGGATGGCCCTTCGGGCGAGGCGTGTGTTCTGCATGGTTTCACCATCCGTGATCGGTCCGGCCGCATCGGCAAGGGTGAAGCGCGGTCGGTTGTCGGCCTGGACCGACCCCCCGCCACAGGACTACCCCGGCACGGCCCCCAGGTGCAACAGGCCCGGGGCGCCGTCCTACGGCTTCGCCGGGGGGCTGCGCCGCGCGCATGGGCATTGCCATGTGCGCCAGCCCTCTGCGCCATGCTGTGGCAGCATCCGCCCTCCCGCGGCCGGTCTCCCTGCCACCGCCGGCCCTTCTCCCGCATGCCCGCCATCCCCTCTGCCTCCTCATCCTCCCGGCCACGATCCGGCGCCGCTGCGCAAAGCCTGGGGCTGCTTGCCCTGTCGCTCGTGCTGATCGCCTTCAACCTGCGGCCGGTGTTCTCCAGCCTGTCGGTGGTGCTGCCGGACATCGTGCTGGCTACCGGCATGTCGGCGGCAGCAGCCAGTGCGCTGACCACGCTGCCGGTCATCTGCCTGGGCGCCTTCGCGATGGTGGCGCCCTGGCTGGGGCGGCGGCTGGGCATCGAGCGCACGCTGCTGGCCTGCATGCTGCTCATCACGGTGGGCACATTGCTGCGCGGCTCTGCACTGCTGCCGCTGCTCTTCCTCGCCTCGGCGATGGCGGGTGTGGGCATCGCAGTGGCCAATGTGCTGCTTTCGGCCCTGGTCAAACGCGACTTCGAGCGCCGCACGGCCCTCATGATGGGCCTCTACACCATGGCGGTCTGTGCCGGTGCCGCCAGCGGCGCGGGCGTGACGGTGCCGCTGCAGCAGGCCCTGGGTCTGGGCTGGCAGGGCGCGCTGGCCATGTGGACCGTGCCGGCCGCCGTGGCCCTGCTGCTGTGGGCACCGCGCGCGCTGCCGGCGCGGCGCGAGGCGGGCGAGTCGGCCTTCAGGGTCCGCGGGCTGTGGCGCGATCCGCTGGCCTGGCAGGTCACGCTGTTCATGGGCCTGCAGTCCTCGCTGGCCTATTCGGTCATGGGCTGGCTGGCGCCCGTGCTGCGCGAACGCGGCCTGCCTGCGGCACTGGCGGGCTTCGTGGTGTCGCTGTCGGTGCTGGTGCAGGTGCCCACCTGCCTGGTGCTGCCCACGCTGGCGCAGCGCCAGCGCAACCAGGTGGCGCTGGCGGTCGGCCTGGCGGTGCTCACCGTGGGCGCGCTGTGGGGCTGCATGTTCGCGCCGGTGGGTGGCATCTGGGCATGGGCGGTGCTGCTGGGCATCGCGCAGGGCGGCACCTTCTCGCTGGCGCTCACCATGATCGTGATGCGCTCGCCCGATGCGCGCGTCGCCGCGCAGCTCTCGGGCATGGCGCAGGGCGTGGGCTACCTGGTGGCCGCGACGGGTCCGATGCTGGTCGGCCTGCTGCGTGCCTGGACGGGCAGCTTCCGCGCCTCGGCGGTGTTGTTCGGGCTGATCGGCGTGGCGCTCGCCCTGGCCGGCGCGGGGGCCGGGCGTGCCCGTGTGGTGCGAGCCGCTGCCGTGCCGCGCTGAACGTCGAGCAAGCGCCCGCGCGAGGGAAAGCCCACATGCCCCGCGTCTCCGTCAAGTCGTTGTGCGCCTTCGCGGCCAAGGCAGGCGATCTGGACATCCGCTTCGTGCCGTCGCCCACCGCACATGAAGGGCAGGCCGGCCATTCGCTGGTGCAGTCGCGGCGGGGGCCAGGCTATGAGCGCGAGGTGACGTTGGAGACCGTCGTCCATGGCCTGCAGGTGCGCGGCCGGGCCGACGGGTACGACGCCGGCCAGCGCCGCGTGGAGGAGATCAAGACCTTCCGCGGCGACTTCGAGCGCATCAAGGGCAACCACCGCGCCCTGCACTGGGCGCAGGCCCGGACCTATGCCGCCATGCTGTGCGAGCGCGACGCGCTGGCCTCGATCACCGTCGCGCTGGTCTATCTCGACCTGGCCAGCGGCGAGGAGACAGTGCTCCAGGAGCACTGCGAGGCCGCGGCGCTGCAGGCTGCGATGCAGACCCTGTGCGAGGCCTACATGCGCTGGGCGCTGCAGGAGGAGGAGCACCGCGCGCAGCGCGACGCGCAGATGGCACAGCTGGCCTTCCCGCACGGCGACTTCCGGGCGGGGCAGCACAAGCTGTCGCGCGACGTGTACCGCGCCGCGGCGCGCCGACGCTGCCTGATCGCGCAGGCGCCCACGGGCATCGGCAAGACCCTGGCCACCACCTATCCGCTGCTGCGCGGCCTGGCTGTGCACGGCACCGACAAGGTGTTCTTCCTCACGGCCAAGACGCCCGGGCGGCAGGTGGCACTCGACGCGCTGCGCCAGCTCGGCGAGGGCCGTGCGTTGCGCGTGCTGGAGCTGAGCGCGCGCGAGTCGGCCTGCGAGCGCCCGGGCGCCGCCTGTCATGGCGACAGCTGCCCGCTGGCCAGGGGCTTCTATGACCGCCTGCCGCCCGCGCGGGCCGAAGCGGCCGAGGCCCGCTGGCTGGACCGCGAGGCGCTGCGCCGCATCGCCGCCGGCCATGGCGTGTGCCCCTACTTCCTGGGGCAGGAGATGGTGCGCTGGAGCGACGTGGTGGTGGGCGACTACAACTACTACTTCGACGGCAGCGCCATGCTCCATGCCCTGGCGCGTGAGGAGGAATGGCAGGTGGCCGTGCTGGTGGACGAGGCCCACAACCTGGTCGACCGGGCCCGCGCCATGTACTCGACCACGCTGGCCCACGCGCTGCTCGACAGCGGCGAGGCCGTGGCGCCCGCCTTCGTGCAGGCCGCCCTGCGGCGGGTGCGGCGCGAATGGCGGCAGGTGTCGCAGGCCCAGACCACGGCCTATGCCGCCGCCACCGTGCTGCCCGAGCCGCTGGTGCGCAGCCTGGCCGACGCGGTCGCGGCCCTGTCCGAGCATGCGGCGCAGGCGTCGCCCGAGCTGCCCGGGCCGCTGCAGGAGCTGTTCTTCGGCCTGCTGGCGCTGGTGCGGCTGGCCGATGCCTTCGGGCCCCATTCGGTCTTCGAGGTGACCAACACGCCGGACGGCGCGCCGCTCGCCCTGGCCATCCGCAACCTGGTGCCGGCCGGCTTCCTGCGGCCGCGCTTCGCGGGGGCGGCAGCCTCGGTGCTCTTCTCCGGCACCATCGCGCCATTCGGCTACTACCGCGACCTGCTCGGCCTGCCCGACGACACCGTGGAGCTGGAGGTGGAGTCGCCCTTCCGCGCCGAGCAGTTGCGCGTGGAGGTGGCGCGCGATGTCTCCACGCGGCTGCGCGACCGCCCGCGCTCGCTGCCGCGGATCACGGCGTTGATGGCGCAGCAGTTCGGGCAGCGCCCGGGCAACTACATCGCCTTCTTCAGCAGCTTCGCCTACCTGGACATGGCCATCGAGGCCTTCGCGCGCCAGCATGCGCAGGTGCCGGTCTGGCGGCAGTCGCCCGGCATGTCCGAGCGCGACCGCGCCGACTTCGTCGCCCGCTTCGCGCCGGGCGGGCAGGGCATCGCCTTTGCCGTGCTGGGCGGCGCCTTCGCCGAGGGTGTGGACCTGCCCGGCGACCGGCTCGTGGGCGCCTTCGTCGCCAGCCTGGGCCTGCCGCAGCACGACGAGGCCAACGAGGTGCTGCGCGAGCGCATGGAAGCGATGTTCGGCCAGGGCTACGCCTACACCTACCTCTACCCGGGCCTGCGCAAGGTGGTGCAGGCGGCGGGTCGGGTGGTGCGCACCGAGCAGGACACCGGCGTCGTCCACCTGCTGGACGACCGCTTTGCACAGCCCGAGGTGCTGGCGCTGCTGCCGCGCTGGTGGCAGGTGAATCCTGAGGGCGCCTGACGGCGATCTGCACATCAGGGCGCGACCTGTGCCGTGCCCGTCCAGCGCGAGGCGTTTTCTGCAGCCGACTGCACCGTCATAGGGACTTAAGTTTTATAAGTGCAACGTCTCGTTGCTCTCTGTTTCTCGACGTTTCTACTCAGTCGGTTTTTTGTGAATCCATCAGAAATATCCTACGTACTCGGAGACACGCATGTGGTTCCGACCGCTCTGAGCAATTGATCCTTGCGCAGACTTGAGGCCCCGGCAACGGGGCCTCTTTTTTTTGGAGATGTTGAAAATGGTTTGTCGCCCAATGTTTCTTCGCTGGATGCTGATGCTGTCCGTAGGCACGATGCTGGGCTGTTCCACGGTCGCGCCGCAGCCCGAAATGCCGGCTGAGATGATTCCCGCGGCCAAGATTACCCGCCGTCCGCCGCCACCCGCTACGCCTGAGCCCACTGTCGAACAAGAAGAAATTCTGGCGAGAGCGGTGTGGATTTCAGCGGGGCTCAAAGGAAGAAAAACGGCCAGCGGACAGATCTATGTGCCTGACGCGCTCACGGCCTGGAGCCAGGACATTCCATTTGGCCAAAAGGTATGCGTGCGCAATCTCCGCACGGACGCGGAGGTCCTGGTCTACATCAACGACCGCGGGCGCGGCGGCAAGGGCGTGTATCTCGGCCTGAGCGAATCCGCGGCCCGCAAGATCTCCATGCTCAAGGAGGGCGTGGCAGACGTGGCCTTGGTGCTTGTCGCCGACAAGCCGGTCCAGTGCGACGGTCGGCAGGTCGAACCCGGGCTGGTCGCCACGCCGAAGACGGCGCGGGTGAAGGTTTCGCTCGATCCCGTCAAGCTGGCGCAGTCTGCCGCCGACGGCGGCCGACCCTGATCTTCATGGGATGGGTCGAGTCATGTTCCATTCCGCGAAACAATCGGGGCCGTTGCTGGCTCAGCTGTCGCCTAGCGAATCCTCCGGTGAATTGCGGCAGCGCGCTTCCCGCGTATTGCAGCAACGCCGTTATTTTGCAAAAGATCGCTCGGCATTCCTGCTCGAGATCGAATTTGTCCTGGTGGCCGAAGACATTGACTACCTCAACGATGCCGTATTGCTCGGCGGGGAAACGGTCGATTTCCTGCTACGGACGAATGCGCTATTGATTGTTCCCCGTTCCGACGTGATGCTGGCGGTCGGCACGGCAATCCGCCTCATCCGGCAACGGGATGCGGACAACGCACTCGTGATCAATTGGGCCGCGCCCTTTGCCGGCGCTAAACAGGTGCATCCGTGGGTCGGGGCGGAAAATGCGGTCGAAATAGTGGATCTGTATCCAAAAATTTACCGGGGCATGTAGTTTTTTTTGATGTTTGCGTCGTGCTCCTTTTGGACTGCCCCCGGGCAGTCCTTTTTTTATGCGCGATCCATCATGGCGCAATCCACGACGGGCCCTGAATTCGGTCAATGCGTGCTTCGGCCGTCGCGGGCGTGTCGCTTCGGTCCTGCCGTCCGGCGCGGCGCCGGGTCCGATACACGTCCCATCGTCGCTCGGCAGGCAGGTGCACCGTGAGCAATCTGCCGCTGCATTCGCGGCCGTTCAGGGCGCGGCACGCGGCCTCGGCCTGGGCGCGGTCGCCGACCACCACTTCTGCGGAACCCGTGCAGGGCCCATCTTTCGCAGCGCGCGCCACCTGCACCGCCTGCGCGCCGAATGGCCTGAACATTTCCAGCAGGCGCTCGTCCGTCGTGTCGGGTCCCAGCCCTCCGACGTAGATCCTTTCACCCATGTGACGCTCCTCGTCCTTCTTGCGACCTCTCTCCAGGTGGGACGGGTACGCGAGGCGTCAGCGACTGGATTCGGCAGGCCCTAGTGCGTCAGCGCGGGGGCGGGGCGGCTGCCGCCACCATGGCCTGCACCCGGGCGGTGAAGGTCTCCAGGTCGAAGGGCTTGGTCAGCACCTGCATTCCCCGGGGCAACTCGCCCCGGTCGAGCAGAGAGCCCTCGGCATAGCCGGTGACGAAGAGCACGCCGAGTGCCGGGAACACTACCCGCGCGGCGTCGGCGAGGTGCCGACCGTTCATGCCTCCGGGCAGGCCGACGTCGGTCACCAGCAGGGCCGGCCGGGTCATGTTCTTGAGCAGCGTCAGCGCGGGGGCACCCTCGGCCGCCTCATGCACGACGAAGCCCACCCCACGCAGCGCCTCGGCCATGATCTCGCGCACCGCGGGCTCGTCGTCCACCACCACCACCGTGCCGACGCCCGCCGGCTGGGCGGCGTGCCGCTCCTGTTGGGCGTCGCCGCTCGCCGATCCGGCATGCCGCGGCAGCAGCAGGCACACCGACGTGCCTTCTCCGGGGCGCGACTCGATGTGCGCCACGCCGCCCGACTGCTGCGCGAAGCCGTAGACCATGGACAGGCCCAGCCCCGTGCCCATGCCCAGCGGCTTGGTGGTGAAGAAGGGATCGAAGGCGCGGGCCAGGGTCTCGGGCGTCATGCCGCAGCCGTCGTCCTCGACGCAGATCGACACGGCCGGCCCGTCCGGGCCGTTGACGCCCGCGCCTGGGCGCCCCGTCTCGGCCGGCCTGTTCGTCGCCAGGATGCGCAGCACGCCGCCCTCGGGCATGGCGTCCCGGGCGTTGATGCACAGGTTGAGGAGCGCGCTTTCGAGCTGCGTCGGATCGACATGGATCGCCCACAGGTCGGGCGCGGTATGGACTTCCAGCGTGATCTCGGGCCCGATGGTGCGGCGGATCAGGTCCTGGAAGTTGTGGATGAGCGCTCCGAAGTCCACCGCCCGCGGCTCCAGCGTCTGCTGCCGCGAGAAGGCCAGCAGTCGATGGGTGAGGGCGGCGGCGCGGCGGGTGGCGTTCTGGCCGGTGTCCACATAGCGCAGCAGGGTCGGCTCATCGGCGAGGCGCCGCTTGAGCAGATCCAGGCTGCCGGAGACGGCGGCGAGCAGATTGTTGAAGTCGTGCGCGAGCCCCGCGGTGAGCTGGCCCACGGCCTCCATCTTCTGGGCCTGCCGCAGCGCGGATTCCGAGCGCATGAGCTTCTCGGTGCGTTGCTGCACCTGCGCCTCGAGCGAGTGGGCCAGCTCGCGCAGTTCCTGCTCCGCGCGCCGGCGCTCCACCACCTGCCGCGTTCGGTGGGCCACCTCGCGCACCAGCGACATCTCTTCATCGGTCCAGATGCGCGCCGTCGCATGGTTGAGGTAGAGCAGCGCAACCAGGTCGCCGTCCTCGCTCACCGGCATGTTGATGACAGCCTGGGCGCTGATGGCGATCAGCGCGTCGGCCGTGTCGCAGGTGCGCGGGTCCAGGCAGGCGTCGGCGAACACCACGGTTTCACCGCGCTTGAGGTCCTCGATATAGCTGCCGTAGTCGCGGAAGTGGAGGGTGCCGGCCAGCGATGCGATGCCGGGCGCGTTCCAGTCGCGCTCGATGGTGATGGTCTCGCGCTGCTTGTCGACGGTGCCATAGCCGGCGCGGCTGACGCCGAGCGTGCGCCCCAGCGCCTCGGCGGCGCGGAAGGCCACCTCTGCCGCATCGAAGGCGCCGCCATAGAGGTCGCGGGCCAGGAAGTCCAGCAGCGCCAGCCGGCGCCCGGCGAGCTGCAGATCGGTGATGTCCTGGGATGTCGCGAAAACCTCGCGGGCGCCGGCCGCATCTGTCTCGACGCGGCACAGGGTCATCCGCAGCCAGCCTTGCCGCCGGTCGCTGCGCTGGATGCGGTGCTCCAGCGAAGCGCCCGGCGTGCCGTGCATCACCAGCGCCTCGACCTGCGCGCGGTCATCGGGATGCACCGCGGCGAGCCAACCGGCCTTGTCGAGCACGTCGCCGGGCAGCAGCCCGAACTGGGCCTTGCAAACGCCGGACAGCGCCAGCACGTCGGTGCCGGTGCGCCAGCAGAAGAGTCCGACGTCGGCCGAATCCAGGGCGGCGAGGAGGTCCGGTCGATCGGCGTGCATGGGCTGATCGTAGCGGCGGAGCGGGCCCGGTGCCGCTTGGGTGCCCGGGACAAGGGGGCGCACCGGTGCGATACGGCTGCAGTGGCGCGCGCCGTGCGAGCCGCTAGCGCCGAGAACGCATCCCCCAGTTCCAGAGCTTCTCGCTCGGCAGCGGCAGCACCATGAACCAGTGCTCCACCACCGCCAGGCTCAGCAGTGTGGCCACCAGCGTCGCTCCGGTGGCGGCGAAGGGGCTGGCGTCCGGGTGTGTGGCGGCCTGCCACACGGCCCCTGCGCACAGGGTGCCGACCAGCACCGAAGTGGCGAAGAGCGAATTGCGGGGCCGCCGACGGAAGTAGCTCTGCAGGTAGCGCAGATGCTCCGGCAGGAACTGCTCGCTGAGATTGCGCACGCCGAGGAAGACATTGAGCTTGGCCGACAGCCGCATCACCCACAGCACGGCGAAGGTCCAGACGGCGACCGGGTTGGGCCGGCCCCAGCACAGCCACAGGATCGCCGTGGCCAGCACCACCAGCGTGAGCTCATGCCACAGGATGGCCATGATCGCGTGGCCCGCGCGCGGCCAGCCGGTGGCCTGCGAGGGGCAGGGATGGCGGCGCGGACCGGTGAGGTAGCCCAGCAGGAAGGCCAGTTCCTGCCAGCCCCACACCGCGATGGCGGCCGTGAAGGCCAGGTAGGCGCCGGTCACCCGGGTGTCGTCGGCCGACACGGCCACGCCGCACAGGGCGACGGCCAGCAGCACCGTCGCCGCGCCCATCAGTGGCGGATGCCAGCGCCGCGGCAGACCGTTGAGGTAGAGGATCACGCCCGTGCTCGCCCACCAGACCAGCAGGGTGTAGAGCATGGGGCCGAGCACGCGCATGGGCAGGGCGTCGATGACCGACCGACGGCTACCAGACGGGTGCCACGCGCATCTGCGCCGGCAGCGCATGCCGGCGCACCGGCTGCAGGTACAGCCGCGCGAAACAGCCGGCCGCGCCCATCGCGGCCCAGCCCCGGGCGATGCCGCCCACCAGGCCACCACGCGCCTTGGCGGCGTCGATGCGCCGCGACCAGTGCAGCAGCCGGTCCAGTCCGGCGCGGAAGGCCGGCGCGTCGGTGTCCAGGCTGATCGGGAAGACCTGCCGGCTGATGGCGGTGGTGATGTCGAACACCTCGTGGTCGTAGCGCGTCGGGTCCATGCCCAGCGCCTCGGCCAGCCAGGGGCGGGTGTGGTCGCGCACGTACATCGTGGCGTAGACGGCCAGCAGGAAGAAGCGAACCCACAGCAGGTTGGCACCCCGCAGCAGATGCGGCTGCGCCCGCATCAGCAGCGCGAAGGATTCGCCGTGCCGGAATTCGTCGTTGCACCAGCGCTCGAACCAGCGAAAGATCGGATGGAAGCGGTGCTCCGGATGGCGCTCCAGCTGGCGGTAGATGCTGATGTAGCGGGCGTAGCCGATCTTCTCGCTGAGGTAGGTGGCGTAGAAGATGTACTTGGGCTTGAAGAAGGTGTAGCGCTTGGTCTGCCGCAGGTTGACCAGGTCGATGCCCAGGCCGAAGTCCTTGAGCGACTGGTTGAGGAAGTTGGCATGCCGCGACTCGTCGCGCGTCATGTAGCGCATCAGCTGCCGGATGTCGGGGTTCTCGACATGCCTGGCGATCTCGGCATAGAGCACGCAGCCGCTGTACTCGCTGGTGAGCGAGCTGACCAGGAACTCCTGGAAGTCGCGCCGCAGCTGCGGCGACCATTTGGCCGAGGCGCTCGCCACCTCGGCCGCGAAGGTCGCATCGCGCTGGAAGTGGTCGTGATTGTTGTCGCCCTCGTACTCGGCCATCATCGCGTCCCATTCGGCGCGCACCGGCGTCACGTCCAGGCGGTCCATGGCGGCGTAGTCGGTGGTGTAGAAGCGCGGCGTGAGCACCGTCTCCTGCTTGGCGAGCCCGGCGGCGTCCTGTGGGCTGTGCAGATCGGCTTGCATGGGAGCGTCCTTTCAGAGAAGGCGTGCGAAGGTGGCGGCGTTGGCCGAGCCGAAGGCCTCGAGGTCGATGCGCCGCTGCGTGGCCGGATCGACGAGGGTGAGCCGGCCGTCGGCGCGGCCGATCAGCTCGAAGGGCAGCTGGTCGCCCAGGCTCTGGCGCTTGCGCTCGCGCACCAGGCCGCGCAGCGTGCTGCGGATGAAGCCGCCGTGGCCCGGCTCCACCGTCTCGAGCACCCGGCCGCTGCGGTCGTCGATGACCTGCAGGCTGCCGTCGGCCGTGTCGGCGAAGCGCAGGGTGCGAAGCGCCACGGCCGGTGCGTCGGCCTGCTGGCGGATGTCCATGCCGCTCAGCCGCACCCACGCCACGGCCGCCAGCGCGCAGAGCAGGAGCGCGACCAGGGCGCGCAACGGGGTGGGGGACAGGTGGCCGGCCGACATGTTCAGGCCCCGGCGTGTGCGGCCTCGGGCGCCGCCTCATGGGTGTGCACCGGGGGCACGGTCTGCGTCGCCCGCACTGCGCGTTGCGGCAGGGGATGCGCCGATCCGGCGGCCGGCTTCACGGCCGCGTCGGCGCCCGGCGTCGCGTGCGCCTGCTGGAGCGCCGGGGCCAGCAGTGCGCTCAAGGCGGCCGCCTCGGCCGCCGGCAGCGCCCGAAGCATGGGCTGCGGACTGCGCAGCTGCCAGGGCCGCGCATGCGGCCACAGGTGCGGATAGGCGATGCGCTCGTCCCCGGCCAGCGTGAGCGCGATGTCCGCGCTGTGCCGGCGCTGCCGCAGGTCGGCCGAAGCGATGCGCGCGAGCGGCAGGTTGAAGGTGATGGACAGCACCACGCCGATGCGCATCACCACGCGCCGGTCGGTCAGCGTGTAGACGCTGGTGCGGGCGACCAGCCACGCCATGGCGCCGATCAGGCCCAGCGCGAGGACGATGGGCGCCAGCATGCCGGCGCAGCCCGCCAGGGCCGCGGCCCAGCCGGCGCCGTCGTGCAGGTCGCTGGCCAGCCGCCAGCCCAGCAGCAGCGCGAAATAGGCCGCCACCTTGCGGATGTGCAGCGCCTGCACCGCCACCAGCGCGGCCGAGGGGCTGCCCTGCCACAGCAGCCGCTCCCCCTGCGGCAGGGCTTCGGGCAGGCCGTGCCGAGCCTCGAACTCATGCTCGTGCGCAGGCGCGAGCAGGTTGATCGCCTTCACAGCCAAGGCTCCTGGCGGGCGGCGGTGGCGTACAGCGTGCCGGCGCCGTAGTAGGCCATGACCTTCTCCTCTTCCAGCATCGTGACCTGATCGGCATCGCGCAGGCCGGGCACGTCCTCGAACTGCCGGCCCAGGATGGCGCGCACCTTCACGCCGCGCTGCTGCACCCGGGCGAAGTTGATCGGCAGCAGCACATGCCGGCCGCCCTCGGTGCGCACTTCCAGGTAGCGGAACATCATCTCGGCGCGGTCCACCCACAGGTCCACGGCAGTACCGCCGGCCACCATGTCGGCGCCATACACGGGCAGGCCGCGCGGGTCCACGTCCTCGTGCGCCACGCCGAAGCCGGGGGCGGCGCGCAGCGGCGCGATGCGGGCTTCGCCCTCCAGCGTGCGGTCGGGACGGTCGGCACGGTCGGCCCAGGCGCCGGGGCCCACGCCGGCCAGCAGCGGATTGCCGGTGGGCTCCAGCGGCAGGCCGCGCCAGACGCCTTCGTGCAGTGGGGGCTGGTTGTCGCGCCGCGCATTGGGCACCTGCACCGTGCTGCCATCGGCCATGCGGTAGGTCTTGGGCGACGGCACGGCCGGGAAGCCCTGGTGCACGATGCGGCCCGAGCGGTCCGATTCGAGCGGGTAGCCCTCGCGCTTGTTCTCGCGGTGCAGGTAGTAGATGAGGCCGGCAAAGAATGCCCAGAACGCATAGAGCACGAGTTGCGCGACGTCGATGTATGCGGTGATGGCACCAGTGGGCATGACCTTCTCCTTCAGCCGGGAAGCCCTGCGAGCCCGAAGGGGCCCGGCGGGGATGTGGGGGAATCGCGCCATGCCGCACGGCAGCTGCGCACCAGGGGACCGATCGCCACCAGCGCCGCGAACAGCAGGGCGATCTCGATGTGATAGACGGTGCTGTAGGGCACCGAGGGGTCGGTCATGGCCGGGCCCAGCAGGCCCTGGCCCGACAGCCAGCCGAACAGGTCGCGAAGCAGGCCGCCGGCGGCGGTGGCCAGCCCGGCACTGCCGGCCTGCACCGCGCCCCAGGCGCCCAGTGCCAGGCCGGCCTGCCCGTCGACCTTCAGGCCCATGGCCACCACCAGCATGCTGACGGCGTACAGCCCGCCGCCCAGGCCGATGCCGAAGGTGCCGGCGCGAAAGAGCAGGGTGGACTGCAGCGGCGCCGAGAAGATCACGGCCGCAAACGCGACGATGCCTGCCAGCACACCCAGGGCGGCCAGCCGGTACGGGTCCGCGCCGCGCTGCAGCTGGCGGGCAGCGAAGCCGAAGGCCAGCAGCGAGCCCAGCGCCAGGCCGGCGGTCAGCAGGCTGGTGGCCGACACCGACAGGCCCAGCACGCTGCCGCCGTAGGGCTCCAGCACCACGTCCTGCATGGCGAAGCCGGCGGTGCCCAAGCCCAGCGCGACGAGATAGCGACGCGCCTGGTGCTGCGCCAGGAACGCGGCCCACGCACGGCCGAAGGGCGGCTCCGCAGCGGCCCGTGTGGCCACCGAACCTCGCGCTTCCTGCTTCCACAGCGCCACGCCGTTGAGCAGCATGGTGAGCACCGCCGAGCCCTGCACGACCGCGACCAGCCGCGTGGGCGAGAAGTCGACCAGCGCCAAGCTGAAGCCGATGCTGCCCAGCAGGATGCCCAGCAGCAGCATCAGGTACATCAGCGCCACCACGCGCGGACGCTTGTCCGCGGGCGACAGGTCGGTGGCCAGCGCGAGGCCGGCGGTCTGGGTGGTCTGCATGCCCAGGCCCACCATCAGGAAGGCCAGGGCCACGGCCGCCTGGGGCACCATGGGCAGGCGGATGGCCGCCTCGCCGCCTTCGCCGCTGGCCGCCATCAGCAGCAGCGCGAAAGGCAGGATCGACAGGCCGCCGAACTGCAGCAGGGTGCCGAACCACAGGTAGGGCACCCGCCGCCAGCCCAGGGCCGAGCGGTGCGTGTCGGAGCGGTAGCCGACGAAGGCCCGCCATGGCGCCACGAGCAGCGGCAGCGCCACCATCAGCGCCACCAGGCCCGAGGCCATGTGCATCTCCACGATCATCACCCGGTTCAGGGTGCCGATCAGCAGGGCCGCCGCCATGCCCACCGACACCTGGAACAGCGCCAGCCGCAGCAGGCGCGGCAGCGGCACCTCGGCGCTGGCGGCATCCGCGAAGGGCAGCAGCGCGGGCGACAGCCGCGTCCACAGGCGGATCAGGCGGGGTGGTGTGATGGGGCGGGCCATGGCGCGTGTCAGGGCCGCTGGCGGGTCATCTCGCAGGCCTGCGAGGTGTAGAAGCCGCTGGCGATGCGTTCGGTGCGTGCCTGCTGCCAATCGGGCAGGCGCCGCGCCAGGTTGCGGCGCAGGCCCTCCACGCCGATGGGCACGATGGCCGGCGCGCGGTCTCCGCGCGGAAAGAACCGGCCCACCGCATGCATGCCGGCCAGCAGCGGTGTGCGCGGCGCCACCGTGAAGAGGATGCCGTGCCGCACGCGGCCGGCCCAGCCGTCGAGCAGGGCGGCGGCATCGTGCGGCGTGTAGTGGATCAGCGAGTCCATCGCCACCACGTGGTCGAAGGCGCCGTCGTCGGGCGCGCGCATGTCGCCGCTGCGCCAGACGATGCGCTCGCCCAGCAGCTCGGCATCGGCCTCCTGGCGGCAGCGCTGCCGGCCCAGGTCCACCAGCGTGGGCGACAGGTCGATGGCCAGCACCTGGGCGCCGCGGCGCGCGGCCTCCATGGCCAGGGCGCCGGTGCCGCAGCCGGCGTCCAGCAGCCGCAGGCCGTTCAGGTCATGGGGCAACCACGACAGCAGCGTGGCGCGCATGCGGTCGCGCCCCGCGCGCACCGTCTCGCGGATGCGGCTGACCGGCGCGTCGGACGTGAGGCGTGCCCAGGTGGCGGCGGCCGTGCGGTCGAAGTAGGTCTGGATCTCGCCGCGGCGGCGCAGGTAGGCGTCGCGCGGCGCATCGGCGTCGGGCCGGTGCGCCTGCAGCGGGGCGGATGGGGCATGGGGGCGGATCGTCATGGTCAATCGAATCCCAGGAGGTCGAACAGGTCGCGGTCCTTCAGCGGGATCGCCTCCATGGGCTCGCTGCCCAGGTAGAGCGCGGCGGCCAGGCGCATGTACTCGGCCTGCACCTTCGCCAGCTCGGGCGAGGGCTCCATCTCGAACAGCGTGCTCTTCTTGAGGCGGCTGCGGCGGATCACGTCCAGGTCGGGGAAGTGGGCCGCCAGCGTGAGGCCGGTGCGGGCGTTGAAGCGGTCGATCTGGTCGGTCTCGGCGCTGCGGTTGGCGATCACGCCGCCCAGCCGCACCTTGTAGTTGCGCGCCTTGGCGCCGATGGCCTGCACGATGCGGTTCATCGCGAAGATCGAGTCGAAGTCGTTGGCTGTGACGATGAGCGCCCGCTCCGCATGCTGCAGCGGCGCCGCGAAGCCGCCGCAGACCACGTCGCCCAGCACGTCGAAGATCACGACGTCGGTGTCCTCCAGCAGGTGGTGCTCCTTGAGCAGCTTGACGGTCTGCCCGACCACGTAGCCGCCGCAGCCGGTGCCCGCGGGCGGGCCGCCGGCCTCGACGCAGCGCACGCCGTTGTAGCCCTCGAAAACGAAGTCCTCGGGCCGCAGCTCCTCGGCATGGAAGTCCACCGTCTCCAGCACGTCGATCACGGTGGGCAGCATCTTCTTGGTGAGGGTGAAGGTGCTGTCGTGCTTGGGGTCGCATCCGATCTGCAGCACCCGCTTGCCCAGGCGCGAGAAGGCGGCCGACAGGTTGGACGAGGTGGTGCTCTTGCCGATGCCGCCCTTGCCGTAGATGGCGAACACCTTGGCGCTGCCGATCTGCACGTTCGGGTCGAGCTGCACCTGCAGGCTGCCCTCGCCATCGAGCCGTCGTCGGCTCACGGTGCGGATCGGGACGGATTCGAGGGTGGTCGTCATGCCACGATCCTTTCGACGAAGACGCCTTCTAGGCGGTCCTCGAGTTCATCGCCGGCCTGGCGCAGGGCTTCGAGCGTGTCGGCGTCGGGCTGCCAGTACCGGCGGTCGCAGGCTTCCAGCAACCGGTTGGCCAGCCGCGCCGAAGCGGTGGGATTGAGGCGTGCCAGACGGTCGCGCATGGCGGCGTCCAGCACGAAGGTTTCCGAAAGGCGCTGGTAGACCCAGGGCTGCACCTGCCCGGTGGTGGCCGACCAGCCCAGGGTGTTGGTCAGGTGCACCTCGATCTGGCGCACGCCCTCGTAGCCATGCTCCAGCATGCCCTCGTACCACTTCGGGTTGAGCATGCGGGTGTGCGTCTCCAGCGACACCTGCTCGGACAGCGTGCGCACCACGCCGGCCTCGCCGGTGGTCTGGTCGCCGATGTAGACCGGCAGCGGCCCGGCCTCGCCCGCAGGCGTGCGGCGGGCACGCTGCACGGCGCGGCTGATGCCGCCCAGGGTGTCGAAGTAGGTGTCGACGGTGGTCACGCCCAGCTCCACCGAGTCGAGGTTCTGGTAGGCGAGTTCCACGCTCTGGAGCACGCTCGCCAGCAGCGCGGCCTGCTGCACCGGGCGTCCGTTGCGGCCGTAGGCGAAGCCCTTGCGGCGGGTGTAGGTCTCGGCCAGTTCATCTTCCTCGGCCCAGGCGCCGTTGTCGATCAGGCTGCCCACGTTGGCGCCATACGCCCCCTCGGCATTGCCGAAGACGCGCAGCGCCGCGGTCTCCAGGTCGCAACCCTGGGCCTGCTGGCAGGCCAGCGCATGCTTGCGCACGAAGTTCAGGTGTTCGGGTTCGTCGGCCGATGCGGCCAGGAAGGCGGCCTCGGCCAGCAGGCGGATCTGCGCCGGCAGCAGGTCGCGGAAGATGCCCGACAGCGTGACCATCACGTCCACCCGCGGCCGGCCCAGTTCGGCCAGCGGCACCAGCTCGGCGCCGGCCAGCCGGCCGTAGCTGTCGAAGCGCGGCGTGGCGCCGATCAGCGCCAGGGCCTGGGCCAGCGGTGCGCCCTCGCTCTTGAGGTTGTCGGTGCCCCAGAGCACCAGGGCGATGGTCTCCGGCAGGCCGTGGCCCTGTTCGGCATGGCGGGCCAGCAGGCGGGCCGCCTGCCGTGCACCGTCGAGCACGGCGAAGCGGCTGGGCAGCCGGGTCGGGTCGAAGCCGTGCAGGTTGCGGCCGGTGGGCAGCACCGCGGGGTTGCGCAGCAGGTCGCCGCCCGGGGCGGGATGAAGGTAGCCACCGTCCAGGGCATGCACCACCGCGGCGAGTTCATGGTCGGTGGCCAGCAGGCGGGCCGTGGTGGCGAGGGCCTCCATCTGCGTGCGGCGCGCTGGGTCGGCGGACCGGCCTTCCTCCAGCAGCAGTTCGGCAGCGCCCGTGCCGGCGACCAGGCGCGCGATCTGGCCTGCGCTGGGTGCGTCGCCCGCCGGAAAGCCGGCATCGGCGCAGGCGCGCAGCATCTCGGCGCGTTCGACAGGCGAGGGCACCTCGCCCAGCACATGCAGGCCATGCGGGATCAGCGTCTGCTCGAGCGTGGCGAGTGCCGTACCCAGCGCGTGGACGGCCGCCTCGCTGCCCTCGTCCCAGGCTTCGCCCTGCTCCGGCAGCAGATGCAGTGCACGGCCCTGCGCCTGCAGCAACGGGGCCAGCCCCGCGCGCTCGGCCTGCGCCTCGGGCGGCAGGCTGCGCCAGCGCTGCAGCGAGGCCTGCAGCTCCACCAGCCCCTGGTAGAGCCCGGCCTGGGCCACCGGCGGCGTGAGGTAGCTGATCAGCGTGGCCGCGCTGCGGCGCTTGGCCAGCATGCCTTCGGACGGGTTGTTGGCCGCGTAGAGGTAGAAGTTGGGCAGGTCGCCGATCAGGCGGTCGGGCCAGCAGTCGCCCGACAGCCCCGCCTGTTTGCCCGGCATGAATTCGAGCGCGCCGTGGGTGCCGAAGTGCAGCACCGCATGCGCACCGAAGTCCTCGCGCAGCCAGCGGTAGAAGGCCGAGAAGGCATGCGTGGGCGCGAAGCCGCGCTCGAACAGCAGCCGCATCGGATCGCCCTCGTGCCCGAAGGCCGGCTGGATGCCGACGAAGACATTGCCGAAGCGCTCGCCCAGCACCTGGATGCCGTGGCCGTCGGCCTGCTGGCGGCCGGGCGCGGGGCCCCAGGTGCGCTCGATCTCGGCCAGCCAGCGCTCGCGGCGCACATGCTCGTTGGCCGGGATGCGCACATGCACATTGGCCAGCGCGCCGTGGCGCGCCGCATTGCCCGCGAGCAGCCGCTCGCGCAGCGCGTCCACGCTGGGCGGAAGGTCGACGGTGTAGCCGGCCTGCTGCAGTGACCGCAGGGTGTTGTAGAGCGAGGCGAACACGGCCAGGTGCGCGGCCGTGCCGGTGTTGCCGGCGTTGGGCGGAAAGTTGAAGAGCACGGTGGCGATGCGCCGCTGGGCCCGCTCGCTGCGCCGCAGCGCGATCAGCTTCGCCACGCGGGCCGCCAGCATGTCGGCGCGGTCGGGGCAGGCCTGCATGTCGTGCCGGCCCTGGTCCGGCGCGAAGGTGCAGTGCCGGCTGCAGCCGCTGCAGGCGTGGCCCGCGGCATCGCTGCGGCCGCCGTAGACCATGGCGCCGGTCGAGCCGTCGAGCTCGGGGATGGCCACCATCATGGTGGACTCCAGCGGCAGCAGCCCGCGCTCGGAGCCGGCCCAGGCCTCCAGCGTCTGGAACTCCACCGGCAGCACCGACAGGTAGGGCACGTCGAGCTGGCCGAGCACCGCCTCGGCGGCCTGCGCGTCGTTGTAGGCCGGTCCGCCCACGAGCGAGAAGCCGGTGAGCGACACCAGCGCGTCGATCCGCGGCACCCCGTCCTGCATGAAGAAGCGCTCCACCACGGGCCGGGCATCGAGGCCGGTGGCAAAGGCCGGCAGCACCTGCAGCCCGCGCGCCTCCAGGGCCGCGATCACGCCGTCGTAATGCGCCGTGTTGCCGGCCAGCAGGTAGGAGCGCAGCATGACCAGGCCCACGGTGCCGGCCACCGGCTTGCCGGCCAGGGCGATGGGCCGGGGCAGCTTCGTCGCGCAGTCGCCGATGCGCCCGGCCATTCGCGGGTGGTAGACGCCCAGCTCGGGGTAGTCGGTCGGCTCGGCCGGGCGGGCGCGCCCGCGGAGGGCGGCGCGCGGCCCGTCGGCATAGCGGTCGATCAGCAGATGGGCGAGGGCGGCGATGTTCTCCTGCGAGCCCGCGAGCCAGTACTGCAGCACCAGGAAGTAGATGCGCACGTCCTGCGCCGTGCCGGGGATGAAGCGCAGGATCTTGGGCAGCCGGCGCAGCATCTTGAGCTGCTGGGCGCCCGCGCTGGCCTTGCTGCGGTCGTCGCCGCCGGCCGGCTTGCCGCGCAGCCGCCGCAGCATGGCCATGGGCCCGCCGGTGGCGCCGTCCATGCTGAAGCGGCCCATGCGGGTGAGCTTCATCACCTCACCGGCGGACATGGCGCAGACCATGGCGTCGCAACCGGCGCGGCGGGCGCGCAGCGCCTCGATGATGGGCAGGTAGTGCTCCTCCATGAAGAGCATCGTGACCACGACGATGTGGGCCTGCGCGATGTCGTCGCGGCAGCGCTGCAGTGCGTCGGCGCTGGTGGCCCAGTCGGCCGCCGCGTGCACCGACAGCGTGGCACCGGGCAGCGCCCGCGCGAGCACCTGGTGCGCGCGCTCGGCGGCGCTGCGCAGGTGGCTGTCCATGGTGACCAGCACCACGCGCATGGCGACGGGCGGCTGGCGTGCCGCGGCCCGCGTCTCAACGACTGAAATGGGCTTTGGCATCGTAGAGGGTCTCGATCGTGATCCGGGACAGGCCGCGGTCGAGCGCGAAGCGCTCGGTGTTGCGCCGGGCCTTGCCGCGCACGAAGAAGGGCACCTTGTCCAGCTCGCGCTGGGCCTCGGGCGCCCACTGCGCGGCATCGGCCGGCGCCGCCCCGGCGGGCGCCACCCGCACGGGCTCGGGCCGCGATGCGGCATGACCCAGGTGCGAGGGGGCGGCGTCCTCGTTGAATTCGAAGTCGCCCTTGAACATGGCCAGCAGGTGCTCTTCCAGCCCCATCATCAGCGGCTGGACCCAGGTGTCGAACAGCACGTTGGCGCCTTCGAAGCCCATCTGCGGCGCATGCCGGGCCGGAAAGTCCTGCACATGCATCGGCGCCGAAATCACCGCGCAGGGCAGGCCCAGGCGCTTGGCGATGTGGCGCTCCATCTGTGTGCCGAGCACCAGCTCGGGCGTGGCCGCGGCGATGGCGGCCTCCACCTCCAGGTAGTCGTCGCAGACCAGCGCCTCGATGCCGTGCAGGGCGGCCTCGGCCCGCAACTCGCGCGCGAACTCGCGGCTGTAGCTGCCCAGCCCGACGACCTGGAAGCCGAACTCTCGGCTGGCGACGCGGGCCGCCGCGATGGCATGGGTGGCGTCGCCGAAGACGAACACGCGCTTGCCGGTGAGGTAGTTGGAATCGACCGAGGCGGCATACCAGCCGCTGCGCGACTGCTCGACGTCCACGCGGGCGGCCGCCTCCTGCGGGTCCAGGCCGGCCAGCGTCGCCACCTCGGCGATGAAGGCGCGGGTGGCCTGCACGCCTATGGGCACGGTGCGCGTGTGCGGCTGGTCCAGCGTGCGCTGCAGCCAGGCCGCGGCGGTGTGGGCCGTCTCGGGGTAGAGCAGCACGTTGAAGTCGGCCTCGCCCAGGCGGGTCAGGTCCTGCGGGCTGGCGCCAAGCGGGGCGACCACGTTCACGGCCACGCCCATCTGCTCGAGCAGGCCACGGATCTCGCGCAGGTCGTCGCGGTGCCGGAAGCCCAGGGCGGTCGGGCCCAGGATGTTGCAGCGCGGTGGCGCGCCGGCCACGCGCGGTGTGCGCGTGCGCGGGGCCAGGCGTCGTACCAGCTGGTAGAAGGTCTCGGCGGCGCCCCAGTTCTCCTTCTTCTGGTAGGCCGGCAGCTCCAGCGGCACGACGGGAATCGGCAGCGCCAGCGCCTCGGCCAGGCCGCCGGGGTCGTCCTGGATCAGCTCGGCCGTGCAGGAGGCACCGACCAGCATCGCCTGCGGGTGGAAGCGGTCGTAGGCGCTCTGCACCGCGCTCTTGAACAGCTGGGCCGTGTCGCCGCCGAGGTCCCGCGCCTGGAAGGTGGTGTAGGTGACCGGCGGGCGCTGGCTGCGCCGCTCGATCATGGTGAACAGCAGGTCGGCGTAGGTGTCGCCCTGCGGCGCATGCAGCACGTAGTGCAGGCCGTGCATGCCGGTGGCCACCCGCATCGCGCCCACGTGCGGCGGGCCTTCGTAGGTCCAGAGCGTGAGCTGCATGGCGGGTGCTTTCTCAGGCGGCCAGCAATTGCCGGCGCCGCAAAGGTCGGCTGAAGAGCGCGGCCAGGTCGCCTGCCTGCTCGAAGCCCTGGATCGGGCTGAACACCAGCTCGATGGACCACTTGGTGGCAAAGCCTTCCGCTTCCAGCGGATTGGCCAGGCCCAGGCCGCACACCACGAGGTCGGGCGCGGCGGCGCGGCAGCGGTCGAGTTGCCGTTCCACGTCCTGGCCCTCGCTGAGCACGGTGCCGGCGGGCAGCCAGTCCAGCTCCTGCGCCATGTGCTGGCGGTGGAGGTAGGGCGTGCCCACCTCCGTCAGCTGCATGCCCAGCTCGCGCGCCAGGAAGCGGGCCAGCGGCAGTTCGAGCTGCGAGTCGGGGAAGAAGAACACGCGCCGGCCTTCGAGCTGGCGACGGTGCGGCGCCAGTGCGGCCTCGGCGCGCTGGCGTGCCGGCGCGATGGCCGCCAGGGCGCGGGCGTGGGGGACGTGCATGGCCTCGGCCGCGGCCATCAGCCAGGCGGCGCTGCCTTCGGCGCCGAGCGGGAAAGGGGCCGCGACGCGGCGGGCGCCGCGCGCCTCCAGCAGCCGGGCGGTCTCGGCCAGGAAGGGCTGGGCCAGCAGCATCTGCGTGCGCGGGCCGACGGCGGGCAGCTGGTCGGCATGGCGGGCCGGCAGGAAATCGACCCGCTCGATGCCCATGGCCGAGAACAGGCGGCGCAGTTGGCCCTCGATCACGTCGGCCAGGGTGCCGACCACGAGCAGCGCAGGGGCCTGGGCGGGGTCGGCGTCGGGCAATTCCGGCACCAGGGCCGCCAGGCAGGCATCCTCGCCCTGCGTGAAGGTGGTCTCGATGCCGCTGCCGGAATAGTTGAGTACCCGCACGCCCGCATGCCGGCCCGACAGCCGCTGCGCTGCGCGCGACAGGTCGAGCTTGATCACCTCGGAGGGGCAGGAGCCCACGAGGAAAAGCATGCGGATGTCGGGCCGCCGCTGCAGCAGCCGCGCCACGGCCCGGTCCAGTTCCTCGTTGGCATCGGCCAAGCCGGCCAGGTCGCGCTCGTCGATGATGGCGGTGGCGAAGCGCGGCTCGGCAAAGATCATCACGCCCGCAGCCGATTGCACCAGATGGGCGCAGGTGCGTGAGCCCACCACGAGGAAGAAGGCGTCCTGCATCTTGCGGTGCAGCCAGACGATGCCGGTGAGGCCGCAGAACACCTCGCGCTGGCCGCGCTCGCGCAGCACGGGCGCATCGGCGCAGCCGCTGTCCACCTGGATGGGGATGACGGCGCTCATCGCGCCACCCCCGCCGCCTGGCGCCGGGCGGCCCGCAGCTTGAGCACGAACTGGCCGGCGTTGATGGCGTAGCTGGCATAGGCCGCGAGTGCGATGGCCAGTTGCTGCGCGGGCGTCCCCCAGCCTTCCCACCAGGCCAGCAGGTAGGCCGTGTGCAGGCCCAGCACCAGCACGCCCAGCATGTCTTCCCAGTAGAAGGCCGGCGCGAACAGCCAGCGGCCGAAGACCACCTTCTCCCAGAAGCAGCCCGTCACCATGATCAGGTAGAGCAGGCTGGTCTTTACCAGCACGCTCAGCACGGCGGCCTGCAGGCCCTGGCCGGTCCACAGGAAGCGCAACACCAGCGCCAGGCTGAGCAGGAAGGCCAGGAACTGCACGGGCGCCAGCACGGCCTGCACCAGGGTCCAGCGCGTGGCGTCGCGCCGCAGGCGCTGTTCTGCCGTGTACAGCGGAGCGCGCTGACGGGAGGACCGGCCGGGGCGCCAGCGGGGCAGGGGGTACGAAGCCATGAGGCCAAATCTAGGCTCGCTGGCTCGATGTGTCAATTGAACTTGACATCCATCGTGCATGACAGTTGCTAGGTGTTTGCCCGCCCCGGCTGCAAAGTTCTTGACGCAGAGCTGACAGTGCGCGGACAGTTGGCCCCGGGGACGACCGCCTACAGAAGATGAGGCATCCGCCTACACAAGACGCGCGGCTCCCTGCCGGCCATCGAGCGAGGGCTTCGATGGGGCAATCGACACGATCCGATTGGCATCGCTGCTTCCCTGCACGCTTCGGCGTGGGCCCGCCCGGTCCAGTGAACGGGGCAGGCTTGGGAAGCATCGCTGTGAGTCCACCCGAGGAGCGACGCGGTGGCAACAACAAGTTCAGATGAGTCCGATGGGGCTCGGCCGGCCTCCGACTTAGGAGGTCAGTCATCCCATCCGGGCGGGCCGCCTGCTGCCTCCCGTCCGTGGGGTACGCCGCGGCTGGTCTCCGACAACAGTGGCCATGCCCAGCAGCTGTCCCGCGTGGTCGAGCACGAGATCATTCCGCGCCTGCTGTTGATGCATGCCCACACCACGGCGCCGGCCCGGCGCGATGGCATCGTCCTGACGCACCAGCATGTGCGCGCATTGGCGGAGCTGGCGGTCTCGGACGATCCCATGTGCGCCATCCGCTATGTGCAGTCGCTTCAGGACGCGGGCGCGACCGCGCACCAGGTGCTGCTCGAACTCCTGTCGCCCTGCGCGGCCCTCATGGGCCAGTGGTGGTGCGACGACAGCTTCGACTTCGCGCAGGTCACGACGGGCCTGTGCAGGTTGCAGCAGGCGCTGGACCGGCAGGTCCATGCGCAGCGCCCCGCCATCGCCGCCGACGCCCCGCGGATCGTGTTCGCCGCGCCGCCGCGGGCCCAGCACACCTTCGGGGCGGCCGTGGCGGCGGAATGCTTCGCGCTGGCCGGCTGGGATGCGCGTCTGGCGACCACCCAGGACTGGGCGGGACTGCGTGGCATCCTCGCCAGCGAATCCATCGACATCCTGGCGCTGTCCCTGTCCTGCGACAGCGATGTCGAGCAGGTGGCATCTGTTATCGTCGAACTGCGCACCGCGTCCCTGCACAAGCGGCTCGGCGTCCTGGTCGGCGGACCGCTTGCCCTCGATCAACCCGATCTCGCGCAACGCTGCTGCGCAGACGGCATTGCCCTGACAGCGGGCGCGGCGGTGGACCTCGCCAAGCGGTGGTTGCAGGGCGTGCAGCGATCCGGGCCGACCGATCTGCGCTGACGGTCCTTCCTTTGATTTGTCGACGCAGCCTCGCGCTGCCGCGAAGTGGAGTTGCGAAAGCCGTTGATGCCAAACCCAAGTTCCTCCCTGGCGCCCGCGCCCGCTGGGCAGGCCTACCTCCAGATGCTCGATGCCGAGTCGGGCATGCTGGCGACGGTGGTGCAGGCGGCATCCGACGTGGGACTGCTGATCGACGCCCAGGGCGTCGTGCGCGAGGTGGTTGTCGGCGCCGACGCGGCCCATGACCTCGCAGAGGCGCCGGGCTGGGTGGGTCGCCGCTGGGTGGACACCGTCACGGTCGAAAGCCGGCCGAAGATCCAGGCGCTGACGGCCGCGCTGCGCGGCGAGACGCCCGAATCCTCCCCGCCCGGTGGCGCCCGCCAGGTCAACCACCCCATCGCAGGCGGCCTCGACCTACCCATTGCCTACCGCGTCGTGCCCGTCGGCACCAGCGGCCACCTGCTGGCCCTGGGCCGCAACCTGCGCACGCTGGCAGCCGCCCAGCAGCGGCTGGTCGACGCACAGCAGTCGATGGAGCGCGACTACCAGCGCCTTCGTCAGGCCGAGGCGCGCTACCGTCTTCTGTTCGAGGCGGTCGAGGACCCTCTCGTGGTGGTGGATGCCGGCTCGCTCAACATCGTGGAGCTCAACGGCTCGGCCGCGCGGCTCCTGGGCACCTCCGCGCGGCGGCTGGCCCTGCGTCCGGCGCCTGAACTGTTCGGCAGCCAGTCGCAGCCGGATGTGCTGCTGCTGTTCGCGCAGACCCGCAGCGCGGGCCGTGCCGAAGCGGCCGGTGTCACCCTGGCCAGCGGTGCGAAGGTGCGCCTGGTCGGCTCGCTGTTCAAGCAGGACGGCGTCAATTTCCTGCTCATCCGCATGGTGCCAGCGCTGCAGGCAGAGGCGGGTTCCACCACGTCGGGCTCGCTGCTGGATGTGATCAATGCCATGCCCGATGCCTTCGTGCTGTCAGACATGCAGGGCCGTGTTCTGGCGGCGAACGAGGCCTTCGTCGACATGCTGCAACTGCCCGCGGGCGAGGCGGCGGTCGGCCAGATGCTCGACCGCTGGCTCGGTCGCTCGACCGTCGACCTCAACGTGCTCATCGGCAACCTGCGTCAGCACGGCGTGCTGCGGCTTTTCCCGACCACGCTGCGTGCCGGGGACGGGCAGGCCACGGCCATCGAGATCTCGGCCGTGGCGGTGGCCGACGGTCCGCAGCCCTGCCTGGGCTTCGCGATCCGCGACGTCACGCGTCGCCTGCCCGCCGAAGGGCGCAGCCAGCGGCAGCTGCCCCGTTCGACCGACCAACTCACCGGCCTGGTCGGCCGCCTGCCGTTGCGCGACATCGTGGGCGAGACCACCGACCTGATCGAGCGGCTGTGCATCGAGGCGGCGCTCGAGATCACCCGCGACAACCGCGCCTCGGCGGCCGAGATGCTCGGCCTGTCGCGCCAGAGCCTGTACGTCAAGCTGCGCCGGTACGGCATCCACGAACCTTCCGCCGACGCCACCGATTGAGCAGCGCGCGGCACCGACAGGCTTCGGTGTAAATCTAGATTGACATTTGCATGTGTCAGCCCAGAATGGGCTGCATGCCACTGCCGCGCCTGTCCGCGATCGCCGAGCTGCTCAAGCCCATCACCTGGTTTCCGCCGATGTGGGCCTTCGGATGCGGCGTAGTGGCGTCGGGTGCGTCGACCGAGGGGCGCTGGCTGCTGATCGTCGCGGGCGTGCTGCTCGCAGGGCCCCTGGTGTGCGCCAGCAGCCAGGCCGTCAACGACTGGTTCGACCGGCATGTCGACGCCATCAACGAGCCGCAGCGGCCCATTCCTTCCGGGCGCCTTCCCGGGCGGTGGGGCCTGTACATCGCCATCGCCTGGACGCTGCTGTCGCTGGCGCTCGGCAGCGTGCTGGGGCCGGTGGCCCTGCTGGCCGCCTGCGTGGGGCTGCTGCTGGCCTGGGCCTACAGCGCACCGCCCGTGCGGCTCAAGCGCAATGGCTGGTGGGGCAACAGCGCCTGCGCCCTGTGCTACGAGGGCCTGGCGTGGATCACCGGCGCGGCCGTGATGGCGGCCGGCACCTGGCCCGGGTCGCGGTCGCTGGGGCTGGCGCTGCTCTACAGCCTGGGTGCGCACGGGATCATGACGCTCAACGACTTCAAGTCCATCGATGGCGATCGCCGCATGGGCATCGCGTCGCTGCCCGTGCAGTTGGGCGTCGATGGCGCCGCCCGCGTCGCCTGCCTGGCCATGGCGCTGCCGCAGCTCGTGGTGGTCGGCCTGCTGTGGCATTGGGACGCGCAGGTGCATGCGGCGGCGGTCGGCGCGCTGCTGGCGGTGCAGCTGCTGCTGATGCGCCGCTTCCTGGCGGCGCCGCTGGCGCGGGCCACTTGGTACAGCGCGCTGGGCATCAACTTCTTCGTCATCGGCATGCTGGTCAGCGCCTTCGCGCTGCGCTCGGGAGGATGAATGAACGTCCCTGAACTCCGCTGGCGCGGCGTGATGCGCCTGGGCCTGGTGCAGATGGCGCTGGGCGCCGTCGTCGTGCTGGCCACCTCGACCCTGAACCGGGTCATGGTGGTGGAACTGGCCCTGCCGGCCCTGCTGCCCGGCTGCCTGCTGGCGCTGCACTATGCAGTGCAGGTCAGCCGGCCCCGCATGGGCCACGGCTCGGATGGCAGTCGACGCCGCTCGCCGTGGATCCTGGGCGGCATGGCGGTGCTGGCCGGAGGCGGCGTGCTGGCCGCCGTGGCTACCGCCTGGATGGGGTCCGCGCCGCTTGCGGGCATGCTGCTGGCGGCCGTGGCCTTCGTGCTGATCGGCCTGGGCGTGGCGGCCGCAGGCACGTCGCTGCTGGCGCTGCTGGCCAGCCGTGTGTCGCCGCAGCGGCGGGCGGGCGCGGCCACCACGGTGTGGACCATGATGATCGCGGGCTTCGTGGTCACGGCCGGCGGGGCGGGCGCCTTCCTCGATCCGTATTCGCCGCAGCGGCTGGTGATGGTGTCGCTGGTTGTGTCGGCCCTCGCACTCCTGCTGGCCTTCGTGGCCCTGTGGGGGCTGGAGGACGCGGTGCCGGCCGCGTCCCAGGTGCCGGCCACGCCCCAGCCGCCGTTCCGTGCGGCCCTGCGCGAGGTATGGCGGGAGCCGCAAGCGCGCCGCTTCACCTTCTTCGTGTTCGTGTCGATGGTGGCCTTCAGCGCCCAGGACCTGATCCTGGAGCCCTTTGCCGGGGCCGTCTTCGGCTACACGCCGGGCGCATCCACGCAACTGGCCGGGGTCCAGCATGGCGGCACGCTGGCCGGCATGCTGCTGGCAGCCCTGGCCGGGCGCCATGGCTTCGGCAGCCTGCGGCAGTGGGTCATCGGCGGCTGCATCGCTTCGGGCGCCGCATTGATCGGCCTGGCGGCGGCAGGGCGCATCGGCATGGGTTGGCCGCTGGCGGCCAACGTTTTCCTGCTGGGAACGGCGACGGGCGCCTTCTCCATCGCCGCCATCGGCTCGATGATGCGGCTGGCCGGCGAGGGCCGCAGCGGCACCGAAGGCCTGCGGCTGGGCGTGTGGGGCGCGGCGCAGGCGGTGGCCTTCGCGGCCGGCGGGCTGGTCGGCACCGGCGCCAGCGACCTCGCGCGCTGGCTGCTGGCCGACGTGGGCCATGCCTACGCGCTCGTGTTCCTGTTCGAGGCGGTGTTGTTCCTGGGCGCGGCGCAGCTGGCCGCCGGGGTCGAGCCGGCCACGCGCGCGGCCGCGACGCCGTTGCGCCGCCGGGTGGCCTTGTCGGGTGTGGCCAACGGCCGACCAGGGGCCCCATCATGAGCGGCGCCGGGTTCGACGTCGACACCTGCGACGCCGTGGTGGTCGGCGGTGGCCCGGCCGGCGCCACGGCCGCCGACGATCTGGCGCGCGCCGGTTGGCGCGTGCTTCTGATCGACCGCGAGGGCCGCATCAAGCCCTGCGGCGGCGCCGTGCCGCCGCGCCTGCTGGAGGAATTCGCCATCCCGGCTTCGCTGCTGGTGGCCCGGGCCGAATCGGCGCGGATGGTTGCGCCCAGCCGCCGCACGGTCGACATCCCCATCGACGGCGGCTGCGTCGGGATGGTCGACCGCGCGCAGTTCGACCCGTGGCTGCGCCGCCGGGCGGCCGCCCACGGTGCCGTGCGGGTCGATGCGGTCGTCGAGCGCATCGACCGCGACCCGGATGGCACGGCGGTGGTGGTGCACCACCTGCCGGATGGCGGCGTGCGGCGCCAGCGCACCCGGGTCGTCGTCGCCGCCGACGGTGCGCGCTCGCGCATCGCGCAGCAGACGGTGCCGGGCGCGCAGCAGGGGCGGTGTGTCTTCGCCTACCACGAGATCGTGGCGACGCCCGTGGCACAGCCCGCCGCCGTCGCGCCGAGCCGCTGCGAGGTGCACTACGACGCGACGCTCTCGCCCGACTTCTATGGCTGGGTGTTCCCGCACGGCGCGACCATCAGCATCGGCACGGGCAGTGCCGACCGGGGCTTCTCGCTGCGTCGGGGCGTCACCCAGCTGCGCGAGCGCGTCGGGCTGGGCGCCGCCGCCACGCTGCGGCGCGAGGGTGCGCCGATCCCGATGAAGCCGCTGCCCCGTTGGGACAACGGCCGCGACGTGGTGCTGGCCGGCGATGCGGCGGGCGTGGTGGCGCCGGCGTCGGGCGAAGGCATCTACTACGCCATGCTCAGTGGCCGGCTCGCGGCCCAGGCATGTGCGGCGCTGCTGCAGGGTGCCGACGCGGCGGTGCTGGCGCAGCCGCGTCGGCAGTTCATGCGCCTGCATGGCCGTGTGTTCTGGGTGCTCGAGCTGATGCAGCGCTTCTGGTACGGCAGCGATGGCCGTCGCGAGCGCTTCGTCAGCATCTGCCGCGACCGCGACGTCCAGCACCTGACGTTCGAGGCCTACCTGCACAAGCGGCTGGTGCGGGCGCGACCGCTGGCGCACCTGCGCATCTTCCTCAAGGACCTGGCGCATCTCCTGGGGGTGGTCCGTGCCTGAGGCCGTTCCCGGTGGACGCGTGCGGGCCTGTGGTCCGGGCTGGCGCACATCGCGGCGCTGCAGGGTGCAGGGCTGAGCCGTGGCCGGCACGACTGCGCTCCTCGTCGACGCGGCGCTGGCCATTGCGGCGCTGGAACTCGTGATGCTGCTGGCCCTGCGACGGCCCGCGCTGGTCTGGACCCTGCTGGCCGGACTGGCCCTGATGGTCGCGCTGCGCCTGGCCGTCGCCGGCGCGCAGCCGGCCAGCGTTGCGCTGGCGCTCGCCGCTGGCGGTCTTGTGCATGTCATCGACCTGAAGCGCCGTTGGGCCGCGCAGACCGAAGACCGTGCGTCGTTGTCAGTCTCTCCCCCCCACGAAGGAAAACCATGAACAACCGTCGTCGTTTCATTCGCATCGTGCCGCTGGCCGGCGCGGCCATGCTGTCATCGCGCGTCGCCTGGTCGCAGGCCATGGTCGACGAGAAGGATGCCCAGGCCATGTCGCTGGGCTATGTGTCCGACGCGGCCCGCGTCGACAAGGCCAAGTACAAGAACTACGTGGCCGGCAGCCATTGCGGTGCCTGCGCCCTGTTCCAGGGCAAGCCCGACGCCGCGAGCGGACCCTGCGCGCTGTTCCCCGGCAAGCAGGTGTCCACCAAGGGCTGGTGCAGCGCCTTCGCCAAGAAGGCCTGAGGCTGCGGAGCGGGTCGCATGCAGCTGCAGCGCCTGCTTCCGCCCGATCTGCCCGAGCGTGCGGCGCTGGCGCTGGAGGTGCATGCGAGACCGTCCGAGACGCTCGCCGCCCCGGCCCGTGCCAGCCACGTGGCCGTGCTGATCGACGCCGACGCGCGTGACGAGGAGCTCGAACACCTTCGCCGCCTGTGCCGGCAGTGCCACGTCTCCCCACCGCTGGCTGGCGACCAGCAGTGGAGCGGCAATCTTGGCGCGCTTCGCATGGTGTGGGAACGGCACGGCGAGTTCTCCACCTACACCGTGCTGGTCGCCGGACACGCCGATGCACCCTTCGCGCAGGTGGCCGCTGCGAGGTTGCCGTCGGGCTGGCTGGCCGGGCTGCCGGGCAGCACCGTGCATGCCTGCCATGCCGAGATCCTGCCGGCCCCCACCGGCCAGGACATCGACTGGGCCCATCTTCAACAGTCCGCCTTCGGCGGCAACCTGCTGGTCGCGTCGGAGATCGGCGGCGGCGTGGCGCTGGCCTGCTCCGACTTCCGCCTGCATGTCGATGGCTTCGGCCGTTGCCTCCTCTTCGACTGCGGCATGGACCCGATGCTGGCCGGGCGCATGCTGCAGCGGCTGCTGGAGATCGAGGTCTACCGCATGATGGCCCTGTTGGCCTTTCCGATGGCGCGGCGGCTGTCGCCGCGCATCCAGGCCATCGAGCAGTCACTGGCCGCCCTGACCGACGACATCGCCCGCGCCGGCAGCGACACCGACGACGATGGCGACGCGACCCTGCTCGCGCCCCTGACGCGCCTGGCCGCCGAGGTCGAGAGCGGCCTGTCGGCCAGCCAGTTCCGCTTCGGCGCCTGCCGGGCCTATGCCGAGCTGGTGCGCACCCGCATCGAGGAACTGCGCGAGCGCAGGCTGCCGGGGCACCAGTCCATCGGCGAGTTCATGGCCCGTCGCTTCACGCCGGCGGTCGCCACCGTGGCCACCGTGTCGCAGCGCCTGCACGACCTGTCGGAGCGCGTGTCGCAGGCGAGCCATCTGCTGAGCACCCGCGTGGGCATCGCTAGCGAGCGGCAGAACAACGCTCTGCTGGCCAGCATGGACCGGCGGGCGCGCCTCCAGCTGCGACTGCAGCAGACGGTGGAGGGCCTGTCGGTGGCTGCCATCGTCTACTACCTCGCCGGCGTGGTCGGCTACCTGGTCAAGGGCGGCGAGGCGTTGGGCCTGCCGCTGAACACGCCAATGGTGGTCGGCCTGAGCGTGCCGCTGTTCGCGCTCTTCGCCCTGTTCGCCGTCCGGCGTGCCCGTCGGCATGCGCATGACAGCGGCGCCGACTGAGCGCCTATCGAAAGACCCGATGCCCGCACCCTTTCCCTTCAGCGCGATCGTCGGCCAGGACGAGATGAAGCTGGCCGTGCTGATGGCCGCCGTCGAGCCGGCCCTGGGCGGTGTGCTGGTGCTGGGCGACCGCGGCACCGGCAAGAGCACGGCGGTTCGCGCGCTGGCGGCCCTGCTCCCGCCCATGCGCGCGGTCGAGGGCTGCCCCTACCACTGCGATCCGGCGAAGCGCTGCGGCCACTGCACGCCGGGTGCGAAGCCGGTGACGCGGCCGGTGCCCGTGGTCGACCTGCCTTTGGGGGCGAGCGAAGACCGCATCGTCGGCGCGCTGGACCTGGAGCGTGCCCTGGCCAGCGGCCAGAAGGTCTTCGAGCCCGGCCTGCTGGCGCGGGCCCATCGCGGCTTCCTCTACATCGACGAGGTCAACCTGCTGGAGGACCACCTGGTCGACCTGCTGATCGACGTGGCCGCGTCGGGCGAGAACGTGGTCGAGCGCGACGGCCTGTCCGTGCGGCATCCGGCCCGCTTCGTGCTCATCGGCAGCGGCAACCCGGAAGAGGGCGAGCTGCGGCCCCAGCTGCTCGACCGCTTCGGCCTGTCGGTGGAGGTGCGCACGCCGACGGCGCTGCCCGAGCGGGTGGCGGTGATCAAGCGGCGCGATGCCTACGAGCGTGACCCGGCGGCCTTCGAGGCCCAGTGGGCCAAGGAGGATGCCAAGGTGCGCCGCCGCATCGTGCGGGCCCGCGCGCAGATCAAGGACGTGGCGGTGGACGACGCGATGCTGATGCACTGCGCCGCGCTCTGCCAGCACCTGGGCAGCGACGGCCTGCGCGGAGAGCTGACGCTGATGCGCGCCGCGCGCGCGCTGGCGGCGCTCGATGGCGACACGGCCGTGCAGCTCACGCACCTGCGCCGGATCGCCGCACCGGCCCTGCGGCACCGCATGCGCCGGGATCCGCTGGACGACACCGGCTCCACGGAGCGCATCGAGAAGGCGGTGGCGGAGCTCTGGCCGTGACCGGCCCTGCCGACCGGGCGGCACGCTGGGCGGCGCGGCTGCTGGCGCTGGACCCGCGCGGCCTGGGCGGCGTGGTGCTTCGGGGTGCGCCGGGCCCGTTGCGCGACGCGCTGTTCGATGCACTGCGCGCACTGCTGCCGCCCACGGCCCCGTGGCTGCGCTGCCCGCTGCAGGTCGACGACGGCAGCCTGCTCGGTGGCGCCGACCTGGCCCTGAGCCTGGCGGCCGGCCGCACCGTGGTGCAGCCGGGCCTGCTCGCGCGCGCGCAGGGTGGCGTGATGGTGCTGCCGATGGCCGAGCGCGCCGGTGCCGCCCTGGCCGGGCGGCTCGCCCAGGCCCTGGACGAGGGCGGCTTCCTGCTGGTCGCGCTGGACGAGGGCCAGGGACCGGAAGAAGCACTGCCCGTCTGCCTGGCCGAGCGGCTGGGCCTGTGCTTGGAGACCTGTGCGCCGGAGGCGGCATGGCCCGAGCCACCGCCCGGCGACCGCCTGCCCGAGGTACGCGAGCGCTGGCGGCAGATGCGCTTCGATGATCCGACGGCGCAGGCGCTGGACGCCTGCGCCATGGCGCTCGGCATCGGCGGCCTGCGCGCCCCCTGGCAGGCCTGGTGCGCCGCCTGTGCCGTCGCCGCCTGGCAAGGCCACGCCCAGGTGACGCACGAGGACGCGGAGCTGGCGGCCCGCCTGGTGCTCGCGCCGCGTGCACGCGCGCTGCCGCCATCGGGCGACTCCGCCGACGCGGCGCAGAGGCCGGCGGACGCAGGCCGCGAATCCCCGTCCACGCCGCCCGAGGCGGACCCTGCCGGAACGCGCGACGCCCACCCGCCCGACACCGCCGCGGAACCCGATGAACGCCCCGCACAGCCCCTGGACGAGCGCCTGATCGCCGCCGCCCAGGCCGCCATGCCGGCCGACCTGCTGGCCCTGCTCGCGAGCGGCGCCGGTCCGCGGCGCGGCGCTTCCGGTGGCCGCCAGGGCCAGGCCACGCGTGCGGCCACCGCCGGCCGGCCACTGCCATCGCGCCGCGGCCCGCCGCGCGGCGCCCAGCGCCTGGACCTGATCGCCACCCTGCGCGCGGCCCTGCCCTGGCAGGGCGCCCGCGCGCAGGAGCGCATGCGTCAATCCCTGCCCCCTGCCGCGTCGCGGTGGCAGATCCGCCGCGACGACCTGCATGTGCGCCGTCACCAGCGGCCTGCGCAGACCACGACCATCTTCGTGGTCGACGCCTCGGGCTCGCAGGCGCTGCACCGGCTGGCCGAAGCAAAGGGCGCTGTCGAGCTGCTGCTGGCCGACTGCTATGTGCGGCGCGACCAGGTGGCGCTGGTCGCCTTCCGTGGCGCAGGGGCCGAGGTGCTGCTGCCGCCCACCCGTTCGCTGGTGCGCGCGCGGCGCGCCCTGACGGACCTGCCCGGTGGCGGCGGCACGCCCCTGGCCGCCGGCATCGAGGCGGGCTGGCGCCTGGCGGCCGGGCTGCAGTCGCGCGAGGGCGCGCGGGCGCAACTGGTCTTCCTCACGGACGGGCGTGCCAACGTCGACCGGCAGGGGCAGGGCGGCCGGGCGCAGGCGATGGCCGACGCGCGGCAGATGGCGCGGCAGTTTGGCGGCAGCGGCATGCCGAGTCTGCTGATCGACACCTCGGTGCGGCCGCAGCCCGAGTCGGCAGAGCTCGCCCGCCTGATGCGCGCGCGTTACCTGGCCCTGCCGCAGGGGCGGCCGCAGGCGCTGCACCAGGCCGTCACCGCGATGCTCTGAGCATCAGCTCGCCGAGCAGCTCGGCCACCAGCGCCGGCGCCTCCTCGTGCGCCAAATGCCCCAGTCCCTCCAGCGGTCGCCAGAGCGCGCCTGGGAGCGCGTGCGCCACCTGCTCGGACTGGGCGGAGGGCACAGTGGTGTCGCGCCGGCCGGCCGCCAGCATCAGCGGAATGGGTTCGCGCGCCAGCCGCTGGCGCAGCGCCGGCACCAGCGGCGTCACGTCCCAGTGGGCCATCATCTGGAGCGCGCCGGCCAGGTGCGAAGGCTGCCGCAGCAGCCCCTGGTAATGGGCGACTTCGCCCGCGCCCAGGCGGGAGCCGGTGGAATCCACCAGCCGTTGCACCGCGCGCGGTTGCGAGGCCGCCTGCGCGGCCAGCCAGGGCAGCATCGGCACCCGCGTGAGCGCCCGCGCGAGCACCGGGAAGACGCTGCCCGCCACGCCGGGCAGCGGCAGCAGCGCGCCGTTCAGGCTCAGCAGCGCGCGGGCGTCGGGCAGGGCGCCATCCAGCCACAGGCGCAGCATCAGCGCCGCCCCGGCCGAATGGCCCACCACCGCCACAGGCGACACCTGCTGGGCCTGCAGCAGCGCGGCGACGGCCCGGGCCATGCGCGGCAGGCTGGCCACGCCATCGGCGAAGCCGTCGGTGCCGCCATGGCCGGGCAGGTCCGGCACCAGCAGGGAATATGTCGGCGCCAGGTGCGCGGCACTGCCCGCCCAGGACAGGCCCGAAGAACCCGTGCCGTGCAGCAGGAGCAGGCAGGGCCGCGCGTCGGGCGGCGGTGTGCGGCGGACGCACCACCGCAGCCCGCCTGCGGCAGCGGCGTCGGCTTGCAAGGGCTCAGGGTTCAGGAGCATACCGGTCCATTGTCAATCAAACATGACACTAATAGGATCGGATTCATGTTGACACCTGCTTGGCAAGGTGACGACCGGCCTCACGCGGTGGTCATCGGCAGCGGCTTCGGCGGCCTCGCGGCCGCCGTCCGGCTGGGTGCGCGCGGCTACCGGGTCACCGTGCTCGAGCGGCTGGACGCGCCGGGCGGGCGCGCCTATGTGTACCGGCAGGACGGCTTCACCTTCGACGCCGGCCCGACGGTGATCACCGCGCCCTTCCTGTTCGAGGAACTGTGGCAGCTGTGCGGCCGACGGCTGGCCGACGACGTGGCGCTGCGGCCCGTCAGCCCCTTCTACCGCGTGCGTTTCGACGACGGCACCGTGTTCGACTACAGCGGCGATGCCGCCGCCATGCGGGCCGAGGTCGCGCGCATCGCCCCGGACGACGTGGCGGGCTACGAGCGCTTCCTCGAGGCCAGCCGCGAGATCTATGCGGTGGGCTTCGAGCAGCTGGGCGACCAGCCCTTCGACCGCTTCGCGGACATGGCGGCGGCGCTGCCGCAGCTGCTGCGGCTGCAGGGCTACCGCTCCGTCTACGGCCTGGCCTGCCGCCATGTGCGCCACGAGAAGCTGCGCGTGCTGCTGACCTTCCAGTCGCTGCTGGTGGGCGGCAACCCCTTCCAGACCACCTCGGTCTACTGCCTGATCGCGCACCTGGAGCGGCGCTTCGGCGTGCATTTCGCCATGGGCGGCACCGGTCGGCTGGTGCAGGGCCTGGTCGGCCTGCTCGAAGGGCAGGGCGCCCGCGTGCGATGCAACAGCACCGTCGAGGAGATCCTGACCGAGGGCGGCGCGGCCTGCGGCGTGCGCCTGGCGAGCGGCGAGCGCATCGCGGCCGACGTGGTGGTCTCCAACGCCGATGCCGCCTTCACCTATGGCCGCCTGCTCGGCCGCGTGCCGCGGCGGCGCTGGACGGATGCACGGCTGCGCCGCGCGCGCTATTCGATGAGCCTGTTCGTCTGGTACTTCGGCACGCGGCGGCAATATCCGGACGTGGCGCACCACAGCATCCTGCTCGGGCCGCGCTACCGCGGGCTGCTCGACGACATCTTCGTGAAGCAGCACCTGGCCGACGACTTCAGCCTGTACCTGCACCGGCCCACCGCCACCGACCCGGCCCTGGCCCCGCCGGGCTGCGATGCCTTCTACGTGCTGGCGCCGGTGCCGCACCTGGACAGCGGCACCGACTGGCGCGAGCGCGCCGAGCCCTACCGCCGCGCCATCGCCGACCGGCTCGCCGCCACGGTGCTGCCGGGGCTGCACGCGCAGATCGCCACCTCGCGCATGCTCACGCCGCAGGATTTCCAGGACCGGCTGCTGTCGGTCAAGGGGGCGGCCTTCTCCTTCGCGCCGCACCTCACGCAGAGCGCCTGGTTCCGCCCCCACAACCGCAGCGAAGAAGTGCGCAACCTCTACCTGGTGGGTGCGGGCACGCACCCCGGCGCCGGCCTGCCCGGCGTGCTGACCTCGGCCAAGGTGCTCGACCGCCTGGTGCCGCATGCCGAAGCGCTGCGCCGCGGCCAGACCGATCCGCAGGACATGCCCCATGGCCATCGCGCCCATCGTCCGGCTTGAGCCGCATCTGGCCCGCCACTGGGCCGCCGACGTGGCCGCCTGCCGCGCGAGCCTGCGCCACAACAGCCGCACCTTCCACGCCGCGTCGCTGCTGCTGCCGCGGCGCGTGCGCGAGCCGGCCACCGTGCTCTACGGCTTCTGCCGGCTGGCCGATGACGCGGTGGACGAGCCGCTGGCGCCACGCGATGCGGTGGACCGGCTGCGCGAGCGGCTGGACCGCGTCTACGCCGGCACGCCCACCACCGTGCCCAGCGACCGGGCGCTGGCGGCCGTGGTGGCCATGTACGGCGTGCCGCGGGCCTTGCCCGATTTCCTGATCGACGGCCTGGCCTGGGACGTCGAAGGCCGCCAGTACGACACGCTGGCCCAACTGCAGGCCTACGCCGCCCGCGTGGCCGGCGCGGTCGGCGCCATGATGAGCCTGCTGATGGAGACCCGCGCGCCGCAGGCCCTGGCCCGCGCCTGCGATCTGGGCGTGGCCATGCAGCTGTCGAACATCGCGCGCGACGTCGGTGAAGACGCGGCCAACGGCCGGCTCTACCTGCCGCGCGATTGGCTGCGCGAGGCGGGCGTCGATCCCGCGGCGTGGCTTGCGAAGCCGCAGCCCGATCCACGCATCGACGCCGTCGTGCTGCGCCTGCTGGCCGAGGCCGACCGGCTCTACGCGCAGGCCGCCGCGGGCGTCGGCTGCCTGCCGCTGGACTGCCGGCCCGGCATCAATGCCGCCCGGCTGCTCTACGCCGGCATCGGCCACGCGGTGCGCCGTGCCGGCGGCGATGGCGTGCGGCACCGGGCGCGCGTGCCGGGCTGGCGCAAGGCGGCGCTGATGGCCCGCGCCGGCCTGCAGCTGTGGCCTTCCGACACCGCGCTGCAGGCACCCGGCCTGCCGGCCAACCAGCCGCTGCTCGATGCGGTGGCGGCCTCGGCCATGCCGCAGCGGCCGGGTCGCGCGGAATTCGTGATCGATCTGTTCGAGCGCCTGGCCCGCGACGAGCGCGCGGCGCGCCGGTGGCCCGGGCAGGGGCTCGTGCGAGGAGAGCTGGAATGAGCCTGATGGCGCTGGGCCTGAACCATGCGAGTGCGCCGCTGGACCTGCGGGGCCGCTTCGCCATTCCGGCCGACCGGCTGGGTGGGCGGCTGCAGGCGTTGCGCGCGCACCTGGCCGCGGTCGATTCGCCGGCCAGCGGCCTGGCCATCTTGTCGACCTGCAACCGCACCGAGCTCTACCTGGGGCTGGCGCCCCAGGCCGAGCCGCAGCCGGCCCTGCTCGAACCCGTGGTGGCCTGGCTGGCCGAAGAGGGCGCCAGCAGCCCCGAGGCCGTGCGGGCCCACAGCTACCAGCTGCAGGGCGAGGGCGTGGCCCGCCATGCCTTCCGCGTGGCGGCGGGGCTGGATTCGATGGTGCTGGGCGAGCCGCAGATCCTGGGCCAGCTCAAGCAGGCCGTGCGCGAGGCCGAGGGCGTGGGTGTGCTCGGGCCCACGCTGCAGCAGCTCTTCCAGCGCAGCTTCTCGGTGGCCAAGGCGGTGCGCAGCGGCACCGAGATCGGCGCCCATGCGGTGAGCATGGCCGCCGCGGCGCTGCGCATCGCGCAGCAGCTCTATGGCGACATCGGCCAGCGCCGGGTGCTGTTCATCGGGGCGGGCGAGATGATCGAGCTGGTGGCCACCCATTTCGCGGCGCAGGCGCCGCAGCAGATCGCGGTGGCCAACCGCAGCGCCGAGCGCGGCGCGGAGCTGGCCGCGCGCCTGGGGGCGCAGTTGCTGCCGCTGCGCGGGCTCGACCTGCGCCTGGGCGAGTTCGACATCGTGGTCAGCTGCACCGCCAGCAGCCTGCCGCTGATCGGCCTGGGCGCGGTCAAGCGGGCGCTGGCCGCACGCCGGCGCGAGCCGATGCTGATGATCGACCTGGCCGTGCCGCGCGACATCGAGGCCGATGTCGCCGGCCTGGAGGACGTGTACCTCTACACCGTCGACGACCTGGCGCGCCATGTGCAGCAGGGCGGCGCGCGCCGGCAGGCGGCGGTGCAGCAGGCCGAGGCCCTGGTCGATGCCGGCGTGCACCGCTTCAGCCAGTGGCTGGAGCAGCGCTGCAGCGTGCCGCTGATCCTGGCGCTGCGGGAGCGCAGCGAGCAGTGGCGCCAGCTGGAGCTGGAGCGCGCCCGCCGCGCCCTGGCCCGCGGCGAGGACGTGGAGCAGGTGCTGGAACAGCTCTCCGGCAGCCTGAGCGCCAAGATGATGCATGGCGCGCTGGCCGGCCTGCATGCCAGCCGCGGCGCCGATCACCGCGACTGGGCGGCGGCCGCGCGGCGCTGCTTCCTGGGCGAGGGCAGTGCGCCGCACTGAATGCGCCCATGCAGTCGTGGTTCGGCCTGATCGAGCTGCTGCTGGTCTTCGGCGGGGTCATCGGCTGGGCGGTGTGGCAATGGTGGGACTGGCGGCGCTGGAAGGCCCGTCAGCCGCAGCGGCCCGATCAGGAGGCGGACTGACATGACCCGGTTGCGCGTGCTCCTGCTCGGTGCCAGCGGCACCATCGGCGGCGCGACCGCGGCGGCCTTGCGGGCGCGTGGTCACGAGGTGGTGTGCGTGCTGCGTCCGCAGGCGCAGGTGCCGGCCGCCGCGCGATCGTCGCCGGCGAGCCTGCGCTTCGGCGACGTCGCCGATCCGGCCTGGCTGGCGGCCTCGGTCTTCAGGCGTGGCGAGCGCTTCGACGCGGTGCTCTCGTGCATGGCCTCGCGCAGCGGCGAGCCGGCCGACGCCTGGGCGGTGGACTTCATGGCCCACCACCAGGTGATGCGTGCCGCGCGACACGTCGGCGTGCCGCTCTTCGTGCTGCTGTCGGCGCTGTGCGTGCAGAAGCCGCGGCTGGCCTTCCAGCAGGCCAAGCTGGCTTTCGAGCGGGAACTGGCGGCCTCGGGCATGGACCGTGTCATCGTGCGGCCCACGGCCTTCTTCAAGTCGCTGTCGGGCCAGGTCGAGCGCGTGCGGCAGGGCCGGCCCTACCTGCTGCTCGGCGATGGCAGGCGCACGGCCTGCCAGCCGATCAGCGACGCCGACCTAGCCCATTACCTGGTCGACTGCCTGCAGGACCGCAGCCGCTGGAACCGCGTGCTGCCCATCGGCGGCCCGGGCCCGGCCATCACGCCGCGGGAGCAGGGCGAGGCGCTGTTCGCCCTGCTGGGCCGTCCGCCGCGCTTCCGCCAGGTGCCGCCCGTGCTGCTGGACGGCATCGCGGGCGGGCTGGGCCTGGCGGCACGGTGGGTGCCCGCGCTGGCGGCCAAGGCCGAGCTGGCCCGCATCGGGTGCTACTACGCCAACGAGTCGATGCTGGTGTGGGACGCCCAGCGGGCGTGCTACGACGCCGGGGCCACGCCTTCGACCGGCCGCGACACGCTGTTTGCGCATTACGCCGCTCTGCTCAAGGGCGAGGCGACCGATGCGCGCGGGGTGCATGCGGTGTTCTGAAGCAGTCAGTCAACCCCAGCCCGAACGGGTGAGCCGACCGGCATGGCCCGTCCCGGGCCGATGGCCTCAACCCGCGTGGCGGCCCCGCCGTGGCATGCGGAAGGGCAGCATCGCCTGCACCAGCGGATGCTGGAAGCGCAGCAGGTCCAGCGTCTCGTGCATCCACGGCGCGCCGCCCTGGGCGTCGTCCAGCAGGCTGCGGCAGTAGAAGGGGCCGGACTCGAGCGTGGCCGCCAGCACGGGCCGGTGACGCGGGTCGGCGCAGGTCTGCCGGTCCAGGCCCCAGCCGCTCGTGGGCAGGTCGCAGCGCGGTGGCGCCGTCTGCGCAGTGACGTTGCCCCGCCCGTCGATCTGCAGGTCCAGCGTCGACGCGTCGCCGGTCAGCGGCTCCAGCGCATAGACCACGCGGCAGCCGGCGCCAGGGTCGCAGCGGCGGGCCCAGTGCCAGCGGGCGAAGTCGCGGGCCAGCGGGCGGCGACCCCAGTTGCTGTCCATGTACGCCTCGCCCTCCCAGCGCGTAGCGGGCGCCTGCAGGTCGACCTCGATGCGGGCCGACGGCGCGATGGGCTGCCAGTGGTGCAGGCCGCCCTGCTGCAGGCGGAAGGCCCGCGCCGGCTGCGCATGCGGCCGCAACGTCAGGCGCCCGCGCACCGGCCGTGGCCAGGGTGCGGTCCGTTCGTCGAGCAGCACCTGCAGCGCGCCGTCGTCCATCCAGGCCAGGCGGCTGGGGCCGATGCGCAGGGCGTCGCGATCACGCGCCAGGGCATGGTGGCCGCGTTCGGTCATGGTCCACCACTTGCCGAAATGGCGGGCGCCCGGCGCGCGGCGGTAGAGCGACACGTTCACCGCCACATGGTCCTCGGCCAGCGCCTGGTCGTCGCCCCAGCGGCGGCGTTGCCAGGCGTAGTAGGGCGAGAACACGCTGCCGATGAAGGCGATCAGGCTCAGGGCCCAGGTGCTGCCGTCCGGCAGCGGGTCGCTCATCGCGTCGACGTACCACCACGCGTAGCCCCCCGGCGGGACCGCGAGGTCGAAGCCAGGTCCTCGAGGATCTGCTGCGCCGCCAGCTGGCCCGACAGCGAGGCCATCGGCACTCCCGGTCCGGGATGCACGCTCCCACCCGCGAGGTACAGGCCCGGTACCGCGCTGCGCTGGGCCGGCCGCTGGAAGGTCGCCTGCCAGCCCTGGCTCGCCCGGCCATAGAGCGCGCCCGCCGACCCGGGGTAGGCGGCCGCGAACTGGGTCGGTGTCGTGCGCTCGGCCGTCCACGGGCCAGGCTGGAGCGTCAGGCCGGCCTGCGCCAACCGATGTCGGATCTGCTGTTCGCATGACGTCAACTCCTTCTCGTCGAGGGGATGCGTGTCGGCGCGGGCCGGTGCATTGACCAGCAGCATCAGGCGCTCGGGGCCGGTCGGCGCCTGCCCGTCCGGCGTGGCGAGCCGGTCCTGGGCGCACAGGTAGACGGTGGGCGATGCGGGCAGGCGGCCGGCCTGCAGCGCGTCGAATTCGCGCCGGTAGCCGTCGTGGGCGGGGTCGCTGAAGAAGACGTTGTGGTGCGACAGCGCAAAGCCTTCGGCCCGGGCCACCTGGTGCCAGGTGACGGCCGACAGCGAGCGCTGTTGCGGGCGCAGCGGCGCGGCACCCGTGGCCGTGCGCACGCCGCCGCCGAGCAGTCCCTGCGCCAGCGCGTCGGCATCGCCGTTGAAGACGACGATGTCGGCCGGCAGCACTTCGCCATCGGCCAGGCGCACGCCGCTCGCCCGTCCGCCGCGCACGGTGATCTCGCGCACCTCGTGGCCGAAGCGCAGCTGCGCGCCCTGCTCGCGTGCGGCGTCGGCCAGCACCTCGGCCACGCGGTGCATGCCGCCTTCGACCTGCCACACGGCCTCGCGCTCCACATGGGCCACCAGCATCAGCGTGGCCGGCGCGTCGAATGGCGACGAGCCGCAATAGGTGGCGTAGCGGCCGAAGAGCTGGCGCAGCCGCGGATCGTGGAAATGGCCGCCCAGTGCCTGCCACAGCGTCTGGAAGGGTTGGATGCGCGACAGCGCCCGCGCGCCCGACAGGCCGCGGCGCAGCATGCGGGTGGTCAGGCCCAGCGGCGTGGGCCGGCTTGCGGCGATGAAGGTCGATTCCAGCGCCTCGTACATGGCCTGCGCCTGGGCGCAGAAGGCGAGGTAGCGCCGCGCTTCGGCCGCACCGCTGAAGGTGCCGATGGCGTCGGTGCTGGCCTGCAGATCGGCCAGGAGGTCCAGCCGGTCGCTGGCCGCGGGTCCCCAGGCATGGCGGGCCAGCACGCGGCAGGGCGTGAGGGCGAGGCCCGGGGCGAGCGACTGGCCGAGGGTGTCGAACAGTTGCTCGAACACCCAGCGCATGGTCAGCACCGTCGGCCCGGCATCCAGGCGATGCGGGCCCACCTGGCGGAGGCAGGCCTTGCCGCCCGGCCCTGCGGCACGGTCGAGCACCGTCACGTCCAGGCCCGCGTGAGCCAGCACGGCGGCGGCGCTGAGCCCGCCGGCGCCCGCGCCCACCACCACGGCGCGGGCAGTGCCGGGCGCATGGGACGCGGCGCTGCGTCGGGAGGACGGGTCGTGGTGCATTGACGCTGGATTCCGATGTGTCTAATCTAATTGACATCAAAGAATGTATTGCATAAGTGACGACTGTGGTGATGTCCGCAGCCATCGCGCCACCAGGAGTCCACGCATGCCTTCCGACCGCATCGAATCCGCGCTGCGCGCCAGCCTCGACGCCTGCATGGCGCCCGGCCATCCGCCGCGCCTGGCTGCCGCCATGCGCCATGCCGTGTTTCCGGGTGGCGCGCGCGTGCGGCCCCAGTTGGTGCTGGCCGTGGCGCAGGCCTGCGGCGACGACGCGCCGGCGCTGGCCGATGCGGCCGCCTCGGCCATCGAGCTGCTGCATTGCGCCTCGCTCGTGCATGACGACCTGCCCTGTTTCGACGATGCGGCGGTGCGCCGCGGCCAGCCGTCCACCCATGCCGTCTATGGCGAGCGGCTCGCGGTGCTGGCCGGCGACGGCCTGATCGTGCTGGCCTTCCAGTGCCTGGCGCGCGGCGCGGCCCAGCAGCCGCTGCGGCTGTCGGGGCTGCTGCAGACCATCGCCCAGGGTGTGGGCATGCCGCACGGCATCTGCGCCGGCCAGAGCTGGGAATGCGAACCCCAGGTGGTGCTGGACGACTACCTGCAGGCCAAGACGGGGGCTCTCTTCGCGGCCGCCACCATGGCTGGCGCGCAGGCCGCCGGCGCCAACCCCGAGCCCTGGCGGGCCATGGGCCAGCAACTGGGCCAGGCCTACCAGGTGGCCGACGACATCCGCGACATGCTGGGCGACGCGCAGGCGCTGGGCAAGCCGGCCGGGCAGGACGTGCGGCTCGACCGGCCCAGCATCGCGCGTGCCCTGGGCCTGGAAGGCGCGCTGGCCGAGTTCGAGCGGCTGGTCGCGGTCACGCAGGCCCGGGTGCCGCCATGCAACGGCGCGCAGGGGCTGCGTCGGCTCATCGCGCTGCAGGGCGAGCGCCTGCTGCCCGCGGCGGTGCGCAGCCTGGCGAGCCGACCGCTGCCGGTGGGGGCATGACGGCGCTCGGGCGCGTGCCGGACCGCACCGCGGAGGGCGGGCCGGCCCACTGGCAGGACGCATGGCTGCGCCTGCGCGACCGGCTGCTGGCCAGCCCCGCCTTCCGGCAGTGGGCGGAACGCTTCGCGCCGACGCGCTGGGTGGCCCGGCGGCGCGCCGCGCGGCTGTTCGACCTCGTCTCGGGTTTCGTCTACAGCCAGGTGCTGCTGGCCTGCGTGCGGCTGGACCTGTTCGAGCGGCTGGCGCAGCACGGCCCCCAGTCGGCCGATGACCTGGCTGCCGCCACCGCGCTGCCGCTGCCGGCGATGCAGCGGCTGCTGGAGGCCGCCTGCGCCCTCGACCTGATCGAGCATCGCAGGAACGAGCGCTACGGCTTGGGCGCCCTCGGCGCACCGATGGTCGGCAATGCCGGTCTGGCGGCCATGGTGGAACACCACGAGGCGCTGTACCGGGACATGGTCGATCCGGTCGCGCTGCTGCGGCAGACGCCGGGCGCCCGCACGGCCGGCGGCGCGCTGTCGGCGATGTGGCCCTACGCCCGCGCCGCGGACCCGTCGCAGCTGGCCGATGCGCAGGTGGCTGCCTATTCGCGGCTCATGGCCAGCTCGGTGCCCTTCGTCGCGGCGCAGTTGCTGCAGGCCTATCGCGTGCGCGGCCACCGGCGCTGGCTGGACGTGGGCGGCGGCGAAGGCGCGCTGGCCAGCTGCCTGGCGCTGGCGTCGCCCTCGCTGCGGGTGCAGGTCTTCGACCTGCCGGCGGTGGCGCGGCGGGCCGAGGCGCGCTTCGCGCGCGAAGGCCTGGCCGTCCGGTGCACGGCCACCGGCGGCGACTTCCTGCGCGACGCGCTGCCCACCGGCTGCGACGTGGTGAGCCTGGTGCGGGTGCTGCACGACCACGACGACGAGGCCGCGCTGCGCCTGCTGAAGGCCGTCCGCGCGGCCCTGCCTGTGGGCGGGCGGCTGCTGATCGCCGAGCCGATGGCCGAGGCCCCCGGCGCGCGCAACGTCGGCGCCGCCTATTTCGGCATGTACCTGTGGGCCATGGGCAGCGGCCACGCCCGCACGCCCGCGCAACTGCGGGCCTTGCTGAGCGACAGCGGGTTCACCGGCATCGCCGTGCGACCCACGCCCATGCCGCTGCAGAGCGGGCTGATCGTCGCCACGGCGCACGATTCCAGCACCTTGGGTGTAAATCAGAGTTGACATAGAACGATGTCTACTTACTATGACTCACATGACCTCGCCGTCGCTTTCCCGCCCACGCGCTGGAGTCCGCCCATGAATACGCTGGCGGTCGTGCTCGACGCGCCGGAGCGGCTCAGCCTGCGCGACCTGCCGCTGCCCCAGCCGCAGGACGACGAGGTGGTCGTCGGCGTGGAATGGAGCGGCATCAGCACCGGCACCGAGCGGCTGCTGTGGCGCGGCGAGATGCCCATGTTCCCGGGCATGGGCTATCCGCTCGTGCCGGGCTACGAGGCCGTGGGCCGCGTGCTGGCCGCGGGCCCTGCGGGCGCAAGCCGGGTGGGCGAGCGCGTCTTCGTGCCGGGTGCACGCTGCTATGGCGAGGTGCGCGGCCTGTTCGGCGCCTCCGCCTCGCACCTGGTGGTGCCGGCGGCCAAGGCCGTGCCGGTACCGGGCGGCCTGGGCGCCGAAGCGGTGCTGATGGCGCTGGCCGCCACCGCCTACCACGCCGTGGCCGACGGTGGCCGCGGTGCGCCCCACCGGCCGCCCGACCTCATCGTGGGCCATGGCGTGCTGGGTCGCCTCCTGGCGCGCCTGAGCGTCGCTGCCGGCAACCCGGACGTGCGGGTGTGGGAGACCGACCCGCAACGCCGCGAAGGCGCCCAGGGCTACCAGGTGCTGCATCCCGACGAGGACACGCGGCGCGACTACGGCGCCATCTACGACGTGTCGGGCGACGCCGACCTGCTCGACACGCTGATCGGCCGCCTGGCCCCGGGGGGCGAGGTGGTGCTGGCCGGCTTCTATGCGCGGCCGCTGTCGCTGAACTTCGTACCCGCCTTCATGCGCGAGGCCCGCGTGCGCGTGGCCGCCGAATGGAAGCCTGCCGACCTGGCGGCCGTGGTGATGCTGCTGGCGGACGGGCGCCTGACGCTCGACGGCCTGCTCACCCATGTGCTGCCCGCGGCCGATGCCGGCATGGCCTACGGCCAGGCCTTCGGCGATGCCGCCTGCCTGAAGATGGTCCTGGACTGGAGGAGCCACTGATGAATGCGATCCTGAACGGCGAAGCCACGCTGCGCTTCCAGTCCCACGCGGAGATCCTGCGCGGCGAGGCGGCCATCGAGCCCGACCCCGTCGCCACCGGCCCGGCTGTCAAGACCACGCAGATCATCGCGATCTACGGCAAGGGCGGCATCGGCAAGAGCTTCACGCTCGCCAACCTGAGCTACATGCTGGCCCAGCAGGGCAAGAAGGTGCTGCTGATCGGCTGCGACCCCAAGAGCGACACCACCAGCCTGCTGTTCGGCGGCAAGGCCTGCCCGACCATCATCGAGACCAGCTCGAAGAAGAAGCTGGCCGGCGAGACCGTGGCCATCGGCGACGTGTGCTTCAAGCGTGACGGCGTCTATGCGATGGAGCTGGGCGGCCCCGAGGTGGGCCGGGGCTGCGGGGGGCGCGGGATCATCCATGGCTTCGAGACGCTGGAGAAGCTGGGCTTCCACGACTGGGGCTTCGACTTCGTGCTGCTGGACTTCCTGGGCGACGTGGTGTGCGGCGGCTTCGGCCTGCCGATTGCGCGCGACATGTGCCAGAAGGTGATCGTGGTGGGCAGCAACGACCTGCAGTCGCTGTACGTGGCCAACAACGTCTGCTCGGCGGTGGAGTACTTCCGCAAGCTGGGCGGCAACGTGGGTGTGGCCGGCATCGTCATCAACAAGGACGACGGCACCGGCGAGGCCGCGGCCTTCGCGGCGCAGGCCGGCGTGCCGGTGCTGGCGGCCATCCCGGCGCACGACGACATCCGCCGCAAGAGCGCCAGCTACGAGATCATCGGCCGCCCCGGCACCGCCTGGGCAAGCCTGTTCGAAGGCCTGGCGACGCAGGTCGCCGAGGCGCCACCGGTGCGCCCGCGCCCGCTCACGCAGGACCAGCTGCTGGGCCTGTTCAGTGCCGAGACCACGGGCCGCGACTTCGTCATGGAACCGGCCACGCTGGCCGACATGGTGGGGCCGAGCGCCATCGCGCGCCCTTCGCTCGAAGTCGTCTACGACGCCGCCTGACATGTCCGACTGCCACGCCACTGCTGAACAACTGCAGGCCCGCACCGCCGCCATGCCGGAGCCGGTGCGGCAGACGCTGGCAGGCTATGCGCAGGATTACCCGAAGGGCCCGCACGACCAGCCGCAGAGCATGTGCCCGGCCTTCGGCGCGCTGCGCGTGGGGCTGCGCATGCGGCGCACCGCCACCATCCTGAGCGGCTCGGCCTGCTGCGTGTATGGGCTGACCTTCACCTCCCATTTCTATGGCGCGCGGCGCAGCGTGGGCTATGTGCCCTTCGACAGCGAATCGCTGGTGACCGGCAAACTCTTCGAGGACATCCGCGAGGCGGTGCATGCGCAGGCCGATCCGACGCTGCTCGATGCACTGGTCGTCATCAACCTGTGCGTGCCCTCGGCGAGCGGCGTGCCGCTGCAGCTGCTGCCCAAGGCCATCGACGGCGTGCGCATCATCGGGGTGGACGTACCGGGCTTCGGTGTGCCCACCCATGCCGAGGCCAAGGACGTGCTGGCCGGCGCCATGCTGCGCTACGCCCGCGCCGAGGCCGAGGCCGGCTCGGTGGCCGCGCCGCGCGGCTGGCGCGAGCAGGGGCTGGACCGGGCCCGCACTGTCACGCTGCTGGGCGAGCTGTTTCCGGCCGACCCGATGGTGGTCGGCATGCTGCTGGCGCCGCTGGGCCTCAAGGCGGGGCCCACGGTCCCCACCCGCGAATGGCGCGAGCTGTATGCGGCGCTCGACTGCAGCGTGGCCGCGGCCATGCATCCCTTCTACACCGCGAGCATCCGCGAACTGCAGGCCGCGGGCCGGCCCGTGGTGGGCTCAGCGCCGGTGGGCGCCGAAGGCACCGCGGCCTGGCTGCGGGCCATCGGCGAGGCGGCCGAGGTGCCGTCCGCCCGGGTCGAGCAGGCCGTGTTGCAGCTCGAGCCCATGATCCGCGGCGCGCTGGCCAAGGCCCGCGTGGACGGCACCGTCACCGTGAGCGGCTACGAAGGTTCCGAATTGCTGGTGGCGCGCCTGCTGGTCGAAAGCGGCGCCCGCGTGCCCTATGTGGGCACGGCCTGCCCGCGCACGCCGTGGTCCGAGGTCGACCGGCTGTGGCTGGAGTCCCGCGGCACCGAGGTGCAGTACCGCGCCTCGCTCGAACAGGACCTGGCGGCGGTCGAGCGCCACCGGCCTCAATTGGCCATCGGCACCACGCCGCTGGTGCAGGCCTGCAAGGAGCTGGCCGTGCCGGCCCTCTACTTCACCAACCTCGTCTCGGCCCGGCCGCTGATGGGCATGGCCGGTGCCGGCTCGCTGGCGCAAGTGGTCAACGGTGCCATCGCCAACCAGGCGCGCTTCGACACCATGCGCGCGTTCTTCGGCGACACCGGCCAGGGCGACCGCGCCGGCATCTGGAGCGACACGCCCGTGCTGCGGCCCGAGTTCCGCGCGCAGACGCGCCGGCAGGTGATCAAGATCATGAAGCAGCGCAACGCGGAGAGCCTGCCATGAGCTTCGTCCTCGACCACGACCGGGCGGGCGGCTACTGGGGCGCCGTCTATGTGTTCACGGCCATCAAGGGCCTGCAGGTCATCATCGACGGCCCGGTGGGCTGCGAGAACCTGCCGGTCACGTCGGTGCTGCACTACACCGACGCGCTGCCGCCGCACGAGCTGCCCATCGTCGTCACCGGCCTGGCCGAGGAGCAGCTGGGCCGCGAAGGCACCGAGGCCTCGATGAAGCGCGCCCATGCGGTGCTCGACCCCGATCTGCCGTCGGTGGTGGTCACCGGCTCCATCGCCGAGATGATCGGCGGTGGCGTGACGCCCGAGGGCACGACCATCGCGCGCTTCCTGCCGCGCACCATCGACGAGGACCAGTGGCAGTGTGCCAACCGCGCCATCTACTGGCTGTGGGCCGAGCACGGCCTGCGCAAGGTGCCGGCACGCACGCCGCTGGACCAGCGTCCCGCCGGCGAGAAGCCTCGGGTCAACCTGATCGGGCCCAGCTACGGCGTATTCAACAGCGCCAGCGACGTGCACGAGATCCGGCGACTGGTCGAAGGCATCGGCGCCGAGGTGAACATGGTGTTCCCGCTCGGCAGCCATGTGGCCGACGTGCAGAAGCTGGTGGACGCCGACGTCAACATCTGCCTCTACCGCGAGTTCGGCCGCCTGCTGTGCGAGGCGCTGGAGCGGCCCTACCTGCAGGCGCCCATCGGCCTGCACAGCACCACGGCCTTCCTGCGCGAGCTGGGCCGGCTGCTGGGGCTGGACCCGGAACCCTTCATCGAGCGCGAGAAGCACACCACCATCAAGCCGATCTGGGACCTGTGGCGCTCGGTGACGCAGGACTTCTTCGCCACCGCCTCCTTCGGCATCGTCGCCAGCGAGACCTACAGCCGGGGCGTGCGCCACTTCCTGGAGGACGAGCTGGGCCTGCCCTGCCAGTTCGCCGTGGCGCGCAAGCCCGGCAGCAAGACCGACAACGCGGCCGTGCGCGAGCTGGTGCGCACCAAGGCGCCGCTGGTGCTGCTGGGCAGCATCAACGAGCGCATCTACCTGGCCGAATGCGCGGCGCAGGGGCCGATGCGGCCGAGCTTCATCGCCGCGAGCTTTCCCGGTGCGCTGATCCGCCGTGCCACGGGCACGCCCTTCATGGGCTATGCGGGTGCCACCTGGCTGGTGCAGGAGGTGTGCAACGCGCTGTTCGATGCGCTCTTCCACATCCTGCCGCTGGCCACCGACATGGACCGCACCGACGCGACCCCCGCGCGGGCCGTGGCCGAGCTGGCCTGGACGCCCCCGGCGCGCGAACTGCTCGACGAACTGCTCGAGGCGCAACCCGTGCTGGTGCGCATCTCGGCCGCCCGGCGCCTGCGCGACGCGGCCGAGCAGCGCGCCCGCCAGGCCGGCAGCGCGCTCGTCCAACCCGAACACCTGGAGGGGCAGACGCGGCAGATCGTTGCGGCTGCGCTCGGAGCGCTCGCATGAGCCCGCCGAGCCCTTCGACGCCTGCGTGCATGCCGCACAGGTGTTCCCTGCCGCGCGGGAGCTGCGCGGTGATGGCCGCAAGGCCGAAGTTGAAGGAGTGATCCAGATGGCTGAAGAAAGGAAAGGCTCGTTGTCCGGGCTGACCGAAGGTGAGGCCAGGGAGTTCCACGGCATCTTCATGAGCAGCTTCATCGGCTTCACGGTCGTCGCCGTGATTGCCCATGTGCTCGTGTGGATGTGGCGTCCCTGGCTGTGAGCTGAAACGACGAACGAACGCACCAGGAGTGATGTGCCATGAATGACTACATGACTGCGTCGGCAGGTCCGCAGGCCCTGCACGGCAAGAGCGATGGAGCACTGTTTCTGATCAGCTTCGTGTTCGTGCTGGCGGTGGCGCTGGTGGGGCAGATCCTGTTCCTGAAATGGCGCAACTGGTTTCCCGGTGCGGAGAGCGAAACCTCGATGTTCAAGAGCGTGCGGGCAGGGGTCTACACCTTCATGTCGCACCTCAACTAGGAGTAAGAAGCATGTGGAAAATTTGGTTGCTGTTCGACCCACGGCGCGCGCTGGTGGCCCTTGCGGCCTTCCTGTTCGTGCTGGCGTTGCTCATCCACTTCATCCTGCTGAGCACCAACAAGTTCAACTGGCTCGACGGTCCCCGCACTGCCGTGGTCAGCCAGAACTCGTCGATGCCGGCAGCGGTGCCGGCGGCACCCGCCAAGTAGCGTCCGGCGGGACGTGCCGGCCCCGCCGGCATGTCCCGTCCGTGCCGCCTTTCCGAGCCCCACACCGCGTGGCGGCTCGCCCCATTCCCCGGTTCCGGAGGTCGCTGCCATGGCCATGCTGAACTTTGAGCGCAAGTACCGCGTCCGCGGTGGCACCCTGCTCGGAGGCGACCTGTTCGACTTCTGGGTCGGGCCCTTCTACGTCGGCTTCTTCGGCGTGACGACGATCTTCTTCTCGCTGGTCGGCACGCTGCTGATCGTGTGGGGCGCCTCGCAGGGGCCGACCTGGAACCTCTGGCAGATCAACATCGCGCCGCCCGACCTGAGCTATGGCCTGAGCCTGGCGCCGCTGCTGCAGGGTGGGCTCTGGCAGATCATCACCTTCTGTGCGGTGGGCGCCTTCGTGAGCTGGGCGCTGCGCGAGGTCGAGATCTGCCGCAAGCTGGGCATGGGCCTGCACGTGCCCGTGGCCTTCGGCTTCGCCATCCTGGCCTATGTGACGCTGGTGGTCATCCGGCCGCTGCTGATGGGCGCCTGGGGCCATGGCTTCCCGTACGGGATCATGAGTCACCTGGACTGGGTGTCGAACACCGGCTACCAGTACCTGCACTTCCACTACAACCCGGCGCACATGCTGGCGGTGAGCTTCTTCTTCGCCACCACCTTCGCGCTGTCGCTGCACGGGGCCCTGGTGCTGTCGGCCACCAACCCCGCGCCGGGCGAGACGGTCAAGACCGCCGAGCACGAGAACACCTTCTTCCGCGATGCCATCGGCTATTCGATCGGCACGCTGGGCATCCACCGCCTGGGCCTGTTCCTGGCGCTGTCGGCCGGCTTCTGGAGCGCCGTCTGCATCGTCGTCAGCGGCCCGTTCTGGACCCGCGGCTGGCCCGAGTGGTGGGGCTGGTGGCTGCGGCTGCCGGTGTGGAACTGAGCGACACAGGAGGCAGACGTCATGGCTGAGTACCAGAACCTCTTCACCAGCGTGCAGGTGGTCGCACCGGCGTATCCCGGCGTGTCGCTCGGTTCCAAGGACCGCGAGCGCATCGGCATGCCCAGGCATGTGCACCTGTTCGGCCGGCTGGGCGATGCACAGCTGGGGCCCATCTACCTGGGCTACCTGGGCCTGTGGTCGCTGCTGTGCGGCTTCATCGCCATCGAGATCATCGGGCTGAACATGCTGGCCTCGGTGCACTGGAACCCGATCCAGTTCGTGCGCCAGCTGCCCTGGCTGGCGCTGGAGCCACCGGCCCCCGGCTACGGCCTGCACTGGCCGCCGCTCAACGAAGGCGGCTGGTGGCTGATGGCGGGCTTCTTCCTCACGCTGTCGATCCTGCTGTGGTGGGTGCGCATGTACCGCCGCGCCCGCGCACTGGGCATGGGCACGCACGTGGCCTGGGCCTTCGCGGCGGCCATCTGGCTGTACCTGGTGCTGGGCTTCATCCGCCCGCTGCTGATGGGCAGCTGGGGCGAGGCGGTGCCCTTCGGCATCTTTCCGCACCTGGACTGGACGGCGGCCTTCTCGCTGCGCTACGGCAACCTGTTCTACAACCCCTTCCACATGCTGAGCATCGCCTTCCTGTACGGCAGCACGCTGCTGTTCGCGATGCATGGCGCGACCATCCTGGCCGTCAGCCGCTTCGGCGGCGAACGCGAGATCGAGCAGATCACCGACCGCGGCACCGCGAGCGAGCGAGCGGCCCTCTTCTGGCGCTGGACCATGGGCTTCAACGCCACCATGGAGTCCATCCACCGCTGGGCCTGGTGGTTCGCGGTGCTGTGCCCGCTGACGGGTGGCATCGGCATCCTGCTCACCGGCACGGTGGTGGACAACTGGTTCCTGTGGGCGGTCAAGCACGGCGTGGCGCCCAGCTATCCGGCGGTGTTCCCGCCGGTGATGGACCCGGCGTCGATGGGAGGTGTGCGATGAACCGCGTGCTGCCCGCCACCGGCCTGGTCCTCGTCGCGGCGCTGCTGCTGGCCGGGTGCGAGAAGCCGCCGCCGCAAAGCGTGCAGCGCGGGCCCCGCGGCACGGCCATGGTGCAGGTCTACAGCCCGGCGGCGCTGGCCGACGCGGCGGTGCACAACGCGGCGCCCGAGCCGCTGCCACCTGCCTCGCCCGACGGTCCGCGCGCCAGTCAGGTCTACCAGAACGTGCAGGTGCTGGGCAACCTGAGCGTGGCCGAGTTCGCGCGCACCATGACGGCCATGACCGCCTGGGTCGCGCCCGGGCAGAGCTGCGCGGCCTGCCACAACCCGGCCAACTTCGCGGACGACTCGATCTACACCAAGCTGGTGGCGCGCCGCATGCTGCTGATGACGCAGAAGATCAACACCGAGTGGAAGACGCACGTCGGCAACACGGGCGTCACCTGCTACACCTGCCACCGCGGCCAGAACGTGCCGTCGGAGGTCTGGTTCAAGCCGCTGCAAGACGAGCGGATGAACACCTTCGCGGGCAACCATGCGGGACAGAACGCGCCCGCCGATTCGGTGGGGCTGAGCGCGCTTCCTTCCGATCCGTTCACGCCCTTCCTGCTGGAGGATGTGGGCATCCGCGTCGGCGGCGCGACCGCGCTGCCCACGGGCAACCGGCAGTCGATCAAGCAGACGGAATGGACCTACGGCCTCATGATGCACATGAGCAAGTCGCTGGGCGTCAACTGTACGCAGTGCCACAACACGCGCAGCCTGTCGAGCTGGGGCGGCGAGTCGTCGCCGCCACGGCTGACGGCCTGGCATGGCATCCGCATGACCCGGGCGTTGAACAACGAGTTCCTGGTGCCCCTGACGGCCAACTTCCCGGCCAACCGCCTGGGCCCGGGCGGCGACGTGGCCAAGGTCAACTGCGCCACCTGCCACCAGGGCGCGCACAAGCCGCTCTATGGCGCGCCGATGGCCAAGGAATACCCGGGGCTGCTCATCGCGGCACCGGGCAACGCGCAAGGCAGCATGTCGGCGGCCGACCTGAAGGTGATCGCGCCGATGGCGACGATCTCGACCCAGGCGCCGACGCCAGCGCCCGCACGCTGAACAGACGGGAAGGCACCCGACGCGGCGGGCGGCCTGCTGGGTCGCCACCGACCGGCGGCCACGGCTCAGGGCTGCCGCTTCGGCGCCGACTCGATCAGCCGCACCATGGCCGTGTAGCCGCGTGCCTGGGCCAGCGCCAGCGGCGTGCGGCCCTGCCGGTCGGCCAGGCGCAGGTCGGCACCGGCATCGATCAGCGCGGCCAGCGTGCGCTGGTGGCGCGGGCCGCCGTCGCCCAGCACCACGGCTTCGATGGCGGCGGTCCAGTGCAGGTTGTTCACATGGTCCAGCGGCGCACCGGCCCGGATCAGCCGCTGCACCACCGTGTCGTGGCCCAGGTGGGCGGCAGCGATCAGCGCCGTGCCGTCGTAGCGGCTGGTGACCAGGCGCGCGGAGGCGCCCAGGTCCAGCAGCAGCGACAGCGTCGGCAGATCGTCGGCCACGGCCGCGATGGTCACGGCGTCGTAGCGGTCGGCGTCCATGGCGCCCAGGTCGGCACCGGCCGTCGCCAGGGCGCGGATGGCTTCGGGCTGGCGCGCGAAGGTGGCCACATGCAAGGGCGTGCGACCGTGGGCGTCGCGGCCGTTGACCGGTGCGCCCTGGACCAGCGCCTGACGCAGCGCGGGCAGGTCGCCGCGCTGCGCGGCGCGGAAGAGGCCGGTGTAGGCCTCGGCCTCCGCGGCCGTGGGCGCCACCTGCGCCGAGGCGGGTGCTGCGCCCAGCGCAAGTGCTGCGGCCACGGCCAATAGCGGACCGGCAAGGCGGCTGTGGCGCATCGTCATCTCAGGCGCCCAGCTGGGCCTTGACCGATTCCAGGCCCGCATTGGCGCACTGGTCGTCCAGGTGGCCGCCTGGCGCGCCGCCCACGCCCACGGCGCCGATCACCTCGTTGCCGGCCTTGATCGGCACGCCACCGCCCAGCAGCAGGAAGCCGGGGATGTTCACCAGGTTGGCGGCGCCGGGGTTCTTCTGGGCGTTCTCCATCATCGCGAGCGTGGGCGCCTTGCCCGAGGCCGAGGTGAAGGCCTTGCGCTCGGCAGCGGCCACCGTGTGCGGGCCGGCGTTGTCGGCACGTTGCACGGCGCGCACGGTGCCGGCGCGGTCGACCACGGTGGCCGTGACGGCGTAGCCGTTGGCGGCGCAGGCGGCCACGGTGGCAGCGGCGATCTGGTTGGCCAGCGGCAGGCTCAGGGCGCGCTCGGTGCGCAGCCCGGCTGCGGCGGCGGCGGCCGGCGTCGCTGCCGGCTGGGCCGGGGCTGCGGCCTGCTGGGCCAGGGTCAGGCTGGCGACCATGGCCAGGGCGGCGCCGGTGCAGGCGCGGGTCATCAGGGTGGGCGAAATGCGCATGGAAATCTCCAGTGTTGTGAGGCGGTGAAGTCCGCTCGTCGGCGGTGATGCCACTGTAGAAATCCGTCCGCGCCGCGCCCATTCGTGCGGCTACGCGCGCCACTGCGTAGAACTACGGAGCGGCGATGGCGCGGTGACGTCGTGGCTAGGGCGCCGGTGCCTCGGCCAGCACCGCATAGCGCCGGATCAGCTGCGCCAGCGACTCGCAGTCCAGCTTGGCGAACAGGTTGGCGCGGTGCGTCTCGACCGTGCGCGGCGACAGGTCGAGCCGGCGCGCGATCTCTTTGTTGGTCAGGCCTTCGATGATGAAGGCCAGCACCTCGCGCTCGCGCGGCGACAGCTGGGCGAAGCGCTCGCGCGCCGCATGGTCGCCCAGCAGCCGCTCGCGCGAGCGCACATGCTGGCGCACCGCGGCCTGCAGCGCGTCGATGAGCTGCTGGTCGTCCACCGGCTTTTCGAGGAACTCGGCCGCGCCCGACTTGAAGGCGCGCCGGCACAGCTCCACGGTGCCATGGCCGGTGAGCATCAGCACCGGCTGGTCCACGCCCTCGGCGATCAGGCGGTCCAGCACCGCCAGGCCGCTGATGCCGGGCATGCGCACGTCGAGCACGATCGCGCCGATCTCGCGCCGGTCGAACTGCGCCAGGAAGGCGAGCGGATCGGCCCAGGCCTGCACCCGCAGGCCCACCGTGCCGATGAGCAGGGCCAGGGCGTCGCGCACCGCATCGTCGTCGTCGATGAGGTGGATCAGCGGGGATTGAGGCGAGGCGTTCATGGCAGGCGGCATGCAGAGGGTTCAAGCCTCGGCCAGCGGCAGGGCGAGCGTGAAACGCGCCCCGCCTTCGGGCGGGTTGTCGGCCGCCAGGCTGCCGCCCTGGCCGGTGGCCAGCGTCTCGCTGAGGCTCAGGCCTAGCCCGAGTCCGCCCGGGCGCGTACTGACGAAGGGCTGGAAGATGCGCGCCAGCAGCTCGGGCGCGATGCCCGGACCGCTGTCGTGGATCTGCAGCAGGCCCTGGCCAGACTGGCGCAGCACGGCGATGCGGATGCGCCGCGGCGTATCGGCCGGCCGGGCCTCCAGCGCCTGCAGCGCATTGAGCAGCAGGTTGTGGACGATCTGCTCCACCGCCACGGGATCGGCCTGAACGCGCACGGGCTCCGCGCCGGCCGCGGTCTCCACCGCCACCTGGCGGCGGGCGCACTCGGGCTCCAGCAGATGCAGGGCATCGCGCACCACATCCTGCAGCGCGACGACGGTGCGCCGCTCGCCGGCCTGCGCGTCCGGCCGCTCGATGGCGCGGCGCAGCCGCGCGACCACGGCCGCGGCGCGGCGGGCCTGCTCTGCGGCCTGCGCCATGGCGCCGCGGGCGGTGGTCAGCTCGGGCGGGTCTTCGTCCAGCAGGCGTCGCGCGGCCTGCGTGTTGGCCAGCATGGCCGTGAGCGGCTGGTTGAGTTCGTGCGCCATGCCCGCGGCCAGCTCGCCCAGCGTGTTGAGCCGGCCGACCTGGCCCAGGCGCAGCAGCTCCTCGGCACGTCGCCGGCCGGTGCGCTGGCGCTGCCAGGCCTGCAGAACGCCCAGCGCCACGGCCACGACCGCCGCCCACAGCGTCATCGCGGGCCAGGGCAGTTCGGCCCAGCCCACGCGCCGCATCGACACCACCTCGAAGGGCTGGCTGGCCGAGGCCAGCGTCTTGCGGAAGCCGAAGTGCCAGCCGCCGGCCGCGGTCGCATCGCGGCCGGGCTGCAGCACGAAGGCCTGGCCGTCCAGCGCCAGCACCAGGCGCGAGGCGGCCGTGCGCGGCTCGTTGGGCCATTCCTGCCAGGGCACGGCCGCAGCCAGGTCGATGTCGAGTGCGTAGCTGGCCGGCTCGGCCGCCATGAGCAGCTGATAACGGCCGGCGGCCAGATCGATGCGGCTGAGCACGGCGGCCTTGCGGCTGCGTGAGCGGGCTTCGGCGGCAGCCAGTTCCGCATCGGCCCATGCGGTGCCGGGTGCGCGGCGTTGCACGCGCAGGATGGCCGGGTAGACGGCGCTCACCCGCTGTTCGGGCCGGTCGGCGGCGGCGGGCGCCTGGGCGCCACCCAGCAGCGCCAGCGTGGCCAGCACCGCGTCGTACTGCACCACCTGCTGGCTCATCAGCCGATGGGCGATGCGGCCCTCGGTGTCGAAGTCGGCCTGCAGGCGGTCGAGTTCGACGCGCGCCAGCCACACGCCACCCGCCAGCACGGCCACGAGCCAAGCCAGCAGCCAGGGCAGCAGGGAGCGCAGGGAACGGGGCATGCGGGCATTGTGCCGGCCAGCACGAACACGACCTCTGCCACGCGACCGCGGTGATATCGTTTCCGGCCCGTCTCCGTGGCCTTCACCCCTCACGTCCGCCATGCCTTCCAAAGCCTCGTCCCCTTCCACCACGCCGGCGTCGCGCAAGCGCCAGGTCCGCACGGCAGTCGCCGCCGCGGCTGCGCCTGCCGTGGATGGCGCCATGGACGAGGAGGTCGATGCCGACGGGGGCGGCGATGCGGGGGGTCGGCTGACTCAGGCCGAGCGCCGCGCGCTGGCCGAGCGGCGCATCCTCGACGCGGCGCTGGAACTGGTCGCGCGCCGCGGCTCGGTGCGCATGACGCTGGCCGAAGTGGGCGAGGCCGCCGGCTACAGCCGGGGCCTGCCGGCCCATCGCTTCGGCAGCAAGACCGGGCTGCTGCAAAGGGTGGTGCTCAACATCGGCGCGCGCTTCGAGGCACGGCGCCTGGCGCTGCCGCAGCACCGCCCGGGGCTGGATGCGGTGCGCAGCCTGGTCTCCACCTACTTCGTCCGCGACGACACACGCTGGATCGAGACGCGCGCCCTGCTCGTGATGATGACCGAGGGCTTCATGGAGGACTCGGAACTCAACCCCTACATCGGCGAATACATCCGCAGCAGCATCTCGCGGCTGGAGCAGCACATCCGCGACGGCATCGCGCTGGGCGAGATCCGCGCCGACATCGATCCGACCACCGCCGCCACGCTGCTGCTGGGCGCGCTGCGCGGCGTGCTGCACCAGCGGCTGGTGCTGGGCGACCTGAGCCTGGACAAGGTGCGGGACCTCGCCTTGCAGATGGTCGACAGGACCCTGGCGCCGCATTGACGGCGGCCCCTTGGCTCAGCCGCCGCGCCCTCCGCGGGCGCGAGCCCAGTCGTCCGGTCCCCACGCCAGCAGGTCCTCGGCGCCGGAGGTGCGCAGGTGCTGGCCGCCATCGATGGCGATCATCTCGCCGTTGATGTAGGCCGCGCTGTCGCTCACCAGGAAGGCGGCCAGCTCGGCCAGTTCCGGCGGCCGGCCGACGCGGCCCAGCGGGTTGGCGGGATAGGCGGCAGCGCGGGCACCAGCCTCGACGCCAGCGCCAGTACTCGCCTCCCCATTCGACGCCGCATTGGCAAACGCCCGCCCCGCTGTCGGGTCCAGCGCCTGGCCCGCGCCCGCCGTCGGAAACGGCCCGGGCGCGATGGCCACGCTGCGGATGCCATGGGGGCCCCACTCCACGGCCAGGCTGCGCGTCATGGCCAGCAGCCCCGACTTGGCCATGGCCGAGGGCACGGTGAAGGCGCGTCCGGTGCGGGTGGAGGTCGAGAGGATGCTCAGCACCATGCCCGGCCGGCCGCTGTCGATCCAGCGTCGGCCGGCCTGCAGCGTGCAATACAGCGCGCCATGTAGCGTGGGCCCCAGGATGGCGTCGGCCGCGCGGGCGCTCAGGCGTTCGGTCTGCGCGATGAAGGTGGCCGCCGCGTTGTTGACCAGCACATCGAGCGGGCCTTGCTGCCAGGCTGCATCGAACATGGCTTCGACGGCGGCCGGTTCGCGCACATCGCAGGTCAGGGTCTGCACATGGGCGTCATGGCGTGCCACGAGGCCGTCGCGTGCGGCCGCCAGCAGCTCGGCCCGGCGGCCACACAGCACCAGCTGTGCGCCCAGCGCCGCGAAGCGCTCGGCCATGGCGAGCCCGAGGCCGCTGCCGCCGCCGGTGATGAGGATGCGCCGTCCGCGCAGCAGTCCGTCTTGAAGCATGGTGTGGCCTTGGACCCGCGGTGCGGGCGTTGTTGCGAAAGAGGAGGAGCGAGCGAGGCGTGCCGCCGGCCTACCGGCCGCTGAACTTCGGCTGCCGGCGCTCGGACATGGCCTGCACGCCCTCGCGGAAGTCCTCGCTGCGGAAGTGCGCGAACTGCATCTCGCTTTCACGCGCGACGGCTTCGCGCAGCTGCGGCATCAGTTCGCGCCGCAGCGTGGCGCGGGTGGCCTGCACGGCGATGGGGGCCGAGAGGGCGATCTCGTGGGCCAGGGCCAGGGCCGCGCCGCGCACGGCCTCGGGCGCATCGACCAGCTCGTCGACCAGCCCCAGCGCGTGGGCCTGGGTGCCGTCGATGCGCCGGCCGGTGTAGAAGAGCAGGGCGGCCTGCTGCGGGCCGACCAGCCGCGGCAGCGTGACCGACAGGCCGAAGCCGGGATGGAAGCCCAGCCGGTTGAAGTTGGCGCTGAAGCGCGCCTGCGGACAGCTCACGCGGAAGTCCGCGGCCAGCGCGAGGCCCAGTCCGCCGCCGATGGCCGGCCCGTGTACCGCGGCCACGATGGGCTTGCCGGTGGCATAGATGCGCAGCGCCTCGGCATAGATCGGGTTGAGCGCGCGCGGGCTGGTGGCCGCGCTGGCATCGGTGTCGCCACCGAAGTTGGCCCCGGCGCAGAAGGCCGTGCCCTGCGCCGCCAACACCACGGCGCGGCAGTCGGCATGGGCTTCGAGGTCTTCGAGCGCATCGGCGATGGCGCTGATCAGCGGCACGTCGAAGAAGTTGTGCGGTGGGCGGCGGATCTCGAGGACGGCGACGTGGCCGTCCATGTCGACGCCGAGGTCGGTGTGGCTGCGTGGGGGCATGAAGGTCTCGTTGGAATGGGGGAGGGAAGGGCCGGTTCAGCCCGCGGCGTTCTCGGCGAACTGCCGCTGCGTCATCGCCGGCCAGAAGCCGGCCGCGCGGGCGCGGATGGCCGCGGCGCCCAGGCGCTGGGCCCACCAGGCATCGGCGCCGTACGCCGCACGCCAGGCCCACAGCCGGCGCGTGGCGAAGTGCAGCGCATGCTCGTGCGTGAAGCCGATGGCGCCCAGCACCTGGTGCGCCGTGGCGGCCACGCGTGTGGCGGCCTCGCCGCAGCGCACCTTGGCGGCGGCCACGCCGAAGTCCACGCGCGCGGCACGCTGTGCATCGCCGAGCCGGAAGTCCAGCCCCGCCGCGCGCACCGCCATGCGGGCCGAGGCCACATCGCCCGCGGCCTGCGCCAGCATCTGCTGCAGCGCCTGGTTCTTGCCGATGGGCCGGCCGAACTGCACGCGGTCGTTGGCGTACTGGATGGCCTCGGCCAGTGCCCATTCCATGGCGCCGACCATCATGGCCGCATGCAGCAGGGCGGCCGTGCTGCGCAGTGGCAGCGCGATGCCGAAGACCGCGGCCGGCAGCACGGCACGCACCGCGACGCCCGCCAGGCGCAGGCGGTCGGCGGGCAGGCCGGCGAGGTCCAGGCCCGGCTCGCATGTGAGGCCGGCGGCGCCCTTGAGGTCCACCACGGCGATGTCGCCCTGCGGCAGTTGCACCAGTGCCCAGTCGGCATGGCGGCCCCAGGGCACGGCCGGTGCCTCGCCGCTCAGGTGGCGACCGTCCGCAGTCAGCGCCAGCGTCTGCCCCGGCCCAGCGTCGATCAGCGTGCCCGGCCCGGCCAGCGGCGCATGTCCCGCGCAGGCCAGCAGGGCCAGGCCGGCGGCCGTCTCGGCCAGCGGCAGCGGCACGCGGTGTCGGCCCAGCTCCTCGAAGATCGGCAGCGCCTGGTCGGGCGTGAGGCCGAAGCCCTGATCGCCCGCCGCCAGCGCCGCCGCAAAGCCGGCTTCTTCCACCTGCTGCCAGAGCGCCTGCGGAAAGTCGCCGGCCTCCACCTGCGTGTTGAGTGCGGCCCCGGCCGCATCGGCGAACATCCGCGCGGCGCTGTCCTGGATCATCTGTTGGTCTTCGTTCATGGCAGTTGTACCCGGGGCTGTATGTCAGCTGCGTCACATGAAACTGGCGCGGCGATAGAGATCGAGTGGCCGCGGAGCAGGCCAGTGCCAGTGCACCCGCGGAACCGGCTTTGCCGGGCCGGGGGGGGCGCCCCCCTCCAAGCCGAAGGCGCGAGAGAGGGGGGAGCCGCGAAGCGGCATGGGGGGTGTCGTCTCATCGCAGGCCCATTCCTTTGGCGAGCATTCCTCGCAGGATTTCGCGCGTGCCGCCGCGCAGGGAGAAGGAGGGCGTGGCCAGCACCAGGTGCCGCTGCACGCGCGCCAGGTCGCTCTCGGGCGGCATGCGACCGCCGAAGAGTTCGTGCGCCAGGTCGGGCAGGGCCTGCTCCAGCAGGGCGCCCTGGTCCTTGACGGCCGCGGCGGCCAAGCCCGGGTTCTGGCCCGCGGCCAGCATGCCGGCCACGCCCAGCGACATCTGCCGCAGCGTGGCGTACTGCGCCGCCAGGCGGCCCAGCACCAGCTGGTGGTGCGGGTTGTCGGCATCGGCGGCGTCCAGCATCTCCAGCATGAGCTGCGTGCTGCTCATGTAGCGCTCCGGGCCTGAGCGTTCGAAGGTCAGCTCGGTCGTCACCTGGTGCCAGCCTTCGCCCTCGGCACCGATCAGGTGGTGCGCGGGCACCGGCACCTCGTCGAAGGTGACCTCGTTGAACTCGTGCTCGCCCAGCTGGTTGACGATGGGGCGGATGGTCAGGCCGGGGCTGCGCATGTCCACCAGGAACTGCGACATGCCCGCATGCCGGTCGGCACTGGCCGGCGCCGTGCGCACGAGGGCGATCATGTAGTGCGCCTTGTGCGCGGCCGAGGTCCACACCTTGCGGCCGCTGATGCGCCAGCCCTCGCCGTCGCGCACGGCCCGGGTGCGGATGGAGGCGAGGTCCGAGCCCGAATCGGGCTCGCTCATGCCGATGCAGAAATGGCACTCGCCGCGCACGATGCGCGGCAGCAGCTCGGGCGCCAGCACCTCGGGCGAGTAGCGCATCAGCAGCGGACCGCTCTGGCGGTCGGCCACCCAGTGGGCCGACACGGGAGCGCCTGCGGCCAGCAGCTCTTCGAGCACCACATAGCGCTCGAGCATCGAGCGCTCGCCACCGCCATAGCGGCGCGGCCAGGTCATGCCGATCCACCCCCGCTGGCCCAGCGCGCGGCTGAACTCGGGGCTGTAGCCCGACCAGTTGCGGGCGCGCTCATGGGACGGCAGGTCGCCGAGCGTCTGCGCGAGAAAGTCGCGCACCTCGGCGCGCAGCCGCTCGCAATCGGGTGGCAGTTCGGCCGGACGGATGTCCAGGGCTTGCATGGGGCGTGTCTCCTTTGACGGTGCGTGCCGGGCAGGAGCGTCCGGGTCAACACCTAAAGCAACTTGCTTGTTGGTCAACAAATATAAGTGCTAGAGTCCGCCCAGGCAAGCGAGGTCCCACCCGGGCCTTCCCGGACTTGCGTGAATCCACAGCTACACAGACGGAGACATCCCATGACCCTTGAACGTCGCGCCTTCCTGGCTGCGCTGGGCGCCTTCGGCGCCGGCGCCGCACTGCTGTCGGCCAGCCCCGCCGCGCTGGCCCAGGCTGCCTTTCCCACCAAGCCGCTGCGCATCGTGGTGCCCTTCACCGCGGGCAGCGGCTCCGACTCGGACTCGCGCTTCTACGGCGACCTGCTGGGCAAGAAGCTCGGCCAGCCGGTGATCGTGGAGAACCGGCCCGGCGGCAGCGGCCTGATCGCGGTGCAGTCGGTCAAGTCGGCCCCGGCCGACGGCTACAGCATCCTCTTGGCCAGCAATTCGCCCATGTCGGTGAACCCGGCCGTGATGAAGAACCTGCCCTATGACCCGTTCAAGGACTTCAAGCCGCTGGTCGGGTCGGCCGTCGGCCCGGCCGCCTTCGTGGTGAAGGGCGACTCGCCCGCGCACAGCATCCAGGACGTGGTGGCCGCGGCCAAGCGCGAGAAGCGGCCCATCGCGGTGGGCAACTACTCGGCCGGCTATCAGCTGGTGGCCGCGTGGCTGGGCACGGCCTCGGGCGCGCAGATCAACCACATCAACTACAAGGGCGGCTCGCAGATGGTCACCGACGTGATCGGCGGCCAGCTGGCGCTGGCCATCGTCGACCCCTCGGCCTTCATCGAGATGCAGAAGGAAGGCCGCGTGCGCATGCTGGCCGTGACCGGCGCCAAGCGCATGGGCACCCTGCCCACGGTGCCCACCATGATCGAAAGCGGCTTCGCCGACTTCGAGACCTATGTGTGGAGCTCCTTCTTCGTGCGCAGCGACACGCCCGCCGACATCACCCAGAAGCTGATCGGCGCCATGGCCGAGGTGATGGCCCAGCCCGAGGCGGTGGCCTATCGCCAGCAGCGCGGGGCCGACTTCCTGGACCTCAAGGGCGACGAGATGCGCAAGTTCCAGCAGCGCGAGTACGAGCGCTTCAAGCGCGTGGCCGAAGCGGCCGGCCTGGTACAGCAATGACGACGACTTGGCCGGTGGACACCCCTGGGCGCGCCGGCCCCTTTTCTTTCGATGCCATGAAGCCTTCCGAGCAACCCTCTCCCGCAGCCAGCGGCCCGCTGGCCGGCCTGCGCGTCCTCGACCTCACGGCCGTCGTGCTGGGCCCGCTGGCCACGCAGATCCTGGGCGACCAGGGCGCGGACGTGATCAAGGTCGAAAGCCTGGAAGGCGACCTGATGCGCGCCAACGGCGTGTCGCGCCATCGCGGCATGAGTTCGATCTACCTCACCATCAACCGCAACAAGCGCTCGCTGGCGCTGGACCTCAAGCGGCCCGAGGGCGTGCAGGCCCTGCTGCGCCTGGCGGCCACGGCCGACGTGTTCATCCACAACATGCGCGTGCCGGCCATCGAGCGGCTGGGTCTGGGCTACGAGGCACTGCGCCGCGTGCGGCCCGACATCGTCTACTGCGTGGCCACCGGCTACCAGGAAGGCGGCGCCTTCGCCGGCAAGCCGGTGTTCGACGACATCGTGCAGTCGGGCTGCGGCCTGGTGGACCTGAACCTGCGCGACGGCGCGCAGCCGCGCTACATGCCCACGCTGGTGGCCGACAAGGCCGCGGGCCTGATGGTGGCGCAGGCCGTCACCGCCGCGCTGCTGCATCGCGCACGCAACGGTCAGGGCCAGTATGTGGAGGTGCCGATGTTCGAAGCCATGACCGCCTTCACCCTGGTCGAGCACCAGGGCGGCCAGGCCTTCGAACCCGCCACGGCGGAGCCCGGCTATGCGCGGGTGCTGGGCGGCGGGCGGCGGCCCCTCGCCGTCCGCGACGGCCATATGACGGTGCTGCCGTACTCGCCCGCGCACTGGCAGGCGCTGTTCGAGCGCACCGGTCAGGCGGCGCTGCTGCAGAAGTACGGCCCCATGGACCGCAGCCAGCTCAATGCCCGTGTGCGCGAGCTGTATGCCGACCTGGCCGCCGTGGTGGCCGACATGGACTGCGCCACCTGCCTGGCGCTGTGCGAGGAGCTGGACATTCCGGCCACGCGCATCTATGCGCTCGATGAGCTGCGCGAGCACCCACAGCTGGCCAGCGTGGGCCTGTTCGAGATCCACGAGCATCCGACCGAAGGCCCCACCGTGCAGGTGCGGCCGCCGGTGCGCTTCGGCAGCACGCCGGCACGGATCGCGAGGCTGGCGCCGACGCTGGGCGAGCATTCGGCCGAGGTGCTGCGCGAGGCGGGGCTGACGGCCGAGGAGATCGAATCGCTGGCCGCCACCGGTGCCGTGAAGCAGGCCGTCTGAGGTCAGCAGGGCGGCCTGGCCTATTCGGCCACCACGTTGGCCTTCTTGACCAACGCCGCGTAGCGCTCCTGTTCCGATTTCAGAAAGCGCGTCGCTTCGTCCGGGCTGTTGAGGATCAGCTGGTCGTCACGCTTGGCGAAGCCGGCCTTCACCTCCGGATCGTTGAAGGCGGTGACGAAGGCGTCGTGCAGGCGTTTGACCTGCGCAGGCGGCAGGCCCTTGGGCCCCACCGCCGCGAACCAGCCGGCGATATCGATGCCCGGAAAGCCCTGCTCCGCGAGGGTCGGCACGTCGGGCAGGGCGCTGACCCGCTCCTTGCCCATCACGCCGATGGGTCGCAACTGCCCAGCCTTGATCTGCCCCTGCACCGCGACGACGGCCGCCGCGCCCATCTCGACCTGGCCGCTCATCAGGTCGGTGACCATGGGGCCCATGCCCTTGTAGGGGATGTGGCGTGCGCTGCCACCCAGCTCGCTCACGGCGAGTTCGCCAGCCAGGTGGATGATGGTGCCGTTGCCGGAGGATGCGAAGTTGAGCTCGCCGGGCTTGCTCTTGAGCAGCGTCTGCAGCTCCCTGGCGTTGCGCGCGGGCACCTTCGCCGGATTGACGACGAACACGAAGGGCGAACCCCCGATCACGGTGATCGGCGCGATGTCGCCCAGGCTGTCGTAGGGCAGTTTGCGGAACACGCTGGGATTGACGGCATGGTTGTTGGAGATCACCGCGATGGTGTTGCCGTCGGGAGCCGCCCGGACCACCGCCTGCGTGCCGGTGATGCCGCCCGCGCCGGGCATGTTCTCGATGACCACCGGTTGGCCGCCCAGTGCCTTGGACAGCGCGACTTGGGCCGAACGCAGGATCACGTCCACGCCCGAGCCGGCGCTCACCGGCAGGATGACGCGCAGTGGCGTGCCGCCCTGCGCATGGGCGCCGCCGGCCAGGCCGAGCGCCACGGCCGCAGCGCCGCACGCCATGAGGGTGCGGCGCCGCATCGCGGCGGCATGGGTGGACGAGCGTGGGGCGTTGGCGATCTTCATGGGTGTCTCCGTCGTTATGAATGTGATGCTGGGATGGGCTGCAGCGCAGAGCGCGCAGCCGCTCTTCGAAGCTCAGGTGGCGGCAGCCTTGAGGGCGGACAGGATCTCCTCGCTGTGCTCGCCCACGCGCGGCAGCGGCATGCGCACGCCCGGCCGTCGGCCGCCGAGCGTCAGGGGCAACAGCACCACGTCGGTGGTACCGCCGTCGTCGGTCACCATCGGCGCCAGGCCACCGCTCTGGCGCAGGTGGGGGTCGTCCACCAGCTGCTCGGGCCGCGCGATGGGCGCGTAGGGAATGCCGGCAGCCTCCAGCCGCGGCGCGAGTTCGTCCAGCCGGTGGTCGACCAGGATGGCGCCGAGTTCGGCCAGCAGCTGCGGCCGCACGGCCACGCGGGCGGCGTTGTCCGCATACTCCGGTCGCTGGGTCAAGGCGGGACAGTCCAGCACGCGGCACAGCGTGGCGAACTGCTTGTCGCTCACGGCGCCGATGAACAGCTGCTCGCCGCCGGCCAGGGTGAAGACGTCGTACACGCTCCAGGCCGACACGCGGGACGGCATGGGCGGCGGGGCTTCGCCGGTCATCAGGTACTGCTGCATGTGCTGCGAGGACAGGAAGACGCAGTTCTCGAACAGCGCGCTTTGCACCTCCTGGCCCCGGCCTGTGCGCTCGCGCTCGCGCAGCGCGGCCAGCACGCCGATGGCGCCGAACATGCCGCCCATGATGTCGTTGACGCTGGTGCCGGCACGCAGCGGCCGGCCCACGGGCCCGGTCATGTACGACAGGCCGCCCATCATCTGCACCACCTCGTCCAGCGCCAGGCGCTTTTCATAGGGGCCGGGGAGGAAGCCCTTGTGGCTCACGTAGATCAGGCCCGGATGCCGGGCGGAGAGCGTGGCGTAGTCGAGCCCCAGCTCCTGCATCAGACCGGGGCGGAAGTTCTCCAGCACCACGTCGCAGGTGCCGATCAGCTCGGCGGCCGTCTGGCGGCCGGCCTCGGTCGTGATGTCGAGCACCACGCTCTTCTTGTTGCGGTTGAAGCTGCGGAAGAAGCCGATGCCCAGGCCCGGCAGCCGCCGCGTCTTGTCGCCGCCCGGTGGCTCGATCTTGATGACCTCGGCGCCCAGGTCGGCCAGGATCATCCCGCAGGTGGGACCCATCACCATGTGGGTGAATTCGAGGACGCGCAGGCCGGCCAGCGGCAGAGCGGAAGAGTCGGGGGTCATGGGTGTTGGGTATTCCGGTGGGTGGGCATTCAGGCTGGCTGGGGCGCGGCGGCGAAGGTCTTGGGCAGGCCGGCACGCCAGAGCGCGCCGTGCGTGGGTTCGCCCGCGATCCAGTCGGCCACCCGGGCACGCAACGCGAGCAGGGCGGGGAGGTCGAGCCCGGTGTGGATGCCCATGGCCTCCGCCATGAAGGCGAGGTCTTCCGTGGCGGCGTTGCCGCTGGCGCCCGGTGCATGCGGGCAGCCGCCGATGCCGGCCAGCGAGGCGTCGAAGCGCGTCACGCCCAGCAGCAGCGCCGCATGCACGTTGGCCAGCGCGAGGCCGCGCGTGTCGTGGAAGTGGCCGCAGCAGAAGCGATCGCCCGCAATGCGCAGGGCCTGCTCGAACAGCCGGCCGACCGAGGCCGGATCGGCATAGCCGACCGTGTCGGCCAGGCTGACGCGGTCGGCGCCGGCGTCGAGCAGCGCCTGCATCAGGCGCAGCACCTCGGCGGGCTCGACGCGGCCCTGCAGCGTGCAGCCGAAGGCCGTGCCCACCCCGCCTTCGATCAGCGTCTTGCGGCCGGAGGCATCGCGCGCCGCGCGGGTGCGGGCCAGCTCGGCCACCACCTCGTCGGGCGTCTTGCGCAGGTTGGCCAGGCTGTGGGCGTGGCTGGCCGACAGGGGCAGGATCATCAGGTCGGCATCGCCTGCCAGCGCGGCTTCGGCCCCGCGCAGGTTGGGCACCAGCACCGAGGCGCGCAGGCCCGGCAAGGTCTTGGCGAAGGCCAGCACCTCGGCGGTGTCGGCCAGTTGCGGCATCAGCCTGGGCGGCACGAAGGAGCCCACTTCGATCTCGGTCTGGCCGGCCGCCACGGCCTGGCGCAGCCATTCGCACTTGGCGGCGGTGGGCACCACGGTGGCGATGCTCTGCAGCCCGTCGCGCAGGCCGACCTCGCGGATCGTGACGTGGGAAGGGTAGGAATGCGGGGCCATGGGCGTGCTGGGTGGTTGACGGTGGTCGTCTCTTGAAGCCAATGTAGAAGTGCCCATCGCGGCGGTAAAGTGATGATTTTTCCGTTCAGGGTTTCCGAATCGGAAAGACTCTTCATGCCCGACCTCGACCTCACCACCCTGCGCCTTTTCGTCGCCGTGTGCGACCACCGCAACATGGCACGTGCCGGCCAGCAGGAGCACCTGGGCCCATCGGCCATCAGCAAGCGCCTGGCGCAGCTGGAGGCGCAGGTGCACGCGCCGCTGCTCGAGCGGCACCGCCGCGGCGTGGTGCCCACGGCGGCCGGCGAGATCCTGCTGGAGCACGCGCGGGCCATGCTGGCCACGGCAGACCGCGTGGCGCGCGACATGAGCGCGTGGCGCCATGGCGTGAAGGGCCAGGTGCGGGTGCTGGCCTCGGTGTCGTCGATCTCGCAGCATCTGCCCGACGACATCGCCGCCTTCCTGCAGCAGCCCGCGCACGCGCAGATCCGCGTGGACATCGAGGAGCGCACCAGCGCGAGCCTGGTGCAGGCCTTGCGCGAAGGCCTGGCGCCGGTGGGGGTGTGCTGGGATGCGGCCGACCTCGAAGGCCTGCAGACGTTGCCCTATCGCGGCGACCAGCTGGCCGTGGCCGTGCCCCGGGGCCATCCCATGGCGCGCCTGAAGCGCTGCAGCCTGGCACAGACGCTGGCGCACGACCACGTGGGCCTGCCGGCCAACACGGCCGTGCACACGCTGCTGGCCCGTGCCGCGGCCATCATCGGCCGGCCGATCTACTACCGCGCCGTGGTCTCCACCTTCGATGCCTCGCTGCGCTGCGTGCAGGCCGGGCTGGGCGTGGCCGTGGTGCCGCGGGAGATCGTGGAGAGGTCGGGCGCGGGCGAGCGCCTGCGGGTGGTGCCACTGAGCGATGACTGGGCGCAGCGGCGCTTTGCGATCTGCTTTCGCAACGCCGCACAGCTCTCACCGGCTGCACGGCTTCTGACGGAGCATCTGGCTGCCGTGGCGCGGCCGCGCGGCTGAGTTCGAGAGCGCCCGCCGAACGATGGCGGGCGTCGGGAAACGTCCGCCCCTTGGACCTCGGGTCGCCGGGGGCCTTCGCGGCCTGCCCGCCGTCCCGCGGACGCTGCGCCGCCTGACACGCAGCGCCTTCGCGCGCAGGCAGGCTCGGCGCTCATGAAGCGCTTCCTTGACCTCTTTCCCCTGGTGCACGCCCTCATGGCCGTGGTGTTCGCGGTGGCATCGCTGATGCTGCTGGTGATCGCCGCGCGCATCGGCTGGGATGCCTTCGGCGCCGGCCTGGACCGCGGCTCGGCCGCCTCCATCATCGAGGCATTGGGCGTGCTGGCATCGGCCGTGGTGGCGCTGCAGATCTCGCGCACCATCGCCGAGGAGGAAGTGGTGCGCGAGGCCCACATCAGCGGGCCGACGCGCGTGCGCCGCTTCCTCTCGCGTTTCCTGGTCGTGCTGGTGGTGGCCCTGGCGGTCGAGGGCTTGGTGGCTGCCTTCAAGGCGCAGCGGGCGCCGGCCGACATGCTCTACGCCAGTGCCCTCGTCGTCGCCGTCGGCGTGCTGCTGGCGGGCTGGGGCGTCTTCATCCACTACAACCGTGAGGCGGAAGAGCTGGAGCCGGAGGCCATGGCCGAGGCCAAGCAGGAAGACGGCAAGGTCAGCTGAGGACGGCGGTCAGCCTGCCGGTGGCGGGGGCGGGGTGTCCTCGATGTCGACCTCGAAGTTCTCGAGGAAGCGGCTCACCATCATGTAGAAGCCGATCACCAGCGTCAGCTCGGCTACAAGGGCCGGCGACAACTGCTTGCACAGGGCCTCGAACATCTCGTCGGGCGCCTTGACGTGCTCGACCACCTGGTCGACGTAGTCCAGCACCATGCGCTCGGTGGCATCCAGCGCACCTGGGTCGGCGCCCGGCTCCAGCGCGGCGACCTTGTCGTCGGCCAGCCCCACGTTGCGTGCCACGCGCCGGTGTTGGTGCACCTCGTAGCTCGAACCGCACAGCAGGCCCACGCGCAGGATGGCGATCTCGCGCAGGCGCGAGTCCAGCCGGTTCTCGCGCAGGATGGCGCCGCCCAGCGCCAGGAAGCCCTCGGCCACCTTGCCGGCGTGCGGCAGCATGCGGTAGAGGTTGAGCGGGGGACGCGAGCCTATCAGCTGGCGGTAGGTGTCGGAGGCTTGGGCGAGGTCGAAGTAGGGAACGCGGGCCATGGTGCGGTGTGGGGTTGAGTCGCATCGGCGGGCGGGCCGCCGATGCAATGGGCAGTGGGCAGTGGGCAGAGCGCTCAGCGGCTTTCGGCGCTGGTGCTGGCGATGAGCGACTTGTAGAGCGTGACCTCGTCGACCATCATCTTCTGGATCGCGGGCATGTCGTCGAGCATCGGCTCCGAGCCGTTGGCCCGCAGGAAGGCCGGGTAGTCGGGGCCGTGGAGCACGCGCTGGATGGCGGCCATGAGCTTCTCGGTGACCGGGGCCGGCGTCTCGCTTCGCACCAGGAAGACGTCCCAGCTGTAGTACGAGAAGTCCGGCAGCCCGCTTTCGGCCACCGTGGGCACGTCCGGGTAGTTGGGATGGCGCTTGGTGCCCGTCACCGCCAGCGCGCGGATCTTGCCGGCCTTGATCAGCTCCTGCGTGGCCGTGGCGTCGCCATAGGCGATGTCGATGCGGCCGGCCGCGAGGTCGGGCAGTGAGGCCGGATAGCCCTTGTACGGCACGTTGCGCAGCTTGATGCCGGCCAGATTGGCCAGGCGCTGCGAGGTGAGGTAGTAGCCGTCGGAGTAGGTGCCGATGGTCAGCGCCTCGGGTTTGGCCTTGCCCACCTCGATCATCTGGCGGATCGTCGTGAACTTGGAGTCGGGCGGCACCGTCAGGATGGCCGGCGCGCGCAGCATGCCGCCGACCAGTTTGAAGTCCTTGAACGGGTCGTAGGGCAGGCTCTTGCCGTAGGCGACCGGGATGGTGATGCCCGACGAGCTGCCCACCAGCAGCGTGTAGCCATCGGCCGGCGCCATGCGCACGGCCGAGAAGGCGATGACGCCATTGGCCCCGGGCCGGTTGTCGACCACCACCGGCTGGCCCAGCTCCTTGCCCAATGCGTCCGCGAAGTTGCGGGTGCTGGTGTCCAGGCCGTTGCCGGCCGGGAACATCAGGATGATCTTGAGCGGGCGGTCGGGGAAGGCACCGCCGCCCTGGGCCTGGCCCTGCGCCTGCACCGGCGCTGCGGCCAGCAGGCCTGCACCCATCAGCAGGCCCAGGACGGCGCCGAGCACGCGGCGGCGGGGCGTTCGAAGAAGGTGCGTCATCGCGGGATCCTTTCGTGGGTTCGGTTCACAGGGCAGGGAAGCGGTGCGCGCTCACGGGGCCGGGAGCGCTGTCATGCGGGACAGGGGCGCGTCGTATCCGGGCTCGAGTTCGATGTCCATGGACTGCAGGAAGCGCCCCACGCACACATAGAAGCTCGCCGTAAGCACCAGCTCCACGACGGCGGCGTCGTCGAAGCCGCAGTGCTTGAGCTGCATCAGCGTGGCGTGCGAGGCGGCCGGACCGCGCGTGACCTCTTCGGCCAGCTGCAGTGCGGCGCGCTGGGCTTCGTCGAACAGGTCCGACGTCTGCCAATGGGCCAGGGCGTCGATCTGCGCATCGCTCACGCCCGCTTCCAGGGCCATGGGCACGTGGTGCGCCCATTCGTAGGCCGTGCCGGAGATCTGTGCGCCGCGCAGGATGAGCAGCTCGCGCAGCGGACGGGGCGTCTGGGCGTTCTGCCGCAACGGCCAGGCGAAGTCGAGCCAGCCGCGGAACATGGCGGGTGCCGTGGCGAGCACGCGGTAGAGGTGGGGCATCTCGAAGTCCGGGCCGCGGGCCTGGCGCACTTCATCGAAGAGGGCGGCGGCCTGCGGATCGGCCGGGTGTTCGGGGAGCAGGGGAATGCGGGGCATATTCAGCCACCCTTGCTCTCGCGCTTGTCGGGCGCCAGTCCGGGCGATGGCGCCTTGCCGGCCGTGGCGCCCGCATCCACCGGCAGGATCACGCCCGTCACCCAGCGGGCCTCGTCACTCGCCAGGTAGGCCACCGCCTGGCCCACGTCCCAGCCCGAGCCCTCGGTCTGCAGCAGCGAGCGCATGCGCCGCTCCTCGCGCACCTCGGGCGTCATGCGGCCTGCGACCATGGGGGTGTAGACCATGCCGGGCGCCACGCAGTTGACGCGGATGCCTTCGGTGCCGTGGTGCGCGGCCATGGCCCGCGTCATGTTGACCACCGCGCCCTTGGACGTCGGATAGAGCAGGGCGGGCGTGCCGCCCATGAGCCCCGCCACCGACGCGATGTTGACGATGGCGCCATGGCCCAGCTTGCGCATCTCGGGGATGGCGTAGCGGGCCATCAGCATCATGGAGGTCACGTTGATGCGCAGCGCGCGGTCCCACTCCTCCAGGTCCAGGTCCACGGCGCTGCCGCCGGGGCCGCCGATGCCGACGTTGTTGACCAGGATGTCGACGCGGCCCCAGGCCTCCACGGCCGTGGCGACGGCCTGTCGGCAGGCCTCGGCCTGCGACACGTCGCAGGCGAGCGTGATCGCCTGCCCGCCCTCGGCCACGATGGCGCGTTCGGTCTCCCGGGCCGCCTCGGGCTCCAGGTCGAGCAGCAACACGCGGGCGCCGCGGCGCGCCAGCAGGATGGCCGCGGCGCGGCCGTTGCCGACGTCGGCCGTGCGGGAGCCGGCGCCGGTCACGATGGCGACGCGGCCATCCAGGCGGCTGCTGGCAGGTTGGGAATGGTCGGCGGCGCCGAATGGGGTCGGAGTGGTGTTCACGCAGGGCCTCGGGGCCGATGGCCCATGGAGTGATGGCGCCAGCGTAGGTCTGCGCGCAAACGGACAAGAAGAGCGTTTTCCCCAGGATGAAACGTTTCACCGTGAGGTGTATTGAAGGCCTCTGCCCGGCCTCGGGCAGCTCTCAGGTGCGCGGGTTGCGCGCGCGGCGCAGGGGCAGGGTGGGCGCGGGCCCGGTCGACGCGCGGGCCACGAAGCGTGCCGGCGCCAGCGCCTCGCGCGGCTGCGAGGGTGGCTCGCCGCGCATGCGCTGCAGCAGCATGTCGACGCCGGCCTGGGCCGCCACCTCATGGTCGATGGCGATGCTGGTGATCGATGGCTGGTGGTGGCGGGCGAAGTCCGGATCGCCCAGGCTCACGATGGACACGTCGCGCGGCACCTGCAGCCCCAACGCCTCGATGGCGTTGAGCGCGTCGGCGAGCACGCTGGTGCCGGGCACGATCAGTGCGGTCGGCCGGTCGGCCGCCCGCAGCAACTGCAGCACTTCGTCGAAGGCCGGGCTGGTGGAGGCGCCCAGCCGCACCACCCGGTCCGCGCGGAAGCCGAGGCCCGCGGCCTGAAGCCCCGCCTGGAAGCCTTCCAGGCGCCGGCGCATCGGGCGGTTGGGCACGTCGGCGATCAGCAGCGCCACATCGCGATGCTGCAGCGCGGCCAGGTGCTGCACGGCGTCGTGCAGGCCGCGCAGGTGGTCGAAGAGCACGCGGTCGTGCGCGACGTCCATGTCGCGGTCGAGGATGACCACGGGCAGGCCCAGCCTGTCCATCGTCTCCAGCAGCGCGGGGTCGCGCTCGTTACCGGGCGCGATGATGGCGCCGTCCATGCGCCGGCTCTGGAACATCGACAGGATCTCGCGCTCGCGCTGCACGTCGTTCAGGCTGTTGGCCAGCAGCACCATGTAGCCGGCCTTGTGCAGCTTGGTCTCGAAGGTCTGGTAGAGCCGCGCATAGAGCGGGTTGGCCACGTCGGTGAACATGCAGCCCACCGTGCGAGAGCTGCGCGAGCGCAGCGCCTGCGCCGTCTGGTCGGGCGAATAGTCCAGCTCGCGCATGGCGCGCTCCACCCGCACCCGCACTTCGTCGCCCACGTTGCCGGCCTTGTTGATGACCCGCGACACGCTGCCGAGCGACACGCCCGCGAACGCCGCCACGTCCTTGATGCTGGCGCGTTTGGCGTGGTGTTTCATGGGCGGGTGCGGGGCGCTGAAGGCGGCGGATTCTAGGGGGAGGCCCTTGGCCCGACCGCAGGCGTCATCGGCAAGCGAGTGCAACGGGGCTGCGTGATGAGCACCCGCCCATTGACATCAATCACGGTCCGCCGGCACGAGTCAAGCGGACGCGGTGTCCGGAAAGCGCAGCGTGACTTTCAGACCTTGCCAGGCGCTGTCTCCCAGCTCCACGCTGCCGCCATGCAGCGCCATCACGTCCCGGACGATGGCCAGCCCGAGACCACTTCCTTCCGATGGCGCCCTCCTGCCTCGCACATAACGATCAAGCACGAGGTGCCGTTCGTCGAGGTCGATGCCGGGGCCGCTGTCCTGGACCACGATTCGCGCCGGGCGTTGCAATACTTCGACGAGTACGCGGCCCCCGCGGGGCGTGTAGCGCAGCGCGTTGTCCAGCACATTGCTCAGCGCTTCAGCGACCAGGTCCGGCTGAATCGGGGCGTGCACCGGCCCATGGGGTGCGGCGAGCTCCAGATCCATCCCGCGATCGATGGCTTGCTCCATCAACACGGCGCCCACGCCTTGGGCGAGATCGACGAGATCCGTGTCTGCACGGACCATGTCGCGGCCCCCTTCCGGGTCGAGCGCGCCCAGGGTCAGCAGTTGCTGCACCAGACGGCTGGACTGCTGGATACCGTGTCCCAACTGCGCGACTGCCTCGCGCATCGCAGTGTGATCCGCCAGTCCCTGGGCCCGGGAAAGGCCGAGCTGCAGGCCGGTGAGCGTCGTGCGCAGTTGGTGCGCTGCCGTGGCGGCAAACTGGCGCTCGCGTTCCAGCATCGTCCGGATGCGACCGAGCAGTTCGTTGTGCGAGCGCGCGAAGCCTTCGAGTTCCTGGGGAACATCGTGCAGGGCGATCGGCGCGAGAGATTCCTGGGACTGGTCCTTCCAACGGCGAGCCACCGCCGCGAGCGGAACCGTGGTGCGCCGCACCGCCACAACGATGGCAGCGTATGCGGCGGCAAGCAGCGCGACCATCGGCCACAGCAGCGTCATCAGTTCCTTCTCCGCGCGTACACGCTTGCGCAGTGTCTCGGCCATGAGCACGACGACGGGGCTGCCTGCGATGCCTTCGAGTTCGACGCGTACCACCCTCACCGCATGACCCTGGAACTGCGCATCGAAGGCACTGCCGCGCCGATACCAGACCTCGCCGGTTCCGGTGCTCGGAAGCCCCGCCTGACCAGCCAGTAGCCGGTCGTCCTGCGTAACGCTGAACCACGCCCGATCCAGATCGTCATAGAGCAGCAGTGCCGTGAGCTGCGGGGAGTGATCGACCGTGATGTCATCGTTCGAACGACGCACAAGGGTCTGCACCGAACGGGCCGCGTCGAGAAGCCAACGGTCGAACACGCGCTCCGTCACTTCCCGCGCGTACCAGATGCCGGCCATACCGGCTACCACCACCATCAGCAGAAGTGGAGCCATCAGCCGCACAAGCAGCTGATGCCGCAGACCCTGCACATGCCTCAGTGCGCCGCGCATCAGTCGACCGCCGTGGAGCCGGGCGCCGTGTCGTCCAGTGCCAGCATGTAGCCGAAGCCCCTCAACGTTCGCACCTGCGTGCCCGAGCCTGTCAGCTTGCGCCTCAGACGCGAGACGTAGTTTTCGGCGGCGCTCTCGGCCACCTCGAGGTTGCGCTCGGCCAAGGCGTCCATCAATGTTCTTCGGGCCAGCAGATGTGGCGCACGGTGCATCAAAAGACCCAGCACCTCGAACTCGCGCGGGGCCAGATTGATCGGCTGGCCATCCACGAAGGCTTTGCCCAGATCACGGCGCCACGTCAGGCGACCGAAATGCAGCTCTTCGCCCCGCGCGACCTTGGTGCGCCGGCAGAGCACTTCGAGCCGGGCGTCGAGCTCCTCGGGCGCGAAGGGTTTGCTCAGATAGTCGTCGGCGCCGCCGCTCAGGCCCTTGACCCGGTCGACGACGCGCGTGCGCGCGGTCAGCACCAGCACCGGCGTCAGGCGGTCTCGGCGGCGAAAGCGGGCGAGCCAGTCCAGGCCGTCGCCATCCGGCAGGTTGAGGTCCAGCACGATGGCCTCCACGTCCGCCTGTGCCAGAGCCGAATCGGCCTCTGCCAGGCGCGCGCAGGTGCGCACGGTCCAGCCCCTGCCTTGCCACCGCATTTGCAGTTCGGCGGAGATGACCGGGTCGTCCTCGATCAGAAGCAGCAGCATCGGGCGACGGGGATCGGGGGTGAGGACATGCCCGGTATTGTGGGAGAACGTGGGCCCGCAGGCATGTGCCCGGCCGTCAGGACCCGGTGGCCGGCGCCCCCGTGTCCCGTTCGGCGACTGCCGGACGGTTCCACCATCCTCCCCCGAGCGCCTGATAGAGCGCCACCGTATCGGCCAGTCGGGTCGCCTGCGCCTGGGCCAGCGATTGTTCCGTCTGGAGCAAGGCTTGCTGGGCGGTGATGAGCGCAAGCCGGTCCACATAGCCCTTGTCGAGCTGCCGCTCGACAAGGCCATGCGCGGCGCGCGCGCGTTGCTGGGCCTGGTCGGCCGCTTCCACGATTGCGGTGTTGCTCTGGATGGCGTGCAGGGTATCCGCCACGTTCTGCAGCGCAGACAGCACCGTCGCCCGGTACGTGGCATCGGCCTGCTGGAGGTTGGCCTGGGCGGCTGCCTGCCGGCTCTTGTTCTGTCCTCCGTCGAACAGCGTCTGTGCCACCGTGCCCGACAAGGCGAAAAATCGCCCGGACGGAAGGAACATCTGACTCACGCGTCCGGCGGCGCCGCCCCAATTGGCATCGATGGAGAACTGCGGCAGGCGGGCCGCCGTCGCCACACCCACGCGGGCACTGGCGGAATGCAACTGCTCCTCGGCCGCGCGGATGTCGGGCCGCTGTTCCACGAGCCTAGCGGGCAGACTCAGCGGCAGTTGCGCGGGCAGGCGGATCTGCGTGAAGTCCGGCAGCGCCGGCAAGGCTTCGTCCGGACGCCGCCCCGTCAGCACCTTGAGCAGGTCGCACGCCAGGGCCTGCTGCTTGGCCAGGGCGGGCAGCTGCTGGCGCGCCTGAGCCAGGGCAACTTCCTGCTGCGCCAGATCCAGCCGCGACGCATAACCGGCGCCCACCTGGCGGCGGATGATGGCGGTGCTGTTCTCGGCCTGCCGGATCGATGACGAGGTCAGCGCGATCTGATGGCGCAGCAGTGCCTCCTGGATCGCCGCGCCCACGACGTTGGCGGCAAGGCTGATGGCGGCGGCTTCGCGCTGGAAGCGCTGCGCATCGGCCTGGGCCTGCAGGTCCTCGACCTGACGCCGGTTCGCGCCGAAGACGTCGGGCGCATAGGACACGGTCAGCTGGGCCGTGTGGAAGCCGTAGATCACCGGTGCATTGAATGGCGCACTGCCGCCCTCGCTCGCCGGCGTTCCCTGATAGGTGCTAATGACCGAGCCATCGCCTTGCACGCCGGGCGAGTTGCCGCCCTGGTTCCCTGCGATCTTGGTACGGGAGGGCGATGCGCTCACCCCCACCGTCGGCAGGAACAGGCCACGCTGCGCGAGAACGTTCTGACGCGCGGCGGCGAGCGCCGCATCGGCCGCCTCGAGGGTGGGATTGCGTGACAGCGCCTCGTCGACCAGCGCATCGATGCGCGGCGATCCGAACGCCGTCCACCAACGCGCGTCGACATCCAGCTCTGGACGGGTCTGCTGCATGCCCGGGTGCGATGCACGCTGGGCGTTGGACTGGGGGGCCTCTCCACGTTCCAGGTAACCCGTCGCCTCAGGCGCTGGCGGCCGGCGGAAATCCGGGCCCACCGTGCAAGCTGCGAGGGCGGCACACGCGATGACCAGTGCAGGCCGTGCAGCCCACCGATGGAGCGGGACAAGGGAGTGGAGGCCGCGCAGGGTCGAGGGTCGGCAAAGCATGGATGTTGGGGTTGGGCGAGCCGCCGCCACGCGCTCAGGCGCCATGTGCCACCTCGGCTTGCGAATTGGCATCGTTGGCCGACTCGTAGAAGTCGCCGAAGCGCCGGATTGCCAGTGGAAGCACCAGCAGCGTGAACAACGTTCCGGTCACGATGCCACCGACGATCACGCAGGCGAAGGGGCGTTGGGTCTCGCTGCCGATCCCCTGCGAGAGCGCAGCTGGCAGCAGACCGAGCCCAGCCATGAGTGCGGTCATGAGGATGGGCCGCAGCCTCACAGTCGCCCCTTCCACGATGGCAGACACCAGAACCTCGCCTTCGCGCACGCGCAGCATGATCTCCTCGACCATGATGACGCCGTTCTGCACGGAGATGCCGGCAACGGCGATGAAGCCCACCGCTGCCGAGACGGACAGATGCAGGCCCGCCAGCGCCAGCGCGGCCAGCCCGCCCACGAGCGTGAACGGCACCATTCCCAGGACCAGGGCCGCAAGGCGGATGGAGCGGAACGCCCAGAAGAGCAGGGAGAAGATGAGCAGCGCGGTGAGCGGAACGATGACCATCAGGCGCGCCGCCGCCCGTTGCGAGTTCTCGAACTGACCGCCCCAGGTCAGCTGATAGCCGGGTGGCAGCTGCACTTCACGGGCGACCGTCGCCCGTGCCTCGTCGATAAAGCTGCCTTGGTCGCGCCCGATGAGGTTGACCTTGACGATCACCATGCGCGAGCCCGCTTCGCGGAAGATGCGCGAAGCGCCCTGTCGCACTTCGACACTGGCGACATCGCCGAGCGCAATGGTTCCCGGGCCGTTGCCGACCTGCGTGCCCGGCACCGCGAGTTGCAGATTGCGTACCGCATCGACGCTGTCGCGGGTCGCGCCTTGCAGTCGTACGACCACATCGAAGCGGCGGTCGCCGTCGTAGAAGCTGGTGGCTGCAGCCCCCGACATCGCTTCCGTGATAAGCGAGTTCACGTCGCTGATCGTCAGCCCGTAGCGGCCCATGCGGGCGCGATCGGGGGTGATGACCAATTCGCTCTGACCGCCGATGCGCGTGCTGTCCACATCGGTGGCGCCGCGTATGCCCCGCAGGATCTGCGCGACCTTGTCGCCCCGCTCGTCGAGCACATCGAGGTTGCTGCCGACGATCTTGGCCACGATCTCGCCGCGGAAGCCCGACAGGGACTCTTCCACATTGTCCTGGATCACCTGTGAGAAGTTGGCGTTGATGCCGGGTATGGCGTCGAGCTTGGCGGCCATGTCGGCCACCAGCCCTTCCTTGGAGGCGAAGCGCCAGCCCGAGCGGGGCTGCAGGTCGATCAGCATCTCCAGGTTGTTCGGCCCTTTGGGATCGGAGCCGTCATCGGGTCGTCCGACCTGGCTAATGACATGAGCCACTTCCGGGTATTCGCGCACCAGGGTGCGGACCTGCCGCTCCACCGCCTTGCTCGTCTCGAGCGCGGCCGAGGTCGGCAAGGTGACGGTCAGCCAGATGTTGCCCTCGTCCAGCTTCGGCAGGAACTCGCTGCCCAGCCGGGGCGCAAGCAGCGCGGCCAACACCACCGGGATGGCGGACAGCCAGAGCAGTCTGGGCCCACGCCTGAGCGTGCCTGCCACGATGGCGCGGTAGCGGCTCTGCAGTCGGTCAAGCCAGGGCTTGTGCTTTTCGGCCAGCGATCGACGTTGAAGCACCGTGGCCAGCAGTGTGGGCACCAGCGTGAACGTGAGGATCACAGCGCCCAGCAGCGCGAAGCTCAGCGTCAGTGCGACCGGCGTGAAGATCTTTCCCTCGACGCGCTGGAACGTGAAGATCGGAACGAAGGCGAGGATGATGATCGCCTTCGAGAACAGCACCGGATGGGCGAGATCGGCGATCGTGTGGTTCAGCACGCCCATGCGCTGATGGCGTGCTTCGGGTGTGTCGGCGTCCAGCGAAGCCTTTGCGGCCAGCTTGACCATCAGCGCCTCGACGATCACTACGGCGCTGTCGATGATGATGCCGAAGTCGACCGCGCCCAGGGATATGAGGTTGGCCGATACCCCGAAGCCATTCATCAGGATGAACGCGAAGAGCAGCGCGAGGGGAATCACCGTCGCCACCACCAGGGCCGCGCGCCAGCTCGACAGGAACACGACCAGCACGGCCACCACCAGCAATGCGCCGATGACGAGGTTTTCCGCCACGGTAGCCACCGTATGCCTGACCAGTTGCGTCCGATCGTAGATCGGCACGATGGTCACGCCGGCCGGAAGGCGAGCTTGCAGCTGCTCGATGCGCTGCTTGAGATCCGCATTGATCTTCGCGGGATCGCCGCCCTTGGTCATCGACACGATGCCCTCGACGATGCTGTCGCGGTGATCGGCCGCCGCAATGCCGAAGCGCGGGCGTTCCCCTTCGCGCACCCGTGCCAAGTCCGCGACGGTGATCGGCCGGCCTTGCCGCGAGGCGACGACGGCCGTGCGTATGTCGGCCAGGCTGTCGAACAGGCCACTCGCGCGCACCACCAACGACGACTCGCCCAGGCGCATCAACCCGCCCCCTGAACTCCCCGTCGCATTGGTGATGGCCTGGTTGAGCTGGTCGAGCGTGACCTGGTACTTGCGCAGCGCCAGCGGGTCGACGTCGACCTGGTACTCCTTGATCGCACCGCCGAAGGTCACGATGTCTGCGACGCCGGGCGTCATGCGCAGGAACGGCCGCACGGTCCAGTCCTGCAGCGTGCGAAGCTCCATGTCGGACATGCCCTCTGCCTCCAGGGCGTACCGGTAGACCTCGCCAACGGCGGTCGAGAGCGGCGCGAGTTGAGGCTGCACGCCCGCAGGAAGATCGACGCCCGCGAGCTTTTCGGTCACCTGCTGGCGTGCAAAGTAGTCGTCCGTGCGGTCTGCGAAGGTCAGCGTGACGATGGAAAGGCCAGTCATCGTGACAGACCGCACGTTGGTCAGCCGCGGAATGCCCGCCACCTCGCGCTCGATGGGAAGGGTCACCGACCGCTCCATATCCTGAGGGGCGGTGCCGGTGCGTTGCGCGATCACCCGAACCTGCACGTCCTGGACATCCGGGAACGCCTCGATCGGCAGGTTCGAGAGGGCATAGCCGCCAAAGCCGGCCAGCGCCGCCACCAGCACGAACACGAACACGCGCTGCGTCAGCGCGAAGGCAATGAGCGCGCGGATCACGGCTTGGCGGCGGCGCGGGCCGTCAGTTCAGCATCGAGCAGCAGGGCGCCGGCGGTCACATAGCGTTCCCCCTCGGTCAGTCCATCGCCGACGTAGCTTGCGTCGCTGCCCTGTGCCAGCAGCTTGACCTGGCGGCGACGGAAGCTGCCAGTCGCCTCTTCCACGAAGATGAACTGCTGGACGCCCCGGTTGACCAGCGCCTCGTTCGGTATGCGGAAGCCCTTGCCGCTTTCCTGAAGCAGCAGGGCGCGGACGTACATCTCGGGCAGGAGCTCTCCGCCTGTGTTGCTCATTGCGGCCCGAATGGGCACGCGCCGCGTGTTGGGGTCCACGGCTTGGCCGAGTTGCATGATCTGTGCAGAGAAGCGCCGCTCGGGATAGGCGTCCGATTCGACGCTTGCCATCGCGCCGGGCTTGACGCGCGCGAGCAGGCGCTCCGGCATGTCGATGATGAGCCACAGGCGGCGCGTGTCGCTCACCACGAACAGCGGCGCGGCCATGCCGGGCGCAACCTCGAGCGCAGGGCTGGCCGATCGCTCGGTCACGACGCCGTCGATGGGGCTCACGAGCTTGAGGCGTTGACCGTCGATCCGCAGGGCATGGGGATTGAGATTGCGCAGCCGCTGCTGGGCCCGGATGAGTTCGGCCTCGGCCTGGCTCAGGTCGGCCTCCATGGCCTCGAGGTCGCGGGCCGGGATGCCGTCGTCGGTCGCAAGGTCGCGCAGCCGCTGTGTGGCCAACCGCTTGCGGCGCAGGTCGGCTGCCGCCTTGTCGACATCGGCGCGTGCGGTGCCGAAATCCGGCGAATCGATCTCGGCCAGGACCTGCCCGGCGCGCACGTGGTCGCCCGGGGCCGCGCGTACGGCCACGATGCGTCCGGAGTAACTCACGCCGAGCTTGGCCGTGACGTCTTCGTCGTAGGCGACCCGTGCACTCAGAGCCCCCGCGACCGGGACGCCACTGGCGTGGGCCTCGACCACGCGCAGCATCTGCAGCTGCGCGGAGCCGGCCGGGTAGCGCAGCAGGTCCGGCTCGGCCGTCGCCGCCTGCGCAGCCGGCTCGACTTTGGCGTCCGGAATGCTCGATCGTTGCCAGTGCCATGCAGCGCCGCCAACCAGGGCGAATGCAAGCGCCGCACCGGCCCAACGAGTCCAACGGTGTCGTTTCGTCTGAGTGGTCATGTGCCCCGAGTCATGCGGGCACGAGCAGCCCTTGTTGTTTTTGACCGGTGCAGCGTACGGGGCCAAGCTATCAGGAAGCTATCGATGTATTGGCGACACACATCGGCACGGCATCGGACTTTCCGTCTGGCGACAACGCGCGAGCGCAGCTACGCTCACCGCCCTGCGCCAAACGTCGGGGCTCATGCGTCGTCCGATCGACGTCACTGCCCCGGCTGATCGAGCGCAAATTCCGGCAGTCATCTTTGCGGAGCATCTGTCTTCATGTCCTGCTCAAGGGCCTCGCTGCCCATCGCTCTTCTCGCGCTCGTTCTGGCTGCGTGCGGCAGCCAACCCATCGGTTCAAGCAGCACCCCTGCCGAGAGGCCCAGGGTCCTCGTCCTTCCCGAAGTGACCTATGCGCGGACGGCTGCTGGGAGGCAGATCTCTGCCGAGGACGATCGGTGTGATACGCCTCGCCTGCTGTCGGAGGCTCTGCGTGGTCGGCTTCCTCGCCCCTACGTCGTAGCGAGTGGGGCATCGCCGCAATCGACTGATGCGGCCACGCTGCGCCTGGCCATCGAGGACTTGCATCTCAGGAACGAAGGCACGACCGCGGGGCGCAAGTGGATGCGGGTTCGCGGCGTGCTCGACCAGGAAGGTATGGCCCCCCTTCACTTTGTCGTGCAACGCGAGATCCATGTTCCGTTCGGTGTTCGCCGAAGCGTGTGCCACGCAGCCCTGCACATCGCCGAGAGCTTGAGTGGAGACATCGCGGCATGGCTGACGCGGCCTGTGGACGCAGCCGTGCTGGTCAATGGTCCGTGAGTGCAAGCCCTCCCGCATCTTCGCGCCAGCACCTCGGTCCAGAAGACTGGCGGCGCCACGGCCATCAGCCGCGCCGAGCCCACCCACCAGAAGTACACCGGCAGATAGGTCGTCAGCGCCGACAGCGACACCACGGCCGTGGCCAGCAGCGGATCGAGCCGATGCCGGCGCAACAGGATGCCGAAGCCGGCCCACAGGCTGCCTGCGGCCACGAACATCGCGTCGCCCATTACTGCCCGCGCGCTGAAGCTGGCGGTGTCCAGGCCGGACACCAGCACCAGGCCCACCAGCACCATGACGATGCCGCAGACTTTGCGCCGGCCCAGGGCCTCGCCCAGCACCAGCGCGCCCAGCGCCATGCCCATCCGCTCATGGCCGTGAACGGAAAGACCGCCGCGTGACTGACGGCATTCATGGCGGTGCTTCTGGCGAAGTCTTGCGGCCCATGCCGCTCAGTCCGCAAGTGCCGGCGCGGCCGGAAAGTCCACCGGCACCTGCGTCGTGGCATGCAGGTAGTTGGTGACCGTCTTGTCGCCGATGGCGACGATGACGTCGACCAGGTTCTCCTGCGTCCAGCCGGCGTCGAAGAGCTGCTGGACCTGGGCCGGGTCGACATGGCCGCGCTCGATGGCGATGGCCTTCACCAGCTGCGCGAGCGCGTCGAGCCGGGCGTCGAAGGTCGCGTGGCCGCGCCGGACTTCCAGGATCTGCTCGGGCGTGAAGCCCACCATGCCGCCGATGAGGGTGTGCGCCGCCAGGCAGTAGTCGCAGCGGTTGACCTGGCTGACGACCAGGTTGACCACCTCGCGGGCCTTGCCGGTGATGCTGCTGGGCGCGTTCTGGAAGGCCAGGTAGCTGCCCAGCGCATGCTCGGACAAGGCCAGCGTGGCATACAGGTTGGGCACCTTGCCCAGGCGCTTGTGCAGCGTGTCGAACAGGGCCTGGTTGGGTGCAGAGACTTGATCGCGGGTGGGAACGGTGATGAGGGTCATGATGGTTGTGCCGGTGGAGGGTTTGAGACGTCGTGAACCGCGACAGACGTACTTTGATTGATGCCGCGTTTTCTTACTAGGCGGAGCGCGGCACTAAGATCCAGTCCATTCAGGAATGAATGGGAGATCACCATGGACCGTCTTGCCGCCATGCAGACCTTCATCCGCGTCGTCGAGACGGGCAGCTTTTCGGCGGTGGCGCGTGAGCTGCAGGCCACGCAGAGCGCCGTGAGCAAGCAGGTGGCCGCGCTGGAGCGCAGCCTGGGCGCCCGGCTGCTGAGCCGCACCACGCGCTCATTGGCGCTGACCGAAGAAGGCGAGCGCTACTTCGAGCAGGTGCGCCGTCTGGTGGCCGAACTTGCCGAGGCCGAAGGCAGCCTGCGACAGGGCGAGCAGCAGCTCAGCGGCTGGCTGCGCGTGGCGGCGTCGGTGGGCTTTGGGCGCCTTAAGCTGTTGCCGCAGGTGCGCAGCTTTCTGGCCGCCAACCCGGCCGTGAAGATCGACCTGCGCCTCAACGATGGCTTCGTCGACCTGGTGGAGCAGGGCATCGACGTGGCGGTGCGCATCGGCGAGTTGGCCGACAGCAGCCTGGTGGCCCGGCGCATCGGCACCAGCCGGCGCGCCCTGGTGGCCAGCCGCCAGTACCTTCGCTCGCTGCCCAAGGCGCTGCGCCAGCCGCGCGTGCCGGAAGACCTGCTGCAGCTCAACTGCATCGTCTACACGGAACTGGCCACGCAGAACGCCTGGACCTTCCATGCCGGCCCGGGCGCGCCGGTGCCGGCCGGCACGGCGGTGACCATCCGCGCCCAGGGCAGTCTTCAGACCAACAGCAGCGAGGTCATCCGTGCGGCGGTGCTGTCAGGCATGGGCGTCGGCTTCTCGCCGACCTGGCTGTTCGAGGACGAGATGGCGCGCGGCGACCTGCAAGTGCTGCTGCCCGACTGGCCGGCGCCGGAGATCCCCGTGCATCTGGTCAGCCCGAGCCAGCGGCGGCAGTCGGCGAAGGTGAGGGCGTTTGCGGAGCATCTGGTGGCGGGTGGGGTGTGAGCGCGTGCGGCGCCGAGGGGGCCGCTGGTCTGCTCGGCAATGTGCGGTGGCCTGGACGTCACACCGCCGAAGTACCCGAAGGCCGGGCTGTCATCCCGACTAGCCGCGCGGCCGGGGCTTGACCTTGTACATCGACGTGTCGCTGCGATGCAGAAGTGACGCGGCGGTGTCTCCAGGCATGGCTTGGGCAGGGCCGACGCCCCAGGAGTAGGCCAGCCCGAGGCAGTTCAATGCGAGCACCGCAGGCGGCTGAGGCTGCGTGGTCTTGCACAAGGCCACGCTCAGCAACGCCGCCTCAACCGCCTCGTCATTGCGGCCGAGCAACATGCAGACATGCGCGAGCGTGGTCAGCGCGTTGGCCTCGCCGTGCGCATCGCCGGGCTGTTCGAAGAGCTGCGATGCCTTGCGGCTGGTGCCGCTCGCGCGGCGCAGGCGCGACTGGATGCGGTCGCAGTGGGCCAAACAGGCCAGAGCGCGGGCATGGAGCCGCAGGTTGTCGCCATGGGCGGCGGACAGTGCGACGGCGGCGAGGTCGTAGGCTGCACGGACGTTGCCTTCTTCGAGGGTGGCGTAAGCAGCCGCCAGGCCGCCGTCCGGGGTGTCGTCGGAGTCGCCGAGGAGGGTGTGGCGCATGGCGCGCAGACTCGTTGAAGTGGCGCTCACGCCAAGGGGCCGGGCCGAGTGCGGCGGGACGAGGGTTGCCGATCGGGTGAGAAGTCCGGCGTCATGGCGTGCACCCTTCTGTAAAGGGTGCTGGGAAATATCGTGGCGGGCACGCCCGGGAGCGTGCATGCATGGCGCCGAGCCTGGTTGCTGGGACGACGCGCGCGAACACTATCGTGTGGAAGTCCGGTGAGTGCTCTGCCAGCGCCCTTCGGCGACAGGGCAAGGCAAAAGGCATCGGGGTGCCAGGCTGCTTGAAGCTACTCAGAAGATTCGTTTGGGGGCTGACGTTTGGCATCTTTGCAGCGCTGGACGGGCTGGCCAGGCGGCAAGAATGTTTCGCGCGACGCCTGTGGGCTCAGGTATGTAGCACGCACTTGAGGTCACCGCTCAAAAGTGGCGGGCAGTCGGCGCCCTGATAAACCTCGAGCTGCGCCTATCCACCGGTTGCAGTCAGCTGATGTGCCGCGAACGACAGGCCGCGCTCAAACCCAAAGCGGTCTATAAGCTCTGAAGAGCAGGCAGCATCGTGTTGGGACTTCATCGGCCGGCACGAAGGTCCAGGGCGTCGAATTCTTCTAGCGTTCGGACCACAGACTCCACGAGGTCCGCATCGAAGTCGTCTCGGTTTGCCTCCTCGTGCGTGCCCTTGTTCAGGTAGGTCCACACCAAGTTTGCGGCTGGGATGCCCAGGATTCGGCCGTATGCGGTCAAGAGTGGGGGTTTGTTGGCATGGTTGAAGTGTGCTGCGTCGTCAAGCCGCTTGCGCAGGGCTTCGCACAGGTTGCGCAGGGATGGCTCGGCGCCGACGCCAGCGAGCTGCAGGTTGAGCACGCCCAGCTCATGGCTACCGAGCCAACGCCAAACCTTCTCCGAAAGCATTTCAAGGCCTTGACGGCAGGCCGCGAGGGCATCGCGGTGGTCGAGGTTGTCCTTCGACTCACGGGCCTTGGCCACGTAGTTCCGGATTGAGACATTACCCGACACGCGCGGCTGGTAGTCGCCCGCGTGGTTGCGGAACAGGTAGACCTTGCAGTCTTCGCGGCGCGCCGCGGGCAGGTGCTGCTGGATGTCCTTGATGAACTCGTTGCTGTGGCAGGTGACGATGAGTTGGGTGTCGGCGAAGTGGTCGCTCTCGAAGATCGTCTCGCGGATGCCGCTGCGGTGATCGTGGTCGATGGCGTTTATGGCGTCGTCAAAGACGACTAGTGGGCTTCGGATGCTTTGGGCTTTAGCCAGCAGGATTGCCAGCCCCAGGCAGCGGATGTGGCCCTCGCTGAGGATGCGCAGGGCGTCCACTCGAACGGCGGGATTGCCCCGGAACGCGATTTCGATCTTCTGATCGCCGTTGAGGGGCAAGTGGAGGGCGGCGAGCTTGTCGGGATCGCGGTCATTGCGGTTGAACTCGTTGTAGAGGTTCATGGCGGCCTCGTTGAGACCTGCCATCAGCATGCCGGGGAGCTCGTTGCGGTAGCCGCGCAGCAACCCCAAGAATTGGTCGTACGCCGCTCTGATGGGAGCATCTCGCGCGAGGTCGAGAGCTTCTTGGGCCGCGTCGGCGATCAGTTGGGCGTTGTCTACGTCGAACGCTGCGATCCTGTCCCTGGCGGCGGCGATGCCGTCCACGAGCTGTTTGCGTTTCAAGTCCTGAGCTTGGATGGCCAGTTGCAGGGTGACGAGAGCTGCGCGCTCGGTGACGTGCTGTTGCCTCTTCTGGCGGGCCAGTTCCGCGGCCGCGTCCTGCGCCGCGATGCGGTCGGCCACCAGCAGGATCGCCTCAAGCGTTACGGCCTCAACCTGTTCACCCTCTTCTGGCTGCTTGGCTGGGTATATCGCCAACCACCATTCGCCCGCCGGCTCGGCCGCGAGGCCTGCTAGGAACCGCCCCACTGGCGACGCTTGCTCCTCATTCGCTGTCAGGTAAGCGGAGAGGCATCCGAGCTGGCGCCGCAGTTCGCGCGACGCTGTGCCGACCTTGCGCAGCGCGGTCGCGCGCTGCTCTTGCAACTCAACGAGCTCCCTTAAGTCGGCCAGGCCCGCCGTGGCCTTCTGAAATGGGTTCGACTTGGCGTCGCCAAGCGGCGTGTCGCACGCAGGGCAGTGGCTGCCGTGGGTAGCTTGCAATGCGAGGACGGCGGTGTATAGGTCTTTGAAGGAGACTTGGCTGCTGCGCGCCTCGAGCGTGGCGGTGATGCCGGCGAGCTCTTCCTGGGCCGCGCGCGGCGCCTCAAAGGCGGCCAGCAGGCTCTCGCGCACGACAGCAATGGGGGCTGGCGGCAGCGCGCCAAGAATGCTGTCGAGTTCCTGCATACGGCCTGGCGCGTCGGCCGTGCCGATGAACGCCTTGAGCCCGTCGTACGCCATGCCGTCCTGATGTGCGGCCGCCATCGCCGCCTCCTCGGCCGCGAGGCCCTGCAGAGCTTGGGCCTCGCCATTAACCGTAGCCTGATCGTTAGCCAGGGCGTTTCGCCTGCCGTTGAGCGCGAGCTGCTTGGTGGCTGTCGTCACGAGCTGCGCTTCAATCGACTCGTTGAAGTGGCCGACGAACTCGTTGAACTTCTCCATGCCAAACAGCGTGGCGATCAGCTCCGTGCGCTGCGCCGGGGGCCTGGCCGCAATCCGCGAAAACGCGTCGATGCGGTTTCTCTCGATGAAGCAGAACCGAAAGGTGTCGGCGTTGGCGACGACGGCTACTTCCCTGTTCTCGTGGTCGGTTGCTCGAAGGGCCGGCGCCTCGAATCGGCGGACATGCAGGTTGGCCAGGTAGGTGCGCCCATCGATCCGCTTGGTCTCGGCCTCCTCGACAGAGCCCAGCAGACCGAATTCCAAGCCTTCGCAGAAGCTGGTCTTGCCGCTGCCGTTGGGGCCGTAAAACAAGACTACCCGCTTTCGGAGGTCGAAGGGCTCTGGGTTGCGAAACCCTCGGAACGGGCCGATCGTCATGCTCCGCAGCCGCTTCCAAGGCCAAGCGCTGTCAGCCGCCACGGCTTCGATGTCTGGGGGGGCATCGGGTGTCTGGGTCAGTTCTTGGCGAGCCTTACTCACCAGATAGGTTGAACGCTGGCTGTGCTGGCGCGAGGTGCGCGCCAGGGCGTCGAAGTGGGTAAGGGCCATGTTGGCCAGACGCCTCACGTTCGGTGGGGCTTCGGTCGCCGGCACATGCAACCAGGCCACGAACCGCTCAAAGTCCCGTTTTGAAGATGCCATGTCACTCCGAACAAATATGGTGTCAGCTAACAGGGCGGACCGCAGATCCCCCTTGTCAGCAGGACTGTCAACGCCGCACAAGGCGCCGTTGTAGCTAGATAGTGTGCAATGGTTATGAGTTACATGGCTCAGAAGATACGTGAATCCGCCCCTTCAATCGCCAGTCAATGGATTCGGGTTTGCCGACCAACAGGGGGCGGCCCGAGGCCAACGCAGGGCGACCTGCCGTTGGTAGTCTGAGGTCGGTCCTTCAGAGACCAAAATCGACGCTTACGGATAGCCCAGCACTTTGCCGGGTGCCTATTTCTACCTCCAGCTGACTTTCGCCACTCACTACGCTGCCGCGGCAGGCGTGCTTTTCAACGTCGCGGTCGTCCGCTGCACCAACTTCCGCCGCCGCCCGCATCTGGAGGGCCTAAGCGGCTCGGAACAATGAGCCGTCTTTCTGGCTGAACTGGGGCAAGGTCAGTCCTGACCACGCGACCCTGTTACCGACCTCGCTCAAGTTCCACGAAGCACGCCCGCCGCTCGCTCCCGCACAAACCTTTGGATGCTTGTCGTACGACAGCCGGCATGCCGCAGGTGTGCTGCGTATCCAATTCATGCCACCCGACGGTTTCGACGCCAGTCTGCTCGCCGCCCCGTGGGCCGCAGCGCGCCAACATGAACTGCGCGCGATGTTCCAACACATCCGCAGTGCCCGCCCCGAAGCGCGTTAGGTCATAGGCGTGTCCTGGCTCTACAACCTCTAGGCCTACACCCGCTCGTTTACACCGGCATTCGTCGAATCCATCCTGCCTGTCAGCGGCCCGCTGCACCTGAACGGCAGCTCCACCTGGTGCCAGGTGCTCGACTGGCGCCAACAGGTGAAGCCAGCCGAGCGTAACGAGCTGCTGCGCCGGCTGGTCGACATGGACGTGACCGCGCCCTGGCGCGTGTTTCCGTTGCAGGCGCAGGTTGCCACGTGCGATGCGCAGGCGTTCCATGACCTCTTCACCTGAAGGTCGAGCGTGACCGGCTTCGGCCGCAGCCTGCCGCCGCGCTGCTAAGCTGCCCCACCATGACCACCCCGCGCATCCCCTCCATCATTCGCCCCATCGCAGGTTGGGTGGGTTAGCGCGCGGCCCAGGTCGCCATCCGCAACCCGCCCGGTGAGGCGGGTTTTTTCTGTCTCCCGGGCCCTGTCACTGGAGATCGAAATGAACCCCCCGCAAGTTCTGCCCGCTTCTGCGCCCCTCCCGTCCGCCGCCACGCTGCACTTGGTTTGCGGCAAGATCGGCTCGGGCAAGTCGACGCTGACGCAGCGCCTGGCCTCGGCGCCCCACACTGTGCGCATCAGCGTGGACGACTGGCTGTCACGCCTCCATCCCCACGAGATCCACGCGCTCGCCGACTATGTGCGCTGCGCGGGCCGCCTGCGCGACGCCATGAGCGGCCACATCGAATCCCTGCTGCGCAGCGGCGTGTCGGTGGTGCTCGACTTTCCCGCCAACACGGTCGCCACCCGGGCGTGGATGCAGGGCTTGTGTGAGCGAGCGGGCGCCGCCCATGTGCTGCACCTTCTGGACGTGCCCGACGAGGTCTGCAAGGCACGTCTTCGCGCGCGCAACGCGGCCGGAGATCATCCCTTCGAGACGAGCGACGCCGAGTTCGACCAGATCTCCCGCCACTTCGTGGCACCCACGGCGGACGAAGGCTTTACGGTCGTCCCTCACCGCTGAGCATCCTCCGCATGCGCGAGTCGGGCTCAGTCGCCCTCGGCCATCAAAGCCCCAGCACCTGCTTCGCCACGATGTTGCGCTGGATCTCGTTGCTGCCGCCGTAGATCGACATGGCGCGGCGCCAGAAGTAGTTGGCCGGCGCGCCGCGCAGGCTGGCGTCCAGGCCGGCCAGGTCGCCTTCGCCGTGGGCGAGGGCCGGGTCCAGCCGCTGCCCCAGCGGGCCGGCGGCTTCGAAGAGCAGCTCGGTCAGGCTCTGGCCGATCTCGGTGCCGCGGATCTTCAAGGCCGAGGCCAGGCCGGCACCGGGTGAGCTGCCGCTGCCCATGCTCGACAGCGCGCGCAGCGTGGTCATCTCCAGCGCCTTCAGCTGCGCCTCCGTGCGCGCGAGCTTGGCGCGGAACAGCGGCTGCTCCACCAGCGGGCGGCCGCGGTCCTGCACGGCGGCGGCCATGCGCCGCAGTCGGCGCAGCGCGAAGGTCGAGAAGCCGATGTTGGAGTTCTCGACCCGCTCATGCTCCAGCAGGAACTTGGCATAGCGCCAGCCCTGGCCCTCCTCGCCCACCAGGTTGGCCTTGGGCACCCGCACATCCGTGAAGAACACCGCATTGAAGGAATGGGTGCCCTCCAGCATCGGAATGGGCTGCACCTCGATGCCCGGCGTGCGCATGTCGATCAGCAGGAAGGAGATGCCCTCCTGCTTGCGGCTCTCGCGCCGGGTGCGCACCAGGCAGAACATCCAGTCGGCATGGTGCGCGTATGAGGTCCAGATCTTCTGGCCGTTGACCACGTAGTGGTCGCCCGCATCGTCCGCGCGCGTGGCCAGCGAGGCGAGGTCCGAGCCCGACGCCGGCTCCGAATAGCCCTGGCACCACCACACCGTCGAATCGCGGATGCCTGGCAGGTGCTGCGCCTGTTGCTGCGCATTGCCGAAGTTGTAGATGACCGGCCCGACCATGCGCGGCCCGAAGGGCTGGATGGTGGGGCAGTTCATCTGCCCGCTGATGGTCTCGAACAGGTAGCGCTGGATCACGCTCCAGCCCGGACCGCCCTGCGATGTAGGCCAGGTGTAGGCATGCCAGCCTCGCCGGCCCAGGATCTGCTGCCAGCGCATGTAGTCGTCGCGCTCCAGGTGCAGGTCGTGCTCCACGCGCTGGGCGATGTCGGGCGGCAGATGGCCGGCGATGAAGTCGCGCACCTCGTCGGCGAAGGCCCGTTCTTCGGGCGTGAACTCGAGTTCCATGGGGTTGTCTCCTTGGGGAAAAGGCAATCGTTCGGCCGGTGCTTCAGGCCGGCTGCAGCACGAAGCGCACGCCGCCCACCTGCACGGTGCCGTCGTCGCAGGGCAGCCCGCGGGCGCGGGCTGCGGCCTCGACGGCGGCGGCGTCGCGCGTGTGCAGCACCAGGGCCGACAGGCCCTCGCCGCGGCCGTCGCCGTCGGGCACGAAGCGCAGCGTCGCGTTGTCCAGCGCCAGGGCCTCGCCCGCCACCGGCCGCTGCAGGATCTGCGACCAGCGCGCCGCCAGCGCCCCGGGCTTGGGCGCCTGCAGAACGGCCGCGGCGATGCCGGCCACGCGCGCCGTCCGCACATGCTGCTGCCAGTGCGGCCCGGCGGGCCAGTAGGGGCCGTCCATCGCGGCGCCGCCCAGGGTGGTGTTGAGTTCGAGCAGGGCGCCACCGGTGTCGCGCGGGTGCAGCTGCAGTCCCTCGTAGTCACCCAGCGCCAGCGGGGCGGCCACGCGCACGCCGATGGCGGCCACATGCGCCTTCCAGCGGGGCAGGGCCTCGGTGTCCAGGATCACCATGTAGCCGCCATCGCCTCCCCGGCGCGCCAGGTAGCGCCCGGCGGCCGTGTCGGGCTGGATGGGTGCCACCACCTCGATGAACTGCTGGCCGAAGGGCATCAGCGCGTTGTGCAGGCCAAACTGCCCCACCTCGGGATCGCGGTGGCAGACCTCGACGCCGAACACGGCGCACAGGTCGTCCACCACCGGGTCGAGCGCCTGGGCCACCAGGCAGATCTGGCGCAGCCGCAGGTAGGGGGCGGCCGGCGCCGCGGGGGCCGTGAAAGCAGGGTCGTTCATTCGTTGTCTCCAGTAAATCTGTTATAACAGATAAAAATGCGCGGAGATGACCCGGACGGAGCAGCCGCGCGCCCACACGGAGACCTTCCCCATGACCTCGCTGGCCGGCCTGCGCGTCCTCGATCTCTCGCGTTTCATCGCGGGGCCCTATTGCGCCATGATGCTGGGCGACATGGGGGCCGAGGTGGTCAAGATCGAGCCGCCGGGCGAGGGCGAATATGCCCGCCGCGCGCTGCCGGCCGTGGACGGGCAGAGCCTCTACACCTTCATCGTCAACCGCAACAAGAAGAGCCTGGCGCTGGATCTGCGGCATCCCGAGGGCCTGGCCACGCTGCGCGCGCTGATTGCCGAGGCCGACGTGCTGGTCGAGAACTTCCGCCCGGGCACCATGGAGAAGATGGGCCTGGGCTGGGACGCGGTGCACGCCCTCAACCCGCGGCTGGTCATGGCGCGCATCTCCGGCTTCGGGCAGGACGGGCCGCTGGCGAACAAGCAGTGCTTCGACGGCGTCGCCCAGGCCATGAGCGGCCTGATGGACATGACAGGCCAGCCCGAGGGGCCGCCCACCATGATCGGCTCCTTCATCTGCGACTACACCACCGGCATGTATGCGGCGCTGGGCATCCTGGCGGCGCTCAATGCGCGCCATGCCACGGGCCGCGGGCAGCTGGTCGACGTGTCGCTGCTCGAGAGCGCGCTGTCGATGCTCATGACGGCCATTCCGCAGCAGCTGCTCTTCGGCACCACGATGACGCGCGTGGGCAGCCGCGACCGCTTCGTCGCGCCCTCCAACACCTTCGCCACCGGCGACGGGCGCCATGTGCTGCTGGTGGGTGGCGACGACAACATGTTCCCGCGCGTGCTGCGTGCCATGGAGCGCCCCGGCCTCATCGACGACGCTCGCTTTGCCACCATGGCCAGCCGGCTCGCGCACCGCGAGGCCGTCGAAGGCCTGGTGGCCGAGTGGATGGCCGGGCTGGCGGCCGACGAGGTCGTCCGGCGCCTGGAGGCGCAGGGCGTGCCCTGCGCCAAGATCGCGCGGCTCGACGAGGTGGTGCACAACCCCCAGCTCGCCCACCGCGATGCGATCGTGCGCATGCCCTTCGGCGGCACCGAGGTGCCGATGCAGGGCGTGACCATCCACCTGTCCGACACCCCCCTGAGCGTGCGCAGCGCATTGCCGCAGGTGGGCGCGCACAACGACGAGGTCCTGCGCCAGTGGCTGGGCTGGACCTCCGCGCAGGTCGACGCCCTGCGCCAGGCCGAAGCCCTTTGACGACCCACGAGGAGACCCCATGACCACCGAACTCATCGAGCAGCTGCACGGCGGCGTGCTCACCCTGACGCTGAACCGGCCCGAACGGCTGAACGCGCTCACGCCCAGCATGACCGACGCGCTGCTGGCCGCACTGCGTCGCGCGGCCATCGACGCGCAGGTGCGCGCGGTGCTGCTGACGGGGGCCGGCCGCGGCTTCTGCGCCGGCGGCGACGTGCAGGCCATGGCCGCGTCCGAGGGCGCCGAGGCCACGCTCGAAGCCCGCACCCACCAGCTGCGCGAGCACATGGAATGCGCACGCCTGCTGCACGAGATGCCCAAGCCCACGCTGGCCGTGGTGCGCGGCGCCTGCGCGGGGGCCGGCTTGTCTCTCGCCCTGGCCTGCGACCTGGTGGTGGCCGGCTCCACCCTCAAGATGACCTCGGCCTTCGCCAAGGTCGGCCTGTCCGGCGACTTCGGCAGCACCTACTTCCTCACGCAGCTGCTGGGCCCGCGGGCACGTGCCTTCGCGCTGCTGTCGCCCGTGGTGCAGGCCGACGAGGCCCTGCGCCTGGGCCTGGTCACCCAGGTGGTGCCCGACGAGGCGCTCGATGACGAAGGCCAGCGGCTGGCCCGCCAGCTGGCGTCGGGGCCGACCCTCACGCTCGGCCACATCAAGGCCAACCTGAACGTGGCGGAGCAGGGCGCCACCCTTGCCCAGGCGCTGGACCACGAGGCCATCCGCCACATCCGCTGTGCCATGACCGAGGACCACCTCGAGGCCGCCCGCGCCTTCATGGACAAGCGCACCCCCGTCTTCCACAACCGCTGATGCGCCCGCCGGCGCCGGAGAACCCCATGGACAGCTTCTCGCTCAAGGACAAGACCGCCATCGTCACCGGATCGTCGCGCGGCATCGGTCGCGCCATCGCGCTGGCCTTTGCCCGCGCCGGCGCCCGGGTCGTCATCACCAGCCGCAAGGCCGATGCCTGCGCCGCCGTGGTCGACCAGATCCGCACCGAAGGCGGCGAGGCCACCGCGGTGGCCTGCAACATCTCCCGCAAGGACGAGGTGCTCGCGCTGGTGGACCAGACCGAAGCCCGGTACGGCAGCGTCGACGTGCTGGTATGCAACGCGGCGGTCAATCCGTACTACGGGCCCATGTCCGGCATCACGGACGAGGCCTTCTCCAAGGTCATGGACGTGAACATCCGCTCCAACCTGTGGCTGGTCAACCGCGTCGCGCCGGGCATGGCGGCCAAGGGCGGCGGCAGCGTGGTGATCATCAGCTCCATCGCCGGCCTGACCGGCTCGCGGGTGCTGGGCGCCTACGCCATCTCGAAGGCGGCGGACATGCAGCTCGCCCGCAACCTGGCGCTGGAGTGGGGCAAGCAGGGCATCCGCACCAACTGCATCGCGCCCGGGCTCATCAAGACCGACTTCGCCAAGGCGCTCTGGGACAACCCCGACACGCTGGCCGCCGCGCTCGCCTCCAGCCCGCTGAACCGCATCGGCGAGCCCGAGGACATCGCCGGTGCCGCCCTGCTGCTGGCTTCGGAGGCCGGCCGCTTCATCACCGGCACCACGCTGGTCATCGACGGTGGCGCCACCGTCGGCGGCGAAGCCTGAACGCGGCGTGCCCGCCTCCTCCCTCCACGGAAATCCCATGCCTTCGTACGACGACTTCCAGCAGATCGCCACCGCGGTGGACGATGGCGTCATGACCCTGACGCTCAACCGGCCCGAGCGGCTCAACGCGTGGACCGAGGCCATGGAGGCCGAGTTCCGCCGCGCCATCGAGGCCGCCGAGGCCGACACGGCCGTGCGGGCCATCGTGGTGACCGGGGCCGGCCGCGGCTTCTGCGCCGGGGCCGACATGGACATCCTCGAAGCTGGCACCCGCGGCACCGCGGCCGGCGACGCCACGGCCGCCGCACCTGCAGGCGGTACGCAGACGGCCGCGCCCGAAGGACTGGACCGCAACTACGCCTGGCGCTTCAGCTACCTGCTGAAGGTGCCCAAGCCCATCTTCGCGGCCATCAACGGGCCGGTGGCGGGCATCGGGCTGTGCATGGCGCTCTTCTGCGACTTCCGCTACATGGCCGAGGGGCAGAAGCTCACCACCGCCTTTGCCAAGCGCGGCCTGATTGCGGAGCACGGCGCCTCGTGGATGCTGCCGCGCATCGTCGGCCTCACCAACGCGCTCGACCTGCTGATGTCCGCCCGCACCCTGATGACGGACGAGGCCGAACGTCTGGGCCTGGTGCGTGCGCGACCGGCCGATGGCTTTCTCGCCGCGGTGCAGGGCCTGGCGCGGGAATGGACGCACGCGGCGTCGCCGCGCTCCATCGGCGTGATCAAGCGGCAGGTGTACGACGGGCTGTTCCAGGACCTGGACGCCGCCTGGCGGCGTGCCGACGCGGACATGGTCGCCTCGTTCGACAGCGAGGACTTCCAGGAGGGCGTGGCGCATTTCCTGGAAAAGCGCGCCCCGCGCTTCACCGGACGCTGAGGCGGCCGGCTTGTACGATATAACTTATTGCAAATGACTTTCGGCCCAGCCGCTGCAGCCATGGACGACGCGCCCCTGACCCGTGAGAGCCTCAACGGCCAAGCCTATGCCCGCCTCTGCCGCGACCTGAAGGCAGGGCGCTTCGCCCCGGGCGAGAAGCTCAAGCTGCGCGACCTCGCGGCCGAGATGGGCATCAGCCCCACGCCGGTGCGCGAGGCTTTTGCCAGGCTGATCTCCGAACAGGCGCTGGAGCAGGTGGGCCACCATTCGGTGCGCGTGCCCGTGATGTCGGCCGCTCGCTTCGCCGAGGTGTGCGAACTGCGGCTGATGCTCGAGGGGCGAGCGGCTGCGCATGCGGCAGCCCTGGCGGGCCCGGAGGACATCGCCCGCCTGGAGCAGCTGCACCGCGACATGGCCGCCCACCACGAGGCGGCGGACTTCGCCGGCGAGCTGCTGGCCTCCGAGCGCTTCCACCTCGGCGTGTATGCGCTGGCGGGCAAGCCCGTGCTGCTGCGCCTGATCGAAGGCCTGTGGCTGCAGTGCGGGCCCCTGATGCGCGCCCTGCAGACACGGCCCATGGCCGAGCCGCGGCGCCAGCATCCGCACCAGCGCGTGCTGCGCGGGCTGCGCAAGGCAGACGCGGACACCGCCCGTGCCGGCATCGAGGAAGAGATCGAGCGGACCATGGCACCCATCCTGACCTACCTCCAAGAGCAGCAGGCCGCCGCGGCGGGCAGCGCCGCCACCGCCAGCGCCTGATCAGGGGCGTGGCGGCGCGGCCGGCATTGCTGCGCCGCGCCATGCAGCGGGGGCATGTCCGCCCATGCCCAAGATTCATCCGGCCCGCCTTGCGGCGGCGCGCCGCGCGGGCCATGATCCGGGAAGAAGCCGGAACCGCCCCGCGGTATCCGGTCGCATCGAACGATCCGGAGACAAGCCAGGATGATCGACTATCGCCACGGCGAGCGGCCGCTGCATGAATACCTGCGCCTGCACGCCCGCACCACGCCCGACAAGCCCGCCATCGTCTGGTACGGCCGGCGCATCAGCTATGCCGAACTCGACGACCTGAGCGACCGCTTTGCCCAGAGCCTGCGTCAGCGGGGCCTGGCCCAGGGCGACGTGCTGGTGCTGGTGCTGCACAACTGCCCGCAGTTCGTCATCGCCCACCTGGGGGCGCAGAAGCTGGGAGTGGTGGTGAGCGCGTGCAATCCGCACGCCCGGCGCTACGAGCTGGCCCACCAGTTCACCGAGCTGGATGTGCGCGCCGTGGTCTGCGGCGAGGACGACCTGGCCGCCGTGCGCGAGGCCCTGCCCGGCGGCAGGGCCTGCCCCCTGTATGGCGTGCGTCCGGGCGACATGCTGCCGGGCGTGCTGGCCATGGACGTGCCCGCCTGCATGCGCCTGCCGGGCGAGCCGGCGCGGCCCTGGCCCGATGGCGTGGTCGACTTGATGGACGAGCTCGACGCGATGCCGCCCTTCGTGCCGCCGGGCGACCTCGCCATGGACGAGGTGGCGCTCATGGCCTGCACCTCCGGCACCACCGGGCTGCCCAAGGCCGCCATGCTGGGTTACGACGTGGCGCTGTACAAGTCGGCGGCCACATCCGGGTGCTGGGGGCTGACGGCCGACGACGTGCTGCTGGCCGACGTGCCGCTGCACCACATCTCGGGCCTGCTGGCGGGGATGGGCGTGGTGCTCTACATGGGCGCCACGGTGGTGCTGCTGGGCCGCTTCGACGCCACTGCCGTGCTGCAGGCCATCGAGGCCTGCCGGGTGACGTGGTGGTACACCATGGCGCCCTCGCTGGAGCTGGTCATGGGCGCGGAGGATGCGCACACCTATGACGTGTCGTCCCTGCGCGGCACGGCCAGCACCAGCTTCGGCACCATCCTCACCCGTGCGCTGGCCGACCGCTGGCACCGCTTCACCGGGGGTGCCCAGGTGTTCGAGGCAGGCTATGGCCTCAGCGAGACCCACAGCTCCGACGTGATGATGCCCGCCGACGCCGTGCGCTGGGGCACCAACGGGCGGCCGGTGCCCGGCACCGAGGTGCGCATCGTCGACCCCGACACCGGCCAGCCCCGGCCCTGCGGCGTCGTCGGCGAGATCCTGCTGCGCGGCCCCCAGCCCTTCAGGGGCTACTGGATGCGCCCCGACGCCACGGCGGCCATGGTGCGCGACGGCTGGGTGCGCACGGGCGACATCGGCCGGCTCGACGAGGAGGGCTACCTCACCTTCGTGGGACGGCGCAAGGAGATGATCAAGGTCTGGAGCTACAGCGTCTTCCCCGAGGAGGTGGAGGCCATCCTGGCGACGCATCCCGACGTGCGCCAGGCCGCGGTGATCGGGCTGCCCGACCCGGACCGGGGCGAAGCGCTGCAGGCCTATGTGGTGCTCAAGGACCCGGCGGCGCGGCAGATCCGGGTGGACGGCTTCGGGCGCCGGCGCGACCGCACCGACCAAGTGCTCATCGAATGGTGCCAGGCCCACATGTCGCACTACAAGGTGCCGCGCACCATCGTCTTCCGCGACGGCCTGCCCGCGGCCGACAACGGCAAGCTGCTGCGACGCATGCTGCGCGAGCCCGGCTTCACCGCGCCGCGCGCCAGCGGCGCCTGAATCGCCGCCGCGGGCCGGCGTCGCAGGGCGCCTGCCCGCGGCGCCCGCGTTCAGGCCACCTTGGCGCGGTAGACGCCCAGCTCCTGCTTGGCAACGGCGTTGATGTGCACCTCGTCCGGACCGTCGGCCACGCGCAGATGGCGCGCATAGGCCCAGAAGTTCACCAGCAGCGTGTCCTGGCTCAGGCCCATCGCGCCGAAGGCCTGCATGGCGTCGTCGATCACCTGGATGCAGTTGTTGGGCGCGATCACCTTGATCATCGCGATCTCCTTGGCCGCCACCTTGTTGCCCACCGTGTCCATGCGCCAGGCGGCGTGCAGCACCATCCAGCGCGTCTGATCGATCAGCATGCGGCCCCGGGCGATGCGCTCGCGCCAGACGCCCTGGTCCGACAGCGGCTTGCCGAAGGCCACGCGCGAGACGGCGCGCTCGCACATCATCTCCAGCGCCGACTCGGCCATGCCGATCATGCGCATGCAATGGTGGATGCGGCCCGGCCCGAGCCGGCCCTGGGCGATCTCGAAGCCGCGGCCCTCGCCCAGCAGCAGGTTGGAGGCCGGCACCCGCACGTTGTCGAAGATCACCTCCGGATGACCGAAGGGCGCGTCGTAGTGGTTCACCAGCGCCATGTCGCGCACCACCGTGATGCCGGGCGTGTCGCGCGGCACGATGATCATCGACTGCTGGCGATGCCGGTCCGGGTTGTCGGGGTCGGTCTTGCCCATCAGGATGAACAGCTTGCAGCGCTCGTTCATCGCGCCGGTGATGTACCACTTGCGGCCGTTGATGACGTAGTCGTCGCCGTCGCGGCGAATGCGCGTCTCGATGTTGGTGGCGTCCGACGAGGCCACGGCCGGCTCGGTCATGGCGAAGGAGGAGCGGATCTCGCCGTCGAGCAGCGGCTGCAGCCAGCGGGCCTTCTGCGCCTCGTTGCCATAGCGCGCGATCACCTCGGTGTTGCCGGTGTCGGGCGCGCTGCAGTTGAAGGCCTCGGCGCTCCAGTAGCGCCGGCCCATGATCTCGCACAGCGGTGCGTACTCAAGGTTGGTGAGGCCCGCGCCATGCTCGTCTTCGGGCAGGAACAGGTTCCACAGGCCCGCGGCGCGCGCCTTGCGCTTGAGTTCCTCCATGAGCGGCAGGCCGGTGTAGGGGCCGCCGGTGCGCTCGGCGTTCATGAAGGAGGCATGCGCCTCCTGCGCATGACGCTTCTCGTTCGGGTAGATGTGCTCGTCCATGAAGGCGAGCAGGCGGCGGCGCAGGTGCTGCACCTTGGGGCTGTGTTCAAAGTCCATGTGGTGTCTCTCGGTCGGATCGGATGGAATCGGGGGAGGCGGGGGGAAGCGGGCGCGTTCAGTCCCAGGAGAACAGGCCCAGGCTCACCGCGACCAGCGCCGGCTTGTTCTGGCCTTCGATCTCCATGGTGTTCTCGCAGCGCAGCAGCGTCCAGCCGTCGTCGCGTGCCTCGGCGGCCAGCAGGCGCATGTGGTTGCGCACCCGTGCGCCGGCCTTGACGGGCGACATGAAGCGCAGCTTGTCGAGCCCGTAGTTGACCGACTTGGTGGGCGCCAGTCCTTCCAGCAGCTCGTAGCTGGTGATGGGCAGCAGCGACAGCGTGAGGAAGCCGTGTGCGATGGGCGCACCGAACGGGCTTTCGCGCGTGGCGCGCGCCACATCGATGTGGATCCACTGCCGGTCGCCGGTGCAGTCGGCGAAGGCGTCGATGCGCGACTGGGGCACGTCGACCCACGACGAAGTGCCGATGGACTGGCCGACGAAGTCGTGGAGGTTGGCGCGGGTGAGGACGGTCATGCGGTTGCGGAGGAAGCCGAAGGGAGTGCGCCGATGGTGCCGCGCCGGCGCGCGCCGCGCGGCCCCGGGGCATGCAGTGTTTTCATCGGGACGATTCAAAGTGCTGATGCGCGCCGTCGCACGGGCGACTGAACATCGGCCCGCCGGCCTCAGTGGGGCGCGGCGCCTGCCCGACCCCGACACCCCGACCAGGAGACAGCCCATGAGCGGCAGCTACGAGATTCAGGACGGCATCGCCGTCATCACCATGGACACGCCACCGGTCAACAGCCTGGGCCTGCAGAACCGGCGCTTCATCGCCGAATCGGTCGCCCGCGCCGGCAGCGATCCACAGGTGCAGGCCATGGTGCTCACCGGCCGCGGCCGGGCCTTCTGCGGCGGCGCGGACATCCGCGAGTTCAACCGGCCCGAGGCGACCATGGCGCCGGACCTGGTCGACGTCATCGACTTCATCGAGCGCAGCGACAAGCCCATCGTCGCGGCCGTGCACCGCGTGGCGATGGGCGGCGGGCTGGAGCTGGCCATGGGCTGCCACTACCGCCTCGTACAGCGGGGCACGCAGGTCTCGCTGCCCGAGGTGCGCATCGGCATCCTGCCCGGCGCAAGCGGCACGCAGCGGCTGCCCCGCCTGATCGGCCTGGAGCCGGCCCTGAACATGATCGTGACCGGCGAGACGGTGATGAGCGAGGACCTGGCCCGGCTTCCCGGCCAGCGCCTGATCGACGAGCTGGTGGACGACGACGTGGTGGCCGCCGCGGTGGCCTTCGCGCGCCGGCATGCGCCCGTACGGCCGCTGCCGCGGGTGCGCGAGCTGCGGGTGGTGCATCCCGCGCCCGAGGCCTACCTGCAGTTCGCGCGGACCCAGGTGGCCGCGGCCTCCCGCCACTTCCCTGCGCCGCTGCTGTGCCTGGACTGCGTCGCCCAGTCGGTGCGCCTGCCCTTCGACGAGGCGCTGGCCTTCGAGCGCCGCGGTGTGACCGAGCTGGTGTGGACGGCCGAGTCGGCGGCGCTGCGCAACATCTTCTTCGGCGAGCGGGCGACCGCCAAGATCGCCGACGTGCCGGACGACACGCCGCAACGCACCATCAAGACGGTGGGCGTGATCGGCGCCGGCACCATGGGCGGCGGCATCAGCATGAACTTCCTGAACGCCGGCATCCCGGTGACCATGCTGGAGATGAAGCAGGAGGCGCTGGACCGCGGCGTCGCCACCATCCGCAAGAACTATGAAGCGCAGGTCAAGAAGGGCAAGCTCAAGCCCGAGAAGTACGAGGAGCGCATGGCGCTGCTCAAGACCACGCTGAGCTACGACGACCTGAAGGACTGCGACCTCATCATCGAGGCCGTGTTCGAG
>NZ_FTMY01000018.1 GCF_900156165.1 Pseudacidovorax sp. RU35E
GGCGCCGTGCCGGCGCCGCAGCAAACCCAGGAGTAATCTCCTTCAACCCAGCGGATTCCTCAAATCGACTGGTACGGGTTCTGGGGGCAGGTCAGATGGCGAGTTCTATGTGTTCCAAGAGGACGTTCCATTTGGCTCCCCGAGCGGTGCTTCCGACGTTGTCACAGGTAACCCTTCGAACGGGTGGACGGTGTGGAAAAACAAGGATGGTAAGACGCTTGATGACTTGAAGCGTCCTAAGGTGCCTGCTTCCTGAATTTCGCTGAAAAGCGCTGTGGCTGCGTGCTGAAGCTAGGCGTCTCCTTCGCATTAACGAGCCGTTTGAGGAAGGAGCTAGCGTCAGATTAGTCCGTCGAGCCCTCTGACCGGAAGGTTTTGCGCTTGGATAGGTAGTTCGCATTGTACTCGACAGCGGCCGACTCTAGTGCCAAATTGCCTTGCTCCATGCGAGCAATGTAGTACCACCAAAAATCTGCGGTGCCAGCCATTTTCTGGAATACAGTTGGCTTCAGGGCAAAGAAAGAGTCTTGGATTCGCGAAGTTGCCGGTAGTACAGCTTGTTCCGCGTAGGGGCGAGCGTAGTGAAGTACTCTTTTGGCTAGTCGAACGCAGTCGGACGCGGCTTTTTCTCGTATTTGCTTCTGCGGAGTTGTGACAATCGCTTTCTCGGCGTGTATGTCTGTATACATTGAAGCTTCACGGCCGAACTGAATGTCAACCATGAGCTTGATGAAGTCCATAAACTGCTCGCGGATCTCCTGAGTGGCCTGCAACCATGGTGAAAATGCCGAGGTGATTTTCTGGGAGTGATCCTCAAACTGGAGTTTTAAGCGCTGAGTAACAGCAGGATCTTGTAGGTTCTTACCAAGGCCTTCGTACGCTTGGACAGCCTTTCCGGCCTCTTCGACGGATGACACCGCTAGAAAATAAGCGCGAGCAAAATGCCTATGCGCTAGCAGAAGCTCAGCTTCATCAAGTAGGATCTGTGAATTTGACAGCGAAGCGTCACGGTACTCTCTTAGCAACTCAGCCGTGAGTTTGTAGTCGCGATTCTTGGCGGGCATAAGCAGTGGGAAGAAGAGCCTTGATATCCTTACCTATATCAATTTTGAATCAGTAGCCATTCGACCGCATGCACCTTTGAAACATGCTGGCCGAAAATTTAGCCGGACTGCTTCCTTTTTTGTGCAAGTTAAAAAACGTGCGTGCTAGTTCCCCTATTATTCCATCACCATCACTAGACATTGAGATGAGAGTCTCTATGGTATCCCTTGTTGCCCCTTCATTTTTTAGCTCAGCAATTTGCTTCGAGAGCTCCTTTGCTTGATCACATTCTTTTTTAGCCTGCCATCTGGGAGGTTGTTGTGCTAGACAAATCGAAAATGCAGCACACACAGATGCAGCAGCAGCAATTTTAATTAGCGCACTTTTTCTCGCGAGACTTTTAGTGATGCCTACAATAATTTTGTAGGGGCATAAAATAAGCATTACCACCAGCTGCCTCCTATTTCAGGATTCCGAATTCTTTATAGCATGAATATAGCGAAATCGTTTTTAACTCGTTTGGTTTATATTTTCGATTTTCGTACACTGCATCAACGTAAACGTCGAACGTTGGAGGAAGTTTTATATTGCTTTTCTGCTCCATAAATTTTCTTACCTGTCGCTTAGGAACGCCCTCATCGCGTGCTTGCGCGACCCCAAGCATCAAATCTGCTCGGAGATCACAGAACTCTTTGTCCGTAACAGCAGAAGTTGGCTGACAAAAAATGAATACAAAAAGGTATAAGCAAAATTTTAGGATCGAGCCTAATTTATCTTTCACTTGAAATCTCCTTCTTAAAGCTTATTCAAATTTGCTAGCAAAATTAGCACGCTCTGGGCAATAGATTGCGAGCCAAAAATTTAGGGTGATTGGCTTCAAGCTCGGCTCGCCTTTCTAAGCTTACACGAACTCTCTCTAATGTTTTATTAGATATTTTTTTGACTAAATCCGGGTAAGGAGTACCTATCCACCCCTCTACTAAACTTACTTCGCCATTTGGCGAGATGCGAAGCACGTTTCGATCATAAAGTCGGTGTAAGTCGGCACGAAGAAGCAGTCCGTTTTCTGGATTGCCCGGCCTGGGGTCCAACTCGTGTGGAACAATATGCGCTGCATCGAGCGCTGGAGTACCAATGAACCCCGTCAGTTCGCAAGCACACTTCTCTTCACCGCCCACGCATTCGATAAGCGCTGTTCGAAATGCTTGCTGGCCAGCTCGTACTATGAGCTCGAACGTGCGGCGTTCCGGCGCAGTAAACACTTCGCAGCGCTTTGCAGGCCCGCTGGATTCTGGGTCTTCGCACAACCAAAATGCAATTGCCTTCCAAGTGCTCGGCGAAGCTTTTTCCATTTCAATACTGCTCTCCCCGAAGAGCCAGTCAGAACTTACTTTTGCGTTCTCTCCAACATGTCTTTGGTAGGACAGCGAGATTGAAATGTGCGTGTCTGATCGAGCAACACCAACACACTGAACAGTAAAAGTTGATGTCTCCGACTCGTCGCTCTGGACCGTAAGAAGCTCATCGCCGACCTCTAGTGTGCCGAGATCTACCTGAAAGGATTCTTTCGTGAGAGTCCACTGAATGTAGAAAGTGGTGAGGTTGCTCATTTTCTTTGCCTTGCCTTCAGATGAGTCGAGGACCAACGGCTTCAGCGTGTAGCTGTACCTTGCCCCACCCTCTCAGCTTCAGCCCTGAGTGCCTCTTGCTTCGAGAGCTCGCGCTTGTAGACGTCTCGAATCTTGAAGTACTCTGCCTTCGCGTTCTCGCCGGCAGTCTGGAGGGATTGTGTGAGCTGGGGCACACGGGTGCAGTCTTGTTTGAAGCTCTGTGTGTCAACGTCCTGCGGTGTCGTTTCTTGGCATGCTTTCGTCGCTTCAAGCAGCAGCGCGTGGAGTCGTTGCCATTCACGCATGGAATCCTCGTAGGCGTGCTTGACTTCGATATGCGGGTGCTGTGTTTCGTCTATCGAGGTGTGGAGCATGCTGGCGGTGAGCGTGCTGCGCTGACCAATCACCTCACCTGTATCACCCCTCGCCGCCTTCACCTGAGCAAGAAGGCCTTCGAGCTTCGCAGTGGTGGCCTCATACCTGGCCGGGTAGTCCGCGTAGGCGCGATAGCTGAGGCTTTGCATAGCGTTGTACCGAAGAGTAGCGAAGACAATTCCTTGCAGCGCCTCAGTGCGTTGTCTCCAGCTCTCCTGGCGCCGGGCCTTTGCTTCAGCGTTCTGCTTCGCAGCAGTAGCTTGCTGTGCTCCTTGCCTCAGTGCTTCAAGAGCCCTGGCTTCGTCTTCTTCAGTGGCAGGCCGCAGATTCGCGCGTAGGCCACCAGCGCCAGAGAGTTGGATACCACCACCCAGCATGCGCTTGGCCGAGATAGCGCGCACACCGCCGTCATACCAGGCGGCTTCAATCTTGCCAACGAACTGGTCACCACTGGCAGCGCCGCTGATAGGTGAGTCCAGCGTGTTCAGCTTGTTGTCTTTGCCAATCGAGACTTGTCGAAAGCGACCGACCACTGCACCGCCAGGCGATTCAACGAGCTGGACATAGAGTGTGAAGTCCTGCCCCACAGCCAGGTATGAACCCGACCAGCCTGAAGCAAAGGCCGGCGCAGCGCACACAACCAAACATGCGAAGACAGCACTCCTCATTGGGGTTTCGCCGTTCGAATGTAGCCCTGACGGTCGTTGATCCGAAGGCCAGCAGGCGTGACTATGTAGTAGGCCCCATGCTTGTCTCCCACTTTCACATAGGTGTCGCCAGCGGGGGCGAGCTCATACTCCCCTTTGCTTCCGTCTCCATTCACGCGCGTGAGCCAGGTCTTCCCGCCCTCTACGCGAATGGTGAAGGTTGCATTGAGGTAGCTGGGAGATCCCACGTCGTCATACCAACGGCCAATCGTTTGCCCAGCCGGCCGACGCCTGCGTTTCCCCTGAAGTCTTCAGGCACATAGCAATGGACTGCGGCTCACCCTTGGGGTTCTCCAGCACGAATGCCGCCATGAGAAGGTTGTAGCGCTTGAGCACGGTGGCGAGCTCGGCCGTACAGCTCTTCGTCTCCCATACCTTCGTGCGACCGTAATTTACGGCGTAGGCCGCCTTGTCTTCCTTCGCGTTGGGCAGCGACATGAGAGACGGTGAGCTTGTGGAGAACGACACGCGAAAGGTGTTGTCGCCCGTGCGCTCAACGCTCCTGAATCGGATAGCACGCTCTGGCGTCGAGTTCTCGAGTGCACGCGCGTAGGTGGCAAGGTCTTTCTCTGCCGGCGACTGAGCCAACGCAGTTGAGGACGCGAGCGTGGCGACGAGGGCCACTACGGCAAGGGTCCTTAATCGTTTCATGACTCGTCGCCTGTCTTAGCCAATGGACGTACGCCTGTCCTGAGCTCCTCCAGAACCGCTGCCGACGTCAAGTCGCGCTTTGGCCCAAAACACGCCCACACCCCTTTGGTTCTACGCCCGCCAAACTCTGACTCGTCTGCCAAACCAATCGCCTCAAGCCTGTCGGCAAGCTGCATTTCTTGGTGAATGCCATTGAGGACCACCCTGCGATACACCTTGCCTGACATGTTTTTGAAGGCCACAACGCTGTCTGATGAACCACCTGGCTTCCGCTTAGCCGAAGCAATCGCCTTGACGACCTCCGCGTCATGAGGGTGCGGTTCGATTCCTTCGAGCAAGCCGATTTCGAGTGGCTTCTTCTCAAGCTTCTTTCGTGGCGCGGTCGGTGTAGGCATGCTCAGTTTCCGTTGTACCCATGTACGCGAGTCAGCAAAACTTTCTTCCAGTGGGCCTCGCGGGCCAACACCTCTTCTCGCTGGAGATCGGGTGATTCGAGTTTCAGGATGTCAAAGAGCAGCACGTCATTCACCCTGTTCAATCTTCTTGGCTTCAGCCAGGACCAAGCCACGCCACCCCGCCATATCTGGGTCAACTTGGTATCGGGCGCGCACTCTTTCCTTGGCCTGACGCTCAATGCCAGCGTTCAAGACAGTTCCGAGCATGTGCCTCTCACCACGGGCGCGCCCTGTACCAACCACACTCCCCCTCGCGGCAAGTGCGGTCTTGAGCGCAGTAAGCTTTGCTTGGGTCGCAGCGCGTAGCTGAGCTTGTTCAGCTTTGAGCGTTGCAAGAAGCTCCGCTGTGTTGTGAAGCAGTTGCTCCCGCTCTTCGTCGGTAAGCCGTCTTTCGCCACTTGTGTGCGATGCCCCTTGAGTCTTCGAAGTCCAACCGAAGAGCTTCTTACAGCACTCGGAGCCGTACAGCTTGAACGCACCCTCCACGCTCAAGAGGTGAACTGCTTTGTAGACAGCGTGGTTGCAGCTTGGCGCCTGGCACCGCACTCGCTTTTCCTTGTCTACCTCAAAGACGCCGAGAAGCTCAGCCATGGGTGTTCCTGTACGCACTGCGCGCTGCGTTGTCAGCTTCAATGGCGTCCAGCACAGGCACGGCTTCGGCCTTCAACTGACGGTCGTTGATGGCACGCGGAAGAACATATGTCCAACGAGCATTGAGCGTCTTGGAGGCCTCACGCCCCACGCCTACTCCCAGGTATATCAATGTGTCGGGCTGGAGAGCTCGCACCAGTGGAGCTGCCACGAGTTCAAGAGACTTTTTCTGTGTGGAGGTGGACAGCGATTCGTCGTTGCGCGTTCGGTAAGGGCAAGCATTGAAGAACACCACGTCGTCCAAGGTCTCACCGAGCCGAGCGAGCACCCGCGCCAGCAGCACGCCAATGCCAATCGACGGAAGCTGGGCGTGGAAGGCAAGAGTGACGCCTTCAAGCAGCGCAGCAGTGGACCCGTCGGCGTCGTCCCGTAGCGCCAACAGGCGGCGCTGAACCTCAAGGTCCAACGCAGTGGGTGCGACTTGGCTATCACCGCCCCCGCCCGGATTCTTGGCTATCAGGACCGTGCCGCCCTGGTACTTGCGCCCTACCCAACCAAGGTATGGCGTGTATGCCGACTCAGAGAGCGAGACTGGCAACCCACCGTCTGCCTTGAAGAGCTGGTCACGTCTCACCCGAGCTGCAGCGCGAAACGCCTGCGCGATTGATTCCCTGCTGGTGTCCATTTGTCTCATGCAAGCTGAATCAGACCTGAATGTAAGATAGTGTAAACACACTTTAGCAGGAGGCGACCGTGTTTCGACTCGTCCTTTTGGTTCTTCTGGGCCTTGTGGCGTGGAAGGGGGTTGAGCACTACCAAGATAAGAGGCAGGCCACCACAGTTGCGCCGGCAGCTGACCTCGCGCTCCAAGCGCCCAACCAGCCCGCACAGCTCTTCCGGTGCGATGGCCGCAAGTACTGTTCTCAAATGACCTCCTGCGCAGAGGCCACCTACTTCCTGAAGAACTGTCCAGGCGTGAAGATGGACGGCAACGGCGACGGCGTGCCCTGCGAACAGCAGTGGTGCCGCCCCTGAGGAGGCCCTCCGTGTGCAACGCTTGGAATCACCCACCGGGTTGCTCGTGTGGCTGGGGCGGAGGCTGGCGTGGGTCGGGAAGCTTCACGCATATTCCGCCCGTCACGTATGAGACTTTTACGCGTTCAACGGGTTGTCCCGTTTGTGGCGCTCCTGTGTTCTTCTATCAATCGCCCGAGAGAGGAAGAGTTTTCTTCGACTCACTCGGCCCGCCATGGCCAAAGCACCCCTGTACTGACAACGGACGACCTGTATATCTCAGCAGAGAAAACACCACCTTTCCGTTGAGCAAATCAAGTGGCAATCAAAGGCCGTCTCTCTTGCCTTGGCAACGAGAGGGTTGGCAGCCATTCATTGTGAGCTTTGTCCTTGACTTTCACCCACAACTTCTTCGAGTTAGTGCGAGCATTCAAGGGCACGAGGTGGAGGTCTACGTCGTCAAGAGGAGCTTAAAGCAAGCCACAAGCCCAAGAGACTTCATTCTAGGTTCAGTCATTCAGTCCAGAGTGAAAAACAAAGGCGACTATGAGCTATCACTTTTAGGAACAGACTTGAGGTCCCTCCAACTCATAGGCTATGCCTCTTCTATCAATGCACTAAATGTCGCGCCCCAGGGATACTCTAGTGCGAGGAGAAGAAGCGCATACAGGCCCAAACGGTGAATCGAAGATAAATAATTTTCTTTGCCAATTCCTATCCAGCCCAGCCTAGAACGCCAAAATTGATGGCGACTTCAATGAGCGGGCAGTCAAAAGCCCTAGGTTATGAAATCTAAAACTTTCGCACTATCCCTTGCTTTTATAAGCAACTGGTCTCTTGCAAACCCTCCACAGTTCGAGAAATTTGCTTCTGACATAAACAAAGTTCTAAGCTGCAACTACACAAAAACAGCGCCACCCAACCAGCTTGGCGGCACCTTATACATGTGCATTGCTGGGAAAGCCGAAACTGCCAAGGTTTTCATGCATAAGAACGAGAAGACCGGCAAAGTCTTGAATCTCAAAATCATGTGGAATGATTGGTTCAAAGACACAGGATACGGCATTCACCCCGACAAAATTGAGGCAACAGGGTTTGTCGATCTACTAGGAAATCGCCTCACGCCAAATCACACCGCGCAGATGCTAAAGGTCTTTGAAGGCAAAGCTCCCGCCACCTTCTCAACTGAAGGCTGGGATGTGAAGTACACCTACGAACGCGGCCGGGCGATTGACGAGCGCCTGTTTGTTTTTACGCCCAAATGAACTGTGTTGGCTGTGCTAGCTTCTAGTCAAGAACCTGTCCAGCGTCTCGCCTGGCGCAGCGCTGCAGGCCTCGCACCACTTGACATAGATAAGCAGGTCCACGAACGACTCACCCCGTTCAATCTTGGAGACGTAGGACTGCCCAACCCCAAGGCGTTCGGCCAACTGGGTTTGCGTGAGCTCAGCTTCCAAGCGAATCAAGCGAAGAAGGTTCCTGATTTGCTCATAGTTGCGGTGGTAGATAGAGACGGAGGGCACAGCCATGCCCCGAGGTTCAAGTCTGCTTTGGAATAGTCCTAAGCCGACTAGAGGCTCCCTTTCCTTCCCCCCACACAGCTTCTAGAGCTACTGCACCAAACGCCCCAGGCGTGAGAACAATGCCTCACTTAGAATAGTCTGCAACGGACTATTTATGGATATGATGGACTCACCACAACCCATAGAAAACGTTCATGCACAAAACACTGATTGCTATGGCCCTAACCCTCACTGTCGGCCTGGCCCAGGCCAAAGACTGGGCATGGAACTACGAAACGGGCGGTAGTGGCGCCTCGCCTGTGAGTGGCACCCAGCGCCCCACGAGCGGCAAGAACCTGGCCGAGCTGGAGCAACAGAAGGACGGCAGCTACGAGTTCCGCATTCGTGGAAACACCGCACCCCGCGGCGGCGCGGCCACCATCATCGGCTGGGAGGCGGTGGCCAAATCGCCGGCCGACGGCTACATCCTGCTGATGGCCGGCATCAGCGGTCGCCGCATCCTGCCCAGCGTGGCGACAATCAACTACGACCCGGCCAAGGACTTGGTGGCCGTGACCCGGGTGGCCAACTCGCCCAACATCTTCGTCGTGCCCGCCGGCAAGGGGCCGCAGAACCTGAAGGATTGGGTGGCCTATGCCAAGACCCGCCCCGGTCTGCTCAACATGGGACTGGCCGCCCCGGGCACCCTGACCCAGTTCGCTGGCACGCTGCTGCAGCGCAACGCGGGCATCAGCCTCACCGAGATTCCCTACAAGGGCGGCGCGCCAACCGTCAACGCGCTGCTGGCCGGCGAGGTCGATTGCATGATTGCCGACCTGGGCGCAGTGCTGCCGCAGATCCAGAGCGGCAAGCTGACCGCGCTGGCGACCGCCGACCGCCGCCGTTCGCCTTTCCTGCCGCAGGTGCCCACATTGGTGAGTTGGGCCTGCCCGACATCGACGGCGTGAACGTGTTCGGCCTCTACGCCCCGGCCCGCACGCCAGCCGAGGTGGTGGACCGCATCGCCAAGGCCTCGGCCGAAATCCTGAAGCAGCAGGAGGTGCGCGACATCTTCGCCAAACAGGGCATGACCGCCGAGAGCAGTACGCCGGATGAATTCGAGGCCCTCAACCGCAGCCATACCGAGCGCTGGGCGCCCATCGCCAGGGCCAGCGGAGTGCGCATCAACTGAAGAACGGTGCGGCGCGCCACGCCCATTCCTCCAAAGGCAGTACCGATGACAGACCATACCCACGCCCCCGACACTTTCAGTTGGGTCGCCAGTGCCAATGCGGCCGACAGCGACTTCCCCCTGCAGAACCTTCCGCTGTGCGTGTTCCGCCCGTCCGACGCGCCGGCGCATGCGCCCGGCCGCATCGGGGTCGGCATCGGTGACCGGGTGCTGGACCTGCCCCGTGCCGCCCTGCTGCTGCCGGAACTGCCCCCGGCGCTGGTCCAGGCGCTGCAGGCGCCACGGCTGAACGGCCTGCTGGCCCAGGGCCGGCCAGCCCTGCGGCAGTTGCGCCACGCGGTCTGGGCCCTGCTGCGCGCAGGCGATGACCGGCAGGTGCAGGCCGAGCCCCTGCTGCTGCCGCAGGCCGAGGTCTCCTTCGGCCTGCCGTGCGACATCGGGGACTACACCGACTTCTTCGCTTCGCACAACCACGCCCGCAACACCTTCAACCTGTTTCGCCCCGGACAGGTCTTCCTGCCCAACTTCACGCACCTGCCCATCGCATACCACGGCCGTTCCTCCTCGGTGGTCGAGAGCGGGAGGCCCGTGGTCCGTCCCTGGGGCCAGACCGTGCAGGCTGCCGGCGGACAGCCGGAGTTCGGACCCTCGCGCAAGCTGGACTTCGAGGTCGAACTCGGCTTCCACGTGACGACGGGCAACCCGCATGGCGAGCGTGTGGCGCTGGTCGAGGCGGAGCAGTTCCTGGGCGGCGTCTCGGTGCTCAACGACTGGTCAGCGCGGGATGTGCAGGCCTTCGAGTCTCAACCGCTCGGCCCCTTCCTCAGCAAGAACTTCAGCTCCAGCCTGGCGCCCTGGGTGGTCACTCTGGACGCCCTGGAGCCGTTCCGGGCGCCACGCCTGCCGCGGGCGGCCGATGCGCCCCCGCTCCAGTCCTACCTGGAGGGGGCGCTGGACGCGGCGCGCGGCGCCTTCGACATCCGGCTCGACACGTTCCTGCAGTCCGCCGCCATGCGAGGCGCGGGCATGGCTCCCGTGCGCATCAGCACGGCCTGCTTTGCCCGCGACGTGTGCTGGACGCCAGCGCAAATGGTGGCCCACCACACCGTGGGCGGCTGCAACCTCCGGCCCGGCGACCTCATCGGCACCGGCACCATCTCCGGCCGCGACCAGGGCACGGAAGGCAGCATGCTGGAACTCACCGCCAATGGTGCCCGCCCGCTGCAGCTACCGGACGGCGAGACCCGCGCCTTCCTGCACGACGGCGACGAGATCACCATCACCGCCTGGTGCGAGCGCGAGGGTTTCCGCCGCATCGGCTTGGGCCGCTGCACGGCCCGCATCCAGCCTGCCAGGAGCCACGCATGAGCCGCATCGTCGATTTGTCGATTCCCCTGGAAAACGACGTTCTTTCCGACCCGAAGCCGCTGGCGCCGCAGATCACCTATTTCAACCACCAGGGCCCGGCGGTGGAGTCGATGCTGAAGTATTTCCCCGGGGCCACGCCGGAGGACCTGCCCGACGGCGCGGCCTGGGCCTTCGAGCGAGTGCAGCTCAACACCCACAACGGCACCCACCTGGACGCGCCCTACCACTTCCACCCGACCATGAACCGGGGGGAACGCGCCATCACCATCGACGAGGTGCCGCTGGAATGGTGCTTCCAGCGCGGGGTGAAGCTGGACTTCCGCCATTTCCCGAACGGCTATGTGGCCACGGCCGCCGATGTGCAGGCCGAGCTGCAGCGCATCGGCCACACACTCCAGCCGCTGGACATCGTGGTGGTCAATACAGCCGCCGGGGCGCGTTACGGGCACGACGACTTCGTGGAGTCCGGCTGCGGCATGGGCTACGAGGCGACCATGTACCTGCTCGAGCGTGGCGTACGGCTCACCGGCACCGACGCCTGGAGCTGGGATGCCCCGTTTTCCTACACCCGCGAAAAATTCAAGGAAACCGGCGACGCCAGCCTGATCTGGGAAGGCCACAAGGCCGGTCGCCACATCGGCTACTGCCATCTGGAGAAGCTGGGTCAGCTCGACGAGCTGCCGCCCACCGGCTACCGCATCGCCTGCTTCCCGGTGAAGGTGAAAGGCGCATCCGCCGGCTGGACGCGCGCGGTGGCAATCTTCGATTGACGCTTTTCTGAGGGCTTGGTGTCCAGCGACTGATGAGCCCTGCAAGTTGCTCCTAGGACTCCTGGGAGTCCGAGGCGTTCGCAGCCATGAACGGCCGAGCGGCTGCGTCCACGGCGGGTCGAGCGGATCACTCTGAAGCACCCTCTGCCGAGGCTGGCTGCGCTGATCGGCCGGGCCGGGATCAAGCACACCTTCGCATCGACAGACCACACGCCACACCTGTTCCGAACTCTTCCGTGGCGCGAGTCCGCCCCCCTGGGTCCAATCCCACGAACCGCGCGCCAATGGCCTTTGCGAGGTCACCGTCATGCGTCACCAGCACCAGCGCGGCGCCACCGTCGTCCACCGCGTCCAGCAGCACGCCGATCGCCTCCTGTTGCGTGATCGGGTCAAGCCGCGAGGTGGGTTCGTCGGCGAAGAGCAATGCCGGACGGGCCGCCAGCGCGCGGGCCAGCGCGATCCGTTGCAGCTCGCCGCCGGAGACGGCCGCCGGCCGGCGCGCCAGCAGGGCCGGGGCGACGCCCAGGCGCTCCAAGTGGCGCAGCATCGCGGACCAGTCCTGGCGGTGGCGGCGCGCTACATCCCGCAGGGCCTGCTCGAGCGACACCATGGGCGCGAAGGCGCCCACCGGATCCTGATAAAGCTTTTGCAGCGACGTGGGCGCAAGGCCGGCCGCACGCACGAGTTGGCCGCCGTCGGGCGGCATCAGGCCGAGCAGCACGTTGCCAAGCGTGCTCTTGCCGGTGCCACTCGGCCCCTGTACGACCAGGCGATCTCCGGCATGCAGCGTCAGGTCCAGGCCTTCGAACAGGGTGCGCCCACCGAGTTGCTTGCGCAGGCCCCGGGCCTCCAGCAACGATGCGCCGGGCACAGGCGCCGCGCGCCGTGGCCAGCGTGCCGGGTCCGCGTCGATGAGCCGACGCGTGAAGAGATGCTTGGGAGCAGCCAGCAGAGCGCGCGTGTCGCCCTGCTCGACCACCTCACCGGCGCGCAGCACCATCGTGCGACCACCCAGGGCGCGGGCCACGTGCAAGTCATGGGTCACCACCACAACGCAGCCGCCCCGGCGCCGTACCGCCTCCAGCAGGTCGATGGTGTGGCGGCGCCACTGGGCGTCCAGGCCTTTGGTGGGCTCGTCGGCCAGCAGTACCTGCGCGCCTCCCGCCTGCGCGATCGTGGCGGCCGCGCGCTGGGCCATGCCGCCGGAGAGCTGCCAGGGGTAGAGATGCTGCGCATGGCCGAGGCCGCTGGCGTCCAGCTGCCGCGCGGCATCCTGACGGGCCTCTGCGGGGCCGGTCCCGAGGACGAGTTCGTACGTCTCGACCAGCTGCGGCAGCACGCGCATCAGTGGGTCGAGGGCCTGGGCAGGCTCCTGCGGCAACAGTCCGATCGACCGGCCCCAGTGCGGGCGGCGGGCGGCACCGTCCTCGGCACGGGTGGTCCGGCCGGCCAGCGTGATGCTGCCACTGGCACGCAGGGCGGCCGGAAGGTTGCCCATCACGGCCTGCGCCAGCAGCGACTTGCCGGCACCGCTTTCGCCCAGCAGCGTCAGTGCCTCGCCAGGACGCAGGCAGAAGTCCACGTCGCGCAGCAGCATCTGCGCCCCCGCGCGCACGCACAGGCCTCGGACGTCGAGCAGGGGCGCATCGCCAGCCGCGGTGACATGCCCTCCCCGGCCCGTTTCGGCCGCGGTGGTGACGTGATTGCTCATTCGGGCATCTCCTCGCCGACGAACAGCATCATGCCGAGCACCAGCAGCATCAACAGCGCCACGGGCGCGGCGATGAGCCAGGGCGCCTCCGCGTAGAAAGGAAGGAATTCCGTCATCATCGATCCGAGTTCAGGGGTGGGCGGTTGGACGCCCACCCCGATGAAGCCCAGGGCCGCCAGGGCCAGCACGGCCTGGGCGGCGCTGAAGGGCAGCAGCGTGCCCAGCAGCGGCGTCAGCGCTGGCAGCAGGTGGCGGCGCAGAAGGTAGACCGGGCCGAAGCCCAGCAGCCGCGAGGCCTGGACGGCGTCGCCCGCGAGCACCGGCCGCGCGGCCGCGCGACTGACGCGGAAGTACTCCACCCACAACGACAACGACAGCCCCAGGTACAGCGCTCCGAGATTGCCAGGCGCCACGGCCGCCAACAGCAGCACCAGGAGCAGGCCGGGCAGCGACATTGCCGCGTCGGCCAGCAGCACCAGCGTGCGCTCGACAGCCCCGCCGCGCCAGGCTGCGATCAGCCCGAGCAGCACGCCGGGCACGGCGGCACTCAGCGCCGCCAGCAGCGCCAGGCCCAGCGACAGTTGCGCCGCATGGGTCAGTCGGGCGAACACGTCGCGCCCGAGCAGGTCGGTGCCCAGCCAGTGGTTCGAGTCCGGAGGCTGCAGGCTGTGAGCCAGTGACTGCACTGCCGGATCGACGCCGATGAGCCATGGGCCCAACAGCGAGAACGTGGCCACCAGCAGCAGCAGACCCAGGCCCAGCGCGGGTCGCAGCGGCCATCGCCGCGGCGGCAATGCCAGCGAGAGATGCACGGTCATGACGCATCTCCTTCCATGCGGCGCCGGGGATCCAGCAGCAGGCAGGCCGCGTCGACCAGCAGGTTGAAAACCACGAAAAGCAGGCCCATGCACAGCGCCGTGCCCTGGATCATCGGGATGTCACGGCCGAACACCGCATGCACCAGGGCATGGCCGATTCCCGGCCAGGCGAACAGCGTCTCCACGACCACGGCGCCTTCCACCAGCAGCACCGCTTGCACACCCAGGTAGGCGACCACCGGCACTGCCGCCGGCCGCAGCCCGTGGCGCAGCAGGGCCTGGCGGTCGCTCAGGCCCTTGGTGCGCGCGAACTCGAAGGCCGGCGAACCCACGGCGGCCCGCACCGCCCCGCGGGTGATCCGGGCGAGTCCGGCGGCCAGGCCCAGCGCCAGGGTCAGCGCCGGCAGCAGCACGCTGCCGCCATGGTCGTCACCGGCCACCGGCAACATGCCCAGCTGCACGGCCACCGCCAGCATCAGCAGCACCGACAGCAGGAAGGGTGGCGTGGCCCCCAGCACCACGGCCAGCACCACCGTCAGGCGGTCCAGCCAGCCACCTGCGCGCAGCCCAGCCGCCACGCCGAGCGGCAGGCCCAGCGCTGCTGCCATGACCAGCGTTGTCACGGCCAGGTCCAGCGTGGCGCCCAGCTGGTGCGCCACCTCGCGCCAGATCGACTGGCCGGTCACCAGCGACGTGCCGAGGTCCAGACGCAGCAGGTCACCCCACCAGCGCAGCAACGCCAGCCAGGCGGGCTGGTCCAGGCCCAGTTCCGCGCGGACCGCATCGGCGGCGTCGTTGCCGACCAGGTCGTAGCCGTAGCGGCCGGCAGCGATGCGCGTGGCCAGGTCGCCGGGCAGCCAGCGGGTCATGAAGAAGCAGGCGGTGCCCACGAGCAGCGCCAGCATCAGCACCTGCAGCGCGCGCCGCAGCAGCACGCGGCGCCAGGCGGTGCCCGCGACCTGATGGCGGCTCACCAGGCGGCTTGCCGCCTTGCCCTTGGCCGCCGCGTCATTCACAGGGGTCGGACGGGCGCTCACGATGCCCATCCCATGTCCAGCAGGCGATACGAGCGTTCGAGCGGGTCGAGGCTCACGCCCGTCACGCGGCGACTCACTGCCACCTGCTGGCGCTGCCACACCACCGGGACCACCGGCAGTTGCGCCTGCAGGAGGCCGGCGATGCGGGCACGCATGGCATCGCGCTGGGGCGAAGGCAGCGTGCCGGCGGCCAAGGCCTCCAGGGCCGTCGGCAGCTCGGCGTCCTGCCAGCCCATGGCGCCCCAGTCGCCACCCCGAGGACCGAAGTCCTGCATCAGCGTGCCCGTGGGATCGGGCACGCTCGCGTAGTTGCGTGCCGCGAGCCCCAGCTGCAGGCTGCCGTCGCGGTGGCCCAGCGGGATCTCGCCGGAATTGCCGATGGACACCTGCACCGCCACACCCAGCTGGCGCCATTGCTCCTGCAGGGCCGACGCGATGATGGGCAGTTCGGGTCGGTCGGGAAAGGTGCGCAGCGCCAGCCGCAGCGGTTCACCGCGCGCATCGCGCAGGCCATCCGGCCCGCGCTGCCAGCCGGCCTCGGCCAGCAGCCGCGCCGCGCGTGCAGGATCGTGCTGCAGCGGCGGCAGGCCGGGGTCGTGCCAGCCGCCCAGCGTGGGGGCGAAGAGCTGCGTGGCTGCCAGTTCGGGATCGCGCAGCACGGCGCGCGCGATGCCCACGCGGTCGATGGCCAGGCTCAGCGCCTGGCGCACGCGCACGTCGCGCAGCGCGGGCAGGCCGGCGTTGAGCTTGATCATCACCGTGCGCGGCAGGGTCACCGACGCCAGGCTCACCTGCCGGCGAAGCCGCAGGCGCGCGATGCTGGCCGGATCGAGGCCGAAGGCCAGGTCGGCCTGGCCGCCCTCGGCCATCAGGGCCCGCGTCTCGGAACGACCCGCCGCCAGGTAGCGCACGCGGAGGATGGCGGGGCGCCGGCCGTCGTAGCCCTCGAAGCGTTCGGCTTCCACCAGTTGCGGTGGCGCGATCGAGGCGACGCGGTAGGGCCCGCTGCCCACGATGCGTCGCACGCTGTCCTGCGGGCCGAAGGACGAAGGCGCCAGGACCAGGGTGCTGCTGTGCGCCAGCAGCGAGGCCAGGCCGCCATGCGGACGTGCCAGGCGGATGCGCACGGTGCGATCGTCTTCCACCTCGATGGCGTCCACCGGCGCCAGGCTCAGCATCGCCGGCGGCGTACAGGCCAGCTTCAGGCAGCGCACCACGGCCGCGGCATCGACCGCGCTGCCGTCATGGAAGCGTGCCCGCGGCCGCAGCATGAAGCGCCAGGTGCGACCGTCGGCCGACACCGTCCAGCGCTCGGCCAGGCCGGGCAGCGGGGTGCCGTCGTCCTGCGCATCGGCCAGTGTCTCGGCGATCTGCAGCCGGGTGAACACGTGGCCGCTCTTGGCGGGTGCCAGGCCAGCGAGCTCCCACGGGCCCACGATCTGCAACGGCCGTTCGGGCTGGGCAGCGGTGGCCCGCGCCGTCCAGGCACTGGCCGCCAGCGCGGCGCCGGTCTGGAGCAGACGTCGGCGACGGACAGGGGCGGGGCCGGTGGTGGTGTCGAAAGAGGATGTGTCGGGCAAAAGGAGGATTCCGTTCTCGTTGATGCGTGCCGCATGGCCATGCGGGCCACCCGCCTCGGCGCGGCTGCGGGTGGCCTTGGCAGTGGTCAGAACTTGGCCTGCAGCCCGACGGTGACCGAACGCGCCGCGCCCGGCGTCACCCACACGCGGCTGTACGAGCTGCTGTAGTAGGTGCTGTCGAACAGGTTGTCCACGTCCAGCGTCAGGCGCAGGCGCGGGTTGAGGCGCCAGTAGGCAACCAGCTTGGCGGTGGTGTAGCTCGGCAGCTCGAATGCCGGTGCGCCGGCATTGGCCTCGGCCTGGGTGCGCGCCTGGCCCAGCCGGCGGCCGACATGGGTCAGCCCGCCGCCGATGCCATAGCGCTGCCCATTGGCCAAGGCGTCCTCGTAGACCGCCAGCACACTGCCGTTGACCTTGGGCACGTTGAGCAGGCGGCCACCCACCTCCAGCGTGTTGTCGCGCGTGACTTCCACATCGCTCAGCACCAGGCTGGCATTGAGGCGCCAGTGGCGGCTCACCTGGCCGGTGAAGTCGAACTCGAAGCCGCGGCTGCGGATCTCGCCCGCCGCCACCGAGAAGCCGGTGTTCACCGGATCATTGGTCAGCACATTGCGCTTGCGGATGTCGAACAGCGCGGCCGTGGCGCCCATGCGCCGATCTTCGCTTTCCCACTTGACGCCCAACTCGGCGGCGCGGCCGGTCTCGGGCGCGAAGGCGCGCGAGACCACGTCGGTGCCGGTGTTGGGCCGGAAGGAGCGGCCGGCGTTGGCATAGACCGTCCATTGCGGCGAGGGCAGCCAGGCGAGTCCGATGCGCGGCGACGTCGCACTGGGCGTCTGGTCGGTCGTCAGCCCGGTGCGGCGGTTGAGCAGCGACTGGTCGTAACGGTCGGCACGCAGGCCGGCCACCAGGCGCCACTCGGGCGCAAGGCGGATTGCGTCCTGTACGTAGAAGGCGGTGTTGCGCTGGTGCTCCAGCGTGTCGGTGTTGGCCGTGGGCACGGGCGGCACCTGCCCGTACACCGGCGCGAAGATGTTGATGGCGTAGGGCCGCGCGGTGCTCGGGTTGACGCGCAGCATCAGGGTGTCCATGTCGAAGCGGTAGCGCTCCAGGCCCAGCAGCAGTTCGTGCTCCACCGCGCCCGTGCGCACTGTGCCCTGCAGCTCGGCCTGCAGGGCGATGTCGCTGGAGTCGTAGTCGCGAAAGCGCCGCTGGCGTGTCAGCGTGCCATCGCTGCGCAGGGCCGTGGGCTCCGTCGAGAAACCCTCGATGCCTGTGCTGCGGTACGACAGGCCGACCCGGCTGCACCAGTCCGCACTCCATTCGTGGGTCAGCATCAGCTGGTGGGTGCTGTTGCGCACGGTCACGTCGCCGTCGGCCGGCTCGCCCAGGAAGCGGTTGCGCGGAATGACGCCCAGCCGGTTGTCGACCGCCACTACGCCACGGTCCAGCGGCGTGCGGTGGCGCAGGTACTCGCCCACGTACTCCAGCACCGTGTCGCGGCCCAGCTTCCAGGTAAAGGCGGGCGCCAGCACCTCGCGGCGGGCCTGCACGAAGTCGCGGAAGCTGTCGCGGTCCTCCACCGCCACGTTCAGGCGGTAGGCAAAGCGGTCATTCACAGGCCCGGTGCTGTCGAAGGCGCCGCGGCGCAGGCCATCGGTGCCCACATAGCCTTCGACCGCATGGGCCGGCTTCCACAGCGGCCGCTTCGACACGATGTTGAGCGTGCCGCCGGGCTCGCTGCTGCCGTAGAGCGCTGCCGCCGTGCCCTTGAGGAACTCGATGCGCTCCACCCCGGCCAGGTCGCGCGGCGCATTGAAGCCCCGGTTGGACGAGAAGCCGTTGAGCAGCGTCGCCATGCCCGTGTTCTCGTTGCCGGGCAGACCGCGTATGGCGATGTTGTCCCACAGGCCGCCGAAGTTGTTCTGGCGCGAGACGCCGCCCACGTAGTCGAGCACGTCGTCGAGCTTGGTGGCGCCCAGATCGTCGATGGCCTGGCGGGTGACGATGCGCACCGACTGCGGCAGCTCGCGCAACGGCAGCTCGGTCTTGGCGCCCGAAGCTTCGTCGGCATGGTAGGCGCCGGACTCGGTGCGGCCGACCACCTCGACCGCGTCGAGTCCGCCCACGGCGGGGCTGGCGGAGACCTGGGCATGCGCCGCGCCCAGGCCCAGTAGGGCCAGGGCGGCCACGGCCGGCTGCAAAGCGCGCGACGGCAAGACGGGGGAAACGGGCGCGCGACGGGCGGCGGGGAGAGGAAAGTGCGAATGCATGGAGAAAGACAAAAGCGGCAGGGTCGCGGCCGACGCACTGCGGGGCGACGGCGCGCAACCTGGCATCGACCAGGGCAGCCGAACGAAGGGGCGAAGAGAAAGAGGCGCCAGAACGACCCGACTCCGCGGCGCCGGCCGGTGGCCGGGCAGCGAGCGGGCAATGGCGCCGAAAAGTGATCAGCCCCGCACGGGTGGATCGCGTGCGCCGTAACGCCAGGCGTTCGGCGCTGGCCTGGGCGTGTGAAGGCGCAGCAGCGGCTGCGCCATACCGAGAACGGCCACGCCCAGGAGGGCCGGAGGCGGCCAGATCGCACTCGCCAGTTGCGCCCCGAGATGGCACCAGACACAGACGGCGTCGGTCCTGGACTCGCCGGGTTCATCGGCATCGCCCAGGTCGGCGGCCGAGGACAGCGCGGCACCGGCCTCCCGCAGATGCACGCCCTCATGCAGCCAATGGCCCATGGCCGTGTTGAACAACACGGCGATCAGCAGAAGGCGTAGAACGGCAAGCAGGCGCATGGCTGCCGCCATTCTATTGAGAATGCAGTCTCAAAAAAAGGCTTCTTGTTCGATCGCTTTCGGCCCTGCCCTCCGCGTCGCCAAGCGCCCCAGACACGGACGTAGCGCACCAGCAGCGCTACTCTTTCTGGCCCGCGCGGCTGCACCATGGGGACCGGAACCGGCACATCGGAGCGCAGCGGTCACAGGAACGCGCCGCCGACAGGTGCTTCGCCCAGCGAGACTTGGCTCTCGAGCGGACAGTGCCATCCGTGCCAACGCCACCCGCGCTGTGCCATAACTGTGCCGTGAACAGGCTGTTTTCGGGGTGGGCAAGCGCTGCAAGTCATTGATTTCACTGACTTTCAGCTACCCCGAATTCGCCTCTTAATCCGTAGGTCGAGTGTTCGAGTCACTCAGGGCCCACCAAACAAAACGAATCAAGCACCTGCAGCCTTTGGCTCCAGGTGCTTTTTTCTTGCCTGTGCCACGGCGCATTCGCGTGCCGGCCTGAATGAGCGCACCGCGCCAACCACGCACCGGCCACCGTGCAGGCCAGGGCTTCGGCCGGCAGCCCCGGCCGGCAGGCAGACGTGCGCAGCCGTGGTGCATCGAATGGGCCCGCTCGCGTCCGCGCAGGCCCCGCCAGTGACGCACGGACATCTTCCCCGCCCCCAGCGTTGCAGCCATCAGCACTCGTAGATGGGCAGGCTTCCTGCTTCGAAAGCACTGGCGGACGCGCCCTCTTCCAGGGCACGGCCGACCATGCCAACAACAACAGGGAATACTCACCATGACCGTGGACGTCGCAACGCCCGACACCCCCCTTCTCACCTATGCGGGTGGCATCGCCACCATCCGACTGAACCGCCCGGCCAGCAGCAACTGGGTTCGCGGAGAAGACCTGCGATGGATGCTGAGCACCTTGCTCGCGCTCGACGCCGATCCGGCCGTGCGCGTGGTGGTGCTGACTGCCAACACGGGCGGCCAGGGACGGCCGGTGTTCTGTGGCGGATACGAGATCACACAGCCGGGCGCCGAGGACCAAGAGGCGCTCTTCGCGTCGCTCAGCACGGCACTCACGCAGATGCGACCCATCACGCTGTGCGCGCTGACGGGCGCGGTGTATGGACCCGCACTGGACTTGGTGCTTGCCTGCGACATCCGCGTGGCGGTCAGCGGCACGACCCTGCATCTGCCCCTGGAGATGAGTCCGCTGCACAGCCGCTCCTTCCAGGCCCGGCTCGTCCAGCATCTGGGCATCGATGGCACCCGTCGCGCGCTGCTGTCCGGGCGGGCCATCACGGTCGAGGAGCTGAGCCTGCGGGGTGTGTTCGAAGGTGTCGTCCGTCCGGATGCCTTCGATGGGTATGTGGGCGTGCTGGCCCGCCAGATCGCAGCACAGGACCCCGCGGTGGTCCAGCACGTCAAACGCACGCTGGAAACCGTCGTCCAAGGCTGCTCGTCAGCAGCAGGAGCGCCTCGGTCGATCCGTTCGGGCTGCGGCGCACTCTCCTCGCGGCCGCCCATGCCGCCATCTTGACCCGCAGGACGAGCGCGGTATCGGAATGCACACGTGGTCCTTGCCGCGTGCGGCAAGGACCTTTGCGCGGCCATTCACCACAAATGGCGCCAGTGAGGCCTGACTTGGAGCAGATCATTCAGTCCAGATCGGGGCAATTTCGCTGGAAAACACGCCTGATGCGTGACCTAGTCCGCTCCTCCCTTCATTTCGTCTGCAGATATTGCACATTTTGACCAGACGTGCGAAATCTTCCTGATTACCCTCGGAACGTGGTTAAGGGACGCATCTCCGTCCTCACCCCTTTTGTTTCCGCTTTATGGCGCCTGAACAATTGCTGATCATCGGCTTGGGGACTGTTCTTGGCCTCATCCTCTTCTTCGTCAGTGTCGAGGCCACGCCTACCCGTATGCTGGTCATATTCCTCCTGAGCGTGGCAATTTCGCTTGCGCTTTATCACTTTATGTAATTTTTGACATTTCTGAGATTTCACACAGGAAGTCAAGGCTACGTCCGACACACAGGCCGTTGAAAAATCAGAGCAAATTTCTTTCAATCGTGGTGTTGACGAAATGTCACAGCACCATGAGCAGGAATTCAAACGCATGAGTCCGCAATACCCGGAAAGCGCAATCAAAGCGCTGGCGCAATCCCATGAAGAACTGTCCGAGTTGCTGGAGGTTCAGGAGCAGGAAATCGCGGTCCTGCGCGAATTGACCGTCCGCCTTTTGCAGGCCCTCCATACGCGGCAGATCGTTTCCATTGAAGAGATCGCCGATGCAGCAGAGATGGGCGCGGCGTCCGATGTCGACGACCCGCACGCCCGACGACACGCGATGCTGCCGGCGGTGCTGCGCCTGCTGCGCCAGGCTGGGGACGAACTCGACGCGGGCCAGCACCCCAGCGGCACAAGTGCGGCCTAGGGATGCTCTTCACCAATCGTTAAATAGCCTGCTGATGGGGTTGGAAGGGCGGTTGCATCCGGTGACGACGCCGTTGTGCGTCGGCCAGGCCAGCAATGGTGCGCGAGGTGGGTTTGAGAAGGCGCCCAAGTCGCCCATTTCGCTGTTCACACGGCCCTCACGCGGCCGCCGGGCGCACCTCGGCCACCACCGCTGCCCTGACCATCCACAGATTGCTCAGCGCAAACAGCACCTTCAACTGCGCCGTGTTCTTCGCCAGCCCGCGGTAGCGCACCTTCACATGTCCGAACTGGCGCTTGATCACCCGAAACGGGTGCTTGACCTTTGCGCGCACGCTCGCCTTCATTCGCTCGATCCTCCCGGTCAGCGCATCAACCGCGTTGGTTGCTGGCTCCAGAACTCGGCGCAGTCCCGGGCGCATCGCCACATGCCAGCGCACATGCGCCTTCGCGTCCGGGCGCTTGTTCACACCCTGGTAGCCCGCATCGCCGAAGGCGAACTCCTCCTGCCCGTGCAGCAGGCTGTTGCCCTCGACCACGTCGTTGACGTTGCCGGCTGTGCCCCGCACCGTATGCACCAGCCCCGAGTCGGCATCCACGCCGATGTGGGCCTTCATGCCGAAGTGCCACTGGTTGCCCTTCTTGCTCTGGTGCATCTCGGGGTCTCGCTTGCCATCCTTGTTCTTGGTCGAACTAGGCGCAGCGATGAGCGTGGCATCCACCACCGTGCCAGCTTTGAGCATCAGCCCCTGCCCGGTGAGCAGTTCGTTCACGCGAGCCAGTATCTGATCGGCCAGTTTGTGCTGTTCTAGCAGCCGGCGAAAACGCAGGATGCTCGAATCGCTGGGCAGTGCGTCGCCCCAGTTAGACAGGCCCGCGAAGTCGCGAAAGACCGGCACATCGTGCAGCGCCTCTTCCATCGCCGGGTCCGACAGGTTGAACCACTGCTGCATGAAATGGATGCGCAGCAGCGTCTCCACCGCAAAGGGTTGCTGGCCGCGGCGGCCACTTTCGGGCGCGAAGCGCGCGATAAGCGCCACCAGATCGCGCCAGGGCACCACCCGGTCCATCGCATCGAGGAACTCGCGTTTGCGCGTGCGCTTGGTCGACAGCGGCAGCCCCAGGCTTGTTTGTTTCATAGTCCTCATGCTCGGCCTTCACGCCGCCGCAGGCAAGCACATGAGCGGGCTATTCGTGAAGAGCATCCCTAGAGCCATCAGCCGCGGCGCAACGCTTTCAAGCCCGAAGCCGGGCGCCTCGGCAGTCAGGCCGGAGCAACCGGCGAATCAACGCCCGACCAGCAGATAGGCCGTGAGCTCTACAGACTGACCTTCGGCCACCCCGCCCATGGTGGCGTTCTCATCCGCCGTCCATGCCGCAGCGGCAGTTCCCAGACCGGCTTCACTCCCCTGTTCACGGAACTCACCGACGCTGGCGTCGAGCGCCCCATCGGTCATCACGTCGAAGCTGGCCGCCGCTTCTGGCGTCAAGCCCGTCAGGCGCAACACGTGCCGCGGAGCGTTCTGGAAGGTGCCCACCGCTACAGGCAGCGTCCACGGCACCGTCATCATGCAGACGCGCAGTTCGTGCGGAATGCCTTGCTTGTCAGGGTAGACATAACGGTCCGGCGAACCGGCCGTACGACCCTGGGGCAGTGCGATCCCCCGCGCCTGCAGCGCATTGATCAGGGCGTCGCCACACAGCGGCGTGTTGACCGCGCCACCCACGGCATAGGCGGGGGCATTGCCGTTGTCCCCCGGCTGGACGCCGAAGCTGTTCGCCACGAAGGCGAGATAGGCCGTGCGCCAACCCATCACGAAATCGCCGTACATCCGCTGGACCATGGCCTGACGGTAGACATTGACGCCCGCCATGACGGCGCCGGCCAGGATGGCCATGACCACGAGCACCACCGACAACTCGACGAGGCTGAAGCCCTGGACGCGCTGGCGTGCGGGCAGTCGATGGCGGCACAGCATCATGGTGGGGTTCCTTGGTCGTCGGGGTCGCACTACTGGAGATGGATGCCGCTGGCCACGGCCGCACGCGCGCGCGCGGCAATGCCGGCCTCGAGCGCGGCGGCCTGGTCGGCCTCGGCTTGGCGCAGTTGGAGCACGTTGTCCGCCTGGACGCCGAGCGCCTTGGCCTGTTGCTGGAGGGCCTCGACCTTTTCCACGAGGTAAGCGATGTGGATCGCGACATCAAGGCCCCCGGTAATACAGGAGGCCGCCGCTCCTGCGACGCCCCAATACTGCTCAGGGGTTGCAGTCCCGGCCACGATATCGGCCGTCATGCTGGCTGCACTCGTGCAGGCCACGCCGGCATTGGCCAGCCTGGAAGGCTGGCGAAGGATCTCGGTCACCAGATCGACCACGGCATAGTCATAGGACGCATGCGCAGCATCGGTGTTCTTGCCCGCCAATAGCAGCTGTTCATCGGCCGAAATGCGCATCATCCGGGCGGCCAGCGCGGCATTCATGTGAGCCCGGCCGGCGCCAGCGATCAGGTCGCCGCAATGCAGCTCGGTCCACAGCTCGGGCAGCAAGCGCAAAACGCCTGCGCCGGCCGCGTCCAGCGGCGCGGCGTCCACGCGGGCGAGCGGCCCCGCCCCCCCGCTGAACACCCGATAGGCCATCTCCGCGCCCACCTGCTTCATGCGCAGACCGAGCACGTTGCACCATGGCAAGGTGGCGTTGCCCACGTCGCCCGACACCAGGATCTGCTGCAACTGCCGGTCTGGAATCTGCAGCGTCTCGATCCCAGGCGCGGCCTGCGCCAACGCGTCGGCAGCAAGCGCGTAGCGCAGGCTGCCAGCGCCGGCGTCCGGCAGGCCGAGCGTGCGCCAGGGCACGAAGCCCGGCGCAGCGGCCATGCCCGTGCGGCAGGACTCGGTGCCGCCGGCGTCAGCGGCAGGACATGGCAGGCGGGACTGCCTGGCCATGAAGGCGCGGATGCTCCGGTCGGCGCGTTGCACCAACATCTGGTCGGCCTCGTATCGGGTCTGCAGCACCACGCCGTGCTGGAACTTCCAGGCCGCCACGGCAAGCAGCCCGAGGATCAGCACGGCAATCACGACTTCAAGCAAGCCGAGGCCGGCCTGCCGTGCCCGGCTCGAGGTGCGGGTGTTCATGGCGCCAACCCCAAGGCCGCCAACCGCGCCAATTCCTGGCGGGCATTGGTCAGCGCCGCCTCGTAGGCCGACAGCTGCGCCTTGGCGCCGTCGAGCGCCGCCTCGGCCGCCTGCCGATCGACGTCTGTCCAGGTCCGCATCTCGTCACGGAACAGATCGCCTTGCAGGATCACCTGGGCAATGCTCGACCCATAGCCCGCCAGGACGCCCAGGTAAGCGGGCGCGGCCGGCAAGGACCACGGCAGCTTGCCGATGTGCATGAGGGTCAGGTTGGCCGCGTCGGCAATCAACAACCAGAGCCACTGGTCGAGCCGCCCCGTGGCAAGTGCGCGGTTCGCATTGCTCGCATCACCGGCCTCGATCGCGTTCTGCCAATGCTGGACATTGAGGCGGGCGAGCAGCAACAGATCGGCGGCCACGTCGGCGTACTTGCCCGCGGCGGCGACCCGTGCCAGCCGCTCACCGCACGAGAGGGCGGAAAACAGTTCGGGCGCAGAGATCGCGATGGCGGTGCGGCCTTGCACGCCGCGCGCAGCGGCCGCCGCCGAGCCGGGCACGGCCACATCGGCGACCGTCGCCGGCGCGCTGCCGGCCGAGCCGTAGTCGAGCACGGCGAGCACCCGGATGGTCGACGCGCCCTGCCCCATCGGCAGCAGACTGGCATCGGCAGCCCGTGCCAGCGACAGGCAGAAGTTGAGTCCCGGCGAGTTGATCGCCTGCTGCGCCGAAGGGTTGTAGACCGCAGCTGGCGGCTGCGTGAAAGTCGCGGCCACGAAGTACCGCAGCCGGTTGCCTCGCGCACCGCCCAGGGCGCGCGGCGCCCAGCCGCTGTCCGCCGCGGGCAGCCGTGCATTGGCCGCCGCGAAGCCGATCAGCGCCTCGTAGGCCGCCTGCAGGCCCATGTTGTCGGCATCGGCGTCGGCCGTGCGCGACGTGGTCTGGATGGCGCGGCCGATGGCGACCATCACCACGCCCAGGATCACCAACACCACCACCAGCTCCAGCATGCTGAAGCCCTGCGCGTGGCGCCGGGGGGAAGGGTTCGACACGCGCCTCATGGCAGCGCCACCGCACCCGAACCGGGCCCCAGTTCGTCGACCTTGAACAGGACGCGGTTGGTCACGTCCGCACCCTGGCTGTCCTGCCATAGGGGCACCGTCTCGTAGCTCGAATGGAAATTCTTGACCTTGGCCAGTTCGATGGCTGCGGCGATCACACGGGCCTCGAGGGCGAGCACATCGAGCGCCAGCGCCGCACCTTGGATGCCCACCATGATCAACTGTGCAACCTGCACGCCCGATGCGATACAGGCAGGGAACCAGAAGCCCGCGCAGACCATGTCGTCCTTGAACTCCGCGGCACTGATCCCTGCGGCCACGGCGAAGGTTTCCGTGATGAAGGTGGCCGACTCGGCCAGTGCCACCGTCTGAGACGTGACCAGGGCATTCGCCATGGGCCACACCGTGAAGAGGTCGTAGTCGTGCGCCGCCCCACTGCGCGCATTGGGCATCGCATCGTTCCATTGGCCCGCCGTGCGCAGCATGTTGAGCGAGCCGATGATGGCGCCGCAGTTCAGCGCCCAGGCCAGCGTCCGCGCATCACCCACGCGCACCCGCTCGCGGTAGACGGCGTCCTGCGCGCGGTACTCGTCCTCGAAGGCGCCGTTGGCCGCCAGGTTGCCGCCGGAAAAGCCCGCGGGCCCGGGCGCCGACAGACGGTACACGGCAGGGCTGCCGGTCGGGCCCGTGCCCGGCAGTCCGCCGTCCGGCCCGCCAGCCGGCGGGTACAGCAGGGCCAGCTGGCGGCACAGGTCGTGGCCGTTGATGCGGCTGGCGTCATGCGGATCGGGCGGAAAGACGTCCACCAGACGGCTCAGCCGCGCATCGGCGAAGTAGCGCAAGCCGGCCAGCCGCCCGCGCACGGCGGCCGGCGCCGACACCGATGCGGCCGGGAACCAGCCGGTGGACAGCGATCCACCACACTGCTCGCTGCCACCATAGGTGGGCGACGGGCACGGCAGGCGGCCCCGGCTCGCCACGAAGCCGCGCACCACCGCCTCGGCCTGATCCAGCAGCAGGTCCTGATCGTGCCGGTCCTGCGCCAGTTGGGTCACCGACCAGCGCTGGTAGGCCACTACGGCCATCAGCCCCAGCAGCGCTGCAAGGGCGGCCACCGCCAGCAGCGACAGGCCATGCTGCGCCGCGCGCCGGCCGAAGCGCGGGCGCCCGCCGACGGACCGGCGGTTCCTTTCAGGCCCGCTCATCGACGCACCGCCATCGACTGCCCGATGAGGTCGTAGATCGGCAGCACGAGCGCGACCACGAACAGGGCCATCAGCCCACCGGCAATGAAGATCACCACCGGCTTCAGGATCTCTGACAGGGTGGCGACCACCCGGCTCAGGCGGGTGCGGTACTCGCCCGCGAGGTAGTGCAGCTGTTCGTCGAGCGAGCCCGAGTCCTCGCCCACCGAGATCACCCGCAGCATCAGCGGCGGGAAGCCGCCCACCCGGCGCATCGCCGCCGACACCCGCTCACCGCGCTCCACATACTGGCGCACGATCATGAGCTTGTCGCGGTAGTACAGGTCGCGCGTGATGTTCTCCAGCACGCCCAGGGCCCGCACGATGTCGATGCCCGCGCGCAGCAGCAGCGCGAAGTACTCGGCGAAGAACGCCATGCCGCCGGCCGCGAGCAGCTTGCGGCTCACCGGCAGCACGTGCAGCAGCCGATAGACGCCGCGCCGGAAGGATTCGCTGGTGGTCCAGGCCACGACCAGCGTGCCCACCACCAGCGCCACGATGAGCAGGGCGGTGCCGACGTTGGCCGACAGCCAGCCCGAGGTGGCGATCACCGCCACGGTCAGCGCCGGCAGCTTGACGTTGAACTGCTTGAACAGCGAGGTCAGGTTGGGCACGACGTAATACAGCCAGAAGCCCGCCGCGCCCAGGATCGCGCTGAACACGAAGGCGGGGTAGATTAGCGCCTGCTTGGAGTCGGCCTTGAGGCTCACCAGGCGCTCGACGTGATCGGCCGCCTCGTGCAGCATCCGGTCCATGGCGCCGGTCGCGTCGCCCAGGCGAACGAGGTTGCGCACCGGCTCCGGAAAGGCGCCCGGCTGCCGGTCGAAGGCTTCGCCGAGAGTGGCACCCGCACGCAGGTCGACCAGCAGCCGGTTGGCCACGACAGCACACGCGCGACCCACCGAGTCCTCGTCCTCCGCCAGGGTGCGCACCGCGTCGATGATGGGCACCCCCGCCTTCACCAGCACCGCCATGTCGCGCAGCAGCACCACCAGGTCGGCATCGCGCAGGCGGGCGACGAACAACCGCTGCCACCACTGCGCCCCCTGGGCCAGGGCGGCGGGCACGGCACGCAGCACCAGCACCGCGCCCTCCTCGTATTCCTTTTCGAGCGTCTCCCGCACGGACTGCGGATCGGCGTCCGCAAAGGCGCGCGTGCCCGCGTGCACCGTACCCGCCGCGTCGATCACGCGATAGAAGTACCAGCTCATGGCCCGACCCCCAGGGAACGCACGACCTCTTCGCAGGTGGTCAGGCCGTCCAGCACGCGCCGGCGGGCACAGTGCTCGATGTCGCGGAAGCCATTGCGCTCCGCGGCCTTGCGCACCTCGGCGCGGCGCGCGTCGCTTGCGATCAGGTCGGCCAGTTCGTCATTGATCGCCAGGATCTCGTAGACCGGCACACGCCCCAGGTAGCCGCGACCGCGGCAGGCCTCGCATCCGCTGCCCCGCATGCCCTCGAAGCCATCGGGGCGACCCAGCCACCGGCACTCGCGCGCCGTCAACGCCACCTGCCGGCTGCAGGCCGGGCAGTTGCGTCGCACCAGACGCTGGTTCACCACGAGCAGCAGGTTCTCGGCCACGATGGGCGCCTGCCCGCCGAGCAGGGCCAGCCGCGGCACCGCGCCGAACACCGAGGTCACATGCAGCGTCGACAGCACCAGGTGACCCGTCGTGGCCGCATCCAGTGCCGCGACCACCGTTTCGGAATCGCGCATCTCGCCCACGAGGATCACGTCCGGGTCATGACGCAGGAAATGGCGCAGCGCCGACTGGAAGTCGTAGCCGGCCTTGCGGTTGACCTCGGTCTGGCCCGCGCCGGGCACGCGGTATTCGACCGGATCCTCCACCGTCAGCACGTTGCGCTCGATCAGGTTCTGCATGCGCAATGCAGCATGCAGGGTGCTGCTCTTGCCCGAGCCGGTGGGCCCGGTGATGACCACCAGCCCGGCCGGCCGGCCGAGGCCCTCTTCCAGCAGCAGGGCGTCCTCTTCGTAGTAGCCCATCTCACGCAGGCCCTTGAGGTCATGGCTCTCGGGCAGCAGACGCATCACCAGCCGCTCGCCCAGGTCGGTCACGATGGTCGACAGGCGCACCGAGTACGGCACGTCGAGGATCCACGTGCGGAAGCTGCCGTCCTGCGGCTTGCGCTTCTCGGAGATGTCGATCTCGGCCACCAGCTTGATGTAGCTGGTCACGCGCGTGAGTTCCGCCGGCAGGCCGAAGGCCGGCTGCAGCACGCCATCGACCCGCAGCAGCACATGCATGCTGGCTGCGCCGGGCGCGATGTGGATGTCGGTCGCACGCTCCTGCACGGCGAGATGCACAAGGTGCTGCAGGAAGCTCTCGGGACTGCGGTTGCCTTGCTGGTCGCCCACCAGGTTGCGGATTTCGGCGTCGATGAGTTCCGTGAGCGAATTCTGCGAGAAGAAGAAGCTGTGCCGAATCAGCGTGCGCACCCGCGAAAACTCGCCGATGACGAAGCGGCTGCCGGCGGCGGGGCTGGCCACGCTGACGGACTCGACCTTTGCGCGGGTGACGACGGTGGCCTCGGCGCCGGGCGCCAGCTCGTCGAAGACCCAGCGTGCCTGCCGGTATTCGTTGTAGGGGAGGTTTTCGGTACGGCCGTTGGGCAGCTTGCGCGTGAGCGGCTCAGCGCCGTACGTACCGGAGGCGGGTGCAAACTGCACCCCCTTCTTCGGCTGGGCCGAGCCGGGCACGTACTCGAGCCCTTCGGGCAGCGGAAGATTGGCCGCGACCGACTTCACGGGCTTCGTGCTGACGTTCTTGTAGACAGCCCGGTACTCCAGGACGTCATTGGGCTTGACGGTGTCGGCTTCGACCAGGGTCTCTCGACCCCGCTCGTCCTTCACGACCTTCTTTTGGCTGAGCACGACCGTGATGGGCTGTTGTTGCTGGGTGGATGCGGCTGCAGGCGCGGCTGCGGGAGCCAACTGCGCCCAAGCCGGGACGACGAGCGCGAGGCTCAACAGCGCTGCAGCGGAGATACGGAATTTCATGGACGTCACCTCGGTTTGGACGTGTGGGACAGGAAAGAACGACGAAACAGCCACGCGCTTCCGGGTTGCGCGTGGCTGCGAGACGTTGAAATCAAGGGAGGAAGTGGCACGAGTCGCGCAGCGCTAGACAGCCACGGCACTGCGGTGACCGAACCGTTGGCTATGGACTCTTTGTGAGTCGTAGCCCTGACCCATCGCCTCAGCGGGCGGTCGGTCCAGTGGACTGACCTCATCGCTGACGCGCAGTCGGTAACCCCAGCCATGTACCGAGCGGATGGGGCACGACGCGGTGGAGCCGCCGATCTTTTTCATCAAGCGCATCAGGATCATTCGCATGCTGCTCAGAGCCAGCGGCTTCTGCCCATAGACCGCACGCGTCGTTGCCATGAGTTGGAAGAAGGCGTCGAAGGAGATGGCGTGGTCCGCGGCATTCACGAGCGCAAGCAGCAAGGCTCGCTCGCAAATGTTGAGGCGAAGGCGGAAGCCGTCGGGTGCACACAGCAGCCAGCCTTCGCCGACGAGCGTCCAGCCCGTTTCGCCTAAGGGGCCTTCGCTCAGGGTCGGCGCGGTGCCGGCATGAAGCGTGAGATGGGGGCTGGCCGATGCCAGGAGGCTGGGGCTGCTCTCGGGAGAAGGAGCGATGCGCAGCGGCTCAGCCTCGGCGGTCGCGTCCTGGGGCGTGCCGCCCAGTCCATAGTCGCCAATGGCATTCCTGTAGGCACAGATGGTCGCCAGGAGATCGCGTAGCTCACGCTCCAGGCGATCGAGGCCGAAACGGTCGAAGCGCGTGGGCTTCAGACGCTGGGCGAGGTCGGGCTTGGCGCTCACAGCACGCCCCTCCCGATGTGCGCGCACGCAACGTCTGGGGCGTGGGCCGCGCTACAGCCGTAGACAAAAGGGAACCTTTAAGTCCTAATAGCTACTCCTAGCAGTAAAGCTACGTCTGTTACTCTTTGTAGTCCTTCAGTTAGAGGTTGCCAATGAACGCTGCAAAAAGGTTCCCTTTTGTCAATCTCTAGACTGTCGAATCGTTAACTACTTGGCAGGAAGATGTCGTGGCCCTGGCCCAGAACCCCCCCTGTCTCTTCTGAATATGAAGGTCGGATACGCACGAGTTTCCACTGACGAGCAAAGCGTCGATCTGCAGGTCCAAGCCCTGCAGCGCGCGGGTTGCGACTTAGTTTTTACAGATCGCGGTGTTTCTGGCGCTGTCTTCGAGCGCCAAGGACTGTCGCAAGCCATGCGACGGCTGCGCAAGGGCGACACGTTGGTCGTATGGAAGCTGGACCGCCTCGGCCGTTCGCTTTCCTCGCTGGTGCGGATCGTGTCGACGTTGGGCAGGCGCAACGTCCAGTTCTCCTCACTCTCGGAATGCATCGACACCGGCACCGCGGGCGGCGTCTTGATCTTCCACTTGATGGGGGCGCTCGCAGAGTTCGAACGCGCGCTGATCAGCGAACGCACGAAGGCCGGCATGGCGGCCGCGAAGCGGCGAGGCAGTCCGGTGGGCCGACCCAAGGCGCTTTCCTCGGAACAGATCGACGAACTGTATTTGTTGGCCAGCGTTCCTGAGATTGATCTCCAACGCCTTGCAGCGCACTTTCAAGTGCATCCTCGAACCGTGCGGCGATATCTCGATGCACTCTCATCCATTTAGGGGATGACGGGCGGTCAATTTATATTTATCTCGGACTGCGACAATTAAAAGTCCGATCTGATGGCCATGGATGCATTACGCGCTTCGGCTAAAGCGTGGGAATTGGCGGGCGCCCATTTCCCGATTTGAATTCCGCCCACCCCCTTGACAAAAGCGCCGTTCCGGCGCAGGCAAAGGTCAACCTGCCCGCGGGGCGGCAAAGCCTATTGGCGCCCCGGGCGGCACCCCGTGCGATACGGCCCCGTCCTACTCAAGTCGCGTGAGAGGCGGCCGATACAGAACACGTCGAGTCTCCTTTCCATTCATCGGTCACAACGGCCGGGCCCAAGGCGCGTGCCGCGACTCGCTGCCATGTCTCCCAGTGGCTTGGTCCGAATCGGTGGCGGACGGGGCGGGCATGGCACGGGCCATCCTTGGCCGGCTCGACCTTCCTCCCTCAAGGCCCGCACCCATGCCCCACCCTTTCGCTCCTTTCTTTCGTCCTCATGCCCCGGCAGCCAAGCATGAACGGCGCGCTTGCCACAGCGTGGTCGCCATGGCACTGATTGCGGTCTGTGCAGGCTTCGGCGGCGCAGCCCTTGCAGCAGAGCCGGCCAATCCCGCAGCAGACACAACGACCGCGAACGATGCGGACACCGTCGGGATCGTGAAGCAGGTCACCGGGACGGTCAGCCTGCATCGCCGGACGGTCCAGCAGCCGCTCAAGGAAGGCGAGGCTCTTCGCGCCACAGACCGCATCGTTTCGGGGCCCGATGGCGTAGCCGCGATCGTGTTCCGAGATGGCACGCGCCTGACCCTTGGCAGTTCGACAGACGTGCAGATGCGTCGCTACGCCTTCGAGCCGAAGTCCGAGGACTATGCCTTCGACATGTACCTCGCCAAAGGTCGCACGATCTACGCATCGGGCAAGATCGGCAAGCTGTCGCCTCAGTCGGTCAAGCTCGACACACCGACCGCCACCGTGGGCGTGCGGGGCACGCGCCTGATCCTGGAGGCCGAATGAGCCGGCCACGCTTTCATCGTCTGATGGGCCGCAACGCCCTCATGCTGGCCATGGTGGCAACGCTGGTTGTGAGCGGCTGCGCCACACCCCCGCCGCCGAAGCCAAGAACGACGCTGGTTCTCCTCCCGGACGACGACGGCCACGTGGGCAGCGCTTCACTCAGCACGAGCCAAGGCCAACAGATGCTGACCGAAGCCTTCTCGGCCACGTCCACGACCGACGCGCGCCAGATGCCCTCGGGAGCCGTGTCGATGGGCAGGTCTTCGGTGGACGCGCTGTTCGCGCCACTGCTGGCTGCGCAGCCGTCGCCCCCGCGCAGCATCACGCTGCACTTCCTGCTGGACCGCGCCGTGCTGACTGAAGCCTCCAAGGCGCAGCTGCCCGAACTGCTCCGCGTGGCACGAGAGCGCAAGCCCACCGTCATCAGCATCTTCGGGCATGCGGACGCGAGCGGGACGCGCGAATACAACCTGCGCCTCTCGCAAGAGCGGGCCCAGGCCGTCGCACGGTGGCTGCGGCAGAGCGACCCGACGCTCGACAAGCTCGACGTGCGTGCCTTCGGCAGCGCGGAGCCCATCTCGGAGCCGGGCGTGCGCCCCACCGATCCGCGCAATCGCCGCGTCGAAGTGCAGATCCTCTGAGCTGGCGCATGCCGATGCGCTCCCTGCAATTCGCCCATCGCCTGAGCCGCCGTCAGGCGCTGGGGTTCTTCGCGGCGGGGCTCGTCCTGGCCGCGGTGGTCGCGCTCACGCTGGCACTGCAGCCCAAGGCGCTCTCGCGCCTCGACCACCTCTGGCTGGATGCCCTGCTGCGCGCGACTGCGAAATCCGGCGTGGTCAAGGACACCGTGGTCGTCGACATCGACGAGGTCAGTCTGTCTGCCGTGGGCCAGTGGCCCTGGCCGCGCTACCGGATCGCGACGCTCGTCAACCGGATCGCCGAGGCAGGTCCGGCTTCGGTGGCGCTGGACATCGTCTTCCCCGAGCCGGATGGCAGCTCGATCAACACGTTGCGCGAGCGCTACCAGCGCGATTTCGGCCTGGCACTGGACGTCGCCGGTGTGCCCCCGGTATTGCAGGACAACGACGGATACCTGGGCCGCACCTTGTCGAGAACGGGCACCGTCGGTGCGCACTACCTGTACTTCGATCACCACACGGATGACGGGCCGCGCACCGCACCCTCGGCCACCCTGCCCGACGATCCTTCCTTCGCCGCGCTGGACCTGCCACGGGCCACGGGCCTCATGCTCAACACGCCGGCGGTGGACCGCGGCGTGCGTCGCAGCGGCTTCGTCAACAACCGCATCGACGACGACGGCCTGCTGCGTCGCGTGCCGCTGCTGATCTCGCGCGAGGGACAGGTCCACCCCAGCCTGGCGCTCGCGGCCGTCATCGAGGGCCGGCAGATCGAACATGTGCAGGTGCAGGACACACCCGATGGCTTGCGCCTCGTGGCCGGGCCCATCGATGTGGCCATTGATCATCGGGGTCAGGCTTTGCTGCGCACCGCACGGCAGGCCGCAGACTATCCCTCCGTCTCCGCGCTGGACGTGCTCAACGGCAAGGTACCCGCGAGCATATTCGCGGGTCGCATCGTGTTCGTCGGCAGTTCGGCCGTGGGCCTCAACGATCTTCATCACACGGCCGTGGAACCGCGTTTTCCGGGCCTGCGCATCCAGGCCGCCACGGCCGAGAACCTGCTGCACGACGGCTTCCTGCGCGAGCCCGGCTGGTCCGCGCTTGCCGCGGCCGCGCTGGCCGTCACCACGGCGCTGGCGATGGCGGCGGTCTTTGCCACGGGCCGCAGCAGCGGCGCCCTGCTCCTCAGCGGGCTCGCCCTGGGCTTGCTTCCCGCCGCGGGCAGCGCACTGCTGTTCGTGAACGACGGCACCGTCGTCTCGCCGGCAGCGCCTGCGCTGGTCGCGTTGCTGATGCTGGTGGGCGGCTTCGTGGGGCGCTATGCCATCGAACATCGCCGCGCCGGCACCTGGCTGCGGCAACTCGAGAACGCACGTGAGATCACGATCGAGTCCATGGCGTCGGTCGCAGAGACCCGAGACCCGGAGACAGGCGCACACATCAAGCGCACCCAACATTACGTGCGGGCCATTGCGTTGCAGCTGAGACGCGCGGGCCACTACACCCAGACGCTGACGCCCGACTACATCGAGCTGCTGTTCCTGTCCGCCCCGCTGCACGATATCGGCAAGGTCGGCGTGCCCGACCACATCCTGCTCAAGCCCGGTCGCCTGACGCCCGACGAGATGACGCAGATGAAGCGACACGCGGACTATGGCCGTCAGATCCTGCTGAGCACGGCCAAGCGCATCGACGGCGAGAACTTCCTCACCATCGCAGCCCAGATCGCAGGCGGCCATCACGAGAAATGGGACGGGACCGGCTATCCGCAGGGGCTGTCGGGCCAGGCGATCCCGCTGGCGGCCCGCATCATGAGCGTGGCGGACGTGTACGACGCGCTCATCAGCCGGCGCTGCTACAAGCCGGCATTCACCCATGCGCATGCCACGCGGCTCATGCAGGACCTGCGCGGCACGGCGTTCGATCCGGCGGTCCTGGAAGCCTTCTTCGCGATCGAACCCGAGATCCTCGACATCGCTGCACGCTACCGCGATGAGGACGAGAACGAGCCAGGCTTCATGACGTCCATCCTTGGCGCACTGGTCACGCGGCCAGCCCCTCTCTCCGCGCCCTAGGCACAGTCAGGGCGGGCATGCAGCAAGGATCTGCGACCGGACCGTCCAGGACGAAATCCAGGCGGGCCCACCGCTGCGGAACCTTTCGACCGGCTGACGAACCCATGCAACTGTTCTTTTGAAAAGGATGCCTGCATGGACGACACCACACTCCGCGCCACGCTCACGCTGTGCCTGATGGCGGCATTCGCCGATGGCGACAAGCATGAGCGGGAAAGGGAGGAGATCCGGCGTATCGCCCAGGGTCTGGGCTCGGATGCGGCGGTTCATCTGCCGACCCTCTACCAGGACGTCCTCCTGCAGCGCGTGACGCTCGAGAAGGTTGTCGGCGACCTCGCGTCACCGGGATCGCGACAACTGGCTTACGAGATGGCCGTGTGCGTCTGCGATGCGGATGGCGCGTTGTCGGAGAAGGAAAAACACTTTCTTGCCGAGGTCCGACGGGCTTTGCGCCTGGATGCGTCCGCCGAAACGTTCGAGGCCCAGGCCCGCACCCTGGCCGAGGCGCCGCTCGCCGGCCCGACCTCCCTGCTGCCTGCTGCCCCATCCACCGTCGCAGCCTCCGCCGCGGCCGAACGCTCGCCGACCACGCGCGAGCCCTCGACGCCGGTCGACACGGCTGAACTGGACGACCGCATCCTCAAGGCCGCCATCACCTGTGGCGCGCTGGAACTGCTGCCCGAAACACTGTCCACGCTGGCGATCATCCCGTTGCAGATGCGGCTGGTCTACACCATCGGCCAAGCGCATGGCTACGAACTCGACAAGGGGCACATCAAGGATTTCGTCGCGACGGCCGGCGTGGGGTTGACGTCCCAATACCTCGAGCAGGCGGGTCGCAAGCTCATCGGAGGTCTTCTGGGCAAGATGGGCGGCGGACTGCTGGGAGGGGTCGGGCGGCAGGCGGTGAGTTCCGGCATGAGCTTCGCCACGACCTATGCCCTCGGTCATCTCGCGCGGCGCTACTACGCCGCCGGGCGCAGCTTCTCGCCGCAGATGCTCAAGGACAGCTATGCATCGATCCTCGAGCAAGGCAAAGGTCTGCAAGGCAAGTACCTGCCTCAGATGCAACAGCAGGCCAGCCAGATGGATCTCACCCGTGTCATGGCGCTGGCGAAAGGCTGGCGCTGACGCTGACAGTTCCCTGCCGGCAAGTAGCCCTTTCGGCTGATCTTGCCGGGGGTGGCGCCCGCCCGCAGAATGAGTGACTCGGCAGGCTTCGCCGACGCGGCGCCCTGCACCCCGCCCTGATGGGACGAACCGCGTCACGCGGTCGTCGTATCAGCACTTGGCCGCCGGCCCATGCGCCGCTTCGCCTCTCGCCCATGATTGCTGCCCCCATTCCCCATGATGACGCGGCGCGCGTGTGCGCATTGCACGCCCTCGGGGTGCTGGACACGCCCCCCGAAGAACGCTTCGATCGCGTCACGCGGCTTGCACGCCGCATGTTCCATGTCCCCATCGCCCTGGTGTCGCTGGTCGATGCCGACCGGCAGTGGTTCAAGTCCTCGCAGGGCGTGCAGGACCGGCAGTTGCCGCGAGACACCTCGTTCTGCGGCCATGCGATCCTGCAGGACGACGTCATGGAAGTGCCCGATCTGGCCCGCGACGAGCGCTTCCACGACAACCCGCTCGTGGTGGACGGGCCACGGGTGCGCTTCTATGCGGGCGCACCCCTCGTGGATCCCCAGGGCATGCGCCTGGGCACGCTCTGCATCCTCGACCACAAGCCACGGGAGATGAGCGACGACGACCGCGCCGTGCTGCGCGATCTGGCGGACATGGTCCGCGAGGAACTCGTCGCCCAGCATGCCGCAACGACCGATCACCTCACGCAACTCAACAACCGGCGCGGGCTCGAACTCCTGGGCCGGCATGTGCTGGCGGCCTGCAGCCGAAACGGACACCCGGCAAGGCTCCTGTTTCTGGATCTGGACGGATTCAAGCAGATCAACGACCGCTTCGGCCATGCGGAGGGCGACATCGCGCTCCAGCGATTCGCCGATGCCATGCGCAGGGTGTTCAGGGCCACCGACGTCAGTTCCCGACTGGGTGGCGACGAGTTCGTGGTGCTGATGGGGGATGCGGACGACGCGGCGGCGCGCGCAGCACTCGATCGCCTCAGCGACGTGATCGATGAATGCAACCGCGCCAGGCCGCCAGGACTGGCCCTGCGCTACAGCGCGGGATTGGCGCGATGGGCTCCGGGGGGCGCACCGGCCGTCGCTGCGTTGCTGCACGATGCCGACCGGGCGATGTACCAGGAAAAGCAACAGCGCCCGTCGCGTTCCACGCGCACCCACTAGCCGGCAACAAGAAGCGGCCGGAGCAATGCTCCGGCCGTCTTGCGAACTGCGCCTGCGGTCAACGCGCCGCTGGCGGGGCCGGCAGGCTGGGCGTCTGGGCTTGCTGACCCCGAGTGCGATAGAGCGAATACAGCACGCCGCCCGCGATGAGGCCGAAGGTCACTGCCAGCGAGATGGCCGGCGGGAACTTGCCGATGAAGTTCACCAGGAAGATCTTGGTGCCGATGAACACCAGCACCAGAGCCAGCGCGTACTTGAGGTAATGGAAGCGGTGGATCATCGCGGCCAGCGCGAAGTACAGCGCGCGCAGGCCCAGGATGGCGAAGATGTTGCTGGTGTAGACGATGAACGGATCGGTGGTGATGGCGAAGATGGCGGGCACCGAATCCACGGCGAACACCAGGTCCACGATCTCGATCAGCACCAGGGCCAGCAGCAGCGGCGTCGCGAAGCGGGCCACGCGGCCGGTCTTGGGGTCGACCTCCTTCACCGTGAAGGCATTGCCGCGCAGACCCTCGGTCACCCGCATGCGACCACGCAGGAAGCGCAGCACCGGGTTGCTGGCGATGTCGGGCTCGGCATCGGCCATGCGCCACATCTTGATGCCGGTGAACACCAGGAAGACACCGAAGAAATACAGCACCCAGCTGAAGTTGGTGACCAGGGCCGCACCTGCACCGATGAGCAGCGCCCGCAGCACGATCACGCCCAGGATGCCCCAGAACAACACCCGGTGCTGGTACTGCCGCGGGATGGCGAAGAAGCTGAAGATCAGCGCGATGACGAACACGTTGTCCATCGACAGCGACTTCTCGATCATGAAGCCGGTGAGGTATTCCATGCCGCTCTGCGCACCCAGGCTCCACCAGACCCAGCCGCCAAAGATCAACGCCACGCTGATGTAGCCGCCTGAGAGCAGCAGGCTTTCGCGCACGCCGATCTCGCGGTCGCCCTTGTGCAGCACGCCCAGGTCGAGCGCCAGCAGGGTGACGACGATGGCCATGAACGCCAGCCAGAGGCCGGCCGGCCGGCCGAGGAAGTCGGCCGCAAGGAAGGAGAGCAGGGTTTCCATGTTGTCGATGCTGATGAAGTGGAACTGGCGAAGATGATGCCGGGCCACACACACAAGAAAAACCAGCCGAAGATTGAACAACCCTTCGGTTTTTACGAAACTTGAAGGCATGGCCTCCTACGACTTCAACTACCGGCACCTGCACTACTTCTGGACCGTGGCGCGGGAGGGCGGCTTTTCCAAGGCTGCCGCACGGTTGGGCGTGGCGGTGCAGACGGTGAGCGCCCAGGTGCGTGAGCTGGAGAAGTCGCTGGGCCACCAGTTGCTCAAGCCCGAAGGCAGAAGCGTGGCGCTGACCGAGGCCGGCATGGCCGCCCTGCGCCGCGCCGAGGAGATCTTCCAGTTGGGCCAGGATCTGCCGGAACTGGTACGACAGGCGGCCACCGAGCCGGCCATGCGGCTGGCAGTGGGACTCTCCGATGGCATCTCCAAGCTCGCTGCGCATGCCATCGTCGAGCCGGTGCTGCGCGCCCCCGCGCTACGCCTGATTTGTCATGAAGGCGAACTCGAGCAGTTGCTGGCCGAAGTCGCCATGCACCATCTGGACATGGTGCTGGCCGGCCAGCCCGCACCCTCACGGCCAGCGCTGAGGCTCGCCAGCCGTCGCATTGCCGAGGCACCGGTGGACTGGTGGGGTCCGGCTGCCCTGGTGCGTGCGGCCGCCATGCGTGAGTTTCCGCAGAGCCTGGCCGACCTGCCGGTGCTGTTGCCGACCGCGCATTCCGCCCTGCGGCCGCAGCTGGACCGATGGTTCGACCGGCACGGTCTGCACCCGCGGATCGCGGGCGAATTCGAGGATTCGGCGCTGCTGGCGGTGTTTGCAGCGCGAGGGCTTGGCGTGTTTCCCGTCAGCCGACTAGGCGCGGGCGACCTGGGATTGATGCGCGGCTTGCGTCTGCTCGGCCGCAGTGAGGACCTGCACGAGGAAATCCACCTGATCCGCTCGCGCAGAGGTGAGCACCACCCACTCGTTCAACAGATTGAACGTCAGGCCTTCTAGCCCCGCCGTGTTTTGTGGCGTCGAACGCTGCGCATCGGCTCGAACAATTGCGAGTGCCCACCCGCGCTTGGGGGCCAGCAGCGGCACTGTGACCGTCGCGGCGAGCGCAGCTTCAGCTGGCCAGCGCAGCGCTCATCACCTGCACCAGCGCCAGCTGGTTGCCATCGGGATCGCGCACGAAAGCAATGCGAACGGCCTCCGCATCCTTGCGCTGAATGGGGCGCAGACCGGCATTGCTCATCTGCTCGAGCTGCTCATCCAGGTCATCCACGACCATCGTCACGGCACCGCCGAAGAAGCCGCCTTGCTGCTGTGTCAGTCGCAGGCAACAGCCACCTTCGAAATGCCACTCGGCCCCCTCCGCGCTGCGCCGCGTCGGCGCGCTGCCGGTGAGCAGCGCATACCAGGCGATGGATTGGGAGAGGTCCTTGACGGCGACGCCGGCCAGCAGGTTGGTGATGCGCATGGGTGTGTATGCAGAATGCGCTGCAACTTTGCATCTGCAAAAACGAGCTTGCCGAGAGACGCTGGCGCCGCGAAGCGTAGGAACAACGCCTGCCCGTCACCAGGAATGCCGCCTCGCGAGCACGTTCCTGTTCAACGCTCCCGGCGGAACACGACCAGCAGGTTGTTGGCCGGCATGGACACCCGTTCCACCCCGGCCAGCCCAGCTTTCGCCGCCTCGGCCTGGACGGCCGCCAAGTCACGCAGTCCCCACGCCGGATCGCGGCGACGCAGGTCGGCGTCGAAGGCCGCGTTGCTGGGCGCCAGAGGCTCGCCGTCGACCACATAGGGGCCGTAGAGCACCAGCAGCCCACCCGGCTGCAGCGCCCGGCCCGCGCCGCGCATCAGCCCGGCGGTGCAGTCCCAGGGCGAGATGTGGATCATGTTGGCGCAGTACACGGCGTCCAGGCTCGCAGGCGCAACGGGCCACGCTTCACGCACATCCAGCGCCACCGGCGCCAGCACCTGCGGCATGTTGGCCGTGCGCACCGCGATGGCGGGCAGCAGGGCGGCGTCGGGCTCGGTGGGCAGCCAGCGCCAATCGGGCAGTGCGGCGGCGAAGTGCGCCGCGTGCTGGCCGGTGCCCGCAGCCACCTCCAGCATGTGGCCACGCACCGGCAGCAGACGAAGCAGCTCGGCCAGGATCGGTCCCTTGTTGCGCTCGGCCGCCGGGCTGGTGATCAGGCCCGGCATGGCGTCGCCCTCGCCTGTCTGCGCATCCGCGTCACACGCGCTCGAAGATGGCGGCGATGCCCTGGCCGCCGCCGATGCACATGGTCACCAGCGCATAGCGGCCCTGCACCCGGTGCAGCTCGGCCAGCGCCTTGACGGTGATGATGGCGCCGGTCGCGCCCACCGGATGGCCCAGCGAGATGCCCGAGCCATTGGGATTGACCTTGGCCGGGTCGAAGTCCAGCTCCTTCATCACGGCGCAGGCCTGGGCGGCGAAGGCCTCGTTGGACTCGATGACGTCCAGGTCGCTCACCTTCAGGCCGGTGCGCGCCAGCACCTTGCGCGTGGCCGGCACCGGGCCGATGCCCATGTACGCGGGCTCCACGCCCGCATGGGCATAACCCACCAGGCGCGCCAGCGGCTTGAGCCCCAGCGCCTTGACGCGCTCGCCTTCGGCCAGCACCACCGCGCCGGCGCCGTCGTTGATACCCGAGGCATTGCCGGCGGTGACCGTGCCGCCCTCCTTCTTGAAGGCAGGCTTCATGCCGGCCAGCACCTCGACGGTGGTGGACGCCTTGACGTGCTCGTCGGTGTCGAAGACGACCACGCCCTTGCGGGTCTTGATCTCGACCGGGACGATCTGCTCCTTGAAGCGGCCCGCGGCGATGGCGGCGGCGGCGCGGCGGTGGCTCTCGGCGGCCAGGGCGTCCTGCTGCTCGCGCGTGATGCCGTGGCGCTCGGCCACGTTCTCGGCCGTGATGCCCATGTGGATCTTCTGCCAGGGGTCGTGCAGGATGCCCAACATGTAGTCGACCAGCTGCACGTCGCCCATGCGGGCGCCGTAGCGGGCAGCGGTGTCGAAGTACGGGCCGCGGCTCATCGACTCGGAGCCGGCGCCGATGGCGATGTCGCAGTCGCCCAGGGCGATAGCCTGCGCCGCCGACACGATGGCCTGCAGGCCCGAGCCGCACAGCCGGTTCACGTTGAAGGCCGGCGTCTCGATGGGGCAGCCGGCGTCGATGGCGGCCACGCGGCTGAGGTAGGCGTCCTTGGTGTCGGTGGGAATCACGTTGCCCATCACCACATGGCCGATGGCGTCGGGCGCCACGCCGCTGCGGGTCAGGGCCGCCTTGACGGCGGTGGTGGCGAGCTGGGTGTTGGGCACGTCCTTGAGGGCGCCGCCGAAGGTGCCGATGGCCGTGCGGGCGGTGCTGACGACGTAGATGTCGCGTGGGGTCATGGTGAAGTCCTCGTCGTGAAAGTCGAAAGCGGGCGGCGGATCAGCGGCCCTGGAAGGCGGGCTTGCGCCGGGCGAAGAAGGCGTCGACGCCTTCGCGGAAATCGGCGGTGGCGGCGCAGGCCTGGAAGGCGGCCTCCTCGGCCGCCAACTGTGCCGGAAGATCGCGCTCCACACTGCCGCGCAGGAGACGCCGCAACTGGCCCAGCGCACGGGTGGGGCCGGCGGCCAGCCGCTGCGCCAGCGCCATGGCCTCGGCCGGCAGCGCGTCGGCCTCGACCACGCGGTTGATCAGGCCCATGCGCTCGGCCGCCTCGGCGTCGAGCATGTCGCCCAGCATCGCGATCTCCAGCGCGCGGCGCAGGCCCACCCAGCGGGGCAATGCCCAGGAGGCGCCCACGTCGCAGCTGGCGCCGATGTTGACGTAGGCCAGGTTGAAGCGGGTGCCCTTCGCCGCGAGCACGAAGTCGGCCTGCAGCATGAGGCTCAGGCCCGCGCCGGCCGCCACGCCGTGCACCTGGGCGACGACGGGCACGTCGAGCGTGGCGAGCAGTTGCAGCGCCTCGTGCAGCGGCCCGATCAGCGCGGCGGCGCCGCCCTGCGGGTCGGCCGACAGCACCGCCAGGTCGCCACCCGCCATGAAGCCCTTGCCCTCGCCGCACAGCAGCAGGGCCCGTACGCCCGGATCGGCGGCCAGCCCCCGCACGGCCGCCAGGAAGGCCTGGGCCATGGGCACGTCGATGGCATTGAGCGCCTGGGGCCGGTTGAAGCGGAGGATGGCCACCGCGCCTTCGCGCGAGGCCAGCAGGGGAGATGCGTCGTCGCTCATGCTCGTTTATCTCCGATGAAGGATGCCCGCTGCCGGCGATGGACGGGCGGGCCGCCGGATTCTAGGGACGGCCCCCTGCGGCGCGCGCCCCGGCACCGCGGCGCCGCGCCGGTCGCCGATGCCGGCCACGCGTCACCCATGCCGGAGCGCGGCGGGCGCGCCGCACAATGCGCGCACTTCCACTTTCCCGAAGAGCCAACGCCCATGCTCACCCGTCGTTTCTTCTCCCTCGCGGCCACCGCCCTGGTCGCCGGCCTTACGATGATCTCGGCCGCCCATGCCGGCCCGCGCCTGGACCGCGTGCTGGACACCAAGGTGCTGCGCGTCGGCACGCCCGGCGACTACCGGCCCTTCGCCATCAAGACCGGCGACGGCTACTCGGGCCATGACATCGACCTGGTCGAGCGCATGGCCAAGGAGCTGGGCGTTCGCATCGAATGGGTGCCCACCACCTGGCCCAACCTGCTCAAGGACATGCAGGCCGACAAGTACGACCTGGCCGTAGGCGGCATCACCCGCAATGTCAACCGCATCCGCGTGGTGGCGATGCTCCCGGGCTATGCGCCCTTCGGCAAGGTGGCGCTGGTGCGCGCGGCCGACAAGGCCAGGTTCACCACGCTCGAATCGCTCAACCAGCCCGGCGTGCGCATCATCAAGAACCCCGGCGGCACCAACGAGACCTTCGTGCTGGAGAACCTCAAGGCCGCCCAGGTCAGCACCCACGAGAAGAACGCCGAGATCCCCGCGCTGATCGCCGAGGGCAAGGGCGATGTAATGATCACCGAGACCTACGAGGCGCTGGTCTACGCCAAGGCCGACCCGCGCCTGCATGCCGCCTTCATCGACGCACCGCTGACGCCCCCGAGCAAGCTGGGCTTCATGCTGCCGGCCGACGACACCGACTATCTGCGGGTGATGAACTTCGTCTGGGACCAGTTGGAGACGCGCGGCGCGCTCAAGCAGGCCGCGGACAAGTGGTTGAAATAAGGATCGCCCCCAGGCTTCGCGCTTCGCGCTCCGCCAACCCCCTCGCGGGGGCACATCCGGCGGCCCGGCAAAGCCGGTTCCGCGGATGTCCGCGCATGGCCTGCTCCGCGGCCTTCTGAACGGCCAGCAGCGGGGGTGCCGTCGGCGGCGGCGTCCTGAGTCGCCCGGCGACCCGGGTCAGGCCAGCGCCGCCTCCACCGCCAGCCCGGCCGCTGCCAGCCGCGCATCGTCGCCGCGCACCGAGGCCAGCATCAGCCCCACCGGCAGTTCGCCCGGCGCCTGGCAGGGCAGGCTGAAGGCGCAGCCGTCGAGGAAGTTGATGGCGAAGGTGTTGCGCAGCAGCAGGCCATTCGCCTTGAAGAAAGCCTCGTCGCTGGCCAGCAGCTCAGCGATGGGCGGCGCGGTGATCGGCACCGTAGGACAGACCAGCGCGTCGAAACCCTGCAAGGCCGCCTCCATGCGCGCGATCCAGGTCCGGCGGCCGTCCTGCATGGCGATGTAGTCGGCCGCCCCCACCGACATGCCCAGGTCGATGCGGGCCGCCACGCGGGGGTCGTATTCGGCTCGCCGTGCGCCGATGCGATGGCGGTGCACCGCCGCAGCCTCCACCGGCGAAAAGCCCCCGGGTGCGTTGATGCGGGCGATCTCGGCCAATCCCTCCAGCGGCACTTCGGTCACCAGCGCCCCTGCGGCCGACAGGCGCGACAGCGCACGGTCGAAGGCGCGGGACACGGCCGGCTCGACGCCGTCGAACATGAGCGAGGTCGGCACGGCCAGGCGCAGCCCGGCGACGCTGTCGCGCCGACGCAGGACCAGCGGCGCGTCGGCGATGGCAGCGTCCAAGGCCAGGCAATCCTCGACCGTGCGCGCCATGGCGCAGACGGTATCCAGCGAGCGGGCCAGCTCGAAGGCCCCGTCCCGCGGCGTGCGCGACTGCGTGCTCTTGAACCCCACCAGGCCGCACAGCGCGGCCGGGATGCGGATGGAGCCGCCCGTGTCCGAGCCCAGCGCACCCACCGACAGCCCGAGTGCCACCGACACCGCGGCGCCGCTGGAGGAGCCGCCGGGAATGCGCGCCACCTGCGCATCCGCCGGATTGCGCGGCGTGCCGTAGTGCGGATTGATGCCCACGCCGGAGAAGGCGAACTCGGTCATGTTGGTCTTGCCGACGATGGCGGCGCCCTGGAGCCGCAGCCTCGCCACGGCGGCTGCGTCGTGGGTGGCTGGAGGCTCGCCCTGGCAGGCCACCGAGCCGGCCAGCGTGACCTCGCCCGCCACGTCGTACAGATCCTTGACAGACACCGGCAGCCCGGCCAAAAAGGGCATCGGCACGCCTGCGGCCTGCATGGCATCGGCATGGCGCGCGGCCGCCCGCGCGGCGTCGGGATAGAGGCGGGTGAAGACGTGGCCCGCGGCCGGCGCCGAGGCGCCTTCGAGCACCTGCTCGACCAGCGACGCATGCGTCAGGGCGCCGCCAGCGAGGCGCCGGCGCAGTTCGGGGATGGGAGGAAGCGCGGAGGTCATGCGGGCGTTTCTAGCACGCCCCGGCGGCGGGCCGCGCGCCCGCAAGGATGCTCAGTCGTCGCGGCCGACCGGACGGGCGCTGACGTCGCTCACGTCGGCATTGAAGCCGCGACGGCCGGCAGGCACCAGCTCGCCGCGGGCCCGCGCGGCCATTTCGTCGGCCGCGGTGCGCTCGGGCTTGCGGGCCTCGGCCGCGGCGCGGAAGCGCTCGAAGCCGGCCCGCGGATCGAAGCGGCTGCCGAACACCGCCGCACCCAGGGGCGACACGGGCTTGCCCGTCAGCCGCGCCCACAGGCTCCGAACCATCAGCACGGCCGCCAGCAGCAGGGCTGCGACGGCGAGGCTCGCCGCAAAGACGAGGCCGATGAGCACGAGGACGATTCGGATCAGAAAGTTCATCATGAAAGCTTAGGCGAAGGCGGAAACCTGTGGTTCCCGCATCGATACGAATTGAAAAGAAGCGGCAGGAGACTCGCGTGCGCGCAGGGCGCAGATGCACGAAGGCCTGCGCCTTCAAAGGGCGCAGGCCTCGTGTGGGCGCCAGGCGCTGCGATCAGGCAGCCGCCTCGACACCCTCGCCCGCCTTGGCGAAGTGGAAGGCGCCCGGCTCGCGGATCGGGTCCACGGTGACGCGCACTTCGTCCTTCGGCCCGAAGCGGCCCTCCAGCAGCAGCTTCGACAGCGGGTTCTCGATGCGCTGCTGGATCGCCCGCTTGAGCGGCCGCGCGCCGAACACCGGGTCGAAGCCCACCTTGGCCACTTCGGCCAGCGCTGCCGGCGCCACGTCCAGACCGATCTCGAGCTTGGCCAGGCGCGCCTTGAGCACCTGCAGCTGGATGGCGGCAATGGCCTCGATGTTCTTCGCGTCCAGGCCGTGGAACACCACCGTCTCGTCGATCCGGTTCAGGAACTCGGGACGGAAGTGGTTGCGCAGCTCGTCCCACACCGCGTCCTTCACCTCCTGCTGGTCGCGCCCCCCCATCGCCTGAATGATGGGCGAGCCGATGTTGCTGGTCATCACGATCACCGTGTTCTTGAAGTCCACGGTGCGGCCCTGGCCGTCGGTCAGGCGGCCGTCGTCCAGCACCTGCAGCAGGATGTTGAACACGTCCGGATGCGCCTTCTCCATCTCGTCGAGCAGCACCACGCTGTACGGCTTGCGGCGCACGGCCTCGGTCAGGTAGCCGCCTTCGTCGTAGCCCACGTAGCCGGGCGGCGCGCCGATCAGCCGGCTTACCGAATGCTTCTCCATGAACTCGCTCATGTCGATGCGGATCAGGTGGTCCTCGCTGTCGAACAGGAAGCCCGCCAGTGCCTTGCACAGTTCGGTCTTGCCCACGCCCGTGGGCCCCAGGAAGAGGAAGGAGCCCGTCGGCCGGTTCGGGTCCGACAGGCCCGAGCGCGAACGGCGGATGGCGTTGGCCACGGCGGTGATGGCCTCGTCCTGGCCCACCACGCGCTCGTGCAGCTTGTCTTCCATGCGCAGCAGCTTCTCGCGCTCGCCCTGCATCATCTTGGACACCGGGATGCCGGTGGAACGCGAGACCACCTCGGCGATCTCTTCCGCGCCCACCTCAGTGCGCAGCAGGCGGTTGCCGCTGCCCTTGCCGTCGGCGCCGGCTTCTTTGGCCTGCGCTTCCTTGAGGCGCTTCTCAAGCTCGGGCAGGCGGCCGTACTGGATCTCGGCGACCTTGTTGAAGTCACCCTTGCGAGTCGACTCCTCGATCTGGAAGCGCAGCTTGTCGATCTCTTCCTTGATCTGGGCCGAGCCCTGGGCCGCGGCCTTCTCGGACTTCCAGATTTCCTCCAGGTCGGAGTACTCCTTCTGCACTTTGGCCACTTCCTGGTCGAGCAGTTCGAGGCGGCGCATGGAGGCCTCGTCGGTCTCCTTCTTCATGGCCTCGCGCTCGATCTTGAGCTGGATCAGGCGCCGGTCGAGGCGGTCCATCTGCTCGGGCTTGGAGTCGATCTCGATCTTGATCTTGGCCGCGGCCTCGTCGATCAGGTCGATGGCCTTGTCGGGCAGGAAGCGGTCGGTGATGTAGCGGTTGGCCAGCTCGGCCGCCGCGACGATGGCCGCGTCGGTGATCTCCACGCCGTGGTGCACCTCGTACTTCTCCTGCAGGCCGCGCAGGATGGCGATGGTGTCCTCCACGCTGGGCTCGCCCACCAGGATCTTCTGGAAGCGGCGCTCCAGCGCGGCATCCTTCTCGATGTACTTGCGGTACTCGTCCAGCGTGGTGGCACCGATGCAGTGCAGCTCGCCGCGCGCGAGGGCAGGCTTGAGCATGTTGCCGGCGTCCATGGCGCCCTCGGCCTTGCCGGCGCCGACCATGGTGTGGATCTCGTCGATGAAGACGATGACCTGGCCTTCTTCCTTGGCCAGCTCGTTGAGCACGTTCTTGAGCCGCTCCTCGAACTCGCCGCGGAACTTGGCACCGGCCAGCAGTGCCGCCAGGTCGAGCGACAGGACGCGCTTGCCCTTGAGCGAGTCCGGCACCTCGCCGGCCACGATGCGCTGGGCCAGGCCTTCGACGATGGCCGTCTTGCCCACGCCGGGCTCGCCGATCAGCACGGGATTGTTCTTGCTGCGGCGCTGCAACACCTGGATGGCGCGGCGGATCTCCTCGTCGCGGCCGATCACCGGGTCGAGCTTGCCGATGCGCGCGCGCTCGGTGAGGTCGAGCGTGTACTTCTTGAGGGCCTCGCGCTGGCCTTCGGCGTCGGCGCTGTTGACCGACTGGCCGCCGCGCACGGCATCGATGGCCGCTTCGAGCGACTTGCGCGTCAGGCCGTTCTGGCGGGCGATGTCGCCCACGTTGCCCTTGGCGTCGGCCACGGCCAGCAGGTAGAGCTCGCTGGCGATGAACTGGTCATTGCGTTTGATGGCCTCCTTTTCGGTGGCCTGCAGCAGGCGACCGAGTTCGGGGCCGACCTGCACGCCGTCGCCGCCCTGCACCTGCGGCAGGTTCTTGACGGCCTGCTCGGCCGCCTGGCTCAGGCCCGACACGTTGACGCCGGCGCGTTCCAGCAGCGGGCGCGGGCCGTCGCTCTGGCGCAGCATGGCCAGCAGCAGGTGGGCGGGTTCGATGTAGGCGTTGTCATTGCCCAGGGCGAGCGATTGGGCGTCGACCAGGGCTTCCTGGAACTTGGTGGTGAGTTTGTCTTGGCGCATGGTGGTGAAAAACCTCCGGGTTGACGGGGAGATTGGGCTGCGGCGGAGCGATTCAAGACCTAGGCGGGCACATCTCTTGCGTTGGCTCAAACCTCTCGCATGATCCATTGGTGAAACCATGGATCATTCCTTCAACAAACGCGTGATTCCCCTCGCCCCGTTGCGGGTACGCTCGCTTTTTTCCTCGGAGTTCTGCCCCATGTCCTTGCCTTCTGTCTTTCGTCCGGGCCTGATGCGCCGCACCTTCGCATTGGGCGCGCTGCTGGTCGCCGCCGGCCTCGCCCAGGCCCAGTCGACCGGCCCGATCCGCCTGCTGGTCGGCTTTCCGGCTGGCGCCGGCACCGACGCGCTGGCCCGCACCATCGCCGACAAGCTCAAGGACGAACTGGGCGCGCCGGTGGTGGTGGAGAACCGGGCCGGCGCGGGCGGGCAGATCGCCGCGCAGTACCTGAAGACCGCACCGGCCGACGGCCACGTCTTCTTCGTCTCGCACGACCACACGATCTCGATCCTGCCGGCCGTGACCAAGAACCCCGGCTTCAACCCCGCCACCGACTTCACGCCGGTGGCCGGCATCGCCACCTTCTCCAACGTGCTGGCCGTCTCAGGCGGCACGCCCGCCAAGACGATCCAGGAATACGTCCAGTGGGTGAAGACCAAGAAGGACGGCAAGGACTCCATCGGCGTGCCCGCGCCGGGCTCGATCCCGGTCTTCCTGACGCAGCTGATCGGCAAGAAGTACGGCATCGACGTGCAGGCCGCGCCCTACCGCGGCGGCGCGCCCCTGCTGGCCGACATGATGGGCAACCAGATCGCCGCCGGCATCGCGGGCGTGCCCGACCTGATGGAACTGCAGCGCACCGGCAAGGTCCGCGTGGTGGCCGCCATCGGCGCCAAGCGCGACCCGCTGCTGCCCCAGGTGCCCACCTTCACCGAGCTGGGCTTCGACAACCTCGACGACTATCCCTGGTACGGCGTCTTCGCCCCCGTGGGCACGCCCCAGCCCGTCATCGACAAGTTCAGCGCGGCGCTGCAGAAGGTGCTGGCCCAGCCCGAGACCAAGAAGAAGCTGGTCGACATGGGCCTGCATGTGAACTATGAGCCGCAGGGCCAGTTCGCCGGGCGCGTGCGCAGCTACACCCAGACCTGGGAACGCATCATCAAGGACAGCGGCTTCCAGCCGCAATGAGCGCACGGGGCCCGCGGGGCCGCGTGCCCACGGGCCCGGGCCGCGTGCCCGGCGTCGATCAGCCCCTCGGCCGCGCGCCGCGGGGCTTTTTCATTGCGTGCGGCGGTCCGTCGCAGCAATGCCCGCTCATGCGTTGGTCAGCTGCAATCCCCAGCGCGCGAGCGCGGCGTCGTCGCTCACCCGCGCGTCGACCCAGCGGGCACCGTCGGGCGTGGATTCCTTCTTCCAGAACGGGGCCTGCGTCTTGAGGTAGTCCATCAGGAATTCGCAGGCCTGGAAGCTCTGGCCGCGGTGGGCCGAGACCACCGCCACCATCATGATCTGCTCCTCGGCCTGCAAGGGCCCGACGCGGTGCACAACGCGCGCCCCAAGGATGTCGAAGCGGCGATGCGCCTCGTCGATCATGGCCTCGATGGCGGTCTCGGTCATGCCGGGATAGTGCTCGAGTTCCATGGCGGCCACGGCGGAACCCGCGTTGTGGTCGCGCACCGTACCGACGAAGGCACAGACGGCACCGACGCCGGCATTGCCCGCACGCAGTTGGGCCACCTGGGCAGAAAGGTCGAAGTCCTCGGTCTGGATGCGAACGCGTGGGGCAGCTTTCATTTGTGCATTCTGCCGTCACCGGTGGCGGCGTCGCCGCCTGGTGCAGCCACGTCCAGGCGGATGGCGCAGGCTCGCCTAAACTCGCGCCCCATGGCCTCCCACCCCCTGCATACCGTCTTCGCCTGGCATCGCGTCCAGGCTGCCGGTGTTGCGGTTGCGGTCACGGCCAAAACCAAAAAAGCCCAGCTCATCTGACCGGAGCTGCGGCTGCCGTCGTCGGATGAGCGACACGGCAGCCTCTGGGCGGCAGCAGCCGCCCTGGTCTCTCCCTGTTGCACGCCTGCGCCGACGGCCTGTCCTCGGTCGAACCCTGCTGTTCAAGGAAAACGCGTGTCTTCTTCCTCTTCCCTCTCTTCGCCCACCCCGGTTCGGGCGCACACCCCCTCGTTGCAAAGTGCCTCGACGAGCGCCCCAGCCACGCCGGACCTCTCGGGCCTCTGGGTGCCACTGGTCACGCCATTCCGCGAGGGCGCCGTAGACCATGCGGCGTTGGGCGCCCTCGTACGCCGGCTGGCGGCCGAACCCATCGCCGGCTTCGTGGTCTGCGGCTCGACCGGCGAGGCGGCGGCCCTGAGCGATGCAGAGCAAGGGGCGGTGCTGGCGACGGTTGCCCGCGCCGCACCCGGACTGCGGCGCGTGCTCGGTGTCTGCGGCCACCACCTGGCCGACACGGCGTCACGGCTGCATAGCCTGCGGGGTGCGGACCTCGCCGGCGTGCTGCTGCCCGCACCGCTGTACATCCGGCCTTCGCAGGCTGGCCTGGTCGACTGGTTCCTGCAGCTGGCCGATGCCAGCCCCCTGCCGGTCATCGTCTATGACATCCCATACCGCACGGGCAGCACCTTGTCCCGTGACAGCCTGCTGGCCTTGGCCGCGCATCCGCGGATCGTGGGGATCAAGGACTGCGGTGGCGATTTCGGCAAGACCCGCGCGCTGATCGCCGACGGCAGGCTGCAGGTGCTGGCCGGCGAGGACGCCCAGATCTTTCCGACAGTGGCCGAAGGCGGATGTGGCGCCATCGCGGCCTGCGCCCATGTGCAGACCACCCGGCTGGCCGGGGTCATCGCGCTGCTGCGCGAGGGACGGCTGCCGGAGGCCCGCGCTTTGTGGCAGCCGCTGCTGCCGCTGATCGAGGGCCTTTTCGAGGAGCCCAATCCGGCGCCGGTCAAGGCGCTTCTTAGCGCCCGGGGCGAAATGGCTGACGAGTTGCGCACGCCAATGACCACCGCGGGTGTGGCGTTGAAGGCCAGGCTGCTAGCGCTGGACCAAGCGCTGTCTGCGTGCCCTGGCGCCTGAGCGGCACCGCCCGGGCCGTGCGCATGGAGCGCTGCGGCCCGGTTCGGCGCTCAGCCGCCGGTGACGGGCGGAAAGAACGCGACCTCGGCGCCGTCGTGCAATGCCGCGTCTTCCTTCGCCATCACCTGATCTAGGGCCAGGCGCACGGCGCGTCCACGGGCCAGGGCGGAAGTATGCGGCTCGCCGCGCCCGATCAATTCGTCACGCAGGGCCCCCAGCGTCTCGGCCCGCGTCGTGACGGTCTCTTCGGCGGTGCCCAGCGCCTCGCGGATCGACGCGAAATAGCGCACGCGGACGGACTTCGTCATGCCAGCCACGCCGAGAAGGGAATGAAGCGCACCGTGTCGCCGACTGCGATGGCTTGGCCGCCGGGGTTGTCGATCACCCCGTCGCCCCAGACGGTCGACGTGAGCACGCCCGAGCTCTGGTTGGAGAAGAGCGCGAGACGGCCGTCGGCCCCGATGCGTGCGCGCAGGAACTCGCGCCGCCGGTCGGGGCGTGGCCAGTCGAAGCCCGCCGTCATCTGCACCGCGTCCGGCACGGCCTGGGTGGTGCCCAGCAGCCCCATCAGGAAGGGCCGCACCAGCAGCAGGAAAGTCATGAAACTGGACACCGGGTTGCCCGGCAGCCCGCAGACATGGCACAGCTCGCGACCGCCTTCTTCGAGCGCCGGCCGCGCGATGGTGCCGTACGCGAACGGCTTGCCCGGCTTGATGGCCAGCGCCCAGTGCTCCAGCGTGCCGAGCGACTGCACGGCGGCCTTCACATGGTCTTCCTCGCCCACCGACACGCCGCCGGTGGTGATGATCAGGTCGTTCTGCGAGGCGGCGGCGCGCAGGCCGTCGATGGTGGCCTCCAGCCGGTCGGGCACCAGCCCGAGGTCCTGCACCTCGCAGCCCATGCGCAGCAGCAGCGCGCGCAGGAAGAAGCGGTTGGAATTGTAGATGGCGCCGGGCGGCATGGCCTCGGGCGCGATGGTGCCGGGCATGACCAGCTCGTCGCCGGTGGAAAGCATCGCCACGCGCGGCCGGCGGCGCACCGGCAGGCTGGCGAAGCCGATGCTGGCGGCCAGGCCCAGCGCCTGGGGCGTGAGACGCTGGCCGGCGGCGAGCACCACGCTGCCGCGCTCGACGTCCTCGCCAGCGCGGCGGATCCATTGGCCGGCCTGCGGCAGGTTCGTCACACGGACCCGGCCCAGGCTGCCCTCTTCGGGCAGTGCCTCGGTGTCTTCCTGCATGACCACGGCATCGGCACCGGGCGGGATGGGCGCGCCGGTGAAGATGCGCGCCGCCGTGCCGGCCGCCAGCGGCTCGCCCGTGCTGCCGGCCGGGATGCGCTGCGCCACGCGCAGCACCGTGCCCGGCGCGGCGCAGTCGGCGGTGCGCACCGCATAGCCGTCCATGGCGCTGTTGTCCGCCGGCGGCACGGTGAGCGCCGCGACGAGGTCACGCGCCAGCACGCGGCCATCGGCGTCGAAGGTGTTGCAGTCCTCGATGCCCGCCAGCGGCTGCGCCTGGGCCATCAGCCGGGCCAGGGCGTCGTCCAGGGGCATCAGCGGGCGGCGCGCAGCTGGCGCCGGGGCAGCGGTTGCGTCAGACATGGTGCTCGGGGTGGTAGACGAAGCGTTCGCCGCTCTGCAGCAGCCACTGCGCCACGCCCGCGGCATCGTCCAGGTCGAAGACCGGCAGGCCGGTGGGCTGGGGCAGGTTCTCGGTCGTGTCGGTGGCGATGGCGCAGACGGAATCGTCCAGCGGATACAGCGCCGGACGCGGTTCCTGGCCCGGCTCGATACGGCGCATGACCTCGACCTTGTGCAGGTCGCAGTGCTTGAAGCCCTCGACCAGTACCCAGTCCACGCCGTCCCACAGTTCGGCCAGCAGGTGGTGCACGTCGGGCTCGGTCGGCTGCTCGAATTCGCGCATCAGCGCCATGCGCCGGTCGGAGGCGACCACCACCTCGAAGGCGCCCGCCTGGCGATGGCGCCAGCTGTCCTTGCCGGGATGGTCGATGTCGAATTTGTGGTGGGCATGCTTGATGACCGACACGCGCTGGCCCTGGCCGCGCAACTCGGCGATCACCCGCTCGACCAGGGTGGTCTTGCCCGCCCCGGAGTAGCCGGCAAAGACCACGACCTTCATGCGGCGCAGTGCTCGGCGATGTAGCGCTTGACCTGCTCGGCGTCGGCCGGCATGCGCACCACGCGCTTGGGCAGCGACTCGATGCCCTCGAACCTGGCCGGCCGGTCGGGCTCGCGGCCCAGGGCTTCCACGATGGTGGCGGCGAACTTGATGGGCAGCGCCGTTTCCAGCACGACCATCGGCACGCCGGGCTCGACGTGTTCGCGCGCCACCTTCAGCCCATCGGCCGTGTGGGTGTCGATGAGCACGGCAAAGCGCTCGTCGGTGTCGCGGATGGTGGCCAGGCGGTCGGCATGCGTGCTGCGGCCGGAGCGGAAGCCGAAGCGGCCCGCCGCATCGGCGAAGACCGGGTCGGCGCTCAGGTCGAAGCGGCCCTCGCGCGCCAGCGCGTCCTGGAACAGCGCCTTGGTACGCCCGCCGTCGCGGCCCAGCAGGTCGAACACGAAGCGCTCGAAGTTGCTGGCCTTGCTGATGTCCATGGACGGGCTGGAGGTCTCGTGCGTGTCGACCGCGCCGCGAACGCGGTAGACGCCGGTGCGGAAGAACTCGTCGAGCACGTCGTTCTCGTTGGTGGCGACCACCAGCTTGCGGATCGGCAGGCCCATCATGCGCGCCACATGGCCAGCGCAGACGTTGCCGAAGTTGCCCGAGGGCACGGTGAAGCTCACTTCGCCGCCGTGCGGACCCGTGGCCTCGATCCAGCCCTTGAAGTAGTAGACGACCTGGGCCAACAGACGCGCCCAGTTGATCGAGTTGACCGTGCCGATGCGGTACTGGCGCTTGAAGGCTAGGTCGTTGCTCACCGCCTTGACGATGTCCTGGCAGTCGTCGAACACGCCGGTGACGGCGATGTTGTGGATGTTGGCGTCCTGCAGACTGAACATCTGCGCCTGCTGGAAGGGACTCATCCGGCCGTCGGGCGAGGTCATGAAGACGCGCACGCCCTTCTTGCCCTTCATCGCGTATTCGGCGGCGCTGCCGGTGTCGCCGCTGGTGGCGCCCAGGATGTTGAGTTGCTCGCCGCGGCGACCCAGTTCGTACTCGAACAGGTTGCCCAGTAGCTGCATCGCCATGTCCTTGAAGGCGAGCGTCGGGCCGTTGGACAGACCTTCGAGGTAGACGCCGTCCTCCAGCTCGCGCAGCGGCGTGATGTCGGCCGTACCGAAGACCTCTTCGGTGTACGTCTTCGCGCACAGGGCGCGCAGGTCGTCGGCCGGGATGTCGTCGATGTAGAGCGACAGGATCTCGAAGGCCAGCTCGTGGTAGGCCAGCGTGCGCCAGCGCGCGAGCATGGCGGCATCAACCTGCGGATAGCGCTCGGGCAGGTACAGGCCGCCATCAGGGGCCAGGCCTTCGAGCAGGATCTCGCAGAACTTGCGGGGCGTCGGGTCCCCACGGGTGGAAAGGTAGTTCATCGCGGCGTCTTCAGCGCAGTTCTTCCTTGCGCAGGCGCACCACCGGGGCGAGCACCGTGGGCAGCGCCTGCAGTTCGGCGATCACGCTGTCCACCGCGCCTTCGCGCGCGTCGTGCGTGAGGATGATCAAGTCGGTGTCGGTGGAGCCTTCGCCGCCCACGTCCTCGGCCTCGCGCTGCAGCACGGCGTCGATGCTGATGCCGGCGGTGGCGAGCAGGCCCGTCACCTTGGCGAGCACGCCGGCCTGGTCGGCCACGCGCAGGCGCAGGTAGTAGCTGCTGGTGACCTCGCTCATGGGCAACACCGGCAGGTCGCTCATCGACTGCGGATGGAAAGCGAGGTATGGCACCCGGTGCTGCACGTCGGCCGAATGCAGGCGGGTGATGTCCACCAGGTCGGCGATCACGGCGCTGGCCGTGGGCTCGCTGCCCGCGCCCTTGCCGTAGTACAGCGTGGTGCCGACGGCGTCGCCGTGCACGACCACGGCATTCATGGCGCCCTCCACATTGGCCAGCAGGCGCTTGGTCGGCACCAGCGTAGGGTGCACGCGCAGCTCGATGCCCTTGGCCGTCCGGCGCGTCACGCCCAGGAGTTTGATGCGGTAACCCAGCTGCTCGGCGTACTTGATGTCCTGCGCGGCCAGCTGCGTGATGCCTTCGACATAGGCCTTGTCGAACTGCACCGGCACGCCGAAGGCGATGGCGCTCATCAGCGTGAGCTTGTGGGCGGCGTCCACGCCTTCGATGTCGAAGGTGGGATCGGCCTCGGCATAGCCCAGACGCTGCGCTTCTTTCAGCACGGTGCCGAAGTCCAGGCCCTTGTCCCGCATTTCCGACAGGATGAAGTTGGTGGTGCCGTTGATGATGCCGGCGATCCATTCGATGCGGTTGGCCGTCAGGCCTTCGCGCAACGCCTTGATGATCGGGATGCCGCCGGCCACCGCGGCCTCGAAGGCCACCATCACGCCGCGCTGGTGGGCGGCCGCGAAGATCTCGGTGCCATGCACGGCCAGCAGGGCCTTGTTGGCCGTGACCACGTGCTTGCCGGCCGCGATGGCCTCGAGCACCAGCGCCTTGGCGATGCCGTAGCCGCCGATCAGCTCGATCACGATGTCGATCTCGGGATTGGCGATCACCTCGCGGGCGTCGCCCACCACCTTCACGCCCTCGCCCACCACGCGGCGGGCGCGCTCGGTGTCGAGGTCGGCCACCATGGCGATCTCGATCCCGCGGCCGGCGCGGCGGCGGATCTCTTCCTGGTTGCGGCGCAGCACCTCGAAGGTACCGCTGCCCACGGTGCCGATGCCGAGCAGGCCGATCTGGATGGGTTTCATGGATTCAGTCGTCATAGCGGGTCACTCCCTCTTCATTCATCTGGATGCGCGGCGCATGGAAGCGCTCAGGCGTGGCGCTGGCGGTAGCGCGCGAGGAAGCGCTCGATGCGGCCGATGGCCTCGCGCAGGTCGTCTTCATGTGGCAGGAAGACGATGCGGAAATGCTGCTGGTCGGGGAAGTTGAAGCCCGTGCCCTGCACCAGCATCACGCGGGTTTCCTTGAGCAGTTCGAGGAAGAACTGCCGGTCGTCCGCGATGGGATAGACCTTGGGGTCGAGCCGCGGGAACATGTACAGCGCCGCCTGCGGCTTGACGCAGCTCACGCCGGGGATCGAGGTGATCAGGTCGTAGGCCAGGTCCCGCTGGCGGCGCAGCCGGCCGCCGGGGCCGACCAGCTCGTTGATGCTCTGGTAGCCACCCAGCGCCGTCTGGATGGCCCACTGACCCGGCACGTTGGAGCACAGCTTCATGTTGGCCAGCATGTTCAGGCCTTCGATGTAGTCGCTGGCGGCACGCTTGTCGCCCGACACCACCATCCAGCCCGCGCGGTAGCCACAGGAGCGGTAGCTCTTGGACAGCGAGTTGAAGGTGAGCGTCAGCACGTCGGTGGACAGGCTGCCCAGCGCCGTGTGCTTGACGCCGTCGTACAGCACCTTGTCGTAGACCTCGTCGGCCAGCAGCACCAGTTCATGCTCGCGGGCGATCTCGACCAGCCCCTTGAGCAGCTCGTCGCTGTAGACCACGCCCGTCGGGTTGTTCGGATTGATCACCACGATGCCCTTGGTGCGCGGCGTGATCTTGGCGCGGATGTCGTCCAGGTCGGGCATCCACTGGTTGGCCTCGTCGCACAGGTAGTGCACCGGCTTGCCACCAGAGAGGCTGGTGACGGCTGTCCACAGCGGATAGTCGGGCGCGGGCAGCAGCAATTCGTCGCCGTCGTCCAGCAGCGCATTGGTGGCCATGGCGATCAGCTCGCTGGCACCGTTGCCGAGGTAGATGTCCTCGAGCGTGACGCCGGCGATGCCCTGCTGCTGGGTGTAGTGCATCACCGCCTTGCGCGCGGCAAAGATGCCCTTGCTGTCGGAGTAGCCCGCCGACGCCGGCAGGTGGCGGATCATGTCCTGCTGCACCTCTTCGGGCGCATCGAAGCCGAAGGGCGCGAGGTTGCCGATGTTCAGCTTGATGATCTTCTGGCCCTCTTCCTCCATCTGCTTGGCCGCGTCCATGATGGGACCGCGGATGTCGTACAGCACATGGGCCAGCTTGGCCGATTTCTTGATCGCTTTCAAAGTCCCTCCGAGGGGCGCACAAAAAGGGGAAACCTACAATTGGAACACAGATGAAAGCCCCCGCCCGATGAAGCTCCAGCCCGACAAACACGACGTCCAGACCGTCACCGCGACCGGGCCCGGATGGGTCGCCCTCAATGGTCAGCGGGTGGAAACGAGCGTGGTGGTGGGCTCGCGCGACGAGCGTTTCGACTGGCCGTGCGATCGCTTCGATGCATTGACATCGGCCCACTTCGCGCAACTGGCCGAGTTGAAGGCCGAAGTGGTGATCTTCGGCAGCGGCGATCGCATCCGCTTTCCCAAGCCTGCTTGGATCGCGCCCCTGATCGCGGCCGGCACCGGGGTGGAGACCATGGACACCGCGGCAGCCTGCCGCACCTACAACATCCTGGCCGCCGAGGGGCGCCATGTGGTCGCAGCCCTTCTTTTGGAAGCACCGACGGCTATCCGCTGATTTGCAATCGGGATAAAATCGGCGGTTGCAGACCGGACCGCGTTTCCTCGAATAACTGCAGGCGATGGCGTCGTGGAGCGCAATCCCGTGGCATCGAAGAACCCAGGTTTCGCGTCATTCCTCGGGAACCCAGAGCGGAGATTACAAGTTTCATGGCGATCGTTGTCAACAAACCCATTCCCGAATTCGATGCCAGCGCCACCGGCGGAATCAAGGTCTCGAACACCACGCACCTCGGTCAGACCGTCGTGCTGTACTTCTACCCCAAGGACAACACGCCCGGCTGCACCACCGAGGCCATGCAGTTCCGCGATCACTACAAGGATTTCGTGAAGGCCGGCGCGGTGGTCTTCGGCGTGTCGCGCGACAACATGAAGTCGCATGATGAGTTCAAGGCCAAACTCGAGTTGCCCTTTGAACTGATTGCCGACACCGAAGAAAAGATGTGCCACATGTTCGGTGTGGTCAAGAACAAGATCATGTACGGCAAGAAGGTCAAGGGCATCGAGCGCAGCACCTTCCTGATTGGACCGGACGGCGTGCTCAAGGCCGAATGGCGTGGCCTCAAGGTCCCAGGTCACGTGGACGAGGTCCTCAAGGAAGTCAAGGCTCTGAAGAAGGCTGCCTGATTGCCATCCAGACGCGCAGCGCCAAGGCGCGTTGTCCGTCAACAGGCAGGCCCTTGCCGATGTGCATAATGGGTCCATGCCGTTGAGCACGACGACAGCATCCCCCGAAAGAAGCCGCACTGGTCTCCAGGCGGCTTTTTCGTTTTTCGGCCCCAGCGCCTTCGTGCGCGTTTTTTCAGCGAGCCTGTTCCTCCATGCCCCTGCCCCCCGCCCCGACCAAGCGTGCAGCCCTGCTTTCGCCGGAAGCGCTCGACGCACCGGCGCGCGCCGCCCCCAAGGCGCGCCGTACTTCGGCTGAACGGCAGACGGACGCGCGGAAAGAATCTCCCACGCTGTTCGATGACCGCCAGTTGCCCGACGCAGGCGGCGCCCCGCTGGCGCCGCCCACCGTTGCAGCGACCGCGCGCGCTTCGGAACCGGTCGTCGCTCCCCTGCCGCCCGCCCCGCTGGCCAGCCGCGTCGTCGAAGAGCCGGCGCAGGACCGCCGCAAGCGCAGCGTGAAGAAGACGGGTCCCAAGCGCCTCTTCGTGCTCGACACCAATGTGCTCCTGCACGACCCGACCTGCCTGTTCCGCTTCGAGGAACACGACATCTACCTTCCGATGATCGTGCTGGAGGAACTGGACGGCCACAAGAAGGGCACGACCGAAGTTGCGCGCAACGGCCGCCAGGCCAGCCGCACGCTCGACGCCCTGGCCGGCGCGCAGGGCGCCGACATGAGCGAAGGGCTCAAGCTCGACACCACCGGCCACAAGGAAGCGGGCGGCCGGCTGTACTTCCAGACCCAGCCGCTCGATTACCAGTTGCCCACCAGCCTGCCGCAGGGCAAGGCAGACAACCAGATCCTGGGCGTGGTCCAGGCGCTTCGAGCGCTGCACGAGAAGAACAAGGGCGCGGACCGGCGCGAGGTGGTGCTGGTGTCCAAGGACATCAACATGCGCGTCAAGGCGCGTGCCCTGGGCCTGGCCGCCGACGACTACCAGAACGACAAGGCGCTCGAGGACGGCGACCTGCTGTATTCAGGCTCGCTTGCGCTGCCACCCGACTTCTGGACGCGCCAGAGCAAGGCCGTGGAGAGCTGGCAGTCCGGCAGCAGCACCTTCTACCGCATCACCGGACCGCTGGTGCCCAGCCTCTACATCAACCAGTTCGTCTACTTCGAGGCCCCGGGCGAGCCGAGCATGTACGCCCGCGTGACCGAAGTGCGCGACAAGACGGCGGTGCTCAAGACGCTCAAGGACTACAGCTCGGGCAAGAACGCCGTCTGGGGCGTGACCACGCGCAACCGCGAGCAGAACTTCGCCATGAACCTGCTCATGGACCCGGACATCGACTTCGTCACCCTGACCGGCACCGCCGGCACGGGCAAGACGCTGATGGCCCTGGCCTCGGGCCTGACGCAGGTGCTCGACGACCGCCGCTATACCGAGATCATCATGACCCGCGCCACCGTGAGCGTGGGCGAGGACATCGGCTTCCTGCCTGGTACCGAAGAAGAGAAGATGGGCCCCTGGATGGGCGCACTGGACGACAACCTGGAGTTCCTGGCCAAGGGCGACAACGGCGGTGCCGGCGAATGGGGCCGCGCGGCCACCAATGAACTGATCCGATCCAAGATCAAGATCAAGAGCATGAACTTCATGCGCGGCCGCACCTTCCTCAACAAGTACGTGATCATCGACGAGGCGCAGAACCTGACGCCCAAGCAGATGAAGACGCTGATCACCCGCGCGGGCCCAGGCACCAAGATCATCTGCATGGGCAACCTGGCGCAGATCGACACGCCCTACCTCACCGAGGGCTCGTCGGGCCTTACCTTCGCGGTCGACCGTTTCAAGGGCTGGCCGCACAGCGGCCACATCACGCTGGCGCGCGGCGAGCGCTCGCGGCTGGCCGACTTCGCCAGCGACGTGCTCTGACCCTCGTCCGTCGGACCGCCAACAGCCCGCGCCGCCGCAAGGTCGCGCGGGCTTTTTCTTGAATGTCGCACGGCTGCCGATGCACCCCGTCAGCCTCCTGACAACACGCTGTCAGGAGTCCCGGCGCAGCATCACGCTCCTGTTCAACCCCAACGAGGAGCCTTTCCATGCGCAACGCCAACACCTGGTTCGACATTCCCGTCGCCGATCTCGCCGCCGCCCAGCGCTTCTATGAACGCCTGCTGGACCGGCCCATGCGTGGCACCGAAGACCTGGGCGGCGACACGATGGTCGTGTTCGCCCACGACAAGCCGGCCGCCGGCGGCTGCCTGGCGCACCGCCCCGGCCACAAGGCCACCGAAGGCGGTACCGTCGTCTATCTCGACTGCGCGCCCAGCGTGCAGGCCGCCCTCGACCGTGCCGTCGAGGCGGGCGGCCGGGTCGTCACGCCGCGCACCTTGATCGCGCCTGAGGTCGGCTACTTCGCGCTGCTGCGCGATCCGGAAGGCAATCTGGTCGGACTGCACGCCAAGGAGTGAGCCCGTGCCCACTGCACCGATTGGACTGCTGATGCCGGTCGCGAACCGGCGCCCGCGAGTGGCTCGCTGCTGGATCGCCGTGGCCAGCGCCGAGCATGCGCGTCTGGGCCGCGACCACCGGCCGGCCGGCTTCATGCAGGTCTGCCATGGCCGCGGAGAACCCCTGAAGCGCTTGGCGCCCGGCGACTGCGTGGCCTACTACGCCCCAACCGAGCGCTTCGGCGGCAGCAGTCGGCTGCAGGCCTTCGTGTCCGTCGGCACCGTGGCAACCGGCCGGCCTTACCAGGCCGACATGGGCAACGGCTTCGTGCCCTGGCGGCGCGATGTGCACTATGCCGAAGCCCGCGAGGCGGCCATCTCAGGCCTGCTCGACCGACTGGCGTTCACCCGCGACTCACGCCACTGGGGCTATAAGCTGCGCTTCGGCCTATTCGAGGTCAGCCCCGACGACATGCACCTGATCGCAAGCGCGATGCAGGCCACGCTCGATTTCCCATCGCCCCACTGAACCGCACTTCGGACCCATGCGCCGCGCCGACCGCCTCTTCCAGATCGTCCAGTTGATCCGCGGTCGGCGCCTGACCACCGCTGCCTTCCTGGCCGGACGGCTTGAAGTGTCGGAACGCACGGTCTACCGCGACATCGCCGACCTGCAACGACAGGGCGTGCCGCTCGAGGGTGAAGCCGGCATCGGCTACCGGCTGGGCCAGGGGTTCGACCTGCCCCCCTTGATGTTCACGCAGGACGAGGCCCGCGCGCTGGTCGCCGCGGCGCGGCTGGCGCAAAGCTGGGTCGATCCAGCCCTCGGCGCCAGCATCGACGGGGCGCTGGGCAAGATCCTGTCGGTGTTGCCCATGGCGTCGCGCGCGGCGGCCGAATCACTGGCGTTGTATGCGCCGGCCATCGCACTGGACGACGTGACGCGGGCACACCTTCGCACCCTGCGCGAGGCGGTGCAGGCGCGCCGCAAGCTGTGGCTCGACTACCGCGACGAGGGCGGCAAGGCCAGCGAGCGCCAGGTGCGCCCGCTGGGCTGCTTCTATTGGGGGAAGGTCTGGACGTTGGCCGCCTGGTGCGAGCTGCGGCAGGACTTCCGCGCCTTCCGCATGGACCGGATCCGCGACGCACAGATGCTGGAGGACGTCTTCAGGGACGAGCCCGGCCGCACACTCGCGGACCTGCGTCGCCGCATTGAAGCCAACTGCGCCGAAGGCCGCACCATCTGAGCGGCCGACTGTCGGCGCTCACTGAATGGGCCGCGCTGATAGCCACGAAGGCGCACCGCACACTGAGCACTAAGTGTGCGTCCAGCCACGCCGGCCGGCCGCTGCGGCGCAGCAGCAGCAAGTCGGCGGTCGCTTCTACTCAGAAGTCATCACCGCCGAAGCCGCCTGCCAGGTTCTCGAACTTCGTCAGAGGCTTCAGGAAAGCCAGCTTCACCGTGCCCGTCGGGCCGTTACGTTGCTTGGCGATGATCACTTCGGCGACGCCGGGTTCCTTGGAGTCCTTGTTGTAGTAGTCGTCGCGGTAGATGAACATGATCACGTCCGCGTCCTGCTCGATGGCGCCCGATTCGCGCAGGTCGCTCATCATGGGGCGCTTGTCCGTGCGGCTTTCCACGCCCCGCGACAACTGCGACAACGCGATCACCGGGCACTTGAGCTCCTTGGCCAACATCTTGAGGCCACGCGAAATCTCGCCCACTGCCGTCGCGCGGTTCTCGTCGGCCATGCCGCCCGAAACGCTCATCAGCTGGAGGTAGTCGACCACGATCAGGCCCAGCTGGCCGCACTGGCGCGCCAGGCGCCGCGCATTGGCGCGCAGCTCGCTGGTGGACAGGCCCGGCGTCTCATCGATGTGCAGCGAGATGTTGCGCAGCTTCTCGATGGCCTCGGTCAGGCGCGGCCACTCCTCGTCGGTCAACTTGCCGGTGCGCAGGTGACCCTGATCGATGCGGCCGATGGAACCCACGATACGCACTGCAAGCTGCGAGGCGCCCATTTCCATCGAGAACACCGCCACCGGCAGCCCCTCGTTGAGCGCCACATGCTCGGCGATGTTGATGGCCAGCGAGGTCTTGCCCATGGACGGGCGCGCCGCCAGCACGATCATGTCGCCGGCCTGCATGCCCGAGGTCATGCGGTCGAAGTCGTAGAAGCCGGTCGGCACCCCCGTGATGTCGTTGGGGTTGTCGGCCATCTCGGTCACGCGGTCCAGCAGTTCGACCACCAGCGAGTCCATGCTGTGAAAACCCTGCTTGTTGCGCGAGCCCTCTTCGCCGATGTTGAAGATCTTCTGCTCGGCCTCGTCCAGGATCTTGTCCACGGCCTTGCCCTGCGGGTTGAAGGCGGCGGTGGAGATCTCGTCCGCGGCGGAGATCAGCTTTCGCAGCACCGCGCGCTCGCGCACGATCTCGGCGTAACGGCGGATATTGCTCGCGCTGGGCACGAACTGCGCCAGCGAGTTGAGGTAGGCCAGGCCGCCCGTCTCCTCGGACTGGCCGAGGTTCTGCAGGTGCTCGTGCACCGTGATCACGTCCGCCGGCTTGTTGCCGTTGATCAGCTGGCCGACGGCAGCAAAGATCAGCTTGTGTTCGTGGCGGTAGAAGTCGCCCTCGGTGAGCAGATCGCCCACACGATCCCAGGCGCTGTTGTCCAGCAGCAGGCCGCCCAGCACGCTGGATTCGGCCTCCACAGAGTTCGGCGGCACGCGCAGCTGTGCCACCTGGCGGTCACCGGAAGGGTCGTTGGGAGCGAAGGGAGAAAAGACAGCGGACATGGCGTGCAGGGCAGTCGGCGATGCTAGGCCGCCATGGCAGCCAAGTCACGGGATAAGTCTGGGGACAACCCGTGGGCTTCCAGTGCGCAGGCCGGGACAACTGGCCGATGCACCAATGACAAGGCCGCCCGGAGGCGGCCTTGGGTTGCGAGGGTAGGCGCGATGCGCCGGCCGTTCGCAGGGGGATCAGGCGGTTTCGCCGTAGACCGTGACGGTGATCTCGACGACCACGTCCGTGTGCAGGGCCACGCTCACCGTGGTGTCGCCCACGGTCTTGATCGGGCCGTTGGGCAGACGCACTTGCGACTTGGCCACGTCGTAGCCGGACTTCTTCAGTTCGTCGGCGATGTCGTTGTTGGTCACGGAGCCGAACAGGCGGCCGTCCACGCCGGCCTTTTGGGTCAGCTTGACGGTGGAGCCGGACAGCTTCTCGCCCTGGGACTGGGCTTCGGCCAGCTTGGCGGCAGCAGCCTTTTCCAGTTCGGCACGCTTGGCTTCGAACTCGGCCTTGGCCGACTCGGTGGCGCGGCGCGCACGGCCAGTGGGGATCAGGAAGTTGCGGGCGTAACCGTCCTTGACCTTGACGATGTCGCCAAGCGCGCCGAGGTTGACGATCTTGTCCAGAAGAATGACTTGCATGGGATGGATTCCTTCCGGCTCAGACGCGGTGCTGGTCGCTGTACGGCAGCATCGCGAGGAAGCGGGCACGCTTGATCGCGGTGTTCAGCTGACGCTGGTAGATGGCGCGGGTGCCGGTCAGGCGGGCGGGGACGATCTTGCCGTTCTCGCCGACGAAGTCGCGCAGGGTGTCGATGTCCTTGTAGTCGATCTCTTCCACACCGGCGACGGTGAAGCGGCAGAAACGCTTGCGCTTGAAGAGCAGCGACTGGGTGTTGCGCTTCGGACGCTTGTCCTTGTTGAATTTCTTGAACGTGGCCATTGAGGGACCTCTGTCGAAAATTAATCTTGCTGAAAATCCGTGACGTGGAGCACAGGGTGCTTGCCGCTGCGGGGGTTGGCCAGGAAACCCTGGAACCGCCACTGGCTGCCCAGCGCCTGCCGCGCGAGCCGCTCGGCCACTGCGCCAAAGGCCACTGCCTTGAGTGCCGCCTTCACCTGCCGAGTCTGTCCGGCTTCGTCCTGGGTCGACTCATGGTCGAGCCGCAGGTCGATGGCCGGAAGCCCGGCCGGGGTGAAACGCAAGGCGGCGATCTCTTCGATGCAGGCCGTCAGGAGCAGGTGGTTGGCCGCCGCGGGCGCAGCCACATCAGTTGCTGCTGTTGTTGGCGGCGTACTCGGCCTGCTGGGCCTTGCGGGCTTCCTCGCGCTCGACGGTCTTCATCATCGAGGAGGGGCCGGTGTCGGCCTTCTTCTTCAGCACGGTCAGGTGGCGCAGCACGGCGTCGTTGAACTTGAAGGCATGCTCCAGTTCGGACATCACGGCCTGGTCGGCCTCGATGTTGACGCACAGGTAGTGGGCCTTGTTCAGCTTGTTGATCTGGTAGGCCAGCTGGCGGCGGCCCCAGTCTTCGACACGATGCACCTTGCCGTTGCCGGCGGCGATCATGCCCTTGTAACGCTCCAGCATGGCCGGAACCTGCTCGCTTTGATCAGGATGGATCAGCAGAATGATTTCGTAGTGACGCATGACACTCCTTGGGGGTTTGCGGACCAGGCGCGCATGCGCGCAGTCCAGAAAAGCCACCCGCCGCGTCCAGGCAGTGTGGCAAGGGAAAGCCCACGAGTATATGCTGAAACGGGCCGACCTCGCCATCGGCCTCCCAGAAGCTGCAAAGACAAAGGCGGCCCGCACAGACGGGCCGCCCTTTTCATGTTCGTCCGTCCCGACGACATGCCGGGACGGTCTGGCAACACTGCAGGCTGCGATCAGCGCTGCGCCAGACGCTGCCAGGTCTCGATCACGCTGTCCGGGTTGAGCGAGATCGACGCGATGCCCTGGTCCGCCAGCCACAGGGCGAAGTCGGGATGGTCGCTGGGGCCCTGGCCGCAGATGCCGACGTACTTGCCCTGCTTCTTGCACGCCTCGATGGCGCGCGAGAGCATGGCCTGCACGGCTGGATCGCGCTCGTCGAAGTCGGCCGCCAGCAGTTCCAGACCGGAATCGCGGTCCAGGCCCAGGGTGAGCTGCGTCAGGTCGTTCGAGCCGATCGAGAACCCGTCGAAATACTGCAGGAACTCGTCGGCCAGGATGGCGTTGCTGGGCACTTCGCACATCATGATGATCTTGAGCTCGTTCTCGCCGCGCTTGAGGCCGTGCTCACCCAGCAGCGTCGTCACGCGCTCGGCCTGCTTCAGCGTGCGCACGAAGGGCACCATGATCTGCACGTTGGTCAGGCCCATCTCGTTGCGCACGCGCTTGAGCGCCTCGCACTCCATGGCGAAGGCCTCGCCGAATTCGGCGCTGATGTAGCGCGCCGCGCCGCGGAAACCCAGCATCGGGTTTTCTTCTTCCGGCTCGTAGCGGCTGCCGCCGATCAGCTTGCGGTACTCGTTCGACTTGAAGTCCGACAGGCGCACGATCACCGGCTTGGGCCAGAAGGCCGCCGCGATGGTGGCGACACCTTCGGCCACCTTGTCGACGTAGAAGGCCTTGGGCGAGGCATGGCCGCGGGCCACCGATTCCACGGCCTTCTTCAGGTCGGGGTCGACCTGCGGATAGTCCAGGATGGCCTTCGGGTGCACGCCGATGTTGTTGTTGATGATGAACTCCAGCCGCGCCAGGCCCACGCCCTCGTTGGGCAACTGCGCGAAGTCGAAGGCGAGCTGCGGGTTGCCCACGTTCATCATGATCTTGGTCGCGATCTTGGGCATCGCGCCGCGCTGCACCTCGGTGACCTCGGTCTCCAGCAGGCCGTCGTAGATGTGGCCGGTGTCGCCCTCGGCGCAGCTTACGGTGACGAGCGTGCCGTCTTTAAGCAGGCTGGTTGCGTCACCGCAGCCCACCACGGCCGGGATGCCCAGCTCGCGCGCGATGATGGCCGCGTGGCAGGTGCGGCCGCCGCGGTTGGTCACGATGGCGCTGGCGCGTTTCATCACCGGCTCCCAGTTGGGGTCGGTCATGTCGGTGACCAGCACGTCGCCGGCCTGCACCTTGTCCATTTCGCTGATGCTGTGCACCAGGCGCACGGGGCCGGTGCCGATCTTCTGGCCGATGGCGCGGCCTTCGGCCAGAACGGTGCTCTTGCCCTTGAGCTTGAAGCGCTGTTCGACCTTGCCCTGCTGCTGGCTCTTCACCGTTTCGGGGCGGGCCTGCAGGATGTAGAGCTCGCCGTCGGTGCCGTCCTTGCCCCACTCGATGTCCATCGGGCGGCCGTAGTGCTTCTCGATGACCAGGGCGTACTTCGCCAGTTGCTCGACCTCGGCGTCGGTCAGCGAATAGCGGTTGCGCAGCTCGGTCTTGACGTCGGTGGTCTTGACCAGCTTGCCCGAGGCCTTCTTCTCCTCGGGCGTGGCGAATTCCATCTGGATAAGCTTGGAGCCCAGATTCCGGCGGATCACCGCGCGCTTGCCGGCTTCGAGCATCGGCTTGTGCACATAGAACTCGTCGGGGTTGACGGCGCCCTGCACCACCGTCTCGCCCAGGCCGTAGCTGGAGGTGATGAAGACGACCTGGTCGAAGCCCGATTCGGTGTCGATGGTGAACATGACGCCCGCGGCGCCCAGGTCGGAGCGCACCATGCGCTGCACGCCGGCCGACAGAGCGACCACGTCATGGGCGAAGCCCTTGTGCACGCGGTAGCTGATGGCGCGGTCGTTGTAGAGGGAGGCGAACACCTCCTTCATCTTGTGCAGCACGTCCTCGATGCCGACGACATTCAGGAAGGTCTCCTGCTGGCCGGCGAAAGAGGCATCGGGCAGATCCTCGGCGGTGGCGGAAGAACGCACCGCGAAGCTGGCCTGGTCATTGCCCGCGCTCAGTTGGGCAAAGTGCTCACGCACCGCCGTCTCGAGGTTGGCGGGGAAGGGCTGGGCTTCGATCCAGCCGCGGATCTCAGCGCCGGCGGCGGCCAGGGCACGCACGTCCTCGATGTCGAGGGTGGCCAGGCGCTGGGCGATGCGTTCGGTCAGGCCTTCATGCGCCAGGAACTCGCGGAAGGCATGGGCGGTGGTCGCGAAGCCGGTGGGCACGCGCACGCCCTCGGGCAGTTGGGAAATCATCTCGCCGAGGCTGGCGTTCTTGCCGCCAACGGCCTCGACATCGCTCATCCTCAGGTTTTCGAAGGGCACGACCAGGGCGGTCGCTTCGAACAGTGCAGACATGGGAAGACTCCGGAGTTTAAAAAGCGGTGCGTTCCATGCAGCGGACAGCAGGGCGCGATCGTTCTTCTAGCTCTGGGTGCGCGAGGCGACTGCATGGGAAGGGATGCGGGTGCGGCGCGCGGAGGGCACGCGCCGATAATCTGCAGGATTGTAGGCGGCGGTCCGGACCGCCGCCGCAGGACAGAAACTACAGGCCGCCCCCATGCACAAGCGCACCGTTTTCTTCGTTTCGGACGGCACCGGCATCACCGCCGAGACCTTCGGCAATGCCGTGCTCAACCAGTTCGAGCTCAAGGCGCGCCACGTGCGCATGCCATTCACCGACACGGTGGACAAGGCCCACCAGGCGGTGCGCCAGATCAACCACACGGCCGAGCTCGAAGGCTACCGCCCCATCGTCTTCACCACGCTGGCCAACATGGAAGTGCTGGAGGTAATCGAGACCGGCTGCAAGGGCATGCTGCTCGACCTGTTCGGCACCTTCGTGCGGCCGCTGGAGATCGAGCTGGCGATGAAATCCAACCACCGTATCGGGCGCTTCTCGGACATCAGCAAGAGCAAGGAATACCACGACCGCATCGCCGCCATCGACTTCAGCCTGCAGCACGACGACGGCCAGAGCCATGCTGACCTGGAGGCGGCAGACGTGATCCTGGTGGGGGTGAGCCGAAGCGGCAAGACGCCGACCTCGCTCTACCTCGCCATGCAGCATGGGCTGAAGGCGGCGAACTACCCGCTGATCCCCGAGGACTTCGACCGCCGGCAATTGCCGCCAGCGCTGATCGCCTTCCGCAAGAAAATCTTCGGCCTGACGATCCAGCCGGAACGACTGGCCGAGATCCGCAACGAGCGGCGACCCAACTCGCGCTATGCCAGCCTCGAGAACTGCCGCCATGAGGTGAGCGAAGCCGAGGCCATGATGCGCCGCGCCGGCATCCGCTGGCTGTCGACCACCACCAAGTCGATCGAGGAGATCGCGACCACCATCCTGCAGGAGCTGCGGCCGGAGCGGCTCAACTACTGAGGGTCCGAGCCGGGCGCGGCTTCGGCTGCGGTCGCGTCTGCGCCGGACCTTTGCGCGCCATTCTTCAGGTGCTGCATGAAGGCGCGGAAGTGCGGCGCGAAATCCACGAAGAGCGGATGGCCGCGGTTCTCCAGCATCACTTCGCTGAACAGCTTCAGGCCCACCGCCAGCGCGTTGGCAGTGTCGGGCGGGAATTCGCCGCGGCTCCGCATGCGGCCGGCGATGGCGAGGATGTCGTCGTGGTTGCCGGCCTCGAAGCGAAGCGGCTCGGCGTGAGTGGACGGGTTGCCGTGCGCATCGGCCAAGTGTTCGACGGTAATCTGGTAACGGTGTTGCTTCATGGTCGGTCTCTCTGTCGGGGCGCCACTCAGGCGCGTTCCACCTCGACCGCGGCGCGGTCGATGATCTCGGCGAGCCGGCGGACGAGTTCCGTCGACGCCATCTCGCCTTCCAGACGCAGGCGCAGCGCCATCTTCAGGTTTTCCATCGCGCGGCGGATTTCCGGCAACCGGCGTGCGTGGGCACGGGCCCGGGCCTGCTCCAAACGCTCCAGCACCGCCGTGATCGCCTGCGCCTGCGCGCCCCGTTCCGCCTCGCCCTGGGGCGTCAGGTGGAAGCGCTTGCGGCCACCATCGCTGGCTTCCGAGCGAGCGAGACCCAGGTCCTCCAGCAACGCCAGCGTCGGATAGACAGTGCCCGGGCTGGGGGTGTAGTCGCCCCCGACCCACTCTCCGATCGCCTTGATCAGTTCATAGCCATGGCTCGGCTGGGCGGCCAATGCATGGAGCATCAGCAGGCGAAGGTCGCCGGGCTCCAGCTGGCGCGGGCGCCGGCCGCCGCCGCGGCCTTCCATCGCCCCCTCGGCCAGCGTGTCGGCGCCTGGACGCCGATGGCCATGGCCTCGACCGCCGCCGCGCCCCGGGTGCATCCATTCTTCAGTCATCACGCTCTCCCAATAAGCTCAAGATAAATCAATGATATATCTTGAAAGATCATGAACGAGTCGGCGTACTACAGCCCACGGCACCGAAGGGGTCTTCCGACAGACCGCGAGACTGGATTTCCATACAGTTCACCTGATCGCTGCCACGCCCTCCCAGCAGTGCAGTGACCCACCCGCCAGGAGTTGCCCATGCCCATCCTGAACAGCACCGCCCTGCCCGCCCAGACCATCAGCCACGACGTACTGCGAGAGAAATACGCCAAGGGCGACGAACGGGAAGTCGGCGACGTCCGGCGGCGGGTGGCCCAGGCGCTGGCTGCCGTCGAGGCACCGGAGCGCCGCGCCCATTTCGAAAACGTCTTCTTCGATGCGCTGGAGGCCGGCTTCATCCCCGCTGGCCGCATCCTTTCGGCCGCGGGCACCCCGCTGGAAGCCACGCTCATCAACTGCTTCGTCCAGCCGGTGGGCGATTCCATCGCTGAGGACGACGACGGCCATCCCGGCATCTACACGGCCCTGACCGAAGCGGCCGAGACCATGCGGCGCGGCGGCGGCGTGGGCTACGACTTCTCGCGCATCCGGCCCAAGGGCGCCCGGGTGCGCAGCACCCAATCGAGCGCCTCGGGCCCGGTGAGCTACATGCGCGTGTTCGACCGCTCCTGCGAGACGGTGGAATCGGCCGGCGCGCGCCGGGGCGCCCAGATGGCCGTGCTGCGCTGCGACCATCCGGACGTGGAGGACTTCATCCACGCCAAGGACGCGGGCGACCTGCGCAACTTCAACATCTCGGTCGGCATCACCGACGCCTTCATGCAGGCCGTGCAGGCCGATGCCGACATCGAGCTGGTGCACCGCGCCGAGCCCGGCGACGCGCGGAAGGCCGAAGGCGCCCGTCCGCGCGGCGACGGCCTGTGGATGTACCGCCGCGTGCCGGCCCGGGCGCTGTGGGACCAGATCATGCGGGCCACCTACGACCATGCCGAACCTGGGGTGCTCTTCCTGGACCGCATCAATGCCGACAACAACCTCGGCTACTGCGAGACCATCGCCGCCACCAACCCCTGCGCCGAACAGCCGCTGCCGCCCTACGGCTGCTGCTGCCTGGGCTCCATCGACCTCACGCGCTTCGTGCGCCAGCCCTTCGAGCCCGAGGCGCGCTTCGACGAGGCCGCCTTCGACGCGCTGATCCCCACCTGTGTGCGCATGCTGGACAACGTGCTCGACGTGTCGCTCTGGCCCCTGCCCCGCCAGCGCGAGGAAGCGATGGCCAAGCGCCGCATCGGCCTGGGCTTCACCGGTCTGGGCGATGCGCTGGCCATGCTCGGCCTGCGCTACGACGAGGAGCCGGCGCGGCAGATGGCGGCGCGCATCGCCGAGCGGCTGCGTGACGGCGCCTATGGCGCCTCCGCCGAACTGGCGCGCGAGCGCGGCGCCTTCTCCCTGTTCAATGCCGACCTCTACCTGCAGCGGGGGCGCTTCGCCTCACGCCTGCCGCCCGCGCTGCGCGAGCGCATCCGCCGCCACGGCCTGCGCAACTCGCACCTGCTGTCGATCGCGCCGACCGGCACCATCAGCCTGGCCTTTGCCGACAACGCCAGCAACGGCATCGAGCCGCCCTTCAGCTGGACATACCAGCGCAAGAAGCGCATGGCGGATGGCACCTTCCAGGAGTTCGCCGTAGAGGACCATGCCTGGCGCCTGTTCCGCCACCTGCGCGGACAGGACGCGCCGCTGCCACCCGCCTTCGTCACGGCGCTGGAGATGAGCGCGCAATCGCACGCGGCCATGGTGGCCGCCGTCGCGCCCTTCATCGACACCTCGATCAGCAAGACGGTCAATGTGCCGGCCGACTACCCCTACGCGGCCTTCCAGGATCTTTACCTGCAGGCGTGGCAGTCTGGCCTGAAGGGCCTGGCCACCTACCGGCCCAATGCCGTGCTGGGCGCCGTGCTCAGCGTTCCGCAGCAGGCCGCCGCCCTGCCCGCGCCGGGCATCGCCGACCGGCGTCTGGCCCTGGAGCGCCTGCCACGCGAGCCCGTTCTGGCTTCGCTGCGCTGGCCCGGTCGGCCCGACTTTCCCGCCGGCAATGCGGCCTGGTGCACCATGGTCCGGCATCCGCACGGGCAGTTCGCGCTTTTCGTCGGTGAGGCACCGGCCGGCGGCGAGTGCGCCCGGCCGCTGCCCTTCGAGGTGTGGATCAATGGCGCCGAGCAGCCGCGCGGCCTGGGCGCCCTGGCCAAGACGCTGTCGATGGACCTGCGGGCGCGCGACGCCGAATGGGTGCGCCTCAAGCTCGACGCGCTGGCCACGGTGCAGGAGGAACGTCCCTTCGACATGCCCTTCCCACCCCATGGCGAGGTGCGCACCTTCCCGGGCGTGGTTGCCGCCACCGCCGCCGTGCTGCGCTGGCGCTGCGAGCAGTTGGGTCTGTGGAACCCGCCCGCGCCCGGCACGCCGGTGCTCGACGCCCTGTTCAGCCTGGACGAGCCGCACACCGGCCCCTCCGGCACGCTGGCATGGGCGGTGGACATCGAGAACCCGGCCACGGGCGAGGCCTTCACCCTCACACTCAAGGAGGTGCTGCTGCCCAGCCCGGGTGGCGCCACCCACACCCGGCCTTGCGCCCTGGGCTTCTCCGGCAACTACCCGCGCGCGCTCGACGGCCTGGCGCGCGTGCTGTCGCTGGACATGCGGGTGATCGACCCCGCCTGGATCGGCATGAAGCTGCGCAAGCTGCTGAGCTATGCCGAGCCGCTGGGCCACTTCATGGCCTTCGTGCCCAGCCTGGACCCGAAGGTGCGGCGGCAGCAGACCTGGCCCTCGACCGTCGCCTACCTGGCGCGGCTGGTGATCCATCGCTACGCCATGCTCGGTGTGCTGGACGAGGAAGGTTTTCCGCTCCAGGAGATGGGGATCCTGGCCGCGCCCGCAGCCGTGGCGCCCGGCGCGCAGCAAGCCATGGCCGGCGCCGCCTGCCCCGAATGCGGCAACGCCACCCTGATCCGCAAGGACGGCTGCAGCTTCTGCACCGCCTGCGGCTTCACCGGACTGTGCGGCTGAGGGCAGGCGGCGGCCGATCCGCCAACCCTTGCGCTGGCTCAAGGCAGCGCGGTCGCATCGTGGGCAGAGTCGGGCATCGACCACCTGACCCCACCCCGACCTTTCATGCTGCCGGCCCTGTCTTCCCTGACCTCCGACGCACCGCGCCCCGAAGCGCGGCGCTGGAAAGCCGCCACTGGGCGGCGGCCGGTCGTCCTGTCCGGCGTGCCCTTGTTGCGCGGCGCCTTCGCCCCCTGCGAGCCGGCGCCGGCCACGCTGGAGCGGCTGGCCAGCGCCTTGCGCCTGCATGTGCTGCCCAAGGGCGCCATCGCCGCCATGCCGGACAAGCATCCGCCCTCGTGGTGGCTCGTCGCCGAGGGGCGCATCGTGGTCGGCCGCATCGGTGCGGATGGCGGTCTGGTCGAGAACCGCGTCCTGGGCCCGGGCCAGTGGCTGGATCTGGCCTCCGCCTGGCTGGAATCGGACTGGATCGAGTCGGCCGTGTGCCCGGCCCGCGTCACGCTCGCAGCGCTGCCGCTGGAGCACCTGCTCGAAGCCGCCCGACAGGACCCCGCCCTGCAGCGCGCCGTGGGCCTGGTGATGGCCGAGCGCATCCGCCAGTTGACCGATGGCCGGCACGAACTGGCCACCAAGGACGTGCTGGGCCGCTTGGCTGCCTGGCTCCTGCGCGAGCCCTTCGAGCCGGCCGGCAAGGACCGCTCGGTCCGGCTGCCGGTGCAGAAGCGCTCCATCGCGCGCCAACTCGTGATGGCGCAGGCCACGCTGTCCCGCTGCTTCCGGCGGCTGGTGGAACTGGGCTGCATCGAGATGCATGGCTACGTCGTGCTGATCCGCGACGTACAAGCGTTGCAAGCCCTTGCCGGGGGGACGCCCGCACGCTGAGACGATTTCGCCCGAACGGCTGGCTCAGTGTCTGGGCAGTCCGACACTGCGGCGCCGGACGACTACTTGTTGTTGTGGCTCAGCGCGTTGCTGACCAGCCGCGACGTGATGTCCACGATCTGGATCATGCGGTCGTAGGGCATGCGGGTCGGTCCGATCACGCCCAGGGTGCCGACCACCTCGCCATTGACCTCGTAGTTGGCGCTGACCACCGACAGCTCTTCGTACGGCACCACCTGGCTTTCGCCGCCAATGAAGATGCGCACGCCGTCGGACTTGCTGGACATGTCCAGCAGCCGCATCAGCTCGGCCTTCTGCTCGAACAACTCGAAGGCGCGTCGCAGCTGGCCCATGTCGCTGGAGAAGTCGCTCACGGCCAGCAGGTTGCGCTCGCCGGCAATGATGACTTCTTCCTGCGCCTGCGAAAACGCCTGCGAACTTGCCTGCACCGCCGCCTGCATCAGCGAGGCGATCTCTGCGCGCAGGCCGTCCATCTCGCCCTTCAGGCGGTCGCGCACCTGCTCGATGGACAGCCCGCCGTAATGGGCGGTGAGGTAGTTCGACGTTTCGATCAGCTCCGACTGGGTGTAGTCCCGGTCGGTGAAGATGACCTGGTTCTGCACGTCGCCCTCGGGCGAGACGATGATGACCAGGAGCCGCCGCTCAGACAGCCGCAGGAATTCGATGTGCCGGAAGGCCGTGGTGCGCCGAGGGGCCATCACCACGCCGACGAACTGCGACATGTTCGACAGCAGCTGCGCTGCGCTGGCGATCACCTTCTGCGGCTGGTCGGGCGGCAGGCTGGGCGGCGTGGCCTGCAATTGCGCCCGCTGCGCCGTCAGCATGGTGTCGACGAAGAGGCGATAGCCGCGGGCCGTCGGAATGCGGCCGGCCGAAGTGTGGGGACTGACGATCAGCCCCAGGTCCTCGAGGTCGGCCATCACGTTGCGGATGGTGGCAGGGGAAAGCTCGAGACCGGCGGCGCGCGAGAGCGTGCGCGAGCCGACGGGTTGTCCGTCGGCGATGTAGCGTTCCACCAGGGTCTTGAGCAGCAGCTTGGCGCGGTCGTCCAGCATCGGCAAATGATACCCCGCGCCCCGCAATCCACAGGCGGCGAACGAGGGCTCGCCACGCGGTGGGATGCCTCCGGTGTCGTGATGTAATTTGCGCATGCACGCACCCTTCCGCCATGTGGCGCTCATCGGCAAGTACCAGGCGACGGCGGCGCGCGAGCGCGATGCCGTCATCGAAGGCATTGCAGCGTTCCTGGAGTCGCGCGGCTGCATCGTGGTGCTCGAGCGCAGCAGCGCCGAATGCGGCGAGGACGGCGTGCCACGCGCCGGCCGCTGGGCCCTGCTCACGGTGCAGGAGATCGGCGAGCAGTGCGACCTGGGCCTGGTCGTCGGCGGCGACGGCACCATGCTCGGCATCGGCCGCCAGCTCGCCCGCTACGGCGTGCCGCTGATCGGCATCAACCGCGGCCGCCTGGGCTTCGTCACCGACATCCCGCTGGAACATTACGAGGCCACACTGACCCCGATGCTGGCCGGCGAGTACGAGGAAGACCACCGCAGCCTGATCCAGGCGCGGGTCATGCGCGCCGGCGAGGTCGTGTTTACCGCCCAGGCGATGAACGACGTCGTGGTCAACCGCGGTGCCACCTCCGGCATGGTCGAGCTGCGCGTTTCGGTCGGCGGGCACCTGGTGGCCAACCAGCGCGCCGACGGCCTGATCATCGCCACGCCCACCGGCTCCACCGCCTATGCGCTGTCGGCGGGCGGGCCCATGCTGCATCCGTCCATCCCCGGCTGGGTGATGGTGCCGATCGCGCCGCACACGCTGTCGAACCGGCCGATCCTGCTGCCTGACGCCGAGGAGATCTCGGTCGAGGTAGTGGGCGGGCGCGACGCCAGCGCCAATTTCGATATGCAGTCCCTTGCCTCGCTCGCCCATGGCGACCAGGTGCTGGTGCGGCGCTCCGAGCACCGCGTGCGCTTCCTGCATCCGCGCGGCTGGAGCTATTTCGACACCCTGCGCAAGAAACTTCACTGGAACGAAGGAGGCTCCTGAGTGGCCCTGCGACGCATCGTCCTGCGCGATTTCGTGATCGTCCGCGCACTGGAACTGGACCTGACCGAGGGCTTCACCGTGCTCACCGGCGAGACCGGCGCGGGCAAGTCGATCCTGATCGACGCGCTGCAGCTGGCGCTGGGCAACCGGGCCGACGCCGGCGCCGTGCGCGAAGGCGCGGAGCGGCTGGACGTGAGCGCCGAATTCGACGCCGACCCGGCGCTCGGCGCCTGGCTGGAAGAAGGCGGCTTCGAGGCCGGCGACACCCTGCTGCTGCGCCGCACCGTCGACACCCAGGGCCGCAGCCGCGGCTGGATCAACGGCAGCCCGGCCACAGCCACCCAACTGCGCGAGCTGGGCGCTCACCTGCTGGACATCCACGGCCAGCACGCCTGGCAGAGCCTGACACGGCCCGATGCCGTGCGCGGCCTGCTGGACGCCTACGCCGGGGTCCGGACCACCCCCCTCGACGTCGCGTGGCAGAACTGGCGCCAGGCGGGCAGCGCGCTGGAAGCCGCCCGCAATGCGCAGGAAAGCCTGCTGCGCGAGCGCGAGCGCCTCCAGTGGCAGATCGGCGAGGTCGACAAGCTGGCGCCGGGCGCGGACGAGTGGGAAGAACTCTCCGGCCAGCACACCCGGTTGGCCAACGCCCAGTCGCTGATCGACGCCGCGCAGGCCGCCGCCGGCCTGCTGGAAGAGGACGAACAGGGCGCCCTGGCCTTGCTCTCGCGCGCCGCCGACCGGCTGCAGGACCTGGCCCACATCGAACCCGAATTCAAGGCGCTAGGCGACGAACTGTCGGGCAGCCTGGCCCAGGCCTCCGATGCGCTGCATGCGCTGCACGGCTACCTGCGCCGCACCGAGACCGACGCCGACCAGTTGCAGGCGTTGGACGAACGCCTGGGCCTGTGGATGTCGCTGGCACGCCGCTACCGCCGCCCGCCCGAGGAGCTGCCCGCCCTGCTCGCCAGCTGGCGGCAGGAACTGCAGACGCTGGAAGCGCAGGCCGACCTGGCCGCGCTGGAGCAGGCCGAGCAACAGGCGCGCCTGGCCTTCGACAAGGAGGCCCGCGCCATCGGCCAGGCGCGCAAGAAGGCGGCCCCCAAGCTCGCCGCGGCCATCACCGAAGCGATGCAGGGCCTTGGCATGCAGGGCGGCCGCTTCGTCGTCGAGCTGCAGCCGTTGCCGCAACCGGCGCGCCATGGGCTGGAAGACATCGCCTTCCTCGTGGCCGGCCATGGCGGCGGCACGCCGCGGCCCGTGGGCAAGGTGGCCTCGGGCGGGGAGCTGTCGCGCATCGCGCTGGCCATTGCCGTGACCACCAGCCAATTGGGCACGGCGCAGGCGCTGATCTTCGACGAGGTGGACACCGGCATCGGCGGTGCGGTGGCAGACACCGTGGGTCGCCTGATGCGCCAGCTCGGCCACGACCGCCAGGTGCTGGCCGTGACCCACCTGCCGCAGGTGGCGGCCTGCGCCGACCACCATCTGCGCGTGGCCAAGCGCACGCTGAACGCGGCGACCACACCAGGTGGCAAGCCGCAGCCGATTACCGAAAGCACGGTCGCTCCGCTCGACGGCGAGGGCCGCATGCACGAGATCGCGCGCATGCTGGGCGGCGAGCGCGTCTCGGCCGCCTCCCTGGCTCACGCCCGCGAAATGCTGAGCCCGCAGGAAAGCTGACGACGATGAACCCCTCCATGGATCTGGTGCTGATCACCGGCATGTCCGGTTCCGGCAAGTCGGTGGCGCTCGCCGCACTCGAGGACGCCGGTTACTACTGCGTCGACAACCTGCCGCCCGAGCTGCTGGATGACTTCATCCGCCTGCAGAAGGAAAACCAGGCGCCGCTGGTGGCCGTGGCCATCGATGCGCGCAGCGGCACCTCGCTGTCGAAAGCCCCTATCCGCCTGGCGGCGCTGCGGCAGGAAGGGATGGCCGTGCGCTCGTTGTTCCTCGACGCAACCACCGAGGCCTTGGTGCGCCGTTATTCCGAGACGCGGCGGCGGCACCCCCTGTCGCGACAGCACGGCGGCGTCGACGCGCCCGAACAGGAGCGCGCGCTGATCCAGGCGATCGAACTGGAGCGCGAACTGCTGGCGGAACTGCGCGAAGGTGCCGACCTGATCGACACCAGCCTGATCCGCCCGGCCCAGCTGCGCACCTACATCAAGGCGCTGATCGAGGCGCCGCAGCGCACGCTGACCCTGGTGTTCCAGTCCTTCGCCTTCAAGCGCGGCGTGCCGCTGGATGCCGACTACGTCTTCGATGTCCGCATGCTGCCCAACCCGCATTACGTGGCGGCGCTGCGCCCGCTGACCGGCCGCGACCAGCCGGTGATCGACTGGCTGCGACAGCACGATGCCGTGGCACGCATGTTTGGCGATATCGAGCAGTTCCTGCAGCACTGGATGGACGCCCTGGCGGAGGACCACCGCAGCTATGTCACCGTAGCCATCGGCTGCACGGGCGGCCAGCACCGCTCCGTATTCCTGGTCGAGCAGCTCGCCCGCACATTCGGCGAACGCTGGGTGACGCTGCGGCGGCACCGCGAGCTGGACGCCGAATGACCGCTGGTCGCCCTGGCTCCAGCGCCCCGGGCGAGGCGTCCTGACCGGGGTCCCACCCAGCGGAATCAGCCGATCCGGGTGGCGCGCTCTTCCAGCAACCGACGCACCGGCGCAGGCAGGCCCAGCGCCGGCCAGTCCTCGGCCGCCACCCACCGCCCTTCAAGACCAGCCATCTCGCTGCGCGCCGCGTCGACCTCGACCGGATGCAGGTGCAGGTCCTTGTGCGTGAGCACATGCAGAAAAGCCGGCAGATGCCGCAACGCCGGCCGCAACGCCGTCGGCAGGGCGTCCTCCAGCGCTTCGGCGCTATCGAAGACTGGCAACGCATGCAGGCCGGCCCAGATGCCGGTGGCCGGCCGCTTCTGCAGCCACACCGCGTCCCCATTACCCGAGCGCGCCAGCAGCAGCCACAACGACTGCGAGCTGCGCTTGAGCTTGCGCGTCTTGACCGGAAGTCGCGCCGGATCGCCCTGCCGACGGCCTTCGCACAGCGCCTCGACGGGGCAGATCAGGCATTGCGGCTGGCGCGGCAGGCAGACGGTGGCGCCCAGGTCCATCAGTCCTTGCGTGTAGCGCGAGATGGCCTCGGTGTCGCCTTCGGGCGGCAGCAGTTCGTCGGCCGCCTTCCACAGCAGTTTCTCGTTGGCGCCGCTGGCCAGGTCGGCGTCGAAGGCCAGCAGGCGCGAGAGCACCCGCTTGACGTTGCCGTCCATGATCGACACCCGCTCGCCGAAGCAGAAGGCGGCGATGGCGGCTGCGGTGGAGCGGCCGATACCCGGCAGCGTCTGCAGCAGTTCGGCGCTGTGCGGGAACTTGCCGCCGAAGCGCGCCACCACCTCCTGGGCGCAACGGTGCAGGTTGCGCGCGCGGCTGTAGTAGCCCAGGCCGCTCCACAGGCCCATGACCTCGTCCTCGGGCGCCCCGGCGAGCTCCGCCACCGTGGGGCAGCGCGCCAGGAAGCGCTCGTAGTAGCCCAGCACGGTCGACACCTGGGTCTGCTGCAGCATGATTTCGGACAGCCAGACGCGATAGGGGTCACGGGTGTTCTGCCAGGGCAGGCTGCTGCGACCATGGACCTCCTGCCAGATGACCAGACGCGCCCAGAATGCATCGGCGCATTGCCGTGCCTGCCGCACGACCGGTGCGGCGTCCGTGACGATGTCCCTCACGCGGCTCTCAACTGGGCGGCGCCCGACGCTGGCACTGCCTCGGGCTCTGGCTTGCGCCCGGCCAGCACCTCGGACAGGTCACGCAGCCGCTGTTCCAGCGCCTTGAGGTGTGCACCCTGGCCGGCGAGTTCGGCCAGCCGCCCGTCCAGGCTTCCGGCGGCTTCGCGCACGCGGGTCATCGACTCCACGCGCTTGGCATAGGCCGCGCGGCGCTCGCTCATCTGGCGGTCCATCTGCGAGAAGGCACTGCGGCGCCATTCGTCAATCTCGGCCAGCGCCGCGTCCCGCGCCGTACGCACGCGGCTGGCCAACGCCTGTGCCAGCCGCTCGCAGAACTCGGATTGCACGAGGCGCAGGACGTTGCCCATGCCCAGGTAATGCAGATGGCTCTGCTCGATGCTGCTCATCTCGGCAATGTACTGCGCCAGGTCCGGCTCGGCCGGTGCCTGAAGTGCGAAGCCATGCTCGGCATTGAGCTGCCGGAAGGCCGCATGGAGCATCGTCTGCAATTCGGCCATGGTGGCCTGCACGTCGGCCAGATTGGTCCGAAGGGCGTCGAAGGTCCGCGCATAGACCTGGGTCAACTGGAGCTTGATGCCCGGGCGGCGCAGTGCCTGCGCAAATTGCGCCAGGTCGGACTTGAGCGCCGTCGGGCCAAGCACCGCCTGCGTCTCGCGCAGGCGCTTGACCAGCACGGCGCGCAGTGCGGAGACACGTTCCGCCCCAGCCTCGAACTCTGCCTGCTCCTGCTCGACACGCCGTTGCATATGCCGCAGGGTCGCCGTGTTCTTGCCGCGCAGGCCTTCGAGCTCCAGGGCCTGCTCGGTCAATTCGCGTTGGCGCAGGCGCAGGATGCGTTCGGCCTCGGCGCGCAGCGCCTCCAGGCTGCCTTCGACTGCGCGGCGCAGGATCGCTTCGCGCTCGGCGAGCAGGCCCTGCCCCAGCAGGGCCTCAAGGGCGGGCAGCCGGCTGGCCTGCAGCAGCGCGGCGTCGTCGGCAATGCGGGCCTGCAGGCCTTTCTGCGCAGAGACGGCAAGCACGCGCCGCCGCGGCACCCCCAGCAGGTCGGCAGACAGGGCGCACTGCCGCTCGATCTGGGCCTCGATCTGACCGGGCACGCTGAGCGAATCCCACAGTGTGTCGATCTTGTTGAGTGCCACGATGCGCGAGGCCATGCCCGGCGCCGCGTCGCCCAGATGCTCGCGCCAGATGGCGAGATCGGAGCGCGTGACTCCGGTGTCGGCGCCCAGGATGAACAACACGGCATGGGCCTGCGGCAGCAGGCTCATCGTCAACTCGGGCTCGGCGCCGATGGCGTTGAGGCCCGGCGTATCCAGGATGACCAGGCCCTGCTCGAGCAGCGGATGCGGCAGGTTGAGCACGGCATGGCGCCAGCGCGGCACTTCGACCTGCCGCTGCGCATCGACGGGCGGCGCCTCATCCCCCTCGTCCTCGCGCCAGAAGCCGAGCGCCTGTGCCCGCTCCAGCGGGACGCGCTCGACCTCGGCCACCTTCTGCATGGTGGCCGCCAGTTGCTCACCGTCCTCAGGGGCCAGTGCGATTTCGGTCCAGCCCTCTGCCGAGTCGCGCCATTGCTGCAGCGACTGCGGGGCCAGCCGCGTGTCGATGGGCAGCAGCCGCAGGCCGACCGGCCGCTGCGCGTCGTAGCGCAACTCGACGGGACACATGGTGGTGCGTCCGGCGCTGGCCGGCATGACGCGCCGGCCGTAGCCGGCGAAGAACAAGGCGTTGATCAGCTCGGACTTGCCGCGCGAGAACTCGGCCACAAAGGCCACCATCACCTGGCTGCCGCGCATCAGCGCTTCGACGTGCCTGAGACGTTCGCCCACGGCATCGTCGAGGAGATCGTTGTCGCTCAGCCAGGAAGCCAGCCAGCGCAGCCGATGGGCCAGGCTGCGTCGCCAGGCGCCGTGCTGTTCGAACTGCTGGGAGAAGGAAACGCTCACGAAAGCCTGCGGGATGATTTACAAAATATAACAGTTGGAGAGGTTTGCTGCCGGCCACGATGCAGGCCGGAGTTCGGCCTTGATCGACAGCAGCATCCCATCAGGGCTTCTGGCAATTCGCGCAGAAATAGGTCGAGCGCTGACCCTGCCGCAGGAGGCGGATCGGGGCGCCACACTGGCGACACGGCTCGCCCGCTCGGCCATAGACCATGGCCTGCAACTGGAAGTGCCCCGCCTGGCCGTCGATGTGGGAGAAGTCGCGCAACGTGCTGCCGCCGGCCTCGACCGCGCGGGCCAGGACCTCGCGCACCGCGGCATGCAGGCGCACCGCACGCGGCCGCGAGATCCGCGCCGCCGGCACGGTGGGCCGGATGCCGGCAAGGAACAGCGCCTCGGACGCATAGATGTTGCCGACGCCCACCACGACGTCGCCAGCCAGCAGCACTTGCTTGATCGGCGCGCGACGCCTTCGCAGGCCTTCATGGAAGCGCTCGACGTCGAAGGCATCATCCAGCGGCTCCATGCCAAGCCCGCCAAGCAGCTTGCGCGCCAGGGGCGCCTCCTCGCTCTCCACGTGGATCACTGCACCGAAGCGGCGGGGATCGTTCAGGCGCAGCGTGCCGCGCGTGGTGGTCATGTCGAAATGGTCGTGCGGTCCAGGCTCGGGCAGCGCCGGCGCGAATCGCAGGCTCCCGGACATGCCCAGGTGAACCAGCAGCAGGCCGGCGTCGAGATCGATCAGCAGGTACTTGCCGCGCCGCCGCACGCTGACCACGGTGCGGCCGACGAGCGAATCCGGATCCACCTCCAGCGCCCATCGCAAGGGCTTGCCCACACGCAGGGCGGTGACGACGCCGCCGGCGATGCGGTCGGCAAAACCGCGGCGTGTGACTTCGACTTCAGGGAGTTCAGGCATCGGAAACTACGCCACACATGCGGCGCGCGGGGCCATCGCCCTCGCCCCAGATGCGGACAAAGTCATGGATTATTATGGTTCGATGAGTCCCTTGCCCCGCCGGCGCCATCTGGCGACAGCCGTTCTGACCCTCGCTTCGCTCAGCGCCGCCGCGCAGTCGGTACCCCCCGGTCCGCCGCCCGCGCCTGCTGCTGCCGCGGCATCGGAGCCGGCACAGCCTTCGGCGATGACCGCGGAGCTCTTCTACGAGGTGCTGCTTGGCGAGCTCAACGCCCGCGGTGGCGATCCGGTCGAGGGCTTCCAGTTGCTGCTGGACTCGGCACGCCGAACGCGCGAGCCCGCACTGTTTCAACGTGCGGTGGACATCGCGGTCCGCGCCCGCTCGCCGGAAGCGGCCCTGGTGGCCGTGCGCGCCTGGAAGCAGGCCATCCCCGATGCCCGGGAACCACGCCGGCTCGAATTGCAGATCCTCATCCTGCTGGGTCGCCTAGCCGAAACCGTCGACCCCCTGCGGGCAGACATCGCAGCGACGCCGGTCCCGGAGCGGCCCGGCGCGTTGGCCAGTGCCGTACGTGCCTATAGCCGCGCCTCGAATAAGCAGGCCGCTGCGCAGGCCTTCGAGCAGGGCATGTCCGACGAATTGAAGGCCGGCTCGCCTTCGGCCGGCCTGGCGTGGGCTGCGGTCGGCCGCCTTCGGCTCAATGCCGGCGATGCTGCAGGAGCGCTCGCCGCCGCTCAGCAAGGCAGTGCGGCCGACGCCAATGCCGATGCGCCCGCCGTGTTGGCCCTCGAACTGATGGACCCCGCACGCCCGGAGGCCGAAGCGATCGTCCGCCGCTATCTCGCGCAATCGGACGCATTGCCTGAGGCACGGGTCGCCTACGCGCGGGCGTTGGCACTGGGTCAGCGTTACGACGAGGCGACCACGCAGATCGAGGCGCTCACGCGCACCCGCCCGGATCTGCCCGATCCCTGGCTGCTGCTTGGGTCGCTGAAGGCGCAGGCCCATCAGGACGCGGCCGCTCAGACAGCACTCCAGCGCTACCTTGAGCTCGCCACGCGTCAGAGCGACGCTGACGAGCGGGCGCGCGGCATCGCGCAGGCTTATCTACAGCTCGCCCAACTCGCCGAACGCCGCAAGGACTTCGCCGCGGCCGAGCAGTACCTGTCACGTGTCGAGGGCGATGAAGACATGGCGGCCGCCCAACTGCGCCGTGCGCTGCTGCTGGCCAGACAGGGCAAGGTGGCGGAGGCGCGCCAGATCGTGCGCAGCATGCCCGCTCGCACCGACGCCGACCGGCGCCAACAGTTGCAGGCCGAAGTGCAGGTGCTGCGCGAGGCGAAGATGAATCAGGCCGTCTACGACCTGCTCGCCGGCGCAAGTGCCCAGACGCCCGACGACACCGAGTTGCTCTACGACCTCGCGATGGCGGCCGAGAAGCTCAACCGCCTTGATGAAACCGAGCGCCTGCTGCGCCGCGTGATCGCGCTCAAACCGGACAGCGCCAATGCATACAACGCGCTGGGCTACTCGCTTGCCGAACGGAATGTGCGGCTCCCCGAGGCCCGCCAGTTGATCGGCAAGGCGGTGGAGCTCGCGCCCAATGACCCCTTCATCGCCGACAGCCTGGGCTGGGTGGAGTTCCGGATGGGCAACCTCGCCGAGGCGCAACGCATTCTGGAGAGCGCCTACAAGACACGACCCGATCCGGAGATCGGCGCCCATCTGGGCGAGGTGCTGTGGGCCCAGGGCCAGCGCGACCGGGCCATGAGCATCTGGCGCGAGGCCTCAATGGCGGACGCGGAGAACGAAACCCTGCAGGCCACGCTGCGGCGCCTGCGCGTCAAGCTGTGAAGCGCCGCGCCCTGGTTGCCGGCACGGCGGTTGCCGGCCTCGCCCTGACTGGCTGTGCAGCCCCACGGGCACGCCGTGCGGACACTGGGAGCAGCCACTGGAGCGGACGTCTGTCGCTGTCGGTCGACGGCAACCCGCCGCAGTCGTTTGCCGCCGTGTTCGAACTCGACGGCAATCCGGAGCAAGGTGAGTTGTTGCTGACCACGCCTCTGGGCAACACGCTGGGAGCCCTGCAATGGAGTCCTGGCACGGCCGTGCTGCGTGAAGGCACACAACAGCGTCGCTTTGCCTCCCTGGCGGCCCTGACCGAAGCTGTTACGGGTGCGGCGCTGCCCGTCGACGCATTGTTCGACTGGTTGCAGGGCCGTCCAGCCGATGTGCCCGGCTGGCGAGCGGAACTCTCGCAAGTTGCGCAGGGGCGCCTGCAGGCGACGCGCGATGCGCCTCTGCCCATGGCCCAGCTGCGCGTCGTCTTCGAGCGGCCGTCGCCGTGAAGGCGCTCTACGACCTCCCTGCGCCCGCGAAGCTGAATCTTTTCCTCCATATCACGGGTCGACGCGCAGACGGCTACCACCTGCTGCAGTCGGTGTTCATGCTCATCGACTGGTGCGACACGCTGCATGTGGAGCAGCGCGAGGACGGTGGCTTGTCGCGTGAAGATCTGGGAACGCCGCTGCCCGCCGACGACCTCGTGCTGCGCGCAGCCCGCGCTTTGCAGCACGCCACCGCCACGCCGCGCGGCGCGCACATCGGCGTACTGAAGCAGGTGCCGGCCCAGGCCGGCATGGGCGGCGGCTCCTCCGACGCGGCCACCTGCCTCCTGGCGCTGAACCGGCTGTGGCAGTTGAACCTGTCATTGGCGGAACTCGAACGCATCGGGCTGGCGCTGGGCGCCGACGTGCCCTTCTTTCTGCGTGGGAGCAATGCCTGGGTCGAAGGCATCGGCGAGCACATCACACCGCTGACACTGCCCAAGGCCCGCTTCGCGGTGCTCAAACCAGAAGCAGGCCTGGACACACGCCTTATTTTTTCTGCGGATGATCTTCACAGGTCCACAAAACCTGCTATAGTTTCTGTCTTCGCTGCTCAGGACGGCAAACGAATCTTCAGATTCGGACACAACGACCTGCAGCCGGTTGCCCAGCGGCTTTGTCCGCAGGTGAATCAAGCCCTGCAGCGGCTTGGTGCACATGGCCTCAGCGCCAGGATGACCGGCTCCGGAAGTGCCGTCTTCGCGCAGCTGCCGAACGATGTGCCGCAAGGCTCGGTCGACGACCTCTTCAAGGATCTTCCTGAGGGTTGGCAACACCGGATCTGCAGCAATCTCGCACACCATCCCCTTCAGGGTTGGGCCGCGTAGGCAAGACCGATCGCTTGCGGTTGGTTGCGACATTCATCGGTGGATGGTCACTGGATCATCCTCCTGTGTAGGGGAGTCGCCAAGTTGGTTAAGGCACCGGATTTTGATTCCGGCATTCGAGGGTTCGAGTCCTTCCTCCCCTGCCAAATGCTCTAAGCATCAGGCCCCACCTTTTCTCTCTGACCGCCGGGAAGCACACATGCAGGCCCCACATCCTGACTTCATGGTTTTCACCGGCAATGCCAACCCGGGGCTGGCAGCAGAGATCGTTCAGCATCTTGGCACCTCCCTCGGTGCGGCGCGTGTCGGCCGCTTCTCCGACGGCGAGGTCACCGTCGAGATCAACCAGAACGTCCGGGCTCGCGAAGTCTTCGTGGTGCAGTCCACCTGCGCCCCGACCAACGAGAACCTGATGGAACTGCTGATCATGGTCGACGCGCTCAAGCGCGCCTCGGCCGAGCGGATCAGCGCCGTCATCCCCTACTTCGGCTATGCCCGGCAGGACCGCCGCCCGCGCTCCTCGCGCGTCCCGATCTCGGCCAAGATCGTGGCCAACCTGCTGCAGACCGTCGGCGTCTCGCGCGTGCTGACCATGGACCTGCATGCCGACCAGATCCAGGGCTTCTTCGACATTCCCGTCGACAACATCTACGCCTCGCCTGTTCTGCTGGGCGACCTGCGCACCAAGAACTACGAAGACCTGATGGTGGTGAGCCCCGACGTCGGCGGCGTGGTGCGTGCCCGTGCCATCGCCAAGCAACTGGGTTGCGATCTGGCCATCATCGACAAGCGCCGCCCCAAGGCCAACGTCAGCGAAGTGATGCACGTCATCGGCGAGATCGAAGGCCGCAACTGCGTGATCATGGACGACATGATCGACACGGCCGGCACGCTGGTGAAGGCAGCCGAGGTGCTCAAGGAGCGCGGCGCCAAGAAGGTGTACGCGTACTGCACGCATCCCGTGTTCTCCGGCCCGGCCATCGAGCGCATCGCCCAGGGCAGCGCCCTCGACGAGGTCTGCGTCACCAACACCATCCCGCTGTCTGACGGCGCGCTGGCCTGCGGCAAGATCCGCCAGTTGTCCGTGGCACCGCTCTTCGCGGAAACCATCCACCGCATCGCCAACGGCGAGTCGGTCATGAGCCTGTTCTCGGATTCGGACAGCGCCGCCTGAGGCGTCGTCCAGTCCCGGAACTTTCAGTGGGCGCCCCTCGCGGCGCCTTTTTGTCGAACGGCACCGCACTGGTCGCGGTGGGTGCCACAGAGGCGGGTCTTCGACCCGGACCTCACAGGAGTCACTTATGAAATTCGTCGCTTTCGAGCGCGCCAAGCAGGGCACGGGTGCGAGCCGCCGTCTCCGCAATTCGGGCAAGACCCCCGGCATCGTCTACGGTGGCGAAGGCCAGCCGCAACTGGTCGAGCTCGACCACAACGCGCTGTGGCACGCCCTGAAGAAGGAAGCCTTCCACTCCTCCATCCTCGAGATGGACCTGGGCGGCAACGTGACCAAGGTGCTGCTGCGCGACGTGCAGTACCACCCGTACAAGCAACTGGTCCAGCACGTGGACTTCCAGCGTGTCGATGCCCGCACCCGCCTGACCGTGAAGGTGCCGCTGCACTTCAAGGGTGAGGAAGAGTCCGAAGCCGTCAAGCTGCACCAGAACCTGGTGAACCACGTGATGACGGAAATCGAAATCAGTGTGCTGCCGGCCGACCTGCCCGAGTTCATCGAGGTCGACCTGTCGGGCCTGTCCAACGCCGCCACCGTCCACCTGAACGACATCAAGCTGCCCGGCCGCGCGAAGGCCATCACCCATGGCAGGCCGAACCCGGTGATCGTGTCGGCTGTGCCGCCCGCACCGGAAGAGGAAGAGGCGCCTGCCGCCGCCGCCGCTCCGGCTGCCGAGCCCGCCAAGGGCAAGGGCAAGAAGAAGTAATCGCTTCTTCGCCCAAGGCCACGCCCTGGCGCGCCGGCCTTTCGCCTCGCAGAAGGCCCGCCCCATGGCGGGCCTTTTTCATTGTTCGTTCGCCCAGTCTTGCACGCCCTGGCCCGGAAAGGCGCCTGGATAATTCAGCCCATGATCAAGCTCTTCGTTGGCCTCGGCAACCCGGGGCCCGAGTATGAGGACACGCGCCACAACGCAGGCTTCTGGTGGATCGACGCCCTCGCCCGCGACTGGAAGCTCCACCTCGCGCCGGAGCGCAGCTACCACGGCCTAGTGGCCCGCGCAACCATCGCGGGCCAGACGGTCTGGCTCCTGGAGCCGCAGACCTTCATGAACCTGTCCGGCAAGTCGGTGGCGGCACTTGCCCGCTTCTTCAAGATAGCGCCCGAAGAGATCCTGGTCGTGCACGACGAACTGGACGTTGTGCCCGGCCAGGCCAAGCTCAAGTTCGGCGGCAGCCATGCCGGCCACAACGGCCTGCGCGACATCCATGCCCAGTTGGGCACCGGCGACTACTGGCGGCTCCGCATCGGCATCGGCCATCCGGGCGTGAAGTCCGAGGTGGTGAACTGGGTGCTCAAGAAGCCGCTGCGCGAGCAGCGCGAAGCCATCGACGACACCATCGTCCGCAGCCTGCGGGCGCTTCCCCCACTCCTGGCCGGCGACATGACCGCCGCGATGCAGCAGATCCACACCCACAAGCCACCTCGGCCCAAACCGCCGCGTCAGGAGAGCGTGCCTGGAGAAAAACCGCCAGGCTGACCCACCATTCGTTCGATCAGGGAGGAACCGTGCGACCCATTCACACCACATATCCGGCGCACATTGATCATCGGCAGCACCACAGGGCCTGGGGCATGGGCCTGCTCGCATTGGCCTTTGCCATGATCGGCACCGGCGCCACCGCACAGCCACAAGCGGCACGTGGCAGCACCATCTACCGCTGCGGCAACACCTACAGCCAGATCCCGTGCGAGAACGGGCGGACGTTGGAGGAAGCAGCCCCATCGTCAGCGCAAAAAGCACGCGAAGCGCAGGCACAGACCGACCGCATCCAGCGCCGCGCCGACGCCATGGCCCACGAACGGGAGCGGCTGGAAGACCGGGCGTCAGGCCAGCGACCAGCCATCTTCGAGCATCCGCAGCGCCAATCCACCACCTCCCGCGTCGATGAGGCGCGGCTGCACAAGCCGCATGCCCCCAAGCGCCAGACGGCGGGCGGCGACTTCACGGCACGCGGCGCAGGCGAAGCGCCTGCGGGCAAGAAGAAAAAGAAGCAGCGCCTGGATTGAGGCAAGCCCTGGCGCTGGCAGGGCAGAGGCCGCTCAGCGCTCCGAAGTAGCTGAGGTGTCGGGCTGCGGCGTCGCGCCGGTCAGCCGCTCGTACTTGGCCATCAGCATCGGTCGGGTTTCCACATGCGCCGGGTTGACCGGGATGCACGCCACCGGGCAGATCTGCACACACTGCGGTTCGTCGAAGTGGCCCACGCATTCCGTGCAACGGTGCGGATCGATCTCATAGAAGGATTCGCCCATCGAGATCGCGTCGTTGGGGCACTCCGGCTCGCAGACGTCGCAGTTGATGCATTCGTCGGTGATCATCAGGGCCATCCCCGGATTATCCCTGGGCAGGCACGCACGTTGCATGCGCGTGAATCATTCCCCTGTCCGGTTATGCTGCGCCGCTTGGCTTCGCGGGCCCAGCCCTCCACGATGAGTCTCTTTCTTCTCAAGCGTCTGGCGACGCTGATCGGCACCCTGATCGGGGCGTCGGTCATCATCTTCCTCGTTCTCGAAATCCTGCCCGGCAACGCAGCCCAGATGCTGATGGGCCCGGATGCCTCGCCCGATGCGGTGGCGGCCCTGGCCACCAAGCTGGGGCTAGACCAGCCGGCCTGGACGCGCTACTGGCACTGGGTGGGCGGCATGCTGACCGGCAACCTGGGCGACAGCTACACCTATGGCTCCCCGGTGGCCGAGCTGATCCTCGAGCGGCTGCAGCTGACCATACCCCTCGCCTTCATGGCCATGCTGCTGACCACCGTGCTGGCACTGCTCGTGGGCATGACGGCCGCCGCGCGCCACAACCAGCTGGGCGACGTGGGCCTGATGGGCCTGACGCAGGTGGGCATCGCCATTCCCAACTTCTGGTTCGCGATCCTGCTGATCCTGCTGTTCTCGGTGAAGCTGCAGTGGTTCTCGGCGGGCGGCTTCGACGGCTGGGGCGAAGGCGTGGGCGGCATCCTCGACGGCGTGAAGTCGCTGCTGTTGCCGGCGCTGTCGCTGGCGGTGGTGCAGGCCGCCATCCTGGCGCGCATCACGCGCTCGGCCGTGCTCGAAGTGATGCGCGAGGACTTCGTGCGCACCGCCCGCGCCAAGGGCGTGAGCCAGCGCGCCGTGCTGTGGCTGCATGTGCTGCGCAATGCCCTCATCCCGGTCATCACCGTGATGGGCATGCAGTTCTCCGAACTGCTGGCCGGCACCATCGTGGTGGAGAACGTGTTCTACCTGCCCGGCCTGGGCCGCCTGATCTTCCAGGCCATCAGCAACCGCGACCTGGTCGTGGTGCGCAACTGTGTGATGCTGCTGGCCGCCTTCGTGGTGATCGTCAACTTCGTGGTCGACGTGCTCTATGCCGTGATCGACCCGCGCATCAAGGCTTCCGACATATGAGCAGCGCCGGCATTCCTGCGGCCACGCCCTCCGCCACTGGCCGCCCCATGCGCCGACACGGCTTCTGGCAGCGCGCGCTGCGCCACCACAGCTTCATGATCGGCGGCGTGCTCACGCTGGCGCTGATCGTGGCGGCCGCGCTGTCCTTCGTGTGGACGCCCTGGTCGCCCTACGACATGGACATGGCCAACAAGCTGGCCGGCCCCTCGGCCAAGCACTGGCTGGGCACCGACGCCTTCGGCCGCGACGTGGCCTCGCTGCTGCTGGTGGGCGCGCGCGCGTCCATCCTGGTGGGCATCATCGCGGTGGGCATCGGCCTGGTGGCCGGCACGGCGCTGGGCCTGCTGGCGGCGGCCAGGCGCGGCTGGGTCGAGGAGGCCATCATGCGCCTGACCGACTTCTCGCTGGCCTTCCCGGCGATCCTGCTGGCGATCATGCTGACGGCCGTGTTCGGCGCGGGCATCGTCAACGCCATCATCGCCATCGGCATCTACAACATCCCGATCTTCGCGCGCATCACGCGCGCCTCGGCCAATGCGGTGTGGTCGCGCGAGTACATCGCGGCGGCGCAGGCCTGCGGCAAGGGGCCGTTCGCGATCACGATGCAACACGTGCTGCCCAACATCTCGGCGGTGCTGATCGTGCAGATCACCATCCGCTTCGCCATCGCCATCCTGGCCGAGGCGGCGCTGTCGTACCTGGGCCTGGGCACGCAGCCGCCGCAGCCCTCGTGGGGCCGCATGCTGAGCGAGGCGCAGACGCTGATGTTCCAGCAGCCACTGCTGGCCGTGTGGCCGGGTGCGGCCATCGCCATGGCGGTGCTCGGCCTGAACCTCATGGGCGACGGCCTGCGCGACCTGCTCGATCCCCGCCTGGCCCGCGCCCGATGAACCGCATTCATTCCGCCTTCCCTTACGCGCCCGGCCTGCACCGGGCGGCGCGCTGACCATGGCCCTGCTCGACGTCAACGACCTGCACATCGGCCTGCAGACCCACCGCGGCCCGGCCGAGGCGGTGCGCGGCATTTCCTTCTCGCTGGAGCGCGGCGAAACGCTGGGCATCGTCGGCGAGTCCGGCTGCGGCAAGTCCATCACCGTGATGGCGCTGATGGGCCTGCTGCCCAACACCGCGCGCGTCACCGGCAGCATCCGCTTCGACGGCCAGGAACTCGTGGGCCTGCCCGAGAAGGCACTGTGCGGCATTCGCGGCAATCGGATCGGCATGGTGTTCCAGGAGCCGATGACGGCGCTGAACCCTGTGCACACCATCGCCCGCCAGGTGGGCGAGCCGCTGCGGCTGCACCGCGGCCTCTCCAAGGCCGACGCGCGCAAGGAAGTGCTGGCGCTGCTGGACCGCGTGGGCATCCCCGACGCGGCCTCGCGGCTGGACGCGTACCCGCACCAGTTCTCCGGCGGCCAGCGTCAGCGCATCGGCATCGCCATGGCGCTGGCCTGCGGGCCCGACCTGCTGATCGCCGACGAGCCCACCACCGCGCTGGACGTGACCATCCAGAAGCAGATCCTCGATCTGATCCAGGATCTGGTGAAGGAGCGCGGCATGGGCCTGATCCTGATCTCGCACGACCTGGGCGTGATCGCCAACAACGTCCAGCGCATGCTGGTGATGTACGGCGGCAGCGTGGTCGAGAGCGGTCCCACGGCCTCGGTGTTCGCGGCCAAGGCGCATCCCTATACCCAGGGCCTGTTCGCGGCCCGACCCGTGCTGGGCGCACCGCGCGGCGGCCGGCTGGCCACCATTCGCGGCAGCGTGCCCGAACTGGTCGACCTGCCGGCCGGTTGCCCGTTCGCCGGCCGGTGCAGCTTCACCGAAGACTATTGCCACACGACGCCGGTGCCGCCCACGCTGCTGCCGGGCGACCATGCGGTGCGCTGCCTGCGGTTGGAGGCCGTCGCCGCGGCTGCTGCCGAAGGAGCCACGGCATGAGCGCGCGCCAAGCCCTCATCACGCGCGCAGACGCAGCCGCCGCGATGCGCGACGCTTCCCTCCTCTCCCAGGCCTTCCGATGAGCACCCCGCCCCTGCTGAAGGTCACCGACCTGGTCCGCCACTACGCGCTGCCGCGCGAAAAGCTCTTCTCGCCGCCCCCCACCGTCAAGGCCCTCAACGGCGTGAGCTTCGAGGTGCAGGCCGGGCGCAGCCTGGGCATCGTGGGCGAATCGGGCTCGGGCAAGTCCACCATCGCCCGGCTGGTGATGGCGCTGGACAAGCCCACCTCCGGCCGCATCGAGCTGCTCGGCCGCGACCTGAACCAGCTGTCGGCCGCCGAGCTGCGCACCGCGCGCCGCGACTTCCAGATGGTGTTCCAGGACCCCTACGGCTCGCTCGACCCGCGCCAGACCGTGGGCCGCATCGTGGCCGAGCCGCTGGACGCGCTGGCCAACGCCTCGCGCGCCGAGCAGCGCGAACGCGCCGCCGAATCACTCGCCGCCGTGGGCTTGCGCAGCACCGACATCGACAAGTACCCGCACGAGTTCTCGGGTGGCCAGCGCCAGCGCATCGCCATCGCCCGCGCCCTCATCACCAAGCCCAAGCTCATCGTGGCCGACGAGCCGGTGAGCGCGCTGGACGTGTCGGTGCAGGCCCAGGTGCTCAACCTCATGCAGGACCTGCAGCAGCAGTTCGGCGTGAGCTACCTGCTCATCAGCCACGACCTGGCCGTCGTCAACCACCTGTGCGACGACGTCTGCGTGGTGCTCAAGGGACGCATCGTCGAGCAGGGCCCGCCCGAGCGGCTGTTCCGCGAGGCGGAGCACCCCTACACCCGCAGCCTGCTGGAGGCGGTGCAGCATGCGCCCTCCGGCGACGTGCTGCACGCGGCCTGAAAGCCGCTCCAGAGTTGGGCCACAATGGCCCGCGCCGAGGGGCCTCCGGCCGCTCGTGACCCGTTTCCGTCAGCCTTTTTCGGAGATCACCTCATGTTGAATCGTCGCACCCTCCTGGTCACCGGCAGCGCCTCCGTCGCGCTGGCCAGCCCCCTCGCCTCGCTGGCCCAGAGCCGCAAGGACACCATGGTGCTGGGCATGACGCTGGAGCCGCCGGGCTTGGACCCGACCGCCGGCGCTGCCTCCGCCATCGGCGAGGTCGTGCTCTACAACATCCTGGAGACGCTCACCAAGATCAATGCCGACGGCAGCGTCTCGCCGCTGCTGGCCGAGAGCTGGGAAGTCTCGCCCGACCTCAAGACCTACACCTTCAAGCTGCGCCGCGGCGTCAAGTTCAGCAACGGCGAGCCGTTCAACTCGCAGACCGTCAAGTTCGCCTTCGACCGCGCCGGTGGCGAGAAGAGCACCAACAAGGACAAGCGCACCTTCGCCGCCATCAGCACGCAGGCGGTGGACGAGTACACCGTGGTGCTCATCAACAAAGAGATCGACCCCGACCTGCCCTTCGTGCTGGGCCAGGCCACCGCCGTGATCGTCGAACCGAAGAGCGCCGACGGCAACGCCGCCAAGCCCGTGGGCACCGGCCCGTACAAGCTGGACGCCTGGGCCAAGGGCTCCACGCTGACGCTGAGCAAGTGGGACGGCTTCCGCGACCCCAAGCTGGCCAAGCTCAACAAGATCGTCTTCCGCTTCATCTCCGACCCGGCCGCGCAGGCCGCCTCGCTGATGGCCGGCGACGTGGACGCCTTCCCGCGCATCGCCACCCGCGTGGTGCCGCAGTTCAAGGCCAATCCGCAGTTCCAGGTGATCCTGGGCGGCTCGCGCGCCAAGACCATCGTGGCCATCAACAGCAAGAAGAAGCCGCTCGACGACGTGCGCGTGCGCCGCGCCATCCTGGCCGCCATCGACCGCAAGGCCTTCATCGACGGCGCGGCCGACGGGTTCGGCACGCCGATCGGCAGCCACTACGTGCCCGGTGCGCCCGGCTACGTGGACACCACCGGCGTCAATCCCTATGACCCCGAGAAGGCCAAGAAGCTGCTGGCCGAGGCGGGCGTCAAGCTGCCGCTGGAACTGACGATGACGCTGCCGCCCCCGCCCTATGCCCGCCAGGGCGGCGAGGTGGTCGTGGCGCAGCTGGCCAAGGTCGGCATCAACGTCAAGACGCAGAACGTCGAATGGGCCCAATGGCTCAGCCAGACCTACGGCGGCGGCCACAACTACGACCTGTCCATCATTTCGCACGTCGAGCCCTTCGACCTGGGCAACTATTCCAAGCCCGACTACTACTGGGGCTACGACAACAAGGCCTTCACCCAGCTCTACGACAAGATCAAGACGACGGGCGACGCCAAGGAGCGCAACAAGCTGCTGGGCGACGCGCAGAAGCTGCTGGCCCAGGACGCGGCCAATGGCTTCATGTACCAGCCGCAGTTCCCGGTGATCGCCAAGAAGAGCGTGAAGGGCCTGTGGACGCAGATGCCCATCTTCTGCAACGACCTGGCCGCGCTGCACTGGGGCTGATGCCCGGTTGAAGAGGCGGCGGCAGAATGGATGCATGCCCGCCGCCTCCAACTTGCCCGCCGATCCGTTCGGCAACCCGATCAGCGTCAGCGACACCACCAGCCGACGGCTGATCGACGACTTCGCCTCTGGCTTCCTGGCCTGCGAATCCACGGCGGCCAACCTGGTCACCGAAGGCCACGACGACGACGCGCCGCTCTTCCAGGCCTATGCGGCGGCCCTGCAGATGTTCGCGGAGACGGGCGATGCGCCCGCCGCCGCCCGGCCCCACATCGAGCGCGCACGGGCGGGTGCCGCCAGCGTCACGCAACGCGAAGGGCGCTTCATCGAGGCCGTGGCCGCCTGGGTGGAGGGCAACATGCGCCGCGCGGTGCAACTGCATGAGGAGCAGGCACGCGACTTCCCGCGCGACCTGGTCTCCGTCAAGCTGGGCCAGTACCACTGCTTCAACCTGGGCGACTGCGCCGGCATGCTGCGCCTGGGCCTGGCCGCCCTGCCGCATGCGGCCGACGTGCCGCAGGTGCATGGCATGGTGGCCTTTGGGTTCGAGCAATGCCATCGACTGCGCGAAGCCGAGGCCAGCGCCCGCCGCGCCATCGCCATGCAGCGCAAGGAACCCTGGGCCCACCATGCACTGGCGCACGTCATGCTCACCGAAGGCCGGCTGCGCGAAGGCCTGGCCTTCATGGAGGACGTGAGCGAGACCTGGACCGGCCTGAACTCCTTCATGGTGACGCACAACTGGTGGCACCTGGCGCTGTTCCTCATCGACCTGGGCCGCGCCGACGAGGCGCTGGCCGTGCATGACCGGCATTGCTGGGGCGTCGCCAAGGCCTATTCGCAGGACCAGATCGGCGCCGTGTCCCTGCTCGCGCGGCTGGAGCTGGCGGGCCAGGACGTGGGCGAGCGCTGGACCGAACTGGGCGGCTACCTCGCGCAGCACACGCAGGACCAGGTGCTGCCCTTCCTCGACCTGCAGTACCTCTACGGCCTGGCCCGCGCCGGCCGGCCCGAGGCCGACGCGCTGCTGGCACGCATCGAGGCCTTCGCGCCCCAGGCGCCGGAAGCCAGCCGCCATGCCTGGCAGAAGGTCTGCGTGCCCGCGGCGCACGGGCTGGTGGCCCATGCACGCGGCAACTTCAAGAAGGCGGCCGAGGCACTGGACACCGCGCTGCCCCGCATGATCGAGATCGGCGGCAGCCATGCGCAGCGCGACCTCTTCGGCCAGATCCATGTCGACGCGCTGGTGCGCAGCGGCGAGGCCCGGCACCTGGCGCAGGCGCTGGATGTGGTGCAGCCGCAGCGCAATGGCCAGCCCGAATCGCTGCGGCTGGCACGGCTGGCCGATACGATCCACGCCGGCCTGGGGCTGCCACCCGAGGCGCGCTGAACCATGACCACGCCCGTCCCGCATTTCACCGAGCCGACGACCCACTACTGGCAGCAGCTGCTGCCGGCCGACGCCACCCCGGTGCCCATGCCGCCCTGGCGCCACGGCGTACCCGCCACGCTGCCGGGCGGACGGGTGCTGATGCTGCCCATCCGCCAGATGGCCGACGACCCGGGTTTGGCTGTCGCCTCCTTCCTGTGCAACCAGGCCTCGCTCGACGTGGTGGATGAACTCGGCCGCCTGCTGGCCGACCGCTTGGCGCCCCTGGCACCCGAGGTCGTGATCGGCCTGCCCACGCTGGGCCTGACCTTCGCGCCGCTGGTGGCCCGCCACCTGGGCCATGCGCGCTACGTGCCGCTGGGCTACTCGCGCAAGTTCTGGTACGACGAGGCGCTGTCGGGCGCGGTGCAGTCGATCACCACGCCGACCGGCGGCAAGCGCGTCTACCTCGACCCGCACCTGCTGCCGCTGGTGCAGGGCAAGCGCGCCGTGGTGGTGGACGATGCCGTGAGCAGCGGCCGCACGCTGCTCGCACCCTGGACCATGCTGGAGTCCATCGGCGTGCAGGTGGCGGCGGTGGGTGTGGCGATGCGCCAGGGCAACCGATGGCGCGACACGCTGGGGCCCGAGCGCGCCGCCCGCGTGGTCGGCGTCTTCGAAAGCCCGCTGCTGCGCTCGACCGACGAGGGCTGGGTGCCGCGGGACTGAGCCTGGCATCGACACCACACCGCATGACGCCCCTCACGCCCCACGTGCCGGAAACGCTGCCCCAGGTCCGCGCACTTTTCGCCCAGTGGCAGTCACGGGCTGCCGAGGCCGGCGTGCCGCTGCGCCCACCGCCGCCCGAGCCCACCACCTGCTGCGGCCGCGGCTGCAACGGCTGCGTGTGGGACGGCTTCTATGCCGCCGCCGACTGGTGGATGGAGGACGCGCAGAAGGCGCTCACCGCCGCGAAGGCCGCAGGCAGCGATCAGCGCAAGTAGGCCTGCACCAACGACACCCAATAGCTCGCCGTACTGGGCAGGATCTCGTCGTTGAAGTCGTAGCCCGTGTTGTGCACCATGCAGCCCGGCCCGTTGCCCGGTGTGCCGTCGCCGTTGCCCACGATGAAGTAGCAGCCTGGCACCGCGTTCAGCATGAAGGCGAAGTCGTCGCTGGCCTGCAGCGGCGCCATGTCCGCGATCAGCGCCCGCTCGCCCATGGTCTGCAGTGCCACCTCGCGGGCGAAAGCGGCGGCGTCGGCATCGTTGACGCAGGGCGGCATCTTCCACTGGTAGTCGACCTTGGCCGTGGCGCCATGCACCGCCGCCTGTGCCTGCGCCATGGCCGTGATGCGGTCGCGCAGCAGCGCCCGCACCTCAGGCCGCCGCGCGCGGATCGTGAGCTTGAGCTCGGCCGTGTTGGGAATCACGTTGGGCGCCTGCCCCGCGTGCACCGAGCCGACGGTGACCACCGCCATGTCGTTCGGGTCGACCTCGCGCGACACCAGCGTCTGCAGCGCCAGGATGAGGTGCGCCGCCACCACCACCGGATCCACCGTGGTGTGCGGCATGGCGCCGTGGCCGCCCTTGCCCTCGACGGTGATGACTGCCGTGTCGGACGAGCTGTAGATCGGCCCCGCCAGAAAGCCGAAGCGTCCGGCCGGGAAGCCCGGCTCGTTGTGGTACGCATAGACGGCGTCGCAGGGAAAGCGCTGGAACAGGCCTTCCTCGACCATGCGCTTGGCGCCCATCAGGCCTTCCTCGGCCGGCTGGAAGATGAGGTTGAGCGTGCCACTGAAGGCGCGGCTTGCGGCCAGCACCTGGGCCGCCGCCAGCAGCGTGGCAGTGTGGCCGTCGTGGCCGCAGGCATGCATGCGGCCCGGCTGTCGGCTGGCCCATGGCAGGCTGGTGGTCTCGGTCATCGGCAGCGCATCCATGTCGGCACGCAGGCCCAGGCGCTTGCCCCCCGCGCCCACCGTCAGCGTGCCCACCACGCCGGTGCCGCCGAGGCCGCGGTGCACGGTGTAGCCCCAGCGCGCCAGACGCTCGGCGACCAGCGCACTGGTCTGCTCCTCCTCGTAGCCCAGCTCGGGATTGGCGTGGATCTGCCGGCGCAGGCCCACCATGTCGTCGAGGTGAGCGGCGATGCCGGGATGGATGGGGACGTCGATCATGGGAAGGGCCTTGCAGTTGCCATGCCACGCGAGCGGCGGTCGGCGCCGGTCAGCGAAAGCCGCGCATTCTGCGCCCCTACCGCAGCCCGCAGCAAATGGCCCCGAACTTGCTATAAACAGTGCCCTCCCGGCCTGCCCAGAAACCACAACACCATGGCTCCCTCCGATCTCCTTCCTTCTCTCACGCGCCGCCAGCTCGGCCTGGGCGCCATCGCCCTGGCCGGCGGGCTGGCCACGGGCCCGCGTGCCTGGGCCGCCACCGGCAAGGGCACGGCCGTGCTGGGCATCGACGCCGATCCGCCCACGCTCAACCTGGGTACCACCACTGACTTCGCGGCCGGCGACGTGTCGGCCAAGATCCTCGAAGGCCTGGTCTGGCTGGACCAGCAATACAACCCGCAGCCCTCGTTGGCCACGGCCTGGACCGTCTCGCCCGACGGCAAGAACTACCGCTTCACGCTCCGCAAGGGCGTCAAGTGGCACGACGGTCGCGACTTCAGCAGCGCCGACGTGCGCTTCTCGCTGACCGAGATCGTGGGCAAGCTGCATCCGCGCGCGGCACCGGTGTTCAAGAACCTGGGCGTGGAGGTCGAGGCGCCCGATGCCTCCACCGTCGTCATCAGGCTGCAGAAGCCCTATGCGCCCCTCCTGTCGCAGATGACGGTGTTCGACGCACCCATCCTGCCCCGGCACCTGTACGAGAACGGCAACGTCGGCACCAACCCCGCCAACCAGAAGCCGGTGGGCACCGGCCCCTTCAAGTTCAGCGAATGGAAGCGCGGCTCCACCCTGACGCTGGTGCGCAACGACCAGTACTGGGACGCCGGCAAGCCCTACCTGCAGAGCCTGATCTTCCAGGTCATCCCGCAGGCGGCCAACCGCGTGCCGGCGCTGCAGACGGGCGAGATCGACGAGCTGCTGGACTTCTACACGCCCAAGCCCGAGGTGCCGCGCATCCTGGCCGACAAGGGCCTGGCCACGCGCCGCGGCGTCAACATCCCGGCCATCTACTTCCTGATGTTCAACACGCAGTCGCCGCTGCTGTCGAAGGTGGAGGCACGCCATGCGCTGGCCTTCGCCATCGACCGGCAGCGGCTGGTCAAGCAGGTGATGAACGGCATCGCCCGGCCGGGCGCCGGCGCCTTCGGCGACGGCTTCAAGTGGCTGATGAACGACGAGGTGGGCTACGACCGCAAGTACCCGCTCAACCCGACCAAGGCCAAGGCCCTGCTCGACAAGCTGGGCGTCAAGCCCGGCACGACCACGCTGCGCATGCCCTTCGATGCCGGCCGCGCGCAGATGCGTGCACAGGCACAGATCATCCAGGACAACCTGCGCCAGATCGGGCTGGAGGTGAAGCTGGAGCCGCTGGAGCGCTCGGTGTACTACGACCGCGTGTTCGCCAAGCGCGACTTCGACATGACGCTGGCCTCGTACTTCTCGGCCGGCGATCCGGCCATCGGCTACACGCGCCTGTACAACACCTACACCGGCACGGCGCCCAACACCAACGCCAGCGGCTATTCCAACCCCAAGGTCGATGCGCTGCTGGCCGAGGCCGCCACCTCGGTGGACCGCGCGCAGCGTGCCCGCGACTACAAGGCGCTGCAGGTGATCCTGAACGAGGACCTGCCTTCGCTGGTGCTGTTCGACGAGGAGACGGTGGACACCGCCTCGAAGAAGCTCAGCGGCGTGTTCCCCGCGCTGGACGCCCGCGACCAGTGGGCCGGCGTGCGCCGCGCGGACTGAGCGCGGGCCACCAGCCCGATGGGACGCTTCATCCTCCGACGCCTGCTGCAGGCGGTGCCGCTGCTGCTGGCGGTGGTGGTGCTCAACTTCCTGCTGATCGCCTTCACGCCCGGCGACCCGATCACGCTGCTGGTCGGCGACTTTCCGGCCCCGCCCGAATACCTCGCGCAGATGCGCCACGACTACGGCCTGGACCAGCCCGTGTGGATGCAGCTGCTGCGCTACCTGGGCAAGGTGCTGCAGGGCGACTTCGGCTATTCCTTCGCCAACCAGCAGCCGGTGGCCAGCCTGATCCTGGCGCGGCTGGGCGCCACGCTGGAGCTCACGCTCACCGCGCTCGGCCTGGCCAGCGTGCTGGGCGTTGCCTTCGGCGTGCTGGCGGCCCGGGCGCGCGGCGGGCCGGCCGATTCGGCCATCCAGGCGGCATCGTCCGCTGGCTATGCGGTGCCCGACTTCTGGCTGGGCCAGCTGCTGATCCTGGCCTTCGCAATCGGCCTGGGCTGGCTGCCTTCGCAGGGCTACAACCCGGTGCGCGGCGTGGCGCCGGGCTGGGAAGGCTTCGTGCAGCACCTGCGCTACCTGCTGCTGCCGGCGCTGGCGCTGTCGATGCGCTACCTCACGCTCATCACCCGCATCACCCGCGCCTCGATGCTGGAGGTGATGAACGCCGACTACATCCTGGCCGCCCGTGCCCGGGGCAGTGCGGAATGGCAGGTGGTGCTGGGCCATGCGCTGCGCAACGCTGCGGCGCCGGTGCTCACCGTGATTGGCTACAACCTCGGCTTTGTGCTGGCCGGCTCGGCGCTGATCGAGGCCGTGTTCGCCTGGCCGGGCATCGGCCGGCTGCTCTACGAATCCATCGCCAAGCGCGACTACCCGGTGATGCTGTCGATCCTGCTGATGGTGTCGGTGACGGTGGTGCTGGCCAATCTGCTGACGGACATCCTGCATCGCCTGCTGGACCCACGCCTGGAACGCGCATGACGCACGGACTCGGCGCTCAACCACGATGAACTCCTCTTCTCCTTCCTTGCCGCTGACCGCCGAGCCTGCGGTGGGCACGGCCTTCCAGCGCGCCGGCTTCTGGCGCCGGCTGCTGCGCCGTCCGGGCAGCCGGCTCGCGCTGGCCTGGCTGGTGCTGCTGCTCGCCACGGCAATCCTTGCGCCCTGGGTGGGCCGGGTCGATCCGCTCTCGGGCGGCGGCGATGCGCTGCTGCCGCCACTGTCCGCCGGCCACTGGCTGGGCACCGACGACCTGGGCCGCGACATCTGGGCGCGGGTGGTGCACGGCTCGCGCATCTCGCTGATCGTGGGCGTTGCGAGCGCGCTGCTCGCGGTGGCCGTCGGCGTCGTCGTGGGCGCGCTGGCCGGTTACTTCGGCGGGCTGCTCGATGCGGTGCTCATGCGCACCGCCGAGTTCTTCCAGACCCTGCCACGCTTCGTGGTGGCGCTGATCGTCATCGCGCTCTACGGCACCAGCGTCGCCAAGATGGTGATGGTGATCGCGGCGCTCTCGTGGCCACAACTGGCGCGCGTGGTGAGGGCGTCGGTGGCGAGCCTGCGCCAGTCGCAGTTCGTGGAGGCGGCGCGCGTAGCGGGCATGGGCCATGGCGGCATCATCCTGCGCGAGATCCTGCCCAACGTGGCCGCGCCCATCATCGTGCTCGGCTCGCTGGACATCGCCATGGCCATCCTGATCGAGGCCAGCCTGAGCTTCTTCGGCCTGGGCGATCCGAACCTGGTCTCCTGGGGCACCATGCTCAACGAGGCCCAGCAGTACCTGCGCGACGCCTGGTGGATGTCGGTCTTCCCGGGCCTGGCCATCGCGCTCACCGTGCTCGGCTTCAACCTGATGGGCGACGCCCTGAACGATGCGCTCAATCCGCGCGGGGAGTCTTTCCGATGAACGGCGCCTCCTCCACGGTGTTCGTCGGCGATCCGCGGGATGCGCCCACCGAGCAGCCGCTGCTCGACGTCCGCGGCCTGTCGGTCGACGTGGGCCGTGGCACGCAGGCGCTGCGCGTGGTGCGCGATCTGAGCTTCACCGTGCGCCGCGGCGAGGCCGTGGGCCTGGTGGGCGAATCGGGCTCGGGCAAGTCGATGACGGCCTTCGCGCTGATGAACCTCTTTCCCTCGCCGCTGGCCCGAGTGGCCGAAGGCGAGGTGCGGCTGCAGGGCCGCGACCTGCGCGGCCTCGACGCCGAATCGATGCGGCAGGTCCGCGGTGCAGGCATCGGCATGGTCTTCCAGGACCCGACCAGCTACCTCGACCCGCTGATCCCCGTGGGCCACCAGATCGCCGAGCCGCTGCGCGCCCACGGCCGCACCGACGGGCTCGAAGCCCGCGTGCGCGAGCTGATCGAGCTGATGGAACTGCCCCAGCCCGCGCAGACGGCGCGCAAGTACCCGCACGAGCTGTCGGGCGGCCAGCGCCAGCGCATCCTGATCGCGGCAGCACTGGCCATGCGCCCCGCGCTGCTGATCGCCGACGAACCCACCACCGCGCTCGACGTGACGGTGCAGGCCGGCATCCTGCAGCTGCTGGCGCGGCTGCGGCGCGAGCTGGACCTGGGCATCCTGCTCATCACCCACGACCTGGGCGTGGTGGCCGAGACCTGCCAACGCGTCAACGTGATGTACGCCGGCGAGATCGTCGAGCAGGAAGCCGTCGGCCCGCTCTTCGCGGCACCGCGCCACCCGTACACGCAGGGGCTGCTGGGCAGCATCCTGACGCCGCGCTCGCGGGCGCATTCGCTGTTCTCCATTCCGGGCGCGGTGCCCATCGCCGGTCGCTGGCCGACGGGCTGCCGCTTCCATCCGCGCTGCCCGATCGCGCGTCCCGGTCTGTGCGACGTGCAACCGCCGGCGCTGCTGGGCAGCGGCATGGGCGAAGGCGCGGACCGCTGCCACCTGAGTGCCGAGCGTGGCAGCGCCAATGCGTGGCGCTCCGTGGAGATCGGCGCATGACGGGCCACACGATGACGCCCGACATCCCCGCTTCTTCTACCCTGGCCAAGGACCAGAGCTCGACCAGCACTGTGCCGCTGCTCGAAGCTCGCAACGTCGGCCGCAGCTTCGCCCAGCGCGGCACCGGTGGCCTGTGGCGCGCCCGCCAGACCCAGTTGGCGGTCGATGGTGTCTCCCTCCAGATCCACCCCGGCGAGGTGGTCGCGCTGGTCGGCGAAAGCGGCAGCGGCAAGACCACGCTGGGCCGCATGCTGCTGGGCCTGACGGCGCCCAGCAGCGGCCAGGTGCTGTTCCGCGGCGAGGACGTATCGCAGCTGCGCGGCGCCGCCTGGCAGCGCTTCCGCCGCGAGGTGCAGGTCGTCTTCCAGGACACCGGCGGCTCGCTCAACCCGCGCCACACCATCGGCCAGAGCGTGGCCCTGCCATTGCGCCACAACCGCGGCCTCGACGCGGCTGCGAGCGCACGCGAGGTCGATGCGCTGCTGGAACAGGTCGGCCTGCCGCCCGCGCACTTCCGCCAACGGCTGCCGCACGAGCTGTCGGGCGGCCAGCGCCAGCGCGTGGGCATCGCCCGTGCCCTGGCCTCGCAGCCCGCCGTGATCGTGGCGGACGAGCCCGTCTCGGCGCTGGACGTCTCCATCCGCGCGCAGATCCTGCGGCTGATGGCCGAGCTGCAGCGCGCGCGCGGCCTGGCCTACCTGTTCATCACGCATGACCTGGGCGTGGTCCGCGCCCTGGCCGACCGCGTGCTGGTGATGACCGGCGGCCGCGTGGTCGAAAGCGGTAGCGCCGACGAGGTGCTGGAGCGGCCGCAGCATGCGTACACCCGGCGGCTGCTGGCGGCGACGCCGGTGCCGGATCCTGCGAGACAGCGGGCGGACTGAAGCGCGGCGGATGACGCCTGGCTTCTGCTTTGGTGGATCGCCTGTCTAAGCGACCGCCGACGCTCAGCCCTGCGCCATCAGCGCATCGAACTCGCGCGTGAACGCCGCACGCCAATCCCGCCGCGTGCTGTCGTCGATCCAGGCCGCGTCCAGGCCATTGAGCATGAAGCCGCGCAGGTCCTCGCGCGTGAAGCCGAAGTCGCTCACCATCTTGCGCCAGGCCTGCGTGGGCGTGACCAGGTGCAGCGTCGGGTCGTCGGTGTTGGGATGGATGCGCAGGCCCAGGCCCGGCATGCGGCGGATGGGATGGTCCAGCGCCCAGCGCTCGGGCGGCAGCGTGCGCAGGTAGTAGGAATTGGTCGGCACCACGGTGAAGACGATGCCGCGCTCGGCGCACTCGCGCGCGAAGTCGGGTGCATCGACGATGGTGTAGCCGTGGTCGATGCGGTCCACCTTCAACAGCTCGACGGCGGTGCGCACGTTGGTCCAGGGCATGCCGAACTCGCCGGCGTGGGCCGTGGTCTTGAGCCCGGCCTCGCGCGCCAGCGCATAGGCGGGTGCAAACCATTCGGGCGGATGGTCGATCTCGCTGTAGTCGATGCCGATGCCCACCACCTCGTCCACGCGGTGCGCCCGTACCCAATCGACCATCTCCACCGCGGCCTCGGGCGAGGCCTCGCGGTCGATGGCGGGAATCAGCCGGCCCACGATGCCATGGTCCGCCTGGGCGTCATGGATGGCGCGCACGATGGCGGCCAGCGCCTGCGGATAGGCGATGCCCGACTTCTGCGCCGTGCCCGTGGGGTTCCAGAAGAACTCGGCATAGCGCACGCTGTGGGCGGCGGCGTCCTCCAGGTATTCGTAGGTCAGCCGATGCAGGTCGTCGGGCGAGCGGATGAGCTGCGCGTCCAGCGTGCGCAGGGCCTTGAGCACGCCCACCGGCTTTTCGCCGCGGATGTAGAAGGCGTCGATCTCGGGCTGGGTGATGGCGGCCTTGGCTCGCCGCGCCAAATCGCTGAAGGTGGCGTGGCGCACGGTGCCGAGCAGGTGGCAGTGCAGTTCCACCTTGGGCAGGGCATGGCAGAAGTCGGTGAGCGCGTCGGTCATCGGGGCATCGTAGTGCGGGGCTGCTCGGTGAGCGTGATGTGCAGCATCCGACCCAGCGCAGGGCTCGGGCTCAGGCCGCGGCGGCGGCCAGGGCGTCCAGCACCACGCGCCGCACGCGCGCCTCGTCGGCGATGTGGGCCACGCGCGCATTGGCCGCGGCCTTGCGCGGCACGCGCCACTCCACCACGGTCATGCCGCGCGTATGCCGGCCATCGCATTCCGCCACCACATGGGCCGGGCGCCACTGCATGCAGTCGGCGTCCACCAGCGCCGCGGCGGCCGTGGGGTCGTACAGCGACATGGGCAGGCGGCCGTCGGGGCTGGCGATGCGCACATAGCCGAGCAGCAGGTCGCCCAGCAGCCGGCCGCGCGGCGTGCTCAGATCGCGCAGGCGCTGCGCGTCGTCGGCATGCACGCGCACCTGGCGGCAGGCATCCAGGCCCACCATCTCCAGCGGCACGCCGGCATCGAGCACGATGTTGATGGCCTCCGGGTCCACCGCGGCATTGAACTCGGCCGCCGCCGTGTGGTTGCCCGGGCCGGCGCTCCCGCCCATCCAGACCAGCCGGCCGATGCGCGGTGCCAGCGTGGCGTCGCGCTCCAGCAGGGTGGCGATGTTGGTGAGCGGGCCCAGCGCCAGCACGGTGGCCGGCGCCTCGGCGTGGCGCAGCCAGGCGGCCAGCGCATCGACGGCGGGCAGCGCATCGAGCACCGCGCGCACGGGCGGCAGTTGCTCGCCGGCCGAGGCCATCGCGTCCTCGCCCAGGATGTTCTGCGCCGTGACCAGCGCGCCCACCAGCGGCGCGGCGCAGCCTGCATGGATCGGCATGCGCCAGCCGAAGCAGTGCGCCGCGCGCAGGGCGTTGTCCGTCACCACCGGCAGCGGCGCATTGCCGGCCACCAAGGAGAGTCCGCCGATGGTCCAGCCCGGATGTTGCGCCACCGTGATCACGGCGGCCAGGTCGTCGAAGCCGAGGTCGGTGTCGATCCAGACTTGGTTCATGCCGCAGTTCACCCCAGCTTGAGATGCCGCCGCTGGTCGTAGCTGGGCTGCGGGCCCAGGCCTTCCAGGTGCGCCGTCTCGGCCCAGCCGACGATGACCAGGGCCTCGGGCCGGGCCGGGTCGTCGATGCGGATGCGGTTGATGCCGGCGTTGGGAATGTCGCTCTGCCGCGGCCCGTCCAGGCCCAGGCCGTGCACCGTGCGCCAGACCATGTCGAGCACACCACCGTGCGTGACCACCAGCACCGGCCCGTCCGCGTACTGCGCGGCGATATCGGCCAGCGCCTGTATCGCGCGGGCATGGAACTGCCGCGTGCTCTCGCCGCCCGGCAGCGAGCGGTCGGCCTCGAAGCGCAGCCAGCCGTCCCAGGCTTCGGGATGCTTCTCGCGGATCTCCTCGGCCCGCAGGCCCTCGCCCACGCCGAAGGCCTGTTCGCGCAGCGTGACCGTGGTGCGCACCGGCAGGCCGAGTTGCTGCGCCGCGGGCGCTGCGGTCTGCTGGGTGCGCAGCAGGTCGCTGCAGACGATGTGGCGCACCGGCTCGTGCGCCAGGGCCAAGCCGAGGCGCCGCGCCTGTTCGTGGCCGGTGTCGTTGAGGGGAACGTCGATGTGGCCCTGGAAGCGCAGTTCGCGGTTCCAGTCCGTCTCGCCATGGCGGATGAGGATCAGGTCGGTGGGCATGCGCCGGCCATTGTCCATGGCCTCGGGCGCAGCCCGGTGTCAGGCGAAGACCAGCGCCGTGGCCACGCTTCCCACCGGCATGCGCGGGGTCGGCGTGAACACCGACAGCAACGCGCCCAACACCAGCGAGGCCACGATGGCGCACAGCGCGAACACCACCGTGTAGACCAGCGCCTTGTCCGCCGGGCATTTCATGAGCACCGGCACGCCGGTGTAGAAGAGATAGACCGAATAGAGACCCACCAGCGCCCCCAGCACCGCAAGCGACGGCAGCAGGCTGAAGATGCCGCCCACGAAGCCGGCCGTGCTGGCATAGGCCACCAGCTTGAGGGCCTGGATCGGGCTGCGCTGCCCGCCGAAGCTGGGCGCCAGCGCGTCCACGACCAGCGCCAGCACATAGACCATCACCAGCGACAGCCCGTAGCTCACGACGGCCTGCACCAGCCCGGTCACGATGGGCAAACGGAAGCTGACGCCGAACGCGCCCGCACCGATGATCGACAGGCCGATGAAGCCGGCAATGGCCGGGATCGCCGCCAGGATCAGCACGTACTCGCGGTAGAGCGTGGCCGCGTCGGTGGATTCGGCCTCGATCTCGGGCCAGGTGCGCTTGGGGCGCAGCAGGATGTCCTGCACGCGTTGGACCAGGTTCATGGAAAGGGGCTCCGGCGTTGGATCGACGCGCAGTCTAGGCAGCCGGGGTCGCGCTGGCTGCTGGCCGTGCAGCCTATGCCGATGGCGCACCGGGCAACCACCGCTGCAACAATGGCCGCATGTCCGACACCGCCCTGCCCCGCCTCGTCTTCCTGCCCGGCCTTGCCTGCGACGAACGCCTCTGGGAGGCACAGATGCCGGCCATGCCGGCCGCGCTGCGCCCCCGTGTGGCGGACGTCAGCCGCCACCACGGCACCATCGAGGCCATGGCCGCCGCGCTGCTGGCGCAGGAAGACGGCCCGCTGCTGCTGGCCGGTGCCTCCATGGGCGGCATGGTGGCCATGGAGGCCGCGCGCCAGGCGCCCGGGCGCATCGCCGGACTGGCGCTGCTCGGGACCTCGCCTCTGCCCGAGACGCCCGAGATGCACGCGCTGCGCAGCGCCGCCATCGAGGAGTTCGCCGCCGGCCGCGCGGATTCAGTGATCCGCGCCAACGTGGCATTCGCCTTCCATCCGGCGAATGCCGCCGACCCGGCGCTGGTGCAGCGCTACCTGGCCATGGTGCTGGATGCCGGCGCCGAACAGCTGATCCGCCAGAACCGCACCGTCATGGCACGGCCCGATGCGCGGCTGCACCTGGGCGCCCTGCGCTGCCCCGTGCTGCTCATGTGCGGCGAGGCCGACCGGCTCACGCCGCCCGACTGCACGCGCGCGATGGCCGCGCTGATCCCGCAGGCCGAGGTGGTGTGGCTGCCCGAGGCCGGACACATGCTGACGATGGAATGCCCCGACGCCGTCAACGCGGCGCTGCTGCGCTGGCTGGCGCCCTTTGCGGACTGAACGAGCGACGCCCGCGTCTACTCGCGGCCCAGGCTGCGCACCTTGTCCGCCAGCCGCTGCTGCACGTGGGGGGAGACGAACTTGTCCACCTCGCCGCCCAGCATCGCGATCTCGCGCACGAAGGTGCTGGAGATGAACTGGTACTTGTCGCTGGGCGTGAGGAAGACGGTCTCGACCTCGGGCATGAGCGAGCGGTTCATGCCGGCCAGCTGGAATTCGTAGTCGAAGTCGGTGACGGCGCGCAGGCCACGCACCATGGCCTTGCCGCCACGGGCGACGACGAAGTCCCGCAGCAGGCCGGAGAAACTCTCGACCGTCACGCAGCCGCCGAAGGGCTCGGCCACGGCGCGCGCCATCTCGATGCGCTCGGCCAGCGAGAACAGCGCCTTCTTGTGGTGCCCGGCCGCGACGGCCACGATCACCTTCGGAAACAGTTGCGTGGCGCGGCGGACCACGTCCTCGTGGCCGAGCGTCATGGGGTCGAAGGTGCCGGGGTAGACGGCTATCACATCGGTCGTCATCTCTTCCTCCTGGGTGCGGGGGCCGGGGTTGTCTCGGCGCGCATTATGTACGCCTCGCTGCACTGCACCATCGGCGCTGCGCCACGGGCGCGGCCCTCAGGGTGCGGCAGGAACGGGCTTGAGGAGGTGGGCATGCACGGCGCCCGCCTTGAGGTGGCGGAAGACGGCGAACCCGAATGGCGCAAGGCGCTCGTCCGTCCAGGCCTGGTCGGCTTCCAGATAGACCACCCCTTGTGCGTTCAGCGCCGGGCCCGCCGCCTTGAGCGCACGTTCGTACAGGGCCGCCTGCTCGAAGGGCGGGTCGAGGAAGATGACGTGCCAGTGATGCGCACCGCTGCGCGCCAGCCAGGCGGCGCCGTCGCCACGCTGCACCTGCACGGCCTGGGCCTGCAGCTTGTCGCGCGTGGCCTTCATCTGCTGGAGCAGCGAAGGGTCCTGTTCGCAGACCAGCACCTCGGCCGCCCCGCGCGACGCCGCTTCGAAACCCAGCGCGCCGGTGCCGGCGAAGACGTCGATGCAGCGCCAGCCCGGCAGTTCGCCGCCGCTGGCGCCTGCCACGCTGGCCAGCCAGTTGAACAGGGTTTCGCGCACCCGGTCGGGCGTGGGCCGCAGGCCGGGCCGATCGGCCACCGGCAGCCGCGTGCGGCGCCACGCGCCGCCGATGATGCGGACTTCGCGGGGCCGGCCGGCGCCGACTTTCGTGGAGGACTTGCTTCGGGTCATCGCACCGAGCTTAACGGCGCGCGCAGGCTTGCCCGGAAGCACCGGGACCCCGGCGCGCCCGGCGGCCCGTTCAGCGCGCGTTCTCGGTGCCGCCCACGATCACGGTGACCATGCGCTGCGGCTGCAGCTTGCGCTGGAACGCGGCACGGACGTCCTCGACGGTGACGGCGTTCATGCGCTCACGCCAGGTGTCGAGGTAATCCAGCGGCAAGTCGTTCCACGCGATGTTGGCCACGTTGCCGACCAGCTTGCGGTTGCTGTCCAGCAGCAGGGGAAAACCGCCGATCAGGTTGTCCTTGGCGGCTTGCAGTTCGGCCGCCGTCGGCCCGTCGGCGACGAACTTCGCCAATACCTCGCGCGCGACGGTCACAGCCTGGTCGGCCTGGTCGGGCCGGGTCTGGAAGCCGATGCGAAACGCCCCCGCATGCAGGCCGGGCGAAAAGCCGCTGTAGACGCTGTAGGCCAGCCCGCGCTGCTCGCGCACCGCCTCGGTCAGGCGCGAGACGAAGCCACCACCTCCCAGGATGTAGTTGCCCAGCGTGAGCGCGAAGTGGTCGGCGTCGGCCCGCCGGTAGCCGGGCTGGCCGATCCACACGTGCACCTGCGCGGCGTTGAAGGGAATGCGGTCCACGCGAGCCTCGGTCAGCGGCGGCACTTCGGGCACCGCTGCGAGCGCTGCGCAGCCCTGCTGCGGCAGCCGCGAGAGCAACTGCGTCGCCAGGCGCTCCGCCCCTGGCCGATCAATGGCACCCACCACACTCACCTTGGCGCGGCAGGGCCGCACGAACTCGGCGTGGAAACGACGCATGTCCTCGGTGCCGATGGCCGCCAGCGTGGCCTGGGTCATGTCCTGGCCATACGGATGGCCGCCGTAGACATCGCGCGCGAAGGCGCGACCCGCCACGCTGGCGGGACGGGTGTCCGCCTCGCGCAGTCCGGCGCCGATGCGCTCGCGCTCGCGTCGCCAGACCTCGTCGGGGAAGGCCGGCTCGCCGATCTCGCGCGAAGCCAGGGCCGCCGCCCGGGCCAGCAGGGCCGGGTCGGCCAGGCTGCGCAGGCTGAAGCTCATGCGGTCGGCGCTGGCGCCGACGTCGAACTCGGCGCCCAGGTCGGCCCAAGCCTCGCCCAGCTGGTTCTCGTCCAGCGCAGGCTCGCTGCCACTGGCGCGCACGCCCTTCTCGGCCATGCCGGCGGTGGCGCCCGCCAGGCCGGATTGCGCCGCCGGATCGCGCCGACTGCCGCCGTCGACATCGATCTGCACATCGACGATGGGCAGGGCCGGTGTGCGCGCCAGATAGACCTGCGCACCGTTGGCCAGCCGCCAGTGTTCGATGGCCACGCCCGCCTGGGCGAGGCCGGCGGCACCGGCCAACGTGGCCAGCACCGCCACGCGGCGCCAGTGCCGCAACAAGACAAGAGCGCGTTTCATCGGATCTCTCCCACCGGGCCGAAGGGGCTGCGCGGCCGTTTGGCCGCCGACGACATGGGCTGCGGCCGCAGCGTGGCGACGGTCAGTTGGTCGTCCCCAAAATAGCGGCCGGCGACGGCCTGCACCTGGGCCGGCGTCACGGCCAGCAGCTTGGCGAGCATGCGGGCATCGGCGTCGAGCGGCAGGCCCTGCACCCACTGGCTGCCCAGCTCGCGCGCCTGGGCCATGACCGAGTCGCGCTTGTAGGTTTCGCTGGCGACCCACTGCGTCTTCACGCGGGCGAGTTCGGCCTCGGAGACGCCTTCCTGGGCGATGCGCGCCACCTGGGCACGCAAGGCGGCCTCGACGGCCTCGGTGGTCTTGCCGGCCGCTGGCACGCCGGTCAGGTAGAAGAGCTGCGGCCCGCGGCCGTAGAGGCCGTAGCCGGCGCTCACGCCGTCTGCCACGCGCTCGGGGCCGCGCACCAGCGCACGGTCCAGCCGCGAGCCGTTGTAGCCGTCGAGCACCGCCGCCAGCACCAGCAGGGCCCAGGCGTCCGAGTCCTGCTCCACCGCGCCGAGCTGCGGCACGCGGAACGCCAGCGAGACATAGGCCTGCTCGGCAGGTGCCTTGAACTCGATGCGCCGGATGCCGCGCTGCGGCAACTCGGTGTAGGGCTTGCGCACAGGCACGGCACGCGCCGGGATGCGGCCGTAGTAGCGCTCGGCCATCGCCCGCACCTTCTGCGGATCGACGTCGCCGGCCACGACGATGGCAGCGTTCTCGGGCACGTACCAGTGGCGGTAGAACGCGCGTACGTCGTCGGCTGTCATAGCCGAAAGGTCGCTCATCCAGCCGACCACCGGCCGCCTGTAGGGCGAAGCGTTGAAGATCGCGGCGTTCTGCTGCTCGCCCAGCAGCGCGCGGGGCTGGTCCTCGGTGCGCATGCGGCGCTCTTCCTTGACCACCTCGATCTCGCGTCGGAATTCGTCGTCCGGCCACTGGTTGTTGGCGAATCGGTCCGCCTCCAGCCGCATCGCCTCTTCCAGCCGCTCAACGGGAATCTGCTGGTAGTAGCCGGTGTAGTCGCGGGTGGTGAAGGCGTTCTCCCGCCCGCCCAGCGCCGCCACGCGGCGCGAGAACTCGCCCGGCTTGAGCAGGGCCGACCCCTTGAACATCATGTGCTCGACCACGTGGGCGACACCGCTGGTGCCGTCCAGCTCGTCGACCGAGCCCACGCGCACCCACAGCATCTGCACGGCGGTGGGCGCCCGGTGGTCGGGCTGGACGATCAGCGTCATGCCGTTGGCGAGGCGGAACTGCTGTGGCGACTGGGCCGTGGAAGGCAGGGCGGAGGGGGTGAGAGGCGCCGCATCGGCGGGGGGCTGCTGGGCATGGACGGGCGCTGCCACGGCAAGGCAGGCCGCCAGCAGGGCCGCAGCGAAGGGCTGGCGGCTCGGCGGGGGGTGTTTCATAGAATGCTTCGGATTCTAAAAAGCGCCTGGATGTTCAGTTTTTTCAAGAAAAAGCCGCCGGTCGAGCCCGCGGCACCGGCCGAGGCCTCACCTTCTCCTGCGCCTGCGCCGGTTCCTGAAGCCAGCGGCGGACGCTCGGTGTTCTCGCCGTCGAGCTGGTTCGGGAGCAAGCCGAGCGCGCCGGCGGCGCCCGTCGCAGCGCCCCCCACTGCGGCGCCCGCGCCGGCCCCCATCGTCCCCGCAGCGCCTGCTCCGGCGATCGCACCGCCACCTCCAGCCGCTCCACCGCCTGCCATTGCCCCGTCTGCGGCGCCTGCCGCGCCGACCGTCCAGTCGCCCCCGCCGGTCGCACCGGTCGCCGATCGCGAGGCGACGCCGGATCGGTCCGTATCCCAGGCGCCCGCGGTGGCGCCTTCCGCTACGCCTGCGCCTGCGCTTGCACCTGCCGCCCTTGTGCCGACGGACGTGCCGGCGCCCCGGCAGAGCCCCCCCGCGCCGGCCGAACCGACAGCCGAACCCTCGCGCCAGGGCTGGCTCAACCGGCTGCGGACGGGTCTCAAGAAGACAGGCAGTGGCATCCAGGCGGTGTTCGTCAACGCGCAGATCGACGACGAACTCTACGAACAGCTGGAAGAGGCGCTGCTCATGGCCGACACCGGCATCCCGGCGGCAGAGCACATCCTGCAGGACTTGAAGGACCGCGTCTGGCGCCACAGCGCCACCACGCCGCAGGCCGTGCGCAACCTGCTGGTGGACGCCGTGGCCGAAGTGCTCAAGCCGCTGGAGAAGCCGCTGGAGATCGGCCGTCACACGCCCACCGTGATCATGGTCGCGGGCGTCAACGGGGCGGGCAAGACCACCTCCATCGGCAAGCTCACCAAGCACCTGGCCAACGAAGGTTGCACCGTGCTGCTGGCCGCGGCCGACACCTTCCGAGCCGCCGCGCGGGAGCAGCTCGCCATCTGGGCCGATCGCAACCTGGTCGAGATCGTCAGCCAGGCGGGCGGTGACCCGTCCGCGGTGGCCTTCGATGCTGTCAACGCCGGCAAGGCGCGCGGCAAGGACGTCGTGCTGGTCGACACGGCCGGTCGTCTGCCTACGCAGCTGCACCTGATGGACGAGCTCAAGAAGATCAAGCGCGTGATCGGCAAGGCCGACACCGAGGCGGGCAGCGGTGTGGCCGCTCCGCACGAGGTGCTGCTCGTGATCGATGGCAACACCGGCCAGAACGCACTGGCCCAGGTCAAGGCTTTCGACGATGCGCTGGGCCTCACCGGCCTGGTCGTGACCAAGCTCGACGGCACGGCCAAGGGCGGCGTGCTGTGTGCCATCGCCCGATGGGGCGAGGAGCGCGCGCGTACCAAGCCCGGCACCGCTCCGGTGCCCGTCTACTTCATCGGCGTCGGCGAAAAACTCGAAGACCTCGAAACCTTCGACGCCCGCGAGTTCGCGCAGGCGCTGGTCGGCTGATCCTTCGGGCGGCCCGCTCGGGCCGAGGCCGGCGCCGCGCGCTCATGCCCCAGCCCCGAACCCGGGGCCATTGCCGACCCGCTGGGCCAGTTGCGCGTCACCTCATCGTTACCGCCGCCGTTACGTAACGCACCCAGGAACATCGGGCGATCCAAGCCCTTCCTCCTGGGGAAAAACGCCAAAAAACCCACACTTTCGTGCACCCGGGACGCCGCTTTCGAAGCGGCACATGTCTTGCCCCCACTCCGTCATCTTTCAACCAGACGAGTGGAGCAAGAGTATGGCAACGACGACGACCCAGGCAGCCGGCAATTCCGGCGCGGCACCGGTGCTGATGGCGCAGGCCTCATCTTCGGGAGTGATGGCCACGCCCATTCCAATGGGCAGCGGCGGCGGCGGCGGCGGTGCCGCAGCCGGCATCGGCACCCTCACCAACGTGTCGCCCGGCGTCATGGTGGTCCGCGGCGGCATGAACCTGCCCGCCCAGACCAATCAGTTGCTGCAGACCGGGGACCGCGTGCTCGTGCCGCAGGACGGCCAGGCCGGCGTCGTCTTCAATCCCACCGGACCCAACACGCAGGCGATCAGCGGCACCTTCGTCGGCGGCACGGATGCGACGCTCGCCACCCGCGCGCTCGAAGGCGGCGGCTCGCAACTCGACATCGGACTGGCATCGGGCGACCTGCAGGTCGACTCGGGTGTCGATTCCGCTGCGCTGGCCGTGAAGAAGGCCGCTCCCGCCCTCGCCGGCGGCCTGGGCATCGGTGAATTTGCACTGGCCGCGTTGGGCGGCGGACTCGTCCTGGGCGCCCTTGCCGGGGGCGGTGACGACAGCACGCCCTTCCCTTTCTTCCTCACCCCGCCAGCGGGCACCGCGCCGCCGACCACGCCACCCGAGGAAGGAGATGCTGATGCTGATGCTGATGCAGACGCTGATGCAGACGCGGATGCTGACGCCGACGCCGACGCCGACGCCGACGCAGACGCAGACGCAGACGCAGACGCAGACGCAGACGCAGATGCGGATGCCGATGCGGATGCGGATGCCGATGCCGATGCCGATGCCGATGCCGATGCCGATGCCGATGCCGATGCCGATGCCGATGCCGATGCCGATGCCGATGCCGATGCCGATGCAGATGCAGATGCAGATGCTGACGCTGACGCGGATGCGGATGCGGATGCGGATGCGGATGCGGATGCGGATGCGGATGCGGATGCGGATGCCGATGCCGATGCTGATGCGGACGCTGATGCCGACGCCCTGCTCGACCCCACCGACAGCCTCGGCGGCACTGTCGTCGGTGGCGTCTCCGATGCCGTCGGCCTGGGCGACTCGCTCAGCCCCGTCGTCAACGTGGTCGACAACGTCACCACCGTCCTGGACAACAC
>NZ_FTMY01000011.1 GCF_900156165.1 Pseudacidovorax sp. RU35E
AGGTCGCGCGCCACCTTGTCGGTCGGGCCGCCGGCCGCGAAGGGCACGACGAAGGTGATGGTCTTGCCATCGGGGAAGTCGGCAGCCTGCGCGCCGAAGGTGAGGGCGGCAAGGGCGGCCAGGGCGATGGTCTTCTTCATTCGAAACTGCTCCGACAGAGGTGAAAAGGACCTGAATGGTAGGGACGGCCTTTGTGCGGGAAATTCCGGATTTCCCTAGTAGGACGCACGCCGTGGGGTCTTGCTGATCTGGCACAGCCCAAAGTGGTATCGGCCTGCGGGGCAATAATGCCGGCCCATGTCTTCCCTGCTTGCACTCGACATCGGCAACACGCGGCTCAAATGGGCGCTCTACGCCCAGGCCCAGCCAGGCAGCGTGCCGCTGGCGTCGGGGGCCGAGTTCCTGGACCACATCGAACGTCTTGCGGAAGGGCCATGGGCCTCGCTCCCCCTGCGGCCTGCGGCCATGATCGGCTGCGTGGTCGCAGGCGATGCGGTGCGCCGCCGCACCGAGGAGCAGGTGGAGGAGTGCTTCGATTTCGAGCCGCGCTGGGTCGTCTCGAGCCCCGCAGAGTCCGGCATGGTCAACGGCTACGACCATCCGACGCGTCTGGGCGCCGACCGCTGGGTGGCCATGATCGGCGCCCGCCATCGCATGCTGGCGCAGGTGGCCGACGGCCTGCCGCGGCCGATGGTGGTGGTGATGGTGGGCACCGCGGTCACGGTCGAGGCCATCGATGCCGAAGGCCGGTTCCTCGGCGGCCTGATTCTGCCGGGCCACGGCATCATGCTGCGCGCGCTGGAGTCGGGCACCGCCGGCCTGCATGTGCCCACCGGCGAGGTGCGCGAGTTTCCGACCAACACCAGCGATGCCCTCACCAGTGGCGGCACCTATGCCATCGCTGGCGCCGTCGAGCGCATGGTGCAGCACGTACGCCGCCACTGCGGCGCCGAGCCGGCCTGCTACATGACGGGCGGCGCGGGCTGGAAGATGGCGCCGTCGATGTCGGTGGAGTTCGAACTGGTGGAGTCGCTCATCATGGATGGCCTGCTGGTGATTGCCGGCGACCGCGCCGCGCGCATCGCCGGCTGAGCACCGGCGCCCGGCCGCCGCATCTGCGGCATTGCCGCGTGCAGGGCTGCACGCCCCGCGTTACCAACGCTCAGCCTTGCAGCCCTTCGGCTGCCTGAAACAGCGCCTCGCGCGCCTGCGCCACGATGCGCTGCTTCCACGCCTCGGTGTCGGTGTAGAAGGCCGCGCGCATGCGCTGGTGGATCGACTGGGCCAGCTCCGGCGCGGCTTCGGGATGCAGGTGCAGCCAGTGGTCGCCGCGCATGGCGGTGAGCACTTCCATCAGCGGCTCGGTGCCGTATTCCATGGCGATGCCGGTGAACTCGGCCTGGGGGCATTCCTCGTAGATCGAGTTCCACATCAGCCCGGTGAGCAGGGCCGAGGCCGAACTGCCGTCATAGATGGAGGTGACCGGCGTCGCGCCACTGCCGCCCCACCAGGCGCTTGCGCGGGCATAGGCGGCGGGGTCGTTGCGCCCCGCGAAGATGCGCTCGCCCAGGCCGCTGGGCCCCAGGCCGGTGTGGATGTCGATCCAGGCCACTCGACGGGCCCGCCCGGCGTGCTGTCGCAGCACCTGCCGAACCGTGCGCTGGCTCCAGGTGGGCGCTTGGCCGCCGAAGAACATGCCATCGGCGAAGGCGTACTGGCCTTGGGTGACAGCGGTCTGGAACTCGTCCATGCCGTGCTTGGCGATCCAGTGCTCCAGCGCCTGCTGGTCACGGGGCGCGGGCGGCCACTGCGGCGGCAGCAGTAGCGCGTGCAGCTTGGCATAGGGCTTGTTGCCGGGCAGCGGCGCCGCGAAGTCCTGGAAGTTGCGGTTGAGGTCGACGTTCTCCTGCGTCACCCGCCGGCCATGCGAGAAGCCGTGCGGATTGAGCGCATGGAGGTGGACCACGGCCACGCCGGCATCGCGCGCCGCCTTGCGCCAGGCGGTGTCGTGCAACGCATGCACCTGCACGCCGCTGCCGCAGTGGCCTTCCACGCCATGGCAGGCGCTGCTCACGATCAGCACCCGCTCGGCATCGGCCGGTCCGTCGCGCGCCACGTCCATGGCGAGCGCCTCGCCGTCGGCGCCACGCAAGGGCAGGGGATGACTTTCGACCGGAATGCCGGCCGCCACGCAGGCCGCCAGGAACTTCTGCCTCGCCAGCGCGTAGCTGGGCGAGAAGGCCTGCGCGGCGTCCATCACTTCTGCGTCGTGATCGGCTGGGCGAGGAACTCCTCCGCCAGCTTCACCCATACGCTGGCGCCGAGCGGGATCAGCTCGTCGTTGAAGTCGTAGCTGGCGTTGTGCAGCATGCAGGGCCCCTCGCCGTGCAGGTGCGGCCGGTGGCTGCCGTCACCGTTGCCGATGAAGGCATAGGCGCCGGGCTTGGCCTGCAGCATGAAGGCGAAGTCCTCAGAGGTCATGGCCGGCTCCTGGCGCAGCACGTTGGCCTCGCCCACCACGCCGGCCATCACTTGGCGGGCGAAGTCGGCCTCGGGCGCGGTGTTGATGGTGGGCGGGTAGTAGCGCACGAACTCGAAGTCGCACTCGGCATCGTGCGCGGCGCAGATGTGCTCGGCGATCTTGCGCATGCGCGCCTCGATCATGTCCAGCACCTCCACCGAGAAGGTGCGCACCGTGCCGGTCAGCTCGCAGTCGTTGGGAATCACGTTGTTGGTGTCGCCCGCATGCACCGTCGTCACCGAGATGACGGCCGAATCCAGCGGCTTCATCTTGCGGGTCAGGATGGTCTGGAAGGCCTGCACCATCTCGCAGGCGATCGGCACCGGGTCGACGGTGGTGTGGGGCAGGGCGGCATGGCCACCCTTGCCGCGCACCGTGATGTAGAACTTGTTGCCCGAGGCCATGACCGGACCGGGGCTGACGGCCAACTGGCCGGCCGCCATGCCGGGCCAGTTGTGCATGCCGAAGACGGCTTCCATCGGGAATGTCTCGAACAGGCCGTCGTCGATCATGCGCTTGGCGCCGCCGCCACCTTCCTCAGCCGGCTGGAAGATCAGGTAGACCGTGCCGTCGAAGTGGCGGTTCTTCGCCAGGTGCTGGGCCGCTGCCAGCAGCATGGCGGTGTGGCCGTCGTGGCCGCAGGCGTGCATCTTGCCGGCGTGCTGGCTGGCATGGTCGAAGGTGTTGAGTTCGTTGATGGGCAGGGCGTCCATGTCGGCCCGTAGGCCCACGGCGCGCTCGCTGCTGCCGTTCTTGACGATGCCGACCACGCCGGTGGTGCCCAGGCCGCGGTGGATCGGAATGCCCCACTCGGTGAGGCGGGCCGCCACGACATCGGCGGTGCGCACTTCCTCGTAGGCCAGTTCGGGATGGGCATGCAGGTCGCGGCGGATGGCGGCGATCCCGGCCGCCTGGGTGACGATCGAGTCGATGAGCTTCATGAAGGGCAGTCTAGTGGGGGCAGGCCGGCGCAGGCTGACACGCCCGGGATGCCGGTGCAAGCAATACGGATGCCCGCGGCAGGGGCAAGCCCGCCGTCCGGTCTTGCCGCAGGGCGGGATGGGGACAAGGCGGCGCGGCCACAATCCGGGCCCATGAGCCAACTCCCGCTTTCCGACCGCGCGCTGGCCTTCGCCCAGGCGCTGGTGCGCATGAACACCATCAGCGACCGCAGCAACCTCGAACTGATCGAGTTCGCGCGCGATCACCTGGCCAGTCTGGGCGTGAAGAGCCGGCTGACCTGGAATGCCGAGCGCACCAAGGCCAACCTGTTCGCCACGCTGGGCGAGGGCAAGCCGGCCGGCGTGATCGTCTCGGGCCACACCGATACCGTGCCGTGGGAGGGCCAGGCCTGGACGGTCGATCCGCTGTCTGCCACCGTGCAGGACGGTCCCGAGGGGCCGTCGCTCTTCGGCCGCGGTTCGGCCGACATGAAGAGCTTCATCGCCATTGCGCTGGCGAATGCCGAGCGCATCCTGGCCGGCAATGCGCCCTTCGCGGTGCACTTCGCCTTCAGCTACGAGGAGGAGATCGGCTGCTTCGGCGTGCGCGAACTCATCGCCGACATGCGCGACGCCGGCGTCAGGCCTCTTGCCTGCATCGTGGGCGAGCCGACGTCCATGGTGCCCGCCATCGCGCACAAGGGCGTGTGGCGCTACCGCTGCTGCGTGCGCGGCAAGGAGGCGCATTCCTCCCTCACGCCGCATTCCGTCAATGCCATCGAGATGGCGGCGCGGGTGGTGGGCAAGGTGCGCGACATGGCCGAGGCCTTCGAACGCGAGGAGCCGCGCTACGACGGCTTCGACGTGCCCTTCTCCACCGCCAGCGTGGGCCAGTTCCATGGCGGCATCGCCGACAACGTGGTGCCGCGCGACGCCGAGTTCCGCTACGAATTCCGCGACCTGCCCACGGCCGATGCACGCGCCATGCAGCAGCAGGTGATCGACTACGCCCGCGGCCTGGAGCCCGGCATGCAGCGGGTGGCGCCCGATGCGGGCTTCCGCTTCGAGACCATCTGCGAGATCCCGTCCTTCCTCGGCGGCCGCGACGACCCGGTCACCCGGCTGGCGCAGCGCCTGGCCGGCGAAGCGGGCACCACGCTGGTCGCCTTCGGCACCGAGGCGGGTCTGTTCAAGAACGCGGGCATTCCCACCGTCGTGTGCGGCCCTGGCAGCATCCTGCAGGCCCACCAGCCCGACGAGTACGTGACGCTGGCGCAGCTGGCGCGTTGCGAGGCCTTCATGCACGGCCTGGCCGACAGCGCCGAGATCGGCTGACGCCTTTTCCATGGCGACGGCGACGGGCCCCGGCCCGATGAAGCGGATGGCGCTGGCGCTGCTGGTCGGCGCCGCGCTGCTGTATGCGCTGGCCACTTGGCAGGAGGCGCACGGCGGCCACGCCGGCTGGGGCTGGCTGGCGGCCTTCGCCGAGGCGGCCATGGTGGGTGCCATTGCCGACTGGTTCGCGGTGGTGGCGTTGTTCCGCCATCCGCTGGGCCTGCCGATTCCGCACACGGCCATCCTGCCGCGCAGCAAGGCGCGGCTGGGCGCCAACCTGGCGCGTTTCTTCTGCGACAACTTCCTGGGCACGACGCAGGTGCTGGCCAAGCTGCGCGCCTTCGACGCGGCCGGTCGGCTGGCCGCGTGGCTGTCGCGCCCTGCGCAGGCCGAACGGCTCGGCCGCCTGGGCGTGGCGGCGGTCGGGCAGGTGCTGGCGGCCGTCGACGACCAACGGTTGCGCGACTTCCTCGGCCGCGCCGCGGCGGCGGGGCTGCGGCAGCTGGACTTCTCGCGCACCGCCGGTCAGGTGCTGGAGACGCTTACGGCCGAAGGGCGCCACCAGGCCATGCTCGACGCGGTACTCGGCCATGCCGCGCAGTGGCTCGACGACGAGGCGCTGCAGGACCAGCTCACCGAATCCATCGCGCAGGAGGTCAAGGCGCTGCGCTACGTGGGCCTCGACCAGGTCGCCGCCCGCCTGGCCACGCGCAAGCTGGTGACCAGCATCGCGCGGGCGCTGGGCGAGACGGCGGCTGACCCGGCCCATCCGCTGCGCCAGCGCTTCGACGCCTATATGCAGGGCTTCGTCCAGCGCCTGCAGCAGGACCCGGCCTTCGTCGCCCGCGGCGAGCGGCTGCGCGACGAGCTGCTGGCCCACGACGGCCTGCGCGCGTATCTCGATGGCCTGTGGCAGCAGCTGCGCGACTGGCTGCAGGCCGACCTGGCGCGGCCGGATTCAGCCATCGGCCAGCGCATCGCCCGCCTTGCAGCTTCGCTGGGCGAGCGGCTGGCATCCGACGCCGCCATGCGCGCCTGGCTCAACGAACAACTGGAACAGGCGGCACCCGCCGCCATAGAACGCTGGCGCGAGGACATCCGCCGCTACATCGAGGAGCGCGTGGCGGCCTGGGACACCGACGAGCTCGTGGCCGAACTGGAGCAGCACGTGGGGCGCGACCTGCAGTTCATCCGCATCAACGGCACGGTGGTGGGCGGGCTGGTCGGCGTGGCGATCCATGCCATCACGTTGATGCTGAGATGAACAAAACGCGATGGCGCGGCGCGCCACGCACTCCTAGACTCGCCCCTCCCACGTGCCCCGTGCCGACGACGACCCCGCGATGACCATGACTGCCGCCATGCCCACCCCCGACACGCACACCGTCCTCGGCGCCTGCCCGCACGACTGCCCCGACACCTGCGGCCTGGTCACGACGGTGCAGGACGGCGTCGCCATCAAGCTGCAGGGCAACCCGGCGCACCCGCACACGGGCGGCGTGCTGTGCACCAAGGTGTCACGCTACCTGGAGCGCAATGCGCATCCCGAGCGGCTCACGCAACCGCTGCGCCGCGTCGGTCGCAAGGGCGAGGGCCGCTTCGAGTCGGTGGGCTGGGACGAGGCGCTGGACGACATTGCCGGCCGCCTGAAGGCCATCGCCGCCGACGAGCCGCATGCCATCCTTCCGTACAGCTACGCCGGCACCATGGGCCTGGTGCAGGGCGAATCGATGGACCGGCGCTTCTTCCACAAGCTGGGCGCCTCGCTGTTGGACCGCACCATCTGCTCCACCGCCGGCGGCGAAGGTCTGGGCTACACGCTGGGCGGCAAGGTGGGCATGCGCATCGAGCATTTCGCGCAGGCGAAGCTGATCCTCATCTGGGGCAGCAACGCCATCGCCAGCAACCTGCACTTCTGGCGCCATGCGCAGGCGGCCAAACGGGCCGGCGCGCGGCTGGTGTGCATCGACCCGCGGCGCACCGAGACGGCCGACAAGTGCGACGAGCACATCGCCGTGCTGCCGGGCACCGACGGCGCCCTGGCCCTGGCGCTGATGCACGAGCTGATCGTGCACGACTGGCTGGACCACGACTACATCGGCCGCCACACGCTGGGCTGGGAACAGTTGCGCGAGCGCGCCCTGCAATGGCCACCCGCGCGTGCCGCCGCCGTATGCGGCGTGCCGGTGGCGCAGATCGAGGCGCTGGCGCGGGACTACGGCACGACCCGGCCGGCGGCGATCCGCCTCAACTACGGCATGCAGCGCGTGCGCGGCGGCGGCAATGCGGCGCGGGCCGTGGCCTGCCTGCCGGCGCTGGTCGGCGCGTGGCGGCACCGGGCGGGCGGGCTGCTGCTCAGTTCTTCCGGCCAGTTTCCGGCGGACCGCGCCACGCTGCACCGGCCCGACCTGCTGGCCGGCCGCCAGCCCCGCACCCTCAATATGAGCAGCATCGGCGACGTGCTGACCGGCGACACCATGGCCCTGGCCGGCGGCCCACCGGTGAAGGCGGTGGTGGTCTACAACAGCAACCCGGTGGCGGTGGCGCCCGAGTCCGCCAAGGTGGCCGCGGGCTTCGCGCGCGAGGACCTGTTCACCGTGGTGCTGGAGCAGTTCCAGACCGACACAGCCGATTACGCCGACTACCTGCTGCCCGCCACCACGCAGCTGGAGCATTGGGACATCCACTTCAGCTACGGGCACACCGACGTGATGCTCAACCGCCCCGCCGTCGCGCCGCGCGGCGAGGCGCGCAGCAATGCCTGGGTGTTCCGCGAGCTGGCGCGCCGCATGGGTTTCGACGAGCCCTGCTTTGCCGACGACGACGAGATGCTCTGCCGCCAGGCCTTCCGCCCCGAGGCCATCGACTGGGCGGCGCTGGAGCGCGACGGCTTCGCCACCCTGCCGCTGCCCGACGCGCCCTTCGCCGAGGGCGGCTTTCCCACGCCCTCGGGCAAGTGCGAGTTCTTCAGCGCCCGGCTGGCCGCACAGGGCCTTGACGGGCTGCCGAACCATCTGCCCAACTATGAGCCTGCGGGCAGCTCGGCCGACTATCCGCTGGCCATGATCTCGCCGCCGGCGCGCAACTTCCTCAACTCCACCTTCGTCAACGTGACCAGCCTGCGGTCCATGGAGGGCGAGCCGCTGGTGGAGATCCATGCCGACGATGCCGCGGCCCGGGGCATCACCGATGGCGCCATGGTGCGGGTGTTCAATGCCCGCGGCGAGCACCGCTGCCGCGCCGAGGTCTCGCGGCGCGCCCGACCCGGCGTGGTCAACGGCCTGGGCATCTGGTGGCGCAAGCTGGGCGTGGACGGCACCAACGTCAACGAGCTGACCAGCCAGCGCCTGACCGACCTGGGCCGCGGGCCCACCTTCTACGACTGCCTGGTGCAGGTGGAGGCCGTGGCGGCGTGAGCACGCGCGCTGCCGGCCCGGATGGCGTGCGCACCCCGGGCGATGTTGCAGGAACGCCGGCGCGCCCGGGGCGTCTGCGCCTGGCCCTGGCCACCGGCGGGGCCGCGGCGTCGCTGCTGCTCGCCGGCTGCGGCCCGCTGGGCTATTACGCGCAATCGGTCGGCGGCCACCTGGCCATCCTGCATGCGGCGCGCCCCGTGCCCGAGGTGCTGCAGGACGCCACGCTCTCCGAGGGCCTGCGCCGCAAGCTCACGCTGGCGCAGCACATCCGCCGTTACGCCAGCGACCGGCTGGCGCTGCCCGACAACCGCAGCTACACCGCCTACGCCGACCTGCACCGCGCCGCCGCGGTCTGGAACGTGGTGGCGGCGCCGGCTTATTCGCTGCAGCTCAAGACCTGGTGCTACCCGGTGGCCGGCTGCGTGGGCTACCGCGGCTACTACGACGAGGCCGAAGCCCAGGCGGAGGCCGCGCGCCAGCGCGCCGAGGGCCTGGAGGCGGCCGTCTACCCGGTACCCGCCTATTCGACGCTGGGCTGGCTCGACTGGCTGGGTGGCGATCCGCTGCTGTCCACTTTCATCGGCTATCCGGACGGGGAGCTGGCACGCATCGTCTTCCATGAGCTCGCGCACCAGCGCTTCTATGTCTCGGGCGACACGGTGTTCAACGAGTCCTATGCCACGGCGGTGGAGCGCCTGGGCGGCGCCCAGTGGCTGCGCGACGAGGCGGACGAGCCCGCTCGCGAGGCCTACGCCCGCTTCGACCAGCGCCGCCGCCAGATGCAGGCGCTGATGCTGGCCACGCGCGAGGCGCTGGCCCAGGTGTACGCCTCGCCCGCGGCGACGGGTGGCGACTGGGCACGAGTGGAAGCCATGAAGCAGGCGGCCATGCGCGACTTCCGCGAGCGCTATGCGCGACTGCGTGCCGCCTGGCCGGCAGATGGCCGCCAGGGTGCCTACGACGCCTGGGTGGCGCGGGCCAACAATGCCACCTTCGGCGCCCAGGCCGCCTATGACCAGCTGGTGCCGCAGTTCGAGCATCTGTTCGCGCGCTGTGGGTCGGACTGGCCGCGCTTCCACGCCGAGGTCCAGCGCATCGGTCGGCTGCCGACGCATGAGGCACGCGTGACGGCCCTGGAATTGGCAACGGTGCCCTGAGCGGCTTCCGACCGGACAACAAAAAGCCGCTCCGGGGAGCGGCTGGTCAGGTGGGGTCGTTCAGGCTGCGTGCAGTGCGTCGATCAGATCGATGTACTTCTGCTTGGCCTCGTCCGCCGACACGCCCTTGTGCGTGTTCCAGGCATCCCATTTGGCGCGCGCCACGATGTCGCTGAAGCTGGGCTTCTTCTCGGTGTTGTCGCCCAGGGTGGCCTGCTTGTAGAGACCGTAGATCTTCAGCAAGGTCGGGTTGTCGGGGCGAGAAGGCAGCAGCTTGGACTGGGCTTCGGCGGCTTCGAAACGGGCTTGCAGGTCGGACATGGCGGCGAGGGTTTGGAAAAAAGCACGATTGTGCTCTTTTTGGCGCCCCCAACCACGATTTGCTTCAATCCGCCATGCAGGCCAGCGCCACCTCGCGGTCCAGACACTGCCGTGCATCCATGGGTTCGATGGCCGCGGCGGCCTCGTACAACTGCTGCACCTGAGCAGACGCGGCGTCTCCTCGCAGCGCCATCAGGGCCCGGGCGTACTCGACCCGGCCAGTGGCCGAGTCCGGATGCAGCGCAAGCCCGCGCTCGAAGAGTTCGATCGCACGTTCTGCGCGCACGCCGTAGGTCATGCGGGCGACGAGTTCACCCACCTTGTCGATCACCTCGGCATGAAAAGCGCCGAGCGCGAAGTGGGCGTCGGCATGGCTGGGTTGCTGCTCGATGATCTGCTCCAGCGTGTCCTTGAGGCGCCCACCCAAGCCCTGGGCCAGCGCCCGGGCCACGCTCACGGCCTGCGCATGGCGACCCAATGCGTAGGCATGCCAGTACAGCGCGTGCACATCGCCAGGGTCGGCGGCATGCCTTGCCAGCGCCCGCTCGCCGACTTGCCGCAGCAGCGCCAAGCGCCGCTCGTCGTCGGGCTCGACATAGTTGGCATAGATGGCCGTTGCCTGGTCGGCTAGCGCAGCCCCTCCGGCGCCGCCGATCCGATGCCCTGCCTGCGCCGCCGCAGCGAAGTCGCCCGCGTGATAGAGGGCCCAGGCCGTGGCCAGTTCATCGGTTTCGGGCAGCGGCAGGGGCTGGCCTGCGTGCAGTTGATTCCAGTCGGCGCGCACCCGGGCAGCGTCGAAGGGAAAGCGGCCGAGGCAGTCCGGGGCGGCCCAATGCTCGGGCGGCGGGGGCGTGCGCAGGACAGGAGGCATGGCAACAGACTTTCTCAGGTGGAAAGAGCGACTTCCTCTGGCGCGGGGGCGCTCGCAAGGCGGACCAGTTCGGCACGCTGGGCGGCGCTGAGGTAGGGCACCACCAGCTGCAGCGTATGACGGGTGCCACGCACCATGGCGTCGCAGATGGCCGCCGGCTCCAGCGCCTGGCGAGGATTGCACACGAACTCGTAGTTGAGCCAGTAGGTGGCCAGCACCACCATGCTGCGCGCCAGGGATTCGCGCTCCGTCGGGTCCAGGCGCAACAGGCCGGCACCGCTCAGGCCCGAGAGCATGGCCTGCATCGCCGCCTCCTTGCGGGCCAGCGCTTCGCGCAGCCGCCGCTCGAGGTGGTGGTTGTTGCTCAGCAGGTCGTTCATGTCCCGGTAGAGGAAGCGGTAGCGCCCCATCAACTCGAAGAGCTCATGAACGAAGCGCCAGGCACCGGCCAGTTCGCGGACGTCGGCCGCCTCGGCGAGCAGGGCGTCCAGGCCGGCCTCGAAATCCTCGTGGAGGCGGTTGATCAGCGCCTCCTTGGCCGGGAAGTGGTAGTAGAGGTTGCCAGGACTGATGCGCAGCTCCGTGGCGAGCAGCGTGGTCGACACGTTGGGCTCGCCGAAACGGTTGAACAGCGCCAGGGCCGTTTCCTGGATGCGTTGGGCCGTGCGGCGCGGCGCTTTCCTTGTCATGGGCAGCCTCCGTTGTCTCGGGTGTCTTGTACGGATCACTCTACTCCAAGTGCTTCGCCGCTCTGTGGGGCAAGGCCGCGATGGCTCTAGGTGTTGATACTGTGTCGATCTGCAAACCAAAGCTTGCTTTCCGCCGTCCGGAGGGAAAGCCGAGCCGGCGCCTGTGGATAATCGCGCACCCCGGTGCCCTGCGGTCGGCGCCCGATTCCAACGATTCCTGCGAGAAATTCATGATCCTTGTGACAGGCGGAGCCGGCTTCATCGGCGCCAACTTCGTGCTCGACTGGCTGGCCGGCGCGGACGAGCCGGTGGTCAACCTCGACAAGCTGACCTATGCAGGCAACCTGCAGACGCTGGCCTCGCTGGATGGCGACAAGCGCCACGTCTTCGTGCAGGGCGACATCGGCGACAGCGCCCTGATCGAGCGCCTGCTGGCCGAGCACCAGCCCCGCGCCGTCGTCAACTTTGCCGCCGAGTCGCACGTGGACCGCTCCATCCACGGCCCCGAGGACTTCATCCAGACCAACGTGCTGGGCACCTTCCGCCTGCTGGAAGCCGTGCGCGGCTACTGGAGCCAGCTGCCGGCCGAGCGCAAGAGCGCCTTCCGCTTCCTGCACGTCTCCACCGACGAGGTCTACGGCACGCTCTCGGCCACCGACCCGGCCTTCACCGAAGAGAACAAGTACGAGCCCAACAGCCCGTACTCGGCCAGCAAGGCCGCCAGCGACCACCTGGTGCGCGCCTGGCACCACACCTACGGCCTGCCGGTGCTGACCACCAACTGCTCCAACAACTACGGGCCCTTCCACTTCCCCGAGAAGCTGATCCCGCTCATGATCGTCAACGCCCTGGCCGGCAAGCCGCTGCCGGTATACGGCGACGGCATGCAGGTGCGCGACTGGCTCTACGTGAAGGACCACTGCAGCGCCATCCGCCGCGTGCTGGAGGCCGGCCAACTGGGCGAGACCTACAACGTGGGCGGCTGGAACGAGAAGCCCAACATCGAAATCGTCAAGACCGTGTGCGCGCTGCTCGACGAGCTGCAGCCCCGCGCCGACGGCAAGGCCTACGCCGAGCAGATCACCTACGTCACCGACCGCCCCGGCCATGACCGCCGCTACGCCATCGACGCCCGCAAGCTCGAGCGCGAACTGGGGTGGAAGCCGGCCGAGACCTTCGACACCGGCATCCGCAAGACGGTCGAGTGGTACCTGGCCAACCAGGAGTGGGTGCGCAACGTGCAAAGCGGCGGCTACCGCGACTGGGTGGCCAAGCAGTACGGCGACCAGCCCAAGGCTGCAGCATGAAGGTCCTGCTCTTCGGCAAGGGCGGCCAGGTCGGCTGGGAACTGCAGCGCGCCCTGGCGCCGCTGGGCGAGCTGGTCGCGCTGGACTTCGACAGCACCGAGCTGCACGGCGACTTCAGCCGGCCCGAGGCGCTGGCCGCGACGGTGGAGGCCGTGCGCCCGGACGTCATCGTCAATGCCGCGGCCCACACGGCCGTGGACAAGGCCGAGAGCGAGCCCGACTTCGCCCGCGCCCTCAATGCGACCGCCCCGGGCGTCGTGGCCCAGGCGGCGCAGAAGCTGGGCGCGCTGATGGTCCATTACTCCACCGACTATGTCTTCGACGGCAGCGGCGACACGCCCTGGCGCGAGGACGACGCGACCGGCCCGCTGTCGGTCTACGGCGCTACCAAGCTCGAAGGCGAGCAGCTGGTGGCGGCTCACTGCGAGCGGCACCTGATCTTCCGCACCAGCTGGGTCTATGCGGCACGCGGCGGCAACTTCGCCAAGACCATGCTGCGCCTGGCCAAGGAGCGCGAGCGCCTGACCGTCATCGACGACCAGTGGGGCGCCCCGACCGGCGCCGAGCTGCTGGCCGACGTCACGGCCCTGGCCATCCGCGAGACCCCGCGCGATCCGGCCAAGGCCGGGCTGTACCACCTGGTGGCCGGCGGCACGACCACCTGGAACGGCTATGCCCGCTTCGTCGTCGAGGAGGCGCTGCGCCACGGCGTCGAACTCAAGACCACGCCCGAGGCCGTCGAAGCCGTGCCTACCAGCGCCTTCCCCACGCCGGCCAAGCGTCCGCACAACTCGCGTCTGGACACCTCGCGCATCCGCAGCACCTTCGGCATCGAGCTGCCCCATTGGCAGGCGGGTGTGGCCCGCATGCTGGCCGAGACGCTCTGACAGCGCTGGCATCGCAGCCACCTGACCCACCCAAGACTCATCCCCAGGATTCCAGGAAGCCAACGATGACCCAGAACAGAAAAGGCATCATCCTTGCCGGCGGTTCCGGCACGCGCCTGCACCCGGCCACGCTGGCCATCAGCAAGCAGCTGCTGCCGGTCTACGACAAGCCCATGATCTATTACCCGCTGAGCACGCTGATGCTCGGCGGCATGCGCGACATCCTGATCATCAGCACGCCGCAGGACACGCCGCGCTTCCAGCAGCTGCTGGGCGACGGCAGCCAGTGGGGCATGAACCTGCAATACGCCGTGCAGCCCAGCCCGGATGGGCTGGCCCAGGCCTTCATCATTGGCGAGCAGTTCCTGGCCGGCGCGCCCAGCGCGCTGGTGCTGGGCGACAACATCTTCTACGGCCACGACCTGCAGCAGCTGCTGGGTGCGGCCGACGCGCAGCCCGAAGGCGCCACCGTCTTCGCCTACCACGTCCACGACCCCGAGCGCTACGGCGTGGTCGAGTTCGGCAACGACGGCCGCGCGGTCAGCATCGAAGAGAAGCCTGCCCAGCCCAAGAGCAGCTATGCCGTCACCGGCCTGTACTTCTACGACCGGCAGGTGGTGGACATTGCCAAGGCTGTCAAGCCCAGCGCGCGCGGCGAGCTGGAGATCACGGCCGTGAACCAGGCCTACCTGGACCAGGGCAGCCTGAACGTGCAGATCATGAAGCGCGGCTATGCGTGGCTGGACACCGGCACGCACGAAAGCCTGCTGGAGGCCGGCCAGTTCATTGCCACCCTGGAGCAGCGCCAGGGCCTGAAGATCGCCTGCCCCGAAGAGATCGCCTGGCGCGCCGGCTTCATCGATGCCGCGCAGGTAGAGAAGCTGGCTGCACCGCTCAAGAAGAACGGCTACGGCCAATACCTGATGCGCCTGCTGCGCGAGGAGTACCGCGGATGAAGGTCACCCCAACCAAGCTGGACGGCGTGCTGATCCTGGAGCCGAAGGTGTTCGGCGACGAGCGCGGCTTCTTCATGGAGAGCTTCAACCAGCGCGTCTTCGACGACGCGGTTGGAACACACATCGAGTTCGTGCAGGACAACCATTCGCGCTCGACCAAGGGCGTGCTGCGCGGGCTGCACTACCAGCTGCAGCAGGCCCAGGGCAAGCTGGTGCGGGTGACGCGTGGCGCCGTGTTCGACGTGGCCGTGGACATCCGCAAGAGCTCGCCCACCTTCGGTCAGTGGGTGGGCGTGGAGCTGAGCGAAAGCAACCACCGCCAGTTGTGGATCCCGGCGGGCTTCGCGCACGGATTCGTGGTGACCAGCGACAGCGCAGACTTTCTGTACAAGGCCAGCGACTACTACGCGCCGGCGCACGAGCGCAGCATCCTGTGGAACGACCCGGACATCGGGATCGAGTGGCCGGACTTCGGCGGCGAGCCGAAGGTGTCGGCGAAGGATGCAGCGGCGCTGAGGCTCGCGGCGGCCGATACCTTCGCCTGAGGTCTCAGGGCGACTCCAGCGAGTCTCGTTGGTGCGCTTTCGCGTTCGGCTCCTGCCGCGCCGTGCCCGGCGGGCAAACGATCATCCACTTCATGTCCACCGACCTCACGACAATCTTTCGTCAGCATCAGGGCCACCTTTCGGATAAGTGGGAGCAGTACCTGGCGATATACGAAGCCTATCTTCAGCCACGCGTGCGGGAAGGTCGGCCGCTGAGACTGCTTGAGATTGGTGTGCAGAACGGAGGATCGCTCCAGATCTGGAAGCGTTACCTGCCCCCCGGTTCGAGCATCACGGGCGTCGATGTCGATCCGGCGTGCGGCCGGCTGGATCTGGGTCCGGACGTGCGGATTCATATTGCCGATGCGTCCTCGGCCGATGCCTTGCAGGCCTGCCTGGGTGACGCGCGCTTCGACGTTGTCATCGATGACGGCTCTCACAGGTCGAGCGACATCGTTTCCACCTTTGTCGCGTGCTTTGGACGGGTGGTCCCGGGCGGCCTCTATGTGATCGAGGATCTGCACGCGAGTTACATGCCACCGCTCGGTGGAGGCTTCTGGGCGCCGCAGGCGGCGATCGAATGGCTCAAGCTCCTTGCGGACGCAATCCACGCCGACTATCTGTCTTCCGAGGAAATCGACGCCCTGAACTTGCGCGCGGGTGCTGATGTTCGGGAGATGGCTCGCGACATCGCGTCACTCTCTTTCTTCGATTCGGTGGCTGTCGTCGAGCGTAGCGTCCAGTCACGCGCTGCTGCTTTCCGCCGTGTCATGAGCGGCTCTAGGGCGACGGTGACCGATGCCCAGGCCCATCTTGCTCAATTGCCGCGCGATCAACTTCGGTCGTTGCTGCTGACGCCGACAGCGATGGAGTCGTTGGGGCAGGGGATCCTTGCCAAACTGGCCAGTACGGCGGATCAACTGCAGGCCGAAATCGCTCAGCGCGCCGCATTGGATCAAAGGCTGGCCAATGCGCATGCAGCCGAAGCCGAAGCTGCGAAGCTGCGCGATTCGCTGGCCGGTGTCGAGTCCCAACTCGCCGAGGCCCGTGAGCGAGTCCACAGCGCCGAGCTTCGCGCGCATGCTGCGAGGAGTGAGGCGGAGGCCGTGGATCATGAACGGCAGCGTGCGGCGGCGGCGGAGGCTGCGTTGACGCAGGTCCTCAACAGCACGACATGGCGTGCGACCCTTGCTTTCCGACGCGCTGCAGCGCTGCTGCCGCCTTCCGTACGGGCGACGGGGCGGCGGGCGGCCAAGGTTCTATGGTGGACGGCATCTGGCCAACTGGGCGCTCGCCTGAAGGCACGTCGCGACGCCATGGACGCCGTGCACGGGGGAGAGCCTTCGGTGTCGGTGCAGGCGTCGGGAGGGGCTGAGCCGGAGCATGGTGACTCCCTTGCTGAAGAACGCGCGTTGGTGGTCGAGTCTGGCTTCTTCGACGCCGACTACTACGTGGAAGCGAACGCCGATGTAGCAGCCAGCGGTACCGAGCCGCTTGATCATTTCCTCGCCCACGGCTGGCGCGAAGGACGCGATCCGGGAGAGCGCTTCTCGATCCGTGCCTACATCGAGCGCTATCCAGATGTCGGTGTTGCGGATGTCAATCCATTGATCCACTTCCTGCGCTTTGGGCGCAATGAAGGGCGTTCCTATCGCGCAGGCAAGCCGCTGCGTCCAACGTTGCGGCAACTGCAACAGGAGCGCTGGCCTGCGCTGCGGGCACTTCCCATTTACGAGGAGCCCGCCTCAGTGGGCCGTCGCCTCAACATCGTGACGGACAGTGTGGGTGTGTCGTCCCTGTTTGGTGGCGTGGGAACCTCCCTGATCCTGGCTGCGCTGCTCTGCGAGCGCCTGGGTGGGACGCTGCGCCTGGTGACCCGTCATGAGCGCCCCGACGCATCGGCAATCGGCGCCGTGCTGTCGACGAACGGCATCGTTCTTGATCGCAAGGTGGAAACGGCCTTCATTCCTGAAGACGATTCCGAGGCGCTGAGCGTTGGGCCCGAGGACATCTTTCTCACGACGTCGTGGTGGACGACGCGGGCGACGCTCGGAGCCATCGCACCGGAGCGGATCGTGTACCTGTTGCAGGAAGACGAGCGGATGTTCTATCCCTATGGGGACGAACGACTGCTGTGCGCCGAACTGCTGAGCGATTCGCGCCTCTCACTGATCGTGAATACCGGGCTGTTGCTGAACCATTTCCGCACCGGCCCGGATCCACTGCCTGCATTGTCAGAGCGAGCCATTGCGTTCGAGCCGGCGTTCCCGGGTGCGAGGCCACTTGAGCGGCGCGAACGTGCGGGCAAGCGCAATTTCTTCTTTTATGCGCGTCCCCACCATCCTCGCAACCTGTTCTGGCGCGGAGCCGACGCGCTGGCGGCTGCGATCGAGGACGGCATCCTCGACCCTCAGGAGTGGGAGTTCCATTGGGTGGGAGCGGGCGTGCCAGCCTTGTGCTTGCCGTGTGGCGTCGTGCCTCGGCGTGTCGAGGGCCTCGGCTGGCGCGATTACCAGTCGTTGGTGAGGAGCATGGACGCCGCGCTTGTGCTCATGCACACCCCGCATCCCTCCTATCCGCCGCTCGATCTTGCGGGCGCCGGAGTGGCCGTGCTGACCAACAGCTTCCCGGGCAAGTCCGACCTCAGCTTCTATTCACGCAACATCATCACAACGAGCGTGGCGCTCGGTGACTTGTGCGAGGGCCTGAGCCGTACGGCCGCACTGGCCCGCAATGAAGCGCTGCGCCTTCAGCAGTGTGCGCAGGATGGCATCGCCAGGGACTGGAAGGCCAGCCTTGGCCCCGTCCTGGAGCATGTCGCAGCGAAATTCAACGAGGTCTGATGCAGGTTCATGTTCGTTGATCTTCCCGCCGCCCAGACGTCCAACCCTGGCGCCTTGAGCGTTCCTGTCGGGCATAAGGTCCAGCAGTTGCATCGTCACCGCTGCCGTTGTGCTTGGCTTTACGAAAATCCAGATACGAGCACCTTCCGCTACCGCGTGCTCAACATGATTGAAGCCGTGAGCGCCCAGGCGGATCGCCCACTCGCGGCAAGTTGGTTCAGTGCGGGAGAACTGGCCGAACTCGAGCATGAAATCGAGAACCTTTCCGTGCTCGTGGTGGCACGCTACAGATACTCGATGCGTCTGCACCGGCTGGTGATGAAGGCTCGGCATCACGGGGTTCGGATACTGTTTGAGACCGACGACTTGGTTTTCGACCCGGAGTACATCCCCCTTATTGCCGACACGCTCGCGCAGGATCTGCTCTCGGTGCAGATGTGGGACCAGTGGTTCGCATACATCGGACGACTCGGTGCCGCGGCGCGACTTTGCGAAGGCGGTATCACCACCAATGATTTTCTGGCCCAGCGCCTTCAAACGACGCTGGGCGGGGCCCCCGTCGCAGTGGTGCCCAACTTCCTGAATCGTCAGCAACAGGCTTTTTCCGCCGAACTGTTGGAAGCCAAGCGGCGCGGGGGTTGGAGACGGGATGGGCACGTGACGATCGGCTACTTCAGTGGCTCGCCCACGCATCGCAAGGACTTTGCCGTGGCCGCGCCCGCGCTCGCGCGATTGCTCGATCGCGACCCGCGCGTGCGGGTGCGGGTGGCTGGCTACCTCGACAGCACCGGCCCGTTGCAGCGCCATGCCGACCGCGTGGAGGTCATGCCGCACATGGACTATGTGGCCCTCCAGCGGGCGATTGCCGAGGTCGAAATCAATATCGCACCCCTGCAGGACAACGTCTTTACCAATTGCAAGTCCGAACTCAAATTCTTCGAGGCGGCGGTCGTTGGTACCTGGACGATCGCCACGCCCACTTACACCTTCGAGCGTGCCATCGACGATCCGCGCATGGGCCGGCTCGCACGGGCGCACGAGTGGGATGATGCACTTGCCGAGGCCGTGGACTTGGTTCATACGCCGCAGGCTTACATGGAGCGGGCGGAGTTTGCTGCTGCGCAGGTGGTTGGCCGTTACGGGTGGGACCGGTGGGGCAACGAAATCGAGACGGCGCTTTTCCGCCGCAACAACCGAGACTGACCCGATCCGGCTTTGGCATGCATGGGAAGGCGCCTTCGAGGCGGCCGATCAACGCCTAGAACGAAAACAACGCGATGAAAGAACACAAGTTGAGGCGCCTCTATCAGGAGCACCAGGGAAAGGTTTCCGACAAGTGGTCGGTCTACCTGGATACCTATGAGACCCTTTTCGCCGAGTACGTGCATCAGAGCGCCCGCGTTCTGGAAATCGGCATCCAGAACGGCGGGTCACTGGAGATCATGGCGCGCTTCCTGCCGCAGGCAGAGCGGATCGTCGGCTGCGACATCGATCCGTTGTGCGAAGGACTGCGGTACGAGGATCCGCGCATCGCGGTGATCGTCGGCGACGCGGTGTCGGACGAGGTCCAGGCGCGTGTCCTTGCGCTTTGCCCGAGCTTCGATCTGGTGATCGATGATGGCAGTCATACCTCGCGCGACATCGTCCGCGCTTTCGCCCGCTATTTCCCCACGATCCGCGAAGGCGGCGCCTTTGTTGCAGAGGATCTCCACTGCAGCTACTGGGCGGCCTTCGAGGGCGGGCTGTTCCATCCCCAGTCCTCGCTGGCCTTCTTCCGTGCCCTGGTGGACGTGATCAACCATGAGCACTGGGGCGTGCCGGGTGGCCGGCGCCGCCTGATCTCGGCGTTCGAAGCCGCCTACGACGTCGAACTCGACGAAGCCGTCCTGGCCCAGATCCACGCCGTCGAATTCGTCAATTCCCTGTGCATTGTTCGCAAGGCGGCCGCGCCGTCCAATGAACTGGGTGCCCGCGTGATTGCCGGCACCGTGGCGCACGTGGATCGGGCAGGGCTGACACAGCAGCTGGACGGCACTCGCGTCCAGGTGCCGGATCAGCAGGCCAACGAGCATGCCCAGCGCTCAGCCGAAGAGCGGCTGACAGCCGCGCTGGCCGAACTGGAGGCACAACAACGTCTTCGTATCGAAGCTGAGGCGCGGCTGCGCCAGAGCAACGGCCGGGCCGGGCGGCTGGCCGACGGACTGCGTACCGAGAGCAGGCGCGCTGCGGAACTGGAGCAGCGGTGTGCCGGACTTTCCGACACCGTTGACGCGTTGCGGCAATCGACAAGCTGGCGTCTGACGGAGCCTGTCCGGTGGGTCGGGCATCGCTGGTCCCGGATCCGGCTCGCCGCGACTCTCCTTCCCGTGGTGTGGCGGCGCGTCGGCGACCTTCCGCGTGTGGCGCGTCGCGTGCGGCAGATCCTGCGTACACACGGCCTCCCTGGGGTCTGGCAGGTCATGAGCGAGATCGAGGCGGAAGAGGCCGACCACGCACACCGCCAGGCAGAGGCAAGGAACGGGGACAGCGCATATGGCCGCTGGGTCCATCAGGTCGATGTGCTCTCCGACGCTGATCGCCTGGTGATGGCTGAGACCATTTCGGGATGGCCGCGGAACCCGCTGATCTCCATCGTCATGCCCACCTACAACGGCGATCCCGCTTGGTTGGCGCAGGCCGTGGCTTCGGTACAGGCGCAGGTCTACGGGCATTGGGAGCTGTGCATCGCCGACGATGCCTCCAGCGACAGTACGGGACTTGAGGCCCTCCAGCGACTTGCGGACCTGGACAGCCGCATCAAGATCGTCCGGCGACCCGAGAACGGCCATATCTCCGCCGCGTCCAACAGCGCACTCGAACTGGCAACCGGCGAGTGGATCGTTTTGATGGACCACGATGACCTGCTTGCCGAGCACGCCCTCTTCTGGGTGGCCGAGACGATTCAGCGCCATCCCGAGGCACGGATGATCTACTCGGACGAGGACAAGATCGACGAGCAGGGTCATCGCTTCGACCCCTATTTCAAGTCCGACTGGAACATCGACTTGTTCAGATCGCACAATATGTTCAGCCACTTGGGTGCGTTCGAGGCAGCGCTGGTGCGGGACGTGGGTGGCTTCAGGATCGGACTCGAGGGTTCGCAGGACTACGACCTCGTGCTTCGCTGCAGCGAGCGGGTGTCGCCCGATCAGATTCGACACATTCCCCGCGTGCTGTACCACTGGCGTGTGCACGCGCAGAGCACGGCCAGTTCATCGGATGTGAAACCCTATGCCCAGATTGCTGGCGAGCGCGCGCTGAACGAACACCTGGCTCGACTGGGTGTAGACGGCGAGACCACATACATCGGCCATGGATACCGCACGCACTATCGCCTGCCGCGGATGCTGCCGCATGTCACGATCATCATTCCGACGCGCAACGCCGTCCACCTTGTGCGCCAGTGCATCGAGAGCCTGGTGTCCGTGACCGACTATGCCGCCTATGACGTGATCCTCGTCGACAACGGCTCGGACGCCCCCGAAGCGCTAGCCTATTTCGACCAGTTGGCCCGGGATCCGAAGTTCACGGTGCTGCGGCACGACGCACCCTTCAACTATTCGGAGCTCAACAACCTGGCGGTCGATCAGGCCCGGGGCGAATTCGTCTGTCTGCTCAACAACGATGTGGAGATCACCTCAGCGGCCTGGTTGGCGGAGATGGTCTCGATCGCGCTGCAGCCGGGCGTGGGTGCCGTCGGCGCGCGGCTGTGGTATCCCGATGGCACGCTTCAGCACGCGGGCGTGGTGCTCGGCATCGGTGGTGTGGCCGCGCATCCGCACAAGTCGCTGGCAAAGGGCGAACTGGGCTACTTCGGACGCGCCGCGCTCATCCAGTCCTTCTCGGCCGTCACGGCCGCCTGCCTGGTGGTGAGCAAGGCCAACTACCTGCGCGTGGGTGGCCTGGACGCGGCCAACTTGGCGGTGGCCTTCAACGACGTCGACTTCTGCCTGCGCCTGCGCGAGGCGGGCCTTCGCAACGTATGGACGCCCTATGCCGAGCTGATCCATCATGAGTCGGTCTCACGCGGCCGCGACGATTCGCCCGAGAAGCAGGCTCGCTTCAATGCCGAAGTGGACTACATGACGCGGCGCTGGGGCGCGCTGCTCCAGAACGACCCCGCCTACAACCCGAACCTCACGCTCCTGAGTGAGGACTTCAGCCTTGCCTGGCCGCCGAGGCTTCCCACGATCACCCTGCGCTGACTGGGACTGGGACGGGCGGGGCGGTGATCTCAGCCCACGACGGGCGGTGCGGTATCCACCACCCGCCCATGCTCCAGCCGGATGAACCGGTTGCACTCCTTCAGGAGCAGCTGAGGCGAATGCGAGGCCAGCACCAGGATGCCCGACTTGGCCACCATCTCCGTCATGCGCTGCTCGGCTTTCGCTTGAAAGTCCGCATCGCCGACGGACAGCCATTCGTCCATCAGCAGGATGTCCGCCGTCATGCTGGTACAGATGGCGAAGGCCAGGCGCATCACCATGCCGGTGGAATAGGTGCGCACGGGCATGTTCACGTATTCGCCCAGTCCGCTGAACTCGCAGATCTCCGGCGTCATGGCCTCGATCTGGCGGCGCTTGAGGCCCATTGAAAGGCCGCGGAGCATGATGTTCTCGACGCCGCTCGCGTCGCGTTCGATGCCCATCGACGGGTCGATCAGGCTGGCCACGCTCCCGATCCGGGCGAACTCGCCTGAGGTCGGCTCGTAGACGCCGGCCAGCAGGCGCAGCAGCGTGGACTTGCCGGCGCCGTTGTGGCCCAGGATGCCCAGGCGGTCGCCCGCTTTGAGCTCGAGGTCGATGTCTGACAGGGCCTGAACCACGGTCACGCCGGTTTCCTTGCCGACCCGGCCGCCGGTGACAGAGGCGGCCAATGTCTTCTTGAAGGAAGTCGCGCTGGCGCCGTAGATCGGGAAGCCCAGGCTGACTTTCTTGAGCGAGAGGGAGGTCATGGGCGACTCAGAGCCAGAAGACGATGCGGCGGCGATAGCGCGCGAAGAGGACGCAGGCCACGGTGATGTTGATCACCGTCCAGATGCCCATGCCCACCCAGTTGTGCCAGTGCGCCACGCCACCCATCAGCGGCGTGCGCAGCAGCTCCAGCATCTGCGCGAGCGGGTTCCACAGCATGTACTTGGCGCGGTCCGGCAGGTTCTCGGGCAGCCAGAACACGGGCGTGAGGAACATCAGCATCTGCATGACGCTGGCGATGATCTGAGCCACGTCGCGGAAGCGCGTGCACAGAATGCCCAGGCCGATGCCGATGCAGTGGGCGTTGACGATCAGCAGCAGGAAGGCCGGGATGACCATCAACGCCGGCCATGAAAGCGAGATGCCCGTCCACAGCGCCACCGGCACGAACAGGATGATGTGGTGGGCAAACTGGATGACGCTGCGCGCCTGGGTGCGCCAGACGAACATGCTCACCGGGAAGTAACCCTGCTTGAGGTAGTTCTGCGCGTTGATGAAGGCGTCGCCCGAGTCGATCACCGTCACCGAGAAGAAGGTCCAGAAGATGATGCCCAGCGCCAGGTGCGGGAAGAACTTGGACAGCTCGGTGCCAAACAGCGAGGCATACAGCGGCCCCATGCCGCCGATCATGGCACCCATGCTCAAGGTCAGCCACAACGGGCCAAGGGTGGACCGGCGGTAGCGCAACACGATGTCGAACCAGGCCAGGGTCCACCAGATGTCGATGCGGCGGGTGCCTTCCCACCAGTCCTTCCACGCGCTTCTGTGCAGGTTGGAGTGGACGGTGGTGGTCATGCGTTGGGGGGCTGAAGGGAAGCGCGGGATTCTATCCGGGGGCTTTTCCGGATGGCCTTTGGGGGCTGGGCACACGGTGGGGCGTCAAGCCGGCCATGGATAATCCGCGGTCCTGTCCAGCGCAGCGTGGCCCCGCGCCACCCGGCCGCACCGCATGCCGCCCAGCCCCGCGAAACCACATTCCCTCGCCCATCCGACCTACCGGCCCGACATCGACGGGCTGCGCGCCATCGCGGTGCTGTCGGTCATCGTCTTCCATGCCTCGCCGCGCTGGCTGCCGGGCGGCTTCGTGGGCGTGGACATCTTCTTCGTCATCTCGGGCTTCCTGATCTCGACCATCATGTTCGGTAGCCTGGGCGGCGCCGGCTTCAGCTATGCCGAGTTCTATGCCCGCCGCATCCGCCGCATCTTCCCGGGGCTGGTGCTGGTGCTCGCGGCCACGCTGGCCTTCGGCTGGTGGGTGCTGCTGGCCGACGAGTTCCGGCAGCTGGGCAAGCATGTGCTGGCCAGCGCGGGCTTCGTCGCGAACCTGGTGCTGTGGGGCGAGGCGGGCTACTTCGACACCGTGGTCGAGACCAAGCCGCTCCTGCACCTGTGGTCGCTGGCGGTGGAGGAGCAGTTCTACATCTTCTGGCCGCTGCTGCTCACGCTGGCCTGGAAGCGCCAGCACCTGCTGCGCTGGATGGGCGTGGCGGTGGGGCTGTCCTTCCTGCTGAATGTGGCGCTGGTGCTGCGTCATCCCGACGCGGCCTTCTACATGCCGCTCACGCGTGTGTGGGAGCTGGGGGCGGGCGCCATGCTGGCCTGGCTCGCATGGCGGCGCGGCGCCGGTGCACCGGCGCTGCCCGGCCACCAGTGGATGGGTGTGGCGGGCCTGGCCTGCATCGCCGCGGGCCTGGCCTTCATCGATCGGCACAAGGCCTTCCCGGGTTTCTGGGCGCTGCTGCCGGTGGCGGGGGCCTGCCTGTGCATCGCGGCCGGTCCGCAGTCCTGGGCCAACCGGCATCTGCTGGGTTCGCGCCTTTTTGTCTGGTTCGGGCTGATCAGCTACCCGCTGTATCTGTGGCACTGGCCGCTGCTGGCCTATGCGCGCGTGCTTCAGGACGGCTTCATCGACCCGCCACGCGCCGTGCGCTGGGGCGCGCTGGCGGTCTCTGTGCTGCTGGCCTGGCTGACCTTCCGCTTCGTCGAGCGGCCGCTGCGTCACGGCGGCCGCCGCGTGGTCGCCGGCCTGGCGGGCGCCATGGTGGTGCTGGCGCTGGTCGGCGCGGCAGCCCAACTGCGCTGGGTGGGCCCGCGCAACGACGACCCGAGCATCCAGGCCATCATGAACGCGAGCGCCGACTGGGTGTATCCCGACGCGCTCAAGCCCTTCACCTTCGAGGGCCAGCGTTTCGAGCGTGTCGATGGTGGCGCGCGCGAGGTGCTGCTCATCGGCGACAGCCACGTCGAGCAGTTCCGCGCCCGCGCCCTGGCGCTGGCCGAGCGCCGGCCCGACGATGTGTCGACGCTGCTCTTCGCCACGCGTGGCGCCTGCCCGCCCATCCCCAACCTCATCGAGGACCGCGACCCGATCTGCAGCGAGCGTCTGATGGCCGCCCTGGACCTAGCCCGCACGCCGGCCGTCCAGGCCGTGGTCATCGGCGGCTGCTGGAGCTGCTATTTCGATGTCAGCCAGGCGCCGGCCGCTGCGAGCGCGCCCCCGCCGCCCGACCACTACTACTACCGCGACGCCCAGGGCCAGCGCCACATGCTGCGCGGCGCCGACGGCGTGCCGCAGTCCCTGGCCGCGCTCGGCCGGCTGCTGGCCGAGCTGCATGCCATGGGCAAAACCACCTACCTGCTGCTGAACATCCCGGTCGGCCCGGATTTCGAGCCCCGCAGCCGTCTCACCGGCAACCGCATGCAGGCGATGACTGCGGCGCCGGTCACGCCGATGGCGCCGCTGCCGCCCTCGCAGGCTGAGCTGCATGCGCAGCTGCGGCAGCTGGCCCTGGACAACGGCGCCATCCCGCTGGACCCGATGGCCGGCCTGTGCCAGCCCGACGGCCAGTGCGTGCGCGCCGATGCGCAGGGCGACCCGGTCTACAAGGACGCGACCCATCTGCGCGCCGCCTATGCGCGCGAGGCGGCCACCTTCCTCGATCCCGCCCTGCTCGCGCCGGGGCGCTGACCGGCCCTTGCTGCATGCCCATCTTCTGGAGTCCGAATTGACCAACCGATGGTGGCGGCTCGCCCGCCTGGCCGTGACCCATGGCCCCCGCATGGTCACCCGCGTGCCGCAGGCCTGGCGCGTGTGGCGCAAGGCCGGCTGGCGCGGCGTGAAGTGGGAATTCCGCCGCAAGCTGCGGCCCGGCAACGACTATGCGCGCTGGGCGCTTGCGCACGACACCCTCACGCCCGAACAGCGCGAAACCTTGCGCGCCCGCGCCGCCGCGCTGGCCGACGGTCCGCTGATCTCGGTGCTGATGCCCTGCTACAACCCGGACCCGCAGTTCCTGCGCGCGGCCATCGCCTCGGTGCAGGCGCAGCTCTATCCGCGCTGGCAGCTATGCATCGCCGACGATGCCTCGCCGGCGCCCGAGGTGCGGCAGGTGCTCGAGGCCTGCCAGGCCGGGGATGCGCGCATCCGGGTCGTCTTTCGGCCCAAGAACGGCCACATCTCCGCTGCCTCCAACAGCGCGCTGGAACTCGTGCAGGGCGAATGGATCGCCCTGATGGACCACGACGACCTGCTGCCCGAAGACGCGCTGCTGCGCGTAGCCGAATGCGTGCGCGACCATCCGCAGGCTCAGCTCGTCTATTCCGACGAGGACAAGGTCGACGACCAGGGCCACCGCTCCGACCCGTACTTCAAGCCGGACTGGAACCTCGACCTCTTCCGCTCGCACAACATGTTCAGCCACCTGGGCGTGCTGCGCACGGCGCTGGTGCGCGAGGTCGGCGGTTTCCGCCAGGGCCTGGAAGGCTCTCAGGACTGGGACCTGGTGCTGCGCTGCGTCGAGCGCATCGATCCCTCGCAGATCGTGCACATCCCGCGGGTGCTCTACCACTGGCGCATCCATGTGCAGAGCACGGCCAAGTCCATGGACGCCAAGCCCTATGCGGCCGTGGCCGGCGAGCGAGCGCTGAATGAACACTTCGCGCGCCTGGGCATCCAGGCCAAGGCCGAGTACCTGGGCTACGGCTACCGCGTGCGCTACGCGCTGCCCAGCCCGCCGCCACTCGTGTCTCTGATCATCCCGACGCGCAATGCGCTCGCGCTCGTGCGCCAGTGCATCGAGTCGATCCAGAAGCGTACCGAATACCCGAACTGGGAAATCATCCTGGTGGACAACGGCTCGGACGATCCGGCCGCGCTGGCGTACTTCGCGCAGATCGCCCAGCAGCCCAACATCCGCGTGCTGCGCGACGACCGGCCCTTCAACTACTCGGCGCTGAACAACCAGGCGGTGGCCGTCGCGCGGGGCGAACTGGTGGCGCTGGTCAACAACGACATCGAGGTGATGTCACCTGACTGGCTGTCGGAGATGGTGAGCCTGGCCCTCCAGCCGGGCGTGGGCGCCGTGGGTGCGCGGCTGTGGTACCCCGACATGACGCTGCAGCACGGCGGCGTGATCCTGGGTCCGGGCGGCTGCGCCGTGCATGCCCACAAGGCGCTGCCGCGCGGGCTCAACGGCTATGCGGGGCGCGCCGCTCTGATCCAGTCCTTCAGTGCCGTCACGGCCGCCTGCCTGGTGGTGCGCAAGTCGCTCTACGAGCAGGTTGGGGGGCTGGACGAGGTGAACCTGAGCGTGGCCTTCAACGACGTGGACTTCTGCCTGCGCCTGCGCGAGGCGGGCTACCGCAACGTGTGGACGCCGTATGCCGAGCTGCTGCACCATGAATCGGCCACGCGGGGCGAGGACGTGGCACCCGAGAAGCGCGAACGCTTCGAGCGCGAGCTGGCGTTCATGCAGCAGCGCTGGGGTGCGCTGATCGCTGACGATCCGGCCTACAACCCGAACCTGACCCTGGGCGCGGAAGACTTCAGCCTGGCCTGGCCTCCGCGCAGACGCTCGCCATCATGAGCAGCGTCACTGCTTCCTTGACTGCCGGCGCGTCGGCCACGCCTGCGGACCAGGCCGACATCTCGGTCGCCCTGTGCACCCGCAACGGCGCCCGCTACCTGCCCGCGCAGGTGGCCAGCATCTGCACGCAGGACCTGCTGCCGTGCGAGATCGTGCTGTCCGACGACGACTCCTCCGACGACAGCATCGAGGTGGTCCGGCGCACGCTGGCCGATCACGATCTGGCCGAACGCATTCCGCTCACGGTGATGCGCAACCGGCCGCCTTTGGGTGTGACCCGGAACTTCGAGCAGGCGATCACGGCCTGCCGCGGCGCCCTGATCGCCTTGTGCGACCAGGACGATGTCTGGCATCCCGGCCGCCTGCGCCGCATGGTGGCCGAGTTCGAGCGCCGGCCCGGGCTGCTGTTGCTGCATTCCGATGCGCGGCTGGTCGACGGCGACCTGAAGCCGCTGGGCCAGACGCTGCTGCAGGCGCTGGAGACGCGTCCGGGCGAGCTGGTCGACATCGCCGCCGGCCGCGCCTTCGCCGCCCTCATGCACCGCAACCTGGTCACCGGTGCCACCACCGTGCTGCGCCGCGGCCTGCTGGAGACGGCCCTGCCCATCTGCCCGCTGTGGGTGCACGACGAATGGCTGGCCACCGTGGGCGCCGCCATCGGCGAGGTGGACCTGCTGCCCGAGCCGCTGATGGACTATCGGCAGCACGGCAACAACCAGATCGGCGCCCAGCGGATGACGTTGCGCCAGAAGATCGACAAGGCCCTGGGCGAGCGGGGCGACAAGTACGCGCACCGGGTGCGCCGGTCCGAGGCGCTGATGGACTTCCTTCGAGGGCTGGGCGAGCGTGTGCCGCCCTGGGTGCTCGAGCTCGCGCAGGGCAAGCTGGACCATTTCCGCTTTCGTGCCGGGCTGCCGCGCTGGCGCGTGGCGCGCGTGCTGCCCATTGCCGTGCAGGCGGCGCGTGGACGCTACGACCGGTTCGACCGCGGCCTGCCGGCCATCCTGCAGGACCTGTTCGAGCGCGCCTGAGCGGGATCAACGCCGCGACGCGGTGCCCGCCTCCTGCGCCAGCAGTCGCCGGTAGCGCCAGAAGGCCGGCGAGCCCCAGACGCGCAGCAGGCTGCTCACATGCCACCACAGGGGGCGCATGCGCCGGTGACTGTCGCGCTGGGCCTCGTGGCGGGCCATCTCGTCTTCCGCGATCTGGATGCGCCAGCCTGCCAGCCGCAGACGGGCGCAGATGTCGAAGTCTTCGCCGTACATGAAGAAGCGCTCGTCGAAGCCCCCGATCTGCCGGTAGGCCTGGCTGCGGAAGAGCATGAACAGGCCGGGAATCCAGTCTGGCGCCGCCGGAATGGCATAGCCCGGCTTGCGGCGGCCGAGGATCTCGCGCGGGGTGAGCAGCGCGCGGTGCTGTTCGGGGCCCGTCTTTCCCGGCTCCAGGATGCGTGGCGCCAGCAGCCCGGCGTCCGGTGCGGCTCGCGCCAGCAGCGCAGACAGCACGTCGTGGTCCAGCCGGATGTCCGGGTTCAGCACCAGGAACCACGACGTCTCGCAGTGGCCGAAGGCCTGGTTGTTGTTGGCGCCGAAGCCCATGGGTTCGGGGTTGTCCAGCCGCAGCAGTGGCAGGCCGGCCGGCGCATCGGCCAGCAGATCGGGTTCGGGAATGTTGACCGTGAGCACCACGCGGTGGACCAGTGGGCCGCACAGACGGGCGAGTTGCTCGAGCAGCGGCAGGATCAGCGCCTGCTGCCCGTGGCTCACGATGGAGATGGTCAGCGGCGGTCGGTCTGTCAGCTCAGGCATGGTCTAATTTCGCTCGGGATTCTAGGAGGCCGTCCCCCGGCCTTTGCGCCCGGCGCGTCCCGTCCTCCCCCATGATTGCCCTGATCGTCATCAGCTTCCTGTTTTCCGCCGTCACCGTGCTCGTGCTCATGCGGCGGGCGCGGCGCCATGCGCGGCGCTATGCCGCCGACATGCCGCAGCGCTTCCACAAGGGCCATATTCCGCGCCTGGGCGGTGCGGGCATCCTGGTGGGTACGGGCGCGGCCTGGGTTGCCTCCGGCGTCACGGGTTACGACCCCTTCAACCTGAACTGGCCCTTCGGCACCGCGCTGCTCACCTTCGCCTGCATCCTGCCGGCGGTGCTGGGCGGCATCACGGAAGACGTGACGCAGAAGGTGCCGGTGCGCATCCGTCTGGCGCTGACCACCGTCTCGGGTGTGCTCCTGTGCTGGCTGCTGGGCATCGGCGTGCACCGCCTGGGCATTCCCGGGCTGGACGGGTGGCTGCAGGCCACTCCGCTGGTCGGCGCACTCATCGCTGTGCTGGGCCTGGCCGGCCTGCCGCATGCCTTCAACATCATCGACGGCTACAACGGCCTGGCGGGCACGGTGGCGGTGCTGGTGGGCCTGGCCATCACCCATGTGGCGCTGCAACTGGGCGACCGGCAACTGGCCGGCATGGTGGTCTGCCTGGTGGGGGCGACGCTGGGCTTCCTGCTCTGGAACTACCCGCGCGGCAAGATCTTTGCGGGCGATGGCGGTGCCTATGTCTGGGGCATGGTGCTGGGCCTGGCCTGTGTGCTGCTGGTGCAGCGCCACCGCGCCGTCTCGCCGTGGTTCCCGGTGCTGCTGCTGATCTATCCGGTGTGGGAGACGCTCTTCTCCATCTACCGCAAGGCCGCCCGCGGCCAGTCGCCGGGCACGGCCGACGCGCTGCATTTCCACCAGCTCATCTTCCGCCGCATCGTGCGCGTGGCCTTCGAGGACAACGAGGCGCGCCAGCTGCTGGCCCGCAACAACCGCACTTCGCCCTACCTGTGGATGTTCGCCGCCATGTCGGTGGTGCCGGCCGTGCTGTTCTGGAACAACACGCTGATGCTGGCCTTCTTCTGCCTGCTGTTCGCCGTCACCTACGTGGCGGCCTACCTGATGATCGTGCGCTTCAAGGTGCCGCGCTGGCTGCGTCCATAGCCGGCGCCTGCGTCAATTCCCTTTCCCTTCTTCATGTCACGAGGCCTGCCATGACCGACCCCGTCCTGAACATCCCCCCGCGCGACAAGGCCGAGATCCTGGCCCAGGCGCTGCCCTACATCCGCAAGTTCCATGGCAAGACCATGGTCATCAAGTACGGCGGAAACGCCATGACCGATCCGGCCCTGCAGGCCGACTTCGCCGAGGACGTGGTGCTGCTCAAGCTGGTGGGCATCAACCCGGTGGTGGTGCACGGCGGTGGTCCGCAGATCGAGGCGGCCCTCAAGCGCCTGGGCAAGACGGGCCAGTTCATCCAGGGCATGCGCGTGACCGACGCCGAGACCATGGAAGTCGTCGAATGGGTGCTGGCCGGCGAGGTGCAGCAGGACATCGTGGGCCTGATCAACCAGGCCGGCGGCAAGGCCGTGGGCCTCACCGGCCGCGACGGCGGGCTCATCCGCGCGCAGAAGCTCAAGATGGCCGACCGCAATGACCCCAGCCTCTTCCATGACGTGGGCCAGGTGGGCGACATCGTCTCCATCGACCCGGGCGTCGTGCAGGCGCTGCAGGACGACGCCTTCATCCCCGTCATCAGCCCCATCGGCTTCGGCGAGGACAACGAAAGCTACAACATCAATGCCGACGTGGTGGCCGGCAAGCTGGCCACGGTGCTCAAGGCCGAGAAGCTGGTGCTGCTGACCAACACGCCTGGCGTGCTGGACAAGACCGGCAAGCTGCTCACCGACCTGAGCGCCCGCGAGATCGACGAGCTGTTCGCCGACGGCACCATCTCGGGCGGCATGCTGCCCAAGATCGAAGGCGCGCTCGATGCCGCCAAGAGCGGCGTCAACGCGGTGCACATCATCGACGGCCGCGTGCCGCACGCCATGCTGCTCGAGATCCTCACCGAGCAGGCCTACGGCACGATGATCCGCGCCCGCTGAGGCGCCGGCCGAAGCCTCGGGGCCGGCGCGCATTGACGACGGCAGAATCGGCGCTTTACAAGAACTGGGGCAGCGCAGCGATGGAGAACGAGGAGCCGCTCGGATCGGAAGCCATGTCGGAGCCGGCGGCCAGCCCGGCTGCCCCGCCCGCGCGCAAGCGTCCCCGCCCCGGCGAGCGGCGCGTGCAGATCCTGCAGACGCTGGCCGCCATGCTCGAGCAGCCCGGCGCCGAGCGCATCACCACGGCGGCGCTGGCGGCCCGCCTGTCGGTCAGCGAGGCGGCGCTCTACCGCCATTTCGCCAGCAAGGCGCAAATGTTCGAAGGTCTGATCGACTTCATCGAGCAGAGCGTCTTCTCCCTCGTGCAGCAGATTGCAGAGCGCGAGCGCCCACCCGCGGAGCAGGCCGCGCAGGTCATGCGGATGCTGGTGCAGTTTGCCGAGAAGAACCCGGGCATGGCGCGGGTGATGACGGGCGATGCGCTCGTCTTCGAACACGAGCGCCTGCAGCAGCGCATGAACCTCTTCTTCGACAAGCTCGAAGCGCAATGGCGGCAACTGCTGCGCGAAGACGCCCTGACCGGCGGCTCGGCCACGCCCACCGTCGACGCCCAGGTGCGCGCCGCCGCCCTGGCGGCCTTCGCCATGGGCCGGCTTCAGCGCTACAGCCGCTCGGGCTTTCGGCGCTTGCCGTCGGAGCAGCTCGACGGTTGCATCGCGCTCCTGCTGCCGGGGCTGTCGCCGTCTACGGCTTACTGAGCCGCCAGCGTCCAGCGCTGCGCAAACCCCCGATGTGCCTGGGGGCTAATCCGACTGCGTGCTGCGTTCGTAGTCGGTCATGACCGCCTGTTCGACGCCCGCCGCCTATGGCCGGGATAGGCGTTGTTGGCTCGCTTTGTGCGGGTCTGCTGCGGAGAATTCACGGCACTGTTTCCCCACCCCTCGTCCAGAGAAAGCACAAGGAGCGCCCATGGCCAACGAGACCTCGCAGAGCAAATGCCCCTTCCACCAGGCCGCCAGCAGCGGTACCACCAACCGTGACTGGTGGCCCCAGCAGCTGCGCCTGGACATGCTGCACCAGCATTCGGCCAAGTCGAACCCGATGGGCGAGGACTTCGATTACGCCGAGGCCTTCAAGAGCCTGGACCTCGATGCCGTCAAGCGCGACCTCACCGCGCTCATGACCGATTCGCAGGACTGGTGGCCGGCCGACTTCGGTCATTACGGCGGCCTGTTCGTGCGCATGGCCTGGCACAGCGCCGGCACCTACCGCACCGCCGACGGCCGTGGGGGTGGCGGCCGCGGGCAGCAGCGCTTCGCGCCGCTCAACAGCTGGCCCGACAACGTCAGCCTCGACAAGGCCCGTCGCCTGCTCTGGCCCATCAAGCAGAAGTACGGCAACAAGATCTCCTGGGCCGATCTGATGATCCTGACGGGCAACGTCGCGCTCGAATCCATGGGCTTCAAGACCCTGGGCTTCGGCGGCGGCCGGGCCGACACCTGGGAACCCGACCAGGACGTCTACTGGGGCCGCGAGACCAAGTGGCTGGGTGGCGACGTCCGCTATTCGCAGGGCTCGCCCGGCGTCGAAGGCCGCGGCGTGCTGGTCAAGGACGACGACAGCAAGGCGCCCGAGAGCCGCGACCTGGAGAACCCCCTGGCCGCCGTGCAGATGGGCCTGATCTACGTGAACCCCGAAGGTCCGGACGGCAAGCCCGACCCGGTGGCTTCGGCGCGCGACATCCGCGATACCTTCGGCCGCATGGGCATGGACGACGAAGAGACCGTGGCCCTGATCGCTGGCGGCCATACCTTCGGCAAGACCCACGGCGCAGCCCCGGCCGACAACGTGGGCGTCGAGCCCGAGGCGGAAGACCTGGGCACGCAAGGCTTCGGCTGGCACAACAAGCATGGCGCAGGCAAGGGCGCCGACGCCATCACCAGCGGCCTGGAAGTGACCTGGACGCGTACGCCGACGCAGTGGAGCAACGACTACTTCGAGTTCCTGTTCGGCCACGAGTGGGAACTGACGAAGAGCCCGGCCGGCGCCCACCAGTGGGTCGCCAAGAATGCCGAGCCGAGCATCCCGCATGCCTTCGATGCCGGCAAGAAACTGCTGCCGACGATGCTCACGTCCGACCTGGCGCTGCGCTTCGACCCGGCCTACGAGGCGATCTCGCGCCGCTTCCTGGCCAACCCCGACCAGTTCGCCGATGCCTTCGCCCGCGCCTGGTTCAAGCTGACCCACCGCGACATGGGCCCGCGTGCGCGCTACCTGGGCAAGGACGTGCCGGCCGAGGAATTCGTCTGGCAGGACCCGCTGCCCGCCGCCGACCATCCGGTCATCGGCGAGCAGGACGTCGCCGCGCTCAAGGCCAAGGTGCTGGCCTTGGGCCTGACGGTGCCGCAGCTGGTGGCCACGGCCTGGGCCTCGGCTTCCACCTTCCGCGGCGGCGACAAGCGCGGTGGTGCCAACGGTGCGCGCATCCGCCTGGCGCCGCAGAAGGACTGGGCCGTGAATCAGCCCGAGCAGCTGTCCCAGGTGCTCAAGACGCTGGAAGGCATCCAGGCCGAGTTCAACGGCGCGCAGAAGGACGGCAAGAAGGTGTCGCTCGCCGACCTGATCGTGCTGGCGGGCAGCGCCGCCATCGAGAAGGCCGCGGGCCAGGGCGTGACCGTGCCCTTCACCCCGGGTCGCACCGACGCCGGCCAGGAACAGACCGACGTCGAAGGCTTCGCCGTGATGGAGCCCTTCGCCGACGGCTTCCGCAATTACGTCAAGACGGCCTCGGCCGTGCCGGCCGAAGCGCTGCTGGTCGACAAGGCTCAGCTGCTGACGCTGACCGCGCCCGAGATGACGGCGCTGGTGGGTGGACTGCGCGTGCTGGGCGCCAACACCAACGGCAGCCAGCACGGCGTCTTCACCGAGAACGTGGGCACGCTCAGCAACGACTTCTTCGTCAACCTGCTGGACATGGCCACCGAATGGAAGGCCACGTCGCCCGCCAAGGACGTGTACGAAGGCCGCGACCGTAAGACCGGCGCCGTGCGCTGGACAGGCACCCGCGCCGACCTGGTCTTCGGCTCGCATGCCCAGCTGCGCGCCATCGCCGAGGTCTACGGCAGTGCCGATGGCCAGCAGAAGTTCGTGCGCGACTTCGTCGCCGCCTGGACCAAGGTGATGAACCTGGACCGCTTCGACGTGGCCGCCTGACCATCGCCGCCCCTCGTGCCCTCCGGCCTGGCCGGGGAGGCGCGTGGAAGAATGCGCCCGCCCGCCGCCGTCCCCACGGCCGGGCGGGCGCTTTCGTTTCACGTCACACGCAAGTAAGAAAAGGATCTCCCATGAAGCTCGTCCGCTACGGCAACCCCGGCAAGGAAAAGCCTGGACTCATCGATGCCGAAGGCCGTCTGCGCGACCTGAGCACCGTCATTCCCGACCTGGGTGCCGCCCAGCTCGATGACAAGGTCATGGCCAGGCTGCGGCGCCTCAAGACCGACACGCTGCCGCTGGTGCGCGGCAAGCCGCGCCTGGGTTGCCCGATGTCGCAGGTAGGCAAGCTGGTGGCCATCGGCCTGAACTACGCCGACCATGCGGCCGAGGCCGGCATGCCGGTGCCCAAGGAACCGATCATCTTCCTCAAGGCCACCACCTGCATCCAGGGCGCCAACGATCCGGTGATGCTGCCCAAGGGCTCGGTCAAGACCGACTGGGAGGTGGAGCTGGGCGTGGTCATCGGCCGCCAGGCCCGATATGTCTCGCAGAAGGAGGCGCTGGACCATGTGGCCGGCTATTGCGTGGTCAACGACGTCAGCGAGCGCGAGTACCAGACCGAGCGCGGCGGCACCTGGGACAAGGGCAAGGGCTGCGACACCTTCGGCCCCATCGGCCCCTGGCTGGTCACGCGCGACGAGGTGCCCAACCCGCAGCGCCTGTCGCTGTGGCTGGACGTGAACGGCGAGCGTATGCAGACCGGCAGCACGCGCACCATGGTCTTCGGCGTGGCCAAGATCATCAGCTACGTCAGCCAGTTCATGACGCTGATGCCCGGCGATGTGATCGCCACCGGCACGCCGCCCGGCGTGGGCATGGGCATGAAGCCGCAGCGCTTCCTGCGCGCGGGCGACACCATGACGCTGGGCATCGAAGGCCTGGGCGAACAGGTGCAGCCCGTGGTCGCCTTCAAGCGCTGAAGCACGGGGCGCGCCGGCGGCAGGCGCGCCGCAAGACCCCCGGCCGCGCCGGGAATTTCACAGGCTTGACGCCATCGGGCGACAGAATAAAAATGCACGACCGTTCGTTTTATTCTGTCCATCCCGAGCCATGAGCACTTCCAGCGCCGTCAAGCCTGCCCGCCAGGCCGCCAAAGGCCAGCAGACCAAGGCCGCCATCGTCGATGCCGCCCTGAACCTGGCCGCCCAGGTGGGGCTGGAGGGCCTGTCGATCGGCGCGGTGGCCGAACTCACGCAGATGAGCAAGTCGGGCGTGTTCGCCCATTTCGGCTCGCGCGAGGAACTGCAGATCTCGGTGGTGCGCGAATACCACCACCGCTTCGAGCAGGAAGTGTTCTTTCCGGCGCTCACCCAGTCGCGCGGCCTGCCGCGGCTGCGGGCCATGTTCGCCAACTGGATGAAGCGCACCACCACCGAGATCGACTCGGGCTGCATCTACATCAGCGGCGCTTCCGAATTCGATGACCGCCCCGGCCCGGTGCGCGACGCACTGGTCGAGTCGGTCAGCATCTGGCAGGCCGCCGTGCTGCGCGCCGTTCGCCAGTCGCAGGAAGAAGGCCATCTGCAGACCGAGGCCGACGCCCGGCAGATCGCCTTCGAGATCCACGGCCTGATCCTGGCGCTGCACTACGAGGCGCGCTTCCTGCGCGTCGACGGTTCGGTGGACCGGGCCAACACCGGTTTCGACAACATCCTCGCCCGCAGCGCCACGCCCGATGCGCCGCCGGCGGCGCCACCCGCACCGACGCGCAAGTTGCGCACCGTGCGCTGACCGGCACCCGTTTCTTCTCTTCCCTTCCTTCTTCTTCAACCTTCTTCCCGAGCAGGAGACGCCTCGCATGCCCACCTACACCCCCCCGCTGCGCGACATGCAATTCGTGCTGCATGAAGTGTTCAACGTCGCCGACGAGTTCAAGGCCATGCCCGCCCATGCCGAGACCGACGCGGACACCATCAATGCCGTGCTCGAAGAGGCCGGCAAGTTCGCCGCCGAGGTCGCCTTTCCGCTGAACATCGGCGGCGACACCGAGGGCTGCACGCTGGACGTGAAGACCCATGCGGTGACCACGCCCAAGGGCTTCAAGGACGCCTACGCGCAGTACGTCGAAGGTGGCTGGCCCGCGCTGTCGTGCGACCCGCAATTCGGCGGCCAGGGCCTGCCGCACACGGTCAACCAGTGCGTGTACGAGATGCTCAACAGTGCCAACCAGGCCTGGACCATGTACCCCGGTCTGTCGCATGGTGCCTACGAGGCGCTGGTGGCCCACGGCACCGACGAGCAGAAGAAGACCTATCTGCCCAAGCTGGTGAGCGGCGAGTGGACCGGCACCATGTGCCTGACCGAGCCGCACTGCGGCACCGACCTGGGCCTGCTGCGCACCAAGGCCGAACCGCAGGCCGATGGCAGCTACCGGCTCACCGGTAACAAGATCTTCATCTCGGCCGGCGAGCACGACATGGCCGAGAACATCGTCCACCTGGTGCTGGCCCGCCTGCCCGACGCGCCCAAGGGCAGCAAGGGCATCAGCCTGTTTGTGGTGCCCAAGTTCAAGGTGAATGCCGATGGCAGCCTGGGCGAGCGCAACCCCATCTTCTGCACCGGCCTGGAACACAAGATGGGCATCCATGGCAATGCCACCGCGCAGATTGCGCTGGACGGCGCCGTGGGCAGCCTGGTCGGTGAGCCCAACAAGGGCCTGGCCGCCATGTTCGTGATGATGAACGCCGCCCGCCTGGGCGTGGGCAACCAGTCGCTGGGCCTGACCGAAGTCGCCTTCCAGAACGCGCTGGCCTATGCCAAGGACCGCATCCAGATGCGCTCGCTGTCGGGCGTCAAGGCCAAGGACAAGGACGCCGATCCGATCATCGTGCACCCCGACGTGCGCAAGATGCTGCTGACGGCCAAGGCCTATGCCGAAGGCGGCCGCGCGCTGCAGATCTTCTGCACGCTGCTGCTGGACAAGGCGCACCACCATCCCGATGAGAAGGTGCGCAAGAACAGCGACGAGCTGGTCGCGCTGCTCACGCCCATCGTCAAGGCCTTCATCACCGACAACGGCCACATCAGCACCAATGCCTGCATGCAGGTCTTCGGCGGCCATGGCTTCATCAAGGAATGGGGCATGGAGCAGTTCGTGCGGGACAACCGCATCAACATGATCTACGAAGGCACGAACACCGTGCAGTCACTGGACCTGCTGGGTCGCAAGGTGCTGGGCAACAACGGCGCCACGCTCAAGAAGTTCGGCAAGCTGATCGGCCAGCTGGTGGAAGAGGAAGGCGTCAACGAGAAGATGGCCGAGTTCATCAACCCGCTGGCCTACCTGGGCGACCAGATGACCAAGTTCACCACCGAGGTCGGCTTCAAGGGCTTCCAGAACCCCGACGAGGTGGGCGCCGCCGCCGTGGACTACCTGCGCGTGGCCGGCCACCTGGTGTTCGCCTACATGTTCGCGCGTATGGCCCAGGTGGCCCTGCGCCAGATCGCCGCCGGCAGCACCGACCCGTTCTATACCGCCAAGCTGCAGACCGCGCGCTTCTACTTCGCCAAGCTCTTCCCCGAGACGGCGACGCTGATGCGTACCGCGCGCTCGGGCAGCAAGGCGCTGATGGACACCGACGCCGCGCTGGCCTGATCGCCGCTGCCGTTTCCTCCCATCCACCACGACCGGAGACCTCCATGCTGCTTCGTGCATCCCTCGCCCTCTCGCTGGTGCTGGCCTCGACGGCCGCGCTGGCGCAGACCAGCCCCGCGGGCCTGTGGCGCAACGTCGACGACAAGACGGGCGAGACCAAGGCCGAGATCCGCATCACCGACAACGGCGGTCAGCTTTCGGGCCGCATCGAGAAGGTGCTGAAGAAGGACGGTTCCTCCACCTGCGACCAGTGCACGGACGACCGCAAGGGCCAGCCCATCGTGGGGCTGGAGATCGTGCGCGGCGGCAAGAAGGCCGAGGGCAAGGAGGTGTGGGAGGGCGGCAAGATCCTCGACCCCGAGAACGGCAAGGAATACCGCGCCAGCTACACGCCGGTCGATGGCGGCAAGAAGCTGGAAGTGCGCGGGTACCTGGGGCCGTTCTGGCGGACGCAGACCTGGCAGCGGGCGCAGTGAAGGCGCAAGCCGTTTCAACGCCTGGCCAAGACACCCAACGGTCCAAGACACCCAATACCATGTCCAGATTCCAAGTCAAGAAAGTCGCCGTCCTCGGCGCAGGCGTGATGGGCGCGCAGATCGCGGCCCATCTCGTCAACGTGCGCGTGCCGGTCATCCTGTTCGACCTGCCCGCCAAAGAGGGGCCCAAGAGCGGCATCGTGCTCAAGGCCATCGACAACCTCAAGAAGCTCAAGCCCGCCCCCCTGGGAGTGGCCGAGGACGCGGCGCTGATCCAGGCCGCGAACTACGAGGAGCACCTCGGCCTGCTGGGCGAATGCGACCTGGTGATCGAGGCCATCGCCGAGCGCATGGACTGGAAGCTCGACCTCTACAAGAAGATCGCACCCCACGTCGCGCCGCATGCCATCCTGGCCTCCAACACCTCGGGCCTGTCGATCACCAAGCTGGCCGAGGCGGTGCCCGAGAGCATCCGCCCGCGCTTCTGCGGCATCCACTTCTTCAACCCGCCGCGCTACATGACGCTGGTGGAGCTGATCCCCACGCCCACCACCAATGCGCAGGTGCTGGACGACCTGGAAGCCTTCGCCGTGACCGCGCTGGGCAAGGGTGTGGTGCGCGCCAAGGACACGCCCAACTTCATCGCCAACCGCATCGGCATCGCCGGCATGCTTGCGACGATGAAGGAGGTCGAGAAGTTCGGCCTCTCGTTCGACGTGGTCGATGACCTCACGGGCAAGCGCCTGGGCCGCGCCAGCTCGGGCACCTTCCGCACCGCCGACGTGGTGGGCCTGGATACCATGGCCCACGTCGTCAAGACGCTGCAGGACAACCTGAGCGAGGCCACCGACCCGTTCTACCCCAACTTCGCCACGCCGCCGGTGCTGGCCAAGCTGATCGAGCTGGGGCGCCTGGGCCAGAAGACCAAGGGCGGCTTCTACAAGAAGGCGGGTCGCGACATCCTGCGCTTCGACCTCGAATCGGGCGACTACGTGCCCGCCGGGCAGAAGGCCGACGAGGTCTACGGCCGCATGCTCAAGAAGCCCGCCGGCGAGCGGCTCAAGCTGCTGCGCGAGAGCGAAGGGCCGCAGGGCCAGTTCCTGTGGGCGATCCTGCGCGACGGCTTCCATTACGCGGCGCTGCACCTGGCCGACATCGCCGAGAGCGCGCGCGATGTGGACCTGGCCATGCGCTGGGGCTTCGGCATGAAGCAGGGCCCCTTCGAGCTGTGGCAGGAGGCGGGCTGGTCGCAGGTGGCGCAGTGGATCCAGGAGGACATCGACGCCGGCAAGGCGCTGGCCAAGGCGCCGCTGCCCCAGTGGGTGTTCGACGGCCCGGTGGCCGAGGCCGGCGGCGTGCACACGCCCGAAGGCTCCTGGAGCGCCGCCGAGCAGCGCTTCGTGCCCGAGCGCCGCCTGCCGGTGCATGCGCGCCAGCTCTTTCCCGAGAGCGTGCTGGGCAGCGGCGCCAAGAGCGCCGAAGAGTCCGGCACCACGATCAGCGACGAGGGCGACGTGCGCGTCTGGACGCTGGACCGTCCGGGCTATGAAGGCGTGCTGATCGCCAGCATCCATTCCAAGATGAACGCCATCAGCCCCGACGTGGCCGAGGCGCTGGCCGAGGCCGTGGCGCTGGCCGAGCGCGAGTACCAGGGCCTGGTGATCTGGTCGCCGTCGGACAAGTTCTCCGTCGGCGCCGACCTGCAGGCCATGCTGCCCGCCTTCGTGGTGGCCGGCGTGGGCGCCATCGAAGGCGCGGAGCAGGCGCTGCAGGACGTGATGCTGCGCATCCGCTATGCCAACGTGCCGGTGGTCTCCGCCGTGCGCGGCATGGCCCTGGGCGGCGGCTGCGAGCTGGCCGTGCACAGCGCCCGCCGCGTGGCCGCGATGGAAAGCTACATCGGCCTGGTCGAAGTGGGCGTGGGCCTGGTGCCCGGCGCCGGCGGCCTGACCTACATCGCCCGCCGTGCGGCCGAGAACGCCGCGGCCTCCACCGGCACCGACCTGCTGCCCTTCCTCACTGAAGGCTTCACCGCCGCGGCCATGGCCAAGGTGGGCACCAGCGCGCTGGAATCGAGGAAGCTGGGCTACCTGGTCGAGGGCGACGTGATCGTCCCGCACAAGGACGAGCTGCTGCACGTGGCCATCGGCCAGGTCAAGGCCATGAGTGACGCCGGCTGGCGCCCGCCGCTGAAGAAGCCCTTCCGCGTGGCCGGGCGCAGCGGCGCCGCCACCATCAAGGGCCAACTGGTCAACATGCGCGACGGCGGCTTCATCAGCCAGCACGACTTCCACATCGCCAGCCTGATCGCCCACGCGGTGACCGGTGGTGACGTGGACCCCGGCACCCTGGTGACCGAGGAATACCTGATGCGCCTGGAGCGCGAAGCCTTCTGCGCGCTGGTGCAGCACCCGAAGACCCAGGAGCGGATCATGGGCATGCTGTCCACTGGCAAACCCGTGCGCGACTGAACGACGAGACCACGACCATGAGCAAGCAAGTTCAAGACGCCTACATCGTCGCCGCCACGCGCACCCCCATCGGCAAGTCGCACCGCGGCTTCTTCCGCAACACCCGGCCGGACGACCTGCTGGCCACCACGCTGAAGGCGGCGCTGGCGCAGGTGCCGCGCCTCGATCCGCAGACTATCGAGGACATCGTCTGCGGCTGCGCCATTCCGGAGGCCCAGCAGGGCCTGAACGTGGCGCGCATCGGCGCCGTGCTGGCGGGCCTGCCCACCAGTGTGGGCGGCATCACCGTCAACCGCTTCTGCGCCTCGGGCCTGTCGGCCGTGCAGATGGCGGCCGACCGCATCCGCGTGGGCGAAGCCGAGGTCATGATCGCTGCGGGCGTCGAGAGCATGAGCATGGTGCCGATGATGGGCAACGCGCCCTCGCTGTCGCCGTCCATCTTCGAGCGCGACGGTGATGTGGGCATCGCCTATGGCATGGGGCTGACGGCCGAGAAGGTGGCGCAGCAGTGGAAGGTGAGCCGCGAGGCGCAGGACGCCTTCGCCCTCGAATCGCACCGCCGCGCCGTCGCCGCCCAGCAGGCGGGCGAGTTCGCCGACGAGATCACGCCCATCGAGGTGACCGACCGCGGCTTCGACGCCGCCACCGGCGAGACCACCGCCAGGACTCGCACCGTCAGTCTGGACGAGGGCCCGCGCCCCGACACCAGCCTCGAAGGCCTGGCCAAGCTGCGCACCGTGTTCGCCGCCCGCGGGTCGGTCACGGCCGGCAACAGCTCGCAGACCTCCGACGGCGCCGGCGCGCTGATCCTGGCCAGCGAAGCCGCCTGCCAGAAGTACGACCTGCAGCCGCTGGCGCGCTTCGTCAGCTTCGCCAGCAAGGGCGTGCCGCCGGCCATCATGGGCATCGGACCCATCGAGGCCATTCCGGCCGCGCTGCGCTATGCGGGCCTGAAGCAGGACGACATCGACTGGTTCGAGCTGAACGAGGCCTTCGCGGCCCAGTCGCTGGCCGTGATCAACACGCTGGGCCTGGATGCGGCCAAGGTCAATCCGATGGGAGGCGCCATCGCCCTGGGCCATCCGCTGGGCGCGACTGGCGCCATCCGCGCGGCCACGGTCGTGCATGCGCTGCGCCGCAAGCAGCTCAAGTACGGCATGGTGACCATGTGCGTGGGCATGGGGCAGGGCGCCGCGGGCATCTTCGAACGCGTCTGAATCGGCACCGCAGCCGGCGGGTGCCCAGGCCGGCTGGGCGCCCCAAGCTGCGGGTTCCTACGGAGGCCCGCGCGTCCCGCACACGACTCGCGCGCCAAGTCGCTTTATGCACACTGCCGCCATGAACGACCACCCGCTCGATCGTGCCCTTGCGCTGTCGCACAGCGACATCCAGTCCGGGCTCTTCACCGGGGCCACGAGCCCCGACTACTGGAACATGGTCGGGCCCTTCGGCGGCACGACGGCGGCGCTGCTGCTGCAGGCCGTGATGCAGCATCCGGAGCGGCTCGGCGAGCCGATCGCACTCACGGTCAACTATGCGGCGGCCGTGACCGAAGGCGCGTTGCAGGTGCAAGCGCTGCCGGTGCGCACCAACCGCTCCACGCAGCATTGGACGCTCACGCTCAGCCAGGCCGGCGAGGACGGCAGGCTGCAGCTCAACACCACCGCCACCGTCGTCACCGCGCTGCGGCGCCAGACCTGGAGCACCACCGACGTCGCCATGCCGAAGGCGCCGGCGCCGGCAGATGTGGCAGGCATGGGCACCGGCCCCAAGGGCGTGGCCTGGATCGGCCAGTACGACATGCGGCCCATCAGCGGCGGCATTCCGCGCGAGTGGAACGATGCCGGCGACCACAGCGAGACGCTGATGTGGGTGCGCGACGCAGTGCCGCGCACGCTGGACTTTCCGGCGCTGGCGGCGATGAGCGATGTGTTCTACCCGCGCGCGTGGCTGCGGCGCGCGCGGCCGGTGCCGGCGGGCACGGTGTCCATCACCACCTATTTCCACGCCAGTGCGGCCGAGCTGGCGCAGGTGGGCCACGGCCACCTGCTCGGGCGCGCCACGGGCCAGCAGTTCCGCAACGGCTTCTTCGACCAGACCGCGCAGCTCTGGAGCGAGGCCGGGCTGCTGCTCGCGACCAGCCATCAGATCGTCTACTACAAGGAATAGCGCGCCGCGCGTTCTTTTGTCGCCAGGAGCCCCCATGCCCCAACCCGCCGCCCTGATCGTCGGTGCCGGTGACGCCACCGGCGGCGCCATCGCCCGTGCCTTCGCACGCGAAGGCTATGCCGCCTGCGTCACCCGCCGCAGTGCCGACAAGCTGGCGCCGCTGGTGGCGCAGATCCAGGCCGACGGCGGCACGGCCCATGCCTTTGGCAGCGATGCGCGCAAGGAAGAGGAGGTCGTCGCCCTGGTCGAGCAGATCGAATCGACCGTCGGCCCCATCGAGGTGATGGTGTTCAACATCGGCGCCAACGTGCCCGAGAGCATCCTCACCGAGACGGCGCGCAAGTACTTCAAGGTCTGGGAGATGGCCTGCTTCTCCGGCTTCCTCAACGCCCGCGAAGTGGCCAGGCGCATGGTGGCCCGGCCGCTGCCGGCGGGCGGGCAGCGCGGCACCATCCTGTTCACCGGCGCCACGGCTTCGCTGCGCGGCGGCGCCAACTTCGCGGCCTTCTCGGGCGCCAAGATGGCGTTGCGCGCGCTGGCCCAGAGCATGGCGCGCGAGCTGGGACCGCAGGGCATCCATGTGGCCCACACCATCATCGATGGCGCCATCGACACCGAATTCATCCGCAGCAACTTTCCCGAACGCTATGCGCGCAAGGCGGAGGACGGCATCCTGAATCCCGATCACATCGCCGCGGCCTACGTCATGCTGCACCGCCAGCCGCGCGATGCCTGGACCCACGAGCTGGACCTGCGGCCCTGGATCGAGAATTTCTGAACGCACCGCGCGCAGCATCCGGGCCGGACCGGCATCATTGCGGCCTTCCCACGAGAACGACTGGAGACTTCCCATGACCGCTCCCGCCCGCGTCGAATGCTTCTTCGACTTCGGCAGCCCCGCTGCCTACCTCGCCTGGATGCAGCTGCCCCACGTGTGCGCCGACACCGGTGCCGAGCTGGTGTGGCGGCCCATGCTGCTGGGCGGCGTGTTCCAGGCCACGGGCAACCGCTCGCCGGCCGAGGTCCCGGCCAAGGGCCGCTACATGCGCGAGGACCTGCAGCGCTTCGCCCGCCGCGCTGGCGTGCCCTTTGAACACAATCCGCACTTCCCCATCAACACGCTGACGCTGATGCGCGGCGCCACGGCGATGCAGATGCACCGGCCCGAGCGCTTCCAGGGCTATGCGCAGGCCGTGTTCGAGGCCATGTGGGCGCAGCCGCGCAACCTGGGCGATGCGGCCGAGCTGACGGCGGTGCTCACCGCCGCCGGCTTCAATGCCGCCGAGTTCATGACGCTGCTGGGCCGCCAGGACGTCAAGGACCAGCTCAAGGCCACCACGCAGGAGGCCGTCGAGCGCGGCGTGTTCGGTGCGCCGACGATGTTCGTCGGCGACCAGATGTTCTGGGGCCAGGACCGGCTGGACTTCGTGCGCGACGCCCTCATCCCCCGTTGATTTTTCTCTTCACCTCACCAACACCATGAGCGACATCCTCGTCCACACCGAAGCGGGTGTGACCACCCTGACCTTCAACCGCGTCGACAAGAAGAACTCCATCACCAGCAGCATGTACGCCGAGCTGGCCGATGCGCTCGACGCCGCGCGCGACGACGCGGCGGTGCGCTGCGTGCTGATCCAGGGCGACGCCACCATCTTCTCGGCCGGCAACGACATCGGCGACTTTCTCAACAAGCCGCCGTCGAACCAGGAGTCGCCGGTGTTCCGCTTCCTGCGCGGCATCGCGGCCTTTCCCAAGCCGGTGGTCGCGGCCGTGTGCGGCCCGGCGGTGGGCATCGGCACCACGCTGCTCTTCCACTGCGACCTGGTCTATGCCGGCGACAACGCCGCTTTCTCGATGCCCTTCGTCAACCTGGGCCTGTGCCCCGAGGCGGCATCGAGCCTGCTGGTGCCGCAGATGTTCGGCTACCACCGCGCGGCCGAGGCACTGCTGCTGGGCGAGCCCTTCATGGCCGAGGCCGCGCTCGAAGTGGGCCTGGTCAACCGCGTGCTGCCGCCCACCGAATGCAATGCCTATGCGCAGCAACAGGCCCGCAAGCTGGCCGCCAAGCCGCTGTCGGCGCTGATCGAGACCAAGCGCCTGCTCAAGAAGACGCAGTCCGCCGCCGTGGTCGAGCGCATGGACGAGGAGGGCGCGAGCTTCGGCCGCATGCTGCGCGAGCCCGCAGCGCGCGAGGCCTTCACGGCCTTCATGGAAAAGCGCCGACCGGACTTCAGCAAGGTCTGAGGCCGCGCCTCCCGGCCGGCGGCGCGGGGTGCGCAGAGCGCGCGCGTCCTTGGCCGGGCGGGCCGGGATCGACGGCCCTCAGCCCTTGGGCGTGACCACCGGCCGCGGCCGGCCGTTCTCGTCGATGGCCACGTAGGTGAGGGAGGCCTCGGTCACCTTCACGTACTCGCCCTGCTGGCGGATGCGCTCGGCGAAGACCTCGACCTTCACCGTGACCGAGGTGCGTCCCACGCGGGTCACGGCGGCATAGAAGGACAGCAGGTCGCCCACACGCACCGGCTGCTTGAAGATGAATTCGTTGACCGCCACCGTGGCCATGCGCCCCTGCGCATAACGGGCCGGAATCACCGAGCCGGCCAGGTCGACCTGGGCCATGACCCAGCCGCCGAAGATGTCGCCGTTGCCATTGGTGTCGGCCGGCATCGGGATCACCTTGAGCACGAGCTCCATATCGGCGGGCAGGCTTTTGAGGACGGCAGGGGCGACGGTCGGGGCGGTCATTGGACAATCCGGGAAAACAACGCCGCGGATTGTCCCGCATGCGACATGGCCGCCGACCTGTCGCGACACAAACCCCCATGAGACCTGCCCACTCCCTGCCGCCCGCCGCCGAGCTGGGCGCGCCTGCGCCCGCACGCAGCGATGCCGCCACGCTGAAGCGACTGTTCCCCTACCTGTGGGCCTACAAATGGCGCGTGCTCGCGGCGCTGCTGTTCATGGTCGGCGCCAAGCTGGCCAACGTGAGCGTGCCGGTGCTGCTCAAGCACCTGGTCGATGCGATGACCCTGCAGCCTGGCGACCCGCGTGCGCTGCTGGTGGTGCCGGCGGCGCTGCTGGTGGGCTACGGGCTGCTGCGCTTTTCCACCTCGCTCTTCACCGAGCTGCGTGAACTGGTGTTCGCCCGCGCCACCGAGGGCGCGGCGCGGCGCATCTCGCTGGAGGTGTTCCGCCATCTGCACGGGCTGTCGCTGCGCTTCCACCTGGAGCGCCAGACCGGCGGCATGACGCGCGACATCGAGCGCGGCAGCCAGGCGGTGCATTCGCTCATCTCCTATTCGCTCTACAGCATCGTGCCCACGCTGATCGAGCTGGTGCTGGTGCTCGGCATCCTGGGCGTGCGCTTCGACTGGTGGTTCGTCGCCATCACGGGATCCGCGTTGGTGGTGTACATCGGCTTCACCGTGTGGGTGACCGAGTGGCGCACGCAGTTCCGCCGCAGCATGAACGAGCTGGGCGCCAAGGCGCAGAGCCGGGCCGTGGATTCGCTGCTGAACTACGAGACGGTCAAGTACTTCAACAACGAGGGCTTCGAGGCGCGCCGCTATGACGAGCAACTGGAGCGCTACCGCCGCGCCGCCGTGCGCAGCCAGACCACGCTGTCGCTGCTCAACACCGGCCAGCAGATGCTGATCGCGCTCAGCCTGGTGGCCATGCTTTGGCGTGCCACGCAGGGCGTGGTCGACGGGCGCATGACGCTGGGCGACCTGGTCATGGTCAATGCCTTCATGATCCAGCTGTACATCCCGCTCAACTTCCTCGGCGTGCTCTACCGCGAGATCAAGCAGAGCCTGGTGGACCTGGAGAAGATGTTCGCCCTGCTGGAGCGCGAGCGCGAGGTGGCCGATGCCCCAGGCGCCCGGCCGCTGCGCCATCCCGAGGGCGATGTGCAGTTCGACGACGTGCACTTCGCCTACGAGCCCGCGCGGCCCATCCTGCGCGGCCTGAGCTTCACCATCCCGGCCGGCAAAACGGTGGCCGTGGTCGGCCCGTCGGGGGCGGGCAAGTCCACGCTGGCGCGGCTGCTGTACCGCTTCTACGACGTCGATCCGGCCTCGGCCGGCACCGGCGGCGGCGCCATCCGCATCGGCGGGCAGGACATCCGGGAGGTGACCCAGCACAGCCTGCGCGCGGCCATCGGCATCGTGCCGCAGGACACGGTGCTCTTCAACGACACCATCGGCTACAACATCGCCTACGGCCGGCCCGACGCCAGCCAGGACGAGGTGGAGGCCGCGGCCCGCGCGGCGCGCATCCACACCTTCATCGCCGCCACGCCCAAGGGATACGAGACCACCGTGGGCGAGCGCGGCCTCAAGCTCTCGGGCGGAGAGAAGCAGCGCGTGGCCATCGCCCGCACGCTGCTCAAGAACCCGCCCATCCTGATCTTCGACGAGGCCACGTCGGCGCTCGACTCCGCCAACGAGCGCGCCATCCAGGCCGAGCTGGCCACCGCCGCGCGCGGCAAGACCACGCTGGTGATCGCGCACCGGCTCTCGACGGTGGTGGACGCGCACGAGATCCTGGTGCTCGACGCCGGCCAGGTGGTCGAGCGTGGCACCCACGGCGAACTGCTGGCGCGCGGTGGCGTGTATGCCCGCATGTGGTCGCTGCAGCAGAACGAGCGGCCGCCGGAGGCCGCTCCCGTGGCTGTGGCCGCTTTGCCCGACGGCACCGCGCAGCCGGCCTGATCCGCTTCTTGCTTCCGATCGTTTCCATGTCCGCCAAGATTCCCCTTCTCGTCCTCAACCAGCAGACCCCCGAACACCAGCAGCAGATCGGCGCCGTCTATGACCTCGTCTATGCGCCCACGCCGGCCGAACGTGCGGCGGCCATCGCCAGCCGGGGCCGCGACTTCCGCGCCGTGCTCACCATCGGCACCGTAGGCCTCACGCCCGACGAGATCGCGGCCATGCCGGCGCTTGAGCTGGTGTGCTGCATGGGCGTGGGCTACGAGGGACTGCCCATGGACGCGCTGCGTGCGCGCGGCATCGTCACGGCCAATGGCGCGGGCACCAACGACAGCACGGTCGCCGACCATGCCTTCGGCCTGATCCTGGCCATCGTGCGCCGCATTCCCGAGCGCGACCGGCTGTGCCGCGAGGGCGTGTGGCGTGACGTGCTGACCATGCCCCCGCAGCTCGAAGGCCGGCGCCTGGGCATCTTCGGGATGGGTGCCATCGGTGCCAAGCTGGCGCGCCGCGCGGCCGGCTTCGACATGCCGGTGGGCTACCACAACCGCAAGCCGGTCGAAGGCTCGCCTCACCGCTACTTCGACGATCTGGTCGAGCTCGCGCGCTGGTGCGACGTGCTGGTGTGCGCCGCGCCCGGCGGCGCGGCCACGCGGCACAAGGTGAATGCGCAGGTGCTGCAGGCGCTGGGCCCGCAGGGCTACCTGGTCAACGTGGGCCGCGGCAGCCTGGTCGATACCGAAGCGCTGGCCGAGGCCCTGCGCAGCGAGACCATCGCCGGTGCCGCGCTCGACGTGTACGAGAGCGAACCCCAGCGGCCCGAGCCGCTGGTGGGCCTTGCCAACATCGTCCTCTCGCCCCACATGGCGGGCTGGTCGCCCGAGGCCGTGCAATGCAGCGTGGACCGCTTCATGGCCAATGCCGAAGGCCACTTCGCAGGGCGCGGGGTGGTGTCGCCGATCTGATTCAGGAGGCGCAGATGGCCGTGATGAAGACGCCCGGCGTGTACATCGTCGAGAAGAACGCCTTTCCGAATGCGGTCGTGGAGGTCGCCACCGCCGTGCCGGCATTCATCGGCTACACCGCGAAGGCAGACCACGCCGGCCGCGATCTGCAGGGCAAGCCCTGGCGAATCACGAGCTTGGCCGAATTCGAGGCCTCGTTCGGGGGGCCGCCGCAGCCGCGCTTCCAGCTGCAGGTCGTGGACGATCTGGTCGCCGACCCGCCACCGACCGAGGACATGCGCAGGCCGCGCACCCAGGTCAGCGAGTTCGAGCACCAGGGCCGGCACTACCGCCTCATGCGGGAGCCGGGCCGTGCGGGCAACCGCTATCTGCTGCACCAGGCCATGCGCCTCTTTTTCGCCAACGGTGGAGGGCCGTGCTACGTCGTAAGCGTGGGCCTGTACGGCGATGCGGCGAACGCGCCGGAGATCGAGGCCGGCGACGATGTCCAAGGCCTGCTCGCCGGGCTGACAGCGTTGGAAAAGGAGCAGGAGCCGACCCTGGTCGTGGTGCCTGACGCGGTCCTGCTGTCCCGGGACGACTGCGCCGCGGTCCAGACAGCGATGCTCAGGCACTGTGGCGATGTGATGCGCAATCGCTTCGCCATCCTGGATGTGTGGGCAGGTGACCTGGGCCGGCAGCATCCGGCCGGCGACTGCATCGCGGGCTTTCGCGACGCCATCGGGACCCACCAGTGTCTCCAGTACGGTGCGGCCTATTACCCGTGGCTGCACACAACGGTGCTGGAGTCCGGCGAGTTCCGTCGCACGATGGTGCAGAGCGACATCGATCTGTCTGCGCTCATTGCCAATGAGCTGGCGCGGGATACGTGCCCGGTCGACGAGGCGCTGCTGGCCAAGAGCGCGTTCTACGTCCGGCTGCGCGACCAGGCGCTGCGGCTGATGAACCTGATGCCGCCCTCGGCGGCAATGGCCGGCCTGTACACCCTGGTCGACAGCACGCGCGGGGTGTGGAAGGCGCCGGCGAACATCGCTGTCAACGAGGTGACCGAACCGGCGGTGGCCCTCTCGCAGGACGAGCAGGAGGACCTCAACGTCGGCACCCAGGGCAAGAGCGTCAATGCCATCCGCAGTTTCACGGGCGAGGACGTGCTGGTCTGGGGCGCACGCACCCTCGACGGCAACAGCGCCGACTGGCGCTACGTCAACGTGCGGCGCACGCTGATCATGATCGAGGAGAGCTTCAGGCTTGCCTGCAAGGCACTGGTGTTCGAGCCCAACACGGCGGCCACCTGGACGACCGCCCGAGCCATGCTCACCCAGTACCTTGCCAGCGTGTGGAAGCGCGGTGGCCTGGCCGGCGCCACGGCCGAGGACGCATTCAGCGTGCATGTGGGAGTGGGGCAGACGATGACGCCCGAGGACATCCTCGAAGGGATCATGCGCATCACGGTTCTTGTTGCGCCCACCCGGCCGGCCGAATTCATCGAGATCACCTTTCACCAGCAGATGCAGAAGTCCTGACCTCGCGGCGGCGGCGTCTCGGTGGCGGCGGCGGCGGCAGACCCATGCCGGCGATCAGATCGATTCGAGCACTGGGGGGCGCATCGCCGACCACGGGCAGGCCTGGTCGAAGGCATGGCCCAGCTGCAGGACGGCCAGGTCCGCATTGGCCGGGCCCGCCAGCTGCAGGCCCATCGGCAGGCCGTGCGGACCGAAGCCTGCGCGCACATTGAGCGTGGGCAGCCCGGCCAGCGTGAAGGGCGTGACGATCTCCATCCAGTGGTGGTAGGTCTGGCTTTTCACACCCGCCACCTCGTCGGGCCAGTGCAGGTCGGCGTCGAAGGGAAAGACCTGCGCCGTCGGCGCCACCACGGCATCGAAGCGCTCGAAGAGCCGCACGAAGGCGCGGTAGACGTTCGAGCGCCAGATCGAGGCCTGGTAGAGCGAGGCGGCATCGAGGTGGCGGGCCTGTTCGATTTCCCACAGCGCCTCGGGCTTGATGCGCGCATGGTTGCGCGGATCGGCCGCCAGCGCGCCCAGCTTGCCGCCCACCAGCAGCTGGCGCAGCCGCAGCCAGGCCTGCCAGTTCTGCTCGCGCGGCACGTCGAGCTGGCAGGCTTCGAGCTCGCAGCCCAGCGTGCGGAAGACGTCCAGCGCCTGCTCGCAGGTGGCCATCACCGTCGGGTCCACCGGCAGGTCGGGCCAGAGGCTGCCCAGCCAGCCGATGCGCCGACCCTTCACTTCGGTGCGCAGGTCGAGCGCATCGGCATCGGGCAGCGCCTGCGGCAGCGAGAGCGGCACGCGCGCGTCGACGCCGGCCTGCACGCACAGCATGCGCGCAGCGTCCTCCACCGTGCGGGCCATGGGGCCCTCGGTTCCCAGCTGCTGGAAGAACAGGTCCTCGTCCGGCGAGCCCGGCACGCGCCCGCGCGAAGGCCGGAAGCCGATGACGTTGTTGAAGGCCGCGGGGTTGCGCAGCGAACCCATCATGTCGCTGCCGTCGGCCACCGGCAGCATGCCCAGGGCCAATGCCACCGCTGCGCCGCCGCTGCTGCCCCCGGCCGACTTGCGGTCGTCCCAGGCATTGCGGGTGGTGCCGAAGACGGTGTTGTAGGTGTGCGAGCCCAGGCCGAACTCGGGCGTGTTGCTCTTGCCGATGACGATGGCGCCGGCGGCCCGGGCCCGGGCCACGTGCAGGCTGTCATGGCGCGCCGGGCTTTTCGGTGCCAGCGGCGAGCCCATGGAGGTGGGCAGGCCGGCGGCGTGGCTCAGGTCCTTCACCGCCAGCGGAAAGCCGTGCATCCAGCCCAGGCGCTCGCCGCGCGCGAGCTGGGCATCGCGTGCATCGGCCTCGGCCAGCAGCGTGTCGGCATCGCGCAGCGAGACCAGGGCATTGAAGCGCGGGTTGAGCGCGTCGATGCGCGCCAGCGTGGCCTGCATCAGTTCGCGGCACGAGAGGCTGCGCTCGCCGATGCGTCGCGAGAGGGTGGTGGCGTCGAGGGCAAGCAGGTCGGCAGAGGTCATGGGCGGTGGACGATGGGCGGGAAAGGGAGGCCAGGGCCGCAGCGTACCCAGGACCATAATCGCGCGCCATGGAAACCAAATGGCTGGAGGACTTCGTGAGCCTCGCCGAAACCCGCAGCTTCAGCCGTTCGGCCCAGTTGCGGCATGTGACCCAGCCGGCCTTCTCGCGCCGCATCCAGGCCCTGGAGAGCTGGGCCGGCACCGACCTGGTGGACCGCAGCAGCTATCCCACGCGGCTCACCGCCGCCGGCCAGACCCTCTACACCCAGGCGCTGGAGATCCTGCAGTCGCTGCAGAGCACCCGGGCCATGCTGCGTGGCCATTCGGCCGTGGCGCAGGACGTGATCGAGTTCGCCGTGCCGCACACGCTGGCCTTCACCTTCTTCCCGAGCTGGGTCACGCGGCTGCGCCAGGAGTTCGGCCCGCTCAAAAGCCGGCTGATCGCCCAGAACGTGCACGACGCCATGATGCGGCTGGTGGAAGGCAACTGCGACCTCCTGATCGCCTACCAGCATCCCTCGCAGCCGCTGCAACTGGACACCCACCGCTACGAGATGGTCCGCCTGGGCGAGGAGGTGGTCGCGCCCTGGGTCCGCCCCGACGCCGAGGGCCAGCCGCGCCACCGCCTGCCCGGCCAGCCCGGCTGGCCGCTGCCCTACCTCGGCTATGCGCCGGGGGCCTACCTGGGCGGTGTGGTCGACCAGTTGCTGAAGACCTCGTCCGTGCCCATCCACCTGGACCGCGTCTACGAGACCGACATGGCCGAGGGCCTGAAGGTCATGGCCCTCGAAGGCCATGGCATCGCCTTCCTGCCGCAGAGTGCCGTGCGCAACGAGGTGCGGGGGCGCAAGCTGGTCAGCGCCAATGGGCCCGACATGGCGCCGCTGGAGGCCACGATGGAGATCCGTGCCTACCGCGAGCGCCCGGCCGCTCCGGCCCGTGGCGGAGATGGCGGCTCCACCCCCAAGCGCGCGGCCGACCTGCTGTGGGCCTACCTCACCAGCGCGCAGCCGGCAGCGGACTGATCGGTTCACTGCCTTGCACGCACTTCGTTCGCCCCGCGCCGTGCCCCTCGTGCATCGGCGATGCCGTGTGTGCATGCCCCCATCCCGGATGCACATGGACCTGCCACAGCTTTGGCATGCAGACTGCTAACCCTTGCAAAGCCCTGACACAGAGGGCGCACGCCTCACTTTGTGGTGCGCAGCGCGCTGTTTTAATGCCCAATGTTGGTGGGTTCTGCACCCTCTTGGTTCGGGTTATCCCGAAAAAGGTGTGTGTCTAGAATTTCGCCCGTCCCCGACCCCTCCCAAGGAACATTCATGAAGAAGCAACTCACGCTCATCGCCATCGCGGCACTCGCCACCAGCGCAGCGTTCGCGCAGGCCACCGACACCCTGGCAAAGATCAAGGAGCGCGGTGCGGTCAACCTCGGCGTGCGCGATTCGTCCGGCCTGGCCTTCACGCTCGGCGGCGGCAAGTACGTCGGCTTCCACACCGAAATGGCCGAGAACATCATCAAGGACATCGGCAAGGACCTGGGCAAGCCCCTGACCATCAACTACCAGGTCATCACCTCGCAGAACCGCGTGCCCCTGGTGCAGAACGGCACCATCGACTTCGAGTGCGGCTCCACCACCAACAACACCGCGCGCCAGAAGGACGTCGACTTCGCCTACACGACCTACGTGGAGGAAGTCCGCATCCTCACCAAGGCCAACTCCGGCATCAACGGCATCGCCGATCTGAAGGGCAAGACCGTCGCCACGACCACGGGCACCACCTCGGTTCAGACGCTGCGCAAGAACAAGCGCGCCGAGGGCATCGACTTCAAGGAAGTCATGGGCAAGGACCACGCAGACAGCTTCCTGCTGCTCGAATCGGGCCGCGCCGACGCCTTCGTGATGGACGGCTCCATCCTGGCTGCCAACGCCGCCAAGTCGAAGAGCCCGAAGGACTTCAAGCTCGTCGGTGAAGTGCTGTCCGTCGAGCCGATCGCCTGCATGCTGCCCAAGGGCGACGCCAAGCTGAAGAAGGCTGTCGACGACAGCATCGTTCGCCAGATCAAGGATGGCTCGCTGGCCAAGCTGTACGACAAGTGGTTCATGCAGCCGATCCCGCCGAACAACGTCAACCTGAACATGCCCGCTTCCGAAAGCACCAAGGACGCCTGGGCCCATCCGAACGACAAGCCGATGGAGGCCTACGCCAACAAGTAAGGTCGCAGTCGACCTCGATAGCCAAGCCCGCGCGGCGCGCCTGCCGACGCGGGCTTTTCGATGGAATGAGCGTGGGGCCTGACCCGCGGAAGAGGAGGATGGATGCTGAGCCTGGATATGTCGGTTTTCTGCCAGGACACGCTGACCAATGAGGCGGTCGCCGGCTGTTTTGCACACGGGCGCGATCAGACCTATCTGCAGTGGATGCTCAATGCCTGGGGCTGGACCGTGAGCGTGGCGCTCGCGGCCCTGCTGCTGGCGCTGGTGGTCGGTTCGATCATCGGCACCTTGCGTACCCTGCCGGACAGTCCCTGGCTGGTGCGCTTCGGCAATGCGTGGGTGGAGCTGTTCCGCAACATCCCGCTGCTGGTGCAGGTGTTCATCTGGTACTTCGTGCTGCCCAAGATGATTCCGGCGATGCGCGACCTGCCGCCGCTGGTGCTGGTGGTGTGCGCACTCGGTTTCTTCACGTCGGCGCGGATTGCCGAGCAGCTGCGTTCGGGCATCCAGGCGCTGCCGCGCGGCCAGCGCTATGCGGGCATGGCGGTGGGCTTCACCACCTTCCAGTACTACCGCTTCGTGCTGCTGCCGATGGCCTACCGGATCATCATGCCGCCGCTGACCAGCGAGTCGATGAACATCTTCAAGAACTCCTCCGTCGCCTTCGCGGTGTCGATCCCCGAGCTCACGCAGTTCTACCTGCAGGCGGGCGAGGAGACCTCGGCCCAGATCCCGATCTACGTCGGGGTCGTCATCCTCTATGTCATCAGCGCCATGCTGATCAACCGCATCATGACTTTCATCGAGCGCAGGATCCGCGTGCCGGGCTTCGTGGCCTCGGGCGGAACGGGAGGCCACTGACATGCTGGGCCTCGACTTTTCCTTCTACAGCTGGAGCCTCATCAGCACCTATGTGCTGAAGGGCCTGTACTTCAGCGTGATGCTCACCGTGGTGGCCACGCTGGGCGGCATCTTCTTCGGCACGCTGCTGGCGCTCATGCGGCTGTCGGGCAAGAAGTGGCTGGACTTCCCGGCGGCGGTGTACGTCAACGGCATGCGTTCGGTGCCGCTGGTGATGGTGATCCTGGGCTTCTTCCTGCTGGTGCCGTTCGTCATCGGCCGGCCCATCGGTGCCGAGACCTCGGCCATCGTCACCTTCATCTGCTTCGAGGCCGCCTACTTCTCGGAGATCATGCGCGCCGGCATCCAGTCGATCCCGCGCGGCCAGGTGTTCGCGGGCATGGCGGTGGGCATGACCTACAAGCAGAACATGACACTGGTGATCCTGCCGCAGGCCTTCCGCAACATGCTGCCGGTGCTGCTCACGCAGACCATCATCCTGTTCCAGGACACCTCGCTGGTGTATGCCATCGGTGCCTACGACCTGCTCAAGGGCTTCGAGACGGCAGGCAAGAACTTCGGCCGCCCCGAAGAGGCCTACCTCCTGGCCGCCGTCGTCTATTTCGTCCTCTGCTATTCGCTGTCCTACATGGTCAAGCGACTGCACAAGAAAATCGCCATCATCCGATGAAGGGGTCCAGCCATGGCTGAAAAAATGATCGAAATCAAGAACGTCTCGAAGTGGTACGGCCCCGTCCAGGTGCTGCACGACTGCTCGGTGAGCATCGACAAGGGTGATGTGGTGGTGGTGTGCGGCCCCTCGGGTTCGGGCAAGTCCACGCTGATCAAGACGGTGAACGCGCTGGAGCCGATCCAGAAGGGCGAGATCGTCGTCAACGGCGTCAGGGTCAACGACCCCAAGACCAACCTGCCCAAGCTGCGCTCCAAGGTGGGCATGGTGTTCCAGCACTTCGAGCTGTTCCCGCACCTGTCGGTGACCGAGAACCTCACCATCGCGCAGGTCAAGGTGCTGGGCCGCAGCCTCGACGAGGCCAAGGCCCGTGGCCTGAAGATGCTGGACCGCGTGGGCCTGATGGCGCACAAGGACAAATTCCCCGGCCAGCTCTCGGGTGGTCAGCAGCAGCGCGTGGCCATCGCGCGCGCGCTGTCGATGGACCCGATCGTCATGCTCTTCGACGAACCCACCTCGGCGCTCGACCCCGAGATGGTCGGCGAGGTGCTCGACGTGATGGTGAGCCTGGCCAAGGAAGGCATGACCATGATGTGCGTGACCCATGAGATGGGCTTCGCGCGCAAGGTGGCCAGCCGCGTGATCTTCATCGACGTGGGCGGACGCATCTTGGAAGACTGCTCCAAGGAAGAGTTCTTCGGCCATCCGGAGAACCGCCAGCCGCGCACCAAGGACTTCCTCAACAAGATCCTGCAGCACTGAGCCCAGGCTGCGATCACAACGACCGGCCCTGCATGTTCCGCTCCAGTCCGTTCGCTCAGCGCCGTCCCGCCTTGCGGGCGTGCCAGAGCGCGGGCGTCCAGCGGCGCCTGCGTGGCCAGTGCCTGGCCGCACCCTCCTGAGCCCGGCGAGCACGCATCCGTCCTCCTCGCCAATCGCATCGCCGGGCTCTGACCCGGCGATTGTTTTTTCAGGAGTCGTGCGATGTCTTTTCCTTCTTCCTCTTCTTCCCCGACCACGTCCTCGTCCGCCCACGCGGCGCAGGTGCGTGTGTTGACCGAGCTCGACCATGTGCGTCTCGGCAAGTGGCTGCAGGCCCCATCCGCGGCGGCCGACGCCCTGCAGGATGTACTCGACAGCGCCGAGCTGGTGCCCTCTGCGCAGGTGGCGCCGGACGTGGTGACGATGCGCTCACGCCTGCGTGTGGCCGAGTCCGGGGTGAGCGACGCGCGCGAGATCGCGCTGGTCTATCCCGACGAGGCCGATGCGGGCCAGGGCCGCATCTCCGTGCTGTCGCCGGTGGGCACTGCCCTGCTGGGCCTGCGTGCGGGTCAGCAGGCGCGCTGGTGCGCTCCGGACGGCCGTGCCGCCGTGCTGCAGGTGGAGGCCATCACCTTCCAGCCCGAGGCCAGCGGAGAGTTGCTGCGTTGACCCGGCCGGCGCCTGCTTAAGAACCTTCTAAGCGCCCATTCCTAGGATGAACCCATCGCCCCACCACCTCTGCGGTGCGGGGCGATAGGAAGCGGAAGTGGCCGGTCATCGTGGCCGGCCGCGACCCCATGTTCTTGCCTCAGGAGTGTCATCATGAAAGTTCTCGCAGCCCTCTCCGTCCTGACCCTGTCGACCCTGGCCGCGTCGGCCGCGATGGCGCAGACGCCGCCGCCTGCCCCGGCTGCTCCCGCTCCGGTGCAGGCCACGGCCACCGCCAAGCCCATCGTCAAGATGCGCTGCTCCGACTACGTGGCGCTCGACGAGACCGTGAAGCCCAAGTTCATCTACTACGTCGTGGGCCATGGCACGCACGGCAAGAAGGAGGCCGTCTTCGACGAAGTCGCCGTCGAGAGGATCAAGCCCCAACTCGACGAGTACTGCAAGATCAACCTCAGCAAGTCGGCCTACAAGCAGGTGATGGCCAGCAGCATGGCCTCCGACCCCGTGCATGGGGCCGGGATGCACAAGGCCAAGTAGGCCGCCTTACTTCTGCCGCGCCGCGATGGCCTTCTCTGCCTTGTCCACCAGGCCGGCGCCGATGGTGCCCTTCCACTTGGCATAGACCGGACGCGTGGCCTTGACGAAGGCCTCGCGCTCGGCCGGCGTGAGCTGGGTCACCGTCACGCCCATGCCGGCGATCTCCTTGAGCAGCGGCTTGTCGGCCTCGGTCAGGCCCTTGCGGGCCAGGGCGATCTCCTGCTTGCCGGCATCGATGGCGGCCTGGCGCACGATGGCCTGGTCGGCCGGCGTCCAGCTGGCCCAGATCTCCTTGTTGACCACGAAGATCAGCGGATCGGCCACGTAGCCCCAGGTGGTCACGTACTTCTGGCCCACCGTGTGCATCTTCAGCACCGTGAAGAGGAACAGCGGGTTCTCCTGCCCGTCCACCGCGCCGCTCGCCAGCGCCGGTTGCGCATCGGCCCAGCTCATCTGCGTCGGGTTGGCGCCCAGCGCACTGAAGGTGTCGGAATAGATGGGCGAGCCCACCACGCGCAGCTTCATGCCCTTCAAGTCCTCGGGCGTCCTGATCGGGCGCTTGGAGTTGGTCACCTCGCGGAAGCCGTTCTCGCCCCAGGCCAGCGGCACCACGCCGGCCTTGTCCAGGCGGGTGAAGATGTCCTTGCCCACCTCGCCCTGCGTGAGCGCGTCAATGGCGGCGTAGTCGGGCATCAGGAAGGGCATCGAGAAGAGGTTGAGCTCCTTCACCTGCGGCGACCAGTTGATGGTCGAGCCCACGGCCATGTCGATCACGCCCTGGCGCAGCGCGCTGAACTCGCGCGTCTGGTCGCCCTGGATCAGCGACACGCCGGGATAGAGCTTGATGTTGATGCGGCCCTGCGTGCGCTCCTTGACCATGTCGGCCCACAGCTTGCCGGCCATGCCCCAGGGCGTGGGCGGGCCCAGCACCAGCGACATCTTGTATTCGGCCTTGTAGGCCGCCTGCGCGGCGGCGCCGGTCGAGAAGGTGGCCAGGGCCACGGCGGCGGCGGCCAGGCCGATGAGGCTGCGGCGGAAGGTGGATGGGGTCATGCTTCGTCTCCTTGGGTTGTCTTGTCGGGGCGGGGTCTCGGGCGATCAGGCGCTCAGTAGCCCAGGTAGCGGGGCAGCCACAGCGCCAGCTGAGGCCAGATGATCACGGCCACCATCACCAGGAACATGGCGAACAGCATCCAGCCCACCCAGCGCACGGTGGACTCCATGCGCACGCCGGCGATGCGGCAGGACACCATCAGGTTCACGGCCAGCGGCGGCGTGAACTGGCCCAGCGCCACCTTGAGTGTGAGCAGCACGCCGAACCAAACCGGGTCCCAGTTGTAGTGCTGCACGATGGGCCACAAGAGCGGCACGAAGATCAGGAAGATCGACACGCCGTCCAGGAACATGCCCACCGTGATCAGCATCAGGATGACCAGCGACAGCACGCCGTATTCGCCCAGGCCCGAATTGACGATGGCCTTGGCTACCGGGTCGATCACGCCCAGCGTGGAGAGCGAATAGGCAAAGATGCCCGCCAGCGACACCACGATCAGGATCACCGCCGACAGCTCGCCCGATTCGCGCAGGATGGGGAACAGGTCGCGGACCTTGATGGTGCGGTGGATCGCCATGCCCACGAAGAGACCGTAGAACACCGCCACCACCGCCGCCTCGGTGGGCGTGAACCAGCCGGCCCGCATGCCGCCCAGGATGAGCACCGGCGCCGCCAGGCCCCACACCGCCTCGCGCAGGCTCTGCCAGAAGGGCGGACGGGGCAGCGTGGCCTCCAGCGCGCCCATCTTGTGACTGCGGGCCATCCACACGGCGGGGATGATCAGCGCCAGCCCGGCCAGGATGCCCGGCACCATGCCGGCCGCGAACAGCGCCGGCACCGAGGCGCCCGGCACCAGCACCGAATACACGATGAAGGCCACCGAGGGCGGGATCAGGATGTCGGTGGCGGCCGCGGCGCCCACCACGCTGGCCGAGTAGGCCGCCGGGTAGCCGGCGCGCGACATGGCCGCGATCATCACCGCGCCCACGGCCGCGGCATTGGCCGGGCCCGAGCCCGAGATGCCGCCCAGGAACATGGCCACCACGATGGCCACCAGCGGCAGCATGCCAGGCCCGCGGCCCACGATGGCGATGGCGAAGTTCACCAGCCGCAGCGCCACGCCCGAGCGGTCGAAGATGGAGCCCACCAGCACGAACATCGGGATGGCCAGCAGCGGGTACTTGCCCAGGCCCGCATAGAAGTTCTGCGGCACGGCCAGCAGGCCGAACCACTGCGCATCGGCATTGGCCAGCGCGATGCAGGCCGCGCCGGCCAGGCCCAGCGCCGCGCCGATCGGAACGCCGATCAGCATCATGGCCACGAAGCCGACGAAGAGCAGGGTGGCGATCATGCGTCGCTCCCTTCGCCGCCATCGGCGAGGCGCCGGCCGCGGCGGGTGAACAGGCCCACGGCACGCAGGCCGATGCCGGTGCACACGATGGGCAGCCAGATCGAGTACCACCACTGCGGCACGCCGATGCCGGGCGAGGTCTCCTCGAAACGCCAGTCGTCCCACACGATGCGCACCGAAAGTGCCGCGATCAGGAAGAACAGCAGCGCCACCATGGCCGCGCCGAACTGCGCGAGACGTCGGCGGCGATTCATGGAGCCCGCTTCGCTGAAGTACTCGATGCGGATGTGCCGGTCGCGCGCCACGGCGGCGCAGCCGCCCACCATGGCCAGCAGGATCATCAGGAAGACCGAGAACTCCTCCGTCCAGGCGAAGGAGGAATCGGTGAAGTAGCGCACCAGCACATTGGCGAAGGTGATGCAGGCCAGCAGCGCCATGATGATGACGGTGGCCCAGTCCTCGATGGCCAGCGTCACCTTGACGGGCTCGTCGGCGGCGGCGATGTCGGGGGGGAGGGGGCTGGCGGCGTCCAGCTGGGCGCCGGGCTCGGGGGCGGAGGACATGGCAGGCGGGGGCGCTCGGGCCTTGCGCGAGCCGCACCGGGAGAGAGAAAACGAGGTCGGATCGTAGGGGTCGACGCCCCTGGGGCCCATGGGGGCTTTCCATGAAGATCACGGGCGACACGCACATTGGCGACAGTCGGGCCATGCCCCGCATCGCCCTCATCTCGGACACCCACAACCTGCTGCGCCCCGAAGCGCTCGAATGGCTGCATGGCAGCGACGCCATCGTGCATGCCGGCGACATCTGCGGCGCCGACGTGCTGCAGACGCTGGACGCCATCGCACCCACCCTGGCCGTGCGCGGCAACAACGACATCGGCCCCTGGGCCGAGGCCCTGCCCACGCGGCTGGACTGCGAACTGCACGGCATGCGGCTGTGCGTGGTGCACGACATCGCCGACCTGGTGGCCGAGCCGCCGGCCCTCGGTGTGCAGGTGGTGATCACGGGCCATTCGCACAAGCCGCATGTGGAGATGCGTGGCTCCGTGCTCTACGTGAACCCGGGCAGCGCCGGGCCGCGGCGCTTCAAGCTGCCGGTGTCGGCGGCCGAGCTTCAGGTGCGCGAGGGGCGGGTGCAGGCACGCATCAAGATGCTGCTGGAGGTGTGACGCCTTCGATGCCCGCCTGCGCCAGCATGGCATGCAGCAGCACGTCGCAGCCGGCCGCCAGGTGCTCGGGGCGCGCGTCCTCGATCTCGTTGTGGGAGATGCCGTCCTTGCAGGGCACGAAGATCATCGCGGCCGGCGCCACCCGCGCGACGTAGACCGCGTCGTGCCCGGCGCCGCTCACGATGTCCTGGTGCGGCAGGCCGGCGCGCTCGGCGCCCTCGCGCACGGCAGCGACCAGCGTGGGCGTGAACTGCACGGGCGGAAAGTACACCGTCTGCTCCACCGACACGCTCACGCGCCCCTCGGTCTGCAGCGCGGCGCAGGCTGCGCGCAGGCGCGCGTCCATGCGGGCGAGGCCCTCGTCGTCGCCATGGCGCAGGTCCACCGTGAAGGTGACGCGGCCCGGGATGACGTTGCGCGAGTTGGGATGCACCTGCACATAGCCCACGGTGCCGCGGCCGTGCGGCTGCTCGTCCATGGCGATGGCGACCACCGCCTGCATCAGGCCGGTGGCGGCCTGCAGCGCGTCGCGGCGCAGGCGCATGGGCGTGGGACCGGCATGGGCCTCCTGGCCGGTCACGACCACGTCGTACCAGCGCTGGCCGAGCGCGCCGGTGACCACGCCCAGCGGCAGGTCCGCATCTTCGAGCACCGGGCCCTGCTCGATGTGGGCCTCGAAGTAGGCACCGAAGCGCGGCGCGCCGGCACTCACGGCCGCGGGCTCGCTGCCGGCAAAGCCGGTGGCGGCCAGCGCATCGGCCACCGAGATGCCGTCGCGGTCCCGCGCGGCCAGCGCATGGTCCAGCGTGAAGGCATCGGCATACACGCCCGAGCCCATCATCACGGGCACGAAGCGCGAGCCCTCCTCGTTGGTCCACACGCAGACCTCCAGCGGCGCGACGGTGCGGATACCCGCATCCTGGAGCGTGCGCAGCACCTCCAGGCCCGCCAGCACGCCGAAGTTGCCGTCGAACTTGCCGCCGGTGGGCTGGGTGTCGATGTGGCTGCCAGTAGCGACGGCGGGGCGCGTGGGGTCGCTGCCTTCGCGGCGCACGAAGAGGTTGCCGATGGCATCGACGCGCACGCTGCAGCCCAGCTCCTGCGCCCAGCGCAGGAAGAGCTGGCGGCCCTGGCGGTCTAGGTCGGTCAGGGCCAGGCGGCAGACGCCGCCCTTGTCGGTGGCGCCGATGCGCGCCAGCGTCATCAGCGATTGCCAGAGGCGTTCGCCGTCGATGGCGAGCGAGCGGGTGGGGACAGCGGTGGTCATGGTCATGAAGGGTGCAGGTTCAGTGGGCCACCAGCCGTTCGGCCAACGCAATCAGGCTGCGGTCGCTGCCGGCGGGGCCCAACAGCGACAGGCCCAGCGGTGCATCGTCGCGGCGCGCGAACGGCAGCGACAGCTGCGGAAAGCCCGCGAGCCCTGCCAGACACAGCAGGCGGATGGACCGGTTGCGGTAGTCCTCCAGGGCCGAGTCCGGGTCGCTGCGCAGCGGCGCGATGTCGGGCATGGTGGGCATCACCAGCACGCCGTCCTGGCCCAGCAGCGCGGCCAGGTGAGCGCGGAAGCGCGTACGGAAGGCCTGCGCCTCGACCACCTGCGCATCGCTCACGCCGCGCGAGAAGGCGAAGCGCTCCTTCACGCCGGGGCCTAGCGGCGGCGCGAATCGCTCGATCAGCGGCCCGTCGGTCATCCAGGCCTCGCGGCCCTGGATGTGGCGGAAGTGCCAGTACAGCGCGTCGAAGCTCTCCAGCGCCGCTTCGATGGGCATTGCGGTGCCGAAGGCGGCCTCCACCTGCGCCAGCGCGGGCTGCAGGGCGTCGGCGGCGTCGGGCGTGGCGAGCGCCCACAGGTCGGTGGGCCGCAGCAGGCGGGCCGCCGCGGGCAGCGGCGCCGGGTCGGCATCGAGCAGCACGTCGGCCACGCGGGCGAAGGTGCCGATGTCGCGGGCGAACCAGCCGCAGGTGTCCAGGCTCGGGGCGAGGTCCAGCGCGCCTTCCAGGCTCACGCGGCCGTGGGTGGGGCGCAGGCCATACAGCCCGCAGTGGTTGGCCGGCGCGCGCACCGAGCCGCCGGTGTCGGTGCCCAGCGCGAAGTCGCACAGGCGGTTCGACACGGCCGATGCTGAACCGGAGGACGAACCGCCGCTGATGCGTCCCGGCACCGCGCCGTTGACCGGCGCGCCGAAGTGGGCGTTGTCGCCGTTCATCGAGAAGGCGAGTTCGTCGGTCACCGTCTTGCCGGCGAACACGGCGCCGGCGTCGAGCAGTTTCTGCACCGTGGGCGCGGTGCGGGTCTTGATTCCCGACATGGCCAGCACGATGGGGCTGCCGCCGCCGGTGGGATAGCCCGCGACGTCGAACAGGTCCTTCACGCCGAAGGTCAGCCCCGAAAGCGGCCCGGTGGCCGCATGCGCCACCGGCGTGTCGGGATAGGGGACGAAGGCGTGGGCGGGGTCGTGCAGGGGCATGGGTCTTGAGCGTGGTCAGGCGAGGGCGGGCGCCAGGCCGGCCGTCTCGTCGGTGCGGTTGCAACGGGCGCGGTGGCCCGGGTCGAACTGCACGACGCGCGGCTGGCCTTCCAGGCAGGCCTCGGTGGCCAGCGTGCAGCGGGGGGCGAAGGCGCAGCCCGGCGGCAGCGCGGCCAGGTCCGGCGGCGCGCCGGCGATGGTGCCCAGCGGCGTGCCGCGGTCCATGGCGCCATGGGCGCGGCTGCGCAGCAGGGCGATGGTGTAGGGGTGTCGCGGACGGTGGATCAGCTCGCGCGCCGAGCCTTCCTCCACGATGCGGCCGGCATACATGACGGCGATGCGGTCGGCCACCTCCACCGCGGCGCCGATGTCGTGCGTGACGAAGATCGTTGCCAGCCCCAGGTCGCGCTGCAGCTCGCGCAGCAGCAGCAGGATCTGGATCTGCACCGTGGCGTCGAGTGCGGTGGTGGGCTCGTCGGCCAGCAGCAGTTGCGGGTTGCAGGCCAGGGCCAGCGCGATCATGGCGCGCTGGCGCATGCCGCCGGACATCTCGTGCGGATAGGCCGCCAGCCGGCGTTCGGGGCTGGGAATGCGCACGCGCTCAAACAGGGCCAGGGCCCGCGCATGGGCGGCGGCCTTGTCCAGGCCCTCGTGCCGGCGCAGCGACTCGACGATCTGCGCGCCGACGGGGTAGACCGGGTCCAGCGCCAGCAGCGGCTCCTGGAAGATCATCGACGCCACCTTGCCGCGGTAGGCCGACAGCTCCCGGCCGGACATCGCCAGCACGTCGCGGCCCGCCACCTGAACCTGCCCGCCGATGCGGGTGCGCCGCGCGGGATGCAGGCGCAGCAGGGTGCGCAGCGTCACGCTCTTGCCCGAGCCCGATTCGCCGATCAGCGCCACCACCTCGCCGCGGCGCACCTCCAGGCTCACGCCGCTGACGGCCTGCACGGGCTTGCGGCCGCCGGTGAAGGTGACGGTCAGGTCGTGCACGCGCACGAGCGGGTCGTGGGGGGCCTGCATGTCGGTCATCGTGTTCATGGCAGTCGAGGGCGTCATGCAGCCAGGGCCGGCGCCAGGGGATGGCCGCTGCCGGCCTCGTGCACCAGGCAGCGGGCCACGCGAAGCGGTGCGACCGGCAGCAGCACCGGTGCACGCTCGCTGCACACCGGCGCGGCATGGTCGCAGCGCGGATGGAAGCGGCAGCCCGAAGGCGGATCGATGGGATTGGGCGGGTCGCCGGCCAGCGGCGCCTCTTCGGTGCGGCGGTCCGGGTCCATGGAGGGCATGGAGGACAGCAGCGCCTGCGTGTAGGGGTGTGCCGGCTCGTCGTAGAGCGCATCGGCCGGGCCGACCTCCGCCACCTGGCCCAGGTACATCACCATCACGCGGTCGCTCATGTAGCGCACCACATGCAGGTCGTGGCTGATGAAGACGTAGGTCAGGCCGAACTCGGCCTTGAGTTGCTGCAGCAGGTTGATGACCTGCGCCTCCACCGACTTGTCGAGCGCCGAGACGGCCTCGTCCAGGATCACCAGCCGCGGCTGCAACGCCAGCGCGCGGGCGATGTTGACCCGCTGGCGCTGGCCGCCCGACAGCTCGTGCGGCCAGCGCTCTGCAAAGCGCGAGGGCTCCAGCCCCACGCGGGCCAGCAGGTCGCGGGCGCGTTCCACCGCCTCGCGCCGGCGCACGCCGTGCACCTGCGGGCCGAAGGCGATCGAGTCCTCGATGGTCAACCGCGGGTTGAGCGAGGCATAGCTGTCCTGGAACACCATCTGCACCTGGCGCCGGAAGTCATTGAGCGGCAGGTCGCGCGAGCCGACCACGCGGCCGTCGAACACCACCTCGCCGGCTGTCGGCGCGATCAGATGCATCAGCAGCCGGGCCGTGGTGCTCTTGCCGCAGCCGGACTCGCCCACTACGCCCAGCGTCTCGCCCTTGAGGACCTCGAAGTCCACGCCGTCCACCGCGCGCACCACGCCACCGGCGCGGCCCAGCAGGTCCTTCTTGAGCGGGAAGTGCTTCTGCAGCCCGCGGATGGTGAGCAGCGGCTGCGCCGGGCCGCCCACGTCGTCGTCGTGCATCGTCATGCCTTGTTGTCCATGGCGGAGCGCAAGCCGTCCGAGAGCAGGTTGAAGGCGATGGAGGTGATGAAGATCATCACGCCCGGCAAGGCCGCCACCAGCGGCTGCGTATAGATGGCGGTGCGCAGCGTGTTGAGCATCAGGCCCCATTCGGGCTCCGGCGGCTTCACGCCCAGGCCGAGGAAGGAGAGGCCCGAGGCCAGGATCATCGACACCGCCACCAGGCTGGTCGCGTACACGAAGATGGGCCCGAGCACATTGCCCAGCACATGCACCCGCACGATGGTGAAGCCGCTGGCGCCCGAGGCGCGCGCCGCCTCCACGTAGTCGCGCCCGCGCACCTGCGTGGTCACGGCCTCGGCCACGCGCGCGATCTGCGGGATGAACACGATGGTCAGCGAGATCAGCGAATTGGTGATGCCCGCGCCCAGCGTGCCCGACAGCGCGATGGCCAGCAGCACCGAGGGGAAGGCATAGAACACGTCGATGGTGCGCATGATGGCCGTGTTGACCAGCCCACCCGCATAGCCGGCCAGGATGCCGATGCCCGAGCCGACCACGAAGGCGCACAGCACCGGCGCGATGCCCATGAAGAGCGACAGCCGCGCGCCCACGATCAGGCGCGACAGCAGGTCGCGGCCCAGCTCGTCGCTGCCCAGCGGCAGACCGGGCGTGCCTACCGGCTTGAGGCGCTTGAACATGGAGGACTGGTACGGATCGGCCGGTGCGATCCAGGGGCCGAGGATGGCCATCAGCACCAGCAGCAGCACCACGAGGGCGGCGGCCATGGCGACCGGGTCGTGCACGAAGCGCGCACCCACCGAGGCCCAGTAGCCGCGCGTGCGCTGCGCCGGCAGCGGCTGAACATCGGCGGGAGAGGAAAGAACGGCGGACATCGGTTCAGCTCCGGGCGATGCGCGGGTCGAGCAGCGTCTGCAGCACGTCGACCGCCAGGTTGAGCAGCACGAAGAACAGCGCCAGCACCAGGATCGTGCCCTGCAGCAGCGGCAGGTCGCGCTGGAAGATGGCGGTGTTGAGCAGGAAGCCCGTGCCGGGCCAGGAGAACACGGTCTCGATCAGGATCGAGCCGCCCAGCAGGTAGCCCAGTTGCAGGCCCATCACCGCCAGCGCCGTGGGCGCCGCGTTCTTGACCACGTGGCGGAACACGCCGAACTGCGTCAGTCCCTTGGCCTTGAGGCCGACGATGAATTCCTGCGCCAGCAACTCGGCCACCAGCGCCCGCACCGTGCGCGCGATGATGCCCATGGGGATGACCGACATGGTCAGCGCCGGCAGCAGCATGAACTGCACATGGGCCCAGTCCCAGGCCCAGTCGCCGGAGCCGCCGGGCCCGGCGCCGGTGGCGGGCAGCCACATCAGCTGCGACGAGAACACGATCACCATCACCATGCCCAGCCAGTAATGCGGCGTGCTCACGCCCAGCACCGACAGCAGCGAGGCCAGGCGGTCGATGACGGAGTTGCGGGAGTAGCCCGCCACGAAGCCGAACAGCGAACCGAGCAGGAAGCCGATGGCCGTGGCCAGCACTGCCAGCCGCAGCGTGTTGACCACGGCGCGCATCACTTCGCCCGCCACCGGCCGGCTGGTGGCGATGGACAGGCCCAGGTCGCCATGCAGCGCCCGCCAGACCCAGCGCACGAACTGCTCCGGCAGCGGCCGGTCGAAGCCATAGACCGAGCGCAGCTGGGCCTGCAGCTCGGCCGAGGCATCGGCCGGCAGCACCGACACCAGCGGATCGCCCGGCGCGATGTGCACCAGGGCAAAGCACACCAGCGTCACGCCCAGCATGATGGGCACGGTGTAGAGGATGCGTCGGAGCAGGTAGGCGAGCATGGCGGGTCGTTCAGGCCGTCTCGGTGAAGCGGCGGCGGGCCGTCACTGCATCTTCATCGTGGCGATGTCGATGAACCAGCTCTTGGGCTGAATGACGTTCTGCACCTTGGGCGAAATGGCACGCGGGCCCACGTCGTGCGCGACGAAGAGGAAGGGCGCTTCGTCCACCACGCGGGCATGCAGCTCGGCCAGGGCGGCGTCGCGCGACTTGTCGTCGAAGCTGGTGCGGGCCTTCTCGACCAGGGCGTCGGTCTTGGGGTCGCTGTAGTAGCCCCAGTTCTGCGCCACCGGCGGCTGGGCCTTGGTGCTGACGAAGCGCACCATGGCGAAGAAGGGGTCCATGGTGGCTGCGCTCACGTTGGTGGCATGGGCACCGTGCGCGCCCGGGTCCTTGGCGCCCAGGCGCCAGCCGGAGAACAGGGTGTTCCACTCCACCACGTCGAAGTCCACGTCGAACCAGCAGTCCTTCAGGCTCTGCTGGATGAACTCGTTCATGGGCAGCGGCTGCATCTGGCCGGAGCCCGAGGCCGAGGTCTGCACCTTCACCTTGGCCGGCTTGGCGGCCGAGTAGCCGGCCTGCTGCATCAGCTTCTGGCCGGCGGCCACGTCGTACTTGATCTGGAAGGTGGGGTGGCCGCGCCACGGGTCGCCCGGCTCGGCGATGCCGGTGGCCTCGACCATCATGCCGCCCAGCAGCTCCTTGAGGGCCGCGCGGTTGAGGCACAGGTTGGCGGCCTGGCGCACCTTGAGGTCCTTGAAGGGCGAGTCGGGCAGCAACGAGAACTGCCATGGCCACAGGTGCGGCTGCAGGTTGGAATAGACCTTGAAGCCGCGCTGCTTGATGGTGGCCAGCGCATCGGGCGCGGGCGCCTCGATCCAGTCCACCTGGCCCGACAGCAGGGCGGCGGTGCGCGAGTTGGCCTCGGGCAGCGGTAGCAGCACGACGCGGTCGATCTGCGGGCGGCGGGCGGCGTCCCAGTACTCGGGGTTCTTCACCATCTCCAGACGCTCGCGCGGCACGAACTTGGAAGCCTTGAAGGGGCCGGTGCCGGACGGATCGGCAGCGAACGCGGTCCAGGCCTGCTTGGCGCGCTCGGCCTTGTCGGTCACGCTGGCCGGCACGGCGTCGAGCTTCTTCTGCCAGTGGGCCGGCGAGGCCATGAACAGGTTGGTGAGGTTGATCGGCAGGAAGGAATCGGGCTCGCTGGTGGTCAGCTCCACCGTCAGGTCGTCCACCTTGCGGGCGGTGCGCAGCGTGGGCATGCGCGAGGCGGTGACGCCGATCTGGGCGGGGTCGTACTGCGGCGCGGCCTTGTCGAGCACCTTGCCCACGTTCCAGACGACGGCGTCGGCGTTGAAGGGCGTGCCGTCATGGAACTTGACGCCGGGGCGCAACTTGAAGAGCCACTTGGTCTTGTCCTTGGCGTCCACCGCCCACGACACGGCCAGGTCAGGGATCACCACGCTGGGCTTGGTGGCCGAGCTCAGGTCCCACTGCGTGAGGCTGTCGTACATGGGGATGCCGGTGAAGCGGTTGCCCTCGTAGCCCTGGTCGGGCTGGCCCGAGGTGCGCGGGATGTCGGCGGCCGTCATGGCGATGCGCAGCACCTTCTCCTGCGCATGGGCGGCGCCGAGCCCCAGCGCAAGGGCGACGGCCAGCGCGCTGGCGCGCAGGGCGGAGACACGGAAGGACGGACGGGCGGGGCAGGGCATGGAGCGGCCTCGAAGGTTGAGAGATGCCTGTGCATTGCAAAGCGCGTGCCTGCCCGCATGAATCGGTAATAGCTATTTTTGTATCGATAGTCGATATGCATCGTCGTCGCGGTGCATGGCCGCACCGCGGCGGGTGCGTGGTGGGCGGCTGTGGTGCGGCGGGGTCAGTGCGGCAGTGCGCTCGCAATGGCGCGTGCGCACTCGATCACCATCGGCGCCAGCTTCTTCTGCGCCGCCTCCAGCGTCCATCGGCTGGTGGGCGGCGACACGTGCACCGCGCCATGCGGCCGCCCGCGCCGGTCCACGATGGGTGCGGCGATGCCCATGTCGCCGAGAAACAGTTCCTCGTCGTTGGTCGCATAGCCCAGCTTGCGGCAGGCCGCGATGCGCGCCTGGATGGCGGCGATGCCAGTCAGCGTCGCCGGCGTGCGGGCCACGCGCGTGGAGCCCTGCAGCAGCGCGCGCACCTGCTCGTCGGGCAGGCAGCTCATCCAGGCGCGGCCGCTGCTGGTGCAGTACATGGGAATGCGCATGCCCACCGGCGTGAGCACCGGGATGAACTGCGTCGTCATGCGCTGCGCCACGTAGAGCATGTCGAAGTCCAGTGGCTCGGTGAGGCTGGCCGTCTCGCCGCTGGCGCTGGCCAGCTGCGCCAGGTAGGGGTTGGCCGCCTGCACCAGCGGATGGCTGGCGATGTAGTTGAAGCCGATGTCCATGCTGCGCGCCAGCAGGCGGAAGCGCCGCGTCTGGCCGTCCTTGCCCACATAGCCCAGCACCTGCAGCGTGTGCACCGTGCGCTGGGCCGAGGCGCGGGTCATGCCCGTGCGCTCGGCGATCTCGGCCAGCGTCATGGTCCGGTGCGCGGCGTCGAAGCTGCACAGCACCGCCAGGCCCTTCTCCAGCGACTGGTTGTAGAGCGGGTCGGCCGCATCGGCGGCCGGTGCGGCTGCGGCGGTAGCGGTGCGGGGGCGTCGGGCTGGCGGGGCCATCGGGGCGAGGGGAATAGGGACTATCGATTCTGCGCGAGGCAAGGCCCGTGCCGGGGCCGATGGGACAATCCCGCGCCATGACCGACACCCTCACGATCACCCGACCCGATGACTGGCACCTGCACGTGCGCGACGGCGCCGCCCTGCGCGACGTGGTGCCGCACACCGCGCGCCAGATGGGCCGCGCGCTGATCATGCCCAACCTGCGCCCGCCGGTGACCACCGCCGAGCAGGCCGTGGCCTACCGCGACCGCATCCTGGCCGCCGTGCCCGAGGGCGAGCAGTTCGAGCCGGTGATGTCGCTCTACCTCACGGACAAGCTGCCGCCCGACGAGATCGCCCGCGCCGCGGCCGCGGGCGTGCGCGCCCTCAAACTCTATCCAGCCGGCGCCACCACCAACAGCGACGCCGGCGTGACCGACATCCGCAAGACCTACGCCACGCTCGAGGCCATGCAGAAGCACGGCCTGCTGCTGCTGGTGCACGGCGAGGTGACCGACCCGGCCATCGACCTGTTCGACCGCGAGGCCGTCTTCATCGACCGCGTGCTGCGCCCGCTGCGCGCCGACTTCCCCGAGCTGCGCATCGTGTTCGAGCATCTGACCACGCGCGAGGGCGCGCACTATGTGCGCGACGAGGGTGGCGACCACACGGCCGCCACCATCACGGCGCACCACCTGCTCTACAACCGCAACGCCATCTTCACCGGCGGCATCCGGCCGCACTACTACTGCCTGCCGGTCCTCAAGCGCGAGGAGCACCGCCAGGCGCTGGTGCAGGCCGCCACCAGCGGCAGCCCGCGCTTCTTCCTGGGCACCGACAGCGCGCCGCATCCGGCGCATTTGAAGGAACACGCCACCGGCTGCGCCGGCTGCTACACGGCCCTGTCGGCCATCGAGCTCTATGCCGAGGCCTTCGACAACGCCGGCGCGCTGGACAAGCTGGAAGGCTTCGCCAGCTTCCACGGCCCCGACTTCTACGGCATGCCGCGCAACACCGGCACCATCACCCTGCGCCGCGAGGCCTGGACGCTGCCCGAGACGGTGCCCTTCGGCGAGGCCACGCTCAAGCCGCTGCGCGGTGGCGAGACGGTCGGCTGGAGGCTGGCATGAGCACGACGGCGCCGCTGTCCGGCGGCAAGGTGATGCTGCTGGTCGACGCCGACAACGTGTCGGCCGACGTGATGGAACAGGCCGTGCGCCGCGTGCTGGTCGAGCACGGCCACCTGCACGTGCGCCGCGCCTACTGCACGCCCGAGGTCGCATTGCGCCACCAGGGCCTGTTCAAGCGCCTGGGCATGCGGCCGCTGGTCAACCTGGCGGCGGGCAAGAACAGCACCGACATCGCCCTGGCCGTGGATGCGCTGGACCTCGCCATCGCCGAGCGGCCGCAGGTGGTGTACCTGGTGTCCTCCGACTCCGACTTCGCCCCGCTGGTGCTGCGCCTGCGCGAGAAGGGCTGCCGCGTGTGCGGCATCGGCCAGCAGGGCAAGACGGGCGATGAGACGCGGGCGGCCTACGACCATTTCATCGACCTGGTTCACAAGGGTGGTGACGCCCCCCAGGCGCCGGTGGCCGGCCCGTCGGCCGCGCCTGCCCGTTCGCCTGCCGCACGCAAGGTGGCGGCGAAGAAGGCGCCCGCCGCCAGGAAGACGTCGCGCCGCGCCGCTGCCGTCCCCGCGGCCGAGTCGGCGCCCGCACCGGCGCCGGCAATGCAGCCGTTACCGGCACCGGCACTGCCACCCGCGCCAGCGGCGGCGCCCGCCAGGAAGAAGGCGAGTGCGTCCCCTGCCGCCAAGAAGACGCGCAGCGCCGGCACCCGCGGCGAGCGCGTGATCGAACCGGCGCCACCGGCCGAGGTTCAGGCCGTCGCACGCAAGACGGCTTCGGGCCGTCAGGACGCCCTGGTGGATGCCGACGCCATCCTCGGCGCCGTGCCCGCCCTGCGTGGTGGCGCCGAAGTGGCCCTCAACGACGTGGCCCAGGCCCTGCGCGCCGCGCGGGTGCTGGGCAAGAACGCCAGTTCGATCAAGCTCTTCGACAAGCTGCCCGCGGACTTCCAGGTGCTGCACCAGCCCGATCGCATCCGCTGGAAGGGCGCGGCCGGCCGTTGAGCCCGCTGCCGGCCATCGACTGGGCCCACCCTGGGCTGGCCTTCTGGCGCCGTTGGGGCGAGCCGGCGCAGGACGGCGCCATGCGGGCGGTGCACGAGGGGCTGCAGGCGGTGTCGGCCCTGCCGCAGCCCGCCTTCGTGCCGCAGTCGGCGCTGCCGCCGGATGAGCCCTACGAAGCCTTCATCCACCGCACCGGCCGCGTGCCGACGCGCAACAACCTGCACGACTTCTTCAACGGCCTGGTCTGGCTCGGCTTTCCGTCGGCCAAGCGCCAGCTCAACCGCTTGCAGGCGGGCGAGATCGCGGCGCGCGGCATCGGCCCGGTACGCGGCCGCCTGCGCGATGCCATCACGCTGTTCGACGAGCACGGCGCGGTGCTGCAGGCGCCGCCCGTCCTCTGGGCCGCCCTGCAGGCGCGCGACTGGCGCCGGGCCTTCATCGACCTGCGGCCACTGTGGACCGAGGCACGCCTCACGGTCTTCGGCCATGCGCTGATGGAGAAGCTGGTGGCCGGCCAGAAGTCCGCCACGGCGCACCTGCTGCTCGGCCCGGACGCGCACGACCCCTCGCTGCCGGCCGACGACGGGCGCCTGTCCGACGCGCTGGCTGCCGACTGGCTCGCGCGCAAGCCCTTCACCCCGCTGCCCGTGGCCGGCGTCCCCGGCTGGCACCCGGGGAACGCGAACTTTTGCTTTTATGATGACTCGGAGGTCTTCCGACCTCGCCGCGCTGCAGACCCAGAACAACTTACAACAGTGCGGCATGCCGTGATGCTTGAAGCGGGCCGGGGGGCCCCCAACTTCACGGCGTCCCTTCCTCCCACGGAGAAACCGACTTGAAACGCATCTTCCTGTTCGTGCTCACGAACGTCCTGGTGGTCGCCGTCCTCGGCGTCGTCGCCAGCCTGCTGGGCGTCAACCGCTACCTGACGTCCAACGGCCTCAACCTCGGCGCGCTGCTCGGCTTCGCGCTCATCATGGGCTTCGGCGGCGCGATCATCTCGCTGCTGATCTCCAAGCCCATGGCCAAGATGAGCGCCGGCGTGCGCATCATCAACGAGCCGCAGTCGCCCGACGAGGCCTGGATCGTCGCCACCGTCCGCAAGTTCGCCGACCAGGCCGGCATCGGCATGCCCGAGGTCGGCATCTTCGAAGGCGAGCCCAATGCCTTCGCCACCGGGGCCTTCAAGAACTCGTCGCTGGTGGCCGTCTCCACCGGCCTGCTGCAGAACATGACGCGCGACGAGGTCGAGGCCGTCATCGGCCACGAGGTGGCGCACGTGGCCAACGGCGACATGGTGACGATGACGCTGATCCAGGGCGTGATGAACACCTTCGTCGTGTTCCTGTCCCGCGTGATCGGCTATTTCGTCGACAGCTTCCTGCGCCGCGGCGACGACCGCGAGAACAGCGGCCCCGGCATCGGCTACATGGTGACGACCATCGTGCTGGACATCGTGCTGGGCTTCGCCGCCGCCATGGTGGTGGCCTGGTTCTCGCGCCAGCGCGAGTTCCGCGCCGACGCCGGCGCCGCCAAGCTGATGGGCCGCAAGCAGCCCATGATCAACGCCCTGGCCCGCCTGGGCGGCCTGCCCGCCGGCGAACTGCCCAAGGCCGTCGAGGCCATGGGCATCACCGGCGGCATCGGCAAGCTGTTCGCCACGCACCCGCCCATCGAAGAGCGCATCGCGGCGCTGCAGGCTGCGCAGCAGGGTTGATGCAGCGGGGCCGGGGCGCGCGCCTTGGGCCTCCGACCAAAAGAAAGGCGCCTCCGTCGGAGGCGCCTTTTTCATGGGTGGGCGTCGGACGCCTTGCGCATGTCGTGGGTTCTGCGCGCGTTGGCCCGGCGGCGCACTTCTCGGCCCAGGCGCTGCGTGGCGCCCGGCCGTTCGCACCTGATCAGGCCTCGCTGGGCGCTTCGCTTGCCGCGGGAGCAGCAGCGGCCGCGCCCTTGCCGGGCTGCTTGCCCAGCACCCGCCGCGCTTCGCCCAGGTCCATGCCGTACATGGCGGCGAAGGCCTCGACCGTGGGCTGGCCGCTGGCCTCGAAGGCGCGCTGCAGCGCTTCGCGCCGGGCCAGTCGGCGGCCGTGCTCGGTGAAGGCTTCATCGATCAGGGCCAGGGCATCCGGCTGCGCCACGCGCACCTGCTGCACATAGTCCATGCGCTCCAGGCCGCTGGCGCCGATGGCGTCGGCCAGGCGGGCGACCAGTTGCGGTCGAAGGTCTTCCTGCGTGCGGCCCTGCCGGCGCTTGAAGAGTTCGACGATGGCATGGTGCACGTGGTCGGGCGCCAGTTCCTCCACCGGCTGGCCGTCCAGGTCGTGGCGCGGCACGCGGTTGGCGATGGCGTCCAGGTAGCGGGTGGAGCGCGCATGCTGGCCCAGCGCCACCTTCAGCTCGTCGCCCGGCAGCACCTCGGCATGGCGGGCCAGCAGGTCCTCGTAGATGCCGCGCTTGAGCGGCAGGAAGCGCGCGCCGAACAGGTGAGGGTAGAGGCCGGCCAGCGTCTCCAGCAGCGGATGCACCTTGCGCCCCGCATTGCGCTGGGCCGCGTTCTGGCCCTTGCCTTGGTTCTGGCGCTGTCCCTGTGGCTGGCGCTCGGTCTGCGCGCCCTCGGCGGCAGGCGGTCGTCCGGCGCCGCTGCCCTTGCCCCGGCCGCCGCGGCGGCGACGCTGGCTGCGTTCTTCGCTGCGTTCTTCGCTGCGTTCTTCGCTGCGCTCGTCGCTGGGTTGGCTGCGTTCACCGCGCGTGAGACCGGCTTCCGGTGCCGACTCCGCAGCACCTGCGTCGCTTGCGGTCGGCGCAGCGTCGGCGTTCGAAGGCGCGGCAGGCGCGGGCGTGTCGTGAAACGGCGTGTCGTTGTGGTCGCTCATATCGGTCGCAAAGCGCCTGCGCCGGGGCAGGCGTGAACAAGAGGATGGAAAAGACTCAGCAGGAGGCGCGCAGGCCGCCCGCCAGCTGGCGGGCGATCAGCAGCCGGAAGGGCAGCAGCATGCCCACGCCGACGGCCAGCTTGACCGCCAGATCGCCGACGGCCCAGCTGAGCCACGGATCGGACGTGCCCGCGAAGGCCACGCCCCAGAAGATGGCCGTGTCGAGCACGGCGGCCAGCAGCGTGGCGGCCAGCGGCGCGCGCCACCAGCGTCCGCGCCGCAGGCGGTGGAAGACGCCGATGTCCAGCAACTGCGAGGCGATGAAGGCCAGCCCCGAGGCCGCGGCGATGCGCGGCGGCGCGAGCAGTGCCGACATGGCCACCGCCACCGCGAAGCCGACCCAGGCCACGCGCCGGGCCAGGGCCGGCCCGTGCAGCCGGTTGACCACCTCGCTCACCAGGAAGGCGGCCGGGTAGGTGAAGGCGCCCCAGGTGAGCCAGTCGTTGATGGGGAACTGCACCAGCACGTTCGAGGTAAGCACCACGATCGCCATGGCCGCGATGGCCGGCGCGAGCGAGCGCCACATCGGGGTGGTCATGGGCAAGTTCATGCCGGCACCCGCTGCGCTTCGGCCTCGGCCGCGATGGCGCGCGCCACGGCCTCGGCCACCTTGATGCCGTCCACGCCGGCCGACAGGATGCCGCCCGCATAGCCCGCGCCCTCGCCGGCCGGGTACAGGCCGGCCAGGCCGGGGCACTGCAGCGTCTCGCCGTCGCGGGCGATGCGGATGGGCGAGGAGGTGCGCGTCTCCACGCCGGTCAGCACAGCATCGTGCAGGTCGTAGCCGGGCAGCTTGCGCGCGAAGGCCGGGAAGGCCTCGCGCATGGCCTCGATCGCGTAGCCGGGCAGGGCGGCGTGCAGGTCGCCGGGCAGCACGCCCGGCTTGTAGCTGGGCACCACCTCGCCGAGCGCGGTGGAGGGCCGGCCCGCCACGAAGTCGCCCAGCAGCTGGGCCGGCGCGCAGTAGTCGCTGCCGCCGAGCACGAAGGCCTGCGACTCCAGTCGCCGCTGCAGCTCGATGCCGGCCAGCGGATGCGGCTTGCCGCGTGCGGCCTCCTGCAGCTCGGGCGACAGGGGCAGGTGCTGGTAGTCGGTCGGATAGTCGCGTGGCTCGATGCCCACCACGATGCCCGAATTGGCATTGCGTTCGGCACGCGAATACTGGCTCATGCCGTTGGTCACCACGCGGCCGGGCTCGCTGGTCGCGGCCACCACCGTGCCGCCCGGGCACATGCAGAAGCTGTAGACGGCACGGCCGTTGTTGGCGTGGTGCACCAGCCGGTATTCGGCTGCGCCCAGCGCCGGATGGCCCGCATGCCGGCCCCAGCGGGCGCGGTCGATCAGCCCCTGTGGATGCTCGGCGCGAAAGCCGATGGAGAAGGGCTTGGCCTCGATGGGCGCACCGCGGGTGTGCAGCATGCCGAAGGTGTCGCGGGCGCTGTGGCCCAGGGCGATCACCACATGGTCGGCGCGCAGCTCGTGCACCTGGCCGCTGGCCTGGTCGATGGCGGTGACACCGCGCACCCGGCCGCCTTCGACCTGCAGGTCGGTCACGCGGTGCTGGAAGCGGATCTCGCCGCCCAGGGCGATGATCTCGGCGCGCATGGTCTCGACCATCTTCACCAGGCGGAAGGTGCCGATGTGCGGATGCGCCTCCCACAGGATGTCCTCGGGCGCGCCAGCCTTGACGAATTCGTTGAGCACCTTGCGGCCGAGGTGGCGCGGGTCCTTGATCTGGCTGTAGAGCTTGCCGTCGGAGAAGGTGCCGGCGCCGCCCTCGCCGAACTGCACGTTCGACTCCGGATGCAGGTTCTTGCGTCGCCACAGGTCCCAGGTGTCCTGCGTGCGCTCGCGCACGGCCTTGCCGCGCTCCAGCACGATGGGCCGGAAGCCCATCTGCGCCAGCAGCAGCGCCGCGAAGATGCCGCAGGGCCCGAAGCCGACCACCACGGGCCGCAGCCCGCCCTCGGGCGCGCGCACCGGCGCCACGTAGCGCATGTCGGGCGCGCGCTGGATGTGGGGGTTCTTGGCGTGGCGCTCAAGCAGCGCAGCCTCGCCGGCCGGGTCGGCCAGCGCCACGTCCACGATGTAGACGGTGAGCAGCTCGGCCTTGCGCGCATCGAAGCTGCGCTTGTGCACCGTGTGCGTGGCGATGTCGGCAGGCGCGACGCCCAGCGTGGCGGCGATCAGGGCCGGCAGCGCCTCGGGCGCGGGGTCGAGGGGAAGCTTGAGTTCGGAAAGACGGATCATCGGCGCGGGGCCCGTGGTGATCGGGCAGGGCGGAGAGGAAGGTCGCGATTGTCGCCGATGCCGCCCGATGGCCGATCAGGCCGGCAGGAAGCCCTCCACCGACAGGTAGCGCTCGCCGGTGTCGTAGTTGAAGCCCAGCACCACCGCGTCGGCCGGCAGATCGGGCAGCTTCTGGGCGATGGCGGCCAGCGTGGCGCCGGAGGAGATGCCGACCAGCATGCCTTCCTCGCGGGCGCAGCGGCGCGCCATTTCGCGCGCCGGCTCGGCATCGACCTGGATGATGCCGTCGAGCAGGTCGGTCTTCATGATCTGCGGCACGAAGCCGGCGCCGATGCCCTGGATCGGGTGCGGCGCCGGGCTGCCGCCGGACAGCACGGGCGAGGCCACGGGCTCCACGGCGAAGACCTTGAGCTTGGGCCACTTCTTCTTGAGCACCTGCGCACAGCCGGTGATGTGCCCGCCGGTGCCCACGCCGGTGATGATGGCGTCGATGCCGTCGGGGAAGTCGGCCGCGATCTCCTCGGCCGTGGTGCGCACGTGCACGTCGACGTTGGCGGGGTTGTTGAACTGCTGCGGCATCCAGGCGCCGGGCGTGCTGGCCACCAGTTCCTCGGCGCGGGCGATGGCGCCCTTCATGCCCTTTTCCTTGGGCGTCAGGTCGAAGCTGGCGCCGTAGGCCAGCATCAGGCGGCGGCGCTCGATGGACATGCTCTCGGGCATCACCAGCACCAGCTTGTAGCCCTTGACGGCCGCCACCATGGCCAGGCCGACGCCGGTGTTGCCGGAGGTGGGCTCGATGATGGTGGCGCCGGGCTTGAGGGCCCCGGACTTCTCGGCGTCCTCGATCATGGCCAGGGCGATGCGGTCCTTGATGGAGCCGCCCGGATTGCCGCGCTCGGACTTGATCCACACCTGCTGCGTGGCATTGCCGAAGAGCTTGTTGATGCGCACGTGCGGCGTGCGGCCGATGGTGTCGAGGATGCTGCTGGCTTTCATGGCGTCGTCATCTCCTTGGAAGGTGCGGGCGTACAGGATCGAACGGCGCATTGTGGCCAGATTCGGTGATGGCCGATGTCGTCCGGCGGCCGATGTGCGGGCGTCGCGGATAATCGCGCCCGTGAAGCACGCCAGACCGCCGCTGGTGCAATCGCCGAAAGGCGGCACTGGAGGAACGTCCGGACTGCACAGGGCAGCGCAGGAGCTAACGGCTCCCCACCGCGAGGTGAGGATCAGAGCAACAGAGACGAGCCGATTCAGTTCGGGTGAAACGGGCAATCTCTGCGCGCAGCAATACCAAGTAGGTGAACGTCGAGGCGGCCCGCTGAGTTCACGGGTAGGTAGCATCGAGCCGTCCGGGTGACCGGCGGCCCAGACAGATGGCGGTCACGCCGCGGGCAACCGCGGTGCACAGAATCCGGCGTATCGGCGCGCTTCACAACTTACACCCTCACGAAACGCCAGCTTGCTGGCGTTTCTTCTTTGTTGCGGCCGTTGGGCGCGCTAGAAGCGCTCGCTGGCCCGCAGCAGGCGCCACTGTCCCGGCGCCAGCCCTGCCAGCGGCACGCGCCCGATGCGCAGGCGGCGCAGGCCGACCAGCCGAAGGCCGGCCCGGTCGCACAGTTCGGCGATGCGGTGCGCGTCGGCGCCGCCGATCACGAGGCGAAGTCCCGTGGTGCCGCCACCCTGGCGCGCCAGGCTGGCGGCGGCAGGACGCAGCGCCGCCAGCTGCGCCGGCTGCGGCTCGCCCTGCACCTCGGCCAGGAATTCGTGTTCCACCAGCCCCGCCTCGTCCACCAGCCGGCGCCAGACGCCGCGAACCTGCGTGTGGACGACCAGCCCGCTGGCCGCATCGCCCAGCGCAGCGGCGCAGTGCTGCTGCATGAACAGGCCCGGTGCCGTCGGCGCCTGCGGATGGGCATCGACACGCTGGTCGACGGCCCAGTCCTGCGCATCGGCGCGCGCGCCGGCGGGCTTGTGCCACAGCAGCGTGGCCGGTGGCAAGGGACGCGGCTGGGCCTGTTCGTCGACCTCTACCTGCTGGCTTGGTGTGACGCGCTGCTGCGGCGCGACGGCCGGCAGGCCGTCGATGCGCACCGCGCCCTGGGCGATCAGCATTTCGGCATCGCGCCGCGAGCAGCCGCGCAGGGCCGCCACGCGCTTGGCCAGGCGCTCGCCGTCGTCATCCCTCATGGGTGCCGCAGATGCCGCGCCCGGGGGGGACCGCGGGTTCCGGGGCGGCGCGCCGTCAGGCCGGGCGGCGCGCACGCGGGGCGGGCGGTTCGCGTCGCCGCTCATTCGGGGTCGAAGCGCGAAGGCTGCGGCGCGGGCTCGGAGGCGCGCACCAGGATGCGCTCGATGTGCGCCTCCAGCGAGCGCGCGGCCACCGGCCACAGGTGGCGCGGCGTGTCGGCATAGGCGATCTCCAGCCAGTCCTGCGGCGTGCCGCTGGGCTTTTTGCGCATGGCGGCGGCGATCTTCGCCTCGCGCTGCAGCCGGTGCGCCTTGAGCCGGGCGATGGCCGTGCGCGCCGTGCCCAGCACATAGCCGTGCGCGGGCAGGATGTGCTCGACATGGAAGGCGGCGCAGGCCTCGTCCAGCCGGTCCAGCGATTCGAGGTAGTCGCTCATGTTGCCGTCCGGCGGATCGATGACGGTGGTGCTGCCGTTGAGGATGTGGTCGCCGGAGAAGAGCAGGCCGTCCTCCTCCAGCACCAGGCAGAGGTGGTTGGCCGCATGGCCGGGCGTGTGGATGACGCGCAGCGTGTGCACCACGCGCTGGCCGCTGCCATCGTCGGCGGGCGCACCTTCGAGCTTGAGGCTCTCGCCATCCGCCAGCGCGCGGTCGGGCGTGAAGCGCGATGTGGGCCTCGCCGTGGGCGCCGAGGGCAGTCCGAGGATGGGGGGGCGCCGCTCGCACAGCGCCTGCAGCGGCTGCGCGCCGGGCGAGTGATCGGCGTGCGAATGGGTGCAGACGATGGCACGGATGTCGCCGTGCGTGGCGCGCCAGAGCCGGCCGATGTGGTCGAAGTCGTTGGGCCCCGGGTCGACCACGATGTAGCCGCTTTCGCGATCGCCCACGATGTAGGTGTTGGTGCCGGGCCCGGTCATCACGCTGCCGTTGGGCGCGGTGAGGCGCTGCACGTTGCGCAGCAGCGGCACGGGCGCCTCGTGCTGCCAGTCGAGCGGGTGGCCCATCTGGCCGTCGGGGCAGACCAGGGCCAGTTCCCCAAAGGGCGCCTCGTGCTCCATGTAGCGCGCTTCCTCACCCTTGAGCAGACCGGCGCGCGGGCAACTGCTCCACAGCGGACGCTCGCCGGCGCAGGCTTCGAGCACGGCATGCACGCTGGCGTAGGTGGCCAGCCGCTGCAGCGTTCGGATGGTGGGGAAGATGATGTCGAAGCGGCCGGCGGCATGACGTTCCAGCGCATCGGCGGGCCGGACCCAGCAGGGCTCGAACTGTTCGGACTCGTCGGCCAGCGGCGTCTGTCCGGGCGGCATGCGCGCCACCAGGAAGAGCACGTCGAAGCGCTTGGGCAGGTCCCGGTCGGTGATCCAGTGCGCGAAGGCGAACACCCGGTCGGTGGCCAGCCGCAGGCCGCGCTGCGCGCACTGCTGGGCGAAGGGCACGGCGGGCGGGGTGTCGCGGTCCATGGTGGCGACCTCGGCCGCGCTCACGGGCCGGCCGTCGGCATGCTCGGCCAGCAGCACACCCAGTTCCTCGAAGGCCTCGCGCACGGCGGCGATGGCATGGGTCAGCTGCACGCGCGGCTGGGTGCGGCGGCGCAGGGCGATGCGGCGGGCCTCGGTGTCCTCGTCGTCCACGCGGCCGCCTGGGAAGACATAGGCACCCGGGGCGAAGCTGGCGGTGGGCGACCGCCGGGTCATCAGCACCTCGAGTCCCAGCTCGGTATCGCGCAGCAGCAGCACGGTGGCGGCCGCACGCGCGGGGGCCGGTTCGCGCGGGGGATGGAGTTGCTGGGAGAGCCGGGGCATCGGTGCATTATCAGCAGCGCGGTGCAGGCGCGCATGGTCGCGTTCCCGGGCCGGCCGAGGCGATGGCATGATGGGCGCTTTGCCTCGAAGTCGGCCCGTGCCTTGCGGCATGGTCGGCGCTGCCGGCGGGATGCGCCAGGCCCGGGGCACCGAGGAGAGCCGGATGGATCCGATACGCGCCATGGACACCGCCTGGCTGCTGCGCCGCGTGCGGCCGATGGGCGGCGCTGCGGTCGATGTGCTGGTGCAGGAGGGTCGCATCGTCGCCGTCGGCCCCGACCTCGCCCCACCCCCCGGCACGCCTGAGGAAGAGGGCGGCGGCGCGCTGCTGCTGCCTGGCCTGGTGGAGTCGCATACCCACCTCGACAAGACGCTCTGGGGCCTGCCCTGGTACCGCAATGCCGTCGGCAACCGGCTGATCGACCGCATCGACAACGAACGCGAGTTCCGCGCGGCGAGCGGCCACGACGCCGCCGTGCAGTCGATGCGCTTGGCCCGGGCCTTCCTGGCCGCAGGAACCACGCGGCTGCGCAGCCACGTGGACATCGACACCCAGGCCGGCCTGCGTCACCTGGCTGGCGTGCAGCGCACCGCCGAGGCGCTCGCACCCTGGCTGCAGATCCAGACCGTGGCCTTTCCGCAGTCCGGCCTGCTCGGGCGGCCCGGCACGGCCGACCTGCTGGATGCGGCGATGGTCGAGGGGGCCGATGTGCTGGGCGGGCTGGATCCCTGCGCCATCGATGGCGACCCGGTGCGCTCGCTCGATGTGCTCTTTGGCCTGGCCGAGCGCCATGGCAAGCCGCTCGACATCCACCTGCATGAGCCCGGTGCCATGGGCGCCTTCTCGCTGGGCCTGATCCTGGAGCGCACCGCCGCCCTTGGCATGCAAGGCCGCGTGGCGGTCAGCCATGCCTTCTGCCTGGGCGATCTGCCCGCGACCGAGGTTCAGGCCCTGCTGGCGCGCCTGGCCGCGCTGGACGTGGCCCTCATCACCAGCGCGCCGCCGTCGCGGTCCGTGCCGCCGCTGCTGGCCGCCCGCGCCGCCGGCGTGACGGTGGCGGGCGGCAACGACGGCATCCGCGACACCTGGACGCCCTACGGCCGCCCCGACATGCTGGCGCGCGCCATGCAGATCGGCCTTCGCTACAACCTGCGCCGCGATGACGAGATCGATGAGGCGCTGGACTGCATCACTGCGGACGGCGCCCGGGCCTGTGGTTTCGACGGGTACGGCCTTTCACCCGGCTGCCGGGCCGACCTGGTGCTGGTCGAGTCCGAGACCGTGGCCGAAGCGGTCGTGGCCCAACCGCCGCGCCGGCTGGTGGTGGCAGGCGGACGGATCGTTGCCCGCGACGACCGGCTGCTGCCCGGTCTGCCCGGCGAAGAGGCTCGGCCGGCCGAGCCCATGCCGCTCTTGTGACGGCAGGCCGCCGCCGATAATCCGCCGATGCGAATCCGCTTCACCAAGATGCAGGGCGCGGGCAACGACTTCGTCGTGCTCGACGAGACCGCCGGCCACCTCGGCCTGACGCCCGGCCAGTACCGATTCCTGGCCGACCGCCACTTCGGCGTGGGTGCCGACCAGATCCTCAGCGTACGGCCCTCGCCCGCTGCGGGCGTGGACTTCCAGTACGTCATCCACAACGCCGATGGCGGCGAGGTCGAACAGTGCGGCAACGGCGCCCGCTGCTTCATGCGCTTCGTGCGCGAGCGCGGCCTGACCGACAAGGACGTGGTGCGGGTGCAGACGTTGTCGGGCGTGATCGCCCCGCGCATGACGGCCGACGGCCGCGTCACCGTCGACATGGGCCCGCCGGTCTTCGAGCCGGCCCGAGTGCCCTTCGACACCGCGGGCCTCGATCCGCAAACCGACGGCGGCTGGCACACCTGGCATCTGGCGCTCTCCACCGAGGCCGATGGCCCCATCGTGCCGGTGGCCGTGCTCTCCATGGGCAACCCGCATGCCGTGCAGCTGGTGGACGACGTCGAGACCGCACCGGTGGCCGAGCAGGGCCCGCGCATCGAGCACCATCCGCGCTTTCCTCAGCGGGTCAACGCCGGCTTCCTGCAGGTGGTGGACCGCACCCATGTGCGCCTTCGCGTGTTCGAGCGCGGCGCGGGCGAGACGCTGGCCTGCGGGACCGGTGCCTGCGCGGCGGTGGTGGCCGGCATCCGCCTGGGCCGTCTCGACCGACGCGTCGACGTCGAGACCCGCGGCGGCATCCTCACCATCGAATGGGCCGGCGGCGAGGCCGACCCGGTGCTGATGACCGGTCCCGCCGTCACCGTCTTCGCGGGCGAGATCGACGTGCCCGACGAACTCTGAACCTTTTCCTTTCTCTCCGGTGCGGCGCCGAACGCCCCGCACCCACCGACCGCCCGCCGCTGCCATGAACCCCATCACCGAAGACGACATCGCCAACTACCTGGCCAACACGCCCGACTTCTTCGAGCGCCACGCCCAATTGCTGGCCGAAGTGCAGCTGACCAGCCCGCACGGCCAGCGTGCCGTGAGCCTGCAGGAGCGCCAGGCCGAGATGCTGCGCGAGAAGATCAAGGCGCTGGAACACCGCATCATGGACATGGTGCGCCACGGCACCGAGAACGTGGTCACGGCCGACCGGCTGCAGCGCTGGACGCTGTCGCTGCTCACCTGGCGCGACCTGCGCGGCCTGCCCTGGGAGATCATCAAGGGCCTGCACCAGCAGTTCATGGTGCCGCAGACGGCCATCAAGCTCTGGGACCTGGACCCGGCCTATGCCGGCGAGGGCTACACCCAGGGCGTGAGCGAGGACGTGAAGGCGCTGGCCACCTCGCTGACCACGCCCTACATCGGACTCAACGCCGGCTTCGAGGCCACGGCCTGGCTCAACGAGCCACAGCAGGCCCAGTCGCTGGCGCTGATCCCGCTGCGCACCGCCGCCGACGCGCCCGCCTTCGGCCTGCTGGTGCTCGCTTCGCCCGATCCGCAACGCTACAACGCCGAGATGGGCACCGACTTCCTGGAGCGCATCGCCCAGCTGGCCTCGGCCGCGCTGTCGCGCCTGCGCGCTTGAGGCATCCGGCGCGCGGCGGAGGCTGGCGTCGGGTGGGGCTCGTCCTTGCCGTCCTGGGCCTGGTGGCGGGCGGGGCGATCCACATCATGGTGAAGCGCCATGGCGCGCACGTGCTGGCGAGCCCGCCCGCGCAGGACGCCGATGCCGCGCTGGTGCTGGGCAACCGGGCCTTCGTCGACGGCGCGCCCAATCCCTGCCTGGCCTCGCGCGTCGATGCGGCCGTGGCGCTGGCCCGGGCGGGCCGCGTCAAGCTGCTGGTCATGACCGGCGGCGTGGACCATGAAGACGGCCGCATCGAGGCCGAGGCCATGGAGGGCCTGGCCCGCGCGGCGGGCTACACCGGCCCGGTGCTGCGCGAATCCGCCTCGCAGTCGACGCGCGAGAACCTGCGGCTCTCGCGCCCGCTGCTCGAAGCCGCCAGCGTGCGGCGCGTGATCGTCGTCACCGAGCCCTCGCACCTCTGGCGCACCCGCCAATTGGCCCGTGGCAGCGGCTTCGAGGCCGCCTTCGACGTGCAGTACGCCGCCGCCCCCGCGCCCTGCCGGCGCTGGGACCGCGCCGCGCGTGCGTCGCTGCGCGAGGTGGCGGCTGTCGTCAACAATGCCCTCCGTGGTGACTACTGATCCTTCGTCCGCCGCGGACGCCGACCGCGCCCTGGTCGACCGCTACCTCGCCCACGTGCGGGTGGAGCGCCGGCTCGCCGAGCGCACGGTCGAGCTGTATGCGCTGCACCTGGCCGAGTTGCTGAAGCGCGCGGCCGATGCCGGCCTGCCGCTGCAGCGCGTGGCCACCGCCCACATCCGGCGCTGGATGGCCCAGTTGCACGGCGCCGGCCGGGCGCCATGCGGCATCGCGCTGGTGCTCTCGTGCTGGCGCAGCTTCTACCGCTGGCTGGGCCGCGAGGGCCTGGTGCCGGGCAACCCGGTACAGGACGTGCATGCGCCCAAGGCGCCGCGGCCGCTGCCGAAGGCGCTGGGCGTGGACGATGCCGTGCGCCTGGCCGAGCACCAGCGGCCCGAGGCCGATGCCTGGACCGAGGCGCGCGACCGCGGCATCGTCGAGCTGCTCTACGGCTGCGGCCTGCGCGTGAGCGAACTCACCGGCCTGGACCGTGACCCTTCCGCCGAAGCGCGCGGCTGGCTCGACCTGCCGTCGGCCGAGGTGCATGTGCTTGGCAAGGGTGGCAAGCGGCGCAGTGTGCCGATGGGCGGCCCGGCCGTGCAGGCCGTGGGCGCCTGGCTGGAACAGCGCGCGCTGCGCCCAGTCGATTCGCCCGCGCTCTTCGTCGGCCTGCGCGGCGGCCGCTTCGGCCCGCAGGCCGTCTGGCAGATGCTGCGCGCCCGCGGCATCCAGGCCGGCGTGGCCGCGCCGGTGCATCCGCACATGCTGCGCCACTCCTTCGCCAGCCACCTCCTGCAATCCAGCGGCGACCTGCGCGCCGTGCAGGAACTGCTGGGCCACGCGAGCATCTCCACCACCCAGATCTACACGCGGCTGGATTTCCAGCACCTGGCCAAAATCTATGATGCGGCCCATCCCCGCGCGCATGCGCGGGGCGACAGCGAGGACTGAGTTCGAAGAGTCGTGCCTGGGAGGGCCTCGATATGAAGATGACGCCGGTGATTGCCGTGCATCTCGCCTGCGCGGTGGGTGCGCTCTTTTTGGGCCCGGTTGCCATACGGGCCCGATGGAGGCGACGGCCACAGCCGCGCATGCATCGCGCCTTTGGCTACGCATGGATCACGCTGATGCTCATGACGGGGCTCTCGGCCCTCTTCATCCGCGACTATGCATTGCCCAATGTCGCCGGCTACACGTTGATTCACTTGCTGGTGCCCGTCAGCTGGATCGCCATGTTTCTGGCTTTTCGCTTCCTGCTGCGGGGGCAAATCGCGGCACACCGCGGCACGATGATCGGCACCTATGTTGGCGCTTGCTTGGTGACCGGTGCCTTCACACTGTTGCCGGGCCGCTATCTCGGCGACCTGATCTGGACGCACTGACGACATTGCCTCGGCCGGCGCGGGGGCGCCCCGACAATAGGCGGTCCATGAAAACACTCCGCCTCAAGCCCGGCAAGGAGCGCTCGCTCCAGCGCCGCCATCCCTGGATCTTCGACGCCGCCATCGCCAAGGGCGGCGGCGATGCGGGTGAGACGGTGCGCATCGAATCGCACGACGGCCGCTTCCTGGCCTGGGCGGCCTGCAGCCCGGCGTCCAAGATCCGCGCCCGCGCCTGGAGCTTCGACGAGGGCCAGCGCATCGACGCCGCCTTCTTCGCCGCCCGCTGCCGGGCCGCCGTGCAGGCGCGCGGGCTGTTCGACATCGCCAGCGACGGCCAGCGCCTGGTGCACGGCGAGGCCGACGGCCTGCCCGGGCTGATCGTGGACCGCTATGGCGACACGCTGGTGGCGCAGTTCTTGTCGGCCGGCGTCGAGCGCTGGAAGGCCGTGCTGGCCGATGCGCTGCTGGCCGCCACTGGCCTGACGAAGCTCTACGAGCGCTCGGACGCCAGCGGCCGCGAGCGCGAAGGTCTGCCGCCGGTCACCGGCTGGTTGCACGGCGAGGGGCCGACCGAGATCACCATCCAGGAGCACGACTGGCGCCTGAGCCTGGACGTGGCCACCGGCCACAAGACCGGCTTCTACCTCGACCAGCGCGACAGCCGCCGGCGTTTTTCGGAGCTGGCGCGGCACCGGCGCTTCGCCCGCGTGCTGAACTGCTATTGCTACACCGGCGGGTTCACCGTCGCCGCGGCGCAGGGGCTGGCGGCGGCGGGTGCGCTGGAAGGCGCGGAACTGGTTTCCGTCGATTCGTCACAGCCGGCGCTGGACCGGGCGCGGGCGCACCTCGCGCTGAACGGCTTCGAGTCGGCCAATGCCCAGTTCCTGGATGCCGACGTCAACCAGACGCTGCGCCGCTTCATCGAGGAAGGACGGCAGTTCGACGCCATCGTGCTCGACCCACCCAAGTTCGCGCCCACCGTGGCGCATGCGGACCGCGCCGCCCGCGCCTACAAGGACATCAACCGGCTGGCCTTCAAGCTGCTGCCGCCGGGCGGCGTGCTGCTGACCTTCTCATGCTCGGGCGGTATCGGCGCCGACCTGTTCCACAAGATCGTGGCCTCCGCCGGCATCGACGCCGGCGTGGACGGCTACATCGCCGAACGCCTGGGCGCGGCGCCCGACCATCCCATGACCATCGAATTCCCCGAGGGCGAGTACCTCAAGGGCCTGGTGGTGGTGCGCAAGTAGCCGCACCCGCAAAGAGCGCCAGCCGGCCGAGTTTTTGCGGCCGGCCTAAACTTTCGCCCCTTTCCCGTTTCCACCGTCGTCCCGACATTCCCGGAGCGTTTCCATGGCCCTCATTCCCGCCACCATCCTCACCGGCTTCCTCGGCTCCGGCAAGACCACCCTGCTCAAGCGCGTGCTGACCGAGTCGCACGGCCACAAGATCGCCGTCATCGAGAACGAGTTCGGCGAGGAGAACATCGACTCCGACATTCTGGTCACCGAGTCGAAGGAGCAGATCGTGCAGATGAGCAACGGCTGCGTCTGCTGCACCATCCGCGAGGACCTGCGCGAGGCGCTGCAACTGCTGGCCGCCAAGCGCCGCAAGGGCCTGCTGGACTTCGACCGCGTGATCATCGAGACCACCGGTCTGGCCGACCCCGGCCCCGTGGCCCAGACCTTCTTCATGGACGACGAGATCGCCGAGAGCTACCTGCTCGACTCCATCGTCACGCTGGTCGATGCCAAGCATGCCGCGCAGCAGCTCAACGACCGCCAGGAGGCGCGCCGCCAGGTGGGTTTCGCCGACCAGATCTTCCTGTCCAAGACCGACCTGGTGAGCGCCGAGGACACCGACGCGCTGATCCACCGCCTCAAGCACATGAACCCGCGCGCGCCCATCGAGAAGGCGCACTTCGGCGAGGTGGCCATCGCCAAGGTGCTGGACCTGCGTGGTTTCAACCTCAACGCCAAGCTCGACATCGACCCCGACTTCCTGAAGGCGGACGACCACGCGCACGACCATCACGACCATGACCACGAACATGGCGAGCACTGCGACCATCCCTCGCACCAGCACGACCATGGGCACGGCCACCACCATCACGTGGACGACGACGTCAAGAGCTTCGTCTATCGCGCCAGCCGGCCCTTCGATCCGGCGCGGCTGGAAGACTTCCTGGGTGCCATCGTCAACATCTACGGCCCGCGCATGCTGCGCTACAAGGGCGTGCTCGACATGAACGGCACCCAGCGCAAGGTGATCTTCCAGGGTGTGCACCAGCTCATGGGCAGCGACCTCGGCCCCGAGTGGGGCGAGGGCGAGGCGCGCGAGAGCCGCATGGTGTTCATCGGCATCGATCTGCCCCGTGACATCCTGGAGCAGGGCCTCGATCAATGCCTGGTGTAGGACGTTCGCGCTAGCCCGATCGCCGTCACCTTTTTGCAAGGTGCTTTCTCTATACAATCGCGCGCCTGTTCCGGACGCCACCCTCGGCGATGCCGGGTAGGCAGGGAAGACCGCAGCCAGTGAAGGAGCCCGCCACGTGAAGAAAACCGCCCCGGCCAGCGCCGGCCTCGATGCCAAGACGCCGGTCGCCGTCGATGCAGTGCCGTCCCCCGATGCATTGCCTCCGCGGGCGCGTCCTTCGGCCCGGCTGTCGCAATTGACCGTTCCGTCCATGCCTCAGGCGGTGGCCTCCACCGCGCCCAAGGCCAGTTTCTCAACGACCATGTCCACGGCCCTCGTTCCCCCGCCCCTCCTGTCCGTCAAGAAGGACCCCAAGCTCGCGAACAACTGGAAGACCAAGCCGGTCGAGGAGTTGACCGATGCCGAAGTCATCGCGATGCCCGACAGCGAGTACATGAACGACACGCAGCTGGCCTACTTCAAGCGCAAGCTGCAGGAGCTCAAGCAGGGCATCCTCGACAACGCCGGCGAGACCACCGAGCACCTGCGCGAGGACACCGTGGTCGTGCCCGACCCGGCCGACCGCGCCACCATCGAGGAAGAGCACGCCCTGGAGCTGCGCACCCGCGACCGCGAGCGCAAGCTGCTCAAGAAGATCGAGCAGTCCATCGCCCGCATCGATGCCGGCGACTACGGCTACTGCGATGAGACCGGCGAGCCCATCGGCGTGGGCCGCCTGCTGGCCCGTCCGACGGCCACGCTGTCGCTCGAAGCGCAGCAGCGCCGCGAGCTCAAGCAGAAGATGTTCGGCGACTGAGTCCGCGCGCTCTTCCCTTCACCTTCTCTCGCACGACGGGGCATGTCCAAGGACGAGACCGGAGGCCTGTTCTCCAAGGTCGCCAAGTTCGTGCGCAACCCGCTCAAGGACTGGTCCGAGCTCGAGGATGCGCCGGGCGGTTCGATCGAACCCGGCTACAGCCGCGAGGCGCTCAAGGAGCTCATGGAGCGCCGCCAGCGCAACGACTTCGTGCGTCGGCGCGAGTTCGACATGCTGCGCAAGCTGCGTCAACGTGGCGGCGCCGAAGATCCCGGCAACATCTCCTCGTCGCTGCCTTCCAGCGACCGTCCCACCGACCGGCGGGCGCTGACGCTGCGCAAGATCGACGAGATCGAGGCGCAGATGTCGCAGCAGTGGTGGACCTCCGAGTCCTCGGCCACGGGCCCTGGGGGCGTGGGCGAGACATCCCCGGGAGGTACGCAAGCGCCGGATGCCTCGCTGGCCGAACACCATGCGCGGGCCTATGCCGACACGGCGCCGGTCGTGCCGACCGACCTGCAACCGCCGCGCGAAGCCGCCCCACCCGTGCCGCATGCGATGGCACCGCTGGCCTCGGCCGACCCGCCGCCGGTGCCTGGCGAAACACCGCGGCTGGCGTTCGACACGCCGCTCGAGGAGGCAGCCGTCCGCTTTGCCCAAGGCGATGACGCAGGCGCCGAAAGCGCGCTGCGCCAGGCCCTGGTGCCGGGCAGTGCCTTCGCCGACCAGTTGCAGACGTGGCGGGCACTGCTCGATTTCTACCGCGCAACGGGCGATGCGGAACGTTTTGCCGAGGCGGCAGTGCCCTACGCCGAGCGCTTCGGTCTGCCGATGCCCGTCTGGGTGTCCCTGCATGCGCTCGCACGGGAGGCGAGGACCGGCGAGGTCGCCCAGCGTCTCGACGCGCGGGCAGCCGCCGATTGGGAGGCGCCGGCCCGGCTCGATCGCCCGGCGCTTCTGGCGCTGACCCAGGCGCTGTCGCGCGCCAAGGGCAACGTGTGGCGCCTGGATTGGCGGGGGCTTCGCCAGATCGAGGCCGACGCGGTGCAGCCGCTCACGACGCTGGTCACCCACTGGGCCCTGTCGCCGGTGCAGATGGGCTTCATGGGCACCGAGCGCCTGCTGGACGTCCTGACCGCGGCCACGCCACTGGGCGAGCGGGGGGTGGACGCCGGCTGGTGGAGCCTGCACCTGGCCGTGCTGCGCCTCTTGAACCGGCTCGACGAATTCGAGCTGGTGGCGCTCAACTACTGCATCACCTACGAGATCACGCCCCCGTCCTGGCAGGCGCCGCGCGGCACGGTGGCCGAGATGGGGGACGCGATCGTCCCCAGCGCCCGCGGCGCCCTGGAGCCTGTGGCGACACGCGGTGCCGTGCTTGCGGGCGAATTGGCCGGTGCGGACAGCCTGCCCTGGCTGCGGATCGAGGAGGCGCTCGACCGGCCCGGCGCTGCGCCCGAGATCGACTGCACGGCGCTCGTGCGCATGGACCTCGCGGCGGCCGAGGCGCTGCGGGCGCGCCTGGGCGCACGGCCCGGCCTGCGGCTGTTGGAGGTGCAGGGCGTCCTGGCTGAATTCCTGCGTCTGACGGGCGTCGACCGCTGCGCCGTGGTCACACCGCGCGCGGGCTGACGCGCGCGGTCGGCTCAGGCCGCCAGCGCCACACGCTGCCGAAAAAAACGCGCCGGCGCCCTTGCGCCGCCCAGGAACGTCCCCACGTGCCTGCGATGGAACAATTTCATGGAACCACCATCATCAGCGTGCGCCGCAGCACGCCGCAGGGCGAGCAGGTCGCCATCGGCGGCGACGGGCAGGTGACGCTGGGCAACATCGTGTTCAAGGGGTCGGCGCGCAAGGTGCGCCGTCTGTACCAGGGCAAGGTGCTTGCCGGGTTCGCGGGGGCGACGGCCGATGCCTTCACCCTCTTCGAGCGGTTCGAGGCCAAGCTGGAGAAGCACCAGGGCCATCTCACCCGGGCGGCCATCGAACTCACCAAGGACTGGCGCACCGACCGCGTGCTGCGTCGTCTGGAGGCGATGCTGGCCGTGGCCGACCACACCACCTCGCTCATCATCACCGGCAATGGCGATGTGCTGGAGCCCGAGCAGGGCATCGTGGCCATCGGCTCCGGCGGCGCCTATGCCCATTCGGCCGCCAAGGCGCTGGTCGAGAACACCGAGCTGTCGGCCGAGGACGTGGTGCGCAAGTCGCTGGAGATCGCCGGGCAGCTGTGCATCTACACCAACATGCACCACACGATAGAAAAACTTTGACCACCCCCAGGCTGCGCGCTTTGCGCTCCGCCAACCCCCTGCGAGGGGGCGCCGCCCGCGGCCTGGCGAAGCCAGTTCCGCGGCGGCTGCTGGCGTGGCCTGCTCCGCGGCCGTCTGACTGCGCCAAGGCGCATCTTCTTCCGTGCCGTGTGCGGCGCGTGCTTCATTGAATGGATAGGAACCCGATGTCCGCCATGACCCCCCAGGAAATCGTGTCCGAACTGGACAACCACATCGTCGGCCAGAAGGAAGCCAAGCGGGCCGTGGCCATCGCGCTGCGCAACCGCTGGCGTCGGCAGCAGGTCGACGAGAAGCTGCGGCCCGAGATCACGCCCAAGAACATCCTCATGATCGGCCCGACCGGCGTGGGCAAGACCGAGATCGCCCGCCGGCTGGCGCGGCTGGCGGACGCGCCCTTCATCAAGGTCGAGGCCACCAAGTTCACCGAGGTGGGCTATGTGGGCAAGGACGTGGATTCGATCATCCGCGACCTGGCCGAGGTCTCGGTCAAGCGCACCCGAGAGGCCGCGGTGGCCAAGGTGCGGGTACGCGCCGAGGACGCGGCCGAGGAGCGCATCCTCGACGCGCTGCTGCCCGCCGCCCGCGATGCAGAAGGCCGCGCCGTGGCCAGTGACAGCGCAAACGCCACCCGCCAGGCCTTCCGCAAGAAGCTGCGCGAGAAGGAGCTGGACGACAAGGAGATCGAGATCGAGGTGGCCGAGGCCCGGCCCACGATGGAGATCATGGGCCCCGCGGGCATGGAGGAGATGGCCGAGCAACTGCGCGGCATGTTCAGCCAGATGGGCCAGGGCCGGCGCAAGACGCGCAAGCTCAAGATCGCCGAGGCGCTGCGCCTGCTCACCGAGGAAGAGGCCGGCAAGCTGCTGAACGAGGAGGAGATCCGTGCCCAGGCACTGGTCAATGCCGAGCAGAACGGCATCGTCTTCATCGACGAGATCGACAAGGTGGCGACCCGCAGCGAGGCGCAGGGCGCCGACGTGTCGCGCCAGGGCGTGCAGCGCGACCTGCTGCCGCTGGTGGAGGGCACGGCCGTCACCACCAAGTACGGCGTGGTGCGCACGGACCATATCCTGTTCATCGCCAGCGGCGCCTTTCATCTGGCCAAGCCCAGCGATCTGATCCCGGAGCTGCAGGGCCGCCTGCCGATCCGGGTGGAGCTGCAGTCGCTGTCGGTTGCTGATTTCGAGAGCATCCTCACCCAGACCCGCGCCTCGCTGGTCAAGCAGTATGAGGCGCTGCTCGCCACCGAGGGGGTGACGCTGGCGTTCACGCCCGACGGGATCACGCGCTTGGCGACCATCGCCTTCGAGGTCAACGAGCGCACCGAGAACATCGGCGCGCGCCGCCTGTCGACCGTGATGGAGCGGCTGTTGGACGAGGTGAGCTTCGACGCCGCCAAGCTGTCCGGCCAGACCGTCAGCATCGATGCCGCCTATGTCGATGCACGCCTGGACATGCTGAGCAAGGACGAGGATTTGTCGCGTTTCATCTTGTGAGCTGAAACGTAAAGCTTCCTGACATTACCGAGGCCCGGGGTGGCAACGCTCCGGGCTTTTGTCATTGATGAGGGCGCAGACCTACGCCAGCTCACGCGGAACTTCCACAGTGATGGCTAAGTGCTTATTTAGCAACGAGAAAAAGAGCCGGATGTAGCGGGAAAGTTGTGCTCTAAGTCCTTGATTCCATTACAAAAAATACCGCGTAACAGCGGCAGGAAGCCGGTTGTTTCCTGCTACAGTGCAAAAAAGTGCAGGAAAGTGGGAAAACGTGGGTTAGGCCCCGTCCTACTCGGCAGTTCGCCGGCCGCTTTTTTGGGAGTCAAGGGCTCGTGTTTCAGGGCACGTCATCGCTGAATCTGGATGCCAAGGGGCGGCTGTCGATGCCTGCCCGGTATCTGGACGCCCTGCGCACGGAAGCCGGTGGCCAGATCACCGTGACCCGCAATCCCGACGGCGGCCTGAACCTGTATCCGCGCCCGGTGTGGGAGGAAGCGCGGGCCAGCCTGGCGGCCCTGCCGTCCTCCGAGCAATGGCTCAAGCGCTTCTACCTGGGCAGCGCCTCCGATGTGGAGCTCGACGGCACGGGCCGTGTGCTCATCTCCCCCGAGCTGCGCGAGCTGGCGGGCATCACCCGCGACGTGCTGCTGCTCGGTGTGGGCCATCGCTTCGAGCTGTGGGACAAGGCGGCCTACCAGGCCAAGGAAGCGGCGGAGATGATGGAGAACATCCGCAACTCCGAAGCGGCCCGGATGCTCAAGCTGTGACCGACATGGCTGCATCCTTCCTCCACACCACGGTCCTGCTCGAAGAGGGCGTGGCAGCCGTGCTCGGCCATGCGCCAGCGGCCGACGGCACCTTCGTGGACGCGACCTTCGGCCGAGGCGGCCATTCCCGCCGGCTGCTTCAAAGGATGGCACCCGGGGCCCGGCTCATCGCCTTCGACAAGGACCCGGAGGCGGTGGCCCAGGCCGGGGAGATCGCGGATCCGCGCTTTTCCATCCGGCACCAGGGCTTCGCCCACCTGGGGGAACTGCCACCCGGCAGTGTGGCCGGGGTCTTGATGGACCTCGGCGTCAGCTCTCCCCAGATCGACAACCCCGCCCGGGGTTTTTCTTTTCGTTTGGACGGCCCGCTCGACATGCGCATGGATCCCACGCGCGGCCAGAGCGTGGCCGACTGGCTGGCCACAGCCGAACCACAGCAGATTGCAGAGGTGATCCGTGACTATGGCGAAGAACGGTTTGCTGTTCAGATTGCAAAGGCGATTGCTGCTCGCCGACAAGAACGGGGCGCAATTTCAACCACCGCCGAGCTGGCCGAGCTCGTGGCTGGCGCGGTCAAAACCCGCGAGCCGGGCCAGAACCCTGCAACGCGCACATTTCAGGCTCTTCGGATTTTCATCAACGCCGAGCTTGAAGAGCTGCAACAGGCGCTGAGCGCCAGCCTGTCGGTGCTGGCGCCGGGCGGCCGGCTGGCGGTGATCAGCTTCCATTCGCTGGAAGACCGCATCGTCAAGCAGTTCATCGCCGAGCATTCGAAGGAGGTCTACGACCGCCGTGCCCCCTTCGCCGCGCCCAAGCCCATGAAGCTGCGTGCGCTGGAGCGCATCAAGCCTTCGGTCGAGGAGGTGGCAGCCAATCCGCGCGCGCGCAGCGCAATCCTGCGTGTGGCCGAGCGCACGGACGTGCCCCACGAGATGCAGGGCCACGCCGACGACGCGCGCCGGTCCGGGAGGTCGCGTTCGTGATCACCCGCCTGAACCTGTTGCTCATGCTGGCCGTGATCGGCACCGCCTTGCTGCTGGTGCACACCCAGTACCAGTCGCGCCAGCTCTACGGCCAGTACTACCGCGCCCAGGCCGAGGCCCGCACGCTGGAGACCGAATACGAGCGCCTGCAGGTCGATCGCCGTGCACAGGCCACGCCGCTGCGCATCGAGACGCTGGTCAAGGACAAGCTCAAGATGCGCACCACCACGCCCGCCATCACGCTGTACGTGCGGGCGGATGGCACGGTGATTCCCGCCGTGCCGCCGGCACCGCCCGTCGTGCCCGCCGGCGCGCCCGCTGCTGCAGCCAGGAGCACCCGATGAGCCGCGGCCCTTCCGTCCGCTACACCACGAGCCCGCTGCTGGCGAGCAAGACGCCTGTGTGGCGCAGCAAGTTCATCGTGGCCGCCATCGCGCTCGGCTTCGTGGTGCTGGCCGGTCGCGCGGCCTATGTGCAGGTGATCGGCCAGGATTTCTTCCAGCGCCAGGGCGAGGTGCGTTTCACCCGCACCATCGAACTGGCCGCCAGCCGCGGCCGCATCCTGGACCGCAACGGGCTGATCCTCGCCTCCAGCGTGATCGCGCCCAGTGTGTGGGCCATTCCGGAAGACATCGACCGCAACGACCCCGAGACCCGCACCAAGCTGCGCCGGGTGGCCCAGTTGCTGGGCATGAAGCAGCAGGACCTGGACAAGAAGCTGGCCGACGAGGACAAGAGCTTCGTCTGGATCCAGCGCCAGGTCGACGAGCCCATCGCCAAGGAGATCGCCGCCCTGGGCGTCAAGGGCCTCTATCAGACCCGCGAATACAAGCGCCAGTACCCCGAGGGCGAATCGGCCGCGCACGTGGTGGGCTTCACCAACGTCGAGGACCATGGCCAGGAAGGGATCGAGCTGGCCTTCGACAAGGACCTCGGCGGCAAGCCCGGCTCGCAGCGCGTGATCAAGGACCGCCTGGGGCGCGTGGTCGAGGGCGTGGGCGAGCGCCTGCCGCCGCTGGATGGCAAGGACATCCAGCTGTCCATCGATTCCAAGGTGCAGTTCTTCGCCTACCAGAAGCTGCGCGATGCCGTGACCAAGCACCGCGCCAAGGCCGGCAGCGTGGTGGTGCTCGACGCGGTGACCGGCGAGGTGCTGGCGCTTGCCAACTATCCGAGCTACGTGCCCGACAAGCGCCGCAACCTCACCGGCGAGCAGTTGCGCAACCGCGCCATCACCGACACCTTCGAGCCCGGCTCGACCATGAAGCCGATCACCGTGGCCATGGCGCTGGAGGCCGGCCGCGTCAAGCCCAGCACCATCATCGACACCACGCCCGGCCGCTACCAGATCGGCGGCTTCACCATCAGCGACACCCACAACTACGGCGTGCTGACGGTGGAGGGCGTGATCCAGAAGTCCAGCAACGTCGGCGCCCTCAAGATCGCGCAGAAGATGAGCCCGAGCGAGATGTGGGAGACCTACACCGCGCTGGGCTACGGCCAGAAGCCGCAGATCACCTTCCCCGGCGCGGCGCCCGGCCGCCTGCGTCCCTGGAAGACCTGGAAGCCCGTCGAGCAGGCCACCATGGCCTACGGCTACGGCCTGTCGGCCTCGCTGCTGCAGATGTGCCACTCGTACACCGCCTTCTCGCACGACGGGAAGGTGCTGCCGCTGACCATGCTCAAGAGCAGCGACGCGCCTCCCGGCGTGCGCGTGTTCTCGCCATCCACGGCCGCGGCGGTGCGCAAGATGCTGCAGATGGCCGCCGGCCCCGGCGGCACGGGCCAGCTGGCACAGACGGTGGGCTACTCGGTGGGCGGCAAGTCGGGTACCGCGCGCAAGCAGGTGGGCAAGGGCTATGCCGCGGGCAAGTACCGTGGCTGGTTCACGGGCATGGCGCCCATCGACAAGCCGCGCATCATCGTGGGCGTCATGATCGACGAGCCGAGCGACGGCAACTTCTACGGCGGCACGGTGGCCGGCCCGGTGTTCAGCGAAGTGGTGCAGCAGACGCTGCGCATGATGAACGTCGCGCCCGACCTGGCCGTCAAGCCGCTGGTGCTGACACAGGGTGTGGACGAGAGCTTCTGATGACGCTGCACCGTCTCCACTCCCCCGACGAGGCCGCCGCCTGGCTGTCCGCGCGCGTGCGCGGGCAACTGCAGGTGGACAGCCGCGCCGTGGGCGAGGGCGACGGCTTCATCGCCTGGCCGGGCGCGGCCACCGACGGCCGGCGCTTCGTGCGTGCGGCGCTGGCGCAGGGCGCGGCTGCCTGCCTGGTCGAGGCCGAAGGCAGCGAGACCTACGATTTCGCGGATGAGCCGGCCGTGGCCGCCTACGACGGCTTGAAGGCCGCGACGGGCCCCATCGCCGCCGCGTGGTGCGGCCGGCCGGCCGACGCCATGACGCTGCTGGCCGTCACGGGCACCAACGGCAAGACCTCCACCGCCTGGTGGCTGGCCCAGGCGCTCGAAGGCAGCGCCTTCGGCCCCTGTGCCGTTGCCGGCACGCTGGGCATCGGCGTGCCGCCGGCCGTCGACTACAACGGCCTGACCACGCCCGACCCGGTGACGCTGCACCGCGCGCTGCGCGACCTGGGCGCCAAGGGCGTCAAGGCGTGCGCCATGGAGGCCTCGTCCATCGGCATCGCCGAACGGCGCCTGGATGGCCTGCATTTCGAAGTGGCGGTCTTCACCAACTTCACCCAGGACCATCTGGACTATCACGGCGACATGGCGAGCTACTGGGCTGCCAAGGCCGAGCTGTTCCGCTGGCCGGGCCTGCGGGCGGCGGTGATCAACATCGATGACCCGCAGGGCGCACGTTTGGCGGGCGAGTTGCTGGACACCGGCCTGACCGGGCTGTGGACCTGTTCCGCCGCCGGTGCGCCCGCGCGCCTGTCGGCCCGCGATGCAGGGCATGGGCCGCAGGGCCTGCGCTTCCAGGTGGTGGAGCAAGGCGGTGCCGAAGCCATGGTCGCGACCACGCTGGTGGGTGACTACAACGTGGCCAACCTGTTGGGCGTGATCGGCACGCTGCGCGCGCTTGGCATGCCGCTGGGCGACGCGGCCGCGGCCTGCGCCCGCCTGAGCAGCGTGCCCGGCCGCATGGATGTCGTCGCGGCCGAGGCCGGCCTGCCGCTGGTGGTGGTCGACTATGCGCACACGCCCGACGCACTGCAGAAGGCCTTGGCCGCGCTGCGTCCCTTCGCCTTGGCGCGCGGCGGCCGGCTGTGGTGCCTGTTCGGCTGCGGCGGCGACCGCGATGCCGGCAAGCGCCCGCTGATGGGCGCCGTGGCCGAGCGGGGCGCCGACCGCGTCGTCGTCACCAGCGACAACCCGCGCAGCGAATCGCCGCAGGTCATCGTCGACCAGATCGTGGCGGGGCTGTCCGCACCGCAGGCCGCGCACGTCGTGGTCGACCGTGCCGCCGCCATCGCCGAGGCCCTGGCCGAGGCCGCCGCGCAGGACGTGGTGCTGCTGGCCGGCAAGGGCCATGAGGACTACCAGGAAGTCGCCGGACGGCGCCTTCCCTTTTCCGATCGCGCCCAGGCGCAGGCGGCGCTTGCTGCCAGGAGCCGGTCGGCATGAACGCATCGATGGAATCTCTTTTCACGCTGTCCGAAGCCGCCGGCTGGGTGCCGGGTGCGCGCGTGGTCGGTGAGGGCAGCCGCGCCGTGGCGCGGGTGCACACCGACTCGCGCACGCTGGCCGCGGGCGACCTTTTCGTCGCGCTGCGCGGCGAGCGTTTCGACGCGCACGACTTCCTGCCGCAGGTGCAGGCCCAGGGTGGCATCGCCGCCGTGGCCGAGCCCGGGCGTCTGGCGCCACTGGGCCTCGCCGGCCTGGAAGTGCCCGACACCCTGGCCGCGCTGGGCGCCATTGCGGCCGGCTGGCGCGCCCGCTTCACGCTGCCACTGGTGGCCGTGACGGGCAGCAACGGCAAGACCACGGTCACGCAGATGGTCGCGTCCATCCTGCGCGCCGCCGCGCCGCAGGCCAGCCTGGCCACGCAGGGCAACTTCAACAACGAGATCGGCCTGCCGCTGACGCTGATGCGCCTGCGCACGGAGCATCGCCTGGCCGTGGTCGAGCTGGGCATGAACCATCCGGGCGAGATCGCGCGGCTGGCCGCCATCGCCCGTCCGACGGTGGCGCTGGTCAACAACGCGCAGCGCGAGCATCAGGAATTCATGGCCACGGTCGAGGCGGTGGCGCGTGAGAACGGCTGCGTGCTGCAGGCCCTCGCGGCGGGCGGCACGGCCGTCTTTCCGCATGGCGACGACTACACGGCGCTGTGGCGCGGTCTGGTGCCCGCTGGTGCCACCTGCCTGCTGTTCGGCGAATCGCCCGAGGCCGATGTCTCGCTGGCCGAGGCCGAATGGGACGGCGAGGCCTGGCGCTTCGCGGCCCACACACCCGCCGGCGACGTGCAGGCGCGCCTGGCCATCCCCGGCCGGCACAACCTGCGCAATGCGCTCGCGGCCACTGCCTGCGCTCTCGCGGCCGGCGTGCCGGTCGACACGATCGGCGCCGGTCTGTCGGCCTTCGAGCCCGTCGGCGGCCGCTCGCGGGCCCAGCTCCTGCGGCGCGCCGACGGCAGCCGCCTCACGCTGGTGGACGACAGCTACAACGCCAATCCCGATTCCGTGCGTGCCGCCATCGATGTGCTGGCCGAACTGCCCGGCCCGCGCCTGCTGGTGCTGGGCGACATGGGCGAGGTGGGCGACCAGGGCCCGCGCTTCCACGCCGAGGTGGGCGACTGGGCGCGCCAGCGCGGCATCGACGCGCTGTTCGCGCTGGGCGAGGCCAGCCGCCACGCGGTGGAGGCCTTCGGCCCGGCCGGCCGTCATTTCGAGGCCGTCGAGACCCTCAACGCCGCGGCGCTGGCCCAGGCCGGCGCTGCATCGAGCGTGCTCGTCAAGGGTTCGCGGTTCATGAAGATGGAGCGCGTGGTGCAGGCCCTGGTGGCTGGCGTCGCCGGTTCGCACAACAACAAGGAGGCCGGTCATGCTGCGTGACACGGACGCCCGCCCATGCTGATGAGCCTGGCCCAATGGCTGCAGACGCTGTCGCCCGAACTCGGCTTCCTGCGCGTGTTCCAGTACCTGACCTTCCGCGCGCTGATGGCCGCGCTCACTGCGCTGGTGGTGGGCCTGGCCGCCGGCCCGGCGGTCATCCGCCGGCTGCGCGCGCTCAAGATCGGCCAGCCAGTGCGCGGCTACGCCATGGAGACGCACCTGGCCAAGAGCGGCACGCCCACCATGGGCGGTGTGCTGGTGCTGTTCGCCATCGCCATCGCCACGCTGCTGTGGTTCGACCTGTCCAACCGCTTCGTCTGGATCGTGCTGTGGGTGACGCTGGGCTTTGGCGCCATTGGCTGGGTGGACGACTGGCGCAAGGTGGTCAACAAGGACCCCGAGGGCATGCGCTCGCGCGAGAAGTACATGTGGCAGTCCATCATCGGGCTGGTGGCCGCGGTGTACCTGCTGTTCTCCATCTCGGAGAGCTCCAACTGGCGCGTGCTGGAGCTGTTCGTCAACTGGACACGCTCGGGCTTCGCGCTCGACTTCCCGCCCAAGACCAACCTGATCGTGCCCTTCTTCAAGGAGATCAGCTATCCGTTGGGCGGCATCGGCTTCGTCATCCTCACCTACCTGGTGATCGTGGGCGCGAGCAATGCAGTCAACCTCACCGACGGCCTGGACGGCCTGGCCATCATGCCGGTGGTGATGGTGGGCTCGGCGCTGGGCGTGTTCGCCTACATCACGGGCAACGCGATGTACTCGCGCTATCTGCTGTTCCCATCCATTCCGGGCGCGGGCGAGCTGCTGGTGTTCTGCTCGGCCATGGCGGGCGCGGGGCTGGCCTTCCTGTGGTTCAACACCCATCCGGCGCAGGTCTTCATGGGCGACGTGGGCGCGCTGGCGCTGGGCGGCGCGCTGGGCACGGTGGCCGTGATCGTGCGCCAGGAGATCGTGTTCTTCATCATGGGCGGCATCTTCGTGGTCGAGGCCATCTCGGTCATGGCGCAGGTGGGCTGGTTCAAGTACACCAAGCGCAAGTACGGCGAAGGCCGGCGCGTCCTCAAGATGGCGCCGCTGCACCATCACTTCGAGAAGTCCGGCTGGCGCGAGACGCAGGTCGTGGTTCGTTTCTGGATCATCACCATGCTGCTGTGCCTGGTGGGCCTGTCCACCCTCAAGCTGCGTTGAGCACCGGCAGACCATGAAGCATCTCGCCGACCTGCATGTGCTGATCCTGGGCCTGGGCGCCTCGGGCCTGGCCATGGCGCGTTGGTGCGCCCGCCACGGTGCGCATGTCACGGTGGCCGACACGCGCGAGGCGCCGCCGCAGCTGGCCACGCTGGCCGCCGAGCTGCCGCAGGTGCGCTTCATCGGCGGGCCGCTCACGGCCGCGCTGGTCGAGGGGCAGCCGGTGCGCGCGGTCTACCGTTCGCCGGGCCTGGCGCCTGCCACCATCGCCCCGGTGGTCGATGCGGCGCGGGCCATCGGCCTGCCGGTGGGTGGCGAGCTGGACCTGTTCGCGCAGGCGTTGGCGGACCTGCGGGTGCCGCCTGAGGCGGTGCCGGGTGAAGAGGCCGCGGCCGACGGAGCTGCGGCCGATGGCGCGCGCGAGGCGCAGGTGGATGCCGAAGCCGAAGCGTCCGCCGCCGTGCCCGCGCAGTCCACCGACGCGGCAGCGGCCGACGCCGACATCGCCGCCGAGCCGGCCCGCGACGGCGATGTCGCTGCGGACGAGGAAGTCGCCGACGAAGCGCCCGCGCCCCTGCCCATCGCCCCGCCCCCCGCGCCCGAGCCCGGCTACCGCCCCGCCGTGCTGGCCATCACCGGCACCAACGGCAAGACCACGGTGACCGCGCTCACCGGCCAGCTGGTCGAGCGCGCCGGCAAGACCGTCGCGGTGGCCGGCAACATCGGCCCCTCCCTGCTGGACACGCTGTCCGAATGCATGGACGCCGACGCGCTGCCGCAGGTATGGGTGCTCGAACTCTCCAGCTTCCAGCTCGATGGCGTGCAGGGCTTCGAGCCCACCGCCGCCACGGTGCTCAACGTCACGCAGGACCACCTCGACTGGCATGGCGGCATGGAGGCCTATGCCGCGGCCAAGGCCCGCATCTTCGGTCAGGCCGGCCTCATGGTGCTCAACCGGGACGATGTCCGCGTGATGGGCATGCTGCCCGCGCCGGTCAAGGTGCGGCTGCAGCGCCCGCAACTGCGCGCCCATGTGACCTTCGGGGCCGACCTGCCGCAGCGTCCTGGCGATTTCGGCATCGAGCGCGTCAACGGCCTGGCCTGGCTGGTGCGCGCCCACGAGGCCGACGAGACCCTCAAGCGGCGCCGCGGCGCCGCGGTGCAGGAGGAGATCCATCTTCAGCGCCTGATGCCCGCCGATGCGCTGCGCATCCGGGGCCAGCACAACGCGCTGAATGCCCTGGCCGCCCTGGCGCTGGCCAGCGCCGCCGGCTGTGCGCTGGCGCCCATGCTCTACGGCCTGCGCGAGTACCGTGGCGAGCCGCACCGCGTGGAGCCAATCGCCATCGTCGACGAGGTCGAGTACTTCGACGACAGCAAGGGCACCAATGTCGGCGCGACGGCGGCGGCACTGCAGGGTCTGGGCCTGGAGCGCAAGCTGGTCGTCATCCTGGGTGGCGACGGCAAGGGCCAGGACTTCACGCCGCTGGCGCCGCTGGTGCGCCAGTACGTGCGTGCCGCGGTGCTGATCGGCCGCGACGGTCCGGCCATCGGCGAGGCCCTGGCAGAAACCGGCGTGCCCCTGCTCACCGCCGCCACGTTGCCCGAGGCCGTCGGCCTGTGCGCCGACCAGGCCCAGCCCGGCGACGCCGTGCTGCTGTCGCCCGCCTGCGCCAGCCTGGACATGTTCCGCGACTACGCGCACCGGGCGGACGTCTTCCGCGAGGCGGTCGAGGCGCTGGCCGACGAGGAGGCCTACGAATGAGCGCCGCCCGGCCATTCCGCAGGCGCTCGCATCCGCAGTGCGCAGCACGGAGGATTTCAGAATGAGCGCCCGCATGCCCGCCGCCGCCACCCCCAACGAAGGGGGCAGCCGCTTCTTCGGCTGGTTCCGCCGTGCGGCCAAGAGCAGCATGGACGCGCTGCCCATGCACCTGCCCGTGCGGCTGGGGGGCGCCGACATCGCCCAGACCCGCGCCGCGCCGGTGCGCGTCGCGGGCTTCGACCAGCCGCTGGTGTGGGTCACCCTCGCGCTCCTGATGTGGGGTCTGGTGATGGTGTTCTCGGCCTCCATCGCCATGGGCGACAACCCGCGCTTCAACCGCGTCGGCGGCTACAGCGAGTCCTACCACCTGATCCGCCATGCCATCTCGCTGGTGTTTGCCTTCGTGGCGGGCCTGATCGCTTTCCAGGTACCCATGCGGACCTGGGAGCGCACGGCCCCGTGGCTGTTCGTGGTGGCGCTGCTGCTGCTGGTGGTCGTGCTGATTCCCCACGTGGGCATCAACGTGAATGGCGCGCGCCGCTGGCTGCCGCTGGGCTTCATGCGCTTCCAGCCCTCGGAGCTGGCCAAGCTGGCCATGGTCTTCTATGCCGCCAGCTACATGGTGCGCAAGATGGAGATCAAGGAGCGCTTCTTCCGCGCCGTGCTGCCCATGGGCGTGGCCGTCGTGGTGGTGGGCATGCTGCTGCTGGCCGAGCCCGACATGGGCGCCTTCATGGTGATCGCCATCATCGCCATGGGCATCCTGTTCCTGGGCGGCGTGAATGCGCGCATGTTCTTCCTGATCGCCATGCTGGTGGTCGTCGCCTTTGCCACCATGGTGGCGGCCAGTCCGTGGCGGCGCGAGCGCATCTTTGCCTACCTCGATCCGTTCAGCGAGGAGCATGCGCTGGGCAAGGGCTACCAGCTCTCCCATTCGCTGATCGCCATCGGCCGCGGCGAGATCTTCGGCGTGGGCCTGGGCGGCAGCGTCGAGAAGCTGCACTGGCTGCCCGAGGCCCACACCGACTTCCTGCTGGCCGTCATCGGCGAGGAGCTGGGTCTGGTCGGCGTGCTGATCGCCATCGCGCTCTTCCTGTGGCTCACCCGCCGCATCATGCACATCGGCCGCCAAGCCATCGCGCTGGACCGCGTGTTCGCCGGACTGGCCGCGCAGGGCGTGGGCGTGTGGATGGGATTCCAGACCTTCATCAACATGGGCGTGAACCTGGGCGCGCTGCCCACCAAGGGCCTGACCCTGCCACTGATGAGCTTCGGCGGCTCGGCCATCCTGATGAACGTGGTGGCGCTGGCGGTGGTGCTGCGCGTGGATTATGAGAACCGAGTCCTGATGCGAGGGGGGCGCGTATGACCGGTGCCCGCACCGCGCTCGTGATGGCCGGCGGCACCGGCGGCCACATCTTCCCGGGCCTGGCCGTGGCGGAAGAGCTGCGCGCGCGCGGCTGGCGTGTGCACTGGTTGGGCGCGCCCGGCAGCATGGAAGAGCGCCTGGTGCCGCCGCGCGGCTTCGCCTTCGAGCCGATCCAGTTCGGCGGCGTGCGCGGCAAGGGTCCGCTCACGCTGGCGCTGCTGCCGCTGCGCCTCTTGCGCGCCTTCTGGCAGAGCTTCCAGGCCGTGGGCCGCGTCCAGCCCGACGTGGTGGTCGGCCTGGGCGGCTACATCAGCTTTCCGGGCGGGATGATGGGCGTGCTGCGCGGCCGCCCGCTGGTGCTGCACGAGCAGAACTCCGTGGCCGGTCTGGTCAATCGCGTGCTGGCGCGCATCGCCGACCGCTGCTTCAGCGCCTTTCCCGACGTGCTGCCGAATGCCGACTGGGTGGGCAATCCGCTGCGCGAGCCCTTCCTGTCGCAGGCCGCGCCGGCCGCGCGTTTCGAAGCCCGCAGCGGACGGCTGCGGATGCTGGTGGTGGGTGGCAGCCTGGGCGCCAAGGCGCTCAATACCGTGGTGCCGCAGGCCCTGGCCCGTATCGCACCGGCCGAGCGGCCCGTGGTGCTGCACCAGAGCGGCGAAAAGCAGATCGACGAACTGCGCGCCAACTACGCCGCCGCCGGCGTCGAGGCCGAGCTGGTGCCCTTCATCGACAACACGGCCGAGGCCTTCGCCGCGGCCGACCTCATCGTGGCGCGCGCCGGCGCCAGCACCGTGACCGAGATCGCCGCGGTCGGTGCCGCCGCGCTCTTCGTCCCCTTTCCCTTCGCGGTCGACGACCACCAGACCACCAATGCCCGCTTCCTGGCGGACGCCGGCGGCGCCTGGCTGGTGCAGCAGACCGATCTCACGCCTGAACTCTTGTCCGACCTGATCCAGAAGACGACGCGCGCCGAGCTGCTCGAGCGCGCGCAACGCGCCCATGCGATGCGCAAGACCGATGCCGTGGCCCAGGTGGCCCTGGCCTGCGAGGAGCTGGTCAAGCCATGAAGCACGCGATCCGCCACATCCATTTCGTCGGCCTGGGTGGCTCGGGCATGAGCGGCATCGCCGAGGTGCTGTTCAACCTGGGCTACGGCGTGTCGGGCTCGGACCTGGCCGACAGCGCCACGCTGCGCCGCCTGGGCGGCCTGGGCATCCGCACCTTCGTGGGCCATGACGCCGCCAACATCGCCGGTGCCGATGCGGTCGTGACCTCCACCGCCGTGCAGGCCGACAACCCCGAGGTGATCGCCGCCCGCGCGAAGAAGATCCCGGTGGTGCCGCGCGCCCTCATGCTGGCCGAGCTGATGCGGCTGCGCAGCGGCATCGCCATCGCCGGCACCCACGGCAAGACCACCACCACCAGCCTGGCCGCCAGCGTGCTGGCCACGGCAGGACTCGACCCGACCTTCGTGATCGGCGGGCGCCTGAACAGCGCCGGCGCCAATGCGCGGCTGGGCCAGGGCGAGTACATCGTGGTCGAGGCCGACGAGTCCGACGCCTCCTTCCTCAACCTGCTGCCCGTGATGGCGGTCGTCACCAACATCGACGCCGACCACATGGACACCTACGGCCACGACTTCGGCCGGCTGCAGAAGGCCTTCGTCGACTTCCTGCACCGCATGCCCTTCTACGGCACGGCCATCCTGTGCGTGGACGATCCGGCCGTGCGCCAGATCCTGCCGCAGGTGACCTGCCCGGTGACCAGCTACGGCTTCAGCGAGGACGCGCAGGTGCGCGCCGTCGACGTGCGGGCCGTGGGCGCCCAGATGCATTTCACCGCCCAGCGCCGCAACGGCGTGGTGCTGCCCGACCTGCCGGTGGTGCTCAACCTGCCCGGCGAGCACAACGTGCGCAACGCGCTGTCGGTGATCGCCATCGCGGTCGAGCTGGGCCTGCCTGACGAGGCGGTACAGCGCGGCCTGGCCGAATTCAAGGGCGTGGGCCGGCGCTTCCAGCGCTATGGCGAGGTGGCTGCCGCCAGCGGTGGGCGCTTCACGCTGATCGACGACTACGGCCACCATCCGGTGGAGATGGCCGCCACCATCGCGGCCGCCCGCGGCGCCTTCCCGGGCCGGCGGCTGGTGCTGGCCTTCCAGCCGCACCGCTTCACCCGCACGCGCGACTGCTTCGAGGACTTCGTCAAGGTGCTCGGCGGCGCCGACGCGGTGCTGCTGACCGAGGTGTATGCCGCCGGCGAGGCGCCCATCGTGGCCGCCGACGGCCGCAGCCTGGCGCGCGCCCTGCGCGTGGCGGGCAAGGTCGAGCCCGTGTTCGTCGACGACGTGCGGGTGCTCCCGCAGGCGGTGCTGGACAACGCCCGCGACGGCGACGTGGTGCTGTGCATGGGCGCCGGCTCCATCGGCGCGGTGGCCGGCCAGGTGGTGGAGCGCTCTGCACAACAAGGACAGTCGCAAGGACCGCGCGCATGAACCCGCAGTTCGTCTTTCCCCCGTTGCCCGAGGCAGCCGACATGGGGCGCGTGGCTGTGCTCTTCGGCGGCCGCTCGGCCGAGCGCGAGGTGTCGCTGATGTCCGGCACCGGCGTGCTGCAGGCACTGCGCTCGCTGGGTGTGGACGCGCATGCCTTCGACCCCGCCGAGCGCGAACTGGCCGAGCTGCGCCACGAAGGCTTCGACCGCTGCTTCATCGCGCTGCACGGCCGCCATGGCGAGGACGGCACGGTGCAGGGCGCGCTCGAGCTGCTGGGCATTCCCTACACCGGCTCGGGCGTGATGGCCTCCAGCGTGGCCATGGACAAGACCATGACCAAGCGCGTGTGGCTGGCCGAGGGCCTGCCGACGCCGCGCCACGTGCTGCTGCAGGCCGATGGCCAGTCGCGCGAGCGGGTGCGCGAGGTGCCCGACACCCTGGGCCTGCCGCTGATCGTCAAGCCGCCGCACGAGGGCTCGTCCATCGGCGTCACCAAGGTGCAGGGCTATTCGCAGATGCAGGAGGCCGTGCAACTGGCCGCGCGCTACGACCCCGAGGTGCTGTGCGAGGAGTTCATCGACGGCGACGAGCTGACCTGCGCCGTGCTCGGCACGGGGGCTGGGGCCGTCGCGCTGCCCGTGATCCGCATCGCCGCGCCCGAGGGCGCCTACGACTACCAGAACAAGTACTTCACCGACGACGTGAAGTACCACTGTCCCGCCGGCCTGCCCGACGCGCTGGAGGCGCAGGTGCGCCAGCTGGCCATCGCGGCCTACCGCAGCCTGGGCTGCCGCGGCTGGGGCCGGGCCGACTTCATGGTGCGTGCGCGCGACCACCAGCCCTTCCTGCTGGAGATGAACACCTCCCCCGGCATGACCGGGCATTCGCTGGTGCCGATGGCCGCGCGCGCGGCCGGTCTGAGCTACGAGCAGTTGTGCCTGCGCATCCTGGCCCAGGCCGCGCTGGACACCCGGCCCGTGCCGAAGGAAGGGGCCTGACCCATGGCCGATGGCATCGCGGTCCCGCTGGACGTGCGCCTCATGAACCTCACGGCGACCGTCCTGTACGCGCTGTGCGGGCTGATGCTGCTCGCCGCCGGCGGCTGGTGGGTGCTGCGCCAGCCTTTCCTGCCGCTGGGCGTGATCCGCGTCGACGGCGACGTGTCGCACAACAACCCGATCACCCTGCGGGCCAACGTCGCGCCCCGGCTGGCCGGCAATTTCTTCACGGTCGACCTGCAGCGCGCCCGTGTGGCCTTCGAGTCGGTGCCGTGGGTGCGCAAGGCCGTGGTGCGGCGCGAGTTTCCGAACGCGCTGCGCGCCACGCTCACCGAGCATGTGCCGGCCGCGCTGTGGGGCGCCGAGGACGAGTCCCGCATGATCAACACCTACGGTGAGGTCTTCGAGGCCAACACCGATGAGGCCGGCGACGGACTGCCGCGCCTGCAGGGCCCCGACGACCAGGCCAGCCAGGTGCTGGGCATGTACCGCGAGCTCGCGCCGGTGTTCGACGGCAGCGGACTGAAGTTGAGCGAGCTCACGCTGTCCACCCGTGGCGGCTGGCATGCCGAACTCGATTCCGGTGCCACGGTGGAGATCGGCCGCGGCACGCCCGAGGAAGTGCTGGCGCGCGTGCGGCGCTTCCTGCTCAGCGCCCGCCACGTGGCCGCCCAGTACGGCCGCAGCATCGAATCCATCGAAAGCGCCGACCTGCGCCATGCCGACGCCTATGCGGTGCGCATCCGCGGCGTCACCACCGTCTCGGCCGATGCGCCTGCCGCCCCCGCGGCGCGGCGGCGCTAGGCCGGACGAACCGACAGACAGACAGACAGAACGAACGAGAGCCCCGAGGGAACACTCACACATCATGGCCAAAGACTACAAGGACCTGGTCGTCGGACTCGACATCGGCACCGCCAAGGTGATGGCGGTGGTGGCCGAGGTGCTGCCGGGCGGCGAGCTCAAGCTCGCCGGCCTGGGCGTGGCACCGTCCAACGGCCTCAAGCGCGGCGTGGTGGTCAACATCGACGCCACCGTGCAGAGCATCCAGCAGGCGCTCAAGGAAGCGGAGCTGATGGCCGACTGCAAGATCGGCCGCGTCTACACCGGCATCACCGGCAGCCACATCCGCGGCATCAACTCCAGCGGCATGGTGGCGGTGAAGGACCGCGAGGTGAGCACCACCGACGTGGCCCGCGTGGTGGAGACGGCGCGCGCCATCAACATCTCCAGCGACCAGCGCCTCCTGCTGGTGGAGCCGCAGGAGTTCGTGATCGACGGCCAGGACGTGAAGGAGCCGATCGGCATGAGCGGCATGCGCCTGGAGGCCAAGGTGCACATCGTGACCGGCGCCCAGAGCGCGGCCGAGAACATCATCAAGTGCGTGCGCCGCTGCGGCCTGGAGGTGGACCAGCTGATGCTGAACCCGCTGGCCTCCAGCCTGGCGGTGCTGACCGAGGACGAGCGCGAACTGGGCGTGTGCCTGGTGGACATCGGCGCCGGCACCACCGACGTGGCCATCTTCACCAACGGCGCCATCCGCCACACGGCCGTGATCCCGATCGCGGGCGACCTGATCACCAGCGACATCGCCATGGCGCTGCGCACGCCGACGAAGGATGCCGAGGACATCAAGGTCGAGAACGGCTTCGCCAAGCAGCTGCTGGCCGACCCCGAGACGCAGGTCGAGGTGCCGGGCCTGGGCGACCGCGGCCCGCGCATGCTGAGCAAGCAGGCGCTGGCGGGCGTGATCGAGCCGCGCGTGGAAGAGATCTTCCAGCTGGTGCAGCAGGTGGTGCGCGAGTCGGGCTACGAGGAAGTGCTCTCGTCCGGCGTGGTGCTCACCGGCGGCAGCGCCGTCATGCCGGGCATGGTCGAGCTGGGCGAGGACATCTTCCTGAAGCCGGTGCGCCGCGGCATTCCCAAGTACGCCAGCGCTTTGTCGGACATGGTGGCCCAGCCGCGCGCCGCCACGGTCATGGGCCTGCTCGAAGAGGCCCGGCATGCCCGAATGCGCGGCTACAAGGTCGCGCAAAAAAATGGTTCAGTGAAGACGGCTTTCGGCCGATTCAAGGATTTCATCGTGGGGAATTTCTGATGCGCCGCGCAGAACCTCGGCTCCACCTCATCCATTTCAACGAGCGATGGCGACGTACGGGGCCGCCGCCACCGCAGGAAGTTCTTCCTTCCACCACCACCACTCAGCCCCCGACAACAACAGCAACGTCAGTCAAGCAGCAATTGCAAGGATCCAGGAGTTCATGATGCCCATCGAAATGATCGAAGTCGAAGAGTTCAACCAAGGCACGCAGATCAAGGTGATCGGTGTCGGTGGCGGCGGCGGCAACGCCGTCACCCACATGATGGAGCGTGGTGTGCAGGGGGTGCAGTTCGTCTGCGCCAACACCGACGCCCAGGCCCTCAACCGCTGCGGCGCGCCCAAGCTCATCCAGCTGGGCGGCAACGGCCTCGGCGCCGGCGGCAAGCCGGACAAGGGCCGCGAGGCGGCCGAGGCGGCCGTGGACGAGATCCGCACCGCCATCGACGGCGCCCACATGCTGTTCATCACCGCCGGCATGGGCGGCGGCACCGGCACCGGTGCAGCGCCCGTGATCGCCCGCGTGGCCAAGGAGATGGGCATCCTGACCGTCGGCGTGGTCACCAAGCCCTTCGACTGGGAAGGCGGCAAGCGCATGAACAACGCCGAGTCGGGCCTGTCCGAACTCGAAGCGAATGTCGACTCGCTGATCGTCATCCTGAACGAGAAGCTGCTCGAGGTGCTGGGCGACGAGGTGACGCAGGCCGAGGCCTTCGCCCACGCCAACGACGTGCTGAAGAACGCCGTCGGCGGTATTTCGGAAATCATCAACGAGTACGGCGGCGTGAACGTCGACTTCGAAGACGTGCGCACCGTGATGGGTGAGCCCGGCAAGGCCATGATGGGCACCGCCTCGGCCAACGGCCCGGACCGCGCCCGCATCGCTGCCGAGCAGGCCGTGGCCTGCCCGCTGCTGGAAGGCATCGACCTGTCCGGCGCCAAGGGCGTGCTGGTGCTGGTGACGGCCTCGAAGGGCTCGCTGAAGCTGTCGGAATCGAAGCTGGCGATGAACACCATCCGCGCCTACGCCTCGCCCGAAGCCAACGTCATCTACGGCGCCGCCTACGACGACAGCCTGGGCGACGACATGCGCGTGACCGTGGTGGCCACCGGCCTGTCGCGTCCGGCCGCCGGCCGTGGCCAGCCCGAACTGCAGGTCATCCGCACCGGCACCGACAACGTGGCCTTCCAGGTCCCCACCCTGGGCGGCGCGCTGGCCAGCGGCGTGGCCTCCGGCACCGCCGGCCAGGCCAAGTACGACGGCATGGCCGTGCCCAGCGTGTGGCGTACCAACCGGACGATGGCCGCCGCCAAGGTGGATGCGCTGTCGTCGGGCGGGATGGACGATTTCGAGATCCCCGCGTTCCTCCGCCGCCAAGCTGACTGACGGCGCATCGGGCTACTGCGCGGCCCGATCTCGCATCTGTGCTTCTCGCCGTACCCGAGTACGGCTGCGATGCTCGATGCGACCTCGGACCGCTCGCTACGCCCGCTGCACCATCAGTCGTCCTGCGCTCGAATGAAGAGGGCACCGGCAGCCTGCGGCTGCGGTGCGAACCCGGTTGCCATGCGGCGAACGACGCATGGCAATTTGTTGCGTCGGGACCCGCGACCATGGGCTTACGCCTCCTTACGGCTATCACGGTCATAGGCGCTTCGGAGGATTCCGCGAGGGATGCCGAAATCTAGAATGCCCGCCGTGCTGCAACAACGAACCCTCAAGTCCATCACCCGCGCCGTGGGCGTCGGCCTGCACAGTGGCCAGCGCGTGGAGCTGACGCTGCGGCCTGCGCCGGCGGACACGGGCATCGTGTTCCGGCGTGTCGATCTGCCCGAGCCGGTGGACATCCCCATGCGGGCCGAGTCGGTGACCGATACCCGCCTGGCGTCCACGGTCTCCACCGGGGGCGCCAAGGTGCAGACGGTGGAGCACATCATGTCGGCCTGCGCCGGCCTGGGGCTGGACAACCTCTACATCGACATCACGGCCGACGAGGTGCCGATCCTCGACGGCTCGGCATCGTCCTTCGTCTTCCTGCTGCAGAGCGCGGGCATCGAACTGCAGAAGGCGCCGCGCCGCTTCATCCGCGTACTGCGGCCCGTGGAGGTGCGAGAAGGCGAGGGTGACCACCTCAAGTGGGCCCGGCTGGAGCCCTATCACGGCTTCAAGCTGAGCTTCGAGATCGACTTCGATCACCGCGTGGTCAACGCGACCGGGCAGCGCTACGAGTTCGACCTGAGCGTGGGCCAGTACGCCCGCGACATCGCCCGCGCGCGCACATTCGGCTTCACCAAGGAGGTCGAGTACATGCGAAGCAGGGGCCTGGCCCTGGGCGGCGGGCTGGACAACGCCATCGTCATGGACGACCACAAGGTGCTCAATGCCGGCGGTCTTCGCTACGACGACGAATTCGTCAAGCACAAGATCCTGGACGCCATGGGCGACCTCTACATCGTCGGCAAGCCGCTGCTGGCCGCCTACAGCGCCTTCCGCTCGGGCCATGCGCTCAACAACAAGTTGCTGCGCGAACTGCTGGCGCAGTCCGATGCCTACGAGATCGTGACCTTCGAGGACACGCGCCAGGCCCCGCGCGGCTTCGGCGAGATCGCCCGCGCCTGGTAAGGCGCACGCCCCCCTTCGCATGCTGCTCTTCCGCTGGGTCATCCTTCTGTTGCTGCTGGTGGCGGGCGTGTGCTTCGCCTTCTATGCGGCCACCGGCCAGATGCGCTACCGGCGCCTGGGCTGGATCGTCTTCAAGTGGACCTTCCTCGCGGCGCTCGGCTTCTTCGCCGTGCTGATCGCCGAGCGACTGGCCTGACCCGCGCAGGCCGCGCACGCCGTCACGCTGCGGGCGGCACGCCGTCGTAGGCGTTCTGCAGCAACCGGCGTAGCGCCACGGCTTCCAGCGGGCGAGGGTTCGGGTACTGGTTCTGCATCGCCAGCGCGCAGGCGCGGTCCAGGTCCTCTTCGCGCAAACCGATCTGCTTCAGGGCCACCGGCGCACCGTGGCGACGGGCGAGCTCGTACAGCGCCAGCGGGGCATCTTCCGCATCGAGGGCACGGGCGATGCGTGTCATGGCCGCGGGTGCGGCCGGCGCGTTGTAGGCCAGCGCATGCGGCAGCACGATGGTGTGCGTCTCGGCATGCGGCAGGTTGAAGCTGCCGCCCAGCGTGTGGCACAGCTTGTGGTGCAGGGCCATGGCGACGCTGCCCAGCACCGTGCCACAGAGCCAGGCGCCGTAGAGCGCATCGGCGCGGGCCTGCTGATCGCCGCTGTCGGCATGGATGGCCGGCAGGGCGCGGCCGAGCGCGGCCAGGCCTTCCTCGGCCATCAACTGGGTGACAGGGTTGGCGTCGTCGGCATACAGGCCCTCGGCCGCATGGGCCATGGCGTTGATGCCGCTGACCACCGACAGGCCCACGGGCAGGCCCAGGCTGAGTTGCGGGTCGTAGATCACCGTGCGCGGCAGCACGCGCGGGTCGCGGCCGGTGCGCTTCACGCCCTCGTCGGTGAGGCCGTAGATGGGCGTCATCTCCGAGCCGGCATAGGTGGTGGGCACGGCCAGGATCGGCAGGCCCGAGTCCAGCGCGATGGCCTTGCCCAGGCCGATGGTGGAACCGCCGCCCACCGCCACCGCGCAGTCGGCGCCCAGGCGCTGCGCCACGGCCCGCGCCTCTCGCGCGGCCGCTATGGGCACATGCATGACCGCGCCGTCGAACACACCCGCCGCCCGTTCACCAAGCAGGTCGGCCACCTGTTCGGCCTGGGCCCGCTGCGGCGGCGTGCACAGCACCAGCGCCTTGCGTGCGCCCAGGGCATCGACTTCCGCTGCAACCTTCGCGAGCGTGCCGTTGCCGAACAGCACGCGCTGCGCCCGGCTTTCGTAGACGAAGGGCTTCATTCGGCGACGATGTTGCGGGCCTTGATCAGGCGGCCCCAGCGGGCGCTTTCGCTGCGAACGAGCTGGTTCATCGCCTCGCGCGAGCCGGCCACCACCTCGAAGCCGCCCTCGGCCAGGCGCTTGGCCACCTCGGGCTGGCGCAGCGTCGCGGTCACGTCGGCCGCCAGGCGGTCGAGCACCGGCGCCGGCACCTTGGCGGGCGCCACCATGCCGACCCAGGAATAGACCTCGAAGCCCTTGTAGCGCTCGGCCACGGCCGGCACGTCGGGCAGGGCCGCGCTTCGCTGCGGCGAGGTCACGGCCAGGGCGCGCAGCTTGCCGCTCTGCACCTGCGGCAGCACCAGCGGCAGGCTGGCGATCATCGAATCCACATGGCCGCCCATCAGGTCGGTCATGGCTGGGCCGCCGCCCTTGAAGGGGACATGCGTGCCCTTGCCGCCGGCGGTCTCCAGGAAGAGCTCGGCCGCCAGGTGGTTGGAGCTGCCGGCGCCCACCGAGGCATAGGAGACGCCGTTGCCAGCCTTGGCGGCCGCCACATAGTCCTGCAGCGTCCGGTAGGGCGAGGCGGCCGGCACCACCAGCACCATGGGCGAACGGGCGATGTACGACACGCCGGTGAGGTCGCGCTCGGTGGAGTACGTCAGCCGGGGATAGATGTGCTGCTCGGTCGCGTAGGAGTCGAACACCATCGCCACCGTGTGGCCATCGGGCACGGCCTTGGCCACCAGCGCCATGCCGATGGTGCCGCCGGCACCGCCGCGGTTGTCGACGATCACCTGCTGGCCCAGGCGGGCGGCCAGCGGTTCCTGGATCTGGCGCGCCACCTTGTCGACCGTGCCGCCGGCCGCGAAGGGCACGACGATGGTCACGAGGCGCGAGGGATAGGCCGGCTGTGCCAGCGCCGCGCCGGCCGCGAACAGGCCGAGGCCGAGTGCGAGGCCCTGGCCGATGAGGCTGCGGCGGGAGGCGCCGCCGCGCCTTGTCTCTGCGTGGAACATGAGCGATTCCTGGTTCTTGTGGAGTGGACCGGATGCTATTCTTTGCGTGGCATCTGCAGAATCCGCTGCGTCTGCCAAACGCCTTTGCGAGGTCTGCACAGATGGAATCGATCCGCTTCGCCGAATCCCTGGCCGTCTTCGTCGACGTGGCCGAGGCCGGCAGCTTCTCGGCGGTGGCGCGCCGACGCGGCATGGTGGCCTCATCGGTGGCACGCCAGATCGATGCGCTGGAGCAGGACCTGAAGGTGCCGCTCTTCACCCGCTCCACCCGCGCGCTGGTGCCCACCGAGGCGGGCGTGCTGCTGCTGGAGCGGGCCCGAAAGATCCTGCGCGACATGACCGACGCACGCAGCGAGGTCGTCTCACTCGACCGCAGCGTGCAGGGCCTGCTGCGCGTGAGCTGCGTGCCGGCCTTCGGCCGCCGGCATGTGGTGCCGCACCTGGGCTCACTGTTCGAGCGCCACCCCGCACTGCGGGTGGAACTGGAGCTGACCGAGCGCCTGGTCGACCCGGTGCTGGAGCGCTTCGACCTCGTGATCCGCATCGGGCCGCAGCCCGACAGCAGCCTGGTGGGCCAGCGCATCGGCAGCCAGCGCTACATCATGGGCGCCTCGCCCGCCTACCTGGCGCGCCACGGGCGGCCCGAACGCTTCGAGGACCTGACCCATCACCGGCTGATCGACCGCCAGCACAGCACCAGCGCCCGGGGCTGGCGCGAGCTCGACGGCTTCGACTGGAGCCAGCCGCCACACTTCGTGCTGGAAAGCGACGACTGCGACTCGCGCCGCCACTGCGCGGCGCAGGGCCTGGGCATCGCGCTGATGCCGAACTGGGCCATCGGCGAGGACCTGGCTGCCGGCCGCATCGTCGAGCTCCAGCTCGAAGGCGCGCCGCGCCAGCCGGCCAGCGGCATCTACATGCTGCGGGCGGCGCCGCAGGCCAGCCTCAAGGTGCGGGCCTTCACGGAGCACCTGCTGGAGAGCATCGGGCGCTCTGCCAGCTGGGTGAGCGATACGGCCACGGCGCGGCAGTAGGAAGCGTTGCGACGCCGGGGCCGAGGCTGTTCTGACTCGGTCATGCCCTCCACGCAAGCGACCGGCTTGTCGGGGCAGGCGCCCGTCCCTCAGCGCGAGCGACCGCCCTTGTAGAGCCCACTGGCGCGCGGCTGCAGCGTGGTGGCCGCACCGAGCCGGGCCCGCACCCGACCCACCTGCGCATGGGTGATGGCCAGCCCCAGCGCATCGGCCGCGTCGCTGCCGGGCAGGCCGGGCAGCTCCAGCAGCCGGCGCACCATCTCCTGCACCTGCGCCTTGGCGGCACGGCCATGGCCGGCCACCGCCTGCTTCATCTGTGTGGCGGTGTACTCCGCCACCGGCAGGCCGTGGGTCACCAGGGCTGTCAGGCAGGCGCCGCGGGCCTGGCCCAGCAGCAGCGTGGACTGCGGGTTGACGTTGACGAACACGATCTCCACCGACGCCGCATCCGGCTGGTAGCGCTGGCTGAGCTCGCCGATGCCATCGAACAGCACCTTGAGCCGCGCCGGCAGCGCCGTGGTCGCCAAGTGCCGTGTGCTGATGGTGCCGCTGGCCACGTAGCGCAGCGCATGGCCGTCCACGTCGACCACGCCGAAGCCGGTGGTCTGCAGCCCTGGATCGATGCCGAGTACGCGCATCGCCGTCATGCGTTGAAGTACCAGCGGACCGAGTGAAAAAAGATGGGTGCGGCGAAACACAGCGCATCCACCCGGTCCAGCAGGCCGTTGGCGCCGGTGATGCCCACGCCCTTTCGGCCCCAGTGCGGCACGCCGCGGTCGCGCTTGAGGGCCTTCATCACCAGGTGGCCCATGGAGCCCGCCACGCAGGCCACCAGCGCGGCCACGAAGGCCTGCCAGAAATGGAAGGGCGTGATGAAGGACAGCAGCGCCCCCACGAAGCTGGCCACGCCCATGCCCACGCCCCAGCTGGCCCAGTTGAAGCTGCGGCTGACATGCGGTGCGATGGGTGCGCGGGGCCGCAGGATCTGGCGCAGCAGACCGCCACGGCCGGGCGGGGCCGGTGGGCCGGCCTGACTGTCGCTGCCGGAGGCGGCCAGGTGCCGGTAGATCAGGTGCTGCACCAGCATGCAGGTCTGCACTGTCGCAACCAGGAAGAACACCAGGAAGGCGTTCTTGCCGGCGTAGCCGGGGAACTGCAGCAACAGCAGCGCTGGCACATGCGACAGCCCGTAGACGCAGACCATGATGCCCCACTGCAGCTTGGCATTGCGCTCCAGAAAGTGGTCCGGGTCGTCCGCCAGCGCGGCGGCCGTGGGCAGCGCCAGGAAGGCATAGACCGGGATGAACACCGTGAACAGGTCGAAGCGGGCCGTGCCCACCAGCACGAACTGGATCGGCAGGACCACGAAGAAGGCCAGCAGCAGGCTGCGATGGTCACCGCGCCGTGTGGGCGAAAGGGTGATGAACTCGCGCAGCGCCAGGAAGGCGATGAGGCCGAAGAGCACCGTGGCCACCGTCTCGCCCAGTGCCCAGCCGATCCAGAAGACGATGACCATGACCCAGGTGGTGCGCAGCAGCGCACGCAGGTGGGCGAGTTCTTCTTCCCAGGCCTCGCCGTGCACGGGGTTGCGACGCTCGCGCAGGCCGACGAAGAAGAGGGCCGCGCTGACCAGGGCCAGGATGCCGAAGACCAGCACGAAGAGGGCGGCCACCTGCTGTGAGGGGCCGAGGTTGCGCAGGAAGTTTTCCATGGAGCGGTGTCCTTCCTACACGTCCCGCAGGGCGACCACGGCGTCGCGCGCACGGTCCAGGAAGGCGCGCCGCTCCTCGCCCGGCTCCACGCGCACCGGCGCGCCGAAGGTCACCGAGCACAGGATGGGCACGGGCACCACCTCACCCTTGGGCATCACGCGCTGGACGTTGTCGATCCAGGCCGGCACCAGCACCACCTCCGGGAACATCTGCGCCAGCGTGTAGAGGCCCGACTTGAACTTCTGCGGCACGCCCGTGTGGCCGCGCGTGCCTTCGGGAAAGATGATGATCGAGTCGCCGCTTCGGAGCGCATCGATCAGCGGCTGCAGCGGCGCCATCGGGTCGGGCGGCGCGGCGCCGTCCTCGGCCGGGGCGGGCGTCCCGCCACGTTCCACGTAGATGGCGTTGAAGACTTCGGTGGTGATCCAGCGCTTGACGGGCGAATTGGCCCAGTAGTCGCGGGCCGCGATGGGCCGGGTGATGCTGCGCAGTTCGCCAGGCAGGGCGGCCCAGATCATGACCAGGTCGATGTGGCTCTGGTGGTTGGCGAAGTAGATGCGCTGCTCGGCCTTGGGCGGGCAGCCCCACCAGCGCGCCTGGGCCCCGGTGAGCAGGCGCGTGACGCCCAGCAGCAGGGCGCCCGTCAGCTTGGCAAGGTACATCGGTCGATGATACGGGCGGGGGTCAGGGCAGCTCGACCGCGCCCATGCGCGCGACGATGGTGGCGGCCCGGCCGTTGAGGTAGGGCGAATAGGGCCGCTTCTCGTAGAACTTGGGGCTGGGCAGCATGACGGCCAGCCGCGCGGCCTCGCTGGCCGTCAGGCGGTCGGCGCCCTTGCCGAAGTAGTGGCGCGCCGCGGCCTCGGCACCGAAGACGCCCTCGCCCCATTCCACGCTGTTGAGGTAAATCTCGAGGATGCGGCGCTTGCCCAGAAAGAGCTCCAGCAGTTGCGTCAGCACCAGCTCCTGGCCCTTGCGCAGCAGCGTGCGCTCGCCCGAGAGCAGCAGGTTCTTGGCCAGCTGCTGGCTGATGGTGGAGCCACCGCGCAGCTGCGGCGGGCGGCTGGGCCGGCCCTGCGCCGTGGCGCGCGCGGCCCGGCGCGCGGCCAGTTCCTCGGCACGGGCGTTGCGTTGCCGGGCACGTTCGATGGCTTCCCATTCCACACCGCCATGCTCGGTGAAGGCCGCATCCTCGCTGGCGATGACGGCGCGCTTGAGCGGATCGGCAATGCGTTCGTAGGGCACCCAGCTCTGGCTCCATTGCGCGCGCGGCCCGTCCTGCCGCGCGAGGCGCCACATCTCCGAGCGCTGGAAGCTGGTGGACTGCGGATCGAGCACGAGCATGAGCGCGATGCGCAGCAGGAAGAACAGCTGCAGCGCCATGCCCGCCAACAGCAGGCAGACCAGCCAGCGTGCGAACGCACGCATCATGCGGTGCCGGCGTCGACGAGGGCGCGCAGCTCGGCCAGCACCGGCGCGGCGTCGGGCCGCACCCCACGCCACAGGGCGAAGGACTCGGCCGCCTGGCCGACCAGCATGCCCAGGCCGTCACGCCCCACCGCCCCATGCGCGCGCGCCCAGGCCAGGAAGCCCGCGGCGGCCGGGCCGTACATCATGTCCAGCGCCAGCGCGCCTTCGGCGAGCACGCGGGCTGGCACGGGCACGCCGGCGCCGGCCAGGCTGGCGGCGGTGCCGTTGACGACGATGTCGAAGCGCTCACCGTCACCCAGCACGTCGAGGCTGCAGGCCTGCAAGGCGCAGCCGGCGCGTGCCGCCACGGCGTTGTGCTGGGTGACCAGCACCTCGGCCTTGGGCAGGGTGCGGTTGGCCAGCACGAGGCGCGCCGGCCGGGCATCGAGCAGCGGCCCCAGCACGCCTGCCGCCGCGCCGCCGGCACCGATCAGCAGCACGCGCGCCCCGGCAAGGCTGCGGCCGGCATGGACCTGGATGTCCGTCACGAGACCAGCGCCGTCGGTGTTGTCGCCGAAGACGCCGCCGTCGGCATCGAAGCGCAGCGTGTTGACCGCGCCGGCCAGGCGCGCGCGGTCGCTCAGGCGGTCGCCCGCCAGGGTGGCGGCGTCGAACTTGCAGGGCACCGTGACATTGCAGCCACCAGCCCGGTGACCCGCCTCCTGGGCCTCTCGGCGGAAGTCGGCGACGGATTGCGCAAAGGCGCCGGGCGCCACTTCGCGGCGTCCATAGTCCAGCGTCTGGCCGGTGAGTTGGGCGAAGCGGGCGTGGATCCACGGCGAGCGGCTGTGCGCCACCGGGTTGCCCATCACGCAGTAGCGGTCCATGGGTTTCTGATGCGGTCGAAGAAAGAAGCGGGGTGGTGGCTCACTGCGGCGTGGCGGACACCTGGGTCTCCAGCGTCTCGTCACGGGTGAAGCGGAAGCGCGAGGGCAGCACGATCTGGTCGGCCTGGCGGCGCATGGCGTCGGTGAAGGGACCGAAGTTGCCCAGGCTGCGCACGATGGCCTGGGCGCGGCGGTCCAGGTCGGCATTGCCGGAGCTTTCCACCAGCTCGGTCGCCAGCAGGCGGCCGTCGTGGTTGACGGTGATCAGCAGCGTGAGCTGGCCGTAGAGCTTCTGGCCGCGCGCCTCGGGAAAGTTCTGCGTGCCGCGCGCCTCGATGCGCCGGCGCAGGGCGTCCACGTAGCCGGCGTAGGCCACCTCGCGCGTGGAGGGGCTGATGTAGCGGCGCTTGGGGCGGGCGTTCTCTTCGTTGACGCGGCGCTCGATCTCGGCGAGCAGGTCCAGCAACTGGCGCCGGCGCTCCTCCTGCGCGGTGCTGTCGGCCGTCTGGCCGACGCGGGTGGGATCGGGCGCAGGCAGGGCGGCCAGCTGCTTGCGCACGCGGGCCAGCAGCATCTGCTGCTGCTCCTGCAGTGCGTCGATGCGGCGCTGCGCATCCTGGTCCGAATCGCCGACGGCGCTGAAGGCCGAGGGCGGCAGCGGGCTGGTGGCGCGGCCGCGCTCGAGGTGGCCGCCGCCGGCCAGCGTGGCCTGGGCGAGGGCCGAGGGCTTGGCCGGCAGGTCGGTCTGGGGGCTGCGGGCGTTGACGAGGATGATCTCCAGCGGCGACTCCTGCAGTACGCGGTCGAAGGCCGCCGGATCGGCGAAGCGCACGCCCAGCACCGCTGCATGCACCAGCAGCGACACACCCAGTGCCATCTGCAGCGGAGTCAGGTCGGCCAGGCGCATGGCGAAAGGGCGCAGCAGGATCAGGCCGCGGGCGTGGGCGCGGCGGCCTCGGGTTCGGCGTCGTTCACGTCGACGGCGATGGTCAGGGCGCCGGTGGCGGCTTCTTCCTCGTCGGCCTCGGCATCGTCGGCCGTGGGCGCTGCCTCGGCGTCCAGGCGCTCGATGACGCTGCCGTTGACGGCCAGCGCGATTTCGTCGATGTCACCCAGGCGCAGCCGCACACGGGCGCCGCGCGGCAGGCCCTGGGCACCGATCACCGGCAGCACCAGCGGCAGCGTGTCGGCGCGGGCCAGCGCCTCGCCGCCGCCGGCGTCGCGCACCAGCGTGGCCTCCAGCTCGCGGATGCCGTGCTGCTGCAGGTACTTGAGCGTCCAGAAGCGCTCCATGCCGGACTGGTAGGCGTTGTAGGTGGTGTAGGCCGCGTCGAAGCCGGAGAGGATGGAGAACAGGCCCGCATCCTTGGGCTTGAAGGGCGCAGCCAGCGCCGCGGTCTTGCCGTGGCGCGCGGCCGCGATGATCTGCCACTGGTTGACCAGGTCGGTGTAGCGGCGCAGCGGCGAGGTGCTCCAGGCATAGCTCTTCACGCCCAGGCCGGCGTGCGGCAGGGCCTTGGTGCCCATGCGCACCTTGATGCCGGGCGCGAGGCTGGCCTGGCTGCGGTAGAGCGCGGGCACGCCCAGTTCGCCGAGCCAGCCACCCCAGCTGCTGTTGGCCAGGATCATGGCCTCGGAGACGATCAGGTCCAGCGGCGCGCCGCGGCGGCGGGTCGTGATCTGCACGGTCTCGCTGCCGTCGGGCTCGGGCCGGTCCTCATGGCCGACGAGGCGGAAGTTGTAGTCGGGGCGGTTGAAGCTCTCGGGCTTGCCGCGCACGACTTCGCGCTGCGCCTTCAGGGCCTTGGCCAGGCGGAACAGGAAGGCCAGCGGCGCATGCAGGCGCTGCGCCTCGTCGGGGCCGCCGGTGGCGGCGGGCGCCTCCAGCCAGGCCTCGTCGATCACGGCGTCTAGCTGGTCGTGGCGCAGGTTGGCGACCACCGGCACGCGCTCGATCTTCGTCTCGATGCCCTGCAGCGCCAGCGTGGCCTCGTCGAAGCGGGCATAGAGCGACACCGCCGGGCGCGGCGCGCCTTCGAGCAGGGTGTAGGTCTGCACCACCGCGTCGGGCAGCATGGTGATCTTGTGGCCCGGCATGTAGACGGTGGACATGCGCGTGCGCGCCACCTGGTCCAGCGCGTCGCCGGGCGCGAGCGCCAGGCCGGGCGCGGCGATGTGCACGCCCACGGTCACGGTGCCGCTGCCCAGGCCCTGCACGGACAGCGCATCGTCGATCTCGGTGGTCTGCGAGTCGTCGATGGAGAAGGCCTCGACGCCCTCGGCCAGCGGCAGGTCGTCGGCCACCGCGGGCGCGGTGAGCGAGGCCGGGAAGCCCGTGCCCTTGGGGAAGTTCTCGAAGAGGAAGCGCTTCCAGTGGAACTGATAGGACGAGTCGATGGCGCCGGCTGTGGTCAGCAGCTCCAGCGGCGGGCGCTGCGCGGTGCGGGCGGCCTCGACCACGGCCTTGTATTCGGGTGCGTTCTTGTCGGGCTTGAAGAGGATGCGGTAGAGCTGCTCGCGGATCGGCGCCGGGCAGCGGCCGGCCACCAGCTCGCCGGCCCATTCGGTGATCTGTGCCTGGACGGCCTTCTTCTTTTCGATGGCGGCCAGGGCCTGCTGCACGATCTCGGCCGGGGCCTTGCGGAAACGCCCCTTGCCGCTGCGGCGGAAGTAGTGCGGCGCCTCGAACAACGCGAAGAGGGCGGCGGCCTGCTGCGCCAGCGTGGGCTTGTCGCTGAAATAGTCGGCCGCGAGTTCGGCGAAGCCGAATTCCTCGTCGGACGCGAATTCCCAGGCCAGGTCCAGGTCCATCGTCGCGGCCAGCGCGCGCGCCTCGGCGATCAGCTCAGCGGGCGCCGGCTTGTCGAAACGCAGCACGATGTTCGCGCCCTTGACCTTGACGCGCTTGCCGCTTTCCAGCTCCACCTGCGCCGATGCTTCGGCCTCGGACAGCACGCGGCCGCCGAGGTACTTGCCGGCTTCTTCGAACAACACAAACATCCGGCGATTGTCACACGCGCTCTGCAGCGCGCCGGGCACGCAGGGGGCTCAGGCCGGCTGCAGGAAGGCGATCACGGCCTCCAGGTGCGCCGTCTCGAAATCGGACAGCGCATGGTCGCCACCTTCGACCACGCGCAGCAGGCTGCCGGGGTAGCGGGCCGTCATCTCGCGCCAGTCGAGCACCTCGTCGCCCTTGGCGATGACGGCCATCAGGCGTTGCGGGTCCGGCAGCGCGCCGGTCTGCAGGGCGCGCAGCTCGTCGATGTACTCGGGGCGGAAGAAGAAGTGCGCTTCGGGGTCGTGCCAGGCGGTCTGCTCGCCGATGTACTTCGCGAGATCGCGCGCGGGATCCACGGCCGGGTTGACCAGCACCGCGCGGCAGCCGGTGCGCGACGCCAGCCAGGTCGCATAAAAGCCCCCGAGCGACGAGCCGACCACCGCCATGCGCTCGGCGGGCCAGTCCGCCGTGCCCTGCGCGATCAGTTCCGCCGCGGCGCGTGGCGAAGGCGGCAACTGCGGGCACCACCAATGCACGCCCGGATGGCCCGCCGCCATCCGCGCCGCCATCGCCCGGGCCTTGGCCGATTGCGGCGATGAGCGAAAGCCATGCAGGTAGAGCAGGTGGGTGGTGGGCATTCGCCGCACTGTAGCGGTCGACGCGGATAATCGCGCGCCTCATGTCCGCCGTCTTCCAGCGCCCCTCGCTCCTGCGCCGCATCGCGCCCGTGTTCCAGGGCTTCGACATCCTGCTGGTGCTGGCGTTGCTGGTGCTGGCCTCCACCGGCATGGTGGCCATGTATTCGTCGGGCTACGACAGCGGCACCCGCTTCTCGGACCATGGGCGCAACATGCTGCTGGCGGCAGGCATCATGTTCGTGGTGGCCCAGGTGCCGCCGCAGCGGCTGATGAGTCTTGCGGTGCCCCTGTATGTGTTCGGCGTCACGCTCCTCGTGGCAGTGGCGCTGTTCGGCGTCACCAAGAAGGGCGCCACGCGCTGGCTCAATGTAGGCCTCGTGATCCAGCCCAGCGAGATCCTGAAGATCGCCATGCCCATGATGCTGGCCTGGTGGTTCCAGCGGCGCGAGGGGCAACTGCGGCCGCTGGATTTCGTCGTCTCCTTCGTGCTGCTCGCGGTGCCGGTCGGGCTGATCATGAAGCAGCCCGACCTGGGCACCTCGCTGCTGGTGCTGGCCGCCGGCCTGTCGGTGATCTTCTTCGCCGGATTGCCCTGGAAGCTGATCGTGCCGCCGGTGATCATCATCGCCATCGCGGTGACGCTGATCGTCTGGTATGAGCCGCAGCTATGCGCCGACGGCGTCGACTGGCGCGTCCTGCACGAGTACCAGCGCCAGCGGGTGTGCACGCTGCTCGATCCCTTCCGGGACCCGCTGGGCAAGGGCTTCCACATCATCCAGGGCATGATCGCCATCGGCTCCGGCGGGCTGGGCGGCAAGGGCTTCATGCAGGGAACGCAGACGCACCTGGAATTCATCCCCGAGCGCACCACCGACTTCATCTTCGCGGCCTATTCCGAGGAATTCGGCCTGGCCGGCAACCTGTTCCTGATCTGCGGCTTCACCTTCCTGATCTTCCGCGGCCTGGCCATCGCCTCGTCGGCGCCCACCCTGTTCTCGCGCTTGTTGGCAGGCGCCGTCACGATGATCTTCTTCACCTATGCCTTCGTGAACATGGGCATGGTCAGCGGCATCCTGCCGGTGGTGGGCGTGCCGCTGCCCTTCGTCAGCTATGGCGGCACGGCCATGGTCACGCTGGGGCTGGGGCTGGGCATCCTGATGTCGATCGCGCGCTCGCGGCGCCTGATGCAGACCTGATCACCCCGCGGTCGCGCAGCGCTGTCGTCTCCGGAGAGCGCCTGCAGCGTTGACGCGCCCGGACCCGCTTCGCCCCGCCGCCGCCCGTCGATGGCGGCCGCGCGCACTGCGTCGGCATTGCCCCTGATGCCCGGCCTGCCGATCCGCGAGGACGGGGGCAGCGCCCGGAGGCGCGAGCAATAATCTGCCGATGATCTCCCGCGAACCCACCCTCGAGCGCCTGGCCACGGCGCAGCAGCTTTTGCTCACGCCCTTCGGGCTCGACGAGACGCACCTGACGAAGGCGCTGGCCGAGATCCGCGCGCACAGGGTGGACGACGCGGACCTGTACTTCCAGTACACCCGCGCCGAAGGCTGGAGCCTGGAGGAAGGCATCGTCAAGACGGGCAGCTTCTCCATCGACCAGGGCGTGGGCGTGCGTGCGGTCAGCGGCGAAAAGACCGCCTTCGCCTATTCCGACGACATCTCCGAGGCCTCGCTGCTCGACGCGGCTCGTACCGTGCGCGCCATCGCCACGGCCGGCAAGTCGGGCCGGGTCAAGGCGCCCGCGCGCAAGGTGGCGCCCAGCCGCCAGCTCTACGGCGGCATCGACCCCATCGCCACGCTCGACAGCACCGCCAAAGTGGCGCTGCTCGAAAAAGTCGAGAAGCTGGCCCGCAGCCGCGACCCGCGCATCGCGCAGGTCATGGCCGGTCTGGCGAGCGAGTACGACGTGGTGCTGGTGGCCCGCGCCGATGGCACGCTGGCTGCCGATGTGCGGCCGCTGGTCCGGCTGTCGGTCACAGTCATCGCGGAGCACAACGGCCGCCGCGAGACCGGCTCCGGCGGCGGCGGTGGCCGCTTCGGCCTGGCCTACTTCGGCGACGAGCAGATCGCGGAATACGTCGACCATGCCGTCAACTCGGCCCTGACCAACCTCGAATCGCGCCCGGCCCCCGCCGGGGAGATGGTCGTGGTGCTCGGCCCTGGCTGGCCCGGCATCCTGCTGCACGAGGCCGTGGGCCATGGCCTGGAAGGCGACTTCAATCGCAAGGGCTCCAGCGCCTTCAGTGGCCGCATCGGCCAGCGCGTGGCGGCCAAGGGCGTGACGGTGCTGGACGACGGCACCATCGCCGACCGCCGCGGCTCGCTCAACGTGGACGACGAGGGCAATCCCAGCCAGCGCAACGTGCTGATCGAGGACGGCATCCTCAAGGGCTACATCCAGGATTCGCTCAACGCCCGCCTGATGGGCGTGGCGCCTACCGGCAACGGCCGGCGCGAAAGCTACGCGCACCTGCCCATGCCGCGCATGACCAACACCTACATGCTGGGCGGCGACCGCCATCCGGACGAGATCGTCGCCAGCATCGACAAGGGCCTGTACGCCACCAACTTCGGCGGGGGCCAGGTCGACATCACCAGCGGCAAGTTCGTGTTCTCGGCCAGCGAGGCCTGGTGGGTCGAGAAGGGCAAGCTGCTCTACCCCGTGAAGGGCGCCACCATCGTCGGCAATGGTCCGGACGCGCTGACGCGCGTGAGCATGATCGGCAACGACATGAAGTTGGACACCGGCGTGGGTACCTGCGGCAAGGAAGGTCAGAGCGTGCCCGTGGGCGTGGGCCAGCCCACGCTGCGCATCGACCGCCTCACCGTCGGCGGCACGGCCTGAACATAAATACAGCTTGGCAAGCCTTTTTCACGTGCTAGAGTCGCGCTCCATGTTCGCTCAACGCGCTTATTACTTTGCCTACTTTTGGTTCCCGGACTCCGGCGGACGAGAGGCGCGCGCGTAAACGCAACAACCCAACCCTCAAAAACCGCCGGTGCCAAAAGCCCGGCGGTTTTTTTTCGTCCCCCGTTTTCCGTCACACATCAACCCACAAGAAGGATCGCTCCCATGAACAGCAGCAACGCCACCGCCAATCCCTGGTATGCGCCCGTCGAGAAAACCAGCCAGACCGACGACGAACGCATCAAGGACATCAACGTGCTGCCCCCTCCGGAACACCTCATCCGCTTCTTCCCCATCCACGGCACCGCGGTGGAAAAGCTGATCACCGACACCCGCCGCAACATCCACAACATCATGGCCGGTCAGGACGACCGGCTGCTGGTGGTGATGGGGCCGTGTTCCATCCATGACCCGGCTGCGGCCCTGGACTACGCCCGCCGCCTGAAGGCCGAGCGCGAAAAGTACGCCGACTCGCTGGAGATCGTGATGCGCGTGTACTTCGAGAAGCCGCGCACCACCGTCGGCTGGAAGGGCCTGATCAACGACCCGTACCTGGACGAGAGCTACCGCATCGACGAGGGCCTGCGCATGGCGCGCCAGCTGCTCATCGACATCAACCGCCTGGGCCTGCCGGCGGGCAGCGAGTTCCTGGACGTGATCTCGCCCCAGTACATCGGCGACCTGATCGCCTGGGGCGCCATCGGCGCGCGCACCACCGAGAGCCAGGTGCACCGCGAGTTGGCCTCGGGCCTGTCGGCGCCCATCGGCTTCAAGAACGGTACCGACGGCAACATCCGCATCGCCACCGACGCCATTCAGGCGGCGGCGCGCGGCCACCACTTCCTGTCGGTGCACAAGAATGGCCAGGTGGCCATCGTGCAGACCAATGGCAACAAGGACTGCCACGTGATCCTGCGTGGCGGCAAGGCGCCCAACTACGACGCCGCCAGCGTCGAGACCGCCTGCCGCGACCTGGAGGCCGCCGGCCTCCCGCCCACGCTGATGGTGGACTGCAGCCATGCCAACAGCAGCAAGCAGCACCAGAAGCAGCTCGACGTGGCGCGCGACATCGCCGACCAGATCGCGGGCGGCAGCCGCAAGGTGTTCGGCGTGATGGTGGAGAGCCACATCCAGGCCGGCGCTCAGAAGTTCTCGCCCGGCAAGGATGTGCCGTCGGCGCTGGAATACGGCAAGAGCATCACCGACGCCTGCCTGGGATGGGACGATTCGCGCGGCCTGCTGGATGTGCTGTCGCAGGCCGTCAAGAAACGGCGCGGCTGAATCAGATGAAAGACGCCAGTGCGGGCCAGTGGTGCCGCACGGCGGCGGCCACCTCGCCCTGGGCGTCCATCAGCGTGAAGTCGGCGAAGTCGAAGCCCGGCGCGACGGCGCAGGCGGCCAGGGTGTAGTCGCCGGCGCTGTGCGTAGCCACCGGCTGCGCCGCCTGCCACTGGCCGGCGGGCACCACGTGCTGGGGGCGGCCGCCGTGGACGTCCACCGGGGCCAGGCGCACATGGGCCGGCGCCGTGCGGAAGGCGGCGTCGGCGGTCCACAGGGTGAGCGGCACGCCTTCCAGATGGACCCAGAGCTCGTCCGAGAGCACCTGGTGCCAGCGCGAATGCTGGCCGGCCTCCAGCAGGAAATAGATGCTGGTCAGTGCCGCCCGCGGTCCCCGGCGGTCGGCAGGCTGCACCGGGGTCGGTGCGCGGAACACCTCCCGGTACCAGCCGCCCTCGGGATGGGGCTGCAGCTGCAGCGTTTCGATCAGCTGCCGGGCGCGCGAGGAGGCTTGGGCCATGGTGGGTTCTCCGGCGTTCAGGCAACCTGCAACGCGGCGATCAACTTGCCATGGATGCCGCCGAAACCCCCATTGCTCATGCACACCAGATGGTCGCCGGGGCGCGCGGCAGCGATCACGGCATTGATCAGGCTGTCGACGTCGCCGAAGCAGGCGGCGCGTTCGCCCATCGGCGCGAGTGCGCCGGCCACGTCCCAGTCCAGCCCGGCCGTGTGGCAGAAGGCGAGGGCGGCATCGCGCAGGCTGTCCGGCAACTGGGCGGCCATGGTGCCGAGCTTCATGGTGTTGCTGCGCGGCTCGAAGATCGCGAGGATGCGCTCGCCTTCGCGGCCCTCGGCGTCCAGCCGCTTGCGCAGGCCGTGCAGCGTGGTCTGGATGGCGGTGGGATGGTGCGCGAAGTCGTCATAGACCCGGATGGGCTCGCCGCCCGGCCGGGTCACCTCGCCGCGCAATTCCATTCGGCGCCGCACATTGCGGAAGCGGCTGAGCGCCTCGGCGGCCGTTGCAGGCGCCACGCCCACATGCTCGGCGGCGGCCATCGCGGCCAGCGCATTGGCCTGGTTGTGCTGGCCGCTCAACGCCCACTCGATGCGGCCGACCACCTCGTCGCCGCGCAACACGACGAAGGCATGGGCCGGGCCGCGGGCGCGCCACCGTGCTTCAGGCGCTTCGCCGAAGTGGGCCACTTCGCTCCAGCAGCCCTGGGCGAGCACCCGCTCCAGACTCTGTTCGCCGGCATGCACCACCAGCCGACCCTTCGCAGGAACGGTGCGCACCAGGTGGTGGAACTGCCGCTCGATGGCCGCGAGGTTGTCGAAGATGTCGGCGTGGTCGAACTCCAGGTTGTTCAGCACCGCCGTGCGCGGCCGGTAGTGGACGAACTTGCTGCGCTTGTCGAAGAAGGCGGTGTCGTATTCGTCGGCTTCGATGACGAAGGGGGGCAAGCCGCCAGCCCGCGCCGCGGAAGCGACGGCCGCTTCTTCCACGTCCGTCGACGGGAGGGCTTCGGCGGTCCCGCGGCCCAGGCGCGCAGAGACGCCGAAGTCCAGCGGCACACCGCCCACCAGAAAACCCGGCTGTAAGCCTGCCTGGTCCAGCACCCAGGTCAGCATCGAGGTGGTCGTGGTCTTGCCGTGGGTGCCGGCCACGGCCAGCACATGACGGCCCTGCAGCACGTGCTCGGCCAGCCACTGCGGGCCGCTGGTGTAGCGCGCGCCGGCGTCCAGGATCGCTTCCATCAGCGGGAATTTGGGGCGGCCATCGGCCAGCCGCGTACGGGAGACGACGTTGCCGATCACGAACATGTCGGGCGTGAGCGCCAACTGGTCCGCGCCATAGCCTTCGATCAGTTCGATGCCGAGCTCGCGCAACTGGGTGCTCATCGGCGGGTAGACGCCCGCATCGCAGCCGGTGACGCGGTGGCCAGCTTCGCGGGCCAGGGCGGCCAGGCCACCCATGAAGGTGCCGCAGATGCCGAGGATGTGAATATGCATCGGCGGATTCTAGGAAGCGGCGCAGGGCCGTCTGCCCGGTGCGAAGAAGGCGGCGGCACAATGCGGCGATGGACTTCGCCAAGCGCGACATCGCCGCCGCCGCAGCCCGCCTCATTGTGGAGGAGGGGCTCGAATACGGCCCCGCCAAACGCCGCGCCCTTCGCGACCTCGGCCTGCCTCAGCGCACGGCGCTGCCCGGCAACGACGAGGTCGAGGAGGAGGTGCGCGACTACATCCGCATCTTCTGCGCCGACACCCAGCCGGCTGAATTGCAAGTGCTGCGACGTCTGGCACTGGAATGGATGGAGCACATGGCGGCCTTCCGTCCGCATCTCGGGGGCTCTGTCTGGCACGGCACCGCCACCCGCTTGAGCGACATCTACATCCAGTTGTTCTGCGATGACTCCAAGTCGGCGGAGATCGCCCTCATCGACCACCGCGTCGACTACGAGCCCCGCACCGTGACCGGCTTCCACGGCGAGAGTGTCGAGGCGTTGAGCGTCCATGCGCGCAGCCGCGAGCTGGGCACCGAAGTGGGGGTGCACCTGATGATCTACGACCTGGACGACCTGCGCGGTGCCTTGCGGCCCGACAGCCAGGGACGCACACCCCGCGGCGATCTGGCGTCGGTCCGGCGCCTGGTGGAGGAGGGGCAATGACGCCCAACCGTCGGCAGTGGCTCGCGTATGGCGGTGCCGCCGCGGTGGCCGCCGGCGCGGGCCTGGCACTGTGGCGGCATCGTCAACAGCCGCACGCCGGTGCGTCGGAAGCGGGGGAGGTCCCGGATGCGCTGTGGTCGCTGCGCCTTCCGCGGCCCGGCGGTGGCGAGCTGGCCCTGGCGGCGTTGCGCGGCAAGCCGACGCTGGTCAATTTCTGGGCGACCTGGTGTCCCCCCTGCGTCGAGGAGATGCCGCTGCTCGACCGTTTCCACCGCGAAAACATGGCCAACGGGTGGCAGGTGGTCGGCATCGCCGTCGATCGCGCGGAGCCGGTGGACAAGTTCCTGGCGCGGCTTCCGGTGGGTTTCCCGATCGGCATCGCAGGCGCGCAGGCCCTGTCGCTGGTCAAGGCCTTGGGCAATGACAGCGGCGGCCTGCCCTTCACACTGGTGCTCGATTCGGCTGGCGCTGTGCGTGACCGTAGAATGGGCAAGGTCGAGCCCGCTGACCTGCAGGCTTGGCAGCGCGCAGTGGTTCACGGCTAGAATCCGCGACCTTCTCGGCAGATGGCGTCAAAACGCCGACGTACGCCGACTTTCAAGCAAGTTCGATAGACGGCCCCCGCGGCCGGCGCTGGAGAATCATGGATCTGCGCAAACTCAAGACACTGATCGACCTGGTGTCTGAATCCAATATTTCCGAACTCGAGATCACCGAAGCCGAAGGCAAGGTGCGCATCGTCAAGGCGGGCGAAGCCGCCCCCGTTCAGTATGTCCAGGCCGCCATGCCCCAGGCGGCGGCACCCGGTGTCACGGCGTCGGCGCCCGCTGCGCAGCCGGCAGCTTCGGCTGCTGCACCTGCAGAAGCGGTCCCGTCTGGCCATGTGGTGAAGTCGCCGATGGTCGGCACCTTCTACCGCTCCTCCAGCCCGGGCGCTGCCGCGTTCGTCGAGGTGGGCGCCCAGGTGAAGGAAGGCGACACGCTCTGCATCATCGAGGCGATGAAGATCCTCAACGAGATCGAGGCCGACAAGTCCGGCACCGTCAAGCAGATCCTCGGCGAGAACGGCCAGGCCGTCGAATACGGCCAGCCGCTGTTCATCATCGAGTGAGACGCTGAATGTTCAAGAAGATCCTCGTTGCCAATCGGGGCGAGATCGCTTTGCGGATCCAGCGCGCCTGCAGCGAACTGGGCATCAAGGCGGTCATGGTGTATTCCGAGGCCGACCGCGAGGCCAAGTACGTCAAGCTGGCCGAAGAGGCTGTGTGCATCGGCCCAGCTCCGTCGTCGCAGAGCTACCTCAACATGCCGGCCATCATCTCGGCGGCCGAGGTGACGGACGCCGAGGCCATCCACCCCGGCTACGGCTTCCTGTCGGAGAACGCCAACTTTGCCGAACGGGTCGAGCAGAGCGGTTTCCAGTTCATCGGTCCCACGCCCGAATCGATCCGCATCATGGGCGACAAGGTGTCGGCCAAGCAGGCCATGATCAAGGCGGGCGTGCCCTGTGTGCCTGGGTCGGATGGCGAACTGTCGGACGATCCGACGGCCAACAAGCGCATCGCCCGTGCCATCGGCTACCCGGTGATCATCAAGGCCGCGGGCGGCGGCGGTGGCCGCGGGATGCGCGTGGTCCATACCGAGGCGGCACTGGTCAACGCGATCCAGATGACCAAGGCCGAGGCGGCCGCGGCCTTCAACAATCCGGCGGTGTACATGGAGAAGTTCCTCCAGAACCCCCGCCACATCGAGATCCAGATCCTCGCGGACAAGCACAAGAACGCCGTCTACCTGGGCGAGCGCGACTGCTCCATGCAGCGCCGCCACCAGAAGGTGATCGAGGAGTCGCCCGCGCCCGGCATCCCGCGCAAGCTGATCGAGAAGATCGGCGAGCGCTGCGCCGCCGCCTGCAAGAAGATCGGCTACCGCGGCGCCGGCACCTTCGAGTTCCTGTACGAGAACGGCGAGTTCTACTTCATCGAGATGAACACCCGCGTGCAGGTGGAGCATCCGGTGACCGAGCTGGTGACCGGCATCGACATCGTGAAGACGCAGATCATGGTCGCCGCTGGCGAGAAGCTGCCCTTCACCCAGCGCCAGATCCAGCTCAAAGGCCATGCCATCGAGTGCCGGATCAACGCCGAAGACCCGTACAAGTTCACGCCTTCGCCGGGCCGCATCACCATGTGGCATCCGCCGGGTGGCCCGGGTGTGCGCGTCGATTCGCACGTGTACACCAACTACTTCGTGCCGCCCAATTACGACTCGATGATCGGCAAGCTGATTGTCTACGGCGACACGCGCGAGCAGGCCATGGCCCGCATGCGCACGGCGCTGAACGAGACGGTGGTCGAGGGCATCCTGACCAACATCCCGCTGCACCGCGAGCTGATGGTGGACGCCAAGTTCATGGCCGGCGGCACCAACATCCACTATCTGGAAGAGTGGATGGCCGCCCACAAGCGCTAGTCGGCGCGCGACCCTGGGCGGGGCGACCCGCGCCGGCGATACGTTGTGAAGACTTGCGCCGCGGCCCGGCCTTCCGGTCCGCGGCGCGTTCGTTATGGGGCTGCGCGGCATGGGCGCGCGGCCCGTTGAGGAAAGGCGATTCATGTTCGAACTGCGGCTCTTGGCGCCCGAAGACCGGGTCGAGGTGGTGGGCGATGCGCTGGATGCGCTCGATGCGCTCTCCGTCTCGGTGGAGGACGCCGATGCCCACACCGAGGCCGAGCAGGCCCTGTTCGGCGAGCCGGGCATGCCGCCACCGCGTGAAGGCTGGCAGCACTCGCGCGTGGTGGCTCTCTTCGACACCCGCGCCAAGGCCGACGAGGCGGCAGCGCTGCTGCAGGCGCAGGACTTCTTCGAAGGCTGCAGCCTGGCGGGTATTGCCGACGTGCCCGAGCAGGACTGGGTGCGGCTGACCCAGTCGCAGTTCGCGCCGGTGGAGATCACCGAGAGCTTCTGGATCGTCCCGACCTGGCATGAGCCGCCCGCGCAGGCCGAGCAGGTGATCCGTCTCGATCCTGGCCTGGCCTTCGGCACCGGCACGCACCCCACCACCCGCATGTGCTTGCGCTGGATCGCCACCCAGCCTGCCAATGTGCTGGGCCAGCGCGTTCTCGACTACGGTTGTGGTTCGGGCATCCTGGCCATCGGCGCCGCGAAGTTCGGGGCCGCGGACATCGATGCCGTCGACATCGACGAAGCCGCCGTCGAATCGACGCGCCTCAATGCCGAGGCCAATGCCGTGCGGCTCTCGCCGGGGCTGCCCGAGCGGGCCCAGGGCGCCTACGACACCGTGCTCGCCAACATCCTGGCCACGCCTCTGAAGGTGCTCGCGCCGCTGCTCTGCGCCCATGTGCGATCGGGCGGCCATCTGGTGCTGGCCGGCATCCTGGCGCGACAGGCCGACGAACTGAAGGAGGCCTATGCGCCCTGGATCGCGCTCGAGGTCGCCGACACCGAAGACGGCTGGATCCTCATGACCGGCCGCCGCGCTGCATGAGTCTCGTCACCCGCTGCCCGTCCTGCGCCACGGCTTTCAAGGTGGTGCGTGACCAGCTGCGCCTGTCCGACGGATGGGTGCGCTGCGGCCGGTGCGGCGAGGTGTTCGACGCGCAGTCCGATCTTCGCGAGCAATTGCCCGACGGCGGGTGGGTGGTCCTGGCAGGTCCGTCGTCGCCAAAGGCGCTTCCCGGCACAGGCCCGGACATGGACGCGGCCGGCGAAAGCGCGCCAGCATCCTCGGATCATGAGGGGGCGAGCCCGCCCGCGCACGAGGACCCGATGGGTGGGGTGTCGTCGCCTGCCGCGCAGGGCGCATCGCCCACGGCACCGGCCTGGCCCTCGGTCGACTGGCTGGAACTGCCGCCTGGGAGCGCAGCGGCGCCGGCGCCGGCGCCGGTCGGCGAGCGCGTCGAGCCCGCGATGCCGCCACCGGACTGGCTCGATGTCGGGCATCCCGAGGCTGACGCACCGAGGACCGACCCCGAAGCGGCCGCGCCACTGAGTCGCTCCGCGGAAACGCCGGCACCGGCCCGGCCTGCGGCCGATCCGGCGCAGGTCGGCCGGGTGCTTCGCCGAGGACGTGCCTGGACGAATGCCGAGCCCACGGCATTGGCTGCTTTTCTGCGGCCAGGTCGCAGCGCGGCAGCTGCACGCCCTGGCGCGCTCGAACCCTCGCTGGACGCGACGGACCCGCTGGCGTCCGCGGGTCCGGCTCGGGTGGCCAAGGGCGATCTCGCCGCTTCGGCGCCTTCCCCGGGCGAGCCCGCGGAGGACACCGAGGCCGGCTCCGTCACGTCCCCCTCGCATCCCGCAGCGGAGTCCGACGCGCCACGGGCGGGACCGGCCGTGGCCGCCATCGAACCGTCCGACCCCGATGCATCTGCGCAAGAGAGCGAAGCGGCGAAGCCGCCGCTGGTGCCCCTGCGACCCAGCTTCATGGACACGCCCGATGCGCCTGAGCAGGGCGCTCCGAGTCGCCGTCGCTTCTGGTTGTGGTCGCTGGCCGGGGGGCTGCTGGTGCTTGCGCTGGGCGGGCAGGTGCTGCGGCACGAGCGCGACCAGTGGGCGCTCTCCCGGCCTGCGCTGTTGCCTCTGCTGACCGCCGTGTGCCGTGCCACGGACTGCACCATCGCGCCGCCGCGCCGCATCGACGACATCCGCGTGGACGGCTCCACGCTGATGCGCGACGGCGCCGAAGGCCGCTACCGGCTGGTCTTCACGCTGCGCAATGCGGCGCCCGTGGCCGTGGCCATGCCGGCGATCGAGCTGTCGCTGCTCGATGGTTCCGAACGTCCGGTACTGCGTCGCGTCGTTCAGCCTGCCGAGATGGCGCGTGCCGACACGTTGCCCGGCCGTACCGAAGAGGAAGTGATCCTCGCGCTCGAATTGCATGCGGCCGCTGGCCGGCCACTGCCCTCGGTGGCGGGCCACAGCGTGCTCGCCTTCTATCCCTGAGGCCGCCGGTCAACCGTGTCGACGGCTTCGCCTTGTCTCCCACCGCTTCTGCAGGATTGATCCCGCCATGGCTTCCGTGATCTGCGGCTCGCTCGCATTCGACACCATCATGACCTTCGAGGGCCGCTTTGCCGAGCAGATCCTGCCCGACCAGCTGCATATCCTCAATGTGTCCTTCCTCGTGCCCGGCCTGCGCCGGGACTTCGGCGGCTGCGCCGGCAACATCGCCTACAGCCTCAACGCGCTGGGCGGTCGCGCCCTGCCCATGGCGGCCGTGGGCAGCGACGGGGCCGACTACGTGCAGCGCCTGAAGGAACTGGGCGTGGGCACCGAATTCATCCTGCAGCTGGACGACAGCTACACCGCGCAGGCCATGATCATGACCGACCGCGACAACAACCAGATCACGGCCTTCCACCCGGGCGCGATGCAGCAGGCGCACCTCAACCGCATCGAGGCACGCGAGGACATCCGCCTGGGCATCATCGCGCCCGACGGCCGCGAGGCGATGCTGCAGCACGCAGCGCAATTCAAGGCTGCGGGCATTCCCTTCGTCTTCGACCCGGGCCAGGGTCTGCCCATGTTCGATGGCAAGGACCTGGCGCACTTCATCGATCAGGCCGACTGGGTGGTGGTCAATGACTACGAGGGTCGCATGCTCAGCGAGCGCACGGGCTTGAGCACGGCCGAGATCTCGCGCCGCGTGCGCGGCGTGGTGGTCACCTTGGGGGCCGAGGGCTGCGACGTGTGGATCGGTGGCGGGGCGACGCGCGTGGCGCCCGTGACGCCCGAGGCCGTGGTCGATCCCACCGGCTGCGGCGATGCCTGGCGCGGCGGACTGCTCTATGGCCTGGAACAGGGCTGGGACCTGGGGCGCTGCGCCGAGCTGGGCAACCGCCTGGGCGCGCTCAAGATCGCACAGCGCGGCCCGCAGAACTACCAGGTCGACCGCGCCGCGCTGGGCCTCTGAGCGCGCCCGCGACGCGGCAATAAAAAACCCGGCGCCTTGCGGTCGCCGGGTTCTGGCTTCGAAGGCCGCTCACGCGGCGCTTCGTTCAGCCTCAGGGCTTGCTGGCCGTGGGGAAGGGCCAGGCGGCCTGCGGGCTCAGCGTCGTCTGTGCTGCGGGGGCTGCAGCGGCAGGCGCGGGCGCAGCCGCAGGGGCAGGCGCTTTCGCAGGGGCAGGCTTCTTGGCGGCCGCTTTCTTGGCAGCGGCCTTCTTGGCGGGGGCCTTGGGGGCCGAAGCCGTCTTGGCAGCCGTCGTCTTCTTGGCGGCGGCCTTCTTGGCCGGCGCGGCCTTCTTGGCGGCGACCTTCTTCGCGGGCGCTGCCTTCTTGGCCGCAACCTTCTTCGCCGGTGCGGCGGCCTTCTTGGCGGGCGCAGCCTTCTTCGCGGCGACCTTCTTGGCCGGTGCTGCCTTCTTGGCCGCAACCTTCTTCGCCGGCGCCGCCTTCTTGGCGGGTGCTGCCTTCTTCGCAGCGACCTTCTTGGCGGGTGCTGCCTTCTTGGCGGCAACCTTCTTCGCCGGTGCGGCGGCCTTCTTGGCCGGAGCCGCCTTCTTCGCCGCGACCTTCTTGGCCGGGGCGGCCTTCTTTGCAGCGACCTTCTTGGCCGGAGCCTTCTTTGCAGTTGCCATTTCTTTCTCCTTGATCAAGTTGGAAATCAACCTTCGAATTGCACCGGCCGCCTGTGTGCCTGCGGCCAGCGATCCGTGACGTCGGGGCACACCCCGCCACCACGAATGGGAAAGCCCCGAACGCCGCACTCTGGGGTGCGTTTGGCGTTCGAGGCGGGTCTCAGATCCATTCGTCCTTCAGGGAAGAGAACTGCTCAATCCCATGAGAGCGCGCCACCCGACTGGTATTCGATCACGCGGGTCTCGAAGAAATTGCGCTCTTTCTTCAGGTCGATCATTTCGCTCATCCAGGGGAACGGGTTTTCTTCGTTCGGGAAGAGCGCTTCCAGGCCGATCTGCGTCGCACGCCGATTGGCGATGTAGCGCAGGTAGCCCTTGAACATGGAGGCATTCATGCCGAGCACGCCGCGCGGCATGGTGTCTTCGGCATAGCGGTATTCGAGCTCGACAGCCTTCTGGAACAGGGCCTTGATCTCGGCCTTGAACTCGGGCGTCCACAGATGCGGGTTCTCGAGCTTGAGCTGGTTGATCAGATCGATGCCGAAGTTGCAGTGCATCGACTCGTCGCGCAGGATGTACTGGTACTGCTCGGCGGCACCCGTCATCTTGTTCTGGCGGCCGAGCGCGAGGATCTGCGTGAAGCCGACGTAGAAGAACAGGCCTTCCATCAGGCACGCGAAAACGATCAGCGACTTGAGCAGCGTCTGGTCGTTCTCAGGCGTGCCGGTCTTGAAGTCCGGGTCCATGATCGCGCCGATGAACGGGATCAGGAACTCGTCCTTGTCGCGGATCGACTGGACTTCGTTGTAGGCGTTGAAGATCTCGGACTCATCCAGGCCCAGCGATTCGACGATGTACTGATAGGCGTGGGTATGAATCGCTTCCTCGAAGGCCTGGCGCAGCAGGAACTGGCGGCATTCGGGCGCGGTGATGTGCCGGTAGGTGCCCAGCACGATGTTGTTGGCGGCGAGCGAATCGGCCGTCACGAAGAAGCCGAGGTTGCGCTTGACGATGCGACGCTCGTCCTCGGTCAGACCGTTCGGGTCCTTCCAGAGGGCGATGTCGCGGTTCATGTTGACCTCCTGCGGCATCCAGTGATTGGCGCAGGTGGCGAGGTACTTTTCCCAGGCCCACTTGTACTTGAAGGGCACCAGCTGGTTGACGTCGGTCTGGCCGTTGATGATGCGCTTGTCGGCGGCATTCACGCGGCGAGCCGCAGCGGTTGCCGTAGCAGCTGGTTGCGCCGCCGCGGGCGCGCTGAAGCTGTGCGTGGCCAGCGCGGGCTGTGCAAAGGAAGCGGGAGAAGATGGGGATGCCATCGACCGGCCTGCGGCCATGTCCGATGCATTCGACAGTGCGCCCGAATTGGAGGGCTTGACTTCGTCGTCCCAGGTCAACATAGAAAAATCCAATGCTCAATTATCAGAGCAACGACACGCGCTTGAAAAGTTCTTCGGCTGTGTCGTCGCTCAATTTTGTTGTGCTCGGGCATCGGGTCTGTCGTCCGATGTCCCGAGATGAAGGCATGCATTACTGCTTTGCACAGGAATACATCCTCAACGCGCGATGCGCGTGGCGATCACTGGCAGGCTTCGCAGCCCGGATCGTCGATGGCGCAGAACTTGATGTCGGTGGCGGGCACCGCATTCATCTGCGCCTGTGCCGCGGCAGCTGCGGCTTCGAGCGCGCTGGGTGCGCTCGCAGCAGCGGCGGGCTGCATGGCCATGGAGGAGCTGCCACCGGAAGACACGGCATTGAGGCGGCTCGATTGCACGGTCGACTTCTCGGCGTGCGTGGCGCTGATGGTGCGCAGGTAGTAGGTGGTCTTGAGGCCGCGCGTCCAGGCCAGCGTGTAGGTGTCGTGCAGCTTCTTGCCCGAGGCGCCGGCCATGTAGATGTTCAGGCTCTGCGCCTGGTCGATCCACTTCTGGCGACGCGCGGCGGCTTCGACCAGCCACTGCGGCTCGACCTCGAAGGCCGTGGCGTACAGCGCCTTTACGTCCTGCGGCACGCGGTCGATGGGGCGCAGCGAGCCGTCGAAGTGCTTGAGATCCATGACCATCACGTCGTCCCACAGGCCCAGGCGCTTGAGGTCACGCACCAGGTAGTGGTTGATGACGGTGAACTCGCCCGACAGGTTGGACTTGACCGACAGGTTGCCGAAGCAAGGCTCGATCGAGGCGTCCACGCCGATGATGTTGGAGATGGTCGCCGTCGGTGCGATGGCCACGCAGTTGGAGTTGCGCATGCCGTCCTTGGCGATCTTGGCGCGCAGCGCGTCCCAGTCCAGGGTGCGCGAGCGGTCCACCTCGACATAGCCGCCGCGGGCCTTCTCCAGCAGGTCGAGCGAGTCGATCGGCAGGATGCCCTTGTCCCACAGCGAGCCCTTGAAGCTGTTGTAGCGGCCACGCTCGGCGGCCAGTTCGGTGGAAGCCCAGTAGGCGTAGTAGCAGATGGCTTCCATCGACTTGTCGGCGAAGTCGACGGCCTGCTCGCTGGCATAGGGAATGCGCAGCTCGTACAGCGCGTCCTGGAAGCCCATCAGGCCCAGGCCCACCGGGCGGTGGCGCATGTTCGAGTCGCGGGCCTTCTTGACGGCGTAGTAGTTGATGTCGATGACGTTGTCGAGCATGCGCATGGCGACCGAGATGGTCTTCTTGAGCTTCTCGTGGTCGACGCCACCGTCCTTCAAGTGCTGCAGCAGGTTGACCGAGCCCAGGTTGCAGACGGCCGTCTCGGTGTCGCTGGTGTTGAGCGTGATCTCGGTGCAGAGGTTGGACGAGTGCACCACGCCGGCATGCTGCTGCGGCGAGCGCACGTTGCAGGCGTCCTTGAAGGTGATCCAGGGATGGCCGGTCTCGAACAGCATCGAGAGCATCTTGCGCCACAGGTCGGTGGCGGGCACCGTCTTGGCGGGCTTGATCTCGCCGCGGCCGGCCTTCTCTTCGTAGGCGACGTAGGCGCGCTCGAAGTCGGCGCCGAACAGGTCGTGCAGGTCGGGCACGGAAGAAGGCGAGAACAGCGTCCAGTTGCCCTTCTCCATCACGCGGCGCATGAACAGGTCGGGGATCCAGTTGGCCGTGTTCATGTCGTGGGTGCGGCGGCGGTCGTCACCCGTGTTCTTGCGCAGCTCCAGGAATTCTTCGATGTCCAGGTGCCAGGTTTCCAGGTAGGTGCAGACGGCGCCCTTGCGCTTGCCGCCCTGGTTGACGGCCACGGCCGTGTCGTTGACCACCTTGAGGAAGGGCACGACGCCCTGCGATTCGCCGTTGGTGCCCTTGATGTGCGAGCCCAGGGCGCGCACGCGGGTCCAGTCGTTGCCCAGGCCGCCCGCGAACTTGGACAGCAGCGCGTTCTCCTTGATCGACTCGTAGATGCCGTCCAGGTCGTCGGGCACGGTGGTCAGGTAGCAGGAGGACAGCTGCGAGCGCAGCGTGCCGCTGTTGAACAGCGTGGGCGTGGATGACATGAAGTCGAACGAGGACAGCACCTCGTAGAACTCGATGGCGCGGGCTTCGCGATCGATCTCGCCCAGCGCCAGGCCCATGGCCACGCGCATGAAGAAGGCCTGCGGCAGCTCGATGCGCGTCTTGCGCACGTGCAGGAAGTAGCGGTCGTACAGGGTCTGCAGGCCCAGGTAATCGAACTTCAGGTCGCGGTCGGCCTTGAGGGCGGCGCCCAGCCGGGCCAGGTCGTACTGCAGCAGCTTTTCGTCGAGCAGTTCGTTCTCGACGCCCTTCTTGATGAACTGCGGGAAGTAGTCGGCGTAGGCGGCGCCCATCTCGGCCTGGGTGATCTCGCGACCCAGCACCTCCTTGACGATGGTGTGCAGCAGCAGGCGCGCGGTGGCGTAGGTGTAGTCGGGGTCCTTCTCGATCAGCGTGCGGGCCGCCAGGATCGAGGCCTTGTAGACCTCGTCGAGCGGCACGCCGTCGTACAGGTTGCGCATGGTCTCGGCCACGATGGGCTCGGCCTTCACGCCATCGCCCAGGCCCACGCAGGCCGACTGCAGCAACGACTGCAGGCCGGCCATGTCCAGCGGAACGCGCTCGCCGCGGTCCAGCACATGCAGCTGCGGCGCGGCAGCCGCAGCCGTCTGCTCGACCTGCTTGGAGCGCTCCTGCGCCCGGCGCTCGCGGTAGAGCACGTAGGCGCGGGCAACCTCCTGGTAGCCGCCGCGCATCAGGCCCAGCTCGACCTGGTCCTGCACGTCCTCGATGTGGAAGGTGCCGCCACCCGGGCGCGAGCGCACCAGCGCACGCACCACGGCCTGCGTCAGGCCTTCGACGGTCTCGCGCACGCTGGCCGAGGCCGCGCCCTGGGTCCCGTGCACCGCCAGGAAGGCCTTCATCATCGCCACGGTGATCTTCTCGGGTGCGAAGGGCACCACGGCGCCGTTGCGGCGGATGATCTGGTAGTGGGCGAGTGCGGGGGCCGTCGTGCCCGCCACGTCCCGGCCGGCGGGCATCATCGGCAGGGACTGGGCGGAGGTGGCAGGGGAGTTCAGGGCAGTCTGCATGCGGTTCCTCTTGAGGGGATTGGTGTTCGTCGATCAGGGCGCGCGAGGGGGCATGGGCCCAGGCCGCGCGCCGATGGAGGGGCACTATATCTGGTGTCCGAGGGGGCGCCAACGCACTACCTGTAGTGTTTGGTCGGTGTGCCAGGTCTCGCTTGACTTCCGGTGAAACCCGATGCTCTGGCGCCGGAGCCAAGCGGGAGTGGGCGGGCGCGCGGCCGAGGCCGCAACGATGGGCCTTGGCAGGCCATTTGGCGCGCAAACCCGCATGGTTATTGGCTCGGCAGGGGCACACGACGCAAGGCGCCGTCCAGGGATCACGCCATCGCCTCCGAGCCGGCGATTGAAAAATTTAGTGCCGCGGCGGTAACGCGATGTCCACACCCGCCAGGCATGCGGCCAACCGTTGCCAGTCGAAGCCCGGACCTGGGTCGCGCTTGCGGCCGGGTGCAATGTCCTCATGGCCCGCAACATGGGCAAGCGGATAGCGGGTCGACAGGGCCCGCGCGAGCATCGCCAGGGTGCGGTACTGGGCCTCCTCGAAGCGGTCGCCCTCCAGGCCCTCCAGCTCGACGCCGACCGAGTCGTCGTTGCAGTTGTCCCGCCCGCGCCAGTACGAGACGCCCGCATGCCAGGCCCGGTCGTCCGCGCTGACGAACTGCCAGAGTTCGCCGTCGCGGCGGATGTAGAAATGCGCCGAGACCTCCAGGCCCCGGATCTGCGCGAAGTAGGGGTGCGCGTTCCAGTCGAGCCGGTTGGTGAAGAGCCGCTGCACCTCGTCGCCGCCGTAGCGCCCCGGCGGCAGGCTGATGGAGTGCACCACCAGCAGGTCGATGCAGGCGCCCGTGGGCCGAGGGCCGAAGTTGGGCGAATCCAGCCGCCGCGCCGCCCGCAGCCAGCCGCTGTCCCAGTCGCTGGCGCCGGCGCTGTCGGTGGGCTCAGTCATCGTCGCCGTTCGGGACTGCGATGCCCAGGCGGGCGATGCGGTAGCGGATCTGGCGCAGACTCAGGCCCAGGCGCGCAGCGGCGGCGGTGCGGTTGTAGTTGGCCTCGCGCAGCGCCCGTTCGACGATGCCGCGCTCCTGGTCGTCCAGGTACTGCTGCAGATCGGCTGGCACGGGTGGCTCGCCCGCACTTGCCGACGAACCGGCGGATATCGTCGTCGGCACGGGCACGACCGTCACGTCGCCCGGCGCCGGCATGGCAAAGAGCGGCATGGCGAGGTCCTGCAGGCCGTCGGCGTCCGCGGCTTCGACATCGAGCTGCAAGGTGTCGCCTTCGCTCAGGGCGACGGCGCGGTGCAGCAGGTTCTCCAGTTCACGCACATTGCCGCGCAGCGGATGCGATTCGAGCTTGAGCAGCACCTGCATCGTCATCCTGGGCACCGGCTGGCCGCTTTCCTCGGCGATGCGCGCCAGCAGCGCGGTGCACAGGGCCGCCAGGTCTTCCCGACGCTCGCGCAACGGCGGCAGCCGCACCTCGATGACATTGAGGCGGTAGAACAGATCCTGCCGGAAACGGCCGGCCTGCACCTCGGCTTGCAGATCCTTGTGCGTGGCGCTGACGATGCGCACGTCCACCGGCTCCTCCTGCGTGCTGCCCAGCGGACGCACGCAGCGTTCCTGGATGGCGCGCAGCAGCTTGGACTGCATGGCCAGCGGCAGATCCCCGATTTCGTCGAGGAACAGCGTGCCGCCCCGGGCGGCCTGGAAGTAGCCGTCCCGGTCCTGTATGGCACCGGTGTAGGAGCCCTTGCGCGCGCCGAAGAACTCGGCCTCCAGCAATGCTTCCGGAATGGCGCTGCAGTTGACGGCCACGAAGGGACCCCCGGCGCGCTGGCTGCAGGCGTGCAGGGCGCGCGCCACCAGTTCCTTGCCGGTGCCCGATTCACCATGGACCAGCACCGGGGCCATGCCGCGCGCCACGCGCACGATGCGGGCCTTGACTGCCCGCATCGTGTCCGATTCGCCGACCAGGCGCGCCAGGGCGGCGCGGGCCGCTGGTGCGAAGCCCGCGTCGGCCGGCGCCTCCTCGGCCCGCGTCGCAGGTTCCGACTCGCGCGTCGCTGCCATTGGACGGGCTGGCGCCGCGCCCGGGCGCTCCTGCACGGCCGAGGCCACGACGCTGCGGAACTGCTTGAGGTCCACCGGCTTGGTCAGGTAGTCGAAGGCGCCGGCCTTGAGGGCCTCGACGGCGTTTTCGGCCGAGCCGTAGGCCGTCATCACCACGCAGCGTTCGCTGCGCTGGTGGCGGGCGATGCGCTGCAGCAGTTCCAGGCCCAGGCCATCGGGCAGGCGCATGTCGGTGATGACCGCGTCGAAGCGGCTGGTCTGCAGGTGCTGCCAGGCCTCCTCGACGCTGCTGGCGGCCTCGACCTGATAGCCCTCACGCAGCAATGTCAGCTCGTAGAGGGTGCGCAGGTCGGGTTCGTCGTCCACGACCAGGATCTGCGCCGGCGGCGATGCGGGAGAACTGCTCACCGAGCTATTGTGGCAAAGGGCCCGGCTGCGCTGGCGCCGGCGCGAAGCTGAGCAGGAAGGCATTGCCCGCTGGCGCGTCCGGCACCGGACGCAGGCGTTCGTAGCGGATGGTGGCGCCATGACGCTCGCACAGTTCGCGGCAGATGAACAGTCCCAGGCCGCTGGAGCGACTCTCGGACGAGAAGAAGGGCTCGAACAAATGCCGCTCGACGCCCTGATCCAGGGGCGCGCCATTGCTCCAGACGACCAGCGTGGGCCGGCCGTCGCCCGCCGCGAAGGTGAGGACACGGATGGCGTCCGCGCCCGGTCCGGCATAGCGGGCCGCGTTGTCGAGCAGGTTGACCAGGATGCGCCGCAGGTGTTCCTCGTTGAAGCGCACCGGCGCCAGGCTTTCCACCAGGCGCAGGGCCGGCAGCACCCGGCCGCTCTGGCGGCTCCATTCGTCGACCATGGCATAGACATTGGCGGCCAGCGGCAGCGCCGCGCTCTGGCCGATGTCGCCGCCCTGCTGGCGCACGCGGGCCACATCCAGCACCTCGTCGACGATGCGTCCGAGCCTGCGCGCGTTCTGCTGCACCATGGCGTTGAGCCGCTGCTGCGCCGGCTCGGCCAGGTCTTCCTCCAGCAGGGCGCTGGCCTGGGTGATGGCAGCCAGCGGATTGCGGATCTCGTGCGCCACGGCGGCGGACATGCGGCCCATGGCGGCCATCTTCTCGGTGCGGATGCGCGCCTCCAGCTGGCGCAGGTCCTGCAGGAACATCACGCAGAAGCCGCGGTCGACCGCGCCGTCCACGGCCGTGATCCGGGTGCGTACGCGCAGTTCGCGCGGGGCGGCATGGGCCTGGGCGACGGGCAGGTCGGCGCTGCCATCGATGCGTTCCTCGAAGGTGCGCTGCGCCAGGTCGGCCAGCGGCTGCCATGCCGGATGGCCCGCCAGCGAGCGCGGCAAGGCGTTCTGGTCCAGCCCGCCTCCCAGAAGCGCGTCGGCCGCCGGATTGGCGGTGTGCACACGACCGGCTTCGTCCACCACGAGCACACCCTCGGCCAGGGCCTCGATCACCAGGGCGTTGATCTGCGCCTGCAACTGCGCCGAGTCCTGGCTGCGGCTGGCGCGCGCCTCCTCCCGCGCCAGCCGCAGCGCCAGTTGATGGGCCAGGAGCGACAGCACGAAGAGGCCGGTGCCGGTCAGTGCGGCCTGCAGCAGCCGGCCCGGCCCGTCCGGGCCCGCCCCGAGCTGGAAGCGCAGCGCCTCGGCCAGCATCAGCAATGTGGCGGCCGAGGTGGTGGCCAGACCCACCACCAGTCCACCGGCCACCGCCGCCATGAGCACCGGCAGCGCCAGCAAGGGTGTGTAGTTGACCGTGGTGCCGGTCTGCAGCGCCTGGAGCAGCGCGAACACGCCGACGTCCAGGCCGATGCACAGCAGCCAGGTCATGCCCGCCCGCCTCAGCGGCAGGCGCGCCGGCGTGCGCAGCCGGTCGGCAAAGGTGAAGGCCGCATAGAACGCCGTGATCGCCAGCGTCGGCGTATGGATGGGCTGGCCCACCACGAAGGCGATGCCTTGCAGGGCCAGCAGCAGCAGCCCCACGGCAGGGCGAGCCGTCATGAAGCCGCGCCACACCCGCTGCAGCGCCTGACTGCGGTCGGTGCGGGTTTCCAGCGCGGACCAGTCCGTGTTCGACGGAAAGCCCGTGTCCGGGGTCATGCCTCCGCGGCGCTGCGGTGCAGGTCGCTGCAGTAGCTGCCGTGACGGCCAGACACGGCGTCGGAGGCCGGCAGGTGCAGGCCGCAATGGACGCAGCGCACCATCTCCTGCGGCCCCTTGACCGCCGGCCGAGCCGCGGGGCGGGGCGGCGGCGCGGCGTCCAGTTCTTCCTGGCGATTGCGCCGCCAGATCCAGATGGCCACGGCCACCACAAGGGTCACGAGCAGGAATTTCATCAGGCGACGGGCCGGTGCAGCACCACTTCGAGCACGAAGCGCGAGCCCACGTAGGCCAGCAGCAGCAGCACGGCCCCCGCGTAGAGCACGCGCTTGGCGGTGCGGCCACGCCAGCCGAAACGGCTGCGGCCGGCGAGCAGGATGGCGAAGCTCAGCCAGGCCAGCAGCGAGAACACCGTCTTGTGGTCCCACTTCCAGGCGCGCACCTGGGGCCCGTAGAGCGTCTCGCTGAACAGCATGCCCGCCAGCAGCGTGGCCGACAGCAGCACGAAGCCGGCGGTGACGAAGCGGAAGGTGAGGCGCTCCAGGGTCAGCAGCGGCAGGCCCGCATGCGGATCGGCCGCCTGCCGGATCCGCCGCTCGGCCCGGGTCATGAGCCAGGCATGCACCACGGCCGCGCCAAAAAGCCCGTAGCTGGCGATGCCCAGTGCCAGATGCAGCGGCAGCCACGGCGAGGCGTTCATGTGCAACGGCGAGCCCGGAAAGGCCGCGGCCAGCAAGGCGGCCAGCGCGCCCAGTCCGGCGAGCACGCGCCGCACCGTGAGGCCCGGAAAGAGCCGGCTCTCCACCGCATAGACCGTCATCACCAGCCAGGCCGTGATCGACAGCGCCGGTGCGAAGCCGAAGCGCGGCGTACCGTGCAGCAGGCCGGCCGCCAGCGCCGCGGCATGCATCAACCACGCGAGGGCGACGAGCGCCTGCGTGCCGCCACGGTTGAGCTTGTTGGAGAACAGGGCGGCCAGGGCGTACGCCGCAGCCGTGGCGATGCCCAGGGCCACGCTGAGTGGGGAGGGGCTCGCTAGAATCATCCGCTGAGTTTAGCCTTTGGGCCCCAGCGGACGGGGCCCGCCGGACACCCCGCCGTGCCCGTCCCGGACTCGGTCGCCGCCGCGGCGCCGTCGCTTCCTTCCCCAGCCTTCTTCCCCTCCCATCCATGGCCACCGCCCTCACCGACAAGTTCTCCCGCCTCGTCAAGCAGATGAGCGGGCAGGCGCGCATCACCGAAACCAACGTGCAGGACATGATGCGCGAGGTGCGCATGGCGCTGCTCGAGGCCGACGTGGCGCTGCCGGTGGTGCGCGACTTCGTCAACCGGGTCAAGGACAAGGCGATGGGCGAGGAGGTGATGGGCTCCCTCAAGCCCGGCCAGGCGCTGGTGGGCATCGTCAACCGCGAACTGGCGGCGACCATGGGCGAAGGCGTCTCGGACATCAACCTCAACGCCCAGCCGCCGGCCGTGGTGCTCATGGCCGGCCTTCAGGGCGCCGGCAAGACGACCACCACCGCCAAGCTGGCCAAGCACCTGATCGAGAAGCGCAAGAAGAAGGTGCTGACCGTCTCGGGAGACGTCTACCGCCCCGCGGCCATCGAGCAGCTCAAGACGGTGACCAAACAGGCGGGCGCTGAGTGGTTCCCCAGTACGCCCGACCAGAAGCCACTGGACATCGCCCGCGCAGCGCTCGACTACGCCAAGCGCCACTATTTCGACGTCCTGCTGGTCGACACCGCCGGTCGCCTGGCCATCGACGAAGTGCTGATGCAGGAGATCAAGACGTTGCACGGCGCGCTGAACCCCGTCGAGACGCTGTTCGTGGTCGACGCCATGCAGGGCCAGGACGCGGCCAACACCGCCAAGGCCTTCAAGGAGGCGCTCCCGCTGACCGGCATCATCCTGACCAAGATGGACGGCGACTCGCGCGGCGGTGCGGCGCTGTCGGTGCGGCAGATCACCGGCGTGCCCATCAAGTTCGCCGGTACCAGCGAAAAGATCGACGGGCTGGAGGTCTTCGACGCCGAGCGCCATGCCGGCCGGATCCTGGGCATGGGCGACATCGTGGCGCTGGTCGAGCAAGTCTCGGCCGGCGTCGACCTGGAGGCGGCCAAGAAGCTCGCGACCAAGGTCAAGAGCGGCCACTTCGACCTGGAAGACTTCCTCGCCCAGTTGCAGCAGATGAAGCAGATGGGTGGCCTGTCGAGCTTCATGGACAAGCTGCCGACCCAGCTGGCTGCCAAGGCCAGCGAGGCCGACCTGACGCGAGCCGAGCGCGACATCCGCCGCAAGGAAGGGATCATCCACAGCATGACGCCCACCGAGCGCCGCAAGCCCGAGCTCATCAAGGCCAGCCGCAAGAAGCGCATCGCCACGGGCGCGGGCGTGCAGGTTCAGGAGGTCAACCGCCTGCTCAACGAGTTCGAGCAGATGCAGGGCATGATGAAGAAGATGAAGGGCGGCGGCCTCATGAAGATGATGAAGCGCTTGGGCGGCATGAAGGGCATGCCCGGGATGCCGGGAATGGGCGGCCCTGGCGGGCCCAAGCTGCCGTTCTGATCCGCGCGGGGCTGGGTGCGGCCCCCGGGGCAGGCGCCGCTCAGAGGTGCAGCGGCAGCCACCAGCGGTCTGCACGCGGCACGAACATCCGCTGCGGATCGTGCGACATCACCACCCGCACCGCCTGACCGGTGATGCGCTGCTCGTCGATGAAGCCGATGAAGCGCGAGTCGTTGCTGTTGTCGCGGTTGTCACCCATCACCATCACATGGCCGGCGGGCACCACCACGGGCGCAAAGTCGCGCGAACGGTTGAATGCCGGCAATCGGGCGACGGCAATGTCCAGGCCTTGTCGGTGCTCGCGCCAGAGCTGCTCGGCCATCGGTCCGCGCTCGGTCGGGATCCAGGCCTCGGGGTTCGTCATCGTCCGGGTCACGGTGTGGCCGTTGACGACCAGCACGTTGTCCCGCATCGCCACCGTGTCGCCCGCTGTCGCCACGACGCGCTTGATCAGGTTGGTGCCATCCACCGGGGAGTCGAAGGTGATGACGTCGCCCACCTGGGGATGTTCCCAACGCACCACCTCGTGAAGGGTGAAGGGGACGCGCAGGCGGTACGCCAGCTTGTTCACGGCGACCCGATCGCCGGCCCACAGCGTGGGATTCATCGACGACGAAGGCACGTAGTTCCAGTCCGCGACCGCGGAGCGGAACACCAGCATCATGCCCAGAAAAAGAAGCAGACCCCGCTGGCCGTGCCACAGAGTGCGGATGGATTGGCGCCACATGTCTTCTCGACTCCCGAACTGAGGAAATGCCGGCTTGGAGAGGAAAGCGCCTGGGCCGGTTCCAGCGACTGCTCCGCGATGCGACAGGGCGCTGGCGCAAGGGCCGGGAGTCGCCCATAAAAAAACGCCCGCGAATTTCGCGGGCGTTTTGCTTTGACGAGGCGCCGGACTCAAGCTGCCTTCAGGGCCAGCCGGTCCGCATGGGCCCACGCGCGGCGCAGCACGGCGGGCGACCGGGACTCCTCGGGGATCAGCAGGTAGTGGCGCTCGCGCATCACGCCGCCGACATCGATGCGGCTGGTCAGCACGGCCATCGGGATGGCGAGCAGCAGCGGCAGGCCGACGGGCATGAGCCAGACCAGCGCGCTGGCATCGATCAGGGCCACACCGCAGGCCAGCACCGCCACCAGACCGCTCATCGGGGCCAGGCGGTTGAAGGCCTCGCTCCACGGCACAGACGCTGCTTCCCGCGGGGGCGACTTCCATTCCAGCTTGAGGCCGGTCAGGGCGACGATGACGAACAGCGAGTGGGCGAGCATGCGAACCGGCGCCTGGACGATGGCCATGATGCTTTCCAGCACGGCGCTCTTGAACAGGCTGGCAGCGCCGCCGAAGTTCTTCTGTTCACCGCGCATGAACACGGCGGCCACACCCAGGATGCGGGGCAGGAACAGCAGGCACAGCGTCCAGATCCACAGGCCCGCCAGTTCCATCGGCAGCACGGCCCAGTCCTGCACCAGGCGAGAGCCGGTCAGCCACAGGGCGGTGCCCAGGGTCATGAAGGCCAGCCACATCGGGGCGGACACATAGGCCATGGTGCCGGTGACGAACATGGCGCGGTGCACGGGGTGGATGCCGGGCTCGGCCATCAGGCGGGCGTTCTGCAGGTTGCCCTGGCACCAGCGGCGGTCACGCTGTAGTTCGGCCAGCAGGTCCGGCGGTTGCTGCTCGTAGCTGCCGACCAGGTCGGACACCAGCCAGACGTGATAGCCAGCGCGGCGCATCAGGGCCGCCTCGACGAAGTCGTGGCTCATGATGCCGCCGGACATGCCGCCCGTGCCCTTGATCGGGGCCAGGGCGCAGTGCTCCATGAACGGCGCGACGCGGATGATGGCGTTGTGGCCCCAGTAGTGCGATTCGCCCAGCTGCCAGAACTGCATGCCCAGGGTGAACAGGCGGCCGGTCACGCGGCTGGCGAACTGTTGGGCGCGGGCATGCAGCGTCACATGGCCGATGGCCTGAGTGGCGGTCTGGATGATGCCGGCGGTGGGATTGGCTTCCATCAGCTTGACCATGCTGGTCAGGCAGTCGCCGCTCATCACGGAGTCGGCGTCGAGCACGACCATGTAGCGGTAGTCCTTGCCCCAGCGGCGGCAGAAGTCGGCCACATTGCCAGCCTTGCGGTGCGTGCGGCGGGTGCGCAGGCGGTAATACACCTCGACCTGCGGCTTGTTGGGGCTGTCGGCGAAGGACTGGGCCAGGGCGGCGCGCAGTTCTTCCCAGGCAGCACGTTCGGCCTTGGCGATCTCGGGGTTGTAGCTGTCGGACAGCACGAATACGTCGAACTGCTTGGCATGGCCGGTGTTGGCGACCGATTCGCAGGTGGCACGCAGGCCGGCAAACACCGTGGCCACGTCCTCGTTGCAGATCGGCATGATGATGGCGGTGCGGGCCTCCGGGTTCATCGGATGATCCACCACCTGCTTGGCCGACAGGGCGTACTTGTCGCCACGCACGGACACATAGAAGCCCATCAGCGCAGTCACGAAACCAGTCACCACCCAGCCGGACAGCAGACCGTAGAGGGCAATCTGGCCGTACTCGAGCAGTGCGCTGTCGTAATCGGGCTGAACCTGGGCGAACAGGATGGAGGCCAGCACGGTGCTGAACACGGCCAACATCGTGAAGGTCATGCGACGGCGCTTGGCCGCGCGCTCCCAGGGTTGGACGGGGCCTGCCGGCTGGGCGGCTGCAGCGGCGTGGCCGGCGCCCATCTTGAGCAGCAGGGCGGTGCCCACACTGTTCCAGAACCCGCGCCAGGGGCGGGGCGTCATGGAGCCACGATTGACCGGGGGCGCCGTGACGGCGTTGGGGTGCCGTTCCTCGCGGGTCGCAGGGCGGCGCGGCTGGAACTGCTCGGGCGTCAGGACCTTCAGGTGCGAAAACTCGTTCGGTTTCATGGCGAGGCCTTACCAGTGCTGGAAATTCGAAATCGGGGTCTCACCGATGGCGGGGAGGCGCTTGAAGACGCAGTCCGCGCTGGCGCTGGCGGACAAGGCCGGCGCATAGGCCTGGCTCCGTGCCGAGCGGGCGCGCGCCGTCTGCGCGGTCTTGCGACGCAGGGCATCACGCTGCGGGCGCAGGATGACAGGAGGGGTGGTGAGGTGAGTCATGCAGGCTATGGGGCAATCCCCATGCCAACACGACTTTGTTCTTTCAAATCAACAGTTTGAAAGAGTTTTCTCGATGGATTTTTTGGGATTTCCAGCTTTGCCTGCTGAAAACCCTCCTATTTGTCGCCGCTGCCCGACAACTCAGCGGGTCCCCGCCAAGGAATCCAATAAAATCAAAGACTTAGCCCTGTCGCTCGTCGGCGACAGGCTCCGAGGCACCCGCGACACCCTCGTTTTTGAAGTGGCCAGGCGTGAGTTCGTGCTTCTGCAAAAGGCGGTAGAACTCGGTGCGGTTGCGGTCGGCCAGGCGTGCGGCATCCGCGACGTTGCCGTCGGTCAGCTTGAGCAGACCCACCAGGTAGTCCCGCTCGAAACGCTGCTTGGCTTCGGCATAGGTCTGAACCTCGACGGTCGGCACGCGCAGTGCCCGTTGCACCAGGGCCAGCGGGATCAGCGGTGAGCTCGACAGCGCACACACCTGTTCCACCACGTTGTAGAGCTGGCGGATGTTGCCGGGCCACGGGGCGGTGGTCAGGGCCTTGAGCGCCTCGGGCGCGAAACCCGACAGCCGCTTGCCATACTTGCCGGCGAGCTTCTGCAGGAAGTGGTTGGCCAGTAGCGGGATGTCCTCCCGCCGCGCCGACAGCGGCGGCAGTGTGAGTGTGACCACATTCAGGCGGTAGTACAGGTCCTCGCGGAACTGCGCTGCCGCCATGGCGGCTTCGAGGTCGCGGTGCGTGGCCGAGATGATGCGCACGTCCACCGCGATGGCCTGGGTGGCGCCCACGGGGCGCACCGCGCGCTCCTGCAGCACGCGCAGCAGCTTGACCTGCAGGGCGGGCGGCATGTCGCCGATTTCGTCCAGCATCAACGTGCCGCCGTCGGCCTGCTGGAACAGGCCCTTGTGGTTGGCATGGGCGTCGGTGAAGGCGCCCTTGACATGGCCGAACAGCTCGGACTCCAGCAGCGCCTCGGGAATCGCCCCGCAGTTGACGGCCACGAAGGGCTTGCGCGCGCGGTCGCTGGCCTTGTGGATGGCGCGGGCCAGCACCTCCTTGCCGGTGCCGGAGTCGCCACGCAGCAACACGCTGGCGTCAGACTTGGCGACCATCCGTGCTTCGGCCAGCACCTCGGCCATGCGGCTGGAGCGGCTGACGATCTCGGCGCGCCAGCTCTCGTCGCCGCCGGCGGCCGGCGTCGCGGCGGGCGCGCCCAGGGCCATGGCCTGCCCGATCTTGTCGAGCAGTTCGCGGGCGTCGTAGGGCTTGGTGAGGTAGGTGAAGACGCCGCGGGACGTCGCCTCCACCGCATCGGGGATGGTGCCGTGGGCGGTGAGGAGGATGACCGGCAGCGTCGGATGGCGCTTGCGGATCTCGTCGAACAGCTGCAGCCCGTCGCGTCCGGGCAGGCGAACGTCGCTGAGCACCAGGCGCGGGTGCTCGATCTCCAGTTGCGTCAGCGCCGATTCGGCGGAGGTGACCGCCGTGACCTGATAGCCCGCCGCTGCCAGGCGCAACGACAGCAGCCGCAGCATGTCGGCATCGTCATCCACCACCAGGATGCGGGCACCGGGGGCGGCGGCTTTGGGGGTGTCGCTCATGGCTGGGCCTGGGTTGGGTGGGAGGATGCGGGGAAGTGCGCTTTCAGGGGGACTGCCGGGCCGCGCCGCTCGGCCGGCCGAAGCTGCGTTCGATGGCGCGCAATGCCTCGATGCGGTCGTTGAGATGGTCGATGCGGCGTTGGGCTTCCTTGAGCTGCTGCACCTGGCGGTCGCGGTCGTCCTCGACGCGGCGCTGCTCGAGGTAGCGGGACGCCAGCACCCGGGCCAGCGGCTGCAGCGGCTGGGCCTCGGCCTGCGTGCTGCCGGCAACGCGCTGCATCAACGCCGTGGCGCGTGCCAGGTCGGCGGAATTGCGGGTCTGGGCCAGCGCCAGCGCCAACTGCATTTGCAGTGGCGCCGAATCGCCAGGATCACCGATGCGGGCGATCTCCGCGGCGGCCTCGCCGGACTGCAGGCTGCGGGCGCGGTCGGCGTAGGCGAGCATGCGCGACAGCGCCTCGCTGGCGGCGTTGCCGTAACCGTTGGCCGTGCCGGCCGGCTGCATCTGCGTCGCGGGCGCGATCGGCTGCACTTCGACGGGCTGGACGGCGGGGCGGGTGGCGGGCGCGGGCGGAGTGGCCACGGGGGCGGGCGCCGGAGCAGGCGCGCGCGGCGCGGGCGCAGGGGTGGCGCAGCCCGCCAGCACCCCGGCCGCGGCCAGGGCCACGGCAAGGATGGGGCTGCGGACGGACAAGGTCGTCATGGGCGTGGGGTCGGGAGAGGTCAGCCGCGCGGCAGATCGATGCGGAATCGTGCGCCGGGGCCGGTGGGCAGCAGCGCAATGCGGCCACCATGGGCTGCAATGTACTCCTGCACGATGGACAGACCGATGCCTGTGCCTTTGACCGTGTGCTCCGGCTGGCGTTCGCCGCGGAAGAAGGGCTCGAACACGCGGTCGCGGTCGTCGGGCGCGATGCCGGGGCCGGCGTCGCTGATTTCGATGGTCGCGGTGTCGCCGGTGCTGGAGATGGCCAGCGCGATCGTGCCGCCGCGGGCCGAGAAGCGGATGGCGTTGGACAGCAGGTTGGCCACCGCCGTGCCCAGCTTGGCCGGATCGGCCATCACCGTGACGGGCTCGCCCTCCACACGCACCGTGAGGCCGTGCGACTGCCACTGCAGGCGCTGCGCCTCGATCTGCTCCTGCACCAGCCTGACCAGGTTGCAGCGCTCGCGTTTGAGCTGGCGGGCCTCGAAGGCGGCGGCGTTGAAGCGCAGCAGCGCCTCGATCTGGCTTTGGAGCGACACGGCGTTCTGTTGCAGGATCTGCGCCACCTCGCGCTGGGCCGGATTGAGCTCACCGGTCACGCCGTCCTCCAGCAGCGACACGCCTTCACGCAGCGCCGCCAGCGGCGTCTTGAGCTCGTGCGACACATGGCGCAGGAAGCGCGCCTTGTCGGCATCGAGCTCCATCAGCCGCAGACGCAGCCAGTCGAGCTGCTGCGACACACGCCGGACGTCGGCGGGGCCCAGGATGTCGATGGGCTCGTCCAGCCGGTTCTCGCCCAGTCGCACGATGGCGCGCTCCAGCCGTTTGAAAGGCCGTGCGAGCCAGATGCCGAAGGCCAACGCGAGCGCCGCCGCCAGTCCGCTGGCCGCCACCACCTGCAGGGTCAGCCGGCGGCGCGCGGCCTCCAGCCTGTCGGCCAGGGCGTTGTTCTGGGTCTCGATCAGCATCTGTGCCTGCTGGGCGAGCTGGGTGTTGAGCGCGTCCAATTCGCGGAACTGCAGCGCCATCGATCCTTCACGGGCGAGCGCCGTTTCCGGGGCGCCGTTCATCAGCCCTTCGATGGTCGCCATCTGGGCGCGCCACAGTTCGGCCGACTGTGGCAGCAGGCCGTTGTCGACCAGGCGCTGCACCACGTTCTGGGCATCCTTCTGCGCGTCGCCGAAGCGTCGGCGCAGCACGGCGTCGTTGAGCACCAGCGACTGGCGGCCCGAGCGCTCCATCGCGGCGCTGCGCTCGGCCAGCGACTGGGCGGCGCCCGAGAGCAGCAGCGCCCGGCGCGCCGCCTCGCGGCTTTGCGTGATGAGCTGGTCGTACTGGAAGACGGCGCGCAGCGCGACGCCCACCACCAGTGCCGTGACCACCAGGAAGGCGGCCAGCAGCAACTGCTGGAAGGAGCCGCGGGCGCGTGGCCGGCCGGCCGACATCAGGCAGCCTGCACGGCACGCATGGCGCCGGCTCCGCCATGCTCGTGCGTCGCCACCTCTCCGCGCAGGGTGTGCGAGAGAGCCTGGGTGATCTTCACGTCCACCATCTGGCCCACGAGGCGGGCGGGCGCCTCGAAGTTGACGACGCGGAAGCAGTCGGTGCGCCCCATCAGCTCGGCCGGGTTCTTCTTGGAGGGGCCTTCCACCAGCAGCCGCTGCGTGGTGCCGACCAGCGCATCGGACAGCCGGCGCACGTTGTCCTCGATGGTCTTCTGCAGGTGCTGCAGGCGCGCGAGCTTGACCTCGTGCGGCGTGTCGTCGTGCAGCGCGGCGGCAGGCGTGCCGGGCCGCGGACTGAAGATGAAGCTGAAGCTGGCGTCGAAGCCCACGTCCTCGATCAGCTTCATCATCTTCGCGAAGTCGTCCTCGGTCTCGCCCGGGAAGCCGACGATGAAGTCGCTGGACAGCGCAAGCTGCGGCCGGATGGCGCGCAGCTTGCGGATCGTGCTCTTGTATTCCATGGCGGTGTAGCCGCGCTTCATGGCCATCAGGATGCGGTCGCTGCCGTGCTGCACCGGCAGGTGCAGGTGGCTCACCAGCTGCGGCACCTTGGCATAGGTCTCGATCAGCCGCGGCGTGAACTCGTTCGGGTGGCTCGTGGTGTAGCGGATGCGCTCGATGCCCGGGATCTCGGCGATGTACTCGATGAGGGTGGCGAAGTCGGCGATCTCGGCGGTGTCGCCCATCCTGCCGCGATAGGCATTGACGTTCTGGCCCAGCAGCGTGACTTCGCGCACGCCCTGGTCGGCCAGGCCGGCCACCTCGACCAGCACGTCGTCGAGCGGGCGGTTGACCTCTTCGCCGCGGGTGTAGGGCACCACGCAGTAGCTGCAGTACTTGGAGCAGCCTTCCATGATCGACACGTAGGCCGTGGCGCCCTCGACGCGCGCGGGCGGCAGGTGGTCGAACTTCTCGATCTCGGGGAAGGAGATGTCCACCTGCGGCCGGCGCTCGGCCTCGCGACGGGCCAGCAGCTCGGGCAGGCGGTGCAGCGTCTGCGGCCCGAATACCACGTCCACGTAGGGCGCGCGGGCGATGATGGCCTCGCCCTCCTGACTGGCGACGCAGCCGCCGACGCCGATCTTCACGCCCTTGGCCTTGAGGTGCTGCACGCGGCCAAGATCGGAGAACACCTTCTCCTGCGCCTTCTCGCGCACCGAGCAGGTGTTGAAGAGGATGAGGTCGGCCTCGTCCACGTTCTGGGTGGGCTCGTAGCCCTGGGCGGCGGCGAGGACGTCGGCCATCTTGTCCGAGTCGTACTCGTTCATCTGGCAGCCGAAGGTCTTGATGAAGACTTTGCGGGACATGGCGGGGCTTTCTGTGCAAGGCGGCCGGCCGGCATGACCGGCGGCGGGAGGCTGAAGAGAAGATGCGATGGCGAGCCGTGGCGGTGGCGGTCGTCCGTGCCTTGGAGGCGCGGCGGCCGCGGTCCGTCAGCCGCCTTCGTTGTCGGCGCGGCTGACGAAGGGCCAGATGTTGAGCAGCGGCTTGCCGGTGGCCGAGGCTCGCTCGGTGGAGGCTTCCTCGGGCGTGAGGACCCAGATCTGCTGCACCTGCCCGGCGGCATCACGCAGGTAGTTCACCGCCAGGTCCTGGCCGAGCAGCGTGCTGCCGGTCACCACCATGTTCTGGGCATTGCGGATGCGCGTGCCGGGCGCCAGCACTTCCGGCCGGCCATCGAGGTCGGCCCGGGGGAAGTCGAGCATGCGCAGCCGGCCACGCAGGGTGCCGGCCGGAAAGTTGCGACCGCTGACGGTCGCTTCGTTCTGGGTCTGGGCCTGCGCGGGCCGGGCGACGAGGAGAACCGTGGCGCCGAGGCACAGCAGGGCGGCGGCGGCGAAAAGGGACAAGGGGAGTCGTGGGCTGCAGCGGTTCATGGGGTTCATCCAGAGGCTGGCGAGCGCGGATTCTAGGCGGCGGGGTCTGTCCGAGCGGGGCGCTCGGGCCGTTGTTGCAAACTTCTTGGGGGCGGCCTGCGCCGCCGTCGCTCAGGTGCTGGTCTCGTCCCGCGCCAGGTCGCGGTTCAGGTGGCCGGTGTCGGCCCAGCCGACGAGCGAGAAGCCCTCGGGCGTCCACAGCAGGCGGTTGATGGCGGCATTGCGCAGCTCCCAGGTGCGTGGCGCCTGCAGGTCCTGGCCGGTGGCGGCCCGGTACAGCACGTCCATCACGCCGCCGTGGGCCACGAGCACGATCAGCTCGCCCGGGTGGCGCGCGGCCAGTTCCGCGGCCACGGCCACGATGCGGTCGCGGAAGACCAGCAGGTTCTCGCCGCCCTCGGGTGCGAAGTCGGGCACGCGCTTGCGCCACTTGAGCGCCTGTTCGGGCAGTTCGGCCTCGATCTCGGCGAAGGTGCGGCCTTCGAAGATGCCGAAGCCGCGCTCGCGCAGCCGGGGTTCGGCGACGAGGGCGGGCGCGTCGGGATGCGCTTGGGCGATGGCGCTGGCCGTCTGCCAGGCGCGGGCCAGGTCGCTGGCGTAGATGGCGGCGACAGGCTCCTCGGCCAGGGCGCGGCCCGCCTGCTGCGCCTGCCACTGGCCTTCGTCGTTGAGCGGGATGTCGAGCTGGCCCTGGATGCGGGTGTCGACGTTCCAGAGCGTCTCGCCGTGGCGCACGGCGATCAGGCGGGTGATGTCCATCGGGCGAGTGTCACCGAGAACGCGGCCGCGGGCGGGGCGCCTGTCCGCCCCCGCGCGGTGCTCAGGGGCGCGCGGGCGCTGGCGTCGGAGCAGTCGGCGCGGCCGTTGCCGGCTGCGGTTGCGGGGCCACGTGCGTGGACGCGGGCGGCTTCGTCTCGACGGTCACATCCACCCGACGCACGGCCTGCGGCGGGTTGGGAAAGCCCTGCAGCGCCGCATGGAACATCACCGGCAGGATGCGGCGCGTGTCCGGGTAGGGGCCGTCGTTGCGGGCATGGGTTTCGTAGACCACCTGCCGGTCGGGCAGCGAGCGCATCACGATGGAGACCTCGCGGCCGTACCAGGTCTGGTTGGGCGGCATGGCGCCCGGGCCCCACCAGCCGCCACCGTACCAGCCGGGGCGGCCGTAGCCCAGACCCACGCCCCAGCGCGGACCCCAGCCTGGGCCCCAACCCGGACCATCGAACCACGGGTCGGCCCAGGGCGACAACTCAAGCTGCGAGCGGGCGCTCACCTGCACGGTGTAGCGCGGACTGGCGTCGTCGCGCCGCAATCCTGCTGCGGCCAGCGAGGGCTCGGCCAGGGTTTCCAGGTCGCTCTGGGCTGCGTCGTTCGCCTGCTGCGAGGGCAGGCGTTCGAAGCGGTAGGTGGCGCCCGGCGGAATGGGTGCCTTGGCATAGCTCTGGACGTTGTTGTCCACCACGTACGAGGTGGCGCAGCCCGCCAGGCCGACGGCCACGGCCGTCATGGCCGCCAGTTCGAGGAGTCGCAATGCGCGTCGCATGTCGTTGTCATCCCTGGGGCCGTTGGCCGACCCCTGTGTCGTTGTCGCATCGGCTGGACGCGCGGCCGCGCGTCGTGGCTGGAAGTCGGCGGGAAGCGCGCGTCAGCCGAGGCTGAACACCTGCACCGCCGAGGGCATCGCGGGCACGGGCGGCAACTCGGGCGGATCGAAGGCCCGGTCGCCGTCCTCGCTGGCCACGCCGGTCGGCTTCAGACCCTTGAAGTCGTGCAGGGTTCCGTCCAGCAGGTGCGAGGGGGCCACGCTCTGCAGGCTGTGCAGCATGTTCTCCAGCCGGCCCGGGTGCTTGCGCTCCCAGTCGCGCAGCATGTCGCCGACGACCTGGCGCTGCAGATTCTCCTGGCTGCCGCACAGGTTGCACGGAATGATGGGGAAGCCGCGGTGCTGGGCCCAGCGCACCAGATCCTTCTCGGCCACGTAGGCCAGCGGGCGGATCACCACATGCCGGCCGTCGTCGCTCACCAGCTTGGGCGGCATGGCCTTGAGCTTGGCGGCGAAGAACATGTTGAGGAAGAAGGTGGCCAGGATGTCGTCGCGGTGGTGGCCCAGCGCGATCTTGGTGGCGCCCAGCTCGTCGGCCACGCGGTACAGGATGCCCCGGCGCAGCCGCGAGCACAGGCCGCAGGTGGTCTTGCCCTCGGGCACCACACGCTTGACGATGCTGTAGGTGTCCTGTTCCTCGATGTGGAAGGGCACGCCCACCTGCTTCAGGTAGGCGGGCAGCACGTCCTCCGGAAAGCCGGGCTGCTTCTGATCCAGGTTGACGGCGATCAGCTCGAAGTTCACCGGCGCCCGGGCCTTGAGCTTGAGCAGGATGTCCAACATGCCGTAGCTGTCCTTGCCGCCCGAGAGGCATACCATGACCTTGTCGCCCTCTTCGATCATGTTGTAGTCGGTGATGGCGCGGCCGACCTCGCGGCACAGGCGCTTTTCGAGCTTGTGCGTCTCGCGCTCGATCTTCGCGGCGGCCTGGTGGCTGGCGGCGGCGGGTGCGGGGGCTTCGGGTTCGGTCCAGACGGCGTTCATGGCAGGGAAAAGAAGGTTGGGCGGCTCAGGCGTCTTGCAGCGCCAGCCACTGTTCGGGGGTGTAGGCGCGCACCGGGCTGCCGGCAAAGTCGCGCAGATTGCGGGTGACGATGGCAATGGCGCCGCAGGCCTGCGCAGCATGGGCCAGTACAGCGTCCTCGAAGTCGGTCATGGCGCTGTCCAGTGCCTGCTCCAGCACGCCGCGGTTGACCGGCGCGACGTCGAACAGGGTGAGCAGTTGGCCCACCACGCCGCGCGAGCCGTCGCGGCCGAGCTGTCGGCACGCCAGGTAGTCGATGGTGGTCACGGTGGTGGCGCACAGCAGCGCATGCAGCCCGGCTTTCTCGATCCGGTCGAAGACGCGCAGTGCCGGCTGGGCGAATTCGCCGCGCAGCAGCAATGCGTCCACGACCACGTTGGTGTCCACCAGCACGGTCATGGCGCGCGGTCTTCCAGGTACTTTCGCGCCAGGTAGTCGCCATAGTCCCGTTCGTCAGGGGCGGCATCCGTGCCGGCGCCATTGCCGGCGACCAACGCACCCCTCAGGCTGGCGGTGATCGGAGCGTAAGAGGTGTGGGCTGCATCGGTCGGCGCTTCTGGCCGTGCGCCCAGGGCGGCAAAGTAGTCGGCCACCAATTGCGACACCGAGCGCCCACGCGCCGCGGCATAGGACTTGGCGTTTTCGATCAGCCGCTCATCGAGACGGAGCGTGAGTTTGGTTTGCATGGCGTGAGACGTACAGGGGCGAAAAATTGTACGTCCATGCCAAGACCCTCACCACTGGCCGGTCTCGACGCGGATCGCTACCTCGCAGTCGTCGAAGATTTCGAGCTTGGCGATCTTCACGCGCACGCCCAGCACGCCGGGCAGCTGCATCAGTCGGCCTGCGACCTGGCCGATCAGGCTTTCCAGCAGGTTCACATGGTGCGCGGTGCACTCGTCGATGATGATCTTGCGCACCTTGCGGTAGTCGAGCACGTGGAAGATGTCGTCGTCCTGCGGCGCCAGCGGCTGCTGGCCCAGATTGAGTTCGGCATCGACCCGGATCGGCTGCGGCGCGGTCTTCTCGCTGTCGAGGATGCCCAGGTTGGCATCGAAGCGCAGGCCCGTGAGCGTCAGGCGCTGCTGGCCGAGGAGGGGAGCGGTCATGGCGGTGCTCGTCACATCAAGGAGAAGTCGCGGTCGAAGCGCATCAGGTGCTGGCCGCCATCGACCAGCAGCGTGGTGCCGGTCATCGAGTTGTTCTCGAGCGCGAAGCGCACCGTGGCCGCCACGTCCTGGGGCGTCGATGAGCGGCCCAGCGGCGACAGGCGGTGCAATTGCTGGAAGCGCTCGTCGCTCAGCATGTGGCTGGTGAGCGTGAGGCCGGGCGCCACGCCGACGACGCGCACGCGTGGTGCCAGGGCCAGCGCCAGCAGCGGCGTGGCGGCTTCCAGCGCGGCCTTCGACAGCGTGTAGCTCAGGAAGTCGGGGTTCGGATTCCACAGCTTCTGGTCCAGCAGGTGGACCACGGCGCCGTGGCCGTCGCGCTCGTCCAGGTGCTGGCGCAGGGCCTGTGCCAGCACGATGGCGGCGCCGGTGTTGCTGCGCAGATGGGCCTCCATCGCGGCATAGCCGAAGCTGGTGGCATCGTCGTGTTCGAAGCGCGAAGCGCTGTGCACCACGGCGTCGAGCCGGCCGAACTCGGCCACCACCTGGGGCACCATGGCGCGCACGGCGGCTTCATCTTCCAGCTCGGCGCTGATGATGGCGGCGCGACCCGAGAGGCGCGCGCAGTCGGCGGCGGTGGCCTGGGCCTCCTCGCGCGAGCTGCGGTAGTGCACCGCCACCTGCCAGCCGCCCGCCGCCAGGGCCAGGGCGATCTCGCGGCCGAGCCGGCGGCCGGCGCCGGTCACCAGCACGGTACGCGGTTCACTGGCAGGGGGAAGGGCACTCATGGATGGGGGGCGATGAAAGTGGAGCGAGCGTCCTGGTGGGCGCGGCAGGACGGCAAGTCCACCGGCGCCGGACCGCCCGCGCGTTGCAGGGAGAATGGGTGCCGTGAGCACCCCGACGACCCCGCCCAGTGTACCGACCGCCTCTTCCACCGCTTCCGCCTGTGCAACGCTGGTGAGGCGCGCGATCGAGCGGGACGGCGGCTGGCTGCCCTTCGACCGCTTCATGGCGCTGGCTCTCTACGCGCCTGGCCTCGGCTACTACGCGCACGGCAGCCGCAAGTTCGGTCACCTGCCGCAGTCCGGCAGCGACTTCGTGACGGCGCCCGAGCTGTCGCCGCTGTTCGGCCAGAGCCTGGCCGTCGCGGTCGCCGACGCCTTCGACCACACCGGCACCGACGAGGTCTGGGAATTCGGCGCCGGCAGCGGCGCGCTGGCCGCGCAGCTGCTGGAAAGCCTGGGCGAGCGCGTGGCGCGCTACACCATCGTCGACCTCTCCGGCGCCCTGCGTGCCCGCCAGCAGGAGCGTCTCGCGCCCTGGGCCGGCCGCGTGCGCTGGGTCGATGCGCTGCCCGATGCCATCGAAGGCGTGGTGGTCGGCAACGAGGTGCTGGACGCCATGCCGGTCCAGCTGCTGGTGCGGCGCGCCGGCCAGTGGCTGGAGCGCGGCGTGACCGTGCAACCCGACGGCACCTTCGGCTGGGATGACCGCCCGACCGCGTTGCGCCCGCCCGTCGAGCCCGAGGGCCCACAGGACTACCTGACCGAGGTGCATCCCCAGGCCCGCGCCTTCATCGCCACGCTGGCCGAGCGCCTCAAGCGCGGCGCCGCCTACTTCCTGGACTACGGCTTTCCCGAGTCCGAGTACTACCACCCCCAGCGCCACATGGGCACGCTGATGTGCCACCAGGCCCACCGCTCCGACGACAACCCGCTGGTGGCCGTGGGCGACAAGGACATCACCGCCCACGTCGACTTCACCGGCGTGGCCCTGGCCGGCCAGGACGCCGGCCTGGAGGTGCTGGGCTACACCAGCCAGGCGCGCTTCCTGCTCGACTGCGGCCTGCCCGAGCGCATGATGGCCGCGCCGCTGGCAGAGCGCGCGCTGGCCGCCCGCCTGATCCACGAGCACGAGATGGGCGAGCTGTTCAAGGTGATCGCCTTTGTCGCCGGCGAATCGTGGGATGCCGTCGGCTTCCGCCAGGGCGACCGCAGCCACACGCTCTAAGAGGCTGAGAGTCTTTTGTCCATGCCCGCCTTGCACGCCAAAACACCCCGGCTCGTCGTTGCAAATGCTCGCCATAGCCCGAGCTATGGCTGCGCTTTGCGCCTCGATCCGGGGCGTTTTGACGCGCCTTTCGGGCACGGCCAAAAAACGCTCAGCCTCTGACTCCTTTCCATTTCCATCGACCGCACTGCGCCTTCCCGCCTGCCATGAACGACCTGCTCCGTACCGCCCACGCCCTGGCCGATGCCGCCGCTGCCCAGTCCATGGCGCATTTCCGCCAGCCGCTGGACATCATCACCAAGGCCGACGAAAGCCCGGTCACGCTGGCCGACCGCGCCGCCGAGCAGGCCATGCGCGACATCCTGGCGCAGGCCCTGCCGCAGGACGGCATCTATGGCGAAGAGCACGGCCAGCAGAACCTGGACGCGGCGCGCGTGTGGGTGCTCGACCCGATCGACGGCACGCGCAGCTTCATCACCGGCTCGCCGCTGTGGGGCACGCTGATCGGCGCCCTCGAAGGCGGCCGCGTGGTGCTCGGCGTGGTCGACATGCCGGTGCTTGGCGAGCGCTGGGTGGGCCAGGACGGCGTGGCCTTGCGCAACGGCCAGCCGGTGCGCGTGCGCCACTGCACGCAGCTGGCCGACGCGCGCATCTTCACCACCTCGCCCGACATCTTCTCGGCCGCGGACTGGGCCGCCTTCGACCGCCTGAGCCGCCAGTGCGCCATGCGCCGATTCGGCGGCGACTGCTACAGCTATGCGCAGTTGGCCGGCGGCACCATCGACCTGGTGGTCGAGGCTGGCCTGCAGCCCTACGACTACCTGGGCCCCGCCGGCCTGGTGGAAGCCGCGGGCGGCGTGATCACCGACTGGGCGGGTCAGCCGCTGGGCCTGCATTCCGACGGCCGCGTCGTAGCCGCCGCCACGCCTGAGCTGCACCGACAGGCCCTCGCGGCCCTGGCCGGCTGAGCGAGCCGCAACCCGTCGCTCATGCTGCGCTGGCTGCTCGTCACCATGCTGGCCCTGCTGCTGCTGCAGGGCCTCACGGGCTGGCTGCGCAAGCTGGGCTTCGGCCGGCTGCCGGGCGATTTCGAATTCAAGCTCTTCGGCCGCGTGTGGCAGTTGCCCATCGCGAGCACCGTGGTCCTGAGCATGATCGCGGCCGGCGTGGCCCGCTTGCTCTGAGCGTCCTCTTCTCTTTCAACGATCCAAGGAAACCCCGCGCATGAAAGCCTGCGTCGACATCGGCGGCACCAAGGTGGCAGTGAGCCTGGCCCAAGCTGGCAGTACCGACCTGATCGCCCGGCAGAACGCGCCGACGGCCAAGACCGGCGACAACGAGGCCGTGGCGCGGCAGGTGATGCAGCTGATCGAGGCGGCCTGTGCCGAAGCCGGTGTGCCGGTGTCCAAGGTGGACCAGGTGGGCGTCTCGTCGGCCGGCCCCTTCGTGCTGCGGGACGGCGCCATCGCCCTGGCCACGCCCAACATCTGCGGCGGCCTGGCCGGCCCCGACCGCGGCCTGCCCAACGACTGGACCTTCGCCCCCATCGAGGCGCCGCTGGCCGCGCGCTTCGCCCGCGTGCGGGTGGAGAACGACGCCGTCGCCGCGCTGGAGGCCGAGCGCCGCTGGGGTGCGCTGCAGGGCCAGGACCACTGCGCCTACGTCACCTGGAGCACCGGCGTCGGCGTGGGCCTGTGCGTGGACGGCCGCACGCTGCGCGGCAAGAACGGCAACGCCGGCCATGCCGGCCACCTCTTCGTCAGCGACGACGACAACGACGCCCTGTGCGGCTGCGGCAACCGCGGCGACGTCGAATCGCTGGTGGCCGGCAATGCCATTGCCCGGCGCTTCGGCGTGGAGGCGGCCGAGCTCTTCGGCGCCGCGCAGCAGGGCGATGCCAAGGCGCTCGCCACCGTGGACGGCCTGTGCCGGGTGATGGGCCGGCTGCTCTACAACCTCACGGCCGCGCTGGACCTGTCGCGCATCAGCCTGGGCGGCAGCGTGTTCTGGCACAACCGCGACTTCCTGCTGCCGCGGCTGCAGTCGCAGCTGGACGGCCGGCTGCCGGCGCTGACCGACGGCGTGCAGCTCGTGGCCGCCGGCCTGGGCGACAAGGTCGGCGACTACGCGGCGCTGGCGCTGGTCGACTGAACGGCCGAACCGGCTGCACCGGGGCCGCGGGTCGTTGCCCGCGGTGCCAACCCGCTCCTCAACCGGCCGCGCCGTCGTCGGGTGGCGAAAACAGCGCCAGTACCTGCGCCTCGGTCAACACCGGCGTCTGGTTGGCCAGCGCGTAGAAGTCCGGCTTCTTGTCGATGTAGATCTGCTGCGTGATCTCGAAGTCCTCCGTCTCGAACAGCCCGGCCGGCACGAAGAACTCGCCCGTGGGCAGCAGCTTGTAGTACAGGTGCGAGCCGCACCGGGTGCAGAAGGCGCGCTCGGCCCAGTCCGACGAGGCGTAGACGCCGATCTGGTCGGCGCTTTCGAAGCGCACGCCGGTGCCGCAGTGCACCGCCAGCATCGGCCCGCCGCCGCCCCAGCGGCGGCAGTAGCCGCAATGGCAGGCGCCGATCTCGCGGGCGTCCGGGGCATCGACGCGCACGGCGCCGCAGAGGCATTGGCCTTTCATGGTCGTCCTTTCTGTGTGGGACGGCCCGGCGGATGCCGGCCGCCGCATGCCACTTTAGCGGTCGACGGCATCGGCCGGACCGATGCCCACAGCCTGCGTCGGTCGACTGTCAGGCGGCGCGCCGCGTGCGCGGTGTGGCGACGGCGTGCGCCAGCTCCCCCAGCCGCTTCAGGCCCGCGGCCAGCGCCGGCGACCAGGGCAGGCCACAGTTGATGCGCACATGCCCGTCGCAGCGCGCGCTGTTGGAGAACAGCGTGCCCGGCGCCACGAGGATGTGCTCGGCCAGCGCCGCGTCGAACAGGGCCTGGGCCTGCGTGCCGGGGGGCAGCTCCACCCACAGCTGCAGCCCGCCGGGCGGCAGGTTGATGCGCGTGCCGGCCGGAAAGTGCCCGGCGATGGCATCGGCCGTGCGCTCGCGCTGCAGCCGCAGCGTCTCGCGCAGGCGGCGCAGATGGCGGTCGTAGGCGCTGGTGGCCATGAACTCGCCCACGGCCCATTGCGACAGCTCCTCGTTCATCCGCGTCTGGGCGAACTTGAGCATCTCCACCCGCGCATGCCAGCGGCCGGCGTGGATCCAGCCCAGCCGCAGCCCGGGCGCCAGCACCTTGTGCATCGAGGCGCAATGGATCACGCCGCCGTCGGTGTCGAAGGACTGGACGGCGCGCGGCACGGCGTCCGCGTCCAGCAGCTCGCTGTAGGTGTCGTCCTCGATCAGCGCGGTGCCGTGCGCGCGGCACAGCTGAACCAGCCGCTGCTTGTGGGTGTCGGGCATGACGCTGCCCAGCGGGTTCTGCAGGTGCGGCACCACCACCACGGCCCGGATGCGCTCGTAGGTGCGCAGGGCCAACTCCAGCGCCTCCAGCGAGAGGCCGGTCTGCGGGCTGGTGGGAATCTCCAGTGCCCGCATGCCCAGGCTTTCGAGCGCCTGCAGCAGGCCGTAGAAGGTGGGCGATTCGACGGCCACCGTGTCGCCCGGCTGGGCAACGGCCCGCAGCGCCAGGTTGAGCGCCTCGATGCAGCCGTTGGTGGGCAGCACGTCCTCGGGCGCCAAGTGCATGCCGGCGCGCAGCGCACGCCGTGCCACCGCCTCGCGGAACGGGGTGCGGCTGCGCGAGGGCGAGGCCTGCGTCAGCAGCTGCGGCCGCTGGCGCAGGCTGCGCATCATGGCCGTGCGCAGGGCATCGGCCGGGTAGAGCTCGGGCGAGGCGCGGGCGGAAGACAGGTCCAGATGCACCTCGCCCCAGCGGCGGCGGGTGACGAAGTCCGACACGGTCTGGTGGATGCCGACGAACTGCGCCGGATCGGGTGGCCGGTCGGCCGCCGGCTCGTCCATGGGCACCATGGCCAGGCGGCGCGGCTGGCGCACGAAATAGCCCGAGCGCTCGCGCGCCTCGGCGAAGCCGTCGCCTTCGAGCGTGCGGCAGACCTGCAGCGCGGTGGACAGGCTCACGCCGTGCAGCTTCATCAGCTCGCGCAGGGATGGAAGGCGCTCGCCGGGCTGGAGCGTGCCGTCACGGATGGCCTGGGTGTAGTGCTGGGCCAGCTGGCGGTAGCGGGGCAGGGGGGACATGGCTGCGATGGTGCGTCGCCAGTGCGTATCGGAACAGATGCAGTTGGGCGGCGAATCGACCATAACAGAGGGCTTGCCGACGCCGCTGTTGCGGTCGATGTCCGCGCGGGGTGTGCCTGTTTTGCAGGCAGCGTCAGGCCTACGCTGGAGGCCACTTCAACGCACCGACCGAGGACCTTCCATGACCGCCCGCCCCGCCGCCTTTCCTGCCGCCGATCCGGCCCGCATCGCCCCGGGCGAATGCCTGCTGCTGCCGGTGAGCCGCGGCACGCTGCTCTTCGCCGTCGAAGGCCATGTGCGGGTGGTGGAGGCGCCGCGCTGGGTGGCGGAGCAGATGCTGGCCGTGTCCCAGAACCTGGCGCCCGGCCAGGCGCATCAGGTGGATGCGGAAGGCTGGGCGCAGGTGATGGCACTCGATGGCGCCGCGGCCCGTGTTGTGCGGCTGCCGCCGGAGGACGGATCGGGCTTCGTGGCTCGGCTCCAGGTGCTGTGGCGCGCCGCGACTGCGCGGCTGACGCGCCAGGCTGCGCTCGGTGCGCCGGGTGCGCTCAGATGAACATCCCGCCCGAGACTTCGACGCGCTGCGCCGTCATCCAGTGATTGCCCGGCCGCAGTAGCGCGGCCACGGCGCCGCCGATGTCGTCGGGCAGGCCCACGCGCCCCTGCGCGGTCTGGGCGGCGATGGCGGCGTTCATCTGCGCGTTGTCGCGCACGAGGCCGCCGCCGAAGTCGGTCTCGATGGCGCCCGGAGCAATCGTGTTCACCGCGATGCGGCGCGGGCCCAGTTCCTTTGCCAGGTAGCGTGTCAGCACCTCGATGCCGCCCTTCATGGTCGCGTAGGCCGCATAGCCAGGCAGAGAGAAGCGCGCCAGGCCCGAGGACACGTTCAGCACGTTGCCGCCGTCGGCCAGCAGCGGCAGCAGCGCCTGCGTGAGGAAGAAGGGGCCCTTCAGATGCGTGGCCATCAACTCGTCGAACTGCGCCTCGGTGGTGGCCTCGAAGCTGGCGTGGATGCCCATGCCGGCGTTGTTGAGCAGGATGTCGAACTGCGTGCGGCCCCAGGTGGCGGCGAGCGTTTCGCGCACGGCGGCGGCAAAGCCGGCGAAGGTGTCGGCCCGCGACACGTCCAGCGGCAGGGCCACGGCGAGTCGGCCCAGGGCCTGCACCTCGCGCACCACGGCCTCCGCCTCGTCGACGCGGCTGCGGTAGGTGATCAGCAGGTCCACGCCGTCGCGGGCGAGGTGCAGGGCGGCGCTCTTGCCCAGGCCGCGGCTGCCGCCGGTGATGAGGGCGAGGCGGGGCGTCGAAGCGGTGGCGGTGTTGGTCATGGCTGCTTCCTTGTGGGGAGAGGTGGATGGGATGACTGGCACTTTAAGAAGATGCAATGTCCGGAAAAAGCCGCAGAAAATGACTTCACTGTCTTTTCTGGGTGACCAATGGACCTCGATTCCTTGCGGGTGTATGTCCAGGTGGCCGAACTGGCCAGCTTCACCCGCGCCGCCGAGCGACTCGGCCTGACGCGGGCGCGCGTGTCGGCCGTCGTGCAGCAGCTCGAGGCGACGGTGGGCACCCGGCTGCTCCAGCGCACGACCCGCACGGTGCGCGTCACGCCCGATGGCGAAGCCTTCCTGGAGCGGGCGCAGGCGTTGCTGGCGGAGGCAGAGGACCTGCAGTCGCTGTTCAACCGCCAGCCGGGATCGTTGCGCGGGCGCATCCGTGCCGATGTGCCGCTGCAACTGGGCGCACGCGTGGTGCTGCCGAACCTGCCCGCCTTCCTGGCCGACCATCCATTGCTGGAGGTGGATCTGGGCAGCACCGACCGCCGGGTGGACCTGGTGCACGACGGCTTCGACTGCGTGCTGCGCGTCGGCGTGTTGCAGGAGTCGGGGTTGGTGGCGCGGCCGGTCGGGCAGATGGTGCAGGCCAACCTGGCCTCGCCCGCCTACCTGGCGAAGCACGGCCACCCGCGCAGCCTGGACGATCTGCGCCAGGGCCACCGGCTGGTGCGCTATTCCTCCCGACTGGCGGGCTGGCCGGCCTTGTGGGAGTACGAGGAGGCGGGTGAGCCGCGCAGCTTCGAGATGCCGGCCGTGATCACGGTCAACAACACGCTGGCCTACGAGGCCGCCTGCCGGGCCGGCCTGGGGCTGATCCAGGCGCCGGTGCTGGGCCACCGGGACGCGCTGGCGCGCGGAGAACTGGTGGAGGTGCTGCCCGAATGGCGCGCGCCGCCGCTGCCGATCACGCTGCTCTATGCGCACCGGCGGCAGGTGCCGCGCCGGCTGCAGGTCGTCATGGACTGGCTGGCCGGCCTAGTCGGCCGGGCCCTGGCCGAGGACGACGCGGCCCGGCGCCGCTGACCGCTCTGCGCGGCGCGGTCAGCCCACGCCCGGCGCGTCGCGCAGCGCGTCCAGGAAGGTCCGGCGCCACCAGTGCACGTCCTGCTCGCGGATGCGCGACAGCAGCTTCTGGTGGCGGGCGCGGCGCTCTTCCAGCGGCATGTGCAGCGCCTGCTGGATGGTCTCGGCCGTGCCGTGCGTGTCATAGGGATTGACCAGCAACGCTTCCTTCAGCTGCTCGGCCGCGCCGGCGAAGCGCGACAGCACGAGCACGCCGGGGTCGGCCGGATCCTGCGCGGCGATGTATTCCTTGGCCACCAGGTTCATGCCGTCGCGCAGCGGCGTCACGAGGCCCACGGCCGCGGCGCGGCACAAGCCCGGCACCCGCTTGCGCGCCACCGTGCGGTGGATATAGCGCACCGGCATCCAGTCCAGCTCGCCGTAGTCGCCGTTGATGGCGCCGCACAGCGACTCCAGCTCGCGCCGGATGTCGCCATAGGCGTCCACGTCCTCGCGTGTGGGCGAGGCGATCTGGATCAGCGTCGCGCTGCGGTGGTTCTCGGGATAGCGCGCCAGCAGCTCACGGAAAGCTCGCGCCCGCTGCGGGATGCCCTTGGAATAGTCGAGCCGGTCGATGCCCAGCAGCAGCCGGCGCTGCGAATACTCGCGCCGCACCGTCTCATGCATGTCGCGTGCTTCCTTGGCATGCGTGAGCGCCAGGAACTCGTCCACGTCGATGCCGATGGGAAAGGCACTGGCCCGCACCGTCTGGCCCCAGGCGCGGAAGTTGTCGTTGCCCAGCGCCTCGCCATGCGCCTCGTTGCTCACGTAGCGCTCGAAGTGCTGCACGTCCTGCTGCGCCTGGAAGCCCACCACGTCGTAGGCGAACAGCGAGCGCATCAGCCACTCGTGCTGCGGGATCGCCGCCAGGATGATCTGCGGCGGCAGCGGGATGTGCAGGAAGAAGCCGATCTTCTGCTTGCACCCCATGGCGCGCAGTTCAGCCGCCAGAGGGATCAGGTGGTAGTCGTGCACCCAGAGGATGTCGTCCTCCTGCAGCAGCGGCATCAGCTTGCGGGCGAACAGCTGGTTCACACGGCGATAACCGCCGATGAAGCCGGCATCGAAGTTCGCCAGATCCAGCCGGTTGTGGAACACGGGCCACAGCACCTTGTTGCTGTAGCCGAGGTAGTAGGCGTCATGGTCCTCGCGGGAGAGGTCCAGCGTGGCCAGCGTCACCTTGCCGGCCTGATGGCGGTGCATCTCGCCCTCGCCGGTGGGCCCGTCCTCGACGATGGTGCCGCTCCAGCCGAACCAGAGGCCGCCCGTCTGCTGCAGCGACTCGCCCAGCGCCACCGCCAGGCCGCCTGCGGCCACCTTGCGCGGGTCTGCCACGCGGTTGGAAATCACGACCAGTCTTGCCATGTCTCTGTGCTTCTCCTCGTGGGTTGTGCGGCGCCTCAGCGGGGCGCCGTCCCTGGGCTGGCCAGCGCGTTGGCCGCCTGCTTCAGCCATTCGTACACCGCCGCCGGCCCGTCGACGCGCGCCGCCGCGCGTGTATTGCCCGGGCCTACCTTGATGCCCAGCCCGCCGAACGCCTGCGCCACGGCGAAGCCACTCTCGTCGGTGGTGTCGTCGCCGAAGAAGAAGGGCTTGCGGTCGATGAACGGCGCTTCTTTCAGGTAGGCCGCGATGGCGGTGCCCTTGTTGGTGCCGGCCGGCTTGATCTCGACCACGCACTTGCCGTGCAGCAGTTCGAACTCGGGCCGGTCGCCGACGGTTTCGGCCATGGTGTCCAGGCACAACTGCTCCAGCTCCGGCGCGAGCCGGTAGTGCAGCGCCACCGCAGCCTGCTTGCGCTCGACCAGCAGGCCGGTATGGCGGTTGGCCAGCGCATTGGCGGCGGCGACGACCTCGGTGAGATCGGTGGGCGCACGCTCCATCAGCTGCCCGTCGGCGTCGCGTCGATGCGCACCGTGCTCACCGGCCGTGGGCAGACGCAGGGGGGCGAGAAAGCGGTCGAGCACATCAACGGGCCGGCCTGAGACGATCGCCACGGCACCATCCAGCGCGTCGTGCAACTGGGCCAGCATCGGCACGAGCCCGCCCGGCACCTTGACCGCCTCGGGCGTTTCCGCGATGCCGACCAATGTGCCGTCGAAGTCCAGGAACAGGGCGGCGTCGCGCCCTGGCAGGAAAGGCATTTGCATCGAACCAAACGTAACAGTGCACGGCGCGCACCAGCGTCGGCCAATGCCTTCTGTTGGCGCAATCCTCTCCAGCGTCTGGGATGCGGGTCAGGCCGAGTCGAGGCTGCTCATGCGTGCCGCGATCGCCGCCTCGCGCGCAGCCTGGATCGCCTGCCCGATCTGTGGCCCCTTGGCGCCGCGGGCCAGGGCTTCTCGGGCGATGGGTTCGGTGGCCACGGCCTGCACGACGCCGAGCACGGCCAGGAGGCGTTCGCGCGGCGCATAGGGCCGCTCCTCGAAGCCCAGGCGGCCACGGGCGTCGCATTCGCAGGCCAGCAGGGCGTCTGCGAAGCGCTCCGGCCGGCGCAGGGCGTCGCAGCGTTCCAGCAGGCGCAGCAGGGCCGCGGGGCCCAGCTCGCCGCTTCGGTGGATGTTGCCGTGCTCGCGCGCGACCACATCGGCCAGTTCGCGCACGTCGGTGGGCACGCGCCAGCGCTCGCACAGGCCGACCAGCAGGCGCGCGCTGCGCTGCTCATGCCCGATGTGGCGCGGCAGCACGTCGGCGGGCGTGGTGCCCTTGCCCAGGTCATGCGTGAGGCAGGCGAAGCGCACGGGCAGCGGCGCCTGCAGCCGCGCGCTCATGTCCAGCACCATCATCAGGTGCACGCCGGTGTCGACCTCGGGATGATGTTCGGCGCGCTGGGGCACGCCCCACAGGCGGTCCACCTCGGGCAGCAGCACGCGCAGCGCGCCGCAGTCGCGCAGCACCTCGAACATGCGCGAGGGCTTGGGTTCCATCAGGCCGCGGGCCAGTTCCTGCCAGACGCGCTCGGGCACCAGCGCATCGGCCTCGCCGGCCTCGACCATGCCACGCATCAGCGCCAGGGTTTCGGGCGCCACGCTGAAGTCGGGCAGCTTGGCCGCGAAGCGCGCCAGGCGCAGGATGCGCACCGGGTCCTCGCGGAAGGCGTCGGTCACATGGCGCAGCACCTTGTGCTGCAGATCTCGCCGGCCGTGGAAGGGGTCGACGAGGGCATCGGTGCGCAGCGGTTTGGTGTCAGCCAGTGCGGCGGGCAGCGCGATGGCGTTGATGGTCAGGTCGCGGCGGGCCAGATCTTCCTCGAGCGTGACCTCGGGTGCGGCATGGACCACGAAGCCGCGGTAGCCCGGACCGCTCTTTCGCTCGGTGCGGGCCAGGGCGTATTCCTCGCGCGTGTCGGGATGGAGAAAGACCGGGAAGTCACGGCCCACCGGCAGGTAGCCATCGTCCAGCATCTGCTGCGGCGTGGCGCCGACCACCACCCAGTCGCGGTCGCTGCCAGGCCGCCCCAGCAGCGCATCGCGGATGGCGCCGCCGACAAGAAACTTCTGCATCGGGGCAGTGTAGGGCGGGTGCGCGGGCCGACTGCGGTGCTCCGGCCGCACCCGCTCAGTCGCGCGAAGTACGGTACGGCTCGTCCATCGGGACGAAGTCGTGTTCGGCCAGCGCCTCGTCGATCCATGCCTTCACGCCCGGCAGTGCGTAGAGGCGGTCGATATAGGCATCGACGGCGGCGGGCACCGGCAGCGCATAGGTGCGGATGCGCGTGGCCACCGGCGCGTAATACGCGTCGGCGATGCCGAATTCGCCGAAGAGCATGGGGCCGCCGTGCCGCTGCAGCAGGCCTTCCCACATCTGGCAGATGCGCGCCAGGTCGGCGGCCACGGCCGACTCTTCGCGCATCAGGCGGGCGCCCACCGCGGGCAGCGAGGCCTCGATGTTCATGCCGCAGTGGTTGCGCAATGCGCCGAAGCCCGCATGCATCTCGGCGCAGAGGCTGCGCGCATGGGCACGGGCCGCGGTGTCGGCCGGCCAGAGTTGCTTGTCGGGAAAGCGTTCGGCCAGGTACTCGGCGATGGCGAGCGTGTCCCACACGACGATGGACCCGTCGACCAGCACCGGCACCTTCCCGGTCGGGTTGAGGGCGCTCACCACGGCCTTGAAGCGCGAGTCGGCCTCGAAGCTGTCGAAGCGCACCATCACCTCCTCGAAGGCGATGCCGGCCTGCTTCATCAGCACCCAGGGGCGCATGGACCAGGACGAGTAGTTCTTGTTGCCGATGTAGAGCTGCAGCGTGGACATGGAGGGCCTGCGTGGCGAAGAGGGAGCGGCCATCCTAGCGACGCGACCCACGTCGGTTGATGCAAAAAGCGCGCGGGATTGATGCCGGCCAGCGACGCGCTCAGTCCCGGGGCGGCAGGCGGGGGCCGTCCTCACGCAGTTCCGGCGTCTGGCGGTTCGCGGACGACGCACCCGGTCGTCGTGGCGGGCCCGTGAGGCGGCTCACCCAGATCACCAGCCGTGGCATCGCCTGCAGCACGGCCAGCCCGAGCAGCGCACTGAGGATCGCCGTCACCTCGCGGCCCAGCCCGCAGGCCATGCCGATGGCGGCCGTCATCCACAGGCCGGCCGCGGTGGTCAGGCCTTCCACATGCTCCTCGTTGCGGCCCCGCTTGAGGATGGTGCCGGCGCACAGAAAACCCACCCCTGCAACCAGGCCCTGGATCACGCGGCTCATGTCCGCCGGCTCGATGCCGGCCTGCTGCGGCACCAGCACGAACAGCGCAGAACCGATGGCCACCAGCATGTGCGTGCGCACGCCGGCGGCTTTGCCCTCGTACTCGCGCTCGGAGCCGAGCAGCAGCCCCAGCAGCGCCGCCAGCAGCAGTCGCACGACGATGCGCACCAGCTGCGCAAGGTCGGGCACGTCCGAGAATTCGGCGGCCAGGGTGTCCGCGACGATGTCCCACCAGTCCATGGTGCGTGTCCTCGACGAATCAGCGGATCGCGCGGGCGGGGCGGCCCATCGTCAAGGCAGGTCCTTGTTGGGTTCCGGCTCCGTCGGATTGCGCGGGCCCACGCGGCCCAGGCGGTCCTTGATGGACTGTGGGCGGCCGGAGATCAGCGCCGCGTAGTTGGTGGTGTTGGCGATCACCTTCTTCACGTAGTCGCGTGTCTCGGCGAAGGGAATGTTCTCGGCCCAGATGGCGGCGTCGAGCACAGGCCCGTTGCGCCAGTTGCGCGGCCGGCCGGGGCCGGCGTTGTAGGCGGCCGCGGCCAGCGCCATGGATCCGTCGAAGTCGTCCAGCGCCAGCTTGAGGTAGTTGGTCCCGATGGTGATGTTGGTCTCGCGGTCGGTGATCATGTCCGGCGAATAGGGCAGGCCGATCTTGCGGGCCGTCCAGCGTGCGGTGGCGGGCATCACCTGCATGAGGCCCGAGGCGCCGACGCCCGAGCGCGCATCCATGATGAAGCGGCTTTCCTGGCGGATCAGGCCGTAGACGTAGGCCGGGTCCAGGCCGATGTCCTGGCTCTTGCGCAGCACCGTGTCGTGGAAGGGCATGGGAAAGCGCTGCACCGCGTCGATGGTGCCCTTGGTGCGCTCGCTGGTGTTGATGCAACGGTCCCATACCTCGCGCTGGCAGGCCAGGTCGGCCGCGGCCAGCAGCGAGCGGTCGTCCATGCCGCCGCGGTCGTGCAGGTTGGTGGCGTAGTTCCACTCGCGCACGCCTTCCGCACGCAGGCCGATGGCGATGGCGTAGAGGCCGCGTTGCAGCGAGAGGTTGTTCTGCGCGGCGGCTCGCTCCTCAGGGGTGAGGGGCGCGGGCGGCGTGGGCACCTGGGCGCGCTGGCCCAGTTCTTCGAGCGCGAGCAGCTCGTAGAAGCCGCGCGTGCCGGCGATGGTTTCCAGCAGCGTGCGTGCCTCCTGCTGGCGGCGTTCGCCGCCCTGGGCCAGCAGGGCGCGGGCGCGCCAGTAGACCCAGGTCGGGTCCTGCTGCGCGTCCTCGCTCATGGCGCGCACGGCGGCGTCGACGTCCTTCCACTGGCCCATGCGCAGCGAGGCGCGCACCTTCCAGCCCAGCATGTCGTCGGTCAGGTCGGCGTTCTTGCTGACGTTGGCGAAGTAGCCGAAGGCCTGCGGCGAGAGCTTCTGCGCCGCCTGGCGGCCGATGCTGCCCCAGACCCAGTTGCGCTCTTCCGGGCTGAGCATGGGGCCCCACTTGCTGTCGAGCTGCGCGGCGGCGGTGTCGGGGTCGGCGACGGCCATGCGCAGCAAGGCCAAGACCACCATCTCCTTGCGGGCCCGCGAGGCCGCCGAGGCCGAGCCGAGCAGGAACTTGGTGGCGCTGGCATTGACCTGTTCGAAGGTGGGCAGCGCGTCGGGTGCGACGAGGTTGATGGCGGCGCGGGCGGCGCCGGGGCGGTTGGCCTCCATGGCGATGCGGGCCTTCTTCCAGGCGTCGGATGGCGGCATGGCGCCGGCGGCGATCAACCGGTCGGCGGCGGTGAGGCAGCCATCGTCCAGGTCGCGCTGCGCCGTCCAGTTGCGGCGCACCTGCTCGACCTGCGCGGCCGTGGCGCGTCCGTTGCGCAGCGCGTCGACGAGCACGGCGTAGCACTGCACCTCGCGGTCGTCGTTCATGCGGAAGGCGGCATGGGCGGCGGCGAATTCGTCCCATGCGCGGCGCTGGCCCTGCATCAGCAGCCAGTCGTTGCGCAACCGGTCTTCCTGGTAGGTGCCGGGGTAGCGGGCGAAGAAGGCATAGACCTCGTCGCTGCTGGCCTCGCCCAGGCGCGACTTGAGCTCCCAGTAGGCGGCCCACGGCTCGAGGGCATGGCCACGCGCCTGAGGCAGCAGCGCCGTGAGGCGGGCCTTGTCGCCGCGCTGGAAGGCCTGCTTCATCTGCAGCAGCACGTCGTCGTTGCGGTTGACCTGAGCGCAGGCCGGCGGTGCGAGGGTGGCGGCCACCAGGGCCAGGGCGGCGAGCCAGCCGCGGCGGGGTGACAAAATGCCTTGAAACTGCATCGAAGGATTATGGACAAAGCACACGGTGAAGAACGCGCGGGCACGGCGGCCTTTCTCAAGTCCCAGGTCCGCGCGGCGCTCATCGAGCAACGCCTGGCGATGCCCGACCGACTACAGCGCGCCGACCTGCTCCAGCGCGTGATGCGCTTCTGGCTGGTCGGCCGGCCCGACACGGTGATCGGCGCCTACTGGCCCATCAAGGGCGAGTTCGATCCTCTGCCGGCCCTGCACCGCTGGAAGGAGGACGGTGAGCTGATGGAGGAGCCCCAGCGCCGCCGCATCGGCCTGCCGGTGGTGGACCGCGAGACCAAGACGCTCAGCTTCCACGTCTGGTACCCGGGCTGCCCGATGGAGAACGATGCCTACGACATCCCCAAGCCCAAGGACACCGAACTGATCGTGCCCACGCTGCTGTTCGTGCCTTGCCTCGGCTACAGCGCGGGTGGCTACCGACTGGGCTATGGCGGCGGCTTCTACGACCGCACGCTGGCGGCGCTGGAGCCGCGGCCCTTCACCGTCGGGCTGGGCTTCGCCAACGGCTTCGTCGACGACTTCGAGCCCGAGGCGCACGACGTGCCGCTGGACGCGATCCTCAACGACAACGGCGTGGTCTGGCCCGTCGGCTGAGCTAATCCACTGAACGCGCCGCCCGGCCCGGCATCCGGGTCTGTTCACGGGGTTCCTGATCGAATGGCCGCGGAGCAGGCCAAGCCAGTGCACCCGCGGAACCGGCTTTGCCGGGCCGCCGGGTGCGCCCCTCGAGGGGGATTGGACTTCCACACGCAGTGAGGAAGTCCAAACGGGGTGGTCATACATCAATCGATGTGGTCGAACGTGTCCGGATCGGGCCCGTCGCCGATGGTCTTGCGGGTGATCGAGGCCTGCTCCCTCAGCCAGTCGCAGAAGGCGCGAACCTCGGGCCGGGCCGTGCTGCGCGGCGCCACCAGCAGCCAGTAGGCCATCGGCGAATCCATGCGCTGACGCGGCAGCACCTCCACCAGATCGCCGCTCGCCAGGCTCTCGGCGATGAGCGGGCTGCGCGCCAGCACCACGCCCTGGCCCGAGAGCGCGGCCTGCACCATCTGGTATGCATAGTTGAAGTACAGCCAGCGCCGCGGCTGGGTGCGGGACAGGCCGTTGGTCTCGAACCAGCGGCGCCAGGTCAGCCACTCCAGGTGCGTGCGGTGCGCGTCGCCCGCTTCGATCAGCGTGAAGCGCGCGATGTCCCCGGGCTCGCGGATCGCCGGGCTGCTCTTGATGAGCCAGGGGCTGGCGACCGGCATCAGCGTCTCGCCGAACAGGCGCAGCGCCCCGTGCGGCATCGCCTCGGCGGGGCCGTAGCGCAGCGCCATGTCGATGTCCGCGATGTCCAGGTCCACCGCCACGTCGCTGGCATCGATGCGGATGTCGATGTCCGGATGCGCCTGCTGGAAGGCCTCGAGCCGGGGAATCAGCCACATCGACGCGAACGAGGCGAAGGTGGTCAGCGCCACGCTCTTGCGGCCGGCGCTCTGGCGGATCAAACGCACGGCGCCGTCGATGCGCGGCAGCGCCTGCTGCGTGGCCAGCAGCAGCTGGGCGCCGGCGCTGGTGAGCTCCACCGCGCGGGTGTGGCGCAGGAAGAGCGGCACACCCACCTCCTCCTCGAGCGACTGGATCTGGCGGCTGACCGCGGACTGAGTCAGGGCCATTTCCTCGGCCGCGGCGCGGAAGTTCAGGTGCCGGGCGACGGCCTCGAAGGCGCGCAGGTAGCCGGCGCCGATGGGGCGGGTGCGCAGGTGGGTCTGGGAGTGCTGCATGGGCGGGGACGGCAGAAATGGACGGGCGACGATTGATGCGTTGCCGGCATCAGTAGCCTAGCGCCTTTTCATTGGACCGGGCGCGCCTTGCTGCAGATGATCGGTCCCCGAAGCAGACGTGGCGCAATGGGCGACACGCTGCCCGACGAGGAGAACCGCCATGACCGCTGCCACCCTGAACACCACGACCCGCGAAGTCCTGATCGCCGCGCCCGCCGCCGCGATTCCGCCGGCCGTGCGACGCGGTGCATGGCAGCTCAAGGCGGGGCAGGCCATCAGCCTGCGCGCCCAGGGCCGCAGCGTGCTGCGGGTGCGGCAGGGCCGGGTGTGGGTCACGCGCGATGCCACGGCCCAGTGGGGCAGCGAAGACCTGGTCGTCGGCCCCGGCGAGTCGCTGGTGGTCGAATCCGGCCAGCGCATCGTGATGGAGCCATGGGACGGCTTCGGCGCGACCTACACCTGGGATCACGACTGACCGCAGGCTCTGCACTTCACGCCGTGCCCCGCCCTTTTTCAGGGGCAGGACATCGGCGCGGCGAGAACGACCAAGCGGCCGCGGAGCAGGCCAGGCCAGTGCACCCGAGGAACTGGCTTTGCCGGGCCTCTGGGTGCGCCCCCCTCCAAGCCGAAGGCGCAAGAGAGGGGGGAGCCGCGAAGCGGCATGGGGGGTGCCTTGCTACTTCAGGCCTGGATGTCGAAGCCAGCGCGCATGTTCAGGAAGCGCTCCACCGCCGGCAGGCCGGACAGGCTCATCAATGCGGCCAGCGCATCGAGGTCATCGGTCTGGGCATAGCCCATGTCGAATCGGTGGTAGCGCCGTTGGTCCAGCATGCCTTCGTGCAGGATCCGCACGTCTTCGTGACGCGCGTCGCCGACGATGCGGCCCATCAGCGGCTCGAGGGCGGCGCGGGGGCCTTCCAGGTGCTGGAAGAAGCGCAGCCCATCGAACACCAGCAATCCGCTCACGCCCGCCTGCGCGTTGTGGGGCCGGGCCCTCGACAGAATCTGTCCCACCACGGTGGGGGAGGTCTGTGGATCGAGTTGGCTGGTATAGAAGAATTCGTAAAGGCTGGGGACGTCAGCAGGCATCGCCATCCACTTTAGGGCGCCGGCCGACGCCGGGCCGTGGGGATGGAGTGTCAAAAGACATAAGGCGAATGTCTATATTGCAAGCACCCGCAACCCTTGCATCCGCCCGATGTCGGTGTCCCATTCGGCCTGTGGCCATCCGTGCAGCGAATGCCGCCTGCGCAGCCTTCCCGCCTTTCTGGCGCTCTCTGAACCTGAACGCCGTGCCGTCGCCGAATGGCGAACCGGCAGCCGGCGGGTGGCCGCCGGTGAAAGGATCATCGGTGAGCATGTACGCAGCGACCAGCTCTACACGCTCTACTCCGGCTGGGCCTTCCGCTACAAGACGCTGGGCGACGGCCGGCGGCAGATCCTCAACTTCCTGCTGCCGGGCGATCTGCTGGGTCTGCAGGATGAGTTCGCCGATGGGCGCACGCACGGCGTGGAGGCCGCCTCGGACGTGGTCCTGTGCACCTTCCCCCGTGACCGGCTCTGGGACTTCTTTCTGCAGCATCCCAAGCTGGGCTACGACATCACATGGCTGGCCGCGCGCGAGGAGAAGATGGTGGACGACAACCTCGTCACGACCGGCCGTCGCACGGCCGCCGAGCGCGTCGCGATGCTGCTGATGCACCTGTACCGCCGTGCCCAGCATCTGGGCATGACGGAAGGCGACAAGGTGGAGTTTCCCTTCCAGCAGCAGCACATCGCCGATGCGCTGGGCCTGTCGCTGGTGCACACCAACAAGACGCTGCGCAAGCTGCAGCGCCTGGGCCTGCATCGGCTGGAAGGCGGCTGGCTGGAGATCCTGGAGCCACACGCGCTGGCGGCGCTGGGTGACTACTTCGAGCGTCCGATGCGGCCGGTGCCGCTGCTTTAAGGCCCACCCCGTTTGGACTTCCTCACTGCGTGTGGAAGTCCCATCCCCCTCAAGGGGCGCACCCGGCGGCCGGGCGAAGCCCGTTCCGCGGGCGCACTGGCGTGGCCTGCTCCGCGGCCTTTCGATCAGGGGGTGGCAGCCCGCAGCCGCCTCAAGGCGTGAGCGCGATGAGGTCCTGGCGGTAGCTTTCGATGCGCTGGGCCGCCCGCTCGCGTTGCGCGGGGCTCATCGCCGCGTGGAGTTGGGCGGTGTTGCGACAGCCCTCCTGTGTCAGCGCGTCCTGCTGCGTGCGCCATTCACCCGGGGGCGGCTCGAAGACGCGCATCACCAGTGCATGCACGCGCTGCTGCGCCTCGGCGGCCGGCAGGCCGGGCTGCTGCTGCAAGCCGCGCAGCAGCGCGAGCGTTTCGGCCTGGCGCGCCCGCCGCACGTTGTCCAGCTTCTGCGGACTGAACGCCGACTGGCGCACCAGCTGCCGCAGCAGTTCACGCTGACGGGTGTCCAGCGTGCCGTAGAAGTCCTCATAGCGGTCCAGGAAGGTGTCGTAGCGCTTGTCCTGCACCTCGGCCGGCAGCAGGCGCAGCCACTCGCGGCGGAACTCGCCGTTGATGCGGGTGAACTTGCGCTCCAGCACCTGCAGCTGGGCGGGCGACAGGCTCTGTGCCAGCGTGGTCGCCTCGGGTTCGGCCCGCACGGCCAGCGCCAGCAGGCGCGCCTGTGCGGCCTCCGAGATGGCGCAGACCTGCGCGGCCGTGATGTCCCCCCGGGCCAGGTCGCGGGCCTGGCCGGCCAGGGCGACGAAGCGGGGCAGTTCCTCGCGGCGGTGCCACTCCTGCAGGCCGGCCAGCGCCGCCTTCACCTGCAGGCTCTGGGCGCCATCGAAGTCCAGGTAGCCGTCCAGCCACCAGTAGCTGATCTCGGGCAGGTTGTTGTAGGCCAGGCGCACGGCGCTGCAGCCGCCAAGCACGAAGGCCAGCAGCAGCGCGCCGATAATCCGCGCCACTTTTCGCAGCCCTCCTTCGCCGCCACGCGGCCCACGTTGCAGGCCGCATCCTGCTCCTTCGCCCGCTGCCGCAGCAGCACCCACCATGACCATTGCACCCACCACGTCCAGCCTTTCCTCGATCGCCGTCGATGTCGTCGTCATGGCGGCCGGCAAGGGCACGCGCATGAAGAGTCGCCTGCCCAAAGTGTTGCATCGATTGGCGGGTCGGCCGCTGCTTGCCCATGTGCTGCGTACGGCTGCCGGGCTCGGCGCGCGGCGTGTGGTGGTGGTCACCGGCCACGGCGCAGAAGAGGTCGAGGCCGCCATTCCTGCCTGGAACGTGGGCGCCGACGTGCGCTGCGTGCGCCAGTCGCCGCAGCTGGGGACCGGCCACGCCGTGCAGCAGGCCGTACCGGCGCTGGCCGGGGACGGCGTGGTGCTGGTGCTGTCGGGCGACGTGCCGCTGATCGCCGAGGACACGCTGCGCGCCCTGGTCGAGGCCAGCGGCGGCGAGCGCCTGGCCTTGCTCACCATCGACCTGCCCGACCCCGCCGGCTATGGTCGCGTGCTGCGCGACGCGAGCGGCGGCGTGCAGGCCATCGTCGAGCACAAGGATGCGACCGAGGTCCAGCGCCAGGTGCGCGAGATCTATTCGGGCGTGATGGCGGCACCGGCCCGCGCGCTGGCCGGCTGGCTGGCGCGGCTGTCCAACGACAACGCCCAGGGCGAGTACTACCTGACTGAGGTGGTCGGCATGGCCGTGGCCGAGGGGCTGCCCGTGGTGGCGCAGAAGACCGCCGATGCACTGCAGGTGGCCGGCATCAACAGCCCCGCGCAATTGGCCGCGCTGGAGCGCGACTGGCAGCGCCGTGAGGCCGAGCGCCTGATGGATGCCGGCGTGCGCCTGGCCGATCCGGCGCGCTTCGACCTGCGCGGCGAGCTGGAATGCGCGGCGGACGTCGAGATCGACATCAACTGCATCTTCGAAGGCCGGGTGAGCCTGGGCGAGGGCGTGCGCATCGGGGCGCACTGCGTCATCTCGGATGCGCGCATCGAGGCCGGCGCGGTGATCCACCCCTACACCCACATCGCCGGCGAAGCGGCCGGCGTGGTCGTGGGCGCGGGCGCGCTCATCGGCCCCTATGCCCGCCTGCGCCCGGGCGCGCAACTGGGCCGCGAGGTGCACATCGGCAACTTCGTCGAGGTAAAGAATTCCACCCTGGCCGACGGCGCCAAGGCCAACCACCTCGCCTACCTGGGCGACGCGACCGTGGGCGAACGCGTGAACTACGGCGCCGGCAGCATCACGGCCAACTACGACGGCGCCAACAAGCACCGCACGGTGATCGGCGACGACGTGCATGTGGGCAGCAACTGCGTGCTGATCGCGCCGGTGACGATCGGTGCCGGCGGCACCATCGGCGGTGGTTCGACCATCAGCAAGAGCACCGAGCCCGGCGCGTTGACGGTGGCCCGGGCGCGGCAGGTGAGCTTCGCGAATTGGAAGCGGCCGGTGAAGGGCGCCAAGAAGGCCTGAGCCCTCCGCGTGCATCAGGCGACCAGCGGCACCCGTGGCTCGAACTTGGCCCGCCGCACGCTGAAGAAGGCCTTCACATTGCGCACATTGGCGTCGCTGGTGAACAGCCGCTGCGCCAGCGCCTGATAGGCCGGCATGTCGCGCACCGTAACGATCAATACGAAGTCCGGGCCGGGCGAGACGCGGTAGCACTGCTGCACCGCCCCGTCCGGCGCGACGCGCGCCTCGAAGGCGGCCAGGGACTGCTCGTCCTGCCGATCCAGCGAGATCTCCACGATGGCGGTGAGCGTGGCGCCCAGGCGGTCCGTGTCCAGCAGCGCCACCTCGCGCTCGATCAGGCCCGACTGGCGCAGCCGCTGCACGCGCCGCAGGCAGGTGGGCGGCGACAGATGCAGATCGGCCGCCAGCTGCTGGTTGGTGCGGGATGCATCGCGCTGCAGGGCGTCCAGTAGGCGGAGATCTACGGCATCGAGGTTCGGATGTTCCATGATTGGCGGAAAAATGAGTATTTATTCCATCTCATCATGGCAATGGAATAAATGGCCGAAAGTCGGCAAATAACGAAAGCAACGTTCATTCTGCCTCGTCTAGCATCGCCCACCTCGGCAGCGCGGCTGCCACTCTCTTTCTGGAGACCCATCCATGTGCGGCATCGTCGGCGCAGCCTCCCATCGCGACATCGTTCCCCTGCTCGTTCAGGGCCTGCAGCGGCTGGAATACCGCGGCTATGACTCCTGCGGCGTAGCGGTGCACGCGGGCGGCGGGCTGGGCCGGGCGCGCACCACCTCGCGCGTGGCGGACCTGCTCACGCAGGTGAGCACCGAGCACATCGAGGGCCAGACCGGCATCGCCCATACCCGCTGGGCCACGCACGGCGCGCCGGCGGTGCACAACGCGCATCCGCATTTCAGCCACGGCGTCGGCGAGCTGCCCAGCAGCCAGCGCCCGCCGCGGATCGCGCTGGTGCACAACGGCATCATCGAGAACCACGAGAGCCTGCGCGCTGCCCTCATGGCGCGCGGCTACGTCTTCGCCAGCCAGACCGACACCGAGGTCATCGCGCACCTGATCGACAGCGCCTACGACGGCGACCTTTTCGAGGCGGTGAAGACGGCCGTGGCCCAGCTGCACGGCGCCTATGCCATCGCCGTCATCTGCCGCGACGAGCCGCACCGCGTGGTCGGCGCGCGCGCCGGCTCGCCGCTGGTGCTGGGCGTGGGGCAGGGCGAGAACTTCCTGGCCAGCGACGCCATGGCGCTGGCCGGCGTGACCGACCAGATCGTCTACCTGGAAGAGGGCGACCTGGTCGACCTGCAGCCCGGCAAATACTGGATCGCCGACCGCCACCACAAGCGCGTCGAGCGCCGCGTGCGCACCGTGCATGCCCACAGCGGCGCGGCCGAGCTGGGCCCCTACCGCCACTACATGCAGAAAGAGATCTTCGAGCAGCCGCGCGCCATCGCCGACACGCTGGAAGGCGTGGAGGGCATCGTGCCCGAGCTCTTCGATGGCGCGGAGGTGGACGGCCAGCCGGGCGCCAGCGCCTACCGCGTGTTCCAGGACATCGACCAGGTGCTGATCCTGGCCTGCGGCACCAGCTACTACAGCGGCTGCACCGCCAAATACTGGCTGGAGGGCATCGCCGGCGTTCCCACGCAGGTGGAGATCGCGAGCGAATACCGGTATCGCGACTCGGTGCCCAACCCGCGCACGCTGGTGGTCACCATCAGCCAGTCGGGCGAGACGGCCGACACGCTGGCGGCCCTGCGCCACGCGCGCAGCCTGGGCATGGAGCAGACGCTGACCATCTGCAACGTGGCCACCAGCGCCATGGTGCGCGAATGCAAGCTGGCCTACATCACCCGCGCCGGCGTGGAGATCGGCGTGGCCTCGACCAAGGCCTTCACCACGCAGCTGGCCGGGCTCTTCCTGCTGACGCTGGCCCTGGCCCAGTCCAAGGGCCGGCTGAGCGAGGAGGACGAGGCGCGCTACCTGAAGGAGATGCGCCATCTGCCGGTCGCGCTGCAGTCGGTGCTGGCGCTGGAGCCGCAGGTGGTGGCCTGGGCGGAAGACTTCGCGCGGAAGGAGAACGCGCTCTTCCTTGGCCGCGGCTTGCACTACCCCATCGCCCTGGAGGGTGCGCTCAAGCTCAAGGAAGTGACCTACATCCACGCAGAGGCTTACGCCGCCGGCGAGCTCAAGCACGGGCCCCTGGCACTGGTCACCAGCGAGATGCCCGTCGTGGCCGTGGCCCCCAACGACGCGCTGCTGGACAAGCTCAAGAGCAACCTGCAGGAAGTGCGCGCCCGCGGCGGCGTGCTCTACGTGCTGGCCGATGGCGACACGCACATCGAGAACAGCGAGGGCCTGCATGTGATCCGCATGCCCGAGCACTATGGCCGCCTGTCGCCGCTGCTGCACGTGGTGCCGCTGCAGCTGCTGGCCTATCACACGGCCTGCGCGCGGGGGACGGATGTGGACAAGCCGCGGAACCTGGCGAAGAGTGTGACGGTGGAGTGAGGGGCGCCTGCCGGCGAGTGACACTGTTCTGCACAAATATTGTCGGAAACACTTCATTAAAGTCGAAAACGATTCGGCTTTCTAAAGTCATAAACGACAAGGTCTGATCCGCGTCAGGAGCCTCACTCGACGGGCCAGCCGCCCGCTGGGCTTCCCAAAGAACGCATCCCCCGCTACGGTCTTAGTCACGATGATCGGCCGTAGCTTGCCACTCGAAGTTCGTGTCCCTCTGCTGGAATGGCAGCCAGGGGAGACGTTCTACAGCCTCTGTAGTCGGCACCATCGCTTCAGCGGCTTTTCCACCAGTGCGGAAACGACGCTGGCCCTGTTCGGGCATCGCCGCTCGGGCTGCCAACACGACTTCCCAAGCCGCCTTGATGCCTTCGTCGAACGAACTGACGGCGTCCATGGCGATGCCGCGCAGCTCGCCCGCGAGCGCACTCTCCTCGGCTTCTATGCGCCTTTCCTTGCGGCCTCCGTCGTAGACGGCGCGATTGCCTCGATGCGCAGTCAGTCGGTGGCGCACCTGAAACACCGTCTGGGCATCCTCACCAGCCGATTCAGGGCGAATCATCCGCTGATGGCTTGGCTGCAGATAACCTCAAGGAATTCCTAGCAAGAGAAACGCTTGGCGTTCGGTTGCCCGGGCAAATTTAGAAGTTCAGGGTGGATTGCTGCCTGCGCGGTTAGTCATGAACGTTTCGATTTCCAGTCGGTTCTTGAGCGCAATCTGCTGCACCTCAGGGCCTGCCGAATCTCCAAGGTCGAGGCGGAGGTGTCGTAATGCATAGAAAAGGAAAGCCAGTCGGCACTCAAAAGTGACCTGGCCGTCCTTCATTCCGAAGTCGAGCTCGATTGCTGCAGTCGCTCTTCATGGACGCCGACAAGGCGCTTCCTAGTTCGGTGCTTTTGGAGCGCCTTGCCCGGGACGTTGATGCCTTGCGCTCGACCGGTGAAGACCTTCCCCAAGCACCCCAGGCGTACGTCGCCGAATGGCTCAATCAGGGTTGGCTGACCCGTCGGTTCCCTGCTGGCGCTCCGGAAGAGGAGTACGAGCTGTCGGCGGAGGCGTTGACTGCGCTTCGGTTTGTCACGGGCCTGCTCAAGCCCAGAACCACGGCAACCGAAAGCCGGCTTTCTGTCGTCATCCACCAGCTGTCGCGTCTGGCCGAAGAGACGAACACCAGCCCTGAGGCTCGGTTGGCGGCACTGCGCGCCGAACGCGACCGCATTGACCGGGCCATCGAAGACGTCGAGCGCGGTGGGGTCAAGACCCTGGCGCCGGACCGTGCCATCGAGCGCGCTCGCGAGGTCATTGCTCTCGCCCAAGAACTTGCCGCGGACTTTCGGAGCGTTCGTGACGAGTTCGAGCGACTCAACCGCGGGCTGCGGCAAAGCTTGATGGAACACGAAGGCAGCCGCGGCGATGTGCTGGAGCAACTTTTCGCGGGGGTAGACCTCATCGGCGAGAGCGATGCCGGCCGCACGTTCAATGCCTTCTGGCGGCTGTTGACGGACAGTGAGCAGGCCGCCACCTTGCGGGAATCGCTGGATGAGGTGACGGGGCGGCCATTCGCGCGACAGCTGGAGTCGCACGAGCGCAAATTTTTGCTAGGGCTCACCGGCGCGCTGCTCAACGAAGGCCGTGGGGTGCATGACGTGCTCCAGCACTTCGCCCGCAGTCTCAAGAGCTTCGTTCAAAGCCGCGAGTTCCTGGAGCACCGTCGCCTGCACGGCCTGCTGAAGGAGGCGACGCAGGCTGCGCTTGGCGCCAAGGACTTGGTGCGGCCCAACGAGCAGGTCGGCTTCGAGCTTATGCAGTCCAGCAGCCGCATTCGTTCGGTTTCTCAGTGGGCGCTCTACGACCCGGCCCAGCGCGTGTCAGAACCTGTCGAACCTGACCTGGAATGACGTAAACGTTGGGGCGCTTCTGACCCGGATTGCCGACCTGACTGAACGCCTACAAGCTGAACGGGCTGCAAGGCCGGACCTGGCAGTTCTGGACGACCGTATCAAGGCCCAAGATGCGGTGCATCGCAAGGCGGTTGACGCCAAGAACAAGGAGGACGTGAAGGGTCAGGGCCTTGGCAAAGACGTCGACAAGTTGAACGGCAAGCTGTCCGAGCTGGCACGGCTATGGCCGACGGCGGACCGTGCGCCAGCGTTCGCCGAACAAATCGCGGCGAGATACCTGGCCACGGACAAGGACGTCACCTTGGAGAACCTCGACCAGGTCCACACCCAGGTCGACCGTGGTCTGAGCAACGAGCTGCGTGCGCTCGATACTCGCTTGACGGAGCTTAAGGGCTCTATCGTCCAGCGATTCCTTGAGTTCAACCGTCTGTGGCCGGCAGTCGCTGGCGGCCTCGACGCCACGCTGGCCAGTGCGGATGACTACTTGGCCAAGCTCAAGCGCCTGGAAGACGACAACCTTCCGGCGTACGAGGACCGATTCTTCGGCCTGCTTAGGGAACAGAGCGACCAGAACTTGACGCTGCTGGCCACCAAGCTGGACGAGGAGCGTTCGGCCATCCGTTCACGGATGGAACTGGTCAACGAGAGCCTGGAGACGGCGCCCTTCAACCCGGGCACTCATCTCGTCATCGAGACGACCGACCAGTCGCTTGAGGATGTTCGACTCTTCCGCGCAAGCCTGAAGGATTCGCTCAGCCACTCGTTCTCGAACGACCGCGACCTCGCCGAAGAACGCTTCAAAGCGTTGGCGGCGCTGGTCAAGCGCCTTGCGAGCCAAGAGACTGCCGACAAGAACTGGCGCCATCTCGTGCTCGATGTCAGGCAGCACGTGGAGTTCGTAGCCCGTGAACTCGACGCGGATGATGTCGAAGTGGAGGTCTATCGAAGCGGCGCCGGCAAGTCGGGCGGGCAACGCCAGAAGCTGGCGGCGACGTGCCTGGCCGCGGCGCTGCGTTACCAACTGGGCGGTCAGGACCGGGCCTTGCCGAGCTACTCCACGGTGGTGCTGGACGAGGCGTTCGACAAGGCCGATGCAGAGTTCACGGCGATGGCGATGTCCCCCACGGCGTGAGGGAGAGGTCATGCAACGCTGCAGGCATGAACCATTGACCCTCGAGCGCATCGATGCGCGGCCCGTGCTGCTGAAGCTGAATCGACCGATCCGCGCCCGCATCGGCGGCGTCAGCGACTGGCCGGTGATCCTGATCGATCTGCACACAAGGGAGGGGATCGTCGGCCGCAGTTACCTCGAGCCCTATCTGCCCAACGCGATGCGCTACCTCATCGCGATGCTCAAGGACCTCAGCGATGCGCTGAAGGGCCGGCCCGTGGCACCGGCAGACCTCTACATCATCGCGCGCAAATCCCTGCACATCGTGGGCTACCCAGGCCTGTCGACCATCGCTGTCGCCGGGCTGGACATGGCCGCCTGGGACGCGCTCGCCAAATCGGCCGAACTGCCGCTGTGCACCTTTCTCGGCGGCTCGATCGGCACGGTGCCGGCATACAACAGCAATGGCCTTTGGCTCATCGCGCCCGAGGCGGCCGAAGAGGAAGCCTGCCGACTGCGCGAAGAAGGCAATTTCAGTGCCCTGAAGATGCGGATGGGCCGAGCGCATCTGCGCGACGACCTGGCCGCGTTCGAGGCCGTGCGCCGGGGCGTGGGAGAAGACATTCACCTGATGGTGGACTTCAACCAGTGCTTGGGCATCGGCGACGCGCTGCTGCGCTGCCGCGCCGTCGACGAGCTGGGTTTCGAATGGATCGAGGAGCCGCTGCTCTACGACAACTTCGATGGCTACGCCAAGTTGTGCGATGCCCTGCGCACGCCCTTGCAACTCGGCGAGAACTTCTACGGCCCGCTGGATCTGCATCGCGCGCTCCAGATGAACGCTTGCGACCTCGTGATGCCCGACTTCATGCGCATCGGCGGTGTCACCGGCTGGATGCGTGCGGCAGGCATTGCCGGCGCGGCGGGCGTGCCCATGTCCACGCACTTCTACCCGGAGGTCGGCGCCCATGTGATGCGCGTGACCGAGACCGCGCACTGGCTGGAGTGGATCGACTGGGTCAACCCGGTGCTGCAGAAGCCCTATGCGGTACGCGACGGCCAGGTGGTGATTCCCGACGCGCCCGGTCTGGGCATCGACTGGGACGAAGACTTCGTCCGCAGCGTCCTGGTCGACCTGTGAGATCGCATGCCCTGCACGCAGCGCGTGCAGGCGGCGGTGACCGACGTTCACTAACGCGACCGGCATCGACGGGCGCAACGGAGATTGAAGATGCAAGCCACGCTCGAGCGCGGACACACGACGCTGCAGGATCGCTACACCGCGCCTGAGGGTTGGTTCTACATGACCGGCATGCAGGCACTGGTGCGCCTGCCGCTGCAGCAGCGCTTGCGTGACCAGGCCGCGGGCTGGAACACCGGTGGCTACATCTCGGGCTACCGCGGCTCGCCCATGGGCCGCTACGACATGGAGTTGTGGAACGCCCAGAAGGCGCTCGACGAAGCGGGCATCGTCTTCAGGCCCGGCCTGAACGAAGACCTGGCCGCCACCGCCATCTGGGGTGCGCAGTACGTTGGAACCTTTCCGGGTGCCAAGGTCGACGGGGTGTTCGGCATCTGGTACGGCAAGGGCCCGGGCGTCGATCGCAGCGGTGACGCACTGCGCCACGGCAATCTGGCAGGTACATCGCCCAAGGGCGGCGTTTTGTGCCTTGCCGGCGACGACCATGGCGCCAAGAGTTCGACGGTCGCCAACTTCTCCGACGGCATCTTCATGGCGGTCGGCATGCCCCTGCTGTATCCGTCGAACACGCAGGAGTTGCTCGACTACGGTTTGCATGGCATTGCCATGAGCCGCTTCTCGGGTTGCTGGGTGGGCATGAAGGTCGTGACCGACGTCGTCGAAGGAGGCGGCTCGGTCTATGTGGCGGCCGACGCGCCGCAGATCGTCCAGCCCGAGGTGCCGAGCAAGCCGGCCGACCCCTTCGGCGTCGGCTACCACGTGCGGGGCTTCGACACGCCGCTCGTGCAGGAAGAACGCCTCTACCGGCACAAGCATGCCGCCGCGCTGGCCTACGCCCGGGCCAACGGGCTGAACCGCATCACCGTGAATCCCCCGGACGCCAGCATCGGCATCGTGTCGGCGGGCAAATCGTGGCAGGACGTGTTGCAGGCGCTGGGCAACCTCGGCCTCGACGACGAGCGGCTGCGCGCACTGGGCGTGCGCCTGCTCAAAGTAGGCCTCATCTGGCCTCTGGAGACAGGCATCGTGCGCGAGTTCGCACGCGGCCTGTCGACGGTCATCGTGGTCGAAGAGAAGCGCCCGGTGCTCGAAGACCAGATCCGCAGCGCGCTCTATGCAACACCGCATGCCCCGCGCCTGATCGGCAAACACGTCTCGGGTGGTGTGTTCGACCCCGAGCCCGGCGCGGTGGCGTTTCCGAACGCGGCCGAGCTTGCTCCGGGGCTCATCGCCCAGGTCATCGCCGACGTGCTGCGCAATGCGCTTCCAGATGTCGGCCTGCCCACGATTGCACCGCCGCCTCCAAAGACCGCGGTGCCGGGCGGGCCCATGCGCGCGCCCAGCTTCTGCTCGGGCTGCCCGCACAACCGCTCGACCCGCGTCCCCGAGGGCAGCCGTGCACTCGCAGGCATCGGCTGCCACACGATGGCCATGCTGATCAATCCGCAGCAGACCACCACCGTCTCGCACATGGGCGCAGAGGGCGTCATGTGGCTTGGCCAGCAGCCGTTCACGCACGAGAAGCATGTCTTCGCGAACCTGGGGGACGGCACCTATTCCCACTCGGGATTCCTCGCCATCCGCCAGGCGGTGGCCGCCAAGGTGCCGATCACCTACAAGCTGCTGTACAACGGCTTCGTCTCGATGACCGGCGGCCAGCCGGTGGAATCGGGCCTCACGCCGCAGCAGATCCTTGCCGCCCTGGCTGGCGAGGGCGTGAAGAAGATGGCGGTCGTCACCGACGAGCCCGATCGCTACCAGGGCGTGGCGCTCCCCGAAGGCGTGGCCGTGCACCACCGGACCCAGATGGAGGCGGTGCAACGCGCGTTCCGCGAGCACCCCGACGTCTCGGTCATCCTCTACGACCAGCCCTGCGCGACCGAGCGACGCCGCCTGCGCAAGCGCGGCAAATGGCCCGACCCCGACCGGCGCAGCTTCATCAACCCGGCGGTCTGCGAGGGCTGTGGCGACTGCGGTGCGGCATCGAACTGCATGTCGATCGAGCCGCTCGAGACCGAACTGGGCCGCAAGCGCCGCATCAACCAGGCCAGCTGCAACAAGGACTTCTCGTGCGTCGAGGGCTTCTGCCCGAGCTTCGTGACCGTTCACGGCGGCAAGCTGGCCAAGTCACAGGGGGCCGCCCGCACCAAGCCTGAGGCCCCATCCTGGACAGCAGCACTTCCCGAGCCGGAGATCGCGCCATTGACCCGCACGCACGCGGTGCTCATCGGCGGCATCGGCGGCACTGGCGTTGTCACGATCGGCCAGACGCTCGCGGTGGCGGCCCACCTGCAGGGCTACTACAGCTCCAACCTGGATATAACGGGTCTGGCGCAGAAGTACGGCGCGGTCAACTCGCATGTGCACATTGCGCCCAGGCCCGAGATGCTGCACGCCACACGCATTGCTGCGCAGGCGGCCGACACCCTGATCGGCTGCGATCTGGTGGTCGCCGCCGGCGACGAATCGATTTCGCGTCTGTCCCCGGGCCGCAGCCGCGCCGTGGTCTGCACCGACCTCGTCCCGACCTCGGACTTCGCGCGCAACCCCGACTGGCAGCTGGACGCGGACGCGATGAGCGCGCGACTGCGCAGCGTGCTGGGCGAGCAGGCGCTGCTGCTCGACGGCCAGCGTCTGGCCAACGCGCTGATGGGCGACCCGATCGCGGCCAACATGTTCATGCTGGGCGCGGCATGGCAGCTCGGGCAGATCCCGCTGGCGCGGGCGGCGATCGAACGTGCGATCGAGCTCAACGGCGTGGCCATTCCGATGAACCAGCAAGCCTTTCTCTGGGGCCGCCGCGCGGCCCATGACCTGGCGGCGGTGCAAGCCATCGTCGGGCGCGCGCAGCCGTCGCAGGTGATCTCGTTCATGCCCCGCACCCTTCGCAGCGTGCAGCAGATCATCGAGCACCGCAGTGGACACCTGCTGGCCCATACCGGGCCGGCGCTGGCAGCGCGCTACCGCGGGCTGGTGGCGCGCGTTGCCGCCGCCGAATCGCGGCTCGGCCGGGGCGAGGCGCTGACGCGCGCCGTCGCCCACAACTACCACCGGCTGCTCGCGGTCAAGGACGAATGGGAGGTGGCGCGCCTGTACGCCCATCCGGACTTCGAGGCCGCGCTGGCACGAGAGTTCGAGGGCGACTACACGCTGCGTTTCCATGTCGGCGCCTGGCCCTTCGCGAAGACCGATCCCAGCACTGGCAAGGCCATCAAGGCCGAGGCCGGCCCATGGTTGCTGACCGCCTTCCGTTGGATGGCACGCCTCAAGGGCCTGCGCGGCACCTGGCTCGACCCGTTTCGCCACAGCGCCGAACGCACGCTCGACCGCCGGCTGCTGGCGCAGTACGAGGCCGACATAGAGGCCTTGCTCGCGAACCTCAGTGCAGAGTCTCAGCCCATTGCCGCGAAGCTGGCTGCACTGCCGGCTCAGATCCGCGGTTATGGCCATGTGCGCGAGGCACAGGCCGCCAAGGCCGCGGTGGTGCGCGACACGCTGCTCGCAGATCTGGCCGCCTTGTCGCACCCATTGGCCCGCGCCGCCTAGTTGTGCATGAGGACACCGAAGAGGAGACCCGATGAGACATCCCGACCGCCGTGAGTTCCTGCGCTGCAGCGCTGCGCTTGCTGGGTCCGTGCTCTTGCCAGGCGCCGGCCGTGCAGCCCTGGGCCCGGACGAGAAGTACGACCTGCTGCTGCGCAACGCCGATGTGCTGGACCCCAGCCAGGGCCTGCGTGGCCGTCGCGACATCGCGATGCGCTTCGGCCGCATCGCTGCGGTAGCGCCCAGCGTCGCGCCGGACAGCGCCCAGCGTGTGATGGATGCCGGCGGCAAGCTGGTCACGCCCGGGCTGATCGATCTGCATGCCCACACCTACCCGTTCGGCTCGGGGATCGGCATTCCGGCCGACGAACTGGTCGCGCACCAGTGCACGACGACCGTGGTCTCTGCCGGCGATGCCGGGGCCAACAACATCGCCGCCTGGCGCCGGTTCATCGTGCCGGGTGGGCGCACGCGGCAGTACGCCTTCGTGCACATTGCCTTGGCCGGCCTGGCAGGCTTTCCCGTGCCGGAGCTCTACAACATCGATTACGCCCAGGTGGATGCCACTGCCCGCGCCGTGGCCGAGAACGCCGACATCGTTCTGGGCGTGAAGGTCCGCATGAGCGAGAACGTGATCGCCCGCCACGGTGCCGAGCCACTGAGACGCGCCATTGCCGCCTGCGAGCGCTCGGGTGTGGCCGGCGTCAAGGTGATGATGCACATTGGCGGTGTGTCCGACCGGGCGCTGATGTCGACGCTGCTGGACATGCTGCGCCCAGGCGACATCCTCACGCACTGCTATTCCGGCGCGCCCAACAATGCGGGCGACGGCACCAACATCGTCCAGGACGGCAAGCTGCTGCCCGCCGCACTGGCCGCCAAGCAACGCGGCGTGGTCTTCGACATCGGTCACGGTGGTGGCAGCTTCGACTACACGATCGCCGAGGCTGCCATTGCGCAGGGCTGCGTGATGGACACGATCTCGTCGGACGTGCATGTGTACTCGGCCAACACGCCGGGCATGCCCTATCTGCCCTGGGTGATGAGCAAGTTTCTCGCGATGGGCCATAGCCTCGAGCAGGTGGTGGCCATGGTCACGCAGGTGCCGGCGCGCGTGATTGGGCGCGAACCCAAGCTCGGCACACTGCAGCTTGGCGCACCGGCCGACCTGTCACTGCTGGAGGTGGTCGAGGGGCCGGTCGGCTTCGTCGACTCGCGCAACAACCGGCGCGATGGCAAGGTCCACCTCAGGCCGGCCGGCAACATCGTCAGTGGTGTGGCCTTCGGGCGGCCCTACCAAGCACCTTTCTCCGTCCACTGACTCGTGCCTTTTGGATGTGGCGCGATGGCGTGCGCCCGTGCCCGTGCCCGTGCAAGCGGCACGCCGAGGGACCCCGCTCGTGCCACCCCGGGGCGGTTGCCTTCTTCCGTGTTCTCAGCCGACTCGAACCCTTGCCCACGGCCAAGCCCACACCGCCAGCGCCGCGACCACCCCCACCCACAGCAGCACGATCACCACCGCACCCACCCGGCTGCGCGGCCGGTCGCGGCGCGCGTCCATCCAGGCCTGTGCCTTGTCGCGCGAGTCGGCCAGCACCTGCGGCGGCAGCAGGCGCAGCGTGAGCCAGATCAGGCTGGGCAGCAGGATCACGTCGTCCAGAAAGCCCAGCACCGGAATGAAGTCCGGGATCAGGTCGATGGGGCTGAGCGCATAGGCCACGACGAAGGCCCCCAGCGCCTTCGCATGCCAGGGCGTCAGCGGATGTCGCCGGGCAAACCAGAGCGCAAGAACATTGCGCTTGAGCTGGCGGGCCCAGCGGCGCAGGGCGTCAATGAAAGACACGGCGTTGAGGCGAAGAATGGCGGCGGCCGTGACTATAGGCAGAGGCGGGCCGGCTCCCGGCAGCGGTTCGCCATCGGCGCCTCGGAGCGCGGCCGCCGCCGCCTTCACCCCATCGGCAGCAGCGACAGGTCGAATACCCGCTCGACCAGCCACACCAGCGCCAGGATCGCCGCCAGCACCGATCCACCGCGCAGCACCACAGGCACATAGCCGCGCCAGCGCCGCAGGGTCAATAGCACCAGCATGGCGATGCCGACGACCAGCAGTTGCCCCGCTTCCACACCCAGGTTGAACTGCAGCAAGGCCGTGGCAAAGGACCGGGTGGGCAGGTCCAGCTCGGCCAGGGCACCGGCGAAGCCGAAGCCGTGGATCAGCCCGAAGCCGAAGCTGAAGAAGCGCCGGCGCGTGCCCAGCAGCGGCCTGAGGTTGTCCAGCGCCGCCAGCAGGATGGTGGCCGCGATGGCCGGCTCGACGATGCGCGGCGACAGGCTCACGATCTTGAGCGCCGCCAGTGCCAGCGTGAGCGAATGCGCCAGGGTGAACAGCGTGACCCAGCTCACGATGGGCCAGACGGCGTCGCGCCAGCGGCCCACCGGCGTCCAGCCGGCGGCGCTGCGGCGCATGACGGCAGGCAGCAACAGGCAGAGCAGGAAGAGCAGGTGGTCGTAGCCGATCAGGATGTGGTGCAGGCCATCGGCGAAGAAGCCGTGTCCGCCGCCCACGGCAGCATCGGCACTGCCCGGCCAGCGCACCGTGACCGGGCCGCCGTTCGGGTCGAGGGAGCGCACGCTCAGGTCCTGGCCGCCTGCCGCGCCGAGCCGCAGCAGTCCGCGGTGCGTGGGATCGACGTCCCCCAGCAGGCGGTAGTCCACCGTCAGGGTATCGGCAGCATCGCAGGTGGCGATGAAGCGCAGCACCAGGTACGCGCCGTCCACCCGGTCTTCGACGCCTTCCGGCTCGCCGGGGCGCAGGGCGCACCGGCCTTCCTGCAGTTGCAGCCGCGCGCTGGCATAAGCCGCGATCTCGGGCAGGCGGGTGCGCACCTCGCCCCATTGCAGGCGCTGGTCGCGGTTCGCGTCCAGGTCCAGCGCGGCGTCGAGGTCGCGCAGCGCGATGTCCCAGCGCACGGCCAGCGTGGGCCCGTCGCGGTCGATGAGCAGATAGGCATCGCTGGCCTTGTGCGCAAGGGCGGCGCGCGGCCATGCCAGCAGCACCAGCGCCAGCAAGGACAGCATGAGCATGGCCAGCGCGAGGCGCCCGCTGCCGCGGTGGAGTCGGTCAGCGCAACGCATCGATGCGGGCATCCTTCATGCCGGTCTCGTCGCGCAGCCGTCGCAGTTCGGCCAGGGCGATGTCGTCCTTCGCCGCCATGGCCGCACGCGCGAGCAGGAGCAGGTCGATCGGCTCGCGCTGCAGGGCGACGTTCTGGCGGGCAAGGGCGACGGCCTGCCGGGCATCGCCCTGCACGTCCAGGGCGAACATCGCCTGCTCGCGCGCATGGCCGACGGCGCCTTCGGGGCGCTGCGCCGCCGCATCGAAGCGGCGGGTCAGTTCCTCGCGGGAGGAGCCGTTGCGTGGGGCACTGCGGGTCTCGGCGATGGCCAGGCGCAGCAGCACGGCGTCGCTACGGGGTTCGGCGGCCAGCAGTAGGGCGACCTCGGCCGCCCGGCCCTGCTGGAGCAGGAAATCGGCGTAGGCCAGCCGCAGGTATCCGTCCTCGCCCAACGGCAGCGCCTCGCGGTAGGCGGCGTCGGCGTCGGCGGGACGTCCTGCCAGCTCTTCGACTTCGGCCAGCGTGGTCCACAACCACTGACGCAGGCCGGCCTGGGCGGCGCCACGCAGCGCAGGCTCCTGCAGCAGGGTGCGCAGGCTGGCGCGGGCCTCGTCATGCCGGCCGCGCAGTGCGGCGTTCTCGGCCAGGCAGGCGATGCCGTAGACGGCAGGGCCGGTCCGGCCGGTGGCCTGGCAGGCGGCATCGGATTCGGCCAGCCGGCCCCGCACGCGCCGGATGGTGGCCAGCGTCAGCCAGGCCTGGGCGTTGCCCGGCTGGCGGGCCAGCGCGGCCTTCAGCGAGGCCTCGGCACCGTCGAAGTCGTGGATGAACTGCTGCACGGTTGCCCGCATGACCAGCACCTCCGGCGGTGTCTGGTCGGGCGGCAAATTCGCCCAATGCCGCAAGGCGGCAAGGGCCTGCCCGGCGTAGCGCGCATCGCCCTGGGTGCGCGCCAGACCGAGATAGGCGCTGGCGGCCTCGACCGCGACTTTCGGATCCGCCGCATTGGCACCGCGGCCGGCGCGCAGGCGGCGCCGGGCCTCGGTCGCGCCGGGACCGCCCGGCAGCGTCTCGACGACCTGCTCGTCGGAGCTCGGCTGGCGCGGTGCAGCGCCAGCCGAGGCCACCACGGCGGCGAGCGCTAGGGCCAGAGCCAGCGTGCGCCCGCCGCGCAGTGGCTGCACGCTCATTGCGTGGCGGTCGGTTCGGCGGTCTCCGAGGTCGGCGGCGGATCGAAAGCGGCGACGTCCGCCGGCTCTGCCGTGTCCTGCAGGCTGCTCACGAGCGCCACCACGTAGGCCACGAACTGGTCGTAGGCGCTCGCCTGCGGCGTGGAAGGGCCTGGCGCGGTGGTGGTGGGCGGGCTCGTGGTGCCCGTGCCGGGCGACGTTGCCGGAAAGAACGCGAAGGAGCTGCCGCCGCCACCGCCGCAGCCGGCCAGGGCTGCGCCGGCCAGCAGGGCGGCCGCGAGTCGCAGCGACAGGCGGTTGTTGCTGTTCATGGCGCGGCCTTTCACTGGCGCGCCAGGGTGGCACCCGGCAGCGGCGTGTTGAGGTAGGGGAAGGCGTCCGGGAACTGCGCTGGCGACTGGGCCGCGCCGTCGGTCAGCGCCGCACTGCCTGCCGGTGCGTCGGAAGGCTTGCAGCCCACCTTGAGCGCATCGTTGGCACCCGTGGCCACGCACAGGGCACCCATGGCCACCCGCAGTTCGGCATCCACCACGTCGTCGCCCGGACGGCGACCGTTCGGGAAGCCGGCGAGGTCGCCGCCCAGCACACCCAGGTTGCTCTGCTGTGCCTTGGGCGTCGCGGCAATGCTGGTGTTGAGGCGGAGCATCTCGGCCGCCTTGACGTTCGCCGGCTTGTTCACGCCCTCTACGCCCGTGAGGAAGGCGGCGACCAGGTCGGTGCGCGGGAAGTTGGTCGGCGCGGGCGCCGAGAACAGTGTCTGAACCAGGGCTGGCAGCGTGGGGTTCGTCACGTAGGTGGCGAACTGGCCATCGTCCATGGGCTTGGAGCTGTTGAAGCGGTCCTTGTCCTTCAGGCCGATCACCACCTCGTTGACCAGCGGCATGCCCAGGCGCGACACCTGGGCCCACGCACCGCCGTTGAGCGCCGTGGTGCCGTGGCCGCTCTTGGGCGGGCTGGCGATGAGACGGCCCTGGCGCACGCTGGCGGTCGTCCAGCCGCCGACGATCGGCTGGCCGGCGGTGGTGACGCAGGCGATGGGCACTTCGACCGCCATCGTGGTCACGTTCTTGGTCGCGAGGGCGTCGGCATTGGCATCGGTCGGGCCGAGCGGATTGAGGTTGACCAGATCGAACACCTGGCCGAGCGCGACGCTGAACGGGTCCTTGCGCTGGCCGACGAACACGCGTGCGGGTGCGCTGCAGCCCGGGATGTTGACGGTGTAGATGTGCTGGTTGGCATAGTTGGCGTAGCCCGCGCCTGCGCCGAAGGTCTTCTCGCCGATGTTGTCCGTCGGCTTGTCGAATTCGGTCGCGCCGCCGGGGCCGGTGACGGCCTGGACCGTGCCCTTGCGGCGGTCGCCACGGACCACGTTCAGCGTGTAGGTCTCGCGCAGGTTGCTGGTGGCCTGGTTCGGGCCGGTGATGCCGCCCGCCTGGATCAGCGGAATCGACACCTGCTTGCCGCCGACGGGCAGCTGGATGTCGCGCAGGGTGTTCTTGAAGCGGAACTGGAACGTGAGGTCTTCCACCGCGTCGCCGTTGGTGTCCAGGTGGATCTCGTAGAGCGCGTTCGGATCCATGCTGAAGTAGTTGGGCCCGCCGTAGGCGCTCTGGTCGGGCTGGTAGTTTGCGATCAGCGTGAGGTAGTCCTGGCGACCGGACTCGTAGCTGCGGAACATGTAGAAATCGGTGGCATCCAGCTTGGGCATGCCTGCGATCGACGGCGCTTCGCGGTGGCTGGACGCGTGAGCGCCCGTGATCAGCAGCGCGCCGGCAGCAATGCCGAGCGCCTGGGCAGTGATGGACAGTCTCATCGGCGTGACCTCTGTAAGTGGTGTGATGGGCAGTGGGATTCGACCGATTTCGCATCGGCGAATCACTTACGGCACTGCGTACGCACTGGATTCAGAGAAAGGCATCACCTCGGGTTTGTCCCAGGGTGAGGGTCACGCGCAAAAGCGCCGCGGTCCTGCCCCGGACCGCGGCGCGCCTGTCAGGCCGACGGCGGGGTGCGCTGGCGGCTGGCCAGGGCCGGGCGTTCTGCCGTGGCACCCGAGGCGGCGGGTGAACTGTCCGGGTCCGCGCCGAGCGCCCGCTCCTCGATGGCGTCGAGTCGGTAGCCCATGCGGTAGATCGCCGACAGCAGGAAGCCGTTGTGCGGCCGCAGGTCGAGCTTGTGACGCAGGCGCGAGACGTGGGTGTCCAGCGAGCGCGAGGTGGTTTCGGCCCCTGGGCCTACCACCGTGCCGCACAGGTGTTCGCGCGACAGCAGTCGGCCCAGATTGCGGAAGAGCAGCAAGGCCAATTCGAATTCGCGGTTGGTCAAAGGCACGATCGCGCCGCGCACCATCAATTGCCGACGGCGGGGCAGGAAGGTGTAGACGCCGAAATGCAATTCGGATTCGGTGAGCTGCGGATAGGTGCGACGCAGCAGCGCCTGCATGCGGGCGGCGAGTTCACCGCTGCGTACCGGCCTGCAGAGATGATCGTCCGCCCCCGCGCCCAGACCTTCCACCATGTCGCTGTCGTTGTCGCCCGTGGTGATGAAGATGATTGGCACGGTGCTGGGCAGGCCATTTCGGATCATGCGGATCAGCTCGGCGCCCGTGAGATCGGGCAGGGTCCAGTCGAGCACGAGCAGGTCGAAGCTGTGATGGCGCAGGGTGCGCAGGAGATCCAGGCCGGAAGTAAAGCCGAAACATTCGTGGCCTTCCTGGGTGATGGTCCGGTGCAGGAAATCCAGCGACGCCGGTTCGTCGTCCACAACTGCAATGCGCATATCGCTCTCTCCTGAAAGGGTTCGGGAATTCGATGAAGACGGGAAGCGGTGCCATTAGACAGGACATAAAAGGTGCACTGTTAAATTTCTCGCTTATTGTTGAGAAGGCAAAACGACCATTGAAGATGTTTGAATATCTTCGATAAGCAAATGTAAATATTCAGGAAATCACTGTTAATAAATAAAAGTAAATTTTCCGAAGGGTGATATCCATCGGACGGCGAGAGCGGTGGTCGTGACGAGAGAGGAAGGCGCGGCAACACGACCGACCAGCGTTGTGCCGACACCGCAGCATCTCCTGCCTGCGCCGCTCGCCAATGTCGTTACGGCGTTACGGGTGCACGGGCCGTAACGCCGGCCGCCGAAGCGGCTTGCCCGTCGAGGTCAAGACGGACGGACGACAGAAAAAAGTATTTCCCGACAAGCACTTGTGTCTTGGGGTGCGTCGCCCTGCCAGTGCGGGCTGCGTGCGGCATGCATGTTGCCCCCCAGGGTCATCTCCGTCGCACAACCGAGGCCTTCCATGACGCTCCAGACTTCGACCTCCGCTTCTTCCGCCTTCTCGGCAACCACGGCCGGCGACAAGCTGATATTGATGGCCCAGGCCGCGCCGGCAGCGGCCATGGCCACGGGCGGCGCCGCGCCGGGCGCCGGCGCGGGCGTGGGTACGCTGTCCAATGCCACGCCCGGTGTCGCCGTGATCCGCGACGGCGCGCGCCTGCCGGTCGAAGGCACCCAGGCGCTGCTGCCGGGCGATCGCGTGCTGGTGCCCGAGGGCGGCCAGGCGGCCGTGAATTTCCCCGGGGTGGGTGCCAACCAGTCCCCGCTGGTCGGCACCTTCACGGGTGGCACCGACGCCACCATCTCCGCAACGGCGCTGCCGGGCGGCCTGCAACAGGTCGACGTCGACCTGGCGGCCGGCGATCTGGCGGTGACGCCCGCGGGCGATGCCGAAGGCGCGGCACTGGCCGTCAAGAAGACGCTGGCGGCCACCGGCGGGCTGGGCCTGGCCGATTTCGCCCTGGCGGCGCTGGGCGGCGCGGCCCTGGCGGCCGTGGCCGACAGCGGAGGCGGGGATGGCAGCGTGCTGCCGCTGCTCGTGCCCCAGCCCGGTGAGGATGGCGATGCGGATGCGGATGCGGATGCGGACGCGGATGCCGACGCGGATGCAGACGCCGACGCAGATGCGGATGCGGATGCGGATGCGGATGCGGATGCTGATGCTGATGCTGATGCTGATGCTGATGCTGATGCGGATGCCGACGCGGATGCTGATGCAGACGCCGATGCCGACGCCCTGCTCGACCCCACCGACAGCCTCGGCGGCACCGTCGTCGGTGGCGTCTCCGATGCCGTCGGCCTGGGCGACTCGCTCAGCCCCGTCGTCAACGTGGTCGACAACGTCACCACCGTCCTGGACAACAC
>NZ_FTMY01000015.1 GCF_900156165.1 Pseudacidovorax sp. RU35E
TGCTGGCGCGACTGCTCGCCATCGCCCACGATGTCGAGGCCCGCGTCTTCCTGGGCCTTGATCCAGAGGAGCGTCGCGTCGGCCTTGGCCTGTCGTAGTGCCTCACCCTCAGAGCGCCACTCGGGCCAGAGCTTCTGAGTCTCGGCAAGCCAGGCGGGCTTCGGCAGGCTGCCGGCGATGGAGGTTTCGAACATAGAGGGCTTTCCTTCCGAGCAATGGGTGAGACGTGGCTGCAACCTGCAGCACACGAACAAAAAAAAGCCGCAACCTTGCGGTTTGCGGCTTTGCATTAAGTGGGACTTTTTGTGGGACAAGCTTCCCAGTTCTCACCTAAGTTATTGTTTTTAAATAGATACTGGCGGAGAGGGTGGGATTCGAACCCACGGTACGGGGAAACCGTACGCCTGATTTCGAGTCAGGTACATTCGACCACTCTGCCACCTCTCCACAAGCTGTGCGCTTCAGTCGAAGCCTCGCATTATATGCAGGCTTTCAGCCCGCTGGGAAGCGGGTGACCCACGAATCGTTCAAGCGCGCAGCACGGCCTGGTTGCCCAGGTAGGGGCGCAGCGCCTTCGGGATGGCGATGCTGCCGTCGGCCTGCTGGTGGTTCTCCAGCACCGCGACCAGTGCACGGCCCACGGCCAGGCCGGAGCCGTTCAAGGTGTGCAGCAGTTCGTTCTTGCCCTGCGCGTTCTTGAAGCGGGCCTGCAACCGGCGCGCCTGGAAGGACTCGCAATTGGAGACGGAGCTGATCTCGCGGTAGGTGTCCTGCGCCGGAATCCACACTTCCAGGTCGTAGGTCTTGGACGAGCCGAAGCCCATGTCGCCGGTGCACAGCAGCACCACGCGGTAGGGCAGCTCCAGCGCCTGCAGCACCGCCTCGGCATGGCGGGTCATTTCTTCCAGGGCCTCGTAGCTCTTCTCCGGGTGCACGATCTGCACCATCTCGACCTTGTCGAACTGGTGCTGGCGGATCATGCCGCGCGTGTCGCGGCCGGCGCTGCCCGCCTCGGAGCGGAAGCACGGCGTGTGGGCCGTCAGGCAGATGGGCAACTGCGATTCGGGCACGACGGTGTCGCGCACGAAGTTGGTCAGCGGCACTTCGCTGGTGGGAATGAGGTAGAGCGCCGACAGGTCGGGCACCGGCTCGCCGTCCTGGCCGCCCTTCTTGGCGGCGAACAGGTCGCCCTCGAACTTGGGCAACTGGCCCGTGCCGCGCAGCGTCTCGCCGTTGACGATGTAGGGCACGTAGCACTCGGTGTAGCCGTGCTGCTGCGTCTGCAGGTCGATCATGAACTGCGCCAGCGCGCGGTGCAGGCGGGCGATGGCGCCCTTCATGACGGTGAAGCGCGAGCCGGCGAGCTTGACGCCCATCTCGAAGTCCAGGCCCAGCGGTTCGCCCAGTGCCACATGGTCACGGGCCGCAAAGCCGAGCTGGGGGGCGTTGCCGCCCTCCCCGCCCACGGGACTCCAGCGGCGCACTTCGACGTTGCCCGCTTCGTCGGCACCCTGCGGCACGCTTTCGTGCGGCAGGTTGGGCACGGCCAGCAGCAGGGCCTGCAGCTCGGGCTGCAGCGCATCGAGGCGCACGGCGGACGATTCCTGCTCGGCCTTGAGCGCGTTGACCTCGGCCATCAGCGCATCGACCGACTCGCCCTTGGCCTTGAGCGGGCCGATCTGCTTGTTCAGCGCGTTGCGGCGGGCCTGGATCTCCTCGGTGCGCGTCTGCAGTTGCTTGCGCTCGGCTTCCAGGGCGGAAAAGCGCGCGACGTCGAGGTAGGGCTGGTTCTTCTTGCGGGATTCGAGGCGCGCGACGACCGAAGGCAGGTCCTTGCGCAGGAGAGTGATGTCGAGCATCGGCTCATTGTAGGAAACGGCCCTGCGTGGCCTGCGTGAGCGCATCGCGGTCGGCGTCACTGGCGAAGGCCGCGCTGGCGCGGTCGAAAGCCTGGCGGGCCATGGCGTCAATGACCTCGGCGTGGGCCGGCGCGGACTCGGCCAGCGCGGCCAGCGTCTTCTGCAGGCGGATCGACACCTCGATGGCGCCGGTGCCGTCGCGTGCCAGGGGACGGAAGGCGTCTTCCAGGAGGTCGGCCATGGTGGGCAGCGGCACGAAGACGCGGTCGCACTCGGTCGCGTCCGATGCATCGTCAAGGCGCTCGAGCACCGCGCGGAAGACGCGGTGCTGCGCGTCGATCACCTCGATGGCGGTGCCGGCGTCGTTGACGGCCGCCGACAGCGCGCGGCTGCCGATCTCGGCCAGCGTGACCAGGCCCAGGCGCGGATCGTGGTCGAAGCTGCGGTGGCGCTCGACCGTGAAGGCGCGGGCCAGCGCGGCGCGGCAGTCATCGTCGGCCAGGCCCTCAGCCCGCAGCAACGGCCGCTGCGGATGCACCAGCGTGCCGGGCAGCACGGCCACGTGCAGGCGCAGGTCGGCCTGCGCGGCGATGCGCTGCAGCGCGCCGACGTCCACATGCGTGACGTAACCGGTGCGCTCGCCGAAGACCGGCCAGGCGCCCGCCGGCACCGGCACGGCCGGCCGCCCGCCCAGGTGCGGCGCTTCGCGCCAGTCGCGGATGGCGTCGATGGCCGCGCGCTCCACCCGGTCGATCACGTCCGACATGCGGCCGAAGGCCGTGAGATGCGCGATCCAGCGCAGCAGCGTGAACACGATCAGCGCCACCACGGCCAGCGTGCCGACGAACAGGATCACCCGCCCCCGGTCGCCATAGAAGCCGGTCGACAGGGCAATGATGCCGACGATGGAGAACAGGAAGGCGCCCAGGAAGGTCGAGAGCGCGTTCTGCGAGGTCGGGTCCTGGATCAGCAGCTGCGTGGCGCGCGGCGTGGCCAGCGTGGTGGCCGACGAATAGGCCGACACCATGGCGGTGAGGGAGAAGGTGGTCACCGCCAGCATCGACGAGGCCAGGATCTGCAGGATGCCGCCCACCGAGTCCTGGCCGATGTTGCCCTCGAAGTGCTCGGGCAGCCAGGGCGCCAGGTAGCGTGCCGCCACTGCCAGCAGCACGGCCACCAGGCTGAAGACGACCGAGCGGAACCAGATGCGCCGCGCCGTGCGGCGCAGAAGCAGTCGCCAGGCGGGCATGCTCATGGTGCGCGTGCCGGGTTCAGACGACCGTCGCCGGATCGACGTTGGCGCCGCAGACGATCAGGCAGACGCGCTGGCCCGGCTGCAGGCGCACGGCGCCGCTGTGCAGCGCGGCCAGCGGCAGCGCGGCGGCGGCCTCGACGGCCAGCTTCATCTCCTTCCACAGCCACTGTTGGGCGTCGCGGATGGCGGACTCGGTCAGCAGCAGCGCCTCGGGCACGTGCTGTTGCGCGATCTGCCACGCGATGTCGCCGATGCGGCGCGCGCCCAGCGAATCGGCGGCCAGGCCGCCCACGGCCACATCGACCGGCTCGCCGGCCTCGCGGGCGCGGTAGAGCGTGGGCGAGCCCTCGGGCTCCAGCGCGATGACGCGCGTGCGGCTCTCGAACCAGCCGGCCAGGCCACCGATCAGGCCGCCGCCGCCCACGCTGACCAGCACCGCATCGGGCACGCCGCCGGCCTGGGCCTCGATCTCGCGGCCCAGCGTGCCGGCGCCGGCCACCACTTCGGGCTGGTCGTAGGCATGGGTCAGCAATGCGCCGGTGGCCTTCTGACGGGCCAGGCAGGCTTCGAGCGCATCCACATACAGCTCGCCGACCACGTTGACGGTGGCGCCCAGGTCGCGCAGCTTCTGGCGCTTGGCCTCGGGCGAGACGCCGGGCAGGAAGACCTCGCAGGGCACGCCCAGCGCCCGTGCAGCGCCTGCGGTCGCGATGCCGGCGTTGCCGCCGGAGGCGACCACGACGCCGGCCTCAGGAATGGGGTTGGCCAGCAGCCGGTTCATCATGCCGCGGGCCTTGAAGCTGCCACCCGACTGCAGATGCTCCAGCTTGAGCCAGACCTCGGCACCGGGCGCGTCCAGGCCCAGCGCCGAGGCGGGCAGGCGCCACAGCGGCGTCTCGCGCACGAAGCCGCGGCCGTCCTGCTGCAGGCGACGGGCGGCGGTTTCGATGTCGGGGCGCCAGCCCTGGGAATCGTGCGAACCGTGGGAAGAGAGAGTCAAAGACGTCATGGTGGCTCGAAAGTGGCGCCGGCCGCATCGTGCGGCCGGCTGACGGGAGGCATTGACCGGCGCGCCATGGCGCTCGTGCAGAAACGTCCCGGAAGGCTCAGGAGATGTGGTGCAACGGCGGCTGGTCGTCCAGCTTGAGGCCCTTGGGCAGCGGGAACTTGAGATGCTCCTCCACGCCCGGCAGGCTGCGCACCGACACCGCCCCCAGCGACTTGATGCGCTCGATGACCTCGGCCACGAGCACCTCAGGCGCCGAGGCGCCGGCCGTCAAGCCCACGCGCGCGCGGCCCTCGAACCATTCGGGTTGCAGCTCGGCGGCCGAGTCGACCATGTAGGCCGCCGTACCCAGCCGCTCGGCCAGCTCGCGCAGGCGGTTGCTGTTGGAGCTGGTGGGGCTGCCCACGACGATCACCACGTCGACCTGGGGCGACAGCAGCTTGACCGCGTCCTGCCGGTTCTGGGTGGCATAGCAGATGTCCTGCTGCTTGGGCTCGCGCACCTTGGGAAAGCGCGCCCGCACGGCCGCGGCGATCTCGGCGGCATCGTCCACACTCAGCGTGGTCTGCGTGACGACGGCCAGCTTGTCGGTCTGGCCCGGCTGCACATGGGCCACGTCTTCGACGTCCTCGACGAGGTGGATGCCGCTGGAGAGCTGGCCCATCGTGCCCTCGACTTCGGGATGCCCCTTGTGGCCGATCATGATGAACTCGTAGCCTTCTTTGGCCAGCTTGGCGACCTCGACATGCACCTTGGTCACGAGCGGGCAGGTGGCGTCGAAGATGGAGAAGCCCCGCGCACGCGCTTCGTTCTCCACCGCCTTGCTCACGCCATGGGCGCTGAAGACCAGCGTGGCGCCGGGCGGCACCTCGTCCAGCTCTTCGATGAAGATCGCGCCCTTGGCCTTGAGGTCGTTGACCACGTAGGTGTTGTGCACGATCTCGTGGCGTACGTAGATGGGCGCGCCGAACTTGGCCAGCGCCCGTTCCACGATCTCGATGGCCCGGTCCACGCCCGCGCAGAAGCCGCGTGGCTCGGCCAGGAGGATTTCGTTCAGCGCGGTGTCCGTGCTCATCACAGGACGCCGATCAGGCGCACCTCGAAGGTCACCGGCTGGCCCGCCAATGGATGATTGAAGTCGAACTGCACCGCGCTGTCCGACAGCGCGACGACGGCCCCGGCATAGCTGCCGGCGCCATCGGGCGTGGGGAACTGCACCACGTCGCCGACGGCGTACTGCTCGTCGGGGTCGCCCAGCTGCGCGAGCAGCGTGCGCGCCACCCACTGCTGCATCTCGGGGTTGCGCTCGCCGAAGGCCTCGCCGGCCGGCAGCGCGAACGTGGTGTGCGTGCCTTCCTCCAGGCCCAGCAGGCGCTGCTCGACGGCGGGCGAGAGTTCGCCAGCGCCCAGCGACAGCGTGGCGGGCTTGTCGTTGAAGGTGTTGATGATGTCGCCGGCCGGGCCGGCCAGGCGGTAGTGCAGCGTGAGGAAGGAGCCGGGCTGCACCACGGGGATTTGGGTGGACGAAGACAAGGGAGGCCCCCGATAAACTGGCTCGCGAGTTTAAAGGAGGGGGTTGGACCGCCGCGCCGTAGGGCCGTCGACGCCACAGCCCCCGGGGAGGATCCACATGGCATTCCACGACCTGCCGGCCGACGCGCGCCCGCGGGAGAAGCTGCTCGCGCGCGGCCCCGCCGCGCTGAGCGACACCGAACTGCTGGCGCTGCTGCTGCGCACCGGCCTCGCGGGCCGGCATGTGCTGCAGCTGGCGCAGGACGTGCTCGATGCCTGCGGCGGCATCGCCGGCCTGCTCCATGCCGACGGCGAGGCGCTGCGCCAGATCCGCGGCCTGGGCGGCACCGCCAAGCGGGCCGAGCTGCTAGCGGTGATGGAACTGGCCCGGCGCGCCATGGCCCAGCGCCTGGCCGAGCGCCCGGCCTTCGAGACGCCCGATGCCGTGGCCGAGTACCTGCAGCTGCACCTGGCCCACAAGCCGCACGAGGTGTTTGCGGTGCTCTTCCTCGACACGCGCCACCACCTGCTGGCCATGGAAGAGCTGTTCCGCGGCACGCTGTCGCAGACCAGCGTCTACCCGCGCGAGGTGGTGCAGCGCGCCCTGCACCATGGCGCCGCAGCCGTCGTGCTGGCCCACAACCATCCCAGCGGCGACGTGCAGCCCTCGCGGGCCGACCAGCAGCTCACCGACGCACTCAAGGCGGCGCTGGCCCTGCTCGACATCCGCGTGCTGGACCATGTGATCGTGGGGCCGGGGCGCTTCCATTCGATGGCCGCCCACGGCGAGCTGTGAGGGGCGGCGGCCCGGCCCTGAACCCGGGCTGACGGCCAACGCGCACCGGCGCGCCGGCTGCGGGTTTGTCCTGCCCCTCAGGTCCTGATTCGGCAAAGGACGTGGCCGTTCCAGGCAAGGCGTCGTCGCGGGCCGTTCCTAGACTGCCCCGGCACCCAGACGCCCCATGAACCGCAGTCCCTTCCACTTCGACGACCTGCCCGCCGTACCGCCCGCCGCGGCACCCGGCGACAGCTTCGCGCCCGGCCTGCTGGCCGGCCGCACGGCAGTGGTGACCGGGGCCGGCACCGGCATCGGCGGCGCGACCGCGCTGCTGCTCGCCCGGCTGGGCGCGCAGGTCACGGCCTTCGGCGACAGCCGCGGCGGCGGCGCGGTGCCGTGCCATGCGGGCATCGAGGTGCATGAAGTCGACCCGCGCGACGAAGACACCGTCGCCGCCCGGCTCGACGCCCTGCCCGCGCTGGACATGCTGGTGAACGCCGCCGGCCTGAGCCTGGAGCGCGACGAGTACGAGCGCGGCGCCTTCGGGCAGGTGATGGCGCACAACCTCGACAGCGCCATGTATGCCTGCACCCGCGCGCTGCCGGCGCTGGCCCAGCGCCACGGGGCCATCGTGAACGTGGCCTCGGTGCTGGGCCTGGCCGGCAGTGCCGACCGGCCCGCCTTCGCCGCCAGCCAGGGCGCGTTGATCCAGCTCACCCGCTCGCTGGCACAGAACTACGCCCGCGTCGGCGTGCGGGTCAACGCCGTGGCGCCGGGCTGGATCCGCACGGCGCAGGCCGACGCCATGCGCGGCGAGGACGCCGCCCGCCAGGCCATCGCGCAGCGCACGCCCCTGGGCCGCTGGGGCGAGGCCGGGGAGGTGGCCGCCGTCGCCGCCTTTCTCTGCAGCCCCGCCGCCCGCTACATGACCGGCGCCATCGTCCCCGTGGACGGCGGCTACCTGGCCGGCTGAGTCCGTCATTCCCTGTCACACAACAAGCCCCACAACCCCCGGAGACACGCCCCCATGACCACCATGCCCACTTCCCTTCGCCGCCGCCGCCTCGTGCAGGGCCTGGCCGCCAGCCCCGTGCTGGGCCTGCCGGCGCTCGCCCGCGCCCAACAGGGCAAGACCATCCGCATCGGCTACATCAGCCCGCTCACCGGCCCGCTGGCGCCCTTCGGCGAGACCGACAAGTACACGGTCGCGCGCATCCAGGCGCTGCTCAAGGACGGGCTGACCATCAACGGCACGCGCCATCCGGTGGAGATCCTGGTGCGCGACAGCCAGTCCAACCCCAACAAGGCGGCCGAGCTGGCGGGCAACCTGATCCTCAACGAGAAGGTGGCGCTGATGCTGCCGGCCTCCACCACCGATGCCATCAATCCGGTGGCCGACCAGTGCGAGCTCAACGGCGTGCCCTGCCTGTCCAGCCAGGCGCCGTGGCAGAGCTTCGTCTTCCCGCGTGGCGGCTCGGCCGACAAGCCCTTCAAGTGGACGTACCACTTCTTCTGGGGCCTGGAGGACGTGCTCGCCACCTTCACCAGCATGTGGGGCCAGGTGGAGACCAACCGCAAGGTGGGCATGCTGTTCCCGCGCAATGCCGACGGCGAGGCCTGGGGCAACAAGGAATGGGGCCTGCCCCCGGCGGTGAGCAAGGCCGGCTTCCAGACCGTCATTCCCAGCTCCTTCCAGCCGCTGACCAACGACTTCAGCGCGCAGATCGCCGAGTTCAAGAAGAACGGCGTGGAGATCGTCGGCGGCATCACCTACCCGGTGGACCTCAAGACCTTCATCACGCAGTCGCGCCAGCAGCAGTTCAAGCCCAAGGTGGTCACGGTGGCGGCGGCGCTGCTCTTCCCCTCGGGCGTGGAGTCGATGGGCGATCTGGGCAACGGCATGAGCACCGAGGTGTGGTGGACGCCGGCCTTCCCCTTCAAGTCCTCGCTCACCGGCGAGACCGGCCAGAAGCTGGCCGCCGACTGGGAGGCCGAGATGAAGAAGCAGTGGACGCAGCCGCTGGGCTATGCCCACGCGCTGTGGGAAGTGGCGCTGGACGCCCTCAAGCGCGCCAAGGACCCGACCAGCCGCGAGGCCATCCGCCAGGCCATCACCGAGACCGACCTGACCACCATGGCCGGCCCCATCAAGTTCAAGGGCGGCCCCACGCCCAACATCTGCAAGACGCCCATCGTGGGCGGCCAGTGGGTGCGCGGCCAGAAGTACCGCTACGACCTCAAGATCGTGGACAACGTCAGCGGCAAGCTGGTGCCGGTGCAGGGCAATCTGCAGCCCATCCAGGGTTGAGCAGGGCCATGCAAGACGGTGCGGTGCTCTTCCAGGCCCGGGGCCTGGCCAAGTCCTTCGGCGCGGTGCGCGTCGTGCAGGGGCTGGACTTCGACGTGCGGGCCGGCGAGGTGCTGGGCGTGCTCGGCCCCAACGGCGCGGGCAAGACCACGCTGTTCAACCTCATCAGCGGCGACATCGCGCCCGACGCCGGGCAGATGCGCTTCGACGGCCGGCCGCTGGGCAAGGAGCCGCCCTTCCAGCGTTGCCGCCTGGGCATCGGCCGCACCTACCAGGTGCCGCGCCCCTACGGCGGCATGACGGTGTTCGAGAACCTGCTGGTGGCCGCCCTCTTCGGCGGCCGCCAGCCCGAGGCCGCGGCGCAGGCGCGCTGCGCCCGCATCCTGGACGAATGCGGCCTGGCCGCGCGCGCCAACCAGCTGGCCGGCGGCCTGCCGCTGCTGGACCGCAAGCGCCTGGAGCTGGCCCGCGCCCTGGCCAGCGGCCCGCGCCTGCTGCTGCTCGACGAGATCGCCGGCGGCCTGACCGACGAGGAGTCGAAACAGCTGGTGGCGCTGGTGCGCCAGATCCGCGACAGCGGCGTCACCGTGGTCTGGATCGAGCACGTGCTCAACGCCCTGATGGCGGTGGCCGGCCGGCTGATGGTGCTGAACTTCGGTCAGAAGATCGCCGAGGGCGCGCCGGCCGAGGTGATGGCCAGCGCCGAGGTGCAGCGCGTGTACATGGGGCTGGAGGCGCATGCGTGACTGATTCACTGCTCTCCACCCACGGCCTGCAGGCCCGCTACGGCGACTTCCAGGCCCTGTTCGGCATCGACTTCGAGCTGGCGGCCGGCGAGGTGGTGGCCCTGATCGGCGCCAACGGCGCCGGAAAGTCCACCCTGCTACGCAGCCTGACCGGCCTGCTGCCCGTGGCCCGCCCCATGGTGCAGCTGGGCGGCGAGGCCATCGGCGGCCTGCCGGCCCACGAGATCGTGCGCCGCGGCCTGGCCATGGTGCCGGAAGGCCGGCGCCTGTTCACCGGCATGTCGGTGGAAGACAACCTGCGCGTGGCCATCGATCAGGCCCGGGCCCTCGCCCTGCGCGCCGCGGCCGATGCCTGGACGCTGGAGCGGCTGTACGCGCTCTTCCCCATCCTGCGCGACAAGCGCCGCACGCCGGTGGAGTCGCTCTCCGGCGGCCAGCAGCAGATGGTGGCCATCGGCCGCGCCCTGCTGCTGCAGCCGCGCGTGCTGCTGTGCGACGAACTGTCGCTGGGCCTGGCGCCGAAGGTGGTGCGCGAGATCCATGCCGCGCTGCCGCAGATCACCGCCGCCGGCACCGCCATCGTGCTGGTCGAGCAGGACGTGGGCCTGGCCCAGCACAGCTCGCAGCGCCTGTATTGCATGCTCGAAGGCCGCATCACGCTGCAGGGCGATTCGGCCGCCGTCACGCGCGAAGCCATCGCACAGGCCTATTTCGGAGGAAGCCACCATGCCATGGCTTGATGCACTGGTGCAGGGCCTGCTGCTGGGCGGCATGTATGCCCAATACGCCCTGGGAATGGCGCTGATGTTCGGCGTCATGCGCATCGTCAACACCGCCCATGGCGACCTGGTGGTGCTGCTGGCGCTGCTGGGCGTCAGCGCGGCCGGCGCGCTGGCCCTCGGCCCGTCGATGGTGCTCGCGCTGCTGGTGCCCATCGCCCTGGCGCTGGGCTGGCTGCTGCAGCGGCTGGTGCTCAACAAGGTGCTGGGCAACGACCCGCTGCCCTCGCTCATCGCCACCTATGGCCTGTCGATCGCGCTGCAGAACCTGATGCTGGCCGTGTGGTCCGCCGACAACCGCAGCCTGCCCGGCGGCGGGCTGGAGGCCGAGAGCCTGGCCATCGGCCCGCTCTACGTGGGCCTGCTGCCGGTGCTGATCTTCCTGGCCGCCCTGGCCATGAGCGCGGGGCTGGACCTGACGCTGCGTCGCACCGCCTTCGGCCGCGCGCTGCGCGCCGCCTCGGCCGACCCGGAAGCGGCCTCCATCAGCGGTGTGAACCCCCGGCGCGTCTATGCCCTGGCCACCGCGCTGGCGGTGGGCATGCTGGGCGTGGCGGCGTTGTGCCAGTCGCTGCGGGCCACGGTGTCGCCCACCGACGGGCCGGCGCAGCTGATCTATGCCTTCGAGGCCGTGATCATCGGCGGCATGGGCTCCATCTGGGGCGCCTTCGCCGGGGCCATGGTGCTGGGCATCGCCCAGGCCATCGGCTTTCGCATCGACGCCGGCTGGGGCGTGCTGGCCGGGCACCTGGTCTTCCTCGGCATGCTGGCCTTCCGGCCGCAGGGGCTGACTGCGCGGCGGGCCTGAGGCCGGCTTCGGAACGCCCCATGTCCTCGCACACCCCCACTGAAGTTGCCATGAGCGCCACCTTCCCGACCTCTCTCGCCGCAACTGCGGGCCGCCCGGCCGCCGCGCCGCCCCCCGTGACCGTGCAGCGCCACAGCCGCTCCAGTCGCATCGCCACGACGCTCGCGCTGGCGGCGGTGGTGGCGGTGTACGCCATGCCCTGGTGGGCCGACAGCGGCCTGATCCGCTCGGTGGTGGAGCTGGCCTGCTACATCGCCCTGGCCCAGATGTGGAACCTGCTGGCCGGCTACGCCGGGCTGGTGTCGGTGGGCCAGCAGGCCTTCGTCGGCGTGGCGGGCTATGCCATGTTCGTGCTGGCCAACAAGTTCGGCGTGGACCCCTTCCTGGCCGCCGGCCTGTGCGTGGTCGCGCCCATGCTGCTGGCCGTGCCCGCCTACGGCCTGCTGCACCGGCTGGACGGGCCCTACTTCGCCATCGGCACCTGGGTGGTAGCCGAGGCCTGCCGGCTCTTCGTCTCCACGCAGGACTACGTGGGCTCCGGCTCGGGCATGACCTTGCGCGCCATGGCGGCCTACAGCCCCGAGGCCCGCGAGCTGGGCGCCGCCTGGCTGGCCGCCACGCTGCTGCTGCTGACCGTGGGCGGCAGCGTGCTGCTGATGCGTTCGCGCTTCGGCCTGGCCCTCACCGCCATGCGCGACAACCCGGTGGCCGCGGCCAGCCAGGGCGTGAACGTGGTGCGGCTGCGCTTTCTGGTCTACGTGGCGGCGGCCGCCGGCACCGGGCTCGCGGGCGCCGTGTACTACCTGAGCGCGCTGCGCATCTCGCCGGCCGCGGGCTTCGACCCCAACTGGTCGTCGATCTGCATCTTCATCGTCATGGTGGGCGGCATCGGCACCATCGAAGGGCCGCTGGTCGGCGCCCTGCTGTACTTCGCGGCCGACCGGCTGTTCGGCCAGTACGGCACGCCCTACATGGTGGTGCTGGGCCTGCTCACGCTGCTGGTGGCGCTGTATGCCCGCCAGGGGCTGTGGGGCCTGTGGAGCCAGCGCGTGGACGCGCCCTGGTTCGCCCTGCGCCGCCGGCTGGCGGGGCCGCGCTGAGCCCCGCCCTTTTCTGTTCTTCCCTCGCCTTTCCGCACCCACGACACGGAGACATCCCATGAGCACCGTCATCACCCCCCGCCCCGGCCTCATCGCCCTGCCGCCCGAGCCGCACCAGCCCATCGTCGACGAGTTCGGCCTGGAGGGCGGCTTCGTCGGCCCGAGCGAGCAGGACTCGCCCTGGGTGCCCTTCGGCGAGAGCGCCGCCATCCGCCACCTGTCCTTCGACGTGCGCAGCGGCGCCGTGGCCAACATCCTGTGGGTCAAGGGCGGCGGGCGCATCGGCACCCACCGCCACCGCGGCGCGGTGTCGGCCATCACGCTGGAAGGCAGCTGGGGCTACTACGAATACGACTGGGTGGCCACGCCCGGCAGCTTCGTCTACGAGACGCCCGGCACCGCCCACACCCTCTACTCCGACGATCCCAAGGGCATGAAGGCCATGTTCTGGATCAACGGCGCCATCGAGTTCTTCGACGATGCCGGTCAGCTCACCGACACCTTCGACGTGTTCTGGTTCATCAACCACTACGTGTCGCACTGCCGGGCCCATGGCCTGCCGATCAACAAGAGCCTGTTCCTCTGACGCCATGGCCCGCAGCCTGCAAGAGATGTTCGACGTGCGCGGGCGTGCCTGCGTCGTCACCGGCGCCGCCAGCGGCATCGGCCTGGCCTATGCCGAGGCCATGGCCGAGCAGGGCGCGCGCGTCAGCCTGTTCGACCTGAACCGCGAGCGGCTGGACGCCGCCGTGGCGCGCCTGCGCGAGCAGGGCGCCGACGTGCGCGCCGAGGTGGTCGACGTGACCGACCGGCCCGCGATGTACGCCGCCTTCGACCGCAGCGCCCAGGCCCACGGCGGGCTGGACGTGCTGTTCGCCAACGCCGGCATCGACGCCGGCCCCGGCTTCCTCACGCCCGAGCACGAACGCAACCCCGAAGGCGCGCTGGAGGGCCTGGACGAGCGGCACTGGGACGCGGTGATCGCCACCAACCTGGGCTCGGTGTTCACCAGCCTGCGCGCCGCCGCCCGGCTGATGAAGCCGCGCGGCAAGGGCAGCATCGTCGTGACCACGTCCAATGTGGCCATCATCAACGAGGCCATCGTCGGCACGCCCTACATGCCGGCCAAGGCCGGCGCGGCCTCGCTGGTGCGACAGGCCGCGATGGAGCTGGCGCGCTACGGCATCCGCGTGAACGCCATCGCGCCCGGCCCCTTCGCCACCAACATCGCCGGCGGCCGGCTGCGCAACCCGGCCGACCGCGCCGCCTTCGAGTTGCGCGTGCCCATGCACCGCGTGGCCGACACCGAGGAGATCAAGCCGCTGGCGCTGTACCTGGCCTCGGACGCCTCGTCCTTCGTCACGGGTGCGCAGATCGTGATCGACGGCGGGCAGATGCTCGGCCGGACCGACTGACCATGAAGGCGGCGATCTTCGAGGCGCTGAACCGCCCGCTGCGCGTCACCGACGTGGACGACCCGGTGCCCGAGCGCAACCAGCTTGTGCTCAAGGTCTGCCGCTGCGGCATCTGCGGCAGCGACCTGCACATCACGCAGGACGCGGTGTTCGGCGCCCGCGCCGGCGACGTGCTGGGGCACGAGATCTCGGGCGAGGTGCTCGAGGTGGGCCCCGAGGTGCAGGGCCTGCGCGTGGGCGACCTGGTGAGCGTGGCGCCGCTGGCCGGCTGCGGCCGCTGCGAGTCCTGCCTGCGCGGCGAGCCGGCCTGGTGCAGCCAGTTCCGCCTGACCATGGGCGGCTATGCGCAATACGCCGCGCTGCTGCCGCAGCAATGCCGCAGGCTGCCGGCGGACGTGTCGCTGGCCGATGCGGCGCTGGCCGAGCCGCTGGCCGTGGCCCTGCACGGCGTCATGCGCGCCGGCCTGCAGCCGGGGCAGCGCGTGGCCGTGGTGGGCGCGGGGGCCATCGGCCTGGCGGTGGCCTACTGGGCACGGCGCCTGGGCGCCACGCATGTCGCGGTGCTGGACCTGCTGGCCCATCAGCAGGACCGCGCGCTGGCCCTGGACGCGACCGCCTTCCTGGCCACGGCCGACATGGACGCCGCCGAACAGTCCGCGCGCCTGGACGCGGCCCTCGGCGGCCCGCCCGACATCGTCTTCGAATGCGTGGGCCGGCCGGGGCTCATCGACCACTGCATCGGCCTGGTGCGCCCGCGCGGCACCGTGGCCGTGCTGGGCCTGTGCACGGCGACGGACCATTTCGATGCCTTCCGTGCCATCTCGAAGGAAGTGCAGATCGCCATGTCGGTCTTCTTCGGCATGCCCGAGTTCGAACGCACGCTGGACGCGCTGGACGCCGGCCAGGCCGCACCGCTGGCCCTGGTGTCCGGCACCGTGGGCCTGGACGCCATGCCCGAGGCCTTCGAGGCCCTGCGCGTGCGCAGCGGGCAGTGCAAGGTGCTGGTCGATCCCTTCGGCTGAGCGCCGGGCCGTCGGCGCCGCGCCCAGCCGCTCAGTGCGCGGCGCGGGCCGCCAGCTCGCTCGGCGTCAGGCCGTAGCGCTGCTTGAACACGCGCGAGAAATGCGCGTGGTTGCTGAAGCCGCAGCGGTAGGCCGTCTCAGCGATGGTGAGCCGCCGCGCCTGCCGCTCCTGCAGCAGGCGGTGGGCGCGCTCCAGCCGGCGCTGCAGGATGTGGTCGGCCACCGAGGTGTCCTGCGCGGCGAACAGCCGGCGCAGGTGGCGCTCGGAGATGCCCACGTGCGCCGCCACGTCGTGCGCCGCCAGGCCTTCCTCGTCCAGGTGGGCCTCGATGTATTCGCGCGCCGCCAGCAGGTGGCCCGCGCTCATGGCCGACAGCGGCAGCGGCCCCTGGGCCTGGCCCATCACCGCGCCCAGCAGTTCGCACACCGCCTCGTCGATGGCCACGGCGCCGTCGGCGCGGGCGGGCGCGTCGCCCATCGCATCGAGCAGCAGGCGCTGCAGGGCCTGGCGGTAGAGGCGGCTCGCGCCATCGGCCTCGTCCAGCTGCAGCGGGTGGCTCATGTCCTCGCGGCCGAAGCGGGCACGAAACAGCTCGGCCGGAATGTCGAGGTGGATGATGTCGAAGCCCGGCGCCCCGCCCAGCAGGTAGGGGTAGCGCGCGTCGTAGACCATCAGTCCGCCCGCCGTCAGCTTGGCCGCATGGCCGCGCTGGTAGGCGAACACGCCGCCGGCCAGCACCAGGTTCATGAAGATGGATTCGCGCGGAAAGGCGCGGATCGACTCCGGCGTGCGCTCGATCACATGCGCATTGGCGCGGGTGCGGCCGATGCGCAGCGAGCCGGCCTCCACACAGATCTGCTGGGCCAGCAGGCCCTCGTCGGCATGCGGCGAACAGCGGAAGCTGACCAGCTGCTCGCGGCAGCGCTCTTCCCAATAGCGCACGCGCTCCTCGGGCGGCACGGGCACGGTGTCGATGAAGCACCGATGTTCGGGGAAGGCATGCATCCGGGCGATTGAAGCAGATCACCCCTGGCGCGCGGTCGGGACTTCCCCCGAGGCCGGCGCCACGGCCAGACCCCATGCGACACTGCCCCGATGCCCCCCAAGCCCCCGGCCCTCAAGAGCCTTGCCGACCTCAAGCAGGTGCAGCGCCAGCTGGCCGAGGACCGCGCGCGCGAGGCGGCCGAGGCCCTGCGCCAGCAGCAGCTGGAAGAGCAGAGCCAGGCGCGCCAGAACCTCTTTGCCCGCGCCATCGGCGCGGACACGGGCGCCACCAAGCCGCTCAAGCACAAACCCATGGTCGTGCTGACCAAGGAGCGGCCGGCGCCGGTGGCCACGCAGTTCCACCTCGATGAGGCCCGCGCCCTGCGCGAGGCGATCAGCGACGAGTTCGACGTCACCACGCTGCTGGACGCCGACGACCAGATGAGCTTCCGCCGCCCCGGCGTGGGCCTGGACGTGACGCGCCGGCTGCGCTCGGGCGACTGGTCCATCCAGCGCCAGCTGGACCTGCACGGCATGCGCAGCGACGAGGCGCGCGAAGCCCTGGGTGGCTTCATCCGCGAGGCCCACCGCCACGGCGTGCGCTGCGTGCGCGTGGTGCACGGCAAGGGCCTGGGCTCGCCCGGCAAGCAGCCCGTGCTCAAGACCAAGGCGCAGCGCTGGCTGATCCAGAAGAAGGAAGTGCTGGCCTTCGTGCAGGCCAAGCCGGCCGAAGGCGGCGCCGGCGCACTGGTGGTGCTGCTGGCGCCTGCGGGACGCTGAAGGAAGGCAGGGGCGCTCAGACGCCCTTGTTGCGCATCCAGTCCGCGGTCTGGAAGAAGGAATCGCGCAGGCGAGCCCGCAGCCCTTCGGGGACGCCCGTCTCGCCCATGGCCTGGTCCATGCAGGCCAGCCACTGGTCGCGTTCCTTGATACCGATGGGAAAGGGCATGTGCCGCGCCCGCAGCCGAGGATGGCCGAAGCGCTCGGTGTAGTGCTGCGGCCCGCCCATCCATCCGGTGAGGAACCACGTCAGCCGCTGTCGCGCGTTGTCCAGGCTGGGGCCGTGCGCGGCGCGCAGGTCCGCGTACTTCGGCTCCAGCTCCATCAAGTCGTAGAAGCGCTCGACCATGGCGCGGATCTTGTCTTCGCCGCCGATCCACTCGAAGGGCGTGTCGAAGGGCGGCTTTTCCTGAATCTGCATGCGGCGATTGTCCGCGCCGCCTGCCGCATGCCCGGAATCGGTGCGATGCCACCCCCTTCCCGGCCCGGGACACTGGCATGTGTCTTGCTCGAGTTTGTTCTACATATTGAAATCAGTTCAATATATTGAACAAGGAGTGATGAGCATGACCATGAGCGACGCCTTCTCCCGACGCCATTTCCTCGGCGCCGCCTCCTCGCTGACGGTGGGACTCGCCCTGCCGGCCCGCGCCGCAGGGGGCCTCACCTCCACCGTCTTCGGGGGCGTCTGGGAAAAGAACTACCGCGCCGCCATCGTCGACAGCTTCGAGAAGAAGCTGGGCGTGAAGGTCGCGCTCAAGCTGGGCACGGCCAGCGAGTGGCTGACCAACGGCATGGTCAACCGGGCCAAGCCCGAGATCGACATGCTGCTGCTGCCCTACCCGGACAGCATCAAGGCGGTGCGCGCCGGCATCGGCATGCCGCTGTCGCCCGAGAAGATCCCCAACATCCGCAACGTGCATCCGATGTGGTTCGACCAGTTCCGCAAGGAGGCGGTCGGCCTGGACTATGTGGCCTACGGCATCGCCTACCGCACCGACCTGGTGAAGAAGCCGCCGCAGGCCTGGAGCGACCTGTGGGACCCGGCCCTCAAGGGCCGCGTCACCGTGCCCAACATCGGCGTCTGGGGCAGCTGGGAGATGCTGGTCGCCGCCGCCCGCACGCGCGGTGGCGACGAGGGCAACCTCGACCCCGGCTTCAAGGCCCTGCGCGAGCTTCGGCCCAACATCCGCCGCTTCTTCAGCGGCTCCACCGATGCGATGCAGATGCTTGACACCGGCGAGGTCTCGGTGGTGGCGATGACCACCAACATCCCGGCCTACGCGCTCATCGACAGCGGCAAGCCCGTGAAGTTCGTCTTCCCCAAGGACGGCTCGATGGTGGGCATGGTCTCCTACCACGTGGCGCGCAACACGCCCAACGCGGAGCTGTGCATGCAGTTCATCGACCATGCGCTCGGCAAGGAAGTGCAGGAGGCCTTCTGCAACGCCGTGATCGCCGGCCCCACCAACCGCCTGGCCCGCCTGAGCGGCAAGGCGGCCGAGCGCGTGCCGGCCCTCGAACAGCTCAAGCTCTTCGACTGGGGCAAGGTCATCCCGCAGATGTCCGAGATCACCGACCGCTGGAACCAGGAGATCGCAGGTTGATCGCCGAGCAGCCCCTGGATGAAGCGGCGCAGGACGCCGCGCCTTTCGCGACCGCGCTGGTGATTCCTGCCTGCGCCGCCTTGCGTGACGCGCCGCCCGCCGCGCTGGAGGATCTGGCCGCGCTGCTGCAGGCCGCGCGTGCGGCCCGCGTGTTCACTGTCTTCATCGCGCCGGTCGAAGCCGCCTTCCCCTGGCCGGAAGCCCTGGCCCCGCGGCCGGGCCCGCACGAGTTCGTGGTCCGCGCGCCGGACACCGGCGTCTTCGGCGCCAGCACGCTCAACCTGCTGCTGCGTGCCAACGCCATCGAGCAGCTGGTGGTGGCCGGCGTGCAGCTGGACCTGGCTCTCGCCAGCCTGCTGCGCGATGCGCGCGCCCGCGGCATGCAGGCGCAGGCGGCCGTCGGTGCCGACACCCACGCCGCCATCGCGCGGCAATGGCCCGCCACGCCGGAAGCGCCGCGCAGCTGGCAGCCCGAGGTCAAGCATTCGCGCTGGCTGCGCACGCTGGAGCAACGCGTCGCACCGTCGCACACTGCGCTGCTGCTGATCGACGTGCAAAACGACTTCGTCAGCCCCGACGGCGCCACCGGCCGGCGCGAAGCCATGCCGCTGGTGCAGGCCGCCGTGGCCCAGGTACCGGCGCTGCTGGACGCGGCCCGCACGGCAGGCTGCACCGTGGTGCATGTGCATGCCGAGTACGGCCAGCATGTGCGCAATGTGGGCTCGCCCTACCGCTTTCCGAGCACACGCACGCGCGAAGGCGCCGTCTGGAGCCTGTCGGCCACCGAGGTGGACGACGCCCACCAGTTCGCGCCCGGCGAGGTGGAGGTCTGCCTGCCCGGCAGCTGGGGCGGTCAGCCGCTGGCGGCCGCCGCGCCGCGCGAGGGCGAGCTGCAGATCACCAAGCACCGCTTCAGCGCTTTCGTCGATACCCCGCTGGAAGTGATGCTGCGCGCCCGTGGCATCCGCACCCTGATCGTGGCGGGCGTGACCACCAACTGCTGCGTCGAATCGACGGTGCGCGACGCCTCCATGCTGGACTTCCACGTCGTGGTCGCCGAAGACGCCGTGGGCGTGAAGAACTCGGTGGTGGCGCTGCACGAGGCGTCTCTCGAACAGATGCGCACCTACTTCGCGCTGGTCGAGCCCGTGGCCCGTATCGCGCAGGCGCTGCAGAGCCACACTGCGCCGCAGGACGCCGGCCCATGACCGCGCACGCCGCCATCCTGGCGCCCGACTCTCTCACCGTCGTCGCCCCGGCGCGGCGCCGGCCGCCCGTGGGCCTGCTGGTGCTGCCCGGCCTGGCCTTGCTGGTGCTCGGCCTGTTCCTGCCGCTGGGCCAGGTGCTGTGGATGAGCCTGAACCCGCCCGAGCCCGGCGTCATCGCGCCGGTCGCCGAACTCACGCTGGCCAACTACGCGCGCCTGATGCGCAGCGACTTCTACCTGGGAATCGTCGGCCGCACGCTGGGGCTGTCGGCGCTGACCACCCTTCTCACCGCGGTGTTCGGCATGGTGCTGGGCCTGTCGGTATGGCGGGCGCGGCCCTCGGTGCGGGGCATGCTGCTGGTGATGATCCTCGCGCCGCTGCTGGTGAGCATCGTCGCGCGCACCTATGGCTGGGTGGTGCTGCTCGGCGACAAGGGCGCGCTCAACAGCGTGCTCATGGCGCTGGGCCTGACGGACGAGCCCCTGCGCATCATGTACACCCAACCGGCCGTGCTCATCGGGCTGGTGCATGTGTTCCTGCCCTTCATGGTGCTATCGCTGCTGGGCGCGCTGGACCGCATCGACCCCCTGCTCACCGAGGCCGCGGCCACGCTCGGTGCCTCGCGCTGGCATGTGTTCCGCCACGTGATCCTGCCGCTCGCGGTGCCTGGCCTGGCCAGCGGCACCATCATCGTCTTCAGCCTGTCGATGTCCTCGTACGTCACGCCGGCGCTCATGGGCGGCAGCCGCTCGGGGCTGATGACCACCTTCATCTACCAGCAGTTCTCGGTCACGATGAACTGGCACTTCGGCGCCACCATGGTGGCCGTGCTGCTGGCCGCCACGCTGGCCCTGCTGCTGGCCGTGGTGGGCTGGAGCCGCTGGTACACGCGCCAATGGAGCCTGGCCTGATGAACCGACTTCTCTCTCTGGGCATCCGCGTGCTGACGGTGCTGCTCTACGTCTTCCTGCTCGCGCCGCTGGTCATGGTCGTGATCGTCTCGTTCAACGGCGGGCCGGTGCCCAGCTTTCCGCCGACCGACCTGTCGCTGCACTGGTACGGCGAGGCCCTGGCCTCGGACAACTTCATGGGCGGGCTGGTGACCAGCCTCTGGCTGGCCGCGGCGGCCACGCTGGTGGTGCTGCCGGTGGGCGTGGCCGCGGCCTTCGCCATCGCACGTGGACGCTGGCCGGGGCGCACGCTGGTCGAGTCGCTGTTCCTGTCGCCGCTGATCGTGCCGGGCATCGTGATCGGCATCGCGGTGCTGGTGGCCATGGCGGGCCTGGGCATCGGCAACGCGCCGCTGCGCCTGCTGCTGGGCCATGCGCTGATCGTGCTGCCCTACACGCTGCGCACCGTGCTGGCCGCCCTGACGCGGATGGACCCGACGCTGGAAGAAGCCGGCATGGTGTTCGGCGCCTCGCGCTGGCAGGTGCTGCGCCACATCCTGCTGCCGCAGTTGAGCGGCGCCATCGCCGCTGGCGCCATCCTGAGCTTCATCCTCTCCTTCGACGACGTGTCCGTCTCGCTCTTCCTCGGCAGCGCCCAGCACACCACGCTGCCCATCGCCATCATGTCCTACATGCAATACAACTTCGACCCGTCCATCGCGGCCATCTCCGCGATGCTGATCCTGGCCACGCTGGCCATCGCGCTGGTGGTCGAACGCATGTTCGGCCTCAAGAAGATCCTGGGGAGCTGAGCATGGCCCATGTCCGCGCCGAACGCCTGCGCAAGAGCCACGGCAGCCAGCTGGTGCTCGACGACATCTCGCTGGACATCCCCAGCGGGCACTTCCTCACGCTGCTGGGGCCCAGCGGCTGCGGCAAGAGCTCGACGCTGCGCATCGTGGCCGGGCTCTCCTCGCCCGACGCCGGCCGCATCCTGATCGACGAGCGCGACGTCACCGGGCTGGAGGTGCAGAAGCGCAACATCGGCATGGTGTTCCAGAGCCATGCGCTGTTCCCGCACATGTCGGTGGCCGAGAACGTGGCCTTCGGCCTGCGCATGCGCAAGATCGCCGGGGCGGAGCAGCAGCGCCGCGTGCGCCGGGCGCTGGCCCAGGTGCGGCTGGAGGACTTCGGCGACCGCTTCCCGCAGCAGCTTTCGGGCGGCCAGCAGCAGCGCGTGGCCATCGCCCGCGCGCTCGTGGTGGAGCCGAGCATCCTGATCCTCGACGAGCCCTTCGGCGCCCTCGACCGCAAGCTGCGCGAGGCGATGCAGACCGAGCTCTACACCATCACCCGCGAGCTGGGCATCACCGCCCTTTTCGTCACCCACGACCAGGAAGAGGCGCTGATGCTCAGCGACAGCGTGGCGGTGATGAACCGCGGCCGCATCGAGCAGGTGGGCCCGCCCGCCGCGCTGTACGAAAGTCCGCGCAACCGCTTCGTCGCCGAGTTCATGGGCCTGGACAACTTCGTGCGCGCGCGGCTGGAGCAGGCCGGCCCGCAGGGGAGTGTGCTCAGCGCCTTCGGCCAGCGCTTCGAGGCCCCGGCCAGCGCGCTGCCCGCCGGTACCGAGGTGGAGATCGCCGTGCGGCCGGAGCGCATCCGGCTGGCGCCCGAGGCGCAGGACGACTCCGCGCGCGTCGCCGGCCGCCTCACGCAGGCCATCTATCACGGCCATGCGTCCGACTACACCGTCCAGTTGCCCGACGGGCAGCAACTGCTGGTGCGCCAGGAAAGCGCGGGCGAGACCCCACTCGCGGTCGGCACCCAGGTGTGGGCGCACTGGCCCGCGCGGGCGGTCAACATCCTCGAAGCGGCGTGAGTGCTCTCCCAGCCGCACGAAGGGCGCGTGCACTGAAGACGCCATCGGCGGTGCGCCGATGAGCGCCCGCCCGGCCACGGGCACGGGGCCTGTACCGACGACGCGCCCCGCAACGGCCCGCCCGGCCGTCCGCGACCGGTTGGCGCAGGCCGGCCTGGCCACCGCGGCGCTCTGCACCGTGCTGCGGCTCATGCTCGGCGGCGGCGCGGGATGGCTGACGGCCGCCGCACTGGGCCTGGCGGTGTTCGCCGCCGCCGCCTGGCCGCGGGTCAGTCCGCAGGCGCGATTCTTCGGCGCGCTGGCCGTGCCCGCGGCGGCGCTGGTATGGCTGGTGGCGTCCGCGCCGGGCCCGATCCTCGAAGGGGCGGTGGCGCAGAGCACGCAGTTCGCCGCACTGCTGGCGGCGCTGGCCACCCTGCGCCTGCCGATGCGCCGCTCGCCGCTCATGGGCCGGGCGGCGGCCTCGCTGCTGGCCGCGCGCCCAGGCCTGCGCCACGGCGCGGTGCTGTTCGGCAGCCACTGGCTGAGCCTCATGTTCAGCTTCGGCGTGGTGCCGATGATGGGCGAGCTCCTGGAGCGCGCCGGTCTTCATGTGCGCAGCAGCCCCGTGGCCCGCGGCATGCTGGCGGCCGTCATTCGCGGGCTGGCGATGACCACCGCCTGGTCGCCCATGGCGATCAGCTTCGCCATCGTGAGTTCGGCCCTGCCGACGCTGGGCGTGCTGCCCTTCGTCGCCACCGGAATGCTGGCGGCGGCGCTGATCCTGGGCGTCGAGCTCTTCGCGGACCATCGCGGCAGGCCGCCCACGGAGTCCGCCGATCCGGCGGCTTGCGTCCCGTCCGACGGGCGCGCGCTGGCACTCATCCTGGGCATGAGCGTGCTGCTCTTCCTGGCCACGCTGCTGCTGCACGAAGCGACCGGCTGGAGCTTCATGGCCTGCGCCACGCTGACCATTCCCGCGCTGAGCCTGGCCTGGGCCCTGGGCCAGTCCACGCCGCCTTCGGCCACGCCGGGCCGCGGGGGCATCCGCTCGGCGCTGTCGCACTTCTTCGAGGTGCTGACCGAGACGCGCAGCGAGATCTTCGTCTTCTCCTCGGCCCTCTTCATCGGGCAGGCCGTGCTGGCCGTCGCCCGCGCGTCGGGGCTGGGCGATGGCACCGGTCTGCCCGGCTGGCTGCTGCCGCTGCTGTGCCTGGTCTCCATTCCGCTGGTGGCCGCCCTGTCGGTGGCGCCCACCATCGCCGTGCTGATCTGGGCGCAGGTGTTCGCGGGCGCCGCCTCCGCGCTGGCCGCACCAGTGACGCATGCGCTGGCGCTGACGCTGGGCTGGTCGCTGGCCATCACGGTCTCGCCCGTGAGCGCCACGCTGCTGCTGGCGGGTGCCATGACCGGCGTGCCGCCGCGCGAGATCGCCCTGGGCTGGAACCTCGGCTTCGTGCTGCGCAGCGCCGTGGTGGCCGGCCTGCTGCTCGCCGGCCTCTACAGGCTGGGCTGCTGAGGCCCGAGGGCGCGGGCCTGGCCCGCGATGTCGGCCTGCGCGATGCGCAGTGCCGCCTCCACCCGTTCGCGCAGCGGCGCATCCAGCCGGTGCGCCGGCACCGCCACCGACACCGCCGCCAGCGGCACGCCCATGGAATTGACGATGGGCAGCGCCAGCGAGGCGACTTCCGGAACACGGCCGGGCGCACGGAAGGCCACGGCGCCATCGGCCACCTCGCGCAGATGCGCGATCAGCGCATCGGCTTCCGCGCCCGGTGCCACGCCGCAGCGCGCCAGCGTGGGCGCCCATTGCGCCATGCCGCGCATCGCCAGCATGGCCAGGCCGCCGGCCGTGTCGGTGATCGAGGCGCGCTCACCAAGCGAGAACATGTAGGTCAGCCGCCGGCGGCAGACCTCGCGCCACATCACCAGCACCTCGTCGCCTTCGGCCTGCACCAGGAAGCTGCTCTCGTCGATGTCCAGCACCAGGCGGCTGAGCACCGGCTGGCTGATCTGCACGATGTCGGCTTCGGACAGGTAGCGCCCGGCGATGCCCAGGATGCGCGAGCCCAGCGAGTAGGCGCGGCTGAAGGCGTCACGGCGCAGGTAGCCCGATCGCACCAGCGTGTCGAGGATGAGCGTGGTCGTGCTCTTGGGAATGCCCAGCCGCGCGGCGATGTCCGAATGCTTGAGCAGCCGGGCCTCGGCCACCAGTTCGATGATGTCGAGGGCGCGCCGCGCGGCGCGCACCTGCTTGGAATCTTCGGAAGGCGAGTCGGGCGGGAGAGAGGAAGCGGTCACGATGGGCGAGCGGAGGGGCCATCGCAAGTGCAGCCCGGCCAACGGCGCGAGGACTTTAGCACCCAGCGTGCCAGCTTCCTTGCGCTCACTCGGCCGCTTGCCGCAGCGTGGCCGCCACGGGCCGGCGCAGCACTTCGCGCAAGCTCCACCAGCCGGCGCCCAGGGCCAGCAGCGCGCCGACGATGGCGCCGAACAGCGGCACCAGCGGCGACGCGGTCCAGCGGAAGTCGAACACCCAGCGCGCCAGCGCCCAGGCGATGGCCGAGGCCACGATGCTCGCCAGCAGTCCGGCAAGCAGGCCGGTGCCCGCCAGTTCCGCGCGCTGCACCTGCCGCAGCAGCGCAGCGCGGGCGCCCAGGGCGCGCATGACGGCGAACTCGCGCGCCCGCTCCTCGCGCGTGGCGCTCACGGCCGCGAACAGCACCACCAGCCCAGCCGCGAGCGTGAAGCCGAACAGGAACTCCACCGCACGGATCACCTGGTCCAGCACGCGCTGAACCTGGGCGATGGTGCTGCTCATGTCGACGTTGGTCACGTTGGGAAACTGGCGCACCAGCGCGTTGTCGAAACCCCGTTGCTCTGGTGCGCGGAAGGCGGCCAGATACGTCACGGGCACCTCGGCCGGCATCGCCGCCAGCGGGTACATCACGAAGAAGTTCGCATGCAGCGAGCCCCAGTCCACCTTGCGGGTGGAGGTGATGCGGCCCTCGCTCGTCACGCCGCCGATGTCGAAGCGCAGCCGGTCGCCGAGCTTGAGGCCCAGCGTCTCCATCAGGCCCTCCTCCACACTCACGGCATCGGCCTCGCCCGAGGTCCAGGCACCCTGCACGATGCTGTTGTGGCCGGGCCGGTCGGCCGCGTTGCTGAGGTTGAACTCACGGTCCACCAGGCGCTTGGCGCGGTCCTCGCTGTAGTCGTCGGGCGTGACCGGCTTGTCGTTGATGGCCACGAGCCGGCCGCGGAACATGGGGTACCAGTCGTACTGCGCCACGCCGCCCTGGCGCAGCGCGTCCTGGAAGGCCTGCGCCTGGTCGGGCATGACGTTGATGACGAAGCGGTTGGGCGCATCGGGCGGGGTGGCCTTGCGCCAGCTGTCGACCAGGTCGGTGCGCAGCAGCACCAGCAGCATCAGCGCCAGCAGGCCCACGGCCAGGCTGCTGACCTGCAGCACCGCATACACCGGCCGCGCGGACACCTGCCGCGTGGCCAGCACCAGCCAGCGCGGCGCACTGCCCTCGCGCACCACGCGCCGCAGCACCAGCACGGCCAGCCAGGCCAGCACGGCGAACACGGCCACCGCACCGGCAAAGCCGCCGACCGCGATCAGGCCGAGCTTGAGGTCGCTGCTGGCGGCCAGCAGCAGGGCCGCGAAGCCGGCCACGCCCAGGCCCAGCACCGCGGCCGAGGCAGGCCGCAGCGCGCCCAGCTCGCGTCGGATGACGCGCAGCGGCGGCACCTGCGCCAGCTGCAGCACCGGCGGCAGGCCGAAGGCGAAGAGCAGCGTCAGGCCCATGCCCACGCCGAAGAGCGCCGGCCATGCCGTGGCAGCAGGCAGGTCGCCATCGACCAGCCCTGCCAGCAGGCGCACGAACACATGGTGCACCGCATAGCCGATGGCCACGCCCGCCAGACTGGCGCCCAGCCCGATGACGCCGAACTCGACCGCATAGGCGCCTGCGATGGTGCGCTGGCGCTGACCCAGCACGCGCAGCATGGCGGCGCCGTCCAGGTGCCGGGCCGCGAAGCCGCGCGCCGCAAGGGCGACGGCCACGGCCGAAAGCAGTGCGGCGAGCAAGGCCACCAGGTTCAGGAATTTCTCGGCCCGGTCCAGCGTCTGGCGCATCTCGGGGCGGCCACTGTCCAGCGACTCCAGCCGGGCGCCGCGCAGCTCGCCGGCATCCAGGCGCTGCTGCACCTGGTCCGAGAAGCGCTTGACGGCCGGCGCCTCACCCGCCACTGCGAGCCGGTAGCGCACGCGGCTGGCCGGCTGCACGAGCGCCGTCCGGGCCACGTCGGCCTGGTTCATCATGACTCGCGGCGCGAAGTTGAGGAAGCCGGCGCCGCGGTCGGGCTCGATCACCAGCACGCGGCGGATCACGAGCGAGGAATCGCCCAGCAGCAGGGTGTCGCCCACCTTCAGGTCCAGCGCTTCGAGCAGGCTGGCATCGACCCACACATCGCCCGGGGCGGGCACGTCGCGCGTCACGGCATCTGGGGCACCGGGCGCTTCGGCCACCCGCAGGCTGCCGCGCAACGGATAACCCGCGGCCACCGCCTTCAGCGCCACCAGGCGACTGGCGCCCCCCCGGGCGTCGGGCGCCCGGGCCATGGTCGGGAAGTCATAGGTCATGGCCGACTGCAGGCCCTGCCCGTGCGCCGCGTCCACCTGTGCCTGCGGCGGCGGGTTGTCCGTGACCAGCACCGCGTCGCCGCCGAGCAATTGCCGGGCATCGCGGGCCAGCCCGCCCTTGAGCCTGTCGGCGAAGAAGCCCACGGCCGTGAGCGCGGCCACGGCCAGCAGCACGGCCACGATCAGGAGGCGCAGTTCGCCCGCACGCAGGTCGCGGCGCAGCGTGCGCCAGCCAAGGAAGAAAGCGTCTTTCATAGGAGTGGCGCACGATAGCCCAGCGCCTCCGGCCGCGCGGGAATGCGGGGCAATCGCAAAGGGATTTCCCGCATGCGCGCCGAGGCAGCCGGCAGCCATCATGGGCTGGCGGACGCGGCGTCCTCCGACGCTGCCATGCGGCGGGCGCTGCAACCATGGCGGCCCAACCGATACCACGTCCAAGGAAGCCCATGACCGCCCTCGCCCGATCCGCACTCGTCACCGCCACGCTTGCCGCAGCCGTGGGCCTGCTGGCCGGCTGCGACCCCAAACCCAAGGCCGAAGCCCCGACGGCCGCATCAACCTCCGGTGCCACTGGGACACCCCAGGGCATCAACCCCGCGCCTTCCGGTGCGGGCGTAGACTCCGGCGCCCACAAGGGCCCGGCCGAAGGCAGTTCGGCCATCGGCGGGGTGGCGGCAGGCCAGGCGGCCGGCGGCCACAACGTCGATGGCCCCACGCCGGCACCGTCGAGCGGCGACGGCGCGGCACCCAAGAACTGACGACCCTCCGGCGGCGGCCCCACGAATTCCCACGACAGACGCACCACAGCGCAACCCACGATGAAGCCCACGACACCCGTGTCATTGCAGGAGGTTCGGTCATGGACATGAACCGCCGCCATTTCTTCCGCGTCAGCGGTGCCGGCCTGGTCGGCTCCAGCCTGGTGGCCCTGGGCTTCTCGCCCACCGCCGCACTGGCCGAGACCCGCCAGTTCAAGCTGGCCCGTACCACCGAGACGCGCCAGACCTGCACCTACTGCTCCGTGGGCTGCGGCCTGCTGATGTACAGCCTGGGTGACAAGGCCAAAAACGTGAAGGCCTCCATCCTTCACATCGAAGGCGACCCGGACCATCCCGTCAACCGCGGCACGCTGTGCCCCAAGGGTGCCGGCCTGCTCGACTTCGTGCACAGCCCCAACCGGCTGAAGTACCCCGAGGTGCGCGAGCCCGGCAGCACCGAGTGGAAGCGCGTGAGCTGGGAAGAAGCCTTCAGCCGCATCACGCAACTGCTCAAGGCCGACCGCGACGCCAACTTCCAGGCCACCAATGCCGCAGGGCAGGTGGTCAACCGCTGGACCTCGTCGGGCATGCTGTGTGCCTCGGCCTCCTCCAACGAAACCGGCTATCTCACGCACAAGGCATTCCGCTCGCTCGGAATGCTCGTCTTCGACAACCAGGCCCGCGTTTGACACGGACCGACGGTGGCCAGTCTGGCCCCGACGTTCGGCCGCGGTGCGATGACCAACCATTGGCAGGACATCCAGAACGCTGATCTGGTCCTGATCATGGGCGGCAATGCCGCAGAAGCGCATCCGTGCGGCTTCAAGTGGGTCATCGAGGCCAAGAAGCACAACAAGGCACGCCTCGTCGTGGTGGACCCGCGCTTCACGCGCTCGGCTGCCGTGGCGGACTATTACGCGCCCATCCGCGCCGGCTCCGACATCGCCTTCCTGGGCGGCGTCGTGCACTACCTGCTGAGCCAGGACAAGATCCAGACCGAGTACGTCCGCAACTACACCAACGCCCCCTTCATCGTGGGCCCGGACTACAAGTTCGAGGATGGGCTGTTCAGCGGCTACAACGCCGAGAAGCGCAGCTACGACAACAAGAGCTGGGGCTACGCGCTCGACGAGCAGGGCCATGCGAAGGTCGACATGACCATGCAGGACCCGAACTGCGTGCTGCAGGTCATGAAGCGCCATTACGCGCGCTACACGCCCGAGATGGTCAGCCGCATCACGGGCACGCCCCAGGACAAGTTCCTGAAGGTCTGCGAGTACATCGCCAGCACCAGCGTGCCCGGTCGCACCATGACCATCATGTATGCGCTGGGCTGGACGCAGCACAGCCAGGGCTCGCAGATCATCCGCACCGGCGCCATCGTCCAGCTGCTGCTGGGCAACATCGGCGCACCCGGCGGCGGCATGAACGCGCTGCGCGGCCACAGCAATATCCAGGGCCTGACGGACCTGGGCCTGCTGTCGAACTCGCTGCCCGGCTACCTCTCGCTCGCACGCGACACCGAGCAGACGCTGGACGACTACTACAAGCCCCGCGCCCTCAAGCCGCTGCGTCCCAACCAGATGAGCTACTGGCAGAACTACCCCAAGTTCTTCGTCAGCATGCAGAAGGCCTGGTTCGGCAAGGCGGCGACGGCCGAGAACGACTGGGCCTTCCACTACCTGCCCAAGATCGACAAGCTCTACGACGTGCTCCAGGCCTTCGAACTGATGGACCAGGGCAAGCTCAACGGCTACATCTGCCAGGGCTTCAACCCTGTCGGCTCGTTCCCGGACAAGCACAAGATCGTGCGCAGCCTGTCCAAGCTCAAGTTCCTGGTCACCATCGACCCGTTGATGACCGAGACCAGCGAGTTCTGGCGCAATTTCGGCGAGCACAACGACGTCGATCCCAAGCAGATCCAGACCACGGTGTTCCGCCTGCCCTCCACCTGCTTCGCGGAGGAGAACGGCTCGGTCACCAACTCCAGCCGCTGGTTGCAGTGGCACTGGAAGGGCGCCGAGCCGCCGGGCGAGGCGCTGGCCGACACCGAGATCGTGGGCCAGCTGTTCACGCGGCTGCGCGCGGCCTACGCCAAGGACGGCGGCGCCTTCCCCGACCCGATCGTCAACCTGGCCTGGAACTACAAGATTCCGACCTCGCCCGCTCCCGAGGAGCTGGCGATGGAATACAACGGCAAGGCGCTGAGCGACCTGACGGATCCGAAGGACCCGACCAAGGTGCTGGCCAAGGCCGGCGAGCAGCTGGCCGGCTTCGGTCTGCTGCGCGACGACGGCTCCACCGCCAGCGGCTGCTGGATCTATGCCGGCGCCTGGACCCAGGCTGGCAACCAGATGGCGCGCCGCGGCAATGCCGACCCCTACGGCATCGGCATGGTGCAGGACTGGGCCTGGGCCTGGCCGGCCAACCGGCGCATCCTGTACAACGCCGCCTCCACCGACCCCAAGACCGGCAAGCCCTGGATCTCCAGGCGCCCGCTGGTGTTCTGGGACGGCGCCAAGTGGACGGGCCCGGACGTGCCGGACATCCGCCCCGACGCCAACCCGGCCGACCCGGACGCGGTGCGTCCCTTCATCATGACCGCCGAGGGCGTGGCGCGCCTGTTCGCGCCCACGGGCATGGCCGAAGGGCCGCTGCCCGAGCACTACGAGCCCTTCGAGTCGCCGCTGGAGAACAACCCGCTGCACCCCAACAACAAGGTGGCGCGGGCCAACCCGGCAGCGCGCATCTTCAAGGGCGACCTGGAGCGCCTGGGCGTGCCCAAGGACTTCCCGTATGTGGCGACCAGCTACCGCTTGACGGAGCACTTCCACTACTGGACGAAGAACGTGATGACCTCGGCCATCATCCAGCCGCAGCAGTTCGTGGAGATCAGCGATGTGCTGGCGAAGGAAAAGGGCATCGCCAATGGCGACTGGGTCAAGGTGTCGAGCAAGCGCGGCTACATCAAGGCCGTCGCGCTGGTCTCCAAGCGCATCTCGGTGCTGCAGGTGGACGGCAAGACGGTGCACACCGTCGGGCTGCCGAACCACTGGGGATTCGTGGGCGTGGCCAAGCCGGGTTACCTGGTGAACACGCTCACGCCGTTCGTGGGGGATGCGAACACGCAGACGCCCGAATACAAGTCCTTCACCGTGAACATCGAGAAAGCCTAGCCATGTCCTCCCTGCAATCTCTGGACATCGCCAAGCGCTCGGCCACCACGGTGCAGCCGCCGGTGGTGCGCCACCAGCCGCAGGTGCAGCCCGTTGCCAAGCTGATCGACGTGTCGGCCTGCATCGGCTGCAAGGCCTGCCAGGTGGCCTGCATGCAGTGGAACGACCTGCGTGACGAGGTCGGCACCACTCATGGCACCTACGACAACCCGATGGACCTCTCGCCGGCCTCCTGGACGGTGATGCGCTTCTCGGAAGTCGAGCCCGAAGAGGGCAAGCTCGAGTGGCTGATCCGCAAGGACGGCTGCATGCACTGCGAGGACCCGGGCTGCCTCAAGGCCTGCCCGGCGCCCGGCGCCATCGTCAAGTACACCAACGGCATCGTCGACTTCATCAGCGAGCATTGCGTGGGCTGCGGCAACTGCGTCACGGGCTGCCCCTTCAATGTGCCGCGCATCAACAAGGCGGACAACCGGGCCTACAAGTGCTCGCTGTGCTCCGACCGCGTGGGCGTGGGCCTGGAGCCGGCCTGCGCCAAGGTCTGTCCCACCGGAGCCATCCAGTTCGGCACCAAGGAGGACATGCACGAGTACGCCGCCGAGCGCCTCGTCGACCTCAAGGAGCGCGGCTATGCCAACGCCGGCGTCTACGACCCGCAGGGCGTGGGCGGCACGCACGTCATGTACGTGCTGCAGCATGCCGACCGGCCCGAGCTCTACCATGGCCTGCCCAAGAACCCGACGATCAGCCCGCTGGTCTCGCTCTGGAAGGGCATCGCCAAGCCGCTGGGCCTGCTGGCCATGGCGGGCGCGGTGATCGGTGGCTTCTTCCACTACATGAAGGTCGGGCCCGTCGAGGCCAAGGACGACAAGGACGCCGATGGCGTCGCCGATGACCACGAGGTGGTCGTCATCGAGAAGCCCGCCGCAGACCGTCGCGAAGGAGCCCCGTCATGAGCCGTGTCTACCTGCGCCGCTACAAGGACGGCACGCGGATGAACCACTGGTTCATCGTCCTCATGTTCTTCTGCGCCGCCCTCTCGGGCCTGGCCTTCTTCCACCCGGCGCTGTTTCCGCTGACCAACCTCTTCGGCGGCGGTCAGTGGACGCGCATCCTGCATCCCTTCATGGGCCTGTTGATGGTGCTGGGCTTCGTCTTCATGTTCTTCGGCCTCTGGCGCGAGAACCTGATCGACCGCAACGACGTCGAATGGATGAAGCGCTCGGGTCAGATGCTGGCCGGCCACAAGGAGCACATGCCGCCGGTGGGCAAGTACAACGCCGGCCAGAAGCTGGTGTTCTGGGTGATGGCGGTGTCGCTGCTGGTGCTGCTGGCGACGGGCTTCCTGTTCTGGAGCCCGTGGTTCGTGCACTACTTCCCGATCACGCTGCGCCGTATCGCCGTGGTGCTGCATGCGGCCTCGGCCGTGTTCCTGGTGCTGTCGGTGATCATGCATGTGTACGCCGCCATCTGGGTCAAGGGCACCATGCGCGCCATGACGCGCGGCACTGTCACCGAAGGCTGGGCACGGCTCAACCATCCGGTGTGGCACCGCGAGATGACGGGACGCGACTGAGCACGGTCGCAGCCCTCGCGCGCCGGTCCGGCGCGCACCCTCCGCCCCACGGCGCCGCATCCGGGCCGTGGGGTTCGTTCTTTTGCAACGCCCGCCCCGGGATACCCCTGGCATGCGCCCTGACACGGCCATGCTCTAGCATTCGCCCCCGATGACCGAACCCAGCAACCCCGCCGCCTTCTTCGCTAGCACGCGGGTGCTCGAGCCCGAGCAGATCGCGATGCAGGCCGGCCAGCGGGTGCCCTTCCTGCGGCTGCCGCAGCGCGCCACCGTGTTCGCCGACCGCGGCCTGCGCCTTCGCCAACTGGCCGCCGGCCATCCGATGCGCGACTACCTGCTCTTCGTGGCCGACATCGCGCAGGCCCAGCACGAGGCGCTGCAGCACCATCCCGACGTGAAGCTGCCCGACCTGGCCGCCATCGAGGCCGCCTCGCAGGCACTCAGGCCGCCGCTGCCCGCCGACCTGTGGCCGCGCGACCCGGCCTGGCGCGCCGTGCTGCGGCAGGTGCTGGGGCCGCTGCGGGATCGACTGCCCGAAGGCCCCGCGCGCGAGACCGTGCAGCGCGTGCTCGACGCCGACAGCGACTGGCTGGAACGCCAGGCCGGCCTGATCACGCAGGGCATCATGTTCGGCCTGGACCTGGGCACCGCGCCGCTGGTGGCGGCCGGCCTGCAGGCCTACTTCACGCACATGGCCATCGCCACGGCCGAGGAGCACGGCGCGTTGCGCGCCTTCGGCGTGACCGAGCCGCTGACCCGCTGCCCCTGCTGCGGCAGCGCACCCACCGCCGGCGTCATCCGCATCGGCGCCGACGATGCCGGCGTGCGCTACCTGCATTGCGCGCTGTGCAGCACCCAGTGGCACTACGTGCGCATCAAGTGCGCCCACTGCGAGAGCACCAAGGGCATCCACTACCAGTCGCTGGAGCCCGAGGGCGAGGCCGCGCCCGAGCGGCCGGTGGGCCTCAAGCCCGGCGCCGTACGCGCCGAATGCTGCGACGAATGCGGCCACTACCTCAAGCTCGTGGCCATGGACCGCGACCCCGAGGTCGAGGCCGTGGCCGACGACCTTGCCAGCCTGCCGCTGGACCTGCTGGTGTCCGAGGCCGGCCACCAGCGCACAGGCCACAACCTGATGCTGCTCTTCGGCGACCCCGAGCCCGAGGCCGCATCGGCCAATCACCCACCCGACGACGGCGGAGGCGGCTGATGGCCATGCCCGACGAGTCCGTGGTCCACGGCTCCAAGGCAAGTCCCCAGGATCTGCCCGCCGTCGACCGGCTGCTGCGTGCCCCGGACACGCAATCCCTGATCGCCGCCCACGGCCACACGCTGGTGGCCGGCGAGGCGCGCGCCCTGCTCGATGCGTTGCGCCCGCGCGCCGTCGCCGGCCATTTGCCCCTCACCGACGTGCAGCCTGCGGCACTGCAGGCCGCACTGCTGAAGCGCCTGCAGGCCCGCCTGTCGCCGCGCATGCAGCGGGTCCTTAACCTCACCGGCACGGTGATCCACACCAACCTGGGCCGCGCGCTGCTGGCCGACGAGGCGCTGGCCCATCTGCTGCGGCTGATGGCCGGCCCCAACAACCTCGAATACGACCTGGCCACCGGCGGCCGCGGCGACCGCGACACGGTGGTCGAGGAACTGCTGACCACCCTGACCGGCGCCGAGGCCGCCACGGTGGTCAACAACAACGCCGCCGCCGTGCTGCTGACGCTGGGCGCCCTGGCCCGCGACCGCGAGGTGATCGTCTCGCGTGGCGAGCTGGTGGAGATCGGCGGCGCCTTCCGCATGCCCGACGTCATGGCCTCGGCCGGCGCGCACATGGTGGAGGTGGGCACCACCAACCGCACCCATCCGCGCGACTACGAGCAGGCCATCACCGAACGCACCGCACTGCTCCTCAAGGTGCACACCAGCAACTACGCGGTGCAGGGCTTCACCTCCGCCGTGGACGAATCGGTGCTGGCCGGCATCGCCCATGCGCGCGGCCTGCCCGTGGCCACCGACCTGGGCAGCGGCTCGCTGGTGGACCTGGCCGCCTACGGCCTGCCGCGCGAGCCGCTGCCGCAGGAGAAGCTGGCGGCCGGCTGCGACGTGGTCACCTTCTCCGGCGACAAGCTGTTGGGCGGTCCGCAGGCCGGCCTGATCGTCGGCAGCAAGGAGGCCGTGGGCCGCATCCGCAAGTTCCCGATGAAGCGCGCCCTGCGCATGAGCAAGCTGCCGCTGGCCGCGCTGGAGGCCACGCTGATGCTCTACCTGCGCCCCGAGCGCCTGGCGCAGGACCTGCCCACGCTGCGGCTGCTGACGCGCCCGCTGGAAGCCATCCAGGCCACCGCCCGCGCCGTGCACGGCCCGCTGGCCGAAGCCGTGGCGCCGCGCTTCACGGTGGAAACCGTGGCGCTGCAGGGCCAGATCGGCAGCGGCTCGCTGCCGGTGGAGCGCCTGCCCTCCGCGGGCCTCGCACTCGCGCCAGCAGGCATCGCCAAGAAGGGCACCGGCCGCGCCCTCGACCAGCTCGCCCAAGCCCTGCGCCAGTTGCCCCTGCCCGTCATCGGCCGCATCGCCGACGACCGCCTGCTGCTGGACCTGCGCTGCCTGGAAGACGCCACCGACCTGCTCGGCCAGCTGCCGAGCCTGCGCGAGCGCCTCGCATGATCATCGGCACAGCGGGCCACATCGACCACGGCAAGACCACGCTGGTGCGTGCCTTGACCGGGGTGGACACCGACCGCCTGCCGGAGGAAAAGCGCCGCGGCATCTCCATCGAGCTGGGCTATGCCTACCTGCAGGCCGGTGACATCTCCCTGGGCTTCGTCGACGTGCCCGGCCACGAGCGCCTGCTGCACACCATGCTGGCCGGCGCCACCGGCATCGACCATGCGCTGCTGGTGGTGGCCGCCGACGACGGCGTGATGCCGCAGACGCGCGAGCACCTGGCCGTGGTCGCGCTGCTGGGCCTGGACCGCGGCAGCGTGGCCCTGACCAAGATCGACCGCATCGATACCGCCGAGCGCACGGCCCGCATCGCCCAGCTGCGCACCGAGATCGCCGACCTGCTGGCGGGCACGCCGCTGGCGGCTTCACCGCTGTTCCCGGTCTCGGCCCAGACCGGCGAAGGGCTGGAGCCGCTGCGCCAGCACCTGCTGCAAGCCGCGGGTGAAGTGCGCGGCCACGACGACGCGCTGGCCTTCCGCCTGGCGACCGACCGCGCCTTCACGCTGGCCGGCGTCGGCACCGTGGCCACCGGCACCGTGCATGCCGGCACCGCCCGCATCGGCGACGAACTGCGGCTGGTGCCCGGCGAGCGCAGCGCGCGCCTGCGCGGCATCCATGCGCAGAACCTGCCGGCTGACGAGGCCCGCGCCGGCCAGCGCTGCGCCCTGGCCCTGGCCGGCCTGGCGAAAGAGGAGGTTCGCCGCGGCGACTGGCTGTGCGACCCAGCCATCGCGCTCGCCACGACGCGCCTGGACGTGCAGCTCACGCTGTGGCCCGGCGAGGCCCACACGCTGCGCTCGGGCACACCCGTGCATGTGCACCTGGGCGCCAGCGACGTGATGGCCTCCATCGCGCTGCTCGACCGCGACGGCCTGGCGCCCGGCGACACCGCCCTGGCCCAGCTGGTGCTGCGCGAGCCCGTCGCCGCCTGGCACGGCGACCGCGGCGTGCTGCGCGATGCCAGCGCCACACGCACCGTGGCCGGCGTGCGCGTGCTCGACCCCTTCGCGCCCGTGCGCTACCGCCGTACGCCGCAACGCCTGGCCGAACTGGCGGCCTGGGCCCTGCCCGAGCGCGCCGCCTTGATCGACGGCCTGCTGCAGGCGGCCCCGCTGGGCATGGACGCCGCCCGGCTGGCCCGCGCCCTGGCCCTGCCCGGCCCCGACGCGCTGGCGCCCTTGCCCGCCGATGCGCTGCGCATCGACGGCATGCTGATCGCCCGCCGCCACCTGGAAGCGCTTCAGGCCCAGGTCATCGAGCGCCTGCGCGCCTTCCACGAGGCCCAGCCGGCGGAGATCGGCCCCGACGCGCGGCGCCTGCGCCGCCTGGCCGGCCCGCGCACCGACGACGGGCTTTGGCGCGCGCTGGTGGAGGCACTGGTGGCCGATGGCCGCCTGGTCCGCAGCGCCCACTGGCTGCACCTGCCCGACTATGCCGCCCGCCTCAATGCGGCCGAGGAGAAGCTCGCGCAGCAGCTGCTGCCCAAGCTGGCGGATGGTGGCTTCGACCCGCCCTGGGTGCGCGACCTCGCCAAGGACCTGGCCGCCAGCGAGGCCATGGTGCGCCAGACGCTGGCCAGCCTGGCCCGTCGTGGCGCGGCCTTCCAGGTGGTCAAAGACCTGTACTATCCGCTCCCCACCGTCGAGCGGCTGGCCGCACTGGCCCGCGACTGCGTCGACGGCCCGGACGGCCTGCAGGCCGCCAGCTTCCGCGACGCCACCGGCCTGGGCCGCAAGCGCGCGATCCAGATCCTGGAGTTCTTCGACCGCGTGGGCTACACGCGGCGGGTCAAGGACACGCACCTGCTGCGGCCGGACACGGCGATGTTCGGGGGGCGGGGCGCATGAGGGGCCTCGCGCTGGTGCAGATCAACTGGAGGGGAAACGTCCCTGGTGGGGCGGCCGGGCTTCAAACCCGGTGGGTGGCGCCACGCGTCGCTGGGAGGGTTCGACTCCCTCTCCCCTCCGCCCTTTTGGGGCGCATTGGCCTACTGCGCGACCCGATCTCGCACCTGCGATGCTCGCCGTACCCGAGTACGGCTGCGCTTCTCGGCGCGACCTCGGGCCGCTCGCTACGGCCACTGCACCCCAAAAGCTTGAAGGAATTCCAGGCAGAGGAAGCGCAACCCCGGCCCGCTCGCGACGGCGGCTGCTCCCCGAAAGGCGTAGCGGAAGAACGGCCACGACATGCCTCGCGGCGCTGGCCCCTCACCCAGCCTCTCCCCAGCGGGGAGAGGAGCCAAACAGCCGCCGCACCCCAAAGCCGCGCCCATCGGGCAATCCCGAAGGGGAGCCCACCGATCACCAGCCCCGGAGCCTGGTGCGGGGTGCCCGCGAGTGGCGCCCTCAGGATGCGCCGAGGCGCGCAGCCGGATGAGCGAGGCCCGCGGTCTCCGCGGGCCGTTCCTTCTGACTCGCGGCATCTGTCTGAGCGGAGCGCGTCAGCGCGCAGCGAGTTATGCCGCGCGCTCATCCGGCGAGCACCGCAGGTTCCGCGAGCGTTCAGCGAGCGGCGCAGCCTGTGGGCGACGCCCGGGGGTGCCCCGCACCAGGCGGACCTCATCGAACGCGCAGGCCTGACTGACGCCACACCCGCCCGTCAGCACACACGAGCCAGCTCGTCAGCCTTCGACCACCAACTCCGCGGCTCCAGCCTCACAGCGTCCGACGACCGCAGCAGACTCAAAGCCTTCGTCACGGAACACGCCCAGCACCGCATCGACGGCCTCCGGCGCGCAGCTCACCAGCAGCCCGCCCGCCGTCTGCGGATCGGTCATCAGGGCCTGCGTCACGTCAGGCAGCCCGGCAGACAAGGACACCGAGGCCCCATAACCCGCCCAGTTGCGCCCCGACGCCCCGGTCACGAAGCCATCGGCCGCCATCGCCGCCACGCCCTCCAGCAGCGGCACGCGCGGCCACTCGATCACCACCCGCAGCCCCGCACCGCGCGCCAGCTCCAGCCCATGCCCGGCCAGGCCGAAGCCCGTCACGTCGGTGATCGCATGCACGCCGTCCAATGCCGCCAGCTTCGGCCCCGGCGTGTTGAGCTTCGTCGTGTTGGCGATCAGCTGCCGGTAGCCCGACTCGGGCAGCTTCTCCTTCTTGAGCGCCGCCGACAGCACGCCCACGCCCAGCGGCTTGCCCAGCACCAGCACATCGCCGGGCCGCGCATCGGCATTGCGCCGCACGCGGTCCGGGTGCACCAGCCCCAGCGCCACCAGCCCATAGATCGGCTCCACCGAATCGATGGTGTGGCCGCCCGCGATCGGGATGCCCGCCGCACGGCACACGTCCTGCCCGCCGCGCACGATGTCGCCGATCACCGCCACCGGCAGCTGATTGACCGGCATCGCCACCAACGCAAGCGCGAGGATGGGCTTGCCACCCATCGCGTACACGTCGCTGATCGCATTGGTCGCGGCGATGCGGCCGAACTCGTAAGGGTCGTCCACGATCGGCATGAAAAAATCGGTGGTCGCCACCAGCGCCTGTTCGTCGTTCAGCCGATACACGGCCGCATCGTCGGCCGTCTCGATGCCCACCATCAGTTCCGGCGGAATCAGCCCCGCACCGCTGCTGCGCAGGATCTCGCTGAGCACACCGGGCGCGATCTTGCAGCCGCAGCCGCCGCCGTGCGAGAAGCTGGTCAGGCGCATCGGCGCCAGCGGGTTCATCGGTCGCTGCTGCTGCATCGCAGTGTTCTCCTGAGGGCGTTGTAGGGACAAGCGCCGGATTATCGAAGCGCCCCCATTCCTGCCCTTGCCATCCTGTCTTTTCAACGAGGCCAACAACCATGACCTTCTCCCGCCGCGCCACCCTGGCCGCCCTGCTCGCCACCGCCGCCTTCGGCACGCTTTCGGCCCATGCCCAGACCGGCACCCTGCGCGTGTCCGCCATTCCCGACGAGGCGCCCACCGAGCTGCAGCGCAAGTTCGCCCCGCTGGGCGAATACCTCAAGCAGCAGACCGGCATGAACGTGCAGTTCACGCCCGTCACCGACTATGCCGCCGTGGTCGAGGGCCTGGCCACCAACAAGATCGACCTGGCCTGGCTGGGCGGCTTCACCTACGTGCAGGCCAAGATCCGCACCAACGGCGGCGCCAAGCCCATCGTGCAGCGCGCCGAGGACGAGGTGTTCACCAGCAAGTTCATCGTGCCGGCCGACAGCACCGCCAAGACCCTGGCCGACCTCAAGGGCAAGACCTTCGCCTTCGGCGCGCCCTCCTCCACCTCTGGCAGCCTGATGCCGCGCTTCTTCCTGCTCAAGGACGGCATCAACCCCGAGAAGGACTTCAAGACCGTCGCCTACTCAGGCGCGCATGACGCCACCGTGGCCTTCGTGGCCGCAGGCCGCGCCGAGGCCGGCGTGCTCAACGCCTCGGTGTGGGACAAGCTGGTCGAGGCCAAGAACCCCAACGCCGCCAAGGTGCGCGTGCTGGCCACCACGCCGACGTACTACGACTACAACTGGACGGTGCGTCCCGGCCTGGACCCGGCGCTGACCAAGAAGCTCACCGACGCCTTCCTGCAGCTGGACTCGGCCAAGCCCGAGCAGAAGGAAATCATGCAGCTGCAGCGCGCCAGCAAGTTCGTGCCCACGCAGTCGTCCAACTACGACGGCATCGAGGCCGCCGGCAAGTCGGCCGGACTGATCAAGTAAGCCACTTCCCTGTTGCAAGAAAGGCACGGCGTGAGCTTTGCACTGGAAGGCGTGGGCCTGGTCCATCCCAACGGCCAGCGGGCGCTCGAGGGCGTGACGCTGGCCGCGCGGCCCGGCGAGCGCATCGCCTTCATCGGCCCCTCGGGCGCCGGCAAGACCACGCTGCTGCGCATCCTGGGCGCGGCGCTGCGGCCGAGCGAGGGCCGGGTCACGCTGCTGGATCAGGCGCCCTGGCAGGCCGACGCGCGGCGCCTGCGTGCCTTGCGTGCGCGCATCGGCACCGTGCACCAGCAGCCGCCCATCGCGCCGCGTCTGCGGGCGGTGACCGCCGTGCTCTCGGGCCGACTGGGGCAATGGTCCACGCTGCGGGCGCTGGGCTCGCTGCTGCGGCCTGGCGACCTGCAGGGCGCGCATGCCGCGCTGGCGCAGGTGGGCATAGAAGACCGGCTCTTCGAACGCTGCGACCGGCTCTCCGGTGGGCAGTTCCAGCGCGTGGCCGTGGCGCGCGTGCTCTACCAGCGGCCCGACCTGCTGCTGGCCGACGAGCCCGTCTCCGCGCTCGATCCCACGCTGGCCGACACCACGCTGCGCGCACTGGCGGCCCAGAGCGAGGCCACCGGCGCCACGCTCTGCGCCTCGCTGCATGCGGTGGACCTGGCGCTGCGCTGGTTTCCGCGCGTGGTCGGGCTGCAGGGCGGGCGTGTGCTGTTCGACCTGCCGGCCGCCGAGGTCACGCCGGAGCGGCTTTCCGGGCTGTACGCGGCGGAAGGCGGCCTGCGGGCCGCCGACGAGGACACGGCCGTGATGCCGATGGCCACGGCCTTCATTCCCTCGGGCTGCCGATGACGGCTCGCATGGGGACTGTCGCGCGGGCCGCGCCCGATGCACCTCGCCTGCGCGACCCGGCTGCGCGCCGCCGCCTGATCGGCGCGCTGGCGGCGCTGGCCATCGCCTGGCCGGTGCTGCAGCTGTCCGAGTTCCAGCCCTGGCAACTGCTGACCAGCGGCAACCTGGCCGTCATCGGCGGCTTCCTCGCCGCCTTCTGGCCGCCCGCGCTGTCGCCCGACTTCCTGGCTCTGCTGGGCCGCGCCACGCTCGAGACGCTGGCCATGGCCACGGCCGGCACCACGCTGGCCTTCGGGATCGCGGTGCCGCTGGCCTTCGCCGCCACGCGGGCGCTGTCGGTGTCGCGCCTCGGCCCCGGCCCGGGCCGCTTTCGTGGCGGCCTCGTGCGCCGAGCGGCGCGGCTGCTGCTGATGGGCCTGCGCGCCATTCCCGAGATCGTGTGGGCGCTGCTCTTCGTGCGGGCCATGGGCCTGGGCCCGGCGGCCGGCGTGCTGGCCCTGGCCGTCACCTACGGCGGCATGCTGGGCAAGGTGTACGCGGAGATCCTGGAGTCGGTGGACAACCGCCCGGCGCAGGCGCTGCTCGAGTCGGGCAGCAGCCGCATCGCCGCCCTCGCCTACGGCCTGCTGCCCAACGCGGCGCCGGAGCTGGCCTCGTACACCGTCTACCGCTGGGAATGCGCCGTGCGCGCCTCGGTGGTCATGGGCTTCGTCGGCGCCGGCGGTCTGGGACAGCTCATGGACCAGTCGATGAAGATGCTCAACGGCGGCGAGGCCTGCAGCATCCTGCTGGTCTTCCTGGCGCTGGTGCTGCTCGCGGATGCGCTGTCGAATGGGCTTCGGAGGCTGCTGGCATGAACGGCAACGTCGCCAAGGCCCTGCCCCCGCGGCCCGCCGCCTGCTGGCGCTGCCGCGCCGTGCTCGTGGCCGTGCTGGCCGCCATCGTCGCCAGCTTCGCGTGGCTGGGGCTGGACCTGTCGGCGCTGGTCTCGGCCGAGTCGATGGGCCACATGGGCCGCTTCGTGGCCGAGTTCTTCCCGCCCGACCTGTCGCCCGACTTCCTGGCGCGCACGGCCCAGGGTGCGCTGCAGACCCTGGCCGTGTCGGCCCTGGGCACCGTGCTGGCCATGGCCGCGGGCGCGGTGCTGGCGCTGCCCGCTTCGGGCCGCGCGGGCTGGCCGGCGCAGCAGGCCGCGCGCTTCGTGCTCAACCTGCTGCGCAGCGTGCCCGAGCTGGTGTGGGCCGCGCTGATGGTGCTGGCCGCCGGCATCGGCCCCTTCGCCGGGGCGCTGGCGCTGTCGCTGCACACCACCGGCGTGCTGGGCCGGCTCTTCGCCGAGGCGCTGGAGAACGCGCCGCCCGCGCCGGAGCGCGCCCTGCGCGAGGCGGGCGCCGGCCGCATCGCCGCCTTCGGCTATGCCAGCTTGCCGCTGGTGGCGCCGCAGTGGCTGGCCTACAGCCTCTACCGCTGGGAGATGAACATCCGCATGGCCGCCGTGCTCGGCTTCGTGGGCGGCGGCGGGCTGGGGCAGATGCTGTACTTCCATCTGTCGATCTTCCAGCAGGCGCAGTCGATGACGGTGCTGCTGGGCATGTTCGCGCTGGTGGCGCTGGTGGACGGCGCCAGCGGCTGGGTGCGGCGGCGCTGGGGCGCCTGAGGCCGCCCGCCCTCGGGCTGCGCAGACGGCGCAGGCCTGCGCGGCCGGCAAGCGGTCCGTTCAGCAGGGCCGTGCGCTGGCCAGCACGGTATGCAGCAGCACGTTGGCGCCTGCCTCGACATGGTGCGGGGCGGCGTCCTCGATCTCGTTGTGGCTGATCCCGTCCTTGCAGGGAATGAAGATCATGCCGGTGGGTGCACGCCGGGCGGTGTACACCGCATCGTGTCCCGCGCCCGATGTCATCCGCTGGCAAGGCAGCCCGAGCGTGCGGGCGGACCGTTCGATCAACGCGATGCACGCCCGGTCGAAGGGCTGGGCCGGATAGCTGGACACGGGCGTGAGCGCCACCTGCAGTCCACTGGCCCGGGCCAACCGATCGGCCGCCTCCTGCAGTGCACGCGCCATGTCGTCGAGCACCGCATCGTCGTCGTTGCGCAGGTCCACCGAGAAGGTGACGCGGCCCGGGATCACGTTGCGACTGTTGGGAAAGACCTGGACCATGCCCACCGTGCCCCGCCCCTGCGGCGGATGGCGATGCGCGATGGCGATCACTTCCTGCATGAGCGCTGAAGCGCCCTGCATCGCGTCGCGCCGCAGGGCCATGGGTGTCGGACCGGCATGGGCCTCCATGCCGGTCACGGTGCAGTCGAACCAGCGCACGCCCAGCGTGCCGGTGACCACGCCGATGGGCAGGCCGGCCGCTTCGAGCAGGGGGCCCTGCTCGATGTGCACCTCGAAGTAGGCGCCGATGGGGTGGGCGCGTGGCGGACGCTGCCCCAGGTAGCCGATGCGGGCGAGTTCCTCGCGCACCGTCCGCCCCTCCAGATCACGGGCCGCCCACGCGTCCTCCAGCGCGATGGCGCCGGCGAACACGCCCGAGCCCATCATCACCGGCACGAAACGGGAGCCCTCCTCGTTGGTCCAGAACACCACCTCGATCGGCGCCTCGGTCTGCACGCCGGCGTCGTTCAGCGTCCGCACGACTTCCAGGGCCGCCAGTACACCGTAGTTGCCGTCGAACTTGCCGCCGGTGGGCTGCGTGTCGATGTGGCTGCCCGCGACCACCGGTGGCAGTGCGGACGCCCGGCCTTGACGCCGCATGAAGACATTGCCGATCTGGTCGACGGTGATGGCCAGCCCTGCCTCGCGGCCCCACTGCACCACGAGGTCGCGGCCCTGCCGGTCCAGGTCGGTCAGTGCCAGTCGCGCCACGCCGCCGCGGGGCGTGGCACCGACACGCGCGAGCGTCATGAGGCTGTCCCACAGACGGGCGCCGTCGACGTGCAGGTCGCGGGCATCGGAAGAAGATGCAGTCATGGGCCCAGTGTGGCCGCCGGCCCGACGCGGCGAAATGGGCCGGATGGTCCATTGGCAGGGGCTGTTCTGCCCGGCCAGACTCCACCGCGCCAAGGCCGTCGTCGATGGCCAGCGACAAGAGAAGGAGTGCGGACCGATGCGGGTGATCGTGGTGGGCGGCGGCATTGCCGGCCTGGGTGCAGCCTGGCGGCTGCGGGAGGCGGGCCACGAGGTGGTGCTGCTGGAGAAGGACGCCGAACCCGGCGGCCGGTGCCGGTCGGTCCAGTGGAACGGCCTCTGGGCCGTGACCGGGGCCTTTGCCTTCCTGGGGTCCGAAGACAACCTGATCGAGCAGGCCCGCAAGCTGGGCATCCACACCCCCCAGGAAGTGGTCGACCTGACCGCCGCGCATCGATGGGAGGTGCTGGTGCGCCGCAGCAGAACGGTGGACTTCGGCGCCTTCGACCTCAAGTCCGCCGCACTGCACAGATTCATTCCGATGGCCGAGAAGCTGCGCCTGCTCGCCGCCCTTCCCGCGCTGGCGGCGCGGATGCGCGGCGCGGACCCTCGCGACCTCACGAGCCTGTCCGCCCTGGACGACGTGGGCGCGTGCGACTATTTCCGGCGGCTCTCGCCCACGCTGGCGGACTACTTCCTGGAACCGAGCATGGGCATGTTCTGCGGCTACGGAGAAGACGACTTCTCGCTTGCCTGGACCGCCTGGAGTTCAGCGGGACGACTGTCATGGGCGACGCGGTCGATGTGGAGCTTCAAGACCCGAGGCGCCGGCCAGTTGACCTGGGCGCTTGGGCGAAATTTCGAACAGGACCCCGGCACCGACTACCGGCTCGACCGCGCCGTACAGGCGGTGCATGTGGACCGCGACGGCGTGCGGGTCGAGGCCACCGGCCCCGAAGGCGACGAAGTGCATGCAGGTGACGCCGTGATCATGGCCGTACCCGGCCATCGTGTCGCGCCGCTGATGCCAGGGCTGGACGCAGCGCGCCGCAGCTTCTTCGGCGGCATCGACTACGCAGGCCACCACATCTTCTACTACCTGCTCGACCGACCGAAGGGCGCGTTGCCGGACACACGCGTCCTGCCCGCCGCCGATGGCTTCCACCGCACCGGCAACGTGAGATTCACCGACCTGGGCGACGGCCGGACCTTCGCCCACTCGCAGTGGAAGGACGCAGGCTGCCGCCGCCACGCGGACGCCAGCGATGAGGAATTGATCGCGCTGGCCTGGGGCGACGTGACCGAGGTGGTGCCCGAGCTGGCTGGCAGTCAACCCTCGGACAGCTTCGTCTCGCGCCAACCCGCGGCCATCTGCAAGCGGCCGGTGGGCTTCGTCCGCCGGCTCAAGGCCTTCCGGGCTCTAAGGCCCCTGCCCCGCGTTGCATTCTGTGGTGACTACCTGTCGAACAGCACCGTCGGTCAGTCGCACTGGTCGGGCCTGATGGCCGCGCAGGCGCTGATCGCGGGCGTCCGCTGAGCACCCACGCGCGCCCCCAGTTGGGCGCGCGTGCGGACGTCGAGCTTGCGGAAGACCGCCGCCAGCTGCTTCTTGACCGTCGACGGGCTGGTGCCCAGCGTCCGGGCGATCTGCTTGGTGCTGTGACCGGCGACCGCCAACTGCGCGACCTCGCGTTCGCGCGAACTCAGTCCTGCGAGTGGCGCATCGGCCACCAGCGTCACATCGGCCCGGCCCGCCTGTCCCAGGCGCCAGGCCAGGCCGAGGGCGGGCGCGAGCAGGGCCGCCGCTTCGCGTTCGCGCGGGCTGAAGTCCTGCGCGGCCATCGGCCGCACGAAGCTGAAGGCGCCCGCCAGTTGCCCTTGATGCCGGACCGCGACGGTGAGCACCGCGCCCGCTTCGTTGGGAACCAACATGGCCCTGAAGAATGGCGCATTGCGCAGATGAGGCAAGGGCACCAGATCGGTCAAGCGCACGGCCGCCCCCGCATCGGGACGGTCCAGCCAGGTGCGAATCGGGTCGGTCTGCCTGAAGCGACCGCAGTACTGCGCTTTGCTCCCGCCGCGCCAGCCGACGAAATGGACTGCGTCGGCAGAGGGATCGACGCGCCCGCCGGGGCGCTCGACGAACACGGCCTTGGTGGCGCCAAAGCCACGCCCGAACACATGCATGCCGAAGTGCACGAAGTCCTCCGGCGTGCCCACCCGGGCGATCGGATCGAGCAGCGTGCTCAGGTAGGCAAAGGGCAGGTCCATGGCGCGTCGGTGAGGCAGGCGGGTGGATGGCCAGTCGGCGGACAATCTTAGCCATGAGCCAGCCCCGCCCCGTCCGCCCGGAAGACCGCCACGCCTTCGACACCTTCATCGACGCGCGCTCGCCCTCCGAATTCGCGCTGGACCACATTCCCGGCGCCATCAACTGCCCGGTGCTCGACGACGAGGAGCGCCGCATCGTCGGCACGCTCTACCACCAGCAGGGCGCCTTCGAGGCCCGCCGCGTGGGTGGTGCGATGGTGGCAGCCAACCTGGCGCGGCACCTGCAAAGCCCCGTGATGGCCGAGCGGCCGATCAAGTGGCGGCCACTGGTCTACTGCTGGCGCGGCGGCCTGCGAAGCGGCTCGATGGTGCAGTGGATGCGCCTGGTGGGCTGGGACGCGCAGCAGCTGGCCGGCGGCTACAAGTCCTTCCGCAAGCACGTGGTCACGCAGATCGACCAGCTGGTGCCCGCGATCCAGTTGCGCGTGATCGTCGGCGCCACCGGCAGCGCCAAGACCCGCGTGCTGGAGGCCCTGGCCAGACGCGGCGCCCAGGTGCTGGACCTGGAGGCCGCCGCCTGCCACAAGGGCTCGCTGCTGGGCGCCTGGCCCGGCGTGCCGCAGCCATCGCAGAAGCACTTCGAGACCCGCATCGCCGCCGCGCTGGAGGCCTGCGATCCGGCGCGCCCGCTGTACGTGGAGGGCGAAAGCCCGCGCATCGGCCGCCTGTCGGTGCCGCAGCCGCTGGTCGAGCGCATGCGTGCCGCCGACTGCATCGAGATCCGCGCCACGCCCGAGGCGCGCCTGGCCTACCTGCTCACCGACTACGCCTACCTGGGCGACGACCGCGAGGCCCTGGCCGAGCGGCTGGGCGCGCTCAAGGAGATGCAGGGCAAGGAGACGGTGCAGCGCTGGCAGCAATGGGCCCGCGAGGGCTCGCTGCCGCTGCTGTTCGGCGAGCTGATGGCGCTGCACTACGACCCGCACTACGAGCGCTCGCAGGCGCGGCATTTCCATGCGTGGGCGACGCGGCGGCCGGTGGAGGTGTCGGCGCTGGGGCCGCAGGACATCGACGCCGCAGCCGAGGCAGTGCTGGCCCTGGGCTGAAGCACGGAGTGCGGCAACGCCGCACGCGGCGCGGACCCGGTGACTCGCAGGGCACCGACGGACGGGCCCGTTCAGTCAATAGGCGGCGCCGTGCGCAGCCAGCAGCGGATCTCCCGACACCGCGGTCGACGGCTGCCCATCCACGCCCACCGGCACCTCGCCCACCAGCGTGATGCGGTAGAGCTGCCGGTCGAAGTCCAGGTCGAAGATGTCGAAGGGTGCCACGTGGGCGGTGGCGCGGTTGTCCCAGAAGGCGATGGAACCCGGCTCCCACTTGAAGCGCACGGTGAACTCGGGTCGCACGATGTGTTCCCACAGCAGTTCCAGCAGAACGCGGCTCTCGCGCGAAGTGAGACCGACCACGCTCTTGAGGAAGCCCGGGCTCACGAAGAGCGCACGCTCGCCAGTCTCGGGATGCACACGCACCAGCGGATGCTCGCTGACCAATGTCTTGCTCTGCACCAGCGCCTGGTACTCGGGCGAGGCATTGGCACCGGCGGGCGGGCTGAAGCGATGCAGCCCGCGAAGGCCATCGACGAAGCGCTGCATCGGCGCCGACAGTGCGCGGTACGCCGCCACCAGGTTGGTCCACTGCGTGTCGCCGCCATAGGGCGGAATCGTCACGCCGCGCAGGATGGATGCGGCCGGCGGGTTGTGCGCCGCCGTCACGTCGGTGTGCCAACCCGTCCAGGGGCGCAGTTCGGCCTGACCCTCATGACTGTTGGCGCGCCGGTACTTGGCGATCGAGTACAGCTCGGGAAAGCCGTCCACATGGCCGAACACGGGGTGGCCAACGGTCGGGTCGCCGAACTGCTTTGCCAGCGCGATGTGCTGTTCGTGGCTGAGCGACTGGTCGCGGAAGAACACCACCTTCCATTGGTGGAGTGCGGCGCGGATGGCCGCCACGTCATGCGGCGCGAGCGGCGCACGCAGATCCACACCGCTGACCTGCGCGCCGGTATGGGCGGACAGTGGCTGCACGCGCACGGCGCTGTCGGGGTGAAGGGGGGGTCGGTTGCTCATGGCTTGTCTCCGGTGAACGAGGGGTGGGGCGTGGCGTGCGAGCGCGTGGTCAGGCCTGGACGAGGCGCAGTTCCGCCAGCAGGGCGCGCACCTCCCGGTATTCCGCCGCCAGTTGGGTGGCGGTGTCCTGCGGGCCCTGGAAGTTGTCCTGCCATTGGTTCAGCACCAGGAAGTCCTTCCAGTCAGGCGTCTGCGTGACCTCCCTCAACGCGCGCGTCCAGTAGGCCTGCTGCGTCGCGGAGATGCCCTTCGGGGCCATGACGCCCTGCACTGACTGGCCGACGGCATTGACGCCCTGCTCCCTCCAGGTCGGTGCGTCGGCGAAGACGCCACCCAGTCGCTGCGGCGCGGCCACGGCCAGCAGCCGGATCGCACCGGCCTTCAGTTGGCCGACCACGTTCGGCGTGGTGGCGGAGATCACGTCCAGATGCCCGCCCAGCAATGCGGTGAGCGACTCTGCCGAGGATTTGTACGGAATGACGCGAAGCCGGGTGACATCCACCTGCCCCGCCTTGAGCGGTCGGGCGATGCCGAGGTGGATGTGGTTGCCCAGCGTGGTGGCGATGCCGATGCTGAGCGCCGTCGGGTCCTGGCGCAGCCGGGCGATGAGGTCGCTGCCCGTGCGCAGCGGCGAATCGGCACGCACCGCCACCACCACGTACTCTGTCAGCAGCGTGGCCAGCGGCGTGAACTCGGTGTAGGGCACCGGGAGCGCGCCCTGCGCCTCGCTGTAGACCAGCGAGCTGCTCAGCGTGGCCAGCACGTTGGGATTGCGCTCGGCCTGCTGCAGCGCCTGCAGCACCACCACGCCATGGGCGCTGGATCGGTTGGACACGACGACCGCCGGACTCAGGCGCTGTTGCTCCAGCAGACGCGCCAGCTTGCGGGCAGAGGCGTCGAGCGCGGCGCCCGGGCCCGACGGGACCAGGAACTCGACCCGCGGCCCGGGCGACCAGGATTCGGCTGCGGCGACGCGCCCGGCGGCGCTGCCAGCGGCCAGTGCGGCGATGCCTGCAAGAAAGGTTCGACGTGTCGGAGATTGCGGTTGCATCGTGCGGGGATCCGTGGGCATGGGCCGCGGGACATCCCAGGGCCAGACCGACGAATCTAGGCAGCACGCGCCCGACGCACAAAGAAGCTTTGCGCGCGAGCTTCTGCAAAAAACGCGTTAGCCGCGTCCGCCCCCGTCTCGCTCCGGGCAGCGGCGACCCAGGGCCTCAGCCTGCATACAGCACCCCCCGCGGCGCCCGGCAAAGCCCCCACAGCCGCACGCCGCTCGCCTTCGCCATCTGCACGCCCATCGCCGTCGGCGCAGAGATGGTGGCCATCGCCGCGATGCCTACCCGCGCGCACTTGCGCACCAGCTCGTGGCTGCCGCGGCTGGACAGCAGCACGAAGCCCTGCGCGTCCGTGCCCAGCCGTCCTTCGCGGGCCAGGCGGCCGACCAGCTTGTCGAGCGCGTTGTGGCGGCCCACGTCTTCCAGCACATCGGTCACCGCACCATCGAGCGTGGCCCAGGCGGCAGCATGGATGGCGCCGGCCTCGGCATTGAGGCGCTGGCGCGGCGGCATCTGCGCGAAGCCGCGCAGCACGGTGGGCAGGTCCACCTGCGCCAGCCAGTCGGGCGCTGGCAGCGGCACGGGCGTGAGGTCGAGCGCGGCGAAGCTCTCGACGCCGCACACGCCGCAGCCCGTGCGGCCCGCCAGGCTGCGGCGCCGGCCCTTGAGGCGCTCGAAGGCGCGCGTGGAGATCTCCAGCCGCACCTCGATGCCGGGCATGCCCTCGGGCAGACCGGCCGCGGCCGCGTCGACGGCCGCCGCCTCGATGCCGCGGCAGTCGGCGGCGGCATCAAGGATGCCTTCGCTCAGCGCGAAGCCCAGCGCGAAGTCCTCGATGTCCTGCGGCGTGGCCATCATCACGGCATGCGAGATGCCGTTGAAGACCAGTGCCACCGGCACCTCCGCGGCCAGCACGTCCTCGCGCTGCGTGCCCTCGGGCGGCAGCCCGGCCTCGCCCTGCACGCGTACAGGCAGGCGCACGAGCGAAGGCAGGAGCGGATCGACAGCTGCGTCGGTGGTCATGGCGAAGAAGGTCTGCGGCAGGCGGCGCGGGCAACATGCCGCAGCCAAAGAAAAAAGGCCGTGGCGCTGCAAGCACCACGGCCTCGGGATTGTGCCCAGCCCCCGCCGGCGACGCACCGGCCGGGGCCACCCGCCGCACATCGTGCGGGGGCTTGGCGCCGATCAGGCGCGCGCCGCCTGGGCCAGCGCCTCGTCGCGCAGGCGCAGGTATTCGCCTTCGGGCACGGGCGCCGCATCGGGCTTGCCCAAGTCGTTCATCGCCAGGCGGTAGGTTTCGCGCGCGGTGAAGCACGCCGCGGCCGAGATCACGGTGATGCCGAAGGCCAGCGCCCCCACCGTCATCCAGATGTTGGTCGATCCCGGAGGCGCCACGGTCGCGAAGATGGCCGGCAGCATGGCAGTGATGGCCGTGCCCACGTTCTGCGAGATGGCCATGGCCGACACGCGGGTGCGGGTGGGGAACAGCTCCGGATAGAAGCTGGGGAAGACCGCGTTGTAGCCCTGGTAGACGATGCCCCACATCAGCAGCGACATCACGATGGCCAGCGCCACGCTGCCGATGCTGATGGCATACAGGTAGCCGAAGGCGAGCAGGCCGGACAGCAGCGCACCCACGATCATCGGCGGGCGGCGGCCGATCTTGTCCGAGAGGTTCCCCACCATCGGGATCACCAGCACGGCCAGGATGTTGCCCAGCACGGGGATCCACAGGTACACGTCTTTGTGGAAGCCGATGCCGTAGGCGGGCTGCACCGCATAGGCGGCGCCGAAGATGGTGGCCACCACCGGGATCACGTTCATCAGCGACATCAGCACCACGCGCAGCATGTCGGGGCCGTGATGCCTGAAGGCCTCGGTCACGGGCGAGCGCGGCTTGGCAGTGCCTTCCTGGGTGAAGGCGGGCGTCTCGTCCACTTCGCGGCGGATGATCCAGCCGACGATGATGACGACGAAGCTCAGGATGAAGGGCACGCGCCAGCCCCAGCTGTTGAACTGCTCGGTGGGCATGTAGTGCGCCAGCGGCAGGAAGACGGCAGCAGCCAGGATCTGGCCGGCCTGCACGCCCTGCAGCGTGAAGCTGGCGAAGAAGCCGCGGCGGCCGAAGGGCGCGTGCTCAAGGATCATGGAGCTGGCCCCCGAGATCTCGCCGGCGACGGCGAAGCCCTGCACCAGACGGCACAGCACCAGCAGCGCGGGCGCCCACAGGCCGATCTGGTCGTAGGTGGGCAGCAGGCCCACGGCGATGGTCGAAAAGCCCATCAGGAACATGCACAGCACCAGAACCTGCTTGCGGCCACGGGTGTCGCCCATGTGGCCCAGCACGAAGGCGCCGATGGGGCGGGCCACGTAGCCCACGCCATAGGTGGCCAGCGAGGCAATGATGGCGATGGCCGGGTCGCCCTTGGGGAAGAAGATCTGCGGAAAGATCAGCGAAGCGGCCGTGGCATAGATGAAGAAGTCGTAGTACTCCAGCGCCGAGCCGATCCAGCCGCTGGCCGCGGCCTTCTTGGACTGGCGCCGGCCTTCCGGCTCGTGCACGTGGGAAGAGGTGGACATGGTGCGAGGTCTCCGCTTTGGTGTGTGACGTGTGGTTGTGGAACGGGGAAAAAAGCAAGCGGCCGCGCCTGGCTCAGGCCTGCGCCTGGGCGGCCATGCGCGCCGGGCTGTTGGCCGCGCCGTAGCCGTCGTAGAAATCGATGCGCTGCACCACCTCGAAGAACAGGCCTTCGTCCGCGGCACGGGTGTAGATGTGCAGGAAGTCGCCATCGGCCGAGCGGTCGAACAGCACGCCCGCCTCGCGCATGCGCGCCAGCAGCGCCGGCTCGATGTCGAAGCGCGTGGGCAGGTCGTCGTAGTAGTTGGGCGAGATCGGCAGGAAGTCCACGCCCTGCGCGCGCAGCTGCGCCACCGAGGCGAAGATGTCGTCGCTCGCGAAGGCGATGTGGTGCACGCCGCCGTCGCCGCGCCGGCCCACGGTGCGCGCCGTGAGGGTGCGGCTGCTGAGCGAGGCGTTGAGCACCAGCCGCACGCTGCGCGTCCGGTCGGCCGCGGCGCGGCTGCGCACCAGGCCGAAGGGATCGGCCAGCTCCAGGCTCTCGGCCAACGACAGGCCCAGCACGGCGCGGGTGAACAGCGTCCAGGTGTCGTACTGCTCCAGGCTCAGGCCCAGCGCCACATGGTCCACGCGGCGCAGGCCGGCGTCGACCGGCGCCGCATCGTCCACCTCGGGCAGGAAGTCGGCGGCGAAGAGGCCATCCGGGCCCAGGCGCTCGTCGACGAAATGCATCAGGTTGCCGCCCGGCGAGACGATGGCCGGGACCTCAAGCTCGCCCGGGCCCAGCGGGCTGCGGTGGCGCTGTGAGCGCAGGGCGATGGCGCGGTCCTGCGCGGCCTGCGGCTGCGCGGTGCGCAGACCCAGTGCGCAGACCGAGGGGCCGTGCAGCTCGAAGCGGCTGCGGGCGAAGGACGCCGGTTCGGCATTGACGATCAGCGCGATGTCGCCCTGGCGGTACAGCGTGGCGGCCTTGGAGCGGTGGCGACCGGCACGGCGGAAGCCCAACTGATGCAGCTGCGCGTCCAGCTGCGGGGCGGTGGCCTCGTCGGCGGCGAATTCGATGAAGGCGACCCCGGCGAACTCGGGCGCGGCCGGCGGCTCGGCCAGCTCGCGCACCGCCAGCACTGCGGCTGCGCGCGGATCGGGGCGCGCCGCAGCGGCACGGGCGGCCAGGCGCGGACGCACCTGGCTCTCGAGGTACTGCAGCGAGCGCATCGCGTCCACCGCCGTGCGGCGGTTGGGCGTCTCGCGGAACATGTCGTTGAAGATCTCCAGCGACAGCGGGCCGCTGTAGCCGGCCAGCAGCACCTGCTCGTAGAAGCCGACGACGTCGAAGTCGCCCTGTCCCGGGAACACGCGGTGATGGCGTGCCCACTGCAGCACGTCCATGGACAGCAGCGGCGCATCGGCCATCTGCAGGAAGAAGATCTTGTCGCCCGGGATCTCGGCGATGCCGGCCGGGTCGTCTTGCAACGAGAGGGTGTGGAAGCTGTCCAGGATCAGGCCCAGGGCCGGATGATCGGCACGGCGCACGATGTCCCAGGCCTGCCCGTAGCGCGAGGTGTGCCGGCCCCAGGCCAGCGCCTCGAAGCCGACGCGCAGGCCGCGGCGGGCGGCGCGCTCGGCCAGCGCGTGCAATTGCTCGGCGGCGAGGTCGGGCTCGTCCACCGACAACGGCGAGGTGTTGGAGCAGCACAGCATCAGCGGCGCGCCCATGGCCTGCATGAGGTCGAACTTGCGCTCGGCGCGGTCCAGGCTGCGGGCGAACAGGCCGGGCGGCATGGCCTCGAAATCGCGGAAGGGCTGGAACAGGTCGATCGTCAGGCCCAGGTCGGCGGCCATGCGGCCCAGGGCGGCGGCCATGCCCGGGAAGTGCGTGAAGTCGGGCTCGAACAGCTCCACCCCGTCGAAGCCCGCGGCCGCCACGGCCTCGAGCTTCTGGCGCAGCGTGCCGCTGAGGGAGACGGTGGCGATGGAACGGCGCATGGCGGGGCGAAGGGTTGCAGCGGGAGTGCGATTGGACATCAGGCAACCCGTGGGACCGGGCCGCGATGGCCGCGACTGTAGGAAGACCCCCACCCCTGCGACAACGCCGCACCCGCCCATCCCGAGCGATCAGCGAACCGGCGCGTTCGATGATCGAACGCGAGCGGGGTTAACCCTAGCGAACCGCGGCTGGCGCGAGCAGGGTCCGGTGCAGCGTCACGGCCTCACGCACCAGCGGATGCAGGGCGGGCGCGCCCGCATCCACAGCCGCCAGGAAGTCGGCCCGCATGCGCGGCGCCCAGAACTTCCTCAGGTGCTCGGCGATTCCCGCCAGCGCTTCCTCGTGGTCGGGCTGGGCGGCGAAGAAGTCGCCGATGCGGTTGGCCATGCGCACGAGGTTGTCGTCAGCGTCCATCGGTGGCGGCCTCCAGGTGGGCGATCTGCTCGGCGTTGAAGCGGGCGTAGTCGCGCTGCCAGGCCGAGCGCTGCTGCGGCTGCGTGACGGGCGCCACCTGCACCGCCGTCACCTTGTACTCGGGGCAGTTGGTGGCCCAGTCGGAGCTGTCGGTGGTGATGACGTTGGCGCCCGACTCCGGAAAGTGGAAGGTGGTGTAGACCACGCCGGGCTGGATGCGCTCGGTGACGGTGGCGCGCAGCACGGTCTCGCCGGCGCGGCTGCGGATGCCGACCCAGTCGCCGTCGTGGATGCCGCGCTCCTCGGCATCGTGCGGATGGATCTCCAGCCGGTCTTCGCTGTGCCACTGGTTGTTGGGCGTGCGCCGCGTCTGCGCGCCCACGTTGTACTGCGACAGGATGCGGCCGGTGGTCAGCAGCAGCGGGAAGCGCGGCGTGACCTTCTCGTCCGTGGCCACGTACTGCGTGACGATGAAGCGGCCCTTGCCGCGCACGAAACGGTCGATGTGCATGATCGGCGTGCCGATCTCGGGCGTGCTGTCGTTGCAGGGCCACTGCAGGCTGCCGTGCTGGTCCAGCTTGTCGTAGCTGACGCCCGCGAAGGAGGGCGTGAGCGCCGCGATCTCGGCCATGATCTCGCGCGGATGCGTGTAGTGCATCGGGTAGCCCAGCGCATTGGCCAGCAGCTGCGTCACCTCCCAGTCGGCGTACTGGGCCAGCGGCGGCATGACCTTGCGCACGCGCGAGATGCGGCGCTCGGCGTTGGTGAAGGTGCCGTCCTTCTCCAGGAAGGAAGAGCCGGGCAGGAACACGTGGGCGTACTTGGCCGTCTCGTTCAAAAAGATGTCCTGCACCACGATGCATTCCATGGCCGAGAGCGCCGCGGCCACGTGCTGCGTGTTGGGGTCGGACTGCACGATGTCCTCGCCCTCGCAGTACAGGCCCATGAAGCTGCCGCCCAGCGCGGCGTCGAACATGTTGGGAATGCGCAGGCCCGGCTCGGGGCTCAGTTCCACGCCCCAGGCGGCCTCGAACTGGCTGCGGGTGGTGGTGTCGCTGATGTGGCGGTAGCCCGGCAGCTCGTGCGGAAAGCTGCCCATGTCGCAGCTGCCCTGCACGTTGTTCTGGCCACGCAGCGGGTTCACGCCCACGCCCTCGCGCCCGACCATGCCGCAGGCCATGGCCAGGTTGGCGATGCCCATCACCATGGTGGAGCCCTGCGCATGCTCGGTCACGCCCAGGCCGTAGTAGATGGCGCTGTTGACGGGCCGGCCCGTCTTCACGCCCTCGGCATTGCCGGTGGCGTACAGGCGCGCCGCACCGCGCACCACGGCCGCGTGCACGCCGGTGACGGCCTCCATGGCCTCGGGCGAGTTGTCCGGGCGGGCGACGAAGTCCTTCCAGGCGTTGAAGGACTTCTCGTCACAGCGCTCGGCGATGTAGTCGTCGGCCAGCAGGCCTTCGGTGACGACCACATGCGCCAGCGCGCTGATCAGGGCCACGTTGGTGCCGGGCTTGAGCGCCAGGTGGAAGTCGGCCTGCAGGTGCGGGCCTTTGACCATCTCGGTCTCGCGCGGATCGACCACGATCAGGCGCGCGCCCTGGCGGATGCGCTTCTTCATGCGCGAGGCGAACACCGGATGCGCCGCCGCCGGGTTGGCGCCGATCACCAGGATGACGTCGCTCTTCTCGACCGACTTGAAGGTCTGCGTGCCGGCCGAGGTGCCGAAGGTCTGGCCCAGGCCATAGCCGGTGGGCGAATGGCAGACGCGCGCGCAGGTGTCGACGTTGTTGTTGCCGAAGGCCGCGCGGATGAGCTTCTGCACCAGGTAGGTCTCTTCGTTGGTGCAACGGCTGGAGGTGATGCCGCCGATGGAATCCTGCCCGTGCTTGGCCTGGATGCGGCGGAACTCCGAGGCTGCGTGGGCGATGGCCTCTTCCCAGCTGACCTCGCGCCACGGGTCGGTGATCTTGGCGCGAATCATGGGCGTGGTGATGCGGTCCTGGTGCGTGGCATAACCCCACGCGAAGCGGCCCTTGACGCAGCTGTGGCCCTCGTTGGCCTTGCCGTCCTTCCACGGGACCATGCGCACGACCTGCGTGCCTTTCATCTCGGCTTTAAAGGCGCAGCCCACGCCGCAGTAGGCGCAGGTGGTGATCACGCTGTGCTCGGGCTGGCCCAGCTCGATGACCGACTTCTCCTGCAGCGTGGCGGTGGGGCAGGCTTCGACGCAGGCGCCGCAGCTCACGCATTCGCTCTCCATGAAGGGCTGGTCCTGCCCCGGCGAGACGCGCGACTCGAAGCCGCGGCCGCTGATGGTGAGCGCGAAGGTGCCCTGCGTCTCCTCGCACGCCCGCACGCAGCGGTTGCAGACGATGCACTTGGACGGGTCGTAGCTGAAGTAGGGGTTGGACTCGTCCTTGGCCGACGCCAGGTGATTGGCCCCGTCAAAACCATAGCGCACATTGCGCAGGCCGGTGACGCCGGCCATGTCCTGCAGCTCGCAGTTGCCGTTGGCCGAGCAGGTGAGGCAGTCCAGCGGATGGTCGGAGATGTAGAGCTCCATCACGCCCTTGCGCAGCTTCTGCAACTTGGGGCTCTGGGTGCGGACCTTCATGCCCGCCTCGGCCGGCGTGGTGCACGAGGCCGGGAAGCCCTTGCGCCCCTCGATCTCGACCAGGCACAGCCGGCAGGAGCCGAAGGGCTCCAGGCTGTCGGTGGCGCAGAGCTTGGGCACCTGCACGCCGGCATCGACGGCGGCGCGCATCAGCGAGGTGCCCTGCGGCACGGTGACGGACTGGCCGTCGATCTCCAGCGTGACTTCCTGCGTGGACTCGCGCAGCGGCGTGCCGTAGTCGGTGGTCTTGAGGTGGTCGAGCATCGGGGGCTCCTTGCGGGTCTCGTTCGTTCTTAGGTGCAGGGCGCGTCAGGCGACGGCGCCGGCCGGAGCCTGGGCGGCGGCGGCTGGCTGCAGGCCGAAGTCCTCGGGGTAATGGTCCAGCGCGGACAGCACCGGGTAGGGCGTCATGCCGCCCATGGCGCACAGCGAGCCGGCCAGCATGGTGTCGCACAGGTCGCGCAGCAGCTCGACCTGTTCATCCTTCGCCGTGCCTGCGCGTGCCGTGATGCGGTCGATGACCTCGACGCCGCGCGTCGAGCCGATGCGGCAGGGCGTGCACTTGCCGCAGGATTCGATTGCACAGAATTCCATGGCGTAGCGCGCCAGGCGCGACAGGTCGGCCGTGTCGTCGTGCACCACGATGCCGCCGTGGCCCACCACGGCGCCCATGGCGGCGTAGGCCTCGTAATCGAGCGGCACGTCCCACTTCGACTCTGGTACGTAGGCGCCCAGCGGGCCGCCGACCTGCACCGCCTTCACCGGCCGGCCCGAGGCGGTGCCACCGGCCCAGTCGGTCAGCAGCTCGCGCAGGGTGACGCCGAAAGCCAGCTCCACCAGTCCACCGCGCCGCACGTTGCCCGCGATCTGGATCGGCAGCGTGCCATGCGAGCGGCCGACACCGTAGTCGCGGTAGAAGGCCGCGCCCCGCGCCAGGATGATGGGCACCGAGGCGAAGGTGATGACGTTGTTGATCACCGTCGGCTGGCCGAACAGGCCCGACAGTGCCGGGATCGGTGGCTTGGCGCGCACGATGCCGCGCTTGCCTTCCAGGCTTTCCAGCAGGGCCGTCTCCTCGCCGCAGACATAGGCACCCGCGGCCATGCGCACCTCGATGTCGAAGGCGCGGCCGCTGCCCAGCACGTCGGGCCCCAGGATGCCGGCGGTGCGCGCGATGTCCACCGCCTCGCGCAGCGTGCGCACGGCGAAGGGGTATTCGGAGCGCACGTAGATGTAGCCCCGCGTGGCGCCGGTGCTGATGCCGGCGATGGCCATGCCCTCGATCAGCACGAAGGGGTCGCCCTCCATGACCATGCGGTCGGAGAAGGTGCCGGAGTCGCCCTCGTCGGCATTGCAGACCACGTACTTGTGGCTGGCCGCGGCCGAGGCCACCGTCTTCCACTTGATGCCGGCCGGGAACGCCGCACCGCCGCGCCCGCGCAGGCCCGAGTCGGTCACCTGCTGCACCACCTCGGCGGCCGGCATGGCGAGCGCGCGGCGCAGGCCCAGCAGGCCGCCGTGGGCTTCGTAGTCGGCCAGCGACAGCGGATCGGTGAGGCCCACGCGCGCGAAGGTCAGGCGCTGCTGGCGCTTGAGCCACGGCAGTTCGTCGACCACGCCCAGCGAGAGCGCATGCGCGCCGCCCTGCAGCCAGCCGGCGTCGAACAGCGCCGGCACGTCCTCGGGCACGACCGGGCCGTAGCCCATGCGGCCCTGCGGCGTCTGCACCTCCACCAGGGTTTCGAGCCAGAGCATGCCGCGCGAGCCGTTGCGCACGAGGCGCACCGACAGGCCGCGGGCCGTGGCCTCGCGTTCGATGGCGGCAGCCACCTCGTCGGCGCCGACAGCCAGGGCGGCGCTATCGCGGGGTACGTAAACGGTGATGGCGTGCATCGAACTTCCTCCGGCTTCGCCTGCGGAGTGCACGTCGTTCGGGACGGCCGGGCGGGCGCTCATACATTCACCTCCGCGTCCATGCAGGCGCCGATCACGCGATCCAGCCGCTCGGGCGAGAGCCGCGCATGCGGCCGGCCGTCGAGCATCGCCGCGGGCGACTGGGCGCACAGGCCCAGGCAGTAGACGGGCTGCAGCGTCAGCGACCCATCGGGCCGCGTGCCGCCGCCTTCGGGCAGGCCCAGGCCCTCGCACGCATGCTGCCAGAGCGCGTCGGCGCCCATGGACTGGCACGCTTCGGCGCGGCAGACCTCCAGCATATGGCGGCCGGCGGGTTCGCTGCGGAAGTGGTGGTAGTAGCTGATGACGCCGTGCACCTCGGCGCGCGAGAGGTTGAAGCCCAGGGCGATCTCGCCCACGACCTCAGGCGGGACGCAGCCCAGCGTGTCCTGCACGTCGTGCAGCGCGGGCAGCAGGCCGCCGCGCTGCAGGGCGTGGCGGGCGACGATCTCGCGGACCATGGCCAGGCGCGGATCGGCGGCTTCGGCGGGAGCGCGGCCCAGCTGGCGCAGTCGGTCGCGCAGTTCGTCGGGGGTGGCGAGCACGCGTTCGCTTCGGACGCGCGCGGGGCCGGCGGGTGGGGTCGGAATCTGGGCCATCGTGGGGCGGGCACCAGGCGCTCGGATGCCGCGCCGCATGCGCGTGGACGGCGGCCGGCCGGTGACGCTGGAGTTGTCTCGGCGGGAAGTGTGCGCGCGGGGGGGTGCCGGTCGCAAATTGCTTCGCGACATGGGGCGATTCAGGGTTTGAATGGGCTGGGCCTGCAGCGTGAATGGCACTCGGGATTGGGCTCTCTTTCTGGGTCTCCTGTTCGCGTCCGGGCCCGGGGTCCGGGGTCCGGGGTCCGGGGTCCGGGTCCGGGTCCGGGTCCGGGTCCGGGGTCGGGGTCGGGGTCGGTGCGCGAGAAGCAGGGGCACCAACCCGGCAGAGGACGCCGGCATGCGCGCTCCCGGTGCACGCTCGCGCCGACCGGCTTGCCTCACGACACGGGCGCTCGCTCTCCACCGACGCGCCTTGCTCACTGCACGGCGCCGCGAATGGCACCTCCGCACGCACACCGTCATCCCCCGCCTCGACGCTGCGCGCGAGCCCTCCCTTTCCGGGCTTTGGGGCCATGGGCTATGGGCTATGGGCTATGGGCTATGGGCCATTAGGGTGCTGGAGGCAATGCAGGTCAGTCACCCCCCTACCCTTCGGGCTGAGCCTGCCGAAGCCTCGCCCCTGATGTTTGCACTGAGGCGGAACAGGATGGCCGAGCCGTGGCGCCGCGCGCCGCTCTGTCCTTTGACAAGCTCAGGGCGAACGGGATGAGGGCCGGGGCAGCCGAACCGGCCGTTCGGGCGCACTGTCCAGGCGGAGGGTGCCGGTGTGCGTGCGGAGGTGCCATTCGCGGCGCCGTGCAGTGCGGCAGGCGCGTCGGTGGAAAGCGAGCACGCATGTCGTGAGGCAAGCCGGTCAGCGCGAGCGTGCACCGGGAGCGCGCATGCCGGCGCCCTCTGCCGGGTTAGCGCCCCAGCCACTCGCGCGCCCCGACAACGCTCCACCAACAACCAGCAAGCACCAAGCACCAAGCACCAAGCATCAAAGACCAACCGGCAACCGCAATCCAGCCAAGGCCCTTGAGCGCGAGATCGCAAGACCAGAGCCCTCAGCGCCCGATGTTGAACAGCCAGAGAAAGAAGCGCCCCACCATCACCAGCAGCTCCCACAGCGCCCGCAGCGCATCCAGCAGCCCGACGTCAGGCGGCACCACAACCACGCCCTCCGACACAGCGCACGGCCGTCACGCCTCCAGCGCCCCGCCATGCGCCCGCAATTCGGCCAGCCACTCCGGCGACTGCAGCAGCCCCAGCGCCGCCTCCAGCGCCCGCGAAGGCCGCACCGCCGCCGGCGCCATGAAACCCAAGGGCGTGCGCACGGTCGGCCCCACCAGCGGCTGCGCCACCAAGCCGGGCTGGCCGCGCACGGTGTCGACCATCGCGCCTGGCAGCACCGCGCACACGTCGCCCGCCTGCACCGCCAGCACCAGCGTGAGCACGGAATTGGTCTCCACCGCCGGCGCCACGCCCGTCGCACCGGCCTCGGCGAAGGCGGCGTCGACGATGGCACGGTTGTGCATCTCGGGCGTCAGCAGGCACAGCGGCAGCGCTGCGGCCTCGGCCCAGCCGATGGACGGGCCCCGCGCCATCATCCTGGTCGTTGGCGCGTCGTTGGGCCGGCGCAGCAGAAAGTAATGCTCCTCGATCTGTGGCCAGGTCTGCAGCGCCTTCGCAGCCGGTCCCTGCCGGCCGGTGTAGCCCAGGGCCAGGTCGATGGCCAGGTGGTCGAGCCCGGTCTCCAGCTCCAGCGAACTCATCGACAGCACCGTCGGCACGATGCCCGGGTGCCGCGCCCGTAGCCGCGCCGCAAAACGACTGAGCAGCGGAATGGCCGTGGGCACGGCCGCCATGCGAAGGCGCCCGCGAGGCTGGCCGGCCTCGCTGCGCAACTGCTGCTGCAGCCGCTCGTGCTCGTGCAGCATGCGGTGGGCGCTGGCCAGCACCTGCTCGCCCTCGGGCGTCAGGCCCGCATAGGCCCGGCCGCGGCGCACGATGGCCACGCCGAACTCGGCCTCCAGCGCACGCATGGCATTCGACAGCGCCGGCTGCGTGATGTGGCAGGCGACGGCCGCCCGGCCGAAGTGCCGGTGCTCGGCCAGGGCGGCCAGGTAGCGCAGGGAGGCGAGGATGTTCATGCGTCGGCAGGGCGGCAAGGCAGGTCAGCCACGGCCGATGATCGCCGGGCTTCCTTGCAAATCGATCGGCCGCCGATCAATTTGCAATGACGGCGAGCGGCACCTGGCCGCCCACCCGGCTGACACGATCAGGTGTTCTTGCTCACCGTGATGGTCGGAAACTTGGACGAGAAGTCCTTGGCCTTGCCCGCGATGCCCATGGCCACCTGGCGGGCGACGGCCTTGTACAGGCCGGCGATCTCGCCGTCGGGATCGGCCACCACGGTGGGCTTGCCGCCGTCGGCCTGCTCGCGGATGGTCATGGCCAGCGGCAGCGCACCCAGATAGGCCATGTTGCGCTCGGCCGCCATCTTCTTGCCGCCCTCGTGGCCGAAGATGTGCTCCACATGGCCGCAGTTGGTGCACACGTGCACGGCCATGTTCTCCACGATGCCGAGGATGGGCACGCCCACCTTCTCGAACATGGTGATGCCCTTGCGGGCGTCGAGCAGGGCGATGTCCTGCGGCGTGGTGACGATCACCGCGCCGGTGATGGGCACGCGCTGGCTCAGGCTGAGCTGGATGTCGCCGGTGCCGGGCGGCATGTCGACCACGAGGTAGTCGATGTCCTTCCAGTTGGTCTGGCGCAGCAGCTGGTCCAGCGCCTGGGTGGCCATGGGGCCGCGCCAGATCATGGCCTGGTCGGGGTCGACCAGGAAGCCGATGGACATCAGCTGCACGCCGTGGCCTTCCAGCGGGTCCATGGTCTTGTCGTCGGGGCTGGTGGGCCGGCCGCTCACGCCCATCATCATGGGCTGGCTGGGGCCGTAGATGTCGGCGTCGAGCAGGCCCACGCGCGCACCTTCGGCGGCCAGCGCGAGCGCCAGGTTGGCGGCGGTGGTGCTCTTGCCCACGCCGCCCTTGCCCGAGGCCACGGCCACGATGTTCTTCACGCCCGGCAGCAGCTGCACGCCGCGCTGCACGGCATGGGCGGTGATCTCGGTCAACACGTTGACCGACACGTTCTCGACGCCGGGCACGGTGCGGGCTGCGGCCACCAGCGCCTTGCGCAGCGCCGGATGCTGGCTGCGTGCCGGGTAGCCCAGCACCAGGTCGAAGGCGACGTCGCCACCGTCGATCTGCAGGTTGCGCACGGCCTTGGCCGCCACGAAGGACTGGCCGGTGTTCGGGTCCTGGACGCTCTTGAGCGCGTCGAGCAGGCCCTCGGGGGTCACGGTCATTGGATTTGGCTCCTCAATTGGGCGGCGAGTCTACGGGGCAGCGGCCGGCCGCTGCCGCGGAAGGGACAAGCCGCCTCAGCACCGGCAGCTACGTCAGCCGGCGCGGGCGGCCGGCTCGCCCGACACACGGGCAGTCGGCGCCCCGCGACGTCGGCCTCGCTGGCCCTGAGACGCCCAGTGCAGCGCCAGGCCCAGCGCCAGGGCCATGTAGCCCAGGCCCCCGGGCACCCACATCACCAGGCCGGCGATCTGCTGGTCGGTGAGCGGATCGAGGCCCCAGGCCCGCGCACCAGGCGCCTGCAGCGCGTACAGCGGCTGGCCGGCGAAGGTGAGCAGTGCACCCAGCAGGCCGGTGTGGGCCAGCGTGGCCAGCACGGCCAGCAGCGCGGCGCCGCGCCGCTCCGCCGGCGCATGGACGGCGTGGCGGAAGAAGGCGAAGGAGGCCGCCACCAGCGCCGCCGTGGCGGCCCAGTGCACCAGGGCGCTGGTCAGCGTGGCGGCATAGACCGCCGGCAGGTGCCACAGCCACAGCAGGCCGCCGTGCAGGGCCGCCGCCAGCGGCAGCGCCGTGCGCGATTCCCGGCGCAGGGGCGTCCAGCCGAGGGCCAGCAGCGCGCAGCCCGCCACCATCACCATCAGCTGCACCATGTGCGCGCCGGCCAGGGTGGCGGCCAGGCGGCACAGGGGCGACAGCAATGCGAGCGCCAGAAGGGCCAGCCCCGCCAGGCGCCAGCGGCGGGCGCTGCCCTCCGGCAGGCCTGACTTCGCCGTCGGCCGAAGCGCATGGAACGCCAGTGCCAGCAGCGGCAGCACCATAGCCGGCGCCAGGCTCCAGGCGGCCCACCAATCCTGCGGCAGCGCGGGCATGGCGCCGAGGGTGCACAGACGGATCAAATCGATGGGCATGGCGGCATTCCTCGGAGTCGGTCAGAGACACGGCGGCAGCCGCAGCAGCGGCAGCGCCACGAAGACGGTGGACGCGGCCGCCAGCGCATGCAGCAGTGCCGCCATGAAGGCGATGAAGCGCCGACGTTCAAGACGCTGGTCGAAGGCGCTTTCGGGCACCTCACCGCCCGGCGGCTGGTCGGCCTCGGCCTGCCCCACCGCATCCACCGGTCGTGCCGGTCGACGCGGGCCGGCCGGGTCCAGCCGACGCAGGACCCGGGCATGGCGCAGGCAACGCCAGGCGGCCAGCAGCAGCAGGACCAGGGTGGCCAGCGTGCCGCCGATCAGCGCACCGTTGACCCCGTTGCCGGGCCCGGTTGCACCGGCCGCCCAGCCCGCCGCGCACGCCACCGACACCCCGCCGTACACCCCCACGAACCACAGCGACCACAACGCGAATCCCAGCGCCAGCTGCCAGGGACTGTCCGGCGACAGCCAGCGCGGCATTCGACGCGCGACGAGCTGGCGGCGGCCCGTCATGCCCACCCCCGCGGCACCAGCGCGAAGGCCAGCCAGGCGACGGCACAGGCCCCCGCCGTGTAGTGGCAGAAGGCCGCCACCACCCCGGGCTCATAGGGGCGCCGCAGCCCCACATGGCCCGCCCGCACGCGCGCCGCCTGCATCAGCGCCAGCACGCCGGCCAGCAGCGTGTGGAAGCCCAGGTAGAGCAGCGTCACGGCGACGATGGCATCGTGCGCCTGCAGATGCGGACGCAGGTCGAGCGTGGCGCCCAGCAGCGCCAGGCCGGCTGACGCACCCAGCGCCAGCAGCCCCGCGGCAGCCAGGCGCCACGCAAGACCGCCACCCTCTCCCTGCCGCAGCCGCCCGACCCCATTGCCCATCAACCCGCTCGCCGCCACCGCCAGCCCGCCGACGGCCAGCAGCGGCCACAGCCCCAGCACGGGTTTCGCCGGCGCATGCCAGCCGGGCGCCACTGTCCACAGGTAGAACCAGCCGAAGAGCAGCGAGCTGAAGAAGGCGCCATCGGCCAGCAGGGTGAACTTCATGCCCCAGAGCCCCGGCCCGTCGAAACCGTGCGTGTGCGGGCGCAGCAGCACGCCATGGACCTCGGTGACCGCCTCCTCTTCCTCATGCGGCGCGCCATAGCCCGGGTGGTCGCCATTGACCCAGGACCAGCGCAGCAGCACCAGCGCCGCCGCCGCGCCGAAGAGCGCGGCCAGCCCGTAGGCCTTGAGCAGCAGGCAGATGCACAGGAGCGCGATCAGCAGCGCCGCCTGGAAGGGCAGCCAGCTGTTGCCCGGCAGCACGATGAGCTCGGTGGGCCGGGCGGCCACGGGGCTGCTGCCCAGCGTCTCGCGCGCCGCCACGCCGCGGGCCAGCGCGTGCCGGCCGGCGGCGATCTCGGCGGGCAGGCCGGGCCGCGTCCACAGCGGATGCCGCGTGTGCACGGCCGGCTGGCTGGCGAAGTTGTAGGCCTCGGCGGGCGTGGCCGTGGCCCATTCCAGCGTGTCGGCCTTCCACGGGTTGACCTCGGCGCGGCGGCCCAGGCGCCAGTGCAGCGCCAGGTCCAGCAGCACCGTCACCACGCCGAAAGCCATGACGAAGCCGAACACCGACGAGACGAGGTTGGGCCATTCCCAGCCCAGCCCCGGCTCGTAGGTGTACACGCGCCGCGGCATGCCGAGCAGGCCCGTCCAGTGCATCACCAGGAAGGTGCCGTTGAAGCCGATGACGGTGAGCCAGAAGCCCGCGCGCGACAGCCGCTTCGACGGCATGCGTCCGCTCATGTGCGGCAGCCAGTAGTACAGGCCTGCGAGCAGCGGGAACAGCATGCCGCCCACCAGCACATAGTGGAAGTGCGCCACCACGAAATGCGTGTCGTGCACCTGCCAGTTGAAGGGCACCAGCGCCAGCATCACGCCCGTCAGCCCGCCGGCCACGAACACCACCAGGAAGGCCGCGATCCACAGCATGGGCACCTCCCAGCGCGGCCGGCCGGTCCACAGCGTAGCGAGCCAGGCGAAGATCTGCACCGCCGTCGGAATGCCCACCAGCATGCTGGCCGCCGAGAAGAAGGCCTGCGCCAGCGCCGGGATGCCCAGCGTGAACATGTGGTGCACCCACAGGCCGAAGCTCAGGAAGCCGATGCCGATCAGCGAGGCCACCACCCAGCGATAGCCCACCAGCGGCCGGCCCGCAAACACCGGCACCATGGTGGAGATGAGCCCCGTGGCGGGCAGGAAGATGATGTAGACCTCCGGATGGCCGAAGAGCCAGAAGAGGTGCGCCCACAAGAGCGGATCGCCGCCGCGCGTCGGATCGAAGAAGGCCCAACCGGCGGAGCGTTCCAGCTCCAGCAGCAGCGAGCCCAGGATCAGTGGCGGAAAGCCGATCACGATCATCAGCGAGGTGACCAGCATGGCCCAGGCAAACACCGGCATGCGCTGCAGCGCCATGCCGGCCGAGCGCGTGCGCAGCACCGACACCGCCAGCTCGATGGCGGCCGCCATGGTGGAGATCTCCACGAAGGTGATGCCGATGAGCCAGAAGTCCGAGTTGATGCCCGGCGAATAGGTATTGCTGGACAGCGGCGTGTACATGAACCAGCCCGCGTCGGGCGCCAGCTCGAAGGCAAGGCTGCTGGTGAAGATCACGCCACCGAACAGGTAGCACCAGTAGCCGAAGGACGACAGCCGCGGGAAGACCAGGTCGCGTGCGCCGATCATCTTTGGCAGCAGGTAGGCGGCGATGCCCTGCAGCATGGGCACGGCGAAGAGGAACATCATCAGCGTGCCGTGCATGGTGAAGGCCTGGGCGTAGGCCTCGGCGCCCATGAAGTCGTGCTGCGGCAGTGCCAGCTGCGCCCGGATGAGCATGGCCAGCACCCCCGCGATCAGGAAGAAGGCGCCGCCGGTGAGCATGAAGCGCTGCGCGATGGTGCTGTGGTTGACCGCCGCCAGCACGCGCCAGCCGGCCGGGTTGCGCCAGGTCTCGTGCAAGGCGCGGTGCAGGGCGTCGTCGGCCTGCTGGTTGGTGGCCTCGCTGGTGGGTTGTTCGCGCTCGGTCATGGGCGGGCCTCCGATGCGGGGGCGGTCGCCACGGCAGGCGTACGGTCAGCGGCCAGGGCCGGTGCGGTCTTCAGCCAGACGTCGAAGTCGTCAGCCGGCATCGCCTGCACCACCATCGTCATGTGCGCATGGCCGTGGCCGCAGAACTCGGCGCAGACGCCGCGGTAGGTGCCGGGCGCATCCGCCTGCAGCCGCACGACCAGCGTGCGGCCCGGCACGGCGTCGAGCTTGCCGCCAAGCCGCGGCACCCAGAAGCCGTGGATCACGTCGGCGCTGCGGGTGTGCACATCGACCGCGCGGCCGGCGGGCAGGCGCAGTTCGTTGCGCAAGCGTTGGCCCGTGTCGGGGTAGTGGACCTCCCACCACCACTGGTGGCCGGTCACCTCCACCCGCAGCGGCGCAGCGGCCGCACCGGGCCAGGGCAGCTGGTGGAAGCCGGCGGGCGAGCCGAAGAGCAGCAGGGCCGTGATGGCCGCGCCCGGCAGCAGCAGGCCGCCGCCGACGAGGCAGCGACGGGCGATGCGGCGCTGGCGGGCGCCGTCCTCGACCCGACGTGCCTCCCGGCCGGACCGACGTTCGCCCTCTTCGACCCCCGGCCATTCGCCCTTGCCACCGCTGCGGTCACGACCGGCGCGCATGGCCAGCGCACCCAACACGATCATCAGCAACCAGATCGCAGCCGCCACGCCGAACATCCACCACCACACCTGCGCGATGGCGCCGGCCGAAGGCCCGGCCGGGTCCAACACCGACAGCGGTCCCCGGCATCCGCCGAGCAGCGGCAGCAGCCCGATGCCCACAATGGCCGCATGAGCGCCGCACCTCCGAGCCCGACCCTGCCCGACCCCATCCGAAGCCGCGCGGCCATCGCCGGCCATCCGCTGCATCCCATGCTGATCCACTTTCCCGTGGCGGCGCTGATCGGCCTGGTGGGCACCGACGGTGCCTGGTGGTGGACGCAGGACCCGTTCTGGGCCCGCGCCGGCCTGTGGCTGGCGGGCGTGGGCGCGGCCGGCGGCTGGATCGCCAGCATGGCCGGTCTGATCGACCTGCTGACGGTCAAACGCATCCGCCGCCTGGTCACGGCCTGGGGCCATGCCATCGTGGCCGTGATGATGCTGTCGCTGGCCACGTTGAACTGGGCGCTGCGCTGGCGCGCGGACGACCCGGCCCAGTGGCTGTGGCCCTGGGGCGCGGGCATCACGCTGTTCACCGCCGGCTTCATCGCCTTGGCGGCCTACCTGGGTGGACGGCTGGTGTACGAGAAGGGCGTGGCGGTCGACATGACCTGAAGCCGGCAGGGATAGCCAGCGCCGCGCGGTGGAAGTGAAACCGCCGCTCATGGCAACGCCCCGTCGAGGCCGGGCTTGCGCAGCACCAGCCACGCGATCGCCAGCAGCAGCGGCAGCAGCAATGCGCCGACGAGCAGTGCGGCGCGCCTGGCGGACTGGCCGCGCTCCACCCGCAGGATCAGCAGGCCGAAGCTGGCATGGCCGAGCGCCAGCAGGCCGACCAGCACCAGCTTGGCCAGCAGCCACAGCCCCAGCGTGCCCTGCACCACGAAGATGAGCGTGCCCGAGCCGATGGCGACCAGCGCGGCCGGCGTGGCCACCCAGATGAACAGAGCGCGCAAGATCTCGTCCTGCGGATCGCCCAGCGCCGCCGGTCGCCGCCTGGCATCGCCTGACGCTGCCGCGGTCGCCAGGGGCAGATAAAGCAGCGAGCCGCACCACAGGATGACGGCGCCGATGTGGAGGATCTTCAGCCAGGGCATGGAATCCTCGCGGCACAAGGCCGGCACCCGCTGCAGGGCGCTGCCGGCGTGCAGAGCCTGGGACGCCGAGGCGGCATGCCCAGCAGGGCCGACGCGAGGATTCGGCGCAGCGCGATCACCGCACGTCCACCGGGGCGTCGCGGCCCTTGGCGGCGGGATGGGGCGCGCCGGTGGCGTCGCCCTGCTCGCTCACCTTCTCTCCATCGTGGCTGCCGGACTCATCGGACGGCGGCAGGTCCGCATCCTGCGCCTGCGCGGGCAGGCGGCGCCGGCTGCCCGGCTTCAGACGGCCTTCTTCCTCCCGCTTACGCGCCTGTTCACGGCTGCCGGTGGTGGCCGCGCGCGTGCGCGGCGTGTTCGTGGACATCGCCAGACCCCTTGCTCGAAACGGGCCGGCACCATGAATGGCGCCGGCGGGTTCGGGTCAGGTCGCGTGTCCTGTAGTTGTGTGTTGCGGCGACGGCACCCCGGGCTTCCCTGCGCCTGATCGTAGGCAGCGGGGTCGCCGCGGGCTGTCGGACAAAGGGGCCAATGGGCGCGCGGGCGAACGGCCCGGCGACAAGGCTCGACGGGCGACGGAGCGGGCCATGCCTGGGCATCCGGGGAACCGGCTTCGTCAGGCCTACGGGTGCGCCCCCTCCAGGCCGAAGGCGCGAGGGAGGTGAGCCGCGAAGCGGCTCGGGGGGTGCTTCATCTGGCCGCCAGCATCTCGCCCATGCGCTGGTGGATGAGGTTGACCGCCTTCAGCGGCCGGAGCATGACCTTGAACTGGGTGATGCGGCCTTCGGCGTTCCAGCTGATGATGTCCACGCCGTTGACCTCGATGCCGTCGAGGGTGACGGCGAACTCCAGCACCGCATGGTCGGCCGCGATGGTCTCGCGCACGTAGCGGAAGCTCTCGTTGAAGAAGACGTGGAAGGCCGCCGTGAGGTAGGCGCTGACGATGGGGCGGCCCACCTGCGGCGTGTGCACCACGGGCGAGTGGAAGACCGCGTCCTCGGCCAGCAGGGCCCAGAGGCCGGCGCTGTCGTGCGTCTGCACCAGGCGGTGCCATTGGGCCAGGGCGGCGGGGTGCGTCATGGGGTGTCTCCGGTGGGCGCGGGCGGCCCTGTTATTGGGGACACGGAAGGTAGCGCAGCCGGCCCCGCGACGGCCGTCCGCTGGGTGACAGCGGTCGGCCGCCGGCCCCGGGCGCCAGGACGGACGGGCCAGACCGGCGCTCAGCCGGCGTCGATGCCCAGGTCCGCACACACCTTCGCCAGCGTGGCCTTGAGGGTGGCGACCTCGGCTTCGAGCCGGTCCACCCGCAGGCGCAGGGCTGCCGTCTCGCCCGCATCGCCCCCGGCCACCGGCGCGGCAGCACCCACCGCCGGCACCGCCATCAGCTCGGCCGCCACCGGCCCGCTCAGCAGATGCGCCCACCGGCTCTCGCGCGCGCCCGGCAGGCGCGGCAGCTTGACCACCAGCGCGCCGGCCGGACGCTCGGCCATCTCGTCTAGGAAGCCCTCCACCGACGAGATGTCGGCGAAGTTGTGCATGCGGTCGCTGGCGATGCGCAGTTCGCCCGCCGTCTGCGGGCCGCGCAGCATCAGCACTGCCAGCAGGATCACCGACTGCGAGGGCAGCCGCAGCACGCGGTCGGTGTTGTGGCCGTAGCGCATCGCGCGGCCGCCGCTGCTCTCATCGACCAGGCTGCGGCGGCGCAGGCTTTCCAGCGCGTCCTGCACCTCGGCCTCGCCCAGTTCCATCACCGGGTGTCGACTGGTCTTCTGGTTGCAGCCGGCGAGCAGGCTGTTGAGCGTGAGCGGGTAGCTGTCGGGCACGGTTCGCTGCTTCTCGATCAGCACGCCGAGCACCCGCGCCTCGGAAGGCGAGAGGATGGGCAGGTTCTGTTCCGTCGTCATGCACCCCCCTTGATGCGGGCCACCAGCGCCTTGGTGAAGGCGATGGTGTTGGCGCCGCCACCCAGGTCGCCCGTGCGCACGTTGTCGACGTTGAGCGTCTGGTCGATGGCGGTGCGCAGACGGTCGGCCAGGTCGACACGCTTCACGTGGTCCAGCATCTGGGCCGCGGCCAGCATCAGCGCGATGGGGTTGGCGATGCCCTTGCCGGCGATGTCCGGGGCCGAGCCGTGCACCGCTTCGAAGATGGCCGCGTCGGCACCGATGTTGGCGCCGGGTGCCATGCCCAAGCCGCCCACCAGCCCGGCCACCAGGTCGGACAGGATGTCGCCGAACAGATTGGTGGTGACGATCATGTCGAACTGCCAGGGGTTGAGCACCAGCTTCATGGCGCAGGCGTCCACGATCATGGTCTCGAACTGGAACTTGCCCTGGTACTCGGCGGCGTAGAGCTGCTCGGCCGTCTCCAGGAAGATGCCCGTCAGCGCCTTCATGATGTTGGCCTTGTGCACCACCGTCACCTTCTTGCGGCCCTGGGCCACGGCGGCCTCGAAGGCATAGCGCAGGATGTGCTTGCAGCCCTGGCGGGTGTTGATGCCGGTGGCCATGGCCACGGCGTGCGGGTCGTCCTCGATGCGGATGTAGTGCTCGTGGCCGATGTACAGACCTTCGAGGTTCTCGCGCACCACCAGCAGGTCGATGTCGTCGAAGCGACCGCCGGGAATGATGGTGCGCGCCGGCCGCACGTTGGCGAAGAGCTGGAAGGCCTCGCGCAGCCGCACGTTGGAGCTGCGGTAGCCGCCGCCCGAGGGCGTCTCCAGCGGGCCCTTGAGCGCCAGCCGCGTGCGGCGGATGCTCTCCAGCGTGGCCTCGGGCAGCGGGTCGCCCGAAGTCCTGACGCCGCCCAGGCCGGCGATCTGCGGGTCCCACTCGAAGGGCGAACCCAGGGCGTCGAGCGCGGCCAGGGTGGCTTCCATGATCTCGGGGCCGATCCCGTCGCCGGAGATCAGGGTGGCAGGAATGCGGGGGGTGGTCACGGGGCTTCCTCCTTCGGGGTCTGCGGGCAAAGCTGCAAGCATACGGCTGCGATGCGGCCCCAAACCTAAAATGCCCGACCCTGCCAGCCCGCGGCGCCCTGCCGCGGCACGGCCGGCCCCATCCGCGAGACCGACATCCATGCCCGCAGCGCGCAAGCTCTTCGTCACCACCGCCCTTCCCTACGCCAACGGCAAGTTCCACATCGGCCACATCATGGAATACATCCAGGCCGACATCTGGGTGCGCTTCCAGCGGATGAACGGTGCCGAGGTCAACTTCGTCTGCGCCGACGACGCCCACGGCGCCGCCATCACGATCGCCGCCGACAAGGCGGGCATCACGCCCCAAGCCTTCGTGGCCGAGATCGCGGCCGGCCGCAAGCCCTATCTCGACGGCTTCCACATCGCCTTCGACAACTGGCATTCGACCGACGCGCCCGAGAACCACGAGCTCGCGCAGCAGATCTACCGCGACCTGAAGGCCGCCGGCCTGATCGAGACCCGCCCGGTCGAGCAGTTCTACGACCCCGAGAAGGGCATGTTCCTGGCCGACCGCTTCATCAAGGGCGAGTGTCCGAACTGCCACGCCAAGGACCAGTACGGCGACAACTGCGAGGTCTGCGGCGCCGTCTACGCGCCCACCGAGCTGATCAACCCCTACTCGGCGCTGTCGGGCGCCAAGCCAGAGCTGCGCAGCTCCGACCATTTCTTCTTCAAGCTGTCCGACCCGCGCTGCGAGGCCTTCCTGAAGGAATGGACCACAGCCCCCGGCCATGTGCAGCCCGAGGTGCAGAACAAGATCCGCGAGTGGCTGGTCAAGAAAGAAGACGGCACCGGCGGCCTGGGCGACTGGGACATCAGCCGCGACGCGCCCTACTTCGGCATCGAGATTCCCGACGCGCCGGGCAAGTACTTCTATGTCTGGCTCGATGCCCCGGTGGGCTACCTGGCCTCGCTCAAGAACTGGCTGGGCAAGAAGGGCGAGGACTACGACGCCTACATGGCCCAGCCCGACCTGGAGCAGGTGCACTTCATCGGCAAGGACATCATCACCTTCCACACCCTGTTCTGGCCCGCCATGCTGCATTTCAGCGGTCGCAAGGCGCCGGACGGCATCTTCGTGCACGGCCACCTGACGGTGAACAACGAGAAGATGAGCAAGAGCCGCGGCACCGGCATCGACCCGCTGCAGTACCTCGGCCTGGGCCTGAACCCCGAATGGCTGCGCTACTACATCGCCGCCAAGCTCAACGGCCGCAACGAGGACATCGACTTCAACCCCGAGGACTTCGTTGCCCGCGTCAACAGCGACCTGGTGGGCAAGTTCATCAACATCGCCAGCCGCTCGGCCGGCTTCATCGCCAAGCGATTCGGCGGCCAGCTGGGCACCGTCTCCGTCGACGGCGAAGAGCTGCTGGTGATGCTGCGCGCTGGCGCCGACGACCTGCGCCAGCTCTACGACGGCCGCGACTACGCCCGTGCCCTGCGCGAGGCGATGGCCCTGGCCGACCAGGTGAATGCCTACGTCGACGCCAATAAGCCCTGGGAACTGGCCAAGCAGGCCGGCCAGGAGGCGCGACTGCACGACGTGTGCACCACCTGCATCGAGGCCTTCCGCCTGCTCACGCTCTACCTCAAGCCAGTGCTGCCGGCGCTGGCGGCGCAGGTCGAGGCCTTCCTGAACATCGGCCCGCTGCAGTGGGCCGACGCTGGCCACGCGCTGGGTGCCGGCCATGCCATCGGCGACTACAAGCACCTGATGACGCGCGTGGACCCGAAGGTGCTGGAGCAGCTCTTCACCCCGCCCGCCCCCGCCGCGGCGCCCGCGGCCGACGCAGCGCAGGACCTGCCCGGCGGCGAGGCGGTGGCGCCCACCATCGGCATCGACGACTTCGCCAAGATCGACCTGCGCATCGCCAAGATCGTGGCGTGCGAGAAGGTCGAAGGCTCGACCAAGCTGCTGCGGCTGACGCTGGACGTGGGCGAAGGCAAGACCCGCAACGTGTTCAGCGGCATCGCCTCGGCCTACCAGCCGGAACAGCTGGTGGGCAAGCTCACCGTGATGGTCGCCAACCTGGCGCCGCGCAAGATGAAGTTCGGCGTCAGCGAAGGCATGGTGCTGGCCGCCAGCCATGCCGACGAGAAGGCCCAGCCCGGCATCCATGTGCTGGAGCCCTGGCCGGGGGCCCAGCCGGGCATGCGGGTGCGCTGAGCGCCGCGCGGCCCCCGCTTTTCCTGATCCAGCGCTGAGGCCCACGATGCTCGCCCTGCCCCTGCGGATGTCCGACCTGCGCCAAGCCGCGAGGGTGGGCCTGCTGCTTGTCGCCACGCTCGGTGGCGCCGTGCCCGCCGCCACAGCTGCGCCACCTTCGGGCCCGGAGGGCTGCAGCCAGGCGGCCTCCGACGCCTGCCTCCAGGCCGTCGAGCTGCCCGGCGGCGCGGGCCGGCTGCCCTATTACGTCTCCCGCGGCACAGGCGAAGGCGGGACGCCGCCCACGCGGCTGCTGCTGGTCATGCACGGCCATCCACGCGATGCGAACCGCAGCTTCGACGCGGCGCTGCAGGCCCTGCGCGGCAGCGGCCACGAGGCAGACACGCTGGTGGTGGCGCCGCTCTTCCAGGTGCCGGCCGGCAAGGCCGGCCGCTGCAGCACGCCCGGCACCCCCGCCGCCCAGCCCGGCGATGCGCTGTGGACCTGCAGCAGCTGGCTGGCCGGCGGCGACTCGCGCGGCGACCGGCCGATCTCTTCCTTCGCCGCGCTCGACGCGCTGCTCCAGGCCCTGGCCCAGCGCTGGCCCAGCCTGCGCGAGGCCACCCTGGCCGGCTTTTCTGCCGGCGCCCAGATGCTGCAGCACCGCATCGGCTTCGCGGTCGACGCGCCGGCCGGCTGGCGGGTGCGCTACGTGATCGCCGACCCGGGCACCTGGCTGTACTTCGATCCCGAGCGCTTGGCGCCAGCCGCAGCGGCTGCCGCCCCCGACTGGGACGGCTGCCTGGCGCCGGACGGCGCAGGCCTGGCCGCCGGTTGCCGCTGGCAACCCGTGCCCGCCGCCGACCTGGCCGCCTGCCCCGGCTACGACGACTGGAAATACGGCACCCGTAACCTTCCCGCCGCCCTGGGCCGAAGTTCGGCCGAGGCGCGGGCCCGCTACGCCGCCGCCGACATCCACCGCCTGGAAGGCGCGCGCGACAGCGGCACCGGCCGCGGCACCGCCGCCCGGGTGCTCGACAAGTCCTGCGCCGCGATGCTGCAAGGTCCTTATCGCCTGCAGCGCGGGCTGGCCCATGCCGCCTACGAGCAGCAGGTGCTCAAGCCCACCGGCGCCCGTAGCTTCGCGGTGGTGCCCGGCTGTGCCCACGACGTGGCCTGCGTGCTGCCCTCGGCCACCGGCCGGGCGGCGCTGTTCGGCGGCGAACGCTGATCTTTTCGATTCATCGATCCTCGACCCAGGAGCCGCCCATGCACCGCGCCTTTTTCTCCCGCCTGCTGCTCGCCGGCGTCGCTCTGGGCGGACTCGGCGGCTGCGCCGTGGTCAGCGTGGCCGGCGCCGCCGTGTCGGTGGGCGCCACCGCCGTCAGCGTGGGCGCCGGCGCGGTCGGGCTGGCGGCGGATGCGGCCATCGGTACCGCGCGCCTGGGCGGACGGGCAGTGGGGGCAGCAGCGGGCGCGGTTCTGCCAGGGGGCAACGACTGAAAGCGGAGGAACTCAGGGAGCTTCAACGCTGCGGTCCGCCGACGAGCCGCTACGCACCACGTACTGCTGGTCGTTCAGCACCGCGGTGAACACCATGGGCGTGTTGGGCGGCTGCGTCCAGTGCCAGTCCCATTCGCTTTCCTGCTTGAGGGCATAGCGCGTCACCTTGGCCGGCTTGCCCAGCAGCTTGCGCATATCCTCCATCGGCATGCCCGGCTGCACGCGGGCGAAGTTCTCGGGCGTGAGCACCTGGCGCAGGGCGCTCATGCGGCCGTCGGGGCCGATGGTGATCATGTAGTTCTTGCGGCCGGCCGGCTGGCGGTTGTATTCGAGCACCCGGCCGGCGGGCGACTCCCAGATGTTCTCGGGCTCGCCGAACTGGGCGCGCACATCGGCCTCGGTGGCCACGCCTTCTTCCAGCTTGTCGATGCGCTGCGGGTCGCAACCCGCCAGGGCAGCCAGCGCGGTGAGTGCGGCGGCGATGCGCGCCGCGGTCCTGCCAGTGGTCATCTCAATCCCATCGCCCCGTCGTTAAAATCGCGCCCCTCGTCCCGTCACAAGAAGCTGCACCAGTCTATGTCGATCTTCGGCCGCCCCCACTACACCTCCGACGCCACCCAGTTCATCGAGAAGCTGCGCGAGCAGAAGCCGACGCTCGAAGCAGAACAGCGCGCCGGCCGCGCCCTGCTGTGGGACAAGCAGATCGACCGCCAGACCCAGGCCGAGTTCGAGGCCGCCGCCGTGGCGCAGCAGCCCTACGTCTACCAGACGAAGTCGCATTGAGCCCTCGCGCCGCGCTGCCGGCTGCCGCCCCGGACGACGACGACCGCCCGGCGGTCGCTCCCATGCCGGAGGTGGTCGACCAGGTGGCGCTGGCGCGCCTCTACGGCGAGCCGCTGTTTGCGCTGCCGAACGACCTCTACATCCCGCCCGATGCGCTGGAGGTCTTCCTGGAGGCCTTCGAGGGGCCGCTGGATCTGCTGCTCTACCTGATCCGCAAGCAGAACTTCAACATCCTCGACATCCCCATGGCGGGTGTCACCCGCCAGTACCTCGCCTACGTCGAGGAGATCCGCAGCCGCAACCTGGAGCTGGCGGCAGAGTACCTGCTGATGGCGGCGATGCTCATCGAGATCAAGTCGCGCATGCTGCTGCCGCCCAAGAAGACGGCCGACGGCGAAGAGGCCGAGGATCCGCGGGCCGAACTGGTGCGCCGCCTGCTGGAGTACGAGCAGGCCAAGATGCAGGCCGCCGCCATCAATGCGCTGCCCACCTACGCCCGCGACTTCTGGAAGGCCCAGGTCTACATCGAGCAGTCGCTCAAGCCGCGCTTTCCGGACGTGAGCCTGGACGACCTGCGCCAGGCCTGGGCCGACATCCTCAAGCGGGCCAAGCTGGTGCAGCACCACAAGATCTCGCGCGAGGAACTGTCGGTGCGCGAGCACATGAGCATCGTGCTGCGCCAGCTGCAGGGCCGGCGCTTCGTCGAATTCGAATCGCTGTTCGACGCCACGCGCGGCGTGCCGGTGCTGGTCGTCACCTTCATCGCCCTGCTGGAGCTGGGCAAGGAGACGCTGGTGGAGATCACGCAGGCCGAGGCCTTCGCGCCGATCTACGTCCGGCTGGCCTACGCGCCGAGCTGAGATTCAGACCTCGTGCGTCGGCTCGCGCCCCATCAGCGCCGCCACCGCCTGCGCTGGCTTCAGGCGCCCATCGAGCAGGCCGACCACCGATTCGGCGATGGGCATTTCCACCCCAAGCTGCCCTGCCCGCTGGACCACAGCCCGTGCGCAGTTGACGCCCTCGGCCACATGGCCGAGCGAGCGGACCGCCTCGTCGAGCGTCCGCCCCTCGGCCAGCAGCAGGCCCACGCGCCGGTTGCGCGACAGGTGGCCGGTGGCGGTGAGCACCAGATCACCCAGGCCCGACAGGCCCATGAAGGTCTCGGCCCTGCCGCCCAGCGCAATGCCCAACCGGGTCATCTCGGCCAGCCCGCGGGTGATGAGTGCGGCCCGCGCGTTGAGGCCCAGCGCCAGCCCGTCGGCCAGGCCGGTGGCGATGGCCAGCACGTTCTTGACGGCCCCGCCGACCTCCACGCCCGTGACGTCGTCGTTGCCGTAGACCCGCAGTGCCGGGCCGTGGAAGGCCGCGACCAGGCGCTCGCGCACCTCGGCGTCGGCACTTGCGGCCACCAGGGCCGTGGGCTGCGCCTGGGCGACCTCCAGCGCGAAGCTGGGGCCGCTCAGCAGACCGGCGCGCAACTGCGGCGCCACCTCAGCCTGCACCTCGTGGGGAAAGAGTCCGCTGGTCGGCTCCACGCCCTTGCACAGCCAAGCCACCGGCACAGCGCAGCCGGCGGCCGCCAGCGCCGCCAGCTGCGCACGCAGGGCGGACATGGGCGTACCGAGCACCACCAGGTCGGCATCGCGCCAGGCCTCGTGGGCATCGCCAGACAGGAGAAGAAGGGAAGGTGGGAAGGTCACGCCCGCCAGGTAGCGCGGATTGGCGCGGCTGCGCGCCATGCCCTCGACCTGGGCGGCATCCCGTCCCCAGAGCACCACATGGTGCCCGGCCGGATGCGCCGCGGCGCTGATGGCCAGCGCCGTGCCCCAGGCGCCGGCGCCGAGCACGCAGATGCGCATGGGGGCGCCGGGCCGGCTTGCCGTCGCCGGCAATTACTGGGCGTTGGCCGGCAGACCCTGGCCGGCGGCCTGGGCCTGCTGCTGCTCGTACATGGCCTGGAAGTTGATCTCGGCCAGGTGCACGGGCGGGAAGCCGCCGCGCTGGATGGTGTCGGCCACGTTGCCGCGCAGGTAGGGATAGACGATCTGCGGGCAGGCAATGCCCAGGATCGGGCCCATCTGGTCTTCCGGCAGGTTGCGGATCTCGAAGATGCCGGCCTGCTTGGCTTCGACGAGGAAGACGGTGCGGTCTTCGATCTTGGTCTGCACGGTGGCCGAAACGCTCACCTCGAAGATGCCTTCGGCGACGTTCTGGGCCTCGACGCCCAGCTGGATGTCGACCGTGGGCTGGGTCTGCTCCAGCAGGATGGCCGGCGAATTGGGCTGCTCCAGCGACAGGTCCTTGAGATAGACGCGCTGGATCTGGAAGACGGGTTCTGCGGCTTGTTGGTCGGCCATGGTGCTTGGATGGATGTGCGGACAAAAAGGCCCGCAGACAGCGGGCGCGAAAGCCTTCGATTATGGCCTGCGCCGACGACAGCCCCGGCCGGCCGCCAGCGCTTCAGGCGCCCTGCAGCAGCGGCACCAGGCCGCCACGGCCGTCGAGCGCGATCAGGTCGTCGCAGCCGCCGACGTGGGTGTCGCCGATGAAGATCTGGGGCACCGTGCGACGCTGCGTCAGGCGCATCATCTCGTCGCGGGCGGCGGGGTCGGCATCGACGCGGATCTCCTCGATGCTGTCCACGCCCTTGGCCTTGAGCACCTGCTTGGCGCGGACGCAGTAGGGGCAGACGGCGGTGGTGTACATCTTCACGGCTTGCATGGATTTCCTTGTGGGCGGGTGAATGCGGTGATGGAGCGCAAGGCACTCAGGCCTTGACGGCCACCTTCTCGACGGGCAGGTTAGCCTCGTTCCACGATTTCATCCCGCCGGCCACGGCTTGGGCCTGCTCGTAGCCGAGTTTCTTGGCCGCAGCCACCGCGCGCTGGGCCCGGGCGCCGGTGGCGCACATCAGCAGTACGGGCAGTGCCTTGTTCTTGACCAGGCCCGGGAGCTTCTGCTCGAGCTCGGCCAGCGGCACGTTGCGCGCGCCCACGGCATGGCCGGCGGCAAATTCCTCGGGCTCGCGCACGTCGATCAGCACGCCCTTCTGACGGTTGATGATCTGCACCGCGCCCTGGGCGCTGAGCGAGCCCTGGCCCGCACCGCGCAGCACCGGCCAGGCCAGCATGCCGCCCGAGCCGAGTGCGAGGAGGATCAGGGCCCAGTTGTCGAGGATGAATTTCACGGGAAGCTTCCGAGATGGCAAACCGGCAATTTTAGAATGGCGGTTTTACTCCGGCGACACGTAAGGGACCCCATGCATAAACTGGTGCTGATCCGCCATGGCGAATCGACCTGGAACCTCGAGAACCGCTTCACCGGCTGGACCGACGTCGACCTCACCGACACCGGCATCGCGCAGGCCAAGCAGGCCGGCCGGCTGCTCAAGGAGCAGGGTTACGACTTCGACGTGGCCTACACCAGCGTGCTCAAGCGTGCCACCCGCACGCTGTGGCATGTGCTCGACGAGCTCGATCGCACCTGGCTGCCGGTGGTGCATTCCTGGCGCCTGAACGAGCGCCACTACGGCGCCCTGCAGGGCCTGAACAAGGCCGACATGGCCAAGCAGTACGGCGACGAGCAGGTGCTGATCTGGCGCCGCAGCTACGACACGCCGCCTCCGGCGCTGGAGGCCACCGACCCGCGCAGCGAGCGCGGTGACCTGCGCTACGCCCGCCTCGATCCAGAGCAGGTGCCGCTGACCGAATGCCTGAAGGACACCGTCGCGCGCGTCCTGCCCTTCTGGAACGAGTCGATGGCGCCGGCCATCCGCGCCGGCCGCCGGCTGGTGGTGGCGGCCCACGGCAATTCGATCCGCGCGCTGATCAAGTACCTGGACGGGATCTCCGACAGCGACATCGTGGGCCTGAACATTCCCAACGGCATCCCCCTGGTCTACGAACTGGACGACGACCTCAAACCGCTGCGCCACTACTACCTGGGCGACGCGGCTGCGGCCGAAAAGGCGGCGGCGGCCGTCGCCTCGCAAGGCAAAGCCTGATTCGCAGATACGGACGGAACCCGCGGGGCCATTTCCGCTTCCAAAGTCCGCGTATATTGACTGCCGATTTGGTGAAAGACGGATCGGGTTTCCCGAAAGGACGCTGCCCATGGGCCAGAAATTGAAGATCACCGGCTGGGTCGCCGCAGGCGCGGTCGCCGGCGCGCTCACCACCGTCTCCTTGCAGACGATGGCGCGCGGGGCCCTGGCGCCGCTGCCGCTGGAGGAATTGCAGCAGCTCGCCGCAGTGTTCGGCATGGTCAAGAGCGACTATGTGGAGCCCGTGGACGAGAAGAAGCTCATCTCCGATGCCATCTCCGGCATGGTGGCGGGCCTCGATCCGCACTCCCAGTATTTCGACAAGAAGTCCTTCAAGGAATTCCGCGAAGGCACCTCGGGCCGCTTCGTGGGGGTGGGCATCGAGATCTCCCAAGAGGACGGCCTGGTCAAGGTGGTGTCGCCCATCGAGGGCTCCCCGGCCTTCCGCGCTGGCCTCAAGCCTGGTGACCTGATCACCAAGATCGACGACACCGCCGTCAAGGGCCTGACGCTGAACGAAGCCGTCAAGCGTATGCGCGGCGAAGCAGGCACCAAGGTGCTGCTGACCATCTTCCGCAAGGACGAGAGCCGCACCTTCCCGGTGACGATCACCCGTGAGGAGATCCGCACGCAGTCGGTGCGCGGCAAGGTCATGGAGCCCGGTTATGCCTGGATCCGTCTGTCGCAATTCCAGGAACGCACGGTCGACGACTTCGCCAAGAAGATCGAAGAGATCTACAAGCAGGACCCGAACCTCAAGGGCCTGGTGCTCGACCTGCGCAACGACCCGGGCGGCCTGCTCGACGCGGCCGTGGCCGTGTCTGCCGCCTTCCTGCCGCAGGGCGCGACGGTGGTGACGACCGACGGCCAGCTGGCGGAAAGCAAGCAGGTTTACAAGGCGATTCCCGCCGACTACCAGCGCCGCTCGGGCAGCGATCCGCTGCGCAACCTACCGGCCGGCCTCAAGAACGTGCCGCTGGTCGTGCTGGTCAACGAAGGCTCGGCGTCCGCCAGCGAGATCGTGGCTGGCGCCCTGCAGGACCACAAGCGCGCCACCGTGATGGGCAGTCAGACCTTCGGCAAGGGCTCCGTGCAGACGGTCCGTCCCTTGGGCCCGGACACCGGCCTGAAGATCACCACGGCCCGCTACTACACGCCCAGCGGCACGTCCATCCAGGCGCGCGGCATCGTCCCCAACGTGCTGGTGGACGACACCGCCGAAGGCAGCCCGTTCGCCGTGCTTCGCATGCGTGAGGCGGACCTCGAAAAGCACCTGTCCAGCGGCCAGGGCCCCGAAAAGAAGGACCCTGAGCTCGAGAAGCAGCGCGACGAGGCGCGCAAGCGCCTGGAAGAAGAGGCCAAGAAATCGCCCCAGGCGCGCGTCACGCCCGAGTTCGGCACCGACAAGGACTTCCCGCTCATGCAGGCGCTCAACCAGCTCAAGGGCCAGCCCGTGCTCGCTAGCAAGACGCAGGTGATCGTCGAGAACAAGGAAGAGAAGAAGGAAAACTGAGGCCCTGCGTCGCGGCTTTTCCAACCCATCGGCCTCCCGCGCGGAGGCCGATGTCTTTGGCGGCATTGCCGCGGCGCCTTCACCTCACCCAGCCATGGACGACCAAGCCCTCCTACGCTATTCCCGCCACATCCTGCTGGAGGAATTCGGCATCGACGGCCAGGAGCGGGTGTCCGCAGCACACGCGCTCGTCATCGGTGCCGGCGGGCTTGGGTCGCCGGTGGCGCTCTACCTGGCGGGCGCAGGTGTGGGACGCATCACTCTGGTGGACGACGACACGGTCGACGTCACCAATCTCCAGCGTCAGATCGTCCACAGCAACGCCCGCGTCGGAATGGCGAAGGTGGAATCCGCGGCCGAAGCCATGCGGGCACTGAATCCGGAGATCGAGGTGCAGCCGATCCGCGCGCGCGCAGATCTTCAGCTGCTTGAACAACTCGTGCCGGGGGCGGATGTCGTGCTCGACTGCAGTGACAACTTCGATACGCGTCATCGTGTCAATGAAGCCTGCGTGACCCACCGGAAACCCCTGGTGGCCGGTGCCGCGATCCGCTTCGACGGGCAGCTCTCGGTCTACGACGTCCGGCATTCCGATGGTCCCTGCTACGCCTGCCTTTTTCCGGCCGATGCGGTGTTCGAGGAAACGCGCTGCGCCGTGATGGGTGTGTTCTCGCCGGTCGTCGGCACGATGGGAACACTGCAGGCCCACGAGGCGCTCAAACTGATTGCCGGGATCGACGGAACCCTCAGCGGCCGGCTGCTGATGTTCGACGGTCGGCGCAGTCGCTTCGACACCCTCCAGGTCCGACGCGATCCGAAGTGTGCCGTCTGCGGGCATCTGCACCGCTGACCACGCACATCCGGTCCATCAACGCCGCACGGCCTTGGCCTTGTCGGCGGCGCGCGCGGCCTCGCTCGACTCCGGCTTGCCGGCCTCTGCCAGGGCGGCGCCACAGTCAGCGTCCTCGCCAGGGCCCGTTTCCACAGTGGCCGCCAGCGCAAGCAGCGGGTTGATGGCGCCCAGCGCCAGCGCGGCAGCGCCGCGGGCGATCAGCGGAACGGCTTCCACACCGGGACGCGGATCGCCAAAGTGGCCGCGGATGGTCAGCGGCGTGCGCAGGCTCAAGATGCTCTTGTCCTTGGGCTGGGGCCGGATCACAAAATCCAGGCTTTCGTCCTTGAGGCTGGCTTGGCCGGTGCCGGTAAACAACGTGTCGTCGGTGTCGAAGATCAGCGTGCGGCCGTTCATCACCCCTTTGTTCACATCGAAGGCGAGCGCAGCACAACGCATGCGCACGTTCTTGTCACCGCGCAGAAGGAATTCGATCACCTCGCCGCCATCCAGGCCGGCAACCTCCAGGAGCAGATTGCTGAACTGACCGCGGCCCGTCATGGCAGCAATGTCACCAGACGCACTGCCTAGCCAGTTCGCCACTGTGGTGCCCTGTCCCGCGAGGTTGATGCGTCCGTCGAGCCGTCCAAGGCTGCTCTTGGTGGACTCGACCTTCGGAATGAGTTGGTTCAGCTGAAGCGCCTTCATGTCGAGCGCCATCCGGATATCTGCGGGATTCGAGGAGCCATCGATGCGCACGGCGCCCTGGATGCTTCCACCGGCCACCCCGAGATCGAGGGGCTTGAGATCCAGCACACCCTCCTTGAGCGCCACTTGCACGCTGCCACGTTGCAACGGCACTTCGCGCACGTTGCGGATGCGCTCGGCCGTGTAGCGGACGTCCGCGTCCATCGCGCGCAGTCGTTCGAAGTCGAGCGGTGCGGTCGGCAGGACGCGCACGTCGGCGCCCCGACGACGGCTCTTCTCGAGCGTAGCGGGCGCCTCTACGCCCTCCACGGCCTTTGCCGAACGCTCAGTCGGCGGCAGGCCGATCAACGGACCGAGATCATCCATGTCCATGACCTTCGACGTCAGCGTGCCACTCAGCTTGGGGCGGGCGCTTCCCTTGGCGAACCGCAATTCGCCACCGATGTCCGAGAGCCCCAGCTTTCCCGCCAGTTGCTGGGCCTGCCAGGTGTTGCCGGTCTTGAGCAGGCGCCCCTCGATCTGATAAGGCGAGGTGTCAGGCAGCGCCACACCGATCAACCGGTACAGGTCGCCCAGGTTCCGACCTTTGACGCGGACCTTGGCATCCACCCCATCGAGTTCGGTGAGCGCAGCCATGCTGCCCGTCGCGTCGAGCCGGGTTGCGCCCGCGGTGGCGTGGATCTCGAAGGGGAAAGGCGGAATGCCCGCCTCGGTGAGCAGCAGCACATTGCCCGTGCGTCCCTGGGCGCTGAGCGCCTGCGACTGGTATCGGCCCTTCATCTGATAGGACAGCGGCATGTCGCCCTTGGCGGTGTCGAATGCGAAGTCGACCCGCATGTCCACCCCCTGGTGCTTCGCGAGGAAATCGAGATGGCCGCCATCGACCTGCAGTAGACCAATCTTGGGGGTCGTACCGCTGCCTGCCTCGCCATGATCGTTCTTCTCCAGCGCCCAGGTCTTGCGCCCGTCCTCTTCCATCTGAAGGCCGATGGTGGGGGCATTGAGCACCAGACGGGGAATCACCACCTCCTTGCGCAGCAAGGGCCACAGTCGGATGTCGATCTCTGCCCTTTCTGCGCCCACCAGCAGTGGCTCGCGCGCCCATTTCGGGTTTTCGAACTCGATGCCGTCAAGGGTGATGCGAGCGGTACGCAAGCCCGGCTTCACATCCAGATGCCGGGTGATTTCGAATCGACGGCCTGTCTTGTCACTCACATAGCGGTTGATCGGCCCCCGAAGCAGATCCCACGGGAAGAAGATCACCACCAGCACCATCACAGCCAAAAGCACCGCGATGGCGATGAGGACGCGTCGAACCCATGTCCCGCCGGCTCTGCCAGAGGGGGCGGGGGTCGATGTGGACAAAGAATTCATAGAAAGATGGTCCGGGCTCTCACGGCCCAACGAAGAACGACAACCAGCCCTTCGATGCACCAGCGGGACCATCGGTGGTCACGGCATTCACCAAGTGGAGTTCGGCGGAGCCCGGCTCGCCCTGGACCACGACCCATGCTGCCAGCAGGGCCAGACTTCCAGCCAGCACAAAACCCAGAATGCCTTTCATGGTCCACCTCTTGGAAACCGTCATCGCCAGTGATTGGGGACAGAGGGTGACCAGGAGGCATGCTGTGAACACCGCCTCCTGCATACCCTCACGCTCGGATCGACCGATGGCGCGAGCCTAGTCGGGGGGCCTTAGCGGAAAGGTCGGCCGTCCGCCGGAGCCCACGTGCGCCAGCACCTACGGACGCACCATCGGTTGGCTCCTACAGCAACAGGCCATGGGGGATGGCAGGCCGGCGTCGCCCGGCCTCTACGATCTGGAACCAGTATCAGCATCGGGTCGCCCCAACCGCCTGTGCCCTCGAGGGCGCGGCGCCTGACCGGCGTCTATCCCATCATGAGCGGCAGACTCCACACCTACATCGTCGAAGACAACCTCACCATCCGCGAGAACCTGGTGGGCACGCTTGAAGAACTCACCCCGGTCAGCGCCGTGGGGTACGCCGAAACCGAAACCGACGCACGACAGTGGCTCCGGGAGCACGGCGGCGACTGGCAGCTGGCCATCGTGGACCTGTTTCTGAAGGAAGGCAGCGGCCTGGGCGTGCTCAATGCATGTCGAGAGCGCCGACCGCAGCAGAAGGTGGTCGTACTGAGCAATTACGCGACGCCCGACATTCGTCGCCGGTGTGCGCAGCTCGGTGTGGATGCGGTGTTCGACAAGTCGAACGAGATCGATGCGCTGGTGGACTACTGCCTCGCGCAGTCCCGCCATTCGACGACCCACTAGATCGCACCGACACCAAACACAAAGCCGCGCAAGGAATACCCGGCGCGGCTCAGCTCGAAAGGATGGCGCCAGAGAGCGCCTGGACCATCAGTCGATCAGCTTGTTCTTCAGTGCGTAGTAGGTCAGATCACTGTTGGACGAAAGATTCATCTTCTCCATCAATCGCGTGCGATACGTACTGACCGTCTTCACCGACAGCGACAGGGTCTTGGCGATCTCACCGGCCGTCTCGCCCTTGGCGAGCTTCAGGAAGACCTGGAATTCGCGCTCCGACAGCTGCTCGTGCGGTGCAGCGTCGTCCTTGCGATCCAACTGCCGCGCCAACAGTTCGGCCACGGCCGGCGTGATGTAACGGCGACCCAGCGAGATGGTGCGGATCGCATTGACGATCTCCATCGGATCGCAGTCCTTGTTCAGGTAGCCGCTCGCACCCTGGCGGATGAGGTTCATCGCGTAATGCTCTTCCGGATACCCGCTGAGGATCAGGATGCCGACATCCGGTGCCTTGGCGCGAATCATCGCAAGCGCATCGATACCGCTCTGGCCGGGCATGGACAGGTCCATCACCAGCACATCCAGTTCGGTGGTGCGCACCAGTTCGATCGCTTCACGCCCGGTTGCGGCTTCTCCTACCACGCGGAGATCCACGTGCTCCGAGAAAAACTGCTTCAGTCCGGACCGGACGATCGCATGGTCGTCCACAATGCCAATCTTGATCATTTGTTGCCTTTGTCGAGTCGCACTGGCTTGACGCCGCTGCCCACGTAGCTTTCGTTGACAAACATTATTCAATAAATACACCGCCCGATTCCTTCCCACGCATGCTGAAACACAAGCTGTCGCTGTTGGCTTACAAGAAGAAAGCTTTGAGTCTGAGCTTGGCCATCCTGGCCGCGCTTGCGCTCGTGGCGTTCAACGAATCGGGCTACCACCGCTCCAACCGCGCCCTGGAAGAAATCGGTCGTGCGCAGGACGCGCGACTGTCCATCCACCTGCTTCTGCGCTACACGCTGGACGCCGAAACGGGTACGCGGGGCTTCATGCTGACGGGCGATCCGCGTTACCGCGAGCCCTACGACCGGGCCGTGGCGGAGCTGCCTGCACAGATGGACCGGCTGCGTACGCTCTATGCCGACCGTCCTGCGGAGCGGACGCACCTCGCCGCGCTGGGCAACCATCTGGCCCGCAAGCTCGCGGAGATGGAACTGACCGTGCGCATGCTGAGCAGCGGCAACTCCGATGCGTCCCGCTTCGTGCTGAGTACCGACGTGGGCCGAGAAGAAATGCAGGGCATCCGGCAGGAGGCCGATGCACTGATGGCGCTCAGCACGCGCTCCGTCGAAGAGGGGCGCTTGCAGATCGCCCAGGCGCTCGGTCTGGCGCGCCTGGGCATTGGACTGATCGTGCTGGCGGCATTGCTGGCTTTCGTTCTGTACCTGCGACAGACGTCGGCCCTGCAGCAGGCCAATGAGCGCCAGCAGCAGGCGCTGCAGCGCGAGCGCAATTCGCTGGAGCTGGAGGTACGCGACCGCACGGCCTCCCTGGCCGAACTGGCCACCCATCTTCAGGAAGTGCGCGAATCCGAACGCGGTTATCTCGCGCGGGAGTTGCACGACGAACTCGGTGCTCTGCTCACCGCAGCCAAGCTCGACGTGGCGCGGCTCAAGTCGCGTCTCGGAGATTCTCCCGACGCCGCCCAGCGGCTGGCCCACCTGACCGAGCTGTTGAATTCGGGCATCGCCCTAAAGCGTCGGATCATCGAAGACCTGCGGCCCTCGTCGCTGTCGAATCTGGGCCTGGTGGCGTCGCTCGAGATCCTGGGGCGCGAATTCGCCGAGCGCTCCGGCATCCAGGTGGAGATGGCACTGGAGTCCGTGGACCTCGACGAAGCCCGACAGCTCACCATCTACCGGATGGTGCAGGAAGGCCTCACCAACATCGGCAAGTACGCGCATGCCGAGGAGGCGACCATCGTCCTCAAGGACTATGAGAACCATGTCGAGATCGAGGTCAGCGACGACGGCCGCGGCTTCGATCTGCAGCAGCAGGCCGGCCGCGCCAGTCACGGCTTGGCGGGCATGCGGCATCGTGTCCAGGCTGCGGGCGGCAAGCTCTCGGTGGACAGCACGCCTGGGCAAGGCACCCGCCTGCGCGCGGTGATGCCCAAGCAGTAATCACCCTCCAGCGGCCGATTCGCCGCTTTCCTACGCCCCTCGGACCCCGCTGCTGACAGGTCCTGACCCGGGCCCGCTCCTAAGCTGTCGCATCGGCAAACATCAGGTGCTGCCGCCCGAGGTCACCCCCGGTGACTCCGACATGCACCGCCACGAAAGGAGCCTGCCATGCTTCACTACACCGTCGTCTTTCTGGTCATCGCTCTGGTGGCCGCGTTGTTCGGCTTCGGCGGCATCGCTGCCGGTGCCGTCGGCATCGCGAAGCTTCTGTTCGTGATCTTCGCCATCCTCACGATCGCCAGCTTCATCGCAGGCCTCTTGCGGCGCCGCTGAAGCGCTAGCATCTTTGCTCGTCGGTCCAGGCCGACCGTCTGATCGATCCCGTTTTTTTCTGGAAGGACCTCCTCATGAACTCCACAGCCAAGACCCCCTCCCAACTCGCCGACGAACTGCGCGGTGCCGCCCAAGATGCGGCTGAAAGCACCCGCAGCTATGCCAAGGATGCCGTCGATGCGACCGGCCAGAAGGTGCGTCAACTGCGCGGCGAAGTGGAGCCCACCGTCGAACAGATCGCCTCGCGCGTGCAGCAGGCCGTACAGCGCGGCCTCGAGGCAGCCTCCAAGACCACCAGCCGTGCCCAAGAGCGCTTCGGGGAGGCAGCCACGGTGACGACGCGCTACATCGCCGACCAGCCGGTTCGTTCGGTGCTGATTGCAGCCGCCGCCGGCGCGGCGATCACCGCCCTGATCGTCCTGGCCAGCCGTCGCAGCAGCGACGAGTACTGATCGCCGTCCACAAACAACCTAGACCGAAGGCGCACGAACCGCTCATGCTCCATCCCGTTTTCTCTGCGGCGCTGCGGCATCCGGCGTTGGTCGGGCGCCATCTGCTCAACTACCTCGCCCTTGCCAGGGTCGAGGTAGCGCAGGCAGGTCGCTCCGTCGTCACGCGTGCCATCGGTGGGGTAATTGCCTTGCTGGGTGCACTCTTCACCCTCGGATGGGGTGGCGTCGCTGTGATGCTCGGCGTGCTGCACGGGCGATTCGAATGGGTCTTGGTGATCGTGCCCGGAGTCGCGGCGCTGCTGCTTCTGATTGGAGTGGTCATGTTGCTGCGTCCTCCCCAGCTTCCTCTTTTCGCCGGACTGAAGAACCAGGCGGCAGAAGACATGCAGGTGCTTCAGGCACTTTCCGAAAGCAGCCATGCCGACCGCTGAACGATTCGACGAGCCCCCAGGCCCGCTGTCGCCCGAGCAGCGCCTCGCGCAATCCAGGCTGGCTTTGCTCGAGGCGCTGGTGCCGCCGCCTCCGCCCCCAAGGGCAACGCGAACTGGCACGTCCCAAAAGCCTCCGGGCCGCGGCCCTTCGTTGCTCCGCAAGTTGCCCTGGCTCGACATGGGGCGCAGCATCGCCCGGCGTTGGTGGCAGCGGCATCCATTGCATGCGGCAGGCCAGTTGGCCCATCCCCTGTTGCAGGGATATGCAGGCCGCCATCCCGCCAAGCTCGTGGCCAGCGCCGCCGTGGCAGGCTCTGTCCTGGCGCTGATACGCCCCTGGCGGCTGCTGTCCGGCACGGCGCTGCTTGCGCTGCTGCTGCGGACCTCCGACGTGGCCGACATGATCACCACCCTGGCCATGTCCCGCTCAGAACCAGAACCTCCCCCACGAAAGGAAATGCCATGAACGACACCCTCGCTGCGCGCCAGCCCCTCGAACTCGATCAGAAGGCCATCGACGCTGCCGCGAAGAGCCTTGACGAAGGCGCCGTGACCCCTAGCTATGGCCCGTGGCGCGACGACATCGTCAAGCTTCTGAACGATGCCTTGGCCACGGAACTGGTCTGCGTCCTGCGCTACAAGCGCCACTACTTCACCGCCAAGGGTGTGGAATCCCCGGCCATCGCGGACGAGTTTCTCGTGCATGCCAACGAGGAATCGGCCCACGCCGACCGCATCGCCGAACGCATCGTGCAACTGGGGGGCGAACCCAACTTCCAGCCGGACAGCCTGTCGAAGCGCAGCCACGCGGACTATGACGAATCCAAGGACCTCCAGGCCATGGTGCGCGCCAACCTCAAGGCCGAGCGCATCGCGGTCGAAAGTTATCGGCAGATGGTGGCACTGATTGGCGACAAGGATCCAACGACCCGCCGCATGCTCGAGGAGATCCTTGCCGACGAGGAAGAGCACGCCGACGAGCTGAGCGACTGGATGAGCAAGTAAGCCCTCCAGGACAATGCAAGGCGCTGTCAGGCGCCGAGGATCCAGCCTTCGAGTGGATCCATCCGGGCCGGGAGTCCATACCCCGGCCCTTCGCTTTTGGTTCGTGCCTCCCCCCAGGCGGCAAGCATCAGACACAGGGCTGCATCCAACGCATCGCCACTGGCGTCGTCCAATAGCACTCTGCGCAGTTCTGCCGGCGCGTCGAGGCGCAGTCCCAACCTCCCCCGACCTTCGATCAGGCCCCCTAGCAATGTCCGCCGGGCATCCTGGCGCTGCGTTGTCTGCTTGGCCCTGTCATCGCTCTTGTAGCTTCGAGAGCCGAGTAAGTCTCGCGCCACCAGACCGGGATAGGCCTCCAGTGCGATGCGCGTGGACCCCTGGCTGCCGCCCTGGCCCGGGAGCCATGCGCCGGCGGCCAGCAATCCCGGTACTCCGGCGTGCATCATCCACGCCACCGGTGGGTTGACCCATTTCATGGAAGGCGAGGACCCGGCAGGTCGATCCGCGGCGCGGTGCGCGAACTTGCCGCCCACGGGTCGTGCCGCGCAGAAGGCCATGAAGCGCAAACGCAGCTCGGCGCGACTCAGCGCCGTGTAGGTGGCCATGCAGCCGGCCCAATCCATCGGCCAGTCCTGAGCGGCGACGAATTCGCGCGGCAGGCCGAAGGGAAAGTCGAATCCCCCTATCCAGGCCGGCGCCTGCGCAAGGCGCTGGGTCCAGGCACCCAACGTCGGAAAGTACTCCAGCGCCTCGAGGACGACCGTGTCGTCACGACGCGTGCCCCACGCGATCACGATGGGCTTGCGGCGGGTCGGCGTGCTGGAGAAGTCGCAGCCCAGCAGGCGCGGGCTCGAGGGCCCACCGCCGTTCACGAAGCGGGCAGGCAGATGCCGCTCAGCTGCGGCCGACGATGGCGGCGGTCGCCATCAGTTCTTCGAGCAGCGCCAGCGATACCTTGCCCGACACGGAATACGGGTCCAGTTCCGGCCGCTCTGAATACTTGAGCACCGTGCTCGCGTTGAGCTTGTTGAGGTTGACCTGGCCCATGGTCCAGCCGCCGAAACGCCGCTCCAGGATCTCTTCGTAATGCAGCAGCACCACGTCCTTGTGCCGGGGATCGCGCAGGATGTGGCCGTAGAGCGTATTCACCGCCATGCGGCCGCCTTCGAGCGCCTGCAGGAACATGCCGCCGCCGTAGCAGAGGATGCCGGTGATGCCCGAGCTCGTGTTGTGTGCACGTCCGGTAGACAGGATGCTGTCGAGCGCCGCGGGCGACACGTCGACGGCGCGGCTTGCGTAGAGAAGGCGCACGAGCATGGCATTCACCCCTTGCGTGGAAGCAGCGCGAGAAATTCGCGGCGCAGGTTCGGATCCTTGAGGAAGACGCCGCGCATGACGGAATTGATCATCTTGCTGTCCGTCTCTTTCACGCCGCGCCACTGCATGCAGAAATGCTCGGCCTCCATGACCAGGGCCAGGCCATCGGGCTGGGTCTTTTCCTGGATCAGGTCGGCCAGCTGCACCACGGCCTCTTCCTGGATCTGCGGCCGACCCATGACCCACTCCGCCAGACGCGCGTACTTGGACAGGCCGATGACGTTGGTGTGCTCGTTGGGCATGACGCCGATCCACAGCTTGCCCATGATCGGGCAGAAGTGGTGCGAACAGGCGCTGCGCACCGTGATCGGACCCACGATCATCAGCTCGTTCAGCCGCTCGGCGTTGGGAAATTCCGTGAGGCTGGGCCCATGCACATAGCGGCCGCGGAACACCTCGTTGAGGTACATCTTGGCCACGCGGCGGGCCGTGTTGCCCGTGTTGTGGTCGCTGTCGATGTCAATCACCAGGCTGTGCAGCACGTCGCGCATCTTGACCTCGACCTCGTCAAGCAGCGCCTCGAGTTCGCCGGGCTCGATGAACTCGGCGATGTTGTCGTTGGCGTGGAAACGATGGCGCGCGGCCTTCAGGCGCTCGCGGATCTTGAGGGAAACAGGCGTGCCCTCGTCGCTCGCCGCAACGGCGGAACGGTCCTCGGGCTGGGCAGGGATCAACATGGGGCGGAATCGTAACAGCAGGGTTTTTTCATCACGGGCGGGCGGCGCCCATTCCCACGCGCAAGCGCGGGCCGCTGTGATCCAGCCTCGGGGTCATGCACGTACCACACCCGCGCTAGCGGCCGGCCTTCAGTCGAGGGCGAACTCGGCCACGAGGGGCAGATGGTCGGACATGCGGGCCCAGATGCGTCCGCGCGGCACCGACAGCGACACCGGCCGCAGCCCCCGGCCATAGATGAAGTCCAGCTGCGCCATCGGCAGCCGCGAGGGATAGGTCGCGCAGCGCGGCATCACCAGATCGACCAGGCCCACTTCGTTCATGGCCGGGCGCATGCGCGCACCCCAGTCGTTGAAGTCGCCGGCCACCACCAGCGGCTCGCCGGGCGGCACCTCGCGCTCGATGTAGCGCTGCAGCTGCGCCACCTGGCGCACCCGGCTGCCGCGGATCAGCCCGAGGTGCACGACGATGGCGTGCACCGGCTGGGTGCCGACGGTCACTTCCACATGCAGCAGCCCGCGTTGCTCGAAGCGGTGATCGGACATGTCCTCATGACCGTGGCGCACCACCGGCCAGCGTGTTAGCAGCGCATTGCCGTGCTCACCGTGGCGGGTGTAGGCATTGGTCTCGTAGACGGCGCGGTAGCCCTCGGGGCAGAGGAAGTCGGCCTGTGGCTGCACCGGCCATCGGGCGAAGCGGCGCTCGCCCTGGCGGTTGAGCTTGCGCACTTCCTGGAGGCACACGAGGTCGGCATCGAGCTGCTCGACGGCATGGCCCAGGTTGTGGATCTCCAGCCGCCGCGCCGGGCCTACGCCCTGAACGCCCTTGTGGATGTTGTAGGTTGCCACCCGCAGCGTCGACAGGGCGCCAAACTCGCTTTCGGCCCGCCCGGGATCGCTCTTGGCATGCACTGCAGTCATGCGCGAAATTGTGGCAGCAGCAGGATGGCTTCCGCGTTGGAAGGGGAAAAGCAGGCGTCGGCTGCATCGCGCCAGGGCAGCCACTGCCAGGCATCGTGCTCGCGCGGCGAGAGGACCGGCGTGATGGCCTCGGGCACGCACAGGCCGAAGAGGTGCTCGGTGTTGCGCGTCACTCCTGGCGCGTAGCGGTGCCGCCAGCGGGGATAGATGTCGTAGACGTTCTCGAGACCCCAGTCCCGCAGGGCCAGCGGCGTGCCGGGGCCGCAGTGGATGCCGGTCTCCTCGGCCACCTCGCGCGCCGCGGTGGCGGCCCAGCTTTCCTCCGGCCAGTCCTTGCTGCCGGTCACCGACTGCCAGAAGGCCGGCGCGATGCCGGCCCGGCGGATCAGCAGCACCTCCATGGCCGGCGTGTGGATCACCACCAACACCGACTGCGGGATCTTGAAGGCCGGCGGCGTTGCGTCCGTGACCATGGTGTGCCGACTGCTGTGTCCACCTGCCGCGCTCCTGTGCAAAGGAGCACGGCAGCCGGAGGCCGCGCGTCAGGCGGCAGGTTGCGCGTTGCGAAGGCGGATGTGCAGCTCGCGCAGTTGCTTCTCGTCCACCGCGCTCGGGGCCTGCGTCAACAGGTCCTGCGCACGCTGCGTCTTGGGGAAGGCGATCACATCACGGATCGACTCGGCCCCGGTCATGAGCATGACCAGCCGGTCCAGGCCGATGGCGATGCCGCCGTGCGGGGGTGCGCCGTACTGCAGCGCGTCCAGCAGGTAGCCGAACTTCAGCTGCGCATCCTCGGCCGAGATCTTGAGGGCGCGGAACACCTTGCTCTGCACCTCCTCGCGGTGGATACGCACCGAGCCGCCGCCCATCTCGATGCCGTTGAGCACCATGTCGTAGGCCTTGGCCAGGCACTTGTCGGGCGCCGTGTCCATCAGGTCCTCGTGACCATCCTTGGGGCTGGTGAAGGGGTGGTGCACCGCGCTCCAGCGCTGGTTGTCCTCGTCGAACTCGAACATCGGGAAGTCCACCACCCACAGAGGTGCCCAGCGGTCCTCGAACAGACCGTTCTTGCGGCCGAAGGCGCTGTGGCCGATCTTCACGCGCAGGGCGCCGATGGCATCGTTGACCACCTTGCCCTTGTCGGCGCCGAAGAAGATCAGGTCGCCGTTGCGCGCGCCGGTGCGGGCGATGATCTCACCCAGGGCGTTGTCGTCCAGGTTCTTCACGATGGGGCTCTGCAGGCCCTCGCGGCCCTGCGACCAGTCGTTGACCTTGATGTAGGCCAGGCCCTTGGCACCGTAGATCTTGACGAACTCGGTGTAGCCGTCGATGTCGCCGCGCGAAAGGCCGCCCTCGGCAGCACCGCCGCCGGGCACCCGCAGGGCCACCACGCGGCCGCCGTCCATGTTGGCGGCGCCGGAGAACACCTTGAACTCCACTCGCTTCATCACCTCGGTCAGCTCGGTGAACTCGAGCTTGACGCGCAGGTCGGGCTTGTCGGAGCCGTACTTGAACATCGCGTCGCCGTAGCTCATGACCGGGAACACGCCCAGGTCGATGTCGGCCACGTTGCGGAAGACGTTGCGGATCATGCCTTCGAACATGTCGCGGATCTCGTCCTCGGTGAGGAAGGAGGTCTCGATGTCGATCTGCGTGAACTCGGGCTGGCGGTCGGCGCGCAGGTCCTCGTCGCGGAAGCATTTGACGATCTGGTAGTAGCGGTCGTAGCCCGACACCATCAGCATCTGCTTGTACAGCTGGGGGGACTGCGGCAGCGCGTAGAAGGCGCCATCGTGCACGCGGCTGGGCACCAGGTAGTCGCGCGCGCCTTCGGGCGTGGACTTGCCCAGCATGGGCGTCTCGATGTCGATGAAGCCGTTGGCGTCGAGGAACTTGCGCGCCTCCATCGTCACCTTGTAGCGCGTCATCATGTTCTTCTGCATCGCGGGGCGGCGCAGGTCGAGCACACGGTGCGTGAGACGCGTGGTCTCCGAAAGGTTGTCGTCGTCCAGCAGGAAGGGCGGCGTCACGGAGGGGTTGAGCACCTTCAGCTCGTGCGCCAGCACCTCGATCTTGCCGCTCTTGAGGCCGTCGTTGGTGGTGCCTTCGGGCCGGGCGCGGACGATGCCCTTGACCTGCACGCAGAACTCGTTGCGAAGGCCTTCGGCCGCGGCGAAGGTCGTGGCGCGGTCGGGGTCGCACACCACCTGCACGTAGCCTTCGCGGTCGCGAAGGTCGACGAAGATCACGCCGCCATGGTCACGGCGCCGATTGACCCAGCCGCACAGGCTGACGGTTTCGCCCATCAGGGCCTCGGTCACGAGACCGCAGTAGTGAGAACGCATGGCCATGCTTTGATTCCTGCGCCCCGCGCGGGGCGCCTTCTTGCTTGTGATGTCAGGATTGCTTGGTGGGCAGCGCGGCAGGGCCGCCTGGCACCACCACGCCCATCGAGACGATGTACTTCAGCGCCTCGTCGACGCTCATCTTCAGCTCGATGCAGTCGCTGCGCCGGAGCATGACGAAGTAGCCGCCCGTGGGGTTGGGCGTGGTGGGTACGTACACGCCCAGGTAGTCGCCATGCAGGTGGTTGACCACGTCGCCCCCGGGCGCGCCGGTGACGAAGGCGATGGTCCACATGCCCTCACGTGGCCACTGCACCAGCACCGCGGTGCGGAAGGCATTGCCGCTTTCGGAGAACAGCGTGTCCGAGACCTGCTTGACGCTGGAGTAGATGGAGCGCACTACCGGAATGCGGCGCACCAGCGCATCGCCCCAGCCCAGCAGCCGCTTGCCGATGAAGTTGCTGGCCACGGCGCCCACCACCAGCAGGATGGCCAGCGTGAGCAGCACGCCCAGCCCGCGGATGCGGTGGTCGGACAGCCAGACCTGCCACTGCTCGGGCAGCAGCCACAGTGTCTGGTCCAAGGTGCCGACGATCCAGTTGAGCACGCCCAGGGTCACGGCCAGGGGCACGATGACCAGGAGGCCGGACAGGAGCCACTTGCGCAGGGCGAGCATGGTGCGGAGCGAAGGTCAGTCGGCCTTGGCGGCGGGCGCCGGGGCGGGTGCGGGGGCCGCAGGCGCCGGCGACGCGCCAGCAGGCGTCGGCGCTGGCGCGGGCGCCGCGGCATCACCGCTGGCCGGGGCCGACGCCGGGGCGTTGCCGCCGGACTTGGCGGTGTTGGAGCCGCCCTCGCGGAAATCGGTGACGTACCAGCCGGAGCCCTTGAGCTGGAAGCCAGCGGCGGTCAATTGCTTGCTGAGCGACGCAGCACCGCACGAAGGGCAGACGGTGAGCGGCGCATCCGACATCTTCTGCAGCACATCCTTGGCAAAGCCGCAGGCGCTGCATTTGTAGGCATAGATGGGCATGGAAAAAGCTGCTGAAAAGACGTGAAACGGGCGGCCGGCGGCCGCCGCGCAAAGCCCACGATTATAGGCGCCGACCCCGGGCTTTCCCCTGCCAGAGGCCTCAACAGCCTGCCCTTGTCGCGCCTTATTCCCCGGCCAGCATCCGGTGCGGCATGCGCCGGTTGGCCACCCATTGCGGCATCAGGGAACCCACCACCATGCCCGCCGCGGAGGCGAGGACGCCGGCCAACTGGGCCGGGAACACCGCGCCCCACGGCAGTGCCAGTCCGGCCAGCCAGACGCCGACGCCCAGAAGCACGGCAGCCACGGCCCCTTGCGTGGTGGCCCGGTTCCAGTAGAGGCCGAAGACCAGCGGCACGAATGCGCCCACCAGCGGCACCTGGTAGGCGCCCGACACCAGTTCGTAGATCGAGGTGCCCTGCATGCGGATGGCATAGGCCAGCACCGCACCGCTGAACACCAGCACCGTGATGCGCATGGTGCGCAAGTTTTCCCGGTCCGTGCCCTGGGGGCGGAACTGGCGCCAGATGTTCTCGGTAAATGTCACGCTGGGTGCCAGCAGCGTCGCCGACGCAGTGGACTTGATGGCCGACAGAAGCGCCCCGAAGAAGAACACCTGCATGACGAAGGGCATCTTCTCCATCACCAGCGTGGGCAGCACCTTCTGCGGATCCTCCTTGAGCAGCGCCGTCGTCTGCTCCGGCATGATGATCAGCGCGCTGGCCACCAGGAACATGGGCACGGCCGCAAAGAGGATGTAGGCCACACCGCCAATCACCGGGCCGCGCGTGGCGGCCTTCACGTTGTTGGCGGACATCACGCGCTGGAACACGTCCTGCTGCGGGATCGAGCCCAGCATCATCGTGATGGCCGCGGCGATGAAGAAGATGATGTCGTGCCAGCTCGGCTCGGGCCAGAACTTGAAGAGCTCCTTGCTGGCCGCCAAGTCGATCACCTTGTCGGCGCCGCCGGCCATGTTGCCCGCGAAGACCGCGATGATCGACAGGCCCGCCACCAGGATGATCATCTGCACGAAGTCGGTGACGGCCACCGACCACATGCCACCGAAGAGCGTGTATGCCAGGATCGAGATGACGCCGATCGCCATGCCCCAGGGCACGCTCACCGCACCGCCCGACAGCAGGTTGAACACCAGCCCCAGCGCCGTGACCTGCGCCGACACCCAGCCCAGGTAGCTCAGCATGATGATCAGCGAACACACCACCTCGATGAAGCGGCCGTAGCGCTCGCGGTAGTAGTCGCTGATGGTCAGCAGCGTCATGCGGTAGAGCTTGCCGGCGAAGAACAGGCCCACCAGGATCAGGCAGGTGCCTGCGCCGAAGGGGTCTTCCACCACGCCGCCCAGGCCCCCCTCGATGAACTTGGCCGGGATGCCCAGCACCGTCTCCGACCCGAACCAGGTGGCGAAGGTGGTGGTCACGATCATGAACAGCGGCAGGTGCCGTCCGGCGATCGCGAAGTCGGTCGTGTTCTTCACCCGCCGGGCCGCATACAGGCCGATGCCGATGGTGACCAGCAGGTAGACGATGACCAGTGACAGCAGCACGACGGACTCTCCTCGAAGAAGGCTTGTTGTTGGAACCGGAAGAAAGGCAGGATGGGAAGGCGCTCAGAGCCAGTGCAGCCGCGGCAACACCTGCATGACCAGCACTCCCAATACAAAACCCGTGCCACCCCAGAGCACAGCCTGCAGAAGCCGGTGGGTGCGTTTGTGGGCCGCCAGCAGCTCCTGCAGCTCGCGCCGCTCGTCGCCGGGACGCTGCGCAAGGTAGTCGTGCAACAGGCGCGGCAGCTGCGGCAGCAGCTTGGCGTAGCGCGGGCCCTCCGCACGCAGCTGCTCCCACAGCTTGCGCGGGCCGATCTGGTCGGCCATCCACTTCTCCAGGAAGGGCTTGGCCGTGGCCCACAGATCCAGCTCGGGATCGAGCTGGCGGCCCAGGCCTTCGATGTTGAGCAGCGTCTTCTGCAGCAGCACCAGCTGCGGCTGGATCTCCACATGGAAGCGGCGCGAGGTCTGGAACAGACGCATCAGCACCATGCCCAGCGAGATCTGCCGCAGCGGCCGGTCGAAGTAGGGCTCGCACACCGTGCGGATGGCGGCTTCCAGTTCGTCGATGCGCGTGCCGGGCGGCACCCAGCCGCTTTCGAGGTGCAGCTCGGCCACGCGCTTGTAGTCACGTCGGAAGAAGGCGGCGAAGTTCTGCGCCAGGTATTCCTTGTCGGACTCGGTGAGCGTGCCCACGATGCCGAAGTCCAGCGCGATGTAGCGGCCGAAGGTCTCGGGCGCCAGGCTCACCTGGATGTTGCCCGGGTGCATGTCGCCGTGGAAGAAGCCGTCGCGGAAGACCTGGGTGAAGAAGATGGTCACGCCGTCGCGCGCCAGCTTCTTGATGTCCACGCCCGCCGCACGGATGCGATCGAGCTGGGCGATGGGGACGCCCTTCATGCGCTCCATCACCATCACCTCGGGATGGCACCAGTCCCAGAACATCTCGGGGATCAGCAGCATGTCGAGCTTGGCCATGTTGCGGCGCAGCTGGGCGGCATTGGCCGCCTCGCGCACCAGGTCCAGTTCGTCGTGCAGGTACTTGTCGAACTCGGCCACCACCTGCCGCGGCTTCAGACGTTTGCCATCGGCCGACAGGCCCTCGACCCAGCCGGCCATCATGGCCATCAGCTCCAGGTCCTTGTCGATGACGGTGCGCATGCCGGGGCGCAGCACCTTGACGGCGACTTCGCGCAGGCTGCCGTCCGCCAGGCGCAGCGTGGCGAAGTGCACCTGGGCAATGGAGGCGCTCGCCACCGGCGTGGTGTCGAACTGCTCGAAGATCTCGGAAATGGGCCGACGGAAGGCGCGCTCGATGGTCGCCACCGCGATGGCCGAGTCGAACGGTGGCACACGGTCCTGCAGCCAGGCGAGCTCATCGGCGATGTCGGGCGGCAGCAGGTCGCGCCGCGTGGACAGCACCTGGCCGAACTTGACGAAGATCGGGCCCAGGCTCTCGAGTGCCTCGCGCAGGCGCTGGCCCCGCGGCGCCTCCAGACGCCGTCCCAGCGTCAGGATGCGCGCCAGCCGGCGGATCAGCGGATTCTGGAAGCTGGTGAGGACGAGCTCGTCCAGGCCGTAGCGCAGTGCGACCCAGACGATGAAGAAGCCGCGGGCGATGCGCCTCATTCGGCGCTGCCGCCGGAAGACCGCGGCCGTGCGGCGCGGTCCACGAACTGGCGCAGCGCGCCAGCCACCTTGCGGGCCGCATTGCCCACGGCGTGGGCCGGCGCATCGCCGATCAGGCGCGCCAGATCGTCCTCGACGTCCCAACGCACATGGTCGACCAGCCAGTTGACCTCGGCCGCGAGCTGCACGTCGCCTTCGATCTCGACCTTGGGCTTGTCGCCGCGCAACTGGGCGCCGGCCAGGGCGAAGGGCGAGGTCTCGGTGATGGTGAGCGTCAGATCCGGCAGCGCCGCATCGGGCGCCACGTCGAGCAGGCCGGCCGGCGTGGCGACCAGGCGCATGTGCATCGCGCGCCAGCGGAAGAGCACGACCCGCCCCTTCTGCCGCGCCAGGCGGTCCTGCGCCTCGGGCTCCTGCTGCAGCACGTGATTCAGGAAGAGCACGGCACGGTGCTGGACCTCGTGGATGGCCCAGGCAGGCGGCTGGAGGCGCTCGCCAATGCGCTCGAACAGCGATTCCACAAAAGCAAATGAGGACGATGGTGTGACCATGTCCCCATTATCTGGTGGCGGGCCGCTGCGCAGGCAGAAACCCGGGCCCGTCCGACGGGCCAATGCGCCTTATTGGAGCGCCTGCACGCCGGCCACGAGCCAGCCGCCGCCGTGGGCGGGCTTGCTCATGTTCCAGACCTCGCGGAAGGGGCTCGGGCCCGTCGAATCGTCCTCGCGGATCATGCCGGAGAACTCCACGCTGGCGAGGTAGACGTCGGGCATCTCCTCGATGCCCAGCAGCTTGGCGTCGAGCATCACCACTTCCGTCTTGTTGGGACGGCCGCCGGAACTGCGCTCGCGCTCTTCCAGCTGGGTGCGGATCTCTTCGACCATGCTGTCGGTCATCATGGAGCGAAGCGCCGGAATGTCGGCGCGGTCCCAGGCATGCTGCAGCGTCACGAAGTTGCGCTTGGCCGCGGCCAGGAACCCATCGACATCGAAGCCGTCAGGCACACCCCAACCCTGCGCACCTTGCAGCGCAGAGCCGATGCTCACGCCGGTCGCACCCGCCAGGGTGGAAGCCGAGCCGCCATTGCCACTCGCGGCCGTGCCGTCGAAGGCCGCCTGCTGGCGCTCCCAGGGACGGGCCGAGGCATCGTTGCCGACGTTGTTGGGGCTGTAGCTGCGCGGCATGCTCGGCGAACCGGCAGCACCGGCGCCCTGCATGGCCAACTGGCCAGTGGCGCCACGCGAGCGGTTGCTCAACACGCGCCAGACCACCACGGCGGCCAGCACCAGCAGCGCGATCAGCAGGAAGTTGCCGAAGGCGGCGCCCAGGCCCAGCGAATTCGCCAGCCATGCCAGGCCCAGGCCAGCCGCGAGGCCGCCCAGCATGCCTGCCCACGGACGCTTGGGCGCGGCCTGCGCTGCGCCTGCGGGCGCACCGGGCTTGGCCGCCGGCGCCGCGTTGGTCGCATTCTGGGTCGGAGCGCCCGGTGCGGCCGGCGGCGCCGCCTCACGCTGCGTCACGTTGTTGGACTGCCGCCCCATCGACTTGCCCCCGCCCATGCGCTTGGCATCGGCGTCCAGGCTCACGACGGCCATCGACGCACACACCAGCAGCACAGCCCACAAATTTCGCTTCATCGTCCAGTCTCCTTCCGGATTCGAAACATCAGTTTCAGATCGACTCGTAGTTCTCTTGTTGTGTGAATAGCGAGCACGCTACTCCCCTTGCACCTGACGGCCCCATGCAATGAGGCCGGGCCGGTCAGCCCCTCAACACTTGATTCCAACATGCAGGGCCACCACGCCCCCTGTCATGTTGTGATAGTCCACATGTCCGAAACCGCCCTCTTTCATGAGGGTCTTGAGCGACTCCTGATCCGGATGCATCCGGATGGACTCGGCCAGGTAACGGTAGCTGGCGTCGTCGCCCGCCACCGCCTTGCCCAGGCGCGGCAGCACGTTGAAGGAATACCAGTCGTAGGCCTTGCGTAGAGGCTGGGCCACCTGAGAGAACTCCAGCACCAGCAGCTTGCCGCGCGGACGCAGCACGCGATTCATCTCTTTGAGCGCCGCGTCCTTGTGCGTCATGTTGCGCAGGCCGAAGGCCACGGTGACGACGTCGAAATGGTTGTCCGGGAAGGGCAGCTTCTCGGCATCGCAGACCGTGGTGGGCAGCACCACGCCGGCATCGAGCAGGCGCTCGCGGCCGGTGCGCAGCATGGCCTCGTTGATGTCGGTGTGCACCACCTGGCCGCTGCGGCCCACCTTCTTGGCGAAGGCGAGCGCGAGGTCACCGGTGCCGCCGGCGATGTCCAGCACCTTCGAGCCTTCGCGCACGTTCGCGACCATCACGGTGTACGCCTTCCATGCCCGGTGCAGGCCCATGGACATCAGGTCGTTCATCAGGTCGTAGCGCGGGGCCACGGAATCGAACACGCCGCGCACGCGGCGCGCCTTGTCGCTTTCGTCGACGGTCTCGAAACCGAAGTGGGTGGAACTCATGGGTCCGATGTTAGGCGGATCGTGCAGCCTTCCGGCCGACGACCCTTGACAGGCGGCGGACATTCGCGCAGCGCGCGATGCCCGTCGACCTCAGGAAGGACTGCAGGTGGCGGGGCCCGACTTGGGCATGGGCGCATCGCGGTCGACACCCGCTTCGGCGATGCGGCGCTCGTATTCGGCCCAGTGCTCGGACTGGCGCGCGCCCAGGTCGTAGAGCAGGTCCCAGGAATAGATGCCGCTTTCGTGCCCGTCGCTGAAGAGCGGCTGCACGGCATAGTGGCCCACCAGTTGCAGGTCAACGATCTCGACCTCGCGCTTGCCCGTTTGCAGGATCTCCTGGCCAGGCCCGTGGCCCTTCACTTCGGCCGAGGGCGAGCTGATGCGCAGCAGTTCGTAGGGGATGCGGAACACCGCGCCATCGGAAAAGCCCACCTCCAGCACACGCGACTGCGCATGCAGGGTGATGGATTCGGGCGTCGGTGCGCCGGGCTTCAAGCCTGCCATGCGGAAGATTCCTTGCTCATCGAGATCAACGGCGCGCGAGCGCGGCCACCATGGCCGCCTCCGCCGCGGGCAGGCGGGCCTGCACGTCCTGCTCGCGCGCGATGTCGCGCGCACGGCGCGCCTCGGCCCACACGGGCGAGGGAAAGTGGCTGTCCCAGTCGAAGCGCGCGATCACGTGCCAGTGCAGGTGCGGGACCATGTTGCCGAGCGTGGCCACGTTCATCTTGGCGGGCGCCAGCGCATCGCGCAGCGCACGCTCCACGGCCACCACCACGCGCATGCACTCGGCACGCTCGTCGTCCGGCAGGTCGGAGAACTCGACCACGTGCGCCGTCCACACCACGCGGTAGAAGGCCGGAAAGCCCGCCTCCTGTGCATGGATCACGCGCCACTGCGCGCCCTGTGCGACCACGCGGCCGCCCCGCTCGTCGCACAGCGGGCAGCCTGCGACCACGCTCACACCAGCACCCGCTCGATCCCGCCCGCGTTGGCGGCGGACACGTATTCGGGCATCCAGTTCTCGCCCAGGATGCGGCGCGCCATCTCGACCACGATGTAGTCTGCTTCGAGCAGGCCGTTGTTCAGGTCATTGCCGTAGCGCGACAGGCCCTGCAGGCAGCTCGGGCAGCTGGTGAGGATCTTCACGTCGCCCTGCGCCGGCAGCGCATGGGCGGCGCGCAGCGCGGCCTCGCCCTTCTTCAGCTCTTCTTCCTTGCGAAAGCGGATCTGCGTGGAGATGTCCGGGCGCGTCACGCCCAGCGTGCCGGATTCGCCACAGCAGCGGTCGCTCTTGAGCACCTGGTCGCCCACCAGCGACTTCACGGTCTTCATCGGATCCTGCAGCTTCATGGGCGTGTGGCAGGGGTCGTGGTACAGGTAGGCGGCGGCGTTGGCCTCCAGCTTGATGCCCTTCTCCAGCAGGTACTCGTGGATGTCGATGATCCGGCAGCCGGGGAAGATCTTGTCGAACTGGTAGCCCTGCAGCTGGTCGTAGCAGGTGCCGCAGCTCACCACCACGGTCTTGATGTCCAGGTAGTTGAGCGTGTTGGCCACGCGGTGGAACAGCACCCGGTTGTCCGTGATCATCTGCTCGGCCTTGTCGAACTGGCCCGAGCCACGCTGCGGATAGCCGCAGCACAGATAGCCCGGCGGCAGCACCGTCTGCACGCCGGCATGCCACAGCATGGCCTGCGTCGCCAGGCCCACCTGCGAGAACAGCCGCTCCGAGCCGCAGCCCGGGAAGTAGAAGACCGCCTCGGTCTCCGGCGTCGTGGCCTTGGGGTCGCGGATGATCGGGACGTAGTCGGCGTCCTCGATGTCCAGCAGCGCGCGGGCCGTCTTCTTGGGCAGGCCGCCGGGCATCTTCTTGTTGACGAAGTGGATGACCTGTTCCTTGATCGGCGCCGTGCCCAGGCTGGCCGGCGGATGCGCGGTCTGCTTCTTGGCCGCGGGACGCAGCAGGTCGTTGGCCAGGCGCTGCGCCTTGAAGCCCACTTCCACCATGCCGGTGCGCATGGCCTTGATGGTCGACGGATTGGTCGCGTTCAGGAAGAACATGGCCGCCGCGTTGCCGGGGCGGAAGCTCTTCTGGCCCATCTTGCGCAACAGGTTGCGCATGTTCATCGACACGTCGCCGAAGTCGATCTTCACCGGGCAGGGCGTCAGGCACTTGTGGCACACCGTGCAGTGGTCGGCCACGTCCTCGAACTCCTGCCAGTGCTGGATCGACACGCCGCGGCGCGTCTGCTCCTCGTACAGGAAGGCCTCGACCAGCAGCGAGGTGGCGAGGATCTTGTTGCGCGGGCTGTAGAGCAGGTTGGCGCGCGGCACATGCGTGGCGCACACCGGCTTGCACTTGCCGCAGCGCAGGCAGTCCTTCACCGAGTCGGCAATGGCGCCGATGTCGGACTGCTGCATGATGATCGACTCGTGCCCCATCAGCCCGAAACTGGGCGTATAGGCATTGGTCAGGTCGGCATGACGGGCATCGGCCGGCGCCGCATCGCCGCGCAGCAGCTTGCCCTTGTTGAAGCGGCCTTCCGGATCGACCTGCTGCATGTACTGCGCGAAGGGCGCCAGCTCCTCGTCGGACAGGAACTCCAGCTTGGTGATGCCGATGCCGTGCTCGCCCGAGATCACGCCGTCCAGGCTGCGGGCGAGCTTCATGATGCGCTCCACGGCCTCGTGGGCCGTCTGCAGCATCTCGTAGTCGTCGCTGTTGACGGGGATGTTGGTGTGCACATTGCCGTCGCCAGCATGCATGTGCAGCGCCACCCATACACGGCCCTTGAGCACGCGCTTGTGGATGGCCTCGCACTCGGCCAGGATGGGCGCGAACTCGCTGCCGCCGAAGATCTTGGCCAACGGCGCGCGGATCTCGGTCTTCCAGCTGGCGCGCAGCGAGTGGTCCTGCAGTTGCGGGAACAGCGCTTCCACGTCGCCCAGCCAGCTCTGCCAGCGGCCGCGCACCTCGCGCACCAGGGCCACGGCCTGCTGGACGCGGCCTTCCAGCAGCTCGGCGGCGGGAATCTCGTGCGCGTCGTCGCTCTTGCCCAGCGGCAGGTTGCCGCGCGAGAGGAAGGCCTCCAGCTCGTGCGTGAGTCGGATCTTGTTGCGCAGCGACAGTTCGATGTTGATGCGCTCGATGCCGTCGGTGTACTCGGCCATCCGCGGGAGCGGGATCACCACGTCCTCATTGATCTTGAAGGCGTTGGTGTGGCGGCTGATGGCCGCGGTGCGCTTGCGGTCCAGCCAGAACTTCTTGCGCGCCTCGGGGCTGATGGCAATGAAGCCCTCGCCCGAGCGCGAGTTGGCGATGCGCACCACCTCGCTGGTGACGCGGGCCACGGCGTCGGCATCGTCGCCGCTGATGTCGCCGAAGAGCACCATCTTGGGCAGGCCGCCGCCGTGCTTCTTGCTCTTGGTGGCATAGCCCACGGCCTTGAGGTAGCGGTCGTCCAGGTGCTCCAGCCCCGCGAGCAGCACGCCCGAGCGCTTCTGCTCCGCGAACATGAAGTCCTTGATCTCGACGATCGAGGGCACGGCGTCCTTGGCATTGCCGAAGAACTCCAGGCAGACGGTTCGCGTGTGCGCCGGCATGCGGTGCACCACCCAGCGGCAGCTGGTGATCAGGCCGTCGCAGCCTTCCTTCTGGATGCCGGGCAGGCCGGCCAGGAACTTGTCGGTGACATCCTTGCCCAGGCCTTCCTTGCGGAAGGTGCGGCCAGGGATCTCCAGGCGCTCGGTTCGCAGGGGCGTGCGGCCGTCGGCGGCAAAGTACTGCAGCTCGAAGACCGCGCTGTCGACGTCGTGGATCTTGCCCAGGTTGTGGCCCAGGCGCGTGACTTCCAGCCACTCGGCCTGCGGCGTGACCATGCGCCAGGAGGCCAGGTTGTCCAGCGCCGTGCCCCACAGCACGGCCTTCTTGCCGCCGGCGTTCATGGCCACGTTGCCGCCCACGCAGGACGCCTCGGCCGAGGTCGGGTCGACCGCGAAGACGAAGCCCGCCCGCTCGGCCGCATCGGCCACGCGCTGCGTCACCACACCGGCCTCGGTCCAGATGGTGGGCACCGGGCCGTCCAGGCCGGGCAGGCTCACCATCTCGACCTCGGTCATGGCCTCGAGCTTCTCGGTGTTGATCACCACGCTCTTCCAGGTCAGCGGAATGGCGCCGCCGGTGTAGCCGGTGCCGCCCCCGCGCGGAATGATGGTGAGGCCGAGCTCGATGCAGGCGGCCACCAGCGCGGCCATCTCGGCCTCGGTGTCGGGCACCAGCACGACGAAGGGGTATTCCACCCGCCAGTCTGTGGCGTCGGTCACGTGGGCCACGCGCGAGAGGCCGTCGAATTTGATGTTGTCGCGCGCCGTGCAGCGACGCAGCACGCGCTGGGCCTTCTGACGCAGGGCCGCGAGTTCGTCGAAGTGGGCGGAGAAGCCGTCGATGGCCTGCTGCACCAGCACCAGCAGCTCGCCCACCAGCGTGTCGCGCTGAGCGTCGTCCTGCGGCGTGCGGCGGCGCTGCACCTCGGCCAGGCGGTGGCGCAGGGCCTCGACCAGCTGGCCGCGGCGGCGCGGGTTGTCCAGCAGGTCGTCCACCAGGTAGGGATTGCGCTGCACCACCCAGATGTCGCCCAGCACCTCGTACAGCATGCGGGCGGAGCGGCCCGTGCGGCGCTCGTCGCGCAGGCTCTGCAGCAGCTCCCAGGCCCGGCTGCCGAGCAGGCGGATCACGATCTCGCGATCGGAGAAGCTGGTGTAGTTGTACGGAATCTCGCGCAGACGCGCCGGCTCGGCGGCCTGCGACAGCAGCGCATTGAGCGCGGTCGGGGCATTCATCGGGGGAAGGCGCCACGGCAGGGCGCCTCGCGCCCTTGAACCGGGGGGCGGATTTTAGTCGCCGCCCTCATGGCGGCGCTCGTCAAGGCCCATGCGCGGCCGCGCCCTCCACATCGGGCAGGTTAGACCGTGATTTCGATCCGGTTGCCCTCAGGGTCGAGTACCACGCTTTCGTAGTAGCCGTCGCCAGTGCGCCGCGGCCCGTCGAGCAACGGCGCGCCCTGGCGCTGCAGATCCTTCGTCAGTGCGTCGACCCGGGCCTCGCTGCCCACCGCCATGGCCAGATGCGTCAGGCCCATGCGCTGGCTGCCGGGTGCCGCCGCCAGCGGCGCCAGCGTGCTCGTGGTCATGAACTCGATCCGGCCACCGTCGCCGAAGGCCACGAAACGGGAGGCGAATCCCTTGGCGGCATTCGTGTAGAGCGACCCGACCTGGCCATCGAAAGCGCGGGCATAGAAGGCGCACATGGCGTCCAGATCGTGCACCCAGAGGGCGACATGGTCGATGCGTGGCATGGAGGCAATGGAAGACGAGGAAAGTTATGGCAGGAGAGGACGTTACGCGGTCTCATCGCCTGCGAAGACGGCGCCGCGGGCCGCCAGCAGTTCGCGCAGGACCGAGCGATGGCAGCGGCTCTCATGCTCGCAGTAGCAGCCGACGGACAGGTTGGCGTCGCGCGACAGGACAGCCAGCAGGTCGAGCGACTGCTGAGCCTCCGGCGTGTTCAGCTCCGCCTTGAATTTGCGCACGAAGGCGGACCATTGCTGCGGCGTCTCGGCCTCGCGTCCCTGCTTCAGGGTGTCGGCAGAGGGCGCCAGGACGGGGAACCAGACGTCGTACCAGTTGCCCGACGAGAACGCCGCCTTGGACACACCACGGGGCGGGCGGCGGACGGTTCCGATGCGCGTGCCTTCGTCCGCGGCACGCGGCGACCCCTGCTGAACGACTCGAAGTGGCATGGACGCTCCCGGCAATGACGAGGAGCGCCATCGTACGGGCACCCGAGGCCGGCTCTTGCGGCAGTGGCCGCGGCTTCGGCAGTGCTGCGAGGCGGCCCCGGCGGGACCCGCAAGCGACGCCGAGGCAGGCGCGGCGCGGCGCCTAGAACAGCACCCGGCTCTTGATCGTCCCCGGCACCTTGGCCAGCGCCTCGTGCGCCACGTCGGACGACGTCGCATCCACGTCGGTCACCACGTAGCCCACCTTGTCGTTGGTCTGCAGGTACTGCGCCGCGATGTTGATGTGGTGGTCTGCAAACACCTGGTTCACGGCCGAAAGCACACCGGGCACGTTGCGATGGATGTGCAGCAGCCGGTGCTTGCCCGGATGCGCCGGCAGCGCCACCTCAGGAAAGTTGACCGAGCGCGTGGTCGTGCCGTTGTCGCTGTAGCGCACCAGCTTCTCGGCCACCTCGACGCCGATGTTGGCCTGCGCCTCCATGGTCGAGCCACCGATGTGCGGCGTAAGGATCACGTTGTCCAGCCCGCGCAGCGGCGACTGGAATTCATCCTTGTTGCTCTTGGGCTCCTTGGGAAAGACGTCGATGGCGGCGCCGAGCAGCCGACGCTCGCGCAGGGCCGCGGCCAGCGCTTCGATGACCACCACCGTGCCGCGTGAGGCATTGATGAGGATGGCGCCCGGCTTCATGGCCGCGATCTCGGCCTCGCCGACCATCCATTGCGTGGAGGGCAGCTCCGGCACATGCAGGCTCACGATGTCGGACTGGGCCAGCAGCTCATCCAGGCTGCGGGCCTGGCGCGCATTGCCCAGCGGCAGCTTGGCCACCACGTCGTGGAAGACCACATGCATGCCCAGCGCCTCGGCCAGCACCGACAGTTGCGCGCCGATGGAGCCGTAGCCCACGATGCCCAGCGTCTTGCCGCGGATCTCGTAGGCGTTGTCGGCGGTCTTGAGCCAGCCGCCGCGATGGGCCGCAGCGTTCTTCTCGGGCACGCCGCGCAGCAGCAGGATGGCCTCGGCCAGCACCAGCTCTGCCACCGAACGGGTGTTGGAGTACGGCGCGTTGAACACCGCCACCCCATGCTCGCGGGCCGCGTCCAGATCGATCTGGTTGGTGCCGATGCAGAAGGCGCCCACGGCCACCAGCTTGGGGGCGGCGGCGAACACCTCGGCCGTGAGCTGCGTGCGCGAGCGGATGCCCAGGAAGTGGACGTCGGCCAGGCGGGCCTTCAGCTCTTCGCCTTCGAGCGCCCCGGGCAGGACCTCCACCTGCGTGTAGCCGGAGGCCTGCAGCAGTTCGACCGCGGAAGGATGGATGCCCTCCAGCAACAGGAACCTGATCTTGCCCTTGTCCAGCGAGGTGGTCTTCGTCATGCCTGGCATCAACACGTTGTCAAAACGGTCGAGTATGGTTGAAGCCTGCTGCACCGCCGCAGCGCATGCGCGCCGCCCTGGCCGCAAAAAGGGTTTCCCCGCTTGAGCTCGGAGTGCCAGCCATGCGACAACCCGCCGTCATGCTGTCACAAGACAGCCATAGTCTTTTCACTTTTGTCATTCGCATCCAGGAGTCTTCATGCGATTCACGCAACTTGCTGCAGCCGCCACCGTGGCCGTCATGGCCGCCGTTCCGGCGCACGCACAGACCGAGATCCAGTGGTGGCACGCCATGAGCGGCCCGCTGGGCGAGTGGGTCAACGACCTCGCCAAGCAGTACAACGAGAGCCAGAAGGAATACAAGGTGGTGCCCACCTTCAAAGGCACCTATGACGAGTCGATGACCGCCGCCATCGCCGCCTTCCGCTCGGGCAACGCCCCGCACATCCTGCAGGTGTTCGAAGTGGGCACGGCCACGATGATGGCCTCCAAGGCCGCCATCAAGCCGGTGGCCGAGGTGATGAAGGAAAGCGGCGTGAGCTTCGATCCCAAGGCCTACATCCCCGCCGTGGCCGGCTACTACACGGCCCCCAACGGCCAGATGCTGAGCCTGCCCTTCAACAGCTCGACGACGATCTTTTACTACAACAAGGACGCTTTCAAGGCAGCCGGGCTGGACCCCGAAAAGGCACCGAAGACCTGGCCCGAGGTCGTCGCCGCCGCCGCCAAGCTCAAGGCCAGCGGCCACAAGTGCCCCTTCACCACCAGCTGGATCAGCTGGACGCAGCTCGAGAGCTTCTCGACCTGGCACAACACGCTGTTCGCGACGCGCAACAACGGCTTCGGCGGCACCGACGCGCGCCTGGCCTTCAATTCGCCGCTGCATGTGCGCCACTTCGAGAACCTGGCCAACATGGCCAAGCAGGGCCTGTTCGTCTACAAGGGCCGTGGCAATGTGCCGGACGCCGCCTTCCCGGCCGGCGAGTGCGCCATGATGACCGGCTCGTCGGGCCTGTACGCCCGCGTGGCCAAGGACGCCAAGTTCGCCTATGGTCTTTCGGCCCTGCCCTACTACCCCGACGTGGACGGCACGCCCCAGAACACCGTGATCGGCGGCGCCAGCCTGTGGATCATGGCGGGCAAGAAGCCGGCCGAGTACAAGGGCGTGGCGGACTTCTTCAAGTTCCTGTCGAACGCCGATGTGCAGTCGGCCAGCCACAAGCGCACCGGCTACCTGCCGATCACCCTGGCCGCCTATGAGCTCACCGAGAAGTCCGGCTTCTACAAGGAGAAGCCGGGCACCGACGTGGCCGTGACGCAGATGATCCGCAAGACCACCGACAAGTCGCGCGGCATCCGCCTGGGCAACTTCGTGCAGATCCGCACCATCATCGACGAGGAGACCGAGCAGATCTGGTCTGGCAAGAAGAGCGCCAAGGAGGCGCTGGACGCCGCCGTGCAGCGCGGCAACGAGCAACTGGAGCGATTCCAGAAGGCCACGCGCAGCTGACCTTCGCCCCTTGCGCTGTCGCATGCGCGACCCCAGGTCCCCCCGTGACACCGGGGGACGCAGGGGCCGCGAATGTTGACACAACGTAGACTCCCGACCGCCCGCACTGCTCCGCGCTGCGGGCGTTCCTGTTTCTCGATGCCCCATGGAAAAACGCGTCCTCTTCCGATCCTCCTGGCTGCCCTGGGTGCTCATCGCGCCCCAGATGGCGGTGATCCTGGTGTTCTTCTTCTGGCCTGCCAGCCAGGCCGTGCTGCAGTCCCTGCAGAGTGAGGACGCCTTTGGCACGTCGACCGTGTTCGTGGGGCTGGAGAACTTCCAGCACCTGTTTCAGGACCCGGCCTACATCGAGTCCTTCAAGGTCACGGCCATCTTCTCGGTGCTGGTGGCCGGCTGCGGCATCGCGCTGTCGCTGATGCTGGCCATCTTTGCCGACCGCATCCTGCGCGGGGCGCTGGCGTACAAGACCTTCCTGATCATTCCCTATGCAGTGGCGCCCGCCGTGGCAGGGGTGCTGTGGGTGTTCATGTTCTCGCCCTCGATCGGCGTCGTCGCCTACGGCCTGCGCAGGATGGGCTACGACTGGAACCACCTGATCAACTCCAACCAGGCGCTGTCGCTGATCGTGGTGGCGGCGGTGTGGAAGCAGATCTCCTACAACTTCCTGTTCTTCCTCGCGGGCCTGCAGTCGATCCCGAAGGCGCTGATCGAGGCGGCCTCCATCGATGGCGCCGGGCCCATGCGGCGCTTCTGGACCATCCAGTTCCCGCTGCTGTCGCCGACCACCTTCTTCCTGCTGGTGATCAACGTGGTGTATGCCTTCTTCGACACCTTCGCGCTGGTGCATGCCACCACCGAGGGTGGCCCGGGGCGCGACACGGCCATCCTGGTCTACAAGGTCTGGCACGACGGCTTCCGTGCGCTCGACCTCGGCGGCTCGGCCGCCCAGTCGGTGGTGCTGATGCTGATCGTCGTCGTGCTGACGGTGGTGCAGTTCCGCTACGTCGAGAAAAAAGTCCAGTACTGATCGAGTCACCATGGTTGAACGACGCCCCGGCCTGACGGTCCTTTCGCATGTGGTGCTCCTGCTGGGCATCCTGATCATCGCCTTCCCGATCTACCTGGCCTTCGTGGCCTCGACGCACACGCGCGACGAGATCGTGCAGGTGCCCATGCCGCTCACGCCCGGCAAGCACCTGATCGAGAACTACACCGCCGCCCTCACCGGTACCGCCGAGACGCAGGGTTCCAAGGCGGCCGTGGGCCGCATGATGTGGGTGAGCCTGGTCACGGCGCTGGTGATCGCCATCGGCAAGATCGCCATCTCGCTGCTGTCGGCCTTCGCCATCGTGTACTTCCGCTTCCCGTTCAAGAAGCTCGTCTTCTGGATGATCTTCGTGACGCTGATGTTGCCGGTGGAGGTGCGCATCCTGCCCACCTACAAGGTCCTGTCGGACCTGAACATGCTCAACACGTATGCGGGCCTCACCGTGCCGCTGATCGCTTCGGCGACGGCCACCTTCCTGTTCCGGCAGTTCTTCCTGTCGGTGCCGGACGAGCTGGTGGAGGCGGCGCGCATCGACGGCGCAGGGCCCATGCGCTTCTTCAAGGACATCCTGGTGCCGCTGTCGCAGACCTCCATCGCGGCGCTGTTCGTGATCCAGTTCATCTACGGCTGGAACCAGTACCTCTGGCCGCTGCTGGCCACCACCACCGAGGACATGTACCCGGTGGTGATCGGCATCAAGCGCATGATCGCCAGCGGCGACGCGGCCAACGACTGGAACATCATCATGGCGACGGCCATCCTGGCGCTGCTGCCGCCGGCGGTGGTCGTGATCCTGATGCAGAAATGGTTCGTCAAGGGCCTTGTTGACACCGAGAAATGAGCCCACCCCCGTTTCTTGCTCACTTCGTGTAGCCGAATCCCCCCTCAAGGGGGCGACACCAGCGGCCCGGCAAAGCCGGTTCCGCGGTGTCCCCCGCCTGGATCGCGCCTCTTCCAACGTCGCAACCTGTTTTTAGTTTTCTTATGTCCGGTATTTCCCTTCGCAACGTCATCAAGCGCTACGGCAAGGGTGCCAAGGCCAATCAGGTCATTCATGGCGTGTCGGCCGACATCCGCGATGGCGAGTTCGTCGTCATCGTGGGGCCGTCGGGCTGCGGCAAGTCGACGCTGCTGCGCATGGTGGCGGGGCTCGAGGAGATCTCCGCCGGCGAGATCGCCATCGGTGGGCGGGTGGTCAACGACGTGGAGCCGGCCAAGCGGGACATCGCCATGGTGTTCCAGAACTACGCGCTCTACCCGCACATGACCAACTTCGACAACATGGCCTACGGATTGCGCATCCAGGGCGTGCCGAAGGACGAGATCAAGACGCGGGTGGACAAGGCGGCCAAGATCCTCGAACTGGGCCACCTGCTGGAGCGCAAGCCGCGCGAGCTGTCGGGCGGCCAGCGCCAGCGCGTGGCCATGGGCCGCGCCATCGTGCGCCAGCCGCAGGTCTTCCTGTTCGACGAGCCGCTGTCCAACCTGGACGCCAAGCTGCGCGCCCAGACCCGGCTGGAGATCCAGAAGCTGCACCGCGAGCTGGGCATCACCTCGCTCTTCGTCACGCACGACCAGGTCGAGGCCATGACGCTGGCCCAGCGCATCATCGTGATGAACGGCGGCGTGATGGACCAGTTCGCCACGCCCGAAGAGGTCTACCACCGGCCCGCCACCACCTTCGTGGCCAGCTTCATCGGCTCGCCGCCCATGAACCTGCTGAAGAACGCGCCGGGCGTGCCGGCCGGCAAGATCCTGGGCATCCGCCCCGAGCACATCGCCCAGCACGATTCGGGCTGGAGCGTGAATGTCGAGCAGGTCGAACTGCTGGGCGCCGAACGCCTGGTCTATGGCCGCATCGGCGACGAGCAGATCGTGATGCGCACCGACGCAGACAAGCCCGCCCCCAAGGTGGGCGACACGCTGCGGCTGGGCGCCAGCGAGGAGCGGCTGCACTGGTTCGATGCCGGATCCGGCAAGCGCCTGGAGGCTTGAGTGCCCCCCTGGCCCTATCCCCGCTGGATCGCCCATCGCGGCGCCGGCAGGCTCGCGCCCGAGAACACGCTGGCCGCCTTCCGGCTGGGCGCGGAACATGGCTACCGCATGTTCGAATGCGATGCCAAGCTCAGCCAGGACGGCGTGGTCTTCCTGATGCACGACGCCACGCTGGCCCGCACCACCGGCAGGTCCGGCATCGGCGGCGAGCAACCCTGGTCGACCCTGTCGCAGCTGGACGCGGGCGGCTGGCATTCGCGCCGCTATGCCGGCGAGCCGCTGCCCACGCTGGCCGCGTTGGCGCGCTTCTGCCTGGCCAACGGCCACCTGCTGAACATCGAGATCAAGCCCACGCCCGGGACCGATGCCGAGACCGGCGCCGCCGTCGCACGTGAGGCGGCGCGCCTGTGGGCCGGCGCTGCGGTGCAGCCGCTGCTCAGCTCCTTCCGCCCCGATGCCCTGGCCGCCGCGCGCGACGCCGAACCAGCGCTGCCGCGCGCGCTGCTGCTCGACTCCCTGCGCAGCGACTGGCTGGATCTCGCGCGCCAGCTCGGCTGCACGGCCATCGTCTGCAACCACGCGTTGTGGGACGCGAAGACCGTGGCCGATGCCCGCGCCGCCGGATTCCGGCAGCTGAGCTACACGGTGAACGACGACTGGGCGGCGCAGCGACTCATCGATCTGGGCACCGACGGCATCATCACGGACCGGATCGACCTGTTCTCGCCCGCGGGCTGAGTCGGCCGCCGCCCGCCGGTCGGCTGGCGCAGTGACAGCGCTGGCCGACAGTCCCCGTCGGGCCGCCTGCCTATGATCCAGCGGATGCGCCGGACTCCGCGTCTTCTCCTTCTCCTCGCCTTGTGGCTGGCCCTGTGGGCAGGCCTGCTGCCACTGACCGGCGTCCAGGCCCAGGCTCAGGCCCAAACGGCCGCCGCCGCTGCGGGCGCCGCAGGCCAGGCCGATGCGCCTGCCGACATCAACACGCTGCGTGCGCAGCTCACGGCGCTGCCCAAGTCGGCCGAGACCAGCGATGAAGCCCGCCTGCTGGTGCGCCAGGTCGACGCCATCGGCATCGCCGCGCAGAAACTCATCGACCTGCGCACCGGCCAGCTCAACGACCTGAACGCCCGCCTGGGCGAACTGGGCCCGGCACCCGCCGCCGGCACCACCGAAGACCCGGACGTCACACGGCAGCGGACCGCGCTCACGCGCGAGCGCAACGGCGTGGATGCCGACATCCGCCTGGCCCGGCTGGTGGTGGTCGATGCCCAGCAGCGCGCCACCGAACTGTTGAACAAGCGCCGCCAGGACTTCGAGGCCCGCCTGACCGAGCGCACGGCGTCACCGTTGTCGCCCGCCTTCTGGCGCGGCCTGGCCGATGCCTGGCCGGACGACCGCGACCGACTGCGGCCCCTGCTCACCGAGCTGCGCACTGCCGTGTCGGCCGCCCTGATGCCAGGGCAGCGCGGCGTGGTCCTCTCCGCCCTGTTGCTGGCGCTCCTGATCATCACCCTGGGCAACATGCTGGCCGAGCGTGCCCTGGTGGCGCTGGCGCAGCGCCTCCTGCCTGGAGGCCGGCTGCGGCGCTCGCTGCTCGTCATCGCCGTGGTCTTCGTCAACATGCTGCTGGTGGCGCTGGCGCTGCACGGCCTCAGAGGCCTCATGGAAGACCGGCAACTGCTGGGAGAGGCGGCGCGTGAGCTGGTCAAGGAGCTGATCGGCGTCGCGTTGTTCATGACCTTCGTGCTCAGCCTGGGCCGTGCCCTGCTGGCCAATGCGCGGCGCTCCTGGCGGCTGCCGCCCATCGCAGACACCATGGCGATGCGGCTGCGACCCTTTCCACTGCTGGTCGCCATCGTCGGTGCCCTGGTGTGGATTCCAGCGCAGGTGAATGCGCTCGTGGAGGCCAGTTATGCGGCCCTGCAGGCAACCCAGGCGGCCACCGCGGCGGCCTTGACCCTGCTGGTCGCCACGCTGATGTTCCGGCTGCGGCCTGCCGCCACCGGCGGCACGAGCGGCGGCGTGCAGGACGCGGCCACCGTTGTGGACACGACGGCGGGCAACGGCGGGACGCCGGCGCAGACCGTGCGGCCCGTGTGGGTCGGCCTGCTGCGGGGCCTGGTGGGCGTGGTCCTGCTGACCGTGGTGGGCCTGCTCGCCAGTGGCTACGTGGCGCTGGCCAGCCTGGTCGCCAGCCAGCTGATCTGGACCGGCATCGTGGGTTGTGCCTTCTACGTGCTGTTCAAGTTCGTGGACGACCTCTGCATGGCCCTGCTGGCAGCACGCAGCGCCACCGGGCAGCGGCTGGCGGCCAGCTTCGGCCTGCAGCCCACGCGGCTGGACCAGGCGGCCGTGCTGCTATCGGGCGTGCTGCGGCTGGCATTGTTCTTCTACCTGATCGTCACGCTGATGGCGCCGCTCGGCACGGGCCCCGAGGAGGTGGTGCAGCGCTCCGGCCAGCTCGGCAGCGGGCTGCAGGTGGGCGAGTTCCAGTTCGTGCCCGCGGCCCTGTTCAGCGCATTGGCCGTGCTGGTGGCGGGCTTCGTCGCGCTGCGGGTGCTGCGCGTGTGGCTGGACACGCGCTACTTCCCCGCCTCGGGCCTGGAGCCCGGCATGCGCAGCTCGCTGACCACACTGCTGGGTTACGCAGGCGGCGTGCTGGTGGTCGCGATGGCGCTGTCGGCGCTGGGCATCGGCATCAACCGCATCGCCTGGATCGCCAGCGCGCTGTCGGTGGGCATCGGCTTCGGTCTGCAGGCCATCGTGCAGAACTTCATCTCGGGCCTGATCCTGCTGGCCGAGCGGCCGGTGAAGGTGGGCGACTGGGTGGTGCTGGGCACCACCGAGGGCGACGTGCGGCGCATCAACGTGCGCGCCACCGAGATCCAGCTGGCCGATCGCTCCACGGTGATCGTGCCCAACTCGGAATTCATCACCAAGACCGTGCGCAACATGACGCTGGCCAATGCCGAAGGTCGAGTCCTGATCCGCCTGCCGATGCCGCTGGCCAGCGATGCGCGCCATGTGCGCGATCTGATGCTGGCGGCCTGCGCAGCGCACCCGTCCATCCTGCCCACGCCCGCGCCCTCGGTGTCGCTGGAGGGCATCGAGAACGGCATGCTGATCTTCCAGGCGATCGCCTATGTCAACAGCCCGCGCGTGGCCGGCGGGGTGAAGAGCGACCTGCTCTTCACCATGCTGGAAGACTTCAAGCAGGCGGGGCTGCCGCTGGTGACGCCCGTGGTCACGGCCACCCCGCCAGCGCCCGCACCGCTGGCCTGACGCGAGGCTGCGCTCGGGCGGGCTGCACGCTCACTCCGGCCGATAGTTCATCATCCGTATCGTTTCGCCAAAGCGCTGCCAGTCCGACTTGACCAGCTGCGCGAATTCGCCCGGCGCCGCACCGCCGGGCGTGAACCCCACGTTGAGGTAGAGGTCGCGCATCTGCGGCGCGGCGATGGCCCGGCCGATCTCCTGCTGCAGGGTGGTGACCGCGTCGGCGGGCGTTCCGCGGGGCGCAAAGACGCCGATCCAGCCGTCCATCTCCACGCTCGGATGGCCCAGCTCGCGGATGGTCGGCACCCCCGGGAAAGCCGGCAGGCGGTTGGGGCCCAGGTAGGCCATGGCCTTCAGGCGCCCGCTCTTGATCAGCTGCCCCACCGACCCGGCCGCGGGCCCCCAGCCGAGCGCGACCTGCCCGCCCGCCAGGTCGCGCACCTGGTCGCCCGAGGCCTTGTAGTGCACGGCCACCATGTCCACGCCCAGGGCCTTGGCCAGCAGCTCGCCACCAAAGTGCGAGATGGTGCCGGGGCTGTAGGTGCCATAGCTCACGCTGCCCTTGGGCTGGGCCTGCAGCCACTTGGCCAGGCCCGCGAAGTCGTTGGCGGGCATGGCCGGCCCGGTCAGCAGCAGCAGGCTGCCGCGGCCCATGTCCGTCACCGGCACCAGGTCGGTGAGCGGGTTGTAGGGCCAGCTCGGATAGGCCTGCGGATTGATGACCACGCCGGCCTGCACGGTGACGAGCAGCGTGTTGCCGTCCGGCGGACTGGTGGCCACCACCTGCCCGCCGATGCGGCCCTGGGCGCCGGCGCGGTTCTCCACCAGGACCGGGCGGCCCAGGCTCTGGCCCAGGCGGTCGGCCAGGGGCCGCAGCAATGCGTCCATGCCGCCGCCGGGCTGGTCGGTGGTGACGATGCGCAGGGGCGTCTGTGCCCGCGCCGGCAAGGGCGCGAGGGCAGGCAGGGCCGCCAGGCCGGCGGCAAGCAGTTCTCGGCGTTGCATGGTTGTCTCCTGTCGTTGTGTCGTTCTAGGGGCGATGCGATCGGCTACTGCCGGGCCATCTCCACCAGCGCCAGCAGTTCGGGATCGAGGCGCTGCAGCGGATCGAGCTGGTACTCGACGCGGAACAGCCGCGCGCCCTGCAAGACGAACGGCGACTCGTAGTGGGACACCGGGCTGCCCCGGTCCAGTCCGATGTCCAGGCCCGAGAAGGACACCTGGCTGTTGAAGCCCAGCATGCGCGTGTCCAGCCGGCCCACCGGCTCGCCGTCCATCAGCAGCGTCACGGTGCGGGTCGAAGGCATGATGGTCAGGCCGATCACCGGCAGACGCACGCGCACCCAGGGTCCGAGCCGCATCTGAAGGCCCAGCACGTGGTGGCCTGGCGCGAAGGGCCGCTCCGAGACGATGAGGTGATGGCGCCCGCCGACGTTCATGTCGTGCACCAGGTGGCCGTTCTTGAGGTACAGGCTGTAGCCGCAGGTGGCGTCGCCATGCGCGACCAGCACGCCCTTGGCATCGGCGCGGTCGATGCGCACGTAGGCCTCGATGCGGTAGTCGCGGCTGCGCACATCGGGTGCCACGTCGTTGGGCAGGTGGCCCATGCCGGCATGCAACACGAAGTGCGTGCGCGGGCCGTGCACGCGCCGGCCGTTCTCGGCGAAGCGCGGCGCGAAGCGATCGTCCAGCGGCAGCACCTGGTTGGCTTCGGCCTCGCGCCACCACAGGGCCTTCAACGCTTCGAGGCGCTCGGGATGCACCGCCGCCAGGTCGCGCGTCTCCGAGAAGTCCTCGTCCAGGTGGTAGAGCTCCCACACGTCGGCCTCGAAGGGCGTGTTGACGGCATGCCAGGCCACGGCCTTCCAGCCTTCGTGCCACAGGCCCCGGTGGCCGAACATCTCGAAGTACTGCGGGCCGCGTCGCCAGGCGGCGGCGGTATCGCGCAGGCAGGCGGCGAAGCTCTGGCCGGTCATGGGCTGCGCGGCCACGCCCTCCACCTGCGTGGGCGGCGCCAGCTTCAGCAGGTCGAGCACCGTGGGCGCGAGGTCGCTGACGTGGCAGAAGCCCTTCCACAGCGCGCAGTCGCCGGCGATGCCGCGCGGCCAGGAAACCACCAACGGATCGCGGATGCCGCCGCCATGCGTGTTCTGCTTGTAGCGCTTGAGCGGCGTATTGGCCGTCATCGCCCAGCCGTAGGGAAAGTTGCTGTGCGTGTCGGGCCCGCCGATGTCGTCGATGCGCGCGAGCTTGGTCTGCAGCGTCTCCTGCAGCAGGTTGAAGGGGCCCATCGCATTGACCATGCCGAGCGGGCCGCCTTCCTGGCTGGCGCCGTTGTCGGAGAGCACGAGGATCAGCGTGTCCTCGCGCAGGCCCGCTTCCTCCAGGAAGGCGACCAGCCGCGCCAGGTGCTGGTCGGCATGGTCGAGCATCGCGGCATAGGCCGCCTGCAGACGGGTGAACAGGCGCTGCTGATCGGGCGGCAGCGTGTCCCAGGCCTCGACGCCAGGGTTGCGCTCGGGCAGTTGCGTGCCGGGCGGCACCACGCCCATCGCGATCTGCCGCGCCAGGCGGCGGGCGCGCTCCTCGTCCCAGCCGTGGGCGAAGCGGGCGTCGTAGTGCGCGATGAGTTCGGCCGGCGCCTGGTGCGGCGCGTGGCAGGCGCCCAGCGCCAGGAAGGTGAACCAGGGCTGGCGCGGCCGGTCGGCCTGGTGGTCCGCGATCATGCGGATGGCCTGCGTGACCAGGTCTTCGGTCAGGTGGTAGCCGCTCTCGAAGGTGCCGGGCGCGGCGATGAGCGTGTTGTCCTGGACCAGCTCCGGGCTGTACTGGTCGGTCTCGGCATCGAGGAAGCCATAGAAGCGGTCGAAGCCGCGGCGCAGCGGCCAGCCGTCGTAGGGGCCCCCGGGGCCGGTCTCGCTGACCGGCGTGACATGCCACTTGCCGACCATGTAGTTGTTGTAGCCGTGCGGACGCAGCATCTCGGCCAGCGTCGGCGCATCGCGCGCGATCTTGCCGCGGTAGCCCGGGTAGCCCGAGTCGAAGTTGGCCAGGCAGCCCATGCCCACCGCATGGTGGTTGCGGCCGGTGAGCAGCGAGGCCCGCGTGGTCGAGCACATGGCCGTGGTGTGGAAGCCGGTGCAGCGCACGCCCTGCCGCGCCAGCGCGTCGATGGCGGGCGTGGCGATGTCCGAGCCGTAGCAGCCGAAGTCGGAGAAGCCGACGTCGTCGAACAGCACCACCAGCACATTGGGCGTGCCGGGCGCAGGAAGGGCGGGCTCCGGCCACCAGGGGCGCGACTCGGCCAGGGTGCGGCCGGCATGGCCCTGGTAGGCGGGGGCTTCGGGCGGTTGGGCTGCGGGCATGGCGGGCTCCTGGGTTTCGGTGCTGGGGGCGGAAGGCGGGATGCGGCGAGCGCGTGTGACTTGCGCCTGCGTGCGACCTACGCGGCGGCGAGGGCGGCGGTCTCCGCCGCAGGCGTCGGGGCGGGCGTCGCAGCCGGCGTGGACCGGCCCCGGATCAGGTCGGCCGCCTTCTCCGCCAGCATGTAGGTCGGCGCATTGGTGTTGCCGCCGATCAGCCGGGGCATGACCGAGGCATCGACGACGCGCAGGCCGTCCAGGCCGCGCACGCGCAGTTGGGGGTCGGTGACGGCCTGCGCGTCCTGCCCCATGCGGCAGGTGCCGACGGGGTGGTAGATGGTGTCGGCCGTGGCGCGGATGTAGGCCTCCACGCCCATGCGGTCTGACGGGTCCGGTTCGGCGCGGCCGGGGATGCCGCGCACGTCGGCGAAGGCCGGCGCCGCCAGGATGCGGCGGCAGATGCGGTAGGCCTCGACCATGGCCGCCATGTCCTGCGGATCGGACAGGAAGGCCGGGTCGATGCGCGGCGCCGCATGCGGGTCGGCACTGTGCAGGCCCACGGTGCCGCGCGAGGCCGGCCGCAGCACGCAGGCATGCAGGCCGTAGCCATGGCCGGGCATCTGGCGGCGGCCATGGTCCTGCACCTGGGCGCGCGAGAAGTGCAGGCCGATGTCGGGCCGCGCCAGCCCGGACCGGCTGCACAGGAAGGCGCCGGATTCGTTGAAGTTGGTGGAGAAGCAGCCCTCGCGCTGGCTGCGCCAGCGGCCCCAGTGCTGGAACAGCGAGACCAGCCCACGCGGCGTGCGGCCGAAGAGCTCCAGGTCGAACCAGCGCCGCGAGAGCACGCAGTCCAGGTGGTCCTGCAGGTTGCGGCCCACGCCCGGCAGCGCATGGCGCACGGCGATACCCAGCGACTGCAGTTCATCGACCGGGCCGATGCCCGAGAGCATCAGCAGCTGCGGACTGCCGAAGGCTCCCGCACACAGCAGCGTCTCGGCGCGCGCCATCAGGCTGCGGCGCTGGCCGTCGACCGACACGTCCACGCCGGTCACCCGCCGCCCTTCCATGCGCAGGCCGAGCGCGTGGGCGCCGGTGATCACGCGCAGGTTCGGCCGGCTACGTGCGGGCGCCAGGTAGGCCCGCTGCGCATTCCAGCGTTCGCCGCCGTTCTGCGTGACCTGGAACCAGCCCACGCCCTCCTGCCGCTCGCCGTTGAAGTCGGGGTTGATGGCGTAGCCGCATTGCGCGCCGGCATCCAGGAAGCGCTGGTTGAAGGCGGCGGGCGAGCGGATGTCGGAGACCTTGAGCGGCCCGTCGGTCGCATGCAGCGCGGAAGCCGGCAGCGACGTGTTGCCCTCGCTGCGCAGGAAGTACGGCAGCACCTCCTGCCAGCTCCAGCCGGTGCAGCCCAACGCCGCCCACTCGTCGTAGTCGGCGGGATGGCCGCGCACGTAGATCATGGCGTTGATCGACGAGCTGCCGCCCAGCACCTTGCCGCGCGGCTGGTAGCCGCAGCGGCCGCCCAGGCCCGGCTGCGGCTCGGTCTCGAAGGCCCAGTTCATGCGCCGCGTGGGCACGGTGCCGATCAGGCCCATGGGCACGGTCACCCAGCCGCTGGCGTCGCTGCCGCCGGCTTCGAGCAGCGCGACGGTGACGCGCGGGTCCTCGCTCAGCCGGCCCGCCAGCGTGCAGCCGGCGGTGCCGCCGCCGACGATGACGTAGTCGAAGTGCTCTTCCGGGTTGTTGTTCTTGGGCATGGCGCGTCTCCTGAACGCTGGAAGGAATCGGAGCCTGGGCGCGGGGTCGGTCGCCACCCGCTGTGCGCGGCGACCTCCCGCGCAGCCGTCGGTCAGTCAGTCGGGCCAGCGGGCCGCGTCGACCACCGGGAAGCTGCCGCTGAAGTTGTCGAGCAGGCCGAAGAAGCGCGGCAGCAGGCTGGCATCACCGCGCAGTTGAGCCTCGCCGGCGCCTACCAGCTCCGGCAGCGTCTGCTGGCGCGCCAGCAGGGCATTGAGGGCACGGCGCGGCAGCGTCAGGTGCACGTCGCAGGGCGCCTCGGCCGAGGGCACGCGGATCGGGCTCAGCGCGCCGTTGGACAGCTCCAGCCGCCAGTGCTCGCCGCTGTCGACCAGATGCAGGCCCACCACGCAGGCCAGCTCGCCGGCGCGCGGTGCGTTCAGGCGCACGGCCAACGCGTCGAAGAGCAGGCCGTTGCCCAGCGCCGCCAGCATGGCGCTGCCGCCGGGCACGGCCGGCGCGGCGGGCGGGCCCTCGCGGTATTCGCGCGCGCCCAGCAGGAAGGCATTGCGCCAGGTGGCGGATTCGGCGGCGAAGCCCATCTGCTCCAGCGCCTCGGCGGCCAGCGCGCGGGCGCCGGCATGGTCCGGGTGCGCATAGACGGCATGTTTCATCACCTCGGCCACCCAGCGGTAGTCGCCACGATCCAGGTCTTCGCGCGCCCGCTCGACCAGCGCGTCGATGCCGCCCATGTAGCGCACATAGCGTTCGGCGGCCGCCACCGGCGGATGCGCATGCAGGTTGGCCGGATGGGCGTCGTACCAGGACAGGTAGTGCTGGTAGATGGCCTTCACGTTGTGCGAGACGGTGCCGTAGAAGCCGCGCGCATGCCAGCGCCGCGCCAGCGGGCCCGGCATGGTCAGCCCCTCGGCGATCTCGGCCGACTTGAGGCCGTGACTCATCAGCCGCACGGTCTGGTCGTGCAGCCAGCGGTACAGATCGCGCTGCTCGCGCAGGAAGCCCTGCACCCGGTCCTGGCCCCAGGTGGGCCAGTGGTGCTGGGCCAGGGCAACGTCGCTGCGGTCGCCCCAGCGCTGCAAGGCCTGGTGCAGGTACTTGGACCAGGCGAGCGAATCGCGCACCTTGGCGCCGCGCAGCGGGCAGAGGTTGTGCAGCGTGCGCGTGGCGTTCTCGGCCAGGTTGAGGGCGCGCTCGCCAGGAAAGTAGAAGTGCATCTCGGCCGGCGCTTCGGTGTCGGGCGCCAGCTGGAACTCGATGGCCACGCCGTCGATGGTGTGGGCCTCGACGTCCTGCACGATCTCCCAGGTGGGCGCGATCAGCGAGGGCCGGCCGCGCGGCAGGCTCTTGCCCAGACCGGCATCCACCTGGCCGTCGGCGCCCACCGGCAGCGTGTGGCCGAACTGGAACTGCGCCCGCCGCGCCATGGCGACGCCGCCGATCACGTTCTCGGCCACCGCGTGGTGCATGAAGCCCACCGGCGCGATCACCTGCACACGGCCGGCATCCACGTCCTTCTGCGAGACGAGGCCGGCGACGCCGCCGAAATGGTCGCTGTGGCTGTGGCTGTAGATCACCGTGTGCAGCGGCCGTCGGCCCTCGGGGTCGCACAGGCGGCGGTACAGGCGCAGCGCGGCGGCGGCGGTCTCGGGCACGGTGAGTGCGTCGAGGGCGATCAGGCCCTCGTCGCCCTCGATGAAGGTGATGTTGGCCAGGTCGTAGCCCCGCACCTGGAAGATCCGCGGCGTGACCTGGAAGAGGCCGTGGATGCGGTTGAGCCGCGCCTGGCGCCAGAGGGCCGGGTTGACGGTGGGCGCGGGCGTCTCGTCGTCGAGGAAGGCGTAGGGGCGCAGGCTCCAGACGGACGCGCCGGAGACGCCGGCCACCTCGGCCTCGTCGTCGCTGCCGAGAAAGCCACGCCGGGCGTCGTCGAAGTCCTCGCCGTCCTCCGGCGGCGCACCGGCCGCGGCCAGGCGCTGGAGGTCGAGGGTGGGGCCGTAGGCGGTCTTCATGGCTGGGTATCCGGGTGGGCGGGCACGATGCCCAGGTAGGCGCCGAGCGCCTCGGCGGTCTGCGTGACCACGGCGGCTTCGTCCAGGCGGACGGGCCCCGGGTCGGTGAGCACGGCGCTGACCAGCAGCCCGTGCAGCATCTGGTGGGCGAAGCCCAGGCGCGCGGCGGCGGCCTCGCCCTGCCATTGCGGCCAGCGCGCCATGGCCGCCACCAGCCGTCCGCGCGTGACCAGCCGCAGCTGCGCCAGCGGATGCGCCGTGTTGGCATCGCGCGGCTGCTGCTGGGTCTGCCCCAGCGCCGCGGCATAGAGCCCGCGGTGCAGCCGGAAGGAATGGACCATCAGCCCGACCCAGGCCTGGAGGAACTGGGCCGGCGTCTCGCCCTCGCGCTCCGGCGCGGCGTGGAAGGCGTCGAGCCGCTGTTGCAGCACCTCTGCCAGCAACTGCTGCAGCACGGCGAAGTAGGCCTCCTTGTTGTGGAAGCGTGTGTAGAAGGTGCCGACCGAGCACCCGATGGCCTGGGCGATGTCGCTGACCGTCACCTCGGACCAGCGGCGCGTCGCAGTCAACTGCAGCCCGGCTTCGATCAGCGCCTGCTGCCGCTCCTGGCCGCGCGGACGCTTGGGCGCGACGGCATGTTGCGCCGGCAGCGTGCCGGCGGCTTTCTGGACAAGTTCTTCCTGCATCAACTCAACATGAACATGAATTCATATTCATGTTATGAGTTGGACGAGGCCCCGAAAAGCTCGGGCTTACCCGCAGGAAATTGAGCGAAACGGGATCAGCGCCCGCCGCGCAGGAGCGCCCACTGGACAGTCCCGGCGACCACCACGAGTGCGGCGTAGGTGGCCATGCGCCCATCGTGGTCCGTCAGCATCAGTCCACCGAGCAGCGTCGCGGCGCCAGCGCCCGTGGTGAGGGCCACCTGCTTCCACAGCGGCACGCGCAGCGAGCGTGCGCGTTGCAGCACGCGCAAACCCAGGGCCAGCAACGCCGCCACGACCACGGCAGGCGCCACGAAATTGAGCAGGTGATCGAGAAACTGGAGGGGAGACATGCGCCGCGATGCGTCCGGCAATGACTGCGATAGGAGGGTTTGCTGCAGTGCAGGGCGCCGAGGAGGGGCGCAAATTTTATAATGCGCGGTTATGGCAGTCTGGGCACTCGGCTTGAACCACACGACCGCGCCGCTCGACCTGCGCGGCCGCTTCGCGTTTGCCGTCGACCAGATCGCGCCCACCCTGCAGAGTCTGCGCAGCGCCGTGGGCCTGCGCGGCCATCCGCCGGTGGAGGCCGCCATCCTCTCCACCTGCAACCGCACCGAGATCTACTGCGCTGCCGACCGGCCTGCACTGGAGCACACGGTCGACTGGCTGGCCGGCAGCGGCGGCGTCTCGCCGGCCCTGCTTCGCTCCCACACCTACACGCTCACCGACGGCCAGGCCGCGCGCCATGCCTTCCGGGTGGCCAGCGGCCTCGACTCCATGGTGCTCGGCGAGGCCCAGATCCTGGGCCAGATGAAGGACGCCATCCGCGCCGCCGAGACGGCCGGCGCGCTGGGCACCACGCTCAACCAGCTGTTCCAGCGCTCCTTCGCCGTCGCCAAGGAAGTGCGCACCTCCACCGAGATCGGCGCCCATTCCATCAGCATGGCCGCCGCCGCCGTGCGCCTGGCCGGCCAGCTCTTCGAGGACCTGCGTGAGACCCGGGTGCTCTTCGTCGGCGCCGGCGAAATGATCGACCTGGCCGCCACGCATTTCGCCGCGCGCCAACCCGCCAGCATCGTCATCGCCAACCGCACGCTCGAGCGCGGCGAGAAGCTCGCCAGCCGCCTGGGCGGCGAGGCCATGCGCCTGGCCGACCTGCCCGGCCGCCTGGCCGAGTTCGACATCGTGGTCAGCTGCACCGCCAGCACCCTGCCGCTGATCGGCCTGGGTGCCGTGGAGCGAGCGCTCAAGGTGCGCAAGCACCGGCCCATGTTCATGGTCGATCTGGCGGTGCCGCGCGACATCGAGCCCGAGGTCAAGGCGCTGGAAGATGTCTACCTCTACACCGTGGACGACCTCGCCCACGTGGTGCGCCAGGGCGAGGCCAGCCGCCAGGCCGCCGTCGCCCAGGCCGAGGCCATCATCGACGCCGGGGTGCAGAACTTCCTGCACTGGATGGACCAGCGCAGCAGCGTGCCGCTGATCCAGCAGCTGCAGGCCCAGGCCGATGCCTGGCGCGCAGCCGAGCTGGCCCGCGCCCGCCGGCAGCTCGCCCGGGGCGACGACGTCGAGGCGGTGTTGGAGGCCCTGTCGCGCGGCCTCACGCAGAAGATGCTGCACGGCGCCCTGGCCGAACTGCACGCCGGCGACGCCACCCACCGCGAGCAGACCGCGCAGACGGTGAGCCGGCTCTTCCTGCGCAACGGCGACCCGCGCCGAGACAACTAGCGACGCTCGCTCCCTGCAGCCTCCTCTGCACCGGGGCTGTTCCCTTCCGCCGCGCAACCGCCTTGCGCCGCCCTGGCCGCACGGCCCCGTTCCCCCTTCCGCTTCGCCCGTGAAAGACTTCCTCCGCCACCAACTCGAACGCTTCGCCCAGCGCCTGGAAGAGCTGGACTTCCTGCTCTCCCGCGAGGACATCATGGCCGACATGGCGCAGTACCGCGCCATCTCGCGCGAGCACGCCGAGGTCACGGCCATCGCGGGCCGCTGGGCGCGTTACCGCCAGCGCGAGGCCGACCTGGCCAGCGCCCGCGACATGCTTCAGGATCCCGACATGGCCGAGATGGCGCAGGAGGAGATCGCCGCCGCCACGGCCGAGCTGCAGCAGCTGGCCGACGAACTCCAGCGCCTGCTGCTGCCCAAGGACCCGGACGACGCCCGCAACGCCTTCCTCGAAATCCGCGCCGGCACCGGCGGCGACGAGTCGGCCCTGTTCGTCGGCGATCTGGCGCGCATGTACACCCGCCATGCCGCCAGCCAGGGCTGGAAGCTGGAGATCATGAGCGCCAGCGAAAGCGAGATCGGCGGCTACAAGGAAGTGGTGCTGCGCGTCGAGGCCGACGGCGCCTACGGCCGGCTGCGCTTCGAATCCGGCGGCCACCGCGTGCAGCGCGTGCCCGCCACCGAAACCCAGGGCCGCATCCACACCAGTGCCTGCACGGTGGCCGTGATGCCCGAGCCGGACGAGACGCAGGCCATCACCCTCAACCCGGCCGACCTGCGCATCGACACCTTCCGCGCCAGCGGCGCCGGCGGCCAGCACATCAACAAGACCGACTCCGCCGTGCGCGTGGTGCACCTGCCCACCGGCCTGGTCGCCGAATGCCAGGACGGCCGCAGCCAGCACAGCAACAAGGCCAAGGCGCTGCAGGTGCTGCAGGCCCGGCTGCAGGAGAAGGAGCGCAGCGAGCGCGCCGCCAAGGAGGCCGCCCTGCGCAAAGGCCTGATCGGCAGCGGCGACCGCAGCGACCGCATCCGCACGTACAACTTCCCGCAGGGGCGGCTCACCGACCATCGCATCAACCTCACGCTCTACAAGCTGGGCGCGGTGATGGAAGGCGACCTGGGCGAGGTGCTCGATGCGCTGCAGGCCGCGCGCGAGGCCGAACAGTTGGCGGAGCTGGAGGCAAGCCAGGCATGAGCGGGCGTCCGGCTGTTTTGGATGGCTCTCGCGCCCCAGGCGACGCCCCTTCCGATTCCTCATTCTTCGCGGACGCTGCGCCGTCCAGCATCGCCGCCGCACTCCAGGCTGGCCTGCGCGCTGGCCTGGACCGGCTCGATGCCCAACTGCTGCTGCTGTTCGCCCTCGGCCGCGCGCCGCACGACCGAGCCTGGCTGCTGACGCACGACAGCGACGCGCTCGGCGCCGAAGACTGGCCACGCATCGCCGCCCTCTTCCAGCGGCGCCTGGCCGGCGAGCCCGCCGCCTACCTGCTCGGCGAGAAGGAATTCCACGGCCTCGACCTGCGGGTCGACGCCCGCGTGCTGGTGCCGCGACCGGACACCGAGACGCTGGTCGACTGGGCCCTGGCCTGCCTGCAGGGCCGCAGCGCGCCGCGCGTGCTGGACCTGGGCACTGGCAGCGGCGCCATCGCCCTGGCCGTGCAGCGCGCCCGGCACGACGCGCGGGTCGAGGCGGTCGACGCCAGCGTCGATGCCCTGGCGGTGGCGGCAACGAATGCCCAGCGTCTGGGCCTGCCTGTCGCCTTCCGCCAGGCCTCCTGGCTCGAAGGCGCGCCCCGGGCCGCCTACGACCTGATCGTCAGCAACCCGCCCTACATCGCCGAAGGCGACCCGCACCTGCCCGGCTTGCGCCACGAGCCCCGCGCCGCCCTGGTCGCCGGCACCGACGGCCTGGACGACCTGCGGCAGATCGTGCGCGACGCGCCCGTCCACCTGGCCGCGGGCGGCTGGCTGCTGCTCGAACATGGCCACGACCAGGCCGCCGCCGTCCGACAGTTGCTCGCCGACGCGGGCTTCGCCGACATCCAGCATCGCCACGACCTGTCCGGCATTGCCCGGTGCACCGGCGGAACCTGGGCCCCGGTGAAATAATCCACTTCCTTACCACCCCACCACCCACAGGAAACCCCATGAGCGACGTTCAGCAACGCATCGACGGCATCGTGAAGTCGAGTGATGTCGTGCTCTTCATGAAGGGCAACGCGAGCTTTCCCATGTGCGGCTTCTCCGGCCGCGCCGTCCAGATCCTGAAGGCCTGCGGCCTCGACACCAAGGCGCTGACCACGGTCAACGTGCTGGACGACGCCGAGATCCGCCAGGGCATCAAGGAATACAGCAACTGGCCCACCATCCCCCAGCTCTACGTCAAGGGCGAGTTCGTGGGCGGCTCGGACATCATGATGGAGATGTACGAGTCGGGCGAACTGCAGCAGATGCTGACCCAGGCCGCCTGAGGGCAGCCCTTCTTGCCTCCCTGACGGGCGCCTCCGCGCCCCGATCGGCCCGCCTTGCGCGGGCCGTTTTTCATGGTGCGCGCCCCGCCCTTCGGACGCGGCCTCCCCTCCTGTAGTCGCCAAGCAACATCGCCTGTCGGCCCCTGGGGCCCGCGTGCAAGCGGCGCGGGCACGTCTTATGCTGTATCGCACCAGGTGTTGTTGATGTTCGATACGGAGGTGTTCCCGATGGATTCCCGCAGTCTCGTTCCCACCAGCGCAGGCTTCCAGCTGCCCGTGGCGCAACTGCGCAGCGTCTACGAGACGCACGAGGTCGAGCGCCGGCTCGCCAAGCTGCCCGAGCGCGATCACGAGACCTTGCGCAGCACCTACACCCGCATGCTCGAGCGCGGCCCGGAGCGATTCCAGGTCAAGCCCAGCGGCGTGCCCGACATGGCCGCGCTCTACGAGCAGCTCCCCAATTTCACCGACGCATTGGACGACGTGCGCCGCCATGTCGCCCTGGCCCAGGACAGCCGCGACGGCCTCGAAGTGACGCCCATGCTGCTGCTGGGCCCGCCCGGCATCGGCAAGACCCATTTCGCGCGCAAGCTGGCCGAGCTGCTGGGCACCGGCATGCAGCTGGTGCCGATGAGTTCGATGACGGCCGGCTGGCTGCTCTCCGGCGCCTCCTCGCAATGGAAGGGCGCCAAGCCCGGCAAGGTGTTCGAGGCGCTGGTGGACGGCCAGTACGCCAACCCGGTGATCGTGGTGGACGAGATCGACAAGGCCAGTGCCGACGCGCAGTACGACCCGCTCGGTGCGCTCTACGGCCTGCTGGAGCACGACACCGCGCACCACTTCGTCGACGAATTCGCCGAGGTGGCCATCGACGCCAGCCAGGTCATCTGGATCACCACCGCCAACGACGAGCGCAGCGTGCCCGAGCCCATCCTCAACCGGATGAACGTGTTCGAGATCGAGGCGCCCTCGGCCGAGCAGGCACGGCGCATCGCGCGCAACCTGTACCTGTCGATCCGCGCCGAGCACGACTGGGGCCGGCACCTGGCGGCCGAGCCGGCCGACGACGTGCTCGACGTCCTGGCCAGCCTCGCTCCGCGCGAGATGCGCCGCGCGCTGATGACCGGCTTCGGCAATGCCCGCCTGGCCCGCCGCGAGCAGATGCAGGTGGACGACCTGCCGCGCAGCGCCGCCGGCCAGCGTCCGCGCATGGGCTTCGTGCAGTAGCCTCGACCCGGTCCCGCTGCCGGGCAAGGGGCCGGGAACCATCGGCGCGGCGCCAGCAGGGCGCTATCCTCCGGCCGGCGCCACTTCCTGCCTGCCGATGACCCTGACCCAAAGCCTGCTCCTGATCGCGCTGCTGATTGCCGTCAGCGCCTTCTTCTCCGTCGCCGAGATCTCGCTCGCCGCCGCCCGTCGGCTGCGCCTGCGCCAGCTGGCCGACGACGGAGACGCGCGCGCGCAGGAGGTCATCGCGCTGCAGGAGCAGCCGGGTCATTACTTCACCGTGGTGCAGATCGGCCTGAACGCCATCGCCATTCTGGGTGGCGTGGTCGGCGAAGGGGCGCTGACGCCCTACTTCGCCCGCCTGTTCGAGCTGGCACTGGACGGGGAAAACGCCCAGCGCGCCGCCTTCACGGCCTCCTTCATCACCATCATCGCGGCCTTCCTGGTCTTCGCCGACCTGTTCCCCAAGCGGCTGGGCATGAGCGAGCCGGAGCGCATGGCCATGCGCATCGCGCGCCCCATGCGCTGGCTGATCAGGCTGCTGGGGCCGCTCACCTGGCTGTTCACCCGCATGACGGATGGCCTGTTCAAGCTGCTGGGCCTGCCGATGGTGCGCGAGGACAAGATCACCCTCGCCGACATCCTGGCCATGTCCGAGGCCGGCACCCGCGCCGGGGTGCTGGCGGCGCAAGAGCACCAGGTGATCGCCAACGTGTTCGAGCTGGACGTGCGCATGGTCAACAGCGTGATGACGCCGCGTGAGCGCATCGCCTGGCTGCACCACGACGATCCCGAGTCGGTGCTGCGCGCGCGCATCGTGGCCGAGCCCTATTCCGCCTACCCCGTCTGCGAGGGCGACATCGACCATGTGCTGGGCTATGTCGACGCCAAGGACATGTTCCAGCGCGTGCTGGGCGGCCAGCCCCTGTCCTTCGACCAGGGCCTGCCGATCCACAAGGCGCTGGTCATTCCCGACCGGCTGACGCTGACCGAAGTGCTGGAGCAGTTCCGCTCCGCCCACGAGGATTTCGCCATCGTGGTCAACGAATACAGCCTGGTCGTGGGCGTCATCACGCTCAACGACGTGATGAGCACGGTCATGGGCGACTTGGTGCCGGCCTCGACCGACGAGCAGCAGATCGTGCAGCGCGACGAGCATTCCTGGCTGATCGACGGCGTCACGCCCATCCAGGACGTGCAGCGCGCCCTGGGCATCGACGAGATGCCGCACGAGGACGAGTACGAGACGCTGGCCGGCTTCCTGATGGTGATGCTGCGCCGCGTGCCACGCCGCACCGACAGCGTGAGCTGGGCCGGCTTCACCTTCGAGGTGATGGATGTGGACAGCCACCGCATCGACCAAGTGATGGTCACGCGCGGCGGCCCCGCGGCGGCGCGGCCCGAAGGAGCGGCGCGCAGTTGAGGGAAAGTGCGCGCAGGCGGCGGGCGGGGCCTGGGCGGCGTCAGCTCTGGGTGCCGCCCGGCCGGGTCAGATCGAAAGCCCAGTTGCGCTGATTGGCGAACACGGCCTGCGGGTAGGGCGCGCGGCCGCGGCTGCCGTTGTAGCGGCCCAGCGCCATGAACAGGTCGCCCCGCTCCTGGTTGAGGTAGTGCCGCAGGATCACGCAGCCGAAGCGCAGATTGGTCTGTGGCCTGAACAGCTTGGCGGCATCGCCATCGCCGATCAGGCGCGCCCAGAAGGGCATCACCTGCATGTAACCGCGCGCGCCAGCGCTCGAGATGGCATGACGGCGGAAGTTGCTTTCGACCTGGATCAGGCCCAGGACCAAACTCACGTCCAGCCCGGCACGGCGGCTTTCGTACCAGATGGTCTGGAGCAGCTCCTTGCGCGTCTGGAAGTCCGGCACCTTTCGCTGAAGGCGGTCGCCCATGGCACCCAGCCACCGCAGGTATTGCAGGCGCCCCGCAAAGTCGTCGAACTCCGGCACCGGCGGAGCGTTGTTCAGGATGGCCGAACTGAGCGTGGTCCGCACGGCGTCGGCCAGCGGCTCCTCGATCTGGGCGCCGGCATGCGCGATGGTCGGCAGACACAGCGGGCCGACGAGTCCAGCCCAGGAGGCCACACCGACTGCGCGACCTAGAAAGCTGCGGCGCCGCGGCTGTGTCGCAGGTGTCGGCGCGGCCACATCGCCAGGCACAGCTGCGGCCGCAACCGCAGCAAGGCCGAGCGGCCCGCCGGCCTGCACGTCGGCGGAGGCCGGATGCCGGGTCACACTGCCAGACGGCCCTTCAGGAAGGCCGCCGCCTCGGCCGCCGGCACCTTGGTGGCCGCCGTGTCGCGGCGATGCTGGTACTCGAACTGCCTTTCCTTCAGGCCGCGGTCGGAGATGACCAGCCGGTGCGGCACGCCGATGAGCTCCCAGTCGGCGAACATGGCGCCGGGGCGCTCGTTGCGGTCGTCGAGCAGCACGTCCACCCCGTCGGCGAGCAGTTGCTCATACATTGCCTCTGCCGCCGCCTTGACCTCGGCGCTGCGGTCCATGCCAATCGGGCACAGCACCACGGTGAAAGGCGCCAGCGCGTCGGGCCAGATGATCCCGCGCTCGTCGTGGTTCTGCTCGATGGCAGCAGCGGGCAGGCGGGTGATGCCGATGCCGTAGCAGCCCATCTCCAGCGGACGCGGCTTGCCGTCTTCTTCCAGGAAGGTGGCGTTCATGGCCTGGCTGTACTTGGTGCCCAGGTAGAAGACGTGGCCCACCTCGATGCCGCGCTCGATGGCCAACACGCCCTTGCCGTCGGGCGACGGGTCGCCCGCGACGACATTGCGCAGGTCGGCCACCAGATCGGGCTCGGGCAGGTCGCGGCCCCAGTTGACGCCGGTGATGTGGAAGTCGGGCTCGTTGGCGCCGCAGATCCAGTCGGCCATCAGTGCCACCTCGCGGTCGGCCACGACCTTGACTGGCCGCTTCATCTGGAGCGGGCCCAGGTAGCCGGGCTTGCAGCCGAAGTGGGCCTCGATCTCGCCCACGGTGGCGAATCGGAAGCCGGCCAGGCCAGGCAGCTTGCCGACCTTGACTTCGTTCATGTCGTGGTCGCCGCGCAGCAGCAGGAGCCAGACCTGGGTGGCCTTGATCGCGCCCTTGTCGTCGAGCAAGTCGGTGGCCAGCACCAGTGACTTCACGGTGGTCGAGAGCGGAACGCCGAGCAGCGCCGCCACGTCCTCGCAGGTGGACTTGCCGGGCGTCGGCGTCTTGGTCATCTGCTGCATCGCCGCGCCGCGCGGGCCGGCGGGCGCCAGCGCCTCCGCCTTCTCCATGTTGGCGGCGTAGTCGCTGTCCGGGCAGTAGACGATGGCGTCCTCGCCCGTGGCGGCGATGACCTGGAATTCCTCGCTCAGGTCGCCACCGATGGCACCGCTGTCCGCCGCCACGGCGCGGTAGCGCAGGCCGAAGCGGTCGAAGATGCGGCGGTAGGCCTGGGCCATCACCTGGTAGCTCGCTTTGGCCGCATCGGGGCTGCGGTCGAAGCTGTAGGCGTCCTTCATGATGAATTCGCGCCCACGCATCAGGCCGAAGCGCGGACGGCGCTCGTCGCGGAACTTGGTCTGGATCTGGTAGAAGTTCTTGGGCAGCTGCTTGTAGCTGCGGATCTCCTGCCGCGCAATGTCCGTCACCACCTCTTCGCTGGTGGGCTGGATAACGAAATCGCGCTCGTGCCGGTCCTTGATGCGCAGCAGCTCGGGGCCCATCTTGTCGAAGCGGCCCGTCTCCTGCCAGAGCTCGGCGGGCTGCACCACCGGCATGGTCATCTCGATGGCGCCGGCGCGGTTCATCTCCTCGCGCACGATGGCCTCCACCTTGCGGATCACGCGCAGACCCATGGGCATGTACGTGTAGATACCCGCGCCGAGCTTCTTGATCATGCCGGCACGGGTCATGAGCCGGTGGCTGGCCACTTCGGCGTCGGCCGGGGCCTCCTTGAGTGTGGACACCAGGAAACGGGATGCTTTCATCGACTGCAGGGCAAGAAGCTGGAGGAAGGAAGGCGGCGTGCCGCACGCGGCGCGGGGCCGGGAACTGGGCTGGCCGGCGTCAAGCCCCGGCCAGCATCGATCTATGCATAATCGAACCAGTTCAAAAATTGGGGTTTGATTATGCTTGACCGGGACGGCTTCAGGCCCAACGTCGGCATCATCCTGCTCAACCAGAAAAACCAGGTGTTCTGGGGCAAGCGCATCCGCACCCACTCCTGGCAGTTTCCTCAAGGCGGGATTGATCGGGGCGAGACACCCGAGCAGGCCATGTACCGCGAGCTCCACGAAGAGGTCGGCCTGATGCCCGACCACGTGCGCATCGTGGCCCGCACCCGCGACTGGTTGCGCTACGAGGTGCCCGACCGCTACATCCGCCGCGACGCCCGCGGCCATTACAAAGGCCAGAAGCAGATCTGGTATCTGCTGCAACTTGTAGGGCACGACTGGGATCTGAACCTGCGTGCCACCGACCATCCCGAGTTCGACGCCTGGCGTTGGCACGACTACTGGGTTCCGCTGGACGTGGTGGTCGAGTTCAAGCGCGGCGTCTACGAGATGGCGCTGACCGAACTGGCCCGCTTCCTGCCGCGGCCCGACATGCGCAACCGCTTCCTGCGCGGCAGCATGCGTGGCCGAGAGGTCGATCATCGTGATCGGCCTCCGCATGCGCCTCTTGCTGCGGCGCCCACTTTCGAACTGCCGCCGGGGGCGTCCTTCGACCCCGACCCCAACAGCGCCACCGACCATGCCCCGCACCCCGACAGTCCGACGCCTGCAAGCCCTTAGCCTCGCTCGACGCCTCCTGGCGGTTCTGACGCACAGGCAGATGCTCGTTGCCACGGCCGCGCTGGTGGCGGGCGTCGCCCACGCACAGCTGTTCGAGAACCCCGACTGGCAAGAGTCGGCGGTACCGCCACCGCCGAGCTATGACCTCCGGCGCGCGCTGGAGATCGAAATGCCGGCCTACATGACGCTGAAGTTCGGCGTCGACCCCCAGACCATTGCGATCACGCCGGACGGCGTCGTGCGGTACGTGGTGCTAGGTTGGCGCGAAGGTGGCAGCGCCGTCAATGCCTTCTACGAGGGCGTGCGCTGTGCGACGGCGGAATACAAGACCTACGCACGCTCGGCCGACGGCACGTGGCGCATGGCCGACAACCCCGACTGGAAGCGCTTGGATGAGCGCAACTCGATCTACACGTCGGAACTGGCGCGACAGGCCCTGTGCCGCGGACGCGCGCCGCGCGCGAGCGTGTCGGACATGGTGCGCGAACTCAAGCGACCGGAAGTCCTCTCGTATTGAGCGCTGCGCCGGAAGGCACCGTGGCGCTTGCTGAACCGAAGCGAAGACGGGCCATGCCCCCTTGCTGGTTCTGCGGGACAAAGGGCGCCCCGAGATCGCCCGACTACATCAGCACGAGGTTGTCGCGGTGGATCATCTCGGGCTCGGCCGAATAACCCAGCAGCCCCTCGATGTCCGCGGACGAGCGGCGGCACAGCAGCCTCGCTTCCGCTGCGGCGTAGTTGGCCAGGCCCCGGGCCAGTTCGACGCCGGACACATCCCGCACGGCAATGACATCGCCCCGCGAAAAGTCGCCTTCGACGGCCGTCATGCCGATGGGCAGCAGGCTCTTGCCCTCGCCCCGCACCTTGCGGGCCGCGCCTTCGTCGACGACGACGGCACCGCGCAGTTGCAGGTGGTCGGCCATCCAACGCTTGCGGGCCTGATGCTTGGCGGTGTCGGCCACCAGCAAGGTGCCGATGGCCTCGCCGCGCGCCAGCCGCATCAACGCGTCGGGCTCGCGTCCCCAGGCGATGACCGTCGAGGCGCCTGATCCGGCGGCACGCTTTGCCGCGAGGATCTTGGTCAGCATGCCGCCGCGGCCGATGCTGGATCCTGCCCCGCCGGCCATCAGCTCCAGCGCGGGATCGCCGGCCTGGGCCTCGTGCACGAAGGTCGCGTCGGGGTTCTTGCGCGGATCGGCGGTGTAAAGGCCCTTCTGGTCGGTCAGGATGACCAGCGCATCCGCATCCACCAGATTGGCCACCAGCGCACCCAGCGTGTCGTTGTCGCCGAACTTGATCTCGTCGTTGACGACAGTGTCGTTCTCGTTGATCACGGGTAACACACCCAGACCGAGCAAGGTCAGCAGGGTCGAGCGGGCATTGAGGTAGCGCTCGCGGTCCGCCAGATCGGCGTGCGTCAGCAGCACCTGAGCGCTGCGCAGGCCGTTCTCGCGCAGCTTGTTCTCATACATGTGGGCCAAGCCCATCTGACCCACGGCCGCGGCGGCCTGCAGTTCATGAACCTCCTTGGGGCGGACGGTCCAGCCCAGGCGCTTCATGCCCTCGGCGATCGCTCCGCTCGACACCATGACCAGTTCGCGGCCATCGCGCACCAGCGCGCCGAGCTGGCGCGACCATTCGCCGATGGCCTGCTCGTCCAGCCCCCGCCCCTCGTTCGTGACGAGGCTGGAGCCGACCTTCACCACGAGACGGCGCGCATCGCGCAGGACGGAGGACGAGAAGTTGCGGGTCATGGAACGGAGTCGTGCGGCGCCGGGCGCCGTGGAGAGTGCGGGCGAAAGCGGCGGTCAGTCCTGGGGCGAGACGAAGCGCGGATCGATGTATTCCGGCGGCTGCTCGGCTTTCTGCTGCGCCTTGACGTGCTGGTAGATCGCCTGCATGAGCGGCTCGCAGCCTTCCCGCGTGAGGGCGGAGATCTCGAATACCGGTCCCTTGAAGCGCAGGCGTTTGACGAAGTCCTTGACGCGTGCGGCGCGCTCTTCGACCGGGACCATGTCCAGCTTGTTGAGCACCAGCCAGCGCGGCTTGTCGTGAAGGCCCTTGTCGTACTTCTTGAGCTCGCCAACGATGGCCTTGGCTTGGGCGACGGGGTCCACGCCCTCGTCGAAGGGGGCCAGATCGACTACGTGCAGCAGCAGTCGGGTTCGCTGCAGATGTCGCAGGAAAAGATGGCCCAGGCCCGCCCCTTCGGAGGCACCTTCGATCAGCCCGGGCAGGTCAGCGATGACAAAGCTCTGTTCCGGACCCAGACGCACCACGCCCAGATTGGGGTGCAGCGTCGTGAAGGGATAGTCGGCGATACGAGGGCGCGCATTGGAGACGGCGCTGATCAACGTGGACTTGCCGGCATTGGGCATGCCCAGCAGGCCCACGTCGGCGAGCACCTTGAGCTCGAGCTTGAGGCTCTTGCGCTCGCCGGGCCAGCCAGGCGTCTTCTGCCGCGGTGCGCGGTTGATCGAAGACTTGAAGCGCAGGTTGCCGAAGCCGCCATCGCCGCCCTTGGCAATGGTGACGGGCTCGCCGGGCACGAGCAGTTCGCACACCACCTCGCCGGTCTCGGCGTCGCTGATGATGGTGCCGACCGGCATGCGCAGCGTGACGTCGTCGCCCGCGGCGCCGAACATGTCGGACCCCATGCCGTGCTGACCCCGCCTGGCTTCGTGCCGACGCGAGAACCGGTAATCGACCAGCGTGTTGAGGTTGGGATCGGCCACCGCGAAGACGTGGCCACCACGGCCACCGTCGCCGCCGTCGGGGCCACCGAATTCCTTGTACTTCTCATGGCGGAACGACACGCAGCCGTTGCCGCCATCGCCAGCGGCGATGTCGATGAAGGCTTCGTCGACGAACTTCATGAGGGCAGTTTACAAATGAGGCGTGCCGTGAGGCACATAAACGATGAAGCCCCGGCAAAGCGGGGCTTCACGCGCAAGAGCGAGACCGCTCAGACCGGGGTGATGTTCACGACGTGCTTGTTCAGCGCGCCGCGCATGCCGAACGACACGCGGCCATCGACCAGCGCAAACAGAGTGTGGTCCTTGCCCACACCCACGTTGTCACCGGCGTGCAGGCGCGTGCCGCGCTGACGCACGATGATCGAACCGGCGCTGATCACTTGGCCACCGAAGGCCTTCACGCCGAGCATCTTGGGCTTGGAATCGCGCCCGTTACGCGTAGAGCCGCCGCCTTTTTTCTGTGCCATGGTGTCCTGCTCCTGGGCTTAGCCGGCAATCGCACCGATCTGCAGCTCGGTGAACTGCTGGCGGTGGCCTTGACGCTTTTGATAATGCTTACGGCGACGCAGCTTGAAGATGCGTACCTTGTCATGCTTGCCGTGGGACAGCACAGTGGCCGTCACCGTGGCGCCGGACACCAGGGGCGTGCCGACCTTGATCGCGCTGCCGTCGCTGACGGCAAGCACTTGGTCGATCACGATTTCCTGGCCAACGTCCGCAGCAATCTGTTCTACCTTAATTTTCTCGCCGGGGGCAACGCGATACTGCTTGCCACCGGTTTTTATGACCGCGTACATGGGAAACCTCTTGTGAAAGATCCTCCGCGGCTCATTCCGCGAAGCTCTCCATGATAGCACGACAAGCGCCGTATCGCATCGACGCCGATCTGGCTGAGAGATGCGTACGCGACGCTTCCCTATAATTTGCGATGCTCGTTTGACCGATCACCACGCCTCGCGCCTTCTCTCTTGTCTTCCACCACCGCCAGCCCACCCCCGCCGACCTTTGCAGCGCTCGACCTCGTGGCCGGCGACATGGGCGAGGTCGACCGAGTCATCGATGCCCGGCTGTCCACGGGTGTACCTTTGGTGAGCCAGGTTTCTCGCTACATCATTGCTGCTGGCGGAAAGCGGCTGCGCCCCGTACTGCTACTCCTCATGAGCCGAGCGCTTGGGTACGAAGGCACTCAACATTTCAATCTGGCGGCGGTGGTCGAGTTCATTCACACCGCGACGCTGCTTCACGACGACGTGGTGGACGAGTCGACGCTGCGCCGTGGTCGTCCGACAGCCAATGAGTCGTTTGGCAATGCAGCCAGCGTGCTGGTCGGCGACTTTCTGTATTCGCGCGCCTTCCAGATGATGCTGGACGCACAGGACATGCGCGTCATGGACGTGCTGGCCGAAGCCACCAACGTCATCGCGGAAGGTGAGGTGCTTCAGCTCATGAACATGGGCGATGCCTCACTGGACGAAGGCGCCTACCTGCAGGTGATCCGCTCGAAGACTGCCAAGCTCTTCGAGGCAAGCACGCGGCTGGCGGCGATCCTGGCAGGAGCCTCTCCGGACCTTGAAGAAGCGTGCGCCACATACGGCCAGGCGATTGGAACGGCATTCCAGGTAGTGGACGATGTGCTCGACTATGCCGGTGACGCTGCCGAAACCGGCAAGAACGTCGGCGACGATCTCCGCGAGGGCAAGGCCACTCTGCCGCTCATCCTCGCCATGAAGCACGGAAATGCCGCACAGGCCTCCATCGTCCGCACGGCTCTGGAGACGGGCGACGTTTCGCAACTTCCGCAGGTGGTGCAAGTGGTTCGCGACACGGGCGCGCTTGAAGCCACACGCGCCGCTGCAGCCCGGGAAGCCGAACGCGCGATTTCGGCGCTCGCCGCTCTGCCCACGAATATTTACTCGAAAGGTATGCTACAGTTAGCGGCTCAGCTGCTTGAGCGCCGGACTTGATTCCGACGTCAATGCTGACAATCAATCGGGGTGTAGCTTAGCCTGGTAGAGCGCTACGTTCGGGACGTAGAGGCCGGAGGTTCGAATCCTCTCACCCCGACCAGATTTTCTTTCGCCCAAATGGCGAAAGCACAAGCCCCGCGATGTGGGGCTTTTTTGTTGGCCTGGCCCGAAATACGGGTCCTTGTGGGGCAACACAATGTTGCACAATGTGTTTTTGTGCAACCAGGGTACATTGCCACTCTGGCTCACGGTTTGCACCGCACACCCCTTTCCACCGACGCATGGCTGTCGCCGACCCCCTGTTTCGTGACACCGGCTCCGTTGCGCTGCCCGGCCTCGCGCGCGCGCTTGTGTCGGCTGGCATTCTGGACCATCCCGCCGCAGAGCAGGTCTACCAACGCTCGGTCGGGTCGCGCACCAGTTTCATTGCCGAACTGACGGGCACGGGACAGGTGTCGCCCCACGAACTGGCACACGTTCTGGCGAGCACCTTCTCAACGCCGTTGGTCGATCTGAGTGCTGTCGATCCGCTGCGCCTGCCCAAAGGCCTGCTGGACCTGCGCCTGTGCCAGTCGTATCGCATCGTGGTGCTGGCCAAGCGCGGCAACCGGCTCGTGGTGGCGACTGCCGACCCGTCCGACCAGCAGGCGGCCGAGAAGATCAAGTTCGCCTCGCAGCTCGGCGTCGACTGGGTGGTGGCCGAATACGACAAGCTGTCCCGACTTGTCGACGCCGGCGCGGCCACAGCGACGGACGCGCTGGAGCAGATCACCACCGGCGATTTCGAATATGAAGAGCTGGTCGGCGAGCCCGACGAAGCGCAGGAGACCGCTGCATCGTCCGAGGTCGAGGACGCCCCGGTGGTGCGCTTCCTGCAGAAGATGCTCCTCGACGCCTTTTCGATGCGCGCTTCGGACATCCACTTCGAGCCTTACGAGCACAACTACCGCGTGCGCTTTCGCGTCGACGGCGAACTGCGCGAGATCGCCAGTCCGCCGGTGGCCATCAAGGACAAGCTGGCTTCGCGCATCAAGGTGATCTCCAAACTGGACATCTCTGAAAAGCGCATCCCTCAGGATGGGCGGATGAAGTTGAAGATCGGCACCGACCGGGTGATCGACTTTCGGGTCAGCACATTGCCGACGCTCTTCGGCGAGAAGATCGTGATACGAATTCTGGACCCGAGCAGCGCCCGGCTTGGCATCGATGCCCTCGGCTACGACGCGGACGAAAAGCAGCGCCTGCTCACGGCCATCGGCCGGCCGTACGGCATGATCCTGGTGACAGGACCGACAGGCTCGGGCAAGACGGTGTCGCTCTACACCTGTCTGAATCTGCTGAACAAGCCCGGAGTCAACATCGCGACGGCGGAAGACCCATCGGAAATCAATCTGCCGGGCGTCAATCAGGTCAATGTCAATGAGAAGGCCGGCCTCACCTTCGCGACCGCACTACGCGCCTTCCTGCGGCAGGACCCCGACATCATCATGGTCGGCGAGATCCGTGACCTGGACACGGCCGACATCTCCATCAAGGCCGCGCAGACCGGCCACCTGGTGCTGTCCACCCTCCACACGAACGACGCGCCCACCACGCTGACGCGGATGCGCAACATGGGCATCGCGCCGTTCAACATCGCGTCGAGCGTGATCCTGATCACCGCACAGCGGCTGGCGCGGCGCCTGTGCCCCCAGTGCAAGTTGCCCGCCGACCTGCCGCAGCAGGCCCTACTGGATGCCGGCTTCCGTCGCGAGGAGGTCGACGGCAGTTGGAAGCCCTATCGACCCGTGGGTTGTCCCGCCTGCAGCGGCGGCTACAAGGGGCGGGTCGGCATCTATCAGGTCATGCCGATCTCCGAGGAGATCCAGAAGATCATCCTGCGCGACGGCAGTGCGCTCGAGATCGCCGCCCAGGCCGAGCGCGAGGGTGTGCGCTCGCTGCGCCGTTCAGGCCTGCAGAAGGTGATGCAGGGCATCACCTCGCTGGAAGAAGTGCTCGGCGTCACCAACGAATAGACTCAAACGCGCGCCCACCGGAGTTGCCATGGCCACAGCCGCCCAGAAACGAAGCCCTACCCGCCCCCCCGCCGCCAAGGAAAACCTCTACGAGTGGGAAGGCCGCGACCGCAACGGCAAGGCCGTTCGCGGCGAGATGCGGGCGCTGGGCGAGAACCAGGTCCAGGCCTCACTGCGGCGCCAGGGCGTCCTCACCACGAAGATCAAGAAGCGGCGACTGCGCTCCGGCAAGGCGATCAAGCCGCGCGACGTGGCAGTCTTCACGCGCCAGATGGCCACCATGATGAAGGCCGGCGTTCCGCTGTTGCAGGCCTTCGACATCGTGGGCCGCGGCAACAGCAACCCAAACATGGCGCGGCTGCTGAATGACATTCGCACCGACGTGGAAACCGGTACCTCGCTGTCCTCCGCCTTCCGCAAGCATCCCAAGTACTTCAACAGCCTCTACTGCAACCTGATCGAGGCGGGCGAGGCAGCGGGCATCTTGGAAGAGCTGCTCGACCGGCTGGCCATCTACATGGAGAAGACGGAGGCCATCAAGTCGAAGATCAAGTCGGCGTTGATGTATCCGACGGCGGTGATCCTGGTGGCCTTCATCGTCGTCACGATCATCATGCTGTTCGTGATTCCGTCCTTCAAGCAGGTGTTCACCTCCTTCGGGGCGGACCTGCCGGCCCCGACGCTGTTCGTGATCGCGATGAGCGAGTTCTTCGTGAGCTATTGGTGGCTGATCTTCGGCGTGCTGATCGCCGGCGGCTATTTCTTCATGCAGGCCTGGAAGCGCAACGAAAAATTCCAGGAGGCCATGGACCGGTTGATGCTGCGGGTGCCGATCTTCGGTTCGCTCATCGACAAGTCCTGCGTGGCGCGGTGGACCCGCACCCTGTCGACCATGTTCGCTGCGGGCGTGCCCCTGGTGGAGGCCCTTGACTCGGTGGGCGGCGCTTCGGGCAACGCGGTCTATGCCAAGGCCACCACCCGCATCCAGCAGGAGGTGTCCACCGGCACCAGTCTGACGACGGCGATGACGGGTGCCAACCTGTTCCCCCCCATGGTGCTGCAGATGACGGCCATCGGAGAAGAGTCGGGCTCGATCGACCACATGCTGGGCAAGGCGGCCGATTTCTACGAGGACGAGGTCGATGCCATGGTGGCCGGCCTGTCCAGCCTGATGGAGCCGATCATCATCGTCATCCTGGGCGTGGTCATCGGCGGTATCGTCGTGTCGATGTACCTGCCGATCTTCAAGCTGGGTCAGGTCGTCTGATGTCGCCCACGCTGGTGGATGCCGCCGCGGGCGGCCTGCTGGGCCTTTTGATCGGCAGCTTCCTGAACGTGGTCATCCACCGCCTGCCCCGGATGATGTACCGCGGCTGGCTCGTCGACGCCACCGCCAATCTGACGCCGCAACCGGGCATCGCCAGCCTGTGGGAACTCGTCTTCGGCAAGGGGCACACGCCGCCCGGGCGGCTGGAGCAGGATGCGCAGGTGGCGCTCGAGCAGATCGACGCGCTACCTCCGCTCACCCTGGCGCGGCCCGGTTCGCGATGCGGTCACTGCGGCCATGCGATCCGATGGTATGAAAACATCCCGCTGCTGAGCTGGCTGGTGCTTCGAGGTCGCTGCAGTTCCTGCAAGACGCCTATCGGCTTGCGTTACCCGGCCGTGGAACTCGTCACTGGTGCACTGTTCGCCCTGTGCGGCTGGCGCTTCGGCCTGACCCCGGCTGCTGCGCTCTGGGCGGCGTTCTCGGCGATCCTGGTCTGTCAGTTCGTCATCGACCTGGACACGCAACTGCTGCCGGACTCGCTGAACTACCTGCTGCTGTGGCTGGGCATGATGGGCGCGGCGTACGGACTGACCGGCGTCTCACCCACCTCGGCCATCTGGGGTGCCGTTTTCGGCTATCTCAGTCTCTGGATCGTTTATCGGCTCTACCGCGCGGCCACGGGCAAGGAAGGCATGGGCTTCGGCGACTTCAAGCTCCTGGCCGCGCTGGGCGCCTGGCTGGGCGCGCCATTCCTGCTGGCGATCATCCTGGTGTCTTCGCTGGTCGGGGCGGTGCTGGGCGTCGTGCTCCTGCTCGTAGGCCGTGTGGCCAACCGGCATGTGCCCATCTCCTTCGGCCCTTTCCTGGCCGGCGCCGGGCTGCTCTGCCTCATCCTCGGGCCCGCCACGGTGCGCGAGTGGCTGCCCTTCGCCTTCCCTCTGGGCGTCTGAGGCGACATGCTCCGTATCGGCCTCACCGGCGGCATCGGCAGCGGCAAGAGCACGGTCGCCGCCCAGTTGCAGGCGCTCGGCGCGGGTCTGGTCGACACCGACGCCATCGCCCGACAGCTCACGGCACCCGGCGGGCGCGCCATGCCCACCATCGTCGAAGTCTTCGGCCCCATGATGCAGGCCACCGATGGCAGCCTGGACCGCGCGAGGATGCGCGAGCTCGCCTTTGCCGACCCGGCGGTTCGCCAACGACTGCAAGCCGTGCTGCATCCGCTGATCGGCGAGGAATGCGAGCGGCAGGCGCTCGCGCTTGGCGAGGTGGCCATGCTGGTGTTCGACGTTCCGCTGCTGGTGGAATCTCGCCGCTGGCGGGCGATGGTGGACCGGGTGCTCGTCATTGATGCGTCCGAAGACGTGCAGGTTCGCCGCGTGATGGCCCGCTCCGGCTGGCCCGAGCCAACGGTGCGCGCCGTGGTTGCGCAGCAGGCCTCGCGCGCACAGCGCCGCGCCGCGGGCGACGCCGTGATCCACAACGAGGAACTCGGCATGGACGCGCTCGCTCTATGCGTCCAGTCGTTGTGGCAGCGTTGGGTCAGGCCGGGCTTGCGATAATCCGGGGTTGATCCTTCGCGACCTGCCTACCCTGAGGCGGGCATCACAACGCAGAGATACGCGCAGGACCTCGCACGGCCCCGCCGAAACCGGCGCACAAGAAGCCTTTTCCCGATGCTCTTCAATTCCTACGCGTTCATCTTCGTCTTCTTCCCGCTGGTGCTGGCGGGCTTCTTTCTGATCGGATGGCGCAACACGCGGGCGGCGGCAGGCTTCCTGGCGCTGGCGTCGCTCTTCTTCTACGGCTGGTGGAGCGTGAAGGCGCTCCCACTGCTGCTCGCCTCCATCTGCATGAACTACTGGTTCGGCCTGCAGCTCACGCCACAGGACGGACGCAGTGACCGGACGCGCAAGCGCATGCTGGTGTTGGCGCTGACCGTCAACCTCACGCTGCTGGGTGTCTTCAAGTACGCGGACTTCTTCCTGGGCAACGTGAACGAGGCCCTGGCCGAGGCCGGCATCTCGCCGCTGCCGCTGCTGCATGTGGCACTGCCCATCGGGATCTCCTTCTACACCTTCACGCAGATCGCCTTCCTGGTGGACTGCTGGCAGGGCAAGGTGCACGAGCGCAGCTTTGTGCACTACGTGCTGTTCGTGACCTACTTCCCGCACCTGATCGCGGGCCCGGTGCTGCACCACGCGCAGATGATGCCGCAGTTCGCCAATCCGGCGACCTACCGCGTCGACACCAACAAGATCGCGCTGGGCCTGGCCATCTTCAGCTTCGGACTGGCCAAGAAGCTCCTGATCGCCGACCGCATGGGCGAGTACGCGGACATGGTCTTCCATGGCGTGCAGGGGGGCACCATTCCCACGCTGGGCAGCGCATGGTTCGGCGTGCTGGCATACACGCTTCAGATCTATTTCGACTTCTCGGGCTATTCCGACATGGCGGTAGGCATCTCGCTGTGCATGGGCGTGAACCTGCCTCTCAACTTCGCCTCACCCTACAAGTCGACCAGCATCATCGAGTTCTGGCGCCGCTGGCACATCTCGCTGTCGACCTTCCTGCGCGACTACCTCTACATCCCCCTCGGGGGCAATCGCAAGGGCGAGGCGCGGCGCTATCTCAACCTCTTCCTGACCATGCTGCTGGGTGGCCTGTGGCACGGCGCCGCCTGGACCTTCGTGCTGTGGGGCGCGCTGCACGGCATCTACCTCACCATCAACCACCTCTGGAACGCAAAGGTGCGACGCAACCGGCCGCCGAGCAGGTGGATGCTGCCGCTGCGCTGGCTGCTCACCTTCCTGTGCGTGATGGTCGCCTGGGTGGTGTTCCGCGCGGACAGCATGACCACCGCCGTGCACATCTACAAGGGCATGCTGGGGCTCAACGGCGTTTCGATGTCGGCCTTCTCCGAGTTCACGATTCCCTACCGCAAGCCCGAGTTCTTCCAGACGATGTTCGTGGGCCTGTTCATCTGCCTGGCCCTGCCGCCCACGATCAGCCTGCAGCGCTGGGTGCCGGTGGTACCGGCGCTTGCGGGACGCCCGCGCCTGGCGGCCCTGGCCACCGCATGCACGGCCGCGGTGGCGGTCGTGCTCCTGGGCCTGTCGATCTCGCGGCTGGGCACCTACAGCCCCTTCCTGTACTTCCAGTTCTGACGAAGCGGCCGTGATGCACAAGCCCGCGCGGATCTGGCTCGGCGTGTTCATGACCGGTTTCGCGGTCATCGTCGCGCTGTTCCTGATCACCCTGTTCACACAGCCGGCCGAGGGCGGCCTGACGCGCATCGGCCGCGTTTCGGAGGACGCTTTCGGCTGGCGCTCGACGCCGCCCGAAATCCCCATGGCCCACGTGCAGGGCTGGGCGCCGGCCGATGCCGACATCCTGGTGATCGGCGACAGCTTCTCGATGTACTACGCGTGGCAATCGCCCCTGGTGGCCGCCGGCTACAAGGTCTCGACCACACACTGGGACCGCAGTGGTCCGCTGTGCGCCGACTTTCCGAAGTGGCTCGCATCGATCGGCTTCAAGGGCCGGCTGGTCATCCTCGAGAGCATCGAACGCCTGCTGCCCGAGCGCCTGGAACAGGCCCAAGGCTGCCAGACGATGGTTCGCCGCCCGCTGAAGGCGCTGCCGGTGCCCGCGCAGAGCCCCGCCCAGCCGCCACCCGTCTTCCGACTCAACTGGGAGTCGCCCTTGATGACGGGGCTGCTCACGTACCTGAACACACGGCACATCGTGAAGACCGACGGCGTGGTGGATGTGGAGCACGAGCGCTATGGCGACTACATCTTCTCGAGCCCGGTGGCCGACGGCTGCCGTCAATTCAGCAGCCGTGTGTGCGACAAGAGCCTGTTCCTGACCGCCGACCGCACCAATCGCGAACTGCAGCCGCAGGACGCGGAGTTCATGGCCGCCTTCGCCCGCCGCGCAGGGGTGAAGGTGATGTGGATGGTGGTGCCCAACAAGACCACGGTCTACCTCGACACCCGCAATGCCGGCGCCTTCGTGGGCCGCAGCAATGCCCTGGGCGTGGGGCCCGACCTGTTCGCCATGGCGCAGGAACAGCGCCTGCGCATCATCGACCTCTACTGGCCCAACGACACGCACTGGTCGATGCAGGGCCAGCTCTATTTCGGCAACCGCATGGTCGACGCCGTCCGGGCGGCCGGACTGGAACCCCTTCCCTGATAGCGTTCATGAACTACGCAGCGATCTGGCTTCGCACCTTCCTCGTCGGTTTCGTGATCGTCAGCGCCATGCTGGTGCTGACGCTGTTCACGCCGGTGCCCTATGGCGACCTGACGCGCATCGGCCGTCTGTCGGATGCGGAATTCGGCTGGCAGCAGCCGGCCCCGCCCGCCCCGCCGGCTGAGACGCTCAAGTCCTCGCCCCTGAACGAAGCCGATATCGTGGTGGTGGGCGACAGCTTCTCGATGACGCTGTACTGGCAGTCCACGTTGGTCCGCGCGGGCTACAAGGTCTCGACCCTCTACTGGGGGCAGGTCGGCTATCTGTGCGGCGACTTCTCTCAGTGGCTTCAGCGGGCGGGCTTCCGCGGTCGGCTGGTGATTGCCGAAAGCGTCGAGCGGCTGCTGGATGAGCGTGTTCGCAAAGGCGCTGCTTGCGCCACCATGAGCAAGCCACCCGAGGTGAAGCCAGCGCCGTTCATCCACCCGCTGTCCGGCGTGCCGCACCTCGGACTGAACTGGGCCGCCAAGCTGACCACGGGGCTCATCACCTATCGAAACATGAAGGAGGTGTACCGCTCGACCACCGACCTGCAGTTCGGTGACGACACCCAGGTGCGCTTCGTACCCGACGGCTGCAAGCAGTTCTCTCACCACATGTGCGAGCGCGCGCTCTTCTTCAAGGAGGACCTCACCAACGGTCCACTGACGCCGCAGACCTTCGAGCAGATGGCGCGCTTCGCGCAGTCGCAGACGATCCCGATCCTGTGGATGGTCATTCCCAACAAGACGACGGTCTATCTGGACCCGTCGTATTCGGACGCATTCCTCGAGCGCTTCCGGGCAGGTGGCCTCGGGCCCGATCTGTTCGCCTATGCGCAGTCGGCCCGGCATCAGGTGCGCGACCTCTACTTCCCCAACGACACGCATTTCTCCATGTATGGCCAGTATGCGTTGGGCGACATCATGCTCAAGGAAGTGCAAGGCCGGCTGGGCACGCCCAAGACGCCCTGAAACAGTGGGATTCGGGCACGCCATGTGACATCGCGGCAACTATGATGTCGCGAAGGAGCCCCCCAGAGACGTGATCCTCTACGAATATCCCTTCAACGAGCGAATCCGGACCTACCTTCGGCTCGAACACCTCTTCCGACGCCTGGGCGAACTGGTGCCGTCCGACTCGGCGCTGCAGCACCACTTCGCGCTGCTCACGATGTTCGACATCATGGACGTGGCCGGGCGCGCCGACCTCAAGTCCGAGGCCTTGCGCGATCTCGACAAGCAGAAGGCTGTCTTCAACGGCTATCGCGGCAATCCTGCGATCCAGGAGTCGTTGCTCGACGCCTTTGTCGAGCAACTCGACCGCGCGTTCCAGTCGCTCAACAACGCCGCGGGCAAGGCCGGCCAAGCGCTCACCGACAACGAATGGCTGATGAGCATCCGCAGCCGCGCCGGCATTCCTGCCGGCACCTGCGAGTTCGACCTGCCGGCCTACCATGCTTGGCAGCATCACGCGCCGGCCGAGCGCCGGGCCGACCTCCAGCGCTGGGCCACCAGCCTCTCGCCGCTGGCCGAAGCGGTATATCTGCTGCTCAAGCTGCTGCGCGACGCCGACATGCCCTATCGCGTCATCGCCACCGGCGGTCAGTTTCAGCAGACGCTGCCGCAGAGCCGCAGCTTCCAGCTGCTGCGCCTGCGCATCGATCCTTCGTTGAACGTCGTGCCCGAAATCAGCGGCAACCGGCTGATGGTGTCGGTGCGGCTGATGCGCCAGGACGAGCAGGGCCACCTGCAACCCAGTACCGACGACGCGCCGTTCGAGCTGACCTTGTGCGCCTGATGCGCCGCCCTGGACCGCCGATGAGTTCCGCCCCCAAGAACAAGCCCGCCGTTCGCCTGGTGCCTTGTCCCGCCTGCGGCGAGGACAGCGTCTATTCGCCCGAGAACCGCTTCCGTCCCTTCTGCAGTGCACGCTGCAAGGGCATCGACCTGGGCGCTTGGGCCAGCGAACAGTTCCGCATGCCCACCGAGGCCCCGCCCGACGACGAGCCCTTCGGCGATCCGCGTCTGCAGAGCTGAGCTCAAGCTGCCTGGCCGCGCACAGTGCCTTGCTCGGCACGGGGCGAAGTCAGGGTCGGATGCGCGGCGCAGCTGCCCATTCAGCCGCTGGCGAGCACAGGGCCCGCCACGCCGCGTTCTTCCGCCAGCCACTGCAGCACCGGCATGGCCCCGGGCAGCACCGGCGTCACCGCGAGCGGCAACTGCTGCCAGCACATCGTCTGACCTTCGCGCATCTCGAACTCGCCGCGCCAGCGGTACACCTTGCACCAATGGAGCCGCACCAACGCATGCGGGTAGTCGTGCTCGGTCACGCGCCAGACCTCGGCACCTTCGATGGTGATGCCGAGCTCCTCTTGCAGTTCGCGGCGCAGCGCCTCTTCGACCGTTTCGCCGGCTTCGATCTTGCCGCCCGGGAACTCCCAGTAGCCCGCATAGGGCTTGCCTTCCGGCCGCGTGGACAGCAGCAGCGCCGCGTCCGGCCCGATGAGCACGCCGACGGCCACCTCGGTGTGCTTGCGCAGCGCGTTGGAGGGCGCGGCCTCCGTCATGCCGCCATCCGCCCCGCGAAGTCGCGGGAGAACTGGTAGGCCACGCGACCACTGCGCGAGCCGCGCTCCAGGGCCCACACCAGGGCCTGGGGCCGCGCCGAATCGATGGCGGCAGCATCGAGCCCGAAGGAGGACAGCCACTGCGCCACGATCGCCAGGTACTCGGCCTGCGAGAAGGGATAGAAGCTCACCCACAGGCCGAAGCGCTCGGACAGCGAGATCTTCTCTTCCACCACCTCGCCGGGATGCACCTCGCCATCCTCCGTGTGCGTGTAGCTGAGGTTCTCCTTCATGTACTCGGGCAGCAAGTGGCGCCGGTTGCTGGTCGCGTAGATCAGCACATTGGGCGTCGCCGCGGCCACCGAGCCGTCGAGGATGGACTTGAGCGCCTTGTAGCCCGGCTCGCCCTCGTCGAAGCTCAGGTCGTCGCTGAAGATGATGAACTTCTCGGGCCGGCCGGAGACGACCTCCACGATGTCGGGCAGGTCGGTCAGGTCCGCCTTGTCGACCTCGATCAGACGCAAGCCCTGCGGCGCGAACTCATGCAGGCAGGCCCGCACCAGCGAGGACTTGCCCGTGCCGCGCGCGCCGGTCAGCAGCACGTTGTTGGCCGGCCGGCCCTCGATGAACTGGCGGGTGTTGCGCTCGATCTTTTCTTTCTGCCCATCGATCTCCTTGAGATCGGAGAGCGCCATCGCCGCCACATGGCGCACCGGCTCGAGCCGGCCATGGCCGGAGCTGCGCCGACGGTAACGCCAGGCGATGGCGGCGTTCCAGTCGGACGGCGCGCCCAGCGGCTGAGGCAGGACGGACTCGATGCGGTCGATCAGTTGCTCGGCCCGTTCGATCAGGCGCTCGAATTTCTCGTTCATGGCGGCATGCGGCGGGCGCGGGGCCCGCGCCTTCTCAGGAGCGGTAGTCCGCGTTGATGGAGACGTAGTCGTGGCTGAGGTCGCAGGTCCAGACCGTGTCGCTGGCCTCGCCACGGCCGAGGCCGATGCGCACGACGATTTCGCTCTTCTTCATCACGCGCTGGCCGTCTTCTTCGCGGTAGTCGGGATGGCGACCGCCGCGGGTCACCACGTGGACATCGTCCAGGTGCAGCTCGATGCGCGTCTGATCCAGGTCTGCGATGCCGGCATAGCCCACGGCCGCAAGGATTCGGCCCAGGTTCGGGTCGCTGGCGAAGAAAGCGGTCTTGACCAGCGGCGAATGGGCCACGGCATAGGCCGCCTGCCGGCATTCGGCGGCGTCGCGGCCGCCTTCCACCTGCACGGTGATGAACTTGGTCGCACCCTCGCCGTCACGCACGATGGCCTGCGCCAGGTCGCGCGCAACCGCCTGCATGGCCGTCAGCAGGGCCTGACCGTCGGCGCTGTCCAGCGAGTCGATGGCGGGGCCGGTCTTGCCCGTGGCGATGACAACGAACGAATCGTTGGTGGAGGTGTCGCCGTCGATGGTGACGCGGTTGAAGGAGCCTTCGGCCAGCGTGCGGGCCAGCGGCTGCAGAAGCGCCTGCGCAATGCGCGCGTCGGTGGCCAGGAAGCCCAGCATGGTCGCCATGTTCGGGCGGATCATGCCGGCCCCCTTGCTGATGCCGGTGATGGTGACCTTCGCGCCGCCCAGCGTCACCTGGCGGCTGAAGGCCTTGGGCACGGTGTCGGTGGTCATGATGCCCTCGGCGGCGAGGCCCCAGTGCGCTTCCGACGTGTCGTCCAGCGCGGCAGGCAAGCCGGCGGCGATACGGTCATTGGGCAGCGTCTCCATGATCACGCCGGTGGAGAAGGGCAGGATCTGCTCCGGCGCCACTTCCAGCAGGCGAGCCAGGGCGATGCAGGTGGAGCGGGCACGCACCAGCCCGTCTTCACCCGTGCCGGCGTTGGCATTGCCAGTATTGATGACCAGCGCGCGGACGCCGAAGCCTGCGGCCAGATGCTCCCGGCAGACCTGCACCGGCGCAGCACAGAAGCGGTTCTGCGTGAACACGCCGCCGACGGCGCTGCCCTCGTCGAGCAGGAACACGGTCAGGTCCTTCCGATTGGCCTTGCGCACGCCGGCTTCGGTGACGCCGATGCGCACACCCGGCACCGGGTGCAGTTGGGCGGGATCGGGGGCGGTCAGGTTCACGGGCATGGGGATTCCTGAAAATTCTCGGACGCGGGTTGTGCAACGCTCCGGCGGCCTACCGTTGGCGGCCGACGCCGGGGCGTCGCAGGGGCAAAGGCTCAGCCGGCGATCAGCTCAGCTTGCCGTGGCACTGCTTGTACTTCTTGCCGCTGCCGCAGGGGCAGGGATCGTTGCGACCCACACGGCCGGCGGCAACGGCAGCGGCCACGGCTGCAGCGGCTGCCGTCGGGCTGGCGGCCGCAGTGCTTCGAACCTCGGGTTCACCGGTCTCCGTCGGCGCGGTGTAGGTGATGTTGGAGATGGCCTCGGCGCGGCTTTCCATGTCGTCGGCCGCCTGCTCGATCTGCTCGGCCGACTGGATGCGCACCAGCATCAGCTGCCGCGTCACTTCGTTCTTGACGGTGTCGAGCAGCTGGCCGAAGAGTTCGAAGGCCTCGCGCTTGTATTCCTGCTTGGGCTGCTTTTGCGCGTAGCCGCGCAAATGGATGCCCTGGCGCAGGTAGTCAAGCGAGGACAGATGCTCGCGCCAGTTGCTGTCCATGGCCTGCAGCAGCACCATGCGCTCGAACTGGGTGAACTGCTCGCGGCCGACCAGAGCGACCTTGGCTTCATAGGCCTCGTTCGCGGCCTTGACCACGCGCTCGACGACGTCCTCGTCGGTCATGGCCGCGGCGCCTTCGACTTCCTGCACCAGTGGCAACTCCAGGCCCCAGTCAGCCGCCAGGGCACGCTCCAGGCCCGACAGGTCCCACTGTTCTTCCACCGACTCGGCCGGCACATACTGGCGGACCAGATCGGTGAAGCAGCCTTCGCGCAACGCATCGATCTGCGCTGCGAGTTCAACGGCATCCAGGATCTCGTTGCGCTGCTGATAGATGACCTTGCGCTGGTCATTGGCGACGTCGTCGTATTCGAGCAGTTGCTTGCGCACGTCGAAGTTGCGCGCCTCGACCTTGCGCTGTGCGCTCTCGATGCTGCGGGTGACGATGCCGGCCTCGATGGCCTCACCGTCAGGCATCTTCAGCCGGTCCATGATGGCACGCACGCGGTCACCTGCGAAGATGCGCATCAGCTGATCGTCCAGGCTGAGGTAGAAGCGCGAGGAGCCGGGATCGCCCTGGCGGCCCGAACGGCCGCGCAACTGATTGTCGATGCGGCGGGACTCATGGCGCTCCGTCGCAATGATGCGCAGGCCGCCCAGCGAGCGCACGAACTCGTGCTCCTTCTTCCAGGCCTCGCGCAATTCGTCCATGCGCGCCTGCTTGGCGGCGGCATCCAGCGATTCGTCGACCTCTACCGCCTCGACCAGCTTCTCCACATTGCCGCCCAGCACGATGTCTGTGCCGCGGCCCGCCATGTTGGTGGCGATGGTGATCATCTTGGGCCGGCCAGCCTGGGCAATGATGTCGGCTTCGCGAGCATGCTGCTTGGCGTTGAGCACCTGATGCGGCAGGTCCGCCTGGGTCAGCAGGCCAGAGATGATTTCAGAGTTCTCGATCGACGACGTGCCCACCAGCACCGGCTGGCCGCGCTCGTAGCACTCGCGGATGTCGGCGATGGCCGCCTCGTACTTCTCGCGCGTGGTCTTGTAGACGCGATCCAGCTGGTCGTCGCGCTTGCTGGGCCGGTTGGGAGGGATGATGACCGTCTCGAGCCCGTAGATCTCCTGGAACTCGTAGGCCTCGGTGTCAGCGGTGCCGGTCATGCCGGCAAGCTTGCCGTAGAGGCGGAAGTAGTTCTGGAAGGTGATGGAGGCCAGCGTCTGGTTCTCGGCCTGGATCTCCACACCCTCCTTGGCTTCCACGGCCTGGTGCAGGCCGTCGCTCCAGCGCCGGCCGCTCATCAGACGGCCGGTGAATTCATCGACGATGACCACCTCACCGTCCTGCACCACGTAATGCTGGTCGCGGTGGTAAAGGTGTCGTGCCCGCAGCGCCGCATTCAGGTGATGCATCAACGTGATGTTCGCGGGGTCGTAGAGCGACGCACCTTCAGGCAGGAGACCGGCCTGGCTCATCAGTTGTTCGGCTTTCTCGTGGCCGTCTTCGGTGAGGAAGATTTGATGCGCCTTTTCGTCCACGGTGAAGTCGCCCGGCTTGGTGATGCCTTCTCCGGTGCGCGGGTCCTCCTCACCCTCCTGACGGGTCAGCAACGGAGCAACCTGGTTGATCGCCAGGTACATCTGCGTATGGTCCTCGGCCTGGCCACTGATGATCAGCGGCGTGCGCGCTTCATCGATGAGGATGGAGTCCACCTCGTCGACGATCGCGTAGTTCAGGCCACGCTGCACACGATCAGCCGGCTCATAGACCATGTTGTCGCGCAGGTAGTCGAAGCCGTATTCGTTGTTGGTTCCGTAGGTGATGTCGGAGCCGTACGCTTCCTGCTTCTCTTCCTTGGGCATGTTCGGCAGGTTGATACCCACCGTCAGTCCGAGGAAGTTGTAGAGGCGACCCATCCACGTCGCATCGCGGCTGGCCAGGTAGTCGTTCACCGTGACTACATGCACACCCTTGCCAGTGAGTGCATTGAGGTAGACCGGCAACGTCGCCGTGAGCGTCTTGCCTTCCCCCGTGCGCATTTCGGCGATCTTGCCTTGATGCAACGCCATGCCACCGATGAGCTGCACATCGAAGTGCCGCATCTTCATCACGCGCTTCGATGCTTCCCGCACCGTGGCGAAGGCCTCCGGCAACAGGTCGTCCAGCGTTTCGCCCTTTGCCAGACGATCCCTGAACTCCTGCGTCTTGCCACGCAGCGCGTCGTCGTCAAGCTTCTCGAACTGCGGCTCGAGCGCATTGACGCGCTCTGCGTTCTTTCGAAACTGCTTCAGGAGGCGGTCGTTGCGGCTGCCGAATAGGCGGGTGAGGAAGTTCGTGGCCATTGGATGCTGGATCGGCGCGCGCTTCGAGCGGACTCGGAAGACGGCGGGTCGGAAAGCCTAAGATAGTGGTTGAGTTGGGGGCATCGGAAGACCTTCCAAGCAGAAGACCCACCGTACCTTCCCCGACATGCCTCACCAGCCCAAGCCGGTGAACAGGGCATTTTAGAGCCTGTCCATGAACCGACGTTCCCAAGCAATCTCCTTGCTTCAAGCCACCGAAGACTCGCCGGCCTTGTCCGGGCTGATGTCTAGGGTCCGCGACAGTCAGTTGCGGCTGAAGGCCATCCAGCCGCTCATTCCACCCGCGATGTTCTCGGGCCTTCAGGCAGGACCTGTCGAGCACGGCTCCTGGTGTCTGATCGTCCGTGGCAATGCCGCAGCAGCGAAGTTACGCCAGATGACGCCGATGCTGCAGGCACACCTGCGAAGCAAGGGCTGGGAGACAACGACCATTCGCATCAAGATCTCGAGCGCTGGGTCGTAAGCTCATTTCATCGATGCAACGCTCACGGGGTCGAGGACCGGAACACGCTTCTGGAACGGTGGACCGAACGCTACGGCGTGGAGGGTCAGCTTCAGTTCCACCACAGTCCAGGCTGTCCGGTCTGCGAAAAAACGGGATTCAAGGGCCGTGT
>NZ_FTMY01000020.1 GCF_900156165.1 Pseudacidovorax sp. RU35E
TCGTGAGCAGCGACGGCCCGCTGGGCGGCGTGCTCGGCGCCACGGGCCTGGACGGCGTGGTGGGCGGCCTGCTGGCCGAGGACGGCGTGGTGGGCGGCCTGCTGGCCGAGGACGGCGTGGTGGGCAACCTGCTCGGCAGCGTCGCGGGCGATAACGGCCTGGTGGGCGGCCTGCTCACCGAGAACGGTCTGGTGGGCGGCCTGCTTGCCGAGGACGGCCTGGTCGGTGGCCTTGTGGCCGACGACGGCCTGTTGGGCGGCGTCGTGGGCAATGGCGGCATCGTGGACGGCCTGACCGACACGCTGCTGGGCGACCAGGGGCTGGTCGGCGGCCTGGTGGGTGGCACCCTGGGCGGCCCGCTCGATGCCGTGCTGGGCGACCAGGGCGTGCTGGGCGGCGTGCTCGGCGACAACGGCCTGGTCGGTGGCCTGCTGACCGAGGACGGCCTGGTCGGTGGCCTGGTGGGCGAGAACGGCGTCGTCGGCGGTCTGCTGGGTGGTGACCTCCTCGGCGGTGACCTGCTGGGTGGCGTGCTGGGCGAGGACGGCGTGCTCGGCGGCCTGACGGGCGGTGACCTGCTCGGTGGTGACCTGCTGGGTGGCGTGCTGGGCGAGAACGGCGTGCTCGGCGGCCTGACGGGCGGCGATCTGCTGGGCGGTGACCTGCTCGGCGGTGTGCTCGGCGAAGACGGGCTGGTGGGTGGCCTGCTCGGGGGCCTCACCGGCGGTGGCGAGGGCGGCACGGGCAGCCAGCTGCTGGACCCGGCTGCGGGCGTGGTCTCCGACACTGTCGCCAGCCTGGACAGCCTGCCCCTGGTGGGCGACCTGGGTCTGACGGACACGCTCGCGCCGGTGACTGGCCTGGTGGACAGCACGACCAGCACCGTGAGCGGTGCGCTCTCGCCGCTGCTGGGCGACAGCTTCACGGCCAACGACCCGAACACACTGGATCCGGTGGACGACGTGGTCGGCACGGCCACCGGCGCGGTGGACGGCCTGGTCTCGCCACTGACCGAAGGCCTGCTCGGCTCGATGCTCGTGCACGACGCGCTCTCAGGCGTGACGCAGCAGGTGGACTACCTGACCGACGGCGTGGCGCACCTCGCCGACGGCGCGCTGGGTGGTGACCTGCTGGGCGGCCTTGCCGGCGGTGATCTGCTCGGTGGTGACCTCCTGGGTGGCGTGCTGGGCGAGGACGGCGTGCTGGGTGGCCTGACGGGCGGCGACGTCCTGGGTGGCATCAACGGTGGCGATCTGTTGGGCGGTGTGTTGGGCAACGACGGCCTGCTGGGTGGTCTGACGGGTGGCGATCTGCTCGGTGGCCTCACCGGCGATACCGGTGTCGTGGGCGGCCTGCTCGACAGCGTGACCGGCGACAGCGGCCTGCTGGCTGGCCTCACCGACGGCGAGCTGCTGGGTGGCGACCTGCTCGGCAGCGTGCTGGGTGAGGACGGCCTACTGGGGAGCCTGACCGGCGGCGGCCTGCTCAATGGCCTCACCGGCGACACAGATGTCGTGGGCGGCCTGCTCGACACGGTGACTGGCGACAGCGGCCTGCTGGGCGGCCTGACCGGCGGCGAGCTGCTGGGCGGGGACCTGCTCGGCAGCGTGCTGGGAGAGGAAGGCATCCTGGGGAGCCTCACCGGTGGCACTCTGGCGGGCGGCGATGTCACTGGCGGGCTGCTCGGCAACGACGGCATCGTGGGCGGCCTTGTCGACACGGTCACCGGTGCGGATGGTGTGCTGAGCAACGTCACGGCCGGCGATCTTCTCGACAGCGTCCTGGGTGACAGCGGCCCGCTCAGCGGCGCCCTGGGTGGTGCTGCGGGTGCCAACGATCTGCTGGACAGCGTGCTCGGCGACAACGGCGCTCTGGCCGGCGTGCTGGACACGGTCACCGGTGACGGCGGCATTCTGGGGGGCAACGTTGGCGGTGCCACCGGAGGCTTCCTGTCTGGAGAGGGCGCTGTCGGCGGCCTGCTGGGCAGTCTGGTCGGCACCGTCTCGGGTGCGACGGAGCCGGTGTCCAGTGGTACGGGCACCGGCACGGCAAACAGCCCTGTCGGCGCAGTGTCTGGTCTGCTCCAGAACCTTCTGGGCTGAGGGTGATGAGCCGGTGACCGTGCGCCTGCGGCGACGCATCACCGGCGCCATCGGCCGCGGCTGGCGGGCCAAGATCGTTTCACCCGGGCAGAAGCCACTCCAGGCGATGTCCCAGGTGGACGATGGCAGACGCAGGACGGGGCGACGTCGCGGCTCCGCCCGCGTCCTACCAATAAAAACTATCGACTATGCGGCAATGATGGGAACTCACCCGGCTGTTAGCACTCCAAACTGGCGAGTGCTAACATCCTCAAGCAAGGAGTAACCCTGATGTCCAACCTGTCTGCTGTGTCTTCGCAGTCGCTGGCTGTTGCCAACCCGTGGGCGATGGTGCCCCCGCTGGGCAATCTGGACGCCTACATCTCGGCGGCCAATCGCCTGCCCCTGCTTTCCCAGGACGAAGAGCGCAATTTCGCGCGCCGTCTGCGCGACGAGGGCGACCTGCAAGCTGCAGGTGCGCTGATCCTGTCGCACCTGCGCCTCGTGATTTCGATCTCCCGCCAATACCTGGGCTATGGGCTGCCGCATGGCGACCTGATCCAGGAGGGCAACATCGGCCTGATGAAGGCGGTCCGCCGCTTCGATCCCGACCAGGGCGTGCGGCTGGTGAGCTACGCCATCCACTGGATCAAGGCCGAGATCCACGAATACATCCTCAAGAACTGGCGCATGGTGAAGGTGGCGACCACCAAGGCCCAGCGCAAACTGTTCTTCAATCTGCGTTCGCTCAAGCAGGGTTTCAAGGCCGGGGCGGTCGATGCCGACACGCACCGCGACACGTTGAACAGCGAAGAGATCGGCATCGTCGCCGAGCACTTGAATGTCAAGCGCGAGGAAGTCGTGGAGATGGAAACGCGCCTGTCCGGCGGCGATGTGATGCTGGACCCGACACCTTCGGACGGCGAGGACGAGGCGTTCGGTCCGATTGCCTACCTGGCCGACGCGACGCAAGAGCCCACGGCCCAATTGGAATCCCGCCAGCGCGATCGGCTGTCCACGGATGGCATCGCCACGGCGCTGGAGACGCTGGATGCCCGCAGCCGCCGTATCGTGGAAGAGCGTTGGCTGAAGGTGAATGACGACGGCTCCGGCGGCATGACGCTGCATGAGCTGGCTGCCGATTACGGTGTTTCGGCCGAGCGCATCCGCCAGATCGAATCGGCGGCGATGAAGAAGATGAAGAAGGCGTTGGCCGAGTACGCATGAGCGTCACCCGCGTCGAAAGAAACCCGGCCGCGGCCGGGTTTTTCTTTGGGAGACTGCCGCCAGCGGGCCGCCCCGCTCAGTTCGACGACAGCAGCGTCTTGAGGTCGGAGGCCATCGCGTCGGTGCCCAGGCCATAACGGGCATACAGGCGCAGCCGTCCTTGCGGGTCGTAGACGAAGCTCGCGGCCGAATGGTCCATCGAATAGCTGGTGGGCGTCTTGCCCTCCACCTTCTTGTAGTAGACCTTGAAATCCTTGGCGAGTGCGGGCAGCTGGTCAGGCTTAGGGATCAGCGCCAGGAAGCTGGGATCGAAGGCGGTCATGTAGGCCTTCATCACCTCGGCCGTGTCGCGCTCCGGGTCCACGGTGACGAACAGCACCTGCACGCGTTGGCCGTCCGCCCCGAGCTTCTCGCGCACCTGGAGCATCTCGCTCATGGTAGTAGGGCAGACATCGGGACACTGCGCGTAGCCGAAGAAGAGCACCACTGCCTTGCCCTTGAAGTCCGCCAGGGTGCGCTCGCGGCCGTTCATGTCGGTCAGGCGGAAATCCTTGGCGTAGTCGGCACCGGTGATGTCCACGGCCTGGAAGCTGGGCTTGGGCTCGGTGCAGGCACCCAGCGCCACGGCGGCGCAGCCGGCGCCGAGCAGTTGCAGCGCGCGGCGCCGACCCGCCAAACTATGCGCGGGCGTCGAAGTAGGCGAAGACGGTCGATCGGTCATAGGACGTAGTGGTCCACCAGCAGTGCCGCGAACAGCACACTCAGATGGATGAGCGAGAAGCGGAAGGTCTTGCGCGCCAGCTGGTCGGAATAGCGGCGCCACAAGGCGTAGGCATAGCCGCAGAAACCCACGCTGACGGCAATGGCGGCCAGCAGGTAGAGCCAGCCGCTCATGCGGTAGACGAAGGGCATCAGGCAGGCCGCGAACAGGATCAGGGTGTACAGCAGGATCTGCAGCCGCGTGTACTCGTTGCCATGCGTGACGGGCAACATGGGCAGGCCGGCTCGGCGGTAGTCCTCCACCCGGTAGAGTGCCAACGCCCAGAAGTGCGGCGGCGTCCACAGGAAGATGATGAGGAAGAGGATCAACGCCTCGGGGTCCACGCTGCCCGTCATGGCGGCCCAGCCCAACACCGGAGGCATCGCACCGGAGGCACCGCCGATCACGATGTTCTGCGGCGTGAGCGGCTTGAGCACCACGGTGTAGATCACGGCATAGCCGACGAAGGTGGCGAAGGTGAGCCACATGGTGAGCGGGTTGACCGCGAACCACAGGATCGCCGAGCCAAGCGCACACAGCCCGCCCGAGAACAACAGCGTCTGCCGGTCGGAGAGCTCGCCACGCGCCGTTGGCCGCCAGGCCGTGCGCTTCATGCGCGCATCGATGCCCTTCTCGACCAGGCAATTGAAGGCTGCAGCCGCACCCGCAACCAGCCAGATGCCGATGCAGGCCTCCGCCATGCGCAGCAGCTCGGCCAGCGTCGGTACCTCGGGCACTGCCAGCACCATGCCGATCAAAGCGCAGAAGACGATCAGCTGCACCACACGCGGCTTGGTGAGCGCATAGAACTGCCGCCACACGCTGGTGATGGGCAGCTGGGCGGGACGGGCCGGCGCGCTCACGACCTCGCCTCCTGTGGACCGAAGGCAGGTCGCCGCACTGGCGCCTGCGGCAAGCCGCCCAGCTGCAAGCGGCTTTCGCACAGCGCCCAGGTCATTGCCGTGGCCAACGCCGCAGCACCGCCGGTGTGGAGCACCGCCGCGGCCAGCGGCCAGCCCAGCAGCACATTGCCAAGACCCGTGGCCAACTGCAGCAGGGCCAGGCCGCCCAGCCAACGGGCCTGGGTGCGCAGGGCGGGAACAGGGTGAAGCTTGAAAAAGAGCACGATGAGAACGGCAAAGACCGCATAGGCCATCAGGCGGTGTGTGTAGTGGATGGCCGTGAGCGAGGCGAACTCGATGGGCACGCCGGCCGGGTCGACGCCGAGGTGGCGCCAGGGCTGGAAGCCCTGGGCGAAATTCATGGTGGGCCACCAGCTGCCTTGGCACTTGGGGAATTCGGTGCAGGCAAGTACCGCATAGTTGGTGCTGACCCAGCCACCGAGCGCAATCTGCGCGACCAGCAGGCCCATGCCCAGCCACAGCCACCGACGAAGAGAGGCAGGCACAGCGGTGGGTCGCCGGGCAGCGGCCGCCTGCTGATAGCGCACGGCCTGGATGCACAGCAGCATCAGCAGCACGATGGCGCCCATCAGGTGCAGCGTGACGATGGCCGGGAAAAGCTTCCAAGTGACGGTGAACGCACCGAAGGCGCCCTGCAGGCATACCCACACCAGCGTGGCCGCAGGCCACAGAGGATTGAGGACCTGAGGCTCACCGTCTGGTTGCAACCGTTGCCGGCGCCGTGCCCACCAAGTTGAGAGGGCCAGGGTGACGATCAGCGCTCCGACGCCCGTGGCCAGATAACGGTGGACCATCTCGATCCAGGCCTTGGCATGCGTGACAGGACCGGTCGGCTGCGCCGACTGCGCCATCGCGATCTCATGGCGCGCGCCCACGGGGCTGGCATTGCCATAGCAGCCCGGCCAGTCGGGGCAGCCCAAGCCGGAATCGGTCAGGCGCGTGAAGGCACCGAACAACGTGAGGTCGAAGGTGAGGAAGAGCGTCAACACCGTGAGCGCATGGAGGCGGCGCGCCGCCCCCGCACCGGCGTTGCGCCGCCACACCCACAGCACGGGGCCAAGCGCGAGCAGCGCGCCGCCGAGCAACAGCAGCGCCACGGGCTCGAAGTCGTAGAGGGCCTGGGTCTGCACGTCGATCACCGCCCCGGCTGGTCCCACGAACTCGACGCGCGCAGCAGGCGGTCGAGGTCGCGCTTGGCCTTGGCCGCGCTCTTGAGGTCCATGCGGGCCGGGAAGCGCATCATCCAATTGCCCATCGGGTCGACGACGTACAGGTGCTCGCCGATGGCGGCGCCCGACGCCGGCGTCAGCCACTGGGCGAGCGCGTCGGAGGACACACGCAGCACGGTCGCGCCTTCGAGCGCGGCCTGCAGCCGGTTCGGTATGGGCGCGTCATCGGACACCAGCCAGACGCGGTCGACGCGATCCTTCTCGCGCCCCAGCGTCTCGCGCAGTTGCCGCTGAAGATAGAGCTGCTGCTCGCATAGCTTGTCGCAGGCGCCACCGCCCACCGCCACGATCAGCCACTGGCCTTTCAGCCCGGCCAATGGCTGGATCGCGCCATCGGGCGTACGGGCCTGTACGGCCGGCACCGGCCGCTGCGGATCGATCAGCTCCCCGAACACGCTGCGGCTCTGTGGCCGGATCACGTAATAGGTGAAGTACGAGGCGATCACGGGGGCCGCACAGCACAGCAGCACCAGCGCCATCTGCCAGCGGCCCCGCTTGCGCTGACGACCGGCATTGGCGTCCCCGCCCAGCGCCTCGTCAGGCGAAGGCATCGAATGGACGGTCAGGCCCAGGGGTTCGTCAGCGAGAGCGGCGACGGCGGGGCGCGATGAGTTGGAACCAGACATAGAGGATGACCACCAGGGCGGCAAGCCCGAACCACTGGAAGGCGTAGCCGTAGTGCTTTTCGATGCCCAGCGCCGGCGCCGGCCACTCGCGCAGCAGACCTTCGGAAGCGGGGCCGACCTGCTGCAGCGAAAAGTCGGTGCGCAGCGGCAGCCCGGTCTCGTTGCGGAAAGTCTCCAGGTCGAGATTCTGCCGGATGCGGGCATGGGCGACGTCTGCAGGCTTTTCCAGCAGAGGCGCCGCGGCAGAGGCGGGCTGGGCCGGCGGATCTGCACCCAGTTGCAGCAGCCTGGCGGGCGGCAATTCGATGCGGGCCTCGATGTCCACCAGTCCTGCGGGCGTCTCGACCGGTGGCAGTTGGGTGCGGTCCGCAAAATTGCGGGGCACCCAGCCGCGCTGGACCATCAGCGTCTGGGCCGTGCCCTCCAGCGCAAACGGGGTGAGTACATAAAAGCCGGGCTGGCCATGCATCTGCCGGTTGTCCAGGAAGATCGTCTGCGTGGGCAACCACAGGCCCCGCAGCCGTACCTTGCGGTGGAGTTCGGTGACCGCCTGTTCCACACCCAGGAAGTCCGACATCTCCAGGGCAGGATAGCCCTGCTGCGCCTCGACGCTGGCCTGCAGCGCCTCCTTCTGCGCCGCACGCGAAAGCTGCCAGCGCCCCAGCGCGACGGCCGTGGCCGCCACCACGAGGGCAGCAAGGGTGATGATCCAGAAACGCACCGCAGGGTGGGCACGCGACGGGGAAGAGGAAACCCGCATCCGGTCACGCATGGCGGTGGACTCGGCCGTGGCCGCTCATAATCGAACTCATGAAATATCTCGTGGCCCTGGGCTTCGTGGGCATCCTGGGCAGCCTGGCATGGGCGCTGTTCCACATGCTCACCGGTGGACGCGATGGCAAGTCCAGGTCGGGGGGCATGGCTCGCGCGCTGACCGTTCGGATCGGGTTGTCTGTGATTTTGTTCCTCTGCCTGCTGCTCGCCTGGAAGCTCGGCTACATCCAGCCGACCGGCTTGCCCGCAGGGCGCTGAGCCCCCAGTAGACGACAACAAAAAAGCGCCTTGCGGCGCTTTTGTGCTTTCTGGGCCTCGATCATAGCGAGGCCCCTCCGCTGGGCTTGTCGGTCAAAGCCAATAGACGAGCACGTACAGGCCGAGCCACACCACGTCTACGAAGTGCCAGTACCACGCTGCGCCCTCGAAGCCGAAATGGCGCTCCGGCGTGAAGTGGCCCTTCATGAGGCGGAGTGTGATGAACAGCAGCATCAGCATGCCAACGAACACATGCAGACCGTGGAAGCCGGTCAGCATGAAGAAGGTGGAGCCATAGGCACCGGAACTGAGCTTGAGATTGAGCTCGGTATAGAGGTGGTAGTACTCATAGCCCTGCACACCCAGGAAGATCACGCCGAGCAGCACAGTGATCCACATGAAGCGGATGGTCTGGGCACGATGGCCGGCACGCAGTGCATGGTGGGCGATCGTCAGCGTCACGCCCGAGGACAGCAGCAGCGCCGTGTTGATGGTCGGCAGCCAGAAGGGACCCACGGTCTGGAAGGGCTCGACGATGCCGGCCGGCGAGCCGGTGGCGCCGGCCTGCACGCTGGGCCACACGGCCCGGAAGTCGGGCCACAGCAGTGCGTTGTCCAGGCTGCCCAGGGCGGGCAGCGAATGGGTGCGCGTCCACCACAGCGCTGTGAAGAAAGCGCCGAAGAACATCACCTCAGAGAAGATGAACCAGCTCATGCTCCAGCGGTAGGAAAGGTCGATCCGCGCGCTGTACTTGCCGGCCTCGCTCTCACCCACCGCTTCGCGGAACCACTGGAACAGCACCACCCACCACCAGATCAGGCCAAAGGCGAGCGAGTACGCGCCCCAGGCATGGTCGTTGATCCACTGCCCGGCCCCGAGGATGACGAAGAACAGGCCGATGGCGGCCATCAGCGGGTGGCGCGATGGGCCCGGCACGAAGTAGTAAGGCGCAGTGCCGTGGGTGGTCGAACTCATGTTGCTCCTCGGGCTTGATCTTTGTCTTGTGGTTGGCAGGCGAACGGGTATGGGCTCAGGTCGAAACAGCGAACTTCACCAGTGCGAGCAGCACGGCAATGAGCACCAGCACGGCGACGAAGCCCACGGCAACGATATGCAGTGGGGACAGACGCGAGATGTCTTCCTGGTATTCGCTGTGTTTGCGGACGCCGAAGAAGCCCCAGGCGACGGCCTTGACGGTCCGCCACAGCGAGGGCTTGTGGGGCCGCGGTACGGTGTTGTCCTGTGGTCGCGTCACGAGCGCGGCTCCCCACCCCCGGCTGCCGCCGTGGGCGCTGGCGGCGTGCGGCCGCCGACCTCGAAGAAGGTGTACGACAGGGTGATTGTCTTCACATCCTTGGAGATGCGGGGGTCGATCACGAAGGCGACGGGCCACTGTTTCTTCTCGCCCGCGTCGAGCGTGTATTGGTTGAAACAGAAGCACTCCAGCTTGTTGAAGTAGGGTGCAGCCTGCTGCGGCGCATAGCTGGGCACGGCCTGCGCGGCCATGCGACGGTTCTGCACATTCTGGAATTCGTACATCACCGTGTGCAGTTCGCCCGGATGCACCTGCATCGAGCGCTGCGCGGGGGCGAAGTCCCAGAGACCATGGGCATTGGCGTCGAACTCGACCGTGATGGTGCGCGAGGTGTCGACCTGCGTATTGCCGGGCAACCTCGCCGCTGCGCCACCCTTCGCACCACCGGGAACCTCCAGCTCGGAGCGCGCCAGCACATTGATGCCCGTCACCTCGCAGATGGCGCGGTACAGAGGCACGAGCGCATAACCGAAGGCGAACATGCCCGCCACCACGACCGTGAGCTTGCCCACCATCTGGACGTTCTCGCGCCGAAGGCGCCGGGCGAACTGCAGTGCCATGAGCGTCCTCAGTGGCCCAACCAGACCATGCGGATGATGAAACCGATGAAGAACAGCACAGCGATGGAAGCCAATGTCAGGCCCATGCGGCGGTTGTTCTTCTTCTGATCGGGCGTCATGACAACGACGTCGGCGTTCAGCCGATCACCTTGGTCGCGGTAGCGTCCAGGCGGGGCGGGTTCTCGAAGGTGTGGAAGGGCGCAGGCGACGGCACTTCCCATTCCAGGCCTTCAGCGCCTTCCCAGGGCTTCTGGGGCGCGGGCTCGCCCTTGCCGCGCATGGCAGGCAGTACGACGAAGAGGAAGAAGTACACCTGCGCCAGGCCGAAGGCGAAAGCACCCACCGACGCGACAGCGTTGAAGTCCGCAAACTGCATCGGGTAGTCGGCGTAGCGGCGCGGCATGCCAGCGAGACCCAGGAAGTGCATCGGGAAGAAGGTGACGTTGAACGAGATCAGCGACCACCAGAAGTGCAGCTTGCCGCGAGCCTCGTCGTACATCACGCCGGTCCACTTGGGCAGCCAGTAATACACGCCGGCGAACATGGCGTAGAGGGAACCCGCCACCAGCACGTAGTGGAAGTGGGCCACCACGTAATAGGTGTCCTGCAGCTGGATGTCGATGGGTGCCACGGCCAGGATCAGGCCAGTGAAGCCGCCCATCGTGAACACGAAGATGAAGCCCACGGCGAACAGCATCGGCGTCTCGAAGGTCATCGAGCCCTGCCACATGGTCGCGATCCAGTTGAAGATCTTCACAGCCGTCGGCACCGCGATCAGCATGGTCGCGTACATGAAGAACAGCTGGCCCGTCACCGGCATGCCAGTGGTGAACATGTGGTGCGCCCACACGATGAAGGACAGGATGGCGATGGAACTCGTGGCGTACACCATCGAGGCATAGCCGAAGAGCTTCTTGCGCGCGAAAGCCGGCACGATCTGGCTGATGATGCCGAAGGCCGGCAGGATCATGATGTAGACCTCGGGGTGGCCGAAGAACCAGAAGATGTGCTGGTACATCACCGGATCGCCGCCGCCGGCTGGATTGAAGAAGTGCGTGCCGAAGTGGCGGTCCGTCAGCGTCATGGTGATCGCGCCGGCCAGCACGGGCATGACGGCGATCAGCAGGTAGGCCGTGATGAGCCACGTCCAGCAGAACATCGGCATCTTCATCAGCGTCATGCCAGGGGCGCGCATGTTGAGGATGGTGACGATGATGTTGATCGAGCCCATGATCGACGAGGCACCCAGGATGTGCATCGCGAAGATGCCTGCATCCATCGAGGGGCCCATCTGCAGGGTGAGCGGCGCATACAGCGTCCAGCCGGCGGCCGGCGCGCCGCCGGGCATGAAGAAGGAGCCGACAAGCATCAGCGCCGCAGGAATCATCAGCCAGAAGCTGAAGTTGTTCATGCGCGCGAAGGCCATGTCGCTGGCACCGATCTGCAGCGGGATCATCCAGTTCGCGAAGCCGACGAAGGCCGGCATGATGGCGCCGAACACCATGATGATGCCGTGCATCGTGGTGAACTGGTTGAACAGCTCTGGGTTCACCAGTTGCAGGCCGGGCTGGAACAGCTCGGCGCGGATCAGCAGCGCCAGAACGCCGCCCACCATCAACATGGTGAACGAGAACAGCAGGTACAGCGTGCCGATGTCCTTGTGGTTGGTGGCGAACATCCATCGGCGCCAGCCGTGCGGGTGGTCGTGGTGTTCGTCGTGCACATCGCCACCGTGGGCGGCGTGACCGTGCGGGTCGAGAACTGCGCTCATGTCGTTATTCCTTGGCTGACTCTCGGTGGGACTGCAGTGGCGCCGGCATCACTTGCCGCGCTGTGCCAGCACCTCGGCCGGCTGCACGAGTTGGCCCGTCTTGTTGGACCAGCTGTTCTTGGTGTACGAGATCACCGCAGCGATGTCGGTGTCGGACAGTTGTTTCCACGAGGGCATCGCGCCGTTGTTCTGGCCATTGAGCAGCACATGGATCTGCTTGGTGTGATCGGCGTCGAGCACCACGGCCGCGCCGTCGAGCGGCTTGATCGGGCCGGCGCCCTTGCCATTGGCCTGGTGGCAGGCGGCGCAGTTGGCGGCATAGACCCGTTCACCGCGGGCCAGGATGTCGGGCAGCGTCCAAACCTTGTTGGGGTCGTCCTGCTTGGCGGCCGCTTCCTTCTTCTTGGTGTCGACCCAGGCGGTGTAGTCGGCAGCGGACAGAACCTTGACGTGGATCGGCATGTAAGCATGCTCCTTTCCACACAATTCCTGGCATTGACCATAGAAATCGCCAGTTCGCTCGGCGCGGAACCAGGTGTCGCGCACGAAGCCCGGGATCGCGTCCTGCTTGATGCCGAACTGTGGCACCGCGAAGGCGTGGATCACGTCGTTGGCCGTGGTGATGATGCGGATCTTCTGCTTCTCGGGCACCACCAGCGGGTTGTCGACCTTGAGCAGGTAGTCGTTGGGCACGTCGCCCTTTGCGCCGGCATCGGACAGGGCGCGGTGCGAGCTGTCGAGCGTGGAGATGAAGGACAGGCCTTCGCCCTCCCCCTTGATGTAGTCGTAGCCCCACTTCCATTGGTAGCCGGTGACCTTGATGGTCAGGTCGGCGTTGGTGGTGTCCTTCTGGGCCACCAGGATCTTGGTGGCAGGCAGAGCCATCAGGATCACGATGATGAAAGGCACGATGGTCCAGATCACCTCGACCACCACGGACTCGTGGAAATTGGCGGCCTTGTGCCCGACCGATTTGCGGTGCTTCCAGATGGAATAGAACATCACCGCGAACACGCCGACGAAGATCACAAGGCACAGCAGCAGCAGCGCGTTGTGGAGGGAGTGCTGCTCCTCAGAGATGCGCGTGGCCCCCACCGGCAGGTTGAGCTGGCGCACCATCGGTCCGCCCGGCAGATCTTCGACTGCGTGCGCGGCACCGCTGAAAGCCACGCCAGCCGCCAGCATCCATCTTGCCGGCACGGTCCAAATGCTCTTCATCGTGTTCACTTTTTTCAGACCTTCAAACAATCCACCGTCTCCACCATCCGCCAGCGCCGCGCGAGCCTAATAGGCTTCGCGCAGTGCGCTGCGGATCTCCCGTGCCAGTGCGGCCCGAAGCTCGGGGCGCACATAGCGCCCCACGCAGACCGAACGCCCCTGCGCCGACACCTCGATCAGCGAGCGGTCGCTCCCCTGAGGCTCGACGCGCACCTGATGCCGCAGGAATTCCGCACGCTCCACGTTTCCACCATGTTCGTGCTCGATCACGAGCCGGCCGTCCTGAAGCGCGATGCGCTCGCCGTCGGTCGCATGCCGCGCGTAGAACATGAACGCCAGGCCCACCGCAGCGAGCTCGAGCCACGCGAAAGGCAAGATGAGCTTGGCGCCCTGCAACCAGAACACGGCGCCGATCCCCAGTGACACCACGCACAACGATGCGTACGCCCACCCGAGCTGGATGGGCGTGATCGAGCAATTGCGGCGCAGGAACCAGTGAATGCTCTGGCCCGAAACAGTGGCGAAGCGAAACACGGGATTCGGCACGGGCGGGTGGGGCTCTTTCGAGGGTGTGTCACTGCCGCCAAGGGCCAGTCCCAGGGACGCAGGCACTCAAGAATTGTAGCGTGGCACCCTGTTTCGGCAGTCGGGGCAAGCCCTGCCCCGGAGGCACTTGCCAGGGGCGCGCAAGCGGCTAGGCGCCTTCCCGCCCACGCCGCAGCATTTGGCGCATGTCATTCAGACCGATGGCGCTTTCGGGGGCGACGGCCACCCGCGAAACCGGCTTGAAGGCGTGGCCGTAGATGATCTCGAAAGTCAAGGCGATGCGTCCGCCGTGCTCGGCGGACGCCAGGCCGGCCAGCAGATCCAGCATCTGCGCACGCCAGTCCCGCCCGCGCAGGGCCGGGAAACGCTCGCGATGCAGGTTGCGTCCCAGCGTGCGCAGTTCGGCAAGTGCTGCCTCGGGCGAGCCCCAGGTCAACACGATGCGCTCCATGTCCATCACCGGTTCGGCAAAGCCGGCGTGCACCAGCATGTCGCCCCAGTCGTGCATGTCGGTGAATGCATGGGCGGGCGCTGGCCACCCACGCGACTGGTAGGCCGCGCGCAGCTCGATCAGCGTGTCGGGCCCGAGGCCCGAAAACATCAGGAAGCCATCTGTGGCGACCCGGCGATGCCAGTCGGCGATGAGCAATTCAGGATCGGCCGCCATGTGCAGGCCCATGTTGGCCCACAGCAGGTCGACACCACCCTCCGGCAAGGCCCCGAAAAGCTGCGGCCGGCCACCGCGCCAGCGCTTGGCGCTCCACCACGGCGCGGCAAAGGCGGCCGCCGTCGGCGCGTGCAAGGCGGATTCGGGCTCCTGGACATGCACGGCCGCCTGGGGATAGCGCTGCGCCACCCGCTGGTGAACCTCGAGGCCGCCACGAAGCGGCGACCAGTCGGCCCAGTGACGGGGCGTGGCCTTGATCCACTGCAGACGCTCCTCCATCCGCCGCCCCACTTCCTCGTGCAGCCAGGGCGCGGCGTCGCCGGGTGCCTGCCGCGCCCAACGACGAGCGGCCACCGGGTCGATGGTGGGCGGCCGGGATGCGGGAGAGGAGGACATGGCGCTCAGCAGGCGCGCCGCGTGCGAATCGTCACGGCGGCGGGTAGGGTCGTCAAGGAGCGCGCCAGTATATTGAGCCGATGCCGACCTCTGCGCCGACCCGGCCTGCGTTCGCAGGCATGAAACGCCTGTTCAGCGCGCTGCTCGGGCTGCTGCCCAGCCAATGCGCCCTGTGCCGGGCCTGGCCAAACGCGGTGCTCTGCAGCGCCTGCCTGGACCAGTTCGCCGTTGCCGTGCCGCGCTGCCGCCGCTGCGCACTGGCCGTCCCACCCGGCCAGCCCATCTGCGGCGGCTGCCTGCGCGACCCACCGCCGCTGGACGAGTGCGTTGCCGCCTGCGATTACGAGTGGCCCTGGAGCGCCTGCGTCTCGCGCTTCAAGTTCGCGGGCGAAGCCGGCTGGGCCACTCCGCTGGCGGCGGTGCTGCAACGCCATCCGCGGGCGACCCACCTCATCGACACCGCCGATCTCGTGCTGCCCATGCCACTGTCGCTGGAACGCCTGCGCGAGCGCGGCTTCAACCAGTCCCTGGAGCTCGCGCGACGGCTGGCGCCCGGCCGCTGCAACCCGCACGTGCTGCTGCGGCCCATCCACACACCGCCCCAATCGGGGCTGAGCCGGGCCGACCGGCTGCGCAACCTCCGAGGCGCCTTCGCCGTGGCGCCCGACCTTGCCGACGCCGTGCGCGGCCGCCGCGTACTCCTGATCGACGACGTGATGACGACCGGTGCCTCGCTCAGCGCCGCGGCCCAGGTGTTGCGGCAGGTTGGTGCGACACAGGTGACAGGCCTGGTGCTGGCGCGCACGCCCCCGCCGGGCTGGACATGAGCTGCGGCGGCAGTCGTCGGCCGCGCGGCGGCTGCCGGCCGCGGTTAAGCTCGCCGCCCCTGCCCCGCCTGGTCGACCGCCCATGTTCCGCATCGTTCTCGTCGAGCCCGAGATCCCGCCCAACACGGGCAACGTGATCCGCCTCGCGGCCAACACCGGCTGTGAACTCCATCTCGTGGAGCCGCTCGGCTTTTCGATGGAGGACCGCCTGCTGCGTCGCGCCGGACTCGACTACCACGAGTTTGCGCGGGTCGAGCGCCATGCCAGCTGGCAGGCCCTGGTGGAACGGCACGCGCCGGCGCCCGAGCGAACCTTTGCGCTCACGACACGCGGCACGCGCATGGTGCACGAGACCCTGTTCGAGCCCGGCGACTGGCTGGTGTTCGGGGCCGAGACGCGAGGACTGCCCCCCGAACTGCGCGCACGCTTTGCGCCTGCCCAGCAATTGAAGCTGCCGATGCGGCCGGGCCAGCGCAGCCTCAACCTGTCGAACGCGGTGGCCGTGACGGTGTTCGAGGCCTGGCGGCAGAACGGCTTTGCCATGGAAGGCTGAGGAGGCCGCCGGGAAAAACACGGCGCCCTGGCGCATGCATTTGTTGGCTACCCGCGAATCCAGGCGGCGAGACCGGGCGTATCTGGAATAGGCGCCGCAGAGCCATGGGGCAACCCGGCGCCGCCTCTTCCACCCTTTCTCAGGAGCCTCTCATGATCCGCAAGCTGACCGCCGTCGCCCTGGCCACCCTCTTCACCGCCGGCGCCGCCCATGCGGTGGATGGCGAGATGTCGCCCAACCCGCCCGCCCCCTTCCAGTCCAAGCTGTCGCGAGCACAGGTCCAGGCCGAAGCCCGCAATGCGCCCACGCCCAACAACGGAGGCACCGGCGTGCTGCAGGTTCGCGGCAACGCCGACCGGGCCATGGTGCGCGCAGGCGCACTGGTCAATGCCCGCCAGGGCTGCGCCAATTGCGCAGAGGTCGGCACGATGTAAGAGGCGCTGCGCGCCCCTGCCTCAGGGGTAGCGCCGCATGACCGACTCGGCCACGCAGGCCGGCTTCGGCACGCCTTCGAGCTCGATGGTGCTCTGCCACACCATCTGGTAGCCGCCTTCGATGGTCTCGCTGGACAGCAGCTTGAGATGGGCGCGCAGCCGGCTGCCGACGGGGACGGGTGACATGAAGCGCACCCGGTTCAGTCCGTAGTTGACGCCCATCCGGGCTTGCACCACCTCCACCGCGGTGTCGAAGAAGGTGGGCAACAGCGACAGCGTCAGAAATCCATGGGCGATCGGTGCACCGAAAGGCCCGGCCTTGGCCCGCTCGACGTCGACATGGATCCACTGGTGGTCGCCCGTCGCCTCGGCGAACTGGTTGACCTGAGCCTGCGTCACGGTGGTCCATTCGCTGGTGGCGATGTCCTGACCCACGCAAGCGTGAAGGTCGGCCAGGGTCTGGAAGATGCGCTTGGTCATGCGGCAGATGATGCCGCCACCCGATGCGCGCAAGTGTCTGCGCGGGGACAGAGCCACTCAGGTCTTTCCCGGAAGGACGCTGCGCAGACACGACATTCAGACTTCAGCCAGTGCCGTTGCGCCCTCAGCTTTCGAGCCATTCGATCAGGGGGGCCCACTGCGCCATGTCGCGCTCGTAGCGCGATGGCGACAGGTCGAACAAGGTCAGTCCATGAGCAGCGACCTGGACATAGTTCTGCGTTTCGCGCAGTTCCGTGACCAGCGGCATCTCCACCTGGGCCGCGAATTCACGAAGCCGCTCGGCCGCCAGCGTACGCAATCCGACGCGCATGCCCACCAGTCCGATGCGCGGCACGCGTTTGCCCGAGAGCCGCTCTGCCAGCCGGTCCAGGAATTCGCGTGTGGCAAAGATATCGAACAAGCTGGGCTGGACCGGCACCACCACCTTGTCCGCCAGGGCCAGCACTTCCTTGAAGCGCCAGCCATGCAGGCCCGCAGGCGTGTCGAGCACTGCGTGCGTGGTGCCCGGGGGCGGCCGCACCACGCTGCCCTCGCCCTGCGCCTCCCAGCTGCGGATGGGCGCGACCTGCGGCGGCCGCAGCGACAGCCACAACCGGGACGATTGCTGACGGTCCACATCGCCCAGCATCACCGGATGGCCCTGGTTGGCGAAATGGCCCGCGATGTGCGTGGCGATCGTGGACTTGCCTGATCCCCCCTTGGGATTGGCGACGAGAACCACCGGCATGCAGCGCTCCTGAGCTTGGACGGACCTTAGATGGTAGGGCCCGACGCCGCCGCCGGACCAGCACGAGTTTGCGCTATGGTCGCCGCCATGCCGACCATTCCAACCTCAACATCCGGCGCCCCCATCGAAGAGCCTGGGACGGCAGCGATCTATGTGCTGGCCGCCCATCCCCATTGGCGGGAATCGCGGGCCAACCGGCGCCTGCGCGATGCCGCCGCGCGTCTTCCAGGCGTCCAGGTCAACGACCTCTACGCCCGCTACCCCGACTACGCCATCGACGTGGAGGCCGAACAGCAACGCCTGGCGGCCGCCGAACTGGTGGTCCTGCTGCACCCGATCCAGTGGTACAGCATGCCGCCGCTGCAGAAGCTCTGGCTGGACGAGGTGCTGGACTATGGCTGGGCCTACGGGCCAGGCGGCGGGGCGCTGCGCGGCAAGTCGCTCTGGCTCGTGGCCAGCACCGGCGGCGCCGAGGACAGCTACCACCCTGCGGGCTACAACCGCTATTTCTTCGACGCATTCCTGCCGCCCTATGAGCAGACCGCCGCCTTGTGCGGCATGCGCTTCCTGCCGCCGCTGCTGCTGCACGATGCGCGGCGCGTGCCGGAAGCCGAACTCGCCGCGCATGAGAACGTGTTCGTGCAAAGGCTGGCCAGCTACCCGGACTGGCCCGAGATGGCCGAACTGGACGACTGCCCCGAGTGCCGCGTGCCGGTGGGCGACCGGCCCCAGGGCCCGGGGGTGCGCTGACCATGGAACACGCACCCGCCTGGCTGACCAACAGCCTCATCTACCTGGGCGCCGCCGTGCTGGTGGTGCCCCTTTCACGCGCGCTCGGCCTGGGCTCGATCATCGGCTACCTGGTCGCCGGCATCGCCATCGGCCCCACCGGCCTCGGACTGGTGTCCAGCGTCGAGGAGGTCCTGCACTTCGCCGAGTTCGGCGTGGTGCTGATGCTCTTCCTGGTCGGTCTGGAACTGGAGCCGCGCCGGCTCTGGCTGCTGCGCCGGCCCATCTTCGGCTGGGGAAGCGCCCAGGTGCTGGGCTGCGCCGTGGTGCTGTTCGCCGTGGGCTGCCTGGCCGGCGCACCGTGGCGTGTCTCGCTCGTCGCGGCGCTCGGCCTAGCGCTGTCGTCGACCGCCATCGCGCTGCAGGTCTTCGGCGAGCGCAAGCTGCTCAAGACAGCCAGCGGCCAGGCGGGCTTTTCGATCCTGCTGTTCCAGGACGTGGCGGCCATCCCCATCCTGGCGCTGCTGCCGGTGCTGGCCAGCGGTCCGGCCGACGCGCCGCTGGACGCGACGGCGCGCGCGCTGGAGGCCGCCAAGATCATCGGCGTGGTCGGCGGCATCGTGCTGGGCGGCCGCCTGGCGCTGCGGCCGATCCTGCGCTGGATCGCCCGCAGCAACACGCCCGAGATCTTCACCGCCGCCTCGCTGCTGCTGGTGGTCGCCATTGCCGCGCTCATGCAGTTCGTGGGCCTCTCGATGGCGCTGGGTGCCTTCCTCGCTGGCGTGCTGCTGGCCGAAAGCGAGTACCGCCGCGAGCTGGAGACCGACATCGAGCCCTTCAAGGGCCTGCTGCTCGGCCTGTTCTTCATCGCGGTGGGCATGAGCATCGACTTCCGCGTGCTGCTCGCGCAACCCCTTCTGATGGCCGCACTGGTGGTGGGCTTCATGGTGCTCAAGTTCGGCGTCATCCTGCTGCTTGCACGCGCCATGGGCTTGCCGGCGCGCGAGCGGCCTGTGTTCACGCTGCTGCTGGCGCAGGGCGGCGAGTTCGCCTTCGTGGTCTTCCAGACGGCGGTCGGTGCGCAGGTGCTGGCACCGGAGACCTCCTCGCTGCTCGTCGGGGCGGTGGCGCTGTCGATGCTGCTGTCGCCCCTGCTGCTCGTGCTTTTCGACCGTCTCATTCCGGACCCGCAGAGCCAGGCGCAGGTGGAAGAAATCTCCGAGCCGCAGGAGGCCCAGGTGCTGATCTGCGGCTTCGGCCGCTACGGCCAGATCGTGGGCCGCGTGCTCCTGTCGCAAGGCATGCCGGTGACGGTGCTCGACCACGACCCCGACACGGTGGAAGGCCTGCGGGAGTTCGGTTTCCGCGTGTTCTACGGCGATGCGACCCGGCTCGACCTCCTGCGCATCGCGGGGGCCGGTCATGCCCGGGCCATCGTGGTGGCCGTCGACGAGGTGACCACCTGCCTGGCCATCGTCGACCTGGTGCGGGAGCACTTTCCACAAGCGGAGATCATCGCCCGCGCGCGCAACCTGGGGCACTACTACCAACTGCGCGACCGCGGCATCACGCTGGCCGAGCGCGAGCTCTTCGAGTCGTCGCTGCGCAGCGCGCGCTCGGTCCTGGAGACGCTCGGCTGGCCGGCGCACGAAGCGCGCGAGGCCGCCATGCACTTCCGTCAGCGCAACCTGCGCATCGCGGAAGACAGCTATCCCCACTACAAGGACCGCAAGAAGCTCATCGCCGTGGCCAAGGAAGGCCGCCAGCAGTTCGAGGAGCAGATGGCCCGGGAGCGCGAGGAACGCCGGAGGGCACGCGACTCATGGGGCGTGCGGCACGAGGGCCAGGGCGACGGGGCACGCGCCGAAAGGCCCGACTGAGCGGGCCCGCCTCGACGCCTACTTCAGCCCCAGCAGGCGCACCGCGTTGTCCTTCAGGATCCCCGGCATCACCTCGGGCTTGAAGCCGGCTTCCTGGAAGTCCTTCATCCAGCGATCCGGCGTGATCAGCGGGTAGTCGCTGCCGAAGAGGATGCGGTCCTTCAGCAGCGTGTTGGCGTACTGCACCAGCTGCTTCGGAAAGTACTTGGGACTCCAGCCGGACAGGTCGATCCAGACGTTGGGCTTGTGCGTGGCCACCGACAGCGCTTCGTCCTGCCACGGGAAGCTGGGGTGGGCCATGATGATCTGCATGTCCGGGAAGTCGATGGCGACGTCGTCCAGGTGCATCGGGTTGCTGTACTCCAGTCGCAGGCCGCCGCCGCAGCGCATGCCGGAGCCGATGCCGCTGTGCCCGGTGTGGAAGATGGCCGGAAGCTTGTGCTCGGCGATCACCTCGTACAGCGGCCAGGCCATGCGGTCGTAGGGATGGAAGCCCTGCACCGTCGGATGGAACTTGAAGCCCTTCACGCCGTGCTCCTCGATCAGCCGGCGCACCTCGCGCGCGCCCATCTTGCCCTTGTGCGGATCGACGCTGCCGAAGGCGATCATGATGTCGCTGTTCTTCTGCGCCGCCTCGGCGATCTCCTCGTTCGGGATGCGTCGGCGGCCCAGGTTGGACTCGCTGTCCACACCGAACATCACCAGCCCGATCTTGCGCTCGCGGTAGTAGTCGATGCTCTCCTGGATGGTGGGGCGCCGGCTGGAGCGGAAGTACTTGTCCGCCGCGCGGTCGTACTCCTCGCCATAGTTGTCGAAGGGGTTCCAGCAGCTGATCTCGGCGTGGGTGTGGATGTCGATGGCAGTGAGGTTCGCGATGTCCATGGGGCGCGTCTCCATTGGGGTAAGTACTGATGAGTTGGCCGTTCCGGGCCGTTGAATTGATTATTTTTGATAACCATAATCGATCCAACTTCCGAACGCAATCATGACCCATCAGGACCTCAGCCTCGACATCCAGGGCGACATCGCCATCGTCCGCCTCACGCGCCCGGCCAAGCGCAACGCCCTCAATGACGGCCTGATCCTGGCCCTGCGCAACACCTTCGAGAGCCTGCCCGACACCGTGCGCGCCGTGGTGCTCGACGGCGAAGGCCCGCATTTCTGCGCCGGGCTGGACCTTTCGGAAATCAGCGAGCGCGATGCCGGCGGCGGCCTGCGCCATTCGCGCATGTGGCATGCCGCACTGGAGCTGGTGCAGCATGGTCCCGTTCCCGTGGTGGCCGCCCTGCACGGCGCCGTGGTCGGTGGCGGCCTGGAGCTCGCCAGCGCCTGCCACATCCGCGTGGCCGATGCCAGCACCTTCTATGCGCTGCCCGAAGGCACGCGCGGCATCTTCGTGGGCGGCGGCGGCTCGGTGCGGATCCCGCGCCTGATCGGCGTGGCCCGCATGACCGACATGATGATGACCGGCCGCGTCTACAACGCCGAGGACGGCGAGCGGGCCGGCTTCGCACAGTACCTGGTGCCCGAAGGTGCGGCCGTCGACAAGGCCATCGAACTGGCCCGCCGCATCGCCACCAATGCGCCGCTGACCAACTACGCATTGATGCACGCGCTGCCCCGCATCGCCGAGCAGAGCGCCGACCACGGTTTCTTCACCGAGGCGCTGATGTCCGGCATCGTGCAGGACGCGCCCGAGGCCAAGGCCCGCGTGCGTGCCTTCCTCGAAGGCAAGGCCGCCAAGGTGAGCAAGGGCTGAGGCCCGGGTCCGCACGGAGAAGAACATGACGGAGACACTGGACATGCCTACGCCCACCGCCACCGCCACCGCCGCACCGGCCGCCCGCTACCGCGCGCTCGAATTCGGCATCACCCGCGGCGTGCTGCGCGAGGTTGAGGGCGGCGTGCAGTACCTGCAGGCCGACAAGCCGCTGGGCCATCATGCCCACCGCATGACCGACCGCCTGGTGTACTGGGCCGCCATGGCGCCCGATCGCACCTTCGTCGCCCGCCGCGCCCGCAATGCCGACGGCAGCACCGGCGACTGGATCCGCATCAGCTACCGCGAGGCACTGGCCAAGGTCCGCGCCATCGGCCAGGCGCTGCTGGACCGCGGCCTGAGCGAAGACCGGCCCGTCGCCATCCTGAGCGAGAACAGCATCGAGCACCTGCTGCTCGCGCTGGGCGCACTCTACGTTGGCATTCCGCACTGCCCGGTGTCGCCGCCCTACTCGCTGGTCAGCAAGGACTACGACAAGCTGCGCCATGTGATCGGCACGCTCACGCCCGGACTGGTGTTCGCCAGCGACACGCGCTATGCCGCAGCCATCGCCGCCGTGGTGCCCGCCGACACCGAGGTGGTGCTGGGCGGCGGCGCGCTGGAAGGGCGCACGGTCACACCGCTGTCGCAGCTGCTGGCGACCGAGCCCACCTCGGCGGTCGAGGCGGCCATGCACGGCACGCACCCGGGCACCATCACCAAGTTCCTGTTCACCTCGGGCTCCACCAAGAATCCCAAGGCGGTCATCAACACCCATCGCATGTGGTGCGCCAACCAGCAGCAGCTGCGCGCCTCCATCCCGGCGCTGGGCGAGGAGCCGCCGGTGCTGGTCGACTGGCTGCCCTGGAACCACACCTTCGGCGGCAACCACAACGTCGGCATCGTGCTGGACAACGGCGGCACGCTGTACATCGACGACGGCAAGCCCACCCCGGGTGGCATCGCCGAGACGCTGCGCAACCTGCGCGAGATCGCCCCCACCGTCTACTTCAACGTGCCCACCGGCTTCGAGTACATCGCCAACGCGATGGAGGAAGACCCGATGCTGCGCAAAAAGCTGCTGTCGCGCTGCCGCATGTTCTTCTATGCCGGCGCCGCCCTGCCCCAGGCCGTGTGGGACCAGCTGCACCGCCTGCAGGAGGCCGAGATCGGCGAGCGCCTGGTGATGGGCACCGGCCTGGGCATGACCGAGTCCGGCCCCTTCGGCCTGTACATCACCCGGCCCGAAGTGCGCACCGGCGACCTGGGCCTGCCCACCGCGGGCATGGAGATCAAGCTGGTGCCCACGGACGGCAAGGTCGAGATCCGCTACCGCGGCCCCAACGTCACGCCCGGCTACTGGCGCATGCCCGAGGCCACGCACGAGGCCTTCGACGAGGAAGGCTTCTTCAAGACCGGCGACGCCGTCACCTGGATCGACCCCGACAACATCCACCTGGGCCTGCGCTTCGACGGCCGCATCGCCGAGGACTTCAAGCTGGCCACCGGCACCTTCGTGAGCGTCGGCCCGCTGCGTGCCAAGGTGATCGCCTTCGGCGCGCCCTATGTGCAGGACGTGGTGCTCACCGGCATCAACCTCAAGGAAGTCGGCGCGCTGATCTTCCCGACCCAGGCCGTGCGCGAACTGGCGCCCGGCCTGCCGGCCGATGCGCCGCTCAAGGACGTGCTGGCCCATGCCGATGTGCAGCTGCACTTCCAGAAGGTCGTCGACCGCCTGGCCGGCGACGCCACGGGCAGTGCCAACCGCATCGCCCGCGCTGCGCTGGTGGCCGAGCCGCCTTCCATCGACAAGGGCGAGATCACCGACAAGGGCTCGATCAACCAGCGCGCCGTGCTCAAGCACCGCGACGACGCGGTCCAGGCCCTGCACGCCGACACGCTGCCCTTCACCATCAAGCCCCAGTGGCAGTAGCCATCGGCGCCCTCCCCTTGAGGGGGAAGGCGCAAGACCCGACAAGGAGATGAATCCATGAAGATCGAAGGACAGAGCGCCCTGGTCACCGGTGGCGCTTCCGGTTTGGGCGAAGCCACCGCCCGCGAACTCGCACGCCTGGGCGCCAAGGTGGCGGTGCTCGACCGCAACCTCGACCAGGCAAAGAAGGTCGCGGCCGACATCGGCGGCACCGCCTTCGCCTGCGACATCACCGACACGGCGAGCGTCGAGGCCGCACTGAGCGCCGCGGCGGAGGCCCACGGCCCCGCCCGCATCCTGATGAACGTGGCCGGCATCGGCAGTGCCAAGCGCATCGTCGGCAAGGATGGCAGCGCCGCTCCGCTGGAGGACTTCGCCCGCGTCATCCAGGTCAACCTGATCGGCACCTACAACGTGAGCCGCCTGTTCGCGGCCCGCTGCGCCAAGCTCGAAGCGCTGGACGGCGGCGAACGCGGCGTGATGATGTTCACCGCCTCCGTGGCCGCCTTCGACGGCCAGGTCGGACAGCAGGCCTACAGCGCCTCCAAGGGCGGCCTGGTCGGCATGACGCTGCCGATGGCACGCGACCTGGCGCAGCACGGCATCCGCGTGTGTACCGTGGCGCCCGGCATCTTCGCGACGCCGCTGCTGCTGGAGCTGCCCGAGCCGGTGCAGCAGTCGCTGGCCGCCGCCATCCCCTTCCCCCCCCGTCTGGGCAAGCCCTCGGAATTCGCCGAGCTGGCCTGCCACATCGTGACCAACGGCCACCTCAATGGGGAGGTGATCCGGCTGGACGGCGCGCTTCGCATGGCGCCGCGCTGAACCGGGGACGGCAGCGGACCGTCCCCTTGTACGAAGACCTTCAACACAACCACCACGGAGACAACCGATGAAGAAGAAGGAAGACGGCAAGACATTCGCGCTGCGCGCACTGGCGGCCGCAGCCCCGTTGGCGCTGCTGGCGGCCTGCGGCGGCTCGGGCAACGACAACGCGCAGAACGCGGCCCTGGCGGCGGCACTGGCGGCCGCGAACCGGCCGGCGCCCGCACCGGCGCCGGCACCGGCCCCAGCGCCTGCACCCGCGGTCGAGACCATCCCTCAGCTGTCGGCCGCCGTGGGCGCCGCGCTGCAGTCCTGTACCGACCTGGCCACGCGCATCAGCTTCCCCAACACCACCATCAGCGCCTCCACGCTGGTGACGGCGGGCACGCTCAAGATCGCAGGCAGCGATGTGCCCGAGCACTGCCTCCTGACCGGCAGCATGTTCCCGCGCACCAGCAGCGTGGACGGCAAGAACTACGCCATCGGCTTCGAGATGCGCCTGCCGCGGGCCTGGAACGGACGCTTCTTCTACCAGGCCAACGGCGGCCTGGATGGCAGCGTCGTGACCGCCACGGGCACCCTCGGCGGTGGCCCGCTGACCGGTGCGCTGTCGAACGGCTTCGCCGTGCTGAGCTCCGACGCGGGCCACACGGCCGCCGTGGGCGCAACCTTCGGCATCGACCCGCAAGCCCGCCTCGACTACGGCTACCAGGCCGTGGCCAAGCTCACGCCCATGGCCAAGAGCGCCATCCAGACCGCCTATGGCAAGGGCCCGGACCGCTCCTACTTCGGCGGCTGTTCGAACGGCGGGCGCCACGGCATGGTGGCGGCCTCGCGCTACGCCGACCAGTACGACGGCATCATCGCCGGCGACCCCGGCACCCGCCTACCGCTCGCCGCCACGGCCAACATCGCTGGCGCGCAGACCTATGCCACGCTGGCAACCACGCCGGGCGATCTGGGCAGTGGCTTCACGCAGGCCGAGCGCACGCTGGTCACCAAGGCCGTGCTGGCGCAGTGCGACGGCCTGGACGGCGCCGCCGACGGCATGGTGCAGGACACCGCGGCCTGCCAGGCGGCCTTCGACATCAACCGCGACGTACCCACCTGCGCCACCACGCGCAACGGCACCTGCCTGAGCGCGGACCAGAAGACGAAGATCGACAAGCTGTTCAGGAACGGCGCCACCACACCCAGCGGCCAGCGCATCTACAGCAGCTTCCCCTACGACGCCGGCCTGGACACGGGCGGCTGGAGCTTCTGGAAGTTCACCGTACCGGTGGCACTGGACTCGGGCTCGGTGGGCCTGGTGTTCCAGTCGCCGCCCGAAGACCCGAGCTTCAACGGCGCCAATTTCGCGCTGACGGCCAACCTGGACACCGTGCTGGCCAAGGTGCTGGGCACCACTGCCCTGTACACCGAGAACAGCATCTCCTTCATGACGCCGCCCAACTACGGCAAGCTGCCGGCGCTCAAGAAGCGCGGCGCCAAGCTGATGGTCTACCACGGCACGGCCGACCCGATCTTCTCGAGCGACGATTCGGTGAGCTGGTACAAGCTCCTGCAGCAGGACAACGGCGGCGACGCATCCAACTTCGCCCGGCTGTACCTGATCCCCGGCATGAACCACTGCTCGGGCGGCCCCGCCACCGACCAGTTCGACATGCTCAGCGCCATGGTGAACTGGGTCGAGAAGGGCCAGGCGCCCGACAGCGTGGTCGCCAGTGCCCGGGGCACCGGCAATGCCGGCGGTGTGAACACCGACCTGCCCGCCACCTGGTCCGCCACCCGCACCCGGCCCCTGTGCCCCTATCCGAAGGTCGCCCGCTTCAATGGCACGGGCAGCCTGGAGGATGCGGCCAACTTCAGCTGCCGCTGACCCCCGCTTTCCTACCCTCGTTCTCCGGAGACTTCCATGCAACACCGTCGTCAATTCCTCCACACCCTGGGCGGCGCGGCCGCCCTGGGCGCCCTGTCGCCCCTGTCGGCTTTCGCGCAGGCCATCGAGCAGGTCAAGATCATGTACGGCTTCCCGGCCGGCAGTGCGGGCGACACCGTCGCCCGCCGCGTGGCCGAGAAGATCGCCGGCTCGGCCTATGCCAAGGGCGCCTATGTCGAGAACAAGCCGGGCGCCGGCGGCCGCATCGCGGTCGAGACGCTGAAGAACTCGCCGCCGGACGGCTCAGTGCTCACGCTGGCGCCGGTGTCGGCCATCGCGGTGTACCCGTACATCTACCCCAAGCTGACCTACAAGCCCGAGGACGTCACGCCCGTCTCCATAGGCGCCATCATGTTCCACGGCCTGGCCGTGGGCCCGGCCGTGCCGGCCGAGGTGAAGACGCTGAAGGACTTCCTGGCCTGGGCCAAGGCCAATCCGGGCCAGGCCAGCTACGGGTCGCCCGGTGCCGGCTCGATGCCGCACCTGCTGGGCGCGCTGCTGGGCATGCGCTCGGGCGTGGAACTGAAGCACGTGCCCTACCGCGGCACCGTGCCCAGCATCACCGACCTGGTGGGTGGCCAGATCGCCGCCGCCATGAACCCCAGCGGCGACTACCTGCAGTACATGAAGAACGGCCGCGTGCGCGTGCTGGCCACCTCCGGCCGCAAGCGCTCGCCCTACCTGCCCGACGTGCCCACCTTCACCGAACTGGGCTATCCGGACGTGACCTCCGAGGAATGGTTCGGCTTCTATGCCCCGGCCAAGACGCCGGCTGCGACCCTCGCTTCGGCCAACGCGGCCATCAACACCGCGCTCAAGGACAAGTCGGTGATCGACTCGCTGGCGCTGGTGGGCCTGGTGGCCCATGGCACCACGGCGCAGGACATGGCCGCCGACCAGAAGGCGGAGTTCGAACGCTGGGGTCCGCTGGTCAAGCAGATCGGCTTCACGGCAGAGTCCTGATCGCCCCAGGCTGCCATTGGCGAAGCCGGCTCGTACGATGCCGGCTTCGCGCCGTTTGCGAGACCCTGTCCATGAACGCCTTCCGCCTTGCCGCCATCGGCGGTGCCATCACCCTGCTCGCGGCTTGTGGCTCGCGTCCGCCGGACGCCGCCACGTCCATGAAAGCCGCACGGCCGGGTGAGCTGCACACTTGCGAGCGGCTGGAGGCCGCGCCCGGCGTGGTTTTCACCGACGTGCGCAGCGTGCCTGCCGGCCCGGTGGCCGTGCGTGGCGGCAGCGAGCAGGCACCGGCCCACTGCCTGGTGCAGGGGCGCATGGCCGAACGCACCAGCACGGTGGACGGCCAGCGCTACGCCATCGGCTTCGAGCTGCGGCTGCCGCAGGCCTGGAATGGCCGCTTCCTGTTCCAGGCCAACGGCGGGCTGGACGGCGTGGTGGTGCCCGCGCTGGGCGGCATCGGGGGCGGCGGGCCGCGCAGCAACGCGCTCTCCATGGGCTTCGCGGTGGTCAGCAGCGACGCCGGCCACCCGGCCCCCAATCCGCGCTTCGGCCTCGACCCCCAGGCGCGGCGCGACTACGGCTACAGCGCCGTGGCCCAGCTCACGCCGGTGGCCAAGCAGATCGTGGCCCAGGCCTATGGTCGGCCGGCCGACCGCTCCTACATCGCCGGCTGCTCCAACGGCGGCCGGCATGCGATGGTGGCCGCCTCGCGCCTGCCACAAGCCTTCGACGGCGTGCTGGCGGGCAACCCCGGCTTCCACCTGCCCCGCGCGGCCGTGGCCCAGCTCTACGGCGCGCAGCAATACGCGCCGCTCGCCACGGCCAAGACGCCACAAGGCGAACCCGACCTGCAGACCGCCTTCACGCCCGGCCAGTTGCAGACGCTCTCGCGCGCCGTGCTGGCGCGCTGCGACATGCTCGACGGCCTGACCGACGGCATCGTCGGCGACCTCAAGTCCTGCCAGGCCCGCTTCAACCTGGGCCGCGACGTGCCCACCTGCACTGCCGGCCGGCAGGACAGCTGCCTGGACCCGGCCCAGAAGATGGCGCTGGCGCGCGTCTTCGCCGGCGCCCGCGACAGCAACGGGCGGCAGATCTACAGCAGCTTCCCCTTCGACCCCGGCGTCTCGGGCGCCAACTGGCGCGAATGGAAGCTGGCCAGCCCCGCCACCCGCGATGCCGGCGCCGTGGCCTTCATCTTCAGCACGCCACCGATGGCCGACCGCCCGCAGGGCATGGCCTTCGCGCTCGGCTTCGACATGGACCGTGACGCGCCGCGCATCGACGCCACGCAGGCGCCCTATGACGAATCCGCCATGTCCTTCATGACGCCTCCCAATGCCGAGCGGCTGCAGTCGCTGCGGGCGCGCGGAGGCCGCATGATCGTCTACCACGGCACGGGCGACGGTGTGTTCTCCTCCGACGACACCGCAGCCTGGTACGAGCGCGTGCAGGCCAACCATGCCGGCCGGGCGGGCGAGTTCGTGCGCTACTTCCCGGTGCCGGGCATGAACCACTGCAGCGGCGGCCCCTCGACCGACCAGTTCGACATGCTGACCGCACTCGTCGACTGGGTCGAAGGCGGCCATGCGCCCGAGCAGGTCGAGGCCCAGGCCCGCGGCCCCGTCTCGCCGCAGCCCAATCCCGAAGTGCCTGCCAACTGGGCGCCCGACCGCACCCGGCCCCTGTGCCCCTATCCCACCGTCGCCCGCTTCCGCGGTGGCGACACCGAACGCGCGACCAGCTTCGCCTGCGTCGCGCCCTGACTTCCTGCCCGCTTCCCATGGATTACGCACCCCGTCCTGAAGACGTCCGCTTCCTTCTCGAACCCGTCCTGGGCGCCTCCCAGCAGCTGTCCCGGCTGGCCCCCTTCGCCGAGGTCGATGCCGACCTGCAGGCCCAGGTGCTGGAGCAGGCCGCCACCTTCGTCGGCGAGGTCATCGCGCCGCTGCAGCGCGATGGCGACGAGATCGGCTGCCGTCTCAAAGGCGGCCAGGTCCGCACGCCGCCGGGCTTCGCCGCCGCCTACCAGGCCTTCGTGGAGGGCGGCTGGCCCAGCCTGTCTGCCGCGGCCGAAGACGGCGGCCAGGGCCTGCCCGCCGTGCTGGAGGCCGTGCTCTACGAATGGCTGGCCGGTGCCAACCACGGCTTCACCATGGCGCCCGGCCTGCTGCACGGCGCCTATGAATGCATCCGCCACCATGCCAGCGACGAACTGAAGGCCCGCTACCTGGGCAAGGTCGCCACCGGCGAATGGCTGGCCACCATGTGCCTCACCGAGGCCCATGCCGGCAGCGACCTGGGCCTGGTGCGCACGCGCGCCGTGCCGCAGGCCGACGGCAGCGTGCGCGTCTCGGGCACCAAGATCTTCATCTCGGGCGGCGAGCACGACCTCACGCCCAACATCGTCCACCTGGTGCTGTGCCGCCTGCCCGACGCGCCGGCTGGCCCCAAGGGCCTGTCGCTGGCGCTGGTGCCCAAGGTGCTGGAGGGTGGCGAGCGCAACGCCGTGCAGTGCGAACGCATCGAGGAAAAGATGGGCCTGCACGGCAGCCCCACCTGCGTGATGCGCTTCGACGAGGCCACCGGCTGGCTGGTGGGCGAGCCCGGCCGCGGCCTGGCCGCCATGTTCGTCATGATGAATGCAGCCCGCCTGCATGTGGCGCTGCAGGGCATCGGCCTGCTCGACGCCGCATGGCAGAAGGCGCATGCCTATGCGCAGGAGCGCCGCCAGATGGTGGCCCCGGGCGCCGACCGCGCGGCCGGCCCCAACCTGATCGCCGAGCATCCCGCGGTGGCGCGCGTGCTGGACGTGCAGCGGGCCTGGATCGACGGCGGCCGGCTCATCGCCTACCGCACCGCGCTGCAGCTGGACGTAGCGCGCCATGCCGACGATGCCAAGGCGCGCGAGGCCGCGCAGCAGTGGTGCAGCTACATCACGCCCGTGCTCAAGGCCGCATGCACGCAGCAGGGCTTCGACGGCGCCAGCGCCTGCCTGCAGGTCTTCGGCGGCCACGGCTATGTGCGCGAATGGGGCATCGAGCAGATCCTGCGCGACGCCCGCGTGACCATGATCTACGAGGGCACCAACGAGATCCAGGCCATCGACCTGCTGGTGCGCAAGGTGCTGCCCGATGCCGGCGCCGGCTTTGCCGCCACGCTGCTGGCGCTGCGCGACGAACTGGACGCCTCGCGCGACGTCGATGCCGACGCCCAGCGCCGCCTGGCACAGCTGCGCTACCTGACCACCCAGATCGCCATGGCCGCCCATGCCCAGCCGCGCCTGCCCTACGAGCTGGCCGACGACTATCTGCGGCTGGTGATGGTGACGCTGCTGGCCTGGGCCTGGGCCCGGATCGAACAGGCGCCCGGCGCTGGCGAAGCGCAGGCGCGCGCCGCCCGGGCCTTCCGCCGCTGGGTGCTGCCGGAGTTCGACATGCGGGCGGCCATCATCAAGAAGGCGTGCGAGCCGCAGGCTCAGGCCTGAGCGGCAGCGCTAGGGCGCCGGCGGCCGCGGCTGCGCCATGCGATCCGCCAGCATCTCGAAGACTGCCCGCAGCGCCTCGATGTCCACCGGCTTGGTGAAGTGGAAATCCATGCCGGCCTGCTGCGAGCGCAGCCGGTCCTCCTCGCGGCCCCAGCCCGACAGCGCCACCAGCAGGGGCCGTGACGGGCCGTAGCGGGCCCGCACGAACTGCGCGACCTCCCATCCGTCCATGCCGGGCATGCCGATGTCCAGGACCACGACGTCCGGGCGCTGCGCCTCGATGGCGCGCAGGCCCGACTCGGGCGTGTGGGCCGCCTGCGCTTCGAAGCCGTGGACACGGAGCAGCAGGCGCAGGCTGTCGGCCGCGTCGGCGTTGTCGTCCACCACCAGCACACGCCAGGCAGGGTCGGCCGGGATCGGCCTTGCCGGAGGGAGCGCCGGCGCCGTCTTCGGGCCGAGGTCCGGCTGCGCGATGCCGCCGCCTGTCGCGCCCATCAACGGCAGCCGGACCTCGAAGGTGCTCCCCTGCCCGAGGCCGGCGCTGCGGGCCTCGATGGCGCCACCATGCAAGGCCACCAGGCTGCGCGCCAGATGCAGGCCGATGCCGCGTCCGCCCTGGGCCCGATGGCGGGTGGCCGGTACCTGGATGAAGCGCTCGAAGATGCCGGTCAGCATGTCCGCCGCGATGCCCACGCCGCTGTCGCGCACCGTCACCACCGCCCAGCCCGGTTCGCGGCGCGCCCCGATGCCGATCTCGCCCCCCTCGTCGGTGTACTTGGCGGCGTTGTTGAGCAGATTGGCGAACACCTGCGCGAGGCGAACGGGATCGGCATCCAGCCACAACGGCCCGTCGGCCAGCTCCACGGTCAGTCGATGGCGCATGGCGGACAGCAGCGGCCGGCTGGTTTCGACCGCAGCCTCCAGCACCGCCCGCAGGTCGGCCCGCTCGCGCCGCAGCTCGACCTGGCCTCCGGAGATGCGGGACAGTTCCAGCAGATCGTCCACCAGCCGCACAAGATGGTCGAGCTGGCGTGTCAGCACCGGCAGCGCACCGGCCACCACCCCGGGTGCGGCATCCGCGGCCTGGATCGCCTGCAGACCGGCACGCATGGGCGCCAGCGGATTGCGCAGCTCGTGCGCCAGCGTGGCCAGGAATTCGTCCTTCTGCCGGTCGGCATCGCGCAGCGCCTGTTCCTGGGCGCGCCGCTGCGTGATGTCATTGACCAGCACCGCCACCTGTCTCAGCTGCGGCTCGCCCAGGCGGAAGGCATAGACGTCGAAGAAGCGGGCGAGCGACCGCGCCGCCTGCTGCACCCGCACCGGCTCGCCCGTGAGCGCCACGCGGGCATAGAGCTCGTACCAGGCCTCCTCCATGTCGGCCGAGATGTCCCGCATCGAGCGACCCACCGCATCACTGATGCCGGTGTGGCGCTCGAAGGCCTGGTTGATCTCCAGGAAGACGTAATCGTGCGGCGCACCGCCCTTGCCGATGCGCAGCTGGATGACGCAATAGCCCTCGTCGATGGAGTCGAAAAGGCTGCGGTAGCGCCCTTCGCTGGCACGCAGCGCCTGCTCGGCCAACCGGCGCTCGGGCGCGTCGCTGGCGATGCCCAGCCATTCCACCACCCGCCGCGAGGCATCGCGCATCGGCACGGCCCGGGAAAGGATGCGACCCGCGCTGCCGTCGGCGCGCAGCACCCGGTGCTCCAGCTCGAAGGCATCGCCCTTGGCAATGGCCTGCTGGATGGCCTGCCTCACGCGGGCGCGCTCATCGACGGGGATGTAGACGTCGACCCAGTCCTGCCGGGCGCCCGGCCCGGTCGGCACCATCGAACGCCCCTGCAGATGGCGCATCTCGCGCCAGTCGGCGCTCATGCGGTACACCAGATCGGCACCCAGGCTGGCACTGGCAAAGACGCGGACACGTTCCTCGGCCTGCCGGAGTTCGGCCTCCAGCGAGAACCGCACCAGGCCGTCGCACGCCTGACGGGCGAGCAGCCGCAGCGGCGCGGTGTGGTCGGCATCGGGCAGACGCGATGCGGCAAAGCCCACCACCAGGACACCCATCAACAAGCCGCCCTGCTGCTGCAACGGCAGGGCCATCCAGGCCCGGATGCCGGTCCTGCGCAACTCTGCGCGAAAGCGTGGCGACAGGGCGAGCCGCCCGCCGTCGCTCACGTGGGCGGGATCGGACCTCAGCGTGTTGCGGCTGGCGATACGGCAGCCCTTCGCCAGCGCATGCGCCACACCCGGCTCCTGGCCGGCCAGCGCAGTGAGCCGGGCGGCCTGGCTATCGGGCAGCCCATGGCTGCGCAGCAGGCCCCACCGCTCCTGCGATGCATCGAAGGTCTGGATCAGCGCCGCATCTGCACCGGCCAGTTGCACGGCCCCGGCCAGCCAACGGTCCAGGCACTGGGCCAGCGTGACGTCCGCCCGCGCGCAGAAGTCGCCGGTCTCGAGGAGCAATGCCATCGATGCCTGTGCGCCGCTGATCCCATCTGCCATGCCCGTTCGTCCACCTCACGCGACGGCCATCGAGCAGCCGGACCGCACCCCGGTGCTCCTTCGCGGGCAGTGTGGCAGGCGGGGCTCGCCCGCGGTGTCGGAATCGCCTCAATTCGCGGCAGCGCGCAGGCACGTCGGCGGCGCAGGAGGCGCTCGTTTAAAGTAGCCCGCTCCTGCACCGGCCACGAGCCGCTGCCGCGTATCCCACGGCGCCCCGGCCTGGCGCGACCGCGGCGCCCGCATGACGCGGCCTGCACCCAAGCTCCGAGACGACACCCCTTCCATGCCCACCCCCAAGCCTCGTTCGCGCAAGCCTGTTCCAGCTGCGACCACGGCAGCCGACCCGCTGGACAGCCACGTGCTCGAAAGCCTCGTCGGCTACAACACGCGCCGCGCCTACCTGGTGGTGTATGCGACCTTCGCGGAACGCATGGCCGTGTACGGCCTCAAGCCGACCGACTTCTCGGTGCTCTCGCTGCTGGCGCACAACCCGGGCGCGACCTCGCGCCAGCTGTGCGCCGCGCTGGACATCCAGCCGCCCAACTTCGTGAGCCTGGTGGCGGCCATGGACCGACGCGGGCTGATCGAACGGCGCCCGCATCCGCACGATGGGCGCGCGGTGGGGTTGCACCTCACGGACGCCGGCCACCAGTTGATGGCCGAGGCGGAAGAGGCCGTGATCCAGCTGGAGAAGGACGCCAGCCACAAGCTCACCGACCGCGAGCGCGACACGCTGATCCGCCTGCTGCAGAAGATCTACCTGTAGCCGGGCGCACCGGCCCCGTCGGACAAGGCGGCATGCCGCCTCGCATGCACCCGGCGCTCCCCTTGATCGAAGGGCCGCGGAGCACGCCATGCCAGTGCACCCGCGGAACCGGCTTCGCCGGGCCGGGGGGTGCGCCCCTCGAGGGGGATTGGACTTCCACACGAAGTGAGGAAGTCCAAACGGGGTGGCTTCATTTCACGGCTGGCGCACATCCGCCACCGGCTGCGCGCCGAAGTCCGGCCGCTCGAGCCAGGCCAGCACCTTGCGCGCAGCCGACTCGGGCGAATCCAGCTGCCCGTTGCGGTGCAGCGCCTCGAAGCGGCTGCGGTCGGGGAACAGCCCCGCATCGGCGCTGCGCAGTGCGACCTGCATGTCGGTGTCGATCACGCCGGGCGCCAGCGACACGATGCGCGCACCGCCCTCCTGCGCCCCCTCCAGCGCCACGGCGCGCGAGAAATGGTCCATGCCGGCCTTGGCGGCGCAGTACGGCGCCTGGCTGCCCATGGCGTTGCGGCCCAGACCCGAAGAGATGTTGAGCACCTGCCGCGACGCAGCCCAGCCCGTGGTCGCGGACAGGAAGGCGCTGGTCAGCAGCAGCGCCGCTTCCAGCCCGACGCGCAGCGCTGCCGACAGCTCGGGCAGCGAGGCGCGCGCCAGCGGCGCCGTCCGTCCGACGGTGCCGGCGTTGTTGATGAGCACCGCATGGCGAAGCAGCGCCGCGTCCTGCGCGGCCAGCCAGTCCGCGAGCCGCTCGGCCACGGGCAGGGGGTCGGCCAGGTCGACCGACCATTGCAGGACCGCGCTGCCCGCCGCTGCCGCTTCGGCCTCCAGCGTGGCGTCGATGCCGCGCGACAGGCACAGCAGCTGCACGCCGCCGCGCGCGAGCAGCTGGCTCGCCATTGCACGGCCCATGCCGCGCGAGGCGCCTGTCAGGACGACGAGTTCGTTGATGGAAGCCATGGGCGTGAAGCTCCTTGCAGTGGAAGGTGGAGGGTGGGTCCCGGCGGGACGAGGTGCGGGCGCTGCGCTCAGAAGAAGCCGTCCCACACCAGCTTGATGCCGGTGAGGAACATGCCCAGGTAGACACAGCGATAGAACCAGGCCGGATCGATGCGCCGAGCGATGCGCACGCCGATCCAGACGCCGAGCGGCGCGAGCGGCATCAGCAGCAGCGCGGTACTGAGATTGCGCGCCTCCAGCAGGCCCAGCCAGGCATAGGGGATCCATTTGGCGAGATTCACCAGGAAGAACAGGTAGGCCATGGTGGCCGTGAAGACGATCGGCCGCAGCTTCAGCGGCAGCAGGTAGGCATTGATGGGCGGGCCACCCGCATGCGAGATGAAGCTGGTGAAGCCCGACAGCACGGTGAGCACCCAGCCCGCCGCGCGCGAGGGCGGCGGCGCATCGGGGCGTGGCGGAAAGAGCAGCCGCTGCGCCAGGAAGACCAGTGTGCACACGCCCACGATGCCCGCCACCGTCGTCGCCGCCAGCGCGTGGAAGAGCACCGCCCCCAGCACCACGCCCACCAGCGCCGGAGGCACCAGGAAGGCCAGCAACCGCCTGTCCACATCGCGCCGGAAGGCGGCGATGCCCAGCACGTCCATGACGAACAGCAGCGGCATGAGGATGGCGGCCGCCTGCGGCACCGTCACCGCCAGCGACATCAGCGGCACGGCCAGCGAGCCGAAGCCTGCGCCGAAGCCGCTCTTGCTGATGCCCAGCAGCAGCACGGCGGGCACGGCGACCAGGTAGAAGGCGGCATCCGCGATGGGCGGCGCGAGGAACTCGGGGAAGGACAAGGCGAAGGCGGCCGCGCAACGGGCCGGCGCAGGGAGAGCGAAGCGCGGATTGTGCCGAGGGTTGCCGATGCGTGCAGGAAGGAGCGCCTGCCTGCGCCGGAGGTCAAGGACACCGACGCGATACGGGCAGCCGCAGCGCCCCCGTCAATGCGCGATCAGTTCGACATCCAGCTGCGACTCCAGCACCTCCACCGGCTGCGGCCGGCCGAAGAGGAAGCCCTGGCACACACGGCAGCCGTTGCGGATGAGGAAGTCCAGCTGCGCGCGGGTCTCCACACCCTCGGCCACCACCTCCAGGTCGAGGTTGGCGGCCATGCCGATGAGCGTCTGCACGATCAACTCGATCTTGGGATTGGCGCCGATGCCGCTGACAAAGAACCGGTCGATCTTGATCTGGTGCAGGGGCAGCTGCGCCATGTACGACAGCGACGAGTAGCCCGTGCCGAAGTCGTCCATCGAGAAACGGATGCCGATGGCGGCCAGCGACTTCATCTTGCGGATGGTCTCGGCCACCTCGTCGTGCAGCAGGCTTTCGGTGAGCTCCAGCTTGAGCTTGGACGGATCGGCGCCGGTGCGGATCAGCACCTCGCGCACCTTGTCCGCGAAGTCCTCCTTGCGGAACTGGCGGGCGCTCACGTTCACGGCCAGCGTGAGGTGCCGGCGGCGGGGATGGGTGCTCCATTCGTCCAGCTGCTTGCAGGCCTGCTCCAGCGCCCACAGGCCGATGGGCGAGATCAGGCCCGTTTCCTCCGCCACGTCGATGAACGCGGCCGGCGGGATCAGGCCGCGCTGCGGATGCAGCCAGCGGATCAGCACCTCGGCCCCCACCACGCGGCCTTCGGTCGTCACCTGCGGCTGGTAGTGCAGCAGGAACTGGCCGCGCGCCTTCAGGGCCGCGCGCAGCTCGCTCTCCAGCGAGGCCCGCGCATTGACCGTGGTCTGCATGTCGACCTCGAAGAAGCGCAGCACGTCGCCGCCCGCCGTCTTGGCATGGAACATCGCGATGTCGGCCTGCTTGAGCAGGTCGTCCAGCGAGGCCGAGCTGGCGCTGATGAGCGTGGCACCGATGCTGCAGGTGCCGTGGTAGGTCATGGCCGGCAGCTGGATCGGTCGGCCCAGCTCGGCCAGCACGGCCTCGCCGAAAGCCTGGGTCTGCATCACGGCGGTGGCCGAGTCGGCGCTCAGACCCTCGATCAGGATCACGAACTCGTCGCCGCCCAGACGGGCCACGGTGTCGCCTTCGCGCATGAGCTGCTGCAGCCGCTGCGCCACCTGCTTGAGCAGCACGTCGCCCGCGTTGCGGCCCTGCGCGTCGTTGAGGGTCTTGAAGTGGTCCAGGTCCAGGAAGAGCAGCGCCGCCTGCCGCTCACGCCGCACGTTGGCGTCGATGGCCGACTGCAGGCGGTGCAGCAGCATGCGCCGATTGGGCAGGCCGGTGAGGTTGTCGTAGAAGGACAGGTGGTCGATCTGCAGCTGCGCCGACATGCGGTCGGTGATGTCGCGCAGGATGACGATGAAGCGCGCGTCGGCGCCCTCGCCCACCAGCTTGCGCGAGGCCGAGATCTCGAACCAGGCGGTGCCCTGCGAGGCACGTCGCTCGAACTGCTTGCCGAACGACAGGCCCTTCAGGTACGCCTCGCGCATGGCGGCCATGATCTGGATGGCGGCATCGCCGGGCAGCACCTCCGACAGTGTTCGTCCGACCGGATCCCCGATGTCCAGCAGCGAGGCACGCGCCGAATGGAAGCCGATGCAGCGGCCGTCCAGGCACAGCTCCAGCAGGACGTCGGGCAGCGCATCCAGCGTGGCCTGCAGCTGGGCCTTGCCTTCCACCATGTCGGCCAGGTGACGGCGCTTCTCGCTGGTGTCGCGGTAGACGCAGACCATGCCGCCATTGGGGGTGGGACTCTTGACGACGACCACCGTGCGGCCGTCGGGCAGTTCCAGTTCCTGCTCGCCGGGCGCGGGCAGGCGGGCCGACTGGGTATCGGGCTCCTCGACGCTTCGGCCCGACACGGCGTTCTCCAGCGCCACCATCGGCATGTGCGCCTCCAGGGCGATGCGCGCCTGGGGAAAGATCTCGGCGAAGCGCCGGTTCCAGGCCGTGACGCGGCCCTCGGGGTCCAGCAGCACGAAGCCGTCGGACATCGACTCCAGGGCCTGGTCCAGCATGCTCTTGGCGTGCAGGGCCTCGCGGCGGCGCAGCCATTGCTCGCGCAGCTGATGCAGCGCATAGGCCGAGACGCCCACCACCATGAGCATGAGAAGCACGGTCACGCCGACGATCAGGTTGCGCTCGGTGCGGAAGCCCTCCAGCACCTGCTCCATCGGCAGGCCGGCGCTGAGCACGATGTCCTGGTTGAGCGTGGGTCGCAACGCCAGCAGCGCGTCCTGCCCCATGAGGCGCGAGTTGGCCTGCACGATGCCCCGCGCGTCGGCTGCACCGCGCAGCTCGGGCAGCGCCGCGGAGCCTTCGGCGATCTCGCTGCGCGGGGGCACGCTGACCAGCAGGCCCTGGCTCAGGCTCTCGAGCGTGACCTCCATGCCCTCGATGCCGGCACCATGCGCCAGCAGTCGCGCCAGCGAGGCCACCTGCACCTCGGCCAGCGCGATGCCGGGCGCGCCATCGGGCAGGCGGACCACGCGCGTGAAGTACAGCACCTGCTGCGACGTCCGGGGGCTGAGCGCTGGCCCCGTCGTCATCAGCTCGGGCACGGGCTGACCCATCAGCCGCGCGGTGAAGGCCGGCGACAGCGGCACCGCGTCGCCATCGGGCGGCGACACCACGCTGCCATCGGGACGCAGCACTTCCAGCCGCTCGACCAGCAGGCTGTGCCGCGCCAGCGACTGCATGCTGCGGGCCGCGCGCTGGTTGGCCTGGGCCATGTCCTCGTTGCCCACCGGCCGCAGCAGCATGCCCAGATCGGCCAGCAGCAGGTCGACGCCCAGCAGGTTCTGGTTGACGGCGGCCACCGAGCCGCTGAGGAAGCGGTCGATCTGGTCGCGCGCATCGTCGACCGCACGGTTGCGCATCTCCACCACGGCGAACACCGCCAGGCCGAAGACCACCACGATGAAGAGCGCCGCCAGCGCAAAGGTGGACGCGGCGAGCTGCCGCGGCGGTGCGCTCGTCGACTTCATGGGGTCTGGGGCGCTTTGCTGTCGATCACGGGTGCGATGGTGCGCTGCCACAGCCGCGTGCATTCGGAGCCGCAACGGCGCAGCCAGTTCACCAGGATGGTGGAGGCGAGGATCTGGCGGCGAAGCCGGTCGTCCTGCGCCGTGGGCCGCACGGCCACCATGGCGCCGGGTGTGCCGCTGTCGCAGGGCCCGGCCCCCGTGTTGCAGGCCACGGCCGACTCCGTGTCGCGGATGGATTGCGCCCAGATGCGCTGCTCCAACTGCGGCAGTTGCTGCTCCAGCACGATGCGCACGTCGGCCGGCAGCACCGCCCAGGCATCCGCGTTGGCGCCGAAGACGGCCAGACCCCAGTTGATGGGCATCGTGAACAGTGAGTGGGTGATGCGGTGCAGCCCCAGCGTGTTGCCCGAACTCCCGCCCGTGATGGCGCAGTCGGTGTTGGCCGAGGTCATGTTGCTCATGAGGGCGGCGAAGGCCGTGGGCACGGGCGTGCCGCCCAGGGCCTGCACGAACTCGGCCTGCGTACCGCTGGAGACACGCACGCGCCGGCCCTGCAGGTCCGCCAGGCCCTTCAGCGGCGCCGTGCAGAAGATGACCTGCGCGGGGTAGATGTACATGGCCAGCAGCTTCACGTTGAAGCGCTCGCGCAGCATGGCGGCCATCTCGGGCCGGAACGCATCGACGACGCGGCGCAGGGTGGCGGCATCGGCGCTCAGCCCGGCCATGTCGGGCAGCGCCAGCGCGGGATGTTCACCGCCCACCTGGCTCAACAGCACGGTGCCGAAGGGCACCACACCGGTTTCCAGCAAGGTGAGCATCTTGTTGCCGGGCACGCCGGCCTGGTCGAAGGGCGCGATCGTGGCGACCACGCGGCCCTGCATCAGCCGGGGCAGTGTCTCCGTCCAGAATGGCGCTTCGTGCTGGGTGTACTGCGCGATGCCCGCCAAGCCGCCCACCACCCGCAGTTGCAGGGGCGCGTCCTGACCTGCCGCCGGCCAGGCAGCGGCCGCCCAGACAGAGCAGAAAAAAATCCTCAGCAGCAGGCGCATAGGGCGGAGAAAAACGGGCAGCGCGCAATCAATCCCCGCATCTTGAAGAGGAATCGTCCATGTTGCAAATTGTGTCGCGTTTATCAAAGTTGATGACACAATTTTTGGAAACCTAAAGTATTCGTTCTTGCGCCGTTCAGCCAGCAGGTGTTGCAGACCTGCCTACACTGCCTCTTCTTCGGCATTTCTTCCCGGAACTTTCATGGACTTTCTGGCCTTGGTGGCCCTGGCCGCACTCGGCCTGCACTGGATGAGACGGCGCGATCAACAGCGCCACATCGCCCTTCTCGGCGCCCGGCTCGCGCCCTTCCGCATCGAGCCCCAGATGGAGACGCTCCTCGACGGCTACCTGCGCTGGCTCGACGAAGCCGACGACGAGCGTCGCCGGCAGATCTGGCAGACGCTGTGCGCGACCGAGGAGTCGCTGGCCGAACAACTCCAGCGCTTCGCGGCCGACATGGCGAAGCTCGAGGCCCCCCTGGCCCAGGTCAGCAAACTGCCGATGTGGCTGCCGTGGGCGCAGCCCCTGCTCTCGGGCCGCCTGCTCTTCGACGTGCGGCGTGCCTTCGCCATCCATGCGAAGGGCATCGCGGCCGTGGCCGCCAATGAGCCCAGCCTGGCCGACAAGCCGCGCGCCTTCATGATGAGCGCCGAGCTGCTGCTGCTGCAACACACCTGCCACTGGTACTGCCGCTCGAAGGCCGTGGCCAGCGCGCGGCTGCTGGCCAGGCACGGCACCTCGTACGAGCAGGTGCTGGCCTCGGTGTCGCCGCGCACGCGCAGCGACTACCTCGCCCTCACCGGCCGCTGATCAGACTCTCTCGAGGATCAGGGCGATGCCCTGACCCACGCCGATGCACATGGTGCACAGCGCATAGCGGCCTCCGCCGCGGTGCAGCTGGTTGACGGCCGTGGTCGCCAGACGGGCGCCGCTGGCGCCCAGCGGGTGACCCAGCGCGATGGCGCCGCCGTTGATGTTGACGCGGGCGTCGTCGTCCTTCAGGCCCAGCATGCGCAGCACGGCCAGGCCCTGCGCCGCAAAGGCCTCGTTCAGTTCGATGACGTCGATCTGGTCCAGCGAGATGCCGGTCTGCGCCAGCACCTTCTGCGTGGCCGGCGCCGGGCCGATGCCCATGATGCGCGGCGCCACGCCAGCCGTGGCCATGCCCACGATGCGGGCGCGCGGCGTCAGGCCGTTCTTGGCGGCGGCCTGCTCGCTCGCGATCAGCAGCGCACAGGCGCCGTCGTTCACGCCGCTGGCATTGCCGGCCGTCACCGTGCCCTCGGGCTTGACCACGCCCTTGAGCTTGGCGAGCGACTCCAGGCTGGTGTCGCGCGGATGCTCGTCTTTGGCCACGACGATGGCATCGCCCTTCTTCTGCGGGATGGTCACGGGCACGATCTCCGACTCGAAGAAGCCGGACTTCTGCGCCGCCACCGCGCGCTGCTGGCTGGCCAGGGCCATGCGGTCCTGGGCCTCGCGCTCGATCTTGAACTGCTCGGCCACGTTCTCGGCCGTCTCGGGCATGGAGTCCACGCCGTACTGGGCCTTCATCAGCTTGTTGACGAAGCGCCAGCCGATGGTGGTGTCGTACACCGCGTTGGCGCGGCTGAATGCCGACTCGGCCTTGGGCATGACGAAGGGCGCGCGGCTCATGCTCTCCACGCCGCCAGCGATCATCAGCTGCGCCTCGCCGGCCTTGATGGCACGAGCGGCGCTGCCCACGGCGTCCAGGCCCGAGCCGCACAGGCGGTTGATGGTGGCGCCCGGCACCTCGATGGGCAGGCCGGCCAGGAGCGCGGCCATGCGCGCCACGTTGCGGTTGTCCTCGCCGGCCTGGTTGGCGCAGCCATAGAGCACGTCGGTCACGGCCTGCCAGTCGACCTTGGCATTGCGTTCCATCAGCGCCTTGATGGGGATGGCGCCCAGGTCGTCGGTGCGCACGCTGGCGAGCGCGCCGCCGTAGCGGCCGAAGGGGGTGCGGATGGCGTCGCAGATGAAGGCGTCGATGGTCATGCGGAAGGTCTCCTTGAATCGGATGGAAAGAGGGGTGGTGTTCAGTCTGCCGCTGCGTCTTCGGCGATGGGCAGGCCCACCAGCCGTTCGAGTTCCTGCAGCGACAGGCCCGGCACGCGGTCGATGCAGCGCAGGCCCTGCGGTGTGCAGGCCAGTGTCGCCAGGTCGGTGTAGATGCGCTTGACGCACGCGAGACCGGTGAGCGGGTAGCTGCACTGCGCAACGACCTTGCTGGCACCCTGCTTGGTCAGCAGGTCCATCATGACCCAGGTCTGCTTGGCGCCGGTGGCCAGGTCCATGGCGCCGCCGACGGCCGGGATGGCACCGGGCTCGCCGGTGCTCCAGTTGGCCAGGTCGCCCGTGGCGCTGACCTGGAAGGCGCCCAGAACGCAGATGTCGATGTGGCCGCCGCGCATCATGGCGAAGCTGTCGGCATGGTGGAAGTAGGCGCCGCCGGGCAGCAGCGTCACCGGCTGCTTGCCGGCGTTGATGAGGTCGTAGTCCTCCTCGCCCGCGGCCGGCGCCGGGCCCATGCCCAGGATGCCGTTCTCGCTGTGCAGCACCACCTCGCGGCCGGCGGGCAGGTGGTTGGCCACCAGCGTGGGCTGGCCGATGCCGAGGTTGACGACGGCGCCGTCGAAGATGTCCTGCGCCACGCGGGCGGCGAGCTGGTCCTTGGTTCGGCGTTGGTAGTCGGCCATCACGCCACCTCCTTCTTCTTGAAGCCGCCGGCCTGGGTGGCCGTGCGGTCGATCTTCACGACGCGGCTGACGAAGATGCCCGGCGTGACGATGGCCTCGGGGTCGAGCGTGCCCAGCTCGGCCACCTCGTGCACCGTGGCGACGGTCTTCTTCGCAGCCATGGCCATCACGGGGCCGAAGTTGCGCGCGGCCTTGCGGTAGGTGAGGTTGCCCCAGCGATCGCCGCGCTCGGCCTTGATGAGGGCCAGGTCGCCGTGGATCGGGTACTCCAGCACGTAGTGGCGGCCGTCGATGACGCGGGTCTCGCGGCCGGCGGCCAGTTCGGTGCCGTAGCCGGTCGGGCAGAAGAAGGCACCGATGCCGGCACCGGCAGCGCGGATGCGCTCGGCCAGGTTGCCCTGGGGCACCAGCTCCAGCTCGATCTTGCTCGCGCGGTAGAGGCCGTCGAACACGAAGCTGTCGGCCTGCCGCGGGAAGCTGCAGATGATCTTGCGCACCCGGCCGGCCTTGAGCAGCGCGGCGAGGCCCGCTTCGCCGTTGCCGGCGTTGTTGTTGACCACCGTGAGCTCGCGCGCACCCTGCGCGATGAGGCCGTCGATGAGCGCGTCAGGAATGCCGGCGGTGCCGAAGCCTCCGATCAGCACCGTGGCGCCATCGGGCGTGCCCTGGAGCGCCTCCTCCACCGAGGCGGCGAGTTTGTCGATCATGCGGGGTTCCTTCTGCAGGGACGTCTGCCTTTGCGGGGGCAGGCGCGGGTCATGGAAAGTCGACGGGAAGAAGCCGGAAAATGTTCGCAATACGAACATTTGTTCTTAGAATGAATTCTAGCTCGCTTCCTCGCACATGCCATCCACCCCGTCTTCCACCGAAGTCCCCGAAGCGCCACGCCCCGGCGACGGCTTCGTGCAGTCCTTCGCCCGCGGCCTGCAGGTCATCCGCTCCTTCAGCGCCAGCGCACCGCGGCAGACCTTGAGCGAGGTGGCCGCCGCCAGCGGTCTCACCCGCGCCGGGGCGCGGCGCATCCTGCTCACGCTGCAGACGCTGGGCTATGTGGAAAGCGACGGCCGCTTCTTCTTTCTCACGGCCCGCATCCTGGACCTGGGCTTCGCCTACCTGTCGTCGATGCCGATCTGGAACCGCGCCGAGCCGGTGATGGAATCGCTGGTGGCCCAGGTCAAGGAGTCGTGCTCGGCCGCCGTGCTGGAGGGCACCGACGTGGTCTACGTGATGCGCGTGCCCACGCACAAGATCATGCGCATCAACGTGGGCATCGGCTCGCGGTTGCCGGCCTACTGCACCTCGATGGGCCGCGTGCTGCTGGCCGCCCTGCCCGAGGACGAGCTCCAGCGCCGCCTGACCGCCTCGCCCGTCGCCCCGCTCACGCGGCACACACTGACCGATCCGGAGGCCATCGTCGCCCGCATTGCGCAGGCCCGGCGCCAGGGCTGGTGCCTGGTCAACCAGGAGCTGGAGGAGGGCCTGATCTCCATCGCCGCGCCGGTGCGCGACCGCGCGGGCCGTGTGCTGGCCGCGCTCAACATCAGCGGCCAGGCCAACCGCACCAGCGCCAAGGTGATGCAGGACAGCCTGCTGCCGCCGCTGCTGGACGCCGCGGCGCGGGTGTCGGGCCTGCTCTGAGCCGGGCCGGGCGCCCCGGCAGGACTTGATCTAGCGCAATACAAGCGCGGATGGCGCTGTCCAGAATCGGCGCGCCATGCGCCCATCCTCCCTGCCATTCCGCCCCGACGGCCGCCGGCGCCCCGCGTTCCTGCGCAGGCCTGGGAGGCGTGCGCGATGAGTGCCGCACCCTCTGCCCCGCCATCGGACTGGGGCGCGCTGCGCGCGCGGCATCTCGGCGAGGCGGCACCGCCCCGACTGCCAACGCTTGAGAGCGTCCGGCTGCCTCGCGCCTGGTACCTGCGCGTGGTCTTCATGGCCGTGTTGCTGCTGGTGGGCCTCACGCTCACCTACCTGCGCGCCGACCCCGCGCCCGCCAGCGCGCACATGGCCTTCCTGTGCCAGCTGCTGACCGCGCGCGAAGCCGATGCCCGGTTCGACGCGCAGCTGCTGTCGCTGCAGGCAGGGCGGACCATCGACGACCGCGCCCTGACGCAGCTCGCCGACCAGGCACTGCAGCAGGTCCGGCGCATGGAGGCCCTGCCCCCGGTGGTGCCGCTGCCGGACCGCCCCGAACTGCAGCAGACCCTGGCCGCGCTGCGCCACGCACTCGAGGCCAAGGCAGCCGGACTGTCCGACTTCCGCCGCGCCCACCTGGGCCTGACGCAGGCCCAGGCCGAGTTGCCCTCCGCCGCCCTGGACCTGCTCCTGGCCACCGAGAACCTGCTGCTGCGGGCCACGGCCGAGCAGTACCTGCTGGGCTTTCTGCCCGGTGCCGCCGACCCGGCCGAGATGGCCGAGGCCGCGCAAGCCCTGCGCGCGGCCGCCCAGGGCGAGCCGTCGCTCGCGCCTTCGATCCAGCGCCTGCTTGCGCTGGGCGAGGCCATCCAGCGCCTGCGCGCCGCGCGCGACGACGCCATCGACGCCGCCCGCCAGCGCGACTCGGCCGCGCGCATCCAGGACGTGCAGCGCCGCTACGAGCAAAGCTGGCAGCGCCTGGATGCCGACGCCCATGCCTGGCGCCTGGTCCTGTTCGGCCTGGCCCTGCTGATGGCCGCCTACCTGAGTTGGGCCTTCCTGCAGTGGCGGCGCATGCAGCGCCAGCTGGCAGGAGCCCACAGCGAGGTGCAGCACCGCTACCTGGCCCAGCAGGCGGCCGAGCAGCGGCTCAAGCTGCATGCCACGGCCTTCGAGAACGCCTACGACGGCATCACCCTCACCGATGCACGCGGCAACATCGTCGACGTCAACCCGGCCTTCTGCCGCATCACGGGCTACAGCCGCGCCGAGGTCATCGGCCGCAACCCGAGCATGATGCAGTCGGGCCGGCATGACCGGGCCTTCTACACGGCCATGTGGAAGCGCATCCTCGAGACCGGCAACTGGAACGGGGAGATCTGGAACCGCAACAAATTCGGCGAGGTGTACCCGGAACTGCTGTCCATCTCCGCCATCCGCGATGCGAAGGGCACGGTCAGCAATTTCGTGGCCGTGTTCGCCGACATCCGGCACCTGAAGGCGCAGGAGAAGCAGCTCGCGCGCATGGCCTACTACGACGCGCTCACCGGACTGCCCAATCGTGTGCTGCTGGCGGACCGTCTGCAGCACGCCGTGGCGCGCGCCCGCGGCAGGAACACCGTGCTGGCGGTCTGCTACATGGACCTGGACGACTTCAAACCCATCAATGACGGCCACGGCCACGCGGCGGGCGACATGGCGCTGGTCCAGGTGGCGCGGCACCTGCAGGCGGCCGTCCAGCCCGATGACACGGTGGCGCGCATCGGCGGCGACGAGTTCGTGCTGCTCTTCGAGCGCAACGACGTGGACGCCTGCCAGCGCATGCTGCAACAGACGATCGACGCCATCGCGGTGCCGGTGCAGGTGGGCAGCGGCAGCCACCCGCTCGCCGGCAGCATCGGCGTCACCTTCTTCCCGCACGACGACGTCGAGCCCGAGGCACTGCTGCGCCATGCCGACCAGGCCATGTACCGTGCCAAGCAGGCGGGCGGCGGCCGGTTCCATGTCTTCGATGCCGACGACGACCGCCATGCACGCGACGTCGGCCACCATGCCCAGCGTCTGCGGCAGGCCATGCGCGAGGGCGAACTCGTGCTGCACTACCAGCCCAAGGTGGACATGCGCCGAGGCACCGTGCTGGGCGCCGAGGCACTGATCCGCTGGCAGCACCCCGAACGCGGCCTGCTGCCGCCCAGCGCCTTCCTGCCCCTGCTGGAGGACGACGCGCTGACCATCGACCTCGGCGAATGGGTGATCGAGCAGGCGCTGTTGCAGGCGGGCCGCTGGGCCGCGCAGGGACTGCGGCTGCCGGTGTCGGTCAACGTGGCGAGCGCGCAGCTGCAGGCGGCCGACTTCATGCGCAAACTGGGCCTGGCCCTGGAGCGGCACCGGGCGGCGGCGGACCTGCTGGAGCTTGAGATCCTGGAAACGACCAGCCTGGACGACGTGGTCAAGGCCGCCCGCATCATCGAGCAGTGCCACGACCTGGGCGTGCATGTCTCCATCGATGACTTCGGCACCGGCTATTCGTCGCTCACCTACCTCAAGCGCCTGCCCGCGCGCACCATCAAGCTGGACCAGAGCTTCGTGCGCGAACTGCTGGAGGACAGCGACAACCTCGTGATCGCCCATGGCGTGATCCGGCTGGTGCATGCGCTGGACCGGCAGGTGATCGCCGAAGGCGTCGAAAGCGAGGCCCACGGCCGTCTGCTGCTGCAGATGGGCTGCGACCGCGCGCAGGGTTATGGCGTGGCCCGCCCCATGCCGGCCGACGCGCTGCCCGCGTGGGTGCAGGTATGGCAGCCGCCACAGGCCTGGCGCGACTGCGCCCGGGTGCGCTGGACGGACGAGGTCTATCCCCTGCTGCTGGCCGAGGTGCAGGCCCGGGGTCACATGCAGCAACTGCGCCATGCGCTGCAGCATGGACGTCGCTTCACAGGGCCCGTACTGCCGCCGCTGCCGATGCTCTCCGAGGCCGTCGCCGCGCCCACGCTGTCCGCGACGGGAAGGCTGGCGCTGCTCGAACGGGTGAGACAGGAGCACGCGGCCCTGCGCCAGCACAGCGACGCCATCGGACGGGCCCTGGCGCAGGGCGCCGTCGACGAGGCACGCGCGCGGGCGGAGATCGTCCAGACCGCGCATTCACAGCTGCTGGGCGCGCTGGCCGAGATGCAGTTTGCGCTCGCCTGCCCGGCCGCCGCCCGGCCGGTGCCGGCGGTGCCCGAGCCCGTGCCCGCCTGAGCGGGAGATTGAAGGGGCCTCAGGCCCGCTCGAAGAGCAGCACCGCGTTGGAGCCGCCGAAGGCGAAGGAACTGCTCATGGCGGCCCGCAGCCCGGGGGCGGCCAGACCCTGCGCCGGCACCAGGCTCAGTCCGAAGGCCGGATCGGGCTGCTCGGCATGGGCATTGGGCGGCAATTGGCTGTTCTCCAAGGCCAGCACGGTGATGGCGGCCTCGAGTGCGCCGGCCGCGCCCAGCAGGTGTCCGTGCAGCGCCTTGGTGGAACTGACGCGCAGGTCGCCAATGGCATCGCCCCAGACCGTGCCCAGCGCCTCGGCCTCGACGCCATCGCCTATGCGCGTGGCCGTGCCATGGGCATTGCAGTAGCCGACGTCCGACGGCTGCAGGCCGGCGGTCTGCAGGGCGGCCCGCATGGCACAGGCCTGGCCGGCCGCGTCGGGCTTGGTGAGATGGGTGGCGTCGCAGCTGTGACCCCAGCCGGTCAACAGGGCATGGACCTTCGCGCCGCGTGCATGGGCGCGCTGCGCGGATTCGAGCACCAGGAAGGCCGCGCCTTCGCCCAGCGCGAAGCCGGCCCGGTCGGCCGCGAAAGGCCGCACGGCGCGCGATTCCTCGCCCGCGACCACGGGCGCGAGCGTCTGCATGGCCTGCCAAGCCAAGACCACGCCGGGCACGATCAGCGCCTCGCTTCCGCCCGCGATGGCCACATCGACCTCGCCGCGCTGCACTGCCTTGGCGGCCTCGGCAATGGCCACCGCCGACGAGGCGCAGGCCACGGAATAGGTGAAGACCGGGCCCCGCGCGTTCAGCCGCATCGCCACCTGCGAGGCCGGCGCGTTGGGCATGAAGGCGGGGATGGTCAGCGGCGGCACGCGGCCATTGCCGCGGTAGGCGGCCTCCAGCGCGGTGGCGCCGCCCATGCCGCAGCCGCCATACACGCCCACGCGCTCGGGCGCCGCATCGCCCAGGGTCGCGGCGTCGCGCACCGCCAGTTCGGCGGCGGCCACGGCCAGTTGGCTGACGCGGTCCACGCCAGGCAGCTGCAGCTTGGTGAACCAGCGCGATTCGTCGAACTGCAGCGTGGCAGCTGCAGCCGGCTTGGGCAGTTCGGGAAAGACGGGCCGGATGGCCGATTCGCCGCGCATCAGGGCCGCGAACATGGCCTGCGCGTCGTCGCCATGCGGCGAGACCACCCCCAGGCCGGTGACGGCAACCTGCGTCACGACGCCTGCTTCGCGGCCGCCTCGGCGCGCGCCTTGTCGACGGCGGCCGCGAGGCCGGCGAGCGTCTCGATGCTGGGATCCGGGTCGGGCATGGAGATCTTGAACCGGTCCTCGATCTCGAACAGGAATTCGACCAGGGCCAGGGAATCGAGCCCCTTGTCGCGCATGGACTCATTGGGGTCCAGAGTGGCCGGGTCGATGCCGTACTTCTCCTGGATCAGATCCTGCAATTCCTTCAGCGAGCTCATTGGTGTTGTGTCCGTCCTGTCAAATTTCATGATATCCGCTCGATCCGCGGCGCCTCGCCGGGCTCTCGCCAACGCCAGCGCAGCGAGGCGGCGGCAAACACCAGGCCGAGCGCCGTGCCAGCCACCACATCCCAGGCCACATGCTGGCGCGTGGCCAGCGTGGACCAGGCGATGGCCAGCACCCAGACCAGGTTCGCCACCCGCAGCCCGGCCGGCGCGCCGACACGGCGCATCAGGTGCTCGATCCATACCGCCGTGAAGACCGAGATCGCCACATGCATCGATGGACAGGCATTGCCCGCGGCGTCGATGCCTGCGAGCAGCGCAAAACCGGGCGCATCCGCGCGGTCCAGCGGCAGCGGAGGTATCTGCGTGGGCCATAGGTAGAAGATCATCAGTCCGCCGACGCACAGCGCCGCCGCCCATACGCCATAGACCAGAAGCGGCATGAAGCCCCGAAGCAGGCCGGGCGCAATGCCCACGTACAGCCACAGCGACAGGTAGGGCACCAGTGCGATGGGCGCGAAGGGCACCCAGGCGTCGACCCACGTCAGCGGCATGACCAGGGGCGGCTGCGAGGGATTGCGCAGCAGGTGGAAATAGCCGATGAAGAAGATCCACACCCAGGCCGTGGTGCCGACGATCTTGAGCAGGGCGCGTTCGCGCATGCGGGAGCCCAGCTCGCGGGCCCAGGGGGGCAGGTTGGTCATCCGGACGGTGCAAAGGGGAATCCGCGATCTTGCCTGATGCGCAAGACAGTCCCGCGGCGACGCCCGGGTGGCCGGTGCTAACCTCGCCCCAATGTTCAATCCCACCCAGGAAGACGTGCGGCGCTTCTTCTGCGCCGTCTACGCCAAGCACCGCGCCGGCCAGCCGATGGAGGCCCTCGAGATCATCGCCGCCGAGTGGATTGCGCAGCACCCCGAGTACCACGCCGACCTGGCCGATGCCGACGCGGCCGTCAGCCGCGTCTACGACGGCAAGGACGGTCGCGAGAACCCATTCCTGCACCTGTCGATGCACCTGTCCATCAGCGAGCAGTGCTCCATCGACCAGCCGCGCGGCATCCGACAGGCGGTGGAGCTGCTGGCCGCGCGCCGCAACTCGCTGCTGGAGGCCCATCACGAGGCCATGGAGTGCCTCGGCCGCATGATGTGGGAGAGCCAGCGCGCCGGCCGGCCGCCCGATGGCCATGCCTACGTGGACTGCGTCCAAAGGAAGGCGACGCGCGACTGACCGCGGCACCGGGCCGCCCGGATTCCATTTCCAGAATAAAGACACGCCAATGCACAGCAAACGCCAATTCCTCGCCACCTCCGCCGCGCTGGCTGCCGGCAGCCTGCTGCCTGGCCTGGCCGACGCCCAGGGCAGCTTTCCGTCGCGCCCGATCCGCATCGTGGTGCCCAATGCCGCCGGCGGCGGGGCGGACCTGACGGCACGGGCCGTCGGCCAGGCCATCGCCGGGCCGCTTGGCCAGGCGGTGGTCATCGACAACAAGCCGAGCGCCGGCGGCATCGTGGCAGGTGAAACCGTCGCGCGTGCCGAGGCGGACGGCCACACGCTGCTGCTCATCTCCAGCGGCTCGGCCGTGAGCGCGGCACTGTTCAAGACCCTGCCCTTCGACACCATGAAGGATTTCGCGCCCATCTCGCTGCTGGCCACCTTCGATCTGGTGATCGCCGTGGCCGAGAACGGCCGCTTCAAGACGCTGGCGGACATGGTGAGCTGGGCCAAGGCCAACCCCGGCAAGCTCAACATCGGCACGCCCCAGATCGGCACCACCCAGAACCTCGCGGCCGAGATGTTCAAGCTGACGGCCGGCATCGACGCACAGGTGGTGCCCTTCAACGGCACGCCGCCGGTGGTGACGGCCGTGCGCGGCGGCGAGATCGACGCCATGGTCGACATCCTGGGCCCGCTGGTCACCCAGATCTCGGGCAAGACGCTGCGCGCCCTGGCCGTGCTGGGCAAGGACCGGGCGCCCCAGCTTCCGGACGTGCCCGCTGCACGGGAAACCGGGCCCGCCTTTGCCCAGATGAACCTGAGTTCCTGGAACGGCCTGGCGGCGCCGGCGAAGACGCCGCCGGCGGTGGTGGAGCGCCTGAGCAAGGAGATCCAGACCGCACTGGCCAAGCCCGAGCTGGTCCAGCGCCTGCGCGAGCTGAACCTCACGGCACGCAGCAGCACGCCGCAGCAGGCGCGCGACTTCCTGGCGGCGGACGTCCAGCGCTGGAGCGACGTCATCGCGAAGGCGAAGATCCAGAAACTCTGATCCCCTCGGCCTTCGCCGCGGCTTTCCGATCGGGTCTGATCGGCGTTCTCCGCGTGCTGCCCAGAGGATTCAGCGCCCGCATGGCAATTGCGGGATTGGGACCGGGTGCTGGCACTTCGGCGACAGCATGGCCTAACATCCGGCGCTTCCCTGCCAGCCGTCAACCGATTGCGCTGCCGATCGGTTGAGTTCTTCGTGCCGATGACATTCCTGCCCCACCTTTCGTCCCGCCTTGGTGCGCGCGTGCGCCCGGTGGCCCTCGGTCTTGCGACCCTGCTGGCGGCCGGCGCGGCACTGGCGCAGAGCCCGGTGGCCATCGCCACCCATGCGCCCTCGCCCGCCTACCTCGCGGCCCACGCGCGCTGGAAGGCCTCGCTCGAAGCCTTCGAGAAGGCGGACAAGGCAGCGCTGCCGGCCGAAGGCGGCGTGCTCTTCGTCGGCAGCTCCACGGTGCGCATGTGGACCAACCTGGCGCAGGACTTCCGCAACTGGCCGGTGGTCATCAACCGCGGCTTCGGCGGCTCCACCATGGCCGACTGCAGCCTCTTCGTGCGCGACCTGGTGCTGCGCTACAAGCCCAGCCACGTGCTGGTCTACGCCGGGGACAACGACCTGGCCGAAGGCCGCACCCCCTTCCAGGTGCTGGAGGACTTCGCCCTCTTCGTCAACACCGTGCAGCACGAACTGCCGGACACACGCATCAGCTACATCTCGATCAAGCCCAGCCCATCGCGGGCCCACCTGCTGCCGAAGATCCGCGAGACCAACGACATCATCGCGGCCTACCTGCGCACGCAGGCCAAGTCGGACTTCATCGACATCTACACGCCCATGCTCGGCGCCGATGGTCAGCCACGGCCCGAGCTGTTCCTGCCGGACCGGCTTCACATGACAGACGCCGGTTACCGCGTCTGGCATTCGGTGATCGCCAGCCAGGTGCAGCCCGCAGCCAGCGCGCAGGCGGCGTCGCCCGTGCCCTCGGCGGTGAAGACCGGGACGCAGCCGCCGGCCGCGGTCACCACGGCCAGCCGCCCGCACTGAGCGGGCCGGGCTCCGCGGCTCAGGTGCCGCCCACGGACCCTGTCGGGACGGCCACGGGCGGCTCGGGCGGCTGCACCGTCTCCTCGGGCGGCGCGGCATCCGCGTTCTGCGTGTAGCGCGCCACCGCCCACATCCACGCAAGCACCACGGCAAGCAGCAGCGTGTCGCCCCACCAGGGCCGCGAGGTCTGGCTGTCGCCAAAGATGGCCAGCACCGTCAGCACCGCCACCAGGTGCGCACAGAAGGCGGGCAGCGAGGCCCGACCCATCGTCTCCAGCCATCGCACACGCGGCAGCCAACGAGCCCAGGTCGGGCCGAAGCGGATGGCGAGGATGCCCAGGGCGATCAGGTTGAGCAGGCGCAGCGGCCCCAGCTGCCACTTGTCCACCCACAGGTTGCGGGCGATGTCGGCGCCGAAAGGCGCCTGGCCGTGCTCACCGAAGTGGCGCCAGTACAGCCCCACCAGCGCCACCGCCACGGCGGCCAACACCAGTGCCCAGTGCAGCCGCAGCGGCCTGGCCTGCGGCGCGCTGCGCGTGAAGCCCAGCCAAAGCCCGCCAAACCACAGGAACTGCCAAGCATAGGCATTGAAAGCGCCCATCTCGTTGAAGGGCACCGGCAGCCCGGTGAGCGCGAACGCCCAGCCGTATACCCACTCGCTGAGCCCGTGCTGTGCCGCCGCCCACAGCGCCGCGCTGGCCACCATCACCGCCGGCCAGCCCCAGCGCTGGTGGCGCAGCGCAAAGGCCAGCACCCACGGGCTCAGCAGCATGAAGAAGATGTACATCGGCAGGATGTCCAGCAGCGCCGGCTCGTAGATGAGCAGCAGGCCGAAGAGGAAGCCCTCAGCCGGCTGCGCCAGGTACCAAGACACCAGGTTGGTGACCGCCGGCTCCATGCGCCGGATGCCCAGCGCCGTGATGACGGTGAACAGGAAGAGCAGCAACGCCGCATGCGCGACGTAGATCTTGAGCACCCGGCGCCAGAAGGCGCTGCGCATCGACTCCACGCCGTCGCGTCGCGCATAGCGGCTGTAGACAAGCCCTGCCATGAAGGCCGACAGGAGCACGAAGCCTTCGGCTGCGGACACCCAGCCGAAGGGCTGGCCCAGCGGGTCGGTGAAGTGGGTGGGCAGATGGGTGACGGTCATCAGCACGAGCATCAGCCCGCGCAAGGCGTCGATTTCCCAGTGGCGTTTCATGAGGCGGGGGAGCGGCAGTCGGGCCTGAAGCGAAACGACTTAAGCCGCCCACGCGCACAACCTGCGAAAGAGGGCGCGATTGTAGGAGGCGACCGGTTCTCCTGCGGGTCTGCCACACACATCCGCTAACCTGCCGGGTGCTTTCCGAGTCAGAGGGACAAGAAATGAGACTTGCACGACGGCTTCCGTCCATGGCCGCCCTGCTCGCCGCGGGCCTGACGGCCCTGGGGGCCCACGCACTGCAGATCGGCAACCTGTCGCCCCAGGGCGAAGTCGCCCGCGTGCGGCAAGTGGTGGCCAGCTTCGACCAGCCCGCCGTGCGCTTCGGCGATGCCCAGGCGCCGGCACCCCTCACCGTCAGCTGCGACAACCCGCAGGCCGGCCGCGGCAGCGGCCGCTGGACCAGCGACCGCCGCTGGGTCTGGACCTTCGAGGACGACCTGCCCGCCGGCGTGCGCTGCACCGCCAACCGCGTCGCCAACTTCAAGTCGCCCGCCGGCGACGCGCTGGCCGGCCCGCAGAGCTACGCCTTCAGCACCGGCGGCCCGGCGGTGCGCAACCACTGGCCCAGCTACGGCAAGATCGACGAGGAACAGCTCTTCCTGTTGCAGCTGACCGGCCCGGCGACGCCGCAGAGCCTGCAGGCCAACCTGTGGTGCGCGGCCGACGACATCGGCGAGCGCATTCCCGTCAAGCTGGTCGAGGGCGACCAGCGCGCGGCGCTGATCAAGGCCCGCGGCGTCGAGAGCCTGGCGAAGAAGGAGCCGCTGCGCTTCGTCGCCCTGCAGTGCAACCGCACGCTCACGCCGGGCAGCCGGGTGCAGCTGGTGTATGGCAAGGGCGTGGCCACGCCGTCGGGTGTCGCCAACTCGGTGGAGAAGCGCCTGTCCTTCGAAGTGCGCGAGCCCTTCGCCGTCAGCTTCAGCTGCGAGCGCGAGAACGCGCAGGCCGCCTGCCTGCCGCTGCGCCCTATGACGCTGAGCTTCAACGCGCCGGTCACCCGCAAGCTCGCCAGCCAGATCGAGGCCAAGGGCGGCGGCAAGACCATCCAACCGGTGCTGGAGGACAACGGCGGCAGCGACGACGCCGTGGTCGATTCGGTCACCCTGCCCGCGCCCTTCCCCGAGCGCACGGAGTTCACCATCTCGCTGCCGCGTGGCTTCCAGGACGCCTCCGGCCGCACGCTGGGCCAGGCCGATGCCTTTCCCATGAAGACGGCGACCGGCGCGATGCCGCCGCTGGCCAAGTTCGCGGCCTCGCCCTTCGGCGTGGTCGAGCGGCTGGCCGAACCCAACGGCGTGGCGCTGATGCCCGTGACCGTGCGCCGTGTCGAGCCCGCACTGCGCGTGGAGGCACTGACGCCCGGCAAGGTGAGCGACCTCAACCCGAAGACCGACGCCGAGATCATCGGCTGGTACCGCAAGGTGCAGCGCTACGACCAGACCACCGTCGCGCGTGATCAGGCCCGCAAGGACAGCCGCGTCCCGCTGCCGCCGGTGGTGGACCGCGACAACGCCAAGCGCGTGGAGACCCGCGCCGTCTCGCTGCTGGCCAGCCAGAGCGGCGCCCGCCAGCTGGACATGCCCAAGTCCGATGCCGGCGACGACCGGCCCTTCGAAGTGGTCGGCATTCCGCTCACGCCGGGCTTCCATGTGCTGGAGATCGCATCGCGCAAGCTGGGCGAGGCCCTGCTGAACGAGGAATACGGCGCCAACCGCACGATGTACGTGCGCACCACGGCGCTCGCCACCAACCTGGCGGTGCACTTCAAGCTGGGCCGCGAGAACAGTCTGGCCTGGGTGACCACGCTGGACAAGGGCAAGCCGGTGGCCAACGCGCAGGTGCGCGTGTCGGACTGCCGCGGCAGGGAAATCGCCACCGCCCGCACCGACGCCAACGGCCTGGCCCGGCTGGCCGACGTGCCCTCCGATCCGACGAGTTGCGCAGGCGACGACGACTACTACAGCGAGGCCGCCTGGTTCGTCAGCGCCCGCGCCAAGGACGACAAGGGCGTGGAAGACCTGGCCTTCGTCTGGAGCAACTGGCAGCGCGGCATCGAGCCCTGGCGTTTCAACGTGCCCACCAGCATGGATATGCAGCCCGACGTGGTGGCGCACACGGTGCTCGACCGGCCGCTGCTGCGCGCCGGCGAGACGGTGTCGATGAAGCACCTGATCCGTACCCAGACGGCGCAGGGCTTCGGCCTGCCGACCGACCGGCCGGGCCAGCTGGTCATCACGCATGTGGGCAGTGGGCAGGAGTTCACCCAGCCGATCAACTGGCGCTCGACCGGCACCGGTGGCCTGAGCGCGGAGAACACCTTCCAGGTGCCGCCTGCGGCCAAGCTGGGCGTCTACCAGATCGAGCTGCGGAGTGGCTCGGCGCCGCAGCGCGGCGAGGCCGAGGAAGACGGCGAGCGCAGCGGCCGCAGCTATTCGACCGGCCAGTTCCGCGTCGAGGAATTCCGCCTGCCGGTGCTGGAAGGCCGCGTGGCGCCCGCCGACAACAAGCCGCTGGTGGCCGTCACCAGCCTGCCGGTGGCGGTGCAGGTGAACTACGTCTCGGGCGGGCCGGCCACCAACCTGCCGGTGCGCGTCTCGGCCATGGTGCGCGGCATGGTGCCGAACTATCCGGACTTCGATGGCTTCAGCTTCTCGCCGCCGCGCAAGGCCAGCGAGCGCTCGTCCAGCAGCGACGAGGAACAGCCCGAATCCACGCAGGACACCCGCGTCGTCGCCGACAAGCTGCCGCTGACGCTGGATCGCAGCGGCGCCGGCCGCGTCACCGTCGACAAGCTGCCCGCCACGGCCGACACCGGCCCGCGCGAGCTGCTGCTCGAAGCAAGCTATGCCGACCCCAACGGCGAGGTGCAAACGCTGCGCAGCACGCGCACGCTGTGGCCGGCCGCCGTGGTCGCCGGCATCAAGACCGAGGGCTGGGTCTCCACCGACCGGCAACTGCGCTTCCAGGCGCTGGCGCTGGACCTGGCGGGCAAGCCCCAGCCCAACGCCAAGATCAAGGTGGAGGCCGTGGCCCGCATCACCACTACCAGCCGCAAGCGCATGGTGGGCGGCTTCTACACCTACGACAACAAGACCGAGGTCAAGCCGCTGGGCACCGTGTGCAACGGCCAGAGCGACAGCCGCGGCCTGCTGCTGTGCGAGGCGCAGATCAAGGAGGCAGGCGAGGTCGAACTGGTCGCCACCGCCACCGACGGCGAGGGCCGCGCAAGCCGTGCCGCCGGCTCGGTGTGGGTGACCAGGCAGGGCGAGCTGTGGTTCGGCGGCGAGGACAACGACCGCATCGACGTGCTGCCCGAGAAGAAGACCTACCAGCCCGGCGAGGTCGCCAAGTTCCAGGTGCGCAGCCCCTTCCGCTTTGCGACCGCGCTGGTGTCGGTGGAGCGCGAGGGCGTGCTCGACACGCAGGTGGTGCAGCTCAACGGCCAGGACCCGACGGTCAACCTCACCATCAAGCCCGAGTGGGGCCCGAACGTGTACGTCAGCGTGCTGGCCTTGCGCGGCCGGCTGCGCGAGGTGCCGTGGTATTCCTTCTTCAGCTGGGGCTGGAAGGCGCCGCGCGAGTGGTGGACGGCCTTCTGGGTCGAGGGCCGCGAGTACGTGGCGCCGACGGCGATGGTGGACCTGTCCAAGCCGGCCTACCGGCTGGGCGTGGCCGAGATCCGCGTCGGCACCGAGGCGCACCGCCTGGACGTGAAGGTGGCCACCGACCAGCCCAAGTACACCGTGCGCGGCAAGGCGCAGGTCACCATCACCGCCCGCCTCCCCGATGGCAAGCCCGCCGCCGGCGCCGAGGTGGCGCTGGCCGCCGTCGACCAGGCGCTGCTGGAGCTGATGCCCAACGACAGCTGGAAGCTGCTGGACGCCATGCTGCAGCGGCGCAGTTGGGGCGTGTCGACCTCGACCGCGCAGATGGAGATCGTCGGCCGCCGGCACTACGGCAAGAAGGCCGTGCCCGCGGGCGGCGGCGGCGGCAAGGCCGCCACGCGCGAGCTGCTGGACACGCTGCTGCTGTGGAACCCGCGCGTGGTGCTGGATGCCAACGGCCAGGCCACGGTGACGGTGCCGCTGAACGACGCGCTCACCACCTTCCGCATCGTGGCCGTGGCCGACTCGGGCACCAACCTGTTCGGCACCGGCGAGGCCACCATCCAGAGCACGCAGGACCTGCAGATCATCAGCGGCCTGCCGCCGCTGGTGCGCGAGGACGACGCCTACCGCGCCCAGTTCACGCTGCGCAACACCACGGCCAAGCCGATGAAGGTGGAGGTGTCGCCGCGCGCCACGCTGCTGAAGCTGGCGCCGCGCACGGTGGACATCCCGGCCGGCGAATCACGCGAGCTGGCCTGGGACGTGACCGCGCCCGCCCAACTGGGCCAGACGCGAGCCGAGGCCATCCTGTGGGAGATCGAGGCCAAGGACGTTTCGGGCAACGCGCGCGACGCGCTCAAGGCCAGCCAGCGCATCCTGCCGGCCGTGCCGGTGACGGTGCAGCAGGCCACGCTGGCGCAGGTGGACGGGATGTTCACGCTCGACGTGCAGGCGCCCGCCGGCGCCCTGCCCGGCCGCGGCGGCATCCAGCTGGCGCTGCAGCCGCGGCTGGCCGAGGGCCTGCCCGGCGTGCGCGACTGGTTCGCCCGCTATCCCTTCGCCTGTCTGGAGCAGAAGACCAGCAAGTCCATCGGCCTGCGCGACGGCAAGCTGTGGCAGTCGGTGGCGGCGCAGATCCCCGGCTACCTGGACGGCGACGGCCTGGCGAGCTACTTCCCGCCGCAGGGCGGCGATGCCAACCGGGGCAGCGACATCCTGACCAGCTACCTGCTGGCCGCGACCAACGAGGCGGCGGGACTGGACCCGGCCTTCGCCCTGCCCGATGCGGTGCGCACACCGATGGAGAACGGCCTGATCGCCTTCGTCGAAGGCCGCATCCAGCGCGATTTCTGGAGCCCCCGCAAGGACCTGGACGTGCGCAAGCTGGCCGCCCTGGAGGCGCTGTCGCGCTACGGCCGCGCCACCGGCGCCATGACCGGCAGCCTGACCATCGCGCCCAACCAGTGGCCCACCAGCGCCGTGATCGACTGGATCAACGTGCTGCGCCGCGTGAAGGACGTGCCCCAGCGCGAACAGCGCCTGCGCGAGGCCGATCAGGTGCTGCGCGCACGCCTGTCGTACCAGGGCACCAAGCTGATCTTCAGCACCGAGCAGGACGACTACTGGTGGTGGCTGATGGCGGGCGGCGACGTCAACACCGCGCGCCTGCTGCTCACCGTGATGGACGACCCGGCCTGGAAGGACGACCTGGGCCGCATTGCCGCCGGCTTCATCGGCCGCCAGCAGCGCGGCGCCTGGGCCACGACCACGGCCAACCTGTGGGGCGGCCTGGCGCTGGAGAAGTTCAGCCGCGCCTTCGAGAGCGCGCCCGTGACGGGCGTGACCGGCGCCACCCTGGGCGATGCCAAGGCCCAGGTGGACTGGGCCCGCGTCGAGCGCGTCAAGGCCAGCGACCCGACGGGCGCGCCGCATCAGGCCAGCGCCATCGGCGCCCCGGCCGCCACCGGCATGCTGCGCAACAACACCATGAGCCTGCCCTGGCCCGTCGGCGAGGGCCGCGGCACGCTGCTGGTCACGCAGCAGGGCAGCGGCCGGCCGTGGCTCACGGTGCAGTCGATGGCCGCCGTGCCGCTGACCGCGCCGGTGGCGGCGGGCTACACCCTCAAGAAGACCATCACGCCGGTCGAGCAGGCCACCGCTGGCCGCTACAGCCGCGGCGACGTGCTGCGCGTGGCGCTGGAGGTGAATGCCAGCACCGACATGACCTGGGTGGTGATCAGCGACCCGATCCCGGGTGGCGCCACCATCCTGGGCAGCGGGCTGGGCCGCGATTCGCAGATCGCGACGCAGGGCGAGAAGTCGGCCTCCGGCCGCGCCGCGCCGGCCTTCGAGGAACGCAGCTTCGAGGCCTTCCGCAGCTACTACGAGTACCTGCCCAAGGGCGTGGTGAAGACGGAATACACCGTACGCCTGAACAACGTGGGCGACTTCGCCCTGCCGCCCAGCCGCGTTGAGGCGATGTACGCGCCGGAGATGTACGGCATGGTGCCGAATGCGCGGATGAAGGTGGAGGTCAAACCATGAGCGCCCGCCCGGCCGCTCCGAAGGGCGCTCGCACCGTAGCGCGCCAGCGCGGAGGCTTTTGAATGACCATCGAGCTCGAACGGGACCAGCGCCAGGACGCCGTGGCCTCCATCGAGCGCTACTTCGCCGAGAACATGGAGGAGCGCATCGGCAACATCGCGGCCGGCGCCCTGCTCAACTTCTTCCTGGAGGAGATCGGTCCGCTGGTCTACAACCAGGCGGTGGCCGAGGTGCAGGAGCGCCTCGCCCGCCGTGTGGCCGAGATTGACCTGGAGGTGCACGAGGACCCGTTCACCTATTGGCAGAAGCAGGGCAAGGGCAAGCGCAAGTAGACCTCCAGCAGGGGAGATGGGGCGCGCTGGGATAATCCGCGCCCACCATGTCGCTCCTGCCCCACCAGCTCGAACTGCTCTCCCCTGCCCGCGACGCCGACATCGGCATCGAGGCCATCAACCATGGCGCCGATGCCGTCTACATCGGCGGCCCGGCCTTCGGCGCGCGGGCCGGCGCGGGCAACGACATGCAGGGGCTGGAGCGGCTGATCCGCCATGCGCACCGCTTCGGCAGCCGTATCTTCATCACGCTCAACACCATCCTGCGCGACGACGAGCTCGAAGCCGCGCGCCGCATGGCCTGGCAGGTGTACGAGGCCGGGGCCGATGCGCTGATCATCCAGGACATGGGCCTGCTGGAGCTGGACCTGCCGCCCATCCAGCTGCATGCCAGCACGCAGACCGACATCCGCACGCCCGAGAAGGCGCGCTTTCTGCAGGACGCCGGACTGTCGCAGATCGTGCTGGCGCGCGAGCTGACGGTGCAGCAGATCGCCGCCGTACGCGCCGCCACCGACCCCAGCCGCTGCACCATCGAGTTCTTCATCCACGGCGCGCTGTGCGTGGCCTACAGCGGCCAGTGCTACATCAGCCATGCCCACACCGGCCGCAGCGCCAACCGCGGCGACTGCTCGCAGGCCTGCCGCCTGCCCTACCAGGTGATCGACGACGCGGGCCGCTTCGTGGCGCACGACAAGCACGTGCTGTCGATGAAGGACAACAACCAGTCCGACAACCTGCGGGTGCTGATCGACGCCGGCGTGCGCAGCTTCAAGATCGAAGGCCGCTACAAGGACATGGCCTACGTCAAGAACATCACGGCCCACTACCGCCGGCTGCTGGACGGGATCATCGAGGAGCGCGAAGGCGGCGCCGCGCCGCTGGCCCGCGCGTCGAGCGGCAGCACCCGCTTCTTCTTCGACCCGGACCCGGAACAGAACTTCAACCGCGAGTTCACCGACTACTTCGTCAACGGCCGGAAGCAGGACATCGGCGCCTTCGACACGCCCAAGAACCCCGGCCGTGCCATCGGCTGGGTGACGCAGACGGGCCCCAACTGGTTCGAGCTGGAAACCGCCGACCATGCCGCCGTGCTGCACAACGGCGACGGCCTGTGCTACTACGACCTGCAGCGCGAGTTGGTGGGCGTGGCCATCAACCGCGCCGAGGCGGTGGGCAAGCCGGGCGCCGGCAAGTGGCGCGTGTTCCCCAAGGACCCGATGGACGGCTTCAGGGACCTGCGCCGCGGCACCGAGCTCAACCGCAACCGCGACATGGACTGGGTGCGCATGCTCGACAAGAAGTCGAGCGAACGCCGCATCGGCCTGTGGGCGCATCTGGCCGAGACGCCCAAGGGCTTGGCGCTGACGCTGACCGACGAGGACGGTTTCGTCGGCGCCGCCGACCTCACCCTCCCGCACGAGCCCGCCAGCGACGCCGCGAAAGCCGAGGCCAGCCTGCGCGACCAACTGGGCCGCTTCGGCAACACCGTGTTCGAACTCATCGACCTGCAGCTGGCGCTGTCGCAGCCCTGGTTCGTGCCGGCCTCTCAGCTCAACGCGTTGCGGCGTGAGGCAACGGACGCGCTGGAATCGGCGCGGGCCGCGGGCTTCCAGCGCCTGCCGCGCGCCCAGCCGGTGGAGCCGCCCGTGCCCTACCCCGAGGACTCGCTGAGCTACCTGGCCAACGTCTTCAACCAGAAGGCTCACGACTTCTACGCCCGCCACGGCGTGAAGGTGATCGACGCCGCCTACGAGAGCCAGGAAGAGGAAGGCGAGGTGAGCCTGATGATCACCAAGCACTGCGTGCGCTTCTCGCTGAGCCTGTGCCCCAAGCAGGCCAAGGGCGTGATCGGCGTCAAGGGCACCATCAAGGCCGAGCCGCTGCACCTGGTCAACGGCAAGGAGAAGCTCACCCTGCGCTTCGACTGCAAGCCCTGCGAGATGCACGTGGTCGGCCGCATGAAGCGCTCGGTGCTGCAGCAGCAGCGCAAGGAGATGGAGGCGGTGCCGATGCAGTTCTATCGAACGCGACCGACCGCCTGAGGACGAAGCGGGAGCAGCCGCGCTCGCGGCGCTTCGCGACACGCAGTCAAAGCCGCTGCGCGGGAATGCCCCGTGGCGGCACGAGCGGCCGGCGCGCGGCGCGGCTGGGCGCGGGCAGATCGGGCGGCAGGGCATCGATGGCCTCGTCACTCATGGCCTGTCGGGCCCGGGCGGCGGCCCATTCCTTTTCACGCGCGACCTGCGCCGCCTGCGCGGCCTCTTCGCTGCCGGCCACGGGCGGGGCCACGCCCGGCCCGGCTGCCGGCGGCCAGGTGGGCGTCGTAGGCGCAGGCGTGGGCACCGGTGGCAGCGGAGACGCCGCCGTCCAGCCATAAGCGGCCAGGGCGGCGCGCAGGTACTCGCGCAGCTCGGCGGACTGCCGCCCCTCACGCTCGGCCTGCTCGCGGCTGTGGAATTCGAGCTCGACCTGGATCGCCTGCTGCACGCTCTGGGGCACGCGCTGCTGCTCCTGCCGCAGGGTGGCGAACTGCGGGGCGAGCCGCGCCTCCAGCACCTGGGCGGCGGCGCCGCAGAGCCGGCGCCAGCCAAGCGCCAGGACGACCGTCGCGCCCAATGCGCCGCCGAGTCCCAACAACGCCACCGCCCCGGCGATGACCATCCATTCGTCCATGCTTGGATTCATGCCCGGCCTCCCTGCGACTCTTCGTCCGCGGCTTCCCAGCGGCGCAGCAGGTCGAGCGGCACCCAATCAGCGACTTCGCTGAACCGGCGACCGACCATGCGCTCGCCCAGCCGCAACAGGGCGGGAACCGGACTGCTGGGCTCGTGCAGCTCGAACCATTCGCGCGACTGCCGGATCGCCTCCAGGGCGTCCTCGCGCGTCACCGGCCGGGCCGCGGCCACGATACCGACAGCCAGGCGCCGCTCGGCCGGCGCGCCGGGCTGGGCCGGCATCAGCAGAGGCGCGCCGGTCGCCGCTGCAACGGCGTCCAGGTCTTCGGCAGAGGGCACGAAGACCTCCAGCAGTTGCAGCAGTGGCTGCAAGTCCGGCGCCAGGTCGCCAAGCTGGCTGCGCGCCCAGGCTGCCACCGCCTGGGCATGGCGGCAGGCGGCTGCTAACTGATGCACCGGCACCTCGGGGTTGCCCTGCGCCGCCCGCCGCAGCGCCGTGAGCTGCCGCCGCACCGAATCCGGCGAGCGCGCGCCCTCGGGCCGCGGCATGGCGAAGGCCCGCTCCACGTCGCGCACGCTCAGGGCCACACCCGCCCCGGTGTCGACCGTGATCTCGCGGATGTCGGCAAGCAGCCCCTGCGGATCGGCCAGCGCGGCGAGCGCATTGGCGCGGACGGCGGGTTCGTGCTCGCCGTCGATGCGCGTCTGCGGATGGATGTCGTCCGGCCAGGCCCGCAGTGCCTGCACCAGCATCTCAAGCCCCTGCAAAAGGCCGGCCGCCTGGCCCAGCCGCGCCCGCGCCCGGGTCAGGCAGATGAGCAGGTGCAGGTCCTTGGTGCGCAGCAGCAGGCGCCGGCAGTCGCGCTCGACCTCGGCCCAGTTGGGCCCATCGGGCGCATCGATGAAGCTGCCGTACTGGGCCTCGCCACGCGGCTGCAGACGGGTCCACAGCATGGCGTATTCCGGGTCGTACTCCAGGTTGGGGCCGCAGGGGTCGGTGTCGCTGACGGGCAGCAGCCAGTCGGCCGAGGCGATCACTGTCTGGCGCACGGCGAGCGGCGGCGTTGGGGAAGCGAGAGCGTGGGTCATGGGGTGTGACAGCGTGGAGATGGCGAGGTCAGTGGTTGATCTGGGCATGCGCCAGTTGCATGTTCTCGAACTGGCTGCCCGTGAAGTCCACTTGTTGTCCGTGAAGGTGCTGGGCGGTGATGTCGGTGCCCTTGCACGACAGCAGGGCCACCTGCTGCCATTGGCCATGGTCGAAATTCAGGCCACGCCAGGTGCAGTCGGTGAATCGGCAGTCGGTGAAGGTGCAGTGCGCCAGCTTGGCCCCGTCGAAAGTACAGGCGCCGAAGGTGCAGCCCATGATCTGGATGCGCTGCATGTCGCAGTCGACGAACATGCAGCCCGTGAAGGCGCAGCCGGACCACTGCGCATCCTGGAAGCTGGTCGACGAAAAGCTGCTACTGCTGAACTGGCTGGCCGTGAAGGTGATGAGGTTCAGGTCCAGCCCGGCATAGCTGCTGCCGTCGCTTTCGCCGGCCACGCCCGCAGGCGCGCCGCCCTGGCCCTTGCGCCATTTGTCGTGCTGGATGATGAGGGGTTGGGCTGCCATGGTCAGATCACATAGGGACGGGGATTCAGGGTCTTGCGGTAGTCGTCGGCTACAGGCCAGAGCCCGCACACCACGGCGCCGCCCGGGTCGCGCAGGTTGACGACCAGTGCAGGCTCTGCGCTTTCCCACACGGCGATGGCGCCGAGCGCGAGGCCAGCATTCATGCTGGCGGCGCCAAGATCGCCGCCCAGGCATTGCTCCAGCCCGAAGGCGGTACTGGCATTCATCAGCCCGGCCTGCGGCGCAACACGTGCCAGGCTTCGTGCAAGCAGCGCTGGGCGACTGACGTCCGCGGGCGCGCTGTAGAAAATCCGCGTGGGCGGCCGCGTGCGCAGCGCTGGCGTCCCCAACACCTTGCCCAGGGCACCTTCCAGCAGTTCCGCCAATCGGTCGGCCGACATGTCGGGCTGAAAGAAGGCGAACTCCGGACGCAGCATGAGCGCCAAGGTCGGCATTGCGCTGTACTGCTCGTACTGCGGCCGGCTCCACGGCACGGGCACATTGGGTGTGGGGATAAAGCCGTTCGGCGGCGCGTCGAAATAGGCGCCATCGTCGTAGACACGCTGATGCAGTCCCCCATAGCCATGGGCGCCTCGCGCGGTGACGCCGTTGGCAAAGGTGCTCACATCGCTCCTGTCGGCCACATGCAGCGACCACTCCCGCAACCACTCCGCGGCCTCCGGGCGCTTGAACAGGATGGCGGAAAAGCTGTCACGCAATTGCCCAGGTCGTTTAGGTCTGGACAGGATGCTCTCCAGCGATTCGGCTGGCTGGCTGGCCGGAGGCTCCCATCCACCGTGCACCGCCCTCACCGCGTAGCCGTCTTCTGCCCACAGGATCAGGCTGTTGAGATCGCCCTCCCGATCGAATGCCTGCAAGGCGTCGTGAAAGGCCACGGCGCCACCGCGTTCCAGGTTCATCAATCGAGGCGCGAGGTCGTGAAACGCCATGGCCGCGGGGCCATTGCGCAACTGCCACTTCAACTCGTTCCGGTATTCGCGCGCCCACGCCTCCAGTGCATCGCCCGTCCTCCTGGGCGCAAGGGGTACCGCCATCGTCATGGGTACGGGATAGTTCTCGACGAAGCGGCCGCGCTCGCCCTTGGCCGGCCGGTAGGTCATCGCGGCCCGCAAGGCAGCACTGCGGAACAGATTGGCCTGGTCGGTGCAGCGGGCAAGCCCGCCGGGCGGCTCATGCGCATCTTCGTCCGCGGGTGCCCGCCGCTGAAGACGATCCCAGAGCGGCCCTGCGGGCACATGGTCGACCCGCAGGCCGACGCCAGCGATGTGGAGGAAGCTCGCGGGTGGACAAGGCAGTCGTCTGCAGCGGGTGATAGGGAACGACGGCCAGGCGGCCCAGAAAGGCCGCCGGAAAGACCTCGCGCAGCGCGGGCATCAGGCTGTCTGCCATGAACGCGACATCGGCATCAGGCCCATGCCGCTCGACCACGTCGACCAGCACGTCGGCCCCCGCGTTGCTCGTCAGCAGGATGAGGCAGTTCCGGAAATCGATGCGGCGTCCTTCGCCGTCTTCCATCCAGCCCTTGTCGAAAACCTGGAAGAAGAGTTCGTGCACGTCTGGATGCGCCTTTTCGACCTCGTCGAGCAGCACGACGCTGTAGGGGCGGCGCCGGACCGCTTCGGTCAGCACACCGCCCTCGCCATAGCCCACGTAGCCGGGCGGCGCTCCCTTGAGCGTGGAAACGGTGTGCGCCTCCTGGAACTCGCTCATGTTGATGGTGACCATGTTCTGTGCGCCGCCATACAACGCATCGGCCAGTGCGAGCGCGGTCTCCGTCTTGCCAACGCCAGACGGCCCCACCAGCATGAACACGCCAACCGGCTTGTCCGCATCCGTGAGTCCCGCCTTGGCCGCCTGCACCCGGTCTGCGATCACGCTCAGCGCGTGATCCTGCCCGACCACGCGCTCGGCCAGGCGTGCCCGTAACCGGGCGACCGCCTTGACGTCGTCACTGACCATGCGGCCGACGGGAATGCCCGTCCAGTCGGCCAGGACCTCAGCAACAGCGGCTTCATCCACCTGCGCGCGACCCAGTTGCGCGTCCGCCGCCAGCTCGGACTCCAGCGCTGACAGTTCGGCCACCACTTGGGGCGCAGCGGGTGATGCATGCACAACGGCGTCTGCGCAGCCATCGAGCAACTGCTGCCGCAGGGCAACGACGCGGCGGATCCGTTCGACCTGGGCACCCCATTTACTCGTATGCATGGTCAGCTGGTCGCGCGCCTCGGCCAGGCGTGTCTGCACGGCATGCGCACACTCGGCCGTAGCGCCGCCGCCGATGCCGAGGACGGCCTGCCTTTGCAGCAACTCGAACTCGACCTCCAGCGCCGCCACCCGATGTCGTGCGAGCTCGACGGTTGCTGGTGGCGCGTGGATCGACATGGCCACGCGCGCGCAGGCCGTGTCCAGCAGGCTGATCGCCTTGTCCGGCAACTGACGCGCGGGCAGGTAACGCCGCGAGAGTGCGACGGCTGCACGAACGGCTTCGTCCATGATCAGCACACCGTGGTGCGCTGCAAATGCCTTCGACGACCCTCTGAGCATGTCGACGGCTGGGCCCTCTTCCGGCTCGGCCACCTGCAGCACCTGGAAGCGCCGCGTCAGCGCCGGGTCCTTCTCGATGTGCCGCTTGTACTCAGCCCAGGTCGTCGCACCGATCGTGCGCAGGTGTCCTCGCGCCAACGCAGGCTTGAGAAGGTTGGCCGCGTCGCCAGTGCCCGCCTGTCCTCCTGCACCCACCAGGGTGTGGACCTCATCGATGAAGAGAATCACGGGGGGGACGGCGCGGCTGGCATCCTCCAGCAGACCTTTGAGCCGGCCCTCGAATTCACCGCGGACGCCCGCGCCTGCCAGCATGGCGCCGATGTCCACGGCGAGCAGGCGGTGATCACGGAGTGCGGGCGGCACCTCTTCACGGTCGATGGCAAGGGCAAGACCTTCCACGATCGCCGTCTTGCCCACCCCCGCTTCGCCCGTCAGGAGCGGATTGTTCTGCCGCCGTCGCAGCAGGATGTCGACCAGGCCGCGCACCTCGACCTGTCGGCCGATGACCGGATCGATCTGGCCCGCCCGCGCACGTGCCGTCAGATCGCTGCAATAGCGCGTCAGGGCGGAGCTGGTCGAAGATGTGGGATCGCCCGTAGGTGCGCCGAATGCGACCTCGGACTCACGGCCCATGCCGTCAGACGTACCGTCCCGGGCCTCCGATGAAGCCTCGACGATCGTTGACCGCTCCTTGACCAAGCGATCGACGTCGATGCGTGAAAACGCAGGAACGATCCGCAGCAACCGCGTACGCCGTTCTTCCGACTGCAGGAGTGCAAGCAGCAGCCACACGCTGCGTATGCGGTCCGCGCCGAACTCCACGCTGGCGACGACCCATGCCCGCTCGACGGCGTCGCTCACGTGGTACGAGATGTCCGACAGGGAGGTTGCGCCATTCGGCAGGGCAGCCAGTGCACGTACCAACCCGGCATCGACTTCCCCGGGCTGGATCCCGAAGTGATGGGCGACCCGATGCATGTCGGTGTTCGGGAGCTGCCAGAGCTGGTGCAGCCAATGAACAAGCTCTACATAGGGATTGCCGCGCAGGCGTGCGAAAGCCGCGGCCGACTCGACGGCACGGAACAGCGTGGTGTTCAGCTTGCCGAAGAGCGCCTTCCGGGAGACGGCCATCGGTGCCTCGGTCAACGCGGAAGAAGGGCCTGGTCGACCCGATGCAGGCGGGGCACCGGATGCATGCGGGGGCGTTGCAACGTCGATGCTGGATTGGGGACCAGCCCTCGCTGGTCATGGCTGCGCCACCGGCGCAGGCTCACGCTTGCCGTACTCATTGAAGACCTCCCTGCTTTCGAATTCATCCACCTCGCTCGCGGGTGGTTGCTTCGATTTAAGCCGAGAAGTCACGCGATGCCGCGACACCGAACAAGCAATCCTCAGAGTCCGTGAAGTAGTCCACCGTGCAGCATCGGCCTGCCAGATGGCGAGGCCAGAGGATGAACACTTAGGTATTCACACTCGTCGTCTGCACACCCCGTCGACTGGATCACTTCAGCACGGCTCGCACCACAGACTGATTGGCGCCCAAGCAAAACGCCGCCGGACCTTGCGGTCGGCGGCGTCCTCACAGCAGTGCGCGGCGAATCAGTACTTCAACGTCGCACTCTCGCGCAGTTCCTCTGCCGTGGCCGTACCAAAGCCGAAGAACTCCAGATACGCCGGAATCATCTCGAACAGCATGTCCGTGCCCACCTGCACCTGGCAGCCGCGCGCCATGGCGGCTTTGAGCAGCGGCGTGTATTCGGTCTTCATCACGACCTCGCCCACGAACGTCGTGGGTGCGATGCGCTCCACGTCGAAGGGCAGCGGGTCGCTTTCCTTCATGCCCAGCGGCGTGGCGTTCACGACCACGTCGTAGCCGGCCGGGTCGTTGGAGCCGGTGCTCACCGTCAATTGCGGATAGTGGGCACGCAGGCGCTCGGCCAAGCCTTCGACCGACGCCGTGTTCAGGTCGAAGAGCGAGATGTGCGCAGCCCCCGCCGCCGCAATGGAAGCCGCGATGGCGCAGCCCACGCCACCTGCACCCGAGACCAGCACGCGCGCACCGCGGAAGCTGCGGCCCTTGCGCTCCACGCCGCGCACGAAGCCGGCTCCGTCGAACTGGTCGCCGAGCAGTGTGCCGTCTTCGCGCAGCAACACGGCATTGCAGGCCCCGGCGATGCGCGCGGTGGGCGTGGTCTCGTGGACCAGCGACATGGTCGTCACCTTGTGCGGCATGGTCACCAGGGCGCCGCGGATGTTGCTCATGCGAAAGAGCAGCGGCAGGAAGGCCGCGTAGTCCTCGGGCTTCACGCCCAGGGGCACCACCACCGCGTCGATGCCCTTCTTGTCGAACCAGGGGTTGTAGATCATCGGAGCCTTGAAGCTCTCGGTGGGATAGCCAATGTGGGCGATGAGGGTGGTCTTGCCGGAAATCATGGAAGCAGTCGTGGAAGCGGAATATCGCGAGATGCGATCAGCCCTGGCGGCCCCGGGGCGCCTGGGCGATCTCGGCCTGGAGCTCGGCCGGGTAGATGATCTGCCGCAGGAAGCCGGCGTCCTCGCGCACGAGGGCCGCGGCCTGCGGCAGATCGAAGTAGTCGAAGTAGTGCGCCATCTGCTGGATCAGCATCTCGAAGCCAGGCTGGGCCTGCAGGCCGCGCGCACGCGCGGCGCGCACCAGCGGCGTGGGCTGGCCGCGCAGCAGGATGTCGAACACGGCCGCGTGGGGCGCGAGGCGGGCCACGTCGCAGGGCAAGACTTCTTCGCCTTGCAGGCCTACCTGGGTGGCGTTGATGACGAGGTCGTAGCCCCACGGATCGGCCGAGGCCGCGGCGACCACCTCGGCGTCGAAGGCCGCATCGATGCGTGCGGCAGTGCCGGCGGCCTTGCCTGCGGCCGGGTCATAGAAGGCGATGTGGCGCGCGCCATCGTCGCCACCGCCTTCGGCCAGCGACACCCCGATGGCCGCGGCGCTCACGCCCGCGCCAAGGATCAGCACACGCTGTCCGCGAAAAGGGATGCCGAACCAGTCCAGCGCACCGACGATGCCTTCGCCATCGAACAGGTCACCCTCCAACTCGCCGCTGCGGGTGCGCCGCACGATGTTGACCGAACCTGCGACGCGAGCGAACAGGCCGCAGCCGTCGAGCAGGTCCACCGCCAGCGGCTTGTGCGGCGGTGCGATCAGCATGCCCCGGACGTTGTGGCCCAGGAAGCTGGCCTTGAGCCACACCGCGAAGTCGCGCGCGCGCACCTGCACCGGCACCATCACGGCGTCGATGCCGCAGCGCTCGAAGACGGCGTTGAACATGCGCGGCAGGCGCACATTGGTGACGGGGTCGCCAGGGATGAGGTAGAGGTCGGTCTTGCCGGTGATGGAAGCCATCGGGTCGTTCACTCCAGGAGTCGGATGCGGCAGTGGAATCGGGATCGGCGCCGCACGAACAACGGCCGGGACTGTAGAAGCCGAAGGGAGCACGCGTCCGCCACTCGTGGAGGCTGACGTTCGATAATCGCCCAACACTGAACGATCAACGAACGTGTTAAGGGTTTGTACGTGGTCACCCGACGCCGCACCTCCTCCGCCAACTCCGAGCCGCCGCACGGGGACGAAAGCCGCGATTCTCGGCCCTCCTCCCTGCTCCCGACGCAGGACGACGACGTTCCCGCCGGCCTGGACCGGCGCGACTGGATTGCCGGTCTGGAGCGTGGCGTCGGCATCATCGAGGCCTTCGACGACGCCCATCCCCGCATGACGGCCAGCGAGGCCGGCCAGCGCACCGGCCTCACCCGTACGGCGGCGCGGCGCTACCTGCTCACGCTGCAGCACATGGGCTATGTGGCCAGCGACGGCAAGCTGTTCTGGCTCACACCGCGCGTGCTGCGGCTGGGCCAGTCGTATCTCGATTCGGCGCGGTTGCCGCGGATCGCGCAGCCCTTCCTGCAGCGCGTGGCCGTGGGCACGCACGAGACGGCCTATCTCAGCGTGCTGGACGGCGACGACGTGGTCTACATCGCCCGCAACGGCCCGCAGCGGCAGATGAGCACCGGCTACGTGCTGGGCGCGCGCGTGCCGGCTCAGACCACGGCAGCCGGCCTGCTCATGCTGGCGCTGCTGCCAGAAGCCGCGTCCCAAGCCTGGTGGACGGGCCGCAAGCTCCAGGTGTTCACGTCCTTCACGCTGGCCGACCCGGAGGCCTTGCGGCGCGAGATGGCGCGCGTCCGCGCCCAGGACTGGGCCCTGTCCGAGCAGCAGCTGGACCTGAACTCGCGCGGCATCGCCGTGCCACTGCGCGACCACCATGGCGAGGTGCACGGTGCGCTCAACGTCACCATGCCGATGGGGCAGGAGGGCAGCGAAGCCGCCGTGGCCCGCGTGCTGCCCGTGCTGCGCGAGGCCGCCCAGGCCATGCGCAACCTCATCTGAGCCGCGGTGAGCACGCCCTCATGAAAACGCCCGCCGGCCGTCAACGGCGGGCGGGCGCTTCGGCGCGGGGATGACGCCGGATCAGGCGACCAGCCGGTGGCGTGCGTCCTCGTACTGCTGGCGCAGTTGGGCGATGAATTCGGCCGCCGGCTGCACCTTCTTGATGGCGCCGATGCCCTGGCCCGAACCCCAGATGTCCTTCCAGGCCTTGGCCTTGCTGCCCTCGCCGGTGGCGAAGTTCATGGTCTTGACGTCGCCCTCCGGCAGGTTGGCCGGATCCATGCCCGCCGCGACGATGCTGGGCGCCAGGTAGTTGCCGTGCACGCCGGTGAACAGGTTCGAATAGACGATGTCGTCCGAGGTGCCGTCGACGATGCCCTGCTTGTAGGCCTCGCTGGCACGGGCCTCTTCGGTGGCGATGAAGGCGCTGCCGATGTAGGCGAAGTCGGCGCCCATCGCCTGGGCGGCCAGCACCGCGCTGCCCGTCGAGATGGAGCCCGACAGCGCCACAGGGCCGTCGAACCATTCGCGGATCTCCTGGATGAGCGCAAACGGGCTCTTCACGCCCGCATGGCCCCCGGCTCCCGCTGCGACCGCGATCAGCCCATCGGCGCCCTTCTCGACGGCCTTCTTTGCAAAGCTGTTGTTGATCACGTCGTGCAGCGTCACGCCGCCATAGCTGTGCACTGCATCGTTGACGTCGGTACGGGCACCCAGCGAGGTGATGATGATCGGCACCTTGTACTTCACGACCAGCTCCATGTCGTGCTCGAGGCGGTCATTGCTCTTGTGCACGATCTGGTTGATGGCAAAGGGCGCTGCCGGCTTCGTCGGATTGGCCTTGTTGTAGGCCGCCAGTTCCTCGGTGATCTCCGCGAGCCACTCGTCCAGCTGGGCCGCGGGGCGCGCGTTGAGGGCGGGCATCGAGCCGACCACGCCGGCCTTGCATTGCGCGATCACCAGCTTGGGATTGCTGATGATGAACAGGGGGGAGCCGATGATCGGCAGCGGCAGATGCGCAAGCGCGCCGGGCAGTCTGGACATGGAAAAGTCTCCTCTCGTGTGAATCGATGGTTCGGGCGAAGTTATAGGGGCCGGGCGCAGCACCTGCCGTCCGATGGGCGACAGGCAGGCATCGCCCGCTGCGGACTCAGAAGGCTTCGAGCGCCAGGGCCGTGACGCTGGCCGCGCCGCCGACGATGGCGTCGCGCGTGGCGCCGGCCTTCACCAGGATGTGTTCGGCATAGAAGCGCGCCGTGGCCACCTTGGCCTGCATGAAGGCCGCGTCCTGCGCCTGGGCCTCGGGCGTCAGCGCCACCAGCAGGGAGCGGCCCAGCTGC
>NZ_FTMY01000024.1 GCF_900156165.1 Pseudacidovorax sp. RU35E
GGCGCCGTGCCGGCGCCGCAGCAAACCCAGGAGTAATCTCCTTCAACCCAGCGGATTCCTCAAATCGACTGGTACGGGTTCTGGGGGCAGGTCAGCAGAGGAAAACAATGCAATCCGACGAGTTCAAGGGCCTGGACGACGCCTACGAAAAGGTGCGGGCATTCCACGCAGCCTTTTCTTTGCCAGTTGCCAGTTACCCCGATCGCCTGAGCGCATCACGCGTCGCCGCACGGGTGAACTGGATGCGCGAAGAACTGTCAGAGCTCCTCAGCGCGGACGACCTCCTGGAACAAGTCGACGCGGTGTCGGACTTGATGTACTTGGCGCTTGGATGCCTCGTTGAGATGGGGGTGCAGCCTGGTATTCCATTCACTGCGGTCCACCGCACCAATCATGAAAAGCGATGGCCTGATGGAACAATTCGGCTAAATGCCGAAGGAAAACTTCTTAAGCCCCCGGGCTGGATAGGACCGCAACGTGCCTTATCCCTATATTTAGCTGAGTTACAAACGCAACGCATCGCCCGGGCGGATGATGAGAAGAGGTAGATGAATGTAAGTGAAACAGATACATTCAGACGGTGCACTCTTCGCTTACCTCCCCCGCCTTGTTGCTGTTGTTGAGTGGAGCTGTCGGAGGCGGCAAGACTTCCGTGGCGCAAGCTCTCCTTGGCGAGCATGACTTCCGAAAGGTGAGTACGAGCAGCTACCTTTCGGGACTTGCAGCTAGTCAGGGCTTGAAAAACGAAAGAGAGATCCTCCAGCGCCTCGGGGACGATCTGGACGTGGCTACCGACTTTTCGTGGCCGGTACGCGTAGCAGCAAGCCAAGTAGAGGCTAGTAATGCGCCACCCACCCAAGCGTGGCTACTAGACGCGGTGCGAAAGCCTCAGCAGATTGCCCACTTTCGAGCCGCGTTTCCCAGCGTCTTTCACGTCCATATCACCGCACCGGAGGATGTTCTCCGTGCAAGGTACGAACAGCGGCAGTTGCTACCGGGCAGCCGCGACGCCAACGGCATTTACGACCAACTAATCTCGCATCCAAACGAGATCGCATCGCGCGGCTTGGCATCCCTCGCTGACGCTGTCTATGACTCCAACAAGTTGACAGCGTGGGAGATTGCCGCTGACATAGTTCGTATGGCGAGGGAGTTGCGACATGGACCAAGTGGTGTTGATTAGCGGGCATTTGGGCGCAGGCAAGAGCGGGCTCGCGCGATTGCTGGAGACGGAGTTTGAGTACCACCGATTTAGTAGCAGCGACTTTCTTAAGCAAGAGGCAGCACGCCGTGGACTGAGTACTGACCGACGGTCGCTACAGGTTCTCGGAGACCTGCTCGACAGCGAAACCGGGGATGCGTGGCTGTATCAAGCTGTGCGTCAGCAGGCAGAGGCGGTGTCACCAGCGGCGCGCATCGTGGTGGACAGCGTTAGGACCCGAAAGCAGCTAGATTACTTCCGGAAGGACCACTACCTGCCCTGTCTGCATGTTCACCTATTCGGGAAGACCCTCGCTCTCCAAAAGAGGTTCGATCAGCGCCCAAACCATGATGCAGATCATGAGGAGTACGTGAAGGCTGATTTGATCAAGAGCGAGCAGGACATTGAGGGCTTCAGGAGCGACGCAGACTTGCGAGTCAACACGACTCGAAATGATGGCAGGGACACGCTTGCTCGCGTAGCTGCAAGCTTGGGGCTCGTCTCCGCTCCGGGTGTGCGCTGCGTGGACGTCCTAGTCGGCGGACAGTATGGCAGCGAAGGTAAAGGACACGTCGTGGCTTACCTTGCAAAGGAGTACGACGTACTGATTCGTGTCGGCGGCCCGAACGCGGGGCACACAGTCCTAGGGCCGACAGGCCAGTACACCTATCACTACCTTCCTTCGGGCTCAAAGGACACAAAAGCCAAGCTGTTGCTTGGCCCGGGCATGACGATATTTGTTCCGGGCCTTCTGGAGGAAATCGAGCAGTGTGGCGTCGGTCCAGACCGCCTGTATATCGACCCCCAAGCGATGATCATCGAACAAGCTGACAAGGAGAGCGAAGCAGGGGTGAAAAAAACCATCGCGTCTACTGCGAGTGGTAGTGGCGCGGCATCCGCGCGAAGGATCACAGACCGAGGCCTGGCATCCGTCCGACTAGCAAGAGACATCCCTGAACTGCGACCGTATGTGGGCGATGCGGAGCCGTACCGAGGCTCCACGAGCCGTCAACTGGAGGTCGCATATAGGAAGAGGCACTCCATCTTCCTCGAAGGTACACAAGGAAGCGGTCTGAGCATATTTCACGGTCGGTACCCTCATGTGACCTCCCGCGACACAAACGTTGCTGGGTGCCTCGCGGAGGCCGGGATTTCTCCAAACCGAGTACGCAGGATCCTCATGGTGGTGCGGCCGACACCTATAAGAGTCGCCAACCCGGACGGCAACGAAGGGGCATCGTCGGGCAGGCTAAAGCATGAGACCACTTTCAAAGAAATCGCGCTTGAGGTTGGGCTTGACCCAGGGGAGCTGGAGAGGAACGAAAAAACCTCAACGACCAAGAGAAACAGGAGAGTTGGATGGTTTGAGTGGGAGGAGTTCCGCTCAGCCTGCACGTTGAACGCGCCCACCGACATCGTGCTGGCCTTCGCGGACTACGTGAGCGCCAAGAATCGTGCCGCGCGCCGATTCGAGCAACTCACCCCCGAGACCATCAAGTTCGTCGAGGAACTGGAAAGAGTCGCCCAGGCGCCGGTATCACTTATCAACACGCGCTTCCCCCGGGGACCTGAGGCAGACGGCGACATCCGCACCATCATAGACCGAAGAAATTGGACGGCACGTTCGACCTGACCTAGCAAAAATAGATGCGAGTAGAAGACTTGATTGCCCGGTATCCGGTGCTGTACCACATGGCAGAGCGTGGCAGTTGGCCGAGCATACGTGGGAAGGGGCTGCTATCCGCCACCGCGAGCCTAGACCTCAGTACCGTTTCGGCCGAAGCCCGCACCGAGCTAGAAAGCAGACGGCGTCCGACGAGCGTGACACTCACCTTAAAAGACAAAGCGCCCTTAGTTCTTCGTGATCAGAAGCCCATGAGCGACGCCCGTCTCTCGAACTGTTTGCTGGACGGCATCACGCCGCAGCAATGGTACGAGTTCATCAATGGGAAGACATTCTTCTGGGCCACGCTCGCTCGCCTGCAGAGGCTTCTCGCCGCATACGGAGATCAAGAGCATGACGTCCTCCTGGTGGATACCCAGTCGTTGGTTCAGGCGCATCAAAGTCGCATGTGGCTTTGTCACATGAATTCCGGGAACACGACACCCTGGGCGCACCCGCGGAACTATGGCATCTTTAAGCGCATCGGCGACTATCCAGTCACCAGCACTGGACGCCCCATCAAGGAGGTCGCGGAGGTGGTTGTGGATTACAGCGTGCCAGACATTAAGGACCACGTTAGAGAAGTTCGTCGGATGCGGGGACAAGACGTGACGGACGCGAACCCCTACTAAGCAGCAATTCCCGAATCTTCTTCACTCACCCACCGGCACCAAGTAGTGAGGTAGCGCGGATGGTCTTTGCCACCGCGCACTGTCGTTCCGGCCAATCGCGCTCATTGACCGTGCCCGTCGGCCCAATGACCGGTTTCGGCCACTGCTGTCATTCGCGCGGCCCGTCCTCGCGACCTCTCCCAGTCTGAAGCCGCCGATGGGCACTGGACTGGCACCTATGCAGCGGATTCCAACCTTAGAGCTATCCGCTGCTCCGGCTGCTTCCAGTGAGGGGCCGCCGGTCTTGATCGCAAGCCGACACCCCTGCGGGCACCGGCTTGCGAGACGAGCACCCTAAAGCAACTCGAGGTCCAGCACCCGGACCGGCCCTCTGGGACTCGCGCATCACCCAGAGGAACAACAGCCCGGCCAGCGTGAGCCCGAAGCCAGCCCATGCGGCCGACAGCAGGCCGTGACCCTGAGCGATAGCCTGGCTGCCCGCCCACGCGCCTATGGCATCGGCCACGTTGAGCGCTGCCAGGTTCATCGCGCCCATCAGGGTCGGCGCGTTAGGGGCAGCCTGGGTCAGTGGGACCTGGATGGCATAGGCAGGGTCGGTGAAGGGAAGGTCTGATCGGAAGAGCAGGCGGGCAGACGGCAAAACGCCCCAGTTCGCAATCGCGAAGCTGGGGCGCGGTGACGTCGGGCAACTTACTGGGGCCTGCTCATCTACGAAGTATTTGAATGAAAAATTTTGGACTCCAGGTCGCCGGTGCCTCAAGCTCCGCTGGCTTCACTCCTTGGCCGGTCTGCTGACTATCCGCCAAGACGCGGCAGCAGCGAGCCCGGTAGCGGGCGATGATGATGCGCCGGAACGTACAACTTGAGCCTGCCTGAAACGGCCTTGCGGCCAAGTTGCCCCCGCTCGACCAGCAAGTTGACGGCCACCTTTGCACGCTTCAATTCCATCTCCGGCCGAGCGCAGTCGCGCAGTTCCGTGACTGAAAGGTGGCCCAGACCTTGGATAGACGCTCGCAACGCGGCCTGGACCAGAACCTCTGCATCGAGTTCGACCGTGTCGCAGCGCACGCTGGTGAACAGCGCCACTGCCTGGCGCAGGTGCCACAAGACGATCACAAGTGCCCGGCGTAGCTGCCAGATGTCGATTTGCCCCGGTGTTCCCTCGATGACCTGCAGCACCGCAGCAACCCGAGCCACCTGCTCAGCGCCTTTGGCTGCTTGGGGCCGGATGGTGAAGAATTCGCCGCCTAGACGCATCGATAGCTGAAAGTCGTTGTAGATCTTTTTGAACTCGGCTGCCGCGTCGGCGGTAAAGGACAGGCTCTCGCGGGCAGCCCCCTCCGCGCAGCGTCGAGCGCCATCGAGCAACAACGCGCGCAGCCTCGCTGTCAGGGGGTCATGAGTGCCGCTCACGGTCGGGTAGACGTTTTCCAGCAGCCGCGTACCCAGCGTTGGCGGCGGCACCGTGAACAGGATGCGCGCAAAGAGGCCGCCGTCCTGTGCATCGTCGCCCGAACGCTTCAGGTACTTCAAAAACAGCCGCGGCTGCAGGCTGAGGTTGATGCTGACCCGGTAATCGGACGCCTCCTCGGGCTTCTGCCCGGCGCGCTCACGAATCGTGGGCGTAGCGTCCCACATTGCGTTCAGCTGCGGTTGCTCCTTGCCCATCGCACCATTCAAGAACCCGCCTGCTTCCGTGCTGTGAAGCAAGACGTTGCGGTCCCCCTTGGCTATCGCGCTGATGAGAGCTGCAGCAGTGACATCGTTGTGAACGATCTTGATGCGGTGAATCGGCTTCGGGGCTTCGCGGGACAGGGCGGCGTGCCGCTCCATGAGTTCGCCCAAGTCTTCCCCATTGCGAACGGCTTCATCCATCTGCGCCTTCACGCACTTTATCTTGGCGGTGTGGACAGCTCGGCGGGCTTGGAATTCGTGCTCGTCTTCCGCGTGAAGATCGTCGAGTTCCTGCTCGACTTGCTGAAAGGCCTTGAGCAACGGGCGCGCCGCCGTGTCCTTGCCTTCGCCCGAGCCGGCGATGGTGCAGGTGATGAGAGAGATGGGGCTGGGATCTAAGTCCGGTCGAACGACGTTATACGAGCCCTGGGCTGCAGCGGCGGCGCAACCCAGGAAGTTCGCCGCGAGCGTTTCAATCGGTATCTTGGTTTCCCTGTGGGAATTCAGTATCCATCCCGCAGCCTTCGGACCGAAATTATCCACGGGATAAGGCCTCCGTTCGGGTTCGGGTGTAAACGCCTGATAGTACATATCGTTCCTTTCTTAAGCAGAACCGGATCCTGCCAAATGCCGAGCCTCATTTCCAGGAATCAGCAGTTCGTTGACTTGCACTCAAGAGCTGAGGTCGCTATCAATCCCTGTTCTGGCCACCTTGAAGAGTGACGGGAACTAACTCGACGCAGATGTCTGGTCAGTACGCGACCGCGTGCACGCGCGCCGAAGACAGCCTTTTTCCGGAATCAGCAGTCAAAATTTTCGCGTTAATAGCTCAATCGCTTCTCGTATGAATAAACGGGGCGATACTGCGTCCGAAGTCTCAGAAGCTGGGCTCTCGGTCGGCGATCCTGGAACTAACTCGACAAGCGTGCATTGGGTGAATTCCTTGGTAGGGGGCCATCTTTTCAAGAAGATTGCCGCTAAGTAGCACCTTTCTTAGCGTGGCTGGCGGTGGTGTATATGCTATCCGTGGATATATCTGAGAGAGTTTGGATCAACAGATACCGCCTGATCCCTGGCACAGGGGCTTCATCCGATTCTGAACCTTGCCAACAGGGCCCAGTGAGTCGATGAAAACAGAAGGGACGCATCCCCCATTGCACAGGTGGTCGTTGCTGACGGAGCTCTACAAGCGCAGCTATCGCTTGGACGGTCCAAATCTGACAAAAATGCACAGCCTCCTCCATCAGACGAGAGTCAATTTGCGACTGCGTCAGCCCAGCGGGCGGGTTACCGGAGCACAACGTGCAGAGGATACCCTGCCAGTTCAGTCCGCCGGTCGCTTTGCTCGTTCGCCTCAACTGTGTGAGCCGGCCTGTTGTCCCCAACCCACCTGCGATGACCGAAAAATCCGAACTATTCATTGAAGGACACTTGGACGACTTGATGGAGGCGCCTGAGTACCACGCGGTCTCGTTTCACGAAAACCCGGCGGGACTGGTGCTGACTCCACAAAGCAACGCGTCTAAGCGCGTTAAGCGCATCGCAGAGTCTGTCAAGAATATCGCTCAGGGCGACGGTACTCTCTTTTCCTGCTTCGCTGATCGTTCTGGGCGTCTGCATACACAGGCAACCGCGGAAGGCCAACGACTGTTAACTGACATCGCCTTTCATCTGCCTGAACTGGAGAATTTTTTTCCATCACACTCTTTTAATCCGTATATTTCAGCTCTGTTGATAGCAGTTCATGAGCAGGAGGTTCTGACCGGCTTGCTCTTAGACTGGCCCGATCAATTCAGGCCCCGGGATAACCGCAGGTACGAGTTCGGGAGCCTTACGAAGACCGTGTGCGATTCACTCAACGCTTTGGTAACTGCGGTTCGGCTGAAGTGCCGAAGCAAGCCCTTCCTGAGGGCTTTGGACCACCTCCGGCGCCGATGTCAGAAGAACTATGCCGGAGCCGTTGAATTGATCGACTCACTGCTCTTACCCAAAAAGCGCCTTTTGGCACTGAGGGGAGATTTTACCTGTGGCCAAGAGAGCGCTGATGTGCGCGGCGTGGTCAACAGCATGACTGCCAGCGAGGCGAAGATCCTGCACGCGCGACTAATCCGCCATGTCCGCGAGCACTATGGCCTTCGCGGCTACATCAGCAAATTCGAATACGGGCTGCTGACCGGCTACCACTTCCACATCCTGTTTCTCCTCGATGGCAGGGAGCACTGGCGCGACGTTCCCATCTTGCAGCAGGTTGGAAAGCATTGGACGGATGGCCTCACCGAAGGCCGAGGGCGCTTTCGCAACTGCAATGCGCAAAGCTACGCTCGGCGCGGCGTGGGAATGATCAAGTGGGACGACCAAGTCACCCGACTGGTTCTAGTGAAGAAGGTCTTGCCATACCTTTGCAAGACGGACTTCTGGATGTTCCCCGACGGCGTTGGTCGCACGTTCATGCGCAGCGTTATAGCTGGGGAAAAGCGTTCTGCAGGGATTTAGCCTCCTGATGCGGCAAGCCGAACCCAAGTACCGCCACAAGCTGTTTGAAGCCAAGGTCGGCGTAGGCGCTGTTGGTGAACTGCTCCTGCAAGCCTCCGCCATGCCGACTTAGCCCAGTTGTGCGAGAAGTTGCGCAGGGTCGTCGATCATGTCGTCGGCCTTCTGCTCAGTGTCAGTATGTGCTGCATGTACTGGCGCAGCGCTGAGCACCATCACCCGCCAATCTGCTGAGCCAGCGCCAGCCTGCTCAGCCTGAACCCGCCGGTCCGATGATGGACACCGTCAGCTCTTCTTGTCCCGGGCCGACGGCGTCGACTGTGTAACGCCATGCGCTCCAAACTTGGCCAGACTGGTCTGCGTGTCCTCGAAGCAGGCTTTGCTTTCTTCAGCAGGGCGCGGTTGAGCAGGCCGTCAGGCGCTTGTCTCGGCCCTGACTTAACTTTTGGTCCCGCAGAAGTGCAAGTCGGTGCTCGAAGCCTAGGGCTGCGGGGGCGGTTGCCAAGAACGCGCGTCCGTGTCAAGTAGGCAAGCAGATCTCTGAATTCCAGAAATCACAGACATCCCGGTTTCGATGGCCGAGAGATGAATGGAATTCTTGAGGGGAGACTGTTTACAGGAGATCCCATGACCATGAAAACGACGCCGCTACTGCAAACTGGCTTTGACCCGCCGTTAATGCGACTGCCAGAGGTGATTGCGTTCACCCGCCGTAGTCGCACGAGCATCTACAACGCTATCAACCAAGGACTGCGCCATGATCCTGACTTCCCACAGCCGATCGCTACGGGCAAACGCAGTAAGGTTTGGCTGCGCAGCGAGGTAGAGGGCTGGATCAACGAGCGTGCCAACAACCGCAAGAAGAGGGCTCCATGATTCTTCGACCTCCTCAGCCCTCCGAACTCCTTCACGAGGTTGAACGCCGTGTCGAGTGCTCTGCAGCAGCAGTCAGTTTTATCGACATGCGCAGCCACGTTGAGAAGTACTGTCACCCTCACGACGCGCTGACCTGGAAACCCAGCTTCGCCAAGTCGCTGCTCAGAAAGTTGGCGCCGCTTCCCCGCGGGCGCATCGACGCGCTCGAAAAGGTGATGGCCTTGTGTATCGCGGCGCGAGCGCCGGTTGCAATGCCACGCCTTGCTCTCCTGCTCGAGGCTCAGAGCATGCTGATGATGTTTGACGAACGGTGGGACAATGTGAAAGGAGCGCCGAGCAAGGGTGGCAAAGCCCTTCAGCGCAAGTACGACCCGGCTCGAGAGCACGCGCGCCACCTCGCCGCAGAAATATGGCGCAAGAATCCGACGTTGGCCGCAACGAAGGTCGTCCGGATGATTGAGAACGACTTTGTCGCTGCCGCGGAAACGCGATGCTTCGAAGTGAGCATCGAGCCATGCAGCCTCCGGCGATCACTCAAGACGTGGATCACGAAAGACTCACCTTTGCCGTGATCAAGTTCGACCTGATGCCAGTTGAGGTCTTGAGGTCGGCAACAAGCCCCACATGCAATTGCATCTGGGGCTTTCTAATTCTCGTTCTGTCCAAAGAAGGCGTGCGCTTCGCTGGCGGACCACGCCACCTTTCAAATGCGATTGCCAAGCACATTCTCGGCGCAATCAGAAACAAAGCACAATAATGTTGCTTGCGGCGCTGATATCGGCTACAACGAGCACATTGACGTCTTGAAGGTATCCCGTTGAAAAATCCTCGAATTGTGAGATCACATACCAACGAAAGGCTTGTGATAGGCAAGCTTAAGGACATTCTGACCGTTGCCGACGAAGACAGACAGGAACTAATTGACTACGTCACGAGCGACCTTGAATTTTGTGATGAGTTGGCCGTCATTTTTGAAGCCGTTGCTAGACCGCTGCAAAGAAATGCAGATCTCGCCCACCAGCTAAGCCAGGAAGTGCGTGACCAAGAAGACCCTAATGAAGAATTAGGGATTACGAGAAAAGAAAAAATCGGTAATGAGAAGCAGCCCGAGGGCTTTCGTGAGTGGCTACACCATTCGCTTGCGAGCCTCCCTTCATCCTGCATAAGGGTCGAAAACCATCTGTTAATCCTGAAGCCTACGCCGGCTGCGTCGCTGCGCTATTTATCAATGGACTATATGGACGATTTTGAAATAGTGATGGATAAGGGATTTCGATCACGCGAACTGCTATGCGATTTGCTTTACAACGCGCTGTCTGAAAATGGAAAAGATATATATAAGGAAATTGCACAAAGAAGTAATAGCATTGGGTTAAGTTCCTGCTACAGCATACACAGCGATGTGGCAATTGTCAACGCGGTGCAAAAGTTGGAATTCTTGTTTTATGAAGTTTATGCTAGACTCGAAAGCGCTTACCGGGAGTCCCATGGGATCCCCATGGCAATTCCCACCTGCATCGACTGGATTAAGCCGCTTACAAATCGCTCTGCCGTAGCCCTGATTTGCTGGGTGCGCGAGGTGGTAAAGTCAATTCGGCCAAAAGAACGATCGCGAGACGATAAGATCGCCGAAATACTGTCACATGTGGCGGCGAACCGAGTCCTTTTAGAAATCGCATGTCGCGGCGAATTTCGTAGCGACTCCGCCACTAAGACCGCTAAATTCATAGATGCACTAAATGATGCAGGAATTAATGAAATTCCATCGGTGTCGAGCAACTCAGAGATCTTTGACTGTTTACATTGCTGGTTTGGCCGAAATGGCGTGGCGTTACGCTATAACGATTACCATGATCTTTCGGAACTTGAGATCCACGCTGCGATCGAGGGTGCTGAGCAGGCGCAGTCAATGTTTATGTTAACTCGCGCGGTATTTTGGAATCCGCAAGACAAGGTTGAAAACAAGCGAGACTTGCTGATTTTCGCATTGGCACTAATCATCAGCAAGTATCATGATCTTCTTGTTCGAGGCGAAGTCACTGGCTCTGGACGCGTGCAGGTATTTCCGAATCTTAAGCAAATTAATAAAGGAGGAGCCCTTTCGCCTTCTGCTCTCGAAATGATCATGATAATTTATGGCCAAATAATTTACGCCAATGAAGGCTGGAATCTCAGCGCGAAAAAAATAGAAAGCTACGTGTCTGCAAATCAGTTAAAAAGGAGTTATCTCGAAACGCTTATTTTTAACGTTTTTAAGCGTTACCATCCGTTATGCCTAGTAAAGATATCCTCTGAAATATTGGCCAAACCGAGGATTATTGTTCGGGAGGAAAGCGGGGAGTTTTTTGCCTCTCTAGTTTCCTTGTAATTAATGCTTGATTAAAAATTGATTTCTCTGTGATGTCGGTATCAATGTCTTTTTCTAGATGAATCAATGAGAAAATTAATCGCTATCAGCGCCCGCCGGTTTGATGCCGATGTAATTGCAGGGGCTATTTCAGTCGCACGGCATATCGGCAGCATCAGCCTGAACGCCAGTCAACATATCCGACTGCTGCTTACTTAGGGTCTCAGCCTTGCACGGAATTCGGCTGGTGAACGATGGCGAGCGCCCAATCTTCCATCAAAGTCCGCCGACGTTCTAGGCCGTCCCCTCTTCTATAGGCCTCCTCCGTCTTGTTCTCGATCACGTGCGCTAAAGCAAACTCGATCAGATCCCTTGCGTGTTCTGTGCGGTCTCCCGCCCAATCGCGAAATGTTGAGCGGAAGCCGTGGGGTACAGCATCTACGCCGATCCTCCGCATCACCGCGGTCAGGCTCATGTCCGAAAGAGGTGCACCTTTACTGCCGACAAAGACAAGCTCGCTCGTCTGAGGTTGGAATCGGAGCAGCGTCATCGCACTATCAGAAAGCGGAATGCGATGTTCGCGCTTGCCTTTCATTCGCTCGGCTGGGACTATCCACACGCACGCAGCCAGGTCAATTTCGCTCCACCTCGCACCTCGAACCTCGCCTGAGCGGGCAGCTGTAAGGATGGCAAATTCCAGCGCCCGCGCCGCGTTGCCGTCTCGCGAGCGCAGTTCCGTCATGAATGCAGGCATGGCGTCTACAGGGACGGCTCTGTGATGCTGAACCTTCTGGATCTTCGATGGCGCTGGCAGCAGCTTGTCGAGATGGCCCTTCCATCGCGCCGGGTTGTCTCCAGCGCGGTACTCGCGCACTGTTGCCCAGTCCAACACAGACTCTATGCGGCCGCGTAAGCGCGAGGCCGTCTCGTTCTTGGACTTCCAGATAGGCTCAAGGCAACGCATGACGTGGGCGAGCCCAATCTCTCGCACTGGCAGCTTGCCCATGACCGGATACACATAGTCGCGCAGGGTGCTTTCCCACTGCTGCCGGTGCTTGACGTTCTTCCATTCCGCTGACTTCGACTCGATGTACTGCTCGGCGCACCAATCGAACGTCTGATCAGCTGCCTGCTTCGCAATCAGAGCGGCCTTCTGCCTGCGCTGAGGCCCGACGATCTGCTCGCCGTCGCGAACCTCCTTGCGCAGTGCCCTAGCGAGTTCGCGTGCTTCTGAAAGGCCAATCTGGGGGTATGGGCCCAGCCCGATGTCCCGCCGTGCCTCGCCTACAGAGATGCGAAGGACCCAGCCTCTATGACTGCCGCTGACACGCAGATGCAGCCCCTGGGCTCCACCCACGGCGTGTCGACCCTCTGTCTTGATGGCGGCAACCGCGCGAGCGGACAGTTCAGGAGCAATCTTGGGCATCGTTCATCTTAGAAATATATGTCCCACATTGTGCCCACAAAAAGCGTTGGCTGTTCGCGGACGTCATTGGACCTTTTCGGTCGTCAATCCTCTAAAAACGCTGGAAAATCAGATGCTTAGAATCGTCGATGAACTTCTTGGAACGATTATTCTACGGACACCCTCTCCGCCAGTATTTTCAAGAACAACAATACAGGTGAGGACGGCCAAGTCTGTCCCACCTCAGCGCCCTCCAAGACATGGCCGCAACCCTCAAGGTTGCGGCTTTTTTTTGCCCGCGTTTCGCCGATCCTGGGCCTCGGCCCCTCCTCCTTTTTCGAAAGAACCGACCGATGTTCGAAACCTCCATCGCCGGCAGCCTGCCGAAGCCCGCCTGGCTTGCCGAGACCCAGAAGCTCTGGCCCGAGTGGCGCTCTGAGGGTGAGGCACTGCGACAGGCCAAGGCCGACGCGACGCTCCTCTGGATCAAGGCCCAGGAAGACGCGGGCCTCGACATCGTGGGCGATGGCGAGCAGTCGCGCCAGCA
>NZ_FTMY01000021.1 GCF_900156165.1 Pseudacidovorax sp. RU35E
TTGCTCGTCTGTGAATCTGCTCTTGCGCATCGCGCTTCCTCTCGGTTGCGCGGATTTTCTCTAGTGCCATGGTAAGGATCACGGGGAGCAGGTCATTCCCACCCGCCCCCCAATGCCATGAACACGGCGATCTGGTACTGCGCAATCTGCGCATCCGAGACCGCCAGCGAAGCCTCGTGGGAAGCCAGGGTGCGCTGCGCATCCAGGACATCGAGCTGGCCGATCTTCCCGCTGACCAGAAGCGCCCGGGACTGCTCTGCCACGATCAGGCTCTGGTCCCGTGCGGCGACGAGCGCCGCATGGCGATCGAGCTCCCGCGCGTAAGCGTCCAGTGCGGTCTCGACTTCGCGCAGCGCATTGAGAACGGTGCCGTCGAACCGTGCGAGCGCACCTCGCGACGTTGCTTCGGCTTGGCTGATCCGCGCGCGGGCCACACCGGTGTTCGGAACCGTCCAACTGATCAGCGGACCAACGCTGTAGCTGAAGGTTTCACGGTTGGCGAAGCGTTCGAGAAAGCCTGACGATCCCGATGTCAGACCCAGTGTCACCTTGGGATAGAGATCGCCCGTCGCCACACCGATTCGTGCGGTGGCCGCTGCCAGACTTCGCTCGGCCTGCCGCACATCGGGCCGACGTCCAAGCAGCGCGACGCCATCGCCGACCGGGAGCAAACCGGCCACATGCGGAGGCTGCTCGCACTGGCCGACGGCATGAGGAAAGTGGCGCGGCGGCGCACCCGTGAGCGCGGCAAGCCGATACAGGGCCTGCTGGCGTTGGGTTTCCAGCGGAGAAATCGCGGCGCGCAGGGCTTCAAGCTGAGCGCGTGCACGCGCGGCGTCCATGGCGCTGGCCTTGCCCGCGCGTTGCAAGCGCTGCGCGAGCGCGAGCGCCTCCTCCTGCAAACGTACCGACGCCTGCGCCACGCGCAACTGCAGACCGGCCGAGCACGCCGAAGCGTAGGCCTGTGCCGTGCCGCCCGCGACGCTCACGCGCACGACATCAACCGCTGCGCGCGCGGCGCCTGCATCCGCCTCGGCAGCGTCGATGGCGCGCCGCAGCTGCCCGACGAGGTCCAGTTGATAGGACACGGCCACCCCCGCGCTGTAATTGGCTCGGGTCGGCGGCGCTTGATCCTGCTGCAGGACGGACAAGCCCGAAGCGTGACCAAAGCCCGGTCCGCCCTGCATGGCGAACGATGGCTTCTCGCTGCCGTGCGCCTCGCTCCCGATCGCCGCGGCACGCTCGAAGTTGGCCAGGGCCTGGCGCAGATCGGTGTTGTGCGCCAGGGCCTGGGTGATCAGGTCGTCGAGCTGCGGGTTGTCGAAAAGACGCCACCAGTGCGCGGGCATGGTTGCGTCTGATGTGGCGGCGCCACCAGAGAGGAACGGCCCTGCCGACGCGGACTGCTCTGCGGTGAGCGCTGCTGGCGCGACGTAGTCGGGGCCGACGGGAACCTGGGCGCAGCCAGCCAGCATCCCAAATGCGGCAGCCATCGTTCGAGCGAGGACACGAAGCGGCGTCATGACCGCGGCTCCTGAACGCCGGTCTCGGCGGCGGTTGCCCCTCCCAGACCTTCCATCACCTCGACGGAGACGGTCTGCCCGACGACCAGACGAACGTGGGCCGGCAGCGGATCGAGCTTCACCCGAACCGGAACACGCTGGGCGAGCCGCACCCAGTTGAAAGTGGGATTCACGCTGGACAGCAGGTTGGTGCCGGTGCTGCGGTCGCGGTCGCCGATACCAGCGGCAATGCTGTCAACCGAGCCTCCGAGCGAGGGTGCGTCCATGGGGGTCACGCGTACCCTGTCGCCCAGTCGGATGCGCGAGAGCTTGTTCTCCTCGAAGTAGCCCTCGACGTAAAGGGAATCATCCGCCACCAGCGCCAACGCGGCGTGGCCGGCCGTCGCATAGGCGCCCTGGCGCAGATCGAGATTGGTGACACGACCTGCCGCGGGTGCGCGCACATCTGTGCGCTTGAGGTTCAGGCGGGCCACATCGAGCGTTACCTCCGCTTGGCGCAGGGCCGTCTCGGCAGCCCGCAGCGCTCCCTTGGCTTGCTCGACACGCAGCCGCGACTGCTCGCGCACCTCCTGCGCGACGAGCCCCTCCAGCTCGTCGTTGCGGCGGCGCTCGCGTTGCGCCTGGGCCAGTGCGACTCTCTGATTGCCGATGACGATCCGCTGCGCGGCGACGGCAGCCTCGGCCTGCCGCATGGCCAGCGTGAAACGGGCTTCGTCGATCGAGAAGAGCAACTCGCCGGCCACGACCGGCTGGTTGTCGCGCACCGCCACCTCGGCCACCATGCCGGACACATCGGGCGCGACCTGGACGACGTCTGCCCGCACCCGGCCGTTGCGTGTCCAGGGGGCAAGCTCGTAGTGGTCCCAGAGTTGGAGGGCGGCCGAGCAGGCGGCGACCGCGACCAGCGCGGTCAGCAGCATCCGCAAAAGGGATGGAGTCCGGCGCAACAGCCAGTGGGGAAGACGGACGGATGTGATATTCATGGTCGATCAGCAGGACAACGGGTCGGTTCAGGAGGAGAGGGCGCCGGTCAGCCTGACCAACGCATAGAGCGACAGGAGATACAGCCCCAGGTCGAAAAGCGGTGGGTGCCACACCCACCGGTAGGCACCCACGAGCGACAGCAGGCGGCGAACCCACCAGGCGCATGCCATGGCGCCTCCGGCGAGCAGGAGCAGACCGGGAACGTAGATGCCGAAAACGCTGGTCTCGATCATGGTTGGAGCTCCGAAGGCGCTGAAGGAAAGAGGTCCCTGCGCAACCCCACGAGGGCCGACACAGCGGGCTCGCATGCGGTGCTCGCAAGGCAAAGGGCCAGCAGCCGGTCGATAACCGGCAACAGCGCGTCGAGCCGCCGCGGCGACTCCGTGGCTTGGGCGAGGAACGCGCGCTCAAGGCCGACCAGCAGCTCGCGCACCGGCGTTTCAGGCAGCAGGTGGCGCTGCTGCTGAAGGACGGCGACGCTCGCGCCCAAGCGAAGTTCGCGCATGGCGAGCTGCGCCGCCTGGCCGCCGTGATCTGCGGCGCTGCCGGCCGTGCGCGGGACCAGCAGCGCGATCCGGTCCAGCGTGCGGCCGGCGAATGCGTCACGCGCCAGTGCGCGTCCTGGTCGTGCCGCCGTGCCGGCCATCCCGGCAAGGTCGCGCCAGGTGGCCCGGTGGATGCGCCGCGCACTCCATTTGCTGCTCACGCTGCGCACGATGGCGGTGACGCGCGCGGCGATCAGGGCACCGGCGAAGAGCGCCAGATTGCTCTCGAGAAAGCTGACCCAGTCGGCACTGGCGATGTCGTGCAGGGCCAGCGTGCCGGCCACGCCGAAAAACATGCCCAGGGCCGTGAGGCTGCTTGCCGGACGAGCGAGGTAGCCGCCCACGACTAGGAACAGCGGCGCGATACAAAGCACCAGCATGCCGAAGTCGTGCGCCAGCGGCATGACGCCGAGGATGTAGAAGGCCGACACGGGCATCGACCACAGCAGCGCGACCAGGAACTTGTGCATGCCCGGCAAAGGGTCGTCCATGGTCGCGAAGAAACTGCAGAAGATCGCTGCCGCCATGGCCATCGACGATCCCGCCCGCCAGCCGCTGAATATCCAAGCCGCGCATGCAGTGCAGGTGGACAGCACGACGGTGAACGCAGAACGCATCGCCAGGCCTCGGTCCACGTGAAGGACGGATGGCCGCGAAGGCCTTCCTCGCTTCGGATGCGGGGCATGGCCAGCCAGACCGGCGGCAATGTCGACGCGAAGCGCGTGGCACCGGCGCCATCCGGCGACCAGTTCGTCGACGTGGGCGGCCACGCCGATGTTCAGCGAACGCACCCAGGAAGAGTTCCGCTGGTCGGCGCCCTCCAGTCGTGCCGCCTCCCGAACGCCGTCCAAGGCGCCGGTCGACACGTCGGCGCCGAGGCCGGCGCTGTTTTGTGCCATGGCCCGTGCGATGCGGTGGGGCACGCCGCCCGTTGCATCGCGCAAGCCGGCGAGCCGGTCCTCCAGGGCCGAAAGCGAAGGTGTGAGTGCCGCAAGGCCATCGTGCAGCTCGCCCACGGCATGGTGGGTCCATCGCAGGCCGCTGGTATCAAAGGGCACGTGGGTGGCCAGCAGGCGCAACTGGGTGATATCGGTGGCGATGCGCCGCCTGTCCTGCGCCAGCCGCGCCCGAAGCTCATCGTCGGTATCCGGGCTCAGCAGGTCGCCGGCCCATCGGCGCACGTCGCCCAGCGTGCGGTCGACAAGCCCGAGGAGCGAAGGCGCGAGGCTGGCGGGTAACACGATGCTGTGCACCAGGCTCGCGCAGACGATGCCGAGCGCGATCTCCTCGGTCCGGGCGACGGCGGTGTCGAACATCGACGCGGGGGCGTCCACCAGCGGAAAGCCGATCAGGGCCGCAGAGTAGCCTCCGAGCATGAATGCATAGGAGCGCGCGCTTCGGTCCATCAGCGACAGGTAGAGGCACGCGCCAACCCACAGCGCCAGGGCAAGCGACAGAAGCACAGGCGCCCCCGACAGCGATGGAATCAGCACCACCGTGGCTGCGCACCCCAGCAAAGTGCCGCACAGGCGGTACAGCGACTTCGAGCGCACATGGCCCGCCAGGGGGTGGGCCACGATGTACGCGGTCATCATGGACCAGAAGGGCCGCGGCAGCCCGAAACGGCTGGACAGGTACAGCGCGAGCATGGCCGCGGCAAAGCTCTTGAGCGAAAAGAGCCACTCCTGCCTTGAAAAAGCGGGCCACGCGGTCATGCGGCACCCCTGGAGAGCGGGTTCGACACGGTCGATGCGGCCCCGTCTTTGTTGAGAATGGTTTGCATGTAGAGATGCTAGGCATCGGCAAACTCGTCAGAAATCGTAAACTTGGACAGATGATTTCTTTTTCCGGTCATCCAGGGTGAGTCGGCCGGTCCGTCCGACGTCTCGCGCCAGCCTCGACCTGCACTACGAGCCGTCGGTGCCGGTCATGGCACATCGCGTGGACGTCCAGGAACGCGAGCGCGAGGTTCCGGTTCACAGGCATCGCTCCGGCCAGCTGGTGATGGCGCTGCGCGGGGCGGTCTCGTGCGACGTGCCCGGTGCGATGTGGATGGTTCCGCCCCAGGCGGGCGTGTGGATTCCGGGCGGTACGCCGCACAGCAACCACGGCACGGCCAACGCGGTCATCTATTACCTGTTCGTCGCGCGCGAGGCGGCGCCCTTGCCCGCCAGTTGCTGCACCCTGCGCATCAGCCCGATGCTCAGCGAGATGATTCAGTACCTGGCAGCGCAGCCGCCCTCCTATGAGGCCGGCGGGCCGACGGACCGGCTGGCGCGGGTGCTGCTGGACCAACTCTGCGCCATGCCCGCAGAAGAGGTCTCGCTGCCTTTGCCTGAGGACGCCCGCCTGCGGCAGGTCTCGCGAGCCATGATGCGAGACCCGTCTGACCGCCGTACCCAGGCGGATTGGGCCCGCCATCTCGGCATGAGCGAGCGAACGTTGAATCGCCTTTGCACGTCGCAGACCGGCCTGAGCTTCGGGCGGTGGCGACGCCAACTGCACATGATGGTCGCGCTTCGTGAGCTGTCTGGCGGCGCGACCGTGCAGCAGGTCGCCTACGACCTTGGCTACGAGTCGCCCTCGGCCTTCATCACGATGTTCAAGAAGGCCTTTGGCAAGCCTCCGGCCACGTACATCAATGACCGGCTGATGGCCGGAGGATGAGGGCCTTCAGGGGCCTTCATCGGCCGGCGGCACGTCGTGTCCGCGTGAACGCAGCCGCGTTCCGTCTCCGGAATTCAGCGGTAGGGGCGCGCGTGGGTCACGCCGCCGTCCACCACGAGGGTGGCGCCCATCACGTAGTCGCCGGCGCGCGAGGCCAGGAAGATGGCGGCGCCTGCGATGTCGTCGGGCGTGCCGATGCGTCTTGCGGGAATGTGCTCCGACAGCGCTTCTCCGTGGTCGCGGGCATTGCGGTTCATCTCGGACGGAAACGCGCCTGGCGCAATGGCGGTGACCGCAATGTTGTCCTGTGCCAGGCGCATCGCCATCCGCCGTGTCAGGTGAATCAGCCCCGCCTTGCTGGCGACGTAGGAATAGTTTTCCTGGGGATTGAGCCCGATGCCGTCGGTGGAAGCGATGTTGATGATCTTCCCGACACGCGCCTGGGCTGCGGCGCGCATCGGGTGGGCCAGCGCCTTGGTCAGGAAGAAGGGCGTCTTGAGGTTCAGATCGACCACCTTGTCCCAGCCGCCTTCGGGAAAGGCGTCGAAATCCTCTCCCCAGGCCGCGCCGGCGTTATTGACCAGGATGTCGAGCGTCGACTCATGTCGCCCGTAGGCGTCGGCCACGGCTTGGCAGCCTTCGACGGTGGACACGTCGTGGGGCAACGAAACGCAGTGGCCTGCGTTGGCGAGCTCCTGCGCTGCCAGATTGCAGGCCTCTGCCTTTCGCGCAGTGATATAGACGCGGGCGCCGTGTGCGAGAAAGCCCTCGGCGATCATGCGTCCGATGCCTCGCGAACCGCCGGTGATGAGTGCCGTGCGCCCCTGCAGCGAGAAAAGATCCCCGCCACTCATGACGCCGACCCCCCAGCGACGGCCTGCACGGCGTTGTCGTCCCGTGCGTCCATCCCGAGGCGCGATCGCCGCACATAGGCCGTGCCGTCGAACAGCCGCCGGGCCGTGCGTGTGAAGTGGACCTCCCGAACCGCCCATTCCTCGCCGCCCACATGTTCGACGTTCGCATAGATCTTGAGCACGCCGCTCGGGTGCCCGATCCGGATGCGCGCCGGTCCGGCGTGCGTGCCTCGCGCTTCGGCGGGAATCGTCCCCGCAATCTGCGCCGCCACCGAAAGGCAGACCGAGCCGCCGCCGGGGAACGCCTTGTGCATCGCGCCACCGTTGAGCACCATGCGGGCAACGAAATCGACCTCCGACGAGTGCACGACGCGGTCGCCGGCGATGGTCCGGTAGTCCTGTGCTTCGCTGATGAGGATCTGGTAGGGCGTCAAGAACCCTGACGATGGAAGGTTGCAGCGTTCCACGGCCCAGCGCCTGACCTCCTCGGCCATGTCATAGATGTCTGCGCTGAGCTGGCCCGGCAACTCTGTGCCGGTGATGCCCAGGTCCGCCGCTCGAATGAAAACGCAGGCGGTACCGACATCGACCACGGACACCGGAATTTCGCGCCCAAGCTTCGATAGGTGGACCCAATCGCGGGCCTGCCCTGTAGGCAGAAGCTTGCCGGTGGTGGAGCCGCTCGTGTCCGAATAGTCCAGCGCCACTTCCGCGCCGGTGCCGGGCACGCCGTCCACCTCGCTGTCGCCTTCCACGCGCGGCTCGCCGTCGGCGCACTGCACGGCCATGCGCAGGATCTTTCCGGTGTTCGTGTTGTGCACCCGCACGGTGGTGAGGGGCTCGTGCACGGGGATCAGCTTTTCCTGCAAGGCATAGACGCCCGTGGCCGATGAGATGTTGCCGCAGACGATCTCGAAGCTGAGGGTGGGTTGATCGATGCCCACCTGCACGAAGGTGTAGTCGATGTCCGCGTCCGGCCGTGACGGCGGTCCAATGATGGCGCACTTGCTCGTCAGGATGTCGGCGCCTCCGAGCCCATCGATCTGACGCACATCCGGACTTCCGAACAGAGCCAGAAGAAAGCGATGACGCTCGTGCGGATCGCTGGGCACATCGTGCTGCGACAGGAAGACGGCCTTGCTGGTGCCACCGCGCATCAGGGTGACGGGGACGCGAACTTGTTCTTTCATCGATCCAGTATGCGGCGCCAAAGGGTGCCTGTCCTTTGAGCTTTTCTGGCTTCTCTTTAGGCCGGCTAAACGCTCCGGATGCTTTAGCGCCACTAAACAGTGCCTAGCAGAAGTCCAATGACTGCAGGCATTCGGGTCTCGATACTTTTCCCCGTTGTGACGAACTCCCCACGGACAGGAGACCCCTTTGAAGATCATCAAGCGAACGGAACCCCCCTTCCGTGAAGCCCCCGGCGGCATGGTGCTTGTCGCCACCCAGGTAGGCGGGCAGCCAGCCCAGTTCCCGCCGATCGAATTCACCCATGGCGACCAACCGGTCGAAGTCGTCGAGCTCGGGCCCGTCGGGTCTCTCTACAGCTTCACGATCGTGCATCCCGGCAAGGAGAAGCAGCCCTATGGCCTCGCCATGGTCGACTTCGAACCGGGTGTGCGTGCGTTTGGTCGGCTGCTGTATGACGCCGAGCCGCCTGCCATCGGCGCCCGCCTTCGGGTGGTTCCCTTCGCGTTGCCGGACGGCACGCCCGACTATGCATTCCAGGAGTGATGCCCCATGAAGCAACCACTGATCACCGGCGTCGGCATCACTGACTTCGGTCGCTTTCCCGAGCTGACCGAAGAGGCCATGGCCCAGGCGGCCATCCTCGATGCGCTGGCCGATGCCGGCACACCGCTGTCCGAGGTGCAGGCGTTCTACTGCGGCAACGCGCTCGGCGCGATGCTGCCCGGGCAGCGCGCCTTGCGCGAACTGCACGCCAGCGGCGGCGCGGTCTACAACGTGGACAACGCCTGCTCCAGCGGAGCCACCGCGCTGAATCTCGCACTGCAGGCGCTCAAGGTCGGCCAGTACGACACCGTGGTGGTGTTCGGCATGGACCATCTGAGCAGCCTGGGCGGTGGCCCGCTGCAACTCAGCCAGAAGGACTGGAACAACCGACGCGGCATGATCATGCCCGCCCTGTACGCCATGCGGGCCCGGCGCTACATGCACGACCACGGCCTCGACCTGACGACGCTGGCGGACATCTCGGTCAAGAACCGCAGGCATGGCGTCCTGAATCCCATCGCCAAGTTTGCCAAGCTCGCGAGCCGCGACGAGGTTCTGGCCTCGCGTCCCGTGGCCGAGCCGCTCACGCTGCTGCAGTGCTGCCCCGCCGTGGTGGACGGCGCCGCTGCCCTCGTGCTCACGACCAAGCCCTCCAGGGGCGTCGCCAAGCCGGTGCGTGTTCTGGCGTCCGTGGTGGAGTCGGGCTTGTTCGAGACCACACCGGTCGACATGACCGAGGCCGAGATCACCGCGCGTGCCGCCAGGCTGGCCTACGAGCAGGCCGGCATCGGGCCTGAGGACCTCAGCCTGCTGGAGGTGCACGACGCGTTCACCATTTCCGAGCTGCTGTACTACGAGGCGCTTGGCCTCTGCAAGCGCGGCGAAGCGGCAAGCCTGCTGAGGAGCGGCGCAACCACTCTGGGCGGCCGCGTGCCGGTCAACCCCAGCGGCGGACTGATCGCCAAAGGGCACCCGCCGGGTGCGACCGGCGTCGCACAGGTGGTGGAAGTCTGCGAACAACTGCAAGGCCGTGCCGGCGCGCGCCAGGTGCAGGACGCACGCATCGGCCTCACGCAGGTCACCGGCGGCGGTATCTGGGGCGTCGACCACGCCGCCTGTTCGATCAACATTCTTTCGCTGTGATGGCCCTCTCCATGAACCCGACAGACATCATCACGCCCACCTCGCTGCACGGCCTCGTCGCCGTCGTGACCGGTGGCGCCAAGGGCATCGGCCTCGGCATTGCGCGCGAGCTGGCACAGGCGGGGTGCCGCCTCGCACTGTGGGACTTCGACGATGCCGCACTGGAGGAGGCCAGGCGGACGTTGTCGAGCGAAGGGGCGGACGTGAGCACCTTCAAGGTCGACGTCAGTTCCGTGGACCAGGTGGAGGCGGCGGTGGCGCGGCTGCTGGCGTCGCATGAACGCATCGACGTCCTGGTCAACAACGCCGGCATCGGCGGCGACAAGCTGGTCTCCAAGATGGATCTCGCGTTCTGGAGCCGCGTGATCGAGATCAACCTGACCTCGCAGTTCATCTGTGCGAAGGCGGTCCTTTCGCAGATGGCGCAGAACCGCTTTGGACGCATCATCAACATCGGCTCTCGCGCGTGGCTGGGCAACCGCGGCCAGGCGGCCTACTCGGCCTCCAAGGGCGCCGTGGTGAGCCTGACACGCTCGCTGGCGCTCGAATATGCGCGCAAGGGCATCACCGTCAACGCTGTGGCGCCTGGCATCGTGGAGACGCCGCTGTTCGCCACGCTCACCGAGGAAGTGCGGCAGAGCCTGCACAAGACCGTGCCCATGGAGCGCATCGGCCAGCCGCAGGACATCGCCCGTGCGGTGCGCTTCTTTGCGGAACCCGGGTCGAGCTACCTCACGGGCCAGCTGCTGTACGTCTGTGGCGGCCGCAGTCTGAGCAGTCCTTCCGTCTGAAGCCCAACGACATCGGCAGGGCCGGAATGAATCGCAGAACACTTATCAAGTCTCTCGCTGCGCTGGGGCCAGCATCGGCGGCCTCGGCGTTTGCGCAGGAGTATCCGGCCCGGCCGCTGCGATTGCTGGTGCCCTACACCGCCGGTGGAGGCACTGATCTGGCGGCGCGTGTGGTGATGAAGAAGCTCAGCGAACAGTGGGCTCAGCCGATCGTCGTTGAAAACAAGCCGGGGGCCGGGGCTGCACTGGCGTACATCGAGCTCCTGCGCAGCAAGCCTGATGGATACGTGTTGACGACAGGCTCCGGCGTCACGTCGCTGCTGAACCTTCTCAACAGCAAACTGCCATTCGATGCTGCGACAGAACTGGTGCAGGTCGCACCGCTGGCGAGCGTGCCGATTGTTCTGGTCGCGAGCAACAAGGTGCCCGCTGGAAACGTGGCCGAGCTCATCGCCTATGTGAAGCAGCACCCTGGATTGAGTTTCGGCACGCCCGGTCCCGCAACGCCACATCATCTTGCCGGGGTGCTGTTCGCCTCGATGGCAGGTCTGCAGATGACGCACGTGGGCTATCGCGGCACTGCGCCCGCCGTTCAGGATGTCGTCGGTGGGCATCTGCCGTTGGCCATCGTCGGGCTGTCGACGGCAATTCAGTTCGCCCGAAGCGGTCAGTTGAAGGTTTTCGGCGTGGGAAGCTCGCGACGCTCCGGGCTGGCACCCGACATACCGACGCTGGCCGAAGGCGGACTCGCCGGGTATGACGCGAGTTACTGGTACGACATCTGTGTGGCGAGCGGTGTGCCACAGCCTGTCGTGGAACGCCTGCATGCCGGCATCACCAAGGCCGTCCAGGATCATGACGTCCGCGCAGCGCTCACCGCGGCGGGGCTGGAGCCCATGGCGGCGACCCGGGACGAGTACCGCCTTATGTTGGGATCGGAACGGGCCAAATGGGAGCCGGTCATTCGCGCCAACAACATCCAGATGGGTTCTTAGGATGCTGGCAAACGCTCTCCAGGGCTTGAGGGTCATCGACTTCACCCAGGTCATGGCCGGTCCGACCTGCACCTTGTGTCTGGCCGACCTCGGCGCCGATGTGGTGAAGGTCGAGGCGCCCAGCGGCGATCTCTCCCGCGCCCTTTCGCCATGGGTCAACGGGGAGGGCGTCCCGTTCCTGGCGCTGAATCGCAACAAGCGCGGCATCGTGCTGGACCTGAAACAGCCGTCGCACCGGAAGGCTGCGCAGGAACTGATCGCGCAGGCCGATGTGCTGGTCGAGAGTTTCCGTCCCGGCGTGATGGCGCGCTTCGGGCTGGACTACGCCACCGTGGCTGCGGACAATCCGCGGTTGATCTACTGCTCGGTCTCGGCTTACGGTCAGCAGGGCGCCAGCAAGGACCTGCCCGGCGTGGATGGTGTGCTGCAGGCCGTGAGTGGTCTGATGAGCGTCACTGGAGCGCCGAATGGCGATCCGTGCAAGGTGCCGGTGCCGGTCGTCGACCTGGTCACCGGATCGCTTGCAGCCATATCGGTGCTGGCCGCCCTTCAGGACCGCCTCCGCACCGGCAAGGGTCAGCATGTCGAGGCCAGCATGTTCGCCAGCGCCATTGCGCTGCAGCACGTGAGTTTCGCGTCCTACTTCGCGGACGGCATCGTGCCCGGGCCGCAAGGCAACGCGGCGCCGTATTCGACGCCCAACGAGGCTCTGCGCTGCGCCGACGGGTGGATCATGGTGGCGGCCTATCACCCTGCCAGGTGGCAGGCCCTGTGCACGGCCATCGGTGCACCGGAGATCGCCCGCGATCCGCGCTTCGCCGACAACAGGAGCCGGTTGCAGCACCGCCAGGCGCTGTTGGACTTGCTGCAGGTGCACATGCTCGCGCATCCACGTGCCTTCTGGCTGGAGAAGTTCGCCGCGGTGGACATCATCTGTGGCCCCATCAACGACTACGCCGAGGTGTCGCAGTCCCACGCCTTTGTCGAGGCGGAACTTGCAGAGAACGTGCAGCATCCCGTCGCCGGCTCGTTGACGTTGCCGCGCAGCGTGCTCGGCGCGGTGGGCGAGCGGCCGGCTGCGCGCCGCGCCGCACCCAGGCTGGGCGAGCACACGCGCGAGGTGCTCGCCGAGCTGGGCATTTCAGCCATCGCCATCGATCCGGTGGCCCCCGCCAGCGCTTCACTCACCTGAACAACGATACCCATGCCCATCATCTACACAGTCCAGGATGGCGTCGCCGTCGTCACCCTGAACCGGCCCGAGGCCATGAACTCCATCGACCCGGAATCCAACGAGCAGCTGCTCAGCATCTGGGATGAAGTCTCCAACAACGAGGACGTCCGCGTGCTCGTGCTCACCGGTTCGGGTGAGCGTGCCTTCTGCACGGGTGCGGACCTCAAGAAGACGATGCCGTCAGCCGATGGCGTCGCCCGGGAAGTCTTTCGCGGCGGCAGCCGGCACTTCAACTTCGGTACGCTGCACACCGACAAGCCCGTCGTCGCGGCGATCAACGGTTATGCCCTCGGCGGCGGACTCGAACTGGCCCTGCTGGCGGATATCCGCATCTGCTCGGACAACGCCCAGTTCGGCCTGCCGGAGGTGCGGGTCGGCAGCATCCCGGGGGCGGGCGGCACGCAGCGTCTGATCCGCGCGGTGGGTCAGTCCGATGCCATGTGGATGCTGCTGACGGGTGAGCGCATCGACGCCGCCGAAGCACTGCGGATCGGTCTGGTCAGCAGGGTCGTGCCGCTTTCGGCGCTGCAGGAGACGGCTGTCCGTATCGCGCGCACGATGGCGGCCAATGCCCCGCTCGCGATGACGGCCGCCAAGCGGCTCGCGATGAACGGGAGGGAACTGCCACTGGCCGGCGGCCTGGCCCTGGAGCGCCAGGCCTTCGGACTGCTTAGGGACAGCGAGGACCGGCTGGAAGGACGCCGCGCCTTCGCCGAGAAGCGCGCTCCGGTGTTCCGGGGCCGCTGAGTTCGTCTACCGCGATACGACCGCGGTAGACGGCGATCTCGCCGCTTGTTCGCGCGTCCCGGATCTGCCTGGCAGGCGTCCGATCCACCCTTATCCTGAAGCATCCCGTGAAGACACCATCGGCCTTCTTGCGCTGCAGCCTCGCAGTCGCCATCGCGACCTTCTTCGGCGCACCGCCGGCCGGCGCTCAGCAAGCCGGGCGACCCCCGGCCAGGATTCTGGTCGGCTTCTCTCCTGGCGGTACCCTCGACGTGGTGACGCGTGCGCTTGCAGATCAGCTGCAGGATGGACTCCGCCGCACGGTGGTGGTGGAGAACAAACCGGGTGCCGGCGGGAAGATCGCGATCGACGCGATGCGCGCAGCCCCTGCAGATGGGAGCGTGGCCATGCTTTGTCCCGACTTCCTTGTCTCGATCTACCCCTTCGTCTTCAACAAGCTCAACTATGACCCCCAGCGCGACATCCTTCCGGTGTCGACGGTGGTCGAGTTCGCGCTGGCGCTGGCCGTGCCCGCGTCCTCGCCAATCAAGACCTTCGGCGAATACGCCCAATGGACACGCACGCATCCCGAGAGCGCCAACTTCGGTCACGCGGCGTCGGGCGGTCCTACGCATTTCCTGGGGCTTCAGATCGGCAAGATCATCGGTAAGCCGCTGCAGGACGTGCCCTTCCAAGGCGCAGCCCCGATGATCGTGAACCTGGCCGGGGGCAATATCGCGGCCGGCACGTCCACGGTCGGCGACTTCGCGCAGCACCATGAGGCTGGCAAACTGCGCGTGCTTGCGGTCACCTCGGCCCAGCGCTCCGCGCTGCTGCCGGACGTGCCGACTTTCTCCGAAATCGGCCGCAAGGAGCTCACCACTGGCGGCGTGCTGGCTATCTGCCTTGCGCCTGGCACGCCAGCTCCTGTCGTCGCCGAATGGAGTGACGCCGTGCGAAGGGCGGCAGAGGCCGATCAGTTCGCGAAGAAGGTCCGGACACTCGGCTTCGTGAACACGGGAAGCTCGCCCACCGATGCACGTGCAAGGTTCGGCGAGATGCGGGCATTTTGGGAGCCGGTCGTCAGGGCCTCGGGCTTCAAAGCCGACTAGCAGGCGGCGGGCGCGCTTAGCGGACGGTTCGAATCCAGGCCCTGAAGAGCTGCACCGGCGCTGTGGAGGCCTTGACCGGATCGCAGACGAGGTAGTAGCCAAGCTCTGTCCGCGCCATATGTTCGACCGCAACGACCAGCCGACCTGTGCGCAGGTCGTCCGCGACGTAGGCGCGCTGGGCCATGGCGACACCTAGCCCGTCTGCGGCAGCCTGATAGCACAGGGCAGCGTTCGCCAGCGTGATGCCGCGCGCGTGAACAGGTTCGGCAAGGCCCGCAGAGGCGAACCAGATCGGCCACGCCTGTGGCCGCATCATGGAGTGCAGCAGGTTGGCATCGAGCAGGTCCCTGGGTGTCTGCAGCTGTACGGCCTGGCCCGGTGCACAAACCGGGACGAACTCGTCGTCGAAGAGATGGTCCAGCTCAACGTCGGCCCATTCGCCCATGCCGTGGCGGATGGCGCAGTCTGCGCGTTCGAGCCGCACATCGTCGGCGATGGCGATCGTCGCTATCTCTAGTGCGATGTCAGGGTGCTTCGCATAGAAGCCATGCAGGCGAGGCACAAGCCAGCGAATGGCCAGGCTGGGCGTCACCTTGAGCCGCAGTTTCTTCTGCCTCTGGTCGTCGGCCAGGTCGCCGAGCGCATCCTGGAGTCGGTCGAAAGCATCGCAGACGCGGTGGGCAAGCCTCTCTCCCACCGCCGTGAACTCGATCGCGCGGCCGGACTTCTGGAACAGCTGCACGCCCAGCCCCGCCTCGAGCTGCTTGATCTGCTGACTCACCGCTCCGGGGGTGACGTGAAGCAGCTGAGCCGCCCGCGACACGCCCTTGGCGCGGTACACCGCATCAAAGGCACGCAGCGGACTCAGAAAAGCGCGAAGGTTCTGCATGGCGGGCCGCAGCTCCACAGATCCGGTGCCGCTGCAGAGGAGGCCGAGAGCCTCGATGGCAGGCGCAGCCGCTCTCCCCACATATGGATCGACATCAACATTTTTGAATGCCGATGGTTCGGTTCAGCAGTTCTTCATTCTTGCGCAGTGCCACCGCAGAGCCGGAATAGGCGGCAACGCCGCGTTCCAGCACGATGACGTTCGTGGAGAAGTCGAGAACGACGTCGACGTGCTGCTCCACGAGAACGCAGCCGACTCCCAGCTGGTCGCTCATGCGGACGATCGCATCCATCAGTTCCTCGCGCACCATCGGGGCCAGGCCCTCGAGCGGCTCGTCGAGCAGCAGGATGCGCGGCTGCCCGACGAGCGCCCGCGCCACGGAGAGCATCTGCTGCTCGCCGCCCGACAGTTGGGTGCCTCCGTTGCGCCTGCGCTCCTTCAACCGTGGGAACAAGGCATAGACCTCTTGAAGGGCCGGTCCTGCCGAGCGCCCCTGGAGGCCCGACAGCAGGTTTTCCTCCACCGTGAGCGAAGGGAAGATGTCGCGGCTCTGCGGCACGTAGCCAAGGCCGGCCCGGGCCCGAGCGAAAGTGCTGGCGCCGCTGATGTCGTTGCCGGCGAAATGAACGCGCCCTTTCATCAGATCGGCCAGGCCCATGGCGGTCGCGAGCGTGGTCGTCTTGCCCGCGCCGTTGCGCCCGATCAGCCCCAAGCGCTCGCCTTCGCGCACGCTGAAGCTCAGATGCTCGACCACGGGCACACCGGCGTAGCCCGTGGTGACGTCGTCGAACCGAAGTTCAATGGGGGTGCTGGGCATGGTGGCCGTCTCGTCCGAAGTAGATCTGCTTGACTTGTTCATTGGCCGCGACCTCCTGCGGCGACCCCTCCACCAACACGGCGCCGGCCACCAGGACGATGATGTGGGTCGCAAAGCGGAACACGAGGTCCATGTCGTGCTCGATGAGCAGAACCGACAGGTCTTTCGGGAGGCGCTCGATGGCGCTCATGATGCGGCCGCCTTCTCCCTGCGGCACCCCGGCGCCTGGCTCGTCCAGCAGCAGGACATCGGGCTTCATGGCGAGTGCAAGCGCAATTTCCGCCAGCCGCTGTTCACCGAGCGCCAGCCGCCCGACGACCCGGTCCGCATAGGGGTGCAGGCCCAGCATGCCCAGTGTCTCGTGAACCTCGTCGTGAACGCGGGCGGATCGGCGCGGCGAAGGCCACCACTGCATGGAGGCGCGCAGCCGCTGCAGCACGGCGACCTTGACGTTGTCCGCCACGGTCAGCTCCTTGAACAGGCGACTGATCTGGAACGTGCGAACGATGCCGTTGCGTACGCGCGCGTATTGCGGCAGCTGCACGATCGAGCGGCCGTCGAGTTGGATGTCGCCAGACCGTGGTCGTATCGCGCCGCTGAGCAGATTGACCAGCGTGGTCTTGCCAGCGCCGTTGGGACCGATCAGGGCCGTGCGCGCACCCTGCGGCAGAGTGAGTGTGACGTTCTGCGTAACAGCCAGGCCCCCGAAGGAGTGGCTGAGGTTCTGGGTTTGAAGCCGGGGCGTCATCGGGTACCTCCGGCGCGCAGACGCTTCGGCACTGCCGCGGCCCTGTCCAGGAGTCCGACCAGTCCTTCAGGCAGGACGACGAGCACGAAGATCAACATCGATCCGATCACGAAGAGCCAGTGGTAAGGATTCAACGTCGATGCGATGTGGTGGATGGTCATGTATGCGACGGTGCCAAGTACCGCACCCGCGAGGCGGCGTGTGCCGCCCAGGACGATCATGACGACGACACCCGCCGACGTCGTGAAATCCAGCATGAAGAGATTGGCCACCTTGCTGGTCTGCGCCGTCAGTGCGCCTGCGAGGCCTGCCACGACGCCACCGACGGTGTAGACGGCCAGGAGGTGCAGGTAGACGCGGCCTCCCAGCGCCTGGACTCGGCCCGGGTCCTGCCGTATCGCCCTGGCCGTCAGGCCGAAGGGCGACTCCACGAGGTTGCGCACGAGGAAGTACACCAGCACCAGGGTACCGAGCGCGTAGAAGTAGCCGGTGTGGCCCATGAAGTTGAACTCCCAGATGCCGAACAGCGGAGCGACTTCGAACCCGGCCAGTCCATCGTCGCCGCCGGTAAGCCATCTGGCCCAGTTGGCAAGTTCGAGCAGCAGCTGCGCCACTGCGATGGTGAGCATGACCAGCGTGAGCTTCGTCGAACGCAGCATGACGGCACCGCTGAGCAGGGCGATCACGCCGCCGCCCACTGCACCGAGCAGCAGCCCGACGATCGGATCGGACGTCAGGTACAGCGCTGTCCAGCCCGCGACATAGGCCCCTGTGCCATACAGCGCGGCCTGCCCCAGGGTCGCGATGCCGGCCTGCCCCAGCACGAGGCTCAGCGAAAGCGCGAAGATGGACATCGTCGCCATGTTGGTCAGCAATCCGAGATCCGTTGGGAACAGCGCGAAGGCCAGCAGTCCCGCGAGCGTCAGAACGATCTCGGCCCGCATGTGCGTCCACGGCCGAATGCGAGATGGCGCAGGCAGCGTGAGGGGCGGGATCACCGTGCTCATGCCTGCCTCCCGAACAGCCCTTGAGGCCGGAACAGCAGGACGATGATCATCGTCAGGAAGAACGCAGCCGATGCGAGCTGCGGAACCATGTACTTCATCGAGGTCTCCACGATGCCAAGCAGCAATGCTGCGAAGAACGAGCCAAACAGATTGCCGTTGCCTCCCACGGCGACGACGGCCAGGAGGATCACCAGGTACTTTGAGGCGTAGGTCGGCTCCATCGGCAGCATCTCGGCGCCGGCAATGCCTCCCAGCGCCGCGAGCGCGGCACCGATGGCGAAGGTGCCTGCGTAGATCTTCGTCGTGTCGATACCGATGGCGCGCGCGATGGGGGCGTTGTCCACTGCGGCGCGCACCCGGATGCCGAAGGACGAACGGTCCACGGTCAGCCAGAGTGCAATGACCACCGCCAGCCCGCAGGCGACGACGAAGAGCCGGTGCCGGGGGATGGCGCGAAAGCCGAGGTCGACGGACCCACCGAATGCCTCCGGAAGCGCGACGGAAGTCACTGACGATCCGAACGTCAGGTTGACGGCCGCGGTTGCGACGAACATCAGGCCGATCGTCACCAGCATCTGGTCGAGATCGTCCCGCCCGTAGAAGCGGCGCAGCAGAGTACGCTCGAAGACGACGGCCAGGACGGCCACCAGGGCGATCGCCAGGACGAAGCCCAGTCCGATGGGAACGCCCAGGCGCTGCGGAATGCTCGCCGCAAGAAATCCGCCGATCATCGCAAATGCGCCGTGGGCCAGGTTCACCACACGCATGAGGCCCATCGTCATCGACAGGCCCACCGTGATCATGAACAGGATCATGGCGTACGTGACGCCATCGATCAGGATGCTGCTGAAAAGAGCAAGCGACATGCTTCAGTCCCAGCGCTACTTGGCTGCGCCCTGGATGCGCCCATAGTCGGGTTGCATCTCGAAGGTCCGGAACTCACGGTTGACGAAGCGCCCCGAAGAGTCCTTCTCGACCACCCGCATGTAGACGTTCTGCACGAACTCGCGGGATACTGGATCGATCTTCACCGGGCCGCGCGGGCTTTCCCAGGAGAAGCCCTTGGCGGCGGCGAGGGCCTTGGGCCCATTGCGCTTGCCGTCCGTCGCCTTGACCATGTGGTAGATCACATGCAGGCCGTCGAATGCATTCGCGAGCTGGACGGTCGGGATGGCCTTGGGGGCCACCTCGGCCAGAGTCTTGACGACGGCATTGTTCAGTGGCGAGTTGTGCGTTGCCGAATAGAACATGCCGGTCTCGATTCCCAACAACTCAGGTCCGATCGCACGCAGCTGGTCTTCGTCCGTCTCAGCCGTGCCCAAGAGACGCACACCCGCGGCCCGCAATCCCGCCTCGTTGTAGGCCTTGATCATGGCGTAGGTCGCCGGCCCGCCGGGACCGAAGACGTAGAGGGCATCGGGCTTGAGTGCCTTCACGCGCTGCATCAGGGGGCCGAAGTCCGTTGTCTTCAGCGGCGCACGGATGGCTTCGAGCAGCTTGCCGCCGCCGGCAACGAATTCGGTGTTGAACGCTTTCTCGGCGTCGAGGCCGGGCCCGAAGTCGCTCACGAGAGAAACCACGGTCTTGATGTTCTTCTCGATGGCGTACTTGGCCACGGGCACCGCCATCTGCGGCAGCGTGTACGAGGTGCGCAGCAAATACTCGGACCTCTCAAGAAGCGAAGAGGTCGAGGCGTTGAAGATCACCACCGGCACCTTGGCCTCCTGCGCGAGCGCGGCGACCGCCAGGGTGTCGGGCGTGAAATAGAGGCCGGCGATGTACTGGGCCCCATCCTTGATGATGAGCTCCTGCGCCAGTGCCTTGGCTTGCGCCGGATTGATCTCCGGCAGGTCGCGGTAGATGAGCTCGATCGTGTGTCCGCCCGCCGTGGTGCCGTTGAGCTTCTGGTAGGCCTTGGTTGCGCCTTCCCAGGTCTGCCCGACGGCCGAGAACGGTCCGGACATGGGCGCGATCACGCCCACCTTTATGACGTCTGCGCGACTTTGGAAGGCGAGCGTCGCGAGCGATACCGCAATCGCGGCAATGAGTTTGGGGGTCATCTTCTTCTCCAGGGAGTGGGGGTCTCTGCGGGCATGTGCCCGGGATTCGACGAGAGGTGGTGTGGGGAGCGTGGGGAACTGTGGGCGTCAGGCAGCGTCGCCGTGCGCCGCCTCGGTGGCTTGCAGGGCGGCATCGCGTGGCATCAAGGTCGCGTACTTCTGCTCCATGTCGAACAGATTGGCCTCGTGCGCCTGCAGCGAGCGGTCGCCCACGCAATCCGTCACGACCAGAGGGCGAAAGCCGTGACACATGGCATCCACCACGCTGGCACGGACACATCCGCTGGTGGTGCATCCTGCGATCAGCAGGGTCTGCACGCCGCGCTGAGACAACCAGGACGCCAGCGAAGTACCGAAGAAGGCCGACGGATGGATCTTGCGCAGCACGAGTTCGCCACTGAGCGGCTGCAGTTGCGGCACGATCTGGCTCTGCGGCGCGTCCTCGCGCAGGGCCAGGATGGGCGGTACCTTGAGCGCGAAGATGTTGGCGTCGGCGCCGTCGTCCTGGTAGACGACGCGCGTGTGGACGACGGGCCATCCACGCTCGCGCGCCGCATCCAGCAGGCCGCGTGTGCATTCGACGGCCGGCGTGATGTTGCCGCCGCCGAACGTGAGCGGATCCGCGAATCCGTTGACGAAGTCGATGATCAGCAGGGCATACGGCGCCTTGGGCGCGACGGCATGGCCGAAGCCCTGCCTTTGGTAGACGTCCGGTTCGGCGCTCATTGGAAGGCCTCGTCAATGACCTTGCCGTCGCGAACCACGACGATGTCGTCGAGCTTCACCGTGCAGTTGCGCAAGGGAATGTCGAGATGGCAGGGCGTGGTGCGAGGTCCCCCGGCCTCGTTGTTGGGGCCCAGCGAGAACAGGAAGTTGCCCTCGAACGCACGCGCGTCCTGCCCCGAGGTGGCCTCGCGGTCCACCAGTGACAGCGTGTGCCAGTAGCAGCGCGGCTGCATCCCCCAGCCGATGTGCGCGATGGCATAGGCCTCGGGGTCCTTGTAGGCTTCCATGAACTCGCGAAGCAGGGCGGCATCGATGTCACCTTCGATGCTGCGAACGAAGCCTTCGCGCAGGTGCATGGTGATCTTGTCCGAGACATAGTTCTTCTGCGGCAGCAGGATGTCGCCGCGGTCGATCACGATGGTGCCGTCGCTGCCGCCTTCATTGGCGAAGGTGAAGAGGAAGCCGCTGGGCCAATGGTCCCACCGCCCCGGCTCCTCGCAGAAGCCGTACTCGGAGATGGTCGGGAACTCGCCAAGCTTGAAGGTCACGTCCGTGCCGGCCGGCGAGGTCACATGCATACGCTTGGCGGACTTGAGCAGCTTCGATGCGGCGAGTACGCGTTCGCGATCGGCCGCGGTGGGAACTGCCCGGACCAGCACCTCCGGTGGCTCGACAGCCAGGAGGATCTTCGTCCCCGATTCAAGAATCTCCATCTGTTCGGGCGAGAACAGCAGGAGCATCAGATCCAGGACGATGTCGCTGTTCTTCATCGCCGCGAGCGCGACCGGGTTGTTGGTCAGGGGCGTCTCCCCCAGATAGTTCATCAGGTCGCGGCTGGTGGCCTTCTCCGCGTTGATGGGCTGCAGATCGATCCGGGTGACGACCGCGCCCGCGGCCTGCGCTGCGATCGTTGCGGTCTGCAGCGTCTGCGGATGGGTGTGGGGACCGCAGAGGATCGTGACCTTCTGGCCGCGCTCCACCTTGCTGAGCTTAAGAACCGCGTCCCAGGCCTTGACCATCTGGTAATCGCTGACTGGCATTTTTCGTCCTTGGTTTGAAAGTTTCAGATCTGCAGAAGTGCGAGGTCCTGCGGGCTGCCCAGCTTGAAGAGCCGGCGCGCATTGCCATGGCACACCAGCTCGCGGGTGCGCGCGTCGAGCGGCGCCTCCTCGATGAAGGTGCAGGCCTCGGCGGTGGACTCGTAGGGGTAGTCCACGGAGAAGAGCACGGCCTCGGCGCCGAGCTCGCCGAGGGCGCCCAGCAGTGCCGGTGCGGAGCACACGCCAGACGTCGTGATCAGGATGTTGCTGCCGATGTACTCGCTGGGCTTGCGCGCCAGCGTGATGCCCGAGGGGTACGCGGCGAAGCGGCTGTCGATGCGCCAGCGTTGATACGGCAGCGCCTCGCCCATGTGGCCCAGCAGGAGGGTCAGCCGCGGGAAGCGGTCGAACACCCCACCGAACAGCAGGCGCAGTGCGTGCCCGGCCGTCTCCACACCCCAGCCCCAGGTGGCCCCTTGAAGGACAGGCATGCCCTCCAGCAACGCAGGCGGCTGGCTGAACGCGTTGGGGTGCAGATAGATGGGCACGCCGAGTGCTTCCGCACGCTCCCAGAACACGTCAAACTCGCGGCCTTCGTAGTAGCGGCCCAGGGTGTGGCCGTTGATCAGCGCGCCCTTGAAGCCGTACTCGGCGACAGTCCGCTCCAGTTCCCGGGCTGCAGCGGCCGGGTCCTGGAGCGCGACATGCGCGAACGCGCCGAAGCGTTTCGGATGTCGCGCGACGCGCTCGGCGAGGAACTCGTTGTTCTCGCGTGCGCGCCGCACGGCGGCGGCGCCATCGACCTCGGCCTGGACGCCGGGCATCGTTTGCGACAGCACGGCGTACTCGATGTTCCCGGCGTCCATCTCGGCCAGGCGCTGGTCGTCGAAGTCGCTCAGCCGGGCGTCGAGCCTGGCGACGAAGTCGGCCGGCAACGCTCGCGTGTACTTCGCGGAATAGGCGTCGAATCCGGGAGCGCTGAAGTGTTCTTCAAGCGCGATCTTGGGGGTTGATTTCATTGGGGTCCTTGGTGCGTTCAGGCCGGGTAAGCCAGGGCCGTGTCCAGAATCTCTGTGTCGTGCACCACCTCGCGGCTTGCGATGAGCAGCCGCTCACCGTCGCGCACGAAGCGGTCGTGATAGATGCCCGAGAGATGGACGGTCGAAGGCCCCTCGACCAGGGTCTGCATCAGGATGAAGGGGGTCTGCGAGCTGATCGTGTCGCCCGCTTCCTCCAGCACACGCGTGATTCCCAGCACATGCAGGATGTGCCGGGGGGCGAACATCTGCGAGTGCGCCACGGCGAGTGCGCGGTCGGTGATCATGTCCAGGCCCTCGCAGTAGATGAGGCCCACGGGCATGTCCAGCAGCGCGTTCTGGCGCGAGGTGATCCGGTAGGTCGCGTCCTTGCTGAAGAACTCGGGCCAGCGCTCGATGTCGTTGGCATCGAGGGCGGCGCAGTACTCGACATGGAAGGAGTCGATCTCTGCGCGCAGATCGGCGGCGCGGCGCGGCGAGATCGATGATCTGGTGTAGGCGAGCCGCTCTCTCATGCTGCCATCTCCGCGACGGGGATGCCCATGACGTCCCGGTAGTACTCGTACAGCGACCGGATGCACGACTCGGAGATCAGGTTACGCGCCGTTCCCTGGTAACCCGCGTCGAGCTTGACGACATTGTTGTCCGTGGACGAATTGCGGATGCCTTCCTGGACGAACTTCAGTGCCTCGTTGTCTTCGAGGCCCAGGAAGCCGGATGGGCCCATCAGGTTCCCCTGTCGAAGGCGATGCCGCGTCATCTCGGGCGTGTCGTCTTCGTAGCCGAACATGGTCCAATGCATCACCATGCTGTTCGGGCCGTTCGGAATGATCTGGCGCACCCCCATCGTGTTCATCTGGCGCTGCACGATCAGGTTCGGCCACATGGTCATCATGTTGGCGGACCAGGGCGAGTCGAACTCGCGCACGTAGTCCAGGAAGCGCTCGTCGCGCAGCCTGAGGTTGTCGCTGAACGACCGCATTTCCGCCTTGTCGTCGGCGGCGACCGTGGCATAGACCTGGTCGGGTTTGGAGGAGGCCATGTAGCCGTGGCGGCCATGCTCCTTGTCGGCAAAGACGATCGACTTGATGCCGGGCACCAGCAGGCCGAACACCACGAGGAACGAATGCAGCAGCGTCGCGTGGTACGGATCCTTGAGGTTCTCGTGGTACATCTTCCAGTTGCACGGAAGCTCGTTGCGGCAGTACCCCAGGATCTTGAGCTTCCTGCCCGAGAACGGAACGTCGAACTCCTCGACGATCTCCTTGGTCATGTACTCCTCCAGCGGCGGCGTCTTGTCAGAGTAGGTGGCGAACACCACGCCGTTGCGCGTGGCGACGCGCAGTTGACGGGTGCCGTGCTCCGCGTTCTTGAAGTCCGGTGGCATGCCGCCGACCTTGTTGATTCCGCGCTTGAACGGAACGCCCTGGAGGTTGCCCTTGAGGTCGTATGACCACTGGTGGTAGGGGCAGACGAACTCCTTGGCGTTGCCCTGGCTGGCGCGGCAGAATTCGGCGCCGCGGTGGGCGCAGCGGTTCTCGAAGACGGAGATCGTGTTGTCTTCCGCGCGAACGATCACCACCGCCGTGGCACCGACATAGCCGCGCTTGAAGTCACCGGGGTTCGGTATCTCGGCTTCCAGCGCAACGAAGTTCCAGGTATCGCCCCGGAAGATGCGCTCGATCTCCTGGTCGTAGATGGCCTGGCTGGTGTAGACCCAGTCCGGAATGTTGTTGAGTGCGTCCGCGGGCCAGACGCATTGCTCCAGGGGCGGGTTCTTCCGGGCATTGGTGATGCCGATGGCCGCCTGCGATTGATACATGAATGCTCCTTAGGCTGTGAGAGGTGGTTGAACGGTGGGCGGTGTGCCGCCTCGCATCTGCTTGGCCCATGCGCGCAGCTCGGCAGCGTCACGCTGGAATTCATCAAGCAGCACCGGCTCCCCCTGCTCGAAGAGGGGCCGGATGGCGCGGAGATCGGCGCCGGCGTTGATCGCCACGCCGTGCAACGGAACGCCGCCGCGGTGGCCGATCCACAGCGCCTTGCCGGTGGCGGGGTCGCCGCGGCGCACGTACTCGAGACCAGGGGCTGGCAGACCCAGCATCTGGATGTTGTGCCGGCCCTGGTCGGTCCAGAACCAGGGCACCGCCGGTGCTGGCGCGGTCGCACCGACCATGGCGGCAGCGGCGCTACGAGCCTGCTCGTTGGCGTTCTGCCAGGATTCCAGGCGCATTGGTGCTTCGTACCCAGGGCGCTGCTGGCTGGTGCAGTCGCCGCACGCGAACACGTTCCTGTCGCTGGTGCGGCACTGCGCGTCGACGAGGACGCCGCCGCCTTCGGCGACATCCAGGCCGGCCGCGCGCGCCAGTGCATCGTTGGGCGAGAGGCCGATGGCGACGACGACCTCGTCCGCTTCCAGGGCGCCGGCATGGGTCGACAGGCGCATGCGGCCCAGGGGCAGAATGTCGATGCGTTCGAGGACTGCGCCGAGCAGGAGGTGCGCACCTGCCTGCCGCAGACCGGATTCGAGCCAGGCCGACGCCTCCGGCGGGAGGAAGCGATCGAGCAGGGATGGCGCGCGTTCGATCACCGTCACAGCCGCCCCGGTCGCCAGCGCGGAATGGGCGATCTCGAGGCCGAGAAAGCCGCCGCCGAGGATCGCGATCTGTGGCTGGCCCTGGAGGGCGGCGCGAAGGCGGCGCGCATCGTCGAGCGTGCGCACGTAGTGCACGTGCGGCCTGCCCGCCGGGGCACATGCGAGCGCGCGGGCTTCACCGCCGGTGGCAAGCAGGCACATGTCGTACGGAAGCACCTGGCCGTCGGCAAGGCGAACCGACTGGCCGGAGAGATCGAGGGCAATCGCCTCGCTGCTGCTCTGCACATCGATGTCGCCCAGTGCCCAGACATCCTGGGCGAACACGTCGAGGCTCGGCTCCTCGGGCGCCACCAGTACGGCTTTGGACAGTGGGGGCCGCTCGTACGGCTTGTGGGGCTCCCGCCCGAGCATCGTGATGCGACCGCGGTAGCCGTGTTCGCGCAGCGCGTGCGCAGCCACTGCCGCAGCCTGTCCGGCACCCACGATGACAACGCCAGGTGCGGTCATTTCTGATCCGGCGACATCACGTAGATGTCATCGCCATCCCGCCTGACGGCATGCGTGCGCAGGTCGACGGTGACCGGCGCGCACATCGCCTTGCCAGTGCGAATGTCGAAACGCCCCTGATGCAGCGGGCATTCGACACAACCGTCCTCGATATAACCCTCCGCCAGAAGCGCGGTGGCATGCGTGCACATGCTGTCCGTGGCGAAGAATTCGTCGTCTATACGAAAGAGCGCGACGCCGTGGCCCGCGACGTTGACGGTCTTCGCTTCATCGTTTTGCAGGTCTCGCGCCGAAGCGACTTTGATCCAGTTCATGGCTTCATCCGGTGGCTCCCGGATCTCTCATAAGTAGTCAGTGAACTGTCATATTATTGATATTTACGGTTGACTTCAAGTGCGGGTTTGCACTGTCGGAAACTGCACCAGAGTAGGCCGTGAATGATCAGTAAGAACCCCAAATATGGGCGCTTTCACCAATGAAATGCACCAATCTAAGGCTGCAAGAACTCAAGGGTTTGCATCGATGGAAGCAAGCTCTCTTTGCCCAGGATTGCTCCTATAATGGTGCTCAGTGAACTGTCATATAGTGACGATGCTGGTGATGCTGACGTTGGGTTCCGAGCGGTATTCGCCAAAGAGGCCTGCTCTCGCATGTCGATCGCATGGGCTTGACCGGTGGTGGACAGACTCGACGGGGTCGGGCGCCAGCAAACAACTCAAGGAAAAGGAATTGCATGGACCGAGCAGACATTCCGGCGAGGCTCTTGAAGCGCGAGGGCATCGGCGCCCGGGTTCCTCGAAAGGAAGATGCGCGCCACCTGGTGGGCAAGGGCAACTTCGTGGGCGATTTCGTGCTGCCGGGCCTTCAGGAGGTTGCGTTTCTGCGTAGCCCTCTGGCGCATGCGAAGGTCACTGATGTGGACATTCCCGACGCTCTGGCGGGAAAGGTGTTCGTGCGGGACATGATGGCGGACGCGGCGGACATCGGATCGCCGTCTTCGGTGCCCACGTACCAGTACTCGGCATTGCCGCCGTTGGCGTCGGGCAAGGTCCGTCACGTTGGGGAGGCCGTCGCCATGGCGGTCGCTCCGACGCGTGCGATCGCGGAAGACCTGCTGGAAGAGGTGGACGTCTCGTACGAAGAATTGCCCGTTTACTACAGCGCCGAGTCGGCTCTCGCGGCAACGGGCGAGTTCATGCATCCCGAATGGAAGGACAACGTCTTTCTCACGCTGCGTGCTGACCGCGACTTCGACGCGCTTGCCGCCCAGGCCGAGGTGAAGGTCAGCCGCACAGTCGAGCTGTCGCGCCAGTGCATCGTTCCGTTGGAAGGCAAGTCGGTCCTGGCCTACTGGGATTTCCAGACCGATCAGCTGGTCGTCGTCAGTGCCACCCAGGTCCCGCATCTGCTTCGCGTCGGCATCGCTCAGCACCTTGGGATGAACGAGGAGGCGGTGCGCGTCGTGTCGCCCGACGTCGGCGGTGCTTTCGGCTACAAGGGGCAGCTCTATCCCGAAGACCTCTGTGTCGCCTGGTTGGCCAAGACCTACCGCACGCCGTTTCGCTACCTCGAGGATCGGCGCGAGCACCTGATCGTCGGCGCCAACACGCGGCAACATCACTATCAGCTCACGGCCTATGCGGACCGCACGGGCAAGCTGCTGGCCCTCGATGCGGTCATCACCATCGACGGCGGTGCCTATTCCTACTATCCCTTCTTCGTCGGACTGGAGCCTGGCCAGGCGATCGGGAACCTGCCCGGTCCGTACAGCTTCCGGGGCTACCGGTGTGAAACCGTGTGCGTGGCGACCAACAAGCCCGGCTTCATGGCCTACCGAGGCGTGGCGCGCACGGGCGTGTGCTTCGCGATCGAACTTCTCATGGATGCCGTGGCCCGGGAGGTGGGCCGTGAGCCCTGGGAGGTCCGGCTGGAAAACCTGGTGCCGGCCTCAGCCATGCCCTACGTCAACGTGGCCAACAAGCACTTCGACAGCGGCGACTTTCCGGCAAGCCTGCGCCGCGCGGTCGAGATAATCGGACTGGACGCCGTTCGCGAGCGCCAGGCGCGTGGTGAGCCGGACGGACGCCTCATTGGCTTCGGCACCGCCACATACACCGAGCAGTCGGCCCATGGGACGACGGTGTTCGCCAACTGGGGCCTGCCCGTGGTGCCCGGCTTCGACCAGGCAGTCGTCAGGATGACTGCGGACGGCGGCCTTGAGGTTCGCGTAGGCGTGCACTCGCATGGTCAGGGCATGGAGACCAGCTTCGCGCAGATCGCCAATGACGTTCTCGGCATTCCGGTCGGAAGGATCCGGGTGGTGCATGGCGACACCGCGCTCACGCCGTTCTCCTCGGGTACCTACGCGTCGCGCGCCACCGTCATGTCGGGCGGTGCCATCTCGGTCGCCTGCAAGGAGCTCCTGCCGCGCATCCAGTCGATCGCCGGCTATCTCATGGGGGTAGATGCGCATACCGTTGCATTGATCGAAGGACGCGCAGTGTCGGGCGACAAGTCGATTCCACTGTCGGAGGTCGGTGGCGCCTGGTACCTGACGCCACAGGACTTGCCCGCCAACGTCCATCTGGGCGGCCTGGAGGTGTCACGCGCGTACAAGCCTGCGGTCGACACCGGTACTTTCACGTATGCCACACATGCCGTGGTGGTGGCTGTCGACACCGAGACGGGCGAGGTTGAGATCCTCGACTACGTGGTCGTCGAGGACTGCGGGACCATGGTCAATCCGATGATCGTCGAGGGTCAGACCATTGGCGGCATTGCGCAAGGCATCGGCACTGCGATGTACGAGGAGAGCCCGTACGACGAACAGGGTCAGCCTCTGGCGTCGACGTTGGCGGACTACATCCTTCCCGGTGCGACCGAGGTGCCGCGCGTTCGCATCGACCATTTCGAGACGCCGTCGCCGCACACGGAGTTCGGCGCCAAGGGGGTGGGGGAAGGAGGGGCGATTGCACCGCCCGCGGTGATCTTCAATGCGGTGAATGACGCCCTGCGCGGCACCGGTGCTGCCGAGGTGCTCATGACGCCGCTGACGCCACGCCGATTGCTCGCGGCACTCGAGAACACCACGCGCGAGCAGGAGCACACGCAATGAAGGCACCGAAGTTCGCGTACACGCGCGTTCTCTCGATCGACGACGCGATCTCGGCACTGGCGGCGGGCGCGGGCACGGCCAAGGCCATGGGCGGCAGCCAATCCCTCGGCCCCATGCTCAACCTGCGGCTGGCGCGGCCGGCGCAGGTTGTCGATGTGGCCCAGATCGCCAGCTTGCGCACGGTCAGCCGCAAGGCTGGCTGGATCGAGATCGGCGCCGCCGTCACCCATGCGGAGATCGAGGACGGCATACACACCCCTCTGGCTGAGCACCCCATGCGCCAGGTGGCCGCGGGCATTGCCTACCGCGCAATCCGCACGCGAGGCACCCTGGGCGGAAGCCTGGCGCATGCCGATCCGGCGGCCGATTGGGTGGTGGTGCTGGCGGCACTCGGCGCGCGGATGGTAGCGAGATCGCCGCGGGGCGAGCGCACGGTCGAGGTCGATGCGTTCATGCTCGGCGCCTACACGACCGTGCTCGAGCCCGATGAACTGATCGTCTCCGTCGCGGTGCCGGCGCAGACCGCTGCGACGCGCTGGGGCTACCACAAGGTCTGTCGAAAGCCGGGCGAGTTCGCGGAAGCGAGCGCGGCGGTCTACGTCGACGCTTCGCTGCAGCGTGCGCGGATCGTCCTGGGGGCCGCGGATGGTCCTCCAATCCTCTTGCATGCCCTCGCGGCCGAGATCCAGCGTCGAGGCGCCAGTGCCGCTGATCGCGAGTCGCTGCGGGCAGCCGTGCGCGCTGCGCTGCCCGAGCGCGACGCCATCGACCAGAAGCTCTTCACCGCATGCGTGGAGCGCGCACTCGAGCAGTCCGGCGTCCTGGCCGGCACACAACCCGCGGAGTAGAAGCACTTGGACCCGATCAGCATTCACGTCAATGGTCGAAGCGTCAGTCGGGCGGCCGAGCCCAGGACGCATCTGGCCGACTTCCTGCGCGATGAGCTGCGCCTCACCGGCACGCACCTCGGCTGCGAACATGGCGTATGCGGCGCCTGCACGGTGCTTGTGGACGGCCAGCCCACGCGCTCCTGCATCACCTTCGCCGTGGCGTGCGAAGGTCATGAAGTCACCACCATCGAGGGCTACGACGGCGACGCCGCGATGCAGTTGCTGCGGCAGGCGTTCACGCGACACCATGCGCTGCAGTGCGGCTTCTGCACGCCCGGGATGCTGGCCACGGCGCGGGACATCGTGCTTCGACTGCCGGATGCCGACGAAGCGCGCGTGCGTCTGGAGCTGTCCGGTAACTTGTGCCGATGCACCGGCTACCAGGGCATCGTGGATGCCATCCTTGATGTGCTGCAGCAGCAGCGCGACACGCCCGACGCGCAGTTCGAGCGGCTGCGCCACCGATTGACGGCGCCGCGGACAGTGGCAGTTCAGCGTGCTGCCGCTGTGGTGGCTGCCGATCCGTCGGCGCCCGCGCCCAGCAAGGGCGCCACGGCCAACCCGGTCGGCGCGGCAGACATGGCGGAAGTCGATCCGGTGGCGATGGCCAAGGCCAAGGCGAAGGGCAACGCGATCGAGGTCTTCTTCGACGTGCCCCATCCGCTCGAGAGGGTGTGGGAGTTCATGGGCGACCTTCCTGCAGTGGCGTCCTGCCTGCCCGGGGCGACCGTGGACTCGCACGAGGGGGACAGGGTCAAGGGCACCATCGCGATCAAGTTCGGACCGATGTCCGCCGCGTTCGCCGGCGCGGCGCGGCTGGAGCGCGATGACGCCGCCAAGCGCGCCGTCCTGAGGGGCGCGGGCCAGGACAGCCTGAGCAAGTCGCGCACCCAGGGCGACATTACCTATCGGCTCGAGGCGCTGTCCGCCGACAGCACCCGGGTCCACGTGGACATGATCTACGCGCTGCAGGGCCCGCTCGCGCAGTTCTCGCGCTCGGGGCTCGTGAAGGATTTCGTTCGCCGCATGGTGGCCGACTTTGGCCACCAGATCTCGCGCCGGCTGAGTGGGCAAGCGGGTCCGATCGAGGGAACGCTCCCCACCGTGTCCATGGCCGGGATGATGTGGAGCGTGCTGTGGAACCGGATTCGCGGCTGGTTCGGCGCGGGGCCGCGCTCATGAGACATCTCCCGTCACATGTCGCGACGCCCGAGAGAAGACGGCGCCCGCTTCTGTCGACCCAAGCTCCAACGCGCCACTGGCTGATTGGGGCCGCTGAGCGGACAACCGAGGAACTGCATTGAGCCACTTTCTTCATGGGTACCAAGTCCGTGCCAACGGGGTTCGCCTGCACCTGCTGCGCTATGGCGGGCAGGGTCCCTGCATGCTGCTGCTCCCGGGCATCACCAGTCCCGCGATCACCTGGGGATTCGTCGCCGAGCGGCTGGCGCGCCACTTCGACGTCCACGTCCTGGATTTCCGGGGGCGGGGCCTGTCGTTCAGCGGGCCCGGCATGGACGCGAGTCTCGACGCCATGGCAAGCGATGTGGTCGAGCTGATGGCGCTGCAGGGTTGGGCTCCTGTGACGCTGCTGGGGCATTCCATGGGCGCCCGCGTCGCGATCCGCGCGGTCACGCGAGACGCTCGGCGCATCGATCGGCTGCTGCTGATCGATCCCCCTGTCTCCGGCCCGGGCCGCCGCCCCTATCCGGTGCCGCTGTCGTGGTACTTGGATTCCATCCGGCTGGCTGCACAGGGGATCTCGGCCGAGGAACTGCGCCCCTACGCGCCCACCTGGACCGACGAACAGCTACAACTGCGGGCCGAATGGCTGCACACGTGCAGCGAGGAAGCGATTGCCCAGGCGCATGCCGGCTTCCACGACGACGACATCCATGGCGATCTGGCCAGCCTCAAGACGCCCGGACTACTGATGACGGCGGGGAAGGGCGGCACAGTGCTCCCGGATGACCTGGCAGAGATCAAGGCGCTGGCCCCGGGCTTGACGCAGTGCGTGGTGCACGGCGCCGGGCACATGATCCCCTGGGACGACGAAGATTCGTTCTACCGCTTGCTGGGCGAGCATCTTGAGGTCGAATTCTCCTAGTGTCAGCAGCGGCGTTGGGAGGTTTGCAACGTGCTTTGGCCAATGAGGCAGTCGATACACTCGATGGAGAAAGTATTGGCGATCTCGACATGACGAAGCGTTCCTCCGTGGCCAAAGAGAAGAAGGGTGGGTCGGCAGCGCCGGTGAAGCGGCAGGGTGCCCAGCCCTTCAATCCGCTGCGCGAGGTGATGTGGCGTCGCCCTGGGTTCCTGATTCGCCGACTCACTCAGATCGGCCAGGCATTGTTTTTCGATCTGTGCAAATCCGAGAGCATCACGCCTCTCCAGGTGGGCATGCTCACGGCACTATCGATGAACCCTTGGCTGGATCAGAAGGCCATCGGTCGGGAGCTCTCGCTGGACCGCACGACGACGGCCGAGGTGCTCAAGCGTCTAGCGGACAAGGGACTTGTAGAGACGCGAGTGAACCCCGAGGACCGCCGTTCCAGGCTGTCCGTCATCACCGCGGAAGGCTTGAAGCTCATCAACGATCTGCAGGAGAGCATTCATCGATCGCAGGAACTGCTGATCGAACCGCTGCCCCCGGAGGACCGGGAGGTCTTCATGAAGCTGCTGGCGCGACTCGTCGATGCGCACGAGAAGATGGAGCGGCAGCTGGAGCAGCAAGAGCATCCGGAATAGCCGAGGGTCGACACCCTCGATCACTGCCTCGGGCGGCGCGGCGCATACGGCGTCGTGCCAGTCGCGTTCACGCCTGCGGCGCAGGCATTTCAACCAATTCGCTGATATGAGCTACACCGCCCCCCTGAAGGACTTGCTGTTCGACATCCAGCATCTGGCGCAAATCTATGAGATCGCCAAGCTGCCGGGCTTCGAAGATGCCGGCCTGGACACCGCCGCCGCCGTGCTGGAAGAGTGCGCCAAGCTGACGCAGGATGTGATCGCGCCGCTGAACGTGGCGGGCGACCGCGACCCCTCGTCCTTCAAGGACGGTGCGGTGCGCACCACGCCCGGCTTCAAGGACGCCTTCCGCCAATACGCCGAAGGCGGCTGGCAGGGCCTGCAGCATCCGGTGGACTTCGGCGGTCAGGGCCTGCCCAAGACCATCGGTGCCGCCTGCGGCGAGATGGTCAACAGCGCCAACCTCAGCTTCGCGCTGTGCCCGCTGCTGACCGACGGCGCCATCGAGGCGCTGCTCACGGCCGGCTCGGAGCAACTCAAAGCGACCTATCTGGAAAAGCTGGTGAGCGGCGAATGGACCGGCACCATGAACCTCACCGAGCCGCAGGCCGGCAGCGACCTGGCGCTGGTGCGCACCCGCGCCGAGCCGCAGCCTGACGGCAGCTACAAGGTCTTCGGCACCAAGATCTACATCACCTACGGCGAGCACGACATGGCGCCGAACATCGTGCACCTGGTGCTGGCCCGCGTGAGCGGCGCGCCGGAGGGCGTCAAGGGCATCAGCCTGTTCGTCGTGCCCAAGTTGATGGTCAATGACGATGGCTCGCTGGGCGCGCGCAACGACGTGCACTGCGTGAGCATCGAGCACAAGCTGGGCATCAAGGCCAGCCCCACCGCCGTGCTGCAGTACGGCGACCACGGCGGCGCCATCGGCTATCTCGTGGGCGAGGAAAACCGCGGCCTCGAATACATGTTCATCATGATGAACGCCGCCCGCTATGCGGTGGGCGTGCAGGGCATCGCGGTGGCCGAGCGGGCCTACCAGCATGCGGTGGCCTATGCCCGCGAGCGCGTGCAAAGCCGCCCCGTCGATGGCTCGATGACGAAGAGCGCGCCGATCATCCACCACCCCGACGTGCGCCGCATGCTGATGACCATGCGCGCTTACACCGAAGGCTGTCGCGCCATGGCCAGCGTGGCCGCCGCGGCCTACGACGCCGCCCACCACCACGAGGACGCCGAGGTGCGCAAACAGAACCAGGCCTTCTATGAATTCCTGGTGCCACTGGTCAAGGGCTA
>NZ_FTMY01000022.1 GCF_900156165.1 Pseudacidovorax sp. RU35E
GACACGCTTCTTTTTAAGAAGGCAACTTCTTTTTCATCAGAAGCCGCTGCCACTCTCTCAAGCCACCCACCAACCAAACTCAGCAAAAAAGCTGCTAATCAGTCAGCGAGCCGGCCAGTATACGAGAGCTTTTCAGAACCTTGCAAGACCACTCCTACAAAAAGTTTTGCAGCGGCCCAGGCTCAGCATGGAACCGCATCGTAGCCCCCTAGCCGAGCCTCGGCAAGGCCTAGCTCCACAGCGAAAAGTGCGCGAGGGCCTTGCCAGGCTACGGGAGGCCCCAACTGGGCGGAGGACATCCCGTCGCACTCTAGCCGGTCGTCAATGAACCACTCGCGCCAGAGGCGAACGCCTAGAGCCAGCCCATCCACTCACCCGCACGGTGTTTCGAAGAAGCCGTGGAACGGTTCGGAGGGGGATATTCCGTTATCGCCTGCGATGCCAAAAGGCGATCACCTCGCCCATGATGCCTCTTCGGAAAGCAAGAACGCACACCATGAAGATCAGTCCCGTGACGATGGTCACCGACTCTCCCAGGGTGCTGAACCATTCCACCTTTGTGATGGACGCCAAGAGTGACCCCAGCTCGCCAATCTTGTTTTCGAGCGCAACGACTACCGTCGCACCAACGAGTGGGCCCGACAACGTGCCCAGCCCGCCAAGCAAGGTCATCAGAATGACGGACCCGGATGACGACCAGTGCACGTCGGTCAGCGTGGCGAAGCCCAAGACCACCGTCTTGAGCGCACCGGCCAGGCCTGACAGCGCAGCCGAGATCACGAACGCCACCAATTTCACACGACCCACGTCGTAGCCGAGGGAAAGCGCCCTCGCTTCGTTCTCCTTGATGCCCTTGAGCAGTTGGCCGAAGGGCGAGTGCACGGTCCGCACGATCAGCGCAAACGCCAGCGCCACCACCACCAGGGCCACGTAATACATGATCATGTCGCTCTGCAGGCTCAGTATGCCGAACAGCTTGCCGCGCGGGACGCCCTGAAGGCCGTCCTCCCCGCCCGTGAACGGCGCTTGCAGAGCGAAGAAGTAGACCATCTGCGCCAATGCAAGGGTGATCATCGCGAAGTAGATCCCCTGCCGGCGAATCGCAAGGATGCCGAAGACCCAGCCCAACACCGCGCCCACCGCCGTGCCGAGAAGAAGCCCCACTTCCGGCGTCACGCCCCACACCTTGATGGCATGCCCGGCCACGTAGGCGGACCCGCCCAGAAACGCCGCATGTCCAAATGACAATAGGCCCGTGTAACCTAGCAAAAGGTTGAAGGCAGCCGCGAACAGCGCGAAGCACATGAGCTTCATCACGAAGACCGGGTAGGCGCCCAGCCATGGCGCCGCCACCAACGCCGCGAGCAGCAGGCCATAGCCCAAGGTGGATCTGGATTTCATTGCGCGCGACACCTTGCTACTTTTCCTTGCCGAACAGACCTGCCGGTCGCATGAGCAGCACCACGACCATGATCACGAATACGACCGTCGAGGACGCCTCGGGATAGAAGACTTTTGTGAGGCCTTCGATCACCCCCAACCCGAGCCCCGTGAGGATCGCACCCATGATCGACCCCATGCCGCCGATCACCACCACGGCAAACACCACAATGATGAGGTTCTGACCCATCAGCGGCGACACCTGGATCACCGGCGCCGCCAACACGCCCGCGAATGCAGCCAGCGCCACCCCGAAGCCGTAGGTCAACGTGATCATCAAAGGCACATTGACGCCGAAAGCCTCGACGAGCCGAGGGTTCTCCGTGCCTGCACGCAGGTAGGCGCCCAGGCGTGTCTTCTCGATCACGAACCAAGTGGCCAGACACACCACGAGCGATGCCACGACAACCCAGGCCCGATAGTTGGGCAGGATCATGAAGCCGAGGTTGGTGGCGCCCGACAACTGGTCCGGCGCGTCGTACTGCAGGCCAGAAACACCATAAAAAGAGCGCACGACGCCTTCGACCAACAGCGTGAGTCCCAAGGTCAGGAGCAGCCCATAGAGGTGGTCGAGCTTGTAGATCCAGCGCAGCAGCAGTCGCTCGATCACCACGCCAAGCAATCCGACGATCAGTGGCGCCAGGATCAGCATCCACCAATAACCGATGCCGAAGTAGTTCATCGCTGCCCAGCTCAGCACCGCGCCAAGCATGAACAGCGCACCATGGGCAAAGTTGATGACGTTGAGCAGCCCGAAGATCACGGCAAGGCCGAGGCTCAGGATTGCATAGAACGATCCGTTGACGAGTCCCAGCAGAAGCTGGCTCAGCAAAGCAGGAAGGGAGACGGTCATGTCGGACTACGGGAAGAGACTGCCGACCGGACTCATATGCAGAGCCCGGCCCAAGAAGCCGGCGGAGCACGCAAAGCGGTCAGCCGGCAGTACCCATCACTTCCAGAGCGTGCACTTGCTCTCGGCCTTGGTCGTGAAGACCTGATCGCCTGGCAGCGTCTTGACGACCTTCAGGTAATCCCAGGGCCGCTTGGATTCGGCTGGCTTCTTCGCCTCGACCAGGTACATGTCATGCACGAAGCGGCCGTCTGCGCGGATCTGACCCTTGGCGTAGAAGTCGCTGATGGTCATCTTCTTGAGCTGCTCCATCACCTTGTCCGAATCCGCGGTCTTGGCTGCCTCCACCGCCTTGAGGTAGGTCATGGTCGCGGAGTAGTCGGCGGCCTGGATGTCGGTGGGCATGCGCTTGGTCTTGTCGAAGAAGCGCTGTGCCCACTTGCGCGACTCGTCGTTCATGTCCCAGTACCAGCTCGTGGTGTGCAGCAGGCCCTCGGTGTTCTTGAGGCCCAGGCTGTGGATGTCGGACAGGAAGACCAGCAGGCCGGCTGTCTTCATCGTCTTGTCGATGCCGAACTCCTTGGCCGCCTTGATCGAGTTGATGGTGTCGCCCCCGGCGTTGGCCAGCCCAAGGATCTGCGCCTTGGAGTTCTGCGCCTGGAGCAGGAATGACGAGAAGTCGCTGGCGTTGAGTGGCGTGCGCACCGAGCCGACCACGTTGCCGCCCTTCTCCTTGATGACCTTGGTGGTGTCCGCCTCGAGCGCATGGCCGAAGGCATAGTCGGCGGTCAGGAAGAACCAGCTCTTGCCGCCCTGGTCCACCACTGCTGCGCCGGTGCCCTTGGCCAGCGCGACCGTGTCGTACGCATAGTGCACGGTATAGGGCGTGCACTGCTCGTTGGTCAGGGCCGAGGTGGCGGCGCCGTTGTTGAAGTACACCCGCTTCTTCTCGGCCGCGACCTTGGCCGTGGCGAGCGCCGTGCCCGAGTTGGTGCCGCCGAAGACCATCGTGACGCCCGCCGTGTCGATCCACTCACGGGCCTTCGAGGCGGCGATGTCCGCCTTGTTCTGATGGTCCGCCGTGAGCAATTCGATGGGCTGGCCCAGCGCCTTGCCGCCAAAGTCATCGATGGCCATCTGGATGGCGGTCGCGCCGCCCTTCCCCTCCACGTCGGAGTACAGGCTCGACATGTCGGTGACGAGGCCGATCTTGACCTTTTCCTGTGCGAGCACCGGGGCAACGAGGCCCAGCGCCAGGACGGCCGTCGCAACACGGGTCAGGGTGATCTTCATGGTGTGTCTCCTAGGGGTGAAAACGGAACGCGGGTGATGCATCACACGCCAAGCAGCTCATTGAGCAGCGGCATCTTGGCGTCGAGTTGGGCGGCAGCGAAAGACTCTACGACGCGACCATGCTCCATGACATAGAACCGATCAGCCAGTGGAGCCGCAAAGCGGAAGTTCTGCTCCACCATCAGCACGGTGTAGCCCTTCGCGCGGAGGGTGGTGATCATGCGCGCGAGGGCCTGCACGATCACAGGGGCCAAGCCCTCGGATATTTCGTCGAGGAGCAACAACCGGGCGCCCGTGCGCAGGATGCGTGCGACCGCCAGCATCTGCTGCTCACCGCCGGACAGGCGCATTCCCTGGCTGTGGCGCCGCTCCGCCAGGTTGGGGAACATGGCATAGATCTCATCGACCGACATGCCCTCGCCAGCACCTTTGAGTGCGGGGGGCAGCATCAGATTCTCTTCTGCCGACAGGCTGGCGAAGATGCCGCGTTCCTCCGGGCAATACCCGATCCCGTGGTGGGCGATGCGATGCGTGGGCAGCCCGATGGTTTCCTTCCCATCGACGCGGATGCTGCCTTTGCGGGCACCGGTCAGTCCCATCACCGCCCGCAGCGTGGACGTGCGGCCGGCGCCGTTGCGACCGAGCAATGTGACCACTTCGCCAGGGTTCACATGCATGTCCACGCCATGCAGTACGTGTGACTCACCGTACCAGGCATTCAGGCCCTCGATGGCCAGGGCGGGCGTGGTCATGGCCGCCCCCCTGACGGCGCGTACGCGGCATCCAGACGACGCCGGGAACCGGCTTCAAGCAACAAGCAGTCGCGCATTCAGTGGGCTCCTTGCAGCTGGCCGTCGGTCGTGCCCATGTAGGCCTCCATGACCTGAGGATTGCGAGACACCGCGGCATAGGGCCCCTCCGCCAGAACGGCGCCGCGCTGGAGCACGGTGATCGTGTCTGCGATGGTCGAGACCACGCCCATGTTGTGCTCCACCATCAGGATGGTGCGACCCACGGACACGCGCTTGATCAGTTCAGCCACACGGTGCACGTCTTCATGGCCCATGCCCTGGGTGGGCTCGTCCAGGAGCATCAGCTCGGGCTCCATGGCGAGCGTGGTCGCGATCTCCAGGGCGCGCTTCCGGCCGTAGGGAAGGTTCACCGCAAGGTCGTCGGCAACAGTCTCCAGCCCGACCTCCGCCAGCAATTCCAGCGCCCGGGCATTGAGCGGCACGAGCGTGCGGTCGCTCTTCCAGAAGTGGAACGAGGTGCCCAGCGCCCGTTGCAAGGCCAGCCGCACGTTCTCCAGCACGGTCAGATGCGGGAACACCGCCGAGATCTGGAAGGACCGGATGATGCCCCGGCGTGCGATCTGCGCCGGTCGCTCGCGGGTGATGTCGAGCCCGTTGAACAGAATGACGCCCGAGGTGGGCTCCAGGAACTTGGTGAGCAGGTTGAAGCAGGTGGTCTTGCCGGCACCGTTGGGGCCGATCAGGGCATGGATCGCACCGCGCTGCACCTGGAGGTCGACCTTGCTGACCGCGGTGAAGCCCTTGAACTCCTTGGTGAGCTGCCGCGTCTCGAGAATGATGTCGCTCATCCGCGGGCCTCCTGCCGCTGCGCATCGAATCTTGGGGTCATGCGTCTCCGTTGTTGTCGTGCCAGGCGGGCCTGCATCGCAAGCCTCGAACGTTGGCGCATTGTTGGCAGCAGCCCTGTCGACTGCTACTGGGGCAAATGCGGATGCTGCAGTGCAATGTGCACAAGATGCCGCAGTGCAGAAATCGGCCCCGCGGCGGTCACGGGAGGCCCCTTCGCGGGCGTCAGGAGAAAGCGCGCCGCACAACGACAACGCCCGCCAGCATTGCTGCTGGCGGGCGTTGCTCCGCGGGTTCGGCAGGGGATGCCGATCGGTCAGTGGGCGCCAGCCGCGGCGTCGCTCCCTCCACCACCCTTCGCAGGACGTGCGATCCAGATGATCGGGATCAGCAGGATGAAGAGCACAGCAGACCCGTAGAACAGGTCGGCAGTAGCCAGCATGAAGGACTGCTGGTCCGCCAGCCGATTGATCTGCGCCAGCGCCTGTTCGGGGCTGAACCCCGCACTGCTGAACATCGACAGGGTTGCACCTGCCGCAGGGCTGTTCGGATTGACGGCCTCCGCCAGTTGGGAGTGATGCAGCGCCGCGCGGTTCTCCCACAGCGTTGTCGAGATCGAGGTCCCCATTGCGCCCGCCGTGATACGCGCGAAGTTCGACAGCCCCGACGCCGCAGGGATGCGCTCAGGCGGCAGGCCCGACAGCGTGATGGTCACCAGCGGGATGAAGAAGAAGGCCATCGCGATGCCCTGGATGAGCGTCGGGATCATGATGGTCTCGAAATCCGTCTGCGTGGTGAAGTGCGAGCGCATCCACACCACCAGCGCGAACACGATGAAGGACATCGTGGCGTAGTAGCGCGGATCGACCTTGCCCACCGTCAGGCCCACGACCGGTGACAGCACGATGGCAAACAGCCCCACCGGCGCGAGCACCATGCCTGCGCTCGTCGCCGTGTAGCCCATGTACTGCTGCAGCCACAGCGGAAGGATCACCACATTGCCGAAGAACAGGCCGTACCCCACCGAGGTCGCAAGCGCGCCCGACCAGAAGTTGCGACGCTTGAAGAGCGACAGGTCGACCACAGGATGCTTCTCGGTCAGCTCCCAGACCAGGAAGAAGGCGAAGCCCACGACCGCCACCACGGCCAGCCCGATGATCTGGCCCGAGTGGAACCAGTCGAGTTCCTTGCCCTTGTCCAGCATCAACTGCAGCGAGCCGACCCAGGCCACCAGCAGCCCGAGGCCGATGGCGTCGATGGGCACACGCCGCGTTGGCGTCTCGCGCTTGCGATAGATGCTCCAGGTGACCGAGGCAGCCAGCAGGCCGACAGGCACGTTGATGAAGAAGATCCACGGCCAGGAGATGTTGTCGGTGATCCACCCGCCCAGCAGCGGCCCCATCACAGGCGCCACCAGGGTGGTGATGGACCACATCGCCATGGCCAGGCCAGCCTTGGCCCGGGGATAGCTCGACAGCAGCAGCGTCTGCGACAGCGGAATCATCGGGCCCGCCACGAAGCCCTGCAGCGCGCGGAAGGCGATCAGCATGGTCATGTTGGGCGCCATGCCGCACAGCCAGGAGCTCAGCACGAACAGCAGCACGCTGGCCATGAACAGACGCACCTGCCCGAAGCGCTGCGTCAGGAAGCCGGTGAGCGGCACGGCGATGGCGTTGGCCACGCCGAAGCTGGTGATGACCCAGGTGCCCTGCGTCGGGCTGACCCCCAGATCACCCGAGATGGCAGGGAGCGACACGTTCGCGATCGATGTGTCCAGCACATTCATGAAGGTGGCGGCCGACAGGGCAATGGTGCCCAGCACGCGCGCCGACCCTTCCAATGGCGCGATGGCGGCCGGCGCCCCCTTCGACTCAGAAGCAGCCATGGATCGATTTCCTGACGGCGATCAGAGCGGGCGCTGGTTGGCCGATGCCTGCAGCGCGTGGCGGGCACCGCTGTCGGCCGCCTGGCTCGACGGCGAGCCCACCGCCGGCTTGGTGCCCGCGGACGCAGGACTTGCAGCGGCAGGAGCGGGTCGGCCCAGATTCGCCGCGATGATCCGCTGCACCGCCTGCTCCGCGCCATCGTCCTGTCCGTTGTAGACCTGGGTCGACGCAAAGTCTGCAGCGCGCGGCGCATCGGCCAGCATCTTGCCGCTACTGTTGGCCACGTCGACTTCGGCATCCATGGAAAGACCGACGCGCAGCGGGTTGGCCTTGAGCTCGGCCATGTCCAGGCTGATGCGCACCGGCACGCGTTGCACCACCTTGATCCAGTTGCCCGTGGCGTTCTGGGCCGGCAGGAGCGCGAAGGCCGCACCCGTGCCAACGCCGAGGCCGGCGACCTTGCCGTGGTAGACCACCTTCTTGCCGTACACGTCGGCCGTCAACGTCACAGGCTGGTCGATGCGGATGCTGCGCAGCTGACTTTCCTTGAAGTTGGCGTCGACCCACAGCTGGCCGAGCGGCACGATGGACATCAGCGGCGCACCCGGTGCCACGCGCTGGCCCAACTGGACCGTGCGCTTGGCCACATAGCCGTCGACCGGCGCCGGCAAGGCCACACGCTGCGTTGCCAGCCAGGCCTCGCGCACCTTCGCGGCGGCGGCCTGGACGCTGGGGTGCTCCTCGACCGTCGTCCCCTCGGTGAGCGAGCGGTTGCTGGCCAATTGGTCGCGGGCTGCGGCCACGCCGGCCTGGGCCGCCGCCAAGGCACTGCGTGCACCCGCGAGTGCGGTTTCCGCGTGACTCAGCTCTTCCTTCGAGACGGCGCCATTGCCGGTGAGCGAGCTCCGACGCTGAAGGTCGTCCTGCGCCCGCGCGACATCGGCCTGGGCCTTCACCACGTCGGCCTGGCGCAGGTTGACCTGTGCTGCCAGCGAGCCGTTGTTGACGTAGAGCGTGCGCGCCTGGCGCACGGCCTGGCCGAGCGCCGCCTCGGCCTGCGAGAGCGCCACCTGCGCGTCGGCGGGATCGAGTTGCACCAGCGGCTGACCCTGCTTGACGTAGTCGGTCTCGTCGGCAGCGATGCTCATCACGGTGCCGGCCACCTGGGGCGTGATCTGGATGATGTTGCCCTGGACATAGGCGTTGTCGGTGGACTCGTAGTGGCCTGCCACAAGCCATTCGTAGGCCGCCCAGCCGGCACCGGCCAGCACCACCACGGCGGCGAGGGTCGTCAGCGCCTTGCGGCGGCGGGTGTTGGGTGCCTTTTCGTCGGCGACGGGAGAGGAAGAAGCAATGTTGTCGTTCATGGTCTGGCTCCTTGCGGGCGGGCGGACGCTGCGTTTCAGCGCGCCGCGGCGGATTCGTTGAGGGCGGCGGTCTTCGCGGTCGCGGACGGCTCACCTGCCCAGCCCCCGCCCAGCGCGCGGGCGAGCGAGGCCTGGGTATCGAGGGCACGGGCGGATAGCTCCACCGCTTGGCGGCGCTGGGCGAGCACCGCCGTCTCGGCCGTCAGCACGTTCAGGTAGGTGCCCAGACCGGCCTGATAGCGCTGGAGCGCGATCTGATAGGCGTCCTCGGCGGCGCGTTGTGCGGTGCTCTGCTCGGCCTGCTGCCGGACGATGGAGCGGGCACTGGACACCTGGTCCGCAACTTCATGCACCGCATCGATCACCGCGACGTTGTAGCTCTCGATGGCGGCGTCGTGATCGGCGGCTTTGCCGCCCAGATTGGCGCGCAGCCGGCCGCCTTCGAAGATGGGCAGATGGAGAGCGGGGCCCACACCCCACTGCAGGCTGCCCGACTTGAGCAACCTGTCGAAGCCGATCGACTGCGTCCCCACAAAGGCCGTGAGGTTGATGTTGGGGTAGAACTGGGCGCGGGCGCTGTCCTCGTCCCGCGCGGCTGCCTCCACCCGCCACCGGGCCGCCGCCACATCAGGCCGTCGAGCCAACAGGTCGACTGGAATCTGACCGGCGAGGGGCACCGCCTTCAACGCGGCCAGTGACGGGGGCGTCAGCCGCGCTGTCGCCTCGGGAGCCGCCACGAGCGCGTCGAGTGCGTGTTTCGCGTTGTCTATCTGCTCGTTCAGTGCCTCGATCTGCTGACGGGCCTCAGGCAATCCGCCTTCGCTCTGACGCTGCTCGAGTTGGGTGTCCAGGCCGGCCGACACGCGGTCGCGCACCAGACGCAGGGTCTCTTCGCGCTGGGCCAGCGTGCGGCGGGCGACATCGCGCTGCGCCTCGAGGCGCGCCCACTGGATGTAGCTGCGCGCCACATTGGTGGCGAGCAGGATGCGGGCGGCCTGGGCGTCGGCTTCAGCAGCCCGCGCACTGCCCACCGCCGCCTGGATGGCCGCCTGATTGCGGCCGAAGAAGTCGAGCTCCCAGCTGCCATTGAGCTGCAACGTGCCGTTTTCCTGCACCGTGCCACCGAGTGCACCGTAGATGTAGTTCTCGCTGTAGCGCTGGCGCAGCAGCTGGGCGTCGCCGCTGAGTTGGGGCCGCCCCGCAGCCTCCGCCACGCCGGTCGCTGCCAACGCCCTCGCAACGCGTGCCCGTGCCACCTGGAGGTTGGGGTTGGCCGCCAGGGCCTGCTGCTCCAGCATGTCGAGCTGAGCGTCGCCGAAGGCGCGCCACCACTGGGCGTCGACCTGTGCGAAGTCGTTGGTGCTCGTCGTGGTCACAGGAACACCTGCCTGGGCCGCATCACGCATGCGGGCATGCGACGCGATGCCTGCGGTGTCGGCACACCCCGCTGCAAGTGCCGCGACCGCCAGAGTGAGGGCCATGAGCGCAGGACGACCCGGACGACGGCCGCCAAAAGAAGAAATGGTCATCGCGAAACTCCTTGACCCGATGCGCGAGCGCATGCGGATTGCTTTCTCTGTGCGTTCTCCAGGATGCGGTTCAGGTAGCTCTTGAGTTGCTCCCATTCGGCCTTGGTGAAGCCGGCCAGCATCTCGTTGTGGACCCGGCTGAGTACCGACGGCACCTTCTGCGCGGCGCTCAGGCCTTCAGGTGTCAGCTCGATGTTGACGACGCGGCGGTCTTCCTGCGATCGCACGCGGCGCACCAACCCCTTGGCCTCGAGCCGGTCCAGCAGCCGCGTCATGGCGCCCGTGTCCAGCTGGCACTCCCGCGCCAGCTCGGCCACGGTGCCGGCACTGCCCATGTGCAGCTTGTGCAGCGGCACCCACTGCGGATAGGTGGGACCTCCCGGCTCGACCAGCTCGTTTTCCACGGCCTGCGAGACGCCGGTGAGGATGCGCTTCATGGCATAGCCCAGGCTTTCTTCAGCCTTGTAGCTCTCGGGACGATAAAAGTCGGCCGGCGGTGGACCGGCATTGCCCCCGGAGGGGGTTGTCTCTGATTTGGACATCCAGGAATATTATTTGCCTCGACAAATATTGTCAAGGCTGATTCTGGAGCGGCAGCCTCTCTCGCTAGAATCAGCGCCCGCCGGCCCTGCGCCGCGACTGCTGCTCCGGATTCCCGTGAAGAACGCCAAAACCTCTCCCCGTTCGCTTGCCGGCCTTGTCCCCTTTCTGCGCCCCTATCGCCTCCAGATCGCGATGGCTGGCCTCTTCCTCGTGATGGCGGCGGTGACGACCCTGGTCTTTCCCATTGCGTTGCGCGGCCTGATCGACGCGGGCCTGGCGCCCAAGGCGCCCGGCGATCAGGTGATGGCGCTGCGCGAGCACTTCCTCGCCCTCTTCGCCGTGGCGATCGCCCTGGGGCTGTTCTCGGCAGCGCGCTTCTACACGGTGAGCTGGCTGGGCGAGCGCATCACCGCCGATGTGCGCACCGCCGTCTATGGCCGCGTACTCCACCAGAGCCCCCAGTTCTTCGAGACCACACAGACCGGCGAAGTGCTGTCGCGCCTCACTGGCGACACCACGCTGGTGCAGACGGTGGTGGGCTCGTCACTCAGCATGGGCCTGCGCAACGCCGTGATGGGCGTCGGCGCACTCGCCATGCTGATCTGGACCAATCCCTGGTTGATGGCGCAGGTGGCACTGGTGCTGGTGCTGGTGGTCCTGCCCGCCACTGTCTTCGGTCGCCGGGTACGGCGGCTTTCGCGCGCAAGCCAGGACCGCGTGGCCGACGCCAGTGCGATCGCGGCCGAGGTGCTCAATGCCATCCCAGTGGTGCAGAGCTACACGGCCGAAGGGCGAGAGGCCGAGCGATTCGCCGGCTCGACCCAGGCGGCCTTCGAGACGGCGGTGCGCCGTACCAAGGCACGCGCCGTGCTCGTCGCTTTCATCATCATCACCACCTCCGCGGCACTGCTCTGGGGTCTTTACGCCGGCACGCAAGCGGTGCTCCGCGGCGAGATCAGCCCAGGGCACATGGGCCAGACCGTCGTCTACGTGGTGATCCTGGCCAGCGCGCTGGCCGTGCTGGGCGAGGTGTACGGCGACCTGCTGCGCGCCGCCGGTGCCAGCGAACGGCTGATGGAACTGCTGCACGCACCCATTGCCATTTCTTCGCCCGGCGCCGTGCAGGCGGCGCCTCCAGCGTCGGCAGGCGCTCACGTGGCGCTGGACGCCGTGCAGTTCCACTATCCCTCGCGTCCGGGCACACCCGCCTTGCACAATTTCTCGCTGCAGGTGGCACCGGGCGAAACCGTGGCGCTGGTCGGCGAAAGTGGCGCTGGCAAGAGCACCGTCTTCCAGTTGCTGCTTCGCTTCTTCGACCCACAGGCTGGCGAAATACGGCTAGACGGTCGGTCGTTGACGCAGTACGCCCTGAACGACCTGCGCGGGCGTATCGGCCTGGTGCCGCAGGATGCGGTGATCTTCTCAACCACGGCGCTGGAAAACATCCGCTATGGCCGGCCCGAGGCAACGGAGCCCGAGGTGCGGCGGGCTGCGCGTCTCGCGCATGCCGAGGGCTTCATCGACGCGCTGCCGGACGGCTTCAACACCTTTCTCGGCGAGCGCGGCGTGCGGCTGTCCGGCGGTCAGAAGCAGCGCCTTTCGATTGCGCGCGCAATCCTGAAGGCGCCCCCGCTGCTGTTGCTGGATGAGGCCACGTCGGCGCTCGATGCGGAGAGCGAGCGGGTGGTGCAGTCCGCCCTCGAATCGGCCATGGAAGGTCGCACCACGCTGGTCATCGCCCACCGGCTCGCGACAGTGCAGAAAGCTGACCGCATCGTGGTACTGGACCACGGCGCGATCGTCGAACAAGGTACGCATGCCGAGCTGATCGCCCGCGGCGGAAATTACGCCAAGCTGGCGGCGCTTCAGTTCACCGCCTGACTCGGCGCTGCGCGGCGGCTAGTTCGTCGCCCGCACGCGCGTTGCCGTTAACGGACAAAACGAAGCCCGCGCTCGGCGGGCTCTGTTTTTCCACACGAAGCAAGCACTGGCGCCACCTCATGCGTCGCCTTGATGCGGACTACTGCAGTGTTTCCTTCAGCGCAGCAGGCAACGGGAGCGGAAGCACGGCAATGCCTTCCTCCAGCAAGGCCACGGTCTCCTCGGGCGTGGCCTGACCGCGGATGCCGCGGTCCTGCGCCTCGCCATGGTGGATCCGACGGGCCTCCTGCGCGAAGCGGTCGCCGACGTCCTCGGTCCTCGCCAACACCTCCCGCACAGCCCGCATCCAGCGGCCTTCCGGCGTCCGCTCCTGCGACATCTGTGGCGGGAGTTCAGCCGGCGGCGCCTCACGCCCGGCGCCGAGGTTGAGCCGGGGCGCGCTCAGGCCTTTGACGATGGCCTTGTCACCACAGAGGGGGCATGCGATCTGGCCGCCGTCGCGCTGGGCCTCGAACTCCGACTCGGAGCCGAACCAGCCCTCGAAGCCGTGCCCTTGGGCGCAACGCAGATTCAGGACCTTCATGGCGCGGAATTATCCGCAGCGTGCCATTCCATCGTCCACGCGCCGGAAAGCACGTTCTGCATCCAGACCGAACAGGCCAGGGTCTTGGCGTCTGTGACGGTGCCGTCACGGCACCATCCGAGCAACTCGTCGGGCGTCGCCGTGAACACGTCGAGGAATTCCCCCTGGTCCAGCTTGCGCTCACCCGCGCTCAGGCCGCGCGCAAAGTAGATGTGGATGACCTCGGTCGAGTACGCCACGGCCAGATGCATCACCCCAGCTCTGGCCCACTCCCGGGCACGGTAGCCGGTCTCTTCGAGCAGCTCACGCTGTCCGCAGAGCAGCGGATCTTCGCCCGCATCGAGTTTGCCGGCCGGGAACTCCACCATCGCCTGCCCGACGGGATACCGGAACTGCCGCTCCAGCACGAGCCGACCGTCGTCCAGCAAGGGAATGACGACGACGGCCCCCGGATGGATCACATACTCGCGCGTGGCCGTCCCGCCATCGGGCAACGCGACCGTGTCGCGGAAGGCACGCAAGAACCGGCCCTGGAACAGTGGCTCCGACGCGACCTTCTTTTCTTCGAGGTGGGCGATGTCAGCGGTCACGAGTCAGTGTCCTTTTCGTGGGAGGAGGTAGCGCCAGATGAAGCCCGGGAAAGCGAGCACCAGAAAGAAGGTCGCCGTCACCGCATAGAACTCCCAGCCCTGCGCGGCCACCATGCCCTGCCGCCCCTCGAAGAGTCGGCCCACCAGACCTGCCACCAGATAACACAGCAGCAGTTCGCCCACGCGCACGGCGAGCGGCTTGACTGCCGTGCGCCAGGGCAGCACGGCGAGCAGCCGCTCGTTCACGAAAGGCAGGTTGGCCAGGACCAGCGCAACGCCGAGGACGACCCAGGCCGAAGCGTTGCTGCCCACGGTGCAATCAGTTGCCCAGCGTGGCCACGATGGCCCGGGCGCACAGGGTCATGAGGCCACCAGGCAGGATGCCCAGGATCAGGATCAGGGCGCCGTTGACCGACAGCACGGCCCGAACGTCACGCGGGGCTGCGACGGTGGTAGCCGTCAGCGGCGCGTCGAAGTACATCACCTTCACCACGCGCAGGTAGTAGAAGGCGCCGATCAACGACATGATCACGGCGAACACCGCAAGGCCGATGTACACGCCCTGACCCGACGCGAGCAGGGCCTGCAGCACAGCCAGCTTGGCGTAGAAGCCGACCAGCGGCGGAATGCCGGCCAGCGAGAACATCGCAATGGCCATCACGCCCGCGTACAGCGGGCTGCGCTGGTTGAGTCCCGCCAAATCGGAGATCTCTTCGCTCTCGAAGCCTTCACGGGCCAGCAGCAGGATGATGCCGAAGCTCGCCAGCGTGGTCAGCACATAGGTCACGATGTAGAACATCGACGCGCTGTACGCATACTGGGCGTTGAGCGTGTTGCCGTCGATCACGCCGGCCACCAGGCCCAGCAGCACGAAGCCCATCTGCGCGATGGTCGAGTAGGCCAGCATGCGCTTGAGGTTGGTCTGCGCGACGGCGGCCAGGTTGCCCACCAGCAGCGAGGCCACGGCCAGCACGGCCAGCATCTGCTGCCAGTCGAAGGCCAGCGGGAGCATGCCTTCCACCAGCAGGCGGATGACGATGGCGAAGGCAGCCAGCTCGGGCGCCGCGCCGATCAGCAGCGTCACGGCCGTGGGGGCGCCATGGTAGACGTCCGGCAGCCACATGTGGAACGGTGCGGCGCCCAGCTTGAAGGCCAGGCCGGCGACGATGAACACCAGGCCGAACACCAGCACCTGGTGGTTCACCTTGCTGCTGGCGATGCTCTTGAAGACTTCGTTGACGTCCAGGGAGCCGGTGGCGCCGTACATCATCGACATGCCATAGAGCAGGAAGCCGCTGGCCATGGCGCCGAGCACGAAATACTTCATGGCGGCTTCGCTGGCCGTCGCATGGTCGCGGCGCAGGGCCACCAGGGCATAGCTGGACAGCGTGAGCAGTTCCAGGCCCAGGTAGATCATCAGGAAGTTGCTGCCCGAGATCATCACGAACATGCCCAGCAGCGAGAACAGGCTGAGCGTGAACATCTCACCGCCGCGCAGCATCTGGCGGTCGGCCGCATAGGGACGGCCATAGACCAGCGTGACCATCAGCGCCACGGCAGAGAAACACTTGAGCCAGTTGCCCATCGGGTCACTGACCACCATGCCACCGAAGCCGTGGAAAGTGTGTCCTGCCATGGCGTTCATGCCGGTCAGCAGCGCCGTCGCGGCCAGCGTGAGCATCGTGAGCCAATGCGTGGCGGTGCGATGCGTGCTGCTGACACGGAGGTCGAACAGCGTGATGACGCACGCCATCACCAGCAGCAGGATCTCGGGGTAGACAGCCACCCAGCTGAGTTTGTCGATCATCTTGTTCTCTTGTCTGCGTGGACTCTGGTCAGGGCAGCTTGGAGGCGGCCACGTGGCGCAGCAGCTCGGCCACGGAAACGTCCATCACGTCGGTGAAAGGCTTGGGATCCAGGCCCATCCACAGCACGGCCACAGCCAGCACGGCGAGCATGAAGAACTCGCGGCCATTGATGTCCGTCAGTTCCTTCACATGGTCGTTGCCGATGGGTCCCAGGTACACCCGCTTGTACATCCACAGGGTGTAGGCAGCGCCGAAGATCAGCGCGGTGGCAGCCATCAGGCCGATCCAGAAGTTGGCCTTCACGGCGCCCAGGATCACCATCCACTCGCCCACGAAGCCGGCGGTGGCGGGCAAGCCGCAGTTGGCCATGGCGAACAGCAGCGCGAAGGCCGAGAACTTGGGCATCACGTTGACCACACCGCCGTAGTCGGCGATCTGACGCGAGTGCATGCGGTCGTACAGCACGCCGATGGACAGGAACATTGCGCCCGAAACGAAGCCGTGGGCGATCATCTGCACGATGCCGCCCGCCACGCCGAGCGGATTGAAGATGAAGAAGCCCAGCGTCACGAAGCCCATGTGCGCCACCGATGAATAGGCCACCAGCTTCTTCATGTCGCGCTGGACCATGGCCACCAGGCCCACGTAGATCACCGCCACGATCGACAGCGCGATCATCAGCCAGGCCCACTCACGGGCAGCATCGGGCGCAATCGGCATGGAGAAGCGCAGGAAGCCGTAGGCGCCCAGCTTCAGCATGATGGCGGCCAGCACGGCGGAGCCGCCGGTGGGCGCCTCGACGTGCACGTCGGGCAGCCAGGTGTGGACCGGCCACATCGGCACCTTCACGGCAAAGGCGGCGAAAAACGCGAAGAAGATCAGCGTCTGCGCCGTGGAACCCAGGGGCGTACGGTGCCAGGTCGCGATGTCGAAGCTGCCGCCAGAGGCGCGGTACAGATAGACCAGGGCCACCAGCATCAGCAGCGAGCCGAGCAGCGTGTACAGGAAGAACTTGAAGGCCGCGTAGATCCGGTTCGGACCACCCCAGATGCCGATGATCAGGTACATCGGGATCAGCGTGGCCTCGAAGAACACATAGAACAGCATGCCGTCCAGCGCGGAAAACACACCGATCATCAGGCCCGACAGGATCAGGAACGCGCCCATGTACTGGTTGACGCGCTCGGTGATCACCTCCCAGGCCGAAATCACGACGATCACCGTGATGAAGGCCGTGAGCAGCACGAACCACATCGACAGGCCGTCCACGCCCAGGTGGTAGTTGATGTTGAAGCGCTCGATCCACGGCGCACGCTCGACGAACTGCATCGCGGCGGTGCCGGTCTGGAAGCGCGTGTACACCGGAATGGTGACGAGAAAGCTCGCCACCGACCCGACGAGTGCCGCCCAGCGCACGAAGCGCGCCTGGTCGTCCCGCCCAAACGCCAGCAGCAAGGCGCCAATCACGATCGGCAGCCAGATGGCAAGGCTCAGCAAACCCATTTTTTTTGTTCTCCAGCCCGCGTCAGCGCTTGAACCAGACGAAGTACGTCATGAGAAGGAACACCCCCAGCAGCATCGCGAAGGCGTAGTGATAGATGTAGCCGGACTGGATCCAGCGGATGGCCGCCGAGATGCGGCCCACCAGCTTCCACGAGCCATTGACCAGCGCGCCGTCGATGATGGCCTGGTCGCCGCCCTTCCAGAGCCCGGTGCCAAGTGCGCGGGCGCCGCGGGCCAGGATGTTCTCGTTGATCCAGTCGAGGTAGTACTTGTTCTCGAGCAGGTTGTAGATCGGCATGCAGGCGCGCTTGATGGCGGCCGGCAGCGCCGGGTTGACCATGTACATGTAGTACGACAGCGCGACGCCGGCGATGGCGAGCCACAGCGGCAGGCTGGTCAGCGAATGCAGGGCCATGGCGACGGGACCGTGGATGTCCTCGCGCAGCTCCGCCATGGCGTGGTGGCGCGCCGTGTCGACGAAGATCACGCCGTCGAAGAAGCTGTTCAGCATCGGCATCAGCGTGAAGAAGCCGATCACCACCGACGGGATCATCAGCAGCAGCAGCGGCACCGTCACCACCTTCGGCGATTCGTGCGGCTCGTGGTGGCCATGGCCGTGGTGGTCGTCGTGGCCGTGACCATGGGCGTCGTCGTGATGCGCGTCCGGGTTCTGGTCGTAGCGCTCCTTGCCGTGGAAGACCAGGAAGTAGAGGCGGAACGAGTAGAAGGCCGTGACGAACACGCCGGCCACCACCGAGAAGTAGGCGAAGCCCGCAGCCGGCAGATGGCTGGCGTGCACCGCCTCGATGATGGCGTCCTTGGAATAGAAGCCCGAGAAGAACGGTGTGCCGATCAGCGCCAGCGAGGCCAGCAGGAAGGTGACCCAGGTGATGGGCATGTACTTGCGCACGCCACCCATCCAGCGGATGTCCTGGTTGTGGTGCATGCCCATGATGACCGAGCCGGCGCCGAGGAACAGCAGCGCCTTGAAGAAGGCGTGCGTCATCAGGTGGAACACGGCGACCGGGTAGGCCGACACGCCGAGCGCCACGGTCATGTAGCCCAGCTGGGACAGCGTCGAGTAGGCCACCACGCGCTTGATGTCATTCTGGATGATGCCCAGGAAGCCCATGAACAGCGCCGTGATCGAACCGATCACCAGGATGAAGTTCAGGGCCGTGTCCGACAGCTCGAACAGCGGCGACATGCGCGACACCATGAAGATGCCGGCGGTCACCATCGTGGCGGCGTGGATCAGCGCGGAGATGGGCGTCGGGCCTTCCATCGAGTCCGGCAGCCAGACGTGCAGCGGGAACTGCGCGCTCTTGCCCATCGCGCCAATGAACAGGCAGATGCAGATCACGGTGATCAGCATCCAGTCGGTGCCCGGGAAGCCCATCTTGCCCAGCTCGCCCGACTTGGCAAAGATCTCGGTGTAGTTGAGCGTGCCCGTATAGGCCGCGATCAGGCCGATGCCGAGGATGAAGCCGAAGTCACCCACGCGGTTGACCAGGAAGGCCTTCATGTTGGCGAAGATGGCCGTCGGCTTGTTGTACCAGAAGCCGATCAGCAGGTACGACACCAGACCCACCGCTTCCCAGCCGAAGAACAGCTGCAGCAGGTTGTTGCTCATCACCAGCATCAGCATGGAGAAGGTGAAGAGCGAGATGTAGGCGAAGAAGCGGTTGTAGCCCTCGTCCTCTTCCATGTAGCCGATGGTGTAGATGTGCACCATCAGCGACACGAAGGTGACGACGCACATCATCATGGCCGTCAGGCTGTCGATCATGAAACCGACTTCCATCTTCAGGCCGCCCACGACCATCCATTCGTAGATGGTGGCGTTGAAGCGGGCGCCGTCGACGGCGACGCTGTAGAGCGTCAGGGCCGACAGCACGAAGGCGACGAACACGCCCAGGATGGTCAGCGAATGCGAGGCGGCACGGCCAATGCGGTTGCCGCCGAACTGCGTGCCGAGGATACCGGCGAGCACGCAGCCGACCAGCGGTGCCAGCGGCACCGCCAGCAGGGTGGATGCAGACAAGGTCGTGGCCATCGTTATCCCTTCAGCGCGTCGAGTTCATCGACGTTGATGGTCGACTTGTTGCGGAACAGCAGTACCAGCAGTGCCAGGCCGATGGCCGATTCGGCCGCTGCCACGGTGAGGATGAAGAACACGAAGATCTGTCCGTGCATGTCGCCCAGGTAGGAGGAGAAGGCGACGAAGTTCATGTTGACCGCCAGCAGCATCAGCTCGATGCACATCAGCAGCACGATGAGGTTCTTGCGGTTGAGGAAGATGCCGATGACGGCCAGCGCGAACAGGATGGCGCCGAGCGACAGGTAGTGGCCGAGGGTCAATGTCATCACTTGCTCTCCCCTTCCGCGGCGGGGGCGGCGGGTTGCGGGGCCTGGGTGGGCGCCACCTTGACCACCTGGAGGCGGTCGCGGGCCTTCACATGGATCTGGTCCTTCACGTCCACGTAGCGCGTGTCCTTGCGGCGGCGCAGCGTCAGGGCGATGGCGGCGATCATGGCCACGACCAGGATCACGGCCGCGACCTGCACCGGGTAGACGTACTCGCTGTAGAGCAGCAGGCCCAGGGCCTTGGTGTTGGACGCCTGGCCGGCTGCGGACGCGACCTCGGCAGCGGGCGTCTGCAAGCGGAAGCCGCCCATCAGCACATAGGCCATCTCGAGGGCGATCACCACGCCCACCAGCGCGGCCAGCGGGAAGTGCTTCCAGAAGTTCTGGCGCAGATGGTCGACGTTGAGGTCGAGCATCATCACGACGAAGAGGAAGAGCACCATCACCGCGCCGAGGTACACCAGCACGAGCACGATGGCCAAGAACTCGGCCTTGAGCAGCAGCCACACGGCGGAGGCCTGCGAGAAGGCGAGCATCAGGTACAGCACCGCATGCACGGGGTTGCGGGCGGTCACGACCCGGAAGGCTGCAAACAGCAGCACGACCGAGAACAGATAGAAGAAGCCGGTCTTGGCGTCCATGGGTTTTTCTTTTCGCTTCGCCGGTTCAGCGGTACTTGGCGTCGGCCGCCTTGCTGGCCGCGATTTCTTGCTCGTAGCGGTCGCCCACTGCCAGCAGCATGTCCTTGGTGAAGTACAGGTCACCGCGCTTCTCGCCGTGGTACTCCAGGATGTGCGTCTCGACGATCGAATCGACCGGGCAGCTCTCTTCGCAGAAGCCGCAGAAGATGCACTTGGTCAGGTCGATGTCGTAGCGGGTGGTGCGGCGGGTGCCATCGTCGCGCACGGCGGACTCGATGGTGATGGCCACGGCGGGGCACACGGCCTCGCAGAGCTTGCAGGCGATGCAGCGCTCTTCGCCGTTCTCGTAACGGCGCAGGGCGTGCAGGCCGCGGAAGCGCGGCGACAGGGGGGTCTTTTCTTCAGGGAACTGGACGGTGACCTTGCGGCGTAGCGCATAGCGCCCCGTCAGGGCCATGCCCTTGAACAGTTCCACGAGCATGAAGCTCTTGAAGAAGTCCTTGATCGAAAAAGGAGAAGCAGCGACGGCAGTCATTCGTGGTCCACCTTATTTCCAGATGTTCCAGGGCGTCTGCATCCAGCCGCCGACGATCAGCAGCCAGACCAGCGTGACGGGGATGAAGATCTTCCAGCCCAGGCGCATGATCTGGTCGTAGCGGAAGCGCGGGAAGGTGCCGCGGATCCAGATGAACAGCGACAGCACGAAGAAGGTCTTCAGGCCCAGCCAGATCCAGCCGGGGATGAAGTCCAGGAAGCCCACCGGGGGCAGCCAGCCGCCCAGGAACATGAGCACGGCTAGGATCGACACGAGCCACATGCTGGCGTACTCGGCCAGGAAGAAGATCGCGAAGCCCATGCCCGAGTACTCGACCATGTGACCGGCCACGATCTCGGCCTCGCCTTCCACCACGTCGAAGGGGTGGCGGTTGGTTTCGGCCACGCCCGAGATCAGGTAGACGATGAAGATGGGCAGCAGCGGCAGCCAGTTCCAGGACAGGAAGGACAGGCCCATGTCCGCGAAGGTGCCCTTGCCCTGCACGGCGACGATGTCGCCCAGGCTCAGGCTGCCCGAGACCATGATCACCACGACGAAGCAGAAGCCCATCGCGATTTCATAGCTCACCATCTGGGCCGAGGCGCGCAGGGCGCCCAGGAAGGCGTACTTCGAGTTCGAGGCCCAGCCGGCGATGATCACGCCGTACACCTCGATGGAGGTGATGGCCATGATCAGCAGCAGGCCGGCGTTGACGTTGGCGATGACCGCGTCGGGGCCGAAGGGAATGGCCACCCAGGCCGCGAGGGCTGGCATGATGGCCATGACCGGGCCGAGGCGGAACAGGCCGGAGCTCGCCGCCGTCGGGTTGATCAGCTCCTTGGTCAGCAGCTTGACCGCGTCGGCGATCGGCTGCAGCAGGCCGAAGGGGCCGACCCGGTTGGGTCCGTGGCGCACCTGGATCCAGCCGAGGAACTTGCGCTCCCACAGCGTGGCGTAGGCCACGGCGCCCAGCACGGGCAGCAGCACCGCGATGATCTTGAGCAGCGCCCAGATGACGGGCCAGCCACCGGCCGTCCACCAGTGGGCGCCGATGAGGCCGTAGCCGGCGTTGTACAGCGCGTCGATCATGCCGACACCTCCTGTGCGGCGGCGGCGCGGCGGCCGTCGGTCGTCAGTTGCAGCGACGGTGCGCGGCGCACCAGCGAATCCAGTTGGTAGATGGCGGCAGTGACCGGCGCAGCGTGGCCGGCGGCCGAGGCGGATGCCAGGTCGACGGCCGGGGCGTCGTTGCCCAGGCGCTCGGCTGTGACGAAGTCTGCGGCGACCGAGCCACGCACCTTGGCCATCACGTCCTGCGTCGACTCGAAGTCGAAGCCCGACAGCCCCAGCAGGTTGCCCAGCACGCGCAGCACCTTCCACGCGGGACGTGCCTCGCCCAGGGGGCGCACCACGGCATGGAAGCTCTGGATGCGGCCTTCGGCATTGACGAAGGTGCCCGGCGTCTCGCTGAAGGGCGCGATGGGCAGCAGCACGTCGCTGAATTCGAGGTTGGCCTTGAAGGGGCTCAGGGTGACCACCATCTGCGCCTGACCCAATGCGTCCGCGGCACGCGCACCGGCGGCCGAATCGAACACCGGCTCGGTGTTGAGCAGCAGCGCCGCCTTGAGGCCGCCTGCCAGCATCTGGCCGGCGTTCAGGCCCTTGGCGCCCGGCTGGGCGTTGACCCATTGCGCGCCGACGGTGTTGGCCGCTTCGGTCAGGTAGCCGACGCTGGCGCCGGTCTGGGCGCCGATCCACTGGGCCAGCGCGAGCAGACGCGAAGCCTCGGCATGGTGCGCTGCACCATTGCCCAGCAGGACGGCCTTGCGTTCGCCGCCCACCAGGGCCTGCGCCACGCCGCGAGCGGCTTCGGTCACCTCAACTTGCGCGGGTGCGGCGACGCCCTTCTCTGCCGCCACGGCGGCCGCGATCTGGGCCAGCGCGCCGTACCAGCCGGCCGCCTCGACCTGCTGGAAGCCAGCCAGCGGAATGGCCCATGAGGCATCGGCCGCCAGTTGCTCGGCCGATGCGATGGCGAACAGCTTGCCGCCCTTGCGCACCGACTGCCGGATGCGCTGCGCGAACAGCGGATGGTCCTTGCGCAGGTTGCTGCCGACCACCAGCACGCGCTGCAGGTTCGACAGCGAGGCGATGGGGGTGCCCAGCCAGCGGATGCCGCTGCCCACATTGCCGAAGTCGGCATGGCGCAGCCGGTGGTCGATGTTCTCGCTGCCGAGGCCACGCACCAGCGCGCCGGCCAGGGCCAGTTCTTCCACGGTGCTGTGCGGACTCACCAGCGCGCCGATGGCGCCAGCGCCATGATCGGCCTTGATCTGCTTTAGACCGGTGGCAACGTACTCGAGGGCCGTCTGCCAGTCCACGGCCTGCCACTGGCCGCCCTGCTTGAGCATGGGCTGCGTCAGGCGCGCGGCGCTGTCCAGGGCCTCGTACGAGAAGCGGTCGCGGTCGGCGATCCAGCACTCGTTGACGTCTTCGTTCTCCAGCGGCAGAACGCGCATCACACGGTTGTTCTTGACCTGGACGATCAGGTTGGCGCCGGTGGAATCGTGCGGGCTCACCGACTTGCGGCGCGACAGTTCCCAGGTGCGGGCGCTGTAGCGGAAAGGCTTGCTCGTGAGCGCACCCACCGGGCAGATGTCGATCATGTTGCCCGACAGCTCGGAGTCGACGGTGTCGCCGACGACGGTGCTGATCTCGGAGTGCTCGCCCCGGTTCACCATGCCCAGTTCCATGATGCCGGCCACTTCCTGGCCGAAGCGCACGCAGCGGGTGCAGTGGATGCAGCGGCTCATCTCCTCCATGGAGATCAGCGGTCCCACGTCCTTGTGGAACACCACGCGCTTTTCTTCCTGGTAGCGCGAGGCGCCGCCGCCGTAGCCCACCGCCAGATCCTGCAGCTGGCATTCGCCGCCCTGGTCGCAGATGGGGCAGTCCAGCGGATGGTTGATCAGCAGGAATTCCATGACCGACTTCTGGGCCTTGACGGCCTTGTCGGACTGGGTGCGCACGATCATGCCCTGCGTCACGGGCGTGGCGCAGGCCGGCATCGGCTTGGGCGCCTTCTCCACGTCCACCAGGCACATGCGGCAGTTGGCGGCGATGGAGAGCTTCTTGTGGTAGCAGAAATGCGGGATGTAGGTCCCGGCCTTGTCGGCCGCATGCATGACCATGCTGCCTTCGGCCACTTCGACCTTCTTGCCGTCGAGTTCGATTTCGATCATGTGAGGTTCTCGCTCCCGCTCAGGCCTGGGCCGGCGTCTTCGGCACGTAGCCGGGCACCATGGCCTCGAACTCGTGACGGAAGTGCTTCAGCATGGCACGCACGGGCATGGCCGCGGCATCGCCCAGCGCGCAGATCGTGCGGCCCTGGATGTTGTCGGCCACGGAATTCAGCAGGTCCATGTCGGAGGCGCGGCCTTCGCCATGGTGGATGCGGTCGACCACGCGCCACAGCCAGCCCGTACCTTCGCGGCAGGGCGTGCACTGGCCGCAGGACTCGTGCATGTAGAAGTACGACAGGCGCTTGAGCGACTCGACCATGCAGCGGCTGTCGTCCATCACGATGACCGCGCCCGAGCCCAGCATGGAGCCGGCCTTGGCGATGGAGTCGTAGTCCATCGTGCAGGACATCATGATGTCGGCCGGCAGCACCGGCGCGGACGAGCCGCCCGGGATCACGGCCTTGAGCTTGCGACCCTTGCGCACGCCGCCCGCCAGCTCCAGCAGCTTGGAGAAGGGCGTGCCCATGGGCACTTCGTAGTTGCCGGGCAGCTCGACGTCGCCCGAGACCGAGTAGATCTTGGTTCCGCCGTTGTTGGGCTTGCCGCACTCGAGGTAGGCCTGGCCGCCGTTGCGGATGATCCAGGGCACCGCCGCGAAGGTCTCGGTGTTGTTGATCGTGGTCGGCTTGCCGTACAGCCCGAAGCTGGCCGGGAACGGCGGCTTGAAGCGCGGCTGGCCCTTCTTGCCTTCCAGCGATTCGAGCAGCGCGGTTTCTTCGCCACAGATGTAGGCGCCGAAGCCATGGTGCGCATGCAGCTGGAAGCTGAAGTTGCTGCCCATGATGTTGCCACCCAGGTAGCCGGCGGCGCGCGCCTCTTCCAGGGCCGCCTCGAAGCGTTCATACACCTCGAAGATCTCACCGTGGATGTAGTTGTAGCCCACGCTGATGCCCATGGCATACGCCGCGATCGCCATGCCTTCGATGACGATGTGCGGGTTGAACATGAGGATGTCGCGGTCCTTGCACGTACCGGGCTCGCCTTCGTCCGAGTTGCAGACCAGGTACTTCTGACCGGGGAACTGGCGGGGCATGAAGCTCCACTTCAGGCCCGTCGGGAATCCGGCGCCGCCGCGGCCACGCAGGCCGGAGGTTTTCATCTCGGCGATCACCTGGTCCTGCGTCATGCCCTCGGTGAGGATCTTGCGCAGCGCCTGGTAGCCGCCGCGCGCCTCGTAGTCGGCGAGGCTCCAGTTGGTGCCGTCCAGGCCGGCATAGATCTGCGGCTCGATGTGGCGGCCGTGGAAGCAGGTCTGCACGCCGGTGGCGCGGAACTGCGAAAGGACTTGATCGGGGGTCATCAGCGCTTCTCCCCTTGCGGCTCGGCGGCACGCAGGCCGTCGACCAGCTGGTCGAGCTTCTCGTTGCTCATGAAGCTGCACATGGTGCGGTCGTTGACCAGCATCACCGGCGAATCGGCGCAGGCGCCCAGGCATTCGCTCTGTTGCAGCGTGAACATGCCGTCGGCCGTGGTTTCGCCCATCTTGATGCCCAGCTTGGCTTCGAGGTGGTGCAGGGCCTTGTAGCCATCGCGCAGCTGGCACGGCAGGTTGGTGCAGACGTTCAGCTTGAACCTGCCCACCGGCTGCTGGTTGTACATGTTGTAGAACGTGGTCACTTCGCGCGCCGCGATCTGGGGCATGCCCAGGTAGGCGGCCACGGCGGCCTCGTTCTCGTCGCTCACCCAGCCGTAGACCTGCTGCACGATGGACAGGCAGGCCATCACGGCCGATTGGCGGCCGGCGTCGCTGTCGGGGTACTTGGCAACTTCGCGGGCGAAGCGGTCGAGCAGGTCCTGCGGCAGTGCCGCGGGGGCGATGGGAGGATTGTTCAAAGAATCGCTCATCGATCGATCTCTCCGAAGACGATGTCCAGCGTGCCGATGATGGCCACGGTGTCGGCCAGCATGTGGCCGCGCGCCATCTCGTCGAGTGCGGCCAGGTGCACGAAGCCCGGCGGCCGGATCTTCAGGCGGTAAGGCTTGTTGGCACCGTCGCTGACCAGGTAGATGCCGAACTCTCCCTTGGGATGCTCGACGGCGGCATAGGCCTCGCCTTCGGGCACGCGGAAGCCCTCGGTGAAGAGCTTGAAGTGGTGGATCAGCTCTTCCATGTTGGCCTTCATGGCCTCGCGCTTGGGAGCCGCCACCTTGTGGTTGTCCGTGATGACCGGGCCGGGGTTGGCCTTGAGCCACTTCACGCACTGGGCAATGATGCGGTTCGACTGGTTGAGCTCCTCCATGCGCACGAGGTAGCGGTCGTAGCAGTCGCCGGTCTTGCCCACCGGGATGTCGAAGTCGACCTGGTCGTAGACGTCGTAGGGCTGCGTCTTGCGCAGGTCCCAGGCGATGCCGGAGCCGCGCAGCATCGGGCCGGTGAGGCCCAGGTTGAGCGCGCGGTCGGCGTCCATGACGCCGATGCCCACGGTGCGCTGCTTCCAGATGCGGTTGTCGGTCAGCAGCGTGTGGTATTCGGCCAGGTAGGTGTCGAAGCGCTTCGTGAAGTCTTCGAGAAAGTCCAGCAGCGAACCCTGGCGGTTCTCGTTCATGCGAGCGAGGGCCTTGGCGTTCTTGATCTTGCTGTGCTTGTACTGCGGCATGCTGTCCGGCAGGTCGCGGTACACGCCACCCGGACGGAAGTAGGCCGCATGCATACGCGCGCCGGACACCGCCTCGTAGGCGTCGAACAGGTCTTCGCGCTCGCGAAAAGCGTAGATCAGGATCGTGGAGCTGCCGCAGTCGTTGCCGTGCGAGCCCAGCCACATGAGGTGGTTGAGCATGCGGGTGATCTCCGAGAACATCACGCGGATGTACTGGGCGCGGATCGGCACTTCCAGGCCGAGCAGCTTCTCGATGGCCAGGCAGTAGGCATGCTCGTTGCACATCATGGACACGTAGTCGAGACGGTCCATGTAGGGCAGCGACTGGATGAAGGTCTTGTGCTCGGCCAGCTTCTCGGTGGCGCGGTGCAGCAGGCCGATGTGCGGGTCGGCGCGTTGCACCACTTCGCCGTCGAGCTCCAGCACCAGGCGCAGCACACCGTGCGCGGCGGGGTGCTGCGGCCCGAAGTTGAGCGTGTAGTTCTTGATTTCAGCCATGGGTCGGTCGGGGGTTCAGTGCAGGCCGCCGTAATGCTCTTCGCGGATCACGCGCGGGGTGACCTCGCGCGGCTCGATCGTCACCGGCTGGTAGACCACGCGCTGCATCTGCTCGTCGTAGCGCATCTCGACATGGCCGGACAGCGGGAAGTCCTTGCGGAACGGGTGGCCGATGAAGCCGTAGTCGGTGAGGATGCGGCGCAGGTCCGGGTGGCCGTCGAAGACGATGCCGTACAGGTCGAAGGCCTCGCGCTCGAACCAGTTGGCCGCGGCCCACAGTTCGTTGACGGAAGCGATCACCGGCAGGTCGTCGTCGGGACAGAAGGCGCGCACGCGCACGCGCTGGTTGAGGCTCACCGACAGCAGGTGCACCACCACGGCGAAGCGCGGGCCTTCCCACACCTCGTCGCGCCAGGCGGAATAGTCCATCCCGCACAAATCGATGAGCTGCTCGAACTGCATGCCTGCGGTGTCGCGCAGCGTCTTCATCACGTCCAGATAATTGGCGGCGCTGACGATGATCGTCACCTCGCCCAACGCGAGGTTGACCTCGCGCACCTTGTCGCCCAGGGCGAGTGCAAGCTGGTCCTTCAGGACCTGCGGATCAATGGCAATCGATGTCATGGGAGGGGCGCGCTCAGGCGCGCGCGATGGTGTTGGTGCGGCGCACCTTCTGCTGCAGCTGGATGATCCCGTAGATCAGCGCCTCGGCCGTCGGCGGGCAGCCGGGCACGTAGACGTCGACCGGCACGATGCGGTCGCAGCCGCGCACCACCGAATAGCTGTAGTGGTAGTAACCGCCGCCGTTGGCGCAGGAACCCATGGAGAGCACCCACCGGGGCTCGGCCATCTGGTCATACACCTTGCGCAATGCCGGCGCCATCTTGTTGCACAGCGTGCCCGCCACGATCATGAGATCGGACTGACGTGGGCTGGCGCGGAACACCTCGGCGCCGAAGCGTCCGATGTCGTAGCGGGCCGCAGCCGCATGCATCATCTCGACCGCGCAGCAGGCAAGGCCGAAGGTCATGGGCCACAGCGAGCCCGTCTTCGCCCAGTTCACCACCGCGTCGTAGGACGTCGTGATGAAGCCTTCCTTGAACACACCTTCAATGGCCATGGCCAGGGTTTCCTCTCGTGTTGCGTCGCCTCATTCCCAATCCAGGGCGCCCTTCTTCCACTCGTAGGCAAAGCCCACGACGAGGATGGCCAGGAACACCACCGCCGCCCAGAAGCCCAGCGGTCCGACTTCCTTGAAGGCCACGGCCCACGGGAAGAGGAAGGCGATTTCCAGGTCGAAGAGGATGAAGAGGATGGCGACGAGGTAGTAGCGGACGTCGAACTGCATGCGGGCGTTTTCGAACGCCTCGAAGCCGCACTCGTAGGGGGAGTTCTTGGCCGCGTCGGGCCGGTTCGGGCCCAGAACGTAACCCAGAACTTGCGGGAGTATGCCTACCGCCACCCCCACCAGAATGAACAACAGAACGGGAAGGTAGGTCGCGAGGTTCATCGGGGGGCTCTATCACCGCTTGCCACCGACCGATGGCCAGACCCGTTGCAGGTTGGCGCATCAGCCGGTGCAGATTGGTGCCGTCGGCGAGACTCGAACTCGCACAGCTTTCGCCACTACCCCCTCAAGATAGCGTGTCTACCAATTTCACCACGACGGCGGTTTACGCTTGCCCCGGATGGCATGAGGAACCTAGAAGGTTATTGGCTTTCCGGGGCAGCCTTGGAGTTTACCCTGAAATGCCCCGGTTTGGACGGGACTGCATCACAAAGTAATGACCAGGAAGCGCCTGCCTCACTTGGCCGGGATCTGCGTCGCGTCCGACGCAGGTGCCGCAGGAGCCGGAACGGCATTGCCGGCCGGGATCTGCGACGCGGGCGCCGTGATCGGCGCGCGCTCCAGCAGGCTGCCGCCGCCGGCCGCGCGCGGTGTGCCGAAGTAGGCGAGCAGCAACGTGCAGGCAAAGAACAGCGCCGCCAGGACGGCCGTGGTGCGCGACAGGAAGTTGGCGCTGCCACTGGCACCAAACAGGCTGCCGGAGCTCCCGCTGCCAAAGGCCGCGCCCATGTCGGCGCCCTTGCCATGTTGCAGGAGGATCAGGCCGACCATGGCGATGGCGGCCAGGATCTGCACGGCGATGAGGATGTTGTGGACGATGGTCATGTCTGAAGAACGTCGTGAATGAGGCGGCCGTCTCAGCGAGCGGCCGCGATGATCTGGAGGAAGTCGGCCGCCTTGAGCGAGGCACCGCCAATGAGGCCGCCATCGATGTCCGGCTGGGCCAGCAGCGACGAGGCATTGGCCGCGTTCATGCTGCCACCATAGAGGATGCGGATGCGCGCGGCGGCGTCGCCGGCGGCATGCTGCAACTGAGCCCGCAGCACGGCGTGCACGGCCTGCGCCTCTTCCGGCGTCGCGGTCTTGCCCGTGCCGATGGCCCACACGGGTTCATAGGCGACGACGATCTCGCTGATGCAGTGGCCGTTGGCGTGGATCACGGCGGCCAGTTGGCGGCGCACCACGTCTTCAGTCTTGCCGGCCTCGCGCTCGGCCAGGGTCTCGCCCACACACACGATGGGGGTGATGCCGCCGGCGAGCGCCGCACCGGCCTTGGCGGAGACGAGTTCGTCGGTCTCGCCGTGGTACTGCCGACGCTCCGAATGGCCCACGATGGCATAGCGCACGCCGAAGTCCTTCAGCATGGCCACCGACTGCTCGCCCGTATACGCGCCCTGCGCATGGGCCGACACGTCCTGCGCGCCAAGTGCAAGGGGCGAGCCCTGCGTCAACGCCTGCACCTGCGCCAGATACGGGGCGGGTACGCATACCGCGACATCGCACGCCGGCTGGCCCACTCCCTCGCGAAGCGCACCCAGCAGCGCCTCGTTGGCGGCCAGGCCGCCGTTCATCTTCCAGTTGCCAGCGATGAGTTGTTTTTTATTGCTCATGGTTCTTGATGGATAGCCTGCTTGCCCCTCACCAGGTCAGCACGATCTTGCCGATGTGCTGATTGGACTGCATCAGCGCATGGGCCTTGGCGGCATCGGCCGCCTCGAATGTGGAATGAATCACCGGATGCACGCCTTGTCGCGTGGCCAGCAGCGGCCAGACCTTCTCGCGCAGGTTGCGCGCGATGGCCGTCTTGAACGCGACCGGTCGCGGACGCAGCGTGGAGCCCGTGATCGTCAGGCGTCGGCGCAGCACCAGCCCGGCATTGAAGCCGCTCTCGATGCCGCCCTGCACGGCGATGATCACCAGCCGGCCGTCTTCGGCCAGGCAGCCCACCTCGCGCGCCACGTAGTCGCCCGCCACCATGTCGAGGATCACGTCCACGCCGCGGCCGTCGGTGATGCGCTTGGTCTCTTCGGCGAAGTCCTGCTCGCGGTAGTTGATCGCATGGTCCGCGCCCAGCTTCAGGCACGCCTTGCACTTGTCCTCGCTGCCTGCCGTGGCGATCACGGTTGCACCGAATGCCTTGGCCAGCTGGATGGCTGTCACGCCGATGCCGCTCGTGCCACCCTGCACCAGGAAGGTCTCGCCCTTCTGCAGACGGCCGCGGTCGAAGACATTGCTCCAGACGGTGAAGAAGGTCTCCGGCAGGGCCGCCGCCTCGACGTCCGACCAGCCCTGTGGCACCGGCAGGCACTGGCCGATGGGCGCAAGGCACAGCTGCGCGTAACCGCCGCCCGCCACCAGCGCACACACGCGGTCACCCAGCTTGAAGCCGGCCTGCGCAAGTTCGGCCGCATCGCCCCCGACGATCTCGCCAGCGACTTCGAGGCCCGGCAGGTCGGACGCGCCCGGAGGCACCGGGTACTGACCCATGCGCTGCAGCACATCGGGACGGTTCACACCGCTGGCGGCGACACGGATCAGCAGTTCTCCGGCAGCCGGCTGCGGATCGTCACGCGTGCACAGGCGGAGCACCTCTGGGGCGCCATGGCTGCTGATCTCGACGGCTTTCATGCGATCTCCTGTTAAAGGCAGTGATGGACGAAAGCCGGCAGGCCACGCGTAGTGCCCTGCCGGCCTCGGGTCAGTCAAGGCCGATCAGCCTTGCTGCTCGGGCGACTGGGTGCCACCTTGGGGTGCCACCTGCTGCTGCTGCGCGGCCGCTGCAGCGTCGGCCGAGGGCTCCTGGCCGGTGCCGGGTTCCGCACGCGCCGGGCGCTCTTCACGCGGCGGACGCTCGCGGCGATCACCGCGGTCACCGCGGTCGCCACGATCACCTCGGTCGCGGCGCTCGCCACGGTCGTCGCGCGGCGGACGGTCGCCGAATTCGGGCATGCCAGCCGGACGCTCGGCCAGGGCCTTCATTGACAGCTTGACGCGACCCTTGTCGTCGGTCTCGAGCACCTTGACCTTGACGATCTGGCCTTCGGTCAGGTAGTCGGTCACGCGCTCGACGCGCTCATGGGCAATCTGGCTGATGTGCAGCAGGCCGTCCTTGCCGGGCAGCAGGTTGATCAGCGCGCCGAAGTCCAGGATCTTGGTGACCGGGCCTTCGTAAATTTTGCCGATCTCGACTTCCGCCGTGATCTGCTCGATGCGCTGCTTGGCCACGTCGGCCTTGGCGGCGTCGGTCGCCGCGATGGTGATGGTGCCGTCTTCCTCGATGTTGATCTGGCAGCCGGTCTCTTCGGTCAGCGCCCGGATGGTGGCGCCGCCCTTGCCAATCACGTCGCGGATCTTCTCGGGGTTGATCTTCATCGTGTAGAGCTTGGGCGCGAAGGACGAGATCTCGGCCTTGGCCTCGCCCATGGCGTCCTGCATCTTGCCCAGGATGTGCATGCGCGCTTCCTTGGCCTGGGCCAGGGCG